>CAXWPH010000015.1:2220000-2229119 GCA_963666055.2 Acidobacteriota bacterium | reverse complement strand
ACGATGAGCGCACCCGATGCGGACCTCGCCCAGTTCGACCACGATGGAGGCATCGAGGAGTCGTCGCCTGCCGAACAGTTTCTCGAGGCCCCGGTATACGGCGACACCGCGCCGCTGTTTGATGAGGCCCCGGACACACCACCCGGCGACACCGTACCGCTGTTCCAGGATGAGGCCCAACTCATCGATGACAACCCGCTGAACGAGACCGTCGAAAAAGCCCCGGAAGCGAGCGCCAACGAGCCCCCAGGCGAACCGACAGATCCCCCCGCCTCTTGACGGCTTCCGGACCGAGACGCCCGGTTGGGCAAAGATGCAGGGAACCATCGAGACTACGGCACCGATCACGCAGCCACCTCCTCCGCCCGATCTGGATGCGATACCTAACGAGCTATCGGACGTCGATATCCCGGCTTGGGCGCTTCCTCGTCAGCGCGACGATCAAGCCGCTGGGGCCTTCGCCGCGAACACCCCCGGGCAACTCAACGCCGACGCGCTACTCGCCGGCGATCCGCTGCAGCAGGCGCCACCGGCACACGAAACGAGCACACGGTCGAAGGCCAAGCCCGCTGCGGACGAGGATCGCCCGTCGAGGGCTACCGTCTCCACGACCGAGCCCGAGACCTCGGTGGAACCGGTGGACTTGGCTTCGCGCGACGTTCACATCGTGGGCGAATACTCTGCCGGGAAGCTACCGGTGCCGCGATCGAGCTTTGACGAACGGCCAAAGAAGACCACGATCCCGGTTGTCGAGAATCCACCAGTCCGGGCGGGCACCGATACCCCACCCGCTGAGCCGCGCGCTGTGGCGGTCGAGCCGGCAAGCGCCCCAGGGCAGGGCGGGCTGGCTTCCGAGACGCCGACGTGGGTCGAGCAGCAATCGGACCCGGCGCCGGAATCCTCTCGAGAAGACAGCGGAGCGGCGACGGAGACCACGGAGCCTGAAGACCACAGCCCCCGCCGCTTCCCGGGCCTGTTCGATCCGGCCGAGACCGCACCGATTGAAACAGCCGCGTTGATTGGAGCAGAGGGCTCACCACCAGAGCTCGCACCCCTACCGACGGACACGGCAATGGAATGGGACCTCGAAGCACCTTCCGATGCCGACACGATCCTGGATGCCCAACGCGACCCGATGGATCCGACAGCGCCAATATCAGATCGGGTGTTCTCGGCCCTCGCCGACACGCTGGTGCTGACGACGATCGCCGTATTGCTGATGTTCGGCGGAGCGAGTGCGGCCGGCACTGGCGTATGGTCGTTCGTCCAAGCGGCACCGGTTCCGTTCGCCGCTGCGTGGCTGATCTTCGGCTTCGGCTACGGGATTCTCTTCGTGGGCACCTGCGGCCAGACGCTCGGCAAGATGGCGATGCGAATCCGTGTCATCGGGTCCGACCGCTTCCGGGTCGGTTATGGCAAAGCAGCCGTGCGGACGCTTAGTTATGCCGCCGCGATGCTTCCTGCCGGGCTGGGGTTGATCCCGGCGCTCAAGGACGCCGAGCATCGCGCCCTGCACGACCGACTCAGCGGCACGCGGGTGGTCAAAGCGTAGTCGGGAGATGCCCCACGGGCCGTGGGTCGCCGCGACAATCGACGGCAAGGCGGTGCCGCATCATGCCGACTGCTAGTGGCCTGTAACAGACGACTAGTGGCGGAAGTGGCGCGTGCCGGTGTGCACCAGTACCAGACCCCGGCGATTGGCGGCGGCGATGACCTCGTCGTCGCGCTTCGAGCCGCCAGGTTGGACGATCGCCGCGACGCCGGCCTCCGCTAGCGCTTCGACTCCGTCGGCAAACGGAAAGAAGGCATCGGAAGCGGCGGCGGCGCCATCAAGGTCATGCCCGGCCTCGACCGCCTTCCAGACAGCGAACCGGCATGAATCGACGCGACTCATCTGACCCGCGCCGACACCGAGCATCTGACCAGCGCGTCCGATCACAATGGCGTTGGATTTCACTCCCGGGATCAAGCCCCAAAGGAAACGTAGGTCCGCATCCTGTTCGGCGCTAGGCTGTCGCTGGCTAACCACCTCCCAGCGATCGGCGGACAGCGTGTCGGGCCCTTGCACCAGGAGGCCACCGGAAACCTGGCGCAGCTCGGGAAGACTTTGCAGATCCCTGCTCGGCGCCGCCGCCCGCAGCAACCGCAGGTCCGGTTTCGAGCTGAGCATCCGTAACGCTTCGTCTTCGAACCCCGGAGCGATGACGACCTCGATGAAGGTCGTAACGATCTCCGCGGCGACCTTGGCGTCGACCGTGCAGTTGAGCCCGACGACGCCACCGAAGGCCGAAATCGGATCAGTGGCGCGCGCCCTACGGTAGGCCTCGGCTGGTGTGGCGGCGATCGCGGCGCCACAAGGGTTCGAATGCTTGATAATCATGACACCGGGTGACGGCAGCGCCCAGGCGAGCTTCCAGGCGGTATCTGCATCCAGATAGTTGTTGAAAGACAGTTCCCTCCCCTGGAGTTGCTCCGCCCCCAGCAGGCCGGCTGCTGCCGCGCCCGACGCGGCATAGACCGCTGCCGACTGGTGTGGGTTCTCGCCGTACCGTAGCGTCGCGCGCTGCCGATAGACGAGCGCCAGCGAGTCCGGATGCGCGGTGTGTTGAGGCGACGATTCGAGCTCCACACCGGCCACATCGATGCCGCTCAGATAGTTGCAGATCGCAGCTTCGTAGCTTGCCGTGTGCTCGACTGCCTTGCGGGCCCATCCAAGCCGCTGCGACAAGCTGATCTCTCCGGCGTCTATGGCATCCAGCACGGACTCGTAGTCGGCCTGATCGACCACCACGACAACCCCGGAGAAGTTCTTGTAGGCGGCCCGCAGCAAGCTGACCCCGCCGATGTCGATCTGCTCGAGCGCGTCGATGAGACGGTGCTCGGGAGCAGCCACCGTGGAGCGGAACGGGTAAAGGTTGACTACTACGAGATCAATCGGATCAATCCCCGCATCAGCGAGCTCGCGCATCTGGGCGGCATCCTCTCGTCGCGCCAGAATGCCGCCAAACACGGCCGGATGCAGCGTCTTTACACGCCCGCCAAGCATCTCTCCCTGGCCGGTGACTTCTCCTAGCGGAGTGACTTCCAACCCTGCGTCAGACAGATGGCGGGCGGTGCCGCCGGTTGAGATCAAGCGCACGCCATGCGCGGACAGACGACCGCAGAAATCCGCCAGGCCGGACTTGTCGTAGACAGACAACAGCGCCGTCCGAACCCTGTTCACCTACCTCGCTCCAAGGCTTCTCTCAGGACCATTCGATGCGCCGAACTGTGTCCTTTCCGAGAGCAACCCGCAGTTTGGCCAGAATCTCCGACTCCAACTCGATGAGACTACGGCGCCACCGCGGGTCGTCGACTTCTACTGTAAGCACACCGTCTTCCATCGACCGGGCCACCGAATGCCGTGACGCCGAATCGCCGGTGGCGTCCTTCCAGGCGCGCTGGACGATCCTCCAGCGCAACTCGGGATCTTCGATCCAACGAGCCACCAAGCCGGGCAGCACGCTGCCGACCCGTTGAAAGCTCATGGCAATAACAACATGGCGTCGCCGTAGGAATAGAAACGATAGCCACGCTCGTTGGCAGCAGCATAGGCCTCCAGCAGTCGAGCGCGACCAACCAATGCGGCGACCATCATCAGCGGGGTTGAGCGAGGCAAATGGAAGTTCGTGATCATCGCATCGACCACTCGAAAGCGGTACCCCGGCCGAACGTACAGATCGGCGCTTCCGGCACCCGCGACGACGATGCCATCAGCGTCAGCGGCGTGTTCGAGGGTGCGAACGCTCGTTGTTCCGACCGCCACCACACGACGCCGCTCGGCCCGTGCGCGTGCGACAGAGTTGGCGGTTTCCACGGGGATCTCGTATACCTCTTCGTGCATCACATGGTCGTCAATGCTGCGGGTAGTAATCGGTCGAAAGGTCCCGGTGCCGACGCGCAGCGTGACGGACACTATCTCGATGCCCCGGTGGCGCAGGCCTTCCATGAGGTCCGCGGTGAAGTGAAGGCCGGCGGTCGGAGCTGCGACCGCTCCCGGGACAGTCGCATAGACCGTTTGGTAGCGTTCTCGATCGAGTCGTGTCCGTATTGCTGTGTTGTCGGCATGAATGTAGGGCGGCAATGGCATGCGGCCGAGCCGGTCGATCAAAGCCTCGATATCCGTGCCGGGAGGCGCCTCGACCACGCGCTCGCCGTCGCATCTCACGGCCACAACGCGCAACGCTGTGCCATCCGCCAGTTGGAGCGCATCCCCCGTGCGCAGGCGACGCGCCGGCCGCGCCAGCACGCGCCAGCGCGCCGCGCCCGAACTCGACGGTGCCACCATGAGCAGCTCCACGGAGCCACCTGTCGCCCGCTTGGCGTCGAGCCGAGCCGGCACGACGCGGGCGTTGTTGACCACCAGTAGGTCGCCGGGAGTGAGGATCTCGGCGAGTTGGTGAAAACGCCTGTGCTCGAGCTTCCCGTCCAAGAGGTCGACGGGCGGCTCACGCCGCCGGCTCGAGGCGGCCCCGGCGCCCCTGGCCCCTGTCAGAACCATCAGCCGGCTGTGATCCCGGCGCTCGGCTGGCTGCTGAGCAATCCGCTCCGGCGACAGCTCGTAGTCGAATGCGGCTACTTGCATGGCCTCATGTCGGCCTGCTGATTGGGGCGGCCGGAGCGGCACGCCAGCGATGCCGCCCGCTACCAGAGCGGCGGCTGGCCGGCACCGTCCGGACGCTGCACGATGCCGAAGTGTCGATACGCCTTCGCCGTCGCTACCCGACCCCGTTGTGTACGTTGAAGAAAGCCCAACTGGATCAAGTAGGGCTCATAAACATCCTCGATCGCCGATTTATCTTCGCCGATCGATGCCGCAATGGTGCTCAGCCCTACTGGTCCGCCCGAGAAATCGTTGATCACCGTCAGCAGCAGGCGCCGATCGATCTCGTCGAATCCGATCTCGTCAACCTCGAGCCGCGCCAGCGCGGTGCGCGCCACATCCTGGTCGATCCGATCGTCGCCCTGAACCTGCGCGTAGTCCCGCACTCGACGGAGCAATCGATTGGCCACGCGCGGGGTACCGCGAGAACGTCGCGCGATCTCCAGCCCACCCTCCGGCCCTAGATCGACGCCGAGAAGCTCCGCCGAGTTGGCGACGATTTGGGCAAGCTCGTCCTGGGAGTAGTAATCGAGCCGAAAAACGATACCGAACCGGCCACGCAGAGGCGACGTCAACAGCGCCGCTCGGGTTGTCGATCCCACCAGCGTGAACCTGGGCAACGGCAGTTTGACCGAGCGGGCGCTGGGGCCCTCGCCGATGACGATATCGATCTGGTAGTCCTCCATCGCGGGATAGAGAACTTCCTCGATAGCCGCTGACAAACGGTGGATCTCATCGATGAACAGGAGCGCGTCGTCCTCGAGGTTGGTGAGGATCGCCGCCAGATCGCCGACTTTTTCGATCACCGGTCCCGAAGTTGATCGCAGGTCGACCCGCATCTCGTGAGCAATGATGTTGGCGAGGGTAGTCTTGCCGAGGCCGGGCGGTCCGAACAGGAGGACGTGATCGAGCGGCTCGCCGCGTTGCCTGGCGGCGGTGATGAAGACCCTGAGGTTGTCGACTATGCGAGTTTGACCGACGTAGCGATCGAGTGAGCGTGGGCGCAGCGCGACGTCGTAGCGCTCCTCCTCGGAGAGCGAACCGGGCATCACCAGTCGTTCGCTCACTTCGCCAGCATCCTCAATGTTTGTCGCAGCAGTGTCTCGAAGTCGTCGGCGGGCTCCTCGACCCCCTCCAATGCGGCCTCGGCGTCACGCCGACGGTACCCCAGATTCAGCAACGCGGAGAGCACATCGTCGCGCACCCCGGTGACGGTCGTCTCGCGAGCCGCGGGCATCACGTCGAGCACCTTGTCCTTGAGCTCCAGCGCCATGCGCTCGGCGGTCTTGCGGCCGACTCCCGGAATGCTCATCAGGCGTGCGATGTCGCTGTCGGCGATAGACGACACCAGCGTGTCGCTCTCCATGCCCGAGAGAATCGTTATGGCGAGCTTGGGACCGATTCCAGAAACGCTGATGAGGCACTGGAAGAGAGCTTGTTCGGTGCTGGTACGGAAACCGTAGAGCTCGATCGCATCGTCGCGAACGTAGGTGTGAATATGGAGCCTGACGTCGTGGTCGGTAGCCGGGAGCTCGTAGAATGTAGACAAAGGAACGGTAACCGCATAGCCGACGCCGCCGACGTCGATAATGATCCCGTCAGTGGTCTTGTGACACAGCCGGCCGCGGAGGGAGCCGATCATCCGTTGCTCAGCGACCCGCAGCCAGGGCCGCGTCCACCCGACGCCGAACACCGCGGCTGTTGACGTGGCACAGGGCGATCGCCAGCGCGTCGGCGGCATCCTGAGGTGGAACCTTTGGAAGTCCCAGCAACGTCTTGATCATCTGCGCGACCTGCTGCTTGTCGGCCTGTCCGTAGCCAACAACCGCTTTCTTGACCGCCCGGGCGCTGTACTCGAACACCTCGCAACGATCGGCGGCGGCCAACATGAGCACGCCGCGCGCCTGACCGAGAACAAGGGCCGAGCGTGCGTTGTGGGCACTGAAGACCTCTTCGATAGCCGCCTCATCGGGGCGGTGCCGGTCGACGATCGCGGCAAGCTCGCGGTACAACAGGATCAGGCGTCGCGCCAAGGGCAGGTCGGCCGGAACCCGGATAACGCCGTGATCGACGATGCGCGCCTGCTGTCCGAGAGAATCGATAACACCGTAACCCGCAGCACGAGAACCCGGGTCGATGCCGAGAACACGGGCACCGCGCCGATCGGCCATGCGGTCGTCAGCCGGCCACGCTCTGCCCGACGACCGCCTCGTCGAGATCGGCGTTCGACCAGACGTTCTGCACGTCGTCATGGTCATCCAGAACTTCCATCAGCTGCAGGCACCGCTCGGCATCGCGGCCGGCGAGGGTCACGAGGTTCTGTGGAAGCATCGCGATCTCCTGCGTTTCGCAAGCGATACCAGCTTCCTCGAGCGCCTTCCTGACGACGTGGAACTCGCCGGGAGCAGTGGTGACCTCGTACATACCGTCTTGTACCGAGACGTCCTCTGCTCCTGCCTCGAGTGCCACATCAAGCAGCGCATCCTCCTCTACGGTTGCCGCATCGACCAGGAAGTAGCCGGCCTGTTTGAACATCCAGGCAACCGTGTTGGGCTCACCCAGGTTGCCGCCGCGTCGCTCGAACAGTTTGCGGATCTCAGCCACGGTGCGCCGGCGATTGTCGGTGGTCGTCTGCACCAAGATCGCCACTCCGCCCGGGCCGAATCCCTCGTATGTGACGTCCTCGTACGTAACACCCGGAAGCTCGCCGGTGCCGCGTTGAATCGCGCGCTCGACATTCGCCACCGGCATGTTGTCGCGCTTGGCGGCATCAATCGCGGTACGCAGGCGTGGGTTGGCGTCAGGATCGCCGCCGCCCATCTTGGCTGCGACGGTGATTTCCTTGACCAGGCGCGAGAAGATTTTGCTGCGGACGGAGTCTGTGGCCGCCTTCTTGCGCTTGATGGTGGCCCACTTCGAATGCCCGGACATGCTCTCGGATGCTCCATCCGTTGGGGTCGAATCAACTGATGCTAACACGGTGGATCGAGGCGATCCGTTGACCACTAGGGGCCTACGGCGCTTCCAACACGAGAAACCCCGGGCCGTCGAAGACGGCCCGGGGCTTCGAGAATAACCCGGCGACGACCTACTCTCCCACACAGTCGCCCATGCAGTACCATCGGCGCTAGAGAGCTTAACTACCGTGTTCGGAATGGGAACGGGTGTGACCTCTCTGCTAAAGACACCGGGAAAATTCGAATAGACAAGGTATTGCGCGTCTACGCTCTGTTTCTCCAGAAGCCGCAATGCGACCTCTGCCGACATTTCAAATGTCGGAATGAATCATTGCCGAAATGAATCGGTCGAGCGTGCTCACCGCGCAGTGACATTCAGTGGTGATGTCGCATACTGATACATCCTCACTGGCACATCTGCGCGCGGTGAATGATATGGCCAAGCCACACGGGCGATTAGTACCGCTCGGCTGAGTACATTGCTGTACTTACACCTGCGGCCTATCAACCTGATCGTCTCTCAGGGCCCTTCAGGGGGATTAACTCCCCGGGAGACCTCATCTTGGGGCGGGCTTCCCGCTTAGATGCTTTCAGCGGTTATCCCATCCGGAGATCGCTACTCAGCAGTGCTCCTGGCGGAACAACTGATACACGAGAGCTCCAGCCATCCCGGTCCTCTCGTACTAGGGATGGCATCCCTCAAGTCTCCTACGCCCACGGCGGATAAGGACCGAACTGTCTCACGACGTTCTAAACCCAGCTCGCGTACCGCTTTAATCGGCGAACAGCCGAACCCTTGGGACCTGCTTCAGCCCCAGGATGCGATGAGCCGACATCGAGGTGCCAAACCTCCCCGTCGATGTGAACTCTTGGGGGAGATAAGCCTGTTATCCCCGGCGTACCTTTTATTCGTTGAGCGACGGCCCTTCCATGCGGAACCGCCGGATCACTAAGCCCTGCTTTCGCACCTGCTCGACCTGTATGTCTCGCAGTCAAGCTCCCTTATGCCTTTACACTCTTCGGCTGATTTCCAAACAGCCTGAGGGAACCTTTGGGCGCCTCCGTTACTCTTTAGGAGGCAACCGCCCCAGTTAAACTACCCACCTAGCACTGTCCCCGATCCGGATAACGGACCTGGGTTAGAGTTTTGATATGAGGAGGGTGGTATCTCACCGGTGGCTCCACCGAGTCTAGCGACCCAGCTTCAAAGCCTCCCACCTATCCTGCACACCACACACCCAAACCCAGTACTAGGCTGTAGTAAAGGTGCCGGGGTCTTTCTGTCCTGCCGCGGGTAACCGGCATCTTCACCGGTGCTTCAGTTTCGCCGAGCCACTGGCCGAGACAGTGCCCAGATCGTTGCGCCATTCGTGCGGGTCGGAACTTACCCGACAAGGAATTTCGCTACCTTAGGACCGTTATAGTTACGGCCGCCGTTTACCGGGGCTTCAGTTCAAAGCTTCGCCTCTCCGAAGATTGGCTAACCTTTCCCTTTAACCTTCCGGCACCGGGCAGGCGTC
>CAXWPH010000015.1:0-2215000 GCA_963666055.2 Acidobacteriota bacterium | reverse complement strand
GTAATTGCCCAGCGACTTGCTCATCTTGTCAACACCGTCGGTGCCGACCAGCAGCGGCATGGTGATGACCACCTGCGGCTCCAGACCATGCTCGCGCATGATGTCGCGACCTACCAGCAGGTTGAAGAGCTGGTCGGTGCCGCCCATCTCGACGTCGGCCGCCAGCGCCACGGAGTCGTAGGCCTGCACCAGCGGGTAAAGGAACTCGTGGATGGCGATCGGCTGCTGGCTTTCGTACCGCTTCTTGAAATCATCGCGCTCCATCATCCGCGCCACCGTGTACTTGGCCGCCAGGCGGATGATTCCAGGGGCCCCAAGCTCATTCAGCCATTTCGAGTTGAACTCGGTTCGAGAGCGCTCGGCGTCGAGAATGCGAAAGGCCTGGCGGCGATAGGTGTCGGCGTTCGCCTTGATCTCCTCGGGCGTGAGCTGAGGCCGGGTCTTGGAGCGACCCGAGGGGTCGCCGATCATGCCCGTAAAGTCCCCCACGACGAACACAACCTCGTGGCCGAGGTCTTGAAACTGCTTCATCTTCCGTATGACCACGGTGTGACCGAGATGGATATCGGGTGCCGACGGATCGAACCCGACCTTGACCACTAGGGGCGTGCCACGCTGAAGCGAGCCTTCGAGCTTGGCGACGAGCTCCTTCTCGCTCACCAGATCTACGACGCCCTGGCGCAGCAGGTCCATCTGTTCATTGACCGATGGGAACGACACGCTAGCAGGCCGTGGTGAAAGTGTGGTGGGTCTGGTTACGGCGAGTTGGGGCCAGATGCAAGGCGGCCTGACACAGGCGATGCCCTAGCAGGCCGTGGTGGAAGTGTGGCGGGCCTGGTTGCGGCGAGTTGGGGCCAGATGGAAAGCGGCCTGACACTGGCAATGCCCTAGCCATCGTCGAGGAAGGCCAACGCTGCAGATGGCCCCAAATCACCGTAACCCTTCGGGCGACAGGGGGGTTGCGCGCGTATCCTGCGTCGTTCCTCGTCAACGATGGGGTAACCATCGCCTCCTCCTCTCTCCTTGCCTCCACCTCGCAAGACCCTGTCGCCAGACCCATCACACTTTCACCACCGCCTGCTAGCTCCCCGAGCTGGTAGTACTTTGACGCGCCCCGTCGAGAACGCTACGGGTGGGCCGGATCTCGACACGCCGACCGACGATCGAAACACGATTCTCCGCGAACAAGCGTATCGCCTCGCCATAGAGTCGATGCTCCTGCTCGAGAATCCTGGCACTGAGAACGTTCTCCGTGTCGCCGGGCTCTATCGCCACCACGCTCTGGCAGACGATCGGCCCAGCGTCTAACTCGGCGTTGACCAGATGAACGGTGCAACCGGAGTACCGCACCCCATGCTCGAATGCCTGCTGTTGTGCGTCCAACCCTGGGAAAGCAGGCAACAGTGACGGATGAACGTTCAAGATCTGCTGCGGGAACGCAGCGATGAACTGCGCGGTTAGCAACCGCATGAACCCCGCCAGGCACACTAGCTCGACCCGCTCAGCCCGCAGCAACTGGACGAGCACCGTCTCGAAATCCTCACGGCTCTCGTAGTCGTTGTGGTCGACGACCGCAGTCTTCAACCCACACTCGGCGGCACGCGCCACGCCCGCCGCCTCGGGCCGATTGGAGATGACGATCGCGACTTCTGCGGGGTAGCTCGCCGCCTCGCAAGTTCGGGCGATGGCAACCATGTTGGAGCCCCGGCCGGAGATCAGAATACCGAGCCTCAACGAGCGACGCCGTCCCCGGTCACCACCTCACCGATCTCGAAGACCTCTTCGCCGGCTTGGCGCCACTCCGCGGTCAGTGAGTCGACGCGCTCGGTGCGCACAACAGCGATCATGCCGATCCCCATGTTGAACGTCTCCCACATGTCGTCATCGGGAACGCTACCAAGACGCGCCAGAGTAGTGAACACCGCGGGCACTTCCCAGGCCGTGGTTTCGAGGCGGGCCCCACAGCCGGGGGGTAAGGCGCGCGGTAGGTTGCTGGGTATTCCGCCTCCGGTGACATGAGCCAAGCCCTTCACATCGCCTCGCTTGAGCGCTGGCAGCAGCGCCGCAACGTAGGAACGATGCGGCCGCAGCAGTTCTTCCGCGACGCTCCGTCCCCATTCGGGCACGTTTGCATCGATATCCATGGCAGCGACATCGAACAGGATCCGGCGTACCAGCGAGTAGCCATTGGTGTGCAGTCCGTTCGATGCCAAGCCCAAGAGACGATCGCCCGGACATACGCTGGCGCCATTGAGTGGCTCTGAGTGCAACGCCCGCCCGACGATGAAGCCTGCCAGGTCATACTCGCCCGCCGCGTACATGTCGGGCATCTCGGCAGTCTCCCCTCCGAGCAAGACACAGCCAACGTCGCGGCAGGCCCGCGCCACGCCGCCGACCACCTGCTCCACCACTCGAGGCTCCATCTCGCCGAGCGCCAAATAGTCGAGAAAGAACAGTGGCAGGGCGCCCTGGGCGAGGATGTCGTCGGCGCAGTGAGCGACCAGGTCATACCCCACGGTGTCATGTACCCCGGCCATCACCGCGACCTTGAGCTTGGTCCCGACACCGTCAGCGGAGGCCACCAGAACGACGCCATCGGCGTCGGGCTCAATGCGAAAACAGCCTCCAAACGTACCGAACTCACCGATCACCCCGTCGGTATGCGTACTACGAGCGAGCTCGGATATCCGTTGTTTCGCCCTGTCCGCCGCGGCCCGGTTGACGCCGGCATCGCGGTACGTCAGCGGCGGGGTGTCGGTCACGCTAACCCTCCAAGCAGCCGGCGCAAGTTACCACCGAGATCAAGGCGGGTTGCCGTCGCCGACCGCCGCAGGGACTGCCGGGCCGTTGCCCGCCGGATCGAAGTGCTCCAGTTGGGAAGTCAGCTCCGTGCTCAACGGCGTGGGGTATTCACCGGTGAAGCAGGCGACGCAATACTTGCGATCGCCATCCGTCACCGCCTCCTGCAAGCCATCGAGGCTGAGATACGCCAGCGAGTCGGCCGCGATCCAGCGTCGCACCTCGTCGAGCGAATGGTTGGCGGCGATCAAATCCTGCTTGAGCGGCGTGTCGATGCCGTAGAAGCAAGGCGACACGTAGGGCGGCGACGATACCCGGAAGTGAACCTCCCTGGCGCCGGCGTTCCGCATCATCTCGACGATCTTGCCGCTGGTCGTTCCACGCACGATCGAATCATCAACCAGAACAACCCGCTTGTTGGCGATTATCTCGCGCACCGGGTTGAGCTTCACCTTGACGCCAAAGTGTCGGATCGACTGTCGCGGCTCGATAAATGTCCGTCCGACATAGTGGTTGCGAATCAGCGCCAGCTCGAGCGGAATGCCGGTGACTTCCGCATAACCCTGGGCCGCGTACACACCACCGTCGGGGACCGGTACGACAACGTCGGCATCGACTGGGGCTTGGGCGCCCAGGAATCGGCCCATCTGCTTGCGTGCCCGCATCACCGACTCGCCGTTGAGCACGCTGTCAGGACGCGCGAAGTAGACGTGCTCGAATATGCAGTGCCTCGCCTGCGCTCTCGCCGGCCAAGGCGCGTGGGAGACATAGCCGAGTGTTGCCCCCCCGGGGCCCGCCGCGATGATATCGATCACCTCGCCCTCGGCTCGCACTTCCTCCGATAGCACGACCACCTCGCCGGGAGCGAGATCACGAATGTACTCGCCGCCGATGAGGTCGAACGCGGTGGTCTCCGACGCCAGTACCAACGCCCCCTCCAGATGACCGATCGACAAGGGCCAAAAGCCGAGAGGGTCGCGCACCCCGATCAACAACGATGGCGTGAGCGCCGTGAGGCTGTAGGCACCCTCGACCCGACCGAGGGCGTCGACCAGGGCTGATTCGACATCGTCCCGCTCACTTCGAGCAAATAGATGGAGGATGACCTCGGTGTCACTGGTGGAGGTGAAGATCGCGCCGCTGTCTTCGAGCGCCCTACGAAGCACGTCGGCGTTGACCAGGTTGCCATTGTGGCCGACCGCGATCGTGCCGTGGCGCGATCCGATGCGAATCGGCTGCGCATTCCGCAGCTTGCTCGCGCCCGACGTCGAATAGCGCACATGGCCGATCGCCGCTCGACCGGGCAGACGGTCGAGGCTGGCCTCGTCAAGGACGTCGGCAACGTGTCCCATGCCGCGCTCGACAAACATCGCGCCGCCATCGACCGAGGCGATGCCGACGCTCTCTTGCCCACGATGCTGAAGCGCGTACATGCCAAGGTAGGCGATCCGACCGGCCTCACGATGCCCGGTGATACCGAAGACGCCGCACACTATGCGCGCTCCATCACAGCCGCCAAGGCGCCGGCCCACGCTGTGTACAGTAGATCCACTCCGAGCTCGATCGCCGGCCGATCCTGCACCATCACACGGAGCCTCGGCTCCTCGGTCACCTCACCGACGACTCGCGCCGGCACTCCGTACGCTGCACCCAGATCGACAAGCCGCTCAGCGTCATCGGGGCGCGTGGTCACCACGACGCGACTTGGCGCTTCGCCGAACAGCGCTGCGTGATGGTCGTCGCCGGGACTCGCGTCGAGCTCGATGTACGCGCCGAGCAGGCCTTTGACCGAACCCTCACCGACCGATGCCAGGCTGCGATCGGCACGGGCCCCGTCGGCAACCGCGAAGCACGTCTCTGCGAGCGCAACCGCGAGGCCGCCGTCACTGCAATCCTTGGCGCTTCGCAAAAGCTCGGCGCTTGCGGCTTCCACTAGCAACCGGTGCAGGCGCGCCTCGAGTCCCAGATCGAGGCTCGGTGGCGCACCGGGCCGTGCCGCATGAACGAGGCGCACATAGGCGCTACCGCCCAGCCCAGGGTCGTCTGTGTCGGCACCGCCAATCAAGACGACCTTGTCACCGGAACTTAGAAATCCCGCACCGACGGTACGATCGTAGTGGTCGTGACGACCTACGGCACCCACCACCGAAGTCGGCAAGATCGGCTGTCCAGCGGTCTCGTTGTAGAACGATACGTTACCGCCCGTCACCGGGACCTCCAGCGCAAGGCACGCTTCCGCGATGCCCTCGACAGCGGCGACAAACTCACCCATCCGAACGTCGACCTCCGGACTACCGAAGTTCAGACAGTTGGTAATACCGAGTGGCTTGGCACCGGTGCAGGCGACGTTGCGGCAAGCCTCGGCAACGGCGAGCTTGGCGCCCTGCTTCGCATCGAGGGCAGAAAACCATGGGTTTCCGTCGATCGCCAACGCCACCGCTGCATCGCTGCCGTACTCCTTCAGCCAGATAACTGCCGCCTCGCCTCCGGGACGCTGCACGGTGTTGAAGCGGACCGTCTGGTCGTACTGTTGAAAGACCCATCGCTTCGATGCCACGGTCGGATCACGCAGCAGCCGGAACAACACGTCATGAGTATGGAGATCACACTTGAGCTCGCCGGCACCGATCGACGGCGGCGGCACGGGAAGGACAAACGGACGTTCGTAGCGCGGCCCTTCCTCGGCCAGGGACCGCGCCGGAACGTCGGCCACCAGCTCGCCGTCGTCGAATACCTGGACGAAGCCGTCGTCGGTGACCTGTCCGATGACCACGGCTTCGAGATCCCACTTGTCGAATATCGCCATGACCTCTTCGAGCTGCGCGGAGGTCACCACCAGCATCATGCGTTCCTGGGACTCCGATAGCATGATCTCGTAGGGCGTCAACCCAGACTCGCGCCTGGGTACCTTGGCGATGTCGATGCGCATGCCGGTTCTTGAGTTGGACGACAACTCTGCCGTCGAACAGGTCAGTCCGGCGCCGCCCAGATCCTGCATGCCGACCAGCAAGTCCTTGTCGACGAGCTCCAGGCAAGCCTCCATGAGTAGCTTTTCGGTAAACGGATCCCCGACCTGCACTGCTGGCCGTTTCTCCTCGGCCTCGGCATCGAAGGTAGCGGATGCCAGCAGGCTAACGCCGTAAATGCCGTCCCGTCCGGTGCGCGCGCCCACATAGATCACCAGGTTGCCGGGTCCGTCCGCCCGAGCTCGAATCAGGCGATCGGCCGCGGCGACCCCGAAGCACATGACGTTGACCAGCGGATTGTGATCGTAACTGTCGTCGAAGTAGATCTCTCCGCCTACCGTCGGTACCCCCATGCAATTACCATAGCCGGCGATACCGCCCACGACTCCGTCGAGCAAGTGGCGGTTCTTGCCGACCTGCGGCTTGCCGAAGCGCAGAGAGTCCAGCAGCGCCAGCGGCCGTGCGCCCATCGTGAAGATGTCACGGAGGATGCCGCCTACGCCGGTCGCTGCTCCTTGATACGGCTCGATGTACGACGGATGGTTGTGGCTCTCGACCTTGAAGACACCCGCTAGACCATCTCCGAGGTCGACAGCCCCAGCGTTTTCGCCCGGCCCCTGCAGGACCGCCGGCCCGCTACTCGGAAGCTCTCTCAAGTACACTCGCGAACTCTTATATGAGCAGTGTTCCGACCACATTACCGAATACATGCCGAGCTCCGTGAGGGTCGGCGCTCGGCCGAGAATCTCGACCACACGAGCGTATTCGTCGGCCGTCATGCCGTGTTCGACCGCGGTCTTCTGGTCGGTGGCGGCTCCGAGCGGCAGCGTTCGCTCGAGCGCTTCAGACACCGGCCGGTTTCCCCTCGAGAGCAACGAAAGCCTGGCTATCACCATCGCGAGCGTCGATCGCACGCCGCAGTGACTCGAACACAAGACGACCGTCGGTCGAGCCGAGCGCGGACTGCATGGCACGCTCGGGATGCGGCATCAGACCCATGACGTTACCGGCTTCGTTGCTGATCGCTGCGATGTCGGCGATCGACCCGTTCGGGTTGAACTCGCCGCCGGATTCGTCCGCGGCGGGACCGAAGCGCATGACCACCTGGCCGTTGGCCTCGAGTCGCTGCAGAGTCTCGGGCTCGGCAAAGTAGTTGCCCTCGTAGTGCGCCATGTTGATGCGCAGTACCTGGCCGACCTCGCACGCGTTGGTGAACGGCGAATCGTTGCGCTCGACACGCATGAGGGTGTCTTGGCAACGAAACTTGAGTCCGTTGTTCGCCAACAGAGTGCCGGGGATCATGTCCATCTCGGCGAGAATCTGAAAGCCGTTGCAAATCCCCAGCACCAGGCCGCCATCGGCGGCAAATCGCTCGACCGCGGGCATGATCGGCGACGAGCAGGCAATCGCACCGCAGCGGAGATGATCGCCGTAGGAAAATCCACCCGCCAGGATGAGGGCACCGAAACCCTCAATCAGAGATTGCTTGTGCCAGACGTACTCGGCCTCCAGTCCCACCTGGCGACAGGCATATACAGCGTCCTGCTCGCAGTTGCTGCCTGGAAAGTAGACCACGCCGACGCGCATTACACCTTCGATCCCACGTGCACTTCGAACGTCTCGATTACCGGATTGGCGAGCAGCTGTTTGGCCATCGCGGTGAGCTGGCGCTCCGCTTCCTGCGGGTCGTCGGTGGCCAACTCGACATCGAAGATCTTCCCTTGTCGCAACGATGCCACGTTGTCGTATCCGAGGTTGGCCAGCGCCTTGCCGATCGTAACCCCCTGGGGATCGAGCACCTCTTCTCGCAGACGCACCACCACCTGCCCCTTCATGTCACCACCCTCTCCTCGTCGACTCCCGCGCCGACATCCTGTTCGGTGCCAGCGGCTTCGCCGAGGACACGCTTGAAAATCAAGTCGACATGGCGCAACACGTGGCGAAGGTCGAAGCACTCGGCGATCTGCCCGGTGTCGAGTTGGGTGGTGAGCTCCTCATCGGCGGCGAGCACCGCCTGGAAGGACTCACCGGTATCCCAGCAGAGCATCGCGTTGCGTTGGATGATCGCGTACGCCTGCGACCGCACGACGCCCGCCAAGATCAGACGCTCGAGCACCCGGCTCGAAAAAACCAGCCCGTTAGTGAGTTCCACATTGCGCAACATGTTCTCAGGATAGACTTGCATGCCTTCGATCACCCCGCGCATCCGATGGGTCATGAAGTCGACCAAGGTACATGCGTCAGCCAGCGCCACGCGCTCGGCCGAGGAATGCGAGATGTCGCGCTCGTGCCAGAGCGCGACGTTCTCCAGCCCGGTTCCGGCGTAGGCGCGCACCAGCCGGGCCAATCCGACCAAGTTCTCGCACTTGATCGGGTTGCGCTTGTGGGGCATGACCGAGGAACCCTTCTGCGTGGATCCGAACGGCTCTTCCACTTCGCGGAGCTCGGTGCGCTGCAGGCTCCGAATCTCGACGGCGATCCGCTCGATCGTCGCGGCAACCACGGCCAGATGACCCAACAGCTCCGCGTGACGGTCGCGTGGCACAACCTGGGTGGACACCGGCTCGACCTTCAGGCCGAGCGCTTCGACAGCTTGGCGCTCCACTTCAGGATCAACGGTGTTGTACGTTCCGACAGCGCCGGAGATCTGGCCGAAGCCGATGACATCGCGCGCCCGACGCAATCGTGAGCTTCCGCGCACCAGCTCCTGTTGCCAGCTCAAGATCTTGAGCCCGAAGGTCATTGGCTCGGCATGAACTCCGTGGCTGCGTCCGATACAGGGCAAGTCCTTGAATTCCAGCGCCCGACGCTCTACCAGCTCCGACAACGCTGCCCAGCCTTCGAGAATCAGGTCAAGCGCACGCACGCAACGCAGGGCAAGAGCTGTGTCGAGTACATCCGACGACGTCATTCCGAGGTGCAAGTAGCGAACAGCCGGACCGACCTGTTCCTCGATAGCTTCCAGGAACGCGATCACGTCGTGATGGGTGCGGCGCTCGATCTTACTGACGCGGTCGGGATCGGGCGGCTCGATGCGCCGCAGTTGTTCCATTACAGCAGCGGGGACAACGCCACGGCATGCCATCGATTCGGCCGCCGCCAGCTCGACCTCGAGCCAGCTCGCGTAAACGGCCGCATCGTCCCAGAGACGCCCCATCTCGGGTCGAGAGTACCGGGAAATCATCGATCCGCCAGGCCCTTCGAGGGCCAGTTCCAGGAAGACGGCAGGCGGCCAGGTTGGGTGGGGCGTCGATATTTTAGCAGGTTGCCGGAATGTCCCTCGTCGGCCCCGCGGCAGCACCCCGATGACCTACAGAGTGCACCCTCGCAAGGCAAAGGGGGCGCACCTGGCGATTCCTAGCGCCGCAACAAGACCCGTCGACCGGCGGCAACAACGAGCCCAATCTCTCCATGACCAGCGTAGCCGCGCGCCTCATGTTGCCGTGTCGGTATCCGAGCGGCGACCCGACGAGTCCTCGGCTTGCGTCTGCCTGGCCAGCAGAGGCCCGCCGACTTCGAACACGCCGCGCAGCTTCTCGGCGGCATCGCGGCGGGCGATGAAGCCAGCCGATAACTCATCACCGAAGAGCTTGCCAGCGATTCGTCGGACGTCCTCCAAAACGACCGCGTCGATGCCTGCCAACACACGCTCGAGGTCGAACACACGACCGAAGTTGATCTCGGCGCGCGCCAGCGCAGCCATGCGACCCGAGGTGCCTTCGAGCGACAGCACGAGGCTGCCCTTGAGATGGGCCTTCACGCGCGCCAGCTCTTCGTCGGTGACATGTGACTCTTGCAGACGACGAAACTCCTCGAGGATCAGGCTCACGACCTGTTCGACGTGCGGAGGTCGAGTCCCGGCCGAAACCAACAAATAGCCGGTGTCGGAATATGCCGCCTGCGTCGAATACACGCTGTAGGCGAGCCCACGCTCTTCGCGGATCGACTGGAAGAGCCGCGAAGAGACCGTTCCACCGAGGAGCGCGTTGAGCACCTGCACCGCAAAGCGATCGTCGTCGCGGCCCGAGGGCGCCTCGCAGGCGATGTATAACTGCACCTGTTCGAGCTGTTGGCGCTCTAGCACGTGCACGTGCGCGTGAGCGTGGGGTCGGCTTCGCCCAGTTGCACCCGTACCGGGATTCATTCCCGACAGCCGCTCGCCGATGAGTTGCTGCATGTGCTCGTGGTCGAGGTTGCCAGCGGCCGTCACGACGATGTCAGCAGCGCCGATGGTGTTGACGAAGTCGCGTAGGTCACCTGTCTGCAACCGGCCAACGGTTTCTGGCGTGCCGAGAATCGGCCGACCCATCGGATGGTCCTCCCAGAAGCGGCACAGGAACGACTCGAAGAGTACGTCTTCGGGATCGTCCTGGGCCGAAGCTATCTCCTCGAGAATGACGCCGCGCTCGCGCTCCATCTCCTTGGCCTCGAAGCTCGGATTGCAGACCAGATCCGCCAACAGATCAAAGGCATCGGACAGCCGCTCATCGAGTACTTGCGCGTAGTAACCGGCCAGCTCATGTGACGTGAAGGCATCGAGATGTCCCCCCATGGCATCGATCTCGACGGCTATATCGCGGGCGCTGCGTGTCGACGTACCTTTGAACAGCATATGTTCGACGAAGTGGGCCACGCCATGGTGCTGCGGCTGCTCGTCGCGCGAGCCCCTTTTGACCCAGATGCCGATCGAAGCTGACCGGACCGTTGGGATCCGTTCTGTCAGTAGCGTCAAGCGGTTGTCGAATATAGTTCGGCGAGACTTCGCCTCCACAGGGATCAGCGCTCCTTGGCCGCGATTGGGTGACGTCAGTTAGTGTTCGGTAACAGAGGTTCGTTGCCGGACACTAGCAGGCCGTGGTAGAAGTAGATGGCGAATTCTCGGACGCCCACTGCAGCGCGTCAATCGATCCGGCCGGCGGCGCCCACAGCAATCCAAAGACGGGCGCGATGTTCGACGCGCGCACGACGAAACCAGGCAACGACGTCAAGTTCGACCAAGTGTGCTGCGGGGTCGCCAACCGTCCGTAGGTCGCCTCCTGGCCCGACGACGCGTGACAGGGTGGCGGTGGCGCCAAGGCCCAGAACCGACGCGCCAGGGAGCGACGCCGAATGCACCGCCGGTGGCCAATCGGTCCACGGCGGCGTCGGAAAGACGGCCACTGGGACAGCCGACCTCGACGCCTCCAGAACTCCGTTGCGCACGCTTACCGGCCGCGATGGTGTCGGCCAGGGCAGGCTACCGTCACCGAGGGCAACCATTGCCTGCAGCACTACGGCATCGGCCAGGGCACGCGCCTGAACGAGGTCGGCGCGGTACGACCGCGCTTCGTATGAGGCCAAGGCCGCAACCAGCATCAACCCGCTGAGCATGGCCAACACCGACGTCGCGCCGATAACCAAGAGCAACGCGGCGCCACCATCTGCAAAGCGGCTCATCGTCGCCCGATCCCCGCCCACTGGACTGCATGTACGAGCGTGCCGGCGGCGCGCGCCCGCACAGTCGACTCGCGCCACCACGATCGCTGCTGGCAGCGACAGCGACGCCGGGGCCCTGAGCTGCTGAGTGCCGGGATCCCCCACCAGACCATAGTCGATTTCGACGCCTGCGAGACCGTCCACCACCGGCTGCCATCTTCCGCCGTCGTCACGACGTATCAGCTCCGCACCCGTCCTGGCAGGCCGGATCTGATAGGTCCGCAGCGTCAGAGGAACCAGCGCTCTCACCGGCCCGTGTTCGCGAAGAATGCGGAGCTGGCTAGCGTTCCACGCCACCTCGACGAGCCCCTCGGAGGAGACCCGCCCTGCCCTCACCACGGCGGCCACAGGCACAGCAGGGGCAGCATCGGCCAAGCCGACCACAGCTACCTGCATGCCGACCGCTAGCGCCCCGGGCGTGGCGACTCGATACCTACCGTCCACCAGTTCGTCCACTTCCACGGGGGCCGCCATCGGTAGCGCCAACGCCACGTTCGCGCCTGCCGCGTCCGGCTCGACAACACCGACGATGCCGGCGGAGGTGATCAGGGGTAGGCGCGACTCCAGCCCTCGTGCCGAGCGGCGGAGGTCCCGGGACAGTTCCTCGGCACAGCGCGCGGCGCGCATCGTGGCATCGAGTCGCGTCAACCGATCGTGGACGGTGCCGGCAGTGTTCACCATCAGGCCGAGCACTCCTGCCGCCAGCAGCCCGGTACAGGATGAGGCCACCAGCAGCTCGACGAGCACGTGCCCCCCATCCCTTCTCACCGAGCCACCAGCAACCTCGCGCTCGCCGGCGACCCCGATCCTTCGGCATCGGAGCCCGCCGCCACCCCACACCAGGCACGGACCCAGAGCCACTGTGGTGAGGCGCTTGCGAGTGCATCGACCTGTCGTTGGCAACCCGGCGCCGAGGGTGACGGGTCATCCGCGGTGCCCGGAAGTCCATCCAGTCCGGGCGACGACACCGGGCGACGGCCGCCTGGATAGTCGATTCCGGGCGCCGCCGTCTGCGCCACAGCGCCAACGGCGTCGAGGGCCCTGCGATGATTCTCCGCGGCACCGGTCAGGTCGACTGCAGCGCCGAGGACGCGCACCATACCCAACATGGTGATCGCCAGCATCAAGAGGGCGACCATGACCTCGACCAGGCTGAACCCGCCTCGCTGAACCTGCCCACTCATGCCCGGGTGAGACGGACGCGCAGATGGAGGTTTCCGATCAGACAACCATTCCGCGTCGCCGAGACCTAGCCTACGCGGCACACCGATGGCGAGGGGCAGGGAGGATTGGGAACGGTTCACCGCCCCGTCGGCCCGAAGGGATGCGCGCAGGAGGAGCGCGCCAAGGGGAAAATAGCAAGCTAGGGACAGTGGGCCCGTGGACCCGACGGCGGCAGGAGGGTGCGCCGCCGTCGGGCTCCACGACCCCCTAATGCACTAGTAGGCGTAGCTTTCGTGCGCTACCTGTACTCTGCCGGTGGCTCGGTTAACTGTGACGGTGAAAACATCTCCGAGTGAGTTACCCAGGGATATCTGGTCGTCACTCGCGGTGCTGTCGTTGAGGCTGCCGTCCGCGTGGAATATGAGCTCGTCGTTGGGCGTGTCGACCGGATCGCCGTTGCCGGAATAAGCCACTCCCATCGGTAGAACACGCGGCAGTGGATCGAGGAGGGTCCCCGAGCCGGGCGCGCCCTGGTAAAGCGCATAGGTGCCGGCGCCAACGTCGAAGCCGATCGAGAAGTCGGTGTTCTGGCTAACTGCACGCATGCGCTGAAGCTGCATCGCCGCAGCGACCTCCTGTGCCGCTGTGCGCACTCGATAACGCTCCAGCCACTCCTGCATGGTCGGCAGGCCGATCATTGCCATGAGCCCGATCACCGCTATCGTCACGGTGACCTCGATCAACGAAAAGCCGCGTTCGTCGCGCCGCCCCCGGCGCCCTGCTCGTCGTATACACCTCGCTCGTCGCCCTTCCTGGAGAATCGACTCGAAGCCCGGCTCCTCCGGATCTCCGGTGGTCGGATCTGCTCCTGATAGGGGCAGTCTAGGGATGCGATCCCCTGACCCAGCAGCCCGTTCGCGGCCGCGTGGGGATGTCCCCGGTCAGGAGCGAAACAGGCGCGGCAGCGACAGGTCTGGTGCGGCTTCCGCCGCCCTCGCCAGGTCGTCCTGCGACACAGTTGGCCAGGGGCGGCCACGCTTCAATCTGGGCGTGCCGGCTCAGCGATGGACGGAAGGCTTGTTCTCTAGCAGGCCGTGCTGGAAGTGTGGCGGGCCTGGTTGCGGCGAGTTGGGGCCAGATGCACGGCGGCCTGACACAGGCGATGCCCGAGCCATCGTCGAGGAAGGCCAACGCCGCAGATGGCCCCAAATCGTCGTAACCCTTCGGGCGACAGGGGGTGGCGCGCGTATCCTGCGTCGTTCCTCGTCAACGATGGCGTAACCATCGTCTCCTCATCTCTCCTTGCCTCCACCTCGCAAGACCCTGTCGCCAGGCCCGCCACACTTCTACCACGGCCTGCTACGGCGCCACGCCGAAGGTTCGCCAGTACCAGGCGAAGATCTCGGCGCCCCGGTAGCTCACCAGCACGGCGGCGGCGGCCAGGAACGTCCCGAACGGGAGCGCGTACTCCCAGCCCTTGCGCGAAGACATGATGAACAGCGCCCCGACAACGCTGCCGAGCAACGAGCCGATGAAGATCGTCATTAGCGCGCCCTGCCAGCCGAGGAAGGCCCCGACCAGGAGCATCATCTTGACGTCGCCCATGCCCATACCCTCACGGCCGCGCGCCTTCAGGTACACGAAGGCGACCAGGTAGAGGAGCCCGGCACCCGCGAAGGCACCAATCAACGAGTCGTACCAGGCGACGCGCGGGTCGAAGAATGACAGCAGGAAACCGGCCACGGCGCCCGGAATGGTGATCCTGTTCGGCAGGATTCGATGATCCACATCGATCAACGCCAGTGCCAGCATGACGTAGGCGAACAACGCGGTCGAGGCGGCGCTGGCAGTGAGGCCCCAGTACCAGATTGAGCTGACGAGGATGACGCCCCCGAGCAACTCGACCATCGGGTAACGCCATGGGATCGGCTTGCGGCATGTCGAGCACCGGCCGCGCAGAGCAACATACGACAACAGCGGCAAGTTCTGGTACCAGTAGATAGGTGCGTCGCATTCCGGGCAAAACGACCGGCGAGAGAGGTCGATGCCGAGTGGTACCCGATACACGAACGCGTTGAGGAACGATCCGAAGGCGAGACCCAGGGTAAAGGCAACGACGGTCTCGAAAACCTCTGGTCGCATCTCCAACCCTCTCTCCGAGTGTCGCGCGGCTATGCTAGCGGCTGGCGCGCGACGAGCCCTCTCGCGGATCGCGAACGGTTCCCGTCACCTGGTCATACGTATATGGCTCGCCTGTAGGCGACGATGGCAAAGACACCAAGTACCCCTGGCTTCGTAGCGCGTCGAGAACTCGCGGGGGCCTTGCGCGGTCGCGCCGGAAACGCTCAATCGCTGCGTGCAGGTCCTCGAGGTCGAGCTCGATCTTCAGGTCGTACACGTGCTGCCATGCAGCCGCTTCTATCTGCTCGTCACCGTTGGCCACCGCTTGACCATGCACATCCACCCACAGCGCCAGGGCGGCCTGGCGGTCGCCCGAGAGCTCCGCCATACCGGCACGGACGCGACGCAGCAGCCGCGGGGTGCCGGGGAGCTGCAGGGCGCGATCGAAGTAGTCTGCGGCGCGGCGATAGTCGTCGAGAGCGATCCAGGCATAGTGTCCCGCTTCCATGAGGTAGATCCAGTCGGTGGGATTCTCCTCCGCACCTTTGTCGAGCAGGCGGATAGCCATCTCAGCGTCGCCCATGTCGACCGCCATGATCAACGCGCCCGTGAGGTATGCGTCCTGGTATCGCGGATCGAGGTCGGTGATCACATCGAAGATGCGCCACAGATGGCGTCGGCCCTCCTGGCTCCGATGATGGCCGTAGTACTGAATGCTCCAGAGGTAAAGGGTGTCGGCAAGCGCCGTCTGGAAACCGAGGCTGGCGACATCGAGATACTGCCCAGTCGGAAGTAACAACAGCGCCTCGGGCTGCGACCATCGAGCTCGTCGGTAATCGATCGACACCTGCGGCATGACCCAACCGCCAAGACACACGAGCAGCAGAAACCACAGGCCGACAGTGCGCCAGGATTCCTTCCGGCTCATGTCAGATCCCGACGGCGGAAGAGGAGTGCCGCCAAGACGAGCATGCCGATGGTGTAGGCAGCGGCATAACCGAGAGCGTCGAGCAGATAGCCACCGCTGACTGGGAGCTCGTGAACCACCCTGCTACGAACGTTGAACGTCTCCAGGTCGGGGAGCGTGTAATACAGCGTACCGACCAGTATCCGCGCCACGGTACCCGGAACGAAATCGAGAAGTGTGCTGAAAGCCCATGAGAGGTGGCCGACGACATACACAGCTACGGTAAACAGCGCCGCCAGCATCGGTGTGGTGAAGCTCGAGAAGACCAAGGCAACGGAGGTAATGATCGATAGCTCCACGTAGCTGAGCATCACCGCCGGCAGTAGGTGCGACGGGAAGCTGCCGCTCTTCCACCACACGAGCGCGAGGTAGAAGAGCGCCATCAGCCCGACTACCACGGCGAGCGTCATCATCAGACCGAAGTACTTCCCGACCAGGAACTGCCATCGCGGAACCGGCTTGGCGAGGACAGCGTAGATGGTGCGCTTCTCTACTTCTTTGTGCACGAGGATGATGCCGATGAAGATAGCGATGACGGTGCCGAACAACGCCAGCGCGGCGAGGCCCAGGTCCGTGACGATCTTCAGCTCGCTGCCCACCGTGAGGAGCGAAAGGATCGTCGACGATGCCATCATCAGCAACGCGAAGGCCATGAACAACACCAGGATGCGATCGCGAATGGCCTCGCGGAACGTATTCACGGCGATGGCCGTGACACGATCGATCATCGCGCACCGCCGGCCACCGCTCGTCGCGGCTCAGCGTTCATGTCGTTTTGGCAAGCGTCGGGATCTATCGGCAGGTCGGCGCCGGTTTGCTCTGAGCGGGGCTGGCGTTTCGACGAAGAGTGAAGCGCCGCGGCGGGCTGCCGACCCCGCACTGTTGCAACGAAAATGTTCCTCGAGGGTGACGCGGTGCGGGGCAACCTGAACGATCCGCCCACCCACTTCACGGACAGCATCGACCCAGCGATCGAGCTGCGCCACGTCGTCGAAGCGAAAGTGCAGACAACCACCCTGCTGCGTACGGTGCACGAACCCGTTCAGAGCATTGTCGGGAACGCCCTCACAGGCCGCATCCCAGTACTGGACACGCTCCTCGAGAAGACCTTGCACCGAGCTTTCGGTGAGGATTCGGCCCTCGAACAGCAGGCCGACTCGGTCGCACAAGACCTCGGCATCGCCGAGGATGTGGCTGGAGAAGAAGACGGTGGTCCCCTTTTCCTTGAGCTCGAGGATGATGTCCTTGATCTCCCGCCGCCCAATGGGATCGAGCCCCGACATCGGCTCATCCAGAATGACCAACTCGGGGTCGTTGATCAGCGCCTGCGCCAGGCCGATGCGCTGCAGCATTCCTTTGGAATATTGCTTGATCGGCAGGTCGGCGCTGGCGGCCATGCCCACCCGCTCGAGCAACACCGCCGTCCGCTGGAGTCGTGTTGCACGGGGCACACCGAAGAGTCGGCCGAAGTAGTCGACCAACTCGCGGCCGGTAAGGTGAGGGTAAAAGTAGGGCTGCTCTGGCAAGTATCCGAGCTTCTGGCGCGCCGCGGGCTCGGACCCGTTGCGCCCAAAGATCTCGATGGTGCCCCGATCGGGGGTCAGCAGCCCGAGCAAGCACTTCATGGAAGTGGTCTTTCCAGCGCCGTTTGGCCCCAGGAAACCGTAGATCTCGCCGGGCTCCACACTCAAGGAAACGTCGTGAAGCACGGGCTTGTGGCGCAACCAGAACCCATATGGCAGTGACTTGGCCACACCGTCGAACCGAAGGATCGGCATTGAAATCACCCCATTACGTCAGCACGGGGCACGCCGCTAGCCGTGGCGCTGCGAACACACCCGTAGTACCGCCCCGTGACCCGCAGCCACCTTCGCCCACCTAAAGACTATCAACCAACAGAAAAAAAACCGAGCCCCCGACGGCGATCCGACGAGGGGCCCGGTTGGCCTGCGCCTAACTTGGTCAGCGATTATTGACCGGTCGGGGCCTGAGTGAACTGGCCGTTGGTGAGCTCCAGGTCGATATCGTAGAGATCGTTGATCCACGGGGTCGGCGGAGACGGGCCGTTTGCGCCGTCGGAAGCATACGACTCGAGGGTGTACGAACCGCTCGACGTGCTGTACTGGAAAGCGTTCGCCCAAGCGTCGTTCGCCGGCACAACCTGCATATAGGTGGGTTGCAGGTCAGCAAGCGCCGAGGCATACACGCTCTGGTCCACACGATAGGTCCCGTTGGCGGTAGCGAGGTTGCGCATGTCGGCCATCGTGCGGCGCTGGCGGCCGCGGTCGATCGCGTCGAGCAACTGCGGAACGGCGATCGT
Organism: Acidobacteriota bacterium; assembly: GCA_963666055.2. Taxonomy (GTDB): domain Bacteria; phylum Acidobacteriota; class UBA890; order UBA890; family WLXD01; genus DASCOT01. The sequence continues at coordinate 2,197,188 of CAXWPH010000015.1, read as the reverse complement.
CGCGATGATGCCGATGATCGCGACAACGATCAGCAACTCGATCAGCGAAAAGCCGCTTTCGTTGCGTTTGAAGTTCATGGTGTTCCTCCCTGGGGCGGCGACCCCGTTGCGGGCCCCAAAGGTCGACATCCGCCAACCCCAGCAAACCCTGCCAATCATCTGTGGTCGATGATTAAGCAACGAACATGCCATAACTTATCGAAAGTCTTAATTCAGTGTGAAAACATGTTATAATATTGTAAAATATAGTTATGCGCATGTCATAAGTTGTTGATTTCAATGTATTTATAACTTAGAATGACCTTTAATAGCTAATGATATTCTTTTCTATGTTTATAGAGTAAATACCGATTTATAAAGATTTTTGCAGCAATATTGTGGCAGATAATGTCGAGATGTCGAAAATTGGCACCCCAAAGTGACGATTCGTGTCACTTGAGCGTCGGCTCGTCGAGGGCGAACTTCTTGGCGTAGTACCGGAACGAGCGAAACGACATTCCCAGGAGCTTCGCGGCACGAGTCCGCACACCGTCGCTCTGACTGAGCGCCGTTCGCATGTAATCGCGCTTGATCTGATCGAGGTGAGCCTCCAGGTCTATTCCCTCCCCCGGAATGCCATGGGTCACGGTGGAGTCGTCCGGCTGCGATTCGAGAACGGTGGTCCACCTCCACCTTGCTGACGCCCGCGACCGTTGGCGGCAAGCTCGACAACTGAATCCTCTCGGTCGGCTCCATGGTCATCGCGTGGCGCACGGCGTTCACCAACTCTCGTACGTTGCCCGGCCAGCTGTACTCACGCAGCGCTTGCCTCGCCTCAGGCGTCATCCCATTCATCTGTCGCCCGATCTCCGACGCAAGCTGTTCGAAGTAGTGGTCGGCCAGCAGCAATATGTCGTCGGGACGCTGGCGCAGCGGCGGCAGATCGATCTGGATCACGTTCAGCCGGTAGTACAGATCCTCCCGAAACCGGCCGTCGGCGAACGCGGCACGAAGATCTTGGTTTGTCGCCGCAAGAACCCGGACATCAACCGACGTGTCGCGCGTTGATCCCACCTGCCGGACCATGTGGTCTTCCAGGACGCGCAGAAGCTTCGGCTGCATCTCGAGCGGCATATCGCCGATCTCGTCGAGCAGGATCGTGCCGCCATCCGCGGCCTCGAATAGCCCCTCTTTGTTCCGGTCGGCGCCAGTAAACGCTCCCTTCACGTGGCCAAACAACTCGCTCTCCAAGAGCTGCCCCGGCAACGCCGCACAGTTCACGGCGACGAACGGCGCTGCGCTGCGCTCGCCGTTGTAGTGGATTGCGCGCGCCACCAACTCCTTGCCGGTGCCACTCTCGCCGGTAATCAGAACCGTGGAAGTCGAATCCTTCACGCGCCGGATGAGATCGAAGACCCGGTGCATCGCGGTGGAATCGCCGACCAGGTTTCCGAATCCGTGCCGCGCGCTGAGCTCGCCGCGCAACATGACATTTTCGCGCTGCAGCGCTTGCTGCTCGAGCGCGTGTCGACGCGTAACCTTGAGCTCCTCGACATCGAAGGGCTTGGTCACGTAGTCATAGGCACCCAGTCGAACAGCCTCGACGGCCGAATCAGTGCTCGCATGCGCGGTGATCAAGATGACCTCGGTATTCGGCGACTGCTTCCGCACCTGGCGCAGCAGCTCCACACCATCGACACCCGGCATGCGGATATCCGAGATCACCACATCAACAGGTTGCTTGCCCAACATGGCGAGAGCTTCCTCGCCGTCCCGCGCCGCCTGCACCTCCCAGCCTTCATCGTCCAAGGCGATCGAGAGCATCTCGCGCATGCTCGATTCGTCGTCGACAATCAGCACCCGGTCCAATTCAACGGTCCTCCGGAGAATGATGGACGGGGGCGCTCAGATCCCGTGGCTGTAGCCCAGGTTCCGACAAGCCCCATCAACATATACGTAGACGGTCGCAGGACTGGCCAATACGGAAGGCGGCCTGCGTTGCGACTCAGCACCAAGCGCCTTCATCCGTCGGAACGCACCGCTCGGCTCAACTCGCCGAACAGTCGTGTCTCGCGCTCGGACCGATCTGCCACCACGACCGTTGGCTCGCTGGCGAATGCCGCCTCGTCTTCGAATATCAGTACGAACCGTGAGCCCTTCCCGGGCTCCGACTCAACCTCGATGCGGGCCCCGTGCTGTTCCATGATGCGATACACCATCGCCAGGCCGAGGCCCGTGCCGGTCTCCACGGAGTCGGCCTGCTTCTCGGACACGAACGGGCGAAAGATGCGATCGATGCGATCCGCGGCCATTCCTATGCCCTCGTCCTCGAACACTACCGTGGCGCCCCCGCGGCGACGTCGAATGAGCACCCGCAGGTGCCCCCCGTCCGGCATCGCTTGAATAGCGTTGCGTGCCAGGTTCCAGAACACTTGCTTCACCCTTTCGGGGTCGACCAAGGCGTACACCTGCGGGGCGTCCGAATCTACCGTCAATGAGTGGCAGTGCCCCACTTCCGGCGAGTTCTCCAGCAGATCAACCGTGTCGCGTGCCAGCGCCACCAGGTTAGTGTTAGCCGCCTCGAGAGTCTCGGGGCGGGCGTAATCGAGGAAGTCCTCGATGATCTTCGAGAGCCGCTCGGACTCCTTGGTAACGATGTCCATCAGGCGCTTGGCCCGGGGCGTATCGGTGCCCACACTGCCTGCACGCAGCACCTGGAGCGACCCCGAGATCGAGGCCAGGGGGTTGCGAATCTCGTGTGCCAGCGATCCCGCCATCTCACCGAGCACCGCCATGCGCTCACGCATCCAGAACATTCGCTCCATGCGCTTGATATCAGAGAGATCCTGGAACATGAAGATGTAGCCGCCCGCCATCGGGCCATCGGACTCGATCGCCCAGGGGCCGGCGGGAAAGTATGTGGAGACCTCTGTCTCGTTCGGCCCCGGACCCTCGTCCACCGCGCCGGCGGGCTCGACCACCCGAGTGATGCTCATCCCGATGGTGCGATACTCCCCGGACGGCACCTGGATCTGGCGCTCGGTGCGGTAGATCTGCCGCTCGTTGAGACGCAGGTCGAGGTCACTCATGACATCGTCTCCGAGACCCAGGACTTGCGCGGCACGCAGACCGATCAACTCCCGTTCAGACCGCTCGGTAACGCGTTCGGCGGCGCGGTTGCATGCGATCACCCTACCCTCGGGGTCCGCCGCGATCAGGCCGCTGCTCATCCCTGCCAAGAGCTGGTGGTTGACTTGCTGCAGAGCCTCGAGTTCCGAGCGCTCCTTGCGCAGCGCCGCGCGCGCTCCCCGTAGCCGCTCCGTGTAGGAGCTCGCCAAAGCGACGATTATGCACGCCGCGAACAACAACATCAGGATCCTGAGATACATCTCGGGCGGCGTTACCGGTGGTCCCGCCTGCCCGAGCCCAAGCTCGCGGGCCGGCAGCCAACCCACGGCCCGGAGATGGACGAGCAGCCCATAGCTGACCGCCGTCAAACAGGCGATCGCCAACGCCGTCTGGCGTCCACTCATCACCCCCGCGCCGATGGCGAGGACCAGATACAGAAGCACCAGCGGCGAGCGGGCTCCACCGGTCACATGTACCAGCAAGGTCACCAGTGCGACATCGACCGTCAACTGCAGCGACAACAGGCAGCGCGCCGACATACCGGCCCACTGCGCCAAGACGTACAGCAAGCAAACGCCATAGATCACGGCGATGCTCGCGTGTACGGGAGCAAGGGAGCGCTGGGTGCCGACCAGGAACTGCGAGTACAGCGCCGGGAGCAATAGCGCCGTCGCCGTGACGACGTGGAACAGCAGCAGACGCCGCAGGTTGTTTTCGTGTTCGCGCCTGGCCCGATCGGCGGTCATCCGGTCCACCCCTTACGCCCCCGACATTGGATTCTAGCAGGTTGTGGGCAACATCCGATCGCCTCGGAGTAGAAGCGGATGGCGAAAAAAGAGGGGGCTACGGTCCAGCCGCAACCCCCTTCTCGTAGCTCTCGCCCCGCTACGATCCCCTGGTTTTCGACAGACCCTGTCCTGCACGTCTGACCGTCGAGTCACTCGGCGGCCTCCGGAAGGTGTGTGCGGTTCCGACGGCTGGCCGTGAGCGTCCCCCTCTCACGACCAGCCCCCGGCATGCTGCCTCCCTTGTTGCTGCAGCGTTCTCCGCGTTGTAGGGCGGCGCGTCAAGCCACCGCGAACATCAGCCAATCCTCAGATCTTGTTGACCAGGTCGAACATCGGCAGATACATCGAGATGACGATCCCGCCGATGACCACACCGAGGAAGACGATCATCACCGGCTCGAGTAGCGCGGTCAGGCTCTCGACCGCGGTATCGACCTGTTCTTCATAGAACTCCGCGATCTTGCTCAGCATCGTGTCGAGCGCGCCGGTCTCCTCCCCGACCGCGATCATCTGAGTGACCATCGGCGGGAAGGCTCCAGAGCTCGCCAGCGGCTTGGCGAGTGACTTACCCGCCTCAATGCTCTTGCGCGTTGCCATGATGGCGTCCTTGACAACGCGATTGCCCGCCGTCTTGGCCGTTATGTTCAGCGCCTCGAGGATCGGGACGCCGGACGAGACCAGGGTGCCGAGGGTACGGCAGAAGCGCGCCACCGCGATCTTGCGCGTCAGCATCCCGAAGACCGGTAGCTTGAGCACGATCGAGTCGATGATGAGCTCGCCGGTGTCGGTCCGATACCACTTACGGCCCGCGAAAACGGCGACCATGATGCCGACGATCAGAAACGGCATGTAGGCGCCCACGAAGTTCGACGCCATGACTACGATTCGGGTGGGCAACGGCAACTGCGCGCCCAACCCAGCAAACATGGTGGCAAAGGTCGGAATCACCTTCCAGAGGATGATCACCACGACTACGCACGCCACCGTGATGATCACGGCGGGATAGATCGAGGCCGACTTCACCGCGCGCTTGAGCTTGACTGACTTTTCGATGTAGTTGGCCAGGCGCTGCAAAATGATGTCCAGGATGCCCCCCGCCTCGCCGGCGGAGATCATGTTGCAATACAGGGGGGTGAAGACCTTCTCGTGCTGCGCCATGGCGGCCGCGAGGTTGGCGCCGCCCTCCATCTCATTTCGTATCTGCGCGAGCACGTCGCCGAACGCCTTGTTGTCGGCTTGCTTCGAGAGAATATCGAGGCACTGAACCAACGGTAGGCCGGCGTCGATCATCACCGAGAACTGCCGCGTGAATATGGCGACTTCCTCCTGCGCCACCTTGGTCCGATTACCGATCCCGAATGGCAGCTTGAACGTACGTCGCTGTCCCACGGGCTCGACCGCGGTCACACGGATACGTTGGCGGCGCAGCAAGCGCGCTACCTCATCCGCGGAACGGGCTGCCACAATGCCACTGGTGGATTTGCCATCTCTTCCGACGCCTTTGTATTGATATTGCCCCACCGTTACCTCCTGCGACCAATCCGTCGCGCCCGCAATCTCGACGGCTCGCTACCCTTGTTCAGATCTACAGGCTCCGTAGCCCCACGGTCCAATCGCGTACGTCCCTTTGATGCATCCTCGCGACGCTCGAGCATGGCGCTGAGTTCTTTCTCGTCGCTCGAGGCACCGAGCGCCGTCTCAGAAGTAATCTTCTGTTTCATCACCAGGCGCGCCAGGTCTTGGGTAAGCGTCTTCATGCCGTGCTCGGCCTGACCGGATTGCATCGCCGAATAGACCTGATGGATCTTGGCCTCCCTGATGAGGTTCCGGATCGCCAGGTTAGGAATCAGGATCTCTTGCGCGAGCACGCGGCCCTTTCCCGATGAGTGACGCAACAACGTCTGCGAGATGGCTGCGACCAGCGTGAATGACAGCTGCGTGCGAATCTGCGCCTGCCGCCCAGTCGGGAAAATGTCGATGATGCGGTTGATCGTCTGCACCGCCGAGTTGGTGTGTAGCGTGGCAAAGGTCAGGTGGCCGGTCTCGGCGAGCTTCAGCGCCAGCTCAGTGGACTCCAGGTCGCGCATCTCACCGATGAGCACGCAATCCGGATCCTGACGCAAGACCGAACGCATGGCGGCAGGGAACGAGAGCGTGTCTGCGCCGAGCTCGCGCTGGTTGACGATCGAGCGTTGGTGCGTGTGGAGGTACTCGATCGGATCCTCGATGGTGATGATATGGTGCGGTTTCTCACGGTTGATCAGATCGATCATGGCAGCGAGCGTGGTGCTCTTACCCGAGCCCGTTGGACCGGTCACCAGCACCAGGCCACGCGGCTTCTGGCAGATGTCGGCGATGACCGGCGGCAGGCCGAGTTCCTCGAACGTCGGAATGCACCACGGGATGAGGCGTAGTGCTCCAGCGATCGAGCCGCGCTGGATGAAAACGTTGGCGCGGAAGCGCGCCATGTCCTTGAGACCGAACGAGAAGTCCACCTCGAGGGTCTCTTCGAGCTTCGCTCTCTGCTCCTCGGTCATCACCGAGTACAGCAGTTCCTGCGTCTCGTGTCGCTCGAGCGGTGCGTATTCCATTGGGCGCAGCTCGCCGTCGACGCGCACCTGTGGTGGCACACCTGGCGTTATGTGAAGGTCGGACGCCTCGAGCTCCAGAACCTGGCGCAAGAGCTCAGCCAGATCTACCGCCCTCTCGGTGCTCGGCAGCGGCGCGGCGCCCGACACCGCTTCCAGCTTTGGCGTGGCTTCGGCAGGCAACGAGGCGTCTGCATAGGAGGAGTCGGAAAGATCCATTGAACGCCCTCAAAAGTATTCTATAACGTTGAGTTCTCTGCAACGGAATATAATGCATTGTTAAAGTTCTTGTAAATCCCTTTTGAAGTATTAAATTCACTTTTAGTCATTAAAAATCACTATAAGTCATTACAACTAATGAAAATCGTCCCATGGCCGGCCGTGGGCGCCCGTCGCCTGTTTACCAAGTACTTGAGACGGCCGCGTCAGCCGAACCTACCCACCGCGTCGATAGGCGATGCGGCGAGGGGTTCAGCCGGCCCGTGTGACCGGGGCGCGAACCTGGAAGCGCTCCAGATACCAGGTCACCGTGCGCTCGAGGCCAACGCCAAAGCCGACTCGGGGCACATAACCGATGGCATGCTGGGCGTGCTCGATGGTTGCCTGCGAATCGCGCACTTCGCCCACGCGAGCAGGCGCGAACTCGGGCTCCAGCGAGGTGCCGAGGATCGCATTGAGAGCCTCGACGAGCTCCAGCAGAGAATAGCGCTCGCCCACCCCGATGTTGACCACGGTATTGCGACCGCTTGCAGCGGGCTCGCTGTGGTCAGCATGATCGATGCCGGCCGCCAACAAATTGGCGTCTACCGCGTTCTCCACGAAGGTGAAGTCGCGCGACTGGCGACCGTCGCCGTAGATGATGGGCGACAAGCCGTCGAGCATGCGCAGGATGAACTTGGGGACGACGGCAGCGTAATCGGAGGCTGAGTCCTGACGTGGCCCGAAAATATTGAAGTAGCGCAGAGCCACCGTGCGGGTACCGTATCGCCGCGCCCAGATCGCCAGCAACTCCTCCCCGACCGCCTTGCTTAAAGCATAAGGAGAGAGCGGCGCCAAGGGCATGTCCTCGTGCTTCGGCAGGGCCAACGAGTCGCCGTACACCGACGATGAGCTGGCCATTACGACCTGGCCCACCGCTAGCTTCCGGCACGCCTCGAGCAACATTGCGGTGCCCTCGATATTGACTCGAAGCGTCGACGCCGGATCGTCGAACGAACGCGGCACGGAAGCGATCGCAGCCTGGTGGAAAACTGCCTCGGCGCCGTCGAGCGCCATATGGATGGCTGTCTCGTCGAGGATATCGGCGGTCAGTAGAGTCAGATTGCCGGCATGCTCGCCGGCCGAGTCACGCGCCTCGTCAAGGTTGTCGCGAGTCCCGGAGAACAAATTGTCGATGACGACAACGTCGTGGCCACGCCGCAGCAAAGCCTCGGTCAGATGCGATCCGATGAAGCCGGCGCCACCGGTCACTACGTACTTCACAGCGTTGTCTCCCTCAACACTTCTTCGATCGAAGTTATACCCTGCCAGATCTTCACCAATCCACTCTCGCGCAACGTGATCATCCCGGCGCTTCGCGCCTCGGCTCTGATCTCCTCGTTGGTCGCGCCGTTGACAATCATCTCACGCAGCCTGGCGCTGATCCGCATCACCTCGAACAGGGCGATGCGACCCTTGTAGCCTGTTCCGAGGCAGAGGTCGCAGCCAACCGGGTGGAAGACGGTTACGGCCATCGCTTCCTCCGGCGACAGGCCGATCTCGACCAGCGCCTCAGGATCCGGAGTGGACACCTCCCGGCACTTCTTGCACAACCGACGGATCAACCGCTGCGCCACCACCAGTTGCACCGACGACGACACCAGAAAACGCTCCACGCCCATGTCGACCATCCGGTTGATCGTCGAAGGAGCATCGTTGGTATGCAGGGTCGAGAGCACGAGATGTCCGGTCAGCGCAGCCTTGATGGCAATATTCGCAGTCTCGGCGTCGCGAATCTCACCCACCAGGATCGTGTTGGGATCCTGGCGTAGGAACGCCTTCAGCGCCATGGGGAACGTCAGTCCCACCGCCTCGTTTATTTGCACCTGGTTGATCCCCTCGAGGTTGAACTCGACCGGATCCTCTGCGGTCATGATGTTGGTGTCAGTGTTGTTGACGGTCGAGAGCGCCGAGTACAACGTGTTGGTCTTGCCTGAGCCGGTTGGCCCGGTAACCAGCACGATGCCGAACGGAAGTCGTATCGATTGCTCGAAGCGCTCCAACGATGCCTTCTCGAAGCCGAGATCGGCGAGGTCGAGCTTCAGTGCCTCGGGGTCGAGCAAGCGCATGACGATCTTCTCGCCCCAGATCGTCGGAAGCGTCGATACCCGCAGGTCGAGCTCCCGCAGGCGGTCATCAAGCTTGACGCGGATCTTGATGCGCCCGTCCTGCGGTCGGCGACGCTCGGAGATGTCGAGCTCAGACATGATCTTGATGCGCGAGGCGATCGCCAGTTGCATGTGCTTGGGAGGCTCCATGATCTCGTAGAGCAAGCCATCGATCCGGTAGCGGACGCGCAGCCGCTTTTCGTATGGCTCGATGTGGACGTCGGACGCCTCGCGGCGCAGCGCGTCAGTGAGCAGTAGGTTAACGAGCTTGATGACTGGTGCGTCGCCGCTCGCCTTCGAGAGCGCCGCAAGATCGATCTCGTCCTCTTCCTCGACGATCTCCAAGTCGCCGGGGTTGCGGATCTCTTCCTCGAGGTCCGTCATCATCTGACGCATCCTGGCGTCGGCATGATCGCCGTAGAGAGCGCCTATGGCGTCGCTCACGGCGTGATCGGAGGCGACCATCGGCTGGACCCGCAGGCCAGTCGCGAACTCGATGTCATCGATCGCCACCACGTCAGTGGGATCAACCATCGCCAGACTAAGGTTCCGTGAGTCGGCTGCTACTGGAACTGCGAGATAGCGTTTCGCCATCTCCAGTGGCACGAGGCTCAAAACGGTGCTCGATACGTCCAGGTTCTGGAGGTCGGCGGCAGGAACGCCGAACTGTCGCGACAGCAGATCGATGAGATCTTCCTCGCTCAGCAGCTCCAGCACTACGAGGATGTTGCCGAGTCGCTCGCCGGTCTCCGTCTGCATCTGTAGGGCGCGCTCGAGGTCGGCTTCCGAAACCAACCCCGACTCGACGACGATGCGGCCAAGTCGAATGGTCGCACTGGCCGCCTTGCGACCCGCGGTCGCTCTGCTGCCCATGTCCAACGTGCGCTGCTTCTTTGCCGCCAAGTTGACTCCAGAAACGGCTCTGAAGGGAATGACCCCTGCCACTTGATAGACGGCCGGCGGGCGTTCCCGTACGAATCGCTAGAAACTTGAAAACGTCATAATGAGACTACTCAGGATTACTATGCGAATCAAAGCATAAAGATGATCACTAAAAGATAAAGAAAGATAGTAAGTGCCCCCCTTGGCCGTTTCAAGTCGCCCAGGGCTCGGTTGCAGGGCCCTCGCTTGGCTGACAGTAGAATGCGCCGTGCGCTAGCGTCGGGGAGTCAGGCCCTGACCGGAAGCGGCTTGCACGCCACCGCCGCGGGGTGCACGAGCGCCGGCCGCGATCGCCTGGCCGCCGAGAAACACCCACTGGCTATACTTCGTCTTGTCGCCGTAGACGCGCAGCGATGTCTCTACGGAGCGCGAGACGACGCCGACGATTGTGTTCTCGCCTCCGGCCCCAGCGCCGGCCAACCGCGAAGTGGACCGCCGCGGAAACCGCGAAGTGCCCGCGCCCGGACCCACGGTCGACCCCTGTCCTATCGTCGCCGCACTCGAAGCGAGGCTCGGTGCGACGCCGGCGTCGTCCACCACGGCGCCGAGTAGCGCCGCGATCGTCCCGTCAGCAACATCCTGTTGGCGGAGGATGCGCCACTGACCGTCGCTCACCATCGGGTCGCGGTACAACCGCCGCAGACAATCCGCTTCCACCAATTGTTCGAACCTGGTCAACGGCTGTCCGGTGCTGGCTTGCTCATAGCACCCGACAGCCCGTGCGATCTGCTCGCCGCGCCATATGAGCTCGGCCTCGCGTGCCCGGCGCCCGAGGGTACGCGTCGACGTCACCGCGACGGCGAGCGACACGTTGATCACCGCCACCACCACCATCAAGCCAACGAGCGTGTAGCCGGATTCGCCGCCACCGTCAGGTTGCTGCATCAGCTACCACTCCCTGTATGGAACGCCGTTGAGACCATCCCCGTCGGCGCCCGAAAAGACGTTCCAGATTCCGGCAGGCTGCCCCTGATCGATCATCATCCACGGGGCGACCTCGGTTTCCCAGGTGTCGTCCGAGCCGGTGAGCGGATCCACGGGCAGGCTACGTAGGTAACCGTCGCGCACCAGGTCATCCAGCGCCTCCGGATACGCACCCTTGTCGGTGAGGTACTGTTCGACGCTGTCGCGCAAGCGTTGAAGATCCTCCTTGAGCACAGCCTCGCGGGCGCGCAACACCGCGTCTTGGTAGGCCGGGAGGGCATACACGACCAGAATACCGAGCACTGCCATCACGACGATGAGCTCGAGCAACGAGAAGCCGGGTGCGCCTCGCCTGCGATCGCGGCACCGTCCGAAAAGCGTACGCAACTCACCCATCGACAGCGTCCTCGCCGAACCATTTCAGCACGGCAGTGCGTAGGCCCTCCTCGCGCGCCGCGATGCGCTCATAGATCTCGCCGATTCGATGCCACGGCGCCACCGTCGAGACGAGCTCGTGCGCCGGCAGGCTACCGTCGAGAATCAGCTCCAGAAGGTACGCCGCATTGCGGCGTATGGTGAAGCGAATATCGCGCGGGTCGATCTCGACATCGGGCGTGTAACCACACGAGATCAAGCTCAGCTGCTTGCGATAGAACCACTGCGGATCCAGCGGGTTGAATGGCGGCGTCGGATGGCGCCGCCCCGGGAAGCCCAACAAGCAAATGCGTCCCCCGGGCCGGACGAGCTCGATTGCCAGTCGCAGGTCGTCCCAGCTGCTGCTCGTGAGGACCACTATGTCGATGCCGGTGTTGGCGGTGCTGGAGGCGATGCGCCCCTTGGTGTCGTCATCGTGCGACTTGCCGAACAGGATTCGAGCACCGACGTCGAGTGCGATTCCCGCCGATGGAAGGTCGCTGAAGGCGAACACGCGGGCACCAAATCGACTTGCTACGGCGACGGTCGCCAAGCCGAGAGTACCTAGTCCAACGACGGCGACGTACTGGCCCGGCTTCAGGTCTCCGCGCAGCAGCGCGCTGTATCCCTGATGGAACAGATACGTCGTCGCCGCCTCAGCCAGCTGTTGCTCGTCGTAGTCGCGATACGGCAGGCGCAGCAGGATCTCGTCGTCATCGCAGACAAAGTGGCTTCGGTGCGACTGCAAGGTCAAGATCAGATCACCCACGCGGAAACGCGTTACCCAATCACCGACGGCAATCACCCGCGCCAGGTTGCAGTAGCCAACCACCTTGGTGAACTTGCGATCGGGTCGCAGCGGCTGCAGGCCCTCGTACGCAGCAAGCTCGGTGCCGGGCGAGATCGCCGTGTAGAGGGTCTCGGCAGCTACTTCACGCTGCCCCATGCCCTCGAGGATCAGTGTGTCGCTCTCGATCCGGACCTGGCGTGGTCCGACTATCTGGACAACGTTGGTCTCTACGGTTGGTCGCATCGTTGGTTCACCACCGATGGGCGCAGATCGCCGGTCACCAGTCGCGGTACCGGGTGCCATCGATCGCCTGCGCGAGGCTCTTGGAGTAAACATCGAACACGTCCTTGCCGCACCACAGGCGGTCGTCGGGCGGCTCACCGTAGCAACGCAAGGCCCACTCCGCCGTACCGGTGAACGGGTCCACCGGCAGCCGTCGTAGGAAGACCAGCTTGACCGGCTGGCCATCGGGCCCGAGCAGCGATTGCTGCTGAGCGGCCTGCGTTTGGCCCACCCCACCGAGCAGACCGGACCGGCCTCCCCCTGCCTGTTGACCTCCAAACGGGTTGCCGCCCGGTACGAACGCCGTCGACCCCGGTCGCTGACCCTGCATCACCAGCCCGCCTGTCGACGCCGGGGCCCGACCCCCGAGCTGCAGCCCCGACCCGCCAGCTGTCTGTGGTTGGCCGAACGGCCCGCGCCCCGGTCCGGTGGCCGGTCGCTGGTTGCCGGGACGACTCAACGAGCCGAACCCGCCACTGGACTGCTGCTGTGGCTGGATAGTGCCAAAACCAGTCGATTGACCCTGCGATCCGGGCAGGCCCTGGCTGGCGCCCTGGCCCTGCGAGTTGTCCAGCTGCCCCTGGATGCCGCCGGTCAGGCCGGGGCCGGTAGCGGTATACGCATCGGAGACCGCCGGCGCCAGCGGAGGCATCTGACCGAGCAGCGGCACGCCTTCGAGCAACTGGTCCAGACTCGGCGGATAGCCGGTGTTCCCCTCGTCCACCTGAATGAGGCCGGCGGCCGCCGCATCACGATACTGGTCGATGGCGTTGCGCAGGATGCGCAGGCTCTGTTGCAGCTCGAACTCCCGATTGCGTTTCACGGTCCAGCGTGCGAGCGGCAGCGCCGCCGACGCAAGAATGCCGACGATGGCTACCACGATCACCATCTCGATGAGCGTAAACCCGCCGATTGCACTCGCCCGCACTCGAGGGTGGCGGCACATCACGTCAATCCTCCTGCACCTCGACCGCAGCGGCCCGGAACGCCACGGGCAGCGGACGCCCCTCAGAGTCGCGTAGCGCCGCCGAGATGATCTGTACCGGCGTCTGACCCGCGCCGACAACGCGGAAATTGAGGGTCGCAAGCACGCCGCGAGCCCGTATTCCACCCACTTGCCCGACGCGTCCAATCCCGATCGCCACCGTGCCCTGAGTGGCCGCGCTGCTCGAGAAGGTGGTCTCCGAGCCGTCGGAGCTCAGGAGGTTACCCTCCCTGGCTTCCACAAATTGCAGCACCTGTGGGTTCCAGTTCACCCGCAGCCCGACGTTGTTGATATCGGCGTCGCCGTCCGTCATGACATCGACGCTCAGCGTCTGGCCCACCTGGGCGTTCTGATCAGCGGGCATCAGGCTGACGAGAATCGGATCGGCATCGCCGGCCTCGAAATCACTGTCTTCGTCTTGACCTGACCGACTTCGGCCGCCGCGTCGGCCTCCGCCGCCGCTGATCGCATCCTCGGTGCCGACGTAAACCGCTGCGAGGTCGGCCTCGGTGATATCGGCCATGCGCACGATATACGGCGTGATCGACATCACGATGTCGGTCTGCAGAACAGTCTTCGAGGTGCTGCCAAAGAGATGCTTGAGCACCGGAATCTCGGACAGGATCGGCAGGCCTGTGTACACAGTGCGCTCGTCGTCGCGGAGCAGCCCGGCCAACAGGTTGGTCTCGCCCTCCATCAGGCGCAACGTCGTCGTCAACGTGCGCGCAGTGAACACGGGCTGTTCCAGGGCGCCGCTCCCCTCCTGCACCGCCGTCACCTGGAGCACGAGCTGCAGCGTGATCGTGCCGTCATGATGGACGCGCGGCGTGGCATCGATAACGATGCCGACATCGCGGTACTCCGTGGAGGAGATCGGAACCACATTGCCGCCTACGGTACTCGTGGGGTTGAACGTGGTGCTGATAATCGGCCGTTGCTCGCCGACCAGCAGCGACGATATCTGGCCGTCGGAGGCTCGCAGCTGCGGTTGCGCGATGAGCCGGAACGACGAGTCCTGCTTCATGAACTGATAGCGCAACGACGGGATCGTGAGAAAGGCGTTCTGAGTGGTGAGGCTCCCCAGATCGGCCAACGAGATGCCGGCTTCCGTCTGGCCAATCGACGCGGTGGTTGAATAGTCCGGCTGCAGCGACAGGCCATAGTCGTCCATCACCGACCGGTTGACCTCGAAAATCTCCACGTTGAGCAGCACTTCGCCGCCAGCTTTGTCAAGCGACTTGATCAACCGCTCGGCGACCTCGACCAACTCCGCGGAGTCTCGGATCGTGACGGCGTTGAGCGTCGGCGTGGGCATGACCTGGCGCGCTCCGAGAATGGTCTGCAACGTGCTGGCGATCTGTTCCGCGTCGCCATTTGAGAGATAGAACGTTCGCATCACCTGTGGCTCGTACTGCCGCCGCTTCTGCTGCGTATCTTCGGCGATAAGGATCGTATTGGCCGCCATCACCCGGTAGAAGTGGCCGTGCGCCGCGGTCAGAATCTCGAGCGCGCGCTCGTACGTGACGTCGGCGAGAAAGAACGATGTGTTGGGGTTGTCGACGTCTCTGTCGAACAGCATGTTGATACCGCCCAGACGGCCCATAGCACGGTAGATGTCTTTGATCCTGGCGCGGCGATAGTCGAATGACATTCGGCCGATGGCGTGGTGCTCGAGCTCGGGTAATGGCGCAGGGGCATCCATCGATGCGTCGACCGCCCGTTCGATGGCCGTCCGTTGCTCGTCGCGACTGAGCCGCTCTGCTTCCACCGCCTCGCTCACCTTGCGCAGCTCGACAACCGCAGCTTGATTGGTGCGATCCAGCCGCACGGCAAGCTCGAGCTCGAGCTGTGCGCGCTGCAGATCTCCGCCCTCGGCCAGCGCCTTCCCTTGAACGCGATGGAACTGCGAGGCATTGGTCTGCGCCAGCAGCAGCTTCGAACGTGCCGTGCGGTTACCGGGATCGTTCTTGAGCACCCGCTGGTAGTAGACGATGGCCGTGTCCCACTCGCCGATGCGGGCGTGCGCGTCGGCTCGGTTCAGCGGGCTGCTTCCACTGGCGCATGCTGTCGCCCCTACCAGGAGGACGAGGACGCAGATAATCGCCGCCAGATGGTGCCGCCGATCCCTGGGTATGACCACGTGTTCTTTCAAGCTCATCGGTCTCGCTCCGTTAACTCTCCGGGGTTCTCGTCTCTTCGCAGCGACAGCCGCGTGGTTTCATTGCCTGCTTCCAGCTCCACGCTGGTAAGATCGACGTGGGCGACGCGATAGCCATCCGGCAGCAGCTCGCCGTGGCGCACCAGCAACACCCGATCGTCACCGGTGAGCGTTGCCAGCAACCCATCGCGGGTACGCGTGACGCCGATGAGCTGATACGGGGTCACCGGATCAGGAATGAACTGTTCGGCGAGCGCCGCGAGGGCTTCCTCCGGACCGAGCTCGGCCACCGTCACCTGTAGCGGAAACGCGAAGAGGTTCCGGCGCGTCTGGGTCTTGGCGGGCAACGGCGTATCTAGTTGCTCCAATCGCAGCTCGAGCTCCTCTGCCGACACCGGGATGGTCGGTAAGGCCTGCAGACGCGCTGCCAGCGAGCTCGCCAGCGCCAGCGGATCATCTATCTCGATCGGCGAGGCGGTGACGACCGACGGTTCCGCACTATCGTCGGCGGCTCGCACAAATACCGAGGCTGTCGTCGACAGTAAGAGCTGCCCAGTTGGATCGTTTAGCGAGGGCGTTGACGCGCCGATGCGCTCGAGCACCACGAACATCGGGCCGGCCAACACCTCGTCGAGAAACCGACGTAGCTGCCGGTAGCTGCCGCGTAGCGGCAGGTCGATCTGCAGTTGCATCAGCCCGAGCTCTGGCACCGGCTGCACCGCATAACCGATACGGACTGCGCCGAGGCCGGCAGCGTCCACTGCCGCTCGCAACGTCGACACGACTTCCGACACCGCGCCGCCACCGATACGTTCGCGAAGCTCCGTGACTCCTGACTCGGCATTCAGCACGCGGCCGTAGATGCGGCGTGCACGCTCCAGTGACGGCCCCAGCGCTGCCTGCGCGGCAACGCCTTGGCGCGACGCCGTATCGACTGCGGCGCTCGAGCTCCAGCGCGGCCACGTAACTCCCAAGAAAACCGCCAGGTTGGCAGCCAGCAACAGAATGACCCCGAAGAGCTGTGGTCGGACGAGGTTCCACCCCGGGCCTAGATCGATCGACAACGATCCGACCTCGGAGCTCGAGCGCAACCAACGTGATCTGCGGGAGTCGATCATTGCTCGTCCTGGTCGATTCCGGAGGATGCCTGCCGGGTAGTCGGAGGGGGTGCCTCGGTGGGCCCCGTATCCGCGTCCGCCTCGGGCTCGCCGCGACGTACGTAAAGCGCCCGCAACGTCATCCGCGACGATCCGTCCGGAAGCGTCTCTTCACGGTCTGGCCAGGCCTGCTCAAAGGCCGGGTGCAACTCGAGTTCCAGCAACAGGTCCTGCAAGGGGCCCGGGTCAGTCGCGGCGGCCGTCATCTGGATCCGCACTGCCCCGTCGCCATCGATTCCAGGCGCCACCACCTCGAGGCGCGCACGCTGCGGCAGCACCTGCTCCAGGTCCGCGAAGATCGAGCGCCAAGGGATTGTTCTCCAGGCGATGAGCTGGTTTCCGCTTGCGACAGCCTCGCCAGCCGCACGAGCGCGCTCCACATCGGCAACCGCGGCCAAGCGATCCACCTCCGCCTGCCACTGTGCCAACGTTGATGTGTCGATGGAGGCCTGCGACGTCGCTTGCGGCACGCCTCTTGCGCCCGTTGCCCACCCCAGAAACGCCAGGTGGGCCAGGCTCACGAGCAGCGTCGCCGCCGCCGCGTACGCTACTGCCCGCCGCGCCGCGCGCACCTTCTCGATCGGCTGCGCGGCCAGGTTGACCGGAAAGCGACTCATCCGCGCAGCGCTCCGGCCAGTGCTTCCTCGGGTTTCACGCGCCGCACCTCCAGGTCGACCGCATCGCAAGCCGCCGCAACCGCTGTCGACCAATCGACTGTGCCACACAAGCACACGTGCCCGATGGTCATTTCGAGGTGGTCGTTTACGTAACGTCGCAGCGATGGCAGCTCCTCAGCAACGCAATCACCGTCGACCCGGGCGCGCCACGCACGGTGGAATCGCGGCACGCCGCCGGCCTCGAACAAGCAGGCAAGCGTGCCGTCGGCCTCGCACAAGATGAGCCGCCGAGGCGACTCGTCGGCGTCCGCCGAGTCGCTCTCCGCCTGCGTCGTGTCGCCGTAATCGACCGAGGCGGCGGCAAGCGTCCAGGGCACGATACGTCCCACCGTCCACCCGAAAGGATCAACGAGGGCCTCGTACTCCCGCAGTAATTCTGCATCGCCCCCAACGCTCAGCATCCAGCGGTCGGGCTCGGCAGCGGCAGCTCCCGGCGTGGCCATGATCGCCCAATCTACGCGTGCCGTGTCGGCCTCCGCAGGCAGCAACTCGCGCAGCACCCAACGGGCCATGCGGCTACCCTCGGCAGCTCCGGGTATCTTGCCCTCGATCGGTGCCGCTGCGACCTTGACCGAGCCATCGGTAATCACCAGTGCGACGAGGTCGGGCCGGCGGCGCAACAAACCGGCGGCGCGCGCGTCGTCCAACAGCTCATTCAGGGCCGCCGCAATCACCTGTCGGTCGGCAGAGACGGGGGCCCGCAGCCCACTGCGCAGCGCGCCATGTGGCAACGCACGCGAATCGCTGTGGGCAACACGCACGGAGCCGTTTCCGCGCGCTACCAGCAAGCGTAGTCGGTCCTTCCCGAGACCGATTGCCACCCGTTCTTTGCTCCCCCAGTACGCCATGCCATCGCCTCAGTCGACGAACGTCACCTTGTTGATTTCTTGCAGCGTGGTGAGACCAGCTCTCACCTTCTCGAGCGCCGAGTCGCGCAGGAACTTGATCCCCTCGCTGGCTGCTTGGCGCCTGATCTCGGAGGTCGGACGGCGTGCCAGGATCATCTCCCGCACCGTGTCTGACAGATCCAGAAGCTCGGCAATCACCGTGCGACCGTAATAGCCCGTACTCCGGCACTCGACACAGCCCGCACCTTCGTACAACGGCCCGTCCTCGAGATCACCAGCGCTCAGCCCCGAGTCCCGCAGCAGCGTGGCACTCGGCTCTACGGTGCGCTTGCAGTGTTTGCAGATCAGTCTGACCAGTCGCTGCGCCAGAACGCAGTTGAGTGCCGACACGAACTGGTATTCCTCGACCTCCATGTTCATCAGGCGGCCGATGACGTCGATCGCGTTGTTCGCGTGGACGGTGGTAAAGACGAGATGACCCGTCAACGCCGACTGCACGGCGATGTTGGCGGTCTCCGGGTCACGAATCTCACCGACCATGATGATGTCGGGATCGTGCCGTAGCACCGACCGGAGGCCGCGCGCAAACGTCAGCCCCTTCTTCTCGTTGACCGGAATCTGGGTGATGCCCGGAAGCTGGTACTCGACCGGGTCCTCGATCGTAATGAGCTTCTGCTCCTCGGTGCGGATCTCCGACAGCGCCGCGTACAGCGTCGTGGTCTTGCCGGAACCGGTTGGGCCGGTCACCAGGAACATGCCGTATGGCTCCCGGCTGTACTTGCGGATCTTGAGCATGTCGGCGTCGGTGAAGCCGAGCGTGTCGAGGCGAAGCTCAGAGAATTCCTCCGCCAGGTACTGCTTGTCGAGGATGCGGATGACGGCGTCCTCGCCGTGGATCGAGGGCATGATCGAGACCCGGAAGTCAACCTTCCGACCTTGCAGGTTGAGCTTGAATCGACCGTCCTGAGGAACGCGTTTCTCGGCGATATCGAGATCCGACATGACCTTCACGCGCGACAGGATCGCATCGTGGTGGCGCAGCTCGATGGGGTCCATGGCCGGGTACAGAACTCCGTCGACGCGATACTTGATCCATACCGCGTCGTCGCGCGTCTCGACATGAATGTCCGAGGCACGGCGCTCAATAGCATTCAACAGCGTCGTATCGACCAACCGCACGATCGGATGCCCGGCATCTGTAGCGAGGCCCGCGAGCGTCAGGCTGCCCTCCTCCTCGACGTCGGCGACGCCGCCAGGCTCGAAGGTCTGCTGGACGGAAGCCAGGATGCGCTCGCCAGCACCGGCGCGGCGAAGCGCGCGCTCGACCGCATCGGGCGCGGCGGCGCGTACGGCGACTGCCGTGTCGAGAAGACCCTCGAGCGCATTCAGCGCGGCTACGTCCGCGGGCTCGGACATCGCGATCGCTAGCGAGTCGTCGTCGGTACGGAATAGCGGTACGAAGGCGTGCCGCACCATCAGCTCAATCGGAACTTGTGCCAAGAGGGCACGATCCAGCTGCACCTCATCGAGGTCAACGTAGGGAATACCGAGCTCGCTGGCGCGCCGTTCGTGCGCTGATAGCAGCTTCGCGCCGCCCTCCCCGGCGAGGGGATCCCGGTGCTCATGCGGACCCATCGGCGCGCTCATCCTACTACCTGCACCGTTTGGAACAATGGCAGGTAGAGCGACATCAGGATGCCGGCGACGAGCAGGCCCATGCCAACGAGCATCGCTGGCTCCATGAGACTCACAGCGGTTGTCACCTGCCGATCGAGAACGTCGTCGTACATCGTCGCGATATGGTCGAGCATCTCTTCGAGTGCACCGGTTGATTCGCCGACCTGCACCATCTCGAGACCGAGAGGCTCGAAAAGGGCGTGGGTCTCGAAGGCCACATGCAGGCTCGTGCCCTGTGTCACCAGCTCGGACACCTGCACGAGCCGGCGGCGGAAGGCGCGATTGCTGGTACCCTCGGCGGTCACGCGCAGCGCCGCCACAAGTGGGGCACCGCCGCCCAGCAGCGTGGATAGCGTGCGCGCGGTCTCGAGGCCGAAATACCGGCACTGCAGCGTGCCGATCACCGGGACACGCAGTTTCATGTCGTCGAGCGACTCTCTCCCGGCCGGCGTTCGCGCCCAGCGGCGCACCGCCAAGAATCCGACCGCAGCGAAACCCGCTAGCAACAGGCCGTAGCGCGAGACGACCCCCGCGATCCCCAGCAAGGCGCGCGTCGTGAACGGCAGCTCGGCTCCCGACGAGGCATAAAACTCGGCGAACTGCGGGATGACCATCACCAGCAAGATGAGCACGACGACCAGCGATACGGCAGCCAGCACCATCGGATACATCATCGCAGCGCGAACCCGCCCGCGAAGCTTCAACGACTTGTCGAGGTGTGCCGTGTAACGCCGGATCGCGGTTGCCAGGTCGCCGCTCGCCTCCCCGACTTGTAGCGACGTGACAAATAGCTCGGGCAACCGAACCCGATCGATCTCGGGTCGAAACGCGCCGGAGATACCCTCACCGCCGGCAAGCAGCCCTCGAACCCGATCGAGCATGCTGCCAACCACCGAGCCGGCGCGACGCGTGCGGAGGATGTCGACACATCGAAGCAGCGGTAGGCCGGCGTTCACCAGC
Organism: Acidobacteriota bacterium; assembly: GCA_963666055.2. Classification (GTDB taxonomy): domain Bacteria; phylum Acidobacteriota; class UBA890; order UBA890; family WLXD01; genus DASCOT01. Next base: position 2,176,524 of record CAXWPH010000015.1, on the reverse strand, counting down.
GCCGCGAGCTCCTGGTTCAACAGCAAGAGCTCCGCCGGTACCAAGTGTGTCCGTCGACGCCTGAAAAGCCGTCGGCCCGAGTCCGCGGATGCCCCACCCAGCTGAATGGACGCGAGCCTACGCCAGGTCGGCAGGGCAGTGTAGGCGCGGCCCTCGACGACGTCGAATATCTCGAGGCCGTCCGCGGCCAGCTGCTCGCGTGCGGACGCCGCCGAAACCGCAGAGACGTAGCGTTCGGCGATGGCGCCATTTGGCGCGCCGACCCGGCAGCAAAACTCAGGCATCGCGCGGAGCTCTCACTTATTGCTGCGGGCCGTCCGCAGGTTGGGTCGCCGGCGCCGGACGGACGCGTACGCCGATGACCAGGAACAAGTCTCCAGTCTCGACTTCGGCGCCCGGCTGCACGCTGATTACGTGCGGATCGCCTGGGGTCAATGTCATCTCGGAAGCGACCTTCAAGCGCTCTTCGCCCTCGAGCCAGACGTTGCGCAGCTGCAGGGCACCATTGTCGGCGTCGGCGCCCACCACCTCGAACACCAGGGCCCGACTGGCGGACAGTGGCATGTCGCCACCTGCCACCTGTACCTGTCCGGTCCACTCGCCCACCAGGCCGAAGTCTTCGAAACGCACGAGCGCTGCGAAGTCGGCGCGCAGATCCGCCAACCGACTGGCCCCGCCGGCGCCGTCGACAACCTCCGTGCGCACGTCGGCGGGCGGCGCACCGTCAAATCCGCGAATCAACCGAACGTCGAGCTCCCACATCGATACCGGGGCATCAGCAGTGGGCGCCGGCATGGCGATCTGCGGAAGAATCTCGCCGACCCGGGCCGGCTGCCACCAAATCGCCACCGCCACTGCAGTGATCGCCGTAACCGCACCGGCAAAGCGCAGCCCGGGGCGTCGAGTTGCAGCCGTCAGTGCTCTCAAGAGTCGGCTAGCCATCGTCGGCGACGGTGGCTCCAGACGTGCCTCGATGCGACGCCATAACGCCTCGGAGTTCGCCTCCGCCGCACGACTGCGTCGCAGAACACGGAAAATCTTTTCGGGACGATGTTCGTCGGTCATGAAACTCCCCTCCTGGCATATATACGTTGCTTTCGGTCAGAGCGTCCAAGACGACCGGTGCTGGCGTGGTCTATGCTGCGGGGGATGCAGTCCGAACAGACCGATCGCCCACCCGAATCCTCAGCAACAGCGGTCCCCGCTCCGTACTCGACGGACGGCCATCCGCCCGTCGACCCGGAAGCCCGCACCGGCGAGAGGCGGCCGGCGCAGAGCTGGCGGCGATGGCCAATGCTGATTGCCACCGTGCTCTTCGTCCTGTTCCAAGCCGGGCCATGGCTGCTGGGTTCGCTCGGAGGTTGGCTGGTCGTCGAGGACGAGATCGGTCAGGCCGACGTGATCTTCGTTCACGGTGGCGATGTGCCTTACCGGGCGATGGAAGCCGCAGAGCTCTACGGCCAAGGTCGCGCGCCCGAGGTCTGGATCGCCTCGCTAGTCCCGACCAAGCGAAGCCGTACCCTGGAGCGCATCGGCGTTCGCATTCCCGGGCCGCACTACTGGCAACGTCAAGTACTGCAACGCATGGGTGTACCGGCCGGCGCGATCCGGCTGCTGGACGCGCCGGTCTTGACTACACGCGACGAGATCGATGCCCTGCGCTCTGAGATGCAGTTGCTGGGCCGCACGAGCGTGATCCTGGTCACCTCGAAGGCCCATTCGCGCCGCGTCAGGCTGCTCTGGAGCGAGGCGGACGACGCCTCGATCGAAGGTGCGTTGCGCTGGGCGCGCGCCGATCCATTCGATCCGGATCGATGGTGGACAAACACCGACGACGGTCAGAAGGTCCTGCATGAGCTGGCCGGAATCCTTGACCTGTGGGTCGGCACCGGCTGGCGCCCGGAGAGCGACTAGTATCCCGCGCGGTCAGCCTGCCGCGACCCGGCGACTCATGCCGGCCAGCGCCTGTTCGAGGATCTCGATCGTGTGTCGCTGCTGCGCCTCGGTGATTCCTGCGAACATCGGCAACGACAGGACCTCGTTGGCGGCCTGCTCGGCGACGGGGAACGACCCCGGCCCGTTCCCTAGGTCGGCATAGGCACCCTGTAGATGGATTGGAATCGGATAGTGAATCCCGGCACCGATCCCCCTCTCGTTGAGGTACTGCAGCACCCGGTCCCGTTCGGCCACCCGCACGACGTACAGATGCCAGACAGGCTCGTTGCCGTCGAGGACGCTCGGTCGCGACACCGTGGGCATGTCGACGAGGAGCTCGTCGTAGAGCTCTGCGGCCTCGCGACGATGTTGATTCCCCGCCGCCAGGTGCCGGAGCTTGGCCAGCAACACGACTGACTGTAGGGTGTCGAGGCGGGAGTTGAACCCCATCGCGGGGTGATGATACTTGCGATCGCTCCCCCAGTTCCGCAGTCTCCGGACGGCGTCGTACACATCGGCGTCGTGGGTGATCACTGCGCCCGCGTCGCCGGACGCCCCGAGGTTCTTGCCCGGATAGAAGCTGAACCCCGCTGCCTGCCCGAAGCTACCTGCCGTTTGCCCGTGGCGTCGGGCGCCATGCGCCTGCGCGGCGTCCTCGACCACGACGAGATCGTGGCGGGCAGCGAACTCTAGCAGCTGTTCCATTGGCGCAAGCTGACCGTACAGGTGGACCGGGATGATCGCGCGTGTTCGCGACCCCACGGCTTCCTCTGCTCTCTCGACGTCGATCAGATGATGCTCGGGGTCACAGTCCACCAGCAACGGGATTGCGCCGGATCGGGTAACCGCGAGCGCGGTGGCGATGAACGTATTTGCCGGCAGGATCACCTCGTCACCCGCGCCCACGCCGAGGGCGCGCAGGGCCATCTCCAGCGCGTCCGTGCCACTGCCGACCCCCACACAGTGGGGCGCCTCCTGAAATCGGGCGAACTCGGCCTCAAACTCCCCGACCTGGGGTCCGAGGATGAAGGCGGTGTCGGCCATCACCTGACTCAGCCCCGCAGAAACTTCATCGGCGATCAAGGCGTGCTGCAGCTTCAGGTCAACGAGCGGGACCCTCATGTCACACCTGCATCTCCGCGCCGCGGCCGGCGAGCGACCGACCGATAGCTTCCAGGGTACGCACTACGGCAAGCCCTTCCGCCCCGGCAGACAGCGGGCGATTCCCCTGCCGGACGCACTCCAGAAAATGATTCACTTCGACCTTGAGCGGTTCGGTCATCTGTACCCGTGGGATCACGATGTCGCCCTCGCGAACGCTCATCCGGAAGCTGGCGAAGGTATCCACGAACGGTACGTCGATGCGCTCGTTGCGTACTTTCTTGTCGTAGATGCGTAGCGGCTCCGACAGGTTTCCGTCATCAAAAGTTAGCATGCGACGCTCGCCCACAACGGTGATGGCACGTGACTTGCGCGGGTTCAGCCACGAAGCATGCAGGTGGACGAGGACATCGGCGGGATACCGCAGGGTCGCAAAGACCGCGTCCTCGATTCCCGGATTGATCCATGCCCCGCCCACTGCCGAGGCGGTCACCGGGTTGCTGTTGAGCCAGTAGTTAGCGAGCGACACGTCATGGGCGGCCAAATCCCAGGCAGCGTTGACATCGGCCCGGATCGGTCCCAGGTTCGTACGTTCCATGGAGATGTAATAGACGCGTCCGAGCTCCCCTTCGCCGATGTACTCCTTCGCCCGGCGAGCCGCAGCGTTGTAGACGAAGATGTGACCTACCATGAGCACCAGATCGGTGCGCTGCGCTAGCTCACAGAGCAATTCGGCATGCTCGGTGCTGTCGGCGAGCGGTTTTTCCACCAGCACATGCTTGCCGGCTTCAAGAGCAACGGTGGCAAACTCGTGGTGGGTGCTGGTAGGAGTAGCCACGATAACCGCATCGACGTCGTCGGCGCGGATCGCGGCGAGCGCATCGCTCGTCGTCTGCACCCCGGGGAAGCGGCTTGCTACCGTGGCGAGGCGATCGGGGTTGGTGTCGGCCACCCACGAAACCCATGCGTCGGTATGCGTGTAGAGATTGTTGATGACGTTTGGACCCCAGTGACCGGCGCCCACCACCGCGACTCGTATCACCGCTCCCCCGAAGAGCGTCACGAGCGCGGCGCCTTACCGGCCAGTGTCGTCCTGCTTCGACCGGTGTTACGCGCGTCGTGCGCCGTCAGCGCCCCCCAACGCTAGTGGCCTCTAACAGATGATACCCGAAACAGACGCGTTGGCCGCCGCGCTAGTCGAGACTTTCTGTAGGAACGGTCGCATACTCGGGGTAGCGTTGGCGAATTCCGCGGCGCAGCTCTCGCCTCGCCAGCGCCACGTGGGTGCGCACCGTCGAGGTGCTGCAGCCCAACGCGCGCGCAACATCACGCGCCGGAAGGTCTTCGATCTCCCGCAGAACGAACGCAGCCCGCTGTCGTTCCGGAAGCTCGGCGGCGAGCTCGTTCCAGATGCGCTGTACTTCCTCCCAGCGCATCGCCAGGCTCGGGTCGGCCGAATCGTCCGCCGGCAGGCGCTGGGCCGCAGTCTCAGTCGTCACCCCGAGGGTCAGCGAATGCGCTGCGGGTCCGCGTGCAGCCCCTGCCACCGGCGGCCGCTCGCCCAGCGGCGCCGGGTGACGTCGCTCGTTGCGCCAGCGATCGATCGCCTTGTTAGTGACGATTCGTGCGAGCCAAGCATCCACCGAAAACCTGGGGCGATAACGTGGGCAGTGTCGCCAAAGCGCCAGAAATGCCTCCTGGGCGACATCCTCCGCAGCACCGCGATCGCCCAACATCTGGTAGGCAATACGCCGCACGCGACGATGTTTGCGCTCGTACAGTTGCCGGAACGCATCTGTGTCGCCGCGCCCGGCAGCACGTACCAGGTTGGCATCGGACGGCCTAGTGAGCGCATCGGACATCACGCCGCACCGCTACGGATTGGAGATCGAGACAGGCTCCGCCAGCTCCGGCGCGCTCCGCCGCGAGCTCTCCGTCCTCCGGCCGAAGATCATCTTCCCGGCGCTCGTTTGCAGAACCGACGTAACAACCAGATCGACTGTCGACCCGCGATGCGCGCTGCCGCCGTCGACGACCACCATAGTTCCGTCGTCGAGGTAGCCGACGCCCTGCCCCGCCTCCTTACCCTCCTTGACGACGAACACCGACATCGGCTCACCCGGAAGGAACGCCGGTTTGACCGCGTTGGCAAGGTCGTTGACGTTGAGCACCCGAACACCACGCACCTGTGCCACCTTGGCGAGATTGAAGTCGTTCGTGAGCACCACACCGCCACGCTGGATCGCCAGCTCGATGAGCTTTGAGTCGACCTCGGCAATACCCGGAAAGTCGGTCGCATCGATCTGAACGTCGAGATCGGCGCTGCGCTGCAGATCTCGGAGGATATCGAGACCGCGGCGGCCTCGCGCACGCTTGAGTGCATCACTGGAATCAGCGACCTGCTGTAGCTCGTTGAGCACGAACTGCGGTACGAGCAAGGTGCCATCGACGAACCCGGCGGCGGCGATCTCGGCAATCCGACCATCGATGATCACCGACGTGTCTAGGATCTTGTCGGTGACGCCAACGCGCTGATCCTCGAGGAACGGCCTCCAGGGGATCCACCATTCGCCAGATTGACCCTTGAGCGACCCGATGACCATGCCCAAGTAGGCCAGGGTCAGGACGGCGACTCCCTGGATCACGGCCTCGGCAGTGGTGCTCAGGTCAAGCTGCCTGCCGACGACTCCGAGCGCCATCGCCAGCACCAGCCCCATGAACGTGCCCACGACGCCGCCCATGAGGACGTTCGGGTGAAGCCTGTGGAGCTTGACCTCCAGCAGGACGACCACGACTGCGAACAGTAGCCCGACGGCCAGGCCGCCCACACCACCCGGGATTCCGAGAAACCCGATCGCCGCGCAGGCCAGGATAAAGAGCACACGGATGATGCTCATTGCGTATGACCTCCGGGCACCCGTGGGCGCCCGCGTATGAAAGGGGGGGTATGAAGGATGAAGGCTGGATTATAGCGCTGGGTGGTTGTCGGCACGCGGCGCTCAGACTGTCGTGCCGGACTCCACAAACCGCCCGCGCTCTATCCGCGCCCAGAAGAAGGGGTAGACCATGCGCCACCAGTCGAGGCCGGGACGGATCTTCGTGTAGCCGTGACCACGGCTCGGATAGCGCATCGTGATGGGAACCTCGAGCCAGCGGACCGCAGCTCCAGCAATCAGCACCTTGCCATAGAGATAGGGCTCGAACGCGTAGGTCCACAGCCACTCGGCACGCCAATCGAACCGGGCACGGTCGAAGATATCGACACGAAAAGCACGATAGCCGCAGGTCGCATCGGTGATGCGTGAGCCGGTGGCCAGGTGCACGGCCAGATTGACGATCGGGATGGCCAAACGGCGAAAGGCCGACAGGTTGGGCGACATACCCCCCTCCAGATAGCGACTGCCGGTGACATAATCGGCCTCGCCGCGGCGAATCGGCCCTACGACACGCTCCATTTCCGCTGGTAGCATCTTCCTGTTCGAGGCCAGACCCACGAGCACGTCGTAGCCGTGCTCCCGAGCCCATTCGGTCGCGGCGATGATCGCCCAGCCGACGCCTCGATTGCGCTCCACTTCGATGCAGGGCCAGCCTGACGAGCGAATAATGTGCTCCGAGCCGTCGTTGGAGCCGTTGTTGACCAGCAAGAACTCGTCGCAAGCCGGCCCCGTTACGCTCAGCTCCTCCAGCAGTAGGGGGAGGTCGTGTAGCTGGTTGAAGACCGGTGAAAAACCGAGCACCTTCAAAGAAAGTCGCTCCATTCCTCTGGTACCCAGTCCTCAACCCGTCGTTCGTCGGGCGATATTTGGGCCCACGGATAGTCGCGGTCAACGCAACGAATCCATGGGTAGGGCTGGTGCACCTGATCGCCGACCTTATGCATGATGCGGCGGCAATCAATGCGATTCTCGGCTGGCGATCCGTCCATGAAAGCGTACGCTGGCACCTCGCCTCCCACCTTGGAGTTCGCCCCGACGATGGCATGCACGCCGAGTCGAGTCCCCGGGAGAATCGTAGCGTGCACTGCGATGGCGCAGAACGGCGCCACCTGCGGCGCCTCTTCCACCGCGAACACCGGGAACGCTCGGTCATTGGTGAAAACCACGAACGGATGAACCCAGACGAATGGGCCGATGCGTGTGCCGGAGCCGACCGTCACATAGGATCGCAACCGTACATAGTCGCCGATCTCGACGTTCGGCTGGATGTCGCAGTTGTTACCGATCGAGCAGTTGTTTCCGACGCGGGTGTCTTCGCGCATGGCGACGTACGGACCAGTCTGGAAGTTCTCCCCGACCTCGGTGCCGGCGTTGATGATGGTGCCACGGCGGAGAATCGAGCCACTGCCGACGCGCGTCCGACCGGCAACGTAGCTGGCGCGGTCACGAAAGAACCCGTAGGTCGGCTCGCCGAGACTGCAATCCGGGCCCACCCATACGTTGTCCCCGATGGCGACACGATCGTACAGAACGACCCCGGGGCCCACGTGAACGTTGTTACCAAGCGTCACCCCGCTGCCCCAGCGAACCGAGTCGTCGAAGGTGCACCCGGTACCGAGCGCCACATCGGGACCCGGTGCCGCTCTCAACCCGAAGCCGGCAATCATTCCAACTCTCCCCCCTGTCCAGCGCCGCAGACAGACTCCACCTGTTCACTACAGCCTGCTATACCTTCAACGTCACCCAGCGCACCAGCTCGTTGATCAGCAGCTTCCCGTCCCAGGGAGACTCCTGCACGTTCATCAACCCCGGACGCACGCACCGGGCGGCTCCCGCGAGGGTCGCGGCCTCGGCGAAGTCGCGTGCCTCGCCGTCGTCGCCGAAGGCTATGCCGACCGTCTGCACCCGGGCATCGATCAGCGGTACCACCAAACGCCACGAATCCACCGCCGTGAGAAACACCGTGCGCGACTGGATAGCTTCCTTGAACGACACGTCGGCGTCCATGCACACGGTCCAGTTGGCGCCATCGCGCGAGGCGATGACGTCGCGCTGCTCATCCAGCGCCCACTCGGCTCGAGTATTGGCGATCTGTACGGTTGTGTACGCATCGAGGGCCGGCTTCGGTGGCAGGCGCTCAAGAGCCGCCGCGAAGCGCGCGCCGACATCGGCCAGGGCACCGTTCGTTGCTTCGACGAAGATCGTCTGTGGCGAAGAACAGGCACGTTGATCGAAGATGGCAATATCTCGCACGAATGCGGCAACCACCCGGTCGAGCGCCGCGGGCTGTTCGAGAAGGGCACTACCGATCAGGCCGATCGAGTATTTCGGACCGAACTCGACATTCACGCAATGCGGCTTCTGCGGCAATCTACGTATCGCCTCGATAGCCGCCTGTCCGCCCCAGGTCACCTTGGCGTCGGCCGCCAGCGACATCGCCGTACCCAAGTCGCTTTCGCTGGAGCTGTACCAGACCACGGCAAAGCAAGCGCACAGATCGGCGCCCGAGAGGCCACCCACCGAGCACCCGGCCAGCACGTCGATCATCGCGTCGATGCCGCCGGGCTGAGGGTCGGCTAGCTTCACGAGACAGACGTTCCTGGCCAACAACGCCGGTACCAGCGCGAAGACCGGCAGCGTGGGCACATTGCCTGCCATCCACATCGACACCAGGCCGTGTGGCTTCACCGCCAGCTGCCGATCGTGCACGTCGACGAAGCCATCGAGCGCCGCTACATGACCACCGAGGTTCAGCGCCAGCATCTTCTCGAGATTTGAACGCTTGAGCCAAGCGGACAGAAACGTCACGCCCTCGAGCCCGCGCGTATGAGGGTCCTCAAGCAGGCGCGAGCCGAAAGCGGCCAGGAGATCAAGCAACGACGCGGTGGGCATCGCTGCCATCGAGGCACGCCGCTGTTGCAGAGCAGCGGTGATCGCCCCCAGATCGGTGAACGATAAGGGGGGCTTGTCGGGACGGAAGTAGATACCGCTCATTTGAGTTGCTTGACTGCGAAGGTGTCGCCACAACCACGCACCTCAACGCGCTCGACACGGCTGGTGAAGCGAAAGTACTGTCCGGACCGCCCGCACGGGCAGTCGTCTACGCCGACCAGCGTTCCCTGATCCTCAGTGAGGAGCGCATGGCCCGGATAGCTCGTCGGCAGCACGCTCACCACCTCGATGATCCCGGTCTCCCCCGGCGCCACCGGCTCGAGCGTATGAGGCCTGCGGATCACGACGTCCGCGAAGGCCGGAGCGTGCTTGTTACCAGCCACGCAGTCAACGAAGACCGTGCCTACCTGCTCAACCATGCCGTAGAAATCAAGCACCGCGCCGGAATCCATTCCCAACACGTCGCTGACGCGCTCGTTGAAGACAGCCTTCGATACCGCGTCGGCCTCGAGCTTCTTCCAGCCCCCAGAGTGCAGTAGCACGGCTTCGGGAGCATCGAAGCGCGCGCCGCGCGCCTCCGCCGCGCGGACGAACCGGGACCAAACGATGCTTCGGGAGCATCGAAGCGCGCGCCGCGCGCCTCCGCCGCGCGGACGAACCGGGACCAAACGATGAACGTGAACCCGAAGATGAGTATCGGCTCGTCGCCGTGTCGTTCGAAAAATGCCTCGATTGCGTCCCAATCAGGCATGAGGTCACCGTGGTCTCGCGATCGCAACGCGTAGGTGGTGGAGTTCGCGAAGCTACCGATTCCGCGGATCGCCGCGCCGCGAGCTGTCAGCACATCGCCAGCGGCGGCAGCCTCCTCAGCGTCGACCACGAGATACGGTCGGCGCTTGCCGCCCAACGCGTCCTTGAGAATCGATACCAGCGCCCTCGACTGTCGGAAGGCGGTGGTCTTGTCGATGAAGATACGGCTGGGCGACTGGCCGGTGGTCGACGACGAGTGCAACTCTCGAACCACCCGTTCCGGCGCGACGGCCGAAAGTGCGAAGCGCTTGAACATGGTAACCGGCAAGGGCGGCACATCGGCGACCCGCGTCCAGACCGCTGGGCTCCCTCCAAGGCGAGCGAGGAAGCGCGCATACGGTGGGCAGGCTTCTGCCATCTGCTCGCACAGGGGCCGTAGGATCGCCAGAAGGTCGTGATCCTTGTCGGCCTGCTTCGACGAGAACTGATCCCCGGCGATCAACTCGGTGATCGCTGTGTCGACCTCGGTGCGGCGCGCATCGGACAGCCCCGCGGTACTCATGCTCCAGATCCGCAATCACTTGCCGCTTCTCGCAGGTGCGCCTTCAAGACCTTACCGGCGGCGTTCTTTGGAAGGTGATCGGTGAGCTCGACGGTCGTCGGGATCATGTGGTTGGGCAGATGGTCGTTGCAGTGACGCACGATCGATCGACCGCTGAGCTCCCCTTCGCGTACGGGCACCACAACCGCCTTGATCGCTTCGCCCCAGATCTCATCGGGAACACCGATGACGGCCACTTCGACCACCCCTGGCAGCGCCGCGATGACCTCCTCGATCTCTTTCGGGCTGACGCGGATCCCCATCGACTTGATGAAGTCACGGGCGCGGTCGACGATAAAGATGAATCCTTCCGCGTCGACGCGCGCCAGGTCGCCCGTTCGCAGCCTGCCCTCGCCGAAGTACTTCCGCGTCCCGGCGACATCGTTCCAATACCCAGGGCTGATGTTGTCGCCCATGGCGACGATCTCGCCGATTTCCGCAGAGCCGGGGCGCACCGGCGAACCATCCTCTTTCAGCACCTCCAAGGCGGTCGACGGCAAGCCGCGGCCGATGGAGCCGAGCTTGTCGTCAAGCCGCTCCGGCGGAAGATAAGAAAGCCTCGCGGTGGCCTCCGTCTGACCGTACATCACATACAAGTGTACCTCGGGAAAGGCCTCCTGCATTTCGCGTATGAATGGTTCCGGCAGCCTTCCGCCTGCTTGCTGGAACCAGCGGAGCGCCGGGAAGTCGCGCTCCTTGAAATGGCTTCGGCGCAGCAGGATCTGATAGGTCGACGGCACACCGGCGATCCCCGTACACGCCTTGGCCTCCATATCGTCGAGTACCTTCTCCGGGAACATGAAGGCGTTGTTGATCACCACCGATGCGCCCGCCGACAGATGTGCATGCAGCACCGACAGGCCGTAGCAATAGTGCAGTGGCAGCACCAACATCGCGCGGTCGGTAGGCGCGAGCCCCATGTACTCGACGATGTCCCGCGTGTTGGTGGCGATGTTGCGATGCGTGACCATGACACCCTTCGGCACTCCGGTGGAGCCGGCGGTAAAAAAGAGGGCCGCGAGAGCGCTCGATGGATCGAACGTGCTCGACGATTCGGCCTCGGCGACGAACGCGCCATCCTCCAGGGGGAGATCGAGCCCGTCCTCGGACCATAGCTCCACCTCAGCGGCGGCCATGGCCCCGATTAGGTCCGCATCCGGCGCCATCCGAGACGATGCGAGCATTAACTGCATGCTGGTATCGATCGCGATGCGACGAAGTCGCTCGACTCGTAGCATCGTCGGCAAGGGCACAACGCATAGCCCGGCGCGTATCGTCGCCAGGTAGGCAACAACGAAGAAAACGCCGTTCTCGGCCACCAGACCAACACGTGAGCCGGGTGCGAGGCGTCGGGCGCGTAGATGCGCCGCCGCCCGGTCGACGCGGCCGCGAAGCTGTCCGTAGGTAACGTTTTCAGCACCGACCGACAGCGCTAGATCGGACCCCACCCCGGCCGCGAGCAGCTCTGAAGCGACGTTGCCGTGCACTCTCTGCGGGGCATGACCGCAGGGGTCGGCAGCCGCGCCGCTGATCACCCGATTCCCTTGTTCGCCAAGATCTCGAGGATCTTCCGAACGTCGACCATCTCCATGATCTCGTCGACCTCGAACTCGACCCCGAAGGCATCTTCCATCGCTGCCACCAGATTCATGTGTCCGATTGAATCCCATTTCCTGACGTCGTCGGGGATGGTATCCGGCTGGAAGCGGGCGGGATCGTGACCGAAAGTCTCCTCGAATACCGCTGCCAGTTGATCAACCAGGGCCATGCTGTCTTCCACAGGTGGTGAGTCGGCAGGCGATCCCGACATCAGAGGGCCATGCCGCCATCAACAGAAAACACGGTTCCAGTGACACCGACGGCGTCGTCTGAGACCAACCAGCTCACCAGGCTGGCCACTTCCTCGACGTCTTGTAGTTTCCCGAGCGGTACGGCCTTTTCGATCATCGCGAACATGGCTCGACTGGTGAGATTGGTCTTCACTGCGCCGGGCGCCACCGCAACAGCCCGAATCCCCGCCGCCGCATATTCGGCGGCGATGCTCCGTGTGTAGTGGATCAAGCCGGCCTTGGACGCCGCGTACACCGATAGCTTCGGCGATGCCTTGATGCCGGCGACCGAGGCAATGTTGACGATCAGTCCCGCGGTCTGGCGCGCCTTCATGACCTTCAAAGCCGCGGCGCTGAGGCGAACGGGCGCCGCCAGATTGGTTTGCAGTTGCTTACCGATCGTCGCGGCATCAGCGTCATGAGCATTCTGAAAATGCATCACCCCGGCGTTGTTGATCAGCACGTCGAGGCCGGCGCGGTCGGCGACGATCGACTCGAGCAGGCGAGCCGCAGCGTCGAGATCCTGGATGTCAGCCTGGTGATAGCCGACCTTGGCGGCGAGCTCGCTCGAGCCTTCAGCCCACACTGCCGGCTCGCGCCGGCCGATGACATCCACAGCATGACCCTCAGCCACCAGGCGACGCACAATTGCCAGCCCGATGCCGGAGGACCCCCCGGTGACGATAATTTTCTTCATCGGCTCTCCCCCAAAAGAGCCTTTGCCCCCGAGTTCTATATCACGTCGGGCGGCTCGGGGCCCTCCTCCACGGTGTCCGCAGACGGCGAACCCGCAGACGTTGCATGCGCCGGCGCAGATGTCACGTCGCGCAGCCGTACGCCCTCGGCGGCAAGAAACCCGAATCCGAGCAACGTCGGCGGAACGAGCGTCAGCGCGTGAACCAGGAGCGCGTAGCCTAACGCCTCGCTCTTGGGCACCCCGAAGATGCTCAGTGCAACGATGCAGCCGGCCTGAAAGGTGCCGACGAAGCCGGGCGCCGCCGGGATCATGACAAACACAGCGACCAACGCCGTGGCGACGATGGCAAGCCTGAGGACGGGAACGTCATAGCCAACGTCCATGCCCATCGCCACCGCCACGAGCGCGAACGGCGCGGCGAGCGTCGCCCAGACATAGGCGCTGGTCAACAGCAGCGTCAGCAGTTGGCGCAAGTCCGTCAATGCATGCAGGCCATCGACAAAGGAGTGGACAGTCGCACCAACGGGCGCGCCGATCCTTTTCGGGAACCGGTCGATGAACCGGTCGAGCCACCGAAGTGACACGTCCTGAAACAGGATCAGAGCCAGGATCAGCGCCGTCACCAGGCCGGCAACCGCGCCGAGCAACCGCACCGCACCGGTCACCTGCGGGCCGGCGCTTTCCGGGATCGGCACCAATATGATGGCGATAGCCAGCAACGCGCCGACGGTCACCAAGTCGAACACGCGCTCCAACACAACGGTGGCGAACGCAGTCGAGAGCGGCAGCTTCTCTTTGCGCGCGATCGAGTATGCCTTGACGGCCTCGCCGGCGCGCAGCGGCAACACGGCGTTGGCGGCATACCCTAGCGCCTGCGAGGCGAACAGCGTTCGTGTCGCCACCGGCCGCAGATGCGCGAACAGCATCTTCCAGCGTTGAGCCCGAGCGTAGACCGACAACACCGAGACGCCGGCAACCAGCACCAACCACCCGGGTTTCGCGCTGCGCATGGCCTGCCATACCTCCGCCATCAAGACGTCACGGGTGACCACCCACAAGAACAACGCGCTCACCGCAATTCCGGCCGCCAGCTGCAGATACCGCTTGTTCACGGACAACGCTCGTTGGGAGACTTCGGGCCGGCGCTCGGTTCGACCAGGAAGAGCACTGTGGAGACGAGTTTAGGCTAGCGGCCCGTAAGGCAAAGGAAAAGCCCGGGAGCGCGTGCGCTCCCGGGCCGCGGAACCGATGCATCCGCCGGTGACAGCTAGTTGACGGTCACCTCGATCTTCTTCGGCTTGGCCTGCTCGGCCTTTGGCAGGCTGATCACCAACACACCGTTGCGAAACTGCGCGTCGATGTGCTCCTGATCTACCGCGGTTGGCAGGGTGAAGACGCGTCGGAAGCTCCCGTAGCCGCTCTCGATGCGGCGGTAGTGGCCATCTGAGGCGTCGTGCTGGAACGTCTTCTCACCCTTGAGGGTGAGCTTGTTGTCCTCCAAGGTGATCTCGACGTCCTCCTCGGTAAGACCGGGGAGCTCAGCACGCAGCAGGATCTGGTCCTCCTGCTCGATGACGTCCATGGCCGGCGCCCACCTTCCCGTAGCGGCGGGTGCGGGGCTCTCGAAGAGGCCACCCCAGTTGCCGGCGGTCATGGTGCCGAAGCGGCGCTGCAGCAGTGTTAGGTGGGGGAATGTGTTGGTGCGACGGACCAGCATTTGTAGTCCTCCTTCAGGAGTTGAAAGCTGATTGGCAAGAGCCACCGGCGAGCAATTCACCGGAGCTGAGTCACGCCGACGGGGACCTCGAACCTGTTGAGCGGTCCCCGTCGTTCGTTCCCAGCTGTCGGTATCATAAAACCTGATTGTATTACAGTCAAGTTTTATTACTATTAGTACTAAGATTAATAGACATGGAGCGAGACACTGGGCGGCCCGGCGTGTAAGACACTGGGAAACAAGGAGTTGTCGCCGTGGGCAGGAACGCTTCGGTGGTCGGCGCTCAGCGGGACGACTTCAGGCCCGGGTGATTGGCGGCGAAATACCGCCGCATCGCATCCCGCCAGTGCGGCAGATCCGGCAACCCCAGGTGGCGCAGCGCGGCGTTATCCAGAGCGGTGTAGTCGGAGCGTTTGGCGGGCGCACCAAACTCGGCGGCTGTCGTCGGCCCCAGCCGGCGCCGCGCGCCGACCGCCTCGAAAGCAATCTCTGCGATCTCGAACCAGGTGGCTTCTCCCTTGTTGGCAACGTGGAACAGACCGCAAGCGCCGCAGTCCAGCAGCCCCCAGATGGCCGACGCCAGGTCGAGCGCGTACGTGGGACTGACGACCTGATCGTTCACTACTCGCGTCTCTGTTCCCTGCCGGGCGCGCTCGAGCATACGCTCGATGAACGGCGGGGCACCGTGTCCCGAGCGAGCTCTCCCGTATACCGCCGAGGTACGCACCACGGTGTGTATCTCCGAAGCCGCCAGCACGAGGTGCTCGCCGGCCAGCTTGGAGGCTGCATAGACATTCTGAGGCGCCGGCAGGTCGGTCTCGCGGAACGGCACGCGACGCGGGCCACCGAACACGTAGTCGGTCGACAGGTGAACCAGTCGCGTCGCCGCTCGCTTGCAGGCGCGAGCCAGCGTGCCGGCCGCCACCGCATTCACGCGGAAGGCCTGCCTAGGCTCGGTCTCACACAGGTCGACGGGGTGGAAAACAGCGCAGTTAATGGCGGTGCCGGCGCGATGCTCCTGAAGCAGCTCCTCGACGCGTGTCTGGTCGGTGATATCGGCATCGCCACGACCGAGCTGCACGATACGCGCCGGATCACGCCCGGCGACCTCAGCGGTGGCGGCAAGCGCCTCCCCTACCTGGCCGTAGCCGCCGAAGACGAGGACCCTATCGAGTGAAGCTATATCCACCTCCGAGATAGTAGCTACGCAGCCCCGAGCGCAGCGCGTCGTCCCATCCGCCGGTCAAGAAGAAGCGGCCGCCCAGGTTCCACTGAAACCGCAGCTTGACGTGCGGATCGGGGTCGCGGCCAAGATCCCAAACCTCGCCGATGAACCGCAACCGATCCTCCACCGCGAAGTAGTCGATCCCGAACCCCGCCTGCGACTCGAGAATGCCGCCGCGCACCTGTACCCGACCGAAGCGTTGCGTCATCACGGCGCTGATCCGAAACCCTTCGCTGCGGACAAGCTTGCGCTCGAGCGTCGTAGTGAGCAGGTCACCGTTGAATGGGTCGAATGTCTGCGTCGTGATATTGGTCTCGGTGATGCCCCCGATGTTGTCGTCGACGAGATGAAACTCGAACCCGCGGCCCGATCGCTGATCGCCGAGCTCCATGCGAATCCCGAAGTAGTTCTTGCTGGACTCGAGGCGCTGATAGAACTCCGAGCGCCACTCGAAGCTGAACTGTGCCTCGCCAACGCGACGAAAGAACGTGTCGGCGGCGGCCAGGCTGTCATCGACCGAGTCGAGAGCCCGGTTGAGTCGATCTACGGTGTCCGACTCGTTGACCAATCTTCCTACCGTCCCTTCGCCGCGGTTCGCCTTGGCGAGGATCTCCTCCAGATCGGCCGCGGAGCGTTTCAGTCGCTCGGTGACTTCGCGTAGGTTGGCGCCGGCGCTGCCGAGTCCGTCGCCGCTGCGCCCCATGACTTCGGACACGTTGGCCGACAGGCTGCGCATCTCGTCGACCAACTGGGGCAGGCTGTCCTTGAGGGTTGCCGACAGCTCGTTGATGTTGCCGAACGCCGCGTCCATGTTGCCAAAGCCGGAGTCGATGGTGGCGCGATTCGCCGACAAGATCTCATCGAAGCGTCCCGTGACACTCTGAACACTGATGAGAATCTCACGTAGCGACGCTTCACCCTCTGCCGTGCCGAGCACCGACGACAAGGTGCGTGTCGTTAGTTCGAGGTTGCGCCCGATGCTCGACATGACACCGACCAGCTGGTCGACCGAAACTGGATCCCCGCCGCGGATCCATCCTCCTTCCGGCACGAGCGGACGCTCGGGTGAGCCCGGCCGCAGATCGAGCATACGGTCTCCGAGCATCCCGGTGGATCCGACGATCGCGACCGCGTCATCGTGCACCTCCACGGAGCGCAATAGTTGAAGCTCGACCTCCGCAACGCCCTCGCGCATGTTCAGCCGCACCGCCGACACCCTGCCGACACGTACCCCCGCAAGCATAGCGGGGTCGTCTACGCCAAGGCCGGCAGCATTCTCGAATCGGACATTGATCACATAGCTGTCCGCGCTCCGGAAGCTACCGATGTCCTCGACCTTGATGACGAAATACGCCAGCACGACGATCGCCACCAGAACCAACGAGCCGACCTTGATTTCCGTACGCATGCGCTTGCCTCCGCAAGGTCGCCGGGTGTCCGTTCTTCAAGCGAGCTTGCAAGACTAAGAATAGCGGCTGCCCGGTAGCGTTGCGCGTTTCCCCGCCTTTGCACCATGTTAGATTGCGCAGCTCCCAGGTTCACGGTCGATACCAGTTCACCGCGTGACCATCCCGGAGCAGCGAGTTTCATGCCCCTAGAAATCGCCGCGACCGACATTCCCGATGTGCTCTTGATCCGGTCGGAGCTGCTACGCGATGACCGTGGTGGCTTCCTGGAGACTTTCAGGCACTCCGCGCTTGCCGCGCGGGGAGCCGACGTTCGCGTCGCACAGGTGAACGAGTCCATCTCGGAGGCCAAGGTGCTGCGCGGGCTGCACTATCAGCTAGAGCCGAAAGGGCAGGGGAAACTGGTGCGAGTGTTGCGCGGCGCCGTGTTCGACGTTGCCCTCGATGTGCGTCGCGGTTCGCCCTGGTTTGGCCAGCACGTCGCGATCGAGCTCAGCGCCGAAAACCGAAGCCTGCTATGGATCCCGCCGGGGTTCGCACACGGATTCTGCGCGCTCGAGGACGACACCCACTTCCTCTACGTGCAGACAGCCGAGTATGCCCCCGAATCGGAAGCCGGAGTGAACGCCTTCGATCCGGCGCTGGGACTTCAGTGGCCGTTCCCACGCGACGACGTGATCCTGTCGGACAAGGATCTGGAGCTGCCACCACTGTCGTCCGCCCGCCTGAACTTCGACTATCGCGGAAAGCTGTGATCGCGCGGAGGGTAGGCAGCTTCCCAACGTCTACATCATCTTGATGGGCCCGTCGGCGCGCCCGTTGATGAACTGTTGGATGACCGGGTTGTCGCTGGCCTGGATCTGCTGCGGAGTGCCGGCTTCCTCGATCTTGCCCTCATAAAGCATCGCGATTCGATCGGCGATCTTGTATGCCGACACCATGTCGTGCGTGATGGTCAGCGAAGTCGCGTTGAGACGCGTGTTGAGATCGAGAATCAGATCGTTGATCTGGTCGGCAAGAATCGGGTCGAGCCCGCTCGTGGGCTCATCGTAGAGAATGATCTCCGGCTCGAGCGCGATGGCCCGAGCCAGCCCGACGCGCTTCTTCATGCCGCCGGAAAGCTCGGCGGGCACCTTGTCCTCGATGCCCCTTAGGCCCACCCAGCGGAGCACCTCGCGCACCCGCTCCTGGACGCGCGCTTCGGGCCAGTCGCGTTGTTGACGTAGCGCGAAGGCAACGTTGTCGCCGACGTTCATGGAGTCAAACAGTGCGGCGTACTGAAAGAGCATGCCCATGCGTCGGCGGAGCCTGGAGAGAGCATCACGCCCGAGCCCGGGAACCGACGACCCATCGACCACCAAGTCGCCCTGATCGGGTGTCAGCAAACCGATCACGTGCTTGATCAGCACGCTCTTGCCCGTACCCGAGCTGCCGATAATCACCAGCGATTCGCCGCGGGCAACGTCGAGATCGACACCGCGCAATACGTGCAGGTCGCCGAAGCTCTTATGCAGATCGCTGATACGGATGAATGACTGTTCGGTCACATGTCCCACAGAACGAGCAGCGCTTTGGTGAGAAAGAAGTCGGAGATCAAGATCGCCATACTGCTGGTCACGACGGCGCTGGTGGTAGCCTTGCCGACACCCTTGGCTCCGCCGCTGGCGCCGAAGCCGCGCATGCAGGAAAAAATGGCGATCATGACGCCGAAGATCGACGCTTTGATCAGCCCAGAGACGACATCGTCGACGGTCATGAAGGCGAAGCTGGCATCCCAGTAGGCGACCGGCCGCGCGTCGTTCATATACACGGAGACCACGTAGCCACCCAAGATGCCCAACAGGTCGCCGATCACCACGACCACCGGCAACATCACCGCCCCCGCGACAACGCGCGGCACGACGAGGTACTTCACCGGGTCGGTCGCCATAGCTTCCATCGCGTCGATCTGCTCCGTGACGCGCATCGTGCCAATCTCCGCCGCCATCGCGGCACCGGCACGGCCGGCGACCATCAATGAGCCCAGCACCGGGATGAGCTCGCGCGTCATCGCCAAGGCAACCGAGAAAGCAACCAGCGTCGTAGCACCGAACTGCTCGAAGCCTTCCCAGATCTGCAGGGCGAACACCGCACCCGAGAACACCGCAGTGACGACGATGACCGGCAAGGAGCGATTGCCGAGCTCGACCATCTGCTCGAACCAATTGCGCAGGTACCACGGTCGACGAGTCAGGCTAGCGAGCGAACGCCATAGCAGCAGCGACGCCTCCCCCGCCGATTCGAGGGATCCGATTGCGAACCGGCCGATGCCGGCCACCAATCGGCTCATCGCAGCACCTCGGCGGCATCGTTGCCGGCAGATGTCGAGTAGCGTCGCGGCACTCTAGAGCCGATACGGCTGAGAATCTCGTGCGGGATGGTCTCCGCCCATTCCGAAACTTCCTCGACGCTGATGCACGCCTGCCTGGCAGTTTCCGTGGCGGCAGTCTGCGCCTCGACGGGGCCCTCGTCGGCGTCCCCATCGGCAGCCGCGACTGCGATCGACAGGGTGTCGGAATAGCCCGTCGATTCGGCCTCGGCCTCGCTGGGGGAGCCCGCCAAGGGCTCGGTGTTGCCGAACACGACGACTTCGTCGCCGACCCGCGCCGCCGGCACATCGGTGACATCGACGAGGGTGAGGTCCATGCTGACTCTGCCGATGATCGGAGCCCGACGGCCGCCTATCGAAACCCAGCCACGGTTGCCCAGGGCGCGCGGAAGGCCGTCATGGTACCCGAGGGGCAACGCTGCCACCCGAGTGGCTTTATAGGTGGTCGCGGTCATCCCGTATCCCACCGTGACCCCCTTCGGAAGGTCGCGGATCGCCATGATGCCGGTTACCAGCCGCATCGCCGGGCGTAGGCCGCCAATGCCCTTTCCCGGGTTGAGGGAGGCTCCGTAAATTGCCAGGCCCGGTCGTACTCCGGTAAACGTCGGACCACGCCATGACTCCGCGTGGTGCATCAGGCCAGCGCTATTCGCCAGGGTGCGATGCACCGGCAGTATGTCGTCCTGTTCGAGCACGGCGCAAACCTGATCGAAGATGTCGATCTGCTGACGCACGAAGTCCGTTCCTGGATCATCGTCGGCGAAGCTGTCGCTGCTCGCAAGGTTCGAAAAAAGCCCATCGAACGACAACGTCGGCTCGTCGGCCAGCGCCCGCGCCAGGTGGGTGACCTGATCCGGCACGATGCCGAGCCGCCCCATACCGGTGTCGACCTTGAGATGGACCGAGGCCGGCCCGATGCCGAGCTCTCGAGCCGTATCCGACAGTCGAGCGCCGACGGTAGCGGCCTGGATACCGGCCGCGAGGCCATACTCCACGACCAATCGAAAGGCGTCTTCCGTTGCTGAAAGGGCGAGCCCGGCCATCACCAGAACAGGCACTTCGATGCCCGCTTGCCGCAGCTGACGACCTTCGCTCGCGGTCGCCACGCACAACCCGGTTACGCGTTCGGCGCAGAGAGCCTTGGCTACAGCCACGGCTCCATGTCCGTACGCGTCGGCCTTGACCACAGGCCAGACATCGATGGCGCCCACCTTGTCACGTAGGCGCCGCAGGTTGTGCACACAGGCGCCGAGATCGATCTCCGCCACGGTCGGTCGGCAGGAGCTTGGCATCGCCGAAGAAGCTTCGCGCATGCGCCTATGTTAGCTGCGCGCTCAACGACGCACCGATCAGAAGGCACCCTCGACGTCGGCGCGATCCTTGAAGAGCGTGTAGGGCTTCAGGAAGGCGAGCGGAACGCTGCCGGTCGGACCGTTCCGCTGCTTGGCGATGATCAGCTCGGCGAGACCCTCGAGCTCCGGATCCTCCTGGTTGTACACCTCGGGGCGGAAGATAAACGCCACCACGTCAGCGTCTTGCTCCAGGTTGCCGGATTCGCGCAAGTCCGACAGCTGCGGGCGGTGGCCCGACCGTGTCTCGGTGGCACGCGAGAGCTGCGAAAGTGCCAGCACGGGCACCTGCAGCTCCTTGGCGAGCGCCTTGAGCGAGCGTGATATCTCTCCCAGCTCGAGGTTGCGGTTATCGGTACGGGTGCTACCGCGAACCAGCTGCAAGTAGTCGACGATTAGTAAATCGAGGCCGTGTTCTGCCTTCAGTCGGCGCGCCTTGGCACGCATCTCGAGCGCCGTGAGGGAGGCGGAGTCATCGATGAAGATCTTGGTCTCGGACAGCTTGTGCAGGCCGTCGAGTAACCGGTCCTTGTCGCCGCTCGACAAGAACCCGGTCGCGAGCTTGTGAGCATCCACCTGGGCGACGGCGGTGACCAGCCGGCGGACAACCTGCTGGACGGACATCTCGAGCGAGAACACCCCGACGGTGCCGCCTACCTCGAGCGCTACGTGTTGGGCGACATTGAGCGCCAAGGACGTCTTGCCCATCGACGGGCGCCCCGCCAGGATCACCAGGTCGCCCGGGTGCAAACCGGCGGTCAAGGCGTCGAGTCGCTTGAAACCCGTCGGCACGCCGGTGACATAGTCACCGCGCTCCATCAGCTCCTCGATCTCCTTCATGGCGTCGAAAGCGACGTCGCGAACGGAGAGGAACCCGCGCCGGATGTTGCTCTCGCTGATCGCGAAGATCGAGTGCTCAGCGCGATCGAGCAAATCGTCGGTCTCGATGGCGCCCTCCAGCGCCATGCGGATGATGGAGTTGGACGCCCCGATGAGACTCCGGAGCGCCGCCTTGTCCTTGATAATACGCGCGTACTGATCGACGTTGGCCGCCGCCGGCAACCCATCGATCAGGCTAGAGATATATGCCGCTCCGCCAGCCCGCTCCAGCACGTCACGCCGTGCTAGTTCCTCGCGCAGGGTCACCGTATCGATGGCTTCGGAGCGTTCCGATAGCCAGGTCATGGCCTCGTAGATCAGCCGGTTGGCATCACCGAAGAAATCCTCAGGAGAGATGGTCTGGGCGGCGGCGTTAAACGCCTGATTGTCCAGCAGCACGGCGCCGAGGATGGAGCGCTCTACCTCCACGTTGTGGGGTAACGAGCGCTCGGTGCTGAGCTCCTGCGGCAAGATCGACCTCCGACACTACGAGACGACAAATGCGAGTTTTGTGTTACGCCACTCGCTAGAAAAGCGCATAAATGAAGGGGGCGACGGCGGAGCCCTCCGAGAGCACGATCAACAAGCCGAGCAACACGAGGAACACCACGATGGGCGTCAGCCACCACTTCTTGCGGGATCTCAGAAAACCCCAGACGAGCCCTAGCCTCGACATCTCTGCACCTCCTGCTCCAACGTCCTGCGACTCGTCACGGAGAATATCAGTATCGCCCGCGGCTTTCGCGGTGAGGCCTCAATAGGGCTTATCGGGGCGCGACACGGGGCCGTCCGGATCCACCGGAACCCAGTAACTCTCAGCATCGGGATCTCGTCGCATGTCCAGGAGGTCCTTTCCTGACAGCCGCAGCAAGAAGCCCATCGGGGTCATCACAACGAAGAACGTCAGCGTCAAGATCAGCGTCGTCATGACAACCTGTAGAAGGCGCGCCAACGCCATCCAGACACGCTCGATCGGTGCCAGAACCGGCGGCAGGATCAGTGCGGCAACAAGGAACGCCGCGCTCACGTAGAGCAGATACGGGCCCGCCGGCCGCTCTCTCCACAACAGCAACGACGCCAGCAGCGCAAATGCCACCGCCATCACGATTCCGAATTTGGGCAGCCGCTGCGCGTCAGTTTGCTGCTTCTTCAAGGCCACGATTCGTGGGTGCTCCGTGCGGGACGCGAGCAGGCCGTGGTGGAACTTGCCCTGCTAATCCAGCTCGTAAAGGTCGCGCCAGTCGACGTCGTCACCGAGAGGCGGCTGGTCGGACTTCATCAGAATGCAATCTTGCAGCACCAGCACGTCCATTTCCGTGCGCATGAAACAGAGATAAGCATCCGCGGGCGTGCAAACGATCGGCTCGCCGCGAACGTTGAACGACGTGTTGACAATAATGCCGTAGCCGGTGCGCTCCTTGAACGCTTCGATAAGCCGGTGGTATTGCGCATGATCGCGTGCGTCGACCGTCTGCACGCGGGCAGAGTAGTCGATGTGGGTTACCGCCGGAATGTCGGAACGCGGTACGTTCAACTTGCTGATCCCAAACAGCTGCGTCTGCTCCTCGGTCATCGCCACCCGACGCTCCTCTCGCACCGGGGCAACCAACAACATGTAGGGCGATGGCCGATCGAGGTCGAAGTACTCCGACACGTCCTCGACCAGACAGCTGGGTGCGAAGGGTCGAAACGATTCGCGATACTTGATCTTCAGGTTGAGCTTGCGCTGCATCTGTCGATCGCGTGAGTCTCCGATAATGCTTCGCGCGCCCAACGCCCGCGGACCGAACTCCATGCGTCCGCTGAACCAGCCCACCACATTTCCCGTCGACAACAAGTCGGCGGTGACATCGGGGATGGTCTCCTCGGTATGACGCTCGTAGGGGTAACGCTGCTCGAGAAGCCACTGTTCGATCTCGTCACCGCTCCACGACGGCCCCAGGTAGGACCCGCTCTGGAGGTCGCGTCCATTGGCAGCGGTGTAGCGCGGCACGGCGTGAACCTGGTGGGCTGCGAAGAGCGCCGCGCCCAAGGCGCCGCCGGCGTCGCCTGCCGCAGGCTGGATCCAGACATCGTCGAAGATACCGGCTCGCAGGATCTTGCCGTTACCGACGCAGTTCAGAGCCACGCCACCGGCCATAACCAGATTACGCTCACCAGTCTGGGTGCGGACGTGCCTAGCCATCCGCAGCATCACCTCCTCGCAAACCTCCTGGATCGACCGCGCCAGGTCCATCTCGCGCTGAGTAAGCTCACTCTCGGGCTGCCGGGGAGGGGCGCCGAATAGCTCGTGGAACGCCTCCGAGGTCATGGTCAGCCCCTGACAGTAGTTGAAGTACTTCATGTCGAGCCGGAAGGAACCGTCTTCACGCAGGTCCATCAACTCATCGAGGATCAGGCCTACGTACTTGGGCTCGCCGTAGGGTGCGAGGCCCATGACCTTGTACTCACCGGAGTTCACGCGAAAGCCGGTGTAGTAGGTGAACGCGGTGTACAGCAGGCCCAGGCTGTGCGGGAACCTGAGCTCGGCGGCAAGCTCGATGCTGTTGTCCACCCCAGCACCCCACGAGGCGGTCGCCCACTCGCCTACCCATCCATCGTGAGGATCGCAGCCGATTCGAAAGGCGAGGGAAAAAACGCCGAGGCGGCGTGTGATTGGTGATGCTCCGGGTAGAGCATGTCGCCTTCGAAACCCGTCTCCCTGGCTATCAGCTCCCCTATCCAGAGCTTCTGCTTGAGCCAGAGCGGCATGGCCTTCAGAAACGAGTTGAGGCCCTGCGGAGCGAATGCCAGGTAGGTCTCCAGCAGACGCTCGAACTTGGCCCACGGCTTGTCATAGAAGGCGACCGTGTCGAGATCCGACGCGTCGATATCGCCGGCCCTCAGACAGTACTCGATGGCGTGGGCGGGAAAACGGAAGTCGTGTTTCTTGCGCGTGAAGCGTTCTTCCTGGGCCGCCGCCACGATGGTGTCGTCGCGCACCAAGCACGCCGCCGAGTCGTGGTAGAAAGCCGAGATCCCGAGGATGTTCATCGCGGCACGGTTCACCCAGACGCTAGGCCGAGATCAGCGGCCGGTACAACTGAGCCGCTGCTACGAGCACTTCGCTTAACGCCGCCGCTCAGGCGTCCTCGTTTTCGGAGGAAGTTTCGTCGGCGGTCAAGTTGTCCTCGGTGGCGGCGGAATCGACCCGCTCGACCGGCTCGACCACCTCGTCGACGGCGTCGCCCGGAGCGGGTTCGGCGGCCGCGTCATCCTCACTGGACACGATCACACGCACCGCTGCTGCAACGCCGTGCGCCAGCGACAGCGACACATCGTACTCGCCGAGGTGCTTGATCGGCTGCTCGAGATGGATCTCGCCTCTTTGGATCGTGAAGCCCCGCTCCGCCAGCCGGTCGTCGATATCGGCGACGCTCACCGACCCGTAGAGCGTTCCCGCACCAACGTCGGCCACTTTGCGCCCGAAGCTCAGCGACACGCCGGCCAGCGATTTGGCGACGATCTCGGCTTGGGCACGCTTCTCGGCAGCCTCGGCGCGAAGTCGCGTGAGCTCATGGTCGATCGAGCGAAGGTTGGCCTCGGTAGCGCGGATGGCCAGTTGCTGCGGTAGAAGGTAATTGCGGGCGTAACCTTTCTTGACTTCTACGAGGTCACCTGGCTCGCCCAGGTGGGTGACGCTCGCTCTCAAAATCAGCTTCATGGTCGTGTCCTCGATGAGTCCGACACCCGGCGGTCATGTGGCGCGGATGTCGGCAACCTCACTCAGAGACGTACGGCAACAGTGCCATGTAGCGCGCGCGCTTCACGGCGCGACTCAACATGCGCTGATGGCGCGCAGAATTACCGTTCGTTCGACGCGGAATGATCTTGCCGCGTGGGTCGATGTACTGCCTCAGCAGCTCGACGTCTTTGTAGTCAACGTATTGAGCGTTCGACTTGGTGAGCTTGCTGACCTTCTTGCGTCGGGGACGAAAGGAGCGCATCGCTCAGTCCTCCTTCCGCGGCTCGCCTTCGGCGACGCCATCGGAGCTATCATCAGCCGGCGCAGCTTCGCCTGCCGACTCGTCATCGGAATCATCGGCGGTCGAGTTGTCGTCAACCGCGACTGCCTCGTCAACCGCAGCCGCGTCGTCGCCGCCGGGTGCGACAGTCTGGTCAGCCGGAGCCTCGTCATCGCCGTCGATTGCGACAGTCTGGTCAGCCGAACCCGTGTCAGCGCCGTCGATTGCGACAGGCTCGTCAGCCGTAGCCGTATCATCATCGTCGCCTGCGACCGCCTCGTCAGCCGTAGCTGTTTCGTCGTCAGCAACGGTAACGGCGTCCTCAGGCTCCACCACTTCATCGCGCTCCGACACCGACGTTTCCGCCTCGGCGCGCTTCGCTGCGGCGCGCTGATCGGCTGCTTCCATCTGCGCCTTGGCCAACTCCTCATCTACAGGGCCCCGCTCAGAGAGCGCCTGCCGCGCAGCTGTCTCCTGCGCATCGCTCAGACGGACCGGCATCTCCCGAAGGATCGATTCGCGGATCTTGGTATAGGCGCGGAACTCGCCTGACAGCGTTGCGGGTCCCGTTGCATAGATCAGCAGGTAGACGCCTTCGGTGTGCTTGCCGATGGGGTACGCAAGCTTGCGACGCCCCCACCTGTTGACGTCGATGACCTCGCCACCGGACGCAGCGAGCTGCTGTCGTAGCCCGCCGATGATCGCGTCGATTCCCTCGTCAGTCTCGTCGGGAGACGCGATCACCAGGATCTCGTACAAGTTGTGCATAGTTCTCCTCTCGGACAATTGGCCCCCGGAGGGGCGAGGAGCGCACGCTCAGAGTGCCCGTTCTGCAGGGAACTCCTCTCACACCAGAAGCGGCGCGATGACGAGCGATACGACAGACATTAACTTTATCAAGATGTTCATGGACGGACCACTCGTGTCCTTGAACGGATCGCCGACGGTATCACCGACGACAGCCGCCTTGTGAGCATCGGAGCCCTTGCCGCCATGGTGGCCGTCCTCGATGTACTTCTTGGCGTTGTCCCAGGCGCCGCCGCCGTTGGACATCATCAACGCCAACAACACACCGACGACGGTGGCGCCCGCCAGCATTCCGCCGAGCGCCGCCGGGCCGAGGCCAAAGCCGACAACCACGGGCGCAATCACTGCCAGCAGCCCCGGCAGCACCATCTCCCTGAGCGCCGCGTCCGCGGCGATCGACACACAGCGGTCCGGGTCCGGTTTCCCGGTGCCCTCCATGATCCCGGGAATCTCGCGGAACTGACGGCGAATCTCCTCCACCAGCTCACCGGCCGCGCGTCCGACTGCGGTCATCGTCAGACCCGCTGCTAGATAGGGCACCACACCGCCGATCAGCATCCCGACGACCACGTGGGGGTTGGTGAGCAGGATGACAAGCCCGTCCGGCTCACCAGCCTGGCGCATCGCGTCCGACACCGACTGTGCGTAGGCGGCGAACAAGGCCAGGGCGGTGAGGGCCGCCGACCCGATGGCGAACCCCTTGCCGATTGCGGCGGTGGTATTGCCGACGGCGTCGAGACTGTCGGTGATCTTGCGCACCTCCGGTCCCAGACCCGCCATTTCCGAGATACCTCCGGCATTGTCCGCCACGGGTCCGTACGCGTCGACGCTCATGGTGATGCCTACCGTCGCCAGCATGCCCACCGCGGCGATACCAATTCCATACAGACCCGCAGACTCGAATGCGAAGTAGATCGCAGCGCAGATAGCCAGCACTGGCAGCGCTGTCGATTCGAAACCCACCGCCAGGCCGTTGATGATGTTGGTGGCCGCGCCGGTCTCCGACGACGCCGCAATTCGTCGCACCGGTGCCGCCGACGTGTAGTACTCGGTGATGAAAGAGATCAGCAGCCCTGCCGCCGCTCCCCAGAAGATCGCCGCCCAGATGCCATTGGCCACCGGGATAGCATCGACATAAAAGTAAGCGATACCGACGAACAGCGCGGCGGCGATGATCGTCGCCCAGCGCAGCGCCGCTGCCGCGTCAAAACGCTTCAGGATCGCCATCGACGCGATCCCCAGCAGGGAGCAGATGAGGCCTAGGAACGCGAGCATCAGCGGCAGGCTCATCAACCAGCTCTTTACCTGCGCCCCCTCGATCATCGGGTCGGCGGCCATGGCGATCAGGTCCTCGCCGAAAAGCGTCGCACCGATGGCGATAGTGGCGATAATCGAACCCACATACGATTCGAAAATGTCGGCACCCATTCCGGCGACATCGCCAACGTTGTCGCCAACCAAATCGGCGATCACACCGGGATTACGTGGGTCATCCTCGGGAATACCAGCTTCGACCTTGCCCACCAGGTCCGCACCGACGTCAGCGGCCTTCGTGTAGATCCCGCCGCCGACACGGGCGAACAGCGCGATGGAGGAGGCTCCCATCGCAAACCCGTTGATGACATGGGCAGTGTCGGGGCTGCCATACCAGAGATACCAAACGCCAACCCCGATGAGCCCGAGACTGGCGACCGACAACCCCATGACCGAGCCACCCAGAAACGCCACCATCAGCGCAGCGTCGCGCCCCTCGTTCTTCGCCGCCACCGCGGTACGCACGTTGGCCATGGTTGCCGACGACATGCCGGCGAAGCCGGCAGCGATCGAACATGCCGCACCGGTTATGAACGCGGCCGAGGTCGAGGTCGACACGAAGTAGCCGAGTAGGCCAGCGACGACGGCAACAAAAACGGCCAGTCGACTGTATTCGCGGCGCAAGAACACCATCGCGCCGTCGTGGATCTGGGCAGCGATGTCGGCCATCTGCTCGGTGCCGACATCGCGGCGTCGAATGACCATGAGAATGGCCAAGGCGATTACCAGACCAATTCCGCCCAGTATGGGAACCGCCTCGATGGGGATGTTGCTCATGCTCGTGCTCCAGTTAATCGGGAGTCTCTTTTGGATTCGCTGTCTCGCTCTGCGGTGGCTGATTGTACGTGTTCATCGCGGCGCTCAGACCGCGCCGGAGGATCATCCGCACCGCCTCGACGGCGCGGTCGAGCATCTCGTCGAGCGCCGCCAGCTCGGTCTTGTCGAACGCCTCGAGGACGTATCCAGCTGTGTCGCGTCCGCGGCCTTGGCCCCGCACGCCGAGCCGGAGACGTGGTACTTGCTGCGTCCCGAGCTCCTCCAGCACGGATCTCAGACCACGATGACCAGCGTCGCCGCCCGCCGGTCGCAGACGCAACGCGCCCAACGGCAAATCGATTTCGTCGTACGCCACGAGCAGGTCACCGGGATCGATAGATAACGTCCGACAAGCGTGGGAGACTCCCACGCCGCTGTTGTTCATGAACGACAGTGGACGCATCAACCAGAGCACTGCCGGTCCCAGTTTGACTCGCTCGAGCTGCACCGATTCTTTCTGTCGTGTCTCGACGACCTTGCCCGCGGCACTCAGACGGTCAAGAAGCATCCAGCCGGCGTTGTGACGCGTGGACACGTACTCGCTCCGGGGGTTTCCGAGCCCGGCTAGAGCGCGCATTTGGCGTGGCTACTCGTTGTCCTCGGATTCCTCCTCGTCCTCGTGGCCAATGAGCTCTGGCTCTTCTGGGGTCGCTAGCAAATCCTCGTCTTCCTCGACAACCTCATCCTCAATCGCGACCGTCGGCGGGGCGATGGTTAGCACCGTCTGATCCAGATCCACCATCAGCTCGACGCGGTCGGGCAGCTCGAGATCAGACACCTGTGCCACGTCGCCGATGTTGAGCTCGGTCACGTCGACCTGGAGGGAGTCAGGGATGTCGGTTGGCAGGCACTTCACGTGTACCTCTCGAAGGATCATGTCGAGGATGCCTCGATCGACCCTTACGCCGACCGCCTCGCCGACAATCTCGACCGGAACATTCACCTCGATCTGGGTCGCCAGATCGATGCGACGGAAGTCGACATGCTGAAGCTTGCGAGAGATCGGATCTACCTGGTAGTCGTAGATTAGCGCCGTCTGCTCGGCTCCTTCTCCGACTTTCAAGCTGAGAATCGAGTTCTGACCGTGCTCGGATCGCAGAATCTCGATCAGCGACCGCGGATTCACGGCGATCGAACGCGTCTCGCGACCTCCACCGTACAGCACAGCAGGAACCTTGCCGGCGCGGCGCAGCCGCTTCGCCTTGTTGCTCGAACCCGGCTCGCGGAGCTCGACTTCGAGTACCTGTGAGTCCGTCATCGTTGCTTCCTCTCGGAGTAAGCAGCCGTCGAGATCAGATAAACAGCCTCGAGATGCTGGTTTCCTCGTAGATGCTGCGTATCGCTTCACCGAACAACCCTGCGACCGAGAGCACCTCGATCTTGTCGCAGGCGGCGGCTTCGGGCAGCAGCGGAATCGTATCCGTCACAAAGACTCGTTTCAGCGGGCTCGCCTCGATGCGCTCGATGGCCGGTGAGGAGAGTACCGCGTGAGTGGCAAACGCGTAGACCTCGCGTGCTCCCTCGTCGAGCACCGCCGCGGCCCCGGTGGTCAGGGTGCCGGCGGTGTCGACCATGTCGTCGTAAAAGCAGCACACCGCGTCGCGAACGTCGCCGACGACGGTCATACCATCGACCTTGTTGGCGACACGACGACGCTTGTCGATCACTGCCAGGCCGGCTTCGAGCCGCTTGGCGATGGCACGAGCGCGCTCCACGCCACCGGCGTCAGGCGAGACCATGACCAGATCGCTGTCGATGGCGCCGATCCGACGCACCGCGACTGGTGCTGCAAAGAGGTGGTCGAGCGGGATGTTGAAGTAGCCTTGGATCTGACCGGCGTGCAGATCCATCGCTAGCACCCGCGAGGTTCCAGCGGTGGTCAACAAGTCAGCGACGAGTTTGGCCGAGATAGGGACCCGTGGGCTGTCTTTCTTGTCCTGCCGCGCGTATCCGAAGTAC
Organism: Acidobacteriota bacterium; assembly: GCA_963666055.2. Classification (GTDB taxonomy): domain Bacteria; phylum Acidobacteriota; class UBA890; order UBA890; family WLXD01; genus DASCOT01. The sequence goes on along the minus strand of CAXWPH010000015.1, from coordinate 2,145,939 downwards.
GGGATCACAGCGGTGATGTGATGGGCTGAAGCGCGTTTGGCCGCGTCGATCATCACCAGCAACTCCATGAGGCTGTCGTTCACCGGCCGGCATGTAGACTGGACCAGGAACACCTCGACGCCGCGCACGTTCTCTCCGAACTGGCAGCGCACCTCGCCGTCGGCGAACAGCCCGATGTCGATGGCGCTCAGGGACAAACCCATCGACCCCGCGATGGCCTCCGCCAACCCCGGGCAGGCATTGCCGGCGAAAATCTTGATCTTGCGGTCGGTATTGGACATCGAGCTGTGCGGCTGAGGTGCGGTCGGTGAGCCGAAACTCGGGGCGATGCTCGCCTCGACGGACTGGCAGGCCTAAAGCTGGGGCGGCAGGATTCGAACCTGCGAATGCCGGATCCAAAGACCGGTGCCTTGCCTGACTTGGCGACGCCCCAAAACCAACTGCCTGTGGACGCAGAGGTCCCGAGCAGTGTCTCCGGGACGCGACCCACACAAGGGCCGCGTTTCAGACACGCACTATTATAGGCGCCGCACTTTCTCGTGCATCAAACAATGCCGGGGCGCATTCGCGTCAGCTCGGCCGACGCTTCGGGTGCGCTTGCGATCTACTGCTCTTTCGGTACCTCGCGCCTGAACAAACCACCTTCTCGACCCAGGTCGGAGATCGGTAGCTGTAATACCCCCGCCGGGACTTCGAGCTCGAAATGCGCCGGCGGGAACTCCAAGTTGGTCGACGGCTCACCCAGCAGCTGCATCGCGATCCCGTACCCCTCGGGTTCGATGCGCAACTGCAGGCTCGAGGGGACCAGCAACGTCTGACCGTCGACCTCGGTGGCAATCGAATCGAGCGCATCGATCGCTACAGTGTTGTCGGCGCGCCGATGCTCAATCCGATCGAACCACAGCGTAGGCGGCAATAGCCACACGCTGGCCTCCTCGCCGTAGTCGATCCGCACCCGCTGCGCACTCTCGTCCCAACTCGGCCGACCGGGTGGATGGCCGGCTGGATCGATTGCGTATCCCAGCAGGGCCGCCACTACGTCTGCGGCGGACAGCCCGAAACCAAGCGCTTGCTCGAAGGACGCACGCGTCGACGGTCCACGATAGAGGAGCTGTTCCTGGCTCAGAAACAGACCGACTTCCACGGCATTGGCGCGTAGATAGGCTTGTGTGCCGCCAGTCGGATCGAGCACCAGGATATCGAGGTCCGCCGGCCGGCGGACCGACACGAAGGTGTCGACCGAACGCCGACCGATCCCCCTCGAAAAACGCATGGTGTACGACCCGACGAGACTCTCGAGCGGTGCCGTCAGCTTGAGCGCCGGCTCCAGGAAGCTGCCGGGGTGCTGACGCACTCGTTCAGCGAGCTCCGGTTGATCGCGGATCCAGCCGTTACCGGCGCAACCGATCGCCACGAGGCCCAGAGCCACTACAGCGGCTGATCCGCCTGTGGCGCGTCCCATCTAGTCGGACCCGTTGCCGCTCGACACACGCGTCATACGCCAGATCACGCGGCGCTCGCCGGCCTCCGTAACATCGGGGTTGACGAACTCCCACACGATGTCACCTCCCTCGGTTACCTCGAACACACGGCCCGCATCCGACTCCGCGATCAGCGTGTTGCCGTTCGGCAAGCGCTGAGCGCTCCCACGCAACGGCGTATGGAACTCCTCGGACGCATAGCTCCAACCGATCTCGTTGGACCGCGGATCGACTTCCAATACGCGCGAGCGCGACACCCCATTGTCGAACACCAGGAGCCGCCCGTTGGGTAAGAGGGTTGGATGATGTTGCGCGTAGAGGTTCGACGGGCCCCAGACCCACAACACATCGTGGGTGGCGCCGTCGAGAATCATGATGGCGTTCAGGTGGCGCATCGAGAGAAGAACGTTGCCAGCACGGAACAACGGCGAGACTGAGGCGAGCGATCCGTCGAGCACCGACACATGGTTCGTATGCAGAGTATCCAACGGACCGTCGGCGGCGACGAACTGGCGACTCGCAACACTGGCGAGCAAGAAACCGTAGGGCGAGGAGCGCACAACGTCGAGCAACGAGAACTCCTCGCGCACCTTCCCCGTCTCCAGCGACAGCAGGGTCAGCGTGTCTTCGAGGATCTGCTGAGTCGGATGCACTTCAGGAATCGATCTCTCTCGTCTCGAGAGTGCCCACAGCTCGTCCCCGTGAATCGCTACACCATGATGAGCCCGCACGTCGGCGACCCAGCGCGGGCGGGAGTCGGGATCGAGGCGCACGACTTGTTTGTCGAACCTCACCAAGATCAGGCCGGCGTCCGGCAACAGCTCGGCGTGCGCGATCAGCGTCCCGGGGTCCGACCAGCGTCGCACCTCGCGTCCTTCCATGGTCTACTAGCAGAAACGGTGCCTGGAAGGCCGAGTAATAGAAATTCAGACCGTCCCAGGCGCGTTGCGCGTCGTGGACCTGGACGCCGCGACGATCGGAGTCCGGATCGAAGTTCGCACCGACATAGGCAAGCGCTCGGAGGTCGCTCAGCGGGCGTCCCTGGGGGCGGATCCAGCTATAGGGCTTGTTATCAGTGTCGGCCAGGAACCACGAGATGATGGAGTAGGGAAAAGTCTCGCCGCGATGGCTCTGATAGCCCCACAGAAAGCTGATGCCCAGTGCCAAGAGGGCCATGGGCACAACCAGCAACGGGCGCGCCAGGGTGCGTCGAGATGGTGTCATCCCACCTTCCCCTCAGGGCGACCCACCAGACCGAGACGCGGTCGCCCGGCGCCCCCCGCCCGGTATCGCCCTGTTTGATCGATTATACGCCCACACGTACGGCGTCCACCTGTGTCAGCGTGTTCATCGCGCGGACCTATAATGGCCGTCTTCGAGCCTAGCCCGACACCATCTCTGCCGCAGAACCCGGAGCTCCGGAATGGTCGACTCTCCGTTTTCCACGCCCCACACCGGCGCGCGTCTCGCTCGAAGTCTTGATGAAGTCGACCCCGAGGTTGCGAGCGTCATTCGCAAGGAAACCGAGAAACAATCGCGCAAATTGATCATGATCGCCAGCGAGAACTACAGCTCCGAGGCGGTATTGGAGGCGTGCGCCTCGGTGATGTCGAACAAGTACTCCGAGGGCTATCCAGGCCACCGATACTACGGCGGTTGCGAGTTTGTCGACATGACGGAAACGCTCGCGATCGAGCGTGCGCAACGACTGTTTGGCGCCGAGCACGCCAATGTTCAGCCGCACAGCGGTACACAAGCGAACATGGCCGTGTACTACGCAGCGCTAGAGCCTGACGACACGCTGATGGGCATGGGGTTGTCGGAAGGCGGGCATCTGTCGCACGGCCATCGGATGTCGTTCTCGGGCCAGCTGTACAACGTCGTCACTCATGGCGTCGACGAGGAAACGGAACTGCTCGACTACGACGCCATGGCGATGATCGCCCGAGAGCATCGCCCCAAGCTCATCGTTGTCGGGTTCTCGGCCTACCCGCGCCACATCGACTTCGCCCGCTGCCGGGAGATCGCCGACGAGGTCGGCGCAATACTACACGCGGACATCGCGCACCCGGCCGGGTTGGTGGCAGCGGGGCTGCACCCCAATCCGTGCCCACACGCCGACTTCGTCAGCTCGACAACCCACAAGACGTTGCGTGGACCGCGTGGCGGCATCGTGCTGTGCCGCAAGGAGCACGCTGCCCGGCTCGACCAGGCAGTGTTTCCTGGCATCCAAGGCGGGCCCTTTCAGCACCTGATCGCCGCCAAGGCAGTGTGCCTGGCAGAAGCTCTGGACGAGAGCTTCGGCGCGTACGCCGCGCAGATCATCGCCAACGCCAAGGCCCTCGCCGCGGAGTTCAGCGACGCGGGCTTTCGCTGCGTGTCAGGCGGCACCGATACTCACCTCGTCCTCATCGACGTCGGCAAGCAGGGTGTCACCGGGAAGGAAGCCGAGGCGTGGCTCGACGAGGCGGGTATCGTGGTCAACAAGAACACGATTCCGTTCGATCAGCGCTCGCCGTTCGTCACCTCGGGCTTGCGCATCGGCACGCCGGCCACCACCACGCGGGGCCTCACGGAGGAGCACATGCGTCAGATCGTCGGTTGGATGGCGCGGGTGCTCGAGTCGCGCGGCAACCCGGATGTCATCATCGACGTCGCCGCACAGGTGAGCGAGCTCACGGACGCCTATCCGGTCTACGACTGGCGCCTGCGGTAAGCGAGGGCCCGCGCCACCGACCGAGCCTGCCGCACCGTGCTCGGCGGCCGGCAACCACCTGGGTTCGTGCGTGACCTGCTAGACTAGCCGCGCTGCGGCTGCCGATTCGGGGACATGGGGCTTTCGGCGGCGCCACAAATCTCTCGGGAGGCTATCCGATGAAGATCTTCCTCGACACCGCGAACATCGACGAGATCCGTGCGGCCGGAGAAACCGGCGTGCTTGATGGAGTGACCACGAACCCGTCACTCGTGGCCAAAGAAGGGCGTCCGTTCGAAGATGTCATCGCGGAGATTTGCGGCATCGTGGACGGCCCAATCAGCGCCGAGGTGCTATCCACCGACTACGACGGTATGGTCGACGAGGCCCGTCGCCTAGCGCCCATACACGACAACGTCGTGGTCAAGATCCCACTGCTGCGAGAGGGCATTCGGGCGGTGGCGACGCTGTCCCAAGAGGGCATCCGCACCAACGTGACGCTCTGTTTCTCGCCCTTACAAGCACTCCTCGCTGCGAAAGCAGGCGCGACGATTATCTCGCCGTTCGTAGGCCGCCTCGACGACGTCGGGCACGACGGGATGGAGTTAGTCCGACAGATCGTCCAAATGTACGAGAACTACGGCTACGCCACGGAAGTGCTGGTGGGCTCCGTGCGCAACCCGAAGCATGTTCTCGACGCGGCCCTCATGGGCGCCGACATCGTCACGATACCGACCAAGGTATTCGACTCGATGTTCAAGCACCCACTCACCGACAAGGGGCTCGCCGCCTTCCTCGCCGACTGGGAAGGGGCGCGCGAGCTCGTCGCCGACCTGGCGCTCCCGGCCGGAGCCAAGGGCTGACCACCCGCAGACCGATCGCCGTGTCGTACGACGACCCAGCAGCCGAGCTCGAACGCCGGCGACAGACCGCACGCACCGGCGGTGGTGCAGCTCGCATAGAGCGCCAGCACAACGCCGGCAAGCTGAGCGCCCGCGAGCGGCTGGAATACCTGCTCGATTCAGAGTCTTTTCAGGAGCTTGACGTACACGTTCGGCACCAATGTCGCGACTTCGGCATGGAGGAGCAACAAATCGAAGGCGACGGCGTGGTGTCGGGCTTTGGGCGTATCGATGGTCGGCTCGTTTACGTGTTCGCACAGGACTTCACGGTCTTCGGTGGCTCGGTTTCGGAGAGCAACGCCTGGAAGATCTGCAAGGTAATGGACCTGGCGATCAAGACTGGGGCACCGGTCATCGGCCTCAATGATTCCGGTGGCGCGCGGATTCAGGAGGGGGTCGCGGCGTTGGCCGGTTACTCAGAGATTTTTCTTCGCAATACGCTCGCCTCCGGGGTAATTCCGCAGATCTCGGCAATCATGGGCCCGTGTGCCGGCGGCGCCGTCTACTCGCCGGCGATCACCGATTTCGTCGCCATGGTCGAGGGGAGCTCGTACATGTTTCTGACTGGCCCCGACGTCATCAAGACGGTGATGCACGAGGACGTCTCGGCGCAGGATCTGGGCGGCGCAGAGGTCCATAGCACGCGTAGCGGCGTGGCGCACTTCTCGTCGGCCAACGATCAAGAGTGCCTGGCGCTGATCCGCGAGCTGCTCTCTTACCTGCCGAGCAACAATCGAGAAGACGCGCCACGATTGGATCCGACGGATGATCCGCGACGTGCAGATGTCGAGCTCGACGAGCTCGTGCCCATTGACCCGAACAGCCCGTACAACATCGTCGACGTGATCGTTCGCGTCGTTGACCACGGCAATTTCCTACAGGTACACGAAGCCTACGCACGCAACCTGGTCACCGGGTTCGCGCGGCTGCACGGCATGCCCGTGGGCATCGTCGCCAACCAGCCGGACCACCTGGCCGGCACGCTGGATATCGACGCCTCGGTCAAGGGCGCGCGGTTCGTGCGCTTCTGCGACGCCTTCAACATCCCGCTGGTGGTGTTCGAAGACGTGCCGGGCTTTCTGCCCGGCACAGAGCAGGAGTTCGCCGGCATAATCAAGCACGGTGCCAAGCTGCTCTACGCTTTCGCCGAGGCCACGGTACCGAAGCTGACGGTGATCACCCGGAAGGCCTACGGCGGCGCCTACTGCGTGATGGCTTCCAAGCACCTCCGCACCGACGTGAATTTCGCCTACCCGGCGGCAGAGATTGCAGTGATGGGTTCAGAAGGCGCGGTAAACGTGCTGTTCCGCCGCGAGCTGGCGGCCGCCGAGGATGCGGAAGCGCTACGGGCGGCCAAGGTGAAGGAGTTGCGCGACAAGTTCGCCAACCCCTACATCGCAGCTGAGCGCGGTTGGATCGATGAGGTGATTCATCCTCGTGATACTCGGCCGAAGCTCATACGGGCACTTCTGGCGCTCGACACCAAGGCCGACAGCAACCCTCCCAAGAAGCACGGCAACATACCGCTCTAGCTGGCAGCCTCATCATAGGGCCGACCAAGTCGATCATCTGTTACAGGCCACTACCAGGCTGGGGTGGAAGTGCTGCGGGCCTGCTAGCTGACGGGGGCGCTCAGAAAACCTCGACGAAACACGCCGGCCGGGGCTCTTACCGTGCAGAGAACGCGTTGTGCCCGGGCGCGGGAAGCGTTCGGTGGGCCTGCGCTCGGGTGCACGCGCGCTCCGCACGGGAGGCAAAACGATGCAGTGGCAGGCACGGAGCGCTGCTACTCGGACATCGGTCGCGGCGATCCTGACCGTGACGGTGCTGACCCCGCAAGCGCGACTCAGCGCTGAGGACATGGCGTCAGCCGCACCCACAGCGGCGCGGGCGCAGGCGGAGGCGGCGCAACTCGAGCTCGCCGCACTGGTCAGCACCTTCAAGGAGCTCTCCGAAGCTCCGCAACGACGCGCCGACCTGGGCTGTCGCGACCTGCACTCACAACGATGTCAGGTGAACCTCGCCCGCGTGGGGGCGCTGTATGTTGATCTGCTTGGCCGCACGCGGGCAGTCCAGCGAGACGAGCTGAGCCCATCAGGCAGGATCGACCTGGATGTGCTGGAGTGGCGGTCGCAGCTCGCCGTGGCACGGTACCTCGAACTCGACTCCAACGGGTTTGACCAGCTCGGCTACGCGGCGCACCTCCTGCGCCACACCGGACAAGAGCGCGACCCCGATGAGCTGCACGAGCTCGGGCTGCGAGAGATCGAGCGAATCCGCCAGGCAATGCTGGATCTCGTTCATGCACAGAATCCTGACGCCGATCTCGACGCGTTTCTCGAGGCAGCCAGAACCGACAGCCGCCTCTTCGCCGGCTCGCGCGAAGAGCTCAGGTCAATCGCCAGGACGATCGCCGCTCGCATAGACCGCCGACTGGGCTCGGCATTCAACGGCACTCCGACTATCCCCTACAGCATCGAGCTGCTGCGCAGAGGAGAGAGCGGGTTCATGGCCCAGTATCGCCAAGGCAAGGAAGGAATCCGGGGGCGGGCCGTCGGCTACGTTCTGCTGAACTCAGATCCTCGCCAGGTACCGCTTTTCATGCTCGAAGCGTTGTTGTTGCACGAGGCCATGCCCGGCCATCACCTGCAGGCGTCGTGGGCCACCGCTCACACCGAGGACTCTAGCTGGCGCAGTCGCTTCGCGATGACTGCGTTCGTCGAAGGTTGGGGGCTGTACGCCGAGAGCCTCGGAGCGGACCTCGGTATCTATCGCCACCCGATGACCGAGTTCGGCCGCCTGAACCTGGAAATGTGGCGTGCCATTCGGCTGGTGGTGGACACCGGGCTGCACGCCTTCGATTGGAATCGTCGTCGAGGCGAGGAGCTGTTCCGCAAGCACACCGCGTTACCCGACGACCAGATTCGCATCGAAGTGCGCCGCTACCAGGAAAACCCTGGCCAGGCAGTCGCCTACAAGGTGGGCGAGCTGAAGTTCCGCGAACTTCGGGATCGCGCCGAGAAGGCGCTCGGAGCGAGCTTCGATCTTGCGGCATTTCACGATGCGGTGCTGGCCTACGGCGCTATTCTGCTGCAATCGCTCGACGACCAGGTCGACGCTTGGGTGACCACCGCCGCCCGGGGCAGCTAGGTTCAGACCGAGCTGTCGTCCCTCGAGCATCACGGCGATGCGGCCTCGCCGCTCCGCCAGGCCCAGCCAGGCTGACACCCCGTGGCCGACGGTCACGTTGGCAGACGACGGACGCGAACGATACCTTTCGCGCATGAAGGAGATCCGGCGTATCCTCGTTGCGAACCGAGGCGAGATCGCAGTGCGCATCATCCGTGCCTGCCGCGATCTCGGCATAGAAGCAGTAGCGGTTTACTCGGACGCCGACCGCGAGGCGTTGCATGTTCGCCTAGCGAACCGCGCCTATCGGCTGGGGCCCGCGGCGGCGTCCGAGTCTTATCTGCGCATCGATCGGTTGATTGCGATCGCCATCGAGGCGCACGCCGATGCGGTGCACCCGGGTTATGGTTTCCTAGCTGAAAATCCCGACTTCGCGCGCGCCGTCGGTGATGCCGGCTTGACTTTCATTGGCCCCCGACCCGAGGTCATGGCGGCGGTAGGCGATAAGAACCGCGCACGCGAGATCGCCCGCGAAGTCGGCGCACCGACGGTACCGGGCAGCCTTGGACCCCTCGAAACCACCGACGCGGCGCTCGCTGTTGCCGAGCAGCTCGGCTACCCGGTGTTGTTGAAGGCGGTCGCCGGCGGCGGCGGCAAAGGCATGCGCCAGGTAGCGTGCCCCGACGAGATGGGATCGGCCTTCCTCGCCGCTACCAGCGAGGCGACTTCCGCGTTCGCCGACGGGCGAGTATACGTCGAGAAAATGATACTTCAGCCACGCCACGTCGAGATCCAGCTGCTGTGCGACGAGCACGGTAATCGTATCCATCTCGGTGAGCGCGAGTGCTCGCTACAACGCCGACACCAAAAGGTCGTTGAAGAAGCTCCATCGCCGGCACTCGACGACGACCTACGCGACCGGATGGGGAGGGCAGCGTTGGCGATCGCCGCCAGGGTCGACTACACCAACGCCGGTACGGTCGAATTTCTGCTTGATACCGATGGCAGTTTCTACTTCATCGAGCTCAACGCGCGGCTTCAGGTCGAGCATGCCGTCACCGAGATGGTCACCGGCATCGACATCGTCGTCGCCCAGATCACCATCGCCCGGGGCGAGCAGCTCCCCTGGGAGCAGCACGACGTGCGCGTGCGGGGCCACGCCATAGAGTGCCGAATCTACGCCGAGGATCCGTCCAACAACTTCGCCCCCTCACCGGGGCGCATCGAGGGACTCCGCGCTCCCAGCGGTCCTGGAGTGCGCGACGACTCTGGCTTATACGAGGGCTACGAGGTACCGATCTTCTACGATCCGATGATCTCCAAGCTGATCGCCTGGGGCGCGGATCGACCGGCCGCGCTGAGCCGCATGCGACGCGCGTTGCAGGAGTACAAGGTCGTCGGCATCTCGACGACGATCCCGCTTTTTCAACACATCATGCAGGAGCCAGCATTCGTCGAGGGGAACTTCGACACTGGCTACCTCGACGCCCTCCTCGGCGATTCGAGCCCCCTCGGATCGCGTCATCAGCGCCATGCGGAGCTTACCGACATTGCCGCGATCAGCGCTGCGCTGCACGCCTTTCGACGCCAGGAGGTTGGCGCTTTCCAGATCCGCGACGGCGGATCGTCAGCTTGGAAGGTAGCGGGGCGAGAACGAGGCTTACGAGGATTCCCCCGATGATCATCGAGGTCGACATCGAAGGTGAAGACCGGGTGCGTCGGTACCGCGTACGGCGGGACCGCGGCACCATCCGCATGTGGCGGCTTTCCGTCGCGGACTCCGACGACAACGCTTCTGTCGTTCACATCGATTGGCGGATGCCCGAGCCGGGCAACTACTCCCTGATCGTCGACGGCCACTCATATGATGTGCATGTCGACGAGGCCGAGGAAGATCCCGAGTTGCTGGAGCTGCACCTGCTAGGCGATGTGGTACGCGCGCGGGCCTCGGACGCCCGCCGGCACCGCAACGCCCCGACGGACGCCGCCCCGGACGGCACGGTCTCCGTAACGGCGCCGATCCCGGGGCGTGTGATCAAGGTGCTCGCTGCGCCCGGCACCGCCGTAAAGCGTGGCGATGGCATCATCGTTCTCGAAGCTATGAAGATGGAGAACGAGCTCAAGGCGCCGCGCGACGGCACCGTGGTCGACGTGACCGTCCAAGAAGGGGCGGGCGTGGAGCGCGGTGCCGTCTTGGCGATCATCGAATGAACGAGGTGCCCGTCCCGCCGAACCGGTCAACGCAATGACCCACGGCCAGGAGCCACGCCCGCCCGCCGACCCATTTCGGTTGGGGGATTGGTCGGTCGATCCGTCTTCCGGCACCGTCACCCGCGGCCAGGCGAACGTGCGACTGGAGCCCAAGGTCATGGAGGTGCTCCTGCAGCTCGCCGGCCGTCCTGGAGAAGTGCTCTCCAAGAACGAGCTGATCGACGCCGTATGGCCTGACAGCATCGTCGGCGAAGCGGCGCTGAGCCGCTGTATCTCGGAGCTGCGCCGGGCTCTCGGCGACGACGCGCGGGCGCCGCAATACATCGAGACATTGCCCAAGCGCGGGTACCGGCTCCTGGCGGGTGTGCGGGCGGTGCCCGGGCGCGAACCTGCCCGCAAGGCGGTCGCACCACCGCTACGCAGTAGTCGGTCGCGGCAAGTGTTGCTGGCCGGCACGATCGCAGCGGCGCTGTTCGCCGCTTGGTGGGCGGCTCGGCCGCCGTCGAGAGCGCCGGGAAACATCGAAACGCTCGCCGTGTTGCCGTTACGAGCGCTCTCGGATGACCCCGAGCAACGATTCTTTGCGGAGGGACTCACGAACCAGCTGATCACACAGCTTGCCACCGTACGGATGCTGCGCGTCGTGTCGGGCCTGGCGGCGCGTCAGGCACGCGACGCCGACGCGCCGTTGCGCTCGATCGCGTCATCGCTGCGTGTCGATGCGATCATCGACGGCACGGTGCAACAATCGAGCGGTCGCATCTTGGTGAGCCTGGAGCTCGCGCACGGCAGCACTGACGAGATCGTATGGGCCGGGACCTACCAGGAGGCGCGCGGCGATCTTCTCGAGATCGAGCAGGAGATCGCCATCCAGGCGACACGAGAGATCACCTTGGCACTCACCCTGCGCGCCGGCGCTCCGGAACGCCCCACGGTGGAAGTTGCCGAGGCACGCCAAGCCCTGGACCGTGGTCGCCGGCTCGCCGCACGCGCAACGCCGGTGGACGCCATCCGCAGCCTGCAGGAGTTTCGCCAGGCCCTATCGATCGACCCCGAGTACGCGGAGGCCTGGGCGGAGCTCGCCGAGGTCCAAGCGATGCTGGGTTGGAACAACTGGTCCGACCCGGCCACGGCGTACGCGGAGGCACGCGCCGCCGCATACGCGGCGCTCGACCGAAATCCACGGATCGCGTCAGCGCACGCAGTGTTGGCGGCAGTTGCGGCGGAGCTGAACCAGGACTGGCCAGAGGCGGAGCGACAATTCCTTACCGCGCTACAGCTCGACCCTCGCTCGCCAGTCGTGCTCGAGCGTTACGGTCGATACCTCCGCCGGTTAGACCGGATCGGGGAGGCCCTCGAGCTGTCCGGACGCGCGGTCGACAGCGACAACGCGACAATCCCGCTGCTACTGAGCCATGCGTGGAGCCTGGTACTGTCGGGGGAGTACGACGCGGCGCTCGAGTTCGTCGGACGCGCGCTGGAGCTGGACGATGACAGCGGCCAGGTTTACACGGTCCTCTGTTCTATCCAGAACCTGCAGGAGCGATACGAGGACGCGCTCAGCGCCTGCCGGCGAGCCGCGGCAGCTCCCGGACACGATCTCGATCTGGGGGCGCTGGGGTACGCCTACGCAAGAGCGGCTCAGCCGGAGCGCGCTCTGGGGGTGATGGATGAGTTGTGGGGAGCTGGCGACGAGACGGTCACTGCCCTCGCCGCAGCGACGATCCGCCTCGGGTTGGGCGAGACCGACGCGGCGCTGACGTTGCTGGAGCTAGCTGCCGAACGACGATCGTTGCGCCTTGCCGCGATTCTGGAGGATCCCTACCTGCGTCAGCTACGCGACAAGACCCGCTTCAAAGCGCTTCTCGCAGGGATGGCGCTACCGCTGGGCGATGATCAGTAGACGAGCATTGTACGGTGGTTCCCATCCTGCGAGAGTGCGAGGTGAGCCGCGGATACAATCCTGGAGCCTCCGCCCGCGCGCCATCATCAGCCGGATGTACCGTGACCGCACGTTCCGCCGTTAAGGCGCCACTCTCGCTGACCACTCCACCGCCGAGCACCTACGGCCACGGCTTCGATGCCATCGTCGGTCAGGAGGCTGTGGTCGGCGCCCTCCGGCGAGCTCTTAGCGGTGCGCGGCTACCACACGCGCTGCTCTTCGTCGGTCCCCCCGGGGTAGGCAAGGCGACCTGCGCGGGCGTCGTAGCGCAGGCGCTCAATTGTCCCGAGCAGGGGCCGGGTGATGCCTGCGGACAGTGCGTATCGTGCCGGAAGGTCGAGCGCGGTCTGCATCCCGACGTACTGTGGATGGCGCCAGCGCCTCGTACGATCGGGATCAAGGCGGTGCGTCGCGCCGTGGCTGCAACGGGCTATCGTCCGTACGAAGGGTACCACCGTCTGGTAGTGGTGGATGAAGCCCACACGCTCACTACCGAGGCCCAGAATGCGTTCCTCAAGACACTCGAGGAGCCGCCGGCCTCTTCGTCGATCGTGCTGGTTACGCCGGCGCCAGGAAGCTTGTTGGCAACCGTTCGGTCGCGGTGCCCGTCGCTGCGCTTCTCGCCTCTGCCACAGCCCCTGGTGCGCGCCTACTTGGCTGACAGGCGCGGGCTCGACCCCGACGAGGCGAGGTTACGGGCGGCCCTCGCCCCGGGAAGCATCGGACGCGCCCTGTGCATCGATCTGGACGGCTACGGAGACCTGCTCGAGACGGTGGTCGAGGCGCTGCGATTGGCGCAGCTTGGCGGCGCCGGCGTGGTTGCCGCAGCCGAGAGCTTGTCATCAATCGGTACCGGCGAGACGGCGACACAGCGGGCGGCCAGCACGTTGGTGGTTGGTCGTGACATCCTCCGCGACCTCCTCGTGGTATCTGCTGGAGGCGACCGCTCGAGTCTGGTGAACGCCGATCGATTCGAGGTCTGGAACGCCTGGGCGCAAGACCTGGACCCCGACGCGGTGGCGCGAGCGCTCGAGTCGCTCAACGACGGCATCGATCGGTTGACCACGGGTATTCAACCCAACGTAAAGCTGTCACTCGAACACACGCTGATCGCAGTCGGCGAGCGACTCGGTGACCGTCACGTGTCGGTCTCATGAAGCCCCTGCTGGGCTGCAGCATGGGCGATCCTGCCGGGATCGGCCCCCAGATCCTGCTCCGCGCGGCCGCCGAGCTCAAGGCCGCCGACTGCCTCCTTATTGGTGATGCTGCCGTATTCGCCAAGCACGCCGAGTGCGCCGGACTGGACCCTGACAGCTTCCGCGTGATCGACGGGATCGACGCCGCGCAGCGCGCCCGCAGCACCGGCGATCGCGGTCCTTGGATGCTCCCCTGCACCGTCGCCGCGGAGGGCTTCCGCCCCGGGCACCCTCAGCGAACGCAGGGCCCCGCGGCACTCGACAGCATCAACCAGGGCGAGCGCCTGGCACGCAGCGGCGAGGTTGATGCCCTGGTCACCGGCCCGGTCAACAAAGACCTCATCGCTACCGTCGAGCCGCGCTTCCGAGGCCATACCGAGTATCTCGCTGAGCGCGCCGGCGTGGACACACCGATCATGCTCTTCGCCGGGCCCCGTCCGCATATCGCGCTGCTCACCACCCACCTGCCCACCGCGGCAGCCATCTCCCTTATTCGAACCGACTCCGTTGATGCGATGCTCCGTAGATTGCACGAGCGCTGGTCATCGTGCTTCGGAAAGCCGCCGACGATCGGCGTCGCAGCGCTCAATCCGCACGCCGGCGAGCAGGGCCGGCTGGGCACCGAGGAAGCCCGCATTCTGTATCCGGCCATCGCTGCCACTCGTGCCGACGGCATCGAAGCTCGAGGCCCCTACGCCGCCGACTCCATCTTTCTCCGCTCCGAGCTCGACGTGATACTCGCGCTTTACCATGACCAAGGAACCATCCTGGCGAAGCGCGCCCCCGGGCCCACGGTGAACCTGACGCTGGGCCTGCCATACATCCGCACCTCGCCGGATCACGGCACGGCGTACGACCTTGCGTCGTCTGGCAAAGCCGACCATCGACCGATGCTAGCGGCGATGGAGCTGGCGGCCGAATTGGCGATCGGCGGGGGCCGGAGCACACACTCATCCTCTTAGGGCAACGTCACCGCATGTAGTTGATGCTCGTTATTGCTCGCGTCTCTCGCACGGCGATTCGCGAGCCGAGGGTGCGGCGCAGTTACCTCCGGCGTCGCAGAGCCTGCTCCACATCCCGCTCCACCGCCTCGCGCTTCAGGATGTCGCGCTTGTCGTAGTTCTTCTTGCCCCGCGCCACCGCGATCTCTATCTTGGCGCGGCCGTTGCGGAAGTAGATGCGTAGAGGTACGAGGGTCAAGCCCTTTTCGATCTGGCGACCGAACACACGATCGATCTCACGCCGCTTCAGCAAGAGCTTGCGGACGCGCTCCGGGTCGTGCTGATTGTGCTTGCCGGCTGCGGGATAGGGACCAATGTGGAGGTTGTGTAGCCAGACCTCGCCGTCTCTGATCGAGGCGTAGGCATCCTTGAGGCTGGCGTTTCCGAGACGCAGCGACTTCACCTCGGAGCCGAGCAGGACCACGCCGGCTTCATACGTATCGAGGATCTCGTAGTTCTTGCGCGCCCGACGATTGTTCGCGACGACCTTCAAGTCCTCGGCCATGAGCCTACAAACGCACGAGGTTCGGCGGCGCTTTCCCCTTGACGACGTTACGCGTATCCACCACAAGCGACGACACAGCGACAACGCCCGCCCAGTCGATATCGCTATGGTCGGTGCCCACGACGACACAGTCCGCCTCGGCACAGGCTTCGATCAGCCCGCCGATGGAACGCAGCGCATCGAGACCTTCGACGTTTTCGAGCGCCGGCACGAACGGATCATGGTACGAGATGTCGGCCCCTTTGGCGGCGAGCAACTGCATGATGTCGATGGCGGGCGATTCGCGCGTATCATCAACGTCCCGCTTGTACGCCACGCCGATCATCACGACGCGTGAGCCGTTGACGCTCTTGCGGCGGTCGTTGAGCGCGTCGACAACCTTCTGCACAACGTGGCGCGGCATGCCCGAGTTGATCTCGGAGGCCACCTCGATGAGGCGGGCATGATAGTCGAGGGTGCGTACCTTGCAGGTCAGGTAATGCGGATCGATCGGTATGCAGTGTCCACCGAGTCCTGGCCCCGGGTAAAATGGCATGAAGCCGAACGGCTTGGTGGCGGCAGCGCGGATCACCTCCCACGTATCGATGCCAAGCCGGTCGCATATCAGCGCCATCTCGTTGGCCAAGCCGATGTTCACGGCGCGAAACGTATTCTCGAGCAGCTTCACAAGCTCAGCGGCACGCGGCGAGGACACCGGATGCACCGTGCCCACGATGCTGCCGTAGAGCGCCGTCGCCACCCGGGTACATTCAGCCGTCATGCCGCCGATGACCTTGGGCGTGTTTTCGAGCGTGAACGTCTTGTTTCCGGGATCGATGCGCTCGGGGGAGAAGGCGAGGAAGTAGTCGCGCCCGGCTTGGCGTTCCTCGGTCTGTAGCCTCGGCAACAGCACCTCTTCCGTGGTACCCGGGTACGTGGTGCTCTCGAGCACCACGAGCATGTCGTCGTGCATCGCCTCGGCTACACGATCGGCCGCTGCGACGACGTACGAGATATCAGGGTCGCGGGTCTTGCTTAGCGGCGTCGGCACACAGATGTGGACGCTGTCAACGGTGGCGATGACGCCCGCGTCGTTGGTTGCCTCGACCCGTCCAGCCTCGACCTGAGCGCGCAGGCGCTCTGTAGCGATGTCGGATACGTACGACTCACCGCGTCGGATCGCCTCGACCTTGGAATTGTCGAGGTCCAGCCCGGTTACCCGGAAGCCGGCCTCGGCAAAGTTCACGGCCAGCGGCAGGCCGACGTAGCCGAGCCCTATGACGCAGACACGTGCGCTGCGATCTTGGATACGAGTGAGGAGATCGGACATTCACCCGGCAGGATGCGCGCGACCGTGCGCAGAAGGAAGGATGCCGGCTGGCAGTATAGGTAGCAGGCTTCGGAGCAGGCAAGCACGGCATGAGACGATGCCGCGGTGCGCGTTCCGCCGGCCAACTGACCGAGCACGCGAACCAGGCGCACCCTCGAGCACGTTTGTTGGAGACGATGAGAGCTTACCTGGGACTGGGTTCGAATGTGGGCAACCGTACGGCTTGGCTCCGCCAAGGCCTCGACGGACTGCGCAACGCCGGACTCCAGCTCGGCTCAGTGTCTTCGTTCTATTTGACGGAGCCGGTCGGGAACTCGGCGCTTCCCTGGTTCGTTAACTGTGTCGCCGAGGTTCTTCATCCACCGGCACCGCGGGCGCTGCTGGAGGCCGCGCTACAGGTCGAGCAGGCCTGCGGGCGGCGGCGATCGAGTGCTGCGATCGAGGCGCGAACACTCGACGTTGACGTTCTGCTTTATGATCTTCGCGTCGTGGAAGAAACCGGACTGCAGATCCCACATCCCAGGATGCACACGCGGCGATTCGTTCTGCGCCCGCTGGCCGAGCTCGCGGCGGATCTCCTGCATCCGGCCTACGGCGCGTCCATCGGTGACCTTTTCCTGCGACTGGACGCCGCTGAGCGCGTCTGGTTGCTATCGCCGCCACCTGCTTGATGCGCAAGAATTACCTGGCCCTCGACGGCCCCATCGGCGTAGGCAAGACGAGCCTGGTCAACCTGATGGTGGAGCGGCTCGGGGCAACCAAGATCCTCGAGGACCCGGAGAACCCGTTTCTGGAGTCCTTCTACCAGGAGAAGACCGGGGCGGCGTTCCAGGCACAGCTCTACTTCCTGCTGTCGCGATTCCAGCTGCTGACCCAAGCTCGGCAGAGCGACCTGTTCGCGAAGTTCACGGTGGCCGATTTCACTCTGCAAAAGGACCAGGTCTTCGCTTATCTCACGCTCACCGACAGCGAGCTGCTTCTGTACGAGAAGCTCTACGGCGTGCTCGCACCGCAGGTGCCAAAACCGGATCTGATCGTCTATCTACAAGGCTCGACCGAAATACTTCTGCGACGAGTTGAGCTGCGCAATCGCCCCGAAGAGCGCAACATCTCGCACGACTATCTGCAGCAGGTGAACCAAGCCTACGCACGCTACTACTTGCAGTATGACGAATCGCCGCTGCTGGTCATCAACACGACTGAAATCGACTTCGTCCAGGACCCCGACGACTTCGATGATCTCATGGCGCAGATCGACGCCATGGAGGCCGGGCGTCAGGTCTACGTGCCCCGGCGGGCCCGTTAGCCCGATTGTAAGGATATGTAAGGATGTCCCGCCCGCCCGACCGCACCATGGTAGGCTGCGCCGCGCCTGAACTTCCCTGAGATACAAGGTCGCTGCTCAGGGTCCTGGCCTCCTCCCCCGCCTGACGATGAACATCGCCGCCTGCGCGCAGCGCGCGCCCCTGACGCTGAGCCCATGGGTCCGCCTCGTCGTGGTGGTCGCCCTGTTGACGCTTGCCAGCGCACCGGCCGCCGCGCAGTCGCGCTCCCGCTCGCTCGAAGCGCTAGTCATCGACGAGCGCGTCGCACTCGACGGTCACCTCGATGAGCCGTTCTGGCAACGCGCCGCCGTGGCCACCGGCTTTGAGCAGCGCAATCCGGATACGGGGGCGCCGGCGACCGAACGTACCGAGGTGCGCGTCGCACGCGACGGCGACCGACTCTACGTGGGGGTGATGGCCTTCGACAGCGCACCGGGTTCAATCGTCGCCAAGGAGATGCAGCGCGACGGCTCAGGCTCGTTCGGTGGGTTTCGTGGCGTCCAGGGCGCCTACGGCAACGACGACTCCATCATCATAGTTCTCGACACCTTCCTCGACCGACGCAATGCGTTCTACTTCGAGACCAACCCGAACGGCGCCCGCGCCGACGCGCTCATCGAGAACGAGCGCAACCCGGACTTCGAGTGGGATGGCGTTTGGACCGTTGCGGCGAGGCGCACGCCGGACGGATGGAGCGCCGAGCTCTCGATCCCGTTTTCCACCTTGCGCTTCGACCCCGACAACGACACCTGGGGATTGAACATCCGTCGCCTCATCCGGCGCAACAACGAAGAGGCGCTCTGGGCGCCAGTCGGGCGCGACGCCAACCTGCCGCGGATGTCACTGGCCGGAGACCTGACGGGAATGGGAGGCCTCCAGCCCGGCGTCAACCTGCGCGCCAAGCCGTTCGGCGTCGCCAGTAGCGGACGCGACTTCGAGACTCCCGCCGACAGTCCCGGCGAGGATTTCGACGGCGGTCTGGATCTGCTGCGCTGGGGCGTGACAAACAACATGACGCTCGACCTCACAGCCAACACCGACTTCGCCCAGGCAGAGGCCGACGACGAGCGCATAAACCTAACTCGGTTCTCGCTGTTCTTCCCCGAGAAGCGCGAGTTCTTCCTCGAGAACGCCGGCATCTTCAATTTTGGCCCGAGCCGTCAACAGGGTGGGGGGATGCGAGCTCCCCTGCTGAGGATGTTCTTCTCGCGGCGCATCGGCCTTGACGAAGGTGGCATCATCCCGCTTCGCGTCGGAGCTCGCTTTACGGGTCGCGGCGGCGGCTGGAACTTCGGGTTGATGGACGTGCAGACCAGCGCCGTCAGCGGTCTAGGCGACGACGGTGACATCGATGTAGGGGCGACAAACTGGGGCGTTGCGAGAGTCAAGCGCAACATCGGTGAGCGATCCAGCATCGGTGCCATCTACACCAACAAGCAGGTTAGCGGCGACCAGTGGAACCGCGTCGCCGGCATCGATGTCGACTTCAACCCCTCGCGCCGTGTGAACCTTACGGGCTTCTTCGCTGCCAGCCGCGACAAGGAGCTCGGCAGCGACGCGGTCACCGATTGGGCTGGCGGCGCTGGCTTCAACTACCGCGGTCGCGTCTTGAGGGCGCGCGCCAGCATTACCGAGATTCGCGACAACTTCCGACCGGAGATGGGATTCCTGCTGCGCGACGGAATCCGCCGCTATGACTACAACGTCGACTTCGAGCCCCGCCCTGCAAACAACCTCGGGGTGCGCAACTTGACCTTCAGTCAGCGCACCGGGGTTGTCACGCTGTCGGATGGAACGGTCGAGACCGTCGACTCCACCTTTCGTTTCTTCGGCTTCGACACCCGCGCCGGCGACCGTGTCTCGGTCTTTGCCAGCTACAACTTCGAACGGCTGTTCGAGGACTTCGAGATCCAGGACGGCATCTTCATCCCGTCGGGCGACTACAAGTTCACCGACGTGGGCGTCTTCCTGCGAACCGATGGCAGCCGCCCGGTCTCGTTCTTCGGCTTCTACACGAAGGGCAGTTTCTTCGGCGGCACACGCTTCATGGGCAACAGCACGCTGACCCTGCGCTTGAGCCGACTGCTGTCGGCCGAGACCGCCTGGAGCTACAACAACGTTGACCTGCCCGGGGGCTCCTTTAAGGCCAGCGTGTTACGGCAGCGTTTCAAGCTGGCGTTCTCGCCCGACCTGTTCTGGAACACGCTGGTGCAATACAACAGCTCGAGTGATCTGCTGACTTTGAACTCGCGTCTCAACTGGATCTACCGACCCGGCGCCGACATATTCCTGGTCTATAACCAGGACTGGGGCACCGGCACTCCGCTCCGGCCCCTGAACCGGGCAATCATCTTGAAGTTTACGTATTTGATCATGCTCTAGGCCCTTAACAGTCTGATCATAAAAGACTTATGAGGACCATCTATCGACATCCCGTTTCCGATGGTCGCATATAGGGTGCAGCGGGGGCACATCTAGCTACTGGGCTAGTTGGTCTCCCGACTGCATTTCCCGGCTCCGCGCCGTGCTTCGACCTCTGTAGGGCACCTTGGCCGGGTGCACCAACATGTCGGCATCGGGGATTACGTGACCGTACTTCTGCATCGTGTACGTCATGTTCCGGTGGCCTGCCATCGAGGCAATGCGACGGGGGTTGACGCCCGCCTCCATCCACAAAGAAATGCGAGTGTGGCGCAGACCGTGGAACCCGTGGTCGGGCACCCCTGCGCGGCGGACGATACGCTTCCAAGAGCGAACCCTCAGAGGCCCACCGAGGAACGGACGACCGTTGTGCTGCTGAAACATCCACGGCGTCATGACACGACCCTGAGCTAGGGCTCGTTGCTCCTGCTCAACGCGCAACTGCCGCAACCGAGCCACTAAGTGGTCGGGCATCAATACCACCCTCGAGCGGCGCCCCTTCGGCGTAGTCTCCTGCCCCTGGTACAACTGACGACGGACCGTAAGCTCGCACGCCACCCTGTCGAGGTCATCATGCTGTAGGCCAAGCACCTCGGAGATCCGACATGCTGAAGCGGCAAGCGTTTCGATCAGCAGTCGGCGATCGGTGTCGGGACAGACCTCCGGTACGGCGCTCAACAGTCGATCGAGTTGATCCACCGTGTACGCCTTCATCCCCTCCTCATCGCTACTTACGTCAAGTGCGGAAGACTGTAGCCTTATCGAATGCTCCCCCCTTGCCGATCTCGATAGCCCCCGTGGAAACATCTCTCAAAGTCTGGACCATCATTAGCGCCATCGGCCAAATCGACTCTGGAAAGGCGTCGCTGTCGAGAATCAGTTGCATAAGGTTGTAACGGGGTGTCCGACGCAAATCGGCGAGTTTCATATGCCATTCGCCGACGGTCGTCGGAGCCGTGGAGCTCCGGAGTTCGTGTTCCAGCAGCAGGCGATCGACAGGCAGTAACGGCGTGCTGCGGAGCGCTTCCCGCAGGAACTCCTGGAACTCGGGTGGAGCGTTCTCGGGCACCTCCATCCATACGACCCGGTCAGGTTGTGCGCCGATGATGTCGGAGACTTCGAGGTTCAGCGCTCCAGCAATCTTCTCGAGCGTTCCGTACTCAGGCTTCACGTGACCGTTCTCAATACGAGAGAGCGCCGAAGGGCTCATCCGCGCCATTCCGGCGAGTTCCCGCACGGTCCGGCTACCTCGAAGTTCTCTGATCCGCTTTCCAACCGCCGAATCCCTTGGCAATTCGGGAACCTCCCTGTTTCGTCACACAGATACAAGAGGCATTAGCCTTGACAGTATCATCATTCCGTCATAGCTTTAAGAGTATGGCTTATCGTTACTCTTAAATCAACACTTGGAAGGCGCTCGCGGTGACGAATCTGGAAGCAGCCGTTCGAATCTCTAACCGAATCCACCTACTACGAGGGAACACCCCCCTTCGCATACTCGCCCACCGGGCCGGGATCACGGAGCCGGCTTTGTCGCGCATCGCCAACGGGCACCGTCCGGCGATGCGATTGGAATCGGCCTTTCGGATCGCTGGCGCGCTGGATCGTGAGATCGGCGAGGTGTTCTACGCCGAGCCTCTCTCATCGTCTGACGCCGGGCGCGGCGGGACTTGAGCCATGGTGGCTGGGTGAAGATGCACCGCCGCATCATTCAGAACCCGGTGTTGCGTGGCGATGCGGCGGCCAGCCTCTTCTTCCGCTACTCGATTGAACGCGCCGCGTACAAACCGACTCCTTGGGATGTAGCCGGGCAGATTCTAGTGCTACAGCCGGGCCAGTACTTCGCGTGTTGGCGCGAAATGGCCGACACCACCGGATTGACCGTGAAGCAGCTCCGCCGAGCGGCCGACAAGCTCGCCGCAGCGGGGATGCTGACGACCGAGCCGAGGGCAAACCGCGGTAACCTCGTAACGGTCTGTAACTTCTTGGGATTCCAGGCAGTCGATGAGGACCAACGGCAGACCGACGGCACCACCGACGGCACTACCGAGGTAACGACCGACGGCCCTACCGGCGGCACCCTAAGTAAGAAGAAAGAACCGAGACGAAAGAAGAAAGACTCTCTTGGTGCGCGGAATCAAAGTTCAGGCTTTGATCGGTTCTGGAGCTCGTACCCGCGCAGGCAGGGGAGGGGCGCAGCGCAGAAGGCGTGGGGCAAGACTGCCGAGCTACGTCCCCCCATAGTTGACCTGCTCGAGGCCGTCGCCCAGCAGAGCAAACAGAGGGAATGGCAAAGAGACAGCGGACGCTACGTTCCGCGCCCCGCCTCCTGGCTGAACCAGCGCCGTTGGGAGGACGAGATCGAACCCGCTTTACCAGTTCAGGGCCCGGATGGCCTCACCATCTCACGCGAGTACTACACATGAGCGACGACACTTGTCGAAAATGCGGCGACACCGGCTTTGTGGGTCTCGAATCGGCTGGCCAGCCTGTCAGGCGCTGCGAATGCCGTCTGCTTGCCATCGCTGCGCGGCGTTGCCACGCTGCCGGCATCCCACCGATGTATGCGCAGATGCAGTTCGACAATTTCGACACGGGCGTATCCGAATCCGCTAGATCAGCGCACGCAGCCTGTCTCGAAGTAGTCGACAGCTACGGTTCGGGTGTGGACCGTGGATTGTTGCTTCACGGCCCACCGGGCGGGGGCAAGACGCACCTCTTGGTAAGTACGCTACATGCTCTCATCGAGAAGGGCGCTTCGGGAAGGTTCATCTCGACACCGGCACTCTTCCGACGGCTCAAGGACGCGATGCAGCCAAGCGTGATCGAGTCGGAGACGGAAGTATTCAACGAACTCCTCGGCGTGGATGTTCTCGTCCTCGATGAAGTCGGGGCGCAGCGAACGACCGACTGGAAATTCGAAAAGCTGACCGACTTGTTGGGTCTTCGGTACGAGCAAGCGAGCCCAGTAATGATGACAACGAACTTGAGCCAGGAGCAGCTCGTCGGCTACATCGGGACGCGGCTCATGTCGAGGATCAAGCACGTTTGCCGTTGCGTTGAAGTCATCGCACCTGACCACAGATTGCGCCCAGCATCGTGAGAACCTTGCACGCCGGTGCGTCCGGAGAGCAGCCCGCCAGATCAGCTGGGCCTCAATCAACGAGGGGTGGCTGTTGAGCACGGAATTCAAGCGGCTTGCAGACGGTCTCCGATCTCTCGCCGACGACCTTGACGGACCTCCTCCCGTGTCGCGCCAATCGCTCCTGCCGGTGGCGCGGATCGCCCAGCTTTGTGAATGCGACCCGTCGACCGTACACAAGTGGACACGCCGACCCAGCCGTCCGCTCCCGGCGCGTCGACCGCCAGGCGGGGGCAAGGTCCGTGTCCTGTGGGGCGATTTGCTGGACTGGATGGAACGAGTAAACGATGACAACGACGCCCGTCGCGAGGCAGACGAGGTCCTTTACCGGCTTGCGGGATCTGCCAGGTGATTCCGACGTCCTCTCGACTCGTCGCCGAATCGTCGATACGGGTGATTGTGGAACATTATTTCGCCACCCGCGACAAGCCCTTATACCAAGGGGCTCTGTGGCCTGTGGTGACGAGAAGTGCACCCTATACGCACCCTGGAGTAACCATTCCGGGTGCGGGCGATTCGCTCCCCCTCCTCCCCACGGTATTCGACTCCTGGAATCGACCGATCCGAGACACTAGGCTTGACTTCTTGCCGGTCCTTCTCCTCTAGACTGACACCCTGGTGTCAGGGCATGAATTCCACGATTCGCTCGTGCCTGACACGTCTCGCCCCGGCTCCTAACTTGATGAGGTCTCAGATGGCAGATCAAGAATCGCCCAAAGAGCCGGCGGGCATCCAGGTCCAGCTTCGCTGGGAGGATGGCAGCGACCTCGATGTGCAATGCGCGAACCAAGTCATCGTCTCGCACGGGAATGGAGAGTTCTACATCGTCTTCGGCCAAGCGTTCTCTCCGCACATCCCCGACCTGTCGAAGCGACCAGATGACGTTCCAGATCACATCTCCGTAAAGCCCGTAGCGCGTTTGGTGATTTGTCCAGAGGCTATGTTGAAGATAATGGCTGCTCTGGGGGACAACACCGCTCGGTTCCTCCAGGCCAAACAACAAAAGCACGATCCCGGCGGTGACGAAGTCGCACCGAAGGAAGCATGAGTCCCGCCGCCGACACATCTTCGACACATATCAATGTGGCCCCATTCGACACTGGATACCCACGAGTTACGTACGAGGTCGCGGGACAGCGATTCATGAGCCTCGGAGTGTCCTTAAACACGAGGTCGGTCACGCGACTGCGAGAGTGGGCGCCCGAGATATCGGGGCAGCGGCAAGAACGCCCCTGGGAGCCAATCCGGACAGACCAGTCAGTCTACGTCGCGGAGCGCCTGCCGAGTGACCCGGGTGTCCTAGCACGTTCTGCCGTCACATGGCTTCGCGCACTGACCCTTGTCAGAAGGGCGTTACATGCGGTGCGAAGTACGGGCGTTACCTGGCGGAGACTGCTCACCGCTCCCTGGGAGACTCTTGAAGCAACGTTGATACCCGGGGCGAATATCGCGTGTGTGGAGCTTGTCGGGTGGGCGAAGAAACACGCCTTGACTGCACCTGGCCTCTCTCAGGATCTTCCAGATCGCCTTCGATGCCTAATGGAGATGCAGGCTGAAGAGGCCGATAACGTGGAGCCTAGTCCCCCGGGCCTACGTGCTCTCCTGACCTTCCTAGTGCGATCAGGGTTTGGCGAGCCCGAGGTTACTTTGAGTCCTCATGGTGGCTGGATTGCCGAGTGGCGGGGGAGACGCCAGCAGTTGGTTGTCGAGTTCCAAGCCGAGGGTCGTGCCCGATTCGTGCTGATCCAGCGCCGTAGATCCCGTCCCGAGACTCGTGTCGCCGGCACCGTGGATCAGCGCGAACTCGTGGAGCGGCTAGGTCGACTGGGAGTTGTTCAATCGTGATCGAGTCCACCAACGTTGTCCCTTCGGCAGGCAGAATACCGTCGAAGGATCATGTGATTCGTTACTGCGGTGGAAGCCACCTTGAGAAAGACGGCAAGCCCGGTCCGGGTGCATTCATGCCTCGTTCGCAGGACCAAGGTTGTCTCTCGGTCAATTGGCTTGAGTACTACAGCACGCTCTCCGATGACGATGCAAAAGTCGAGAGCATCCGCCAGGATCTCGACGGCCAGGGGATAACGCGCCGCGTTAGCGCCGTCTTGGCCTTGTTGAGGGTCGGCACGCTGGAGCGCAACCTTGCAGAAAGCAATCAATTGGATGTCCAGACGATGCACGACCCTCAGCCTGGATCAGCTTCGCACTCCGAGATCCGCGGCTTGCACGCGGACGATCTTGAGATCGGCGTAAGCCTTGCCAGCGTCGTTCGGAAGAGGTACCCGGCAAAGTGATGACGGCCCGTCCCTGTGCCGGCGGCGCGTCGAATTCGTCCCCCTTGTAGTCGCCGCATGCCGCCCCACACACACGTCACCCCTGGTCCCCCAGCCCGCCCGACAAGATCGCCAGTAATCTGCCTGCTCAGACACGCCCTGATATCCCGCAGCACGGCGCTGTTTCCCGCTCGCTGAACGCCGGCCGACCGAATCTTCCTCGTGGGCTAACGGTAGGCGTGTAATGTAACTCGTGTAATAATCAGTGGGTGTTCCTTCTTACTCCCTGGAACGTCATACCGATGCACGAGACGAAGCACTCCGATGGACTAGGCAAGCTGACTGAGCCGCTGCTCCTCGAAAGTGCAGAAGACGCTCGGCACCTGGCTATGGCGCTGAAGAATGGCAGGAGCTACACGGCGTTCAGGAAGGACATGGCTGCGCACGGCATCAGGTCGACAGCCAGCCTGCACGGGTGGTGTAGAGGTAACCGAGTGCCCACGCTGGAGCACCTGATCACGTTGGCCGGAATTGCGGGAGCGCGTGTCGTCATCGAGCCCGACGGCGCGCACGCCAAAGAGCCCCGGGGAGGGCCGTGACGAGGATGCTCAGAGTTCGATCTGCTCGCTGGCCTTCCTAACGTCCTCTCGGGTGATCCCCAGATAGGCGAGTAGCGACGCAGGCGTGTCATCGCGATATCGCTCCTGCCAGTGGGGAGACAGCTTCCCTCCCGGCACCAGGCTCAGGGTTCCGTAGCTAAGGTCGTATTTGGATGAGCCTGACTATGTTGCCGTCTTCATCTACGATTTGGATGATTGGCGGAGGTGATTGACCATCGCCGCCGGTAAACAAGATTTCCGGCATCGGCTCGCCCGGCTGCACGATGATCACTTGGGGCGGTCCTGCTGTTGCTGTGGTCGGCACGATCAGCGTCACCAACGCCAAGAGCATCAGCACGGCGACTAGTGTTGCCACTCGCTTCTGCATACCTCTGACCTCCTTTGCAGACTCGTCCAAAGAACCCCCAGAGGGTGCCAACTCTAGGGCCAGGAGTCCTGAAGAAGTTCTGAGGAAACAACGAGTTTTCGACGAACAAACGCCGGAGGGCAGCGCACCTCATGTTTCCCCAGCCGCCGTTCGAGGGAGCCTGGAAGTAAGGACGACCCAGCCCCCCTCAGCGCCCTTCTAACGCCCACGGCGCACATTTCGTGGCCGAACACGTAGAGGCTGCCGGCGGCCCTTAGCGGGCCTTCTCCGGCCTCTTAAGAAGACATATGACTGGTGTCTGCTCGGGCATTGGGGACGAGCGGAATCGGAGGTCGCTGGGTGGCTCGCGAGACTCGGCTGAGGGCGCTACGGGTCCGTCGGCACTAGCCGCTTCAGCTCGTCGAACCAGTTGGTGATCAGCGTCACATGGCCGCTGCCGGTCTGGCTCTCGTTGCTGCCTGGGAACATCACGAAACGCTGATCTCGCCGAGGTAGGAGCCGAACTGGCAGCGGGGGTAGGCGACAGGGCGCGGGGTGGCGGCGGAACGGCCTCTCACTCGTCCGCCTTGGGTCGCAGGCCGGCCAGGCGCTTGGCCAGCCTCTCTGAAACCGTCCCAGGGGCCTTCGGTTGTCGTTCGTGCCGCTCGAGGATCGCGAGCTCATCGGCTGGCTGCTTCTTCTTCCGGTAGATCATTGCAAGCTGCTCGTAGTACCACGGATCAACCCCGCAGCCTTCGCCCTCGGCGGCGGCCTCGGCCTCTGTGGCGTCCACCAGGCGCAGGAGAAGCTCCTTGGCGCCATCGAGGTCGTTCATCCGCTTGAGGTGACGAACCTCCACGTAGGCCGAGTAGTGCCCGCCAGCGACGAAGCTCGGCTTGCTCATGCGCGGCGGCCTCTCACTCGGGGACTCGGTGGGTGGTCGGGGTCATTCGCTCTTGCGGGCCTTGGCGCGGAGCCCTGCTAGACGCTTGGCGAGTCTCGCGGAAAGAGCGTGCGGGGTTTTTTGCTCGGACGCATTGTCCGTGTCGCGCGGCCCAGCGGTGGTCTCAACGGGCGCCGCGATGGGTTCCTCTTTGGCGATCGGGGTCCCACAACCGGCGCACCTCTTCTCCTTATCCGACACTTGATGCCCGCAACCCCAACACTGAATGAGTGCCATTGCTACCTCCCGCTAGTCCTTCGGTCGCCAACTACGAAGCGACCGCAGTCATGTTTCGTTCTTGCTCCCTTTCGCTCGCAGGTCCGGGAAGGGGTCTGCGGTCATCACTGATCCGGCCTACCGTCGGCGGTGCTCCGCAAGGCTGCTCAGCCTAGCGGAATAGATCGGCTCTCACCACGGGAGAGCAGCCGGGCCACCCGAGATCGAGGAGCTCAAGGAGATTACGAGAACCGCGTGCGGCCGCTCAGGATGATGGCCTCGGAGAGGCTGGCATGCCGTCTCCTTGGGGGTAGGCCGGCGATCTGATGCGCCTTGGGCCTGCCCGAGGGAAAGGGCACGGCCTTCGTGACCCTATTCGTCCCTTGGAAGTTACTATTGATTAATGTTGAACAATCCAGATTAGCTGGGCATATGAACAATGTGTTGAACTGATCCAACGTGTTCGATACGTTTCACAGCATAGAAGCTGAGTCTCATTGAGCCCGCGCTTGAGCAATTAGTACCAGCGAAGCATGGTGGGAAAAGGAACGGGCACGCCCATGCACATTAGCGGTTGGAGTAATTCTACTCGTCGCGAGCATCCGCGAGCCGACGTCTCCATCCCGATCGAGCTCAGGATGAACCGTCGGGCACCGCTGCACGGTCACATGGTCAACGTGAGCCGTGGTGGCATGCTGGCGCAGATCAACGAGAGGCTGGCCGAAGGGACTCGTTGTGTCGTGCAGATCCTCGAAGAGAGACATCCTCTTCCTCTGGACCCCGACAGCAAGTGCCCGCAGTGCGGGTACACCCTCCGGACGCTGGAGATCCCGCGACAGACGCTGAAGGGAAGGGTGTTGCGGACCGGAGAAGGAGCACGCAGCTTCGTCGTGGCTGTAGAGTTTGAGACCCTACTCATGGTCGTGGAGGCGCGGCCCATGAGCCTGTCTCCTGACCCCGAGCGACTCACGTAGCGGGCCCTTCTAGGGCTCGCCTCTCATCGGGCTCGGTAGGTGGTGGGGGTCATTTCGGTGTGCCTGCATGAGCGCCACCGGAAGGTAGAAGGAATCGTCGCCACGACATGAAGACAAGCTGCTCGGCCCTGCCGTAAGTGAAGGAATCGCCATCCGTGTCTACAGCAGATACCACGCACCCAGGACGTGAGAAAGGCCAGCGAGAAGATCGAAATCTGACGCTAAAGTCGTTGGGGGCGACCCCGACACGGACTTGCCCAAGCCCCTGCGCCGCACCCCTATATTCTGTTCACTTCTACCTGAGCCGAGATGCGTCAATGCAGCAGCAGATCGGCTCGCTCCCCTGCTGTCGCTTCGCGAAGCAACGTACGCGACGCACCCCCGGTGGGGGAGTACAGATGGGACCCGATGGTGAGGAACCGCTCGTCTCGCGTTGAGGGGTTTCGCACGCACGCGGTGTGCTGAGGACCGAGGCCCTACGGGATCTTAGGCGGCAGTCTGATCGCGCTTGCGACCGCCAGGGTACAGACAACGTGAGCAGCCATCGCGCTTGATGATGGTGCGGACGATCTCGAGCGTGTACCAGAGCCGACCACAGGCGTCGCAGATCGTCCACACGTAGTCGCGGGCTGGGTGCTGGTTCTGCTTGTAGACGATCCGGTCGTCAGCCAGGCGCATTATCGCCGCTGCCCTCGGATCCCTCGTAAGCTGCCACCGCTCACCCATAACCCCTAATCGTCGCACACCCCGCCACGCTGGTCGGGAAGGACGCCGCATACGCTTGGCGATAGCCGTTCCGTTGACAGAGGGCAGGCAAACTTCATAAGTTCGCGTGGGGGTCTTTGGATCACTCTCACGGGCGACGGAATCCGCCGGCTGTTAATTAACCATCCAAGGGAGGTGCTTCGGATGAACGCGGACAACATCAAGAAGGGCATCTACGGCGGCCTGGCCGGGGCGTGGTGTTCGGAGCCATGATGGGAATGATGGGGATGCTGCCAATGATCGGCAGCATGGTTGAGTCTCCATCGGCTTTCGCAGGCTTTCTCGTCCACATGGTTAACAGTGCCATCATCGGAGCCGCGTTTGGCATCGTCTTGGGCTCGATGGTGAGCGGGATGGGAAGCGGCTTGGGGTATGGGCTCGGCTACGGCGTGATCTGGTGGTTGTTGGGCCCGCTCACGCTCATGCCCTTGTTCATGGGGATGGGCATGGGTGTCAACTGGAACCTAGAGGCCGCCGGCAGCATGATGCCCAGCCTCATGGGTCATCTGGTCTACGGCGCAATCCTGGGCGCTGTCTACGCCTGGATGGGCACAGGACAACGTGCCGATGGGAGTTCCGATTCCGCTGACATCGAGCCCCCGGATAGCGAGGCTCCGATTCCGTTGGAGGACGAAGATGAAGCACCGCCGGAGCCGGATGCCTCGAGCGATGGCGGGGGCGCGGAAACTGGCAATGGAGCCGAGCAATCGAGCGGGCCGGGAACGGGCGACGGATAAGACCCCTCTATCGGCTCAGGCGTAAGGTCGCGTAGCTGGCGGTCGAAGGGGTCCCGTTCGTCCATGCCTTGGTGAGACGGCCACGAGTGCGACGATTCCCTGGCGACCCATACCCCCGGGGGGGGGGGGGGGGGGGGGGGCATTAGATGGGACCCGATGGTGGAGAGGTCTCGGTAGCCACCCACACACGTCACTCCTGATCCCGCAGTTCCTGCGACAAGATCGCCAGTATCTCTCTGCTCAGGCACGCCCCGATCTCCCGCAGCACGGCGCTGTTTCCCGCTCGCTGAACGCAGGCCCGACCGAATCTTCCTCATGGGCTAGCGGTAGCTGTGTAATGCTACTCGTGTAACAATCAGTGGGTGTTCCTTCTTACTCCCTGGAACGTCATACCGATGCACGAGACGACGCGCCCCGGCGGACTAGGCAAGCTGACTGAGCCGCTGGTCCTTGAAAGTGCAGAAGACGCTCGGCACCTGGCTATGGCATTGAAGAATGGGAGGAGCTACACGGCGTTTAGGAAGGACATGAGCCACTACGGCATCAGGTCCACGGCGTCGCTGCACGGGTGGTGTAGAGGCAATCGGGCACCCACGCTGGAGCACCTGATCACCTTGGCCGGAATTGCTGGTGCGCGTGTCGTCATCGAGCCCGACACGTAGGGCAAATCCAAAGAGCCCCGGGGAGGGCCGTGACGAGGATGCTCAGAGTTCGATCTGCTCGCTGGCCTTCCGCACGTCTTCTCGCGTGATCCCCAGGTAGGCCAGCAGCGAGGCCGGCGTGCGGTGCCCGAGCTTGGTCTGGCTCGAGCCGACGGTTGGCACGAAGAAGGGCGCAGTTCGCTAGGCACTACCCCGGTTGGGTGCCGGGGTCTAGGATGTGGTTGCCTCTCGGCGCGGGACGAGCGTGAGGAGCAAGTACCGCCGCTGTTGGGCTGGGCAGTAGCCGATTCGCTGCCGGGCCCGCGAAGAGCAGCGTCGATGGCACGTCTCGTGCTGAGGGGCCTCGCATGCTCGAGGATGCAGCCCACCCCGAGCTGGTTTCCGTTGCCCCCTCCGCTTGTCGTCGAGCAGGCGCGGCGGGGCACAGACAACATGAGCAGCCATTCCATGGCTTTCGTCCGCATCGAGGACGGCGAATCGATCGAACACGCCCTGCGGCGGTTTCGTCGTGTCGTGCAGCGAGAGAACATTCTCCGCGATGCCAGGCGCCACCAGCACTTCGTAAAGCCGGGCGAGCGCCGGCGTGCGAAGCAAGCGACGGCGCGACGTCGGTGGCGGCGCCGTCAGAGCCGCATGCGCGCCGATCCATAGAGCAGCGTTCAGCGCCAATGCCGTGCTGACTCGCCTGGAGCGGGTGGGCTTGTCGTTGCCATCGTCGTAGCCCTCTTTCCGCCCATGTTGCCGATGCTCAGCCCGCCGGTGTGGCTCATCGCGCCGGGTCTCGTCGCCACGTATCTCCTGGGCGTCGTGGTAGATCGACTGGCCGACGAGTTGTTCAAATGGCGGCTACTGGCTGGACGGCACGCAGCCAACGACGACACCGAGTACCGTCGCATGAGAGATGAGGCCGTGAACAGCTCAGACTTCTTCCTGTCCGCCTACTCATACGGTAAGAGCCGACAACGGATCTGCCGAGCCTGGACACCGCTGGCGGGTGGGTGAGCGCATGAAGCCTATCGCTGGGGCACGCGAGGGTCCACGGGAGGGAGCGTCTCTCCGGCGTCAGATTGTCTGCCGGCCGGCATCCCGGGGGTACGAGGGCGAATCTTCTTAGGCGGCAGCCTGGGCAAGGCGGGGCACAGACAACGTGAGCAGCCATTCCGCTTGATGACGTTGCGGACGGTGTCGAGCGTGTGCCAGAGCCGGCCACAATTCTCGCAGATCGTCCAGCGGTAAACGCGGCCTTGGTGCTGCTTCTGGTTGTAGATGATTCGGTCGGCAGCCAGCCGCATTATCGCCGCTGCCTTCGCATCTCTCACAAGCTCCCACCTCCCCACAACTCCTAATCGTCGCACACTCGCCACGCCGACACGCGAGAGCCGCGAGTCGCACTTCCGCTAGCGCCGTATCGGCTTCGATCTGCACCAGCGCACGCTCTACCGGATCAGGCGTGAGTTCGCGTAGCAGGCGCACGTAGGGGTCGCGTTCGTCCATGCACTGGTGAGACGGGCAGGAGAGCGGGGTGGCCGCCGGAAGCGATGCCCAATCCGGCTCCTCCTTGAGAATCGCCGCCATGGTGTCGCTGACGGTCTTACCGTCGAACGCTCTCTTACCCACCAGCATCTCGTACAGCACACATCCGAACGACCAGATGTCGCTACGTTTATCGACTGGCTGTCCCCGCGCCTGTTCCGGGCACATGTAGGGAGCCGTCCCCATGATCACGCCCGTGCCTGTGGCGGCCATCATCGTGGGCGAATGGCTCAAGTCGGACGACGGTTCGCTGCCATCCGCTGCGTAGGCTTTAGCCAGACCGAAGTCGAGCACCTTCACGGTGCCATCGGGTGCGACCTGCACGTTGGCGGGCTTGAGATCGCGGTGGATGACACCAGCCTCGTGCGCAGCTTCCAACGCCAGTGCGATCCGGCGGGCGATCTCCAGTGCTTCATCGACATCTATGCGACCGGAGGCTTCAATACGCTCGGCGAGGCTCTGCCCCTCGACCAACTCCATGGCGATGAAGCGCACACCGTCCGATTCATCGAACCCATGAATGGTGGCGATGTTGGGGTGGTTCAGCGAGGCGAGGAGCTTGGCCTCGCGCTCGAAGCGAGCCAGCCGGTTGGCATCACTGGCGAAGTCCTCCGGCAGCACCTTGATGGCGACATCACGATCCAGCGTCGTGTCGCGTGCTCGGTACACCTGCCCCATCCCGCCTTCACCAAGCGGGGCGAGGATCTCGTAGTGGCCGAGCGTCTTGCCGACCATCAGGAGCCGCCCGTCGGCACTAGCCGGTTCAATTCCTCGAACCAGTTGAGGACGACATTGAGTCGTGGGTTGGGTGCCGTGCCCCCAGTCTCATCAGTACCAGCGGGCACCGTCACCAGGAACTTCTGGCCATCGGCGGTGACATCGAAGTTGCCCTCGCTACGGAGGACGATGTCCGAGACTTCGACAGGGTCGGATGCGGAAAACGACTCCAAATCCACTTCCGCAACGAGGATGCCTGAGCTGTTGGAGGAGACGTAGTAAATCTCCCTTCCATCCCGCGACCAGCGAGGGGAAGCACCACCACGGGTACTGGTTGAGACCGAAAATGTCCGCCCGCTCGATACCTCCCGCACGTACACCTCCATTTGCCCGGTCTCATTCGAAGCAAAGGCGAAGAAGCGACCGTCCGGCGAGAAACTGCCCGATAGCTCATTGACGGCGGTAGCGACGAGCATTTCCGCATCACCTGTATCGAGAGCCAGGACCCCCACGTCGAGGGGCTCCCCGAGGAGCCCGCTGTCAAACAGAAGCATCTCACCGTCGTCCGAGATCGACTCCGGCCACACGTTAGCCTCTGCATCCAACACCAGCTCGGCGGCGAGACTCCAGTCAGCCCGGCGCTTCCAGATGTCGAAATTGCCATTCCGATCCGACGCGAAGAAAACCCACTCTCCATCGGGCGACCAAACAGGGGTGTCGTTGTTGCCCTCCGTGGTCAGCAGCACCCCGCTGCCTCCTCGTTCGACCTCGTAGATCCAGATGTCCCACTTTCCATCATCTCCAAGGATGTCGAGCGCGATGTGCTGCCCATCCGGCGACAGGTCCAAGTAGAAAAACGAACGCGGCTCGAAGGGCGGCAGCTCGACTTGGCCGTCACGATCCACCCAGACGAGTTGGAAACCACCGCTAGTAGCATCCGGCATGTACACCAACCCACCGCGATCCGAGAAGGCGTACTGGGCTGCTCCCGTGAGACCGGCTTGTTGGACCCCCTCGACGATGGACACCGATCCCCCGGTAACCTCGACGTTGTCTGCATCGAAGGGCACCGCAAAAAGGTTCCGTTCGAGGGAATAGACGATGTGGCCGGTGGGCACGTAGCGGCCATCGGTCCCTCCGGCCACCAGCACCTCGCGATCGCCGCCGGACACCGGCTGCGCAACAATGCTCGCATCGTTCCAGGAGCCGGAAGCGCTCCGCAGCGTAAACAGCAACCACTCGCCACCGGGAAGAAGTTGTGGCCCGTGGGCCTGCTCGCCTTCTTCCATCTGAACGACGACCTGTGGTTCACCGCCGTTGTCTGAGACACGCAAGATCCCTCCGGCACCCTGCCCGAAGTAGATGTAGCCGTCCTCTGCCCAACTCGCCCCGTAAGGACGCACAGGCGCTGGCCCCAGCAACACTGGCGCACCACCGGTGATCGAAACTCTCTTCATCTGCCCGTCGGCATCTGACAGGCTGCCCGACCAGAAACCGAGCTGCTGGCCATCGGGGGAAAAGAACGGCACTCTGGCATCCTCGGTGCCACGGATGAGTGTGGCTACGAGGTCGTCAATCGCTCGGAGCCAAAGCTGCCGGTTGGCGTTGAATACCACCGAGCTGCCATCGGGTGAGATCGCAACGCCCAGGGTGGAAGCGGCATCGAAAGTAGTCTCTGGTGGATAGTCGATGTCGAAGCGCGTGATGAGCGGCTCTGGCGGCGACGGGGTCGTGATCCAAACTCCCAAAGCCCCCACAAGGACGCTGGCCACGGCTATCGAGGCTGTCGGCTTCCAGGGGATGCCGCGAGCCGTTTCCACGGCGACAGGGGTTGTCGGTGCCTCTCCGCTGACCGGCAGTGGCGCACTCGACTCCACCTCACCGGCCAACGCCTTCAGGTCCACCACCACATCATCGGCATGCTGGTAGCGCCGAGCGGGCTCCTTCGCCAGGCACTTGTCGAGGCTCCATTGCAGCTTCAGTGGTAGCGTGTCGCTCACCGGCTCGGGCTCGCTGTTGAGCAGATGATGGAGGACCTCGGCGACGTTCCTGCCACCGAAGGGTCGCGTTCCCGCGACCATCTCGTACAGCACGCAGCCGAAGGCGAACAGATCGGCCCGATGGTCGATCTCTGGGGAGCCCTCCACTTGCTCCGGGGCCATATAGCCGGCAGTGCCCATCATCTGGCCGGCGGCAGTGCCCATCGCTGTGGGTGAATGCGTGAAATCGTCGGGCGATCCCGTCACCGCCACCTCGGTCAGCTTCGCCAGGCCGAAGTCCAGCACCTTGGCGTGCCCCTCCTTGGTGACGAAGATGTTCTCCGGCTTCAGATCCCTGTGGATGATCCCGGCGGCGTGGGCTGCGGCCAGCGCCTCGGCGATCTCGGTGGCCAACCCGAGCGCCTTCTTGAGCGGCAGAGCACCCTTGCCCAGCGGCTCCCGAAGCGTGTCTCCCTCCAGGTACTCCTGCACCATGAAGTGGGTGTCGCCTTCGGTGCCGATATCGTGAACGACCGCGATGTGCGGATGGTTCAGGGCGGCGGCGGCACGAGCCTCCTGCTCGAAGCGGGCGAGGCGCTCGGGGTCAGAGGCAAACTCGGCGGGCAGCACCTTGATGGCCACCTTGCGGCCCAGGCGCGTGTCCTGCGCCAGGTACACCTCTCCCATACCGCCAGCACCGAGCTGCTCGGTGATCTCGTAGTGGCCTAGCTTGCTACCGGGTTCCATGGCGCTCCCGAGGCAGGGTGGGTGAGCGCCTGAAGCCTATCGCTGGGGTGGGCGGGGGTCCACGGGAGGCAGGCGCTACGGCGTCAGTTCTCTCTCTACCGGATCAGGCGTAAGGTCGCGTAGCAGGCGCTCAAAGGGGTCGCGCTCGTCCATGTACTGGTGAGACGGGCAGGAGAGCGGGGATTCCGGAACCGATGTGCAAGCGCCGCACGACAGGGTGCCGGGGGGGGGGGGGGGGGGGGGGGGTAGTAGGAGTCCCGGGATGGCGGAGAGTCGCCTCGACCCATACGTATCGTAGGTGAGCGACGAGCAGGGCGGACCAGCCGTCTAGACCACCCCTGAGAGCCGCATGCATGCATGTTCTGGGCCGCCGGCGATAGACCCTGGCCCGAGGGTCATGCACGGCGGACCAGGGCAATTCTTGCTTCTGCAATTTGCGTCCTGTAACAAAGGCGCCGCTTAGAACTCTCTAGTCGGCAAAGGAGGCAGTCCATGCGAATCCAAAGAAGCCGCCTCGGCCTCGTGGCAGTAGCCGTTGGCTTACTAGCCACAGCCGGTTGCAACAACTACAACGCACCAGCATTCCCCCCGAGCCAAGGCTGGGGGGGGTGGGCATTCAGCGAGGAGTGCAGCGATCTGAAGCGATTGATCTTCAGCCAGGCGGATAGGGTGCACCGAGGGTTCGCAGTCACCACTTACGAGTGGGATCTGGATGATGACTTCGGGAGCACACTCCGAACTGTTGAGGAGTTCCGCGAGAAGTGCGGCATGCTTCAACAGATAGCCGACTGGCTGGATACCTAGTCAAGAACCTCCTGTTGACTCGGCGGGGGAAGGGGCATTCGCAAGCTCCCGGAGTACTCCGCAGGCTGTCGTGAATCTACACGGCTCTTCGGCACGAGAGCCGGCTCGCGGGCTTCCCCTACGTGCTCGAGGACCCGAACACCAGCAACGATTGGAAGGCTCGAGGTTTCGGTCGCACATCGGGCGCAGTCGGGGCCATCCTTAGCATCTTCGCTGGTCTCCGAAACTGCGACCAAACTGCGCCCACCGGCCCACTACGGCCTGGGCCCGTAGAGGAAACGCCCGACAGGACATGCGCTACGGCAATCAGCGGTATCGCTCCGAATAAACTTGAAGTTCACGTACTTGCTGATGCTATAGGTGGCGGCATCCGACCTGTCGTGGCGTACCCACTTGAGAACGACGCCCTGTAGATAGGCGAGATCGCCGTTCGCCTCGTTGTCCTCGAACAGGAAGCTGTGGACGCGACGATTGCAGCTGCGGATCTTGGCCTTCGCAGCGCTCAGGTTGAAGGTACCCCAGACCGCCGAGGCGATGACGGGGCCAATGTCCACGACCCTCTTCGCCGCCGCCTGATCCGGCTCGATGGCCGGAAGGTAGGTCGCCTTGCCGACGACCGGGCCAGCTCGCTAGCGCCGCGCGGCGCCTCGACGTCGAAAGCGCAGATCTCTCAGTAATCGCCACGCCGGTGATCGCACCGACCGACTGACGTAGGCCCTGAGCCACTCAGTCGGCCGTGACCTGTGCGCCAATAGACTCGCGACCGACCTCGGGTCGTCGAGATCGACGGGCACCTCTTGCTCGCCTGTCACCACACGATACGGAACGCTCCCGTTCCAATAGCACCGCATGCGAAAAAAAAAGGTCAGGATACCGGTAGTAGATGGCGGCCAACCCAGCGTCTTGCCGCATCAGCTCATGAAACAGGCCACCAAACGGTGTGTGGGCTTGTTTCGGGCGCACATAGACGATGCCTTCGTGGACGGTGAGCAGCCAGCGGTGTTTTCTCCAGCCGAAAAGGTGCTCGCCGATCGCCGAAGGCGTCTCCACGTATCCTGCACTAGACACCCGCGCCAACTCATCAAAGAACCCAGCGATGTCCCGCATGTGCTCGGCGACGTGAATCGCGATCGAGTAGCCAAACGCGCCGTCTCGAAACGGTAGTTCCTCGCCATCCGCTTGGGCGAACGGACGATCGCGAACCAGCGGAGCAGCGCGCTCTCGATCGTCCAAGTACCGATCGCAGAGGACGTCCGATCGCGGATGAGGATTATGGCCGCTGCCGATCTCCAGCACGCGAGATCCTGCAGGTGGTTCAATCCTAGGGTGAGCCATCCCAGTCTCCTCCTGGCGTCATTTTAGTCACAGCAATGTGACGTACATGCCGCGCGAAGTGCTGCAACGTAGTGGTGGCGTCGAGACCCGCGTCGGAGGTCGCTGGCTCATCTCAAAAGCCTCTGGTTTTCTGGCCTAGGTGGAGTGAGCCCTCCGCCTGAGAAGCCTCTTCTGATATCGGCTCTGAACGACGTCGGTCAGCACCAGCACACCGATGACGAAGTAGAACGTCGTCTTGCTCATCGGCGTGACCTCGTTGCCAAGCAAGCGCAGGTGGGCCAGATGCCCACCTTCCGACAGCAGCATGATGCCGACGACGAACAGGATGAAAAGGCCGAGCACCTCGTACATGCGGTTGCGCTGCAGGAACCCCGCCACGCTGTCGGCGAGCAAGATCATCATCACACCGCCGATGACGATCGCCGTCGCCATCACCCAGAACACGTCGGTGAGCGCCATGGCGCTGAGGATCGAGTCGAAGGAGAACACCAGGTTCATCGCCACGATCCACAACACGACCGTTCCTAGGGGGCGCGCGCCGCGCTCCTCGTGCTCGAGATCGTCCACACCGATCATGTGGAAGATCTCTTTGGTGGCGGTGTAAATGATGAACGCCCCGCCTAACAGCACGATGATGCTGTGGAAGTTGAACTGGGCCTCGACCAGGCCGGTGCTGTGAAGGCCGAAGACGGGGGCCTGGAAATAGCCGATCAGGCTCGTCAGGCCGAACAGCAGCACGATGCGGAGGACGATGGCGATACCGATGCCCCAACGCCTGACGGCGGCCCGCTGGCCCGCCGGGGCGCGTTTGGATTCAAGCGCGACGTACAGCAGATTGTCGAACCCGAGCACGCCCTGAAGAAGCGTCAGCAGTGCCAGCGTGACGAGGTTATCGAGGCTGAGAATCTCCATCGATTCACTCCATCATCGTTCGGCACATCGATCGGAAGCCGTGGTGTCGCCGTCGTCGGACACCGTGCGGCGGGCACGAATCAGCATCACGTCGGAGTTGATATCACCCCGCGTCCCGCCAATCATGCGGCGCCGCACGTCGTATCTCTCTATGGTGAGGTCGCCAGACGCGGCAAGAGCCGCATCCGGCGGCGATATCCCGATCAGCAGCAGCACGCCGTCGGGCGCTAGCGCCGCCGCCGCAGTGGTCAGCAAGCGCGTCCGAGTGTCGGACGGCAGGTGCATATAGCAGATAAGCACCAGGTCGTAATGCGCCTCAGTGCGGTACTCCGCGACATCCGCTACCACGCCACGGATGGCCAGCCCTTCGCCGGCGGCCAACTGCACCAGCGTAACGATCGCCGCGGGCGCCTGATCGACCGCCGTTACCTGCCAGCCTTGACGAGCAAGCCAGATGCTGTTCGCACCTTCCCCGGCACCGAGGTCGAGCACCCGGCCAAGCGGCAGCTCCGCGGCCTCGGCAACCAGGTCGTCGTCGGGGCGCGTCCACGGTGCCTTGTTGGCGGCGTAGTACTCGTTCCACTGGCGCGCGTCCATCACCGCAAGTCGAAACTCCTCATGCCGGGAAGTGTCGCATGTGTTTGAATCCGCGCCATGCTCGCCGAGTCTGCCGCATTCATCGCGTGGCGCGACAGGTTCTTCGACTCCTACTACAGGCACAGGCCGGTCAACGGAACCTTCATCGGCGTCCACGATGGCGACCACCGACTACCCGACTTCTCCGACAACGGAGCGGGCGACGCCCTCGCCGATGCCGAGAGCCTGCTGAGGGAATCGCTGGAGCTGCCAGCCGAGTCACTGGCGGCGACCGAGCGCATCGACCTGCAGCTCGCTCAGGGATTCCTGCGAACCCAGGTCTGGGAGCTGCAATCAGGCTATTTCCATCGCCACAACCCGAGCTTTTACACCGGCGAGGCGATCTTCGGGATCATGTCGCTGTTCCTGACCGACTTCGCACCCGTCGCCGAGCGTGCCGCAGCGGCCATCGAACGGATGGAAGGAGTCCCGGCGCTGCTGTCTCAAGGTCGCGGCAACGTCCGCCGCGCACCACAAGCCTGGACCGAGCGTGCGATCCGAGAGTGCGCCGGCGCCGACAGGTTCCTGACCGTGGGCCTACAACACCTGATCGCCGAGGAACATCTCGACACGCCGGGGCTCGACGCATCAGCCGAAGTCGCGGCAGCGGCCTT
Source organism: Acidobacteriota bacterium (assembly GCA_963666055.2). GTDB lineage: Bacteria > Acidobacteriota > UBA890 > UBA890 > WLXD01 > DASCOT01. The sequence continues at coordinate 2,105,870 of CAXWPH010000015.1, read as the reverse complement.
CGCAGAGTTCCGCTCTCATCTCGAGAGCGAGCTTCTCGCCGCACCGGTGGACCACCACCGCTGCGGTGAGCAAGCTTTCGCCATGTACCTGCGCGAGGGCCACTGCGTCGACGACAGCGCCGCCACGATCGCAACCATTGCCGAACACGGGCTGTCGGAGGCCGCCGCGAGGCTATCGGAGCAGGCGCGAGACTTCGGTGCCAACAACAGCGCTGAAGCGCTCGGGGAGCTCAGAAGATTGCATCCGCCGCCGGATCGGTACTGCACCCGCCATCAAGAGGTCTCGGACGCGATGCGCGAGATTAGCGAGACGCAGGCTTTGCTGACCTGGCCGGAGTTTCCTCTCCGCTTCGTGCCACAGCCACGATGGGCGCGCCACGCAGCACCGCATCTGTACTTCCTGGTCTATCGATCCCCGGCAGTGACCGGGCGACCGCAAGTGCACGAGGTCCTGGTACCGGCGCTCGACACGAGTGCCCCCGCAGATCAGCAGCGCGCCTTCCTTGAGACAACGAACGACAGCGTCATCAAGCTGAACCATGTGATCCATCACGGTGGCATCGGCCACCATGTACAGAATTGGCACGCGTTCCGCGCCGCGTCGCGCATCGGTAGAGTCGCCGCCGTCGACTGCGCGTCGCGCATCGCCATGTTCTGCGGCGGCACCATGGCCGAGGGATGGGCCTGCTACGCCACCGACCTGATGAGCGAAGCAGGAGCCCTAACGCCGCTGGAGCAATACTCCGAGCACCAATCGCGCATGCGGATGTGCGCGCGGGCGGTCGTCGACGTAAGGCTGCACTCCGGCCAGTTTTCTCTGCAGCAGGCCGCCGACTACTATGAGCGCGCCGCGCTGATGGCGCCCGCGGCGGCGATGGCCGGCGCCGTACAGAACAGCATGTTCCCGGGAACGGCGGCAATATATCTGCTGGGCAACGACGCCATCCACGAGCTACGAGGGGAGCTGTCGGCGCGCGACGGAAGAGACTTCGACCTCCGCAAGTTCCATGACGAGCTGCTTTCGTACGGGTCGATTCCGGTCTCGTTGATCGCGGCGGAAATGATGGCGAGACGCGGCGATGGTGAGTAGTCGCATCCGCCGGGCCGCAGCCGGCACCGTCATCGGCTTGCTGGCCCTCGGTTGCGGTCAACCCGAGCCAGGAGCCGCAGCAGATTCCGCCGCTAGAGCCCGGAAGATCCTACGCGTTGCCTACAACCGCGAGATCGACGTGCTCAACGCCTTTACCAGTCAGATGTTGATCGACATCCATCTCAGCATGGTCGAGGGTCTGATCACCACGGACGAGAACAACACCTACGTCCCGGTGTTGGCCAAACAGATTCCGACCGAGGAGAACGGCCTGGTGGTGCGCAACGAGGACGGCACGATCGACATGACCTGGGAGCTACAAGAGAACGTCCGCTGGCACGACGGCGAGAAGTTCACCAGCGCCGACGTGTGTTTCACCTGGGCTTTCGTGACCAGCGATGGGTCTGAAACCTACAACCGCGACCACTACCTCGGCATCATCGACTGCCAGATGCCCGACGAGCACACCGTGGTGATGCGCTGGGACGACGCCTATGGCTTCTACGCCGGCCTGTTCGAGGCGATCTTGCCGAAACACGTGCTCGGCAACATGACCACACGAGAGATCATCAACTACGTTCCCTACAACCGCGGCACCGAGACAATCGGCACCGGACCTTTCAGGTTCGCCGAGTGGAAGTCGGGCGAGTACATCCGGGTGGTGCGCAACGACGACTACTGGCGCGGTCCGCAGTATCCGCGTATCGACGAGATCGTGTGGTCGTTCGTGCCCGACTCCAACGCCCGGCTGAACGCCATGCGAACCGGCCGTTACGACTACGGGCAGATCGAGCCCACACAGGTAAGCGAGGTTGCCGATCTCACCGACTACGACACTCACCTAGTGACCTCGAACCGGTTCATGCACCTCGATTTGGGTGTCAACACCGAGCGCGGCCGGCGCCTGTTTGCCGATGCGAACGTACGTCGGGCGATCTTCCACGCTATCGATCGGCAGGCGATCGCCGAGGGGCTGATGCAGGGCACGGTGCAGGTTGCTCACACGCCGATCAACCCGGCCAATCCCTACCACAACCCTGAAGTACCGATCCATGCGTACGACCCGCAACTCTCGGCCGAGCTACTCGACCAGGCGGGGTGGCGTCTCGCATCCGACGGAGTGCGATCCAAGGGCGACGTGCGCTTTTCGTTCACTTTGCTGAACCGTGCCGGCGATCGCGAGCGCATCGCCATCGCGCAGGTGATCCAGGCACAGTTGAAGGCCATTGGCATCGAGGCCACGTTCGAGACCATGGAGAGCGCTGCCTGGACGCAACGGTGGCGGAGCGGCGAGTGGGAGGCCATCGTTGCCGGATGGTTCCTTTCCGCGGACCCCGGCGTAACCAACCTGTACGCCTGCGCCGGCGCCAACAACATGACCGGTCTGTGCGATCCACTGCTCGACGCAGTGATGGAACGATCGGACCGGAGAATCGACTTCGCCGCTCGCAAGCCGTTGCTCGATACCGTTCAGGTCCTCCTGGCCGAGGGCGCCAGGACGCTGCCGATCTACTACGCCGTCACCCCGGAGGTAGTGAGCAAACGCGTGGTTAACTTCCGCGGCAGCGGTACCAACTTCGGCAGCTTCTGGAACCTCTATGAGTGGGACCTGCGTCAATAGCAGCGACTGCGGACGCGTGCTGGTACGCCCTGCGTGCGAGACGCCGGTTACTACACACCAGTGAGCGCCTTCATCGGCCGCCGGCTGCTATTAATGGTGCCACTGTTGCTCGGCATCTCGGTGGTGATCTTCGCGGTCATCCAGGCGGCGCCGGGCGGGCCCGAAGGCGCCTTGCTGGAGACCGGGCGCTTCATCGACCCGCAGGTCATCGAGAACTACCGGCAGCGCCTGGGTGTCGACCAGCCCATCCATGTGCAGTACTTCAGGTGGCTCTCGGCGGCGCTTACCGGCGATCTCGGCGTCAGCTTCTCCACCACCCGACCGGTTGCCGAGATGATCGGCGAGCGTCTGCCAGCCACCCTCGAGCTGATGGCAACCTCGTTCGTGCTGGCCGCCATGCTCGCCGTGGGCATCGGTATCCTCAGCGCCGTCAAGCAACACACCCCGATCGATTACCTGGCCACCGGCGCGTCGTTCGTCGGCGTTGCCATGCCGGTGTTCTGGTTCGCGCTCCTCCTGCAGCTGCTCTTCTCGGTGAGGTTGGGCTGGCTTCCGGTTGCCGGCACCGAAACGGTCGGCGCAACGTCGATGTGGGATCACCTGCAACACCTGATCCTCCCCGCCGCTGTGTTGTCGTTCAGGAACATCGCAGGTTGGTCGCGCTACCTACGCGCCAGCCTGGTGGGCGCGCTGCGCAGCGACTACGTGCGCACGGCACGCGCCAAGGGTCTTCCCGAGCGCGCCGTCGTCGGCGTGCATGCGCTACGCAACGCCCTGATCCCGCTGGTCTCGATCATGGCGCTCAATCTGGCCGACTTGTTCTCGGGCGCGGTAATCACCGAGACGATCTTTGCCTGGCCAGGAATCGGTCGGCTCTTCGTGCAAGCGATGTTCGCCCGCGACTACCCGTTGTTGATGGGCATCCTGCTGATGGGCTCGGTCATGGTGGTGTTCTTCAATTTGGTTGCCGACGTCGTCTACGGTGTCCTCGATCCGCGTATCCGCTATGAATGAGCGCACCGGGCTCATCTGGAGGCGCATGCGAGACCACCCGGCGGCGGTCGTGGCGCTGGCAGTAGTCGTCGTCATGGCACTCGCCTGTGTGGCGGCGCCGCTTATTGTCGCCTACGAGTTCGACGCCATCGATCTGAGCGGCATCCGACAACCACCGTCGGGCGCCCACTGGATGGGCACCGACGATCTCGGACGCGACCTGTTCACGCGGGTGCTGTACGGCGGTCGCGTCTCCATCCTCATCGGCGTGCTGGCGGCGCTGATCGGCACCGGTATCGGATCGCTGGTCGGGGCGCTGGCGGGGTTCTACGGCGGCCGCATCGACGGTGTGCTCATGCGCCTTACCGACGTTGCCTACTCGATCCCGGCGCTGCCTCTGCTTATCGTGCTGAGCGCCTATTCGCGCGCCGGCGCGATCTCCGTGGCGGTGATCGTCGGGCTGCTGAGCTGGATGGCGACCGCCCGGGTGGTGCGCGCCGAGGTGCTGTCGATCAAGCAGCGCGACTACGTCGAGGCGGCACGTGGCCTCGGCGCCGGCAACCGGCGTCTGATCACCGGTCACATTCTGCCGAACGCGGTCGGACCCATCGTCGTGGGTGCCACCCTTGCAGTGGGCAACGCCATCATCCTGGAGTCCTCGCTGAGCTTCCTCGGGCTTGGCGTGCAGCCGCCCACGCCAACGTGGGGCAACATGCTGCAGGAGGCACAGGTAACGATGGCCACCCGCCCCTGGCTGACGGTGTTTCCGGGCCTCGCCATCCTCACGGTGGTGCTGTCGGTCAACTTCATCGGCGACGGCCTGCAAGAGGCGTTCGATCCGACCGGGGAACGCGTCCACCGACGCTGGCGGAGGCGGCGACGACAACCTGGCCGCCGGCGTGGAGGCTCCTTGCCGCGACCGGCGGCAGCCACGCCAGCCCCCGATCCGGCCCCAGGCTCAACCCCAGCCCCAGAATCAGTCGCAACCCCGGTCACGGCCCCAGGGCATCTGCTCGAGGTGCGCGACCTGACGACGGCGTTCGAGACCGACCTCGGCCCAATCACCGCGGTCGACGGCGTCTCGTTCACCCTCGACCCTGGCGAAGCCCTGGCGATCGTCGGCGAGAGCGGATCCGGTAAAACCGTCGCGGCGCTGTCGTTGATCGGGCTGGTGCCGCCGCCGGGATCTGTAGAGCACGGCGAGGTGATTCTCGAGGGCCGTAACCTGCTGGGTCTGTCGGAAGCGCGGTGGCGCGAAGTCCGTGGTCGCAAGATCGCGATGATCTTCCAGGACCCGATGACCTCGCTGAACCCGGTGCTGTCGATTGGCAGTCAGATCACCGAATCGCTCGCCTGGCACGAAGGCCTGTCTGCCGCCGCGGCCCGATCCAGGGCGATCGAGCTGCTCGAGCTGGTGCGGATTCCGCATCCTGCCGAGCGGCTCTCAGACTACCCGCATCAGCTGTCGGGCGGACAGCGCCAGCGGGTGATGATCGCCATGGCGCTTTCCTGCAGCCCCTCCGTGCTCATCGCCGACGAGCCCACCACAGCCCTCGACGTCACCATCCAGGCGCAGATCGTCGACCTCGTGCAGGACCTCCGGCAGCAGCTCGGCATGGCGATCATCTGGATCACCCACGATCTGGCGGTGGTAGCGGGCTTGGTCGACAGGGTGGCGGTGATGTACGCCGGCCACATCGTCGAGCAGGCACCGGTCCGCGAGATCTTCTGTCGTGCGCGTCACCCCTACACCCTCGGGCTGCTGCGGTCGATGCCAAGCGCACTGGACTCGCGCAGCAAGCGGCTTGTGGCGATCCCCGGGCATCCGCCCGACCCGTCGCGGCCAGTCGTCGGCTGCCCGTTCGCGCCGCGCTGCGCCTATGTCGTCGAGCGATGCCATCAGGAGAACCCGCCGCTGCTGCCAGCAGCACCAGGCCATGCGTCGGCCTGCTGGCAGGCCGACGAAGTCGCTGCGACCACAGCAAGCGGGCGGCAGCCATGAGCATGGATCGGGGGCCGATTGCGTTGTGCCAGGTTCGCGAGTTGAAGAAGCACTTTCCGGTGCGGCGCGGGTTTCTAAGGCGGCAGGTCGGCGCCATCCGCGCGGTAGACGGGGTGAGCTTCGACATCTTCCCGGGAGAGACGCTCGGCCTGGTGGGCGAGAGCGGATCGGGCAAGACGACCACCGGCCGCACCGTGCTTCAGCTCGACCAACCGACTTCCGGCCGCGTCGTTTTCGAAGGCCACGAGCTCACCGGCATGCAGCCCGATGCGCTGCGCCGCACTCGTCGGCACATGCAGATGATCTTCCAGGATCCGTTCGCCTCGCTGAACCCACGCTGGCGCGTTGGCGAGACCATCGCCGAGCCACTCGACATCCACGACATCGGCAGCAAGCCGAACCGTGCCGATCGCGTCAGCGAGCTGCTCGAGCTCGTCGGCCTCAACGAGAGCTTCGCCGGCCGCTATCCCCACCAGCTCTCGGGGGGGGGGGGGGGGGCAACGGCAACGGGTCGGCATCGCCCGCGCCCTAGCTACCAGCCCCCGGTTCATCGTCGCCGACGAGCCTATCTCCGCCCTGGACGTGTCGATCCAGGCGCAGATCGTCAACCTGCTGAGCGATCTGAAGGATGATCTGGGGCTCACCTACCTTTTCATCGCCCATGACCTGTCGATGGTGCGCCATCTCAGCGATCGAATAGCGGTGATGTACCTCGGCCGCATTGTCGAGCTCGGCGAGCGTGACGACGTTTTCGAGCGCCCACTGCATCCCTATACTCAAGCGCTGATCGCGGCCATTCCACAACCAGATCCCGAAGCCGCGGCGAACCGCCATCGATCACGACTGCAAGGCGAGGTTCCGAGCCCGATGCGCCCACCGCACGGCTGTCGATTCCACACTCGCTGCCCGCACGCCACTGACATTTGCTCGCAGCAGGATCCGGAGTACCGCGACCTTGGCGCACCTCAGGGGGGCGATCCTCACTGGGTCTCCTGCCATCACGCTGAACAGATCGGAGCTCGAGACAGGCCGTGACCACCAAGATGCTACGCGTCGCCGTCGTCGGCGCCGGTCGCTGGGCGAGGTCGGCTCACCTACCGGGGTTCGCGCGCTCGCCGCTATGCAACCTGGTGGCGATCTGCGACCTCGACAGCGACCTGGCTACGGCGCGGGCTACGGAGTTCGACATTCCCGACATCTACACCGACTACCGGCAGATCCTGGCGCGAGACGACGTCGATGTGGTCGACATCGTGACCCGTGCCGAGCACGAACGGCTCGTGTTCGACACGCTCGACGCCGGCAAGCACTGCCTGGTGGAAAAGCCTGTGTGCCACGACTATCGCGACGTCTGGCGGGCGCACGAGCTCGCCGAGGCCAAGGGCCTGAAGACCAAGGTCGGCCTGACGTTCCGCTACGCGCCGGCGGTCATGTACATGTTCGACTTGATCCGCGAGGGCTTCATCGGGCGCCCGTTCGTGTTCAACGGTTACGAGCAGAACTCGCAGTGGCTCGATCCCGACAACCCGATCGACAAGCGCATCCACAAGACGAAACCGGTTGACGAGCCTGATTGGGGAACAGACCTCAGCCGCGAGGGCATCACGGTGTCTTCTCTCGAGGGCTATGGGGCACCGACGATCGATATCGGCCTAGCTTGCATCGACAGCGACCTGACGCAGGTGGTGGGGATCCTGGCCAACATGGTGCCCGAGCGGCGTCGAACCAATCTCGATCGCGTGCGCGAGCGCATCAACATCGACGACGCCGACATGTTCATGGGCGAGGCTGCCAACGGCGCACTGTTCTCGATGCAGTCGAGCTACGTGACGGTCGGCAACTACCCTGGTATCGAAGCGCGAATATTCGGCTCGGAAGGCGCCATTCAGGTACGGCTCGTAGAGGAGTTCGGCGTCATCCAGACCATCCACACCGCCAAGCCCGACGCCGTTGAGTTCGTGCAACAAGAAATCCCCAGTCGCTACTTCCCGCCGGGATATCAGGAAGGAGACGACTGGAGCGCAGCGTTCTACGGTAACTTGGTACACGACTTCTGCCGCGAGATCATCGCCGATGGCCCGGTCAACCAGGGCAACTTCGCGCAGAGCGCCCGGGTGCAGGAGATCATCAACGCGGTGACGCTTTCGCATCGCCAGCGTCGGTGGGTGAGCTTGCCGCTCCGGGACGAGGTTGATGCGCAACAGTGAGGCAGCCTGTGACCGCATCCCGAAGCTGCGAGGGGAGCTATCGATGGTCAATTACGACTTCACCGGCAAGATAGCGGTCGTGACGGGCGCCGCGCGCGGCGTTGGTCGCGAGATTGTCGCCGCATTCGCGAGGACGGGCGCCCGCGTCGTCGCCGCGGACCGTGATGCTGCTGGCCTGGCCGAGACAGAACGCGTCGTGGGGCCAGGGGTCGCAACCGTCGTCGCAGATATCAGCGAGGTCGATGGTGCGGCGAGCATCATCGAGGCCGCCGTCGAGCGCTTTGGTCGCCTGGACATCTGTGTCAACAACGCGGCGGTCGCTCCTCATGCGAGTCTGCTCGAGGAGCGCGTCGAAGTGTGGGACCGGGTGTACGCGGTCAACTGTCGGGGGACGTTCCTCATGACGCAGGCGGCAGCGCGTGTGCTCATCGAGCAAGGGGCTGAGGGTCGCATCATCAACTTCTCCTCGGGCGTGAGCCGACGGGGCTCGGCCGGTGCTGCAGCGTACGCGTCCAGTCGCGCAGCGACGGAGAGCTTCTCGCGCGTGGCTGCCATCGAGCTTGCGCCCCACGGCATCCTCGTAAACACGGTCAGCCCTGGGCTCATCGATACGCAGCCCAAGCCGTTACCCGCGCCGATGGCCGAGCGGCTCGCGGCCCGGATTCCGATGCCGCCGCTTTCACGGCCAGGCGCGCCGGCGGAGGTCGCGGCTCTGGTCCTGTGGCTGGCGTCTGAGGCATCCAGCTACGTGACGGGTGCCCTGTACAAGGTCGATGGCGGCGCCGGCATAGGGACGCGACCGACGGGGCCCATCATCGACGACGACCCTCGCTACGACTGGGTGACTAGACGGGGCGGCGAGGTCGACACGAAACCGGGAGGCAGCCTGTGAGCGACCGAAAGCTGCGCTGGGGCGTGATCAGCACGGCGAACATCGGCCGCGTGGCGGTAAACCCGGCGATCCAGGCATCCGACAACGGCGAGCTGGTGGCGGTTGCGAGCCGCAGAGCGGCGGCGGCGAAGGCGTTCGCCCAAGCCTCCGGCATCCCACGATCGTACGGCAGCTACGAGGCCCTGTTGGTGCAGGAAGACATCGATGCCGTCTACATTCCGCTGCCCAACAGCATGCATCGAAAGTGGACGATTCGTGCCGCCGAGCATGGCAAGCATGTGCTCTGCGAGAAGCCGCTGGCGCTCACCGCGAAGGAGTGCGCCGAGATGCAGGCGGCCGCCGACGCCAGCGGCGTGAAGCTGATGGAGGCGTTCATGTACCGCTTCCATCCACGTACCGCCAAGGTCGTGGAGCTGGTGCGGTCGGGCGCCATCGGAGAGCCGCACGTGATCCGCAGCGCTTTCACGTTTCGCCTCACCAAGCCGGACAACATTCGCCTGCAGCCGGAGCTTGGCGGCGGCGCGCTGATGGACGTTGGCTGCTACTGCGTCAACGTCAGCCGAACGGTCGCCGGCAGCGAGCCGCTCGAGGTTCAAGCCCTGGCGGAGTGGGGGGCCAGCGGTGTGGACACGCAGATGGCGGGCACGATGCGCTTTGCCCACGGGTTGCTGGCACAGTTCGATTGCGCCCTGACGCTGGAGAGGCGAGAAGACTACGAGATCGCTGGCACCGAGGGGCATCTGCGCGTGCCGGCGGCGTTCCTACCCGGCACCGGCGACGCGCAGATTCACCAGCTGCGCGGCCACGATGAGCGGCAAACGCACACCGTTGAGGGCGTCGATGAGTACCGGCTCATGGTCGAGCACTTCGCCGAGTGCGCTCTCGACGACCTGCCGCTGCGCTACGACGCCGCCGAGGCGGCGCGCAACATGCGCGTCATCGAGGCGCTCTACCGATCGGCGCGAAACGGTGGGGCGGTAGAAGTCCTAGCTGGATAGGCGCGCCTGACGCCAGATTTCCCTCAGTTTCGGACGGCTACCGAGCGCCAGCAGCCCGATGCGGAACAGCCGCGCCCCGAGCTTGAGCGCCAGCCAGGTCGAGATGATCAGAATCCCCAGCGACAGCGCCAGCTCCCAGACTTGCACACCGTCCGGATCGAGCGCAACGCGGCCAAGCATCGTAAGCCCTGCGCTGAAGGGGATGAAGCTCATGATCCGCGCCAGGGTGCCGTGCGGTGCGTTGATCATGACGGGGAACAGCATCATGGGAAGCACCGCCAGCATCGTCCACAAGCCGGCGAGCTTCTGGCCCTCCTGCTGGCTGTTGCCGAAGGAGGCGAAGGCCAGCATGATGGCCCCGTAGAAGAAGTAGGCTGCAACGAAGAAGAGTGCGCCGGTGATGAGCGCCTTCCATGGGATCGCCACGCCCGCTGCAATGGCGATGCCCGCCGCGATTGCGGCACCGAAGATGACCATCGAGAACCACACCAGGACCTGAAGCAGGCCGGCCGTCCCGAGCCCCAGCAGCTTGCCGCCGAGAATCTCGTCGGGCGTGGTGGACGACAGCAGCACCTCGACAACGCGATTCTCCTTCTCCGTTGAGACGCCCTGCACCAGATAGCCGGTGGTGGTGAGCAGGGCGATCAGGAACGTGATGGTGAACGCGCCGGGCACGGCAACGCGCAGGATCGCGGCCGCCGGTCGTACGGATGGGTTGCACCGTTCTCCTCGATCACCCAGTCGCGATGGCTCGCAACAGGATCGGCCAGGCGCGCTCGCACCTCCTCCGGCGCCTGCTGCTGGAAGCCTTCGAGCAACAGGCTGGCGAGGTTCTCGCGCGCCGTACCGCGTGGCGTCCGCACGTCGTCGCTCGCGTAGACGTCGATCTCACCTGAGGCGACGAAGTCCGACGGCAAGACGATGTAGCCGGCAATCTCGTCGGCAAGGAACGCTTGTGTCGCGCTTGCCTGATCGTCGAACCCACGGAACACCGTATCGGTGAAGAAGGCGATCGGCCCCAAGACGTCGGCACCGCTTTGCTCCAATGCCAGGCGAGCCGCATCGGGTAGCTGCAGCAACGATCCGGCGAGGTCCTCGCGCAAATCGAGCAACCCGGCCGCGTCGATCACCCCGAACACCCGCGTCTCACCTTCGCCGGAGCGCAAGATGAAGTTGCCGAACCAGTTGGCGAACAGTGCGTACACCACTAGCAGGGCCGGCATCCCGAAGGTAGCCAGCAAATAGCCCTTTGTACGCACGATCGAGAGGAACTCGAACTCGGCGACGCAGGCTACTTGCCGACGCCGCATCAGTGTTCGCGCTCCTGCTGGACCACCTGCACGAACACGTCTTCCATCGAGGCCAGCACCGGCTCGATGCGCTCAACAGCGGCGCCGGCCTCCACCAGGGCGCGCACCAGCTCGCCGACGCTCAGGTCGGGCTGCGGCTGCAGCAGCCAGTTGCCATCGCCCTCGTCGGTGGCCTGTACGATCTCCGTCAGCGGCGGCGGTGCGGCCGCCAACGTCACCCGGATATCGCCGGCCGAGTGCTCCCGGCGCACCGTCTCGGTCTTGCCGTAGACCACCAGGCTGCCGTGATCGATCAGCGCGACGCGATCACAGAGCTCCTCGACCGCGTTCATGCGGTGCGTCGACAGGATGGTGGTCATGCCGGCGGCGCGACGCTCTTCGATGAGCTCCTGCACGAGGCGCACGTTGAGCGGATCGAGCCCGGTAAAGGGCTCGTCGAGAACGCAGAGGTCGGGCTCGAACAGCAGCGTGCCCGCCACCTGCACCTTCTGGCTCATCCCCTTGCTCAGGCGTTCGACCTTCCAGCTGGCGACCTCCGACAAGCCGACGCGATCGAGCCAGGCGAACGAGCGCTCGCGTGCCTCGGCCCGGCTGAGCCCGTGCAGTCGCCCGAAGTACGCCAGCACGTCGACGATCTTCTGCTTCCGGTAGAGCCCGCGCTCTTCCGGCAGATAGCCGACCCGATCGAGCAAGTCGTGCGTCAACGGCTCGCCGAACAGGTGCACGCCGCCCTCGTCGGCGCGAATGATGTCGAGCAGGATGCGGATCAGGCTGGTCTTGCCGGCACCGTTGGGTCCCAGTAGCCCGAACACCTCGCCAGAACGAACCTCGAACGACACACCGCGCAGCGCTACGGTCTCGCCGTAGCTCTTGTGGATATCGTCGAAGCGAACGGCGGCCTCGGACACGGCCAACGCTCTCCTCAGCTGCCACCGTTCGCGGCGGTCTTTCCCGGGTCGCTGAGTGTCTTCAGCACGTCGCGCCAGGCGAACTTCTCGCCGATACCGCGCACGTAGTAGTCCATCCACGCCATCTCGCTGACCGCCTTTACCAACCGGTTGCGCGGATCCGGGATGCCGTGGCTGCGGCCCGGATACATGTACAGCTCGGTGGGCACCCCGAGCTTCTTGAGCGCCATGTGCAGCTCGACCGATTGCGGGCTGGGAACGCGAGGATCGCCTTCGACCACGTGGATCATCGTCGGCGTCTTGGCGTTCTTGATGTACTTCATCGGCGACTGCTCCCAGTAAGCGTCGTAGTTGTCGTACGGGAGGTCGTTGCCGAGGTAGAACTGGCGGTTGCGTTGTACATCGCTCTGCGCGTACATCGAGATCCAGTTCGAGGTGCCCGCGCCGGAGCTGATCGCCTTGAAGCGGTCGGTGTGGGTGAGTATCCAGTTCGACCAGTGGCCGCCGGCGCTCCAGCCGAGCGCCCCCATACGATCGGGGTCGACGATGCCCTCAGCGATGAGGTGGTCGACGCCGGTCATGATGTCGTCGTAGCCCTGCGGGAAGTAGTCGCCAACGATGGCGGTACGGTGCTCTTCGCCGTAGTTGGACGAGCCCCGGTAGTTGGGCTTCAACACCGCGTACCCGGCGCCGGCGTACACCTGCGATCCGTAGCCGCCGTTGAACCGCAGCGTGTCGGCACCGGCGGGACCACCGTGGATGGCGACGATGAGCGGGTAGCGCTTCCCCTCCTCGTAGCTCACCGGCTTCACCAGCACGCCGCCAACCTGCTTGCCGTCGGTCGACGTCCAGGTGATCTCGGTCTCCTCACCCAGGGCGAGGCCCTCGATTTGGCGGTTGACGTCGACGAGCTGCTTCCATGCCGAGCGCGTGCCCATCTCCTGCACGCTCGCCACCGTAAACAGCGTCGGCGGGGTGCTCGGATCCGAGTAGTTGATCAGCAGCACGCCCGAATCGTCGTCGCGGCTCACCCTGAGCGCGGCAGCTTCGTGCGTTAGCTGCTGCACCGTATCGCTGGCTACGTCGACGGAGTGCAGCTGGCTGGTGACGCGAACACCGCCGTTGAAATAGATGGTGCTACCGTCATCGGACCAGAAGCTCGGCGATGCGTGCCCGTCAAAACCACTGCCGACCTGGCGGAAGACGCCGCCTCGATCGGCAACCTCGCGCACGTAGACGCGCCGGTTCTTCATGCTGTAGGCATCCATATCGCCGGGAGCGGAGAATGCCAGCAGGCGGCCGTCGGGCGAGAAGCTCATGCCGCCTTCGCCGACCTCGTGGTTGTCAGTCAACCGCTCCACATACCCGGTCGAGGTCTCGAGCAGGTAGAGGTCGGCGTTGATGCGCTCCTCGGTGATGTTGCGCTCGTAACGCTCGGCCGAAGATCCCGTGAAGCCCACCCAGCGACCGTCGTCGGATACCGTGAAGCTCGTCACGCTCATGCTCGCATCGTCGGTCAACCGAGTTGCTTGCAGCGAATCGAGCTCGAGCACCCACAGGCTCGACAATGGCGTCTCCTGGTTGCGAACGTCGACGGTGAACTTCATCTCAGTGCGCAAGCGCTCGTCCGCATCGACGTTGTCGGGCCTGGCGAAGTAGATGCGGCGGCTATCCGGGGCCCACTCCCAGTCTTCGACGCCGGCGGCGTCATCGGTGAGCTCCTCCGCCGTCGCCGTGTCGATACCTTGCACCTGTAGCCTGAACAGCTGCTCCTGGCCGGACTCGCCGCTACGGTAGGCCAGCCATTGGCCGTCGTCGCTGAAGGCGAAGTTCGACACGCCGTCCTCGGCATCCGTGATTCGCCTCGCTTCGCCGCCATCCGGGCGCATCAGGTACAGCTGGTCGTTATCGTCGTCAGAGTCGCGGTCAGAAGCGAAGACGAAGAAGCGCCCGTCACGCGACCACGTCGGAGATCTCTCGTTCTTGTCGTCCGTGTAGGTCATGCGGCGACCCGAGGCGGCGCCCTGCTCCAGTGACACCAAGTGGATGTCGGACTGCTGCGTCGCATTCTCCCAATCGGGTGTGGTTACCGTGTACAGCATCCACTTGCCGTCGAGGCTAGGGGCGAAGGAGCCGGCCCGAGCCATGTGCTGCATATCGAGGAAGGTCATGGCACGTGGCCCGTCGGCCGGCGTCTGGCCCGCGGCCGGGGCCAGCGCCGTATGCGTCGGGGCGATCAGCAAAGCGGCGACGATGAGCGCGCGCAACGCGGGCGACGAGGGCGGGCAATCGATGCGCATGGTCAACTCCGAAGTGCGAGAGGTTTATGGAATGTTGAGCGTGGTCTGCGGGTTGACGTACACGACGCGGCCGTCGAAAAGCGTCATCTCACACACCATGTCCTTGATGTCGGCCGTGGGCACTGTGTACGGATCACGGTCCCATACCGCGATATCGGCGTACTTGCCGACCTCGATCGAGCCGATCTTGTCCTCCAGGAACATTTGGCGCGCGCTCCAGATGGTGTAGGAGCGTAGCGCGGTGCGAATATCCACCGACTCGTCTGATCCGTACGGGTGGTCACCGTACACGCCCAGCAAGGTCTCGCGCGCCACCGACGCCCACAACCCATAGCGAGCCGCAAACGGCGTAACGCTGAAATCGGACGCGCTTGCCCAGGGGATGCCCTTCTCGACAAAGGTCGCGAACGGGTTGAGGCGCAACGCTCGGCCGGGGCCGAAGTTGCCGGCGTAGGTATCGCCGATCCACCACATGAAGGGCGGCGAGGGCTCCGGGAAGCCAGCGTCGAACTCTCGCTGTAACCGCGCCATCGTGTCGATGGCGTGGTCGGTGGGGATGTTGGCGTGGATGATGCCGTGGCGGAGCCCGGAACGGGGATTGTCCTCGAGCGCCATGGCGTAGCTGTCGACCACCCAGTCGATGCCTCGATCGCCGATCGAGTGGGTGCTGACGTGCAGGCCGGCGTCGTGGAACAGCCGAATCTTGTCGCGAATCAGCTCCGCCGGCTCCACCGGGTAGCCGCGATTGCCGGTGTCGACCTGGTCGAAATCGCGGTTCCAGTCGTCGTACATCCAGGCGGTGCGCGCCCCGCCGCTGCCGTCGATCATGAGTTTGATACCACCGGAGATCAAACGATCGTCGCTGGTCGACTCGTACGGCCTGGTAAACGGCCCCACACGCTCCGCCAGCGCCTCCGCGTCGCTCAGGTCTCCCCGGCTGCGCCACAGCACGAATACCCTGACCGAAAGGTCGCCATCGGCGAGCACATCGGCGTAGGCGTCCCAGGTTGCCTGCCCGATGCCGGGGTCCTTCACCCCGGTCATGCCCTCGGCGTTGAAGGCTTGCGACAGGTCGCGCATGCCGTCGCGCACCTGCTCGGGGCTCATCGGTGGAATCAGCCCGTTGACCAGTCCCTGGGCGCGCTCCTTCAACACGCCCGTGGCGTTGCCGTCGGCGTCGTGATCGATGGTGCCGCCGGGCGGATCCGGGGTGTCGCGGGTAACGCCGGCAAGCTCCATCGCCAGGCTGTTGGCGGTACCGTAGTGCCCCATGGTGTGCGTCAGCCATACCGGGTTGTCGGGAGCGATCGCGTCGAGGTCGGCTGCGGTGACGTAGCGCAACTCCTCGAACTTGCCCTCGTCCCAGCCACGGCCGCGGATCCAGTCGCCGGGCTCGGCCTGCGCGACACGCTCGGCGACCTTGTCGACCACATCGGCGACCGAGGTTACCTCGGGGTAGCTGAGATCCAGTACGAACATCCGCGTGGCGCCGCCGTTGCCGAAGTGAGCGTGCGCGTCGAGCAGCCCCGGCGTTGCCGCCCGGCCACCGAGATCGATCCTGCGGGTGGATGCACCGACCAGCGCCTCGATCTCGGCGCTCGAGCCGACCGCGACAATGCGACCGTCCTTCACCGCGACGGCCTCGGCAACGGTGTCGGTGGCGTCGACCGTGATGATCTTGCCGTTGACCAGCACAACATCGGCCGCCTCGTCTGCGCTCGGCCCAGCGCCGTTACACGAAGCCAGCACCATGCCAAGAACGGCGACCACGCTACGGCCGCCGGTTCGAGATCTCTGCGTCATCGGGTTGCCTCCTGGTCTTGGCGCCATGATAGCCGCGCGGGCCCGGTTCACCTACCGGGCCCACTGGCAGCAGGCAACAGCCGCCGTGCGACAATGCCGGGCGCGGAATCTGCCACGCATCAAACTCGAGCCCGACACATGGACGGCTACAACCCGGTCACGCCGGAGCCCATCAGGCCAATAGCACCCAGATCGGACTTCGAGGTCGGCGGGCGAGGACATGCCCGCCGGCCTCAGGGTCGCTGGCCAGGTCCTGAGCGGAGGCAACGCCTGATTGCTCGAACTCGGAGACCGCCCGGCGCAGGACGGCGGCGGCTTCGGCGGCTCGGCCGAGCTCGAGCAGCGCGCGGCCTTTACCCGATTGAGGGTACGCCCACTCCCCGCCGCGGCCGATGGCGGTAGCCACGGGCTCAGCGCCCGGGACGGTCACCTTGAGCTCGGCCTAGTAGGAACGATTCTCGTCGGCCGTCACCGCCGCGAGCAGGAAGGCGGCCGCAGCGGCGGCGAAGACCGATGAATCCAGGGGTGATTTGATCCCCTCGGCGATGGCCATCGCCAGCGCGAACAGGAGAAGGAGCAGCCCGCTGGCGCAGGCGATCGACCACTCGCCCCAGGCAACGCCGGGGGTCCCTGGCGCTCCCCACAGACCGACGCGATCCGCCGCTGCGGACAGAAACCCGGCCGCCAAGGCGATGCGTAGAAACCACCGAGTGCCGTTCAACCCTCTTCAATCCACCCGTTTGGCCAACACAATGCTCGGCTTGCCCCGTCCCTCCGCATCCGGCATGAGACCTACGACAGTAAACCCGACGCTGGCCCAGAACTCCCATGCGTGGGGCTTGATGCTGGCGATGCCGGAAATAGCGCCGGCGGGATCGGCATATAGATCGACGCCGGCCAGGCTGGTCAATCCCATCTCGTCGCTGGTGCCGGCCCACAGGGTAAGGACGCCCTGCTGGTGCGCGTGTCGCTCGATATCCTCGATCAGCACGCGTCCGTAACCGTTGCCTTGGTGTGCGGTTGCAACGGCAATCGGGTGGATCTCCCAGACGCGACCACCGCTATGAGGGATGATGCCGATCCAGCCCACGGGCTCTCCCGCCGAATCGATCAGCACGCGGCTCAGGCGTCCGGGAGTTAGCGATTCCAGGATCTCTAGCGTCGCGTCGTTGACCGTCGGCAGCCAGTTGGGAGAATGCTGCTTGAGCGCTTCGAAGATGAGCGGGCCGAGTCGGCTGATCATCTTGCGATCGTGTCCGACCAGATCGACGATACGGTGGCTCGTCGCCATGCTCACTCCGGCGCTTCGTTGGGGGGCTGGATCTCGAGGAGTGCGGATTGCGGTCCCGAGCGAGTACCTTGCAACGTCAGCCGGCCACCGTCCAATCCTCCCGCCCAGCGATCTGGATCCAGCGAGCCGCTCAAGGGCGTCGACTCAGGAGGATCGTGATGGTGGCCTCGGCGTCGTTGGCGGTAGCTAGATCCGGTGTGCCGTCGCCGTCGAAGTCTCCCGACACGACCTGGTGGGGCTGCTGGCCGACCGCTACCGAGAAAGCCACTTCAAGCTGACCGGCGCCGTCGTTCTGCAGCATCGAGACACGATGGCCGGAGTAGTCGGCGACCGCCACGTCGAGGTCGCCGTCGCCGTCGTAGTCGAGAACCACGGCCGCCCAGGGGGTTTCCGGGACGATCACCGAGACGTCGTGCTCCAGTGACCCCTCATGGTTGTCGAGCAGCATTACCTCTCCGGTGCCCGAACTGGTGACGATCACGTCGACGTCACCGTCGCCGTCGAGATCACCGCCCGCCGCGATGTGCTGTCGCGCTCCCACGGTCAACGCCGCGCCCGGCGTGAAACCACCGGCACCGTCGTTGATCAGCACGTTCACGGTGGCGGCGCTGAAGCTGGAAACTGCGAGGTCTGGATCGCCGTCCAGATCCAGATCCGCAACGACCGCCCGCTCCGTGCCAGGGCTTGCCTCGACGACGGTCACGAGGGTGTAGTCGCCGCTGCCATCGTTGGCCAGTATCGATACAGTCGCGGATCCGAAGTCCGACACGGCCCAATCAGTGTCGCCGTCGGCGTCGATATCCACGGCGACGATGGCGTGCGGGCTGGAACCTACCGGTGTCTTGGCCCCGACAGTGAACTGAGCATTGCCGTCGTTCAGCAGCAGGACAACGTTGTCCGCACCGGCGTTGACGATCGCCAGGTCCAGATCGCCATCGGCATCAACATCCGCCGTCGCGAGCGCCTCGGGGCGCTGCAACCCTTCGATCGTAGCGCCAGCGATGAACATGCCGCGCCCGTCGTTCAGCAGAATCGAGACGCTGTTCGCCTGCTGGTTCGCGGTCGCCAGATCGAGGTCACCGTCACCGTCGAAGTCGCCCGGTTGCAGGTTGTAGGCTGGCGTCGCCACGGCCACGTCGTGGCGCTCGAACGCCGACTCCTGTGAGAGAGCGCCGCCTCCTAGAGCGCACCCGAGCACTGCCATCCAAGCGAGCGTGGTTTTCGTCATCGGGTTCTGTCTCCGGGTGTCGCCCCGCCAGGGCCGCAAATTCTAACGACGGCAGATATCGGGACCGGGACCACGGCGCTAGCCGCGCTCCTTCACGACCTCGCGGATCCCGTAACGCTTGATCATCTCGTTCAATGTGGTCGGCTTTACATCGAGCAACGCCGCAGCGTCCTTCTGCACCCATTCGGTTTGCTCGAGGGCGCGCAAGATCAGCCGCTTCTGGAACTCGCTCACCATCTTCTTGAGCGGCGCGGCGCCGAGCGGGGGGTTGGGCAACGCAGCAGCGTCCAAGGATGGCGGGTCGATATACTCGCGCACCAGCTCGGCGCGAATTACCCCGTCCGGCGGCGCCAGCACCACGGCGCGCTCGATGGCGTTCTCCAGCTCGCGCACGTTGCCGGGCCAATCGAACGACCGCAGCACCTCAACGGCCTCGTCGTCGACGCGCATGCCGCTGCGACCGTTTTCCTGCGAGTATTTGTCGAGAAAATACTGCGTCAACAACGGAATGTCATCGGCGCGTTCGCGTAGCGGCGGGATCTTGAGCGAGATGACGTTGAGTCGATAGTAGAGATCCTCTCGGAACTCACCCAGCGCCACCTTGTTTCGCAGGTTGACGTTGGTGGCACAAATGATGCGAACGTCGGTCTTGATGTTGTCCAAGCCGCCGACGCGCATGAACTCCCTTTCTTGCACCACGCGCAAGAGCTTCGCTTGTACCTCGGGAGCGATGTTGCCGATCTCGTCGAAGAACAGCGTGCCGCCGTCAGCGACCTCGAACAGACCCTTCTTGCTGGCTACCGCACCGGTGAACGCGCCCTTCTCGTGGCCGAAGAGGTTGCTCTCCAGCAGCTCGCTGGGCATCGCTCCCGAGTTGACGGTGACGAACGCCCTGTCCGCCCGGTTGCTGTTGGCGTGGATGGCTTTGGCAACTAGCTCCTTACCCGTACCGCTGTCGCCGTTGATGAGGATGGTCGATTTCGACGGCGCCGCCTGTGCGATGAGCGCGTAAACCTCCTGCATCTTGCGGTTCTTGCCGATGATGTTCTCGAAGCGGTATTTCTCGCGCAGAGCACGACGAAGGCTCTGCACCTCGAGCTCGAGCTCACGATGCTTGATGGCGCTTTGCACCACGAGCAACACCTCGTCGTTCTTGAACGGCTTGGTGATGTACTCGTGGGCACCGCGCTTCATCGCCTCGACCGCTGATTCCACGGAAGCGTAGGCGGTGATCATGATCACCGGGAGAGTCGGATCGATTTCCTTGAACGCCTGTGTGGTCTGGATGCCGTCGATGCCCGGCATCATGAGGTCGACGACGGCACAGTCGTAGGGTCGGCCCTTTACCAGCTCGATGCCTTCCTCTCCGGACCGGGCGACATCGACCGCGTAGCCCTCTTCGGTAAGGAACTCCGAGAGGATCTCCTGCATGATCGGCTCGTCGTCGACCACCAGGATGGTCTGCTCTTTCGACAAAGGCTCTACCTGCGCGGCCGGTTGAGCCAACCGACTCGCGGGGGGAGGGGGAGGGGGAGGGGGCTAGTGGCCGTCGGCGCTCGTCGAAGGCAGGGTGATGCGGAACGTCGTGCCCGTATCCGGATCGCTCTCCACGGCGATCGTGCCGCGGTGCTCCTGAATGATCCCATAGCTCACCGACAGCCCGAGGCCGGTACCTTTGCCAATGCCCTTGGTAGTGAAGAATGGGTCGTAGACTTTGTCGAGGTCGGTTTCCTTGATGCCCATCCCGGTATCGCTGACCTGTAGCGTCGAGTCGCCGTTGCTTTGCGTCGTCTCGATGCATAACTCGCCGCCGGTAGGCATCGCGTCGCGAGCGTTGAGCAGTAGGTTCATGAGCACCTGCTGCAGCTTGATCGGATCACCAGTCACCGGCGCCACGTCATCGGCGAGCTTGGTGGTGATCTTGATGTTGCGCTTGTTGAGCTGGATCTCCGCCAGCACCAGCGTGTCGTGCACTACATCGTTGAGATGGACGTCTCTCAATTCGCCCGTCTGCTGGCGCGAGAAATTCAGCAAGTTGTTGACGATCTGCGAGGCGCGGAACGATTGCTTCTCGATCTTCTCGAGGATAGCGCGGTGCGGGTCGGCCTTCGGAAGCTTGCGCTGTAGCATCTGTGCGTAGCTTGAGATACCAGTCAGCGGTGTATTCACCTCGTGGGCCACCCCGGCGGCGAGGAGCCCGACCGATGTGAGCTTCTCGGCCTGCTGCAGCTGTGATTCGAGCTCGGCCCGCTCGGTGACGTCGTCGACGATGATCACCGTGCCCTCGCCGCCCTGCTCACCGACCAGCGGCGCCATCGAAAACGTCACGACACGGTCCTTTCCGGCGCGCGTGCGGAGCGGAATGCGATAGGCGGACGTCACCGGCTCGAGGCCACGGTGCAGCTTGGCACGCGCATCGGAGAGCACCCGGTTGAAGCTGGCGGGAAACAGGTCTTCAAGCGCCAGCCCCATAGCTTGCTCGGGCTCGATGCCGTGCAAGCGCGCCAGCGAGCGGTTCCACGACTGCACGCGGCCATTCTCGTCCAGCACCATGACGCCGGCTTTGATGCTCTCGACTACGTTCTCGCTGTATTCCTTCAGGCGCTCGAGCTCGCCGGCGCGACGCTGCACCTCGCGGTACAGCAGGGCGTTGTCGATCGCCAGCGCCAGGTGCGCCGCCAGCGGCTGCAGTACCTTGAGATCTTCCGTCGACAGATAGTCGCCGGAGAGCTTTCTGCCCAGTGCGAGCACGCCGATGATGTCGCCCTTGACGTCCAGCGGCAGAAAGTACGATAGGTCCTCGGCCTCGAGGATCTCGCGATCGTCTGGGTTTGTGTCGAGCAGGCTTTCCAGGTCATCGACGTAGAGAAATTCGCGCCTGGTGAGCACGCCTGCGACGAACTGGGAGAACGTCGACGACAGTTGTCGTCCCTCCGTCAGCGAGCCGTTGGGTGGAACGACGCGTAGCGGGTCGCGCTCCTGCGCTCGCAGCAACACGGCAACGCGGCCCACGTGCAGGGTTTCGCGAACCCGTTGGGCGAGCAGGTCGACGACGCGGGAAAGGTCGGTTTCGCTGTTAAGCTCGCGCCCGAAGTCCATGAGCGTACGGCGAGCCCTGTAGCTGTCTCGATAGTAGAGACGATCGGCCAGATCGCCGAGCTTTTCCCGCAGCGGTGCAAAACCGATCGCCACCAGCAACGTGGCCAGGAGCGACGTCGTCTGCACGAGCTGGTCTTCGGGGCCGAGCAGAAGCGCCAGCGACCACTGCGAGACGAAATACGCACCGAGCACGACCAGGATCGCCACTGCGTAGATAATGCTCTGCTTGAGGATGACCTCGACGTCCCAGAGCCGGAAGCCAACCGCCGCGTAGGCAAAGGATAGCGGTACCAGCATCAGCGGGATCATCAACAGGTTGGTCAGCGGCACGTACTCGAGCCCGAGCATCTCCATCGGCAGGTAGATCACCAGAAACGGCAGGAAGCCGATCGCTAGGCCTCCGACGAGCCACTTGAGCCGCATGCGCTCGACCGGACTGGTGGAAGTTCGCAACGTGTGCGCGAACGTCGCCACCCCGAGTACGATCGCCAGCGCAAAATACAAGAGTTCGCCGCGTGCTCCGATCTGAAACAGCCGATCGGCGCCGACGGCAGACAACCCCATCCAGCGACTGGCGAACCGCGACAGCAGGTTAATCGCGAACAAGAGAGCACCAGGTGCGAAGATCGCCAGGGTCAGCGGCGACCGCACCGCCTCGAACTCCCGCTTGGGCCGCGGGAACGTCAGCGCAAAATAGACGAACAGGCCTGGGACAACGGCCCTGGCAATCTGATCGAGCCACGAGATGACGTTGTTCCACGGGTCAGCGTCGCGCGTCGTAGCCGACAGCGTGAAGAGCACATAGAACGCAAGCGCGAGCACAAAGAACCGACGGCTCGACGAATCGGAGCCGCGCAGCAACGCGAAGATTCCGACCAGCAGGAACGCCAGCCCGACGAACGCCAGATAGTAATAGTAGCCCGTCTCCACCCGTCGACCGCCGATGATCAGCGGAACGAGAATATCGTCGCCGGCCCGTTGCACCATGTACTCGACGCGCTCGCCCACATCGCGACTGAAAAGCATGATCTCAACCACCAGCGGGTCGATTGGTGGCTGGCCATCGATGCTTATCAGCCTGTCGCCGGCGTGTAGTCCCGGGTCGGCGCCAGCTCCAGCCACCTCGACCTCGGCGGCCGTTACCTGGTCGTCGCGCAGCTCCCATCGCACGCCGTCGGTAGGCTCGCGCCAGCTCAGCTGGTTGGTGAACGAAATCGCCCCGAGGAAGACCAGCACGCCGGCAAGGGCAATGAGCCCGACGATCTGGAGAGCGTCGATGCGTTGGCGTTGATTGGTCATTGTGGTTGTTCAGCCCGGGCAAACGGGTAGAGCGGCTCAGGTTCAAGACTGGCTTCGAAGCTAACTACGAGTCTACGCAAGAGGCATACCAGCCGGGCAGGTGAACGCCGCGACCCCAGGAGTCCTGTCATGCGGGGCCCTGAGCGGCCGGAGTGACAATTCACGTCAATTTATGATCCAATTTATTGGTCCTGACATTCAAAAAAATGGGCGCGGCCCGTTGACCCACAACGACAGAAAAGGCGAGGGGTTGCCTCCCTCGCCACACTTCGAACTCGATTATCTGAATCCATCCAGCGTCGCGCTCTCCAACCGCCCCAGGGGAACGAGCCGCCGGTGCTACTTGCTCAAAAACGAACCGCCAATCCGCCGGCAATACCGCGGGTGAGTCCGACGAGCTCAGCTAACGACACATTGTAGAGACGATCGTAGGCGGGCCCGAGCAGATTGCGAACCTGCACCATCGCCGACCATTGGGCGCGCCCGGAATGGAATGGCAACGGTTGCCGCAAGCGCAGATCCAGGCGCCCGTAATCGTACCGCACCTCGCCCTCCTGAACGACCGGCATGCCTGATCGCCAGTTGTAGCTTGCCTGGAGGTACGTCCGCGACGGCGCGATCTCGGCGGCTACAGAAGCCTGCACCTCATGCGTCTGCTGAATCGTGTTGCTGTCGATCTCTTCCAGGCGATCTACCAACTGGCCCGGAGTCGCAAGCGCGTACGCCTTGTCGCGACTATGCAGCGCATAGCTGACCTGGCCCGAGACGCTGCCGACGAGCGTATCGAGCAGCTCTCCGGCCACAGCAAGCTCGAACCCGCTGGCAGTAGAATCGCCGATGTTGAAGAGCAGGTAGTTACTTACCCCGTCCGGCCCCGAAACGAACACGCCAAGTAGCTCATCGGTCACGTCATCGAAGTAGGCGCGTGCGCTGACCGCCGCCGGGCCGATACGCTGCTCCACCCCAAGGTGGTAGCGGCGTGCGCGCTCCGGTTGGACGCGGCTGGTGTTGCCGATGCGAAGCTCCGATTGACGGAGCAGCGTCAGCACGTCGAACCCCTCGTCGTCGGCCAAGCCGAAGCCCGTCGAGCTGTGAGTCGCTCCGGTGGATATGCGCGTTGTCTCGCTGGGCTGGTACGTCACCTCGACGGTTGGCGATACCAGAGCAGAGGTAGTGAAATAACTCTGATGCTCATACCGCACGCCCACAGAGAGGCTCAACGGACGCGAGATACGCCAGGTGTCACGCAGGTCGAGGCGACCGATCCAGGCGTCGGCCGGAGCAAGCTCACCATGGGTGGGACCAAGCAGATCGAATGTTCCACCAACGTAGCCAAACCCGACCTGAAGCTCATGGCCGCCACCGACGTCGCGCCTGAAGTCGCTTGCCGCCCATAGGGCACCCGAGCCCCCCACGTGTGCCCGAAGGCTCCAGCTTTCCGGACTGCCGAGCGATAGCGACGTGACGCCAACCGTCTCCGTGCTGCTCGTGCTCGTGACGCTCCAAAGACGCAGCTCGCCGGTCACGGCGTCGGCACCTCGCACCACCCTGTCGGTCACGGACATGGCAGGAGCCAGCCTCACGGCGTCGGTGCCGTTGTCAACAACGATCGTGCCATTGGTCTGGCGGAGCACATCGCGCTTCTTCGAGCGCAGCGCCCAGCTCATATCCAGCGGCGCGCTGAAAGCGGAAAGGCTACGTGAGGGATCAGCCTCGAGTTGCAGGGTCAGCGGGGCGCTGCCCGGTACGTTGATGCCTTGCAGCATCGTGCCGGCGAATCCCAGACTTCCTACCAGGAGCGAGTAGATGCCGGACGGTAGGTTCTTGACCTCGAACGCACCGCTGGTGTCGGTTACGACAATCGCGGCCGGCTGGTCGTCGCCCAGTGCGATCACCGCCACGAACGCCCCCAGCAGCGGCAGGCCGCGGGAATCCTGCACGACGCCGACGAGGTTCTGAGTCGTCGACGCGACCAGAGTTTGCGCCGTGACGTTCGCAGAAATACCCGCCGTCAGTAGGACGGCCAGCGTCAATGCGATCCCCCGGACCGGTTGGGGACGTGTCCGAGCCAATATGCACCTTCGCATCTTGTTTACGCAGGGGTAGAACGTGCGAAATCTATCATCGTCCCTCGAACAGGGTCAACTGAGCGCGATCCGCCTTTGTGATGCACTCGTAGGATGGCCGGGATCGCCACCTCCGCACCCCTCTAGTCTAGCAGGGCGCGGTGGAGGTGTGGCAGGCACGCGACCTCTTCGTTGGCGCCTCTGCGCATCCCGCAGTAGCATCCGCTCACCCTCAACCCCGCACCGTACGCTGCGCATGCCTGCCAAGAAACTCTATCTGATCGACGCCCTCAATCAGATCCATCGCGCCTACCACGCGTTGCCGGAGCTGACGAATTCACACGGCGTCCCCACCAACGCCACGCTCGGCTTCGTCACCATGCTGCGAAAGCTGATCAGCGAGGAGAAGCCCGACTACTGCGGCGTCGTGTTCGATCCGCCCGGACCCACCGTGCGCCACGAAGAGTACGCAGGCTATAAGTCCAGTCGGCCGGAAACACCCGCTGACCTGCGGGAGCAGATCCCCTGGATACGTCGCATCGTCGAAGCGATGGACATCCCCATCTTCGAGCTGCCGCGCTACGAGGCCGACGACGTGATCGGCACGCTCGCCGCCCGCGCCGAGGAGGCCGGGATACGCACCGTCATCGTCTCCGAAGACAAGGACTTGCTGCAGCTGGTCAGCGACAAGGTCAAGCTGCTCACCGAGCGTAACCAGCGCTACCTCTACGGCCCCGAGGACGTGGAGAACAAGTACGGTGTGCCTCCTCGACTGATGACCGATCTGCTCGGACTGATGGGAGACAGCGTTGACGACATCCCGGGGGTCCCGGGAATCGGTCCGAAGCGCGCTCGCGAGTTGCTACAGACATATGGCTCGCTGGAGAACGCAGTCGACCACGCCGGCGACCTGGCGAAGTACAAGTACGGTCGCAACCTGGCCGAGTATGCCGAGCAGGCCCACCTGTCGAAGCGGCTCGCCACCATTCACACGGATCTTCCCATTGACCTGCCGCTCGAAGCGATGGGGGTTGGCCAGCCCGATGTCGCCACATGCCGAGAAATCTTCACGGAGCTGGAGTTCCGTCGGCTGCTAGACGACTACGTCGTGGAGCCCGAGCGAGCAGAGGGCGATTACCGCACCGTCGCTAACTCTGCGGAACTCGAGGAGGCCATCATCACGATCCGTGAGGCGGGACGTGTGGCCATCAAGCTGCAGGTGGACGCCAGGCAACCGATGCGCGCCCAGATCGTCGGTGTGGGGATGAGCTGGGAGCCCGGCGGCGGTGTGTATGTCCCGCTTGCACATCAGGGCCTCGGAGCCACCAACGCGATGCGCACCGACGAGTGCCTGCGCTTGTTGTCGCCATTGCTCGTCGACGGTGACGTCGACATCGTTGGCTACGATCTCAAGCGCGATCTGATCACGCTGGCGCGCCACGAAGTAGTCGGGGTCCAGCCACAGCTCGACATCATGCTGGCGTCATACGTGTTACATCCGACACGTCAGAGTCACCGCCTGTCGGCGCTGGCGAGCGACCTGCTCCACGTCCGCACGACCCAGCTCAAAGAGATACTGCCCGACCGCAAGGCCACATTTGACGCCATCCCGATAGCCGAAGCGACGCGCTACGTTGCCGAGCGCGCCGACCTGACCCTGCGATTGGCAATCGTTTTCGACTCGGAGCTCGAGGCACAACCAGGCTTGGGCGCGCTGCTCGCCGACCTCGAGATGCCGTTGATGCAAGTGCTGGCGGCGATGGAGCTGCGCGGCATACGTATCGATACCGGGTACCTGGCGGAGATGTCCTCCCAGTTCGGGGAGCGGATCGAGACCCTACAAGCGCAGATCTACGAAATCGCCGGAGAACCGTTCAACCTCAACTCGCCGAAACAGCTCGCGGAAGTACTGTTCGACCGGCTCGGGCTGCCCGCCGGCGGCAAGACCGCCAAGGGCAGTCGCTCCACCAAGGCCGAGATACTCGAAGCGCTGGCCCCCGACTACCCGATCGTCAGCCAGATTCTGGAGTATCGCGAGCTCTCGAAGCTCAAGAGTACGTACGTCGACGCACTGCCGGGCTACGTGCTGCCCGATACCGGCCGCGTTCACGGATCCTTCGATCAGGCGGTGGCTGCGACCGGACGCCTGTCGAGCAGCAACCCGAACCTGCAGAATATTCCCATCCGCAAGTCGACCGGACGGCAGATTCGCCGCGCTTTTATTCCCGCCGACGGGTGCCTGCTGATGACGGCCGACTACTCGCAGATCGAACTGCGCATTATGGCGCATCTATCGGCCGACCCGGCGCTGCAGCAGGCTTTCCTCGACGGCATCGACATCCACCGTGCCACCGCCGCCCAGATTTTCCATGTTGAACCTCAGGACGTTAGCTACGAGCAACGTGACCGGGCCAAGGTAATCAACTTCGGCGTGCTCTACGGGATGGGCCCGCAGCGCCTAGCGCGCGAGTTCAACGTCTCCCTGGCGGAGGCCAAGGACTTCATCCAGCGTTACTTGAGCGCCTACCCGAGGGTGCGCGACTACCTCGAAGCGACGATCGACCGAGCCCGAGCGGAAGGTTTCGTAACCACCTTGCTGGGACGCGTACGCCACCTCCCCGAGCTACAGAGCGGCCGCCCGATGGTGCGCTCTTTCGGCGAGCGCATCGCCGTGAACACACCGCTTCAGGGAACCGCCGCCGACCTGATCAAGCTGGCCATGGTCAATCTGCATGCCCGCCTCGCCAAGCTAGGGCTGAGATCCGGGATGCTCATCCAGGTGCACGACGAGCTGGTGATCGAAGTGCCCGAGCCGGAGGTCGATCGAGTAACGGAAGTAGTGAAACAGGAAATGGAGGGCGCCATCGAGCTCGACGTACCGCTGCTGGTTGAAATCAGGGTCGGGGCCAACTGGATGGACGCCAAAGGGTGAAGTGACCTGGGTGCGTCGGCGCCCCAGCGAATGCGGTGCTGGCGAAGTTGCTCGACGCGGATACGTATCGTCTCCGCCGCACGCCCGACGTTGGTATATTGGGGGTGGTAACTTTCCAAGCCGCTGTTGCGCAACCCGGCGCCCCCGATGCCAATCTACGAGTACGAGTGCCGCAAATGCGGCCATCGCTTCGAACGCATACAGAAATTCTCGGATCGCGTTGTGCGCACTTGTCCGGAGTGCAAGGGGCGTGTCGATCGACTCGTGCATGCTCCAGCGATCCAGTTCAAGGGCACCGGTTGGTACGTCACCGACTACTCCGACAAGGGCAAGAAGCCGGCATCGGACAGCAAGGAATCTGCCGAAGGCAGCAAGGGCGAGGGCCAGAAGGGGTCGGAGAAGAAGAACTCTGATACGGCCGCCAAGTCGACGAGCGACAAGACTTCGAAGAAACCCGATAAGAAGAGCGATTAGCGTCTCCTGTGGCTCACTAGCGATAGTCGCCCCGCGTCAGTCCAGCTCGCTCAGGTAGCGACGAAATCTGCCCCCGACTTCGGGATGACGTCGTGCCACCTCGACGGTCGCCTGCAAAAGCCCGAAGCGGCTGCCGCAGTCGTAGCGGACCCCCTCGAACTCCACCGCATGACAGGGTTCCTCGCTTAGCGCGGACCTCAGCGCGTCCGTTAGCTGGAGCTCGCCGCCGACGCCGGCACCGGTCTCGCCAAGGATCCTGAAGATTTTCGGCGGAAGCACGTAGCGACCGACGATCGCCAGATCCGTGGGCGCCTCGTCGATCGAAGGCTTTTCCACCATGTCGGTGACGCGATAGACGTTGGCGGCAACACGTTCGCCGCTGATCACGCCGTACCGATCGACGTGCTCGTGCGGTACTCGCTCGACCGCCACCACGATGCCTCCGTGTTGGACGTGAACGCGTCGGAGTTGTTCGAGGACGGGAACCTTCGCCAGCAGGAAGTCGTCCGGAAACATCACCGCGAAGCACTCGTCGCCTACCGCCTCGCGCGCCTGCAAGA
Source organism: Acidobacteriota bacterium (assembly GCA_963666055.2). Taxonomy (GTDB): domain Bacteria; phylum Acidobacteriota; class UBA890; order UBA890; family WLXD01; genus DASCOT01. Next base: position 2,076,797 of record CAXWPH010000015.1, on the reverse strand, counting down.
TCGCGTGCCCCACACCGCAGGGCTTCCGTTGCTCCACCGCCTCTACCCGGGCGAGGCTGGTTACCGACTGGACCACCTGGAGCATCGCGTTCTTACCGCGTTCGCGGAGGGTGGCTTCGAGCCCCGGATCGGCGGCGAAGTGCTTCAGCACAGAGGTCTTGCCGGGTGCGGTAATCAAGACGATTCGGCTGCCGCCAGCGGCCACCGACTCCTCGACGGCGTACTGCAGCAGCGGCCGATCGAACACCGGGAGCATTTCCTTGGGGGTCGCCTTGGTGGCGGGCAGGAAGCGCGTGCCGAGGCCCGCAACCGGAATGACCGTCGTGCGGAAGCTCATGGTGATCCTGTGCTGTCGACAACTGGAACGCTCGAAGCTACCACGCGTACTCGTGCGCCATCGGTGACCCCGATATCCTCTGGGCAGAGTCCCCGTACTTCGCCACCCAGGTCTCCCGAATGCTCGACTTCAGCATCATCCGTCGACACCCCGACCAAGTGCGCAACGCGCTGGCGCAGCGCCACTCGGATGTAGACATCGAAGCGCTGATGGCCCGCGACAAACAGCGACGTGCGCTCATCGGTGAGGTCGAGGGGCTGCAGGCAGAGCGTAACGAAACCAGCAAACGGATCGGCGAGCTCAAGCGCAGCGGTGCCGACGCCAGCGAGATCATGTCGAGCATGCGGAGTGTAGGCGATCGCATCAAGGAGCTCGAGGGCGAGCTCAAGGGCGTCGAAGCAGCGATTCGCGACGATATGCTGTGCGTGCCAAACCTGCCGCATGAGAGCGTGCCGATTGGCGAGGACGAGGCGTCCAACCGCACTGAGCGCACTTGGGGTCAGCCGACAGAGTTCGACTTCGAGCCCCGCGATCACGTCGAGCTCGGTGAGTCGCTCGGCATCTTCGACTTCGCGCGTGCGGCAAAACTCTCTGGAGCACGCTTTTCGGTGCAATTCGGCGCCGGCGCAAGGCTCGAGCGGGCACTCGCTGCCTTCATGCTGGATGTACACACAAGCCACGGCTACCTGGAGGTGCTCACGCCGCTGCTGGTAACACCGCAGGCCATGCAGGGAAGCGGCCAGTTGCCAAAGTTCGCCGATGACGCCTTCTTCGTGGGCGGCGACGATCTTTACCTGATTCCGACCTCCGAAGTGCCGCTGGTAAACCTCCACAGCGCCGAGATCCTCGCTGCAACAGATCTTCCGGTGAAGTACTGCGCCCATACGTCGTGCTTCCGTCGTGAAGCGGGCTCTTACGGTCGCGACACTCGCGGGCTCATACGCATGCACCAGTTCAACAAGGTCGAGCTCGTCTGGATCACCGACGCGGAATCCTCTTTCGAGGCGCTAGAGACGCTCACCGCCGACGCCGAGCGCATCCTGCAGGGTCTGGAGTTGCCTTATCGTGTGATCACGCTGTCGACGGGCGACATGGGCTTCGCTGCCGCCAAGACCTACGACCTGGAGGTTTGGCTACCCTCACAGGGTCGTTATCGAGAGATCTCGTCATGCAGCAACTGCACCGACTTCCAAGCGCGACGCGCCGACATTCGTTACCGGCCCGAGGGTGATGGAAAGACGCGGCTGACTCACACCCTGAACGGCTCGGGGATTGCGGTCGGTCGCGCCCTCGTAGCACTCCTGGAGAACCAGCAGCAAGCCGATGGGACAGTGCGGGTGCCGAAGGCCTTGCGTCCATACCTGGCCGATATCGAGCGCATCGACCCAATCAACCGCCCCGGCGGTTAGCCACAGGGGCTACCTCGCACGCTTGGTCTTGGTAACCTACCGCTCATCCGGAGGCATGGCAGAGTCCGGCTGAATGCGGCGGTCTTGAAAACCGTTGACCGCTTTCAAAGGCGGTCCGAAGGTTCGAATCCTTCTGCCTCCGCCTCAGTCGCCGGCGCATGGAGATCACGTCCCGTTGGAGGGGTGCTAGAGCGGACGAATAGGGCGGCCTGCTAAGCCGTTGCACGGTTCATTCCGTGCCGTGGGTTCGAATCCCACCCCCTCCGCCACTTATTTTCTCTAAGTCGTTGCAATGAAACAAGATACCAAGACACGATCTCAAGGTGCATACAATTACAGACACAATACCAGACAAGAACTCATGGGTACCAGAGACCCAGTTTAGGAACGACTGGATCGTGGTCATGCTGGACACCAAGCCGTAATGAGAATCCTGGCGCCGCCGCAGCGATCGACAACCCCGCGGTGGGTTTGTCTCCGCGCTGGCCATCGCGGCTGCCGACGCGCTACCGGCGCCTACGCAACCTAGAGCACCAGCACCCAGAGCTCACGGGCGGCCTGTGCGCCGTGCTGCCGCGGGCAGTGCTGGCGCGGCTGCCGAGCTTTCCGCACCCGTGGCCGGAGGGCTTCGCCGCGGAGCTGACGCCGGAGCTGGTAACCGAAGCGCTGCTCCAGCTGGTACCGCACGTCGGCGACGACACCTCGGCGGCCTCGAGGTTCTTTCAGACGATCCGCGACGCTGTTCGCCACTCTCACGCGATGCTTGTTCTTCTCAGCTAGGTGGAGATGCGCTCTGAGCATCCTGAATGTGAACGCCGCCGTGCCAGCTATGGCGCTCAGCACGAGTATCCTAAGCAACGTGTGATACAGCGCCACTGGCCACTCGCCGGCTGGGAGTTCCCATAGCATAAACAGCAGCGGGAAAATAACTAAGAGGCCGACCGAGCCAATAGCTGTCCACCACCAACGGCGGACACTCTTCTCGTCACCTTTAGCCGCTTCTTTAAACTGATTCTGTGCCTCCTCAACGGAGATCTGTGACGCCGTACGGCGGGCTCTAGCCTCGATCTCCTCGGCCAGATCCTGAGCTCCTTGGATGGCCTTATCGGCTTCGACTTTGATCGTTGCAAGCGTTTCGGCAGCCGTCTCTTTTAGGTTCTCCAGCGCCAGGTCGCTCGCGCGCTTGACGCCTTCATCGTCGAGAAGGCCGCGATCGAGTACCGCTGCCGCAGCGAGTGTCGGCTGCCAGTTTTTGGATTCCTCGATCCGATCGTCGAGGTCTTGGAGGAACGCCACTTTTTGGTCGATATATTGGGATGGTTCGAGCGCAGCATGGGCATTCATGGCCTGGGTGATCGTCGCAATGGTGTTTCGAACCTCTCCAACGAGATTGTAATGAACAAGCGGGGCGTAGCGCTTGGCTAGGTCTGCGAGTTTCCCAATCGGCGTTAGCCGACTGACGATGTCTTTAGCGAGTGATTCATCGCCTAGAGATGGTCTTTTCAGCCGATCGATGTCGACCGACTCAAGCGCCTTAATGGCCTCATCTAGTTCTGTCAGACTGGCCTTATTTGCCATGTTGTTAAAGCTCCGAGCTCTAAGCGGATCGATTGTTCACTGGGGCCCGACACACGGGCGCTGACGGCTATTACACGAGGCGCAGTGGCGACGGCGCGGTCGCCGGCGGCGACGGCAAGAGTAGCAGCGCCCCGGTGACCGTCTGGGCAGCTCCGGCCACGCGTCCTTGATTTTTTCAACTCGCGCAGAGATTTTTCAACTCGCGTAGACAGCCCGCGGCCCTTCGGAGGCGGGCTGTTCAAGCGTGAGTGGTTCAAGTACGTGGACCCGGCCGAGGTTCCGCTACTGCAGCCCGGCGTCCGTGCCAGGCTGGCGAGGTTCGGCACAGGCACTTTCCCGGTGGGCTCGCCCTTGAACAAGGCGTCCATCCGCTCTCGGAATGCTGGATCGTGGATCTTCTTTGTTGTTGCCAGCGGAGTCCTGGCTCTACTGCGGAGAACGGGTTGCAAGATCTCTGTTGCCAGAAACCTCGGCGGCCGCCAGCGCCTGCTTCCCCCTGAAAGCACCGTTCTGCCACCAGCGGACCTCCGTTACGTACTCGGGATTGATCCCGGTCGCCGACGTTCCAACAGCGACGCTGCTGTCTCTTCCAATCAAATGCTCGTCGACACGACGCTTCAACCTTCTCGCAATGCCGACGTAGGCGACGTAGCAGCGACGACGCAGATCCGCCACAGAGATCGTGTCGGCAACGACGAGCGACCCCCCGAAGGACAAGGTGACTGCCCGGATCGCCCTGGTAGCGTTGCCCGGGTGGCACATCGCCGCCTTCCCAAGCGCCGGCACCTTGGCGGCGGTGGGGCAACGCGACGTGATGGACTACGCTGTGCTGCTGTTGGCCGCGTTCCTGGCCGTGGTAGGAGGGCTGGTGCTCGCCACCCGCACCATCTCGCGTGAGGTGGCACTGGCGCGAGCCCGCTCGGACTTCGTGTCGAATGTCTCACACGAGCTCAAGACACCGCTATCGCTGATTCGCATGTTCGCCGAGAACCTCCGGGCCGGATGGCTCCCAGAGTCCAAGAAGCCCGAGTACTACCAGGTGATGCTGGACGAGAGCGAGCGACTTTCCGGCGTCATAGAGAATGTGCTGGATTTCTCGCGCATCGAGTCGGGCCGCCGCGATTTCCGCTTCCGGCCCGACGATCTGAATCGCCTGATTGCCGACATCATCGAGCGTTACCGATACTCGTTTGAAACCGCTGGCATCGAACTCGAGGTCGACCTTCCGACCGAACCCGTGGTAGTGCGGATCGATCGTGACGGCATCGCTCAGGTGCTTGTGAACCTGTTGTCGAATGCCTCCAAGTACATCGGCGAGGGCGACAAGCACGTTGCCGTGACCCTTGCAGCCGAAGACGACGGAGTGCGGATCGAGGTCTCAGACACTGGAGTCGGTATGACCGACGAGGCCGTCGAGCAGATCTTCGATCCGTTCTGCCGCATTGATAATCCCGAGCTCCGATCCGTCGCCGGCAGCGGCATCGGGCTGACCATCGTGCGCCATATTGTTGATGCCCATCGCGGTTCCATCGACGTCGACAGCACGCCGAACCACGGTACGACCTTCACCGTCGTGCTGCCGCGCGACCCCGAAGCGAAACAGCGGCGCCGCACGACGAGCCTGGAGTTCGACGAACAACCGAGCGGGAAGGATCCTCTTGAGTGAGAACCGATCGACAATCCTGATAATCGAGGATGAGCCTCACCTGGTCAGCGGGCTCCGCGACGCGCTCGAGCACAACGGATTCGCGGCGCTGGTGGCGGCCGACGGCGAGGCCGGCATCGAGCTGGCATTGACCGGTCGCGCGGACCTGATTCTTCTCGACGTGATGTTGCCCAAGCTCGACGGTATTCAGGTGTGTCGCGAGCTGCGCCAAAGGGGTATCCGCACCCCGATAATCATGCTCACAGCGAAGTCGCAGGAGGGGGACAAGGTCGTGGGGCTGGATACCGGCGCGGATGACTACGTCACCAAGCCGTTCAGCGTGAAGGAGTTACTGGCGCGCGTGCGGGCTCACCTGCGTCGTGCCGCCGATGACAACGGCAGCGCCGAACGGATAAAGATCGGCGATGCGGTGGTCGATTTCGGGCAATACGTGGTTTTCAAGGGCTCCGAGCAGTACGACCTGACCGACCGTGAGGTGGCCATGCTGCGGTTGATGATCGAGCATCCGCACGAGGTGATCACCCGCGATCGGCTCCTCGATGACGTGTGGGGGCTCAACGCCTACCCGACGACGCGCACGATCGACACATTCATGTATCGCCTGCGGCAGAAGCTCGAGGCCGACTCGCAGAACCCACGTCACCTGTTGACGGTGCGCGGCGCCGGCTACAAGTTCATCCCATGACCCCTGGCATCGGTCTAACTGCCTCTCGCTCCCGATGGGCAACGATCGTCGGCGTGGCCGTCGCGCTTTGCGGCACCATGCTCGTGACCAATGGCAACAGCGCCGGCGCCACGATTCCACAGACACCCGACTCGGCGCGTCAGCTTCTGCAGCGAGCCATCCATCTCGAAGAGGCGGTAGGCGATCCCGAGGCGGCCATTGCTTCCTACGAGCGGGCGCTGGCCGCGCCGGATGCCGATGCACCGCTGGCGGCGGTTGCTGAGTTTCGTCTTGCGGTGCTGCTTTCGCGAGTCGGTCGCGTCGAGGAGGCGTTGGCGCACCACCGGCGGATCGTCACCAACTACGCCATGGATCCGCGACTCAGCGAGCTCGTGCGCCTGGCGCGAGCCGTGCTGGGCGACGAGCTACGCATCGGCGGGGGCAACTCGATGGTCGCGCGGCGACTCCTGGAAGGGTCGGAAGCCTATGCGTTCGGCGCGCTGTCGCCTGATGGGAGCTTTATTTCGTTCATCGACTCCGCCTCCGGTAGCCTCGCGATCCACGACCTGGACCGAGGTTTCCAACGCGCCGTGACCGATCTCGGTAGCGCCCTGGACAGCAACATGTGGCGCTCGAGCGTCGTATCACCCGACGGCCGAAGCGTCGCCTATACGCGGCGCTCGCCCGAGGCTGGCTACGAGATTCGCATCATCTCGGCGGACGGATCCGAGGAGCACTCGGTGCTCGCCGGATGGATGCGACCTCGTCAAGTCCAGCTCGAGAGTTGGTCAACCGACGGCGATGATCTGTTGGCCGTGGTGGACGTCGACGACACCACCCACGAGCTAGCGCTGATCTCCATCGAAGATGGCAGCGTGCGCGTGGTGGCCGAGCTCGGTCCGACGGCGTCCGTAACCGCGCGGCTGTCGCCCGACGGGCACTGGATTGCATACCACCATCTCAACGACGACGGTACCCACGATATCCTGCTGATCGCCAGCGACGGCTCGGTAACCACCAAGCTCGTGGATCACCCCGCCAACGATCTGCTGCCGATCTGGACCACAGACGGACGGCACGTGTTGTTCGTCAGCGACCGTACGGGGACACTGGCGGCATGGGTCGTCGAGGTCGGTCGCGATGGCCGCAGGCGCAACGAGCCGCAGCTCGTCAAGCCGGACTTCGCGCGCAGCATCCCGCTGGGTTTCGCCGATCACGGGGCGCTGGTCTACGCGCAGCAGATCAGCCTCAACGACATCTACACCGCTACCATCGATCCGCAAACCGGCGCCATCGGCGAGCGTGTAGCGATCGGCGGCCGGTTCGTCGGGGTCAATCGATCGCCTGCCCTATCTGCCGACGGTCGGCGCATGGTCTACCTATCCGACCGGGGCATGCTGCCTGCTGGCCTCGGGCCCACGATTCTGGTTGTCCGCGATCTGCGGACGGGCGCAGAGCACTCCCCAGCGCCGGACCTACGTAAGGTGCTGGCTCCGCGCTGGCATCCGGACGGCACACACCTGGTGGTCGAGGCCCTCGATCAGGACAGTCGCTGGGGTATCTATGCCATCGATGCAGACACCGCCGCGGTGGAACCGATGGTCACCTGGGACCGCCCGAGCTGCGGTTGCGCCGCCGCTCCGGCGCTGTCGCCGGACGGTCGCTTCTTAGCGTACTACCGCCCGCAACAGCGAGAAGGCAAGGGCGATCTGGTGCTGCGAAACATCGACAGTCGCGAGGAGACGGTGCTGATGATGGGGGCTTCGCCGGCGGACGTACGCGCCCTTTCGTTCGCCCCCGACGGCACGATGCTGGCCACCGCGACTCGGCGCGACGACCCAGGCCAGCCGGCCAGCTGGATCCTCGAGTTCATCAGCCTGACAACCGGCGAGCGACATGACATCACCACGCTGGGTACGAGCTCGCAGGGCGTCGATATCATCGGCTGGACCAACGATGGTAGTGGCGCCCTATACGTGCGCGCCGATGCCGACCGACATTCACTAGGATGGGCAGGTAGGGATGGGGCAACCCGCATTCTGGTGGACGAGCTACCACGCGATCTGCGAGATATCCGGCTGTACCCGAACGACGACCGACTGGTGTTCTCCGCCGGTCGACACCGCACCGAGATCTGGATGCTGGAGAACCCGCTGGCGACGCTCTTCGGCACTCGTTAGGGGCCCCGAAGCCTCGTGCCACGACGCTGGACCCGTTTCTTCATTGTTCGTGGCCTACACCAGCTGGGGTCGTCATCGCCGGCGCGCTGATCGTTCCGGGCTCCGAAAGCCCGTCCGTCAGCAGAAGACCCTGCATCGTCACCGCCGCGTGCCAAAGTGCGTCCAGCCCCTCGACATGCTCGGCGCGTGCCTCGAAAAGGCTGCGCTGGGCGATCAGCACCTGTGGATACGAAGCCGCCATGCGCTCGTAGCTGCTGCGGTACAAGGCATGCGCCTCCGCGGCGGTAGGGATGATCTCGGCCTGGTACACCTGGACGACGGTACGGGCATTGTCGTAGTCGGCGAACACACTCGCCACCCTGGAGCGAATTGACAGCTCGATTCGGCGCAGTGCGGAAGCGGCGAAATCCTTGAACGCCAACGCCGCGGCAATCTCGCCCTGGTTGCGATCGGAGACTGGCAGCTCGAGGCTGATACCGACCTGACCCTGCCATCCCCGCATCTCGAGGCCGGCTTCGAAGCGGTCGGTGTTCCAGCCAACGCCCGCCATCAAGGACAGGTCTGGCTTGCCCTCGGCCTGCGCACTGCGCACCAGAGCCTCGGCGCGAAGGATCTCCATACGCGCGAACGCCAGCTCCGGGCTGCGGTTGTAGAGATCGGCGAGGACGCTCTCGTAGGTAAGCTCGGGGGCCTCGTGCGCCAAGGCTCCCTCGAGTCGCCCGATCTCCACCTCCTGGTGTCCGACGACGGCCGCAAGCCGCCGCCGTGCTGCCGCGACCTGGGTCCGCGCCCGAAACAGCGCGACGGTGGCGCGGCGTGCCTCGACGGTCGATTCGAGAAGATCCGGCCGCGCGGCGGCGCCAACGTTGACCAGCTGGCGGGTGATCTCGACCGCTTCGGTGGCGATGTCGGCCAGCTGACCACGGAGCCGCAGGAGCTCGTCGGCTGCAAGCACGCGGTAGAAGAGCAACCGCACATCGGTTAGCACCCGCTGCAGTTGCGCCTCGGCCTCGATGCGGGCCTGATCCTCCGAGCGGGCTGCCAGCTCGATGCGATAGCGGCGCTTCCCTCCGAGCAGGATAGGTTGCTCGAGAAGCAGCATGTGCTGGCTGCCGTCGCCCGGACGCTTGAACGAGATCTCCTCACCGACGTATGCGATCTGTGGGTTGGGATAGCGACCCGCCTGGTCGCGGTGCCCGATGGCAGCAGCGATGCCGGCCTTCGCCTGTACGAGCGTCGGGTTGTTGGCCGCCGCCAGCTCTTCGAGGCGCTCGAGGCTGAACACCTGGACGCTAGCGCGCTCCGACCTGCTGGCGGCCTGTCTGGCCGACACCCCATCGACCCGTTCGCCTGATTGCGAGACTTGTTGGGCCGCCACCGGGCTGACGAGAAAGCTCTGCGACGCGACGCAGACAAACGCTGCGGCAGTGAAACGCCTCGACCAGCCGCTCATCGTGAGCCTCCGTGCAGCGAGTGCGGGCCGGAAGCCCGGTCGGCCCGCGTCCGCAACGCCTCGACCTCGTCGTAGAGATCGGCCTCGAGAACCCGGAGGATCGTCATCATGCCCATCGAGCCCCCGGACCAAGTCGGCCGCATGCCATGGGTCTCGGGCTTGGCGACCATCGCATCCATGGCCATGAAGTGGTCCTGCGGGAAGCCGGGCACCTGACCGGCATCCGCGGTGCTGGCGCCATGCTGCATCTCCGGCACCGAACGCCCCTGCGCACCGCGGTGCATCGGCAGGTTGTTGACCGGGCGATCACGCATGGCGCCGAGCCCGATAGCGCGGCCCATCGAGGGGCCGTTCTCCGCCGATAACGCCGCCCCGCCCGAGATGCCCATTCCAGCGTCCATGTCGCCGCCCGGCGCCATTCCACCCATCGCACGCATAGGACCGACCATCGACACCATGTGGTTCATCATGTGGTGCGGCAGGTGGCAGTGAAGCATCCAGTCGCCGGGGTTGTCGGCGACGAATTCCACGTCACGCGCCTGCGCCACCCCGACGAGCTCGGTGTTGCCTGGTATCCATGCGGTCTCTGGAATCCGCCCGCCCTCGGTGCCGGTCGTAACCCAGGTGTGTCCGTGCAGGTGCATCGGATGATGGTCCATGCCCAGGTTGACGAAGCGGAGCCGCACCCGGTCCCCCCGGCGAACGATCAGCGGGGTGGTATGCGGCCCGGAGCGCCCGTTCAGGGTCAGCCAGTTGAACTCCATGGCAAGCGAGTTCGGCACGGAGTTGTCGGGGAGAATCGCCCACTCCTGCAGGACGAAGCCGAAATCGCGATCCACGGGGGGAGCGTACGGCTGCCGCGGGTGGATGATGAACAGCCCCACCATGCCCATCATCTCCTGCATGGCCATGTGCGAGTGGTAGAAGAAGGTGCCGTGTTGGTGCACCTCGAACTCGTAGATAAACGTCTCGCCCGGAGCGATCGGATCCTGGGTCACCCCCGGAACGCCGTCCATGTCGATCGGAACCTCGAGACCATGCCAGTGCATCGAGGTGATCTCGGGGAGTCGATTCTCCACCACGATGCGCAACCGATCGCCTTCGTCGACCTCGATCGTCGGTCCGGGCGTTGAGCCGTTGTAGCCCCAGGTGTCGAAGCGCCAGCCTGGAAGAAACGATCGCTGGCACACCTCGGCGACCATGCGGAAGACCTTCACGTCGCCTTCGCGTATGAACGGCAACTTGCCAACGTCTGGCGAGTGCACGCGAGTAGATAGCTCGAGATCATTGGATCGGGGGGGGCCGAGGTCAGCGCGCAAACCTGCGAGCGGCCCCGTTGTGGTCGGATTCTCGGGTCTACCGAGAGCCTGGCGGGCAGAGAGCACTCCAGCTGCGGAGAGCGCCCCGCCTGCGATGAACGATCGGCGATTGTGTTCGGTCATGTCGGTACTCGTCTTGGCCTGAGCCAGGCGGGAGAACGGACGGACGGAAGCCGGAAAAACTGACGGCCGACGATTGACCTGGAGAACTGGTCGGTCCAGATGAGCCCGGGGGTGGCGCGGTCGTCGCCCGCGCCTATCCGCTAGTCGATCCGAGCTGCAGAGAGCCGACGCTCAGATGAGCGGCACATGCTCGATCGCCGTCGTGGGCGCGCTGGGTGCTGTCGCCGACGCGAGCAGCGTCCTGGCGCTGCTCGCGATGGTAGGTGCAATCGCGTCCACCGTCGGGATCTGGAAGTGTGTAGCACAGTCGGCCACACAGGCCCCGACTCCGGAATGTCCGTGATCTTCACTCTCGGGAGACCGGCTAACATCCCCGACCGCTGCAGCGTTGGTGTCCGCCACGATGCTCTGCTGGCTCGAATGGTGGATCACGCCAGACTCGCGATGCGAGTGTATCCGAGACCGATCCCCATCATCCGATACGCCCATCAAGCATGGGGATGATGCGGTCGCGCCCGGTGCCAGAGAAATTGCTGCGATAACCAGGAGCCGGAGCATGGTGTTGATTGTCGCCCTTTGGCGTGGCGGCCGGCAAGTCGACAGCTTGCAGGATGCTGATCGCAGGTGCGGTGACGATTGCAGAAGCGAGATGCGGGTCTCCCGTGGCGCTCGCCTCAAAACCTCACCGTGCTTACGATCAGCAGCATTAGTCACCAAGGGCTGGTGAACGCAGAGCAACGGTGGCCATCTGAAGCATCGCTGGCTCGTCCAGTTGCCTCCACACGAAGACCACGCGCTCGCCTGCTCGAGCCATTCTCGGGAAACCACTGGACCGGCTGGGGCTGGTCTTGGCAAGCACCTTGACGGCCCCCATCCCACCGTCGAGTTCGACGGTTCGATAACGGATCTCGGCGGCGGCACCGAGGGCAGTGAGCCACGAGACCAGAACGGTATCGGTACTGATCCACTCCAGATCGACACGGCCAAGCGTGGCCGCTTCGGTCGTGCCGCGCTCCACTAGCACCGGCGGACTGAAGCTCGTTCCATAGTCGTCGGTGAAGGCCACCTTCACTTCCGGTGTGCCGGCAACCAGCCCGAACCATGCGACGGCCCCCAGATCGCCTTGCGCAGCTACCGAGGGCCCGTTGACCGGACAGCCGGGGATCATCCACTGGTCGTCGCCGACGGCGACTGGCTCGCTCCAGCCACTCGAATCACGCGTGACTACGAGGACGTCACGAATCTCCTCGGAGGAACGGTCGCGATAGGCGACCATGAGCGTGTCGCCTACGAACGCTGCCGAGGTTTGGCAACAATCGCAGATCCGTGCATCGAGCAGTTGTTCGGCAGCCGCCTGGCCATCACCGCCGTAACGGCGTGACCGCAGCGTCATCTCCGCGTCGGAGGGGTCGGAAGCTGACGCAGAGTTGCGGCCATCGAGCCAGACCGCCGTGAAGCCACTGTCTGACTCCGGGACCAGAGAAACGAAGCCATGCTCGGTCTGGGTGCCGTCGTCGTGCGGGCGGAACGACTCCGACCAAGTCACGCCGCCATCCCGCGAGCGACTCAGCCGCACGTCGTATGCATAGGTCCCCTCACCGCTGCGCTCCAGCCAGTGAGCCACCAATCCTCCACCCGGCGTCGCAATGACCGAGGGGAAGTCGGCCCAGTTGACGAAGAAGCCCCGGCTGCTCGCCACCGTACGCGCTTGCGACCATGACTCGCCGGTCAGCGTCGAGAAACGCAACGCCCACTCGTCGTCCGGCCCCGGCTCCAGCCAGCTCATATGCAGCTGTCCGTCAGCGGCGAAGAGATTCGCCTCGCCGCTCCCGGGAAGCACTTCCGGAACCGCCAGAGATCGTGGCGCCTCGAGCACCAGAACAACATCGCCCGAGTTACCGGATGATACGGCGCACCCCGCCGTGGCGACCAAAATCATCGCAGCCAGGCCAAAGCCTGCCGTGCGCCCGCACTTGGATATGGCAACTCTCACAACTGTTCCTCGATATGCTGGCCGGAATACGCGGATAAGCTGGTCAGGATACGCGCATCGTCACTCGCAGCGTGTCGAAGAGTCAACTGGGAGCACCCGGCAACGGCAACGTCCCGTCGCAACGGCTGCAGAAAAGGAGGGCGCGCGTGAATCGAATGTCCGTGATGCTGCTGATAGCGCCAGTGTTCGCACCGCAAGCGGCGCTGGCACCCGCCGAGGTCGTAAACGCTCTGCACGCTGCCATGGCGAACGGCGATGGGGATGCGGTGCTGGCACAGTTGGCTTCTGATGTAGTCATCTTCGAGTCGGGCGGAGCGGAGATGTCTCGCGACGAATACGCTTCTCATCACCTCGGTGGCGACCTCCAGTTCGCCGCCGCCACCGACCACGAGATCCTCGAGCAGTCGTCCGTCATCAGCGGTGAACTTGCCTACGTGCTGACCCGGTCGCGAACCACCGGTGCCCTCCGCGAGCGCCAGATCGACTCGCTTGGCGTAGAGACGATGGTGCTGCAGCGGCGTGATGCCGGATGGCAGATCATCCATGTGCATTGGTCATCGCGCCGCGCACCCGAGCAGTGAGCAGCCCACCGCCAGAGCGATATCCCACCCCCTGGCCTGAGCGCCGGTGGGGAGGCTAAGGCGGTGGTGGATGTATGGCCGTTAGCGTCGATAGCGCACCTCGCCGCCCAGGATGGTCAGGTCGACGCGGGTAGCGAGGATCCGATCCGCCGGAACTTCCAGAATATCCTGCGACAGGACGGTGATGTCGGCCAGCTTGCCAGGCTCGAGCGACCCCTTCAGGTGCTCTTCGAAGGCGGCGTAGGCATTGTTGATCGTGTACGACCGCAGCGCCTCCTCGCGCGTCATCCGCTGTGCCGGGTAGAAGGCCGTGCCGTCGGCGGTGATGCGGGTTACCGACGCGTAGTAGCTGGCGATCGGATCAATGCGCTCGACCGGCACGTCGCTGCCGTTGGTGACAACGGCGCCGGAGTCGATCAGGTCGCGCCACACGTAGGTCTCCGTCTCGGCGCGCTCGTCACCCAACCGCAGCGGAATCCATGGCGCGTCAGAGGTACAGTGCACGCCTTGCATAGCGGCGATGATGCCGAGGTTGCCGAAGCGCGGCACGTCATCGGGGTGAATATGCTGCGCGTGCTCGATGCGCCACCGCAGCTCGTGTCCATCGACGCCGGCCGCCTCGAAAGTGCGCGCGTATAGGTCGAGGACCTCGCGATTCGCACGGTCGCCGATGGCGTGTGTGTTCACCTGAAAGCCATGCTTGGCAGCGACCACCGCCGTGCCTTCGATATCCTCCACCGGCTCCAGCACCAAGCCGGGGCTGTCCATGTCCACGTAGTTCTCTAGCAACCAGGCGCCGTGAGAGCCGAGCGCCCCGTCGATCTGGCGCTTGATGGAGCGCACCGCAAGGAAGTCGTTGCCCTCGGGGATGATCCGGTACTGCGGCAGCATCCGATCCATCTCCTCGTTGGAGTGGCCGCGCACCATCACGTAAAGACGGACCGGTAGGTGGCCGGCGGCCGCCATGGCCCTGAAGCGATCGATGGAGGCAAACCCGGCGCCGGCGTCGTGGAAGCTGGTTACCCCGTTGCTAAGCGCTTCGGCGCCGGCTAGCTCTACCTGGCGGCGGAACTCCGCCTCGCGTTCGGCATCGGTGCGCTCCGCATCGGCCGCTCGCGAGACACCGTTCACTAGTCCTTGAGCTCGTTCTCGCAGCAACCCGGTGGCGCGGCCCTGAGCGTCGCGCACAATCGTGCCGCCGTCGGGGTCGCCCGTGGCACTGTCGATGCCCGCCAACGTCATCGCCAGCTCGTTCGCGAATGCTGCGTGGCCGCTGGCGTGCTCTAAAACGACCGGGTTGCTCGGCGTGACCTCGGAAAGCCCGTCGTGTAGTGGCACACCATCGACATTCGGCGTCGGCGTCGAGTCCCACTTCTCCTGGTGCCAGCCGCGGCCGAAGATCCATTCCCCCGGATCGACCAGGCGCGCTGCCGCTTCGACCATGGTGATGATCTCCTGCCACGAGGTCACCGTGGTCAGGTCGAGGATCATCTTCGAGCGCCCCAGGCTGAGGTAGTGTCCGTGGCCCTCGATGAATCCCGGGATTGCCAGCCGTCCGTCGAGCTCGATCACCTCGGTGTTTGTATCGATGTACGCGGTGATCGCCTGGTTGCTCCCGGTGGCCAGAATCTGGTGCCCACGGACGGCGATCGCCGCCGCGAAGCTGAAGTCGGCGTCGACGGTGGCGACCCTACCGCCCCGCAGCACCACGTCGGCAGTCGACTGAGCGGAGGAAGCCGATCCGCCGGTACCGAGTACCGCCAGCGCCGCAAGCAACAATCCCGTCGATGTGCGTCGTTGCATGACTGCCCTCACTTTATTTCAAGCCTGCGGCGGCATCCCGTGAGCGTCTGCTCAGACCGCACAGTTTCGCATTTTGTGACCGGTTGACCCGGAAGCTTACCTCCCCGCGATGATAACTTTGGGTCCGCCACCGCTCGTTGTCGAGCCTCTCTACTTCAACCCAACGGCAAGATCATGCGCAAGACTCTCTTTGCTGTACTCGTGGTACTGCTCGCAGCCGCTGGCGCCGCTGCGCAGGACACCGACGCCGCCCATGAACCGCGCCCGATGACCGTGGACGACGCGCTCGACCTGGTCAATGTCGCCAACGGCATCATGTCGCCCGACGGTGAGTGGGTGCTGTACACACAGCGAACGCTCACCTGGGACGACAACAAGTACGAGACCAAGGTGTACATGGTGCCGTCGACTGGCGGCGAGGCGTTCCAGTATGTCGGCGAAGGCGGGGGCAGCGACTTCAAGTTCTCGCCCGACGGCGAGTACCTGACCTTCAAGCGCAGCAGCAGCGATGGCTCGGCAGCCAGCGCTCCGGGCGGCGATGGCCCGGCTGCTGGCGGTTCCGGCGGCAGTGGCGCCACACAACAGCTCTTCATCATGCGCACCCGCGGCGGGGAAGCGGTTGCCCTCACCGATCACGCTACGTCCGTAGGCACCTATTTCTGGTCGCACGATTCGAAGCGCATCTTCTTCGTCGCCGACGACGAGCGGCCCGAGGACGATCGCAAAGAGATCGACAAGGGTGCGGACGCGATCTTCGTCGACGAGGGGCCCAACGGCCAGAACCGCGGCCAATGGTCGAACCTCTGGGCCTTCGATCTGAAGTCTCGGGAGGAAGAACAGCTCACCGAAGAGCGCTTCCTGATCAGTAGCTTCGATCCATCTCCGGATGGGAGGTGGGCCGCCCTCGCGGCTCGCTACGTCAATCGACGCAATGACGCCGACAAGACGGAGCTGTTCCTGCTCGACCTTACCAGCGGCGAAAAGACGCGCCTGACCGAGAATCAGGCCCCCGAGGGCGGCGTTCTCTGGGCACCCAACAGCTCGCAGTTCCTCTACGTGGCTGCCGACGACAGTAGTTGGCTGAATCGCAACACCAAGCTGTGGCTGATGGACGCGGAGCTCGCCGAGCACCGCAAGATCTCGGGCTCCTTCGACGGCGAGCTCCGCAGCCCAGCGTGGACTCCCGATGGTCGATACGTCCTCTTCGCGGGCACCGAAGGCACACGCTGGAACATTTTCCGGCTCGATGTCGAGTCGGGGGATGTGGAGCGCATCACGAACCTCGACGGCGTTGTCGGAAGCCTGTCGTTCTCGGCTGATCGCAGGCACTTCGTATACGGCTACACCGACTTCGACTCACCCACCGACCTGTTCGTCGGAACGGTCGAGAATTTCGAGCCCCTGCAGGTGACCGACGCCAACCCGCAGCTCGACGATCTGGCGCTGGCCGACATGAAGCTCTTTCAGTGGGAGAGTAGCGACGGCATGAAGATCGAAGGGCTGCTACATCTGCCGCCCGGTCATATCGACGGCACGCCGGTTCCGTTGATGCTCAACATCCACGGGGGCCCAGCCGGTGCTTTCTCGAACAGCTTCCGCGCCATGTACCACATCTACGGTGGGCTCGGCTGGGCATCGCTATCGCCCAACGTACGCGGGTCGTGCTGCTACGACGACTACCTGCGTGAAGGGAACACGTTCGAGCGAGGGGATGGCATCGGCTTCGGTGATTTTCAGGACCTGATGACCGGAGTCGACGCCCTGATTGAGCAGGGAATCGTCGATCCGGAGCGTATGGGGGTACGCGGCTGGAGCTACGGAGGCATCCTCGGCGGTTGGACGATCACTCACACCGATCGCTTCAAGGCGGCCAGCATCGGCGCCGGTGTCTACGACTGGACCTCCGAGTACGGGCCCGGCTTCAACAACGACGTGCGGTTGTGGCACATAGGCGGAACGCCTTGGGAAAACCCCGAGGCATGGCGTAACCAGTCTGCGCTCACCTACGCCACCAACGTGACTACGCCGACACTGCTCATCCACGGGATGAACGACCGCACCGATACCGAGCAACAGAGCATGATGTTCTTCACGGCGCTGAAGGACATCGCCAAAGCGCCCGTCCGGTACCTGCGCTTCCCGCGCGAGCCGCACGGGTTCCGTGAGCCGCGCCACCAACGGCGCCGCGACGCCGAGGAGATCCGCTGGATGCAAAAGCACGTTCTCGGGCAAGATTGGAGTCCGGCCGAACGCCCGGCGAAGGAAACACCGGCGGCCACCGACGCCGCGGACGAGGACGCGTCGCACCGGTAAGCGCTGCGTCTGGCAGGCGGGTGGCGACGCGGCCTGGGTGGGTGCGTCTGAACCCTCGGAACACACGAGCGGTAGCTCCCCTCTGAGTTAGCTGATGAAGATCCTCCTGTGGGACATCGACGGAACGCTGTTGAACACCGACCGCGCCGGTATGTACGCCTGGGTGCAGTCGCTTGGCGAGGAGTACGGTAGCCCGGTAGACGTGAGCAGCATGAGCCCGGCCGGCATGACCGACGGCGGGATAGCGAAAGACGCCATTACCGACGTGCTTTGCCGTGAGTACTCCGACGAGCTCGCCGCTTCGTTGCTCGACCGCTACGTCGAGCTGTTGCCGGACTGGTTGGAACGCCGTACGAACGGCTTCATCCACCCCAACGTGCGCGCCATCCTGGAAGCTGTCGCCGAGCGCGTCGACGTCGAGAACGCCCTCCTGACCGGCAACATCGAGGCTGGTGCCCGGTTGAAGCTGGGGCACCACGGGATCCTGGAGTACTTCGAGTGGGGTGCGTTCGCTGACCACGGCATCAAGCGACGCGACATCGCTCGACACGCGCGACGGCAGGCCGAGGCACGACACGGCGACACCATCGAAGCGCTCTACGTAATCGGTGATACACACCACGACGTTGATTGCGGCAAGGCGATCGAAGCACGAACCATAGCGGTAGGAACAGGCCCGTTCAGCGCCGACGAGCTAGCCCAACACGAGCCCTGGTGGGCAGTCGAACACCTGCCCGAAGCGGATGTTTTCCTCGCCCGGTTGGACGACGGCTGAGCTCGCCCGCATCAGGTTCCGAGCGGGCCCGCTGCGAGCATTCACTCCGCGTCCGCATGTCATCACACCGTCGGCGAGCCTCGCCGGGGTCGCATCAGCGCGAGCAGGGACAACGCACCCAAACCATAGTCGTGTAGCTGCGTGAGCACGTGGGTGGCGAACCCGGCGAGCACCGCCTGATCTCGCGTCAGGCCTAGCTGCGTGAAGCCGAGGGCGAAGGCGGCCTCCCAGGTCCCGAACGCACCCAGGCCGCTGACCGGAAGCATTGCCGAGAGCTCGGCGCCGGCGACGCCCAGGAACGACTCGAAAAAGCCCAGCGAGCCCCACGGAATGCCCAAGGGCACGAGCACCGATTGCAGAATCAGGTAGTGGGCGCCGAACTTGGTAACGCGGACACCACAGGACAGTAGGACAGCCGGTATCAGGTCACCGCGACGGTGGACGTGGACAACCTGGGCCGCGGTCTCGGTGAGGATCGGCGCTCGGAGGATTCGACCGGCCAGGCGTAGCCCAGGCGCCAGAAGCGCCAGCGATACCACCGAGACGGCGAGAAGAATCCCGGCGAGCCCCGCCAACGTGCCACCGGCTTCGACGCCGAAGCCGACCACCGCCAGCGCCAGCAGCAGCATCGGTGCGATGACCACCATATCGAGCACCAGCGCCAGAAAGAACGAGCTGAGCGCATCGGGCAGCGGTACGCGGGCGCGCGTCGTAACCAGCCAGACGTAGACCAGCGTGCCGATGCGCGCCGGCAGAAGGTCGGCGACCATGCCGCGGACTACCGTGATCAACGTCAGCGCCCCGAGCGGCACGCGTTCCTGCAGCAGGGCGCGATAGCGCATGACCCGAAAGGCGATCATCAGCCAGAAGACCGCCACCCCCAGGGCCAGCCCCGGCAACCAGGCGCCGCGAATCGTCTCGATAACCGCCCCGATACCCAGATCGCCCAGCAGCCACCAGACCAGCACGACCGCGATAACGATCGAGACGACGAAGCGAGCCAGCCCCGATCGGCGTTTCCTCACTCGCTCGCGTCAGCCGAGCTAACCGGGGGCCGCTTGGCATCGGCGGCGCCTCCGCGAGTGCGAATGACTCTGGCGGGCACCCCGCCGCAAACCGCCATCGGCGGCACCGAGGTCGTCACCACGGCGCCCGCCGCAGCGACGCTACCGCGGCCCATGGTCACTCCCGGAAGAATCGAGACCTTCGCCCCGAGCCAGTTGTCGCCCTCGAGGATCACCCCCTCTTCCGACTCGCGCAGTCCCTGTTGGGCCATCGATAGATCGAGGCGATCGATATCGTAGTTACCGCCCCCGGCGATGTAACAACCCGGCCCGATGATCTGATCGGCTCCGAGCTCGACGCGGCAGCCGTTGACCGCGTGGATGACGGTCTGGGTGCCAATCCCGGAGCCCGCACCGATCCGCACGGTCCCTCCTTTGCACGAGAGCGTCACGTTGTTGGCCAGGATCACGTCGTCGCTGATGTCGATCGCCTTGGCGGCATCCTCGTTGCGAGCGTCGAGAATACAGCCATCGCTCACCACCACCCGGTTGCCCAGATGGATGCGGTGCGGATGGCGCAGAATCACGTTGGCCCCGAACACCACCCCCTTGCCGCAGTTGCCGAGCAGCCCCGGCCACAGGCTCTTGCGCAGGAACAGCCCCAGCGCGCCCGGAATGATCGCTAGCCAGGCACAGATCTCGAAATAGACGAGCCCGCCCCAGCCGGGCTGCCCGACGATCACGCGACGGTAGCGCTGCAACGCCGACCCGCCCTCCGTGATGGTCGTCTGCGTCTTCGTCTGTTTGGCCATGTGTCTAACACCCTAACGGACCCTGTCGCTGGGGGTCACGCGGAGAAGCGCTCCGCTTACTCCCCGCAAATCCCTATGCCGTCGCCCTGGCGAAGCCATGGGGCGCCGTGCCCGACAAGCGGTCGGTGAGCTCGAGCAGTGAATCGACGCTCTCGTTCTCGAAGTAGAGCCGATGCCAGAACTCGAGATTGATCAGGATCCACAGCCGGTAGTCGTGGTTGGCGCCGCCGGCCATGTGCTCGTCGATGATTCCGTGCACGTGGCCGGCGTCGAAGATACCTTGATCGATGAAGCGTGATTCGGCGAACAGGTTGCGTATGAATGGCTGCAAGTCGGTGCGCATCCAGCGGCCGAGCGGAAAACCGAAGCCCTGTTTCTGACGGTCGATGAGCTCGCGCGGCAGGTAGCGCGCCGCCACTACCTTCAGGATGTGCTTGAGGTTGCGACCCTGGAGCTTCATGGCGCCGGGGATCGATGCGGCAAACTCGACCACCTTGTAGTCAATCAGCGGCGGACGCGCCTCCAGCGAGTGCGCCATCGACATCCGATCGACGATCGGTAGCAGGTGGTCGGGCATGCGCGTGTTGAGGTCGGTGTAGAGCATGCGATCGACAAGATCATCCACGCCTTCGGCGTCGAACCACCGCAGGATCTTCGCTACTGAGTCGTCGTCGTCGATCTGGGCGCGAGCTTCGGCGGTAAACAGCTGCTCCTTGGCTTCCCGCGTAAAGCGCAGGAAGCTCATCGCATGCGCGTAACGCGCGCCGCTTTTGTAGAAGGACATCTCATTTACCCACATCAACTTCTGCGCCAGGCTCTTGTAGCCGAACGACTCGGGGACAAGTCGGACGAGGCGCCGCATGACCTGGCGGCGCAGGAAGTCCGGCAGCAGGCAGTAGAGGTCGACCAAGCGCTGGCCAGCGAAGCGATCGTAGCCGGCGAAGTTCTCGTCGCCGCCGTCACCCGAGAGCACCACCTTTACCTGCTCGGCTGCCACCTCGGAAACGAGGTAGACGCCAACGCCGAAGGGATCGGACGGCTCATCGAGGTGGTAGACCATCTTCGGCATCAAGTGGATCAGATCGGCTTTGACGATGCGCTCGTTGGCGGCGAGCCCGTACTGCTCGTTCACCATGCGCGCGTACGGCAGCTCGTTGTAGTCCTGCTCCTGCACGCCGATGGAGAAGGTAGGAATGGGGGCATTCCCCACCCGCGACATCATCGCCGCGATCAGGCTCGAGTCGATCCCACCGCTCAGGAACGCGCCGACCGGCACGTCGCTGAGCATGTGCATCTGAACGGTCTCGAGCAGCAGCGCCTCGAGGCGGTCGGCCACTTCCGACTCGCTCGCTTCGAGCTTGTCGTTGAAGTCGAAGCTCCAGTACCGGTCGATCTCGACCTTGCCGTCTTGCCAGATCAACCGCGACGCTGCGGGCAGTTTCTGGATGCCCTCGAAGAGCGAGTACCGGTCAGGGATGAAACGCAGCGACGTATAGTGCCAGAGCGCGTTCAGATCCGGTCGCCGATCGACCAGTCCCGAGGCGAGCAACGCCTTGATCTCGCTGGCAAACAACAGCTGGCCGTCGACCTGAGCAAAGAAAAGCGGCTTCTGGCCCATGTGGTCGCGGGCCAGCACGAGCCGGCGTCGGGGGCTATCCCAGATCGCGAACGCGAACTGACCGCGCAGATGCTTGACGCAGTCGGGACCATGGTCTTCATACAGGTGGAGGATGGTCTCCACGTCCGTACGGGTGCGGAATACATGCCCCGCAGCCTCGAGTTGCTGTCGCAGCGCCGGCGAGTTGTAGATCTCGCCGTTGGACACCATTTGGATGCTGTCGTCCTCGTTGGCGATCGGCTGCGCACCGCCGGCGACATCGATGATGCTCAGGCGCCGGTGGCCCAACGCCATCGATGCGTCGCGGAAGAAGCCGTCACCGTCGGGCCCTCGATGCGACAGCGCCTCTGTCATCGGTCCCACCACATCGTGGTGATCGCGGGTCAGGATGCCGGTGATGCCGCACATCGCGCTAGCAGGCCGTGGTGAAAGTGTGGTGGGTCTGGTTACGGCGAGTTGGGGCCAGATGCAAGGCAGCCTGACACAGGCGATGCCCTAGCAGGCCGTGGTGGAAGTGTGGCGGGCCTGGTTGCGGCGAGTTGGGGCCAGATGGAAGGCGGCCTGACACGGGCGATGCCCCGGCCATCGTCGAGGAAGGCCAACGCTGCAGATGGCCCCAAATCACCGTAACCCTTCGGGCGACAGGGGGTTGCGCGCGTATGCTGCGTCGTTCCTCGTCAACGATGGGGCAACCATCGCCTCCTCCTCTTCTCCTTGCCTCCACTTCGCAACACCCTGTCGCCAGACCCACCACACTTTCGCCACGGCCTGCTAGAGATATCCCTCGTCCCGGTACCAGTCGGCGGTTCGGCGCAAGCCCTCATCGAGACCTACACTCGGAGCGTAACCGAGATCGCGGCGCGCCTTGGAGATATCGAAGGCACGATTCTGGCGGTACCAGTCGACGCGCCGGGGGAAGATCGGCGGGGCGATGCGGAGCGGCTTGCAGACCTTCTCGAAAACGTGGCCGGCGATCACCAGCGGCCAGACCGGGAAGTGGCGAATCTTCACATCGACGTCCATGGCCTCACCCACCGCACGTACGAGATCCTCGATCGATACGTACTCTGCGTCGGCGATCAGGTAGGCCTCACCATCGCCCCTACCCGGCTCCTCTGCCAACACCAAGGCGTCGACCAGGCTGTCTATGTACAACGGATGGTAGAGGGTGCGGCCGCCGCCGAACATCGGAAAGGAGCCGTTGCTGACCCGGCGGAAGATCATGAAGAAGCGTTCCGGGTCGCCCGGGCCGTAGATCGCCGCCGGTCGCAAGACGACGGTCGGCAGCCCGCGCGACGGATACTCGAGCACAACGGGCTCAGCGTCGTACTTAGTCTGCTGGTAGTAGTCGGCAGCGTTGATCGGCGCGTCCTCGGTGGCGGGAGGGTGGTCTACGTTGCCGTGTACGCCGCACGTGCTGCAGTAGATCAGCTTCTTGACGCCGTGCCGCAGCGACGCCTCGAGTACGGTGCGCGTGCCTCCGACGTTGACCTCGTCGTAGTAGCTGTTCGGCACGTCGAGCTCGCGGAAGGCCGCCGCCAGATGGTGGACAACGTCGACGCCTTCGGTGCAGCGCGCCACTACCTCTGCGTCGGTCACGCTACCGATCACCACCTCGGCACCCCAGTCGCGCAGCTCTTGCGTCTTGACGCCTTCTTTGTAGTCGAGCGCCACCACCTGGTGACCGTCGTCGAGTAGCCGCTTGACGAGTGCCTTGCCGGTGAACCCGGTGCCACCGGTGACCAGGATTTTCATCGTCGTCAGATCTCGATGCGTTGGGCGCCGTAGATGCGCTGCAGAGCTGCAGCGGAGGCGTCCCAGGAGAACTCGGCTCGCGCTCGCGCCCGACCACGCTCGCCCAGCTCGCTGGCGACTTCGGGCGATGTGGTCAGGGTTTCGATGCAGTCGACAAGCTGGTCGACTGAACCCGAGGAAGCATAGCAGCCACTATCTGCCAGAATGATCCGGTTGTTGGGGGTGTCGAAACAAGCCACCGGCAGCCCGGCTGCCATGTAGTTGAGCAGCTTGCCGCTGGCTTCACCGCTATCGTTCTCCTTGGGCTCGAGCGCCGCACTGGCGAGCGCCAGGTATTTGCCGATGGTGTCGAACGGAACGCGCCCAGTAATCGTGCAGCGGGACTCGAGTCCCCGCGATCGAAGAAATGCCGCAGTCTCGCTCGTCGGATAACCGACGACGAGGAAATGCACCGGCAGGTCGCGCTCCGCGGAGCGTAAGATTGCGGCGTGCAGAGCCTCAACTCCTTTCACCGCCAGCAGGGATCCGGAGTAGACGATCACCGGCAGCCCTGCGGGCAGCCCCAGCTCGTCGCGCAACCGATCCACGGACGCCGCGGACGGCGCCTGCACGTCGACCCCGTCGGCAACGAGATGCAGGCGCCCGGCGGGCACGCCAAAGCGATCGCGGGTGATCTCAAGGCTGCTCGGGGAAGAGCAGACGATGTGCTCCGGAAGCCGATCGATGAGCCATTCGGCGCGCTCGAACAGCCAGCGCAGCAGCTGCAGGCGATTGAAATAACCGTACGCCTCGAGCTCGCCCGTCAGGCTGCCCTGCATATCGAAGACCAAAGGCAGACGGCGCCAGAAGAACACCGTCCGGGCGGCCCACCCGATCAAGGCGCCTTCGTGGAGGTGACCGTGCAGCACGTCGGGCCGACGGCGCGCAATCGAACCGCACACCTTGAAGAACAGCATCACATCGGCGACGTACTTGAACGGCGACGGACCCGCGTCGACGTGGTTGTATCCGGGAACTCGCGGTATGCGCTCGGTGTCGATTCCCTCCACGTCGCGACCGTGCTGGTACGTACATAGCCAGCATTCCAGGCCGCTGCGCTGCAGCGCGCGGATCAGGCCGTGGATACGGATGTGACAGCCGCGGTCGGAAAAGAAAGGCGTCGGGCCGATGTGCAGGACGCGCATCCGGGGGGTGGTCGGGTGGCCGTCTGCGGATCTCATTGAGCGCCGCGTTCCAGACCCCGATAGTCGGGGAATTGTCGCACCACATGCTCGACCTCTGCCGATCGGCGCACTGGGTCCCATCCCAGCTCGGCACCCATGAGCGATGCTGCCCGATCGAGTGCCTCCGAGCCAGGATGACCGAGCGTACCGAGACCGGAACGCCGAAAGACGAAGTCGTCAAGGTGGCAGGCCATCTCCGAACGCGCCGCCCAGACGGCCTCCGCGGCGATCGCGTCGCCACCCGCGGCGAGGGATTCGCCGAGCCCAGCGACCGATTCAACCAGTGACACCACCGCACCACAGGCGGTGCCGTAGCTGTTCACCAAGTAATCTACGGTCGCCTCCGGTAACATCGCGTGGCGCCTGCGTTGACGCTCGCGGAACTGCGCCAGATCCGGAATGTCTCCCGACGCCAGGCTCACCTGGCGCGTTCGCCCGCACGCAGCGCCTTTGCCCAGACTGGCGACAATGCGGTCAACGGCACGCTCCGCCAGCAGCCGAGCAGTGGTGTACTTGGCGCCGAAAACGGAGAACAACCCCGCGACGCCGTCGGTCTCCTCGTGGTCGACGACGCGGTACTCGCCGGTACCCTGGTAGACGGCGGGTCGGATCTGTTCATCGACCAACGGGTACAAGCCCGCGAACGCATATCGCACGTCGGACAGCGACAGCGTGCCACGCCCCAGTGCCGAGTTGATCTCTTCGATTAGCTCCTGGGCGTCGTCGACGGTGGGCTGCAGGTCGTCGAGGTCGCCGTGGTAGGGCCCGTACGTCGTGCCGATGAGCGAGTGTCCGCGCCACGGGATAATGAACACGTGGCGCCCACCTCGATCGATTACCGACTGACTCGGTCGGCGCGTCGGGAGCGCCACCGCGCAACCGTCGGTCAGCGGTCGGGTGACGATGTGAGTGCCCTTCGACATCCCGGTCAGTATCGCGGTGACCGAGCGGCTCTCGAGCTGAGCGTTCAGCCGCCGGATCCACGGTCCGGCGGCGTTCACTACTACGCTGGCGCGAATCTCGAACGTATCGCCGCTGCCGTCGCCGAAGCTGCTGCCCATGCGATCGGTTGCCTCGACGCCGCAAACCCTGTCGCCGACCACCAGAAAGCGATCTGCGGCAATGTAGTTGACCACGACGGCCCCGGCGCGGGAGGCGCTGTCGACGAAGGCCAGGGTCATGCGCTCTGAGCTACACATGTGGCTCTCGTAAAACAAGCGACCGCCGGTGAGACCCGCAGGCGAGAGACCCGGAATCCTCGCCAGGACTTGCGCGGGCCGCAGCCCGCGACCCGCCGGCACACGCTTGCCCGGATCACGAAGCAGGCGGCGCTGGCCGGCGCACACGATCGTATACAGCAGCATCCCGGCGTTCAGCAGCGTCTTGCTCTTGGAGACGCTGCGGTATGTCGGCACGACGAAGGGGACGTAGTGCGTCAAGTGCGGCGCCAGGTTCTGAAAGTAGATTCGCTCCTGTGCCGACTCCCGCACCTTGTCGAAGCGCAGCTGCTGAAGGTAGCGCAGGCCACCGTGAAGGAGCTTGGACGACGACGCCGAGGTAGCGGCACCGAAGTCGCCCTTGTCGATAAGAGCGACCGTCAGCCCCCGCAGGGCTGCATCGAACGCAAGACAGGCGCCGGTGATGCCGGCACCGACGATCAGAACGTCGTACTGGCGCGCTTGCAGCTCGGTCGGGCAGCGTTTCATTCCTGGTATTGCTTGGCGACCCACTCACGGTAGCTACCGTCGAGGATCGCCCTCCACCATTCCTCGTTGTCGAGGTACCAGCGAAGGGTGGCGCGGAGCCCATCCTCGAAGAGCGTAGAAGCCGTGAACGCAAGCTCTCGGTCAAGCTTCGAGCCGTCGATCGCGTAGCGCCGATCGTGCCCGGGGCGATCGCGCACGAAACGAATGCTGTCCGCACAGCTGCCGCCGCTCGCCGGCGCGCAATCGGGGAACTGTCGCGCTAGCGCCGCGTCGGACGCAAGCTCCTCGTCCATCAAATGGCAAACCAACTGCACGAGGTCGATGTTCCGCCACTCGTTGCCGCCGCCGATGTTGTAGGTCTCCCCAACCCGCCCGCGCTCGAGGATGCACTCGATGCCAGCACAATGATCGTCCACGTGTAGCCAGTCGCGCACGTTCATGCCGTCGCCGTACACCGGCAGCTCCTTGCCGGCTAGCAGGTTGACGATCATCAACGGAATGAGCTTCTCGGGGAACTGGTAGGGACCGTAGTTGTTGGAGCAGTTGCTGGTGGTGACCTGGAGCCCGTACGTATGGAAGTAGGCTCGCACCAAATGATCTGAGCCCGCCTTGCTAGCCGCATAGGGGGAGTTGGGCTCGTACCGGTTGGCCTCGCTGAACGCCGGGTCATCGCTGCCGAGGCTGCCGTACACCTCGTCGGTAGATACGTGGTGGAACCGATGGGCGCGCGGCTGCGCTTTGATCCACTCGCTCCGCGCCGCCTCCAGGAGCGTCCAGGTGCCGACGAGGTTTGTGCGGACGAACTCTCCCGGACCCTCGATCGATCGATCCACATGCGATTCGGCAGCGAAATGCACCAGAGTATCGATCGACTCCTGACGCAGGATCTCTCGCATCGTCGTCAGCTCGGTGATGTCAGCCTGGACGAAGCGAAAGCCGGGGTTGTCGTCGAGGGACTTCAGGGTGGCGCGATTGCCGGCGTAGGTGAGCGCGTCCACCACCACGACACGATCGTCGGGATGCCGGGCACACCAGCGATGCACGAAATTGGCGCCGATGAACCCGGCGCCTCCGGTGACGAGAAGTCTTCGTGCGGACATCGGCGAGCCAGCGGGATCGTGGTCGGTAACGCCTCGCGCCCGGCCAAACGCGAGTAGGTGAGCGCAAGAATCCTACCAGTCGGGCGCTCGCGTCGGCTGCGCGGGTGGCAGTGCCTCACCGGCAACCAGGGCACCGACGGCCCGCACTTCCCGACGGCGACGCCCGGGCGAGGCGCCAGAGTCGTGCTGCTCAGGTCCCATTTGGACGCTGCCGGGCACCCCTGACTCTCGTTGATATCGTCGGATATCAACAGATACTTGATACTAACTAATACTGATTTGTTATGCTAAGTAAGGGGCTGGTTATGTTTCAAAGTGCTTTTCATATCACGGGGAGGCTGGGGGATCGTAGTTGTGGGCTCTCTAAACCAAACGCGACGACAGGCCCTTTTCTGCGGGGTCCCGTTTCGGCTGCTCCTGTTCGGCACACTGGCGATGGCCCTGTCCGCATGCCAGATCCTAGAGAGCCTCACCGAGCCGGCGACCGGCGCCCTGCAGCGCTCCATCACGCTGTCGATGACCCCCAGCTCGCTGCCCGAAGGCGGTGGTGACGTCGTGGTCGAGGCTACGGTGCTGGTAGCCGATGCGCCCGAATCCGAAATCCTGGTCACCTTTTCGGCTACCACGGGGGACTTCCCAAGCGGGGACACAGCCAACACCGACGCCGACGGCAAAGCGCGTGTGACGCTGCGCACCACCGCAACCACCGAGGTAACTGCCGCCATCAAGGCGGCCGGAATCGTGTTGACGGAGTCGACCCCTGGCCGCCTAGAGGTAGGCGACGAGGTGGTGCCTACCGGCAAGGTGAAGTTCGAGATCGAGTTCACGCCCAGACCAGCCGAGCTCAACAAACCGGTGCGAATCAAAGTGATCGCCACCAACGAAGACGGTAGCGCCGCGGAGGGAGCGCTGAAGGTCGAGTTCGGCGACGGCAAGGCGACGCGTATTCCCGACTTCAGGCGTCGCGCGACGGTCGAGCACAGCTATCGAGAAGCGTCTTTCTTCAACGTCGTGACATCGCTCTTCACCGGCGGCGGCGAGGTGAGCAGCAAGACGACGTCGCTGCACGTCAAAGACACCGCCGAAATTGTCATCTCGTTGACCGCAGCCGCCCTCGAGACCTACGCGCGCGAGCCTCTGAGCTTCAGAGTCGCGCTAGATCGTGCGCGACTCCCACAAGCAAGCGGCAACGTGCGCATCGATTGGGGCGACGGACGCAGCACGAATGTCGGCGAGGTCACGGGGCCGAGCTCTGTTGAGCACACGTTCCGGGATCCCGGCAACTACCGGGTGGTCGCTTCCGTGACCGCTCCGAACGGCAAGAGCGGTCGGTCGGATGTACGTATCCGAGTCGAGCCTCGCTTGACTGTGGACCTCGATCTGACTGCCGACGTTGGTCTCGTTGGGGAACCGACGGTCTTCACCGTTGCGGCCAGGCTGAGCAACGGTGCCACACCGAACGGGACCGCAACGCTTGATTACGGTGACGGAGCGGCCGCCACCGGGCCGGTCACCGGCGGCTCGGCCGAAGCGACGCACACCTACGTGAACGAGGGAACCTACGCGGCACGGATCAACTTCGAGGACGATGCCGGCCGCACCGCGTCCGCCGAGCTGAAGGTAGTTGTTAAGACCGAGGACGAAGGTGGCGGCGACAGCGGCGACGGCGGCGACGGTGGTGGCGGCGGCGGCGGTGGTGGTGGCGGCGGCGGTGGCAACTCCCAGGACGAGATCGACCTGTCGCAGGTCGTCTTCCTGAACCACAACATCAGCGACTGGCCGATCACCTCCACGCTCACCGGCGTGTCGATCTCAGCCGGTGAGATCTGCATGCCGCATACCAAGGCCGGCCAGTGGCCGACGACGGCAGAGACCGGCAGCGGCGTCATAGTAGAGGCCAACACCTGGGTCATCGCCAACGTCAACGGCACCTGGTACGCGGCCATCTTCGAGTGGCAAGTGCCTGGCGGCATATGCAAGAGCTTGGGTTCCAATCCACCGGCCACGACGGTCGCCACGCAGATGAAGTCGCATGTGAAGTTTGCGCCGCTCACCAGCTGGACGCCGAAGTCCGGTGAGGTCGTCTATATATTCGTGTCGGCGCTCGCTTGGCCAGGTCACGTACCGGTGCTGACCAAGGAACGAAGCCAAGTGCTCAGGGCCGTCTGGCCCTGAGCCGGCCAGGCACCTCGGTGTATCCTCGCGGGATGGGTTCGTAGACATATGGCGTTGCTGAGCCACCAATGAACCAGCGCCACTGATTCCCGCCATGGACATCGCCGCCAGGAACGACTTCTCCTCTGCCGACGTGCGCGAGTTCTGGGACGGCGTGGCCGATATTTACGACCGCGCCAACGATCAGGTGCGCGACGCCCACGATCAACGCTACCGCGAGAGCTTCACCTACTTTCCGGCAGCGGCACCGGCCACGATCCTGAACATCTGGTCACGCACCGGCGAGGCAGTGGAATTCCTGCGCGCCCAGCGGCTGGCGAGCACGGTGATCAACCTCGAGGTCTCGTTGCCCCTCATTAACATCGCACGGGCACGTGGGCGGCACGGCCGCTACGCTCAGACCGATCTCACTGACCTGCCGGTACGCAGCCGGTCTGTCGACCTCGTCCTGTCGCTGGAGACGCTCGAGCACTGCCCGGATCCGGTGCGGTTTATCGGAGAGATCCATCGAGTTCTGAAGCCGCAGGGAGCTCTGATTCTGAGTTGTCCACCGGCATTCGCGGAGGCGGTGCTTCGCGTCTACGAGACATTCGCTTTCAACCACGGCGAGGGACCACACCGGTTCCTGTCATCGCGAATCGTCAAGCGGCTGCTGCGGCAAGGCGGCTTCGAGTTGCTCGACCATCGTGGCACGCTATTTCTGCCGTTCAAGAACCGTGCCCTGCAGTGGATCGACCGACATGTCGAGCAGCCGCTCAACCGCCTCGGGCTTTCGGATCTCGGCATCCGACAGTTCTTCCACGCCCGCCCCGCCGGATAGCCCAATGAGCGACCGGGACGAAACCGTCCAGATCCTGCGCGCCCGCAACGTCGAGACCCAGACCTCGGTGCGCTTCGACGGCAAGTATCTTTTTCCCGCCGAGATCGCCGCCGCTCCATCGCCCGACATGTCGGTGCTCGATGCGATCATCACCCGCCGAACGGCGCGCAGCTATGCCGAGGAGCCGGTACCGTTCGAGCTGTTTGAGAGCCTCGTGAATCTCGCGGCTCACGCACCGTCGGCGTGCAACGAGCAGCGCTGGAAGATCATCTACATCGACGATCGCGAGATCCTCGACGACCTCTACCTGCGTGGGTCCGCGGCCTTCCTCCGCAAGACCAAGCAGGCGTTCCTGGTTCTCTACAACAACCGCACCGACAATCTGAAATACAGCGACCACGTGCAGTCGGGCGCCGCTTTCATCACCACGTTCTCGCTCCTGGCGCACGCGACAGGAATCGGAAGCTGCTGGATCGGTCATGTTCCGAACCGCGGCGAGATCCGCCGCATGTTTGGGATCGACTCGCGCTTCGACACCATCGCACTCGTCACCTTCGGGTTCTATCGGCATCGGGTAAAGCCGCGGCCACGCAAACGCCAGGGCGAAGCGCTGATCGGTCGCAACCGTTTCGATTTCGGCGAGCTACAGTTCCAGACCAGCAAGAACATCTTTGCCCGCAGGTTGCTCATCCGCCTCTATTATTGGGTGCCAGCATTGCTGCGGCGCCGGATCCGGCACTGGACCCTCCCGTACGAGAAGAAATTCTACGACGAGGTCGCTGATTGATCGCCGTCGTGCTCCGGCTCTGAGGATCTGATGAGCAAGCTCCCAAATCTTCTGCTCGTGGGCCTCGCCGCACTGCTGGCGATGGTGGCGGCGGAGTTGCTGCTGGGCTGGTTCCTGCCCTTTCCCGATCCCTATGCCGGGTCGAAGATCGACAACGACTTCATCCCTTCAGCGCATCAGCCGAACACGACGTTGCAGATCCAGATCGAGGATGGCCTCCCCGGCCTCTCCGGCACCAACAGCTTCACCACCAACAACGTGGGGTTCAAGGGGGAGCCGCTGTCGATACTCAAGCCGGCCGGCGAGTATCGCGTCTTTCTGGTCGGTGGTAGCACCATCGAGTGCCTCGGTATCGGTGATGACGAATCGATCGGCCATCTCCTGCAGGTCGCCTTGGCAGATCACGCCCCGTCCGGTCTTGACGTGCGCGTATACAACGCCGGCAAATCCGGCGATCGAAGCCCCGACCACATCGCCATACTGACCCAGCGCATCGTGCACTTGCAGCCGGACGTCGTGATGGTGTTCGCCGGGGTCAACGATCTCCTGGGCGCCATGCTTGGCTACGATTACCTCCACCCCGGTGGACGCCGATTCTCACTCCGGCAGTCGATTCCGCTGCTCGCGACCGAGTTTCAGATCCCCCGACGGCTGCATGCGCTGGCGCGGAGCGTACGGCGCGGCGACCGCGCCGTGCTCGAGGAGATCGGTTGGCAAACAAACTACCGGGAAAAGGCGGCGCTGCAACGCTCGAAGCCGACAACCGACGACCTACCGAAGACCGATCTCGGGCACTTCGAGACCAACATGACGACGATCGCGGCTCTATCCGAGGCGCATGGCTTTGATCTGGCGTTGATGACCCAAGCCTCGACGTGGAACAGTCGCGTCGACCCCGAAGCGCAGAATTGGCATTGGATGCGCTACCGCAACGACGTCGTCTACGGCGAAGAGGTCATGGACGCGGCGCTCGAGCGATACAACGGCGTGATCCGACAGTTGGCCGACGAGCGCGGGCTGATCCTCTACGATCTTGCCGCCGAGGCGCCCAAGTCGCTCGATCTGTTCTTCGACGACGTCCACTTCAACATCGCCGGGGCAGCGTACGCTGCGCGTGGGCTGGCTCGATCCCTACTCGAGGCGGGCATCTGGGACGCGGCGCGCGGATACTAGTTTTCGAACCGCTCCTTACGTAGAGCCGCGATCTGGTCGGCGAGCAGCCCGAACAGCAGCACCAGCACACCGTTCAGAATGAGTAGCACCGCCGCCACAGTCACGCCGCGGCGCGCCATCAGGTAGGGAATCGTCCACAACAGGCCGCCGAAGATCGACGCAGCCGCGATCGGCAGGAAGATCCGCAAGGGCGACAACAGCATCGCCAGGCGAACGACCAGCAAGAGTGCCTGGAAGCCTGTGCCGACGGTTACCGCGCTCTTGCCGCCGCGTGGCGCCACATCGATGGGAACGTAGCTCACCGCATAGCCCCGGTGCATGAGCACGAAAGTGCTGGTGGTGCTGAACGAGAACCCGTCCGGGCACAGGTGGAGGTACCGACGGATGACATCGGTCCGGAACACGCGCAGGCCGGAGTTGAGATCGGGAATCTGGCGACCCCGAAGGAGACGTGCCATGAAGGTCAGCAGCCACTTCCCGGGCACGCGCCAAAGTGGGCTTTCGGTTAGTCCCTTCCGTTGCCCGATAACCATTGCCTGGTCAGAAGCGCTCGCCGCGACCTTGAGCAGCTCGCTCACCGCATGCTGTCCATCGGCATCCATGCAGGCAACCAGATCGGTCGAAGCGGAGCGGATACCGGTCTTGAGCGCCGCGCCATAGCCGCGGTTGCGGGCGTGCCGTATAACGCGAAGGCACGGGGAGCATGCCTCGGCCAGCGCCGCTGACGTGCCATCGTCGGAGCCGTCGTCAACCACTATCAGCGACCAGCCGCGCGCCTCGACAACCGGAAGCAGCTCGTCGAGCACGCCGCCAACGCTCGCTCCCTCGTTGTAGACCGGAACGACCACCGTGAGGCTCAGACGTTGCTCGTCTGCTTCGGATCGGTGCGTCTCCAACGCGGCGGTCAGGGTCCCTTCTTCCATGGACGTCTCCGTCGATCGGTCACGGCTGCCAATCTCCCAGTCCCGGAGGTGGCGCGCCCCATCATACAAAACGGGACCGACGCTGGCGCCGGTATAATGGCGCACTGATTGAAGACGGTCGGCGCGGAGCATACCCGCGGACCGTCGTCTCCGACCAGCACGGGACGCAAGCAGCGATGAAAGGGATCATTCTCGCCGGCGGCTCCGGCACCCGCCTGACACCGTTGACCTCGGTGGTGTCGAAGCAGCTGCTGCCGGTCTACGACAAGCCAATGATCTATTACCCGCTGTCGACCCTGATGCTGGCGGGGATTCGCGAGGTGCTGATTATCTCGACCCCGGAACACACGCCACTGTTCCAGGCTTTGCTCGGCGATGGAAGCGGCTGGGGAATGGATCTCCGCTACGCCGTGCAACCACACCCCGAGGGGCTCGCCCAAGCGTTCATCATCGGCAGCGAGTTCATCGCCGACAATGCGTGTGCCCTCATTCTCGGCGACAACATTTTCTATGGGCACAATTTTTCCGCCCAACTCCAACGCGCCGTGGCACGCGATGCCGGCGCCACGGTGTTCGCATATCCGGTCAATGATCCGCAGCGCTACGGGGTCGTCGAGTTTCGCGACGGTGTCGCGGTCAGCATCGAGGAGAAGCCGCTCCAGCCGAAGTCACGCTACGCCGTGACCGGCTTGTACTTCTACGACTCCAGGGTCAGCGGAATCGCTGCCGACCTGAAGCCGTCGGCGCGCGGCGAACTCGAGATCACCGACGTCAACCGAGCATATCTCGACGACGGTCAACTGCACGTCGAGATTCTCGGGCGCGGCTTCGCCTGGCTCGACACCGGCCAGTTCGACGCGCTGATGGACGCTGCCGTATACATCCGTGCGATCGAGAAGCGGCAGGGCCTGAAGATCTGCTGCCCAGAGGAAATCGCCTACCGCATGCATTTCATCGATCGCCAGCAACTCGAGCGGCTGGCAATGCCGATGCGAAACTCGGAGTATGGGCGTTACCTGAGGACGCTACTCGACGACGTGATCTTCTGACCGGCACTTCGGCTACTTGCCGGCGAGACGCGGGTACAGCCAGTCGGCCAGCACGGCATGCCCGCGCCGGCTGAAATGATAGCTACTGCCGGGTGTAAAGAGTGCTTCGTCGTTGTGGCGACGGAAAAGCTCCAGTGGGTCGAGGCACATCAGCTCGCTGCTCTCGCATCGCGACTGAACAAATTCCTGGAGAGCGTTGAGCTCCTGGTCCTCGTGCACCTGATAGCTGAAGGGACAGATCAACACGTACACGTCAACGTCGAACGCCCGCTGGATGGCCTCGAGCGCCGCCCACTGACGATCGAATGCCCGGCGCGCTGCGACCTCGAATGTCTCCTCGTAGTCGCGCACGATGTTGGCGCCAGTTTGCTCCGGCTCGGGTGCATCGAAGCGGCTCACCAGGCGACGCCAGCGCCGCTCCACGAACGCTATCAGCATCGAGCGAGCAAACAGACCGCCTCGGCCCGAGCGGGCGGCGTGCGGATCGATGTCCTCGTAGCGCATCCTGCCCGCAGCGCTTCCGACGTCGTTGACTACCAACCCGTAGACGACGAAATCAGGGAGAACGCGCTGCAGATTCTCCCCCAGCAAGGTCAGCGCCTGCTCTAGGTTGTATCCCGGCACGCCGGCGTTGGTCGCGGCGACCGGATCGCCGAGACGCGTGCCGAGAAGATAGGGAAACGCTTCCTCGGCGCGAACGCTAAAACCGAACGTCACCGAGTCACCGACGAACAGATAGCGACCGGTCGAATCGACGTCCTGGGTCGTCGGCACCCGGTGCCCGTTGGCATCGGTGCGCACTCGGACGTGCGGATACGCACCGTCGAATGACGGCTTCAGCCGGTAGCCAATGGTCGAGTCGGGCTGAAATGGGTTGAGGTTGCGGAGCAGGACGAAACGCAGCGCCAACTCGGCGGCGAGCAGCACCGCGAGCAGGCTGCCCACCGCGAGCGCCAGGTTGGCAAGGAGATTTCTGCTGTCGTGGTGGTGACCCATGGATGCCTCCGACGCGGCATCTTCGCACGTTGTCGGCGTTACCTCTGCCTCCGACGCGGTGCTGTGCCGACTTGTGCTACACGCTCAGCAGCACCGCTCGGGCGGCACCGTCCAAGAGCAATCGGGCGGCGTGCACGTACCACAGCGCCTGTGCACGATAGCGTTCCAGAAGATCGTCGTCTTGAAATCGACGATGGTCCAGCCATCGCCGTCGTCGAAGATCAGATCGATCACCCCCTCCACGATCTGCCCCGCCTGCGGACACACGGTGAACGGCACCTCGCGGTAGCACCGAGGCGACCCCGCGGCGGTGCTCAAGAGCGGGTGCCGGAGAGCCCGGCAAACCGCTTCGGCGGCTGCTTCCATCTCTGGGAGCACGGCCCCGAGGGTGCGGCCGTGGACGCGAACGAAGCCGGCGACCGTGGCCTCGTCGGCCTCGTATGGGACATCCCGTAGCACCGTGTGTACCAGGGTGCCGAAGCGTCGGCCGCCGGGCCGCTCGGCCACCCGCTCGACATGCTCGACTACAACCTCGGCCTCGACATCCGGCGGAGTGTCGACTTCCGAGACGAGCACCACCGTGCGCTCTGGCTGTGACCCGCGGTCGATCGAGTCGTCGAGACGCTGTCGCCACTCATCATGCTGGGCCGCACCGGCTGCCGCTGCCGCACCACCGGCGGCCCCATCATTGGCAAGCAAGAGCTCCTGATGCAAACCAAAGGTCCTGGGCACGTTCACCGCGAGCAGTGCCGGATCCCACCAAACTACCGGGGTGTCGCACTCGGACAGGTGCAGGCCAGGGCGCACCGAGATCTCGGCTTCTCCCGGCACGGCGTGCGGCCGGCTGAGGACGGTGCGCTCCCCGAACGCCGGGCACCCCGGCGCGAGCTCGCTACGCCGGTAGCGTTCGCGCGGTGGGTAAACGACAGGGTTGAGCGGCGAGGTCCAGCCATCCTCCCAGGCATGGTCGCCGATTGTCGGGATCACGAGAAGGTCGCGAGCCCGGGTGGCTGCTACGTAAGCGACTCGAACCGCCTCGGCAGCGTCGCGAGCCCGCTCGCGGTCGGCGTTCTCCGTCAACTCCCAGGGCGAACAGCCCAAGAGTCGTGTCGCACTCAGCTGACGCTCGGGGTCGATGTGGGTCGAGGGCGTCGCGTGTGTCAGGTTAGCGGTGATGTCCGCGAAGATGACCACTGGAAACTCCAGACCCTTGGCACCGTGCACCGTCATCACGCGTACCCCCTCGGCGCCCTCCTCGAGCACCGGCGACTCGGTCGAGCCAGCTCGCTCCGCCTCGTCGTTGAGCCGGCGAACAAATCCACGGAACGAGATACCACCGCGGAGCTCGAATGCTCGCGCCAGGTCGCAGACGCGCTGGACATTTGCCAGCACCTGGTTGCCCGCCGGGCGCATGGCGAATCCGGCATGCGCGCGCGTCGGCTCCAGCAACTCGAGAATCGTCTGTGCAATCGGTACTCGATTGCGCCTGCGGTGCAGCTCCGCTAGCAGCGATAGCGCAACACCGATCGGCGCGAGCTCGGTGTCGAGCTCGCGATCGTCTCGCCGGAATGGATACAACCCGCCGATCTCCTGGCGAAACCGCAGCAGCGCGGCATCGGAAATCGCGAACAGGCCGCCCTTGAGAGTGGCGAAGACCGACAGCTCGTCGTCAGGCCACTCCACTGCGCTCAGCGCCGCACGCAATGTTTCCACTTCCTCGCGCTGGTGGAACGAGCGGCCGCCGGACAGCAGGTGAGGAATGCCGCGCGCCTCCAGCGCCGCCAGGTAGGGCCGGGTAACGTCGCTCCGCCAGGAAAGAAAGCGGCGGAACAAGATGGTGATATGACGCGGCCGGATGGCGACCAACTCGCCCGGGTGATCGGGGTCGTCGACCTTCCAATCGCTGTCGGTGAGCAGCCAGGAGATCCACGCCGCGATCACTTCAGGAAGGCCGCGATCCACCTCCCATTTGGTGATGCGATAGCGACCATAGGGCTCGGGAACGGGCAACGCCACCACGGCAGGCTGGTTGACGATGGCGGGGCGATGGTTGGCCAGCGGTACGTAGTCAGGCTGGCCCGACTGGCGATCTCCGGTCATCAGCCTGCTGAAGGCGCGGTTGACGCTCTCCTGCAGAGGCTGCACCGATCGCCAGCTGCGGGTCAGCTTCTCGAATGCGACGCCCTGTCGCTGCAGCGTTTCCTTGATTTGTTCGTAGAGCACCACGTCGGCACGGCGAAATCGGTAGATGGACTGCTTGGGGTCGCCTACCAGGAAGAGCTTTCCGGGTGCCGGGGCCGCACACCGCCAGTCTGCGACCTCCGGATCGGCGGCGGCGAGCAGGAGGAGTATCTCGACCGGCAACGGATCTGTGTCCTGAAACTCGTCGACGAAGATGTGTCGGAACCGGCCCTGCAGGTAGCGGCGCACCTCGGCGTTGTCGCGAATCAGATCGCGTGTACGGATCAACAAGTCGAGAAAGTCGAGCTGTCCGGCGTCGCGCTTGAGGCGACCATACGCGTCGACGACCTCGTCCAGCTCGCCGCGTAATAGAGCCGCGAGGTCAGCGTCGGCGTATCGTTCGAACTCTTCGAGGCTGGCGATCAGTGTGTCGCGCTGCCTCGCAACCTCGGCGCGCGAGATGCTATCGGCTGCCCAAGTGCCTCTGCCTTTCTGCCGCCGGCTGCGCCGCAGCTCGCGTAGCGTGTCCAGCAGGCGAGCCTCGAGCGCATCGTAGTCGCGGCTCGGCTCGACGTCTTCCGAGCGACGGATCCAGGTGTCAAGTTGCTCGGCCGGAGCAATCGCCTTACGGAGCGGGTCATCGGTCTTCCGGCAGTCTTGATACAGGGTCGCTAGTTCGGCGACGCGCTCGATCTCGATGTCGATCATCGCCTCACGATCGTAGGGTCGCCGCTCCCACTTCGCCGGGTAGTCCCGCCATTCGAGCAACTGCTGGCCGGCTTCGCGCAGCCGCTCCATGGGCGTGGATCCATCGAAAGAGGGGCGCACCGCCAAGCGACTGAACGCACGCCTCAAGCCCTCGGGCATCTCACCCAGCCGACGCTCGATCCACGTGCGGAAAGCTCGTCGGTAAATCGTCGCGGCCTGCTCGTTGTCGATCTCCCCGAAAGCCGGGTCGATCTTCGCCTCCACCGGTCGCTGACGCAGAATCTCGGCGCAAAACGAATGGATGGTGCCGATACTGGCCTCCTCCAAACGAGCGATCGCATCAGCGAGGCAATCGCGGCGGTCGGGGTCAGTCTCGCTCGCTCGGGCTCGGTCCAGCTCCTGGCGCAGTCGTAGCTTGAGCTCGCCGGCCGCCTTGCGCGTGAAGGTCACCGCAACCACGGCCTCGATCGGTGCCCCCGCGGCGAGGGCGTTCACCAGGCGCCCCACCAAAATCGTCGTCTTGCCGGTACCGGCCGCCGCTTCGACCAGGAAGCTACGCGTAAGGTCATCGCGGATGCGCCCGCGGGCAGACCTGTCGGCGGCGATGGCGCTCATCGAGCACCTCGCAGGAGTCGCAGGCTGGCGAGCGGTGCCGGGTCCTTACGCCGAACTCGGAGCTCCTCGTAGGGCCCACACACGGCGCGGAAGTCGCACCAGTTACAAGCACGTTCGCGCGGTGCGGCGGGCAGGAAGCCATCGGCGATGGCAGCGTCGATAATCCCCAGCGCCTGAGAGACCTTCATCCGCGTATCGGCGTTGAGCGCCACTTCGCGGTCCTGGAACTCTCCGCGCCGCGTGCAGTAGAACAGACGGCCGGCCACGACGTCGCCCTCTAGGTGGTGCTGCGCCCGAATGGCATAGAGCAGTGGCTGTAACACCTCGCCGCCACCGATCGTCACGTAACGGGCGCGCAGCGCGCGACCCGTCTTGTGATCGGTGACGCGCCAGGCGTTTCGGGCCGGATCGCGCTCGACGAGATCGATGGCGCCACGCAGGCGATAGCCATCGGCGGTCAGGGCCTCATCGCGATGGCTGAGCGGATCGCGACCGGCTTCGTGTCCGAGACCGAAGGAGAACTCGAAGAAAGCCGGCTCCCAGCCATCGTTGGCCTCGGCGACCTCGCGAATCCAACCGCGCAGATCGGTTCGCACGCCCTCGACCTCGTCGTCCCAAACGCGCGGAATGGCCGGCGCGAGCCGCTCCGCGTAACTCGCCGCCAGCTCGTCGAGGGCCGCGTCAGCCTCGGCAGTCGCGGCGGCACGATTGGCGGCCGTGATCGGCAGGTTGTCGCCCTCGCGCAGGCGTTGAAGGAGCACGTACTGCACTTTGTGAAACAAGCTCCCACGCGTCAGCGGATCCATCTGCTCCAATGCCACGGGCTCCTCGCGTGGCCGCAAGCGCTGTATGGCATGGAGAAAGAACTGGTATGGGCAAACCGCGTACCGCTGCAGCGCGGTGGGCGAATAGCTGCGCGCCCGCAGACGATGGCCGTCGAGGACAACACGCGCCGCGTCACTAGGCTGCACCAGACCGTCGGCGGCGAAGAATCCCGGGCGCCACCTGCGGGCACGAGCGCGTAGCGAGCGCGCCAGGTGCTCGTTGGTGTCCAGAAGGAAACGAGCCCGGCCGGTTACGTCGCCCTCAGCCCGCGTCAGGATGGGCTCCAGATAGGAAACGGCAAACTCGGCGGCGTCAATGGCCGCGCGCCTGTCGCGCGGCGCCGGCCAGCCGAGCAGCGACGCCGATCCGGACGCAGCGCGGGCCTCGAGCGTGCGGGTGTCGGGAAGTTGGCCCTCGGCGGCGCGAATGATATCGAGCGCGTAGAAGGAAGCCACTCGCGCTCGGCCCTGCAACACGTCTTGTGTCGGGTACGACACGACTAACCGGCGTGACGCCGCCCCGACGGCGATGCGCAGCAACATTCGCTCGTTCTCGAAGCGTTCGTCCTGAGTCATCAGGGGCGCTTCGATGATTCGTCGCAGCTCGTCCAACAGCAAAGGGTCCTCGCTGGCTCGCCGCGGAAAGATTCCCTCAGCCAAGCCAGGAAGAAACACCACATCGAAACTGCGGCCTCGCGCTTCGTCGATCGTAGCGACGAAGACCTTGCCGTAGCGGCGCCCAATGGGTTCATAGCGCAGGAATGCGAGGCGTTCGTCGAGGACCCGGCGTACCTCCGCCAGATCCACCGGCCCGACGCTTTCCATCGGCTCCAGACCACCGAGAACGGCGAGCACTCGCGCCGGCCGTCGCAGCGTTGCCGCGGCAAGCTGACGCAGCGAGGCCAACCAGTCGCCCCAGGGCGCCTTTTGGGGTAGTGCGGCGAGCATGTCGATGATCGGTAGCGCGAACCGTTCGAGATGGGCGAGCGTATCGATTTGCTTTCGCAAGTGCTCGCTGTGTGGCTCGTCGAGATCGTCGAGGGCCCGACGTCGTTCCTCGAGCTCGGCGCGTACGCCGGCGAGTCGACGCTGCCAGCGGTCGCGCCCGCCCACCACCGCGGCGTCCACGAGAAGCTGTTCCCACCGCTGTGGCGTCCGCACGGTCCCGGCGACAACTGGGCCGTCGAGCTCCTCGTCCTCGATCTCGAGGGTGGCGGCGTCCGGAACGAAGGTCTTGAAGACCAACTGAGCGCCGGCGGGCTCGACCCACGGCACCTCGATCGTACGCGCCTCTGCAACCTCGACGCGTGGCGACTGCCCCAGAGACAGATACTCCGCGAAGCGCGACGCCGAAAGGTCATCGGCGGCGCAGGCCAACAGTGCCAGGAAGGCGCGTCCGGCGGGATCGGGCCGTACCGTGCCACGCGTGTACCAGGCCGGAATCCGGGCGCGCCGCATCGCCTCCTCGACAAGCCCGAGGTAAGCATCCGGGTCCCGCAGCAAGATCGCGATGCGGTCGAAAGGCACGCCTTGGCGCGCCAAGGCGTGGATGCGCCGCGCTACCTCGACCGCCTCGCGGCCCTCCCCCGGAGCCGCGACGATCTCCAGCGTGTCATCGGGAGCTACATCGCTCGGTTCTGCCTCGCCAAACACTCCGCGCCGAAGTCGTGCCAGCCGTGTCGCGCCCGAATCGGCCACCTCGTCGAGTTCCGTTGGGCTGGTGCCAAACGCCAAGGCAAGCCCCTCGAGAGCCCGCCGATCGTTACCGATCACCGTCGCCAGCGCGGTTGGCGCACGGGCAACCAGGCGCCGCCACGCCTCCTGTTCCAGTGCACTGGCCGGCGACAGATCGAGCAGCAGCAGCGGCACACCGACACGGAGATGCTGGTCCGTCTCGACGGCCTCCGCGGCCAGGCGCC
Source organism: Acidobacteriota bacterium (assembly GCA_963666055.2). Classification (GTDB taxonomy): domain Bacteria; phylum Acidobacteriota; class UBA890; order UBA890; family WLXD01; genus DASCOT01. The sequence goes on along the minus strand of CAXWPH010000015.1, from coordinate 2,035,215 downwards.
AAAGCATGGACGGGTCAGCGAGCCCCCAGCGCTCGATCTCACCGGCGTACGCGTCGGCCAGCCGTTGCAGGTCTATGCCGGCAACACCCAGCTCGACGAGTTGCTCCGTCGCCACACCGGCCAGACGCAGCTCGGTCAGGGTGCGCCGCAGCGCCCGCGGGAAGCCGGGATAGTCGGCCACCGGCCCGAAGTACTGCAATCCCTCCTGGCTGCAGCGTTCCGATGCGCGCGCCGCCAGCGCTTCCATGCCGAGCCCGGTCACCGGTGCGAGGTCGCGTCGCGCTAGCGCCGCCATTGCGAGGTCGGCGGCCAGACGAGGGGGGGGGTCATACGGTGAACACCAAACAGGCCCTCGCCTGGCCCCAGGAGCGAGCGCACAAAGTCATCCGCCGCTCCGCGCGTGGCCGACACGACGAGGACCGGCCCGGGCGCCGCGGCGCGGCGGAGCCAGCCTCGCGCGTGTTCAAGCCGCCGCGCGGCGCTGTCGGAGTAGACGACGGAGCCGTTGGGTTGCATATTGCTGGGCCGAGATAGGGGCAAGCTCAAGGCGCGATGAGGATGGTGATGCCGGGGCGCATCGTCGAGGAGCTCTGACACTGAGATCGCCGACAACCCCCACGTGCCCGAAGGGTTCGTGGCGTCCGCGGGGCCATCTGCAACGTTGGCCCTACTGGACGATACAACAAGCATCGCCTACCTCGCGCCGCCTTTCATCTGGCCCCACGACGCCGTAACCAGACCCAACGGGATTCTTCAGCACCCTGCTATGGGAAGGACGTGCGCCGGTCGAGCGCGCCGCAGGCGGTTTACGTCGCGCCCTGCCCGCCAGTGGTCGGGATCGGGGCGACGTGCTCGACCAGCACCGCCAGGGCCCACTTTGGCCGCCCAAGTGTCGGCATGCCGTCGTCGCCGAATGACTTTATGGGGTCATCGTCGGCCTGCGGACGCGCGGCGACGGTCGTCTCTGGCTGTTCCTATCATCGCCCGCGCTCGTCACAGGACAGGGCTCGCCCAACAGGTCGTGGTGAAAGCCTTTATTCTCAGGCATTTCCCGGCCCTGACCATGGTCGACTCACGGCCGAGCGGGGCGCTGAGCATCTTCTGGCACGGAGCCTGCAAAAGTAGGTCGGTGCGACCCAGGCCGTTCCCGGCGGTCGGCGCCCTAGGCGCCCGGCACCGACCGCAAGTCGCCAGGATCGTAACAACGAGGCCGTGTTGTCCAACGCGGCATCACAAAGGAGGAATGACATGCGAGCTCGAAACCGCCGACTCACGAGCCTTTTCGCCGTTGCCAGTGCCGTCGCCTTACTGCCAGTAGCAGCGACTGCCGCATCATCGCTCGGCGAGCTCCCGAAGACGGGTGACGCGGCCATGGCGTATTTCGAGGCCAACCCCGATACCTGGTTGGATGGTCCGGTCGACTACATCATCCTCGACGACGAGCGAAAGGTCTTCAAGAGCCTCTCCACAACCCTGGGACGTGCTGACTTCATTGCCGAGTTCTGGGATCTCCGCGATGAGAATCCGAAGATCGCCGGCAACCAGTTCAAGCGGCTGTTCTACGAACGGGTGGCGATGGCAAACGACCGCTATCACGATTTCCCGCGAGGCTGGAAGTCGGATCGTGGCTTCATCCACATCGTGCTCGGCCGTCCAGACTACATCCGGCCCATATTCGGATACTCCGACGCTGCCGTGTGGACCTACTTCACAACCGGCAAGGAGGGCTCGAAGCGGCCCTTCAGTGGCGTCGCGGGGCAGGTTGCGATCGCGTTTGTCAGAAACCCGGCGCGCAGTAGCTACCGAATCTACGGCGGCTTCGGCGGACCCGGATTCGTCCCGTTCTACATCCGGGATGCGCTTCATTACGCCAAGGAGGCGGCCGTCGTCAGGAGCGACTGAGTCCCTCCTGCAACCAGGCTCACCGCCGGCCCGCGCCACCTCCCTGGCGCGGGCCGGTTCTCGTTCGTTGGCGCTGATTGATGAGCCGTGCGTCTGTCTTGGTATAATGGGGTGCTCGCGACCAGCTTCCGCTGGGAACAAAGGCCGAGACAGCTGTGACGAGGCGGTTTCAGCCAGCCCCCGCCCCGGATGGAATCACGCTGTCGCGAATGCCGCACCAATCGGCCGCGGTGCGTGTCGTGGTCCCGGCTAGGCGAGCACGGCCCTGCCGGCATCGCCTTGTTGCAGGGAGAACTGGATGGAGCAGGCCAAGACCGACGCCCGAGCCCAGGTCGAGCCGACTGCAGATGAGCTTCGGCACGCCTATCGCGTTGCCGTGCGCTCGCGCGCCGCGGAGGAGTTCATCGTCCGGTTCGTAACCCGCGGCGAGGTGAAGTTCGCTATCTGGGGTACTGGCGAAGAGGTTCACGGCGTCGCTACCGCTTTGGCTCTGGCACACGCCCTGGGGCGCGACAACTTCGGCTTCGTGCCGCACTACCGGTCCTACGCGCTGGTGTCGATGTGGATGGAGCTGCAGGGCCACAAGACCTTTCTCACTGACCTCATGCGGCAACAGTTCGCGCGCGACACCGACCAGCTGAGCCGCGCCCGGCAGATGCCCAACCATCTTTACTACCCGGACATGGGCATCCTTCCGCTCCAGAGCCCAGTGGGTATGCAGCTCGGCAAGGCCGCCGGCTACGCCATGGGCTACAAGATCAAGGGCCAGCAACACTGCGTTGCCATGGCGATCATCGGCGACGGAACCACTGCTGAGAGCGACTTACACGAAGCCATGAATGCGGCCAGCGTTTGGCAGCTGCCGCTGATCATCATGGTGGCTGACAACGATGTCGCGATCAGCACCCTCCCCGAGGAGGGGCAGGGAATCAAGGACTACGCGGCCTACGCCAAGGCTTTCGGTCTCGAGCACTTCGAGTGTGACGGGCGCGATTTCTGGGACGTCTACAACACAACGATCGACGTCGCCGGCCATGTTCGAGACACCCAGAGCGGCGTGGTGTTGCACGTCAAACACCTGCCGCGTTTTAACGGCCACAGTTCCGCCGCCGACCTCACCTTCGATCTGTCACAGGACGATCCGTTGATCGAGTTCGGCGAGCAGCTTGTCGAGCGCGGTATTCTTGAGCAGCCGGACATCCTGCAGCGCAAGAAGGGCGAGGGGCGCGATTTCTTCGCGCATCATGAGCCCGGTGGCATCATGGATGCCGAGATCGAGGATGTCCGTGCGCTGATGAAGCGCGTTCGTGCGGAACCCGACCCGTCGCCCGACTCATTGTTCGAACACGTCTATCGGCCGTTTCCCCAGGTCACCGAACCCGCCGCGTCCGGTAGCACGAACATCAGCTATGCAGGCGCCGTTCGGAGTGCTCTCGATCACATCATCGATCGCCATGGCGGCGTGCTCTGGGGTCAGGACGTGGCGCGGCTCGGCGGTGTCATGCAAGCCACCGCCGGCCTCAAGGACCGCCATCCCGACCGCGTGCTCGACGCGCCGCTGAACGAGCCCTTGATCGTCGGAACCGCGATGGGATTGAGCCTCCATTCCGACCTCGTGGCGCTACCCGAGTTCCAGTTCGGCGACTATTCGTTCAACGCTTTCCATTGGCTCGTCCATCTGGGCAACTTCCATTGGGCCTCCAACGGAAAGGCGTCGGCGAGCGTCATCCTGCGCATGCCGACGGATCCGTTCGGCGGCGGCGCCGTCTACCATTCGATGAGCTGCGAAGGCTATTTCGCCTCCATCCCGGGGCTTGTCCTGGTGATGCCGTCAACTAGCTTCGATGCCTATGGTCTGTTGCTGACGGCTGCCGAGTACGGCGGACCGGTGGTGGTTCTCGAACCCAAGTTCGCGTACCGCCGGGCGCTTGGACCGGCCCTTCCGGGCGAGCCGACGGACGAGGACGAGATCGCGCGGATGAAGCGCAACATCATGCGAGGCGAAGTCCCGCACGTCGATCCCAGTCTACGCGTGCCGTTCTCCAAAGCGGCAGTCCGGCGTCCCGGCAGCGACGTGACCATCGTGGCGTGGGGACGCGCCGTCTACAAGGCGCTCGATGCCGCCGACACGCTGGCCGAGAATAAAGTCGAGGCGGAGGTCATCGACCTACGTACCCTGGTGCCACCCGACCTCGACTCGGTCTACGAGAGCGTCGGCCGCACCGGGCGTTTGGTGGTGGCCGCCGAGGACCGGCCATTCGCCGGGTTTGTGCGCTCCATCCAGGGGCACGCCGTGGAGCGCTTCCCCGGCCTACCTTCGCGCGCCGTCGGACAAAAGAACCTGCCGGGCGTGGCGATATCGCCGGTTCTCGAGAAGCTCAGCGTACTCTCCGCCGACGATATTGTGCAGGCCTGCAACGAGGTCACCTCGGCCCAGGGCACGGCCAGCCGCGGCAGTCGAGGCTTCGCCTGGATGCCGCGGCGCTACTACGAAGGCTAGCAGGCCGTCAGATCGCGCACCCGCTCGGCCCCGGCGTGTTTGCGGGCTCGCCGCCGGTCTAGGACAATCAGCCTGTCGCCGCACTCTCTGAGACGTCGCTGCCGCGGACCCATTCACGCCCCGATCCCGAGCACAGGAAAAGCTACGCATGAAGATCGCCGTCCCGCGCGAAGCGAAGGTGAACGAGCCCCGCGTACCCGTGGTTCCTGAGGGCGTAGCAATGCTCGTGCAGATGGGCGCCGAGGTTGGCGTCGAGGCCGGTGTGGGCGAAACGGTGAACGCCCTCGACTCGAGTTACGAGGAAGCCGGCGCCAGCGTTGTCGGCGATCGCGCCACCCTTCTTGGCGACGCCGAGGTGGTGCTGCGCCTCAACCCTCCTCCAACTGAGGAAGTGGAGATGCTCGCGGCGGGCACCGTTCACATCAGCCACCTCGACCCGTTCTTCAACCAAGAACTGGTAAGAGCCTTGGCCGCACGCCAAGTCAACGCCGTGTGTATCGAGCTGATCCCACGCACGACGTTGGCGCAGAAGATGGACGCGCTGAGCTCGCAAGCGAGCCTGGCAGGCTATGTCGCCGTGGTGCTGGCCGCCGAGCGGCTCGCCAAGACCTACCCGATGATGATGACACCTGCAGGTACCCTGAGGCCCTCGCGCGTCTTCGTGATCGGCGCCGGCGTGGCGGGCCTGCAGGCTATCGCCACGGCCAAGCGTATGGGCGCTCGCGTCAACGCCTTCGATACGCGCCCGGTGGTGGAAGAACAGGTCAAGTCGCTCGGTGCCAAATTCGTCAAGATCAACCTTGGTGACACCGGCCAGACGGAGGGCGGCTACGCCAGGGAGTTGACCGCCGAGCAGCTCGAGATGCAGCGCCAAGGGATGGCCAAGGTCTGCGCGGCGGCGGATGTAGTCATCACCACGGCGAAGCTCTTCGGCCGCAAGCCGCCGTTGATCATCGACGCGGACACCGTCGCCAAGATGAGGCCAGGGAGCGTAATCGTGGATATGGCTGCGAGCGAGCACGGCGGCAACGTCGCTGGAACCCGATTCAACGAAGAGGTCGAAGTCGGCGGGGTACGAATCATTGGTCTCGACAACCTGCCGGGTCGTGTCGCCGCTCACGCCAGCCAGATGTACTCCAACAACCTGGTCAACTTCCTCACCCATTTCTGGGACGACGAAGCCAAGAGCATGAGGCTGGATCGAGACGACGAGATCATGGCCGGCGCACTCATCACCTGCGGCGGCCAGATCATCAGCGAGAGACTGAACAAGCATTACGCCGGCGAGTAACGCCGAGCCAACAATCTACCGAGGCAAAGCTGAATCCCAATGGACGTTCAGACGATCGTATTCCTGTTGTTCATCTTGATGCTCGCCATCTTTCTCGGGTTCGAGCTCATCTCGCGAGTGCCGTCGCAACTCCACACTCCGCTGATGAGTGGCTCCAACGCGATCTCCGGAATCACCATTGTCGGGGCGCTGCTGTCGCTCCGCGGCAGCAGCGAGAGCGTCACGATTATTCTCGGAACGCTGGCCGTAGCGTGCGCCACGATCAACGTCGTCGGAGGCTATCTGGTGACCGATCGCATGTTCGCGATGTTCCGCAAGAGGGGCCAGGGAGAAGGCTGAGATGAGCCGCGCGTTGGTGATCGACCTGGCGTACATCGCCGCCGCGGTCCTGTTCGTCTATGGCCTGAAGGGACTGCAGCGGGCCGAGTCGGCGCGGCGCGGGAATCGGATCTCGGCGGTCGGCATGCTCGTCGCGGCGGTCGCCACGGTGGCGTACGGCGGGCTCGACTACCAGTGGATCGTTCTCGGCGTCATCGTCGGCGGCACCGTCGGCGCCTTCGCAGCGCGCACGGTGGCGATGACCGGCATGCCCGAGATGGTGGCGCTGTTCAACGGCTGTGGCGGGCTCGCATCGTTGCTTGTCGGCTGGGCCGAGTACCACCAGACGCAGATCGGAATCAGCACGGCCGCGGGCGCCGGATTCAGCGCCTTCACGCTCGGCTCTATCGGTATCGCATCGCTGATCGGCGGCGTGACCTTCACCGGCAGCATCATCGCGTGGGGCAAGTTGGCTGGAACGGTCCGGGGAGCGCCTATGCTCTTTCCCGGCCAGCAGATCGTCAATGCTCTGCTGCTGATCGGCGCGCTCGCCGCCGGCGGCGTGTTCGCGATGGTCGGCGAGCCCGGCGCGCTGATGGAAGCGAAGTACGCAGCCTACCTGACCTTGGTCGGCATCAGCCTGATGCTCGGAATCCTCAGCGTCCTCTCGATCGGCGGCGCCGACATGCCTGTGGTAGTTGCTCTGCTCAACAGTTATTCGGGCCTGGCAGCTTGTGCGACCGGGTTCATTATCGTCAACAAGGTACTCATCGTATCCGGGGCCTTGGTGGGTGCGAGCGGGCTGGTCCTGACCATGATCATGTGCAAGGCAATGAACCGATCGCTGGCCAACGTGTTGTTCTCAGGCTTCGGCTCTACGTCGAAACAGGCCACCAAGGGCGCCCCAGGCGAGGCCAGGGTGATCAACACGGCAGACGCTTTCTTGATCCTCGAGGCATCAAGCAGCGTGGTGTTCGTGCCAGGGTACGGAATGGCAGTGGCACAGGCTCAGCACGCCGTCCGCGAGCTCGCCGACCGGCTCGAAGAAAACGGCTGCGAGGTACGCTACGCGATTCATCCGGTAGCTGGTCGTATGCCCGGCCACATGAACGTGTTGCTCGCCGAGGCGAGCGTGCCGTACGACCAACTCGTCGAACCGGACGACGTCAACCCGAAGATGGCGGCCGTGGACGTCTGCATGGTCATCGGTGCCAACGATGTGGTGAACCCCGCCGCCAGGGAAGACGAGGACAGCCCTATCTACGGGATGCCGATCATCGATGCCGACCGCGCCCGAATCACCTTCGTGCTCAAGCGCTCGCTCGGGGCCGGCTACGCTGGCATCGACAACTCGCTGTTCTTCCGAGAGAACACGCGCATGCTGCTTGGCGACGCCAAGACGTCGGTCGCCGCGCTGGTCGCCGAGTTCAAGAGGGAGTGACGTCGCGGCTGGCATGCAACCTATGCGCATTTCTGTCGCCCGGGTCTTGCCACCTGTCGCCGATCCCCGGTGTCAGGTCCGGACGTGACCCAACGCGGCGACGGCGCGTCACTGGTGGGGATCCTGTAGACGCGTCAGAGTTCGCGACGACCAGCGGAACACATTATTAGTCAATCGAATCCGCCCATGTCGCGCCGCGTCGCCAACGTGTGTCTACCTTCGAGCAAGGCGCTACGTTGGGTCCGCGCGACCAGGCCCGATTCGAGGCGCATCCGAAGCGCCGCGAGCTCGTTCGAGGCCAACAGCCCCTGAGAGCCTAGGCGCTAGTGGCCTGTGCCGGCGACGCTGCGAGGTGCTCCAGCAGCGAGCGGAAGTGCGACCAGTCGGGCGGCTGCTTGCCGGTGTGCTTGCCCCGCGAGTCTTCCCATTTGCGCAAGCGCACCCCGTCGCGGTGGTACGGATTGGCCTCGAACTCGCGACGCTCCACAGGTGACATCGGCCCACCCTGTTTCTCGAGCGTGTATCGCGAGGCATCCGAAAGCGCGTTGACATATTCGGTATCGGCTGCACACAAGTAACGCTTGGCCGCGACGTGAAGCCGAGCCGGCTCGCTGACGCTGGCAGGGAAGAAGCGTGCCAGATAGTCACCCGATGCGTCGCCGTGGTCGTGAACACCATAGGCGTCGTCGGCTTCCTCGAGGAAATGACCGATGTCGTGCAGCAGACATGCTGCCACCAAGGCGTCTGGCGCACCGGCCTGCTCGGCGGCCTGAGCGGTCAACAGCGAGTGCTCGAGCATGGTGACGCCTTCGCCGTAGCTCTCGTGCCCGCGGCGAGCGTACAGCTCTTCGATCTCATCAACAATCGAGCTCACGTGCGACCCTCGAGGATTCGCAACGTACTGTACAAGCCGTCCTTGTCGGCGTAGCACCCCTGCAGGTGCCGCTTGTTGCCCGCGAAGCCCTTGCGGGCGTGAAGCACCCGATGGTTGTCGAACATCATGAGGTCTCCCGGGCCGAGCTTGAACGACACCCCTGCGGCCGGGTCCTCGAGCAGCCGGCCGAAGTGGCGATAGGCGTCGTAGAAGTCAGGAAGCACCTCCGACGGCATGTCGAGCGGGGCCGCTGAACGACTGTTGTAGCGCACCGCCACCACCTCTCCCGACGGGTTCGTCTGGATTAGCGGGGCTTCGCTGCGCAGGTCGACGGACCCCGGCTCGGTGTAGCGAAAGCCCACCGGATGCTCGATCAGCAGCTCGAACTGGTGCGGCGCGTCGCATCGCAGGCGTTCGGCGGCCTGGAACCCGTCAACCAGCACCGACTCGCCGCCCTCGACCTCGGACACCAGGCAGTGCAGGAGCTGCAGGCCAGGCACCGGATCGCGGTACGGGTTGTCGGTATGCGCCCCGACCGTCATCGAGGTATAGGCAAGGTTCGCGGCATCGGGCTTGGTGATCACGTCGAACAGCCGACCGTAGCTCGTCTCGCGCACGAAGCCGAAGAGCCCAACGACCTCGAGCACGGTGTCGGGGACGGTCGGGACGTTGCGCAGCAGACCAAAGCCATAGTCGCGCACGGTGCGGAGCCAGGCGGTGAGCTCGGCAGCTCCGCTGCTGACGCGTGCGTAGTCGACGAACTCCATCTGCTCCTGTCGCTCCCCGGACCAACGGATCGGGTGCGCGCGTCGCGCTACTCGGGCATCGGAGTCGAGCGCATGGCGCTGCAACCAGGCGGCTTCGAAGGTGTCGTCAATTCCCTCTGGGTCGAAGGTAACGGCCACGCTACCGGCAGCAGTAAGCGTTGCGGCGCTCAGGGTGATGCGAGCCGGCAGCTGGGCGATGTCGAATAGTCGTTGCCCTTCCGGCGTATGGCGACCGCTGGGGATGTTGTCGCGCAGCCAGATTGCCGGGAAGTGAGCCTGTTGCCCGCCGCGCCACCGGACTGTGAGCCAATCACCGTCGTGGGAGACGTCCTCGACGAGCGGCGGCCGGTCTTGGTTCACGTGAGCACCTGCACGACCGTAGCAAGCACCGATCGGACCATCTATTACCTCAGGCGTCGCGTGATCTTCTTGCCAAGCTGCATGTCCACCATAACGGCGGGAATCACGATCGACGCGTCTTCGCCGGCCATATCCACCGCGGCACCGCCGACGTTGTTGACCACGACCACGCCTACGGCACCAGCGTCTTGCGCCGCTTGCACCTTAGCATCGAAGCGGCACTCGCCACGGTCGATCACCGCGATCTTGCCGGCAATCTCGCCGCCATTGGCGAGCCGCCCACAGGCGAGCGTCGGCGTGGTGGTGCCATCATCGGCGAGCGCCAGGTCGGCGGCCAGACCGGTTTCGTCGAGCGCCGGGCCGAAGAGCGCCCGGCCGACCAGGTGGGTTCCCGCCAGGTTGTCGGGGGCGGTGATCTGAATCACGTGGGCCCCGCGCAGGAGCGGCTGCGCGTCTCGCCGGCTCTTAGCGCCGGTGAAGGCGACCTCGCCGTCGCGCACCGCGGACTTGCGGCGCCCCCCGCGAGAGAGCTCGTCCCAGGTTCTGTTGCGCCGGTTGTCGAACGTCATCGTCGCCAGGATGTCAGGAAGATTCCGGAAGAACGCTCCCGTATCCAGGTTCGTCAGCCCGACGAACCCCAATCCATGTGCCATCTCGTGCAGGGCCACCGGGAGGAACGCCACCTGCGCCGGCGGAACGTTGTTGTCGAGCCCGTAGTACCAGCCGGTGCCCGGTCCCATGCATCCGTCATCGACCGCGGCGTTGAAGGTGATCGCGAGGTCGGCTTCGTCGGACTCACTCAGGTCGGCGCGGACGATCGACTCCGCCGTCGGTCCCGGATACCACACGCCCGGCAAGCCGCCAGCGAAGTCCGCGAACACGAACAGTGGACCCGCTTGCGCCAGCGTTGCTCCCTCCGTGGCCGAGCACGACAGGTCCGCGAACCCCGCGTCCACCGTGACCTTCGAGGCGCTGCCAAGCAGCCGTCCCCAGACGCGGAGCATGAACCGCTGGGCGGCGCGGCGCGCCGGCCCCAAGACGGGGTGGTTGAAGCCGCTGTCGGCGTCGTCCGTGAAGCGCAGCTCCGAGCGGAACTGCCCCGGACGCCATCCCATATCGCGCAGTGCCTCATCCGTCAGGTCGACCTCGTCGAACAACAAGTCAGGCGAAATAATTGGCTCCATGAGCAGGTCAGGGCTGGCGGTGCGGTCAAAGTGCGACCCGCTCGACCCCGGCTCGATCGGCTTTGGCATGTACAGCAGCACGCGGCCCGCATCGTCGACGCCCGTCGGGGCGTCTGGATCAAACCGCATGCCCGCGGTGACCGCGGCCCGCGCCAGGCGCCCATTATCGTCGCGCCCGTCGAGGTTGCTCGCCGGCGGTGCGACGCGATCACCGGATCGGAGGAGAGCCGCGGCGTCGTGACGGTCGCCCCGGATACATTCGAGTCGCCAGCCGCCGTCGCCCGCCGGACGCAGGATCATGGTGTGATCCGCGAAACCATCGAGAAACACGCCGGTCCCACCGCCTCGCAGGGCGACGCTGCGCTGCTGCGAGTTGATGGGCGTGGCCATCGCCATGATGGCAGAGAGCGCCAAGCAGCAGATCACCGTCGAGCGTCGCATGATCCTCTCCGGGTAGTCGACATTGTCAAGACCCTGCCGCCAGGCGCGCCACACTTCCACCACGGCTGGCTAGCGTCGGACATCGACGCGGCGGTAGGCATCGATAACCGCCAGCTCCCCGGAACCTCCGGGCTGTGAATTGCCGTGCTCCATTCCCAGAATTCCGTCGAAGCCCTTGTCGTGAATGTGGCGGAAGACGTTACGGTAGTTGATCTCGCCGGTGGTGGGCTCGTTGCGCCCTGGATTATCGCCGATCTGAAAGTAGGCGATCTCGTCCCACGCCGCGTCGATGTTGGGAATGAGGTTCCCCTCGCTGATCTGCTGGTGGTAGAGGTCGTCGAGGATCTTGCACGCCGGGCTGTCGACCGCCTTGCAGAGCTGGAAGGCCTGCGGAATCCCCTTGAGGAAGAGGCCGGGGTGGTCGCGTGGGTTCAACGGCTCGAGCACCATGGTCAGGCTGTGCGGCTCGAGTATTGCCGCAGCCCGTTTCAGGGCCTCGACGACGTTGGCTGTCTGGTAATCCGGGTGAACAGCGAGGTCCACGTGACCGGGAACCACCGTCATCCAAGTGGCATGAACGCGCTTGGCCACCTCGACCGCGGAGCGCATCTCGGAGAGAAACTCGGCCCGCTTGTTCTCGTCGCCGCTGGCGAGATTAGGTTCGCGCCAGTAGATGGTGTGAGCAACGAACACCCCCATGCGCAACTCGAGACGCGACATCTCCCTGGCGATGCGTTCTTGCTCTGCAGCCGGTCGCTGGCGCATCCCATTGTCCTCGACCGAGCCGAAACCCTGCGCCGCCATGAATCGCAGCTGGTCGATCGGGTCTTCGCCGCCGTTGTGGCGGAACATCCCGAAGTGCGGAGCGTAGTCGAGCCCGAACTGCGCTTGGGCGCCCGCCGCGGAGCTTCCCCAGGCCGCAGCGGCGCCGACGCCCGCCAACATGCCCATGAAGTCGCGGCGCCTCACCGAACTCGCCTCAGAAGGCTCGCGTGACGCCGGGGGTGGGGATCGGGTAGCGACCATGTGCGTTGGGGAGCACCCGCGAAGGCGCATCCCAGGCGAGCCGAGCCGGCATTAGGTCAAGGTCCGACGCCACCGCCTGATCCCATTCAACGACCTGTCCGGAGTACGTCGCCATCCGACCCAGGATCGCGGTCATCGTCGCCACCACGCCCCGCTCGGTGTCGGCGAAGGTGAACTCGCCTGCGGCCACCGCCGCGAACAACTCGTCGTGCTCCACCTGGTAAGGGTTCGGGTCGGCGCTGTCGTCGTACTCGAACAGCGTCTTGCCCGTCTTCGAGAGTATCACCCCGGGGCGGGGCGCGGTGCCGTTGGTGCCGTGAAAAGCCTCGGACACCCGGTCCATGCAGTCAGGCATATGGCGACACTGGCTGAGCACTCGGCTGCCGTTTTCGTACTCGTACTCGACGAAGTGATGATCGAAGATCTCGCCGTGGTCCTTGCCTTTTCGAACCAGGCGGCCACCCTGCCCCTGCGCTCGTACCGGGTGCCCATCCATCACCCAATTGCCGACATCGATGTTGTGGATGTGCTGCTCGACGATGTGGTCGCCACACAGCCAGTTGAAGTAGTACCAGTTGCGCATCTGGTACTCCATCTCGGTCTGCTGCGGCTGGCGCGGCCTTTCCCACACACCGGCGCCGTTCCAGTAGACACGGCCGAGGATCACGTCGCCGATCATGCCAGCGTGAATGCGCTCGACCCAGTCGCGATACATCCGCTGGTAATGTCGCTGCAGCCCGACCACGACGTTGATCTGGTTCGCTCGGGCACGCTTTCCGGCCTCAACCACGCGCCTCACACCGGGTGCGTCGGTGGCCACCGGCTTCTCCATGAACACGTGCTTGCCGGCCTCGACCGCCGCCTCGAAATGGGTTGGACGGAAACCGGGAGGCGTGGCCAAGATGACCACATCGACCAGCGGAATCACCTGCTTGTAGGCATCGAATCCCGAGAAACGCCGCTCCGGAGGCACTTCGATACGAGCCCGCAGATCAGCGCTACCACCGAGCCAATCGTCGCGTTCAATCGACGTGATCGTCTCGTAGCTCGCCTGCACCTTGTCGTCGAACGCATCTGCCATCGCCACGAGCTTGACGTCTTGCGTGGTGCTCAGCGCCTGTACCGTCGCGCCTGTGCCGCGCCCGCCACAACCAATCAGCCCGATCCGAATCGCGTCGGCGGTCGCCGGCTGTGCTCGTCATTACGAAATCGCGTCTGTTCATCGTTCCTCCTCAATGGCCAGCGGGCCATGCTTCACCATGGCCTGCTAGGCGAGCACCGTACTACGCTCCCAATACGGCGTTCCAGTACGCCTGAATCTCGTCGATCCCGACGTCGCGCGCCGGACGGACGATCCGAAATCCGACGTGCTCCGAATCAGTGTTCCACCAGCGACTCTTCGGAATCTGGCGGTCGCGACGTTTCCAGTATGGCGTTTCGGGGAAACGCGCCGCACAGCGCGCGTCGGCCGGCCCATCGACGTAAGAACCACCTCGAACCACACCTTGGCCGCGACCCGGCAGCCCGGAGATCGGACCCGCCGCCGGCTCGCCATCCGGAAGGCTGGCGTAGAACGCCGCATCGTAGCGATCGGCCACCCACTCGGCGACGTTGCCGTGCATATCACGCAGGCGCCAGACGTTCGGTGCCTTCAGACCGACCGCCTGGTACGTCGCGCGGCTGTTGTTGGCCAGCCAGGCGTGTGCACCAAGCTCGCCGGAAGCGCCGTCGAATCCGTACGCGCGATCTTCGCCAGCCTGACAGGCATACTCCCACTCGGCCTCAGTGGGCAATCGGTACAGCCTTCCGGTCTTGGTTGACAGCCAGCGGGCGTACTGCAAAGCGGCCCGGCGCGTCATGCCTACGGCTGGGTGCCCATCCTTGCTCATACCGTGGGCGGGGTCCTCGTATGGCGGGCTCGGTCGGCTCACGGCATCGGCATCGAACGGTAGATCGGCCGCCGCACTCGCATGATCGTCCAGCCGCCGATAACGGAAGACCGCGAACTCATCATGGGTGATCTCGTGTACACCCATCCAGAAAGGCTCGATGCGAACCCGGCGGACCGGACCCTCGTCATCGTCGCGGCCAGTCTCGTCGACAGGGCTGCCGAGCTCGAACACACCGCCGGGAACGAACGCCATCTCGAACGCGACCTGCGTGCCCGGAATCGTCTCGCCAGCCACGTCGCCCGGGGCCGGATCTTGCAGAACCGACGTGCCGACGACCACGGTCACCCCGGCGGCGACAGAGAGAGCGTGGAGGGCGGCGCGCGCAGCCATCGCTCCGGTCCGGCTACCGCACCCCGGGCACACGGGCGCGCGCGTGGATCTCTTGCAGTGAGCGCACGCCTATCGTCTCCAGCTGCAGGGCCCGGATCGCACCCACCCCGGCGCGTGCACCGGCAGCGGTAGTGAAGTACGGAATACCGCGACGCAACACCGCCTGCCGCAACACCACCGAGTCGCGCACGATACGCGGGTCATCACCGACCGTGTTAATCACCAGGTTCACCTCGCCGCGCTCGATGATGTCGACGGTGTTCGGGGAGCCCTCCCCAAGCTTCGGAACCACACGTGCCTCGATGCCCATTGCGTGCAGGTCGGCGGCGGTGCCTTCGGTGGCGAGGATCTCGAATCCGTTGTCGGCGAGCTCGCGAATGACGTCGCCGAGCCGCGGTCGGTGGTCCGGCCGCACGGTCACGAGCACGCGCCCGGACAGCGGCAGCGCCGCACCTGCCTGGATCTGCGCCTTGGCGAAGGCACGGCCGAAGTTGGAGTCGATGCCCATTACTTCGCCGGTGCTCTTCATCTCCGGGCCGAGCAGAACGTCGACGCCGGGGAACTTCAGGAACGGAAACACGGGCTCCTTCACCGCCACACCGTGCGGCGCCGGGGTGGTGGTGAAATCCAGCTCTTCGAGGGTCTTGCCAACCATCACCAGCGCGCCGATCTTCGCCAGCGGCATCCCGGTGGCCTTGGCCACAAAGGGCACCGTGCGCGATGCACGCGGGTTCACCTCGAGCACGTACAGGTTGCCGGCCTGAACGCCGTACTGGACGTTCATGAGCCCGCGAACACCGAGCTCGAGCGCCAGACGAACGGTCGACTCGTGAATCTCCTTGACGATGTGCGGCTCGAGCGAGAACGGCGGAATAGCACAGGCACTATCCCCGGAGTGAACGCCCGCTTCTTCGATGTGCTCCATGACGCCGGCGATCACCACGCGCTCGCCGTCGCAAACCGCGTCGACATCAACCTCGGTGCAGTCGGCAAGAAAGTGGTCGATCAACACCGGATGCTCAGGTGACGCCTGCACCGCCTCGGCCATGTAGCGCTCCATCGCCCGGGCGTTGTGAACGATCTGCATAGCGCGACCACCGAGGACGTAGGACGGGCGCACCAGCACCGGATAGCCGATGCGCTCAGCAACGGCAATCGCCTCGTCGAGGCTGCGCGCCATGCCGCTGGCCGGGCGGCGCAGATCGAGGGCTTCGAGCACTTCGTCGAAGCGCTCGCGGTCCTCGGCGCGGTCGATCGCATCGGGGCTGGTGCCGAGAATCGGCACCCCGGCACGATCCAAGGGTAGCGCCAAACGCAGCGGGGTCTGCCCACCGAGTTGGACAATGACGCCCATGGGCTGCTCGCGCTCGACGATCTCGAGCACATCCTCGAGCGTCACTGGCTCGAAATACAGGCGGTCGGAGGTGTCGTAGTCGGTCGACACGGTCTCCGGGTTGCAGTTGACCATGATCGCTTCGTAACCCGCCTCCTTGAGGGCGAAGGCGGCGTGCACGCAGCAGTAGTCGAACTCGATACCCTGCCCGATGCGGTTCGGCCCGCCGCCGAGAATCAGCACTTTGTCGCGTCCGGTCGGGTCGGCCTCGCACTCTTGCTCGTAGGTCGAATACAGATAAGGCGTGTGCGCGACGAACTCCGCGGCGCACGTATCGACGCGCTTGAACACTGGTCGCACACCGTGTCGATGGCGCGCGGCTCGCACCTGGCCTTCGGTCGTCTTCCACAGGCTAGCCAGCCGACGATCCGAGAACCCGAGTCGCTTGGCGGCGCGCAGGAGCTCGCTCCGGTCCTCCTCGTCGGCGTTGCGCAACACCTCCTCGGCATCGACAAGCTCCTTGATGTTGCGCAGGAACCAGGGGTCAATGCTGCTTCGGGCGTTGATCTCGTCGATATCGAAGCCGCGCCGCAGGCCGTCGGCGATCGCCCAAAGACGCCCCGGGCAAGGAGTGCTGATACGTGCCCAGATCTCCTCCTCCGCCGCTCGGCCGGCGCCCTCCACCGAAGGTTCGAGGCCGTAGCGCTCGATCTCGAGCGAGCGAATCGCCTTCTGAAGGCTTTCCTTGAAGGTGCGGCCGATCCCCATGACCTCACCCACCGACTTCATCTGTGTGGTGAGGCTCTGGTCGGTGGTGGGGAACTTCTCGAAGGCAAACCGGGGGATCTTGGTAACGACGTAGTCGATCGACGGCTCGAAGCTTGCCGGCGTCTCGCGGGTGATGTCGTTGGGAATCTCATCGAGCGTGTAACCCACCGCGAGCTTGGCGGCTATCTTGGCAATCGGAAAGCCGGTTGCCTTGGAGGCCAACGCCGACGAGCGCGACACCCGCGGATTCATCTCGACCACCACCAGAGCGCCGTCCGCCGGATCGACCGCGAACTGGATGTTCGAGCCGCCCGTATCAACGCCGATCTCGCGAATGATGGCGATCGCCGCATCGCGCATCAGCTGATATTCCTTGTCGGTCAGCGTCTGCGCAGGCACCACCGTGATCGAATCCCCGGTGTGCACGCCCATGGGGTCGAAGTTCTCGATCGAGCACACGATCACGACGTTGTCGGCCGCATCGCGCATCACCTCGAGCTCGTACTCCTTCCACCCGAGAACGCTTTGCTCGATCAGGCACTCGTGGCGCCGCGACTGCTGCAGGGCCCATTCGACCACGCGGCCGAACTCGGCCTCGGTTTCGGCCACCCCTGCACCCGCTCCGCCGAGGGTGAAGCTTGGCCGAACGATAGCCGGCAGACCGGTCTCGTCAATCAAGGCGCGCGCCTCACGGACCGAACGCACGTAGCCGGACCGTGGGATGCGGAGCCCCAGTCGTTCCATGGCGCGGCGAAACTGGTCGCGATCCTCGGCCTTCAGAATCGCCTCGAGGTTGGCGCCGATGAGCTCCACGCCATAGCGTTCCAGCACGCCATGCTCGGCGAGCTCGATCGACAGGTTGAGCGCCGTCTGGCCTCCGACTGTGGGCAGCAATGCGTCGGGGCGCTCGCGCTCGATGATCTGTTCGACACTGGAGACCGTCATCGGCTCGATGTAGGTGCGGTTGGCCATGTCCGGATCGGTCATGATCGTCGCCGGGTTGGAGTTCACCAACACGACGCGGAAGCCGTCCTCGCGCAGTGCCTTGCAGGCTTGTGTACCCGAGTAGTCGAACTCGCACGCTTGGCCGATGACAATCGGTCCAGATCCGATTATCAGGATCGACTCGAGATCGGTGCGCCTCGGCATCAGGCGGTGCCCGCAGCACCGAGCCCACGGTCCGAGCCGCGCGCTACGTCGGCACCCGTAACAACTTCGCCAGCTCGGTGGCGCAGCACCATGTCCCGGAATCGCTGGAAGAAATACCGCGCGTCGTGCGGGCCCGGCGACGCCTCCGGGTGGTACTGGACCGAGAAGATCGGCCGCGTCAGGTGCGCCAGCCCTTCCACGGTGCCGTCGTTGAGGTTGATGTGCGTTATCTCGACCGGTTCTCCGGCTTGCCGTAAGGACTCGGGCTCGACCGCGAAGCCATGATTCTCCGCACAAATCGCCACTCGACCGCTGTGGACATCACGTCCGGGCTGGTTGCCGCCATGGTGTCCGAACTTCAGCTTGGTGGTCGACCCGCCCAATGCCAGGCCGAGGATCTGATGGCCGAGACAGATGCCGAAGATGGGATATCGATCGGCGAGCTGTCGCACCGTGTCGGGCACCCCGCGCACGGCTGCCGGATCGCCAGGGCCATTGGACAGGAAGACGGCGTCCGGTTCGAGCTCCGCCACCTGGTCCGCTGTGGTGTGCGCCGGTACGACGGTGACCTCGAAACCATGATCGACTAGAAGCCGCAGGATGTTGTGCTTGATGCCAAAATCGAAGACCACCAGCTGCAATCGATCATCCGGTACGGTCGGTTGCGGCAGCTGCCCGTCGATGCCGGGCCAGCCGCCAACATCCCAGTTGTAGGGCTCGGAACAGGTCACCTCCGCCACCAGGTCGAGGCCATCCATCGGTGCCGCACGACGCGCGATTTCTGCTAGCGCTTCGCCGTCTTGTCGGTCTGGATCGGTTGAGAGCACGCCGTTCTGGCAGCCTCGGTCACGGATGCGCCGCACCAGTGCGCGGGTATCGATGTCGGAGATTCCAGGCACACCGTGACGGCTGAGGTACGCACCGAGCGGTTCCTCAGCGCGCCAGTTGCTGGGTTCGTCGAATACCTCCCGCACGACGAACCCGGCGAGCGCCGGTCTCTGCGACTCGGAGTCGGCAGCGTTGGCACCGACGTTGCCAATTTGCGGGTACGTCATGGCGACGATCTGACCGGCGTACGAGGGATCGCTGAGGATCTCCTGGTAGCCCGTCATGCTGGTGTTGAAGCACACCTCGCCGCAACGAACGCACGATGCCCCGAAGCCGATTCCTCGAAAGAGGGTGCCGTCGGCGAGAGCCAACACGGCGGGGCGCTCGTTGTCGAACAAGCTACCACTCCGACCGATCACCGCCCCTCCCGCGACGTATGAGAACACTTGCTGGAGTGCACGGCAAATCGAACCGGTGATTGGAGCGCGACGGACGCCTACTCCGGGAGAAGCCTATTCCGAGAAGCTGTGGACCGCCTCGGCGACGTCGTCGAAATCCTCGAAGATGCTGATGAGCTGCGTAAACATCAGCAAGTCGCGCACCTTGGAGCTGAGGTTCAGTAGCTTGAGTTGGGCGCCGCGGTTGGCGCACGAAGTGTATGAGGAGACCAGCTCCCCGGTACCGGAGCTGTCCATGTAGCGGACGCCGGCGAGGTCGAGCAGTATCTTGTTCTCGCCGCGCTCCAGCAGGTCAGTGACGAGCTGGCGTAGCTGCACGTCACCTGAGCCTAGCGTCAGCTTGCCTTCCAGCGCAACGATGACCACGCCATCAACTTGGCGCTCATGATGCTTCATGAGGTTCCCCTTGACGTTCTCGTTGGAGGCGCGCCAATACCGACATCGCGCCATCGGGATTATGGCCTTTGGCGGTCGCCCGGTCGAGTTGTCGCGACGTAGCTTGCCGCTGGCACCTCGGCCTCGGCGAAACCAAATCGCTGGCCGCGGCGAAGAAGACGTTAGAGATCCTGCCGGCCACCCCTCCGAGCGGGACGCAGGAGAGACGCAAGTGAGCAACTCGATGAACCAGCTACGCACAGAGTTCCCGTCAGCCGCGGTAACTGGGGTCAGCCCGCTGCTGCTGGGCAACTGCTCTCACCTCAACGATCTCAGCACCAAGGCCCTCGTCGGACTCTCGAGGCTCGCCGAATGCCGATTGGTACACGCAGAGGAACGCCTGTACGCCCAGGGCGAGCAAGCCGACTCGGTGTACCTGTTGCTGGATGGTTCCCTCCAGATGGAGCGGTTCGAGAAAGCCGGCGGCCACACCTCCTACGACATCGTGGCGCCGTACGCGTCGTTCGGTGACGTGGTGCTGCTGGGCGAGGAGGCACGTCGTTATTCGGCAACCGCCAGGGAGGACTCGGTGGTGCTGGAGATACCTCTGTTGCCCTTGGTGCGGGTGCTCGGCGCGAATCCGGCGCAGGCGCTGGCGTGGCGCGGCGCCGTGCTGGCTCGACTACATCGTCTGGAGCCGCAACGGGCCGACCACTTCGCCTGGAAGATCCTCGACAAGATCTCCGGGTTGTTCGACACCGCCTGAGCGATCGAGGCTGTCCTTGTATCGAGACGGGGCGATTTGCTAACGTCAAGTAAGTACGCCTTCCGTACCGGCGCGCCAGCGAGCCCACGATTTATCGGGGCATTTGATGAACGCCGTACGCGAGTTCCCACCGAACCCTCACGCTCTGATCATCCATACCGATTCCCTGCTGACCGACGAAATCGTCGAGACCTTTCTCGCCGGCTCGACGCCGCCGACGGCGGGGTGGATGCGCGCCGTCCTCGAGCTTCCAGGGGTGCGCGTCCTGTCGCTCAACGCCTACAAGGTCCGGCTGCAGAAACACAAGGAAGCCCGCTGGGGCGGCATCATGCGGCCGTTCGAGCGCATCCTCTGCGCCGGCCTCGACATCGAGCAGCTGTCTGATCTCATCGAGGGCGAATCTCGGTGTCGCCGCTTTGCCTGGCACGGCACCTTCCTGACGCGCCGCGTTTATGAAGGCAAGCGACAGGCGCTCGAGCACCCCTTGGCGGAGGATCTGTACAACGTTCCCGGCGTGGCCGAAGTGATTTTCGATGGCCACGAGATCGAGATCCGTAGGTGTCCATTGCGGCCCTGGCGCGAGCTGGCGCCCGAGATCTCTCGCCGCTTGGCGATCGGCTCAGACATTCCTGCGCCTTGATAGGGCGCGAACAAAGAAACCGGGAACGGCGCCGGGCCGTCCCCGTCCGCGCATCAGGATTCGTGGCGGATCATCTCTTGACGCGACGACGTTGCTTCAGAATCTCCTGCAGCCGCGCGGTCCGGGGGTCGGACGCCCGCTGGTCGACCGAGAACTCTCCCGTTTCACGCACCTGGACCGAGGATGGTCCCTTGTCGATCCCGGTCTCGGCCAACGTGTAGAACTGAATCACGTAGCGCGAGTTGGGACCGCTTACGCTGGTAACGCAAACAGCGATCTTGCGCCCACCACCAACGCTGATGACGCCCTCCTCCATGCGCAACACGCCGGAGGCGAAATCGCCGATCATCCGGTCATCGTCTTCGGCGTCGCCATCGTTCGTGACGTCGACAACCGAGATACCGACGTCGGTCTTGGCGAACACGGTGACCTTGACGCCGATAATGATCGATTCGGTCGACGTGAACGAGAACTTCTTGGTGATCCCGGGCGCAATCTTCCCGGTAAATATGTTGCTGCTCGTCTGAGCTTGGGCCGCCCCGGCCGTGGCCAGCACTGCGATCATCAGCGCCGCGATCAACAGCCTAGGACCTCATTCATTCCTCCTTCGGAAACCTGGAGATTTCGAGCAGGGAGAGTAGATTAGGGATCATGGAGCAACCAAAATCACTCTCCCTGCCGACGCTGGGCTTGTCAACCCACCGGATGTCGACGGCGAACCGCGCCAAGAGTGGCCCCTGACAATCCGGCTCGCGCCCCTCAGTTTTTGAAGCCACGCGCGGCGATGACCTCGAGGTGCCACTCCCCATAGGGCACGGTCAGGCCGCGCAGCACCTCCAGCGCGACGTCTCGATCGATCGCCAACAACAACGCCGCCACGTGCTTGCAGAGCCGGCGCTCGCGCGCCTGCCCGAGGAAGTCTCGGCAGCCGTGCTGCACGCGCTTGGCCGACGTATCGAGCACCACGTTGTAGGCGCTGGCAGCAGCAATCCAGAGATCGGGCCCCGCGGTGAGGAACTGCACCTTGCCCGCCTCGCGGCGCGCCCGACCCAACCTCTTCGCCTCGGTGCACAGGGCGAGCAGATCGAACAGCTCGTCGCTTTCCGGAGCGTCGCCCAAGGGAGCCGATTGCAGCGTCTTGTTGGCGATCGTCAGTACCTCACTACGGACGCTGCATCATCGGCATCTTCTGCTCGCGATAGGTCGTCGGCGCTTCCTTCCAGTTGCCCTCGAACGGCCCGTACTCCCAGCCGTCGACCACCATGCTGACGCCATCTTCGGAGTCCATCCGTAGCACGCGGCCGTCGGGCAGCCCGCGGGCCCGCGCCAGCTGCAGATACTCGGCCATGCCTGCCATGGGATTCCGCCCCCCGGGGCCACCGCCCATCATCGGTCCAGCGACCTCCGAGAGGTGCTCTGCCAGTCGGCTCCAGACCTCGAACAGGCCGACCTCGGCAGAGGTCGACAGCCATAGCGAGGCGAGCTGGCCGTCCGCCCCGTTCATCTCGACCTCGAACACGCTGTGTTTCGCGCCCGTGTTGGTGGTCACCGTATCGGTGGCACCGGTACGGCGAAAGGAGAAGGAGGTCGGGTCGAAGTCGTCGGGATCGGGCATGTTGCCGCGGCGCATCTGTAACGGCATCCGCTCCATCATCTGCCGCATGCGCTCCATCATCTCCTTGGTGAACCGGATGAACATCTTCTGCTGGTGCTGGACCATGATCCAGGCGACCGGTCCCCAGATGATCGACACCCCGTCCATGTCGAGGCGCGAATGCTCGCCACCGATCGTCGCCTTCATGGTGTTGGTGCCTTCGTCGGCGTTGGTAACCGTAAACGAGACCGCCAGGTCTCGTTGAAGCGCCGGGGCGGCGGCGAGCACGAGGCCGCCGCAAAGAGCGATGACAACAACGCGCAAGGAACGAGGGTTCATGGAGTCCTCCTCCTCGATTGGAGCTCTCTGATGATGGGACGGCCGCCGGCAGCCTGCCTTGTCGGACGCGACCGCCAAGGCCGAGCGATAGCCACAGTGTACACCCGCCGTACCCGCCGGTTGCGGCCTGTTGACCCCTCCGGCGGACGGCGCCTCAGGCGGGAACCAACGGCCAAAAAAAAGGAATCAGCCACGTCGCCAGCAGCCAGAGGATGATGTTCAGCGGCAGCCCGACGCGCGTGTAATCGAGGAAATGATAACCACCCGGACCGTACACCAGGGTGTTGGTCTGATAGCCGATTGGCGTCGAGAACGCTGCCGAGCCGGCGAACGCGACGGCGATAGCAAACGGCCGCGGGTCGACGCCCAGGTTGGTGGCCACGCCTAACGCGATGGGCACCATGAGCACAGCCGCCGCGGCGTTCGACATGAGCTCGGTGAACACCACCGTCATCAGGTAGATACCCGACAGCACCACGACCGGACCGTACTGGCCCACGGCGCCGACGACGGCCTCGGCGAGAAACGCCGCCGCGCCCGTCTGCTCCATCGCCCGACCGAGCGCGATGGCGCCGCCGATCAACATCAGCACCGATAGATCGAGCGCCGCGTAGGCCTGCCGCATGGACACGCAACGAGTGAGCACCATGAGCACCGCGGATACCATCGCCAGCGTCATGATGGGAACGTCGGTAACGCCGCCGAGCACGACCAGCCCGAGCACCAGGCCCACCGCTATGGGCGCTTTTTCACGGTTGACGACGACCTCCTGTACGCCCTCCAGCACCAGGAACTCGTCGTAGGTCATGAGGCGCTGGATATCGACCCGGTCGGCCATCACCAGCAACACATCGCCGACGCGCAGCCTGACGGTGGGAAGCCCCTCGCGCAGATGGTCGCCGTGGCGCTGCAGCGCCATCACCGAGGCGCCGTAGTGCTGTCGGAAGTTGATCTCGCTCAGCGACCTGCCGATGAGCCGCGAGTTCGGGGTGATCACGGCCTCGGCAAGCGCCATTTCCTTCACCGCGTACCGAATCGCCTCCGCCTTCAAGCCGGGAAGCAGCTCCAGCCCCTTCTCTTTGTAGAGGGCGAGCAGCTGGTTGACGTCTCCCTTGAGCAAAAACACGTCCCCTGCCTCGATGATCACCTTGTCGAGCGGCGGCCAGAACAACGCATCGCCCCTGATGATCTGCAGCAGGCGAACTTCCGGATGGGCGGCCTGCAGGGCATCGTCGACCGCGTGCCCGATGAGCTTGGAGCCCACCGGCACCTGCACCTCGGTCATGTACTCGGCGGCGCCGCGCTGACTCTGTAAGTACGACGTAGCGTGGCCACGATCCGGCAACAAATGGCGGCCTATCCAGTACATGTAGGCAAGGCCGACGGCCGCATAGATCAGCCCCATGGGGGTGATCTCGAATAGACCGATGCCGCGTATCCCGTGCTCTTCCATGAGACCGTGAACGAGGATGTTCGTCGACGTCCCGATCAGGCTGGTCGTGCCCCCGAGAATCGAGGCGAACGACAGCGGAATGAGCAGCTTCGAGGGCGGGATCTCGAACTCTTTCGCCACTCCTAACATCATCGGCAGGAACATCGCCACCACGGCAGTGTTGTTGATGAAGCCCGAAAACACCGCCATGGTGACCATCACGGCGAACAGCAGGCGACGCTCGTCGCCGCGGGCAAACTGGATGATGCGCTTGCCCACGTAGGTAATCACGCCAGTTCGCGTCAGGCCGTCCGAGACGACGAGAACCGACGCCACGGTGAGTAGCGCCGTGCTGGCGAATCCCGCCACGGCAGCGGCAGGCTCCAGCACCCGGGTGAGCATCAGCACGACGGGTATGCACAGCGCCACGAGGTCGATAGGCAGCCACTCGGTCACCCACAGGACGAGGGCTGCCAGAAGCACGCCGACGACGATCAGCATCTCCCCGGTCATGCCGGCGGAGTCTACCATCGCGCCTACAATCGTCCATGGCGTGCTAGCAGGCCGTGGTCGGCGATCGCCTCGGCGAGCACGGCGTCGACCGCCGCGGCCTGCCGGCCCCAGGTATAGCGCTCCTCGGCAAGCTGTCTCGCGTCGATCGAGGCCCGGCGGAGCTCCGCGCGTTGCCCGGCGATATCGGTCAACAGCTGCGCCAGCGCCGTCGCGTCGTCGGCAGGGTAGAAGCGCGCCACGGTCTCCGGAAGCAGATCGTGGAGCTCGGGAATGTCCGCCGTTACCACCGGAAGCCCGGCAGCGAGGTACTCGAAAATCTTGATGGGCGACCAAAACCAGCCGAGCTCGAGGGCGCGGAAGTGGCGTGGGCTGAACGGCGCGATGCCTACGTCGGAGGAGGCAAGGTGCTGGGGGATCTCGGCATGCGGCACCTGACCTGTGAAGACGATGCGCTCGGCGGCGGTCGAACAGCTCGCCAAACGGCGCGCGCCTCCTCCCAGGTTGGACCCCTACCAATGCAGGTGAGGTGCAGGTCGGCTCCCGCAGCGATCGCGTCGATCGTCGCGCTCACCAGGTCGACTGCCCCGTGCCAGGCACGAAAGCTGCTGACGTACACGCAGCGCAGCGATCCGGTATCGGACAGCGGCTCGCCAGGCTGGATCCGCTGGCAATCAACGCCGTTGACGATGACGGTGGTGCGGCGAAGCAGGCTCTGCGGGAGCAACATGGCGCCGGTGGTGTAGTAGCGGCTGGCGGCGGCCAGTTGCCACTGCCGCCAGCGGTGAACCGGACGGATCAGGGTCAGCGCGTCGAGACGGTCGCGTAATGATCCCGGATACGGACGCGCTGGCGAGTTGATCTCCAACACCGCCGGCACGCCGATCGCCCGCGCCGCCAACAGGCCGGTGCCTCCGAAGGTGTAGAAGCGCTCGACGACCACATCGGGCCCGACGCGGCGTGCAATGCGTCTGACCTGGCGCCACAGCGTCCACTCGAGTTGCGCCGGCCGCGGGCGACGCGACAGCGGGTGCAGGACCACGCCGAGGTCTGCCGTGGGGTCGTCGTCGCGATCTGGCGGCTGGGCGACGAGGTGTACCTCGTTGCCGGCCGCAGCGAGACCGCGCCACAGCTGCAGCGCGTGCACGCTGCCACCATGCGTACCCGGGATCGGGGTGCCCGCGGCGACGTAGAGGATGCGCACGGCCTTGAGGGTACACGACCTGCTAATGTGATCGACATGAAGTGGAACCGTCGCCAACTGTCGCTCATGCTCGCGTCGTTGGTGCCCGCCGGGAACAGCGCCTGGCCGACCGCACCGGCCGCGGGTACCTGGTACGGCGGGCGTTCGGGTGTACAGGGTGGCGGCGGCGCGGCCGCCCGATACGGCAACGGTCAGACCGGCGCCATCACCCTCACCGACGTTGCCGGCGTGCTCGTAGGTCAGACTACCCGTAGCGATCGCCCGACCGGATGCACAGTCGTGGTAACCCCTGATGGAGCCACGGGAGGCGTGGCGGTGCGCGGCGCCGCACCAGGAACGCGGGAGACCGATCTGCTGCGATCCGAGAGCGCGGTCAATCACGTGCACGCCATCGTCCTTACCGGCGGCAGCGCGCCCGGACTCGCCACCGCCGACGGCGTCGTACGGCGCTTGCTGGAAACCGGCGTTGGCCTGGAGTTCGGTGGCCAGATAGTACCGATCGTGCCCGCCGCGGTGCTCTACGACCTCGGTGTCGGGGGTGGAAGCAATGCGCCGACCGCTGCCGACGGGTACGCCGCCTGCAGGGTCGCCACCGCTGGCCCCGTGGTGCGAGGCAATGTCGGCGCTGGTGCCGGCGCTACGATTGGCAAGATGCTCGGCAGCGGCCGCATGAAGGGGGGACTAGGAAGCGCCGGCTTCCGTTTCGATGACGGGACGGTGGTTGCCGCCCTGATTGCGGTGAACAGCCGTGGCGACGTACGGGACCCTCGTAGTGGGACGCTGATCGCGGGCGCGCTCGCCAGCAACGGCCGCACGCTGCGCGACACCGAGGCTGCGTTGCTGCATCCGGGCGGCGCGAGCAGTGGATCCGCCGGGCAGAACACCGCGATCGGGATCGTGGCAACCAACCGTACGCTCAGCAAGGCGCAGTGCAACCGGTTGGCGTCGGTGGCACATGACGGGCTGGCACGCGCCGTTGTCCCAGCACACACGATCTTTGACGGCGACACGCTGTTCGCGCTCGCCACCAATCGGGGCAGAGCGGTCAGCTCGACCAGTGATCTCGACCGAATCGACGCGGCAGCGGCGGCCGCGGTGGCCAATGCGGTCGTCGACGCGATAACCCAAGCCACCGCGCTCGACGGGATCCCGGCGGCACGCAACATCGGCACCGTCTGAAACGGCCGGGACGCCGGTGCACCTGCACCACTGCCTGCTAGGATGAGCGGCATCCGTTTCTCGTGGAGAGGTGTCCGAGAGGCTGAAGGAGCGCGCTTGGAAAGCGCGTGTGCGGTAACCCCGTACCGTGGGTTCGAATCCCACCCTCTCCGCCTGTCCACTTGGTCGGGCCGGTCGACCCCCGGCAACACTCCAACGCCTCGGACCCGACAAATTCTCCGGGCCCTCCGGAACGGTGCAGTTCCGGCGCGAGGCGGATACGATTGCCGGGCTCCGGCTCAATGCTGGACGCGTCCGGATCCGTTTCCTCAAGCAGCCTGTAGCCAACGGACCTGCCGCGCTGCACATCACAGGGCTGTGTATCCGACCGGGCGGGTGCTCGCTTGCTGGCCCTCCGGCTCGCGTGGCACCATCGGCACCTCGGCTGTGGCGCGGCGCCGCTCTCGCTCCGCTGCGGCCGGGTGGATCGACACGATTTCGGCGGTGAGTCGCCGCCGTCAGCGTCTTGGGGCGGCGCCGGGCCCTGTGCGGTGCAGACTCGTGAACCGCGTCAGGCCCGGAAGGGAGCAGCGCTAAGCGGGCACCTGCAGGTGCCGCAGGATCACCCGGCGTTCGTCTCGTTGTGGGCGTCGTAGGAAACGCGGTAGCCGTGGTGGTATGTTGCCGTAATTTGCTCTATTTTCCGGTAAGTGTATGGCTCGACAGAACTATCAGGTGCTCGCCCGCAAGTGGCGTCCGCAACAATTCGAGAGTGTCGTCGGGCAGCGGGCGGTCGTCCAGACGCTGGTAAACGCCCTCGACCAGGGCCGGGTGGCGCACGCCTATTGCTTCTCGGGGATCCGCGGCGTTGGCAAGACAACCCTGGCTCGGTTGCTCGCCCGCGGCCTCAACTGTCGCGCCAGCGAGGCGCCAACGTCGACGCCCTGCGGCGAGTGTGAATCATGCCTGGAGATCATGGGCAGCCGTGCGCTCGACGTTTTTGAGCGCGATGCGGCATCGGACCGCGGCATCAACGAGATGAAGGAGCTCATCGAGATCGCACGCTACGCGCCGTCGCGCGATCGCTACAAGGTGATGATCCTCGACGAGGCTCACATGCTCACCACCGAGGCATCCAATGCCCTATTGAAGGTACTGGAGGAGCCCCCGGAGTACATCGTCTTCGTGCTGGCGACCACCGAGCCCAACAAGATTCTGCCGACCATTCTGTCGCGCTGCCAGCACTATCAGTTTGCGCGCATCAGCCAGCGTGAGATCGGCGCGCATCTCGGCCGCATCGCCACGGCGGAGAGCATCGACGTATCGGCCGACGGCCTGGCGCTGATCGCAGCGGCGGCAGACGGCAGCTTGCGCGACGCCCAGAGCCTGCTCGACAAGCTGATCGCGTTTGCCGGCAACCGCATCGACGAATCGACCGTGGTCGACTTGCTCGGGCTGGTCGACCGCATGTTGCTCTTCCGCTCGACCGACTTGGTGGCCGCCGGCGATATCGCCGGCGTGCTGGGTTTGGTGAACGAGATGGTCGAACAGGGCGTCGACCTGCACCAGTTCACGATCGATCTGCTGGGCCACTTCCGGAACCTGCTGGTGGTACACAGCGTGGCGGATCCGCGCGACATCCTGCATCTGCCGGCGAGCGACATCGATCGCCTGCGTGAGCAGGCAGAGCAGTTCGAGGTCGACGACCTCGATCGAGCGTTCTCGTTGCTAGCGGCCAACGAGTACCGGATCAAGGTAGCCGAGCAGCCGCGCTACCACGTCGAGGTGGTTCTGTCGCGGCTCGCCCGAATGCCGAGCCTGGAACCGATCCGGAATCTCATCGACGCGGTGCGCTCACCAACCGGCGACCGCGGTGACGGCAGCATGGGCAACGCCCCGAGCGGTCGAGGCTCGAGGCGTGGCGCGGCCAACTCATCGTCGTCTCGCGACGCCGGCCGCACCCAGCAGGCCGCGCCAACATCGGCCGGGACCCCGACGACGACGGCGCCAACGCCGGCCTCAACGCCAGTGCCAGCCACTGGGCCCCTGCCAGCCACCACGCCAGCGCCGGCCGCTGCGCGGACGACAGAGGAGCAACCTCCGCTGCCTCCAGAGCCCGATGCGCCGCCAGTGAGCGCCGCCGCCGCTACCGCGGGCGCTCGCGAACCGGTGCCCGTCACGGCGGCCGGCGGCGATCAAGCCGATCTGCTGGGCAGGATTCAACGGTCGCTCGAGGCCACGCACCCACTGGTGGCCCAGGTATTGGGGCGCACCAGTGGTATTGAACTCGACGAGCACACGGTAACCCTGCACTTCCCGTCGAGCGCCAAGATCTTCGCGCAGCGCGTGCGTGACCCGCAGGTTCTCCCGGCAGTGTCGGCAGCCTGTAGCGCCGCGGCCGGTAGGTCGGTGACCGCGCGGGTCGAGCTTGACGATGGCGACCCCCGCGGCTCCGCGGCAGCCAGAGGCGGAGCCGACGCCGCAGCGACCCCGGGGGGCCCGGCCACGACGCCGACGCAGGAGCGCCCCTCCGCAAGCGGCGGCGGGACGCCGACAGACGATGTTCAGAGCGCTTCCAGCGTGCTCCTGGAGCGAGCCGAGAGTGAACCGCTGGTGCAGGACCTACTGCGCGAGCTCAAGGGCCAAGTGATCTCTGTAGAGGAGTCGTGAGTCGATGATGGACATGAAGAAGATGATGCGCCAAGCGCAGCAGATGCAGGAAAAACTGCAGGCCGAGCTCGAGGAAATGCGCGTTTCAGCTTCGGTTGGTGGCGGCATGGTCACGGCAACCGTTAACGGCGCAAAGGCCCTTCTCGAGCTCAAGATCGAGCCCGGCGTGGTCGATCCCGATGACGTGGAGATGTTGCAAGACCTCGTGGTGTCGGCGGTCGGAGAAGCGGTACGACGAGCCGAGGAGCAGGCGCAGCAGAAGATCGGCGGCATGATCCCGGGTGGCCTCGGTGCACTCGGCGGACTGCTTGGCTAGCCGGTGAGCTATACCGAGTCGGGCCCGGTGGCGGACCTGATCGACCGACTCCAACGCCTGCCGACGATCGGACGGAAGACAGCCCAGAGACTGGCGTTCTACCTACTCAAGGCGCCGGCATCCGAGACGCGGGAGCTGGCCGAGGCGCTGCTCGAGGTGCGGCGGAAGATCCGTCCCTGCGACCGTTGCAACTTGCTGAGCGACGAGAACCCTTGCGCCTACTGTACGGACCCCAACCGCGACGACGCGCTGCTGTGCGTCGTCGAGGAAGGACACGACCTCGCGGCGATCGAGCGCACCAGTCGTTTCCGAGGCCGCTATCACGTCCTCGGCGGGTCGCTGTCGCCACTCGACGGAATCGGGCCCGACGAGCTCCATCTCGGTCAGCTCGAGCGGCGCGTACGCGACAACCACGTGCGCGAGGTGATCGTGGCGACCAACCCGACCGTCGAGGGCGAGGCAACCGCTGCCTACCTGGCCAGGCTGCTGAAGCCCACCGGCGCCAAGGTGACGCGGATCGCCGCAGGTATCCCGGTGGGCGGTGATATCGAGTATGCCGACGAGGTCACGATGTCGCGAGCGCTGGAGGGGCGCCGGGAGCTGTAGCCGAGTCCCTCGGACCCTGCGAAGTTGTTGTCCGCGGACGGACAACGGTGGTACCTTTTCCGCGCTGGTGGTGTCGCTCGAACTCTGCGCCACGACAGCAACAGGCGCTCCGGCGCCTCTTGTTTCCTGAGTAGCTCAATTGGCAGAGCATCCGGCTGTTAACCGGAGGGTTGTAGGTTCAAGTCCTACCTCAGGAGCTTCTCTTTCACTGTAGTTGCGACAACTTACCGTGATCGACGAGGCGCCCCGGATTGGTCCGTGGGCGCCTTCGTCCTTACTGTGCGCCCGCTGTGCGCGCTGACCATTCGGATCATGGCCTCCGGAGCCGACCGCGACCGGGGGCAATTTCCCTGAGGTACGCGATGGCCGTTCGACGGCCCAGCTCAGGCCGCTTACGATGCCGGCTCGCAGCCCGCATTCCCATTGCGGCGGCGATCTTGCTGGGTGTGTTGTGCGGCTGCCGCGCAGCAGGACCGAGCGCGGTCATCGGGGGCGGCTCCCGGCCGAACATCCTGTTCATCTTCGCCGACGACCACGCGTATCAGGCACTCGGCGCCTACGGCTCGGTGCTCAACGAGACGCCGAACATCGACCGCATCGCCAACGGCGGCATGCGCTTCGATCGAGCGCTGGTGACCAACTCGATCTGCGCGCCGAGCCGCGCCGTCGTGTTGACGGGAATGTACAGCCACGTCAACGGTGTGCTCGACAACCGCGGCGAGTTCGACGGCTCGCAGACTACCTTTCCCAGGCTGCTGCAGGCCGCCGGCTACGAGACCGCGGCCTTCGGCAAATGGCACCTGAAGAGCGCCCCTACCGGGTTCGATCGCTGGGAGGTGCTGCCGGGCCAAGGCGACTACTACAACCCAGATCTGCTGACTCCCGCCGGCACGGTGCGCCGTGAGGGCTACGTGACCGAGGTGATCACCGACCTGGCGATCGCTTGGCTTGGCGACGAGCGCGACCCCGAACGCCCGTTCTTCATGTGGCTCGGGCACAAGGCCCCGCATCGCAACTGGATGCCGGGCCCAGCCGAGCTGAGCGCCTATAAGGACACCGTGTTCCCGGAGCCGCCGACGTTGTTCGACGACTACTCCGGCCGCGCCAGCCCGGCATCGAGCCAGGAGATGGAGATCGATCGGCACATGACGCTGGTGTCGGACCTCAAGGTGTGGCCGGCCACCTCGGGCTCGGCACCCGACGGGGAAGGCGAGTATTGGGCGCGCCTGATCGGCCGGCTCACACCCGAGCAGCGAGCCACCTGGGACGCCACATACTCACCGCGCAACGAAGCGTTCGCCGCCGCCGGACTCACCGGCCGCCAGCTCGTCCGCTGGAAGTACCAGGAGTATCTGCGCGACTATCTGCGCACCATCGACGCCATCGACACTAGTGTCGGACGCCTGCTCGACTCCCTCGAAGCGCTGGGGCTCGCCGATAACACCCTGGTGGTATACGCCTCCGACCAGGGCTTCTATCTGGGCGAGCACGGTTGGTTCGACAAGCGTTGGATCTACGAGGAGTCGTTGCGCACCCCGCTGCTGGTTCGCTGGCCTGGCGGCACCACCCCTGGCGGGACCAGCCCGCTGATAGTGTCGAACCTCGATTTCGCGCCAACTTTTCTCGACGTCGCCGGGCTCGAGGCGCCGGAGAGCATGCATGGACGCAGCCTCGTGCCCCTGTTGCGCGGCGAGGCGCCCGACGACTGGCGCGAGAGCTTCTACTACCACTACTACGAGGGGCTAGCTGGCCCGCACGCCGTGGCCGAGCACTACGGGGTGGTTACCGAACGGCACAAGCTGGTGCGGTTCCCGGACACCGATGAGTGGGAGATGTTCGACCTGTCGACCGACCCACACGAGCTCAGGAGCATCCATGGCGATCCCACCCATGACGAGCTGCGGACGGAGCTACAAGACGAGCTCGCCAGGCTACGACGCGACCTCGGCATCGAAGACGAGCCGGCTCCGACGTCCGAAAATGGCGCATGACAAGGCGTCGCTCCGTGGGGTCGCCGGCAGGCGCACTCCCGACCGTGATCGCGGTTCACTACCGACCGGCGTTGGTCGTTTGAGCAGAACCCGCCGCATGCCGGCTGCGATGGCGCTGTGGATCACCCTCGCCGCATCAGTGGTATCCGCCAGCGCCTCCGATACGTACCCGAAGAACCCGAATATCGACGTCAACGAGTATGTCTTCCGGTTGACGCTGAGCGACGACACGGAC
Source organism: Acidobacteriota bacterium (assembly GCA_963666055.2). Lineage (GTDB taxonomy): Bacteria > Acidobacteriota > UBA890 > UBA890 > WLXD01 > DASCOT01. The sequence goes on along the minus strand of CAXWPH010000015.1, from coordinate 2,002,457 downwards.
TCGATCGTCGGCTTGACCACCGTCGACCTGCGGCTGCGCGCCGCAGGGCTCACCGCGATCGAGCTCGATCTCATCGGGCGCGACGCCCCCGACAGCCCGAACGGGATGCAGGTGACCGGCGCCTGGTTGGCTGGAGGTCTCGACGAGCACACGGTGATGGCACCGGGGGTGGCGGAGCCCGACCGAGGCGCACCGGCGCCGTTCACTCATGAGGCCGGGCGTCTGCGTGTCGAGCTGGCGAGCTCGTCCACTTCAGGCCAGCGCGTCTTGGTGACCGTTGCCTACACCGGCGTCCCGGCCACCGGTTTGATCATCGGTGAAAACAAGCACGGCGACCGCACGTTCTTCTCCGACAACTGGCCGAACAAGGCTCGCAACTGGCTGCCGACCGTGGATCACCCCTACGACAAGGCGAAGAGCCAACTGGTGGTGACGGCGCCCGGCCACTATCAGGTGGTCTCCAACGGGCTGCTAGTCGAAGAGACCGACCTGGCTGATGGGAACCGATTGACCCATTGGCGTCAGTCGGTGCCGATCGCCTCGTGGCTGTACATGCTCGGCGCGGCGCGCTTCGCCGTGCAGCATCTCGGCGATCACGCCGGCGTACCGATACAGACCTGGGTGTATGCGCAGGACCGCGACGCGGGGTTCTATGACTTCGCCTACCCGACGCGCCAGGTGCTGGATTTCTACAGCAGCTCGATAGGGCCCTACGCCTACGAGAAGCTCGCCAACATCCAATCCAACAGCGTCGGCGGCGGCATGGAGGCCGCCTCGGCGATCTTCTATGGCGACGACTCAGTGACCGGAACCCGTAGCATCCGGTGGCGCAACGTCATCATCCACGAGATCGCCCATCAGTGGTTCGGCAACGCGGTCACCGAGTACGACTGGGACGATGTCTGGCTGAGCGAGGGGTTCGCCACCTACTTCACCCTGTTGTTCATCGAACACGAGTATGGTCGCGACGCGTTTGTCGCGGGTCTGCGCAGCGCCCGCGAACGCGTTTCGGCTTTCTACGACGGCAACCCCGACTATCGCGTCGTGCACGACAACCTCGACGACATGTCGGCGATCACCACCAGCATGCAGTATCAGAAGGGCGCGTGGACGCTGCACATGCTGCGCGGCCTCATGGGTACGGAGGCGTTCTGGAAGGGAATCCGTCGGTATTACGCTAGCTACTTCAACGGCCACGCGTCGACCGACGATTTCCGTCGCGTCATGGAGGAAACATCAGGACATGAGCTGAAGTGGTTTTTTGACCAGTGGCTCTACCGCGGCGGTGGCGGCATCAACCTGGAAGGCTCCTGGCGCTACGATGCTGCTTCGCGCGCGGTCGTTCTGGAGCTCCGCCAGCCGGGCGACTACGTGTACCGAATGCCGCTCACCATCGAGCTGCAAAACGGCGACGGGTCGCGCCACCGCGAAGTCGTCGAGCTGCAAACAGCCTCGGATCGCTTCTCGATCAACGCCGGGAACGAACCGACGGCAGTCGTGCTCGACCCCGACACCTGGCTCCTGCTCCGTGGCACCATCGAGCGCCTTGACTCGTAGACGAGCAAGCTAGTCGCGGCGCAGGGCACTGGCGGGATCCAGGCGGGCGGCGCCGCGCGCTGGTATGTAGCAGGCGCATAGCGCCACGGCAGTGAACAGGCCGGCCACCGCGGCGAATACCAGTGGGTCGGTCGGCGCCACGCCGAACAACAGGCCCGACATGAACTGCGACAGCGCCAACGCGCCGAGCAGACCGATGGCGACGCCGGCTGCCGCGAGCACCGCGGTCCGACCCACTACGTCGCGGACCACGGCCGTCGGAGATGCCCCGATCGCCATGCGGATACCGAGCTCTCGAGCCCGCTGAGTTACTCCGTACGCGACGATGGCATACACACCGAGCATCGCCAGCAACAGCGCGGCAATGGCGAACGCGCCGAGTAGCGTGAGCGCGAAACGCATTGGCGCGATGGATTCGCCGAGGTACTCCGCCAGCGGCCGCACCCGCTGTAGCGGTTGGTCGGAATCGATCTCGTGAACGATGGCGCGCACCGATTCCACCAGCGAGCGTGCATCGGCGTCGGTGCGAACCGTCAACGCCATGGTCCGCATCGGGGCCTGGGAATGTGCCACGTAGACCTGCTCGGATCCGACGGCGCTGGGGTGATGCCGCAGATGCTCGACCACGCCGACGATCTCGGCCCACTCGCTGTAGCGCTGGCCAGCCAGAAAGACCTCGATCTGCAAGCGCTGTCCCACGGCACTGGCCTCGGGCCAGGCGCGGCGCGCCAAGCTTTGATCGATGACGACAACTCGCGCCGCATCCATGTTGTCGGTCCATGCCAAGGTCCGTCCCTCGACCAGCCGTGCTCCGATCGCCTCGAGCCACCCCGGGGTTATCGTGCGGTAGTTCGCCGCGATGCTGTTCCACTCCATCACGCCTTCCGCCGCTTCGTAGGCATACGGCGCCATGGAGTACGAGCTGCCGTCGAGCGGTAGCTGCGTGGTGGCACCCACCGCGCCGACACCAGCGAGCTCGCCGACGCGAGCGACCAGCTGCCGATAAAACTCCGCGATCTTCGCCGGCTCGGAATAGGGATAGTGAGCATCGACCAACGACAGCTTCATGGTCAGCGCGCCGGAGGGATCGAAACCGGGATCGACGCGCGACAGCAGCGCGAAGCTGCGCACCACCAACCCGGCGCCGATCAACAACATCAACGACAGCGCCACCTGGCCCACCACGAGGACGTTACGCATGCGCTCGCTACCAGAGCCAGTAAGCGCCCGGGCGCCCGCCTTCAAGACTTCTGTTTGGCTGCGCGTCCGCAGCTGCATCGCCATCGCGCTGCCGAAAACCAGCGCCGTCGCGACCGCTACCAGGGTGGTGAAGATCAGCACCGACCCGTCGATACCGACCCTCTCCACACGCGGTAGATCCGCCGGCGCCAACAGCGGCAACGCCCGGATCCCCCAGCTCGCCAGGGCGAGGCCGAGCGCCGCGCCGGCAAAGGTGACCACCGCGCTCTCCGTCGCTAGCTGCCGGAACAGCCGCCAGCCGGTGGCCCCCAGGGCACCGCGGATAGCGAGCTCACGCGATGCATGTAGCGAGCGTCCCAGCATGAAATTAGCGACGTTGGCGCAGGCGATCAGCAGAACCAGCGCTACCGCGACGAGCAGGAGCACCAGCGTTGGACGCGAGTGTGCCACCAGGTCGTCGGCTAGCGGCTCGAGTCGCAAGTCGTAGCCGGAGCCGGCGTAGTCGTCGGCGTGGTCAATGCGGACCTGTTCGGCGACGCCACGCAACTCTGCAGTTGCGGCGGCGGCGTTGAGCCCCGGTCGCAGGCGACCGATCGCAGTCAAGACGCGCCAACGTCGCGGATACTCGTCGTAGTCGCCGCCCCAGGTCATCCACGCTGCCACACGGCTAGGCATGCGGATATCGGGCGGGAACAACATGCGGAACTCTGCCGGCATCACACCGACGACCGTTCGTGCGACACCGTCGAACTCGATCGTGCGCCCGACGAGATCGGGGTCGCCGCCATAACGTCGCTGCCACGTATCGTGCGCCAACACGACGACCTGCGATTGGGTGTGATCTTCCTCAGGTAGCGGAAAACGCCCCAGCAGCGGCTCCACACCGAGCGTTGGTAAGAGCCCGGCGGAGACGAACGCCATGTCGATGTCCTCGGGCTCGACTCCATCGTCGGTCAAGGCGGCGGGTCGGTACCACATGGCTCCCAGCGACGCGAACGCGTCGGCGTGATCGAGCAGGTCCTGGAACTCCGGTGGCGAGCTCGCCGGCACGGTCTCGCCCTGGCCTCGCAGCTCCGTATAGACGACAACGAGCTGGTCAGCGTCGGGGTACGGAAGCGGCCGCACGAGCACGACGTTCACGACGCTGAAGATGGCGGTGTTGGCGCCGATACCAATGGCGAGCGTCAGCACCACGACGAGCGCTGCCAGCGGACTTCGCGCCCACTTGCGAACGGCGACGCGCAGATCCTGTCCCAGTCCCCGCCCCCAACCGCCCGACGCCCGGCGCACCGGGCCGCGGGCCGCATTGGGGCCACCGGTTCGGCGAGCAGATCCGAGGTCACCTGCCGGGCCCTCGGCTTGCGCCCCGCCTCCGCCCAGCCGGGCGCGACCGAAGTGCAGCAGCACACTAGTGACACGGCGTACGTGACGGGCACCGGCGCGAGCATGACCCAGCTTCCGTGTTTCCCGGGTGCGAATCTCGTCCAGGTCGCCGACCACCGATGCCGCGAAGCCATGCTGTGGCACGACCCGGAGCAGTAGCCGGCCCAGGAGTCCTGGTGGCCGACTCATGCTTCGTCCAGTGCCCCGGCAACCGGTTCCCAGAGCGTCAGCAGCGCCGAACGCGAGCGCCGCAATGCCGCGAGCCCGTCGGCCGTCACTCGGAAGTAGCGCCGCGGCCGGCCGCCGCTCTGCGCCGATCCAGCGGCCTGGCGTCCACCTACCCACCCTTTGATCTCGAGGCGCTGAAGCGTGGTGTAGAGTGCCCCGGCGGACGGCTCGCGACCGACCAGTTCGGTCAACTGCGCGCGAACCCGCCCGCCATACGCTTCGTCGCCGAGCTGCAGGATCACCAGCAGCAGCATTTGCTCGAACTCACCGGGGTAGTCGACACCCATATCAACCTCACATTGTAGAGTTTGAGATTTCAAAACCTACATTGTGTAGTCGGCCCTCGCAACCCCCCGTCGCCATACGCATGCCCGGGCACCAGGTGGCACAGGCTCGCGCCCACGCAGCGCCGCGCCACCGTGCCGACCAACAGCTTGGGCTGGATCATTGCTCCGCAGTGCTCACCGAGAAGCGCAGTGTGGTTCGCGTTCGATAAGCCAGGCCCGGGCGCACGATCGTCGTCGGGAACGAGGGCTGGTTCGGGGAGTCCGGAAAGTGCTGCGTCTCCAGACAGAACCCGGACCGATGCGTGTAGCGACGCCCGCCCTTGCCCACCTGTGAGCCGTCGAGGAAGTTGCCCGAGTACAGCTGGATGCCGGGCTCGCTGGTGTATACGTCGAGCACCCGGCCGCTGTTAGGCTCGACCACGCGGGCGGCGTGGATCGGCGCGTCGATCCCGGTGTCGGCGGCGATGTTGAGAACGAAGTTGTGATCGTAGCCGCCGCCGTGACGCAACTGTACGTGGTCAGCATCGATACGCGCCCCGATGGCGGCGGAAGTGGTGAAGTCGAACGGTGTGTCGGCCACCGCCGACAGCTCGCCCGTTGGAATCAACGTTGCGTCGACGGGTGTGTAGCGATCGGCATTGATGCGAAGCTCGTGGTCCAAGATGTCGCCTCTCGCAGCCAGGTTGAAATACGTGTGCTGGGTCAAGTTGACCGGGGTCGGCGCATCGGCAACCGCCTGATAGTCGATGACCAGCGCATCGTCGTCGGTGAGCCGATAGGTGACCGTGACATCGAGCGCCCCCGGGTAGCCTTCCTCGCCGTCAGGGCTTCGGTAAGCGAAAACCACCTCGTTCGACCCAAGGGCTTCGCCATGCCAAAGCACCTTGTCGAAGCCTCGATCGCCACCGTGCAGATGGTTGGTGTCGTTGTTTGTGGCCAGGGTGCTAACCGCCCCGTCGATAGAGAAGCGACCCCCGGCGATGCGGTTCGCGTAGCGTCCGACGACGGCACCGAAGTAAGGGCTGTCGCCCAGGTAGCCGTCGAGCGTGTCGTAGCCCAGGGCGATGTCGGCGAGCTCACCGTGGCGATCCGGCACCTCGATGGACTGCAGGATGGCGCCGTACTCGATGGCTCGCACCCGGAGACCGTTGGCGTTGGTCAGCGTGAACAGCCGAACGTCGCGCCCGTCCGGCAGCGTCCCGAACGATTCCGGCGCGCTGCTGCTGACGGTTGCCTCGCCGTCAGCGTCGTCACCCGGCGAGCACGCCGCCACTGCCAGCGCGGTGACGAGCATCAGCGCCGACAGGTGCCCACCGGCTGCCGGTGCGTCGGAATAGTCTCTCATCGCTCTCTCGCTCACTCGCCACGCCCCGCTCGGGGGCGACGCTACGGCGCGGACCTTATCCGGCCACGCGCGAACGCTCAACGGCGCCCTGGCCGCGCCCCTGATGCCCTACTTCTCAGCTCGACGCATATCTGCTATAGCTAGCTCGCCGGACGCGGCTACCCTTGTTGCCCGGCGTCGGCATTCGTGATGAAAGGGAACGCACACCATGCGGTCTGGACTCGTCGCCTCGATGACCCTCGGCCTGTGTTGCCTTCTCGCCTCCGCCGACGTCTCGGCCGGAATCCGGCGCGGCTCCTTCGATCGAGCGACGGTTTTTCCACGCGCGCATTGGAAAAGCCGCACAGCGTCGGCCCTGGATCTAGACGGCAGGAAACGCGACGCGTTCGTTGCGAAGGTCGGGGGCAGTGGCGTGATCGTGCGCGACGGATACATCGTTCGCAGCTGGGGCGTCGTGACCGAGCGCCTTGATTGGGCTTCGGCGCTGAAGTCGCTTCTGGGGACATTGCTGTTCTTGGCGCTCGACGAGGGCAGGCTGAGCAGCGTACATCAGTCGATCGCCCCTGATTGGCCGCAGCTCACAACCGTAGATCGCCGCATCACCTTCCATCATCTGGCAAACAACATCAGCGGCTATGCGATGCGCGACCGACCCGGCGCGGCATGGTCGTACAACGACAATGGCATTCGGCTGTTGTGCGAGTCGCTCCGCAAAGTGTTCGGCGGGCGCACCGTAGCGCAGGCCATCCGCAAGCGCTTTCGACGGCTCAAGCTGGAGGACGGACTCAGCGGCGCGGCGTGAGCGTTGCGGCGTGCTGATCTCGGTCCGCGATTTCGCCCGCGTCGGCTGGCTATGGCTCAACCGTGGGCGCTGGCTGGGGCACCAGGTGATTGCCGAGTCGCACTTCAGCGACAGCGTGCGCGTGCAGGTACCTGGATCCATGGCAGTGGCACCGGTCACGGCGTGCAACGACTATTTGGGGGTCGGGACGTTCGGTGGCGAGTGCAGCCAGACTCCATTGGGGCCTGGAATCTTCGGTTACACCTGGTGGTTCAATGGCATTGTCGGCGGCACGCCGCGGCGGGCGTGGCCGGCCGTGCCTGCAGATACCTACATCGCCGACGGCGACTGGGACGCGCGCATCGTGGTGGTGATCCCGAGCCTCAACATGGTGGTGGTGACACAGCAAGAACACGACAACGCGGCGCCAGACCTGGCGCGCATGAACGGCAAGTTGAAGTTGCTCGCCGACGCAGTGCTCGACTGACGTAGCCTTGCTCGGAGGTGAGTACCTTGCGGAAGTCCGTGGCGCCGACCTTGCGCCCGCGAGGCGAAGTCCCCGCGGGCGCTACCCCGGATCATCCGGGCATGTTCTACGAACCGGGCACCAGAGTCAGCTTGGAATGATGACGATTCGGACTACCGGATTCCTCCAGTCGTAGGTGTCCTTCGCCAGATCGTCGTCGCCGAGAACACCGGCGTGGATGTGGATGAACTTCTCGGCGCCCTTGGTGTCACGGACGCCGCCGTTGCCGCACGGCGGTCCCGGGATGAAGTCGCAATCCTCGTTGTTGTCCTCGCTGCCGGAATCGTAGGCGGGCACCCAGACCACGGTGCGGGAGACGACCGACCCGAGGTTGTAGCTATCTAGGCCGAAGAACGCGTCGTTGGTGATCACCAACATGCTGACGATGCTCAGCCGCGTGGCTCCGCCGGAATCGAGTGTGTACGTAGCGGTCTTGCCCGGCAGAATCACCCCGCTGCCGACCGTCATGCCACCCACCTCCGGGTCGGCCGACAGCGTGCTCACGAGGCCGCTGTTGTCCGGCGTCTTCGGCGACCGCCGCGATGTCATCGGAAGCGCGGCTTCCAGGCAGGAACATGCGGGTCGCCTTGGAGTGCGCGGCAATCACCGGGGGGCTCATGATCTGGCCGCGGGTCAGGTTGGTGATGCGGATCTCGTAGGTTTGAGCGAAAGCCGCGGTAGAAAGCAGCAGCGCTACGGCGCTGCTCGTGACGACGAAGGCAAAACGGCGCATTGGTAATCCTCCATGCGACAACGGGGTGACGGCGACAGGCAGCTCGCCTGACTTTGTGCGCCCACCCTGCACGGCGTTTCTCACGCACCGGTCACGAGTTTTTCACGATTCCGTCACGCTGGGGAATAAATGTGGCGCCCGTTACTACAGCGGTGCCACGCCCGCCTCCGCTCCTGAGACATCAGCGTGCGGCAACTCCGAAGCCGAAGACGCTGCCTTGTCCGGGCACGCTGCGCACGCTGATGCTGCCCTGGTGCAACTCCACCGCCCGCTTGGCGATCGCCAGACCCAACCCGGTGCCGGAATCGGACTTTCGATCGCCCGAAGTACGGAAGAAACGATCGAAGACATGTTTCTGATCAGCCTCGGTTATCCCTCGGCCGGTACCCCGGACCTCGATGTGCACGGCTTGAGACCGACGCTGAGGAACCACATCGATCAGGCCGCCGCTCTCGGTGTGTTGCAAGGCGTTCGCTATGAGGTTCTCGAGCGTGCGCTCGATGAGGCCGGGGTTGGCCTCGACGTCGCAGCTGCGCGGACCGTCGGCAACGGACAAGTGGATGCCTCGCTGCTGCGCGGTGAGCTGGAACTTGTCGACGACGTCACGGGCTAGCTCGACGACCGAGAAACGCTCGGTCTTGATCGGCGCCCGCAACGCCTCGAGCTTGGCGAGCTCGAACAGATCATCGATCAGGCGGGCCAAGCGGTCACAGTAGTCTACCGCGATGCGCAGATACCCGGCGCGCTCGGCCGGTTGCAACGAGTCGTCTTTTAGCTGCAGCGTTTCGAGATATCCCTGCAGGTGGGTAAGCGGTGTCCGCAAGTCATGTGACACGCTCGCCACCAGCTCGCGCCGCAGCCGATCGGTGCGCTCCAGCTCGGCTAGTTGCTGTCGCAGCCGCTGCGCCAGACGCGTGAACGACGCTTGTAGACGCTGTACTTCGTCGCCGACGGCGACCCCGGCCGGATGCGGAGCGCTCAACTCTGCGAGCTCGAACTGAGCCATTTCGGCGTCTAGAGCGATCAACGGCCGCGTCAGCGACGGAAGAGGAATCCGGCGGCAAGCAACGTCAGGACGAGAATGCCCGCACCAAGCCAGGCGCTCAGGCGAACGATGTAGCTGCTGGCGAGCATCGCGGCGGCGCTATCGTACGCCTCGCCGCCGAGCACGACGTAAAGATACCCCTGCAGCCGACCTTCGCTCAGGATACGTGCGGCCGAGAACACTTTGCTGCCAAGGGGGTCGCGGGGATCATCGCCGAAGATGGGGAATCGCGTGCTCCCCTGCAGCAATTGCTGCACCGGCACGAGCGAGATGCGCTCGCGGCGTATGCGGCCCTCGGGCGCCGCATCGGCGAGGATGCGGCCCTCGGGGTCGAGCAAGTACACCTCGATGCTGGGGTTGATCACCATCAACAAGCCGAACAGATCGGCGAGCGCGTCCTCGGCAACAGTGTCGGCCCGTATGAGCTCGTATTGCTCGACAATGTGGGTCCGCCAGGCCATCGTTGAGCTGTTGTTGCACCTCCTGTTGGTACATCTGACTGGTGCGCGCCAGCAGCACCACCATCCCGACGGAAGCCGCTGCCAGCACCGCCAACAGGGCCAAAGACAGCTTCGTATGGAGATTGTGCATCAGAATTCCTGGGCGCTGGGATCGACGAACCTGTAGCCCACACCCCACACGGTGCGAACGTAGAACGGGTGCGCCCGGATCGGGTTCAATCTTGGCACGCAGACGATTGACATGAGCATTGACGGTGTGCTCGTACGAATCGCTGGCGACTCCCCACACCAGATCCAGGAGCTGCGCCCGCGTGTATACACGCCCGGGGTTCGACGCCAGCTGCACGAGCAAATCGAACTCCGTCACGGTCAGCTCCACGGGCTTCGCGTTGACGGTGACGCCGCGCTTCTCGGGCTCGATAATCAGGCCTTCGATTTCCAAGCCTCGAGATACTCCGCTGCGCAACTCCGGTCGAGAGCTCAACGCGACGCAAGATCGCTTTCACACGTGCCACCAACTCGCGCACCGCGAAGGGCTTTACCAGGTAGTCGTCGGCGCCCACTTCGAGGCCGACAACGCGGTCGAGCTCCGTGGACCTGGCCGTGAGGATGAGGATCGGCGTGTAGTCCGCGCTGGCCCGCAGCGCTCGGCAAATATCCAGGCCATCGCCATCCGGCAGCATGAGGTCGAGGATCACGAGATCGTGGCTGTTTCCACGCGCTCTCTCGAGGCCGCCACGAGCCGTGTGCTCGATATCGACGTCGAAGCCGGCGTCGGACAAGTGAAGAGCAATCAGCCGGGCGATATCCGGCTCGTCCTCTACCACCAAGATGTGTTGCATGTTTCGTTCCCCGCAGGACAGTGAGCTGCCCCTATTGCAGGTTAGATTGGACTTGTCACGAAAGCTTCACACTCGAAATGTGTGATTCGCAATGCAGGGAACCCATGATAGAGATTCCTGACCGCATGAACGCGGCGTCTGACTTCGTCGACGCCAACGTCGAGGCCGGGCGCGGCGGCAAGGTGGCGATCCACTACGTCCCCGATGGCAGCACTCACACCTATGCGGAGGTGCTGACGGGCGTGAATCGGGTCGGCAACGCGCTCCGAGGCCTCGGACTCGATCTAGAGCAGCGCGTGATGTTGCTGTTGCTCGACAGCCCGGACTTCGTGTACTCGTTCTTCGGAGCTATCAAGATCGGCGCCGTGCCGGTTCCCACCAACACGCTGCTGACCCCCGCCGACTACGAATACCTGCTGAACGATTCCCGCGCCCGGGTGCTGATCGTAACGGCACCGTTGCTCAGCGCCATCGAGCCGATCCGTGACCGGCTGCACTACCTGCGGCACCTGGTCGTTGCGCCCGGGCCAAATGGCGAGGCGCCGGAATTGCCGGCCGCGGGAGCGTCGATCACGGTGCATTCGCTGGCGGAACTGTGTGTCGCGGCCGCGTCAGAGCTCGATGCCGAGGAGATGAGCAAGGATGACCCGTGCCTGTGGCTCTACTCCTCAGGCACAACGGGTTTCCCGAAGGGAACAGTTCACCTACAGCACGACATGCTGGTCTGCGCCAACACCTACGCTCGGCAAGTGCTGTCAATGTCGGAGTCCGACATCACCTTCTCGGTGGCGAAGCTGTTCTTCGCCTACGGTCTGGGCAACGCGCTCTATTTTCCGTTCCGCGTTGGCGCCTCGACCGTTCTCGACCCTGGGCCCCCGGGCCGGCCGCGGTCTTCGACGTGCTGCAGCAGTACCGCCCCAGCGTCTTTTACTCGGTTCCCACCGGCTACGCCGGCTTGCTGGCGTACCCGGACGCGCCGGCGCGCCAGGCACTGTCGAGCCTGCGGGCTTGCGTTTCAGCCGGCGAAGCACTGCCGGCGGCGTTGTACGAGCGCTGGCAGCAGCGCTACGGGCACGAGATCCTCGACAGCATCGGGTCGACCGAGGTCCTGCATATGTTCATTGCCAATCGACCCGGCGCGGTGAGACCGGGCTCCAGCGGCCAGGTCGTTCCCGGCTACGAGGCACGTATCGTCGACGACAACGGCGCGCGGGTAGCCCCGGGCGAGGTCGGCAACCTGCTCATCAAGGGCGACTCTACTTGCGCTTTCTACTGGAACCGCCACGAGCAGACCAAGGCCACTATCGAAGGCGCCTGGATCCGCACCGGCGACAAGTACCTCGTCGACGCCGATGAGTACTACTGGTACCAGGGACGCAGCGACGACATGCTGAAGGTGGGGGGAATCTGGGTCTCGCCGTTCGAGGTCGAGGCTGCTCTCCTCACGCACGATGTCGTTCTCGAGGCGGCGGTGGTAGGTGCCGAGGACGACACCCGCCTGGTGAAGCCCAAGGCGTTCGTGGTGCTACGCGACGGCGTCACCGCCCGCGACAGCCTGGCGGAGGAACTCAAAGAGTTCGTCAAAGACACCCTCGCACCCTACAAATACCCGCGCTGGATCGAGTTCGTCGAGGAACTGCCCAAGACCGCCACCGGCAAGATCCAGCGGTACCGCCTGCGTTGAGGGTCGGATCGTGTGTACCCAGGCGTCATCACCCGGTCGGTCGTCGGCCAAGGGTTGGCGCGCCGGTCAGCAGCCGAGAGGTCGGATCGGCAGCCGAAGCGACGGTGAAGTCGCCCCAGGCCACCGGCGAGCCACCGGACTCGAACCAGTCGATGCCCTCACACGCCATGTCGAACTTCAGCGTGTAGTCACCGGGAGTTTCGAGCGCTGGCAGCTCGATTTCGATGTCCACCGCCTCGTTGCCGGCCAGATCGTGCGGTAAGAAGGCGCGCGCGTAGTCGCGATCGATCATGTTGCGGTTGCCATCGTGCAGCTGGGCACCGAGGCGAACGGTTCGCCGCCACCCGTGTGCCGCACACCGCCACAGCGCGCCTCCGATGTTCTCCACGTGTAGCGTCAACATGGTGGGGTCCGTGACACGGCCCTCCCAGGCGCCTTCGCTCTCGACGGAGATGGCGGCCAGCAGGCGCTTCCCGTCGATGGCGTTGCAAGTTTGGCTCGTATCCCAGATCTCGTGGTAGATCTCGCGCCACGCCGGCGTTCCCGGCTGATACTTCTTGCTCACCGCCACCGGGGGATGGTTGGTGATCTCCCAGACGAGCTTGTCGATGCCGATTTCGGCGGCTAGCTCGCGCGTGCGGCGCATCTTCTCGTCGGAGTCGTTCCAATTGAAGATGATGTAGCGCCAGTTGAGGAACGGCAGCTGCGACCCCTGCGAGTCCCGTATCTCGACGAACCGGCGCATGATGCCGAACACCTTGTCGAAGTCACCCTTGACGCGATACTTCACGTACGTGTCGTGGTCGGGTCCGTCGACTGAGAAAGTGATCTCGTCGACCCCGGCCTTCACCAGGCGCTCCATCTTGTCGTCGGGTGAGCAGCAAGCCGTTGGTGCTGATGTAGAGGAATACGTTCGGGTAGGTCGCCTTGATGTACTCCATCATGTCGATCGACTTGGGGTGCACGAACGACTCGCCGTAGTTGAAGAAGTCGAGGCGCAGGAGCTCGTCGCCGACCGAATCGACAATACGCTTGAAATCATCCCAGCCCATCAGGCGTTGTGAGCGTGTCTGAACAATCTTCGAGGTCTGATTGCATACCGCCTCCAAGCACGAGATGTTGCAGCCGACGGCGGGCTCCAGGAAGATCCGCGGCAGCGTCTCGACGTGCTCCGGTCGCTGAGGAATCTCGTAGTCCTCGTCGACCATGGTCTTGAGGCCACATGGCCTGCAGAACGGCGCGTAGCCCTGGTTCAGCTGGCGGCGGATCTTCTTGACGTGCGGCGCGTTCCAGATATCGTGCAGCGTTTGCGTGTTGAGATCGCCAAGCGGCCGCTCGCCGTGTGGATCGGCGCAGCCGCAGACGACCTTGCCATCGGAGAGCACGACGAGCTGGTTCCACAGCCAGTCGCAGGTGAAACGCTGCTGTTCGGTCATGGTCGTGCGCGGAAGGCGGCGGCGCCGGCTGGCGGTCGCGCGACTACAGGGGGCCAGGGAGCGGGGATCCCTTCAAAGTATCGCAGTCGATCCTCCCGGGTGATAGGGACCCCGAGCCCGGCGGGGTCACGGCTCCGGCGGCTCGTTCGTGGCGCTGTCGTCTGATCCGTCAGGGCGCATCCGCGTGGCGTCGCGCAAGGCGCGCCGCAGCACGTATTCTACCTGCGCGTTGAATGATCGAAGCTCGTCGTCGGCCCACCGACGCAGCGACGCGTGGACCCTCGGATCGAGCCGGATCAGGACCGCTTTGCGCTCTGCCACCTGCCCTTTGCTCGCCTCGGCGGAATGCCCTACGGCGCCCCGCTATCTGCTGCCGAATCACATACGCAGCGCCTTTGCCGCGTCTAGCAGGCCGTGGTGAAAGTGTGGTGGGTCTGGTTACGGCGAGTTGGGGCCAGATGCAAGGCAGCCTGACACTGGCGATGCCCCGGCCATCGTCGAGGAAGGCCAACGCTGCAGATGGCCCCAAATCGCCGTAACCCTTCGGGCGACAGGGGGTTGCGGGCGTATCCTGCGTCGTTCCTCGTCAACGATGGGCTAACCATCGCCTCCTCCTCTCTCCTTGCCTCCACTTCGCAAGTCCCTGTCGCCAGACCCACCACACTTTCACCACGGCCTGCTAGTAAAGGCTGCCCGCGTTCACCACCGGCTGCGGGCGCGACTCACTCGTCAGCACCACCAGCAGGTTGCTGACCATCTGGGCACGGCGCTCGCTGTCGAGCTCCACGATGCCGTGTTCAGAAAGCTGGGTCAGCGCGTCCTCCACCATGCCGACGGCGCCCTGGACGATCTGCTTGCGCGCCGCGATCACCGCCGCGGCCTGCTGGCGCTGCAGCATGGCGCTGGCGATCTCGGGCGAGTACGCCAGGTGGCTGATACGAGCTTCGATCACCTCGACTCCCGCCCTGTTGAGACGGTCCTGGATCTCGATCTTGAGCTTGTCGCTGATCTCGGCGGTGTGCGACACCAGCGACACCTCACCTTCCTCGAACACGTCGTACGGGTAGCCCGTGGCCAGGGCCCGTCCAGCCGCCTCGCTCTGCACATGCACGTAGTGCTTGAAGTCGTCGACCAGGAACACGGCCTCAGCGGTGTCGACCACCTTCCAGACCACAACCGAAGCAAGTTCGATCGGGTTGCCTCGCTTGTCGTTGACCTTGAGCTTGCCGGTCTCAAAATTGCGCACCCGCAGCGATACCCTCTTCTTGGTCAAGAACGGATTGGCCCACCGCAGTCCGGGCTCCTTGGCCGTCCCCACATAGCGACCGAAGAGCTGCAGCACTTTGCCTTCGTGCGGGGCAACGGTAAACACGCCTGCCAGCATCACCAGATCGGCGACCAAGGCGACGACCAGCCCGACGAGCCACCCGAGGCGGCCGGGGCTCGCGCCGAGCTGTGCAAGGTCGCGGAGCGTCGCCACGATCATCCAGCCCACTCCTACGAGCGCCGCCAGCAATACGAACAGCATTACCAAGCCACTCATTGACTTGTGGTCGATCTCGCGCATCATCCGTCGCTCCTGATTCTCTTGGAGGTCGCTGGTGGGGCCCTCGCCTGCGGGGCGGCTGCCTTGGCGCCAGACCTTGGTGTCTCAGACCTCAATCGAGATCAGTGTATCAAACTGATATCACTTTGAAAAGCACGAACTGCGATCGTCTCAGCGTTTCGCCGCGACGATGTAGCAGACCCAGGCCTCATCAGGCTCGGCGCTTTCCTGGGGCGTGTAGACACCGTCGCCCTCACCGGTCTTCCCATCGGTGCCTTCCCAGTACACCGTCGATGACGCGAAGCCGGCGTCGGCCAGCGCCTCCCGGATCTCCGGGATGGTGTACATGCGCCAGCGGTAGGTGAAGGCGCGCCGCAGGGCACTGCCGTCGCCAAACGTGAAGTGTATGTAGCAGGTCGCCATTCGGTTTATGGGATCGAAGTCGTCCTGATCCCAGATGTAGCTGAAGTCGTCATGCTCGGTCTCATCCTCGACGCGTCGCACCGATTCCGGACCGCCGTAGGCATCCAGGATCAGCAGTCCTTGGTGATCGAGGTTGCGACGCGCGGCCCGCAGATAGCGCAATAGGGCAGCGCGTTCGGTAAACAAGAAGTACGAGAAGTTGGAGGCTATGACGACATCGACCGGCGGCGTGCGCACGGTTCGCACGTCGCCTTCGATCAGGGTCACCCGCCGCCGTAGCTTCTTGAGCAGCGGGTCGATGTTATTCGCCTGTCCCCAGACCAACGGCTCGCGATTCAGGTCGACACCCCAAGCCTGATTCTTCTTGTGTGCCAGCACCCAATCACGGCAGACGGCTGCGGTGCCGCAGAAGTCTTCGCGCAAGCGATGCGCACGGCGCCCGAACTCGCTGCGAAACGCATCGATCGCGAAATCGATGTCCGCCTCCGGTTCCTGCACGGCACGCTCGTACAGGGCGTGCTTGTCGGCCTTCTCGGCCTTGGTGGGCCCGGTTGACTCGGACGGTGGACTGGCCGAGCGGCGTGCTTTGCGGGTCACTCCGGATTCCTCATCTTCGCGGGGCCACGACTCGACCGAGCGCCCGCTGTGACCGCCCATCGTAAGCTACCGCGCACAGCCACCACACGCCGATCGAACACCCGAGAGCCCGGCCATGTCTGGAGTCCGTGTTGCCCCGACCCTGTTGCTAGCCGCCCTGCTGACGTATGCGTGCGCCAGCACACCGCCGCTCTCGTACGACATCGTCCTGCGTGGCGGCACCATCTACGACGGCAGCGGCGAGGCACCGTTCCTCGGAGATCTCGCCATTGCTGCCGACCGCATCGTCGCGATCGGAGACCTCGACAACGCCGTTGGCGAAGAGGAAATCGACGTCGCCGGGCTGGCGGTGGCGCCCGGCTTCGTCAACATGCTGAGCTGGGCGACCGACTCGCTCATCGTCGACGGCCGTTCGCAGGGCGACATCCGGCAGGGTGTAACCCTCGAGGTATTCGGCGAAGGATCGTCGTACGGGCCGCTCAACGACGCCATGAAGGTCGATATCGTCGCCAACTGGGTCGCCGACGCGGGGAGCGAGGCGGCGCTGCGCGAAATGCTCGGCCTCGCCGCCGATTCGACGATAAATGTCCCCTGGACAACGCTCGGGGAATATCTGACCTTCCTGGAGAACAGGGGCGTCGCACCGAACGTCGCCTCCTTCGTCGGCGCCACGACGCTGCGAGTTCACGAGCTCGGCTACGAGGACCGCTCGCCCACCGCGGAAGAGCTCGCTCGGATGCAGGATCTTGCTCGCGCTGCGATGCGCGAGGGCGCGATGGGGGTGGGCTCGTCGCTTATCTACGCGCCGGCATTTTACGCCGACACGGACGAGCTGATCGCCATCAGCGCCGCCGCTGGCGAATTCGGCGGCATGTACATTTCACACATGCGGTCCGAGGGGAATCGCCTCATCGAGGCAGTCGATGAGCTCATCACCGTGGCCCGCGAGGCTGGGGTGGCGGCGGAGATCTACCACCTCAAGGCCGGCGGTCAGCAGAACTGGTCGAAGATGGACGAGGTCATCGCCCGGGTGGAGGCGGCGCGCGCTGAGGGCCTGGCGATTACCGCCGACATGTACACCTACACCGCCGGCTCGACCGGCCTCGATGCGGCGATGCCACCGTGGGTGCAGGAGGGCGGATACGCCGAATGGACACGACGGTTAGGAGACCCTGAACTTCGCGCGCGGGTCAAAGAAGAGATGACCACACCGACCGACGAGTGGGAGAACCTCTTGCTGGCCGCCGGCGCTGAGGGCACGCTGCTGGTCGGCTTCCGCAACGCCGAGCTGCGCCAGCGGTACACCGGCAAAACGCTTGCCGTAGTTGCCGCCGAGCGCGGCCAGCACCCGGCCGACACGGCGATCGACCTGGTGATCGAGGACGGCACGCGCGTGCAGGTCGTTTACTTCCTGATGTCGGAGGGCAACATCGAGAAGCAGATCGCTCTGCCCTGGGTGTCGTTTGGCTCCGACGCTGGCTCGCTGGCAACCGAGGGGCGGTTCGTGCTCACCAGCACCCACCCGCGGGCCTACGGCAACTTCTCACGGCTTCTCGGGCGCTACGTCCGCGATCGCGGTGTGATCCCGCTCGAAGAGGCTGTCCGTAGGCTCTCGGCCCTACCCAGTGAGAATCTCGGGATCGCCGACCGCGGCCGGATCCGGAAAGGTTACTTCGCCGACCTGGCGATCTTCGATCCCGACACCATCGCCGACCATGCCACCTACGAGTATCCGCATCAATACGCCACCGGAATGGTGCACGTCTTCGTCAACGGCGAGCAGGTGCTGCGCGACGGTGAGCACACCGGCGCCCTCCCCGGGCAAGCGATCTATGGGCCGGGCAGACGTGACTGAGACGTTTGATCGCATCGCGCCGGAAGCGGCGCGTGCCGCCGGGAACGCGGGCCGCAAGCGCGCTCCACTACGGTGGTGTAGCGTGCCGACCTGATGAAGATCGGACTCGTAGGATTCCCTGGCAGCGGCAAAACCACCGTCTTCAATGCGCTCACCGGGCTGGCCGCCCAAACCGGCCCCGGGGCCTCCAAGGCCGGCACCAAGAACCTGGGCGTGGTGAGAGTCGCCGACCACCGCCTCGACCGCTTGGCGATTCTCTACCAGCCGAAGAAGACGACGCACGCAGAGATCATGTTTTGCGACATCGCTGGTGGTGCGGGCATTCGCGAGCTCGATCGCAGCGTGCTCAACAGCATGCGCGAGATGGACGCCCTGGCGCAGGTGCTGCGTGCTTTCGACAACAGCGCGCTGGGAATCGAGCAGGATCCGCAGCAGGAGCTTCGCGACCTGCAGGCCGAGACGATACTGGCGGACCTCGAGATCATCGAGCGCCGCATCGCCCGACTGCGCAAGGACGGATCCGGCCCGCAAGAGCTCAAGCTGCTCGAGCGTATCGAGGTCCATCTCGAGGCCGAACAGCCGCTACGGACGCTCCGCCTCGACGCCACCGAGAAGAGGCTCGTCTCCGGCTACCAGTTCCTGACACTCAAGCCGCTGTTACTGGTGCTCAATATGGAGGAGGACTCGGTGGCAGACTCCGTTCCGGCAGCGCTCGCCGAGAACGCGCGCCTCATCGGCACGGGCATCGTGCCGCTTTCGGCCCGCGTCGAGATGGACATCGCCCAAATGCCCGCCGATGAGCGCCAGGAGTTCTACGAGGCGCTCGGCCTCGGAGAATCGGCGCGGGCGCGGTTTGTCCGCGCCGCGTTCGAGCTGCTTGACCTCATCACCATGCTGACCGTCGGCCCGGACGAATGCAGGGCCTGGGCCGTGCGCGCCGGCAGCGCCGCGCCCCGAGCCGCCGGCAAGATCCACTCCGACATCGAGCGCGGCTTTATCCGCGCCGAGGTGGCGCGATGGGACGAGCTCCTCGAACTGGGCAGCGAGGCCAAGTGTCGCGAGGCGGGCAAGCTACGCGTCGAAGGCCGCGACTACGTGGTCCAAGACGGCGACGTGGTGAACTTCCGTTTCAACGTTTAACCGTCGGCACGTTGCGGATCCGGTGAGCTCACTCGCTCCCCGCCGACGCCCCCAGGGTCCGGGCCCTCCCCAAGACGAGCCGTAAGAGCTCTCGGTGAACCGCCTCGGGCAACGCGGTGGCATCGACGCGGACGATGCCATCGCCATCGCAGTAGCTCAGGTACCGCGCGCGGACATCGTTCAAGTAGTCGCGCTCTTCGAAGGTGTTGGTGGAGCCGCGCGCGGCGCGAATCCGCAGGCGCGCCACGTCGACGGGTATGTCCAGTAGCAATGTGAGCGCTGGCCGTGGGGCGATTGCCTCGTTGGCCGCGAGGATCTCTCCGGGGTCGACACCTAGCGCGCCCTGGTAGACCACCGAGGAGAGATAGTAGCGGTCCATGATCACCACCTTGCCCGCGGCCAGGGCAGGTAGGATGTTGCTGTGCACGTCGATGCGGCGATCCTCGAGAAAAAGGCGCATCTCCTCGCGCGGCGACACATTGCGCCCCTCCACGAAGATCCGGCGTAGCTCACGCCCGTACTCGGTATCTCCCGGCTCACGGAACGTCGTTGCCGCCAGGCCGCGCTCGATGAGCGCTGCCGCCAGCAATCTGGCCTGCGTCGACTTGCCGCAGCCGTCGATCCCCTCCAGGGCCACGAGCATTCCCTGCCAGCGGGCTGTATGTGTCGGGCGCTCTATACTCACCAGCACGGCATTGTTTCATACCGTGAGGGAGCGAGATGTTCGAAACGAGCGAGCGGTCTAGGCCCCGACGACGGCGATCCAACAGTTTGGCCCTCGCCGCGCTCGCGATGAGCCTGGCCCTGACGACCGTGGCCGGTCTCCCGGTCTCACAAATGGCCCGGCCCGGTGGCAAGCAAGTGTACGGGGTCCCTGTAGCGACTTTTTCGATCGTCGGCTTCGACCCCGACACCGGTGATCTCGGCGTGGCGGTGCAGTCCAAGTTCTTTGGCGTCGGCGCCGTCGTGCCGTGGGCGCGAGCCGGGATAGGCGCGGTAGCGACCCAAGCGCGCGCCAATACCACCTACGGCCCGAGGGGCTTGAAGCTGCTTGCGGAAGCTGGGTCGGCAGAGGAAATAGTCGCTGCGCTCACCGGCGAGGATGAGGGCCGTGCGAGCCGCCAGCTAGGCGTGGTTGACGCTGCGGGGAATGCGGCCACGTTTACCGGCGATGCCTGTTTGGCGTGGGCCGGCGGTCAGGTGGGCGAGCACTATGCGATCCAGGGCAACATCCTCGCGGGGCCCGAAGTTGTTGACGCGATGGCGGCCACCTTTGAGGCCACCGGCGGCGACCTGTCGACGCGCCTGGCTGCCGCCCTGGCTGCCGGGCAAGCGGCAGGTGGAGACGCTCGCGGGCGCCAGTCGGCTGCGTTGTTGGTGGTCCGCGAGGCGGGTGGGTACGGTCGGTTCAACGATCGATACATAGACCTACGGGTCGAGGATCACCCTGCGCCGATCGCCGAACTGCGCCGCCTGCTCGACATACGGCAAGGACAGCTGGCCAGCGAACGTGCTGCCGAACGCCTTGCCGCCGGCGAGCTCGCTGCGGCGCTCGAACACGCCGGCAGAGCCACGACCCTCTACCCGGATGATGGATATGCCTGGTTGCTGCTGGCCTCGGTCAGGATGGCGCGCGGTGAAACCGAGCAAGCGGCTGCCGCCGGCCGTGAAGCGTTATTGCGTGACCCGTGGTTGAAGACCGCGGTGATGAGCAACATGTTCGGCGGGCGGATACGGGAATCGGTGCAACTGCTGCTGCAGATCGATTCGTTCGCGCGCTTGTGGGAGACGATTCCGGTACGACGGTAAGCCGAGGCTAGCAGGCCGTGGTGGAAGTGTGTGGCGGGCCTGGTTGCAGCAAGTTGGGGTGGCGCGCGGACGCTGTGGCGTTCGTCGTCAACGAGGCGCCTCGCCACCGAACAGGCCTACGCGACGGATCTCGATTTGCGCCTCGCTGCCGGGGCGCATGCGTCGTGGCGTTACGACGAACGCAATGCCGGTAACCCGCACGAGCTCTTCATCGAGTCGCTCACCGCGCACCATCTGGCCGTCTGCCCCGATCTGTCGAAAATGTTGCCAGGGCGACAAAAATGGCGTTGCACCGGGACGACTTGCCACGACCAGTTCCCAGGTCTGCTCTCCGTCGGCCGCGGCGGTCCAGACGCGGAGGCCGACACGCCACTCGCGCTCCGACGACAATCCTGCAGTCAGCCCCAGTGTGTGGCGCCAATCCTGCGCAGTTTCCGGGCGCCAGGCTACCGCAGAAAAGATGTCTGCGGCCGCCTCGTTGGGCATACGGACGTTCCACAAGAGCCCGTCAGCCATTGGCGCCAAGGCACTGACCGAGAGCGCGTCGCTCTCTGCCGCCCAACCAGGTTCCGGCAGCAGTTGTTGAGCGGTCGGTGGTGCCGGTAGCGCCGGCGTCGGCCGCACCTTGGCGGCGGCGATGGCCGCGGCCGGCCAGAGGTAGATCGGGTTGCTGATGATCCACGGCGTGGCTCCCTGCCGGCCGCCGCCAACTGGGCCGCTGGTGCGATACACCTCGATGCGATACGTCCCCGGTCCGGGAGCCTCGACTTCTAGCCCCGCACCGTCGGCGCTGCCAACGTGCACGCCGTCGCGCAGCAGCTCAACACGATAGTCGCCGGGCGCGCCAAGGCGCGCTTCAAGCCTCCAGCCGACGTCGCTCCATCTCTTCATTTGACCTGGAAGGGCAACGCGGCCGTCGGATCCGGAGGCGACGAAAGACAGGCCGGGGGCGCGCCCCGCGGCCGAAAGCTCGACGGCCGCCCGACCGTTCCGCAGCCGGCGCAGCAAGCGACCGGCGACGGCCCGGTCAGCCTCACCCGGGAGCGGTGGCTCATCCATCCACACGACGGTGGTCAAACTGCCTAACACAACGTCGTAACTCGGAACGCCGAACCCGCGGACCGGACCGTGAGCATCGACAGCTCCGATTGCAACGAGCGGTCGCGGCAGCAATGCGGTCGATAGGGATGTCCGCTCGTTCCACAGATCGAGTGCCGGCGGGCGACCGCCAAGGGCTCGCAACACAGCTGCGGTCGGACTCACCGGGTACGCTAGTGCGGCCTGCAAGCGTTGGCCCGGTGACAACCGATCAAGCGCCCCCGACAAGCTCACCACTTCGACCCCGACGATGCCCCCAAGACCCGCCGTCCAGGCAGCGTCACCGCCCGCGTGGGCCACCCAGGAGGCACCGCCAAGGGCACGAACGTCGTCGACCGCCTGGTGCGCCTGCGGTCCCAACGCATAGGCGTGCGGTGGCACCCCGAGAGCCAGAAGATGACCGTCAAAGGTGGAGATCTCCTCGCCGACAAGCACCAAGACTGAGCCGTACCACCCTGGACTCGCTCGCCCCGCCGTGCCCAGCGCGCCGGTGTGTTCGGACAGCAGCATGAAGTCGAGGCCGAGGCGGGCCGCCGCGGCTGCAATCTCCTCGACGCTTCCGGTCGCATCAGCCGATAGTGCGGTGTGCACATGAACCGCACCGCGCCACGCATAGCCGACTGCGCTCGCCACCGCTGGCTCGAACCGCGGCGGTCGGTATCCGATCAGGCCTGCGGCAGCCAACCAGGCGAGCCATAGCGCCAGAGAAACGCCACCTGCCAGCAGGGCCGCGGTCGCGATCCGCGAACGCATGGTTCGCTGCCTACTCGCCGCTAAAGGCGGGATCGCGTCGCAGTGCGCGCACGGTGACGCGCGTCAGGTTGCTGAACAGGTCCGGATCGATGTCGGAGCCGAGGGTCCCGAAGTGCATCGGAACGACCACCCGCGGCGCGATGCTGTTGGCGGCCGCCGCCGCTTCCACGAGATTCATCGTCTCGCCGCCGGAGATCGGGAGGCACGCGATGTCGACTCGCATGTGACGCATCTCGGGGATGTAATCAGTATCTCCAGCGTGATACATGCGCACACCGTCGATGTCCAAGATATACCCCACCCAAGCGTTGGCACGCTCGTGCATGCGACTCTTACGCGTGTATGCGGGAACTGACTCGATCCCGACGCCGTGTAGGTTCACCTTGTCGCCCGGCTGCACGATCCGACGCAAGCCCGGGAGCTCGCTGAGCGCCGTCAAGCAGTCACGCGGACATATGATCTCGGTAGTCTCGCCGACGATCTTCGCGAGATCGGTCGGCGAGCAATGATCGTAGTGGGGGTGTGTTAGCAACACGAGGTCCGCGCGCGGCCCGCCGACGATCCGGAACGGATCGATATAGATGCAGGGAGGACCTCTAACGACGAAGCCCGAATGCCCAAGCCAGATCAGCCGGTCGAGCATGCCGTGCCACCCCCTATGGCGCTGAATCGCTCGTCAGCAAGGGGACGAATATCCCTTGCCGCAAAAGGCTCTCGGACATTATCGACGCCTTTCCAGGATGTCAACATGCAGCGTACGCCGCAGGCCTGGCCCTATATAATCTCGGTGCCCCATACTGACAATTGTTCTCTTCTGCGAAAGGCCGATCACTAGCATGGCAAAGACTTGGACCGAAGAGAACGAAGACTTCATTCGCGAGCACTTTCGCCACAAGACGTACGCGGAGCTCGCCGATCACTTCGGCGTCAGCCAGAAAGCGATGGAGTCGAAGATCCGCCGTATGGGGCTGAAGAAGCAAGACTACAAAGAGCCCGACCCGATGCCAGCGGTGCTGCCACCGCAGACCATCGAGGAAAACGCCGCACCGGTGGAGAGCGGGCCTACGCCGATCAAGAGCGCCGGTCTCCTCCCACGCAGGCCCGCCCAGCCTACAGAGACACCGGGGGAACGCGAGGCTCGCCTGGACAGCGAGCGCGATGCCGCCGAGGAGGAGAAAAACCGCCGCGCTGAAATGCGCCAGCAGGCGGATGTAGTCAAAGCTCTCAAGATGTTCGAGGTTGGCGTGAAGCGCTTTCACGATGGGGCATTCGGGAAGGCGATGAAATCGTTCCACGCGGTGGTCGCAGCGAGCCCATCCGATGCTGTGCTCACGGCACGCGCCCGACAATATCTCGCCGGCCTCGAGCGCCGCGCGCGTAGCAGTGACTTCAGCCCGCAGAACGCCGACGACCACTACCTGCTCGGGGTCGTCTCATTGAACGCCGGCAATCCCTCCAGCGCTCTGGAGGCCTTTGCCTTAGCGCTCGACCAGGCGCCGGGTGACGATCGGATTCTCTACTGCCAGGCTGCAGCTCTGGCGCAGAAGGGCGACGCGGACGCGGCGATCAGCGCTCTACGCGCCGCCGTCGACATCAACGACTCCAACCGCATCTACGCACAGAACGATCCAGATTTCGTGCCCCTGCGCGTGCACGAGGATTTCCGTGGCGTCGTTAGCGGAGACGGGGCGCAGTAGGTGCCCAATGCGGAAAGTAGATGATACCGCCGGTACACGTCGTCATCCTCGCCGCTGGCGAGGGTGCACGCATGCGCAGCGACACGCCAAAGCTACTTCATCGAGTCGCCGGCCAGCCGATCATTGAGCACGTCGTCCGTGCGGCACGCGACCTGAGCGCTGCCAGCATCACCTTGGTCGTACCGGCCGAGCACGACCGAATCCGCGCTGCGCTTGACGATGCTGCGCTGCGCTTCGCCGTGCAGGACCCCGCCCGCGGTACCGGGGACGCGGCGGCGTGCGGTCTTGCAGCAACGTTCCCGGATGGCGACCACGAAGGGCTGGTGCTGGTGATCAATGGCGACTGTCCGGGGATCCGCGCGCCAACGTTGCGCGCCATGATCGAGTCGCACGACACCGCTGCCGGGATGTTCCTGACTGTTTCGTTGGACGATCCGACCGGCTACGGCCGTATCATTCGGTCGCCGACCGGCGCCCTGCAACGAATCGTCGAGGAGTCTGATGCCACCGACGAGGAACGCGCCATTCGCGAGATCAACGCGGGCATCTACTTGTTCGCCGCTGCCGCTCTGCGCGACGCGCTGGCGGGGTTGCGGCCAGACAACGCCCAGGGTGAATTTTACCTAACCGACACGCTGCAGGCGTTATCGAGGCAGGGCGGCAGCGTGGCCGTGTTCCACCACGACGACCCCGACGAGGTTCACGGGGTGAATACACGCCGCGACCTGTCGCGTGCCGAAGCAACGGTACGGCGCCGCAAGCTCGACGAGCTCATGGAGGCTGGCGTGACGCTGCTCAACCCTGATGCCGTGTCCGCCGACGCCGACGTGCGCGTCGGCAGCGATACGGTGATCTATCCGGGTGTCACGCTAGAAGCGGGCACTGCGGTGGGACGCCGGTGCCGGATCTATCCCAATGTCCGCGTTAGCGAGAGCGTGATCGGCGACGACGTCGTCTTGTACGACGGCAGCGTGCTGGAGAACGCGGTGGTGGAGAATGGCGCCAGCGTCGGGCCCTATGCCCGCCTGCGCCCCGGCGCGCACATCTGTGAGCGAGCCAAGGTGGGTAATTTCGTAGAGGTGAAGAAGACGACTCTGGGCCCACGCAGCAAGGCCGGTCATCTCACCTATCTAGGCGACGCGGAGATCGGCGCTGACGTGAACGTGGGGGCGGGAACCATCACCTGCAATTATGATGGTGTGAACAAGCACCGGACGCTGATCGGCGACGGCGCGTTCATCGGCAGCAACACCGCCATCGTCGCGCCGGTACGGATCGGGCGCGGAGCCTACGTGGGGGCCGGCTCGACGATCACCAACGACGTGCCGGATCATTCTCTCGGGATTGCGCGCGGCAGGCAGGTAGTGCACGAAGGGTGGGCGAAGCGCGCCAAGGCCGTCCGGCGCGACGAGCAGGACTGACGATTCGGGTTGCGTGGGCCACCGGCGTTGCTGTAATTGATCCTTCGTAGTTAACGGCGCCGACTGGCGTTCCGGAGGAGCTGAGCCATGTGCGGCATCGTTGGGTACGTCGGAACGCGGGAAGCGGTTCCCGTTCTGCTCGACGGCCTCCAACGTCTCGAATACCGCGGCTACGACTCTGCCGGCGTTGCGGTAGCGCGAACGAACGGCACCATCGGCGTGCGCCGTGCAGCTGGCAAGCTCGTGAACCTGGTGGCCGAGCTCGAGGCCTCCCCTATTGCCGGGGACTACGGGATCGGCCACACGCGTTGGGCGACCCACGGCAAGCCAACGCTGGAGAACGCTCACCCTCATCGGGACGGCAGCGGACGGATCGTGTTGGTGCACAACGGCATCATCGAGAACTTCCTCGAGCTGCGTGAGCGGCTCCTAGCGGACGGCTGCAAGTTTGTCACGGAGACCGATACCGAAGCGGTCGTGCACCTGGTCTCGACGTACTACGCGGGCAATCTGGAGGCTGCCGTTCGGCGCACCCTCGATGACCTGGTGGGGATCTATGCCCTCGTCGTGATATCGCTCGACGAGCCACAGAAGATCGTCGCCGCGCGCCAGGGTCCACCGATCGTCGTTGGCCTCGGCGACGGCGAGAACTTCATCGCCTCCGATGTTCCGCCGGTACTGCAGTACACCCGCGATATTGTTTTCCTCGACGACGGCCAACTCGCGGTTGTCACGCCCGACGCGGTAACGATTACAGACCGCACCGGCGCCGCGGCGACGGTCGAGCCACAGCGAATAGCGTGGGATCCGGTCACCGCCGAGAAGGGTGGCTACGAGCACTTCATGCTCAAGGAGATCCACGAGCAGCCTACAGCGGTGCGCGACAGCCTCGTCGGCCGCGTCAATCGAACGCGCCAGGAAATCCACCTTGGCGAGCTCAACCTCGACGAGGAGCTAGCGCGGTCGATGACCGAGCTCATCTTGCTCGGCTGCGGCACATCCTGGCATGCGGCCCTGGTCGGTAAGTACTGGATCGAGACGCTCGCCGGCCTGCCGGTGACCGTCGATCACGCCAGCGAATTTCGCTATCGAGGGCCCATCGTCAGGCCCGGAACGGTAGCGTGTGCCATTACCCAATCCGGCGAGACAGCCGACACACTGGCGGCGATGCGCGAGGCCAAAGAACGCGGTGCCAACCTGTGGACGATCTGTAACGTGGTGGGATCGATGGCCACACGCGTCGCCGACGGCGTTCTGCTAACCCAGGCCGGGCCCGAGATCGGCGTGGCCTCGACCAAGGCCTTCACAACACAGCTCACATGCCTGTACCTGATCGCCCTGCGGCTCGCGGAGCTACGCGGCAAGATGTCGCGCGACGCCCTCGAGCTGCGTCTTCACGCGCTCGCCCGCATACCGCGCCAGATCGAGAGCATCGTCTTGCGCGAGCCAGAGATAGCCGCCGTCGCGCGCCGGGTGGCGCATTTCCAGCAGTTCCTTTTCATCGGCCGGGGATTTCTCTACCCAATCGCCTTGGAGGGCGCGCTGAAGCTCAAGGAGGTCTCCTACATCCACGCGCACGGCTACCCGGCGGGCGAGATGAAACACGGACCCATCGCGTTGATCGACCGTGGCGTCCCGGTGGTTGCGCTCGCCCCGCAGACAGATCTCTACGAAAAGACCGCCAGCAACATGCAGGAAGCCAAGGCACGCGAGGCGTTCCTCCTGGCTGTAGGGACAGAGGGAGACGATGCGCTCGACGAGCTCAGCGACGAGTTGTTGACGATCCCTGACTGTTTGCCGGAGTTCTCGCCGTTGCTCGCGGTCGTGCCGCTTCAGCTTCTCGCCTACCATGTAGCCGTGCAGCGTGGCTGCGACGTCGACCAGCCGCGTAACCTCGCAAAAAGCGTCACCGTCGAATAGCGGCCCGTCGGGCCGCCGAGCCGCGACGCCACGGGACCACCCACTGTGAGCCAGCTCGAACTGCGCGCCGACCTTTCCGGCGACCTCAATGCCGAGCAGTACCGCGCCGTCACCCACACTGGGGGGCCGTGTCTCGTGTTGGCTGGCGCAGGCTCGGGCAAGACCCGCGTAATCATGTATCGCATCGCCTGGTTGCTCGCCGAG
The DNA here is from genome assembly GCA_963666055.2 of Acidobacteriota bacterium. Taxonomy (GTDB): domain Bacteria; phylum Acidobacteriota; class UBA890; order UBA890; family WLXD01; genus DASCOT01. The sequence goes on along the minus strand of CAXWPH010000015.1, from coordinate 1,974,486 downwards.
CTCCGCGTCCCAGCGACCACGGTCTGCGCCGTGACGTTCGCCAACAAGGCCGCCGGCGAGATGCGCGAGCGCCTCGAGCAGCTGGCCGGCACAGCTGCTTCAGACGTTTGGGTGCTGACATTCCACGCCTTGGGCTTGCGTATCCTCCGCGACGCTGCCGGGGCTGATGGCGCTCCCCGCCCCGGGTTCGCTGTCTACGATCGCGGCGACGCATTGGCGGTCTGGCGGCGGTGCCAGTCGGCGTTGAACATCGGCGCCAACGAGCTGCGGCCGACGATGCTGTACGAGATGTGCAGTCGCGCCCGCAACCAACTGGAGGATCCGAGCTCCTGGGACGACCCTGGCCAGTCTCCAGAGAAGCGCGCCGCGGCCCGCGTCTACGACCGCTACCGCAAAGAGATGCGCACCGACAACGCGGTCGATTTCGACGACCTTCTAGCATTGCCGCTGCAGCTGCTTAGCAGCGGTGTCATCACCCCCGACGCGTCGCGCTTCCGGCACCTGCTCGTCGACGAGTATCAGGACACCAACCGCACGCAGTATCGCCTCGTCCGCACCCTGCTCGACGACACCAGCGCTCTCATGGTCGTGGGCGACGAAGACCAATCGATCTACAGGTGGCGCGGGGCCGACATCGCCAACGTGCTCGAGTTCCGCGACGACTTTCCGAACGCCACGGTCATACGGCTCGAACAGAACTACCGTTCGACACCGCCTATCCTCGCCGCCGCGGGGTCGCTGGTCGCCCGCAACACCGAACGCCTGGGGAAGCATTTGTGGACAGACAATCCAGGCGACTCCAAGCCGACATACATGCTATGTGCCACGGAGCGCAGCGAGGCGGTCTGGGTTGCGAAGCGCATCGCCGCGGCGATCGGCGCCGGCGTGCCAGCGGCCGATATGGCGGTCCTGTATCGCACCAACGCACAATCTCGTCCTTTCGAAGAGGAGCTCGCCGGGCGAAGTATCCCGTTCCGCGTGCTCGGCGGGCAGACGTTCTTCCGGCGCGCCGAGGTCAGGGATGTGCTGGCTTATCTGCGCCTCTTGTTGACCGACGACGACGCAGCTCTGGCGCGCGCAGTGGCCACCCCGACACGCGGTGTCGGACCCGCCAGCCTCGAGTCATTGCGCCGCCATGACAAATCGTCCCTCCGCGCGTTGCTCGAAGCGACAGGGGCGGCCGATCCGGAGGCGCAGCTCCGTGACCTGGCGTGCCGCGGACGAGCGGTCGGAGGTTTGGTCGTTTTCGGTCAGCTAATCGCTGACTTGCGCCGGCGGATCGACACGATACCGCTCGGCGAGCTGATCGAGCAGGTGATGGCGCGTAGCGGATACCGCGCGCTGCTTCGAGCCCGACCTGACGGCGAGGAGCGGCTCGCCAACATCGACGAGTTGGTCGCCTCGGCCGTCGAGTTCTCCGGCAACGTGTCTGCGGCCAAGGAAACTCTGGCGTCATTTCTCGATCGAACCGCGCTGATCTCCGACGCTGACTCGTCGCGCGGCGGCGCTGGAGTGGCGTTGATGACAGTCCACTCCGCCAAAGGGCTCGAGTTTGCCCATGTGTTCGTGGCGGGTCTTGAAGAGGGCCTGTTTCCGATGCGTTCCGCAATCGACGGAGGCCAGATCGAAGAGGAACGACGCCTGGCGTATGTCGCCATGACGCGGGCGCGCAACGAGTTGTTCCTCAGCTCGGCGCGCCTGCGCCGCGTCCACGGGCGCGAGCGGTTCCAGCTGCCGTCTCGGTTCATCGCCGAGATCGACTCCGGGCTGCTACTGACTGACACGGAGCCGCAGGCTGTCGTCGAGGTGTCGGGCCGGCGCGCCAGGGCATCGACGCCGGATCACACGCGCCGTACAACACGCTCCTCCGCGGGGTCACGGCGTTCAACCCGACCCGTCGATCCGAACGCCCGCGGCTCGGGCGTGCCGGCGTCGGGCGACCGCCTCGTCGAAGGCGCAGCCGTCTTCCATCCGATGTTCGGATCCGGACGGATCACCCATACGCAGGGGAGTGGCGACGCGCTCAAGCTGACCGTGGCGTTCGCGCGCGCCGGCACCAAGCAGTTGATCGCCAAATACGCCAAGCTTCAACTGCTGGCTTAGCCGTCCGGGCGGTCGGTTGAGTTTGCGCGCCTGAGCAAAGCACCGAGCGCCGGCACTCGGCTAGTCGTCGTCGATGGGGCCCTCGGATGCCGCGTCGGAGGGGGCCTCAGTTTCCGCCAGCCGCGCCACCGCAACGACACGATCATCATCCCCAAGGTCGATAACCTTGACGCCCTGGGTGTTGCGGCCTTGCTCTTTGACGCCGGCCGTGGGGATCCGGATGAGCTTGCCGCTCTGGCTTATCAGCATGACGTCATCTTCGCCGCTGACAACTCGTTGACCGACCACCGGACCGTTACGTGGTGACGTCTTGATATCGATCAGGCCCATCCCGCCGCGCCGCTGGCGGCGATACTGGCTCACCGGCGTGCGCTTGCCGAAGCCGTTCTCCGTAACCGAGAGGATCGTGCCGTAGTTGTCACGCACGGTGTCCGCGCCGACGACGATGTCGCCCTCCGATAGCCGGATTCCCTTCACCCCCATGGTGCTTCGACCCATGGGCCGCGCATCGCTCTCAGAAAAGCGTATGGCCTTGCCGAGATAGGTGCCGATGATGATGTCTTGATCGCCGTCGGTGATCTTGGCGGCGAGAAGGCGGTCGCCCTCCTGAATCTTTATGGCGATGATGCCGTTCACTTTGGGATGCGAGAAGGCGGTTAGCTTAGTCTTCTTCACCAACCCCTGCTCGGTCGAGAAAAGGATATGTTTGCCCTCCACGAACTCGGCCACCGGCAGGATCGCGGCTACAGAATCGCCTTTGTCGAGGCGCGGCAGTAGGTTGATGATCGCCTTGCCGCGCGTCGCCGGCCCGCCTTGCGGCAAGTTATAGACCTTCAGCCAGTACGCCATTCCGAACTCTGTGAACACCATGACATAGGCGTGCGTCGACGCCACGAAAAGGTGCTCGACGAAGTCGCCCTCTTTGGTCACTGCGCCGATGCGTCCTTTTCCGCCGCGACGTTGCTGACGATACAGGCTGAGAGGCGTGCGCTTCACGTAGCCAGCGTGACTGCATGTCACCACCATGTCCTCTTCGGCGATCAAGTCCTCGACGGTGAAATCGCGTGCGTCATTTACGATCTCTGTGCGTCGAGCATCACCGTACGATGCTTTGATCTCCTGGAGCTCGTCGACGATGAGGTCGAGAACCTTGCGCTCCGAGGCCAGGATGTCCTCGAGGCTCTCGATGAGCTCGAGGGTTGTCTTCAGGTCGTCGAGGATCTTCTGCCGCTCGAGACCCGTCAGCCGCTGCAGGCGCATGTCCAGCACCGCCTGCGCCTGAGTCTCGGACATCGAGAACCGTTTGACCATCGCCGCACGGGCGACTTCGGCGTTCTTCGACCCCCGGATCAGCGCGATGAGGTCATCGAGATGGTCCAGGGCGATCTTGAGGCCTTCTAGAATGTGTGCCCGAGCCTCGGCACGCTTGAGATCGAAGAGCGTGCGGCGGGTGATGACCTCGCGACGATAGCTAACGAACGCCCCGAGTATCTCCTTGAGGGTCAGCACCACCGGCGCGCCATCGCGAATCGCCAACAAGATGATGCCGAATGTGCTCGTCATCGCCGTCTGGCTATACAGGTTGTTCAGAATGACGTCGGGTTCCTCTCCCCTCCTGAGCTCGATGACGACTCGCACCCCTTCACGGCTGCTCTCGTCGCGCAGGTCCGCGATGCCGTCGAGCTTCTTGTTCTTCACCAACCCGGCAATCTGCTCGATAAGGCGCGCCTTATTGACCTGATAGGGCACCTCGGTGATCACGATGCGATCGCGCTCGCGGTTCGATGTGGGCCGCTCGATATCAGCGCGTGCCCTGACTCGGATGATGCCGCGCCCGCTCCGATACGCATCGACGATGCCGCTGGCGCCGTAGATGATCCCGGCGGTAGGAAAGTCGGGGCCCTTGACGTGCTGCATCAGCGCCGAGACGGTTATCTCTGGATCGTTGATCAGCGCCACGGTCGCATCGACGATCTCGTTGAGGTTGTGTGGCGGGATGTTGGTCGCCATCCCCACCGCGATGCCTGAAGAGCCGTTCACCAGCAGCGCCGGAAACTTTGCTGGCAAGACTGTTGGCTCTTCGAGCGAATCGTCGTAGTTGGCGACGAAATCAACCGTCTCCTTATCGATATCAGCGAGCAACTCCCCCGCCAAACGGGACATGCGAACCTCGGTGTACCGCATTGCCGCCGGCGGGTCTCCGTCGAGCGAGCCGAAGTTCCCCTGGCCGTCGACGAGGACGTGGCGCATGGAGAAGTCCTGCGCCATACGGACGATGGTGTCGTACACCGCCTGGTCGCCGTGCGGGTGATACTTGCCGATGACATCGCCGACGATCCGTGCGCTCTTCTTGTGCGCCTGGTTCCAGCCGTTGTTGAGCTGTTGCATGGCGAAGAGCACGCGACGATGCACCGGCTTGAGCCCGTCGCGGATGTCGGGCAGCGCGCGGCCCACGATGACGCTCATGGCGTAGTCGAGATACGACCGCCGCACCTCGTCTTCAACCGAGACCGGCATCTTGTGCTCGATTACATCCATCATGACTCCGGGGGTCCGCTGTCGAGTCGCGGCAGCCTATGGCCTCGCCGTGATCACTCAGACATCCAGGTTTTCTACCTCGTGCGCGTGCGCCTGAATAAAGTCGCGTCGCGGCTCGACCTCATTGCCCATCAAAACAGTGAAGATCTCGTCGGCCGCCACCTCGTCTTCGATCGTCACGACCAGGAGCCGGCGCGTTTCCGGGTTCATCGTCGTGTCCCAGAGTTGGTCCGCGTTCATCTCGCCGAGACCTTTGTAGCGCTGCATCCGGATGCCCTTCTTGGCTCTGGTGAGCATGTGCCCTAGCAGCTCTTCCTTCGTCTTGAGGACGGCTTCCGTGTCGCTGTCGCGCAGTACTTCGAACGGCGGCTCATGGAAATCAGCCAGCTCCTTGTACAGCCCAAGTAGCTCGCGGTAGTCGGCGCCGTCGACGAATTCGTGTGTTACTCGCACCGGTGCCAAGAGCGCGTCGTTCTCGGAAGCAACCCGCAACTCGAACAGGCCGGGTTCCTCATCCTTGGAGAGCTGTGCCGTGAACCCCTCCTTTAACAGCGCCGCGGAGAGCTCTTCTAGATCCGCGTTGGCCTCGAACTGTTTGCGATATCGCAGATCGGCCGCCATCACCGTCTCCAGGAGCCTTTGCTCATAACCGCGCTGACGTAACTTGTCGACGAAGTGCTTGTAGCGGTGCAGGGTGTGAAGTTTCTTCGCGAGCGCCGCACCACTGACCTTCTTCTTGGTTTTCTTCACGACAACCGTGCGTTTGTCTGCGGCACGATCGACTAGGAACTGTGTCATGGCGCGCTCGTCCGGCAGGTACTGAATCTTGCTGCCGCGGCGTACGCCGTAAAGCGGCGGCTGAGCGATGTAGAGATACCCCGCGTCCATCAGCGGCTTCATTTGACGGAAGAAAAACGTCAACAGAAGCGTTCGGATATGGCTCCCGTCGACATCCGCATCCGCCATCAGAATGATCTTGTGGTAGCGCAGCTTCTCGAGGTTGAAGTCGGCGTCGATGCCGGTGCCCAGCGCCGTAATAATGGTGCGGATTTGCTCGTTGTTGAGTATCTTGTCGAGCCGCACGCGCTCCACGTTGAGCACCTTGCCGCGCAGCGGTAGAACGGCCTGCGTGCGGCGATCGCGACCTTGCTTTGCGGTGCCGCCGGCCGAATCTCCCTCGACGATGAAAAGCTCGGAATTCTCCGGCGAGCGCTCTTGACAGTCGGCCAGCTTGCCCGGAAGCGCCGCGGCGTCCAGCGCTCCTTTGCGGCGCGTCAAGTCGCGCGCTTTACGTGCCGCGTCGCGTGCTCGGGCTGCGTCCAGCGCCTTCGCGACGATCTTGTTGGCCGTCTTCGGGTTCTCCTCGAAGTACTCCGATAGCTTCTCGTGGACTATCGACGCCACCATTCCTTTGACCTCGCTGTTTCCCAGCTTGGTCTTGGTCTGGCCCTCGAACTGGGGCTCGGGAACTAGACACGAGACGATGGCTATCAGGCCCTCGCGGACGTCCTCGCCCTGTAGCGTGGTGAGTTCCTTGGCTTTGGCGGCGGCTTGCGCGTAGGCGTTGATCGTACGTGTCAGCGCGGTGCGGAATCCGGACAGGTGTGTGCCGCCCTCGCGGGTATTGATGTTGTTCACGTATGACAGCAGGGTTTCGTTGTAGCCATCGTTGTATTGCATGGCGATGTCGACGACGATTTGGTCGCGCTCCTCACGAAAGGCGATCGGCTTCGAGTGCAGCGGGTGTCGCTTCTTGTTGAGCGACTCGATGAACGAGACGATGCCGCCTTCGTAGTAGAACTCCGCCTCGCGCGGCGTGTCTTGGCGCTCGTCGACGAGGCGGATCGTAAGGCCGCGGTTCAGGAACGCCAACTCGCGTAGTCGCGCCGCGAGCGTGTCGTAGACAAACACGGTTTCCGAGAAGATCTCGGTGTCGGGCAGGAATGTGACTTTTGTTCCCGTCTTGTCGGTCGTACCGACCTTCTCGAGGGCGCCCACGGGCGCTCCGCGCGAGTACTCCTGTGTGTGTGTCGCGCCGTCGCGCCAGATCTCCAAGGTGAGCCGCTCGGAGAGCGCGTTTACCACCGATACGCCAACGCCGTGTAGTCCTCCCGATACTTTGTAGCTGTCGTGGTCGAACTTGCCACCTGCGTGCAGCGTGGTCATGACAACCTCGGCAGCTGGGCGTTTTTCCGTTTTGTGTTCGTCGACCGGAATGCCCCGGCCGTTGTCCTCGACGGTGACCGCGTTGTCGCTGTGGATAGTCACCTTAATGTCGTCACAGTACCCGGCCAGCGCCTCGTCGACGCTGTTGTCTACTACCTCATAGACGAGATGGTGCAGTCCGGAGCCGCTCGTGCTACCGATGTACATTGCGGGGCGCTTGCGGACGGCCTGGAGCCCTTCTATGACCTGAATCTTGCTGGCGTCGTAATCGTGCGCCGACCCGCTGCTTTTCTTCGTTTTGGTCGTCCGGCTCATTTGGTCTTCCGGTTAGCGCCCTTTAGAATGTGGACCGCAAGGCTCTCTGCTGGCACACGAAGCGCCGCCTTGTCTTCGATCCGTAGTGGCCGCGCTAGCGCTCTACAGGCCTCGTTTTCGGGCCGGGCCCCACCTGCTGTACGCGCTCGGTTTTCGCCCCGGCAGCTATCTTCGCGAATCGAGACGGCTGCGTTTTCCGGGCCCACGCTGCGTTTCACTCGGCACCGTAGAATTATACCCTTTCGCGACCTCGCTGCATAGCCGCACACCCGCGCATGATATTCTGTAAGTTCTTTTAATAGAGATGCTTACAGGTAGCCCTACAGCCGCATAGGCATAATTACGTACTGGTACGTCAGGCCGTCCTCGAGGGGTACCGGAGACATCAATCCTTGGCTTGAATCGTCGCGGAGATACGCCTCTACCTCATCGCTTGCCGCCACCGCCAGAAAGTCGAGGATGTACTGCGCGTTGAAGCTCACGGTCAGCTCTTCCCCCTCATATTGGACGGGCACCGACTCACGGGCTTCTCCCATTTCCGGGTTGCTCGAGACGATCGTTGCGGTGCGGGGGGTAAAAGTGAACTTCACTGCGCGCGAGCGTTCCGACGCCAGCAAGCTCACACGGCGAATCGCCTCTGCCATGGCATCGCTAGAGAAGCGAACAGTAGCCGGGTTGTCGCGCGGGACAACCTTCTCGTAAGCAGGAAATTGCCCCTCTATCACACGCGTTGAAAGAACACGGTGTTCTATCTTGAAGTGGAGATGGTGCTCGTCCTGTGCAAAGAGCATGGTCTCTGGTTCACCGAGATCGCGTATCTCCGCCAGCGCCTTTTTCGGGATAATCGCCCTGACTTGCGTCTGTGTTCCGAGCTCGGCGTCGTCGTGCTCGACCATGGCGAGCCGGTGCGCATCCGTGGCGACCATGCGCACCTTGCCTCCACCGATCTCCAGGAGAGCCCCGTTCAACGAGTATCGAACGTCCTCTTTGGTCACTGCGAACAACGTACGCCGGATCATTTCGCGAAAGAGCGCGTGCGGTATCTCTGTGGCGGCATCGAAATTACAGGCTGGAACCTCAGGGAAATCGGTAGTCGGCAGGGAAACCAGTCGGAAGTACGCTTCTCCGGCTCGAATCTCAAGCCACTCTCCGGCGCTTGAGCTCATCTGTATCTCGCCCGCCGGAAGGGATTTAACGACTTCGAAGAGCTTCTTGGAGCTTACCGTCGTGCCACCCGGGTCAGTCGTAATGGCGTCGCAATGCGTACTTAGACTGACCTCTAGATCTGTGGCGACAAGCGATAGATGGTCAGGCTCAGCCGAGATCAGTATGTGGGACAGGATCGGGATCGTCTTCCGTTTCTCGGCGATGCCCTGGAGGATCTGCAGCTCACTAACGAGTGCGTCCCTCTGGACAGTGAAGTTCATTCGTTGTTTCTCCTAGTAGTACTACTACGACTAAATCTCGTATTAGTAGTAGGCCCTGTTTATCCTGTTGAAACCACTCGAACGGTCTTTGTATACAGGGCCTTGACCTGTCTATTCGTCTGCGGACAAAAGGTTTTGCTCGCGCGGTTAACTCCGGTGAACCCTGGGTCCACTGAACGTAAACAGTGCCCTCCGGATATCAGCTGTTTCACCCAGGGCCCTATAGAAACGAATCCAGGAGACCTGCAACCCTACCCTCAAGCTCTTCGTCACTCGCCATGTCTTTCTGAACTTTGCGGACGGAGTGAATGACGGTGCTGTGATGCTTTCCGCCGAATGCATTTCCAATCTCGGGATAGGAGTGGTGCGTCAGTTTCTTCGCGAGGTACATCGCCACCTGGCGTGGTCGAGTTATCCGGCGGGCATTACTTCGCGAGTTTAGCTCCCCAGCCCGGAGGCCGTAGTACTCCGAGACCCGCTGCTGAATACTCTCAATTGTGACGGCCCGCGGTTCCGTCTTGAGCGTGTCCTTCAACACGCGCCGTGCTAGTTCGACGGTGATTTGGTCACCGGTCAAGGATTCGAAAGCCAGAAGCCGGATCAGGGCGCCCTCGAGCTCGCGAATATTCGATTTGCTATGCGTTGCCACGTAGAGCAAAACATCATCGGTCAGCAGCGGCGCCGGAGCCTCGGCTTCCGCTTTCTTCTTCAGAATAGCGATCTTGGTCTCGAGGTCCGGAGGTTGGATATCGGCTAGGAGGCCCCATTCAAATCGTGATCGCAGCCGTTCCTCGAGCGTCGGAATCTCCTTTGGTGGGGCGTCGCTTGTAACGACGATCTGACGCTGTTCTTCGTGAAGTGCGTTAAACGTGTGGAAGAACTCTTCCTGGGTGCGCTCTTTTCCTGCTAAGAATTGGATGTCGTCCATGAGCAAGACGTCGATATTTCGATACCGGACACGAAACTCGTGCGTGCGGTGGTACCGAATCGAGTTGATCAACTCGTTCATGAAGCGTTCGGAGGAGAGATAAACGATCCGAAGGTCTGGTTGCGTGCGGCGAATGTAATGGCCAATGGCGAGCATGAGGTGTGTCTTGCCCAGGCCGACGCCGCCGTAGATAAACAAGGGGTTGTAAGAGAGCGAGGGCCGCTCGGCGACGGCGCGCGCCGCGGCGTTGGCGAACTGGTTCGAGGCCCCGACAACGAAGGACTCGAAGGTGTACTTGGGGTTCAAAGTCGCCGGCCGTTCCGGCACAGAAACAGGATCGTGCACCGAAGCCGGTTCTGTCGCGGGTGCATCCGTGGGCGCAGCGTAGGCGCCGGAACCATGGTCTAAACCGGCGACGAAGAAGCGGATGTCAGTTGGCGCACCCGGGAACTCTTCTAGAGACTCACGGATCAACGGCGCGTACTTCTGCGTAAGCCAGTCGCGAAAGACTTCGTTCGGGACCGCAACATCCAGGCCGCCGTCCTGTTCCCGGAGGAGAGCGGTGGGCCGAAACCAAGTCTCGAAAGTGTGCGGGTCGAGCTTGTTCTCAATACGCGAGAGGATTCGCGCCCAGGTGTCCATCCCGCCCTCGAGACCGCCAGGCACCGGTGTCGCGGCCGGTGGACGGCGGCGCTGCCCACCCCGCGGATTTCCACAGACTTATCCACACCTGTGAAAAAAACCTAAAAACGTAGCGGTTAGGGACACTTACGCTACAAGACCTCGCGCGCGTAGGCCAGGGAAGCAGAAGTCCGCGCCGCAAGATTCGGCAATATAGCACAGAAAAAGTCACGCTGTACAATGGCTCATAGAGGCTGACAACGAGCCGAAGAAGGGGCGTGACAGCAGGTGCAGTCGGCGCCGCGGTGTTGACGGCTCCTTGCGGAGCCGATAATGTCGCTTCCTTCGTACGCAACAGGGGGCCACCTGTCGAACGCCCCCTAAGGTGCCTTCGCCGGACGGGTGTTTTCCGCGTTGACGCGGGGCGTGCACGGCGAGCAACCCCTACAATTTCCATGAAGCGCACGTTCCAGCCAAATCGCCGTCGCAGGCGGAAAGTGCATGGTTTCAGGCTCCGGATGCGCACGCGCTCCGGACGCGCCGTGCTCCGTCGTCGTCGCCGCAAAGGCCGCAAGCGGCTGGCGCCGTCTTGATCTGAACTCGCGAAGCCACCGATCCCGCGCTGTGAGACCGGAAGGGTTCCCGCGAAACCACCGCCTGCGCAAACGCGCGGAGTTTGAGTGCGTGTACGCAGAGGGCACCAAACAGGTTGCGCCGAGCTTCGTAATGTTCACGCGCCCCAACGGACTGGAGTACCCGCGGCTCGGTATTACTGCGACGCGGCGGCTTGGCAACGCCGTGGTACGTAATCGTGCCCGGCGTCTGGTGCGGGAGGCGTTCAGGAGCCGGTGGGATGGATTCGCCGCGGGCTATGACTATGTCGTTGTGGCGCGGCCAGGCACACTCCAGGGGCGCCCGATAGACCTGCTTCCGAGCTTGTTAGCGCTCGCCGCCCGGGCCACTGGCCAGGTAGCATGATGGCGCGCCTGCTCGTCTTCCTCCTTCGCGTCTACCAGGTGGTGCTGTCACCGCTTCTAGGTGGCCACTGCCGGTTCGATCCGAGTTGCTCGGAATACGCGCGACAGAGTATTGCCCAACACGGTGCTTTGCGTGGTGCGTGGTTGGCGACGCGTCGGATCCTCCGGTGCCACCCGTTCAGCCAAGGTGGTCACGACCCAGTACCGATGGCGCATGAATAGCGACCAAGAACCCAGGATGGAGTCGCGGGCACTGCTCGCCATCGTGCTGTCGATGGCGGTCTTGGCGGTCTATCAGTACTACTTCGTCGTGCCTGTTGACGAAGCGCCGCCGCCGCAGCTGGAGGCCACGGCTGCGCCTCCTAGCGGTGACGAGAACATTGCAACACCCCCGGAAGCTGTGCCCACTGTACCGGCCCGCGCCGCGGACGGTAGCGTTGAAACGGCGGTAGCGCTAGCGGCGCAGCAACAGGAGAGCCTCCGAATCCAGGCGGAAAGCTACACGGCGACGATAACGAACGTCGGGGGCAGGCTGCAAGGGTTCGTGTTGAAGCAGTATCAGTCCACTGCCCGCACCCCCTTGGAGCTTATTCACCCGGCTGCGGTAGCGGCAGATGCGTTGCCGTTCGGTATCGAGACCCCGAGCAACCCAACCATCGCGGCGGCGGCGAACAGCGCCCTGTACGAGCTTGAGGTTCGCGGCGGCGTCGCGGGTGACGGGGAACGCACGTCAAGACCGGGTGACCCAGTGGTGGTAAGCCTCCGCTGGGCCGATGGGCGGGGCGCGGGGGTGACGAAAAGCATCGAGTTTCCGGCTACCGGCAACCAACTCAGAGTTCGAGTGGAGGCCACGCTGCCGGGCGCAGGCGAAACATACTTGACTCTGGGAGCCGGCCTTGACGAAGTCGAGGCCGGATCGCGCAACGTGTTTCTCGCGGAGGGCGCACTAGCGCTTGTGGGCGAGGATATCGAACGCTGGGCGCCGCCCGAACCCGAGCCGGCGGTCGGAGTTTTCGGGCCGGTACGGTGGGCCGGAATCGAGAGCCACTATTTCCTCGGAGCCTTCCTGTTCGACGCGCCGCCATCCGAGGTGAGGATCTCCAGCCTTCGGGTGAGCGCCGTGGCGCCATCCGACGAGCCGCAGGTGTCGCTGGCAAGCGTGGCTATTGGGATTCCACCCGAGGGCTTGGTGACAGGGGTCTATCTGGGTTCGAAGAAGTTCGATTATCTGCTGCAGCAGGGGTATGACATCGACCGCGCTGTTGACTTCGGGTGGCTCGGGGTGTTGGCGCGCCCGTTGCTGGCGCTGCTCGTTTGGATTCACTCCTTCGTCGGTAATTACGGCGTTGCAATCATCCTGCTGACGGTACTGCTCCGGGTTGTCTTCTTGCCGTTGAACCACAAGTCGATGGTTTCCATGCGGCGCATGCAACGTCTGCAACCACAGATGGCGGCGATTCGCGCCAAGTACAAGGGCTCCAAGGAGCTCGAGCAAAAACAGAAGATGAACGAGGAGGTGATGGCGCTCTACAAGCGGGAGGGCGTGTCGCCCTTCGGCGGGTGCCTGCCGATGCTGGCGCAGTTACCAATCCTTTTCTCGTTCTATCGGCTTCTCTCGGTCGCGGTAGAGCTCCGCCAGGCGCCCTTCGTAATGTGGGTCCAGGACCTGTCGGACTACGACCCTTATTTGGTGCTACCCCTACTCATGGGCGGCAGCATGCTGGTGCAGCAGCGCATGACCCCGGCGCCAGGCGCCGATCCGATGCAGGCGCGCATGTTCAAGTTCATGCCGGTGATCTTTACCGTACTTTTCCTCTACGTGCCCAGCGGGTTGGTGCTCTACTGGCTCGTTAACAACCTTCTCGGAATTGCGCAACAGCTCTACGTGATCCGGAAGATGGACGCGGAGCTTGAGGCAGAAAAGGCTCTTCCCAAGGCCAAGAAACGCCAGCGAGGCAAGCGATGAGTGCACAGGTCTTCGAAGACAAGTCGGTGGAAGCGGCCCTGGAACAGGCAGCTGCGGCGCTCGGAGTGACCGTTGATGAGCTTGAACACGAACTGATCGGCGAGAGGGCGGGCGACTTTTGGGGCCTCGGCGACACGGTGTATTCGGTGCGCGCGTGGCGGCGTGACGCCGAGCCGCCAACGGCAGGCTCAGAGGACAGCACGGGTCCGGAGGTGGGTGGCGAGCCCGAGCTGACGGAGTCCCAGGAGACCGCGGTGGTAGCTGATCAGGCACCAACCGCAGCCCCGCCGGAGCCAGCAGATACGGCCGGTGACCAGGGGCCGGAGCCGGGAGCGGGAGATCTCGAGCCGACCGCGGACGCGGCTGCCGAGGGTAATCTGCCGGCGTTCTTCCGCGTTGCGGACAGCGCTCCAGCAGAGGCGCCTGCCGAAGTCGAGGAAGTCGAGGAAGTCGCGGCGGCGGCGGCCCTCGAGGCGCCACCAGGAGCTACGTCCGGGGATCAACCGGAGGCAGCAGCCGTCGAGTCGGACGAGGCGGGCGCACCGCGGAATGGCGTAACGGATGTCTCGGACGAGGCCACCGATCTGCTCGACACGATCTTTGAGACACTCGGGTTCGATTGCGAGGCGGAGGCCAGACTCGACGGCGAGACACTGCAGATAGCCATTACCGGCGACGACAATCAATACCTACTCGACGGCCGCGGCCGCGGACTATCGGCGTTGGAGTTGATCCTTAACCACGCGTTCCGACACCGTCCCGACCGAGCGCATCGACGTGTGCGGGTCGATGCCGGCGACTTCCGCTCACAGCGTGACGACGAGATTCGCGACATAGCCTACCAGGTGGCCCACCAGGCGAAGGAGACGGAGTCCCCGCAGCAAACGGGCCCGTTAAACCCGTATGAGCGCCGCATCGTCCACCTCACGTTGGCCGAGGACCCCCAGGTCGAAACACGCAGTATTGGGACCGGTTTCCAGAAAGCCGTCAACGTGATTCCGATCACCAAGGGCCGCCGCCGCTGACGTGGACGGCGACGAGGACGCTGCACGCGCGGTCCGGGAGGGTTTCGAACACTACCGCCCATATCTCCTTCCTGAGCAACTAGCGCAGTTCACCCTGTATTTGCAGCTGCTGGAGCGCTGGAACCAGCACATCAACCTCACCGCCATCCGCGATCGCCGCACCGCGGTCTTGCGACATTTCGTCGAACCAGCACTCGCAGTACGGCACCTGGCCGGGGCGGGGCCCGTGGTGCTGGACGTCGGTTCTGGGGCCGGAGTCCCCGGGCTGCCGCTGAAGATCCTCGACCCGGATCGCGATTGTGTGCTGGTCGAATCGAACGGTAAGAAAGCGACGTTCCTCAGAGAGGTCGTCGACGCGCTCGGGTTGGAGGGCGTGTCGGTGATCGATGAACGGCTCGAGGCGGCAATCGAGTCGGGCAACATCCCGCAACCCGTGCATGTGCTCACGGCGCGTGCCTGGACCGGATGGGGCCCCCTGCTGGGGATCGTGGCGCCCATCATGGTACCCGGAGGCCGGGCGCTGCTGTTCGTGGGAGAGGAGACTTTGCGCGCCCTGCGCCGCAATCTCTCGACCGGTGGCGCTGTCGCGAAACCGAGCGATCGCCAATGGCGCCTGGCGGCCCGAGCCGGCTGGGTCGTAAAGCAGGCCGAGCCGCTCCCTCACCTCGACGCGGCATATCTTGTATCGCTGGAGCTCGGGGCCTAGCCGCCACAGCCAGCAGCCCGAGCGACGCATGTGGTTCCACGTGGAACACACCAAACGCAAGAGTTCCACGTGGAACTCGAGGGCCGCAGCGGGTCGTCATCGTGTTACGCTCCGGGGCTCGCGGGGGCGCGATTTCGGCGCCTGGGCAATCGAGACGCCGGGCCAGCGGCTTTATGTGCGCCGCTGCGGCCGCCACGGGAAGCGCCATGGCACGGGTTATCGCCGTCACCAACCAGAAGGGCGGGGTCGGAAAGACCACGACGGCGGTGAATCTCGCCGCCTGCCTGGCGGCCGCCGACTTGCCGACATTGCTCATCGATATCGACCCGCAAGCCAACGCCACCAGCTCCGTAGGGGTCGCCGCGCCAGCGGGACAACCGACAACCTATGAGGTGCTCACCGGCACCGCCACGCTAGCCGCTACAGCAATAACTGCAGCCCTCGATCAACTAACCGTGTCGCCGGCCGCACCGACCCTCGTCGGTGCCGAGTTGGAGCTTGTAGAAGTGGCCGATCGTGCCACGCGCCTGCGTGCGGCGATCGCGCCGGTGCGGTCCGACTACGACTTTATCGTCATCGACTGCCCGCCAGCGCTGGGGCTTCTCACGCTGAACGCGTTGGTTGCCTGCGACAGCGTGATCATCCCGATCCAGTGCGAGTATCTTGCCCTGGAGGGACTCAGCCGTATGATGGACACGCTCGAGCGGGTGCGCTCTGGGATGAACCCGAAGTTGCGGCTCGAGGGTATCCTTCTGACGATGGTCGATCCGCGAATGAATCTCACCAGACAGGTAATCAACGATGTGCGCCGACACTTCGCGAAGGATGTCTTCGTTGCCGAGGTGCCGCGCAACGTGCGTCTCGGGGAGGCGCCGAGCTTCGGCATGCCCATCATCCTGTACGATCTGCGCTCTGCGGGGGCGCAGGCATACCTGAAACTGATGCGCGAGGTGGTACGGAATGGCACGGAAGGTACTCGGGCGCGGGCTTGACGCTCTGATCCCGGCGGCAACGCCGACGGAGGTGTCGCGTTCGCGGCTGCTCGAGTTGGAGCTCGATCTCATCCGCCCCAACCCGCAGCAACCGCGCGATAACTTCGACGACGAGTCGATCGACTCGATGGCGGCATCTTTGATGGCTCACGGTGTGCTTCAGCCAATTGTCGTCCGCGAAGCCGAAAACGGATTCGAGCTGATCGCCGGAGAGCGACGCTGGCGTGGCGCACAGCGCGCCGGCCTGGAGCGCATCCCGGCGGTGGTTCGAGAGGCGACACCGCGCGAGTCGTTGGAGCTGGCGTTGATAGAGAACCTTCAGCGCGAAGATCTGAATGCGATCGAGCAGGCACGTGCCTACCACCTCCTGGTGGACGAAATGGGGCTCACGCAGGAACAGACGGCGGCGCGGGTGGGCAAGGAGCGATCTACCGTAGCGAACTACCTCAGGCTGCTGTCGCTTCCGGCGACGATTCAGCAACAACTCGTCGACGACGACCTGACGATGGGGCACGCTCGCGCCCTGCTCGGGCTGTCGTCGGCGGCTGCACAGCGTCGGGTCGCCGAGGAGGTTGTCAAACGCGGCTTGAGTGTTCGACAGACCGAAGCGCGAGTGCGGGCAGAGAAGAGCCCCCGAGCCGCCCGGTCCGAAACGCCCGCCATCGATCCCGACGTCGCGGCCGCCGAACGACGCCTGGCGAAAGCGCTCGGCACACCGGTTGCCATCCGCGGTAAGGACCGCGGCAGGGTCGAGATCACCTTCACCTCACTGGAAGAACTCAACCGAATCTACGACCTGTTGACGGCCATCGAGTGAGCCGCCGGCGAAGTTTCTCAGGAGAGCGATGAGTACACCGGGCAACCTGGACGGTCATCTAGGAGAGGGCACCGAGATTGACGGGACGCTGCATTTCAAGGGATCGGTCCGCATCGACGGCAAGTTCACCGGCAAGGTCTTCTCGCCGGCGACCCTGATCCTCGGGCCGCGCGCCGTGCTTCAAGGCGAGGTGGAAGTCGGCGAGTTGGCGGTGCACGGTGCACTGAGCGGCCAGGTGCGGGCCGCCGAACGGGTGACCATCCACGCCAGCGGCAGGGTCGAAGCAGATCTCAACACCGGCAAGCTGGTCATCGAACCCGGTGCCTACTTCCGCGGTCGCTGCGAGATGACGCGCGGCAAGGCGCCGCGTCCCGAGCAGGCTACCGTACCCGTCCCCGAACGAGTCGCCGCGGGCACCCCTTCGGTTCGACAGAAAAGATAGATAACCTCTTATATATCAATAGTTTACAAGAACCACTCTGTCAGGTTCGAGGGTGCCTCGAGGAACCTCGCGCCACCGAATCTGCGGAATACCATCGTCCGGCGTTCGCCCGCCGTCGGCACGTTGCCCGGGCCGATAGCGGCCACTCACGGGCGAAATTCTTACGCCGCGTCAGGACCTCGGCAAGCCGGCGCCAGGGGGTCAGCCGCGTCGCGAAGCGAATGGCCGATCACCAGCCTTGAGGCCCACGTGAGCCGATGCGAGTATACGGCGGGCGGCGTGGCAGATTCTCCGGCACCAACGCGGCGCTCGAATCAGCACTGGGAAACTGACATGAAACGCTCCGCCACCCTCGGTCTGTTCCTCTTCGCCGCCTGGCAGTTGTGGTCGGGGATGTCGTTTCCTTGGGGCCAGCACTTCGAGCCGCTGCTGCTGGCGATGGGGGTCGTCTCCACGGCACTCGTCGTGCTGATCGCCGTGCGCATGAATATCGTCGACGCCGAGGGCGCTCCGGTCGATTTCGTCAACGTTCGCGTGCTGCTGTACATTCCTTGGCTGGCCTGGGAGATCGTCAAGGCCAACCTCGACGTGGTGCGGAGAATCCTCCACCCGCGGCTACCGATCAGCCCCAACGTCATCGAGGTCGCGGCCGGCCAACGCAGCGAGTTCGCCCAGGTGGTGTACGCCAACTCGATCACGCTCACCCCCGGAACGGTCTCGGTCCTGCTCGATGCCGCCACCATCACCGTGCACGCGTTGAGCCGTGAAGCGGCGGCAGGAGTGGAGACCGGAGAGATGGATCAGCGCGTCACGCGGCTGGAGGGAGCCGATTGATGTTCGCGACGGCGATGGTTGCTATCCTGGTCACCATGACTCTGGCGCTGCTCCGTGCCGCGCTCGGTCCGACCGTCTACGACCGTGTGATGGCCGTGAACAGCTTCGGTACCGCCACGGTCTTGTTTATCGCCGTGCTGGGGTTCTTGAACGGTCGCCCGGATTTCCTCGATCTGGCGCTTGTCTACGCGCTGATCAACTTCATCGGCACACTCGCCGTGCTCAAGTACTTCAAATACGGCGACCTGGCCGAGGTGCCCGACCAAGAGTCGACGGACGCCGAAGGAGCATAACGCGCGGATGAACGTGATCAACGTTCTCAGCTGGGCGCTGCTTCTGGGCGGCTCTTTCTTCTGTGTTGCGGGGGCGCTCGGGCTTTGCCGGCTGCCAGATTTCTACACTCGGTTGCACGGCGCCGGTGTCATCGACACGTTGGGCGCGGCGCTCATTCTCATCGGGCTCATGCTGCAGGCGGGGGTTTCGCTGGTAACCGCGAAGCTCGTTTTCATCCTCTTTTTCATATACATAACCAGCCCGACGGCAACCCACGCCATCGCCCACGCGGCCTACACCCGCGGCTTGGAGCCGATGCTGGACGGAAAGGACGGTGAGACATCGACGTCATCATCGACCTAGTCCTGCTGGCGTTGTTGGTGGCGACGGCGGTGCGCATCGCCCGGCTCCGCGGGCTCTTTTCGGCGGCAATCGTCGCCGGAATTTACAGCCTGTTGGGTGCCTGCTGGATGAGCGTGCTCGACCAACCCGATGTCGCGTTCACCGAGGCCTCGGTGGGTGCGGGAATCTCGACGGTCCTCATCCTCGTCACGTTGTCGCTGACGACCTCGGAGGAGAAGGAGCCCGAGCACACTCCGTTGCTACCGCTGATCGTCATTCTCATCACCGGCGCCGCGCTGGTGTACGGCACCATCGACATGCCGCGACTCGGCGATCCCGACGCCCAGGTACACCGCCACGTGGCGCCTCGCTACATCGACGAGTCACCGCACGAAGTGGCGGTGCCTAACCTGGTGACCGCGGTGCTGGCGAGCTATCGCGGCTACGACACCCTGGGTGAGACCGCGGTGATCTTCACGGCCGGAATCGGCGTGCTGATCCTGTTGGGGGGCGCGCGACGGCGCCGGTGGGTGGCCGACGAGGACGACGAATGAAGCGCCAGAGCATTCCACGCGTCGCCGCCAAGCTGCTCATTCCCTACATACTCCTGTACGCCCTCTACGTTCAATGGCACGGTGACTATGGCCCGGGCGGCGGCTTCCAAGCCGGAGTTATCTTTGCCGCTGGTGTCATCCTCCACGCAATCGTCTTCGATCTTCGTGCCTCCCAGCGAGCGTTGAGCCCGCGGATCGTCCAGTTGCTGATTCCGCTGGGGCTGTTGCTGTATATCGGCGTCGGCGTTGTCACCATGCTCAAGGGCGGCACCTTTCTCAACTACAGCGTGCTGCAGCACGATCCCGTGCACGGTCAGCACCTCGGCATATTGCTCGTCGAGCTCGGCGTGGGGACGACGGTCGCCGGGGTGATGATCTCGATCTTCTACGCCTTCGGCGAGACGGTGCGAAGCTGATGGCGGACGTGTTGGGGCTGTACAACTACTGGGTGGTCATCGTGTTGATGATGACGGGCTTCTACATCGTCGTGGCGCGGGACAATCTCATCAAGAAGGTCATCGGTCTCAGTATCTTCCAGACCTCGGTGTTCCTGCTCTTCATCACCGTTGGCAAGGTGGACGGCGGCACGGCACCGATTCTCGCCGAGGGCTTCGAGATCTACTCCAACCCGCTCCCCGGGGTTCTCATCCTCACCGCCATTGTCGTCGGCGTGGCCACCACCGCCGTGGCCCTGGGGCTCGTCGTCCGCATCAACGAAGAGTACGGGACGATCGAGGAAGGCGAGATTCACGTTCAGGATGTAGAGGCCTGATGGAGGACCATCTCCCCGTCCTGGTCGTGCTGGCGCCGCTGCTGGCGGCGCCTCTGTGCCTGCTGCTGCGGCGACGCGCGCTGGTGACCGGCTTCGCCATCGCGGTTACGTGGCTGACCTTTGCGCTCTCTGTGCTACTGATGCTCCGCGTCCTCGATCAGGGCATCATTTCCTACGAGCTTGGCGGTTGGCCGCCGCCGTGGGGCATCGAGTACCGGATCGATCTGCTCAACGCCTTCGTGCTCATTCTGGTGGCCGGGATCGGGGCGATTGTCGCCACCTGGTCGCCGGCGAGCATCTCGGTGGAGCTGCCCCGCTACCAGCGCCACTACCTCTTCTACACCGCTTATCTTCTGTGTCTGACCGGCCTGCTCGGCATCGCCGCCACCGGCGACCTCTTCAACGTCTTCGTTTTCCTGGAGATCTCGGCGCTGTCGTCCTATGTGCTGATCAGCATGGGGCAGGATCGGAGAGCACTCACTTCGGCGTACCAGTACCTCATCATGGGCACGCTCGGCGCCACCTTCATCCTGATCGGCATCGGCCTGCTCTACATCATGACGGGGACGCTGAATATGGCGGACATGGCCGTGCAGCTCGAATCCGTGCGCGACACCCGCACGGTGCTGGTCGCCTTTGGGTTCTTCGTCGTCGGCATCAGCGTGAAGATGGCTCTCTTTCCGCTGCACCTGTGGCTTCCCAACGCGTACGCCTACGCCCCGTCGGTTGTTACCGCCTTTATCGCCGCAACGGCGACGAAGGTCTCCGTCTACATCCTGCTGCGCTTCTTCTTCACGGTCTTCGGGTACGAGTTCGCCTTCGAGTCGCTGCGGCTTTGGGTGTTCCTGATGCCCCTCGCCCTGATTGGCATCGTCACCGCGTCGCTGGTGGCGATCTTCCAGAACAACATCAAGCGCATGCTGGCGTATTCGAGCGTCGCCCAAATCGGCTACATGGTTCTCGGCATCAGCTTCGCCTCGGTCAACGGGTTGACCGGGGGCATCGTTCACCTCTTCAACCACGGCTTGATGAAATGCGCCATGTTCCTGGCGATGGGCTGCATCGTAATGCGCTGCGGCTCGGTCCACATCGACGAGATGCGCGGCCTGGGCCGCCGTATGCCGTGGACGATGGCCGCTTTCGTCGCCGGTGGCCTCAGCCTCATCGGCGTGCCGCTGACCGTGGGCTTCATCTCCAAGTGGTACCTGGTGCTCGCCGCGCTCGAGCAGGGCCTGTGGCCGGTAGCAGTGGTGGTGCTGCTGAGCTCGCTGCTGGCCGCTGTATACGTGTGGAGGGTTGTCGAGGTCGCTTACTTCGCCGAGCCACCGGCGGTCGAGGGTGAGGGCGCGATCACCGAGGCACCACTTTCTCTACTGCTTCCCATGTGGGCTCTGGTGATCGCTATCTTCTACTTCGGCATCACGACCGACCTGACCGCCGGAATTGCTCGGATGGCGGCAGAATCTTTGTTGGCGATTTCACCGTGAGCTCGCAGACGGCCATTTACGTCGCGGTCGGTCTGCCGTTGATCGGCGCCGTGCTCGTCGTGGCGCTGCGCCGTTGGCCGAATCTGCGCGAGGCGGCCAGCCTGGCCACCGCCGGCGCCCTCCTTGCCGTGGTTGTCACGCTGCTGCCCGAAGTGCAGGCCGGGGGTCGCCCCGAGGCCAATGTTGTGGAAGTCATGGCCGGCCTGTGGATGGCGTTCAAGGTCGAGCCGCTCGGGATGCTGTTCGCGCTCGTGGCCTCAGGGCTGTGGATCGCCACCACGGTGTATTCGATCGGCTACATGCGGGGGCGCCACGAGGTCGATCAGACGCGCTTCTACGCCTGTTTCGCGGTGGCGATCTCGGCTGCCATCGGCGTCGCGTTCGCCGCCAACCTGCTCACCCTGTTTATCTTCTACGAGGTGCTGACGCTATCCACGTACCCTCTGGTTACCCATCATCGAACCGAGGCCGCGATGCGGGGGGGCAGGCTCTATTTGGGCATCCTGCTGAGCACGTCGGTAGTGTTTCTGTTGTTCGCGATTATCTGGACGTGGCACCTGGCGGGGACGCTTGATTTCCGTCCGGGCGGCATCCTGGCCGGGACCGCCGACAAGGGAACCCTCGCTGTGTTGCTGGCGCTCTTCGCCTTCGGCACGGGCAAGGCGGCGCTGATGCCGTTCCATCGCTGGCTGCCGGCGGCGATGGTGGCGCCCACCCCGGTGAGTGCGCTTCTGCACGCCGTCGCCGTGGTCAAGGTCGGCGTGTTCACGGTGATGAAGATCATCGTCTACGTCTTCGGGCTCGAATTGCTCACGGACACGGGTTTGAGCACCTGGCTCATGTACGTCGCCGCGTTCACGATCTTGGCGGCCTCGCTCGTTGCCCTCACGAAAGACAACCTGAAGGCGCGCCTGGCCTACTCGACGGTGAGCCAGCTCTCGTACATCGTTCTCGGCGCCGCGCTGGCGACCAGTGCCGGTGTGCTGGGTGGCAGCATGCACATCGCCATGCACGCCTTCGGCAAGATCACCCTCTTTTTCTGCGCCGGCGCAATTTACGTGGCGGCCCACAAGACCGAGATCAGCGACATGGACGGCATCGGCCGCACCATGCCGATTACTATGACGGCCTTCTTCATCGGCTCGCTCAGCGTCATCGGTCTGCCGCCGTTCGGCGGTGCGTGGAGTAAGTGGTTCCTGGCCCTCGGGGCGCTCGAAGCGGAGCAGGCCATCTTCGTTGCCGTTCTGATGATCAGCTCGCTGCTGAACGTCGCGTACCTGATGCCGATCGTGGCGCGGGCATTCTTCGTCGCCCCTCCGGAGTCAGCGTCCGGCGAGGACGACGGCAGTGGTGTGTCACAGGGAACGGCGCTCGGGGCAAACGGCGGATTGTCGATCAAAGAAGCGCCGATCTTCTGCCTGGTAGCGCTCTGCGCAACGGCCGCAGGTTGCCTGGCCCTCTTCTTTTTCGCCGACGACCTGTACCAGCTGTTGACCCCGATCGTGAACCCCTAGCGAGCTATGCAAGACGACAACGACACCGACGGCCACGCGAAGCGCTCGCCCGGCGCTGCGACGAAGTTCGCGCGGGGCGAGAAAAAGTACTGGCTCGACGAGGCGCGAAACGTCCGCAAGATATACGTCGGCCTCTGGATTGTCTGCGCCCTTCTTGTCGCGGCGGACCTCTTTTACGAAAAACACATTGAGTATGCAATCGAGCGCGTCGTTGGCTTTTTCGGCTTCTACGGATTTGTCTCCTGCGTGCTCCTGGTTCTGGCTGCCAAGCAGCTGCGCAAGATCGTCGGCCGGGGCGAAGATTACTATGATCGATAGCCTCCCGCCCGGCTGGCTCCTGATCTTCGGAGGGTTGCTGATCCCGCTTGTGCGCGGGCGCGTTCGGGCGGCCTATATGCTCCTTCTGCCGCTGCTGGGTTTCCTCCAGTTGCTGGTGATGTCGCACGGGGACCTGCTGCAGCTCTCCGTCTTCGACTACTCGCTGACGCCCGTCCGCGTCGACCGGCTGAGCCTCGTGTTCGGCTACATCTTCCACATCGCCGCGTTCCTCGGCATGATCTTCGCCCTGCGGGTCAAGGACACCGGCCAACACGTCGCCGCATTCATATACGCCGGCAGCGCCATCGGCGCGGTTTTCGCGGGCGACTTGATCACGCTTTTCGTTTACTGGGAGCTGGCCGCGATCTCCTCCGTCTTCTTGATCTGGGCACGCCGCAGCGAGCGCTCGTATCGGGCTGGCATGCGCTATTTGATCTTCCAAATAACGTCCGGCGTGCTGCTGCTCGCTGGGGCTCTGGCACACGTCCACGAAACCGGATCGCTGGCGTTCGACTATCTGGGGCTCAGTGGCCTGGGTGGTTGGCTCATTTTCATCGCCTTCGGCATCAAGTGTGCCTTCCCGCTGCTGCACAACTGGCTCGAGGACGCCTATCCGGAAGCCACCGTGACCGGGACGGTGTTTCTGAGCGCCTTCACCACCAAGATGGCAATCTACGCCCTCGCGCGAGGCTACCCCGGAACCGAGCTGCTGGTCTGGATCGGCGTCACGATGACCGCCTTTCCGATCTTCTTCGCCGTGATTGTCAACGACCTCCGTCGGGTGCTGACCTACAGCATGAACAACCAGCTGGGTTTCATGGTCGTTGGGATCGGCATCGGTACCGAGATGGCCCTCAACGGCGCTGCCGCCCACGCGTTCGCCGACATTCTCTTCAAGGGTGTGCTTTTCATGTCGATGGGGGCGGTGCTGCTACGCACCGGCACGATGAAGGGTTCCGAGCTCGGCGGACTCTACAAATCGATGCCGTGGACGACCGGCTTCTGTATGGTCGGGGCCGCTTCGATCTCCGCGTTTCCGCTCTTCAGCGGCTTCGCCACCAAGTCATTGATCATTTCCGCGACCGCCGAGAATCACTACACATTCGTCTACTTCGTGTTGCTGTTCGCGTCGGCGGGCGTCTTTCACCACTCCGGTATCAAGATTCCCTATTTCGCCTTCTTCGCACATGACTCGGGAATCCGCTGCAGAGAGGCGCCGCGCAACATGCTGATCGCCATGGGGCTAGCCGCTTCGCTATGCATCGGAATCGGTGCTTTCCCGGCGCTCCTCTACGGGGTTCTGCCATTCCCGGTTGACTACGAACCGTACACGGCGACGCATGTGATCACGCAGCTCCAGCTTCTGTTCTGGTCCGCCGTCGCCTTCGCTTGGCTAAACTGGGTCGGGCTGTATCCACCGGAGTTGAGATCGGTCAACCTAGACAGTGACTGGATCTACCGGCGCCTCGTGCCGAGCACGCTGGCGCCCGTCGTGCGCGCCGGCGCTCGCCTCTGGAACGGAGTGCTGGAGAGAGCGGGGCGACGCATTACCATCACGTTGCAGACGGTGCACCGTTATCACGGGCCGGAGGGGATCCTCGAGCGCACCTGGCCGACCGGCAGCATGGCATTGTGGGTTGCCGTCCTCCTGGCGATCTTGCTGCTGCTCTATTTCTTTTGAAGCCGGCCGTTCGTCGTGCTGAACCACGGCCTGCTAGCCGCCTGCGATGGGCTCGGTGAATCTCGATTCTGACTGGATCTACCGCGCCACGCTGCCTGTCGCGATCGGATTCTGTTGGCGCACCGGGGAGCCGGGTGTGCGCCCCGATCATCGACGGCGCGCAGTTTGTGCTACAAGGGCTGTTCTCGGGGCGCGCGGGCTGCGATGGCCCGTGGACCTGCTGGCGAGAACACGGTCGACGAGCGCCGTGGTTCGGGGGTCGGTGATCTACTTGGTGCTGTATCTGCTCTGATGCTGACGGCGTGCTCCTACCTCGGCCGCGAGAGCTTCGTCGACCTGATTCGCGACTCGTTCGCGGCGGCCCTCGAGCGCCGCGGCTACCAACTCGAGGTCGGAGCCTCTGGGTTGAGCGGCCCGCACCTTTACGAGTATCGCAGCGACGCTACGGTCGTGACCTTGACGGTCGACGACGCGGTGGGAGCGAAGTGGGAGGCGCAGCTCACCGTAGAGGTCGACGCTTTCACCGGCGAGGTAAAAGCCATCGTCACGGAAGCGATCGCGCGGTTGTTTGCCGACCTTTCGACACGGCTGATAGAATCTGTCGCCGATGAGTCGTGTCGCTCTTCGGTGGCGCGAGAACTCAGCCGCATGATCGCTACGCTCGAATGACACGGGCGGCCATTTTGTTCCTCAGCCGCCTTTCGCTGGCAACCGGGCTCACCTGTTCCGTGTTCGCTCGAACTCTGCAAGCCTCGCCCCCCCGCAGCCGACAGGGCCGCAGGTAACCGGCAGCTGAGACCCAGGCCTCGATGGACAATTTCCCGCACTTGCCCACCATCGCGCTTGTCGCCGCGGCGATCATCGCCATGGTGATCATCGCCAACCGGTGGCTGTTCGGACCGCTTACCGCGATCCTCGCGAAGCGACAGGCTGAGATCGACGAAGCCAGCGAGGCTTTCGCCAACGCTGCGCGCATCCAGGAAGAACGACTCGCACAGGTGGAGGAACGTGTTTCCAGGGCGCGCAAAGAGGCCTACGCGATTCGTGAGCACGCCCAAGCAGAGGCGCGCGCCGAACGCGATCGGCTGTTGGGTGAGGCGCGCGCCGAGGCGGCACGCACGGTAGAGGAGGCGAAGGCCGAGATCGACACGCAGATCAATGAGGCCCGGCGACAGCTAGAGGCTGATGCCGGCGACCTCGCCAAGCAAATCGCCGACCGGATTCTCGCTCGACCAGTGAGCAGCGGAGGCGCCGACAGTTGATCAACGCCAAGACCCTCAAGCTCTCGAGCTGTGTTGCCGGCATGGCCCTCGTGGTGATGCTCAGCGGCGCCAACGCTTCGTTGGCAGCCGGGGCGCAGGCGCCGCTGTCGTCGTCGCAGCCTGCCGAGGGCAACGCTGCCGCTGGCGAAGTAGCCGTCTATCAGGAACACGCGGGCGCTCAAGAACACGGGGAGCAGGAAACCACCGAGCACGCCGGACCTAGCTGGCTCGAATACGCGATGAAGTGGACCAACTTCGTGCTGCTGATGATCCTGCTTTACTGGGTGCTCGTCGTCGCGCCGCCGTTCGTTCGCGAGAACTTCGAGTTCGATGGACTGCGCGAAGTCCTCGGAACACGCTTCCAGCAGCTGGTCGAGGCCCGTGATCTGGCACAACAACAGCAGGAGACCGCACGGTCGCGACTGGCTGAGTCGGCGGATCGCTTGGAGCGCGTTGAGCAGGAGGCGGCAGCTTTGTTGACCGAGGCCCGGGAGAGCGCGGCGCGTGACCAGGATCGCCTGATCGCCGAGGTCAGCGCTGACGCCGAGGTTATTCGCGCCACCGCCGGCCGCGACCTCGACGCGGAGATAGCGCGGTCGCGCCGAGCTCTTCAGGCGCATGTTGCCGATCTGGCAGTCTCGATCGCCAAGCGAATTCTGCAGGACAACTTTAGCGCCGAGGACCAAAGGCGGCTGGTACGCGAGCACCTCGACAGCCTGGGAGCAACGGTATCGTGACGCGCACTTGCGCGGCCGAAAAACCCTGACGCGATGATCAATGCTGCTGTAGCAAGACGCTATGCAAAGGCGCTTCTCGGCGCTGCTCTGGACAAGACTGTCGGCGGTGGCCTCGACGAGACCGCGAGAGAGCTGTCGGCGCTTGCCGATACTGTGCAAAAGTTCAGCGGCCTACAGCTCCTGATGTTGAATCCAGCTATCGACACCCACCGTAAGGCGGCCATCCTGGGAGACGTCGCCGAGCGTCTGGGGGCTGGTGAGTTGACGCGACGCTTCGTCGACGTGCTAGCAGATCACCAGCGCATCGATCATTTGGTTGCATGCGCGGCGAGCTTCGCGGCGCTGGTCGACGCGCAACACGGGATCATCAACGCTGAGATCACCTCGCCAGAGCCCTTGGGCGAGGCAGAGCTCACAGACCTGCGCGATCGCTTGGCGAGCACGACCGGCCGCACCGTCAGGCTGCGGGCACGAACCGATCCGGAGCTGCTTGGCGGGCTGATGACGCGGATAGGTGACAACGTTTACGACGGCAGCGTGCGACGCCAACTGGAACGCATGCGCGAGCGGCTTACCGAGAGCTGAGAACCGGAGCGAGACAAGCGATGGGTATCAAGGCGGAAGAAATCTCCAGCATCATCCAGCGTCAAATCGCTGGGTACGAGGCCGAGATCGAAGTTCAGGAGGTCGGAACGGTGATCGCCGTCGGCGACGGCATCGCGCGTATTTATGGCCTCGAGCGGTGTATGTCGCAGGAGCTGCTCGAGTTCCCCAACTCCGTCTTCGGCATCGCCCTCAACCTCGAGGAGGACAGCGTTGGTGCCGTGATTCTGGGCGACACGACGCTCGTCAAGGAAGGGGACACCGTGAAGCGCACCCAGCGCGTCATCCAGGTGCCGGTCGGCGAGGCGCTCATCGGGCGGGTGGTGAACCCACTCGGCGAGCCGCTCGATGGCCAGGGTCCGGTCGAGACCAGCGAGACGATCGCGATGGAGCGCATCGCGCCTGGCATCATCGAGCGCCAGCCGGTATCGGAACCGCTGCAGACCGGCATTAAGTCGATCGATTCGATGATTCCCATCGGGCGTGGTCAGCGCGAGTTAATTATCGGCGATCGACAAACGGGCAAGACCGCGATCGCCATCGACACGATCATCAACCAGCGCGGCCACGATGTGACGTGCATCTACGTGGCGATCGGCCAAAAGCAGTCGACCGTCGCACAGGTGGTGCAGAAGCTCGCCGATCACAAGGCGCTCGAGCACACGATCGTCGTCATCGCTTCGGCAAGCACGCCGGCACCGTTGCAATGGATGGCACCGTATGCCGGCTGCGCCATAGGCGAGTACTTCCGAGACAAGGGCGAGCACGCTCTCGTGATCTTCGATGATCTCTCCAAGCACGCCGACGCCTACCGCGAGATGTCCTTGCTGCTCAGGCGCCCGCCGGGCCGAGAAGCGTTTCCGGGGGATGTGTTCTACTTGCACTCCCGGCTGCTGGAGCGCGCCGCCAAGATGGCCGACGAGCTCGGCGGCGGCAGCCTCACCGCGCTGCCGGTTATCGAAACCAAGGCTGGCGACGTATCGGCCTACATTCCAACCAATGTGATTTCGATCACCGATGGCCAGATCTTTCTCGAGACCGACCTGTTCCACAAGAACATCCGGCCGGCAGTGAACGCCGGGTTGTCGGTTTCGCGAGTTGGCGGTGCGGCGCAGATCAAGGGTATGAAACAGGTCGCCGGCTCGTTGCGGCTGGACTTGGCTCAGTACCGTGAGCTGGCTGCTTTCTCGCAGTTTGGCTCCGATCTCGATGTGGCGACACAGAGGCAGCTGGGGCGCGGCGAGCGTCTCACGGAGATCCTCAAACAGGACCAGTACAGCCCACTGCGAGTCGCCAAGCAGATCGTCATCATCTGGTCGGGCGGCAACGGTCTCTTCGACGATCTCGAGGTCGAGCAGGTGCGTGCGTTCGAAGCTGGCCTGTACGACTATATCGAGGTCAACGATCCGTCGCTCTGGAATGATATCGAGAGCACGGGCGCCCTGGACGAAGCTCTGACTGAGCGCGTTGCGTCAAGCGCCAAGGCGTTCCTGGCCGAGTTCTCGGCCAGCGTTGGCGTCAAGATGGCCAGCGCGGAAGCTGCCGGATAGGCGAAGATGGCGACACTGCTCGAGCTCCGCCGCCGGGTGCGGTCGGTCAAGAACATGTGCCAGATTACGCGCGCGATGAAGCTCGTATCGGGAGCCAAGCTGCGCCGCGCACAGGACGCGATGTTGGCGGCACGCCCCTACAGCGACAAGATGTGGGAGGTGCTCGGGGGGCTCGCGCAGGTAGGCGACGACAGCGTCGAGCACCCGCTGCTAGTGGAGCGCCCGGAAGAGCACGTGACTGTGGTGGTGGTGACTTCCGACCGTGGTCTGTGCGGCGGCTTCAACAACAACGTGCTGCGCTATTCGCGTCGGGCGCTCGATGTCTGGCAGGATCGAGCCGTTACGATCGTTACCGCTGGCGGTAAGGGATGGGATCATTTCCGTCGCGGTGAGTGGGAGGTTGAGAAGGCAGATGACGAGCTGCTCAAGAGGCTCAGCCATACGCGCGCGGCAGCGCTCGCCGCGTACCTGATCGAGGCATACGAGCGCAAGGCCACCGACGCCGTCTATCTGATCTACAACGAGTTCGTGTCGGTGCTCAGGCAGCGGCTGATTGTCGAGCAACTGTTGCCGGTGCGCGACCTGCCGTTCGAGACACCCGATGCTGTGAGCTTCCGTGAAGCGTCGCGCGCCTATGCGGCGGCGCGCGCGGTCGGTGAGGTCACCGAGGGCTTCGGAGCTATCGGTGCAGCAGCCTCGGCTTTGGA
Organism: Acidobacteriota bacterium; assembly: GCA_963666055.2. Lineage (GTDB taxonomy): Bacteria > Acidobacteriota > UBA890 > UBA890 > WLXD01 > DASCOT01. The sequence goes on along the minus strand of CAXWPH010000015.1, from coordinate 1,944,829 downwards.
CGAGGCCACCGCGGAAGCCCGCGAGTCGGATGCCACGGGCGGCCCGCCGGTAGAGATCGCCGACTACATTTACGAGCCCAGCGTCGGCGCGATTCTCGAGGAGATCCTGCCGCGTTTCGTCGAGACGCAGGTCTATCAGGCGCTGCTCGAGTCGACCGCTGCCGAGCACGCGGCGCGCATGGTGGCTATGGACAATGCCACCAAGAACGCCGAAGAGTTGATTGCGGATTTGACACTGACCATGAACAAACTACGACAGGAAGCGATCACCACCGAGATTCTCGAGGTGGTCGGCGGCGCGGAAGCGCTCCGCTGAGCGCGCGCTGCGCATGACAGGAGGTTTGCAGAGATGGGTGAGGGCAGGGCAGGCCAGGTAGGCAAGGTCGTCCGCATTGTCGGACCGGTCGTCGACATCGAGTTCGGCGAGGGCGATCTGCCACCGATCTATCAAGCGCTCCATATCAAGGACTCGGATACCGGCACCGAAGAGATCGACGTTATCGTCGAGGTTGCCCAGCATCTGGGCGAGAACCAGGTCCGATGTGTCGCGATGTCGACCACCGACGGCATGATCCGAGGCATGGACGCGGTCGACACCGGCGGACCGATAACGACCCCCGTCGGCGACGCCACTCTCGGTCGAATCATCAACGTCATTGGCGAACCGATTGACCAGGCTGGTCCGCTGGAAGCTGACGAGCGCTGGCCGATCCATCGACACGCGCCGGCTTTCGATGAGCAGCTCACCGAAACGCAGCAGTTCGAGACCGGCATCAAGGTCATCGACCTACTCGTACCGTTCAAACGCGGCGGCAAGATCGGGTTCTTCGGGGGAGCCGGCGTCGGCAAGACAGTCTTCATCCAGGAGCTAATCAACAACGTTGCCAAGCAGCACGGTGGTTATTCTGTGTTCGCTGGTGTGGGAGAGCGCACCCGCGAGGGCAACGACCTATTCCGCGAGATGAAGGAATCTGGCGTTATCGGCAACATTGCGCTGATATTCGGTCAGATGACCGAGCCACCCGGTGCGCGCCTTCGTGTCGGACTGACCGGGGTAACGGTGGCCGAGTATTTCCGCGACCAGGGCCAGGACGTGTTGTTGTTTATCGACAATATCTTCCGCTTCACCCAGGCCGGCTCCGAGGTGTCGGCGTTGCTCGGACGCATGCCGAGCGCCGTTGGCTACCAGCCCAACCTCGCCACCGAACTGGGTGAGCTCCAAGAGCGAATTACCGCGACCAAGACCGGCTCGATTACCTCGGTGCAAGCGATCTACGTGCCAGCCGACGATTTGACCGACCCGGCTCCCGCCACCACCTTCGCCCACCTCGATGCCAGCGTGACCCTGTCGCGTGGCTTGACCGAGATCGGAATCTATCCTGCCGTCGACCCGCTGGATTCCAACTCGCAGTTGGTCGACCCGCAGATCCTCGGCGACGAGCACTATGTCGTCGCGCGGGATGTGAAATTCATCCTGCAGCAGTATCGTGACCTGCAGGACATCATCGCGATCCTCGGCATGGACGAGCTATCCGAGGAACAGCGTGTGACCGTCTCGCGTGCGCGGCGTCTTCAGAGATTCCTGTCGCAGCCGTTCTTCGTGGCGGAGGTCTTCACCGGCAATGCTGGCGTGTATGTGCCGCTCGAGGATACGGTACGCGGGTTCAAGGAGATTCTCGACGGCAAGCACGACGACATGCCGGAGGAAGCCTTCTACATGGTGGGTACCATCGACCAGGCGCGGGAGAAGGGCGATCGGCTGCGAGCAGAGCAGGAGGCGGCCTAATGTTGCGGGTTAGAATCGATGGCTGAGCGTTTTCATCTCGAGGTGGTAACCCCGCAAGGTGCGGTTGTCGACGAAGACGTCGTCGAGCTCACTGCTCCCGGTATCGACGGTGAGTTCGGCGTCCTTCCACGCCACGCCCGGTACATGACAGCGCTGGGGGTAGGCGAGCTGCGGTATGTCACCGCAACCGGCCAGGACGGTCTGTTGGCGGTGGCGGGCGGCTTCGCAGAGGTCGGTCCCCTCGGCGTCAGCGTGTTGGCGCAGACCGCTGAGGAGGCACAGGAAATCGATATCGCGCGTGCTGAAGCGGCGGTGCAGCGCGCCCAGGCACGACTTGCGACGCCAGACGAAGAAACAGATTCGCGGCGTGCAGGCTTCGCTCTCGAGCGCTCGCTTACCCGGTTGCACGTTGCCAAAGCGCGAGGTATCAAGCCGACTCGGAGCGCCATCGAGACGACCGAGATGCCGATACCTGGCGAGCGCTCGGCGGTAGACTGAACGCAGGAGGTCCAGCATGAAACGTATCTCGATCACGGCGGCAATCGTGTTGCTAGCCGCCGGTAGCGTCGCGTGTGCTGAAGAGAGCCCGGACGTCAAAATCGGCGTCATTCTCTCTCTTTCGGGATCGGGCGCACCCTATGGCAACTCGATTCAGCGCGGTGTCGATCTGGCGGTCAGCGAGATCAACGCCGCTGGCGGCATGCAGATCTTCGAGGGCGGCCAGAAGCCGATCACGTTGATCACCCGCGACGTCCAGAGCGATCGTGTGGTCGGCGTTCAAGTGGCGCGAGAGATCATCGACAGCGGTGTCGTCGCCGCGATCGGAGCGGATGTCAGCGATGTAACGTTGGCGATCGCGCCGCTGTTCCAGGAGGCGAGCGTAGTTCTCATGTCGCCATCGTCCTCGGCGCCCAAGCTCAGTGATGCGGGCGATTTCATCTATCGTAACTACCCGAGCGACGACCTCGAGGCGCTGAACACTGCCGACCACATCTTCAACAAGATCGGCTTGCGTGAGGCTGCGGTAATTGCCCAGCAGACTGAGTTCGGCCTCGGACACAAGACCTCGTTCATCCGGCGGTTCCGGACCCTGGGAGGGCGCGAGATCGCCCAGGAGAGCTATCCGGCTACGGCCACCTCCGAGGACTATGCGCGGCTCGCGCAATCGATCGAGTCCGTGGACCCGCCCGCCATTTACATTGGCGGGTATACGGCCGACACCGTCGCGGTGGCGCGGGCGCTGCGCGACGCAGGCAGCGACGCCGCCCTGTTCGCTACCGGCGCTTTCTTGCCAGCTGAGTTGCAGGAAGCCGATCTGCCCACCGTCGAGGGGCTCCGGTTCCCGTTGCCATCGTGGGATCCGGTGAGCTCCGACGAGAACGTGCGTCAGTTCGTAGCCGCGTTCGACGCGCAGTACCGACTGACACCCGACGCGTATGCGGCGCACGGTTACGACGCAATGAACATCCTCGCGTTGGCAATTCGGGAAGCCGGGATCGATCCTCAGGAGCTGAGGTTTTACCTGAATGAGATGAACCCCTACCCGGGGGTTACCGGGGCGACGGATTTCGACGACAACGGCGACGTGCGCAAGTTCCACCGCATGTACGAGATGCGCGGCGGCGTTGCGGTAGCGCTCGAGTAGCTACCATCAACGGACGGCGCAAGCTGTGCCCAGTCGTGTGCCGCCCCTCCGGCCACACTTCCACCACGGCCTGCTAGAACCCCGTTCCCACCGGACACAATCGCATGTGGCATGCATTGGGGCGCCTGTGGCAGCACCGCGTACTGGTGCAGACACTGGTGGTCCGCGAGCTGAAAGCCCGGTACCGCGGGTCGATGCTCGGATTCTTGTGGTCGTTCATCAACCCTCTGCTGCTCCTGGGTGTGTACACGTTCGTGTTCACGTATGTGCTCACGCCCATGCGTGGAGAGGGAACCGACCCGTACGCACTCTATCTGTTCTGTGGTCTGTTGCCGTGGACGTGGTTCTCCGGGGCGCTCGCCGAGTCCGCCAGTTCGCTGCTAACGGGCGGTAGCCTGATCAAGAAGATCATTTTCCCGGCCGAGGTGTTGCCGGTGGTCAGCGTGCTATCGAACGCTGTCAACTTCCTGCTGGGTCTGCCCATCTACGTAGTGTTCTGGCTCATCTTCAAACCGCAGAGCGTCAGCCTGCATGCGCTTTGGTTCCCAGCGGTGTTCATGGTCCAGATGTTGTTCACGCTTGCATTCGCGTTGTTTCTTTCGGCGCTGACCGTGCATTACCGTGATGTGCGTGACTTATTGGCGAACATTCTGACGCTGTGGTTCTTCGGGTCACCGGTGATCTACCCGTTGACCCTGGCCGAACAGAATGACCCGGGCGGATGGGCACCGCTCGTTCTGCAGCTCAACCCGATGACGCACATCATCGAGGGCTACCACACTGCCATCTTCTCTGGCGAGATGATTCATTGGCGTCGACTGGGCTTGACGGCGGTGTTATCCGCCGTCCTCTTCATCGCCGCGTACAATTTCTTCGACCGACTGCGCGACTCCTTTGCCGAGGAGGTCTGAGATGAGTCCAGTCTCGTCTGCCGGCAAAGTGAAGGAGCCGGCGATACGTGTCGTCGACGTTACCAAACGCTATCGGCGCATCGCCCAGTCCCACAGGTTTCTTACCCTCAAGAGCGCCTTCGTGGGCCGCAACCTCTTCAAGCTCCTGCGGCCGGACGAGGTGTTCACCGCGCTCGAGAGCGTCAGCTTCGAGGTCGCTCACGGCGAGACTTTCGGCGTGATCGGAGCCAACGGCGCCGGTAAGAGCACTCTCATGAAGATCGTCGCCGGCACCACCAGGCCCACCGAAGGGCGGGTCGCGATCGACGGCAGGATCTCGGCGCTGATCGAGCTCGGTGCTGGATTTCACCCAGAGATCTCGGGACGCGAGAACGTCTATATCAACGGCATCATGCTGGGGCTGTCGCGGCGCGAGATCGCGGAGCGTTTCGAAGAGATCGTCGCGTTCGCTGAGCTCGAGGAGTTCATCGACACGCCGGTTAAGAATTACTCGTCGGGAATGTACATGCGACTCGGCTTCTCGGTGGCCATCCACGTGGACCCGGATATTCTCGTCATCGACGAGGTCTTGGCGGTTGGCGACGAAGCGTTTGTCCACAAGTGCCTTGACAAGATCGGCGGGTTCAAGCGCCGCGGCAAGACGATTCTGTTGGTGACGCACGGCATGGAGACGATACGGCAACTGTGTGACCGTGCCGCCTGGATCAACCACGGTACCGTTGCGGCCATCGGCGATCCGGTGCGGGTGGTCGACCAGTACCTCGATTGGGTGGCGGCGCAGGAAGAGAGCGAGATTACGCGCGCCGAGCGTAAGCGGATCGCCGCGACCGTGCCAGGCGACAACCCACTGGCCGACGACGCCGGCATCCCGGAACAGGCCGATGCCTCGGTGGAGGCCCCCTATGAATCCGGCCGATGGGGCAGTGGCGAAGTACAGATCGAGCAAGTCCGGTTTCTCGATGCCGGCGACGATGCCGGACACGTGTTTTCCACCGGCGACGCGATGACCATAGAGATCGCGTATCGTGCTGAGAAGCCTGTCGGGGACTTCGTTTTCGGGATCGGTATTTTCAACGCCAACGGCGTCTCCTGCTACGGCACCAACACCGATATCGAGCGGTTCCAGCCGACCGAGCTGCGTGGCTCCGGAACGATTCGGGTACGCATGCCGGCGATAAACCTGGTGGCGGGCAACTACTACCTCGACGTCGCCATTCACCGGCGCGACGGCAATCCTTACGACTATCATCGCGGCCTGTACTCGTTCCGCCTCAACTCCGACATCGGCGATGTCGGGGTAGCGCGATTGCCGCATGCGTGGGAGTTCGATGGCGGCGTGCGCTGGAAGGTCCTGGGCGGGATCGATCAGCGCACAGCAGCCCCGGACGACGGTGGCTAAGCGTTCGGGCGGCAGCTCGGACGGCGGCTCGGATGTCGCCGCGGCCCTGGTGCGGCACCGCGAATGCGGCGAGCGCATCGTCTTCACCAACGGCTGCTTCGACCTGCTGCACGCCGGACATCTCGAAGGTTTACGGCAAGCACGGGCGCTCGGCGACTGCCTCGTCGTTGGCGTTAACAGTGACCAGTCGGTCCGACACCTGAAGGGCGCAGATCGTCCCTTCGTGCCCCTTTCGGAGCGGTTGGAGCTTCTTCGTGCGATTCGGTGGGTCGACCATGTCGTGCCGTTTGATGGAGACACGGCGGCCGAACTGATCACCAGCCTACGCCCAGACGTCTACGCCAAAGGGGCTGATTGGCGGAACCGGGAAATGCCCGAAGCGGAAGCCGCGCGGGCGGTCGGCGGCGAAGTCGTGTTTCTCGAACTAGTGCCAGGCTGTTCCACCACGGACATCGTCGCACGTATCCGTGCTGTACCGTTGACGCCGGCCGAATAGGCCGGCCGCGCGCCGGAAGACTTGACGGCTGCGGTATCCCTTCGGCAGATACGCGCTCGACGGTTCGTTACGCAATGCTCGACGCCATTCTCGCCACACTGCGGGAGCGTCCCGCGATGGGTGCCACCTTGGCAGCGGTGCGCACCGGGGGAGACGTGCGCCTCGAGGGGTTGAGCGGCAGCCACCTGGCGGCGGTGTTGAGCGAGGTCCAGATCACCGCGTCGCGTACCCTGGCAGTCGTCGTTCCTGCGGATCTCGACCTGGAGTTGGTGCTCCTCGACCTGCGTCGCTTTCATGAGCGTCGAGCCGGCACGGTGGTCGCGTTTCCGCCGCTCGAGGTCAATCCGTACGGCGCCGTGCCGCCGCACGACGACATTGTGCGCGAGCGGCTCCAAACGCTCCACCGATGCAGCCGCGGTCGCGTCGACATCCTTCTCGCACCGGTGCGCTGCTGGATGGAGCGTATTCAGTCGCCCGAACGCTTTCGCGAGAGATCGCTGCGGCTCGGCACAGGGACCGAGATCGACCCGGCGAAGCTGGCCGGTCATCTGGTGGACTCCGGTTATCGGCGCGTCACGCTGGTGGAGTCGTTGGGGGAGTTTGCCGTTCGCGGCGGAATCGTCGACATATTCCCGCCGACGCGGGAACATCCGGTTCGCCTCGACTTCTTCGGCGACGAGATCGAGTCGATTCGCGAGTTCAACCCTCGCGACCAGCGGTCGATGCGCTCGGCCGATGACTTCGAGCTCCCCCCGGCAACGTCCCGTGCTGCGGACCACCCGGCCGAAGTGGCACATAATCACGCTCTGCTGCAGGCGGCTCTGGTCGACTACCTCCCCGACCCGGCGTGGGCGGAGATCGAGCCGGAGGTCATCGACAGCAACGCCGAGCGCTGGCACGAATATCTCGACGAGCATTATCACCAGGCACTCGCGGCCGGCCAGGACGCTCCGCTTCCGGACGAGCTGGTGCACGACCTGGAGCGGGCGCTGGCGAGAAAGTCTGGTGCCATGCGCATACGGACTACGGAGCTCACATCCGGAGTGGGCGACGGCATTGTGCACACGGCACAGACCGTTACCAGTTATCGCGGTCGGTTGGCAGAGCTGGCGCACAGCCTGAAGCTCGAGCTCGACGCCGGCGAGCGAGTGGCGTTCGTGCTGTCGAACGTCGGCAAGGCCGAACGCCTGGCGGAGATTCTCGAAGGCTATGGAGTATCTGCAAAGCTGCAGCTGGGCGATCCGGAGCACACATCGTCGTCTGATGAAGCAGCGCCGCTGCCGCCGGGAACGTGTCGAATTGGCTGCGGCGAGCTGACCGCCGGGTTCCGGCTGACCGACATCGGGTTCTGGCTCGCCACCGACGCGGAGGTGTTCGGTCGCAGTCGCCCGCCGGGGCGAAGCCGTCGCTTTCGCGGCGACGCGTTCCGGGGTGACTTCCGCGATCTCCAGCCCGGTGATTTCGTTATCCACGAGGATCACGGCATCGGCCGCTTCGCCGGTGTGCGTCAGCTTCCCGTGGGCGATTCGACGTCGGAGTTCATGGAGATCGAGTATCGCGCCGGCGACCGGTTGTACCTGCCTCTTGAGCAGCTCTATCTGGTACAGAAATACCACGTTGGCGAAGAAGTCCGAGCAAAGATCGACAAGCTAGGCGGCACCAGCTGGAGCAAGGTCAAGAGCCGCGTGCGCGAGTCGCTACGCGAGCTGGCAAGTGACCTGCTCGAGCTCTACGCGGGGCGCAAGGCGGCGGTCGGGTACTCGTTCGGAGCCGATACTGCCTGGCAACGAGAGCTCGAGGATAGCTTCGAATACGACGAGACGAGCGACCAACTCGCCGCCATTGCCGACGTCAAGGCCGATATGGAGTCGAGCACCGTGATGGACCGGCTCCTTTGTGGCGACGTTGGCTACGGCAAGACCGAGGTCGCCATGCGCGCCGCTTTCAAGGCCGTCATGGAAGGCAAGCAGGTGGCGTTCCTGTCGCCAACCACCATTCTTGCTTACCAGCACTGGCGCACCTTGCAGGCGCGTTTCGCCGCGTTTCCGGTGCGCGTGGAGCTGCTGTCGAGGTTTCGCACTTCGGCACAGATTCGCGCCACTGTGGAGGCCATTCGCGACAGTCGCGCCGACGTGGCGGTGGGCACCCACCGTCTGCTCGGCAAGGACGTGGAGTTCAAGGATCTGGGCTTGTTGGTGGTCGACGAGGAGCAGCGCTTTGGCGTCGGACAGAAGGAGCGGCTCAAGCGCCTCAAGCGCAGCGTCGACGTCCTTGCGATGACCGCCACGCCGATTCCTCGCACCCTGCAGATGTCGCTCCTCGGGGTGCGTGACCTCAGTGTCATCGAGACGCCGCCGAAGGATCGCTACGCCATCGCCACCCACATCGTTCCCTACGATCGCGAGATCATCGCCGACGCACTCCGTGAGGAGCTGTCTCGAGGCGGGCAAGTGTTCTTCGTGCACAACCGAGTCGAATCCATATATCGTGTCGCTGCTGCGCTGAGGGAGCTCGTTCCCGAGGCAGAGTTTCGGGTGGTGCACGGGCAGCTGCCCAAGGCAGAGCTCGAACGCGCCATGTTCGACTTCGTCGAGGGACGCGCCAACGTGCTGATCACCACGGCGATCATCGAGAACGGCCTCGACATCCCCATGGCGAATACCATCATCGTGAATCGTGCCGACACCTTCGGGTTGGCGCAGCTTTACCAGCTCCGTGGACGAGTCGGTCGATCGACGCGCCGGGCCTACGCCTATCTGATGGTTCCACCAGTCGACACGCTGACACCGGTGGCGAAGAAGCGGCTGCGTGCCATCCAGGAGTTCTCTGACCTCGGATCCGGGTTTCGCCTCGCGGCCATGGACCTCGAGATCCGCGGTGCCGGCGCGCTACTGGGAGAGCGTCAACACGGCCACATCGCGGCGGTGGGCTTCGAGCTGTACGCTCGCATGCTCGAGGAGGCCGTGCACGAGCTCAAGGGCGAGCCGGTGGCCCCGGCGTATCGCGCTCAACTGAGCCTCGGCATCGATCTGCAAATACCCGTTGGTTACATCGAAGACCCATTACAGCGCTTGATGGTGAGCAAGCGCCTGGCCTCGGCTCGTACCGAGGACAAGCTGGAGCAGTTGCAAGCAGAGCTGCGCGATCGCTACGGGGCGGTACCGCCCGAAGTCGAGCAGCTCTTCGCCTATGCTTCGCTGCGGCTGGCTGCTGAGGCACTCGGCGTGTTGAGTGTCGAGCGCAAGGGCGATGGTGTGCTGATACGCCTCTCGGAAGACGCGCCGATCTCCACAGATCGGCTCATCGAGAAAGTGGAAAGTGAGCACAGCTGGACGCTCTCGCCGCCAGACGGGCTGCTGGTGGCAATGGCTACCCACAGCCCAGCGGGACGCTTGGCAGCAGTGCGCGAGGTTCTCGACGTGTTGCGTTGAAACCGCACCAATTCGCAGCCAGATATCGGGCCTGCTAGGCCCCCGGCAGCGAAAGCCGCTGTTTGTCGGATGAAGGCCACAACCGGCCCGTGGTACGCTGATCTACGGTATTCCGTCGCCGTTTCCCCGCACCGCCGACGCTCGCAGCCTTCCCATACCGACGTCATTGCCCGATTCCGGGAGACCGGCCCGCCCCGTCAATCGCACCGCCTACGATCCGTCGAGCTGAGACGATGAACGAGAATCCCGGCATGTCGCTCCTGACCATCGCGCTCTGTGCCGCCTGTATCAGCGCGGCAGCGCTCTTCGTGCCGGCGCGGGCACTCGCTCAGGAGGCGACCGAGGATGCCCTGGTGACGGCGACGAGCATGCCGCGTGTGCCTGACAACATCATCAACATGGTGCTGATAAAGGTCAACGGAGACCCGATCCTGCTGACCGAGTTGCGCTCTGTAGTCGAGGATCGGCTGAGCCTCTTGCGCCAGCAATTCCCGGCGGAGGAGATCGAAGCGCAGATACCGATGTTGACCACGCAAATCCTCGCCGGGATGGTCGATCAGAAAATGATGCTGCAGCGCGCCGACCTGGTCGGCATCACGGTCGACGCCAACATGGTCGATCGTCAGATCCAAGGCCTGCGCGAAACAAACGGCTTCACGACGGACGCAGAGCTCAATGCCGCGTTGGAGGAAATGGGGCTCACCATGGACGAGCTCCGCGAGCAGTTGCGCGATAACCTGCGCCAGCAGCGCCTCGCTTTTGATGAGGTGCAGCGGCAGATTTTCGTTTCCGAGACCGAGATCAACGACTACTACACCGACAACCGGGATGAGTTCACCGCGCCGGAACAGGTGCGCCTAGAGCAGTTGGTGTTCATCGGCGAGCCAGCCTCGCTGCGCCAGCAGGCGTTCGCCGCCGCGGCGGAACTTCAGGCCGGTGAAGACGCAAGCGCCGTGGGGGAGAAGTACGTCAACGGTCAACACGTCGCCGATACCGGTAGCTTCATTGCTGTGGAAGATCTCACCGAAGGTCTGGCAGCGACGGTTCCGGCGCTGACGGTGGGGTCGTTCTCGGACCCGATCGAGACGACGTTCGGCTTCTCGATCGTCAAGGTGGTGGAGCGCAGCGAACAGGACATTGCCGAGCTCGACGACGCGCGAGAGTCGATACGACAGCGGCTGACGTCGGAAAAGTCACAGGTGCGCATGAACGAATACGTGCGCAATCTCCGCGAGAGAGCAAATATCGAGATTGTCGATCCGCGCTTTGGGGGAGTCCTTGCGCTGTGGGAAGCTAGTGAGGAGTCGGAAGACGCGGTGGTGCCGTCGCGGCGATGAGCCGCGTACGGAGAGGTCAAGCGACGGACGTGCTGGGACAGCGCAGTCGATGCGAGGAGTGAGAACAATGGGGGCAAGGCAGCTTTTGCTCATCGGCGCCGCGATGATCACGGTGGCCGCTTGTGGCAGCCAAGCCACGGGCAGCTCGTCGACACTCGCCGCGGACGGCGGCAGCGCGCCCAGCGCTGCTGTCGGCACGCCCGACCAACCGAACAGCGCCGCGCCCGCCGCCGCCACGCCGCGAAAGGACTTCATACCGCTCGACTATCTGCAACGGATTCCGGTGGCCTACCGTGTCGCCCGCGATCACCCAGAGGTGCTCGAGAAGATCGCCTGCTATTGTCCGTGCGAGCTATACGGACACACGGGTGTGGTCGACTGCTATCGATCGCAGCACGCGGCTGCCTGCGCTACATGTCTCGAGGAGGCGGTAGTCGCCGGCCAACTCATCGAGCAGCAAGGCGCCCACGATCCGGCGGCGATCGCAGCGCAGGTCAACAGCCGTTATCGCGCCGCGATCGTGCGCAACTATGCCCAGAACGGTCAGTTTCCCAACCTGCGAAGCGAGGGCGGCGGTGCGTACCTGCAGGCCTGCTCGGCCTGTCATCAGCCACCGCACCCGGGTATGTACTCGGCAGATGAATGGAAGCGCTCGCTGGCGCGCATGGAAGCCTATGGGCGACAGCGCGACATGGAGCCGGATCCGGTCGTCTGGCAGCGCGCCGTCGATTACCTACGGTCCAGCGCCGGGCAGTTCACGGCTCCCGACCGGGAGCGCTATCGTGAATCGCTGGCGAGTGCCGTTGAGCACCTGAAGGTGACCGAGGGCAACGCCGTCTACTACCCGACTGCTCAAGACTCGACCCTCGACCCGGCGTGGTTTGAGCGCATGGTTCGCGCTTATCGTTCGGCGCGCGACATACCCGCCGAGGTGCTGGCAGCGACTCCAGTCGACGATCCGTCGTCGGATTGCAGCAACTTGCTCGACTGCCTCAACTCGATCGCTGGGGTGACCTCGGAGGCGGCGGTCGAGGCGGTAGAAGCGATTGTAGCTGGCGACAACAACTGATCGTTCAACGCGGTGAGTACCTGTTACTCGCCGTCGGGTCGGCAGATCGAGTTCGTGGTCGCCGCCCCCGGGTAGCTCGGTAGCGCCGGCGCCAACGCCTGGCCGGGCACCGTCAAGAACGTGCAGGTCGCCAGTGCGCCGGACGTGGCTAGCGACACCGTCTGTGTCATCTGCGAGGAGCAGTCGTAGATGCCCAGTTGTAGCGGTGTTGCCGCCATGATGGCGGCCTATGGACCGGCGAACGCTGCTGTGGAACCTGAGCGGGCTGGCCGCCGCGGGCGGATTCGGCCTCGCTTGCGCAGGGCGCGCCGATCGTGTTGCGACGAGCACCCCGGGGGCGCTAGACGGCCGTAGTAGAGCCGTTTGGGCACCACCGCGGGCGCGCACGCTCTTTCCAGTGCACGTCGACCCGCGCCGCGAGATCCGCACCGTCGTCGGCCTTCGCCCCTTCAGGCCGTCGGGCTTTCGCGTCGAGGCCGAGCGATTCGATCGCCAGCTTGTAGTGCACAACTATGGGCACGGGGGCGGCGGGGTGACGCTTTCCTGGGGCACCGCGCTGCTAGCCGAGGAGATCGCCGCCGGTGCGGATACGCGGCGCTGCGCCGTCATCGGCTGCGGAGCGGTTGGCCTGGCGACAGCTCGCGTAATGCAACAACGTGGGTGGAAGACGACGATCTACGCGCGCGACTTGCCGCCGAAGACGACGTCAAACATGGCGGGCGGCCAGTGGTCACCGTCGATGGTCTCCGACCCGGGTCGGACGACCGCGACGTACGATGCCCAGTTCGTACGTGCCGCACGCCTTGCGCATCAATATTTCCAGAACCTCGTCGGCCAACACTACGCCGTACGATGGATCGAGAACTACATCGTTGGCGACGATCCTCTGGCCGGGTCACGAGGCGCGCTCGCGGAACTCTATCCGGAAACGCAGATTCTGCGCCGCGACGAGCATCCCTTCCCAACCGCCCATGCCTACCGATTCACCACCATGCTGGTCGAGATGCCGGCATATCTCGACGCCCTACAACGTGACTTCCATTTAGCAGGGGGACGGATCGTCGTACGCGACTTCGCAGCTCCGTCGGAGCTGCAACAACTGCCGGAGCAAGTGATCGTCAACTGCGCCGGTCTGGGTGCCCGCGATTTGTTCGGCGATGCCGAGATGCTGCCGGTGAAGGGGCAGCTCACAGTGCTCCTGCCACAGCCGGAGGTGGACTACATCGTTGTCAAAGATGAGCTCTACATGTTTCCGCGCTCGGACGGCATTCTGCTCGGCGGTACTCACGAACGCGGCGTCGAGACGATAGAGCCTGACGCCGAAGCGAAGGCGCGGATCCTGGAGGGCCACCGCCAGCTCTTCACCGTGTCCGCTTCGTAGCAGGCCGTGGTGGAAGTGTGGCGGGGCCTGCTAGCTTGCGCTCAGTCGCGGGGGCGGACAGCGCCGAACTCGGGGAAGTCCGGCCAGGTATCGGCTTCTGGAGCAGTCTCGATGAGCAAACGTACGTACTCCACATCGGGTCGCACGGCCATGACGCTGACCCCGAGGTTCTTGCCGAGACCGGCAGTCAGCGACACCACGTTGATCGGCACGCGTTCGCTCTTGAGCACGCTGTCATCGGCGTCGAGCTGCTCGACCAGGACCGTGAGCGTTCGCAGGCCTCCCTCGAGGTTATTGTTGACCACCAACACCTCGAGGTAGATGGAGCTGTCGGGGCGCACAATCCATGATTGCGGCGTGGCGTCGTAGTTGTTCCTCTGTTCCATGACCTTCTGAACAAGCTCCTCGCCCGATGGCGGGCTGCAGGCGGCTGTAACAAGCACGGTCGCGATGACGGTCAGCAGGTGTTTCATTCCGTGGCTCCGGAGTCGGGTTCGTCGTTCGTCGTCGGAGGCGCGGTCCTCTCGTCGACGGCCTCAGGCGGCCGCAAGTGTAGTGCGCCGTAGACATCACGGCGACGCAAACCGGTTTCCGTCGCCAGCTGCCGCAGGGCAGCGCTGCGCTCGATGCCGGCCCCGAGCTTGTCTGCGTAGCTGCGCCGTAGCTGGTCGTCGTCGGGTGCCTGCCGCGGCCCGTCATCCGGTGGGCCGATGCACAAGGTGATCTCGCCGCGAACGTCATGTTCCAGCTCCGCCAGGATCTCGGCCAGGCTACCGCGTCGGAATTCCTCGTGCATCTTGGTGAGCTCGCGCGCCAGCGCCGCCTGCCGGTTGCCCAGGATCTCTGCTGCTGCCGCCAACGTGGCGGCGATTCGGCGCGGCGATTCCAGCAGCACCAATGTGCCTGGAGTGGCCACCAGCTGGCGCAGAAACCGCCTGCGCTCACCGTCCTTGCGCGGCGGGTATCCGACGAAGGTGAATCGGTCCATCGGCAGGCCTGATCCGACCAGCGCCGCCAGAACCGCGCTGGCGCCGGGTACCGGCACGATCGAGGCCCCGGCGTCGATTGCGGCTCGAACTAGCCTGTAGCCAGGATCCGCCACTGCCGGCGTTCCGGCGTCGCTGACCAAGGCCAGCGCCGCCCCACCACGTAGCCGTTCGACTAACCTGGGCACCGTACGGGCCTCGTTGTGCTCGTGGTGGGCTTCGAGGCGCGTTGAAATGCCAAGGTGCGATAGCAGCCGGCGGGTACGCCGAGTGTCTTCTGCCAAGACCGAGTCAACGCCACCGAGCACATGCTCGGCACGCCGCGTGAGGTCTCCCAGATTGCCGATCGGCGTGGCGACGATATAAAGGGTCCCGGCCTCGATGGTGTTTTCCGTCGAGTTGCTTGCTTTCGACCGCATGGCGACTTTGCTAGATTTGGTCAGCTGTGCTTCCGTCGAAACCCTGGGCTCGGGGGCATCGACAATACGTGGGGTCGGGCGACGCTTCGGACGATCTTAGCCTCCGCCGCTGCCAGGCGTCACAATGCCGCGAGTCCAGGGTAAATACCGAACAATAACAATAGTTACGGGCCATTATTTCGTGAGCATCGACCGCATCAAGATCCGCGGGGCGAGGCAGCATAATCTCAAAGGCCTCGATCTCGACTTGCCGCGTTTCGCCCTGATCGTGGTCACCGGACCGTCAGGATCAGGCAAGTCATCGTTGGCGTTCGACACGTTGTACGCCGAGGGTCAACGTCGGTACGTGGAATCCTTGTCGGCCTACGCCCGGCAATTCCTGGAACAGATGGAGCGGCCCGACGTCGACATCGTCGAGGGCCTTTCACCGTCGATCGCCATCGACCAGAAAACGACCAGCCGCAATCCGCGGTCGACAGTCGGCACCGTTACGGAGATATACGACTTTCTACGCTTGCTGTACGCCCGCGTCGGCACACCATACTGCCCGCGCTGTGATCGCCCGGTCGTTTCGCAAACTGGCCGGCAGATCGTCGAGCGTGTCCTGGCTCTACCCGAAGGGGCGAAGCTCCAGATCATGGGGCCGATCATTCGCGGCCGAAAGGGCGAGTACCGCGCTGAATTGGCGCGCCTCGCTACCAGCGGATATGCCCGCGCACGGATCGATGGACGCATTCGCGAGCTCGGTGGCGAGGCTATCAAGCTGGACCGCAACAAACTGCACGACATCGAAGTCGTCGTCGATCGCCTCGTGCTGCGGCCCAAGGTGCGCGACCGGCTGCACGCGGCCATCGACACAGCCCTACAGCTTGGTGACGGTGTGGTAATCATCAACGTCGTCGGTGAGGGGGATCATCTCTTTTCCAACAAGCTCTCTTGCCCGCGTTGTGGAATCAGCCTTCCGGACCTCGAGCCGCGATCCTTTTCCTTCAACAGCCCGCGCGGCGCATGTTCTGTCTGCGATGGCCTGGGGACAGACCGGCGATTCGATGAGGGCCGCATCGTGCCAGACGTCGAGCTCGGTCTGCTCGACGAAGCCATCGCGCCGTGGCGGGGGGACGCTTACCCGCGGGCGTTCCTGCGGGCTCTCGCACGCGTCGAGAAGGTCGATATTCGCAAGCGCTGGAATACCTTGCCGCGACGCTTTCGCGACCTCGTGATGCACGGACCCGATGATGGCAAACCGATCAAATTCCGTCTCAAGGGCGACTACCTCGACAAGAGCCTGGCACGCGGCTTTCGCGGAGTGGTGCCGTGGCTGCAGCGCGCCCTACAAAATGCCGAGTCGACCCGTGTTCTGAAGCGGCTGGAGCCCTACCTCCACGAGGGCGCGTGCGGCGCGTGTGCCGGTACCCGTCTGCGGCCCGAGAGCCTGTCGGTGCGCATCGATGGCATGTCAATCGCGGAGCTCTCCGCGCTGACCATCGCGGAGGCCGAAAGCACGATCGGCCGGATGACGGTGCGCAAGCGGCTGGCCCCCATTGCCGAGCCGATCCTGAAAGAGGTTGGTGAGCGTCTGGGGTTTCTGCACCAGGTCGGCCTGGGCTACATCAGCCTCGACCGCCCAGCGCGCAGCTTGGCCGGTGGCGAGAGCCAGCGCATCCGGCTCGCGACGCAGATAGGCACTCGCCTGCGCGGCGTTCTGTATGTCCTCGACGAGCCGAGTATCGGATTGCACGCGCGCGACAACCGCCGGCTGATCGAGGCTCTCGAGGCGATTCGCGATCTCGGCAATACCGTGATCGTGGTCGAGCACGATGAACAGACCATCCGTGCCGCCGACTGGGTTGTCGATCTGGGACCTGGGGCCGGCGAACAAGGAGGCTACCTCGTCGCCCAGGGACCGCCCGAGGACGTCGCCGACCATCCGCACTCACTGACCGGCGCATATTTGTCGGGGCGTCGCAGCATCGAGATTCCGGCACGTCGCCGTCGGCCGCTACCGCGTGCCGATGGCGGCCCTACTTGGCTTGTCGTTCGGGGCGCTCGTCATCGCAACCTCCAGGGCATCGACGTCGAGCTGCCCCTTGGTTGCTTCATTGTGGTGGCCGGTGTGTCCGGCTCGGGCAAGAGCAGCCTCGTCGAGGAGACGCTCTACCGCGCGCTGGCGCAGCATCTCAACGGCGCCGCTGCACGCCCCGGCCAGCACGACCGGATCGATGGTATCGAGGCGATCGACAAGGTCATCGATATCACCCAGGACCCGATCGGCCGCACGCCGCGCTCCAACCCGGCGACGTACTCGGGGGCCTTCACGCCCATCCGACAGCTGTTCGCCTCGCTGCCGGAAAGCAAAGTCCGCGCCTTCGGTCCCGGGCGTTACTCGTTCAATGTGGCGGGGGGGCGTTGTGAGGGATGCCACGGAGCCGGCCTGAAGAAGATAGAGATGCACTTCTTGCCCGACGTGTACACGCTGTGTGACGAGTGCTCGGGGCGCCGCTACAACGACGAAACGCTGGAGGTGAAATATCGCGGCCACGATATCGCCGAGGTCCTGGAAATGACCATCGATCAAGCGGCGGAGCAGTTCGGTGCGGTTCCCGCAATCGCCCAGAAGCTCGTGGCGCTACAGGAGGTCGGTCTGGGGTACTTGCGCCTCGGCCAGCCGGCCACGACGATCTCGGGAGGCGAGGCGCAGCGACTGAAGCTCGCCAAGGAGTTGTCGCGTCGCGCCACCGGCTCGACGCTGTACCTTCTCGACGAACCTACCACCGGGCTTCATTTCGACGACGTACGGCGTCTGCTCCAGGTGCTGGATGCACTCGTCGATCAGGGGAATACCGTGGTCGTGGTGGAGCACAATCTCGAGGTGATCAAGTACGCTGACTGGATCGTCGACCTCGGGCCTGACGGCGGTGACGGCGGCGGCCTGATCGTCGCCGCGGGCACCCCCGAGGAGGTCACGCAGGTCGACGCCTCGGCCACCGGTCGGTTCCTTGCGCCCGTCCTGCGACGAGCTCGCGTCGGAACCACATGAGCCGGGAAACGGCGGCGGCGCGGGCGCCTACCGCCGGTCTGAGCGGGGCACTCGCGGAGCTCGCCGAGCGCCCGCTGCGCATTGCGATGTTCTCGCCAATGCCGCCGGCGCCGACCGGCGTCGCCGACTATGTTGCTGGCCTGCTGGACGTGCTCCCGGCGCGTTGGCAGATCGATGTCTTTGCGGAGGAGCGCCTGCGCGCCGGCCGCTGGGTCGGACGCCGGCAGCGGGTTCTACCGCATGAGCAATGGTGTCGGCGGGAGAGGATGCGACCGTACGACCTAGCCGTCTATCACATGGGAAACAGCGAAGCGCACCATTACGTGACGCCTATCGTGGCGCGGAAACCGGGTCTGTTGGTGCTGCACGATGTCGTCCTTCACCCGTCGCGCGCGGCGCACTACCTGCATACCCACGATCTCGACGGCTACCGAGCTGCCCTGCGGCGCGGCCGACCCGACGTGGCCAACGACATCGGCCATTTGGTTGTCGGCGGGTTCGGAACACCCGCTCTGTACTGGAACTTTCCAATGTGTGAGGACCTGGTGCGGACCAGTCTTCTCACCGTGGTGCACGGCGATCTATTGGCCCGCTGGTTGGGCGCCCAGTTACCCGAGGTGCGGATCGCTTCGGTTGTGCACTGGCTACCCGTGCCGCGTCCCCCAGACGACCTGGTAGCAGCGTGGAGGGTCGATCTCGGAGCGGATGGCGAGCGGCCGCTTGTCGGAACCTTCGGTCACATAGGGTCCGGGCATTGTATTGCGATGATTCTCGACGTGCTGGCCGACATCGCCGCCGACCACGACTTCGTCTTCGTGGCGGTGGGCTCCGCTGAGTCCGAGCTCGCCCGGCTGCCTGCGGCGCGCCGCCTCGGACAGCGAGTGCGTTGGACGGGGCGCGTCAGCGACCTCGACTTCGGCGCCTTGATGCGTGCCACCGACATTGCGGTCAACCTTCGCTATCCGACTGCCAGAGCCTCGTCCGGTGCCCAGCAGCAGCTGTTGCAACTGGGCACACCCATAGTGATTCACGACCTGGTCCATCTGCGCGATATTCCTGCCGGCGCCGTGCAACGCGTTCCGACAGGGACAGCTGACGGGGAGGAGGCGGCGTTGCGGGCGGCGCTCATTGAATGGCTCTCTGATCCCAGGGCTCGCCACCGAGCGGCTTCGGTGGCGCAGCAGTGGGCCGCATGCACCATCACCCGTGAGGCAATGGCAGCCAGCTACGTTAGGGCGGTCGGGCAGGCGCTCGCGGTCGATGACGGACCTTGAGGGGGCGCGCCGCGCACTTCGATGTTGCGATATCCTTTCGTTTCTCCTGCCACGCTCGCCCCGCAAGCTTCTGTCTCTTGCCGCCGAGCGGCTCCGACCGCGCGTGACCGGGTGAGTTCGGCGGACATGGACACTGCGGCAACCACCACTACGAGAGCGCTGACGAAACCTGCTAGCCACTCGCTCGCGTCGCCGCGGGCATGTTCAGGCGCGAGGCGCCGAGGATCCTGATGAAGGTCACCATGATCGGCACGGGGTATGTAGGCCTGGTGTCGGGCACGTGTTTCGCGGACTTTGGTCTGGACGTCATTTGTTGCGATATCGATGAAGCGAAGATCGCCAAGCTGACGGCCGGTGGAGTGCCGTTCTATGAGCCTGGCTTGGCGGAGAAGATCATCCAGAACGTTGCCGCCGGCCGCCTGGCGTTCACCACCGATGTCGGCGGCGCCATTCGCGATGCCGATGTCGTCTTCATCGCTGTGGGTACACCGGCGCGTGACGACGGCAGCACCGATCTGACCTACATCGACGCCGTGGCTGAGGACATTGGCCGCCACCTCAATGGCTACAAGGTCATCGCTACGAAGAGCACGGTGCCACCTCGCACCGCTGAGCGCATCAAGCGGCTTATTCTCGAGCATGCTGGTGACCATGCCGACTTCGACGTCGCCAGCAACCCCGAGTTCTTGCGCGAGGGGTCCGCCGTCGAGGACTTCATGCGACCGGATCGCATCGTCATTGGTGTCGACTCGAAGCGCGCCGCGGAGATCATGGAGGCTCTGTATCGGCCGCTGTATCTCATCGAGACTCCGATTGTGGTTACGTCGGTGCCGACGGCCGAGATGATCAAGTATGCATCCAATGCGTTCCTGGCCGTGAAGATCACCTTCATCAACGAGATCGCTAACATGTGTGAACGATTGGGTGCCGACGTTCATGTCGTTGCTCGGTCGATGGGTCTGGATGGCCGAATCTCGTCCAAGTTTCTTCATCCGGGCCCCGGCTTCGGGGGTTCGTGCTTTCCGAAGGACGTCAGCGCGCTGGTCGCTGCGGCCGAGGAGGTTGGCTACGACTTCATGATGGGGAACGCCGCGCTGGCAGCCAACGCCCGTCAGCGCGAGCTGATGATCGACAAGATTCGCGCCGCGGTAGGCGCTCTCGACGGCACCAGAGTCGGGCTGCTCGGGCTCGCTTTCAAGCCCAACACTGACGACACGCGCGAGAGTCCGGCCATCGCGATCGCCGAGGGCTTGCTGGCAGAGGGCGCCAGTATCCAGACCTTTGACCCTGCCGCGATGAACAACGCCCGCGCCGCGCTCGGAGATCGTGTCATCTACTGCGACGATGCATATGCCGCGTGCGCCGAAGTCGATGTTGTGGTGATCGCCACAGAGTGGAACCAGTTCCGCAACCTCGACCTCGGGCGGCTGCGTGCCGGTATGCGGAGCCCGGTGCTCGTCGACCTGAGAAACGTGTACGAGCCGGCCAGGATGCGCGAGCTGGAGTTCGACTACACTTCCGTCGGTCGGTAGGTCTGACCCGCCGCGGGCAGAGATTCCGGCCTGAGGCACGCCATGGACCAGAACGAGATCGCACGGCGACTTGAGCGGGTCCGCGACCAGATCCGGGACGAGCTGAAAGCGGCGCCTCCGCCTCGTATCGCCGCCGGGATGTCTCCCGTCTCGCGGCCCGAGCTGGCCGCGCCCAACATATCGCCGCCGGTCTCCGAGCCCCGCATTACGCACTCGGATCACCTGATAGCGGCAAACGATCTGGCGGTGATCACGGGCCCGACGGAGCTGCGCTCGAGCGTACCGGTGATCGGGCCTCTGCTGACCTTCCTGCGATGGCTAGCGCGGCCCTTTGTGCAGCCTGTCTTGGACCCCTATCTGGCACGCCAGGAGAAGTTCAACGCCGAGGTTGTACGGCACCTCAACCAGCTCGGCGCGGCGGTCGAGCAGCGCCTGGTCGCGATTCACGATTCGCTCTTCGACCTGGCACCGGACCCTCGTCAGCTGGAGGCGCGGCTGGATGCGGCACTGTCCAACTACGACGAAGCGCTGCGTGATCGCCAGAGCGTGCTCTTTGACGCGTTGGAGGAAGAACTCTGGGGGCTGCGCGGCGCGCTCGACGATTTGTACGACAAACATGCCGAGCGCATGCACTTCCTGGAGGTCCGCTTCGTAGAGCGGGCGCAGGCGATCGACGCCCGTTTCGACGAAAAGGACAAGGTCCTCGAGCAGCTGCAGTCGCGCACCTCGAACATCGCCGAGGCGGAGCTTCTCGAGACGCGGGCGCAGCTGGCCCGGGTACTCGACCAGGTGCAGGCAGCTTCCAAGTCAGAGTCGCAGCCAGCGGGCGGCGGTGCCGCGCAGCACCTCGATGGCGAGCTCTGGCGGCAGTTGCGTGAATGGATGCGAGACGAGGACTATCGTGCCTTCCAGCTCCGTTTCCGAGGTGACGAAGCGGAGATCACCCGGCGCATGAGCGCGCACGTCGGGCGATTCGAAGGAGTTCCAGGGCCGGTTGCCGATCTGGGATGCGGGCGGGGCGAGTTTCTCGAGTTGCTGGAGGCCGCCGGAACCGAGGCTATCGGGGTCGAGCTCAACGCTGCTGACGTGGAAAGTTGCGCGGAGCGCGGCTTGCAGGCGGAGTGCGCTGATCTGTTCGACTGGCTGGCGGCGCGCCCGGAGGGGTCGCTAGGCGGAATATTCCTCGCCCAAGTGATCGAGCACATTCCTCCCCCCGACTGGTCGCGGCTCACCGACCTGGCGGCTTCGCGCCTGGCCCCAGGCGGCCGGTTGGTGGTCGAGACGATCAACCCCGAGAGCCTGTTCGCGCTCGTACGCGCCTACGTACTCGATCCCACTCATACGCGCCCGGTTCATCCGCAACTGCTGTCGTTCATGGCGCACCGGAGTGGCCTTACGGTTATCGACATCGTGTACCAGGCTGAAGTACCAGAAGTGGCCCAGGTAGCACGAGTGGAGGAGGCTCCGTTCGTCGAGCACGCTAGCAGCCTGGCGGTCGTGCGGGAGCTCAACCTGCGGATCGATCAGGTGAACGAGATGTATGCTGCGCCGCAGGAATATGCGCTCATCGCCTCGCGGGTAGACGCGACCGGCCAGACGTCTTGAGCCGAAGTTACCGCATCATCGTTGCTGCGCCGCAGGTTCCCTTTCTTCGCGGTGGTGCCGAGCTACATGCCGAGCTCACCGTGGCGGCGCTCACCGAGGCCGGCCACGAGGTGGAGCTGGTAACCCTACCGTACACCTGGACGGGAACTGTCTCGTCGCTCGAGCAGGCGATGGCGTGGCGGCTGGCTAACTTCGAGGCAACCGCTCCCGGCGAGGTCGACCTGCTGATCGCCACGAAATATCCATCGTATCTGGCTCGGCACCGCAACAAGGTTGCCTGGATATTCCACCAGCAGCGCGAAGTCTACGATCTGCACCCGACACCATTCGGCAACTTCCGATTGGCTGATGACGAGGTGGCGCTTCGCGATGCCTTGTTCGAGCTCGACATGGAGGCGTTATCCGAAACCAGGGCACTGTTCACCAACAGTCAAAATACCGCCAT
The DNA here is from genome assembly GCA_963666055.2 of Acidobacteriota bacterium. Lineage (GTDB taxonomy): Bacteria > Acidobacteriota > UBA890 > UBA890 > WLXD01 > DASCOT01. The sequence continues at coordinate 1,922,076 of CAXWPH010000015.1, read as the reverse complement.
CCGACTACAGCTGTATTGCGGCGTCGAGGCGACGCCGCTCTACGCACCGCCTCCTCTGCACCAGAGACTGAGGGTCGGCGCGTACGGTGACTATTTGTTCTACGTTGGACGGCTCGATCGCATCAAGCGGCTGGATCTGGCGATCCAGGCCCTGGCCCGCACGCGCAATCCGGTTTGCTTGCGCATCGCCGGACGCGGGCCGGACCAGGCGCGGCTCGAAGAGCTGGTCACCGATTTGGGCCTCGAAGACCGCGTCGTTTTTCTGGGTTTCGCTGCGGACGAGGACGTGCTGGAGTTGATGGCTGGTTGTTTTGCAATGACGCTGACGCCGCTTGATGAGGACTATGGCTTCACGACCCTCGAGGCGTTCTTCGCTGCGCGTCCGGTCGTGACGACGACAGATTCGGGCGGCGTGCTCGAGTTCGTGCGCGACAGCGCCACCGGCTTCGTGGTGGAGCCCGATCCTGGTGCCCTCGCCGACCGCATCGACGTGCTGTACGAGGACCGGGCCCTGTGCGAGCGCCTGGGGCACGAGGGGCGGGAGATGGTACGCGACCGGGTCAGCTGGCCGAAGGCGATCGCGGCGTTGACCTCCACCCTGGAGTAGATGTGCGCGTCGCGATCACGCTGCCGAGTATCGATCCGCGAGCCCTGGTAGCGCGACAGCTCGATGCCGTCGTGCGTGCGTTGGCGGCGCGAGTGGACGTCGAGGTCTTCGTCGAATCCACTCGCCTGCGAGGGGGCGATCTACCGGCGCCGGCGTTCCATTACTTGCGTTTCGACGAGCGCCACAGGCACAGGGAGTTCGACACGGCTCTCTACCCGCTCGGGCGCGATTTTCTTCCGTACGAGCCGAGCTACCTCCTGGCAGGCCGTTGCGCCGGCGTGGCTTGGATCCTCGATCCGGCTATGCATCACATGCTAGTCGGTGGCTTGGCGCTTCTGGGGCGCTGGGACGCCTACATCGAGGCGCTCGAAGCCACTGTTCCGAAGCTCGGTGCTCGAGTCGGCGCTGCGGTTGCCGGGGGTTGGGGTAGCCGCGCACTTTACGAGCGCTACGATCCGCTGGTGCGCGCCATGTCGCAACGCCACCGGATGCTGGCGGCGACAGCGCCGATCGCCGCGCAGCTGCGGCGGCAGGGCGTTGCAGTCGAGCACGTCGAGCTACCCATCGGTGCAGGTGTTCTGGGAGCGCCGTCGGAACACTCCGACACGCAAGGCATCGTCACGGTTGTGTCCGCGAGCTCCCGCTGGCCGCAGCCGCTGATGTCGGGTTTAGCCCGGCTGCTAGAGAAGCGGTCTGATCTCTCGATCCGCTATGTGACGCCGGAGATCATCCATCAGGCGATTGCTGGTCCGGCGGCGTCGCGGGCCGGGCTCGATGGGCGCATCGAATGGCATCTGTCACCCTCGCCCACCCAGCTCCGGCAGGTAACGGACGGTGCCGACATCGTGATTGCGGCGGCGCCCGAGCCGGTGGCATACGAGCGCGCGGTGCTGTACCGAGCGCTCGCCGCCGGCGCGCTGACGCTGGTGGCGGACGCACCACACTACGAGTTCTTGCCGCGAGACGTCGCGCCCAGGCTTGCCCCTGGGCGTGCCATGGGGCAAGCGCTCTTTGTCACCGTTGACAACCTGCTCGACGACGCCGCGCTTGTTGCAGCGCTGCGGCAGGCCGGACGGTGCTTGATTGTCGCCGGGGCCGATGCGACCTCCATCGCCGCATCCGTGGAGGCCGAGCTGGAGCGTGCACACGAGCTTTGTAGCACTCCCGCCCGCCGCTCCGAGGCGACCTGGAAGCTGTTGCGCGGGCGGCTCCACCAGCGCTGCGTGCCGTCGAATGCTACCGATGCAGCGCGGCACCTGATCCGCGGCTGCTTGGCGAACGTAGCGCCGCCCGCTGTCGGGATGACGGCCGACCCGTGATAGCCGACGTCGGGCTGGCCGCCTGGGTAGTCGTGGCCCTCGGCGGGGCGTTTGTCTTCGGTTGGCGTTTGTTCGCGCGTCGGGGGTCGATAGCCGGGCGAGTGTTTCTTGCCACCGCTGGTGGCTACCTGCTGTTGAGCCACCTCGGTGTGTTGCTAGGCGAGGCTGGCTGGTTCGGAATCCGAACACTGGCGCTTGCCGCCACCACGACGGGGATCGTGGTGCTGTGGCGGCTGCGGTCGAAGGGGCTGGCAGCATTCCGATGGCGCGCCGACTGGGCAGGTGCCATCGTGATCCCGACGCTGTTGGCGCTGACTTTCTGGTTCTCGACCCCGCCGTTCGATACACGCCTCGACGGGCGCGACCAAGGAGTTTATCGACTGACCGCGGCGCAACTCCTGCGCAGCGGCAAGCTGGCCTTCAAAGATTCGCTGGTTGCGGCGCTGCCAGTCGAAGCGCGGGAGTACTTCTTCCGTATGCGCATCGAGTCGCGCCCGCGCTCCGCAGGCTTCTACCTGGACGACCCCGAGACCGGTCGCGTAGTGCCACAGTTCCTTCCCGTGGCGCCGGTCTGGCTGGCAATCGGTAGCGCCGGGCTAGGATCGCCAGAGGCCGGTTACGCCAATGTCGGTGTTGCTGTCCTGGCGGCGGTAGCGTTGTTCTTTCTCACCCGGCGGCTGGCCAACGGGCTCGCCGCCGCCCTGGCAGCTTCCTGGCTGTGCATGTCGTTCGCCAACTCCTGGTTCATACGCTACGGGGCCGCCGAGGTGCACGCACAGGCGATGATCCTCATCGGCTGCTTCGCTCTGATACTCGAGCGTAGCGGCTGTGGCCGAGCCATGGGCTTGCTGGCCGGATGGGCGTTCGGCTTGACGTGGCTGACCAAACTCGAGCTCGGGACGTTGGTGCTGCCGCTCGGATTGCTTTACGCCGCGGATGCGCTTAGCGGACGGCTGCGGGTCGCGTCGACGCGATGGCTCTGGGCAGGCTCCTTTGTTCTCGGCTTTCATGCCTTGGTGCACCTGTGGTTCTGGTCGTTGCCCTACGTCCTGGACACCCTCTACGGCCCGCCGAAGACGCCTTTCTGGATGGTCACCGTGGGGGTGGCCGTAGTCGCGGTTGCCGCCCTGGCGCTTGGCGTCTGGAGTCTGCGGGCCAGCGTGGTCCCGGTGGAGTGGGTGGTGCGATCGCTCAACCCGGCAAGCGCCGTCGGGCATCGGCTCCGTGTCGTGCTCGCGTCGGCATTCGCAATAGCCGTCTACTACTCGTATTTTTTGCGCCCTGCGGTGCTCACCTGGGACTCGCACAACTTCATCACGCTGGTCTGGCTTGTCTCCTCCGGCGCCACCCTCGCGGCGGTGGTTGCTGTTGTGCTGGTCTTGCTGCGGCGTTCGGCGCCTCCCGGGTGCGACGCCGTCGTCGCGATCCTATTGTTCGCTTCCGCGGTCTTACTCTGGAGGAAGAGCATCATCCCGGAGCTGTTATGGGCGTACCGACGCTACTTGCCCGTCGTTCTGCCGGCGACGCTGATTGCTGCGGCTGGCCTGCTGGGCATTTGTGCCGAGCGCGCCTGGCTGCGGCTGCGCAGTCGGCCGCACAGCCCCATGCCGACAATCGCGGCAGCGCTGGTAGTCGCCCTGGTCGTGCCGGCCGCCGGTTGGATCACCTGGCGGTCCTGGGCCTACGGCTCCCGATACGCCGAAATCCGTGATCTGCGAGGCAGCCGCGGCATGATGCGGAGGCTCGCGGCGGCGTTACCACCGGACGCACTCATCTTGGTCGAGCCGTTCACTCGCCGCGGGCTGCCGCGCTTCGAGAACGCTATACAGCACGAGCTGGGTCTGGGCATGCTACGGCTCCCCGAGCCGGCGATGGATGAACGAATCGTGCTCGATCTGCTGCGGCACCAAATAGAGCGTGGCCACAGCGTGTACTTGCTAACCACGGGGTACCTGGAAGCCGTCGACTGGTTGAGGGCCGAGCCGGTCGAGGCGTTCCTTTGGGAAAGCGCCCGCCTCGAGGAGACCGCGCAGACCGGCTCGAGACAGCCCATCAACATGGAACCAGTGGTGATCAACGCGAAGCTCTACCGGCTATACCCGGGGCAGCCAGTTGCCTTGGCAGGAGAGCTCGACGTGGGTGGATGGGACGATCTCTACCTCGCGGGCCGCACCCTGGAGAACATCGAGGGGCGCCGTGGCGAGCGGTCGTTTCGCTGGACCCACCCGGTGTCGCGCTTCATCTTACCCGGCGTCGATGGAGCGACGGCGAGGTTCGTGATCACGCTGGCAAGCGGCTATCCGCCGGACCTGGGCGAGCAGCGCGTGACCGTCCGCTTGGACGGGTTGGAGATGGCAACGGTCGTAGTTCGCCGCGGGTTCAGGGACTATAGTTTTGCCGTTCCTTCCGAGTGGTCGCCGACCGGCAAATCGGCTGCACTGGAGATCGAAACATCACCACCTCTGAAGCCCGCGGATACCGAAGGTTCCGCGGACCGGCGCACCCTCGGTGTCGCCGTTGACCGGATACGTTGGGGCCCGCGGAGCCTCCCATGAAGCTGATCGTCCAGATCCCCTGCCACAACGAGGCCACCACGCTGGCCGAGACCCTGTCCGCCATCCCGCGGCACGTCGAGGGCTTGGACACGGTCGAGATTCTGGTAATCGACGACGGCAGCGACGACGACACCGGGGACGTGGCGCTGGCCAACGGCGCCGATGCTGTGTTGCGCTTCAGCCAGCAGCAAGGCTTGGCGAGGGCGTTCAAGGCAGGAATCGACGCGGCACTAAGGGCCGGTGCCGACATCATCGTCAACACGGATGGCGACAACCAGTACGACGGCGCCGACATACCGCGCCTCGTGGCGCCCATCCTCGCCGGCGAAGCGGACATGTCGGTGGGCGATCGTGACCCGGGCACCATAGGTCATTTTTCGCTGGGAAAACGGTTGCTGCAGCGCCTGGGGTCTTGGTCGATGCGACGGCTATCCGGCACTACCGTGGCCGATTCCACCAGCGGCTTTCGCGCCTACAGCCGTGAAGCGGCGCTGCGCATCAACGTGATTAGCGACTTCAGCTACACCCTGGAAACCTTGATCCAGGCCGGAACCCGACGCCTGCGGATCGCCGATATCCCCATCAAAGCGCGCCACACGCCACGTGCATCGCGGCTGGCGAGCTCCACGTTCGTTTACGTGAAGAGCGCCGCTGCGACCATGGCTCGTGCCTACTCCATGTATCAGCCGTTGAAGGTGTTCTTCTACGCCGGCACGTTGTTCGTCGGGGTCGCGATCGTAATCGGCCTTAGGTTCCTGTACAGATACTTGTTCGTCGACGCTGGCGCCGGCAATGTTCAGTCGTTGATTCTGGCGGCGATCTTGGCCATCGTCGGCTTCCAAACCATGAGCATGGGGGTGCTGGCGGATCTACAGGCCGCCAACCGTAAGCTGATCGAAGAAGTGTTGTACCGACAGCGACGTAGCGACGTCGAACGGCGCGAACGGGCTTCCGTGACCGACTTGCCGGGGGTACGGGTCGCGAGCGCGGAGCCCAGCGCCCGGACAGCCCTGCGGCATGTCGGAGATGACCCCTGAGCCCGTCGCGCGCTGCAACGTCGGACGTCACCGGTTAGAGCCGGCCGATGCGCGTCCTTCATCTCGCCACTACCTATCCGCTGCATGCAGGCGATAGCAACGCCGTCTTCGTGCAGGAAATCTGCGAGGGGCTCGCCCGCCTAGGGCATGACATTGATGTGTTGCTGCCATGGCATCCGGACCTGCAACTCGAGAGGCCCGACTCGGACGTGAAGCTGCGGGCGTTTCGTTACACGCCCACCCGGAGATGGCACCCCTGGGGCTACGCGCAAGCGCTCTCCGCAGATCGGCGATTGCGACCCGACGCCTATGTGGCGGCGATTCCCGCTGCGTTGACCGCCTGGCGCGCCATCTGCCGTCTGCGGGCTCAGCACGATTACGATCTGCTGCACGCTCACTGGCTGGTTCCGAACGCGCCGATCGTCGCGGCCGCCCGGGGAGCCAATGGCCCGCCGATGGTGATCTCGTGCCACGGCAGCGGCGTGTTCCTCGCCGAGCGATTCTCCTGGGTGCGTCGGTTGGCCGCGTACGCGCTGGCGCGCAGCGCTGCGGTCACCGCATGCTCGGCCGACCTGGTCAGCCGCGTTGCAGCGATCGGCGAGGGCCCCAACCCACAGCGCCTTCCGTACGGCGTTGATACACGGCGCTTCGCGCCGCTCGACATGCCAGAGCGTCAGGCGGTGCGGCGGGAGCTAGCAGCTCGGCACGATCTGCCCGCCGCCGCCCCGTGGGTGCTGGCCGTCGGCCGACTGGTCTACAAGAAAGGCTTCGACGTGTTGATCGAAGCCATGCCACGATTGCTCGCCGCACAGCCCGAGGCACGAGCGCTGATCGTCGGCGCCGGGCCGCTCGAACGGGAACTGCGGGAGCAGGCAGAACGCGCCGGCGTGGCCTCACGAGTAGTGTTTGCGGGATCCGTTCCGCACCTCGAGCTGCCGAGCTATTTCGCCGCCGCTGAGGCGGTCGTCGTACCGTCTGTACACGGCCCCTCTGGCAACGTCGACGGCCTGCCGAACACGCTTATGGAAGCGCTCTCGAGTGGCACCCCGGTAGTTGCCAGCGCCGTCGCGGGAATTCCCGACGTGGTTGTCGACGGCGAGAACGGTCTGCTCGTCGCGGAGCGCGATGCCACAGCGCTGGCGTTTGCTCTCATGCGCCTGCTCGGTGATTCGCAATTGCGTCGGGAGGTAGCAACTCGCGCCCGTAGCAATGCCGAGGCCGAGCTCGATTGGACGCGGATCGCCAAATCCTTCGAGCGAATCTATCGAGCCGCTCGTGTCTGAGGCAGGCGAAGTGCAGCCGATGCACATCGACATAGTCTTCCCGCGGTTCAAGAGCCTGTCGGGGGCTGAGCGGTCGCTGCTGGAGTGGGCCGCCGGCCTGGCGCACCACGGCCATCGCGTGCGTGTCGTCTGCCACCAATTCGATGAGTCGTGCCAAGCACTCGTGGCGCCAGGTGTCACGTTGGCGGTGTCGGGCGCGCGCCTCGACTGGTGGCACAGTCATTACATGAACGCCCTGGCAGAGTACCTGCGATCTCCTGCGCTGCTGCGTCACATGCAGCGCGATGCTGACGCCCATGTGCTGTGCGGCGGGCCGTCGCTTCCGATTGCCGCGCTGTTGAAACTCCTGCCCCGCTGGCGTGGCCCGGTGATCTACCACTGCTTCGAGCCACCGCGCGTTCTGTATCAGGATCGCGCCAGCATCTTACGCAGGGTTGGTGCGATGCGGTTCCTGCTCGCCCCCCTGATCGCGCTGTACCGTCCCGTCGACAGGTGGTTCGTTCGTGCTGTCGACGCCATTACCACGGCGGGACCCTATTCCGCTGGCCGTATCGCTTCGGTCTACGGTCGCGGCGCTCAAGCGTTGACAAATGGGCTTGATCACGCGGCGCTCGACGTCGCCCGGGCCACGGCCGCCGCACCACGTTACAGCCTCCTGACGGTCAACACCCTGCACCCGCGCAAACGGGTCGACCTGGTGTTGCGGGCTCTGGCGTTTCTCACTCATCCGATCGGCGATGAACGAACGCCGCCGACGCTGCTAGTGGTGGGCGATGGGCCTGAGCGAGCGCGCCTCGAGACGCTGTCGCTGCAGCTTGGCCTACAAGAACGCGTGCAGTTTGCGGGGTTCGTTCCGGACGACGAGCTGCCGCATCAATACTGTACGGCGTTGTGTTACGTGCACGCGGCGCGCCAGGAGTCGCTCGGGCTGACGGTTGCTGAAGCTGCCTATTGCGGGCTGCCGGTCGTCGCGGTGGCGGAGGGCGGAGTTGTCGACAACGTCGACGACGGCCGCACCGGACGCCTGGTCGATGCGAATGCGCAAGCGATTGCCGCCGCGATTGAAGAGGTTCTTTCCTCGCCGGCCAAGGCGCGTCAAATGGGGGCAGCAGGACGCCTTTTGGTGGCGTCGCGTTTCTCATGGCAGCGGGGCTCGGACGAACTGCTGGAGACGATTCGCAGCGCGATATAATCAGGGCCGCCGCGCCCGCCTTGACCGGGCTTGCGCGCCCATTCACCTGCGCCAGCGGACGGCGCCTGTCGCCCCCGGATCCGCCAATGTCCGATTCGTACTCCTGGCGTCGTGAGTGGGCCGCGTTAATCCTCGCTGCCATGGTCGCCCTGCCACTGTTCACGCCGCGGCTGTACGGAGCCGATGAGATCAAATACATCACCCACCTGCGCTCGGCGTATTTCGACGGCGACGTGGACTACTTCAACGACTACGATCTACTCCTGCGCCGTGACCCGGTGGGCAACGCCTGGCTTCACAACCTGCGCGATTCCCCCACCGTCACCGGTCGTCGGCTCAACGATGCGCCGATCGGCACCGCCGTCTTGTGGTTGCCTTTCTACGTCGTTGCCGATCTTGTCGCCGTGGTTGCTGGCACCGTCGGCGCTGACGTGGACCGCAGCGGCTACGGCGCGATCCACGTCTGGGGGGTCTGCGTCGGCTCGCTGTTCTGGGGCCTATTCGGGCTGGCGCTGACCTACCGTATCTGCCGGCGATTTTACGGCGTTCGGGCCTCGCGCTTCGCCGTCCTGGGTATGTGGTTCGCCTCGACGCTGGTCTTCTATTTGTACATTACCCCGCCGATGGCGCACGCTAGCTCGCTGTTCGCGGTTGCCCTGTTTCTGTGGATTTGGTTGCGCACCCGCTCTGACCGCTCGCCTCTTCAGTGGCTGGCGCTCGGCGCCGCCGGTGGTCTGATGGTGCTGGTGCGGGAGCTGAACTGGCTGCTGTTTATCCCGCCGGCGGTGGACGAGGGCTACAGGCTGCTGTCAGATGTGCGGCGGCAGGGGCCCCGCGCCGCCCTGCAACGAATGCGGGGCGTGGCCCTCTTGACGATCGCCGTCGGCGTAGTCGTCGCACCGCAACTTCTCGTGTACCGGGCCTTGCATGGCAACTTCAGCCCGAGCCCGTTTGTCCTCGACAAGTTCGCCCTCTATCCGCGCCACGCTCTGGAGGTCCTCTTTTCCGGCTTCCACGGGCTCTACTCGTGGACCCCGATCACCTTGATGGGCACGGCGGGACTGTGGTTCTTCGGTCGCAAGCACCCGGTGCTGGCAAGCGGAATGGCGGCGGCATTCCTGGCGCAGGTCTTGGTGGTCGGTTCTTATGCCACCTGGGCTGGCGGCGCCTCGTTCGGTGCGCGGCGGTTCATCAACTTCGTTCCGGTCTTTGCGCTGGGGCTGGCGGCCCTGGTCGAGCGAGTGTCGGTGGGGCGTCGATGGATTGCCGTCGCGCTGGCCGCCCTGATCGTCTGGAACTTCGGCTTGGCGCTGCAGTACGCCACCGGCATGATCCCGCGCGACCAGCCGGTCGCCATGCGAACGATCGTGCTCAACCAGCTCGTGCGTGTGCCACAGCGTACCGCCGGTGTGGCTTGGCGGTTCTTTACCGATCGCTGGTCGCTGGTCGAGAATGCGCCAGGCGGGGGCGGATGACAAACGGCGGACGGCGAATGTCCCCGGGCGTTCTGTTGGTCACCGACGCGTACCCGCCGGGTTGTGGCGGTAGCGGCTGGAGCACCCATGCCCTGGCGCAGTCCTTGGCGGCTTCGGGCTACGCGGTCGAGGTGCTCGAGGTCGACAGTCGCTCGGGGCGAAGCGAAGTCCGCGAATATGAGGGCATCTCAGTTCGGCGCGTCGCCATCGGGGCGGCTCGAACGCTTCGTCGGCGCCTGGGCGCCAATGACTACTCGTTCGACCCGGTACGCGCCGCGGTCGCGGCGAGGATCCGGGCCCGCCCGGAGATCCACGTCGTTCACGGCCAGCACCTTCACAGTGGCCCGGGGGCGATCGCGGCGGCGTTAGCCGCCGGTCGGGCAGCGCTGATCACCGTGCGCGACTACTGGCCCGTACAGCTCGACGGGGTCGTATGGGCTGACGGCACCGGCGCAACGATGCCCGAACAGATCGCCCGACTGACCGGCTTGCCATGGCCACTGGCGGCAACTCTCGCCGGCTGGGGGCACCGCAGGCTGCGCGCCCGGCAAGCCATGGTGTCACGAGCGCATGGTGTGATCGCGGTGAGCGCCGCGGTGCAGCAGCGCCTGTCGATCCTCGCGGCGCGCGTCGTAGTGCTGCCGAATATCATCGATCCAGATCGTTCGGCGCGCTTGGTCAGTTCGGCATACGTTGGCGCCTCGCTCCCGGATGCGTACCTGTTGGCGGTGGGGAAGCTGAACGCCGCCAAAGGGTTCGATCGGGTCGTCGACGAGCTCGCCGACGCAGGTTGTTCTTGGCCGCTGGTGGTGGCCGGAGCCGGGCCCGCCGAGCGGCAAATGCGCCAGCGCGCCCGAACCCGGGGGATTGACCTTCGTCTGGTCGGCTGGACCGAGGAGGTGGCGACCCTTCGATTGATGCGTGCCGCGAAGGCCGTAGTGCTGCCGAGCGCCTGGGAGGAGCCCCTGGCGCGAGTGATTCTCGAGGCGATGTCGGTGGGTACCCCGGTCATCGCCCGAGCCACGGGCGGCAGTCCAGAGGTAATCGCCAGCGGCGTCGACGGCTGGCTGTTCAGCAACCTCGCAGACCTCTCCGCGGCCCTTGTCGCAGTCGCCGATAAGGAAACTCGGGGGCGCGTTGGCGCGGCGGCGCTCTCGAGCGCTCGGCAACGATTCGCGCCGACGGTAGTGGGTCCGCGGATCAGGGAACTCTATGAGCGCGCTGTGCGGGAGAGCCAGGATGACTGACATCCCGCTCAGGCTGACGATTATCACGCGCCGGGTACATCCTGCCCACGGTCCGGGCGGGCTGGAGCGACACGTTCATGATCAAGTCGTGCAGCTCGCCCGCGCCGGGGTCGAGATCACGCTGTGGAGTGAGGAACCGCGCGATCCCGAGCGGCAGCGCGAGGCCGAGCACGCGTTGAGTCCGTCCGCCGAGATTCGGTGGGTGCGTCGAGGATCGCTGCCGATCGGCATGAGCAAGGGAACCGTGGTGCTTGACCGCATCACTAACTACCCGCTGTGGGCACGACGCGTGGCCCATGCGATCGTCGACCCCGGCGATATCGTGCACGTGCATGGCTTGGGCGGGCTCGGAGCTGCGGCGGCAAAGCGCGCCGGTCGATGGCGCGCGCCGCTGGTGCTTACGACTCAAGGGATGGAGGAATTCCGCGCTCCGTGGCTGAAGAACCTCGCCTACGCCCCGTTCCAGGCGGGCATGCGCTACATTGCCGCGGCCGCGGAGCGCGTTGTCGTTACCGACCGAGCGTTGATTCCGGTCGTGCAAGGCTCCCTGGGGCTGGACCCCGGGCGCATGGTGCTGATCCCCAACGCCGTCGACCCCGAGGAGTGTGTCGCGGCGGCCGATGTCGAAGCGGCGCTGGCGCTGTTACGAACTCACGGCGTCGCCGAAGCCAAGCCGCTGCTGGTGTCGATCGGTCGGCTGGCACCCAACAAGGGCTTCGAGGTGCTCGCCGCAGCGCTAGCCCGCGCCGCAGCGACTTTTCCGCAAAGGTGGGCGTGGGTGTTGGTTGGCGACGGCCCGATGCGCAGCATGATCGAGGCCGCCGTGCATGCTGGCGGCGCCGGCAGCCGGTGCGTACTGGTCGGTCCTGTCGAGGAATCGATCAAACATGGGTTGCTTGCTCTCGCCGACTGGTTCGTTCATCCGACAATTTACGAGGGCTCCAGCCTGGTAACCCTCGAAGCGATGGCGCACGGCGTGCCGGTAGTTGTCTCGCGTACCGGCGGACTCCCGGACAAGGTCGAGGACGGGCGAACCGGATATCTCGTGCCGCCGGGCGATGGCGCGGCGTTGGCCGCAACGCTGCAGCGCGCGACGGCGGCGGACGCACTGAGAATGGGTGCCGCCGGGCGTCGACTACTCGACGATCAGTTTAGCTGGAAGACGGCAACGGCGCGGTTTCTGGCGCTATACAGCGAATTGGTGGGTCGTGGCTGACGTCGACTTTGGGATAAGATCGGCACGGCGGCGAACCATCGGTCCACCCTCCTCGTGACCCCCGAAGGCACTCTTCATGTGCGATCTGCGCTGTCGTTGCGTCGTGGCGCTGCTTTTGAGCGTTACCGCGCTCTGCGCCGGCTGTGTGTCACGCAATGTCGAGACCATCGATCGCCAGGAAGCGGCGACGATTCCGCCGCCACCACCACCCGCCGAGCCCGGCGCGCGCCCGTCGGTAGCGTCCCTCCCCGGGGTACAGGGGACGGTGAATGTCGACCCGACCGTGGGACCCGTGCCGGAGGGCGTCCTCTACATCATCGTGCGTGTGTCGGGTCGCGACGACGGCCCGCCACTGGCGGTGAAGCCGATGGCGGCGGAGGTGCCGGTCAGCTTCAGCATCACCGAAGCCGACTCGATGATCCCCGGGACTCCCCTGGTCGGCGACCTCGACATTATCGCTCGGCTCGATCAGGACGGCGACGCGTTCAGTCGCCAGGAGGGTGACCTAGAGGGGCGGGCGGGCCCCGTTCAGGTCGGTGACACCGTGGACATTGTCTTGCGTCTGGCTGCGCCGCGGCCCGAGTGAGCTTGGCCGCTGCCTTCGTAGACACGCAGCGGGCTGCCGGGGCGGAGCTTCGCGAGGCCAATGGCTTGCTCTACGCCGCCTCGTACGGCGATCCGGAGGGCGAGCTACGCGCTGCCCGCGACGGAGCTGCGCTGCTGTGGCAACCATGGCGCGCCTATCTGCGAGTAACGGGCGATGAGCGACTGGCGTTTCTTCATCGACTCCTGACCGCCAATGTCCAAGCTCTCCAACCAGGCGACGGCGCTCCCGGCCTGCTGCTAGACAATCGCGGCAAGGTGCAGGCGAGCCTGGACCTTTGGGTGGAGGATACGGCCGTGCTCATCGGATCCGACGCGACCGTGATTGCGAGCGTGGTAGACGGGCTGCGGCGCTACGTGTTGCGCTCCGCGGTGCGCATTGACGGCGTCCCGTTGGTGTCTCTCGCCTTGATCGGCCCGGACCACCAGTCCGTTGCCGATGCGCTCGGAGTGGCGCTTCCAACAACGTTCGTTCATCGGGCTTGTGGCAGTGGTTTGCGGTCGCTGCGAACCGGGCGCCTGCCAGACGGCTTCGAGGTCGCGCTGCCCGAACCGGATGCCAGCGAACTGTGGCTTGCGGCGCGCGAGCTCGCCCACGAGGGCCTACGCCCCGTCGGTCGCGACGTTTCCGAGGTGCTGCGCGTGGAAGCGGGTGTGCCCGAGCACGGTGCCGAGCTAACCGGCAACGAGCTACCGCAGGAGGCACGACTGGACAACGCGATCGACTTCGAGAAGGGATGTTACCTGGGACAGGAGACGGTGGCGCGGATTCACTACCGCGGCCACGTCAATCGCCTGCTGTGCGGCCTTCGTTTCACGGCGGGTGTCGAGCCGGGCGCGACGTTGTCGAGCGGCGAACGGGCCGCCGGCAACGTGACAAGCACCGTGATCTCGGATCGTCACGGACCTATCGGACTCGGTTACCTGCGCCGGGAGCGCGCCGATCCGGGTGCTGAAGTGCAGGTCGACGACGGCTCCACAGCACAGGTCACTCCGTTGCCATTTGACCTTGGTATTCGACTCGGTGCGGCTAAGCAGAACGAATAGAATCGATTCGCGCACTGCATCCTTCAAGGTTGGAGATCAGCAATGTCATCGTCTGGCGTCACCATTACCTGGCTGGGCCACTCGACATTCCTGCTGACCGGACCCACCGGGAACACCGTGCTCATTGATCCGTTCGTGATGAGCAACCCGCGGCGCCCCGATGCGCTGAAGTCATTCGAGCGCCTCGACATCGTTGTCATTACCCACGGTCACTTCGACCATGTCGGCGACGCTCTCCAGGTATGCGCCGAAAACGCCCCGAGCGCGGTCGTAGCGATCGTCGAGCTGGCCGCCTGGCTCCGCGGTCAAGGAATTGCTGCCGACTCGGTCGTGGAGATGAACATCGGCGGCACCGTGCAGCTGGACGGTGTGTCGATCACGATGGTGCACGCCACGCATACCGCCGGGATTCAGGACGGCGATCGAATGCTCTACGGGGGCGTGCCGGCAGGGCTGGTCCTCAGCTTCGATGATGGGCCGAGCATCTATCACGCCGGCGACACAGATGTGTTCGGCGACATGGCTCTCATCGCCGAGCTGTATGCCCCCGACATCGCCCTGCTGCCGATCGGCGGCAACTACACCATGGGCCCGCGGTCTGCCGCCAAGGCATGCGAGCTGCTCCGTGTTCGGCGTATCGTTCCGATGCACTACGGCACGTGGCCGGTGTTGGCGGGGACGCCTCAGGAGCTTCGCCGGGAGTGCGAGAAGCGCGGTCTCGATGTCGAGGTGCTGGCAATCGAGCCCGGCCAGACCATCGCATGAAGGGGATTCCGTTGGTGCGCACCGCACTCGTACTCGCGTTCATCGCGGCCGAGAGCCACGCGCAGACGCCGCCCCCGGGCACACGCGAGCCGATTGAGGATCCGATGTATGCGATCGCGCTCGAGGCGGGCGCTCTGCGTGCTATCGCCGAGGTGACCGAGGACGAGCTGTTCACTTTCGACGCCGGGACGATCTTTCTGTACCTGGGTGAGGTGACCGATACCTTCGGGCGCGAGTGGGAGATGGTCGGCGACCCGGAGAGCTGGTCGCGACGGCAGCGATGGTACGTGGTCGCGGCTACCGTCGAAGAGTTGCAAGAGCGGGTTGGGCCGATCTCCGTGCTCGGTGAATTCACGGCGCCTGCAAGCCCCCCTGAGCGCGTCAGCGAGGATCTGGAGTCGGAGGTCGCGGAGCTCGAATCGGAGGTCGCTGTGTCGTCGCCGTTCGATCTGTACCTGGCGTCGTTGCGCCAGCCGCTCACGGTCGAGCGCGAATGGTGGAAGAACACCTTGGAGTTGGATGCCAGCGAAGTGCGCGATGTCGGGGAGACTTTGGCAGTTCCGGCCTGGGCCGTGCCGTCGCGGGTAGTCGACGAAGTGGTCAGCCTGCTCGGCGGCCGCGAAGCGCTGGGCCCTTGGCCTCAGGAGGCCAGCTTCGGAGCGCTGCACGTGACACCGATCTTGCCGCTTGTCTTTCGCCGTGGCGAGCATGGCTGGGATTCGCTCGGCCGGCTGCGCTCGAAGTTGCCGGTGCTCGGACTACTCGGTAACAGCCAGCTACAGTTAGATCCGAACCTACCCGCCGAGGTAACCGGGTTTGTCCTACCTTGCTGGCGCCTGGTAGGCGCCCTGAATCCTCGCGGCTTGGCGGCCGGCCGAGTCGACCTGCCCCCGCCTCCTCCGAGCCGCTTGGCTCCCGGTGCTCGGCGTGAGGAAGACCGGTTCCTCGGCTCGTTCGATCTCACCACACGCGTCTGGCCGCCGGCGACCGACGAGAACGTTTTGCCGCGGCGCGCAGTACCCTCAGCGCTGCCGACGGGAGTGTTCCTCCAGGACAACGATCGGCGCCAGGCCGTGTACCTCGAGCAGCGGCTCCCGGTGGCCATGAGCCGGCGGCTACGTGGCCGCGAGCTCAGGCTCGACGTAGTGGCCAGGGCCGCCCCCGCGCTCGACGGCACCACCTCGACAGTCACCGTTGGTTTCGAGATCGAGGCCGGCGAGCTACACGAGGCCGGGAGCGGGACAGTGGGCGCCCTACCCGGAACGGCGAGCCTCGTGGTGACCATTCCCGACGACGCCGAGGAGATCACCGTGCGTCTCTTGTCAACAGATCGAAGCATCGCAGTTGGGGAGGCCGGCCGCGCGATATTCGAGCGCGTGACGCTGGCCCCGGCGGACTGGCCGAAGGCTCTGTTGCCGGCGCCGGTGATGTTGCGAAGGGTGCGCGTCGATCTGTACGCGCCGACCCCACGCTATACGCGCGCCCCGCTGGCAATCAGCGCCAAGCCCCCATCTGAACTCTCGAGGGTGTGGCGCTCGCTCGCCGGCGAGCAACTGGAAGAGGAGTTACGCCGCATGATCCTGGCAGCAGAGCTCGACTTCGAGATGGATGACCGCAACGTCCTGGTTGCCTGGGGGGAGCCCTCGATGCGCCACGATAGCGGTGTCAGGCGCTGGGATTGGGATGACCGATCGGCGACGTTCGATCTGTCCGGTCGGCTCATCGCCTGGACGGAACAGGCCGAGGACGCGGATCTGCCAGTGCCTCGATGCTTGTTGCCCACGAATGAGGGGGGGGTGTCGGTGTTGCCGTGAGGCCGAGCATAGCCGCGCAAACCTCGAATGATGTCTCGAACAACGAGTGCATGGTGGTGGGGAATGGTCGCGGTCTATACGGCAGCGCTCGGAACCCTGGTTGTGCTGTGCCGCTGCGCAACGCGCTCGAACGTCGGCATCAGAACGGCCCCTGAGCCCTACTCCAGTCGCAGCGCGTCGGCAAACGCGGTCCCGCGCATGACCTGGCGTGTGTCGCCCTCGACCTCGATGTGGGTGAACCGCAACGGCGACCCCTCCGCCACGCGAGGCAGATCGGGAGCATCGAGCCGTTCAGTTGTTGACGGCGGCTCCGTCGTCGCTGGCGACTCGTCGTTCTTGGCCGCGCCGGTTTGTTGGTCACCTGGCACCTCAGGCACGGCCTCTGTTGTTGTGTCGGTGGCGGCGCGTGTATCGGCCTCCGGCGCGGACGAGGCCTCCTCGGTAACTGCTGCGGTGACGGCATGAAACCGTACCGTGAGCGTGCCGCCGCGCGTGTGGCAGGCGATCGGCGAAGCGGCGCGATGCGCAGCCGCCGCGGCGAGCGCAGCGGCAATGCTGCCAGTACCCGAGCTCAATGTCTCGGCCTCGACGCCGCGCTCGTAGACGCGAAAGTAGAGGTTTTGCTCATCGTCGACGCGAACGAAATCGACGTTGGCACCGGCGGGCTTCAGGTCTGGATGATTGCGTATGGCGCGACCGAGGTAGCGCACCGGCAGCTCGTCCGGATCCTCATGCATCAGCACGAAGAACGGAACGCCGATCTGGACGTATGTTCCGACGAGATCCCGACCTTCGACGCGGATGCGACGTTGAGGCCAGACTGCGGCCGTCCCCGGCACGTCGACGCGTACATTGGTGCCATCGACATAGCCGTTGACCACGCCGATCCCGGTTTGCAGTCGCACCGGGCCGGCTGCGAGCCCTTCGTCGACGAGATAGCGCACCGCACAGCGCGCCGCATTACCCGAGAACTCCGCCGATGTTCCGTCGGCGTTCCATAGCCGCATACGTCCTGAGACTCCGGCGTCCAGGTTGTTCACGTCGATCAGGATCAGCCCGTCGGCACCCACCGAAACCCCGCGGCGGCACAGCGCCTTGGCGTGCGTTGATGCGCGTGTCGACGATGCTCCGTGACGCTCGTCCAGCACGATGAAATCGTTCCCCGCGCCGGAGTAGTGACTGAACTCGAGCGGCTGATGGCGCGCCGCGCTCATTGTTCTTCGACTTCGTTCTCGAGACGGACCTTGATAGTGCCCGGCTCGCTGACATTGCCGGCATCATCGATCGCCTCGACGGCGAATTCCCAAGCCGTGTCATTGGATGCGGTGGGATCCGTGTAGCGCAGCTCGCTTATCACCACGGCGGTCAGCATCTCCCAGCCGCCGGCAACGAGTTCGTTGCGGCGTCGACGCCGGCCGGCGGGCTCGTCATCATCGTCGGGCTTGGTCTCGGCACTTTCGCCGCCCGATTCATCGGTATCTGTCTCGCTGTCATCTGCGTCGCCGTCCTCTGCGTCGCCGTCTTCTGCCTCGCTGTCCTCTGCGTCGCTGTCCTCTGCGTCGCCGTGCTCTGCGTCGTTGTCATCTGCGCCGCCCTCTGCGTCGTCGCTCGGTTGGTCACCCTCGGCTTCGCCAACCGCATCGTCACCGTCGGCGTTGTCGCCCGTCGTGTTGTCGCTCGCCTCATCCGCGCTGTTGTCCCCTACAACGAGGTTGTCTCCTGCCCCGTCTTCTTCTTCTTCGGGCAGTTCGTCGCTCGTACCGGCGTCGTTAGGTGCGCCTTCGACGCGGTCGATGTCGTCTTCCGCGGCCTCCCCGTCTGCAACTTCCGAGAAGTCCGTATCCAGGCAGTCGGGTTCGTCACTGTCGTCGTCGGACTCCTCGTCGGCCTCGTCGTCGGTGGCGGGAGAGTCATCGTCCGGCAGGTACCTGGGGTCACACGGATCGTCTACCAGGTGGCGACGGTACACACGATAACCAACCAGGTCGGTCGCAGGAGAGGCGGTCCAGCGCAACGTGATTCGCGTTGCGGCTCGAACGGCCCGTAAGGCCAATGGTTTGTCGGGCTTGAAGTCGTCTACCACGTACACCGGTGGCGTCAGCGCGCCGCTGCTCTCCTTGGTGGGGCCCGTCGGCTCTATCGGCGCCACCAGCAACGTCGGGTTGGCCGGATCAACCATCACCCCCTGGGGCGGTTCAGGTTCGACCAGCCGGGGCGTGTCGCCGCTGGTCGGTGGCGCCGCTACTGCACGCACCTCATAGCGGTAACGGTCGCCCCACGACATGGTGCTGTCGAGGTACTCGGTGTCGGTAACCGGTGCATAGTTGATCGGTGTTACGGAGACGATGTCCGAGTCGACGACGCGGCGGTAGATGTTGTAGCTGATCGCATCGGAGTCGATGAGATCGCCCCATACATCACCGGCCGGCGCCGTCCAGTTGAGCCGAGCTCCGGCGGGCGTAACCTCGACCTCCAGATCGGCCGGGGCTAGCGGCACACCGCCCGGGGCGAGCGCCATGATTCTGTCGATCCTACCCTCGTTACCCTCGGTGTCGACAGCACGCGCGGCGAAGTAGTATCGCGTGCGTACGGGCCCGCTTGATGATGTACCGATGTTGTAGTCGATGCGCACGCTCCCGTCGACCATGTAGTCGTTGATGTCCTCGAACGGAATCGTTGCAACGACCGCGGCGCGGGTTAAGAAATCGGCAACCTCGAGGCTTCCTTCATATGGGTGCGTACGCGCCAGCTGGGCGGCCTTCTCGACGATCAACGACGGCAGCGGTAGCTGCGGCGGCCGGCGCGTATCAAAGATTGCGGTTGGCATGCCGAGCAGATCCCAGAGCTCGTCGACCGCTTCGTCGAACCACCGCGCCGCCTCCACGAGAATATTGCCCTCGAGGCCGGCCTCGCGCCATTGGCGCAATGTGTTGCCGGGCAGCCGGTTGAGCAAACGCTGTTCCTCGGTGATGAGCTCTTCTTCTTCGGCCGGCTCCTCCTCGGGCGCGCTTACTTCTTCAGGCGGAAGCACGATGCCGGCTGCTTCTGCCGCCGCCTCAGCAGCGCGTCGTTCTTCCGCCTGGCGACGTGCTTCGGCGCTCTCGGTTGCCAGTGCGACGGCACGACGCGCCAGCTCTAGACGCGCCGCACGCTCGCGATCGAGCCCCTGTGCCAAGATCGATGCGGTGAGAGCCGGATAGCGCTCGGTGAGCATGAGGAGCTCGGCGCGAGCGATCGCTATCTCGTTTTCGTTGCCCATGTCGATGGTGTCGGCGATGGGCAGGAATCGCACCAGCGCGCGTGTTCCGAGCTGGGCGACTTCGGCGCTGGGCAGTGCCGGCGGTACTATCCGCAGGGGTGGCAGGGGTGCCCCTCGCGCGCCGCAGCCCGCAGCGAGAATGGTGAGTGCGCTGGCCAGGGCGCCGCGACTTTTCACAGAATGTACTTCGACAAGTCTTCGTCCTGGACGATATCGGCGAGCGCGTCATGCACATATGCAGCGTCGATCGTTATCGATTCGCCGCTTCGCTCAGGTGCTTCGAACGACAACTCCTCCACCACCCGTTCCATCATCGTGTGCAGCCGGCGCGCGCCGATGTTCTCGGTGCGCTCGTTAACCGTCTCCGCTAGTTCGGCGATGGCCTCGATCGCGTCGTCGGTGAACTCGACGTGCACCCCCTCGGTTTCGAGCAACGCACAGTATTGCCGCACGAGCGAGTTCTCTGGCTCGGTAAGTATGCGTACCAGATCGTCACGGCCGAGCGCGTCGAGCTCCACCCGCAGCGGAAAACGGCCTTGCAGCTCAGGGATGAGATCGCTCGGCTTGGAGACGTGAAACGCGCCGGCGGCAAGGAAGAGGATGTGATCGGTGCGGACCATGCCGTTGCGGGTCTTCACCGCCGTGCCCTCGACGATCGGCAGGATGTCCCGCTGCACTCCCTCGCGAGACACGTCCGGGCCTCGCGATCCCTCCCGACCGGCGATCTTGTCGATCTCGTCGAGAAAGATGATGCCCGACGACTCGGTCCTCTGGAGCGCCTCGCGAACTACTTCATCTTCGTCGATGAGCGCGTCGGCGGCCTCTCGAGTGAGGTGCTCCAGTGCCTCGGGTACCGACATACGACGCTGCTTGGTGGCGCCACGCCCACCAGCGAACATGCCCGGCAACATGTCTTTCAGACTGATGTCCATCGTGTCGCTACCCTGGCCGGTGAATACCTGGAACGACGGCGCGCGGTTGTCGGGAACGTCCACCTCCACCATGCGGTCGTCGAGGGCGCCAGCGAGTAGCTGGGCACGAATTTTCTCCCGCGTGGCGCGTCGCGTTGCGTCGGTGTCGGTTTCTTCGCCCGCCGGCCGTGCGATTGGTGCCGGCGGCAGTAGCACGTCGAGCAAACGGTCTTCGGCTTGCCGCCGCCCCTGGGCTTCGACCTCCACCGCATGCTCCCGGCGCACCATCGCGATGGCTATGTCGAGCAGGTCTCGTACCATCGATTCGACGTCGCGCCCGACATAGCCGACTTCGGTGAACTTGGTCGCTTCGACTTTGAGAAACGGCGAGCCGGTCAGTCGCGACAGCCGCCTGGATATCTCGGTCTTGCCAACGCCGGTCGGGCCGATCATGAGGATGTTCTTGGGTGCCACCTCGTCGGCGAGATCGGCTGGCAGCTGCAACCGACGGAAGCGATTGCGGATGGCAATGGCCACCGCCCGTTTGGCGGCTCGCTGTCCGACGACATACCTGTCGAGCAGCTCCACAATCTGTCTCGGCGTGAGCTCGTCGACGCCGCCGGCATTGGGCTCGAGCTTCTCGGGCAGTGAAATAACCATGTCTACCGGAAGCTCGCCCGCGACCCGGCTGGTTCGGCATTGCGGTGCTGCGTCATCATCGTGCCCCCAGCACTTCGATCCGAATATTCTCGTTGGTGTAGATGTCGATGCTCGCCGCGATCAACAACGCCTCTCGTACGACAGCCTCGGAGTCGAACTCGGTGTGGGCGACAAGCGCGCGGGCGGCGGCGAGAGCCACCGGGCCACCCGAGCCGATCACCAGGATTCCGTCATCGGGTTCGATGACGTCGCCAGTACCGGACAAGAGGATCGATGTCTCGGCGTCGGCGACGACCAGCAGTGCCTGAAGATGCCGGAGACTCTTTTCGGTTCTCCAGTCGCTGCTCAGCTCCACGGCGGCGCGTCGCAGGTTCCCATTGAAGCTCTCGAGCTTCACCTCGAATCGGGTGAACAGCGCCAGGCTGTCGGCGGCCGAGCCGGCGAAGCCTGCCAGCACCGTGTCGTTGTACATGCGGCGAACCTTTCGGGCGCCCGCCTTCATGATCGTATGCTCGAGCGTCACTTGACCATCACCGCCCATCGCCACCTGGGCATCGCGCCGTACGCAGCAGATCGTGGTGCTGTGGAACCGACTCGTCATGGGTCGATTGTAGCAAGGCGCGGCTGGGGCTGCGGGTCCGCTCCCGTGTCTCGCCGCTACACATCCACCAGGCCCTGCTAGTGTCCCGTGCGGGCCTGTCGAGCGTTAGGGTCGCGTCGCCGGGCACGCGGGTGCGAGCCCCTGTAGACGTCTTGTAGCTGACGGGTCGACAAATGCGTGTACCGCTGTGTAGAGGCGAGGGAGGCGTGGCCCAAGAGCTCTTGGATGGCCCGCAGGTCGGCGCCGGCGTTCAGCAAATGGGTCGCGAACGAGTGTCGCAAGGCGTGGGGGGTAACACGTTTCGTCAGGGCGGCTTCCTCTAGTCGGCGGGCTAGCAGCCGCCGCAACGCGGCAGGGTCGATGCGCCGTCCGCGTTGACTCAATAGCAAAGCCCGCATGGCGTCGGCGCGCACCTTGGCCGACTCCCGCGCCCGCTTCGGCGGGTGGTCGAGCCACTGCTGGCGAATCGGCAACCAGGCGCGCAGAGCGGCTGCCGCCGGTTTGCCGAACGGAACGATACGCTCCTTGTCGCCTTTGCCGATGACGCGCAGAGAGCGTCCCGCCACGTCCACATCCTCGGCCGCGAGCCCGGCCAGCTCGCTCACTCGTAGGCCGGTCGCGTAGAGCAACTCCAGCGCGGCGCGGTCGCGTGTGCCGAGCGCTGAATCGTCATCGAACTCGAGCAATTTGGTGACTTCGCCCTCGGTGAGGAAGGCGGGCGATCGTTGAGCCACCTTGGGGTTGTGCACCAGGCGCGCCGGATTCGTGGTCAGAAGTCCCTCGCGGCACAGGTAGCTGGCGAAGGAGCGGACCGCTGCCAGCTTCCGTCCGACGGTAACCGGCGACAGACGCGCCTCGTGCATGCGGGCGGCCCAGGCGCGTACCGATGCAGCGGTAATCGCGGCTGCGGACACGCGGCGACCCTCGCCCGCCTGCTGCCTGCCGGTCACATTGCCACGGTAGTCGGCTTCCTTGCCCGATTCCCAAGCCAATAGGAAAGCGGCGAGCTGGTCGAGGTCGGTCCGATAGGCTCGCAGCGTGTGTTCGGAGGCCGCGTCTTCCAGGTGCAGCGCCTGAAGGAACGCATCGCGGCCACGCAGACACGCGCTGGTCACGTGTCATCCTGCGGCGCAGGCAGGTCAGCCGCCGTTGCGGTCGACTGCACCATACGACCCTGCTCCGGCATGCGCTGCCTAACCGTCGGCGCGCTCAGCGATGAGTTCGTCGATCAGATACCGGAGCTGCTCGCTCTTGTTGGCCACCGCCCCCAGCCATTTCTTGCGGATCTTCCACTCGGAGTCGACTAGATAGGTCATCGGGAATCCGTAAATCGGACCCCACGCCGCCTCGACGTCCGAGTTGCCCATTACTACGGGGTAGTCGAGCGAGAATTCCTGTGTGCCGACGCGGACCGGTCGGGAGATCCACTCGCCCACCTGCTCCTGGCTTCCGGATTGCAGGGTGATGCCGAGCATTTCCACGCCCCTGTTCGCGTACTCCTCGTGCAGGCTGTTGTAATGCGGTATCTCGGTCAGACAGGGAGCGCACCAGGTCGCCCAGAAATCGACTACGACGATCTTACCCTTGAGGTCAGTCGACGCCAGCGGAGAGCCATCAAGATAGTTGACGACGAACGCCGGTGCGGTAGTGCCTGGATCCAGTGTCAGGCCGGAAAGGTCGCTCGCGAAGCCTGGATAGTGCTCGTCCTCGGAGTGCGGAAAGGCCACATACCCCAAAGAGAACGCTAGCGCCCCCACCGCGAAGATGAGTACGGCTGGGCGGACGGTCGTGGACATCGTCATCCTCGTCAGTGGATAGCTTGCTGCGCGGCCGCCGACAGTCGCAAACGGCCGCTGACACGCTTGATCCACTTGTCGAGCTCGTCAAGCGCTCGGCGCGAGCGTGCCTCACGGCGCTGCTTACGGTTTCTGCGCCCACGCGTTGGCTCGTCGAGCTCCGGCATGATGCCGAAGGTTATGTTCGTCGGCTGATAGTTTACCGCGCTAGCGTGGCTGACATAAAACGCCAAAGATCCCAGCGCCGTGCTCCGGGGTACGGGCTCGATCTCGCCGTCGAGCAGCAGCATGCTGCAATAGATTCCCGCCAGCAGGCCACCGGCCGCCGATTCGACGTACCCCTCGGTACCTGCCACCTGCCCGGCGAAGAACAGGTCACCACGGGCGCGCGTTTGCAGTGTCTCGGCCAGCGTCCGGGGCGCGTTGATGTAGGTGTTGCGGTGCACCACACCGAAGCGTACGAACTCGGCGTTCTCGAGCGCCGGAATAAGGCGCAGCACACGGTCCTGTTCGCCCCATTTCATGCGCGTCTGGAAGCCGACCAGAGAGTAATGCTGGGCGGCCAAGTCATCCTGTCGAAGCTGGACTACAGTGAACGGGCGCCGCCCGGTACGCGGGTCGATGAGCCCCACCGGTTTCATCGGGCCGAACAGAAGCGTCTTGCGGCCGCGCCGCCCCTGTTCCTCGATCGGTAGGCAGCCTTCGAAGAAGAGCCCCTCCTCGAATGCCTGTAACTCGGCGAGATCAGCGTCCATCAGAGCCTCATAGAAGCAATCGAACTCCTCTTCGGTCATTGGGCAATTGAGGTAGTCGGCTCCACCCTTGTCGTAGCGGCTGGCCAGAAACGCCCGTTCGGTGTCCACGGAATCGGCGCGCACGATGGGTGATACTGCGTCGTAGAAGTAGAGATCCTCGCTGCCCGCGAAGCGTTCTATCGACTTGCTGAGGGCCTCCGATGTCAGCGGGCCGGTGGCTATGATCGTCGGTCCCTCGGGGATCTCGCGCACCTCTTCGCGAATAATCTCTACTGAGCTCGCTGCTTCCAGGGAGGCGGTCATGTCCTGGGCGAATTTCCAGCGATCGACCGCCAGCGCCTTCCCGGCGGGCACGCGGTTGCGGTCGGCGGCCGCCATGAACAGCGAGCCCAGGCGGCGCATTTCCTCGTGCAATAGACCGACGGCGTTGTCGAGCCCGTCGGACCGCAGGGAATTGCTGCACACCATTTCCGCGAGATACTCGCTCTTGTGCACTGGCGTCGACCGTCCGGGCCGCATCTCGTGCAAGCGTACGCCGATGCCGCGTAGAGCTAGCTGCCAGGCGGCCTCGGACCCCGCCATGCCGCCGCCGACGACGGTGACCACAGGATGAGTGCTCATCGGCTCGAAGCTATGACCGAGCAGTTCGGGAGCGGGGTACCGCAACGCCTGGGCTCAATCTTTCTTAGCCGCCTTCTTCTTGCTGGTCTTTTTCTTGGCCTTCCGCGCCGCTTTCTTCTTACTCTTCTTCTTCCGACGTACCGGTCCGCTCTCGCGACGTCGTGCTAGCAGATCGAGGGCCTGCTCGAGTGACAGCTCGGTCGGCTCGGTCATGTCCCTGGGTAGGGATGCGTTGATCTCGCCGTCGGTAACGTAGGGTCCATAGCGACCGGCGAGCAGCTTTACGCTTGCGCCGCCCAGCTGCTCGACATTCTCGAAGATCTTGATCTGGGTGGCGGCGGTGCGGCCGCGCCTCTTCTCCTGCGCCAACAACTCGAGCGCTCGCTGGAGCGGTAGGTTCAGCACGCTATCGTCATCAGTCAGGCTGCGGGTATCGGTGCCGCGCTTGATGTAAGGGCCGTAGCGGCCGAGGTGGACGACGATGTCCTCGCCATCAGCATCCTGTCCGACCACCTTGGGCAACTTCAGGAGCTCGAGGGCGATGTCGAGTGAGACCTCGGGCGGCGACATGCCCTTGAGTAGCGACACCATCTTGGGCTTGGTCGTGCTGTCGGGGTCCGGGTCGCCAAGCTGCACGTATGGTCCGTAGCGCCCCAGCTTTACGTATACGGGGAGCCCAGACTCGGGGTGGGACCCGATCGGCTCATCGCCCTTTTGGGCCTCGTCGATGAGCTCGGTGGCGCGTTCCACGACGAGCTCGTCCGGGCAGGTCTTGTCGGGGATGTTGGCGGTCAGATCGCCACGCTGCAAGAAAGGCCCGTAGCGCCCCACGCGAACCACGATGTCGCGGCCCGCGTCATCAGTGCCCAGCGGAATCGAGCACACCTGGCGAGGATCGATCTCCTCGACCTTCTCCTCGATCAACGACTTCAGGCCGGGCATGCCGTTGCCGAAATAGAACTCCTTCAGATACGGCAACGGCTCGTGCTCGCCGCGTGAGATACCGTCGAGCCGATCTTCCATGCGCGCCGTGAAATCGATGTCGATGAGGTGCCCGAGGTGCTCCTGCATCAGCTTGACCACGGCAAACGCGGTGAACGTTGGCACCAACGCGTTGCCCTTGTGGAAGGTGTACTCGCGCCGCTCGATCGTATCGATGATCGAGGCATAGGTGCTCGGCCGCCCGATGCCAGATTCCTCGAGCGCTTTGACTAGCCCTGCTTCGGTAAGGCGGCGGCGCGGTGTGGTGTGATGGTCCTCGGTGCTGAGCGTGGCGAGCACTTCTTCGCCGACATTCATCGGTGGCAAGAGGCGGTCGAGATCGGCGAGCGCCTCCTCGCGGTCTGCACGACCCTCGACATAGGCGCGCAGAAATCCAGGAAAGTCGATAACGCTGCCGTGCGATACGAATCGTGCGTCTCGCGGGCCGCTGGCGGTCACGTGGACGGTCATACGGCGTCCCTTGGAGTCGGGCATCTGCGATGCCATCGTCCGCTTCCAAATCAGGTCGTAGAGGCGCGCTTCGTCCTCGCTCAGCGCCGAACGCACTTCATTGACCGGCACCATGCGGCGGCCGGCGGGACGTATGGCCTCGTGGGCCTCCTGGGCGTTCTTTACCTTGTTTCGATAGGTGCGCGGCGCGTCGGGCAGAAATTCGGGACCGTACGTAGCGGCGATGCTGGCACGCGTTTGCTCGAGCGCTTCGCTAGATAACGTCACCGAGTCGGTCCGCATGTAGGTTATGAAGCCGTTCTCGTAGAGGCGCTGTGCGGCGCGCATCGTGCGGCGAGCGGGGAAGCGCAACTTGCGGTTGGCTTCCTGCTGCAGCGTCGAGGTGGTAAACGGCGGCGCCGGGGACCGCTTGAACGGCTGCTCGTGCATCGCGTCGATGCTGAAGCTAGCGTTCTTGAGCTCCGTGGCCAGCGTCGCTGCTGTTTGCGCATCCAGCATGCGGATGGCGTCGTCTTTCAGCTTGCCGGTGTCGGGATCGAAGTTGGCACTCCGAGCGAGCTGGGCGCCCTCGAGGGTCTGGAGTCGACCGTCAAACGTATCGCCGGCACCGGTTGTGAACTCGGCGGTAAGGTCCCAGTATTCGGCGGCGCGGAACCGCATCCGGGCGCGCTCGCGCTCCACCAGCATGCGGATCGCGACGCTCTGGACGCGCCCGGCGGAGAGGCGCGGAGCGACCTTGCGCCACAGCACCGGCGATACCAAGTAGCCGTAGAGGCGGTCGATGATGCGGCGCGCTTCCTGCGCTTCCACCAGGTTGTAATTGAGCTCCCGGGTGTTCTCGAGCGCCGCCTGTACGGCACGGCGTGTGATTTCGTGGAACACCATGCGGCGCACCGGGACCTTGGGCTTGAGGACCTCGATCAAGTGCCAGCTGATCGCCTCGCCCTCGCGGTCCTCATCGGTAGCGAGCAGCAGTTCGTCGGCTCCCTTGAGGGCACGCTTGAGCTCGGCGATGGTCGCCTTCTTCGCCGGCTGGACGACGTAAAGTGGCTTGAACGCGTCGTCGACCTGAACGCCGAGGCGCGCCCAGGACTCTCCCTTGTACTGCTTGGGGATCTCCGCCGCGTTGGCGGGCAAGTCGCGGATATGGCCAACGCTCGACTCGACGATGAACTCCGGGCCGAGGTACTTCGACAGAGTCTTCGCCTTGGTCGGCGATTCAACGATAACGAGGCGCGTGGTCATGACGGTTTCTGATACTAGCCCACCGAAGGAAGTGCGCACGAGGATGCGTGCGGCGGCTGAGTCTAGCAGGACTCGATTCTGTTGCCCGGCCGTATGCGGACCATCCCACGCAACTCGAGGCTGGTTATGGTTGCCAACGTGTCGACCAACGACCATCCGAGCAGCTCCGCGACTTTCGATGTGCTGAGCTCCCCCCGGCGGCACAGCAACTCGAGCAACGCGCCTGCTGGGGTGTCGTGCGCAGCGGGCAGCGGAGGCGGCGTCGGAGGTTGCAGATCGGCGGTCACGGTTGCCGGCAGATGGTCGAGGATATCGGCCATGCCCGTACATGGGTGGGCGCCGTCGGCGAGCAGCGCGTGGCAACCCGCCGAGGTCGCGGAGGTAATCGGACCTGGCACGACCAGCACTTCTCGACCGTACTCGAGCGCCAGATTGGCCGTAATGCGCGCCCCGCTGCGGGTCGCTGCCTCCACCACCACCGTTGCCCATGACAACGCGGCGATGATCCGGTTGCGCTTGGGAAAGTGCCAGCGTGCGACCTTGGTCCCGGGCTCGTGCTCAGCCACCAGCGCTCCGGAAGCGGCGATTCGGCGTGCCAGCGCGCGGTGCTGCCGCGGGCACACCGGAAGCAGTCCGCCAGGAAGCACGGCGATGGTCACGCCCCCTGCATCCAGACATCCGCGGTGCGCGGCGACGTCAATGCCGCGCGCAAGCCCAGAGACCACGACCATGCCGGCTCGCGCCAGATCCGCCGCGAGGCGTGTGGCTACATTGCGACCGTAGGCAGTACAGGCGCGCGAGCCGACCACCGCGATACACGGGCGACTGGCGAGCCGCCCCTGCACGTGCAGCAGGCCGGGCGGATCGGGAATGGTGCCGAGAAGCGCGGGATAGGAGCGGCTACCTCGGTGGATGGTCGTCGTGTTCGGCGGTGCCGGGCTCTCCACCCTCGATGCCTCACGGTGCCGCGGTGTGCTGTTCACAACACCAGGGGACGGCCATCGACCGACGGCGCGCGAGGTGCTCGGTGTGCCGCCGGGCACGGGCATCGCTTGCGAGCGCGAGCTTGAAATCAGTAGACTCAATCCTGACGAACACGCCAGTATGTCCCGGGTCCCCTCGGTAGGCCGTCTCGCCGCATGGCAGTCGGCCTTGCCTGCGCCCTCTTCGTCCGACAGGCTGGAGGCCTATGTCTCCCTATCGCGAGACCAGTAGGAATCGGCGTCCAGCCGCAACGCGTCGCGACTCGAGCGCGTCGGCGGTTGCTGTTGCTGCGACGGTTCTTTCCTTGGGTATCGGCGTGTCCTGTGCCATGACGCCGGTGGAGAGGCCCGGCAACCAGACGCGTGCGGGGGCGACGGCCGCCGATCAAGGGTACTGGGAAGAGGCCGAGTTCCGCTGGCAAAAGGCACTCGCCGTCGCCAGCGTGAACACCCGCGCCCTCAACAATCTGGCGGTGCGCTTCGAGCGCGCGGGCGAGTTCGATGTAGCCAAGGAGTATTACGACAGAGCTCTGAGCCTGGCCGAGCCCGACGAGCGCTTCTACGTGCTGCGCAACCACGGCCAGTTCTTGCCGATCTGGGAACGGATAGATACCGTTGAGATGGCCGATGACGCGGCGGCGGCCGACGAGGATCCGTCAGCGGAAGAGCCTACAGGGATCGTTAGTCAGGAGTATCCAGGGGCTCCGACGACGCTCGGGTTTCTGGAGATCATGATCTCGGTCCCGGATCAGGGCCCCAATCTGGCTGGCTATAGTCGCATCCTCATCGGCAACTTCGTGCCGCGCGACGATTCAGAGGCCAACCTCAACGACGTTGCCGTACGATACTTGCGCCGCCGCATTACGCAGCGCACCTTCTTCGAGACACAGGATCAGCTGGGGCAGCCGCTGGATCCAGCGCACCGAAGCGCTGTCATCTTGGACGACGCTGCTTTCTGGGTAGCGCGTGCCGAGGAAGCCGGCGCAGATCTGATTCTCACCGGCTCGATCGGCCTCAATACCGAGCCCCGGTCCGAGATGGTGCGCGAGCGCATCCGTTCCCCTGACGGCGAGATACGCGAAGTCGCTCGGTTCCAGGACAACGTTGCCTACAAGCTCACCTACGACTATCTCGTGCTCCGCGGCGAGGATGGCTCCAGGCTCCTCGAGGGAACGGTCGAAGCCGAGACTTCATTTCCCGCCGACGAATCCGTCTCGAATTCGGACGCTGTTTTCGAGGCCTTCGAGCAACTGCTGCCTCAGCTCCTCGATGCCATCACGCCGCGACGCTCGGAGCAGAGTCGCTACTTGATCTACTGAGCCCAGGGAGGCTCTTCGCCATGCCTACTCCGAAAGCCCACAGCCAGGTTCTCTCGAGCACTGCGACGCGGCCGGTGGCGCGCGCCACCGTCACTGCGGCGCTCGCCCTGGGCCTGTTGGTCGTTCTGGCCCCGCAAGCCGCGGGACAGATGATCAACACCCCCTACAGCAGCTACTTCGGTAGAAACAAGGTCACCTACGAGTCGTTCGACTTCTGGAAGTACACGGCGCCTCACTTCGACGTCTATTACTACCCCGAAGAAGAGCAGCATCTCGACGACGTGGTGGCGTATGCCGAGGATGCGTACCAGCGCATCGCCCGCAAGATGAACCATCAAATGTCGGAGCGGATGCCGATCATTTTCTACCAGACCCACCAGGATTTTCAGCAGACGCACATCCTGCCGTTCTTCCTGCCGGAAGGCGTCGCGGCGTTCGCTGAGCCCACCGAGAATCGGCTGGTGCTTCCGGTGGATGATCCGCCCGACGCGCTGCACAAGCTCATCGTCCATGAAGTAACCCACCTGTTCGAGTTCGACTACTTCTTCGGCAATCGCCTCGGTGCCGCGATGCGCGCGTCGCCTCCGGGCTGGGTGATGGAGGGCTTCGCCGAGTACGTATCGGACGACCTGACATCGCTCGACGAGATGATGCTGCGCGATGTTGTGCTCTCCGACGACATTCCGACGCTCGTCCAGATGACCCACAATCGCAGCTTCTTCACCGATTACGTGCTCGGCGAGGTCGTCTGGCACTACATCGAGGCGGAGTACGGCGAGGAGGGAATGCGGATCTTCCTGGCAGAGTTGCGGCGCGATCTCGGGCAGGATGTGGAGCGCGATCTCGAGCGTGCCTTCAACATCACGCCGCAGGAGTTCAACAACGATTTTCGCGCCTGGCTGCGCGAGCGCTATCTGCCGAACGTGCTCGACCGCCAGGAGGCGCCTGATTTCGCACACAACGTGATGCGCGACGTACCCTTCCAGGACCGGCAGCTGGCGTTCAGCCCAGTGGTATCGCCCGATGGCGACAGTTTTGCGGCGATCACCCTCAACAAGAAAACGCTGCAGATCGAAGCCTTTACGTTCGACCTGGCCACAGGCCGGCCCATACGTAACCTGACCGGGGGGCATCAGGGAGAGTTCGAGTACGTTGTCGGTCAGGGTGTGACTGTCGGCTTCCAGGCGGGCAATGATCTGTCATGGTCGCCGGACGGCAGCACCATCGCGTTCTTCGCCCGGACCCCGCCGACACGCACGCTTTTCTTGATCGATGCCGAGAACGGCAAGGTGAGCAAGAAGTTCAAAACCGAGCTTGATCAGGCACTTTCACCGAGCATCGGGCCGGACGGCCGCATTGTCTTCGGCGCCCACCGCAACGGCGTACGCGACATCTACCTGTATGACCCGTCGAACGACACACTGGCCAACCTGACGCAGGATGAATTCTACGATTACGCGCCGGTTTGGTCACCGGACGGTCGAAGCATCGTGTTCGCCTCGCATGTACTGGGCGCCAAGAAGCTCTTCCGGATCGACCTGGCACGGCCGCAGCAGCGTGTGCAGCTGACGTTCGGCCGCTATAACGACACGCAGCCGAGCTTCTCGAAAGACGGCTCGAGGGTGTACTTCGTCTCCGATCGCACCGGCGAGCACAACCTGTACTCGATCGAGCTCGCGTCCGAGACCGTCTACCGGTACACGAATATTCTCCACGGCACGTTTTCCCCCCAGGAGCTGCCGGGCACGAACAGGCTCTTGTTCAGCAACTACGGAGATGGAACATACGAGCTCTACACCATGGAGATACCCGAGGCGGTGGAGCAGTTTGTCGCCGTGGACGAGGCACTGCCGGACGAGGAGATCGACCGGCTGGAGATGGAAGCGGCGGCGATCGCCGACGTCGAGCTTAGCGATCAAAACCGCACCCAGTCGACCGGCGGCGGCTGGCACATTTCCCGCATCCAGGTCGCTGGCGGTTACTCCAGCGGTATTGCTGGCGGCACGGTGCTCGCCAATACGTACATCGAGATGCAGGACCTGCTCGGCAACCACAGCTTTACGGCGATTCTCGGCTCGATACAGAGTCAGCGTAACTACACGGGTGTCTACCGAAACCAGTCGAAACGCTGGAACTGGGGTGCGCTGGCAACCAGCCAGCGATCGTTCTTCTTCACGTTCGACCCGGCGAACGGCACTCTCGATCGCAACTCGATCTTCGGACTGGATGGCGGCGAGCTGTTTGCCGACTACCCGTTCAGTCGTGACTGGCGCGTCGAGTTGTCGGTCGGGTACTACGACCGCGACTATATACCCTCGGCGTTCCTGCTCGAGGGCACCGGCGGAACACTGTCGACGTTCGCCGACAATTTCCACAGCGGCACCTACATGCCGATCGGCGTCAAGTTCATCGGCGACAAGGCCCGATTCAAGGAGTACGGGCCGTATGCCGGACGCCGGGTCAGCATTGGATTCGAGACATCGCCGGCGGTCGGGAGCTTGAGGTTCTACAACGCCGAGATCGACATCAGGCAGTATTTCCAGGTGACCAAGGACAGCCAACTCGCGGTGCGGCTCTGGGGCTCGGGCAGCTTCGGGGAACATCCGACGGTTTTCTTCATAGGTGGCCTGAATCAGTTACGCGGCTACGACTACCTGCGCTTCTCCGGCAACCGTGCTTTCCTGGTGAACCTGGAGTACCGCTTCCCGCTGATTTACGAGGCGCGTGGCGGTCAGATGGCGCTGCGCAACATTCGCGGCCTGATTTTTGCCGACGTCGGTGGGGCGTGGTTCAGGGATGACGACTTCCAGCTGTTTGAGGACGGCCGTCTGGCGGATGCCCGGGGCTCGGTCGGGGTCGGGCTCAACATCAACCTGATGGGCCTACCATTGTGGTTCTTCTGGGCGCAGCGCACCAACGGCAAGGACTTCTTCGGCGGCCCGGACTTTCAGTTCTACCTCGGTCCGTTGTTCTGACCGGCGGAGGCCAAGCTTGGGTCGCTTCAGGATCGATGATCCGGAGATCGACGTAGAGGCGCTCGAAGCGCAGGTCGAAGCGCGGATCGCAGAGAAAACGGGCACGCGCTACACCGCGGGCGAACTGGAACTGCTGCGCCGCGCGGCGCTGCGCCCGCGTTTAGAACGCCTTCATTTGTCGTACGGCGTGCTCGAAGAGATGCCGCAGGTACGCGGCAAATTGCCGTCTGTGGGTTCGCCGCCTGGCTCGGGGCCGGCGCGCTCGCCGGTCGGCGCCGCGGCGTCGGCGACGGTCGCCGACCTGAAGCCTGCCCCGTCGGCGGACATCAACCCGGCGCGCGACCTCTACACGTCTGGAAGCGCCGGGTTGAAGGGTCGCCTGGTGGGCCTGCTGCGCCGCGTGCTACGGCCGGTGCTCCGTACGTCGAGCAACCTCGAGCACGTGCTCGTGCAGCTGCTCGACGAGATGCGTCGACAGGACCAATCGAACGAGTTGCGGCGAGCCGCAGTACGAGAGACACGCGAGGCTGCCGATCGGCTGAAGGACTCCTTGGACGATCGGATCGATCGCACCGCCGATTGGGTCGGCGGGCACCTGTCGCAGATGACCGGTCAGCTCGAGGGGCGCCACGAGACGCAGCTGCACTTGCTCCACAACCTGGTCTACGAACTCTCGCATGCACGCCTCGACATGGAGTCGCTTCAAGACCAGATCAACGAGCTGAACCGTCATTTCGAGAGGCTCGAGGCGCGCGAGCGCGCGCTGGAGCGCCTCGCCATGGGGGGCGACCAAAACTAAAACTAGCGGGCCGCTCGCCGGTACCGGCGCCTGCCTACTAACAGCCTGGTCGGAGACCATGCGGCGGCCAGGCGGCTTGCCCGCTGGCGGCGACTCACCCTACAATGAGCGCTCGCGTCTCGGTACCCTGCGCGCCCGCAGCCGCGCCGGGACGGATCAGCTCTTCTGGCGGGGCCGCCTTGTGCCCCGCGAGCGCTTTCCAGCCGCCCATAGAGTCTTCCCAGCCAGAGTCTCCTCCCGGCCCACGATCGGATTGGTCAGATGTACGCCGTCATCAACACCGGTGGAAAGCAGTATCGAGTAGCCAAGGGCGATGTCCTGCGCGTCGAGCTTCTCGGCGACGATGTCGGCACCAAAGTGTCGATCGATGCAGTCAGCCTGGTGGCAGCGGATGATCAGGTGCACATCGGTACACCGATAGTCGACGGTGCCAGCGTTGAAGCGACGGTGGTGGAGGTCGGTCGTGGGCAGAAGCTGCTGGCGTTCAAGAAGAAGCGTCGCAAGGGCTACCGGCGCAAGATCGGGCACCGGCAGGCGTACACCGCCCTGCAGATCGATGAGATCGTGTTGCCTAGCGGCGGGAAGTCGGCGGCCAAGAAGGCCGCCGCCAAGAAGGCCGCCAAAGAGAAGCCGGCGAAGCAGGCGGTTGCCAAGAAGCCCGTTGCCAAAAAGCCCGCTGCCAAGAGGGCCGAGCAAGCGTCGCCCGGCGACGATAACCTGAAGCGAATCGAAGGCATCGGACCGAAGATCGAGAGCGTGTTGAAGGACGCCGGAATCACTACGTTCACCGACCTCGCTGGCTCCGACGATCCGGCGCTGCGGGCGATTCTCGAGGCAGCTGGTGGCCGCCTCCGTTCTCACGATCCGACGACCTGGCCGGAGCAGGCAGCCCTGGCGGCCGAGGAACGCTGGGACGACCTCAAGGAGCTCCAGGACCGACTCGCCGGCGGACGAGAGGGATAGAAAAATGGCACATAAGAAGGGACAGGGCAGCAGTCGAAACGGTCGCGACAGCAACGCTCAGCGGCTGGGCGTGAAGCGATTCGGTGGGCAGTTCGTCACCGGCGGGTCGATTCTGATTCGACAGCGCGGGACGCCTTTCAAGCCCGGGACGAACGTCGGCCGGGGTCGCGACGACACTCTTTTCGCGACCGCCGATGGGTACGTCAAGTTCCAGAACAAAGGCCACCGCGGGAAGTTCATCTCCGTCCTCCCCGAGGCCTGAGCCGGGCGTACGCTCTGGTTGGCGACGCGGGTGTTCCGCTCGGGGACGCCGGTGGCAACCCGATGCTTCGTGACCTCGTCCGCATTAGCGTCCAGTCTGGTGACGGCGGTCGCGGGTGCGTTTCCTTTCGGCGTGAAAAGTACGTTCCGTACGGGGGCCCGAACGGCGGCGACGGCGGCGACGGCGGCGACGTGTGGCTCGTGTGCGACGAGGGATACAACCATCTCGGCCACCTACGGCGAGGCCAGTTGTTCAAGTCATCGCGCGGGGCGCACGGCCGAGGCAGCAACAAGCACGGGCGCGGTGGCCGCGACGCCGAGGTTCTCCTGCCACCAGGAACGGAAGTGTATGACGACGCTAGCGGCGAGCTGCTCGTTGACCTCGAGCGCCCCCAGCAGCGGTTTCGCGCCGCGTGCGGCGGTCGCGGCGGCCGTGGCAACGCGCGCTTCGCTACAGCGACGCGCCAGGCACCGCGATTCGCCCACCCCGGATCGCCCGGAGAGCGGCGCGTGTTGCGTCTCGAGCTCAAGCTCATCGCAGCGATTGGGTTGATTGGGCGCCCGAACGCCGGCAAGACGACATTGCTACGCTCATTGACCGATTCGCAGGGGAAGGTCGGCGCGTATCCGTTCACCACGCTCGAGCCCAACCTCGGTGTCTTGGACACCGGCGATTGGAATCGCGTCGTGATTG
Organism: Acidobacteriota bacterium; assembly: GCA_963666055.2. Taxonomy (GTDB): domain Bacteria; phylum Acidobacteriota; class UBA890; order UBA890; family WLXD01; genus DASCOT01. The sequence continues at coordinate 1,886,622 of CAXWPH010000015.1, read as the reverse complement.
CCGACGTTCCCGGCTTGATCGGTGGCGCCCATCGCGGCGAGGGCCTCGGGTTGACGTTTCTGCGCCACATCGAGCGGACGCGGGCGTTGGTCATCTTGGTTGATGCGGCGAGCCTGGAGGGGACACCGTCGGATCACTATCGTGAGTTGTGCGACGAGCTCCGATTGTACCGAGAAGATCTGCTCGATCGTCCGCGTATTCTGGTCGCCAACAAGATCGACCTCGAGCCTCGCGTCGAACGCGTAATGGGGCTCCGGCAGCTCGCCGAAGACGAGCAGATCGCCTACTGTGAGATCTCGGCTGCCGAGAAGACGGGCCTCGAAGCGCTCGTTGACTGGATCCGCTCACAAACCCGGCGCGCCGTGGCGGAGGATGGTGTTTGCGCTGCCGCGGAAACCGTCGCTGACAGGAGGGAAGAGGATTGACACAACGGCGCGTCGGGGTCTTCGGCGGTACCTTTGATCCGCCGCATCTGGGGCATCTGCTCCTTGCCGAGACGATCCGCGAGCAGTTCGCGCTCGGCGAGGTGTTGTTCGTACCGTGCAACGAGCCACCGCATAAAGAGCGGCCCGATCTGACCGCGGCGACACATCGCTACGCGATGGTAGTGGCCGCCACGCTCCAGAACCCGGCTTTCTCGCCATCGCCTCTCGAGGTCAATCGGTCCGGCAAGAGCTACAGCATCGACACCGTTCGGGCGCTCGGCGATGAGCTCGGCGCGGACACGCGCTTGTTCTTCGTCGCAGGACTGGATTCCTTTCTGCAGATCGAGACCTGGAAGGAGAGCGCGGCGTTGCTCGAGGCTTGCAGCTTCATCGTTGTATCGCGGCCCAACAACAGCTTCGATCGCGTGCGCGAGGTACTTCCGGAGTCGGTCCACCCTCGCCTAACTGACATACGCGGTGACGCGGCGGCCGACACTGATCAGAACGATCTGCGTATCTACCTGTCGGATGCGGTTCACTTCGACCTGTCGTCGACCGAGATTCGCCGTCGGGCGCAGGCCGGTGAGAGCATCCGCTATCGCGTCACCAGCGAGGTCGAGCGCTACATCCACACGCATGAACTTTACGCGGCCAGCGCCGTGGCCACCGCAACAGTGACCTGATGCCCGCGTCGGAACTGCAGAATGAACGGTTCGACAAGGCTCTGCCGCCGATCGTCGCCGAGGCGTTGGTAGTGCTCGACGAACACAAGGCCGAACGAAGCGTCGTGCTGTACATGCGGGAGACGTCGAGCTTCACCGACTACATGATTATCACCAGCGGTCGTAGCGCCCCACACGTACAGGCGCTCTGCGATGCAGTGGGCGAGCGTCTTCGGGACCAGGGCGCCAAGCCAAACCACATCGAGGGCCGTTCGGAAGCGAGCTGGATACTCCTCGACTACATCGACCTGGTCGTGCACATCTTCACACCGCCGTCGCGAGACTTCTATCAGCTCGAGCGCCTCTGGCGCGACGCACCCCTGTTGGAGTGGGTCCCCGCTGAGCCGTCCGGCGAGGCGTGAGCGCCCTCTCGTTCTGTTGGGTCGGCAAGACCAAGGCCGCCTATGCTGTCGAGGGCGTCGCTGACTACGTTGGCCGCATCAAACGCTATCGTGACTGTCGGGTTGTTACCGTCCCCGAAGAGCGTCACGATGGCCGCTACTCCAAACCACACCGGTTGGAGCGCGAAGGCCGTGGTGTCTTGTCGCACATCCGGCAGCTCGAGCCTGCCTGGGTGGCCGCTCTGGACGCTGGCGGAAAGCCGATGACATCGCGCCAGTTCGCCGAATTGATCCGCCGCCAGTGCTTCGAAGACACGCGATCGGTGGTGTTTGTCGTCGGTGGGCCCGATGGACTATTCTCTACGGTCCGCGAACAGGCAGACCGGATGGTGAGCCTGTCGCAGATGACTGTCCCGCACGACATGGCCCGGCTCTTGTTGGCGGAGCAAGTCTATCGCGCCATGACGATTATTCACGGCCATCCTTACGACCGCTAGAAGGCAGTTAGGCAGTCATGAGAGCTGTTCTGAAGAAGAGGCTTCGTGCCCGGCTCGACGAGCGTCGGCGTGAGCTGGCCACCGCGTTCAAGCGATCAACGGAGACGCAGCGTCGCAGTAGCAGCGAGGACGGCCCGTTGGACCTCGCCGATACCGCCACCGAGCTGTACGCCCAGGAGTTCAACTACAGTCTCTCGGAGAATGATCGCGCCCGGCTGTTGCTGATCGACGCTGCCTTGGAGCGCATAGATAACGGCGACTACGGCGATTGCGAGGAGTGCGGCGAGAAAATTACCGAGACCCGCCTGAAGGCAATTCCCTGGGCCGCCTTCTGTATCGAATGCCAGGAGCGCAAAGAAGCATTGACCCGCTGAGCAGCGCAGTCGAGCTCGATCCACCCTTCCTGTGATTCCTCATCCTGGTGACCGTCTCACCCGACTATGTTGGGTGGGGTATTTGGAGCGCTCGTCGACGGCCTTCTGCCGCCACGTTGCCACCATTGCAACGCGCCGTCCTCGCGGAACCCGTGGGCGCCTTTTCTGTGCGCGCGTTGCGCAGCGGCTTTGCGTCCTTGTTATCAGCATCTCGATCTCGGCGGCGGGCACCCGGGCCGCGGGCTGCTGGTGTACGCAGGGCCGTCCCGGTCACTCGTTCGGGCCTTGAAGTTCCACGGGTATGTCCCCATCGGGCGATACTTCGGGCGCGCCATGATCCCCTTGCTCGAGTCGTTTCCTGCCGGCCCCGTCACCGTGGTTCCAATGCCGTTGCACTGGCGGCGTCAGTGGGCTCGTGGGCACAACCAGGCGCAGGCCATCGCTGGGGGCCTCGCACACGCGTGGCCGAGGGCGCGGCTGCGTAGGCTACTACGCCGCACTCGTCCGACGGCGCCGCAGGTTGGCCGCGGCGCGGTAGCCCGTGAGCACAACATGCGTAACGCCTTCGGCGTTGCTCGCCGCTATCGGCAGCGCGGCTGTCCGCCGCACGTCGTGCTCGTGGACGACGTTATTACGACCGGGGCGACGATGCGCGCCGCGGTGCGTTGCTTGCGTGCCGCGGGAGCGCGTCGGGTGTGGGTCTGCGCCGCTGCTGTGACGCCGGTCTCGTCGGCAGCAGAATGAGCTCGCCGGCAACCCGTCTCGCCGCCGATGCCTAAGGTGTCTGCAACCGCTCGAGCATCTTTTCGCGTAGCTTCGTGGCCGGTGGAGCAAACCATGAGTCGATGAAACGCCGGTCGAGCGCTGTGCGGGTTTGCTGAAAACGCTCCATGATCGGAGCCGTGAGACTGCCTTTCATGGCGGCGAACTCAGCCGGCGACTTGCCGAGGTCGCAGGCTACCTCACAGGCTCGATCGATGGCCTCGTCGGCGCTGTCAGCGACAGCGTCGAGCAGGCCAGCTCGCTGTGCTTCTTCCGGGTCGTAGAGAGCCCCGCCCAGGATCACGGTTCGCGCCTGCTCGGAGGCTAGCTTGTCGCGCAGAATCTCGGTGACAACCGCTGGGAGGGTGAGTCCGATGGCCATCTCGTTCATTCCGATCTTGAAGTCGCCCCGTGTTCCGATGCGACGATCGCACGCCATGGCGAGCACACAGCCGCCGGCTACGGCATGGCCGTTGACCGCGGCGACGAGCGGGTACCGTGTGGTCAGCGCACGAGTCAGGAGTATGGAGAACTCCTCGACGAAGTCCGCCATCTCGTCGCGCGAGAACGCCGCCAGCTCAATCAGGTTGAGGCCAGCCGAGAAGATGCCGCCCTCGCCCGTGAGCACGGTCGGACGTTGCTCGGCATCCAACGCAGCGCTGATCGCCTCGACAACGCGGGGCCCAAGCGCATTGCCGCTCCCGAGCTCCATGCGTAGCAAGCGGACGCCGTTGCGTTCCTCGTCTCGGATCATCGACTCCTCTTTGCTGCGTTGGATGCCCCGGACACCGTAGGGTTAGCCGGGGGGCCAGGATAGCTTGCGACCGCCGAGCACGTGCAGATGAAGGTGAAATACTGTCTGCCCTGCGTCGGCGTTGCAATTGAAGACCGTGCGATAGCCGGCAGCTGCAAGGCCGCGCTGGTGGGCGATGTCGCGCGCCATTATCAGCAACCCGGCGACCACAGCTTGGTCTTCGGCCTGGAGATCGTTGAGCGTCGGAATGTGCTTACGCGGCACGATCAAGACGTGCATCGGCGCCTGCGGGTTGACGTCCTCGAAGGCAACGGCGAGCTTGTTCTCCAGAACGATCGTGGCCGGGACCTCGCCGGCTACTATCTGGCAAAACGGGCAGTCATCGGGCATCAGTCCTCCGGCTATTCGCGGAAACGTTCGACGTCCGCCCCAGCGGCCGCCAGCTTGCCTACGAGGTTCCCGTAGCCACGGTCGAGATGGTACAGGCGATCGATCACGGTCTCGCCTTCGGCGAGCAGCCCGGCGAGCACCAACGAGGCCGAGGCCCGAAGGTCGGTGGCCATCACCGTGGCTCCAGCCAGTGGTGTGGGGCCGCTGATGATGGCGTGGCGGCCATCGATTCGAATACTGGCGCCCATGCGTGACAGTTCCGATACGTGCATGAATCGGTTCTCGAAGATGTTCTCGCGGATCACCGAACGTCCGCTGGCCTGGGTCATCAGCACCATGAACTGAGCCTGCATGTCGGTCGGAAAGCCGGGGTAAGGCTGAGTATGCAGGTCGACCGGGCGAAGGTCGCCACGCGACACCACGATGCGGTCGTCGTCGACGCGGAGTTCGGTGCCGGTGGCGACCAACTTGTCGATTATTGCCCCGAGATGCTCCGGTCGGCATCCGACGATCTCAAGTCCCTCGCCGGCGAGGGCTCCCGCTACCAGGTATGTACCGGTTTCGATGCGGTCTGGGATAACCGAGTGGCGTGCACCATGCAACGACACCACGCCCTCGATCTCGATGGTGTCGGTGCCAGCGCCGCTGATACTTGCTCCCATGGCGATCAGGAGGTTCGCCAGGTCAGTGATTTCGGGTTCGGTGGCGGCGTTACGTAGCGTGGTTGTCCCCGCCGCCAGCGTCGCCGCCATCATGCAGTTCTCCGTGCCGCCCACGGTAGCCACGTCGAACACGACCTCCGCCCCTTGCAGACGCTTGCAGCGCGCTTCGACATAACCCTGGTCGAGCCTTAGCTCGGCACCGAGCCGGGCGAGCCCCGCAAGGTGGCGATCGACCGGACGGGCGCCGATGGCGCAGCCGCCGGGCAGCGAGACTCTGGCGCGCCCGGTGCGCGCCAGCAACGGCCCCAAAACCAGGAAGCTCGCCCGCATTGTCTTCACCAAGTCATAGGATGCTTCAGACTCCGGTGTGCCGGCGCTACGCGCCACGACGACGCCAGGCTCCGGGCGGGCCACCTCACTACCGAGATGATGAAGCAGGCGACAGGTCGTATCGACGTCGCGCACCTCGGGGACGTTCTCCAGGCGGGTCTCGTCGTCGCTGAGCAAGGTCGCGGCCAGCGCCGGCAGCGCCGCGTTCTTGGCGCCGTCGATCGGTACGCGGCCGCTCAAGCGTCGGCCGCCGCGGATGCGGAGCTTTTCCATGTGGCGATTGTAGTGTTCTGGGCCAATCGACAAGTAGCGAGGTTCGGCGTCGCCGGCAGCCGAGAGCCCGGAATCAGTGCCGTCGCACGGTCAGGATACGCGGGATGTTCTGGAAATCGGAATCCACCCGGGAGTCCAGCCAACGACCATCGCGTTGCAGGAGCTCCGCTACTGCCTCCGCTTGGCCGTAGCCGAGCTCGAGCAGCATGGGACGACCCGAGTTCAGTCGCTCCGCTGCTTGGGAAATCAGCCGTGCGTAGATCTCGGTTCCCAGTGGTCCCGCCGCCCAGGCGTCCACGGGCTCGTGATCGCGCACCTCTGGCTGCACGACGTCGCCAAGTCGCACGTAGGGTGGGTTGCTAACCAGCAATCCGATGTCGACGCAGGACGGGCGCAATCGAATTGCCGAGAGCAGATCCGAGCGGACGAACGTGATCTGGTGCTCAACGCCGTTGTCGCTAGCACTGGCGGCGGCGAAGGCCAGCGCCGTCGACGAGAGATCGAGCGCCAACACGCGGCACCGCCGATACGCACGCGCCAGCGCGATCGCGATCACGCCACTGCCCGTTCCGACATCAACCGCCCACGGGTGCGCCGGGGTCCAGAGTCGCAGCGCCTTCTCGGCGAGTTGCTCGGTCTCTGGACGCGGGATGAAGACGCCGGGCCCGACCCGAACCTCGAAATCGAGAAAGCTGGCACGGCCTATCAGGTATTGAAGAGGATAATGAGCGCAGCGAAGCTCGATCAGCGCGTCGAAGGCGCTGGCTGTTTCAGCATCGACCACGTCCGACAGGCTCGCCAGTAACGCGGCGCGGTCGATTTGCAGCGCGTGCCCCAACAGGGCGGTGGCCTGGATTCTCGGCGCGTCCACGCCGGCCGCCTCGAGCCGTCTTGCAGCGTCGCGCAAGGTGGCATCGACGGTTCGACGCCCGGACAAGCCGGTCACCCCGGCCCCGAGCCGATGCCGAACATGCTAGCCAGCTGCTTGGAACTCGGCCTTCAGACGCTTTGCCTCGAAGGCGGTAATCACAGCGTCGAGCACCGCCTCCAGGTCGCCACCGAGTATCTCGGCAAGCCTGTGCACGGTGAGGTGTGCCCGATGATCCGTGACTCGGTTCTGCGGGAAGTTATACGTGCGAATCTTCTCGCTCCGGTCGCCGCTCCCCACCATGCCACGACGCTCGGCAGCGCGCTCGTCCTGCTGTTCCTGCATCTTCTTGTCATAGAGACGTGACCGCAGCACACGCATTGCCTTGGCCAGGTTCTTGTGCTGCGACTTCTCGTCTTGGCACGAGACCACCAGGCCGCTGGGCAAATGCGTCACCCGGATTGCCGAGTAGGTCGTGTTGACGCTCTGACCGCCAGGGCCCGACGAGCAGAAGCGGTCGATGCGCAGATCTTTGTCCTCGATCCGCACCTCTACTTCTTTCGCCTCGGGCATGACCGCCACTGTGACAGCCGATGTGTGGATGCGACCCGATGACTCAGTCGCGGGCACGCGTTGCACGCGATGAACGCCGCTCTCGTACTTCAAGCGACTGTAGGCGCCGTGCCCCTCGATGACCGCGATCACTTCCTTCAGCCCGCCCGTGCCGGTGCTGCTCTCGCTCATCACGTCCACTTTCCAGCGCTTGGCCTCGGCATAGCGGGCGTACATGCGGAAGATCTCTGCGGCGAACAGCGCCGCCTCCTCTCCGCCGGTACCGGCACGGACCTCGAGCACGACGTTCTTGGCGTCGTTGGGGTCCTTCGGAAGGAGCATGCGGTAGAGAGCCTGCTCGAGCTCGTCGCGCTCGCTGCCGAGCCGGACGATCTCTTCCTCGGCGAGCTCGCGCATCTCGGGGTCGGCCTCGTCGAGCAACTCCTCGCTGTCGCGAATACCTCTCGAGAGGTGCTGCAACTGACGGAAGGCAATGACGATCTGATCGAGCTCGGCATGTTGCTTGATGAGCTCGGTGTAACGCGCCGTATCCTGGATAACCTCCGGGCGCACGATTTCTTCGTTGAGTGCCTCGAAGCGTTTCTCCAGCTCCTGAAGCCGCGTCAGGACCTGTTCTTGCACGGTCGGAACGCGCAGACCATGGACATGGTCCTAGCGCGTCGCTCCTTAGCTCTCGGCTTCGGGATCGTCGGCGACTTCCGTGTCGTCGGCACCGGCATCGGCGTCGCCCTCCTCCGAGATGGCGTCGGCCTTGCTGGGCTCCGCATCGGCGGCGCCGGTTTCCTGGGCGGCAGCATCCGCCTCGGCGACCGAGTCAGCCTCCGGTGTCGCTTCGGCGGCACCTTCAGGCACGTCGTCGTCGCTGGCTGGCACGGCCGTGGACGCGACTACTTCCGCTTTCTTGACCACCGCCTCCCTAGCGTCGTCCTGCGCCTGGTAGAACTGCTTGTACTTACGCTGGAACTTCTCTACGCGGCCGGCCGTGTCGATGAAGCGTTGTTCGCCGGTGAAGAAAGGGTGCGACGCCGAGGAGATCTCGACACGGAGCACATAGTGATCGACGCCGTCGATCTGGCGCGTTTCGCTGCTCGTCTTGGTCGACCGCGTAACCAGCTCGAAATCAGCGGCGCTGTCGACGAAAATGACCGGATGGTACTCCGGGTGGAGTCCTTCTTTCATCGGAGGTTGTCCTGTTCTCACTGTCCACAGCAGTGCCGTCGGCGAGCGATTGGAGGCGAGTTTCGCATGAAATTGCGCAGACCGGCAAGAATACCATTCAACAGCCAACCTCATCGGCCCGGCGATGCGCCGCAAGCCCCTGCGAAAGGGCCACCGTCGGCGGTCAGCTCTTTGCGATGTGCGTGTCCAGCACCGACCATAGCTCGGTGCGCCCCTCGCCGGTTACCGCCGAATAAGGAATGGGCCGTACTCCATCGGGTAGTTGGAGCTTGCGGGCGAAGAGCTGGGCGGCGCGAGCGCGGCGCGAGCGCGACAGCTTGTCGGCCTTGGTGAGCACGTAGGTGGTGGGCCGCTCGTTGGCCCGCAACCACTCGATCATCCGCTCATCGAGTGTCGTTGGGCCTTCGCGCCGGATGTCGAGCAGCTGTATCGCCACCGCCATTGGCTGCTTCGACCGCAGGTAGGTTTCGATCAGTGCTGCCCACTCGTGCTCGCGCACGTGCCGCGGCACTCGCGCGTAGCCGTACCCCGGCAGATCGACGAAGCGACACCGCAGCCCGCCGCCCTCGACGCGATACCAATGGATGGCGCGCGTGCGGCCGGGTGCCTTGCTCGTGCGAGCCAGTCGCTTCCGATTGAGCAGCGAGTTAATAAGGCTCGACTTGCCGACGTTGGATCGACCAAGAAACGCGATCTCCGGCAGCAAATCGGGCGGATAGTGGCCTGGGCGCGATGTCGTGAACTCCGCCCGTACATCCTGGATCTTCACGACGTGGTTTCCTCACGCCGCCGCCCAACGCGGCAAGCTCCGTAACCAGACCGGGCTGAGTGCGTCCGCTACCACCACGGCCTGGTAGTGGCCTGTTACAGGCCACTAGTGGGTCAGCGGCGGCTCCAGAGCATCGCTCGGGTGCGGATCTGCGGCTAGGCCGCCATCCTGCTTCTCGTCAGGCAGCGGTGTTAGCGGTGAGACCAGCGCGTGCTTCAAGACTTCGTCCATCGTCGAAACGAGGTGGATCGTGAGCTGCTCGCGAATCTCATCCGGCACGTCTTTGAGGTCTTTCTCGTTTTCCGCCGGCAGCAGCACCGTGGTGATGTTGACGCGATGCGCGCCGAGCACCTTTTCCTTCACACCGCCGATCGGCAGCACGTTGCCACGCAAGGTGATCTCGCCGGTCATGGCAAGGTCGTGCCGGATCGGTATCCCGGTAAGCGCTGAAACCATCGCCGTCGCCAGCGTGATGCCGGCCGAAGGGCCATCCTTGGGAATGGCTCCCTCAGGCACGTGAACGTGGACGTCAAGCTTCGCATAGAAGTCGCGTGCCACGCCCAGACGTCCGGTGCGCGAGCGAATATAGGACAGCGCCGTCTGGCCGGACTCCTGCATTACGTCGCCGAGTTGGCCGGTGAGCGCCAGCTTTCCCTTACCAGGCATGAGCGAGACTTCGATGTCGAGCTTCTCGCCGCCGTGCTCTGTCCACGCGAGCCCGAAGGCGAGTCCGATAGCGGCTCGCTCTTCGCGTCGCTTGCGCTTGTAGCGCGGTACGCCGAGATATTCCTCGAGGCGTTCCTCGTCGACGAGGATTGTGGCGTCCTCGGGGATCGCCTCTGCCATTCGGCTACGAATCGGCAGCGCTTGGGCGCGCGGGTCGCGGGCTTCGACGAAGATGTCGTCGGCCGTGAGCTCGGGTAAATCGTCCGGTTGCGGGGTGTCGGAAGAGCTATCGGCTTCCGCTCTGGCGGTCTCCGAGTCCGCGTCGGCGCCATCCGCCGAGCCCTCGGCGTCGCCGATAGCGGTGATCGGCTCGTCGGCATCATCTTCGCCCGATGGTGCGATGATCGGCTCCTCTGTGGCGTCCTCTATCGCTGGCTGCTTCACCTCCAACAGGCGCCGGACGTCTTCCTCGGCGGCTAGCGCGATCTCCTTATGGTGTTGTTTCACCAGGTCATGCGCGCCCTTGCGGCACACTTTGGCGAGCTCTCGCTCGAGGCGTCGGACTCCCGCCTCACGCGTGTACTCGTCGATGATCTTGTCGAGCGCCGCGTCGGTTAGCTCGAGTTGACCCGGCAGCAAGCCATGAAACGCGATTTGCTTGTCAAGCAGGTGTCGCCGGGCTATTTGCAGCTTCTCCTGCTGCGTATAGCCGGACAGGTGGATGACCTCCATGCGGTCCTGCAGTGGCGCGGGTACAGTGTGCAGAACGTTGGCCGTGCAGATGAACATCACTCCCGACAGGTCGTACTCCGCGTCGAGATAGTGGTCGACGAACGTGTGGTTCTGCTCCGGGTCCAGCACCTCCATCAATGCCGCCGACGGGTCGCCACGGAAATCCATGCTCATCTTGTCGATCTCGTCGAGCAGAAACACCGGGTTGAGCACTCCCGCCTGCTTCATACGCTGCATGATCTGCCCTGGAAACGCGCCGATATAGGTGCGCCGATGGCCGCGTATCTCGGCCTCGTCGCGAACACCCCCGAGCGACTGACGCACGAAGTCTCGCGCCGTGGCCCGGGCAATCGACTTGGCGAGCGACGACTTGCCGGTGCCCGGCGGTCCGACGAAGCAAAGGATCGAGCCGCGCGGGTTGTCGACCAGTTGGCGAACGGCGAGGAACTCGAGGATGCGCTCCTTGATGTCGTCAAGGCCGTAGTGATCTTGTTCCAGCACCTGGGCGGCGCGCTCCAGGTCACGGTTCTCCAGATTGCGCCGGAACCACGGCACCGAGACCAACCAATCGACGTAGTTGCGTGAAACCGTTGCTTCGGCCGACATGGGCGGCATGGCCTCGAGACGATCGAGCTCTTGGTCCACCTTTTCGCCGACCTCGGCAGGCAGGCGAGCCTCGATGATGCGTCGGCGGAGCTGATCGAGATCAGACTCGCGGTCGCCGCGGCCGAGCTCCTTCTGGATCGCCTTGATCTTCTCGTTGAGGTAGTACTCGCGCTGCGCCTGCTCCATTTGCTTCTTGACGCGACCTTGAATCTCCCGGTCCATCTTTACCTTTTCCATCTCGGTGCTGATGTACTGGGTAAGCCTGTCCAGGCGCGCCTCGACGTCGACGATCTCGAGAATCTCTTGCTTGGCCGGTACGTCGAGCGGCAGGTGGGCGGCGATGGTATCGGCGAGACGGCCGGGGTGGTCTTTCTTTACCGCCGCCAGCACCGCTTCGTTCGGCAGATTGGACGACAACTTCACGTACTTCTCGAACAGCCGGACCAGACGTCGTGTCTTGCGCGATAGCAGCTCGTCGTCGTCGGTGTCCTCGATCGGCTTGACCACAACCTCGAGGAAGCTGGTCTCGTCGGTGGGCTCGATCACGCGCGCCCTCCGTACCCCTTCGACCAGAACCTTTACCGTGCCGTCAGGTCGCTTGAGGCTCTGTACGATGGTCGAGACCGTGCCGAGGCTGTAGATGTCGCCGGTGCCGGGATCCTCCGCCTCGGCGTCCTTCTGCGCCGATAGAAACAGCCGCTTGCCGGTTTCCATGGCGCGCTCGAGCGCCTTCACAGAGCGCGAGCGGCCGACGACAAACGGCATCATCATTCCGGGAAAGATGACGACATCCCTCAGCGGCAAGAGGGGCAAGGTCTGATATTCGCCGGTCGGTTGTTTTGCCATAGGACGTGGGAGGTTCTGGTGGTGCTCGACCAGATGTCGAGCTCATGCGCCGGTGAAACCGTGGCCGAGGGCCGAGCCGCGGTAGAAAGTTCCGATTGGCGCCGCCGCAGCGAGTGGCTGCGCTGCTTCCCCCTACAGGGTAGAGGTTACACGGTGGCGAGAGACGGCCGCAAATCGCAAGTGGGTCTGGCCGGCGTCAGCGGCCACCAAACCGAACGTGCATCGCGCTGCGGGACGCCGGCGTCACGGGCAGTGTGCCAGCTGGAGCGCGGGCGAAAAGAACCTCAGCCGGCCTTCTTTATCACCGCTAGCGGGTCGATCTTGTTCTCCACGACCTCGCGTGAGATCACGCACTCCTCGACCCCGATCTCGCTCGGCAGCTTGTACATGATCTCGAGCATGAAATCTTCCATGATGGCTCGCAGGCCGCGCGCGCCGATACCGCGGTCGATCGCCGCTTCGGCGATCGCCACCAACGAATCGTCGGTGAACGTCAGGTTCACACCCTCACAATCGAAGAGCTTCTGGTATTGCTTCAGGAGCGCATTCTTCGGCTCCGTCAGAATGGTTACGAGATCTTCGCAGTTCAGCGGGTTCAGGTGGCCTACCACCGGCAGGCGGCCGACGAACTCGGGAATTAACCCGTAGCGAATCAGATCGGCTGGCTGCACCTGGGCGAAGAGGTTCTCTTCTGTCGCCACGTACTGCTGCACGTCGGCGGTGAAGCCCAGTCCCTGCTGCCCGAGGCGCCGCGAGATGATGCGATCGAGGCCGACGAATGCGCCGCCGACGATGAACAGTACGTTGGTGGTGTCGATCGGGAAGAACTCCTGGTGTGGGTGCTTGCGCCCACCCTGCGGCGGTACGTTCGCCTGCACGCCCTCCAGGATCTTCAGCAACGCCTGCTGTACACCCTCGCCCGAGACATCGCGCGTGATCGAGGGGTTCTCGTCCTTACGGGCGATCTTGTCGATCTCATCGATGTAGATGATGCCCCGTTCGGTCTTCTCCTTGTCGTACCCCGACGCCTGAAAGAGCTTGAGGACGATGTTCTCGACGTCTTCGCCGACGTATCCCGCTTCGGTGAGGGTCGTGGCGTCGGCGATCGTGAAAGGCACCTGGAGCACCCGAGCGAGCGTCTGCGCGAGCAGTGTCTTGCCGGTCCCGGTCGGTCCCATCAGCAGGATGTTGCTCTTCGAGAGCTCGACATCGTCGCTGGTCCGTCGATCGAGCAGGTCGTTGCGCCGATAGTGGTTGTAGACCGCGACGGCGAGTTTCTTCTTGGCGGCGCTCTGTCCGACAACGTATTCGTCGAGAAATGCTTTGATCTCCGCCGGTTTGGGCAGCTCGACGAGCTTACTGCGCTCCTCGAGGTCGCGCTCCTCGGCGATGATGTCCGTGCAGATCTCGATGCATTCATCGCAGATGTACACGTTGGGGCCGGCAATCAGCTTGCGTACTTCGCTCTGGCTCTTGCTACAGAACGAGCAGCGCAGCGATGAGTTTCCCGAGCTAGATCGGCTCATGTTCGATTTCCTGGAAACCGGATGTGCGCCCGCCCCATCGAGCGCACGTGGGTAGGCGGGCTAGCTCGCCTCGCGCGAGTCAATGACCTTGTCTATCAAACCATACTCGACAGATTCGGACGCTGTTAGAACAAAGTCCCGGTCAGCGTCTGATGCGATCTTCTCTACAGACTGACCGGTCCATTTCGAAAGCATGTGGTTGAGCTGCTCGCGGAGCCGCACGATCTCGCGCGCCTGGATCTGAATATCTGCGGCGGTCCCCTGCATGCCGCCCGAAGGCTGATGGATCATGATGCGTGCGTTCGGCAGCGCGAAGCGCTTCCCGGGAGCGCCGGCAGCGAGCAGAATCGCGCCCATGCTCATCGCCTGACCTATACAGATCGTCGACACGTCCGGCCGAATGAACTGCATGGTATCGAGCACCGCGAGTCCGTCGGTGACCGATCCACCGGGGCTGTTGATGTAGAGCGATATGTCACGCTCCGGACCTTCCGCCTCGAGGAACAGCAACTGGGCGATCACCAGGTTGGCGATCACGTCGTCGATCGGAGAACCGATAAAGATGATGTGATCTTTGAGCAGCCGCGAGTAGATGTCGTAGGCACGCTCACCCCGAGCTGTTTGTTCTACGACCATGGGGACGAGCGTCATCGCGGGCTCCGAGCTGGGCTGGCGGCGAGCAGCATGCGGCGTCGAATCGTCACGCTGAGCGAAAAAATCAGCGGCGTCAATCCAGTACCGATGGCTCACTAGGCCCCGGAAACACTGGCGTTTTCGCCACCATCGTCAGTGATCGTAGCACGGCCCTGAAGGTGATCCAAAGCCAAACGTCGGCGCATCGTTGTACGCAATCGCTCGAAGGCCCCCTCCTTCCGCATCTGCTGGACCACGGCCGCCAGAGGCCGCTTGTTTCCCCCCTCGCTCTGGGCGATTTGGGAGCGAATTTCGGCCGTAACCAACTCGTCATCCACGACCAACTGCTCGTCGTCGGCAATTCGGTCGAGCAACATGTCGTCGGCGATTCCATCGCTGGCGCGCGCCTGGTTCTCGGCCCGAAACTCGGCCCAGTTGACCGCTTCACGAGGATCGACACCTTGCTGCGCCAGGTCGGAGGCGAACCGCTGCGACATCTCGTCAAGGCGGCGCTCGATGAGAGATCGCGGCACCTCTACCGGGTTCTTCATCCGCAGCTGGTCGAGCAACTGTTGTTCGACCTGGCGCTGCGCCTTTGCCTCGAGCGACTGCTTCAAGTCCTCCCCCACCTTGACGCGCAGCGCCGCGAGGTTGTCAAAGCCGAGATCCTTGGCGTAGTCGTCGTCGATCGTCGGCAGCTGCCGGCTCTTGATCTCGGTCACCTTTAGGCGACATCGGACTTCCTTCCCGGCGAGCAGTGAGCTCGGATAGGTGTCAGCCAGCTCGGTTACGAACGTTCGCTCCTCGCCGACAGTCAAGCCCTCGAGCTGGGCGTTGAGCCCGGGGATCGCCTGCTCGTGTCCGACGTGGACGTAGCGGTTCTCCTCCATGAGTTTCCGCCCTTTGCCGTCCTTGGCGAACAGCGCGATGTCGCACCGAGCGTAGTTCCCGGCGGAGACGCCGTCGCCCTCGCTGGCGGGTGCGAGGCTGGCTGCACGCTCGCGCAGGTTCGCCAGAGCCTCGTCGACCATCTCGTCGGTGAGCTCGAGGCGCGGTCGGGTAGCACTCAGATCGGTGTCGACGATGATCACCTCGGGCGCCGTGTCGAATCGCACCGTGAACGTCAGCGGCTCGCCGGCACGAAATTCGACCTCGTCGAGCGCCGGCGAATCGAGCGGCTGCAGATCGCGTGCTTGCAACTCGGCGCGAACGAATTCGGGAATGGCGTCGTCCAGCACGCGCTGTCTGATCTGGTCTCCGAACTGCTGGGCGACCATTGACAACGGAGCCTTGCCGCGCCGAAAGCCGGCGATCCGCGCATGCTCGCGAAAGCCCTGCGCGGCGGCATCTAGCCGCTGACGCATTATCTCGGCCGGAACCACCAGGCGGAGGGTGTGCTGGACGCCGTCATGGGAGTACTCGGCTTGATGATCGATCGGTGCAGTCATTCTCATTACTTCCGACAGTGTCGAGAGGGCGTGGGGAAAAAGGAAGTGTCGCGCAGTTGTGTTGTTACCTACCGAGCAAGCAGGGATGTTGCCGGAGAACATGCGAAAGGGGGGACTCGAACCCCCACGGGCGTTAGCCCACTGGCTCCTAAGGCCAGCGCGTCTGCCAATTCCGCCACTTTCGCGCGTCGAGAGAGGTGAGCCGCCTAGGAATCGAACCTAGAACCTACGGATTAAGAGTCCGTTGCTCTGCCAGTTGAGCTAGCGGCCCACTCAAATCGAAAAGCCTTATTTTGTAGTGGTTTACAGCGATTTAGGAGGAACTCCTGAATTGGGTCACTTGGCCAGAGCGTCCCTATTCTTGTCCTTGCCACATCGCCGAGCTTCCCGAGCTCGTGCCGTAGATCAAGCCTCGTCGGCTCGAAACGACACGCCACATCGCGACGGCTCAGATGCCGCGGGCCACAGAGCCACTCGCCGAGCGGCGTGCGCGGCCGCGCAACAAATGGGTCGCCATCACACCCACAGCGAATCCGTTAGCCAGATACACGAACTTGTGTCGTAGCCGACGCCGGCAAATCGCGTGTCGAAGAGCCGCATGCCCTCGACCTCGATGAAACCGAGACGAAAACGAGCAAAATACATGCGCCCGGCAGGATTTGAACCTGCGACTTTCAGATCCGGAATCTGACGCTCTATCCGTGCTGAGCTACGGGCGCGCATGGGGTGAGCGAGGGGACTTGAACCCCCAACCTCTCGGGCCACAGCCGAGTGCTCTGCCCGTTGAGCTACGCTCACCACCCAGTATTCCCTGAGCCGATTGTTCATCAAATCTCGAACCCAGGACACTGAACCCGTCATCGTATGCTCGGGCTGAGGACGGGTCAATCGAGTCTCTCTCGCGCTATAATCGCGAGCGTTCACATTCCGATACCGTGTTCGGCGCGCTCCGCGTCCGCGCCGCAATTCTCGTTTTATCCATGCCACGGAAACTCTCGCGGCCGTTTGCGCTCCGAGTTCTGCTCGGTGTCTTTCTAGCGGCCAATCCCACTGCCGTGCCAGCGTCGACGACGCCAGGCGTGCAGATGCGATCTGCCGTTGAGGCGACGGTCGCTGTGGCGCTCGAACGGCGCCGCCTTCTACGGGCCGATGAGCAGGCCGCGCAGGGTGAAGACCGCCGGCTCGATGCTGACCGCGTCATCGCCGTTGCTGATCTGCGGCGGCTGAGCCCCGAGCCCGGGGAGCTGTTGTCGGTTACCGAGAGGCGATTCCGAGCTCTCGAGATCGACATTGAAGCCCCCGTCGGCGTCAAGGCCAAGAAGGTGAAGACGAGCTTTGTCGCGCGTGGCGTCGCCTTCGATTCGACCTCCGGTCTGCTGGCAATCGCGGCAGTGTCGCGCGTGTTGCTCTTCGACGTGTCGAAGACGCGTGACAACCTCACCGAGCTAACCGCTCCGGGGCACCTGGCCGAGTCCTTTGGCTTTGCCAACGACGTGCTGTTCGATGGGCGGGGAAGCTTGATCATCGCGGACCAGGGCGCCGTGGTCGGCGGACAAGTGTTGGCAGACGGACGTGTCTGGCGATATGACCTGGAAAGCGGCGAGTTCTCACAGCTTGCTCCGCGTAAGGAGCTGTTCAACCCGAAGTTGTTGGCTCGGGATTCCTCCGGCGGCGTGTACTTCGTCGACGGCGACGCCGGTCCGCTGATCACCACGCTGTTCACGGACCGCTGGGACGCCATCTGGCGCGTTACCGGCAAGAACCTCACCAAGGCGAAGCTGGTGTGGAAACAGGCAGGAGTTCAGGCGACAGCCTTTGATATCGATGCCGCCGGACGCTATTGGCTTGCCAACCTGGCCGAGGTAGTCCTCGTCGTCGGCGGCGAATTGAGGCTGCCGTGTCCCCTTCCGTTGCCGTTCGAGTTCGTTACCGGGCTGGTGGCCGACAAGAACGGCACCGCGTTCGTACTCGACGGGGCCGACGTCAAGACGACGGGCCGCTGGCTGTACGGCATCGACATCGCCTGTACGACGAGCGAGATTCTCTTTGGCAGCAAACTGAGAGGCGCGCGCGGTCTGGCCAGCGTCGAGGCCGCCGGCAGCTAGTTCGGTGCGTGTGGCGCTGCTTTCCCCCTACCACGGGGGCAGCCATGCGGCATGGGCCGACGGGCTGGCCGAGCATAGCGGGCTCGACTTCGAGCTGCTCACACTCCCCGGTCGTTTTTGGAAGTGGCGCATGCGCGGCGCGGCGATCACCCTGGCGCGGCAGTATGCCGATCTCCAGCCAGTCGACGTGATTCTGGCCACCGACATGCTCGACGTGACGACGTTTCTGGCGTTGACTCGCTGGCAGAATCCGCCGGTGCCGCTCGTGCTGTACATGCACGAGAACCAATTCACCTACCCACTGCCGGACGACGTTCGCGAACGACGGCCGCAGCAGCAGCGCGAATCAGGCAACGAGCAGTTCGGCTTTGTCAACCTCGCGTCGATGTTGGCGGCAGACCGCGTCGTGTTCAACTCGGCGTTCCATCGCGATGAGCTACTCGCCAGCCTTCCTCGCTTCCTCGAGGCGATGCCCGACGAGCGCGAGCTCGACTGTGTCCAGCAGGTGCGAGATCGGAGCGAGGTGGTATATCCCGGCATTCGAGTCGACGACCTCGCCGGCGCCGGCCGGCTCACGGAGCGTCTCGTAGAGGGTCGCGATGAGTCGCCGCTGGTTCTGTGGAACCATCGTTGGGAGTACGACAAGAACCCCGCAGCGTTCTTCGCCGCTCTGCGCAGCGTGGCGGCGCAGGACGTGCCCTTTCGGGTGGCGCTCTGCGGGGAATGTCCCGGCCGCGTGCCAAGCGCCTTCGAGACGGGCCGGCGCGCTCTCGGCGGCCGGGTGATCCACTCCGGCTTCCTCCCACGTCGTGAATATGCTGCCCTGCTTCGCCGGGCGACGGTGGTGGTGTCGACGGCCAGGCACGAGTTCTACGGCATCAGCGTGCTGGAGGCGGTTGCCGCCGGGGCGATTCCCCTCGTACCGCGGCGACTCAGTTATCCGGAGGTTCTGCCGGAGCGAACGCACTCGCTGTGTCTGTACGCCGGCAGCGGCGAGCTGGAACGCAAGCTCGTGAGTGTGCTGCGGGATCCGGCGCGTTGGCGAGCCCGGACGGATGGTCTGGCTGCCGAGGTACGGCGGCGCCACGGCTGGGATCACCTGGCATCGTCCTACGATGCGTTGCTACGTCGAGTCGCCGCCCGCCGAAACTAGGCCGCACCTATTTCCGTCGGCTCGGAACCGGAACCTGAAGAACTTGGCCAGGGTAGATCCGCGTCGACTTCAGCGCGTTCTTGGACTGGATACGGTCGGTCGTTGTGCCGTGGCTCTGGGCGATTCTCCAGAGCGTGTCGCGGTGGCTCACCCTGTAGGCCGCGACATCGGTGAAGCCGTCGCCGGTACGAGGACTCGCCTTCCCGACAAGTTTCCGCACATAGGCGGCATACGGGCGTGGGAACAGAGCCACGTGGTAGTGCGGTGGGTGTTTCTCGGCCGCAGCCTCGAGCACACCACGCTCTTCGAGCGATAGCAGGATTCTCTCGAGCCAGCTACGACACGACGGCTTGTTGTGCCGCCGCAGGTCGATTGCCATCCCGGTCGGGTGTACCGATCGGGGCGACGCGTTGCGCGGCTGAGCGGTTTGCGGGCGCGTCAGGCTGGTGACCACCAGCTGCTCGCCGCAAGCGGCTCGAAACTGCGCCGCCAACCGCTCGGTGAAGAGCTTTACCTCCGGCCGCGCATAGGGGTATGACACATCCTTGAGGACGTAGTCGCGATTGCCGCGCAGCCGCACAAGCAAGCCGGCACGTACGAACCGGGAGACGTGCTTTCCGTCGCGCATGAAGGTGAAGTCGTGCAGCATGGCCTGGTGGTTCTGGCGGTCCATCGAGGTGCGGCTGCCGCGGAGGCCCTGCGCGTCCGCCGCGCCTGCCGTGATCGTCAGCCCGATAAGAGCAGCAAGAAGATATGAGACTGTCTTCTGCACCGTAGAAATATCACTGAGTTGTGAAAACGCTTTAAACGAAGGCACAAAATTGCCAGAAGCACTATAAGCTATCATCAGTCAGTTTCGCCTAACAAGAGTTGGTTGAACATATTCCCTGACTCCGACGAATCGCCATGCGCCAACTGATGATTCGGATTGGCCCGGCTTGTGCCAGTATGATTTCGGCATGGCCGAAACAGCAGAACCCCGAAGTGGCCTGGTAGGCCAAGAACGTGGCCAACAGCGGCCAGCAATGCGCAACATTGCGCCCGCGGCACAGTCAATGGCCGGCGAGGTCCTGGACGCTGTCCGCGCCAGACACTCCGAGGCGGTGGAATTTCTTCGCAAGCTCGCTCTAACCGAGACCCCGACGCTCGAGCCGCACACGCAAACGGTGGCGCTCCAGCAGCTCGCCGAGGGGCTTGCGGCGGCCGGTCTGCGGTGCCGGCGACATTCGGGCTACACCAGCGGCGGTATGTTGCTGGCCAGCTGGCCACGCCGGCGCCGTTCGTCGCTGCAGTTGCTGATCGGGCATTGCGACACTGTTTGGCCGCTCGGCACGCTCGAGAGCATGCCGGTGGAGATAGAAGGATCGCGCATGCGCGGCCCCGGTGTGTATGACATGAAGTGCGGCCTGACGCAGACGGTGTATGCGATGCATGTGTTGCGGGACCTCGGCTTGGATCCCGAGGTCAAGCCGGTCGTGTTCATCAACTCCGACGAAGAGATCGGTAGCCACGACTCCGAGAAATATATCCGGTGGCTCGCCGGCAGTGCCGACCGAGCCTACGTCATGGAGCCGTCGCTGACGCCGGCGGGCTGGCTGAAAACAGCTCGCAAGGGGGTGCGGCAGTATCGAGTGAAGGTGACTGGCCGGGCGGCGCACGCCGGTTTGAATCCTGGGGAGGGAATCAGCGCGATCTTGGAGATGTCGCGTCTGGTGCAAGAGTTGTTCGCGCTCAACGACGCGCAGCGCGGCATCAGCGTAAACGTCGGGATCATCGGCGGCGGCACGCGCTCGAACGTCATCGCCGCCGAGTGTGTGGCAGATGTCGACGTGCGCGTTCCGACGCTCGATGACGCAGCGCGGGTCGATGCGGCGATCCACAGTCTGGCGACGACGCACCCGGCCGCAACCGTGCAGGCGGCTCAAACGCAGGGACGGTCGCCGATGGAGCAGACCGCCGGCGGGAAAACGCTTTGGGACGCCGCCCGGTGTCACGCCGAGGGCCTCGGCTTTGCGCTCGAGCACGGACGTGCCGGCGGCGGATCGGACGGCAACATAACCAACCTCTACACGCCTACGCTCGACGGGCTCGGCGCCGTCGGCGACGGGGCGCACGCCTCGCATGAATACGTCGATCTCGAGCAGATGGTCGAACGTACGGCGCTGCTGGTGTTGCTCTTGTTGGAGCCGCCACTCTCGTGACCCTGCGTATACCCGTCGTGCTGGGCAGCATTCGCCAGGGGCGCAACACGCCGCGGCTGGCGCGCTTCATTCTGCGCAAGCTCGGAGAGCGCGGCGATGTGCACTCAGACCTGATCGACCTGCGCCGCCTGGATCTTCCCCTGGTCGAAGAACGGCTACGTTTTCTCGACGAGCCGCCGCCCGGACTGACCGCGCTGAGCGAACAGATCGACCGTGCCGACGCGGTGGTCATCGCCACCCCGGAGTACAACAAGGGCTACCCGGCGGCGCTCAAGAATGCCATCGACGCGTTGGGCTCGGAGTGGCGGCGAAAGCCGGTCGGAATCGTCGCCCACTCGGTGGGGGCGTTCGGTGGCATGGTGGTGCTGCAACAACTCCGCATTGTCCTCATGAACCTGGGGGCCGTGCCGATTCCCGCCGCGATGACCGTGCCGAACATCGAGCACACCCTCGGTGTGGATGGTGCGGCCCTCGACGAGGCCTTCGAGGGCCGGGGCGGCCGCTTTGTCGACGAGCTGCTGTGGTACGCGCGGGCGCTAGGAAGTGCTCGCGCTGACGGATGACATCAGAGTTGCAGAAAAGGCTCGAATTGCTCCTCTGACGGAGCTGTCGTAAGCTCCCGTAACTCTGTTTTGGTCTAGTCCCACCGCACGAGGCGAGATGCGCTGATGAGCATCCCCGAGGAGAGGTTCGTCGACGAAGCTGGGCACGATGACGCCCACGCACATGGCGAGCATCACGACGAGAGCTTCATCTGGAAGTACGTCTTCTCGACCGATCACAAGACGATCGGGATCCAGTACGGCCTGACCTCCCTGTTCTTCCTGTTGTTCGGCTTCTGCTTGATGCTGATGATGCGCTGGCAGCTGGCCTCCCCTGGCGCGCCCATACCCATCATCGGCGGCTTCCTAGGCCAGGCAAACGCACCGGGCGGCATCATGCTGCCGGAGTTCTACAACCAGCTCGGCGCCATGCACGGCACCATCATGGTGTTCCTCGGCGTGGTGCCGATGATCGTCGGCGCCTTCGGCAACTACATCGTGCCGCTGCAGATCGGCGCCCCCGACATGGCCTTCCCGAAGCTCAACATGGCGAGCTACTGGTTCTACTTCGTCGGTGGCGTGGTCATGCTGGCGAGCTTCTTCCTTCCCGGCGGTGCGGCGAACTCGGGCTGGACCTCATACGCACCGCTCTCGATCATTGCCACGATGGGACAGACGGGGTGGCTGATCGGCATGATCTGCTTGATCAACTCGTCGCTGCTCGGCTCGATGAACTTCATCGTGACCATCTTCCAGCTGCGCGCGCCGGGGATGACCTGGATGCGGCTGCCGTTCTTCGTCTGGGCGCAGCTGGTCACCTCGTTCTTGCTCGTGCTGGCGTTCCCGCCGCTCGAGGCGGCGGGTGCGATGCAGCTCATGGACCGCCTCGCCGGCACCAGCTTCTTCATGCCCAGTGGGCTCTATGTATCGGGGCAGATTCTCGAGTACGCCGGTGGTGGCTCGGTGCTGCTGTGGCAGCATCTGTTCTGGTTCCTGGCCCACCCCGAGGTCTACGTGCTGATCCTGCCGGCGATGGGCATCGTCGCCGAGATCATCGCCAACAACACCCGCAAGCCGCTCTGGGGCTACAAAGCTCTGGTGTACTCGACGGTGTTTCTCGGCTTCATGTCCTTCATCGTGTGGGCGCACCACATGTTCATGACCGGCATGGGCACGGTGATCAGCGCCTTTTTTCAGACCACCACAATGATCATCTCGATCCCGTCGGTGGTGATCTTGACGGCCTTGCTGATCTCTCTGTGGGGTGCCTCGATCCGCTTCAATACGCCGATGTTGTTCGCGCTGGCTTTCCTGCCCATGTTCGGCATTGGCGGGCTCACCGGGCTACCGCTCGGTCTGGCGCCAGCTGATATCCACCTACACGACACCTACTACGTGATCGGGCACTTCCACTACGTCGTGGCGCCCGGAACCATCTTCGGCATCTTCGCCGGCATCTACTACTGGTTCCCGAAGATTACCGGCCGGATGATGAACGAAGTGCTTGGCAAGCTGCACTTCTGGGCGTCGCTGGTCTTCATCAACTGCATCTTCGCACCGATGTTCCTGCAGGGGCTGGCCGGCGTGTCACGGCGGCTGTACGACGGTGGCGCCCAGTACTCGCACGTCCAGCCCGTGCTGCACTGGAACACCTTCATCTCGTACTCGGCGTTCCTGCTGGCAGCGGCGCAGATCCTCTTCATCGTCAACTTCCTGTGGAGCATCTTCCGCGGCAAACGGGCGACGGCGAACCCGTGGGAGGCCACCACAATCGAGTGGACGGCCACCACCTCACCGCCGCTCGGACACGGCAACTTCGAGACCCTGCCGAGGGTGTACCGGGGTCCCTACGAGTACAGTGCGCCGGGTGCAGAGGACAGCTTCATCGCTCAGGATGCGGCGACGGCGCCGCAGGGCGGATAGGCGATGGATATCCCCTACACAGTCGAACCGCGGCCCGACACCGGCCTTTACAACGCCAAGCTCGGGATCTGGTTGTTTCTGGCCTCCGAGGTGATGCTTTTCGGGGCGCTGTTCTCGTCGTACATCCTGCTCAGGACCAGCGACCCCAACTGGTACCACGCCGACCTCAACGTGCCGATGGCGACGCTGAACACCATGTTTCTGATCACCTCGTCGGTGACCGTGGTGCTGGCGTGGGCGTCGCTGCGCCTCAACAATTACGCCAAATTCAAGTTGTACGGCATCCTGACCTTCCTGCTCGCCACGGCGTTCATGGTGGTCAAGGGCTTCGAGTACAACTCCGAATTCACCCACGGTCTGTATCCCGCCACCAACAACTTCATGGCGGTGTACTTCACCATGACCGGCCTCCATGGGCTGCACGTGCTCGGCGGCATGATCGTGATCGCCTACCTCCTAGGTCCTGGCGCCAAGATGTGGAACACGGCGCCCGAGCGGTTCACGAATCGCGTCGAGACGTTCGGCCTTTACTGGCACTTCGTCGATCTGGTGTGGATCTTCCTGTTTCCTGCCCTGTACCTGCTTTAGGGAGTGCCGATGAGCGGCCACAGCCCGGACGAAATCCACCAGGAAGTGCGCAAGTACTTCATGGTCTTCGGCGCGCTGGCGGTGCTGACGGGAGTGACCGTGGGGGTCAGCTACCTCGACCTGACGTCCGGCTTGGCGATAACCCTGGCGATGATTATCGCCACCGTCAAGGGGTCGCTGGTTGCCGGATACTTCATGCACCTGCTCGACGAGAAGAAGCTCATCTACAGCATCCTGCTGCTGACCTTGGCGTTCTTCGTCGTGCTAATGGGCCTGCCGGCGGGGACCATAGCCGACACGACCGGTGAACCGATCCACGGGGCTGCGCCGGCGTCCCCGGCGGAGCATTGAGATGTCGCTGAAGTCGTTTCACGTCGTGTTCATCTGCGCTTCGATCATCCTCTGCTTCATGGTCGGCGCCTGGGCGCTGCAGCAGTATCGACTCTCCGCTCAGACCGGTGACCTGTCGTTAGCTGTGGTGTTTTACGCCAGCGGCATATTCCTGGTGGCCTACGGAGTACGGTTCGTACGCAAGATCCGGGAGCTGGGAATCTGATGCTTCGCCGGGTGGCTTTGATCGTGATGCTGGCCGCTTCGGCGGCGCTCGTTCCGGCCGTCGCGGCAGCGTGCCCGGTCTGCTATGGCGATATCGGCGGTCCGGCGGCGCGCGGCATCAACAACGGTATCTTGTCGATGCTGGCCGTGGTCGGCGTCGTTCAGATCGGCTTCGTAGCGCTGTTCGTGGGCATATGGCGCCGCGGCAAGCTGCTGCGCGAACGCCGGGAGAGCTTCAAGGTGATCGACGGAGGCGTGCAGTAAATGCTCTCGCTATTGCAGCAATGGATGCCGCCAAACGGTGCGGCCCATGGACAGGTGCTGGACGAGATGTCGGCGCTGGTGCACTGGGTGATGGCGATCTTGTTCGTCGGCTGGGGGGCCTACTTCGCTTACGCCGTATTTCGTTTCCGCGCCGGCGCCAATCCTCGCGCCAGCTACAAAGGGGCCACCAGCCACTTCTCGCGGTACGTCGAGATCGGCGTTGCCGTCATCGAGGTGGTGTTGCTGGTTTTCTTCGCCATCCCGGCGTGGGCGAGCTGGGTCGCAACGCCGGCCGACGGTGACGCACTCGAGGTGCGGGTGGTTGCCGAGCAGTTCCTGTGGAACATTCACTACAGCGGACCCGACGGTGTCTTCGGTCGTACCGGCCTCGAGTTCATTACGCCGACCAACACCATCGGGATCGACCGCTCGGACTCCTATGCGGTCGACGATGTGATCTCGACCAACCAGCTGCATCTGCCGGTAGATCGACCGGTCACGCTGCTGTTGTCCTCGAAGGACGTGATCCACAGCTTCGCCCTGCAGCAGATGCGTGTGAAGCAGGACATCATCCCCGGTCTCATGATCCCGGTGCACTTCACCCCGATCATGGTGACGCCGCAGGAGTCCGTGTATCCGGCCTGCGCCGGCGACAAGACCTGCTGGGAGATCACCTGCGCACAGCTCTGCGGCCTCGGCCACTACCGCATGCGTGGCTTCTACACCATCCACGAGCAAGCGGATTTCGATGCCTGGATGGCTGAACAAGTCGCTGCCGTTATGCCCGCGCCCGCAGCCGATGAGGCGGAGGCAGCGGACGAGGAAGCCGAGCCGGAGCAGGTCGCCCAGGGGGAGCAGTAGAGGCGTAGTCCCCGAGAGACGGCGGGTTGACAACGGGAGCTTGACCATGAGGCCGTTCTTGACCTCGAACCGCCGGGCTCGCCTTTCCACAGTTGCTGGCCGATGTACCGCGCTGCTCGCTAGCATCGTGATCGGCGCCTGTGCCGGTGAAGCGAGGCTGCCGATTGCCGAAGGCAACCTGGCGATCACACACGTCACCGTCCTGCCCATGGATGGTACCGAACGGCTCGTCGACCAGACGGTGGTGGTCGCTGGGGAGCGCATCGTTGCCGTGGAGGCAACCGGAGCACTAGGGTTCGCTCCGGAGACAACCGTGGTCGATGCAGCGGGTAAGTACTTGATGCCCGGCGTGGTCGAGATGCACGGGCACTACCCACAGGACGCCGAGGGACAGTTCACGCGCGACATCCTGTTTCTCTACGTTGCCAATGGAGTCACGTTGGTTCGTGGCATGCAGGGGGGCCCGCAGCACTTGCCGCTACGGGAGTCGTTGGCCCGCGGCGAGCTCGTCGGGCCGCGAATCCTGGTCAGCGCGCCGATGCTGCACGGCGAGAACGTGACCGAGCCCGACCAAGCAGTCGAGCTGGTGCGAAGCGCTAGTGCCGCCGGGTTCGACCATCTCAAGGTGCATGAGGGTCTCAGCCGCGAGGTCTACGACGCCATCGCGGACGCCGCCAACGAAATCGGCATCAGCTTCTCGGGGCACGTCACCAACCACGTGGGGCTGTATCACGCGCTAGATAAGGGCCAGCTGACGATCGACCACTTGGACGGCTACCTGGAGGCGCTCATCGACGATCAGCGCGCTGTGGCAGATCTGGGCCTCTTCGACCTCGGTCAGTTGGCGGGCGACATTGACGATACCAAGATTGCCGAGGCGGTAGCCGCGACTGTCGAGGCCGACGCAGGCGTCGTGCCCACCATGGCGCTCTGGGAGGTGCTCTTCGGTGCCCGCACCGGCGAGGAGTGGTTGGAGGTGCGCCCCGAGACTCGCTACATGCCGTCCGACATGGTAGATGGCTGGGTGGACGGAACCAACCAGCGGGTCAAGCAACTCGGCGAAGATCGCGAGGCCGTAGCGAACATCTTGTCGCTACGGCGTCGCGTGCTGAAGGCGCTCCACGAC
Source organism: Acidobacteriota bacterium (assembly GCA_963666055.2). GTDB lineage: Bacteria > Acidobacteriota > UBA890 > UBA890 > WLXD01 > DASCOT01. The sequence continues at coordinate 1,859,928 of CAXWPH010000015.1, read as the reverse complement.
GCGGGCGTACCGGTGCTGCTGGGTACCGACTCGCCGCAGATCTTCAGCGTGCCCGGGTTCTCGATCCACCACGAGATGGCGCTGATGGTGGAATCTGGGTTGAGTCCCTACGATGTGCTGTTCGCGGGTACGCAGGCGGTAGCGCAATTCTATGGCGCTACCGACGACTACGGCTCTGTGACGGTCGGCCGCCGCGCCGACCTGGTGTTGCTGAACGCCGATCCGACCGATGACGTGAGCAACTTCGCCGACCGCTCCGGCGTAGTGGTCAGCGGCCGATGGATCGGTGAAGAAGAGATCCAGGAGAAGCTCCAGGCGATCGCCGCGCGGGCGGGCGAGACAGGCCAGTGAGCGCCTGAACTGCCGTTCCTCGGTTCGCCGCCGCGCCGAGTCTGTCGCCGGCGGAGAGTTATTCGATGCCGACATCGAGCTCGGCGGCGACTTCGCTCAGACGCCGGTCAGAGCTCCACAGGCGCGCATCGCTGAGTAGCGCCGACGCCAACAGATGAACATCGACCAAACCTAGCCCCCTGCCGGCCAGCGCCCGCACGTCGATCAGTCGATCGACCTCGCCAGTGTCGGCCACCACGGCGTGCGGCAGTGTTTGCAATAGTCTCAGGATCTCATCACGGTGATCCAACGTGCGGGTTCCGAGCTCGGTGAGCACGAAGGGGTGGGTCAGCACCCGTTCGGCGCGCAGCAGGCGCATCAGATCTAGATCCCCGAGCCGCAGGTGGCGTACCCAGATCGAGGTGTCCGCCAGCACCATACCGTCAGCCGCCGCGTGGGCGTCGGGGTGGGATGAGCTCGATGGCCTTTTCCGATCCCCCGAGCTTTGCCAGGCGCCGAGCGCTCTCGCGAGCAATCAACGCTTCGAGACCGGCCCGCACCAGCGCGGTCTTCTCGCGGATGCCGGTTAGCTCGCGGGCCTGTCGTAGCAGGGTGTCATCGATATTCAGGGTCGTTCGCATACAGATTAGTATGCATAAATTAGCCACAACATTCTATATATACATATAAATATGTATAGGAGACGTGCGCATGCAGCCTGATGTTGCGGAGAACGCACTAGCGCAGACCCACGCCAGCCAACAGGCCCCTCGGTCGGCCAGCCACCTAATCGGTACGCAACGCCACCAGCGGATCGATGCGTGTTGCCCTCAGCGCCGGGACGAAGCTCGCCGCCGCGGCGGTCACCCCCAAGACCAGCACCCCGACACCGTAGGCAGCGAAGTCGGTGGCGCTGACGCCATACAGCACCGTGGTTGCGACACGCGACAGCAGAAGTCCGCCGGCCACGCCAAGCACGAGCCCGACGAGCGTCAACCGAGCACCGTGCAGCATCACGGCTCGAATCACGTCAACGGCCCGAGCTCAGACCGCCATGCGGATGCCGATCTCGCGGAAACCCTGTGCCACAGCAAAGGAGATCACACCGTAGAGCCCGACCGCCGCCAGTAGCAACGCCAGGCCGGCGAACGCCGAGACCACGCCGGCGGCGAGGCGCGCCGGCAAGAACGCCAGCCCCAGGCTGCCGTGCCCGGTATTCAGATCGGTTACCGGCATCGTCGGATCACGGCGTTGGAAGGTTCGGCGTACGGTTTCGAGGGCGGCAGCGGCATCGCCAGCGGTGCGCACGTGCACAAAGGTCAGCTCGCCACGGTACTCCTGGGCTCGAGCGCCATAGAAGTAGGGCTTCGGATCCTCGCCGAGGCTGAAGTACTTGCCGGTCGGCACGACGCCGATAATCTCCCGCTCCTGGCCGCCACTACGGATCCGCTTGCCGACCGCGGTGTCGCGGGGCCAGAAGCGGTCGGCGAACGCTTGGTTGATCACTGCCACGGGCGCCGCATCGCGGCCGTCTTCAGCGGCGAATGACCGGCCGCGCAAGATCGGGATTCCCATAGCGGCGAAGTAGCCGTGATCGACCTCGTTGTAGTCGAGGCTGGGCCAGTCCTGTCCTTCCGGAATCTCGTATCCCTCGGGCAACACGTCGCGCGTGCGCGACATCAGCGACAGCGGCGTCGCCCGCGAATAGCCCACCGCTTCGATGCCGGGCTGTGCCAGTAGGTCCGCACGCAGCTCGTCGAAGAAGCCGTCGAGCTCCTCCACCGGGTAACCTTGCAGTGCCGGGTCGACGCTGGCGTGAATCAGCCTCTCCGGGTTGAAGCCCAGATCCAGACGCTGCACTTGCTGCAGACTTCGCAGCACCATCCCGGCGGCGATCAGCAGCACCAAGCACAGGGCCACCTGGCCGACGACGAGAGCGTCGCGCAAGCGCGTCGAGCGCCCTCCAGAGCCGGGCGCGCCGTCCTTCAACGCGACTACCAGATCTTGCCGGGTGGAGGTGATCGCCGGCGCCAACCCGAAAACCAGCCCGGTGGCCGCCGTGACCAGGAACGTGAACGCCAGCACGGTGGCGTCCATCCCGACATCGATCCGCAGCGGCACCCCGGTGGGGGGTTGAAATGACTTGAGCAGGCCGATGAGAGCCAAGCCCAGGAGCACACCGAGCGCCCCGCCGAGCAGCGATAACACGGCGCTTTCGGTCAGCAGCTGACGAATCAGTCGTCCCCTGCCGGCGCCCAGCGCCAGACGGATGCCCACCTCGCGCGTCCGGGCGGTCGACCGCGCCACCAGTAGGCCGGCGACGTTGGCGCAGGCCAGCAGCAACACGAAGCCGACGACGCCAGACAACAACGACAGCATGGCGACGAACCCGCCGCGAATCGCAGGGTGCAGCGCCGCCTTGCTCTCCGGATAGAAATCGACCGTGATGGCGGTATTGGTATCCGGGTAGAGCTCCTGCAGATCCACGTACAAGGCGTCGAGTGCCGATTTGGCCTGCTGCATCGTGACACCAGGCCGCAGCCGGCCGGTGGCTGACTGGATCCAATGATTGCCGCGACGCTCGAGGTTGGAACCCGAAGGTGTCAACGCAGGCTCCATGCTGAACGGGATCCAAAGCTCGGTCCGAATGCCGGTGTTGTTACCTTCATAAGCGGCGGGCGCTACCCCGATCACGGTGATCTCCTGTCCGTTCAGCAGTATGCTGCGTCCCAGAATTCCCGGATCAGCGCCGAGCGCGTCGCTCCAGAATCGATGCCTGAGAACGGCCACCGGATGGGTGCCTTCGGTCTGATCTTCTTCGGGCAGGAAGCCGCGCCCGAGCTGCGGTTCTACACCCAGCATGTCGAAGTAGTTTCCAGTGACATAGGTGCCGAAGATACGGCGGCTCTCGCCGCCGGCGCTGAAGCTGAAGATGCCGACGGTGTCGGCCAAGACCTGCTGGAATACGTCGTCGGTGGCCGCGCGCATGTCCACCAGGTCGGGGTACGACCAGGAGCCGAACTGCAGTCCGCTGTTGTAGTTGAGGTACATGCGCACGAGGCTCTCGGGCTCACGGATCGGCGCCGTCTGGTAGAGGAACGCCCGCACGAAGCTGAACGCGGCCGTGTTGGCTCCGATGCCCAGCGCCAGGCACGCTACCGCCGCCACGGTGAACCCGGGACTGTTGATCAGTTGTCGGGCTCCGAACCTCAGATCTCGTGCGAAATCACCCACCATAGCCTCCTGTCCTGCCGGCGCCGGGCAGACGCGACATGCGTTGTCTAGCTGATACGACGACGGCTACTCACGTCCGGTTTCCTTTTGTTGCCACGACCCGCGCCTGATACTCTCTCACCCAACTTCCCACCGGACTCGCCTCCGATCGTGACGAACGTCGTCGAAACCGACTCGCAGCGCCGGGCCCGCAAGCTTGCTGGCTTGCTCCAGATGGGCTTCGAGTGCGTCGAGGGGCCGCTCACCATCGAGGCTGAGATGCTTGCCGCCGGCTGGCGGGTGTCGCAGTCAGTGCCGGCGATGGGAACCGTGGTCTCGGTGTCTGCGTTTCATGAGTCGCGCCTGTTGGCGGAGGAAGCAATTGGCCGTGGGCTGGCCGAGATGGATCGGCTCATCGCGATTCTCAATCGCCACGAGCCGACCTCTGCGATGGGCGTGCTCAACGACACCGGAGCGCTGCGGTCGGCCCCCGATGAGCTCGTCTACCTGCTACAACGAGCCCGTGGGTTCGAGCTGCTCAGCGCCGGTGCGTTCGACATCGCCGTGGCGCCAGTGGTTGACCTGCTGCGACAGGGGCGTGAGTCCGGCGCCAGCCGCCCGCCGAGTAGTGCCGAGCTCGGCGAGGCGCTGGCGCGGGTCGAATCGGCCGGCGTCGATATCGATGGGCGAGGCGTTCTGCTTCGTGGAGAGCGCACCAGCGTGACGCTGGACGGTATGGCGAAGGGGTTCATCGTCGACCGAATGGCACACGCGCTTCAAGCGCGTGGTGTGGACGCCTACCTGATCAACGCCGGCGGCGACATCCGCACCGCCGGAACTCGCGATGGACGGGCGCCGTGGAGCGTTGCAATACAGGATCCGGAGAAGGGAGGCGAATACCCCGACGTGCTGCGGTTGCACGATGGCGCCGTCGCCACTTCGGGAAGTTACGAGATCTACTTCGATCGCGAGCGCACGCTGCACCACATCGTCGACCCAACCGGCGGATCGCCGGCACACACCAGCAGCGTGACCGTGCGTGCGGCCACCGCCATGACCGCAGATGCCCTGGCGACAGCAGTCTTCGTTGCCGGGCCGGCGAGGGGAATGCCGCTAGTTGCGTCGATCCCCGGGGCTGCCTGCCTGATCGTTGCCGCCAACGGCTCTATCCTCAAGTCCGCCGGATGGACGAACCGGCCCGAGACCTCCGGACCCCCTGGAGACCGATGACCCATTCGACATCGCAATACCGGAGCGGACAGAGGCTGGCGCTGGTGGCCCTGCGGATGCTGGTTGGCTGGCACTTGCTGTACGAGGGCATTGCCAAGCTGCAGAATTCTTACTGGACTTCGGCCGGGTTCGTTTCCGAGGCGCAGGGGCCGTTTGCGGGGTGGTTCCTGTGGTTGGTGTCGGAACCGGGGCGCCTGCAGCTGGTCGACCTGCTCAATAAGTGGGGCTTGACGCTCATCGGCCTGGCCCTGGTCGTCGGTCTGGGATCGCGCACGGCGGCGTTGCTCGGCATGGTCGTGCTGGGGCTCTACTACCTGGCCAACCCACCCCTGCCCGGACTGGAAACGACGATTCCCGCCGAGGGGTCGTACATGATCGTCAACAAGACCTTGATCGAAATCGCGGCGCTGTGGGTCATCAGGGCCTTTCCTACCGATGATCTGGTGGGGCTCGGTGGACTGCTCCGGCGCCAGGAGGAATCGGCATGAGCACGGGCGACAACGAACAGGAGATCGACGGCCCCGGCGGCGCGCCCGACAAGAGCAGAGCTCACGGCAAAGCGCTCGATCGCCGCGACCTCTTCAAGGGGCTGGCATCGCTGCCGGTTCTGGGTACGCTCGGATGGGGGGCGTGGCGTAAGAAAACGCTTGCTGACGAGCGCCGAAACCAGGTGCTGGCCGAGCTCGGGGTGAGCGGTGATGCGCCAGCCATCATCGACCACGCACAAAGCCGGCCGCCCGCCGATCGCATCAACCTCGGGATCATCGGCTTCGGCGGCCGGGGCGAGACGCTGATGCGCGGCGCGGGGTTCGCTCACCCTGAAGTCACCGAGGAGTGGCGGCAGGCCGCGGCCGAGGATCCGCGTAACACCCGGCTCTCCGAGTTCATGCTGCAGGGCGATCTGAACGTGGCGTTTACCGCCGTCTGCGACGTGTTCGACGTGCGCGCCGAACGTGCTATCGCAGCGTCGGCCAACGAGACGCGCCCGGGCGGTGACTCGGGCTCGCGGCCCGCCTACCGGTTCCGTCACTACGAGGAGCTGCTCAATTCCCCCGATGTCGACGCTGTGCTGATCGCTACCCCCGATCACTGGCACGCGCCGATGACAATCGCCGCCGCCGCTGCCGGCAAGCACGTCTACTGCGAGAAGGCGATGACGCGCACCGAGGAAGAGGTTCTGCCGATGGTGGAGGCAGTCAAGACTTCGGGCATCAAGTTCCAGCTCGGTCACCAGAATCGTCAGCTCGAGAGCCACGACAAGGCGCGCGAGATCATCGAGAAGGAGATCCTCGGCAAGGTGACGCTGGTGGAAACAACCACCAACCGCAACGATCCCTGGGGGCGCCTGGGTATGGGACATCCACCCGGAAGGCAATCCCGAAACCATCGATTGGGAGCAGTTCCAGGGCAACGCCGCCAAGCAGGTGCCCTTCAACCTCGAGCGGTTCTTCCGCTGGCGTTGCTGGTACGACTACGGCACCGGGTTGGCGGGCGACTTGCTGTCGCATGAGTACGATGCCCTCAACCAGATCATGAACCTCGGAATCCCGAAGTCTGCGGTTGCCTCGGGCGGTGTTTACTTCTTCAAGGATGGCCGCGACGTGCCCGACACCTTCCAGGTGGTGTACGAGTATCCGGAGCGCGATCTTAGCGTCGTGTACAGCGCCACGCTGGCGAGCGGACGCGGACGCGGCAAGGTGTTCATGGGTCACGACGCCGCGATGGAAGTCGGCGGCGGGGTGCGGGTGATCGCCGAGGCACAATCGACACGCTACGCGGATCTGATCGAGCGCGATGTCGTCGACGTCGATCGGCCTCTGCTCACATATCGACCAGGCTTCAAAGGGCTCGACGCGGTCACCACTGCCACCGAGGAGTACTTCGCTAGTCGCGGATTGTTATTCACCTACCAGGGCGGCCAGCGCGTCAGCACCCACTGGCTGCATATCAAGGACTGGCTGGATACGGTGCGCCACGGCGGCGAGCCGAGCTGCAACATCGATCGCGGCCTCGAGGAAGCGATCACCTGTCACATGGCCACCAAGTCCTACCGGGCTCGCCCGTAGGGTCGAGTGGGAACCGGTTCCAACAGAAGATCGTGTAGCGTTCGCCGGTTCGAGGGCGACGAGGAGCATCGGCTCGTCGACAGACATCCACCAGAGACACGTGACACGTATGCGCGGCAAGTTCCAGCTCGGCTTGATGATGTTCCTGCAGTACGCCATCTGGGGTGCTTGGGCCCCGGTGTTGTCTGCGTATCTGCTCGCCGACCTGAGCTTCGAGGGCACGCAGGTAGGGTTCGTCTATTCACTTCTGCCCCTGGCCACGATCATCGCTCCGTTCGTCGCCGGGCAGATCGCTGATCGCTACTTCGCCTCCGAGCACACCATCGCCTTTCTGCAGCTGTCCGGCGGCGGGGTGCTGCTGTACGCGGCCACTCTGACCGACTACCGGTCGCTAGCATTGGTGATGTTCGTGTACTGCCTGCTCTATGCGGCCGACGTTGGCGCTCACCAACTCGATCGCCATGAGCAACCTCGATGACACCGAAGAGGGGTTCGGGCGGATCCGGGTCTGGGGAACGGTCGGTTGGATCGCGGCGGGATGGATACTCGCGGTCTGGCGCGCCAGCGCCGGCGGACTGGCGATGGCCGGCGACATGTTCCTACTTGCCGGTGGCTTCTCCATCCTCATGGGGGCTGCAGTCGTTTCTGTTGCCGCACACGCCGCCGCAGCGTAACAGCCGCACGCCCTGGGCGTTCCTGGAGGCGCTGCGCATGCTCCGCGACCGCGAGTTCGCCATCTTCATGTCGATCTCGTTCGTCGTTGCCACCGAGCTGCAATTTTATTATGTGCTTACCGCACCATATCTGCAGTCGTCGACCATCGGCATTTCACCGGCGCGCGTACCGGCCGTCATGACGATCGCTCAGATCGCCGAGATCTTCGTGCTGGCGGTGATGCTGTCGTGGTTTTTCAAGCGTTACGGAATGCGCTCTACCCTGGCGCTGGGCGTCATCGCCTGGCCGGTGCGCTACGTGATCTTCGCCATCGGCACACCGTGGTGGCTGGTGGTGGCGTCGTTGACCCTGCACGGTTTCTGCTACGTTTTCTTTTTCGTAGCGGCGTTCATCTATGTTGACTCGGTGGCGCCGGCCGGCATTCGGGCCTCGGCCCAGAGTCTCATCGCCATCGTCACCTTGGGCGTTGGCAGCTTCGTCGGCAGCAACTTCGCCGGTTACGTGCAAAGCCGGTTCACCGTTGACGGGGTGACCGATTGGTTCACCGTGTTTCTCGTACCCTGCGTCGTGACCGTGTTGTGCGCCGCAGCGTATCTCTTGTTCTTCAAGGATCAACGCGCGGCGCCGCCGGCTGTCGCTTGACGGCGCCATGAATCGAGCCTCATGACCCAGCGACGACTCGGTGTAGGGATCATCGGTGGGGGCTTTGTTGGCCGCTTCCACATCCGTTCGTTCATCGGCGTCCGCGCCGCCGATGTCCTCGGCGTGGTCAGTCGAAGCGCTGAGAGCGCGGAGGAAGCGGCCGCCCTAGCGCGCCAGCTTCGTGTCGGCGAGGCGAGGGCGTTCGCTTCGATCACCGAGTTGGTCGCCGACCCTGCTATCGATGCGGTGTGGATCTGCTCGCCCAACTTCACCCGTATCGAAGTCATGGAGGAGATCGTCGACGCCGTGAAGTCGGGCAAGGGCGAGTTGCTGGGTGTAGCGTGCGAAAAGCCGCTGGGTCGCAATACCGCCGAGGCGATGCGCATGGTCGAGCTGGTGCAGGAGGCCGAACTGCTCGACGGCTATCTGGAGAACCAGTTGTTTACCCCCAGTGTGGTGCGCGGCAAGCAGATCGTCTGGGCGCGCGGCGCCGCCCTCACGGGCCCACCCTACCTGGCACGGGCGGCGGAAGAGCACGCTGGCCCGCACATGCCCTGGTTCTGGTCGGGCGAGCTGCAGGGGGGCGGGGTGCTCAACGACATGATGTGCCACTCCGTGGAGACAGCGCGTTTTCTGTTGACGCCGCCCGGCGCGCCCCGCGACGTGCTGACGCCGGTTCGCGTGACCGCCTACACCAACTGCTTGAAGTGGCAGCAGCCGCACTACGCCGAGCAGCTGGCGCAGGCGAGCGGCGGACAGAACGATTACCGGACCCGCCCGTCCGAGGATTTCGCGCGCTCGCTCGTCGAGTATCGCGACCCGGACGGTAACCCGCGGATCGTCGAGACCACCACGTCATGGTGCTTTGTCGGCGCCGGGCTGCGGCTCACGATGGAGCTGCTCGGCCCCGAGTACTCGATGTCGGTTAACTCACTCGACATGGGCCCCAAGCTGTTCTTCTCGAGGCGGGTGGTGGGGGCGGCAGGCGAGGACCTGGTAGAAAAGCAGAACGCGGAAGTTGGCCAGATGCCGGTGGTGGCCGACGAAGAAAGCGAGTATGGCTACGTCGGCGAGAACCGGCACATGGTGCGGTGCTTTCTCGACGGCCGACGGCCGGACGAGACGTTCGACGATGGTCTCAACGTCACGGAGTTGCTAATGACCGCTTATATGAGCGCCGAGCGTGGCGCTGCCATCGAGTTTCCGCCGCCCGACCTGGCAGGCTTCATGCCAGCGGTGGCGCGAGGCGAATGGAACCCCAAGAGCGAATAGAGCCGCTGCCTCTACAGCAGGAGATCCCCTGATGATCCATGACGTGAGACGACTGCCACTACCCGCCATCGTGTTCAGCGTCGGCGCTGCAGCTGTCATCGGTGTCGGCGCCGTACGTTCGCTGCCTGCAGGCAGCGAGGCGAGCGCGATTCCGCCGCTGGAGGAGACGATGTCGGCGAGCTCAGACGGTTTCGAAGAGCTGATCCAGCAGAACGACGAGGGCGTCTTTCACAAGGGCGGGTGGAACCACTACGGACCGGGTTACTTCGTGCTCGATGGGGAGACCGGCGTGCTCGAGTCGCACGGCGGCATGGGGCTCATGTGGTACAGCGCCCGCGAGTACTCCGACTTCGCGCTCGCGCTCGAGTTCAAGACCAGCAAGCTGGAAACGAATTCCGGGGTGTTTGTCCGCGTTCCGGGTGTCCCGAGTAGCAACGACTACATCTATCACTCGTTCGAGATCCAGATCTACGATGCCACGGAGGAGGGGATCCATCGGACCGGCGCAGTCTACGACGCGGAACCGGCGACGCGCTTGGCCTCTCGCCCGACGGGCGACTGGAACCACATGCGAGTGACCTTCGTTGGTGATCACATCGCTGTCGAGATCAACGGCGAGATGGTGGTCGATTGGGATGCGGAGCCACGCGGGAAGATTGCCGACTTCGCCGCCTCCGGCTACGTGGGGTTGCAGAACCACGACCACGACAGCTCGGTCTGGTTCCGCAACATCCGGATCAAGGACTTGACCGCCGCGCCGTGACGGCGACATATCACAGCCGGATTCGCGCGTCGATCGCACGCTTCAGGACATCTCGCTGGCAAGCTCGTTGCGGACTCGCTCGAGCAGCGCCTTGGTGGCGCGGATCCCGTCGGGCTCCGACAAGCGCTCGCCCTCGTACTCGATGCCGACCCGGCCCCGGTACCCTGCGTTGCCGACGATGCGCAGCAGGCGGTCGTAGTCGAGACGGATCTCGTTGCCGTCGGGTCCGAAGTCGTACGACTTGGCGCTCACGGCGCGCGCCATGGGCATGAGCTCCTCGACGCCGAGGTAAAAGTCATACCAGTCATCGTCCGCGATCCGGAAGTTGCCGAAGTCGGGCAGGGTGCCGAGCCCTGGATGGGCACCGCGGCGGATCGTCTCGGCGAGCCACTTGCCGTTGCTCGATAGGCCGCCGTGGTTTTCAACCAGTACGCTCAAGCCATGATCCGAGGCGAACTCTGTAAGGCGTCGCAACCCATCTGCGGCCAGCCGGCTCTGTTCCTCCCAAGTGCCCTCGGATGCGGCGTTTACCCGAATGCTGTGACAGCCGAGGAAGGCAGCAGCCTCGACCCACTTGTGATGGTTCTCGATCGCCTGAGTACGTGCCGCCGCGTCCGGATCTCCGAGCCGCCCCTCACGGTCGCACATGATCAGCAAGCTGCGAACGCCCTCACCGTCGCAACGCGCCCGCATCTCCTGCAGGTAGGCTGTGTCGCGCGCGCGGTCGAAAAAGAACACATTGACGTACTCGACCGCATCAATGCCGAACGTAGTACGGGCACCGTTGATGAAGTCGAGATGGTCGAGCTCACCCCCGAGCAGGGCCCGGTGCTGCGACCATTCCGCCAACGAGATGCTGAACCACGGGTCGCTTTCTCGGCGGTGCGCCGAAACGGCAGGAAGCGCCGCGACCGCCCCTAGTGCAGCTGACTGTCCCAGAAATCGCCGGCGTGTCGTGGGCTTCATCGTCGAGCCTTCTCCGAGAGGCTCAGTCGCCGAGTCGGCGGTCGAGCCGCAACCAATCCGACGGCACGCCCAGGCGGCGCGCCTCAGCTCGCAGGGCACTCTCGAGGGCACGCCAGGCCTGTAGCTCCCGACGATTCGCTGTCCGGCGGGCGGAGCGGTAGTCGCCGCCTGCTCGGGGGCCGTCGCGTCTACGCTCCTGCCCAGCTTCCAGGCTCGATATCTGCTCGCGTAGCCAAGCCATCTTCTCCTCCCAGTACGCGCGGCCGGCGGGATCGAGATAGAAGCTCTCGGGTTCCGGCGCAGGCGGGGCGATCGGCGGACGTCGCTCGCGGACGCGTGTCGCGGGTCGACGCCCCGGATCGCCATCAGCCGGCCGGGCATTGATGGTGCGGGGCACAGACCCCGGAGAGCGACCGTCGTCGCGCCGGATCTGGCGCACGAGGTCGGCCGGCATCGCCACCTCCACGCCGTAGGCTCGAAAAACCACCCTGCCGTTCTCGATGCGTGCATCCTCGACCTGCAGGACACGGCCGTTCGCGAGCCAGACCGTGTCGGCGCCGGCCGGTACTGCCAGGCTGGCGGCGACCAGAACGAGGAGGAAGGTTCGCATGCCGGCAACCTTGCACCGGCGGATGCCGTGCCGTCTAGCAGGGCGCTGAAAAACTCTGGTGTCTGGAACGTGGGTCTTGCTGGCGAGATCACGGAGGAGCGTCAAGCTCCCGGAGGAAACGCCCGCTGCCCCCGGATACACTGGTGGCATGCGCTTGCACTACGTTCGCCATCTGCCTGCCGTCGGCCTCGGCAACATACGGCCCTGGGGGCTACGGCGTGGCTGGGAGATCACCGAGACGCGACCCTACGCCGGGGAGAGCTTCCCTGGCCTCGAGGGCATCGACCTGCTCATCATCTTGGGCGGTCCGATGGGAGCTTGCGACGAGCACGAGCACGCCTGGCTGCTGGAGGAGCTGGACTTCGTGGAGCGCGCCATCGAAACCGACATTCACGTTCTGGGCATTTGTCTGGGAGGTCAGATAGTCGCCCGCGTCCTGGGAGCGCGCGTGGTGCGCCATCGCCATCCCGAGCTCGGCTGGCACGTCATCGAGTCGACCGCCGAAGGCCGACTGGACGGGCGCTTAGCGCCCTTCTTTGCCCCCGAGCTCGCCGTCATGCAGTGGCACTTCGACACCTTCGATCTGCCTCGCGGTGCCGTTCGGCTGGCCCGGAACGAGGCGTGCGAGAACCAGGCCTTCAGCTGGGGCGCCAATGTTCTCGGGCTGCAATTTCACCCTGAGCTGACGTCTGAAGTCGTCGCCGATGTCTTGAAGCGCTACGATCCGTTGCCGCACGGAGAATTCGTCACGAGTGCCGACGAGATGCTCGACGCGGCACGCTTTGCGAGCCTGGCGGCCGCCAACAGCAGTTTTCTCGATGGCATCACGGAGCGGGCGCGTGGCCGAGCTGAGGTGGCGTCGGCGTCAGCTAACGGGTAGCCGAAAGTCGCCGACAGTTGCGCAGCCGTGTCGCCAGAAGGGCTTCTTCTGCCCGGCACGCATGCGCGCCTGATCGCGAACGGGGGCCACACGCCTGCGCTGCCGTCTACACTGGGTCGAATGAGCGCCAGCGGAGCAGCACCTAGGACGGACGTGCACCTGGTCGACGGCACGTACGAGCTGTTCAGGCATTTCTATGCCGTGCCGCGAAGCCAGGATGGCGCCGGCCTGGAGGTCGGTGCGGTGCGCGGTGTACTAGCCTCGATGCTCGGATTGCTGCGTGACGGCGCGACGCACATCGGCGTGGCAACGGACCACGTGATCGAGTCGTTTCGCAACGAGATGTGGGGTGACTACAAGCGCGGGGACGACATCGATCCTGAGCTGTTGGGGCAATTCGAACCGCTCGAGCGGGCTTTGGAGGCGATGGGCATTGTCGTGTGGCCGATGCGCAAGTACGAGGCGGACGACGCGCTGGCATCTGCCGCTGCGGGGCTCACATCCGACAGCTCGGTACGCCGGGTGTTCATCTGTACGCCCGACAAGGACCTGGCGCAGTGCGTGGTCGATGATCGCGTCGTACAGCTGGATCGTCGAGCGCGGACGGTGCGTGGAGTAGCCGGTGTGCTGGAGAAATTCGGTGTGCTGCCGGGCTCGATCCCCGACTACTTGGCGCTGGTCGGCGATAGTGCCGATGGCTATCCGGGGGTGCGAGGCTGGGGCGCAAAATCCACCTCGACGCTGCTGCGTCAATACGTTTACCTGGAGGCGATCCCGCGCCAGGCCGAGGCCTGGAAGGTCCAGGTGAGAGGAGCTCAAAAGCTAGCCGCTACGCTTGCCGAGAGCTGGGACGACGTGCTCTTGTTTCGAGACCTGGCGACGCTGCGCACCGACGCGATCGTTGTATCGGCCGAGGCCCTGCGATGGGAGGGTCCGACGGACGGGTTCGCGGCGCTGGCTGACGATCTCAGATCTCCGCGACTCGCTGAGCAAGCGGCGAAGCTGGCCGCTGCTCGGTGATTCGTACTTCCGCTTCGTCGGAGTCGCTGAAGTGGCCACACCCGGGTCTTTCTGTCGGGGCGGCTGAGCCGGCCGACGTGCGAGCCTATTCGGTCGATCCGTACCCTACGCCGAATTCCCCTTGCGCCGCCGCGCGCGCTCCCTGCACGCGTTCCCAACCGTGCTTGTGCGTCTAGGGCCTGGGCGCGCTCCTGATCGAGCAACGAACGCACGCCCGTTACCTCCTGTTCTAGGCGCTGTACGGTCTCATCGGATGTTTGGATCTCCTCCAGCTGCGCCTCGAGCGTACGGCGCATGCGGTCCGTCTCCAGGTCGCGCTCTCGAAGCGACCGCTCCGTTGCCGCGGTGCGCTCCTCGACGTCTGCCTGGAGCGATTCGATGCGCTCGCGATCGTTCTTTACTTGCTGGTCGCGTCTTGCTAGCATCTCGGTTTGCTGGGCGAGGCGCTGCTCGAAGCGCTCGATACTCGAGTCGCGTTCCGCGAGGCTTGCTTCGGCCTCTTCGATGTGGAGCTGACTCTGTTCCGTGAGCTCGGCAACGAGGCGGTCGAGCTCGACTCGGCGCTCGATCGAGGAGCTCAACGATTCGCTCCAGGCACTCGAGGCGCGCATGACCAGGAACGGCAGATCCGCCGACGTCGACGCATGGTCTTCAAGCCGGGTGCCGAATCCGGCCATGACGAGACAACCTCGTCACGTGGCCGCTGGCAGGACGCACCGATGCACGCTATCCGGTACCTACGATTGATCGTCCCGGCATCTCACCCGCGCCAATCACGTACCGGCTACCCTCTGACTTTCGCGGTGGCTCGCAGCCGCGCGGGGTGGCGTCGCGAGGCGACACCAGCACCGCGGTCTACGCAAGCCTGCTCATCGCTGAGTTCACCGCGTCGGTGGACGTTGTCCCCGGTGTGCGCTATTCATGAGCTGCAGTCCAGGGTGGACAACCAAGGGCTCAGCGGCGACCGCGACGACAATCGGCGGGGGCGCCGGCGTCAGGAGTGGGCACCAGCGCCGCCTCGTCTGGTTCCCAGTAGCGGCATCACCGCCAGCCCCAGCAGCAACGGCAAGTAAAAGCTGAAGAATCGCCAGCCGGCGGTGACGATTCCGAGGATTCCCTCCGCCACGAAGCCATCGATCACGGCGCCAAAAGATGCTTCGGCACCAAGCGCCGCACCCGGAGTGGGTACGAACACCATCATCATGAACACCACCCACTGCAGCAGAAAGAACAACACCGGGTCGACCCCGGCTCCGAGGCCGTAGAGCACCGCCGTGGCCACCGAGCAGCGTGTCACCCAGAGGCCGGTAGTCATTACGACCGCGACCAGGAACCGGGTCTTGCCGTGCTTGCCAACTAGCTCGTAGGCCGACAGGAATTCGTCGCCCAGGCGCGCCAGGGCGCCGCGCATGCCGCCCGCGTCGGCTGCTGGGTCGCGGACACGAAGCCGCCGCATGAAAAGGAGCATTCCGACGACCGCGACAACCGCCACGACCGCGACGATCCACGGCGCCGCCAAGACAACTTTGTCGACCACCCGACCTAGTACTTCTTGTACCTCGGGCAGGGCCCAGCGGGAGGTCGCCAAGGCGATCGCCGGAGCCACGCCGACGAAGAACATGATGTCGACAAGGTTGTCCAACATCAACATCGAGGCTGCGGTGCCGGTCCGCACCCCGCTATCGACGAGCAAGCCGACCTTGACGGGGGCGCCGCCGATTGCCTTGGGGCTGATCGATGATCCCAGCTCAGTACCAACGCCCACCCGCAGCGCGTCGCGCGCCGTGATGGGCGTGCCAAAGAACCGCGCCCACATCCACGCTCGTGCGGCGGTAAAGAACCAAGGTGCGACTCCCAAGACGACAGCAACACCCAACCATATCGGTGCCACGGAGCGCAGCGTTCCGGCTGCTCCGACGCGTATCGATTGCCAGGCCAGGGCGAGGTTGACAGCGGCGCCGACGAGGATGATACCTATCCCCCACCTTGCAATCATGGCGAACAGCTTGGACCGCGGAGGGCTCGACAGTTCGCTCGCTGAGGGCGGCGGCGTGCTAGCGCCCAGCATCGTCGGCAGCTATCTCCAGGTGCTCGTATGCGGGTAGAAGCTTCGCCAGCCCTGCTCGTAAGCGAGCACCGACATCAGCAACTCGCCGGCGTCGTTCTCGGCCCACGCCGTCAGTCCTTCGGCGTCGAAGTGGATGGCTATCGCGGTTCCGCCGACGTTCATTCGCACCGGCGTGTCGGCGCCGGCGAGCTCCGGGAAGGGAAAGAACCAGGCCTCGTTACCGATGGCCAGACCGAGCCCGAGCGTCGAGGTATCGTGGTCGCCGCTTGGCGATCGTGGCTCACCGGGCACAAACCCGGAGTACACGTAGGGTCGACCCCGTTCGTCGGGCAACGTCATGACTCTCGACTCAGGATGTCGTTGTCGCCAGAAACCCCAGGTGGCCTGCAGGGCGGGTATGGCCCGCAGCGGGGTGTCCTTCAGCTCGCCGGCGATCGCTTTGCCGGCCAGCTGCGACCAGACGCTGCTAGTCTCGCGATCTACCACCAGGAGGTTGTCGTCGACCAGGCCTTCGGCAAAATCGAATGTCAGATCGCGATCCCCATGACGACGAGCGTACACGACGCCCGATCCGGTAAGCGGTCACCAGGTCGGAGCCAGCGCGGTCGATCCGACGACGTCGTTGAGCACCTCGTAGGGCGCCAGATAACGGATCGGATAGGCCATCGGCTGGCCGTCGACAATCAGTCCGAGGACGAGCTCGTCATCGGCGAGATCAGCGTCCGCGGCCGCGACCGAGGGCGGGTCGACCGGCGATTCGTGCACCCTCATGTCGATTTCCTCGGGCGGCGCACCCGGGCGCGGCTGCACGCGAGCACGCACGGTGCGCTGCCTGCTCTGGCCAGCGCCGTCGGCATCACCGGCGGCGTAGCGCTCCAGGTACTCGATGACCCCCGCCCGCGGCGCGGCTTCCACTTCGTTCATCGCGGCTTGCGACGGCGGCACCGGCGAAAGCGCTAGTGCGACGGTGCCAATGACGGATGCGAACATCTGATGTCGACCTCACTCCTGGATGTTGACGCTGCCACCATGCTGCCCCATCGTTGCTCCGGCGGCCACTATGTCGCCCCTGATGCAGACAAGGAGCCGACGTGGGTTCCACGTACAAGGCAGACGCGGTCGTCGTGGGCGGTGGGCTCGCTGGATTGACCGCCGTGCCGGCATCCGCGACAGCGTCGACCTGGCGCTGCGCGATTGGTTGAGCTTCGGCGAGCGATCCGCGAGCTCGTCCGCTCATCGCCGTCCGCGAGGCCAGGCCACCGCACTGGCGCGGCCTCCGTGCGTCACGGCATCGCCAGCGGCTAGACTGGCCGCGAGCTCCAACTGCTCGAGGTGTGATGGTGATATTGAAGAAACGGCGCCACGCAGTCGCTCTACTGTTCGCGGCGATGATGATGCTACTACCGGCTGTGGCTCGCTCGACGACGCCTCGGTCGGCACAGCTCCCGGAGCTCGAGGCGCTGCTCGACGTCATGAGCCGGGTGGCGGGGTTATACCGAGACAGCGCACTGAGCTTTACGTGCGTGGAGCGCATTACCGATACACGCTATAGGGTGCAGAATCGGGTGGCGCGGCGAACGACGCATTTCTTCGACTACTTCTACGTCTTCGACGAGGCGCCTGCCTCCGACGTCTTGCCCTTCGATGATGCTGCCGCGGCGGATGTTGAAGCGGCGCCAACAGCGGGCACCTCTGCTGGGCGGCTGCAAGACTACCGGACGGCACGCGGCAAACAGAACGACGGCGCGGCGCCGACGATCATGTTGGGCGACATCGGGTTGCCGGCCTATCTCGAGCGCGCCTACTCGTGGGTCTTCGTTTTCCAGCCTGGCCTCCGCGACTACTTCGACTTCGCCCTGGAGGGTCGAGACGAGATCCACGGACGGCCTGCCTTCGTGGTGCGGTTCGATCCGCGGGCGCCGTACCAGGCCGGTCGGAACGACTGGTTCGGCCGCGCCTGGATAGACGCCGATCGATACCAACTGCTGCGTGTGGATGCGGTGCAGTCGCAAGAGGTGCTGGCCGTCCTGCGGGCAGTGGACGCTGTACCGGTGCCCCCGTTGGGGGGTTATCTGTTCACCTGGGCGCGGTCGGACTTCGAGAAGGACACCAACGGCATGCGCTTCCCGAGCCGGGCGATGCTTATCGGCACCGGCGTGAGCTTGGTGCAGCCGAGCGACGAGAACTATCGGACCATAGCAGCGGAGATGCTGCGTGACGGCATCGACCACGACCGACTCTTCCGGGTTGAGCACCGGTACAGTGACTATCGTTTCTTCAGCGTCCGGACGGCGACGGAGATCGATTTGGCGCTCGCTCGACCCCAGTAACCGGGCGCCGCGGGCGTCGCAGGAGCTCGTTACGCTCGAGCCGCGATGCGCTCTGATTTCACCGCGAGGTGAACACGTCGTCGGCGATCTCGCCTTCGATACGAGTGTTCCGGCGAATCACGTCGGCGAGCGTCGTGGCTTCGATCTCGGCCAGCCGGACGCCCTCGAAGGCTCGCTTGTAGAAGAGACGGTCGTCCGCTACCAAAGCCCGACCTTACCGACGCCGAGCTGCTTTCGCTTACGCGGGTGGGCATCGTCGGGCTCGTGAGCATGATCGTGTTCTACTTGTGGCTGGCGCGCGTTGGCACATACAACGAGATCTACACCACCTATATCTGGCCGGTCTCGATCGGCAGCGATACCTTCACTATCTGGCGGGAATACGCTTTGTACTTCAGCCTGCCGATGAGCCTGGTCGGTTTCGTCATTGGTACCTTGTTCGGCAGTCTGCCAACGGCGCCGGTTGGCGACAGCGAAACAGTGGCGGGCCAGGGAGTGCGGCCATGAATGGTTGGGACCTGTTTACCTGGATCAACGCGCTGGTGCTGGCGGCGAGCGCGGTAGTGATCTTTGCCTACTTCTTGCGTGACGCGCGCGCAGTGTTCGAGCGTCAGGGGCGTGACCACGATGAGTGATCTCGCGGGGTCGGTCGTATCCGTCCACAGCGGTGACCGTGTTGACCTGCACAAAGACGAGCAGCCGGAAGTCCAAGCGCAGCTCGATGGCTTCGTCGGCGACAAGCACCGCGGCTACTCGCGTGTGGCCTTCAAGGGCGACGTCGATCCGGTCGGCACCGTGCGGCGGAACGAGCGCCAGTGGTCAGCGGTGTCGATCGAGGAGATCGAGCTGATCGCGCAGCGGATGGACCTGCGGGAGCCGCTCGCCGCGTCGACGCTGGGAGCAAACCTGTGCTTCAAGGACATTTCGAATCTGTCCGGGCTGCCGCGGGGCACACGATTACACTTTCCCTCCGGAGCCGTCTTGCGCGTCGAGGAGTGCAATCCGCCCTGCGTCGAGATGGGGGATCAAATTGCCGCCGCCTACACCACCCATGCCGGTGGTCCGGTGGTCGCCGCTATGTTTCCCAAACACGCGCTGAACTTGCGCGGCGTGGTCGGGGTGGTCGACGTGCCTGGCCTCATCAGGGCGGGTGACCGTGTGGTGGTCAGATCGGCGCCGTAGCGTCGTGGCACTTTGCGCAGGTGCTGCTACCGCACGTCTCCTTGCGTACCAGCGCTTCGAAGATGGCGTTGCGGATGCGCGGGGTCGGTCGGTCGCGTAGCTCGGCGGCGTCGAGCGACTCGGCGATCTTCATCAGCACCGTCGAGCCGATCCAGCGGAGTGGCTCGGGTTCCCAGCTGCGAAAATCTGGACCTACCAGAGGCAGATCCACGAGGTCCGTCTGGCGCTCCAAGATGAGGTCGGCCAGGGTGCGGCCGACGAGGTTCGACGCTCCTACCCCCTCCCCGACGTAGCCTCCGCCCCAGGCGAGGCCAGCCTGGCGGTCGATGCCGACAGCGGGGCGCCAGTTGCGCGGCACGCCGAAGGCGCCCCCCCAACGATGGGTGACTAGGTGGTCGCTGACGGCGGGAAAGAACGACTCCAACACGTCGCGCGCGTGGGAGAATGCCGGATCCCCGGGCGAGAAGCGATCGCAGATCCTCGAGCCGAAGAAGTATTCGCCGCGGCAGCCGAACGCCAGGCGATCGTCAGCGGTTCGCTGACCGTAGGTCACCATGCGCCGCGGGTCGCCGAACGTTACGCGGTCAACGAACCCAATCTCTTTCCACACGGACGGCGGCAGTGGCTCGGTGGCGATCATCATCGAGTGCACGGGAAGCAGCCGGCGCTTTTCCCCGGCGATGGTGCGCGTGTATCCCTCGGTGGCGCGAACCACGGTGTCGGCGGTCACCGTTGCACCGCGGGTCACTACGCGGCGCGTCCCCAGCGACAACGCCGGCGAGCGCTCGTAGATGGTTACGCCGCGGCGCTCCACCGCCTCAGCGAGCCCGCGCACCAGTCGGGCGGGATGAAGGGCGGCGACCGCAGACAGAAACACGCCGCCGTAGTTTCGCGCCGTGCGCACGTGCGAGGCGCATTCCTGCGGCTCCATCCAGCGCACCTCGTCCTCGGTGGCTCCGAGTGTCCGCCAGTCGTCGAGCTCTTCCCTGACGTGCGCGTGGAACATTTTCGAGGTGGCGACGGTGATATTGCCTCCTTTGGCCCAGTGACAGTCGATCTCCTCCTGCGCACAGACACGCCCGACCTCATCGACGGTGTTGAACAGCGCCCGCTGCAGGCGAATCGCGCCGTTGCGCTGGGCCGGATCGTGCAGCAGCTGGCCGATGCCGGCCATGGTACCTAGACACCAGCCGCCGTTGCGTCCCGACGCCCCGAAGCCGGCGATCTCAGCCTCGAGGATGGCTATACGGATGCCGGGCTGGTGCTCAGCGAGGTAGTAGGCGGTCCACAGCCCGGTGAACCCGGCACCGACGATGACAACATCTACTCGTTCGTCGGTGGTCAGGCCGGGGCGCGGCGCCAGCGGCTCTGGCACCGTGTCGTGCCACAGGCTGAGGTTGCGGTACTCATTGGCCGACACGCGGGCCTCCTCGGGAGCGCCCGCAGCATCTGCTCAAGGTCGTTGCTCCAGATCTCGGCCGAGCGCCTCGATGCGCGTCGCTTCGTCGTGACGGCCGAGGGCGCGCAGCTCCGCAGCCAGCAACGGGTAGGTCGAAAAGCGCCCCGGGTTGAGCTGCCGCGAGCGTTCCAGTGCCACCACCGAGCTCTCGTGGTTGCTGAGCGCGGCGTACGTCATGCCGAGGTTGAAGGCAACGAGCCAGTCGTCCTGCGCCAGCTCGACGGCGCTCTCGAACAGCTCGAGCGCTCGCTCGAGGTTGTCCCGGCGAAAGTAGTACAGCCCCTGGATGTTGGCGAGGCCGATCTCCGTCGCGCGGTTGGTCTCCAGCTTCTCCTGGTCGTCAGCGGCGGTGAGCGTTCGGTAGCGTTCCATCACCTGCCGGCTCTCGTCGGTCTTGCTACGATCCCGCAACACCAGCGCCAGCGTGTAGTAGCCTTCCAGTAAGTCGGGGTTGAGCTCCAGAGCCCGCCGGCAATACGTCTCGGCAGCGGCGAGGTCGCCCATTTCTCGACGCAACCGACATAGCTCCTTGTGCACTAACGGGCTGCGCGGCACGGCACGGATGGCGCGAGTCAACAGCTCATCGGCGGCCTCCGGCTGGTTGCGCTTGACGTAGATGTCGGCGAGACGAATGTAGGCGGTGATCCCCCGGAGGCGAAGCTCGGTGCTGCGCTCGTATTCGGTGATCGCCGTCTCGTACTCGGTGATCGCCGTGTCGAAATCGCCCTGGTTGTCCGACATGACGGCGAGCTCGAGGTAGGAGGGTCCGGCTACCTGTGGTCCCTCGGCAGCGCGAAGGAAAGTGGGCCGCGCCTCGGTGTAGTTGCCCATCTGCAACTGCATCCTCGCCTTAAGCAGGTAGAGCCGCGGATCCTCGATGCCGGCGCGCTCGCAATCTCCGATCAAGCTCACGGCCTGTTCCGGGAGGTTCAAGCGTCGATACGCACGGCCGAGCGCCAGGCAGCTCTCACCTTCGTGCGGGCGCTGCTCGAACACCTTCTCGAAAGCCTCGGTGGCCTTCAACACCGCCTCGAGTCCGGTGCCGTGCTCGGTCAGGAGTCGCCCCAGCAGCAACCAGGCGTCGGTCGTCTGCGGCGCCACGGCCACACATTCTTCGAGCTCTGTGATGGCTCGAGCGTGGTCGCCGAGTGCCGCGTAGGCGAGCGCCATGCCGTAGCGCGGCAGCGCTACCGCCGGATTCAGCCGCGAAGCGGCGCGCAACCAGTTGATCGCCTCCTCGTGCTGCCCGACCCGGAGCAGGGCGGTCCCGAGGTTGAACTGGGTGACGAATAAGTCCGGCGCCAGTTGGGCTGCCTGGCTCAGCAGCGGCAACGCTTCGTCAGAGTACCCGAGCTCGAGCAAAGCCCGTCCAACCTGGCTGCGCGCCACCGGATCGTCGGGCTCGAGCACCAACGCGCCGTCGAACGCCTCCAGCGCTACCTCGAAATCACCGTTCTGCAGCGCCGCGGCGCCCGCAATCATCAGGGTCTGGAACTCGTTCAGCTCAGGTGGGGGAGCTTGCTCCTGGGCGCTGGTGAGTACCCCCGGCGATCCGAGTCGGCCGGTCACCGGGGCCAAGGGTGCCGCCGCGTGCATGCCCACCAGCACGCCAAGCGCGCCCACAACCAGGACAGACCGGTGCCAGGAGGCGATTGCTGTCAATCGAGTCGAACTGTGTTGATGCGCCTCTGGGTGGCCTGTCGACATGGGCTTCAGCTCCCGACCCGGGCCTGCGCGCGCTCGGCAAGACGGGCATTCAGGCGGGACAGGTCGTCCCGGCCGAGTCGATTGTAGATGTCCGCCAACAGGAAGTGACCCAGAGCGCGATCCCGGTCGAGAATCTCGCTCGCGGCAAGCGCTCCCTCGACCAATTCGATGGCCTCCTCGTAACCCTGACCGCGCACCAGGTGGATGCGTGCCATGAAGAGGCGGGCGCGCGGGAACGTCGGATCGATCGATAGCGCCAGCTGGAGGTAGCGTTCCTCCTGCTGCAGATTTTGCAGGTTACGGTGGATTAGGCTCAGGTTGAACACCGACATCAGGTGCTCGGGCGAGATCTCGAGCTCGCGACGGTAGGCGGCGATCGCCTCGTTCATTCGACCCCGGCGCTGGAACAGCTGGGCCCAGGTGAAGTGCAGCTCCGGTATCTCGTCGTTGAGCTCCTGGGCGCGATCCAGCTGCGGCTGGGCGAGCTCGGTACGACCGAGTTGCAGGTACGTGCCGGCCAGCCCGACGTGCGCCCCAGCCATCTTGGGGTCGAGCTCCAGCGCTTGGTTGAACGCCGCGATCGCTTCCTCGTGGCGCCCGCTGCGGTGGTAGATGCCTCCGAGGGCGAGTTGAACCCGGGCGTCTGGTTCCAGCACATCGGCGAAATCGGTCAGCACCCGCTCGGCATCATCGGCCCGCCCCGATCGCATCTGAGCGTTGGCGAGGAACAGCACCAGGCCGATGTCGTCCGGGTTTCGGGCGATCGCCTCTTCGAAGACAGGAATAGCCTCGGGGTAGCGTCCCTGATCGATCAGCAGGTTGCCGAGCGCCTGGTAGGCATCGATCACCCCGGGGTCAGCAGCGATGATGCCACGGAACAGCGATTCCGCCTCGGCTAGCTCAGACCGCAGCGTCAGCGACCGGGCCCTCAGGAGATCGTTGTAGATGTCGATCTTGTCTACGGGGCTGGCCCGGATCTCGGCGTCGTCCTCGATGGAGTCGGCGAAGTTGCCCAGATAACCGAGGGCGGCGAGCCGCCGGCGGGTTTCCTCGTCGAGCGTCACGGCCTCGGCCAGACCGCCATCCTGCTCGTAGTCCGCTACCAGGGTGTCGGCCTGCTGACGCAGGAGCTCGGTGGTGGCGGCGCGCTGCTGCGACAGGTTCACGGCCTCGTCCGGGTCCGATGCCAAGTCATAAAGCTCCGGCTCGGACGACATGATGAGCTTGTACTCGGGGCTCAGAAGGACGCGTAACTCGCTCCAACCGAAGTGCAGCCGCGGGTAGTAGGTCTCGGAGTAGACCAGGCTGTCGGCGCGCTCGGCAGCGTCGGCGCTGAGCAGCGGAACCAGGCTCTGGCTCTGCACCTCGGACGGGATCGGTAGTCCGACCAGCGTGAGGATCGTGGGCATGACGTCGACCAACGACACGGGCTCGGATCGACGTACGCCCTGATAGGCCGAAAACGGTGTGGAGATCACCAGGGGAACGTGGATCGCCTCTTCGTAGAGGAAGAAGCCGTGCTCGATCTCGCCGTGCTCACCGAGGCTCTCGCCGTGGTCCCCCGCCACGATCACGAAGGTGTCGTCGCGACGGCCGCTGCTGTCGAGCCACGAGATCAGGCGACCGAGCTGCGTATCTGCATAGGCGATCTCGCCGACGTACGGGCGGCCCGGATATCGGTCGCGAAACTCGGGCGGCGGCTCGTACGGGGTGTGGGCGTCGAACATGTGGACCCACAGGAAGAACGGCGCCGATGGATCCTGCCGTGACCATGCCAGCGCCGCGTCGACCGCTTCCGACCCCGGTCGCTGGATGCTCGCCAGCGCGATCATGCGCGTCCGGGGCACCTCGAACTCGTCGAAGTAGGTGTCGAAACCCTGCGCCAGCCCGAAGCGCCCGTCGAGGACGAACGACGAGACGAACGCCCCCGTCCGGTAACCGGCGTCGCGGAACAACTCCCCCAGTGTATCCAGATCGTCGGGCGCCACGAAAGCGCCGTTGTCGCGCACGCCGTGGTAGGGAGGGTAGGTGCCGCTCATCAGCGACGTATGCGATGGCAGCGTCAGCGGCGTTGCCGAGTAGGCGCGCAGGAAGATAACGCCCTCGGCGGCCAGCCTATCGAACGCCGGGGTTTCGATGTCGTCGTAGCCATAGGCGCCGATGCGATCGGCGCGTGTCGTGTCGAGCGTCACCAGCACGACGTTCATCTGCCGGTCGCCGCGCAACACGGCGATGTCCGGTGCGGCCGTCGTCGCAGGCAACAATCGATAGCCGACATAGACCAACGCCGTCACGATCGCCAAGCCGACTACGGCGCGCAGAGCTACAGTTTGCCAGCTTCGCGAGCTGGGGGTGCGTTTGGTCATGGCGATAGGAAGCGGGGTAGGCGATGCAATCGATGCGGCGCCTCGGCCGGGCTGTTCAGCGCCGTGCGAGCGCGCCTCTAACTAGTCTATAGGTGCGGTGGGCCGGCGAAGGGGCGAGCCGGTCCTTTGCCGCAAGCTGCTCCGCCGAGGTTGCAGGGCTCGTCTGATCATCGGTGCGCAGGGGTTCATCGTCAGCGTTGTGTCCCGTCTCGGAGCTGCATCCCAAGACGCGCGTGCTGGTTGGAGAGCTCGGTTCTTCCGAGTCGATTGTAGATATCCGCGAGCAAAAGATGGCCCAGCGCTTGGTTCTGCCTGGTGATCTCTTGCGGCACCCGACGCGCCGTCGATGATTCCATTCGCACCAGCGCCCCCTCGACGAGCGACAGGGCCTCGTCGAGGCGCTCGTTCTTCACCAGGTGGATGCGAGCCAGAAACAGGCTTCCACGGGTGAACTGCGGGTTGATCTCGAGGGCCAGACGCAGGTAGCGCTCCTCCCCGACGAGGTCGCCGCGGTTGCGGTAGATGACGCTGAGGTTGATTGCTGCCCTGATGTTGCGCGGCGAGTTCTGGAGCTCGCGACGGTAGGCGGCGATTGCCTCGTCCGGCTGTCCTCGGGCCTCGAACAGCAAGGCGCGATGGAGGTGCAGATCAGCGAGGCTATCGTTGTAGCGACGCGCTAGGTTCAGGTGTTCCTCCGCCAGGCGCGGGCGGCCGGCGGCCAGCTGGATGGCCCCGAGCCCGAGGTGCGCGGCGCCCCTGAGATTGTCCACCGGCTTGGGTGCGGTTCGCAGCAGCCCCGGCATGTCCGCCAGACTGCCTTCGCTGAGGCGCAACGCCTCGTTGAAGTAGGTTGCTGCTTCGTCGTAGGACCCCTTGGATTGCTTGATTTGCCCGAGGTTGATGTAGAACCGGACATCCGGCTGCAGGACGTCGATGACGTCCAGCAACAGTGCCTCGGCCGCGTCCATCTGACCGGCATGCATCTGCGACTTGGTGAGATGCAGCACCAGGCCCGCGTCTTCGGGCCTCATAGAGAGTGCGGTCTCGAAGGCCTCGATTGCTTCCTCGTAGCGGAACTGCTCGAAGAGCAGGCTACCGAGCGACTGGTGCGCATCGACCACGCCGGCATCCTTGGCGATGACCCCCCGCAGCAGCACCTCGGCCTCGGCCAGCTGGTTGCCGAGGGTCAGGCCGCGGGCCCGGAGCAGGTCGTTGTAGATCCCGATCTTGTCCCTCGGGTTGGCGCGCTTGGCGTCCGGGTCGTCGGCGTCGGCGCTGTAGGTGCCGATGTACCCGAGTGCGGCGAGCCGCTGCAGAGTCTCCTGGTCGAGCGTGACGGTGTCCGCCGGGTTGGCGTTCTCTTCGAGCCTCGCCACCAGCTCCTCGGCCTCCCGGCGCAGCGCCTCGGCCGTGGCGGCGCGCGCTGATACGAGGTTCTGCTGCTCTCCAGGGTCCTGCAGAACATCGTAGAGCTCCGGCTCGGGCGAGATGATGAGCTTGTAGGTGGGCTCGAGGATCGCCTGGAGCTCGCTCCAGCCGAAATGGAGGCGCGGGTAGAAGGTCTCGGCATAGACACGCTCGCCGGGCCAGCCCTCGACTTCGGTGTCCTCGGTGAACAGCGGCACCAGGCTGCTGCCTTGCACCTGCTCGGGGGTCTCCAGCCCGGTCAACTCCAGCACGGTCGGCATGACATCGATCAACGAGACCGGCTCGTGGCGCTGGATGCCCCGCGGCTCGTCGAATGGGGTGGCGATGATCAGCGGCACCCGGATGGCCGACTCGTACAGCAGCAGCCCGTGCTCGCTCTCCCCGTGCTCGCCGAGACCCTCGCCGTGATCGGCTGTCACCACGACGTAGGTCTCGTCGGAGCGGCCGGAGTCGTCCAGCCACGAGGTCAGCCTGCCCACCAGGGAGTCGGTCCAGGCGATCTCACCGACGTAAGGCCGATCGGCGTATCGTGACCTGAAGGGCTCGGGCGGCTCGTACGGGGCGTGCGGATCGTACAGATGCACCCACATGAAGAACGGGGTGGTGTCGTCCTCACGGGCCCACGCCAGGGCGGTGTCGATGACCTCCGATCCGGGACGCTGCACGTGGCCCAGATCGATCTCTCGGTGCTCGGGCGCCTCGAACTCGTCGAAGTAGCGGTCGAACCCCTGGGCCAGGCCCCAGCGCGAGTCGAGGACGAAGGCTCCGACGAAGGCACCGGTGCGGTAGCCGGCCTCCTGGAAGCTCTCGGCCAGGGTCTGCAGCCCTTCCGCGGCGACGTACGCGCCGTTGTCGCGCACCCCGTGGTAGGGCGGGTGGGTGCCGGTGAACAGCGAGGTGTGCGAGGGCAGCGTCAGCGGCGTCGAGGCGTAGGCGCGCATGAAGGTGACGCCGCGGGCGGCTACCGCATCGATAACGGGTGTGTCGACCTCGTCGAAGCCGTACACGCCGATATGATCGGCGCGCGTCGTGTCGAGCGTCACCAGCACGACGCTCATCTGGCGGTCGCCGCGCCGCGAGGCGAGGTCCGGCGCCGAGCCCGGGAGACGCCAGAACAGATATCCGATGAGGGTCGATGAGAGCACGATCGCCAGGGTGATCGCGGCGCGAACGGCTCCGGGTCGACGACGAAACGAGCTGGCAGTGGAGTGGGTCATGAATGGCTTGGAGTCGGCACCGGGCGATGCGCGGCGCGGCACTCCGACCAGGGTTTGCCCGACGGGCATCCATGTAGTCTATAGGTGTACTGGGCCGGCTCACCAGATCGCCGGCCCGTGGATGCGAGGCGATCCTGCCGGTGAGGCTCAGACTTCGGTTGAGGATGGAGGACGTCAGGAATTGCGGCGGCCGGCACTGCGCCGCGACGTCCCTGCGGTCGACGGCGATCGCTCTGGCGCTGATCTCCACGCTGGCGCTCAGTGCGCCGGGCAGCGGACAGGACGAGGTCGATGCCCGATTGCAACGCGGCATACAGCTGCTCAACGCGGCACGGTTGGAGGAGGCCATCGCGGAGCTCGAAGCCGCGGCTTTACTGGAGGCGCGTAACTGGCAGGTCCGCTACCATCTCGGTCGCGCTCTCTATGCTGGCGGCCGTGCCGAGGAGGCGGTGGCGCATCTGATCGCGGCGCTCGAGCAGACGCCCGAACCGGGCCGTGTGCACTACCAGTTGGCGCAGGTCTGGCTTCAGCTCGAGGAATGGGAGGCGGCCGCCGAGGCCCTCGACGCGACCGAGCGCGCCATGCCAGGATTTCCGCCGGCGGCGTTTTATCGGGGCGAGCTCTGCTACCGGCTCGGACGCCTCGAGGTGGCACGCCGCTACGTTGAGAAAGCCGCCGAGGCCGCTCCTGACTGGGACAGGCCGCTTCTCAGCGCCGCCGTACTGGCCGAGGAGGACGAAGATCCGGAGGCCGCGGCCCGCTGGTTGCGGGCGGCCGTCGAGCTGCAACCCGACGATGCCATGTTGCGGGTGCGGTTGGGCAGCGCCCTGGCGGCGGCGCAACAGCCGCGCGAATCAGTCGCGGCGTTTCGGCGCGCCTTGGAGATCGCCCCTGATTTGGAGGCGGCGCGCGTGCGGCTCGTGGTGCAGCTCGATGCGCTCGGCGACCGCGACGCGCTGCTTCGGGAGATCGACGCGATCCTTACGCGCGAGCCCGATAACGGCGCCGCCCGATCCCAGCGAGCGCGACTGCTCAACCGTGAGGGACGCGTGCAAGATGCTCTGGCGGAGATCGATGAAGCGATCGTCGGG
This sequence comes from Acidobacteriota bacterium, assembly GCA_963666055.2. GTDB lineage: Bacteria > Acidobacteriota > UBA890 > UBA890 > WLXD01 > DASCOT01. Next base: position 1,831,413 of record CAXWPH010000015.1, on the reverse strand, counting down.
CTGGCCGAGGCCACCCCGGCGCCGGGACAGAGCCGCGGCACCGTGGAGCGCAACGCCAGAGGGTTTCGGGCACGACTGCTGATGCAGCTTGGTCGCAACGCCGAGGCCGCCGCCGAGGCGCGGGTCTTGGTACAGGAGCATCCATGGTACCCGGAACCGTTTTTCGTGCTCGGCACGATCCTGATGCGACAGGGAGATTCCGCGGGAGGGTCGTTGCTCGAGCGCTTCAAGGCTCTGTCGGATGCTCGGGAGCATCGTCGGACTGCAGGCGGCCTCCTGCTCCGAGGAGATCTGGAGCGGGCGAGCGGCGAGTACCGGGCGGCGCTCCGGCGGACGCCGGGGGAGCAGCGGGCGAGTCTCGGTCTGGCGATCGTGTTGCGTCGCCAGGGCGATCACGCTGGTGCGCTGGCGCTCCTTACGCCGCTCACGGAAGATGTGTCGTTGCTGGCCGAATGGTATCGCGAGCTCGTGCTGGCGCTGCACGGCAGCGGTCGCGGCGACGAGGCGCACGAGCTCTGGGAGCAGCTGCACGAGCGCGGCTTCGTGCTCGGCACAGAGGTTCTGCGTGCCATGTACGCGGCCGTTTCCGCCTGTCGCTAGCCGGCCACCGCGTCCGAGCGCTCGGTAGACAACGCTTCGACGACGGAAACAGTGCGTGCACGAGCAGTGTGCGCAGCCAGCCTCAGATCAAAAAGAGAAGGCCGGCTGCCCGGATCGGACAGCCGGCCTGTCTCCTACTTCTACGCGGGTTCAGCCCGCGGCGTGTGTTCGTCTACCAGACGAAGCGCACACCTAGGCGGAGCTCGCGGGGCTTCGACGGCCAACGTATCTTCCCGAAGGAGGATCCCCCCTCGAGGTTGTACGTCGACTCGTACGAGGTGTCGACCTCGCCGCTGCCGTAACCGCGGCGCCACGGGTTGGCGCGGTTGGTCAGGTTGAACACGTCGCCGATGAGCTCGATGCGGTTGTTGCCCACATCGAAGCTCTTCTGCAGCCGCAGGTCGACGTTGAACTGCCTCGGTGCGCGACGGTTACCCCGCGGCTCCAAGCGTATGCTGCGGATGCGCGTGTCGTTGAAGGAGATGCCCGTTGCCCGCACCCGGAGGTTCGGTTGCCACGGACGTCCCGACAGGGACTGTATGTAGGTGCTGGCGAGGATCCCGCCCGGCATGCGGTAGTTCGTCAGCAGCTTGTACTGCCAGGTGCGGTCGAAGTTCAGCGGACCGACCGTGAACGGATGGCCGTTGAACATGGGCTTCTGGGCCTCACCGAAGGCAGCGAAGCCCCAGTTCGTCTGCACCGTGTTGCCGATGTTCCCCGTCGTGCGCTGATAGGTAACCGACGCATCGAAGTTGAACCCGGCGCTCGGGCGCTTGCGGAAGGACAAGATGGCCAAGTGATGCTTACGTTGATAGTAATCATCGTTGTTCATGAACAGGTCTTCCGGATTGTCATCCGTCCTCACATACACCGTCTGCGTCGTACCGATCACAGGGTTGGTGTACTCCACGGGGTCGTACGTGTGTGAGTTGATGTCAGTCTGGATCAGGAAGTCCTTGTCTCTCTTGTAGATGTAGTCCGCGGTCAGCGCGTAGTCACGGCCGACTGCGACCTCCAGCCCGACGTTGAAGGCGTCGGTGCGCGGCATCCTCAAGCTGTTGGGGATGTCGCGAGGCTCGCTGACCCAGCGGTTAACGAACGAATCCGCGTTGATGATCGAAGCTACGAGCGCATCGGCCTGCTCCGGAGAGAGACCGTCGAGGGTGTCGTAGTCGACCGCTGGCAACAAGGTGAAGTAGTCGTCCGCCGCCTCGAAGGCGTTGCCGCCCTGCGCGATCGGACCGTAGGTCAACGCCTTCTCGAAGTAGCGTCCCCAACCGACGTGGGCAACCCACTTACCTTCACCCGTTACGTCCCAGTTCAGGCCGATACGGGGGGCATAGTTCTGGTAGCTGGTGAGCTGTCCACCATTGAAGTTGGGGTCTCCGGCAGGAGTGCCAATGGGATTGCCGGCGCGCGGACGCCGTGCGTCGGTGCGCGTGCAGCAATTGTCGTGGATCTGCGGGTTGTCGAAGCGGAAGCCCACGTTCGCCGTGATGTTGTCGCTGAACGTGATGTCATCCTGCACGAAGGCGGCATAGCGCTTCACGCCGGCATCCAGATGGGCATCGTACGTATAGCCATACGCGTACGTATAGCCATAGTAGTCACCGAGCGAGATCCATGCCGGGCCGTAATCGCTGAGGAACAGCGACCACGTGTTTTCGTACTCCGCACCGATCTTGAGGGTGTGGGAGCCGCCCAGGAAGTCGTCGACATACTGCGTCACGCTGGTGTTGATCTCGTGACGACCGTTGGTCTCATCCCAGTTGTAGGCGCTGGATGAGTAGGTAACACCGGTCTGCCAGGCATTGATGACCGGCAGGCTACATCCAGGCGGCTTGATGCGGTCATTCTGCGAATTGCACGAGTTGGCGAAGCGGAAGTTGTCGCCAAGATAGCCGCCATAGCGGAAGTCCAGGAACGTGTCGTCGCCGAGCTCCGACTGCCAGGTGGCAAGCCAGGTCTGCGAACCGAAGGTGAACCCGTAGCCGATCGCGTCGCTTTCACCAGCGCTGCGGCCGAGGTTCTCGTCGGTGCCCGGATCCGAGCTGAGCATGATGCCGAACGTGTTCTTGTCGTTGGCGAGGAAGTCCAACCGGCCATGGAACCGCTGACGCTTCGTGTTCTCGAAGATGTCGGAACCGAAAACAGCTTCCTTGTGGCGCTGCAGGCCGTAGTTACCGAAGCCCATCAGCTTGTTGCGGATGATGGGTCCGCCGAACGTGGCCGAGAAATCGTGGTCGAACTCGAAGTCGCCACGCTTCCAGTCGAGGAAGCCACCGGAGTTGTCGCCCCGGAGCCCGCCGCCGGTGTAGTACCAGTTGGCCGAGCCAGCGAACTCGTTGGTGCCACCCTTGGTCACGATGTTGATCGTGGCCCCGGTGAAGTTGCCGTACTCAGCCGATGCACCAATACCGACCACCTGAATCTCGGCGACGGTGTCGATGCTCGGGTTGATCCACGTGGCGCCCCAGTCGGGCTCGGTCACGTCGACGCCGTTGAGCTTGTAGGCGTTGGCCGACGAGCCACGACGATACCGGCCGGTACCATCAGACTCGACGTTGGCGCCAGCGCCGTACGCGCCCCGGTCGGTGAACCCGGCCGTCAGATCGCCAACCGCGACAAACTCACGCGCGATCGGAATGTTCTGGATGAGCTCCTCGCCGTAGTTGGCGTTGATCGAGGACGCGGTCACATCGATCAACGGTGTCTCACCGCTGACGGTGACAGTTTCCGACACACCCTCGAGTTCGAGGCTGAAGTCGACGGATGCGGTGATGCCCGTCTGGACCGAGGCGGTGAATATCTGCCCACCGAAGCCAGGCATCATCACCGTGACGGTGTAGCTGCCCGGTCGCAGCGCGCGGAACACATAGCCACCGTTGGTGCCGGTAACCTTGGTCAACGAGGCCTGGATCAAGTTCTGACCCTCGATCGTGACCGTTGCTCCCGGCAAGCCGGCACCGTCGGGATCTTGGACGGTTCCCTCGATATCACCCGTGGCCATCGCGCCCTGCGCGAAAGCTTGAGTGGTAACGAGGGGAGCGATGAGCATAAACGTCGCTGCCACGGCGACGCTTACGAGTCTGCCGAAATGCCGGACTGTCATCGTGTTTCCTCCCTGTTGGGGGGTTGGGGACAAAGACAAAGCAGTTTTATGCAATCTCCGTTCCGGTTTTGCGCAGATTTCTCCAAGCTTCGGTGCACCGGCGGGCCGCGGGTGTCCGAGTCAGTTGCATCTGGCCGAAATCCGGGTTGTCGCGGCCCTGTCCTTGGGGAAATTTGGCGTCAGAGGCCGGAATTCAAGGCGCGCAGCAACTTTCTCTTCAAATGGTTGGATGCCCGCTCCAACTAGTTGGATTCGTATCTTCCTGCTCTCAGCGGTCGGAGGGGCCTCGGGACCGGGCAGATTGGCTTCAGCCCGCTGCACAACTAGCCGATGAGGCCGCTGCCACGCTTGAGCAACTGTGCCGCGATGATCAGCCGCTGGATCTCCGACGTGCCCTCCCAGATACGATCCACCCGCAGCTCGCGGAAAAAGCGCTCGGCGACGTTTTCGCGCATGTAGCCGCGCCCGCCGAAGATTTGCACGGCCCGATCGGCCACTCGGTTGGCCATCTCGGAGGCATACAGCTTGGCCATCGAGCACTGCGAGTGTTGCAGCTTGACGTCGGCGCCGGCATCGATCGCGCGCGCCGTCTCATAGGTCATCAGGCGTGCTGCCCACAGCTCGGTGATCGAGTCGGCGAGCATGAACTGAATCGCCTGGTACTCGGAGATCGGGTGGCCGTAGGCGATGCGCTTCTTCGCAAAGGCCGTGGCTTCATCGATCAATCGCTCGGCGGCGCCGCAGCAGCAGCGGGCGGCGATCATCAGGCGCTCGTAGCGGAACCAGGCATGGGCATACCGCATGCCGCCACCTTCATCGCCGACAAGATTTGTCGCCGGCACGCGAACGTCGGCGAAGCTGATGATCGGGTGATGGTGCGAGTAGGTGTGAGTGTAGGCCGGCGTACGGTCGACGTTGATGCCCGGGGTGCCGATGTCGACGAAGAACAACGCGTGGTTACCTTCCGGCAGTTTCGCCTGGAAGAACAGATAGTCGGCGTGGTTGTACGACGTGACATGCCACTTGACGCCGTTGAGCACGTAGTCGTCGCCGTCCCGCACCGCCGTGGCCTCGATAGCGTCGACATCGGATCCGGCGCCCTCCTCGGTGATCGCGTAGCATTCGCTCCGCCTGCCCTCGACCGTCGGAACGATCCAGGTGTCGAGTTGATGCCGGGTGGCGATGTCGACGATCCAGTTGGGCGGCGTCCAGACGACCCAGCCCAGACCGTTGGTTACCGCCCCGATCTGTTCGGAGATCAGCGTCTGCTGTAGGTGGGTGAAGCCGGGGCCGCCGAGGCTCTCGGGCATGCTGATCGCCCCGAGGCCGAGCTCCAGGACACGCGCATGCAGCGTCTCCTGCATTCCTGGAGGCAGCTCGCCCTCGTGCGCCTCGGCATACTCCTCGTGCGGAATCAGGTGCTCCCGCACGAAGGCTCGCGCCCGTGTCTGGATCTCGCGGTCTGGTTCGCTCAGTCTGTACATTCAATCATCGCTGCAACCAGTCAGCGCTCGGGAATGCTGCTCCGCCGGGCCGCCGCCTCACGGGCGTCCTGACAGGATTTGTCGCGCCGCGTTACGTCCCGGCAATCCGGTCAACACGCCCCCCGGGTGGCATCCTGAGCCACACAGATAGACGTTTTCGACCGGCGCCCGATACCGTGCGGAGCCCGGGATCGGGCGCATGAACAGCAGCTGATCGAGGGTCATCTCACCATGGTGCAAGTTGCCCTCCGGTAGATCGAAGCGCGCTTCCAGGTCGGTCGGCGTCAGCACGTGCGAGTCGACGACCGTGTCGCCGGCTCCCGGCGCGTACTCGCCCAGCGTCGCCAGGACCGTGTCCAGCAGCCTGGCTCGGTGGTCTTCGTTCCAGCCCCCCTCGATGTGATACGGCGCATACTGAACGGCGATCGACATGGTGTGGTGGCCGGGGGGTGCCAGGGTGTCATCGGCCACCGACGGTACGGAGACGTCCAGATACGGTCGCTCCGACATCTCGCCGTACTTGACGTGATCGTAGGCACGCTGCAGATAGTCCATCGTCGGGGCAATCTGAACGTGTCCGCTGGCGCCCAGCTCGCTCTCGGCGATGCCGGTGAATCGCGGCAGTGCGCTCAGTGCCAGGTGCACCCGGGCGCTGGATCCCCGGTACTTGATGTTGCGCACGTGTTGCACGGTCGCGGCCGACAGGCGCGTCGGGTCGAGCAGCTCGAGGAACGTCGTGCGCGGCGAGGCGCCCGACACCACAGTGCCGGCGGGAATCGACGCGCCGCTCTGCAGTGTGACTCCGGTGGCCGCTCCGGCAACCTGGTCGATGGCGGCGACGGACGCGCCCGTTCGTATCTCGACGCCAGCGCCGCGCGCTGCCTCGGCGAGCGCCTCGGTCAGCTTGCCGGCGCCGCCGCGCAACAGCGATCCGCACCGGAACAATCCGGTGTCGCTGCACGCCCAGCGGTGCAGCAGCAGATAGGCGGTGCCCGCCTCCCGCGGGCCCCAGGTCATCGCCCGCACGCCGCTGGCGGCGATGGCGCCTTTCACCACCCCCGACTCGAACCACTCGTTGAGGAGGTCGGCAGCTGGCATCGGCAGTACCCGGGCGAGCTCCGGGATGTTCTTGCGGCCCATCTTGCGCAGCGGCCCGAGCAGGCCGCGCATGCCGATCAGATCGAGCCCCGTCACCTCCGGGATGTCGGGAGGGGTTACTTCCAGCAGGCCGCGAAGCATGCCCGTGAGCCGCTGCATGAGATCGACGAACTGCGGATACCGCGCCGCATCGGCGGTGCTGTAACGCTCGATCTCGGAGGCGGTGCGCGAAGTGTCGCGCCAGATCCGCAGGCAGCTACCGTCCGGTTGGGGCGACAGCAGCACCGGATCGGTCTCGATGGTCTCGAGGCCGCATCCCGACAGACCGAGTTCCCGGGTGATCTCGGGCGCCAGGTACGACGACACGGCGTCGGCGCAGGTGGAGAATCGGTAGCCGGGAATGAGCTCCTCGGTGACCGCGATCCCGCCGACCGCGTCACGTTGCTCGAGCACCAGAACACGCCGTCCCGCCCTTGCCAGATAGGCTGCTGCGACCAGGCCGTTGTGGCCGGCGCCGATCACGACAACGTCGAATCGATTGGCCATCAACTTGTCCTCCGGAGGATTTCCAGAGCGGCGAGGCGGCCGGGGCCGCCGGTGATGCCGCCTCCCGGATGCGTACCCGATCCGCACTGGTAGTAGTTGCGGATCGGTGTTCGGTGCTGCGCCCAGCCGGCCGCAGGTCGCAGGAAGAACAGCTGATCGAGGGTGAGCTCACCTTGGAAGATGTTGCCGGTAGTAAGGGCGAACTCTTTCTCGATATCCCAGGGTGAGAGCACCTGACGGTGCAGGATCAGGTCCTTGAGATTGGGTGCGAACTCGGCGAGTGTGTCGACGACCGCGTCGCCGAAGTTCTCGCGCTCGTCCTCCCAGGTGCTGTCCGCGAGCTCGTAGTTGGCGTACTGCACGAAGATCGACATGACGTGCTTGCCCGGTGGGGCCATCGACGGGTCGACGACGGTGGGAACCACGACGTCCATGTACGGCCGGCTAGAAAAGCCACCGTACTTGGCCTCGTCGTACGCCCGCTCCATGTAGGCGAGGCTCGGCGCGATCTCGACCATGCCGATGCCGTGCAGGTAGGTCGGGTCCGGTGCGGCGGTGAAGTCCGGAAGCCCGTCGAGCGCCAGATTGACCTTTCCGGAGGAGCCGCGGAACTTGAACTTCTTGATCGACTCGACCAGCTCGCCGGGCAGATCCTTGTGATCGAGCAGCTTCAGGAACGTGACCTTCGGGTCGCATCCCGACACCACGACCTTGCTGAAAATCTCCTCGCCGCTCTCCAGCGCCACGCCAACCGCTCGTCCGTTCTTGACGATTACCTGCTCGACCGCGGCGTTGCAGCGGGTTTCCGCCCCGTGGCTGCGGGCGGCGCTGGCCAGCGCCTCGCTGACACCGCCGGTGCCGCCCTTCTGCGAGCCCCAGGCGGTGAAGGCACCGTCGAGCTCGCCCATGTAGTGGTGTAGCAGCACGTACGCGGTGCCCGGCGAGCAGGGGCCGAGCATGGTGCCGATGATGCCGCTGATCGACATTGCCGACTTCATCACATCGGTCTCGAAGAACTCAGCGAGGAAGTCGGCGGCGCTCATCGTCATGATCTTGTGGAGGTAGTGAAACTTGCGCCTGCCGAGCCCCTTCATGTGGCGTGATAGCTCGCGCAGGGTGCCGAGGTCGCGCAGGCTCGGCGACACCAGGTCGGGTGGCACCATGCCGAGGATCGGCTTGACCGCGTAGGCCATTTCGAACATGAGCTGGTGGAATTCCTCGTAGCGGTCGGCGTCGCGCACCGAATGGCGCTTGATCTCGTCGCGGGTGCTGGCGGCGTCGGGCCAGAAGGCGATGTAGTTGCCGTCCTCCATCGGTGTGAAAGCGCCGGTCAACGGCACGATCTGGAGCCCGTGCTTGGCGAGCTCGAGCTCGCGAATGACCTCGGGGCGCAGCAGGCTGACGACGTACGAGCAGACTGTGTACGTGAACCCCGGGTAGACCTCCTCGCTGACCGCCGCACCGCCCAGGATGTGCCGGCGCTCGAGCACCAGCACCTTGCGCCCCGCCTTGGCGAGGTAGGCGGCGGTCGTCAATCCGTTGTGGCCGCCCCCGACGACGATGGCGTCGTACTTGGTGGTGATCCCAATGGCGCTACTGGTAGCGCTCACGACTTCTTCCTCGCGGGATCGAAGAACGGTGTCTTGACGACCCTCGCGGGAACCGTGCTACGTATCGCCTCGACCGTCATCTCGATGTCGAGCGTGCCGCCCAGCGCGGTGTGCTGGGGCTTGACGCGGGCGAGCGCGATGTACTTCTTGAGGGTCGGCGACCAGGTGCCGCTGGTAGCCTTGCCCACCTGCCGGCCGCCGACGTACACCGGCACGGCCGTGCTCCACGCCTCCCAGGGAAGCTGCAGCGGCATGCCGAACTCGGCGTAGATCGCCTCCAGTGCGAGGACGTCGATTTCCACCCCGACCGTCTTCCACGCCGGCCCCCGGGCCCTCTCCTCCCTGAGCGCCTGCTGGCCGACGAAGAACGGCTTGTCGAGGTGCACCATCCAACCCAGGCCGAGCTCCAGCGGGGTCGACTTCTGGACGTCGAACATCGTCTTGCGGCAGGAGATGAAGTCGACCTCAGACAGCAGCAAACCGGCCTCGACGCGCACCATCTCGAGCGCCAGCGTGCCGGCCGGCTTGATCGCATAGCTGCGGCCCCGATCCATCAACACGTCCCACACGTGTTCGGCATCGTCGGGGTCGATCCAGACCTCGTAGCCGAGGTCGCCGGTGTAGCCGGTGCGGGTCACGGTCACCCGGGCGTTGCCGATGCCGGTCTGGGTGGCGCGGAAGTACCCGAGCTTCGATAGGTCCGTGCTCGCGGCAGCCTGCAGGAGGTCGCGTGACGTCGGCCCTTGCAGCGCCAGCGCCGCGAGCGACTCGGACACGTCTTCCACCTGGACATCCATGCCGTAGCCGTTGTCTTGTAGCCACGCCAAGCTCGGGTCGGCAGTCGTCAGTCGGTAGAGGTTGTCTTCCAGTCGCGCCAGCGCGCCGTCGTCGATGATGTGGCCGGCGTCATCGCACCAGGCCGCGTACATCACCTGCCCGACCGCGCATCGGGTCACGTCGCGCGTCAGCACCCTGTCGAGCAACCGCGTGGCGTCGGGTCCGTGAATATGGAACTTGTACAGCGGCGAGACGTCGAAGAGCGCCGTCGCCATGCGCACGGCGTGGTACTCGTGGGTGTGCTCGAGCTCGTACATGGCGGCCGACTGGTAGCCCGCCCACTCGACCCAGCTGTTGCTGACGCACAGCGGCGCGGTTCTCGAATGAAAGGGTGTCGGTAGCATCGTTTCGCTCCTGTTGGTATCGACGTCGCAAGACCTTGTCGCCAGACCCACCACATTTTCACCACGGCCTGCTAGTCCGATCGGCGCCCTGCGGCGTCGCGTCAGGGGTCCTGTTCAGGCAGGCTCTCGTGCGCTCGGGGAACGACGAGAGCGTCCACTGCTACACAGCCTTTAGGGCCGGCGATCAACGGGTTGATGTCGAGTCCGTCGATGAGATCACCCAGATCCACGGCGAGCACCGAGAGTCGTACGAGGGCGTCGACGACCGCGCGGGTATCGGCGGGCGATGCTCCGCGGACGCCAGACAGGAGCCGTCGGGCCGCTAGGCCGTTCAGCAGCCGCTCGGCACGTGGCGCGTCCAGTGGCGGCAGTGCGAAGGCGCGGTCGCGGACAATTTCCACCAGCACGCCGCCGGTGGCCGCCATCACCAGTGGGCCGAACTGGGCGTCGCGGACAACGCCGAGCGCCAACTCCACGCCGGCGGGAGCCATCTTCTGCACCAACACCGGAGGGCCAAGCCGCTCGATGAGCCTGTTGCACGCGCGCTCCAAGGCCACCGAGTTGTCCAGCCCCAGGATGACCCCGCCTACGTCCGACTTGTGCGCCACTCCGGGGGCCGCGGTCTTGAGCGCTACTGGCCATCCGCAGCGCTTGGCCGCCGCGACGGCGTCCGCGGTGCTGTCGGCCGTTTCTCCCTCGATGGTCGGGAGACCGTAGTCGCTCAACAGCGCCAGCCCTTCCTGCTCACTACAGCGAGTGCTTTCGCGCAGTCGTCGTCGCCAGCGCTCGCGCACTTCCGCCTCAACCGCCGCAGGGGAGGCAAAGGTCGGCAGCGCTGCGAAGTCGCGGCGGTCGAACAGCGCCCGGAAGGCTCGCAGCCCGGTAGCCGTGCCCTCGAGCAACGGGACGCCGGCGTTGCGTATCAGCTCGGCGGACTCCTCCGGTATCGACGTTGGCAGGTTGCTCAAGACTGCCACGGGTTTGTCGGTCCCGGCGAAGATCTTCGCCGCCATCTGATCGTAGCCGTGACCCGGGTCGCGGACGTAGTCTGCGAGGTCAACGACGAAGCCGAGGGCGGCGGTATCAGGGTCGGCAAGCAACGCGCGCATGCACTCCAGGAAGATCGCTTCGTGATCGGCTCCAGTGCCCCAGGCGTCGACCGGGTTGACGGCGGGCAGGCCGGGGTCCAGGACCGCCGCCAGACGGCCCACCGTCTCGTCCGAGATCTGTGCCAGCGGCAGGTCCACGTCGGCGGCCACGTCGATGAGGTGGGCGCGTTCGCCTCCCGAGTCGTGAACTGCCGCCAGTCCTCCCGGCGCTGCACCTCGGCCAGCGCTCAGCAGCTCCATCGTGTCGACCATTTCGTCGAGGTTGGCGACACGAACTACGCCGTACTCGCGAAACACGGCCTCGTAGGCTCCATCCTCTCCGGCGAGCCCACCCGAATGTGCCACCACCAGCTCCTGCGCGAGCGGCTCGCGGCCGGTTTTCAGCACCACCACCGGGATATCCTTCGCCTCCGCCAGCTGCAGCGCCTGGCGGAATCCTCGCGGATCACGAACCGTCTCCAGGAACATCGCGATCATGCCGGTCGATTCGAGCTCGAGCGCGTATTTCATGTAGTCGGCTACGGTCGTTGCCAGCTCCATACCAGTGGAGACCGCGAGGTTGAACTTCAACCCGCGCTGGTTGTGGGTCATGGCGGTATAGGCCGAGCCCGAGTGGCTAAGCCAGGTGATCGGCCCGGCCTCCAGATCGGCGAGCTCCGGATACGCCAACGCCCGGAGCCCGTTCTCGAGGTTGAAGAAGCCCATCCCGTTGCCGCCGCAGACCGGCATTGCGTGTGCGCGGGCGATCTCGGACAGTCGCTGGGGAAGCCCGGGCGCGCTCTCCTGCGGCTCCTCGTAGCAGCTGGCGAAAATCACCGCCGCACCCGCGCCGCAGTCCGCGGCCAGTTGCAACTGGCCCTCGAGCAGCGAGTTCTTGATCCCGAGGATCACCAGGTCGACCGCTTCCGGCAGGCGGTCGAGCGATGCGTAGCAGCGCAGTCCCTGCACCTCTTCGTAGCCCGGGTTGACCGGGTAGATGGGGCCCGCGAAGCCGCCGATCTTGAGCTCGGACACCATGGTGTAGCCGGCGGATCCGGGGCGGTTGCTCGCCCCCACGATCGCCACGGATCGCGCCGCCAGCATCGGCGCCAGGTGCGGTTGAAGGGTGACCGTGTCCGACATCACTCGAGCCGCCGTGAAGCCGACGCGTGATCGAAGCGCTCGCCTCGGTTTCTGCCGGCGGGTGTTGGAGTCCCAAAAACTGACTGACCATTCAGCCGCCGCAGACGATATCTCGCAGAACCCGGGAAGGAAAGGCGCGCATGGTCTAGAATCACGGCATCGTTAATTCATCAACATCTTGAATACCGGTTCAGTAACTCCCGCGTAGGTATGGCTCCACGACCCAAGATCAGCCGCAAAAGGCGCCAGGAGATCCTCGAGGCCGCGGTGGAGACAATTGTCGAACGCGGCGTTTGCAAGGCGCGAATTGCCGACGTTGCCGACCGCACGGGAACGAGTGCCGCGCTGGTGCTCTACTACTTCGAGTCCAAGGACCGATTGCTCACCGAGGCGCTGGCCTATGCCGAGGACCGCTTCTATCTGGCGATCTTTGCCGAGCTGACCACGTTGAAGAGCGCCAGCGAGAAGCTCGTGCGGCTCATCGAGCTCAGCTGCGGTCACGAAGCCATGGCACCAGTGCTGCGCGACGACTTCGCCCTCTGGATCGAGCTGTGGTCGCGGGCACTCCGCGACGACGCTGCCGCAAAGAAGCGAGCCGCGGGCGATCGTCGCTGGCGCGCCACGATTGCCGATATCGTCCGTGAGGGCCAGTCGGCTGGCGAGTTCGATGCTGTCGACGTCGAGGATTTCGCCATGCACCTAGCCTGCCTCCTCGATGGCATCGCCGTGCAACATGTGCTGGGGGATCCCGAGGCCGACTACGAGCGCGCCCGCCGGATCTGTGTCTGCATGGCGTCGGAGTCCCTTGGTTTCGGGGTGCCGGCCTTGGTGACCGCGAAGGTTTGAAACCGTTGCGACCTCGAGGAGCGGCGGGTCGTTGGAGCGTACGATAATCGCCCTGCGCACTTGCGTTCGATGGGCGCCGTCGGCGAGGCTCCCTCGATGGTCTTCCACCCTCGCGACCCTGCCTGGCGCCGCGGCGCTCTCAACCGCCGTGAGCTGCTGCGCATCGTCGGTGGCGCTGGGCTCAGCGCCAGCCTCGCCGGCTGCGGAGCCGGTGCCAGCTTTGCCACGGACGACCGGCGGCGCGTCCTGGTCGGGACGCCGGAAAACCCCGTTCAGCATCCGCTATTCGATGACAACCCGCCGATCGATAGCGGCCTGGATATCGAGTCAGGACCGCTGCAGATCTTCAACTGGGCCGAGTACGTCCACATCCCGGTCTTGAACGCGTTCTCGGAGCGCTACGGCGTCGACTGGGAGTACACGACCTTTTACAACAACGAGGAGGCAATCCGGAAGCTGCGCACCAAGGCGGGCCGCTTCGACGTTTATTTCCCGCCCCTCGAGCAGATACCCAAGTGCATTGCTGGTCAGCTATTGCAGCCGCTCAACCACGCCTACCTGCCCAACCTCGCCAACGTGTGGCCGAGCCTCGTAAGCCCCTTCTACGATCAGGGGGCGCGGTACACGGCTCCGTACACGGTGTACCAAACGGGTATCGCATGGCGGGAAGACATGGTGTCCCCCGACCTCGAGGCGATGACCAATCCGTGGCACGTCTTCTGGGATCCTCAATACCACGGGATCGCTGGCATGTACGACGACTTCAAGGAGACCATCGGGGTCGGCCTGTACGCCACCGGAACCAACGACATCAACACCGCGGATCCGGCGCGGCTCGAGAAGGCTCGCCGTAAGCTGCTCGAGCTCATCGATCTGATCAACGTGCGCTTCACAATCGATGGTGTCTACGCCAAGATCCCGGAGCGTGGGTTCGCCCTGCATCATGCCTGGTCGGGCGACGTCGTTCAGTCGCGAGCCTACTTTCCGCGTGATGAGGACCCGTCCGTGATGCGCTACTTCTGGCCTCCACGGTCCGAGCAGTCGAGCGCCGGCGGTATGGTCGCGGTGGAAACCTTCGCGATCCCTCGCAACGCCGAGCATCCCGTGTTGGCGCATCACTTCATCAACTTCATGCTCGAGACCGCGAACGCCCTGAGCAATTTCGGCTGGATCGGTAACCCACCGCCGCTCAGGACGGTCAATCCGGAGACGTTCGTCTCCGAGGGGCACATACCGCCGAACCTCGCTAGTACGATCACCACCGAAGACGATTTTTCGATTGGCCAGCTGCCGCTTCAGTTGCCACCCGAAGTCGAGATCGAATGGATGAAGGTCTGGGCGTCGGTTCAGTCAGGTGGCTAGCGGCGCTGACCTCTCGCGCAATCGAACGTGGTTGTGGCGAGCGCTCGCCGCTCCCGGGATCGCATGGTTGCTGCTCTTCTTCGTTACCCCGTTCTACGCGTTGCTATCGGTGGCGATGGGACGCCTCGACCCGGTCTTCAGTAGCGCCGAGCCGGTGTGGAATCCGATCCGCTGGAACCCGGCGATCTTCCCCGAGGTACTGGGCGAGCTGTTCGGCGGCCGCCTGACGGCGATCTTCATTCGCACCTTCGTCTACGTCGGCACCGCGTCCATGCTCTGTCTGCTGATCGGCTATCCGGTCGCCTACTACCTCGCTCGCCACGCCGGTCGCTGGCGAGGATTGCTACTCGGTCTGATCGTCGCTCCCTTCTGGATCAACTACCTGATGCGGATGATGGCCTGGCAGAACCTGTTGGCAGTCGACGGCTACGTGCACCGGTTCCTGGTGTTCGTCAACGTGCTCGATGCCCCGCGCGCCTGGCTGGTGGGCCACCACGAGACGGTGATTCTGGGGCTCGTATACGGCTATGTACCGTTCCTGATACTGCCGCTGTACGCCGCTCTCGATCAGATCGACAGCAGCGTGCTTGAAGCGGCACGCGATCTAGGCGCGGGTCCAGTGCGTACCTTCCTGCACGTAACGTTGCCGCTGTCCAAACAGGGAGTTCTGGCCGGCGTGGTGATCATCATGCTGCCGCTGTTCGGCGATTACTACACGCCGAATCTTCTTTCAGGGTCGCCGCGCACGCGAATGATCGGCAATGAGATCGATCTGTTCATCAACAGTGGCGTCGGCGGTGCGACCGGAGCCGCACTGACGGTGGTCTTGATGGCGCTTATTGCGATGTTGATGGCCTATTATCTGTTTACCGTCATGGGTGCGGCGCGAGAGAGCCAACAATGATCAACCGGTTCATTCGCCGGTGGCGTGACCCGTGGGGCCAACCGCGATTGTTACAGCTGTTTGTCTGGGGTTACATTGCATGGTCACTGCTGCCAGTGCTCATTGCGGTGCAATTCGGTTTCAATGAGGGCCGGTCGCGCAGCGTCTGGCAGGGGTTTTCGCTGCGCTGGTACTTCACCGATCCGAACCTGTCTGTCTGGAACGATGGGTCGCTGATAGCAGCGTTGAAGCAAAGCCTCAAGCTCGCCGGGCTGACGATGCTGGTTGCCACGCCCCTCGGAGTGGCGCTGGCGCTCGGCCTGGCACGGTGGAGAGGTCGCGGCTCGAAGCCCGCCAACTTCCTGTTGCTGCTGCCGATGGCGACCCCTGAGCTGGTCATGGGCGTGTCGCTGCTCATGGTATTCATCTACTTGTTCCCGTTCATCGAGCTCGGCACGTGGGCGCAGCTCATCGGCCACGTCACGTTCACCATCTCGTACGTCGTCATCGTGGTACGCGGCCGCCTCTTCGCGATCGGCCGCGACTATGAAGAGGCGGCGATGGACCTCGGCGCGACCCCGGCGCAAGCAGTGCGCATGGTTCTGTTGCCGCTCATGGCGGCGGCGATCTTCGCCAGCCTGATGATCGCCTTCGCGGTGTCGATCGACGATTTTGTGATCAGCGCTTTTCTCTCGGGTGGGGCGGAGTCGGCTACCATCCCGGTGCGTCTCTACAGCGCGGCGCGATTGGCGCCGACGCCGGCGCTCAACGCGCTGGCCAGCATCCTGCTGTTCTTGACGCTGCTCGCGGTGCTGGCAGCGGCGCTGATCATGCGCCGCGCTCGGGCGCGCTCGGGCGCCGGCGGGTCGGCGGTCGAGGAGTTCGCGCGACTCAGTTAGCCTGCCGGCGCGAACCGGCCCGGGGGGCGCCGACGCTCCGACAGGAGACCGTCAGCCGGTGGTCAGAACGCGCAGCGCCGACGACGGTAGGCCTACCGAGACGCGGCTGCCCCGCGGGTACTCGATGGCGTCGCCACGGTTCGAGATCAACGCTTGCACCGTCTGGCCGCCGTCGAGCTGAATGAACATCTGCGTCGTCGGCCCCAAATAGACGAGACGCTCGATGATCCCGTGTAGCCGATTCAACCCCGACTCCTCAGGCTCTCCGACACGCAGGTGCTCTGGCCGTAGCATGACCTTCACCTCTCCGGTAGCGTCGATGTCGCCGGCCTCGGCAACCAGCTCGCGGTCGCCGATCGCCACCCGGCAACCGCCGTTCGCATGGCGTCCGAGAGCCTTGGCGGCGATGACGTTGGATACGCCCAGAAAGTCGGCGACGAAGGTGCTGGCCGGCTCTTCGTACACCTGTCGCGGCGGACCCACCTGCCGGATCGTGCCCTCGTGCATGACGCACATCCGGTCGGACAAAGCCATCGCCTCCTCCTGGTCGTGGGTCACGTAGACGAAGGTGATCCCGACGCGCTCCTGGATTCGCTTCAGCTCGACCTGCAACAACTTCTTGAGCTGAGCGTCGAGGGCGCCGAGCGGCTCGTCGAGCAGCAGTATCGCAGGGTCCAGCACCAAGGCGCGGGCGAGAGCAACTCGTTGTTGCTGTCCGCCGGACAGGCGTGCCGGCTTGCGGTCGGCCATGCCCTCCATCTGCACCAACTCGAGGGTCGCTCGGACCTTGGCGCCCTCCTCCGCCCTCGAGATATCCCGAAAGCGCAACCCGAAAGCGACGTTGTCGCCCACCGTGAGGTGCGGGAAGAGCGCATAGCTCTGGAAAACCGTGTTGACGGTGCGCCTGTGTGGGGGGGTCTCCGACAGGTCTTCGCCGTCCAGGTAGATCTTGCCGCGCGTCGGCCGTTCGAAGCCCGCCACCATACGCAGCATGGTGGTCTTACCGCACCCCGACGGTCCGAGAAGCGAGAAGAACTCCCCCGGCGCGACCTCGAGGTCGACATCGCGCACAGCGGTGAAGTCGCCGTACTCCTTGGCTAGCCCGCTGAGCTGCAGGTGGCCGCCGTGCTCATCGGTCTGCACCGGGCTACGCCGGGGGGCGCGTCACGTTGGTAAGCACCCTCTCGGCGTGGCGCGCCGCCTCCCGGCGATGACCTCCGCAGCCCCCGAGCCTCACCCCGAGAGCGCCTGCGCGAACGTCCTGAAATTATCGACGAACCGCTGCGCGTCTCCCGGCGTGTGCTGTATCGACAGTGTCCACTGCTCGGCCTTGCCCCACGGCGGCAGGAACACACCGCCGTTGTGCTGCACTAAGCAGTGAAGGTGGCTGAGATCGCCGTCGATCTCGAGGAAGCCGCGGTAGTTGTCGAGTCGCGTCGACGAGAACGTCACACAGCCCTTGGCTCCGAAAGCCATCACGTGGGCGTCCATCCCGTACTCCTCGATGATCGCCTCGACGCCGCGTTGCATGTGCTCTCGGAGCGACTCGACATGCGCGTGGGCGTCGTCGTCGAGGATCTCGGTGAGCACCGCTCGGCACGCCGCCATGGTCAATGGGTTGCCGTTGAACGTGCCGATCTGCTCGTACTCCCGCTCGACGATCAGACCCATGACCGCTTCGCTGCCACCGACCGCGCCACACGGCACCCCCCCACCGATCGCCTTGGCAAGGGTGACCAGATCCGGGGTTACGCCGAGCCGCCGGGTGGCTCCCCCGGGGCCGACGGTGAGGCCTGTCTTGACCTCGTCGAAGGTCAGCAGCGCACCGTGACGATGGAGTAGGTCCTTCAAACCCGCCAGGTAGCCATCCTGTGGGCCAATGATACCGGCGTTCATCATGATCGGCTCGAGGATCATCCCGGCGACTCGACCGGGGTTCTCTACCAGCAGGCGCTCCACGATCTCCAGATCGTTGTAGTGAACGATCCAGGTCAGATCGGTAGTCGCGGCAGGCAAGCCGCTGCCGGCTTGGGGGCTGTGCGGTCGCTCCACCGGCCCGATCTCGTCGGCCTCGTTGGCCACCGAGACCATCGCCGAATCATGGTGGCCGTGGTAGCAGCCCTCCACCTTGAGAACGATGTCCCGACCCGTGGCGCAGCGCATCAGGTGGAATGCGTCGAGCGTCGATTCGGTCCCCGAGTTGGTAAAGCGCCAAAGCGGTTGATCGAATCGTCGTGCCAGCTCCTCGGCGACGAGAATCGCGTCCTCGGTCGGCTGAGCAAAGTGCGTGCCGAGCGGAGCCCGCTCGCTCAAGGCGCGCACCAGCGCCGGGTGCCCGTGGCCGACGAGGCCGACGCCGTAGCCGCCGTGAAGGTCGACGTACTCGTTGCCATCGACGTCGTAGACTTTCGAGCCGCTTCCGTGGCTGACCCACACGGTTTGTGGTCGCGCCATCTGCCAACTCGAAGTGGTTCCGCCGGCCAGCGATCGAAGCGCCCGCGCCGACAGCTCCCCCGACCTCGGCTGACGCTCAACGAAGATGCGCTCCTGCTTCTCGGTGAGCTCGACGAGGGGTGCTTTGCTACGGGCAATTGCTTCTGTGGTCTCGGACATCACAGCCTACTCCGTGAGTATTCTTTGAACAGCGGTTCACCATGATAGCGGTAGCCGATCGACCAAGTCTACATAGCCGGCGCACTTGTGCGGCGGGTCGATCTTGACGGCCCGAGAAAGGGGTCGCTACACTTTGAACAGCGGTTCAAGAAGAGCTGGTGAGAGGAGACACAGGTGATGTCCGCACCGATTCCGGCGTCGGCGCTGCAGGCGGTACTCGAGCCATTCGGGGACAGCCGCATGCTTCCCGGTGAGGCGTATACCTCGCCCGAGGTCTATGCGTGGGAGCTGGAGCACATCTACGCCGACACCTGGGTGTGCGTCGGCCGCGTCCAGGACCTGCACCAGGTCGGTTCGCAGCTCGGCCTTTCGGTCGCCGACAGGCAATTGCTGCTGACGCGCGCCGAGGGCGGGTCGATCCGGGGCTTCTTCAACGTCTGCAGCCACCGTGGCCACGAGCTCATCGCCTGCGGCGAGGCGCGCACCGGCGGCCGGGTGAGGTGTCCCTATCACGGCTGGAGCTACGACCTCGACGGGACGGTCGCCAGCGCCCGGCATTGCGAGGATGCGAGCTTCGACCCCGCCGATTTCAGCCTGGTGCCGGTGTCGGTCGGTGAGTGGGGTGGCTGGCTGTTCGTGAACATCTCGGGATCGGCGGTGGACCTTGTCACCTACACGGGCGAGCGCCTCAGCACGACTATGGCGGCGTACGGCGCCGACGAGCTCGTCGAGGGCGCGCGCCACGAATACGTGGTGAACGCCAACTGGAAGCTGATCATCGAGAACTACCATGAGTGCTACCACTGCCCGCTGATTCATCCAGAGCTGTGCCGGGTCAGCCCGGCCGACAGCGGCTACCTGTGGCAGCCGGACGGCGCCTGGGTTGGCGGCTCGATGGACATTGTGCCCAGTGCCGAGACGCTTTCGTTGACCGGGGCGAGCGGCGCCGAGCCGCTGCCGGGTCTCAGCGGTGCGCAGCTGCGACAGGTCCTCTATCTCGAGTTGTTCCCGAACTTGCTTATCAGCGCTCACCCCGACTACGTCCTGACCCACACCTTCGAGCCGTTGGCCACTGACCGCACACGCGTCGAGTGCCGCTGGCTGTTCGCTCCCGAGGTTGTGGCGCGGGAGGGTTTCGATCCTGCCTACGCGTGCGATTTCTGGCACCTGACCAACCAGCAGGACTGGGCGGTGTGTGAGGGCGCGCAGCGCGGCATGGACACCGGCGCCTACCGCGCCGGCCCGCTGTCGGACGACGAGCAAGCGCTCTATCATCACCTGGCGATGGTCGCCCATACGTACCGTCGCGGCGTTTTCGATCCGCGTTGGGCCGACGAGCTGGCGCTGCCGGAATCGCGTACCCCACCCCCATCCATACGGACTTTCTAGCGGCGAACTGCCAGCAACGAAGGAGAGGTGTCGTGTCCCTGAGCACACTCGAGACGTACGATCGCGCCCAGTGGCGCACTGTTGCCGACGCTGTGACCCCCGAGGTGCGGCTGTTCATCGACGGCGAGCACGTCGACGCCATCCGCGGAGGCCGCTTCGAGAGCATCAACCCGACCACCGGCGAGGTGTTCGCCGAGGTCGCCGCGGGTACCGAAGAGGATATCGATGCTGCCGTAGCCTCGGCGCTGCGCGCCTACCGCTCCGGCTCCTGGGCGCGCATGGCACCGCGCCAGCGCATGCAGGTGCTCTACAACCTCGCCGCGCTTATCGACGAGCACTCCGAGGAGCTCGCGGTGCTCGAGACGCTCGACATGGGCAAGCCCATCGCCGATGTGATCTCCGTCGACCTGCCGGCCTGCGTCGAGACGTTCCAGTACTTCGGCGAGTGCATCGACAAGATCGAGAGCACGGTGACTGCCACCGAGTTCGATGTGCTGCACTACACGTTGCGCCAGCCGCTTGGCGTGGTGGGCGCGATCTCGCCGTGGAACTACCCGCTGTTGATGGCTACCTGGAAGGTGGCGCCGGCACTGGCGGCCGGCAACTCGGTGGTGCTCAAGCCGGCCGAGCAGTCACCGCTGAGCTGCATCCGGCTCGCCGAGCTGTTCGTCGAGGCTGGTGGCCCGCCGGGGGTGTTCAACGTCGTCAACGGTATGGGCGAAGTTGCCGGCAAGGCGCTGGCGCTACATGGCGACGTCGCCAAGATCACCTTCACCGGGTCGACCGAGGTCGGCAAGCTGATCCTGACGTACGCCGGGCAGTCGAACATGAAGCGCGTCTCCCTGGAATGCGGCGGCAAGACACCCACAGATCTTCATGGGTGACCTGCCTGACATGGAGCAAGCGGTGTCGGCAGCGTTCAACGGCGTTTTCGCCAACATGGGTGAAGTGTGTAACGCCGGCTCGCGGCTGCTGGTGGACCGTTCCATCCACGATGAGTTCGTCGAGCAGTTCGTTGCCGCCGGCCGCGACGCCTACAAGCCCGGCGACCCACTCGATCCCGATACCAACATGGGCCCGCTGGTGACGGCGGAAGCGCAGCAGCGCGTGCTCGGCTACATCGAGGCCGGCAAGGACGAGGGCGCCAAGGTGGAGTTCGGCGGCGATGTGCCGGACGGCGACTTGGCTGCCGGTGCGTTCGTCAACCCGACCCTGTTCACCGGCGTCAACAACGACATGAAGATCGCCCGCGAGGAGATCTTCGGGCCGGTGACCGGGGTGATCCCGGTCGACGGCGTCGAGGAGGCGTTGGCGGTGGCCAACGACACCGTCTACGGGCTGGCAGCTGGCATCTGGACGCGCGACCTGAACACCGCGCATCGGCTCATCCGCGACATCGAGGCCGGGGTCATCTGGGTCAACTGCTTCGACGAGGGCGACATGACGCAGCCGTTCGGCGGCATGAAGCAGTCCGGCAACGCCAAGGACAAGTGCTTTGAGAGCCTGCTGAACTATACGGACACGAAATCGGCCTGGATCCGTCACGGATAGCGCCGCGCGCCCGATTATTCGCCGCGGTTGACGCGCGTCGCGCGCCTGCAGACCGCATACATGAACAGGACGAGCCAATGGCCTTCGAGACCATCGAGTACGAGCGCCGCGGCGCCATCGGCATCATCACGTTGAACCGGCCGCAGGTGCTCAATGCCATGAACGCGCAGCTGCTCGACGACCTCGACGCGGTGCTCGACCAGATCGAGAAGGACGCCGACGTGCGGGTGGTCGTCCTGCATGGCGCCGGGCGCTCTTTCTGCTCCGGCTTCGACTTGAAGGACGAGGCCGATTCTTCGGGGAGCGCCAACGTTGTCGACTTAGCGCCGCCGCTGCAGCGTGACTTTGACTCCATCATGCGCTTCTGGAACTTCCCCAAGCCGACGATCTCGGCGGTGCACGGCTACGCCATCGCCGGCGGCTGCGAGCTCGCGCTTGCCTGTGACCTCACCGTTGCCGACGAGACCTTCAAGCTCGGCGAGCCCGACCTGCGCTTCGGGGCCGGCGTGGTGGTGATGCTGCTGCCCTGGCTCACCGGGCCCAAGCAGGCCAAGGAGCTGTACATGACCGGCGACGATCGCGTGTCGGCGCAGCGTTGCCTGGAGATGGGGCTCATCAACAAGGTGGTCCCCGAGGGCGAGCACCTCGAGGCGGCGCTGCAGATGGCGCGCAAGATAGCGGTCATCGATCCCTTCTCGATGACCACCACCAAGAAGGCGATCAACCGTACCTACGACATCATGGGTATGCGCGAGGCGCTCGGCGACTCCCACGACATGGGCGTGCTCATCGAGGCCGCGGTGGTGCCGGAACGCGAGGAGTTCATGGCCATCGCCCGCAAAGACGGCCTCAAGGCAGCGATCGCCTGGCGCGACGCGCGATTCGCAGACTTCGACTGAAGCGCGTTTGGATGTACCCCGTGATCGGTCTCTTCCGATCGTGAGGCCCGGCACGCCTCGGCGAGGGCGGGTAGTACGCAAGCACCCCTCCAACCTCGACGCAGAACGTGGTACAGATCCACCATCCAATCGTGCGCTCGACCCACTCGACTCCGGAGGCACCCGTGCCTGGAAAGAAGGCAAGCTGGTCCGTGATCGTAATCGCCGCGCTCGCCATCGCGCTGGCCACTCCCGGCGGCGCCGCAGGATGGTCGGCTGCCCCGGCTTCCGGACAGGAGGGTCACGAAGGCGGCTACGAGGTACGCAAGGACCGCAGCAACATGGTGCCGATGCGCGACGGGGCGCTCCTGTCGACCGACATCTACTTTCCGGACGGCGCCGAGGGGCCGCTTTCCACGATCCTGATCCGCACTCCCTACAACAAGGAGAACACCTACCCTTATCGCCGCACTCGGTTGGCCGACGACCCCGGCTGGATCCCGACGTTCGTTTCCGAGGGGTACGTGGTCGTGGTGCAGGACATCCGCGGCCGCTTCGAATCGGAGGGGCGATACCGGGTGCGTTACTCGGACCGCGACGACGGCTACGACACCGTCGAGTGGCTGATCAACCAGCCGTGGTCGGACCAGAAGGTCGCCACCTTCGGTTGCTCATATCTGGGCGAGACGCAGCTGGCGCTCTCGGCTGCCAAGCATCCGAACCACATCGCGGCGATGCCGCAGGCGCCGTCGGCCGCGTACTACGCTCCGGGGCGGCCGTGGTCGTCGTTCGACGGGGGCGTGTTCGAGCTGGCGCAGACCGCCGGCTGGTTCCTCAACAGCGGCACGACGGTGTTCATGCAGCCGCCGGACCACATCGATCGCGAGGAGTGGTTCAAGGGCGATATGGCGCGCAAGTTCATGGTCTATCCGGACGCCGGTCGCGAGAATGCCTTCCAGGCGTACCAGCATCTGCCGATCGTCGACATCGTCAAGAACCGGGGCATGACCCACACGGACTACGAGGAATACGCCTCCAACCCGCCGGAGTCGGACTACTTCTACGACAACGACTTCATACGCTCCAACGACACCTTCGACGTGCCGGCGCTCTACATCGACTCCTGGTACGACTTCGGCGTCGACGACACGCTGACGATGTTCAACCAGATGCGCGACAAGGCGGTGAGCGAGCGGGCGCGCAGAAACCAGTTCGTTATCGTTGCCCCCTCGACCCACTGCGGCTGGGAGCGCGCCACGGAGAACACCATCGTCGGCGAGCGTGAGTTGGGCGATGCGCGCAAGGACTTCCAGGACATCTACATGCGTTGGATGGCCCACTGGCTCAAGGGCGACGACAACGGCATCACCGACATGCCGCGGGTGCAGTACTACCTGATGGGCGCCAACGAGTGGCGCAGCGACGACTACTGGCCGCCTTCGGGCACGACGAGCGAGAAGATCTACCTGCAGTCGGGGGGTCGCGCCAACAGCCGCTTCGGCGACGGCACGCTGTCGTGGTCAGTGCCCTCCGGCGATCAGCCGGCCGATCGCTTCACCTACGATCCGGCGACGCCCGTCCCCACCCGGGGCGGCAACACCTGCTGCACCGGGTTTCCCGAGGGCTCCGGCGGCTACGACCAGTCGACCAACGAGATGCGTGCCGACATCTTGGTCTACACCTCCGAGCCGCTCGAGGAAGGCATCGAGGTCACCGGTGATCTCGGCGCGGTGCTGTACGTAGGCTCCGATGCGAAGGACACCGACTTCACACTGAAGCTGGTAGACGTGTATCCGGATGGTCGTGCCTTCAACATCCAGGAGGGCGCGCGGCGGATGCGCTACCGCGACAATCTTTCCGTCCCGGTGTGGATGGAAGCGGGCGAGGTGTACGAGATTCAACTGGACCTGCATGCCGCGTCCAACTATTTCGCCAAGGGCCACCGCATCCGTGTCGAGGTATCGAGCTCCAATTTTCCGCGCTGGAGCCGCAACCTGAACACCGGTGGCAACAACTACGACGAGACCGAGTGGGTGCTGGCGAATCAGATCGTGCACCACTCCGCTGAGTACCCGTCGCACGTGATCTTGCCGATCGTGAAATCGGGAGCGGTGGCCGACGACGAAAACTAGCCGGCGGCAACCTCGCTGCCCCTCTACACGCGGCGGCGAACGTGATACAGATCCGCCAGCCGATCTGTGTCTGCCCGAATCACCTCGCCTCCGGAGGCACCTGTGCGTGGAAAGAAAGCAAGCTGGTCCCTGATCGCGATCGCAGTGTTGGTCATTTCCCTATCGGTGCCCGGTGGTGCTGCTGGCTGGGCCTCCGAGGGTGCCTCCCAGGACGGCTACGAGGTGCGTCGGGACCGCAGCAACATGGTGCCGATGCGCGATGGCGTACGGCTGTCGACCGACATCTATTTCCCCGTTGGTGCCGAGGGTCCGCGCTCCACCGTCCTCATCCGGACGCCCTACAACAAGGAGAACAGTGGCCGAGGCACCACCGTTTCGATGTTCGTCGACAAGGGCTACGTGGTGGCGGTGCAGGACATCCGTGGCCGCTACGAGTCTGAAGGCAACTACCGGTTGCGCTATTCCGACCGCGAGGACGGCTACGACACAGTGGAGTGGATGATCAACCAGTCGTGGTCCAACCAGAAGGTGGCCAGCTTCGGCTGCTCGTACCTAGGCGAGACGCAGCTGGCGCTGGCGGCTTCCAAGCACCCCAATCACATCGCCGCGATACCCGCGGCGCCCTCGTCGGCCTACTACCCACCGGGGCGGCCCTGGGCGTCCTACGACGGCGGCGTGTTCGAGCTGGCGCAGACCGCCGGCTGGTTCATGGGCGCCGGTAGCAAAGTGTTCCTGCAGCCACCGGATTGGGTCGACCGCGAGGAGTGGTTCAAGGGCGAGATGGCGCGCAAGTTCGAGAACTACGCCGACCCTCGTCGTGGCGCCGAAGGTGGCGGCCGCCGCAGCCGCGTCGGCGCCTTCGACGCTCTACCGGTGATCGACCTCGTCAAGAACACCGGCATGACGCACACCGACTACGAGGAGTACCTCACCAACCCGCCCGAGTCTGATTACTTCTACGACAACGATTTCATCCGCTCCGACGACACCTTCGACGTACCGGCGCTGTACATCGATTCCTGGTACGACTTCGGCGTCGACGAGACGCTGACGATGTTCAACCAGATGCGCGACAATGCGGTCAGCGAGCACGCCCGCAGCAACCAGTTCGTCATCGTCGCCCCGTCGACCCACTGCGGCTGGACCCGCGCCACCGAGAACACCATCATCGGCGAGCGTGAGCTCGGCGACGCCCGCAAGGACTTCCTCGACATCTACATGCGCTGGATGTCGCACTGGCTCGACGGTGAGGACAACGGCATCACCGACATGCCGCGGGTGCAGTACTACCTGATGGGCGCCAACGAGTGGCGCGAGTCGGAAGTGTGGCCGCCGCAGGGGACCACCGATACCAAGATCTTCCTGCAGTCGGACGGCCGCGCCAACAGCCGCTTCGGCGACGGCACGCTGTCTTGGAGCGCGCCGAGCGGCGATCAGCCGGCCGATCGCTACACCTACGATCCGGGCACTCCGGTGCCGACGCGCGGCGGCAACACCTGCTGCACGGGCCTGCCTGACGGTTCAGGTAGCTATGACCAGTCGAACAACGAGATGCGCGCCGACATCCTCGTCTATACGTCCGAGCCGCTGGAGGAAGGCCTCGAGATGAGCGGCGACATCAGCGCGGTTCTCTACGTCGGCTCCGACGCCAAGGACACCGACTTCATGCTCAAGCTCGTCGACGTCTACCCGGATGGACGCGCCTTCAACATCCAGGAAGGCGCGCGCCGGGTGCGCTACCGCGACAACGACTCGGTACCCGTTTGGATGGAGGAAGGCGAGGTCTACGAGATCCGCCTCGACCTGCACTCGTCGTCCAACTACTTCGGCAAGGGGCACCGGATCCGCGTCGACGTGACGAGCAGCGACTTCCCGCGCTTCGACCGCAACCTCAACACCGGCGGCAACAACTACGACGAGACCGAGTGGGTGGTGGCCAACCAGATCGTCCACCACTCGGCGCAGTACCCGTCGCACGTGATCCTGCCGATCGTGAAATCGGGTGCGGTCGCCGACGACGAGGAGTAGGCGAACGCCGTCAGCCCGTCGTGAGCATTCCGGACGCGATGCCGGTGACGGTTTCGCGGAAGAGGCTTTGCTCAGCGCGGCTCCAGCGCGGCTTCGAGAGCAGCTCGATCTGCAGCAAGTTGAGCGGGTGGATCATCGGCGCCCGGTAGTGGATCGATTCCTCGAGCCAAGGTCGATCGGGCAGCAGGGTGCCTTCGGAGGTGGCTGAGCAGGCGAGCTCGACGGCGGCGGCATAGCTGCCATCGAGCTTGCGCGCCAGCTTGCGTACCGCCCGCGGCGCCAGCGCCCGGCGATAGGCGAGCCAGAGCTCGGGCTCGGTCTTGGCGAGGGTGAACGACAGCAGGCGCAGGTAGCTGCGCAGCAGCGGGTCGCGGCGCCGCGCTGAGGTCAGGCGCTTGACGGCGTCGCGCGATTCAGCCAGCCGGCTCCACGCTTCGCCGATTCCGAGCCAGGCGTGGAGCAGAAGCCGCGTCTGAGTCCAGCATAGCACCCACGGAATGGCGCGCAGCTTCTCGAGACCCGCCTTCTCGGCGGCGCCTGCGCGCCGCGTGGGACGTGAGCCGATCGTCAGCGCTTGGAGCCGCGCGTAGGGCGTCGCGTCGCGGAGCAGGTCGTGGAACGTCTCGGAGCCGACGAGCTCGGCGAAGACGCGCTCCGAGCTTTCCGCCAGCTCGGCGGCGAGCTTGCCGACGCCGCGATAGGCGGGCGGGTCGGTCTGGATCGAAGCCACCTTGTGCACGAGACTGCGGAGAATTTCCGGTGTCGCCAGGGTGCGCTCGATCATCTCCCCCTGGAGCGTGTGCTTGTACAGCGAAAGCGCGGCGGGCGGCCAGGTCGCCGCCAGGTCGTCGATCGTGCCCCCGCCCCGCCCGACGCTGCCGCCGGAGCCATGGAAGAAAACCATCCGCACGTCCTGCCGCTCGGCCCAGGCCCCCAGCTCGCGCATTGCTCGATGGACCCCGACTCGGCTGGCCAGCATGCCCATGCGCTTGGCCGTGTCGGAGTAGCCAAGCATCACCTCGACCTGGCCCCGCCGACGTGCGCAGGAGCGGAACTCACGATCCGTCCAGGCATCGCTGAGAATCACGCGAGCCCGCGCGATCACCTCGGGCAACTCGAAGAGCGGGATCACCGGGATGAGCGGCCGGCCAAGCATCCGCGTCACGAGGCGCTGCGCCTGAATCAGGTCAGATCCCTCGGACGTCATGCTCACCACGCAGCCGCGCGCGTACCAGTCGACCTGCCCGCCGTCGGCGATTCGACCCAGAGTGCGCAGCATGGCGGCGATCGGGGTGCCGCGCTCGAACCGGCCGCGCTCCTCGCGCAGCTCCAGCGGCACGACGAGCGCGGGGAAGACGTCGAGCAGCGTGGCCAGGCTCGTCACCTGCGGCTGCTCGGCCGACAGACGGCGCCGGTAGGCCGACTGGAAGCGCTGGACGCTTCGCTGGAGCTTCAGGATGCGGCCGCCGTCGCCGGCCCTCACCCTGCGGACCGCTGCGAGCGCCTCTTCGAGGCCCGCCTGCGCCCGATCGACCGGCAGGCTGCCGAGCAACGCGGCGTCCTCGCGAACCGCCGCCATCAGGCCGGTCTCCACGAACTCGAGAAATCGCTGCCGAGCGAGCTGCAGCGACGCCCGGCTCTGGGCTGCTCCCACGCCCGGATGCCCGTCCTTGTCGCCCCCGACCCAGGTGCGCAGCAGCAACCGGTGGCCCGAGGCGTTGAGCGCGACGATCTCGTCGAGGATCGGGTCGGTGAGTAGCGAGTACAGGTGCGCCGCCTCGTCCTCGACCGTCGGCTTGTGCGGCGGGTGGGTGCCGACGCGCCAGGCGAGCTGGAGAAGGTTGCCGAGCTGCGATCGGTCGATGGGTCGACCCGCCTCCAGCGATTCCACCAGCAGATCCTGGACGCGGCGCAGCAGCCGGATGTTCTCCGGCGAGCGCGACTCGGTGGGATGCGCCGTCAGCACGAAGGTCATGCACGCCCGCGCCTCCGACGGCGCGCGCCGGCGTTCGCGCAGCCGATGGGTCCGGAAGGCGTTCTCGCACACGTTCACCAGCTCCAGGTAAAGGGTGTAGGCGCGAGCCACCAGCAGCTGGCGTTTTACCGGGAGGGCGACAAGCCGTCGCCTGCCGCGCGCGAGCGCACCGGCACGCCCGCGTCGACTCGAAGCTTCGCGGAACGCGACCATGTCGCGCCGCACCCGCTCGATGATCTCGTAGAGCTCGGCGCCCTCGGCCACGGCCACGACCTCGCCGAGGATCGCCTGGACATCGCCCACCAGCGTTCGCAGCGCCGGCGGCAGATATTGCGGTTCTTTCATTCGGTTACCGGCCAATGCCTCCCCCCGTTCCGCGGCTCGACTTGATCATAAGAGGCTGGCCGGCGGTGTGGAGAATCGAAGTCAGTTGACGTAGGTCGGCGCCGCGATAGTTGCCGGGCGTCGTTTCGGCAGGCGCTCTCCGCTCAGACAGGATCGCGCCGCAACGGCTGCGCCATGCAGTGCACGCCACCACCGCCCTTGGTGAACATCGACACGTCGGGATCGTAGACCTCGAAACCCATGGCGCGCAGGCGCGCGTTCAGGTCGGTGCTGTCGGCGGTCGACAGGATGCGATCGTCGCCCAGCGACATTACGTTGCAGCCCAGCGTCATGGTGTCCTGGAAGCTCACCGGCACGATCTCGATGCCCTTGCCCTCGAGCCACGACACAATCGACGGATCGGTGGTCTCCAGACACACGGCGCATGCCTTCTCGGCCAGCATGCAGACCATCAGATCGATGTGCACGTAGAACGGGTCGATCGGGGCGTAGCGAACCTCCCAGCCCTCAGCCTCCATCCAGCCGCCGATCTGTTTTGCGGCGACCTCCTCGCAGCGAAATCCGGTATAGCCGATGAGCACACAGTCGGGGCCGATGATGTTGAAGTCGCCGCCCTCGAAATTGCCCGCCGACACCAGGTCGTAGAGCGGGATCCCAGCGCTGGCATAGAACCGCAGGACCGAGGCGTACTCACCGCGCCTTCGCGGGTTGGCGAGCTGGCAGACGACGGCGCCGTAGGGCGTCATGAAGCTGGAGTCGCGCGCGTATACCTGGTACGGGGTGGACTCGTCGACCTCGAGCAGGTGCACGGTCACTCCCGCGGATCGATACGCATCCACCATCTCGACGTGCTGCCGCGTCGCCAGCTCGTGGTCGAACTCCTCGCCTGATTCCAGCGTGGCGCGCGAGATCGAGCTGAACTGAGCGTTGTCCGCCATCCAGTAGAAGCTGTCCGGCGGCCCCAGCAGCACGTCCCGCAGAGCGCCGTGCTCAGAGCTGATGCCCCAGTCGTCGAGGGCCGGGGTGTTGCCGCCCGGGTGTCGTGTTCTGAAGGATGTGTCCATCGGTCGCTCGCGATCGGATCGAAGCTCGATCTGGAAGCGCCACGCGCCTCCCGGGAATTCTGACTCTAGCAGGCCGTGGTGAAAGTGTGGTGGGTCTGGTTACGGCGAGTTGGGGCCAGATGCAAGGCGGCCTGACACAGGCGATGCCCTAGCCATCGTCGAGAAAGGCCAACACCGCAGATGGCCCCAAATCGCCGTAACCCTTCGGGCGACAGGGGGTTGCGCGCGTATGCTGCGTCGTTCCTCGTCAACGATGGGGTAACCATCGCCTACCTCCTCTCTCCTTGCCTCCACTTCGCAAGACCCTGTCGCCAGACCCACCACACTTTCACCACGGCCTGCTAGGCGCTCCGTATACTCGCACGGTTCGCGTCGGCGGTGGGGGGCCGGTACCATCCGCGCACCGTGGAATCTCCCCCCGTGCTCGCGAGAGGATGACGGACAACGCCCATCAAAGGCTGAAGGAAGCGTGACGCCATGGAATTCCAGCTATCCGATGAGCAGGAGATGGTCGTCGAGACCGTCCGCGCCTTCGTCGAAAAAGAGCTCGTTCCGCACGAGGAGGAAGTCGAGCGCACCTGCGAGCTGTCGGACGAGCTGCGCCAGCAAATACGAAAGGCGGCGATGGACGCCGGGCTTTGGGCCGCCAACATGCCCGAGGAGTTGGGCGGCGGTGGACTCGATACCGTGACTCACATGCTGATGGAGCGTGAGCTCGGTCGCACCAACCTGGCGCTGCACTGGGAGGTCTACCGCCCCAGCAACATCCTGCAAGGGGGCACGCCGGAGCAGATCGAGGAATACCTCATGCCGTGCATTCGCGGCGAGCGCTTCGACTGCGTCTCGATGAGCGAGCCTGACGCCGGCTCCGATGTTCGCGGTATCACCACGCGCGCCGTCCAGGACGGCGATGACTGGGTAATCAACGGCTCCAAGCACTTCGCGTCCTATGCCGACGTGGCCGACTTCATCATCCTGTTCGTCTCCACCGGGGTCGACGAGACGCGGCGCGGCCCGAAGGCCCGCATTACGACGTTCTTGGTCGACAAGGGCACCCCGGGGTTCACCTGGCACCGTGGCTCCCAGGCCGTAGGGCTTCGCGGTTTCCACCACTGCGAGCTGTTCTTCGACGACTGCCGCGTTCCGGCCTCGAAGATGCTCGGTGAGGAGGGCAAGGGATTCGATCTGGCCAATACCTGGCTGTCGGCGGCGCGCATCGGCACCTCGGCGAACTCCATTGGCAAAGCACGGCGTGCTCTGGAGATCGCCACCGAGTGGGCCGCCACGCGCAAGCAGTTCGGCCAAACCATCGGCCGCTTCCAGGGCGTGTCGTTCAAGCTTGCCGACATGGCCACCGAGCTCGAGGCGGCCGAGCTGCTGACGTTTCGAGCCGCTTGGAAGCACGACCAGGGAACGATGACCGAGCAAGACGCCGCCATGGCAAAGCTCTACAGCAGCGAGATGCTCGGACGTGTGACCGACGAGGCGTTACAGATCTTCGGCGGCATGGGTTTGGTGTCGGAGCTGCCGCTGGAGCGCATGTGGCGCGACGCTCGCGTCGAGCGGATCTGGGAGGGGACCAGCGAGATCCAGCGCCATATCATCGGGCGCATGCTGTTGCGTCCGCACGAACAGCGCGCCGGATCGTAGTCGCGTGTTCTCGGTTCTGGCGACCTCGGCGCTGCTGCTGCAATCGGGTCCGGGGTCGCCTTGAGCGTGGCGGACGGCCTGCGCGTTGACGGTGGGCGCCTGCTTTCGAGCCTGATGGAGATGGCGTCGATCGGAGCCACCCCGAAGGGTGGCGTCGATCGTCAGGCGCTGACGGACGGCGACCGAGAAGGGCGAGATTTGTTTGCCCGCTGGTGCGCAGATGCCGGCTGCAGCGTCGCCGTGGACGCGATGGGAAACATGTTCGCCCGTCGTCCAGGCGCCGACGACAGCCTGCCCCCGGTGGCCATGGCCAGCCATCTCGACAGCCAGCCAACCGGTGGGAAGTACGACGGCGCCTACGGCGTGCTTGCTGGCCTGGAGGTAGTACGCACGCTCAACGACGCCGGCGTGCAGACCGAGGCGGCGCTCGAGGTGATCAACTGGACCAACGAGGAAGGCGCCCGCTTTCCTCCAGCGATGATCTCGTCGGGAGCGTTCGCCGGCGTGTTCGACCTCGAGTACGCCTGGAGCCGCGCCGATCACGAAGGGTTGACCATCGGCCAGGAGCTGGATCGGATCGGCTACCGCGGCGACGAGACGGTCGGCGACCACCCCCTGGGGGCGTGTTTCGAGCTGCACATCGAGCAGGGTCCGATTCTCGAGCGCGCTGCTACGCCGGTCGGCATCGTCACCGGCGTGCAGGGCATGCGCTGGTACGACGTCGTGCTGACCGGTGACCAGGCGCACGCTGGGCCCACCCCGATGGAGATGCGTCGCGACGCGCTCGCCGGCGCCGCGGCGCTGTTATCGAAGATCTACGCGCTGGCAACCGATCGGGCGCCGTCGGGGCGGGCAACGGTAGGCGAGCTGCACACCGGCAGGGGCTCACGAAACACGGTTCCGGCGAGTGTGAAGTTCACCGTCGATATTCGACACCCCGAGGAAGCCGAGCTCGAGGCGATGGATGCGGGTCTGCGCGCGGCGGCCGCGGAAGTGGCCGCCGCTGCTCGGCTGGAGTATTCGATCGACCACATCTGGTCCGCCGCTCCGGTGGCGTTCGACTCCGGTTGTATCGCCGCGGTGCGCCAAGCTGCCGAGGCCGTCGGCTGCGCGGCGATGGAGATCGTCAGCGGTGCCGGACACGATGCGGTTTACGTCTCCCGGGTCGCACCCACGAGCATGATCTTCGTGCCCTGTGAGAACGGGATCAGCCACAACGAAGCCGAGCACGCCGAGCCTGACGATCTCGAGGCCGGCGCCAATGTCCTGCTGCACGCGGCGCTAGCGTGGGCTGGGGTCGTCGGGTTTCACTGCGCGAAGGTGGGTCGGGCGTAGCTCGCCGCTGTCCAGCACCACGGTCATCGCGCGCCATACCTCGATCTCTCGCCTCGCGTTCTCATCGCCTAGCAGCTCGTGCACCCGCTCGTTCAGATCGCCGCCTGCCGCAATTCGGGCATGCTCGTTGCGGGCGAGGTCACGATACCAGTGGTTCCGGTCGGTCAGTGCTCCGGTACCGAAGCCGCTTCCCGCGAACGCCTCGTCGTAGTCTCTGGGCGAGGCCGGAAAAAAACCGAGTCCCTCGCTTTCGATCCAGTGGCGCATATCGGGCGTCGGGGGCTCGTCGTCGCGACACAGCCAATCGCTGGCAACGAAGCGCCCACCCGGTCGGAGCACCCGGAACACATCGTCGATGAATGGGGCCTTGTCGGGAATATGAAGGAGGGCGTCCTTGCTGAAGACGACGTCGATCGATTCGTCCGCAACGGACAGGGGCCCTGGTTTCACCGTCCGGAAGTCGAGCTGATGCGTCAGTCGCTCGTGCTCGGCCCGGGCGATGGCGCGTTCGATCAAGGCCGGGTCGACGTCGATGCCCAGAACCCTGGCAGCGCCGTGGTTGCGGACGAGCTCGACGTCGATACCGCCGGTGCCACAGCCCACGTCGAGGACCTCGAGTCGCGTCAGATCGATGCCCTCCAAGAGGAGCGCGACCTCCACCGGGCCGCCGGGCGACATGTACCCCTCACCCCAGACCAGCTCCAACAGGCCGAGGATGTCGTTGTAGTCCATTGTCTCGTCGTGGCTCATGGCCACCCAGCATATCGGCCCGCCAAAGCTGCCGGAGTACACTGCCTGCATTGATCTCAATCCGCCTAAGGTGAGCCGATGCGTTTCGACAATCTCTTCCGGATCCGGGACAGGGTCGCCCTCGCAACGGGTCGAGCCCGCGCACGGCCGACGAGCGCAGTGGGCCTCCGCAGCGTGTTTCGCTATGGGTCTCTGCTACTCGCCGCCGTCGTCCTCACTGCCTGTGGTACGCCTGCCGAGCCGGCGGGCGACGACGTTACCGGAGGCTCCGGAGGCCCCCAAAACGCGCCGGGAGGCCCCGAGGGTTCAGGAGGCTCCGGGGGCTCCCTGAGTGGCCCCGGGGGGGACCTCAAGGGCCCCTATATGGAGCGCACCCTCCCTGCTCCGGATGGCACCGATCGCGTCTGGTTGCTCCGGCTGCCCGCTGGCTACGAGGAAGGGACGCTCGCCGACGTGGTCTTCAGCTTCCACGGCGCCGGCTCGAACGCCCTGGCGCAGTTCACCTACAGCGACTTCATGGCGCAAGCGGACCGCGATGGAGTCATCCTCGTGATGCCCAACGCCAACAACAGGGTCTATCCCGACGACACGCATAGGCTCGCGGGCTACTGGGGCAGGGCGTGGGAGGCGAATCTGCGGGAGAGGGATTTCGACATCGACTTCATCCTCGAGGTCGTCGACCTCCTGCAGAGCGAGTACAACACCCGCGACTTCTTCGCTACCGGGATGTCAGCCGGCGGCGACATGGTCTCGGCACTGGCCTGCTTGCCCGTCAGTCCGTTCAACGCTTACGGGCCGGTCACGTACATGTACTACAACGAGGCGGAGTGCGGCGCCGCGCCGCCGCGGCCATTCATCTACTTCCACGGTACCGCCGACTCAGTGGTGCCCATCCAGGGCTCGGACGACCCCTGGAACGACCCACCAGTGCCCGAAGCGATGCAGAGGTGGGCAGATCACAATGGCTGTGAGGGCGGGCCAATCGAGCAGTCCGTCAGCGATGAGGTGGTCCACTTCTCGTGGGCTGGCTGCGAGGCCAGCACCGAGTGGTACCGCGTCGAAGGCGGTGGCCATACTTGGCCGGGCGGCGTCCAGCGGGAAGGTGGCGCCTACACCACCAGCGACATCTCGGCCAGCGATCTGATCTGGGAGCTGTTCCTCAAATGAAGCGTCGCGACGGTGAGTTAGGAATGGGGCGGAAGATAAGCCGCCGGGACTTTATCGACGGCGCCGGGGTGGCGATTACCGGCTCACTGCTCTTCCCGTGGGCTCAGGCGCGCGCCTATGCCTCAGAGGGAGCGGCGCCGTCAGTTCAAGGCGCTGAGTACTACCCGCCGGCGCTCACCGGTATGCGGGGCAGCCATCCGGGCTCGTTCGATGTCGCCCACGCGCTGCGTGATGGCAAGCGCTGGCAGCCCACCGATAGTGGCGAGACCTACGACCTGGTGGTGGTAGGCGGTGGGATGAGCGGCCTTGCTGCCGCCTACTTCTTTCTCCAGGAGGCCGGCCCGGGCGCCAAGATCCTGGTGATCGACAACCACGACGACTTCGGCGGGCACGCCAAGCGCAACGAATTCATCTCCGGCGACCGCATGCTGTTGATGAACGGCGGCACCGTGGAAATCGAGGACTACTCGCAATACGGGGAGGCCGCCAAGGGGCTGATCAGCGCGCTGGGAATCGAGCCCGAGCGCTATTCCGAGTACGTCGATCGGCAGATCTACCGCAAGCTCGGGTTGCAGCGTGGGGTGTTCTTCGACCGCGAGACGTTCGGCGCCGATCATCTGGCGGTAGGCCAGGGGTCGAAGCCATGGCCGGAGTTTCTCGCCGGCGCGCCGCTGTCCGAGCAGGTCAAGAAGGACCTGATCCGACTGCACGAGGGTGGGATCGACTACCTGGAGGGCCTGTCACCCGAGGAAAAGCGGGCCCGTCTGCAGGGCATGACATACCAGGATTTCCTGCTCGACCTTGCCAAGGTCGACACCGGGGTCCTTCCGTACCTGCACTCACGCGGCCACGGCTACTGGAACGCTGGTATCGAATCGCTACCGATATCGCCGGCAATATGGTCAGGCTACCCGGGGCTCGACGCGCTGGGCCTGGCGCCGCATCAGCGCAGCGGCGCGTACTTCCGGTTCCCCGATGGCAACGCATCGATCATTCGCCTGATGGTGCGGTCGATGATTCCCGAGGTGGCCCCAGCCGGCGGCATGGAGGACATCGTCACCGCTCGCTTCGACTACTCCATGCTCGATCGTGAGGGGGCGGCGGTACGGATCCGACTCAACAGCACCGCCGTCCATGTCGAACACGTGGGGGATGCAAAGAGCGCCGACACTGTCGACGTGACTTATGTGCGCAACGACGTCGCCCAAACCGTGCACGCACGCCAGTGCGTGATGGCCTGCTACAACGCAGTGATTCCGCATCTGTGCCCGGAGCTGCCGGAGTCGCAACGCAAGGCTCTGTCGTATGCGCTCAAGGCGCCGCTGGTGTACACGCGGGTGTTGCTGCGTGACTGGACGTCGTTCGCCAACCTGAAGCTGAACAGCGCCCACTGCCCGGGTGGCTATCACACCGGCGTACGCCTCGGCGATCCGGTGAGCATGG
The DNA here is from genome assembly GCA_963666055.2 of Acidobacteriota bacterium. Classification (GTDB taxonomy): domain Bacteria; phylum Acidobacteriota; class UBA890; order UBA890; family WLXD01; genus DASCOT01. The sequence goes on along the minus strand of CAXWPH010000015.1, from coordinate 1,795,241 downwards.
GCACCTATGAGTGTCCGCGCACGCCAGAGGAACCCATGGTGTTGCAGCTCACGCGTGTGCCGCTCAGCCCGGGCCTGCCGATCGCCGACCAGTGGAAAGCGGGTCGTTGGAATCTGCTGACCACGAGCTTTGAGACCTTCGAGCGTGAGATCCGCGATCAGCTTGGCCGCATGCTGTCGGCTGGCGGGTTCGATCCGGCGCGCGACATCGAGGCGATTACCGTCAACCGCTGGCCGCACGGCTACGCCTGGGGATACGACCCGGAAAGCGGCGACATCTACTGGACTACCGAGGAGTGGCCGGAAAAGAAGCGCACCTGGGTACGCGGCCGCCGACCGTTCGGTCGCATCTCCATCGCCAATTCAGACGCGGGTGCCATCGCCATGACCGAAGAGGCCATCGGTCAGGCGCACCGAGCGGTCCACGAGCTACTGTCCGGTTAGTCGCCGCGCCGCGATCTCCCGGGTTGCCCGGAAGCGGCGGTGATGCTCAGACCGCTTCGGGCACCGTCTCGATGCGCCGCCGGCGTCGCATGCCGTTGGCGTAGAGGCTTACGCCGAGGACGGTCAGCAGCGCCAGCATTCCGAAGACGGTGATGTAGAAGAACGTCGGGTCGGCAACGCTGTTGCCCGGGATGAGGGCGAAAACCAGCGACGCAGCGGTTACCACGAAGCCCGTACCGCCGGCGAGGTAGGCGCCATAGGGTGCGAACGGCGCGCGCTGGATGCCTTCGGCTGCCGGGTGCCGCTGCATGACCAGCAGCGCCGCGAACATGTACATGAACGGGATGAAGTAGACGACGATCTCGAGGCTGATGAAGATGCGATAGATCTGTTGCGCCGTGCCGCCCATGCTGCCGAGGATGATCAATACCGCCGTGGCGACGCCGAGCGTGATCACCGAGACGTGCGGGGTGGCGTACTTCGGGTGCAAGGTTCCAAAGGCTTTCGGCAGATAGCGGTCGAGGCCGGCGACGAATGGCAGCCGGGCGCAGGTAGCCATCCAGGCGCTTACCGTGCCGATCGCTGCGATACACAGGCAGAGCGCAACCAGCGAGCCCAGCAAGCCGCCCATCGTGGAGCCGACCAGCCTCGTGCCGGCAACTCGAGCCGTGTCGGTCAGCCCGGTCAGGCCGGTCACCTGATCCACCGGGAGCACCGTCAGAATCGCCCAGGAGATCAGGATGAACATGCCAAGCATCATCACGCCGGCGATGGCGAGCGCTCGGGGGACGTTGCGCTTGGGGTCCTGCACCTCTTCGCTCATCACCGAGGCCGACTCGAGGCCGGTGAACCCGTAGGCGACCGCCGCCAGCAGGATGAGATCGGAGAGCCCTCCGAAGGTGGGGGTCACGGTGCGCGCCGAGAATTCGTTTGCCGAGCCGTAGTTGACCCATGTGAGAAAGCCCAACGCAACGACGATCAGCCCAGGCACCCACATGTTCAGGTAGCCGCTGGCATTGTGGAGGCGCTTGGCGACGTCGAGGCCGAGGACGTTGACCACAACGACGATGGTGATCCCGACGACCGAATACGCGGCGAGGAAGCCCGGGCGTTCGGCCAGATACGACCAGCGCGGGATGACGAACGCGGCGTTGCTGGCCGAGAACAGCAGCGCGGCGGGGAAGTAGACGAGGTTGGTGGCCCAGTAAAACCACGCCGTGATGAACCCATGAAAATCGCCGAAGGCGCGTTGCACCCAGATGTAGATACCGCCCTCTTCGGGGTGCCGGGCGGTGAGCTCGATTGTCGTGAACGCCTGCGGAACATAGAACAGGACGAAGCCCAGCACCCAGAGCACCAGCACGCTCGGACCGTTTTCCGTCGATAGCGCCACAACGCGCATGGTGACGATGCAGGCGATGTAGAAGAGCACCAGGTCGCGGGGTCCCATGACCTTCTTGAGCTTGCTCTTTTCGGCGCGTGCCTGTTCGGCGATCGTTTGCCCGGTCACCTGGCACGCTCCCGCTCGACCAATTCACGGCGGAGGATCTTTCCCGACGCCGACTTCGGAATAGCGTCGATGAACTCGATGGTGCGGATCTTCTTGTGGGGCGCCACCTGTTCGGCGACGAAGCTCTGGATATCCGCCGCCAGCTGGTCGTTGGCGTCGTCGGGCGGGACGTCCTTGGTGACCACGAAGGCCTTCGGAAGCTCGCCGGCTTCCTCGTCTGGGACGCCGATCACCGCCACGTCGGCCACCGAGGTGTGGGTCAGAATCAGCGCCTCGAGCTCAGCCGGCGCCACCTGGAAGCCCTTGTACTTGATGAGCTCCTTGGCGCGATCCACTACCCAGACGTAGCCGGCGTCGTTGGCATAGGCGATATCGCCGGTGTGCAGCCACCCCTCCTCGTCGATGCAGTGGGCCGTGGCCTCGGGCGCGTTGAGGTATCCGACCATGACATGCGGACCGCGCTGGCAGAGCTCGCCACGTTCGTTCGGCCCCAGGATCTCGCCGCTGTCGACATCGATGATCTTGGACTCGGCGTTGGGAACGCACGGACCGACCGAGGACGTATCGATGATCTCGGGTGGGTCGGGATTCATGTGCCCGACAGGGCTGAGCTCGGTCATTCCCCACGCCTGGTTGACGGGTACACCAAGGCGTTTGGCGACGTCCGTGGCGACGTCCTCGCCGAGCGGTGCGGCGCCGCAGATTATCTGCCGCAGATGCGATAGGGAGTACTCATCGACTGCGGCGTGCTTTGACAACAGGACAACGATCGGCGGCACTATGTGAATGTAGGTCACCTTGTAACGCTCCAACGTGGTCAGGAAGTGCTCCAGGTCGAAACGCGGCAGGGCGACCAACGTGCAGCCTCGCATCAGCGAGTAGAGCATCATGATCATGCCGTAGATGTGGAAGAACGGCAGCACGCCGATCAGCGTGTCGTCTTCGGTCACCGCGTAGTCGCTTCCCGGTGCGACCCCGGCGATCTGCTGCAGGTTCGCTATCAGGTTGTAATGGGTCAGCTTCACTCCCTTGGGAAGGCCGGTGGTGCCGCTGGAGTAAGGGAGCACCACTAGATCGGTGCGGCGGTCGATCTGCGCTGCCGGTACTTCTTGCGGCGTTGTCGAAGCTGTCCGCTCGGAGACCATGAGCTCGGCAAACGAAGTGGCGCCCTCGGTCTCGCCGAAGACGTAGAGCTGCGTAACGCCGGCTGCTCGCGCGGCGGCGCCTGCCCGGTCGAAGAAATCTGGGTTGGTGATCAGAAAGCTGGCGCCGGAGTCTTCGAGCTGATGCTGGAGCTCGCCCTCGGTGTACAACGGGTTGACGGTGGTGACGGTGCCGCCGAGCTTCGCGACCGCCAGGAAAGCGATGGCGTACTCAGGGGAGTTGACAGCGTAGAAGGCGAATATGTCGCCTCTGCTGAACCCGCGCTCGGCAAGATTGGCGGCGACGTTCGACACGGCAGCGACAAACGCCGCGAACGAGGTGACCTCATCGGTCGCGCCGTTGATCATCGCCGGCTTGTCGCCGTACTCGGCTGCGCCTTGCAGGACGAAGTCGGTGAGCGACACGTCGTGCGGGATTTCCACGTCCGGAAACGGGCTTCGGCAAATCATGGCGCCGGTACGATACCTTAGCGCCGGCTCAGGATCGCCCCCGGACAACGCTGGTGTGGTCCCCGGCTGCTTGCTATCACTACCAGGATGATAAGGATGACCTCCGTACCAATACGTTCCACGCTCTGTGCGGCCGGCGCAGTAGCGCTGCTGCTGGCCTGGGCGGCGAGCCAGGCGCTGGCGCATACCAACCCGCTCGGTTTGGTCGAGATTCACTGGCCGATGCCGAACGTCGGTCGCACATTGTCGGGCGGCTATCCGGATTCGCTCGGCCTGTTCGCTTTTCCGCGCCGCGAGCTTCCTACGGTCCACGAGATCGACGGACGCCGTTGTGTTGAGGCCAGCTTCATCGCGCTCGATGTCGATGACGCGTTCGCGTTCGATATCGATGAGACGGTGGAGCTCGAGCTGGAGCTCGACAGCGAGGCCACCGGTACCATCATGCTTTCTTACGATCGTAGTGGACGGAGTGAGGCGGTCAGCGAGATTGCGCCGCCGGAGCGCGCCGCCGGCCGCTGGCGCCGCGAGGTCATCACGCTCGAGCGCGCCCGTTTCGCCAACCGCGGCATGGGAGGGACGGATATCGCTCTGTCGGCGATCGGTGCCAACCGCCGGCGCGCCACCGACGAGCCGAACACCCTCAGCGTGTGCTCCGTAGCTTTGAAGCGCTCATACCGAAGCACGGCGCCGGCCGGATTCGGGCACGTCGAGATGAGTCTTATCGACGGAGCAAGCGGCGAGCCCACGCCGGTGCGGCTCGGGTTGTACGACGCCACCGGTCGCATGCCGCTGCCCAGCGACGATGCTCTGATCGTCAACTTTTACGATGACGAGGCCAGGCAGATCTTCCTGCGCGGCGGCACGTTCGGGTTGTCGCAGCCTTGGCCGGCCGACAACCGACACGTGTTCTACGCCGACGGCAGGTACCGCGCCGAGGTTGCTGCGGGTACCTATCACCTCGTCGTATCCAAGGGGCCCGAGTATCGGATCATCGAACGACAGCTCAAGGTCGAGGTCGGGCGCGAGCTCGAGCTCGAAGTGGTGATTCCGCGCTGGGACGATATGCCAGCCAGGAACTGGTATTCGGGCGATGTTCACATCCACGTCGCGCGCCCCGACAAGTCGGGCGACGATCGCATCAGCGCCTACCTCCGCGCCGAGGATGTGCACGTTTCCAACACGTTGGAGATGAACAATCCGGCCGCAGTTCACTTCGCGCAATATGCCTGGGGAATTGACGGGCAACACCTTGTCGGTGATCACGTCGTCGTCCCCGGCATCGAGGGTCCGCGCACGGCGCAACGAGGCCACACCATATCGCTCAATATCCTCGAGCCCTTGCACCGGCCCGAGCAGTACTTCCTCTACCACGAGGTCTTCGAGGATTACGCCCAACAAGGTGGAGTGAGCGGCTACGCGCACGTAGGACAGGAAGAGTTCAACGGCTCCTGGGGGTTGGCGCTCGACGTTCCGTTCGGCCTTGTTGACTTCGTGGAGATTCTCCAGGGCGGATCGCTGTACACCGAGCTGTGGTACGAGTTTCTCAACCTCGGCTACCAGTTGACCCCGGTGGCAGGGTCCGACTTTCCCTACTACGACCAGGCCGGCGCGGTGCGCAGCTACGCCCGCGTAGAAGGTGAGTTCACCCCGCAGGCCTGGTACGGCGCGCTGGAGAAAGGCAACACCTTCGTGACCAACGGTCCGATGCTGACGTTCGAGATCAACGGGCAGGGCATGGGCTCAGCGATGAGCGCGGGGCGCGGTGATGTGCTGAACATCGAGGCGACCGCCCGCATCAACCCCGACATCGATGAGCTCGATCGGCTGGAGCTCGTAGCTCACGGCGATGTTGTGGCGAGCGTGTCGACGTCCGACTCAGAAGGCACCCTGACGCTGCGCCACCAGCTGACCGCACAAACAGGGGCCTGGTTGGCGGTGCGCGCCTACGGCAAGGCGCAGGCCCTCGCCCACTCGTCGCCGGTCTACGTTGAGGTTGATGGCCACGGTTCCTGGAGCGCCGAGCGTGCGCCGGCGCTCATTGACGTGATGCGAGCTCGATTGAGCCGACTCGTGGATACACCGATCGTTCCCGTACACGAGCTGGAGTTCTGGGAGACGGACGACGACCTCGAGTCCCTGTGGCAACGCCAGCGTCCGCTGATACGGCAGCGCGTCGTGGAGGCGAACCGGCGCTACGATGAACTATTGCGTGCGATCGAGGCGCGGCGTTGACTACCGTCTTGGCGCTGGAACGGATGATTCGAGAACATCGGCGGAGTCGGAGGGCCGGTGGAGCCGCAACCCTGAGAGAAGAGGTGGTGGTAATGAAGAAGCGGCAACGTTTCGTGGTGCGTACGTTAGGTGCTCGAGACCAGAGCGCGACAGCCAAGGCGAAGCGGGTTCTGGCGATGGTTCTGGTCGCCCTTGTGGCCTCTGCCAACCCGGCCTGGGCGAGCTACTGCGTGTACGTGGGCAAGAACCTCACGATCGACGGCAGCGTGTTCCTCGGCGGCTACGGCGACGAGCCCTCGAGCCACTGGCTGGAGATCTTGCCGGCGCGCACCCATGCGCCGGGCACGATGATCTGGGTGGGCGCGACGGAAAACGCTAGGTTGCCTGCCAGCATGTCGCAGATCCCGCAGGCGGCGCGCACCGCGAAGTACATCACGATGAACTACTCCGAGTACGCTGGCTATCCGGAGCCGCTCACGAACGGCGGTCTCAACGAGCACGGCGTGGCGGCGCGCGACGTCTGGTCACCGTCGCGGCGCGAGCTGGTGGAGATGACCCCCAATCCGCAACTGGGCGGTCCGAACTACAGCGATCTGGCGCGCATTGCCTTGCAGCGCGCGCGCACGGCGCGCGGCGCGGTCGAGATCATCGGCGGCCTGATCAACGAGTACGGCTACACCAGCTACGGCGGCAACTCGCACCTGTTCGCCGATGCCGACGAGGGCTGGGTATTCATCAACTTCGCCGGCGGCAACGGGCTGTGGGCGGCAGAGCGGCTCGGTCCGGACGACGTGCGAGTCTCACGTCCCGGTTATATCGGCGACATCCCGGTGGACTTCGAGGCCAGCGCTGACCACATGGGCTCACCCAACCTGGTGTCGTTCGCCGTCGAGCAGGGCTGGTACCACCCGGACTCCGGTGAGCCGTTCAACGTCAACAAGATCTACGGCGACGGCCAGATGCGGCATCCGGCAGTGGTGATGATCGAGGAGCGACTGCGGAAGCTGGCCGGCAAGGTCGGCCTGACGGACATGATCGCCGTGGTCCGTACCACCGAGCTGACCGGCGACTCTGCCGGCTACGGGCAGGTGGCTCATCTGCGCAAGGGCATGCACCCGGAGCTCGGGGTGCTTTGGGTCGCTGCAACGACGTCGTCGATGGCGCCGTTCATCCCGTTTTATATCGGCACCACCGAGGTGCCGCTCGAGCTTCGACGCCACCGCTACCTAAGCAGCGGCGAGGCCACGGGATTCATGTCGGATGCGGCGCGTGGCGTCGAGTCCACCCGCTTCGCACTGCGCACCTACAAACGCCTGCTCTACCTGACCGAGGAGCATCAGGAGAAGTTCCTGCCCGAGGTCACGGAGGCGCTCGAGGCCTTCGAAGCACGATTGATCGAGCGCCAGGAGAGCGTCGAGCGGACCGCGCTGAAGCTTTTCGAGGCCGATGCGCCGGAGCTTGCTCGGCGATACCTGACCTACTACAGCGGCACAGAGGCGCTCAACGGCTGGCGCCTGGGAGAGGCTCTCGCTAACAGCATCGAAGCGCGGACCAGAGCTCTGTACGGCATCCGTCAGTGAGGCTCCATGCTGGGGCGCTGGTCGCCGCCGTCACGCTGTGCGCCGGGTGCTCCCCGGCGTTGCAGCTGCCGGCCGATACCATTGTCGTCAACGGCAAGGTGATTACCGTCGATCCGGACGACTCGATCACCGAGGCGCTGGCGATTCGTGACGGCAAGATCGTCGCGCTAGGGTCGACGAACGAGATCGAAGCGCTGGCGGGAGACGCCACGCGTCGAATTGATCTTGGTGGCCTGACCGCAACACCCGGGCTCATCGATACCCACAACCACTTCGCGGTGGGCGCCGTCGGAGCGCTCTTCACCCTCGACGTGTCGTACCCGGAGGTCGAGTCGATCACCGACGTCGTGGAGGTGGTTCGCACCGCGGTCGCCGAGAGCGAGCCCGGCGAATGGATCACCGGCGGTGGCTGGGACGAGGGAAAGCTCGAGGAACAGCGCTATATCTATGCCCGTGATCTGGATGCGGTGTCGCCCGACAACCCGGTCTGGCTGACGCACACGACGGCGCACTACAGCGTTGGCAACTCCCTGGCGCTCGATCTGGCCGGTGTGACGCGCGACACACCAGACCCGCCTGGAGGGGTGATTGACCGCCAGCCCGATGGCACGCCGACGGGCGTGTTCAAGGACACCGCGACGTCGCTGGTGCGACGCCACATTCCGAGCCGCGACGATGATCGCCTGCGCGAGGCCATCGAACGTTACGTTCCCGAGCTGCACAAGGAAGGGATGACGGCGATCAAGGACCCGGAGATCGGCTTCCGCACCTGGCGCGCTTACCAGGCGGTGCTGGCGTCGGGGAAGCTCACCGCCCGGGTATTCGTGCTGTGGCGCGTCGGGCGAACCGTCGAGGATACGCATCGGCTCATCGAACAGGTTGGCCCGTTTACCAAGCCATGGATAACCACCGGCGACGACATGCTGGTCTCGGGAGGTATCAAGCTGTACGCCGACGGTAGCGGCGGCGCACGCACCGCGTGGCTGCACGATGAGTGGAACAAGAACCTCACCGAGGTCGATAAGGGCAACTACGGTGTGCCGCGAGCCACGCCTGAGGTGCTTCGCGAGCAGATCATCGCCGTCCACGACGCTGGTCTGCACCTGGGCGTGCACGCCATCGGTGATCGCGCCATCGATGTAGTGGTGGATGCCTTTGCCGATGCGCTCGAGCAGAATCCGGCATACGGGCTGCGGCACAGCATCATCCACTCCAACATCCCGACCGACGCGGCATTGGACAAGATCGCCCGCCTGCAGGCCGACTACGACGCCGTCTACCCGGAAGTCCAACCGGGCTTTACATGGTGGATCGGCGACACCTACGCCGGCAACTTCGGCCCGCAGCGGAATCAACGGCTGCTGGGCCTCAAGACCTACCTCGATCGCGGTATCCGCTGGGGCAGCGGCTCTGACTACGACGTCACGCCGTTTGCGGCGCGCTACGGCCTCTGGGCCTCGGTGGCTCGAGAGACGCTCATGGGCACCCACGGTGCGACTCCCTTCGGTACCGAAGAGTCCGTCGACATTCGGCTCGCGCTGCGTTCCTACACTGCCTGGAACGCCCGGCAGCTGTTCATGGAGGACCGCATCGGTACCCTCGAGCTCGGCAAGTACGCCGACATCGCCGTATGGGATCGTGATCTCTACTCGGTGCCGACCGACCAGATCAAGGAGATGCGCTGCGAGTTGACGCTGGTCAACGGAGAGATCGTCTATCAGGCGCCGCAGACGCGCATCCGGGTCGAGGTAAAGTGACCCGATGGAATCCAAGCGAGCCAACCGCACGCCTCTGACGGGGACGCTAGTTCTCGCATTGGCGCTCTTGGTTCTGGGCGCCGCGGGCGGGCGGGAAGCGGCGCCGGCGCGTCGTGCGCCCGAGACGATCCTTCACGGCGGCCGCATCTACACGATCGATCCGGCTCGACCTTGGGCCGAGGCGATTGCCATCGAGGCAGGCAAGATCGTTGCCGTGGGCGACGACACCGAGGTGCTCGGCCTGGGCAGCAGCATGACCGAGCTGATCGACCTGGACGGTCGCATGGTGCTTCCCGGCTTCCATGATCCGCACGTCCACGTGGTCGAGGCGGGGGTCAACGAGCGCCTCTGTCTCTTTCCCTGGCGACGTCCGTTGGCGACTTACGAGCAGTCGGCTCGCAACTGCGCCAACCGCCAGCGGAGCCGCGACTGGGTAGTCGGGGCGGGAGTGTTTGTGGCGGCGCTGCTGCAAGGAGACGAGCTGCCGATTGATGTGCTGGATCGCGCCGTGCCGGACCGGCCGGTGCTGATTCTCGACGACCTGGGGCATGGCGCGTGGGCCAACACAATGGCCATGGAAGCCGCTGGATATCGTCGCGGCAGCCCGGACCCGCCAGGCGGAATCCTGGATCGCGACGCAGTAAGCGGGCGTCTGACCGGAATCGTGTTCGAGAACGCTCAGCAGAAGCTGCGCGACGCAGCCTGGCCACCGACCGAACAAAACCTCGAAGAGACGTATCAGGGGCTGATCGGCAGCCTCGCCGAGCTCAACATGCACGGGATCACCTCGGTCAGCGATGCCGGCGGCTACTGGACGCGTGGCCACCACGAGGTGTGGGCGCGCGCCCAGCGCCTAGGTGAGCTCACGGTCCGCGCCAGCAACGCGCTGTACGTGTTTCCGGACCGTCCATTGGATGCCCAGATCGCCGACCTTCGGCGCCTGTATGCCAACGAGTCCGGGAGCCTGCTGCGATTCAACCAGGCAAAGATCTACATCGACGGCATTCTCGATTTCGGAACCTCGGCGCTGCTGGATCCCTACCTCGAGAAAGCGTCTCCCCCGAGCCCGTCGCCTTCGGGGTTCGTCTATTTCGAGCAGGATGTGCTCCAGGAGTATGTCCGGGTGCTCGACGAGATCGGATTTCAACTGCACTTCCACGCCACCGGTGATCGTGGCGTGCGAATGGCGCTTGACGCTGTCGAGGCGGCGCGGGCGCGCAATGGTGCTGCGGATCGGCGGCATCGCGTCACCCACCTCTATCTGGTGGACGAAGAGGACCGGGGGCGGTTCCTCGAGCTCGGTGTGATCGCCGACCTGCAGATGCCCCCCGACGCGGTCAACCGTGCTTACGCGCGCTATCTGAGTCGCTTGGTCGGCGATGACGCGGCCGCCGGGCTGCTGCCGGTGCAATCGCTGCTGGACGCCGGAGCGAAGACCGTGCTGAGCAGCGATTGGGACGCCGGCCCGCTGTCGCCGCTGGGCACCATCCAGCGCGCCCTGACGCGTTTCACCGAACCGGTCGGCAAACTCGCCGTCGCCATCCGCATGCTGACGCTGGATGCCGCGTTCCTGCTGCACCAGGCCGACATCACCGGCTCGATCATGGTCGGCAAGCAGGCGGACCTGGTGGTGCTCGATCGCAATCTGTTCGACATCCCGAAGACGCAGATCGAGGATGTGCGGGTGTTGCTCACGCTGCTTGACGGCGAGAAAGTCTTCCGCGCCGGGGGCTTCTGAGCCTGCGCTGTGCCCAGCGTGCGCTCCACTGAGCGAGGCCGGGTCGCTGGACAGGGCCTACCAGTTCAACGAGCGCGTGACCTTCAACGTCAGCGAGCGGTTGTGCCGACCGAAGCGAAGACCATCGTATTCGCCCGCCTGACGGTAGACGAGATAGATGTCGTCACCGATGCGGTAGATGTAGCGCAGGCGCGCGAAGATCGCGATGTCGTTCGACACGTTGCTGTGTTGAACCAGCGCATCGGTGAGCCAGCGGTCCGAGAAGCTGTAGTTGGCGCGCACGTTGAGCACGTTGCTTGTGAAGCTCCCCCCCGGAAGATCGATCTTGTTGTAGCTGAAGGTTGGAGCTACGCGGAGCCTCTCGCTGAGCCGAAACGTCAGTCGTGGCGACAGCGTCAGTATCGTTCCATCGAAGAACTCTCCGATGTTGGTGCTGAGGCTGCCGCTGACCCTGCGGCCACCGAAAGTGAACAGGAACACATCCAAGCTGCCGAAGCTGTACTCGCCGGGCGGGATCGTCACGTCGGGGTGGATCTCGAAGGGGACGTCGAGCCGCTCGAAGTCCCGGGCGTAGCCGCCGCCAATCGAGTCTCCCGACTCGAGCTCGAGGAACGCAAAGACCTCTCCCCGGCGGCTGACCAGCGTCCCACCGGTATCGTGAAAGGTCGACAGGCTGGCGTCGATGCTCACCCGTCGCATCCATGCAATGCCCGGCCGCGGGTTCCATGAAGTCCGGTAGGCGCGGCGCACGATGTCATTCCGCAGGACGAAGCCCAGATCGCTCTGGAAGTCGGGGTCGATGCGCAGGATGTCGACGCTGGCGCTCCACAGGTCGCTGTCCCACCCGACGCGGAACTGGCCGGCGAACTTGCCTTCCTCGAGGTCATCGTCGGTGGCCCGCGCCGCGAAGGCCGAGATGTTGAGATTGTCGAAGAAGGTGAAGCTGGCGTCGGCTCCGATAACCGTGTTGGTTGCTCCGTCCGCCCCTTCGACGTTCGTTATCAGCGCGCCGACACTCGATCGGGCCAGCACGTCCTGACGCCAGCGCAGCGCCGTGTAGTTTTGCCCTTCACCGAACTCGGAGTCGCCCGTCTGGACGTTGAGAAAGCCGATGTTGCCGCTGCCCACCTTGCCCGTCATCTTGACGCCGAAGTCGATAGGCGTTGGCTCGCCGTCTTCCGACAGGCCGATGTTGCGCGAATGGAAGAGACGCAACGTTGGGGCTCCGAAGCCGCCAAAGCCACCGCGTTGCTGGCCGAAGCTGAAGTTATTGGCCCCCTCGAGGAAGAAGTCGCGCTTTTCGGGGAAAAAGAGCGAGAAGCGCGTCAGGTTGACGCGTTGCTGATCGACCTCGACCTGCGCGAAATCGGTGTTGTAGGTGAGGTCGGCGGTCAGGTTCGAGGTGATCTGGATCTTGAAGTCGTCGATGCCGAACTCGTCGGTGACGTCGTTGGTGCGGCCGGGGTCGTCGAATAGCGAGATAGCGCTGCCCAGAAAGTAGGGCCTGAGCCGGAAGCGCTGGGTCACCGACAGGTTCTCGAAGCCGCGCAGGTCGCCGGCTTGCGATACGGCGATGAAGCGGAAGTCGCGCCGGTAGTTGCTCCAGGCCACCTGCTCGTTCTTGTGGCGGATCTGACGCTCGAAATCGACGCCCCAGTCGGCCATACCGGACGAGAAGCGCAGGATCCCCAGCGGGATGACCATCTCGGCCTCCCAGCCACGCGAGGTGACCTGCGCCGCCGCCTCCCAGGCCTCATCCCAGTCGGAGTTGATCTCGCGCTCGTTGCGAATGGTGGCGTCGTAGCGGGTGCCGAGTGCGTTCACGGTGAACAGGAAGGCGCTGCGACCATCGTGGAAGGTATCCAGCAAGATGCTGAAGGTGTCGTCGGATCCGCCGAATCGTGAGCCCAGCGCGTCGCGTCGCATCTCGGTGGCGAGCACGGCGCTCGGGTTGCTGTCGTACGCAATCACGCCGACATAGAGGTTCTCGTCGTCGTATAAAACACGGACCTCCGTGCGTTCCGAGGCTGGCTGCCCTTCTTGTGGCTCGCGCTGAAGGAAGTCGCTGGCGACATCGGCAAGGGCCCAGCTAGCGTCGTCGACGATCCCGTCCATCACCGGAGCCTGGTTGGTACGCGTCACCGCCATGTCTGGTGCCTCACCGGGTGCCCGCGTAGACCGCGGTCGGGGTCGGGTGGCACCGAGCGCCATCTCCAGAGCGGTGGGTGTTGGAGCGACGGCATCGTCGGTCGCATCCAACGGCGGTGTCGGTACAATGGCACCGGCGGGCGCCGGCCGCATGCCGGCCGGGCCGATGACCGGAGCGTCGGTGCCACGAACGGGCGCGTGCAGCTCGCCCGGCGTGACCATCCGCACCGGAATCTGTCTTCTCGGTGACCGGGTCGGCACCATGAGCGGCGCAGGTGGTGCGCTTCCGCTCCCGGCCAGCGGCACCCTCGGCAGGGTGACGCGCGGGCCCGGAATGACCATGCGTACGGGAATCGGGCGCCGCCGCTCCGCCTGCTGTGGCTGCCGGGTGGCTCGGCTCTGACGGTTGCGTCCCGCCGAGCCAGCGCTGGACTGGCTGATGGATTCCGACGGCGGGCCGGCAGCCACGACGAGCGCGATGCACAGGAAGAGAACTGACTTGGGCTTCTGCACGACCAGGGTCCGGGGGCGCTGAGGCTCGACGACGCGGCTAGTTGGTAAGTTACAGTGTGGGTCTGACGGACGAAATGAATCCGCCGGTTCCACAGCGCGTGGCCGGCCAGACAAGGTCAGCGGCCGCCGGATGTGATACCACGCGGAGCAGCACGCGCATGCAACAGAACGACACGAAGGAGATCGAGGCCTGTATGGATAGACAGATCGAACCTCGTGTCTTCTGGCCGGCGTTGATCGTCATCCTGACGATGTGCACTACCGCCATGATTTGGCCCGAGGCCGGCGGGGTGGTGGTCAACCAGGCGCGAAACTGGGTGAGCTACAACTTCGGCTGGCTCTACCTGTTCTCCGGCATCGCGTGCTTCGGATTGCTCGCCTGGCTGACGTTCGGCCGTTTCGCCGGCGTCAAGCTCGGCCGACCTGATGACGAGCCCGAGTTCTCCACCTTCACCTGGATCGCGATGCTCTTCTGTGGCGGTATCGGTTCCAGCCTCACCTACTGGGCCCTGCTCGAGCCCATTTACTATCTGCAGACGCCTCCCTTCGCGCTCGAGAGCGGCTCCGCCCTTTCCTACGAGTGGGCCGCCATGTACGGCAACTTTCACTGGGGGCTCAGCGCCTGGGCCTTCTGGGCCGTCCCGGCGATCATCATCGGTTACTCGTACTACGTGCGGCGCCAGCCCCGGCTGACCTTCAGCATGGCCTCGAAGAGCGTGCTCGGGCGGCACACCACCGGCCCGCTAGGGATCGCCATGGACGTCGCCGTGATGTTCGGAATTATCGGCGGCGTGGGTACGTCACTGGGTCTGGGTACGCCTCTGATCGCGGCGATCTCGGCCGAGATCCTCGGCATATCGCAAGGCCTCGGACTGAACCTGGTGATCTTGTTCATCTGGACGCTCATATTCGGCACCAGCGTCTATCTCGGTCTCGAGCGTGGAATCGCGCGGCTCAGCAACATCAACACCTACCTGGCGCTCCTCCTGGTCGCCTTCGTGCTGGTGGTTGGCCCCACGGTGTTCATCCTCAACATGTTCAGCAACAGCATGAGCCTGATGCTGGACAACTTTTTTCGTATGAGCCTATGGACCGACCCCATCGCCCAGGAAGGGTTTCCACAGACCTGGACGGTGTTTTATTGGGCCTGGTGGGTGGCGTACGCGCCGATGATGGGGCTGTTCGTTGCCCGCATCTCCCGAGGCCGCACCTTCCGCGAGGTCGTTTTTGCAATGTGTTTCTGGGGCTCGGTCGGCTGCTGGGCCTACTTTGCCGTCTTCGGCGGCTACTCGCTCCACCTGCAGGTCACCGGCGCTCTCGACGTCAGCCGGCTGCTCACCGAGGTGGGCCCGGCGGAAACGGGCGCGGCGATCCTGGCGTCGCTGCCGATGAGCGGCGTGGTGTTGCCGACCATCGTGGTGGTGCTGTTCATCTTCATGGCGACCACCATCGACTCCTCGGCGTACATTCTCGCCGCGGTTTCGACGCGTGAGCTTCACGCCGATGAGGAGCCGGCGCGCTGGAATCGCGTGCTGTGGGCGGCCGTCCTCGGTTTGACCGCCATGATGATGCTTAGCATCGGCGGCCTCGAGGTACTCCAGGCCTCCTCCATCGTGATGGCGCTGCCGGTGCTGCTCGCGTTATATGTGCTCGCGTGGGCCTTCGTGAAGGACCTGCTCGAGGACTACGGCGAGGCGCTCGCCACGCCGCCTCTGCCAGTGGTGGAATACGACGAGGACGGCCAGCGTCTCGGCGATGATTCGACGCCAGACTGACGGCGCTCGCCGAAGGTCGATCCGCATGCGTCTCGGCAGGGTTTCTCGTGCCCGGTGCGCAATGCTCGGAGCACTGTTGCTGCTCGCGTCGCCGCCCAGCTCGACCGCCGCCCAGGGACAAGAAGTACGCTTCGTGCGTGTGCCGGACAATGCCGGGATCACGTTTACGCACGACTACGGTGGAGCCGAGAAGGCGTACATATCGGAGTTCGGCGGTTCGGGCGGGGCGTGGCTCGACTACGATCGCGATGGTGGCCTCGACCTGTTCCTGGTGAACGGCCTCGAGGGCTCCGGCGCCGACCCGGTTGCTGCATCGATCGCGGGTCTCGCGGGTCGGTATTCCAGTGGTGGGCACGCTCTCTACCGACGCAGGCAAGGCGGCTATGATCGCGTGCCCGGTGGAGGCGGTGCCGGCGATCACGTTTGGGGCAATGGTGCAGCGGTCGCCGACGTCGACAACGATGGCTTCCCCGACCTGCTGGTTACGGCCATCGGTCCCGATCGCTTGTACCGCAACAACGGCGACGGCACGTTCAGCGCGTGGCCGGCCGGAGTGCAGGACAAGGGCTGGGGCGCAAGCGCCACCTTTCTCGATTGGGACGGCGATGGCTGGGTCGATGTCTATGTTGCCAAGTACGTCGATTTCGACGGTGCCAACACTCACACGGTGGGCGACCGCTACTGTATGTATCAGGGCGTCGATGTCTTCTGCGGGCCGGAGGGGCTCGATGGCGCGCGCGATGTGTTCTTCAGAAACCGGGCGGACGGCACGTTCGAGCCGTGGCCGAGTCAACGAGTCGATCGCGAATCAACCTACGGGCTGGCGCTGGTGGCCACCGATTGCGACGGTGACGCGCGGCCCGAGATCTACGTCGCCAACGACTCGACCATCAACCTGCTGTATCGCCGCGACGCCACCGGCGTACTCGAAGAATGGGGCTTGTTCTCGGGCGCCGGCTATAGCAGCGAGGGCCTGGAGCAGGCGGGGATGGGCGCCACGTCGGCAGACTTCGATGCCGACGGGCAGTTCGACCTGCTGGTCAGCAACTTTCAGAACGACAACAACGCCCTCTACCGCAACCTCGGCGACTGCTCCTTCGAAGAAGTCAGCCAACTGCTCGGGTTGGCTGCCAGCAGCCTTCCATACATGGGTTGGGCGGTGCAGTTCTTCGACCCGGACGGCGACGCCGACGTCGACGTGTTCGTTGCCAACGGCCACATCTATCCGCAGCTCGACGAGTTTGAGCCCTACGCACAACGCAACCTGCTCTTGTTGAATCGACGGCGCGAAACCGGTGAGGCGCAGTTCGAGGAGATAGGGCAGCAGGCGGGACCCGGGATGGCGATCGAGGCGACGTCGCGCGCCGCCCTCATCGGCGACTACGACAACGACGCCGATGCCGATGTGCTGGTGACCAACATCAACGGTGCTCCGGACCTGCTGCGTAACGACACCGAGCCACGGCTTGCCGCGCTGCAGGTGCGGCTGGTGGGTCGCGAGGCCAACCGGATGGGCTACGGATCGCGCCTCGTGGTGCGCTCGGGCGATGATGTGCAGGTGCTGCAGATGAGCAGCGGCGATGGCTATCTCGGCAGCAACGACGCGCGGCTACTCATCTACCTGCCGTCAGGCCGCGCCGACGAGCTCCGGGTAATTTGGGGCGTCGGGGAGGAGACGGTGCTCACCGATGTGGCGCCCGGTCAGATCGTCGTCGATCAGGAGCGTGGCGTGGTCGCCCGACGGGACTAACGGCGACTGAGACGAATGCGCGGGTCGTGATCCGTAGCTTGGCGGGCCTGGCGACAGGGTCTTGCGAGGTGGAGGCAAGGAGAAAGGAGGAGGCGATGGTTACCCCATCGTTGACGAGGAACGACACAGCACATGCGCGCAACCCCCTATCGCCCGGAGGGTTACGGCGATTTGGGGCCATCTGCGGCGTTGGCCCTCCTGGACGATGGCTAGGGCATCGCCTGCGTCAGGCCGCCTTGCATCTGGCCCCAACTCGCCGTAACCAGGCCCGCCACACTTTCACCACGGCCTGCTAGGGCCCCTGCCAGTCGATCTTGGCGTACTCGCCGCTCTGGCCCTCGAGGTTCCAGTTCCGTCCCCAGTCACGGTACCGGCTCACCTTTGCGCTGCACACGACGATATCGGGCGCCATCCAATAGCCGCTGTTGGTCACCTTGGTGACTCCCTTACCGCCGCGCCCCTTTATGGGCTCCACGTGGCCGTCGATGATCTTAGGGATGCCGACACGCCAGCCGCGCCCCTCTTTTTCGAAGCTGATCGGTACCTGCTTGGTGCCGAGAAAATCGGCGATCATGATCGAGAACCAGCTGATGGGCCCACCTGCCTTGCCCGACAGGATCCTCTCGAGCGCCGTCACTTTTGCCGCGCTGGCTTTCTCGTCGACGTAGAGCCCTACCGTCCAACCTCCGTCGGCGAGCGCGCCAGGTACATCCATCAGGACAGCGACCTTGAGGCCGTCAAGCTTCAACCGGCCGGCATTGCCCTGGTGAATGTTGATGGCGTACCAGGTGTGGCAGACACCATGGCTGGGCTGCGCGGTTCCGAGCGACACCACACACGGACAGAACACATCGCAGTTGCAGCTCAGCACAATCTCGCCACGGATCCTCCAACCTGCCGCCATAGCTCCTCCCGTTTCTCGAGTCAGGACCTTAGCACCTGTCAGAAGCCCAGGCGGATCAAGTACAACCCCCAGACGGTCAGCAAGACGCCGGCGGTATTGCTCACCAGTCGCACGGACGGGACCACTTTTTCCAGCAGCACGAAGGCGGCGATTACCGCCAGCCATAGCAGGTTCATGACCCCGGCGACGAACATCAGGGCCATGAGCGCCCAGCAACAACCGACACAGTAGATGCCGTGTTCGAGCCCCATGGCCAGGGCACCGCGCCAGCCGTCGCGCCAGCTGGTCATGAAGAATGCCAGCGGCGAACGGCAGTGTCTGAGGCAGGCTTGCTTCAACGGCGTCCATTGGAACACTCCGGCCGTGAACAGGAGCACCCCGCCGAAGAGTGGGCTGGCGGCGGCGCCGTCGACGTCTACCAGGGTGGCAACATGCAGCCTCCACTCCACAATAGTTGCCAAGCCGCTGAACACCGTCCACACGACAACGTAGCCGAGCACGAAGGCGACCACCGGCCACATCGGTGCAAGATCTGGGCCCTGCTTGCGCTTGATCTTGGCGAACGCCAGCACCATCGGCGCGGCGGTTGGTACCATCATGGCGGTCATCATGACCGTCCACATCAGGAACAGCAGCCCCAAGTCACCCGGATTCCAGGGGAGGGTTCGCGCTGCGCCGATGTGCGCTGCGGGCAGGTGCGGGAGCTCCCGAGCCAGCTTGACCGTGTACACCCAGGCGAGCAGTGAGGCGGCGATCAACCCGCCCAGCACGAACAGGCGGTCGTTACGGAGCGTGGCTTCGAGGGCTCCCCCGGGCTTTGTTGCATGCATGTAGGGCGCACACTAGCAGGCCGTGGTGAAAGTGTGGCGGGTCTGGCGACAGGGTCTTGCGAAGTGAGGCAAGGAGAGAGGAGGAGGCGATGGTTACCCCATCGTTGACGAGGAACGACGCAGCATACGCGCGCAACCCCCTGTCGCCCGAAGGGTTATGGCGATTTGGGGCCATTTGCGGCGTTGGCCTTCCTCGACGATGGCCGGGGCATCGCCTGTGTCAGGCCGCCTTGCACCTGGCCCTAACTCGCCGTAACCAGACCCACCACACTTTCACCACGGCCTGCTAGCAGGTGTCAGCCGCTGGTCTTGCCGCCCTGCCGACTTGACATCGACGGGCGGAACGGCGATATGAGGGGATCCACTGGCGTCCTGGCGTTCGTGCCACGCCGCTTGAGTAAGAGACTTGCGAACTGCCTCGGTCAGGAGACCCCATGAAGATTTGTGAGCTTGGAGAACGCCCGCCACTCGGTGAGGTTCCGGACGAGATGCACGCTTGCATCATCCGGCAGGACCGCTTTGGTGAGCCTCGCGACGCGTTCAAGCACGAGATCATCCCGACGCCTGTGATCGGTTCCGACGAGGTGCTGATCTACAACATGGCGACGGGAATCAACTACAACAACGTATGGGCGGCGCTCGGCAAGCCGCTCGACGTCATCGCGGTGCGCCAGAAGGGCGGCGAGCCCGAGGATTTCCACGCCGGAGGCAGCGACTGCTCGGGGATTGTCTGGAAGGTCGGCGACGATGTCACCAACGTGAAGCCAGGTGACGAGGTCGTGGTTCATAGCGGTTGGTGGCATCCGGAGGATCCGTGGGTGCTGTCGGGGCGCGACCCGATGCTCGCCGAGAGCACCAAGATCTGGGGCTACCAGACCAACTACGGCAGTTTTTGCCAGTTCGCCAAAGCACAAGCGCACCAGTGCCAACCCAAGCCCGAGCACCTCACCTGGGAGCAGGCCGGCTGCTATATGCTCTGCGCCTCGACTGCCTATCGCATGTTGATGGGATGGGCGCCGAACGTCGTCGAGCCCGACAACGTGGTGTTGATCTGGGGAGGCGCGGGGGGGCTAGGCTCGATGGGGATCCAGATCGCCGCCGCCGTCGGCGGCCGGCCGATCGCGGTTGTCTCGAGCGAGGACAAGGTCGACTTCTGCAAGCAGCTCGGTGCCATCGGTGTCATCAATCGCAGCGACTTCGACCACTGGGGGGTGATGCCCGACACCAACAGCCCGGAGTACGGCGCCTGGGCGAAGGGGGCACGAGCTTTCGGCAAGGCGATCTGGGAGGCTGCCGGCGGGCGCGTAAGCCCGACGATCGTCTTCGACCACCCGGGAGAAGCGACCATCCCGACGTCGATCTTCGTGGCCTCGACTGGCGGCATGGTGGTGATCTGCGCCGGCACCACCGGTTACAACGCGACGCTCGATTTGCGGTATCACTGGATGCGTCAGAAGCGCTTCCAGGGCAGCCACCTGTCCAACGACGAGCAGGCAGCGGCGGTCAACCAGCTGATCATCGACAAGAAAGTGGATCCTTGCCTGTCACAGACCTTCGCGTTCGATGAGATCGGCGAGGCGCATCAGCTGATGCACGAGAACCGCCACCCCTACGGCAACATGGGAGCGTTGGTCAACGCCACGGAGCCGGGTCAAGGAGCCTCGTAGAATCTGACGGCCCGCCACACTTCCACCACGGCGCTCTAGTGTCCTGACTCAGGACACTAGTGGCCTGTAACAGATGATCGTTGCATATCGTGGTGGCGAAATGGGTCCGGATGCCAGGCGCGACGACGAGACGATGTTTGCCCATCCTCGAGGAGGAGCAACGCCGCAGACGGGCCGATTTCGCCGCCATCCTGCGGACAGATGGGCAGTTGCGGGCGATCTCGGCGTTGCGCCTCATCGACGATGCCCACTGCATCGCCTTCCTCGCCGCGCCTTGATCTCACCCGCAAATCCCATCTGCGATATGCAACGATCATCTGTTACAGGCCACTAGTTGCGGGCGACTAGTTGCGGGCGACTACTTCCAGGGGCAGCAGTCGAATCGCCTGCCCATTGGCGTCGACATCGATGACCCGAACCTCGACCAGGTAGTTCCCTGGCTCGAGGTTGGTGGGCAGCTTGAGCGCTCCTCGGTGCACCGTCAGGCCGGTGGGCGGTAGCGACTGCCCCGGTATGTCGGCAACCGGTCGTCGCGCATCGCGACGGAAAATCGTTGCCGACACGAACGGATCGATGCCATGTATAACCTCGACACTGGCTGCGATCGGCATGCCCGCCGGCACGCCTTGCCCGAGCAACGGCATCAGCCCGGTGCGCTGATCCACCGCCACGAGCATCGGGTCTCCCATGTTCCAACCGTCTGCCGGAGACGGCACCTCAACTTCGAGGCGCGCCGTGCCCACACGGTCGCCGCCGTCCTCGGCGATCACGACGCGCAGATCGTACTCACCCGGATCGACGCTCCACTCGGCCGTATACCGGAAGTGCCGGAAGGCGTTGTCGGGCGCGTATCGAAACAGGTCCGGCCTCGGCTCGACCACTACATGGCTCTCGGCGCCGACTTTGCCGGCGCGGTTCAGCGCGATGGCGTGCACCCGGAAGTATCGGATACCGAGGGTCTCGACCCAGCCGTCGGCAGCGGTGACGTCGGGGCTCGAGATATCGATGCTCTCGAACGCCGGAGCCCAGCTGCCGTCGACTGATTCCGCAGGCAGCGGCAGACCAGCGACTAGCAGGATGGTTGGCGTGCCGTCGTCGGCGAATCGCTGATACGCCGCAGTCGGAACCGGACGACCCATGACCGAGCCGGGCAGCGCCAGCGCGGCGGCGATCTGGCGCGTCTTCAGCTCGGGCTCTGCCAGATCGCGGTAGCCTGAGCGGGCGCGGACCTGCAAGCCCTGCCGCCGCAGGGTCACCTCGATCTGGTGGTACTCGCCATCGGCGTGCGGCGGTGGCGGCTCGTAGAACACCAGGTAGAAGCGGCTCGCGTCGCGGACTTGCTGCTCGAAGGCGTCCGACAGGTTGCTCCAGCCGATGAACGCCCGGGCGCCGGTCCTGCTGGCAATCTCGTGCAGAGGCGCAGTGAGGTCGCGATATGCAGGGCGAACGTGCCGACGCAGCGCTTGCGAAACGAGATTGTCGCTGACGCTAGCCGCGGTCCCGAGATTGTTGAGCTCGGAGATCGGTCGCGGATCCACCGTATAGATGCTCACGTTGCCGGTGTTGGCGGTTTCGTACAGCTCCTCCAGTAGGTCCAGGATGCGACGGTTCGGCGCGGCCCGCCCGAGCCGCGATCGGCCGGCCTCTACGGCAACCGCATCGCGAACGGCGGCCGCGTAGGCTTGGTACGGGCCGCCTTCACTGAGCATGGCCCCGGAGGAGATCCACACCAGCGCCGTGCGCCCCTCCATCGCCGACAGGGCGTTGGTGAAGCGGAGAAGGGTGGTGAGTGTCGCCTCACCCCGCTGGCGCTCCAGATCCCCGTCTCGCCGCGCCTGTTCTTCCAGGTTGCCGACGATCTCGCGCAGTCTTACATTTTGTTGGAGCGGTGTCCCCACGGCGAAACCGGCGCCCGTGGTGGCGGAGTTCACTGCCTCGATCGCCAGCTGCATCACGGGCTCGTAGTCCGTCGTGATGCGCGTGAATATGGTCTTGCGTGTCAGCCCAGCCACAGACAACTTCTCGGCCGCCTCGCGTAGCACGTCACGATCGGTGGTCAGGGGGGCGAGCTCCTGCACTGCGCCATGCTGGTCGATCATGAACACGCTACGCGGCACGTGCAGTGTCTCGGAACCCTCGATGAAGTCGTGGAAAGTCGCGGCGAGCCTGGGCTTGTTTTTTTGATCCAGGCTTGGCAGGTCGACGAGGTAGACGATCGCACCGAGCGTACCGGGCGTTCTGGCGATCGCTGTGAGCTCCGCACCAGCGTCGTACGCACCGTTGCCGCCGGTGCTCGAGCTGGCGCTCTCGTGCGCGGCAGATTCCGATGGCACGTCGACCGTTTCGCCGGTCTCGAGGTCGACCAGCTGAATATTGAGAATTCGCTGCTCGACGCCGTCCTCGAAGATCTGGAAGTCTTCCTGAGTGAGGTTGTCGACAAAATTGCCGTCGTTGTCGGTGACGATGGCATCGACGCGCACTCGTGTCACCGCGCTGCGGAACAGCGGCGTCTGCGCCGGCAGCGCTTCCTGAGCGATGCCGAGCCCTGGATGCGCCATGGCGTTGGAGTGGATCGCGGCGGCGGCGCGGTTCGATGAGGGCAGCACGGCTGCCGATACCAGCATCAACAGCGCGATGGTGAGAACGGGCGGACGGGACCTCTTCATCGGGCACACTCCTACACAGCACAGCTTGCAAGTACCTCTGCAATCTATCCGCTGCACCGGCGGAAACCAACAGCGGGGGTCGTAAGAGTGGCCCACCGTCGAAGGTGTCGGCCCCATTGCTGGCCATCCAGGCGCACAGGTGTTCGATACTGGCCCGCATAGAATTCGGACCCTGGCCATGCAGCGTGTATAGAGTCTACGCGCATGGGAATCGAGCTTGCTCGCAAAGCCGGCAGCTTTGGCGATCGGCTGGCGATCGACGGGTCAGGCGGGACGGCGACATACTTGGCGCTGCTGGCGCGCTCGGGTGCGGTCGCAGCAGCCCTGCTGGGCGACCGAGACGACCTGCGCGATCGACGCGTGGCCTTTCTGGTGTCGCCGGGCGTTGATCATGTTGCCGTGCGGTGGGGTATCTGGCGCGCCGGCGGAATGGCGGTACCCCTGGCGCTGTCACACCCGGGGCCTGAGCTCGAGCGCGCCGTTGCCGACTGTGAGCCCACTGCTCTGATCGGATCCGACGCGGAGGCAGAGCGCCTGCGTGGCATTGCAGGCCGCGCCGGAATCGAGCTCCTGGCCGTGCAGGCGCTGAGCGCTGCAGCCGCCGTGCCGGCGCTCCCGGAGGTGGCGCCCGATCGTCCGGCGCTCATGGTTTACACGAGCGGTACAACGGGTGTGCCGAAGGGAGTCGTTACGACGCACTCGATGGTCCAAGCGCAGATCACGGCGCTCGCGCAGGCCTGGGGCTGGCGTGCCGACGATCGCATTCTGCACGTGCTGCCATTGCACCACGTGCACGGGATGATCGTCGCGATGGACACGGCGCTCTGGTCGGGCGCTTGTTGCGAATTTTCCTCGCCGTTCGATCCGGAGGTGGTGTGGGAGCGGTTCGCCTCGGGCGATATCACCGTGTTCATGGCCGTCCCGACGATCTATGGTCGGTTGATCCGTGCCTGGGAGAACGCCTCGGATGCGGCACGAGACCGATGGTCGCGGGCGGCGGCGGGATTGCGCTTGATGACGTCGGGCTCGGCGGCGCTACCGGTATCGACAATGGAACGCTGGCAGGAGATCACCGGACACCGTCTTCTCGAGCGCTACGGTATGACCGAGATCGGCATGGCGCTGTCCAATTCGCTGGACGGAGAGCGCCGCGCCGGCACGGTAGGGCAGCCGCTGCCCGGCGTCGAGGCCCGTATCGTGGATGGCGCCGGCATCGAGGTAGCGGAGGGTACGTCCGGCCAGATCGAGGTGTGTGGTCCGCAAGTGTTCCGCCAGTATTGGCGGCGACCCGAGGAGACTGCGGTGGCGTTTCGCGAGGGTTGGTTCATGACCGGCGACGAGGGAGTTCTGGAAGACGGCTACTTCCGCATCCTCGGGCGCCGCAGTGTCGACATCATCAAGACCGGTGGGTACAAGGTCTCGGCCCTGGAGATCGAGGAGACCCTACGCCAGCACCCGGCGATCGCCGACGTGGCGGTGGTCGGCGTGGCCGACGAGGAGTGGGGCGAGCGTGTGTGCGCAACGATCGTCGTGGTGGGTGGCGATGAGCCGCGCCCGGAGGCCATCCGCAGCTGGTGCAAGGAACGGCTGGCGCCATACAAGGTGCCTCGCCGCATACGGTATCTCGACCAGCTCCCCCGTAACTCGATGGGTAAGGTGACTAAGCTGGCGCTGCACCGATACTTTGCCGGGGGTGTTTGAACTGAGCACGATACTCGATTCTTTGATGACCTACTGGCCGGTGCACCTGCTGCTGGCGGCCTATACCGGGTTGCTCGCCTACCACGCCTGGCGAGGAAGTCGTGAGACGCGCGGCCTGGCCGACTACTACGTTGGCGGGCGCTCGATGGGCGGGGTCACCTTGGGGCTGTCGTTCTTCGCGACCTACTCGAGTACCAATAGCTTCGTCGGCTTTGCCGGTCAGAGCTACGAGTGGGGGATCGCCTGGCTGCTGCTGGCGCCGCTGACCGTGATCATGTCGGCGCTGGCCTGGCGTTGCGTCGCACCACGGCTGCGCCTCTTCACCGAGGAGCTTGAATCGTTGACGATCCCCGACTTTATCGGGTTTCGATTCGCTAGCACGTCGGCGCGGGTCATGGCCGCGGTGATCGTCTTGTTCGCTAGCATCTTCTACATGATCGCGGTGTTCAAAGGCATCGGAACACTGGTACAGGCGTTCCTCGGGATCCCCTACGAGGCCGCAATCGTTGTCGTGTTCGTGATCGTGGTGGCGTACACGATGATCGGCGGTTTCATCTCGGTGGTGAGGACCGATGCCGTGCAGGGGCTGGTGATGATCGTCGCCGCCGTCTTGCTGTTCGGTGGTGTGGTGCGCGCCGCCGGAGGAGTGGGCGCGCTCGCCGAGGTCCGCGCCGCGGCGGAGACGGCGCATCTGTTCTCCTGGAACGGCGCGGTACCGTTCGTATACGTGCTAGGCGTGCTCATCGCCGGTACGGCGAAGTTCGTTACCGACCCTCGCCAGCTATCGCGCTTCTATGCCCTGAAGAGCGTCGATGCGGTGCGCGCCGGATTCTGGACATCGACATTGGCGTTCGCACTGGTCTACTCGCTGCTGGTGCCGCTTGGTCTCTACGCCCGGCGCATCTACCCGAGCGGAATCGACGACACCGATCAAATCGTTCCGCTGCTGCTCACCGGCGGCGAGGTGTTCAGTCCCGGGATTACCGCTTTCTTGCTGCTGGCGATGGTCGCCGCGGCGATGTCGTCGCTTGATAGCGTCCTGCTGGTGATGGCGTCGACCGCCGAGCGTGATATCGCCGGTGTGCTCGGTCGCACCGGCGCCGAGGGGGCAGAGCTTCGCAAGACGCGGCTGTGGGTGGCGGCGTTCGCCTTGGTTACGGCGATCATCGCGCTGCGTCCCCCCGGCGGGATCGTCGCTTTGACGGCGCTCTCGGGCGCTGTGTTCGCCGCCTGTTTCGCGCCTGCAGTGCTGCTGGGGTTGTACTGGCGTCGCGGAACCGGGGCGGCCGTGCTGGCGTCGTTTGCCGGCGGGTTGACGACCCTGCTGCTGTGGCCGCGGCTGCCGATCGCGTCCACCGTGCATCAGGTCTTTCCTGCAGTCTTCCTTTCGACTCTCTTGTATGTCCTCACCGCCAGGCGCTCGGCGGTGGTGGAATCCCCGTCCCTGGACCGGTTGTTCGAACGCGCTCGGGGCGGCTGAGGCTCTCGAGCCCGTTGCCTGCCGGGCGATTTCGCGAGCCGCGGCGTGAGCCCCGGTACAGGCCGCCGGTTGACACACTTCCACTACGGCCTGCTAGATACCGCGAACCATGGTCCGTAGTCTTGTACGACCCGAGGAGGAGAAATGGACTTTCTCAAGGGCTTTGCGGGTTTCGCGCACTGGCTTCCACGCCTGTCGCTTTTCGCCACCTTTGCGTTTCACGCGCTGCCAAAGTTGACCGAATCCGGCGCCATGGCCGAGATGATGGGCATGCCGGCGATTGCGGTCATGTTGCTCGGCGTGGCGGAGATCGCCGGTGCGGCGCTGATGCTGTACGGGGGCGTCGGCTCCGATTCGGCGACGCGCATCGCCGGGCTGATCTTCTGTATCGTCATGGTGGGCGCGATCGGCATGGTGCACGCCGCCAACGGCTTCAACTCGATCGGCAACATGGGGTTCGAGTTCCAACTGCTCATCTTCGCGACCTCGTTCTACTTCGCCGCCAAGGGGAACGACGCCAACTAGCAGGCCACGTGTCCACCACGCCCTGCTAGCGCTCGGGCCGGTTTCCTTGACGGCTCGGTAGCATCCGGATGCCGCGTTGTTGCCGTTGAACGCGGCATCCCACCGTGCTACATGTATGTGTACCGATGCGGTGATTTGCAGCAACTTGATGGACCGTGCGGGGCAGCAAGCAGAGACCATCTAAGTTGCCGCGCTCGCGGCATCTGCCGCGAGCTTTTTTGGTTGAGACTGTGTCCACCCAGGAGGAAAGTATCGTAAGCACGCACGACGCGGCCAGGGGCCGCGACATGAAGAGAGCGGTGAGAGGACCGGCTCGCAGACCCGCTCGCCAACCGTCGTCCTGACGGTGGTACCGCCGGCTGGGCAACAGCCCGGAACCATGTGCGAAATCAGCCGCGCCCGACGTGCGGTATCTCTTCGAAAGGACGTGTGTGATGTACGTTTCCAACTGGCTCTCGACCTGGCGGGCACATCTCTTCGGTGCCGATGCCGAGATCGATTACGACACCTTTGTGACCGGCCCACGCCGCCGCCACGAAGTGCCCTGCCGTGTCTGTGGCAGCCGTTGTGACGAGGCTCGGGCGATCATCGCGACATCACCTGAAAATGGACCGCCGAGGCTGATCGACCGCTTTGCGTGTCCACATCGCGCTGCAGATTGGCACCGGCGAGCGCGCCGGCTCGTGGTTCAGATCGAGTCGACTCCAAGCTTGCAGAGACGCCGGGTGCTGTGGGCCGATCTCGACACAATCCTGCGTCAACAGCACATGCCGCTACGAACCGACTGAGAGCCACATTTCCACCACGGCTTGCCGGTACCAGGCGGCTTCAGGCGACGATGGAATCCGCTGATCGTGGCCACCGGTAGAAGCTGAGCGCGCCGTCCTCGAGCTCTGCTTCCACCACGTCACCGGCGGTGATCTGAGCCGATGCTAGGAGTCGCGACACCGGGTCGACGATCAAGCGCTCGGTGGCGCGTCTCAGCGGTCTCGCGCCGAGAGTTGGGTCAGTGCCCGCGTCGATCACGAACGCCCGCGCTGCCGGGCTCATCTTGATCAGCAGCGGCACGCCGGCCTGCTCGAGGGCTCGCTGATTGATATCGGCAAGGAACTTGTCGAAGATCTGCCCCAGATGATCGCTCCGCAGCGGCCGGTACACGAGAACTTCGTCGAAACGGTTGAGGAACTCGATCGGGAACACATCGCGCGCCGCCTTGCTGGCAATGTCGCGCAGGGTGTGCTCGGTGTCGTCCGCTGTGTCGGCGGCGCGAAACCCGATCGAGACACGCTCCATTGCCTGGCTCATCTCGCGGCTGCCCACGTTCGATGTCATCAAGATGATCGACCGTGTCAGGTCTGTGGTCTTGTTGTTGCCGAGGGTTACCTGTCCTTCCTCGAGGATGCCAAGCAACGCGTTCCAAAGCGTTGGATGAGCCTTCTCGATCTCATCGAACAAGATGATCGAGCACAGACCGTTGCCGGCATCGTGCGCTCGGTCGATGAGCGCCGGCTGTTCGTCATCTCGTTGTCCGCCGGCTTGGCGCATCTGCCAGTGCGGCAGATCGATGCGTTGTTGGCTCAGCAGTGGCTCGATGTCGCCACCGACATAGCCGGGCGGCGAGCCCAGCAGCTTGGCGACCTCGTGTCCGTGGGCGTACTCCTCGCAGTTGATGCGATGTAGCGCCGAGGCGGATCCGAAGAGTGCCTCGGCCAGCGCCAGCGCGGTCTCGGTTTTGCCCACGCCGGTCGGCCCGAGCAGCATGCCGGTAAGCAACGGGCGGCGAGGATCTCGCAGCCCCGACAGCACCCTCGACCACGAGCAGACCAGCGCGTCGATGGCGTCGCCCTGTCCGATGACGCGACGGCTCAGATGTTGCGCTAGCGGCTCGCTGCTCTCGAGGCGGCAATCAGGACGCATCGGGGTGCGCTCGCCGGCGATGCGACGGAACGACCGGGAGCTGAGTCGCTTGTCAGGCGACCCCCGGCTCCCCGAACCCGGCGCGGCCTTTGGGCTCTTGTGGGTGGCCGGCCGCAAGCTTGGGGTAGCGTCGGTCTTGACCGTGGCAGCCTTCTTCGTTGCCATCGCAGCACCTCCTGCCGCCACTTGGGCGGCCGCGAGGGGACCCGCTATACCTAATAACTGTGCCGCACGGCACCAACCCGTTTCACGTCTGCACGATGGGTGTGAGCCAACTGTGCGAGCGGCGGTGGCGCGGTATAACCACAAGCACCCTGCTAGTCATCCGGACCCATTTCGACACCACGATACGCAACGATCATCTGTTACAGGCCACTAGGTTGTTGTCGGAGCTTCGAGGAGCGTGCGCTTGAACCCCACGGATCGGTTGTCCCCGTCGGCGCTGACGAGCAAGCAGCGACGTCATCTGCGGGGCCTGGCACACGGCTTGGCCGCAGTGGTCCACGTTGGCAAGCAGGGCTTCACGCCGGCGGTGCGATCACAGCTCGACTCGGCACTAGAAGATCACGAGCTCATCAAGGTGCGACTCGACGCCGAGCGCTCTTCGCGGCCAGCCATCGCCGCCATGCTGGCGGATGCGAGCGGCGCCGAACACGTGGGCTCAATCGGCGGCGTCGTGATCCTCTACCGGCGTCGGGCCGACGCCAAGCGCCGGGCGATCGTTCTGCCGGCCTGACGGACGCTCGTCGCTGCGCGCCGGTTGAATGGGGTCGCCTCCGTGTCCTCCCGCTGGCCGCTGCGTTGCGCCGTGTGCCACCGTCTGGCATGCAATCCGTCGATATGGGGCGCCACGAGTGCACCAGCGGCTGGCTACGGGGCCGCATAGAGAGTAGCCAACGCCGCCTTGTCGGCATCCGACAATCCGTCGGTGGCTTCGATGTCGGCACGCTCATCGAGACGAGCCCGATAGTGTTGGAAGTACATCGGGATATCACCGCCGAGCCGGAACGAGTACATGACATCCTCGAACTCCCCACTGTGCGGCAGCCCGAGCGCATGCCCGAACTCATGCAAACAAGTCAAGTACACCACGGTGTCGCGGTATAGCGGATCGCGGCGAGCACGGCGGTCGATTTCCGGCCCCAACCCGTCGGTGGCCGGACGCACGAAAATCGCAGCCCCGGGCTTACCTTGGTAACTGAACGGTCGCATCTCGCCGAATAGGCCTCCGGAGGCCGACACCCAATAGAGATGGAGCAGCGCGTCCTGCCATGGCGCCGGCTCGAGTACCAGCTGGCCGTTTGCGGCACGCTCCCAAGCGCGCAGCGCCCACGCCGCGAGCTCGTCATCGCGGGCACGAAACCCGGTGTCCGGCTCACCCGCTGGAACGTAGAAGCCGATCGGGTCGCGATTGTCGAGAGGGCCATACCCTTGCACCGACGCACCGGCTCGGTTCGTCGAAGAGGCGACTACAAGCAACGCACAGCCTGCGACCGCGAGACGACGGATCGATACCTGAGCGCCGGGCGGCAAGCGCCTACCATCCGCACTGGCGGTTGGCGTTCTGTTCGTCGAGCCATGCTTGCAGGGGGGCGAAGTAGTCGAGAATTGCGGTGGCGTCCATCTCGGTCTCGCCGGTGAGAGCCTCGAGAGCCTCGGGCCACGGGCGGCTGGCGCCCAGCTCGAGCATGGCGTTGAGTCGCGCTCCGGCCTCCTCACTTCCGTAGATCGTGCAGCGATGCAGCGGGCCCTCGAATCCGGCCGCGTCGCACATGGCGCGGTGGAACTGGAACTGCAGGATCCGGGCGATGAAGTACCGGGTATACGAGACCATTGCCGGGATGTGGTACTTGGCGCCCGGATCGAAGCTCTCCTCGGTTCGCTCGATCG
Source organism: Acidobacteriota bacterium (assembly GCA_963666055.2). GTDB lineage: Bacteria > Acidobacteriota > UBA890 > UBA890 > WLXD01 > DASCOT01. The sequence goes on along the minus strand of CAXWPH010000015.1, from coordinate 1,764,602 downwards.
GCGGCGCCACGCCTTGGTAGCGCTCACGCAGCTCCCACCAGGTGCTGTTGAGCTCGTCGGCGCCGATCTCACCGCTGGAGATCTGCCAGCGCCACTGGTCGAGCAGGTAGGTCCACGGTAGCGCTGCGACGCGATCAAGCGCCATGTTCAGGAGCAGTCCGATGTCACCGGATGCGGCAGGGACCTCGTTGATGAGGTCGATCCGGTGCAGGTACTCGGGGGTGATCGACAGCGCAATGGCGTCGCCGATGGCCTCGTGAAAGCCCGGGTTGGCGCCGCCCTGATACAACGTTGGCTGGTCGCGGTAGGCGCGCTGGTAGAAGTTGTGGCCGAGCTCGTGATGAATGGTATCGAACGAGTCCGCCGTCTTGTCGATGCACATCTTGATGCGGTAGTCCTCGCCGTCCCCCATGTCCCAAGCGCTGGCGTGGCACACAACCTGGCGGTCTCGCGGCTTGGTGAACAGTGAACGTTCCCAGAACGTCTCCGGCAACTGCTGGAAGCCCAGCGATGTGAAGAACGCCTCACCGGTGCTGACCATGTCGAGCTCGCTCATCCGCGAGCGCTGGATGCGTTCCGTGAGGTCGTACCCTGCTGCCGACGACTCCGGCGCCACGAGGTCGTAGATGTTTGTCCAGCTCTGTGCCCACATGTTGCCCAGGAGGTGGGCCGGGATGGGGCCGTCCGGGGGAACGATGCGCGACCCATAGTAGTCGTGGAGGCCGGCGCGGACGTGGCATTGGAGCGCCTCGTAGAGCGGCTGCACTTGGCGCACCAGGCGTTCGGCTTCTGCCGCGAACGCATCGGGCTCCATGTCGTAGTTGGAGCGCCACAATGCTCCGAGATCGGCAAACCCTAGCTCGCGCGCGCCCTGATTGGCGATCTCCATCAGCCGCATGTAGTCGTTGCGCATGGGCGGGCCCATGGTGCGCCAGCCTTGCCAAATCTCGAGAAGCTCATCCGGGTTGCGGCTGTTTGCCATGATGTCGACCATGTGCGGCTCTTGGAGGCACTCGCCATCGTCGCGACAGTACTCGTGCGAGCCGTAGGTTCCGGTCAGCTCGTTGGAGAGCTGCGCGAGCTCCGCGATCAACTGTTCGTCAGCCGGTGCCGGCACCGAAAGAGCTCGTTTCAGCATTCCCAACTTGCGCCTGGTGTCGAAAGCCAGGTCGAGTCCGTCGAAGCGGGTCGATGCGTTGGCCAGATCGACCGCCGCGGCGGTGATGCGCTCTTGTGCGGCGGCGGCGACCTTGGTGCTGTCGTAGATGATGTACGTCGCCTGCACCCAGTCAGCGTTGGCTTGCGCTCGGCCCAGTGCTGCCAACTGCTCCTCGGACTCGGCGATGAAAGCCTCGGCGGCTGCCGGTGTGGCCGGACCATCGCCCGTTGCGGCGCACGCCAACGAGGTGAAAAGAATCAGCAGACAAGTGGCAGCTCGAAGCATAGAAGCAATCCTCCCACCAGAGTTCTTCAGAACCCGTTACGCGGCGTTACCGGGATAGATGGGCACGGGCCGTCGCAACCTCGTCGCGGTCAATCTCACCGTCGCCCCAGTAGCGCAGATAATGTCGGAAGTAGCTCTCCGACTGTGCCCGCTCTTGGCGTTCTGCGTGATACATGCCCAGATAGTTCAGCGCACGGAGCCACATGATCGGGTTGCTGGCCCGCGGCATCGACGCTTCCTCCACGGCCCTGAGCTCACGCGCGGCGGCCTCCTTGTGGCCGCCGCGCCACAACGACTCGGCGAGGATAAATCTCAGCGCGAACCCTTCATCGCTCAGGTCGCGGGTCGGCAGCAGCTCCAAGGTGGTCCGTAGGTAGGGAACCGCGGCCTCGAGGTCGCCTGATGCCCAGGCGAGTATCCCGTCGATCTGAGCCTCCGCACGGCGCTGGCGGATCTCGGTCAGCTGCATTCCGGCGATCGACTCGCGGAACGCACCGGCCGCTTGGCGTGCCCTCGCCCCATCGCCGGCCAGCATGCGCCCGACCATCTCGTTCAACGCCACGAGCTGTGGGTTCGCCGGCTCGGGTGCCGTCTGACGCAGCTCTTCGGTGAGCTCGAGCGTCAGCTCCGCGTCCTCCAGGCTACGCGCCAGCTCGATCTGCGCCTCAAGCGCGCGCTGGTGTTCCAGGCTGCCGGGCGGAAACAGCGCCTCCGCCTCCTGCAGCGCCGTTCTCGCCGTGGCTGCCTGGCCGAAATACAAGTTCTGCGTCGAGAGTGCCAAGTAGCCCTCGAGCTTGGCCTTCGGATTGGGATCCTGGAGCATCGTGCGAGTCTCGGCGCGGGCCTCGTCCCAGCGCTCTTGCATCACCAGGATGCCCCAGCGCAGTACGCGCTTGCGGTACTCGGGTGCCAGACGGTTCGCGGTGGCGAGCTCGTCTAGGGCTTTGTCGTAGGCGCTGTTGCGCGCCAGCCCGGCGGCGAGGTTGAAGTACCCCTCGGCGTTGTCCGGGTTCGCCTCGACGTACCGTCGGAGCACGGTCACGGCATCGGTATTCCTCCCTCCTGCCGCGTAGGCGAAGGCCATCGAGGAGGCGTTGGGCGCGAAGGGATCACGCGTTTGCCGCAGCTCCTCGAAGTGCTCGATTGCCTCGTCGAACCGCTCCAGCTCCATGAGGCCCTGGGCAAGGTTGGTGCGCGCCGCGAGGTGGTCGGGGTACGAGTCGACGGCCTTGGCGTACTCGGCCAGCGATTCGGTGATGGTGCTCGGATCCATCCCCAAGTGGCGTCCACGGATGTAGTAGCGCTCGCGCGGCGGTAAGCGGTCGGTCATGTCGAAGGCTCGCTTGGCGTAGCGAGCCGCCATCTCCTTGTCGCCGAGATTGCCGTGCGCCACCGAGAGCTTGGCGTGCGCCATGGCGAAGTCGGGGTCCAGCTCAACCGCCCTCTCGAGCAGCGGAACAGCGTCGCGGTACTTGGACTGCAAGTTGAGCTCGATGCCCTCGTTGTAGAAGCGGAACGCCTCGATGTTGTCGGTCGTGACCTCCTCGATGTCTCGATGGCCCATAGCGCCGCCCGACAACGTCGCGTCGTGGTCGGCGTGACTCATGTCGAAGCTCGCCTCGATCCACGCATGCAGCTCGTCGACCAGGTCGAATAGCTCGTCGACGCTCCCCTGTACCGATCCGGACGACAACACCTCGCTCGAGTCCGGGTCTTGGATGCGGGCGTTGATGCGGATCTCGTCGCCGGCGCGGGCGAAGCTGCCGACGATTACTCGGTTCATGCCAGCCAGGCGGGCGATCTCGCCGACCACTTCGCCGGAGGTGGTGGAATCGCCCAGATGTCCCATGCCTTGCAGCATCGAGTACAGGCGATCGGTGGCCAGCACACGGACGCCGGGAATCTGGGAAAGATCCGTAACCAACATCTCAGTGAGGCCGCTGCGTAGCCATTCGAGCTCGGTGTCGCCGCTGATGTTGTCGAAGTAGAACACCGCAACCGAGAGTCGGGCGTCCAACGAGGCCGGAAATGCTGCTGGTCGGCCGACGCCCGAATCGGACCCCAGCCTACCGCGGAGACCGAAATAGCCGATCGCCAAGACGGCCACGACAGCGGCCGCGAGGGCACCGTAGCGGAGCCACGACGGAGCCTCTACCACGACGATCCTGGAGCCGCGAAGGTAGGCTCCGAGCTCCGACGCCCTGCTGACGTCGGCATGGAGCCCGGACGAAAGCAACTCGCCGGTCTCGAGATCGCGGCGGATCTCCATCAGATCCTGTCGCAGGTCGGATGCCGACTGGTAACGCTGGTCGGGCTGCTTGGCCAGCGTTCGCTGGATGAGGCGCGCGATCGACACCGGGATCGCCGGGCGCACATCGCTGACCGAATCGGGGTCATCCTTGAGGATCGACGAGAGTACCGAAATGTTGGTCTCGCCGTCGAAGGGACGCTTCCCGGTGATCATCTCGTAGAGCAGGATTCCGAGCGAGAAGATGTCCGACCGGTGATCGAGACTGCGTCCCTCGGCTTGCTCCGGCGACATGTAAGCGATGGTCCCGAGAATCTTTCCCTCGCCGGTGAAGTCGCCGGTCAGCATCTGCGTCATGCCGTCGGGTCCGCTACGCTGCTCATCGATCTTGGCGAGTCCGAAGTCGAGCACTTTGACGCGCCCGGCATCGTCCACCATGACGTTGGCCGGCTTGAGGTCGCGGTGCAGGACGTTGCGCTCATGAGCGGCCGCCACCGCATCGGCCAGCGGCACGGCGATCTCCAGGAACTCCTTGACCGGCATCCCCTCGCGCGGAATGAGCTGGTCGAGCGTTTGACCGATGATCAGCTCCATGGTCATGAAGCGAATGCCGTCAGCCTCTTCGACCGCGTAGATCGTGACGATGTTCGGATGGCTCAGCGCGGCAACGCTCTTGGCCTCGCGCTCGAAGCGCGCCAGACGCGCCGGGTCGTCGGCCAGACTCTCCGGCAAGAGCTTCAGCGCTACCTGGCGGTTGAGCTTGGTATCGCGGGCGGCAAACACCTCGCCCATGCCACCGCTGCCGAGCTTGCGCACGACCTCGTAGTGCGCCAGTCGCGTGCCGATCACCACGAACCCTCCATAGTCGCTGCGAACAAGACTATCTCTTGTTCGTGGCCGCTTGCAGCCCGTGGTGGCCGCACGTCGGTAGCCATCGATGGACGTTGTCTGGGTCTGTCGGGACCGCGCCGGCGTGTCGGTTCAAGTGACCTCGTCAGCCAGCGCGATGACGCGCAAGGGGCTGCCGCTACCGTCGACCAGCTTCAACGGTGCAGCAATCACCATCGCGCCCGTGGGCGGTAGCTTGTCGAGATTGCACAAGCTAGCAAGCCCCAGCTTGCCGGCCCCGTGCATGAGCGTGTGGGCCGGGAAAGCGGGATCAAAGCCACCGGCCTGGCCGGCATCCGTGCCGACCGTCTCGACACCGATGCCGAGGATGTCTCGTTGCGCCAGTATCCGGATCGTGTCGGTGTGGAATCCCGGACTGTGCGGACCGTCGTCGTGGATGTTGAGGAACGCCTCGGCACCGCGACGGTTGCTCCACCCGGTATTCAGCAGCACCCAGCCGCCGGCCGCCAGGGGCCCGTGTTCGCCTTCCCACGTCCGCAGCTCTTGCGGGGCGAACAGATAGTCGGGGTCATCGGCCACTGCCGCAGTTACATCGATCACGCTGGCGGGGCCGACGAAGCGATTCGGAGGGATTGTATCGGTGGTGTTGTCGGGTAGGTCCTTGCCGCTGATCCAGTGTCCAGGTGCGTCGAAGTGCGTGCCGGTGTGCTCACCGAAGCTCAGCGCATTCCAGTACCAGGCCGGTCCGTTGTCGTCGAATCGCGAGATCTGCTCGATGGTGACGCCGGGAGAGAGCGCGAACGGTGGCGGCAAGGCGATCACCGGCGTGTCTGGTTCGAGGGGTTGTGTGAGGTCGACGATGCGAACACTGCCGTCTCGAATGGCATCAGCTAGCCGGGTCAGAAGGCCGCTCATGAGCTCTCCTGCTGCAAGTAGCGGGCGAACTGGAAGCGATTCTCCAGCAGCCCTAGGTCGGTAACGAATACCTGGGGCCCTTCGTCGGCCACCTTGGCGACGATGGTGGCTAGCTCGTGTGCTTCACGAGCGGCGTCGAATGCTGCGAGCAGCGCATCGATATCGCCGACGGTGCTGGTCCGAGGAACTCCCGCGCCGGCGGCGATCGCCGCCAAATCGGAACCTGTGGCGGTGGCAGTGGGAAACCCGCCGACCGACAACAGGCTCTCGTTGTCGAACACCAGGTGCACTAGGTTGCCAGGTCGGTAGCGTCCCAACGTCGTCAGTCCGCCCAGATTCATCAGCGCCGACCCATCTCCGTCGACCACCACGACCTCGCGTTCCGGTAGGGCCAGTGCCAGGCCCAGCCCCATGGATGAGGCCAATCCCATGGCGTGTTGCAGATAGAAGTGGTTGGGTCGGTGTCCGAGCGATTGCAGCTCCGCCGCCACCGCTCCCATGATGGTCACCACCACGCAGTCGGCGAGCCGGTCGTAAAGCGCGCCGAGGGCATCTATCCGCAGCATCCGGTCGCCCACCGTCAGTCCTCCCACATCAGGTCGCGCCCGAGCAACACGCCGACTGGCCGCAAGGAAGAGTAAGCCAACGACATCGCCTGCTCGACGCGGCAGAGCACGTGGTCAGGCGCGTCCAGACGGAGGTAGGGAATACGCAATGCGTCAAGGACGTGCACGGTCTGTCCGCCGCCCTCCGTCTGCCACGGGTCGCGCTCGCCGAACGAGCCGCGGTCGCTAATCAGCATCAGCAGCGGGATACGATAAAGCTGTGCCCCCGAGACGATGCCGTTGATCGATGCCAGGAACCCATGGTTCTGCATGAGCATCGCCGTTCGCACGCCGGCGAGGTGGGCACCCATCGAGATCCCGACGCCCTCCTCTTCCTTGGCGAGGCGCACAAGCGTGGTGTCGGCGTCCTCCTCGGCGAGCTGAATGAGGTGTACAAGCCAGGTCTCCGGAAGCGCCGAGATGATCTCGACGCCGCACGACTTGAGCGCCTCGTAGACGACCCGCGAGTTGTCTAGCGAAACCGGCATGAAGTTTCCCGTTATCAGGTGCTGCGCGCCTATTGCAGCGTGATGAGGTACTTGATCGCGAACGTGCCGAGCCAGTGCGACCCGTAGTAGTCGGCTTCGAACATGGCCGCGGTGCCGTGGGCCGCCTGTTGTGCCGCAGTTGATCGGTAGGCCTCAAAGCTCGGATGCTCGCTACCGAGGGTGGCAGCCAGGCGACTGAGCGCCTCGGCACGCGTGAAAGCCAGCCCGATCAGGTGCGACTTCGCCCCCATGAGCCCGCCGTCCTCTGCGACGCTCTCGCCCAGCTGCACTTGTTCAGCGAGCCGGCGAAAGCCCGGGCTGTCCGGGGCCGGCAGAAAACTGTCGTGCCAGCTCGTGAAGCTCGGCCGATCGAGGACCCGTGCCATCAACATCGCCTCTTGTAGACATGGCGACAAGAAATCAGAGGCCGATGGCTCGTAGGCCAACGGGCAATCGACATCAGCGCCGTAGAGCGCCGCGGCGCGCGATACCACCAGGTGTCGTAGGTCCGTATCATCGGTGCTCTGCGCGTAGTCGAGAATCAGATCCATCGCGAAGGCGGTGTTGGCATGGCGGCCGCCGCGCACCGGATAGTCGAGGCTTTCGAAATAGAAGGACAGGCGATCGACGAACACTTGCGCCAGCGAGGCCGTGTTCTCGGTCCACGTGGCGGCCGCGGGGTGTGTGGAGTCGCTCAGCGCGGCATGCAGCGCCAGCAACCAGGCCCAGCCATAGGGACGCTCGAAGGAGCGGTTGTCGGCGAAGAAGGAAAGCTCACCGGCGAGCGGTTGCGCTCCGAGGTGCTCGTCGAGCTTCTCGACGATGAGCGGAGCGATGCGCGACTCCGGGAACCGATCGAGGATCTCGACCAGCGCCCAGGTCGAGTTCACCGCCGAGTGCCAGTCGAAACAACCGTAGAAGGCGCGCGTGGTCTCAAAGTCGGGACGCAGCGCCGCGGTGCGCTCGTACAGGTACCCGGTGCCGCTGGGAGCTGTGTGCGGCCGATCAAGGCATGCGAGTGACATTGCTGCCAGCGCCAGCGCCGTGTTGTCGTCGAGCTTCGGCTCGTCCGGTAGGGCAACGACCGGATCGGGGCGAGCTCCCGCCGCCGTCGCGTCGACGTCAGGCTGACAACCGCCCAGCGTGGCTAGCATCAGGGCCATTACGCCAAGCGCGCAGTGAGAACGGAACGAAGGCATGGTCACCAGTCTCTCAGACGGCCACTTCCGCCGGCCGCCTGCGGCTCGTTGCAGGTACATCTTTGATCGCCGGCGCGCCAGCGACCCTAGCGTAGGAACCGCTCCTCGAACTCGGCGGAACGAATGATCGAAAGCACCACGTCCAGGTAGCGTCGGCGCTCCAACTCCGGTAACAGGTCGCGGGTTCCGGTGGAGTCCGGGCTGCGCTCGAGCAGCCCTTGATAAAATCTGTCGAGGAGCTCCGCCGAGCTCGTATTCGCGACGCTTTGCAGGAACTCACCGCTGCGCAGCATCGCCTGGAGCTGCATTTCGAGGCGACCTCGTTGCACCTCCGACACGGCGCCAGCGAAGCTGCCAACGTCGGCGTCGCGCCCCAGTATGCCGCGATAAAGCGCGCGGACGATTGCCTCGGCCTCTTGGCGCTCGTAGCCGGAGGCCATGTCGCGGCGCACCTCGACATCGATGCGCCATGCGAAGTTGAGGTTACCGGGTACGTAGAGCTCGAGCCGACATCGACCATCTGGACGTCGTGCCGAGATCCGCATGGTCCCTTCGTCCCTAGGCTCGACGTCCAGGACGCTTCTGCAGCCGCGGTCGTCGAACCCTAGCGCCAAGCGATCTTGGGGAAAGTTGCGGCCGTCCTGGTCGCGTCCGCTGATCTCGATATCGAGGTCACCACGCGGCGGGATGGCGAGCACGTCGTCGGGGTCATAGTCCTGCCAGTCATAGCTGTCGGCTTTGACGCGCAGTTCGACACGGCAGAGCACCGGGTAGCGCCAGTCGCCACAGTCCTGCAGCGCGATCACGGCTAGGCGGGTCGCAGCCGGCTCGCCAGCGGCACTGTCGCCGGGCGCCACCGCGCCCGTCAAGAGTAGGGGAATGACGAGCACAATGGTGTTCCGTGAACATTTCATCGCGGGCTCCGTTGGCAGGCTAGCTGGCAAGGGGGTATTTGACCGCGCGGAGCGACTCGGCGCCAGTGGCGATTCATGACGGCCCAGAACCGCATGTAAGATTTCGCCATGAGTACGTTGTCATGGGGGCTCGACTGGTGCCGCTGGCCACCGCCGCGCGCCCGGCGTTGCTGGCGCCGGTGGTCGCTCGCGCCTGCCGTGCTTGCCATGACCTGGGCGTGTACCGTTTCTGACGCGCCGGATGCAGCGATGGGCGGCCCCGAGAAGGCCATTCCGCCGCTGCCAACGAGCTTTCACCGTGGCATGAACATCGAGCCGATCGGCGGCTACGGCGCTCCGATCGATCTCGGGGCGTTGCCCGTGAGCCTCGACGCGTTGGTCGAGTTGGGTGTTGATCACGTAGCACTCATACCGAGCTTCTTTCAACCGCAGCTCGGTGTTGCGGAGCTTACCTGGCGGCCCTCGCGCCACCGCGTCGAGGCGGACACGCGGTCGGCGATTCGCTTGGCACACGAACGTGGGCTGGCGGTATTGCTCAAACCGCACCTCTGGCTCGACGATCGCTCGGATGGGGCGTGGCGGGGCGACATCGATCCCGATCGGGCGGCATGGCCGGTGTGGGAGCAGGCCTATCGCGACGCGGTGCTGGGCTTCGCGCGACTCGGTGAGCAGGAGCGGGTCGTGGGCATCTCCATGGGCTCGGAGCTCACGCGTGTAGCCCTGGGGCATCCCGACTTTTGGCGTCAGCTGGCGTCTGACATCCGCCGGGTGTTCTCCGGCGAGCTCACCTATGCAGCCAACTGGGACAACGAATTCGAGCAGATCGAATGGTGGGACGCAGTCGATTACATTGGTGTCGACGCGTTCTGGCCCCTTACCGGCGATCGCGACGAAGCGATCAACGGCGCCAATTGCCTCGAGCGCCTGGACCGGATCCGTAACGTCATGGCGACGGTGGCAGCACGCTACGACCGCCCCGTTCTGCTTACCGAGGTCGGCTACAAGTCGGCATTCGGCGCTGCTTACCGCCCCTGGGAGTGGCACGACGATCAGGTTGCCGATGTCACCGTTCAGACCACTGCCTACGCCTGCCTGGTCGAGTCACTCGGCGCGGTGGCTGGCGGCGGCGGTCTCGGCGTGCCCGACAGCGAGAACGCCAGTTGGCTCGTCGGCGTGTACTTCTGGATTTGGCACACCGATCTCGCTTGGGGCGGACCCGGTAACAGCGACTTCACGCCGCGCGGCAAGCCAGCTCAGCAGATCCTGCGTGCCTGGTTCCAAGCGCGATAGACGGCTTCGCTGCGGCTGTGCCGTCGCTCAGTATTCTACCGTCGAGGAGCCGGCCGGCTGCCATTGATCCGGCTCTCGGCCTCCCTCAATAGCCTGTCGAGGCCGGTCCGCCGGGTGGCGCAAACGGCGACCGCATCGTGTCTGACGACCAATCCGGTCATCTCCTCGTCGGGCACGAGGTCGGCCTTGTTGAGCACCTTCAGAACCGGTATTCGCAGGGCGTCGAGATCATCCAGCAGGCCGTTGACGGCGTCGATCTTGTCATCGATGCGGGCATCGGACGCGTCGACGACGTGCAGCAAGAGATCCGCATCGACGAGCTCCTCCAAGGTGGCGCGGAACGCGTCGAAGAGGTCTCGTGGTAGCTCGGCGATAAAACCGACGGTATCGGTGATGATCACCTCGCCCTCGCGCGGGAAGCGCAGCCGCCGACTGGTGGGATCGAGCGTCATGAACAGTCGGTCTTCGGTCTCGATGTTCGACGAGGTGAGCGCGTTGAGCAAGGTGCTCTTGCCGGCGTTCGTGTAGCCGACGATCGACAGCACGGGAAGGCCCTGCTGGCGTCGCCGTCGCCGTCGCACGTCGCGCTGCTTGGAGAGCTGCTCGACTTGTTTCTCCAAGCGCCGGATGCGATCGCGGATGCGGCGGCGGCCGATTTCCAGCACGGTCTCGCCGGGACCGCGTCCGCCGATACCGCCGGTGAGGCGCGATAGGCCGGCGTCTTCGTCGGTCAATCGCGGTAGTGAGTAGCGGAGCTGTGCGAGCTCGACCTGCAGCTTGCCGTCGCGGCTGCGGGCCCGTTGGGCGAAGATATCGAGGATCAGCTGGGTGCGATCGATTGCCTTCATTCCAGTAGCGTCTTCGAACGCTCGGGCCTGGGCCGGCTTGAGATTGATATCGAAGATCGCCACGTCTGCGTTGCGGCGCATCGCCTCGAGGATGAGCTCCTGTAGCTTGCCTCGGCCGACGATCGTCTTCGGATGGATACGACTTTTCTGCCGCATGGTGCCGGCAACGACGACGCCGGACGAGCGCACGAGCTCCAGCGTCTCCGCAAAATGCTCGTCCTGCCGCCGACAGCCGATTACCAGGGCACGCTCGGCATCCTTGGGCCCACGCGCGCGACCGACTACACGGGCGAACTCCTCCTCGAGCGCGGCAATCGTGGCGGCGAAGTCGAGATCGAGCGACTGAACGTTGCGGGCGTGCTGATGAACGAACGGATCGTCGAGGGGCTCGCCGTCGCCAGGCTCAGCGAGCGCTGCGGGATCGAGATAGGCCGCCTCGATACGGCCGGGTAGACCATCGGCCTGCACCTCGATCATCGCCACCATGTCCAGTCGCAGTAGCGCCAGGTCGTTCAGGTCGTCGGCAGTAAGCGCCTCGCCCCGCAGATGCGTATGTACCAGTCGCAGACCGCGGAAGCGGCCGGCACCGCCTCGCAGCCGGCCGATATCGGGCAGCATGAGCTTGTGGGCGTCACCTACAATCACGTGCCGTACGGCTCCGTTCCGAGCCAAGAGCACGCCGATCTGGCGGCCGAGCTCGCCAGACAGCTCTGCGAGGTGCCGTGCGAGCTCACCGGAGACCACCCTCTCGGGTGGTACGCGGCGCCGGAACGTGCGCTCCAGGCCTCGCTTCTGCGAGGCCTGCAGGCCTTGCAGCATGCCGGTTATCGGTTGTCTGGATATGAGAAGAACCTCCGGGTGCGAGATTAGCCGCCCAGCCAGGCGCGCATCAGGTTCGCCACCATGAAGCCAGTGTAGTTTCCGACCGCGTACCCCAACAGGCCAATGGCAACGCCGGGGAGCAATTGGTCCGTGTAGCCGCGCGCCGACGCCAAAGCAACCGCCGAAGCGGGGCCGCCGACGTTGGCCTGCGACGCCACCGCCAACGTTGCGGCATCGATTCCGACCAGCCGGCCGATCCCGAAGATTCCGATGCCATGTACGACGACCGTCGTGGCGGCGAACCAGAAGACGGCTGGCCCGACGCGAAATATGTTCGCCAGCACCGATTGCGCGCCGTTACCAGCCAGGAACAACAGCAGAACGTAGTTGCCGAGCAGAGCACCCCCGGCCAACCCCTTGATCCCTGGCACCTGTGCCAGCAACAGCACGATCGTGGTCAACCAGAGAATCTCGGGCAGCACAGGTACCAGTGCGGCGACCTGCCCAGCGAGCCAGACTGCTCCGATGGCCAGCGTCACCAGCGCCGCCAAGTCGGTAATGGCGATTGGCCGAACGCTGCTGTTGAGCGCCCGTGCAATGCCCGACGGCTCCTCCTTCCGAATTCCGTTGGCCGTGGTGTCTCGGGCTGGGCTGGCGGTCGACAGCAGCAATGGTGCGACGAGACACGCCGCCATCCACAGAGCGGTGAGCGCTACGTCGGCGGCGATTGCCGCCGAGAAAAGGTCGCTGCTGGTGTCGAAGGCACGCCCTAGCGCCGCGAAGTTCATTCCTCCGCCCGTGTAGGTGCCGGTGAACTGACCGGCAAGCTTCCAGCTCTCGGGTCCGACCCGGTGCCCCCACAGCAACGCTCCGGTGACGGCTCCCGCGGCGGTGGACGCGGCGCCGATTCCAAAGGCGGCGAGCATGCTCATCCCTGCGTCCGCCAGAGAGCGCAGATCGACATTGATCAGGATTAGCGCGATCGAGAGGCTGACGCCGTGACTACTCAGCCAATGATAGGTGGGCGAGGTCCCCGGCAGAACGCCGGAGTTGGACAGCGCCATGCCGAGCAAGATCCCCACCAGGGCGGCGCCCAGGGCGCGGAAGAGGGCGAACCTCTCCTCCAGCCACAGCGCTAGAAACACCACCGCAGCCAGCACCAGGACCACCGCCACCGGGTCGCGAATCACCACGGCCTGCTAGCGGGCCCTCCGGCTGACCACGAACGCACAAAGGGCGTCCCCCAACGCAACTGCGAGAAGGACGCCCCCGATCAACTCGTAGTCGCCCATAAGCAGCAGGGCAACACCGGCTATGAAGAACGCAATCGCCGAGGCGATCAGCACTATGACCACGAGCAAGCCAGATCTATCGTTCCCGCCCGCTGGCGGATCCGATTCGGCCACCCGATGGTCCCTTCGGTCAGCCCATCATCGGTGATCCACCTGTCATCGGTGATCCACCTGTCATCGGTGATCCACCTGTCATCGATGATTCACGGTCGGCGACGCGATCCTTGAGACCTTTTGCAGCCTTGAACGCTGGCACCGTGGTGGCGGCGATGTTGATCGTTGCTCCGGTCGCCGGGTTGCGGCCAAGACGCGCCTTGCGATGGCGAGTCTCGAAGTTCCCGAAGCCGGCGATCGAGACCTTTCTACCGGCATCGAGCTCGACGGCGAGGATTCCCTGTCCCGGCTTGGTCGAGAAGATGCAGTCGATGATCTCCTCGGCCTTGGCCTTGGAAAGGTCGCACTTGGTGGCTAGCTTCGCAGCCATATCGGCCTTGGTCATTTTCCCCCCACAGGAAGCAAGTGGTATTGGATAGCTCCCAGGCTGGACCCTGAAGGCCCGATTGTCGAGCCCGGCGCGAAGGTTTCTCGTTATACCCCAGGGGGATTTCGGCGACTGTGCGAGGTTGGCGAGGTTCTCGAAGGTGGCGCGATCGGGCCGGATCTGCGCCTTGGATCCAATCGATTGGAGCGACTGTGCTCGATGTCGATGGCAAGGTGCAGGAGATCAAGCAACGCATCGAGGCGCTCGACGTCGAGCGTCGAGTCGAGCAGATCCAGGCCAGCCTCGAGCCCAAGCTGGCGACGCTGCGGCAGCTGGTGCGCTAGCGTCGCGGCGGCGGCGGCCCGCCGGGCGGCCCTCGGGGCGGCGGACGGCGCGCGAAGCCCTCCAAGCGCTGCAGCTGCTCGTCGTCCAAGTGCTCGCTGAGCTCGGCGATCATCGCGTAGAGCGCGGCGCGCAGCTGGTCGCGGGATCCACGGTCGATCTCGTGGTTGCGTTCGGCCGCTGCCTCCAGGATCGGGCGGATCGCTTGCCGCTGCTGTTCGTCTCGCGGACCGATGATGCGCTCCAAGTGACGTACGAAACCTTGTCTGTCGCCAAGACCCTGGATTATCCCGAAGCGGAATTGCTGTAGGGCGCCGCCGAGGAACACTCCGAGCACAACGCCAATCGCCAGCGTAATGCCGAGCAGCAGGGACGAGCGGGCACTGGGGCTCACAGCGAATCGCCAACGCTGATGTCGGGTAGCTTGTCAGCCAACTGGTAGGCTGCCGCGATCGAAACAGGCTCGAGGCCCAGAGCCGCCTCCATGAGAGATTGGCCCTCGACGGGCTCTGTCCACAGCACGCTGTAGCCGACCAGCAATAGCGTGACAGCTGTCGCTGCCGCAGCGAGTCGCCAAAACTGCTGCAAGAGCACCAAGCCGCTGGCGTCCTCGCCCACGCGCTCCATCACGCGGTCGGTGAATCCGGGGCCGAAAGAACGCCGCGCGTGCGCGCGGACAAGCCGTTCGGTTTCGGTTTCCGGGGTTCGTTCAGCCATCGGATTCGGCCGCCCATGGTCGGAGCATCGGCTTCAGCGTCTTCATCGCCCGGGACAGACGCGACATGACGGTCCCTTGCGGAACTCCGAGAAGCTCTGCTGTCTCGCGGGTCGAATAGCCTTCGATCATACGCAGAACCACGATCGCCCGATGTTCGACTCTGAGCGAGCGGATCGCCGCATGCACCGCCCCGCCTACATCGTTGCTGGACACGGCTCGTTCGCCACTCACGGTCGGTTCGACCAGAGGGGCCTCATCGGCGGAACGGTCGCGGCTGACGAATCGGTCGAGTAGCCTGCGGCGACGTTTTAGCGCGTTGAGTGACTGATTGATGGCGATACGTGTCAGGTAGGTCTTCACTGCCGCCTCGCCGCGGAATCTGGGGAGCGATCTGTAGAAGCGCACGAAGACCTCCTGGCCAACGTCGTCGGCGTCGGCGCCGGGACCCAGCATGCCGATTACCGTTGCTGCCACCGCTCCCTCGTAGCGCTCCACCAGTAGCCTGAACGCCTGTTCGTCGCCGCTCTGTGCCCGATCGACCAAGATCCGGTCATCTTGATCGGCGCCTGGGGATGAGTCGGGCACAGGAGTCTCCATGACCGTCGCATATTAGACAGTCCAGTCAACGGTCTCATTCCACCTGCGGTCGCTGGAATCGACGCTCTGCCTCCGGTGACCAGCGGATCGGCGCATTCCACATCTTGACGCCCCCATGGGAGGCTGCCCGTCGGATCATCAAGCCTGTCCACGACAAGCTAGACTCCTCGGCTGGTGGCGTCTACGTCGGCGGAGCTCCGGCGGCGGTGAGCGCCATCGGGGGCGACGGGGGAGCGCGATGCATCGGGCGATTTCAAGGGTGGGAGCCATACTGGTAGCCGTGCTGATGGCGGCGCCTGTCGGATGCGGCTCGATTCGAAGTGAGTCTCCGAGCTTGCCGCCAACGCTGGTCTTGATCTCGATGGACGGCTTCCGCTCCGACTACATCGAGCGGGTCGAGACACCGCACCTGGATCGCGTAATCGCCGGCGGGGTGCGTGCCGAGGGGCTGATCCCGCCGTTCCCGAGCAAAACCTTCCCAGGCCACTACACGTTGGTGACCGGCCTCTATCCGGGTCACCACGGAATCATCTCCAACAACATGCGCGATCCGGGTTGGCCAGAGGAGTTCGGTCTGGACCGGCGGCGCGAGGTGGAGAACGGTCGTTGGTGGGGCGGCGAACCGATCTGGGTGGCCGCACAGCGCCAAGGACTCCGGTCGGCCGTCTACTTTTGGCCGGGATCCGAGGCGGCTGTGCAGGGGGTACGCCCGACTCACTGGTACGAGTTCGACGCCAGCGTTCCGTTCGAAGCGCGCGTCGACCAGGCCCTCGAGTGGATTGATCTTCCCGCCAACGAGCGCCCGTCGCTTATCGCGCTGTACTTCGGAGAGCCCAACGACAGCGGCCATCGCTTCGGCCCGTTGGCCGGCGAGACGATGGCCGCGGTTCGTCGTGTCGATGCGACCGTTGGACGTTTGCTCGACGGCCTCGACGAACGTCGCTTGCGGCAGTCGACGAATATCGTCTTGGTCGCCGACCATGGCATGGCGCAGATGGACTCCGAACGAGTGATATTGGTGGATGACCTCGTCGATCTCGAACCCGACGAGGTCTTCGAGCAGGGTGCGCTGCTGCAGTTGTTTCCGCGCTCCGGTCGCGAAGACCTGATCTACGAAGCGCTGGCTGGTGCCCATCCAAACCTGCACGTCTATCGTCGCCAAGAACTGCCCGCACGGCTGCGCCTATACGACCACCCGCGGCTGCCGCCGATACTGGCGACACCGGATGTGGGATGGGAGGTGCTCACCCGCTCGCGGCGCGCCGAGTGGGGCAACAGAATCCCCGCCGGCGATCACGGCCAGGACCCGACGCACCCGGATATGCAGGCGATCTTCGTAGCCGCCGGCCCGGCGTTCGCGAGCGGCGTCATCGTGCCACCAATCGAGGCGGTCGACGTCTACGCGCTGCTCGCCGCCGCGCTCGGTATCCAGGTGCCCGCCAACGACGGCAACCCGGTTCGCACCGCCGGCATCCTGCGCTAACCATGGCTCGGTTCCTCCGAGCTCCAACGAGATCCGGCGAGCCGGCTCTGCGTAGGCCATTCCAGCCCTTTCTCCGGCCGGGTGATCCTACCCCGCTCGTTCCTCGCGCTTCTTTCGGGCGATCTCGAGCTTGCGTAGATATCGGATCATGCGGTCGAGTCGGGCGCGTGCTTTGTCTCGCGACATCATCTCGAGCACTTCGAAGATGCCGGGTGATGCCTTCTTGCCGGTAAGCGCGATGCGGACCACGTGGATCAGATCGCTGGCCTCGCGGTCCATGCCCTCGACGACCTCGCGAAGCGTCTTCTCGAGCTCTTCCTGTTCCCAAGGATCGACCTGCAGCAAGGTCTCGCGGAACGCTTCGACCAGGCCGAGGACATCCTTGCCCTGAATGTGCTCCTTGATGCCGTCGGGGTGGTACGCAAACGCCTCGGTCAGGAAGGGCGCGATGTTGTCGGCGAGCTCGTTTGTTGTACGCGCCCTCGACTGCCACAGCTCGATGAGCGCGAAGAAGTAGTCGCGCCGCTCCATATCGAGCTCTTCCTCCCAACAACCACGAACGCGCAGCGCCTCACGTACGGCTTCACGCAGCTCTCCGGCGGGAACCTTGGAGATGTACTCACCGTTGAGCCAGGAGAGCTTCTCGAGGTCGAACTTCGGGTTCGACTTGTTGACGCCCTCCAGGGAGAACTCGCTGATCAGCTCGGCGACAGTGAACACCTCACGGTCGTCGCCTGCGTTCCAGCCAAGCAGCGACAGGTAGTTGACCACGGCGCCAGGGAGGTAGCCCTTGTCGTGAAAGTAGGTCACGGAGGTGGCCCCGTGGCGCTTCGACAGGCGCTTGCCGTCCTGCCCCAGGATGAGCGGCAGGTGGCCGAACTCCGGAAGCTTGGCATCGAGCGCCTGATAGACGAGCAGCTGCTTCGGCGTGTTCGACAGGTGGTCGGCGCCGCGGATCACGTGTGTGATCCCCATCTCGATGTCGTCGACGACGTTGGAGAGGTGATACGTGGGCTTGTCGTCTGAGCGCAGCAGCACGAAGTCCTCGATGATCGAGCACTCGAAGGTCACCTCGCCCTGCACCAGGTCATTGACGGTGATCGACCCATCATCGGGAACCTTGAAGCGAACCGTATGCGGCTCCTCGGCCTCGATGCGTTTGCGTACCTCGTCTGCCGCCAGATCGCGATCGGCTCCACGGTAGACCCAGCTCTCCTCCTCGTCTTCATGGACTTCTTGCCGCTGCTCGTCGAGCTCCTCCTGGCTGGCGAAGCAGTAATAGGCGTGGCCCGAGTTCATCAACAGCGATATGTAGTCGCGATACAGATCCAGTCGCTCGCTCTGGCTTACCGGCCCCTCGTCCCAGTCGAGCCCGAGCCAGGTAAGGGAGTTGAGGATCGAGTCCAGGAACTCGTCCTGCGAGCGCTGCTCATCGGTGTCCTCGAGGCGCAGAATGAACTTGCCGTCGTGGTGGCGAGCGAACAGCCAGTTATAAAGCGCCGTGCGGGCACCGCCGACATGCAGCTCACCGGTGGGACTGGGCGCGAAGCGGACGCGAACCTCGGACTTGTCAGACATTCGTTATCTCTCCATGGACAAGATGCACAGCTCGATGGAAACAGAAGGGGTGTCTCGCGGAAGGAGGAACAACCTCGCGGGTGGCTCGGCGGGGCGAATCGACTCCTGATTGATAAACAGCCCCTGCCGGCCTCGACGTCGGAATGGTAGCCGGTCGGCGGCAGTCTCGCCAGCCGCCGTCTATCGAGGCGTCAGTTGCGCGACCGGACGAAGCCGCATACCTGGCATTCGAGCGCCGTGCGTCGGGCCGCGATCAAGATCACGCCCAGCAACGCGAACACCGCACCGGGTAGCAGCGAGAATCCCGTCAGCCATCCCAGCAGCACCGCCCAGAAGGCCAGCGTGATGAGCGTGACACCGCCGAACGGACTGAATCGATGTCGCTTGCTCAGCGTCCACGACCCGGGGGCGTCACACGACTGGCAAACGTCATCGGCCACCCCCGCGGTACGCGTTGCAGCGGCTACGGGGTCGGCAATATCGACCAAGCCCGGGCCGTCGTGTGGATCAAGCTCGCTGGCGCTCACGGCTCGGATTGTACGTGACCCGGCTGGCCTTCGCGGAAAAAGGCGGAGGGGGTGACCGCTATTTGACGGTTCCGTCATGTTCTATTACCTTCCTAAAATGTCCTAGAACACCAATATTTACAGATAGTTACAGTTACTGGGAGCGCCTTGCGTGTTCCACAGAAATCCGTTACATTCCAGATTGGAATTGTACATTGGATTGTAGTTTCCGAGTTCAACCCCTCCACCCCCAACCACTACATACGGTATTCCACCCCCAACCACTACATACGGTATCGCGGCAGCAGGACGGACACTATGCCCAAGCAGCGCGGCAGCAGGCATCCGGTCAAGGCGCTGAGCGCCCAGTTCGTGCGCAATGCTCCGCCGGGTCTCTATTGCGACGGCAGCGGACTGAACTTGCGCGTGGACCTGTCGGGCGTGCGGCGTTGGGTGCAGCGGCTTGTGATCCAAGGCCGGCCACGGACGCTGGGCCTGGGAGGCTGGCCGCTGGTGTCGCTGTCCGAGGCCCGCGAGGTGGCGTTTGCAAACCGCAAGCTGGCACGCGCTGGCGGTGACCCGCTGAGCGACAAGCGCAAGGCCCGGGATACGCCGAGTTTCGCGCAAGCGGCTGCAAAGGTGATCGAGATGCACCGCCCTGGCTGGCGCAACGCCAAACACGCGGCGCAGTGGGAGTCCACGCTTACTACGTATGCCTTCCCCCGCATCGGTGCGATGCCGGTGTCGGAGGTAACAACGGCCGAGGTGTTGGAGGTACTGGAACCGATCTGGCATGACAAGCCGGAGACCGCACGGCGGGTACGTCAGCGCATCGGTGCGGTGATGAAGTGGGCCGTGGCGCAGGGGTACCGTGGCGACAACCCGGCCGGTGAGGCCATCGCCCAGGCGCTGCCACGACACAGCAAGGTCAGAGCCCACATGCGCGCCTTGCCTCATGCCAAGGTGGCCGGTGCGATCGAGGCAGTGCGGGCTTCGGATGCCTCGATGAGTGTGAAGCTGGCCTTCGAGTTTCTGGTGTTGACGGCATCCCGCTCCGGCGAGGTGCGGTTGGCTACGTGGCAGGAGATGGACCGGGAGGCGGGGGAGTGGACAGTTGCGGCCGAGCGCATGAAGTCGAAGCGTGCCCACCGGGTACCGCTGTCGACTCGAGCCTTGGAGATCCTGAGCCAGGCGCGGGCACTGTCGGATAGGGAGACACTGGTGTTCCCAGGCTCGCGAGCTGGTAAGCCGCTGTCGGACGCAACGCTTTCCAAGCTCATGCGGCAGCTGGGTATCGCCGCGGTACCGCACGGGTTCCGCTCATCGTTCCGGGACTGGGCGGCGGAGTGCACCAACGCACCGCGGACGGTCATGGAGGCGGCCCTGGCGCATGTAGTACGCGACCGGACCGAGGCGGCCTATGCGCGCTCCGACCTGCTGGAGCGGCGCCGGCAGCTAATGAACGACTGGGCCGCTTACCTGAGCGCTGAGGGCGGCAAGGTGGTGCCGATGCTGCGTCCTGCCTAGAGAGTTCTGATGCCCATCCAGTGTGACAGTGCAGCAGAGCCTGCCCGTCGCGCTGCGTCACCCTCAGGCGCAGGTTGCGGTCCTCGTACACTGGAGATGTCACTCCGCCGACGGGGAAGGGCCAGGCTCATCACCCCTGGGCATGGCAATCGGACGGCTATCTGCCCACTCTTGGATATCCTCCTGTCGCCAGGCTACGGCACGGCGGCCAATGCGCACCGGACGGGGAAACTCCCCCGCCTCCATCGCAGCGTAGATCGTGGAGCGTGAAAGCCCAGTCAGCTCCTCGACGTCGGCGCGGCGAAGGAATCTAGTCGTCATCGTTCGTCTCCTCCTCCGAGGCTCCGCGCAGAAGCTTACGGAACGCTGTTGGGTCTTCGACTTGAAGGCGCTTGTAGGCATCTTGATTTCCTATCTTTGGCGATAGGACCTCTTCGGCTAGATGAGCGGGCGCTCTCCGTAACGCCGTACTGCTTACCGCTCCTACTACCCCCCGTGTGTGTGTGGCCGGCGGATACCTCATCCGCCCGGCTCGAAGGGCCTAAGCGGCTGGCGCTTGTAGCGGTTGCAATTTCTGGGGCTCGCTCAGCCGCCATCATCCCCTTATTGCCGCAGGCGATGGGACGCGCGTTGAGGCGATGAGGCACCAGGCTTTTCGACCTCGCGCCGTTCGATGGTGATGTCGTAATCGACCGCCTTCCGGTTCCTGCTGGCAACGCGCGTGAGCACGAACTGATAGTTCGTACGGCGCCGAGTCGGGACGCCGATGGATGTTTCGACCCAGCCGTCGCGACCTTCACTCGTGGCAACGTCGCCATCAGGGTTTCGCACGATGGTCTTCAGGAACGGGGAGGCCGGGGCGTGTTCGACCCTGAACCGGTACTGGAAGACTCTTTCGCGGTGCCGCGATATCGAAAGCCGCACCGCGACATCCTCTCGCTCGAATGCTTCTAGGCGACCGGAGACTGTACGGACGTGTGTCCAGTTAGGCGGCGGCGGTGGTGGTGGTGGTGGCGGCGGTGGTGGGGCAGACGTGCAGCTCAGTTGCGCTCCTCCGCCTGTGAGCAGCACCTCGAGCGCAGCCCGCTCGGCGAGATCGACGCTCAATCCGTATTCCCGCTTTACCTGGATCACCCGGTTCGCGAACCACGCGCCGTGGCGAGCTGGCTGCCATTCGGCGGCGTCGCGGTCACTTTTCTGCGACCGGTTGACGGTCGGGTCTGCGATCGTCAGGTTGTCGATGTCGCCGCCGAAGGCACGGCGACGATCGTCGGCGATCCCGCTGTCGTGCGCCTCAGCCAGCGCAACGATGTGCTCGATGTCCGTCGCGGCGGTTCCGGACGCCGTGATTTCAAACGCGATGCAGGAGTAGGGTGTGTAGACTTGCCCGTTCGCCTTCATCGTTGGCGGCAACGCCGCGATGATGTCGTCCTCGAGGCTGCTGTAGCCCGTCCCGAAGGCGTCACGGTCGTAGCCGGCCCGCGGCTGCTCTGGGCAGACCTTCAGCCCGCTCCAGGTCTCCGCGTTCGCTGGGCAGGCGCCCCCGGGCGGAGGCGGAGGAGGAGGAGGCGGCGGCTGTGCGTTAGGGATGTACCCGTTGGAGTTGGGGCTGCTCTCGCAGGCGACGCCATCGCCATCGCTATCGCTCGATCTGCTGCGCTGTAGCCAGTTGTAGATGATGCCGGTGCCGTCGCGATTGTCCCGATACGCTGGCAGCTTCAGGCCTTCGTCGCGCCCCGCCGCTTCACTGCATGTCAGGTCGCCGTTTCCGTTGGCATCCCAGTAGTCGAAGTCGTCGCGCGTTTGCGCGAAAAAGAGGCGTAGCGACCAAGACACCGCAGCACAGAATGGCTGCGCATAGGATTCGGCGTCCCATCCAGGGTGCCTCCTTGGTTAGGCCTCGGCGTCGAGGGCGAACGCGATCGCGTGTCTGATGGCGTCAGCGCGGCGGACACGGTGACCTGCCCCCCTTTTCTGGTCCACTCTAACATCCATCTAACATTTCGTCGCTGGTCCGGTGTCAACAGGGCTGAGCCTGGTGCGATTCTCCGAGGTAATCCTCTTCCGTCGACGGTTCCAGCCTTCTTTCTGGCCGGGGTGCTCCCAGGCTTTCGCTCCAGGACGCGTTCCTTCGCGCGTTCGCCTACCTCACCTTGGAGCGAACCGACTTGCTGGCCGCCTGCAGATCGCCGTCCGTCGGCGTCACGGTGCACTCTAGGCGGTCGCCCTTGGTGAACAGGTCGGTGGCGAGGGCGTCGGAGTGCGCTGCGATGGTGACGTCGCGTACGACCCTGCCGTCTACTTTCCATACGTACTGGTACGAGACGACGTCGTAGTCGGGGTCGTCGGTCACCAGCGGGTACTTGATCTCGCACAACGGCACTCTGCGGGCCTTCGGCTTGTTGCGAAACTTGACCCTCTTGAGCGCCACCGGCGCCCGGTTCAGTTCGGGATCCCGCTTGGTCATGACCTCGTAGGGCATCGTGGCGAGCTTCTTGCCGTTGACGTGCAACTCGAGCTTCCAGGTGCCGGTGAACACGCGCATGCCGTTGACGATCCAGCGCTGCCTCCACCAGCTGTAGTGGAGAGAATCGATGTTGCCGAGCTCACGCGCGCCAGTGTCCAACGCGACGGAGTTATTGGGCCGCCGGAACACCACCCGCTGGGTACTGTTGGCCGGTAGGTTCTGCAGCAGGAACCAGATGTAGAGCCATTCATCGTCGGTCTGAAACTGGCCCGACGAGGGCAATTGCTCGGGCGGTAGCTTGTCCTCGGCCAGCGTGCGGAGCTCTTCGTGGGTGATCCCGGCGTCGAACAGGTAGGTGTTGCGCTTGAACTTGAGCTGCTTGACGAAGCCGCTGGCGCCCGGGTTGCAGCGGCCTGCGAACGGCTCGATGACAACCCGATTCACCCAGGTCTCGAAATGCAGGTGCGGTCCGGAACTGTAGCCGCTCGAGGCCGTCATGCCGATGCTCTGCCCGGCTACGACGTCATCACCCATCTTGACCGCGACGCTGCCTTTGCGCATGTGCCAGTACAGCGACAGCTGACCGCCGCCGTGGCTGATGATGACGTAGTTGGCGGGCTTGTACGTCAGCGTCGTCGAGCGGTCGGAATTACCGTCCTGAGCAGCGACCACGCGTCCGTCCAGCGCCGCGTAGATCGGCACCCCGATGTCCTGGAACGCGAAGCTCCGCACGTCAGAGTCGTGTCCCTGGTGCCCATCATAGGTGTAGTCGGTGCAATTCCAATCCAAGATGGCGGCATCTCCTTGAGTCGGGTCCAGGTCGACGAAGCCAGAAAAGAACAGGTCGCCTTCGTGCACCCCGGCCTGCGGGTAAAAGGGGTAGCGGGTCGAGATGTCAGTTTTGGTTGCCGGCGGCAACCCGTAGGTGCGCTCGTACGCGTCGAGCGCAGCGTGGACCCTCGCGTACTCGGCCGCGGTGATGTCGGAGCCAAGCGTGGCACGCTGTTCGGGCGACAGCTCCGACGTGAACCCCTGCCATCGTCCCTGACCGTTCGGAGCGATCAGCTCACCGGTTCCGATCAGGCGGTGGCGGCCAGCGTGCTGTCCGGTGGCGTTACCCGATGGCGACACGAGCGCTAACGATACGACGACCAGGCAGATCCCGAGTCTTGTCATGGTTGCAGAGTTATAGCGCCGGACCCGACGTCACGCTACATGGCTGTGGTGCTTAGCTCATCGTCACATAGTGCATCTCGCCGGTCCGGCGGAGCCTCTGCAGATGAACCAGGCTTCTAGCCCGTAGGCCGGAGGATCGGAGAAGGAACCCCGTCACCGTAGATGCGGACGGGCCCACGGCGCGAGGAAGTACTAGTCTCGTCGCCAGCAGCCGGGCGCGGACTAACTTACAGAGCTGGCCCGGGAGATCGCGCTTCCTAGTGCGCAAAAGGGCAGATTGGAAGGGACCTCGGGAATGGACAAGGCCGAGCGTAAGAAGTACGACGCCGCCGACAGGGTTGGACCGTTCGCGAGGCCAGTGTGGTGATCCGACGCGCAAGCTCATTGTAGCGGCACAGGGCGTTCGCGAGCTTCATCTGCGCCGGGCTCTCTTGCATTCGGGGCTAAGGAGCCGCGGGCTCACAACGAGGACACACGCGCAGCGGGCGCGGCTGGTGGCAACGTTCAAAGCGATTCGGGTCGTACAGAAAGTCCATACCGCGGGGCGCGTCATCGGGGGATGACGTAGCCATCGAATAGATCACAATCGGGGCCTCCTGTCCCTGGAACTTATCCACCGTCCCTACCCGAGCTCCAGGTACCCACTCAGCGATCGCAGCTACCTGTGCGTTGTACGGGGCGACAATCAAGATGTCAGCCAGCGAAATGGGCCTCCCCCGATTTCCCGGACACCTTTGGAAGCCCGATAATGGGCTCGGAGGTGAAGCATGGGGTCACGACGGCGGTACAGTCGCGAGTTCAAGATTGAGGCAGTGAGGATGGTGACGCAGCTGGGCCATCCGGTGTCTGAGGTGGCCCGGGATCTGGGTGTTGGCCGCGGCATGTTGACCAAGTGGCGCAAACAGCTCCAGGAGCAGGGGGTCACGGCGTTTCCGGGCGCGGGGAAGATGCCCGACCAGGACCTGGACGGGCAACAGCTACGGCGGGACCTGCGGCGAGTACGGCAGGAGCGCGACATTCTAAAAAAAGCGTTGGCGATCTTCTCGGAACGCCCGCGATGAAGTACCCGATCATCAAGCAACTGTCCGGCAAGTTCCCGGTGCGGCGGTTGTGCAAGATGCTCGAGGTGTCTCACGGCGGTTACTACGAGTGGCGAGGAAGGGGGCCGAGCCCGAGAGCGCGAGAAGATCGCCGTCTACGTGTGCAGATCAGAGCTGCATTCCGAGAGAGCCGCGACCGTTACGGAAGTCCGCGCATCCACAAGCAACTTCGGCAACGAGGGATCCGCTGCTCTCGCAAGCGGGTAGCTCGGCTGATGCGCCAGGAAGGACTTCGAGCTCGCCAACCCCGTCGGTTCCGGGTGACAACACGGCCCACACCTGGGCGGTCAGCGGCGCCCAACGTGCTGGCACGGCGCTTCACGGTGGATGCCGTGGACAGCGTCTGGGTGGGCGACCTGACATACCTGTGGACGCAGGAAGGATGGCTATACCTGGCCGTGCTGATGGATCTGTGCTCGCGACGGATCATCGGCTGGGCGG
This sequence comes from Acidobacteriota bacterium, assembly GCA_963666055.2. Lineage (GTDB taxonomy): Bacteria > Acidobacteriota > UBA890 > UBA890 > WLXD01 > DASCOT01. Next base: position 1,739,272 of record CAXWPH010000015.1, on the reverse strand, counting down.
TGAGCGAGACGATGACGGACGATTTGACGCTGGCGGTCCTGGATCAGTCCTTGGAGCAACGCCGTCCCGGTTCCGGAGTGCTCCATCACAGCGACCGCGGCAGCCAGTACAGCAGCGACGATTACCTAGACAAGCTGCGTGACCGTGGCTTCACCATCAGCATGAGCAGGAAAGGAGACTGCTGGGATAACGCGCCGATGGAGAGTTTCTTCTCTACCCTGAAGTTCGAACTCGGTGGCTGCTTCAGTTCCCGGGCGGCGGCCCGAGCCGAGTTGTTCCACTACATCGAAGTGTTCTACAACCGGGCTCGCATGCACACCTCGATCGGAGACCAGAGTCCGGCTCAGTTCGAGGCGGCAATGCGGCGGCCAGGCCAGAGCGGCCAATCAGCTGTGGAAGCTGACGCGCCCGTGGAAATCGACTCCCGATTTCCACCGTCGCTTGGACAACGCTCCGCGTTGCCAACAGCTCCCACAGCCGCTAATACGACTACGACAATGGATCTTAACTAAGTGTCCGGGAAAGCGGGGCAAGGTCAACTAGACTCCCTATTCGGCTTTGATCATCTTGGATTCTTCCCTATGGTCGTGCCTGGCAAAAGGTAGCGATCGGGTCTTGTATTGCATCCGCAACCGTACCAGCACGTGACCGTCGCTGGAGCGAGGGACGATCTCCTCTTGGCTAACGAGATCAACGACACGAGAGGGCAAGCATGAACGACACAGGAGGCGCGGTCCCTGGCTCCATCCATTCGCTGATTCCCGACCCGGAGGTTGTGCTCGCGCTTGAGCCCGAGGAGCTTGCCGGCTTACTGGTGGAACGGCTCAACCGTCTCCCTGCCTCCGAACAGAGAAACCTAAACCGGTTCAACTTCGGTCTCGAACACACAGTGCAAGAGTATCCGCAGGACTCGCGGGAAGAGGTGATCCTGGCCCTCATGGAGGCGTGGGTCTGGCTTGAGCGTGAGGGGCTTCTGGTGCCGAAGCCTGGGTCACCGAGTGAGGGGGATGTGGTCATCTCCAGGCGCGGCCGACGGCTACAGACGCGTGAGCAGGTGCACGATTACCGTCATGCGAACTTGCTTCCGCGTGGCCAGCTTCATCCGAGAATCGCGCAGAAGGTGTGGGCGTTGTTCCTCAGGGGCGACTACGATACGGCGGTGTTTCAGGCATTCAAAGAGGTCGAAGTGCGGGTCCGGGAGGCCGCGGAATGTGCAGACACGGACATCGGAGTCGCTTTGATGCGGAAGGCGTTCAGGACAGGCGGTGCTCTGGCGGACGCTGAGGCGCCGAAGGTGGAGCAGGATGCGCTCGCTCATCTTTTTGCCGGCGCCATCGGCTCTTACAAGAACCCCCACAGCCACCGTAGCGTGACCATCGAACGAGCCGAGGCCGTGGAGATGATCGTGCTGGCGAGTCACCTACTCGGCATTGCGGACAAGCGCTCGGGCGACGATTCGGATTCTTAGCCAAGCCGCGCACCTGGCGGCACCGGGGCCTGCGCTGAGAGTCCCTTAGCTGCGCCGAGACATTGGACCCGACATGAACCACAGCGAGATCACGAGCTTCATCTGGGGCGTAGCGGACCTGATCCGCGACACCTTCAAGCGAGGCAAGTACCAGGACGTGATCCTGCCGCTCACCGTGCTGCGGCGCCTCGACTGCGTGCTGGCCCCCACCAAAGGGCAGGTGCTGGCGGTCCAGGCCAAGTACCGGGGCAGGATCGAGAACCTCGAGCCGCAGCTTCGGCGCGCCTCGGGCTTCGCGTTCTACAACACCTCCCGCTACGACTTCGACAAACTGCTCGCTGACGCGCCCCACATCGCTCAGAACCTGCGCAACTACATCGCCGGGTTCAGCCCCAACATGCGCGAGGTGCTGGAGAAGTTCGACTTCGACAACACCATCGCCAAGCTCGACGAGGCGGGGCTCCTGTTCCAGGTCGTGCAGCGGTTCGGCGATCCGAAGGTGAATCTGCACCCGGACCTGGTCGACAACTTCACGATGGGCACGGTCTTCGAGGAGCTCATCCGGAAGTTCAACGAGGCGCTGAACGAAAACCCCGGTGAGCACTTCACTCCCCGCGACGTTGTCCATCTCATGGTGGACCTGTTGCTGGCTGGCGACGAGCAACGGCTGCGCACCAAAGGGGTCGTGCTGAGTGTCTACGACCCGTGCTGTGGGTCGGGCGGCATGCTCACCATCGCCAAGGAGCACATCAACGTCGGAGAAAGGCGCGAGGGTGAACTCTGCGGCAGCGCCGTGAACCCTCAAGCCGACATCCACCTGTTCGGCCAGGAGGTGAACCCGGAGACCTTCGGCATCTGCAAGTCAGATCTCTTCATGAAGTCGGAAGACGGCCGCGACGCGGACAATGTCCTGTTCGGCAGCACGCTCTCCAACGACCGGCACGCCAGCACAACGTTCGACTACATGATCGCCAATCCACCCTACGGCAAGGACTGGAAGCGCGACCAGGACGCGGTGCGGGCCGAGCACGACCGGGGAGACGCGGGCCGCTTCGGTGCGGGCTTGCCGCGGATAAGCGATGGCCAGCTGCTGTTCCTGCTGCACATGCTCGCGCACTCCAAGGAGCAAGCCCAGGGCGGCTCGCGGGTCGCGATCATCATGAACGGCTCGCCGCTTTTCACCGGCGATGCGGGCAGCGGTGAGAGCGAGATCCGCCGCTGGATCCTCGAGAACGATCTGCTGGAAGCGCTGATCGCACTGCCCGAGCAGCTGTTCTACAACACGGGCATCGCGACCTACGTCTGGGTGCTCACGAACCGGAAACGGCCCGAGCGGGCCGGCAGGGTGCAGCTCATCGATGCCACTTCGTTCTGGGTCCCTCTGCGCAAGAGTCTGGGCGCGAAGCGTCGCGAGGTTCCGGTCGAGCGAAAGGAGGAGATCCTGGGGCTGCTGGCGGAGTTCGAGGATGGGGCGACCCGCAAGGTCGTCCAGGACGGCGAGGAGTGCGAGGTTGTCGTCAGCCGCATCTACCCGACCACGCACTTCGGCTTCCGCAAGATCACGGTGGAGCGTCCGCTCAAGCTGGATTTCCAGGCCAGCTCCGAGCGGATCGCACGGCTCGAAGAGGAGCGCGCCTTCGTGAGCCTGGCGGTGTCACGCAAGAAGGTCGAAGCGAAGGCGAAGGACGAGGAGGCGGGCCGGGAGCAACAGGCCGAGATCCGAGCCCTGCTGAAGAATCTGCCGGACAAGCTGTTTCTGGATCAGGCACTCTTCGAGGCCGAGCTTTCCCAGGCGACACAAGAAGCGAAGATCAAGCTCGCCGCGCCCATCAAGAAAGCCATTTTCTCCGCGTTGTCCGAGCGCAACGACGAGGCGGAGGTCTGCCGGGACCGGGAGGGTCGCCCTGAGCCTGATCCCCAGCTTCGCGACACGGAGAGCGTGCCCCTTGTCGAGGATGTCGAGTCGTTCTTCGCGCGCGAGGTGAAACCACACGTTCCCGACGCCTGGATCGACACGAAGCGCCGGGATGCGCGGGATGGACAGGTCGGGCTCGTGGGCTACGAGATCAACTTCAACCGCTACTTCTACGAGTACCGCCCACCGCGGCCGCTGGAGCAGATACAGGCCGACATCCAGCAGGTGGAGAAGGAGATCGTGGCCATGCTGCGTGAGGTGGCGGGTTGAACATGCCCGTAGGGGGTTGTCGTTTACCGGCCAGAGACCGGTGGCGCTGCTTCCCAGCTACTACGAGGACACCACGTGGGCGCAGCGTTGGCAGGAGGTGCAGCGCCAAGTCGGGACCGGCGTCGGCGGTTTGGCTCGGCTCGTGGACGCGGGCGAGATGCTATGGCTCTGCCAGGGCCGAGACTCCTTGATCGAGGAGAGTCTGTTCACGCAGGCCTGGCCCACTGGCAGGCCCTGGCGGACGGGGACTCAGGCTCGGATGGAAGGCGCGAGTGACTGTGCCTGACGTGGCCGATCAGATCGAGAAGGCGCGAGCTCGGCGATTCCGGCCGTACCCGGAGTACTGGGATTCCGGCGTGGGGTGGCTGGGCAAGATCCCGGCGCGTTGGAACCTCAAGACGCTCAAGAATTGTGTGGCTCGTCTCGAATCTGGCGGAACTCCTGAATCGGGCAACGTCGCATATTGGACGGACGAAGAGCATGGCATCCCCTGGGTGGCGATCTCGGATATGACACGAGACTTTCACCTACACGTGACGGGCAAGCGGATCACCGAAGAAGGGCGGATGTCGAAGCGTCTTCGAATCTTGCCCGTAGGGACGCTTCTCTACTCCATGTACGCCTTCGCTAGGTAAGGTTGCACTGCTTGGAGACTGAGGCCGTGACCAACCAAGCGATTCTCGGTGTCGTACCTCGTGAGAGCGAGGCGCTCCGCGACTACCTGCGGTGGTGGTTCGAGTTCATGCAGGCCCATATCCAGATGTTGTCAGCCAGCAATACGCAGGACAACCTGAGTGCAAAAAGGGTGCGCAACATGCCCGTCGTGCTACCGGTTGCAATCGAGGAGCAACGCAGCATCGCCACCTTCCTCGACCGCGAGACAGCGAAGATCGATGGGTTGGTGGCGAGCAAGGAGCGGCTGATCGAGCTACTTCAGGAGAAACGCATCGCCCTCATCACCCGTGCCGTCACCCGTGGTCTGGACCCGAACGTCCCCATGAAGGATTCCGGCGTGGAGTGGATGGGGGAGATCCCGGCACATTGGGAAGCAGGAGCCCTTTCGCGATGGTGGACGGTGCTCGATTGCAAGCCACCGAACCGTGCCGTTTCTCGACGAAGGAATAGCCGTGGCCAGTATCGGAGAGGTGCATGGGCTTAAGGTAGACCTATCAAATGCGAATCGGACGTCGATCGAGGAATACCAGAGCATGATTGCTGGAGGAAGAAAGCCTCAGATTGGTGACATCATTTACAGCAGAAACGCAACGGTTGGCGAGGCCGCCATCGTCGACAACGAAGAGCCGTTCTGCATGGGACAAGACGTATCCCTGATCCGTTCAGTATCCAACCAGCCGTTGTTCCTACTCCATACGCTTCGGAGCCGCGTTGTACTGGCTCAGCTGGAGGCGCTCGTGGTGGGCTCCACCTTCAAGCGAATCAACCTTGTCCAGATTAAGAAGCTCTTCGTTCCGGTGCCACCAAGATCAGAGCAAGAGGATATCGCTCAGTACGGGCAGGACGTCTACAACACGATTAGCTCTCTGATTGAACGAGTCCAAGATGCCATCGGCCTTCTCAAAGAATTCCGCACCGCGCTGATCTCCGCTGCGGTCACCGGCAAGATCGACGTCCGGGAACAAGCGGCATGAGCCCGGAGGTCTCCGAGCAGGCCTTCGAGGAGGCGATCGAGTGCGCGCTGCTGCGAGACGGGTTCGCCGCACGCTCGGATGAAGCGACGGCAGTGAGCGAGTCGCCGCCCGAGTACGACGATGAGCCGGTGCCGGGTGGCTACCGCAAGCGCCAGCCGGAGGACTACGACCGCGGGCTCTGTCTGATTCCGACCGACGTCGTCGACTTCCTGCTGGCCACCCAGCCGAAGGAGTGGGACAAGCTCAAGCAGCACCACGGCGCTCACGTGAAGGTGCGCTTCCTGGGCCGGCTGTCGCGCGAGATCGGCCGACGGGGGGCACTCGACGTGCTGCGCAACGGCGTCAAGGACTCAGGCTGCAGGTTCCACCTCGCTTACTTCAGGCCCGCGAGCGGGCTCAACGAACAGCTGCAGCGCCTTCACGCGGCCAACCTCTTTGCCGTGGTGCGCCAGCTTCGCTTCAGCGAGCAGAGCGAGGAGAGCCTCGATCTCGCGCTGTTTTTGAACGGCATCCCCATCTTCACGGCCGAGCTCAAGAACCCGCTCAACGGCCAGGACGTGCAGGACGCTATCCGGCAGTACCGGCACAACCGCGACCCGCGAGAGCCGCTCCTGTCCTACGGGTGCTGCCTGGCCCACTTCGCCGTGGACCCGGAGTTGGTATTCGTGACGACGCAGCTGTCCGGGCCCGGGACTCGGTTCCTACCCTTCAACCAGGGGCGCTTCGGCGGCGCGGGGAATTCACCGGTCCCGCCCACCCGTCCGGGCTTTCCGACCGATTACCTGTGGGAGAAGATCTGGGCCCGGGACAGTGTCCTGGACCTGCTGCGCCAGTTCATTCACGAGGTGCAGGAGGAGGACGATACCGGACGCAAGACCGGCCAGCGCTTCCTGATCTTCCCGCGCTACCAGCAGCTGGACTGCGTGCGCCGCCTTGTGCGCCATGCGCTACACCACGGCACCGGCGAGCGCTATCTGATCCAACATTCGGCGGGCAGCGGCAAGAGCTTCACGATCGCGTGGCTTGCCCACCAGCTCTCGGTGCTGCATGACCGAGAGGACCGGCGTGTGTTCGACTCGGTCATCGTGGTGACCGATCGGCGGGTGCTCGACCGGCAGTTGCAGCGCACCATCCGGCAGTTCGAGCAGACCCTCGGCGTGGTGGAGAACATCGACCAGACCTCCCGCCAGCTGCGCGAGGCTCTCGAGGCTGGCCGGACGATCATCGTCACCACGCTGCAGAAGTTCCCGGTGATCGCCGAGCAGATCGGCCAGCTCCCCGGCCAGCGCTTCGGAGTCATCGTGGACGAGGCCCATTCCTCGCAGTCTGGCGAGAGCACCAAGAGCCTCAAGGCGGTGCTCAGAGCAGGGAGCCTGGAGCAGGCCGAACAAGAGGAAGCGGGTGCGGAGACCCCGGAAGAGGAGATCGACAACCGGGTCCTGGAGGAAATCCAAAGCCGCGGGCGGCAGCCGAACCTCTCGACGTTCGCCTTCACGGCGACCCCGAAGCCCAAGACGCTGGAGCTGTTCGGCCACAAGCGGCCGGACGGGAAGTTCGAGCCCTTCCATCTTTACAGCATGCGCCAGGCGATCGAGGAGAGGTTCATCCTCGATGTCCTGGCCAACTACACCACCTACAAGGCCTACTGGCGCCTGCTGAAGAAGATCGAGCAGGATCCGCGGTACGACAAGAGCCAAGCGGAGTACCTGCTCAAGTCCTTCGTCGAGCTGCACCCGCATGCCATCGGCGACAAGATCGCCATCTGCGTGGAGCATTTCGCCGCGCAGGTCGCACGTGAGATCCGCGGGCGGGCCAAGGCGATGATCGTGACGCGCTCACGCCTGCACGCGGTGCGGGCCAAGCTCGCCCTGGATCAGTATCTGGCCGATAAGGGCCATCCGTACAAGGCGCTCGTCGCCTTTTCCGGAACGGTGAAGGACCGTGGCGCCTCCTACACGGAGTCCGGCATGAACTCCGCCGGGCAGGAGCGAGTGATCGGCGAGCGGCAGACGGCAGCCGAGTTCGACAAGCCTCAGTACCGCTTCCTGGTGGTCGCCAACAAGTTCCAGACCGGATTCGATCAGCCACTGCTGCACACGATGTACGTGGACAAGAAGCTCGGTGGCGTGAACGCGGTCCAGACGCTGTCCCGCCTGAACCGCACCCACCCCGGCAAGAAGGGTGCGATGGTGCTCGACTTCGCCAACGAGGCCGAGGAGATCCGGAAAGCCTTCGAGCCGTACTACGAGACCACCCTGCTTTCCGAGGAGACCGACCCCAACCTCCTGTACGAGATCCAGGGCAGGCTGCTGAACTACGGCGTGTTCGTGGCCGACGACGTGGAGGCCTTCGGGCGGGTGTACTTCGACCCCAAGGGCACCCAGGACAGGCTGTACGCGGCGCTGGAGCCGGCGCGTCAGCGCTTCGGGGAGCTTGGTCCTGAGGAGGGAGGCGACTTCCGTGGCGACCTCAGCGACTACGCACGCCTGTACGCGTTCCTGTCCCAGGTGCTGAGATTCGCCGACCTCGACCTGGAGAAGCTCTACGTCTTTGCCCGGCACCTCAGGCGCCTGCTGCCGGCCAGCCGTGAGGAGTTACCTCTCGAGGTGCAGCAGAACATCGACATGGAGTCCTTCCGCATCCAGCAGACGAGCCAGGGCTCAATCGCGCTGGAGCGGCAGGTCTGGCCGCTCGACCCGGCCGGGAGCAAGCCGCACAGTGGGGCCGGCGCGCAGGAGTTGGAGGCGCTCTCGCGCATCATCGAGGCGCTCAACGAGCGCTTCGGCACAGACCTCGGCCCTGAGCACCGCGTCACTCTCGAGAACATCCGCTTGGCCCTCGACCAGGACCCCGGCCTGGCGGCCAGCGCCCGGGTAAACACGCGCGAGAACGTGCGGCTGACCTTCGACCCCAAGGTTGAGGACAAGTGCCAGGAGATCGTGGAGACCAACTTCGAGCTGTACAAGCGCATCACCGACGATGAGAGCTTCGGCCGGGCGCTCAAGAACTTCCTGTTTGACGACTACATCCAGCGGCACCGGCGAGCAGAGGAACTGCTCAAGCTCCAGGAGTCCAAGACGCTCGAGTTCAAGTCGAGCCTGCGCTGGAACCTGAGAAAAGACCGCAAGGACGACAAGCACGTCACCCACGCGGCGCTCAAGAGCATCGCCGCGTTCCTCAACACCGAGGGTGGCGACCTGCTGATCGGCGTGGACGACGACCGCAAGGTTGTCGGCATCGAGCATGACCGCCTCGACAGCGACGATAAGTTCATGCGGCACTTAGCCCAGGTCGTGCGCAATGGCCTCGGTGACCGCGCCGGAACCTGCATCGATCCCGAGGCGCAGATCGTCGAGGGCAAGACTGTCTGCCTCGTGAGCTGCCAGCGGAGTCCCGAGCCGGTGTATCTGCGATGGAAGGGTATAGAGAAGGCCGTTAACGGCGATCTGTACGTCCGCAGTGGCCCCGGTACGGTGCGACTCGCCCAGGAGGATGCCGACAAGTACGTCGCCACCAGATTTGGCGCGACGTGATCCCGGCGGACTGACCCTCCCGGGGTCAGCGCGTCGATGTAGCCACTTTGCGAGGCGGAGGGAGGGACTGCGAGCTCCCCGCCGTGCGGCGGCGGTCCTGTTCTTCACCAATTCCTGAGCGAACTCCTGCTGCTTCGGGGTGAGCCCGTGATGTCTCATGTATCTGCTCCTCGACAACATCAGCTATCAGCCCGAGGGCGCGGAGGCGCCGGTCCCGCTGCCTCGTACAATGCGAGTCAGCAGATGACTCACGCGCCGATGGTCCCCGAGTCACCCTGCGCACCACCAAGGGACCGCACCCGCGCCACTTCCGAAGGCACGCCGAGCCCAAAACGCGCGTCATCCCCAATGGGTCTGGATATAGGCATGTGCGGCCTGCGGATCTAGGGAGCGCGTTGTTGTATTCACGCGGATCCGTAGAGCTCTTCATAGAGAACCGACTGCGGGAAAATGTGATGGCTGTGCAGGCGATATCGACCGTCCAGTCGACTGGTGAGGGGCATACCGTTGAACCAGTCAATCCCACCTAGGGCCTTCGCGAGCAGGAGCGTCATTCGGTAGAGGGGATGTGCAGCGCCTCGGCCCTCGAAGTCTGCCGCCTTGACCTCGATGCGACCCCGCTGATCGGTGATTTGCTCCCGGAGGCTCTCCCATGGAGCCATCTCGCGAACGATAAGACTCAGATCGTGCTCCAATCGATTGTCGGTCTGGGCTGCATACCTTCCCCATGTATGAGCCGCGTACAACCAGTGAAGTGCGTTCTGCAGCGCTCGTTCGTCTGGGCACTTGCCCTCGTGAGTCGATAGATAAACGACTAGCGGAACGAAAACGTTGGTGCTGTTTACGTCCTCGGTTGACTGGATGAACGCCTTCTCAGGTAACAATCCAGCGAGGTAGTCAAGAATCTTTGAGAGTTGTGTCCAGCCCGCCTCAAGAACCTCGCGCTCCTTCGGGTGGATCGTCTCGAATAGCGCCCTCTGCGTGACAACATCCGTCAATGCTCGGGTCATGAAAGTGAGGTCGAAGTAGAAGCGTTGGGTATCAAGCCATTCGATCTTCTTCTTCATTTCTCGTCGCGCCGTAGGCCATCGGGCAGTGACGTGCGTCAACGCTAGATCAGCGTCTGTTAACTTCGTACCTTTACTGTTTACGCGATCGAAGATGTCGATTGCTTCGCCCAGGCTCGCGTGGGCAGGAACTATCTGCACAGGCAGATCGATGGACCGGATCCCTTTGAGAGTCTCGACGCGCTCGTTGAAGATTTGGGCGAGGCGCAGTTGCTCGTCGGCGTCGTCAGCTTGATTCTGCGCGATCTGGAAGACGTTCAATGACGCGGAATCTGTGAATACGTCAACGACGCGCCGCCACAGAAGGTTCCCCTTCATCCGCGTCGGTTGGTAATACTGAAAGTCGCCGTCGGCAATGTTAAAGAACAAATCCCGCGGGTCGTAGGTTATATCTCGCTCACGGTAGTAGGGTGGGATCTGCCCTGAGATGAGAAGGAATAATGTTGTGAGACGTTGTTGGCCATCGAGGATTATGGATACCGTCCCGAGTAAGTCAGGTAGTTGGTCGACGTTCTTCAATTCTGGTGGTTCAGTTGTCTTCCAGAAAAGGACTCCGCCGACTGGATATCCTCGCGATAGAGACACCATTAGCTGTTTGGATTGCTCGCGTGTCCAAACGTACTCACGCTGGAATTCGGGAAGCACCAAGTTGTGGTTACGAATGTCATCTGTGAGTTCGGCGACTTTCATTCTTCATCCTTGCCTTGGTATCGGTTATCCATTTCACGTTCGTAGACAAGCAAGTTCTGTTCCCAAACTACACACTCTCCCGCTCCAAACCAGGAGCTGAAGCGGGCCAACGAGGTCCTGCACAAGGCATCAGCGTATTTCGCCCAGGCGGAACTCGGCCGCCGAGCGACGGGATGGTGCGGTTCATCGATGAGCATCGAGACGACCACGCGGTCGAGCCGATCTGCGCGCAGGTGCCGATCGCCCCAACGACCGCAACGTGGCGCACGCCGGCGTTTCGTCGGCCCACTACGCGCGTCATCCCTCTAGAACAGCAGCCTGTAAACCGTATCCCAGCTGCTGTCGCAGTATCCGTGGCCTGTGGCCGAGTCGAAGGTCACGTACTCGCACTTGACCCAGTGCTCCGAATCGGCCGCGGTGGCGATACCCGCCAGCATCCCGTGGACGCTCTCGTCGGTATGGTACTCGCGGGACCGCTTCCGGAAGATCGTGCCCCACCCGGGGGGCTTGTCCGCAAAGGCCTGGTAGTGGCCCACGAGGACACGGCCGTCGGATAGCGATACGACGAATTCACCGGCGCTGGCTGGATCGCTCGCGAAGCCAGCGTTTAGTAGGTCCGAGCTGCCAAGGTCGTACAGACGCCCCGGAACGACCGGGTTTGGAACCGGATCACCCCGTGATGGTGCCGTGCTGGCGCATCCAAGAACCCATCCCGGCAGCAGAAACATCGCGATCAGCGTCATCAGAGTGTCAGTCCCAGCAGGTCCTTCGCGTCTCGTTACCGGTCGGCGGCGTAGATGATGTGGTCCGAGACTGATGCCGGGATCGGACGACTGCCGGCGGCCGGGATCGAGCACGGTCCAGTTCAACAGCTTCAGCACGCGCCTCAAGCGGGCCGGTATGGAGCGGAGCAATGCTTCGTTCGTGGCACGGGCTGCAGAGGGCGACGTCAAGGCGGTACGGCTCGGCCAGAGGATCTGGATAGATCCCCAGCAGGGGCCTATCATATCTCCATGACCAGCTTCCGGATTTTAGTGACGGTGCTCGCCGTGATTCACGCGGTGTTCGCAGGATTCACGGCCCTGGTTGGAGCATTCGCGAACGGCGGAGACGTTTGGCAACGGTTGCTGCTGATCCTCCTTCACCCTCTTGGCGCTGCGGGAGTGCTTCTGCTTGTGTTGCGGCCCCGCCTCACCACGACGACGATCCTCGCCCTAGTGGCGCTCCTGATGGCGAACGTGATCGCCGACCTAGGCTTTGCGCAACTGATGGCCGCGGGCAGAGTGCGGGGAGATTGGGAGCTTGCGCTGACATTTTCGGTGGTTCCGGCGATCGGGATTGTCTACGCGCTGGCCCTGCTGCGCACGGCTCGCGGAACGGCCGGATAAGGCTCCGTCTGGAGCCGGAGACGCTCAGGCAATCGTAGCAGCGGCGCCAGGAAGGCCACGGAGCCGCGACAGGGCTCTCTGGCCCCCTGTCCAGGGCTACGCAGGCCGCCGACTGACCTCGGCGAGCATCCCGAGATTCTTTTCGCCGATATGGATACGACCGACGAAAAGGAGCCGCGGCGGTCGCCGCGAGGCGACGGGGGTGGCAGGGTGGAACCTTGCGGCGTCGGCCCAACGGCTGAGCACGCGTATACGGGTCTGTCCAGGCGCTGCTTGAGATGGCGGCGAAGCTGCTGCCGGTGGAGCACGAGCGACGACGACCGTTGCGGCCGGCGCAGACTGCGGCCGAGCCCTCGAGGTCGACGCCGGCGACGTCCGACTGAGCCCGCCCTCAAACATCCACTACAACGCCCCCCCCCCCCGGGGGGGGGGGGGGGCCGCTCGGGTCCCCAGGACGTCTAGGGATCTGGGCTACAGTCGGACTCCCCCCGCCGAAACGCGTTCGGTCGACAGCCAGTCGATTCCTTCAAGGTGGGACGCGAGTACCCAAAGATAGGGAGGTTCGTCCGCCGGAAACCCTTTGCGCCGCAACGCCCGAGCGCCCCGCGCACCCAAAGGTGGCTCAACGTGCCATTGTCCATCCATTGTCCATCATGGACTTGTCCCCGACTTGGCCAAGGTCCGCCCGTCCGTCCGCCTTCCCAGACGGACTCACGTCGAGGCGATCATCGGCCACTATGCCCCCCCCCCCCGCCGGCTGGGGACCCGGGGGTGATAGATATCCGTCCCTCAGCCATTTCATTTGCGAAACCAGGTGATGCTGGGAGTCGTAGGCATTTCCCCACGACGGTTCTTGCTTTGGCGCGGTTTCGGGTCGCCAAGCTCTGCGAGCGCTAGCCGCCGATTCTTTGATACGCCATCTCGATGAACGGCTTGGCGGTGTCGAACTCCTCCACGGTCTTCACATAGAGGCCGAAATCGCCCGTGCCGTAGTGCCCCACCTCAGAGAGGTCTTTGAAGATGGGAGACGGCCCTTGCGTCTCCTTCGGATCGAGCTTGAGGAACAGCAGGACCTGCTTCTTTTGAATGTCCATACAGACGATGTTCTGAGTCGCTTTGTACGCTACGTAGAACTTCTTCGGGGCCTCCTGGATCGACGGATCAAGCGAGAGGATGAACTCCTGGGCGGAGAGAGCAATCTCTCGGATGTGGGCCGGTTTGCCGGCGACATGCTCTTCGAAGGTGTAGCTGCCGGTCTGTCGAGTGATGGCGGCCTTCTGGCCAGCTGTAAGCCCCGCAGACGGGGTGTCCGGCGTGGTGGAGTCCAGTGATGACCGGAGTACCTCTTCTAGATACAGCGACTGATTCTCGAACAACCGGTACGTCCATAACTCGAGATTAGCCCCCATGACCTGAGCCGCATATAGGTCGTACTTCTGGAAGGTCGGTGCGATGCAGATCACCCGCACCGAAGACCAGTCAATCTCGACATCACCGATCGCGCTCCGGGCTGCCACCTCGAAGTCACCGCGGTGATCGTGAAGCCACGCCAGATAGAAAAGGCCCTGATTGATGAGGCTCGAGGACTCGATCTTCTTGTACTCCAGAATCACCGGGTGACTCTCCTCGGAGAGCGCCAGTGTATCGATGCGCCCGGCGTGTTGGGCACCGGTGCTGAACTCGGTGGCGACGAGCCGGCACTTGAACACCTCGTCGAGGTTGGCCTCGATCAGCCCCTGGAGTTCCTTCTCAGTTCGGAAATTGGACTGTCCGACTCTCTCCAGCTTCGCCTCATGAAGCGTGAAAAGCGGCATATGGCCTCGTCTCCCTCTGTGAGTTCGAGCGTCGCCTTCGATTCCCAGGAGGGCAGCTCCTGGCAATTGGATGACTCACGGTATGCTGGCGCGACCAAAATGATAACTGGGAGCAGCTGGAAGAATCCCTAGAGTTGTCCCGAGGACGCAGTTCCAGGCAGGTGGATTCACATGCGCGCGCATGTCCTGCGCCCGATCGCGGGAAGTCGAGGCCAGCCGAGCCTCACTGCTCCGAGCGTCGAGGACGACGACTTGGTAACGATCAGGCGGCCGCCCGCGCGCTCAATGGGATCGCGCCGGGGGCACAGCCGATCTTTTACCTCAGTGCACCGCCTTGCTTCACACGGCCGCCACGATCCGCTCTACCTGCTCCTCGCGTAGGCCGTACGCAGCGGCGACCTCGGCAACTCCCCGGCCGGCCCCGACCGCCTCGACGATCGCATCGCCCGCCCACGCGACCGCCACAATCATCTCCACCGTGTCCTCGCTCAGCCTGCATTCAGCGGCAAGCTCGGCAACTCCCCGGCCGGCCTCGACCGCCTCAACTATCTTGCGCTCGATCACAGCGCGGTACGCCTTCGGGAGCTCCTCGATCAGAGCGTAGTAGAGCGCCGCCTTGTGTCGTGCGATCCGCTCCACCAGGTCCTCGCGTAGCCCGTACTCGCCAGCTAGCTTAGCGACCCTCCGGCCGCCCTCGACCGCCTGGGCAATCGCAGCACACCAGCGCGGCACCACGAGCCACTGGATCGCCACCATCCGCTCCACTAGGTCCTCGCTCAGCCCGTACTCGGCAGCGACTTCGGCAACTCCCTGACCGTCCTTGACCGCCTGGGCGATCCTAGGGCGCAACACCTCGAGCGCCACGATCCGCGCCACTCGACGCTTACTCAGCCCCCACTGGGCGGCGACCTCGGCAACTCCAGGGCCGGACCTGACTGCCGTAGCGATTATGCGGCGGAGCGCTACCACGGCCACCTTGAACGGCCCTGCCTCGCGCTCGCTCAGCCCGCGTTCGTCGGCGATCGCGGCAACTACCTGGCCGGACTCGACCGCCTCGACGATCGCCGCGCGGATGGTCGTTTAGGCATGGTTCCATCTGTCAGCAGCCGGCACGTGGAACTCTCGGTTGCCGCCGTGATCGCAGCGGGCCGTGAGCTCGATTTCGGAGGGTTTTTCTTGGCTTGTTTTCAGTCTGTAGGGCGGCCGGCCGTCCGGCCGTCCCAGGATATAGCGTGCCAAGCAAACTGTAGCTGGGGTCCGGGCCAGTCTCCCCGCGCCCGGGATCTCGTCCGGACGCTGGAGGCGATAGCGCCCAACCTCGAGCCCCCGGGGGCCGGCCGGGGACCCGGGGGTGAGAGATATCCTGTCACAGTCGGACTCTCCCAGCCGAAACTCGTTCGAGCACTGGTGTCGGCGGGGATCGCTTAACGCAGGCTATCCCTATCGCCTGGATTCCCTTGTCTGAGAGGCACCGGTACCGGTCAAGATCTCCTGCAGCGCGTTTAATTTGCCGGCACGTAGCTTGTCCGGGTGACGTGCTCCCCGAAAACTGATCCGACGCGAGTGTGAGTTCTCCGGGCTAGATTAGGGCCGGGAGGGCTACATGAGGAAGAGGCGGTATAGCAAAGAGCAGATCATCAGGATCCTGCGCCAGGTGGAGGCCGGCGAGGCGGTCAAGGACGTGTGCCGGGAGCATGGCTTCAGCGAGGGCACTTACTATCGGTGGGAGGCGAAGTACGGGGAGCTGGATATCAGTGAGGCGCGCCGGCTCAAGGAGCTGGAGCGTGACAAACCGGCGGCTCAAGAATGCCGTGGCGGATCTGACGCTGGACAACCAGGCGCGCAAGGAAGTTGTGTCGCGAAAATGGTGACGCCCGCGATGCGGCGGCAAGCAGCGGCATGGCTGCAGCAGCGCTTGGGGCTGAGCGAGCGCCACGCGTGCCGGATCGTGGGTGTGAACCGATCGACGTGCCGGTATCGAGCTCGACGGCAACAAGCCGGACCGTTGCTCGAGCGGATGCGTGAGCTGGCGGCCGAGAGGCCACGGTTCGGCTATCGCCGACTGCACGTGATGGTGCGACGCGAAGGCTGGCAGGTGAACCACAAGCGCTTGTACCGGCTGTATCAACGAGAAGGGCTGGCTGTGCGGCGCCGCAAGCGTAAGCGCGTGGCATCGATGCAGCGGGTGCCGATGATCACGCCACAGGGGGCCAACGACCGGTGGTCGATGGACTTCATGAGCGACTCGCTGGCCACCGGCAGGTCGTTCCGAACGCTCAACGTGCTGGATGAGTACAGTCGCGAGTGCCTGGCGATCGAGGTCGACACGTCGTTGACGGGCGCCCGCGCCGCGCGGGTGTTGGGCCGGGTCGTGGAGCAACGCGGTAAACCCAAGGAGATCCTGATCGACAACGGCCCCGAGTTCACGAGCCGGGCGTTGGACGCGTGGGCCTACGAGATGGGCGTAGAGGTACGCTTTATCCGGCCTGGCAAGCCCGTGGACAACGCCTTCATCGAGAGCTTCAATGGCTCGTTCCGAGACGAGTGCCTCAACCAGCACTGGTTCACGGATCTCGAGGACGCCCGGTGCAAGGTCGAGTACTGGCGTCGAGACTACAACTACGTCAGGGAGCACAGCTCACTGGACGACCTGACTCCACACCAGTTCGCCGCGGCAGCGCAACTCCAGCAGCCTCCGGCTGCTTCCGTTGCCCCGCCGTTGGCGAACCGATAACACCCCTATGTTCGGTCCGAGACTCTCACTTCCAGTGGACCAGAAAAGGGGGGCAGGTCACCGTGTCCGCCGCGCTGACGCCATCAGACACGCGATCGCGTTCGCCCTCGACGCCGAGGCCTAACCAAGGAGGCACCCTGGATGGGACGCCGAATCCTATGCGCAGCCATTCTGTGCTGCGGTGTCTTGGTCGCTACGCCTCTTTTCGCGCAAACGCGCGACGACTTCGACTACTGGGATGCCAACGGAAACGGCGACCTGACATGCAGTGAAGCGGCGGGGCGCGACGAAGGCCTGAAGCTGCCAGCGTATCGGGACAATCGCGACGGCACCGGCATCATCTACAACTGGCTACAGCGCAGCAGATCGAGCGATAGCGATGGCGATGGCGTCGCCTGCGAGAGCAGCCCCAACTCCAACGGGTACATCCCTAACGCACAGCCGCCGCCTCCTCCTCCTCCGCCTCCGCCCGGGGGCGCCTGCCCAGCGAACGCGGAGACCTGGAGCGGGCTGAAGGTCTGCCCAGAGCAGCCGCGGGCCGGCTACGACCGTGACGCCTTCGGGACGGGCTACAGCAGCCTCGAGGACGACATCATCGCGGCGTTGCCGCCAACGATGAAGGCGAACGGGCAAGTCTACACACCCTACTCCTGCATCGCGTTTGAAATCACGGCGTCCGGAACCGCCGCGACGGACATCGAGCACATCGTTGCGCTGGCTGAGGCGCACGACAGCGGGATCGCCGACGATCGTCGCCGTGCCTTCGGCGGCGACATCGACAACCTGACGATCGCAGACCCGACCGTCAACCGGTCGCAGAAAAGTGACCGCGACGCCGCCGAATGGCAGCCAGCTCGCCACGGCGCGTGGTTCGCGAACCGGGTGATCCAGGTAAAGCGGGAATACGGATTGAGCGTCGATCTCGCCGAGCGGGCTGCGCTCGAGGTGCTGCTCACAGGCGGAGGAGCGCAACTGAGCTGCACGTCTGCCCCACCACCGCCGCCGCCACCACCGCCGCCGCCACCACCACCGCCGCCACCACCACCGCCGCCACCGCCGCCACCACCACCACCACCGCCGCCGCCTAACTGGACACACGTCCGTACAGTCTCCGGTCGTCTAGAAGCATTCGAGCGAGAGGATGTCGCGGTGCGGCTTTCGATATCGCGGCACCGCGAAAGGGTCTTCCAGTACCGGATCAGGGTCGAACACGCCCCGGCCTCCCCGTTCCTGAAGACCATCGTGCGAAACTCTGATGGCGACGTTGCCACGAGTGAAGGTCGCGACGGCTGGGTCGAAACATCCATCGGCGTCCCGACTCGGCGCCGTACGAACTATCAGTTCGTGCTCACGCGCGTTGCCAGCAGGAACCGGAAGGCGGTCGATTACGACATCACCATCGAACGGCGCGAGGTCGAAAAGCCTGGTGCCTCATCGCCTCCTCCTCCGTCACCTAACTGGACACACGTCCGTACAGTCTCCGGTCGCCTAGAAGCATTCGAGCGAGAGGATGTCGCGGTGCGGCTTTCGATATCGCGGCACCGCGAAAGAGTCTTCCAGTACCGGTTCAGGGTCGAACACGCCCCGGCCTCCCCGTTCCTGAAGACCATCGTGCGAAACCCTGATGGCGACGTTGCCACGAGTGAAGGTCGCGACGGCTGGGTCGAAACATCCATCGGCGTCCCGACTCGGCGCCGTACGAACTATCAGTTCGTGCTCACGCGCGTTGCCAGCAGGAACCGGAAGGCGGTCGATTACGACATCACCATCGAACGGCGCGAGGTCGAAAATCCTGGGGCCTCATCGCCTCAACGCGCGTCCCATCGCCTGCGGCAATAAGGGGATGATGGCGGCTGAGCGAGCCCCAGAAATTGCAACCGCTACAAGCGCCAGCCGCTTAGGCCCTTCGAGCCGGGCGGATGAGGTATCCGCCGGCCACACACACACGGGGGGTAGTAGGAGCGGTAAGCAGTACGGCGTTACGGAGAGCGCCCGCTCATCTAGCCGAAGAGGTCCTATCGCCAAAGATAGGAAATCAAGATGCCTACAATTGTCGCTACCAGGGTGAGGGCACCCACGCAGAGCGTGAGATTGGTCTTCCACATCGGAGTAATAGAGCGCGCCACCGCTTGCTCGACCTTGTTCTGGATCCTGGACGATCAAGCGCCCGTCGTGGTGATCGACGGCTTCCACAACCACGAAGTGATCCTTGTCGAACCAGGCCACGAACGGGGCGACTTCCGGGTCTCGGAGCTGTCCGCGCTGCGCGTAAGCAACATCGCGCGTGCCGAGGATGACACGGGGCCCCAGACCGTGCGCCACTCCAAGACGGATGAGGAAGGACAAGGCGCGGTGCTGTTCCTCGGCGCCCCGACTCTCGCGCCGGTGGATGCGTGGTTCGCAGCCGTTGGCGCTCGTGACACTCCCGGCAGATCGGCTGGATGTTGTCGCGGTCCCAGAAGCGCTCCGGCGCCAGGTGCACAGGCTCGATGTGGTCGATGTGCTCGGCGCCGACCGTGAAGCCCGCCTCGGAGCAGGCACGGCACAACGGCTCTTTCTGGAGGATGCCGGCGCGAAACCGCTGGTAGCGCTTCGTCGAGCGCATGCGACGGACGACTTCGGGGTCCATCGGCGACTCTCGGCGGTTTCTCATTTGAGGAGACATTTTATGCCTGCCAAATCGTTTTGCTTACAAACGCGACGGCTGGCGCGGTCTGGGGATTTGGGTGGTCCCCGACTTTCGAGGCCCCCCCACTGAACAGGCCCGCGAGCGCTTGCCGGCGAGCGGGGGCTTAGTCGCGCTCGGTGGCGAGCCTCCGCCGGTGACCTGGGCACGGCCGGCCGCTCTACCGCCCGAGGCGGCAGCGTGGCCGCCATCTCCAGCAGCGCCCGACCGGACATCACCAGGTACCGGCGGAACGACTCGCTTGTCGCTGAACTGCCCGACCGCGAAGTCGCAACTCACCGCTTCGGCCAGCGCCGCTGCCCCTCGCACCGGAACCCGGCTCGACTCTTTTCGTCACCTCAGACGAGACAGCGCCGTATCGTCTCGAGCTCCTGGGGCGTCAGACACTTCGCGAACGTCTTGGACCGGATCATGCTTAGCGTGAAGCACAGCTCCGTCAGCGAAGTGCATCGAAGAGGGGCGGTTCGGCGGCGGCTGGCGAATCGAGGAGGAGCTCATCGGCAGACTCCCTGAGAACCCGGGTGAGTTCGACAAACAGTTCATCCCGTATACCAGCGGGCCAATCCAGAGAAGTCCAAAGTAGCTGCCGGACTCTCTTGCGTGATGTTGCACACTATCAGTAAGGGCATTGCAGAGGGCGACGTTGTGCTGGCTCCGTACGGGACAGGAAATTACCGAGCGGGCGTGGTTACGAGCCCGTATTTCTACGTCCCGGACCATCCTTGCCCCATCGGCGGAAAGTCGAGTGACTTCCCACGCCGATTCCGAAGACGAAAATGAGCAATGCGTTGCGGAGCTTGACAGGGTTACCCGGGACCGTTAGGAAGCTATCCAAGCACGCCGAAGAGATCGAAAACCTGCTGGCTGAAAACAGCACGTCCGACTTGGTCGCTTCCGCCGAGTCGGTCGAGGATTCCACCGTTTTCGCGCTCAAGAAACACCTCGAGGACCTCGCCGTCGCCGCTGTGACATCGACCACATCGATCCGGCGTCGCGCCTTTACCCGGCGATTCCGCGAGCCGTGCGCAGCAGGGCCAGCGCGTAGACAATCCCGATCGCCGGAACCACCGAAAATGTCAGCGCAAGCTCCCAATCTCCCAGCACTCTGCCCGCGGCCATCAGTTGCGCAAAGCGTAGGTCGGCGATCACGTTCGCCGTCAGGAGCGCCACTAGGGCGAGGATCGTCGTCGTGGTGAGGCGGGGCCGCAACACGAGCAGTAGCACTCCCGCAGCGCCAAGAGGGTGAAGGAGGATCACCAGCAACCGTTGCCAAACGTCTCCACCGTTCGCGAATGCTCCAAGCAGGGCCGTGAGTCCTGCGAACACCGCGTGAATCACGGCGAGCACCGTCACTAAAGTCCGAAAGCTGGTCATGGAGATATCATAGGCCCCTGCTGAGGGATCTATCCAGATCCTCTGGCCGAGCCGTACCGCCTTGACGTCGCCCTCTGCAGCCCGTGCCACGAACGAAGCATTGCTCCGCTCCATACCGGCCCGCTTGAGGCGCGCGCTGACGCTGTTGAACTGGACCGCGCGCGATCCCGGTCGCCGGCAGTCGTCCGATCCCGGCATCAGTCTCGGATCTCCTCGCCTTCGTCGTGCAAGTCGTCGAGCACCGCCACCTCAATCGTCTTCGACGACTCGCCCGCCTGGAAGGAGAGCGTCCCGCTCGCGGACCGTGTAGTCCACGCCCGCCTGCGCGCTGCCGTCCGTCGTGCCGTAGTCGACCGGTCAGCAGGCCGCTCGCCGCGCGGCTGAGCGTGACCGCGAAGCCCAGCACCGCGCCTTCGTCCGTGGCGATGTAGTCGTCGCCCGCCGTCGCTGTGCCGTCCGCGGTGGCATAGTCTACCGTCACCGGACGCGCACACGCACGATCCTGGTGGAGGCTGGGAGGTCCGCGGCTCCGTGCGCATCCAATGTGCTGCGTCGACGGGACCTCGTCCCCAGGGTTCAACTCACGCCGCCTTCACGTGTCTGGCGCAGTGCAGCGAGCACTCGTTGGGGCGTGAACGGTGTTTGATACAAACGGATTCCCACCGCGTCGTGTATGGCGTCGGCGACGGCCGGCGCGATCGCCGGACAGGTCATCTCGCCGACACCCCGTGGACCGTTGTTCGGGTATGCCTGCAGCCAGGCGATGTCGATCTCGGGAGTGTGACGAAAGCTGGGCACTTCGTAGTCGCCGAACACACGCGCATGGACCCGATGGCGATCAGCGACGAGATTCTCCACCAGGCAGTATCCGATGCCCCACATGATCGCCCCGCGGACGTTGACGGTGCAGTTGCGCCGATTGATGACCGTACCAATGTCAAGTGCACAGCAGACACGCTTTACCCGCACGACTCCCGTCTTGCGGTTAACCTTGACCTCGACGAAGAAGACCCCGAGCTCGCGCGCCCCGTGATTGATGACAGACACACCGAGCCCGTGATCCGGCTGCCGCATGTACGTGCTGTACCGGATCAAATCGGCGCCTGAACTCAACAGCTCGTTGAACGCTTCGAGCTGCACGTTGCGTCTTCGAAACTCGACGCGGTCGATCCCGGCCAGCTCCGCCAAGTGGCTCATGTGGCTCTCTACCGCGAAGTTGACCTGCATGAAGCTGGTACCGCGGACCACCGCGTGTCGCAAAGGCAGCTGGGTCTTGTACAAACGCGTGCGCGAGTTGGGCACCTTGTAGGTATCCAGCGTGCCGTGACCCGTGTCGTTGATGATGTCGATGTGACGGGTATCAATGGTGCCGTCGGCATTAAGGGTGCTGCTGATATCGATCACACACGGCTCTTTGGCGCGCGCCCGGCCGACGAACTGGTCCGCACGGCTGTAAACGTACTTCACCGGCGCCCCGGCAAACCGCGACAGCTCCGCCGCCTCGCCGCCGACGGTGTTGGAGATCTTGCCTCCGTAGCCCCCGCCAACAGGCATGCCGGCCACCCGCACCTTGCCCGCACCTAGGCCGAGGCGCCGAGCGATCAAGGCCCGTTGCAGGTGGGGTCCCTGGCTTGCCACCCACACGGTGGTGCCGTCCAGCCGCACGTCAGCGACAGCGCTGTCAGTCTCCAGCGGTGCTTGCGTGGTGAAGTGCGTGATGTACGTTTCGCTCAGGCGCACGCCGCCACCGGGTCCAGGAGCATCGACATTCCCTATATTCTCGATCTCGGTGACCAGTTGAGCGCCCCGACGGATGTCGCGTTCGAGATTGAGCTTGGCGCGGCCCGGAGGCTTGCGCCAGCGAGCGGTGATTGCCTTCAACCCCAGCTCGACGGCGTGGTAACTGTCGCCGATCACTGCGGGGCGGCCACGGACGATTCCTACTTTGGCTACTCCGGGCACCGTACGCGCCCTGTCCAGGTCAGCCGAGATAAGAGGGCTCAGGTGCTCGTGATACGGCGACCGAAGGTATGCACCGTACAGCAGCCCGCCGGGACCGAGATCTCCGACATACTGCTGCGCACCGGTCACGATGTCGCGAGCCCGGACATCGTCCAGACCTCTGTCCACGTACGACCCGGACAGCTCCTGGCGCGCTGGCGGCTCCAAGTCCACGAGCACGACACTGGAGACAACCAGCTGGCTCATGCCCACGGTCATGCTCGGGTCTGAGGCCGACACGACACCGCCGCGCCGGACCTGGACTTGCTCCGGGTCCAGTCCCAGAATCTCTGCCCCGGCCCGCCGCAGCGACATCGAAGCGGCCAGCGCAGTTTGCCAAAACCCCCATCCCACCTGCTGTGTGGCACTGCTGCCCTCGGTAGTTCCATCGTCCGGACACAGCTCTGTGTCGCCCATCACCACGTCGACTGCCTTGGGCGATATCTCGAGTGCCTGGCTGACGAGGGCGACGATGACTGTCTCCAGACCCTGGCCGATCTCGGTGCGTCCGGTGAGCGCCGTTACCGTCCCGTTGGAGCCGATCAGCAGCCAATCGTGGTAGTCGAAGTTCTGCTTCACGTACCGGCAAACTTCGTCTGCGTTGTCAAAGCGCGCGAAGCGCGGGTGCTGGGACGGCGTTTCTCCGTCCGGGAGAAAGCGGAAGCCGTAGGCCATGAATGCCCCGCCGGTGGAGGTGATGAACTCTCGGCGTGGAAGCTTCACGACGCTGTCCGTCGGCGTGTTGAGGCCGCTTCGATGGACTCGATGATGTTCTGGTAGCAGCCGCAGCGACAGATGTTGTCGTCCATGGATTTGATGATCTGTTTGCGCGAAGGAGTGGGGCGCCTACGCAGCAGGTCCGTAGCAGTGATGATCATTCCGGCAGTGCAGAAGCCGCAGGCGAATCCGTTGTTGTCGATGAACGCCTGCTGCAGCTTCGTCAGCCGGCCATCCTCAGCAAGTCCCTCGATGGTAGTGATCTCATCGCGAGCACGGAGGCTCGAGACTGACACCGTACAACTCGTTCGTCGGCGACCGTTGATCAGCACGCTGCATGCACCACAGATCCCCACTCCGCAGCCGAACTTGGTACCGGTCAGCCCGAGTCGGTCCCGCAGCGCCCACAGCAGCGCCTCGTCCGGATAAGCGTTCACCGTGCGGGCTTTCCCATTCACGGTGATCGAGATGCGCGTGGGCTGCATACCCTAGCTAGTTGGAAACGAACGCTGGTACGCAACCTGTCCAGGGTGAACCACCCTGACTTCGTCCCCGACCTTGCCCTGCCACCCAGGCCCCAGCCGAATGGTTCGATTGCGATAGGTGCCGCCTTGGAACAGGTCCGGCGTCGGATCGTGTGGAACCCATACAGTGGGCTCGCCGCGGACCCGGTCAGCAACTCGGATCACACCACCGTGTTGGACTCGATACATCGGTGCGTCATCCCACTTGAACCCCTCGCGGGGGTTCTTACCCAGCACGACATAGCGCAACTCGACACGCTCCGGGCTCACGTCGAAAACGGTATATCCGGCAACGCCCAGGAACTCATCCCCATAAAGCGCAGCCCATCCTGGATTGCCCCACCAATTGGACGACATTCTCCACGGCCGCCCGCCACAGATGTACTCGATGTCATCGCGCCCACCGTGGGCAAAGATGTGGTCGTGCCCGTACAGAAAGAAACGGGCACCGTAGCGCTGCATCAACCGGTTCAACTGAGCCTGCTCGCCCAGGTGAGCCATGCGTGCTCCCCCGCGGCCATACGCACCGGCAACAGTCGCCGCCGGGTTCCAACGTCCCCCTCCCACAAGATGGTGGCAGATGATGAACTTGTGGCGGCTCCGGGACAACCGCAGCACCTTCGCGGCCCAGCGTAGCTGCGCATCACCTAGAGTCCAGTCCTCGGGAACGCGCGGCATGTTACGGGTGTATCGGAACGGGTCCAGAACCACGAAGGTCGCATCGCCCCAGCTCCAGGCATAGTAGTTCTCAAGGGGCGACCAGTGGCCCGACTCAGACCATCCGTTGTGCTCACCTCCCTCCGGATAGGTTGTAGGGCCCGGATTCAGCAAGTAACGCTTCCGCGCGTTGGCCCCCCAGCGCAGCAAGTGAGGATGCCGGTAGTAGCGCTCCCCGTCGTGATTGCCCAGAACGAAGAACGCCGGGATCGACCCCAGGATCGGAGCATAGAGTCGGCGCAACAGCGCGTAGCGCGTGTCCGCTTCGCGCTGGCTGTTGACTGCTGCCAAGCTGTTTCCAGACCCATCGATGCAGCTCTCATCACCCAAGAAGACAACGAAATCCAGATCCTCAGCCGCAACCAGGTTTGTGCCACGGCGCAGTGGGTCGTACCAGCCGTCCTGATTATCATCGCGAATCAGGTGCGCATCCGCTAGCAGCGCGAACCGAAACCGCGAGCCCATCGGCCGGTGGGTTCGGAAACGGGTGACCGCGCCCCTGACCCACCGCGACGAGCCCTCTGCGAGCCAGGTCCACTCGATACCAGTAGCGCTTCGCTCGGGAGGAAAGATCTAGATGGAATCGAAGGTCGCCGAGCTCGTTGGACACCTGCTTGAGCGACAGATCATTCCGGCCCCGGCCCCAAACAACGCGGGTTTCTCCAGGCGTGCTTACGTATAGCGAAACCTCGGCGCTGTCTCGGGTGACCCGGCCGAGCATCGGTGGAGCCTCAAGTGACAGCTCCGCTGCATCCTCCCTGACGTGCAACGGCCACCAAGCACGCGGGGGTAGCGCAAGACTCGTGGCTAGCCCTGCGAGAACCTTTCTGCGATTGGCCACAGGGCGGCCTCCCGACGGCAAGAGTCCGGCAAATAGGTGCCGGGCCATGCGTACCACCGATAAGGAAGCAGGCGGTTCCCGCGTATTCCTGAGAGCGAATCTCAGTGTTGTATTCAGCGGGAGGCCCGACTCCAGAAGAGGAGCCGTTCCTTATCGGTTTGTACGCACCCGCAAAGTTAGCATAGGAGAGTCGTTTGCGCGTTTTGGACGTAAAACGCACGAGAGCACATAGCGTGCGCGCATGATGAGTGCTCTCAACCCACGTCGAGGGGGGCTCGCCCAACGTGTGCGCCACACGTCGATGATCACGCGGCCATCACAAAGTGACGGGCCGCATGGCAGCAGGGGTCCCCAGGGGTAGGCAGGCGGGGGGATCAGGTCAGAGAGGGCGGACGACGGGCGGCGCGACAGTCAACCCGAGCTGGGGGCGTGCGTGTTTGTGAACCGGGTTACGTACACGGGCCGGCGAGCACGCAACCGGCAACGCGGTCGGCGAGATCGCCAGGCCCGGGAATCAGACGATCAGCAGCACGGATCGCCCGACTAGAGACGCTTCAATGCCCAACCCTTGGGCAAAACACCGAGCCACTGAGACAGGACGTGGTATTAACCGTGGGGGCTGGTCAGTCTTCGTCCAGGCTTGAGCACACAGGGGAGTATTCGAGCGATGTTTTTCTTCGATCCGACGTATCTGCTGTTCATCCTACCGGGATTGGCTCTGTCGCTCTGGGCAAGCTTCCGCACGAAGTCGGCATTCCGGAAATATTCGAAAGTGCGGTGTGCGCGCCACCTCACCGGCGCCCAGGCCGCCCGCCTCATGCTCGACCGCGCAGGGCTGCACGACGTGAGCATTGGGCGGTCACACGGCGTACTCTCGGACCATTACAATCCGGCCACGCGCCGCTTGGCATTGTCGAAGGACGTCCACGATGCCGCCTCGATTGCGGCGATCGGCGTGGCCACGCACGAAGCCGGCCATGCCATACAGCATGCGGCCCACTACGCCCCCCTCTGGCTGCGGAGCACACTCGTGCCCACGGCCAACATCGGTTCGTCGATCGGCTACGTCGTGATGATGATCGGACTGTTTATGGCATCGCAGTCTTTGGTGGCCGTTGGCGCGGTCCTGTTCTCGGCGGTCCTTCTGTTCCAGGTGGTGACTCTTCCCGTGGAGTTCGATGCCACCGCTCGCGCCAAGAAACTCGTGGTGGAGTACGGGATAATCAGTGAGCACGAGCGGGCGGGCATGGACCGCGTGTTGAACGCCGCCGCGCTCACCTACGTGGCCGCCGTGGTCAGCACGCTCCTGACCCTGCTCTACTTCTTGATGCGGGCTGGCTTGCTAGGCGGCCGGGACGACTAACGGTGCTTTCCGAGTAGGTTGTTCACATCGGGGCCTTCTGAGACCAATGGGGTAACCGGGACCAACCTTGGTGTGCCCATTGCGGTGCTGGCACCGCGGATCTCCCGCGTCGGCGCCAGCGTGAGTTTTTGAGGCGCACCGTGCTGATCTGAGCTGTCGGGTCCGGGCGGGTGGCGGCGTCCCCGTTCGCCACCGACCTCGACGGCCGGTGACGAGCCGACGACCACGGGGTTCCTGGTGGGCGGCGGCCCATCGTGTATCGCGGCCTGGCCTCTCGGCTCCTACCTGAGCGAGCCCGCATGCGCGTCGGCGGGGGAGGTGCAGAACTCGGGATTGGCGGGGCCGATTCCAAGACCCGGTACGAAGAAGCTGCTCCAGGAGAGAAAGCAGATCGAAGAGGAATTCGGTGACAGTCTTACCTGGCACAACGCCGAGAACGCTCAAGCGTGCCGAGTGTATGTTCAGAGGGGCACCGTGATCCGTACTGCCCTGCGGCGGGCCTCCCGGCGGAGCGCATCCACCAGGAAGAGCTGTCGATCCGCGTCAAGCGCCGCTGCAAGTGGAACGAGCCACAGGCGAATGTCGCTGCCGGCTCTAGCGCGCCGAACGAGCGCTGGAGCATGGCCTTCATCACCGACCAACTGCACAGCGGCCGCTAGTTCCCCATGGTGACGGTCGTGGATCACTTGACTCGTGACTGCCCGGTGCTGGAGGCCGGTGTGTCGATGAACGGGCAACTAGTGGCAACGTGCATAAGCGTCTGTCGGTGCAGCGGCCCGTCACTGAAGGGCTGGCCGGCGAGTGGACACTCGGTGACGGTCAGCTTCTCGAGTCAGTAGATGGATGCGGCGCGGACTCGGGGCCCTCGGAGCGGCAGCGGGAGTCATTTGCCCGCCAGCTCGACCAGACGCGCTTCCACGCTTCACGCTCGCACACCGCTTCGAGGCTCATGCCTTGCTCGCCGGCCGTCTTCCGATCGTGGCACTCACGGTAGATCGGCTGGACGTTGTCGTGGTCCCAGAAGCGCTCAGGTGCCAGGTGAACGGCCTCGATGTGGTCGATGTGCTCGGCGGCGACCGTGAATCCCGCCTCGGCGCAGGAACGGCATAACGGCTCGTTCCGGAGGATTGCGGAGCGCCATCGCTGGGAGTGGGAGCTCGACCGCATCCGGCGGACGACTTCGGAATCTGTCGGTGTTTTTCGGGGTCTCATTCTCGTGGACATAATATGCTCAAAATTTTTCGTTGCTTACAAGTCGGCAGGCACTCGACGGTCTAGAGCGGTAGCTCGCCGCGAACTTTGATGGCCCCCCGTAAGTGCCTGCGACCCATATAGTTAGGCGCATGGCTCGATGGTTCTAGCGCGCACGCGAGGATGGGCCCATAAACGCGTGTTAGGGGCTCGAGATCTTCGGCCCGTGGTGGTGGCCAGCTGGCGCAGTCGGCGCGCGGTGGTGGCCTCGACGATCGCCCCTGTACCACATGTACCACGTGGTCCTGTTTTGGACGTATGGGCGCGGGCCCCCGTCGTAGGTGGTGCAATATTCGAGGGCCTGGGGATCTTCTCGCCTAGTGTGGCTCCAGGCGGAGCGCGAGGCCCATAGTGCCCTAAGTGGGCCTCGAGCGCGTTAGGCGGGCCCGTGGTGGCGCACCACTCGGCGCGGCCGGTGGTGGTGTGCCGATGTGGTGCTCGAGCGCCGGCGCGAGCGCCTAATCAGATGGTCTCTACCGCCTCGATGCCAGCGGCCTCTAGCAACCGCTTGACCAGCCAGCCGAGTTCCCCGCCATTGTCCTGTGTCAGCGCATCCACGACCGCGCTCTCGTCGTTGCACACGTAGGCGGCGAAGCAATCGCGCTCGCCGTCCCGCCGAGAGCAGCCGACGACTTGTAGCACGTAGGGACCGGAGCTCGACGCCACGCGATACAGCGCGAGCTCGGTCCAGCGCGTGGTGCGCGGGCCGGATGCCTCGCCGCTCGATACCTCGGCAATCAGCTCGCCGGTGAAGCGCAGGTCGCGTTCACCGTCTCGCGTGAGCGTGTAGGTCGTCTCAGGCATTGTGCCCGGCGCTAGAAGCTACCGTCATCGCCGCCGATAAACATAACGAACTTGTACAGCAGCGCGAACATGACGAGCCACGCCATGTTCGCGATGAACTCGAGGGCATCCAAAACGAAGCCGATGGCGGCGCCAGGAAACCACCACATGAAGTCCCAGGTGGCGACGATGAAGTCCCAGGCGTCAGCGAAGAAGTCGAGCATTGCGCCCTCCGTCAGAGTCGGGCCCCGGCCGCGTCTCGGCCTGCCAAGTCGCAGGCGATGCGATCATGCGGCCGAACTCGTCGTCGAGCTCCCAGGAACGTCGACGGCGACGTCGGGCGAAGTTGCCCACAGCTTCCACAGTTTGTTACTCGGCCGGGCCTCGGGCGTACGTTCGCACGGGACGGTCGATGATTGCCCTCTGAAGGCCCGACTATCTCTGTCGAGTCGCTCGCGTTGCCTTCGACGGCCCCCGCAGTTAGGGCCCCAGGGGAGCACTATCTGTGTTCGGTTAGCCCCACGACGCAGCAGGCCGCGGGGGCTTGCCGAGGCTAATCCGGGCGCTGTCGCTCCAGACCGGACAGTCGCCCGTCGAGCACCCCGTACCACGTGTACCGCGACTTTCCCTTTAGGACGTAGCGGGCGCGTGGGCGCTACACGGATAACTCTATACGTCCAAAATAGGGACACGCGGTACATGTGGTACAGGGCGATCATGACAGCCCCTGTAGGAGCGTTAGACGGACGTACCCGCGGGCGCCGCCGCCCGGTTGCCGGCGGGAGTTGTAGCGACGGGCGGTGAGTTCTTGCCCGAGGCGCTTCTTGGAGAT
Source organism: Acidobacteriota bacterium (assembly GCA_963666055.2). Lineage (GTDB taxonomy): Bacteria > Acidobacteriota > UBA890 > UBA890 > WLXD01 > DASCOT01. The sequence goes on along the minus strand of CAXWPH010000015.1, from coordinate 1,709,655 downwards.
CACGTACTCGCCGTTGGCCTCGGCCCACTGCTTCCAGCTGTCAAAGAGGTCTCGGGAAGAGCTGAACCCATTCGCACCCTTGCGTGTGCACTCTTCGAGCCACCGGCCAACGGCGTCCTCGGCCATCAAGTACTGGTCGGTGGCCTCGAGAACCGATGGCGGCGGACTCAGGCCTTTTCGCTGCCACTGGAGGCAGCCGTCGATTGCCCACCGCAGGATGCCCGGCCACTCTTCCTTGAGCTTCATCGACAGCTTCGGGTCCTGTTCTGCGGCAAGGATGTTGACGGTAAACGGCAACAGGTGCAGACGGCGGCGGATCGCTTCGTCCACGCCACGCAAAGACGGCGTGTGGTTGCCGACCACGAACAGCTTGAACTCCGGGTCAAACTCGAAGAAGTCCTGGCGCATGAAGCGCGCCGCGATCCGATCACCACCGGTCAAGGACTTGATGCGTGCCTCCGCCCAGGTCCTGCCTACCTCTGTCTCCGACCCGATCGCCAGGCGGACGCCACGCAACCGGGCCAACTCCGTCGGGTGATGTTCGCCCCGCGTGACCATGAGCATCTCCGTGGGCACGGTCAGCGCGTAGTCGCCGAGCACACCCTGGAGCGTTCCTGTGAACACGCCCTTCCCATTCGCGCCGGTGCCGTGGCCGAAGACAAAGGCGTGCTCCCGGATGCTCCCTGTCAGGGCGTAGCCAGCGAACCGCTGCATGTAGCCAACCTGTTCCTCGTTGCCGCCCATGATGCGCTCCAGGAAGGCGGCCCATCGAGGCGGCGTCGGCGTTCCCTGGGGTGCGGGCACCACGGCCGTCGCCTTCGTTATGTAGTCCTCCGGGCTCGCATCGCGGACTTCCCCCGTTCGGAGGTCGACGGTGCCGCCCGGCGTGCCCAGCAGCCAGGGGTCGCGATCCCACTGCGCTACTTGCGCGGCCTGGGCATCGTTGCTCCGCGCGAGACCCACCACCTGCCTGACGGTTTGAGCACTCCGCAACTTGTCAGGCTTGTTTCGGACCCAGCGCAGGAAATTCTTGCGTGCCTCAGCGTCCAGGCTCTTAGCCTTATTCTCAGCCCACTCTTCGAGGGCTTCCACCTTTTCCCGCAGGAAATCCCGGCCGCGCGTCATGTGCTCAAGGCATTTGTCCACGACCCACCGCGATTCTTTGAAGAACAGCCATTGATTCCAGGCCGCCACGTGCCGAGCGTCAGGCCATCTGTCGCCGAGCTCCAAAGCGAGGCCGTCGTCCGTCAGGTCGATGTCGTCGCTCAGGTTGATGGCAACTGCGCTGGCGCCGTTGCGAGAGACTCTGCTCCTCTCGGTGGCCCTGATGTCCTTCAGCTGCGTTCGGTTGATCCCGAGCGCCTTAGCCAGCTCTCCATGGATCACCGAATAACTAACGTTGTCGAGCGCCCCCAGGTGCTGCCTGGCTTCGGCCAAAGTATCGAGCCGCTGCCTCGTGTCGCGCCCGCCGCCGCGCTCGATATCCTTGTCCCGGTCGATCAGCTCGAGCAAGGCAGCCAGGTGCCGGTCGGTCGGTTCCAGCTCGTCGCCGGTTTTGATCGATCGCTCGATCCGCGCCTTCAGCGACCGGTCGCGAGTCGAGTTGACTTGCTGACCCCACGGGATCTGGTCGGCCGTGATCGGTGGCTCGCTCATGACGCGCGCTCCCGGCGCACCTGGATCCAGCCCACGAGGTCATCCTCAGCGTCATGGTAGGGCCACGTGTGCGCTGGCTTGCCGAACTCGGGGTGGCGGCGAATGTCCAGACCCCGGCCCCCTAGGGTCTCCAGGACCGCCTCCTGCATGCATCCGGCGTGACAGTGCAACAGCATCTGCCCGTCGCGCTCTGTCGCGCTCAGGCTCGGGTTGCGGTCCTCGTGCGCCGGGCAGGGGTCCATGCCATGTCCATTGGATCGACCCTCGAGCGCGCGGACGATCTGCTCCATGCTGGCCATGTCACGTTGACGACAGCGGAGAAGGGGCTGGCTGATTGCCGCCCGGCACGGCTGTCGGGCGGCTCGCCAAGCAGGCCTCGATGTGGACCAGCGCTGGATACGGCGGGGCAACTGCTCCAGCACGTTTGCATAGCTTGAGGTAACAGCGCCGCATCAGTACCCTCCGAGACGCCACTAAGTGAGCTGATCGGTCTGTTCCGTTGACGGGTAAGTCTTAACTGTGGCACTTATGGCATCGATAAGTATCTTATTGTGTCACGCATGTTACCATCGTATGCAACAGGAGGGTATAGTTGACGTCACCGACCCAGAGAATCGCGGTACGACTCCAATGCGCCGAGCTGATTGCAAGCCTCCGAGAGGCGATGCGGCACATCCGTTTCCCGGGTTTCGTCCGCAACCCCGAAGCCAAGATTTCCGATTCCGTAGTGATCGATTTCGCCTTGATCGTGGCGGATCAGACCATGAGCCCGGACAGCCTGCTGATCAGCCGGTCGAGGTTCCTGGACAAGCTGGAAGAGTTGATCAACGAGCAGATGAAAGTGTTGGAGGCGATGACAGCGGAGCAACGGCGCGGATATCTCGAGCTTCTCGTGGCGTCTCAAGCGAAGATCGGCGCCTACGATCTGGACGCGCCACTGCGCGCGGCGGCAACCCCCAAATCTGAGAATTGAGGCAACAAGGACAAATCGAAATGACTGACGTCACGCACTACGAAGCCAACAGCGCGACTCCGGCCAACGCTGCGGACGCCGCCGCCGCTCTTCAGTCGCGGTTCAACAAGCGGCGACTCAACCCGGTGGAAGCCTCCGCGTACCTGGCCGAAGTGCACAACGTCCCCGTCGCGGTCGCTACGTTGAGCAAGTGGCGATGCGTTGGTGGCGGACCGGAGTTTCTGAAGTTCGGTCGTTACGTCATGTACCCACGAGACAGCCTCGATGAGTGGGTTGCCAGGAAGCTTAGCCAGCCGTACCGGAGTACGAGCCAGGCGGGCGATGAGCCGGATTGATCAGACTGCACCAGCCATGAGATCGGGCTGATGGGCCACATCGACCACGAGACCATCAACGCCCAAGCATTAGCTGCCTACCCGGAGCTGTTGGAGCGCTGGTTGGTTTCCCGCCCGTCGGGTTGTAGGCAGGGAGTTCCTGGTCGGCAACCTGCAAGGGGCTCCCGGCAACAGTCTCAAGATCAACATCGACACCGGCATCGGGGCTGATTTTGCCACCGACGAGACGTTTGGCGACCCGATAAGCCTCAACGCGTTCAGGCTGAAGTGTCGCGCATCGGAGGCCGCACTCGACCTCGCCAAGACGCTCGGCAACGGGCTTGCCGGCGAGATTCACGGCCACGAACTCCAGAGCAACGGCCGCAACAAAGACACCATCGTGCCCATCGTGCCGGTGCCACACGAGGCATCGCAGATGCACTACCACCACCGAGAGCATGGCGCACCGTCCCGGTCCTGGCCCTACCATGACGCCGAAGGCCGGTTGATGGGCTATGTATGCCGGTGGGATACCCAGAGCTCCGACGGCACGCTCGACAAGGAAATCCGGCCTGTTACCTGGTGCGATCTCGGCAACGGCAAGCGCGGCTGGCGGGCGAAAGGGATTCCTGCGCCACGGCCGCTGTTGAACCTGCCCGGCATCCTCGCGTCCCCAGATACACCGGTGCTGGTGTGCGAGGGCGAAAAGGCGGCTGAGGCGGCCGCCAAGCGGTTTCCCGACACGGTGGCAACCACACCCATGCATGGGGCCCAGTCCCCCCACATGACGGACTGGTCGCCGCTCGAGGGCCGCCGCGAGATGAAGGTGTGGCCGGACGCCGACGCGGCGGGTGCGCGTTTCGCCGACACGGTGGCGCGCTTGGCTCGAGAGGCCGGTGTGGCCTCGGTGCGGATCGTACAAGTCCCGGATGAACTGCCTCAGGGCTGGGACCTGGCGGACGAAGTACCCGATGGGCTGGACCCAGTCGCGCTGCTGGCGGAGGCCCCCGAGCACGATGCGAACGCGGGGGCACCCGGCGGCGATGATGAGTACGAGCAGGCAGTTATGCGCCTGGCCGAGCTGCCACCGCACGAGTACGACCGCGTGCGCAAGGCGGAGGCGAAACGCTTGCGGGTGCGCGTCAAGACATTGGATTCTGACGTCAAGGCAGCCCGTGCGTCAGAGAGTGATGACAATGCCCTTCAAGGCCGCGCGCTGCAATGGCCTGAGCCCGAGCCCTGGCCTGAGCCGGTGGACGGAGCGGCCATGCTTGCCGAGATCGCCGCGCTGATCGCACGCTATGTGTCCATGCCGGCGCCGCTGACCGAGGCCGTGGCGCTGTGGGTGGTGATGACGAGGCTGCATGATCGACTGGACGTCTCGCCGTTCCTGAACCTCACGAGCGCCACCAAGCGGTGCGGCAAGTCGCTGTTGCTGGAAGTCATCGCAGAGCTCGTGTATCGGCCTCTGCCGACTGGCAACGTGACCCCGGCGGTATTGTTCCGGGTGATTGAAAAGAGCGCCCCGAGCCTGCTGCTGGACGAAGCAGACCGGACGTTCCCTAAGAAAGACATCCCGGATCTGATCGCCGTCATCAACTCTTCTCAGCGGCGCAGCGGCGCTTACGTGACCCGGTGCGTTGGGGAGGATCACGAGCCGCGGCGGTTTTCCAGCTGGTGTCCAAAGGTGATGGCCGCATCGGCAGCCTGCCCGACACGGTGCTTGACCGATCCGTGGTGGTGCGCCTTGAGCGGCGGCTGCCGGGTCGGAGCCTGCCTCTGTGGCGCGACCGCGACCGCAATGCCATCGAGCGCCTGCAACGGCAGATCGTCAAGTGGACGGGCGACAAGGCGGAAGCGATCCTCGCGCGCCACCGGAACGACGTCGCCTTCCCCGCCGGCCTTCACGACCGTGCCCGCGACGCCTGGGAGGCGTTGCTGGCGATCGCCGATGTCGCTGGCGGACAATGGGCGGGCGACACCGGTCGGGCATGGCGCGCTTGCGAGCACGTCAGTATCGATGCCGGCGAGGATGAAACAGGCGAGAGAGAAAAACTGCTCGCGGATCTGCGACAGGTCTTCCGAGAAGCCGGCGACCCGGAGGCGATGAGCACAGCTGACATCCTCGACGCTTTGCACGCTATGGAAGATCGGCCCTGGAGTGAATGGCGGCGCGGCAAGCCGCTGTCGCCGCGCGGGCTGGTCGACCTGCTCAGGCCGTTCAAGGTGCGCCCGGTTACGGTACGTCTGCCGGACGGGAATACTCCGAAAGGCTACAAGCGCGAGGCGCTACAGGCACTCTGGGATACCTACTTGCCCCGAGAAGGGGCTGTCGTATCCGCCACACCGCCACAACTCAATGAAATCAACAACTTACAGGAATTCCTATCCGCCACAGAGGGTCCCAGTGTGGCGGATGAGAAAGGCCGTAAGTTATTGAAGACAAAGGATTGTGGCGGTGTGGCGGATCCGATACCCCAGGACCGGCGGCAAGAAGGCCCACACGGTGTATGACAGGAGCATCCGTGAGAGCCGCGAGAGGATTGATGCGGCAATGCGTCACTCCCGGTGCTCGACGGCGGCCAGGACAGGGATTCTGCTAGCGGCCTGCGGAACGCTTAGAGCCCAGATGCTCGCGGCGGCGAGTTCCGCTGATTCAAGCGCCAAACTGGCCTGGGGCGAGGGCGGGTTGGCGATGGTGATGATGGCCATCGCCTGCGGCAGTGCCGATGCAGTGCCCTGATCCAGGCTCTACCAGACAGCACGCCCCCTGATCGAGGCGCGTGCTGTTCATGTCAGTGATCGTTCCTTGTCTGGAAACCGACGGGGCTTTCTCGATGACTCCGATGGTGTCCCGACACGCCGTGTCTACCGTGACTATCTGGTGACACAAGGACCACTATGCTTGTCTAATAATCCATAACTTGTTGATAATAAATAGCTTATTCTGACACCATAGATTTAACGTTCACATCGACGAGGATGCGTTGAGCGGAGCACCGGTGACACGGAGCTGAGTACCGCTAGCGCGATGACACGCCGTGGCCGAGAATGTTCGCTTCGCGAGACGCAGCCTCGTTCATCCAGAGACGGAGGTACCCTTGGCCGACCAGGGACGCTTCATTTGGTACGAGATCATGTCCACGGACCCCGCCGGGTCGATCGACTTCTACACGCAACTCGTCGGATGGGCTCAGCAGAAGTTTCCGGGCGACATGCCCTACGACCTGTTCGTGCTCGGCGACGACCCGGTGGCCGGCTGCATGCAGCTCCCCGAGGAAGCCAAAGAGCAGGGAGCTCCGACCCATTGGCTAGGCTACATCCACGCCGATGACATCTCCGCCAAAGTCAGCCAGGCCCGCGAGCTGGGCGCCAACATCTTGCACGAGATGGAGCTGCCGGAGATTGGAAAGGTCGCCGTGCTGATGGATCCGCAGGGCGCCGTAGTGGGGTTCTACCAACCGCTGAGCCCGCCCCGGACCGACCGCGATGCTGAGAGCGGCGAGTTCTCCTGGAACGAGCTCGCCACCACTGACCTGGAAGCCGCCTGGAGCTTCTACTCCGCGCTGTTCGGCTGGGAGATCTCGAGCGATATGGACCTGGGCGAGGATCTCGGCACTTATCGCGTCTTCCGCGTCAACGGCCGAGACGTGGGCGGGATGTGGAAAAAGCCCGAGAAAATGCCGATAGCGGCGTGGCTCTACTACGCTGAAGTCGGCAGCTGCGATACCGCGGCGGCACAGATCACCGAGCTCGGGGGCACGATTGTCAACGGGCCGATGCAGGTTCCCGGCGGCGACTACATCGTGCAGCGCGAAGCACATCGCTGCCGAAGCCTAGCTCGTCTGCGGAGGACGGCGGTTCACCTCACCCTGCTGCCTGATGATCCGGATGCGCGCTGGCGGCGCCAAAGTGTCCGCAGCACGCCCTCTGCAACCTGCTCGATCATAGAGCCGTCAACAACTCGGCGCCGCTGCGGGTCACCACCACCGTGTGCTCGTACTGCGCCGCCAGGCTGCCGTCGGCCGTGCGCAGAGTCCAACCATCATCATCCTGAACGGCGCGGTTCGCCGAGATCGACAAGAACGGCTCGACGGTGAGCACCAGGCCCTCGCTGAAACGCCGGCGGTCGCGCGGCTCGTAGTAGTTGAGCAGCGTACGGGGGTCCTCGTGGATGCTGCGCCCCACCCCATGTCCGCAGAGGTTGCGAATCACTCGAAATCCTCGTTTGCGGGCCACCCTTTCGACGGCCCGACCAACCGTGTTGACGAGCTTGCCGGGGCGAACTGCGCGCAGCGCCTCGCGCAGCGCCTCCTGCGCGGCGTCGCAGAGTTGCTGCGCCAGCGGAGCGACCGCACCCACCGGGAACGACGCGCCAGCGTCGGCATAATAGCCGTCGAGCTCGGCGGAAACGTCGATGTTGACCAGATCCGCATCGCGCACCTCACGGTCGCCAGGAATCCCGTGAGCCGCTTGGTCGTTGACGCTGATGCAGGTGGCGGCGGGAAATCCGTACACCAGCTCGGGTGCGGAGCGGGCGCCGTGGGTAGCAAGCTCGCGGCGCCCTACCGCGTCGAGCTCTCGCGTGGTGATACCGGCTCGCAGCTCGCGCCGCATGCTCTCGATGGTGCCCGCCACGACGCGGGCGACGGCACGCATGCCATCCAGGTCCGCACCGCTCGGCAGCTTCACCACCATCGAGTAGGCCTCCAGCGGGGGCAGGAGATCCCGCCCGACGACGTGTTCACTGACGCTCCGGTATTTCCTCGCCGAGCAGCTCGGCGCGGATGAGCGCCGGCGGGATGCCGCCGGCCGACAGGAGAGCATCGTATAGCTTGGACGGTGGGTTCGGCGGTCCGTTGGCAACCACCCAATCGTCGCGTAGCCGCTCGATCTCCTGCATGCCGATGAGGTAACCGAGCACGTAGGTCGGGCGTCGCGGATACATGCCCACCTCGAGCTCCGCTGCACGGCGCTCGAAGCGAACACGATTGACGAGAAAATCGACTGCCTGCCGAATTTCAATACGGCCTGTGTGCAGGCTCACGTCGAGAATAACGCGCGCCGCCCGCCACAGCCGGTTGCGCAGGATGGTGAGCTCGACTTCGTCTCCCGCCAGGAAGCCGAGCTCGAACATCAGCTTCTCGGTGAATAGCCCCCAGCCCTCGAGCGTGATGGGCTCGTCGGCCACGCGCCGCAACAGCCGGATGTTCTGCCTCGCTTTCAACGCGTGTACATGATGTCCCGGATAAGCCTCGTGGACGGCGATGATCGGCGTCCAGGCGTGATGGTGCGAGCGTGATCGCTCGAGGCGCTGATCGGCTGGCAGTGACGCATCGATTGGCGTGAGCACGAGCCGCCCTTCGAGCCCGTCGTCGAACGGTCGCACCGTCTGAAACGTACCGAACGGCGACGACCGCCGCAGGGCGGGTGGCGTGTCCACGGTGATGACATGCTCGCCATCTGGCAGCGTGACCACCTGATGATCACGAACAAACGCACGCGCCGCGTCCACCTGAGATTGATAGGCGCCCTTGATCGCGTCGAAGGGCTGATGATCATCCTTGACCGACTCGTAGACATCGATCCAGTGCATGCCGGGGGCGATGCGCTCAGCGACCTCCTGAGCCCTTGCTTCGGTTTCATCGAACGCTCGCCGACCCCTCTCCAGGATCGCGTCGGCATCGGCATCGAGCAGCCAGCGATGCTGCACTAGGAAGTCGTAGTGCTTCTTGCCGATGGCCCAAACACCGTCGGAGCGCGGCAGCACATCGTTGCGCAGATAGCCTTCGAAGGCCCGCAGAGCCTCGATTGCAGCACCGGTGGCATCGACGAGACCTGTCCCGGTGGCAGTCTCCGCGATCGCCGAGCCGCGCTCACGCAACACCGCGAGGGTGGCGGAAACCTCGAAGATCGCCGCTTCAGTAAACCTGCGTGGGGGCCTGCCAAGGTTGGCCCGCGCCGCCTTGGTTGCCAACGGGATGTCCCCCAGCAAGGTGGCGAGATGCTCCAGCGTGCCCTCTGTAGGTTCGGACTCGGCGGCATTGAGAGCGCCCGCGATCGAGCCCGCAGGAACGTAGATCGTGGGATCCGTTTCCCAGCGCCGCAGCGCTTCGGCGTCGAAGATCTCCGCCTCCAGGGCACCGATCAGATAGGCACGGTCGATGCGCTGGGGGCGCGACAAGGCGTCGATGGAAACGTCGCGCAACTGCGCCAGCAGTACCCGGCTGGCGGCGATCCTGCCAACGAAGGCGGCAGCGCGCATGTCCCTCGACGCCGTCGACTCCGAGTCGCGGGCGCCGATGTAGCGCTCGATGAGAACCTCCAGCTGCGCCCTATCGTCGAGAATCGGTTGGCTGCATCCTGCCGCCAGGGTGCCGACAAGAGCGAGCGTCAGGATCTTACGGACGCTCGCCACCACCGCCTCTGACGGTGAACGTCGCTTCCACCGACTCGGCCGCCGCGTCGACCAAAACCGTGTAGCGTCCAGGGCCGGCCAGGGGCGGGCCGCGCCGCGGTCGATTCTCTTCGGTGGCGTCGACCGACAGATCCCATACCGCCATGTTGTGGCCGGCGTCGCCAGTACCCTCGAGCGTGCGCACGACCTCATCGTCGGCGCTCTGCACCGTGATCACCACCTCGCTCGGAGCACCGAGCCAGTAGTGGACTGCCACGTGCGGTCGGTTCGCGCCACCGGACAACCCTTCTCGACGTTCCGGTAGGATCACCGACTCGACATCGAACACATGTAACGGTTGCCCACGAACTTCGGGCATAAGCTGCTGGATCGGGCGCAGGTCGAGCGCCCACATTCCGCGCCCGTGGGTCGCTGCCACCAGGATGTCATCGCGCGGATGTACGACCAGGTCCTGCACGAACGTGTTGGGGATCCCGGCTGCCAAGGCGTGCCATCCGACGCCGCCGTCGAGGCTGACGTAGGCCCCGGTATCAGTGCCGACGTAAAGAACCCCCTCAACGTTGGGGTCCTCTTTCATGACGTTGATCGGGCCGCCGGGAATCCCTTTGGCGATGCCCTGCCAGGTGGAGCCACGGTCGGTCGACTTCCACAGGTAGGGCACGAAGTCGTCGTCGCGCTTGCCATTCTGCGTCATGTAAACGGTATCGACGTCGTACTGCGACGCCACGATCTCGGCGATGACCTTGCCGCGCGGCAGCTCGCCCGTGATCTCCGCCCAGCCAGACGCGGCGTCGGTGGTCCACACGCGCCCGTCATCGGTGCCGGCGTACAGCAGGCCGAACTGCAGCGGCGACTCCGATATCGAGTAGATCGTCTGGTACTGGATATCGCCGATCTTGTCGATCTCGTTGTACGTCAGGTCGTCGCTGATCCGCTCCCATGACTGGCCTTGGTTCATCGAGCGATACAGGAAGTTCATGCCGTGGTAGATCACCCGCGGGTTGTGCGGTGAGATGATGAACGGCGCGACCCACTGCCCACGCAGGGGTGCCTCCCCCTCCCCCGGCTCCGGCACCAGCTGCTGGCGATCGCCCGATGCCAGGTCGGCGCGAAATATGCTCCCGTAGAAACCCGCCGCGTACACCACGTCAGGGTCGGTGGGGTCTATAGCGTGGGTGGATCCCTCGCCTCCAGGGGCGTTCTCGAAGGGAACTGCCGAGATGTTGCTACGGCCGAGGCTGAGATCCACAACACCGCGTCGCGAGCCGTGGTCTTGGATCGAGCCGTACACGCGGAACGGCTCATCCATGTCGTGGCTGACGTTGAAGAACTGCGCCAACGGGAGGTTGTCCTCGAAGGTGCGCCAGTTCTCACCCGCGTCGTACGAGATCGCCAGCCCACCGTCGTTCACATTCACCAGGTAGTCGGGGTTGTCCGGATCGATCCATAGGCCGTGATGGTCGCCGTGCATCCCCTCGAGCCGACGGAAGCTGCGGCCGGCATCGTCGGAGACGTTCAATCTCAGGCCCATCACGTAGATGCGGTCCTCGTTGGTGGGATCGACACGGATCTGGCCAAACACCCAGCCGTAGGTGCCTCCGAGCCCTTGCATGGTGTCGTTGTTCTCAGACGTCTGCCGCCAACTCTCACCCCGATCGTCGGAGCGGTACACGGTGGCGCCACGGATCACCGGCCCTCCCGGTCGGCCATAAGCATCGGTTTCGTCCTCCTCGGGCATCCGCGCCACGTCGTAGTTGTCGACGAACGCGTAAACCACGTCGGTATTAGAGGAGGAAACGTCGATGCCAATGCGGCCGCGCTGGGCCGGCGAGGGCAGCCCGTCGTTGATCTGGCGCCAGTTGGCCCCCGCATCGGTAGTTTTCCACACCCCCGATCCATCGGTGTCGGGGGTGTTTCGCGGATCGTTCCACTTGTGTCGCAGGCGATCCCAGGTGGCCACGTACAGCGTGTCGGGGGCGCTGGGATCTGCAACCACGTCGATCGCACCGGTGTGATCGTTGATGAACAGCACGTGGTCCCAGGTGTTGCCGCCATCAGTGGTCTTGTAGACACCGCGCTCCGGGTTGTCGGTCCATTCGTGGCCAGAGGCGGCGATGTAGACGGTGTCGGGATCGGTGGGATGGATGACGATACGAGCCACGGTATGAGTAGCTCCCAGACCCTTGTGTTCCCAGGTGTCGCCTCCGTCGGTCGACTTGTATACCCCCGACCCGGCCATCGAGCTGCGGAAGATATTGGCCTCGCCCGTTCCGATCCAGACGATGTCCTGGTTGGACGGCGCGATCGTGACGTCACCTATCGACGTGGATACGCCGCGCTCGAACACCGGCTCCCACGACACGCCTTCGTTGCGGCTACGCCAGACACCGCCCGAAGCACCGGCGACGAAGAGCGTATAGCTCTGACCTCGCGGCGTGACCACCGCAACGTCGGTCATGCGGCCGCTGATGTTGGTGGGTCCGAGAAACTGCCAGCGCAGATGCTTGAAGGGCGACGCCTCGGCCATGCGAACGTGCTCGGCGTACCGGGCGAAGCGGTCTTCCGTCGATATCGGGCCACGAGGTTGCTGCGCGCCGGCCGACACAACCGAAGCGAGCGCCAGTGCCAAACCGAGGAACGCATGACGCGAAAGCCGAGTATTCATCACCACGACAACTCCGAACTATTGACGAGAGCCCGGCTCGGGGGCGTCGCCCCATTGCTGCAGCACCCAGCGGACCCCCTGTTGCAGGGCCGGCACGTAGCCGGCCGACTGGTAGTGACTGATGCCCTCCAACGGAAGGAACCGCACCGGTGCGCCGAGCTCGGCCAGCGCCGCGGTCGCGGCCTCGGCCTGGGCGAAGGGAATCAGCTCGTCGGCACGACTATTGATTACGAAGAATGGGACGCGCATCAGCCCGCTTACCCACGGCGCTGCCCCGTCCGCCAACGCGGCGAGAAAGGTCTCCGGGTCGGCGCGCGACCCGGCACCATGGTCGATGACGGGTACGGAAGCGATGGCGATCGCGGCATCGAACACCTCGGCATGGTTGGCGGCGAAGAACCATGTGCCCATGCCGCCGAGGCTGAATCCCGTCACCAGGATGCGATCCGTATCGACCGGATACTCACGCACCACCGCGTCCACCAGATCAAGCACGGCGGCTTCGGCTCGCGGGTGGTTCCACGAGCCCTCCGGGCAATTCGGAGCCACGAGGATAGCTCGCGTGTCGCCGACGCCGGGCTCGACCAGGATGCGCAGGAAGTCGCGCCCGAGCCGCGGGGATTGTTCACCTCGCCAGCCATAGTGAAGCGCCACAACCAGCGGCAGTGACTCCTCGGCATCGATGTCATCGGGAATCGCCACGGCATAGTGCAGTTGGGTACCGTCGTCGAGCGCCAGATCGAGCTCATGAATTGCGGCGCGCTGCAGCACTGGAGTCCTCGCGACAGGGATGTGAGGCGACTCGGCGGCCAGCAGGAGTGGCAGCGCGAGCGCCAGTCTGACAGTGGCTGTGTTCATGACACGGACCTCGGGTGGAATCCTCCCGCGGAGTGTCGCATGGTGGCGCGGTCGCGACATCCCACTGTTCGTGTACGCAGTCGCCGCGCACCCCTGACTCACGCTCCTGCGAGCGATAGCATGCGGCCCTGGGCGACATTGTTGTCGTCCCACAGCTCGGAGCATGACCATGCGACGAATCACCCTCTGGGTACTGGTGTTGAGCTTGTCCATCCCCGCCAACGCCTGGGCGCAGGCGGTTGCCGACGCAGCACCGCCCGCCGGGATTCCACCAGACCGGGTGGCCGACAACCCGGGCGTCGCGAAGGCGCTGCGACTGCTCGAAACCTGGCTTGACGCCGAGCTCGCCTACAAGCGCATTCCGGGTCTGTCAGCGGCGATCGTTCACGACCAGAGCATCGTCTGGGCGCGCGGATTCGGTTTCGCCGACCTCGAGCGTCGCCAGCCGGCGACGCCGCAGACGATCTATAGCATCTGCTCGATCTCTAAGCTGTTCACCAGCATCGCTGTCATGCAACAGCGCGATGCCGGCAACCTGCGCCTCGACGACGAGATCCGTGACCATCTTCCGTGGTTCGACATCGAGGAATCACACGCTGACTCCGGGCGAGCTACCCTGCGCGGCGTCCTGACGCACTCCTCGGGACTACCGCGAGAGTCTGCGCACCCGTACTGGACCGGTCCTGAGTTCCTCTTCCCGACGCGCGAGCAGATCACCGAGAGTGTCTCACGCCAACGCACGCTCTACCCGGCCGACACATACCTCCAGTACTCCAACCTCGGCCTGACCCTGGCAGGCGAGACGGTAGCGGCGGTATCGGGACAGCACTATGCCGATTACATCCAGGAGCACATCCTGAGGCCGCTGGATATGAGCTCGACGACTACGGAGATCCCTGCCGACGAGGCCAGCGGGCGCCTGGCGACAGGATACGGTCCACCGCGCCGAGAGGGGCCCCGCGAGCAGATCCCAGTCTTCCAGGCGCGCGGCATCTCGCCTGCAGCCGGCTTCGCCTCGACGGTGGAGGACCTCGCCAAGTTCGCCTCATGGCAGTTCCGGCTCCTGGCCAGCGGAGAGACCGAGGTACTGGCTGCTAACACCCTGCGCGAGATGCACCGAGTGCACTGGGTCGACGAGAACTGGAGCGCTCACTGGGGACTCGGCTTCTCGGTGTCACGCAGTGACGACACGACGTTCGTCGGCCACGGAGGCTCGTGTCCAGGTTTTCGCAGTAGCCTCACGCTGCAGCCGCGGGACCGCGTAGCGGTCACTGTCATGGCCAACGCGCTGGGCGTGAGCCCGGGTCTTTATGCGCGCCGCGCCTACGAGATCGTCGGGCCGGCACTGTCGGCAGCCGCAGAAGCCGACGCGGCGCACGACGAGGCCACCACTGACTCGGCTGACGTCGATCCGGACAACAGCGAGCTCGAGCGTTACCTCGGCCTGTACCGCTCCACCTGGGGGGAGTCGGCAATCGTGCTCTGGGAGGACGGCCTCGCCAGCATGGGCTTGCCAACCGATGACCCGCTCGGTGGGCTAACCAAGCTCACGCACATCGAAGGAAACACGTTCCACCGTGTGCGTGACAACGGCGAGCCCGGCGAGGAGTGGGTGTTCGAGGTCGATACGAGCGGCGCCGTGACGCGCCTACGCCAACATGGGAACTACTCCGAGAAGGTGCGCTAGCAGGCCGTGGTGAAAGTGTGGTGGGTCTGGTTACGGCGAGTTGGGGCCAGATGCAAGGCGGCCTGACACTGGCGATGCCCCGGCCATCGTCGAGAAAGGCCAACACCGCAGATGGCCCCAAATCGACGTAACTCTTCGGGCGACAGGGGGTTGCGCGCGTATCCTGCGTCGTTCCTCGTCAACGATGGGGTATCCATCGCCTCCTCCTCTCTCCTTGCCTCCACTTCGCAAGACCCTGTCGCCAGATCCACCACACTTTCACCACGGTCTGCTAGTGGCCGGTAACAGATCCACTAGTCCGGGCGGTGGGCGTTACTCGTAGCGCAGCGCCTCGATGGGATCGAGCTGCGCAGCGCGAGTGGCCGGGTAGATGCCGGAGACCAGTCCTGCCGCCATCGACACGCTCGTCGACAACACGATCGACGACGCCGTCACGACAGTCTCCCAGCCGGCTGACGCCGCCACCACCTTGGCAATGATGATGCCCATCGCGACGCCGGCGGCGCCGCCGATGACGCTGATCGCGAACGCCTCGATCATGAACTGGGCGCGAATCTCTTGCCGGCGGGCGCCGACCGCCCGCCGAATGCCGATCTCACGCGTGCGCTCCAGCACCGTGGCCAACATGATGTTGGTGATGCCGATACCGCCGACGAGCAATGAGATGCCGGCGATACAACCCATGACGATGTTGAAGAGCCGCTGCGTCCGCTGGCTCTGATCCAGCAGCGCCTCCGGAATCACCAGCTCGAAATCGTCCTCGCCCCCGTGGATCCGCTCGAGCAGCCGCCGGATGGCGACGGCACTTGCCTGCGGCGATGCCTGGTCGTCGAGTCGTACGACGATCTCGTCGACCGGCGCGCGCAGCGGCTCGCGGTCGAACTTCCGAATAGCGGTGCTGACCGGGACATAGATCTCTGAAGCAGTGGTACCGATGTCCACTCCCTCGAATGATCCGGCACCGCCGACCTCCTCGAGCACACCCACCACCTCAAACCAGACGTTGTTGATCTTGACTTGGCCGCCGAGCGCCGTGCCAACACCAAACAGATCCCGTCGGACTCCCGCACCGACAACACACACCTGCGCATGGAGCTCTTCATCGAGGCGATCGAGGAACCGCCCCTCGCTGATACGCAGCCCCGACAGCTCGGCCTGTCGGTACGACACCCCGATCACACTCCCCTCGGCGCGCGACTCCACCGCCATGATCCGGTACGCGTCGATCTCGACTCGGGGCACCGCAAGATCTACTCCGGGAATCCCGTCGCGAATCACGCTCGCGTCGCGCAGCGAGACCCCCAACGACTTCCGCCGGATCTCGTTGAGCTCGTCCTCGCTACGATCGACATCGCGTACGAGCACGTTGCGCAGCCCCATGCGATCAATGATCTCCATCGCCTGGCGCTCGGCTCCGGCGCCGATCGACAGCATTGCGATCACGGCGCCGACCCCGAAGATCATGCCGAGCATGGTCAGCGCCGATCGTAGCTTGTGCGTCGCCAGATTGGTGACCGCGCTCAGCAGCGCCTCGGCGACGCTCAAGGCCGCGTCCCGGTGTCGACGAGCCCTGGACCATCCGACTGCTCCTCGCTCTTCCATACCACGGCAACGCGGGTCGGATTCTCCAGCGCCAGGACGTCGCCGGCGGCGATTCCAGAGCTGACCACGACGCGCCCCAGCGCCGCGGATCCCAGCTCTACGGCGGTCACCTCGTACCCGTTCACGCCACGCCGGTAGACGAACGGGCTGCCATCGTCATCCTGGAACACCGCCTCGCGCGGAACCGCGAGCACGTCGTCGAGGTCCTGCAGTAACAGCGTGGCCCGCACCCTCTGGCCAGGCTTCATCATCGTGGGGTCGGTGTTCGACAGCTCGAGCTCGACGTCGAAGTACTGCACCGGTGACCAGCGGTTGCGTCGCTTGGCAACCGCCGCGACTACCCGCACGGTGGCTTCGACCATCTCGCCGGGATGGGACTCCAGCACGACCTCGGCCCGGGTACCCACCTCGACGCCACCAGCGTCGGCCTCGAGTACGAAGATCTGGGCCTTCATCACCCCGAGCTGCGGAATCTCGGCAATCGGCTGGCTGCCGAAGGCAACCTGGCCGACAGTCGGCGGTTCCCCCATCCAATTGAGGCGCAGAACGAAGATGCCCTCGTGTGGGGCCTTGACCTCCAACGCACTCAATCCGGCCTCTGCCTTCTCGATGGTGAGCTCCGCCCGGCGACGCTCGAGATCGAGCAGGTCGAGCTCTACCTGACCGATCTCGGCGCGGATCTCCCGCGCGTCCTCGGCATGTCGCTTGCGCGTGCTGGCCAGTTCCTCGTCGATCTGTGACTCGAGGATCTCCTTGCTCGAATAGATCTCTGCGTCGGTACTCTGGAAGTCTCGGGCGTGCTGGAGCTGCAGCGTGGCCAGCGCCGCATCGCGGCCGAGGTTATCCAGCTGGGTGCTCTGTTGGATGCTGGTCTGCTGGGTTCGGCTGGCCGCCTTGTCGCGATCGGCTTGACCGCTAAACAGCTCGTTCTCCATGTCGGTGGGATCGAACCGGATCACCACCTGATCGGCTTCGACATGCGAACCGTCGCGGGCCAGCCAGGCGATCTTCATGGGCTCCTTGGCCGCGGTGGTAGGCACCGTCAGCACGGTCGCGGTCTCGGCGATTAGCATCCCCTCTGCATCGATGCGGTGCAGGAAGCGGTGGCGCTCTACCCGGTACGTGGCTAGCGTATCGACGCCCCTCCACGAGCGAGCCAGTCCGACCGCCCCGCCGACGGCTACCAGCAGGGTCGTGGCGAGCACGATCCATCGGGTGCGCGGCATCATGCGCCCGGTCGTACCTCGGCGACACGATCGCCGGCCGAGAGGCCGCTGAGCACCTGCACGGCGAGCGCGTTGCGAGCGCCGAGCTCGACCTGCACGTGCTCGTACCCGAACAAAGTCTGCCGATAGACGACCGGCCCACTGTCAGACGGAAACACCGCGTGCGCCGGGATCACCAGCACATCGGTCATGCGCTCGGTCTCCACGGTGCCCCGGAATCGCATACCCGGCCGCATGCGCTTGGTATCGGTGTCGGCGAGCGCCAGGTCGAGCCGCATCACCTTCAGCGGATTGCGCGACGAGCGCTTACGCTGCACCGTCATCGCCATCGTTTCGATTCGCGCGTCATACCGGATGTCCGGATGAGCATCGAGCCGTAGCGTCACCGCCTGTCCCTCGTGAACACGGCCGGCATCTGCCTCATCGACCTCTCCCCGCCCCATCATCAGGGCGAGGTTGGGAATCTCGATGATGGAATCATGGCGCCATGCTGAATCGCCCACCTTCTTTTTCTCGCCGCGCCAGTTGGTCGTATGGATGACCGTGCCCGCCCTGGGCGAGCTCACCGTCAGGCTCTTGATCGCGGTCGCGGTCGCGGCCACCAGCCGCACGGCGCGGTCGCGTTGCGCCACCAGCGCCGCGCGCTGCGCTGCGGCAGCTGTCGTGGCGGCGGTCAGTCGTCCCTCGAGGCTACGCACCTCCACCTCGGCAACTCCCAGATCCAGCCGATCGATCTCCGCCTGGTTGGCGGAGCGCAGGTCGTCGGGCACATCGTTCTGCAGGCGCGCCTTGCTGAGATTGGCTTCCGCCTCAGCGAGCTGTAGCTCCAGGGTCATGAGCTCCTGCTGGGTGTCGCCGTCGCGCTTCTCGATGTTCTTGTCAGCCTCCGCCGCTTCTGTCTGTAGCTGCAACAGCCGGCTGTCCAGCTCCGACGTATCGAACTTCAGCACCGCTTCGCTCTGTTTTACCTGCGAACCTTCCGCGGCCATGAAACGGATCGTGAAGTCGTAGAAGTCCTGCACCAGCAGGGCCCCGAGCTGACTCGAGTCACGCGATGCCAGGGTGCCTTCGACATCGACACCGATCACCAGGTCGTCGATCTTCGCGGCCGCCCAAGACACCTCGGGACCGGAGGCGAATGTCGCCGAAAGCCACCAACCCACACCGACGACGAGCGTGGCAACGACAGCGACGAGGCGCAGGGCGGCACCGTGGCGGCGCCATCCGGCTCGTGCAGGTTGATCGCCGGTCGACGGCATCAGCGGAGGCTCACCTGGGTACCCAACGGCGGGCCCTCTTCGAGCACACAGTCTTGCGCATTGCATGGCCCCAGCCGGACGCGCTGGCGGTCGGCGTCGGCCAGGAGCACGTAGGCGCCGTCGTCCTCGAACTCGAGCGCCCGCCGAGAAACGAGCACGGCACGCTCGCGGAGTGTGGTTTCCACTTCGACCTTTACCGACATTCCGGGGCGCATGAGCTCCGGGTCGGATTCGTCGAGGTCGAGCTCGACGATGAAGAATCGCTGCATCGACCGCCGCCCTCCAGCGGTGGCGATCGGGGCGATGGCGCGCACGACCCCACCGATGGTCCGTGCCGGGTACGCATCCAGCGTGCACCCGGCGCGCATACCGAGCGTGATCTTGCCATCATCGACATCGGACAGCCGAGCTTCGACAACCATCTCGGACAGGTCGGGGATCTCGAGGATCGCGGCGCTCACCCAGACCGTATCGCCGACCTGGAACTTACGATCCTCGCGACGATTCTCGAGCACCACCGCGATTCCCGACTGGGGGGACCGCAGCAGCATGGCCTCGATGGCCCGGCGTGCCACCGCTACTTCGCGCTCGCTCTGGACGATGTCGATACGGAGCACATCGAGCTCGGCCTCGGCGGCTTCCAGATGCCCCTGCATGTCGACCATCGCCTTCTCGTAGGCAACCAGCGCCTGCTCGTAGGCGAGCTGTTTTTCCTGGTAGGTCTTGCGCGTCTGAACTTCCTCGGGAACCTGCGCTTCGATCTCGGCCTTACGCATCGCCACTCGGTTGCGCTCGACATCGAACTCCTTCTGTGCTGTCTCCCCTTGGAGCTCGGCTTGACGACGAACGAGCTGATTTGCCGCGGTCTGGCGAGCGGTGATCTTGTTCTCCAGGTCGCTGGCGATCTCCGCTGTATTGAGCTCGACCAATCGATCACCCTCGGCAACGAGCGCTCCGTCCGCAACCATCCACCGGATCGTCGTCTCCCAGCTGGGCAGCCGTGGTATTTGCACCTGCTCCCCGTACGCCGCTTTCAGCTCACCGGTCATCAACAACGTCTGCCGGAACGTCCCCTCGCGAACCATGTCCTCTGCGGCGGCGAGCGCTTCCGGGATTGACGGATCGGCAACCGCGACCCGCTCACCAGAACAGCCGGCCAGCCACGGCAGCAGCATGACAGTTGCCAGCACGCCGCAAGGCGTGCGGTATCGGTGATCGCGCATCGATGATTCGCGCTCCAGACCCGATGGGAAGCAGGGAGTGCCTATTGTCTCCTATTGGACGCGCAGGTCGCATCTTTTTGGACACGCGGGCCGCATCTTTCGACTGCGTGGCCCTGCGCGTGACCCGTATATTCAGACCCGAGCAACCGCCCGGCGTAGCCAGAATCGGATAGCATACTCACGAGATCAGCCCACCGTGCGATGAGCGCGCCACCGATCGAGGAAACATCGATGCGGCCGACGCTGCGCCGTGTAGTGGTACTCGCCGCGCTCGCGAGCATGGCGACGACCGCACACCCCCAGCTGACAAGTATCGATCGGCGTGGCGACACGATTCAGGTGGCGCCGGAAGAGTCGATTCAGGCGGCCATCGATAGGGCCGTCGATGGCGACGTGATCGAGCTGGCGGCCGGCGACTACGGCGAGCGCATCGACTTCCGCGGCAAGGCGATCCGGATTGTCGGCGCCGGCGAGGCCACCGTTATCCGGGGCACCGGGCGCGGTCCTGTGGTGCGCTTCTCGAGTCGAGAGGGACCGGGCAGTGTGCTGGACTCCGTGGTGATAACGGGCGGCGTCGCCAGCCGCGGCGGAGGCATCTACATTCGCGGTGCCAGCCCGACGGTGGTACGCACGATCGTCACGCAGAACCGCGCCGCGCTGCAGGGAAGCGGAATCTACATCGGCGGCAACGCCAGCCCGCTCATCTACAACAACCTGATCATCTACAACACCAACGACGGCGGCGATCCGCATGCGGTGGAGATCGTCGGGGCCTCGCCTTGGGTGATCAACAACACCATCGTGCGCACCGACAGCAACGCCCTGATCTCCCACGGTGGCGCGCCGGTCATCCGCAACAACGTGCTGGCATGGAACGGTTCACAGTCGGGCGGAAACCGCCGCGGGCGCGGCATCTGTGACTTCAGTGATGGCCGGGCATCAATCCACTACAACGGTTTCCACCGCAATACGGTGGCGGCAATTCTGCGCGACGGGCGCGACTGGAAGAAGATCCGCCTCCTTCAGAGCCAACGACCCGACCCGCTGGTAGGGCACAACGTCGACGGCAACCCGAACTTCGCGGCCCGCCCGCCGGCCAGTGCCGACGCGGCTCGTTACAGCGACTTCGAGCTGGCGGGAACCGGCAAGGCGCTGGATCGCGGCGACCCTGCCACGGCGTGCAACGACCTCGACGGTACGCGGAACAACCTCGGCTTCACCGGAGGGCCTTTCGCACCTGGGTCGGCCGAGCTTCCGTCACCGAGCGTCTGTGGAACGGTGGCGGGCTAGAGGCCTGACTCCGGACACTCGCACGACGTGGTGGAAGTATTGCGGGCGTAGGCTGTGCCATGCGAACTCCCCAATCGCTGGCGGGAGCACCTGCGCCCTACGATTCGTGCCGTTTTCCGGTTCGCCGGGCGGCCGAGAACGCCGTCTCGCCGGCGCCCTTGGCGAGGCCGGCGACAGCTTGGCCCGCTCCCTTGGCAAGGCCGGCGACGGTACCGCCGGCGTCCTTCGCCAATCCGGCAACGCCCGAGACAGTGGCGCTCACTCCCCGCCGCGACGCATCCCAGATTGCCTTGGACACCTTGGTACTGCCGCTCGCGACGACCTCGCCGAGCAGCCGTGTGGCCTGGGTCACTGCGGCACGCCGAACGACTCCACGCTCTTGCGCCACCAGCGGTGCGCAGTACCGCTTGGCCACCATTCCCACGCGCAGGGTCAGGAACGCGTTGGCGCTGCCGGTAACGATTGAGTTGGCCACCAACCCGGCCGCGAGACGTAGTCCGGGTACCTCGGCCGCGATCGTGGGCAGCGCCGCAGACAGAATCGGCGCCACTTGCTCGCTGACGTCAATGTCCTCGAGCGAACCGGCCACGAAGGCGGTCGCCGCCACGTTGGCATACAGATGGAGCAGCTCACGAATGGTCGGGCGCTGCGCGTACAGGTGCGCCAACTGCCAGACCATTTGCATTTGGATGCCGAGCACCATGAAGGCGTCGAGCCGCCCGCTCTGCGATACCGCGGTGGCAAGGAACACCCGCCCGGCGTGCGCCTTGACCAGAGCATCGGCGCGTTTGCCGATCTCCGCGAGCACCACCTCGATCTGGTCGGCTGTTTCGAGCGAGCGACCCGCTGCATGCGAGCTTGCGGACAGTCGCGCCGCGAGCAGCCGCAGGTACGCTTCGTATTCCGGCCCCTCGGTCGAGGCGGGCGCCACCAGAGGCTTGCGCAGCCGCACGAACAACACCAGCGGCATGATTACCAGCACGGTGTAGATGCCCACCAGCCCCCAGAGCACTCCCTGCCCCAGGCCCGGCCGGAAGGCCTCCGCCAGCGCTACGACGCCCGCAGTCTGGTTGATCAGCAGGAGCGCGAACGAAACCAGGGCCAGCGCCGAAACGACCACCAATACGGTACGTAGCCCCTTGGGCATCACACTCTCCGGCTACCCGCACCGCTTGATCGCACCGCGATCGATCTTGCCGAGATGGTGCGGGGGAACTCCTCCAGAAACTCTACCTCGCGCGGGTCGACATAGACGCCTACATCTGTCATGCGTCGGCCGCCGGATCTGGTTGGCCGGCCTCCTGGTGAGCCCCCGGGGCAGCGTCATCGATGTTCGAGGTATTGAACTCGGGCTCGCGCCGCTCGACGAACGCCTGGTAAGCGCTATCAAAGTCGGGGTGGCGCATGCACACTGCCTGCACGGTGGCCTCGCGATCAAGTGCATCGTCGAGCCTCATGTCGGCCTCGAGGTCGAGGTGCTCCTTGGTGATGCCGTGCGCGTAAGATGGGCCGCACGCCAGCTTCTCGGCCACGTTTAGCGCCACCTCGAGCGCCCTGCCGTCGGCGACGACGTGGTTATAGAGCCCGATTCGATATGCCTCGGCGGCGTCGATGAACTCCCCGGTGAGCAGCAGTTCAGCGGCCCGCCCCAACCCCACGATGCGTGGCAGCATCCAGCACGAGCCCATGTCGGCCCCTGATAGGCCGACCCTGGCGAACAGGAAGGCGATACGAGCCGACTCCGCGGCGATGCGAAGGTCGCACGCCGTGGCGATCGCCGCGCCGGCGCCGGCGGCCGTACCGTTCAACGCCGCGACGACGGGCCGGCGACACGACCGCATTGCCCTGATGAGATCACAGGTCATGGCGGTGAACTCGTGTAGCTCGTCGAGGTCTCGGTGCAACAGCGGGCCGATGATGTCGTTGATGTCGCCCCCCGAGCAGAAAGCCTTTCCCTGGCCGGTGATCACCACTGCGCGCACGTCTTGCTCGGTGTCGAGCGCCCGGAACGTCTGGCGAAGCTCGTCGTAGACCTCGAACGTGATCGCGTTCAGCTTGTCTGGACGATTCAGGATCAGCGTGGCAACGCCGGTGCCGCGATCGTGGTCGTAGAGGAAGCTCGTGGGTGCAATCGACATGGCTTTCGTCTCAGTCAGGTCACAACCGGCGCGTTGTCATCTCCTCGTAACGAGGTGTGCTCCGGCAGCACCGCTGTCGCTTCGATCTCCACCAGCGCCCGTTCGTCGACCAGGCTCTTGACCTCCATCAGCGCCATCGCCGGATAGTGACCGCCCATGCGCGGCCGCCAAAGCTCGCCGAGCTCCGGCAAGCTCTCGCGGTAGGCCTCGATGTCGGTGACGAACACCGTCATGCGACCGATATCGCTCGGTGTGCCCCCAGCGTCGCGCACCACCGCCAGGGTGTTGTCGAGGGCTCGACCAAACTGTTCCACGAACCCTGCGTCTGGCACGCCACCACTGCCGTCATGCGCCGTCTGTCCCGCGACGAAGAGCACGCGCCCCCCGGCCGGTCCGAGCATGCCGTTGTTCCAGCCTCGCGGCGCCCCCAGTTGCTCCGGGTTGATGACTTGGTAGCTCATCCCATGAAATCTCCACCATCGATTCCGAGGTCCTGACCATTGATACTGCGCCCCGCCTCCTGGCAAAGGAACAAGGCCAGCTGCGCGACCTCGTCGGGCTCGATGAGGCGCTGCTGCGGCGTGCTCTGCAAGATCGATGCGTTGGCTTCGTCGCGGCTTATGCCAGTCTTGCTCATGATGTTTTCGATCGCGTTCGTGACCATGTCGGTATCGACGTATCCGGGACAGATCGCGTTCACCGTGACGCCGCGGTTGGCCATCTCGGCCGCGATGCAGCGCGTGAAACCCAGCATCGCGTGCTTCGAGGCCGTGTAGGCAGAAACATACTTGGCGCCGGTGCGCGACAGAACCGACCCGATGTTGACCACTCGCCCCCAACCGCGCGCTGCCATGTCGGGGACAAACGCCTTGGTGCACAGGAACGTCCCGGTGACGTTGATGTCGAAAATCCGGCGCCATTCCTTCAGGGTCTGGTGGTGCAGCGGCGCCGAGCTTGCGATGCCGGCGTTGTTCACCAGGATGTCGACTGCGCCGAGCCGAAGGGCGGCGGTCTGCGCCAGCGCTTCGACGCTCTCCGGATTGGCGACGTCGCAGGTGGTGGCGTCGGCGCGCAGCCCGCGGTTGCGAAGCTCGCTGGCCACCCTCTCGACCTGATCCGCCGAGCGCGCTGCCACCAACACGTGCGCGTTTGCACCGGCGAGCACTGCGCTGATCGCAGCGCCGATGCCGCGCCCGCCGCCGGTGATCAAGGCCGTCTTGCCAGCGAGTGAGCCGTTCGTCGTCATGTCGTCCGGTCCGGTGCATGGTTGCTAATGTCGACTACCTCCAGTACCGCCTCACAGAGGATCGTCCCAAGAATATCCACTGTCTGGCGACCCTCCTCGGCGGTGGCGTTAGCAGGATAGCCGAAGTAGGCGCGCCCCCCTCCCGCCGCCTCGAAGGATCGCTCGCCGTTGATGATCGCCTGCGATAGCGAGGCTGGATTGTCCGGGAGCGTGGCGCGTATCTCGTTGCGAACCAACTCCGGTCGCTCGGCGAGGACTATGGAGCCCTCGTATTGGCCGGCGTGACAGGCGCCCGTCTTGAACTCGTCGGTGAGTCGCGTAACCCAGGGACGCTTGGTGACGTCGGGGAAGACGGTTGTCAGACCTGCCTCGGTCGCCAACGTGTCGACCGCTCCGTGAATGGTCGCCACGTGTGCTGGATCGAAGTGGGCGTTGGCAAGCGCCACGAACCTGAAGCCATGGCGCGCGAAGCTCCGCGCCACCTCGACGATGGTGGCAACGGCCACTGCCGGAGTCACCGAGACGGTGCCCGGAAATGCTTCAGCGAACGGAGCGGCCGTATAGGTGATCGCTGGCAACAGGAGCGGCAGCCAGCCCGCAGCAGCCATCTTCTCGGCACCCGACCGTGCCATCGCCGAGGCGATGATGACGTCGGTCTGCAGAGGTAAATGGGGGCCATGAGCCTCAATCGCGCCGGTCGGCAGGACGATGACGGTATTGTCTCGCTCGAGATCGCGCACCTCCTCCCAGGTCATTTCGGCAAGGCGGCGCACCGGCATGCCGCGATTATAGAGCCGCCACGACCCGTACAATGGAAGCGAACGGTCGAGCCTGCCCGAAGTTGAGCTAAGCTGCCGAGATACGGCCATGGTTGGGCGCCACAGTGGTGCGGCTCGACTGGCCAACGGCACCTCCAGCCTGCGGAGTCATTACGTGCGCTCGCGCGCCTACGCGGAGTACCTGAAGCTCGACGAGCTGCTGTCTCTGCAGCAACCGAAGTCGGATGGCCCCGAGCACGACGAGATGCTCTTCATCGTCATCCACCAGGTATACGAGCTGTGGTTCAAGCAAATGCTCCACGAGCTCGATCGGCTGGGGGCTCGATTCAAGGCCGGCGACTCCGCCGGCGTGCTGCAAACACTCAAGCGGATACTGACGATCCTCAAGACCCTGGTGGCGCAGATCGACGTGCTGGAGACTATGACGCCGCTCGAATTCCTGAGTTTTCGGGATCGACTGGCCTCGGCAAGCGGCTTCGAGTCGTGCCAGTTTCGCGAGCTGGAGTTTGCGTTGGGCATGAAACAACCTGCCACACTCGAGCGCTTTGCCGACGGATCGCCGGAGCACCAACGCCTGGCCGAGCGACTGCGATCCCCGTCCCTCTGGGACTACTTCGTCAGCTTCCTCGTCAATCAGGGGATGGAGGCGCCGACTCAGGCAAGCTCAGACACAACGCCTGGGCCGACTCAGGAGAACAAGGCGGTGCAAGAGCACCTCATTCAGATCTACCGCACCGACCAGACCTTGTCCCAGGTGTGCGAGCGATTGGTCGACCTGGACGAGGGCATCCAGGAATGGCGCTATCGACACGTGAAGATGGTGCAGCGCACCATAGGTACCAAGCGTGGCACCGGTGGCAGCTCGGGAGCCGAGTACCTGCAAGCCACGCTCTTCAAGCCGCTGTTTCCGGACTTGTGGGCGATTCGCAGCGAGCTCTAGCAGGCCGTGGTGAAAGTGTGGTGCCTGTCTTAACCGCACGCAGCGAGGATCCGGCCCTTCCTGCGCCACTCGACGCCGCGCAGCTCTACGCCACCCCGAACGCCCTGACTGGCTACTACAAACACTTCCGGGTAGCCGAGCGGCTTCTATTGACCGGCCACTCCCACCAAGCCTGGCCCGATTGCGGTTTCGACGGTCAACGCCAGGCGTGGATCGATGCCGCCGAGCTTGTCGATCAAAAATGGGAGCGGGCGTTCGCCAAAGCGCAGCGCGTGCGTCACGGCTGGGCACAGCTTCTCGACGACGACGACGACACCATCGCGCTCGGCCCTAACACCCATGAGTTAGTGGTGCGTCTGTTGTCGGCACTGCCTCTCCGTCAGCGACCGCGCCTCATCACCACGGACGGCGAGTTTCACACCTTGCGGCGACAGCTCGATCGACTCGCCGAGGAGCAGATTGAGGTGGTCAAGCTCGCGACGGAGCCGATCGAGACCCTGGCAGAGCGCCTCGCGGCCACCATCGACGACCGTACCGCGCTGGTGGCCGTCTCCCAGGTGATGTTCCAAAGCGCCAAGCGTGTTCCGCATCTCGAGCACCTGTGCGCCGCCTGCGAGCGCTCGGGAACCGAGCTGCTCGTCGATGTTTACCACGCGCTCAACGTGATCCCCTTCTCGGTGCGCGGGCTCGGCCTTGAGACCGCGTTCATCGTGGGTGGCGGCTACAAGTACTGCCAGCTGGGCGAGGGCAACTGCTTTCTGCGCCTCCCACCGAGCTGTGCGCTGCGCCCGGTAGTCACCGGCTGGTTCGCCGAGTTCGACACGCTCAGCGAGGCAGATCTCGGCAAGGTCGTGTACGCACACGGTGCCGCACGGTTCGCCGGCGCCACCTACGATCCGACAGCGCACTACCGGGCCGCCGAGGTATTCGATTTCTTCGAGCGCGTGGGCCTCGCGCCCGAGCTCTTGCGAGAAGTTAGCCAGCACCAGGTCGGTCTGCTGGCCACCGCCTTCGACGCGCTGGATCTCGACCCCGACATTGTGTCGCGCGATCGCCGCACCCCGCTGAGCCAGCTGGGTGGCTTCCTGGCGCTGCGCTCGGCAGACGCCGCCAAGCTCAGCCGACGCCTTGGCGAGCGCGGCGTTCACACCGACTGCCGCGCCGACGTACTACGTCTCGGCCCGGCGCCTTACCTCGACGACAACCAACTCAGCCAGGCCATCGAGCATCTGGGCGCCGCCACGCGGCACGCGCACTGACAGTGATCGCACCGTTGGTAGCAATCGCCGCACTGGCGAACTCGGCGCGGGGAGCGAGGTGCCGGAGGCGGACCAGGGAACCCGCCCCCGGGCACCTCACGCAGGGCTGCGTGACGCTCGGGTCTCCCTCTTGGGGTGCTGTCTGTCGGGGCACTGCATCAGAATCGGCCACCGATGGCGACGAAGGCGCTCACGTCATCGTCACCGCTAGACCAACCAGTGGGCTGGTTGAAGGCCGTGTCTACTTCTTCATCGGCGCCAGCCGAGTAGCACACAACGGCGCTCTTAAAACCGCCGCCGTCAACTGCCGGGGGCACGTACAGGCTGAACACATTGGCCATGTAGCGATTGCCCCATGGGTCGGCCTCGACGCGACCGCTGATGTATGGGCCCCGCCATGCGAACAGGTCGTCGGAGACAATTCCGTCCGTGGGCGTGTGATAGCCCCGGTTGGGCTCACCTAACGGCGTGTTGTGCACCAGATGATTGGCAAGCTTGTCGACAGTAAAGCGCTGCGGGACGCCTGTGTAGTCAGCGCGTTGTTCAAATGGCTCGCCCTCGGCGAGCAGCCAGGGGGCGCCGGCCGCACCGGGTGATTGGCTATTTAGGGTGGGTGCGCGACCGTCGCCAATCAGCAGGCCCACTGGCGGGCCACCGGCAACAGCGCTCGGGTCATGCGTCTCGTGTGAGACCAGCTCGCCAGTGTCGAGAATCAGCCTCGCCAAGGCAGAGCACAAGCGCGTCACGCTGTCCTGCACACGCGCGAACCGCGCCAGACGATTGAAGTCGGCGACGTTGACGAGCACGATCGACACCACCACCAGGACGGCAACGACGATGACGCTGACCTCTACCAGAGTGAATCCCGCCGCCTGTCGGCTCATGGACTAGCTCCCTGTGACACGGTGCCGGGGTTCACCGTGGCGTCCGAGAAACCAGGCTAGCTGTTCGGGTCGGCTGGCCAAAACCGACCGGGCCACGGTTGACCGCCGCTGCCGAGGGGTAGCGCGCACCGCTCCGGCGCCCATGCACACCGTGTCCCGCAACGGCCGCCGCGCCTCCGAGCGACGCAACCGCGGTCAGCGTCGGAAGCACCGGGCAGACGCGCTGCGGTGAGGGTCAACCGCCGACGGGCGCGGTCACGAGTCCGTCCAGCGGAGCGGCGTGGCGCGGACAGACAGGGACACGACTTGCGGGCGCCGCAGCTGACACCGGCACCTCCCGCCGCGCGATACCCACGTTACTGGCCACCGCTGCCCGAAGACTTTCAGTGATCAAAGCTGGCTTTTACTGTGCCCTTACGTCAAGAAAAATCACTCGGCCGGGAGCGTCAAAACGCCCGTCATTACGGTCACGGCGTTTCCCCCGACGCGCACCGCCTCGATGTTCTCGGCGGGGCCCATCACCTCTACGTTGGCCGTTCCGGGGCGCCCCATCGTATGCCCCTGTTGGGCGATGAATCGGGGCTCGCCGATCAGACCGTAGCGCCAGCAGTAGGCGGCCACGGCCTGCTAGCCCCCGTCGCAGACCCGGTGAACGGATCTTCGTAGGTATCTGGCGGCAAGCCGAAGTGCCGCGCTGCGGTGGCGCCGGCGTCGGTAAAGCCGTCCAGGCAGAACAGATGCGGACTGAAGAAGTCGCCGCCTTCGAGGGCGGCCGCAAGGGCGGCTACATCGAGGCGAGCTCGCGCCAACGCGTCACGATCGCGTAGCGGCACCATGAGCATCGGTGTTCCCGTGCTCACCGTTTGTGGCGGTGGCCCTTCCGCAAGTCCGTCCGTCTCCTGCAACCCGAATAGCGGCAGGATCTCGGCGGCAACATAGGAGCGCAGGAACACCGGCTGACGCTGCGTCATGGTGATCTCGGCGAGCTCACCGCTCCCACGCACGTCGACGCCGATCGGGCCGTCTGTCAATTCCAGGTCGAAGTGGGTTCCGTGCGCATCGACCTCCAGGCGTCCGGTGTCGATAAGTGCCCTGGTGGTCGCCAGTGTGGGATGGCCCGCCAACGGGATCTCGGCGGCCGGCGTGAAGTAGCGGGCGCGAAAGTCGGCGACCACGGATCGCATCACGAACGCAGTTTCGGACAGGTTCATCTCGAGAGCAATCGCCTGCATGGTCGAGGGGTCGAGGTCGTCGGCATCGAGCACGACAGCGCAGGGGTTGCCCTGCAGAGGCTGGCGTGTAAACGCATCGACTTGCAGCACGGAAAGCCGCCGCCGGTCAGGCGACACGGATGGTGCCCTCGCTCATCATCACCGCCGCACCGCCGACCCGAGCCGCCACGACCTGTCCGTCGGCGACCACCGCCTCGATGTCCATGCGGCTCGCACGCCCCATCTCGAAACCTTGCTCCACCACCCACCGGAGCTCGGCGTCGCGCTCACCGGACCGAACCGCCAGGTACGCCGCCAGCGCTGTGGCGGCGGAGCCGGTGGCTGGATCCTCATCGATCCCTACGCCAGGCCCGAACATGCGGGCGTGCAGGTCGGCTCCGGGTCGCTCGCCTTGCATGGCAAACAGAAACACTTGCGGCGCCCAAGTGTGTTCCAGTGAGTCGCGCCAGGCCTGATGATCCAGGCGTGCCCGTCGCACAGCATCGATGTCGCGCAAAGGCACGAAGAGAAATGGTAGCCCGCACGAGACCGCGCCCACGCCTAGCTCGTCCGAGCGCAGATCATCGACGCTGAGACTCAGCACGGCCGCGACGTCGGCGGGCGACGTCGACACGGGCCGCTCGTCGGGCGGCTGCGCCGCTGTGAGCTGCGCGAACTCCGGCTCACCATTGGCGCAACGCACACGAACGGGCACCGGGCCGACACCCTCCTCGAGCACCAGCCTGACCTCCGGCTCCCGCGTCTCGACCTCGCCTAGCGCCGCCAGTGCGAAGGCCGTTCCCACGGTCGGATGGCCAGCGAACGGCAACTCGGTCACCGGCGTGAAGATGCGAATCTTGCGGGTGTTGTCGGGATCGTCGGGCGGCAACACGAACACCGTTTCCGAGAGATTGAGCTCGCGAGCGATCAACTGCATCCGGCGTCCGTCGATGCCTTGGGCATCGGGGACTACAGCAAGCGGATTGCCCCCGAAGGCGACGTCTGTGAAGACATCGAGAGTAACGAAGCGACAACCCACGGCTCAGCCGTCGCCGCTGACGCGACACACCATCGATGTGGCGCTGGTCGGGCAAAGGGAACTGTACTCAATCGACTGCAGGATGGCTGCAGGCGCCTGCTCCCGGGGAGTCTGGCGAAACCCGAACCGCGGAAAGAAGTCCGAGGCGGTCTCGGTAAGCAGATAGACGTTGCGTACGTGGTCGGACCTCGCCGCCTCGAGAGCCCGTTGCACCAGGGCCTCGCCGATGCCACGCCCTCGATGCGCAGCGTCGACCGCTACCGATCGCAGTATGGCGTCGGGCCCGTGATGCTCCAGCGCCGCGGAGCCGGCCACCACCTGGCCAGTGCAGGCAACGAAGGCGCTGGCCCAACAGTCATCCAGCCCGCCGAGCGGCAACTCGCAGACACGTAGCAGCTCGATTACGGCTTCCCGGTCGTTCTGCCGAGCAACCCTGATACGCACACCGTCCATCCGCCGGCCTCCGCCAGAGAGAGAGCTACCGTAGCGACAATAGCGCCGCCGTCCCAAGGGCGCACGCGTGACGGGCCCGCCAGGCGCCATGCTATCGTGGAATGCTACGGTCGCCTCCCGTCCGATCTCTGTCGCCAGGCCCGCCACATTTCCACCCCGGCCTGCTAGGAACACCAAGCTGACGCCATGAGTGTGATTGAGCCGCGGGTCTCGGCACTTGAACCAGCACTCGGCAAAGCGCGCTGGCGCGCCACGGTGGGCGCTGTTGACGTCTGTTTCGGTGTCGGCGAGCGCGCTAGGGTGCCGTCGATCGTCAGCGAGCTCGGCGCCCAACGCCCGCTGATCGTCACTGATCCCGGCGTACGCGCCACCGGGATCGTCGACGAGCTCGACGCCGCGCTGATGGAGCTCGGGTGCGCTTGCGCCGTTTTCGATGGCGTCGAGGAGAACCCAAGTACGGCGTGCGTGGAGGTGGGCGTGCGGGCTGCCCGACGACACGGCGTCGACCTGCTCATCGGCTTCGGTGGCGGGAGCTCCATGGATACGGCGAAGGGCGTGAACTTCCTGTACAGCAACGGCGGCCGCATGGAGGACTACGAGGGGACCGGAAAGGCGCATGCGGAGATGTTGCCGTCGATCGGGGTGCCAACCACCGCCGGAACCGGCAGCGAAGCGCAATCGTACGCGCTGATCTCGCGGCTCGACGACCATCGGAAGATGGCGTGCGGCGATCCGGGGGCCCGTTTTCGAGCCACCGTTCTCGATCCTTCAGTCACCAGGACAGTACCTCGCGACGTACGGGTCGCCACCGGTATCGACGCCGTCTCGCATGCCGTCGAGAGCCTGGTCAGCTCGCGCGCCAACCCTATCTCGCGGCTCTATAGCCGTGAGGCTTGGCGTTTGCTATCGGAGGGCTTCGAGCCGGCGGTAACCACGCCGGACGACCTCGAGGCACGCGGGCACATGTTGCTCGGCGCGCACCTAGCGGGGGCGGCGATCGAGCGTTCCATGCTGGGCGCGGCACACGCCTGCGCCAATCCGCTGACCGCCCGGTTCGGCATCACCCACGGCATCGCCGTCGGGGTCATGTTGCCGTACGTGGTGCGCTACAACCTGGCGAGCGAAGACGCTGCCACCGAGTACGATGTCCTCGAGGTCAGTGATTTACCCGGACGCCTCACGGCGATGCTGGGAAGCGCCGGGGTGGCGCCACGGCTCCGTGACCACGCCATACCGCAAGCGAGCCTCAGCGAGCTCGCGGTGGAGGCGGCGCAACAATGGACCACCAACTTCAACCCGCGTCCGGTGGACGCGAACGAGCTGCTGGGCATTTATGGATCGGCGTATTGAGAGCAAAGTTCGAGCCCGCCGCTGGCGTCTGGCCGCAGGGATGGGCGCGTTTGCCTGTACCGTCGTCACCACCGGCGTGGCGCACGGCGGGGCCGACGACGCGTGGCGTGTATTCCGCGGCAACGCCGCGCTCACGGGCACAGCCAACATCGAGTTGCCGTCGGCGCCGGAGCCACGGTGGATCTTTTCAGCCGAGGACAGCATCGAGTCGAGCGCCGCGATCGCCGATGGTCGGGTTTTCGTGGGCTCACTCGATGGTCGCCTGTATGCATTGGATCTCGCCAGCGGCGCCGAGCTGTGGCGATTCGAGACCGACATCGAGATCAGATCTTCGCCTTCGGTCTTCGGCAACACCGTCTACTTCGGCGACGAGTCGGGAACGTTCCACGCGCTCGACGTGGAGAGCGGCAACGAGCAATGGTCGTACCAAACAGGCGGTGGGATCGTCTCGGCGGCCAACTACGCTGACGGGCTGTTGATCTTCGGGTCCTACGACAACCACCTCTACGCCGTGGCGGCCGCAGACGGCAAGCTTGTCTGGAGCATCGAGACCGGCGGCTACATAAACGGGACGCCGGCAATCGTCGACGGCACGGTGATCTCGGTCGGATGCGACGGCGTGCTGCGACTCGTAGCATTGAAGGACGGCACGTTGCTCGGCAGCATCGAGATCGGTGCATACGTCGCGGCGAGCCCGGCCGTTCACCAAGGCGTAGCCTATTTCGGCACCTACGAGAACCAGGTGCTCGCGGTGACCCTGGCGGGCGAGCGACGATGGGCCTATGAGCACCCGAAGCGCAAGTTCCCGTTCTATTCCTCCGCTGCGGTTACCAACGAGCTACTGGTGGTGGGCGGACGCGACAAGATGGTGCACGGGATCGACCCGGCTACGGGCGCAGTACTATGGACCCACACGAGCGGTGCGCGCGTCGACTCGTCACCGGTGATCGTCGGTGATCGGGTATTCGTAGGCGGAAGCTCCGGCAACCTGGTGGCGCTCGACACACAGTCAGGTGCGGTGCTGTGGCAATTTGAAACCGGGTCGTCGATCGTCGCGTCGCCAAGCCTCGCCTCGGGGCGCCTCGTAATCGGAACAGAGGACGGCGACCTCTACTGCTTCGGTTGAGATCGATGGGCCAGGAAGCGCTGCCAGAAGCCGACTCTTCTGCCGAGTTTCACCCCGAGCCGGCGACGTCACGAACGCAACGAGAAACGACCGGCGTCGGCAGCGTCTTCGTGTCCAACTACCCACCATTCTCACAGTGGACAGCCGACCAGTTGCCGAAGTATCGGCAGGTGCTCGACACTCCAGCGGCCGATACCGCCCCCCCGCTGGGGCTCTATGTCCACATCCCGTTCTGTCGAAAGCGGTGCAAGTTCTGCTACTTCCGCGTGTTTACCGACAAGAACGCCGATGAGGTCGAAGTCTACTGCGATGCGCTCGCCCGTGAGATCGATCGCTACGCCGGCGCCCCGGCGATCGCCGAGCGACCGTTGCGGTTCGTGTATTTCGGTGGCGGGACCCCGTCCTACATCGCCGCAAAGCATCTGCGCAGGCTGGTAGCCCGGCTGCGAGCGGCATTGCCCTGGGACAACGTCGACGAAGTCACCTTCGAATGCGAGCCGGGTACCCTCACCCAGGCCAAGCTCGAGACCGTGCGCGAGCTTGGCATCACCCGGTTGAGCCTCGGCGTGGAGAACTTCGACGACGAGATTCTACAGTTGAACGGACGCGCCCACGTGAGCAAGGAGATCTTTCGGGTGCTGCCGTGGATCCACGATCTGGCGTTCGATCAACTCAACATCGACCTGATCGCCGGCATGGTCGGCGAGACCTGGGAAACCTGGCGCGACACCGTGCGGCAGGCGATCGACGTGCACCCGGATTCGGTCACCGTGTATCAGATGGAGCTGCCCTACAACACACGCTTCTCGAAGCAGTTCCTGGAGGGCAGGCTCGAAGTGCCGCTGGCCGACTGGGCGCTGAAGCGCGAGTGGCACGACTACGCCTTTCAGGAGCTCGAGGCCGCTGGGTTCGAGATTTCTAGCGCCTACACGATGGTGCGCACCGACAAGCGCTGCGATTTCGTCTACCGCGACGCGCTGTGGCACGGCGCTGACATGTTGGGCACGGGGGTTTCCTCGTTCGGTCATCTGAGCGGTGTCCACGTGCAGAATACGGCGACCTGGTCCGAATACCTCGAGGCGGTAGGCAACGACGAGCTGCCGCTCCAGCGCGCCTTTGTCACAAGCGCCGAAGACCGCCTGATACGCGAGACGATCCTGCAGCTCAAGACCGGAGCCCTCGCCCGGAAGCACTTCGCAGACAAGTTCAACGTCGACGTTCTCGAGCACTTCGCCGCGGCGTGGGGCCGACTGCAATCGCGCCAGATGCTGCGCATTACCGACACCGGTGTCGAGCTGACTCGCCAGGGATTGCTGCAGGCCGACGCCCTGTTGCCTGAGTTCTACGCCGAGCGTTATCGCGACGCTCGGTATACGTAGTCGGGGCGACGAATGAGCAGTCGTACGGCTCGTAGCGTCACCGCAGTTGAGATCGGCCGCGCGGCGGCGGCGCTGCTCATCGTATTGACCGGTGCATTGCAGCGGCTCGATGCGAGCCACTTGGCCGAGCCTCTCGCACAGACGCCCAGCGCGACCCAGGACTGGCCGCAGCTGCGAGGTCCGAACGCCGATGGTATCTCGCCGCAGATTGGTCTTCTCACCGCCTGGCCCGAGTCGGGGCCGCGCGAGATCTGGCGGGTGCCGCTTGGCAAGGGTTTCTCCGGAGTTTCTGTTGTCGGCGATCACGCCTTCACGATGTTCGGGCGTGGCGGCACGTACCTGGGGGCCTTCGATACGGCTACCGGCGCCGAGCGGTGGCGACTTCGGATCGACGAGATGTACCGCAACAGCTCCGGCGATGGTCCACGCTCCACTCCGACCGTCGACGGGGGCATTGTCTATGTGATCAGCGCACGAGGGATGCTGGTCGCCGTGCAGGCCGACAGCGGAGCCACGGCATGGCAGCACGATCTTCGTGAGGAGTACCGGGCGACCGGACCGAATTGGGGGTTCTCCACCTCACCTCGGGTTTTCGGCGATCTCGTCCTCGTCGAGGCGGGCGGGCACGACGCCGCACTGTTGGCGTTCGACAAGCGGACCGGCGAGGAAGTTTGGCGCGCCGCCGGAGACCCCCCGGGCTACTCGACGCCGCTGCTGGTGCAGATCGGCGGGCAGCAGCAGGCCGTGTTCTTCACCGGACGGCGCATTGTGGGCGTGGATCCGAACAACGGCGCGATGCTGTGGGATACGCCATGGGAAACTACATTTGGCGTCAACGCCGCGACGCCGATCTTCGTACCGCCCGACAAGATCTTCGTCTCCTCGGGCTACGGCGTCGGCGCGGCTCTGCTGCGCGTCCCCGCAGGCGACCGCCTCGGAGTGGAAACCGTATGGCGCACGCGGGAGATGAAGAACCAATTCAGCAGCTCCGTCCTGGTCAACGACTACATCTACGGCTTCGATAACTCGATCCTGGAGTGTATCGAGTTGAGTCGTGGTGAGAGAATGAGAGAATGTGGCGGGCGCGCGGACACGGACAGGGCTCGCTGCTGTACGCAGACGATCACCTGATCGTGCTGGGCGACCGCGGCTCGTTGACGCTCGTCAAGCTCAGTCCCGGGGAATACCTCCAGGTATCACGGGCACAGGTGTTCCGAGGCAGGACCTGGACTGCACCCACACTGGCAAATGGAATCCTCTACTTACGTGACGAACAGGAGCTCGTGGCTCTCGAGATCACCGATTCGAAGAGTCCCTGAACCGAAATCCGCTCGGAGAACGGCTGCCTCAGGGCTTTCGCCGGCGACGCTGATCCCCAACCTTGGAATCTGACCGTGCGAATCTTGAAGATCATCCTATGTGTGCTGTGCATCACGGTTCCCATGACCGCCGCTGCACAGTCCTCGCAACGCGACGATGCAGTGCAACAGCTCCCACTCCGGGCAACCGAGTTCATTTTCGTGGAGGGCAGCCTGCCGCTGGTACCGAGCGCCAACACGATCGCCTCGAAGCTCTCGCTACCGCTTCGCTTGACCCCCAACAACGTCGGCATCGTCACCGCGGCACTGTTCGATGAGCAGCAGGCGAAAGTGCTCGGCGACGCGTTGATCAACGTCAGCAATATCAACGTACAACCGGGGTTCGGCGGCGTGCACGACTTTTTCGTCGTGCGGGGCTTCGATTCGATCAGCAGCAGCCTGATACTCACCGACGGTGCCCCGGAGCCCGAGGCAACGTTCTATCAGCTCTACAACATCGAGTTGGTCGAGGTTCTCAAGGGGCCCGGCGGCTTTCTGTACGGTAGCAACCCTTTGGCCGGTACCATCAACCTGGTACGCAAACAGCCTCTTGCTACCCGCGGGCTTCGCGTCAGCACGTCCGGTGGCAGCTTCTCGACGTTCGACGGCACGATCGATGCCAACCACGCGACCGCCGACGGACGGGTCGCGTTTCGCTTCAACGCGCTCGTACGTGGTTCTTCCGGGTACCGAGATGACCGCCATAGCAACGCCACGGCGTTCAATCCCGCTTTGACCTGGCAGATCGCCGACGACCACTCGCTCAACGCCAACTTCGAGTACGCGCGGTCTGACTTCAGCCCCGAGGCCGGCATCCCGTTGCTATTCAACGAGACGCCGTCCGTACGGCTGGAGAACAACTACAACGCCGCCAGCGATCGATCCGAGCAGAACATCTACCGCTTCCAGCTCGACTACGAGGGCCGGCTCAGCGACACGGTCCGCATCCGCAGCAAGCTCTACTATCGGGGCCTCGACTGGCTATCGGACGGCACCCTGCTGATCGGCGCGTTTCCCGAGATCTCGCCGGCGTTCGTACCTACTGGCCGGACAATCGTGGCCCGTTCGCAGATCCAGCTCGACGACAAGCAGGCCGTACTGGGCGGCCAGGTCGAGGCGATTCTCGATTTCGATACCGGCAGTGTGCACCACAGCCTGCTGACCGGCATCGAGACGTCCCGCTATACCGACGAGTTCACCCTCGATGCCTTCCTGCTCGCTTCAGTAGATCTCTTCGACCCGGTCGAGCCCGGCTTGCCGCCGTTCCCCTTGGGAAGTATCGGTGCGGGCGACGCACGCAGCATCGTCGTCGCCCCCTACGCGATCGACCAGATCACTTTCGCCGAGCGACTGTATATTCTCGCCGGCGCCCGCCTCGATAACGTCGATTTTGACGATCAGCGTACCGGACGGTCTAGCAACGACAGCAAGCTGTCGCCGATGCTGGGGGCGGCCTGGGCGGCGAACGACGAGGTCTCGATCTACGCAAACTACTCGCGCTCGTTCGCACCGCCGTCGCCGCGTACATTCGAGGACCTCGCTCCCGAGGAGAGCAAACAGGTGGAGCTCGGCCTCAAGCTCCGGTTGCTCGACGGGCGCCTGCAGGCGACCGCCGCCGTGTACCGCCTGGTACGCGACAACATCGCGATCCCGGACGACAATGGCTTCACCCAGCAGA
This sequence comes from Acidobacteriota bacterium, assembly GCA_963666055.2. Classification (GTDB taxonomy): domain Bacteria; phylum Acidobacteriota; class UBA890; order UBA890; family WLXD01; genus DASCOT01. Next base: position 1,671,644 of record CAXWPH010000015.1, on the reverse strand, counting down.
TCGGCAACCAACGTTCCTCGGGTTTCGAGCTCGAGCTCGCCGCCGAGCCAGGCCGAGGGTTCCGTGGGGTAGTTTCATACGCCTACAACGACGCCGTGCTGACGGAGTTCACCGAGCGCGTTACTGCCTTCACCTCATTCGGCGTGCCGTTTGCGCAAACCCTGGACCATGGCGGGAACCGCCCGGCGTTCGCGCCGGAGCATCTGCTCAACGTGTGGGCCAGCAAGACGTTCAGCCATGGGCTGGGCATAAGCCTCGGCGGCCGCTACATCGGCAATCAGTTCATCGCCGAGGACAACGCCTTCAACATCGACCACGCGTTCATCGTCTCGGGCACCCTGGCCTACGACTGGTCGCGCTACCGGGTCAGCCTCAACGTGCAGAACCTTACCGACTCGGCCTACTTCGTGCGCGGCTTCGGCTCACAATCGGTCACTCCGGCGAGTCCAGTGGCCGCCACCTTGCGCCTCGGCTACGAGTTCTGATGTCTCCCGAGGCTGATGCCTACGACGTCATCGTCGTGGGCGGTGGTCCGGCTGGGTCGGCGACGGCAACGTTGACCGCGGACGGCGGGCTCCGCGTGCTACTTCTCGAACGCGAGCAGTTCCCCCGCTTTCGCATCGGCGAGTCGCTCATGCCGGCCACCTACTGGACGCTCGAGCGCCTTGGCGTGCTCGAGCAGATGAAGGGCAGCCGCTTCCCCCACAAGCACTCGGTGCAGTTCTTCTCCGCCAACGGTCACGGTTCGGTACCGTTCTATTTCTCCGAGACCGAACCGGGACCGAGCGCCCAGACCTGGCAAGTCGACCGCAGTGCCTTCGACCAGATGTTGCTGAACAACGCCCGCGAGCACGGCGTGGAAGTGCACGAACGTGCCCGCGCCACCGAGGTGCTATTCGACGGCGATCGCGCTCGCGGTGTCGAGGCACGATTCGCCGACGGGTCGACGCATCGCCTCGAGGCCGGCGTGGTGGTCGACGCCACCGGGCAGTCGGCCATGCTCGCCAAGCGCCTGAAGCTCAGACAAGTGGATCCCAACCTGATGAACTGCTCCTTCTATACGCGCTATAGCGGTGGCTGGCGCGGCGAGGGCGTCGACGAGGGAGCGACGCTGATTTTTTACACGAGCCAGCCGAGAACCTGGTTTTGGTACATCCCGTTGCCGGACGGAGTGGTCAGCGCTGGCGTGGTGGGACCCATCGATCGCCTCGTGAAGGGCCGCACCAAGAACCCGCAGCGCGTTTACGACGAGGAGGCCGCCGGTTGCCCGGCGCTGCTGGAGAGGATCGATGGGGCCAAGCAGCTACACGAGGTCCGAGTCCTCAGAGACTTCTCATACGCCAGCCAGCGCGTCGCAGGCGACGGCTGGGTGATGGTAGGCGACGCTTTCGGCTTCATCGATCCGATCTACTCGTCGGGAGTATTCCTGGCGCTCAAGGGCGCCGAATACGCCGCCGACTCGATCCTCGACGCGTTCGAGCATGCAGAGCTATCGGCCGAGCGGCTCGGGCGGCACGGCAACGAGTTCCTCGAGGGCGTCGAAGCGATGCGCAAGCTCGTCTACGCCTACTATTCGAACGAGTTCAGCTTCGCGGAGTTTCTGGGCCAGTTCCCCGACGTCAAGGACGAGCTGGTGAACCTGTTGATCGGCAATGTCTACAGAAAAAACCTCAGCCGACTGCTAGAGTCGATGGAGAAGTTCTGCGCATTGCCGGCGTACGAGCCGTTCAGACTCCAGGAAACTACCAGCGAGCGTTAGCAGGCCCACAACACCTCCACCACGGTCTGCTAGGGCAGCCCGGAGCCAACAGGCCCCATATCCCATTGAGGAACCGTCCGATGAGGTGCGCATGAGTGGCAGCCGGCTGAAACTCTACGGCTTGTTGGCGCTGCTCTATGTGCTGCACAACGACTGGTGGCTCTGGAACGACGCGCGACTGCGCTTCGGGCTGCCCATGGGTCTGCTGTACCACCTCGCGTACATGGGGGCGACGGCGGTGGTGATGTACGTACTCGTCACCCAGGCATGGCCGCACCACCTTGAAATCGATGATTCCGGAGACCACCAGTGACGCTGGCGATCATCGCCGTTTACATGGCGGCAGTGCTGTCGATCGGAGCTTTCAGCCACCGTCTGTTCCAGGGGACCGGCGAAGATTATTTCCTCGCCACCCGTAGCATCGGGCCCTTCCTTCTGTTGATGTCGCTGTTCGGCACCAACATGACGGCGTTCGCTCTGCTGGGCGCCTCAGGCGAGGCCTATCACGCCGGAATCGGCGTATTCGGCTTCATGCCGGCGATCTCTGGCCTGGTGATCCCAGCGATCTTCTTCTTCGTCGGCACGCGCGCTTGGGCGATCGGCAAACGCCATGGTTACGTTACCCAGGTGCAGTTCTTCCGCGACCGTTGGGAGTCAGATTCTCTCGGCCTGTTGCTGTTCGTGGTGCTGGTTGGCCTGGTGATCCCATACCTTCTCATCGGCGTCATGGCCGGCGGGATCACGCTCAACCAGGTTACCGGGGGAGACGTCCCCGAGTGGATCGGCGGCCTGGTGATCTGTCTGGTCGTCCTGACATACGTGACCTACGGGGGTCTGCGCGGCACCGCCTGGGTGAATACCTTCCAGACCATCGTCTTCATGGTCCTCGGAGCGGTTACCGTCTTCGTCGTATTTCGTAACATGGGTGGCGTCGGCGTGGTGATGAGCAGAATCGCGGCAGAGGCGCCGGAGTTGCTGGTACGGGAAGGCAACTTCTCCCCGGTACGATGGCTCACCTACTCGCTGATCCCGCTCTCGCCAGCAATGTTCCCGCACATGTTCATGCACTGGCTGAGCGCCAGGCGGTTGGAGAACTTCCGGCTGACGGTGATGGTGTATCCGCTGTGCATCGCCGCCGTCTGGCTGCCGCCGGTGTTGCTAGGAATCGCCGGCAGGCTCGACTTTCCCGGCCTCGTCGGTGGGCAATCGAACTCCATCCTCGTGCAGATGATCACGTTGCACGCACCCGGGGTCCTCGCCGGACTGCTCGGCGCTGGCGTGTTCGCGGCCGTGATGTCGTCGCTCGACTCGCAGGTGTTATCGCTGGGGACGATGTTTACCGAGGACATCGTCCGCCATTACGGTCACGCCGACCGCCTCACCGACCGCCAACAAATCCTCTCAGGAAGGCTGTTCGTCGTGGCGATCCTGGCGTTCACCTACACGCTGTTCTTGTTCTCCGATCGAAGCATCTTCGATCTGGCTACCTGGTCGTTCACCGGCTTCGCTGCGCTGATACCGATCGCCATCGGCGGGCTGTTCTGGCGACGCAGCACCAAGCAGGGTGCGACGGCGTGCGTCGGCACGGTGGTCGTTCTATGGAGCTACTTCTTCTACCAGGGATGGGGCGATCGGACGTACACGGTCGGTGGAAGCGGCGTCATGGCTGTGGCGGTCATCTTGGCAGCGTCGAGCGTGGCGATGATTGTCGTGTCGCTGCTGACCCACCCGCCCGACGACGAGCACGTCAACCGCTTCATCGTTCCGCCAGCCGGCTAGGCGACGCCGCATGCGCATCGCCTACATCACGGCCGGCGCGGCGGGGATGTACTGCGGTAGCTGTCTGCACGACAACACGCTGGCGGCCGCACTGCAGAAGGGCGGACACGACGTGGCGTTAATTCCCATGTACACGCCGATCCGCACCGACGAGGACAACGTCAGCATCGACCGCGTCTTCTATGGCGCCGTCAACGTCTACCTGGAGCAGCACTGGAAGCTCTTCCGACGCCGCCCCGGCATCCTGCACTGGTTGCTCGACCGGCCGGCTCTTCTCAGAAACGTCTTGCGGTTGGCGGGCTCGAGCGCCACGCAGGGCGCGGAGCTGGGTGCCCTGGCCTTGTCGGTGCTGCGAGGCGAGGATGGCCGTCAGCGTCGCGAGCTCGAAAGCCTCGTCGCGTGGCTGCGCGACGACTTCAAACCGCAGATCGTGCACATCACCAACGCCTTGCTGTTGGGCCTGGCGCGAACCCTCAAACGCGAGCTCCGCGTGCCGGTGCTTTGCGGTGTACAAGGAGAGGACATCTTCATCGATGAGATCGTGGAGCCCTACAGAACGCGTTTCGTAGCGGAGCTACGCGCCCACACCATCGATGTCGACGGCTTCGTAGCGCCGAACCGCTACTACGCCGAGCATGTGCGCGGCTACCTGGCAACGTCGGCCGAGAAGATTCGCGTGGTGCCCCTCGGGATCACGCTGTCCGGGCATCAGACACGGGCGCGGTCTGCAGACGAGCCGTACACGATCGGGTTCCTCGCCAGGCTCTGTCCGGAAAAAGGAGTGCATCGCCTGGTCGCAGCCTTCAACGAGTTGACTCGGCGGGTCGGAAAAGACCGACTCCGCTTGCGCATCGCCGGATACACGAGCAAACGCGACGCGGCCTATGTCGACGAGCAGCAACGCCAGGTGGCGGACTGGGGCCTGTCGGACCACGTCGACTGGGTCGGCGAAGTCGATCGCCACGGCAAGATGCGATTCCTCAGCTCGATCGACGTCTTTTGCCTGCCGACGGTCTACCGAGAATCGAAGGGGCTGCCGGCGCTGGAGGCGATGGCCAGTGCCGTGCCGGTGGTGGTACCCGCGCATGGCGGCTTTCCGGAGTTGATCGAGTGGACTGGCGGAGGGGTGCTGGTGGATCCAGAGGCAGATGATGCGGTGGTAGATGCGCTCGAGGCGCTGATGCGCGATCCTGAACGAGGCCGTGAGCTCGGCCGCATCGGCCGCCAAGCGGTTCACCGTGATTTCTCTGACGAGGTCATGGCAGCGGCGACGGTGCGCGAGTATGAGCGATGGGTATGCACGAACTGACGATTCAGCGGAAAGTAGAGTTCTCCGATACCGACATGGCCGGGATCGTGCACTTCTCTCGGTTGATCGTGTTCATGGAGAATGCCGAGCACGCCTTCATCGACGCACTCGGTGCGAGCGTGCACATGCACCACGACGGCATGCAGCTTGGATGGCCGCGGGTAGCGGTCGAAGCACAGTTCAACTCGCCAGCACGTTTCAACGATGTGGTCGACATTCACCTCCGCGTGTTGCGCAAGGGAAGCAAGGCGCTGACGTACGGGTTTTCAATCCACGTCGGCGAGCGTCTTGTTGGCACCGGCTCGATGACCTCTGTGTGCTGTTCCATGGAGATGTCGGGTCCGCGGGCCATAGAGATCCCTGCCTTCATCGCCGATCAGATCCAGGAAGCGGGGAGCGTCGAGTAACCCGGCAGGCACATTGGGAGGAGTCGCTTGGACCTGCAGGTCACCAACGTCGTCAAGCAATTCGAGATCGGTGACACCACCGTACCGGTGCTCGACGGAGTCTCGTTCGACGTCGCTGCGGGAGACTCGGTGGCGATCATGGGCCCGTCCGGCTCAGGCAAGAGCACCGTGCTGCACATCATAGGCACGCTCGAGCCGCCGACCGCTGGCGACGTGAAAATCGGCGGCCGCAACCCGTTCGCTCTGAGCGAGCCCGATATGGCTCGCTTCCGCAACGAGTCGATCGGCTTCGTGTTTCAGGATCATCACCTGCTGCCGCAGTACAGCGTGCTCGAGAACACAATCGTCCCTACGCTGGCGTTCGCCGGCAATGCCGCAGGTGAGGAACGCGCCCGGCAACTGCTGGAGCGCGTCGGGTTGGGGCACCGACTCGATCACCGGCCGGCACAGCTGTCGGGCGGCGAGCGCCAGCGGGTGGCGATCGCCCGAGCCTTGATCAATCGGCCGGCTGTGCTGCTGTGCGACGAGCCCACCGGTAACCTTGATCATCGAGCCGCCAACGCCGTGGCGGAACTGTTGCTCGAACTGCACGGCCAGGAGTCCAACGTTCTGGTCGTGGTCACGCATAACTCGGATCTGGCACAGCGCTTCGGGCGTCGACTAGAGTTGCGGGAGGGTCGATGCTTCGAAGTCTGACCCACCATTGGCGCGTCAACCTTGCCGTCACGCTAGCCGTAGCGGTGTGCGCAGCGGTGCTGACTGGAGCCCTGCTGGTGGGGGACTCCGTGCGCGCCAGCCTCCGCGACCTCACCCTCGACCGACTGGGCCACATCGACACATCGCTGGTCGCCGAGCGCTTCTTCCGCGCCGATCTCGTCGATGAGCTAGCGGCGCTCCCCGACTTCACCGCCGGGTTCGAGCGGGTTGCGGGCGCCATCCTGCTACGCGGCAACGCCGTCCATGCCGACACCCGTGCACGCGCGTCGCAGGTCAATGTGTTCGGCATCGACGACGCATTCATCGAGCTGTTCGACGAACCGACGACCTCCGCGGTATTCCAAAGCCAGGCCAGTGACCGCCAACCAGCGATGAGCTTCGCTCGCAGCAGCGGCCAATTGTTCCCGTCCATCGTGATAAACGCGTCACTGCAGCGCGAGCTCGGCGCCGTGCTCGGCGACCAGCTATTGGTGCGCTTCCGGCTCGGCAGCGAGGTGCCTCGCGATACGTTGCTGGGTAGCCGTGAGGCGGAGGACGTAGTCGGCACGATACGCACGAGCCTGGTCGAGGTCGTGCCGGATCGTGGAATCGGCCGCTTCGACCTCAACCCGCACCAGGCCTCGCCGCTGAATGCCTTCTTGTCGCTCAACGATCTACAGGCTGCTGTCGAGCAACCGGGGCGCGTCAATTCCCTGTTGCTAGACCGCCGCGGCGACAGTGATGCCGATCCTCAGCCCTTGCTGGTCACCTCGCTGAGCCTCGCCGACATCGGGCTCGGGCTAAGCGCGATCGAGGGCCCGGCGAACACTACGCTCATCGAGATCGAGAGCGAGGAGTTCGTCCTTCGACCGGGGCTGGTAGAGACCATCGAGGCCGCGGCGCGCGACCTCCGAGCACCGACCCAGCGTCTGCAGGTCTACATGTCGAACAGCCTGCGGATCGCGGATCGCCAGGTACCCTATTCGATGGTGCTGGCCTTGGACGTCTTGGACGACTCGATGCCGTTCGGGCGATTGAACCTGCTCGACGGAACGCCGGCTCCGGCACTCGGAGCGGACGAGATTCTGCTCAACGAGTGGACCGCAACCGAGCTCGGTGCGTCGACGGGCGACGAGCTGCGTATGAGCTACTACGTCGTCGGGCTCGACGAGCAGTTGCGCACCGAGGAGACCCGCTTCCGAATGGCTGGAACCGTTGCGATGCGCGGCCTGGCGGTGGACGCTGATCTCACGCCCGAGTATCCGGGCATCGAGGGCATCGACAATATTGCCGACTGGGAACCTCCGTTCCCGGTCGATTTGAGCGTCATCCGCGATGTCGACGAGGAGTACTGGGATGCTTACCGTGGCACCCCGAAGTCCTTCGTCGCGGCAGATACTGGCCGACGGCTGTGGAGCACGCGATACGGGGCCACCACGGCGGTTCGGGTGGCGGTCCCCGCGGGCGTCGACCCGGCTACGTTCAGCTTCGAGCTCGGCTCGATCCTGCTCGAGCGGCTCGAGCCGCAGGACTATGGGTTCCGCTTTGTCGACATCAAGAGCCAGGGACTCGAAGCGGCGGCAGGGGCGACCGACTTCGGCCAGCTGTTTCTCGCCTTCAGCTTCTTTCTCATCTTGTCGGCATTGATGATCGTCAGCCTGCTGTTCACCCTCGGCATCGAACAGCGCGGCAAGGAAATCGGATTGCTGCTAGCAGTCGGCTACCCACTGAGACAGGTACGGCAAAAGTTCCTGGCTGAGGGAGCGGCGATCGCAGCGTTGGGCGGCGTCGCCGGATTGGTCGCCGCGGTGTTGTACGGAAAGCTCATGCTCTGGGGTTTGCGGACGATCTGGTTGGCGGCGGTGGGCTCGCCGCTACTGTATCTGCACGTGTTGCCGGCCACGCTGGTCATCGGGTTTGCCATCTCTTCCTTCGCGGTGGTCGGCTCGATATGGATCACCGTGCGGCGCTTGCGTCGATTGCCACCAACCCGATTGCTGGCCGGTGTGACCAGGATGCCTGCCGCCACCGTTGGCCAGCGCCGGCGCCGTGGTTGGCTGGCCCCGCTGTGCTTCGCCGCTGCGATCGGTCTGCTGGCGTACGCGCTCGCCGGCGATCAAGCGTCTAACCCGGGAATCGCTTTCGGAATTGGCGCGCTACTGCTGACCGCCGGATTGGCGGCCTTCGCAACTTGGTGTCGGCGGGCGCGCGGGCGCGTCAGGAGCTCCAGCTTCGCGGCGATCAGCATGGCGATTCGAAACAGCTCGTGGAGCCCGAACCGCAGCATCCTCAGCGTGGCGCTGGTAGCGTCGGCGTGCTTCGTCATCGTCACGGTGGCCGGCAACACCCGCGACCCGGCCCGCGAAGCACATGTCATCGAGGAGGGCGCAGGCGGCTACGACCTCATAGCAATGGCCGACGTACCAATACATCAGAACCTCAACGACGTCGCCGGACGCTTTGATCTGGGCTTTGACGCAACTGCCGAGGCGCGGCTGAAAGATGTGCGGATCACCCAGCTTCGGCTGGTTCCAGGGGACGACGCCAGCTGCCTGAACCTGTATCAGCCGCGCCGGCCGCGGTTGCTCGGGGCAACGGACGAGCTAATCGATCAGGGCGGCTTTCGGTTCGCCGCGCTGAGCGCTGAGCTGGAAGCGAGCCCCAACCCCTGGGAGCTGCTCCGCGCTGACCTGGGTCCGGGGGTGATTCCAGCTATCGGCGACGCCAACTCAATGCAGTGGATTCTCAAATTGCCGGTCGATGGCGAGCTGATCATCGAGGGTGAGCGCGGCGAGGAGCTCAGGCTGCGGTTGGTAGGCACTGTTCAGGACAGCATCTTCCAGAGCGAGTTGCTGATTTCGGAAGCCAACCTACTGCGTTATTTTCCCGGCCGAAGTGGCTTCTCGTACTTCCTCATCGACGCGCCCGCGGGGCGTGACGTCGAGGTTGCGGCCTCGCTGGAAGACCGTCTCGAACGGTTCGGCTTCGACGCCACGCGGACGGCCGACCGGATCGCCGGCTTCCTCGTCGTGCAGAACACCTACCTGTCGACATTCCAGGCACTCGGGGGACTGGGGTTGCTCCTCGGTACGATCGGCCTCGGAGTTGTCTTGGTACGCAACGTGATCGAGCGGCGCGGCGAGCTCGCCACTCTGCGCGCCTTCGGATTTCGGCGCGCCTTTCTGGCTCGCATGGTGCTTGCCGAGAACGCCTTTCTCCTCGCCATCGGCACGCTGATCGGCAGTGCATCGGCGTTGCTGGCAATTGCCCCGAGGTTTGCCCTGGCTGCCGTCGAGCTGCCGTGGGGCGCCCTGTTGCCAACGCTTGCCGCCGTGCTCGTGGTCGGCATGCTGGCAAGTTTGGTAGCGGTAATTGGAGCGTTGCGCGTACCGCTCCTGCCGGCACTCAAGGCCGAGCGCTAGCAGGCGCAACGGGAGGCAAGCCCGGTCGGTGAACAACGGTGAGACCAGCGCCTGGCACGAGGTATGGGACATCGTGCGCCAGATTCCCTCTGGAAAGGTAATGAACTACGGCCAGGTAGCTGCGCTCCACACCCGACCGCTGACACCGCGTGCCGTCGGCTGGGCCATGCACGATTGTCCGGACGACGTTCCGTGGCACCGCGTGGTGAACGTGCGCGGAGAGTGCTCGACGGATCGCGTCGCGGGAACGTCCCCCGGACGCCAGCGACAGCGGCTCGAGGGCGAGGGCGTGGGCTTCGGGAGCGACGGACGCGTCGACATGGGTTGCCACCGCTGGCTACCCGAGGAGGAGCCCTAGCAGGCCGTGGTGGAAGTGCGGCCTGCCGCTAGCCATCGGTCATCGGTAGCGCGCTGTCGAACGCACGCACGGTGGCATCGATATCTTCGGGGCTGGTGCGATAGTTGCAGACGCAGGCGCGAATGACCTCCGCGCCGGTGGGCAGGCGAATCGTCGAGGCCCAAGCCTGCCCCGAGGCGATGACCCGCGCCACCACCTCGGGCGCGGTGGTGTGGCCGGATTCGATCTGCGGATGGCTGAAGCACACCAGTGGCAGCGGAGTACGGTTGCACAGCAACCAGCCGGATTCCCGCAATCGTCGTCGCAAGCGATCGCCCATATCCGCCTGATGCTCGACGCGCTCCCCGTAGCCCTGCAGCCCGACCTCGGCCAGAGCCATGAACACCTTCAGGCCGATGAACCGACGGCTCCACTGCCACGACACCGTATAGGGATCGTCAGCGCCTTCGGGACTGGGCGGCACATACGTCGCGTGGACGTCGAACGCGGCGCGTACGGCGGCGGGACGGCGGCTGAAGAACATACCGGCGGCCATCGGCACCGATAGCCACTTGTGCGCGTCCCAGGTGATCGAATCAGCCGCGTCGATGCCGGCAAGCGCCGGTCGGAGGCGCTCCGACAGGAGCGCACCACCGCCCCAGGCGGCGTCGGCGTGCATCCAGAGACGCTCTTCGCTCGCCACCTCGGCGATCGACTCGAGCGGGTCGATCACTCCCGTCGATGTCGTGCCGGCGGTCCCGACCACCAGAAACGGCTGCTCACCGCGGGCTCGGTCTCGGCGCAGCTGATCGCGCAACGCCGCCACGTCCATGCGGAAGTCGTCGTCAACCGGGACACGCCGCACCGCCTTCCGGCCCAGCCCACAGGCAACGGCGATCTTCAAGAAGGTGTCGTGACCTTGCCCGGAAAGATAGAGCGTTGGTTGCGCCGGCAGCGCTCGCAGTCCGGTCGCAGGCAGAGCCGGGAACGCCGCCACCAGCGCCGCCAGCGTCGCGGTACCGTTGGCCTCGGCGCCACCGCTGGTGAAGTGGGCCATGCCGCCGTCGAGCTCCAGGCCGACAAGCCGTCCCAGCGCGCCGAGCACCAGGCGCTCCATCTCCTGAGCCGCAGGCGAATGCTCCCATGCAGCAAGCTGTGGGTTGAACATCGCCACCAGGGCATCCGCGACCACCGTGATCGGCGGAACAGCGGGGTTGAAGAGCCCGAAGTAGCGCGGGTGAGTGACCTGCACGGTGTCGGCCGCCAACCGCTCGACAACCCGTTCGACTAGCTCGTCGGGTGAGGTCGGTTCGGCAAGATCGAAGAGACCATCGATCCGGGCGCGTACGTCGGCCACGGTGCGCGACTTGGAAACCGGGCCATCGGCGACCTGCTCGTTCATTGCCTCCGCGACCTGGCGCAGGCGTCGCAACGCCGCCGCCAGCTCGGTGTCAGGCATGCACGGCGACCTCCAGGTGTGCCGCCTCCCAACCGAGCATGGCAACCTTGCGCGCCGGATCCCAGCGATAGTCACCGAAGTCGCCACTGGCACGGAGCACGCGATGACAGGGGATCAGGCAGGCGATCCTGTTGCTGGCGATGGCGCTGGCAACGGCGCGCGACGCGGCAGGCCGACCGATCGACGTCGCCACGTCGCCGTACGAAACGACCGCTCCTGGCGGAATGGCCAGCAGCGCCCGCCAAACCTGGATCTGGAAATTGGTGCCGCGTAGCAACAGCCGCGGCGGTCGATCGGCCCGATCGAACGCGAATGCCTGGCGTGCTGCCGCTGCCGTGCCAGCATCGTCGCGCAACAACGCCGCCGCGCTCCAGTCGGAGGCAAGATCGTCGACGGCCGCCTCATGCCCCCGGGCATCGGTAAACGCTAGCGCTGCAATACCCCGGTCGCTCGTAGCGATCAAGAATTCTCCGAACGCGGATTCATGAAAGCCGAACCGCAGCTCCAAACCGGCGCCGCCCCACTTGTATTCACCGGGCGTCACCGCCTCGGCGCTGACGAACAGGTCGTGCAACCTGGACGGTCCCGACAACCCGGTCTCGAGAGACGCTTCGAGCACCGACGCCGACTCTCGCAGCAGCCGCTTGGCGTGTTGCACCGTAACGAACTGTAGGAAGCGCTTCGGCGACACGCCGGCCCAGCGCCGGAACAGGCGCTGGAAGTGGAACTTGCTAAGCTCGACATGAGCTGCCACATCGTCCAGTTGCGGCTGCTCGTCGGCATGAAACCGCACATATCGGATGGCTTCCTGGATGCGGCGATAGTCTGCGCTCATCGAATCCCCTCGGCGCTTGTTGTCATCGAAGAGCCTACGCTACGCGCCATCCGGACAGGTCGCGACCCGATAGTTGCGCATATTCGAAGGTCATCGTCACACAAACTGAAACTTCTACGGTCGTTCGAGCGAATAAGTAGATACCGAGAGCAACCGAACCCGTTGCTCACGCGTCTAACACGACAAGGAACGGGAAAACGGACTACGAAACCCGGGTCGTCGAGCCGGAGCACGGGGAGCTCGACGACCCGGGACTCAAAGGACTTGCAGATGCTGGATCAAATCATCCCTCTGTCGCTCGCTGCGCTGGCGCTCTGGTCGGGCTGGACGGTCATCCGGACGGCGGTCGAGCTACGGCGCGAGCTCGCCGTAGTGGTCGTTCGTCGCGCGCCGAGGACACCAGGCAACCTGCGCTAGCAGGCCGTGGTGAAAGTGTGGCGGGCCTGGTTGCGGCGAGTTGGGGCCAGATGCAAGGCGGCCTGACACTGGCGATGCCCTAGCCATCGTCGAGGAAGGCCAACGCTGCAGATGGCCCCGAATCGCCGTAACCCTTTGGGCGACAGGGGGTTGCGCGCGTATACTGCGTCGTTCGTCGTCGACGATGGGGTAACCATCGCCTCCTTCTCTCTCCTTGCCTCCACCTCGCAAGACCCTGTCGCCAGGCCCGTCACACTTCCACCACGGCCTGCTAGCTCCGCCCTTGTGACCGCCTGGTAAAATCTTGACCCATGGCGCGCTATGAGATCGAGCTCACCGACGACACCGTCATCGAGGCGGACGATGCGCGCTTCCTGTGCGATGGCAGGTTCGTCGAGCTACTGCCACGCAAGGCCGCCTCGATCGAGGGTGAGCAAGCGACCGTGGTGCTCAACAGCTCGCAGGTGATTGCGATCGAGCACAAGAAGATCGGTTTCAGCGGCGGGTATCGGTTTGGCGGCGACAAGGACTCCTCGTTCGCCAAGACCGAGGGCTCGATCTGAGCTGCGAACGCCCGATGCGGGCGAGCACCACTGGTTTCAGCCGGCGTCACCCGGAGGTCAGCGCTGGCTGATGAACCGCACCTCGAAGAGTCGCGGCCAGAGCTTGCCGGTGACGAACGTCCGTCGGCTCGCCGCATCGTAGGCGATGCCGTTGAGCACCGCCTCGGGATCGCCAATTAGCTCTGCGTCAATAATGCCCGACATGTCGATCCGTGCGAGCACCTCGCCGGTGCGAGGAGAGATCCGCAGGATGTCGTTGCTATGCCAGACGTTGGCGTAAATCTCGCCGTCTATGTACTCGAGCTCGTTGATCAAGTCTACTGGGCGCCCCTGATCGCGCACCTCGATCTGCCGCACTGGAGCGACCGATCCGGGATCGAGGAAGTAGATCCGCGAGCTCCCGTCACTCAGGATGAGCTGTTTGCCGTCGTGGGTCAGCCCCCACCCCTCGGTGAACTGCCGAAACTGCGCCACGACAGTGAAGCTCTCGAGGTCGTAGACGAAACCTGTGCCGGACTGCCAGGTGAGCTGATAGACGCGCTGGCCGAGGATAGCGATCCCTTCACCGAAGAACATCGGTGGTAAGTCGGCGGATTCGAGCACCCGACCGGTCTCCAGCTCGACCTTTCGAAGCGACGATTCGCCGCGGCGCCCGGTGCCCTCATAGAGATGGCCACGGTGAAATACGAGCCCCTGAGTAAACGCTTCCGGATCGTGTGGATAGCTGCGCACCACCTCGTAGGTCTGGATGCGAGGTGCGCGGCCGGTCTGGTGGCTCGCCGCGGGATCGGATTCGACGAGCACCGCCGGCGGGGCGCTGACGGCGGCCACCGGCAAATCTACGCTGCCGGGCGGCGGCCCATCGCCGCTGTCTGGCGCGCTCGTGCAGCCCAGGGCACAGGCACCGATCACCAGCACCAGGCCGCCAGTACGCGATCGGCGATGCGCCCTGGGGGTGCGGATATCTGCGGCTGCGAACATGGCGCCCAGTATGCCGGTTCGACCGATCGATTGCCTCCCGAGATGAGGTCGCTCGGCCTTACGCGACACGCTCCAGGCGCGCCCAGAGGTACCCCTTCAGACCGCGCGCCTGGGCGCACAGGCAGCCTGCAACCCGGCGCAACGCCAGCGGGCAGGCCTCTCTGTACATGGCGCGGAACATGCACTGGGCCAATACCAGGCATCCACCGATGAATTCCTCGCGGAACATCCCATCCCGATCCAAGCGGGGTCCTGCCGCCTCGATCTCGCCTCGTGCATCGTCGAGGATGGTCGCCACCGCCAGGTAGCACCGGTCGACGTCCGCTTGCGCCGCTGCCGGGATGATCCCCAAGCTGGCATCTCGCTCCAGACAAATACGGCACTGCGCGATGCGGCGACGGGCAACGACGAACGAGCTCACCATCGGTATCAGGGCTCCTGCAGGGGCATGCCCAACTGTCCTGCAAGAGATGAGACGGGCCGCCGCGCTTGATTTCAGCCGTCGGCAGGCGAGAATTAGGCTGACCACGTATCCGCAGCGTAGAGTGTCCCGCGTCAGCAGACGCTCGGAGGAACCTCATGCCCAGCCGCCCGGCCGCAGCAGTGAAGACGCCGATCGTCACGCGGCCCAACCAAATCGTCACGATCGAGCGCCACGTTCTCGATCGCCAGACACAGCATCCCGACGCCACCGGCACCTTGACGCGACTGCTCTACGACATCGCGCTCACCGGCAAGCTCATCGCCCGCGAGGTCAACAAGGCGGGCCTGGTAGACATCGTCGGCGAGACCGGGACAACGAACGTCCAAGGCGAGAGGGTGCAGAAGCTCGATGAGTTCGCCAACGAGTGCTTTATCAAGAACTTCGATCACGGTGGCATGCTGTGTTTGATGGGCTCGGAGGAAGCCGACGAGCCGATCGCCATTCCAGACAAATTCGCCACCGGTGATTACGTGCTGCTGTTCGATCCGTTGGACGGGTCATCGAACATCGACGCCAACGTATCGATCGGCTCGATCTGGTCGATCTACCGTCGGCTTACCGAGCCGGGACATGGCAGCCTGGTGGATCTACTGCGCAAGGGATCCGAGCAGGTGGCAGCCGGGTACATCCTCTACGGTTCGAGCACCATGTTGGTCTACACCACCGGCGACGGCGTCAGCGGCTTTACGCTGGACCCGAGCATCGGCGAGTTTCTGCTCTCGCATCCGAATATCGAGATCCCCAAGAAGGGCAGCATCTACAGCACCAACGAGGGCTATCGGAACATCTTCTTCGAAAGCACTCGTCGATTCTTGGACTATCTCCAGGAGGACGACGCGTCGACGGGGCGACCGTACTCGGGACGCTACATCGGCTCGATGGTCGCCGACGTGCACCGTACGCTGCTCTATGGCGGACTCTTCATGTACCCGGCTACGCACAACGCTCCGGGCGGCAAGCTGCGTCTGATGTACGAGGCCAACCCCATGGGAATGATCATCGAGCGGGCCGGCGGTATGGCTTCAACCGGGACCGAGCGCATCCTCGATGTGCAATCTACCGAGCTGCACGAGCGGGTACCCCTTTACATGGGGTCGGAGGAAGACGTGAAGCTCGCCGTCGAGTTTGAGACCGGTGTGCGCTAGCTATTGACAGCCAGGCGCAAAGGGTAGGAACCTCCAGTACATACTTCTTACTTTCCGACCCCTCCATCATCCGCGCCATGCTCTCATTCCGCGCGGTAAACCAACCGAGGGCGACTCGTGCGCCCCGGTACAGGCCCGACATGAAGCCGGATCTTTCCATCGGCTACGTGGGCTTCGGTGCCTACGTGCCTTCCACAGTCCTTACCAACAACGACCTCGAACGAATCATCGACACCACCGACGAGTGGATCCAGCGGCGCACGGGCATTCGTGAGCGCCGCATCCTGGCAGCGGACGAGACCATCCTCGACATGGCGGTGGCCGCCGCCCGGCAGGCGCTTGACGACGCCGGGGTCACGCCAGAGCAGGTTGGCGACATCCGCGTCGGGGTAAACACCTGGGCGCGCTTCCCGAGTCTGGCCACCCAGGTGCAGGCGGCAATCGGCGCCTTCAACGCATCGGCCGCCGACGTATCTGCCGGCTGTGCCGGCTTCATATATGCGGTCGAGGAAGCGTACAACAAGATCTGGGTTTCGAAGGTGCGCGACGGCGATGAGTTGATCTCGTTGGTGATCGGTGTGGACGGCCTGTCGCACATTACCGACTGGACGGACCGCGGAACCTGCGTCTTGCTGGGCGACGGGGCCGGCGCCGTGGTTCTGCGCCAGGTGGATCGCGGCGGAATCCTGGCGATTCACACCCACGCCGACGGACGCTACGGCGACTACCTGTACTCCGACCCGGTACTTGAAACGCAGTGGACCGCGGATTCGCCCGAGCCGTTCTCCAACAAGCAGACCGGTGTCCGTCCCTATCTGCACATGAGCGGCCGCAAGGTGTACGGCGTGGCGGTGCGCACCATGGTCAACGACATCCACACCGTGGTCGAGAAGTACAATCGTGACAATCCCGACCCGGTCAGCCTCGACGACGTCAGCTTCGTCTATCCGCACCAGGCAAACCTACGCATTATCGAAAGCGTTGCCAGCAAGCTCGGGATGCCGCTCGAGCGGGTGTACACGAACGGGATCGTGCATTTCGGCAACACGTCGACTGCGTCGATCCCGCTTGGGTACCTCGATCCCAACGCGCGAGCTAACGGCGCATCGCGGCTTGGGATCGAGATCGACGTCGCCTTCGGCGCCGGGTTCGCCTCCGGGGCGATACTCCGAGAGGTGGCGTAGGGAGCTCGAGGCAGGCGCGATTTCATCCGCGGGGTTCCGCTCCGACGAGCCGGAGCCGCGCCACCTCGGCTAGCGGGCTGCTATGAAATGGCTATATAGGATCCTAGATTGAAACCTAGGATCCTATATAGCCGTATTGCAGAACATTCAGGAGCACCCACCATCTACGGCGTGATCTCGTACGTCGTCAGCGAGCGCACGCAGGAGATCGGCGTGCGCATTGCGCTGGGAGCCTCGCGCCGAAGCGTCCAGGCCATGGTCGTCCGTCGGGGTCTCGTTCTTGCCATCGTGGGGATTGCCGTCGGCCTGGTGGCGGCCATCGCGGCCAGCAGCGTGTTGACCTCACTGCTGTACGAGGTCGACACCACCGACCCGGCTACCTACGCGGGCGTGGCGGCGATGCTCGGGTTGGTCGCCCTGGTGGCGAGCTGGCTCCCGGCGATTCGTGCCTCAGCGGTCGACCCGGTAGTAGCCTTGCGGGCCGATTAAGAAGCCGGTCCGTCAAGCTGCCTAGCAGGCCGGATCGCGAGAGCGCTTCATCGCCAGCGACGGCCGCTGGCGATCCGCTACGAGACCACCGACTCTAACAACAGCCACACGGTCGAGCTGGAACTTCAGCTCAACCCGAACGCGTAGAGCGTGCCGCGGGTGCGCACGTAGATTCGACCGTCGGCGATCGCTGGGGTGGCGTAGCAGAGGTCGTCGAGATCCGACACGGTGATCGGCTCGAGGCCGCCGTCCGGCTCGAGCACCGAGAGCATGCCGAGCTCCGACAGCATGAAGACCTTGCCGTCGGCGGCGATCGGCGACGCGTAGTACTGGTCTACCGCGCCCTTGAGACGTCCTTGTGCGATCACTTCGCCGGTCTGCGGATCGAACGACGTGACGATGCCGCCGTCGTTCACCATGTACAGGACGTTGTTGTAGATGAGGGGCGATGGCAACTGCGGGACGGAGCGGTTGTACTCCCAGATCAAGTTCTCGTCGGTCATATCACCACTGCCACCCAGACGAATCGCCAACATGCCGTTGCGGCTCTCCAGCGCTGCCCGCAGGTAGGCCCATTCGTCCGCATCGAGCGTATCGTTGACGTCCAGATCGGCGAGATAGAACCAAGTTCGAGCGCGGTTCCGAGGCATCTCATCGGCCTTGATGACGCCGTCGCCATCGGCGTCGCGCTGCGATACGACCTCGGCGAAAGAAGGCAGGAAGACCTGATTCCCGGGCTGGTTGATCGGCGCTCCGTACCCGTTGATGTACGCGACGTCGTCCAGGATCACCGGCGTCGACTTTATCTCGAACGAGAGGCCACGCACCCACCAGATCTTCTCGCCGGTGTCCGGATCGTAGGAGTCGAGCAAGAAGGAGCCTGGCAAGATCAGTTGCGTTTTGCCCTCCGGCGACTCCCACAGCACCGGCGTGGAGTGCCCGCTCTTGGCCTCGGGCCGCTCGACCTTCCAGAGGATCTCGCCGGTATCCTTGTGCACCGCGAGCATGAACGATCCGACGTTCTGGTCGCACACGAGGATCACCTTGTCGTCGACGACAACCGGCGATGCGCCCATTCCATAGATGTTGTTGAACGGCCCGAGCGGCACGCTCCAGCGCTCCTCGCCCTCGAATGTGTACGACAGCATGCCGAAGTCGGGAAAGAACACGAAGATGGCCCCATCGCTCACCGCGGGGCTCGGCGAGGCCGCGTTGTTACGATTGTCGAAGAAGTCGGCTCTTGGCCGAGGGGCCTCGCGCTGCCACAAAACCTCACCGCTCTCGCGATCGAGCGCCATGGTCAGCAAGCGATCGCCGTCAGTCGCGGTCAAGAAGATCCGACGCGCCGAGAGAATCGGCGACGAGTGGCCCGGCGCCAGCTCGGTCTTCCAGATGACGTTGGTGTCGGGGCCGAACCTCGTCGGCAGTGCACTGGTCTCTACTACGCCCGAGCCGTTCGGGCCACGAAACCTCCCCCAGGTATCGTCTTCCGCCGGCAGCAGACGCGCGGCAATCGTGGCGGGGAGGGTGGCCAACAGCAGCAGCACTGTAAGAGTCTTGCGCATCGGGTCATCCGTGGTCGCCGGAGACGTCGGCTACCATTCGCACCGAAGACACCAGCCGTTGCTGGGAGCGAGTTGACTGTATCATCGGGCAATGGGCAGTCGCAGGGGCTTGTTCGTCGCGGTCGGAGTGCTCGTCGCCGGCCTGCTGGCGCTGATCGTCTATTCGAGCATCGGCCTCGCACAGGTCACGGGCGAGATCTGTTTCACGTTCAAGGGCCGTACCGAGTGTCGCGTCGCCTCGGGCATGACGCACGAGGAAGCGATCCGCACCGCCGCCGAGATGGCTTGCTCGACGTTGGCGACCGGCATGACCGAGCGCATCAACTGCACTCAGTCGCTTCCAACTCGCACCTCCTGGAGCAACGAGTAGCCGGCTGGCCGGCTCGCCACACTTCCACTACGGCCTAGTGCCCCGTGCGCAGCTGGGCGCTGAGGTCGCGGCCGTCCAGGCCGGCAGGGGGCTCGATGCCGAGCAGGGCCGCCAGTGTCGGGGCGAGATCTGCTGTCGCGGCGCGCTCGTCGTGCTCGCCAGCGACAACGCCCGGCCCGGCCACGATCATCGGTACGTGGGAGTCATAATCGAACACCGTTCCGTGAGTGGTGCCCATCGATTGATCGTCCAGAAAGTAGTCGTGGTACTGGACGACCAGGTCAGGACTCCGACCCGCGAAGTAGTTGTTTCGGTATCGCTGCGTCTGCAGATCGGCGGTAGGGCGATCGTCCATCAACTCGGCCGAGGTCCAAACGCGCTCGACCGCGGCACAGGCGCTGAGAATTGCGGCGAGCTCCGCCTCCACATCCGCCTTGTCGAGCTGCTGCCGCGCGATCACCGATTCGTCGAGGTAGTAGGTCCACTCGATCCATTCCTGGTCGCCGAGTTTCTCGCGGAGCCGCTCGCCCGCCTGCTGGACGCAGAGCAGATCCTCACCGTTCAGCCGCTGGCCCTCCAACCCACGAGACGCCAGGTACTCGGGCATTACCTGAACACCGTGATCGGCGCTCAACGCCAACAACACGTGGTCGAGGCCAATACGCTCGTCAATGAACTCCAGCAGCTCGCCGAGGCGCTGATCCAGTCGCACCAGCACGTCGAGAACCTCCGGGGCGTTGGGCCCATACGTGTGCCCAACGTAGTCGAGCGAGGAGAACGCCAGACCAAGGAGGTCGACGCTGCCATCGGCCCCGAGATCCTCGTTGACGATCAAGGCTTCGGCCATCTCAGCCAGGTACCAGTCGCCCCACGGACTGTTCGGAATCCGCTCGTAGAACACTGAGCTCGGCTCGGGGTTCGACCAACCGAGCACGTGCGGGAAGCGGCGCGCAAAAGCCCCGGTGTCGAGATGCTCGACATCTACCTCGGCCCAGCGGGGCTCGTCGGTCAGCGGCTCCCAGGCGGTACCGTAGAAGCGGTCGAGCCGTCGCTCTCGGTTGAAGTCGACGAGCCAATCAGGAAGCGCCCCCCCGTAGTAGCTGCTGCTCGTCCAAGAGCCATAGCGACCGTCGTACCAGAAGACCCCGTCGGCGCCCTGACCACCCAGCATGATCGCCGAGCGGTCCTTGAGGCTGGCAGTGAATACCTTCGAGCGCGGATCAGCCGCTTTCATCCAGTCGCCGATCGCCGTCCCCTGCAGCAGCAAAGGCGACCGCTGTGCCGCCGGCCCGCCCGAGTAAACTTCTACGTTCCGTTGTCGGTCGTACCAGTTGTTGCCGACGATGCCCGAGTGCGCCGGCTCGAGTCCTGTAGCGATCGTCGCATGCCCTGGCGCCGTCGCCGTCATCGAATGGTTCTGATGTGCGTTGGTGAACACCGCACCGTTGTCGAGCAAGTGCGCGAGCCCGCCCGTGAAGAACGACCGGAAGCGCACCAGATAGTCGTAGCGCGCCTGGTCGATGGCGATTACCACCACCAGCGAGGGGCCGTCGCCGAGCGGCACCGGCGTCAATACGGGCGCCGGCCTCGAGGCACAGCGCACCACCGCCAAGGGCAGGACACAAGCAAGGAGGACGCGCAGAGCGAGCGGGTTTCGAGACAAGTGAGCAGGCTCGCGAGTGGGGGGTCGGGTAGCGGTTAGTGTCCTAGAAGTCGAACGACCGCGTCATCTTGGCGATCACGGCCTGGTCCATCTGGCCGTAGAACTCCGGATCGTAGCGCACCGTCGACTTGTAGACCAGAAACAGGTCGTCGCCGGTCCGGTGGATGAAGTTCAGCCGCGCGAAGATCGACAGTCGGTCGGCGATGCTGTTGTACTGCACCAGCGCGCTGGTCAGCCACCGATCGCTGAAGTTGTACGACGCTCGCATGCTCGCCAGGTGGGTGTCGAAGGCGTCAGTCGGTAGCTCGATGCGGTTGAGGTCGTAGCGCGGCGACAGCGACAGCTTCTCGTTGAAGCGCATCGTCATGCTGCCGCCGTACGAACGCCTGGTGCCGTCGAAGAACCCGCCGCCGCTGACGTTGACGCGGCCGCTGAGCCGCCGCGCCCGATACGACTCGAACGACGCTCTCCACTCGTTGTTGGTGTAGTCGCCGACGCTGATCTCCGCCTGATCTGATACCTCGAACGGCTCCCGAATTCGTTCGAAGGAACGCTGCACCATGATGCTGGCCGAGTCACCCGACTCCAGCTGATAGCGTGTCCACAACGTGTGCTCCCGGGTCTCGGGGTTACCGGCGGTATCGGTGATGTACTCGACCACGCCAAAGAACATCATCTGCCGCATCCACGACCAGCTGGGTCGAGGCTTCCAGCCGAGACGATAATTCTGCCGTATCATGTCGCGCCGCCGGATGAAGCCCATGTCGGTGACGAAGTCGGGATCGGCGTAGCTGTAGCTCGCTTGGGCGCTCCACAGGTCGCTGTCCCAGCCGGCGTCGAAGGCACCGACATATTGCGGGCGCCCGACCTCGGAGTCTCGCGCCTGGGCGATATTGCCGCGCACGCTCATGTGATCGAAGAAGCGGAAGCTGGCGTCGAATCCAGCAACGCGATTGTGCGCCCCATCGTCTTGGACGTTGGTCAAGATCAGGCCGATCGAGGAGCGCTCGAGGATGTCCTGCTTCAAACGCAGCGTCGTGTGGTTGCGCCCGACGTAGTCGAGCTCGGCGCTGTCGCCCGTCTGGGCGTTGATAAAGCCAATGCTTGTGTTCCCTATCTTGCCGGTCAGCTTGGCGCCGTACCGCATGGTGACCGGGCTTCCATCGAACAATCCGATGTTGCGCGAGTGATAGAGCAGCGAGCTGGGTCCGCCGCGGCCGCGCCCTCCGCCGCCACCGAAATCGAACTTGTCGGACCCTTCCAGGAAGAACTCCCGGCGCTCGGGAAAGAACAGTGGGAAGCGCGTCAGGTTGACACGCTCCTCGTCGTCCTCAACCTGGGCAAAATCGGTATTGACCGTGAGGTCTGCCGTCAGGTTGGGGGTAATCTGGACCTTGAAGTCCTCGATGCCGAAGTCGCCGCTACCGTCGGTCAGCGGCGAATCGGTCGCGTTGAGCGCCGTGTAGGCACCGGCCACGTAGGGCTTGAGCCGGTAGCGACCGGTGAGCGCGAGGCTTCGCAGACCGAGCAGGTGACCACCCTGCGAGATGTCACGAAAGTTGAAGCCGCGGCGGTAGTTGCTCCAGTTGACCTCTTCGTTGGTACGACGGATCTCGCGGTTGAAATCGATGCCCCAGATATGCGCACCGGCGTCGAACCTCAGCGCCTTGAAGGGGATCTGCATCTCCGCCTCCCAGCCATTCGGCGTGATTCTGGCGGCAGCCTCCCACCTCTCGTCCCAGCGGGAGTTAACGTTGCGCTCCCCCTGTACCGTCGCGTCGTATTTGGTGCCGAGCGCATTGACGCGGAACAGAAAACCGTTACGGTGATCGTGGAACGTGTCGAGCAGCACCGCGATGCTGTCGTCGGTCTCCAGACGACTGTCGCGGCGCAGGTCGGAGGCGACGACGCGGCCGGGCTCGTCGTCGTACATCACGAAGCCTATATAGAGGTTTTTATCGTCGAACAGGATGCGCACCTCGGTGCGCTGTGTGGGAACTCCGCCCTCTACGGGCTCGCGTTGTAAGAAGTCGGTCACCACCTCGGCCAGCGCCCACACGTCGTCGTCGACCCAGCCGTCGATGCGGGGGGCCACCGGCGCTTCCGTGGCCACCATTCGCTTGCCGCCCTGCCCGATCTCGGCTTCTTCCTCGGGGGTTGCCGCACGTGCCGACTTGACCGCGATCGGATCGGTGGCAGCTTCGAGAGCCTCGAGAAGCTCCTGCGCTGCCTCGTCACGCTGCTGCCTGCCTCCATCCTGAGGCACAGCCAAGGCTGGCGCAGACATCACCAAGAGCGTCAGCGCCGTACTCGCGAGTATCACCAAGCAGAAGCGGAGATCGCGGCGCGGCCTAGCGTGTTCGTCAAGTATCTTCACGGCCTCTGACAGGGGCGGACGGCGACCTGGAGCGGCGCGCGTGCGTCCAATTCACTGTAGCGATCGACCGACCGCCGAACAACGCAAAAAACGCTGCCTCGCACGTTCTTTTCCTGGTCTTGACGCTTCTTTACACGACCGCCGTCAGGCACGCCGGCGACATCCCGACAGGTCGCGACTTTGGCGATCGCGCATGGCAGAGTCTAGGCATCGATTGCCCCCTTCCGTCCCAACCCGGATCGAGCAATGAACCGCACCGCACGTGTTGCCCCATTGTTGGTCGTTGCCCTGCTGTCGTTGACCGCGTCGATGCAAGCCGACCCTCAAGAGGCAACGCCACCGCCGGCGAGTATCGAGGTCAACCCCGAGCAGGTCACGATCGAGGTCGGCAGCGCCGCTCAGGTCACTGCGGTGGTGCGCGACGGCGACGGCAACGTATTGGACGACGTACAGATCGTCTATGTGTCGCGAGCGCGGCGCCGCGTCGGCGTCAACCCCGCTGGCACGATCGAGGCGTACAAGCCGGGCGATGTGGAAGTAGTGGCCATCGTCCCCAGCTCGCCGGATGTGGACCCGCGCCGCGACGACGACGCGTTGCGCGCCGTTGTCGCCGTACACGTGCCGGTGCCGCCGCTCGCTTCCATCGCCTTCACCAGCATGCCCGGGCGCTATTACATCGGCACCACCGTACGTCCCGAGTTCGAAGCTGCTGACGTGTCGGGCACCAGCCGCACCGACATCTCGCCGGTGCTCGAGAGCAGCGATACCTCGGTTGTCGAGATCGACCACGTCGGGTCGATGCGGCTCGTCGGCCGCGGCACCGCAATGGTCACAGCGCGTGCCGAGGAGGTGCGCGACAGCATCGAGGTGCGCGTCTCAGCCGATCCCACGGCGTCGCTGCGGATGACATCGAGCGCCAGCGAGGTACGCACCGGCGAGGTGGTTCACCTCGAGGCCACGCCACTCGGCGGCGACGGCAACCCGGTGCCGGAAATGCCGGTGGTGTATGCGTTCCGCGCCCGCACCGATCAGCACGGTCTCGGGGAGCCGCCCTCCGGGCTGGTTACGGCTGACGGGCGTTTTGTCGCCGACCTCCCGGGTGAGTACACAATCCTGGCGACGGCCGGCCAGCACTGGGCATCGACGACCGTGGTGGCGACACCGCGCAACGTACGGCGTGATATCGAGCTGGTCGGACACGGGCGCGTCGCCGATCGTAAGACCTCCGACCTGTGGGTCTGGGAGGCCCCAGACGGCGGTGACTATGCCATCACCGGGACGTGGGGGGCCGCCGGGCACGCCTACGTTTGGGACGTCACCGACCCACGCAACATTCAGCTCATCGACATGGTCAAGGTCGACGCCCGCACCGTCAACGACGTCAAGGTGTCCGAGGACGGGAGCATTGCGGTGATCAGCCGCGAGGGCGCCTCGGACCGCCGCAACGGACTGGTGATCCTCGACGTTTCGAGCCCGCGCGACGGGGTCAAGGTGCTAGCGCGGTACGACGACCAGATGACCGGTGGGGTGCACAACGTCTACATACACGACGATCACATCTACGCCCTGTCCGGCGGACGCCGTTACGACGTCCTCAACATCGAGGATCCGCGCAATCCCTATCGTGTCGGGCGGTTCGAGCTCGACTCGCCAGGCCGATCGATTCACGACGTCTGGGTGATCGACGGAGTTGCGGTGTCGTCGAACTGGGACGACGGGGTGATCCTCGTCGACGTCGGTGGCGGCGGCATGGGGGGCTCTCCGGTGAGCCCTGTGGAAATGGCGCGGTACGCGTATCCGAGCGGCTGGAACCACGCCGCCTGGCCTTTCAAGAGCTCGAGCGGCAAGTTCTACGTCATCGCCGGCGACGAGGCCTTCCCGCGTGAGCGCAACCCGATGGGTCTGGATCGCTTCGAGGGGCCACCGGTGCAGGCCGCCGGCTGGATCCACTTCATCGACTTCGACGATCTCGAGAACCCGCGCGAGGTGGCCCGCTACCAGGTGCCGTTCGGCGGCACCCACAACTTCTGGGTGGACGGCGACACCCTCTACATCGCCTACTACAACGCCGGGCTGCGCGTCGTCGACATTTCCGGTGAGCTGCTCGGCGACCTGTACCGGCAGGGACGTGAGATCGGCTATTTCCTGGCCGACGACCCACAGGGCTTCAAGCCCAACGCGCGCCGTACCTGGGGCACGATGACCCACAAGGGGCACATCTTCTTCGCCGACAACAACTCCGGTCTGTGGGCGGTGCGTTTGAAGCCCGATGCTGACGCCGACGCCGACGGGCCTGAGTAAGCTCCGCCAAGCGCAGTCGCTACGACAGCCAGCGCGGCCCAGGATCGCCCGAGAGGGTGACCGGGCCGTTCATGCACCCTTCAGATCATCCAGCCGGTAGAACGTGCCGCGCCAGTAGATGCCGCCGCGCCACAGCGCCAGCGCCGCAGCTCGGGCGAAACATGCCTGCGCGAGAAGCACCCCCAACGGCAGCAACGGAACGGTCCAAAGCCGCAAGCTGGTCTCTCTCAGCATGCCTATCTGGATCGCCACGATCGTTGCCACCGCGGTGACGTTCAACCATCGCGTCACACCGGCGGTCACCCAGATGGCGACAAACGGCCACACCACCATGACGGTCTGCGCCAGGCCACCAGCCGCGAGCAACAGCACCGAGTAGTTGACCGCGCCCAGCGTGTTCTTCTCCAGCCCTCGGAACGCCGCTGCCAAACTCGGGTACCACTCGAGGCGCAGAAAAGAACCAGCGACGGCGCAGTGAGGCGTTGCCCCGCTTGCTTTGAGGTTGACTCCCAACCGCATATCGTCGAGCGGATCCATCGCCAACGCCGCGTGTGTTCCGGCATGCTCATAGGCCCCTCGTCGTACCAGGTTGAAGCTACCGAACCCCACCGCCGCGGAGCTCCGCGGATCGCTGACTCGCCAGGGTCGGAAGTAGCCGTTGAACAGCAGCGCGAAGGTGGCCATGAACAACTCGAGGGGCGCGCTCGCAACGCGGATATCGGCCGGCATGGTCAGGTGATCGTAGCCGTGCGCGACGAGTTGGCCGACGGCGCGCACCAGCACGGTGGGCTCGAAGAGGACATCGGCATCGGTGAACAGCAGCAGCTCACCGGACGCCATCTCCGCGCCGCGCTGCAACGCGTGGTTCTTGCCGATCCAACCCACTGGCAGATCGGTGATGTGGATCACCTTCAGCCGCGAATCCGAAGCGGCCATCGCGTCGAGCACACTGCCGGTGCCGTCGTCAGACCGATCATCAACGGCGATGACCTCCAGATCCGGGTAGTCGAGATTCAGTACGGAGCGCAGGGCGGGCTCAACCATCTCGACCTCATTGCGCGCCGGCACGATAACGCTGACGCGCGGCAGGGCAGCCAGCGTCTCAGCGTCGGGCACCGGCATGTCGCGCACGAAGCTCATCGTGCCGCGTCCGCGGAGCACATCGATCGCGAAGGCGGCCCAGGCCAGGCATGTAGCAACAGCGAGCGCCAGCACGCCCACCTCGATGGGCGACGACATCACCAGTGGCCTGTAACAGATGATCGTTGCATATGGCAGATGGGATTTACGGGTGAGATCAAGGCGCGGCGAGGAGGGCGATGCAGTGGGCATCGTCGACGAGGCGCAACGCCGAGATCGCCCGCAACTGCCCATCTGTCCGCAGGATGGCGGCGAAATCGGCCCGTCTGCGGCGTTGCTCCTCCTCCACGATGGGCAAACATCGTCTCGTCGTCGCGCCTGGCATCCGCACCCATTTCGCCACCACGAGTTGCAACGATCATCTGTTACAGGCCACTAGTCGACACCACGCCAGCGGCGCAAGAACCGCAGCAGGACGGTGGCAGAGTTGTCGGCCGCCAGGCGCCTGAACGTTCGAATCTGGTTACCTCCCGCTGCGCCCCCGGCCAAGTCTGATAGCGAGCGAAAGGCCAGAAATCGCGTGCCGTTGAGTGCCGCCACCTGAGCCACGGCGGCCGTCTCCATATCCACCGCGTCGGCCTCGAAGGTGTCCCAGATCCACTCGCGGAAGGCAGTATTGTCGAGGAAGGTCGGCCCCGACACGCCGTTGCCACCGACGACCAGACGCGGCGTCTTGTCGAGGCACTCGCCGGAGCCGGCGCAGCGCTTCAGCACAAACTCTCCGGCAAGCTCGCGGGCGTGCGCCAGCATGCGCTCGTCAACCGAGAACCAGAAACGTCGCTCGCCACGTTGTGAGTCGATCTGTGCCCCCGGCAGCAGCTGCCCGCGCGGGAACATCATGCCAAAGTTGGTGAACTCGTTGGCGCGACCGCCAGTATCCCAGCCATCGGGCGTATGGCGGGCGAACACCATCTCCTGATGTTGGCCCCAGCGTGCCGGAACGGTCACATCGCCAATGTTCAAGCCAGGGTTCGCTCCGCCGGCGATACCCGAGAAGATGATCGCTCCCACCTCGAAGTGATCGATGACCGCCTGCGTCGCGGCCGCCGCATTGACCATGCTGACGCCGGCAAGCAACAGCACCACGGGGTGTCCCTCGAGGTTGCCCACGTGGTGCGTCCGGCCAGCGAGCTCGCGGGTGGCGTCTATGCGCGACGCCACCAGCAACTTTTCGAGCTCGGACTGGACGGCGCACATGATGACGACGCGGACAGGCTCGCGGGCCGCGAATGAGGGCCGCGTGGCGCCCGGCCCGCCGGTTGGTGGCTCAGCGACCCGGAGGTTGGCGCACGACGTGCCTACGCACGCTACCAGAAACAACGCAACAGCGAGCTGACTGCGCACCGGGCAGCCTCCTGACCGACGCCGACCGAGCAATCGCGGTCGACTACTGCGCAGTTAGCGAATCGCCCTCGGCGGCAGAGCCCTCGACGAGCCGGCATACGGCCGACTGCCCGAGCACGCGGGTGACCTCGAGCAGCCCGACGCGATCGGTGATCCGATCGAGCACGTTGCCCTGCGCATCCTTGATCTCGTCGACGACACGCATGACGGCGAACTGCTGACCGACCGCAACGCCGAAGTTCTGACCGCGATCGATGTAGTAGTCGCTGCCGCGGGTTCCGACGATGCTGGCCGGCGGCATCACCGGCTTGAGTCCCTCGAAGCTCTGTGCCTGACCGACGATCTCCTCAACCGCCTCCTCGATCGCCGGGCGGAGCGCTGCCTGGGCCAGACCCACGTCGAACTCCTGCTCGAAGCTGACGTTGTTGACGTGGATACCACCGAGGCGCTTCTTTCCCTTGCCCTCAGCCACCACCAAGATCTCGCTGGTTACGGTGTTCACCACGCGCACGTCGACAATGCTCTCCGCCTCGGTAAAGCGCCCGCCAATGCCGCCGATGCCGACACGCTTGCTCGCCACCGAGAACTGCGTGATCGAGCCGGTTATCATGAGCTGGGCTCCTAGGACCTTGCCGATCTGGGCTGCCGACGAAGCGCTGACGCGTCCGCTAGCGCCGAAGTCCTGCTCGGCGAGTATCGCCTCGAGCTCTCGGCGTTCGATCACCGTGAAACGGCCCGACCGCACCAACTGGGTGGCAAGCTCGTCGGCCGCGGCTGCTCCCAGACTGTCACCCCAGTAGCCCCACGTGCTGTTGTTGTCGAAGTTCATTCACCGCAACGCGCACCTTGCTCTGTGCCGCGACAGGCGCCGGGGTGACTACGGAGACCGCGATGAGGAGCGCAAGGGCGACAACAGGGATCCGGGACGGGCGATGACTCACGGGCGCCTCACAGTTTGGAGCAAGGATGATGAGATCCAGTGTATTGCAGATTGCGGCTTGCGTGCAGGCTATGGCGCGGGGCCTCGACGCCCGTCGGCTCGCTCAGCGAGCCAACGGCGTGCTGAACGGTATCGTACCCCGGATCGGGTGGCCGTCGCCGCTCGAAGTGCGCCAAACGACGGTGTGGCCGCCGGGTTCCAGATCGCTCTCGACTTCGATATAGAGCGAGTTCTCGTCGCCGGCGTGCAGCTCGCCGAGCTTCTCCGTATCGTGGCAGCTCAGGCTGATGCGACTGATCGCCAGCTCCGGTTCCAGCGAGAACCAGAGACGGATCTCGGCAGGCGACGCTTCGAGCGCGGCGTCCTGCTCGGGGGCGCTGCCGGTCAGGCGCAAGTGCCTCGTGGTTCGTGCAGCTGCGAGCAGGGTCAGAATTGCCAGAGCTACGAACACCGCCAGAATGCGATGATCAAACCGCTGGTTGTCGAGGCGCTTGTGGGCGTGTTTCATTGCCAGCCCGCTGCCACTAGCTACATTGGTTTCCGATGCCCGGAAGCTACGGGCCCAGCCAGAAGAATGCAACCCGGCCCGAACCAGGAACGTGATACGGGCCGTCACTGAATGCCGACCAGTCCGCGCACCGACTCGATCAGCTTGGCGGCGTCGTAACCGACCCCCTCCTTGAAGACCAGCGTTACGTTGCGGATGTCGCGCGGGTCGGCGACGGGATTGCCATGGAGCACCACCAAATCGGCTTGCTTTCCGACTTCCACGGAACCGACCTCATCGTAAATGCCGAGCACCTTGGCGCCGTTGGCGCTGATGATCTGTATCGCTTCAACTGGGGTGAAATCGGTCTCGAGTAGGAGCTCGAAATTGCGCTGGTCGCCGAAGCCCGGCAGCGCCGCACCGTAGCCGGTCGGATCGACTCCCGCCGCCAGCACGCCACCGGATTCGACGAATTTGTAGTCGTACTGCAGCGCCTTCAAGAACAGCTCGGGCGCGATCGAACCGCTCTCCTCGATGCGCGCCGCCGCGGCGACGACTTCCTCGAGCGCTCCAGGCGCGAGCGCCTCGCGAGCCCGCGGGTCGAGCTCGGTGCGACCCTTGACGAACATCTCGTACACCACCGGTGTGGTGGTCATTGGAACGCCAGCCGCAACCATCTCTCTGAAGGTAGTTTCTACTTCCTCGCTCGAGAGATCGAGCTCCGTAACACTCTGCATGAGGTTGCTGGAGCAGGCGTCGGGTGAGCGCGTCTCGTCGTAGTCGCTGTTGGTCAGAAGACCGTGCTCGATGTTGTCGATGCCCGCCTCGACCGCCTCCCGAAAACTCACCGAGCACAGGTGAGCGGTCACCTTGATGCCGTGCTTGTGGGCCTCGTCGATCGCCGCTGCGAGCTCGTCGCGGCTGATCCACGTGTAGGCCTTGAACCAGTCGACACCCTCTTCGGCCCAGTAGCTCACAACGCGCCGCGCGTGCTCAGGATCCGACAGCCGCGCCATGTTCATGGAGCCCTGATCACCGGTGAGGTAAGGGCCGGTTACGAACATCCGCGGTCCCGGCACCTGTCCCGCCTCGATCGCCTTCTTGAGGTTGATCTCGGCGTACGGATACTCGCTGCCGGTGGTGCGAATCGTCGTCACCCCGGCGGCCAAGTACAGGCGTGGTCCGGTAAAGCTCATCTGCACGGCGCGTCGAGATGTCGTGTAGTAGCTGTGGTCATGTAGCCCGACGAGGCCGGGGATCACCGTGTGACCGTGCAGCTCCACCACCTCGACCTCAGATCCCACATCAATGGAGTCGGCGTCGCCGACCGCGGCAATGCGACCGTTACGGATGAGGATCGTTTGATCCTCCATCGCCGGCGCACCGGTGCCGTCTACCACCCGCACGTGGGTCAGCGCCACTTCCGGGGCCCGCACAGCAACGTATTCGAGCACTTCCTCCGAGAGCTCCTGGGGCGTCGACGCTGCGGCGATAAGAGCGACGGTTGCTATGGCGACAAGCAGTGGCTTGGTCATGGCTCCTACTGTGCTAGTGGGGATCATGCGAGATCTGCGCCGTTGGTTTCACCGGGGCATCGCCGTCGACCGTGAAAACCATCTTCATGCCCGATTCCAGGTGCTCGGCGATGTGGCAGTGCACCATCCACCGCCCCGGGTTGGACAGCTCCAATAGTAGATCGGTGGTCGACGCCACCGGCAGCAGCACGGTGTCTTTCCACGCCAGATTGTCGTTCGGAACGCCGTCCTGTTGCAGTACGAGGAAGCGTTGCCCATGGAAATGGATCGGATGCTGCATGGCGTGAAACGAGCCCCGGTCGTTGGTGATGCGGATCTTGACAACGTCGCCGACCTGGAACTTCCAGTCGTCGATGTCGGTGTTTCGGTTGCCAGTATTCGGGTCGACCAGCAACCACTGGATCCGCTCGCCGGTGCTGACCCAATTCATCATCGGCATGGTCCCGGCCCACTCCGCCGGGTTGAAGTACACGCGGTCGAGAGCCATCAGCTGATCGACAACGAGGGGTAGCTCCCCGGCCTCCAGCCGCAGGACCAGCTGGTGATCCGGCGGGCGATCGAAGTGGTCGCGGTAAGCTCCGATCTCTGTCGTGATGTCGTCGTTGACGCGCAGCATCGCGTGACTCTCGGCGAGGTCGACGTCGACCCGATCGTCGCTCACTCGTACGACTCCGAGCTCCTTGGACTCCGTAAAGAACGTGCCGGCGCGGTGGTTGATTCCTTGAACCACATTGACCATGCGTACGCGACCAGGCTCCGCGAAGCGCACTTCGACGATATAGCGCTCGGCCGGCGCGATGACCAGGCTGTCGGCCCACACCTGGCGCTCGAATCGCGACACATCGGTGGCGATCACCTTCATGGGGAGAGGCCTGGCCCCGCCCTCGGGACGAAAGCTCAGGTTGAACGTACGCGTGTTGGCAACATTGGTGAAGAAGAAGCGAACCACCTCGCCACGCATTGCCTCGAGCTCGTACTGTGGCTCGCCGTTCACCAGCAGCATGTTGCCGAACCGCCCCATAAGCATGAAGTTGGCCGACTCGGTGCCATAGGGTACGAAGCCCTGCTCGCCGAGCAGCAGGTCGTCGAGCATGAGCACCTGTTCGCTGTTCACCGGCCCGTAGGCGTTGCCCGCTGCCGGGTCGACGAGCATGTTGCCGTACAGCCCCAGGTCCTGCGCGATGTCCTCGCGGTGGTGAGGGTGGTACCAGTAGATTCCCGCGTCGCGGAAATACACCTGATACCGGAAGCTCTCGCCTGGAAGAATGGCGTCTTGGGTCACCCCGGGCACGCCGTCGAAGCGGTTGTCGAGACGCACCCCGTGCCAGTGAATCGCGGTCGGCAAGGCGGTCTGATTCTCGAAGTTGACGAAAATCGTCGCCTTCTCCGGAACATGGATCAGCGGGCCGGGTATCTGACCGTTGAAGCCGTACATGAAATAGGTGCGACCGCCCAGCTGCCGGCGGACAAGGCCAGCCTCGAGATCGAGCGTGCCGCCGTCACCCAAACGGACGATCTGGCTTGGTATGGCCAGCGGCACCGCTTCAGGATCCGCTACCGGGGGAAGCCACGGCGTAACCTCCGGGCGCAACGCGGCCACACCCGGAATCATCGGTACAGCCGGGTGCATCGGCGGCGCCGGGGCACTCATGCGCATTCCGGCGGCATGGTCACCACCGTGTCCAACGGCGCCGTCCGCCGCTACCAAGGCCAACGGTGCCTGAGTGATCAGGTCCTCGGGGCTCATGCGCGAGCTCGGCGATCTGCCGCGCAAGACCAACTTTCCGTCTCGAGTCGTGACGTCGGGCGACACCTCCGCGCTGATCCAGATCCAGAACTTGTTGTGGGCGACCTCGCCGAGATCGGTGAGCCCGTTGCGCACCTCGCCAAGTCGAGTCACCGGATCCAGCCATGGCGTAGTGACCCAGGCGACGTAGGCCGCGGCTCCGAGCTCGGAGGGATCCGGCAGCCCCTCGATGAGCAGGGTGAGGCGATAGCGCTGCCGGCCCTCGACTGTTACCGCGATGCCAAAGGGTGAGCGCACCCGCCCGAGCTCGACCAGGCCACGCGCATCGCCAGCTCGCAACGTTGGAAACAGCTCCATGCAGTGCAGATCCGCCGAGGTGGTGATGGTGGTCTCGGCGAAAGCGCACCGGAACCCGGTCGTTGACGCTGCGGAGTGGTCGGAGCCTGTCGGGCTAGCCTGCTGCGCGACGGCGACTCCCGCTACCGACGTCGAGGTCGTCAACGTCGTTGCCGCGAGGATCACCGCCGCCAGCCAAACCGGTCTCCAGTACGGCTTCATGCGAGCACCATACGCGGCATCGAGTCCATACTGCAATTCGGCCGTGCAACGAGACTGCCGAGACGTCGCGTGTCAGCGTCGGCGCCCACCGCCCGAACGAGCGTCCAGCACCGTCGCGAAGCCCAGCGGCGACGCCGCCACTACGCACGCCGTTGCCAGCTCCACCCACTCCGGGGCAGGCGGAAGCGCCGCAACGACAGTGACGTGACCACCGGCGCGCAGTGGAGCCTTGCGCGACCCCCGCGGCCATCTTCTTCAGGCTGCTCGTTAGTACGATATTCTCCGAGCTCTTGCGGAAACTGCCGCCGGGGCATCGGTTACGGCAAGCGAGCTTGCACTATCCCGTGGCGACCCACTTGGGGCGCTCCCCAGGCAGGCGCTACGGGGGTTGGCGTCGGTGGATACACCGTCGCGGCCGCAATTGGCTTTGGCCTCCATTCCGACGCTGCTAAGGTCGGATTTGGCCTGACGCCAGGAGGGAACGATCCCATGCCCTGCCTTAGCAACCACCGCGGCGCAACCTCATACAGCGTGCTGCTCGGCATGCTGATGACCCTCGGCATGAGCGCCGGCATCACCATGTCGGCGAACATGTACTACGGGGGTGAGGATGGCCTCAGCCTGTCGAATCCGCTGTCCGGGGAGCTTCGCGATCGCGTCAACCAGAGCAAGACGCTTGCCGACATGACGACGATCGGCAAGGCGAACACGGCATACCTGTTGCGCACCGGGCGATACGCCGAATCCATTGCCGAGCTCGAGAAGAGCCTGAGGGGACTCAGCCTCACCGATCCGTGGGGGACGGCATGGGTCTACCACACCGACGGCAAGCACTTCGTGCTCGCGTCGCTCGGTTCCGACGCCGCCCGTGGCCCCAAACCGCCGCAGGATTGGGGCCACGACGTGTACGAGCCGGATTTGATCCTCCGCGACGGTGATTTGATCCAGGCGCCACGAGGCGCGCGGCTGGGATCGTAGCTCCAACCGCTAGGAAATCGGCGCTGCAGGCCCCGCCGCCGGCTCAACAACGCAACCGTCGAAAAGGTGCACGGTTCGCCGCGTAACCTCCCGCCACCTGGGATCGTGGGTGACCAGGCAGATCGTCGATCCGGCATCATGCAACTCGGCCAACATCTGGATCACCACGCTGGCCTCTTCCGAGTTGAGGTTGCCGGTGGGCTCGTCGGCCAGCAGGATCTGCGGCTCACCAACCACCGCCCGGGCAACGGCGACCCGTTGTTAATGCCCGCCTGAGAGCTGGCTCGGGTAGGAGCCCGCCTTCGACGCCATACCGACACGCTCCAAGGCTTCCCGAACCCGGTCGCGCCGCTCACCACCGGGTAAGCCCAAGTAGCTCAACGGGAGGTCGACGTTCTCGACTACGGTCATGTCGCCGATCAGGTTGAAGCTTTGAAAGATGAACCCGATCTCGCGGTTGCGCGTACGCGCACGCTGGGCGGCGGGCATGTCCTCGACGGCACGCCCATTCAGCAGGTAGCTGCCCGCAGTTGGCGTGTCCAGGAGGCCGAGAATCGAAAGTAGCGTGGTCTTGCCGCTGCCGGACGGTCCGTCAACGCCGACAAACTCACCGCGCTCGATCTCCAAATCGACGCCCTCCAGGGCGACGG
This sequence comes from Acidobacteriota bacterium, assembly GCA_963666055.2. Lineage (GTDB taxonomy): Bacteria > Acidobacteriota > UBA890 > UBA890 > WLXD01 > DASCOT01. The sequence continues at coordinate 1,636,723 of CAXWPH010000015.1, read as the reverse complement.
TGCGCGAAGCACCGCTGCCGAATGCCCTCTCGACTCCGCGTAGTCGAATCATCGGTCCATCGGCCGAGTCGCCGTCGCCCGCGCCGGAAGATACGGTAAATTCCGGCGTCCGTGCGGACCGCCCCAGGCCGAAAATCCGCGCCAGACTACCGAGCATGGGATCCTCCGTGGGGGGCCGCGGTGCGCTGGCAGGCTGGGTCGCCCGCCGCGAAACGCACTCGACCCTGCCAAGTTATACGCAGCTTCGACGGCCGACGTTTCATTTCGCGCCGACGATTGCTCGCGTTCCGTCCGCCGCAGCGGGCGAGTCGGACCGTCGCTAGCGGCTGCGACGCGCACCGCGCTACTTCTCTGCCGTCCCCGGCGTTGGCAAGTGCGGACGACTTGCCGGGCTAGTCGACCATACGTATGATTCATACGAACGTTTGAACGGTCTCAGCTCTCCCATCGTGACACCACCGGCAAGTACCAGCCCGGACGCCAGACCCTTACCCCCCCCCCCCCCCCCCCCCGGACGCGATGACCACGACCACGACCACCACCAAGGACCGCCTACTCGACGCCGCCGAGCAACTGTTCGGTGATAAGGGCATCACGGCGACATCGTTACGCGACGTCACCGCACTGGCCAACGCCAACCTAGCCTCCGTCAACTATCACTTCGGCAGCAAGGACTCGTTGCTGGCAGCAGTATTCGAGCGCCGATTCCAGCCTATGAACGACCGCCGGCTACAGATGCTTTCAGAGTTGGAGGCCGAGGGCAGCGACCATCCGGTACAGCTGGAGCAGATCCTCTGGGCCTGGCTGGAGCCGCCGTTCCACATGCGCCACCAGTCGGGCGACGCCGGCGAGCGCTACATGCGTGTAGTCAGCCGCGTCTATGCCGACCCCAACCACTCGATCCACGAGCTCTTCATGCAGCAGTTCGAGACTGTCCGTGATCGCTTCCACGACGCCTTCGCGCGTGCCTTGCCCACGGTGAGCTCCTACGAGATCACGCGACGCATGCACTACTGCATCGGCTCATTGGCCCACACGTTCTGCTGGTGCCAGCAGATCCCCAGCCTGTGCTCGACGGCGGAGCCGCAGAGCGACGAGGTGCTCCACTCGCTAGTCGCGTTCGCCACTGCCGGAATGCGCGCTCCAGCAGATTTCGAGCTCGTCTCCGAACTGCTCGATAGCGGCGCGGCAACGCCGCAGGCACCCTCCCGATGAATCGACTCGCCATCGCCGCGGTCGTCCTCCTGGCTGCTGTCGGCTGCGTCTCCACCCCCAACTCCACCAAGCCAACAACGGGTCTCGCGGTGCCCCCGGCGTTCGGCCGCGACGCGCCTGTCGAGCCCATCGCCGTCAGTGCCAGCTGGTGGTTGGACTTTGGCGAACACGGCCTGGCCGCGGCGGTGGAGCAAGCCCTTCAGTACAACACCGATGTCCTGGCCGCGGCCGCACGTGTGGCGGGCGCCGAGGCCACCGCGCGAATCGCTGGCGCTGATCTGCGCCCGCAACTCGGTGCCAGCGCCCTGGGTGCGCGCCGCAAGCAGAACTTCGTTGGCTTTCCGATTCCCGGCAACGACGACCGCGTTCTCACCACCACATCGACCAACTACGGCGTCTCGCTCGAGCTATCGTGGGAGGCCGACCTCTGGGGCCGTCTCGGCGCCCGGGCGCGGGAGGGTCTCGCCACTTACCAGGCTACCGAAGCCGATTACGCTGGCGCTCTACTGTCGATCGCCGCGCAGACCTCCAAGGCGTGGTTTGCGGTGGCCGAGGGCCAGCAGCAGGTCGATCTTGCCAGGCGCACCGTAAGCAGCTTCACACGGTCGTCCGAACAGGTACGGGCGCGATTCGAGCGCGGCGTTCGCCCGCCGCTTGATTTACGCTTGGCGATGGCGCGGGCGGCAGGAGCTAGCGCCACGCTGCTGGCTCGGCACCGGCAACTCGACGCTGCCGGCCGCCAGCTCCAGGTACTGCTTGGCGTCTATCCCGGCGGCGAGTTCGAGTTCCCGGCAACGCTGATCGACACGCCCGCGGCAGTGCCGTCTGGTCTGCCGGCGGATTTGGTCGCACGTCGGCCCGACCTGGCCGCCGCCGAGCGCCGACTCGTAGCAGCTGATCAGCGGCTCCTCGGAGCACGCGCTGCCCTCTATCCGCGACTGAGCCTGACCGCGTCCGGTGGCACATCGAGCAACCAGCTGGGCGACTTGGTGAAGGGTGATTTTTCGGTATGGAGCCTGGTCGGAAACCTCGTGGCACCACTGCTCCAGGGCGGCCGGCTGCGCGCCGGAGTCGATGTGGCACAGGCCGGCATCGACGAGGCCACCGCCGTCTATGTAGGAACGGCGCTGCGCGCCTACGCCGAGGTTGAGTCCGCGTTGGCAGCGGAGACGCTGCTAGCCGACCAGGTGGGCCAGCTAGAAGCTGCGGCGGAGCAATCGGGCGCCGCCGAGCGTCTCGCCAACGAGCGCTATCGAAACGGCCTGGAGGGTTACGTGACCGTGCTCGAGGCGCAACGCCGCACCTTCGATGCCGAGAGCGCGTTGCTCGCCGCGCGCCGCCAGCGTCTCGACAACCGTGTTGATCTGTATCTGGCATTGGGGGGCGGATTCCACGTCGACCGCACCTATGCCGAGACCACAACCACCTCGACCGAGACCGATTCGGAGAGCCAGCGATGAGGCGCCAGGTCGGCAGGAGCACCGCATGGTGGTCGAGAGCCAGGGTACGGTGCGCCCGCGGACCGAGAGCCGCGTTGTGCCCGAGGTCTCTGGGCGAGTGCTAATGGGTATCCCCTGATTTCGTGTCCGGTGGCTTTTTCGAGGCCGACGCGCCGCTGCTGCGCATCGATGCACACGACTACGAGCAAGCGCGCATTGGCACTCGCGCCGAGGTTGCGGCCTCCAGGCTGCGCCAAGCGCAAGCCCAGGCGGAGGCCGAGATCGCGGTGCGCGAATGGCAAGAACTGGGCGAGGGACCGGCGTCAGCATTGACTGCCCACGTGCCGCAGCTCGAGAACGCCCGCGCGGCGCTAGCGGCTGCCCAAGCCAACCTGGGGCAAGCGGAGCGCAACCTCGAACGCACCGAGCTGCGTGCGCCTTACGCCGGCCGCGTGCGCGAAAAGACAGTCGACGTGGGCCAGTTCGTTGCCGCCGGGGCAGCCGTGGGATCCATCTACGCTATCGACTTCGCCGAGATCCGGCTACCGCTGCCCGACGGCGAGCTCGCCTTCCTGGCAGAGCTGCCGCTGGTATATCGGGGGGAGTCCCAGCGCGCTGGGCCGCGCGTCACGTTGCGCGCCGAGTTCGCCGGTAAGACACACGAGTGGCAGGGACGCCTGGTGCGAACGGAGGGCGAGATCGACCCATCGAGCCGCATGGTCCATGCCGTTGCCCAGGTGCGGAATCCGTACGGACGCGGCGCTGATCGACAGCGCCCGCCGCTCGCGGTGGGCATGTACGTACGGGCCGAGATCGAAGGCGCAATGGTCAGCGATGTCGTGCTGCTACCGCGCGCCGCAGTACGTGTTGACGGCCGCGTGCTCGTGGTCGATGAGCAACAGCGCTTGCGCTACCGCGAAATCGAGATCCTGCGAGCCACGCGTGACACTCTCGTGGTGCGATCCGGGCTGCATGATGGCGAGCGGGTCGTGCTGTCGGCGTTGGACGCGGTGACCGACGGCATGGTGGTACGGGTCGAATCGCGGGGCGTTGATCGGGCGGGCGCCGGCCAGTTGGGCCGATGAACGGCGCCATCGGCTGGTTCGCGCGCAACCGCGTCGCTGCCAACCTGCTCATGGTGTTCGTTCTCGGCGCCGGTCTGATGACCGTCGGCAGGGTTCCACAGGAGGTGTTTCCGGAGTTCGCGCTCGACCTCATCCAGGTAACCGTGCGCTATCTGGGGGCCGCGCCCGAAGAGGTCGAGCAGGGAGTCAACGTACGCATCGAGGAGGCGGTCCAGGGCATCGACGGCATCAAGCAGCTCACCTCCACGGCCGCGGAGGGCATCGGCACCGTCATGATCGAGCTCGAGATCGACGCCGACGCGCGTAAGGTTCTCGACGACGTCAAGACCAGCGTCGATGCTATCGAGACCTTCCCACAGGAAACCGAGAAACCGATTATTCGCGAGCTCACGAACCGTCGGCAGGTGGTCGACGTGGCGATCTTCGGCGACACCGATGAGCTCTCCCTCAAGCACCTGGCCGAACGCGTGCGCGACGAGATCGCGGCGTTACCCGAGATCACTCAGGTGGAGATCGCCAACGCGCGCCCCTACGAGGTGACGATCGAGGTCTCCGAAGATTCACTGCGCCGGCACGGCATCACCTTCGACTTCATCGCCAACGCGGTGCGACGCTCGTCGATCGACCTGCCCGGGGGCTCGGTCAAGACCGCCGGCGGCGAGATCCTGCTACGCACCATGGGGCAGGCCTATACAGGGGATCAGTTCGACAGGCTGGCGTTACTGACGCGGCCGGATGGAACCCACCTGCAGCTAGGCGATGTCGCCACCGTGGTTGACGGCTTCGCCGACACCGACCAGATCTCACGTTTCGACGGCAAGCCGGCGATGCTCGTCAAGGTCTACCGAACTGGTCAGCAGCGCGCCCTCGACGTGTCGCGTGCGGTCAGCCGCTACGTCGAGACAGCGCGTCACCGGGTGCCGGAGGGCATCACGCTAACCACCTGGCAGGATCAATCACGGGTGCTGCGAGATCGCCTCGACATGCTGCTCCGCAACGGCCGCGTGGGGTTTGCGCTTGTGTTCCTATCTCTCGCTCTATTCCTGCGCTTGCGGCTGGCGTTCTGGGTGAGCTTGGGCATCCCGGTCAGCTTCCTCGGCGCTATCTGGTTGATGCCGGCGATGGATGTCTCGGTAAACCTGATGTCGCTATTCGCCTTCATCCTGGTACTCGGCATGGTCGTCGACGACGCCATCGTGGTAGGCGAGAACATCTACACGCACCAGCAACGGCACGACGATCCGCTGCGCGCCGCGATCGAGGGTACCCGCGAGGTATCGAAGCCAGTGATATTCGCCATTCTCACCAGCATGGCCGCGTTCGCGCCTCTGGCTGGGCGTGCCCGGCGTGATCGGCAAGATCATGTCCACGGCGCCGCTCATTGTGATCTCGTGCCTGGCGTTCTCGTTGGTGGAATCCCTGTTCATCCTGCCAGCGCACCTGTCGCATCGACGGCGCCACACAGCTAACCAGCGCGGTGTGTGGTTCCGGCTCCAGCGCAAGATCACCGCAGAACTGCGCTGGTTCATCGACAGCGTCTACGAACCGGCCCTGCAAATCGGCTTGCGCTGGCGCTATCTCACCGTCGCGGTCGGCGTAGCGACATTGCTCGTTACCCTGGGCCTGGTCAGCGCAGGCTTCGTGCGGTTCATCTTCATGCCTGATATCGAAGCCGACTTCGTCATCATGTCGCTGACGATGCCGCAGGGCACGCCGGTAGAGGTCACTTCGTTGACCGTGCAACACATCGAAGACAGCGCCGAGCGCCTGCGGCAGGAGATCATCGACGAGTTCGGCAGCGACGTCTTCGTGCATACGTTCGCGGCGATCGGCGCCCAGCCCATGCAGGCAGCCCAGCGCTCAGGGTTCGGCGACGTCGAGATTGGCGGCTCGACGGCCCACCTTGCCGAGGTGACCGTGGAGCTCACCCCCGCTGAGAGCCGCGATACGGTCTCGAGCGAGTGGGTCGCGAACCGCTGGCGAGACCTTACCGGGACGATCCCTGACGCCGTGCGGGTCAACGTCACGGCCTCGTTGTTCTCGGTCGGAGACGACATCAATGTGCGGTTCACCGGCCTCGATCTCGACGCGCTTACCGCGGCTGCGGATATGCTCAAGGGCCGGCTCGAGGGCTACGACAGCGTTTACGGGATCAGCGACACGTTCCTGGAAGGCAAGCGCGAGTTGAAGCTCGACATCAAGCCGCAGGCCGAGATCCTCGGTCTGACCCTGTCCGACCTCGGCCGCCAAGTGCGACAAGCGTTCTACGGCGAGGAGGCCCAGCGTATCCAGCGAGGCCGGGACGACGTGCGCGTGATGGTGCGGTACCCGGAGCAACAACGGGCGGTAGAGCCCGAATCCATGCCCACTGGCGCCACCGGCTCGATCGCCGACCATCGAGGTGTTTGCGCGGGACCTTCCACAGCGTGCCCTTCACCGTGGACGAGAATGCGGTCGGGGGCGACGCCGTCGCACGGCAGGCCTTTGCCATACGCGTAGGCGAGTGCTTTGGCGGTGCCGCGCAACACCTCGATGACGTCGCGCGGATCGAGCCGGCGGTGTGCCAATACCTTGCGGAGCGACGACCCCCGAACGAATTCCATCACCGCGTACACGCGGCCCTCGTGCTCGCCGCTGTCGAGCACGCGCGCGACGTTCTCTTGATCGAGCTCGCTCGTGGCCGTCAGGATCTCCAGGCGTCGAGCGCGCAGGACATCGGGCTCCCCGGTCGGGTACAGCTTGATTGCCAACACCTGCCCACTCGAGCCGACCGCTTTGTAGACTCCGCTGTGCCCGGCTTTGTCCAGCCGCGCCTCGACGCGATAGTCACCAATCTGCTCGGGTAGCTCAGTCATCGATCTCGATCACTAGCGTTGCTGCGCCGACCTGCAGCTTGTCGAAATCACTCAACGGGGCGGTGTCCACAGGCTCACCGTTGAGCCGGGTGCCGTGGGTACTATCGAGGTCTCGCACATGGAACGCCTCATCTTCCCACACGATGCTCAAGTGTCTCTTGCTGGCTGTGGGGTCCGATATGACCAGGTCGCACTCAGGGTCGCGGCCGACCACAACCTCGCCGTCGGCAAGCTCGAGCGCGACGCCGCGACCAGGCCCCTCGCTTACCACCAGTCTGGCTGGCGGCGGCGTGCCCGGCTCACGCGTCGCGCTACCGCGCGGCGCGATCTCGAGCGTGCGGATCGGGAACGGGATGACGATATCGTTGCGCCGGAACTGCTCCCAAATTTGGGTGCGTAGCGCGCTCTCGATGCGCCGCAATGGGCCCATGTCATCGATCCAGGCGCGTAGCTCGTAGGTGATCGAGCTGTCGTCGAAATTGGTTAGGTAGACCTCGGCGCTCGGCCGATCCAACACCCCTTCGACCTGGTTGGCGGCCGCGAGCATCGCTGCCTTGACCTTGTGTGGCGGCGTCAGGAAGTGGGCCCCGACATAGATTCTCGACATGTGCAGCGGGTGCGGATACAGGTAGTTGGTGAGGGTCTCCCGCGCCATGTTGGCGTTGGGGAAAATGACCGTATCGTTCTGGCGCGTACGGATCGAGGTCGTCCGCCAGGTGATCTGGGTTACCCGCCCCTCGTGTGAGCCGACCTGGATCCAGTCGTTGATGCGGAACGGACGTTCGAGCGCGATAACCACGCCGGCGAAGAAGTTCGTCAGGATCGGTTGCAGCGCAAGACCCAACACCAACGACGTAACGGCGCTGGTAGCGAGCAGCGGGCCGAGATTGTCATCCGGAAACGCCACCGAAACGATCATCACGCCCGATACGGCGTAGATAAAGAAGCGGGTGACGCGCGGCAACAACGGCGGCACCTCGATGTCCCATTGACGCCTCAGCAGCACCTCGTAGCCGAAGTAGATGACGCCGCGAATCACCACCACGATGAGGAAGAACGAAACGACCGCCGCCAGCACGCCACCGCCGCGGTCCATATCGCCAACACCCAACACGTTGGCAACCGCGACGCCGAGCGCAAAGGTGAGCAAAGACGCCGGCAGCCCGAGTGCCCGCATCGCCGGATAGCGGCGGCGTAGCGTCAGCAACGCAATGAAAACCAGCGCCGCGGGCACGCCTCCGGCGAACAGGGTCGCTGCCAGGCTCCCACTGAGGCCACTCGGCATGAGCACCTTTCCTAGCAGGCCGTGGTGGGTGTGTTGCGGGCGTACGCCACGTCGTTCGTCGTCAAGGATGGGGTAGCCATCGCCTCCTCCTTTTCTCCCTGCCTCCGCCCCACAAGACCCTGTCGCCAGGCCCGCCACACCTCCAACACTGCCCGCTAGGTCGTGGCGGAAACGGCGCGATCCTAGAGCGTCCGGGGTTCAGACACTACTGGAATGGCCAGGAGCAGTCCGGCTCAGTCGTCCAGCAGCCCGTGCTCGTGCATCCACGTATCGTTCAGCTTCGACAGGTAACGCTCACCGGAGTCAGGAAGCAAGGTCACCACCAGCGCGTCATCCGCGGCGCTGCGTGCGACGCGGCGCGCCCCGACAGCCGCTGCCGCCCCGGACGAACCGGTGAAGATGGCCTCGCTGCGGGCCAACTCGAGGACGGCGCGATAGGCTGCCGAATCATCCACTGTGATCACCTCGTCGATGTAGTCCCACCAGACAGTCTCGGGCATGAAATCCTCGCCGATCCCGTCGATAAGGTACTGGTGGATCTGCTCCTGCGGCGGCATCTTGCCGTGTTCTTTGTAGTAGGCGTAGATCGAGCCCACCGTGTCCACGCCGACGACTTGAACATCGGGGTTCTGTTCCTTCAGGTATTTGGCGGTGCCACTGATCGTGCCGCCGGTGCCCATTCCAGTGACCCAGTGAGTGATGCGCCCATCAGTTTGGCGCCAGATCTCCGGGCCAGTAGTGAGGTAGTGGGCCTGTGGGTTCGCCTGGTTGTAGTACTGGTAGGGAAGATAAGCGCCTTCGTCGTCGCGCAGTCGCTCGGCGACCTTGTAGTAGGAGCGCGGATCGTCCGCATCTACCTCGGTAGGGCAGAGAATTACCTCCACACCGAAGGCCTGCAGCAGCGCCACCTTTTCCTTGGGAATCTTGTCGGCCGCGGTACAGACCATCCGGTAGCCCTTGAGAATAGCGGCCATGGCCAGGCCCAGGCCGGTATTCCCGGAGGTTGGCTCGACGATCGTGCCGCCCGGCTGCAGCTCTCCAGACTCTTCACCGGCGGCGATCAACGGCGGCCCGATGCGGTCCTTGACGCTCGATCCAGGATTGAACGATTCGATCTTGGCGACGAGCTCGGCACCTTGCGGCCAGAAGCGCCGCAGGCGCACCAACGGCGTGTCGCCGAGCGCGCCCAGAATGTCGTCGAGGATCTCCACCGGCTCGCTTCTCCAGGTACCCGCTGGCCGCGGTAGATACGGGTATAGTGGACCCCGACCGCACTCCTACCCGGGCGCCAGCCAAGGTCGGAGGCAGAAGTTATCACGTCAGCCGGGACCGTACTGTCATGCGCAACTCACCGCCCGATATCGATCCAGAGGAGTTGCTCGAACGCCTTGGCGGACAAGGGGAGCCGGTCATTCTCGACGTGCGATCTCGTTGGGAGTATCGCCGAGGCCACCTGCCTGGAGCCCGGCGCACGCCGCTCTGGAGGGCACTGCTGGCGTCGACTGCCGAGTCACTGGAGAACGCACCGGAGATCGTCGCGTACTGCGAGCTGGGGCCACGGGCCTGGCTAGCGCGCCAGCTTCTCGAGCACCGTGGCGTAGATGTTCGCCTGCTGCGCGGCCACATGTCGCGTTGGCGGCGGCACCGGCTGCCGCTTGCCGACCGGTGCTCCTGATCATCAGTACGGTGACGTTGCAGGAGGGACCGGACCGCAACGACCACCCGCTCAGTCGATTAGCCCGAGCTTGCGTAGTTGTTCCGGCGGACACCCGCTCCAGCGTGAGACGTACTCGTTGCCCATGTACTGGAGGTCTTCGACGCCCATCTTGCTGGTCCAGAAGCCGGTCGCGGTGAGATCACGGAACGCATTGAAGAACGCCACCCCGTGGCGAAGCTCTCGGGGGGCGCGCTCCGGCCACGCGATGTCGTCGAGGAGCTGCTCGCGCTGCATCGAGGTGCAGTCGACGAAGCGTTGCCCGAAGCGCTCCTGTGCTTGGTGATCGATCCACGCCAGCCCGCCGCGCATAGCCACCTGACGTTCCGGTTGGTCGATCATCATGAAGTCCATGAACTCGGGCACGCCGGCGTCGGTAGCGCTGCCAGAGCGCTCGTCGGCCGGGATGATCATGTCGGTAAGCTGTCGAACCGTGGCCAGCTCATGCACCGTGAAGAAGCGCGGCGCGTACGAGCTACCGGCCGCAGCGGCATGCTGCAGCGCCACGGCAGCGCGCTCGTGCGCCAGCACCGCCTGAGCGGGTGACCAGGCAAAGCCCACGGTTGCCGATGCGAGCAGACCGAGCGCCTGACGGCGACTGATGTCCGTCGTGTCGAGGGCGGCCGACGGCACTGGCGGGCGGGACGGGTGGGAAGGACGTTGGCTCATCAAAGGTTGCCCTGACGCAGCTGATCGGCAATGTACTCGCTGGTCCGCATGGCCAGCGCGAGGATCGTCCACGTGGGGTTCTTGTCGGGCTGCGACACGAACGGGCCGCCATCGGCGACGAATACGTTGCGGGCGTCGTGCGCCTGGCAAAAAGAGTTGAGCGCGGAGCTGCTCGGGGACTCGCCCATGCGCGTCACTCCGAGCTCGTGGATGATGCGCCCCCCGGGCTGGATACCGTACCCCTCCGACTCATCCGGCATCGGCGTCAGCGGCGTACCGCCCATGGCATCGATGATCTCGCGGAAGGTCTCCTGCATGTGTCGCACCTGCCGAAGCTCGTGGTCGCTCCATTCGAAGTGGAACTTCAGCACCGGAATTCCCCAGCGATCGACCGCCTCAGGGTCGATCTCGCAGTAGCAGCTGTGGTTCGGGACCATCTCGCCGCGGCCCGCGAAACCGACGGTGCTGCCGTAGTAATCGCGATACAGGTTCTTGAGGTCGCGCCCGTACCCACCGCCGCCTGGGTAGCGATGAATGCCGCCCATGACCCCGTACGATGGCAGGTCCCGGCCACCCCCGATCTCGATGTGGTAGCCGCGCGGGAAGTCGAGCTGTCGATTGTCGAGCCACCACGGCATGTAGAGATGGGCACCGCCCGCACCGTCCTCGTTGTGCGGTACACCCGCGGCCAGCGCGGGGATGAAGCCGGCCACGTTGGTGCCGGTGGTATCGGTCAGGTACTTGCCCACCACACCGCTGGAGTTCGCCAGCCCGTCGGGAAACAAGCCGGACGTCGAGTTCAACAGCAGCCGTGCCGACTCGCAGGCGCTCGCTGCCAACACCACGACGCGGGCGCGCACGTGTTCGTCACGGCCGGTGCGCTTGTCAACATAGACAACGCCGTTGGCATGGCCCTGTCCGTCGACGGTTACCTCGCGCGCCATCGCCTGGGTCACCACCTCGAGCCGCCCGGTAGCCAGGGCCGGAGGCAATAGCACAGAGGGTGTGGAGAAGTTGGAGTGAGTTCCGCAACCGCGACCACACTGGCCGCAGTAGTGGCAGGCGGGGCGACCGTTGTGTGGCTTGGTGAGAATCGACATCCGTGCTGGGATGCAGGGAATCGAGAGCCCCACACAAGCCCGCTGGATCAGCTTCTCCCAGCAGCGAGCCTCGGGCGGCGGTTGGAAGATTCCGTCGGGATCGTTGTGGCGGCCCTCGAGCGACCCGAACAAGCCGACCAAACGGTCGAGCTTGTCGTAATAGGGGGCGATGTCGTCGTAGGAGATCGGCCAGTCGTCGCCGAGGCCGTCGACGCTCCGTGCCTTGAAGTCGTCGGGGCCGAAGCGCAGCGAGATCCGACCCCAATGGTTGGTCCGGCCGCCGAGCATGCGTACCCGAAACCAGTCGAACGCGTCGCCGTTGGCGACGGTGTACGGCTCGCCATCAAGTGACCAACCGCCGAGCCCGGCGTTGAACTCGCCGAACTGGCGCTCCGGCGTTGCGGCACCGCGTCGTGGCGACTCATACGGCCACCTGAGCATGGCGGAGTCCGAGGCCGCGTCCCACGCCCCCCCGGCCTCGAGCATCACGACCTGCGCGCCGGCCTCTGCGAGCACCTTCGCACTCATGCCGCCCCCGGCCCCGGAGCCCACGATGCATACGTCGCACTGCTGGCGACCGCGAATGATCTCCGGCCCTCGTGAAGATCCGCAGCTCATTCGATCGCGCCGCGGGCGCGCCTGAGCACTTTGCCGGGGTGGGCGTCCGTCAAGCCATCGACGGACTGAACGAGCTCGCCGTTCACCCATACGCGGCTGATTCCCAGCGACACGGCCTGCGGATCGTCCGTCGTCGCCCGATCGATCACAGCTTCTGTATCGAACGCCACCAGATCGGCCCACATTCCTGGCGCAATTCGCCCACGATCCGACAAGCCCATGTGATCGGCGGCCAGGCCGCTCGCCTTGTGTACCGCCTCCTCGAGCGACATCACGCCTCGTTCGCGCACGTAGCGGCCGAGGACGCGAGTGTAGCTGCCGAAACCTCGCGGGTGAGCGCCGGCCAGCGCCCCATCGGTGCAGAAGTTGGCGTGCGGCCAGCGCATGAGCGCCTCGATATCCGATTCGATCATGCTGGTGCCGATCATGCTCTCGACGTTCAGGCTCTCTTCGTCGGTATCGTTGAGCGCCACTTGCATTTCCTCGGCTTGGTGAATCAAGGCCAGCAGGGCGACGGCGGGCTCTTCGCCACGCAGCGCAGCGATCTCGGTCAAGGTCTTGCCGGCGTAGTCTGGCTGCGGCGCGAATGTGGTCACCAGCACACCGTCGGCGGGGACGATCTCGTCCAGCACGCGCCGCGCCTCGGCGAGGTCTTCGAAGTCACGCGCTGGAAACAGCACCGTGAGCGTCGACTGCCAGTACGGATACGGATAGATGTCGGCGGTGATGTCGATGCCCTCGACGCGGGCGGCATCGAGCTTGGCGAGGATCCGGTCAGCCTGTCCCCACAGGCTCCTGATCGCCAGCTTGATGTGCGACACCTGCACCGGAAGACCAGCCTGCCGGCCGATCTCGATGATCTCGTCGATCGCCTTTTCGAAATAACGATCCTCACTTCGAATGTGGCTGATATAGCGGCCGCCGTATTCGGCCGCAACCGACGCCAGCTCGATTACCTCGGCGGGATCTGAGTAGATCCCCGGATCGTATTCGAGGCCTGCGGAGAGACCGAGCGCGCCTGCCTCCATGTCGGCACGCACCATCGCTTGCATCTGCGCGATCTCCTCGTCGGTCGCCGGTCGCCGGAAGTCGTCGCCGAGCACATGCGCTCGCACGGTGTTGTGACCCGAGTACGAGGCAAAGTTGATGGCCGGCGGCGTTTTCTCGAGCGCCGCATAGAAATCGGCGAGCGGATAGTGCGAGCCACCATCGCTGCCGACAATCACCGTGGTGATCCCCTGGCTCACCGCCGCCCGCGCCTCGAGACGCTCGAAGATTCCCCAGTCGTGGTGGCTGTGAGTGTCGATGAAGCCGGGAGCGAGCACCAGACCCTCGAGGTCAACGAGCTGCTCGCCGTTCAGCGCCGTGAGATTGCCCACCTCCGCGATACGCCCGTCGAGGATCCTGACCGCCGCATCGCGCGCCGCAGCGCCGGTGCCATCAATCAGCCGGGCGTTTACCAACAGCACGCTGTCGACGTCAGCCGGTGCGGCGCAGCCGTTGGCCACCAGAGCCAGTCCCAGCACCGCGCGAAGAATGGTTCGCTGCATCATCTCGGTTGCCCTCACCTGCCGGCTTGCCACGGTGTGCCTGGCGCGCCGAGCGTGTCTCCTATGGACCGCGCGCGGCGGTCCGTGATACTTGTTGCGGCGCCTATTGTGCGCAACCCACCGTAATTCGCAAGGAGGCGAGCTTGAATCGTCGTGACGCGCTGCAGGCGTTCGCCGCGGTCGCAGCGACGCCGCTGCTTGGCGCCGCCTCGTTCAACCATCTGCTCGAGTTGGGTCAGACGGTTCGGCAGACCATGTCCACCGCGCCAACACCGTTGGGGACATTGACGCCTGCGCAGGCGCGGTCGCTACGGGTACTCGCGGAGATCATCATTCCCGCCACCGACACTCCCGGCGCCAGCGGTGCGGGCGTTACGGAGTTCATTGACACGCTGCTGACGGATTGGATGGAGGACGAGGAGCGCGATGCGTTCCTCGTCGGGATGAACGATCTCGAGCACCGCGCACAAGCGAGCTTCGGCACTTCATTCGTGCAGTGCAGCAGCTCGCAACAGGTGGAGATCACTGCCTCGATGGACGACGAGGTAGCCGAGTTGCTGGCCGCCGACCGGGCTGCTGACTACGACCCGTACGACGCCGACGAGCGGCCCGAGCCCAGCGCACCGAAGCATTTCTTCTACCAGCTGAAGCGCTGGACGCTGGTCGGGTACTTCACCTCCGAGGTGGGGATGACCGAGGAGCTGCGGCACAACTTCCTTCCCGGCGAGTGGGATCCTTGTCGTGTTCTGGAGGAGTCTCAATGAAGGTCTACGACGCGATCGTCGTCGGGACCGGAATCACCGGAGGTTGGGCGGCCAAGGAGCTCAGCGAAGCCGGGCTGGAAACTCTGGTGCTCGAGGCCGGCCCGATGATTGTTCCTGAGCGCGACTATGTAGAGCACGTTCCGCCGTTTGCCAAGCGTTTTCGTGGGCTCCGCGACCGCCGCAAGCAGTCGGAGCGCCAGGCCGTCCAGAAGGAATGTTACGCCTGCGACGAATCCGCCGAGAAGTTCTTCGTCGACGACGTCGACAACCCCTACGTACAGGCCAACGGCAAGCCTTTCCTGTGGATTCGGGGCCGCCAGGTCGGCGGCAAGTCGATCATGTGGGCGCGGCAGAGCTACCGCCTGTCGGACATCGACTTCGGCGCTGCGACACGCGACGGATTCGGTATCGACTGGCCGCTACGCTACGCAGATCTGGCGCCCTGGTACGACCACGTCGAGCGCTTCGCCGGCATCAGCGGCCAGGCGGAAGGGCTCGACCAGCTACCGGACAGCCAGTTCCTGCCGGCGATGCCACTGAACTGCGTCGAGGAACACGTGCGCGCCGTGATCGGCAATGCCTGGGGCGGCAAACGGGTGCTGACGCCCGGTCGCAGCGCCGTGCTCACCCAAGATCACAACGGCCGTGCCGCCTGTCACTACTGTGGCCCCTGCCACCGCGGCTGCATCACCAAGTCGTACTTCAGTAGCCTCAACGCCACGCTGCCCGCAGCGGCGGCGACCGGCAAGATGACGCTTCGACCCAACAGCGTCGTGCGCCATGTCACCTACGCCAACGGCAAGGCATCCGGCGTGCTGATCATCGATCGCCAAAGCGGCGAGTCAATCGAGTTCAAGGGGCGGGTGGTAGTGCTCGGGGCTGCAGCGCTGGAGTCGTCAAGAATTCTGCTCAACTCCGCCAACCCGACGTTCCCTGACGGGCTCGGCAACTCGAGCGGTGCGCTCGGCCGATATCTGATGGATCACACGATGAGCGTCGGCGCCTCCGGGACTTTCGACGGTTGGACCGACCGCACGACGTTCGGCCATCGGCCCAACGGCGTCTACATAGCCCGGTTCCGCAACGTCTGGGATCAACACCCCGACTTCCTACGCGGCTACGGGTACCAGGGCAGCGCCGCACGCCTCGACTGGAATCGCGGCATGAGTGAGGCGGGCTTTGGCGCCGACTTCAAGCGATCGATGAGCCGACCCGGGCCGTGGCGTATGAGCCTCGGAGCGTGGGGTGAGTGCCTCCCGTACGAGGACAACTACGTCGAGCTGGATCCCGATGTGGTCGACGCCTGGGGTATTCCCGTGCTGCGCATCCAGATGCACTGGCGCGAGAACGAGCTCGTCATGCAGCGTGATGCCGCCGAGCAGGCCGCCGAGATGCTCGAGGCCGCCGGCGCCAAGGACATCAGGATGAACGCAGTCGGCACGCCACCAGGGCTGTGCATCCACGAGATGGGGACGACGCGCATGGGCCGCGATCCGAAGACGTCGGTGCTCAATGGCTACAACCAGTGCCACGACGTCGAGAATCTGTTCGTCGTCGATGGCGGCGCCATGGCCAGCTCGGCGTGTCAGAATCCGTCGCTCACCTACATGGCGCTGACCGTTCGCGCCTGCAACCACATCGTCGAGCGGCTCAAGCGTTTCGAGCTTTAGCAGGGTGCTGAAAAACTCTGATGGGTCTGGCGGGTGGGTCTTGCTGGCGAGATCAAGGAAGAGCGACGAGGGCGATGCCAAGGTCATCGTCGAGGAGCTCTGACGCTGAGATCGCCAGCAACCAGCGGCTCGATGTTGTCCCACTGCGCTCGGGCGTCCTCGAAGCCGAGCTCCATTAGCCGCTCGATATAGGGCCGCTCGAACAACAGGTAGCTGAGGAAGTCTGGTGTGGTGGTTCGCGACGCACCGAGGCCGCGCGCCAGCAGTCGCAGCGGCCGCGGCAGCTCGTTGACCAGGCCGGCCGACAGTTTCCCCAGATCCCGCGACGGCCGCAGCAGCAGTATCTCGATCGGGCGGAGGTGATCCCGGAGCTCGGTCCCCGGTGGCACCCCTTCCAAGGTGCGATTGATGCGCTGTAGACGCTCGGCGTCGTCCTCCAGCGCATCGATGAACACGCCGTGCAGAATCATCCCGAGGATCTGGGCCGCCGGTGGGTAACCGACGGTCTGCGGTTGGATGCGCTCGTGCGGCGCTGGAGAATAGCGCACCGAGATCGCCAGGATGCGGTCGGCACCGAGGTGAATAGCCGGCGAAAGTGGCGCCGACTGGCGGATGCTGCCATCACCGTAGTAATCGTCACCGATCTGGATGGCCGGAAAGACCACCGGCAAGGCTGCCGAAGCCATGACGTGGTCGACGGTGATTTGGCTGCGCTCCGAAAGGCGTCTGGCGCGCTTCCAGTCGCGCACCTGCTCGGTTGCCTGCACGACGGTCACCGTGCGGCCAGTGGAATATTCAGTCATCGACAGCGCCAACGCCTGCAGGCGACCCGCCGCGATATTGTCTGCGACACCGTCGAAATCGATTATCGCAGCCAGGTAGTTGCGCAAGGGCGCCGTATCCAGCAGGCCCCGCAGGTCGACGGGCAGTGTCCCGCCGCTGCCGATCTTGCCCATCCAGCACAAGGCGCTCCAGGCCAGGGTACGGAAATTGGAGCGGAATACGTTGTCGGTGGTGAGCTGCAGCCACGCCTCGCGCAGTTCGAGCGTGGCGGCATCGAACCCGGCACGGCTAGCCGCGAGCGCCGCGGCGTTGATCCCTCCCGCCGAAACTCCCGTGACGATCGGAAAGTAAACCTCACAACGGGCGCGATCGGCGATGCCGGCAAGCACTCCCGCCTGGTAGGCGCCGCGCGCGCCGCCGCCGGTCAGAACGACAGCTATCAAGGGAGCGTTCATGACCGCCCGGTCATCCTGTTCTCCACGGCGTTGACGGGTAACAACCAAGCCGGTTGTGTCGCCGGCATGCGAACATTGCCCTCGATGCCCGAGTTGCCCGATGTGATCGTTTATGTGGAGTGCCTGGAGCGCAGGATCACAGGCGAAACGCTTGCTGGTGTGCGCCTCGCCAGTCCATTCCTGTTGCGCACCTTCGACCCTCCGGTCATGGAAACCTACGGCAAGGTCGTGGTCGGCGTCGAGCGCATCGGCAAGCGAATCGTTATCGCGCTACGGGACGATCTGTTTCCGGTGGTCCATTTGATGGTTGCCGGCCGCTTCCGCTGGCACGACGCCGGCGCCCGCGTACCCGCCAAGGTCGGGCTGGCGGCCTTCGATTTCTCCAGCGGCACGCTGGTGCTGACCGAGGCGAGTGCCAAGAAGCGTGCATCGCTGCACGTCGTGCGCGGACGCGAGGCGCTTGCCGAGCACGATCCCGGGGGTCTCGAGATTCTGGAATGCAGCCTCGGCGATTTCGCAACCCGGCTGGGGTCCGAGAACCACACCCTGAAGCGGGCACTGACCTCGCCGCGACTGTTCTCTGGAATCGGAAATGCTTACTCCGACGAGATCCTCCACCACGCACGCCTGTCGCCGCTGAGCTGGACCTCGCGGCTTTCCGACCGGGAAGTGGAGGACCTACACACCAGCACGATCACCGTTCTGACCGACTGGACCGAACGGCTCCGAAGTCAGGCCGGCGATGGGTTCCCACGGAAGGTAACCGCCTTTCGTCCCGAGATGGCGGTCCACGGACGCTACCGTGAGCCTTGTCCGCGCTGCGGCGATCCGGTGCAGCGCATCATCTACAGCAGCCGCGAGACCAACTACTGCGCCACCTGCCAGACCGACGGCCAGGTGTACGCCGACAGGGTGTTGTCGCAGCTGCTCAAGAAAGACTGGCCGCGAACCGTGGAAGAGTGGGAGCAGATCCGCCGGGGTTGATGCAGTGGGAGAGTTGCGCGACCCGATTCCATCCATGTCGACATCGTCGATCATCCCACCTACGTGTCGGTTCCGACGGAGTTGCCCGCAATGCTGGCCCCCGACCGCCTCATCGCATGGTCAGCAAGGAGGCGTACAAATCAACGCCGTACCAGAGGTTGCCGATGCGGATGTTCTCGTTGGAGGCGTGCTGGTTGTTGTCGGCGTTGGCGATCGGAAGAATCACTGCCGGCGCCGCCAGCAAGTCAGTGAACAGATAGAGCGGCAGGGAGCCACCGAGCGCCGGCACCAGCAGCACCTCCTGCTCGGTGGCGGCGCGAACCGCATCGATGATCTCCTCGACCACCGCTAAGCCCATGTCGGTGCGCGACGCGGGATACCCGCCCCGGCGGGCGACCATGACCAGCCGCCGATGCCGCGACCTGGTTGCGAGATCGGGCTCCTCGCGGACGATGTGGAACCCCTGGTCACGGATGTGCGCCTCGACCCGATCAAGCATGGCGCCCGGGTCGTTTCCCTTCACCAGCCGCACGCCGAGCGCCGCTTCCGCCCGGTCGGGGATCACGTTGCGCGCCTGCATGCCGACGTCACCGCTACGCAGGCCGCGCACGGTGAGCGACGGAAGCAGCAGGCGCTCGCTCAGGCTGCCGTCGCCTTCGGTCCACCCCAGCCCGAGATCGCGCCGCAGCTCGGCGTCGATGTCAGGGAGGCGATCGAGCGCCTCGCGCTCCTGGCGTCCCAGGGGCTCGACGGTGTCGTAGAACCCGTCGATGGTGACGTTTCCGTCGGTGTCCTTCATGCTGGCAATCAACTCGGCCAGCATCTGACCTGGCACCGGCGCCCAGTTGCCGTAGTGGCCGCTATGGAGCGGGCGTGCCGGCCCGAAGACGGTCAGATCGAGCCCGGTAACGCCGCGTACACCGAAGACGATCTGCGGCAAGCCGCTCTGATGTACCGGACCGTCGCAAAATAGCCACAGGTCGACGTCGAAGCGATCACGGTAGGTCTCGAGATACTCCTGCAGGTGCGCTGATCCGATCTCCTCCTCACCCTCGAACAGGAACTTGACGTTCGAGGTCAACGGCATGTCGGCGGCATGCAACGCGTCCAGCGCGGTGAGCAATGCCGAAATCGGCGCCTTGTCGTCGGAGGCGGAGCGCGCGTAGATGCGCCAGCTCGGATCGACCGGCTCGCCGGCGGCCGGCATGGGGCGCGGCTTTCCGCCCCGGTCCATGCGGTCGGTATACAGAACAGGCTCGTAGGGGCCGTGTACCCAGTCCAGGCCGGCGGGTGGCTGGCCGTCGTAGTGAACGTAGATTCCGAGCGTTCGGGTGGCGCCAGGCACACGGATCTCGCCGTACACGAGCGGTGGCACGTCGGGCAGCGTGAGCAACTCCACAGCCACGCCCCGCCGTTCGAGCTGGGCCGCGATATGCGTGGCCACGCTGATGCTATCTTCGAGATCCCGTCCGAAGTTGGGGAGCTTCAACAACTCGCTGTAGGCGGTCAGGATCTCGATCTCGTGCGCGGCTCGATAAGCACGAGCGGCCTGTACCGCCGGCCCCAACTTTCCGCTCGTCTGTGCGGCAGCGGAGAGCGTCATACAGGTGAGCAACAACGCCCAGGACATCGAGCAACGCCAGCGCATGTCGAACCTCACGGTCTTGCCGCGACCGGCATCTTCATTCGAGGCGCACGAGCACCCCATCGAGCGGCAGGAGCACGTTATCCTACCGTTGCCCAACGGCGGCGACGGACTGCCCGCATGCCCATGACCCTCCCTGCCAGCCAGCTCGTTCTGCTAGCCACCGGAGGTCTGAGGCTTTCCGGTGCACTCGGTCTGACCAGTGCGCTGAACCAACATCCTACCGGGCTGCACGTCGTAGCAGCTGCGAGTACGCCACAGCAACTTCTCGACGGTGTCGAAGCTGCCTGGTCACCGGCGGCGACCATCGTCTGGGGCGAGCCACGCCACAGCACGAGCTTCCGTGCCCTATGGAGTGCCGACGGGCTCTGGATACGGTTCGATGCCGACGACCCATCCCCGTGGCACACCTACACACGGCGCGACGACCCTCTGTGGGAGGAGGAGGTGGTGGAGATCTTCATCGACCCGGACGGGGACGGTCGCAACTACGCCGAGGTGGAGATCAGCCCGGCCAACGTCGTCTGCGACTTGCTCATGTTGCGGGGCGATCCCGACAAGCAGAGCGATCTGGATTGGGACTTCCGAGGCCTGCGAACCGCGGTGCAACCATGGGACAGCGACAGGAGCGGCTGGACGGCGATCGCGCTGCTCCCGTGGGCGGGCTTCGCGGCCCTTCCCGACACCGACATGCGGCTGCCGCCGCTCGCCGGTGACAGCTGGCGGTTCAACGTCTTCCGGATCAAGCGACCTCACGGGCCCGGCGACCCACACCGCGATCTGCTGCTGGCGGCGTGGTCACCCGTCCCCGCCGAGAGCTTTCACGTTCCGGAGGTGTTTCGCTCAATGGTGTTCAAATGATCAGGCCGGCTCGCAAGTTGACCGCCGGGTTCGCTTTGCTGGCAATCGCGTCGAGCGCGGCACCGGCAATGAGTCAGCAACAGGCCGTTCAGGGGCGTGCCGCTGGCCGGCCGGCCGCTGTTCGAACGTGGACCGCAGAGGTCGAGATTCCCACATACCCACTCGGCCCCGACGACGTGAACCCCCACTTCTACGAGCTCGAGAGGACGATCATCTATCCCTACACGGCCCAGGATCGATTCGGCACCGATCGCGTGAATCGCACCTATCGCGCCGTGTTCATCGAAAACGAATACCTGCGGGTCATGTGCCTGCCGGAAATCGGCGGCCGCATCCAGTCGGTCCTCGACAAAGTCACCGGCGAGGAGATGTTCTACCGCAACCACGTGATTCGGCCAGGCCATATCGCGCTTCGCGGCGCTTGGGTCTCGGGCGGTATCGAGTGGAACCGTGGCCCGCAAGGTCACACCGTCACCAGCTTCTCGCCCGTCGACGTGGTACCCGTGCAGTATCCGGATGGGTCCGCGGCGTTGCTGATCGGCAGTACCGAGCAGAACTTCCGTACCGGATGGGAGGTGCGGCTGACTCTGCATCCCGAGACTCGCGCCCTCGACGAGCAGATCCGGCTGTTTAATCCCACCGATAATTTCCATCCCTATTACTTCTGGAACAACACGGCGTTTCCGAACACCCCAGGCACGCGCTTCGTGTATCCGATGAGCCTCGGCACCGACCACTCGGGCACCGAGTTCTTCAGCTGGCCGATGCACGAGGGGCGCGACCTCAGCTGGCTGCGGAACTATCCGGAGCCCACCTCGGTGTTCGGCTATGAGGTCGCGTTCGACTTCTTCGGAGCCTACGACGTCGACCGCGACTTCGGCATCGTCCAGGTAGCCAACCACCACGAGCTACCGGGCAAGAAAGCATGGACCTGGGGACAGGCCGACGCTGGCCTGGTGGCGCAGTCGGTGCTTACCGATGAGGACGGACCATATATCGAAGTGCAGAGCGGACCCTTGCCCACCCAGGCTGACTTTGGGCAGCTGGCGCCCGGGCAAGAAGTGTCATGGCGCGAGACCTGGTATCCGGTCAATGGTCTGGGTCAGGGATTCGAGTTCGCCACGCGTGATCTGGCTATCGAGCGCCTTGACCATCCCGAGGGTGTCGAGCTGCGTATCGCTTCTACGCGCTCGATCCCGGGTGCGCAGATCGTAGTAGAGCTGCGCGGCAGACGCCTCGAGCGTCGCCAGCTCGATCTGTCGCCAGCCCGGACGGAGTCGTTCGTCGTCCAAACTGGCCTTGCCAGCGCCAGCCTGGGCGAGGTCCGTCTGCAAATCCAGATCGACAACGCCGACGGGGAGACTCTGCTGGAATACTCGTCGCCGCTGCGGGTGCCGCGGCGCGAGATTCCTGCCGAGCGCGACAAGCCGGAGCCTACCGCGGAAGCCGCGTATCGCGCTGGGCGCGAGCTCGACAAGCGAGGCGATCGGCCGGGCGCTCGTGCCCGCTACGCCGATGCCCTGCGACTGGACGCGGGGCATTCGCTCACCTTGCGGGCCCTTGGCGACCTCGAGATCGAGGCGGGGCGTTTCGAGACCGCTGTCGATCTGTTGACGAGGGCGATTGAGCGTGACCCCGACGATGGCCTGACCTGGTACCAGCTGGGCGTTGCGCGGCTCCGTCAAGGCGACATCGACGAGGCCCTCGCTGCTGGCTACACGGCTGTCCGGCGTACGGGAACGACGGCTTTGGGATACAGCCTCGCAGGCCGCGCACGGGCCCGGCTGGGCGACTACGCCGGAGCGACACAAGCGTTCACCGCCGGGTTATCCGCCGGCGGCGCGGACTGGACTCGACTCTTCGAGCAGATCCTGCTAACGACCTACGCCTCGGGTGACTTTCGGAGTGCCCTGACGCTGGCGCAACGGAACATCGACGCCGGCAGCACACGGCTCGTCCCGCATGTGATTCAGGCACTGGGCTCCGATCAGCACCTGCGTGACTTCGCGCACCGGGCGCGGGAGTGGGTCGGCGAGCCGGAGTTCGCTTTCCTCGAGCTCAGCGTCGCCCTAGCGGACCTCGGTCTATACCGTGATGCAGCCAACATCGTGGAAGCGACGCTGGTGGCGACGATCGCGCCTGCGGAGCGGCGGCCCCTGCCGCTTTACTATCTGTCCTACTACCTCGACCAAGTCGGCGATGATGCGCAAGCGGCACGTTGGCTGCGCGATGCCGCCGCCGCCCGTGCCGAATACGTCTTCCCGTCGCGGACCGAAGCGCTCTCGGTCTTCGGCAACGCGCTGGCCCGAGCCCCGGGCGACGCACGAGCGCGGCTGTACCTGGGCAATCTGCTCGCCGGCCTCGGACGGCTCGACGACGCGGCGCGTGAATGGCGCGCGGTCGTCGAGTCGGCGCCCGATCTGAGCACGGCGCGCCGCAGCCTGGCGTTTTATCGCTGGCGCATCGATGGCGACCTGGCGGGCGCCGCCGCCTTGCTCGCCGAGGCCGTTTCGATCCGCCCGCAGGACCAGACGTTGTATCGCGACCTGGCTCGCGTGCGCATCGAACAGGGCGAGCCGGCGGCGGCGGCGGCGGCCCTCGAATCCGTGCCTGCAGCGAATCGCCGAGCGGACGTTACTCTCACGCTCGCTCGCGCGTACATCGACGTCGAGCGCTTCGACGATGCCATCGCGCTGCTGTCCGGCACTCGATTCACCCAGCGAGAAGGCGATGCAGGCTCGCGCGAGATCTTCTATCAAGCGCACATCGAGCGCGGTATTCAACGCCTCGAGGCCAGCAGCCCGGAAACGGCCCTGGCGGATTTCGATGCGGCGCTCACCTACCCACGCAATCTCAACGTCGGCCGGCCGCATCGTCCGATCGAGGCACGTGGCCGCTATTGGCGCGGTGTGGCATTGCAGACTCTGGGGCGAGACGCGGCGGCACGCGCCGCCTGGCGGGAAGGAGCAAGTGGAATACCGAGCACAGCAGAGCAGCGCGTGCATATCCAACTGTGTCGCGAGCGGCTGGAAACCGACGCCTAGCACCCGGGACTCGGGCCAGGTTCCGAGTTGCATGGCCCTGCCAAGCGGTGACCCGAGTCGCAGGCAAGCGGCACGGCGCAAACTCAGCTGAGATCGATCTCGAAGTGGCGCGGTGCAGCCGACGCTATACGCACTCCGACGTCTCTGACAAGGGAACCAATCAGACGAACTGGGGAACCGGCAGCGACGCGGCTCACTGCAACGGCAACCGTCGACACGGGTATAGTGGCTGCTTCGTTCACTTCCCGGACACCCCCATCCCAGGTGCCATGCGAGCAACCATCGGCGTCTCGTTTCTAGCAATCACCATCGCCTGCACTCCGACCGTTGCAACAACACCCGATCAACGAATCAGCGCTGCGGTGGTACTCGACGACGTCCGGGCACTTTCGGCCGATGACATGCAGGGGCGCGGCACCGGAACCCCGGGCGAAGCGCGGGCCACGAGCTGGATCGAGCAGCGTTTCCGGGACGTCGGGTTGTCGCCCATCGAAGGCCTTTTTCGCCAGGAAGTACGGCTGGTTGGCATGCGGCGCGATGACGCTACGGCCTCACTGCGCATCGCATCAGCGAGCAACGAGCTGGAGCTTGTCGACACCGGCAACGTCGCGTTCTGGTCGTCGGCACAACGCGACACGGTCGACATCGACGAGGCGCCACTGCTGTTCGTAGGGTACGGAGTACAGGCGCCCGAATACGGGTGGGACGATTTCAAGGGTGTCGACGTAAGCGGCAAAGTGCTGCTCTTTCTCAACAATGACCCGCCGGTAGTTGAGAACGGCGAGAAGCTTTTCGGCGGCGAGGCCCGCACCTACTACGGCCGCTGGTCGTACAAGTTCGAACAGGCCATGCGCCTTGGCGCCGCCGGCGCACTGATGGTGCATACCACGCCGTCGGCTTCATACCCGTTCAGCGTCGTTCAGTACTCGGGGTCGAGCGAAAACTTCGCGCTCGATTTGTCGGGCGCCGGCTATCAGGTCGATTTATTGGGCTGGCTCGACGAGCAACTCTCGGACGAGATCGCTCAGGCGATCGACACCGACCTGGCCGGGCTCTTC
Organism: Acidobacteriota bacterium; assembly: GCA_963666055.2. Taxonomy (GTDB): domain Bacteria; phylum Acidobacteriota; class UBA890; order UBA890; family WLXD01; genus DASCOT01. Next base: position 1,611,929 of record CAXWPH010000015.1, on the reverse strand, counting down.
GAGTTGGCGCAACAGCGCGACTTCGAACCCGTCGATACGGGCTATCGGGTGAGCGCCCATCTCGACACCACCGTGCGCCGCCTGAGCACCGAGAACGTCTTCGGCTTCTTGCCCGGCAGCGATCCCGACTTGCGCGACCAAATCGTCGTGTTCACCGCCCACTACGATCACCTGGGTACCAACCCGGAGCTCGATGGCGACAAGGTGTTCAACGGCGCCTGGGACAACGCCCTGGGCGTAGCCTCGATCGTCGCGCTGGCCGACGCGTTCGCCAACATGGACGAAGCGCCACGCAGGTCGCTGCTATTCCTCGCCTGCGCGGCCGAGGAGAGCGGGCTGCTCGGCAGCGCCTGGTTCGTCGCCCAGCCACCCGTGCCACGCAGCTCGATGGTGGCCAACTTCAACATCGACATGCCGCAGATCTTCGGTGTAACCGCCGACATCGCGGTCATCGGCGAGGACGCCAGCGAGCTAGGTGATGCACTACGCGCCGCGGCGGCGGAGTTTTCGGTAGGCGACGGGCAGACGGTGGTGGTGCGCGGCGATCCGAACCCGTCTGCCGGCAGCTTTTACCGATCCGACCAGGTCAACTTCGCCAAGGCGGGCATTCCGGCGCTGTTCCTCAATCCCGGGTCCGACTACATCGAGCCGCTACCGTTCGATCCGCTTGCCTACGAGGAGGCGCACTACCACCAGGTGTCCGACGAGGTACGCGACGAGTGGAACCTGGCCGGCCTGGAGCGCGATCTGCGCATCGTCTTCCGTGCCGCAGGCGTTGTCGCCAACGGCGACGAGATGCCACGCTGGCGACCTGGCAACGAATTCGAGGGGGCCTGGCAGCGGCTCCACGGGATCGATTAGTCGAGGGGTTACAGCAGCCCGCCGGAACTGCCGTCCGGCACCCGCAGAAGCGGCGCACAGCGCGATCACGCTGAGGTTGCCGCCTGCCCCAGGCGCGTCGCCGACGCGAGCGCTCTCTGTCGCCAAAACGCGTCGATCGGGCTGGTAGCGGTAGGGTTGTCGGGGCTCTGCCCGGCCGTCTGGCGCGCGTACTCGGCAAGCCAGCCCAGGGTGGCGGCGCGATCCTGTCCGATCAGGGCGCGCAGTGCGTAGCGACGCTCGCCGGCGCGCAGCCCGAGCTGCAGCTCGGCGGCGGCGTTCTCCAGGTCGGTGCGCGTCAGGATGAAGCCGCACCGCACCGGCGTCAGCAGGCCCTCGAGAAACGCCTCGCCGCCTTCTTGCTGCGGCTCGGGAAGTAGTGGAGCCTGCACCAGGTGAACCGGGAGCTCGTCGGGCAGCGTCAGCCCCGACGCCTCGTGCTGGAGTGTGCGAGCCAAGACGCGTCCCCACGCACCATAGGCGGGCGGAGCGACCAGCTCCAGCTTGCGGAGCCAGGCTCCCTGCCAGCTCAGGAGATGCTCCCAGAGGAGTGCCGCGCGAGCGCGCTGCCAGGCCAGCGCCTGACGCTCTGTCGCTGCCGACTCCAGCTCCATCAAGCGAGCGTACAGGCCGAGCAGGACGCTCAGATGGTCCGGCTCAGACGGAGGCTCCTCGCCCAGGGCGCGCCAAAGCCCGGCGACGCGATCACGGGCCTCCCCGCCCAGCATGCCCTCGGGCCCGAGATACACCGAAGCGTAGGGGTACATCTGTCCGAGGAACAGATCGGTGTACTGCCACGGCTCGGGGACAGACGGCAGGTCGAGGAGCTCGGCCAACTGCGGCGTCGCCTCGGATGGCGGCTCCGCCAGCACCGCCAACGCGCGAATCAGCTCGATCACCTGACAGCTCGCGGCCAGTGCCCAACACGCCCGACGCCTGGCGCTACGACGGCACAACCTCCGGCTCGCGGCCGGGTAGCACGTAGACGTCGCGTGAGGGCTTGAGCGGCCGCACCAACCAGAACGGGCGCCGAGTACCGTCCGGCGAATGCACGTCCGCCGGCCGGGTCTTCTTCAGCCACTCCTCGTGGACGCGCCGCGAGCGCTCGGTATCGACAGCGATGTCGCCGTAGCTGTCGCCCGGCTTGGCTGGCATGACGCGCACCGCCTGGTGCCAGCAGTGCATGCCCGACACCGGGTCCGGATGGACCGGGAACGTGAGGTTCTGGTGCACGCCGACATCGGTCCACCAAATGCGCCGGGTGTCCGGATCGTCGGACTCGTACGGGCCACCCGCGCGACGACGACTCATGCCCCAACTGCTGCCCTCACGGTCGAGGGCAACGGTGGCCATCAACTGCCGCTGCCCTTCGTCGTGGAGCTTCCAACGGCCCATATGGTGGCTACAGGCAACGACGCCGGGGCGGATCCCCTCGGTAACCCAGGCCTTGACGACGAAGTAGCCGATCTCGGTCTCGACACGCACCAGGTCCCCGGTTCGTAGCCCCAGACCAGCGGCGTGTGATGTGTGGATCCACAGGGGGTTCGTGTGGGCGATCTCGTCGAGCCACTTGGCGTTGGCCGAGCGCGTGTGAATCTGCACCGGCAGCCTGAACGTCGAGATCAACGGCACCTGTCCGTCGTCGAGGTTGTCGGGATGCACGTGACTTCGAATGTAGTTGGGCAGCGCGAACTGCGGCCAGCCCCACTGCGCCAGCGTTGATGAATAGAACTCGAGTCGCCCGCTCGGCGTCGGGAAGCCTCGCCGGACGACGCCGTCGACGCGCACGCCGGCGGGGCGGCGACCTTCCTCATCAGGGTCCGGGACGCCGGTGGGCACGAGGTTGTCGGGCGCCGGGGCGGGCGCCGCAGTGTAGACGCGACCGAACAAGTCCTCGCCGATATCGACCAGCTGATCGTCAGCGACCTCTTCTTCGTACAGCGGGCCGACATGGTCGGATAGCTCGAAGGCACCGTAGCGCCGCATGTACTGCAACGGCGTCAGGCCCTCGGCCTTGGCCGCCTCCGGCAGGCCCGGAACCGAGTTGTCGAAGATGTAGCCGTAGTACTCGTCGACGGTCAGCTTCTCGCCCGGCCGCGCTTTCGACTCGGCGAACCAGCGGATGCCGAGATCGCCGTCGGGGTCGATGCGCCAAGTCAGATCGATCCAGAACTCGTTCTCCTCCCATACCTCGCCGGGGTTGACCTGCCGGGTATCGGTGATGACTTCACCCAGACGCTCGCGGGCAGCGCGCATCACCGGCTGGCGAAAGCCCAGCCACTGGGCGTCGTGGGTCTCATAGGAGTGAATGTCGTGACGCTCCGATCCGTGGCCCATCGGCAGCACGTAGTCGGCGAAGTAAGCGGTTTCGTTCCAGGTCGGCGTGAGCGCTACGTAGAGGCCCACCTTGGCCTCGTCGCTCAGCATCTCGATCCACGAAAAGCCGTCGGGATTGGTCCACACCGGGTTATATACGCGGGTGAAGTAGACGTCGAGATGTCCGTTCTGCTCGCGCATCAGGTGCGGCAACAGGAACGACAGCTCGTACATCGACAGCGGGTACTGCCGCGGCCAGTTGAGCTCGTTCCATGTCTTGGGATGACTCGGTGCGTGGATGGGCCGGGGTACGAACTTGTTCCAGGCGTTCGGGTAGGTACCACCGGGCGTCGCCACCGATCCGGTCAGCGCGTTGAGGAGCATCAGCGTACGTGCCACTTGCCAGCCTCCCTCGTTGCCGGCGGCGGCACTGCGCCAACTGTGGGTGGCCAACCGGGTACCGGCGCCCGCCACCACGGCAGCCACTTCGGCGATAACGTCGGCATCGAGCCCCGACTCCTGGGCGGCGAACTCGAAAGTGAACTCGGCATAGAGTCCCCTGAGCGCTGTCTCGAAGGACTCGAAGGTAGCGGCCTCATCGGCACGCTCCTTCACCATGTACTCTTGCCAGTTCCACCAGCGACGCACGAACTCGCGATCGTAGAGTTCGTTCTTGATCAGATGGTTGGCGATCGCCAGCAACACTGCCGCCTCGGATCCCGGGTAACTCGCCAGCCAATAGTCGGCGTGGGTGGCGGTGTTCGACATCCGGGTATCGAAGACGATGAGCTTGGCCCCGCGGCGACGCGCCTCGGTGATGCGCTGGGCGTGTGGGTTGAAGTAGTGGCCCGTCTCGAGATGCGCCGACACCAACAACATCACGTCGGCGTTGGCATGATCCGGGCTGGGCCGATCGATTCCGCACCACAGCGCGTAGCCGGTGCGCGCGCCGGCGGAGCACACGTTGGTGTGGGAGTTGTAGCCATCGACCCCCCACGACGCAATCACCCGCTCGGTGAAGCCATCCTCACCCGGCCTTCCGACGTGATACATGATCTCGTTGTGGCGGTTCTCCGAGATCGTGTTGCGTAGGCGGCCGGCGATATCGTTGAGGGCCTCGTCCCACGACACTTGCTTCCACTTACCCTCGCCGCGAGCGCCGACACGTTTGAGTGGGTAGAGGATGCGGTCGGGATCGGTGATCTGGTTAAGCGTCGCCGGCCCCTTGGCGCAGTTGCGGCCGCGCGAACCTGGGTGCTCCGGATTGCCCTCGAACTTTCGTACCTGCATGGTGTCTCGATCGATGTAGGCGAGAAGCCCACATGCCGATTCGCAGTTGAAGCAGGTCGTGGGTACCAGCATGTAGTGACGTTCCTCACGACGAGGCCAGGCGCGTGACTCGAGCTCCACCCAGTCGTCCCACCGCTCCTTGGGCGGAAAGCTGGCCAGATGGATGCGACTCGGGCCCGGATAAAAGGTCTCGCCACGCCCCTCGACCTCGCGCCGCGCGGCGCTTACCCGCTCGTTCAGCTTCTCGAGGTCGTTCATCGTGTCCTCATGCGAGCGGCACGGACTGGCCCGCCTGAACGTAGGCGTGCTCGTGCAACAGGAGGCCGGCCAGCGCCGCCAGCGCGGAGGTGATCATCCACCACGGAGCCAGCAGCCCGGCGAATGTCAGCACCAGGCCGATGCGGAAATACCAGGCGTAGCGTCCTCGGGTCATCTCCTCGATCGCCAGACCGGCGTGGGCGGTGGAGTGTGTGAGCGTCACCTCGCCCCAGACCATGGCGAGATGTGCACCGCAGGCCAGACACAAGACGCCCAGCAGCATCGACCGCGCGGCGGCGGGAATCGCTACGAATGTCGCCGAGAGCAGCAGCACAGCGGCGCCGGCGAGCATCGCTTGCACCGCCATGTGCGCTGGCAGCAGCGGGCTCTGCCACAGGTCGCGGCCCTTCGCTTGGGCAAACAGATAGGCCGTGTACACCGCTGTCATCACTGCCAAGGGCAACCCCGGAAGCAGCAATCCCAGCTGGATCTGGTAGGCGCCGAGCAGGCTACAGATCAGATGTCCCGTTAGCACAGCCGCGTACGCCGTGATGATCACGGCGCCCTTCACCAGCCAGCTTCGCCACTGCGGCCGCGTGAAGATGTAGTAGAAGCGTTTGGGGTGCTCCAGGTCGCCGATCAGCAAACCGCCCGTGATCGCCAGAAAGACCATCGCAGCCAGCGGCGCGACCCACTGCCACAGCGGGTGAGTAGCCTCGAGGAAGCCCAGCAGGACCGCCAACCCGGCTACCAGATAGCTCCCCGCCGCGATCCCCTTGGTCCACGTGTAGGCGCTCACCCGCCAGTCCCACGGAATTTGGTGCGGGATGTCGTACGACAGCATGGCGGCGGCAGCGTTGTTGGGGCGATCCGGGTGACCGGAGACGACGTGCTGCCCACCAGAAGTCTGCTCGCTCCACATGAACAGGCCCCCCGGGGGGCGCTGAGCCGCCAGCGGATCGAGTGTGACCTGTGTGGCACCCGTATAAAACAGCTTCGGCGCCGTCTCCTTCTCTGGACGCCGTACCGACACTGGCTCGCGCTGCACGATCTGCGAGACACGCGACGTCGGATCGTGCATGTCGCCCACCAGGATCGCCTCGGTGGGACACACGACGACACAGGCCGGCTCCAGGCCGATATCGAGTCGGTGAGCGCAGAAGTTGCACTTCTCCGCCGCGTGGTCCTCCGGGTTGATAAAGATAGCGTCGTAAGGACAGGCAGCGATACACGCCTTGCAGCCGATGCAGATCGATTTGTCGAAGTCGACGATGCCGTCCGGCCTCTGGTACATCGCCGAGGTCGGGCAAGCGGTGGCGCAAGGCGGATTGTCGCACTGATTGCAGCGCGTCACCTGGAATGCTCGGTGAGCGTTCGGGAACACGCCCACGTCGACATATTTCACATAGGTGCGATTCACCGACAGGGGAACGGCATTCTCCGACTTGCACGCCGTCGAGCAAGCGTGGCACCCGATACAGACATCGTGATCGATGACCTTGGCCCATTTGGGCGGCCGCGGCGAGTCCAGTTGTATCAACTCGGTCATCAAGTAGCTCCGGGGGCTCTGGTTCGAGCACGCAGTTTGCCATCCAGACGATGCGCTTGCCTCACGACCGCTGCGGGTCGGGAGCCTCGCGGCCGGCAGGTCTGGTCGTCGACGACCTCTCGACAGATTTTTGCAACCGTCAGACTAGTAGCAGACCGAGGGCGACGCGCAGCGTTCCTGTCTGTTTAAATTCACCGTATCTCCGGCATGCCGATCTGGCATCTAGCCGGAACCTGCTGAGTTCTACACCGCAATTCGAGGATTTCGCGTGGCCACCAACGACAAGCTCAACGCCTGGGTCGACGAGGTCCAACAGCTGTGCGAGCCGGACACGGTTGTCTGGTGTGATGGCTCGCAAGAGGAATACGAGCGCCTGAGCCAGCTCATGGTCGATTCGGGTACGTACATCCGACTCGATCCGGACAAACGCCCGAACAGTTTCCTGTGCCGCTCGGATCCCGCCGATGTGGCGCGCGTAGAGGATCAAACGTTCATTTGTTCGGAGTCGAAAACAGATGCCGGACCGACCAACAACTGGGCCGATCCGGACGACATGCGCACCACGCTGCGAGGCCTCTACGAAGGCTGCATGCGCGGACGCGCGATGTACGTGATCCCTTATTCGATGGGACCGATCGGCAGCCCCATCTCCAAGATCGGCATCGAGATCAGCGACTCGCCGTATGTGGTTTGCAACCTACACATCATGGCCCGGGTGGGGACTCCCGTGCTCGAGGTGCTCGGCAACGACGACAGCTTCGTGAGCGGGCTGCACTCCGTCGGCTACCCGCTCACCAGCGACCGACAGCCAGACCTGCCCTGGCCATGCGACACCGACAACAAGTACATCGCCCACTTCCCCGAGAGCCGCGAGATCATGTCGTACGGCTCCGGCTACGGTGGCAACGCGCTGCTCGGCAAGAAGTGCCATGCACTGCGCATCGCCTCGGTACAGGCCCGCGACAACGGTTGGCTCGCCGAGCACATGCTGATCCTGAAGCTCACCTCGCCCGCCGGTGACGCGAAATACATCACCGCCGCGTTTCCCAGCGCCTGCGGCAAGACCAACCTGGCGATGATGAACCCGACGCTGCCTGGCTGGAAGGTGGAAACAATCGGTGACGACATCGCCTGGATGAAATTCGGCGAAGATGGGCGACTTTACGCGATCAATCCCGAGGCCGGGTTCTTCGGCGTCGCGCCCGGTACTAGCGTCCAATCGAACCCCAACGCCATGCTGTCGCTGGCGAGCAACTCGATCTTCACGAACTGCGCCCTCACCCCGGACGGCGACGCGTGGTGGGAGCGCATGACGCCTGAAGCGCCCCCCGAGCTTGTCGACTGGCTGCGACGACCTTGGACGCCCGACTCGGGTCGGCCGGCGACACATCCGAACGCCCGGTTCACCGCCCCCGCCCACCAGTGCCCGGTGATCGCGCCGGAATGGGAGGACCCGGCGGGAGTGCCGATCAGCGCCTTCCTGTTCGGTGGTCGCCGCGAAACCGTGATCCCATTGGTCACCGAGGCCTTCGATTGGGAGCACGGCACGTTCCTGGGCTCGATCATGTCGTCGGCGAAGACCGCTGCCGCCGCCGGGCAAGTTGGCGAGGTACGCCGTGACCCAATGGCCATGTTGCCCTTCTGCGGTTACCACATGGGCGATTACTTCGCCCATTGGCTGCGTCTCGGAGCGAAGACTGACCCAGCCAAGCTACCGAAGATCTTCTACGTGAACTGGTTCCGCCGTGACGCCGACCGCCGCTTCCTTTGGCCCGGTTTCGGCGACAACTCGCGTGTCCTCAAGTGGGTGTTCGAGCGCTGCGACGGACTCAGCGAAACCATCGACACACCCGTCGGCCGCATGCCCACTGCCGACGCCCTGGACGTCAGCGGGATGGACCTTGCGCGGAGCGATCTCGAGGAACTGCTGCGCGTCGACATCGACGGCTGGCAGCAGGAGATCCCGTTGATCGAGCAGCACTACGAGCAGTTCGGCGAGCGCCTCCCCGAAGCGCTGACGCAGCAACTCGACGCCCTGCGGTCACGCCTCCAAGAAGCGGCGCAGGAGAAGGCGGCGGCCGTCTGATCTCGGAGGACGAGGGAAGGGCCTCAGGAGACCCACGCTCCGAGCTCCCCTCGACAGCTGGTTGTCCCGCACCTAGGGACGGCGATAGATTCGCCGCCATGAGCAACACTCGGACAAGGCGCGCTTTCCTGCATGGGTGCGCCGCAGCCGTCGGCGGATTGGGGCTCGGGGCATGCGTAGGAACGTCAGGAACGACGGCGGACGGACGCCGAATCGTCGAGATGCAGCTCGGCTGGCTGGTGGGGGTCAATCAACTCGGCGAGGTGGCGGCGGCGCGCCTGGGGTTCTTCGACGAGGAGGGTCTCGCTTTCCGGATTCGTCCCGGAGGAGCCAACATCGACGGCGTGGCCATCGTCGCCTCGGGGCGCTACCTGGTTGGCGAGACGACATCTAGTCCGTCGATCATGCTGGCGGTCTCGCAGGGTATCCCGATTCGTTGCTTCGCGGTGGCAATGCAGGAGCACCCGTACACTTACTTCTCGCTGCCCGAGAACCCGGTGTACGAGCCCGGCGATCTGGTTGGCAAGCGGATAGGTATTCAGCCCACTGGCCGAGTATTGCTCAACGCGCTCTTGGCGCGACATCAGATCGACCCGTCGCGGCTCGAAGTGCAGGTCGTCGGCTCCTCGCTCGTACCCCTGGCCACTGGACAGGTCGACGTGATCACCGGCTGGGCGACAAACGCTGCATCGCTGCGACCACTCGGTGGGCGCCAGCTCTCCATGCGGCTCTGGGACGCCGGAATCCGGTTGTACGCCATGCCCTACTACGCTACCCACCGGACGCTGGACGAGGACGCCGATGTCCTCACGGCGTTCCTGCGTGCCAGCGGCCGCGGCTGGGCCTTCGTCCACGGTAACCCGGAACGCGCCGTCGAGTTGCTCACCGATGAGTATCCGATCCTGCGGCCCGAAGACGAGATTCTCGCCGCCCGCCTCCAGATGCCCTATGTGTTCAACGAGCGCACCGCCGAGTTTGGCTGGGGCAGCATGTCGCCGGACACCTGGAGCGAGCAGCTGGAGACCTACGCGCGACTCGGGCAGTTCTCCACCCGGGCTCCGCGGCTGGACGATTTGGTATCCGGCGCCATCCTCGACGCCACCCGCGACGCACGCCCACACCTTGGTGCACCGGCGTGAGACGGAGCCGATCGCGGCAAGGAGAGCAGCAAGGTTGAACGCTGACAGCGGGCTGTTCGCACCGCGGCGACGCCAGGCGATCGTCGAACTCGAGGACGTGAGCGTCGAGTTCACCAGCGACCGCGGGTCCGTCGTTGCCCTTCAGGACGTGTCGTTGACCATCGACTCCGGCGACTTCCTGACCGTGATCGGGCCCTCGGGCTGTGGCAAGTCGACGCTGTTGCGCGTCATTGCCGACCTCGTCGCCCCCACGTCCGGCAGCGCTCGAGTGCTTGGGCAGCCGCCGAAGGCGGCTCGCGAGCGCAAGGAGATCGGCTTCGTGTTCCAGGAGGATGCGCTGCTGCCATGGCGAAGTGTCCGGGCGAACGTCGAGCTGCCGCTGCAAGTCGGAGCGCGGCGCGCCGTGCCGGCCAACGCCATGACACCGTCGCAGCTACTCACGCTTGTAGGCCTCGCCGATCGGGAGTTGGCGCTACCGCACGAGCTTTCCGGCGGCATGCGCCAGCGAGTCGCCATCGCGCGTGCTCTGGTCACCGGTCCCCGGCTCCTGCTGATGGATGAGCCGTTCGGTGCTCTCGACGAGATCACCCGCGATCGCCTCAACCAAGAGCTGGTGCAGATCTGGCAGAAGACCGGCACCACGATCGTGTTCGTCACCCACAGTATCTCGGAGGCGTTGTTCCTGGGACGTCGAGTGCTGGTGCTCGCCGCCAGGCCGGGGCGGGTTCTCGACATCGCGACCACCGATCTGCCCGAGCCGCGCCGGCTTGCGGTGCGGGAGAGCGAACCGTTCGTGCACCAGGCGGCAATGCTGCGAGCCTTGCTGGAGCAGTGCGGATGAGGGCGGCACGATGGTTGCCATTGCTCAGCGCCGCCGCGCTACTCGCCGCCTGGGCGGCCGCGGTTTGGTGGCTCCGGATACCGAGCTACCTGGTGCCCTCGCCCCTGGCGGTTGCAGAGACATTGTGGCGCGATGCGGGCACTTTGTTCGCCAACCTGATACCTACCGCCGTCGAGAGCGTGGCCGGGTTCCTGCTGGGCAACTTCGCCTCGGTGCTACTGGCCATCGCCTTCGTCCAAAGACGGTCCCTGCAGGACGCATTCTTTCCGATAGCCGTGGTGATCAACACGATTCCGATCGTCGCGATCGCGCCGATCCTGGTGCTGCTGCTAGGCAACGACATGAAGCCCAAGATCGCTATCGCGGCGCTCATCTGCTTCTTCCCGACACTGGTGAATATGGTGCGTGGGCTGTCGTCGGTGAACCCACGCTCGGTGGAGCTAATGCGCGTCTTGGCGGCCAGCGACCGGGAAGTGTTCTTCAAGTTGCGGTTACCCAATTCGTTGCCCTACCTGTTCGCTTCTCTGCGCATCGCCACCTCGACAGCGGTGATCGGCGCCATCGTCGGCGAATGGATCGGCAGCACTGCGGGGTTAGGCGCGCTCATCATCCAGGCGACATACAACTTCGACACGCCGCTGCTGTACGCTTCGGTGGTGCTCGCCTCGGCCTTCTCCGTTGCGTTCTTCGCCCTCATCAGCTGGCTCGAGCGGCGCATCGTTACCTGGGACGCGGCGCCATGACCTCGGATTTCATTGAAGAGCCGGCGCGGCACACGCCGGTTGTTGACCGCTGTGACGTCGTCGTCGTTGGCGGCGGACCGGCCGGCCTGGCGGCGGCGGTCGCGGCAGCAAGAAGCGGCGCACGCGTCACCCTTCTCGAACGCTACTCGCATCTTGGCGGCCTGGCCTCCGGGGGCCAGGTGCTGGTGCTCGACGACATGTGCGACGGCGCCGAGGTGGTGGTCCGCGGCATCTGCCAGGAGGTCATCGACCGCATGGACCGTATGGGCCTAGCGGTATACCCGCCTCCTGAGGACCGTCAACCGAGCCCCGAGATGTGGCGCAAGTGGTCGCGTTGGGGCGTGTACGACTACTACTCGCGCGACCGTCCGCAACCCATTACCTACGCCGTGGCGTTCGACCCCGAAGCGTGGAAGCGCGCCTCAGAAGATATGGTCGCCGAAACTGGTGTGCGTCTGCGCCTACATTCATGGTTTTCGGCTGCGGTGATGAATGACGGACGGGTGGAAGGCGTGATCTGCGACACCAAGGAGGGTAGACAGGCGATCCTCGGCGGCGTGGTGATCGACGCTACCGGTGATCTCGATGTGGCCGTGCGCGCCGGTGCCGACTTCGTCGGCGGTACATACATGTTGACCACCGTGTTCAGGCTCGGCGACGTCGATACGGCTGCGGCAGAGAGGTTCGAGTTCGAGGAGCACGACGAGTTCACGCGTCTCGACCGTGAGGCTCGCAAGATACTCGGCGGCTCGTGGGCCCGCTGGTGGCTGAAGACGCCCCTACCGGGCGTCGTTTGGTGCAATTGTCCACACCTCACCGGATACGATGGCGCCAAGGTGAACGACTTGACCGCTGCCGTCCTCGAGGGACGCCGGCGTATCGACGCCGTGATCGAGCACGCACGGGGCCACCTACCGGGCTTCGAGCGCTGTCAGCTCGTCGACGTGGCGCCGCAGACCGGGGTACGTCAGACCCGCATGCTCCGGGGCGAGTACGTCGTGACCCACGACGACGTTGCCAACCGCGTCCACTTCGCCGACAGCATCGCCCGCGGGCGTGATTACTACACACCGTACCGGGCGCTGCTGCCCCGCGGGGTCGGTCAGCTTCTGGTTGCCGGGCGGCACTACTCGGCAACGCCCGAGGCACAGAAGACGTCGCGCGAGATCCCACCGTGCATGGCGATGGGAGAGGCCGCCGGATTGGCTGCGGCCATGGCGGTCGAGTCCGGGGCGGCGGTTCGCGAAATCGACGTGACGGCGCTGCAGCGCCGCCTTCGCGAGCAGGGCGCCGATCCGGGCGAAACGCCGTCGGCGAGCGCCACGCTTCGTGCTGGAGTTTCGGCGGGGGCATCGAGTTGAGCAGCACGCTTCCCTTGAGCGGCATGCGGGTCGTCGACCTGACCCAGGCGATGCTCGGCCCCTGTGCCACGCAGGTTCTGGGCGACTACGGTGCCGACGTCATCAAGATCGAGCGACCGGGCAGCGGCGACCTCATGCGGTGGGCGCTACCCGACGACCCCGATGGACCCGACAACCCGGTGTTCGGCAGCCTCAACCGCAACAAGCGCAGCCTGGCACTCGATCTGAAGTCCACCGAAGGTCACCAGATCCTCATCGAGCTGTTGCGCCACGCCGACATCGTCGCCAACAATTTCCGCGCCGGCGTAATGGAGCGCATGGGACTGAGTTACGAGCAGCTGGCGGAGATCAATCCCGGCATCATCTACGCCGTCGGCACAGGCTTCGGGCGCAGCGGCCCCAACGCCCACAAGGGCGGGCAGGACATCCTCGCGCAGGCGGTCTCCGGCGTGATGGCCAGGCGGTCGAACCCTGATGAGCCGCTCAGCGTGTACCCAACCGCGCTGGCCGACTACGCCGCCGGCATGCATCTGGTGCAGGGAATTCTTCTGGCGCTGCTGGAACGGCAGCAAAGCGGCAAGGGCCAGGAGGTCGAAGTCTCGCTCTACGACGCCATGCTGGCGATGCAGATGCAGGAGGCGTCGATGTGGCTGATGCGCGAGCACGATCTCAACTGGGGCGCCATGCCGCTCTCCGGCGTGTTCGCGACCACCGACGGGGCGCTGGTGATGGTCGGCGCCTTCAAGCGCCACCCGCTACGAGACATCTCGATGGCCCTTGGCATCGAAGACCTGTCCCAGGATCCACGCTTCGACTCCATGCGTCAGATGGTCAAGAACCGTAGCGAGCTGCAAGCGATTTTCCGCCAGAGATTCTCGCAACAGGGCACCACCTACTGGATCGAGGTGTTGGAGAAACACGATCTGCTTTGCGCTCCGGTCCGATCGCTGGGTGAGGCTCTGGCCGATGAGCAAACAGCTGTCAATGACATGGTGATGGCGATGACGCATCCGAGCGGGTCCAGTCTGCGCGCCGTGGCCACCCCCATCGTAATAGGCGGGACGCGCACACGACGTGCCGAAGCGCCGCCGCGACTCGGCGAGCACTCCGACGCCATCCTCGCTGAGCTCGGCTACGATGCCGAGGCTATCGCCGTGTTGCGCTCGCGCGGTGTCGTGGCATGAGCGTTCAGCTGCAGGTAGCTGACCACGTGGCGCGCGTGACCATCGATCGTCCCGAGGTGCTCAACGCCATCGACCAGGCAACCGAGCGAGAGTTACGGGCCCTGTGGGACGAGCTCGAGAACAATCGAGACGTCCGCGTCATCGTGGTGACCGGAGCTGGCGATCGTGCGTTCTGCGTCGGCGCCGACCTCAAGAGCGCCGCTGAGGGCGAGGAGGTCACGGGGCTGGAATACTTGGCGAGCGCCCGCCCCGGTGGCTTTGCCGGCCTGGCAATGAACGACCAGCTGATCACCCCCGTGGTGGCTCGCGTGAACGGCTACGCGCTGGGCGGCGGCATGGAGATGCTACTCGGATGTGATATCGCCGTGGCCTGTGACGACGCTCAGTTCGGGTTCCCCGAGCCGCGTGTTGGACGGCTACCCTTGGACGGCGGAATGACGCTGCTGAGTCGCAAGATCCACGAGAAAGCCGCCCTGGGCCTTCTGCTCACCGGGCGCCGCATCGATGCAACCGAGGCCAAGCGCCTCGGGCTCGTCAACGAGGTGGTCGCCCGAGCGCAGCTCGACGAAGCAGTGGACCGCTGGGTGGCAGACATCCTCGCCTGCGCGCCGCTGGCGACACGAGCGATCAAACAAGTGATGCGGGGAACCGGTCACCTGAGCGTCGCCGAGGCCGCCGCACAACGCCTTCCGGCGGTGATCGCCGCCGTCACCTCCGAAGACGCCGACGAAGGTGTCCGGGCGTTCTTGGAGAAACGTCAGCCCGACTGGAAGGGCCGCTAGCAGGCCGTGGTGGAAGGGCCGCTAGTGCTCGGTGTCGTGCGTCGCACCCTGCGCAAGGACGCGGTAGGCGGCAGCCTCATCGAGGTGACCCCACGCCTCGTACAAAGCGACCAGGTCGGCGGCGATACCGCCTAGCAGGGCGGCGTCCTGCTCCTCACGCTTCTGCTCGGCGCTAAGCGCTTCGAGCAAAGCCCGCTCCGATTCTTCGTAGCGCCCGAGCTCGAACAGGCAGTAGCCATAGGAGGCGTTGAGCCAGGTCAGAGCGGGGTGGTCGGCGTCGCGGACGCGACGCGTCAATTCCAGAGCCTCGGCGAAGTAGGGCTCGGCAGCCGCCGGCCGGTCGCTGCTCAACTCTAGGTGAGCGAGGCTGGTCAGCGTGTCCGCCACCATGAGACCAGCGCCCCAAATCTGTCGCGACGTCTGCAACGATTCGAAGAAGAGCTCCCGTGCCTCATCGATGGCGCCACGCTCCTCGAGCAACGCGGCGAGGTTTTCGAGCGCGTTGACCACCCCCGGATGCTGGTCGCCCAGCAGCTTGCGGTTCATGCGGAGCGCCTCCCGGAGCAGCGGCTCTGCCTCGTCAGAACGCTGACGAGGCAGAGCAGCAACGCCGCCAAGTTCGCCAACGAGGTCGCAACGTCCGGGTGCTCGTCGCCGAGGGCCACCCTGGAGAGGGCGAGCGACTCCCGATAGAGGCGCTCCGCGTCATCGAGCTCGGCACGGTCGTGGTGAATCGACGCCAGATTGTTGAGGCTGGAGGCGATGTCCTGGTGTTCCGGGCTCAACACCAGACGTCGAATCTGCAGGACCTCGCGGTACATGCTCTCGGCCTGGTCGAGATCGCCGCGATCGTGAGCGGTGTTGGCAACGTTGTCGAGTACCCAAGCGACGTCGGCATGCTCGCGGCCGAGCAACGCCTCGCGCATCTCCAACGACTCACGGAACAGCTGCTCGGAGCCTTCAAGATCACCGCGATCGTAGAGCACCTCACCCAAGCTGTTGAGGGTGGCGGCAACGTCGAGATTCGCCGCGCCGTTCATCTCCCTGCGGATCGCCAATGCCAATCGCAGCTGCTCCTCCGCCTCTTCGAGCCGCCCCAGCCGCAAGAACGTCGTGCCGATCGTATGGCGGACCGCCGCCTGAAGGTGGGGCTGATTGTCGAAGGTGCTGCCGATCCTAGGAACCGCCGCCTCGACGGACTCGATCACCGTCACGTCGCGACCCATTCCCTCGATCGGGTCGGCTGACGCCATGATCTCTTGTAGAAAGTCGCTGACCGCCGTGGCACGCTCCGCCGCCCGCTGGGCACGGTCCCGCTCAGCAGCCACCTGACCGGCCTGCACGACAATCGTCGTCGCCAACGCCAGCCCGAACAACACCGCCGTTATTCCCACTGCCACTCCCAGGCGATGGCGTCCGACGAACTTTCCGACGCGATAGCCGAGCGTGTCGGCTCGGGCGGTCACCGGCAGCCCCTTCAGATGGCGCTGAATGTCGTCGGCGAAGTGTTCGACCGAGGAGTAGCGTCGATTGGGCTCCTTGCGCAGGGCCATGAGCACGATGTTGTCGAGATCACCGGCAAGCGCCCGTCGCAGGCGCTCCGGTGCCTCGCCACGCGCCTGTGCCACGGTCGCGGCATCGATCGGTACGGATCCCTCCGAAACTCGCGCAACATCCGGCTGCGAGACAGCATCGCTCGGACGCGAGGGGTGGGTGGTGCAGACCACCAACTCCATGTCCGGCATCGGCAGGTTGTCGAGTTGATACGGTCGTCGACCAGCCAGCAGCTCATATAGCAAGATGCCGAGCGAGTACACGTCGCTGGCGGTGGTGATGGCACCGCCGCGCATCTGCTCGGGGCTGGCGTATTCTGGTGTCATGACACGCAGCTCGAGCAGCGTCGGGTCATCCACAGCGGCCGATAGCTCTGGGTTGAGCAGCTTGGCAATCCCGAAGTCGAGCAGCTTGGGAACGCCGGCCGCCGATACCAGGATGTTCCCCGGCTTGATATCGCGATGCACCACCAAGTTCTGGTGCGCGACCTGGACGGCCGAGCACACCTGGCAGAAAAGCGCCAGGCGCTCCTCGATCGACAGCCGGTTACGGTCGCAATAGACGTTGATCGGCTCGCCCTCGATGTACTCCATGACGAAGTAGGGAACACCGTCATCGGTGGAGCCACCGTCGAGCAGGTGTGCAATGTAGGGGTGGTCGATGCTAGCGAGGATCTGACGCTCGCTGCGGAAGCGCCGCAAAATGTCGGCCGTCGCCATGCCGCGCCGCACGAGCTTGATGGCGACGCGCCGTTGGAACTCGTCGTCGTCGCGCACTGCGAGGTAGACGCTGCCCGTACCGCCTCGCCCGATACGGCGAAGCACCTTGTAGGGGCCGATATGGTCTCCGACGCGCGAGGCGCGATCGTGCAACTCGGTGACCTCGGCCGCCGCCGCCCGCGGTGGGTTGTTCAGGAAGTCGGTCGCTGCATCGTGTGACGACAGCAGCGTGTGAACCTCCTTTCGTAATGACTCGTCGGCGGCGGTGGCGGCCTCGATGAACGCCTGGCGCTCGCCGGCAGGCATCTGGAGAGCCTGCTGGAAGAGCTCCTTCACCCGTCGCCAACGCTCCGGGTTCACTCGACTTGCCCGGATACGATCTCGCGGTGCAGCCAGGCGCGGGCGGTGCTCCACTCGCGCTTGATGGTCGCCGGCGACAGCTCCATCACCTCGCTGGTCTCCTCGATGGTGAGACCACCGAAGAAGCGCAGCTCGACGAGCTGAGCCGCCCGGGCATCGAACGATTGCAGCTCTTCGAGAGCGTCGTCCAGGGCTACGAGGTCGAAGTCGCGCTCGGGTCCAGCCACGACCTCCTCGTTGATCGCCAGGAGCGTCGCGCCGCCGCCGCGCTTCTCGGCCCGCTGACGGCGCGCATGGTCCACCAGGATTCGCCGCATGAGCCGCGCAGCAATGCCGAAGAAGTGGGCGCGATTCTTCCACTGAACACGATTCTGGTCCACAAGGCGCAAGTAGGCCTCGTTGACCAGAGCCGTAGCCTGAAGCGTGTGCCCGCGGCGCTCGCCACGTAGCTGGGCGCCGGCGATGCGTCGCAGCTCCTGATAGACGATGTCCATCAGGCGATCGCGCGACTCGTCGTCCCCCTCGCTCCAGCCGAGCAACAGCTCGGTCACCCGATGGTCGTCCTGCTCCGCTGGCTCCATGCTCATCTCAACGGCAGCGTACTGGCGCAACGGCGGCGCGATCAAGCGAGCTCACCTCGGGCGCGCAACAACAGAGAGACCGCGAGAGGCAAACCGAGTCGCGATTACGTGTTGTTGTTCGAGGTCCCCAACCACTAGGGCGACGAACGATGAGCGCAGCTCTGCGATGGATTCGGCGAAAGATCTTGCCCGTGCGCCGACACGGTCGGAACTAGCAGGCCGTGGTGAAAGTGTGGTGGGTCTGGTTACGGCGAGTTGGGGCCGGATACAAGGCGGCCGGACACAGGCGATGCCCTAGCCATCGTCCAGGAAGGCCAACGCTGCAGATGGCCCCAAATCGCCGTAACCCTTAGGGCGACAGGGGGTTGCGCGCGTATGCTGCGTCGTTCCTCGTCAACGATGGGGTAACCATCGCCTTCTCCTCTCTCCTTGCCTCCACTTCGCAAGTCCCTGTCGCCAGACCACCACACTTTCACCACGGCCTGCTAGAGGGGCAACACCACCAAGCCGTCGCGCAGCTTGGGCTCGAACCAGGTCGACTTCGGCGGCATCACCTCGCCGGCGTCGGCGACTGCCAGGACGTCGGCGAGCTGCGTGGGGTAGAAGGAGAACGCGGCCTTCATCTCACCGTTGTCCACACGTCGCTCGAGCTCCTCCAGGCCGCGGATACCGCCGACGAACTCGATGCGGTCGTCGGTACGCTGATCCTCGATGCCGAGCAGCGGCCCCAGACAATTAGCGCCCAGCAGGTTGATGTCGAGCCGGCCGAGCGCATCTGCGGGAACCCGTTCCGGGTCGATCTCTAGCCGGTACCAGCGACCCGCGACGTAAAGGCCGAACGCTCCCGGGCGCGACGGCTGCACGGCGCCGTCGCTAGACTCCACGGTGAACGCGTCGCCGAGGGCTTCGATCAGCTCGTCGGCGGTGCGCCCGCCAAGCGTCGACACGACGCGGTTATAGGGCAGGATCTGCACCTGGTCGTGGGGAAATATCACCGCCAGAAACCAATCGGCACCACCCACCTCTTCTCCCGCCGCGCGCCGCTCCTGACGCCATTCGTACAGCTTGGCCGCCGCCGCCGAGCGGTGGTGACCATCGGCCATGTACACCGCCGGCATGGCGTTGAACGCCGCCACCAACGCCGCGGGCTCCGAAACCACCCAGAGGGTGTGCCGTACACCGTCCTCGCAGGGCACGTCGAGGGCCGGCAGTTGCGTGCGGCAGTCGGCTACCAGTCGATCGACCTCAGGGTCGGCGCGATGCGTCAGGAACAGCGTGCCGGTGTGTGCGTCGAGGGCGTCAGCGTTGCGAGCACGATCGTCGACCTTGTCGTCCTTGGTGTGCTCATGCAGCCGGATGCGGCCATCCAGGTAAGCGGCAATGCTGGCGGCGGCCACCACCCCGGTCTGGGTGTGTTCGCCCATGACGATCCGGTAAACGTACAGACAAGGGACCTCGTCGCGCCGCAGCAAGCCCTCGTCGATCAGCCGATCGAGATTCGCCCGGCCGCGGGCGTGCACCTCGGGCGCGTGCGGGTCGGTGCCCGGCGGGAAATCGATCTCTGGCTTGGACACGTGCAGGAACGAGTCGGCGTTGTCGCCAACCAGGCGTCGCGCCTCCTCGCTGTCGAGCACATCGTAGGGCGGAGCGGCGACATGGCCGACGCTCTCGGGTGTCGATCGCAGGGCACGGAACGGGCGTATCAGCTGCATCAGGCACTCCTGCGTCTCAGCGGACCGACGCTGAGCGGCACGATTCACTTTTTCTTGGGCCGGAAGGCAACGAGCCTGGCCGCGTCCGTCGTCAGGTACGGGCCACCGATCAGGTCAACACAGTACGGAATCGCCGGAAACACCGCATCCAGGCACTCGGCGATCGCCTTCGGCTGTCCCGGGAGGTTCAGGATCAAGCTACTTCCCCGGATGCCGGCCGTCTGGCGCGACAGGATCGCCGTAGGAACAGCGCGCAGCGACACCGTGCGCATGAGCTCCCCGAAGCCCGGCATGAGCTTGACGCTCACCGCCTCGGTGGCCTCGGGGGTGATGTCGCGCGCCGCAGGACCGGTTCCGCCGGTGGTAACCACCAGGCAACACCCCTCGTTGTCGCAGAGATCGCGCAGCGTATTCTCGATCACCAGCCGCTCATCGGGAATCAGGCGTGCCACCGGCTCCCATTCCGAGGTAAGGAGCTCGCTAAGATAGCTCCGGATAGCCGGTCCGCCGCGATCCTCGTACTCACCGCGGCTGGCTCGATCCGAGACCGTCACGATACCGATCTTCGCCGTATTGCTCACGGCGGCCGATTCTGCCATCTCCCGATGCCAAGCGTCGACGTCGAGCCCGCTCGACGTCAGACCGCATGGCCTGCGGCGCCGGCTAACGGTGAGCGACGATCTGTTGGGCGTTTGAATCGGCAACGTCACTGAGGCGCCAGCTTAGCGCTCTCAGCCCGCCGCCCTCAGCCCTACGCGGCGCCGCTTGAGGTGAGCCTCGCGGCCCAGCACGTAGAGACCACTGCTGACAACCACCGTGGCGCCGACCAGCATCCCGACGGTCGGAACCTCGGCCCAGATCAGGTAGCCAAGCGCCATCGCCCACACCAGGTGCGTGTAATCGAATGGCGCCACCACGTAAACCGGTGCCAGGCGATATGCCTGGATCATCGCGTAGTGCGAGAACCCGCCAAGCAGGCCCAGTGTCACCAGCAGCAGGAGGTCGAATCTTCCGGGAGTGACCCATTGAAAAGGCCAGGTGACAATCGACACCAGCGTCATGAAGACGGCGCTATACACCAGCATCCCGGCGCTGGAATCCGTACGCGTCAACCGGCGCGTCTGGATCATCGCAAGAGCGTAGAAAAAGCTCGAGGCAAGCGCCGCAACCCCGGCCCAGTCGACAGCAGCATCACCGGTCGGCCGTACGATCAGCAGCACACCCAGAAAACCGATCAACAGAGCTGTCCAGCGGTGCGCCCCGACGTGCTCCCCGAGCAGCGGTCCCGACAGCGCCGTGATTATCAGCGGCGCCGAGAAGACGATCGCCGCCAACTCGCCCAGTGGCAGACTGGCGATGGCGAAGTAGAAGGTAAGCCAGGTCAAGAGGGTCAACAGGCAACGGAGCGCCTGCTCTCGTGCCCGATCGGTGCGGAGACATCGCAGTCCGCCTTCGGCGCGCAGCAGGATGGCGGCCGGAATCAACATCACCAAGCTGCGCAGGCCGAGGATCTGCATGATTGGATAGTCGGCCACCAGCAGCTTGATGATCGCATCCTGGATGGCAAAGATGGCGACAGCGCCGACGGCGTAGGCGATCGGCAGTGACGAATTCCCATCCGTTGCCGGCAGCGGTGGCTGTTGGGGCGCGACAGCCGGCGCCACGGGAACCTTCATTGTTCTGCCTTCGGTGTCATGGTGGCGACAACGAGCATGAGACTCGAGGCGGGCCGATCGCCATCCATGGCTCGCGGCAGCGCTGCCTCCCGTATCATACTCGGCCCGCGGCGAGCACCGGTGCACCAGCTCGAGGCGCACAATGCCGAGTCAGCGAGGGGACCGATGGCTCGTTTTCGTTCGTCGCTCAGCCGTCGAGAGATGCTGCAAGTCGCGGGTGACCTCGAGTTGCTGCGCGATCTCTAGGCCGCCGCTCGGATCGTGGATTATTGCCCCCAAAAAGAAAGCGAGAAGTTCTTGCCAAGAGGCTTTCAGTACGTGCGCGAGAGGACTAGGATCGCGCCGCGGGTCGTAACAGGGGGTCGGCATGCCGCAAGCGGCATGACCAGTTATCGGGGGAGGTGCAAGTTGCTACACCCGTTAGCCCGGTGTACCTGCACAACCGCACGCGCGTGGAGTATCGCTACGCTGACGCTGTCGGGGTTTTTCGCGATCCGACCGGTCGAGCAACCGGTCGACCCTGATATCGATACCCACAAATCGTGCGGCGGCGGAGAGGGGTGGCGAAGCGGCGCCACTTCGGCTTCTGGAGGCGTGAGCGGTGGCGTAGGTTGCGTAGCCCTGGCAAGATCAAGCACGGGGTTGCCGTGCGTCTGGCACGGCGATCGAACGTAGCCGCTACGTTCGCCGTCCGGCGCGACCTTGTGCGCACCCAACGCGCGCGAGACTGTTCCCGCGGTCGCGCGTCGTACCAACCACTCGCATCCCCTGGAGTTACCGATCGATGCTCTACCTGCATCGCAACATTGCCGCACAAAGCGCAGCTTTGCTTCTAGGGCTGGCGCTGGCCATCACCGTGGCACCCGTGTCGGCGATTCAACACGACCCGTTGGGCGACCCGTCGCGGCCCGCCGAGAACCGCGCACGCGACGCCGGCAGTAAGCCTCTCGAGGTCTTCGCTTGGCTCGGCGTGGGACCCGGAAGCACGGTGGCAGACCTGGTTCCCGGCGGCGGCTACAACAGCCACGTTCTGGCCCTTATGGTCGGCACCAGCGGGCGCGTTCATAGCGTCGGCACCGATGCTGGCGGCGCCACGCGGCTCGCCGAGCGCTTTGCCGCGGCCGGACTCGACAACGTCGAGATACACCAGAGCCTCGCCGACGTGCCCGACGCCAGCCTCGATGTGTGTGTGGTCGTCCGCAACGTCCACGACATGCTCATCCCCGAGATCGCCGAACAGTACGAAATGCAGCCCGACCCCATCTTTAGCGAGCTGCTGCGAACACTGAAGCCTGGCGGCATACTCGGCGTGGTCGATTCACGCATGCCCGGCGAGGGTATCGACAGCGACACACACCGTGTATCGGAGGCGCTGGTCATCGCCGAGATCGAGGCTCGCGGATTCGAGCTGGTGGATCGTTCCGAGCTGCTCGCCAACCCCGGCGACGACTTCACCCAAGCATACTGGGACAGCCGTTCTTCGATGGATCGCATGCTGCTGAAGTTCCGCAGAGCGGCGAGCTGACGGAGACCGGCGCGGCCGCCGGCGGATATCCGGCGGCCGCGCCTGAAGTACGCTAGTGGAGCGGAGGTGGTGTGGGGGCCACGCCGCGCCAGTCGCAACATCTGCCAGGTTGCGCACCGGCTACGTTCACGCCCCACGAATCGTGGGTGTATCGATGAAACGGCTGTGCGGAATCGGTGTACTCGTCGTCCTGCTGGGCTGCACTAGCCCGGCGTTGGCGCAAGGAGGGCTTGCTGCCGAAGGTTCGTACATCGCCGGCTCGATCGGCGCTGCCCTAATTCGGCTCGACGTCGACGAGATCAACCTGATCGACGATACGACGATCGCCTGGAAGGCCGGCGCCGGCCATCGATCGCGATACATAGCTTTCGAGATAGACTACCGCTCGCTACGCGAGCTCACTGCCAGCTTCCCGGGCTCAGACTTGACGGCGCGCACGACCGGCTTCCAGGGATCGATGCTGCTGATCCTTCCGGCCGGCCCTTTTGAGATCTTCGGCCGCGGCGGCTGGTTCCGATGGAAGCATGAAACCGGCATCGCGGGTGACATCACGGAGACGAAGGGTACCGACTTCGTATACGGCGCCGGCGCAGCGCTGCGATTGGGTACGTTCTCGCTGCGAGCCGAGTACGAACGCTTCCGGGTCGATTTTCTCCAGGACCTGCAGATGGTGACCGCCGGCATCACGATCGGGTTCTAGCAGGCTTTGGTGAAAGCGTGGTTCCGGGCGCGCCGCGGCGACTACTCGTAGCGCAGCACGTCCATCGGGTCGATGCGCGTGGCCCGGCGAGCCGGGATCCACACTGCCAATAGTGCCACGGCCAGAAAAACCAGCGTCACAACGGTCAGCGCTGACGGATCCGTGGGCTCGACCTCGTACAGCATCGACTCCAGCAGGCGCGTCAAGGTCAGCGCCGCGGTGATGCCGAGCACCAGGCCGACGACCGCCAGACCCATACCCTCACCCAGGACCCGGCGCAGGATGCCGCCCACCGGTGCGCCGAGAGCACGCCGAATCGCTGTGTCGCGCACCCCCTGCTGTACCGAGTACGACAGCATGCCGTAGATCCCGATGGCAGCCAGCGACAACGCCAGCAGCGCGAAGGCACCGACGAGGCTCGCATAGAAGCGCGGCTCGGCAACCGAATCGGACAGCCGGTCGCGGATAGTGGCGGCACTGAGCACGAGCAACCCACCCTCCGACTGCCGCAGTGCCGTGCGCACCGCCGGTAGAACGCTCAATGGAGCGGGTCCGGTACGAATCAGCACGTGCGCCGTGCTGAATAGCCTCGGCACCATTCGCTCGGGCGCCTGACGATACGGCAGAAAAATGTCGGCCTGCGGTGTCGGATCGACACCAGCGGTGCGGACGTCGTCAACGACGCCAACGATCTCGAGCTCCTGTCCGCCGATAAAGGGCATCTTCTTCCCCACCGGGTCGCGGTCGCCGAACATCGCTTGCGCGCCGGAGCGGCTCAGAACAGCCACCGCCAGCGTCTCCGGCCGATCATCGCGGTTGATGAGCCGGCCCGCCGTGGGAGCGGCACGCAGCGTCTCGAAATAGGCGTTCTCGACAATGCGCACACCCACCGGTGTCGGGCGCTGCTCAGGCGACGGGGGGGCATCACCGCGTTGCGTCGAAATCGCCACGCGGATATTCGCCGGCAGATAAGGAGGCTGGCTGGCGACGGTTGCCGACAGAACTCCCGGCATGCTCTCCAGGCGCCGCACCAGATCATCGTAGTAGTTCAGGTGTGACGCAGCGTCAGCGTAGGCGTTGGCGGGCAGGCTGATGTGCAAGTGCAGCAAGTTGTTGGGATCGTAGCCAGGATCGACGCTGGCCAGCCGTATGAAGCTCGCCATCAGCAAGCCGGCACCGACCAGCAAGACCACCGACAACGCAACCTCGACCGTCACCAACAGCTTGCGCAGCGCGTTGCGGCCTAGCCCGGCCGTGCTGAACTCCTCCTTCAAGGCACGTGTGAGATCGAGCCGCGAGGCGCCGCGTGCCGGCATCAAGCTGAACAGCACTGCGGTGACCGCCGCCACGAAGAGCGTGAATCCGAGCACGCGGACGTCGATACTCACCCCCTCGAGCCGCGGGATGAAGTCGGGGCTCAAGGCCGCCAGTAGCCGTAGGCCGCCGAAGGCCAGCCCCAAACCCACCACCCCGCCGGCAAGCGCCAGCAACAGGCTCTCGAGGAACAGGTAACGCGACAGCTTCCACTTGTCGGCGCCCAGGGCCGCCCGCACCGCGATCTCCTTGCGCCGTTCCACCGAGCGCGCCGTCACCAAGTTGGCGACGTTGGCACAGGCGATAAGCAAGACGAAGCCGACGGCGCCCATCAGGGTCAGCAACGACCGCCGCACCGAGCCGACCACGTCCTCCTGCATCGAGATCACTTCCGCCCTGCGATCACCGAGGGTAGCAACGTCTTCTTGACGCAGTCCTCGGACCAGCGCCGTGCCCTCCTCGGAGGCCATCTCGAGCGTAACCGCAGGGTTCAGCCGTGCCACCACCCGAGCCCAGAGCTCGATCCGGTCCTCACTCTCCTCACCGTCATCACCGCCTTGCCCGCCACCGCCAGCTGGCCCGGAGCCACCCGGCGGTGCACCTGGACTACCTGGACCACCTGCACCGCCCTGGCGGACGGTACTCTCTCTGCGCACCGAGGCTCCCGATCGCGCTGCTTCCTCGGCACCCCCGATCGAATCGGGGAGCGACGCCAACATGGGCACGTAGTATTCGATGGAGGCGTCCGGAAACTGGAACCCTGGTGGGGTGATGCCCACCACGGTCCGACTGCGATCATCGAGGTGTAGCTGGGTGCCAACGACGCCCGGATCGCCACCGAAGTATCGCTGCCAGGCGCTGTGTCCGAGGACGATGACATCGTCCTGCCCGGGCTCCTCCTCGTCGGGGGTAAACGTCCGGCCGATCGCGGCGTCGACGCGCAGCAATGTGAACAGCGCCGGCGACGCCGCGAGCCCGTTCAGCCGAACGGGCTCCTCGAAGCTAGTGATGGTGGCCTCTTGCTGTGAGTACATCGCCATCTGTTCGAACGCGCGGCTGTCGGAGCGCCACTCGAGAAAAAGGTTCTGTGATGCACCGGAGCGCGTGAGTCCCTCGAGCTCACCGCCGCCGCGCTCGTTGATCACCACGATGGTCTCGGGCTGGTCATACGGCAGCGGCCGCAACAACACCGCATCGACAACGCTGAAGATCGCGCTGTTGGCACCGACCGCCAGCCCCAGGGTTATCACCACCACGCCGCTGAACGCCGGCGCTTTGACCAGCGCGCGCACCGCCTGTCGTATGTCCTGCAGAAGATTCATGATCCACTCCGTTAGCCGCCCCTGGTCCGGGGCGTTTCGATCGTCTGGCCGGCCACGTCCGTATGGGCTTCGCGCCAGGCTCAACACATCGATCCAGTACCTCACAGCGGCCCGCCATCGGCCATGGCTGTGCAACCGGAGCTCGAAGAGCTCCAGGACATCGCCTTCCACCAAATCCCGATAGCGCGGGCGGCACAGCCGGCGCAGCAACCAAGAGGCAGTTGCCGGTGGCGACGGCTGCGGGTCACGCATCGTGCGGCTCGGCAGCCTGCCACATCGCCGCGCGGTCGGCGCGCACCTGCTCTAGCGACGCGCGGCCGGCCTGTCGGATGGCGAACAACCGCTTACGACGGCCACCGCGGTCCGTTCCAGGAGACCCGACGCGCGAGCGCAGGTACCCCTTGCGCTCCAGGCGGTCGAGCGCCGAGTAGACCGCACCAATCGTCACGTTACGGCCAGTGCGCTGCTCGATCTGCTGTTGTACCCCGACGCCATACGCCTGGCGGCCGAGTCCGAGTACCGCCAGCAACACCAACTCCTCGAGCTCGCCCAGATGCTTTCCTCTCACTTCGACTCTCCGATGCCGGGCCGTTCGTCGGAAACGCGCCCGTCCCCTGATGCGATGCTGCATCGATAGCGAAAGGCGAGGGTTTCTTCGGCAAATGCGAACTTCGCTCGGCGGCCGGCTCAGCCGAGCGGCCAGAAGACCGGCACGAGAAGCAACAGCACGCCCACGGCGAGAAGGCTCAGCGGCACGCCAGCCACGATGAAATCTCGAAAGCGATACCTGCCCGGCGAATACACCAGCAGGCACGCGGGCTCGAATGGGGCAATGAACGATAGCGACGCCGCAAGGGTCACGAGAATCGCCAGGGCGCGGGGGTCGACGCCGATGCGCGCCGCCACCGACAGCGCTACCGGCAGCACTACGAGGGCCGCGGCGGCATTCGACAGCGGTTGCGTAAGCACCATCGTCAGGGCAATGAAAACGGCCATCACTGCGTAGGTGCCGAACGGCAGCACCGCATCCGCCAACAACCGCGCCAACCAGTCGGCCGCTCCGGTCTTCTGAAGCGCCACCCCGAACGACGTCATGCCGCCGATGAGCACGATGACCCGCCAGTCGATCATCGCGTACATCTCGTCGACGGCCACGCACCGAGACAACACGACTACCAACACGGCAAGTAGAAAGCTGATCGACAGGGGCATGATCCCGGTGCTTCCCGCCAGCACCGCACCCAGGAGTGCCCCGAGCACAATGAGCCCCTTGCGTCGCGCAGCAGGCTCGTGGGCCACTTCGCCGATCAGACGCAGGTCGCCGGTGGCCTCGAGCAGACCCAGCTGTTGGGGACCACCGCGCACCAACATGATGTCGCCGACCGCGAGACGTAAATCGCGCAGTCCGATGGCGTACGGCACTCCGCGACGATGGATCGCCAGAACCGAGGTGCCATAGCGGTTACGTAGACCGATATCACGCAACGTTCGACCCAAGAACAACGACCCCGGCATCACGATCGCCTCCACCAACTCCACCGCGTCACCTTCCAGATCTTCGTCGACCAGCGGCGTCGGGCGTTGGAAGTCCAGCCCTGGCATGGCCTCCAGATCGAGCAACGCCTGGCGATCTGCCTCGATCACCATGACGTCGCCGGCACGTAAGACGCCGGCACGACGTGGTAGTAGCCGCGTCCCGGCTCGTCGCACCGCCAACACGTACACGCCCCGATCTGCAAGATCGAGCGCTATCAAGTCGCTGCCGAGGAACTCGCACTCGGTATCGAGCACCACCTCAGACAGGTAGCGCCCGAGGTCGTACTCCTCGCTCAGCGATGGCTTCGCCGTCTTTGGCAACAGGCGGTAGCCGAAGAGGACCATGTAGGCGATCCCGACAACGCTCATCGCCGCCCCTACCGGCAAGAGCTCGAACATGCTCAGTGGCTCGAGACCGGCGCGCTCCATGAAGCCACTGGCGGCAAGGTTGGCAGAGGTGCCGATGAGCGTGGACGCCCCACCGAGCATTGACGCGTAGGCCAGCGGAATGAGAAACCGGCTCGGGCTGAGCTGACTATGGCGCGAGAACTCGATAACCGCCGGGGTCAGCACGGCAGTCGAGTTCGTGTTGCTGAGAAAGCTCGACATACCAGCCGAGAGCGTCATCACCGCCGCCACCACGCGGCGCTCGCTGTTGCCCGCCAGGCGGTGCAGCCAGCGGCCGACCTCCTCCATCACCCCGGTGCGAACCAGGGTGCCCGACAGGACGAAGATCGCGCACAGCACCATGATCACGTCGCTGGCAAAACCGGCGAACGCCTCGGCCGGCGTGAGGATACCCAGCAGCACCAGCGCCACGACCAGGCTGATGGCAACCACATCGATCGGCAGCCACTCCATCGAGAAAACCACCATGGCACCGACGAGAAGAACCAGTAGGATGCCGATCTCGAACGTCACGTTGATCGGCCGACGTCGGGGGTCTGGTCGCTAATGTGCTGTCTTGGATGTGGCTCGACACTCCGGTGGACACGCACCCGACAGGCCCAGCTACTCGAGCAAGCGCGCACGACGCACATAGTCGAGCATCGGGAACTCGCGTTCCAGGTACCGGTTACCCTGCGCACCAATCCGCCCCTGGTCGGGTCCACTACCTGACGGGGGCCCCTCGCCGTACCCCCTATGGAGGCTGTCCAGCACACCGAGGCCCTCGACGATCTCGCCAAACGGCGGGAAGCCCTG
Source organism: Acidobacteriota bacterium (assembly GCA_963666055.2). GTDB lineage: Bacteria > Acidobacteriota > UBA890 > UBA890 > WLXD01 > DASCOT01. The sequence goes on along the minus strand of CAXWPH010000015.1, from coordinate 1,583,299 downwards.
TCGGTCGAGAAACGCGTTGTTGCCGATGCTCAGGAACAGCTGCGTCGTGCGGGTGTTCGGCCCGGCGTGCGCGAACGTTATGCGGCCGCGCGAATTGGTCTCGCCGATGCTCGGATCGTCCGGCATCTCGGCCGCGTCCCAGGCGGCGTTGACCTCAGGATCGCCGTTCATTCCGAACTGCGCTACAAACCCCTCGACGACCCGGAAGAACCGCACGTCGGTGAAGAATCCAGTGCGCACGAGGTTGTAGAAACGGTCGGCGCCCCGCGGCGCCCAATCGCGATAGATCTGCAGCACGATGTCGCCCTTGGTGGTGTCGAGAACGACCCGGTACTGTGCCGGGGCCGTGGCGTTGGCGTCGGGGTGCGCCGGGTTCAGCAGCGGCGGCAGAACGGTCGGTGTCGGCTCCGGCTCCGGCTCGGTAGCGGGCGGCGCCGCTGGTAGCTCGACCGAAGGTGACTCGACCGTCGCCGGCGGCTCGACGCTGGGAGTTGCGTCCTCAGCGGCAGGCTCGGTCCCGCCGCAAGCGACCGGGATCGCCAACAACGACAACATCCACAGGGAGCGAAGCCAGCGCATGCAGTTACCTCGAAGTCTGGGGTGCGGACAATACGAGCGCCAGTAGTCTACCGGTCACCCGCGAGTCTCGCGCCAGCAGCCCCGGGCGCCCCAGCGCGGCAACTTGAGCCCTTCCATCCGCGAGGGACGCGAGCGCGTTGCTTATCCATTCTGTAATGGATATAGTCGAATGCGAAGACTTTCCCCTCGAGCGCCACGGTTACGCCATGCCGCGAACGATATTCGACCCCGAAGCACACTTGCCGCTCCGGCCCGTCGTGTTCAGCATCCTGGTGGTGCTTCGGGAGGCGCCGCTGCACGGCTACGGAATCATGCTGCGGGCCAACGAGCACGTCGGACAGCAGGCGATCCTCGGCCCTGGCACCCTCTACCGGACGCTCAAGGAGCTACGCGCGCAGGGGTTAATCGAGCACACAGACGCCGTCGATGAGGGGGAAGACGCGCGTCGCCGGTACTATCGGCTGACCGCGGCCGGCAACGAAGTGGCCACCGCGGAGGCTCGGCGCCTGGCCGATCTGGTCCGCCGGGCCGACGTTGATCTACTGGTCTCGGTGCCGGAGACGCAGTGAGGCAGCGCGTCACCGGTGCAGAGCGCGTTTACGCGGCGCTGCTGCGACTGACCCCAGCCGAGCTCCGGCATGAGGCGACGGCCGAGATGCTCTCGGTCTTCCGCGATGGTCATCGTGCCGCCCGAGGTTCGGGTCGATCATTCGCCTTGCCACGCTTTTGGGTGTCGACCCTGCGCGACCTCTGGCGCGCCACCCGCGACCAGCACGACAGCGCGGCGTGCCTCCATCATCGAACCTACTTCGACTCCCCGAACGGTGCCCAGATGTTCGAATCGCTGCTCAAAGACCTGCGCTTCGCTGCTCGCTCCCTGATCCGCTCCCCCGGCTTCTCGATTGTTATCGTGCTGACGCTGGCGCTCGGAATCGGCGCCAACACGGCGATCTTCAGCGTCGTGGACGGGGTGCTGCTGCGCCCCCTGCCTTTTCCTGAGCCTCACCAGCTGGTCGCCGTCTGGGCCGACTACACGCAGATCAACGGCCGTCAGCGCGAATGGCTCTCCTTCCCCGATTTCCACGATCTACGCCAGCTCTCGGACGTATTCGAGGAGGTCGGGACCTGGAGTTTCTGGGGGCCTACGCTCACCGGACACGGTGACGAGCCAGAGCAGATCGTCGGAGTGCAGATGAGCCAGGGACTGCTTTCGGGAGTCCTGCGTGTTTCGCCCGTTGTCGGCCGGGGCGTCCTACCCGAGGAAGACAAGCCGGGGGCGGAACGCGTCGTGGTCATCAGCCACCGGCTCTGGGAACGTGTATACGATTCATCCGATGACGCCATCGGCGGGACGATCCAACTCGACGGCGAGCCATACACGATCGTCGGAGTCATGCCTGCCGATCTGAAGCCACCGTTCGTCGCTCGGGCGGCTGTCTGGGCGCCGCAACGCGAAGATATCTCGCAGCATTTCGGCGGTCGAGGCAGCGCTTCGTATCTCGCCCTCGGTCGGCTGCGCGACGGCGTTGACGTGACCACCGCCCAGGCAGCCGCGAGCGCGCTTGGCGCGCGGCTGGAAGCCGAGTTCCCGGAGACCAACACCAACCAGGGATTCCTGATCTACCCGCTGCACGACGACCTGGTCATCTCGGCGTCGACGGCGCTCTGGGTCTTGCTGGGCGCGGTCGGGTTCGTGCTGCTGATGGCGTGCGTCAACGTCGCCAACCTGCTCCTCGCACAGGCGTCCTCTCGCACCGGCGAGATCGGCGTGCGGACGGCGCTCGGCGCCAGCCGGCACCGGATCGTGCGCCAGCTGCTGGGAGAGAGCGCTCTGCTGGCAAGTATCGGCGGACTGCTGGGCGCCGCGCTGGGGGTCGTGGGCACTCGTATGCTGGTCACGATGGCGCCGCCGGGCACGCCGCGCATCGAGCACGTGACGCTGGACGCGCGGGTGCTGGCCTTCACCGCCGTGGCCAGCCTTGGCGCGGCGCTCCTGTTCGGATTGCTGCCGGCGCTACGCGCCTCGCGGACCGACGTGCAGGCAGCGCTCAAGGAGGGCGGTCGCAGCGGCGGAGGCGCGGCGCACGGCCGGCCGCTGCGATCGGCGTTGGTGGTCGTGCAGGTGGCGCTGGCACTGGTAATGATGGTCGGTGCCGGTCTGCTGCTGCGAACGTTCCAGCAGCTCAACGCCGTCGATCTCGGCTTCGAGACCGAACGGCTGCTCATCGTGAGCCTTAATCTGCCAAGCTCCCGGTACGCCGACGGCACCGACCAGGCGACCTTCTACCGGGAGCTGGAGCGCCGTCTGCGAGCCCTGCCCGGAGTGGAGAGCGTCGGGGCGGTCAACGCGTTGCCGCTGGGCGGCCGCGACGGCGACGCCGACTTCAACGTCGAGGGAATGGCCCCCGCCGAGTCCGGCGAGTCACGGGTCTCATGGATTCGCCGGGTCACGCCACGTTACTTCGAGGCCATCGGGCTGCGCCTCGCCGCCGGCCGGTTCTTCAACGAGTCTGACGATGCGCAGGCAGCGCGCGTCGTCGTCGTCAACGAGACTCTCGCCAGCCGCTATTTCCCCGACACGGATCCGGTCGGCAAGCGTATTTACTTCGGCAGCGGTGACGACCCCATCTACCGCACGATCGTCGGCGTCGCACGCGACACCAAGCACTTCGGGGTCGCCCAGAGGGCGCGCCACGCCACCTACTTCCCGTACGCGCAAGTTCCCACAGGATTCATGACGATGGTCATCCGCACTGCCGGTGATCCGACCTCGCTGACACCCGCAGTCAGACGCGAGATCAGCGCCTTGGACAGTCTGCTCGCCGCTTCGAATGTCGGCACGATGGAAGCGGTGGTGGGCGGCTCGCTGGCGGCCGAGCGGTTCGTGGCCATCCTGATGTCGGCCTTCGCGCTGGTCGCCCTGACGCTCGCTGTCGTCGGCCTGTACGGCGTGGTCTCCTACGGCGTCAGCCTGCGACAGCGTGAGATGGGGGTGCGGCTGGCGCTCGGGGCCGGTGCAGGCGATATCAGCCGTATGGTCATAAGCGGCAGTCTCGGCCTAGTGGTCGTCGGCGTCGGGCTCGGCCTGGCCGGTGCGGTGGCAGTAACTCGTCTGCTCGAGGCTCTGCTATTCGATGTGCGACCGACCGACCCGGCAACGTTCAGTCTGGTCGTGGTCGCTCTTTTCGTCGCCGGCGGCGCCGCCGCGCTCGTTCCGGCCCGGCGAGCAGCGCGCGTCGATCCAGCATCGGTGCTCAATCGCGGCTGAGCCAGCACTGGCTGAGAGCGGTTCGATGACGGCGACAACGCGGTGCACATGCAGATTCCGCGGCGCACCCGGAGCCACTCTTCGCATGGTCGGCGGACTCGGACCACTGCAGACCCTGGCGGTCAGCGGCAGCATGACCTGGAGCCTGGAAGCGTCGGATGAGGGCTCCCGGCGACGCATTCGACGCGCCGCCGCTCAGCTACTGACCGTCTTCAGCATCCGGTACCAGAACTCGACGGCGTCGTGGAACTCCTTCACTCCGACGCGCTCGTCGAGGCCATGGGCGCGAACGTCCCCTGGATCAGCGAAGATCGCCCCGATCGCGTACACCGGAATACCGGCGTTGCGAACGTACAGCCCGTCGGTGGCCCCGGTCCCCATGTTCGGAATCACCGGTGTTCCCGGCCACATTTGCTGCACGAGCTCTTCGATCGGCTCCATCAGCTGCGCGTCCCAGGGAGACGGCTCACTCGGCGTCGCTACCCCGGTCGGCCGAATCGACACACCCTCATCGGCGATGACCTCCCGCAACACCGCCTCGGTGGCCTCCGGCGTGTGCTCCGGGAGGATGCGGCAGTTCACCGTCGCCTTGGCGGCGCGCGGCAGGGCGTTCTCGGCGTGCCCGCCGCTCAGCATCGTGGCCACACACGTCGTACGCAGCGTGGCGTTGAACAGAGGGCTGACCGCCGCCAACCGGCGCGCCGCGTCCTCGTCCGGCGACTCACCGGCAACGATACGCATCAGATCGGAAGTCGCCCCATGCTCGAACGCTGCAGAGCGCTGGAAGAAGAGGCGGGTGCCATCGTTGAGCTCGATCGGGAAGTCGTGGGTCTCGATGCGGCCCAGTGCCTTGGCCAGGCGGTAGATGGCGTTGTCGGGACGCGGCAACGAACTGTGCCCACCCGGGTTCGAGGTCTCGAGCTCATAGCTCTGGTACAGCTTCTCGCTCGTCTGCACCTTGAACATCTGTGGCTCGCCGTTGGGGTCGTACACGCCGCCACCGGAATCGGTGTTCAGGGCGAGCTCCGCCTCCACGAGGTCCCGGCGTTCGTTGACTAGGTGGTTGATACCACCGCCGGTGGTCTCCTCATCGCCGGTAAGCACCATGATCAGGTCGCGGTCGGGCTCGTAGCCCTCTTCGCGCAGCCGGATGAAGTTGGTCACCAGGGTCGTCGCACCGGCCTTGTTGTCGCTCGTTCCTCGACCGTAGTAGTAGCCGTCCTGCTCGAGGAAGGCGAACGGATGGAGCCGCCAAGCGTCGGGCTCGGCATCGACGACGTCGACGTGAGCCATGAGCATCACCGGACGGCGGGCGCCGGTGCCCGCATAGCGCACCACCAGGTTCGGAATGTCGCCGGGGCTGCGCACCAATGTCATGTCGTCGACGTCGAAACCGGCCGCAGCGAGCCGTCCCATGGCCGCCTCGAGCAACGCCGCGGTCTCATCCGGAGACGCCGCGGCGGAGCGGAACTCGACCATCTCACGGAGGATATCGGTGGCCAGCCGCTGATAGCGCTCGGGCTGCTGACCGGAGAACGCCGGAACTGCGGCTGTTGTCGACAGCATCACGGCAATAAGCAACCCGGCGAGTATTTTCCAACGAGGCATGTTGATGGGCTCCTGAGATGTCACAGAAGAGCTAGCAGAGTGCTCATTGGCGGCCGCTCCGCGACGCGCCAGAACGAGATCGTTCATCGCGGGCGCAACGGATCGGCGGTGACGCTCTCACTGATCTCCCGCAACTTGGTTACCAGGCTGGCGACGATCTGGGGTCGCTGGACCGCCAGGTCGAACACCTCGAAACGATCCGTCGCGAGGTTGTAGAGCCTCGGGCTCTGCAGCTCCCGGTCGATCAACAGTTTCCAGTCGCCGTCGCGCAAGGCGTAAGCGAAACCCCGCTCATCATCGAACTCCCAATACAAGGGTCGCTGGCGCTCCCACGCCTCGCCACGCAATACTGCCGACATGTCCTCGCCATCGATCGGTCGATCATCTGGCACATCGAAACCGACCACGGCAGCCAGAGTTGGCAGCAGATCGTAGCCGCTCACCGGAGCATCGGCGAGCGAGCCAGCCGCCACGGTGCCCGGCCAGCGAACGATGGCGGGAACCCGAATACCGCCTTCCAACAGCTCGTGCTTGCGACCGCGAAGGCCCCCGGTGCTGCCGTACAGATTGACCTCCCACCACCGACGCCAGTCGGTCGTCACCGGCCCGTTGTCCGAGGCGAAGAACACGAAAGTGCGTTCGCGCAGCCCGAGCTCGTCGACACGGTCCAGCAGTCGTCCGATCTGGTGGTCCATATAGGTGACGTTGGCGTAGTATTCGCCCGGCCCGCGCGCCGCCAAGTTGCCGGGCGGCGAGGGCAAGCCGTTCTCCAGCGGGTCTGGCACCCCGTCGGTGTATTCGTCGTAAAGGGCGTTGTACTCGGGCGGATTGGCGATGGTCGAGTGGGGCTCGATCATCGGCACATAGAGGAAAAAAGGGCGCTCTGGATCGCGTCCCTGCAACCAATCAATGGCCTCGTCGATGACGATATCGGCGGTGAATCCCTCGAGCTCGCCCAGCGCTTCGCCGTTGCGGAAGAAGTTGCGCGGGTTGCGGTTGTGCGGCACTGGCCAGCCGTGCAGCGCCAGCCAATGGTCGAAGCCATGATCGTCCGGCTGAGTCTGCTCGACCACCTCCAGACCGCCGTTCAGGTGCCACTTGCCGACCATCGCCGTTTGGTAGCCGATGGCTTGCAGCAGCGTCGCAATGGTCACTTCCCGAGCCCCGAGCTGGACGTCGGTGCCTGGTGGAATCCAGCTCTCGATTCCAGTGCGATACGGAGTCCGCCCGGTGAGCAGCGCGGCGCGCGACGGCGAGCACAGGGGCGCCGGCGCATAGTACGAAGTGAAGCGCATCCCTTCGAGCGCGAGTCGATCCAGGCTGGGGGTCCGCAGGGTATGGTGACCGTACGCTCCGAGATCGCCGTAGCCGAGATCGTCGGCATAGATGATCAGGATATTGGGGCGCTCGTCGACCGTGGCCGCCCCTGGATCGAGACCGCCGATCGCCGACACCGAGAAAAGTACCAGGGCACAGAGGCGAATCAATGGGTCCTCTGGAAGCTGTTGAGGCTGCACGGACGCGCTAGCGGCAACACCGCGCATGCGCTAAGGTCCGCGCGCCCTGATTCTAACCGCTTGTATGGACCGCGCAGCCGCCTGATCCCAGCGCGCCGATCCGGCCCCCGCCGCCCACGTCAAGGCACGGTCATGCCGCGGGGCGATGCAGTCCGCCGCCGACGTCAACTGTACGTGAGCTGCGTCCCGGGCTAGGGTGCAGCGATGACCCTTGGACTGCAGGCGGCACTAGCCGTCTTGCCGATACTGCTGGCCGGTGTCTTGCTGGTCGGCTTCCGCGTGCCGGCGCGACGGGCGATGCCGGCGGTCTATGTTGCCGCCGTCGTGATCGCAGTGGGCGCCTGGGGTGTCGCGCCAATCCGGGTCATCGCCTCGACGATCCAGGGCTTGTTCCTCACCTTCGACCTGCTGTGGATCATCTTCGGCGCCATCCTCCTGCTCAACACGCTAGAAGAATCGGGGGGTGTGTCGGCGATTCGTCGGTCCTTCGGTGCGCTCAGTGGCGATCGACGCGTTCAGGTGATCGTCATCGCCTGGCTCTTCGGCTCCTTCATCGAAGGCGCCGCGGGATTCGGAACGCCTGCAGCGGTCGCGGCGCCGCTGCTCGTCGCCATGGGGTTTCCCGCTGCGGCTGCCGTGGTGATCGGAATGATGATACAGAGCACCGCGGTCACCTTCGGGGCCGCCGGCACGCCGATACTGGTCGGTGTCGCGGGCGGTGTCGGTAGCTCGGCCTTCGACGCCCGACTGGCCGCGTCGGGTATCGAGCTCGCACAGTACGTAAACCTTGTTGCGACGCGCTCGGCCTACCTGCACGCCATCGCGGGCACCCTCATGCCGACCCTCATGGTGATGGTGATGACGCGGTTTTTCGGTGCCCGACGCTCGTGGACCGAGGGCCTTTCGGTGCTGCCACTGTCATTGTTCGCCGGCCTGGCGTTCACCGTTCCTTATGTGGCGGCGGCAACGCTGCTCGGGCCGGAGTTCCCCTCGCTACTCGGCGCGCCGGTGGGACTGGCCATCGTCGTCGCGGTGATTCGACGCGGCTGGCTCATCCCGGCGGATCATTGGGATTTTCCACCCCCCAAGAACTGGCCGCGGGACTGGGTCAGCGGCATGGAGATCACCGCCGAGAGCCCTCTCGAGGATAAGACCGACGGCGCACCCCGAGACACCACCACCGGTGCCCAGCACGACGTCCTCACCACCGACCCGGCGATCAGCGTGCTCCGCGCCTGGCTCCCCTACGCAGCGGTGGGCGCAATGCTGGTGCTCACGCGCCTGCCCTGGCTCCCTCTTGGTGACTGGCTCCGCCGCGCCCGTTTCGACTGGGAAGGGATTCTGGGTACTGATATCACCGCAGCGACGACGCCTTTGTATCTGCCCGGCACGGTGCTCATGGCCGCCGCCGGCTTCGCATTCTTCTTACACCGCATGCGGGGAGCGGAGATGCTGCGAGCGGCGACACGATCCGCCAGCGTTCTGCTCAGCGCCGGGTTCGTCCTTGTTTTCACCGTCCCCATGGTGCGTGTATACATCAACTCCGGCGCCAACAGCGGCGGCTATCTGAGCATGCCCATCGCGCTGGCCGAATGGGTGGCCACCAACGTCGGGGCCAGCTGGCCCGCCTTCGCCGGCGTGATCGGTGCCCTTGGAGCTTTCATCGCCGGCTCCAACACGGTCAGCAACCTGATGTTCTCGGCGTTTCAGTACGGCGTTGCCGAGCGTCTGGCGCTATCGAGCGCGCTGATCGTCGCTCTGCAGGCGGTCGGCGCCGCGGCCGGCAACATGGTCGCCATCCACAACGTCGTCGCCGCGTCGGCCACCGTCGGGCTGCTCGGCCAGGAGGGCTCGACGCTGCGCAAGACGATCGTCCCGACCCTCTACTACTTGACGGTGCTCGGCCTGCTCGGCCTGCTGGCGGCCTACGTGATCGGCGTCAGCGATCCGCTGCTGCGCGCCGTCGGATAGCGCCGGCGGATTCGACTACTGCAGCCGAAAGTCGACCGATACCGCCCGGCAGCGGAAGCGACACGAGCACGAATGGCAAGAAAACACGGGCGGCGGCGGAGCCGGGGTCGCGCCGAGCCCGAAGACAAGATCGCGCTCCCGGGATGGCCTGCGACGCTGCTGTGGATGCTGTATGCCGGCGGTCACGTGGCGCTGCCGTTCGTAGCCACGGTCTGGATCTCGCGGCCGGAGGCCGGCCTGGTGGCGATCCCGTTTCTGCTCTTTACCGGCTTCATGCAACTACTCTTCCGCAAGTTCCTGCCGATGACGGTCAGCGGGATGCTGGGGCTGATCCTGCCACCGGTCGTGCTAATGGGCGCCATGCGGCTGCTGAGGGGAGATACCGACACCGGTGCGGCCGCGGTCGACTTCCTGGTCGACCTATCGACGGTCTACGTCTGCGGCATGTGGCTGGGCCTCATGCTGGTGTTGACGATCGGTCCCTTCGTCTCCAAGACCGTGCAGGAGTGGGGCTGGAGAGACGTACTGCGGCACTTGCTGAAGAGCGCCGCGCAGCTAGTCTTCATCGTGCCAGGAGTGTTCATTGCCGTCGTGCTTCTCGACCATGCGTTCGACCAGATCCGCGGCGACGCGGGTGGCCTCCCAGTGATGCTCTCCTATCTTGCCTACGCCGTCGCCATCGGCCAGGATACGCGCGTTTTCTTCCGCCGCATGATGCACGATGTGTCGTTCTGGTAACTTGCCGCCATCTGGCCGAGCGGGCGGACAGGCAGCTACTGTAGCAGCGTCTGCAGAAAAAACTGGGCCGTCACCATGAGGCGCGTCTTCACCGGTTGACCGTCGACGATGACCGGCGCGTAGCGCCATTGTTCGACAGATTCTCTCGCAGCAACGTCGAGGAGCGGATGCGCGCTTCCGGTCACCACGATGCGCTCCATCCGACCGTCGAGCCCGATGACGCCCTCCAGAACCACCTCCCCCTGGATGCGGTCGGCGCGCGCCTGCTCCGGGTAGCGCGGGGCCACGTAGTGAATGCGTGTGGGCTTCTGCTCGCGATCCGCGATGGAGACCACCTCGTGCGCCACCAACCGCCGACGATCCTCGACCGTGAACCACAGGTCCGCGGACCTGGCCAGAGACGCCAGCGTGGCCGCCACCGTGCTGTTGCGAGCTACCAACGTCACCCGCCGGCTACCACCAAGCTGCGACGTATCCAGCTCGAAGCCGCCCAGCCCGGCAAGCTGCTCGAGCACATCGCGCAGCAGCCTGTTCTCGAATTCGACGTTCGCCTGACGCCCACCGCCTCGAAGCTCGAGCAGATGCGGAAAATCTGCCTCCAGGCCAGTCTGCGCGGCAAGTCGGCGCGCCTGCGGGACACTCGGCTCGCCCGAGCCCGCCCCCGGCGGGGTCCCGAACGCGCCGGCCACCACCGAGACGGTGAACGTGATGGCCGCCAGAGTCAGCGCGAGTCGGTGTCTTGTCATGACGACGGGCCTCCCGATCTCGTGAATGTGGCGCAGTCGCGCGGTGAAGACGGATGTGCTTGGTACCAAGAGCGCAAGATCACCGGCGCCCTGCACGAATCCAAGACGGAGCGTGCGCGCCAGAGCTTGCGAGTAGGTGCGCGCGTCGACGCCGGCGCGCAGGACGGCTTCGTCGCAAGCAAGCTCGGCGACGCGATGGAGCCTGGCAAGCACTAGCCAAGCAACCGGAAAGAAGTAGAAAGCCACTAGCACCGGCATGGCGACGAGCCGCTGGAGCGGATGGCCGAGCCGTCGGTGAGCATCTTCGTGCGCCACCACCGCGCCCAGCTGCTTGGCGGTGAGCGCCTCACACAATGAGCGTGGTAGCAGAATTCGTGGTCGCCGCAAACCGACGAGGCTCGGCATGATTGGCCAATCCACTACCTCGATGCGGGCCGGATCTACCCCATGACGGCTGGCGACGCGGCCGAGCCGCACGGGGAGCGGCGCGGTCGCCTGACGGGAAAGTTGGCGCACCAGCGTCGACCTGCGACGCCACAGCGCCACCGCCACCGCCACCGCACCAAACAGCCAGGCCACGGTGAGGAGCTGATACACAACATCATCGCCGGCGAAGCGCGGCGCCGGAACGATCCATAGCTGAGGCTCGAACACGGCTCGCAGACCACGCACGGCAGTCGTCACCGTAACGCTCGCCTTGGGGGAACTAAGGGATGCAAGCAATTCGGCTGCCCAGGGCGCCAGCAGCGATACGGGCAGCATCAGCTTCAGCAGCCCGATCGACCAGAGGTAGCCGCGAAGACGGGCTGGTCCGCCGCGCAGCAGGCGGTCGAGCAACAGAAGTACTGCAACGACGAGCGCGCTTTGCCACAGGTGGACGGCGAACGCATCCCAGAATGCTCGGTGGTCGATCTGCAGGAAGCTCATGATTCCGACTCCCGGTCGAGGGCGTCGTCGCCGGCGAGCTGTCTCTCGATCTCACGCAGATCGTCGAGGTCCAGCGCCCGCATCTGGGCCAGGTGGCTCAGCAACGGAGCCGCGGCGCCGTCGAACAACGAATCGAGCAACCGCGCGATCTCCTTGCGGATCATCGCCGGCCCGCTGACCGAGGGCCGATACACCACCGAGCGGCCGGACTTGCCGACGCGCTCGATGGCGCCCTTGGTCTCCAGACGCTCGAAGATCTTGCGGACAGTCGAGTATGAGGGCGGGTCTTGGAGTTGTGCGTGGACCACGCCAGCGGATGCTTCTCCGCTCTGCCACAGCAACCGCAGGCACTGCAGCTCGAATCTCGATAAGTCTGGAAGCTTCCTTGCCATTGCCTGAGTTCCTCTATCAAGAACTGCGACAAGTGTCGCACTTAAAGTGCGTCGTTTGTCGCAGTTTGTCAAGGACGGATCACAGCGCGACCGCGCCAGACTCCTCTCGCCCCTGATACTCGGCCCTTCATTCTGGTAACTTCGCCGCCATCTACTAATTTCAAGGAGGGGCTCCGTGCATGTTGGCGCAGCGTTGCTCGCGATCACGGTGGTGGCAGTGAGCATCACCGGTAGTGACTTCCCCGAGCTGGCCAGCTCCGAGACGGCGGGCGCTCAGGATCAATCGAGCACGCAGGGATCCGGGTACGATCGGCCGGCTCACACGCCCAAGGGCAGCCGCTCGGAAGTGATCGCGCCCCATGGCATGGTTGCCGCCAGCCAACCGCTGGCGGCACAAGTTGGCATCGACATCCTCAAGGCGGGCGGCAACGCTATCGACGCGGCGGTGGCGGTCAACGCCATGCTAGGGCTGGTCGAGCCGCACATGAACGGCGTCGGTGGCGATCTGTTCGCCATCGTCTGGAACGCCGAAGAGCAGAAGCTCTACGCTCTCAACGGCACCGGTAGGTCCCCCTACGCGCTGAGTCTCGAAGCGCTACGCAAGCGTAATCTCGATCGGATCCCAGGCAGAGGACTGGTGCCCTGGACGGTGCCCGGCGCGGTCGACGCCTGGGCAGAGTTACTCGAACGACATGGAACGATGACGCTCGGGCAGGTGCTGGCACCGGCGATCGCATACGCACGCGACGGGTTCCCGGTCAGCGAGATCATCGCCGGCCAATGGCAGGAGGAGGAGGCAGCGCTGGCCGAGTGGCCGGATTCCGCCAAGACCTACCTCCCCGGCGGGCACGCCCCAAAGAAGGGCGACGTCTTCCGCAATCCGAACCTCGCTCGCGTCTACGAGGCGATCGGCAACGAAGGCCGCGACGTCTTCTATCGAGGCGCCATAGCCGATCGCATCGTCGCCTTCAGCGAAGCCAACAATGGCTACCTCTCGAAGCGCGACTTCGAAGACCACACGTCGACCTGGGTCGAGCCCGTGAGTACTAGTTACCACGGCTACGAGGTGTGGGAGCTACCGCCCAACAGTCACGGCATCACCGCGCTGATGATGCTCAACATCCTCGAGGGCTACGACCTCGCGAGCCTGGGGCACAACAGCGCCGCCACGCTACATCGAATGATCGAGGCCAAGAAGCTCGCCTTCGCCGACCGCACTCATTACGTCGCCGACCCCGAGTTCAACGCTCTGCCGGTGGCGGAGCTCATCTCCAAGCCCTACGGGGTCAGCCGACGCGCCATGGTCGACGCGACGCGCGCGGCGCTCACCGTGACACCAGGCGACCCGCTCGAGCATGGCGACACCGTCTATCTGTCGGTGGTCGACAAGGACCGCAACGCCGTATCGCTGATCCAGAGCATCTTCGACTCGTTCGGTTCCAGGGTGGTGCCCGGAGACCTCGGCTTCGCAATGCAGAACCGCGGCATCGGCTTCAGCCTCGAGCAGGGCCACCTGAACGTACTGGAACCTCACAAGCGCTCGCTGCACACCAACATGCCGGGCATGGTGACCAAGGACGGCGTCCCGTGGCTGACGTTCGGCGTCATGGGCGGCAACATGCAGCCGCAGGGCCATACTCAGGTGCTGGCCAACCTCATCGACTTCGGCTTGAGCGTGCAGGAGGCCGGTGATGCGGCACGCTGGCGCCACATGGGAGAGACGCCCCGAGCCGGCGAAGCCCCGACCGGTGGCACGGTGCTGGTAGAGAGCGGTATTTCCGACGAAGTCGTCGCCCAGCTCGAGGCCATGGGGCACGTGATTCGCCGCGCCGGCGGCGGCGCAATGGGCGGCTACCAGGCGATCATGATCAACCCGGTCACCGGCATGCTGCACGGCGGCACCGATCCCCGAAAGGACGGCACCGCGATCGGCTACTAGCGATTACCTCGCCGAGCGACCTCCTCGTCCGACAACCCGTCCGACAACGAGAACCCAAGCGCGGATCCAGAGCGAGCGGGCGCAACAGCGAGGACGCGGCGCGGAGGCCAAGGCGCGCCGACGCAGACGTAGATTGGTTACTTCAAGGAGGCGCAACGCCGGCCATCGCGGCGCGGACCGCTGCTGCGCCTACTCGCCGGCGATGCTGCGGTACACGACGGTCAGAAAACGATCCGGCGACATGAAGCCGCCGCCCCATGCCTCGTCGTGGTCGGACATCGGCAGCGCCGCGATGACCTCCTCGAGGCTCATCCCGTCGTTGATCATCGCGCCGACGCGGTCACGCGCCAAGGTCAGCACGTCGCGGAACCGGCGTAGTTCCTCGGCGCCGGCGAGCGCCCCATGGCCGGGGATGATCTTGGTGTCGGAGTCGATTCGCGCCAAGACTTGCCGGGCGCTGGCGAGCATCCCGTCGACGTTGCCGCCCGAGTCGACGTCGATGTATGGGTAGACACCGTTGAAGAAGTTGTCGCCCATGTGCACTACGTTGGCGCCGGTAAACCAGATCAGGGCATCGCCGTCGGTATGCGCGTGCCTGACATGCTCGACTTGGATCTTCTCGTCGTTCCAGTAGAACGTAACTTCGTCGCTGAAAGTCACTACCGGCAAGGCCGCCGGCGGCGCCTGCTCGGTGCTCCCCATCACCTCCCCGAACTGCTCCGGATTCATCCGCTTGCGGACGTTGTCGTGCGCTACGATCATGGCGCCGGCGGATCCGAAGGCCTCGTTGCCGCCGGTGTGGTCACCGTGCCAGTGGGTGTTGACGACAAACTTGACCTCCGCGTCGGTCACCGCCGCAATGGCCGCGCGGATCTTGTCGGTAAGCGGCGCGAACTGGTCGTCGACGACGAACGCGCCGTCGTCCCCGACGCTCAGGCCGATGTTGCCTCCGGCGCCCATCAGCATGTAGACGCCGTCCGCCACCTCGATGGTATCGATCTCCACAGCGTCGAAATCCTGCTGGGCGAACAGGTCCGGTATGACCGCGCCGACGGCGAGGATAAAGGTGGTGGCAACGACTAGAGCAGCGCGGCGGAGTTTCATCGGTCGGGCTCCTGTGAATCTGCGGGACATGGCGTAGCGAACCTTAACAGGCTGTGGTGGAAGTGTCCGTTGACCGGCCAAGCCGGAACATACCCGGCAGCGCCTACACAACCGGCCGCGGACCTATAATCCTGCACTGTGATCTCTGAACACCCACGGACGGAGCATGACCTCTTCAGCTCGCCGGTGCCCGACCCTCTGCGGACCTGCCGTAGTCGCAACGCTCGCAGCCGTTGGCCTGGCAGGGGCAACCCAGGTGACCGCCGCGCAGTCGTACGACGCCGCTATGGTGGTCGTGCTCGACGTTTCAGGGAGCATGAAAGAACAGGTCGAGGGAGGGGTGAAGCGGGACCTCGCCCAACGAGGGCTGCTGCGTACGCTTGCCGGGCTCCCCGAGGGCACAGCGGTAGCACTGCGTCTCCTGGGTGAAGGACCAGGCAGCGATGTATGCGGCGCTTCCAGACTTGCTGTTCCTTTCGCTTCTTTCGAGCCACGGCGCTGGCGCCAGTCGATGGAGTCAATCGGCTGGGACGGCGCCACACCGCTGGTGTTGACCATGCGCCAGGGACTTGAAGATCTGCGCGCGGTGGACGCACAGCGCAAGGAGATGCTGATTATTGGCGACGGCGAAGAAACCTGCGGCGCGGACCCGGTGGGGGTGGCACGCGCCGAGGCAAACGGCATCCGCATCCATACCATCAGCCTCGGTGAGCGCGTCTCGCACCAGCTCGCCGGAATCGCGCTGGTTACGGGCGGAACCTACACGCGCGCCTTCGACGAAACCAGCTTCGAGATGGCCACGCTCGAGGCGCTGCCGACGGACCTAGACGTGCCGGGCCCGGCGACCGTTGGCGCTGCCGCCGGCGCCCAGCTGCAGGTGATTCTCGATGTCAGCAACAGTATGTGGGGACAGGTCGACGGCCGGGTCAAGATCGAGCTTGCCAGAGAAGCGTTGGCCGGAGCTCTGATTGATGTGCCGCTTTCGATGCCGGTCGGCCTGCGCGCCTACGGTCACCGCGTCGCTTACGACGACAGGGAGGCCGGATGTCGGGATACGGAGCTGCTCATCGCACCGCAGCCCGGCAGTGCCCGGCAAATCCTGGAGCGCTCCGCGTCACTGCAACCGCGCGGGCAGACTCCCCTGGCGCTCAGCCTACGTGCCGCAGCGAGCGACCTGCGTGAGGGCGGCGGTGGCGTGTTGCTGCTGATCAGCGACGGCATCGAATCCTGTGGCGGCGACCCTGTGGCGGTCGCCGCCGAGCTCCGTGCCGGCGGGATTCCGATAAGGATCCACGCCGTCGGTCTGGGTGTCGATGCGCAGGCGGCCGACGCGCTGTCGACGCTCGCCAGCGCCGGCGGCGGCGACTACTTCGATGCCCCGAGCGCCGAGCAGTTGTTCCGCGGCGTCGGCGCGGTGGTTCGGGCGACGACCGACTTCATCCTCAGCGGCACAACGAGCTCGAGCTTTCCGTCACCCATTGCGCGGGTGCGCGGCGGGGACGACGCCGGCACCGCCGAGGAGCTCGAGCCCGGCACCTACAGCTTCACCAATCACCTGTATTACGAGGAGCGCTACTTCGCGGTGCGCGGCGATCCTGGCGCGCAGCTCGTCCTCGCCGGGCTGGTGGGCGCGCTGGCGATCGGCAGAACGGACGACGGCGAACCGACGTTCCTTGGCTCGCCTTCAATGATGCTGGCCCAGCGCATCGATGCCGCCGGAGAGCGCCTGCGCGGCGGCAGCCTGACGGTACGGGGCAACATGGGCAGCTGGCGGGAGATGGAGATGACCGTGCAGGAGGATGGCTGGGCGCGCTTTCGCATCGGACGCGCCCACGGCAACGTACACCGCGACATGGTATTCCGTGTGAAGCGCAGATAGCCGTATCGCACGCAGCGCAGATTGCAGGGTCTGGACACGCCGCAAGGAGCCCGACTCAACAAGGAGGCCTTCGATGACAAGACGCAAGCTGCTGAGCCTGGCCACACTACTGATCGTGGTGGCGGGCATCGGGATCGCGGGCGGTCAGAACGCCGACCGCGAGGCGCGCATTCAGCGCGAGCTCGCCATGCAAAGACCCATCGAGGCACTCGATTCCGTGTGGATCGAGGAGCTCACCTGGATCGAGGTACGCGACGCCATGGCGGCGGGCAAGAAGATCGCCATTCTGACTACCGGCGGCATGGAGCAAAACGGGCCGTATGTGGCAACCGGTAAGCACAACTACGAGCTACAGGGCCTCTGCGAGCGAATCGCCCGGGCGCTAGGCGACGCACTGTGCGCGCCGATCATCAAGCTTGTACCGGAGGGCAACATCGACCCGCCCACCGGCCACATGAGGTATCCGGGCACGATCAGCGTTCGACAGGAGACCTTCGAGATGATGCTCGACGATGCCGCCTCCAGCCTGAAGGTGCACGGCTTCGAGCACATCGCGTTCCTCGGCGCCAGTGGCGGAAACCAGTCCGGCATGCGGAACGTCGCCGAGCAGGTCAACGAGCGCTGGGGAACAACGATTGCTCACTTCATTCCGGAGTTCTACAACGCAGATGACGTGATCGAGTACATGAACACCGAGCTCGGCATCGTGGAGGAAAACGAGGGCTATCACGACTTCTATTGGCTCACCGCGATGCAGATGACGGTCGATCCCGAGACCGTGCGCTACGAGCAGCGTGTGAAGGCCGGAAAGGCGAGCATCAACGGTCAAAGCATCGCCGACCTGGAGGCCACTCTGGAGATCGGAAACAAGCTCATGCAGTTTCGCGTCGACAAGACGGTGAAGGCGCTTCGAGCGGCCATTGCGGCGGCAGAATCAACGGATCGACCGTGACATTGGCGGCCTGGCAGGCGGTGGTGGAAGTGTGGCGGGCCTGCTAGCAGGCCGTGGTGAAAGTGTGATGGGTCTGGCGACAGGGTCTTGCGAGGCGCAGGCAAGGAGAGAGGAGGAGGCGATGGCTACTCCATCGTTGACGAGGAACGACGCAGCGTACGCGCGCAACCCCCCTGTCGCCCGAAGGGTTACGGCGATTTGGGGCCATCTGCAGCGTTGGCCTTCCTCGACGATGGCCGGGGCATCGCCAGTGTCAGGCCGCCTTGCATCTGGCGCCAACTCGCCGTAACCAGACCCACCACACTTTCACCACAGCCTGCTAGATCGGCCAGCCAGGCGAGGAATGGAGGATCTGCTCCTGCAGGTCTGGGCAAGCCGGCGATGGCAGCCGTATACTGCACATCAGGGCTCCGCGGAGGCTGGCGAACTCCGCGCCGGTATCGATTTTCTCGAGCCCCGGTTCCGCAATGGAGACAGGTGAATGAAGCGGTCGATGCTCTCTCTCGCCGTCATCGGGCTCCTCGGCCTCGGCGTGACGGCAAGGGCTAGTCTGGCGCAGCACCAGCCTGCGCTCGACAGCAGCACGATGCCCGGCGACCGGGCAATCGCTGCCGCGGCCTACCAGGATCAGAACCAGGTCATCGGCCGCTACTGCCTGCGGTGCCACAACGACAGCACGATGCGCGGTGGTCTGAGCCTCGAGCACTTCGACGTCGCCAGGGCTCATGAGAACGCCGAGGTCACCGAGAAGATGATCCGCAAGCTGGAAACGGGAATGATGCCGGCGCTCCCAGCGCGGCGCCCTGACGACGCCACGCTCACCGCGTTGGTCACAGCTCTCGCTTCCCGCGTCGACGCAGCTGCCGCGGCCAACCCCAACCCCGGCGGGCGGACGTTCCAGCGGCTCAATCAAGTCGAGTACGAGCGTTCCGTGCGCGACCTGCTCGACCTCGAGATCGATGCCAGCGCTTACCTGCCGCCCGACCCGCTAAGCGCCGGCTTCGACAATATCGCCGACGTTCAAGGCCTCTCCGCGACGGTGATGGAAGGCTACCTGAGTGCGGCGGCCGAGATCAGCCGTTTAGCAGTAGGTGACCCCAACGCCTCGCTAGCCGTAGCCAAGTACCCGATGTCGCGCTACACGTCGCAGCGTGAACGGGTGAAGGGGGCACCGTACGGAACCCGCGGCGGATTATCGGTAATTCACAACTTCCCGGCCGACGGCGAGTACGTCTTCACCCTCACCGTCTTCGACGCGCCAGAAGGACTGTTGTTCGGCAAGGCCCTTCTCCACCAGGAACAGATCGAAGTGTCGGTCAACAACGAGCGCGCCGCGTTGCTCGATGTCGATCGGTTCATGGACCCCGATAACCAGAGCCTGTCTACCGACCGGATATTCATTCGAGCGGGAGCGCAACGGATCTCTGTCACGTTCATCCAACGGTCGGAGGGGCCCTCGGTCGACCTGATATCACCGCACGAGTGGAGCCTGGCGGATCGGTCGATTGGATCGGTGCACGGGATCACCAGCCTCGTCCACCTTCAGAGCGCCGCGATCATCGGGCCACACAACGCTACTAGCGTCTCCGCCACGCCGAGCCGCCAGAAGATCTTCACATGCCGTCCCACCTCACCCAGTGAAGAAGCACCGTGCGCGGAGGAGATCATCACGCGACTGGCCACACAGGCCTACCGGCGTCCAGCCAACGAGCGAGACATTGCCGGGTTGATGTCGTTCTTCCAAAAGGGCGCCGCCGGGGGTGGCTTCGAGGCCGGCATCCGCGCGGCGCTGGAGGCATTGCTGTCGAGCCCCCACTTCGTCTTGCGCTTTGAAGCGCCGGCCGCGGCCCAGGCCGGCGGCCAGCGCTACAGGATCAGCGATGTAGCGTTGGCGTCACGTCTGTCGTTCTTCCTGTGGGGCGCCCGGCCGGACGAGGAACTGATGACGCTGGCGCGGGAAAACCGACTCTCGGAAGATGCGGTGCTCGAGCAGCAGGTCCACAGAATGCTGCAACATCCGCGCGCCGCAGCGTTGGGAACGCGATTCGCGGCGCAGTGGTTGCGGCTGCAGGACCTCGACAAGGTGCACCCGGATGCCTTGATGTTCCCAGACTTCCACGAGGAGCTCGCAGCAGCCATGCGGCGCGAGACGGTGTTGCTCTTCAACAGCCTCGTCGAGGATGACCGTAGCGTGCTCGATCTGCTGCGCGCTGACTACACGTTCGTGAACGAGCGCCTGGCTCGCCACTACGGCATTCCGAACGTCAGCGGAGACCACTTCCGTCGCGTGCCGGTTCGGGACCCGGAGCGACGCGGCCTACTGGGGCATGGCAGCATCTTGACGCTGACCTCGCACGCCGAAAGAACCTCGCCGGTACTGCGCGGCAAGTGGGTGATGTCGGTGCTGCTCGGAAGCCCGCCACCGCCACCACCACCGAACGTGCCGGAGTTGGATGCCACCGAGGCAGTCGCCGACGGTCGCGAGCTGACCGTGCGCGAGCGGATGGAGCAGCATCGCGCCAGCCCGGCGTGTGCCAGCTGCCACCGGGCGATCGACCCGATCGGCCTGGCGCTGGAGAACTTCGACGTTACCGGTGCTTGGCGCACGAAGGACAACGGCAACCCCGTCGACACATCGGGCAGCCTCTACGATGGCACCGCCCTGAGCAGCCCGACGGACCTACGTGAAGCGCTGCTCAAGTACTCGCCGGCGCTTATCACGACCTTCACCGAAAACCTGATGGCGTATGGACTCGGGCGGCGGGTAGAGTACCCTGACATGCGAGAGATCCGCGCCATCGTGCGCGCGGCCTCACGCAACGACTACCGGATGTCGTCGTTCATCCTGGGAGTGGCGACGAGCCCAGCCTTTCGCAGCAACAACCAGGTTCAGCCAGCCGACGTGGCCGCGGATATCGACGGGATCCACTGAGCCTCCGAGCTCCGGGAGCCGCCGACCGGGCGAGGAATACAACCGATGTTCATAACCAAGAAAGCGATGCCTCGTCGTACCGTTCTCCGCGGCCTGGGAGCAACGGTAGCGCTGCCGTTCGTAGATGCGATGGTGCCGGCTAGGACGGCGCTCGCGAAGACCGCGGCGAGCTCGCCGAAGCGATTGGTTTGCATCGAGATCGTTCACGGCGCCGCCGGCAGCAACGCGCTCGGTGCAACCAAGAATCTGTGGGCCCCGGCGGCCACCGGGCATGACTTCGACCTCACCCCCACCTCGCTGAGCTCGCTGGAGCCATGGCGGCGGTATCTGACGATCGTCAGCAACACCGACTGCCAGCAGGCCGAGGCCTACGAGACCAAGGAGATCGGCGGCGACCACTACCGCTCGAGCGCGGTCTTCCTGACCCAGGCGCACCCGAAGCAGACCGAGGGCTCCGACGTCATAGCGGGCATCTCGATGGATCAGGTCTACGCCCGGCGCTTCGGGCAGGACAACCCGATTCCGTCGCTGCAGCTTTGCATCGAGAACGTCGATCAGGCCGGCGGTTGCGACTACGGCTATGCGTGCATCTACTCGGACACGATCAGCTGGGCATCGCCGACGGAGCCGCTGCCAATGATTCGGGATCCGCGCGCCGTCTTCGACCGGCTCTTCGGAGCCGGCGGCACACCCGAGCAGCGTGCCGCACGCCGCGCCAGCAAGCGCAGCATCCTCGACTGGATCGCCGAGGAAATATCGCACATCCAGCAGGAATTCGGCGCCGGCGATCGCCGCCGGCTGGATCGCTACCTGACCAACATCCGCGAGATCGAGCGACGAATCCAGATGACCGAGGAGCGCAATAGCAGCGGCGAGCTGCGCGAGTTACCGGCCGCCCCCGCCGGCGTGCCCGATTCCTTCAGCGAGCACGTCGAGCTCATGTTCGATCTGCAGACGATGGCGTTCGCCGCCGACCTGACGCGCGTCTTTTCGCTCAAGTTGGGACGCGATGCTTCAGCTCGGGTGTTCCCAGAAAGCGGCGTACCCGAGCCGTTCCACAGAACGTCGCACCACGGCGACGTCGACGAAAGAATCGAGAAGTTCGCGGAGATCAACCGCTACCATGTCGGCATGCTCCCTTACCTGCTCGACAAGCTGAACAACACCATGGATGGCGAGAGCCCGCTGCTCGACAACACCATGGTCATCTACGGATCGCCCATGGGTGACCCCAACTTGCACAACCACAGGCGTTGCCCCTTGATCGTGCTCGGCGGCGCCAACACCCAGCCACACGGCAACCTCCACGTTCAAGCCGAGCCCGGTACTCCGATGGCGAACGTGATGTTGAACCTGCTGCACCGGCTGGGTCACGACGACATGCAGAGCTTCGGCGACAGCACCGGGGAGTTTTCTTACTCGGTCTGACGACGGGGCGAGGAGCGGAGGACTGAAATCATGTCGGCAACGTATCCACTTCGCCCCAGCGTAAGCAGGCACCTGTGGCTGATGCTGATAGTCGCGACCTGCCTGCCGGCCCTGGTGGTTGCGGCACCCGCTGAGTCACTCGTCGCCGACGCCGCGATGGCGGGCGACTCGGAGTTGGTGCGCTCGCTGCTCCGACAGGCCACCGATGTGAACGCCGCGCAGGCCGACGGCATGACGGCGCTTCATTGGGCCGCGGAAAACGACGCCGCCGAGCTTGCGAAGATGCTCATCTACGCAGGTGCCAACCTCGAGGCCGGCACGCGGATCGGCGCATATCGGCCTCTGCACATCGCCAGCAAGGCCGGCAACGTGGACGTAGTCCGCGTGTTGCTGGAAGCGGGTAGCAACGTTGGCGCACCCACGACGGCCGGCGGCGCGAGCCCGTTGCACTTTGCCGCGGCGACCGGCGATGTCGAGGTCGTTTCGGTTCTCCTCGACCACGGTGCCGACGTCAACGCCCTCGAGACGGCGTGGGGCCAGACGGCGCTCATGTTCGCCGTCGCCAACAACCGACTCGCCGTGGTTACCGCGCTGCTGCAGCGTGGCGCGGACGCCTCCCTGGCAACCAAGGTTGTCGACATCGTGGCTGCTGGAAAGGAGCTGCAGGAAGCGGAGAAGGTGCGCCGCGAGCGCATAGTGGCCGTGCGGAAGATTGAGGCAGACGCCGCGGCGCGCGCCGCGGAGGCTGAAGGCGACGAGGAGCCAGCGGAAGCCGAGGAGAGCGGAGAAGCTACCGAGGGCAAGGAGGGCGACGAACCCGGCGAGGAGCCAACCGCGGAGGAGGAGGCGCCGGTCGACGAGCCCGAGAAGGAAGCCGAGCCGGACGTGGACAAAGAGGAAACGGCCGACGAAGATGAAGCTGAGGCCGACGAAGACTCCGACAAGACCGAAGAAGAGCTCGCCTTCATGGAGCAAGCGAGGGGATTTCCGGATCTCGTCTTCGCGCAAGGGGGTATCACGGCGCTGCACTTCGCGGCCCGAGAGGGACACGCCGACGCTGTGCTGGCGCTGCTCGACCACGACGTCAACGTCAATCAAGTCAGCGCGGGCGACCAAACCAGCCCGCTGTTGATCGCCACGATCAACGGCCACTTCGACCTGGCGATGACGCTGCTGGAGCACGGCGCCGATCCCAATCTGGCGAGCGAGGCCGGCGGCACTCCGGTCTACGGCGCCATCAACGCACAATTTGCTGCCAAGACCAGCTACCCCCAACAGACGGCGCACAAGAACCAGAAAACGACCCACGTGGAGCTGGTTGCGGCGCTGCTCGAGGCCGGAGCGGATCCGAACGTACGACTGAAGAAAAAGCTCTGGTACCAGGCCTACAACTTTGATCAGCAGTCCGACACAACGGGAGCGACAGCGTTCTGGCGCGCCGCTCAGGCCCTCGATGTCGCGACCATGAAAGTGCTGGTCGCGCGCGGGGCCGATCCCAACGTGCCGACGCGCAAGATCCCGCGCCGTCGCTACCGTCGCGGGAAGAAATTCCAGATTGATCACTCCGCCTTGCCGCCGGCGGAGATCGGCGGGCCCGCTATCTACCCGATCCACATCGCTTCCGGCGCCGGTTACGCCGAAGGCACCGGGTTTGCCGCAAACCACCACCGCCACGTGCCGGACGGATGGATGCCGGCGGTACGGTACCTGGTGGAAGAGCTCGGCGCCGACATCAACGCCAGGGACGACAAGGGCTACTCACCCCTGCATCACGCGTCCGGGCGGGGTGATAACGAGATGGTCGTCTACCTCTACATGAAGGGTGCGGATCCGCTGCTGCTGAGCCGCCGGGGGGAAACCATCGCGGACATGGCGAACGGGCCGATGCAACGCGTGCGTCCCTATCCGGCGACCATAGCCTTGACCGAGGCGCTCGGCTCGGAGAATAGGCACAACTGCATCTCCTGCTGAGCTCACGCCAGCAGCGACAGGTTCGAGAAGGCGGCCACCACCCAGGTCATTCCAGGGGGTGGCCGCTTCTGTCATTCGTCGCTATAACGTTGCCACCTCGGGCTCTGCGACCGGCAGCATCTCGGTTGCCGCTCGCATCGTCAGGTCGACCAACGCGGCGTAGGCAGCATCGGTAAGACACCAGTGGGTCTGGCCGTCTTCCAGCATCACCTGGCGTAGATAGCCGTCCTGGCGCAGGAAGCGCGCACACTGGCCGTCGCGGGCATCGTCGAGACGGCGCGCGTCCAAGCGATGCAAGTAGGCGCTGCCACGCTGGACTCGCACACCATCGAGCGCCCCCAGCCAGCGACGTACGCCCTCCTCGACGCGCTGCTCGTAGGCCATCCTCATCCAGTGGGCCAGCGGCACATGTGGCATCGCCGGCCGCGCTTGCGACTCGCCTGCAATGAACGCGAAGAAGACGATCATGGTGTCGATGAACAGGGCGATGAAGGCAAACACGACTGCGGCTGGGCTGCCGGCGACCATGTCGGCCATCGCCCGTTGCCAGTACTCCTCTTGCTCGAGCGGGCGGGTGTCGAGAATCGCCGGGTCCACCGAACGTACGGTGAACTCGCCTCGCACCTCGCGGATGCGGTCTGCGGGAATCACCGCCGAGGCTCGCGAGTAAGAGGCCCTCAGCGCCTCATGGTCGATCTCGTTGCCTTCGGTGAGCGCGGCAATCTCCACGTCGAGGCCTTGTAGCGATGCGCCGACCTCTATCTCCATCTGCTCGATGCGTGGCAGCACACTGGTCAAAAATCGATAGCGCTCGCCGGTGCCACTCTGAACCTGCCGCAGGTCGACAAGCAAGTCGGACTCGGCGATGAGCTGTTGCAGGTAGGGGCTGGAGATATTGCGCAGGCCGCCGCCGCTTGCCGCCTCGATCTCGATGCGACGACGCAACTCGGCGGAGGCCTCCCGTAGCGTGCCCAGCGTGCCGGAGGTCTGCAGGCGCGCGTCGACGAGATACGAGCGCAGCGACTCGTAGCGTTCGAGGCGACGCTCCTTCGCGATGGTCTCCTCTGAGAAGCCACGGTAGTAGAAGACATACGAGGTGAGGCTGGACATCACCACGGTGAAGACGATGACGGCCACGAGCATCGGCTGATAGCGGGAACGCTCGCGTATTCGGAGCGCCGAGGTCAGCATGCCGAGCTGGATAATGGCCGCCAAGCCGAGCGCCGCGAGCATCGAGTAGCGGAAGTCGGGGAAGATCTCGGAGATGCCATTGAAGGTGCTGTAGCCCGAGACCAGGCACCCGATGGCGGCGGCGAGAGCGGGATAGGTCTGAACGGGGGACTTGACGAAGTTGAACAGTGCGCGAAACACGACGCTATGCGCCTCCGGTTCGCGCCTCCCGAACCAGATCTCCGGTCAATCCGACGGTGCGCCGCAGGCGCCGAAGATCAAACGCTTTCGCCCCTAATGCGGATGCTGAATGGAGCATACGCTCCTGCGCCCCTCGCTGGCCAGTCCGGCGAATGGAAAATCCGGCTGGCGAGTCGATTGCCGGCCGGTTAACGTGCTTTGTCCCCGGCCTAGTCCACCAACCTTGATTGCCTGATGCGCATTGCAACCTGGAACATCAACGGTCTGAGCGCCCGAATCGATTTCGTCCTGCACTGGCTGCGCGCCCGCCAGCCCGACGTAGTGGGCTTGCAAGAGCTCAAGACCGCCGACGACAAGTTCCCGCATCTGGCGTTTCAGGCGGAGGGCTATCAGGCTGTCGCCCACGGCCAGAAGGCGTGGAACGGCGTGGCGATCTTGAGCCGCGTGCCAGCCGAGGTTCTGCAGGTCGGTCTGCCAGGTCAGCAGGAGCGCGGGGCGCGACTGCTGACCGCGCGGATCGGCGACCTGGACTTCACCACCATCTACGTGCCCAACGGCAAGACCGTCGATCACGAGGACTTCCCGACCAAGCTCGCCTGGTTCGACGCGTTGATCGATCACATGGCTACGTCGAGCTCCGAGGGCAAACAGGCCGTTCTCTGCGGCGACTTCAACATCTGCCCTGAGGGAATCGACAGCTGGAACGAGAGCGCCATGCGTGGCGCCATCTTTCATACCGACGAGGAACGTCGCGCCTTCAAGCGTCTGCTCGACGGCGGCTTAGAAGATCTCTTCCGCCTACGGTACCCAGATGAGCAGAAGTTCTCCTGGTGGGATTATCGGGGCGGGGCGTTTCACCGAGGCATGGGACTCCGCATCGATTTTCTGCTCGGCACGCCGACGCTATGCGAACGCATTGAAGACGTTTGGATCGATCGCGACTATCGCAAGAAGAAGGAAGGGCTCATTGCTTCTGATCACGCCCCTGTCATCGCGGATCTGAGCTAGCGACCCGTGACCCGTTGCGGCGCTGCCTTGGGCGGCGCGATCAGTTGCCTCGGGATCGAGTCAGGAGGCAGCCGATGAGACGCTCTCGCCCCTCTCCGGGAACCTCATTGATGGCCAACTGGGCCCGCCTGAGCCGGCTACCAGGCGGCAAGCGGATGTTCTCCTGGCTGGTCGGACGGATGGCGCCCTACACGGGCAGCATCGGCGCACAGATCGTCGATTTGCGGCCCGGATACTCTCGCGTGACCCTGCGCGACCGTCGACGCGTTCGCAATCACCTCGATTCAGTGCATGCTGTGGCGTTGGCCAACCTCGGGGAGCTGTGCAGTGGGCTGGCCATGCTGACCGGCCTGGCCCCGGAAATCCGCGGCATTGCCGTGGCGCTGCAGATCGAATACGTCAAGAAAGCACGAGGAACGCTCAGCGCGGAGTGTAGCTGTAACCCCCCGGACGTCGCCGGGGCGATGGACTATCATCCGGCCGCTGTGATCCGCGATGGCGCAGGCGAAGAAGTCGCTAGGCTAACCGCGACCTGGCGGCTGGATCGGAGGAGCACTTGAGCACCCTGGCTCCGCTTGCCACCGATCTTACGCGGCACGCCGGCGTCGAGGTGCCGCTGATCGGCGGCCCCATGTACCCCTGCTCCAACCCGGAGTGGTGGCGGCGGCTTCCGAGGCCGGTGCGCTAGCAGAGCGCCGGCGAGATTCGCGCGGTCGTGCCCGCCGGCGATATCGGGCGCGCCTATGCCGCGGCCGCCCTCGCAGCCCTCGTGCCCTCAGGCGGGAACTGAAGCGCACCGGCGGCCGAGCGCGTCCGACGCCGCCGCGACCCCGGCGCCGCGAGGAACGCTGTGGGCAGGCTCGAGGAGAACTCGTCGCGGAATGCGCCAATCGGTGATAGTTAGCGTGGCGTCCGGTTTTGCAAGCGGCGGGCGTTTGCAACCTTGCATCAGGCGATACGTTAGCTCAGCATCGGAGCGGCCACAGGCACGAGTTCAAGCCAGCCAAGGAGACGTTTGATGACCATGAGCCGTTCGAGCGAGGACCTCGACCTCGAGGGGCTCCGCCCCCCCAGCCTGACGCTGCGCAGCCTAATGGGCTACTTCGGGCCCGGCATCATCCTGATGATGACTGGCATCGGCACCAGCCACCTGATCAGCGCGCCCACCGCCGGCGGTCGTTTCCAGTATGCCCTGCTGTGGTGCATCCCAGTCGCCTACATCTTCAAGTACTACGGCTTCGAGATGGCCTTCCGCTTCACCAGCGCGACCGGCAAAAGTCTCCTCGAGGCATACGGCACGGCCTGGAAGAAATGGCCGCTCTGGTACGTGCTGGTGACCACGTTGGTGCAATGTGCGATCGGGCAGGCCGGGCGACTGATCGCCGCTTCCGCGGTGCTCTACTCGGTGTTCACGGTGTCGTTCGGGTTGCCCTTACCGCTTGGAGCATACGCAGTCGTGTTGGGTATTTTTTCGGTAGCCGTACTGTTGGCCGGCAGCTATCGTGCGGTCGAGAACACCGCCAAGGCTGCTGCTATCGCCTTGTGCCTAACGACGATCGCCGTGTACTTCGTCAGGCCGGCGCCGCTTGTCGCGCTGCAGCATTTCTGGATCGTAGAAGCTCCGGTGGGGTCGTGGCTGCTCATTGCCGCGTTCCTCGGACTGCTGCCTACCGGACTGGACGTTTCGCTGCAGGCTTCCGAGTGGGGCAAGGCCAAGCGCACCGGCATGAGCCGGCTCCGGCCCGAGTTGGAGCGACGCGGATTGGCCAAGGCGTTCGATCCGTTCTCATCGAGGAAAGAAGACCTCGCAGTGGACACCGATCGGCTGCCCGAGGCGGCCCAGGAGTACTGTCGAGACTGGTTCCGCATCAGCCTCTGGGACTTTCGTCTCGGGCACGTGGTGTCGTTCGTAATGGCGTGCATCTTCTTGCTGTTGGCAGCGGTGTGGCTCTATCCCAGCCCGGTCGAGGGGCGCGCGGTGATGGGCGAGATCGCCGGCATCTTTACCAACAGCGTCGGCCCCTGGATGATGGTCGTGTTTCTGGTCGGTGCCTTCGCGGCCACCTTCTCGACCGTCTTCAACTACTTCGATGGCTGGCCTCGCGTCGTCGGCGCCTGCTGCCGCAACATGTTCCGTAGCACCGCCCGACTGCAGGGGACCGCCGGCGCCGACCTCACCGAGGAGCACCGCACGGCGTGGTCCTCCGAGTACAACATCTACCGCGCGACGATGTTCTTCTCGTTGGTCTCAGCAGTAGCGATCGTCATTGGCCTACCGCGTCCGGTGTTTCTGGTGCTGGTAGCCTCCGCGCTCGCCTTCTTCGTCGCGCCGGTGATCTTCTTCCTAAACATCTACTACTGCCTGACCGTCATTCCGAAACACGCCACCCAGTACTACCCGTCACCGTTCGCGATCTGGTTCAGTGGCGCGTCGCTGGTAGTGTTCACCGGACTCAGCGGAATCTTGATCGCGGCCCGCGTATTCGGTATCCAGCTATTCGGCTGAGCGCCGTCAGCCTACGGGGTGAGACCCTGCGACGCGATCGCGCTGGCTGGTAGGCGGAGGCCACCCTGGAAGCGACGCTGGCCTCGACGGCCACTGCGGATCGAGAGGCTACGAGCATGAACAACGAAACCGTACAGCAGCTTCTCGAACAGATTCGGCGCGACACCGGCGGTGCGTTTGTGACCGGCCTCGCCTACATCGGAGACCGCCTCGGCCTGTTCGCCGCCGTTGCACAACACGGCCCGGTCGACAGCTTCGCGCTGGCGGCAGCCACCAACCTGAACGAGCGCTACGTGCGTGAGTGGCTCAAGGCATTGGCGGCGTTCGGGTACATCGAATACGACGACGCTGACGACAAGTACGCGATGTCCGAGGAGCAACGCGCCGTACTTGCGGACGAAGGCTCTGCCGTGTTCGGCGCTGGTACCTTCCATTTCACGCTGCCGTCGCTGCCGCGCACCGAGCAGCTGATGGAGGTTTTTCGAAACGGCGGCGGCATCGCCTACGACGCGCTGCACCCGGAGGTACCAGCGGCCATCGATCGAATGCACCGCACCTGGTTCGATCACCTGCTCACCGACGAATGGCTGCCGGCGATTCCCGGTGTCGACGCCCTCCTGGAAAAGGGCATCCGGGTGCTCGACGTCGGGTGTGGGCTGGGGCGCTCCACTATCGCCATAGCCCGCGCGTATCCGAGCTCCAGTGTGCTCGGCGTCGATCCCCACCCGCCCAGCGTCGAGTTCGCCCGCGCCCTGGCTATCGAAGGTGGAATCGTCAACGCCGAGTTCGTGGCCCTGCCGCTGCAGCGTATCGAGCCCGACCTGCGCTTCGAGCTGGTGATCGCCATCGACTGCATTCACGACATGGCCGACCCGGTTGGGGCGCTGCGAACGGTCCGAGAGCACCTCAGCGACGACGGACTACTGGTGTGGTCGGAGCCCGCCGGGTCCGTGAACCCGCTCGAGAATCGCGACACGCTGTCCCGCATGCGCGCCGCCCTGAGTCCATTCCACTGCTTGACCATATCGCTGGCAGCCGGCGGGCCCGGCCTGGGAACGCTGATCGGAACGGAGGGTGCACAGGGGCTGGCTGTCGAGGCCGGGTTCGAACGGTTCGAGACGTTGCCGGTGCCCTGCGAGACCCAGCTGTTCTTCGGGCTTCGGCGCTGAGCTGGCGGCTGTTGATCGACGAGCCCCGACGACAGGCGCCCCGACAAGTAGAATGGCGTCGTCAACGAGGCAGCAACAGCCCGGCACTAGCGTGCCGGCGATGAACCCTGAGGGCGCCATGCTCGCGTCACGTGAAGAAACGACCACAGGCGCTCTGCCACGGATTCGCTTCTGGGGAGTTCGCGGCTCTGTGCCCACGCCACAGGCGGATCACCTCGCTCATGGGGGCAACACGCCGTGTTTGGAGCTACGCACTTCGAGCAACGACGTGCTGGTGGTCGACGGCGGCACCGGGATGCGCCTGCTTGGCGGCGCGCTCGACGACGAGTTCGGCGGCGGCGGCGCAACCGTGCATGTGCTGCTGTCCCACTTCCACTGGGATCACCTTCAGGGGATTCCGTATTTTGCACCACTGTTCGACGAGCGCACCGAGATCGTGTTCTATGCCGACGTCAACGGCGACCGTATCGAGGCCGCCCTGGACAGCCAGATGCAGGCGCCCTTCTTCCCTATCGGCCTGGACCAGACGGCCGCGCAACGACGGTTCGTGAGCCTGCCGGCAGGAGGAATGGAGATCGGCGCCGCTCGCGTAACCCCGGTGGCCCTGACCCACCCGCAGGGAGCGAGCGGTTTCCGGATCGACGATGGAAGCCGGTCCATGTTGTACGTATCTGATCACGAGCATGGCGACACCATTGTCGACGATGCGATCCGCGATGCGGCGACCGGGGTCGATCTGCTGATCTACGATGCCCAGTACACGCCGGCGGAATACACCACCAGGGTCGGTTGGGGTCATAGCACATGGGAATCGGGCGTTGAGATAGCGAGCGCCGCGGGTGTCGGAAGGCTGCTGTTGTTCCACCACGATCCGGCCCACAACGATGACGAGCTCGCCGCGATCGAGGGCCAGGCAAGACAGCGCCTTTCCAACACGTCGATGGCGCGCGAGGGTGACACGTACGTTCTCGGGGAGTGTAGTGAGTGACTGAGGATGCCAAGACCAAGCTGACGCTCCGTTACGCGATCGATGGCGACGCCTTCGAAGTGACGGCGCCGCCGAGCGGCGCCGAGATCGGACGCGCGGCGGAGTGTCGCCTCGTGATCGAAGACTCGGAGGTTTCGCGCCATCATGCGCGCTTTTCGCAGAACGGTGGCAAGTGGACGATCACCGACCTGGGTAGCACCAACGGCACGGCCGTGAACGGCGAGGAACTTCGCCAGCCGGCAGTGCTGTGCGACGGAGACGTCGTGACCGTTCACACCTACGAGCTCACCGTCAGCATCGAAGAGGACGGCGGCGGCGGAATCGTCTTCGACGAGCGCGATCCGGACGAGTCGGTAGGCACGTTCATCGCCTCGGCCGACGTGTTGCAGCTGCTCAAGATGGGCGCAACGGAGGCAATCGACGTTGCCGATGTGAAGAAGGCAACCGCCGAGCCGCCGGCCTCGCCGGGAGGACTCAAAGTCAGCTCGAGATCAACGCTGAGCGCCAACCAGGTGCTGGAGCTGTTTAGCAGCGCCGCGGAGGCGCTGCTCGGTGTCGTCAGCGTCGAGAAAGTTCTGGAAGAAATCATGCAACTGGCGTTCGACAACGTACCCGCCCAGCGCGGCGCCATCACTCTATGCGAGGAGGAAGGCGGGGAGCTGCGTCCTGTCGTCGTGCGCGGTGTCGAGGGGGACGACGAGATACGCATCAGCCGCAAGATCGCCACCGGGGCGGTGGAGGAGCACAAGGCTTTCCTGATCCGCGAGGTAGAGGCCGACGATCGCTTTACCGCCAGCGACACGATCGCGCAGATGGATATTCGCTCGGCCGTGTGCGTACCGATGGAGCATGACGGCCAGGTCCAGGGGTTGATCTATTTAGACACCCGCGACAACGCTTCGCGTTTCGGCGAGCGCGACCTTCGTCTGGTAACGGTCCTTGGAATGCTGGGCGCCATCGGCATCCGGCAAACGCGCTATCGCGAGGAGCTCGCCCACCAGCTACAGATTCGCTCCCGACTGGAGCGCTACAGCTCACCCTCGGTAATCGAGCGGCTGGAGTCGATCGGTGAGTACAGCGAGATGTTGGCCGAGGAGCGCGACATCAGCGTTCTGTTCACCGACCTCTGCGGCTTTACGGCACTCTCCGAAACGATGGCGCCGGCCGACACCGCGCGGCTCCTGAACTCCGTCTTCGAACAGCTCACCCAAGTCGTGTTCACCCACGAGGGCACGTTGGACAAGTTCATGGGCGACGGCATGATGACGTTCTTCGGGGCGCCGTTCGACCAGCCCGACCACGCCGAGCGCGCTGTGGCGGCGGCGTGGGGAATGTCCGAAGCTCTCGCCGCTATCAACTCCGAGCTACCGGAGGACCGGCGCGTCAGCATGCGCATCGGGGTCAACACCGGACCCGCAATCGTCGGCGACATCGGCTCCCAGAAGCGACGCGACTACACCGTCGTCGGCGACACGGTCAATGTCGCCAGCCGGCTCGAGAGCACCGTCGCCAGCGCCGGGCAAATCGCTATCGGGGAAAGCACCTACAAGCGCGTCAAGGAGCTCTTCCGCTGCGAGCCACTACCCAAGATGCTGGTAAAGGGCCGCCAGAAGGAGGTCACACCGTTCCTGCTGCTCGGACCTGTGTAAGAGATGATCGTTGCATATCGCAGATAGGACTTGCGGGTGAGATCAAGGCGCGGCGAGGAAGGCGATGCAGTGGGCATCGTCGACGAGGCGCAACGCCGAGATCGCCCGCAACTGCCCATCTGTCCGTAGGATGGCGGCGAAATCGGCCCGACGACGATACCAGCTCGAGCCGCCGTGTAGGTGGCTCCACGGTATGCCTGACGAACTGCGCGTGCCAGAATCGGATCGATGCGATACCTGGTTCGAGTCCGCCTGAAGGAAGGCCGCGCACGAGCGTTGCGCGTCGCCATCGGCGGCCGCACTCTCGGGCAAGGATCGGTCGCCGGCGACGAGTATCTGCGCAACATGGCCGACGCTCGCCAGCTGCATGACGGCACCGTGTGTTGGGTAGAGGTTTGCTACTGCCCGACGCCGCTCGAAGAGGAGATCCCGTACTGGGAAGAGTACTTCGAGCTCGAGCGGATCAAGGACGCGCACAACCCCGAACAGTGCCGCGACAAGAACGGCACCGAACCTTGGGCATGCAGCAACTGCGATTGCACCCAGCGACTCGAAGAGCGGCTGAGCACGTTGGGCACGAGCTTCCGCGCGTCGCTCGAGGCGCACACGAAGGAGTAACCGCGATGTCGAGTCTCGATCGCGTCGCCCGGCTTCATCGGCACACGGTTGTGCGAGCGGCGCTGGTCTGCACCACGATGGTGGCCGTTGTGGGCTGCGCTGGCGCTCCCAGCGACGAGCAGACGGCGACGCCAAGCGTATCGTCCGCCGGGGACGCGGTGCCGTGGACGATCGAGAGCGTCGCGGTGGACACCTCGGACGGCATCAGCATCCTGGTCCTCCACGACATGGAAGGCCTGGCCGGCCAGGACGACTGGCACAGCTTCGACTTCGGCGATCCGCAGTATCCGCGCGGTCAGGAGATGCTGGCCGCCGACGTGAACGCGGTAATCGACGGTCTGTTCGCCGGCGGAGCTACCGAAGTGCACGTTGTTGATGGGCACGGCTCCGGAAACCCGGATCCCGACATCCGCGCCGACCTGCTCGATCCGCGCGCTTCGCAGGTGCTGCGCGAGGCGCCGTTCGACACCTACTTCGACGTTCCGGAGACCTCCGGCTACGACGCCGTCGCGGTCGTCGGCATGCACGCCAAGACCGGCAGTGGTGGCTTCGCTTCACACACCTTCACGCTGGGTATGGACATCATCCTCAACGGAGCCTCGATTACCGAGACCGAGCTGGTGGCGCTGTCGTGGGGTCGGTTCGGCGTGCCGGTGATCTTCGGATCCGGCGACGACCGACTGGCGGCGGATCTCCAGACCATGCCGTGGATCGAGTTCGTGATCGTGAAGACCGCCACCAGCGCCTCCTCGGTGCAGCTGAGCCCCGTCGAGGAAGCCCATGCCGAGATGACAGCTGCGGCTCAGCGCGCCGTCGAGAACCTCGCGGCCGCCGGCGTGATGCGCGTCAGCACGCCAATCCGCGCTACCTTGCGGGCCGTACCTCCCGCTAGTCTGGAGATCCTCGAGGGTGTCCCGGGCATCGACTACGCGGACAACACGGTGAGCTTTCCAGCCGACAACCTGCGGGCCGCCTATGACGGGCTCGGAGCACTGATCACCGTGGCACGCAACACCTACGCGCGAGTTCTGGTCGAGCAGCTACGCGAGCGCGGTCTCATGGACGAGCTCGGCCCGGCCTACGGTGAGGCACTATCGATGCGCTGGCTCGATTTCGAGTCCGGGCGCTGGAGCCCGCCTGAGCCCGACGACGCACCCCGTCGAAGCAAATATCACGGCTACAGCTAACGCCTGAACCGCCTGATCCCCGGTGCGCTGGTAACGCCAGTCGTTTCGCTGCATCATCGCCAGGCAATAGAGCTTTCCCTCGGAGGACGGCGAACGTGACCGAACACACTGCTCTCGCTCTCTCGGCGTTTCTGGTGTCCATTTCGATGGTCGCCTGCGCGCCCAGTCCGAGTGCGTCGTTGGTCCCAGGCAACGACACGATTCGCCAGGAGGACCTGCAGGCCGACCTCGAGTTTCTCGCCGGGGACAGTATGCGCGGCCGTGGACCCGAGAGTCCGGAGAACGCGCTGGCAGCGGAATTTATCGAAGCGCGCTTCCAGCGCTTGGGCCTCGAGCCCGTGGCAACCGATGGCTCCTACTACCAACGGTTCGAGCTCATTACCAGCAGCCTGGGCGACACCAATCGTCTCAGCACCACGATCGATGGGCGTGCGGCGGCGGCGCGCCTGGGCGTTGATGTCACTCCCATGAACTTCAGCGCCAGCGCCACCGGCAGCGGCGAGCTGCTGCTCGCCAGCTTCGGCATCGCCTCCGAGTCGCTCCAGTACGATGACTATGCCGAGGCGGATGCCACCGGCAAGGTGGTGCTCGTGTTCGATCACGAGCCCGGCGAGCTCGCGGCCGAGAGTCCGTTCGACGGCCTGGTGCGATCCGAAGTGTCGCGCGAGCTGCGCAAGGCGCTCGCGGCGCAAGAGCGCGGCGCCGTGGGAATCCTGTTCGTCACCGACGTTCACAACCATGAGCCGGCCGCCAGCATGGAGCGCGCCCACGAGCAGCAATGGGTAACGCCGTCGCGGATCAGGTACTTGCTCGCCAGCTGGACGGACCGCGTCACCATCCCGGCAGCGCGAATATCGGCAACGCTGGCGGAGCGACTGGTCGCCAGCAGTGGAAGTAGCCTCGGGGAGCTGTCACGCAAGGCGGAGTCGGGAGCGGGCGCCGTCACCATCGACATACCGGACGTGCGCATCAACATGACGATCTCGGTCGAGCAGCGCCGGGTGCCAGATCGCAATGTCGTGGGGCTGATGCGCGGGTCCGACCCGGACCTTTCCGACGAGTTGGTGATCGTCTGCGCGCACTACGATCACGACGGCGCCGCAGGCGATCGCATTTTCAACGGAGCCGACGACGACGGCTCCGGAACTGTCGGGGTGCTGGAGATCGCCGAGGCCTACGCCCTCGCCGCCGCCGCCGGCCAACGGCCCCGCAGGTCGGTGCTGTTCGCGGCGTGGAACTCAGAAGAGGTCGGGCTCTTGGGTGCCTGGGCGTACACCGAGAATCCGCTGTTCCCGCTCGATCGCACCGCCGCGGCCCTGAATATGGACATGATCGGCCGTAACGAGGAGGTGCCTGCCGATGGCGGCGGCCGATTCCGGGGGCTCGAGCCGCAGACTGCCGAGGAGAACGCCAACAGCGTTCACATCATGGGCTACACGTACAGCAGCGCGCTGCGCAACGGCGTAGTCGAGGCCAACGCACCCATCGGGCTGGACCTCGAGCTCGCCTACGACAACAACCCCTCGAACCTGCTGCGTCGCAGCGACCAGTGGCCGTTCCTACAGCGCGACGTGCCGGCGCTGTTCTTCCATACCGGCTTGCATCCTGACTACCATCGCGAGACGGACACGCCGGATCGAATCAACTATCCCAAGATGGAGCGCATCGTGCGCCTGGTGCACCGCCTCAGCTGGCAGTTGGCGAACGCCGACGAGCGCCCCACGCTCGACGAGCGCCGTGGCACCCTGTAGGTTGCCTCGGCCGTGGAGCCTGGTCGCGGCGGCGATCGCGCTGCTCACCACCGCACCTAGCATGCCGGCAACCAGCGCCCCCGAAACCGACTCGCTATACGTTTCCACTGAGGGCGACGACGTCAATGCGGGAACGATGGCCGGTACGGGCATCGACGGCTACCGCATGCGCAACGCTGTGATCCGCAACAATCGCTCCCACCACAACCACGGCGGTGGTCTCCTCGTGGAGGATTCGGTCAACGTCTTGGTCAAGCGCAACAAGATCTACGGCAACGCTCTCGACGTATCCGCCGACGATTGGTGGGACGGCGGCATCTGGCTCGACGGGGGTCGCGACGTGACCCTGGTCGGCAACATGATCTACGACAATCTCGGGCCGCCGATCTTGACGCTGAAGGGTAACGACTTTTCCGGCAACCAGCGGGTCGACGTCTGGATCGAGCGCTGGCAAGGCCGCTGCTAGCTGGCTCCTACCGCCACACTTCCACCACGGCCTGCTAACGCGCATCCCGGTAGTTGATCTGTAGCTCACGCTGAATATTGAGGATGCGATCGGTGGGTCGCGAGTGCGTGCCGAGGATGAAGTTGGTAACGGGGTCGGCTTCGCCAAAGCGCTCGCGGAAGCGATCCCAGAGGATCGGCCCGGCATAGACGTCGTAGCCGGCCTCGTACGCGTAGCGCAAACCGACCCGGTCGGCTTGATCCTCAAGCTCGCGACTGTACCCGTTGGTCCAGGCCTGAGTACCGATCAGCGCCGCCACGTTGGCCACATTCGAGCCCGCACCGCCGGCGAGCGCGCCGCCCAGCAAGCCTGCACCCAGGTTGGCCAGAGCCTGCTTCCACATTCCCGACTTGGCACTGCGCCGTGAATGCTCGTGGGTGTAGTGTGCCAGCTCGTGGCCGACAATAACCGCCAGCTCGTCGTCGGAGATGGCGTCCATCAGCCCGGTGTAGATCCAGATCGATCCGTTGGCCATCGCCGACGCGTTCCACAGTCTCGTGTCAACCACGTGCACGCGCACCTCGCCGGGCAGCAGATACGCGGGCTTGAGCTTGGCGAGGATCTTTTCCACGCGAAGAACACGATCGTCGTAGGAAACGATCTGTCCGATGGTGCGCTCGCCGTCGTACATACGGCCCGCCTGCAGCCACTCTCGCTCGAGCTCGTGACCGGCCGATCGCACCTGCGTCTCGAGCAACTGCGAGCCGTTTCCCCTCGCCTCGATCCGCTCAGCGACGATCACCCCGGTGTCGAGCCGACGTCCCCAAACCTTGGCCTCGAAGCCGAGCTCGATCTCGCTCGCGTTTTGCACTTCGCCGCCGATCACTGTGGCGGCAATGACCCGCACCCGTTGACCGTCGATGATGAAGGTGCCGCCCTGGCGATACTCCGCATAGGCATCGAGCTCGATCGGCACACCCGCCGCCCTCGCCTCGACTTCGAAAACTGCCCCGCTCTGCTGCAGTCGTCTTGGCTCCTGGTGTTGCGGCTGGGCAATCGCTGCTGCGACCGACGTCAAAACGCCGAGCCCCAGCAGACCACCGGCGAGTGCGCTTC
Organism: Acidobacteriota bacterium; assembly: GCA_963666055.2. GTDB lineage: Bacteria > Acidobacteriota > UBA890 > UBA890 > WLXD01 > DASCOT01. The sequence continues at coordinate 1,545,540 of CAXWPH010000015.1, read as the reverse complement.
GCATGATCCGGCTCCGAAAGCTCAGGGGCTTGTTGCCTCTGAAACTAACATCTCCGGGTGCCGCGACCATAGATCAGGCTGCAAGCTTCGCGCCGACGGCGCCTTCCAGGGGAATTTCTCGGTGCTGTTCTGGACCAACACGACAGGAGTGGTGGTAGGCGACGATTTCGCCCGGCTGCGACCCTAGCAGGCCGACGAATCGGTGGCCTCCGGGTGTAGCCGATCGGCGTTGTCAGCGGCCGGATGGTGCGGGATCGCCTCACCGCAGGCCAAATCGACCTCGTGCTACCGTTGCTCGCCACCGGAGGACAACCATGACCGACAGCACTAGCGAGCGCCCCCTCATCAAGCTGATCAAAGACGGGCCGATCAAGGTCAGCGGGGTGCGCGACTTCCGCAACTCACGCGGCGAAGCAGTGCCCGCCAAGGGCGCGATGTCGCTCTGTCGCTGTGGCGCGTCGAAGCGCAAGCCGTACTGTGACGGCACCCACAAGCGCATCGGCTTCACCGACGACAAGGCGGACGATCGAACACCCGACGCCCTCGATCGCTACGAGGGGAAGGACATCACCATTCACGACAACCGCGGTCACTGCTCGCACGCCGGCTACTGCTCCAACGACATGCCGTCGGTGTGGCGCACCGGCGTGGATCCCTGGATCGATCCGGACGGTGGACCGAGCGAAGAGATCAAGGCGACGATTCGCACGTGCCCTTCCGGGGCGCTCGCGTGGGAGGAGAACGACAAGGCGATCACCGATTGGCACGACGAGCCGTCCATCCAGGTGTCGCGCGACGGGCCCTATTATGTGCGTGGCGGCGTCGAGTTAGCCGACGTCGAGTTCGGCGAGGGGGCCGTGGAAGATCATTACGCCCTCTGTCGCTGCGGCCAGTCGCTCAACAAGCCCTTTTGCGATGGCGCCCACTGGTACGCCGGGTTCAAGGACACCGAGGGCGGCACGATCTCGGCGGCGGCGCGTGGCGGCGAGGGGACTGCCGAGGCGGCCTGGATCGCGGTGGGCAACGCCGACGACTTCCCAGCCGGCCAGGTGCGCGCCGTGGCCGTGGGCGAGCGGCAGGTGGCGGTGGTGCGCACCGAAGACGGCCTCTTCGCCATGGACGGAAAATGCCCGCATCAGGGAGGGCCGCTGACCGAGGGAACGATCTGCGACGGCGCCCTGCGCTGTCCCTGGCACGGCTACGATTTCGCTCTCGCCACCGGCCGCGGCGTGGGCAACGAGTTCGCTGCCGACACCATCGAGATTCGTGAGCAAGGCAACGTGGTGGAGATCGCGGCGCCGCCGCCGAAGCATTCTCCGTGGACCGTCTGCCACGTGATCGCCGAGACCATGGTCGAGTGGGGCATCGACACGGTGTTCGGCATGGTCGGGCACTCCAACCTCGGCATGTCCGAAGCACATCGTGTACAGGAGGCGCGCGGCAACATTCGCTACTTCGGGGTGCGCCACGAAGGTGCCGCCGCCTTCGCCTGCTCGGGCTACGCCAAAGTCAGTGGACGCCCCGCCGCGTGCCTGTCGATCGCCGGGCCCGGAGCCACCAACCTGCTCACCGGGCTGTGGGATGCCAAGGTCGATCGCGCCCCGGTGCTCGCACTCACCGGCCAGGTCAATACTCAGGTAATGGGCCCGGGCGCATTCCAGGACATCGACCTGGCAAGCGCGTTCGACGCGGTCACCAGATTCAGTCAGACGGTGCTGCCGGGAAGCGACCATGCCGAGCTGACGTCGCTGGCGCTCAAGACCGCGTGTGTGGAGCGCGACGTCGCCCACCTCATCCTGCCCGATGAGGTTCAGGTGCTCGATGCCGGCGAGCAGGCCCCGGGACGCCCGTACGGACGTATCGGACCCACCGCGATCACCCCGCCCGAGGCGATCATCAATAGCGCCATGTACCGGATCCCGCGCGCCAAACGCCCGGTGATCATTGTCGGCAACGGTGCCCGTGACGGCATGCCCGAGGTGATCGCGCTCGCCGAGGCGCTCAGCTGCCCGATCATCACGACGTTCAAGGCCAAGGGGCTGATCTCGGACGTCCACGAGCTCGGCGGTGGGGTGCTCGGCCGCAGCGGCACGCCGGTGGCGAGCTGGTTCATGAACGAGTCCGACCTGCTCATCGTGTTCGGTGCTTCCTTCGCGCACCACACCGGAATCGATCACCGCAAGCCGATCATCCAGGTCGACTTCGACCGCATGGCGCTGGGAAAGTTCCACGCTGTCGACGAGCCGATCTGGGGCGACATCGGCATCACCGCCAGGCTGTTGCGCGACCGCCTGCCCGAGACCCGTGCATGCGTCGATCAGCGCCCTGAGCTCGCCGTTCGCTGGGCCGATTGGCGGCACGAGAAGTCGTCGCGCGAGGCGGTCGACAACGGCGAAGGAATCAACTCGGCATTGGTATTCCGCGAGCTTGCCGCCGCCATTCCGAGCAACGCCGTGATCGCCGTCGACGTGGGCAACAACACCTACTCGTTCGGGCGCTACTTCGAGTGTGCGGAGCACACCGTGGTCATGTCGGGCTACCTGGGATCGATCGGTTTCGCCTTCCCCGCTGCGATGGGAGCCTGGGCGGCGGTCAACGGTAAGCGCCGCGTCGTATCGGTGAGCGGCGACGGTGGTTTCGGTCAGTACCTCGCCGACTTCACCACCGCGGTGAAGTACGGAATGAACATCGTCCACGTGCTGCTCAACAATAGCGAGCTCGGCAAGATCTCCAAGGAGCAGCGCGACGGCGAGTGGAAAGTCTGGCAGACGTCACTGCACAACCCGAGCTTCGCCGACTTCGCCGGACTCTGCGGCGGCTTCGGCGCACGCGTAGAACGAGCTGAGCAGCTGCCACAAGCTCTCGAGGAGGCGCTGGCCTCGGACGTCGCGGCGATCGTCGAGATCATCGCCGATCCGATGCTCACCTAGCAGGCCGTGGTGGAAGTGTGGCTGACGCGAGTCAGTACTGTGGCCCGTAGTGGCGCAACAACGAGCCGACGTTGTAGCCGTAGCCCGCCACGTAGCGGCCGAAGTGTCCGCAGCCCGAGTGATGGTAGTAGTGGCCGCGATCTCGGTAGCAGTACCGACCGCAGTAGCGCGAGGACCCAAACCGCGCGGAGCGGAAATAGTGGCCGCGCCGAGGTCCGTAGTTGCTGTACAGCACCTGGAATCCCAGCCCGCCAACGTTGAACGACGATCCGTAGTGCCAACCCGGCGCCGAGTGCCCGTAGGACACTCCGTAGCGACCGTAGTGACTGGCACAGCCAGCCGCGAAGGCAAGTGTGCCGACCGCGAGGGCGACACCGAGCACGGTGGTAACTCGGCCCTTTGACAATGGTCTTCCTCCCGGCGGAGGGGATTGCGGGGAACCCGTCAAACTGTCGATGCAAGATCAGTGCCGACCGCGCACACGGCTGATTCTCCCCGGAATCGGCGTTATCCAGACACTTCGGCAGCCGAGAGTCTCGGATTCGACGATATATCGACGCTTTCGCGGACACCCAGCGACCGCGGAACGACGCCACTCGGCGAATCCGTTGACCTTCTCCTCGGCGGCCGCAGTGGAGTAACCATCGCCTCCTCCTTTCTCCTTGCCTGCGCCTCGCGAGACCTTGTCGCCAGACCCGCCACATCTCCATCACGGCCTGCTAGCATCGGCTGCGGCCTGGGTCAGCAAATTCGCCAGCGCAACATTCACCAACGGCTGTCACGCTGACCGGTTCGACGGGCTATGGTTAGTCGCTGCCGCCGGGGGGCGGCCCGGCAACTGTGGTGGGCTCTCTGCATGAATGACCGTCTCCGATGACCGTGCTTCCCTTCGATATCGGTAGCGGCACGGATGACATCGCCGGTGTGGTGCGCCGTTACTGGGGCTTCGACTCCCTGCGGCCATTGCAACAGGATGCGATTCGCGCCGAGCTCGATCGACACGATTCGCTGGTCGTCTTGCCTACCGGCGGCGGCAAGTCATTGTGCTACCAGGTGCCCCCGCTGCTGGCCGGTCGCACCGACATCGTGGTTTCGCCGTTGATCTCCTTGATGAAGGACCAGGTCGACGGGTTGCGCGCCAACGGCTATCCGGCCGCCAGCCTGCACAGCGCCCAGGATCCGGCCGAGCGCGCCGAGGCGCAACGTTTCATCGCATCCGGCGATTGTCGACTGGTGTTCGTGTCGCCGGAGCGCCTGGTTAGCTCGTGGTTCCTGGAAACCGTCGAGCAGCTACAGATCAGAACCTTCGCGGTCGACGAAGCCCACTGCATCAGCCACTGGGGTCATGATTTCCGGCCGGAGTACCGGCAGCTGGCGGTACTGAAAGAGCGTATTCCGGGCGCCAGCCTGCATGCCTACACCGCTACTGCCACAGAGCGCGTGCGTGCCGATATCGTCGAGCAGCTTGGACTGGAGTCGCCGACGATTCTGGTCGGCAGCTTCGACCGTCCCAATCTGATCTACCGGGTGGTACCGCGCCTAGAGCTGCGCGCCCAGGTCCTCGAAATCCTCCAGCGTCACCCCAACGAGGCAATAATCGTCTACTGCATCAGCCGCAAGGACACCGAGCGGCTGGCCGAGGGCCTCCAGGCACAGGGTCATCGAGCCGCCTACTATCACGCTGGCCTCGAAGCGAGCGAGCGCAGCCGAACGCAAGATGCGTTCGCTACCGAAGAGATCGACGTCATCGTCGCCACCGTAGCCTTCGGCATGGGCATCGACCGCAGCGACGTCCGCTGCGTCATCCACGCCGCCATGCCGAAGTCGGTGGAGCACTACCAGCAGGAGACCGGTCGCGCCGGCCGCGATGGGCTGACGGCGGAATGCGTGCTATTGCATTCGCCAGCCGATGCACTCCGCTGGCGAACAGTTCTGGAGCGCAGCGATGCCGACGACGGCGGCAGGCGCGAAGGGCTACAGGCCTCACTCGGCCTGCTCGACGAGATGCGGCGGTTCTGTGCCCCCGGAACGTGTCGACACCGGTCGCTCACCGAATACTTCGGGCAGCGCTACGAGCCGCCAGCCGACGACGGCTGCGGCGCCTGCGACGTGTGCCTCGGCGAAACCGAGGGCCTCGTCGACGGTACCAAGGAGGCTCAGATGGTGCTGTCGTGCGTTGCGCGTGTGGGCCAATCGTATGGCATCGGCCACGTGGCCGATGTGCTTCGCGGTGCCGATACCGAGCGGATTCGGTCGCTCGGACACGATGCGCTGAGCACCTATGGCCTGATCGCCGATCGCACACGCACGGAGCTCATGAATCTGACTTTCCAGCTCCTCGACCAACGCGTGCTCGATCGCAGCGACGGCGAGTACCCGGTGCTGCTGCTCAACGAGACCTCGATGCGGGTGCTACGCGGCGAACAGCAGGTTCAGCTGGTGCCCGTCAGGACGCGCCGGGTACGCACAACGCGTGGTGAGGCGGCGTCTTGGGAGGGCGTCGACCGCGAGCTGTTCGAAGATCTGCGCGCCCTGCGCACCCGCTTGGCACGGGCGCGCAACGTCCCTCCGTACGTGATCTTCAGCGACGCCAGCCTACGCGACATGGCACGCAAGAAGCCGGCCAGCCCGGAGCAGTTCCTGCAGGTGCACGGCGTCGGCGAGAAGAAGCTCGCAGACCTCGGCGAGACGTTTTTGGCCTGCATCTCGGAGTCTGTGGCGAGCTGAGCAGGGCGCCGGCAAGCTCGGCTGGCAGGGCGTGGTCAGCGCTGTAGCAACTCGACGATCTCGACGTCGAAGACCAGCGTGTCACCCGGTTGAATCACGCCCGGGCGCGGACTGTCGCCATACGCCAGGTCGGCCGGGATATAGAGCTTGTACTTGGCGCCCAGCGACATCAGCTGCAGCCCCTCGGTCCACCCGGCGATCACCTGGTTCACGGAGAACTGCGCCGGGCGCGCAGGGTCGGTCTCGTCGAACACTTCGCCGTCGATGCGCGTGCCGCGATAGAGCACCTTGACCACGTCGGTCTCTTTCGGCCGCGCCCCGTCGCCCTCGAATACAACCTCGTACTGCAGACCGCTGTCGGTGACACGCACGCCCTCGCGCTGGGCGTTCTGCTCCAGAAACGCCGCCCCAGCGGCGCGGTTCTCGGCAGCCGACCCCGTCCGTGCTTCGGTGACAAAGGCGTTGAAATCCACCATCGCCTGCTGCATCTCGGCGTCGGTCAGACGGCTCTCGGCCCCGGAGAGAGCATCGCGCATGCCGGCAATGAAGGCCTCGTTATCGAGCGGCATCGAGCTTCCCTGTCTGCCGACGCCCCAGCCCTGCGCATAGCTGCCGCGCTGTTGTGCCGTGTCGAGCGCGACGTCGGAGCCGGTCGGGGAAAGCGTCGATGAGGGATCCGCCACCTGCTGGCATCCCACCCCGACAAAACAGACCAGAAGTAAAAGTACTCGCCAATCTTTCATTCGAAAACCTCCCCGCCGAAGCCGCCCATGTCCCGTGCGGAAACTAGACCGCCGCTCATTCGCCCGCCAGCTGGAGCAGTCGACGGTACATGAGCAGGTTGAACTCGGCGCCGGTCAGACCAGTATGCAGCAGGGGCTCATCGACCTCGCGCTCGATGCCCAGGGCGGCCGGCAAACCGACTCCGTAGACCTGACGGTAGCCCATCGACCAGGCCATCGAAGGTAGGTCGAGCAGGTGGTACGACACCAGGCCTTCGTTCTGCATCTCACGCCAATCGCGATTCGCGGCGCGGAATAGATGATCCAGGAACGCGGCATCGAACCAAACGTTGAACGCGGTCAGCAGGATCATGCGCTCGCCGGCGTTCGATCGTAGGAAACGAACGACTTCGTCGACCGCCTGCTCGACCGGAACGGCCCCCAGGCTTTCCCAGCGATCCACTGCGAACGCGTTCACCGCCGCGGCGCCCGACGACAGGCGCTCCGGGTGGGGCGGCATGATGCGACGAAACAACCTGCGGCGGCAGCAGCCTGCCGAGACGCTGTCGAGACCAGGAGAACCCGATGAACCTGCCCTTTCCAGCTCGTCGCCCCCTCGCTCTCGCCGCCCTGGTTGGCGCTCTGGCGCTCTCGAGCACGGCGCTCGCACAACAAACTCCGGTGGCCGTACCCGAGGCGGTGGGCGTTTCGAGCACACGCCTGGATCGCTTGAGCGATGTCCTGCAAGGCTACGTGGACGAGGGCAGGCTAGCCGGAATGGTGGCGTTGCTGACGCGCGGCGGCAAGGTCGTGTATCACGAGGCGTTCGGGCAGCGCGACGTCGAGGCCGGTGCCCCGATGCGACGCGACTCGATCTTCAGGATCGCCTCGCAGTCCAAGGCGGTGACCAGTGTGGCGGCAATGATGCTGGTCGAGGAAGGGCGCATGCTGCTTTCCGACCCCGTGGGTAAGTACCTACCGGCGTTTGCCGACACCACGGTTGCGGTAGCCGGAGACGACGGCGGCTACGACGTGGTGGAGTCGAAGCGGCCCATCACGGTGCGCGATCTGCTTACCCACTCGGCCGGCATCTCGTACGGCGACGGCGCGGCGGTGGCCGCCTACCAGGAGGCCGAGATCTACGGATGGTATTTCGCCGACAACGACGAGCCCATCGGCGTCACGGTAGATCGCTTGGCCGCCCTGCCGTTCAACGCTCATCCGGGCGACGAGTGGATCTATAGGTACTCGAGCGACATTCTCGGAGCGCTGATCGAACGCGTCTCAGGCACCGATCTCGACTCGTTCTTTCGGGAAAGGATCCTCGACCCCCTCGGCATGACCGACACCCACTTCTACCTGCCGGTCGAGAAGCGCGACCGACTGGCGACGGTATACGCGGCCACGCCCGAGGGAGGCATCGAACGGTCGCCGGATGTCGGCGGCATGATCGCCCAGGGCGCCTATGTGGACGGGCCGCGCAAGAGTTTCTCGGGTGGCGCCGGTTTGCTATCGACCGCCAGCGACTACGCGCGCTTCCTGCAGATGCTGCTGGCCGGCGGTGCGCTCGACGGCGAGCGTCTCCTGAGCCCGAAGACGGTCGAGTTGATGACCGTCAATCACGTCGCAGATCGCTTTCCTTGGGCTGCAGGGGCGGGATTCGGCCTCGGATTCCGGGTGACGCTCGATCTCGGCACCACCGGACAGTACGGGAGCGATGGCGCATACAGCTGGGGAGGCGCCTACCATACGACCTACTGGGTCGACCCCGCCGAGGAGCTCGTGGCGGTGCTCATGACGCAGCTGATACCCGCCGGCAACAGCGACCTGCAGGCGAAGTTCCAGACGATGGTCTATCAAGCCATCGTTCGCTAGCTGACGCCCACCGTGCCCGTCACAGCATCGCCGGCGGAGATCGCCATGTACTCGTCCTTGGTAAACGAGTCGACCTGAATCGCGTCGTCGCGCGCCGCTTCGGCGGCCGCGACGAGCGCTGCCTCCTGCACGGTGATCAAACCGGCCTTGACCGCATTGTCTACCAGCGTTGCGGGGTCGGACTCTGGCAACTGGCGCTTGCGGACGGCGGCCTTGATCTTCCGCGTTACACCCTCGGCCTGAAAGCTCAGCCCGAAGGCATGCTCGAGGCGCCCGAGACCTTGGCTGGCATCGTCGGGTATATAGATCCCGGCGGTCAGAGCGTCGCGCTGCGCGCCAGGCGTCTGCAGAATACGGGCGACCTCGCCGGCGAGGTGATCATCGGGGCGCCGGCCGATGCGATTCCAGCGTGCGAACGCCGCCACCGGGCCGCGCAGGAGCATGCCGAGAAGCGGCACGTCGAGGTTCTGAAGTATTCCCTCAAGCGCACCCTGAATCCGTGCGAACGCATCCATCATCGACCAGTGCAGCAGCGGCAAGTCCTCGCGGCGACGCCCCTCCGCTTCGAAGCGCCTCAGCACAGCGCTCCCCAGGTACATCCACGAGAACACGTCGGCGAAGCGGCCGGTCAGCGCGCCTTTGCGCTTGAGCTGGCCGCCCATCGTGACCATCGCCAGATCGGCGAGCAAGGCAAAGGTCGCCGACGTCCATGCCAGCTTGCGGTAGTAGGGAGCCGCCGGCCCATCTACAGGTGACCTGGCCAGGCGCCCGCGCGTCAGCCCCAGGACGATGGCACGGCACAGGCTCCGCACTACCATGCCGACGTGGCCCCAGAACGCCGCGTCGAACTCCCTCTGATCGTTCGCCGCCAGCGCCTTGATCTCGAGGTAGGCAAACGGATGGGATCGGATGGCGCCCTGGCCGAATACGATCAGCGTGCGGGTGAGGATGTTGGCACCCTCTACCGTGATGCTGACCGGAACGCCTGCCCAACCGCTGGCGATCAGGTTGCGCGGTCCTTGCATGATCGCGGCACCGCCGAGAATGTCCATACCGTCGGTCACCGCCTGGCGCGCCAGCTCGGTGAAGTTGTACTTGGCGATCGCCGTAATCACGGCGGGTTGAGCATGTGCGTCTAGCGCCCCATTGGTGTAGCGACGCGCCGCCTCCAGCACATAGGCAATACCGCCGATCCGCGCCAGCGGTTCTTGGATGCCCTCGAACTTGCCGATCGACATGCCGAACTGGTGGCGCACCGAGGCGTAGGCACCGACCACTCGGGCTAAGGTCTTGACACCCCCGGCCGCCGAACCCGGTAGCGAGATACCGCGACCGGCCGCCAGGCACTCCATGAGCATCTGCCAACCTCTGCCGGCTCCGTCCGGCCCGCCGATGATGGCGTCGAGGCCGACCACCACGTCCGTGCCTACGGTCGGCCCGTTATGGAAAGGCGGGCCGAGCGGATCGTGCCGTAGGCTCACGTCGACGCCTGGCGTATCGGCGGGGATCAGCGCACAGGTGATGCCCGGGGTCGTACCTTTGCCCCACAGGTTTTCAGGATCGCGCAGCTGAAAGGCCAAGCCAATAAGGGTCGAAACGGGGGCCAGGGTGATATAGCGCTTGTCCCAGGTCAGTCGCAGCCGCAGCTCGCCATCATCGTCGCAAAATACCGTTCCATGGGAGGTCAAGGAGCCGGCGTCGGAGCCCGCGCCCGGCTCGGTGAGCGCGAAGCACGGAATCTCCTCGGCGCGTGCCAGGCGTGGAAGGTAGTAGTTCTTCTGCTCGTCGGTGCCGTAACGGATCAGCAGTTCCGCCGGCCCGAGCGAGTTCGTTACGCCGACGTTCACCTGTAGCTGTGTCGATCGCGAGGAAAGCTTCCCGACCACCGCGCTGTTGGCCGAGGCGGAGAATCCCAGGCCACCGTATTCCTTCGGTATGATCATGCCGAAGAAGCGGTGCCTCGCGTAGAGCTCCCAGACCTCTTTCGGAAGCACACGCTGCCGCGAAACCTCGTAGTCGTCGGTGAGACGGCAGACCTCCTCGACGGGTCCGTCGAGAAAGGCCTGCTCCTCGGCAGTCAGTCCGGGATAGGGCTCGCTGAGCAGGCGGTCGAGATCGGGCTTGCCAGAGAACAGCTCACGATCGACCCACACCGTGCCCGCCTCGATGGCAACGCGCTCGGTGTCGGAGATACGCGGCAGCAGTTGCAGCCTACGAATGATGGCCATCACCGGCGCCGTCGCCAGCGGTCGGCGCAGCGGGCCGACGTTGAACACCAGCGCCGGCGCAGCGAATAGCATCCAAGCCCAGATCGGCGCGCCGAGGCCCCAGAGCATCGCCGCACCGACGAGCGTCCAGATAGGCAGGCGCGCGCCGCGAAAGCCCAGCGTCAGCGCCAGCAGGCACACTGCGCAGACCGTCGCGACCACCGGAATGGCTGCAAGGGCTCCATAGGTCGCAACGAACGCGTTCATCTCAGGCCTCGGTGACTACACCGTGCGGCGCGGGAGAGCTCGACTTCATGGTACGACGCCGAGGCGATCAGTTCTGAGCTGCGCCCTCAGCAAGCGCCCAAAAGTACCGTCGACTCGGGGAAGGCCTGTAGTAACCGCCGATCGAGCGTCACCAGCTTCGTATCCAAGAACCGCTCGCTATGTACGCCTCGGCGAGGCGGCACTTCGCCTTCGTGATGGGTACCTGTTGGCGTCAGGCTTGATGCCTGGGTTGCACTCGCGTCGCATCTGCAGTAGACGCTGTTTCCAGTCCGAGTGCACGCAGGAATGTTGAATCGGAGGCCTGTCGATGCGATTCCGCATCCGATGCTCAGTGGTTATCGCTCTCGCCGTGGCGCTCGTCTGGGCCGCCGGTGCCACCAGCCTCGGGGCTCAGGACAACGAGTCCAATCAAGCGTTGCTCGACCCGCAGCGACCGCTCAGCGCCGAGATCGCCACCAGCATTGACGACGGCTTCACCTTCGCGGCAGTCGGCGATTGCATCATCGCCCGACCGCATTCCCAGATGCTCGAAACCGACCCGGCCTTCGCAGCCGTGATGAAGATCATTCGCGAGGCCGACGTGAGCCTCGGCAACTTCGAGACCAGCCTCATCGACATACGAAGGTTTGCAGGCTACCCCGAGGCCGAAGACGGCGGCTGCTGGTGCATCGCCACCCCGCAGACCGCCCAGGACCTCAAGGATCTCGGGTTCGATATGTTCTCGCGTTCCAACAACCACGCGCTCGACTGGGGGCGAGCCGGCATGCGTGAGACTAGCCGGTGGCTAGACCGCGCCGGGCTGGTGCACGCTGGCTCGGGCGAGCATCGTGCCGAAGCGCGAGCGCCACGCTTCCTCGAGACACCGAAGGGGCGAGTCGGCTTGGTATCGGTGGCGTCCACCTTCGCCGAGTTCTCCGAAGCGGCCCCGCCACGAGGCGCCGCTCCAGGTCGGCCGGGGCTCAATGTTCTGAAGACGATCCGCCACACGATGGTCACCGAAGCGATGATGCGGTCGCTGGTGGGCCTACGCGATGCCGTCGACGAACAACGGCGACTCAACAATGTCGGCACCGCACGCCCGGATGGAAACTCGGATCCGGACGACTACGAAGGGCTGACCGGTGAGCACTCGGGTAGTGGCGAGCAGCGACTCCCGGAGGAGCTGAGTCTCTTCAACACGAGCTTCCGTCTGGGTGACGAACCCGGCTACCGGTACGAGATGAACGAGATCGACCTGCACGAAAACCTCCACAGCGTGAGGCAGGGAAAGCAACTGTCGGACTTCCTGGTCGTGTCGATCCACGTGCACCAGACCGGGCTCGGCCATGACAAGCTGGCCGACTTCTTGCCGACGTTTGCGCGCGCCGCCATCGACGCCGGGGCCGACGCTTTCGTGGGCACCGGCACGCACCGGTTGCGCCCAATCGAGATCTACAAGGGTCGGCCGATTTTCTACGGGTTGGGCGACTTCTTCTGGAGCGACATACAGGGCCCGTTCGGCAACGACTACTACGAGCGCTACGCCGACGATCTCGACACGACTTTCGGCGTGGGACACGATGTCACCGACGCAGAGCTGTTCCTGATGATGGCCGGGCCCAAGTCCGGCTTCAACGACGAGCTGGTGTACCAGACCGTCGTACCGGTGAGTCGCTACGAGGGCGGACAGCTCGCTGAGCTGCGCCTGTACCCGGTCGATCTCGGCCATGGCCGTCGGCTGACCGAGAGCGGCGTGCCGCGGCTGGCCGAGGCAGAGGTGGCGCAGCAAATCCTCCAGAGGCTGGCCAAGATGTCAGCACCTTTCGGCACGGTGATCGAGATCGAGGCCAACGTCGGCGTCATTCGGCCGTGATCGATGCTAGTAGCCTGGCGACAGGGTCTGCGACGCTCCCTTGCGCCAGCCATGCATCACCAGAGAATCGCGGGGTGCCGGTTTGGTGATCTCGCTATACCAGCAACCTCACTGCCAGGAGAGATCTGATGACGACAGCCCGCTGTCGGCCTAGCCCGAAACTCCTCACCCTGGTTCTTGCAGTCGTGGTGATCACCGGCTGCGGCGCCGACTCGTCGTCGGAGCCCGTCACCATCCGGCTGGTCGACCGCATAGGAGACGCGACCGTCGAAGGGACGCCGACGCCCGATCCAATCGAACCGGTCGTCTGGGACTTCGCCACGGGAACTTCGCCGGGAGATTCCACCGCCGGCACAACTTTGGGCTGGCGGGGCATTGGCGCGATCGGAGGTTTGCAGACGCGCGACGGCCTTCTCGTCGGGCGAACCACCGGCGATGTCGGTCTGCTCGTCGTCGCCATCCCCGATGGCGTGACGCTCGGCGACGAGCTTCATGAGATCCAGCTGCGCATGCGGGTCTCGGCGGGAACTCGTACCGGCGCCAGCTTTTCCTCCGACGAGACACTCAACGAGGAGCAGACGCTGGGGGCAGCCGCCAGCATTGCAGGTGCCCAGGCGAGCACGCCGCTGATTCCCGGCGATGAGCTGCAGACCCTTGCGCTGTCGACGCGCAGCTCGTTCAACACGACACTGCGCCTGGAGGGCATACGCCACCTCGTGCTTCGTCCGACCGACGTCGATGGCACCGAATTCGCCATCGAGTCGATCCGCATCGTCTCGCGGCGCGAGCACCTGCGCTCGGTCGAATCCGGGCTCGGTTGGCAGGGGCAAGCGAACATCTTCCGCGAGACCGTGGTGACGCGAACCCCGGAGCGCGTCTCCTTCGTTGTGGACTTGCCGTCCCGACCCTGGCTCGAGCTACACCTGGGTACGATCGAGCCCGACCCGGTGACGTTCCGAGTCAACGTCACCGCCGGAGACCAGGAATCGGCGCTGCTCGTGCACACGGTGACCACGGCTGACCGCTGGGAGCCGATTGCCATCGACCTGCGCGATCTCGCTGGCGAATCCGTCACGTTGGCCCTGCAGGCCAGCGCCGAGGTCGACGGCACAATCGCCTACTGGGGCACCCCGGTGATCCGCCAGCGTGACGACGTCACCCGCACGGCGCGCGCCTCGGAGGCACGTATCGAGCTCGCCGGCGATACCCCAGCGCCGCGCGGGGTGTTGTTGATCGTGGCGGACACACTGCGACGCGATCACCTTCCATGGCACGGCGGGGAGCGCGACAACGCTCCCAACCTGGCAGCGCTCGCCGAAGAGGGCGCCGTATTCACCAAGGACGTCTCACAGGCAACCTGGACCAAGATCTCGGTCGCCTCGATCTTGACCTCCTTGTACCCCAGCAGCCACGGGATCGTCGATACGCCGGACCGCCTGCCGTCGTCGGTGGCGACGCTCGCCGAGGTCTTCCAGCAGGCCGGCTACGCCACCTTCCATACCTCCTCGGTGCCATTCACCGGGCGTATGACCAACCTCCATCAAGGCGTCGAGGTGTTGCACGAAGCCGCTTCGGTCGGCGACCTCGATCACAGCGGCTCCAAGACCGCGCGCACCTTCGTGGATCGGCTGCTGCCGTGGCTGGAGGCGCACCGCGACAGCCCCTTCTTCGCGTTCCTGCATGTCTTCGATCCTCACAGCCCATTCGAGCCCTACGGGCCGTACGACGGCACGTACATGGACGACGCCGAGGCCGAGCAGCATCGCGAGAACCTGGCGGCAGCCGTGGAGATCATGGAGCCCGGGCTCATGAAGAGCCAGATGCTCCCGAGCGTCGAGACCCTGGCGGAAGCCGGTGTCGACGCCGACATCTTCCTCGATGCCGAGATCGACTGGTACGACGCCTCGATCAAGGCAATGGACGTCGAGATGGGCCGGCTGCTCGAGAAGCTCGACGCGCTGGGGCGGCGCGACGATACCTTGATCGTGTTCATGAGTGATCACGGCGAGGAGTTCCTCGAGCACGGCCATCACTGGCACGGTGTGACCGCCTACGGCGAGATGCTCAACGTGCCGTTACTTTTCTCCTGGCCGGGCGTGATCCCGGCGCGCCACATCGGCACCGTGGTGCAGTCGATCGACGTCTACCCGACGCTGCTCGACTTGGCGCGCATTCCGGTACCCCAGCAGGCACAAGGTCAGAGCCTGGTGCCGCTGATGGCGCGTCCAGACGCTCCGACCTCTCTCGGCTGGATCCCGCGACCTGCGTTCGCCGAGCGAGCGATGAACGCCAGCGAGCAGTTGTTCGAGGACGAGGCCGCAAGCTACGTGATCGTTGCCGACGGCTGGAAGCTGATTCACAATACCGAGCGTCCCGTCGACCGCCCGGAGTACGAGCTGTTCGACTACGATGAGGACCCGCTCGATCAGAACGACGTCGCCAGCGACCACCTCGACGTCGTCGAGCAGCTCGCCGGGGAGCTCGACATGTGGCTCGAGTCGGCGTTGGCGGCGCGCATCGAGGAAGGATCGACGGAGAGCATGTCTGCCGAGGAGCTGGAGAAGCTGCGGGCACTCGGGTATATCCAATAGACGGCCCTGAAGGTAGACCGAGCTACCGAGGAAGCGGCGACCCGGAGGTATGCAGGTGGGCGTGGGAACTGGCACTGTTGGTCGAGGCCAGACGCACGCTCTCGCCTGCCTGTTGCCGTTGGCCGCCTCGTTTCTGACCGCCGCCTGCCAATCAGATCCTCGAGCCGACGCGGAGCGCGTCGTGCTGGAGCGCGAGCTCGCCAGCCTGTCGAGCTACCAGAACCTGGATTTCGGCAGCGTGCTCGGCGAGGCCGACATGATGATCGTCGTGCACGAGCGCACCCTGGCAGAGTTGCTTACGGCGACGCTACCGGTCGAAGAGACGATCGCTAATCGCTTCCACGTACAGCTTCGCAGCGCCGAGGTCGATTTCCGCACCGGCCTGGCGCTGGTGCAGTTCGGCGGGCGCGTATCGCTCGTCGATCGTCCGGGCGTTTTCGTCGATGCAACGGTGTTCGGGCTCTTCCAGATCGTCGGGCTCGATCAAGACGTGGGCGTGCTGCTCGCCCGAGTAGAGATCCTGGCTGTCGAGGCGCATGAGGTGAGCGTCGACGGGTGGTCTGCCCCGGCGGCACGGCTCGCCTCGGAGCTCGCGACGCGCAAGGGAAACGAGTTCAACCAGCTGTTCGGCGACCTACCGGTGCCGATACTTCTGGAGCGCAACATCCACCTGCCAGCAGTAGACGACAACGACGTCACCATTCCCGCGATCCGCGTGCCGCTCGCCGCACGGGTCGGCAGCGTGCTGACTGCGGACGAGCGGCTATGGATAGTTATCGACGTCGATGTGGATGCCACGCCGCCGGCGACAGCCGACGACGAGGCTCCAGCCGCCCCAGGCCCTCCCTGATGCGCGTTCGTCAGCGATCGCGCCCGCGTTTCGTCGCCGGCCTCGCGGTTGCATTGCTGGCCGGCGGCTGCGGCTCGAGCGGCGCAAGGTCCGAGCCCGACGAGGCCCTCGCCGCCGTGCGGCAACAGGTAGCCGCGTTGCGATCGGCAGTAGACACCCGGCTCGATCCCGAGATCATGCTGGCGGGCGAGGCGCTCGAGGCCGCCGACGTAGTTGTGCGGCTGCGCGTCGGCATGCTGCAGGAGCTGTTGACGGTGGTCGCGTCCCAGTATCTCGACGACGTGCAGCTGCACTTCAGCCCCGGGACCGTGGCGCTGGAAGACAACGAGGTAAGAACGCGGATCGGACCGATCCGCGTCCGCGCCGGGCGCTGGACGCTGCACGTCAGCATCAACGACATCCGCGCCACGTTGCGCGCCGGCGAGCCGACGATCACCGTAGACAGCGACAACCGCTTCGCGCTGCACCTACCGGCGCAGGTGGAAAGCGGCACGGGTACGGCGCGTATCAAGTTCGAATGGGACGCTGCCACAGTCATCAGCGTCGTGTGCCGGGATTTCCAGGTGGATGAGACCTTCTCGGCCACGGTCCGCACCCGCGACTACGAGCTCGACGGACACTTCCGGATCACGCCCGTCGACGGCAGCCTCGTGCTCGACCCCAGCTTTCCCCAGCGACTCGACGTGCAACCGGAGCCCACCGAGGAATCCTGGGCGCACGTGCGCGAGATCCTCGCAGAACAGGACAAGATGTTCCGCTGCGGCCTGGCGCTCAACGCCGACAACATGGAGGCCAAGCTGCGGGAGATCCTGCACACGGGCTTCCGCTTCGGTCTGCCCGACAGCGTGCTGCGCCCGATCACCATGCCCTCGAGCGTCAGCGAGACGATCGAGCTGGGCGGTCACATGCTCGGCGTGGCGGCGTCGCCGGCGGGCCTGAGGCTAACCTCCGAGTGGCTCTGGTACGGCATCGATATCGAGCTGACGCACGAAGACGAGGCGCCGCACGCCGCGGGCCCGGAGCTCACGCCTGGTGCGTCGTCCGACCTCCGGCGACGGTTCGCGTCACCTCGATCTCCTTGATCGCATCGGCATCGACGTCGTGGGGATCCTCGGCCAGCATCACGAAATCGGCCAGCTTGCCAGCGCTGATCGAGCCCTTGACGGTTTCCTCGAACGAAGCGTGAGCACCGTTAATGGTGCAGATGCGTAGCGCCTCGTCGACGCTGACGCGCTGGTTCGGGCCCCAGACGCGCCCGTCGAAGTCCTTGCGAGTGACCAACGACTGAATCGCCATGAGCGGCTCGAAGGGACCCGGAACATAGTCCGACGCCCCCGCCACCGGGATTTCGTAATCGAGGAACGAGCGGTGCGCGAACATCCAGCGCATCTTCTCCTCACCGTACTCCACCCACTTGTTGCCGTGGTAATGCACGTATGTGTAGAACGGTGTCGGGATCGAGCCCGTCGCCTTGATGCGACTGAGCAGCTCGGGATTCACCAACGAGCAGTGCTCGATGCGATGGCGCGGGTCGGGACGTGGCCACAGCCGCTGCACACGCTCGTAGGCATCGAGCACCATGTCGATGGCGACGTCGCCGTTGGCGTGGATGCCAACCTGGAAGTCGTGGCGATGGCAGTCCTCTACGACCTCGTGGATCTCCTCCGGTGTCATCGTCAGGATGCCGTAGTCATCCGGACGACCGACGTACGGCGTGCTCATGGCCATGGTGCGCTCCGACGCCGAGCCGTCGGCACCGAACTTCACCGCCCCCAGGCGGAACCACTCGTCGCCGAACCCGGAGTACAACCCGGCCGCCTTGACATCCTGGTAGATTCCGCCGCGCATGAGCATGTAAACGCGGCAGCGCAGCTCGCCGGCCCGGTAGGCGTCGCGGTAGGCGGTCGCGCCGGCCGCGCCCGAGCCGGCGTCGTGAACCGAGGTCAGACCCGACCGCGCCATCAATCGGGTGATCAACGCCACGCCCGCTTGCCTGTCTTGGCGCGTTGCATCGTTCGTGATCAAGCCGCTGAACACGGCATTGGCCCGCTCGGCCACCCGGCCGGTAAGCTCGCCATCCTCCCGGAAGAAGCGTCCGTGCTCCGGATCGGGGGTCGAAGCGGTAATCTCGGCAAGCTCCAACGCCTTCGAGTTGTACCAGGACGTGTGGCCTCCCCTGTGGGTAACGCGCACCGGATGATCGGGGACCGCCTCGTCAATATCGCGGCGGTGCAGCTGGCGACCGTCGCTCACCTTGGTGTCGTCGTACTTGAAACCGATCACCCACTCGCCCGCCGGCGTCTGCTCGGAGCGTTCACGTAGGGCGTCCTGGATGGCACGTATGCTACGCAGATCCACGTTGACGCTCTTGAGCTCGCGCAGACCGCCGCTGCCGGGATGCGAGTGTGCATCGATGAAGCCCGGCACTACGGTCATGCCACCCGCGTCGATTACCTCGACTCCAGGCCCACCGAGGTTGTCGATGTCGTCGTTGCTGCCAACAGCCACAAAGCGATCGCCAGACACGGCGAAGGCATCGGCGCCCGGCACAGCGTCGTCGACGGTGTAGATGCGAGCGTTGCGCACAATCAGATCCACCGGCATGGCGGTGCGCCGTGTCGTGCGGGCGGCCGCGGCGCGATGGGGCGAGCTACCAGATATCGCCGCGCTCGCGTTCGAGCTGGCCGCGCCCAGGGCCGCCGACGCGGCGCCGATTCCCGCCGCCCAGCCGGCCCCTACGCCGAGAAACTCCCCTCGAGTAAAGCGTCTCTCGTCGTCGTCTCGGTTGTGCGCCATGCTCGCCTCCATCGTATCTATCGTCGTTGCTGGCTGGATACTAGCAGGCCGTGGTGGAAGTGTGGCGGGCCTGGTTACGGCGAGTTGGGGCCAGTTGGAAGGCGGCCTGACGCCGGCAATGCTCCAGCCATCGTCCAGGAGGGCCAACGCCGCAGATGACCCCAAATCGCCGTAACCCTTCGGGCGACACTTCCACCACGGCCTGCTAACAGCCCCGCCTGGGCTCATCCGGGGAACCCAGCAACAACCTCCGACCGAATGCTAAGGTGCACCCCATCCTGCCCCCAGACCAGCGAGATCACCCATGCAAGAGCGCGTTTCAACGCCACCCGTCTTCCCGAGCAGGTGCATCGCCGGACATCGGCCAGCGCACCCCCATCTGCTGGTAGTCGTCGCCTGCGCGGCGATGGCCGCATGCGCCGGCGGCGGTGCGAGCGACTCCGAGATCCCGGAACCCACTGCTTGGCCAACCAACGGCTAGAGTCGCTCCACACCTGAGGACGAAGGCGTCGACGGTGCCGCGCTGGCAGCGCTCGACGCTGAGCTGGCGGTAGGAGCCTACGGAAACGTCGATGCGCTGGTGGTGACGCGCAACGGGCGGGTAATCGCCGATTTCCGTTATGACCATGACTACGTCGAGATCAACTCCAGCTACGAGCAGGAACCACACCAATACAACTACTACAACCCCGACTACCACCCGTTCCGTGAAGGGTCGGAGGTGCATACGATCCAGTCGATCACCAAGAGCGTGACCTCGGCGCTGATCGGCATCGCCATCCACCGGGGCGAGATCGAGGGCACCGAAGTGGCGGCGCTCTCCTATCTCTCGGACCGGGAGATACCCGACCCAGACGGGCTAAAGGCGACGATCACGCTCGAAGACGTGCTCACCATGCGACCGGGCTTCGAGTGGGACGAGTTCACGCTGCCCTATACGGATATGGGCAACGACGCGGCGCAGCTCGAAGCCTCGGAAGACTGGGTGCAGTTCGTGCTCGACAAGCCGATGGCGGCGGCGCCGGGAGAGACCTTCGTCTACAACAGCGGCAACTCGATGATCCTGTCGGCGATTCTCAAGGCCACCACCGGCCTCAACGTCGGGGAGTACGCCGAGGAATACCTCTTCGGCCCGCTGGGCATCACCGATTACTACTGGAAGGCGATTCCCGACGGCCTCCAAGACACCGAGGGCGGCCTGTACCTCAAGCCGGAAGATCTCGCGAAGATCGGCTATCTGTTCATGCGGGACGGGGTCTGGGACGGCGTCCGCCTTCTCCCGGAGGGCTGGGTAGAGAGATCGGCACGTCCCTGGGTGTCGTTCGCCACTCCCGACAACCCCGACAGCAAGCGAGGCTACGGCTTCCAGTGGTGGATCATGAACGACGGCAGCGGTGACGCCCCGAAGCAGTACGGCGGATCGGGCTACGGCGGCCAGTCGCTGATCATCGTCCCCGAGCTCGACCTCGTGGCGGTGGTCAACTCCTGGAACATCTACGAGCAGTCTTACTCGGCGCAGTCGGTAATCATCGACCACGTGATCCCGGCGGTGCAGTAGCCACACGGCGCGGCGCGGCGGCCGCGTCTCCTGAGTCTATGGAGGGTCATGGCAGCGCCAGCGCCACCCACTCCGAGGGCCGATCCCTCTCCCCGATGGCCACTACGATGAACTGCTTGCCTCCGACCAGATAGGTCATCGGGCCACCCGTCTGCGCCGCCGGCAGCTCGGTTTCCTAAAGCACCTCGCCGGTAGCCTTGTCGAGGGCACGGAACTTGCGACCATACATCAGCTCCGGGATGCCGCCGAATACGTCGCTGCCGTCACCGATGAACAGCAGGGTCTTGGTCACCAGCGGCGTCGGTCGACTGGCAATCCCCAGCGGTGGTAGGTTGAGGCCTTCGAGGAGTGGGTGGTCCCGAGGACCATCGCCGTTGGCGATCGTCCACACGTGTTCGCCGCGGTTGAGATCCAGCGCCACGACGCGTCCCCAGGGAGGCTTGATAAGGGGCAAGCCGTCGATGTACGGCGCTTCGCGGTTAGGGCTCCAGTAGTCCATCTCCGCGCCGTCGTCGTCGGTCTTGGCGATGCGATAGACGCGTGGAATCGCATGCGAGACCGCATAGTAGAAGCCGGTCTCCGGATCGAAGGCGCCGGTGTTCCAATTTCCCGCACCCCATGAGCCGGGCACCATGAGGGTCCCCTGGGTGCCGCCCGGCTCGTCGCTGACCAGCGAGGGCGGCGTGAAGATGGAACCGATGACGAACTGTTCGGCAAGCTCCCGCGCCCGCGCCTGCAGCTCCGGCGTAAAGTCGATGAAGTCGTCCTCGGTCAAACCGACGCGCGCGAACGGTGGCGGCTTGGTGGGAAACGGCTGCGTCGGCGCGGCGTGCTCGCCCGGCACGGTGGATGGCGGCACGGGGCGCTCCTCGATGGGCCACACGGGCGCACCTGTGGCGCGATCGAAGACATACAGGTAGCCGGTCTTGCTGGGTTGCATGACCGCCTTGATTCGCCGCCCGTCAACGGTGATGTCGCCCAGGGTCGCCGGGCCCACCGTGTCGTACTCCCACAGGTCGTGATGCACCATCTGGAAGTGCCAGACGCGCTCGCCGGTCTTGGCATCGAGCACCACGAGGGTGTTGGAGAAGAGGTTGTCGCCGGGCCGGTGTCCGCCGTAGTACGCCGCCGTCGGAGCGGTTAGCGGAACGTATACGTAGCCGAGCTCTTCGTCAGCGGACACACAACACCAGGAACCAAGATCACCTGAGTGCGCTCGGGAGTCGTCGCCCCAGGTCTCGGCACCATACTCACCCTCGCGGGGCACCACGTAGAAGGTCCAGAGCAGCCGGCCGGTGAGAACGTCGAAGCCGCGTACGTCCTCCGACAAGCTGTCCCTCCACCGCATGCCGCTGTCACCGGCGCCGTCGACGTTGCCGGCGATAACGACAACGTCGCCCACCACGATCGGGCCGGAGGTCCAGCGGAAGTTGCGCGCCTCTGTCGGCGTGAGGCTTACCCGACCGTTGTCGCCGAACCCGGCAAATGGCTCGCCGGTACGCAAATCAAGCGCATACAGGTAGCCGTTCCGATTCGAGAACAGCCGGCGTTGTGAATCGCCCTCCCAGTGATCCACCCCCCGTGTGCTCTGCGAGTTTCGCTCTTGCGCCATCTCTGGCGGTGGCTCCTGGCGCCAGATCGTCTCGCCGGTGGCCGCGTCGACGGCCTCGACCAGGCCGGCGGCGTTGGGTGTGTACAGCACCCCGTCGAGCATCGTCGGCGTGGCGCGCAGATAATTGCCGGTTCGTAGCCTCGGGTACTTCTCTGCGAACTCGGGGTCGAGACCCGGGCGACGCCACACGATCCGCAGATCCTTCACGTTGTCGCGGGTGATCTGATCGAGCGGCGAATACCGCGTGTAGGCGCTGTCGCCTCCGGACGACCGCCACTCCCCCCTCGACGTCTCGTCCTGTGCCTGGACCACCGCGCTACCGGGCATTGTGAGCACGGCGACGACGACTGCTCCGAGTAACTTCTCTACACGCGACACGCGCTCCCTCCTAGTTTCCGGGTGGGCCGTCCGGATGCGGCTGGCAGGCCGGTGGTTGCTCAACGCTCCAAGCCATCGAAGCGATGCGCCAGCCGGCCTCGGTGCGCACGAGGGTAAACGTGTCCACACCGCAATGGGACCACTCCCCGTCGACGTACAGGTCATAGGGCAGCCAGACCATGGCGACGGGCCCCGAGATCGAGATTTCCGGGTCGAAGCCGCGCTCGAGGATGTCGGCCTGCGGGTTCCTGGCCCGCGACTCGGCCCGGCTCCGCACCGAGTAGTGAACCTCGCCGTCGCGCTCGCCGATGCTCACCGTGATCGCGTCGTCGACCATGAGATCCGTGAAGGCGATCATGTCCTCGTTGCTGATTGCCTCGAGCGCGGCCTCGGCGATCGCCTGCACCCGGGCGTGCTCGTCGAGCTCTTCCTGGGCGCTGGCGGGAAGGATGATCGCGATGCCCACCAGGATTGAGCAGAGACCGGACCTACGGAGTCGTTTCATCATCGTTCCTACCGAGCTTCGTGCCGCGGGGTGGAGGACAGAGCGCCTAGCGGAGGCGGAGCCAACGGTAGTCTGAGCCCTCAGGCCATGGCAACACCGCAGGGAGCCTGGATCACCGTTGACGAACCGCGAACCCTGGTGAACGGCGAACGCTGGCACGTGCTGACTTCCGACGCACCATCCAATCCGACCTTCGTCGACGTCGACGGCAATTGGCGATTTGATCCGCCGCTTCCGCTGGCCGCGGGTCGCGTCCGTCCGCGAGCCTCGACCGCGTCGCACGGGAGTATGCTTCCGGGTCGAACATTTCCATGCCCCGCTGTCTCCTAGGAGATCTGATGCGTTTCTTGAGTCGCCTCCTACTGCTAATCACATTGCTGCTGCTGGTCCGTCCCAGTGTCGGCCTGGCACAGGACGACGCAACCGTCGTGCTGCGCGCCGCCCGCATGCTCGACGTCGTACAGGGACGCATGGTCGAGCCGGGCATTATCGCCATCGTCAACGGCCGCATCAGTGCGGTCGGCCAGCTACCTCCTGATGCGCAGGTGATCGATCTCGGCGATGTCACGCTCCTGCCAGGCTTCATCGACTTGCACACCCATTTGGGCGGCGACATCGACGCGGACTCGTTCAATCGTGCGGTAAGAGAAACCGATGTCGATGCGGCCTTCCGAGCCACGTCCAATGCACGCAAGACGGTTCTCGCCGGCTTCACCACCGTGCGCGACTTCGGCGGCGAGGTGACCGTGGCGCTCGCCCGCGCCGTCGAGACCGGCATGGTGACGGGACCACACGTGTTTCCATCGCGCAATCCCATTGGCATCACCGGCGGGCATTGCGACATCACCGGCTTCGCCCCGGGAGTGCTCGAGACCAGCTGGCGCGACGGCATCGCCGATGGTCCCGATGAGGTCGTCAAGGCGGTGCGCTACCAGATCAAGCCTGGCGCCAAAGTCATCAAGACGTGCGCCACCGCCGGCGTGCTGTCGTTCGAGGAATCCGTCGGCGCGCAGCAGTACAGCTTCGCGGAGCTCGAGGCAATGGTGCAGGAGGCGGCGCGGCACGGCATCAAGGTGGCGGCGCATGCCCACGGCACCGAGGGAATCCGCGCCGCGGTGCGGGCCGGCGTGGCGTCGATCGAGCACGGCTCGATCCTCGATACCGAGACCATCGAGCTGATGAAGGCGCGGGGTACTTACCTCGTACCGACCACCTACCTCATCGACGCCATCGATCTAGACGCGCTGCCACCACTGCTACGCTCCAAGGCCGAGCGCATCCTGCCGCTGGCGCGCGAGAGCCTCGCCCAGGCAATCGCCGCTGGGGTGAAGATCGGCTTCGGAACCGATGCCGGCGTGTACCCGCACGGCGACAATGCCGGCGAGTTCGCCGTTCTCGTGGAACGCGGCATGGCACCGCTGGCAGCGTTGCAGTCCGCCACCATCGAGGCGGCTGCTGTACTCGGGGTGACCGATCGCGGCGTGATCCAGGTAGGGCGACTGGCCGACCTCATCGCGGTACCGGGGAACCCCCTGGAGGACATTCGCGCGACGGAACACGTCTCGTTCGTCATGCTCGCCGGTACGGTCGTCAAGCGGGGTGAGTAGCGGTGGCCTGATGGATTACTCGCCCAGCCCCATGATGCGGCGTCACCCCTCGATCGAGGACCTGGCGCGCACCGCCGAACGGCGAATTCCGCGCTTCGCGTTCGATTACTTGCAGGGAGCCAGCGGGCGCGAGGTATGTCTCGAGCGCAACCGCGCTCGCTTGGACGCCGTGACCTTGACACCGCGGTTCATGGTCGACGTGACCTCGTTGGAGCTGTCGACGGAGTTGTTCGGACAGCGCTACGAGCTGCCGTTCGGTATCGCGCCGATCGGGCTCAGCGGGCTCATGTGGCCCGGCGCCGAGCTGATTCTGGCGGCGGCAGCGGCGCGGGCCGGCATTCCGTATTGCCTGAGCACGCTATCGACCGTCGAAATGGAAGAGATCGGCGAGTTGGCGGGGCCGCGCGCCTGGTTCCAGCTCTACGTCACTGGAAAGCTACGTCGGGGAGCAGTTCTTGCGCCGCCCGCTGTCCTGGAAGGCGATCGAGGCGATCCGCGCACGGTGGTCGGGGCCGTTCGTGCTCAAGGGGATTCTCCATCCCGACGACGCCCGACGCGCTGTGGACGCCGGCGCCGACGGCCTGATCGTCTCCAACCACGGGGGGCGCCAGCTCGACGCGGCGCCCACGCCGCTAGCCGCATTGCCGGCGATTCGCGCTGCCGTTGGCGACCGCACCACGATCATGATCGACAGCGGCGTAATGAGCGGCCTCGACGTTGCCCGTTGCCTGGCCCACGGGGCGCAGCTCGTGTTCTGCGGCAGAGCGTTCATCTATGGCGTTGCGGCGCTCGGGAAGCCGGGAGGTGATCACGCCGTGGCGATCCTGCGGGAGGGGCTCGAGGACATCCTCACGCAGATTGGCTGTGCCACCATCGATGAGCTCGACGCTCGCTGGCTCTCGGCCAGCCGGCCACCAACGACGCACGAGACTCCGGGTTAGAGTCCCGCGCAGGCAAGCATGCAGGACTCGGCGCGCGATCGTCTCCGCATCCGCGCCTGACCGCGGAGCGCACCCATGCAGGAACTCCTTTCGCAAACGTACTACGGCAACACCATCAACCAGTGGGCCACGGCGCTTGCCATCACGGTGGGGACGTTCCTCGTGGGCAAGGTCGTGTACTGGCTCTTCGGCAACGTTGTCCGGCGACTAACGCGTCGCACGGCCACCAAGCTCGACGACGCGCTCGTCGATATCCTCGACAAGCCTGTCGTCGTGCTGATAACCGCCGTGGGGCTCTGGGTGGCAATCCGCACCCTGACGCTGCCCGAGACCATGCTCGGGCCCGCGTGGAACATCGTCCAGATCGTCATGATGCTGTCGGTCGCAGCGATGGCGGCGAGGATCTTCGACACCCTAATCCGCATGGCACTCGAACCTCTGGTGCAGGAAACCGACAGCGACCTCGACGATCAACTCCTGCCGATCGTACGCAAAGGCGGCAAAGCAGTTATCTGGTCGCTGGGCATCATCGTGGCGCTCAACAACGCCGGTTACGACGTGGCGGCGTTGATCGCCGGCCTCGGCATCGGCGGCCTGGCGATGGCGATGGCAGCGCAGGACACCGTCAAGAACGTCTTCGGCGGCTTCACGATCTTCACCGACCGGCCCTTCGGTACGAACGACTGGATCAAGGCGGGTGGCTACGAGGGCACTGTGCGTGAGATCGGGTTGCGCAGCACGCGCATCCAGACGTTCGCCGGCCGTGAGGTAACGATCCCCAACTCCACGATCGCCAACTCGCCAGTGGAGAACGTCAGCCGAGAGCCGTCGCGCCGCGTCAAGCTGAACCTCGGCCTCACCTACGACACCACGCCGGAAGCGATGCAGCGCGCCATGGATATCCTGCGCGAGATCGCCACCGAGCACGCCGACCTGCAAGCGCGTGAGGCCGTCATCGCGTTCAACGCCTTCGGTGACTTCGCCATGAACATCCTGTTTCAGTACTACATCCTTGCCGACGCCGATGTGACGGAGACACAGACCCGGATGAACCTCGCCATCCTGGAGCGCTTCAACGCTGAAGGCCTGGAGTTCGCCTTCCCGACGCAGACGATCTACACGCAGCCGGTCGAAGCGGCCGCCGAGGCAAGCTAGCGGGCCGTGGCGGAAGTGTGGCCTGCGAGCCCCCGGTGCCGCATACCCTGACGTTGTAGGATTTGCCGCCGTGGATGACGCTGACACGCATCTCGATGGGCAAGTTCACGCCGAGCTGAGCCGCGACCTGGGGCTGGTCAGCGCGCTGGCGATCGGCACCGGAACGATGATCGCGGCGGGCATCTTTACGCTCTCCGGCCTGGCGATCAGCTACGTCGGCTCTGCCGCCATCGCCTCGTTCCTGCTGGCGGCGGTGGTAGCCAGCCTGACGGCGTTGAGCTACTGCGAGTTCGCCTCTATCTACCCGCAGTCGGGAGAAGGGTACCTTTACGCCCGCAAGACGTTCTCGCCGCCGACAGCGTATTTCGTCGGCTGGTGTCTGCTGCTCGGCTACACCTCGTCATGCGGCTTCTACATCGCCAGCCTGTCGACCTATTTCAACGAGTTCATCTGGCACCTGCCCTTCGAAAGGCTCGCCGGGCTGATCTTCCTCGCCGCCCTCACGTTGCTGAACCTGAAGGGCACCAAGGAGAGCGGTACGTTCCAGGTGCTGGTGACCGCCGCCAAGATCATCCTGCTGCTGTGGTTCGTCTCCGGAGGCCTGCCACAGATCGAAACGCAGACGATCGTCGATCGGTTCAGCACCGACCCGGGAGCGATCACCAGCACCGCCGCGCTGGTGTTCATCACGTTCTTCGGCTTCTCGGCCATTGCGGCATCAGCCGGCGAAGTTCGCAATCCGACCAAGACGGTGCCGCGCGCGATCTTCATCTCGATGATCTTCGTCACGGTGCTGTACTCGGCCGTGGTCCTGGTCATCGTGACCGCGAACCTGACCGAATACACCGAGTCAGCCATGGGCGTCACGGCACGCGCGTTTCTCGGGCCGGTGGGCGGCATGGTGATCGTGCTCGGCGCACTTTTTTCGATGATCTCCGCTTCCAACGCGTCGATCATTGCCGGCTCCCGGGTGGCCATGTCAATGAGCCTCCGACGCCACCTCCCGCACCGCATCGGCTCGATCAACGCCCGCACCGGCACGCCGATTGTGGCCCTGGTGCTGGTGGCGGCAGCGATCGGTGGCTTCGCGTTGGCGCTGCCGCTCGAGAGCCTGGCACACTTCGCCGACTGCGTGCTGTTGATCGCCCTGACCCTGGTCAACGTGGCGCTGATCCGCCACCGACGCCAGTTCCCCGACCTGGAGCGCCCTTTTCGGGTTCCGCTCGTACCGCTGCTACCGGCCCTCGGAATCGCCGCCAACATCTATCTGCTGGTACAGATCCCGCTGCAGGGGCACGTCGTCCCGGTGGCGCTCGCCGGGGCGGCCCTGTTGGCGGGAATCGTCGGGTTCCTGATCTGGAAGGGAACCGAGTTCGTCACCGAGGTCCCGGAGGAAACGCCGTCGCGCTTGCTGGCAGAACGGTCGGCTCCGGAAGAGTCGGCGTTCCGGGTGCTGGTTCCAATCGCCAATCCTGGTACCGCGAACGCCCTAGTGGACCTTGCCGGAGCGATTGCCGCACCGCGACAAGGCGAGATCGTGCTGCTACGAGTGGTGCTGGTGCCCGACCAGCTACAACCCCGCCTGGCCGAGGCGTACGTGCAGCACGAGGAGAAGATCCTGGCTGCTAGCCGCAAGCGGGCGCTGGCGTTCGATATCCCGGTGAGCTCGCAGGTCAGGGTCGGCCGCAATGCCGGACGAGCAATCCTCGAAGCGGCACACCAGGGCAACAGCAAGCTCATCGTGCTCGGCTGGAAGGGCCGCACGTCGACCGCGCGCCGCATCCTCGGCGAGATAACAGATCATGTCGTAAACGATGCCACCACCGACATCATCATGGTGCGCTTGGGACCCGATCGGCGCCCGAAGGAGGCCATCCTCGTTGCCACCGACGGCGGTATTCATGCGACACGCGCCGAGGACTATGCGGCGTTGGTCGCATCTTCCAAGGGCGCCTCGATAACCCTCTGCGCCGTGGTATCTCCGAATGACTCCGAGGCGCGGGTCGAGCAGGAGACCGCCCGGCTCGAAGCGGCCAAGGCGCGACTGGATCAGGTGCCCGATGTGAGTATCAAGATCCTGCGACACCGCGCGGCCAGCGGTGCGATCATCGCGGAGTCTGCCAACTACGGCGCCGTCTTCGTGGGCGCGACGCACCAGAGCTTCACTACGCGTGTACTGTTCGGGACGATGCCCGAAGAGGTGGCGCGCCGGTCGAACTGCTCGGTGATCGTGGTGAAGCGGCACGAGCCGGTGCGAGCGCTGTTCGGCAGGATCTTCAGCGAGTAGCATGCAATCGGCCTACACGAACGAAATTGACATGAAGCGAGAATCCGAGGCTGTATGAAGATCGACTCCAAGCTGAACCACTACCGCATCGTTGCCAAGATCGGCGAGGGCGGCATGGGGCAGGTGTACCGCGCCCTCGACGAGACGCTCAAGCGCGAAGTAGCGATCAAGGTGCTCCCGCCGGCGTTGGCACAGAACCCTGAGCGGCTCGCCAGGCTCGAGCGTGAGGCGCAGGTACTGGCACAGGTAGAGCATGCCAACATCGCCGCGATCTACGGCCTCGAAGAAGCAACACCGGAGGACGGCGGCAGCCCGGTACGGCTGCTGGTGATGCAGCTTGCCGAGGGAGAGACGCTGGCGGCGCGCATCGATCAGGGCCCTATACCGGTGGATGAGGCGCTGGCGATCGCCCTGCAGATCGCCCGCGCGCTCGAAACCGCCCACGAGCACGGCATCGTGCATCGCGATCTGAAGCCGGCGAACGTCGTGCTGTCGCCGAGCGACGACGTCAAGCTGCTCGACTTCGGGCTCGCCAAGGCGTTCGCGGCCGACAGCATGATCTCCTCTTCGCTCCAGGTCAGCGCCTCGCCGACCATGCTCGAAGCCACCCAGGCCGGCATGATCATGGGAACGGCCGGCTACATGAGCCCGGAGCAGGCGCGCGGCAAGCCGGTGGATCGCCGCGCCGACATCTGGGCGTTCGGCGCCGTCCTCTACGAGATGCTGACCGGAGACCGTGTGTTCGGCGGTGAAACGGTGACCGATGTTCGCGGCGCGATCGTGCACCGCGAGCCCGACTGGAAGGCATTGCCGCAGGAGACCCCACGCCGCATCCGCGCCTTGCTGCAACGGTGTCTGCGCAAGGACGTCGACCGGCGTATCCAGTCGATCGGCGACGCGAGGGTATCGATCGAGGAGTATCTGGAAGATCCGGTGGCGGCCGAGGCGATCCTCGACGCCGGCACCGATGCCGTCGCTCCCGCCGGCTGGATGCGCTGGGCGCCTTGGGGAGTTGCGGCGCTGTTGGGACTGATGTGGGCAGCCGACCTGCGACCGCACGCCGGCGTCCAGAGCGCCGCTGCGATCCTTCGCATGGAAATGACGCTCAGCGTCGACGATCCGCTGTTCTCCTCGGCGCGCTCGGGTTCCTCGATGGCGCTTTCGCCCAACGGCGAATATGTGGCCGTGGCGACGGGAACCACAGGAACCACGCGGCTACACGCACGCCGACTCGACGATGTGGCCTTTGGCGAGATTGCCGCCAACGGCGCCTACCAGCCCTTTTTCTCGCCCGACTCGGAGTGGATCGGCTACCTCACCAACTCGGCGCTGCTGAAGATCCCGACCTCCGGAGGTACCGCACAGCAGATCGCCACGATCAACCTCGGCCGCGGCGCCAGCTGGGCAGCTGATGGCACCATCGTCTACGCCCCGTCGGCGGCGAGCGCCTCGTGGCGTGTCTCCGCCAACGGCGGTGAGCCGACCCAGCTGACCACACTCGACGAGGCGCGCCAGGATGTCACGCATCGCTGGCCGCGAGTGCTGCCCGACGGCAAGAGCGTGCTGTTTACCGCCCATACGCAGGCGGGGAGCGACTTCAACGCAGCCAACATCGACGTCGTTGACATGGAGACCGGCGTTCGAACGACGGTGCACCGCGGCGGCTCCGACGCCCGCTACCTGTCGTCCGGGCATCTCGTCTACGCAAATAGCGGAACGCTGTTCGCCATCCCCTTCGATCTCGATGCGCTGGAAGTGGTGGGCAGCGCCGTCCCGGTGGTGCAGAACCTGGCGTACTCCACCAGCAGCGGTGGCTCGCAGTACACCGTCTCGGATACCGGCGTGCTGATGTACAGAACGGGAGCCACCGTCGACCCGACGTACCCGGGGAGCTGGATCGGTCGGCAGGGCGAAGCCGAGCCGTTTCTCACCGAGCTGCGTACCTACGCCGAGGCACGCGTTGCGCCGGATGGCAGCAAGGTGGCGATGATGGAGCTGACCAACGACAATTGGGACATCTGGGTGTATGACGTAGGGCTCGGCGTACGGACCCGCCTGACGTTCCCGGAGGGCATCGAGGGTCCTGCCGTCTGGTCACCCGACGGTACGGACCTGATCTTCTCCTCCGACCGCGATGGAACGGATAACCTGTACCGCAAGCGCGCCGACGGCTCGGGGGAGATCGAGCGCCTGACCGACTATCCGGCGGCGCTGTTCGTCAGCGACTGGTCGTCGGACGGACGTTACGTGCTGACAACGCGCAGCGGTCCGGAAGACACGGCGGAAGGCTGGCGCGCCGGCAACGACATCGGCTACCTCGACCTGCAGGAAGATAGCGGAGAGGTGCACCAGTTCCTCGTCACCGAGTTTGCCGAGCTGGAGGCGGCATTCTCCCCGGACGGTCGCTGGGTCGCTTACCAATCCAACGAGAGCGGCCAGGTGCAGATCTACATCCGACCGTTCCCGCCGGCGGGCGGCAAGTGGCAAGTGTCGGACAGCGGCGGGGCCTACGCTCGCTGGTCGTCGGATGGGCGCGAGCTGTTCTATCGCAACGATGAGGGCGTGGTGGTGGTCGATGTGGTGACCACGGAGACCGCCTTTTCCCGCTCGCGGCCGCGGCAGCTGTTTCGTGGCGACTTCTACGGCGGCTACGGCGGGTTGGCGCTCTCGGGCGGCGGCTTTGCCGACTACGACGTCGCTCCCGACGGCCGCTTCCTGATGTTTCCCGACACCGACGCCGAGGATGCCCCCAACGTCGAGCTGGCGCAGGTGGTGGTGAACTGGTTCGAGGAGCTGCGGCGGCTAGCGCCGCCGCGCTGAAGCGCCAGGCGGAAAAAGGCGGCACCGCGGGTTAAGCTGAGGCTATGGACACTGGTTTCCACACCTCACCTGGAACCGAGCACGGGCTCGACGTGGTCGATGACCGAGACGGCCTCGACACGCGCGTGCTGCGTGCCGGTGACGAGCTGGTGGTAGAAACGGCGCACAGCGTCTATACGCTGGCGTTCGTAGATCCGGAGCTCGGAGAGGTCAAGGCCAGCGGCAGCGGCAACTTCATCAACGAGCACGTTGCCGCGCGGCTACTCGGAACAACCCTGTCGGGAACCGGCACGGCGCTGCGACGCGCCTTCGTCATGCCGGGCTTCAAGCTGGTGTTGCGCTTGCCCGAGGGCGAGCTGATGACCTCGCGGGTGCGCCGCATCTTCCTGAACGGCGCGTCAGTCGAGAGCTCCAAGACCGTCCACTGACGGCACCCGGCTGGCCAGAAACTGCCGCTGCAGCAGCCAGCAGCTCCAGGCAAGTCCCAGCAACATGACCCCGTAGCCGATTGTCTTCGCCAGCCCGGCGATGGCATGGTCGAAGCGCAGCAACCCGGTCCACGACAGCAGGTTGTTCCAGTCGTGATAGCCGGGGCGATCCTGTCCGATGACGCCACCGAGCAACGGCTGCACTTGCTCGCGCGCGTCGTAGATATAGGGACCCAACCCGACGAGCGCCTCCCCGCCCCACCAGGCGGTTACCGCAGCGCCGAAGGTGTCGCGGCGCGAGAACAGCAGCGCCATGCCGCATATCCACGGCAACGAGATCTCCATCAACGAGCCACCGAGCACCTGCAGGAAACGGCCGCAGACGCTGAACAGCGCGTGACCCGCCTCGTGGAAGATCAGGTTAGCGCCCGACAGAACCCGAAACACGAATGTCGGCGGATCAGCGTTAGGACCGATGGCCCCGATGGTGGTCATATCAAAGTTGCCGATCATCCACCACGTAGTCTTGACGAGCAGCAGCACGAGTAGGCCGCGGGCGACGACGCCGGCCAGCTGCACGTCCTCTGGCACCTCGGTCAGACGCCCTAGGCTAGAAGCTTCCGCGGCTGGCGAGACCCGACGCTCGGAACCAGAACGTTGCCGCCGGCGCGCTGACCGTCGCTCGCACCGGCGCCCGGCGCGCCGCTGACGGGAGTCCTTCAGGCGCTGCGCCCAGCCGGGGAGCCCGATCGGCTGGGGAGCGAGATTGGTGTCTGGAATCGATCCGTCCATGAGACGGATTCTAGGGGCACTCCGGGCGCAGATCCTAGAACGTTCTGACGATGCGCAGCCCCACCGGGCCGAATGGCGCGGCGCCCTCGAGGAATCGGGGCGTCGGCCTTGATTGACTAAGTCGACTTAGCTAAGATAGCAGCGACTCATGCCCCTTTCGAGAGTCCCGGGGCACTCTTTCAGCCAGGGTGACCCGGGCCCCTACGCGTTGGACCCTGCCCCGACGCGACGCAGACGCGGGAGAACCGACGATGCGGATCGTCAACATTCACGAGGCCAAGACCCACCTTTCGCGCGTTCTCGAGCGGGTACTGGCGGGCGAGGACATCATCATCGCCAAGAACGGCCAGCCGATTGCCCGTCTCGTACCGATCGGGGGACCGCCACGTCGACCCGGCCGGCTTCAGGACAAGATCCACATCGGGCTGGATTTCGACGATCCGCTCCCAGACGAGATCGCGAAACCGTTTCGCGCGGACTGAGCCTTGAGGTTGTTGCTCGACAGCCGTGCCTACCTGTGGTGGTTGATGGACCATCGCTCGCTTCCGCCCGCGGCCCGCCAAGCGATCGCCGAGCCCCGCTCGGTGGTGTTTGTCAGCGCCGCCACCATCTGGGAGCTGGCGATAAAACGACAGCTCGGACGACTCAGGGTCGAAGACGCCGACCTGGAGGCGGAGATCGCCGAGAACGACTTCCTGGAGCTTCCGATGGAAGCTCGACACGCGCAGCGCGCCGCCGACCTGCCACCGCATCACCCCGACCCGTTCGATCGGATGCTGATCGCGCAGTCCCAGACCGAGGGGCTCGTCTGCATCACCGGTGATGCGGAGTTTGCCGAATACGGCATCGCCACTCTCTGGTAAACACGGCTAGGCGCGGCGAACCGGTGGCGAGCGTCAGAACAGCGTCCCCTGCTCCTTCCCGTCGCCGGTGGACTCGACGTCGGGTGACTCGGCGTCACATGACTCGTCGCCGGATAACTCGATGCCGAGATCGTCGATGAGATTGCCGGGCCCGGTGAAGTGCAGCCGAACCCTCACCGGCCCGGCAACCTGCGCCGCCTGTCGATAGACCTGCGCCTGAATCTGATAACCGGCGGCGACCGCAGCCACCTCATCGGCACCGATCTCGTGGGTCTTGAAGTCGACCACCCAGGCGTCGGGGTCGCCGGGGCGATACAGATCGAAGGCGCCGACTCGCCAGTCGCGTGCCGCGAGTAGGTACAAGAAGCTCAGCTCCCGATAGTTCTCGCCCTCGACGTACCACTTCCAGGCGTCGGAACGCACGATCTTGCGGATCTCGGCTTCGAGCGCCGCCCGGTAACGCGAGTGCGAGCTCATCAACCGTTCGAGCTCGGGATCGTCGAGGCCGCCGATGGTTTCTTCGAGAATGGCCGCCAGCTCGTCTTCCTGCTGGATGCGTTCGAGCACCCCGTGGATCAAGGTGCCGCGCACAGTTGGCTGCAGCGACGGCTCCCCCTCAGGTGGCTGCACCACGAACTCGCTCGGAGCCTGCACACCATGTCGATAACGACGCTGCCACTCGTCTTCGTCCCGTTCGCGCATCATGAGCTCGGTGGCCGAGTGCACGAAGCGAGGCGGAGGCTCCGCGATCGGCGCTACCAGACGACCGGGCTCTTCCACGCGCATGCCGTCGAGCCAACCGAGGCCGACCAACGACGCTCTGTCGAGCGGCGGCTCGGAGGCAGGCTCCTCGCGGACGAACACCGGGTTGCGGTCGATTCCCTGCCGCAGCCAGGCGGCATAGCTGTTGTCCTGGTGGGCCCCAACCACCAACAGCCGATCGCGCGCGCGGGTGATGGCCACGTAGAGCAGTCGCGCCTCCTCGGCCCGATCCTCGAGTCGCTCGCGATCGTGTAGTCGCTGCGCGCGGGCACCGCGATCGGACTTGGGCGGGTTGAGCAGCGGGCCGAGCTCCCGATCGCTCCAGAACCTTCCCCAAGGATCGTGGCCCAGCTTCCTGCCGATGCCCACCAGGAAGACCACCGGCCATTCAAGCCCCTTGGCGCGGTGGATGGTGGTCAGCGTCACGACGTCATCCTCGTTGCTGTAGAGCGGCGCCTGCGGCAGCCCGTTGTCCTGCTCGTCCCAGCGGTCCCACACCTCGAGGAACGTCCCGATGTCGAGATCTCGGTACGCCTCGGTGAACTGGATGAAGCTCTGGATGTTGGCCAGCTGCTCCTCGCGACGCTGGCGCATGTGCAGGTGCAGACGGTAGCCGGTGTCGTCGAGCAAGCGCGACAGCACCTCGTCCAGCGGCGCGCGGTGCACCAGCGCACGGGCCTGGCGCAGCGCCTGCAGACCACGCTCCAGCGCCAGGCGCTCGATGCTGCTGATGTGGCCGTGCTCAGGGGCTTCGTACCACTCCTCCTGGCGCAGGTACCGCTCACACTGGCGGAGCAGATCGGGCCCACGCGCCTCGAGCCGAATATGAGCAATGACCTCATCGCGCAGGCATACGAACGGTGAGCGCAAGAAGCCGAACGCCCGCAGATCATCGTGCGGGTTGCGAATCAAGCGCAGCGCGTTCAGCAGGTCGAGAATCTCCTGCCGGTCGCCGAGATGCGGCGCCCCGGCGATGGTGTAGGGAATCCCCCTGCGCCCCAGCGCCGTCTCGAAGTAGCGCAGCGGCGCGCGGCTGCGATAGAGCACAGCAATGTCGCGATAGGCAATGGAACGCTCCACCTCCGAGCCCTCTCCCAACACGGTTTCGACCCCAACCATCTCCTCGATGCGGGCGGCCACCTGCGCCGCCTCGGCTTGCGGATCGTTCTTGCCGCGGCCACCGGTCTTCTCCGCCACCAACCACTCGAGCCGAGCCGTGGGCGTCTCCGGGCGAGCCGCGACCAACTCGCTGTAGGCGATCATGCTCGCCGGACTCTCAACCTCGAGAGCAGTGCCGACGTCGGCCATGGCGGCGGCCGACACGTCGTTCACCAGGTCGATGATCGGCGGTGCACAGCGGAAATTCTCCGACAGTTGCATCACCTCTCCATCGCTACGAACCGCCTGTTGCACCCGGTTCCACACCGAGATATCAGCACCGCGAAACCGGTAAATGCTCTGTTTCGGGTCGCCCACCAGAAACAGCTGCGGGCGCGGCAAAGCACGCCCGCGGTCCAGCCCGGCAATGGCGAAGGCGATGTCGCGTTGGGCGAAGTCGGTGTCCTGGAACTCATCGATCACGAGGATCCGGTATCGGCGCCGGATGCTCTCGAGCGCCGCCCCGCCATCGTCACCGGTGAGCAGCGTGCGAGCATCGAGAATGAGGGAATCGAAGTCGCGGACGTTCTCGCTCGCCAGGTGTGCCTGCCAGCGTGTCAGGGCGCTGGTCGCCAAGCGCAGCAGGGAATCGCAGTGGGCAAGCGCCGCCTCGTCGGTGTCGTCGTCCCAGACGCCTGCGAGGGCGCCCAGCGCTTGACGATCGAGCCGACCATCACGTTTCCACGCCGTGTAACGGTCGCCATACCAGCGAAGGTCGCTCATCAGCTTGCGCACGTGGTCGATGGCGCCGTTGGTGTGCTGCCAGCCGCTCAGCTTGTGGATGCGCAACAGATCACCGGTTCCGGGATCCTCGCCCTCTAACGCCTCGTAGATCACTCCGCGGATGATGTCGTCCTGGGCGGCCCACGACTGGCGCGAATCCAGCACACCGAAGGTCGGATCGATGCCGAAGCGCAGCGCATGGTCGCGCAACAGCTCGGCGCAAAACGAGTGGATGGTACCGATGGAAGCGCGGTCGATCTGCCAGCGTAGCTCGTCGGCACGCTCCGACTCCTCGATGACGTCGCGCAGCTTGCGCTTGAGATCGTAGGCTGCCTTCTCGGTGAAGGTGATGGCGGCAATCTCATGTAAGTCGCAGGGCTGAGCGCAGGGCGGCAGCAAGTTGCCGTCCCGATCCGGCGGCAGGGCGAGCCCCAGCAGCCATTGGATCTTGCCGATCACGGTGGCGGTCTTGCCGGTGCCGGCGTTGGCTTCCAATAGCGTGCTTCCGACGGCGGTGATGGCGCGCGCTTGCTGGTGAGTCCATCGCAGCTCAGGCATCGAAGCGGCTCCCCGCGGGAAGCTGCGCCGCGCTTCGCGCGATGCCGCGATCGGGCTCGTACGCTGGCCAACGGCCTGCCCGCAACGAACGCACCGGCTCGAACATTCCGGCCCGGATACGGCCCGGGACGCTGAGCGCGAACTGCAGCGCCGCGTCGTACTTGGCTTCGTGGCGCCGGATCTTGCCAGCGTACTGCGTGTACTTGCCGCCGCCCTTCTTGAGCGACCGGTAGAACCCGATGCCGACGTGATGACCGGCGTTCTCGAGCACCTGCATGTAGAGGGGCGCCTGCAGCGCGGTGCCGTCGACATAGTCGTTGGCGCTGGGAGTCTTGCCGCTCTTGTA
Source organism: Acidobacteriota bacterium (assembly GCA_963666055.2). Lineage (GTDB taxonomy): Bacteria > Acidobacteriota > UBA890 > UBA890 > WLXD01 > DASCOT01. Next base: position 1,508,209 of record CAXWPH010000015.1, on the reverse strand, counting down.
GTCCAGCACGTTCGACGTGGCGGAGCCATCCGGGCCGGGCGGGCCGGCCCCGGTCAGGTCGACACGATCGATGCGCCCGCGCAGCCGCAGACAGGCAGGCCGGTCCTCCACGTCCACACCCTCTATGAGCACCCCGCCGTGGTCACCGAATTTGTACTCGATGAGGAACGGCCGCTCGCCTTTCTCTGCCAGATGGCCGAGCTCCCAGGCGAGATAGTCGCGTACGCGGACAAGGATCGCATCGCACTCCTGGCGCCAGAGAAGCGGCGCGCCGGTCCACTCATCGCTGATCTCGCGATCGACGATGACCTCAGCAGCCGCTTCGGTGAACGCAGCTGCGGCGCGACGGTCGAAACCGAGCGGCACATCGTCCTTCAACAGGCTGTAGAAGCGTTCGAGCAGATCGTGTGCGACGGCGCCGAACACCAGCGGCGTGGTCTCCTCCTCGGCCTCTACGACCTCGTCGAGGCGAAGGATCCTCTTGACGAGAAACACGAATGGGTTCTTCGTGTAGGTTTCCAGCGCGCTGGCTGACCACATGGTTTCCTCGTTGAAACGGGACGCCAGCCAGGCGAGCACACGCGGATCGCGCAACTCGCCATTCCACGGGTTGGGTCGATACGCCGGGTGCGCTGAATGCAACGACTCGTGGCCGGTGTCGCGGTGCGACTCCGCCACCGCAACGAGGACCGCATGGCGGACGAGATCCTGCGAGGCCGGCGCGATCGAATCCTCGGTGCGCGCGTCGAACAAGCGGTGCGCCGCCAGGCGATTCGCTTGAGCCGCGGTAACCGGGTCGTCCCAGGGGTCGCGTGTACGCGGCAGCTCAGACCCGGGATCGTGCGGCGGCACCATCAGCGACGGCATCAACGGCGTGCCCGTCGGGTCGGCGCTTCGATAGGTGATCCGCACGTCTCCTGCTCCGGTGACGGCGCGCCATAGCGCACGCTCGCGCCGCAACGCAAGCTCGCGATGCGCCAGCGGCAGCCCCTGCTGGCGCAATTGCATACGTTCCTCGTTCGACAGCACGCCGCCAGCAGAGGCGCGCTGTGGAAAGGTGCCGTCGTTGGCGTGCATCACGAACACCTGGCGGAACGGCGTGAGCGCCGCATCGTGCGCCTCGAGCACCTGCACGCCCTTGTGCATCGGGGTGGTGATGCTCAGCTCGTTCGCCTCCAGCAGTCGTTGCAGTAGCGCGTACCATTGGTCGACGCCGAGCGGAGCATCAGAGTGATCGAGCGTCGCCCATTCGCACAGCAGGCTCTCGGTCTGCACCAGGCCCCGCTGGTCCAGGCGAACCACATCCCAGCGTCCAGCCACCGGCTCGCATACGCGGCGCCGCAGCTCGAACAGACCGTGGCGCAACAAGGTCAGCGTCAGCTCGATCCATGCCCCCTCAGCGCGCGGTGCACTGAGCGGGTCGAGCACAGCGCGCAACGCCGCGAAGCGCTCCACGTCCTTTCGCAAGCGTTCTCGAGCCAACCCTTTACCCCGGGTGGATCGCTCGGGCTGAACCTTCTCGGCGAGTTCACTCAGCCGCCGCTGCCAGGCATCGAGGCCGACGACGCGGCGCTGCGTGGCGATGTGGTCGATCGGGCGGAGGTCGATATCGGTCTCGAAGTAGGCGTTGTCGAGAACGGCGCGCAGGGCACGATAGCTCCATCCTGAGGCGGCGCCCCGGAACACCAACAGCAGTGCCTTGAGCGCCCCGATCTCGGTCAGCCGCGACCGGATCACCGCCGTGCACGGGACACCGGCGCTTCGTAGCGCGTGGTAGGCGCGGCCGGTGTCCTCGTGTCCGCTGCGCGCGATGACCGCGATCTGGTGCGGGCAAACGTCGCCGCGCACCAGCAAGCTCTTCACTTCGCGGGCGATCCAGGCGAGCTCGCGCTGCGTGTCGGGAGCCGGTTGGACACCAGCAGGGGGTACCGCGCCGCCGGTGATGTCCTCGACCTCGTCGCTCAGCTCGCACAGCTCCTCGGTCTCCGGCTCAGCGAGCACGAAGAGCTGAACATCCACATCACCTTGTGCCGCCAGCGAGGTTAGAAGGCGCCGTCGCGATCGGGTCATGTAGAGCCCGTACAGATAGAGACGTGTCGCGCCGCCCAGCGCCTCCACCAGGGCGCCCTCGTCGACACGAGCAGCGATCGCCGCCCAACTGGAGCGCATGTCGAACAACTCACGCTGGCGCAGCTCTGCCAGGTAGGTGGAATAGGCGCCGACGATCCACTCGTTGCGCCGCCGCGCGAAGGCGTCGTCACCGACGCTCGCCAAAGCGCCCTTCAACCGCGCCGCATCGACGCCCTCTGGCAGCAACTCACCGAACAGCGCATCGAGCATGTGGCCGCGAGCCACCCCGTCGGTGTGGCTCGGGTCGGTCAGCCCCACTTGCCGGCCGACCCGCATGGCCACACGGCTGATCAAGCGTCGCCGCGTCAGCAGCCCGACGGCCTTGCCGCGGATATCGAAGCGCCGATGCAGATCACGGAAGTCGGTGATCGGCGGCCCCAGCCACCCCTTTACGCCACGTGCCGCGGCGCGCTCCAGCAGCAGGTCCCGCTGGTTGCGGTGCGTCAACCAAAGATGCGCCGCGAAGCCCGAGGGGCCGGGGTTATCGCCCACCTCGTCGAGAAAGCGATCGGCGCAGGTGTCCCACAGGGTGCGGGTGTCGGTGGCGCGAATGAGCTTCAGCGGCATGTGTTTCTCGACTGATTCCGAGACCCGGCGGGCGAGGCTGGCGGCGCTACCTACCAAACAATGGTCAACGACCCTCGACCTCGGCGACAGTAAGGATCGTCGACACCAGAGCGTCGGGGGTCACCGAGATGCTGTCGATGCCCTCCTCGACCAAGAGACGGGTGATCTCGGGAAAGTCCGACGGTGCCTGCCCACAGATACCGATGCGGATCTGCTGGCCTTCCTCGCGCAGCTCGCGCACCGTGCGAAGTGCCATGCGCAGCATCGCCTGAACCGCCGGATCGCGCTCGTCGCCGATCTGGGCCATGTAGCCACCGGCGTCGCGATCCAGCCCGAGTGCCAGCTGCGTCAGGTCGTTGCTGCCGATGCTCAGCCCGTCGACGTGTTGGGCGAAGTCGCGCAACAGGATCACGTTGGAGGGCACCTCGACCATCATGTAGACCTCGAGACCGGAGTCACCGCGACGGAGGCCGAATTCGGCCAGCACCTCGATCGTCGCCTCGAGCTCGGGCACGGTGCGGGCGAAGGGCACCATCACCTTGATGTTGGCCAGGCCCATCTGTTCGCGGGCGCGCTTGATCGCCTCACACTCCAGGCGAAACGCCTCGCGATATTCGGGGCTGGTGTAGCGGCAGGCACCCCGCCATCCGAGCATCGGGTTGTCCTCTTGCGGCTCGAAGTGGTGGCCCCCGAGCAGACCTCGGTACTCGTTGGACTTGAAATCCGACAGCCGCACGATGACCTCGTGGGGGTAGAAGGCAGCAGCGATCATCGCCACACCGTCGGTGAGCCGATCGATGAAGTACTCGCGACCCGACCCGTACGCCCTGGTGCGCTCGCCGATCGCCGCGCGCTCCTCGTCGCTGAGCTGCTCGGGCTCCAGCAGCGCTCGCGGATGGATGCCGATCTGGCTGGCGATGATGAACTCCAGTCGCGCCAGTCCTACGCCTCGGGTCGGAAGCCGTGCCTGCTGGATGGCGCGCGCTGGGTTGCCAACGATCACCATCACATCGGTGCGGGTCTCCGGGATCCCGGCGAGATCGATCACCTCACGCTCGAAGCTCCGAATCCCCGAATAAACGAAACCCTGCTCTTCGATGCAACTCACCGTGATCTCTTCGTGCTCGGCCAGCACGGTGGTGGCATCGGCGGTGCCGACCACGCATGGCACGCCGATCTCGCGCGCCACGATCGCCGCGTGCGAGGTGCGTCCACCGGTATCGGTGACGATCGCCGCGGCCAGCTTCATCACCGGTTCCCAATCCGGATCGGTGCGCTCGGTCACCAGCACCTCGCCCTCGTGGAAGGCGTCGATCCCATGAATATCGTGGATCACCCGCGTCACCCCTGCCGCCACCTTGTTGCCCACCGCCTGACCGATGACCAGCGGAGGTCCGTTGTCGCCGATCAGGTAGCGCTCGAGAGTCGTCTGCACTTCCTCCCGGTGCACGGTCATGGGGCGCGCCTGCACCAGAAACAGGCGGTCAACCACGCCGTCCTTGGCCCACTCGATGTCGAGCGGGACGCCATAGGCCTCCTCGAGTCGGCAAGCGGCCGTGGCGAGCTCGAGCACGTCAGATCGCTCGACGCTGAACACGCCGCGCTCGTCGGACGTGGTCTCGATGATCTCCGTGGTGGCGGTACCGCCCCAGGCGTAGACCATCTTCACCTCCTTGGCGCCGCGCTCCTGCGAGATCACCGGGTCCAGCGGCGGACCCTTGAGCAGCGTGGGCTTGAAGATCAAGACCTCGTCCGGGCTGACCTGACCCTGGACGATGGGCTCGCCGAGCCCCCAGCTAGCGTTCAGCAGGAGGAAGTCGCGGGCGCCGCTGTCCGGATCCATGGTGAACATCACCCCGGAGCACGCCTGGTCGCTGCGCGCCATGCGTTGCACCGTCACCGCGAAATCAAAGGTGTCGTCGGGCAAGCCACATCGGTGCCTGTAGTCGACGCCGCGGCTGGTAAAGAACGAGGTGAAACAGTCACGACAGGCGCTGAGCACATTGCTGCGCCCGCGCACACCCAGGAACGACTCGTACTGACCGGCGAACGAGGCTTCGGCTGAGTCTTCCGACACCGCGCTCGAGCGCACCGCCACATCGACGTTCTTCATGTCGGCGGTTTCTTCGAGTGCGGCGTACGAAGCGGTGACCGCCTCGACCACGTCGTTCGGGATGTCGAGGTTGCTTACCAGGTCGCGACAGTGGCTGGCGCCGCGGAACAGGCTCTCGAAGTTGTCGTAGTCGATCGCCCCTAGCTCGCTCACGATCTGCCGGCGGACGCCGGGCGCCGCGTTGAGGATGCGCGTGAACGCCGCTGTGGTCACCGCGAACCCCGGTGGAACGCCAACGGTCGACCCTGACAGCACGCCCACCATCTCGCCGAGCGAGGCGCTCTTGCCACCCACTCGGGCGACATCCGTGCGGTCCAGCTGATCCAGCGGAATAACGTAGAGAGCGGCGGGCGAGCCCATCGACGAACCTCGTGAGATACACGGGTTGGGGGCCGCGATCGCGACCGGTCAGATGGGCGATCACAGGATAGCGCCCCGCAGGTCCGATGGCGACTCCGGCCGACTTCATCGCGACCCGGGTCCGTCTCATTGTGACTGGGAGGCTGAAACAGGCTACGAGCGATGCTGCTGATGTAGTATATCTATATGCATGAAGACAACCGTAAATATTGCTCCTGATCTCCTGAAACGAGCCAAGAAAGTAGCTGCCGACGAGAGAACTACGCTCCGCGCGCTCATCGACGAAGGCCTTCGCACCACCCTCGCTCGACGCGAAGAAGCCAATCGATTCGTGTTGCGCGATGCGAGCTTCGCGGGCCGCGGCCTGCAGCCGGGGCTCGACGAGGGCGACTGGCAGCGCTTGATGGAGCTGGCATACGAGGGCCGCGGCGCTTGATCGCCGTGGATAGCAATATCCTGATCTATGCGCACCGGGCGGATTCGCGTTGGCACACAGTGGCGGCGTCGCGGCTTCGCTCCCTGACCGAGGGCGCTGGGCCCTGGGCGGAGCCCTGGCCGTGTGCGCATGAATTCCTGGCGATCACGACACACCCGCGGATTTACGATCCGCCGACGCCCGGGGACGACGCCCTTGACCAGCTGGCGGCGTGGATGGAATCGCCGAGCCTGCGATTGTTGGCGGAAGGGTCGACCTACCTCGAGCATTTGGGACCGCTGCTGAAGCGGGGAGGCATTGCCGGCGCGAAAGTGCACGATGCGCGCGTCGCCGCTCTCTGCTTGCAGCACGGGGTCAGCGAGCTCTGGAGCGCAGACCTTGACTTCGGCAGGTTCCCGGAGCTGAAAGTAACCAACCCGTTGCTAGCGTGAGATCCTCACCCGCGGCCCGTCGCGGGCGCAGGCAACTGAAGCAGCCTAGCGCGCGACCAGGCCCCTCTCATCACCTTGGCGGGCCACCGAGCCCGAGCTGCTCGGCCAGGGTTACATAGTCGCTGTATATGAGCTGACGCCGGATGCGGCCATCGGCGAGCTCCAGCAGCCCCACCCCTTGATAGCTGTAGTCACGGTCCTCTTTTGCCCCGACCGCCGCTCCGATTACCGTTCCGGTCCATTCGATCTCGACGATGAGCCACTGTCCGCTGAGCACGCGCCCGTGGTGGACCCGGGTCATGGCGCGATGCGCCGCGTTGATGGTTTCCGTCTGCTCCCGCCAGGCGTCGATGCCCTCGATCAGCACGCGCCGGTTGACGTCGTGCTGCACGATGTCATCGGTGAACAGCGCCACGAATCCAACTGAGTCCATGGCGGCATAGCTGCGCTCGAGCTCCTCGAGCATGGCGTCGACATGGGGTGTCGATTCTCGGGGCAGTACGGGCCCCTGACCCTGAGCGGTGCGGGGAACAATGGTGATCAGCAAGGCTACCAAGCCCAGGACCACCAGTTGGCGTCTCGGCGCCGGCAAGCTCATCTTTCCTTCTCCGCAACGGTTGACGATGGTTCCAAAGGGGGCAGGAGCGGCGGTTCCCCAACTCGAGACGATCTTCCGTCGGCCGTCTGAAGCGAGACAATTACCGTCGAGGTAAGGTCAGGAATCGTCGATCTCGGCACCAACGCCCTGCATGAAGCGATCGGTGGCGTCGTCGGCGGGCAGGAACGTCTCGATCGAGAGCTCCTGCAACATGACATCCTGCGGAGTGCCCAACGTGGTGATCGCGCTGAGGAAGCGCAGGTCTTCGCCACCAACAACCAGATGAACCGGAATCACCACGGAGTCGGCAACTGACGGGTCTGGAATTTTCCACAGCGCCGGGATGCCGGGATACTCCACCAGCTCCTCGAGCAATTCTTCCAGCGGGTCCGGACCGCCAGTGCGGCGAATCTCACCGCGAATTCGGTTGAGCATGATCGGTCCGACCTGATCCATGTTGGCGACGTTGCGACGCAGCCCATCGGGATGGAACAGGAGCTTCATCAGATTGGTGTCGCCGACGCCGAAGATCGACTCCAGATCGACCAGACGGGCCACGGTGAGATCGAAGGCGCGATTGGACAACAGCACGTTCCAACAACGGTCGAGAGCCACCGCCGAGTAGGGGTCGTGGCGTTGCAACAGAAACTCGATGACGCCGCGCACCTGGGCCAGCTCGCCGGCGTCGAACTGACTTTCCTTGTACAGCCGCGCGTAGCCAGCCGCCTCCAACAGCGAGTTCTGCCCGCGCAGCGGCATTTCCAGGGAACGCGCCAGCGTCAGCAGGATGCGGCGGCTGGGCTGCGCCCGGCCGGTCTCGATGAAGCTCAAGTGCCGCGCCGAAACATCGGCGTCGTGCGCCAGCCTGAGCTGGCTCTTACCACGCACCCGACGCCAATCGCGTAGCACGTGGCCGACCGGGCTCAACGCTCTGGCTCGGCTCTTCACCGCCGCAATCCGTCCATGTCCTGTGGCTATCCCTTGCCTGGGTTCAACCTCTCTGTTTCCGCACCCTATTTGCGCAGCCTATGCCCGCAAGCAAGTTACCTACGTTCAACATAACCGCGCCGACATAGTTTAAAACATTACCTGTTAAGTAATCGTAATACTTACTTCGAATGTCCTATGGTCAAACAACAGCGATCGGACCCGTTCGTCGCGTTTCCTTCCCCCCCAGAGATTGCTGATGACTGACTCTCAACAGATTCCCGCTGACCGAACCCGTCGACTCTTTCTACTCTGGCTCCGGCGAGCTGCTGTGGGCATCGCCACCCTGCTGACGCTTGCTGCCGCTGGCGGCTGGAGCTATCAAAGCCTGGCGAGCGCCCGTGACCGTCGCGCCTTCCCGGCCCCTGGCGAGCTCGTCGACGTGGGCGGTTATCGCCTTCATCTGCATTGCATCGGCGAAGGCACGCCGATCGTTTTGTTCGATGTTGGCGCGGGAGGCTCCTCGGCGGACTACGCCGATCTCCACCGAGCGCTGGGATCGGTTACGCGTGCTTGTTTCTACGATCGTGCCGGGCTCGGCTGGAGCGACCCGCCGACGGGTGTGGACGGCGTCGAGCGGTTCCTCACCGATCTGGAGGCGGTCGTCGAGAGTATCGGTACCGACCGACCTCTGGTGCTTGCCGGCCACTCGTTCGGCGGCTACATGGTCCGGCTGTACGCCGCAGCCCACCCCGAGCGCGCCGCCGCCCTGGTTCTCGTCGATGCAGCACACGAGCGCCAGTGGCAGGAGCTGCCGCCCGAGAACGTCAGCCTGGTCCGCGATGCGGCACGGCAACTTCGCTGGGCTCCATTGTTTGCACGACTCGGTTTGATTCGGCTCATGTCACCAGCACCCGACTCCGCCACCGCCGCCGCCCAGCTGCGCCCCGCGTTCCTGCGCGCGCTTGGCACCGAGATGCAGGTGGCGTTGCTGATGGCCGAGCGGGTGGCGAGCGCCCAACTGAAACCGAGCTTGCCCGTGGCGATCATCACCGCCGGCAACAGCTTCGCCGCCTTCGAGGGGCTGGGGATACCGATTGCAGAGTCGAACACGGTATGGCTCGAGCTGCAGCATGACCTACTGCGCCTCACGACGGCGACGGTGCAATACGTCAGCCCCAAGGCGAGCCACCACATCGACCGCGACGATCCCGAGCTCATCGTGCGGGTGGTCGCGGAGGTTGTCGACACGCTACGAGGCGAGGGATCGCCGCACGAAACCGACGAGTAGCCGGCTCGCCATCGACTCGGCTGCCGCCAGCAAGTTCACGTACCCGGTTCGCGCCGCTGGAATCGCCCAAAGGGTTACCGCCTGCCACACTTCCACCACGCCGCCTAGTGGCCTGTAACAGATAATCGTTACATATCGCAGATGGGATTTGCGGGTGAGATCAAGGCGCGGCGAGGAAGGCGATGCAATGGGCATCGTCGACGAGGCGCAACGCCGAGATCGCCCGCAACTGCCCATCTGTCCGCAGGATGGCGGCGAAATCGGCCCGTCTGCAGCGTTGCTCCTACTCCACGATGGGCAAACATCGTCTCGTCGTCGCGCCTGGCATCCGCACCCATTTCCCCACCACGATATGCAACGATTATCTGTTACAGGCCACTAGTGGATCTTGCTCAGGAACGTATCTACCTGATCTTCGATCCACCTGTGCTGAAGCACGAAGATGGCCTGTCCGGCGCCATCCAGGACGCGCAGCTGCGCGCCGGGGATGCTCGAGGCAACGTGCTCGCCGTGCGACAGGGGAACATTGGCGTCTTCGGAGCCGTGCAGTACCAGGGTCGGCGCCTCGATCAGCTCGAGGGGATAGTGCAGATCGCTCCATTCGACTGCGAGCATGTCCTGAGCGTAGCCTCGCCGGCGGCGGCTGAAACCGAGAGACTGAAAGAGGTAGCGAACGGCCTCCACCGTGGCGGGATCGGCGAGGTGCCGCTCGAGCTCGACGGCCTCGGTGACGCCAAGCAACCTAAGGCCGCGGGAGGGGAAGAACCTCGCTATCAAGGCGCCCAGATCCCACATGAAGTCGAACTCACGAACCGCCTCGGGGTCGGGATCGCCTTCGCGAAGGCGCGAGCTCACGGCGCAAATCAGCACCACGCCCCGCACCTTCTGCGGATGTCGCAGCGCCAGCTGCAGCGTTGTCGGGCCGCCGCCAGACACGCCGATAAGGAGAACGCGCCGAAGCTCGAGCGCATCCACGAGAGCGGCGAGTGCATCGGCGTGCTGCGGCGGCGTGGAGCCCACTTCTTGGGGGGTTCGAAGGTAGCCTGGCCGCGAGACCGTGACAGCTCGATAGCCGCGCCCGGCCAGCGAGCGGGCCAGGGGGAGCAACTGGTCATAGCCGCCCGGAGAGCCGTGGATGAGGAGAACATCCGGTCCCTCACCGACGGCGGCGTACTCCACCGGGCCCAGGCGCGTCTCGACTATCGCGCTCTCGGAGAGCACTTGTCTCAGCCCCGCCCACCACATCCCCCACAGGGTGAGCGCAAGAGCGGCCAGGACAGCACCAAGAGCCAGCGCCAGGCGCCTGATGACCCTCTGGATCGGAGCTCTCTGGATTCGCTCAGTCACTGCCCAGGCTTGGCATCGGCGGGGGTTCCTCGAGCCGGTTCAGGCACCAGCTCAGCGACGGAGACTGAGTCGAAAGCAACGCTCTCCGCCACGAACTTGTGGACGTAAGTCTCAGGCATCGGCTCGGGGGATTGCTCGGGGCCAAACATCGTAACCACTTGAACGAAGGGGAACCAGACGCCGGCGGACCAGTCGGCATGTCGTTCTTCGCATGACGACCATCCTGGCCAATTCAGCCCCCGCAGGATCAGCCGCGAAGCTAGTTTCCAGGAAGCCAAGGACTCAATTACTTGGAAGGTAATAGTCGGCTCTCGTGAAGACCCGGACCTTGGGGCCGAGATCGACAATCGCGGCGCTCCGGTGGAATCAGCCGGCGCCCATTCTGCTAAATTGTTCGGCATTGCGTTCGGCTGATCGAATGACCACCCGAGCTCGACTTCTCAAGGAATCGGCACCTGGCGAGCGGCGTCTGGCGAGACGCGATCCGCTTCGCCGACCGCTCGAGACTGACAGGTGGCGCAAGAGCCTTCGCCCGGGTCCTGCGACGCCTCGTATTCCCCGGAGCAGGACCATGCCACGCGCCTATAACGCCCTCACACTGTCGCTCGTTCTCGTCGGGCTACTCGCCGTTGCCACCCCGGCCGCCGCGCAGGTCGACGCCCGCATGCTGCGGTTCCCGGACGTTTCCGACACCCACATCACGTTCGTTTACGCGGGCGATGTGTGGGTCGCGCCAAAAGACGGCGGCACCGCGCAGCGCTTGAGCACACCCGCTGGCGAGGAGCGCTTCCCGCGCTTTTCGCCCGACGGCAGCCGCATCGCCTTCCAAGCGAACTACGACGGCAACGTCGACATCTACGCGGTACCAACGCTGGGCGGGCAGGTGGAGCGCCTCACCCATCATCCACTCCCGGACCGCATGCTCGAGTGGAACCCCGACGGCGAATCGATTCTCATCGCCAGCTTCATGCAGACCGAGAAGATGCGCTACCGCAAGTTCTTCAACGTGCCGGCCAGCGGTGGGCTCCCCGAGCTGCTGCCGGTTCCGTATGGCGAGTTCGGCGCCATCTCGCCCGACGGCAGCACGATTGCGTACATGCCGATCAGCCGCGACTTCCGCACCTGGAAGCGCTACCGGGGCGGCATGGCTCCCGACATCTGGCTGTTCGATCTGAACGACTACAGCGCCCGCAACATCAGCAACAGCGAAGCCAACGACGGTCACCCGATGTGGCACGGTTCGACGCTCTACTTCCTTTCGGACCGCGGCGACAACCAGCGCGCCAATATCTGGGCCTATGAGCTCGACTCGGGCGACACGCGACAGGTGACCGAGCTCGCCGACTTCGACGTGCGCTTCCCGGCTATCGGACCCTCCGATCTGGTGTTCGAGGCCGGTGGACGCCTTTATCTCCTCGATCTCGACGACGAGACCACGCGCGAGGTGATGGTCGACGTGGTCACCGACCGCTCGAGCCTCAAGCCGCACAACGAGAATGTGGCGGATCTGATCGCCGGCGGCGACATCTCACCGTCCGGCAAGCGCGTCGTCCTCGAGGCGCGCGGCGATATCTTCACCGTGCCGGCAGAGCACGGCATCACCCGCAACCTGACCCGCAGCTCGGGGACCGCGGAGCGCAGCCCGGCCTGGTCGCCCGACGGCAAGTGGATTGCCTACTTCGGCGACGCTTCCCGTGAGTACGAGCTCACGCTCCTGGCGGCCGACGGCAACGGCACGCCGCGTCAGCTCACCAACCTCGGCGAGGGGTTCCGCTACTCGCCGTACTGGTCGCCTGACAGCAACAAGCTGGCATTCATCGATCAGACCATGACGATCCGCATCTATGATCTGGACGCCGAGGCGCTCACCGAGGTCGACCGGGGCAAGTGGATGTACCACGGTCAGTTGAACGCTTTCTCGCCCAGTTGGTCGTCGGACAGCCGCTGGCTCGCCTACTCGCGCGGGCTCATGAACCGCCACACGGCGATCTTCCTGTTCGATATCGACAGCGGCGAACGTCATCAGGTCACCAGCGGCTACTACAACGACACCAGCCCGGTCTTCGACCCCGATGGCGACTACCTGTACGTCACCACAAATCGCTCGCTCAGCCCGACCTACAGTGACTACCAGAACACCTTCATCTACGCCAACACCACTAACGTGGCCGCCATCACTCTGCGCCACGACGTACCGTCGCCACTGGCGCCACGCAACGATGAAGAAGAGGTCGAGGACGACGAGGCGGGCGAAGGCTCCGGCGACTCGGACTCTGACGACGACTCCGCAAGCGGCGACCGTGATGGCGATGGCGACGACGCCGATGAGAACGCTGACGATGAAGACGCTGAGGACGTCGAGATCGATCTCGACGGCTTCGAGAACCGCCTCGTAGTGCTTCCCGCCGAAGCCGGCAACTACGGCACGCTGGCGGCGGTGTCCGGCAAGGTAATCTACCACCGCGGGCCGCGCACTGGCTCGGGAGACGACGACAGCCCGATCGCGTTCTGGGACCTGGAGGACCGGGAGGAGAAGACCATCCTCGACGACGCCGACGACTTCGGCGTCTCCGCCGACGGCGAGAAGCTGATCGTGGCAGCGAATGGTGGCATCGGTATCGTCAGCATCGCCCCGGGTCAGAATCTCGAGCCGCTCGACACCTCCGGACTCCAGGTAATGCTCGATCCGGTGGCCGAATGGCGGCAGATCTTCAACGACGCGTTTCGCCGCTTTCGCGACTACTTCTACGTGCGCAACATGCACGGCGTCGACTGGGAGCACGTGGGCGAGGTCTACAGCGCACTGATCGATGATGTGGTGACACGCTGGGATCTCGACTTTCTCATCGGCGAGCTTATCGGCGAGCTCAACGCCGGCCACACCTACAACATGGGCGGTGGCGACACCGAGCAGGCGCGCCAACGCACCGTAGGACTGCTTGGCGTCGACTACGTGCTCGAGGGCGGTGCCTATCGGTTGGCGCGCATCATCGACGGCGCTCCGTGGGACAGCGAGGTGCGCTCACCGCTGAGGCAGCCTGGTGTTGACGTCGACGAGGGCGACTATCTGCTGGCCGTGAACGGCACGCCGATCGATACGTCGATGGACCCCTGGGCCGCCTTCCAGGGGATGGGCGGTGAGACCGTCGAGCTCACCATCAACGACACCCCGTCGATGGACGGCGCGCGCCGCGTGCTGGTGGAGACGCTGCGCAGCGAGGTACGGCTGCGCAACCTGGCGTGGATCGAGTCGAACCGCAAGCGCGTCGAGGAGGCTACCGACGGACGCATCGGCTACGTTTACGTGCCCGACACCGGACGCAACGGCCAGACCGAGCTGCTGCGCCAGTTCGCCTCCCAGATCGACAAGGAAGGGCTGATCATCGACGAACGCTTCAACAACGGCGGCCAGATTCCCGACCGTTTCATCGAGCTCCTCAACCGGCCGCTCTACAGCTACTGGGGGGTGCGCGACGGCGAGGACTGGCAGTGGCCGCCGGTCTCGCAGATCGGCCCCAAGGTGATGCTCATCAACGGCTGGAGCGGCTCCGGCGGCGACGCCTTCCCACTGTTCTTCAAGCACGCTGATCTCGGGCCGCTGATCGGCACGCGCACCTGGGGCGGCCTCATCGGCTACACCGGCGTGCCCGGCCTGATCGACGGCGGCAACCTGGCGGTGCCGACGTTCGGGATCTACAGCACCGAGGGCGAGTGGATCGTCGAGGGCCACGGTGTGGATCCGGACATCGAGGTGCTGGAGAACCCCACCGAGCTGGCGCGCGGAACCGACACCCAGCTGGAGGCCGGCATCGCCGAGGCGCTGCGGTTGTTGCGCGAAAACCCGGTGACCCGACCGGCCCGGCCAGCGGCGCCGAATCGAGCTCGGCCGCAGAGCTGATCAGGCACCAGGTATTGATCGGGACGAGGTATCGCTCCGGGGCGCCGTACGCGCGGCGCCTCGGGGCCCGATTCGACCCGAGTCGCGCGGCCCAGGATTCGAGCACACGCTTGCTAGCGGTAGGCGTCTTTGCGATGCGCCATCCGCACCACGACCACGATCAGCCGATCGTCCTTAACCGTGTAGACGATGCGGTATCGACCGTGACCCAAGCGGTACTTCGCGGCGCCGGATAGCTTCGTGCAGCCGTGCGGTCTGGGTTCATCGGCCAGCGACTCGATCCGGCGAACGATCTCCCGGCGGATCTTAGCTGTGGGCAGCGCCTCGATCTCCTTCGCCGCCGATGGCTTGATGAAGAGCCTATAACTTGCCACGGCGCTTAAGATCCTTGACGAGCTCTTCGAAGGGCAGGTCGGGCTCACCTTCCCTCACCTCGAGCGTCATCAAGTCCTCGGCGTCCTCGGCGAGCGACTCCTTGACCGCTTCGTTGACCAGCTCCGAGATAGTCGTATCCATCTCGGCCGCACGGATGCGCAGCGTCCGGTGGATCTCGGAGTCGAGATAGACGGTCGCGCGCTTCGTTTCGGCTCGCTTTGCTTCGGTTCGCTCTGGCTTGGCGCTCAGCATGCGCTCTACCCTAGCCGCTTGGACGTGTTGACGTCAAGACGCTTTCACACTTTGACGCTGAGAGCGATTGCCCCGGTCAGCTCCGGTTCGTCGGTCCAAACGCAGTCCGAACAGTGGTAGTTTGCCGCCGTAATTCAGTGGCCAAGTACTGCAAGCTGCAGGAAGTATTATCCCGATGACAACTCTGGACTGGCTGGTCATCGCGCTCTACTTCGGCGGCCTCCTGGGCCTGGCGTGGTGGGTGATCCGCAAGAGCCAAGACACCGCCGACGACTACTTCCTCGCCGGCCGCAACCTCAGCTGGTGGATCGTCGGCGCCTCGATCTTCGCCTCCAACATCGGCTCCGAGCACCTCGTCGGGCTGGCCGGCTCAGGCGCCACCGACGGCGTGGCGCTGGCGCACTACGAGCTGCACGCCTGGTGTCTGCTGGTGCTGGGCTGGCTGTTCGTACCCTTCTACATGCGCTCGAAGATCTTCACCATGCCCGAGTTCCTCGAGCGGCGCTTCAGCCCGGTGAACCGCTGGGTGCTGTCGATCATCTCCTTGTTCGCGTACGTGCTCACCAAGATCGCCGTGGGGATCTTCGCCGGCGGCATCGTGTTCTCGGTGCTGCTGCCCGAGATGCGGCTCGGGCCGCTCGATAGCTTCTGGCTGGGGTCGATTCTGGTCATCGTCCTCACCGGCTTGTACACGGTGGTAGGCGGCTTGCGCGCCGTGGTCTATACGGAAGCGCTCCAGACGATCGTTCTGGTGCTTGGGTCGATCCTGGTCACCGTCTACGGGCTCGACGCACTGGGCGGCTGGGGGGCGCTTCGCGAGATCGCCGGGGCGGAGATGTTCAACCTCTGGAAGCCAATCGTGCCCGAAGGGGTCATCGGCTCGTGGGCGCCGGTGCTCGAGACCAACGCCGCCGGACAGGTGGTGCGCCAAGCCTGGTACTTCAACGACAACTACCCGTGGCTGAGCATGCTGTTCTGCGCACCGGTGGCGGGACTCTGGTACTGGTGCACCGATCAGTACATCGTGCAGCGTGCCCTCGGCGCGCCCGACGAGCGGCAGGCACGCCGCGGCAGCATCTTCGCCGCCGTGCTCAAGCTGCTCCCGGTGTTCATCTTCATCATTCCCGGCATCATCGCCTTCGCCCTGGCCACCAGCGGTGCCTCGCCCGAGCTGCAACGCCAGCTGCTCGACGCCAACGGCAACATCATCCGCGACGAGGCGCAAAAGGCCTTCCCGCTGCTGGTGGCCACCGTGCTACCGACCGGCATCCGCGGCATCGTCGTGGCGGGGCTGCTGGCGGCGCTCATGAGCTCGCTGGCCGGCGTTTTCAACGCCTCGGCGACGCTGTTCACCATGGACTTCTACAAGAAGCTTCATCCTGCCGTGTCAGAGCACCGCCTGGTGTGGATAGGCCGCGTCGCCACCGGCGTCATGGTGTTGGTGGGATTGGCGTGGATCCCCGTCATCCAGGGCGGGCGCGGCCTCTACGACTACCTCCAGGGCGTGCAGGCGTACCTCGCCCCGCCCATCTTCGTGGTCTTCTTCCTTGGCGTCTTCTTCAAGCGACTCAACGCCCACGGTTGCCTAGCCGCCCTCACCGTCGGCTTCGCCATGGGCCTGTTCCGGCTCGCTGTGGACACTCCCGTCAAGCTCGGGCTGGCCGGATTCGAGAACGGCTACGCCGAGGGCTCATTGCTCTGGATCATCAACCACACGTTCTTCCAGTACTACAGCATCGTCATCCTGCTGGTCTGTGTGGGCGCCATGGTGGCGGTGAGCTACGCGACCGCCGCGCCCGACTACGCGAAGATCAGCGGGCTGACGTATGGGACGTTGACCGAGGCGCACCGGCAGGAGTCACGGCGCAGCTGGACGAAGGCGGACGTGTTGGCGTCGGCAGGGGTGTTGTTGGCGATCTTGGCGGCATATTTGTATTTCAGCGGGTAGCTCGAGAAGCTAGCGTGCGGAGATTCGCTCGTCGGAGCTCAGCGCGAGCTGGGCCTCCGGCAGGAAGTCGCTCAAGAACTGGCGAATCCCGTCGCCATCGTTGTTCTCTGCCAGCCAAGCAAGTCGGGCCAGTGCGACGTCGAGCTGCGCATGCGAGCGTGGCTGAAGCCTGCCGGCGAAGACCTTCGGGTGTCTCGTCCGGCTGAGGTCGCCAAGCTGCAGGGCGAGATCGCCCAAGCAGATCCGCAGTATCGACGTTGACGAGCTCGATGGCGACGTCGGCCAAGGATGCCATGTTGCAGTAGTTGACGACCTCGACCTCGATCACGCCTGCACGACCGTTGGGGGCGCTGCCGCCGGGTCAGCCCCAGCAATCAGCCACGCCGCGCAGCGGTCCGCAGCCTCCTCCAACCGCCGCATGCACTCCAGGTAATCGCCATAGGCGCCGCCCGTCGGATCGGGCACCTCGAGCAGGCCCGCTTCGGATCCCCTCGGATCGGCGCTGAACCCACTGAAGCTGGTGGCCGGGGCGAAGGCACCGAACAGGCGCGTCCGAACGCTGGCGCGGGGATCGAGCGCGGCGACGAGCTGGGCCTGCTGGGTCGACATGGTGAAAATATGGTCGGCCCACTCGATGGACGCGACGGTGAGCTCACTGGAGCGCTGATCGTGGATCTCGATCCCGGCGTCACGCTTCATCACCTCCTGCGCCGTGCTGGTGGGAGGCTCGCCACCGAAGGCATGCGTGCCCGCCGAGCGAACCGCGAACTCTGCCGGCAGGTGATGACGCAACAGGCCCTCGGCCATGGGGCTGCGGCAGAGGTTCCCGTAGCACACGACGAGAATGCTCCGCGACTCGGCCATAGACGCCAATACTAGACGCTGGCCGCTCTATTGGTATGGGCGCCCGCTGAAGTCGAGGCGGGTGTGCATTTCAGCCACCTCCTGCCCATACACCTTGGGTCATCCCGGGTCCGACAGGGCTGCGCGCACGATGTCGCGCAATGCCCGTGCCCGGCACCTCAAACGGCCGAGTCTGAGGGTCGGGTGCACTTCCATCATCAATGCGGTCTCGCCAAGGGCTCTGGCATGCGGCAGGGCTTGCGAGCCGAGGTCAGCGTAGGCTCGCTCTCGGTATATCTCCGAGCAGCCCCCCGAGAAAACCCGCAGGCCAGCAGCATCGGCCATCATGAGGATATGGTCGACTGCTCTTGTTGCGCAGATTCCGGTCCGGTTGATATAGAAATGGAACTTGTAGAAAGCGTGCCGGAACGGTGGCTCGACCTGGGGAACACGGACGTCACCCGTGCCGCTCAAAGCTGCCGCCCAGACCGACGCGTTGCGCGTCCGCAACGCGTTCCACTCTTCGAGTTTTCCAAGCTGGACGAGACCGATCGCCGCCTGCATTGCCGTCAATCTCCAGTTCGTGCCAATCCTGTCGATCTCGAAACGAAACCTGCCCGGTACCCCAGCCGACTGATTGTCGGTTCGGCTCAGCTTCCTACCGTGATCCTTGAACGAGCAGGCCCATTGCCAAGCAGTTTCATCGCGGAACACGGCGAACCCACCTTCGCCGCCCGTCGACATGATCTTGTCCTGACAAAAAGAAAACGCCCCGGCATCGCCGAAGCTACCGACGTGGCGACCAGCAATGCTCGCGCCCTGGGCCTGGGCGCAATCTTCCACCACCTTGAGCCCGTGCTGGTCGGCGAGCGCCATGATCGCCGGCATATCCGCCGGCCAGCCGCCAACGTGAACCGGAAGAATCGCCCGACTCCGCAGGGTGAGCACCGCGGCGACCGCAGCGGCGGTGATGTTTCCGGAATCGAGATCAACGTCGGCAAAGACGGGTGACGCACCGACCATTCTGACGCAGTGAGCAGAGGCGACAAATGAGCGTGGGGAGACGACCACTTCGTCCCCCGGACCAATGTCGAGCGCCCGCAGACACAGTTCCAAGGCCACTGAGCCATTGGCGACCGCGAGGCCATACTCGGCGCCTACATAGCGTACAAACGCTTTCTCGAACTCGTGGACCGTCGTCCCGGTCCATTGATTGACCTCTCCCGACCTCAGGACCTCGGCTACGGCAGCGATCTCGTCTGGGGCAAAGATCGGCCAGGTCTCTCCGGATTCCAAAGCGAGCGACCTGCTGCCTTCTACGGGTTCCAGGGGTATCAGGTCCGACGATGACACGTGCACGCTCCCGATGAGCGATTGGTTCAGGCTCGACGAAGCCGCAATCTCGATCTCGCGTCGCGTACCTTGCAACGCCTACGGTGGATCCTATTCAAACAGCGACACCGCGCACTGTGAACGATTGAGCGGATGGGGCGGCTGCCTCAGCAGTATCAGCGCTCCCTGGAGTCGTGCAGCAGCGACTCCACCTCTTCACGCCTCGGCATCGACGCCGCAGTGCCCGGCTTGGTGACGCTGAGCGCCGCGGTCGCGTTGGCAAAGCGGATCGCGTCCGGCAAATCGCGCTCCTCGGCGAGAGCGACGGCGAGGCCGGCATTGAATGCGTCGCCGGCACCGCTCGTATCGACGACATCGACCTCGAATCCGTCGATGACGCCGTCATCGGGACCCTCTCCCGGTGGCCGCACGTAGCGCGCACCCTTCGAACCCAACGTCACCACCACCACCTGCTCCTCGTCGGTGCGCACGGCGGCGATGGCCTCGTCGACAGATCCACCCTCGAGGCCACTGATGACCTCCAACTCGATCTCGTTCGGCGTCAAGTAGTCGGCAAGCGCTAGCGTTTCCTGCGGCAATACGCTCGCCGGTGCCGGGTTGAGGATGGTCCGCACGCCCGCGCGGCGGGCCACCTCGAGCGCTCGGACCACCGCGTCGTGATTGGTCTCCAGCTGGGTCAGCAGGACGTCGGCGCTGGCAATAACCTCGGCCGCCACATCGATGTCGTCGGTGCTGATGCGCAAGTTTGCCCCCAGGATCACACAGATGCTGTTCTCGCCGGTGGCGTCGACCACGATCGGCGCCACGCCGGTGGCGACATCCGGGTCCTGCACCACGTGGTCGGCGTTGATGCCCTCGGCGCGCCACAAATCGAGCCCCACCGAGGCGAACACGTCGTCGCCGATGCGGCCGACGAAGGTGACTTCGGCGCCGAGCCGCGCCGCCGCCACTGCCTGGTTGGAGCCCTTGCCGCCAGGGCCGGTGACGAAGCGGTCGCCGGCGACGGTCTCACCGGGCCGCGGCATGCGCTGCACGTAGGCAGTCAGATCGGTATTGAAGCTTCCGACGACGACGATCTTCGCGGCCACGGTGCCTCCTACTCGTCTTGCAGCCCGGCTCGTTGCACGGCCTCAGCAACCAGATTCTCGCGCCGGTGCGCCATCAGATGAACTCCGGCCACACCCTCGATCTGTCGGACCTGCTCGATGATCTCCAGACAGATCTTCATGCCCTCCTCTCCCTGATCCGCTTCGGGCACACCGGCCATGCGGTCGACGATGGCATCCGGGATGACCACGCCGGGAACGCGGGTGCGGATGATGTCCGCCACTCGCGCCGAGGGCAACGGCCCTACCCCGGCCAGAATGAAGGCGCGCTCGTGCAGACCGAGATCGCGCACTCGCTCCATGAAGCTCACGAAGCGCGGAACGTCGAAGCAGAACTGCGTCTGAATGAAGCGCGCGCCGGCCTCGACCTTCTTGCCGAGGCGGTGCGGGCGCCAGTCGTACGGAGGAACGAACGGGTTGGCGGCGGCGCCGATGAAGAAGCTCGGCGGCGGATCGAGCCGAGTAGCGTTCAGGAACTGCCCCTGGTCGCACATCATTTCGGCGGTGTGCAGCAGCTGCGCCGAGTCGAGGTCGAACACGCGCTTGGCGTCCGGCTGATTGCCGACGCTGGTGTCATCGCCGGTAATCAGGAAGACGTTACGGATGCCGCTGGCCGCCGCTCCAAGTAGGTCACCCTGCAGGCCGATGCGGTTCCGATCGCGGCAGCCCAGCTGCATGATCGGCTCCATCCCGGCATGGTGCAGCATGATCGAGCAGGCCAGCGGCGACATGTGCACGTTGGCGCCGGTGGAATCGGGCACGTTGATGGCGTCGACGACGGCGGCGAGTGTGCGGGCCGGCGCCAGGACGACCTCGGGGTCGGCGCTGTCGCGCGGGCTCAGCTCGGCGGTGACGCAGAACTTGCCAGACCGCAGTCGCTCCTCGAAGCTCACGCGGCTCATTGCTCAGTGCTCATTGTCCGGTGCTCACTGCCCAAATGCTCATTGCCAGTGCTCATCGCTCTTACTCACCGCTGTGCCCGGGACGACCAGCCCTCAGGCTCGGGCTCGCCCATCCCCTTCATCTCGTTGACCCACGCAGCGCTCCCCTGCCGGGCCCAGTCCAGAGGCGGCCGCAGCTCGTGGATGGCGGGACCGTAGTGCGCCATCTTCTTGGAGCGCTCCCAGGCCTCCACCCATATGCAGGGCTCATCGGGAAGCACCTCGCAGTTGCCGTTCAGACGCACCCCGCCGCAGGGCCCGTTGCGCAGGTTCTTGGGGCAGCTCATCGGGCAGGTCATGCCGGTGGAGTGCAGCACGCACTGCCCGCACATGCGGCAGTCGAAGACCAGCCCCTTGCTCAGGCGCTCGACCGGGCGCAGCAGCCGATCGAGCCAGCGCAGCTCGCCGCCCGAGGCCAGGCCGCGAGCCGGCTTCATGAGCGCCAGCATCAGCCGATACGACCACTCGAGCGCGCGGGGGCGATTTCGCAACCAACGACCAACGCTCACCGGAAGACCACCAGGTCGTCGATCACTACCTGGGCGCCGGCCGACTCACCGTAGGGCTCGCCGCGTACTACCAGCCGTACCGTGTGGCTTCCGTCATCGAGCCCGAAGGCGTGCCAGACGGTCTCGGAGCTCTTGGCGCTTTCCTCGTCGGAATACACGTCGATGGTGCGTACGGGCTGGTCGTCGAGGTACACGTCGGCCACGCCTCCGTCGGGGAGCCAGGGGCCCGTGAGGATGGCTCCGGTGCCCTCGAAGGTCACCGTCAGCTCGGCCCCCTGCGACGCCGACGCGCGGAAGAACCAGTCACCGGCGCGCCGCGACGTGCGCTGCTCGCGTTCCCACGCGCCAGTGAAGCTGAAGCGCGCATCGTCGGTGTCGATGCGCTCGACCGGGCTGCCGTAGTCATCCCATACTACGAGCTCGGCGGCTTCCGCCTGCTGCATCGGTACGCGCAGCGAGTCGCCTTCCATGCCTCCGCCGTGGCGCTCGGCCATGGCGATGGCGCGCTGGATGGTGCTGTCGACGATGCTGTTGAAGGAGTGCTCGGTGTACGAGAACTTCTCGTCGGCGATGGCGGGGATACCACCGGTCCAGCGCGTCGGCAACGCATCATACCCGAGCATCACGCCGAGAACACCGAGCGCATTCGACGGGTTGCAGTCGGAATCCTGCCCGGCACGCGTCGACACCTCGAGGGTGCGCTCGAGGTCGCCCCCGCCGTACAGAAGCCCGAGCGCGATATAGGCGCCGTTGAGCTTGGCGTCGATGTTGAACGGACGGATGGCGCCGGCCGGGCAGGGC
This sequence comes from Acidobacteriota bacterium, assembly GCA_963666055.2. GTDB lineage: Bacteria > Acidobacteriota > UBA890 > UBA890 > WLXD01 > DASCOT01. The sequence continues at coordinate 1,485,983 of CAXWPH010000015.1, read as the reverse complement.
TCGCGATCGTTCCACTTGTCCTCGATCAGCTGCCAGACAGCCTCCCAGTCGTCCGGATGCTCTTGATACCAAGCCAAAACGTCGGAGATCACCATGGCGTAGGGGCTTTCGGCCGGCAACGTCGCCAGGCCGGCCTCGACCACGGCGCGCATGTCGGTTTCGAAGTACGCCGCCGAGTACATGCCGGTGATGAACATGCCGCCATAGATGCCATCGCCGTAGTTCATCACCCGGCCGGCGCGCCAGCACAACTCGACGCCAGCGACCGGCATTCCCGGGGTCATCAGACCAACGAAGTCGGCCTCGATCTGGAAGTCGATGTCGTTGGCGTGGGCGTTGTACCGGGGCGTGCCGGACTCGGTGGCCGGTACGCCACGCCGCAGAGCCCGACGGGCGCTCAGATTGGCGTGCCAGAGGCGGTAGTCGGCCTCGCGAAACATGGCGCCGAAGTCGTCGGTGGTGGCATCGAGACCGACCTCGTCGAGCACCTGCGCGAAGGTCATCTCGACGTACAGGTCGTCCTGATCGAGCGCGCCGCGCACCATCTCGGGGGTCCACTCCGGCAAGTCGGCCTCGGGAATGAGCCTCTCCAGGTAGCGGAACTCCGTCGGTGCGCCGTAGCTGACGCCGATCATCTGGCCGGCCCAGCCACCGCGTACCTTGTCGCGGAGCACGTCGAGGTCGATCTCGCGAACATCGTTGCCGGCGCCCGGTGAGTCGATCGACGGCGCGCAGGCGACGACTGCAATCGCCGAGACCACGATGGTGATTCGGGACACGGAAGGACGCATGATCAACTCCTCACCAGAAGCGGAAAGACACGCCACCAACGGGCAGAGCGTACGCCGAGCTGGGCTATGGTGCCGAGCACTACGATAGAGTTCAAGCGACGCACCCCGGGGGCATCCGTGGCGTTCGTTGCTGGCAATCGGAATCACCGCCCTGGCGAGCCCTACACAGCGACCCGATGGAACTTCTCAGAGGCGACTAGACAGCGTTACACGGCGAGTAGACCGCCGTGTTTGCCGGAGGAACCGGATGAAGAAACAGATCTCCGTCATCACGACGGCGACGACGCTATTGGTGGCCGGCGCAACGCTCACCGCTTCGGCGCAAGGCTTGCCGCGCGCCGTTCCCGAAGAGGTGGGCATGTCGAGCGAGCGCCTGGCGCGCATCCGGCCAGCGATGCAACGCTACGTCGACGCCGGCACTCTTCCCGGTGTCATCACCGCCGTCGCCCGCCGCGGCAAGCTGGTGCACTTCGACCAGGTCGGCATGATGGACGTCGAGGAGGGCAAGCCGCTGCGTGCCGACACCATCTTCCGCATGGCGTCGATGACCAAGCCGATGACCGGCGTGGCGATGATGATCCTTTACGAGGAGGGTCGCTTCCTGCTCACCGACCCCGTCTCCCAATACCTGCCGGAGTTCGCCGACCTCGAGGTGTGGGTGGGCGGCACCGCCGCCAGCCCGCAGACCGAGCCAACCAACCGTGAGATGACGGTGGAGGATCTGTTGACCCACACCTCCGGCCTGATCTATGGCGGCAACGACACTCCGGTGGGCGAGCTGTACGGTCAAGCGCAGCTGTTCGCAGCGCCGTCGCTAGCGGATTTCGTCGAGCGTGTCGCTTCGATCCCGCTGGCGCACCAGCCAGGCAGCAAGTGGTTCTACAGCATCTCGCAGGACGTCCTGGGGAGATTGGTGGAGGTGCTGTCGGGCCAGCCGTTCGATGAGTTCCTGGCCGAGCGGGTCTTCGAGCCGCTCGGAATGACCGACACGGCGTTCCACGTTCCCGAGCAGCACGCCGACCGGCTGGCCGCCAGCTACCGGGCTACCCCGGAGCGCGGCATGGAGCGGGCGCCGAGCCGACCGGGGATTCATGATCCGGACCGCGTGCCCTACGGCGGCAGTGGCTCGGTGTCGACCGCTGCCGACTACCTTCGTTTCGCTCAGATGCTCGCCAACAGCGGTGAGCTTGACGGGGTGCGTATTCTTGGCCGCAAAACCGTCGATTTGATGATGATGAACCACCTCGACCCCGAGCTCGGCCCAGAGCCGATGGCGGCTATGGCCAGCTCGTTGCAGTCGAGCCCGCGCGGTGTAGGCTACGGGCTCACCGGCGCGGTGATCACCGACGTGGCGCAGTCGTCGTTGCCGGGCTCCGCCGGCTCGTTCTCCTGGGGCGGCGCTCGCAGTACCTATTTCTGGGTAGACCGAACCGAGGAGCTCGTCGGGTTGCTGCTGACCCAGATATCGCCGTCGGATCGTTACCCGCTCCGCGCCGAGATCCGCATCCTCACCTACCAGGCGTTGATCGAGTAGACCAATGATTCCCTGCCGTCGCTTCGCAGCTCTCGTATCAGTCCTGGCGCTCGCCGTCGGCTGCGCCAACCAAGACAACCCGCCTCGCGGTGCGGAGACCGGGGCCGACAACGCCGCGGTCGATGCCGTGTTCGCTTCCTGGGATCAGCCGGGATCACCGGGCTGCGCGCTGGCGGTTGCCCAAGACGGCGACCTCATCTACTCCCGCGGCTATGGCTACGCCAACCTCGACCACGGTATCCCAAACACGCCGCAGACCGTCTTCGACGTCGGCTCGGTGACCAAGCAGTTCACCGCCGCCGGCATCAGCATGCTGGCGCTGGAAGGAAAGCTGTCGCTCGACGACAACATCCGCAAGTGGCTTCCGGAGCTACCCGAGTACGAGTGGCCGATCACCTTGCGGCACATGCTGCACCACACCAGCGGCCTGCGTAATTACCTGAACCTGTTTCCGCTCGCCGGGCGCGGTGACTACTACCCGATCTCGCACGCGCAGATCCGGGCAATGATGTCGCGACAGCGTGCCCTGATCTTCCAACCCGGCGAGCGCTACCAGTACAGCAATACCGCCTTCATGCTGCTGTCGCAGGTGATCGAACGCGCCGGTGGCCAGTCGCTGGGCGAGATGGCGCAGGAGCGCATCTTCGATCCGCTGGGAATGGAAGGCAGCTTCATGTACGAGAACCTCGAGAGGATCGTCCCGCGCCGCGCCACCGGCTATGCGCGCGACGATCAGGGCCGCCTGCGCATCGTGCACAACTACAACTTCGACGTCGCCGGCGACGGACAGCTCTACGCAACGATGGAGGACCTGCTGCGCTGGGATGACTACCTGCATGGCGACGACAAGCCCGCCATTCATCCACTGATGCTCACCGAGGGGCACCTCAACAACGGCGATCCGGTAGGCTACGCGCAGGGACTCGTGCTCTCTGATTACCGAGGTCTGAGCACGGTGGGGCACAGCGGCAGCTCCTGGGGATTCCGCACGCAGCTCGTGCGCTTCGTCGAGCCCGGCCTGTCGATCGCCGTCTCGTGCAACGACGACGACGCTACCCCCGGGCGCTTCGCGCAGCGTGTCGCCGACCACTACCTGGCTGATCGGCTGGGGCCCGAAGAGGTCGACGACGACCGCTCGAGCGGCCGGCAAGCTGTCGCCGAGACTTCCGCGCCACCGGCTCTGACATCCGACCAGCTGGCAGATTACGCTGGTGCCTTCTTCGCGCCCGAGCTCGACGCCACCTACCGTTTCTCGGTGGCCGACGGTGGCCTGGTGGTGCGCATCGAGCAGGAGCCGCCGCTACAGGTCACGCCGGTGGCCGATGACCGCTTCGAGATCCGATTCCGCGATCAGGGAATGTCGGGGCCGCAGCCGGCGAGCCTGGAGTTCGACCGCAACCGTGCCGGCAACGTCACCGGATTCGGCCTGAGCTCGGGCTCCGAGCGCGGCATCGTCTTCGAAAGGCGCTAGCTGTCTTCGAGAGATGGTGGCCCCGGTCACGCGGCGTAGGTGGTTGTCGCCACGCTGAGGATTGGTGGCCCGTACTGGCACCCCCGGATCGCTACTCCTTTGCCCACATCGCCAGCGCCTCGTTGTAGAGGGCACAGGCGTCCTGACGTAGTTCCTCTCCGGCCCTGACGCGATCGCCGAGCTCCATGTAGGCGTCGGTCGATTCTTCCCAGGCCGGCCACTGCGGAAGCCCGTCGCGATTCGGATCGCCGGTGGAGGCGAACTGTGTCCAGTAGCCACCGACTGCCTCGGTCAGCGCTGCGTCGGTCGTGTCCCACGGCATCCACGAGTCGGGAGTGTTGAACACGTAGGGAATCTCGGCCCCATGGTAGGCGCCCAGCTTTCCGCCGGGCTGCACGCGGGTGAAGAAATACAGCCACGCGTTGGCGCCTGTTTGCGGGGTCGCGGCGGTGATGTATTTGGAGCTACAGCCAAACGTCGTGTTGGTGCTGTAGCGATCGAGAACGTCGGCGAGCTCCTCGTCGCCGTCTACCGGATAGATCTCCATGGCCCGATCGGCAAGCGAGCGGTAGGTCTCGCGGATGGTCTCCTCGACTCGTTGCGCATCGAGCTCGCGCTGCGCCCCCATGGCACCCTCGTTGGCGTTGAAGCCGATGAGCAGCGGGACAGCGTGCTGCTCGCCGGACGCGAACGTCTCCGCCAACGAGTGCGGCACGACCCAGCCGTCGACATTCGGTCCGCCCCCGCCGCTACCCTGGGGCAGCCTGGCCTCGAGGATCTCCTCGATGCTGGCGGCTCGCATGGCAGCCAGCGATTCGGCCGGGTCCTGGCTCGCCGCCGCACCGCCCAGCACCTTGCCAAGCTGCCGCCCTCTTTCCTCGGCCTGCTCGAGGTTGTAGAACGAGCGCACAGGATACCCACCGCTCTGGGAAATGGCTCGGTGGAACAGCCCCTCAGCGAGCGGCGAGGCCAGCAAGAACGCCACGTTGGCTCCGCCGGCCGACTCGCCGAAGATAGTGACCCGATCAGGGTCGCCACCGAACTGCGCGATGTTGCGCTGCACCCACTCCAAGGCGGCGATCTGGTCGAGCAGACCGTAGTTGCCCGAAGCGTCGTTGTCCGACTCTGCCGTCAGCCCCGGGTGCGCCATGAAGCCGAAGTTGTTGACGCGGTAGTTCAGCGACACCACCACCACCCCGCGACGCACCAGGCGGTGGCCGAGATACGGCGGCTCCGTGGACCACCCGACGGTGTTGCCACCGCCGTAGATCCACACCATCACCGGCTGTGGCGTATCGCCCTGCCAGTTGGTGGTCCAGACGTTGATGTAGAGGCAGTCCTCGCTGACCGGCGGCATGCCGAAGACGACGTTCGGATCCTGCCCCAGCCCGATGGCCACCGACCGATACCAGCTCAGGTTGCCGTCGGTCTGCGGGCAGGCCGGCGGGAACGTGGTGGCCGACTGCACTCCCTCACGCGGGTCGCGCCGCTGCGGGGGCCGCCAGCGAAGCTCTCCGACCGGGGGCATGGCGTAGGGGATTCCTTTGAACACCACCTGGGCGGCGTCGGAGCCGAAGTAGCCACCCTCGAGCGTCTCCCCGTCGGCTCGGGCTCGCGGCGGCGTGGCCGTGGACACACTGGTGGCGACCGACCCTTCACCCTCGGCTGCCGCCGGCGAAGCCGGGCCGCAGGCCACCGGAAGCGCCAACGCCAGCGCCACGGCCGCTACCGACAGCCACAGCCTCGACCACGGTGCAACGCCAGTCAGCAGGTTTCGACCCTCATGATGGGCTCGCCAACGCCTGCCTGCCGCTCGGTCGTTCTCGTTCATCGTCAACACCCGCAGATGGAACCTGTATGGAAGGGATGGCATTATGGCGGGCCGCAACGTAGGTCACCAGGCTCAGGAACCGAGTAGCTCGATGACTCAAATCCGCTTCGACGATATCGACGGTCTCCGCGACCTCATCAGCGATGAGTTCGGCGACTACGGCCCAGCGCTGGAGATCACGCAAGAGCGCATCAACACCTTCGCCGACGTTACCGATGATCATCAGTGGATCCACGAAGATATTGCGCGCGCCCAGGCAGGGCCGTTCGGCACGACGATCGCCCATGGGTTCCTGATGCTCAGCCTGACCGCCTCGCTGCGCGACGGATCCGAGCTCGAGCTCACCGGTGCGGAGATGACGATCAACTACGGGGCCAATCGGCTGCGGTTCATCGATCCCGTTCGCGTCGGCAGTCGGGTGCGCCTACGGCAGCGCCTTACCGACGTCGTCGCCAAGCCCAAGGGAACCGTGCTGACGCACGAGGTGGAGATCCGGGTCGAAGGCGCGGCTCGACCCGCCATGCTCTACGAGCAGCTGACCATGTACGCGCCGCCGGCCAAAGGGTAGTGTCCAGAGCCGACGCGCCACGCTGCTTCGTCTGCGGCCCCGACAATCCGATCGGGCTCGGAATCCGTTTTCGTCTCGACGACGAGGTCTGCCGCGGCGAGTTCACCCCGGGCGACAACCACTGCGGCTTTGACGGCCAGACGCACGGCGGCATTCTTTACAGCGCGCTCGACGACGTCATGGCCAACTGGCTTTTCCTGCGCGGCGCGCGCGGCCACACGGCGCGCTGCGAGATGCGCTATCGGCAGCCGTTGCCAACCGGTACCGACGTGTTGCTCGAGGGGCGACTGACCAAGTTGAGAGGCAAGCTGGCACAGCTGGAGGGACGCGCCCTGCGCGCCGACGATGGCAGCCTCGTTGCCCAGTGCCACGCCAGCTTCATGATTACCGATCCGGGACCGCCCGGCGCGCTCGAGTAGCGCCGCCGATAGGAGACACCATGACCGACGATGGCTTCGCCGCCCAGATTGCCATCGGACCGCGGGTTCGCAAGTCACCGTACTTCGATGCCACCCGGCGCTGGGGGGCCAAGGGCTTCTCGATCTACAACCACATCTTGCTGCCCATCTGGTACACCGACGCCGTCGATGAGTACTGGAAGCTGGTGAAAACCGTCACCCTGTGGGACGTCGGCTGCCAACGTCAGGTCGAGATCAGCGGCCCCGACGCAGCCCGCTTCACCCAGTATCTGACGCCGCGCAACCTGGCGAGCTGCGAAATCGGGCAGTGCAAGTACGTGCTGCTCACCAACGAGGCCGGCGGCATCGTCAACGACGCGGTGCTGTATCGACTGGCGGAGGATCGCTTCTGGTTCTCGCCCGGCGACGGCGACACATTGCTGTGGGCAATGGGCGCCGCCGTCAGCTCGGGCATGAACGTGACGGTACGCGAGCCGGACGTCTGGCCGATGCAGTTGCAGGGTCCGAGCTCGATTCACGTGGCCCGAAAGCTCTTCGGCGACTTGGCCGGGGAGCTGGGCTTCTACCGCCTGCGCGAGACCGAGCTCGACGGCATCCCGCTGGTGCTCGCGCGTACAGGCTGGAGCGGCGAGTTCGGCTTCGAGATCCTGCCGCACAGCGGCGATCGCGGCGACGAGCTGTGGGAGATGATCATGGCGGCGGGCGCCGAGTGGGACATCGCCGCCACCTGTCCCTCGGCGATCCGCAGCATCGAGGCCGGCAACCTCGACTACCGTTCCGACATCACGCTCGCCGACAGCCCTTTCACGCTGGGCTACGAGCGCCTCGTCGACCTGGAGCAGGAGGCCGACTTCATCGGCAAGGAAGCCCTGAAGCGCATCGCCGCGGAGGGGGTAAAGCGCCGGCTGGTGGGAGTGAAGATCGACGGTGACCCGCTGCCTCGCCTCAACGAGGAATGGCTGTCGATCGTCGACGGCGACGAGCAGATCGGGCACATCACCCGTTGTATCCACTCGCCGCGACTGGACAAGAACATCGGCTTCGCCAACATCCCCATCGCGCTTGCCGATAAGGGCTCGACCTTTACCGTCCGAGGCCCGTTCGGCGAGGCTCAGGCGACCGTCATCCCCACCCCGTTCGTGCCGCGCAAGAAAACTGCCGGCTAGACCAACGCCGGCCATCGTGTCGCGGGCCGGCGCTGCGTTACTCCAGGATCGACTGGTAGACCAGGCTCTTGAACTTCTCGCCGTAGTCCACCGCCGATGACGGCAGGATCTGGATCATGAAGATCCCGATCAAGTCATCCACGGGATCGACCCAGAAGCGGGTGTGCGCGTATCCGCCCCACGAGTAGGTGCCCTCGTGGGCGGTGCCACCAACCAAGCCGGGCTCGGCATTGATCATGAAGCCGAGGCCGAAACCGTGGCCTTCCGCGCCCAGGCCCATCTCGATGTCGCCAAGATGGTCTTGCGTCATCATCTCGACGGTGTGCGAGCCGAGCAACCTGACGCCGCCGAGCTCACCGCCGTTGAGCAGCATCTGGCAAAAACGCACATAGTCGGTCGCGGTCGACAGCAGCCCCCCGCCTCCCGAGGGCGCCGGCGGGGGCTCGCGATAGTCGCGTGCAACAGCGTCGGTCTCCATTTCCTTCAGCGTGAGGTCGTCAGGACCGTTTGGCGTATAGAGCGTCGTCAGTCGGTGGGCTTTGCTCTCCGGCACCCAGAACGCGGTGTCGTTCATCTCCAACGGCAGGAAGATGCGCTCCTCGAGGAACTGATCGAACGGCATGCCCGAGATCACTTCGACGAAACGACCCAGCACATCGGTGGACACGCTGTAGTTCCACGTCGTGCCCGGGTCGTAGCGCAGCGGCAACTTGCTCAGCTTGTCGACGAACTCGGTCAACGACGCCGAATCGAGCAGCTCCTGTTCGTTGTACATCTCGTCGACGGTGGAGGCGCCAAAGATCCCGTACGTCAAGCCGGAGGTATGGCGCAGCAGATCGCGAACCGTCATGTCGCGGCTCGAGCGCACGGTGTTGAACTCCGGCCGACCATCGGCGCCGACTCCGTCCGTGCCCACCTGCAACCCGCCGAGCTCGGGAATGTACTTCGACACCGGATCGTTGAGCAGGAACAGGCCCTCCTCCCAGAGCATCATCACCGCTAGGGAGGTAATGGGCTTGGTCATCGAGTAGATGCGGAAGATCGAGTCCTTGGTCATCGGCGTGTCGGCATCCATGTCGAGCTCACCGAATGCCTCGTGGTAGGCGACCCGTCCGTTGCGGGCCACCATGACCACCGATCCGGAGATGAGGTCCTTGTCGATATGCCGCTGAAGGAACGGACCGATGCGCTCGAGCCGCGCGCTCGACAGCCCCACATTTTCCGGCGAGGACATCGGTAGTCCCTGCGCCCAGACAGGCGCGGCGACCAGGGCCAGCAGCAAGGTTCCTGCAAGGAGGCGTGTCAGCTTCACGTTTCGCTCCGTTCGCTCGCGCCTGACGCTTCGAGCTTGGTTCGAGTGTTTCTGGACTCGGGTCTAGGGGTCAGGCGTTCGACCCTACGCTGGCCTGGAAGCGACGCATACCGCCAAGCCAGCGGTCGTAGTCGGCCGCCTTGCGTTGAAAGAAATCGGCGACCTCGGGGTGTGGCAACACCAGGAACTGTCCGGCGGCCATGGCGTCGATCACCGCGCCAGCCACATCATCGGGCTCCAGGGCCACGCTCTTCAGATACGCGCCGATGGCGGAGTCGGCCTCGAATTCCCTCATCATGGCCGTGTTCACCCCCTGCGGGCACAGGCAGAATACCTCGATGCCATCGTCGGCGTGGGTCATCGACAGCCACTCCGCCAGCGACAAAGCGGCGTGCTTGGTCACCGAGTAGGGCGCCGAGCCAACCTGGGTGAGCAGGCCGGCAGCCGAAGCGGTGATCAAGAACGCACCGTTGCCGCGCTCGAGCATCGACGGTAGGAGCGCCCGGGCGGCGTAGACGATCGACATGAAGTTGACGTCCCAGACGCGCTTCCACTCCTCATCGCTGACCTCCACTCCGCCTTCGCTAAACACGCCGGCGTTGCAGCAAAACAGATCGATCTCACCGTATCGCTGGCGCGCCTCGGCCACGATGCGCTGTACCTGCTCTTCAACGCCGACATCCGCCGTCACCGCCAGGCCACCGATCTCCCCGGCCACCTCGGCGGCACCATCCGCGGCTCGGTCGGCGACGACAACGCCTCGCGCCCCTTCGGCAGCGAAGCGCCGACACAGCGCGCGCCCGATACCACTCGCCCCTCCGGTAACGACGACGACCTTGCCGTCGAGGTTCATCGAACAGCGGCCGCCGGCTGCAGCTGAGCGAGCGTCTCGTCGATGCGAGCCAGGCCCTCGACCGTCCGCTCGATGTCGTAGCCGTAGCCGACGCGGATGTAATCGCCAATCCCGAAGTGGGCCCCGGGCGTGATCAGCACCGATTGCTCGATCCGCAGCTTGTCGAACAGCTCGGTGGATTCGATCGGCAGGTCGAAGCCAACCATGCCGATGGCCGCCGCCACCGGCGGGATCATGTTGAGCTCGTCGTGACTCGCCACCCACTGCACCAGCCGGGGCAGCTGCGCCCGGATGATCGTCTTGCTGCGGTCGAGGATCTCATCGCGCTTGGTCGGCTCCATGGCGACGCGTGCCAGGCGATCCGACAGCATGTTCGGGGTGAGGGTGGTGTAGTCGCGGTACCAGCACAGCTGCTCGATCGCCTGCTCCGGCGCCACCGCCCAGCCCACCCGCAGGCCGGGCATCGCAAAGGCCTTCGAAAGCCCCGACGTGATGATCAGCTTGTCGTAGCTGCCCCAGGCGCTGGGCGCAGTATCACCCTCGACCTCGGCGCCACGATAGATCTCGTCGAACACCAGCCAGGCACCGGCGCGCCGCGCCGCCTCGACGACAGACTCGAGCTCGGCCTCGTTGAGCACACCCCCTGTCGGGTTGTTGGGGTTGGTGACGATGATCAGGCCGGTATCCGGCGAGACCGCCGCGGCGAGGCTGTCGAGATCCAGCTCCCAGCGGGAGCGGTCAGCTGACTCGACCAGGTAGAACGCGTCGGCGCGCTCAGCATAGGCCCGCGCCAGGCCCCAGGTCTGGAGATAGTTCGGAATCATGCAGGCAACCCGAGCCCCTTCCTCCACCAGGCCCCACAGGGTGATGTGGTTGGCCTCGGAGCCGCCGTTGGTGACCACTACGTTCGCCATCGTAGCGTTGTCGTAGAACAGCGCGATGCGCTCACGCAACAAATCCGAGCCCATCCCCTCCGGGTAGCAGAGTGGCGTTGCCGCGAGCTCCGCAAGCTCCTTGGGCGGCAGCAGCTCATCGGTGCGCAGCGGCCGCACGCCGCTCTCGGAGAGGTTGTATTGGACGGCATTCTCGTAGAGCGACTGGGTCCGCTCCATCTCGAACTGCTCGATCTTCATCGCTCGACTCCCTGGTTTTGATTCCGGGGCGAGAGTCTAGCAGGCGGTGGCGAAGCGCTCCCGGGGTCCGCTGCCGTGCTCCGGAGGCGCTTCCAATACACTTTCGCTCCTCCGTCCATCACCGCCCAACCCGAGGCGAACCGCATGAGCCCATTCACCGCCGAGATCGTCGGAACCGCGCTGTTGTTGCTGCTGGGCGATGGTGTAGTCGCCAACGTCGTCCTGCGACGCACCAAGGGTGCCGAGTCGGGCTGGATGGTCATCAGCATGGGCTGGGGCATGGCGGTATTCGTGGCCGTGTTCGTGGTGGGGCGTTTCAGCGGCGCGCACATCAACCCGGCGGTGACGCTCGGGCTGGCAGCAGCCGGCAACTTCCCTTGGGCAGACGTGCCCGGCTTTATTGCGGCGCAGATGATCGGTGCGGCCATCGGCGCCGCGCTCGTGTGGCTCCACTACCGTGACCATTTCCCAGCCACCGAGAGCGGCGATCTGAAGCTCGCAGTGTTCTGTACCGGGCCGGAGATTCGTAATCCGCTCTCGAACTTCATCTCCGAGGTCATCGGCACCTTCGTGCTGGTGTTCGCGGTGCTGTATCTGAGCGCTCCGGAAGTGGGGCTCGGGGCGCTCGACGCGTTACCGGTCGGCCTGGTTGTGCTAGCGATCGGGATGTCGCTGGGTGGCACCACCGGCTACGCCATCAACCCGGCCCGCGACCTGGCGCCGCGCATCATGCACGCGCTGCTGCCGATCCCCGGCAAGCGCGACAGCGACTGGGGCTACGCCTGGATTCCGGTGCTCGGTCCGGTGGCAGGCGGGGTGCTGGCGGCCGTCGCATATAACTTGCTCGGAGCGTGACGCTGTCGACGAGCCTTGCACAATTAGACTATATATAGTCATCATCTAGTCATGACGATGGTAAACACTTCCGAGCTCAAGGCAAAGCTCAGCGCCTACCTGGCCGCCGTTCGCCGCGGCGAGACAATAGTGGTATGCGATCGGCGCACCCCGGTGGCTCGCCTGGTTCCGCTGGACTCAAGATCAACCGATCTCGACGTCGACGAGGCGAAGCGGAGGCCAACCAAGATCGCCGACTGCAAGCCGGTGCGCTTGCTGAAGACGGTCGATCCGATCGAGATGCTCCGGGAGGATCGCGCTCGACGGTGATCGTCTACGTCGATACGAGCGTCATTCTCCGCATCGCTCTCGGTCAACATGGTGCGATCAGCGACTTCGAGGAGTGGGAGACTGCCTACAGCAGCGAGCTCCTTGGCGTGGAGTCGCGTCGGGTAATCGATCGGTTGCGGCTCCAGGGGGCACTCGACGACGACGGGGTCGCCCAAGCGCATGAACAGCTCGGCTGGATCGAGCAGTCGCTGGGTTGGATTCGCATCACGCCATCGGTGCTTCGTCGCGCCGGCCAGCCAATGGCGACCTCGCTGGGGACGCTCGACGCGCTTCATCTGTCGAGCGCGCTGCTGTTTCGAGAGCAGCGCGACGCGGCCCTGGTGTTCGCGACCCACGATGCGCGACAGGGCCTCGCCGCCCGGGCCAACGGCTTTTCAGTACTCGGACTGTAGACCCCAGGGCTGCAAGGGGCCGTCCGACTAGCTGTCCATTCCTGCCTGCTGCCTGACGTACCGTGCCGCCGCCTCGTGGGTTGCGAACCAGGCGCCGCCGCGCTCCTTGATGTGCTCGATCAGGCCCTTGAGCGCGACGATCCGCGAGCGGTGGGCGGTGATGTGCGGGTGCATGGTGAGCAGCAGCATGGTGCCCTCCTCCCAGGCCACGTCGAACTCGTCGATCCACACCTGCATGACGTCGCGCGGCGGGCTGTAGCGACCGCCGAGCGGATCGAACAGCGGTGCGTCGTCGAGAATCCACTCCACCGGCAGCTCGACCATGCCGGTGGGCTCGCCGTTGGCCATGAGCTCGTAGGGCCGATCGTCGGCCATCAGCGAGCTCTCGTACAGCAGGCCCAGATCGCGCACGATATCGAGCGTTGCCGGGCTCAAGTTCCACGACGGAGCTCGGTATCCGACCGGTCGGGTTCCGGTGATCTCGGTGATCGCGTCGACCGCCTGCTCGAGCAGACGGCGCTCGGTGGCGGCGTCGAGCTGTGTGTTGCGCTCGTGAATCCAACCGTGGACACCGATCTCGTGGCGGCCGGACGCCTGGATCAGCTCGGCTTGCTGGGGGGCCAGCTTCAGGCTCCAGGCGGGGAAGAAGAACGTTGCCGGGATCTCCTCGCGGTCCATCAGCTCGACGATGCGCGGCAGGGCCACCCGCGACCCGTACTCACCCTGCGACAGGGGGCCGACGCTGAACGTACCGTCGCGCAGGCCTTCGACAGTCTCGTTGTCGACGTCGAACGACAGCAGCACGGCAACACGCGCGCCGCCGGGCCACTCGCTCGGAGTCAAGTCGCGGCCGGCGCGCACCCGGTTGACTCCCTCGCGGATGTACTCCTCGGTCCAGTCCCACGGCGGTGTACCCTCCGGCTCGTTCTGCTGGGGGGCGGGGGCGGGCGCGCAGGCACTCAACGCCAGCACCAGCACGGCGATCGTCGGTCTCATGGAACCCTCCTCAGGCTTCTTGGGTGGGCAGGGCACGATCCAGCGCCACCGCTGGGTGGATAGCCTCACGGCCCGTGCCATCGAGTATCTGCCGGCGGCAGCTGGTGCCGTCGGCGATGATCCAAGTGTCGTGCTCAGCCTGCCGAATCTGCGGCAACAACGCCAGCTCCGCCATGCGCATCGACACGTCGACGTGCTCGGCCTCGTAGCCGAACGAGCCCGCCATGCCGCAACAGCCGGCGGCGATGAGATCGACCTTCAGATCGGGTACCAGACGCAGCGCCTCGATCATCGGCTGCAGGGCGCCAAACGCCTTGCGGTGGCAGTGGCCATGCACCAGGGCGCGCCGCGCCGGCGACCTGCCGAGCTGCAAATCAACATCGCCGGCGGCGACTCCGGCCATCAACAGCTCCTCAAAGAGCACGGCGGAGGCGCTCAGCGACTCGCTCTCGGCGCCAGGCACAAGAGCCGGAAGCTCGTCGCGAAGGGTCAGTAAGCAGGATGGCTCGATGCCCACCACCGGCACCCCGTCGCGCACCAACGGCAACGTGGCGGCGAGCAGCCGTTCACCCTCAACGCGCGCCTCGTCGGTGAGCCCGGCGCTCAGGAACGTGCGTCCGCAGCACAGCGGCCGCTCACCGGCGGGCGGCTCAATCAGCTCCACGTCGTAGCCGGCGGCGCGCAGCACACGGATTGTGGCGCGCGCGTTCTCGGGCTCGAAGTGCCTGCTGAACGTGTCGACGAACAGGGCCGCTCGTCGCGTCGAGTTACCGGCCGTGCGGCCACTCGGGCACAGCGGCTCGCGCTTGAACACCGGCAGCCGCCGCTGGGAAGAGACTCCGATGACCTTCTCCATCAGCCAGCGGGCCGGTCGCCAGTCGGCCGCACGGGAGGCCGCACCGAGCCGGCATGCGATCGGCGCGTAACGCGGCAGGTAGGCGAACAGACGCTCGCGCACCGGCACACCGTGACGAGCGCGGTAGGCACTCAGGAACTCGATCTTCATGCGCGCCATGTCGACCCCGGTAGGGCACTCGCGACGACACGCCTTGCAGCCAACGCACAGGTCGAGCGCCTCGTACAGCGTCTTCGAATCGAGCCCTGGCGCGCCGAGCTGCCCGCTGAGCGCCAGGCGGAGCGCATTGGCGCGGCCACGCGTGGTGTGGGTTTCGTCGAGCGTCGCCTGATACGAAGGGCACATCGACCCCACCAACTGACGACAGGCGCCGTTGTTGTTGCACATCTCGACAGCGCCAGGCAGGCCGCCGGCGTCGGGCCATTGCATCGCCGTCAGCGGCGAGACAGTGGCGTAATCCGGCCGGTAACGGAACAGACGGCGATCGTCCATGCGTGGCGGATGCACGATCTTGCCGGGGTTGAACAGACCGGTGGGGTCGAAGGCAGATTTCACCTGTTCGAAGGCATCGACCGCCTCCTGCCCGAGCATCGAACCCAGGAACTCGCTACGCACCAACCCGTCGCCGTGCTCGCCGGAGTGCGAGCCACCGAACTTGCGCACCAGCGCATGAGTGGCCTCGGCGATGCTGCGCATTTTCGCCACCTCGCCGACCTCCTTGAGGTTCAACGTCGGCCGCACGTGCAGGCAGCCCACCGAGGCATGCGCGTACCAGGTGCCCTCGACGCCGTGACGCGCGAAGATGTCGCCGAGCTCGGCGGTGTAGTCGTCGAGGTGCTCGAGAGGCACGGCGCAATCCTCGACGAACGACACCGGCTTGGCGTCGCCCTTCATCGACATCGCGATGTTCAGGCCCGCCTTGCGCACGCTCCAGATCTCGGCCTGCGCGGCGGGCTCGATCGCCCGGTGCACAGCGTCGGGGTGGCCAAGCTGTCCCATGAGCTCGTCGAGCCGGCCGAGGCTGCGCCGCAGCTCATCGAGGTCGTCGCCGGCGAACTCGACGAGCAGCAACGCTCCGGGCTCCCCCTGCACGAAGCGCGACAACGGGCCGCGGAAGGCCGGGCGTGCACGCGCCAGCTCGATGAGCTTGTGATCGAGCAGCTCCACAGCCGCAGGCCCCAGCTCGACGAGGTGCTGCACCGCCTGCATTGCGGCACGAAACGTCGCGAAATGACATACGCCCAGAACCTTGTGGGCCGGAATCGGCTGGAGGTCGAGCTCCAGCCGGGTGAAGAAGGCCAGGGTGCCCTCGGATCCGATGAGCAACGGCGCCAGGTTCGAGGCGCGGTCATCGATGCGCGTCAGGTTGTAGCCGGCCACGTGGCGCAGCACGCGCGGCGCAACGCGCTCGATGGCGGCGGCGTGGCTCCGGTGCACGGCCGCGATGGCTCGAGTCAGCTCGACCGGCGCGCTGTGGCGCAGGTCGGTGTGGCGGGCGTCGGGCGCGGCGCCTGCGGCGCGATCGCTCGCCGGCCTTGAGCCCGATGGGCCGAACCAGGCATGCGAGCCATCGGCGAGCGTGGCCTCGATGGCGCGCACGTTGTCGACCATCAGCCCGTAGCGGATCGACCGTGCGCCGGCGCTGTTGTTGCCCGCCATACCGCCGAGGGTCGCCCGGCTCGAAGTGGCAACATCCACCGGGAAGAACAGCCCGGACGGACGCAACGCCCGGTTCAGCTCATCGAGCACGACGCCGGGTTCAACCACCACCCGCCGCCCTTCGGCATCGAGTCGCCGGACGGCGCGCAGATACTTGCTCGTATCGATGATGATCGCTTCGCCAATCGCCTGTCCTCCCTGCGATGTTCCGGCGCCGCGTGGCAACACCGGTACGCCTTCGTCGCGGGCGATCGACAGCGTCGCAACCACGTCGTCGGTGCTCTTGGGCACCACCACGCCGAGCGGCTCGATCTGGTAGATCGAGGCGTCGGTGGAGTAGAGCCCACGATCGAGCGCGCCGAAGCGCACCTCGCCCTCCAACTCGCCACGCAGCCGCGCCGCCAGCGCCGAGTCACCGATACGCGACCCCCGCGTGCCGGCGGCGCGGCGACGGCTGGCGTCGTCGGATGCTCGAGATCCGGTGGTCGCGCTCATCTTCGTAGTGCCGGCGTACTCGGGAATCTGGCAGGGTGCTGAAGAACTCTGCCAACGGTCGGCGTGCGCTTCCGGGCCGCCCGCATCCATGTCACGCGGCCGGAGCGGTACCATTGTGCCGCCGATCGCGGCGCGCTTCAGAAAACAACGCTCGCACAGCAAGCCGAGCGCAACCAGAGGATCTCCGGTGAGTTCTCCCGGCGGGCGACATTTTCTTCAAGTTCCCGGGCCCACGAACGTGCCCGAGCGCGTGCTGCGAGCCGTGGCCCGCCCCACGATCGACCATCGCGGCTCTGAGTTCGCGCGCCTCACCAGGGAACTCCTCGAGGGTTTGAAGAAGCTCTTCCATAACCCCGACGGCGAGATGATGATCTTCCCCGCCTCGGGCAGCGGCGCCTGGGAAGCGGCACTCGCCAATACCCTGTCGCCGGGTGACCGCGTGCTGATGTTCGATCACGGCTTCTTTGCCCGTGGTTGGTGTGGCATCGCCGAGCGTCTCGGGCTCATCGTCGACATGGTGCCGGGCGACTGGCGCCAACCGGTCGATCCGGCAGCGGTCGAGGAGCGGTTGGGCAGCGAGGGCGATGCTCCTTATGGCGCCGTCGCCGTAGTGCACAGTGAGACGTCCACCGGGGTTCGATCCGACATCGCCGCCATCCGAGCGGCGCTCGATCGGGCCGGGCATGGCGCCCTGTTGCTGGTGGATGCGGTGTCGTCGCTGGCGTCGATGCCGCTGCCGCAAGACGAGTGGGGCGTGGACGTGGTGGTAACCGGATCGCAGAAAGGACTCATGCTCCCACCAGGCCTGTCGTTCAACTCGGTCAGCGCCAAGGCGCTCGCCGCCAACGACAACGCCCGCCTGCCGCGTGCGTACTGGGACTGGGCCGCACTGCACACCCAGAACGCCCGCGGTTTCTTTCCCTACACACCGGCCACCAACCTGCTCTTCGGGTTGTCAGAGGCGCTCGCCATGTTGCGTGAAGAGGGCGAGGCGGCGGTCTTCGCGCGACACGATCGCCTGGCATCGGCAACCCGAGCGGCGGTGCGGGCGTGGGGGCTGGAGATGTACTGCGCCAATCCGGCGAACGCCAGCAGCTCGCTTACCGCAGTCATGACGCCAGAAGGGGTCGACGCCGACGAGGTGCGCCAGGTGATTCTCGAGAACTTCGACATGTCGCTCGGCACCGGCCTCGGACCGCTCCAAGGCAAGGTCTTCCGCATCGGCCACCTGGGCGAGCTCAACGAGCTGGCGCTTGCCGGCGCCCTCAGCGGAGTGGAGATGGGGTTGCGCCTGGCGGGCGTGCCGTGTCGTTCCGGCGGAGTAACCGCAGCGCTCGAGTCACTGGCACCGACGGGTGCAGCGGGCACTGGCTGATGCGTGCCCGCACCTGCAGATCGCGCTCCGGTGCCGCGGCGACGCCACGCCCGGCAGCGAACCGCCCGGCGACGCTGACTCTGCTCGTAGCCACGGCTGGGGCGATTGCCTGTTCCGGCGGCGCGCCGGCCGGGCCGCTGGTTCTGACCTTCGGCCATGTCGGCGCCCCGGGTTCGCTCTACGCTCTCACCGCCAACGAGCTCGCCCGACGCGTCGAGGCCGAGATCGGCGATCGAGTGCGCCTCCAGGTGTTCGGCTCCAGCCAGCTCGGCGGTGACGAGGTGATGCTGCAGAAGCTGAGTCTCGGAACACTCGACATGGCGCTACCGTCGACGGTGATGTCATCGAACGTTGCCGTCTTCGGCCTGTTCGAGCTGCCCTACCTGGTGCGCGATCGCCAGCACATGCGTCGGATCGAAGCAGCAGTTTTCTGGGATCGGCTGGCGCCGCAGGCGCAGCGACACGGGTTCGAGATCCTGGCGGTGTGGGAGAACGGTTTTCGCCACGTAACCAGCAACGTGCGCCCGGTGCACACGCCCGATGACCTACGCGGAATCAAGCTACGCACGCCGCGGGGCCTGTGGCGGGTGAAGATGTTTCAGGCCTTTGGCGCCAACCCCAGCCCGATGCCGATGGCAGAGGTCTTCGTGGCGTTGCAGACCGGGGTGATGGACGGGCAGGAAAACCCGCTCACACAGATCGACAGCCAGCAGTTCCAGGAGGTACAGACGTATCTGTCGTTGACCGGTCACGTCTACACGCCTGCCTACGTCACCGCCGGATCCGGGCGCTGGGACGCTCTTCCCGCCGACGTGCGCGAGGACGTTGCACGGATCGCGCGTGACATGCAGCCCTTCGTGCACGAGACCGCCGCCCGCCTCGATGCCGAGTTGCTGGACAAGCTCCGCGGCGACGGCCTACAGGTCAACGACGTCGATCGCCAGGCCTTCAGCAGCGCCAGCCGTCCGATCTACGCCGAATTCGCCGCCGAGGTCGAAGGCGGCGACGAGCTGCTGGGCGCGGTCTTGGAACTCGGTGCCGACTGATCTCGGGCGTTGGCGTGGCGCCCTGCAGCGGCTGCTCGAGAGCATCGTGCTCGGGCTCGTGGGCAGCCTCGCGATCGTCGTGCTGCTCGGGGTGGGCTTCCGCAAGGCGGGCATGGCGTTGGCCTGGTACGACGAGCTGGCATCCATCCTCCTGGCCTGGCTGACCTACTACGGCGCCGCGCTGGCAGCCCTGAACGGGCGTCACATCGGCTTCCCGACGCTCATTCAAGGGCTGGCGCCGATCCGACAAAAAATCGCCTGGGTGGTGCGCGAGATCATCGTCATCGGCTTCTTCGTGCTGGTGGCGGTCTCGGGCGCCCAGGTGGTGCGTGCGCTGGCCGGCACCTACTTGGTTGGTCTGCCGTGGGTGCCGGTGGCACTGAGTCAGTCGGTAATTCCGATCGGCGCGCTGCTGTTCGTGATCGCAGAGCTGTTGGCGGCCGCAGAGACCTTGACGCTCGGCGCATCGGGGGCGCGACCCGATGCACCATCCGCTACACCCGCCGCAGGCACACCATGACGTTGCTCTGGATGCTCGTCGGCCTGGTGGGGCTGGTGCTCTTGAATGTGCCGATCGCCGTGGCGCTAGGGGTGGTGGCAGTGGCTGCCATGCTGGCGACTTCTGGGGTGGCGATGCTGCCCAACGTCGCTCTGGTGCTGTTCGACGGCACCACCAAGTTCCCGCTCATTGCCATTCCACTCTTCATTCTGGCTGGGGCGATCATGAACGCCTCGGGCATCTCCCGACGCCTGGTTGCGTTCGCCTCGGCATTGCTGGGCTTCGTTCGAGGTGGCCTGGCGATGGTGACGATCGGCGCCTCGCTGTTCTTCGCCGAGATCTCCGGTTCGGCAGTGGCCGACGTGGCAGCGCTGGGCTCGATCCTCATCCCGGCCATGCAGCGCAAGGGCTACTCGCGTGAGTTCGCCGCAGCGGTAACCTCGTCCTCGGCGACGCTGGCGGTGATTATTCCGCCGTCGATCCCGATGATCCTGTATGCGGTGATGTCGGGGACCTCGGTAATCAAGCTGTTCGTCGCCGGGGTGATCCCGGGCTTGATCGGCGGGATGTTGATGATGGGCATTGCCTACGGCATGGCGATCCGCCACGACTTCCCGGTCGAGGAGGCATTCGAGCTACGACGCCTGCGGCGCACTTTCCGTGACGCAATGTGGGCGCTGTCGCTACCGGCGATCATCCTCGGTGGCATATTCGGCGGCTTCGTCACCGCCACCGAGGGCGCCGGGCTAGCGGTGGTAGCAGCGATCCTCATTGGCGGGCTCGTCTATCGGGAGCTCGACTGGAACCACCTGCGCAGCGCCATGCTCGAGGGTGGCGTGCAGACTGCCGTTGTCATGTTGCTGGTGGGTACTTCGGCACTGCTCGGCACCTTCCTGACCCAGGCGCAGGTGCCGCAGCAACTCGCCGCCGGGATCACCGGGCTTACCGACAGCCCCTGGATGGTGCTGTTGCTGCTCAACGTGCTGTTCCTGGTCATCGGGCTGTTCCTGCACTCGGCGTCGGCGATCATTCTGGTCGTGCCGATCGTCATGCCCCTCGTACACGCCGTCGGCATCGACCCGGTCCACTTCGGGCTCGTGGTGACGCTCAATCTGGGAATCGGGCAGCAAACGCCACCCGTGGCGTCGGTGCTGGTCACCGCGTGCTCGGTGGCCAAGGCCGACATTTGGGAGGTCAGCAAGGTGAACGTCCCGTTTGTCGCCGCTTTGCTGGTAACGCTGCTCCTGGTCACGTACGTTCCCGCCATACCGCTCAGTCTGGTGCGACTGCTCTTCGGAGCAGCCTGACGCGCAGCCACCGGTGACCGCATGGCTGACAAGATCCTGGTCGACGCAACGGCGCCGCTGGCGACGGTGACGCTGAACCGTCCGGAGCGACTCAACGCGCTCGACGAGGAATCGTGGCGCCTACTGGGCGAGGCTTTCCAAGCCCTCGACGCGAACGACGAAGTGCGCTGCATCGTGGTGCGCGGAGCCGGCGATCGAGCCTTCTGCGCCGGGGCCGACGTGGCAGAGTTTGCCGAGCAGCGCTCCGACATCGAACGGGCCACGGCCTACGGCAAGATCGAGCTCGCCGGCATCGAGGCGGCCACGACCTGCCGACATCCTACTGTCGCTCAAATTCACGGCGTGTGCGTTGGCGGCGGGCTCGCGGTGGCCCTCGCCTGCGATCTGCGCGTGTGCGCACAATCGAGCCGCTTTGGCGTGCCGGTGAACCAGCTCGGGCTGACCATGTCCTACGGGGAGCTGGGGCTGCTTCAACGCACAGTCGGCCCCGCCGCCGCATCGGAGATCCTCTTGTCGGGGGAGGTGTTCAGCGCCGAACGGGCCCTGGGGCTCGGCCTCGTGGGTCGTGTCGTCAAAGAGGACCAGCTCGAGGGCGTGGTGGCCACCCTGACCCGGCTCATCGTCGACCGGGCGCCGCTGGTCAACCGCTGGCACAAGAAGTTCATCCGCCGGCTCCAGGATCCGGCGCCGCTAACCGATGAAGAGATTGCCGAGGGCTACGCGTGCTTCGGAACCGATGACTACCGGGCCGGCTTCGAGGCGTTTCTCGGCAAGCGCAAGCCGGAGTTCAACGGTCGATGAGCGGCCCCCTCGACGGCGTCCGGGTAATCGAGCTGGCGCACGTCATGGCGGGCCCGGTGTGCGGCTTGATGCTTGCCGACCTGGGGGCCGACGTGGTGAAGGTCGAGCGTCCAACTGGCGACCCGACGCGCAAGTTCGTACCGCCTGAGCAGGGCGGCGAGGCGGCAGCGTTCCTGATGCTCAACCGCAACAAGCGGGGCATCGCGCTCGACATCAAGAGTCCCGATGGCCGCGACGCGCTGCTGCGGCTGCTGGCCGACGCCGACGTCCTGATCGAGAACTATCGCCCCGGAAGCCTGGCACGCCTCGGCCTCGACTACGCGTCGCTCGAGGCCGACTTTCCGGAGCTCATCTACTGCAGTATCACCGGCTACGGCAGTAACGGGCCGATGGCCGAGGAAGGTGGCCTGGATCTTGTCGCACAGGGGTACGCGGGCATCATGAGCATCACCGGCGAGGGCGAGGGGCGTCCGCCGGTGAAGGTCGGCGTGCCGCTCACCGACATCGGCGCTGGAATTCTTGCCGCGCTGGGGGTGGCCTCGGCGCTGCACCGCCGCAACCAGACCGGCCGCGGCCAACAGGTCGAAACATCGCTGTTCGAAGCCGGCCTCCTGACCACCTTCTGGCAGGCGGCCATCGCGCTCGCCACTGGAAAGTCCCCTGGTCCGATGGGCAGTGCGCATCCGCTTTCGGCGCCCTACGAGGCTTTCCGCACCGCCGACGGCTGGATCACCCTGGGCACGCCTACCCAGACAAATTGGGAGCGACTCCCCGCCGTTCTCGGAATGCCGGAGCTACTCGACGACGACCGCTTTGCCGACAATGCGGGTCGGCTCGAGCATCGCCAGGTGCTCGTGGATCTCGTGCAGAAACGCCTCCAGCAGCAGGGCACCGACGCGTGGCTCGCCGCTCTGGGCGCCGCAGGTATACCCGCAGGGCCGGTGCTTTCGGTGGGAGAGGCGCTGCATCACCCCCAGAGCCTCGCCCGCGACATGCTCACGTACGTCGAGCACCCCACGGCCGGTCGTATGCCGACTATCGGGCCTCCGATCAAGCTGAGCGAGTCGCCCGCGTCGGTTCGCGGGCCGGCGCCGCTATTCGGGCAACACACCCGGCAGGTGCTGAGCGAGGCCGGCTACGAAGAGACCGAGATCGAAGCGATGCTGAGCTCGGGAGCCGCAATAGAAACTGAGCACAGCTGATCTGTTGACTGTTCGCTCGACGCCACGTACGTTGCCGCAGCCCCACCTCCAACCATCGTTCGGAGAACGCCATGCGTAGCGCTCGATCGCTCACCGTCCTGGCCTTGCTAGTCCTGTTGCCGGCTACCGCGTTGGCCCAGGAAGTCGTCTACTTCGAGCCGACCATCGGCTACCCGACGTTCGCCGTGCGCGAACCGGTGCTGCGCATCCAGCCCAACACCGAGCTGCACTCGCGCACCAACCACGGCCCCTACTACGATCCGGGCGGTGGCGCCTTCCCCGGCGAGGTAGGGCCGTTCTTCATCGAGGGCGCGGAGCCAGGTGACACGCTGGTCATCGAGATCATCGAGGTGGTGCCCAACATGGACACTGCCGGGGCGCAGATCAGCCCCGGCTTCGGCGGCCTGGCCTCCGACTCCCGACTGCGGTTGCTCAACGACCCCATTCCGTTCAAGCGCTACGAGTGGCGTCTCGATCGCGAGGCGATGACCGGCACCGTGGACCTGCCCAACAGCGCGAGCGGCAGCATCACCATCGATCTGAAGCCGATGCTCGGCCGGGTAGCAGTAGCGCCGCGTGGCGAGGAGGCGTTCGCTGGCCTATGGCCGGGCGACTTCGGCGGCAACCTGGACGCCCAGGAGGTGTCCCCGGGAACCACCGTTTACCTGCCGGTGTTCCACGAGGGCGCCTACTTCTACTTCGGCGACGGCCACGCCCGTCAGGGCGAGGGTGAAGTCAACGGCACCGGGCTGGAGACGTCGATGGACGTGGTGCTGCGCATCGATCTGATCAAGGACACCGGCATCGACTGGCCCCGCCTCGAGGACGACGAGTTCATCATGGTCGCCGGCAGCGCCCGGCCGCTCATCGATACGTTTCGGCTCGCCCACGTCGAGCTCATCGAGTGGCTCGAAGCCGACTACGGCTTCGACCGCTGGGACGCGTACCACCTCGTTGGACAGCTCGGTGAAAGCTCGGTGGCCAACATCGTCGACCCGATCTACACAGTCGTAGCAAAGTTCCCCAAGCGGTACCTACCGAAGTAGCGTCCTCAGGGCGCGCGCCAGAGGCCGAGCTGGATGGAGACGGCTTGATCCACTGCTTCGAGCTCCGTCGGCGTCAGCCTACCCAGGCGATCGATAAGACGCTGCCGGGTGACGGTTCGGAGCTGATTGGCGACCGCACGAGAGGGTTTCGCGAGCCCACTCTGACATGAAGCGAGCTGCACCTCGTACGGCCGGAGGGGCCGATCGCGAAGTCCCGTCACCGGGACCACCTGGACCACCGCGTCGAAACGACACGCGGCGTCGTTCGACACCACCACGGCGGGACGCGTCTTCCGGATCTCCTTACCTTCGGCGGGATCGAGTCTGACGAGCACGACATCGCCGCGTTCGAGCGCACGCTTCATTCCTCGACCGCGGCGTCGGCCGGCTCCCATTCCGCGGCGAGCCGGGAGGCGTCCTCGTAGTCGCTGCGATATGCCTCTTGGAGTTGGCGCTCAAGCTCTGCAGTACTGTAGCTCCGCACCGCCTCGGAAACTACGAGGCTCTTGTTCGGCACCGAGTCCAGGTAATCGGCGACATCCGGGTCGACGGTCACCGTGATGCGCTTCTTTCGCATGGGAGTCTCTCTCTTGGTCGTACATGTTATAAGATACTTAGTAGGTATAATTTATCATACTGATCATGCGTAACTGCCACGGAAGCAACTCTGCTAGGGCAGCAGGACAGTTGAGCCCGTCGTGCCGCGTGACTCCAGCGACCGGTGGGCGTCGGCAACCTCCACCAGCGGGAATCGCACCCCGATGGTGGGCGTGACGATTCCATCGGCGACCGCGCTGAATAGCTCGGCGGCGGCAACACGTAGCCCCTCGCCCGGGATGATCTCGCTGGACATCGACGGACGCGCCAGGTAAAGGCCCTTGGGGAGCAGCCGCAGGATGCTGAACGGCTCCACAGCGCCCGACGCGTTTCCGAAGCTCGCCATTAATCCATTGCGTGCCAGGCATTCGAGCGACTCGTCGAAGGTCACCTTGCCGACGCCGTCGTAGACCACCTGTACGCCATTTCCTTCGGTGATCTCGGCAACGCGCTCGGCGAAGCTCGCGCGCGTGTAAACGATGGTGTGGTCACAGCCGTTCGCCGCCGCCATCGCCGCTTTCTCAGCGGTGCCGGCGGTGCCGATGACAGTGGCCCCGAGCGCCTTGGCCCAGGGGCAAAGAATGGTGCCGACGCCGCCGGCGGCGGCGTGAACGAGCACCGTATCGCCAGGCTCGACGCAGTACGTCTGCCGCAACAGCATGCGGGCGGTCAAACCCTTGAGCATGATCGCAGCCGCCTGCTCGTCATCGACATCGGCGGGCAGCTTGACGAGGTGCTCGGCGGCCAGCACGCGCCGCTCGCTGTAGGCACCCGACGCGGTTCCCTCCGCTACCCGATCGCCCACCGCGATGTGCTCTACGCCCTCGCCGACCGCCTCGACGACACCGGCGGCCTCGACCCCAAGCACCGCCGGCAACTCAGCAACCGGATAGAGGCCCGACCGGTGATAGGTATCGATATAGTTCAGCCCGATCGCCGTATGCCGAACAAGCGCCTGGCCGGGACCGACCTCGGGAAGCTCGACCTCCTCCCAGGTAAGCACCTCCGGTCCGCCGTACTCGTGGATCCGTATGGCATGGGTAGCGGTCATCTGCTTCCTCGCGGCTCGTTTTCGGTTGGCTTCGCCGGCGCGCCCGGCTCTGGCAACACCCTATAGCGGCTCTGCAAAGGGTCCTATTCGATCGCGCCGCCCTCGCCTTGCTCCTGCTCGATGAACCAGTCGACGTGCTGCTCGAACACCTGCAACGGCATTGAGCCCTGACTCAGGATGGCGTCGTGGAAACGCGCCAGATCGAAGCCGTTACCCAGTGCTTGCTCGGCGCGGCGGCGCAGGTCCCAGAAAAGCCGGGATCCCACTTTGTAGGCCAGCGCTTGGCCGGGCATGTCGACCGCATAGCGCAGCGTCTCGCTGGCAATCTGCGTCTCCGTCTCGATCACGTTGTCGAGCATGTAGCGGGTGGCGCGCGCCCGCGGCCAGCGGAGCAAGTTCATTCCGGTGTCAACGACGAGTCGCACGGAGATGAACATGTCCATCGTCTGGCGACCGTAGGCATCGTAGGGGTCATCGTAGAGACCGGCCTCGACCCCGAGACCCGAGGCGTAGTCGCCCCATCCCTCGGTATAGGCATCGAACGAAGAAAAGCGGCGGAAATCAGGCAGCGCGGCGTTCTCCGCCTGCAAGCTCATCTGGAAATGGTGACCGGGCACCAGCTCGTGGTAGGTAAGCGCCTGAAAGAAGAGCATCGAGCGCTCGTCGAGCTGCGACCCGTTGTATCGGTAGTAGCCGGTCGGCTCGGTGGGGGTAGGTACCTCGTAGGTTCCGAACGTCATGCCGGGCTCACGCTCCGGTTCGAGGCGCTTGACCCCATACGGCGCCTCGGGACGACGCAGGAACATCGAGTCGAGCTGATCATCCATCTCGGCGGCATAGCCCATCAGCACGTCGTGAATCTGCTGTGGTGTCTCGGGGAAGAACCGTGGATCGGTTCTAAGGAAGGTATGGAAGTCGGCCTTGGTGCCGTCGTAGCCCAGATCGTGGCGTAACGAGACCATCATCGAGTCGATGCGCGCGACCTCTTCGACGCCGATCTCATGAACCTCCTCGGGCGTGATGTCGAGCGTGGTGCGCTGGCGCACAGCGTGCCGGTACCAGGCTTCGCCGCCAGGAAACTGCCACGCTCCGACACCCACCGGCGCCGCATTCCGGTATTCGGCCCCATCCACCAGATCGACGATCTCGAGGAGCGCCCGATTCGCTTCGACGATGGCGATGTCCACCGCGGCAAGAAACACGTAGGACTCGCCGTCATCCACGGCAGCAAGCCGATCCCGGTGAACACCGAACGGGCTGTTCGGCCCCTCGGCGATCATCGCCGCGACGAACGGAACCACCGTGTCGAGCTCGGGCACTGGCACGCGGATCCCTCGATCCGCCTGGCCACGCAGTCGCGGCTGTATCGAGTCGATGAATCCGGCAACATCGTCGAGCAAGCTCAGGTAGAGATCCCGGTCTTCCCGCGTACCCAGGGAACGGGACAACAGCACCTGTCGCAAGTCAGGCAGCGGCGAGGAGTAGGGCGTGACCTCGAATCCAAACCAGTAGAACTGCGCCGAGTCGGCGAGGCTTCGAGCCAGCCAGCGCAACGTCTCCAGATCGAGAACATCGGTGTGTGATAGCCCCGCGACGTCGACCTCGTCGAGCCGCTGCAGCAACGAGCGGGCGAAGGTGGCCGAGCGTTCGGCGGCGGCCTCGGTCGGATAGTCGAGCGATTCGATCGGCAAGCCAAGCGTCAGGCGCTGGTAGAGGCTGCGCTCGACAACATGCTCCCAGTAGCGTTCGCCCTCGCGGGCAACAATCGCGGCATCGTCCTGACGGGTCGGCTCTCCGTCTGCTCCGGCGGTCGCCAAAGCTACAGCCAATATCGATGCCAACGCCATTTGCACTCCCATCCTCGACATGGCGAGCCCTCCGCGCAGCCGGTTAGCGGTCGGCTGGCGAATGTATCCGCGATTCGGGGAGCAAGCAACGGGGCGACCCGCGGAACCGCGCAGTCGATTCACGAGACGCCCCGCCGCAGAGCAGCTTGCTTGCGGTGCCGAGGTGCGGAGCTACTGCGTCAACAGGCCACTCGGAACATGGGTCGGAACATCGCCGCTCCGATCGAGCATGTTGGGGTCGGTCAGCGCCCGCAGGAAGGCGACCAGATCGGCCACGTCCTGATCTGACAATCGCATCGGTCGCGCATCGTTGGCATCGCCGATCGCGGCAACTCGGCCGGGGTCGTCCATCACCACGAAGTCGAGTGCGTCGAGATCAGGTCGCGACGGCAAGTACGCCTGACTCCGGTCGTAGGCTCGCAACGCGTTCGGCGGATTCCGGTAGTGCCGCACGACCGCGTCGAGCGAACCATAGGCACCATCGTGTCCCCATGGTCCGGTGAGCTCGACGTTGCGCAGCGAGGGCGTGCGAAACTCGAAGCGGTCGCGGCGATCACCGGTGACCTTCTCGCGCCCGAAATCGTCGCGGCCGTCGGCACCATCACCCGTTCCGGGGCCGATTTGCGGCATGGCGACGGCGTGGAAGCGCTGATCGGTCTGCAACGCACCACCGTGGCAGCGCGAGCAGCTTCCGCGACGATAGAAGAGGTCCATACCGCGCTCCTGGGCACCGTTGAGCGCCGTCCGGTCGCCGCGCAGGAACCGGTCGAACGGGCTCCGGTCAGAGCGGTAGGCGGCCGCCTCGAACTGCGCGATGGCGTTGGCGACATGAACGAAGGTGACGTCATCGGGACGGCGTACATCGCGGAACGCGGTGCGGAAGAGCCTCACATACTCAGGGATATCGCGCAGCCGCTGCGCCAGCAGATCCCAGACACCGTCGTCGCCGCTGAGGCGTCCTGCCGCGGCCGCCGCGCCGACCGAATTCTCGTCCGCCTGGCCTGCCATCTCGGTGCCCGAGGTGGGCGGGAACATCGCCTGCACCGCCAGCACGCTGTCCAGTCCGAGCGGCAGATCGTTGCCCGCCGGCGAGCGGAAACCCGAGGGCTCCGACGGATCCTCGGCCACCCGACCGTCGTGAAACAAGCGCGTGAAGCGGCGCGCGCCGAGGTTGAACAGCGGCGGGGCGTTGCGCGGCACGCGCTCGTGCACCGCATCCGCGCCGCGACCGGTGGTACGAGCCTGCGCCAGGCCGCGGCCTCCCTCACCGAGCGGCAGCGACAAGCCGTCGCCGGTAAACGCGATCGGGTTGTGACAGGTGGCGCACGATATGTTGCGGTTGCCGCTCAGCACCTCGTCGAAGAACAGCAGCCGCCCCAGCTCGACGACGTTGGAGTCAAACTGACCCCCGTTGCGGTAGTCGGCGTCGGTCAGCGGGCGCAGCGGCGGCCCCGGCCCGGGTCCCTGTGCCAGCGCTACCACGCCGAAGCCCAGGGCGGAGCAAGTTGCGAGAGCCAGCGCGCGCAGAGCGTTCGGCCGGCGGCGGCAGATGAGTCGATCTTGCACGGGCACGCCGTCCTCCTTGGTGTCCTGCTCTCGCGGTCGGTCGGTGGGGACTCACTCTCTTGGACAACGGCCAGCGGAGTCTCATTCCACCGGTGATTCGACTTCGGGCTTGTTCCCACGGAGGCGGCGGCTCAAAGTACCGCGGCGATGATGGCCCTGAGACGTCTGGTCGAACGCTATCTGGCCGAGGCCGGCACCCGGACCGCCTGGGTGCTGATGGCGACGTTCGTCGCCTGGGGCATCATCGCCATTGCCATCGTTCTCTACGCCACGCTCTCCGGTGTTCGCATCGTGTGGTCGGTGACCCGAGCCGCCATCGGCGGCGGCGCGATCAACATCGCGCTAGCGGTCACCGTGTGGCTGTTCGCGGCGTTGACGCTCGTGCTCGCCGCCGCCGGCCGCGATCTGTGGCTGCGCTGGCGAGACCAGCGCTGGGCTGCGGAGAGCGCCCTCGACAGCCTCGAGCCGAGGCTGTACCCGGACCACGAGAGCACTGCCCACCTGGAGCGGGTGCGCGACCGCCTTGCGGTGCGCGCGCTGGAGTCAATGGAGCAGCGTGTGCTCGGGCGGCCGGTGGCGAGAGACGTCGGGATCGAGGAGCGGCTGATCGACCTCGAAGAGTCAGAGCGATCCGCCGAGCGTGAGCGTCGATAGTCGATCGCCCAGCGCCCATCGCCCCGCGCCCGCCCCAGCGCCCAGCCCCAGCTCCGGTTGCAGAGCCGGGATTCGCGCTAGCGGATCACCCGGATGTCGATCCCGAGATCCAGCTCAGCCCAGCGCCGGTCCGCCGTCAGAACGGTCCGTTCCATCTCCCGGCCCGCAGCGAGGCAAGCGCGATCGCCCAGCGCCAGTCCGACGTGCCGCGTTTCGCGCCGCAGAGCGCCCACTCGATACGCGCGCACCTCGTCGAAGGTCACGATCCGGAGCGCCAGCCCGGCCAGGGCCGCCCGCACCTCGCCCTCCTCCATCCCATGATCGACCAGCTTCCCCGCGACCTCGGCGAGATTCACCGCCGACATCATCGCTCCGGGAAGAGCTGCCGCCACCTCCGGAGCGCCCGATTCGCCATTGAGCAACGCGAGCACCGCCGAGGCGTCCAAGACCGGCGAGCTCATCGCCGACGCGAGTTGCCCGACCGCGAGCGCGGGGCGTCTGACGCATCGTCACCAAGCACCTCGCGGCGACGCTCACGGAGCAACTCGTCGACAAGACTCTTGCCGTTGCCAACATGCTCACGCACCAACCTCTGAGCGTGTGCCACTGCTTGCTCGGGAGTTCTGATCCAGATTCCGTCACGATCGAGGCTCACGATGACCTGTTGCCCCTCTTCGATTCCCAGCGCCTTCCGATGTCTTGAAGGGATGACCACGCGGCCACCCTTTCCGATCATCGTAACCGAGTCGCTCATATTCCCATGATATATCAAGAATGTCACGAAATAGATTTCATGACATTTTTTGTGGTAACTGGCATATCATAGACGAGATCCGCACGCCGGATCATGTCGCGCGGCAGTGCACGCGGCGGCTCATGGTGGGGCCATGCCTCAGTTCACTCGGCGTTCCTGACCCTGCCAGTACTTCTCGCGCAAGCGGAACTTCTGGAGCTTTCCCGTCGCGGTCCGCGGCAGCGCATCGATGAGGCGCACCGAGCTAGGGCACTTGAAGTGCGCCAGATGCTGACGGCAAAACGCGAGCAGAGTATCTTCATCGGCCGTCTCGCCCTCACGCAGGACGACGAGCGCCATCGGCGTCTCACCCCACTTCTCGTGCGGTACGCCGATGACGGCGCACTCCAGCACAGCGGGATGCTGATAGAGGGCGTCCTCGACCTCGGCGGAGCTGATGTTCTCGCCGCCTGAAATGATGACGTCTTTCTTGCGGTCGACAATGCTCACGTTGCCGACCTCGTCCCAGATGGCCAGGTCGCCGGTATGGAAGTAGCCGTCGCGGATCGCCTTCTCGGTCTCCTCTGGCTGCTCCCAGTAACCTTCGAAGACTACATTGGAGCGGGCGCAGATCTCACCGACGGTGGCGTTGTCGCGCGGTACCTTTTTGCCGTCGTCGTCGAGCAGCACGATGTCCACCCCGAGCCCCGGCACACCGACACGCGAGCGGCGATCATAGTCGTCCTGGGCGGTGCCATGGCTCACGAAGTTGCCGGTCAGGTAGGGCGACGTCTCGGTGAGCCCGTAGATCTGCATGAACTCCCAGCCGAGCTCCTGCTCGAGGCGCTCGATGAACGCCGCCGGGGGCGGGGCTCCCGCAACCACGAAGCGCGGCTTGGTGCCGATCTCGTGCCGGGCGGCGTCGGGGTACTCCAGGATCGCGTTCAGCACTGCCGGCGCCATGCAGGCGAAGGTCACCCCTTCCCCAGCGATCAAGCTGAAGATCCGCTCGGCATCGATGGCGCGCAGCACCACGTGGGTACCACCCATTCCGGTGAGCGCATAAACGGCGCCCCAACCATTGCAATGGAACATCGGCAGCGTCCAGAGCTCGACGTCGTCGTGGCCGATACCCAGGTGAGCGATCATGCTGTAGGCGTTCAAGTACAGGCTGCGGTGCGTCAACATCACACCCTTCGGGCGGGCCGTGGTACCGGACGTGTAGTTGATCGACACCAGGTCGTTCTCGTCGAGCTCGGGCCCCGCCGGCGATGCGTCGCTGGCGGTGGCGATCATCGCCTCCCAATCAGCCCACCCCGCCGGCGTGTCGCCCTCGTCCTGCGCCACGATCCAATGCTCGACGGTCGGCAATCGCGGTCGAATTCCGTCGACCAACTCGACGTACTCGTGGTCGACAAGCACTACCTTCACACCCGCGTGGTTGAGGATGTACTGATGATCGGCAGCCATCAGGCGATAGTTCAGCGGCACCAGCACCGCACCGATCTGACTGGTGCCGTAGAAGCTCTCCAGAAAGAAGTGCGAGTTGGGGCTGAGCATGCAGACCCGGTCGCCCTTGCCAACGCCAAGCTCGACGAGCGCGTTGGATAGCCGGTTGGCACGCACCTGAAGATCACGATACGAGAGGCGCCGCTCACCGTCGACTACCGCTGTCTTGTCGGGATACAGGAGCGCCGGGCGCGACAAAAAGTCGTTGACCAGCAACGGAACCTGCATCTGCTCTCCGTATTTGGACGCGCTTGCGACGCTACCGCCGACGCGTCAGCTTGCCGCAGCCCGAGGGCACGATGGCGTTCTCGAAGTTGGTCTCCGGCGGCAGCTTCAGCACTTCGAATCGATCGAGCGGAATGTTGTTCAAGAACACGTAGCGCCGATCCGGCAGGACGTCGGCATAGACATCGTCGTCGTAGCTCATCGGATGCACGGCCTGCAACTCCACGCCGCCGCCATTGTCGGCGAGAATCATGCCGTACTGCTGCAGCGCCTCGGCGATGATGCGCTCGTAGCGAGTGAGGCCGAGTGAATCGAGATCGAGCGTCGGATCCACCGGATTGCCGCGCCTGGGGTAGTTGTAGCTGAATTGCAGCGCGTGATCGATTCGGCCGTCGACGAGCTCGTCGGGGAAGATCATCCCGGCGGGGAACGCGAACCCGGAGCCGCGCGCCGAAAGCCCGCGCGGGAAGATGCCATCTCCGTCGGTTCGCAAGCTGTTTCCCCAGCTCGCCTGCCACGCGCCGTTGCTCTTCTTCGCCTGCCAGAAGTCGCACTCACACCCGGCTTCGTTATCGATGATGACCATGTCCCCGTCGCCCGCCGGGTCTGGCGCCGCGTTGTCGGGAATAGGCACACCCTGGAACCAGTTCGCCGGCGCCCACTTGGCGGTCATCCGAACGCGGTATCGCGGAGTGTTGGCGCTGGCGTAGTAGATCGGAATCGTCCAGCGCTTGAGCGCGATCAGGAACCCCTGCTTGCGGCCCGCTCGCACCAGGCTGCCGATCATGTGCGCCGAAGCCGGGTCGATGGGCGGGTTCGTCGCGATCTTCTGGTTGAACGGGCTGTCGTCCGAGTACAGTCGCTCGAACGTGGAGGTCGGGCTGGTGACCGGTGTGGCGCCTAAAACAGCGGCGCCGCTCACCAGGCCGATGATCAGCGTCGAGAGTCGTCCGACGCTAGGCATCATGGTTGTCGCCGCTCCGGCAGAATCTCGGCTTCGGCCGGCGTGCGGCGCTAGCGTGTCCACACCTGCGCGCTAGAGGTCTCGGGCATGCCCCAGTCGGCGCCGTTCCAACCGTTGAAGCCATCCATCCTGAAGGCCCAGAAACCGGTCGTCATGTCGCTGATGACGATGAGACCGTCCTCGTTGCGCACGTCGATGCCCCAGGCACCGTTGAACATCGCGCCGGTGCCACCGCCGGGGTTCGGCGGCCCCAGATAGGTATCGTAGTAAGCGACCGTCACCGGGTTGGCCGGGTCCATCATGCTGAACACCTGCAGCCCATCCAGGTAACCGGAGACGAACACGTAGGGCCAGCGCACCTCGTGGTTGTGTACCAGGTGGCGCCAGTCGGCTGTCCACGCGCCGATCGGACTGCGGATGTTCTGCACCTCGCCATCGAGCGCCGGCTGCAGGTCGAAGATCCGCAGCGGGGCGTATTGGTACTCGGTCTCGGCGATCACGTAGCGACCGTCCGGTGTGGGTGTGAACGTGTGACCGTATTGCACCCCGGAAATGCCGGTGAGCGATATCAGGAGCTCGGGGGCCTCGAGGTTGGTGACGTCGTAGATGTAATACCCGTCAGTGCCGCCGCCGTAGAAACGATCGGTCTGGGTGTCCTCGTGCCAGCCAACGTAGAAGTCGTGGTAGCCGCGGTAGCCACGATCGCCATCCGCGCCAGTTCCGACGGGTACGTTGGCGACGCGCGCATCGTCCATGTGTCCGTTGAGCACATGCACCAGGTCATAGACGCCGGCGCCGGGTCCCGCCAGGGTCGTGAACAGCAGCGGGCGACCGTTGCTGTGCGCATAAATAAAGATATTGTGGAATCCGCCAACGATCTCCGGCTCGCGGATGCGTGCCACCTCGACGATCTTCTCCGGCAGGTCGGTCACGTCGAAAATGATCGCGCCGAGGTCGGGGTTCGGTCCGCCCTGAGAGAATTGAACGGAAAGCACGACGTAGTAGCGACCCTCCCACATGAAGTACTTGACGTCTTTGCCGCCGGCACCGGCATGCAGATCCTGGTCCTCGATGCGCCATTCGTGAATCCGCTTGGGATCGGCCGGATCGGTGAGATCGATCACGTCCAAGCCTTTTTCACCGAACTCACCGAAAATCTCGCGAGCCACGTAGGCGTACGGTCGCGACAGCTCCTGCTCGATCTCGATGTCGGCAGTGCTGAGCGCCGGGCCGAGCGGCAGGTGCGACACCACCTCGATGTTGTCGCTGCCCGGCTTGTGCGGACTCCACTGTTGTGCGACGGCACCTGCCGAGGTCACCGCGATGAAGAAAGTGATGACGAACAGGGCGGCGACTCGACGCGACATGTTGAAACCTCCACTGAGAACAATTGGCGCTACAGATAGTTGACCGCTGAAACGATACTCTCTCGACGCCATATAGTTCCAACGCGACTGCGATCAGGAGGCTTGGTGACGATGAGGAACAGGCGCCGTTTCGAGCCGATTTGCTCACCCCGCGTGCTCACCATCACCGCGGCGCTCCTGCTGACGGCGGGTGCACTGGCCGCCGCGCCGGGCCCCCAGGCACAAGAAGACGAGTACCTGACGCGCGCCCGCGAGATCCTCGCACGGGTACCGTTGATCGACGGGCACAACGACCTCGCCTACACGATCACCTTGCAGCACGACTCGGAGCCGTCGCGCGTCGATCTGAACCAGCGCCAAGCGATGCTGGCGGCCGATCTCCCGCGGCTACGCGAGGGAATGGTCGGCGGTCAATTCTGGGCCGCGTTCTCCGAGTCGGCCACCATGTGGACCGACACCGAGCTGGAGACGGCGCTGACCGCGATCGATGTGGTACGACAGTTCGTCGCCGCCTACGACGACTTCGAGTTCGCCGATACCGCCGACGACGTCGAGCGCATCTTCGCCGCCGGGCGCATTGCCTCGATGATCGGCATCGAAGGCGGCCATATGATCAACAACCAGCTTGCAGCGTTGCGCCTGTTCTACGAGCTCGGCGCCCGCTACATGACGTTGACGCACTTTCGCAGCACCGACTGGGCCGACTCGGCAACCGACATGCCGCTGCACGGTGGACTCACCGAGTTCGGAGAGCGTGTGGTGCGCGAGATGAACCGGCTCGGCATGTTCGTCGACCTGTCGCACGTCAGCGACGACACCATGCGCGACGCTCTCCGGGTAAGCCGCGCCCCGGTGCTGTACTCGCACTCCAGCGCCCGGGGTGTGAACCCACACCGGCGCAACGTGCCCGACGACATCCTGCGCCTGGTTGCCGCCAACGGCGGCGTGGTGATGGTGAACTTCATCGCCGGGTACGTGGCGCCGACGCGGGCGGAGTGGGACCGCACCTACGGTGCCGACACGATGCGCGAAACGATGATCAGCATGCTGACGGGCGTCGAGCCGCTGTGGGCAGTTCGCAGCCACGACATGCTCGAGCGCCTGCGCGCCGAGCTCGACGACGACGCCGAGATCGCCCGCCGGCTCGAGCTATGGGCAGAGGCCAACCCGGCCCCGCGCGGAACCCTTTTCGATGTGGCCGACCACATCGAACACATCATCGAGGTGGCCGGTATCGACAACGTCGGCATCGGCTCGGACTTCTATGACAGCGGCACGCCTTCGATGGTCGTAGGGCTCGAGGACGTGACCCGCTATCCGCACCTGGTCGCCGAGCTGTTGCGCCGCGGACACAGCGACGAGGAGGTCAGCAAGATCGTCGGGCTGAACCTGTTGCGAGCGCTGCGCCAGGTGGAGCGAGTGGCCGCGGAGCTGCAGCAGTAGAGCGGAGCTGCAGCAAGTGCAACGGCTCGAAGACCCGCAGCGATCGAATCCCACCATGGCCACATTGCGCGCCGTTTCGGAGGCGTTGGAAACCCACTTGCGGCTGCAGTTCGTGCGCCCCAGCGATGGTTGATCATCTGTTACAGACCACTAGTACGGAGCCAACTGCTCCGCGGTGGGCTCCGCTCAGCAGTACCACGGCTCGGTGAGATAGGGGATCGTGGCTCGTGCCGGGACGTCCGGGAGCTCCGGAAGGCGCGTGGCGGGATCCGCCGCACGCGTCGCTTCCCATACCTGCGCGAACGTGCTGCCGCGCTCCCGACCGGCGGCCGCCGCCTGCGCGACCAACCGCTCAATCTGAAGCTGCAGGGCATCGACGCGAGGGTCGGCGTGCGCCCACGGGTAACCCAGCATCGCCTCGTCGTAGGGGCCCACGTCCGACGCGACCTCGGGGAGCTCCATGAGCCTCGACCCACGCGGAATCAGCAAGCGGATCGCCAGCTGGATCGGCGTTACCTGGCCCACAAGACCAAGCTCCACCAGACTCGCCAACAGCTCGGCATAGCCCTCGAGGCTGGTCCAGGGATTGAACGGCACGAACGTCGGCTGCAGATCCAGTCCCACGTTCCTACATAGCTCAACCGCGCGCACGAAATCGTCACGAGTGTGACCTTTGTCGAGGATCCACAGGATGGCGTCGTCGACCGACTCGACCGCACTCGTCACCAGAACGCAGCCGGTGTCGCGCAACGTCGGCAGGCATTCCCGGTTGTCGAGGATGTGCTCGATCTTGACGGTGACGTCGTAAGTCACCTCCGGGAATCGTTCGTGCAACGTCTCCACGACGCGTATCGCATGCTTGGGGCCGTTGAGAAAATCGGGGTCCCCGAAGGTGATGTGCTGCGCGCCGGCCTCGATCTGTTGCGCCACGTCGGCCAACACGACGTCGGCCTGGACGACGCGAAACTTGCCCTCATAGACCGGAACCACAGGGCAGTGGCGGCACAGGTGCTTGCACCCGCGCGACGCCTCGGTGGCACCGACGATGCGTTCGCTACCGTCGGGCATGCAGAGGTGCGCGTACTCCCGCAGCGGCGGTAGGTCACTGCGGTCTGGGAGCCGAAAGTCCAAGCGATCGTGGGAAATCCTCACACCATCGTTGCACTCGTCGCTTTGGCGGCCCTGCAAGAACTCCACGAGATCGAGCTCGAACTCTCCGCCTACGAGGAAGCTGATTCCCTGGCCTCGAAGCTCCGCCGCACAAACCGGCGCGTACAGTCCCCAGGCAAACAGCCTGGCGGCGGAGTTCCACTCGCGCAGCCGGGGCAGCACCGCCAAGGCGATCCGCGTCGCGGTATGCATCGGAAGATAGAGGCCGACGGCATCGGCGCGGCGAACCGCCCGCTCGTCGAGATCCTGAAGCGCCAGATCGAGGCACTCCACATCGGCGCCGGTGGCGCCAACCCACGCCGCCGGCGACGCCAGCCCGAACGGCTGTCGACCAAGCTCGTAGGTCGAGATCAGCAGGACACGCATTGAGGTTTCCTGGTCTTTGTCGTGCTCACCCGCGTCAGCCAACCGATGGAGGGGCGCGACGTACGTAGCTAACGTTATGCTGTCCGGGTCCGTTCAATAGACCAGGAACGAAGCTACATGTCGATACGGCCCGTGAAGAACCTCGTCAGCGCCGCTCCGCACATCGAGGGCGCCGGTGTGCACCTACGACGCGCCTTCGGTTTTGGCAAGACCGACGACTTCGACCCGTTTCTGCTGCTCGACGATTTCCGCAACGATGTGCCGGAAGAGTACCTTGCGGGATTCCCGTGGCACCCACACCGTGGCATCGAGACGATCACCTACGTGTTGGCGGGCACCGTGGATCACGGCGACAGCCTCGGCAACGAGGGCGCGATCATGCCGGGCGACGTCCAGTGGATGACAGCGGGCAGCGGCATCATCCACCAGGAGATGCCCAAGGGCGACGCCGACGGGCGCAT
Source organism: Acidobacteriota bacterium (assembly GCA_963666055.2). Classification (GTDB taxonomy): domain Bacteria; phylum Acidobacteriota; class UBA890; order UBA890; family WLXD01; genus DASCOT01. Next base: position 1,448,093 of record CAXWPH010000015.1, on the reverse strand, counting down.
GCACGGGTTCCAGTTGTGGGCAAACTTACCGCGCGCCCTCAAGATGACGCCACCCCGTTATCAGGACATCAAGTCCGCCGACATTCCGGAGGTGATCGACGACGACGGCACCAAGGTACGGGTGATCTGCGGCAACGTTTGGGGGGCAACCGGTCCGGTAGACGGAATCGCCGCCGACCCACACTACGTCGACGTATCGATCCCGCCGAACACCAAGAAGCGAATTCCGGTGGAAACGCAGCGCCACGCGTTCGCCTACGTGTTCGCCGGGGACGGACAGTTTCTCAATGCGTCGGATCCGCTGGCGGCTCCGACCGAATGGGTCGACGTGGACAACGGCGAGGCGATGCTCGAGGGTGAAGCTACCGGGACGCCCGCGGTCCACGCCGACAACCGTTCATTGGTGCTTTTCGACCGCGGTGACGAGATCGTTGTGCAATCGGGTGAGGAGGGGCTCCGTTTCCTGCTCGTGTCCGGCAAGCCACTGCAGGAGCCGGTCGCCTGGCGCGGCCCGATCGTCATGAACACGCGTGCCGAGCTCGCCCAAGCGTACCGCGACCTCAACGACGGCACGTTCCTGAAGTAGACACCCGCGCGACGCGGATTCCGTGCGGTATCAGCCCGCGCCAGACGGCACTACCACGTCCATGTACCACTTGACGAAGCCGGCAGCGCCGCCGCCGCCGTCCTCGTAGATCGAGTAGCGGCCCGGTCGATAGGCGGCCGACTTGATGCCGATGTGGTTGTTCTCGACGATCCAGAGATCCTCCAGAAACGTCACGTACCAGAGGGCCTTGACGTTGTCGGGGTCGTAGTCGCGACCCTCGACCGCGTCCGGATGTACCAACCAGACGAACTCGCAGTCGGTGAGCTCGACGTCGCGGGGCGTGAAGCGGATCACCAGGACGTGGTCGTTGTAGGTCTGCCAAGGTGGCGGGGGCGACTGGCGCGAAACTATCACGTTATGATATATCAGAACGTGATAGTTCGGATCGACAGGAGGAACCCGCTGTGATCGACAACAAGCTTACGACCGCCTCCTTTCACATCCTGCTGGCGCTGGCCGATGCTGACCGGCACGGCCTGGGCATCGTCGACGAGGTGGAGCGCCGCACCGGCGGCGAGGTGAAGCTCGGGCCCGGGATCCTCTACGGATCGATCAAGAAGATGGCGGGCGCGGGCCTTATCGAGGAGACTACCGAGCGTCCTGCGCCGGAGCTCGACGACCCTCGGCGACGCTACTACCGGATCACCTCATCCGGACGCCTCGCCGTGCAGGCCGAGGCCCGCCGTTGGGCACAGGTGGTGCAGGTAGCGCGCGAGAAGGACGTGCTCGACGAACGAGGTATTCGATGAGCACATCGCTCGATCCAGGACCAGTGCCGCGCCGCTATCCACCGACCGCTTCCGGATGGATCTTCCGTGCCACCGGCCAGGCTCATCGGCTCGCCCTCCGCCTCTACCCGGGGCGGCTCCGGCAACGCTACGGGGCGGAGATGCTACAGGTCTTGCAGCATCGTTGGGACAAAGAACAAGGTGCCCACCCGCGCTCGTACCTACCCCGAGTTTGGTGGTACTTGGTCAAGGATTTGGCAGGAAGCATCCGATCCGACCGCCGCGAAATTGGCCGCGAGCGGCGCCGGTCGCTGAACGAGTTGATTGCATCGGTGTTTCAGGACATGCGCTACGCAACGCGGGGATTCCTGAAGTCGCCCGGATTCGTGCTGGTAGCCGTGCTGACCGTGGCGCTCGGGGTCGGGGCCAACGTGGCGATCCGCAGCGTCGTCAACGCCGTCGTCCTCCGACCGCTTCCCTTCCCCGACTCTGCGCGCATCGCGCGTCTGTGGCCGTCGCACTTCTTCTCAGCCCGCCAGGTGATCGCGCTGCAGCAGGAGACCGACTCCTACGAGGCAATCGCGGCAGGCGCACCGGGCACCTTCACGACGATCGGCGATGGGGCGCCGGAGCAGCTCGGCGGTAGCATCGTCGGGGCCGGCCACTTCGATGTTCTGGGGGTGCCGCCGGCTCTGGGTCGCGCCTTCCACCCCGACGACTCCGCGCCCGGTGCCTCGCCTGTGACCATCCTCAACCACGGCTACTGGGTGCGCCGGTTCGGCGCCGACCCCGACGTCATCGGTCGCTCGCTCGCCGTCGAGGGCGAAGGCGCGCTCTCGCGGACGGTCGTCGGGGTGATGCCGCCGGCGTACGAACCGTTCCCCTGGCACTCGGAGATCTTCGTTCCGATGATCGTCGAGCCCGGCACCCACGACTACGACGACATGCACCGCTTCTGGTTGCTTGGCCGCCTGCGGCCAGATGTCGCGGTAGCTAACGCCCAGGCAGAGCTGCAGGGCGTCACGGCTCGCCTGGCGGCGGGCGAGACACCGGTGTTCAACCGCGACGCGGCGGAGATCGCCCAAGTGGTCACCTACCACGAGTCCCGAGTCGGTGGCGTGCGTGGGACCCTCTGGATTCTGCTCGCAGCGGTGGGGGCGGTGTTGCTGGTCGCTTGCACCAACGTCGCCAATCTGCTGCTGGCGCGATCCGGCGTGCGCCAGCAAGAGGTCGCCGTTCGTGCCGCCATCGGCGCCAGCAGGTGGCGCATCATTCGTCAGTTGCTGACAGAGAACGCGGTGCTCGGTGTGACCGGCGGCCTGGTCGGGCTGGCGGCCGCACAGGGCAGCATGTCGTTCTTGCTGGGTCTGCTACCTGCCAACACACCACGCACCGACGAGGTCAGCATCGACGCCATAGTGCTGACGTTCGCCCTGGGGATATCGCTCGTCGCCGGTCTGGTGTTCGGGCTGGTGCCGGCATTCCGGGTGACCCGCGCCGACCGGCCCGCCCTACGAGAGCGTGGCCGTGGGATCACGGCGGGACGGAGCCGATTCCGTCTCAACAACGGGCTCGTGGCCGCCGAGGTGGCGATCTCGGTCATCCTGGTCGTCGCCGCCGGCTTGCTGGTCAAGAGCCTATGGATGCTTCAGCAAGTCGACCCCGGATTCAACGTCGGCGGCGTAACCACCATGCGCATCGCCCCGCCGACAGGCGCCTACCCGAAGGAAGAACAGCGCCGACTGTACTACCGACAGGTCGAGGAGCGCGTCGCTGCCCTGCCGGGCGTGGTCTCGGTGGGGTTGGTCAACGTGTTGCCGTTGACCCGCGGCGTGATGGGGGTGGCCATTTCGCCCGACGGCCAGCCCGTACCGCCGGGCACCGAACCGGAGCGGGTCAGCTACCGAGCGGTGACGCCCGGGTATGTCGACACGTTCCAGATCCCGCTGCTGGAAGGCAGAGATCTCGGTCCGGAGGATCGCATGGGCGGCGCCCCGGCAGGGCTCATAAACCGGGCGCTGGCACGCCGGCTGTGGCCGCACGGAAGCGCCGTCGGCAAGCAGGTCAGTTGGTCAACTGGCGAGCCATGGTTCACCGTCGTCGGGGTCCTCGGCGACTTCCACCAGACCGCCCTGTCCGCCGAGACACGCCCCGAGGCTTACGTTCCCTACGACCAGGAATCGTGGCTCCGCACCATGCACCTCGCGGTACGCTCCGCCGGCGAAGTCGACGTCGCCGCCAGCGTGCGCGAGGCGATCTGGTCGGTCGATCCGAACGTGGTGGTCGCCGACGAGACGACGATGGAGCAGGTGCTCGAGCGCTCGATGGCGACCCCTCGCTCCACGACGCTGCTATTCTCCGGTTTCGCGCTGCTGGCGCTGGCGCTGGGAGCCATTGGCGTGTTCGGCGTAATGACCTACATCGTCAGCCAGCGCACCCACGAGATCGGCGTCCGCCTCGCCCTGGGTGCAACCCGCAGCGACGTTGTCCTCTCGACGCTACGCTCCGGCATGGCGCCGGCGCTGGCCGGACTGGTAATCGGCGGCGTCGGGTCCATGGCGACCGGCGGCCTCTTATCGAGCCTGCTGTTCGAAGTCGCGCAGACGGACCCTGGTGTGCTCGCCGGGGTAATGGCGCTCTTCCTGGCCGTCACGATGTTGGCGAACCTGCTGCCTGCCTTACGGGCCGCCAAGGTCGATCCGGTGCTCGCTCTCCGGCAGTAGCCGAGCCGCGGGGCGCCACCCTTTGCGGATTCTCTATCTCAGGGGTATTGTGCGGCCGAGGTTTCGACCAATGCGAACCGAACAGAGGAGCAGCCCATGCTGAGCTCTTGGAGAACGTCACGGATCCTGCCGTTTATCGCTGTCGCCGGGCTCTTGGCCGCCGGCGCCACGACGCAGCTGGCCACGGCGCAGGAGATGAGCGACGTCGAGCAGTCGGCGCTGGCGCACGTCGAGTCGATGACCGATGCGTACAGAGCCAACGACGTGGACGGGTATCTGGACCACTACGCCAAGGAGCTCACCTGGTGGGGGCCGGGCGGCCGCGGCAGCTGGGACGCGTATCACTCATCCTGGACCGAGACCGTGGCGAACGCTGGCGGCGTGGCGTCGGCGGAGATCTCCGATGCGGTGGTGCAGGTGTCATCGTCGGGGGATGCTGCGGTGGTGTCGTACCTGCTCACCGCCGACTATCACGGTGAGGGCGACTCGGTCTCGAGATTCAACCTCCAGATGTCGACCAGCATGATGATGCAGGACGGCGGCTGGAAGATCGTCCACCTGCATTTCCAGACCGTGCCGGACGAGGAATAGGCCGACCGAGCCGGCAAGGCTCCGATTTCGCGGTCGCCGCGCCCAGCGGGCGGGCGGCCGACCGTTCAGCTCCGTCGATAGAACAGTCGCGACGTTCCCGGCGAGGAAGATCCGACGATCTCCACCTCGATGATCAACGCCTGCCCATCGGCGCTCAGCGACATCACCTCGCGGACGTCGATCACGGTGACACCGCGCTGGTGCCTGCCTTCGTTCACTAGCCGGCCGTCTTCCCATCGCGACGCGATCGTCATCGTGTTCGGCTCGCCGTCGGCGGCCAGGATCGGCACCGGGCTCTGACCGCCAATGGCGTAGGCGCGCGCCTGCGTGGGGTTGTCCTCGCTCGACAGCAGGAGGGTGCCGTTCGTCGCCTGAGTGACGAACAGCGTCAGTGGCGCGCCGCCGTCGCCGAGGCCGGCGAGTGCCGCGGTGGTACCGATTTGGCTGGCGTCGCGGTCGAGCTGCCAGATACCGGAGAGGTTCGGGTGAGTGTCCGCGGTTGGCGTCGGGGCTCTGTTGGGCCCGCCCGACTGCGTCTCGCCAGGAGCCGATGTGCCTTCGCTATCAACCGCCCGTGCCGCCGGCGGCTCCGCTGCGCCCAGATCGAGCGCCATGATCTTCTCCCGATCGCGCGCATACAGCGTCGTACCGACCAGGGTCGGTACGGTCCACGAGGTGGTGTCGAAGAGCGGCGCACGCGCCAGCACGGTCATCCCTTCGGGCGTCATGCGGGTGAGCGCCAGGTCGCCGTCCTCGTCCATGACGATGAACTTGTCGTCGGCGTACAGCAGGCTGGCGCGCTTGAAACCGCGCTGCTGCCAGGCAGGCTCGCCGGTGCGCACGTCGAGCGCCGTCATGAACGCCGGACCGAAGGTGCCGCTGGTGCCGTAAACGTAGCTGCCGCGCCGAATCGTGTTCAGAAACATGAACGGCACGCGCGACGTGAACCACAGCTCCTCGGTTCTGGTGGTATCGCCGTCGAGCGTCAACCGAATCGCGCGGCTGCCCGCCCTGTACCCGGAAGAAAGGAACAGGATGTTGTCGTCGCCCCACTGCGGCGCCGTCATGTTGAGGTCGTTGCCGGGGTCGTGCGGCACCGCCCACAACACCTGGCCGTCGTCCGGGTCGAGACCAACGACGCTGGCGCCGGCGAGGTAGACGAGCTGTGTCTGCCCATCCAGGTCGATGAGGATCGGAGCCGAGGGCGAAAACAGAAAATCGCCGCCGCGCCATACGACCTCGCCATCGCGCTGGCGGAACGCCATCAACGACTGCCCGGGACCGCCGACCGGAACAATCACCGTATCGTTGTAGGCGATGGGGCTACTGCCATAGCCCGTCTTGACGATCGCCCGAATTAGGTTGGGCGGCGCACCGAAATCGGCGATCAGGTCATGCGACCATAGCACTTCGCCGGACCGCTTGTCGAAGGCGAACAGCTGCTTGTTGGTGCCGGCGGCGAACAGCCGATCGCCAACCAGCAGCGGCGTAGCGTGTGGGCCCGCCCCGAAGTCGAAGTTCTCGTGCCGGGACGGGTAGGTGTGTTCCCAGAGGGTGACGCCGTCGGAGGCATCGAGGGCGATGACGATCTCTTCCTCATCCCAGGGCCCACCGCGATCCTGGCCGTTACCGACGCGGTACTGCGTGAACAGGCGTCCGTCGTCGACGAGGATCGCCGAGTGGCCGGTGCCGAGCGGGCGGCTCCAGAGAACCGGCGGGCCCTCCGCCGGCCAGCTGTCGGCAAGGCCGGTGACGTCGGTGATGAAGTCGCGGCCCTGGCCGCCCCACTGACGCCAGCCCGCAGCGTCCTGCGCGGCAGAAGGAATCGTTGCCAGGCCCGCTAGAAGCGTGCAACCGACCGCGACGACAACAAAGGTACGTTGCATCAGCATTCCGTGAATCTACTCGGGGCCTTGTGCTTGGAGTGGCCGAAGTGCGAACCGGGGCAGCGCCAGAGCGTACCTCACAGACGTTGAACCCGGTGGACGACACCGTACAACCTTACCCGTGCCCAGTGGCACCGGCATCGGCTATGCTCGAGCTTGTATCCGACGTTGGTCCATCCGCGCCCGGGGCCACCTGGCGTGCTTCGGCACCACACGCACAGCGCATCTTCTGAGGACACCCGTATGGTTTCCTGTCGTCAAGATTGGCTCGCCGTTGGTGCTCTCGTTTTGTCGCTTGCCGCAACGGCGAGCCCCGCTACAGGCCAAACAGCCTCCGCTCAGCCGGATCTGACGCTCGATTCCATCTTCTCGGGCGACGCCTACCCGGTCGACAGCTTCGGCCCGTCGCGCTGGCTGGACGACGACAGCTACACCACCGTCGAACCATCCGCACGCCTGTCCGGCGCCGAGGACATCGTGCGTTACGAGGCCGCCAGCGGCGACCGACAGGTGTTGGTGGGCGCCGAGCGCCTGGTTCCCGAGTTCAACCGCGAACAGGCGTTGTCGATCGACGACTACGACTGGTCACCCGACGGTCGCCTGCTGAGCATCTTCACCAACTCGCAGCGCGTCTGGCGCCGAAACACGCGCGGCGACTACTGGGTGCTAGATCTTAGTTCTGGCGACCTGCGCAAAGTCGGCGACACGATGCGAAACGCGCGGCAGATGTTTGCCAAGTTCTCGCCCGACTCCAGCCGCATCGCCTACGTCACGGACAATAACCTGTTCCTGCACGACCTCCGCAACGACGTGGTTACACAGCTGACCCACGACGGGTCGGACACCATCATCAACGGGACGTTCGACTGGGTTTACGAAGAGGAGCTCGGTCTGCGCGACGGGTTTCGCTGGAGTCCTGACGGCACCCACATCGCCTTCTGGCAGCTCGACCAGTCGCTGGTACGCAAGTTCACGCTGGCGAACAACACCGCCCAGCTGTACCCGGTGCTCACTGAGATCCCCTACCCCAAAGCCGGAGAAGTAAACGCGTCGGCGCGCCTCGGGATCATTCCCGCAGGCGGCGGCGACACCGTATGGGTCGCGCTACCCGGCTCGCCGCGCAACAACTACATCGCGCGAATGGAATGGGCGGCGAACTCGACGCAGCTCGTCGTTCAGCACCTGAATCGCCGTCAGAACGAGAACACCGTCTATCTGGCCGACACACGTACCGGCAACGTTCTCGAGGTGCTGGTCGAGACCGACGAGGCGTGGGTCGACGTCCGCGATGACCTACGCTGGCTCGACGGCGGCAACGCCTTCACCTGGGTGAGCGAGCGCGACGGCTGGCGACGTGTCTACCGGATCTCACGCAATGGACGGTCGGTGGTGGCGCTCACCCCGACAGGTTCCGACATTCTGGGAGTGGTGCGGGTCGATGAGGCTGGCGGCTGGCTCTACTACCTGGCCACCCCCGACCCGACCCAGCGTTTCCTTTACCGCACACCCTTGGCGCCCGATGGTCCGGAACCGACCGCGCAGGCCCTGACACCAGTGAACACCGGCGGCGACCATACCTACGACGTCGCGCCAGGAGGCCGTTGGGCATTCCACACTTGGTCCAGCTTCTCCACACCGCCGCAGGTCGAGCTGGTCTCATTGCCGGAGCACGCCTCGGCGCGTGTGTTGGTCGACAACGCCGTCGTGCGCCAGCGAATCGAGGCTCTCGACCTGCCTCCGGTGGAGTTCTTCCGAGTCCAGGCCAAGCCCGAGCTCGAGCTCGACGCCTGGGTGCTGTACCCGCCCGACTTCGACCCCGCCCGCAGGTACCCGGTGCTCTTCTTCGTCTACGGTGAACCCGCCGGGCAGACGGTGTTAGACCGGTGGGCTGGATCTCGGATGCTTTGGCACCGTTACGTCGCCCAGCTCGGCTACCTGGTAGTGAGCGTCGACAACCGCGGCACGCCGGCGCCGCGCGGCCGCGACTGGCGCAAGATCGTCTACGGCGAGGTCGGCACGCTGGCCTCACAGGATCAGGCCGACGCGGTGCGGCAGATTATCGCTACCCGCCCCTACGTCGATCCGGACCGCATCGGCATCTGGGGATGGAGTGGCGGCGGCTCCATGACGCTGAACGCGATGTTTCGCTATCCGGAGATTTACAGCACCGGGATGTCGGTGGCACCGGTGCCCGACCAGCGCTACTACGACACCATCTATCAGGAGCGCTACATGGGGACGCCGCAGGGCAACCCGGAGGGCTACCGCAGGGGCTCACCGATCACCCACGCCCATGGGCTCGTGGGTAACTTGCTGATCGTGCACGGGACGGGCGACGACAACGTCCACTACCAGGGCACGGAGGCGTTGATCAACCGCCTCGTATCCGCCGGCAAGCACTTCACCATGATGGCCTACCCGAACCGAACGCACAGCATCTCCGAGGGCGGAGGAACGACGCGGCACCTGTATGGGTTGTTGACCCGCTACCTGACCGAGAACTTGCCGGCTGGCGCCCGCTAGCTAGCAGGCCGTGGTGGAAGCGTAGCGGGCCTGGTTACGGCGAGTTGGGCCCGAGGCAGCAGAGCTCAGCTTCGAAACACGTACAGCGCGGCCGAGATCGTCAGCACCGAGATTGCCGTACTCAGAAAGATGGTTCGGGCGGCCACGGTCGTGCCGGCTTCATAGCGCGTCGCCACCAGGTAGACGTTGATACCGGTCGGCATGGTGGCCATCAGCACGGCGACCGGCACCCACACCCCTTCCAGCCCCAGAACCGGCACCGCCAGCACCCAGACCAGCAGCGGATGCACCACAAGCTTCAGCGCCACCAGCGGGAGCGTCGAGAGAACATTGCCCCTCAGCGGGTACGCTGCCAGGGAAGCGCCCATGGCGAACAGAGCGCAGGGCACCGCGGCTGCTGCCAGCATCTGCACGGCGGTCTCAATCGGCCCCGGTAGAACGAGCTCAGACAGGTTCGCGGTCAAGCCCGCCACCAGGGCCAGAATGATCGGGTTACGAATCAGCTCGGCGAGGACAACTCGCAGCTGTGCGCCCACTGAAACCTCGCGGCCGCGCCCGAGCCGGATGAGCACCATCGTCAGCGTCATGAGCGTTGGCGAATGCAGCAACACCAGCAAGAAGATGGCGAGCACCGCTTCCGGTCCCAAGACCGTCAGTAGCAGGGGAATCCCCAGCAACACGGTGTTGGAGAACCCCGCCGCCATGCCGCAGGTCGCCTGGATCGCGAGGGGTCGGCGGAAGGAATACCGACCCACACCCATGCCGAGCACGTAGACCACCAACGTGCCCCCGTAATACGACAGCAGGAAGCTCCACTCGATATCAGCCGGCAGCTCGGCCCGGGCCAGGTTGCGAAACAGCATCGCCGGTATGGCGAAGTGGAAGACGAACACCACCAGCCCGATTACGGCCGCCGCATCGAGCATCCGCAGCTTGGCAGCCGCAAAGCCCAGCAGGACGAGGCTGAAGACAGGGGCGACGACTCCGAGGACGGTGATCACGAGCCTGGATGTCCGATTCGCTAGAGAATCTGGCTCAGCGCACGCTCGAGCGCCTCCACCGAACGATCAACGTTGTGCAACTTGTCCAGACCGAATAGCCCGAGGCGAAACGTACTGAAGGGCTCCGGCTCGTCGCAGCGCAGGGGAACGCCGGCGGCGATCTGCAGACCTACCCCGGCGAACTTCTTGCCGTTCTGGATGTCCACATCGTCGGTGTAGCTCACCACCACCCCGGGGGCCTGGAACCCTTCGGCCGCCACGCTCTTGAAGTTCTTGCCGACCAGCAGCGCGCGCACCTTGTCGCCGAGCTCCTGTTGCTCCATCCGGACCCTGTCGAACCCGTACGCCTCGGTCTCCCGCATGGCGTCGCGAAAACGCGTCAACGAATCGGTCGGCAAGGTGGCGTGGTAAGCGTGCCCGCCACCCTCGTAGGCCTGCATGATCTCGAGCCACTTGCGTAGGTCGGCGGCAAAGCTGCTGCTGGTGGTGGCTCCGATACGCTGTTGCGCCAGCTCGCTCATCATCACCAGGCCGGCACAAGGAGAGCCACTCCAGCCTTTCTGCGGCGCGCTGATCAGCACGTCGACGCCCGAGGTCTTCATGTCGACCCATATGGCGCCCGAGGCGATGCAATCGAGCACCAACATGCCCCCCGCCGAATGCACTGCCTCGGCCACCGCGCCGAGGTAATCGTCGGGTAGGATCATTCCCGACGAGGTCTCGACATGCGGAGCGAAGACCAGGTCGGGCTGTTGCTCCGCAATCGTCGCCACCACCTCGTCGATCGGCGCGGGCGCGAACGCCGGCTGCGCACCGCCATCGAGAGCTCGCGCCTTCAACACCGTGCAGGCGGACGGAATGTCGCCCATTTCGAAGATCTGGGACCAGCGAAAGCTGAACCAGCCGTTTCGGATCACCAGGCACCGCTTACCGGTGGCGAACTGTCGTGCCACCGCCTCCATTCCGAAGGTCCCTCCCCCGGGAACTACGACCACCGCGTCGGCACCGTAGGCCACCTTCAGGGTCGTGGAGATATCGTTCATCACCCCCTGGAACGTCCGCGACATGTGGTTCAGCGAACGGTCGGTGAAGACCACCGAGTATTCCAGTAGACCGTCTGGGTCAACGTGAGGAAGTAAGCCTGGCATGTTCGCGTCCGGGTTCGAAGAAACGATGTTGGCGCGCTGGCACTTGGCCGCGTCGGTTGACGACCCTGCCTGAGGTGCCGAGAATGAGCAACCCCTCCACCTGGAGTAAGCGTCGATGAAACGACTCGCGTTCCTGCCAAGCGCCCTGGTAGCGCTCACTATTCTCGCCGTCCTCTGGCCCATACGGCCTCTTGAAGCATCGGGCGAACCCGCGCAGCAGGGATGGAGCCCAGCGGGACCCGCGACTCCGGCCAGCATGGTGCTCGACTACGAGATGCGGTGCGCCAGCTGCCACGACAACAGAAGCCCCGACAACCGTGCCCCAAGCCGCGACACCCTGCGGCAGCTGGCGCCCGAGCGGGTGCTCGCCGCTGTTACCACCGGCCCGATGGTCGAGTTCGTGCTCGGACTCAGGGACGAGCAGCTGGCAGCGCTGGCAGAGCTGGTCACCGGCAAGCCGTTCGGCGGGACCGCCGATCGCGCTGCCACGGCGATGACCAATCCCTGCGCCAGTCCGCTGTCGTTGAACGATCCCTTCGAGGGGCCACAATGGAACGGCTGGACTCCGGATCCGACTCGTTCGCACCGCTTTCAAGAGCGCGCCGACGCCGGCCTCACCGGTTCGCAGGTGCCACGGCTGAAGCTGAAATGGGCCTTTGCCCTACCGGGTGCTGCCTCGGCATCGTGGGCACAGCCAACAATCGTTGGCGGGGCGCTGTTCATCGGCAGCGACAACAACTTCGTCTACGCGCTCGACGCCAAGAGCGGCTGCGTGCACTGGTCGTACGAGGCACCGGGTCAGGTGCGCACAGCGGTCAGCATCGGCGCAGTGAGCGACGTGCCCGGGGTGCGCTACGCCGCGGCGTTCGGCGACTACATGGGCTACGTCACTGCAGTCAACGCCGAGACCGGCGAGGAGCTCTGGTCGATGCGCCCCGACGACCATCCGGCAGCGAAGATCACCGGTCCGCCGGTGCTTGATCCTTCGCCCGGCGGGTACCTGTACGTAGGCGTTTCGTCGTGGGCACAGATTCCGGCACGACAGATCAGCTACGAGTGCTGCACCTTCCAAGGCAGCGTCAGCGCGCTCGACATGAGCTCGGGGCGCCGAGTCTGGAAGACCTACACGATGTCGGAGCGCCCACGGCCGCTACGCACAAACTCAGCCGGCACACAGTTGTATGGCCCATCCGGCGCCGCCGTGTGGAACGCGCCGACACTGGATCTGGAGCACCGCAAGCTCTACTCGACAACGGGGACTTGCTACATCTCGGAGTTCTTCGACGACCCCGTCGGATTCGACGACGGTACCTGCGTGTCGGTGATGGCGTTCAACATGGATACCGGCGCGCGCCTCTGGTGGACTCAGCTGGTACCCAACGACCGACACGACGGTGGCTGCGGAAGCACTACCGAAGAGCGGCGCCTGAACTGCCCTGGCTTCGTCAACACCCCCGACGACGACCCGTCGGGATCGCCGGTGCTGCACAGGCTGGCCGATGGAAGTCGAATCCTCATTCAAGGTCAGGAGAGCGGCCGTGTCACCGCGCTCGATCCGGACAACCGCGGCGCCGTTCTGTGGGTAGCTCAGGCGGGAGATGAAATGGCACCGACCGACGCAGGCTTCGGCGGCGCCTTCGACGGGGAGTACTACTTCAAGCCAGTGCCGCAGTCAGACGGTACCGGCAGCATCGCCGCCCTGCGCGTAGAGGACGGATCGCGGGTCTGGAACACCAAGCTGCCCAAGCCGAGCGACTGCCCCGACCCGGAAGAAGAGATGACCTGCCACTCGGGCAACTGGGCTGCGGCCACCGCCATCAGCGGCGCTGTGTTGACCGGCTCGCGCGACGGGGTGCTGCGCTCGTACTCCACCGAGGACGGCACCATCCAGTGGGAGTTCAATACCGCGCGTGAGTTCAACACCGTGAACGGCGTGGCCGGCTTCGGCGGCGGCTTCGGCGGGGCGGGACCATCGATCGTCGACGGCATGCTCTACGTCGGCTCCGGCTACGCGATTCTCGGCAACGCGCCAGGAAACGTGCTACTGGCTTTCGGTCTGGATTAGCGGGCCGTCATTTTGGCAAGGTGCCCCTCCGCCCCTGGCCTTAGTGTCCTGACTCAGGACACTAAAAACTCTGGCGTCAGACCTCCTCGTCGCCGTGTCGTATTCGGTCGTACGGCTGCACAACCGAGGAGGCGATATTGCTGAGGTGGGCGCTCACCCGTGCGAGGATACGCACGGCGCTCGAGTAGACCACTGCCGGGTCGGCCGACAGATCGCTGGCTGCCAGCCGAGACATGTACTCTGCAACGATGACCTTGGTCTCGACATGGTGCCCGATCAGCTGGCTGGCGCCCTCGGCGTCATCGTCACCAAAGGCGGCAGCACACACCTCGAAGCTCGGTCGGATCCGCTCGGCGATCTGGCGCAGGCCATCGGCGAACTCACCCTCGAGACGGCCCTGCTTGAGCTCGACGAGATCGCCGAGACCACGCGCGAAGTCGCCGATGCGCTCGGCGTCCTGCACGATCGACACCAGGATCAGGCTCGCTACGAGGTCGTGCCGTGGATCGACGGCGAGGTGCTGCAGAACCGTCCGACGTACCTGGCGCTCCCCGTCATCGATACGGTCGTCGAGCGCATCAAGATCGACGTCCGCGGGCCGGTTGTCGAGGAGCATCTCGATGGCGATGTCATACATCTCGGCGGCGTGGGTGAGCATCCCCGAGATCGTCTCGAAGCCTTCGTCGATCAGCGTTGATTGGGCTCGCGCTCCGAACAGGCGCTTGAACATCTCAGCTCTCCAGCTACAGGGTGCCGCTGATCAACAGCAGCGAGAGCGGTATCAGGAAGAAAACCACGATGATGTAGGCGGCTGCCAACAGCCGATTGCGACTCCCCACGCGCCCCATCCAGCGCGCCAGTCTGAGCGGTATTCGCCGCATGGGTGGCGGCAAGAAAACCAACAGAGTCGCAGTCACGTTGAATATCACATGCGCGAACGCCACCGTCACCGCAGCCGGGTTACCGGTGGCCAGCGCCGCCAGCATGGCGGTGATCGTCGTACCGAGGTTGGCGCCGATGGTAAGCGGGAACATCTGCTCCAGCGTCACGATACCCGCCCCGACGAGTGGAATCATCGCCGACGTGGTGATCGAGCTGCTCTGCACCATCACCGTCATCACCATCCCGGCGGCGACGGCGGCAGTGGTCGAGCGCAGAAGCGTCGCATGCAGGACGCGCTCGGCGCGCGACGACATCAGCGCCTTCAAGAGATCGACGAGGAATTTCAAGCACGTCATGAGCAGCAGAATACCGACGATCAGAGCGATAATCCCCGACTCGCCGACCAGGCTGACGACGCCTTCGGCAAACGGCCGGACAACGGCGCGCAGCGGATCGAACAGCTCGATCCCGGCAGTGCCTTCGAGCCCATGCTCGAGCGCGGCAGCTACACGGGCCAGGTAGCCGGTGGCGATTTCCAACGGCAAAAGAATCGCCACGGCAAGCAAATTGAAGAAGTCGTGCACGGTGGCTCCGGCGAAGGCGCGCTCGAACTCCTCACGCCGCGTCACGTGGGCCAGCGAGACCAGTGTGTTGGTGATCGAGGTGCCGATGTTGGCTCCCATGACGATGGGGATGGCCCCCTCGACAGTGAGCGCTCCGGCGGCTACCAGTCCGACGGTCATCGACGTGGTCGTCGACGAGCTCTGCACCAGGCTCGTGGCCAGGACGCCGACGAACAGGCCGACCAGCGGATTGGCGGTCTGCGCGATGAGCGTCTCGGCGAAGCCTCGCCCGAACAGCTTGAAGGCGAGCCCCATGAGGTCGAGCCCGACGAAGAAGCCGTAGAGCAGGACCAGCAACGCCAACAGCTGCGCCGCGCCCCTCCAGGCCATACCGTCGGTCGAGGAGCTAGCGGACATCGACGACATGGGGGTCTGGACCGATGGCCCCACAAGGGAAAGGAGACACGCCGAGCAAAGGAGACTCCCGACAACGAACGGCTCAGGATCGCAGAGCGACTCTAGACGGCGTTCGGTACGCGATCAATACAGGCCCGCAAAGCCAGCCGAGGTTCCGCTCGATGGGCGGCTGATATCGAACTGCGCAGCATGACTGATCAGTCACTCCCCCGGGTGGTACTCGCGCTCCCGACTCGCGTCGACGTCCTCCCGGTAGAAGTACACCGGCCGCAGATCCCCGGTAGCATACCGGGTTGCCTGGTCGTCGAAGTGCGGTGACGCCGGGTCCCCGCTCTCGCCGCCTGCGGTGACGGCGCGCGCCTGCAAGCGGTCACCGAACTCGACGACGGCGACGAAGCTGTTACCGCCAGTGCCGTAGAGCCGCTTGGTGTTGAAGCGACCGGCGCCGAAGGAGGCCAGCGACCCCCAGCGTGATGACGCGAAGGCGACCGGGATGCTGGGAGCGTTGTCGTCGTGCGGCTGGACGATGTCGCCGGTGATGCGCTGGAAGCGATTGATCTCGCCCCAGGGAGTCTGCCAGGAGCCGAAGTCCTCGGTGAGGCGATCCGACGCCGCGGCAAGCGCTTCGAGGAGCTGCCGGGCGGGTGCTCGGGTGGCGATGTAGTCAGACACCGACATACCCGCAGCGCGAGCCGAGGGCGCCGCATCGCGCATGGCTTCGTCGCCCCAGAAGACGGCCAGGGAGGTGGCCACCGAGTCGACGCTGAAGCGCAGATCCCAACCGCGCAGAATCTCGATCTGCTCGGCCAGCTCGGCCCTGAGCGGCTCGGCAGCGGGTGTCTGGTCGTAGGCGCTCAGCAGCGCCGGAATCAACGGCTCGAAGGCGGTGAGGTAGCTGTCGTAGGCAGCCTCGATGAG
The DNA here is from genome assembly GCA_963666055.2 of Acidobacteriota bacterium. Taxonomy (GTDB): domain Bacteria; phylum Acidobacteriota; class UBA890; order UBA890; family WLXD01; genus DASCOT01. The sequence goes on along the minus strand of CAXWPH010000015.1, from coordinate 1,432,041 downwards.
GCTGGTGAGCGTGAAATCGGTCTTGCCGTCGAGCACGCGCATGGCGTGCAGGCCGCGGGCGTTCTCGCCGCGCGTGTCCATGTAGGAGGGGTAGTCCTGCTGCCTAGGGCTGCTGTCGCCGCTAACCGAATAGGGCCAGTTGTTGGTGTTCTGGATCCAGCCTCCAGGCGGGTTGAGAGCGTTCGGCGACTCGTCGACCGGGGTCAAGCCCTGCCACTCGGTGGCTGGATCACTTCCATCGACCGGCTCGCTCCAGTCGAAGCGCGTGTCGCGGATCGGCACGAAGTTGGAGTGGAAGTAGGCGATGTTGCCCTCGCCGTCGGCGAAGACCGTGTTGTTCGAGGAGTTGGTGTGCAGCTCCATGATCTGTCTGTACTGTGCGTAGTTGGCTGCCTTGGTGCGCGTATACGACTGGGTCAACGCGCTCACCGGCTCGTTCATCAGCTTCACCGCGACCCAGCGTCCGTCCAGCGTCCGGACGATCGGCCCATGGTGACTGTAGTAGACGGTGAACTGCCGCTCGGCCACGCCGTCGGCGTCCCTGTAGGGCACCGCGATGATCGCTTCGCGCATGCGCCGCTCCTCGTCGCCGTATGGGTAATAGACGCCATTGTCGCGGACGCTCACCTCGTAGCTGTACTCGTCGATGTTGTCGGCAGTGGTGGATGTATGCATCCAACCGGCGCTCTCGTTGAAGCCCTGGTAGACGAAGAACTGCCCCCAGGTGACTGCCCCGTAGGCATTCAATCCCTCGTCGCTCACCATGTGTAGCTCGGAGCGGAAGTAGAACGACGTATGGGGGTTGATCAGCAGCAGAGCGTTGCCACTGACCGTGTTGGCGGGGGCGATAGCAAAGCCGTTGGAACCGGTGGGCTCGGCGAACAGCTCCGCGTAGAGCTCATTGTCGCTGGCCGCCGCGAGCTGCGACGACGTCCGGAGATTTGTCGAGGGCGCAGCACCCATCGTGGCTTCGGGCGACGACCCGTAAAGGCCTTCGAGGTCGCGCAGCGAGACCCGCTCGATGTCGCCACCGATGCTGCCCTCGCTGAAGGTCAGCGCCATCCAGGGCTCGAAGCACCCGATGACCCGCGGCTGCACCTGTGGATGCGTGTACAAGTAGTAGTTGAGGCCGTCCGCCCAGGCGTCCATGAGCGCCTTGAGCCAGTCCGGGCTAGCCTCGTACTGAGCCTCCATTTCTTCGGGGACGATGAACAGCTTCATGCGCAGATCGCGGTAGATCTCCGCCTCGCCCTCGGCCTCGGCCAGGCGGCCCATCGAGTTGAGGTAGTTCACCTCGATGCGATTGAAGTCGTCCTCGGCCTGGGCGTAGATCATCCCGAAGACGGCGTCGGCGTCGGTGGAGCCGTAGATGTGGGCGATGCCCCAGTCATCGCGGATGACGGTGATGCCGGCGGCGCGCTCCTGCCAGGCTTGGACCTCCGGATCCGGGGCTTGCTGGGGGGCGCAGGCGACAAACGCGAGCGCCACGACGAGCGGCAGCGTCGCAACGCGAGGGAGCAGAGCGGTCGATCTCATGAAGTTGGTCCTGCTTGCGGCGGTGCACCGGGCAACGAGGTCGCCCTCCGGCGGACGATCGCATGGGCGATGAGTCTGCGGCATGGTAAACGCTGCTGGCAACAACGACCCAGTCTGGAGCGTCAAAAAGCGTACGATCGATGAGCGTCAGACGGGCCGCCCACATACGCCTGTAGACGTACGGTTTGACAGCCGATACCGTGCCGCACCACCGTGCTCCTGCCGGCTTCTTCCGGGTCGGTACGTAGAGGGGCAGCCTGCTGCCGCAACACCAGATAATCGTTGCATATCGCAGACGGGATTTGCGGGTGAGATCAAGGCGCGCGAGCATGTCCGAACCCCACGCGCCTGCGGTCAGCCCGCTTCGCCGGCTTGTCGGCTTTGCCCGACCCTATCGACGCGACGCGTATCTGGCCACCGCGTTCTCGATACTCAACAAGTTCTTCGATGTGCTGCCCGAGCTGTTGATCGGGGTGGCCGTCGACGTGGTGGTGAACCAGCGCGACTCGTTCCTGGCGCGCCAAGGCATTGCCGACCCGGTCGAGCAACTGTGGGTACTCGCCGCGCTCACGGTGGTGGTGTGGGCCCTGGAGTCGTTCTTCGAGTACCTCTACGCACTCAAGTGGCGCGGCCTGGCCCAGGACCTCCAGCACGAGCTGCGCCAGGCCGCCTACTCTCACATCCAGCAGTTGCCTCCGGGGTTCATCGAGCGCCAGCGCAGCGGCCGCCTGATGGCGTTACTCAACGAGGACGTGAACCAGGTCGAGCGCTTCCTCAACACGGGTGCCAACAGCCTGATCCAAGTGTTCTTCTCGTCCATCATGGTGGGCGCGGTGTTCTTCGTGATCACGGCCGATCTGGCGATGATGGCGCTCCTGCCGATTCCCTTGATCATCTTCGGGGCTTTCTGGTTTCAGCGACGCCTGGCGCCGCGCTACGCGGCAGCACGTGACGCCGCCGGGGCGCTGTCGGCGCGCCTCAACAACAATCTGTTCGGCATGGCCACCATCCAGGCGTATACGGCCGAGGAATTCGAAGCCGAACACTTGCGCTCCGCCTCCGACGCGTACCGCGCCCGCAACGCCGACGCTATTCGGTTCGCCGCCGCCATCAATCCGGTGATCCGCATGGCGGTGCTGTCGGGCTTCATCGCCACCCTGCTGTACGGCGGCATGCTGGCGTTGCGCGGCGACATCGGCGTAGGCAGCTACTCGGCTCTCGTGTACCTGACGCAGCGCCTGCTCTGGCCGCTTACCGACCTTGCCCAGTTGACCGATCTGTACAACCGCGCCATGGCCTCGGTGACTCGCATCATGAACCTCCTGGACACACCCGTTCCGTCCCGGCCCGACACGCCGGTGCCCGCTGGTGCCACCGCCAAGCTCCGCTTCGAGAACCTGCACTTCGCGTACGAAGGCAAACCGGCGATCAACGGAGTCGATTTCGATGTCCCCGCCGGTGCCACCGTGGCCCTCGTCGGGGCAACCGGGGGCGGCAAGACTACGGTGCTCAAGCTGCTAATGCGCTTCCTAGACGCGGCACACGGCAGCATCCTGCTCGACGGCAAGGACATCACCGGCTACGATCCACGGTCGCTGCGCGAGGCGATCGGCTATGTCGCGCAAGATCCCTTTCTCACCGACGGCACCGTCGCCGAGAACATCGCCTATGGTGAGCCCATCCCCGACATGGCCGCCGTCGAGACCGCCGCACGCGCCACCGAGGTCCACGACTTCATCCGCACGCTGCCACACGGATACCTGAGCCCGGTGGGCGAGCGCGGCACCCAGTTGTCCAGCGGCCAGCGGCAGCGCATCGCTCTGGCGCGAGCGTTCTATCGCGACCCGGCGATCCTGGTGCTCGACGAGGCGACCTCGGCCGTCGACAACGAGACCGAGGCGGCCATCCAGCGTTCCCTGGCCCACGCCGCTCGAGGCCGGACGACGCTGATCGTGGCGCACCGCCTGTCGACCGTGCGCCACGCCGACGCCATTCATGTCCTGGATCAGGGCCGCATCGTCGAGAGTGGAACGCACGAGGAGCTCGTCGGGCACGACGGGTTGTATGCGGCGCTCTGGCGACTGCAAACCGGCGAGACGACGGACACTGGCCACTGATCCTCACGGGCCGCTGTCTCATGTGGCGCTCCGTTAATAGCGCACGACCGACATTCAACGTCGCTCGAACCAGTGGTCCACGAGGATCTCGGCCTGTCCCTGTAGCTGTTCTCCACCGACCTCGAGAACGATCCGGTAGGTGCCTGGCTGGACACGAAAATACCTGTAATCGCGCTCGATTGGCCCCGCATCGTCCACCCTGGTGCGCATCGACATGCCGTCGGCGGTGACCTCCTCATTCGGGTCGCCGTAGAAATCCACGGTGTCGTAGTAGTCGAAGAACTGCGGATCCCGGGCGCCAAACTCCTGCCGCCGATCCCACCGGGCGATCGCTTCGGGCGACCGTGGCTGCCGCCACGTCATTGGCCAGATGGCACGGTTCAGCCCGGCGTCTGCAGTGGCACTGAGCTCATTGATCAGCCGGATGCCGTCGTAGATTCGCACCCTCACTCCGCCGGCGACGGCCTCGTGGAGGTAATAGTTGATGACCACCCCGTAGGGCTCGTTTTCGCCGGCGAAGTTCTGGGCGCCAACCGTACGCTGCGACGGCATGACCCACTGAACCTCGGGCTCTATGTTGAACAGGTACGCGTCTCGCGCCATCACCTCAGGCGCGAGCTCCTGGAGCGGCGAGATGTCGGCGATGAAGAAGCCACGTCCGTGCGTGCCGACGACGAGATCGTTCTCGCGTGGGTGAATCACCAGGTCGTGGACGCCGACGCTGGGCATGTTGTTCTGCATTCGCGTCCAGTGAGTGCCGCCATCGATGCTCACATAGACCGCCTTCTCGCTGCCGGCGAACAGCAAGTTCGGATTCTTGTGATCCTCGACCACGACGTTGATCGGCTCATCGATGGCCAGGCCGTCGACGATCTCCGTCCAGGTAGCGCCGAAATCGGTCGTCTTATACAGGAACGGCCGGAAATCGTCGCGCCGCCGACCGAAGTAGGCCACGTAGGCCGTGCCGGCATCGTGGTGCGACGCCTCGACGCTCGAGACCCAGTACCCAGGGTTGCCGACGATGCTGTCGTTGAGCAACGCTCAGGTCTCGCCGCCGTCTCGGGTGAGCTGCACGTTGCCGTCGTCGGTACCGACCCAGATCACTCCCTGTTGCACCGGCGACTCGTCCAGCGTGGTGAGGGTGCTGTAGGCGAGCGGTCCGACAGCGCGGCGCTGCGGGTCGTTGGTGGTCAAATCCGGGCTGATGGCCTCCCAGTTCTCGCCCCGGAAGGCGGAGCGCAGCAACACGTTGGCACCGTGATAAATGACATCGCTGTTGTGCGGCGAGATAAGCAGCGGCGCATCGAAGTTGAAGCGCAGATCGGACCCTCGATACTGAATGCGCTTGCGCCGTCCCGTCCGCATGTCGACCTTCGACAACGAGCCGTTCTGGGACTCGGCGTATAGCCATCGGTTGTTCGTCGGACCGACCTGGCAGAAGTACCCATCGCCCCCGAGCATGTGCTCCCAGTCCTCGAAGCGAATCGGGAAGCGACCTTTCTTGGTGCTCGGGCCCTTCCACGTCCCGAAGTCCTGTGTTCCGCCGTAAACGTTGTACGGATACGCCATGTCGGTGCAGATACCGTAGAACTGCGCCAAGGGCAGCTCGTCGGGGTGGTACCAGTTGTCGCCGGAGTCGTAGGTGATCGCCATGCCGTAGTCGTATCCGAGCAGCATGTGCCGAGAATCGCTCGGATCGATCCACAGCGCATGGTTGTCGCCGCCCCAGCGGAAGGCGAGGCTCCAGGTGCGGCCCCCGTCAACGGAGTGCTGATTGCCGAAGGCGAGCAAGTAGACGTGCTCCGGGTCGTTCGGATCAATGCGGATCTGGCCGAAATAGGAGCCACCCACGAGCGGCTCGGAGTGCGTCCGCAGCCATGTTTCACCGGCATCGTTGGTACGGTAGACCCAGTTCTCGTACTGGCGCTCCGGCTCCTCCGACTGACCCGGCAACAGGACGCTGGCGTAGAGAATCTCGGGGTGCTGCGGCGAGATCGTCAGGCCGATCCGGCCGATGTCGCCTGGCGGCAGGCCATCCAGCCTGGCCCAGGTCGCGCCCCCGTCGGTGGTCTTGTAGATACCGGCCGCCGGACCACCCTGGCGGAACATCCACGGGGTGGCGGCGCGGTCGTACGCAGCGGCGTAGAGCACTTCCGGGTTCTGCGGGCTCATGACCAGGTCGACCACGCTGATGTGCCGATCACCCTCGGTGATTTTCAATACCTGGGCCCAGGTAACGCCTCCGTCGTCGGTCTTGAACACGCCCCGCTCGGCATTGTCGGAGTACAGGTGACCAAGCGCCGCCACGTAGACGACGTCCGCATCTTGCGGATGAACGACGATGCGGCCGATCTGGTGCGTGTCGCCCAGACCCATGTTCGCCCAGCTCGCACCGCTGTCCGTCGACTTGTAGACACCGTCGCCCCAGTACGAGGCATACGGATCCGTGATGCTGTTGTTGGCCTCGCCGGTGCCGACCCAGACAACATCCGGCTCCGAAGGAGCCACCGCAACGGCGCCCATGGCGATGACGTTCTGATCGTCGAAGATGGGCGCGAAAGTTTGCCCGTTGTTGGTGGTCTTCCATAGACCGCCGTTCGCCGTCGCGACGTAGAACGTATAGGGCTGCTTGGCGCGGTCAGGTACCGCCAGGTCGACGACGCGGCCACCTTGACGCGTCGGGCCGATCTCGCGGTAGTGGACATGCTCCAGGAACTGCCCCGATAGTTGCTGTGCAGCTGCGTCGCCGGCGACGGAAACGGTCAGCAGCAACGTGGCGCATGTCACGGCGCATCGGAGCGGCGTGAACTGCGAGCGCATAGATGTCTCCTCAGGATCGGTGGCAGAGCGATCAGGTGACAACTACATCGCCCTTCTGGATCATGCCTTCAACGAGCACCGCCCCATAGACTCCGGCCATGCCATCGTGCGAGCGGGCGACCTTTCGTAGGATCTCCGGATTCGACTCGCCGGTGTCGGGATCCAGACTGATCATCTTGCAGCGCGGATCGCGCTCCAGAATCGAGATCACGGTCTTGGATCCGATTTGCAGCGACTGGCCGACAAGCGCGTCTTCAGAGAATCCCTGGGCACCTTCGAAATCGACGTAGATATTGGCTCGAAAGCATCGCTTGTCGACGGCTGAGCCGATCTCCTCGCCGAGCTGGCCTACGGTCTGCAGACCGAAGAGCGATACCGGACGACAGTCCGTCATCGCCCGCTCCGATCGAAGCAACGTCAGCGTACGTGTGTCGTTGCCGAGCATGTCCAATAGCTCGGACTGGTCAATGGCGAACAGGTCTCCCGAGGGAGCCTCGACATCGACCATCAGTTCCGCCGGGCTGGGGAAGACGGGGCTCAGGCCGGGCGCGATGCTCTCAGCTTCGGCCAGATTCGGCGGGCACACCGCCTTGTCCGGGTGACGGAAACGTGGACGATAGCGGAGCATCTCTCCGAGCTCTCGACCCGTCAGGTAGGGGAAGCCCGGGACGCCAGCGGAGCTGCGAAAGGCGAACAGACGATCGCCGTAGACCCCGGAAAACCCTATGAACGCCTGGTGCAGCTCCTCGCCTCGCATGCTCTTCACTGGATAGCGCCAGAGGCTGTCCACCGTTCCGATGACACCCATCTCTCCGATCCCTCCTCCGTGCTCTATTGCGCCCAGGCTTCGTTCCAGTCGATACCGTTGTCGTCTTCGAGCTCCCAGTAAAACTTGCTGCGGGGCCGATCGTAGTTGCCGATCTCGTTCATGCTGAGCGAGTCGTAAAGGCGGCCATTGACCATCGAATACCGAACCGTGTTGGTGTGCTCGATGTCTTCCAGCGGGTTTTCGTCAAGCACGATCAGATCAGCTAGCTTCCCTTCCTCGAGACTGCCTATCTGCTTGTCCAGACCGATTGTCATCGCCCCGTTGAGCGTCGCGGCGCGCAGCACACGGTGATTGGACATCCCGCCCTGCGCCAGCAGCCACATTTCCCAGTGCAGCGCCAATCCGGCGGTCTGCCCATGCGAGCCCGCGTTGATCAACACGCCGGCATCATCGAGCTTCTTCATCGAGCGGGACACCGCCCTGAAACCGATGTCCCAGAGCTCGTCCGCCACGTGAATGGTGGTCATTCCCCGGACATGAGGCGGGGCCCCGGCGGGAGTGGCTATGGGGCTGTAACCCGCGGTTACCCTCTGGACGTACGTCCTTGCCTTGGGGTCATCCCACACGCGCTCGGTCTGATAGATGAAGTTCTCGCCAAACAGCTCGCCAAAGGCAACGACCAGGGTCGGCGTGTGGGCAACCTCGCTATGGGCGAACAGCTGGACAAGATCGTCGTAGTAGTTGGCGACCGGAAAGTTGTGCTCCACAGCAACATGACCGTCCAGCACCATCGACACGTTGTTGTAGAAGTGGCTTTCGCCTTCGACGTCGACCATGATCCCGGCGTCGCGGCCGGCTTTGACAAGCTGCTGACGCTGGCTGCGCATCGGCTGCTTATAGCTCTTGACGATCACGCCCCCTAGAGCAGTCTTGCGAACCATGACTGCCTGCGCATCGGCAAAGCCGTTGATGGGTGCGTACACGAAGTCGGGTTTCTGTGAGCGCCCGTATACGACGCTTCCCACGTTAACCGCTCGCGGCCCGACCGTAATGCCCGCCAAGTTCGTTTCGTGAATGGCGTAGGCAGGCATGTCGGTCGAATACGGATCGAAGTTGGTCGTCACGCCGTAGGCGAGCGCCGCATAGCGGCGCGGTTGCTTCTGCGGCATGAGATCGGCGGGCGCATAGCAGCAATCGATATGGCCGTGCATGTCGACCAGGCCCGGCATGATTGTCTTGCCGCTCGCATCGATGACCGTCGCCCCTTCGGGGATCGCGATCTCATCGCTGTCGCCGATCGCCCGGAGGCGATTCCCCTCGACGACAACGGTGCCGTCCTCGATAACCTCGTCGCCGTTCATCGTTATGAGGCGGGCGTTGGTGAAGGCCAGCACACCTTCCGGCACATCGGTCGGTACGACCAGGTCGATTGACGCGGCCGGTGCCGCTGGGGCCGCGAACTGCTCGGCAACCGAAGCACGATACAAGGACGATCCCAGCGTCCATTGAACGGTCTGTGAGTCGGCGCTCCAGACGAGGTCGTAGCCGCCGTACTCGGTCAGCGTTGCTACCGGCATGGCGTTGCTGTGCATACTGACCTCCAGAGGAACGCCCGTTTCCCGATAGGGAATCACGTAGTACTGCTTGTGGTAGCTGAAGGCGAGCCAAGCCAGATCCGGGCTCAACGTGAGCTCCAGAACGTCTGTGCCGAAGGCATGTTGGCGCACATCGAAACCGTCCAGGTTGCTGCTCTCCAACTTGCCCACACGAGTCGCCGTGGAGTAGAAGCCGCCGGCGCCGTCAGAGCTGATATAGGAATAGAAGATGCGCTGGCCGTCCGGCGAGAAGGTCGGCGCGAAGCCCCGTTCGGCAACGAAATGGCTCTCGCCGTCGGCAACGGAGACCCAATAGATCCCGGGTTTGGCGCGATAGCCGCCCATATGCTTGGTGGCAGCCTCGACTCGATAGACGAGTCGCTCCCCATGCGGCGAAAATGCCGGCTGCCGGATCACGCCGCTGCTGCTTTCGACGGTCCTGGGGCTCCCGCCGCCAGAGGCAATCACCTTCAGCGAGCTGCCGCGCTCGTCGTCCCACTCGACGTAAGCAATCGAGCCGCCATCCGGCGAATAGACCGGTTCCGCCTCGAACGCGGCGGTATCGGTCAGCCGACTCGGCTTTCCTTCAGGCAGCGTCTGTTGCCACAAGTGTCCCAGGGCATTGAACACAATGGCGCTGCCATCTGGCGCCGGCGCCAGGTGACGAACTGCCCGCACGATGGTCTGCTCCGGCGCCAGCTCGATCTCGAAGCGAGCCGTCTTGGTAATACGGTGGCGGGCGGTAACGCGGAACGGAATCTCCTCGGTTGCCGCCGTATCCATGTTGATCTTCAGAAGCTTGCCCTTGCCCCAGATCGCTACATGACGGCCGTCGGGAAACCAGTCGAATTGCGGATAGTACGCACTCTGCTGCATGAAGTCGGCGCGGGCGTCGCGGTCGAGATCATCGTAGATCGGTCGCTGCTGCCGGGTCTCTGTATCGAGCTCGAACAGCACGGTCTTCGCTTTGACTCGCCGAATGAACGCCACTCGCGTGCCGTCCGGCGACACCTGCGGAGTCGTTGCTCCACCAAGGCCACGCAGAATCTCCTCCGTCGCCCCGCTGGCTAGATTTCTACGCTTTATCGCGAAGCCCGCGTGATTCGCATCGACGAAAATACTCGGGCTTCCGACCCGCTCGGTGTAGTAAAAGAAACGCCCGTCACTCGAGAACTCGGCCTCGTGCACATCTCTCTGGTTCGCCGGGGTCTCGACCAGTAGCCGCCCGCTGCCGCCATCGAGATGAAACAGTCGTATTTCCGATGCTCGTACCATCGGAAATGCCCCATATCGCTTCGCGGCAGCAACATATTCGCCGCCAGGATCCCAGGCGGGCCCGGCGAGCACGTCGATGGTCTCGTTGGTGATTTGGCGCGCCGCGGAGCCATCTGCATCGGACACCCAGATATTGTCGCTACCACTTGCATCGCTCAGGTAGAGAATCTTGCCGCCATCCGGGCTGAAGCTCGGCATGATCTGCATGGCGGGCCCACCATGCAACAGCGTCGCCTCACCGCCTGCCTCAGGGATGCTGTAGATATCACCCAGCAGGTCGAACAGAATCCTCCCGCCGTCGGGATGGACGTCGACGCTCATCCATGTGCCCTCCGTGACGGTGAATTCAGCGTCGATATAGGGCTGTCCTGTATCGGTCACATCCCAGTCGCTGTCGGCGGCGAAGGACAGCGACGCAAGAAGGATCAGAGCCGGTATCGCGACGCTTCGAGCCACCCCTCGGCCACCGGCAACTGGGCGACGCATGGCTCCTCCTAGGCTAGCTGGCCGTGGTGTTCCGGCTCACGTCCGCTCGTTAGGCTATCGGCCAGCCGGATCTCAGGATCCTGACTTCCCGTAGGCGTATGCAACGGCGATCCCGGCGATTCCCTCTTCGACGACGTGCCAGACAGCGTCGACTGCGACTCCCGCAAACGACACGTTCCAGATCCCGACGATGATCAAGGACCAGGGCAGGATCCAAATGAGGCCGAAGAGGGCACCGAAGCGAAACCCCTCGGCGATCGGAGACCCGCCCTTGTAGCCAATTGGGTAGGCGATCGCCATGAGAAGGCCGAGGACGATGTAGCCCAAGATGATGAATCTGAAGTCGGGCTCTGCCCTGGCCACGGCCTGAGCATGGTCGGCGTAGAAATCTGCCATCAGCAGCAAGTGCCAGACGAGAGACAGGGCAAACGCCGTGATCGTTGCGGCGAGCCAAGCGGGAACGAGCTTCTTCATCGGCAACCTCCCTCGTTGTGTACAAGCGGGAGCGTCCCTATTGCGAACCAGGTTGTCAACAGAAAGAAACTAACAGCCCCGCCGACTGGCGCCATTCGTTAAGGGTCCGCCGGCACGAGGCGCTTCAGCTCGAGCGCCACCTCGCGCCTCAGCCTGGTGTCCTTGGCTCGATACACTGTCTCGCAATCCCGCCGGCACCGAGGCGGTCATCGAAAGGCGCTGGAGGTGGTTATGAAACGCGTATCGGTTCCCGGAGTTGTTCTTCTGTCCTTCCTCCTCGCCGGGCTCAACTCCGACGTCTCCGGGCAAGAGGGTGCTGGTTACGCAGATCTCTCAGGCCTCTTCGAGGAGTTTCGCAGCTTCTCGCAGAACGAGTACCGCGGTGATCTATCCGGCTACGGTTCGGCCATGGAGACCCGGTTTGCCAACCTAGAGGATTTTCAGCGTCGCCTGGCGGCGATCGACATAGGCAGCTGGTCGGTTGCCGATCAGGTCGACTACCACCTGGTCCGTGCCGAGATGAACGGGCTCGAGTTCGAGCTTCGGGTTCTGCGTCCATGGGTGCGTGATCCCGCTTTCTACGCCGGCGGCAGGGGCGGCCTGGGTAGGCTCCCCGGCCTGCCTATCGAGGGTGAGCGCATTGCCGAGTTTCAATCGAGGCTGCGGGCAGTCCCGGAATACTACGAGCAGGCGAAAGGCAATCTCGGTGGCGGCGACCTATCCCGAATACCCGGTGACCTGGCGATCCTCGCGATTCATGAGCTCGAGCAAGGCGATGATCGCTTGGCGGAATTCATCGTCCAGCTAGGCGAATACCATCCCGATCTCCTACCCGATGCCCAGGCAGCTAGGGCCGCCATCGACGGCTACCTCGGCTGGCTCGAGGAAAACCGGAGCGAGATGACCGCCTCAGCCGGGCTCGGAATCGAAAACTACAACTGGATGATGAAGAACGTCTATCTGTTTCCCTATACCTGGGATGAGATTCGGACAATCGTGGAGCTTGAGGACAATCGCGTCATCACGTTCCAGAAGCTCGAGGAAAACCGCAATCGCAATCTTCCGCCGCTCACCCCCGTGGCGTCGCAGGAGGAGCGTCGCCGCAGCGTCCTGAGCTCCCTCGAACGTGTCATGAGCTTCATCCGCGACGACGAGATCTTCACGGTTCAGGATTACATCGTGGTGGACGATTATCGGCAGGGTCGATTGCGAGCCACCCGCCGCCCATGGCCCGAAAGGCACGACTACTTCTTCAATTTTTCGCACCGCGAATCGCTCATGGAAGAGACCCACGAGATGGTGGGGCACCACTTCGACTTGCTCAGAGCCGGACACGACGACCGGCCTATTCGGGGCGCCAGAGAGCACGAGGGGCCCTATGACATGGCGGTCGCCCGTCTGGAGGGACTGGCGTTCGCCTTCGAGGAGCTACTCATGCACGCAGGCTATCTCGACGAGCGGCCGCGCAGAGCACGAGAAGTCGCCTACGAGCAGGCGGCGTTTCGCACCGTCCGGGCGCTCGCAGACGTGTATATGCACAGTCGGGATTGGAGCCTGACGGAGGCGATGGAGTATGCCGTGGCGAATGCGCCGCACGGAGAATTGCTCGATGACAGCCCTCATTTGTGGGGTGAGATGCAGACTACCCTGGTGCATGTCGGCTGGCATGCGCAAATGGTGGTCGGCAAGGTCCACTTCATGAAGCTGTTACGCGACCGAGCGCAACACTTGGGCGACGACTTCACCGTCAAACAGTTCATGGACGAGTTCTATGCCGCAGGGGTGATCCCCATGTCGCTGATCCGCTGGGAGATGACCGGGCATGACGACGAGATCAACGAGCTATGGCCGGAATCTTCTCGATGAGACACACAGCTCCGTTGCGAGCGATCCGAGACACGATCCTGGAGGCAACCGTGAGAGCTGAGCTCCGTTCTGCGCGTGCGGGTTTCGCGCCCGCCGTCCTCATCGGCACGCTCGTGCTCGGCGCAGCCATGCCGGCGGCCGGTGCAGCCATGCCGGCCGCGGCCGGCGCCCAGGACGACTACGGAGCCCTGCTGACGCTGTTTGAAGAGTGGAGACAGTTCGCGGCGCCGCGGCTCGACGACGGTGTTCCCGACTACACGGCGGCAGCCATGGCCGAGCAGCAGAGCGAGCTGCGCGCCTACCACGAGCGCCTCGACGCCATCGAGCCCGCCGGCTGGCCGGTCGAGCAACAGATCGACTGGCGACTGGTGAAGGCGGAGCTGAACGGCCTCGACTTCGACCACCGGGTGCGCCGACCGTGGGCCAACAACCCGGCGTTTTACGTGATGCTCTTCCCGGAGGAGTCCGACGTGCCGGCGCACGAGGGGCCGGTTATCCACGGCTGGATCGACACCTGGACCTACGAGTATCCGCTTTCGGCATCCGCCGCCGCCGAGCTCACCGAGCGAATCCGCGTGATCCCGCCCCTGCTGGAACAGGCGCGCGGCAACCTCGTGGGTGCGGGCCACGACCTGTGGCGTCTGGGCATCCGCTCGGTGCGCGGCCAGAGTGGCGATCTGGCGAGCTTCGGACAAGACGTGGCTGGCACCAGCGCGGCGCTCGACACGACGGTGCTGGGCGCGATTGCCGCGACCGATCGCTTCGCTCAGTGGCTCGAGGGGGAGCTTCCGTCGAAAACTGGAATATCGGGTGTCGGCAAAGACCACTACACCTGGTACCTGAACAACGTGCACCTCGTTCCGTATACCTGGGAAGAAGAAGTGACGCTGATGCGGCGCGAGCTGTGGCGCGCCCACGCCAGCCTGCGACTGGTGGAGAACCGCAATCGCCACCTGCCACAGCTGACGCGTATGCAGAACGCCGAGGAATACGACGCCGCGCTCAACGCGGCGGTCACCGAATACATGGATTTCCTTCAAGAGGAGGAGATCCTGACGATCCGTGACTACATGGATGGCGCGCTGCGCGAGCGGATCGGCAGATTCGCGCCGCCCACGAGGCCGGATGGCCTGCGCGGCTTCTTCTCTGAGGTGGAATATCGAAACGGTGAGGTCATGCGCACGCACGGCTACCATTGGTTCGACCTGGCGAGGATGCGAGAGGAGCCGCACGAGAGCCCGATTCGACGCGTCCCGTCGCTGTTCAACATCTACGACGGACGTTCGGAGGGAATGGCCACGGGCGTCGAGGAAATGATGATGCACGCCGGCGCCTTCGACGATAAGCCTCGTGCCCGTGAGCTGATCTGGATCTTGCTGGCCCAACGCGCCGCCCGGGCCCTCGGCGGCCTGATGCAGCACGGGCAGGAATGGACCCATCAGGAGGCCTGCGACTTCGCCTCTGAGTGGGTGCCGCGTGGCTGGCTACCGGCCGACGGCGATACGATCCAGGGCGAGGAGCACTTCTACCTCACGCAACCCGGCTACGGCACCAGCTACTTGATCGGCAAGATCGAGATCGAGCGGCTCCTGGCAGAGCGTGCAATCCAGCGCGGCGACGAATTCTCGCTAAGAGGCTTCATGGACGAGTTCGCCGCGGTGGGGGTGATCCCGGTGTCGATGGTGCGCTGGCAACTGACCGGGCACGCTTACGAGATCAACCGTTGAGCCGATGACCATTCGCCTCTTGCTACTGATGCGAACGGCTAGTTTCAAGCAAGGATATTGTTGACCGATGTTCTTACGAGCAATCATCTCGCTCGTCTTCGTCTGGATGTTCTTCCGGATCCTCGACCGAATCTTCGGGTTCGGCTCGCGGCGCGCCGGCGATGGTCCTTTCTCGCCCCCAGGCCAACAGGGCGCCGGCCATCGGAGCGCACGCCCGAGGCAACGAGGTGAGCGCAGCAAGGCGTTGAAGATCCTCGCGTTGGACCCGAGCGCCGACGACGATGAGGTCCGTGCCTCCTACCTCAATCTTGCCAGCAAGTACCATCCAGACCGCGTCACACACCTCGGACCGGAGCTGGTGGAGCTGACCGCCGAGAAGTTCAAAGAGGTTCAGGAAGCCTACGAACAGCTCACCGGCCCGCACCGGCGTTGATCCACCGCGGCTGGTACGCCACTGGCGACCTCGTCCCCGCTTCCAGGCGCCGTGCTCCTTCGTCAAGAACGGCACGCCCTCGGTGCAACGGACGACTACTGGGTGGACCTGACGATTCGTACCCAGCGCTGATGATGCCCGGCAGCGGTGCTCAACGCCCGACCCCTGGGCCGTTCAGCGCACGTGCCACTGTCTGCAGTAACAGCGGCATGGAAACGGAAGAGTCGGCGAGCCAGTCGTCGATCGGCTTGTGGACGATGGCGGCGCTGCTGAAATGGGTGCCAGCGTCGAGCATGCGTCCGCCCATGGGCTTGGCGGAGATGACCAGGAAGGATTCTGTGCCGGGGGGAAGGTCGCCTGACCACTTGTAGAACCACAGCCCAGTCTTCTTGTCGGCCTTGACCTTGGTTTCGTCGACCGTGGTGACCTGGCCAGTGATGAAGTCAACGGACTGAACGGTGATCTTCACCGGCGCCTTGAAGCCGGGTCCGACGAGCGAGAAATGGTCACCGTCGCGCTCCTTGTTGCCGATGTGGCCGCAGCTCCACAGGTCCGCCTCGCCACCCGACGGCGGTGTGTTTGAGCCCGAAGCTGATCTGATTCACGTCCTTGGAACGAACCGTGTCAAATCGCCGAATTTCCCCGTAGGCCGTGGAGACAGTTTCGTTCTCCGGTGTCCTCGGCCCCGCCGTGGCGCGCTGGCTGCGCAACAGCTGCGGCATCACAGCATTGCGAGCTTGCTGGTGGACAGTCGTGCCTTCCCGGCGAAGGCTGGAGCTCGTCTGTGGTTCAGCAACGGCCGCACCCGAAAGCGAGGCGAGACCGGCGGCTATCGACAGCGGCGTCAAGGCGAAAACTGCAAACACGAGCGGCTTGGGGGGCACAGCATGACGCATGCGGATCTCCTCTAGGTTGGAATCACGCGACCCGTGATCCTCACGTCACGACGTCGCGTTGCGCCGGAAACCTAGCAGCGCCCCCCCCCCCCCCCCCCCCCCATGCCCCCAAGGGGACGTCTGGCATGAGACGTATCGCGCAGGGGCACGCGACGGCCTGCTATTGGACCGTCATCTCGAAGTCGGCTGTGTAGACACGGCCTTCGTTCTTTAC
The DNA here is from genome assembly GCA_963666055.2 of Acidobacteriota bacterium. Classification (GTDB taxonomy): domain Bacteria; phylum Acidobacteriota; class UBA890; order UBA890; family WLXD01; genus DASCOT01. Next base: position 1,415,833 of record CAXWPH010000015.1, on the reverse strand, counting down.
CTGCACCCAGACACGATAGGTCCCTGCCCGAGGAAAGGCGTAGGGAAAGGCGACGCGGCCCGGCACGCGGGGGGCCATGTGGTCGGTTGCCACATTGAGGCGCTCGCTTGCCACCATGAGGGCCCCCATCGAGATGCTGCCGGTCGGATGCAGGTGAACGAATACGGCGCCGTCCTCACGTGTGATGGCGCTGTGCGACAGCATGCCCATGTAGGGCTCGAGCGCGACCGGCTGCCCGGTTCCATCGCGTACCTGGAACTCGAGCGTGAGGTCGTCGCCTACCACGATGGGGCCAGCGGGACGCACCCATTCAACCTCCGTGCCGTCATCGAACAGCACGGCGTCACCGCTGTGGAGGCCTACCGTCCATGAGTCGTCGGGATCGACCGCAGGCAGCTCCCCCGGCACGGGTGTAGCACCTGGCTCAGCTACCTCGGCAGCCGGCGACAGCAGCTCGATCTGGTTGACCAAGGTCTGGCTGAAGCCACTCTCGTGCACGATGTCGGCATAGAGTCGATAGTTACCCTCCGGTAGAGGCGGCATCCGCAGCCGGAAGCTGGAATCGTCGGCGGGTACCGGATGCACGTGGGCGAAGGCGCCGAGGTCGTCGCGCACCAGGAACATGTGCATGAGCTTCCCGTGGTCGGGGATCAGCGGCGACCAACCACCATCGATCCAACGCTGGTCGGTGATCGCCAGATCGAGCACTGCTGCCCCGGCAATGGTCTCGACCGTCGCCGTGGTCGGCATGGGCTCGAAGATAGCCAACCGGTAGGCCGCATCGATGTCACTCCACCAATACCAGCCAAACCAGAGCATGGCGGCAAACAGGATGGTGGCAACAGCGGCCGCGACCGCCCCACGCCAGCGGCGCCTGGCGTCCGCGTTCTCTCCTGGAGCGAGCGTGCTCTCGCGCACGCTGACAGCGAGGATGGTGACGGCGCCGACGAACAGGAACAGCCCCATGCCGACGAGCATGGCCGCAACCCCGCGCTCCATTTCCAATATCTCGCGGCGGATCGACTCGAAAGGCACCAGCGCACGACCCTCGCCCTCGGGACCTTGCACCGTTACCTCGACGCTGTGTGCCCCAGTGGTCATCAACCAGAGCGCGGCCGAGTAGAGCTCGGCGGCGCGCCCTGCTCGCCGACATCCCAGCGAAACAAGCGAATGCTGACCGCGTCTACTGGCGCCTGTAGCCGGACCGCGATCTCGGCGAGGCCGGGCACGACACCCGGCGGACGAATAATGACCCGCACTGGATAGGGCCCCGCCATTCCCTCGAAGAAGACATTCGGGCTACCCACATGAGCGTCGGCACGGGGCGGGCCGAGCAGGGCAACAAACAGGGCGAGTGCCACCGTCGCCGGAGCCGCAGTTGCCCCCACGGTGCGGAGGGCGTTCACCGCTGCACGCGCTCCATCCAGACGCCCCAGCTCAGCCCCACGCGGGCGGAAAACACCGCGATGACGGCGGCAATGGCCATACCTCCGGCGTTCGCAGTGCGCCCCCAGAACGAGAACCACCAGTCGCCGGGCTGCGCCATGTAGGAGAACCGGTCGGCTACGAAGAGGGCGTTGCGCCCCAGCGGTGTCAGCAGCAGATCGCCCATCAGCCACTGAACCACAAAGTGAACCGCCAGGAAGACGACGCCGATCACCAGTGCCTGCAACCAACGCCAGCGCCTATCGAGCCACCCCAACAACAGGTCGATGGCGACTGCCGCTACTACCAGCAAGAGCGGGAAGCTCGGCGGGACCATACGGTCCACCGGGTTATAGATCGGCGCCAGCATCGGTGTGGCGGGGAACAACTGTAGGACCAGGATCATGCCGACCTTGAAGGTCATGTAGACGCCGGCGGCTGCGGTCGCCGGCCATCGCAGGCCACCGCCCTTGGCAGCACCCACCAGTAGCAGCGGAAACAGCAGCGCGCTGACGGTGAAGAACTCCTGGCTGTGCCACTGGTTGGGCCGCGCCAGGTACTCCGACGCCGCGGTGTCGAGTCCGAGGATCAACAGGCCGGCGGTGTAGGCATAGATCCAGGGCAGTGCGCGATCCTCGGGGAAGCGGTTCTGCCGCGCCAGCGCCATGACCAGCGCCCCGACCTGGATCGCCATGATTCCGAACAGGAGGACGATGTGCGGCGGGCTCAGAATCTCGACATCTAGACCGTAGGCGTTGTGCCACCAGTCGTCGAATGGCGCCGAGGTAATCATCGCCAACGCCCCCCAGATGCACAGCCAGGCGCCCATCGGACCGTAGAACCAGCGCCAAAAGCAAACGGACGACGCCCGCTTCTCGGCCGGGGCGATGAACGACAGCCACAAGACGTGGCCCCCACAAGCGAGACCGGCCACAACGCCGCCCAGGTAGATCGCCAGATGCGCCGGGGTCCAGAAAGTGTCGCGCCCGATCGTCGAGTGCCAGGAGATGTCCCAGACCACCCCGACCAACACCGACGTGGACGCGAACGCTACGGCCCACAGGAACCATGGAACGGCGGTCGGTCGGGCCAGGGCGAACGCGTCGAGGCGTTCCGCGGCGATGCTCATGGGACAGACTCCGACGATCCGTGGCTGGCAGGCGGCTGTGCGAGCCGCCGGGGCTCAACACCGACGCCATGGTGAGCATACCCGAAGCTCGGGCGATGCAGGCTTGCTCTCTGCTAGTGTGCTGTCTTCGATATGGAGAAAGCACACACTCGGTCGCGCAGAGTCTGCGCTCAGCATCGAATCCGTCGGGAGGTCTGGTGCACACGATGAAGATTTGGACGGCTGGCTTGGTTCTACTCTTGGCGACGCCGCTTTCGGCACAGGGACCAAGGCCGGTGGATCGCGCCACCTATGACCGTTGGATGACGGAGCTCTCCAACTGGGGACGCTGGGGAGACAACGACCAGCTCGGCACCCTGAATCTGATCACGCAGCAGCAGCGCAAAGCAGCCGCAGCCCTGGTAACGAAGGGCATCTCGGTATCGATGGCGCATGACACTCTCACCGAGAGCAGTCCCGACAACGGCAATCCCTATCGCCACCAGATGCTGCTGCATGGCGCCACTGAGGGGCCGTGGGCGGTCGACGATATCGGCGTGGTCTTCCACGGATATGCTCACAGCCACATGGATGCGCTCTGCCATCGCTTTCACGATGGGAAGACGTACAACGGCTATGCTCGCAGCAGCGTGACCGAGGCCGGATGCGGGCAGCTGGCGGTGACGGCGGCTCGCCACGGCATCTTTACGCGCGGCATTCTGATGGATATCCCACGGCTCAAGAACGTTCCCTACCTCGCCAGCGGCACGCCGATCTACATCGAAGATCTGGAGGCCTGGGAGCGGCAAGCGCAGGTCACGGTGGGCGCGGGAGACGTCGTACTGATCCGCACCGGGCGGTGGGCTTTGCGAGACGAGAGCGGCCCATGGGTCGTCGAAGAACAAGAGGCGGGACTCCATGCCTCGACGATCAAGTGGCTCAAGGAGCGCGGCGTCGCGATTCTCGGGAGCGACTCGGCCGCCGACGTGTTCCCATCGGGTGTCGAAGGCGAGACCCATCCGGTCCACGTCCCGGCGCTGGTGGCGTTGGGTATGCCGATCTTCGACAACCTCGATCTCGAAGACGTTGCGGCGGAGGCAGCACGGCAGAACCGTTGGGAGTTTCTGCTGACGGCGGCGCCCCTGCGCGTTCCCGGCGGAACGGGATCCCCACTGAATCCGATCGCCACCTTCTAGCAGGGTGTTGAACAACGCTAGTGGGCCAGAGTTCTTCGGCACCCTGGCAACTGTTTTGCCTGCGGCACCTCCCAGAGGGTTCGCTTGGGCGCTGTGGCGCGAATAGAGTGTTGCGCGGAAGGCTCGGGCGCTCAGGGCACCGACTTTCAACGACCTAGGGAATCCGTAACCAGGAGGTGTCGGGGATGCTGGGGATCCAACGATCGATCAGGACGGCCCTGTGTGTGGGCCTTGTCATGGCGACGGGCCTGATAGCTCGGGCCCAGGAGAGCGCGCCGGAGCGGGTGGGCGAGTGGCACTACTACGGCGGGGACAAGGGGTTCACCAGGTACTCGCCTCTTGATCAGATCAATCTCGACAACGTCGGCGATCTCGAGATCCTCTGGCGTCGCCCCAAGGTAACCGCCCAGCTGAAACAGGCGTTCCCCGATCTCAACGTCAACGACAACCTGCGGTCGACGCCGATCATGGTCGGTGGGGTGCTCTACGCCCCCAACGGCGTCGGGCTGGTGGAGGCCTTCGACGCCGGAACCGGCAAGACGGTCTGGGGACAGGAGCCGTTCGACAGCACCCCGGAAGGCATGAGGGGCTCGAGCTCCCGCGGCCTCGACTACTGGGAGAGCGGCACCGACCGGCGCGTCTTCGTGGCGAGAGCCGGGTACCTCTACGCCCTGAACGCCAGAACCGGCACGTACTACCCTGACTTCGGCAAAGACGGGCGCGTCGACCTCGACCGCGACTTGCCGTGGGCAGGGAACTTCTGGTCGAGCGGCGGCCCGGTTGTCGTCGGCGACGTTGTGGTCGTTGCCGGGAACGGCGGTGGCGGTGGCGACTTCGGAAACAAGAAAGAAGCCGCTCCGGAGGATGTACGGGGTTACGACGTGCGTACCGGCGAGCTCATGTGGACGTTCCACGTGAGGCCACGGCCGGGCGAGTTCGGCGAGGACACCTGGGGTGACTCGTGGTGGTACGGGGGCGCCATGGGTGCCTGGTGCGGGCTCAGCGCCGACGAAGAGCTCGGCTACGTGTATGTGCCGCTGACCGCTCCCAGCAACAGCCTCTACGGAGGCCACCGGCCCGGGGACAACCTGTACGCCGACAGCCTTGTGGCCATCGACGCCAAGACCGGCAAGCGCGTGTGGCATTTCCAGATGGTTCATCACGATCTCTGGGACTACGACAACATCGGCGCCCCTGTTCTCGGTGACATCACGGTCGATGGCAAGCGGATCAAGGCGGTGATGCAGCCCAACAAGACCGGGTTTGTTTACGTCTTTGATCGGGAGTCGGGCGAGCCGGTGTGGCCCATCGAAGAGCGGCCGGTACCGCAATCGACGGTTCCCGGCGAGCAGACCTCGCCGACGCAGCCGTTTCCGACCAAGCCGCCACCGTTCGACCGCCAGGGCTTGACCGAGGACGACCTGATCGACTTCACGCCCGAGCTCAGGGCCGAGGCGCTCAGGATCATGAATCAGTACGTCACCGGTCCGATCTTCACGCCGCCGTCGTTGGCGGACGAGGCGGCCAACGGCACGATCGTGGTACCGGGAACCTGGGGTGCGGCGAACTGGCACACTCCGGCGTTCGATCCGGAGACCGGCGTGTTCTACGCCGCGTCGCACACGCTCCCGTACATCAACGACATGGTCGCAGCCACCGGCGACGCGACGATGGACTACGTGATCAAGAGGGCACCAGCAGGGGCAGCCGGTCGCGGCTGGCGACAGCGGCATCAGGAACTGGCCACTCCGTTCGGCCTCCCACTCACCAAACCGCCCTACGGGCGACTCACCGCCATCGACATGAACGAGGGTGAGCACATGTGGATGGTCCCGGTTGGTGATGGCCCACGCAATCACCCCATGTTGCAAGATCTCGACCTTCCGCCGCTCGGCATCGCCAACCGGGCGGCACCGCTCGTCACCAAGACAATACTGTTCATCGGCGAGGGGAGTGACGCCATGCCAGGCGTCGCCCGCGGTCACTGGGGAACCATGTTCCGCGCGTTGGACAAGAGCACCGGCGAGACGATCTGGGAGATGGAGCTGCCGGCAGGCACGACAAGCGCGCCGATGACCTACCTGCACGACGGCAAACAGTACGTCGTGGTGGCCATCGGCGGCCGCGACTACCCGGCCGAATGGGTCGCGCTGGGCTTGCCGTAAGGGAGCCGCTGATGGGCGTGGCGCGATCGGAGCCGGTGCCGGGGGAGCATGGCGCTACCGCGTTGATACGCACGCCGATATGAACCGCCGAGAAGCAATCCACAATCTGGCCGCGGCCGCAGTCGGACTGGGTGCGACGGCGCGCCTCGCCCAGGCCGACGGCTCACTCGTGCGGCAAGGTGGAACTTCGGGCCCGGCGCAACCCGGGGCACAGCAGCAGGCGCCCGAAACCCTGATTCGCGGTGGTCGGATCATCAACGCCGACAGCAGCCAGACGGCCGATGTGCGCATCCTGGGAGATGTTATCGCCGAGGTCGCGCCGGATCTCGCCGCCGGCACTGAGGCGCGCGTCATCAACGCAACCGGCCACCTGGTCATCCCCGGCGGCATCGACCCGCACACACACATGCAAGGGGCCTTCGTTGATGATCTCACCACCGGCACCTCCCCGGCGCTGGCGGGCGGCATCACGACGGTGGGGACGTTCGCGTATCCGCGTGACGGCGAAACCGCGGTGGAGGCGATGGACCGGTGCCTTGCCGAGGTCAGCGTGAGCGCCATCGGTGACGTTTTCTTCCATGCCTTCACCTGGCCGCCAAGCGCTGAGTTTGCGGCGCTGATGCCCGAGCTTGCGGCGCGGGGGCAGCCGAGCCACAAGATCTTCATGACGCAGTCGGATTTCGGGCAGCATCGGAGCGCCTTGATCGATGTGCTCGAGGCGGCGCGCGATGCCGGAGTCGTCACGCTCATGCACTGCGAGGACGGTGCGATGCTGGACGCTGCGCTCCGGCGGCTCCGCCGGGAGGGTCGAACCTCGCTCCGCCACTACGCCGAGAGCCGACCCGAGATCGCCGAGGTCGCCGCAACCCAGGAAGCCGTCGCTTTGTGCGAGCTCACCAGGGCGCCGATGCACTTGGTGCATCTTTCGTTGTCGCGGGCGCTGGCGGCGGCGCGTAACCCACACGCCGTGCGCTTGCCGCTCAGCATCGAGACCAGACCCCTCTACCTCTACTTCACCGAGGAGTGGCTGCGGGGAGACAACGGCCCCCTCTATATCGGCCAGCCACCGCTGCGGTCGGCGGCTGACGTCGATGCCATGTGGCGGGGTCTTGTAGACGGGCGCATCGACTTCCTTGCCACCGACCATGCGCCTTGGACACGAGAGCAGAAGCTGGACCCGGAGCTCGATGTGGGGCGGCTCCGGCCGGGCGTCAGCGATCTCCGCTTCATGCGCCCCGTGCTCTTCTCCGAGGGCGTTCGCAAGGGGGGGATCTCCGAAGAGCGGTTCGTCGAGGCCACCTCGACCGCAGCGGCCAGGACCTTTGGACTTTACCCGGAGCGTGGCACCGTTCGTGAGGGCTCGATCGCCGACCTGGTGATCTTCGACCCGGAGCTCGAACGGATCGCCGGTGCTGCCGACGACCCCTCGCGCTCGGATTACACCCCCTTCGAGGGATGGGTCGTTACGGGCTGGCCGGTCATCACCATCCGCCGAGGCGAGGTCGTCTACGAAGAAGGACGCGTTACAGGCCAGCCGGGGAGCGGAAGGCCGGCCGTGAGGCAACCTCGAAGAGCGTGACGGTGATGTTCTCTACCCGGTGTCTGCGAGGGCTCGCCGCGGCTCCGAGGTTCGCCGAGCTGAGATCTCCTCCTCGGTGAATCTCGGGTTGATGTGCTGGGGGCAGTTCACGTCCCACGCCTCGACGTGAAACACCAGCGCGCGCTCGACGCTTGCTCCATAGGCTGGGTCGACCAGGCGCTCGAGGAGTGCCGGCGCATCCTCGACAAACTCTGCGTATCCCCAGATCTTGATGCGTCGCCGATTGGGGTAGTCCATCAAGAAGATGAAAGCGCGATTGTTCTCATCGAGGTTGCCGACCGATAGGTACTGGCGGTTCCCGGAGAAATCGGCTAGCGCCAGCGTCTTGTTGTCGAGGACCCTGATGAACCCCTTCGGACCACCGCGATGTTGGATATACGGTTGACCGTCAGCGCTGGCCGTTCCGAGATAGAGGGAGTCGCGCTGGCTGATGAAGTCGGCGAGCTCGGGAGTAATCTCGTCGCTCCATCCACCCTTTTGCTCCATGCGGGCGTATCCAGCTCTGGATCCGCGTTGCTGCTGTGCCGCCTTCACTGAAGAGGTGAAAGCGATGTCGCTGGTCGGGCATGTCATCTTCATGTGCTCCTTCGAGGCTTTATACCGAACGTTCGGTTTACTACCTTTACAAAAAATGGTGATCATGACGAGTTCTCCTCGAGCAGCTCATCTGGGAGCTCCGCCATCATCCGACGGAACGGTTCGGTGTCGTTCAGACCCCGCGCAACCACGAGCGCTCCCTGCAGTTTCATCACCGCATCCTCTGCCCGGCATCGCGCAATCCGACGGGGCACGTTCGCGTCTTCGATCACCGCGCTCAGCGCATCGACCCAGGCGGTGAAAGCGCCCGCCAGCTCGTCTGCGAAGCGCTCGGATCCACCACTCAACACCATCGACCCGAGCAGGCAGTTCTTGGCGCCGCCGGCGTAGAAGCGCTCGACAGCCTTCATCGAGCCGGTGATTCGCTCACGCGGATCCCCCGGCCCCTCCAATTGAGCCAGAATCTCGCCCACCTCCTCGCCGACTTTCCGGAACACCTCTCGGACCATCTCGTCCTTCCCGCCGGGGAAATGGTGGTAGAGGCTTGCCCGCCCGAGCCCGGTAGCTTCGGCGATTCGGCTCAGGCTGGTCGCCGCGTACCCGTGGCTGCGGAACTCTTCCGCGATCCGTTCGATGACTTCGTCACGACGCAATTTGGTTCTTGGCATGTGGCTACTGTATCGAACGTTCGGTCTAACGTCAACATGGAGTAAAGGACCGCAACACATGCGCAACGCCAACCACGTTGTGGCGGGAAGCCTAGCTGTCGTTCGCCTCAGCCAGAGCTCGTGTCACGATCCGCTAGAGGTGCTCGTCGATTGATCTGCGGCGGATCGCATACGGTCGAGGTACGGCGCCACGATACGTGTCCACAGCTGGTAGCCCGTCTCGCTCAGGTGCAGCCCGTCTTCGACAAACAGCGCCGGGCGAGGGTTGCCGTCGCGACCGAGCATTGGCGTGGCAATGTCAGCGTAGAACAGTAGCGGTTCCTTGTCCGAGTAATCGCGAATCAGTTTGTTGGCCTGCTCCATTCGAGGCCACAGAGCCCAGCGGCTCAGGCTGGGCTTGATGGGCAAAAAGAGGATCGGCGTCGCCGGCAACGCATCATGCACCAGGCGGACGAAGGCACGGTAATCCTCGAACACCTGCTCTGGACTCTTCCCACCTGCGACGTCGTTGTCGCCAGCGTAGAAAATGACGGCGCTCGGCGCATACTTCAACACGATGCGCTCGGCGAAATGGTGCACGTCGGAGATGTGAGCCCCGCCGAACCCACGATTGATGACCGAGACATCCGGAAAAGACGCGGCCGTGAGCCAGTAGCGGATGCTCGAACTGCCGACGAACAAGACCGGCTGTCGAGGTACGGCGTTCTTACGGTCCCATTGCTCGAAGGCGTTGATCTCGTCGGCAAAGCGGTTCGGATCCGGGTCAGCCTGCGCTTGTAGCCTGACCGGCGCCAACATGGCCAAACCCGCCGCCAGGAGCGCACCGGCGAGGACGTATCGACGAGGCATGGACATGAGCTCCTTGTTGATTTCGTGTCTTCAGGTATCTGGAGATCTCGTTGGATCCAGGCGCATAGCCGGCGTCGCCAGACTCGGCTGGGGACACTAAGGGTCCGTCGGCACGAGCCGCTTCAGCTCGTCGAACCAATTGAGGACGATGACGATGTCCGGGGCCTCCTGCTGGCTCTCCCGGATCATCACGAACTCCTCACCGTTCGGCGCAATGTCGAAGTCTCGTTGGAGACGACCGGTAATGCTTGTCACGAGGTAGTCGCCGGCCAACAGCGATTGCGCCGTCCCCGCCTGAAATTCCGGCTCAAACGAGATCGGAACGGCCATCAACCTGTTGGTGGTCTGGCTCCAGAAGAAGAGCTCGCTTCCATCGGGTCCCCAGAACGGCGAGTGCCCACCGTCGCCCGAGATCCGAACCCGTCTACCCTCGCCGGAAAACGGCGCGACGTAGATCTCATCGCCACCGGATTCGTCAGACTGGTATGCAATCCACTGCCCGTCCGTTGAAAAGTTTGGTTGGACCTCGGCAAACTCCGTTTGTATCAACGGTCGGGGCTTGTCGGGTTCCGCCATGGGCAGCACCCAGATGTCCCAGTCAGTAGTAAGTCCCTGCTCGGCGTACAAGAGGAAGCGTCCATCGGCAGAAAAAGAGCCGGCATATTGGTAGTTCACGCTCGCTGCCAAGAGCTCAGCCGGAGCACGCCCCGTCGTTGGCTTCTGAAAAAGGTCCGAAAACCCGACCCGATGGGAGCTGAACACGAGACTCTCACCGTCTGCTGCCCATAACGGGGTGTTGTCGATCGCAGGATCCGTAGTGAACCGGTCGGACGTTTCCCGAGTCAGGTCGTAGATCCAGATGTCATCGTCGATTTCGTAGGCGATCTGTTGACCATCAGGCGAGAAGCGCGGCGTAAGGAACGGTCCTGGCTCCAGTTGTATTGGCCGCTGTTGACCACGCCGATCAACCAGCACCAACCTGCGATCGTTCGGACGAATAGGCGTGTAGGCGAGCGTTCCGCTGGCGGAGGCCGCAAAGAACGCTGACCCGGGCCCGCCGGCGGTGACGAATACGTCCTCCACCACGACAACGGCAGAGCCCGTTACCTCGAGCCGCTGCAGGTCGAAGGGCACCGCTACCAACGATTCTCCCCGCCCCATGATCAGATGGCCGGAGGAGACGTAATTGGGGTCCGCTCCGACCACCGGCAGCACGGTGATCTCCCCGGTCTCCAGGGAAAGCAGCGCGATCTCTGCCTCGTCGTATTGCGAACTGACGATGATGTTGAATACCACCGTTTTGCCGTCCGGCAACACCTCTGGCCAGCGGTGCGAATCCTGCCCGTCGTCGAAATCCACCGTCGTCAGGGCTTCAGGCTCTCCCCCGGCCGCAGGCACTCGCGCCAGACCGGTCTGGAGACCCGGCGACAGGATGATGGTGTCGTCCGGAGCCCAGCTCGCCCCGCGCAGCTCCGATCCACTGGCCATCCGGCGAGAAGAAGGGATTGTAGCCACCTTCGGAGCCGGTCAACGGCGTGGCGGACAGCTCATCCAGCCGCCTCAGATAGAGCCGGTACACGCCCGCCTCTTGGGCTCCGTAAACCAGGTGCCTGCCGTCCGGCGAGATCGCCAGGGGTGAGGGGGCCCCGCCGGCCTGCAGCTGCACGTACGAGGGCAGCTCGACGGTCAACTTGGTGGTCATCGGTGGTGCAGGCGATCCGCTGGATCCCAGCGTCGCAACCCACACCGCGACGGCAGCGACCACCACCATTGCAGCTGCCACCGGCGTCGGAATCGCCCGTCGCCATGAGAGCTTTGCGGCCTGATCAGATCGGGCGGGCGGGGCATCACCGCCTTCCGGATCCGCGATGGCAGTGACGATGCCGATGCGTGCGTCGGCGATGTCGTGCAACCGTCCATCAGCGTTCTTCACCAAGCACTGTCGAAGCAGGTCGACGATCCTCCAAGGAACATCGTCGGGCACCGCGTCCCAGTCGGGCTCGCGCTCGAGAATCGCCGCGATCACGTCGCTCACCGTCTCGCCGGCGAACGTCGGCTGTCCGGTCAGCATCTCGAGAAGCACGCAGCCGAACGACCAGATGTCGGTGCGCTTGTCTACTGGCTTGCCGCGCGCCTGCTCCGGCTCATGTAAGGAGCCGTACCCATGATCACGCCGGCTCGCGTAGCCTCCATCATCGTGGGTGACTCGCTCAACTTCTGCGAGGCCTCAGAGGCTGATCCATCCTCTTCGTAGGCCTTGGCAAGCCCCAGATCCAGCACCTTCACCGTGCCGTCGGCTGCAACGTGGACATTGGCCGGCTTCATGTCGCGATGGATGACGCCCGCCGCGTGAGCTGCCTCGAGCGCCAGGGCTATCTGGCGGGCAATGTCGAGAGCCTCGTCGGGTCGGATGCGGCCGTCTGCCGTGATCCGGTCAGCAAGGCTCTTGCCTTCGGCGACCTCCATGGCGATGAAGCGCACGCCGTCGAATTCCTCGAACCCGTGGATGGTGGCGATGTTGGGGTGATTCACCGAGGCGAGTAGCTTCGCTTCACGTTCGAACCGAGCCAGCCGGTCCGGGTCGCTGGCCCAGCCCTCCGGAAGAACCTTGATGGCGACATCACGCTCCAACGTGGTGTCGCGGGCTCGATACACGGCCCCCATCCCGCCTTCACCGAGCGGTGCGAGGATTTCGTAGTGACCTAGTCGAGTGCCGGGTTCCATGTCGGTACCAAAGCGGTGTGGGTAAGCGCCTAAGCGTATCGTCGGAGCGTGCGAGATCCAATGGAGGGAACCGCGTGAGCTCGCCAGATACGGCCGAGGGTGCCACGGGTTCGGTTACTCCGGTGGCTTTCCGCCTGTCTCATCTTCGTCTGCCTGTCCGGCGCTCGACTTTCTGCCGCGCTGACCTGCAGCCAGGGCCGCACCAATGGCGACGCCAATCGCGATACCGGCGCCGATATTGTCCATGGCCGCCCCCAGCGCCACGCCGAGTGCAACGCCGATGCCCACCCATTCCACGCCCTTCGCTCTGTTCTTGTCACCCTTTGAGACAACCACGTGTGTTCTCCTCTCGTGATCTATGTCCACAATCGGCCGCGCCAGGGCGGAATCCAGATTGGGATGCAGCCAACCTCAGCAAGATAAAGTCTCGAAGGTTCGCCGTTGCCGATGTCGAGAGCGCGTTCCTGAATGGTCGCGGAACCTACTTTCCGGACCAGCAGCATTCAGACTCCGAGCCACGCTTCTGGCTCATTGGCCTCACCGACGACGGTCGGCACATTACCGTGCCATTCACTGTTCGTGAGGATCGGATCCGGCCGATTACCGCGTGGACGACTAAGCGCAAGTACAGGAGATGGGTACGATGAAGAAGAACCGCGACGAGGCAGCCTACCTCGAGAGCCAGGCCGATCGTCTCGAGCAGTTCGTGGACTTCAGCAGCCCACGTCCTGCGGTGTTTCCGGCTCTGAAGCCGTCCACCTCGCGAGTCACCATGCGCATGCCAAGTTGGTTGCTGGACGAGCTCAAACGAGAGGCTAATCGGCGCGACGTCCCTTACCAATCGCTGATGAAGATCGTTCTGGCAGAGTGGATCACACGGCAGTCCGCCGCCTAGCAGGCAACCATGCGCCGGCGCCCGCTAGTTGGCCTCCACTATGTGCAGCGGTAACATCCGAACCGCCTGCTCTTCAGCTGTCGCATCTACGATCTGCAACTCGACCAGGTACTCACCGGGGTCGAGATACGGCAGAGGAAGAACACCGCCGTGCACGCTCGGGCTCTCGAGCGGTAGCGCCTTGGCCGATACTTCGACGATGGTCTGCTGCGTAGTTGTATACCGGATCGTAGCCGCAACATGCGGGCCGACCGCCCCGCTGACTTGAACGCTTACAGCAACCCGGGTACCAACCGGCACGCTCTCGGTCAGCAAGGGTCTGAGCAGCCCGGCGCCCGTATCCACCGCCACGAGCATCGGATCCGCCATCAGCCATTGATTCTCGCTCGGCGGAACATCGACCTCTAGCCTGGAGGTACCCAGGCGATCACCGACTTCTTCGGCCACCAACATGCGAACTTCGTAGGTGCCGGGGCCGACCGACCATTCCGTCGTGTAGTGGAAGTACCGTGACGACGCGCCCAGCGCCTGCGTTCCCAGATCTCCACCGGGCCGCACCGCCTCGTGGGTCTCGCCACTCACCCCGCTGACACGGTTCAAGGCGATCGCATGCACGCTGAAAAGCGAGATGCCGAGTCTCTCGATCATCTCCTCGGGAAGGTCCTCTTCCGGATCGACTCGCCCGAACGCCGGCGCCCAACTACCGGTGACCGTTTCCGCGGGTCGCGGCAATCCTGCTATTACGAGGATCTTGGACGAGCCGTCGGGGGCGAATCGATGGAAAGCCTTGGTCGGCAAGGGTCGGCCGATCACCGAGCCGGGCAGAGCCAGCGCAGCGGCTACCTTGCGGGTCTTGGTTACCGAATCTGGAAGCTCCCGGTAGCCTGGACGAGCCCGTACCTCGGCATCCGGGGAATCCACCCGTACCTCGATCTGGTGGTACTCCCCGTCTTCGTGCGGCGCTGGCGGCTCGTAGAAGATCAGGTAGAACTGGGTCGAGTCGTTGTACTGCTCCTCGAAGGCTCGATCGAGATCAGCCCACCCGATAAAGGCGCACCCGCCAGTCTTGGTGGCCACCTCAACGAGTGGTGCCGTTAGGTCGCCGTACGCCGGGCGCACGTTTCGCCGCAGCGCGATGGAGACCTGGTTGTTGCCGACTCCTGCTCTAGTGCCGAGGGTGCCGAGCTCCGAGATCGGTCGGGGATCGATGGTGTAGATGCTGACGTTGCCGGTATTCGCGACTTCGTAGAGCTGCTCCATCAGGCCGAGGATCCGACGATCGGGCGATGACCTGGTCAACGCCGAGGCTCTTACCTCCGCACCGACGGCCTCGCGCACTGCCGCTGCGAAGGCCGCGTAGGGCCCGCCCTCGGTGATCATCGCACCCGAGGAGATCCACACCAGAGCGCTGCGACCCTCCATCGCCGACAGAGCGTGGGTGAGCTCGATGAGTCTCTTGAGCGTCTGCTCGGCGCGCTTACGCTCAATCTCGCCATCTCTCTGTGCCTTGCGCTCCAAGCTCAGGATGACTTCGCGCACGGGGATAGAAATCGACTCGTTCGCCGAGGTCACGGTGCCCGCAGAATTCAACGCGTCGATCGCCGTCTTCATTATCGGCGCGTACTCGCGCGTCATCCGGCTGAAGATCGAGCTGGTCGACGCCCCCGCGTTGGACACCATCTCCGCCGCGTTGCGGAGTGCTTCCCGATCGGTCGTAAGCGGCGCCAGCTCATGAATCCTGCCGGTGTTGTCGAGCATGAACACGCCCTGCGGGACGTCCAGGTCGCCCTCTCCTTCGAAGAAGTCCTGAAATGTCTGCACGAGCTGCGGCTGGCTTGTCCGATCCAAGCTGGGTAGGTCAATGAAGTAAACGATGGCGCCCAGACTTGCGGGGTTTGGCGGAATGGACAGCGAGTCTGTGTTCATGTCGCCGCGCGAGCCGACGTTGGTAATCTGCCCACTCCTGAGGCTGGTGAGCTGGACATCGACGATCTCCTGCTCGACGCCGTCCTCGAAGACCCGGAAATCCTCTGCTCTCAGGTCGTCTATGAAGTTCCCGTCGCTGTCGGTAACGATGGTATCGACGCGCACGCGGGTGACCGACGATCGGAACGTCGGCCTCTGCACGGGCGGCGCCTGGGTCAGCGCCGACAACGACGTGGGAACAGCGCCGGCGGCAGCGACAGTGCTCCAAACCGGCAGGCACGCGATGGCCAACGCCAAAAAGAGATCGGGAACCCGAGGCGAGTAGTCGCTCTTGGTCATCGACGATCTCCTTCTCTTGGATTCGACGGGCATCATGTCTCGAACGGTTATCTTTCTCGGGCCGCTTAGTCGGGCAGACCGAACGTCACCAGCGTGTGCCCGGAGATCACCGAGACGTATTGCTGTCCATCGACCATGAACGTGATCGGTGCCATCACGATCTGCCCGCCGAGGCTCGCTTTCCACAGCAGCTCCCCGCTACGCGCGTCGATCGCGTAGAAGTAGCCCTCACGGCCACCGGTGAACAGCAAGTCCGACGCCGTAGTCAGCATGCCGCTGTCGCTGACGTCGAATTGATCGAACTTCCACCGCGGCTCGCCGGTGAGCGGGTCCATGGCGATCACCGCACCGTGTCCGACCTCGTCGGTCCAGTTGTTGATCGGGGAGGATCGTCCGATACCGATCGTCGGCGCGCCAGGCGCCGGTGCGAGCACCCTGAAGCCACCGCCAAGGTAGGGGCGGCCCGGTTCATACTCGGAAACTTCCTTCCGATAGATCGTCGCGTAGTCCTCCCAGGCGGCAAAGTAGAACAGCCCCGTCCGCGGGCTGTAGGAGGGCGGATACCAGTTGGTGCCACCTTGGTTGCCCGGCCACGTGGGAGAGCCCTCCGGCTGAGGCGTCGGCATCGGCCTTCCGGTGTCGTCCAGACCGCTCGACCAGTTCACCTTGACGAACGGCTCCCCCAATAGGAACTCGCCGGTGACGCGATCGAGCACGTAGAAGTAACCGTTGCGATTCGCCCACAACATCAAGTTCCGAGGCACCCCGTTCCAGTCCATGTCGACCAGCACGGGGACCTGAACCGAGTCGTAGTCGTAACCATCGTTCGGGGTGAACTGGAAGTGCCACTTCAGCTCACCGGTGTCGGCGTCGAGGGCCACCACCGTGTCCGAGTAGAGGTTGTCGCCCGGACGCTGGTCGGCGTTCCAATCGGGACCCGGGTTGCCCACGCCCCAGTACGTCAGGTTGAGCTCGGGGTCGTACGAGCCCGTGATCCACACGGGCGCACCACCGTGCTCCCAGTCGTCACCCTCCCAGGTCTCGTGGCCAGGCTCGCCGGGACCGGGAATCGTGTAGAAGCGCCATGCCTCCTCGCCGGTGTCGGCGTCGTACGCCGCGATGTAGCCTCGTATCCCGAACTCACCTCCCCCAACGCCGACGATCACTTTGTCCTTCACGACCAGGGGCGCCATGGTGATCGAGTAGGCGAGATTCACGTCCCCGACTTCGACCTTCCACAGCGGTTGACCATTGATCGCATCGAGGGCGATGAGATGCGCATCCAAGGTGCCCATGAACACCTTGTCGTCGAGCACCGCCACGCCGCGGTTGTTGGCGCCGCAGCACACGGTAGCGTTCGGGGCGTTGGTGTACCGGTACATCCAGAAGACCCGCCCGGTGACGGCATCGACGGCCATGACATCGTTGGGTCGCTCGGTGACGTACATGATTCCGTCGACGACGATCGGGTTCGACTGCCAGGCCCCGAATGCCTGATTCTGGAGCATCCACTTCAGCTCCAAGTCGTCGACGTTCGACGCCGTGATCTGGTCGAGACGACTGTAGCGCTGACTCGCGTATGTGCCGTTGTAGGTGAGCCAGTTGTCCGGCTCGTCGGCTGCGCTCAGGATCTGCTCGTACGATACCTGCGCCAGTAGCTGATGGGGCGCCACCAGACCTCCGACGACGAGCCCCAACAGCATCGTGCGTTGGACGGTGTTCATTGGAGGCCTCTCAGCGAGAGCAGGTACCCGATGACATCCGCGACCTCGTCGCTGGAGAGCGTCGTCGGCTCCATCGTCGGTGATCGACTCACCTCGAACTCCACCAGATCGGCCTTCAGGAGCGAACGTAGTCGCCCCTCCGAATCGATCAGTTGCACCGTGTACGTGTCCTCGTTCAACCGCCTACCGCTGATGGTCTCGCCAACGCGTGTCACGGCTCGCACGGGTCGGTTGATCGGCAAGAGGGCGGCGGCCGGATCGAGCAGGGCCCGCTGCAGTGCGGCGGGCGTGCGAACGGAGCCAATGTCACTGAGATCCGGCGCGGTCCGGGGGCCCCGTCCGTTGACGCGATGGCACGAAGCGCAACCGTCTTCCGCTTCGAAGAGCACCCGCCCGCGAGTCGCCTCACCGACCTTGACCGCCGTGCCCTCAGGATCGAACCCCGACCGGATGAACGCCACGATTGCGTCGAGCTCGGTCGGGTCAAAATCGAAACCAGGCATGCGCGCCTCGGCCAGCCCTGTTGTGATCAGCTGGCGGAGAGCGAAATCCGACAGCGGCTGGCGGAACTGTCCGAGTCTGAGATTTACGCCGTCCACACCGTCGCCGGTCGGTGCATGGCACAACGCGCACTCCGCCGCGTAAAGCCGGGAGCCCGCTTCGATATCGGCGCTGGTGTACTGATGATCTCCAAGGCCTTGCGCCACGCCCTCTTCGTAGGGAGCGAACAGCGAAAAGGCACAGAGCCACAAGGATGATAGACGGATGAATCGGCGCATAGTCATTTCGCTCGATCGGGGCGCCGCCCCTAACAGGCCGTGGTGAAAGTGTGGTGCGCTAACAAAGCGGTTTGGATGAGCGCCTGAAGCCTATCGTCAGCGCGTGCGAGATCCAACGGAGGTTGACGGGAGGCCTCTGGCGGAGAGTACCGCTGCTCGGCTGTCACCCACCCACGACACTTCCACCACGGCCTGCTAGCGCCCAGTAAGATGAGCTCGGCGGACTTGGCACGACCTCGGCCCCGGATTCCACATCATGACGAGCTTCGAAAACCGTTTGCGGCGGGCCACTCTCGCGCTGCTGGTGCTCGTTGTGCCTCTCACGGCAGCCGCGCAAGACATCCCGCTGCCGGAACACCCTCGCCCCGACTTCGAACGCCCGCAATGGCGCAACCTCAACGGGCCGTGGTCGTTTCGCTTTGATCCGCAGGATGACGGCATGCAGAGGGCGTGGGAGCGGGGCTCGGCAACGTTCGAGCAAGAGATCCTCGTGCCGTTCTCGTGGGGCGCGCCGCTCTCTGGGGTGACCGACGAAGCTGACATCGGCTGGTACGCCCGCAGCGTCGAAGTCCCAGTGGCCTGGGCCGGGCGGCGGGTCTTCCTCGTCGTCGGGGCGAGCGACTGGCGCACGACGGCCTGGCTCGATGGGCACGAGCTGGGCGACCATCAGGGCGGCTACACCCCTTTCGCCTTCGAGCTGACCTCACACATACGTCCCGGTGCGACCCAACGCCTTGTGCTTCGCGTCGACGACACGCCGCATCCGTTCAAGTTGGAGGGCAAACAGGGCTATGGCCCCGCACGCGGTATCTGGCAGACGCCCTACCTGGAAGCGCGCGGCGACGCCCCCCTCGACGCCGTCCACTTTACCCCCGACCTGGCTGCCGACAAGGCCACCGTGACCGCGTATCTCCTGGAGCCCGCACCTGCCGACTTGACGCTGCGGCTGACGTTTCGAACGGGCGGCGTTGCACCCGTCAGCCACCCGGTGCCTGCTGGGACCGAGTCGGTAACATTCGACGTACACATCCCCGATGCGCGGCTGTGGTCGCTCGGAGATCCGTTTCTCTACGAAGTCGAAGCCCGGCTCGAGGGGGCGAACTTGGCCGCGGATCGGGTGCAGACGTATTTCGGCATGCGCGAGATCTCGGTGGTCGATTTGCCGGGGGCCGACATACCCTACGTGGCGCTCAACGGCGAGCCGCTCTATCTGCAGCTGGCGCTCGATCAGGCGTATCACCCACAGGGCTTCTATACCTTTCCGAGTGATGACTTCATGCGCGACGAGATCTTGCGGTCGCGCCGGATCGGGCTGAACGGGCAGCGCATCCACGTCAAGATCGGGATTCCGCGCAAGCTCTACTGGGCCGACCGGCTTGGCCTACTCATCATGGCTGATGTGCCCAACAGCTGGGGCGAGCCGGATGATGCGATGCGGGGCGAGGTCGAATACGCGCTCCGCCAGATGATCCGGCGCGACTACAACCATCCCGCCATCTTCTCCTGGGTGCTCTTCAACGAAACGTGGGGGCTCTATACGGGGGGACGCCCACAGCGTCAGTACTTGCCAGAGACGCAGAAATGGGTCGTCTCGATGGTCGATCTGGCCAGAGGCCTCGACCCCACGAGGCTGGTGGAGGACAACTCACCCTGCTGCGGAGTCGGCCACACCGAGACCGATCTCAACTCGTGGCATTCCTACCGGCCCGGCTGGGAGTGGGAGGAATACCTCGACGAGATCACCCGGAACACGTTTCCGGGCTCGACCTGGAACTTCGAGTCAGGCTATACGCAAGCTCGTCAGCCGAACATCAACAGCGAATTCGGCAACGTCTGGGGTTACGAGGGCAGCACCGGCGATGTCGATTGGAGTTGGGACTATCACCGCGCCGTCAACGCCTTCCGGCGGCATCCGCGCATTGCGGGCTGGCTCTATACCGAACACCACGACGTGGTCAACGAGTGGAACGGCTACTGGCGTTACGACCGCTCGGAGAAGGAAACCGGCCTTGCCGCCCTCGTCGAAGGCATGACGCTGGCCGATCTGCACGCCCCTCTCTACATCGCCCCCGGCGGCGACCTCAGCCGCGCCGTGGCGGCGGGCACGACGGTCGAGGTACCGCTCTGGGCTTCCTTCATGACGGGCAGCCCCGCCTACGGCGACACCCTGACGCTCCGCGTCCGCCTCTACGGATGGGATGCGCTGGGCCAGCAGCAGAACTTCTACACGACCGCTCGGACGATCCCCTACCAGCCCTGGATGAGCCGGGCACTGGAGCCGCTCGCCGTGCCGATGCCGGACGCGCCTGCCGTGGCCGTGCTGGCGCTGACGCTCGAAGATGCGACGGGCAAGGTGCAGCACCGCAACTTCACGACCTTCGTCGTCGAGGGCACGAAATCGGATGAAATGCGGCTTGCGAACGGCAGAACGGCCCGCTTGCTCCGCTTCGAGCCGGGCGCTTTCGTGCAGGCCGACTGGTCGCTCAAACAGTGGCAGGTGCTCGATGGGCTGAAGGTGAACGGCGCCGGCGCGGGTTACTTCGAATATCAGATTCCCTGGCCGGATGACCTACTGCTGGAGGAGGTGGACGCCGCTGCCTTGGTGTTCGAGGCCTCGGCCAAACAACTTTTCGGCAAGGACCGCGACGACAGCGAGCGCCTGGGGGACGACTACATGCGGGGCGGAGGTACGCTCGACCCCAGCCGCAACCCCAACTCCTACCCGATGACCGATGAAACCCGCTTCCCGAGCGCTGTCACGGTGCACATAAACGGGGCGGTGGCCGGGCGTTACGAGCTGCCCGACGACCCCGCCGATCATCGCGGCATCCTCTCCTGGCACGCCCAGCTCGGGGACCGGCGGCTGCGGGAGGCGGGGTCGTATGGCGAGCGGCTCCACGTGCCGATTCCGCGCCCAGCCGTGGCGCAGGCGGCGACCGATGGGGTCTTCACGGTCCGGCTCGAGGTTGACGCCGCGCTGCCCGGCGGGCTGGCCCTCTACGGCGCCCACTTTGGACGCTACCCCCTCGATCCCACCCTCATCCTCACCCTGCGGCCCTCGCCGCCAGGTCGTTGACTCCACTCCGGAAGGTCGCGTCCGCGCGCTTCCGCGCCGCCTCCTTGTCGGAAGGCGCCGCCGGCGCGGCCCCCCCGGCGGGAGGATGGCCCCGCGTCCGATCAGAGATCGACGTGATTCGGGCTCGCCGAGAGACGCCGGGGGCCGAGCGCGTACTGCATTTCAACAACGCCGGCTCCTCACTCACCCCGACGCCGGTGCTTGACGCTCTGTACGGGCACTTGCGCGCCGAGGCGGAGATGGGCGGGTATGAGGCGGCGGATGCGGCCTCGCAGCAGCGTCAGCGAACCTATGAGGCGATCGCAACGCTCCTAGGTTGTGAAACGGAGGAGATCGCCCTGGTCGAGAACGCCACGCGTGCCTGGGACATGGCCTTCTACGCGATGCCCTTCAAGTCGGGCGATCGCATCCTCACCGGTGAAGCGGTGTACGTCAGCAACTACCTGGCGTACTTGCACGTTGCCAGAGAGACGGGGGCGGTGGTCGAGGTCGTGCGCAGCGACGACGACGGCCAGATCTCGCTAGACGCGCTCCGCACCGAGCTCCGGCGTGGGAGGGTCGCAATGGTGGGCATCACACACGTGCCCACGAACGGCGGTCTGGTGAACCCGGCGGAAGAGGTCGGCAAGCTCACGCGAGAGGCCGGCGTCCCCTTCCTGCTCGACGCGTGTCAGTCTGCCGGACAGTGGCCGCTCAATGTCGACGCGCTCGGCTGCGACATGCTCTCGGTCACCGGGCGAAAGTACCTGCGAGGGCCGCGCGGCACCGGTTTTCTCTATGTCCGGAAGGAGATGATCGAACAGTTGGACCCGCCCTTCCTCGACATGCGGGCCGCTTCCTGGACGGCGCCAAACGAGTACGAAATCCATCCCACCGCGCGGCGCTTCGAGAACTGGGAGTCCTACGTGGCCGGGCACATCGCGCTCGGCACCGCCGTCGACTATGCGCTGGAATGGGGCATCGAGCCCATTCGGAAGCGCGTGGTTCATTTGGCTACGACGCTACGCGGCGCCCTGTCGGAGACACCCGGCGTCCAGGTTCGTGACATCGGGCGTGAAAAGTGCGGCATCGTCACCTTCACTGTAGTCGGCCGGGAGCCATCCGACCTGAAGAATGCGTTGAGCGCGCGAGGCGTGAACGTCAGCGTCACCGAGCGCTCCTCGAGCCGGATCGACATGGAAGCCCGCAATTTACAGTCCATGGTGCGCGCCTCGGTGCACTACTACAACAGCGAGGATGAGGTGGAGCGCTTTGTGACAGAGGTAGCCGAGCTTTCTCGCTAACGTCTCGCCGCTGACGGTTCCATTCACGAAGAGATCCACCCTGCTAAACAACCACCCGCGGCAATTGCGGATTCAGGTGCATGAAGATGTCGTAGATTGAAACGCCGGCCTCGGCGGACAGCCAATTCGGGTCGATCTGCGAGGCATCGGGACCCAGTAGGGTGGCCACGTCGCCAACCGCTACCGTCGGGTCCGAGCCCACCTCCACGATGGTGTGACTCGCCGACACCGCTCCGACCACCGGGTAGGTCCTCGAACCAATCAAGACGCGACCCCCCTCCACGGCCTTGCGTGGATAGCCGTCCGTATGCCCGACCGGAAGCGTCGCCACCCAGGTAGGCTCCTGGGCCACGTAGGTGCCTCCCAATTCAGTGGGCCGATCTGACCTGACTCGGCGGAGACTACCATGCCCTATCTCAGTAATTCGGCCACACGACAACGGAGTGATCGAGGAGATCCGGCTACACTGGAAGGCTCGGGACGTTATGTCCTACTCGATATCCTTCGCGTGTCGGAAACCAGTATCTGCATAACTGTTCGATTGGAGGTCGCTGGTGCGCCTTGAGGCACGCATCATTCCTGGTCTTCCGTCCCAGGAGTTGCCACGCATCACCCTTCGTTCATTAGGGTCATCGTTTCTAGGATTCCTTTTCGAGCTCCGGCCGTAGTATTCTGCATCAAAGTAGTCGGCACACCATTCCCAGGCGTTGCCGGACATATCGTACAGTCCGAACGAGTTGGGCGCGAATGAACCCACCGGAGCGCCGAACGTGTATCCATCATCATACCCTTTCGTATAAGGCCAGATTGCTACGGCTTTCACAAAGGTTTCATCAGAGACATTGGCTACCACTTCCTTTCCCAGGGGCTCGTTACCCCAGGCGAACTCATACCCTTCTTCCCCGCCTCGGGCGGCGTATTCCCATTCAGCCTCAGTGGGCAAACGTTTTCCAGCCCACTGGGCGTACGTATTGGCGTCATTCCAACTCAGGTGCGTCACGGGTTGATTCTTGTCTTCTGCTTTGTGCACATTGCCCGCGGCGTCGAACCTCCAGCTAATACCTTCTGTCTTCTCCCAGGCTTCTCCGTTCCAAATAGTGGACCCATCATTGGTCTCGGCATCAGTGACATAGCTTGTCGTATCCACGAAGTTGCCAAACTGTTCTAAAGTGACCTCATGAGTATCCATATAGAACGCATCCAGTTCCACTTCATGAACCGGTTTCTCCATGTCCTGGCCGTCGGCGTTACCCATCATGAACGAGCCGCCGGGAATCAGGACCATGCCCGGAGGGGCTTGGGGTGTCTGGACGTTAACGCCGAGCGCCGTTACTGTGATACCCAACATCGCCACTAAGAACAATCCCCTCATGTTTGTATCTCCTTCCAGTAACTGAGTGATCTTTGGCATAGACTACATCGATAGAGCACTATCAAAAGATACCGATCCCACTGTATCTGGTTGGAGCGTAGATCGGCGGGAATGTGGCGGGGCGGATGCGGAGTAGGTGGGCCCACTTGACCCAAAGCCCGCCCATCAGCCTCTATCCGGCATCCGTGTGGTTGAGATCGGCACCAGTGTGGCTGCACCTTATGCGGCCTGGATTCTGGGAGCGATGGCAACGTCGCGATCAAGATTCGTATCGCGCGCCCGTTACACGCTCGCCCATACTGCCCGCACCGAGCGGCCCGAGGATCTCGTAGTGGCCGAGGTGCGTTCCGCTCTTCACGGGTCGGAGCTCTCCTCTTTCACTGGCACCGTGTAGTTGAGCGGCAGGCGACCGCCGTCGGGATACACCGTTTGCCCGGTGACGTAAGAGGCGTAGTCGCTGGCCAGGAACACCGCCACCTTGGCGACCTCGTCGGGCTCGCCGAAGCGACCCAGCGGCGTGCGCGACAGGATCGCCCGGCGCGCCTCGTCGTTGGTCATCACTTCCTTCAGCATGTCCGTGGCGATGGAGCCCGGGCCGATGGCGTTGACGCGGATCCGATGCGACGCGAGCCCCATTGCCATGACACGCGTCAGCTGTGAGATGCCGCCTTTTGACACTGCGTAGGGGAGCTGATCGGGGATCGTTACCACCGCGCTGGTCGACGACATGTTGATGATTGCGCCCTCGATACCCTGATCGACCATGTGCCGCGCCACCAACCTGCTGAGCAGGAACGCGCCGCGCAGGTTGACGGCCAGAACCCGGTCGAAATCCTCGATCGAGGCGTCGAGGATCGAGCCGGCGATGATGATGCCGGCGTTGTTGAGCAATATGTCGCATTGGCCGAAGCGGTCGATGCAGGCGTCGAACAGACGCTGACACTGCTGCGGCTCGCTGATGTCAGCCGTGACCGCCAGGGTTTGCGCGTCAGCGGTCGAGGCGATCTCTTCGGCGGTGACACGGCACGCCTCTTCAGCAACGTCAGCGAGCACGACGGCCGCGCCATGCTCTGCGAACGCCATCGCGCAGGCCGCGCCGATGCCACGAGCGGCGCCCGTTACGATGGCGGTCTTCTTGTCGAGGTTCATTGTTTTCCTTGTTGTCGGACTTGATGCCGGCTCTCAGGCGCGCAGCATTTTCGTAGCTTCAACGCAGCATCGTCGCAATGCCCCTCAGGGTGTCAGCCAGCGACTGCAGGTGCCTGACATCGTGGTAGATGGCCTCTTCGGCGTCGCCCTCCAATTCGACCGCCAGCGCTTCGAGCTCTGCGACGACCGCCGCGTCGTCGCCGGCGGCGGAGCGAAGCTGGTCGGCGCGGCCGAGCGCTTCGTTGACGGCTCCGACGCGTTGTGCCTCGATGCCGTTGCTTCGGTTGAGCTGGTCGAGGTAGGCGCGCGCCAACACCGAGCTCGGCGGCCAGATGATCCGCTGCTGGTGCTGCACGTTGGTCTCTTCGGCCAAAGCCAGGCTGGCGGCGTCGATCTCGTTTTGCGACAGGTGCTCACTCGGTGTGAGCCGGAACACGTCGAGCCCGCGGGCGATCTCGGCACCGTAGATGTACCCGTTGTACCAGTAGGCTGACCAGTAACCGCCCGAGATGAGATCCGCCGCGTCGACCGGACCGCGGTCGAAGAACGCGATCTCGACGGGGTTCGCCGAGTCGGTGAAATCGAACACCGAGATACCGCCCTGGTACCAGCCCTGGACCATGATGTCGCGGCCTGGCACCGGGATGAGCGAGCCGTTGTGGGCGACGCAATTCTCCTGCTCCGTCTGCGGCGCCGGTAGCTTGTAGTACCCCCTGAACCTCATCTTGCCACCGACGATGTCGAAGATAGCGTTCGCCCCCCAGGTCGGCGGGTCGGTCGCCCGGCAGCGCGGGCGAGACCCTCCGCCCCATTCGTCGGTGAAGATAATCTTGGTGCCGTCGTTGCTGAACGTGGCCGAATGCCAGAACGCGAAGCTCTCGTCGACCACATAGTCGAGCCGAACGGGTTCCACCGGGTCAGAGATGTCGAGCAGGATGCCGTTGCCCGAACATGCTCCCGCGGCCAGGCCCAACTCCGGGTAGGCGGTGATGTCGTGGCACTGCCTGGTCTCCCGAGAGCTCTGCGTACCGCGGCCGTGGTCGCCGCCCTGCCAGAGCCCCGAGATGGCACCAGTCTCCGGGTCGGCAAAGATGCGCGGCCGGTTGACGATGCGCGCCTCCTCGGGCGCATCGAGAGGTACCTGGATGACGTCGATGCTAAAGAGTGCTGTGTCGGGATCGGGAGCGCCCTCGGGATCGTCTTCGGAGTCGCTGTCGGGATCGTCTTCGGAGTCGCCGCCCGAGCAACCCGCTAGCTCATCGCCCGACCGGATCGCGCCGGTGCCCGACCCATACACGTACACGTTGTCGTTGTCGTCGGGATCCACCACCAGCGTGTGGGTGTGCGACCCTCGGCAGGTTTGCACCGCGGCTACCTGAAGCGGATTCCTCAGATCGCTGATGTCGAAGATCCGAACGCCCCGGAAGCGCTCGGCGCTGACTGGCTCCTCGACGCCCTGGGTGCCGCAATCGAGCCGAGCCCGCGTATCTTGCACCGACATGAAGAGCAGGTTGCCGTGGACCGACAAATCCCCCTGGCCGCCAGGACACACCACGGAAGCGAGGAGCTCGGCCCGGCCGGCGTCCTCGATGCTGTAAATGTTGAAGCCGTGGTAGTTGCCCATGAACAGGTGCTCGCCACTGAAAGCGAGGTCGGAGTTCGTAAAGCTCAATCCGCTTCCCGGCCGCGGCGACGCCGCGGCTGCCGGTTCACCTGGCGCGGCCGCCGCCTGCGCCTGTTCTCCAGGCTCGGCGGCCGGTGTCGCGGGCGAGTCTCGCGGCGGCCTGGGCCGGCCGGCCGGAGCTTCGGGGTCGTAGAAGCCTTCCGGCTTCGGCAGGTTGATGACCAGCTCCATGTTGCGCGCCGCCACCCCGGCATCGCGGAAACCGGGCGCCAGGCCGACGCGCGGATCGGCCTGGACCGCGGCGACAGGTCGCTGTTGGAAGCTCGGCGCCCCGAGGAGAGGCATCGCGACAGACAGACACAGGACTGTTGTGGGAATGATCTTCATCGTTGTTGCTCCTCGAGCATGGCGTTGAGCATGGCGCCCATACGATCCATTTCGGCGCGCTGGTCGGCCACGACATCGGCGGCGAACGCGGAGATGTTCGACTCCTGGCCGGCACCGGCGGTTGAAAGAAGTTCATCGACCATGATCAAGGCACCCTCATGATGCTGGACCATGAACTCGAGAAAAAGCCGGTCGAACGTCGTCCTGGTCGCGTCCCTGAGGCGGCTCATTTCCTCAGCCGTGAGCATGCCGGGCATCAGCGTGGCGCCGGGCTCGTGGTGGTGTTGCACGTTCGGGACCTCCTCGCCGCGGACCTCCAGCCAGCGCTCCATCATCTTGATCTCGTCTTGCTGAGATAGCTCGATCCGCAGGGCCAACATCCGCATGTCTTCTCGCTTGTTCCGCGTCGGCACCAGCGCGGTCATCTCTAGGGCCTGGGCGTGATGGCCAATCATTCCCTGCATGAACCGCACGTCGGCAGCCGTGTGCTGGACCCTCGACAGATCGACTGCAGTGTCGGCGCTGATCACGCGACTCGGCTCGCCGGGCGCGCCGGGCTGCACGATAGGCGGACCGGTTCCCGTGCTGGCCCCGCGGCACGACAGCGTGCTGGCGACGGCAAGTACAAGGAGCGCGACGATCGGACCGGATACGGCTCTCACGATCCCGAATCGTACACTCGATTGATACCCTTACCGTTTCGTAGTTCTCGATCCGTCCCCGCACCTGAATGAGGCAGCATGACCCAATCCGCTAGGAAATCCATGATCGCCACGACGCTCTTCGCGGTTGTTGCAGGGAGTCTTCTCTCAGCGCAGGACAACTACGCCCAGAACCGCGGTATTGGCAAAGACTTCGCTACGCGCTCCGTGGCGATGGGAATGCGGGGGATGGCGGCTACCAGCCAACCCCTCGCCACCATGACCGCGCTCGACATTCTCAAGCGCGGCGGCCACGCCGTCGACGCAGCGATTGCGGCGAACGCCGTGCTCGGTCTCGTGGAGCCCACCGGCAACGGCATCGGCGGCGATCTGTTCGTCATCATCTGGGACAACGAGAACAAGCGCATCGCCGGCTTCAACGGCAGCGGTCGATCACCCAAGTCGCTGAAACTGGAGGAGTTTCGACGCCAGCAGCTCGACCGTATCCCGAACCTCGGGCCCCTGGCCGTATCGGTCCCGGGCGCCGTCGACGGCTGGTTTCAGATCCACGAGCGCTTCGGCCGGATGCCGATCAACGAACTGCTGCAACCGGCGGTCGACTATGCGCGCCACGGATTCGCCGTTACCGAGGTAATCGCCAACGGCTGGCGGGGTGGCGCTCGTCAGCGGGAGCAGTATCCCGGCTTCAAGGAAATCTACATGCCAAACGGCAAGACGCCGGATGCCGGGGAGATCTTCAAGAACCCCTCCCTGGGCGACACGCTCGAGACCATCGGCCGCGAAGGGCGCGACGCTTTCTACAAGGGCGACATCGCTCGCACCATCGACCGGTACATGGAAGAGATGGGCGGATTCCTTTCCTATGCCGACCTGGCGGCGCACGAGGGCAACTGGGTGGAGCCGACGTCGACCTCCTATCGGGGCTACACGGTGTGGGAGCTGCCGCCCAACGGCCAGGGGATCGCGACGCTGCAGATGCTCAACATACTCGAGGGCTTCGACATCGCATCGATGGGGTTCGGTAGCCCCGACTATCTGCACCTGCTGATCGAGGCCAAGAAGCTCGCCTACGAAGACCGCGCCAAGTTCTACGCCGATCCGGCCTTCAACGACATCCCCGTCGACTGGCTGATCTCAAAGGAGTACGGGGCGCAGAGGCGCAAGCTCATCGACCTGAGCAATGGCGCCACCTCGTACGAGGCTGGCGACCCGATTCTCGAGGACGGCGACACCATCTACCTGACGGTCGCCGACGGTGACGGCAACATGGTGTCGTTGATCCAGAGCAACTATTCGGGACTCGGGTCCGGAATGACCCCCTTGGGCCTGGGTTTTCAGCTGCAGAACAGAGGGGCCCTCTTCAACCTCGAGGAAGGCCACCTCAACACCTACGAGCCCGGCAAGCGACCCTTCCACACCATCATTCCGGCCATGGTTACCAAGGACGGCGAACCCTTCTTCAGCTTTGGCGTCATGGGTGGCGCCATGCAGCCGCAAGGGCACGTGCAGATCCTGGTAAACATGATCGACTTCGGCATGAACGTGCAGGAGGCGGGAGACGCGCCGCGCTTGCGCCATTCGGGCTCTTCGCAGCCGACCGGGCAGTTAATGACGGACGGCGGTTCGGTGAATCTGGAGTTCGGTTTTTCCGAACAGACGATCGCCGAATTGGAGGCCATGGGACATGCGGTTGATGTGCGCGCCGGTGGGTACGGTGGCTATCAAGGCATTCGCCGTGACCCCACCACCGGCGTCTTCTACGGCGCGACTGAATCGCGCAAGGACGGCATCGCGGCCGGTTATTGAGCGCGATCGGCCCGTTCACGAGAGCGTGGTCAACGGTACGGTGCGCGAGGTGGAAGCGATCAACGAGACCGGCTTATCGGAGTGAGCGGGTTCGCGATGCTGCCTGACTACTTGCCAAATGTTCATCCGTTGCTGGTCCATTTTCCGATCACGCTGCTTGTGCTCGGCATGACCATCGATATCTCAGCGGTTGTCATCCAGCGTCGCCCGGCACTTCGTAGGGCTGACGTTGCTGATCCAGGCGGCGGACAAAGGCGGGCGACTCGTTTACGACCTGGGCGTACGTGTTCGTCCGGTAGTCGATGCGCCAGCCGGCGCGTTCGACCGACCGCCAACCCCCGATCTGGGTGAGCTCGGCCCGCACACGGGTGCTGACAACTCGTTCAACTGGAGCTTCAAAGCCGGCCCAGAAATGCTCCTTGAACAGTTCGTGACCATAGTTTCCGGAGCACCGCTGCTTTGCATCGGTGGAGTCCCGGCGATCACTTCGCACCGAGCGCGACCCCGCAAGCGCTGAAGAACGTGATCGAGCCCGCGAAATCCGTGAGGTGATGCTGGCCGATCTGCTCAGCTCCGACTCGCCGACCCGCGGGAAGCACCGAGTCGGGCCGTGAAGTTCGTCTTGCGCCACCCTGAATTCCCGACCACGTTTCGAGCCCGAACGCGACATTTGTATCGCGTACCCGCGGTGAACTCGTCGAGGGTCACGCGCTCGACGTTCGGATAGGGGCGCGCGACGGTGCTCCATTTACCACCTTTCGGCTTGCATCGCATTTCGAAGTAGGACTCGTTGTTGGAGCTGTCACCCCAGGTCAGCTCGACATCGCCGCCTCGACGTGACCTCGATTGGAGCTTGCCCGGACAGGAGGTGAGGACTGCCGAATTCCGCGAGCGCGGCGTTCGCTCGCTCGACGTTCTCCGGATCGGGGTCGATCCACAGGTCGAGATCTCTCGTATAGCGGGGCTTGGCGTGATAGATGAACGCGAGGCCACCAATGATCAGGTACCGCACTCGATGCTGGCCAAGCGCGGCAAGCAACCGTTTCAAGTCCCATCAGCCCCGCCAGCATTTTCCCTGCCCCTGTAAGCCACCCGCGTCTGCCGACTACAATCCTGCCGGCCCTTTTTGACAATTGCCGATCTCCAGCTTCTGGTGATACCTCGACAATGCTCACGATTCGAAAGCACGGGTCGGTCTCAAGACTCTGGATTTGCTGCGCCCTGGCGGTGGCGGGAGTTGCCCTTTTCGGCGAGCAAGTGGCCGCTCAGCAACAATCCAGGAAGCTGCTCTTCCTCACGCACGCCGGGTACTACAAACACAGCAGCCTTGGGCCTGCTGAAACCGCGGTGACCTCCTGGGGGCCGGAGGCGGGCTTCGAAGTCACTGTGCTGAAGGGATACTTGCAGGACGCCGAACGCCTGGATCTCTCGATGATCGACGCCGAATACCTGGCGCAGTTCGACGGGGTCATGATGATGACCAACGGAAACCTACCTCTCACGAACTCGCAGAGAAGTGCACTGGTGGACTTCGTGAGCGATGGCGGCGGTTTCATCGGAGTCCACTGCGCCGCCCTGACCCTGTACGACTACCCCGAGTTTGGGGAGATGCTGGGCGGCTATTTCCGCCGCACCGTCGGCCAGAACCGGGTTGTCGTCCTCGAGGTCGAGGATTCAGACCATCCCGCAACAAGAATGCTGGGAGACAGTTGGCCAATCGTCGACGAATTCTACCAGTACGGCACCGCGGCGTGGACGGCGGACCGACCGGAGGAGAACGTGGACGTGCTCTTCGACAACCGCATCCCACTCGGGTTGTCACGGGGGCGTGTGCATGTATTGCTCAGCATCGACACCGAGCGAACCGACCTCGAAGGGCTCGACGATATGGAGCGGGGCGGCGACTATCCCCAAGCCTGGTATCAGGACTTTGGTGAGGGACGATCGTTCTACACTTCGCTTGGCCACCGCGACGATATTTGGAGCAGCGACCCCGTTTTTCGAGCTCACCTGGTGGGAGGTATCCGGTGGGCGCTTGGCTTGGAGCCGGGCTAACCGAGGCTCGGATGGCTTGCGCTTCGCTCAGGTCTTCGAGTTCCACGACGGGAGAATTGGCAAGGTGCAGCCCGGGCACCGAAGACAGGCACCCTTCTTGCCCACTTCGTCGATCCGCTACGGATTGAGCGCCCGGTAGTAGTCGCCCCCCGCGTACCGTGCGGACAGGGCCCTGCCGACCGCGAGGGCGCCAAAGCGGATCCGTTCTGCGGCGTCTTCATTCCCGACGGCAAAAACACCGTCCTCGAGGGGGAAGAGTTGCTGCGCCGATCCCTGCGGATAGACCAGGTAGAGGCGCCCCTTGCGAGCCAGGACGCGGAAGTTGCTCATCCAGGGGTTGTGCGAGCGGTAATGACCCTCGTAGGAGCGCCACGACTGCGGCAGCTCGAAGCTCTCAGGTCCTCGGTAGCGCTCGTGGCGGAACCACTCGGCGCCGTGGAACGCCTCCACCACGGCGCCGTCCTCACGCCCGACGACAAGCGGGAACCGTGCGAACTCCGGGTAGTCGACGACGAACGCATCGTTCCTCAAGCGCAACAGGCGAATCCGCTCCGGTGCCGAGTTGGACTCGGAGCCGCGGCTGGGGGCAACCTCGAGGAAGAGCCTGCCTCCATCCGCTACGACCGCCACCTGTCTGGAGTCGGATCGGTAGATGCCGGTGTACTCCTGTGTGTCCTCGATGCGCTCGCGATCCTGCGCCTGCGGCAACGCGGGTAGCTTCTCGCCACGGCGAACCGCTACGGCCAGGTCGAGCGCGAAACGCGCCACGGCTCCGGCCGGGCCTCCGGCGTTCATCATCACCGCCGCACCCACCCCCGCATCCAGGTCCGCGATGATGCTTGACACGAACGAGAGATGACCACCGCCGTGAGACAGGAGCGTACGACCGTCTGCCTCCAAGACGTTAAGGCCATATCCGTAATGGGCGTTCTCCGCAAACTCGGTCCACCGGCTGGTAAGCAGCCGAAAGCTGCCCTCGGACAGGATCCGGCCAGCGGGCCCCTGGCCGCCGTTGAGCAGCATGCGCAGGTAGGCGGCCATGTCGGCCGGAGTCGACGTGACGCTGCCATCGCCGGCTCCGTATTCGTGCCAGCCGGCCGGGACAAGGGGCGCCCCGGGAAGGGTCGGACGATCGTCGTGCAGGGGTCGGTAGGCGACGGCGGACAGCTGTCGCGTCTCAGCGGTGATCGACCCGTGCGACGCTGCCATGCCGAGCGGCTCCAAGATGCCAGCCTCGAGAATCTTACCGAGTGGCTCGCCGCGTACCGCTTCGAGCAACAGCCCCAGGGTCTTGTACCCGACGTTGGAGTAGTGGAAGCGCTCGCCCGGTCCGGCGGAGAGCCGCGAGTGGCGCAGGGCCCACGCCTCGTAGTACCCGTGCGGTGCGAGGTCCGAGCCGCCGATAATCCCCGCCGTATGGGTGAGCAGATCGTGCACGGTAATCGGTGGCCGATCGGACTGGATCTCGAACCAAGGAAGGTAGGTGTGCACCGGGGCGTGCAGATCGATCGTTCCCCGCTCGTGCTCCTGCAGGATGGCAATGCCGGTAAACGACTTGCCGATCGAGCCCATCAGAAACAGCGTGTCCGGCCGCACCGGGCTGCGGGCATCGAGGTTGGCAAAGCCGTAGGTCCAGACCCCCAGGAGACGATCCGCGTCGGTGAGCGCCAGCGCCATGCCCGGCAGGGCCCATTCATCGATCTGCTGCTGGGCGTAGTGATCCAACAGGGTGAATGCCTCGTACCACGACTCCTCGAGATCCGAGGCGACTTCCTGGTACTGGAGGGCGGTCGGTTCAAGCACGGTGTCGGCGGAGTTGCTGCAACTGCTGGCGAGGATCAGGACACCAGCGAGCGATCCGCTGATCAGCAGAACCCGAGCTCGGGATTTCGCGTACCCATACGGGCTCCGTTTCACATGCTTCACGGGGGGTGACTCCAGGGCAGGCCTAGTCGAGTACCGGGTTCCAGCGCTACCAGAGAGAGGTGCTTGGGCACCTGCAGCCTATCGCCGGACCGGACGAGAGCCAACAGGCGAGAGCGGGCGGACCGGAGGTCAGACCTTCCCGGCTGCGCCAGCCAGCAGGAACAGCTCCTGCCGCTCGGCCGAGGCCCGCCACTCGGGGCTCTTGTGGGCCTGACCGAGAATCCGGGCCGCCCGGCGCGCATTGAAGCAGGCGCATTCGCCGAAGTTGGTGTTGCCGCTCATCCTCATGAGTTGACATTCGTGGAGCTTCAACGTACGCTAATACGTACGTTATAGAGAGGTGCGCAATGACCACGATCACAGCGACGGAAGCGCGCAAGAAGCTCTACAACCTGATCGACGAGGTGCAGGAATCGCACGATCCCGTGCAGATCACCGGCAAGCGCGGCAATGCCGTACTGATCAGCGAGGACGACTGGCACGCGGTACAGGAGACGCTATACCTCGTATCGATCCCGGGAATGCGCCAGTCCATCCGCAAGGGTATGGCCACACCCGTTGACGAGCTCGAGGAACAGCTCGACTGGTGAGCTGGCGACTCGTCTACACGAAAGCAGCGAAGAAAGACGCCAAGAAGCTCGCGGCGGCTGGCCTCAAACCCAGGACGCAGGCTCTTCTCGAGATCCTCTCAGAGAACCCGTATCAATCCCCACCGCGTTTCGAGAAGCTCGTCGGTGACCTCGATGGTGCTTACTCCCGGAGGATCAACATCCAGCACAGGCTTGTCTACCAGATCGTCGCAGACGAGAAGGTGATCAAGGTGCTCCGGATGTGGACGCACTACGAGTAGCGGAGGGCGATATTCACGGCGCGCTCGCCGGCGTGCGTGTTCTGCCACCCATCGAACCGAACCTCGCGGACTATTGCATCGATGTCCGTGACGATACGCTCCACGATCACCGGACGCGTCACTGTTCCTGACCTCCTCGAGCAGCTCAGCAAGCGCTCCCTTGCCGCGTTTCTCTTCGATCGGTGGGACGGAGCGCTCGGTCGCGACTGGAGCACCACCAAGCTCAGGGAAGGAGCTCGCTCTTGGGCATCGACCAAACCATCGACCAGTTCATGCGTCCGCTCGCGGACGCGATCTACGGCTTCGTCTTCTACGCCGTGCCGGTCGCCGGTGCCGAGCTACCGCTGATCGTGGCGTGGCTGATCGCCGGGGGGCTCTTCTTCACGCTCTATCTGCGCTTCATCAACATCCGCGGGTTCCGACACGCACTACACCTGGTCAGCGGCCGGTACGCCGACCCGCTCCACCCGGGGGAGGTCACGCACTTCCAGGCGTTGGCGACCGCGCTGTCCGGCACCGTCGGCATCGGCAACATCGCCGGCGTTGCGGTGGCGATCTCGGTCGGTGGGCCGGGCGCGACACTATGGATGATCATCGCCGGCCTGCTCGGGATGAGCACCAAATTCGCCGAGTGCACCCTGGCGGTGAAGTTCAGGCACGAGCACGAGGACCGCTCGGTCAGCGGCGGACCGATGTACTTCCTGGAACGTGGGCTCGCGTTGCGACAGCTGCCCCGTGTGGGCCGCGCCCTCGGGATCTTCTACGCAGCCGCGATGGTCGTCGGGTGCCTCGGAATCGGCAACATGTTCCAGTCCAACCAGGCCGCGGCGATCGTGATCGACGTCACCGGAGGCGCGGACAGCTTCTTCTTCGGCAGGGCCTGGTTGCTGGGCCTCGCGATGGCGGTCGTCGTGGCGCTGGTGATCTTCGGTGGCATCCAGAGCATCGCCAGAACCACGTCGAAGCTCGTCCCGTTCATGGCAGTGCTGTACCTGCTCTCGGCGCTGCTCATCTTGGTTCTCAACTTCGAGCAGCTGCCCAGGGCGGTGGGCCAGATCTGGCAGGGCGCGTTCGCGCCGGAATCGATCGCCGGCGGCCTGATCGGCGTCATGATCGTCGGCTTCCGGCGTGCAGTCTTCTCGAACGAAGCCGGCCTCGGCTCCGCGGCGATCGCGCACTCGGCGGTGCGTACCGACGAGCCCGTCACCGAAGGCTTCGTCGCCCTGCTGGAGCCGTTCATCGATACCGTCGTCATCTGCACGATGACCGCGCTCGTCATCGTGACGACGGTCTACGACCCGGCACTGGCGTCGACCGAGGTGAGCGGAATCGAGCTGACGATGGACGCGTTCGCGAGCACGTTGTCATGGTCGCCGGTTCCGCTGTCGATCGCCGCCGTGCTCTTCGCGTTCTCGACGATGCTGTCCTGGAGCTACTACGGCCTCAAGTCGTTCACCTACCTGGCAGGACATCGTCCGGTCGTCGAGATCGGCTTCAAGCTCTTCTTCTGCCTCTTCATCGTCCTCGGCAGCAGCATCCAGCTCGGCGCGCTCATCGACTTGTCGGACGCGCTGATCTTCCTGGTGGCGATCCCGAATCTCGCCGGGCTCTACCTTCTCGCCCCGGTCTTGAAGGAGGAGCTGATCTCGTATCGGGAGCGCCTCGGACGCTACTGAGCGTTCTTTTGTGCCCGACCGGGCCGCACAGTACGATCACGAGCCTCGAACGATGCGAGGTCCGCTGAGAAGCGCTTGGCCGAGCACCGAGGCGAACCGTCGGGACAAACCGATCGCGGGGTGGCTATATGAACAGGTCGAGACGAGCGGTCGTCGTAATCACGCTCACGCTCGTCGTCGGCTCCGGCGGATGCGCACCCGGGGGCGACTCGGGGCCGCCGGCCGACACAATCTTCTTCGGCGACAACATCGTCACGATGGACCCCGCCCAGCCGTCCGTGGACGCGGTGGCGGTGACCGGCGAGACGATCACGGCCGCCGGCACACTCGACGAGATCATGGCGCTGCAAAGCGCCTCGACGCGCGTCGTCGACCTCGGTGAGCGTGCGCTGCTACCCGGCTTCATCGACGCACACGGTCACTTCCTCGGAGCGGGGCGCGCGCTCGATGCTCTGTCGCTCCACTCCCCGCCGGTGGGGGACGTCACGAACATCGACGGGCTCGTCGCCAAGATTCGGCGCTGGATCGAGGAGAAGGAGATCCCGCCGGGTGAGGTCGTCTCCGGAGGGGGCTACGACGACTCGCTGCTCGACGAGAAACGCCATCCGACGCGCTTCGATCTCGATCGCGCTTCGACCGAGCACCCGATCGTGCTCGGTCACGTGTCGGGGCATCTCAGGGCGGCCAACTCCGCAGCGCTCGCGTCGAGCAACATCACGGCCGACACACCCGACCCCGAGGGCGGCCATATCAGGCGGGTCGAGGGCTCGAGGGAGCCGAACGGTGTCTTCGAGGAACGCGCCGGCCGGCTTCTCGTCGGCGGAGGCTCGTCGCCGACGCCCGAGGAATTCGACGAGCTGATCCGCACGTCGATCGACGTCTATCTCGGCTACGGCACCACCACGATCCAGAACGGTGGCGGCACGAGCCCGCAGATGGTCGAGACGACCCGCGCGGTCGCCGAGCGAGAGCCGCTGCTCGCCGACCTCGCGGTCTTCACGAGCGCTGGCGCGATCCTGGAGGATCGGCTCCAGCACGAGCCGAGCTACCGAAACGGCTTCCGCGTCGCGGGCGTCAAGTTCGTGCTCGACGGGTCGCCCCAAGGGCGCACCGCGTGGGTCACCGAGCCTTACGAGGAAGGACCGCCCGGGACGCCGGCGGATTACCGGGCGTACGGGACGATGGATCCGGACGTCTACAAGGCCCAGGCTGCGGCGCTGATCGAGCGGGGCGTGCCCTTCCTCGCCCACGCCAACGGCGACGCCGCTATGGACCTGATGCTCGACGGCGTCGACGAGGCGGTCTCCGGCATGGACGCGGCGCCGGATCATCGCTCGGTGATCATCCACGCACAGCTCATGCGCGCCGACCAGCTCGACCGCGCCGCCGAGCTGAGCGTCGTGCCCTCGTTCTTCGCCGCGCACGCCTTCTTCTGGGGCGACTGGCACCGGATCAGCTTCGGCGAGGAGCGCGGGAACAACATCAGCCCGGTACGCTGGGCGATCGACCGGGGCGTGAGCTTCACCGTGCACAACGACGCCTCGGTCGTCCCGCCGAATATGATGCGCCTGATCTCGATCACCGTGAACCGGAAGACCCGCAGCAGTCACGTGCTCGGACCCCATCAGCGCGCCACGATCCAGGAGGCGCTGCACGCGGTCACGCTCGGCGCCGCGTATCAGTACTTCGAGGAGGACCGGAAGGGCTCGATCACCGTGGGGAAGCAGGCAGATCTCGTGATCCTGGGGCAGAACCCGCTCACGTCAGATCCGGCCGAGCTCGAGAACATCCCGATCATGGAGACATTCTCGCGGGGTCGGTCGGTCTACACGCGATGAGGCGATGGCCGCCGCACGGCGCGGCGGAAAGAGTAGATGGCAGTGAATCGGACGACCTGGCAGATGGAGATCTAGATGCCGAAGCAAAGGATGACCCCCTCAGAGGCGCTCGTCGAAACGCTCGTCGCGGAGGGCGTGACCGACGTATTCGGGCTCGTGGGCTCGGCGTTCATGGACGCGCTCGACCTCTTTCCGGATGCGGGCATCCGCTTCATCCCGGTGGCCCACGAGCAGGCCGCGGCGCACGCCGCCGACGGTCTCGCCAGGGTCACCGGCATGCCTCAGACGTGTCTCGCCCAGAACGGCCCGGGCGCCGCGAACTTCGTCTCCGCGATCGCCGCCGCGTACTGGGCGCACTCCCCGGTCGTCGCCATCACGCCTGAGGCCGGCTCCGGCGGAATCGGAACGGGCGGCTTCCAGGAGCTCGACCAGATGGCGATGTTCGCCGAGCAGACCGTGTACCAGGTCAGGGTCAACCGGCCCGACCGCATGGCCGAGCTCACCCGGCGCTGCTTCTATCGCGCCAAGCTCGAGCTCGGCCCGACGCAGCTCAACGTCCCGCGCGATTACTTCTTCGGGGATACTGAGCAGGAGATCTTCGCCACCCCGACGCTCGGCCCGGGCCGTCCGCGCCGAGAGGACATCGCGGAAGCGGTGCGCCTCCTCGAGGGGGCCGCGTACCCCGTGATCATCTCCGGCGGCGGCGTCAGTCAGGGAGAGGCGCTCGCCGAGGTCTCGGCGCTCGCCGAGCACCTTAGCGCGCCCGTGGTCAACACGTACCTGCACAACGACACGTTTCCCTACACCCACCCGCTCGGCTGCGGGCCGCTCGGCTACCTCGGGTCGAAGGCCGCGATGCGCACCCTCGCCAAGGCGGACGTCGTGTTGGCGCTCGGCACGAGGCTCGGCGTGTTCGGGCTGCTCCCCCAGTACGACATGGCGTACTGGCCCGAGGACGCTGTTCTGATCCAGGTCGACCGCGATGCGAAGCAGTGGGGGCTGAGCAAGATCCCGGATCTCTTCTCGATGGCGGACGTGAAGGAGTACACCACGGAGCTACTCGGGGCGCTGAAGGAAGCGGCACCCGCCCGTCCGAGAGACGAAGACCGCCTCGCCGACGTGGCCCGTGAGAAGGCCGAGTGGGACGGCGAGCTCGAGGAGCGGTCGTCTTCGACCAACGCGCTCATGCACCCCAGGCGCTTCCTCTGGGAGCTGCAGCTCGCGCTCCCCGACGACGCCCTCGTCGCCACCGACGTAGGCAACACCTGCTCCATCACCAACGGGTACCTGCGCGGCTTCAAGGGGGGCCAGCAGCACCTCGCCGCGCTCACCTGGGGCAATTGCGGATTCGCCTACGGCTGCGCGATGGGCGCCAAGGTCGGCAAGCCGCAGGCGCCGGTCTTCGCCATGCAGGGCGATGGTGCTTGGGGGATCAGCGGCCTCTCAGAGGTGATGACCGCCGTGCGGGAGAACATCCCCGTCGTCGCGATCGTCATGAACAACCACGAGTGGGGCGCCGAGAAGAAGAATCAGATCGACTTCTACGACAACCGCTTCGTCGCCGTCGACCTGCCGGACAATCCCGACTACGCCAAGCTCGCCGAGGCGATGGGCGCCAAGGGCTACGCCGTCGACGACTACCGGGATGTCCAGGACGTGGTGCGGGACGCCATGGCTTCCGGCGAGCCTTGTGTCATCAACGCGATCGTCGAGGGTGGCGAGAACGTGCTGGCGGCGCCCTTCCGCCGCGACGCGATGACGCTGCCGACCCGCCATCTGGAGAAGTACTCGCACCTGGATCTGAACTAGTCCAACGCCGTGTCGAGCTAGTTGTCTCCAACCGTCCTAGGAGCTCGCGTCATTCGCTACGGAAACCAACCCATGTGTAAAGCCACAGCCGTATTGACACTCTTGCTCACACTTTCGTTTGTTGAAGGCTCCACTGCGCAATATGGCGAACAGTATGACGATGTCATGGCAAACATCGACGATGCGAACTACGGCACCTTCGATGACGGCAATCCCTATGCCACCGTTGACATGCTCAATCACGTCCGTAGAGAACGCTTCTACCTGATTTTGCCACGGGTTATGCGTGAAAGAGCAATCGACATGTGGATCCACGTCATTCGACCTTGGGCGTGGGGCGGAACCGATCCTCTTCGCTATGAATTCGGCACCAAGTCCGCCGTTCTCATATTTACCGATCGCGGCAGCGATCAGATCGAGCGGGTCGTTTTCCAGGGTGAGGTCCAAGATCCGGACGCCTACGACATCGTCGGCGAGAAATACAAGTATCTCAGTCAGCAAGACTATGAGTTCATGAATTACGCCGTCGACAATCCCGGCGACGAGTACGCGTCGGAATTGGACTTCAGATTCGAGGGCCTCTACGGGTTCGTTGCTGAACGGAACCCAAAGCGCATCGCCGTGAACTACCTCGAAACACTCTCGTTTGCCGAGGGCTCCGAGACTTTTACCATGGCGCTCGGTGACGGTATTTCATACACCGACTACGTCCAGATATCCAAATCGTTAGGCGACATCTACTCCAAGAGAATGGTCTCAGCAGAACACCTCATCCTCGACTACTTATCAAGAAGGGTCGCCAGCGAAGTAGTTCTCTACGGCACTTCGGGCCTTCGACGCGAGAGCGGCAGAAGATTCGCCAATATTGTGCCCGGCGTCACCACGCTCGGCGATATCGATGTTGGCTCGGTAATCAACAAGGATGGAGATGAACGAAGAGGCGACGACTATGTGATTCAGCGCGGCGATCTCATTGGTGATTGGGAGGGACAAGCCTACGTGCTCCGGAAGGGCGAGACCGACTTACCGCAGCACATACGGAACTTCTGGGAGGATAACAAAAGGGTCCGTGACATCCTGCGGCACAACATCGAGGTTGGCCGCACCGGGGTGGCGAGACTCTCGATCTCCTCGCCCGAAAGCTGGAAGACGCAGGGTTCGTGTATACGGACTACCAGGAATACAACAAATACGTCGCGCACCCCGACAGAACCCAGGTCCATCTCGACTTGCATGCGGAAGGGAAGGGAATTCTCGCGCCCAGGATTTCGCCGATGGGACCAAAATGGCACTGGAACACGACAATCCGCCTGTTTCACACCTTCGCCGTCGAATACATGATCTATATGCCCGTGCCGGAATGGTCTCGTGGAAATAATTTCACTGGGCAACAGATGTCTGCCGCTTTTCACGATGGCGGCATCGTCACCAGCCGTGGCATGGAGATTCCATACCCCGACCAATCCACCAAGATTCAGATCATTCAATAGATTCACGACGCCGTAACCCTTCGGGCGCGTGAGGGTTGCTGGCGATCTCAGCGTTACAGCTCCTCGACGATGCACCCTGGCATCGCCATCGTCGCTCTTCCTTGATCTCGCCAGCAAGACCCACGCGCCAGACCCGCCAGAGTTTTTCAGCACCCTGTTTAAGGCACAGAGGCCAACCATGTATGGAGTACGGAACGTCCTCACACTCTTGTGCATGCTTCTGGTTGCCCAAGAAGTCCACGCCCAGCGTCAAGAGCTCGAGGCGTTTCCGGCCCTGATGAATCTCATTCGTGGCGAGAAATTCGCCTTGGTCCTCCCGCAAGCGATGAAGAGCAACGGCATCGACATGTGGATCCACGTGATCAGAGGAAAGAACCCCCTCAATTACGAGCTCGGCGACAATTCCGGCGTCTATATCTTTACCGACCGCGGTGAGGCGCGCATCGAGCGGGCTGTCCTCGGCGGCCAAGCCGACCGTGAACTCTATGACGTGTTCGGCCCTGAAAGTGACTTGGGACGATTCGTCGCCGACCGTGACCCCAGGCGTATCGCCCTCAATTACGCCGAAGAGGGTTCCGGTTTCGACACCATCTCGACCGAGGATCGCACACGGGTCCTTGAAGCACTGGGCGGCGAATACAGTAATCGAGTCGTCCCAGCCGACCACTTGATAGCGGATTTCTTGGCCGGCAGGGTGATGAGCGAAGTAGCCCTCTATGGTCGCCTTCTCATAAACAGCACCAACATCATAGAGAGCGCATTGGCAAGCATCGTCCCCGGCGAAACTCGATTGAGCGATATTGCCGGTAATGTATTCGTCAGGGACCTCGACGGCAACGAAGAAAACAATACCGATTACGTCGTCCAACCCGGCGATCTCGTCGGGATACTGCACGACGCGAACATGCGGGAATTCAGTGAGCACAACGGCGGCATCGGCTACGTCCTTCGCCAGGGCGAGACGGGGCTCCCTCCGGAGATCCAGCGTATATGGGGACATGCCCTACGAGCCCGTGAACTGTTCCGTAGAAACATCGTCGCAGGTCGGACAGGGGCCGAAACACTCGACATCCTCATCGAGCAACTCGAGCAAGCCGGATACCACTACATCGATCAGGATCAATATGACACGAGCGCGGACCCGGAGAAAACGCAGGTCCATATCGACTTCCATGCGCTCGGAAGAATGGTTTCACAGGAGGAAGCGCCGAGGATTTCTCCAACCGGTTGGGGCCGCGATCTGAAGATTCCCCTCTACCATACCTTCGCCCTCGAATACATGATCCACATGCCCGTGCCGGAATGGGGCAAGGGAAAACACCTATACATTTGCCTCCACGACGGAGCAATGGTCACCGAACGTGGCGTCGAGCTTTCCGGCGCGACCCACACAAGAGATTCTGATTATCCGCTAGCAGGAGATTGCCGGTGACCGAATTACGACTTGTGCTGGCAGCCTCTTTCTTTGCTGTGCCTCGCACACGTGTCAACCGCACAAACGCGAGCTCGTAATCCTGAAGCCCTGCCCGGCATCAGCGACACCTACTACGGGGCCTTCGACGACGATAACCCCTATGCGACCAAAGAAATGCTGAACCACATTCGCCGGGAGAAATTCGACTTGGTTTTACCCCGCGTCATGCGTGATGAACGCGTCGACATGTGGATTCACATTATTCGGCCCTGGACCTTTAGCGGAAACGAGCTCAGAAGACTAGAGAGCCTCGATCTCAATTACAGCAACATCGATTCCACCGACCCCCTTCGCTATGAATTCGGCAGCAATGCCGCCGTCCTCGTCTTTACCGATCGTGGCGGCGACAGAATTGAGCGGGTCGTCTTTGAAGGTGAGGTTGATGACGACGGCGCCTTCGACATCGTCCGCGGCCAGTCGAAGTTCATTAATCAAGAGAATTACGAGATTATGGACTACGTCAGGGAGAACCCGAACGACGTTCCCCACTCAGAGATGGGCTACCGGTTCATGGGGCTCGGAGATTTCGTCGCCGAACGTGACCCGAAGCGAATCGGTGTGAATTACGCGGAGAAACTGTCACTCGCCGAGGGCTCCGAGACATATACCCTCGCCCTCACCGACGGTATTTCCTATGCGGACCACCTCCATTTGTCTCGCGCGTTGGGCGACAAGTACGCCAAGCGAATGGTCTCCGCTGAGAACATGATCTTGGACTACCTCACGAGCAGTGTCGCCGGCGAAATCGTTCTCTTTGGTGGCTCCGGCCTACCGCGCCGGACTAGGACATTTCAAGAGATCGTACCCGGCGTCACCACCTTGCGCGATGTAGGGGGCAGCTGGTTCTCGACGCGCGAATGGGATCATGATGAAAGCGCCTTCGAAGATTTCCCCCTCCAGCACGGCGACATGTTCCAGAGCGGCATGGTCCCCTACTACGTACTCCGTGAGGGCGAGACCGGCCCGCCTCCAGAAGTCCAAAGGAGCTGGGATGAAGTCGTGAGAGTCCGCAAGCTCATTAGCAAGAACATCAGGGTCGGCGATACAGGACGCCAAGCCCTTGCGCGGATCATCGGCAAGTTGGAAGAAGCCGGGTTTGCCTACATCGACAGAGACAGATTCGACCCGAGCCTGGACCCCGAAAAGACCCAAGTGCACCTAGACCTTCATCAGGTTGGCAAGGGCATGCTGGCGCCCCGGGTTTCACCTATGGGTGCAAGATGGCACGCGGACAAGAAGATCCCGCTCCTGCTCACCTTGGGCATCGAATACATGGTCCATATGCCCGTCCCGAAATGGGGTGCAGGGAGACATATTTACTATTGCAGTCTGCACGAGCGTGGCGTCGTCACGGAGCGAGGTGTCGAATTCGCCGCGCCACCTGTCGCTGGGATTCAGAGTATTCACTGACCCGTCTCACCGCTCTGGCCTCCACTTCATCCCAATCGACCAGGAGGAGCCGGCTTCTCGAACACACCCTTTCCATAGAGGTGAATATGAATGTGAAGACGATCGGAGTGCTAGTCGCACTGGTCATAGCGAGTGCCTGCTCCGGCGACCAAGACGCTGCCCAACCGTCGATCCAGCCGACCGGAATGCCCCAAGACGACTTGATCCGCAGTGCCGAGAGCGCCGGGCCAGCAACGATCGCAGCTGACGCGACAATCATGGACTGGGATCTGAATGTCGTCCGTGAGGGTACCAACGGCTGGACCTGTCTGCCGGATCGCGATACTCCCGGCACGGATCCATGGTGCGTGAACGGCCCGTGGCTCAACTTCCTGCAGGCTTACGTTAGCGGGACTGAGCCCACGTACTCAGAATTCGGAATCGCCTACATGCTCCAGGGCGATACGGCGGTCAGCAACAGCGACCCGTTCGCGACCGAAGCGACCGGCCCCGAAGATTGGGTAACCGATCTACACGCTCACATGATGTTCCTGTTGCCGGATCGCTCGATGCTGGACAGCTTTTCGACCGATCACCTCAACGGTGGCCCGTGGGTCATGTGGCCGGATACTCCGTATGCACACCTGATGGTGCCGATCGACGCGAGGTAGACAGCCCAGATCAGAGCAAAATATGCGCTGTTCCGGGGCTCGGCGGAGATTGCTCCTACGTGTAATCCCGAACAGTGGCGTGGAGCGTGCACCGATGACCCCGAAGACCGAAGTCTGGCCCCCATGGGAAGCCCGAAGTCGGGCAGAAGGCCGAGCGATCACGCCTCGTACAGCCGCGAGACATCGAGCTGTTTACCGAGATCAGCGGCGACCGCAACCCACTCCACTACGATGAGGAGGCGGCAAAGGCGACACGGTTCGGCGAGATAGTCGTCCAGGGCGGCGTGACCAGCGCCATCCTGAATGCCGTCGTCGCCGAGGACCTTCCCGGCCCGGGGACAGTCTTCCTACACTGTGACTGGAACTTCAAAGCCCCAGTGAGGCCCGGGGACGCGATCACCGGCTACGTCGAAGTGCTGTCAGTACGCGACGAC
Source organism: Acidobacteriota bacterium (assembly GCA_963666055.2). Lineage (GTDB taxonomy): Bacteria > Acidobacteriota > UBA890 > UBA890 > WLXD01 > DASCOT01. Next base: position 1,370,927 of record CAXWPH010000015.1, on the reverse strand, counting down.
AAGCCGATCACCAAGCTCGCCACGACCGTCGTGCGGGACGACGGCACGCTGGTGCTCGATGGCGAGGCGCTCTGCTACACGATGGCACTTCCCTAAACAGCACCGATCCTGCCGAGCTCTTTGTGTGACGCCGATCGGCCCGCCTCGCCTGCTGCGGTTCACGGGCGCGCCCGATTCCCTCAGCTTGCCGCCATCGCTTTCTGGACACCGGCCTGCATGTCCGCCAGGTCCATCGCCGGCGTCAGGGTGACACTAGCCTTGAGCTTCATAAAGAACGGCTCGGCGACCGACGGTATGTCGGACGGATCCTCCATATTCAGGAAGAACAGGGCCGTGCGCATACCATCCTCGGGGAGGAAGTACGACGCCTCCGGCTGCATCTTCTCCACGAACTGCATCACCGTACCCTGCAGCGAGCCATCGGCGATGGCGGCATTCCCCGCCTCGACCGGAATCGCGACCTTCAACATCATCCTCATGCTCATACCCCCTGTCGTGTTGCGCCTCGGAATGAACGTTGCAGCACATCCCGAACTTGTTGAACGCGGGCACCGCCTACGTGATCGAGTAACGCCGCCTGCAGTGTTGAGCGACACCCCGGCGCAGTCGGGACTGTACGGGGTCTCACCGTGAAGTTCACGGCTCGGCGATCGTTCGGCGCACGTGCAGCGAGCGCTACGGGACTATTTCGAGATCGAGGACTGACCCGGGGACGAACACACCCCCGCTCAGGGTGAATGTCATCCAATCGTCCCAGCGTCAGCTATCCCTCCCCGGCGACGGCGACAATGGCGACGCTCAGGCTCCCAGCGCTCGCAACTGGGCGACCAGGCGTAGTGTTTCACTTCGACGCTCGCCTCCACCGATAGTCTCTGAGGCCGTCGGCGTGCGACCCGAGCGGAGTTTCACATCGGTTCCTGACCTGCCCCCCAGGGGGCCGCCGGGGACTCGGCCCCCGGCCGACCTATCGCAGTTTATTCGGGACAGCTTCAAGCCCTTGTTAGGTGGTTCACCCCGCCGGGCGCTAACCAGGACGGACTAGTTTCTGGTTAAACGGCACAATACGATCCCTCATTACACGGCGATCACCATCTCAGAGGAAGTCCCAATGAGCCAGCAGCCACGCTACGCCAACGCGATCGCCGTCTTCTTCGGTCTCCTCGCGGCGTTCGCGCCAGCCAATCTGCCATTGGAGTCGCCGTCTTTCGCCACAGCCATCCTCATTTCAACAGCCATTTTCGGTGCTGCGGGGCTACTCCTCGGCACCCTGTGGCCGGGTGGTACTTGGAGATGGGGGTTGTGGGTGGTGGCGCCCGGTCTGCTACTCGTCACGATCGGCCTGATTTCCTCTGGACAATTCGGAACCTTCTTTGGGGACGACTTGCCCTTCCTCGGTTCCGGGCTTGTAGCCGCGTGTCTCGGGGGGTTGATAGGCGCACGGCTGAGAGACCCTGCTACGCCAGCGGGCGAGGACAGCGACTAGATCACAGCCACGCCCCGCCGGATCGTCGCCTAGCAAACGGTTGCTGCTGTCAGAGATGACCTGCCCCCCAATAATCGGGCCGGATTGAGAATTAGGATTTGAGGCTCTCAGGAAGGCTCGGGAAGGGGGAACAATGGCGCGGAAGCGGTACACAGTAGGGCAGATCATCGCCAAGCTCAGGGAGGCAGAGATCGAGCTGGCGCAGGGAGCCAAGACACCGGAGGCATGCCGGAAGCTGGGTATCAGCGAGAACACGTACTACCGGTGGCGCAAGGGTATGTTCAGTTAAACTTGACAGTACCTTTGATACCAGTCTTTTCCAGAAGGTCTCTCTGACTGTCGCATCAGCAGCTCTAGCCGGCCAAGTCGCCTCCGTTTGCGGCTCATCTGCTCGGCCGTACCAACAGATGGACGTTGCCGCAGGGCGACTTGCTCAACCGCTTTTGCAGCCTACCAGGCCGGTCGGCGTTGCAGCATCGTCGCCGACAGCTGCCTCGAACGGGCGGGGCTTGGCAGGTCCGCAAATGGCGGGCCCGCGATCACTTATGAGTTCGATAAGGGGGCTTTGAGAACACATAGCGTCGGGGCTGGGCACCCTACCGTGGCGCTTGCCAGATGACGTTGCCCTCGGCGTCGTATAGGACGACGGCTGCCGGGTAGGTCGTCGTCGCTCCGGTTGATGGCGTGACGATCTCGGTGCGGCCAAGCGTTGCCCGCATGTTGTGGTCCTCGTCGAAGTAGGTGATGCCCTCGTCGCTCATCCTGACGTGCTGGTGGCTGTTCTCGTCGAAGTAGCGGATGGCACTTGCACCCAGCGTGGCGCGTACAGTGCCGCTTTCGTCAACCACCCGGAACATCCGCGCATCTATTACTTCGGGAATCCCCTGCGGCATCACTGCACCCACCAGCGCAACGATCAACAGCACCGCCACCACGGCACCGCCGGCGAGCTTCAGCCGCCTGTTCTCCCGCTCTAGTCGCTCGACTCGCTGCTCCAGACTCATCACTCACCTCGTCCGTTGTGCTGATCCTGGGCGCAACTGTGATCCGGGGCTTGGGCGACTACAAGGGGCGTGCAGAAGCGTAGAGCCGATGTCCGGCTCGCCCACACGTGGGACGAACACGACCCCTTCGAAGCGGCTCTCGCGTGTCGGCGTGGCGGGTGTGCGACGATTAGGGGTTGTGGGTAGGAAGTGGGAGCTTGCGAGAGATCCGAAGGCAGCGCCGATAATGCGCCTGGCTCCCGGCCGAATCGTCTACAAGCAGAACCAGTGCCGCGGCCGCGTCTACGTGTGGACGGTTTGTGAGAACTGTGGCCGGCTCTGGTACACGCTCGAGGACGTCCGCGACATCATCAAGCGCGATGGCTGCTCGCGTTGTCTGTACCCCGGCGCGACCAGACTGCCGCCTAAAAGAATCCACCTACGACCACGGCGAAGAAGTCGATCGGCGAGATCGTCCTGATCGACATGATGTTGTTCGCCACGCCGAAGTCGATCAGCGAGACACGCCCACAGCCGGAAGTCCGATAGACCGACGACCAGCGCGGGCCTGTCGTTATGCAGGACTTCGCTCCTCAGCCCACCGCCGGAAGTCCGAGTTGTACATCCAGCGCACGACCAGCCAGCTTCCATCGGTTTGCCCCACGCAGTAGAACAGCTGCGATCCCGAGTCCTTGACCTCCTGTCCGTCGATCAGCAGCGTCATCTCATAAGCCGACCAGCCGACGGCCACCTCGCCGCTGCCGTCAAAGTGCACATCGGAGAACGCGACGGCAGATAGCGCGGGTAAACCGTTCCCGTATTCAACAAGCGCTGAGCGGCCGTGGACACTGGGCTGGTTGGGCGGTACGAAAACGCCTTCCTCGATGAAGCATGCGGCCCAGGCTTCCCAGTCTCGCGTGCGAACGGCCTCTTCCACCGCCCGCACGTGGTCCCCGAGTGGTGCAAAGGCTTCTGAATACAGCATGGTTTCCCTCCTGGTCGGTACTCGTGCTATTGGGAGCTGTCGTTGGAACCCGGCCGAGTTCGGCCCCGTCCTCGTCTCGAACGACGAGGGTGGCGCCGTCGATGATCTCGAGCGTATTCATGGGCCCCTACTCCTCGAGGTCGGGGAGACCGGCCATCTGTCGGTGTCCGTTGACTTGAGCCTGGCTGAGGTTGATCCGCAAATGACCGCAGCCGCAGTAGTCGACCGCTCCGGTAGATAGGTTCGAGGCGTGAACCCGGACGATACGCCTGCACTTGCACCGATAGCTGACCTGCCCTGACAGAAGGTCCATCTTTAGGGCGATGAGCTGGCTTCTCATCGGGCCGCCTCGGCCCGCAAGCCGGCCAGGCGCTTAGCCAGCCTCTCTGGAACGGCCCCAAGGGCCTTCGCTTGCCGTTCGTACCGCTCGAGGATCGCGAGCTCGTCGGCCGGCTGCTTCTTCTTCCGGTAGATAATAGCCAGGTGTTCGTAGTACCACGGATCAACCCACCAGCCTCCGCCCTCGGCCTCGGCCTCGGAGGCGTCCACCAGGCGCAGGAGAAGCTCCTTCGCGCCATCGAAGTCGCCCACCCGCTTGAGGTGACGAACCTCCACCACGTAGGCCGAGTAGTGCCGTCCGTCGACGAAGCCCAGCTTGCTCATGCTCGGCGGCCTCTCACTGGAGGGCTCGGTAGGTGGTCGGGGTCATGGGACGGGACGCGCCGCAGCCGTGAAGGGGCACCGGATCAAGCGCGGCTAGATGCGAGACCCCTCAACGCGGGACTCTCGCCGTTAGGGGTCCCCTCACCGGCAGGTCCCAGCGTTGCCCGCTAGCGGCGGTCGGGTTGAGGACCAACCTTGTCCCGCGCCGAGAGGTAAACCTCATCCTAGTCGCAACGGGGGCGACTCGGCTACAGCGCGGGGAGCACGGAGCAACTCGGACACGGCTACATGATGTCGGGGAGCTAAGTTCTGCCCGCGACTTTCCCTATTTCTGATAGTGGGGCGAAGTAGTCGCGGGCCATCGCCGATCGGGCGGCGCCGGCGGAGGTGGAGGAGGAAGAGGAGGACGAGGAGGAGGAGGAGGCTCCGGATATTTCCCTGTGTCCTGGGCCGTCCACAGTTTGTCGCTCTTCGGATCGGTCACTTAGTACCGTTCTCTTGTCTGGCGGCGAGGGCGCGGTCGATAGCAGGCTTCGTCGGGATGCGCTGAGCTTATCGTGAGCACCAGGAAAGTTCGCTGAAGAAGAAGGGCGGAGCGCGAAGCCAAGCTGCTCGCCTCGCTGAACCACCCCAACATCGCCACCATCCACGGGTTCGATGAGTCGGACGGCGTGCGCTTCATCGCCATGGGTGGTGATCGCCGAGCCCTTCGGATTCTTGGCCGCCGGTCTTTCTGCGGTTCGCTTTTCTGATTGCGGGCTTTGTGTTTTGATCACCGCCTGAGCCTTCCGGGGCGGTGTTGTTTCCGTGAGTCTGCGAGCGATGGTCGGCTCGATCCACGAGGTGGAAGACGGCGGTGAGTGATCGGGATCTCGGCATGAATCGGCCGATCAGTCGGCGGGATTTTCTCGACGGAGTGCGGATCTCCGTCGCTGGTTCGTTGCTCGGGGTACCGGGTCTGGGCGGATTGGCGTCGGCAACACCGTTGGAGATCACAGGCGACGGGGCAGCCGCAGCCTACCCACCGATGCTCACGGGCATGCGGGGAAGCCACGATGGCTCCTGGGAGGCCTCCCACGAGCTCAAGGACGGCAGGTCCTGGGAGGACGAAGCTACCGATACGGGTGAGCGCTACGATCTGGTCGTCGTGGGGGCCGGTATCAGCGGTCTGGCGGCCGCATATTTCTTCCGTCAGGCGGTTGGGCCGGAAGCCAAGATTCTGGTGCTCGACAACCACGACGACTTTGGCGGTCACGCCAAGCGCAACGAGTTCGAGGCTGGCGGACGACCGCTAATCGGTTATGGAGGCAGCCAATCGATCGATACACCGTCCGGCTTCAGCGCCGAGAGCCATCGGTTGCTCAGCGATCTGGGGGTCGATCTCGAGCGCTTTCAGGAGGCATTCGACACCGAGTTGTTCGCCTCCCTCGGTCTCAAGCGCGCCGTCTTCTTCGACCGCGAAACCTTTGGCGACGATCGGCTGATCGTCCGTGACGGCATGTCATGGGAGGAGTTCGCAGCGCTGACACCACTTCCCGAGACGGCGCGCAAGGATCTGGTGCGACTCTACACGGCGTCCATCGACTATATGCCGGACCTCACGCCCGAGCAGAAGCTCCGTCGACTGAGCGCCATAAGCTACCGGGATTACTTGCGGCAATATGCCAAGGTCGACCCTATGGTCGCCACCTATCTCCAGACCCGCAGCAACGGTCTGTTCGGCATCGGCATCGATGGGGTTGCTGCGATCCGTGGCTGGAGGCTGGAGTACCCTGGATTCGACGGAATCGGGTTGGAACGCAGCATGGTGAGCAGAATGGGGGCGCCGGCGAAAGCCAACCAGCAAGACGACCCCTATATCTTCCATTTTCCCGACGGCAACGCCTCGATCCCACGGCTGATCGTACGGGCGTTGATCCCGGCCGTCGCAGCAGGCAACACGATGGACGATGTGGTGACCGCGCGCTTCGATTACGGTCGGCTCGACGAGCCCGGTGCGCCGGCGCGAGTGCGTCTCGACAGCACGGTGGTCCGGGTGCTCCATCGGGGGGCGCCCGAGAGTGCCGCCGATGTCGAGCTAACCTACGTGCGAGCCGGCAAAGCAGAGCGGGTGAGGGGTAGTTACGCGGTACTGGCCTGTTGGAACAGCGTCATTCCGTATCTTTGCCCGGAGATGCCGGAGCAACAAAAGCAAGCCCTCTCCTATGCAGTGAAGCTGCCGCTAACCTATACGAACGTCGTGATCCGCAACTGGCGCTGCTTCCACAAGCTGGGGATTAGCGGTGTCTCCTGTCCGGGTAGTTATTTCGCCGGAGTCAGCCTGGACTTCCCTGTCAGCCTCGGCGACTATCGCTACCCGAGCTCTCCGGATGAGCCGACGGCGTTGCACCTCTCTCGCAGCTCGACGAAGCCCGGCTTGCCGCCCAAAGAGCAGTTCCGGGCGGGACGCTATGAGCTGTTGACGACCCCCTTCAGGGTCTTCGAGCACAACATTCGGGACCAACTCGGCCGCATCCTCGGTGCCGGAGGCTTTGATCCAGCCTCCGATATCGAGGCCATTACCGTCAACCGTTGGCCGCACGGCTACGCCTACGAGTACGCCTACCTCGGCGAGCCGGACTGGACCGACGAGGACATGCCCTGTGTCATCGGCCGTAAGCCGTTCGGAAGGGTGGCAGTTGCCAACTCGGATGCCGGTGGCGAAGCCTACGTCGATTGTGCCATCGACCAAGGACACCGGGCGATCCGCGATCTGCTGGCGTAGAAGCCCGCCCGCCCGAAAGTCGAGGCCCACGGTGCCGCTGCCCCGTCTGGCCGTGAGGTAGTGATCGGATGCTTTGTCTGAGCAACGAGGAGCGCCAGGGGTTCGATGCCGATGGCGGCGAGCTGGAGGGCGTCATCGAGGTGGTGGACGGTCACTGGGGCGCTTCGTTGGAGATCAACGATCCGGATACGCGCACCTCCCCACTGCTGCTCTACGACCTCTGGAGCGATCCGATGACTCTGTGGAGCGTGCACGAGCGATGACCGAAGGTGCGATCGGCGCGGCGCATCTGGCGATCGAGGCGCTCATCGAAGCGACATAGCGCCGTAGCGATCACGGGGGGCTCACGTTCCCCCGCCGTTACCCACTCCCCAACAACAGGGGCAGCACGCCGGTAACGCCCAACGCCAGGGTCCAGACGAGGTCCAAACTGATCCAGAGGGCCGACGGCAGCGGGGAGGTCGAGCAGCTCACCAAGAGCCCGAACATCCAATCCCCATGGGCCTGGTCGTTCGACGGGAACTTGGTCTTCCAGGAACAGCGTCCTGGGACGAGCTGGGACATCCGCCTGTAGATGTCCGCCGCGAACGCCCAGCACACCACCATCCCGATGACGAACGTCACCAAGCTGACGATGAGGCGTCGGCGGAGCTCGGTCAGGTGACCGAGCAACGTCATTTCCGGTAGCGTCTCGTCCGGCCAGCTCCCGGCTGGTCCTCGGCCATCGTCGCGCCTTCAGACTCGCTCACCGCGCGGTTACTCCGACCACTCGTCCAGTCGGTTCACTCGCTCAGTCAGTATCGCGAGAACCCGTCCGCTCGCTACGGTGCTCATCGAGCATGATCTCATCTTCAAGCGAGCGTTTCAGGTCGTTCGAGGCTCGTCGGAACTCACGCAGGCCCTTGCCAATCGTGCGCCCCAGCTCCGGCAGACGCTTCGGGCCGAACGCCACGAGCGCGATCACCAGGATAATGAGGAGCTCAGTGCCCCCGATCGAGCCGAACATAATTCCCTCACGGCGATTTTCCCGAGCTTACACCCCTTGGGGTCCTCGGGGGCGTATCCCCCGACGTTCTCGCCAGTTGGGACGTGGTTAGCCTATGCCTCCGATCACACGGGGCAGCACGAGATTTACGTGCGGCCTTTCCCGGGACCAGACCCAGAGATACGGATCTCGACGAACGGTGGCACCAGCCCGGTGTGGGGGAGGGACGGGCAAGCGCTCTTGTATCGAGCAGGAGAGCTGTATGAGCGGATGATGATCGTCGAGGTCACAGTCACCGGCGGTGAAACACTCGATCTCGGAACGCCGAGCGTGTTGTTTGAGGCGCCGGGGGTGGTCTGGACGAGCCCCGTCCGAGCCTACGACATCACTCCCGACGGCGATCTTGTGATGATCAAATTCTCCGAGCCGGCGGAGCCGGTTACCCAGATCGAAGTTGTGCTCAAATGGTTCGACGAGCTGAAGCGGCTCGTGCCGACGGAGCCGTAGCCTACCCAGCGCAGACCACCAAGATCCGCCGCGTCGCTGACTTGCCGTCTCCAAAACGTCTCCACGACTGGGGTTCACTCCAGTAGACGCCAGTCGACTGGAGTCGACTACTTGAGGTATCGGGGCGTTCCGGCACGCGAAGCTGGGGCCACGGCGGTGCCCGCCCGTAGACCCCCGCGTGCCCCGACGATAGGCTTCACGCGCCCACCCAACCCCGGCTGGCAGCGCTATGGAACCTGGCACGCGATTAGGCCACTACGAGACCCTCGCCCCGCTCGGTGAAAGCGGTATGGGGCAGGTGTGTCGAGCACGCGACACGATCGGCGGATTCCCCTCCGACGTGCCGTGGCGCTCAGCGCAGCTGGGCATTAGGCTCCGGAACGGTAGAGTTTGGACACGAGGGGAATCGGTAGGGACTCGAGAACCGACGATCCGCGCAGCTACGGCGTCAGAGAAGCTGGAGGACGACCTATGTCCAGCAGTGATGATCGTGATCTCGGGATGCACCGGGAGATTAACCGTCGCGACTTTGTCTCCGGTATCAGCGTTGCGCTGAGCGGCAGTCTCACGCTCCCATGGGCGCAGACGAACGCCCTGGCGAGCCCTGAGGCTCCGGGAAGAGTCTCACAGGCCCTCGCCGACACGTATCCACCCATCCGCACTGGTATGCGCGGCAGCCACGACGGCTCCTACGAGGTTGCCCACCAGCTTGTCGAAGGCATGCGCTGGGACAACGCGGAGGAGACGGGTGAGCTCTATGATCTGGTCGTGGTTGGCGGTGGCCTCAGCGGCCTCGCGGCGGCGTGGTTCTATCAAGAAGCTGTTCCCGGCGCCCGCATCTTGATTCTCGACAACCACGACGACTTCGGCGGTCATGCCAAGCGCAACGAGTTCCGGCTCGACGGTCGGGTGTTCCTGTCGCATGGCGGCACGGTCTTTATCTCCAACCTGAACGAGTACGGTGAAGGAGCCCAGCGCCTGATCCGCGGGATTGGCATCGACGTAAGCCGTTACTCCGAATTCGTCGATAGCGACCTGTACAGCTCGCTCGGCCTGCGCAGATCGGTTTTCTTCGACCGCGAAACGTTCGGCACCGATCGCCTGCTAGTAGGCGAAGGCGAGCCCTCTTGGCGCGAGTTCCTGGCGCGCGCGCCCCTGTCCGAAGGGGCACGTGATGACATCCTACGACTCCACGACTCGAGCATCGATTACTTGGCCCACCTCAGCTTGGAGGAGAAGGCCGCGTTTCTTCGGCGCACGAGCTACGAGGACTTTCTCTTGAAGGTGGCCAAGGTCGGTCGCGAGGCAATCTCCTTCCTCGAGACCTCCGGCGGTTGGACTATCGGCCTCGATGGCGTCCCCGCCTGGCTCGTCGCCGGCAGCTGGCCTGGGACCACCGGGCTGGGGCTCGGCGACGACGATGCCGAACCCGTCGAGGAGCGTGCTTTCTTCCAGTTTCCGGATGGCAACGCGTCAATCGCGCGTCTGATCGTCCGGTCGCTGATCCCAGAGGTCGCTTCCGGCAGCACGATGGAGGACGTTGTCGACGCTCCGTTCGACTATGGCAAGCTCGATCGGGAGGGCTCGGCTGTCCGCGTGCGGCTGGAGAGCACAGCGGTGCAGGTAGCTCACCGTGGCGATCGGCGAATCGCCAAGGAAGTCGAGGTCACCTACGTCCGCCACGGCCACGCCCGGCGAGTTCGCGCCGGTCGTTGCGTGCTCGCCTGCTACAACGCCGTGATCCCTTTGATTTGCGAGGAACTGCCGGATCCGCAAAAACACGCGCTATCGATCGCACTCAAGGCGCCCCTTATCTACACCAACGTCCTGATCCGCAACTGGACCGCCTTCGCCAAGCTCGGTGTGAGCAGGGTGCGCTGCCCAGGCAGCTACTTCGAGAACGTTAATGTGCAGCGACCGCTCAGCATTGGGAGCTACCGACACGCGAGCACGCCTGACGAGCCCATCGTCGTGCGTATGTTCCGCATTCCCCTGGTGCCGGAGGCCCGCGGGCGGTCCGTGCCTGAGCAGTGGAAGGCCGCGCGCCGGCGTCTGCTGGCGACGACGTTCGCGACCTTCGAGCGCAAGATCAGGGATCAGCTCGGCCGGATACTGTCAGCCGGAGGCTTCGACCCGGCGCGCGACATCGCGGCGATAACCGTGAATCGCTGGCCACACGGCTATGCATACGGCCAGGATCCGAAGACGGGTGAGGTCGCGTGGAGACCCGATGATCTACCGCCCGAGCGTCGTCCGTGGCTCGTCGCCCGCCAACCTTTTGGCCGGATCGCCATCGCCAACTCCGACGCGGGCGCGTGGGCCATGACCGAGGTTGCCATTGGTGAGGCGCATCGGGCGGTGACGGACTTGTTGTCGACAACGTGAGCCCTCGTGAGCGAGTCCCTGCCAACGAGAAACGGCGAAAGCCGTGCGCCATCAACCACTTAGCAGAATCCGCTAGATCGGGTTCGAGTCCCTCCCTCGGTACTTGAAAACAAAGGACTTATCGGGATCACGATAATCAAACGGATCGCTCCGATCGACTGATTGTCCCTATTTTGTCCCCGTCCAGGGTGAACTAGGCTGCCAACGATGTGTGGGTGGCGGAGCCACGTCCGTATATATAGGTCTCCCGATACGCTCGCGTATGGGCCATTCGGCGCTAGTAAAAGCCCGTGACGACGTCTTCCGTGGACCCGCGTAGACTCCGGCGATAGGCTTCAGGCGCTCATCCACCATCCTCCGGTAGCGCCATGGAACCCGGCACCAAACTAGGCCACTACGAGATCACCGAGCAGCTCGGTGCTGGCGGTATGGGCGAAGTGTGGCTAGCTGAGGACACACGCCTGGGCCGCAAGGTGGCCATCAAGGTGCTACCCGCCGAGTTCGCCTCTGACCCCGAGCGCCTGGCCCGCTTCGAGCAGGAGGCCCGCGCTGCTGCCGCCCTGAACCACCCGCACATTAGCCTCGGTCTTTGATGTCGGCACCGAAGACGGCACCTACAGGATCTCCGGGCCACAGGGCACCGGGATCTACCCAGCCTACGTGCTGTATGCGCTCGACTGGAGTCGACAGGCTGCGGTCGGGGCGTCAAGCAGGCAGCCCGTCTCTTGAGCTGATCAGAACCTGAAAGTTGGAGAGATGCTCGCGTAAGGGATCCCGGGAGGATCAACCTCATGAAGGCGAAGGTCGGCCGTGTGAGTTCGAGTGAATGCGGGGGGCGAGTGTTTGACTTACCACTGGCGGTGGCCCGCCATTACGATCAGCTCGACCGCTTCTACCGGGAGTTCTGGGGGGAACACGTGCATCACGGCCTGTGGATCACCGGCCGGGAGACGCAGCAGGAGGCGGTGGAAGCACTGGTGCGCAGCGCCGCGGACCGGGCGGGGATCGGGCCTCGCGACCAAGTCTGCGACGCCGGCTCGGGGTACGGCGGCACCGCCCGTCTCCTGGCCGGGGAGAGGGACGCCCGGGTGACGGCCCTCACCATCTCGCCGGCGCAGCACCGGTACGCCGTCCGTGCTGCGCCGGGCCCGAATCCATGCCATCTGCTTCGGGATTGGCTCGACAACGGGCTGCCGGCGGAAGCCTTCGATGCGGTCCTGGCCATCGAGAGCACCGAGCACATGGCGGATCCGCGTCGAGCGTTCCGCGAGGCGCGACGGGTCCTCAGACCGGAGGGACGGCTGGTGGTCTGTGCCTGGCTCGCGGCCGAAGCGCCGTCGGGATGGGCGCGGCGGCATCTCCTCGAACCCATCCGCCGGGAGGGCCGGCTGGCGTGGCTCCCCACCGGATCGAGCCTGCGGGCAGCGGTGGAGGCGGCCGGCCTCCGGGTCGTGGAGGTCGAGGACCTCACCCGAAAGGTCCGGAGGACGTGGACGATCTGTCTCCGCCGGCTCGCTGGAGCGCTCCTCCGACGTTCCGACTATCGACGCTTCATCCTGGACCGGAGCCGGGAGGAACGGGTCTTCGCTCGGACGATGGTGCGCATCTGGCTGGCGTATCGGGTCGGGGCGATGCGGTACGCGATGCTCACCGCCCGCCGCCCTCGGGAGGATGACCCGGGGCCCCGGGAACGATGTTGACGATGGCGAGGGTGGGTGTCGACGACCGCGGCCGCACCCCGCGAACCGCGAGGGAACCCCTCGGGATCGCAGTCCCGGCGCTGGCGCTCGTCCTCGCCGTGCCGGGGCGCGCGCCGGCGGTCCGGGACCAGGACGAAGGCGCCGCCGCCGCGATTCCCGTAGACGCCACCGGACTGGCCTCGGGTCCGTACGCCTCCCTGGAAATGGTCTACGAGCGAACGATCTTCCGGGTGGACGTCCTGCGCCTGACGCTGCGGTTCGGAGCGCAGACTGCCGCCGAGCTGGAGCACCTTGTTGACGGCCGGCAGTACACCGACGAGCTGGCCGAGTCGGTCGTGCGAGCCGCCGTCGAATCCCAGGACCTGCTGGTTCGGAGCCGCTTCCTCCGCGACGTCAGCCTCGAGCAGTTCCTGGACGGGATTCGCGAGAACATGGAACACGCCCGGGACGCCGGTTTCCTGTCGTCGGAGGAGGTTCGGACCCTGCTTCCCGAGATCGAGGCCCAGTACGAGCCGATCCGCGATCGAGGTATCCGGGACGGCGAGACTATTTGGTACCGGATCCGGGGCGACACCCTCCACGTGGCTTTTCAGGCGCTGGACGGGAGCGTCCTCATCGACCGCAGGCAGGAGGGGTCCGAGCATCGTCGTGCCGTGCTGGGTGGCTACCTGGCGCCGGGATCGGACTTCCGCGAGGACCTCATCCGATCCCTCTTCTAGCGGTCGTTGGGCTACGTCTTCCGCACGGCGGCCGACCGCCCGGTAGGAGGGCTCGTGTTGAGACGGCGGAACGTTCGCTTACTACACCGGCTGGCGAGTCCCCTCAGAAATCCTCCTGCTCACCTGGGCACACGTGGACAGGGCGTCGCGAACGGTGCGGCTCGAACCCGGAACCACGAAGAACTCTGAGGGGCGAACACTTCCCTACGATCTACTCCCGGAACTGGTCCAGGTCATCGAGCGGCAGTGGCAAGAGCACCAGCGCCTGACGGCTGACGACACTATCTGTCCCTACGTGTTCCACAGAGATGGAAAGGCGATCAAGGGGTTCCGCAAGGCTTGGGCGTCAGCTTGCAAAGCCGCCGGGTGCCCGGGCAAGCTGCTGCATGACTTTCGCCGGACAGCAGTCCGCAACCTGGTCCGCGCCGGCGTACCCGAGAAGACGGCAATGGCGATCACCGGTCACAAGACGCGCTCCGTTTTCGACCGCTACGACATCGTCGATGAGGCCGATCTGAGGAGCGCACTCGGGCGGCTCGCCGGCGGAAAGGGGACAGAAAAGGGACAATCAGGCCGATTTGGTCGTATTGTCGATTTCTCTGATACGTCTCAACTTGCTGTGAAATAGATACTTAACTCTCACGCGCCCGTAGCTCAGCTGGATAGAGCAGCGGACTTCTAAGACCAAACGGGCCCAGTTGGCGCTGGTTAGTTCCCGCGGGCACAATCGTGGGCACAGTTCGGACTGCAGCACTGAATACGTGATGGTCGCGTGCGGCGCGGATCTGCGGCTCCGCGGCCCATGAACAGCAATCGGATTGTCGCCGAATTCGTGGAGGACTGATCGATGAGCACTAGCCGGGCGATCGTAGCTGTGCTGGTCGCGATGGGCTGCGTTGCCGCCGCAGCCCGACAGGAACCTCCCGCACCGACCGGGGCGCCGCCTCTCCAGGCCGTTGATGAAGACAAGCCGACGCACAATTGGCCTCGCTTCCTGGGGCCCGATTCCCTCCCCATCGCCGACAACCCGAGGCTGCCGGAGCGGTGGTCGACGACCGAAAACGTCGAGTGGGTGATCGAGGTGCCCGGCATCGGATGGTCTTCGCCGATCGTCTGGGACGGCAAGGTCTTCCTGACTTCAGCCGTCAGCGATCGGCCGATGAAGCAGCCCTCGTTGGGGACCGACTTCAGCAATGAGTACCTTGCGGAGATGCGGGCCGAGGGTTTGTCGAGCGAGGAGGCCAACGACCGGCTCTATGCGCGCGATCGCGAGATGCCACACGAGGTCGTGATCGACCTGATGCTCTACTGCTTCGATCTCGAGAGCGGTGCGCCCCTCTGGGAGCGCCAGGTCTACCACGGCAACCCGCCGGGCGGGCGGCACCGAAAAAACAGCTTCGCGTCCGAGACACCAGTGACCGACGGTGAGCGCGTCTACGTCTACTTAGGACACCTTGGGCTCTTCGCCTTCGACTTGGACGGGAACCCGGTGTGGGCGACGCCGCTAAAGCTGTTTCAGAAGGTCCGGGATTTCGGCACCGGCGCATCTCCCGCACTTCATGGTGACCGTGTGATCGTCTTGAACGACAACGAAGAGCAGGGGTTCGTCGCCGCGTTCGACAAACGAACCGGCAAGGAGCTGTGGCGCACGCTGCGGGACATGGGCGAAGGGCGAAAGACCGGCTGGTCGACGCCCTTCGTTTGGGAGCACGAGCTGCGCACCGAGATCGTCACGGTCGGACCCCGCGCTGTCATCAGCTATAGCCTGGAGGGCGAGGAGCTGTGGCGGATGCACGGCATGGCGACCACCACCATCCAGAGTCCGTTCGTCTGGGGCGGCCACCTGTTCGTGACCTCCGGGTCCTCCGGACAGCAAGACAGGGCCATCGCTTCGATCCGTCCGGGCGCGTCGGGAGACATCACGCCGAAAGCCCAGGCGGACAAGAACGAGCATGTCGTCTGGTACAACCCTGTCGCAGGGGGCACGTATCTGCCGACGCCGATCATCTACGACAGCGCGCTGTACGTGCTCACCTCGAGAGGCATCTTCGCCCGCTACGAAGTCGAGACCGGTGAGCGAGTCTATCGCTCCCGCGTTGCACCGGGCGCCTCGGCGTTCACGACCACGCCGTGGGCTTACAACGGCAAGATCTTCGCGATGGGCGAGGAGGGCGATACCTTCGTGATCGAGGCCGGCCGGGAGTACCGGCTGTCCCATATCAACGACCTGAACGAGTGGACGCTAGCCTCGCCCGCCATCGTCGGTGATCGACTGCTTCTGCGGACTCAGAGCCGCCTGTACTCGATCCGTAATCAAGATTAGGGGTCGTCCGTCCACTAGCAGGGTGCTGAAGAACCGCCATGGCAATCGGCTCCATGGTTGGCGAAAAGGCGTGCACGTGATGCTCGGAAAGCCCCATCGAGCGACTAGAATCCCCGCGTCATGTCCAGATCCGTGCTTGCCGCGATCGTCGTCGGCGCGGCCATGCTTCCCGGGTGCGCATCAGCGCCCGAAATCTCGCCGTCCGACCTCCCGAACATCGTCATTCTGTTCGCCGACGACCTCGGCTACGGCGACCTCGGCATTTACGGCAACCCGACGATCCGCACCCCCAACCTCGATCGCATGGCGGCCGAGGGCATGAAGTTCACGCAGTTCTACGTCGGCGCCTCGGTATGCACGCCGAGCCGCGCGGCGTTGATGACAGGGCGCCTGCCGATCCGAAGCGGGATGGCCAACGACCGCTTCCGGGTGATCTTTCCCCCTCCCAGGGAAGCTTACCGGCTTCCGAGCTGACGATCGCGGAGGCGCTCAAGACCGCGGGCTACGCGACCGGCATCTTCGGCAAGTGGCATCTCGGCCACCGACCCGAACACCTGCCGCCGAACCACGGTTTCGACGAGTACTTCGGCGTGCCCTACTCCAACGACATGAGCGCCGTGATGTACCCGCAGCTGGCGGAACGCGGGTACACGGCGCTACCGCTCGTGCGTGGCGTCCAGACCATCGAGAAGGAACCTGATCAGCGCACGCTCACCCGCCGCTACACGGAAGAAGCGATCGCGTTCATCCGTAGGAACCGCGGGCGGCCATTCTTCCTCTACCTACCCCACACTTTCCCTCATGTGCCGTTGTTTGCCGGCGAGGATTTCGCGGGCAACAGCCCGCGCGGCCTGTACGGCGACGTGGTCGAGGAGCTTGACTGGAGCACCGGCGAGATTCTGGCGACACTGCGGGAGTCGGGCCTGGACGAAAACACGCTCGTGGTCTTCACCAGCGACAACGGCCCGTGGATCACGCAGAAGCTCGAAGGCGGCTCCGCCGGGTTGCTGCACGACGGCAAGGGTACGACCTGGGAGGGCGGCATGCGGGTGCCCGCGCTGGCCTGGTGGCCGGGCACCATCGAGGCGGGGCTCACCTCCACGGCGCTGGCTACGACCATGGATCTTTATGCCACCGCGTTGGCTCTCGCCGGCGTCCCCCTCCCCGCCGACCGCATCGTCGACGGTGTGGATCTGACGCCGGTGATGAGAGGCGAGCGCGAACAAGTGCGGGACGTCGTTTACTACTATCGAGGGACACGCCTCTTCGCCGTGCGCAGGGGCCCCTGGAAGCTGCACTTCATCACCCAATCAGCGTACGTCGGCGACCAGCCGGTGGCCCGCGACCCGCCGGCCCTCTACAACGTCGAGGAGGATCCCGCCGAGCGGTTCGACGTCGCCGCCGATCACCCCGAGCTGATCGCGGACTTGGTGTCGATCGTCGAGGAGCACCGGGCGGGTCTCGTGCCGGCGCCGACACAACTCGATATCCCCGCGTGGCGGCAGTAGCGGGTTGGGGAGTATCAAGCGGTCACCGGAAACCCCTTAGATGTGGTGCCGGCTCTCGACTAGCATGGCCCCGCGGCGAGAGGCCGACGCAACAAAGCCGAGGCGGTCGAGGATCTCGTAACGGCCCAGTCGGGTACCGGTGAAGGACTCCGTGGCAGCGACCCGATCAGTTGCGCTGGCAACTAGTGGCCTGTAACTCTCCGAAAAAGCACGGGTTCGGCATCAGGCCAGGAACATCGCGTACGCCGGATTGTCGCTCTCCTCCCAGTGCGGATAGCCGAGCTCGGAAAGGTATGCCTCGAGTTCGTCCGACTCCTCCTCGGGTACCTGGATGCCGGCAAGGATCCGGCCGTGGTCGGAGCCGTGATTCCTGTAGTGGAACAGGCTGATGTTCCAGTTCGCGCCGATCGCGGTGAGGAAGTCGAGCAGCGCACCGGGACGTTCCGGAAACTCGAAGCGGAACAGCCGTTCGTTCTCTAGGTTCGCTGTCCTGCCACCGACCATATGCCGGATGTGGAGCTTGGCCATCTCGTCATCGCTCAGGTCGACCAGTGGATAGCCGAGCCCCTTCAGCGCCTCGATCAGCTCCGCTCGTTCCTGCGCTCCACGGCGCAGTTGGATGCCGACGAAGATGTGCGCGTTCTTCGGGTCGCTGTAGCGGTAATTGAACTCGGTGACGCCGCGCCGGCCGACGGCTTCCGAGAACTTCTGAAAACTACCGGGCTTCTCGGGAATCTCGACCGCTAGCAACATCTCCTGTTGGTCACCGACAGCGGCACGCTCGGCGATATGACGTAGCCGGTCGAAGTTGACGTTGGCGCCGCAGTTGATCACCACGAACGTCTCGTCCCGCGCTGCGTGTTCAGCGAGATACTGCTTGGCGCCGGCGACCGCTAGCGCGCCGGCGGGCTCGACGATCGAGCGCGTGTCCTCGAATATGTCGCGAACGGCGGCGCAGATCTGATCCGTATCGACGGTGACGAAATCGTCGACCAGCTCCCGGCAGAGCCGAAAGGTCTCCTCGCCCACCTGCTTGACGGCGACCCCATCGGCAAAGATGCCGACATGCTCCAGGATGACGCGCTCTCCGGCGGCGACCGAGTCCCGCATCACCGCCGAATCCTCCGGCTCGACGCCGATGATGCGGATTCCTGGCCGCTTCGCCTTGATATAGGCTGCGATTCCCGAGATAAGCCCACCGCCACCAATGGGAACGAAGACGGCGCTCACGGCTTCGTCCGCTTGCTCGAGGATCTCCTTGCCGATCGTGCCCTGGCCGGCGATGACCGCGGGATCGTCGAAAGGGTGGATGAACGTCAGGCCGTCGGCCTTCTCGAGCTCCCGCGCCCTGATGTAGGCATCGTCGTAGGTGTCGCCATGCAATACGACCTCGCCCCCCAACGCCATCACGGCATCGACCTTGATGTCAGGTGTCGTGACCGGCATGACGATTACCGCCCGCGCGTCTTTCCGTCGCGCGGCGAGTGCCACGCCCTGCGCGTGGTTCCCGGCCGAGCTGCATACGACCCCTGCGCCCAGCGCCCGCTGCGAGAGTGATGCGATCTTGTTGTACGCACCGCGGAGCTTGAACGAGAAGATCGGCTGCAGGTCCTCTCGTTTCAGTAGAATCCGGTTGCCGAGTCGCGCGGACAGGCTGCCGGCGAGTTCGAGCGGGGTCCTCGTCGCCACTTCATATACGACCGCCGCGTCGATCAAGTCGATGTAGTCCTCCGCTCGCTTTCGTGAATGATCCATGCTATTTCGCGGCCTTCGGTTGTACCGGTTGCCGTCGTGGTCGCGGAGGTTGTTCGGTGAACTCTAACTCACGAATGCTCGACTGGGTCTCGTCGCGATTGCCAATGACGACCCGGACCAGCCTGCGGGTCCTCGACGGCCTGACCGACGTCGTCATCGTGACAAACGATCGCTTCTACGGTCACTTCCAGCAATGGTCGGAGATGCTGGAGCCGTGGGCTCGCTTCACGCTCCTCAACGACGGAACGACCTCGAACGATGGACGTCTCGGTGCCCTCGGTGACCTCCGCCTGGCGCTCGAGCACGAGCCCCCAGACGAAGATGGGGCGGTCGTTCTCGCCAGCGACAACCTCTTCGACATGGACCTGCGGCCGGTACAGCGGGAGTTCCGCGCCAGCGCCCGAACCACCCTGGTCGTCCGCCGTGTGCAGCCCGATAGCGGACCGTCGCGCTATAACGAGGTGACGCTGGCGGATGACGGGCGCATCGAGCAGTTTCGCGAGAAGCCCGCGGAGCCCCGCACCGACCTCGCCGCGATCGCCCTCTACTTCTTCCAGTCGGAGGACCTGAAGCGCCTCGACGAGTACCTGGAGCACGGAAGCCACGACGCCCCAGGCCACTTTCTGGCGTGGCTGGTGGAGCGCGTCCCGTGCTATGCGAGCCGGTTTACCGGATCTTGGTACGACATCGGCAGCCTGGAGAGCCTGGCGGAGGCCTGCGCTCGGTTCGGAGGAGGAATGCTAGCAGGCCGTGGTGAAAGTGTGGTGGGTAACCCTTCGGGCGACAGGGGGTTGCGCGCGCATGCTGCGTCGTTCCTCGTCAACGATGGGGTAACCATCGCCTCCTCCTCTCTCCTTGCCTCCACTTCGCAAGACCCTGTCGCCAGACCCACCACACTTTCACCACGGCCTGCTAGCCCTCCTCCTCCGGCGACTTCCAGGATGGTTACTTACTCGATATCCATCTCTTTGTCGCGAAAGACGAGGATCTCGACGCCGGTCAATCGGTCCGTCCCGTCGCGACCTTCCACCGTATCGGCCACTGTCGTTGTCGACCCACTCGTGTCGATTCGATACTCGGATGCGACCCCAACGAAGGTGGCCCGATCGGTTCCGGCCGCGCCGGTGATGAAATCGTCTCCCGCAGCCCCGGTGAAATCGTTGTTACCTGCATTGCCGGTGAGCACGTTGTCCTGGTCGTTCCCCACGACCCCCGAATCATTCGAGCCGGTCAACGAGACCTCAACCAGGAACCGAGACTTGTTGGTGTATTCGACACCTTCGTCGTGGGCTATCAAGAAGGTGCCCTCGAAAGACGGGTCGATGTAGGCGTTGTAGGTCAGGTACTCGGGCCAGAACTCGTCGATGAGATCGAAGAGGGGCCGGTCGCCTGCCTTCATTTCCTCGCTTGTGTGGTAGGGATACTCGCCGCCGTACGAGGCCCCGTCGCCCTGGGGATCGTGGTCCCACAGGCCAAAGTAGATGTCGAAGCCGCTGATGATGTACTCGTGGGGGGCCAGCCTGCCGTACTTGTAGATCCCGGCGTCTGTGGCGCGCCGCTCGGCTTCCACGATCGCCGCATGGTACTCGGGGAGCACCTCCTCTATGCCTTTGGCATGCACGAGATGCAGGATTTCCTCGTACGAGGCATCACGCGTGAAGAAGCCTCCCGCCTCGGCCTCGTTGTGAAGGTAGACGTAGCCGCCCTCCACGGGAGATTCGGTGGCATACAGGTCCTGGAGCGCGAGTTCCGACTCTCCGATGATGTCGTACATCGCGAACGCCCTGGCCTGGGTGTCTGTGTAGATGAGCGTCGCTCGCACGTCCCCCATCCGGTTGGCGATGGCAGCCTTGTCACTGCCGTACCGGGTGCCGGGCGCATCCGCGAGGTGGTATTTGAGAATCTCCCGGGCGCGCGCCATCTGTAGATCACTCACCCGCGATTGGCCGAGGATGTGGATCGGCTTACCGTTGGGAGCAACGTGCTTCGTGTACTTGCTGAACAGGCCCGTCAGGGTCTTGCCAACCTCGTCTGGTAGCGGCACGACGCCGAACTCCGACGACGAAGTGTCGATGTTGTCGAGCACCTCGTAGTCGATATCGACCTCGTCAGGCACATCGTATTCGATCACCTCCCTCGCCCCGGGACGATTCGGATCGGGTCCTTCCTGAGCCAGGACCGTCGAGGCGACAACCATCGTCGCAACCAGCACAATCAACCGTTGCTTCATCGCTAACTCCCTTCGTTGTCACTATGGGTGCGGTACCAATCGTCTGGTTGTTGGCCGCGAACGCTGAGCTCGGCGATCAGTCCTGTGGTCGCACGGCAATGCCGGCGAGCCCATGCGCTCGAACGATCGCGTTGAATTCGTCAAGGTCCCGGGAAATCAGTGTGCCGTAGACTTCTCTGTATTGTTCCAGGCGGGCCGACAACTCATCAAACACCGCGTATTTGGAAGGTGTAGGGCGCGCGTCACCGGTCATCACGTAGCGACCGAGCATCTGGAAGTGCGAAAACAAGCCGGCGGGAAAGCGCAGTAGATTCTCCGATGCCCCGGTGGTTCGCAGGATGTAGAACTCACGCTCGAGCGCGATCAACTGCTGATCGAACGCGGTCGCGGCATCTTCGACCTCGGTCATATCGGCGCGGCCTCGCACCAGATCCTCGAGGTCGTCGATTTGCTTGCGGATCCACTCGATGGAATTGCCCATTGCCGTCAACGCGCTCACCTCGTCGCGAATACGAAGCGCCAGGTCGAGCTGCGCTCGAATGTCCTCTCCACTGGCCGCCGAAGTGGGGTCCTTGAGCACCTCGAGGCTCGTTCTGAGCTGCC
Organism: Acidobacteriota bacterium; assembly: GCA_963666055.2. GTDB lineage: Bacteria > Acidobacteriota > UBA890 > UBA890 > WLXD01 > DASCOT01. The sequence continues at coordinate 1,349,334 of CAXWPH010000015.1, read as the reverse complement.
TCGAGCCGATCTGGAGCTCAACGGTGTAGGTGCCAGGCAGCGCCAGCGGGCCGTTGCCGCCGCTGCCCTCGACGTCGAGCTCGCGCCAACCGTCGGCGTTGTAGCGAATGCTCTCAGGCCCGAAGGCGATTCCCGGGTGTCCGAGGGGCGGGGTACGAAGCTTCACTGCGGGCGATTCTTCGTGTCGGAGGTCCCAGTAGGAGCGATTGATCCCGGCGTTCGTCGTTCCACGCAGTGTACGCACCACGTTGCCCGCCTGATCGCGAATCGTGATCGTCGCAGGTTGGTCGGTGGAATTGGCGAGGTAGTGGTTGATCGCGGCGCCAAAAGGAGGGTCTTCCACGTACCCGGGGGGCGCGCCGCGAACCCGCTCGCCCGGCAGGCTGCGGCGCAAAAGCCGGTAGGCCGGCCGCGGCTCGAACAGGTGCAGCTCTTTCGACAGCACGTCTGACGTGAGCTGCCGCATTGGCGACAGATCGTCGAGAATCCAGAAGCGGCGCCCGTAGGTGCCGAGTACCAGATCGCCGAAGCGCTCTTGAACGGTCAGCCAGTGGATCGGCGCCGGCGGCAGGTTGTTGCGCAGCGGCAGCCAAATGTCGCCGTCGTCGACGCTGATGTAGACGGTGTTCTCGGTGCCCAGGTAGAGCATGCCGGGGCGTTGGGGATCCTCGCGCACTACATGCACGTAGCTGAGCATGCTGCGCGGAATACCGTTCGTGATGCGCGTCCACGAGGCGCCGAAATCCTTGGTTCGATACACGTAGGGGTCGCGATCGTCGACCTGGTGCAGGTCGACTGCGATATAAGCGCTGCCCGCATCGAAGCGTGAGGCCTCAATGCTGCTCACCGTGCCCCAGGGTGGCAGGCTGTCGCCATTCGGAGTTACGTTTGTCCAGCTGTCGCCGCCATCGCGCGTCACGTGAACCAATCCGTCGTTGCTACCCGCCCAGAGGATGTCGGGGTCGAGCGGCGACTCGCCGATGGCGAACAACGTCGTGCCGTAGTCAACGCCAACGTTGTCGAAGGTGAGTCCGCCCGAGTCCACCTGTTTGGTCTCGTCGTCGGTGGTCAGGTCGGGGCTGATCTCGTTCCAGGTTTGCCCACCGTCCGCTGTCTTGTGGACGTATTGGCTGCCGACGTACAGCGTGCCAGGGGTGTGGCGCGACACCACCACCGGGTAGCTCCATACCCAGCGGTACTTGATGTCGCGCGGCGATTTACCCACGGGTGTCTCGGGCCACACCTGCACGTTGGTCGTGTGGCCGGTGCGTAGATCGTAGCGAGTCAGCACGCCCTGCTCATTGGAGGCCCAGACGATGTTGTTGTCGAACGGATCCGGTATCGTCCAGCCAGCCTCGCCGCCGCCGACCGAGTGCCAGTTGCCACCTGCCAAGCTGTTGCTCGGTCCGCGACGCGTCGGCCCGTCCTGCCTGTTGCCATAGACGAAGTAGGGCACCTGGTCATCGACGGCGACGTGATACATCTGAGCAATCGGAAGGTCCGGGTGGTACCAAGAACCAGCTCGATTAAGGCTGATGTGAACCCCGCCGTCGTTAGCCAGCAGAATCCGGTCGGGGATCGCCGGGTCGATCCACATGTCGTGATGATCGCCACCCGCGTTGCGCAGAATCGAGGCAGTATCGCCGCCATCGAGCGTGCGCGCCAGACGCGTCGCGAGGAAGTAAACTTCTTCATCGTTGTCGGGTGCTACCACCAGCCGCGTGTAGTAATGGGGACGCGTGTGGTACTGCTGGTCGCGACTGATCAACTGCCAGGAATCACCGCCGTCGTCGGAGCGCCACAGCACGCCTTTGAACTCGTACTGGTCGGTCTCGATAAGCGCATAGATGCGCTCGGGGTTACTCGGCGCATAAGCTACGGCGATCTTTCCGGTCGGTGGCTCGGGCAAACCCTCTGTGGCGCGCTCCCAGCTGTCACCGCCGTCATGGGTAACGAAGATGCCGCCGTTGTGGCCGCCGCTGGTTCTCTGCCAGGTCTTGATGTCGATCGGCCACATGCCAGCGACCAGGTTGCGCGGGTTGGACGGATCCATGGCGATGTCGGAGGCACCCGTGTCCTCGCCCACGAAGAGAACACGTTGCCAGGAATCGCCGCCGTCTACGGTGCGGAATACGCCGCGCTCCTGCTGCGGACCGTAAGCGGTCCCGACGGCAGCGGCAAAGACGACGTCAGGATTGTCCGGATGGATGACCACGCGGCCAATTCTCCCCGTCTCGCGCAGCCCCATGTGTTGCCAGGTATTGCCAGCGTCGGTCGATTTGTAGATCCCGTTGCCGCTCGAGATCATGCTGCGGATGTTGGTCTCGCCGGTGCCTGCCCAGACCACGTTCGGGTCGGAGATCGAAACCGCCAATGCGCCTACCGAAGCCACATCGGTATCATCGAACACCGGGTCCCAGTTGAGCCCGCCGTCGGTCGTTTTCCAGACGCCACCCGAAGCAGCTCCGGCATAAATGACGTCCCGGTTGCCGGGATGGCTGGCAATAGCGATGACCCGGTTGCCTTCTGGCCCGATGTGTCGATAGCGAAGCGCCCCGTACATGGCCGGGTCGAGCTCTTGGGCCAGGAGGCCTGGTGCCACCACGACCAACGCCGTTCCCAACACCGCGGCCACGCATCGGCGACACAGTTGAGGCTGCTTCATCGGCCTGTTCTCCTTCCGGCTGCCACTGTCTTCGGCAACTCCCACGGCTCCCAGCTAACGCCTTCGATGTGCTTCTTGAACCAGCGGATCTCCTCCACCAGGTGCACGCGCTCCAGCCGCGGCTCCTCGATGCCGTGGCCCTGCCGTGGGAATTTGATGTAGCGTACCGGAGCCTTGCCGAGGTCTCGCAGCGCCGTGAAGAACATCAAGCTCTGGCCGACACTCGAGGTCTCGTCGCGAGCACCATGGAAGATGATCGTCGGCGTGGTTACGTTTCTCACGTGCGTGATCGACGAGCGTTTCGCCCATTCTTCCGGGTGGCTCCAGGGGGCGTCACCGATATACCAAAGGGACACGTCGAAGTTGAAGCCTGGGCCGGTTTCGGCGGCCCAGTTGCCCACCATCGCGCCGACCGAGGCGGCCATGAAGCGGTTGGTCTGGGTGATCGTGTAGCTGGTTGCAACGCCGCCCCAGCTCCAGCCGCGCACACCAAGACGTTCGGGGTCGATGTCGCGATTCGCAATCGCATAGTCGAGACCGGCCATCATGTCGAAGAGCTCCCCGTCGCCGACCTCGCCGATGAGGCCGCCCAGCACCTCATCGCCGTAGCCGCTGCTGCCGCGAACGTTGGGGGCCAGAATGGCGTAGCCGAGGCCGGCGAGCGTCTGGAACTCGGCATCGAAGCTGTTGGTGACGACACCCGCCGGGCCACCATGGATGTGCACGATCAATGGCTGGGTGTCGCCGTGTTGATGGTCGAGGGAGTTCATGAAGACCCCCTCGATGCTCATGTCGTTCTTGCCGCCCCAAGTGAGCACTTCGCCGTCGACAACCCTGATGGTGTCGCCTATCGCGGGATTCACATCGGTTAATCGAGCCGGGTCGCCACCTTCGAGGTGCACCGCCCATAGATCGATAGGAGTGGTGAAGTTCTCGTATGAGAAAATTGCTCGCTTCCGGTCGGCCGAGAAGGCTCGCGATCGCATTGTGCCGAGACGACGAGTGAGTGTGGTGACGTCGCCAGATCCGAAATCTAGCCGATACAGGTTCGTGTTGGTGCCGCGGGTCTCGTTGAACAGGATGCCGGTGCCATCGGCGGCCCAGGCCACGTTGTCGACTTCGCCCTGGTTCTGGCCGTCGAGACGACGCGCTCGATGTGAGGCCACATCCATGATCCAGAAGTAGCCGTTGCTCAGGTCGAAGTCGGCATCGGACGGAGCGCGATACAGAATGGAGCCACCGTCGGGAGCCCACTGCGGATCGTCCTCGGGGGCGTTGTTGTCGGTCAGGCGCATGAGCCGGGTGCTCGCCCGCTCGTAGAGGTAAAGCTCCGACAGGAAGGGGTAGTTGGTGCGATCGTCGGGTCGTGCGGTGAGCACCACCTGTCCGCCGTCAGGCGAAATGTCGAAGGCGCCGACGATGAGCTCCTCGTTCGTCAAGCGTGTCTCCGTATCCGAGGCCATGTCGTGCAACCACAGGTTGCTGAAGCGAGCCTCGTGCTTGCCGTTGGGGGCTTCGTCAACGAACACCGGATCGAGGCCGAGGTCGTGCTCGCGTTGCTCGTCGTCGCTGCGTATCTCTTCAGCGGAAAAGAAGATCGCGCTGCCATCAGGCGACCATCTGTATGCTTCGATCCCACCCTTGTGGGCCGTGAGCTGGCGCGCTTCGCCGCCGTCGGTTGGCAAGCCGAACACCTGCGCTTCATCGTCGACGTCGCGAAGAAACGTCAGGTGGTCGCCGTCCGGCGAGAAGCGAAACGAGCGGCCGCCAGCATCGCTGATGTACTGGCGCGCCTCGCCCCCTGAGAAAGGAACCATGAAGTAGCGGGTTCGGCGCCTATTCTCGTCCCAGTCGAGCTCCGATACCGAATAGAAGACTCGTTCGCCGTCAGGCGACAGCAGCACGTTCCCGAGCCGCTTCAAGCGCAGCGCATCGTCGACGGTCATGGGGAGCCGAGCGGATTGCTGTCCTGCCGCAATCGCCGAGTGATCGGCGACAGTCGCCACGAGGGAAAACAATACTGCTACCGAGAAAATGCGGACCTGGCAGCGAGCTCGACAGCACACGGGGCGCATCGGACACCTTCCGTTGCAACAAGGAGGGATGACACCGAAACGAGGGGCCGTGGACAGTTCCGTGTGGTCGGCTACGCTGCTTCGAAGCCGGTTCGCGACCAAGCGCCACGCTCTCCGATGTCTCGTCGGGCGGTGGCAACTGTGCGGCCCCGCGGCTCCGACGAGGCAACGATAGCTCTCACGTGGGGGCGCGGCAACGGATCTTCCCGCCGGCACATTGCCTCCACCCTGCTGATTGGAGGCGGCGCGTCAGGCACACCGGATGTGACCCGGGGAGCCAGTTCCCACCGTTTCCTTTGACAGCGGAGATCGATACCCTGCGTCTGGCGGACTTCCGCCACCGAACCAGGTCGGGTAGCGGCTGCGAACGTAGCCGCGATCCGCTCCGGATGGCACCCCGACAGGAGATCCACGATGCGCAGTTTGCTTGGCATCACGGTCATCGCTGCGATCGTCGCCGCCTGCGGCGAGCCCACCGATACCGTGCCACCCACCGCGCAGATCGGCGATCTGCCGATGACCGGGTCGTTCACCCGAGGGCTCGCGCACACGCTCACCGACAACCTTCTCGACTGCCCGGGCGGCCGCGTCGCCGCCGTCGGCACCGTCACTGCGCACGACGACACCACATGGATTGTTCCGGCGTCGACCGTGTTCGAGACCGGCCCCAGGGCCGCGGACCTGTACAACGAGTGCGGCGGGACGATGCTGGCCAGCAGCGCCGAGATCGATCTCGAGGCGATCCCGATCACCGAGATCGACGCCGACGGCGACGTGATCACGAGCTTCGACGACCACGACTGGCCGGGGGCCAGGACGTTCACCAACGAAACGGTCGGCGTCGACAATAAACCCGCCTACACCAACTTCCTCGACATCTGGGACGACCCCGAATTCGACCCGGTGTTCATCTGGTCGGATAGCCTCGTGCTGGACAACCTGGTCCTGGTGCGGGGCAGAATCGGCTCGTAGCCCGGTCGGCGCTCTCCTATCGAACCGCAATCCCCGCGAGCAATCATCGTGATCTCCGGAGTGGAGCACGCGGTGAAACCGGGATCCGCCGTCTTCATTCCTGGCAGCGCGTGGCATGGCGCGCGAAGCACAGGATCGGACTCGTTTCGGCTACTCTATGTCTTCCCAGGCGGGGTCTTTCAAGGATGTGATCTACGAGTTTTCTTCGCCCTGAGTGGACGCAGCGCTGGTGCGCAGGTCCGCCTATCGCCCCTTTGAGATCGAATACCGGTCCTGTACTCACGGGACTTGCCTACTGGAGGCTCCCGAAATGGGGTTGCGCGGCATAGTTGCGTTGCTCGCCTTGGCCCAGGCGGCCATCGGACCGGAAGGCTCGCCCGCGGACATGGTTTTCGTGAATGGCGCCGTTTACACGGTTGATGCCGCGCGAAGCTGGGCGTCCGCGGTGGTCGTGACCGGTGATCGAATCACTTATGTCGGGGATGATGCCACTGCGCGCGATTTCGTCGGCCCGGCGACACGTGTCGTCGACCTCGAGCGGCGCATGCTGCTGCCAGGCTTCCAGGACTCCCACGTGCACCCCGGGATGGTTCCCAATCCGGCCAACTACGTAAGGCTCGACGGCCTGATTCGTCGCCAGGACGTACTCGAGAGAATCCGACAGTATGCCCAGGCGCGTCCCGAGAAACCCTGGATAGAGGGCGGCGGCTGGGACGAGACAGCGTTTCTTCCCAGCGGCCTGCCCACCCGGGAGATGCTCGATAGCGTGGTCCCGGACCGCCCCGCCTATCTGGTTAACAACTCCGGCCACGGCGGCTGGGCCAATTCGCTGGCGCTGGCCGCCGCGGGCATCAACGCCGATACCCCTGACCCGCCCAATGGACGAATCGAGCGCGACGCGGACGGTCAGCCCACGGGCGCACTGCACGAGGAGTCGGCAATGGCGCTGGTCGACGCCGCCATTCCGCCGCTGACGGCCGAGGCGCGCGTGCTGAATCTGTCGGCGGCGCTGGAGGAAATGAGTCGACTGGGCATTACGGCGCTCGAAGACGCCATGGCCACTCCCGAGATCGCGCGCGCCTACAAGACGCTGGACGAGCGCGGCGAACTGAAACAGCGCACCAACCTGTGTCTGCCCCACAGCCCCGCCGAAGACGATGACGCTCAGATCCGGTCGTTCCTGACCCAACGCGCCGAGCTTGCCGGTCGCCGGCTACGGGCTAGCTGCGTGAAGCTCTTTCTCGACGGCGCCTACGGGTCTCACACGGTGGTCTTACTCGAGCCGTATAGCGACGATCCGAAGAGGTACGGTAAGGGTGAGCTTTTTATCGAACAGAGCCGACTCGATCGTCTTGTCACCCGCCTGGACGCCGAGGGTTTTCAGGTGCACGCACACGCTCAAGGCGACGGCGCCGTGCGTGCCGCCCTCGATGCCTTTGCCGAGGCTCGTCGGCACAACGGCTTTCGCGACAACCGGCACACAATCGCCCACCTGTGTCTGATCGACGCCGCCGACATCCCGCGGTTCAGGACCCTCGGTGTGATCGCCAACATGACCCCCTTGTGGAGCCTTGGTGACGCCTGGGAAACGGTGTTTGCCCCACGTCTGTTCGGGCCGGAGCGCAGCCAGCGTATCTTCCAGACTCGAACGCTCCTGGGCTCGGGGGTGATGATCGCCTGGGGCTCGGACTGGGACGTCACCGGAGTTTCACCCCTCGACGGCCTCGAGACCGCTACCACCCACCGCTATCCCGGCGGCATAGATCTCGCCGGCAATGAGGACAGCGCCTGGATTCCTGAGGAGAGAATCAGCCTGGAGCAAGCGATCGTCGCCTACACCAGCGCCGGGGCTTATCTCATGCACGCCGACCGCACGAGAGGATCGCTCTCGGCAGGCAACCTGGCTGACTTCGTCGTTCTGGACAGCAACCTCTTTGAAAGGGATCCCCTGGAGATCCACACCGTGCAGGTCGACATGACGGTCGTCGGTGGACAGTTGGTGTACACGGCGCCTGTCCCGGCTTCACCAAGCGATGCCGGCCCTTCCCGCTGACCGAGCCGCGGAGAACCACCACACTTTCACCACGGCCTGCTAGCCGCAACATCCGCGACAGCACTGACTTCGTCGTTGCCGGCCGCAGGCTTTCGCTGTGGTTATGTGTCTTAACGATCTTCGCCACCCGGTTCGGGTCAGGCACCCTCATCGGCGCCGCCGGCACCAATATGTTCCGCCAATCTGGCGGCAAGCGCCGATACCGTCAACGTCGGGTTAGCTGCTCCAATACTGGGGAACACAGCATTCGAACATACATAGAGATTATCCGTGCCGTGAACCTGTAAATCAGGATTGACGACACCGTCTCCATCGGAGCTGCTCATGCGGCAGGTTGACGATGCATGGGCTCCGTCAGGATCTCTAACGTTACCTTCGATACCGTCTTCCTTGCACCCGGCGGTTTTCAGTATCTCAACAAACGTCTGCATATGTTCCTGTCGGGTCTTGATATTGATTTCGTGAACGCCTACCTCGATTTCTGTGGTGGGAAGACCGTGTCTCGTTGTACCGCGTCCCAAGCTGACTCGATTCTCCGGGCTTTCGAATTGCTCCATTTCACCGCCCAAAGAGATTCTCATCTCAGAAATCAAACTTGCATCCATATCAGCCCGCGAAACATTTGAAAGGATTTGCCTTTCTAGAGAGGAGTTTGCACCGACACCCCCAGAAAACCACATTTTGCCTTTGTGCTGATATTCCGGTGAATCAAAATGTCGGCTGATCAGAGAGGAAAATCCGAGTTCCCCATCGAGTTTGTCCGGGTTTCCTGGCCGAACGCCTGAGGCGTCCATCACTGGATGCCCTATCAAATGCCGGCCGACATGCCCTGAGTCGTTGCCGATACCGTCGGTCCAGTCCTTGTTGGCAGAGGAAAGCAGAAGTTTCGCGGATTCGATCGTGCCACCGCAAACGATAACCACATCAGCTTCCATTGAGTCAGGAGTACCCGTCTTGAGGTTTAGAAAGCTGACGCCTCGGGTACGCTTTTTCCCATCCATTAGTATTGTTGTGACTGGCGATTCTGTTTTAAGGGTCAGCTTGTCGTCATATTCATCTTGCAGTTGCGCCAAATCGTAGAGAGCCGTATATCGTGCATTCACAGGGCAATAATTGCAGGTTCCTGTCGTAATACATCGATTGCCGTCCCTGGCTATCGACATATGCCCGTAGGATATGTCATGGCTTTTGAGGGCCTCGATGATCAGCACGTCACCTAAGGTAAAAGCGGTTGGTGGGAATGGGTATTTCGCACCATACCGTGGTGGATCATCATTCTCTGAATCACCCGTAATGCCCAGTAGAATCTCGGCTTCCGCATAATAGGGCGCCATATCGTCGTAATTGATTGGCCAGTCGGCCCCGAAACCAGTACGGGACTTTAGTTCAAAGTCTTCAGGTTTAAGGCGCGGCGTCAGGCCGCCCCAGTGATTGGTCGTGCCGCCTTTCACAAAAAGCCTTGAGCCACGTAGTCCGAAGTGTTCATTCTCGGCTCTCGGGTCATCAACGAACTCTCTGTAGAGATCGACGTCGGCCATTACCTGATCAAGCCATAATCGATAATCGCCAGGCTTGAAGTCGGGACCTGCCTCAAGAATAGTGATCTGATAGTCGTTCTCAGTTTTTAGAAGCTGCCTCGCCAATGTCACACCGGCAACGCCGGAGCCAACGATGATGATGGACTTCATGCTAGGCGGCTCCTTTCCTGTAGCTCTCGGGAGCAGTGAACGCACCACCAAAATATCCGCTGTAGTTCCATAGCCCGAAGCTCTTGAAGGCGCCCGACATGGGAATCTGATGAGTGATCAATTCGGCGAAGACAAAGCGCCTGGCACGTCCGAGTTTTGTGGACGAGAAATTCTCGACGTCGAATTCTGAAAAGAGAAGGGATGCCCATGCCTGCTCGACACCGGAGGTGCTGCTTACCAGCAGATTGACCAATTCGACTGCATTCTCGTATTCCGTCAAGTAGCTGGGTGCCTCATCTGTCTTGAATTGGAGGTCCGCCCTTAGGCGGCCGAAATAGAGGGGCATGTCGGCATCTAGTTCCCAGGCCTGGTTCACGTACCGGCACAAAGTTGACAGAGCGTCGAACTCATCCTGGCTCAGGACGCCGGTTCGCGTCTCATCGACGGGCAAGTCGGAGTCGCTAATGAACTGGAGCAACTCGGCGGAGTCATCCTGCGTCAAAGAGATGCAAGCGAACGGCAGAGAGGCAAGCACCCCCGAGGAGAGGCCCAGCTTCAAGAGCTGTCTTCGATCAATGGACAGCTTGCTCATGTCGGTCCCTCCGGCGACTTTCAGGATGGTTGAGTAAGTGGACTAGGAGCCATCGCCCGAGGGTTTCCGCAATCCCGTGCGCTACCTGCGAACAGAGGCCACCTGAAGGCTCTTACGCGGGGGCACCATTGGTCAATGTCCCGACTCTCCGCAGAGGGGTGGAAAATCCCTGGGCGTATTCCAATCTCCGAGGATCAGAGACACCGTGCAGCTGACCCGTCTCTTCATCGCGCCTTCGAATGCATGCCGTACTCGAGAATGTTGACGAGTACCTCGGTTACCGCCTCTATGAGTTTGGGTTCTCATCGTAACCTGGTTATGATCGTGCGCATGGAACCCGCGATTCGCGACTATCTGGCGACGATCGGCCGTCGCGGCGGTCAGGCCAGTCGACGCGAGCTGAGCCCCGAGACCGCGCGGGCAATGATCAAAGTGCGCGAGGCGGGTCGCGCCTATCGCAGGTTCCACGCGCAGTGTTTCTGGCCCTATGCTCCGGATCTGAAGATCACGGCTACCCAGGCGCCCTGGGTGGCGGAGCAGCTACGCAAGCACGGCGGTCGGGAAGCGTGGCAGGTCGCGGCCAGGCTGTGCCGCTAACCGCGTATCAGGCCGACATTTCATGAGCCAGCAATCCAGCCCGATCTTCGACAACAGCTACGCGCGCCTGCCAGAGCGCTTTTACTCGCGCCAGTTGCCAGAGCCCGTCTCCACACCGGGCCCGATCCGGGTCAACAAGACACTGGCACGATACCTGGGCATCGATCCGGATTGGTTGGCATCCCGGGAGGGTACCGAGGTCATCGCCGGCAATCGGATTCCCGATGGGGCCGATCCCATCGCCACAGTCTACGCGGGTCATCAATTCGGTGGCTGGAACCCGCAACTGGGTGACGGTCGGGCCATACTGCTCGGCGAAGTCATCGCCGCGGACGGTATTCGCCACGATATCCAACTCAAGGGCTCGGGCCGCACACCGTATTCGCGCGGTGGCGATGGCCGCGCCCCCCTGGGCCCGGTATTGCGTGAATACATTGTCAGCGAGGCCATGGCGTCCCTGGGCATTCCCTCCACCCGCTCGCTGGCGGCCGTGACCACTGGCGACCCGGTATACCGGGAGACCGCCCTGCCGGGCGCAGTCCTGGCCCGCGTGGCCCAAAGCCATATCCGCATTGGCACCTTCCAGTTTTTCGCCTCAAAGCAGGATACCGAGGCACTACAAAAGCTGGTGGCCCACGTGATAGCTCGCCACTACCCGGACCTGGCCGCGGCAGACAATCCCGCGCAGGCGCTGCTGCAGGAAGTCGTACGCCAACAGGCACAACTGGTGGCCCGCTGGCAACTGGTGGGGTTTATCCACGGGGTGATGAATACGGACAATACGCTGCTTTCCGGGGAAACCATTGATTACGGGCCCTGTGCCTTCATGGATGATTTCAACCCCGACACCGTCTACAGCTCCATTGACCACGGCGGCCGTTATGCCTACCGCAACCAGCCCGGCATCGCCCATTGGAACCTGGCCTGTCTGGCGCAGACCCTGTTACCGCTGCTGGATGAAGTCCCGGAGCAAGCCGGAACGCTGGCGCAGGATAGCATCGATGCGTTTCCCGATTTGTTCCTGGATGCCCACCAGCAGGGCATTGCTCGCAAGCTTGGCTTCCGGCTCGAGGGTGAAGAGGACGAATCCCTGCTACAGGACCTGTTGTCAGTGATGGCAGAGACCGGTGTGGACTTCACCCTCAGTTTTCGGCGCCTGGCTGACCTCGCCAACGGGAACGCGGGCGACGAAGGAGTCGGCGCGATTTTTGAATTCCCGCAAGTATTCAATTCATGGCTGGAGCGTTGGCGGGCGCGACTGGAAAAGGAACCGACCACGCCCGCCGGCCGACAGGAATCCATGTACGCCGCCAACCCGGCCTTTATTCCGCGCAATCACCTGGTGGAAGCAGCGATTGAGGTGGCCACCACCGACAGTGATTTCAAGCCATTTCACGCCCTGGTGGAGCGTCTGGCAAAGCCCTTTGAGTACGATCCGTCCCAATCGCCCCTGGCCCTGCCGCCACGACCGGAGCAAGTCGTGCGACAGACTTTCTGCGGCACGTAGTGACCCTGCCCGGAAGATGCGCAGCGCCTGAAGCCGGCACCTACCGTCAGAGAATTACCGTGCGCTGGCCGTTCAGGTCGGTTGATCCGTCGGAGTCGCCCCGCACGGGCAATGGGTAACGTAGTCGGAGTGATTGTCCATCCCGGCATCGGTGGGACGGAGACGCAATTCTGACCCCATGAACCGACGACCGTCCGGTCCGGCGGGCTAGTTACTTCACCGCCATGATTTGAATTTGCACGACGCCACGACCAAGCGGCTGTTCGCCGACCACGGTCCAAGCCGGATAATCCCCTGTGAAGACCTCGCGGTACGCATCAACCATCGCAGGGTAATCGCGCGTATCACTCAGAAGAACCCACGCATCAACGACGTGCCGCCACTCGAAGCCGGCTGTTTTCAACCCATGACCCAGCCTTGCCAGCACTTCCCGCGTCTGCGCGTTCGCGTCACCTCCCGTCGCGTCGGTCACGCCCTGAATACCGCTGCTGAAGAAACGATTGCCCACAACGACCACGGGGCTCGCCGAGGGCGCGACGTCAGCATTCGGAATGCTGACAATCGTTTTCGGAGCCTCGACGGCGATCGTGGTGATTTCGTCAAGGATGGTGCTCATGATGCCGGCCCTGAGGGTCGCTCGCGCCGGAGGGTCTACGGGGAAGAATGTGCGATAGGCCTCGTCCATCTCGTTCGCCAGCGCCTGATCCTGGACATAGACACGCGAGAAGACGACGTCGGCATGTGACATTCCAGCCGTCGACAACGCCTCCCCGATATCAGTCAGGGTTTGGGTCACATCCTTTCTCATGTCGCCACGTATGTACTGGCCCCCTCGCTTGTTGCTGGCGACGAGTCCCGAAATCCACAGCGTGTCGCCTGACTTGATTGCCCACGGGTAGGGCAGATTCGACTTCCCCCATTCCGCCGGTTGGACGATCGTGCGCTCAGCTCCCTTGCGAAGTGCGATGATCGTAATTTCCACCAGCGCTCCGGATGGTGCCAATAGGTCGCCGGTCATCGTCGTCCGCACGGGGAGGTCCAAATCATCGCCTCGCGCAGTTTTGTGTGTGGTCTTGGGCCAGCCTGGATAGGCCTTGTACTCGTCGTTCATGGCCCTAAAGTCACCCTTGCTCCGCAGGTACACGTAACTGGACACCGCCTGTTCAAGGCTGGTGCCTGCTTCGTGCAGGATCGCGGAAACGTTGTCGAGAGCCCGACGCGTTTGGGTCTTGATGTCGCCGAACCTACCGTCAGGTTCGCGTCCGAACTGTCCGGATACGTACACATAGTCTCCGGCGACGACTGCCGCACTTGCCGGCGTATCGCGGTCCTCGCCGGTCATCTTGATGACCCGTTTGCCGCCCTGGCCCAGAGTCGCCACCTGAATCGCGCCAACTAGCAGAATGACACCACCGATCGCGCGCATATATGCTCCCTCCTTCGGCTGGATGCTCACGAGAACATCAGCCAGCCCGCGGCGGTCCCTCTGATCGCCTCTCCCACGTCAACAGCTGACCGCCATAGCTCCCGTACGGATTCATGACCGAATCCGGCAGGAAACGTGACCTGACCCAACGTTAGTTCCACGTGTTATCTCAGCAACTCGGTGCTGACAAGGGGTTGTTGAGGCCGGCGGAGCGGAGCGCAGCCGGGTTCCATGGCGTGCGCTTCATCGCCATGGAGCTGGTCGGGGGTCAGAGTCTGGCGGAGCGGATCAAGGCTTCCGGGCGCGTCCCGGTGGATGTGGCACTCGAAATCGCTCGTCAGGACCGTCTCAGGATCACCACTTCCGCGTCTTCCTCGTCGCCCGCGACGACGAAGACGTGTGAGCCGGCGACGGACACATAGTGCGCCCGCTTTGCCAATTCGTAGGAGCCGAGCAGTCTCGGCTCCGTGGGCGTTGACAGATCCACGATCTGAATCCCCGCCTCGCCATCGGCAACGTAGGCGACCGCACCATCGAGCGCCACGTGCTCGGCACGACCTGGCGTCTCGAACGTCGCCGCCCTGACCGGCGCCAGCGGATCCGACACGTCGTACACCTGGAGATTGCCGCCGCTGGCACCGCACAGGAGCGTCGACCCGCCACCCGCGGACGACACCTCGATAGCCCGCGGCGCGCCGGCAGCGTGGAGTATGCTGACCGGCTCTGGTGGACCCGGCTTCGAGAGGTCGAACACATAGAGTCCGCTGGGCGATTCCGTCGCAAACGCCAGCGACCCGAACGTGACGACATCGCGAGCGTAGCCGTCAATGTAGTAAGAACCGACCAGCACTGGCTCGGCCTCGTCAGATACGTCGACCATCACCAGGCCTTCCATGTGGTCGATGATCACGACCTTGGTTTCGAAGGCCGCCGCGATCGAGGCCTGACCGAGTGTGTCGTGCGTGCCTACGAGCCTCGGCGCCGTCGGATCCGAGATGTCGAGGATGCCGAGCCCGAAGAAGTTGGCGCCGACGTACGCGCGCGAGCCGGTGATCCTGAACCTCCAGATCTCGTCGGGGAACTCGTACGATCCCAGGCGCTGCGGTGCGGCTGGATCCGAGACCTCGTAGATCGTGAAGGCCTTGCCTAGCGAGATGTAGGCGTAGCCATCGCGTGCCGTCACCTGGCTCGCCAGATACCCGGCCCGCGGCGCCGCCGGCACGGGAATCGAGCCGACCTGTTCGAGGTGCACTCCTTGAGTGATTGCCGGCACGGCACCAGGCACCGGGGCAACGAAGATCAGCGCAACGAAGACCGCGGCGCAACGGGCCGACAGCGCCCAGCGGCGACTCATCGGCTCATCGCTACGTGCCTCTGGCGATCCGGTAGAGCTTCGATTGTGTCCGCAGAATCACGCTTCCGCGCACCACGGCCGGCGTTGCCAGCGACATCTCATCGAGCGTATTCTTGCCGAGAATCTTGAATTCCGGCCCCGCTTGCACCACGAACGTATCGCCGTCCTCGCTCAGCAGGAAGATCTTGCCGTTGTAGCCCCACGGCGAGGCGGTGAAACCGTTGCCGATCTCGATGCGCTGGCGGCCGTAGATCTCTTCTCCGGTGCGAGCATCGTGGCAGAGAAGGAACCCCCGGTCGAGCAACGTGTAGTGGTAGTCCCCGTACACCAGCGTCGACACGCTGTAAGGACCGAGCAGTGGGTACGACCAGGCGATGTGTTCTGACGATCTCAGCGGGCCGGGGAAAGCGGTCGACGGGCCACCTTTTTCCCAGAGCGTGATGTCGCCGGAGGCGCCGGGGCGAACAGCGTAGACCGGACGCAGCGCTCCCCCTGGGTAACCCGCACTGATATAGACCAGCCCGTGCTTGGCGAAAGGTGTGGGAACGGTCATCGACGACGTACCGTCGATCTGCCACAGCAGGTTGCCATCGAGATCGTACGAGCGGACGCCGGCGGTTCCTGTCGTGACGATCTCGGTGCGCAGCTCGTTCTCCCATACGAACGGCGTTGACCAGCTCCTCGACCAGTTCGCCCCGGCGTGCGCTTCGCGAAGCACCCTCCAGATCTCCTCGCCGGTCTCCGTGTCGAAGGCAACGAGGAACGTTCCGGTGGCGTTGTCGTTGAGGATGTACAGGCGGTCGTCGTGCAGGGCCGGCGAGGCAGCCGGGCCATACTGCCACCGCGTCTCGAACACATCGACCTTCGTGGTCCAGACGGTCTCGCCGCGCATGTTCAAGGCGCCGACGAGACCGATACTGCCGAAGTACACGTACAGATATCGGCCGTCCGTGACCGGCGTTTCGGTCGCGTAGGTGTTCTTGATGTGCCTGGCGAATGGCGGGTTGGCGCGGTGCAGCTGGCGCTCCCAGTTGAGGTTTCCGGTAGCGAAGTCGACGTCGTACACCACCCAGCGATGCTGCGCCGATGATCTCAACCCCCCGAAGTCGTGTCCCTCCTCGTAGAGGCCAGGTACCGGAGCGGGCTCGTCACCGGCGCTGACCGCGGAGGTGACGAAGACGTGATCGCCCCATACCACGGGCGAACTCCAGCTCTGCCCGGGAACGTCGATCTTCCAGACGACGTTGTCGGTCTCGCTCCAGGCGTCGGGCAGGGCGGGATCGTCGACAACGGCACCCGCCCTTGCACCGCGAAACCGTGGCCACTGCTCCTGACCGCCCGCGGATGTGGCCATCATCGCCAGCAGGGCTGACCCGACGGTGCCGAGCACGAGGCGATTCATCCGAACGACCCTAGCACGGTCGCCTGTCTGCCTCCCTTTAACATCCACACTTTCCGTCGTCATTCTTCGACCTCCAGGAAATAGTCGAGGCTACGGCGGAGAGCCACACCGGCGACGGGTGCCATCTAAAGGACAATCTGAACCCCGAGAGAAGCCGTCTTCCGTGGAACCCTCCGTGCTCTAGCGCGTCTCGCCCGCTTCGAGCGGGAGGCTCGTGCTGCCGCCGCTCTGAACCATCCGCACATCGCGGTCGTTCACGATATCGGCACCGAGGATGGCACCCACTTCATGGTGAGAGTACGGCTAGCGCGTAGCGCTTCTCACTGCTCCAGGTCCTCGAGGTCGCCGTGAACCGGCACACCTTCCATGAGGGTGAGGAGTACCTGGGTATCCGAGATGTCACGCGGATCGATCGCGAAGACATCGCGATCGACGACGATCAAGTCGGCAAGCTTGCCGACCTCACCATCGCCTCCTCCTTTCTTCTCGCCACCACTTCGCAAGACCCTGTCGCCAGACCCACCACACTTTCACCACGGCCTGCTAGTCCCCGGCCTTGACGACTTCTTTCATGTACCAGTTGACGAAGCCGTTGGGGCCGCCCTCGAAGGTGGAGTAACGACTGGCAGCGTAGGCGCCGGACTCGATGCCCACGTGGTTGTTGTCGGTGATCCAGATGTCTTCCAGGAGCGTGATGTACCACAGCGCCTTGACGTTGTCCGGATCATAGTCGCGACCTTCGACGGCGTCGGGATGCACCAGCCAGACAGTCTCGCAATCGGTGAGCTTCTCCGTCCGCGGCGTGAACCGTGCTACCACAACGTGATCGTCGTAGGCTTGCCAGAAGCCGGTGGTCTGGCCTGACCCGGCTTGGTCCGTCTCGTGGTTCCACCCGGTGATGTTGGGAAGGAGGATTGAGACCGGCTTGCCGTCGACCGACCCGGTGACGAAGCCGCTATTGAGCAACCCGCCCATGCTCCCGGTGAGCTGCCCCGGTCGGGACTCCTCCGGAACCCACGCCGCGACCTCAGCAGCCCTTTCGTCTCTCTGCTCGCGCGTGAGCTCCAGGTTCCAGTTGTGCGTCGCCACCAGATTCGTGTGCGACGGGCCGCAGTGATAGCACTCCCTGAAGTTCTCGATGAACAGCTTCCAGTTGGCGTTGATCGGGACGCACTCGCGTGCCGCGACCTTCAGATCCTTGAGGCTCCACTTCTCGCCGATAGCAGTAACCGAGCGCACAGCCGACTCGAAGTCCGGTGGCGTGTCCGACTTGGACAGGTTGACGAAGACCTGGCCTTCGGCGACCCGCGTGTGGCAGGGAAGCAAACCGTTGTCGGCCGGGTCGAAGTCGTCCTGCATGCCGTAGGCGTAGATCAGGCTGCCCTCGGTGTCATAGGTCCAGGCATGGTATGGGCAGCGGAACACCGGTGAGTTACCGGACTGGCCGAGCTGCTTAACCGACAGGCGCGGGTCGCTCGGGGGCGCGTCGGCGTCGTGGCGGCACAGGCGCGAGCCGCGGTGGCGGCACACGTTGTAGAAGCCTCGGATCTCGTTATCCGTACCACGAACGATCAGGATGGACTCGGAGCGACCGAACTCGAACACGTAGAAGTCACCCGGGTTCGGAATGCGGCTCGCCTGGTCGGTGTACTGCCAGATGTTCTCCGCCAAGAACGCTTCATCGGCGTCGAAGTGCTTTGGGTCGAGGTAGTACTCGGCGGGAAGGGTCAGGCCGTCCTTCCAGACGTCCGCGCTGGCTCTCTGGGAGACCGGCGTGGTCAAGGGAGCCGCATCCCCGCCACCGTAGCCACCGGGCTCGTCTGGCATCTCGACACGAGCCGCACGACCATAGGTCGTCTTCGTCGCGGCGCTCTTGGCCGGGGTCGAGCCGAGCAACGTGTTCGGCAGCGCGACAGCCGCTGTGCCGGCGGCGACCGAGGTCTTTGCGAAGGTCCGGCGGCTGAGCTTGGCATCCGCGCCGTTCGTCTTGCCTGGTTCTCGCTTGCTCATGCCGCCCTCCATCCGTCGAGTCCGAAACTGCAGTGCCCCTTCCGCTTGCCACGACGAGCGCTGTCAGGAACCCGGTGATATTACAACCGTAGCGCCGTCAGCTGGCGGTCGAGGCGAGGGTGCACCCTCGCCTCGCGTCGATCACGGCGAGTCATCGGTTCCTTGCAGCCGGAGCAAGAACAGGCCCTCGCGCTGGCTGCTGACGGCGACAACCCCGCTCTTGAAATAGGGGTAGTTGCTCCACGCGCCGACGGACGTCACGCCGGCCACACCGAAGCCGCCGTCATCGCCCCACGGAACGGTGTCGAGGAAGCCGATCGGGCGCATGCGCTCGCGATCGCTGATGTCGTACACGCGCAGGCCGCTGCGGAGGACGGACTGATACATCACGTCGCCGAGGATGTAGAGGTTGTGGTCGGTACCCGTGGTCTCGGCGACGTATTCGGCGACGAGGATCGGGTCGTCGAGCTCGGAGATGTCGAAGATCATCGTGCGCGCGCCGGGGGTGAGCCCGTTGATCTCGTCCAGCTCGTCGGTCAGGTAGAAGTACCGGTGGTCGTCGGAGACCCCGCCCTGGTGCGTGTAGCCGACGTTCGGGTAGGTGGCGATCGACACCGCCACCGGGTTCCGCTTGTCGGTGACGTCGGCGATGCTGACCGCCGTCGCGTTCGACCCGATGCAGATCTCATGGCCCGCGTAACGCTCGTCGGGGCCGCTGTAGATGATGCACTGGGCGTCGTGCGTGTAGCCGGTGCCACGCCCGGTGTTGGTGTCGGCGAAGCAGCCCTCGAAGACCGGCTGCCGCGGATCCTCGACGTTGATCATGTGGAGCCCGCCGCCGCAGGTCTCGCCGCCGCCGCTGGCGCCGACGACGTAGGCGTAGGGAGTGCCCTCGTCGATGACGATGTTGTGGGCGCTGTGGATGCGGTCGTAGTGCGCGTCCTCCGAAAAGGCGAGCGGCTCACCTTCGAACTCGCGCAGGTGTGCCAGGTCGAAGATCTGCACGCCGTGCTCGCCGGCGCCGTCGGCGACGATGAACGCGTGGTCGCCGTAGATCTTGAGGTCGCGCCACAGACTCGGCGCCGCGCCCGCAGTCTGCTCGAGGCTGCCGACCCACACGGGAGCGTGCGGGTCGGTGACGTCGACGAAGGAGGTACGGTCGCTCATCCCGACGATGGCGTACTCGCGGCCGGTCTCAGGGTCGGCCCACCCCCACATGTCGTTGACCCCGACGCCGCGGCCGCCGCCGATCTCGTGGATCGGCATGAAGGCCACCAGGTCGATGTTGTCGCAGGGGAAGATGTCGGCCATGCCGTCGACGCACTCGACGGTCTCGCCGATGAGTGGCTCGAGCCGCGCGCCCTCGCTGAGCACGCGGGCGCGGTCCCAGCCGCCGAGGCCGCGGCTCATGATCACGGCGGTGCCGGCGCTGTAATCGTCCCCGGGAATGCCGGCCGCGACGACGTCGCCCCAAGCCGCCAGGGAGGCTCCCATCTGGGTGCGACCCAGGAGGCCCATCGCGCCGATCTTGCTCGCGGTGGTCCAGTTGCCCGTGCCGTCCCGCCGGAAGTGGTAGACGTCTCCCGTCCCGCCGTTGGCGCCGGGGGCGCCGACGAAGGCCTCGTTATTGTCGAAGACGACCGCGGTGCCGAAGCGGCTACCGGCCGGAGCGTCGTACGGCACCAGTGTGCCGTGCTGGACCCACTCGCCGGCGGGCTCGTCGAATCCGTAGGCGTAGACGGCCCCGGCGCTACCGTTGGCACCCGGCGAGCCGATCATCACCTCACCGTCGCCGGAGCGTATGGCGGAGCCGAAGGCGTCTCCCGCGGCGGACTCGGGGCCCGCCAGGCTGCCGGCAGGTTGCCAGCCGTTGCCCTGGCGCCGGAACAGGTGCACGCGCCCCGGATTCGTTTCCCCCCCCGGCGCCCCGGCGAGGAGCCAGTCCCCCCAGACGGTCACGCTGCTGCCGAAGTTGGACGGCGCCGCCCCCTCGTCCTCCCCCTCGTCCGGGGCGTCCTCGGGACGCAGCTTGGAGAGGAGATCCCAGCCCGCACCGCCGCGGCGGTAGAGGTAGACGGCGCCGATCCCGTCCTCGTGCTCTGGCGCCCCCACCGCCATGATGCCGCGCGCTGCCGCCATCGATCCGCCGAACTGGTCCCCGTCGGTACCGTCGTCCGGCGCCAGCCGTCCTACCTCGACCCAGCTCCTGCCTCGGCGCTCGAAGACGTAGGCGGCCCCCGCGCCCGCCTGCGTCGCGCCGACGAGCACCCGCTCCCCGGCTACCGCCAGCGACGCGCCGAACCCGTCTCCGGCGAAGGAATCGGAGCGCGTGAGGCGCTGGAACTCCACCCAGCCCCCGGAGCCCGGCCGGTACACGTAGACGATGCCGGGGCCGACCTGGTTGGCCGGCTCGCCAATGAGGATCTCGCCCTCGACGGCGGCGACCGCCCGGCCGAAGCCGAGCTGCGCTTCGGCGGGGCTCGCCAGCGCGAGCGCCAGAAGGGTGAGACAGATCACGGGGACGTGCTTGCTCATCGTTCACCTCGTCTTGGCGGCGGATACGGGCACAGCGATGTCGGTGAGGCCGTCGAGCCTGGCGTTGCCAGTGCCACTCTGTCCGCCCGGCGTCGAGTCGCCACGCGTCGACTCTAGCAGGCCGTGGTGAAAGATGACCCACGAACGAGAAGTCAGTCTCTCAGGCAACGTGTTGGTGACCTAGTCCTGTTCGCATAGCCTTCCTCACCATGAAACTCCGAACCCGGCGAAGTCCCCGCGGAGCACGGTGCATGATTCCCGTCTGTGCTCTCCTCCTTCTCATGGTCGCGGGTAGTGCTGCAGTCCCCAGCGCGACGCACAATCAAGCTGACGTCACCCCCCTCACGGAGGGAAGCGATTGGCCCCGCTTCCTCGGACCGACCGACGACGGCAAGTCTCCGGAAACCGGGATTCTCACGGACTGGGGTGAGTCAGGTCCGCCGTTGGTTTGGGAGCACGTCGCCGGAGAGGGCTACGCCGGCGCGGTCGTGGCCGAGGGGCGGCTGTTCTTTTTCGATCACCACGATGGCCAGGCTCGGCTGGTTTGCCTGGATCCCGAAACCGGTGCCGAAGTGTGGAGGAGTGAGCACCCCTCCATTTACGAGGACTTCTACGGCTACAGTCGCGGCCCACGCACCGCGCCGGTGGTGGACGGCGAGCGAGTGTTCACCTTTGGCGTCGAGGGCAAGCTCCGCGCCCACCACGTGACCGACGGCCGCGTGCTGTGGGAGGTCGCTACGGCCGACCGTTTCGGCGTCGTGCAGAACTTCTTCGGTGCAGGCAGCTCGCCGGTCGTCGAGGGCGATCTGCTGATCGCGATGGTGGGAGGTAGCCCGCCAGGCAGCCGCCGGATCCACTCGGGCCAGGTTGCGGGCAACGGCACGGGGATCGTTGCGTTCGACAAGGCGACCGGTGAAGTCCGCTATGCGGTCAGCGATGAGCTCGCCGGCTACGCCAGCCCCGTGATCACGACGATTGCCAACAGGCGCTGGGGCTTCATGTTCGCCCGCGGAGGCCTCGTCGGCTTCGACCCGACCAACGGGGCCATCGACTTCCACTTCCCGTGGAGGGCACGCCCGCTGCAGAGCGTCAATGCCTCCAACCCGGTGGTCGTCGACGACACGGTGTTCATCACCGAAGCCTACGGCCGCGGCAGTGCGCTGCTGCGGGTCAAGCCCGGTGGCTACGAAGTCATCCGGCAGGACGGGCGGCGGAACCAGAGCCTGGCGACCCACTTCGGCAATGTCGTATCCCAGGATGGGATCCTGTACGGATCGCACGGCCGCCACTCGGGCGCGGCGGAGTTGCGCGCCGTTGACCACGCCACCGGCGAGATCCGGTGGAGCGAGCCCGGCCTTCTATGGACGACTCTGCTCCACGTGGACGGGCATCTCATAGTCCTGGGCGAGGACGGCCGCTTGCACCTTGTAGAGGCTACACCGGAGGCCTACCGTGCCAAAGCGTCCGTCAAGCCGGCCCGGGCCGACGGGACCGCACTCCTGAGAACGCCCTCCTGGAGCCCGCCGGTACTGTCGCGCGGCCTCCTCTACCTGAGGGGAAGGGACAGTCTGATCGCGTTGGAGTTGATCCCCGGACGTTAGTCGTAGGCCATTTGATTCGTCCGCCGCTACGCTACGGGCGCACCCGGGCGCGGCGATGGAGATCCGTCTCGCGCAGTGATGCCTCAGGATCCGGGCGGCTCGTAGAGCTCGAGTCCGGGCAAGTCGCTGAAGTCGGCGCGGTTCAAGGTCCACAGCGCTGCAGCCTGCACGAGAGCACATGCGGCGATGGCGAGATCGATCTCTCGGCCGCGAGGACGCGCTACCTGCGCGTAGAGCTCGGCCGCGAGCCCGGCCTCGCGTTCACCGAAGGCCGCTGCCTGCCGTCGCGGGAACAGCGCCTCTTGCGCCTCGAGCTCGGGGATCGTCCGTGGCCCCCGCAGCCACTCGAAAAGCACGAGCGAGGGGATCATGATCCGCTCGCCGGCCGCGATCGACCGTCGCAAAGCGCCAGCCGAGCGTCGCGGCCCGGTGAGCGCGTCGACGAGGACGGAGGTGTCCAGCGCGATCAATGCTTGCTTCCACCACCGGAGCGCCGCCCGCCGACGCGACGCGATTCACGGATCGCGACGAGCTCGTCATCCACCTCGCGGACCGGTCGCTCGGGGATCTTGCCGACCAGCTCGTCGAAGGTCTTCAGCATGCGCAACCGCTCGCCCTCGCTCAGCCGCCCGATGCGCTCGGCATAGTCGTTGATCGCCTCGCGAACCACCTGGCTCTTCGGCTTTCCCAGTCGCTCAGCCGCTTCTTCGAGGCGAGCAACCGTCGCCGCGTCAATGGTGTAGGTGACCTTACGTGTGCCCATAGTTATGCCATATTACCATACTCCAGCACAACCAGACCGGCAACCAGCTCGTGCGACCACCTCGGTACGCCAGCTCCCGAAGGGATCAACCTCGAGACAGATCTGTGGCACGCGTTTAAGTCGAAGAAGCGAGTCGAGCGGGGTTCTCGCTACCTTTCCTCCAGTGGACGGAGTGGTTGCGAGTCTCATGGCGATCTCACCAGGTCGACGGTCGCTACTGGCCACCCTGGCGTTCCAAGAACGCCCGCAGATCCGGGATGACGTTGAAGTAGTGGTCTTCGAGGCCGGCGTCCTCATAGCGCGCCAGGAGCAAACGCTTGCCGTCGGACGATATGTGGTACCGGCCGTTCTCCACCAGTCGGGCATCGTCGACCACCGATGTGTAATCGGCTGTCAGGCGGAACGACGGCTCGGTGGTTATCGGCTGCGCGCGGATCTCGCTGCCGCGGCGGTGAAAAATCTCGTTGCCCAAGGGGCTCCAGAGCGGCATCTGACCACCTTCGAAGGTGATCTGCTGCGGGCGGCCAGGATCGTCCATGGAATCGACCCAGATCTCGTTTCGCCCGGAACGATCGGAGACGAAGGCGATCCACTTCGATTCCGGTGAGATCGTTCCGTCACTTTCGGCGGCGGCACTGTCGGTGATGGGGACCGGCTCGCTTCCATCCGTGGGCAGCAGCCAAACGTCCCCTCCCGGACCCTCGACGTAGTACGTGATATAGCGGCCGTCGGCTGACCAGTCGCTCGGAACGATAAAGGCATTGCGGCGGATCAACTCTTCAGGCTCCCGGGATCCCTCTACCGAGACCGAGAGGATTGCGTAACCATCGTCCGTTACGGAAGTGTAGGCTACCGTGCTGGCGTCGGGGGAAAAGACTGGTTTCGTATCGTCGGTCCCGCTGCTGAGCAGTTGAGGGGTACCGGCTCCGAGGTCAAGCAACCATACTTCGTAGGAACTGCTGTTTGTTGTTACGTCGCCGACGATGTAACGGTCGTCGCGCGACACCGCCACCGAGCTGAACCTGCCCGGCCGGGGCCACGCCTCGGTCGTTTCTCCGTCGTCTCGATCCACCCACACGATGCGGGTCAGCCAACTGCCGCGCCGGAAGGCGAGCATCCCGGAAGACGATGCGCCGTACGACGCGAAGGCGTCTACCGACATCATGACACCGTCGGCGACGGCGATCTGCGAACCGGTGGATTGCAGCGACGCGAGGTCAAAGGCCTCGGCAACCAGCGCACCCTCTCGACCCGACACCAGGTATCCCGGCTCCACGTAGCGGTAGTTAGAGCCGCCTTCGCCGACGGTTCGAACGGCACCGTCGTCGAGGGAAAGGACAGCGCCGTAGGTGGTTGTGCCAGCCCAGATGGTAAACAGAACGCTCTCGCCACCGGGCAAGAATTGCGGCCACAGGTGAGAGAGATCGCCGCGCGTCGGGTCGAGCTCGGTGATCGGGCCAGGATCGCGCGGGCCGGCGATGATCTCGAGCGGCGCCGCCCACACCGGCGCCGCGATGACCGTACCGTCCGGCCCCCACGCCAATCCGAACTCCGCTAAGCATGGTGCGCACAGGCTGCGGAGGACCCCGCCATCCATCGACACCGCGCGCACGGCGTTGCCCTGGCGAAAAGCCACGGATTCACCGTCGGGGGCAAAGGTCGGCTTGTCTGCGCCTTCTGTGCCGTCTATCGGCTCAGCAGTGAAGCTGTCGATGCGTCGTCGGTACAACATCGATGCACCGTCGCGCTCCGCCGAATAAACGATCTCGGTGCCGGATGGCGATACCGCCAACATCAAGTTCCGCACCGGCAGTAGCTGATCTTCGGGCACGATGATGCTGAACCGCTGCATCGGGGCAGCGGTTGTGTCGGGGCCGGGGCGCGCGCCAAACACGACCCAAGCGGCCACCATCATGGCGACCGCCGCTACGACCCACGGCGCCAGCCGTGCAGCGGCGCTGGATGGGAGCGGCGCCGGAGCGCTTTCCGGCGACGACAACGCCTCCGAGCTGGCGTCTTCCATCTCCACCCGCACGTCACCGATGTCGCGCAGGCGCCGCGCCGGGTCCTTGCGCAAGCAACGTTCGAGCAGTCGGCGCAAGGCGGGCGGTGTATCGGCGGGCAGGCGCGACCAGTCGGGCTCCTCCTTGAGAATGGCGGCGAGCACGTCGGACATGGTGTCCCCATCGAAGGCCTTGCTACCGCTGAGCATCTCGTACAGCACGTAGGCAAACGACCACACATCGGCGCGCCGATCGAGTGGCTTGCCGCGCGCCTGCTCGGGGCTCATGTAGGCAGCCGTTCCCATGATCACGCCGGTGCCCGTGGCGGCCATCATGGTGGGTGACTGGCTCAGGTCGGGCGACGGCGCATTGCCGCCGGCTTCGTAGGCTTTGGCCAACCCGAAGTCGAGTACCTTGACCGTGCCATCGGGTGCAACCTGCACGTTGGCAGGCTTCAAGTCCCGGTGGATGACGCCCGCTTCGTGGGCGGCTTCGAGCGCCAGCGCGATCCGGCGAGCGATCTCCAGTGCCTCATCGATCTCGATGCGACTGGTTGCAGCGATCCGCTGGTCGAGGCTCTGACCCTCGACCAGCTCCATGGCGATGAAGCGCACACCGTCCGACTCGTCGAAGCCGTGGATCGTCGCGATGTTGGGATGGTTCAAGGAGGCAAGGAGCTTCGCCTCGCGCTCGAATCGAGCGAGCCGCGCTGCGTCGTCGGCGAAGTCTTCCGGCAGCACCTTGATGGCGACATCACGATCAAGGTTGGTGTCGCGTGCGCGGTACACCTCTCCCATGCCGCCTGCACCGAGCGGGGAGAGGATCTCGTAATGGCCGAGCTTGGTGCCGGGTTCCATGGCGCTCCCGAGGCAGGGTGGGTGAGCGCGTGAAGCCTATCGCTGAGGCTCGCGGGGGTCTACGGGAGAAGCCAGGACGCTCCGCTCCGCCGGCTCCAACAAGCTCTTGCCCGCACCGATTTTATGAGTTACGAAGTGGGCCAAGACTTGGGGGCAGGTCACTGTCCGGTGAGCGCAAGATGACGCTCGATCCAAAGCGTTGCATGCCACATGACGACTAGAGAGTATTCGAGTAGGACGGCGTTGCTATCCGCAACGTTGTTGCCGCTGGGCTTGGGGCTATCCCTTGCACTCTTCTCCTGCGCGCCGCCGGCCCAAGAAGGCTCCGAGAGTATGCGAGCGGCCGAAGACGACCCGATGTCCGACGGCGCACAGAACGTGCGGCTTGTGGGCTACAACGATCTGCAGGGCCGCGAATCACTGCAATTGGTGACCCGCTCGGACCGGGAGAACGGAAACTGGCTTTATGTCGGTC
Organism: Acidobacteriota bacterium; assembly: GCA_963666055.2. Lineage (GTDB taxonomy): Bacteria > Acidobacteriota > UBA890 > UBA890 > WLXD01 > DASCOT01. The sequence continues at coordinate 1,322,759 of CAXWPH010000015.1, read as the reverse complement.
ACCAACCGAATGCACGCGGCGGCGACGAAGAGGGGCTGTTGAATCCCATCACCGGGGAGCTGGAAATCAATGGGACGTCATTGATCGATATCTCGGACCCATCCAGCCCAACCACGATGTGGCACATTCCTGGCGTTTCGAAAGCGAATCACCGCTCGGTTTCGGTCGTCTATGACTACACGCACGACGGAGAAGGCAAGGACTATCTCGCCCGCAGCCTAGACACAGGTGACGACTTCAGGTTCCAGATCTTCGACATCACCACCCGAGGCTCGGACCCCACGCAGATTACTCTCGTGGCCGAGATCACCGGTACGCCCCCGGAATCGTGCGGCCCTGGTTGCGGTGGCCCTTTCAAGTATCGAGCGCACAAGGGCTATTGGTCGCAGGACTCGGGCTACTACTACACATCATCCGGGGAGCCCGGCTTCCGCAACACTTCACTCCAGATTTGGGACCTTAGGGACCCGAGCAATCCGAAATTTGCAGGCCGGGCGTGGCTTCCGGGCATGAAGGAGACGGAAGACGAAGCGCTTTACGAGGGCCAGTACGTGCACCATCCGATCGTCGACGAAGCCAACAATAGGATGTACATCGGCTTCCGCGGCTCCGGTTGGATGGGCGCGTGGGACATTTCCGACCGTTCGAACCCAAGGATGGTCTGGAGCTACGACACGTCGCCACCAGGGCGGGGTCCTCACACCCTGACGCCCGTCGTCTATGACGATCTCACCCAATATTTCAAGAGCAACGCGCTACCCCGCAACTTCCTGTTCGTCACCGACGAAGCAGGCACGGCCGACCTGGCGCCCTGCGAGGATGGCGTACGTGCGAAGTCCTACATGTTCGACGTCACCGTGGAGACTCATCCGATGCCGGTCTCGACGTTTCAGGTGCCGACCGGTAATTTCTGTAGCAAGGGTGGGCGCTTTGGTCCCCACCAGCACGCTGAGCAGCGGAACGGCCGCATCAACCGCCACGAGGACCGACTTGCTTGGATTGCCTATTTCAACGCTGGCGTTCGTGTCGTCGATCTCTCGGATCCCTACCATTTGACGGAACTGGGTTACTACATTCCCAAAACGAACGAGAACTCCTACCCTATTTCCGCCGGGCAAGAAACGGCGATCCAGATCAATGACGTCACGCTCGACCACCGCGGTCTTGCCTACGCGTCGGATCGCGTAGGAACGGGCATGTTCGTCTTCGAATACACCGGTCTTAAGCCAGGTTCGCAGCCGCAAAGCTAGCCGTCGAGACGCCCGAAGGCGACCTTGTCGTGGGCTGCGGTCCGGACGCCGGGCTCATTGGCGCCGCGGCAGCCGGACGAAGGCGGCAGATCGGCACGGCGCCGGACCCGACCGTCACACGACCGCGATCTCGATCGGCAACTTGGATAACAAGCGCGCCCCGTCCGGCTCGAAAACAACGGACTGCATCAACGCCTCGCCGATGACGCTCTCGTAGTTGGTGACCATGCCCTCCTGGAAGATCCACTGATCCTGGTCCTCGCCCAGGCCGGTGACCTCGACGGTGTGAGCGTCGCCGTAGCGGCCGAACGACCAGACGAAGGGGCCGACCCAATCTGGCGGGAAGCTGATGCCCAGGTCGTAGCCAAATCCCTCCGGGTCCAAGCCGACGTCGTCGTAGTAATCTCTGAGGGCGTCGCAGACCTCGGCAATGGGGGTGCCGGCGCGGCCGTGTTCGCTGAGCACCGCGAACGAACCGGCGTTCTTCACGTACGACTCGACTGCCTCGGCCGGCGGTTCTCCCAGCCAATAAGTCCGAGACGTGTTGACGTGATAACGGTGCGCAACCCCGCAGAGGTCGGCGAACAGCGCGTCACCCTGCTCGAGGACCCTGCGGGACGGACAGGCATGCCAGCCTCTGGGGTTCGTGACCTCGCAGATCAACGCCGGAGTCCCCCCGCCGGCGGCGAACATCGCCCGCAACGCCTCGCCGTACATCTCGAGCTCGGTGACCCCGGGGTGCAGGGCTGCGCGGATGGCCTCATGGCCGGCATCCGCGATCCGACCCGCCTCATCCATGACGGCGATCTCCTCGGGCGACTTGACGATCCGAACGTCGCGCATCACATCGCTGCTGTCGACGACCGTACAGCCGGCGCCGGTGAAGGCTGCCGCGAGTCGCTCCGCAAGCACGGGAGGAGGCCTATAGCTCCACCGGTCGATGCCGACCGTACCACCGAGCCATCCTTCCGCCTGCAGCTCAGCGATGACGAACTCCATACCGCCTTGCAGAACGCGGAAGTCCTTAACCACTGTAATGGCGTCCAACGTGGCTTGATGAGGGCCGACGTCGAAGTGAATCAGCTTGTCGTGGTCTACATGTACGGCAGTCCCGGAGACTGGCAGCCAGCTCTTTGGCGAGTTGGCCCGGTACCAGCCGAGGATCAGGCCGTGCAGGTAGCACATTCCCTCCGGCAGCATGACCCAAAGTAGATCGATGTTGTCCTGTGCCATCCGCTCGCGCACGCGTCGTAGGCGATCCTGATACTCGGCTTCCGAGAACGCAGGCTGCAGCTCATCGACCGCCACCGGGTTGCGTGATTGCCTGGCCGCGGCCAGCCTGCTGGCGGATCCCGAATCGCCACAGCCGGCCGCCATCGCTGCTGCTGCGGACGAGCCCAAGAAAGCCCGGCGGTTGATTGCACTCCTTGTCATCGGTGAGACCTCCGAAGATGGTTGGGCCGCTGTCCTGGTGGTCAAATGGTCGACATGTCTGGGTTCGTGGGCGATCAACTCGTAGGCAATGTCCCGAATCCGTCTCGTCTTGCCAGGCCAACAACGGCCTAAGTTATTGATCTTAGACACTCGCGCCCGTAGCTCAGCTGGATAGAGCAGCGGACTTCTAAGTCAAAGCCGCCCGTTTGTATCTGGTTGTATCTCGCTCGTTTCCTTTGTATTCGCAGTGGGTTCCGACTGCACGCGTACAATTAGATACAAAGAGAAACAACCAGAATCCGACGCTCTTTGCACAGAGTTAGGCAAGAAATAGGCGAAGTGCGCCGATGGGAGTGTCGGGATCCTACCGCGGTTCGTAAACGCTCGAGACACACCGGCAGCGAGAATGCCTACTACCGTTACTCGAAAATTCTAGCTAGAATATAGCCAGAATGAGACACGAGATCATTCTGGCCCAGGAGGCTGTCGATGACCTCGGACAGCTCAAGGCGAATGTTCGAGCGCGGGTACGGGACGCAATAGAGACTCACCTGCGCCACGAGCCACGGAAGCAGAGCAAGAGTCGGATCAAACGGCTTCGCGGGTTGCGGAAGCCGCAGTTCAGACTGAGGATCGACGAAGTGCAGGTGTTCTATGACGTTGTCGACCAGCAAGTACGCGTGCTTGCGGTAGTTGCCAAGCGTGATGCTGCTGACTGGCTCAGCAGACTCGGAGAAGCCCAATGAAGAAGATCGCGCTTTCCAAAGTGAAGGACGACCTATCGCGCGTGCTGCGGCTTGCCGAGCACGAAGAGGTCGTGATCACACGCCATGGCCGCCCCGCGGGGGTATTGGTCGGGTTCGGGACCGAGGAAGACTGGTTCGATTATCAGCTGGAGAATGATCCGCGCTTCTTGGCGCGGATCGAGAAGGCTCGACGTAGCCTTGCCCAAGGCACGGGCACGAAGCTCGGGGACCTGGACTTGTAACCTGCTGAGTCGGCCGGCACCGCCTCCGATAAGGAACGCAACGAACGCGACGCCCCAGCAGATCGCCGCACAGCGATACGACTTCACTTTCCGTCCCCAGTACCCGTATCGCCAGAGCTTGCGACGGTCCACGGTGCGCGAAACTACCCACAATAGGTCAGTTCACACAGCGGAGATGCCGCGGGCGCGCGAGCGGCGAGCTGGGCCGGATGATCTGTCCTCCCGGCTATCCGAGGCGCAGAGAATCAGTTTCGCGCCTGTGAACTGACGACGGTCCAGTCGGGAGGGGGCAGCCGGAGGCCGTGCCGACGGATCCGTCAGAAAGGGGCCGAGCTGCGCGGCGGGGCGCAGTCCACCGCCTGCAATTAGCAGTTCTGCATACCGCTGATGCCGGCCGCCGGCCGGCGATCGGGTAGAGGATCCCTGGAGAAGACAGTGCACCTGTGATTGCATCCAGGCATCTTCACCTCACCGACGGGAGTAGCTGCGTCGGCGGTGTCTATCTGGGACATTCCCGCTGACGCATTGCGGAGGAACTGAACATGAGCGATCAGATATCAGCGCCGAGTCGTCGTTTCGGCACTCGTCGGACGCCATTTTTGTTTGTCTCTTTTCTCTTCTTCTCTCTTCCAATGTTCGCCGAAGCCCAAGGCAAGCCGAATATCCTCTACATAGTCGTCGACAACCAACCCGCCTCGATCCTCGGCGTTTATGGAAACCCGGATGTCAGGACACCCAATATTGATCGGCTAGCCAACGAAGGAATGCGTCTTACCCGTGCCTTTGCCGTACACGGTATGTGTTCCCCAACACGCGCAACACTGCTGACCGGGCTCCTACCTTCTCAACATGGCGTTCACGACTGGCTAGATGACGCAAAGATGGAGAATTGGCCCGACGATTGGAATGCGATCAGAGAGTACAGAACATTACCGTACACGCTGAGAACTCGAGGATATCAGACATCATTGATCGGCAAATGGCACCTAGGTCAGCCACGTCCGCCGGACGACTGGTTCGATTATTGGGTGACGTTCAATCTGGGCCATACCGTCGATTTCTGGTCCAATGAGATCAATGACAACACCAGAACGTACAGATTAGAGGATAAGCACAGCGTCGAGTTCTTTGCCGACAAAGCTGTCGCATACTTGGAGGACTATGATCACCAGAGGCCCTTCTTCCTGCTGGTTACCTTCAACGGTCCTTATCTGAACCCACCAACAAACCTCGGTCCCGCCAAGAACCCTCATTATGCGTACTACAAGGACAAAGAGTTTCCTTCGTTTCCTAGAAACAGGATCAACGACAGGATACTCGAGCGGTTAAGGCCACCGTACTCCGGGTGGTACGCCAGCTTGGCACGCATGCACAACGACCAAGCAACAATGGCTAATGTCGCGTCACAAAACACGATGGTAGACGAAGGTGTCGGCCGTCTATTGGCAGCACTGAAGGAAAATCAACTCGAAGACGACACGTTAGTGATTTACACGAGTGATCAGGGAAATTTCTTCGGACAGCATGGACTTTGGGGTCATACTGACTACGCTTTTCCGGCAGGTCTGTACGATACGCCGATGAACATACCGTTCATTGCTCGCTATCCAGGACACATCAAGAAAGGGCAAGTGAGTGATCTGCTCGTTGGGCAATACGACCTCATGCCCACAGTGCTTGATCTGGCTGGGTTTGCGGATGTGGAAATAGCTGACTCTCCTGGAAGGAGTTTCGCTGACCACCTACGAGGTGGGACGCTCGAGGCGTGGGCCGACGCCGTGTATATGGATCAACAGGCGACCCGTGCAATCAGAACCGATCGGTATTCATATTGGAAACGGCTGAAAGGTACGGGTGAGCACGAGCTCTACGATCTACAAGACGATCCTGAGCAGATGCACGATCTATACGGGAGTCCTGACTACGCCGAAGTAGTTTCGGAACTGGATGGAAGACTCACGGCATTCTTCGACGCCCATTCCGATGTTGAGTACGATCTTTGGCGAGGCGGAACCGTAACGGGATCCACGGACTACGCACAGGCTTTCAAGTCGCTTTACGGTGACCGGTGGGAGGAACAGGCAGAAGTAAGACCAGCCTTTAGAGAGAGGGACTAGCAGGCCGTCCCATCAAGACCATCAGCCAGCTTCAACCCCCATGCGCTGGAGGTGACGCTCGCCGATGAACATGGTGCTGCCCAATCGGGGCTCGTTGGTTCCTCGCGGGACCAATCCTGGGCACATTCGGGAGCAACATCGCCGGCACCGGATCAGCGCCCGGTCTACAGGTTGGCTCTCCCCGGCCCGCCTAAGCGTTTCATCCCAATTCCCTCACTGCTCTCCATGCCTGATCTATTGCAACGTTCACATAAGAACTAACCGCAGAGTCAATGTTGGCAATGGTAATTCGGCCAAAGGGTTGCCGCCCCATTCGTGCCATTTCTGGCATTTCCGGGTCATAGAGTGCATAGCCATTATGAGCGTAACCGTGCGCCCAACGATTTACCGAAATACTTTCAACATCTCTGTCGAACTCAAATAAGTTCTTTGGGAGCATGCCACTCAGGTGTTCCCTGACTTCGGTTTCGTAATCGTTGAACTCTAACGCCAGCATTCTGTGTCTTGCTTCGCGGAATTGTTCGACGGGAGGTGCGCCAACGGTTTCTCCTACTGGACAACTCGTCATGTAGATGGCACAGGGGTCGTCCGGCGTGCTGGTGAACTCATAGCCACCCATGCTAATCGGATAGTCCATCCCCACCACTTGGTGCATGTTCCCGGGCGACATGGCCATTCCGATCCCCAACTCTTTCATTGCCCTCCAGTTCCGTAACCCGACGGTAGTGATCTGTATGGGGAGCTTCACGAGACGCTTCAAGGCAGCTGCCTGATCGGCTGGAAGATCGGGGACCAGATAGGGAATCATCATGTTGTAACAGGCCATTACGACAGCTCTTCCTGTTACTTGATAGGACTTGTTGTCATTGATGTAGGTGACGGTTACTTCACTCGAGCTGTCGGGATCGCCGCGATGGACCGCATTGACGACCGTACTGTTCAATCTGATTCGTACGGCGTTGCTGGCTTTGTCTAGCTCGTCATAGTTGAATCTCGATAGTACGATGTCGTCAGCGTTGTTCCCTGTTCCAACGCCAGAAATCATCTTTCGTACCAGCAGGCGTGCAATCGTTGCATTGCCATCGGGAAAGTGATGTATGTATGGGTCCCCCTCGTCGTATAGGTACCCATAGCTCTCTATGTAGTTTCTATATTCCTCTTCGTCCATTACATCTTCGAGTGACGACGGATCCAGACCCATGGCCCCAGATTCCAGCGCTTCCAATATGGTCATGACGTCCCCACCCGCCCCGTCGACATCGACAACGGAATGTCTGGCCATCCGTAGGACCCCGGGATCGTCGACACCCAGGGTGCTCTTGAGATAATCGAAGTAGGAATGGGTGGAGATGTAGTCCTGTGATTCCTCTTGGGGCACCGGTAATACGTGTAGACCACCGTTGAGGACGGTGAGCAATTGCTCCTTGCCTTTCTCGCTCAAAGGAGCTTGTTGTACCGCCTCTTCATGGGCCAGTTCTGGCGGCTTGAGCCCTTGGATAAACGATGGGTAGCCACAATACGGATGCTTTACGACTTTGTCTTCGCCAAAGACTCTCTTGTTGAAATAGGTGACGGCCCCCAAATCGTGTCGCTTGAAGAAGTCGAAGTCATAGGCGGTGTTGAATCGATCCAGGGCTACGCTTAGGTCGTCTAGCAGTCCTTTCGCGACGTCACTGAATGCATGTGGACTCTCTAAGCTCTCCGATCCACCGCGGATGATTCTCGTGTCACCCCCAACTGTGTGTTCATTTCTTCTGGCGTGGCCACCGAAATCATCGTGATTGTCGAGTACAAGTACCTTCTTGTTCCGTCCGTGAACTTGTTGATAGAAATAGGCAGCCGACAGTCCGCTGATCCCGCCTCCTACGACAACCAGGTCGTACTCTTCTTTGAGCCTGGTGGTTGGTCCCCAATCGGACTTGCCATGGAATGCTTGCGCATGGGCGTGGGTGTTCGATCCTGGGTGGCTACCCCTTAGTCCTGTTTCCGCTGGCGGGTAATACGGTGCTTGGAGGGCGGCCAGAACAGAGTCCTCCTTGCCTCCGAACGGGAACATGGATGTTCCTGCCACCATTAGAGCTCCGTTGATGAAATCCCTTCTCAGAATCTTGCTCATCGCTGTTGTGCCTTTCCTGGAAACCTGACGGGACTACGATCGTCGTCTGGAAGAATCACGTGTCGCGCTAGTTTCGCGCCAACCGCCCGGCGTCTCTGGCGAGCTGGGTCCCATGGCGCTACCACAGAGGAGTGGGTGGGCGCCTGAAGCCTATCGCCGCGACGGCTGGGGATCCAGGTTGGCGGAACGACCAGCTAGGTCAGCTCCTGCGCCGGAGCTACCCCGACTTCTTGCTAAACTGCGGGCACAGTTTGGCCATAATCGGCCTCACGAAACCACCGTGCGGCTTGTAAGTGCCGATGAATAAAGGGCGCCCGTAGCTCAGCTGGATAGAGCAGCGGACTTCTAATCCGCAGGTCGGAGGTTCGAATCCTCCCGGGCGCGCCTTTGATTCCCAGTGTTATCAACAACTTACGGCGCATTAGGTAGCGACAGCAGTTTGCCGTTTGTAGCCGGATTTCGCCGCTTTTCGCCTGTTGATGGACACCTATTGGACACCACACCTGTTTTAGGGTGGACGGCGCACAGGTGGACGCCGGTACTCGTGCGAATACGCGCTCCCGCCAATAGGAAATCTGAGCACGCTAGCTCCCCCGAGACTCGCCTGAGCGCGCTACTGCTCCGTCGGCACGAGCTGCTTCAGCTCCTCTTCCTCAACGCATGCTCCACCCTGTCCAAGGGGGTCCAGATTATTCAGGGAAAGTGCACACGCTTGTCTGACGGCAAGACCAAGTTGGGAAGCGCTGAAAGCTCACAGCCAGGATTGCCCATCAGCCCTCCAACTAGGAACGACAAACCGAGAAGTACCGACGCGATGAAAGGGATGCCGCCAAGTTCCACGGCCCGACAAGCGTCGCCACCCCAAGTACCACTCGGCTCACCCTCCCGAACCACAACGGAGGAAGCTTGGATAGGCTCGTGTGCTCGTGCATGAAACACCTCCCGCGTCTCTACTGATCCGTCGGCACGAGCCGCTTCAGCTCCTCGGAACCGGATTCAGCGCGAGCCAAGCTCGATCACCCAGATATCGCTCTCCATCTCGGCGATGGTGAAGTAGAAGCGCTCGCCGTCCGTGGCCCAATGCGATCTGTACGACGGCATTGAGGGGTCGTCGAACACCAACAGGCGTGGCTCACCGCCAGCGGCGGGAACCGCCCAGAACTGCGCCCGCAACCGAGCATCGACCACCGTGTAATAGATGGTCTGCCCGTCTCGTGACCAGTTCGGGAACGGGGGGAAGGTCGAACTCTCACCAACCAGCAGCCGGGCGGCCCCGCCCACGACGGGGATGAGCCACAGGCCACTAGGTGTGCCGTACGCGACGGTGTCCCCGAGCGGCGACCACCGGGCGTGAACGCCACCGTCGGTAGTGAGCTGCACCGGTTCCGCCCAATCGCCGTCGCGCTCTTCGCGGGCGACCATCCAGATCTCTTGCCGACCCGTTCGATCCGAGTGGAACACCAGACTGTTGCCGTCGGGGGACCAGTGGGGGTAGCGGTCCTGCGCCGGCCCAGCGGTGACCTGTCTTTCGCGGGTCCCGGTCGCCGACATGACGTAGAGATCGCGGCTGCCATTGCGGAACGAGTAGAAGACGATCTCCGATCCGTCCGGCGAGAAAGCCGGCATGAAGTCGTCGGCGGGATCGTCTGTCAGCTGCTCCAGCGGTCCCCCTGCCAGCGGCATGCGGTATATGTCCGAGTCACCCCAGCGATCCGAATCGAAGGCAAGCCACTCCCGGTCTGGGGAGACCGCAATCCCCTCGATAGCCTGGCTGCCCTCAGTCACGGGCTGTGCCTCTACGATCGAGACGGGGGCGTCGCTCCCCGGAATATCGATGGACCAGATGTTTGAACGTTGTTCCAACTCCGCGTACGCCAACCGGCTTCCGTCAGCGGAGAGCGTGAAGGTATGAACGTCGAGCCCGGTACTGAGACGCCGCGGTGGCCCGGTGGGCTCGCCCGAAGGCGCGATGGTGATCCCGTACAGGTCGAGCTTGCCGTCTCGGTCGGAGACGAACAACAGCTCCCGGGAGCTCGGGAGCCACTGGGGGCTGGCGTTGACCCGCCCGTCATCAATCACCAAAACGGGCTCACCTCCCTCCGTCGAAATCAGCCAGATGGCGCTGGACGCGATGTTGCCCACGAAGTTGCCAAAGGCGTAGCCCAGGGTTCGCGATACGACGGCGATCCAGACTCCATCGGGCGACCACGCCGGTGCATTGGATACTGGCGGCGAGGCCAGCTCCTGGAGCTCGCCGCCGTCGATCTCCTGGCGCATCAACGAACCCGAGCGTACGAAGGCGATGCTGGCACCGTCCGGAGACCAAGCCACGCCTCCCCAATCCGCTGACTCCACGAGCTCCCGGGGTACTCCGCCGAAAGCGGGTACGACGAACACCCTGCCGCCCGAGTTGAACGCGATCTGGGTACCATCGGGCGACCAGGCCGGTGCCTCCTGCTGAGCGTCCCACGGCCCCTCGGTGAGGGCCAATGCCCTGCCGCCGGCGAGCTGGCGCACGAACAGGCGCATCCGCCCGTCGGCAGCGCCCGCCGCGTAGGCAACCATCGATCCATCGGGCGAGATGGCCGGGTGGACCTCGAGTCCCGGGATTACGGTGACCCGGTGGGTGGGACCGAACTCCAATCCCGGCCGCGCCTCACCACCGCGGCTAAGCCCCCAGGCGACGGCAAGGGTGGCCACCGCCAGCGCGACGGCGGCGATCCACGTCTGCGGCGTGCGCCGGGCGCCACCGCCGGCCGCGTCTGTTGCCGAGGTCGTTGGTCGCGGGATGCCTCTGTCCGGATCATCGATCGCGTTGATGATCCAGATCCGTGCATCGGCGATGTCGTGGAGCCGTCGGTCGGAATTCTTCACCATGCACAGCCGCAACAGGTCGACGACTCTCCACGGCACCTCGTCTGGAACACTGCCCCATTCCGGTTCCTCTTTGAGAATCGCCGCCATGGTGTCGATGATGGTCTTACCATCGAAGGCACGCTTGCCGGCCAGCATCTCGTAGAGCACACAGCCGAAGGCCCAGATGTCAGTGCGCTTGTCGACTGGCTGACCCCGTGCCTGCTCCGGGCTCATGTAGGGAGCCGTACCCATGATCACGCCGGTGACCGTGGGTTGCATCGTGGTGGGTGACAGGGTCAGGTCGGACGACGGCTCGGTGCCGTCTAACGTGTAGGCTTTGGCCAGGCCGAAGTCGAGCACCTTGACCTTGAAGTCAAGCGTGATCTTGACGTTGTCCGGCTTCAGGTCGCGATGGATAACGCCGGCCTCGTGAGCTGCTTCGAGCGCGAGGGCGATCTGACGAGCGATTTCGAGTGCCACGGCGACCGGGATGCGCCCAGAGGCGTTGATCTGCTCCGCGAGAGTCTGCCCCTCGACCAGCTCCATGGCGATGAAACGCACACCGTCGGATTCCTCAAAGCCGAAGATCGTCGCGATGTTGGGGTGGTTCAGGGAGGCAAGCAGCTTGGCTTCACGCTCGAATCGAGCCAGCCGACCAGCATCGCTGGCGAAGTCCTCTGGCAGCACCTTGATGGCGACATCACGATCCAGCGTCGTGTCGCGGGCTCGATACACCTGTCCCATGCCGCCTGCACCAAGCGGGGCGAGGATCTCGTAGTGGCCGAGCGTCTTGCCGATCATCAAGAGCCACCCGTCGGCACTAGCCGGTTCAATTCCTCGAACCAGTTGAGGACCACGTTGAGTCGTGCGCTGGGTGCCGTGTCCCCAGTCTCATCATTACCAGCGGGCACCGTCACCAGGAACTTCTGGCCGTCGGCGGTGACATCGAAGTTGGAAAAGGAACGCATGGCGATGTCCGAGACTTCGACAGGGTCAGATGCGGAAAACGACTCCAAATCCACTTCCGCAACGAGGATGCCGGGGCTGTTGGAGGAGACGTAGTAAATCTCCCTTCCATCTCGCGACCAGACAGGGGCAGCACCACCGCGGGTACTCGTAGAGACCGGAAATGTCCGACCGCTCGATACCTCCCGCACGTACACCTCGCCCTGCCCGGTCTCGTTCGACATGAAGGCGATGAAGCGACCGTCCGGCGAGAAACTGGGCCAAGTCTCCATATCGGCGGTATCGACGAGCATTTCCGTATCACCTGTATCGAGAGCCAGTATCCCCACGTCGAGATTCGAGAGGTTCCCGCTCACAAAAAGCAGCATCTCACCGTCGTCCGAGATCGACCACGGCAACACGTCAGCCTCTGTATCCAACACCAGCTCGGCGTCGAGACTCCGGTCAGTCCGGCGCTTGAAGATATCGTTATTGCCACTCCGATCCGACGCGAAGAAAACCCACTCTCCATCGGGCGACCTCCAGCTCTCCCAGATCAAACGCGACGGCAAACAGGGTTCCCTGATCGTGATACACGAGATGCCCCGTGGGTACGTAGCGTCCCTGTCCGCCCTGCTGCACGACCCTTCGTTGCCTCGTCCCTAGATCCAGCACTTCGGTGACAGGCGAGCGTTCGTCCGCGAAGGAGGTGAACAGCATCGCCTTACCGTCAAGCAGCACCTGTGGGTAAGCGTGCCAGACCTCCCCTTGTTCGAGTTGAGTCAATGGTTCCGGCTCCCCCCCGCTGGCGGACACGCCGTAGAGACCGGAGGAGCCGCCGAAGATAATTGTGTCGTCCAGCCCCCAGCTTGCGCCTCTGTCTCGAGGTCCAGCAGAATCGACGGAACAGATCGTCTGAGGCGTGCCGCCCAGACGGGCACTTTCTTCAGTTCGGAGTTGGTGAAAAACCCCACCCATTGGCCGTCCGGGGAGAAGAACGGTCTGAATGCAGAGCCAGAGACTAGGCGAGTACTCTCTTGCTGATCCAGCGAGCGAACGTATAACTCCGGGTCGAATGGAGGACCCGCGACGTAGACGATCTGCGTGCCATCCGGCGATAGGACGGCTCCACCAAAAGCTAGGTTGAGATCTTCATCGGTTAGCCTCAACTCCAGGTGCATGGGAGGCGCAGGCGGCTGTTGGTTTTGGGTCGTCAGGGTCCAGACCGCAAGGGCTGTCACTGCGGCGATGCCGACGCCTAGACCGGCTGCCACAGGTGTCGGGATAGTTTGCCACCAAGACGGCTTCGCAGCCTCACCCGAGCCAGCCGTCAGACCGAGGCCCCCATCTGGGTCGTTGATGGTATTGACGATGCCAATCCGCGCATCGGCGATGTCGTGGAGTCGCCGATCAGGTTCTTTCTCCAGGCACTGACGCAGCAGAAGCTGGATGAGCGGGGAGGTCGTCTGCGGCAGAGCCGCCCAATCTGGCTCCTCTTTAAGGATCGATGCCAGTGTGTCGCTGACGGTCTTACCGTCGAAGGTGCGCTTGCCAGCGAGCATCTCGTACAGGACACAGCCGAACGACCAGATGTCGCTGCGCTTATCGACCGGCTGACCCCGTGCCTGCTCTGGGCTCATGTAGGGAGCCGTGCCCATGATCACGCCGGTGCCCGTGGCGGCCATTATGGTGGGTGACTGGCTCAGGCCGGACGACGGATCGCTGCCATCCGCTGCGTAGGCTTTGGCCAGCCCGAAGTCGAGCACCTTGACGGTGCCGTCGGGAGTCACCTGTACGTTGGCCGGCTTCAAGTCACGATGGATGACACCGGCCTCATGAGCCGCTTCCAGTGCCAGCGCGATCCGGCGAGCGATCTCTAGCGCCTCATCGACCTCAATGCGACCGGACGCTTCTATCCGCTCGGCGAGGCTCTGACCCTCCACCAACTCCATGGCGATGAAGCGCACACCATCCGATTCCTCGAACCCGAAGATGGTGGCGATGTTGGGGTGGTTCAGCGAGGCGAGCAGCTTGGCTTCGCGCTCGAAGCGAGCCAGCCGGCCAGCGTCACTGGCGAAGTCCTTCGGCAGCACCTTGATGGCGACATCACGATCCAGCGTGGTATCGCGGGCTCGATACACCTCGCCCATGCCGCCTGCACCAAGCAGCGTGAGGATCTCGTAGTGGCCTAGTTCGGTACCGGGTTCCATGGCGCTACCAGCGGGGTGTGGGTGAGCACCCTGAAGCCTATCGCCAGAGCCTTTGGGGATCCACGGAAGGTGCCGTCGTGACATGAATCGCCCGTAGCAGGGTGCTGCAGCGCGCCACCGACGGTCGGCAGCTAGAGGAGCCCGCGCTCTTTGAAGCTCACGAACCCCTCGGCGCCAACCACCAGGTGATCGAGCACGCGAATGCCCAGCAACTCGCCGGCTTGCAGAATCTGCCGGGTGATTCCGACGTCCTCTCGACTCGGCGTCGGATCACCCGAGGGGTGATTGTGGAACATTATTTCGCCACCCGCCAGAAGCCCTTAATGGCACGATATGGACGCAGCTCTCTATGGGTGACCCCACACCCACACGTCACCCCTCGCTGCGTGAAACTCCCACGCCAAATCGCCAGTAAATCACCCTCCGACAGGCCCCTGCTTTCCCCACACGGCGGCTCGGTTTCTTGCAGGCACGAGCCTTCACGAAGAAACGCTCTGCGGCCCGTAGAGCGACTGCATTCTTTGATCCGTCCCGAAGCACCCAGGCGGCTATCTGTGCGCCTTACGTGGCGATAGCGGCTCGCTATCCGACCGATAGTGCCTGTTTTCAGAGGTCACGCGCCAACTGCGACACGCTAGCAAACCCCGGCGTTCCTCTTGACGCGATCTACGGCGTGAGGATCAGGTGTGAGGTCGCGGAGCGGGCGGTCGTAGGAGTCGCGTTCGTCCATGTGCCTGTGAGACGGACACGGGCGGGACGATTCCGTACCCCTTGTGATTGCCCCAACCCCGGAACACAGTGCGCCCAGGATCAGCACGCATAGCCGAGGTGGACAATGGACATAGAGCAGCGAGTCGAGCGGCTGGTTTGATGGGTTGCTGATCCACTATCAGGGCTTCTTGATCTGAACGCCCGAGAGGCGGTTGGTGTGTACAAGTGGCGAGACGATGCCCGGCCTTCCGTTGACTGTCCGGCTGGTACGGGGTAATCGAAGGCGTCGCTATCGGCTCTCGGTGGCTCCCATGCGCCTTGTGATCGCGGTCTGTCTTTGTCTTGGAGTAGAGGCGGGCGATCAGCTGGTCCGAATCGTTCGACAGGTCATTCCTCGATGCAGCTGCTGCGATTTCGATGCCCTAAAACCGAACCGACCATTCGGAGGTGAAAAACATGGCGCAACCAGAAAAGAGAATTAAGCTCATCCCGCTGCTTGCGCTCCTGGTTCTCCTCCCGCCCTCGGAGGTACGTCCACAGCCCGGGTCCTCGTCCGCTACGCACAAGGCCCCGCGCACATGGTGCGGCACCCATCGCCACGGGCACACCGTCCGGCAGGCCTTTCACCGGGACCACCTTCGGCGGCTAGCCCGGGCTTCCGCAGCTGCCGCGCCCGACGTTCCGGGCCGCAGCCTTCCCGCCGTCACCAAGGTCGGCGACGTCGCGGTGATCGAGGACGATGGGACGCTGGTGAGCGAACCCAGCGAGTTCGACCTGTCGGGACAGGGCATCAATTTCAAGCGGCGCAAGAATAACCTTCGCGCCGTGCGCTCGACCGTCCCGGTCAAGGACGACCTCGGATCTCTGGTAGAGATCCAAGACGACGACAGCGTTCTCATCGAGTTTCCGAGCTTCGACTTCCCGTTCTTCGGCACGAGGTACGAACACGTCTTTCTGAACTCCGACGGCAACCTGACGTTCGTGGAGGCGGACAACGCCAGCATGACCCGTAGCCTCGGAAGGTTCCTCAACGGCCCGCCGCGCATCGCGCCCCTGTTCATCGATCTGGATCCGAGCCAGGCAACCACCGGGGGTGTCTATCTAAGGACCACCTCCACGAGCATGCAGATCACCTGGTCCAGCGTGCCAGAGTTCGGTAGCACCAACGAGAACACGGTCCAGGTGACGCTGTTCAGGAGCGGCCGCATCCTCGTCGCCTACGGGTCGGTAGACGCGGTGGATGCGGTGGTCGGCGTCGCACCCGGCGGCGGGGGTGGTCTGGCCCTGATCGACTTCGACGCCGATCTGCCCGTCGACTCCGGCGACAGAGCCCTGGCCGAGCGCTTCAGCGCCGAGGAGCAGATCGACGACCTAGGGATCGCTCAGACCTTCTTTCGTCACTTCGCCGACGAGTACGACCACCTCATCGTCTGGCTCGACTTCCCGGCCCCGGCCGCCCTGGACGGCGCCTTCGCCTTCGAGCTCAACATCAAGAACCAGGTCGAGGGGATCGGCCTGGATCCGTTCGATTTCTCGCGCTCTTACGGCAGCGAGGGTCGATTGGAGAGCTACGTGCAGATGGGGTTCCTCACGAAATACCCCGAGGATCCGGATCGGAACATTCGCCCCCTCACTACCTTTTCGACGATGGACCTCCTGGGGCAAGAGGTAGGCCATCGCTGGCTCGCCTACGTTCGTTTCCGCGACCAGGGCGGCGCCATCAACAGCGATCTGTTGGGTCGCGATTTCCAACATTGGAGCTTCTTCTTCGATTCGGATGCCTCGGTAATGGAGGGCAACGACATCGGGGACAACGGCAACGGGACCTTTACGACGGTCGGTGCCACCGAACGATACAGCCCTCTGGACCGTTATCTGATGGGGCTCATTCCGCGGACGCGGGTGGGCAAGTTCTTCTACGTCAAGGACGCACGCGGCTCGGGGGTCCAACGGGTCGATGATCCGAGGATAGGCATCACCTTCGCGGGAGACCGCGTGGACCTGGGCGTCGGAGACGTCATCGCCGCGGAAGGGCAGCGGACTCCCAGAAGCAAGAAGGCGCCGAAGGAGTTCAACATGGCGTTCATCCTGATGGGCCGTGCGGGAGAGCCACCCTCGAAGGCATCCATCGACAAGGTCAACAAGATTCGCAAGCGCTGGGGACCGTATTTTCGCAAGGCCAGCGTAAACGGGACGGTCAAGACGAATCTCGTCGAGAAGAGCTAGGCGCTACAGGAGCGACCCACGCAGGCGGACACCCACGGCACCCTCACCCATACCGCCCGCACCGAGCTGCTCGGTGATCTCGTAGGGGCCTAGTTTGGTGCCGGGTTCCATGGCGCTACCAGGAGGGAGGTGGGTGAGCGGGTGAAGCCTATCGCCGGAGCGGGCGAGATCCAACGGCGTCTTCAACTTGGTCAGCGTCGGATCCCGTGGGCTCCGGCGCTTCCGGTATCCACCTGCTCAATCTGCGGCCGTCCCGCCCGCCGGGCGCGCTACCGGGGCAACTGAAACGGGGGTCGTTGTCCTGACCCAGACCGACCCGGCAGGTGACCCGTGGCTATCGGTCGTGAACGAGCCTAATATCGGAGCAGACTAGGATCTCGGCATCGGAGCAACGTCAACACGGACTAGCCAAGCAGCGCGGGGCGACGGCATGGGCGAAGAACGGAGCGAAAACAAGCACGGGGTGGTCGGCCGGAGGGTCAACCGGCGTGATTTTGCCAAGACCTCGGTTGCTGCCGGCGCAGCCGTTGCCCTCCCCGGGACGCTGCGTGGTGAAGTTGCCGCCGAGGGAAAGGCTACCGAGGCGGCAGCGCTGCCGAACTACGGGCGGAGCCATCGTCCCGCCCTGCCACCCGATCCCGGCGGCTACGGCGGCCCGGACATCGAGCAAGAGGCGGGGCGCCGACGTGAGCCTGCGCGCCACGGCTACCCGGGCGGCTGGCGCGAGCGCACGACCATCCCGGGCGAGTACTACAACGACGAGAGGCATTATCTCGCCGACGAGCGATTCATCGCCGAGAACCTGTGGCTGTACGTCGACCACCAAAGTCGCATTCCGAACCCAGGCGACTACTTCGTGTTCGAGTTTGGCCGTTCTGAGAGCGTCATCATCGTGCGAAGCAGCGACGGCGAGGTGAGAGGGTTCCACAATGTCTGCCGCCATCGGGGCTCACGACTGTGCCGGCACGATGCCGACCCGACACCCGGCGACCCGCGCCTGTCGGTCAAGCAGCTCGGGCAGAGCGGTAGCTCGCCGGTATTCCGCTGCCCCTACCATGCCTGGACGTACGATACCGACGGCAACCTGATCTACGCCTACGGCATGCAGGACGACTTCGACCCGGCCGACAACGGGCTGGTCCCCTGCCACCTCGGGACGGTCGAGGGCAGCATCTTCGTGAACCTCTCACGGGCGCAAGAGCCGCCGGAGCTTGACGCGGCGGTTGCACAGATGCGCGCGCTTACCGAGCGCTATGGCGTGGCCGACCTGACGATCGCTGCCCGGGAGCAATACCCCATCAAGGCCAACTGGAAGCTGGCGCTGGAGAACTTCCAGGAATGCTACCACTGCGGGCCATCGCACCAGGCACTTTCCACAACCCACCACTACGATTACGAGGCCACGCCACAGCAGTTGGCGGCGCAAACGGCCAAGGTCCATGCCTGGGTGCCGGAGAAGGCCCGCCGCGATCGGCAAGGTGGGATGGATGGAATGGCCGGGTCGGACGGGTCGCAGTACAAGCCGGAGACCTCAGGGCATCTGAACCCTGGCTTCGTGACCGGTTCGCTGGACGGAAAGCCTGTGGCGCCGTTGTTGCCGAACATCGACGCATGGAACCACGAGACCCAGAACGCCACCACGGCCCACTCCACCGGATACTGGCAGTGCTATGACGACCACGTTGCTATCGCGCGGTTCACCCCGCGGGACGTCAACCGCACCGACTGCGAGATTATTTGGCTCGTGCACCCGGATGCCGTGGAAGGCCGCGACTACGATCCGGACAACGTCAAGGCTCTGTGGCACGTGACGATCCAGGAGGACATCTGGATCACCGACAACAACCACGCGGGGATCCGCTCGGATGCCTATCGCTCGGGTCGGTACTCGGGTGCCGAGACGGGCCCGGCCGGATTCGTGAAGTGGTACATGAGCGAGGTAGTAACGCCGGGCGACCACTGATTCGGCCGCCAACGACTCAGGTACGCTCGTAGCTGAGCGGGACGGAGCAGCCTAGTTCTGAACCGCGCCGGTGCTGATCACCCCGGGGACTCTATGGCTCCGGCAGCAGGAGCCGCGTCAGCTCTATTCGGGTCGAATCTCGTCGAGATCAGCAGTCATCAACACACCGGTCAGCTGCGTCATCGTGTGCGCCTGATCCTCGAACAGGTCCTTGTTCCAGCGCTCGATCCCACTCGCCGTCGTCCAATACAGACCAAGAAACCCGCCGAGGCCGTAGCCGGGCAGATCGAGGCACTGCGGGCAGCCGCGCAGAGCCCGGGATCCAACCCCCCACCACACCTGTTGCAGGCCGCCGTTGATTCCCGGCCGCTCGGGTACCACCACTTGCACGCGCTCCCAGCCATGCACTTGGGCGGCGGCAACCGCGGCGTCGATGAGCACCTGATTGTTGCGCGACCAGAGGTACGACTGCTCGGCCAGTCCCACCGGCTCGACCACGCCGTCCGCCTCGCGGTAGTCGTTCTCGCCCATGTGCTCGGTCTGAATGATGCCCACCAGGGGGTCCTTGGCCTTGGGATAGCGCTCCAGCCAGCTCACCTCGTGCGCCGCGCGCTCCTGCCCCGGATAGTAGTGCCGGTTGTCGAGGAAGACGGTGAGCGTTCGCGGCCGGTGCTCCTGCGGGATGTTGGAGAAGTACTTGACGATCGCCAGCAGACCCAGCGCACCGTTGTCCTGCGTGATCGAAGGGCCATCTGTGTGGTTGATCAACAGGATCTGCTCGTCCCCCGGGGTGCCGTAGTCGCGACCCGGCAGGTACGAGATCGTCTGGTAGGCCTCCGATGCCTCGACGGTTGCCTCCAGCCGCAGCGTGGCGGTCTTGCCCGCTTTGGCATCGGCGATCACCTTGGCCCCGTCCTCACGGCTCAGAGATAGTCCCGGCAACTCATACAGAGGAGGTATCGGTCGGGCCACCAGTCCTTCGCTACGCCCGAAGGCCATGTCGTAGACGGTGACGTGACCCGCTGCGCCTCCCTCTACTGCGATGCGCCATAAACTCTGCCGCAGCTGCCACCAGATATCGAAGGTGATGCTGAACTCCGGTGGCACGAACTGGAACAATTCCCAGTACGTGTCGTCATTGGCGCGCCACTCGTAGTCGTTGAAGGTGAAGTTCTTGATGTAGTAGTCGTCGTAGGGAGGTTCCGGGTGCGGCCGCGTCGGAAACACCACGATCTTGTCCTCGATGGAGTCGGGCGGATTATCGTGGTCGTAGTAGATCATCTCCGCCGTGATCCCCTCCGGGCCGGTGCTGCCGGAGTTCATGGCGTAATGAGCCACGCGTACCGGCGCCCCGTCTGACACCAACGACCAGCCACTGTTGTCCTTCGTCGTGGACCAGCGATCGTACGTCCAGCTGTTGCGGTGCATGTCGACTACGCCGTATTCCCGGAGCTTGTCCTCCAGGAACCCGACGTAGTTGTTCCACTCCGGGCTACCGGTCATCGCCGGCAGGTTGGCATCTTTGACCAGCGCCCATTCGTAGCCCTCGTCGGCAGTGACCGCCCAGGCCGGATCAACGTCGGTGAACTTGTCGGCGTAGGGATTTCCGCCGCTGCTGCACGCCACTACCGCCACGCAAGCGATGCCGGCAATCGTTCGACTGACGGTTTGATTCAGCCGACTCCTTCTCTCGCTAGTGACATCAGGATCCAGCGTCGTATTGCGTACTCGAGACACTTCGCCCATGCCGCCAGCGCCGAGCTGCTCGGTGATCTCGTAGGGGCCTAGTTTGATGCCGGGTTCCATGGCGCTACCGCAGAAGGGTGGATGAGCGCTTGAAGCCTATCGTCAGGACATGCGAAGGTCCACGGGGCACGAAACCACCCGCAGGTTGTATACAACCTGCTTACTCGCACGTCACAAAAGTCAATCCACCGAGGCGAGCCTATGAGTCCCGAACAGCTGAGCGACTTCAAGGTCCTCACATTCGACTGCTACGGAACGCTCATTGACTGGGAGACGGGAATCCTCAACGAGCTGAGGCCGTGGGCTACTCGACACGGTCTGACTCTGGATGACGACACGCTGTTGGTGGCCTTTGCCGAGGAGGAAGCGACGTGCGAGAGGAAGACGCCAGAGAAGCTCTATCCCCAGATCCTCGAGTCGGTGATTGAGCGGCTCGCGGAGCGGTGGTCCGTACCGCTCGACGAGGGGCAGGTCCCGGAGTTCGGAGGGTCCGTGGGCAAGTGGCCGGCCTTCCCCGACAGCCCGGAGGCGCTCGCGTATCTCCAGGAGCACTACAAACTGGTGATCCTCTCCAACGTCGACCGCGATTCCTTCGCGCTAAGCGAGTCGCGGCTGGGGGTCAAGTTCGATCGAGTCATCACTGCGCAGGACGTCGGCTCCTACAAGCCCGACGTGCGGAACTTCCAATACATGCTGGAGGACCTGCATCGGACCTTGGGGGCTGGACCTGAGGTGATCCTGCATACGGCGCAGAGCCTGTTCCACGACATCGTTCCTGCGAAGGCCTTGGGATTGACAACGATGTGGATCAATCGCCATAGAGGATCCGAAGGATGGGGCGCCACGCCGCCGGTGGAAGGTGAGGGCGCGACACCGGACCTCGAGGTAGCGGGCATGGCGGAGCTCGTCGCACTACACCAGGCAGTCCTCGACTAGGGAGGGCAGATGAACGACAACGATCGCGCATTGGGGATGCATCGACCGATCAAGCGTCGGGACTTCGTTGCGGGGGTCGGCGCCGTGGTGGGTGGAGCCATGGTGATCCCGGGAATCACCCGGCCCCCGGCGCCGACGTCGCTTCAGGTCAGACCAGGTGACGCCGAGAGCTACCCGCCTCTCCGAACAGGGATGCGCGGGGCCCATCCGGGGTCCTTCGAGGCGGCACACAGGACGCGCGACGGTGCCAACTGGGAAGGCGCGGCAACTGTCGACGAAAGCTACGACGCCATCGTCGTCGGAGGTGGCTTCAGCGGTCTGGCCGCGGCGTACTTCTATCGTCAGATGACGGGTCCGGAAGCTCGGATCCTGATCCTCGACAATCACGACGACTTCGGCGGCCACGCCAAGCGAAACGAGTTCGAGACAAGTGCGGGGACGCTGATCTCGAACGGGGGGTCGTCCTACATGGTTCGGGCCATGACCTACCCCGCGCCGGTCATGGCCATGCTCCGCGATATCGGTGTCGAGCTCGACGAGCCCACAAACATAGTGGATTCAGGCGCGTTCCGTAGCCGGGGGATGGTGCGAGGGACGTTCTTCGACCGGGAGACGTTCGGGGAGGACCGCCTGGTCACGGGTGGCGGTCTTTCGCAACCGACGCACGACTTCCTCGTGCGGACGCCCGTGTCGGAGCGCGCAACTCCGACATCGCGCGACTCATCGTTCGCTCTCTGATTCCGGCCGTCCTGCCGGCGGGCCGAATGGCGGACGTTGTCCTGGATCGCGCGGACTACTCCAAGCTCGACGAGCCGAGCACGCCGGTGAGGATCCGGCTGAACAGCATCGCCGTTCAGGTCAAGCATCTGGGCGAGGCACCCGTCGGCCGCCTGCGCACGGACGATCGGGAGACCGAAGTTACCTATGTTCGGGCGGGCAGGCTGTACCGGGTTCGTTCGAAGGGGACCATTCTCGCCTGCGACAACTCGATGATTCCGTACATCTGTCCGGAGTTACCCGACGAGCAGCGGGAGGCACTCCTCCTCGCCGACCGGGCGGTGAACATGATGACCACGGTCTTGGTTCGGACCTGGACGTCGTTCGAACGGTTGGGCATTACCGGAGTGGACAGCCCGGGGATGTTCTACAACACGTTCAATCTCCGTACACCGAGGCACTTCGGCACATACCGGCCGGAGCTCGACCCTGCTAAGCCCGCGCTGGTGGGATTGCAGAGCCCGTCCGGTGTTCTGCACCACAGCACCATGGTTCGGGAGTTGTTCGGCGGCAATCCACCCGCGCCCGGCACTCCGCTCCGGGAGCAGCTCGCGGCGCTTCGGACCCATATGTTGGGGACCTCGTTCGAGGACTTCGAGCGTCGGATCCGGGAGCAGCTCGCGCGAGTCCTCTCGCCCGGCGGTTTCGATCCCGCCCGCGACATCGAGGCCATCACGATCAATCGTTGGCCGCACGGGTTCGCGATGGGAACCAACGCGCTGTTCGATCCCGCCGAGTGGACGGGCGAGAACCACCCCACGGTCGTGGGTCATCAGCCGTTCGGGAGGATCACCATCGCGAACTCCGACGCGGCCGGCCTGAGCCTCGCGCAGGCGGCGATGGACGAAGGCTATCGTGCCGCGACCGAATTGGTGCCTCGGAACTACGGGTACTTCAACGAGATCTAATCCCAAGGCGCGCACTGTCACACGGTCGTCAGGCCCAATGTTTAGCAATGCTGCGCCCGACTGTACGGCCGCTGGCGCAGGCACCACCCGTGTGCGCATGGCCCAGGTATTCGCCGGTGAAATACAATCCGCGCCGATCTTTCTCCTGCTCCCGGACAAAATCGGCCATGGCACTTGGCAATCCTGTGGATATTATGACCAGGTCATCGCCGCCCCGGACCACCACGTCGTCAACTGCGTCAGGCGTAAGCGCCGGGTATTCCGCCTGGACCAGTGGCAGATAATAGTCTGCAAGGGACTGGCCGCTTGCCCGCCAAGCATTCATTTCTGAGTCTTTCAGGAAGGCCACCACCGATGCCCGGCCCTGAGAGTCCGAGATAGGCGATAGTCTCGCCGTCGGGAGACCAGACTGGACGAAACTCGGCGTTATTCGTCTCGGTCAGTCTGCGAGCGCCACCATCGCTCACCTTCACCGTGAAGATGTCGTAGTTGAACACGCGGTCGGGGTCGGGTTCGCGGTTGGAGAGAAAGACGAGTTCGTCACCGCGCGGCGACCACTCCATAGAATGCTCGTAGTACTCGCCCGTGGTCAGCTGCCGCACCTGCTTCGTCGCCACATCCACGATGAAGAGGTGAAGGCGGCGGTTGTCGTTAAACCGTGTCGACCCTTCCCAGCCGGCCGGCTTGTAGAGATAGCGGGTGATGACCATCGGATCCCCGCTCGCCGCCTCCGTTTCAGGACCCGGCGTCGCGGACACGAAGGCGATCTGATTGCCGTTCGGAGACCAGGCCAGCGGCTCGCCGACCACCGGCGCGTAACCGAAGTGGTGGTTGGTCCCGACGACGGGCGCGAGCACGGTTCCGCCGCTCCCATCGCGGGCGGCGACTGCCACCCCCGAGCCTTCGGCCGTCCGACTGACGTACGCGATTCGCTGACTGTCCGGCGACCAGCGAGGATTCGAGACACTCTCCTCGTCGGACCCGAGCCGGATCAACCGCTGGGTCGCGATCTCCAGGATCCATGTCCGGGTGTACGGGTACCCCGGTCGGTCGGTGTGCCGGACGCTGTACGCCAGTCGGGTGCCGTCAGATGAAACATCGACCTGTCCGACCGCCCTGAGCGCGTACACATCTTCGCTGTGAAACGCCGATCGAGTTGATGACTGGACGGCTGCCGCCCGAGGCTCGACGGCGCGTGGTCCTTCACTCTGGGGATGGCCACCGGCAAACCCGGCGGCCGACACGGCCACGAGGCTCGACGCCACGATCACAAATCTGCTGAAACGACAACGCATGGCTCGGCTCCCGGTTCTTGTATCGGCGCTGCTCACGGCCGATCGTCTTTCGCGCCGTCCGGACTGTTCGACGAGAGAGGAAACGCGTTTTGGGTCATCGTGAATACCCCCGGGATACGAGCCGCTAGGGCGCCTCCCGCCAACAATCGCCCATTACACGATCCCTTCGAAGGGCTTCCGGATCAGGCTCGCGTGCACCATGTTGACCAACGTCGTGAAATCAAAAACGGGAAGCTGGGAGGCGTCCTGGATGCTGTGCGCGAATGGCGGCAGCAGACTGCACTCCAGTAGCAACGCGCGGATCTCCGGATGATGCGCAACGAGCCCACTCGCGACAGACACGACCTCTGACTCCATGCGAGCGACATTCAGGTCGTGCTGATCGCGGAAGACAACCTCTTCGAAGTGAGGACATCCCTCTAGCCCCGCTACAACGACGCTGTCGGGATCAACTCCAGCACTTTGAAGGTGCCTCGACGTGAGATGTCGCGCGTCAGCCGTCATGATGCCGACCCGGTGACCGGACTTCAGCATACGGGCGATAAGAGGCACGAGTAGGAGGCTCGAAGCGAAGACTGGAACATCAACCGCCTCGGCCAGCTGGTCCTGGAACACAGCCGTGAATCCACAGCTGGTGGTAATCGCGCGGACTCCAGCTTCCTCGAGGCTCCGCGCTCCATCGATCCAGGGACCGATTACGTCGTCTGTCTCGCGGACGACACGCTCGCCGGTCGCACCAGGCACAACGTAGTGCAAGACCGGGAATGGGAAGGTTGTTGCGTTTCCGAGCGCTCCCGGCAAACGAGGAAAATGGCCCTCGATGACGAGAATACCGATCGTATGACCGTACAGGCTCGTCGTACCGTGTACCTTCATCTGCTACCTCGTCCGTCGCGAGAATCTTGGCCTGCGGCGAGCCACGCGACGTTGTTGTTCCTCGACGCCGAGGCATTCCCCTACGCCATTTGTCTCCCGGCCAACGCCATGTTAGCCCGCAACAGGCCAACATCTCCGGTCGCTCCTGGCTTTCACTCAGTGGAACCAGGCGCGGAGAACGGATTCTGCGCCTGTGTCAGCCCCAGCGTCGTCCCGACGAACACGATCCCAGCGCTCAGTACATCGCTGGCCCTCTGGCTGAACGAGCCGGTCACCTACTTGGACTTGTACTTTTGTTCGCGGGTCGTGGGTAGGAAGAGTAGTTGGCGTAGCGTGTTGTGGAGTGAGTAGTCGGTCGCGTTCTCGGCCGCCTGCACCGGAAGCGACGTTGCCAGCACCGATTCTATGAGTTACGAAGTAGCCTCAACACTTGGGGCAGGTCAATGTTCTTCAAAACCGAGAATGTCTGGACTGGAGGAATCCAATGCTGAGACGAGTACTAACCATGAGCGCGGTGACGGTGATCGTGGCTGTGTGCGCATTGACGACGCAGCTCCTTACTTCGCCCGTCCAGGCTCAAGATGTGCCGGGCCCGAAGGCCATGGCCTCTGCCGCCAGCATGGTGGCGACGTATGAAGCGATCTGTGCCGACTGTCATGACAATCAGAGCGACGAGATCCTGGCACCCACTCGGGAGGCGCTTCGACAGATGGAGCCAGAGCAGGTGCTCATTGCCCTGATGGAAGGGCCCATGGTGGAGTTCACATCCGAGTTCCGGGACGACGAGCTACGGGCAATGGCAGAACTGGTGACCGGCAAGCCTCTCGGTGGCTCGGTCGACCGCACCGTCTATCCTGCAAGGATGGTCGGTGTGTTCGAAAACGGGTGTGCGGTCTGCCACGACAATTCACCTGTCGGTCGCCCCGTTTCGGGCGGGACCGCTGCCGCCAACATGCCCTCACGGTTCGATATTCAGCAGATGGAAGCCGACGAGCTCCTGGCAGTGTTGAACCGGCCGATCGCGGCACATGACGAGAGTGATCGCTTCCGGATCTTCGGCAACGAAGAGTACAAGCGTGCCGTCATCGAGCTCGTGACTGGCAAGCCGTTCGGCGGCGTTGCCCACCGCGAGGCGGCGGCCATGCCGAACCAGTGTGCAGAGTCCATAAACCTGGACAACTGGGAGAACCAGCCGAGTTGGAACGGTTGGGATCCCGAGCTCGGTGTGCATCGGTTCGCGTCGGAGGCGGTCGGCGGCATCACCGCGGAGGACCTCCCGCGGCTGAAGCTGAAGTGGGTTTTCGCCATCCCGGATGCCTCGGTCGCCAACTGGTCGCAACCCAGCGTGGTGGGCGGTGCACTGTTCCTGACGAGCGATAACTTCTTCGTGTATGCGCTCGACGCCAAGACGGGCTGCGTTCACTGGTCGTACCGCGCGCAGACGGCGGTCCGGGGCGCCGTCAAGGTCGGCCCGGTCGATGATGTACCGGGGGTCCGCTATGGCGCGTATTTCGGCGACATGAGCGGGGTCGTGTACGGCGTCAACGCCGAGACGGGGCAAGAGATGTGGACCCTGCGCGCCGACGATCATCCACAGGCGAAGATCACATCCGCAGTCAGGCTCGATTCCTCAGGCGAGCGCCTGTATGTGCCGGTCGCGTCGTGGGAAGAGCAGCCTGGTTCCTATGTCGAGTACGAGTGCTGCACGTTCCAGGGTAGCGTCGTGGCCGTCGACGTGAAGACCGGGGAGAAGGTCTGGCAAACGTACTCTTTTCCAGAACGGCCTCGGCCACTCAACAAGACGAACTCGGCCGGCACGCCGCTGTTCGGACCAGCCGGCGCCGGCATCTGGAGCTCGCTCACGATCGACGAAAAACGGCGCGCCATCTATGCGCCCACCGGCAACTGCAACATCACTGAGCACTTCGGTGTCGGCAACGTGTCCTTCGACGGCGGCGCCTGCGGCTCGATACTGGCCATCGACATGGATACCGGCCGACGGTTGTGGATGACCAACCTCCTTCCGGCGTCCTCGGATCGAGACGAAGGTGGCTGCGGGCGAGGTCCCGAGCGTCTGGTCAATTGCCCTGGCTACATTCAGGGCCCGGGCGACGACGTCAACCAGGCGATTCTGCTCGACCTGCCGAACGGTCGCAGAGTGCTGCTGGGCGTACAGGAGAGCGGCCGCATCACGGCTTTGGATCCTGACAACGACGGGGCAGTTCTCTGGGTGGCCCAGGCCGGCGACCGGCTTGCTCCTAACGGCGCGGGTTGGGGCGGGGCGTCAGACGGCGAGCTCTTCTATCGTCCACTGAACTACCGGGACGCGAGCGGGGCCGTTGCGGCGTTGCGGGTGACGACGGGCGAGCGCGTCTGGTACAGGGAACTGCCGGGGCTGGAGGACTGCAACCTGTCGGGTTGGAACGCTTGCTCCTCGGGTTATACGGCGGCGGCAACCGCAGTGCCCGGCGCGGTAATCACCGGCTCGTCCCAAGGGACACTCCATGCATATTCAAAGGCGGACGGCGAGATTCTCTGGGAATACACGACGAAACGAACCTACGAAGCCGTTAACGAAGTGCCGGCCTTCGGCGGCGCAATTGGTGCCACCTCCCCAACGATCGTCGATGGGATGATGTACCTGGGATCCGGGTACGGGCTTTTCGGCAATACACCGGGCAATGTGCTACTGGCCTTCGGGATAGACGACTAGGAGACGCTTGGAGAATCCCAATAGCGGCTTCTTCTGAGACAGGTGATGATCTAACGCACAGATCGTCAAGCCATGCGAAGGTCCAGGGGGCGCAAAACCACACGCTATACGTCGGTCCACACAATGGAGATGCCGCGGTCGCGCGAGCGGCGAGCTGGGCCGGATGATGTGTCCTCCAGGCTATCCGAGGCGTTGAGAATCGGTTTCGCGCCTGTGAACTGACGTCGGTACTATCGCCATCGGCTTTTCTAGAGACGCGCCGACTTCTTGCTAAACTGCGGGCCTGCGATAGGCTGCGACGGACTAGACGGTAGGCAAGTAGCCGCGACGCGCATGCCCTGCAGCTGGTCGTCGTTACCGACGGCCCGGCACTGGAAATCAAAGCCACCTTGAATATCGGAATACTTGCCCGTGCCACCGGTCCATTCGAGGATGCCGGTGATCTCGCCCGTCACAGGACCACCGCCACTCCAACTCCCGTAGATCTTGTCGCCATCAGGATCTGTAACAGTGCAGTACCCTTTGAAGTCCACCACGCCGTCTGATATGTCTGATGCGGCTGGACAGTTCCAGACCGTGTTGTGGAGCAACCCATCACCCTCGTTGTTGAAACTGTGTCCCCAATAAGTTCCGGACCAGTGCACGCGGTTCGGCCCGACCTCAGTGGCGGTTCCCACCCCTTTGAAGGCGCTGTGGGTCTCTCCGGTTCCGCTGCTACCGAGTTGCACCGCCCCCACGTCGCCGGCGGCCATTGACACCGAGGCGAGGTGTCGCGGCGCGCTGGGATCGCTAACGTCAAAGATCTCCACATTGCCGGTGGTGTAGGAAGAGAGATACAGAACGCCATCGTCGAGGTAGGCGTTGTGTACGCTCAAGGCACTCTCGTGGGTGATGCGGGACAGCTCCGATGGGCGGAAAGGATCGGTAAGGTCGTACAAGATCGCTCCGGCGCCGACGAACCCCGCTTCGTTCGTGACCACCGCGAGGGAGCCGTCCACCTTCACGTCATTCACGGCCAGCAGCCCTAACTTGGCAATCTCCTTCGGGTTGCGGGGTCTTCGGGTATCGACGACTCCCCAGCCGTAACTGCCCTTTGCGACAATGGCGAACCGCCGTGTCCCCCAGACATCGGCGCGATTGAACTTCCTCGATATCCGCAGGTTGCCGAGCACCTTGATGTTCTTGCTCGTTCGGATCGACCTTCTCAGGGAAGCATTGGCCAGCCTGCGCTCGAACCGGCTCTCATCCGGGGCGATCTGTACGACCGCCGCCCGTTCGCTGCCACCGACCAGCGAAAGACCACAGCCCGGCTCAGGCGGCGTAAGAGCACCTTTCCGGACTCCTTAGTTCTTGTCGAGCTCGGCGATCGTGATGTCCGCCGAGTCGATCAGCGCCTGACCCAGTGCCGGTGAGAGCACCCCGCGGCGGACAAAGCTGGGCACCTTCTTGGTGAACTTCTCCAACTGCTTCTTGGCGCGTTCGACCTTGCCCTTGCCCAACAATCTCTTCGCTCGCTTCAGCCTCGCGAGCAGTCCTTTTCCCGCCTTCGCAGACAACGTACCGTCGCGGACGAGATTGCTCACACGGACCTCTAGAAATACGATCCTCTGCTCTGGAGTGAGCCCAAACGTGTAGGCCGTCCCCGGTTTTCCGATGTTCTCTTCCTTGGCTCCGATCAGGATGGTGGTTTCGTGGAAGGCGATAGACCAGCCGAACTGGCTGCGAAACGATGTGTCAGCGGACGTGATCTTGCCGGTTTCAGACCAGACTCCCTGAATGGGCTCGAATAGGTACGCGGAGCCGGACAAGCCTCCCCAGTCATCGTCGCGCGACACTCCGACCAGAATGGTTTCCCCCTCGATCGCAACTGTGTCAAACCAGACATCCTCTTCGAGAATGTCACTGCCGGTCAGCTTGGCCACCTGTGTCCAGTCGTCGGCCGAGGGCACCCCGCCTTCCCTGCCTGACGCGCGGCGCTCAAAGACATAGGCGCCGTATGCGCTGAGGACAGCAGTATCGCCCCGGACAGATACCTCCCCACCGAACCCGTCTCCCTCATCGGCATCGAGCTTGGCCTCCTGCACCCAATTGTTCCCGCGCCGTCGAAAGACGTAGGCCGCCCCGCGAAAATTGTCCTTGTCGCGTGCCACGCCGATCACTACGTTGCCATCGATGGCCACTCCATAACCGAACTGATCACCTGTCGCCGCATCGCCCGGGCGAAGCTTCGCCAGTTGTCGCCAGCTTGTTCCGCTGCGTTGAAAGATGAATACCGCGCCGGGGCCCGGTTTACGGAACTGCGTCGCTCCCACCACCACGATGTCGTCCTCGATGGCAAGGGACCAGCCGAAGCGGTCCGTGAGTCCAGCATCGTCGGCGATCAGCTTGGCCTCCTGCACCCAATTTGTCCCGCGCCGTCGAAAGACATAGGCCGATCCCGAGTCGACACCTGCATGAGAGTCGCTAATTGCGCTGACGACAGCCCTGTCTCCGTCGATCCCCACCCCCCAACCGAGCCTCTGGCCCGCGGCGTGGTCACGGGGAGTAAGTTTGGCCTGCTCGATCCACTTTTCTCCGTCCCACACGAAGACATAGGCCGATCCACCGGCACCGTTTCTCGGTGCTCCAACGATGGCGGTATCGCCATCGATTGCCACAGAAAAGCCGAACAGATCCTCTGGGGCCCCGTCGCTGGAGGTGAGCGTGCCTTCCGAGGGTGGGTCGACGACGGAGGAGACGCCGGTAGAAAGAGCTCCCAAGACGAGGGCGCTCAGGCCCAGAATGAAGGGACGGGGTGCACGCTTCATGCTCCTCTTCAACCTAGAAGCACCCAGCCAGGACACGGCTGCGGTCACGCGCCGCTCAGGAGCAGTCGGGATTGACACACGAAACAACCATCCGGAAAGGCAGGTAGTAGGTTCCCTGCTCGACCTCGTTTTCCATCACCAACGTAGCCCGATCGCGTGAGCCGGCTATTGTTTCGACGCTCCATGTCGTGTCCGAGAGCCGCGAAACGTAGACGTTGGTGGAGCACGGAAAATCGATGGTCTTGTAGCGCACCGTCCACAGCAGCGTGCGCCCATCCGGATCGTCGAAATTGATCTTCACCCTTGCAGGCGCCATCGTTCCGACCACCATGCCCAGAAAGTCGGAGTCGGGATCGGTCTCCGTTCCGTCGTTGTTCTCGACAACACGGTTCACCACCACGTCAGCATCATCCTCGGCGTCAGGAAAGCCGGAGGACCACAGAAACTCCGGCTCTTGAGGCAGTTCGCAAGAGCCCACAAGTTGACCGAAAGACATCTGCAGCGTGCGGCTCGGATTGTCGGGAAAAATCAAGCGCCCGAAGCGCTTCGTGAAAACGCCCGCGTAGGCACCTAGTCCGTCGCTCTGTATTCCATCGAGGCCGGCATCCCGGAATGTGACCGTCACGGGCACGTTCTGTTTCTTGCCGCCGCCGCCTTGGCCGCCGCCGCCATCGCCCTGACAATCTGGGTCATCGCCGTCGATCAACCCGTCGCCGTCGTTGTCAATCCCGTCATTGCACTTCTTGTTGCCCTTCTCCTGCCCTGAGTACGCCTCGCTGGCATAGGCTTCGTTGGTCTTGGCCGCGAACCCGCCCGCCAGCAGTACGGTGGCCACCACCAGTCCCACCAGAAGCGGCAACAGCGTGGCACGGGCAGAGTCGCTCGGCCTCATGATGGGTCGCCTCCAGTCAGTTAAACGTTGCATGACATACTTCCTCATATTCCGCCGCAGCACACGCCTACCGGCCCCTTGAGCCAGGAGGCATACGGCTGATAAGTTTTCCTGTCCGGCGATGCTTGGATCGCCGACCACTTCCTATCGGCAGGGTGCCGCTTCTGAAGCCCGAAGTCTTGAGCAATCCTTGAGGGATCCGTGAGACTTCTGTGAGCAAGTTTTGAGAACGGGGTTCAGGAGCCCGCCCCTGCGCTAGTCCGATGAAGGACCGGCCGGCCAACGCGTCAAGTCGAGATCGCCCCGGCGGATCAGGGGCGGGGCGCGTCCGTAAGTCTTCAGGGGCCCTGGCCTTCGGGTGCTACCGCTTTGAGCCAGACAATCGCCTCTTGTACATGAACGGGCGGGCAACTTCACTCCCGCCCCGCGTTCTCGCGCTCCTGGAGTACCTGCTTCAGCAACCGGAGGAGGTGGTCGGCAAACAGGAGCTAATCGATGCGGTTTGGCCCGATACCGTCGTGGCCGAAACCTCCCTCAGCGAGGCGATCAAGATTCTCCGGCAGGAGCTCGGAGACGATCCGCATCGGCCTACGTACATCCAGACTGTGCACCGGCGTGGGTACCGATTTATTGCTCCGATATCAACGGTCCAGCCGGAGACGGCCGTGGACAGCGCAGTTCCACAGCTTGCCTCGCAGATCTCCGGAGTCATCGCTCAGGTCGTGGCCATCGCTCGGCACCACCAGCTCCCGATCGCATGGACCCTTGTCGTCCTGCTGGCCGCTGTCGCCGCTGTCACCACTGCCCTGTGGCGCCAATCGAGCAACGATCGGATTGCGCAATCAACCGTTCACCTGACGATGTCCCTCCCGTCGGACTTGCCCTACTCCGACTGGCCCAACATCTCGCGCGATGGTACGCGAGTGGCGTACCGCTCAGGAGGACTCAGACCGCAGCTTGTTATCAGGACCTTGGATCAGCGCGAATTCAGTCCGATACCTGGGGTCCCGGGTCGTCGTTTTGCGTTTTCTCCCGACGGCAACTGGGTGGCATTTGCGAAGGGGACCCAACTCAAGAAGGTCGCACTGGATGGGAGCACTCCAGTCTCGCTTGGGATCTTCGTTACTTTCGAGGCTAGTGTGCAGGCGTGGGGAGCACGCGGCATTGTCTACGGCGACTCGTCGGGTCTTCACATCGTGTCTGCTGAAGGGGGAAGCCCGAGAAGGCTGACCACCATAGACACGAGCAAAGGCGGTGACCATCGCCGGGCGTCGATACTGCCTGACGGCAAGACGGTGCTCTTTAGCGTTTTTCGGCCTGAGACCGGTGTCGTCCTGGGCGCGGCTGTGGTCTCGCTCGAGACAGGCGAACAAAAGACTGTGTTGGAATCAGCCTATGGCGCCCGATACGTGCCGACCGGACATCTCGTCTATTGGAAGAGCTATCATAATTTGGCCCTTTGGGCGCGGCCCTTCGACCTCTCTAGCCTTGAAGCCTATGGACAAGAGGTCCGGCTCATCGACGAGGTGTGGGACTACGATGTTTCGGATATGGGCACCTTCATCTACTACGAACCCTTGGTGAAGTCGTTGGGCGTTATCTCCGGCTTGGGCGTTGCCGTCGCCGTGAGTCATGATGGCGTGAGCCGGTCGTTGCCGCTTCCGAGTGGTCTCCATTGTGCGGGCCCGAGACTCTCACCCAACGGCCGAGAACTGGCCATTGCCTGTGAGCACGGAGACAGTCGAGAGCGTCAGATTTGGATCGGTTATATGGAACGTGGAACGTTTTCCGAACGCCCGTTCTCAGGGATCAACGTCGCTCCCGTCTGGTCGCCGAATGGGCGATCCATCGCGCACAGTTCCCACGACGGTGATCGCTGGAGAATCGTCATACGGCCCTCTGATGGCAGCGGGACTGCCCGACAACTCCTGGAGGCCGAATACCCCATATACCCGCAGTCGTGGTCGGCTGACGGTGAGGTCCTCGCTTACCAAGAGAACCATCCAGAGACCGGAGAGAACATCCGGCTCCTGCCTCTACAAGAGGGAGGGCTGCCGCTGGATCTAGCCGTCTCCGCGGCTCATGAGAGCGGCGCCATGTTCTCGCCGGATGGGAAGTGGATCGTCTACCACTCGAATGAGTCAGGCGAGTTCCACACTTATGTGCAGCCCTATCCAGGGCCGGGCGAAAGGACACAGATCTCGACCGTGATCGGGGGTTGGCCCATGTGGTCCAGGGATGGGCGTGCGATCTACTACATGACCAGTGGGGTGTGGGCGATGATGGTCGTTGATGTCAGCTATGACTCGGGCTTCTCCCCTGGGAAGCCCCGCCGGCTGTTTGAGACAAGAGGCCGATTTAATGTCCATATTGCACCGAGATCACATCTCTTCGACATCACTCCTGACGGACAAGAGTTTGTCATGAGCGAGGGCGCGGTGCCCCAGGGAACCGAGCTGCAGGTCGTGCTCAACTGGTTCGACGAGCTGAACCGGCTCGTGCCGACGGATCCATAGCTAGCTGCCACCATCACGAGCCGCGGCTGATCGGAGTGTGGCAGTTACTTCGGACTCGGTTGTATGGAAACTTGCCTATTTCTTGCCAAAAACCCTACAAACAAGATCGGATTCTGTTTGTTTGTACTTGTATCTAGTTGTACGAGTGAGGATGCAACTGCCGATCACTACAAAGAAAACGAACTAGCTACAAAGAACTACGAGTCCAGGTCTCTGACCTTCTAATCCGCAGGTCGGAGGTTCGAATCCTCCCGGGCGCGCCTTTGTGTTCCAGTGTTTTCAACAACTTACGGCGCATTGGTTAGCGACAGCAGTTTGCCGTTTGTAGCCGGATTTCGCCGCTTTCGGCTTGTTGATGGACACCACACCTGTCTAGGGGTAGGTGGCGCAACATATGATCCCGGCAATTCTCATGGGAACGCGCGTCACCGAGTTGGAGAAAACGGCATCAGGTAGCGTCCCACCAACGCGGACGTAACTTGGCCGCAAGGGAGTAAGCTCCCGCGCATGAGGCTCACCCCGACCACACAGATCGCCCACCTCGCCCAGAGCAGCAGCTGGCGTTGCTCCTGGAGGCCGCTGAAGTGGCTGGGGTGGAGCACCGGGAAGAGGTAGCGCGGCAACAGCACAAGTGCCTGCGGGACTCGGCCCAGTCAGCTACTGATCCGTCGGCACGAGCCGCTTCAGCTCGTCGAACCAGTTGGTGACCAGCGTCACGTGGCCGCTGCGGGACTGGCTCCGGTTGGGGCGGGGAACATCACGAAACGCTGACCGTCGGCTGCGACCATCTCTTGTCAGCACCGATTTAATGAGTTACGCATTAGCCCAAACACTTGGGGCAGGTCAATAGGTCCAGAAGTCGGGGGTCGGTATGCTGGTGGCCGCTATCTCCCGAGTGTATAGCGAGGCGTTGAATAGGACGCGGAACGTACCGAAGGGTTGGGCGCGCCACTGCGGCCGGAAGCCTAGCAGGACCACGTGGCCGTCGCCGTGCGCGACGTCGATCGCGGCGGCGTAGCCTAGCATGTACTCCTCGCCGAGCAGGAAGCCGGACAGCAGCGGCGATCCGGCCGTCGCGTACTTGGCGAGCACGCTGCCATGAAAGCCTTCTTCAGTCGTGAACACCGGGCTGTTCATGAACATGATCTTGGCGCGCTCCGGCATGCCGCCCATGATCGGGTGGGCGGTGTCGACGGTCGCCTCGACGACCGAGCCACTGATGAAGAAGTCCGTTGATTCGAGTTCCCTGACGACGTCGCGAACTGGCAAATGGAGCTCATCGATGGCGAAGCGGCTGCTGCGGTTGAGGCAGACGAGAGTCCCTCCGTCGCGTACGAAAGCGTCGAGGGCGCGGGTCCCCTCGCGGCCGATGCCTCCGGCGTAGGGCGGCGGAACGCTGCCGACCGGGGCGCCTTCGATGATCTGTTGTGGCGACAGATCTACGAGCACGATGACGTCGTAGCGCCCGCGCAGGTCGCCTGCCCGCATGTCGGCGTTGTAGACGGTCTCGAATCCAAAGCCGTACTGCTCGAGCAGCCAACGCGTCCATCCCTCGTCCATGCTCGGTTGCCACGGCCGATAAAGCCCGATGCGGGGCCGCCGCACGGTCTCACCGGCGGCGGGCCCACGTTCCGCTTGGAGAGCCAACTCCTTGACCATCGAGTCGACCTGCGCGGCGGAGAGCCCGGAGACGATGTATCGACTCCCTGCGCCGCCGGAGGAAGCGGCCCGGAAACGTACCTGAGCCCCCGAGCCCCAGGCGCGATTCACGGCACGGAAGCTGTTGTTCTGCGCCGGATCGAGCAGCAGCGCCGGACCGTTCCCGGTTACCGAGCCTGCCGGAGGCGTGATGGCGGCGGCGATCGGATGGGTGTTGAAGCCAGCGCCCGGGACGCTGTCGAAGGGCTCTGCGTCCCCCTCGACGCTCCAGTCTACGGTCTCACCGAGCACCGGCGCCATCGTCGCCTGGACCGAATCGTCGAGCGGCGAGCCAGTTGCGACCGTGCGGACGTCCATCTGATAGGGCAGCGTCCAGCCCGCGATGTCGTACGGAAGATCGGGCGGACCTCCGGGGTATTGGCGGAGATCCGGATAGCGCTGTACGTCCAAGAGTACGGCCGCGAAGTTGGCGTTGGCGCGATCCATGGGTATGACCCAGGTGCCCGCGGGGTGGGTCTGACCGTCGACCACCGCGTCCTGATTCAGGCGGTACACCGCAACGTCGTGGAAAGCTAGCCGCCGCAACAACTCGACTGCCGCCACCGGATCACGCTGTTGCACCGGTATGAAGTACGCGTACGGCGGGCTCTCCGAGTAGTGTCGGATGGTGTCGCGCCCGGCCACGTAGCGGTTGTACAAGAATCGCTCGCGGAACTTCGCGCTCATGTCGAGCGTCGACCAGGTGGTCGCCAACATGATGTTGATCGAGTCGCGTTGTCGCCACCAACCACCGCGCCACAGCGACGCGTGAAGCGACTTGGGTAGCAGTGCTTGGTGCTCCGGCGGGAAGTCGCGCACACTGTAGAAGCGCGGCGAAGGTGAGGTATGCAGCCCCACCTCGCTGAACATGCTGACGACGTTGTGGAAGAAGTTGCCGTAGTCGATGTAGCCGGGGTACCAGAAGTCGTAAAACTCACCCATGTGCTCGGCGCCGGGCAGGCCCTTCTCGTCCATCGCTTGGGCGGCCGCAGTCCCCAGCAGGTTGAGCGTCCGGGTCATCAAGGGGTGCACGTATGGGCTGATCGGCTCGCCGTTAGGCGGTAGCCACATGGTCGAGGGGAACGTCGCAGTCATGTGGTGGGTATAGAGAACCTGCGGCTCCCAATGACGCAGGAGCCGCACCACAGTCCGCGACTCGATCATGTTCAGGCCGTAGGCGTCGCGGTTGTTGTCATGGCCGATGTACTTCTGGTACAGGCGCGGCATGGGGGCGGTCTCGTAGGGGGTCCCGAGGTTCTGGCGGTACCAGTCGACGACCATGTTCTGGCCGTCAGGGTTGATCGAGGGATAGAGAATGAGAATGACCTCGTCGAGGATTTCGCGCGCGATCGATCCCTCCTTTTCTGTGATCAGGTCGTATGCGAACTGGATGGTGAGCTGGGCGTGAGCGCTCTCGCTCGCGTGTAGGCCCCCATCGACCGTGACGATCACCTTGCCCTCCTGCGCCAGCGCCCGCGCCTCCTCGTCGGACAGCCCGACGGGGTTGGCGAGGCGCTTGGAAATCTCGCGATAGTGCTCGGCGTTCGCAAGGTTCTCCGGCGATGAGATCAACGCGATGAACCAGGATCGACCCTCGGAAGTACGGCCGATCTCGCGCAGCTCCAAGCGATCGCTGGCGGCGTCCAATGCCCGGAAATAGGCGATCGACTCGTCGTAGGATGCGAGCTTGAAATCATCGCCGACGTGGAATCCAAGGATCTCTTCGGGAGCGGGCACGTGCGTCTGCGCCCATGCAGCCCCGGGTGCCGGGCTCACGGCGACCATCAGGAAGACGAGGGCGCAGGCAACAAGTTGCGTCGAGTTCATTGGGTCAACTCCAAAGCCAGCTCCGGAACCGCGTTCCGAATTGAAGAGATCGATTGCAGCCATTCCACGGATACACCTTCAGCAGGGCGCCCACACACCAGTGCCATTCGCAACCAGTGGAGCGACTCTACGTACTTCAGGATGGCACGTGACGCAGACACCCCGCAGAGGTACTGTCAAGTTAAAATCAGCAGGCTGGCAGAGTTCGGCGATGAACCCTGACCCGCAGCGCTACCATAGACATCGCTTTCCGCCAGAGATCATCAGCCACGCCGTGTGGCTGTATCACCGGTTCTGCCTGAGCTTCCGAGACGTGGAAGATCTCCTGGCGGAGCGAGGGATCATCGTCTCGCACGAAGCGATCCGACTCTGGTGTGGGAAGTTCGGCCTGGACTACGCCCGGAGGCTTCGTCGTCGGCAAGGCCGACTCGGCGACACCTGGTTCTTGGACGAGGGGCCCGCACGGCAGTCGCCAACCAAACCGCATATCAGCGAGGTGAGCCATGGAGCGAAGGGATTCTTCGCGATCAGAGATCCGGCCGGGGAATCCGGGAAAGGGGATCTCCACCGCAGTCTGTTGGTTGCTGTTGATGACCGGTTGCTCCGGGATGCGCCCGACCTCTGCCTGGCAGGAAGAGAGCCTCGCAGTAGACGAGCTTTTCGAGGGTATCGTCACAGAAGGCACACCCGGCTGCGCAGTAGGGGTCATTCATCAGGGGGAGTACATCCACAAGGCGGGCTATGGGATGGCCAACCTCGAACACGATATCCCGATCTCGACATCCTCTGTGTTCCGGGTAGGTTCGATTTCCAAGCAGTTCACCGCGATGTCGATCGCGATCCTGGCTGAGCGCGGCGAGCTCGATCTTGATGCAGATGTCCATACCTATCTTCCGGAACTACGGGATTACGGCCACAAAGTCACCGTCCGGCAGATGGTGCATCACGTTAGCGGCATGGCCCACTACTCGGGGCGTGACGCTGAGCTCTCCACGCCGCGGATGACCCTGGCTCGGCTCGCTGAGGCGGGTCACGGGGTGTTCGAGCGCCCTGAGCTTCGAGAAACGACATCGCCGCAGAGTTTCGCCAATGGGGATCATCTCACCGTTGACGAGTTCTACGCTGGCCTCGCGATGCTGGAGCTACGCACGCCACCGGAAACAGAGTTCCGCTACAACAATGCAGCGTATGTTCTTCTGTGGCTGCTAGCGGAGCGTGTGTCCGGCAAGACTTTGCGCGAACTTGCAGCCGCCGAGATCTTCGGCCCCCTGGGCATGGAGCACAGCTTCTTCAACGACGATGCGACGGGCATCGTACGGGAGCGTGCCGACGGCTATCGCAAGACAGAAGCCGGTGCCTGGCATATCTACAAGGTCGACTTGGACTTGCTGGGCGACGGAGGCGTGTTCACAACCATCGACGACTTCATCCAGTGGGATCAGAACTTCTACGACAACAAGCTTGGCAGTGGTGGACGATCGCTGATGGACATCGTCCTCTCTACACATCCAGTGGCGTGGAGGAATGGTAGCCAGTATGCCTTCGGGCTGAGTATCGGCGAGTACGAAGGACACCGCAGAGTGTTTCACGGAGGCGCCTGGGTCGGTTACCGGGCCTTCTACGAACGCTTTCCAGATCTGCAGTTTTCCGTCGTCACCCTCTGTAACTTCGCAAGCGCGACTCCCGGGGAGTTCTCTGAGAAGGTGGCGGACATTTACCTGCCCTCCGTGAGCTCGGCGCGCTCAAGACGTAACGGACGGAGCAGTAGGTATCGTTCCGCAACCTGATGGAGAGGATGGCTGAACCTCACGGTCTCAAAGGAGAAGACGATATCGCCCCGACTGATGGGCAACTTGAAACAAGGGGAGCGGAGTCGACCCTCAAAAGGCAGCGGGTTCCCCCCAAAGAAGGAGGCAACGCCATGCGCATCCGCGTGTCCGCACTCGTTATCTTGTTCA
Organism: Acidobacteriota bacterium; assembly: GCA_963666055.2. Taxonomy (GTDB): domain Bacteria; phylum Acidobacteriota; class UBA890; order UBA890; family WLXD01; genus DASCOT01. The sequence continues at coordinate 1,282,994 of CAXWPH010000015.1, read as the reverse complement.
GTCTCTGTCTATTAGCGACCAACCCTGCGGAGCCAAGCGGGCCGCAATCGGAGACCGCCGAACCCCCCACCTGGTCGCTTGCAGCTACCGGCGACTCGATCATCACTCGGCCCGTTTCCATCTACGACGATGAGCGGCTGCTGGACCTCGTCGAGCTTGTCCGAGGCGCTGACATTGCGTTCACCAACGTCGAAACTACGATTCTTCGACTGTGGGACTTCAAGGGCTGGCCGGCGGCTGGCGCCTGGGAACAACGCGGCCCCGCGGAGATGGCTGACGAGCTCAAGTGGATGGGATTTGATCTGGCGAATTTCGCCAACAACCACACCGGCGACTTCGGTATCGAAGGCATGGTCGCGACGATGCGCAATCTCGAGCGTGCCGGGCTGGTGCACTCAGGAGTCGGCATGAATCTCGGCCGCGCGAGCGCGCCCGCCTACCTGGATACGAAGAAGGGTCGCGTTGCGCTGATCGGTCTGGCGAGCACGTTCGCGCGCCATGCCCGCGCCGCGCCGACCCGTTTGGACTCTCGGGGCCGACCGGGGCTCAACCCGCTGCGAGTCAATCGGACCTATCAAGTAGATCCTGAGCGAATGGCAGATCTACGTCGGATCGGCGAGGAGCTTGGCAGTGCCGTGCCCGAGTCACCGGAGGAGCCTCTCCGGGTTGGGGGTACTACCTTCGTTCAGGGACCGGAAACGAAACTGATCGAGACGGTGAACCCCCAGGACGAGGAGCGGATCCTCCACGTGATTCGCAATGCGGCCAAGCAGGCCGATTTCGTCATCGTCAACAGCCACTCCCATGAAAGCGGCAACACTAACGAGGAGCCGCCGCCGTGGCTCATCGGGTTCATCAAGAAGTGTCTCGACGCGGGCGCGGTCACCTATATCGTCCACGGGCCGCACCGGCTCAGGGGTATCGAGATCTACAAGAGCAAGCCCATCTTCTACAGCTTGGCGGATTTCATTTTTCAGTATGAGACCGAGGAGCCGGTGTCTCAGGATACATACGAGGCGTTTGATGTCGTCGACCCCAACGCTCTGGTCAGCGCTGTCTACGACCCCGAGGGGCAGAAGGGCGCGTACGCCATGCTGCCGGAGAACGCGGTGTGGTTCGAGAGCGTGGTCGCGATCCCCGTGTTCAAGGGGCACCGGATGGTAGAGCTCAAGCTCCATCCAATCGAAATGGGCCACAAGGACGCTCTCTGGCATGGAGACGGAAGAACTACGCGAGGCACACCGCGTCTCGCGAAGGGCGAATTAGCAAAGGAGATCATCGATCTCGTCGTGCGCCTGTCGGCACCCTTTGGTACGAATTTCGTCTTTGAGGACGGGATCGGAGTCTGGCAGCCATAGTTCGGTCTCGTTGTTCGAAGTGCACGAGGCGTTGGTGCATGGCTCCTGATCTCAGTGCATCATCGTGGCAAGGTCCCCGATCTGGAGTTGCCACCCATGAAGTACCCGAAACGGAGCCAGTACAAGTACGCGACTTGCCAGGGCTCGACATTCGAACCTCCGACCTGCGGATGATGGAGGAAGGCGTCACCCGCGAACTTGGAGAAGCGCGTTTGGAGAGGCGCGTGTACCGGAGTGGAGAGCTCAAGAGGCTCCGCCAGAACAAAGAGCTCTTCAGCTACCCCGATTCGCGGTTTTCCGGAATCACGGAAAGTCACGGGCCCCTTCACATCGAGCTACTGGTCGGTAAACACAATGTTTGCCACTTCGGAGGTGACCTGCCTGGTCATGCTCTGCCCATCGTAAGCCTGGTGACCCAGGACGACGATGACGACCTCAGCTTCAACGTAGCGACGGAAAAGAGCGCTGTCGCTCGAACCGAACGACCCACCGCCGGAGTGTTGGATGAGAAGACCGTGGTCGGTCTGTTCGATGCTCCATCCGTACGCGTAGTCGTCCAGAAAAGGCCGGTAGAACTTCTCCTTCGCAGCAGCGGACAGGATCTCCTCCCCTTCAAGGGCAAGGTGGTACCGGTATAAATCGCCCGTTGTCGTCAGGATTCCGCCGTTTCCGAGGAGGTTCCACTGAGGGTACGGCCGTTCCAGGAATCCGCCTAGGTCCTCGTCTTCGGCGTAGTAGTGAGCGACGACGTGGCTGTCCCAATCCGGCATTCGATAGCCGGTCGTATTCATGCCGGCCGGCTTGAAGATGTTCTCGCTCAGGTACTCCTCGTAGGACTGGCCTGAGACTTTCTCGATGATGGCTGCCAACACGCTGTAGCTCGAGTTGGAGTAGTGAAACTCCGTGCCAGGAGCGGCAACTAGAGGCGCGTCCAGCGCTTCTTGGATCGTTTCGTCGCGTGGGGCAATTTCGAAATCTCCATCGGCGTCCCAGTCACCGGTGTAGTCGATCAAGCCGGCCGTGTGGGTGAGCAACTGATGCAGGGTGATGCCTTGTTTGTCGTCCGGAACCTGCTCGAAATACATCGGAAGCGTATCGTCCGTGCTCAGCGTCCCCTGCATCTCGAGCTTGAGAATTCCTGCCGCCGTGAACTGCTTGGTAATCGAGCCGATGACGATGACGCTCTCGGAAGAGTTGGGGATGCGCGCGGATCGAATAGCCATCCCATAGCCCTTGTTGAGGAGGACTTGTCCTTTCCTCGCCACCAGAACGCTGCCGGCGAAGCGATCCGGGGTGAGCCCGGTCAAGTATTCGTCGATCTTGGCTCCCAGGTTGCCGACGACAACGTCTCGGTCTCCGAGGCCGCCCGTTGCCGCCCGCTCGGTACCGGCCTCGGGGGAATTTCCGCAGGCGGGCATCGCGACGGAGGCCGCCAGACACAGGACGGTTAGCTGTACGAGCCTTGCTGCTCTAGGCATGCTGATATGTCCTCGTCTTGGCCGACGCGCTCTCGTGCACCCTAAGGCCTATCTGAAAGTGTCGCTTGACAAATTGTTCAACAATTGACCAATAATACAGGGATCGTGTCCCCTTTGGCCATGATCCACCGCTGAGGCCAGCAGCGGGGATAGGCACCCTCTTCTACGGAGCAACACCAGCGTGAGCGACCCGCAGGGCCTACGAATCGACCGAAAGAGCACCTCCGACCAGGCCGCCGGCGCGCTGAGAGAGCAGATCCTCCAGGGGCAGCTTCGACCGGGGACGCCGCTGCAGGAGGTGTCGCTGGCGTCTGTCTTTGGGATCTCGCGCAACACCATGCGAGAGGCGCTCCGGCTCCTCGTTTACGAGGGGTTGGTGCAGCACAGCCCACATCGCGGCGCTGCTGTGATGACGCTCACGGAAGGGGACGTGGCCGACATTTACGGGGTACGCAGGCTGCTCGAGCTTGCTGCTGTGAACGCGAGTCGTGGTGCTCCCATCGCTGAGTTCGAGCGAATGGGGAAGCTCGTCGAGGAGATGGGCCCGTCGAGCCTGGCAAGGGATTGGCCACGCGCCGTCGAGCTAGACATGCGTTTTCATCAGTACCTGGTGGAGTTCCTGAAGAGCGAACGGATGAGCAACCTTCTCCAGACCACCCTGGCCGAGCTTCGTCTCGCTCTGGTCTTGGTGGACGGTGCAGACAGCGACGATGCTGCGGCTACGCAAGTAGCCGAGCACCGGACCATCGCCGACCTCCTGGCCCGCGGTCGACAGGGTGAGTGCGCTGAGGTTCTGCTGCGCCACCTGAACGCAGCCGAGGCCAAGCTTCGGGCAGTGGTCGCCGTCCAGCCCGACGCGTCTGTCGTCGCGGGGATATGACTCCCGACCCGCACGAAGCCGGTGGAGAGCTGGTACGCGAACTCGGTCTACTCGACTCCACCTTCTTGGTCATCGGAATCACCGTCGGTTCCGGGATCTTCCTCACGACCGGAATCATGGCGGAATCACTGCCCGATCCGATGCTGCTGCTTGCGGCGTGGCTGGTGGGAGGATTGCTGGCCATGGCGGGAGCCCTGACCTACGCAGAGCTCGGGGCAGCGATGCCGCAGGCTGGCGGCCAGTACGTCTATCTCCGGGAGGCCTACGGGCCTCTGCCGGCGTTCTTGTTCGGATGGATCATCTTTCTGGTCTATCAACCGGGCGCCATCGCCGCGGTGGCGACGGGCTTCGCGGTGTACCTCGGCTATTTCTTGCCGGCTCTCGCCATCGACAACGTATTGGTTTCCGGATCGCTCGCTGGAGCCACCGTGTCCTTGTCGGCTGGGCAGTTCGTCGCGGTGGCGACGATCATCGGTTTGACCGCGATGAACGTGCTCGGCCTCCGGTTCGGCGCGTTGATCCAGAACGTCTCGACAATACTCAAGGTTGCAGCGATCGCAATCTTCATCGCTCTAGGACTTTGGGCCGGCAGCGGCTCGGCGGGCGAGCTCCCGACACCGGTAGGAGGTGTCGACAGCGGTTCACTGCTCAGCGGGTTCTTGATTGCCCTGATCGCGGTCCTCTGGTCATATGACGGGTTCAGCAACCTCAACTTTTCTGCCGGCGAGATCAAGGATCCTGCCCGGACTCTGCCCCGGGCTCTCGTGCTCGGAACCGCCACCATCACGGTCACGTACCTTCTCGTGAATGTGGTGTATGTCCTGGCGCTACCGATCACTGAGATGCAAGGGGTGCTCACAGTGGCGGAGAGGGCCGCGTCGGCACTCCTGGGTCCAAGCGCCGCGGTTTTTATCGCCGCGGCCATCGTAATCTCCACATTCGGGTCTACCAACGGGTCGATCCTGGCAGGGGCCCGCGTCTACTACGCCATGGCCAAGGACGGACTGTTCTTTAGCTCGGTGGCTCGTGTGCATCCGCGGTACCGCACACCCCACGTCTCCCTGTGGCTTCAGTGCGCCTGGGCGTGTGTCCTGGCACTCTCGGCGACGTTCGAGCAACTCTTCACCTACGCCACGTTCGCGGTGATCCTCCTCTACGCGGCCGCCGCGGCAAGCGTCTTCACGCTCAGGCGCACACGACCCGACCTCCCAAGGCCGTATCGGGTGTGGGGCTACCCGATCGTTCCAGCGTTCTTCCTCACGTCCGTTGTCGCCATCGGGATCACGAGCCTCTTCGAGCGACCGGTCGAGGCATTCTCCGGACTCGCCGTTCTTGGGCTCGGCGTTCCCGTCTATTACGCCTGGTCACGGAAGCAATGAACCATCTCCACACAGCCATCCGCTTTGTCATCCCACTTCGTCTTTCCACGCGCCGGGCACGTAGACATGAGGTGGGGAGGATCGCATATGTCTAGAACCACGCTGCCGCTGTCCCTCCTATCCGTCGGAGTTCTGCTTTTCGGATACCTGATCCCTCAGGCAGATTCCCACGCCGCACAGGAGCCGTTCGATCTGATCGTCCATGGCGGACGGCTCATCGACGGTACGGGGAATCCCTGGTTCGAGGCCGACGTAGGCATCCGCGGCAAGAAGATCGCTGCCGTCGGCGACCTCTCCCAGGCATTGGCGAGGCGTCGCATCGACGCACAGGGGTATGCTGTCTCGCCCGGGTTCATCGATATGCACGCCCATCCCGGAACCAACTACTTCGTTGATCCACGCGCGGTGAGCAAGGTCACGCAGGGAATCACCCTGGAAATCGAGGGGGAGGGCAGTTCGGTAGCACCGCTGAACGATGCCATGGCGGCCCGCCACGAGGCCAGGCTCGCCCGCTACGGTGTCGACCTCGAGTGGCGCTCGCTCGATCAGTTCTTTCGCCACCTGGAAGCAACGCCGGCAACGATCAACTTCGCCACCTATCTCGGTACCGAGAACGTCCGCGTGATGACTGTGGGTCACGATAACCGCCTCGCGACTCCTGAAGAACTCGACCAAATGCGCGAGATCGTCGACCAAGCGATGCGGGACGGGGCCCTGGGTGTGTACTCGGCGCTCATGTACTCCCCGGACCGCTACAACCGGACGAGCGAGCTCGTCGAGATGGCAAAGGTCGCTTCCGCGTACGGCGGCGTGTATCAGACGCACCCCCGAAGCGAGGGCAACGCCTTCCACGCGTCCCTGGATGAGGTTTTTCAAATCGCCCGCGAGGCGCGCATTCCGGCGCACATTACGCACTTGAAGATCGCCTACGAGCAGAACTGGGGCCGCATGCCCGAGATCGTGCAGCGCGTGGAGGATGCTCGAGCGGAAGGCCTGCAGATCACCGCGGACATGTATCCCTACGAGCAAGGGGCCGCGAGCTTCTCGGCGCTGCTGCCACCTTGGGCACTGGAGGGTGGCTGGGACGAGGTCGTCCGCCGCCTGAACGACGAGCAGATCCGTGAGCGGATTCAAACGGACCTGGCGACGCAGACCGACGAGTGGGAGAAAGAGTACATGGGGGCAGGTGGCGGTCCGCGGGGAATCACCCTCGTCGGCGGGGCTGACAACCCGAACCTGGCCCCGTATCAAGGCATGACGTTGGATGCGATCGCGCGCGCCAAGAATCAGGATCCGCGCGACACCGTCATGGACCTCGTCCTCGAGGGCGACCCCGGATTCACGTCATACATCAACAATGAAAACGACATTCAACTGGCGATCCAGCAACCCTGGGTAGCATTCGGCACTGATGGGGGAACGATCGCTCCCGACGGGCCGCTGTCCGGGGGGCTTACGCATCCGCGCAGCTACGGCTCGTTTCCCAAGATCTTGGGCAAGTATGTCCGCGAGCTTGGCCTGGTGCGTTTGGAGGAGGCAGTGAGGCGCGCTACGTCTTTCCCGGCACAAATCCTCCAGATACGTGACCGAGGGCTGCTCAGGGAAGGCTTCTATGCCGATGTGGTGATCTTCGATCCCGCCACCATCATCGATCGGGCCACCTATATTGACCCGCATCAAATATCGACGGGGGTCCATACCGTCGTCGTGAACGGGGAGGTCGTTCTACACAACGGCGAGGTCTCGGACGCTCGACCGGGCATGGTTGTGCGAGGTCCCGGACACACGCCGCGCCAGCCGAATCTAGCGAAGCCAACTCCGACACTCGAGAGACAACTCGGAGCGATCCGGGAGACGATCGAGCAGAGGGTGGCGGAAGCCGGGGTGCCCGGATTGGGTGTCGGAATCGTGCGCAACGGCGAAGTGATCTTCGCCGAAGGCTTCGGAACAAGGGACACGAGCACGGGTCGTCCGATCGACTCCCAGACCATCTTCCTGATCGGCTCGACGACGAAGGCCTTCACGACGACTGCGCTAGCCATGCTTGTCGACGACGGCTTGATCGACTGGCAGGCTCCGGTGCGCACGTACGTGCCGAGCTTCGCCGTCCACAATGACGAGTACGTGTCGGCACACCTCACCGTGGAAGACCTGGTCACCCATCGCACCGGCGTTCCCGAGAGCGCTGTCAGCTGGATGGGAAGCACGCTGTCGCGACAGGACCTGGTCGGCAGCATCCGGAACGCCGACCTCAGCGTCGGATTCAGGGAACGTTTCCAGTACAACAACACCATGTTCATGGCGGCCGGTTATGTCGCGGGCCAGGTCACCAACAGCACCTACGAGGAGGTCATCCATGACCGCATCCTGACGCCTCTGGGCATGACGAGGACCGAGTTCACGGATCTGTCAGAAGAGAAGCCACCGTTCCGACACAACATCGCGATGCCGCACGAGATAGAGGATGGCTCGGTTCGACGAATCGACTTCGAGTTCGAAGGAGCGGCTATCCGGCCCGCGGGAACGCTCGCCTCGAGCATTGACGACGAGTTGGTGGGGATTCTTTCCGGCAACAGGGCTCGCGCGACGCGAGACCAGAGGCGTTCATGAAGCCGCTAGCAGGGACCGACGTCTTCCCCGCCGCTGCAACGTCGACGTACCTCGACTCCGCCTCGATTGCGCTGATGCATCGTGACGCGGCGGCCTCTGCGATCGACTGGCAGCGGCGACTCGCCAAAGAAGGCACTGGGTCCTTCGACGAGTCGGACGAAGAGAGCGTCTTCATCAACTTCCACCGGGAGGCTGCCAGGCTGTTCAACGGCCGGCCCGAGGACATCGCAATCGGGTCGAGCGAGACCATCCTGATGAGCTCTCTGGCTTGGGCCGTCGCCCCGGAAAAAGGCACGCGCATCGTTGCGACACGCATATGCCATCCGAGCACGATCTACCCCTGGGTACGAGTCGCCGCGCACACAGGTGCCGACATCCGCTGGGTAGCTGCGGAAGATCAATACGTCAACACGGATGAAATACTGGCCGCGATCCAGGACGATGTCGCGGTCGTGTGCCTGTCGCACGTCGAGTACGGCGCCGGCCAACGATACGACCTGCAGAGAATCGCGAAAGCCACGCACGAGCACGGCGCCTTGCTGATCGTCGATGCAACCCAATCCGCCGGCCAGGTGCCCATTGACGCGCAGGCGATGGGCATCGACGCGGTCACCTGTTCGACGTACAAGTGGCTATGCGGACCCTTCGGGGCGGCCGTGATGTATGTGGCGCCTGCGCTGCAGACCCTCAACCCCGGAATCGTCGGATGGCGCAGCCACGTCGACATGTGGAGCTTCCAAGCCGATCGACTGGAGTATCCGCCTTCGGCAAGCCGATTCGAATTCAGCACGATGTCCTACGGGGCCGCCATCGCGGCCTGCGAATCACTCGCATATCTGCTGGACGTATCGATTGACAGGATCGCCGAACACAATCAAAACAGTGCTTCGATGTTCAGGAACGGCCTGTTGGAACGTGGCGTTCAGGTCTTGTCTCCAGAAGAGATCTCAGAGCGAAGCGCCATCGTGGCGGCGCGTTTCGAGGGCGACAATCCAGAGATCGCACGACGTCTCAAGGCGAAGAAAGTGCTGGCGTCGCCACGCAACGACTTCGTCCGATTCTCGCCTCACCTCTTCAACGGCGAGGAGGACATTGAGCGAGCCCTGACCATCATCGACCAGGTGACCACGTACTAGAGGCTACTAGCGCCGCCCGCACCTCCAATCGCGCTATCCACCCACCCCGAACACGTTCGAGAAGCGACGAGAGGCCATAACGGATGGACCAGAACCGCCTGTACGAAACGCTCGGGGTTACGCCCGTCATCAATGCCTGTGGTGTCTATACGGGTCTCGGCGGCTCCATTCTCTCGCCAGCTGTATGGGCGGCGATGGAGGAGAGCAACCAGTCATTCGTCAACATGGCGGAGTTGCTCGACCGATCCGGCGAGACCCTCGCTGAGATCGCCGGCGCAGAGGCGGCGCGTGTCACTTCCGGCGCCTCCGCCGCAATTACGTTGGGGACCGCCGCCTGCATGACCGGCATCGATGGACGAAAATGGGAGCAACTGCCCGACACTACGGGCATGCCCGATCGGATCGTCATCCAGCAGGCGCACCATTACATGTACGACCGCTGTGCGCGGATGACCGGTGCCACCCTGCACCAGGTTGGCGACGAAAATGAAACGACCGCCGCGCAGCTGAAAGCCAGCCTGGACCGGAATACCGCCGTGGTGGTGTTCCCGGCGCATCTCGATGGGCTAGCGGGAACACTGCCGCTCGCCGAAGTCGCAGCGCTCAGCCGAATGCATGGCGTTCCGACGCTGGTTGACGCCGCCTACAAGATCGACTCGGCCGAGACGATCCAAAGCTTCAGTACCGCGGGGGCCGACCTGGTCTGTTTCAGTGCCAAGTACTTCGGCGGCCCCAACTCCGGAGGTTTCATCTGCGGCCGCAAGGACTTGATCGACGCGGTCGCCGGTCTCGATTTCACGGGGTTCGAATCAGGCGACTACAGAACCTTCGGGCGACCCTTCAAGCTGGACCGCCAGATCATCGTTGGTGTAGTCGTAGCGCTGCAAGAGTGGCTGTCAGTCGACCCGGCGCAACGCTGGGCGGGCTATGCGGAGAGAGTCGATCGGTTGCTCGAACGTGCACGACTCGAAGAGGTCCAGGGAGTCACAGCGCGGGCACGCTACTTCACGATGGAGGAAACTCTACTCGAGCGACCGGTGAACTGCGTCGCCCTGACCTTCGACGCCAACTCGAACACCACAGCCCAAGCGGTCAACGATGCCCTGCTGCGGGGTGAGCCGAGCATCGCGACGATGGTTCACGATGAGAGTCTCGTCGTGGCCGTTGACGTGATGCTCCACGGCCAGGAGCTGACTGTGGGCGATCGCCTGAACGAGATCCTCGCTCGATCCACCTGAGCAACCGCTCTCCAGGGCCACTCGTCTCATACCCGGGTTGCTGTGACGAGCACTTCGGACGCGTTAGTCCCCAGCCGTGACGATCTCCTTCATGTACCGGCTGATGAAACCGGAGCAGCCGCCCTCGTGGCTGGAGTATCGACCTGCTGTGTAGGCGCCGGACTCGATGCCGGCGTGGTTGTTTTCGGTGATCCAGATGTCCTCCTGGATCGTCACGTGCCAGAGCGCCTTGACGTTGTCGGGATCGAAGTCGATGCCCTCGCGAGCGTCCGGGTGCACGAGCCAGACAACGAACACGCCCTCGTAAGCGGTCGTCTGTCGATAGACGAGGTAGAAGTCGTCGCCCGGTGCGGTAGATGTACCGCAGCCGCGCGAACAGCGATACCTGGTCGCTAATCGTGCTGTACTGTGCGAGCGAGTCGATCAGCACTCGATCCGAGAAGTGCAGGTTGGCGCGCACTCGGGCCAGATGGGTCTCGAACTCGCCACCGGGCAATCGCACACCAGCCCCTGGCTCCATTCGCCGGCCTGTTCGTTAGCCCCGACCAGCGAGCGACCCACGAGGACTGGATGCGACAGCTGCGAGCGGCGGGTGGCGATTACCCCAGTTCGAGATCGACAGTGGCCGGTCCCTACTCGGCCTCTTTTGAGAAGACCGGTATCAGCCGGCTCGCCTACTTCGACATCGTTCGTGGTCTGTACGATGAGACCATGACCCACCAAGACTTTCAGCTTGGCCAGCTCGTCGAACGCCTCAAGGCTACCGGTGAGTGGGATCAGACGCTGTTGATCGTCGCGGCCGACCATGGTGTTGCCGCCGGGTAGAAGAACTTCTACCTCGGTCTGCTGGATCCTCTACCGCCCCGCTGCTGGGGTCCTATGTTCAGGCCCTCGGTGACGCGTATCCCGTTGATCGTTGTGTGGCCCGAACGCATTGCCGCAGGGCAGCGCTTCAGCCAGCCGGTGTCGATGATCGACATGTTGCCGACGATCCTGGACCTGGCGGGTCTTTCCATGCCCGAGGTGGTGCAGGGGCAATCGCTGGCACCATTGCTGCTGGGGGAGAAAGGCTGGGAACCGCGGCCGGTGATTCTAGATGAGTTCTATGTCGATCCCGAGACCGGTGAGTTCAGCAGTTTGATCGAAGTCATTGATGAGCGATGGGGAGCCCACACGATCCGATGGTGCCCCACTGACGCCTGAGCAACTACGCACTCTTCGGGCACTTGGCTACATCCAGTGAGTTGAAGAGGATGATCGGCAAGACGCTCGGCCACTACGAGATCATCGAACCGCTCGGCGCGGGCGGCGCGGTGGAGTCGGATTGGCGCCGAGCCTAGCGGCGCTCCTCGGTCTGTTCCTCGTAGCGGGCGCCGCTCAGCACGTTGGCCATCGAGTAGTTGCCCTCGTGGCAGGCGTACTCGTACAGCAGGTCGTTGAAGCGCTCGAAGGGGACCTCGCCTCCCCAGGCGGCCGTGTACATCGTCGGGTCGTCGATCGTGAACTCGTAGTGGATGGTGTCTTCGTCCACGCGGGTGAAGCGCTCGATGACGCGACGCTCCGTCGTAGGCGGCACTCCACTCAGCGTTTGGTCGGGGTTGAGGTTGGTGGTCTCGACCACCAGCGTGTCGCCCTCCCAGCGCCCCCACGAATCGCCGAACCACGGCCGCAACGCCGTCGGCAACCGCTTGTGGTCGCCGAGGCGGATGACGCGCACGTCGTGCACCATCTCGGTCATGATCATCACGTGGTCGGCAGCTTGCACGATCGTGTAGTTGTTGTTGTACCAGTAGTTGGGCAACATCGGCGGGCCGGCGTTCGACCCGAATGAAACCAGGCAGCGCTGCCCCACGTGCAGTAGCTCCGGATGGTCTCGCCGCCCGAACTGTGCGCGAAAATCGCGCCGCGCCTGGACGCGTCGCTCGCCTTCCTCGGTGAGAGTTGGCGGCCGGCCGTCAGCCGGGACGGTGATCAGCGAGCTGCGTGGCTCGCCGTTCACGACCGCCACGCGTTCGCCAGGCTCACGGTAGACCTCGTTGTAGCAGCCGGTCGCGGTATCGATGCATTCCGGGTCGTCACCCCCGGCCGGCGGCGGCGGACGGTCGGGATCGCTCGGCGCCGCGCCCCGCTCGACCGCATCCGCCTGCATCTGCTCGATCGCCATGACCTGTTGCCGCGTGAGCACGGGTCCCTGTCCTTCCGGCCGCACCATGGGCGTCAGCGTCGCGTTGGTCCAGTTGCCCTGCAGGTCCGGGTGACCGTCGCGTGTCCTGGGCACCTCCCACGTCGCAGAGGCTGTGGCGGTCTCCTGGGCGTTCGAAGCTCCGAGTGCCATCAACGATGTCAGGATCGCCAGCGCAATGATCGACGGCCCGAATCGGAGCCAGGTACGTCGTTCCGTGCTCATCCGAATCTCCTCCACGCCGACGGAGCTCCTACAGTACATACGCCCTCGCAGAACCGCCAAGGGCGAACGGCTCACGCGCGGGAAAACAGTGTGGGGTGTCGGCTTCCTCCCGCAGCATTTCGCTAGAGCCGATGATCTGCCCGATCGTGACCAGCGAATGCCAGATGGCTGGGCTCGAGAGACAAAGATGCTGGGGTGTCGTTGCGCTGGTCACGTCGCGCGTGCCACTGGGATCGGCTACGGCACGCGAACGATGTGTGGCCCTGTCCCCGAATTGTCCCTGCGCTCCCCGCGGCCTGCCGTCTACGGAACCAGTGCGCGGGACTGCTCCGGCCATTACCGAGGGATCTCGCGTAGCAGTTCGGGTAGCAGTTCCGGGGCTATAGGCTCCAGAATCCCGACCTCATCCACACATTCCAACCGTTCATAAGTCCCATAACTTCAACGAGTGGCGCGAAGTTCAGCCGCAGTAACGAGATCAGGAGAAACGGCCAGCATCAGTCTTCATCCGACTCGAAATCCGGTAAGCATTGCGTCCGCCAAGGATTCGACTCCCGCTCGTTCTCCGAAATTGTGTGGGCTCGCGATTGGCGTCGCCCAGCTGACCGAATCTGGCCTTGGCGCCGCGGCGCACCAGCCATTGGCCTGTCGTGGGGATCCACACCGCGGCGTCGGTGGTGCCATTGCCGTCGTAGTCGGCCGGCACCGGAATGCTGCCGCTCTTGCCGAACTTGAACTGCCCCTGATCTTTGATGATCCACAGGCTCCCCGAAGGGCGATAGACGGCCAAATCGGAGATCCCATCGCCGTCATAGTCACCCGGTATCGGGACATCGCCCATCTGCCCGAACGACACCTCCTCGACTCGCCTCAGCGACGAATCGGCCACACCGGTCGCCGTGGCGGCTCCGGCACCCTCCAAGTCCGCTCCTTCGGCGATGTGCCAGGTCCCGGTAGCGGGTCGGAAAAACGCCGGGTCGGTCTTGCCGTCGCCGTCATAGTCGCCCGGGGCGGGCAGATCCCCTGCTTGGCCGAAGTCTGCGACGGTGAACTGGTTGCGTACCTTCCAGAGGCTGTTGGCCGCATCAAAGTAGGCTGCATCAGTCTTGCCATCGCCGTCGTAATCGCCTGGAACCGGTAGCGCATTCGGCGCGCCGAACTTGACCTTCTTTCTCTTGCCCTGAATGTTCCAACGGCGGGTGTTGGCGTTGTAGACACCGAGATCGGTGCTGCCGTCACCGGTGTAGTCGGAGTGCGCCGAGGAGATGCCCGAACGCAGGATCCACGTATCCCCCAGATCGCCGTCTCCAGCGTTGCCTCCAAAGACCACCATCTGGCCGCGCGCAGCATCGTAGGCCATCCCGGAAAACGCGCGGGGCGGCGGACCGCCGACATCGACCTGATTCCACTTATTCCCGTCCCACTCCCAGGTGTCGTCAAACTTCGTTCCGAAGCGCTCGCCTCCAAACAGGACCACCACGCCGCGCCTGCTGTCGTAGGCCATCGCGTGCAGATGGCGAGCCGGCGGCCCGCCATCACTGACCTGGGTCCAGCTGTCGCCATCCCACTCCCAGGTGTCACCCAAGCCGTTCGCGCCGGTAGTCGAGCCTCCGAACAGAACGCTCACGCCGCGTCGTTCATCGTAGGCCATGGCCGTGTTGAAGCGCTGACTAGGTCCGGTCGAGCTAGCTTGGGCCCAGCTTTTGCCGTCCCACTCCCAGGTGTCACTAAAGCTCGAATCGCCTATACCCCCGAACAGAACGCTCACCCCACGCGCGCTGTCGTAGACCATCGAAGCGACTCGCGACGAGGGCCCCGACGAGGCTACCTGCCTCCACTGTTTCCCATCCCATTCCCAGGTATCGCCAGTGAAGCCCGCCGGGTCGAGTCGACCGGCTCGCCGGCGGGCTTGCGCCCGGTAGCGGGGCCCATGGCGCTGTGGCGCACTGCCCTCGAGGAGGCCTTTCCGGAGGCGACTATCGCCTCGGCACTGCAGGGTGATCCGGGAGCTTCGCTGGGTGAAATCGAGCGCCGAGGTGGAGCTGCTCCGCGCCAACGCACAGGCTACCGTTGCCGCCTTTAGGGCCGCGGCCGGACGCATCGACGCGGGAACCACACAGCGTCGTGTCGAGGCCGCCGTCGTGTCGGCCTGCCTGGAGGCCGACGGCCAGGGACCGTCCTTTTGGCCCTGGAGCATGTCCGGACCCAACGCACATCTGGACGAGCTCGTGCGCTCCTCCTACAGCTACGAGCACCTCGATCGTGAGATGCGGCCCGGAGAGCTGGTGCGCCTCGATATCGGTTGCGCGGGGTCCGGCTACGGAGCCGACATCGGGCGCACGCTGCCGGTGAGCGGGCATTTCGATGCGGCCCAGGCGGACGTCTGGGATCTGCTCATCGAGGGGTACCTCGCCGGTCTCGAGGTCATCGCCGACGGCGTAACGGTCGCCGAGGTCCGGGCCGCGAGCCGGGCGCGGGTGCGCGAGTTGACGCCGTCCCTGAGCTCTGACGGGGCCCGACAGGCCGCCGTGCTCCTGGATGTGGACGCCGCATGGCACCTGCACGGCGTCGGGATCGAGAGTGGCGAGGAGGCGCTTCCGGTGCTGCGCGCCGGCACGGTGCTCGCCTACGAGCCCATGGTCTCGGTGGGCCCCGATGCCTTCTACCTAGAGGACATGATCGTCGTGACACAAGACGGTCACGAGGTCCTCAGCAGCGGCTTGCCTTATCGCGCCGCCGAGGTCGACGCGTTCATGGCCCGCGGCCGCTGATCAGTTCCAGGTCCAATGCCAGATCAAATCCACCGCAACGACGGTACTGTCAAGCGGGATCCCGACCGATCCGGGCGGCAGACGCGCCGGACTCACACGCCGTGCCCGCTGACTGGAAGACCGACAGTTCGTTAGACTTCGCGGCATGAACTCGCGACGTGCTCCCCGGGAACGACGGCCGATGGTGGGGTCGACGGTTATCACGCTCGTCCTGGTGTCGTGTGCTCCCGGCGGCTCGCGATCGGCCGGTCCCGAGCCCGACAGGTCGGCTGCACCCGACGCGGCGGCGGCAACGCTGCTCGCGACGCTCCCCGATGGGCTCGGCCCGGCGGTCGTATCGCTGGAGCCCCTCGCAGAGGCAGCGTCGGTTGCACCGGAACGCGAGGTGCCGGCAGCGGCGATCGTGATCGAGCAGTTCGCCCGCACCTTCTATCCGCGGATGGCGATCGCCGCGAGAGGTCAGCAGGTGCGGTTCGGCAACGGCGACGACACCGAGCACAACGTGCGCGTGACGCAGACGCAGACACAGGCCGTGGTCATCAACGTTGACCTGAGGCACGACGACGAGATCGAGCACCGGTTCGAGCAGACGGGCCCCTATAGCGTCCGCTGCGACATGCACCCGGGGATGATGGCGCTCATCCTCGTGGTCTCGCACCCGTATGCGGCGATCGCCAATGATCGGGGGAGCTTTCGCGTCGAGGACATCCCGAAGGGGTCGTACCTGCTAACAGCGTGGGGAGTTGCGGGTGACCGCATCCTCCAGCGCGAGGTGCAGGTGCAGGCGGACGCGAACGGCGGCCTCGCGATGAGCTTGATCGCATCGGATCAACAAGAGAGCGGCTTGTCGGGTAAATCGAACTCGCGATCGCGAATGCGTAGCAGCCTCAAGTAACAGACGATCTCGCGACCATTTTGCAGTGCTCCTAACCCAATTGGTCCGATGACGTGGCCGCGGGGCGCGGAGCTCGGCTCAGCCGATAGGTGACAAAGCCATCCGTCCCGCCGGTGAGCTTGTCGTATAGCCCGCGTGCCCGCGTGTTGTCGTGCATGGTCTGCCAGTAAACGACCGACCAACCGCAACGCTCCGCTTCGTCGCGAACGGCTTCGATAAGTGCGGCGCCCACGCCGCCGCCCCGCGCGGGTTCATCGACGTATAGATCTTGCAGGTAACAGATGAGCTCGGACTCCCACGTATCAGGATGTGCGAAGAAGTGCACAATGCCGGCCAGGCGCTGAGTATTCGTATCCACGGCGACGAAGCAGCGAAACGGGTGTACCGGATCCAGCAATCGCTGCCACAGCAGCGCCGTCGCGACCTCAGGTAGTGACGCCTGGTAGAAAACGAGGTAGTGCTGCCACAGCGTGAGCCAATCGGAGTGGTCTTCCGTGGCGACTGGTCGAATGTCGTGCGATTCGGGCATTCTTATACTCTTGGCGACCGATGGATACGCTTCACACGCAAACGGTTACGTCGAGACGTCGATCACTATAGTAAGCGCCGTGACAACTCAGCCTTTTGTTGAGCTGTTTTGCGTTACACGGATTCCGGACCGATCCGGAAAGCGAGGGGGGCAGGGGTACCAAGCCTTGTAGGCTGCTTCCTTGGCGCTAAAGATCCGGCGGACTACCCGGCCAGGGTGGGGCCGCGTTGACACATAGCATCGTTCTTCCGGCCGTAGAATAAGGTCCCAGAGTCCCTCCTCTAACGCCCCGCCCATCGTTCGACACGTGATGCGCCGCTGTTTGGAGAAAGACCCGCAGCGCCGTTTACGCGATGTCGGCGATGCTCGGATCGAAATCGTCGATGCTATCTCCGACCCGGACATGGGCATCGTTTGGACGGACGGCCCCCGCGAGGCCGTGACGTGCCGTGCCCAAGCGATCCCTACGATCGCACGAGGTCGCGGCACACAGCTGAGGCTCACGCGCCCGGCTCCGAAGAGTGCGAGGCCGAGCGGTGCTGGGTCCTCGACGCGCGCCGGCGAGCGATTCGGCTCAGAGCTTTGTCCACAGGGCCAGACAGCGCGTATGTCGTCGCCGTTAGCAGGAGCACGTTTTCCGGGTCGAGCACGATCAGCACGATCACGCTGGCCAGTAACACGATTACGATATGGGGTCGCCGGCGGCGCAGGTCGAAGTACTTGAAGGAACGGTATCGGAGTCTCGACACCATAAGCAGCGAGACCAACAGCAAGCAGGCTAGCAGCACGCGTACCATCAGCAAGGACTCGACGCGGGCGGGCCAATAGAAAGCCCCAGCACCCACCAGGCTGGCAGCTGCAGGCGAGGGGAGCCCGACGAAGAAGGGTCTGTCGCCCTCGACCCCAAACCGTCCGAGCCGCAGCGCCACACACACCAGGAAGAAGAAGCTGGCCAGCCAGCCCACGCGCCCGAGATTCCAAAGGCCCCACGACAGCATCAGGACGGCGGGCGCTGCCCCGAAGGCGATGACGTCGGCGAGCGAGTCGTAGGCCTTGCCGAAGTCGGTTTGTGAGTTGGTGAGGCGGGCGATCCGGCCGTCAAGCCCGTCGATGATGAAGGCAGCCCCGATAGCGATGGCGGCTGATCGATACTCACCCTGCAGCGAAGCAACGATGCTGTAGTAGCCCGCGAAGAGAGTGCCTGTAGTGAGCAGCGACGGCAGCATGAAAACGCCGCGGCGAAAACGCCGTCGCCTGCGGTCCTTGCGGTGCTCCGGCATTGACGTGGTCATGCCTCGGTGCACCGGGCCACGGTGGTGAGACCGGCGCGCACGGTGTCACCAACCCGCACGGTAGCCTCGAATCCAGCCGGTAGATTGATCTCGGCACGAGACCCGAACCGGATGATCGCGATCCGCTGGCCCTGGCGCAACGCAGCGGGAGCTCCGACCCAAGGCAGCACACGACGGGCCACCAATCCTGCCATCAACGACAACCGCACCGTGCCGGTGTCCGAGGCTATGTCCATCTCCACACGCGCGTTGTGCCCGGCTCGCGGTGAAAACGCCGCAGCGTATCCGCCACCTTTGGCCTCGCACCTAACTAACTCGCCGGCGATCGGTGAGCGCGCCACGTGGACGTTAAAGAGCGATAGGAAAACCGTGATGGAGATACCCTCGGCCTCGCTCTGCACACCTATCACCCTGCCATCGACGGGTGAGAGTGCGGCGTTCGCCACCGCGACGACGAGACGATCGGGGTCGCGAAAGAAAGCCGCTAGCGCCGCCGCGACAACCGCGCTGGCAAGTGCCACCGAGGGTAGCTGGGCGGCGACCGCGCCGGCGGCCATAAGCGCCGGCGGCAAGATGAACGGAAAACCGTCGGAGGCGATGCGCATGCTACCCCGAAAACATTGGGACCCACGCTAGCTTGCGGGGCCCGCCAGTGTTTCCTTACATGGGCCATGGAGCCCAAGAATTTGTCGAACGCAAAGCGAACTGTCAGTCGCCGATCTTCGCGGCCTCGGTCGGGCACGTCAACAGGGCCAGAGTGGCACTCGGGCGGGGGTCGAAGTCGGGCGTCAGCCCGACAGCGCCAGGTCGAAGCGATCAAGATTCATGACCTTGTCCCACGCAGCCACGAAGTCACGGACGAATGCCTGCTGCGAGTCGTCACACGCGTAGGCTTCCGCGACGGCTCGGAGCTGGGAGTTCGAACCGAAGACGAGGTCAACGGCTGTGCCGGTCCACTCGAGCTCGCCCGTGCCGCGATTGCGCCCCTCGAACACGTCTTCGGATGCCGAGGACGCCTGCCACTGGGTGTTCATGTCGAGCAGGCTCACGAAGAAGTCATTGGTCAACGTCTCGGGCCGCTCGGTGAAGACGCCGAGTTCGGATTGCCCGACGTTAGCATTCAGGACGCGCATGCCGCCAACGAGCACCGTCATCTCAGGAGCGGTCAGTGTCAGCATCTGCGCCCGATCCACCAGCAGCTCTGCCGCCGGTCTCTTGTGTCCGTTTGCAGCGTAGTTGCGGAACCCGTCTGCGGTCGGTTCGAGCACGGCAAAGGAGTCCACGTCGGTTTGCTCCTGCAACGCGTCCGTGCGCCCCGGCGAGAAGGGAACCCGTACGTCGTGCCCGGCGTTCTTCGCAGCTTGCTCGACGGCTGCGCACCCGCCCAGAACGATCACGTCGGCGAGCGAGACGTTCTTGCCGCCGGACTGCGAACTGTTGAAGTCCGTTTGGATCTCCTCCAGGGTCTGCAGCACCTTTCCCAGTTCGACCGGGGAGTTGACTTGCCAATCCTTCTGCGGTTCGAGGCGAATGCGCGCCCCGTTCGCCCCACCGCGCTTGTCGGTGCCGCGGAACGTTGCCGCCGACGCCCAGGCGGTTGAGACCAGCTGGGAAATGGACAGTTCTGACGCGACGATCTTGTCCTTGAGGGCAACGATGTCCTGCTCCCCGATCAATTCGTGATCGACGTCGGGGACGGGGTCTTGCCACAACTGCGGCGCCGCAGGAACCAACGGGCCGAGATACCGCGAGCGGGGCCCCATGTCGCGGTGCGTCAGCTTGTACCACGCCCTGGCGAAGGCGTCTGCGAGCTCGTCCGGGTTTTCGTGGAAGCGCTTCGAGATCGGCGCATAGATCGGGTCCACCTTCAGCGAGAGATCCGTCGTCAGCATCGTGGGGACGTGCGTCTTCGACGGATCGTGAGCATCCGGCACGGTGCCCGCCGCAGATGCATCCGTGGGAGTCCACTGCGACGCGCCGGCCGGGCTCTTCACCAGCTCCCACTCGTAGCCGAACAGGTTGTCGAAGAAGTTGTTGTCCCACTTCACCGGATCGGTGGTCCAGGCGCCCTCCAACCCGCTGGAGATCGTGTCGCCGGCTTTACCGCTGCCAAAAGTGCTCTTCCAGCCGAGGCCTTGCTCCTCGAGGCTGGCACCCTCGGGTTCGGGACCGACGTACTGGTCCGCATCGGCAGCACCATGGGTTTTGCCGAACGTGTGTCCGCCGGCAATCAGCGCAACCGTTTCCTCGTCGTTCATCGCCATGCGAGCGAACGTCTCTCGAATATCCCTGGCTGCAGCGAGTGGATCGGGATTACCGTTCGGCCCCTCCGGATTGACGTAGATCAGGCCCATCTGAACGGCGCCGAGGGGATTCTCGAGTTCCCTGTCGCCGCTGTAGCGCTCGTCTCCGAGCCACGTGGTCTCCGACCCCCAGTAAATGTCCTCTTCGGGCTCCCAGACGTCCTCGCGCCCGCCGGCGAAACCGAGCGTCTTGAATCCCATCGACTCCAGGGCACAGTTACCGGTGAAGACCATCAGGTCGGCCCACGAGATCTTCCGACCGTACTTCTGCTTGATCGGCCAGATCAACCGGCGCGCTTTGTCGAGGCTCACGTTGTCGGGCCAACTGTTGAGGGGCGCAAAGCGGAGTGTGCCGGAGCTTGCGCCGCCGCGGCCATCACCGATGCGGTACGTGCCTGCGCTGTGCCACGCCATCCGAATGAAGAACGGCCCGTAGTGGCCGTAGTCGGCAGGCCACCAGTCCTGCGACGTCTTCATCACCGCCTCGATGTCCTTCTTCAGGGCATCCAAGTCGAGAGTCTTGAACTCCTCGGCGTAGTTGAACTCCTGGTCCATGGGATCGGACAGCGGAGAGTTCTGGTGGAGAATCCTCAGGTTCAGCTGATTCGGCCACCATTGTTGGGTCGGCGAGTTCCCAATCGCGGTGTTTGCGCCCGACATCGGGCATTGGCTTGCTCTGTCTGACACCTGGTCCTCCTGGTGTTTGATTTTGATGGTTGGTTGCTCTGAGCTCGACGTGCTGCTCTGTTGGTGTCGCTGCCGTCGCTCTCGCGCAGGATGCGAGGGGCGGGGTGGGTCTCCACTTCAGCCCCCGGCCGGAACCGGGGGTTCTTCGATACACTCGGAACAGCGGCCCCTTGTCGGTCATGACCTCAGCATCTGCCCAATTCTGGACTGTGTCAAAAACTATCATTCAGTCCCCTCATCGACGCGTTGACACCAGTGCCTTCGACGCTGCGGGGCCATGTCAAACGACGGGCGCGATTCCTACGCCGGGGTGGGCCTAGCAGGCCGTGGTGAAAGTGTGGTGGGGCGACAGGGGGTGGCGCGCGTATCCTGCGTCGTTCCTCGTCAACGATGGGGTATCCATCGCCTCCTCCTCTCTCCTTGCCTGCACTTCGCAAGACCCTGTCGCCAGACCCACCACACTTTCACCACGGCCTCTAGCCCCGTTCGTACTGATGCTATGGGTCTCTCGGATAGACCTGCCGGCCGGCGAGGTAGGTTGCCGTCACCCGGCGATTCTCGATGCTGCGGTCGGCCTCAGCGGATAGCAACTCATCGAGAATGACGAAATCGGCCCACTTGCCAACGGTAATGCTGCCGATTTCATCGCCCCAGGCCGTCATGTTCGCGCCGGCTTGGGTGTAACCGTGCAGCGCTTCCTCAAACGTCAGCCTATTGCCCTCATCCCACGGTCGAACGGCACCATCGATCTGGGTTTCACGGTGTAGCGTATCGGCGATCTGGATCAGCGGACTCAATGGAGAAGTCGGCCAGTCGGACCCAAGCACCAGGGGAATGTTGTTGTCCAGCATTTGCCGCCACACATATGCATTCGGCAGGCGATCTGGGCCGATGCGATCGACCACGTAGCTACCGACGCAGCAGGTGGCGTGATGCGGCTGCATGGAGGCCGCTATACCGAGTGAGCTGAATCGCTGCACATCATCAGGAGTGACGACCTCTATGTGTTCGACGCGATCTATCGGCACACCGGGCGGCCTCGGCGACGCGGCGAACGAATCCAGCACCCAGGACACCCCCTCATCACCTATGGCGTGCACTGCTACCGGAAAGCCAGCGTCGTGTGCCGCTGCCACCATAGTGTCCAGATCCTGGCGACTGACGAATGGCTCGACCTGCGCCTCCGGGTTGTCGGCGTACGGTTCTTTCATCAACGCGGTGTGCGTAGAAAGAACACCATCGATCATCAGTTTCACATAGCCGAGCTCGAATAGCGGCCCGGTTGTCTTCGTTCCAGTGAACTCCGCGATCGTCTCCCGCAGCCGGCTTCTCTCGACGTCTAGATCGCGGAAAAACTGTACGGCTGACTCGGCGCTCGCATTGTTTGAGAACGCTCCCTGCCAGATTCGTACCGTCAGAGCCCCATCCTTCATGACCGACAGGAACGCGTCATGGTTGCCGCTCATGTCGTGCACGCTAGTAATCCCATAGCTGTTCGCAAGCGCCACAGCCGCCCTGATTCCGGCTTCGGGGTCCGCTGCTTCCTGTAGGCCCGGTGCATCGTCGAACAGCGCCGCTGCAGTTTCGAGAAACACTCCGGTGGGCTCACCGGTGGTCGAGTCGACCAGTATTTGACCGCCCGTCGGCACGGGGCTGTCGGCCGTCACGCCGGCGAGTTCTATGGCGAGGCTATTGGCCCAGCTCGAATGATGATCAATGTCCCAGAGAAGCACCGGGTTGTCGGGGGCGACGGAGTCGAGCATCTCCTTTGTCGGCAACACACCGTCGGAGAGATTGTGGTCCCAGGCGCCGCCCAGGATCCACGCGCCATCGGGCAGAGTTTGGGCTTTGTCCCGAATGATGCGCAGCCATTCGCTCTTGTCTTCTATTTCGGACAGATCAACACCGACGGCCAGCCCGGCGCCGCCAACAAGGTGAGTATGTCCGTCGACAAGACCCGGTATTACCGTTGAGCCAGCCGCGTCGACGACCGTGGTTGTGTCGCCAGCGAGCGCAGCGATCTCGACGGTCGAGCCAATAGCGATAATCCGGCCATCTCCGACGGCAAACGCTTCTGCCGCAAGAATGGCTGGGTCAACGGTACGAACGTCGGCATTGACGACAACCAAATCCGCGTGAGTGGCGGGGGTCGTCTCATCGGCGGGATCGCTGCAGGCGACAGAGACGAGGGTCGTGAGCAGAGTCAGTGAAAAAATGAGGGCACGTTGCGGGTGCATTTGGAGCCTCACTGGGTCAGTAACTGACGAGGGTTCCGACCTCGTCTCACTCATTCGCGACGGGCCCGCGACTCGGCCTGCTACCGCCGGCCGTCGGTCGCCGTGAGCGGGCTCAGGTAGTCCCTGCCGCTGAGCCCTAGCTTCTTCATCGCAATCCCGGTCAGGCACTCGTCGACAACTTGTTTGGAGTTGAGCACGGTCGTGTAGCCGGGGTCGAGGAGAGGGTTCAACTCGACCAGGTCGAATCCAACGACGTTGTTCTCGGCGCAGAGGCCGCGGATGAGGGGGAACACCTCGCGGGGCATCAGGCCGCCCGGCACCGGCGTACCTGTTCCCTCGGTGTACGCCGGGTCCATGACGTCGATGTCAAAGGAGATGTGGAGGTACTCCGGCCCGTCGTTCGCCTCGTCGAGAACCCGTTCCATGACGGCCCCCCAACCATCGCGATTGATCTCCGCCATCGTGTGGTAGCGAAGGTTGTTGGCCCGCATCCACTCGAATCCGGCCTCCCCCGGCCAGGCGCCCCGAAGGCCCACCTGGATGAAGTTCCGGCCGAGGACGTGTCCGTCGTCGACGAGCCGACGTACCGGCTGGGCATGGGAGATCAGGTGGCCGCTGCGCGTGCCGCCGGCGTCGTAGTGAGCATCGAAGTGGATGACGCCGACGTTCTCCTTGCCGTACACGTCGGCGAGCCCGGCAACGTTGGCGAACTCGATGGAGTGATCGCCGCCGATGATGATGGGAATCGCCCCCGTCTCGGCGATCTCCCGAACCATCCGCCGAATCGGTGGCATGCTGCGCTCGACGCTCAGATTGTCGATGGGCGCGTTGCCGTAGTCCACGGCCTTCAGCTCCTCCTTCCAGCTGATCATCGTCTCCATGCTGCCGACGCCGCGCCGGAGCGCGCGCATCGCGGTGGGTCCCTCGCCAGCGCCTCGATAGCCGACCCCCATGTCGACCGGGGCTCCGATAAACGCCACCTCCACTTCGCCAGCGATCAGGTCCTCGACGGTCACCGCGATGGGCAGCCGGAAGAAGCTCAGGGCCGCCCCGATTCCAACCGGTCCGGGCTCTCGTGGTGGATCGTCCGAGATGTCTCGATCTCTCCACACCTCGAGGTTCTCGTCGTTCGGGTCCAGCCGAATGATGGCCAGCTCAGGATCCACTTCCGGCTCGCCCTGCTCCTCGCCTTCCGCTGGCTCGGCTTGGTCGGAGCCCGGCTCCGCAGTGGCTTCGGCGGGCTCGGAGGCCGGCTGTGGCGTACAGGCAACCGACAACGCCAGCACCAGCAGAATCGCGATCGCCCGCGTGATTGGCCTCACGACACTCCTCCGTCTCGAGCTCTAAGTCGTACCCAGGGGGGCTCGGCGCGCCTTAGTCCCCGACCTTGACGACCTCCTTCATGTACCAGTCGATGAAGCGGGAGGGGCCGCCCTCGTGGGTGGAGTAGCGCCCAGCGGCGTAGGCGCTAGACTCGATGCCCGCGTGATTGTTGTCGGTGATCCAGATGTCCTCCTGGATGGTGACGTGCCACAGCGCCTTCACGTTGTCGGGATCGTAGTCGCGACCCTCGACGGCATCGGGATGCACTAACCAGACGATCTCGCAATCGGTGAACTTCTCCGATCGCGGCGTGAACCGTGCTACCGCAACGTGATCGTCGTAGGTTTGCCAGTAGCCCGTCGACTCGAATGTCGTGGTGCCGCCGGTCTCATGGTTCCACTCCGTGATGTTGGGCAACAGTATCGACACGGGCTTGCCATCGATCGACCCGGTGACGAAGCCGGGATTGAGCAACCCGCCCATGCTCCCGTAGGCGGGAGTGTCGTCCATGCCTTCGCCGTCCATGCCTTCGCCGTCCATGCCTTCGCCACCCATGCCGGTTGATGCGGGCTGCTGCCGCCGCCGCCGGTTCTTCTCTGGAACCCACGCGGCAACCGCAGCGGCCCTTTCGGCCCTCTGCTCGTCGGTGACGTCGTTGTCCCAGTTGTGGGTCGTTACCAGCGGTCGATGCGCTGCCCCGCAGTGGTAGCACTCCTTGAAGTTCTCCAGCGCCAGCTTCCAGTTGGCGTTGATCGGGTAGTACTCACGGGCCACGACCTTCAGATCCTTCAGGCTCCACTTGTCGGCCAGAGCACCAAGTCGGCTCGCAACCGACTCGAAGTCCGGCGGCGTGTCCGACTTCGAGAGATTGACGAAAACCTGGCCTTCGGCGACCCGCAAGTGGCAGGGAATCAGGCCGTTGTCCGCCGGGTCGAAATCGTCCTGCATGCCGTAGGCGTAGATGAGGCTGCCCTCGGTGTCGTACGTCCAGGCGTGGTATGGGCAGCGGAACACCGGTGAGCTACCGCTCTGACCAAGTTGCTTGACCGACAGGCGCGGGTCGCTCGGTTTGGCATCCGCGTCGTGGCGGCACAGTCGCGAGCCACGGTGGCGGCAGACGTTGTAGAAGCCTCTTATCTCGTTGTCCTGTCCGCGGACGATCAGAATAGATTCGGAGCGCCCGAACTCGAACACGTAGAAATCGCCGGGATTCGGAATACGGCTCGCCTGATCGGTGTACTGCCAGAAGTTCTCCGCCACGAACGCCTCGTCGGCGGCGAAGTGCTTTGCGTCCAAGTAGTACTCGGCGGGAATCGTGGTGCCCTCTTTCCAGCCGTTGACGCTGGCGGTGCGGGGGACCGGGGCGGTCAAGGGAGGCGCACCCCTACCGCCGTATCCAAAGCCTTCGTCCCGCATCTCGACACGGACGGCGCGACCGTAGGTTGCCTTCGTCGCGGCGGTCTTGGCCGGGGTCGCGCTGAGCAACGTGTTAGGCAGGGCAACAGCCGCGGTACCCGCGGCGACCGAGGTCTTTGCGAAGGTCCGGCGACTCAGTTTGGTCTCCGCACCGTTTGTTTCGCCCGTGTCTCGCTTGCTCATGCCACCCTCCATCCGTCGAGCCTGAAACTGCAGTTCCTTCCATTTGCCACAACGAGCGGTATCACGACCCCGGCGATTTTACAACGTCCCTTGACGGTCGCGATGATCGACATCTAGCCTGCTTCACGTGGGCGGCCAAAATGCGACGCCAGTCTTTTCTGTCAGGAGGGCGCATCATGGGCAACAAATCGGCACGCGCAAGGCATCCAGGGCTATTGGGGACCTGTCTGTTAGCGCTCCTCTTCCTACTGACTTTCCGCGGCGACGCTTTCTCGATGCAGCAGTCCGATGAGTCAGTGTCGGGCGAGGGAAACGCTGTCTCGTTTACTCGGGACGTGGCGCCGATTCTGCAGGAGAACTGTCAGATCTGCCATCGGCCGGGCTCAGTCGGGCCGATGTCTCTTCTTACCTATGCTCAGGCTAAACGCTATGCAACACGGATCAAGGATCAGGTGGCCGCCAGGGAAATGCCTCCGTATCACCTCGATACACGTGTCGGGATCCAGGCAATCAAGAACGACTGGAGGCTGAGTGAGCAACAGATCCAGACCATCGTCGCATGGGTGGATAGCGGCACGCCGAGGGGGGACGTGGCGGATATGCCGCCCCCGGTGGAATGGCCGGAGGGCAACAAGTGGCAGCTCGAAGACCAGCTGGGCGAGCCGGATCACGTCATCGAGTCGAGACCCTATACGGTGCCGGCCGAGGGAGGCGACATCTGGTGGCGTCCGAGAGTGGAGACGGGGCTCAACGCGGACAGGCTGATTCGGGCCTTCGAAATACGGCCTTCCTTCCCCGCCGGCCGTCAAGTCGTGCACCACGCCATCCCTAGATTAATGACCCAGGACGAGGATGGTGAATGGGTCCGGACGGCGATGCTCTCGGAATATGCCATGGGCAAGATCGGCGAGATCATCCCGTCAGACGCAGCCCGTTTGCTGCCGGTGAACGCGCTAATCGAATGGGACGTGCATTACTACCCGATGGGCTATGTCGTCGAGGACGATCAGATCGAGCTTGGCCTCTGGTTATATCCCGAGGACTACGAGCCGGAGTTCACACAAGACCTGGCGATGTACCGTCTGGACGGTGATATTGCCCTGGCACCCGGTGGAACCGCGATGACCCAGGGCTTCCACCGTTGGGATCATCCGGTCCGCATCGACAGCTTCCAGCCCCACGGGCATGTGCATCTTCATGCGAAATCCATGCGGGCGATCTATCCGGATGGCTCGCAGGAACTCTTGAGCATGGTGACCAACTTCAACGCCAGATGGCACCACAGTTATATCTATGAGGACGACGCGGCTCCGCTGTTGCCCACGGGTACCGTCTTGGTTATCACCGCGTGGTACGACAACACGGAGAACAACCCGCTGAATCCCGATCCAGAAATCTGGTATGCGCGAGGCGCCCGTACGATGGACGAGATGTCGCACGCCTGGCTTGCGGTAACCCACTTGGACGAGGCGGGCTACGAGCAACAGGTTGCCAACAGGAAAGCAAACGCAGAGGTGGCAGCTCAGAGATGAAGGGCCGCCTGCTCCGGGTCAGTCCTTGCTTGGCGCTGATCGCCGCCATCATGAGCTCGGCACCTGTCGGGGCACAGCAGGTGCAGCGGCTTCCGCTGGCGCCGCGACCACCAGCAGGCGAACCGGTAGCTCCGTTCTTTGAAGGCTGGTACGCGAACTCAGACGGCACCTACACGTTCTCGTTCGGGTACTTCAACTTGAATTTGGAGGAGATACTCGAGATTCCCATCGGGCCGGATAACTTCGTCGAACCAGCCGTGTTCAATGGTGAGCAGCCGACGCACTTCCCGGTCGATCCACGCCGAGACAGGGGTGTTTTCACGGTGACGGTGCCAGCGTCGTATGGAGATGGAGAGCGGCGAGTTGTGTGGACCATCCGTGCCAACGGCGTGACCTATTCGGTGCCGGCAAGGGTGGGAATCGACGCCCTTCAGCTCGACTACGGACCGCGGGGTATGGGGTCCGTACCACCTCTATTGAGGCTTGAGCCCAACGGGATGGAGGGCCAGCACCCTACGGGTGTCAGGCTGAACCAGCCACGGGTCGCGACGGTGGGAAGCCCGCTAGCGCTGACGGTATGGGCTAGCGAGATCTCGGAACGGTTTGACCACGACACCGCGAACAGGGATGGTGTCGCGGTGAAGCTGACCTGGTTCAAACATCAAGGCCCCCCCGGCGCGGTGGTGTTCGAGGATCGCGAGATCGTGTTGGAGGAGGGCATAGGCGAAGCGATTACAACCGCGACGTTCAGCGAAGCCGGCGACTATGTGCTTCGCGTCCGGGTGGACAACTGGGCTGCCAACGACAGCAGTTCAGGTGATCAATGTTGCTGGACGAATGGGTACGTGCCGGTGTCCGTTTCAGGAGGTGGAATGCGATGACGAAACCTGCGATGGGCGCCGCGATTGCGCTCACCCTGTGCTTGATGTCGATGCCTGCGGTCGGTCAGAACGGCGGATCGAGCACTGGTACCGAGAACGGCGAATGGCGCCACTGGGGCGGCGATACCTTCAGCACACGCTACTCGCCGCTCGACCAGATCAACGCCGACAACTTCGAGGATCTCGAGGTCGCCTGGGTGTGGCGGGGCGACAACTACGGCCCCTCGGTGGACAACATCATGCGCTCCACGCCGACCTACGCGAACGGGGTGCTGTACACCGTCGCCGGTCAGCGGCGCACGGTCGTCGCTATCGATCCGGCCACCGGCGAGACGTTGTGGACCTACCGCGAGCCCTACACGCCGCGCTGGGAAGACTCGATGCGGAAGAACTATGGCAAGGGCGTCGGGTACGCCAACATCGACCGCCGCGGTGTGATCTACATGATCTCGCCGGGCTTCTTCCTGCACGCGCTCGACGCCGTCACCGGAAAGCCAATCGAGCAGTTCGGCAACGAGGGCACCGTAGATCTGCTGGCCGACCTCGGCTACGAGTACGACGCCTACGAGGGGCTTCCCACGGAAACCGGCTACATCACCAACTCCTCGCCGCCGATGGTGGTCAACGACGTGGTGGTGGTGGGCAACTCGCACGAGCAGGGTTACCGGCAGACCCGACGCGAGAACGTGCCCGGGCACGTGCTGGCGTACGACGCGCGTTCTGGCGATCACCTGTGGAAGTTCAACGTTATCCCGCAGCCCGGCGAGTTCGGCCACGACACCTGGGAAAGCGATGCCTGGTCGTACACCGGCAACGTCTCGGCATGGGCACCGATGGCCGCTGACCCGGAGCTCGGGCTGGTCTACTTCGTCACCGATCCGCCGACTAACGACTACTGGGGCGGCTTCTCTCCCGGCGACAACCTCTTCGCCACCTCCATCATCGCCGTCGACATCAAGACGGGTGAGCGCCGCTGGCACTTCCAGACCGTGCATCACGACATCTGGAACTACGACAACCCCACCGCGCCGAACCTCGTCGACATCACCGTCGACGGCAAGAAGATCCCGGCGTTGGTACAGACGACCAAGCAGAGCTTCGCCTACGTGCTCAACCGTGAGACCGGCGAGCCGGTATGGCCGATCGAGGAGCGCCCGGTTCCGTCGTCGAAGATCCCCGGGGAGCAAACATCGCCGACGCAACCGTTCCCGACGAGGCCGGCAGCGTACGAGATGCAGGGCGTCACCGAGGACGACCTGATCGACTTCACGCCAGAGCTCCGGCAGGCGGCGGTAGAGATGCTCAGCGAATTCCAGCTCGGCCCGCTCTTCAACCCACCGCTACACCGCGACAACAACCTGGGCTTCAAGACCTCATTGATCTGCCCCGGTGGGGGCGGCGGCACCAACATCCCCGGAGGAGCAGCGGTCGACCCGCAGACCCAGATCCTCTACGTCGCGTCTACCAAGACCTGCTCCGGGCAATCGCTGATCCCCGGCATCGAGGCAGATGCCAACGATCCCAACCCGATCGGCAAGACAGTCATGGCGTGGGCGAGCGGACCGAGCGTCGGGCCTGGCCGGGTCCAGGGACTGCCCTACCTCAAGCCGCCCTACGGTCGTATCACGGCGATCGATCTGAACACCGGCGAGCATCTGTGGTGGATCCCCAACGGCGACACACCCGAGTCGATTATCCATCACCCGGCACTGCAAGGCCTCGATATCCCCAACACCGGCAAGCCGTCGCACGCCACCAAGGTGATTACCAAGACACTGCTCATCTACGCCGAGGGCCGCCGCGGCGCTCCACTGTTGCACGCGGTCGACAAGCTCACCGGCGAGCGACTCGGCACGGTGGATATCCCGGCGCAGAGCAACAGCGCGCCGATGACTTACATGCACGAGGGCAGGCAGTACATCGTGCTGCCCATAGGCGGGCCGGCCCACTCCGGTTCGCTCGCCGCCGTGGCGCTACCTACCGGACTAGCCCAACCGGATCACTAGCAGGCCGTGGAGGACATGCTAGAAGGGTATCCTCGCGGGTGTGAGGTCTTCGTTGAAGGCGAGCTCCAGAACCCAGTTGCGAACCGCTTCGGGAGTCACCACATTGGGCACCGCGATGGCGATCTCGTCCCAGACGGTTGCAGTGTCCGGATCGATGGCCTGGAGCGCCGCGCCCATGGCAGGAAGTAGCAATGGCGCTGCCAGAGCGGCGGGGTAGCCATTTTCGGCGAGGCCCCGCGCCAGCTCGACTCGAATCCCGAGCACGCGCGCGTACAGCAGACCATCGGTGACCGCATTGGCGGCTTCACCTTTCGGGACCAAGCTCGGGTGGGTCAGACCGAGAGTTCCGGCGCCGCGCCAGTAGGGTAATCCCACCAGGTTGTCCGCTTCCCAGCGCGGCGCTGGATCGATCGCGTGCGCGAGATCTTCCGCCCCCCAGACGAGCAGGTAGCGATCGCCTGGCGTCATGCGCTCCAAGGCAGACTGGGCATCGCCCGCCGCGATGTCCTGGCGCAACCGCCAAGCGTCCGCCGGACGGTGCAACAGGTTCAACATCCCCTCCAGCGTGGACACGGCATGCGCCGACTCGAGCCAGGGTGCAGGGAGCGCCGGATCGGAGACCGCCGCGGCGGCCTCCACCCATTCGGCGGCGCGATCTAGCCGTGCCGTCAGAGCCTGCAGCGACGGAGCACTCAGCGCGGCGGGATGGACGGCGAACACCGCTTCACTCCATGACTCCGCCGCCGACCCCGCCGCGAAGCTGACCCCGCTTTGCAGTGTCTGCATGCGCAGCGCCCAGTGGCCAAGGTGACCGGGTACGCCCAGCAAGCTGTTCTGCAGCTGCAGACCTGATGCTTGGTCGCGCACCTCCCGCGTGTGCAGCCACGGCCCGGTGTCTCTAGGCGACTCCTGGAGAGGACCGAGTCGATGCAGCCAGGCGGGCTGGCGATCGTCAAAGTAGAGCCCCCTCGGATCGTTGATATGAATCGCGTAGGCAACCGCCACCAGGGAGTCGGTGAACCAGCTCGTGAGGTGCTTGCGGACGTCCGCGAAGTCCTCGGGACGGTTCTCGTTCCTGCCGGCATCGCGCAGTAGGCGCCCCACCTGGTCCGGGAGATCCTGGCGCTTGAGCGGCAGAGGGACCTCGTCATCGCCGTCGCCCTCATAGATCGCCGTGGCGACGGAATCCCGCAGCGCGTTCCAGACGGGACGTACCCGTGCCTCGATCTCGTTGCCCAGCTGCCCCAGCTCGGCGCTCGACTTGTCCCCGTATTCGGCGGCTATCGCATCGAGCTCGAGTACGTGGCCGAACGGTGCCAACCGCTGCATCTGGAGGCTGTCATGAATGCGTGAGACCCACATGTCGCCGGTGGAGAAGCGGAGTTGGATGCCGTCGACCGTCACTTCAGCTGCCGGTGCCCGGTCCGCCAGGGCTGCGACCAGACTCTGGCTGAGGCTCTCGGCGTCGGCGAAGTTGCCCTGGTGGCCGATGGCAGGGAGGAGTGTCTGCCGCCACCAGTCGGCGAGGCCGCGGCCGAAGCCTCCGGCTTCTTGATCGAGCGGCAGATCCAAAAGCTGCCCGAGCACCTCGTGGCGTTGCTCCGCGGGCACCCGGCCGTTATCCAGGAGTCGTTTGAGGATGAGCAGCGTCGCCTGCGCCTGCCTTGCCGCGGCTTCCCGTTGCTTATCGTCGTGCGGGCTTGCCGCACGCCCCAGAAAGTAGATCAGGCGTTCGACGCTATCGGCATGGATGGGAGTGGGGCCGACAAGAAACCCGTAGGCTTGCGCCAAGCGATCGTAGTTTCGATACAACAGGGTGACCGTCCTGGGCGTGGCGGCCGCAGGCTGGTACCGAAAGGCCGCCTGAATGGCGACAAACCGCTCGATCGCGTGGGTACCTTGCTGAAGCTCGGAGCCCTCGAACCCCTGGACGAGTCGTCGCAAGATCTCGGCATCGACGGCAGCACCGTGATCCGCCGCCTCTCGAACCCGCTCGTCGCGCAGCTCCTTGTCCAGGGCGGCGCGGTCACTCACCACGCGGTCGCTCCGGAGTGCCGCGATCCATGCCTTGCCGCCGCCGAGCCAGCTGATGCCTTCGCCGTCGGGACGGAGGCGCAGCTGCAGGAACAGGTCGGCCAGGTCACCCCGCCAGCGCAGCGCCTGCTGGCGACCGGGGATGCGGATGCTGCCGTAGAGATCGCTCGCCCACCGCTCGATGCTCTCCCGGTCGGTGGCACCGTGTGTCAGCAGGAAGCGGGCCCGGCGTGGTGGCACCAGGGAAAGCGCCCGCCACAGGTGGAGTGCGCGTCCGTCGTCGCGATCCACGAGCCGTCGCACGAGATCCGAGGGCGAGTTCCAGGAGCCCAGTATCTTCGTCCAGGCGAGGCGCGATTCGCCCGGCAGCACGAGCGCGCCGTCATGACTTCGGAGGTAGTGGGCCAGCTCGGCGAACACGCTGCTCAAGCGGCGGTCCCGATACGGCTCACGCAGCCCCATCGTCGCCCGCAACAGATCGCGAGTGTCGGGGTCGAGTCGTACGTAGCCGAGCATCACCCAGCGCGCTTCGTTGTCGCGCAGGAACTCGCGGAACAATTCTGTGGGCGTGAACTGCTTGTCGAAGACCTCCTGCTTCCAGGCGCCGCCACCGAACATCACGGCAGCCGTCTCTTTCGGCACGGGCATGTGGATGGGCTCACCGCTCGCCCAGAGCGCGATCAGCTCGGGGATGTCGTAGCCGAGGTGAGCAAATACCTCGCGCCTGAGCTTCTGTGAGTCGCCGCCACGCAGCTCCAGGCTCAGAGGGCCGTCAAGTTCGACGGGCCGAACACCGAACCAACCAACCAGGTCGCGAGCCTTGGCATAGGCAGAAGCATCCGGGTGCGCGAAGCTCGGCGGCTCCGCACCGTGCTTGCCACGGAGCTGTTGCTGCAGCTTCTCGTAATCAAGGAGCTCGTCGATCGCCTTGTCCAGACGCAAGGCACGCGTGCGCATGCCGGGTTCCTGGAGGTACTCGGCAAGCTCGTGAAGAAAGTCCTTGCTACGCCCCTCCACCATGCCGAGATACGAGCGGGCGAATTCTTTACCGCCAGGAACAACGACGCCCTCCTGCGCGGCAACCGTCTCCTGGGGAGCAACCGAACCGTAAAGGTCCAGTGCCGGGAACCCGCTGACCAGCAGCGCAGCAAGGGCGTGGACCCACAACTGCCGGCTCCCCAACTTCACCGTCCCCCGTCGTCGCCCACGGCGACGTAGCCCAGCTTGTGAAGGAGCGTCAAACGACGACGCTCCGGCACTTCGACCGTCAGCTCGTGCCACCCCGACGACCGAGTGTCGGATATGAAGGAAACGAAGTACATGGCCCGCATGCGCCTGGCTATCTGCGCGAAGATCGGGGAAAGGTGGTCGGCGCGGGGCACGAAGAACGCCTCACCCCCCGTAGAACGGGCAATCTCGCGCAGTGTGGCACGCAGCTTGTCGCTCTCGAGCGCCTCACCGTGCCCCACTGCGAAGATCGTAGCGCCCACTTCTCGAACCCGATCGATGACGCGGCTCATTGGGTTGACACTGTCTTGATCCCAACCGTCCGAGAGAATCACCATGGCCGGCCGGGTCGGCGATGAGGTGTCGGTCTCGAAGCTCTGCAGCGCGAACAGAATCGCGTCGTAAAGCGCCGTGCCGCCACCAGCCTCCAGAGAGGCTGCGCTGACGCGGATCGCATCACGGTCTTGGGTGAAATCGACCATCTGGTTGATGCGGTCGTTGAATGCCACCAGCTTCAACTGGTCCCGGGCATCGAGCCTACTCAGGAGCTGATCGAGCGCCTGACGCGCCATCTCCATACGGCCATCCATGCTGCCACTGTGATCGAGGAGCACCAGAGCCCGGAGCGGAATGTTCTCGCGCCCGAACCCCAGAATCTCCTGGGGGCGGCCGTTGTCGCGAACGATGACCTCGTGCCGCTGCAAGTCGAGAATCCGTCGCTTCCAGCTGTCGAAAACACCGATGTTCAGTGTGACGGCCTGGCTATCGGAGTGGAACAACGGGACTTCGTTGGCTCCTCCAACCAGCACTTCTTCAGATGCTTGATGGCCGTGCTCGTCGCGAGCTGTGACCCGCACGCTAATCGTAGAGTCACCGGCCCGCGGAGGCATATCCCACCGGTACGGCGGCCCCGCGAGTGGTTCCAGCGGTATCCCGTCGACAAACGCCGTAACCGATACAACCGGGCCGTCGCCGGCACGGACCAGCACCTGGATGCGGCCCACCGACTCAGGGTCGTCAGCGGTCCTCGGAGTGACGATGCGGATCTGCGGCTCTTGCGCCGACGCTTGTCCCAGCACAAGCGCGGGCGTGACTGCGATCAGAACCAGCAGGAGCGACTCGGGGACCCTATTTCGCTTCAGCCAGCGGAAACGGGAACGTTTCATTCTCATGGGTCGTACGGCAGAGCCATCCTCGAAGTCACGCCCAGGGTAGCGACAAGGACCAGCGTCGCCAGCAACGTGCGCCTGCGCATCATCATTGTGGGGCTCCTGGGTCCCGGTTGCCTGAGCCGAACGTGAGGACTACCCGAAGTTTTCATCAGGGCAGGTTAACAGGACGCTTCTGCGTCCCTCATTTGATCTCTTATGCCACAAACCGCGCCAAAAGGGCTCATTTGAGCGCAGGTAGCTCGAGCTAGTCCGCAACGACCCGGGGCGGAAGCCAGCTGTTCGGTGACCCCGCCGCAGTGGGGCAAGCACGAACAGCCTTCACTAAGGAAAGCGACAGGTCGACCGGAAGTGGTCGGGCGCCGCCGGTGTCAATCCCGTCATTGCACTTCTCGTGGTCCTCCCGTGTTGGTGTGAGCTCGCACCACAGGGATCCGCCAATCCCTTTTTCCTATGGAGGCGCAGAAGCGAGCGAAACGGGGCCAGAGAGCGATCGTCGCGCGCGATCACATTTCTTCGACATCACTCCTGTTTCCGCAAGGGAGTGAGGGTTCGAGACCCTCCCCCGGTACGTCTAGTTTCTCTCGACAAGATTCGTCGTGACCGTCCCATTCCCGCTGGCCTTACGGAAATAGGGTCCCCAGCCCTTGCGAATCGTGTTGACCTTGTCGATCGATGCCTTCGAGGGCGGCGCTCCCTCACGGCCCACGACGATGAAGGCCATCTTGAAACGCTTTGGGGCGTCCTTGCTACTCGGCACCCGCTCACCCTCGATCGCGATGATGTCGTGGACGCTGAGGTCCAGCCGTTTGCCCTCGAAGGTGAGATTGAGCCCGTCGCTAGTATGAAACCCTGTCAAGCCCGTGCGCGAGACTACGGTGACCAGGGAAATGTCGCCCACCTGTTGGGCCGGGATCAAACCCATGAGGTATCGATCCAGACGGCTGTAGCGGTCGGTGGTGGCGATCGTGGTGAAAAAACCATTGCCGTTGTCGCGTAGGTCGTAGCCACCCATGACCGAAGCATCCGAATCAAGAAACACCGGCACGCCAGTGCCAACCTGGACGACCGTGGGCGAGTTCCAGTGACTCTCAACGCTCATCGCCGCGGGTCCGATGCCGGCAGAGAGCGGATCATCATCCACTCTCCTGAGGAGGTTACTCGCGTTACCCTCCGCATCCCGGAAGCGCACGTAGCTCAGCCAGCGATGCCCTACTGCGTGTGCCACCACATCCCAGGTGTTGCTGGTGATGAAACCAGTAACGCTCTCCGCTGGATCGAGCGAGTAGTTGGCCAGCGTCCCCATCTGTGCGTAACTTCTCAGATTGCCATCGCTACCGTAGGCCGCCGAGAGGTCATGGCGGTCGCGACCGATGCCTTGCACCGCGTTGCTGGGCATGAGCGCGTAGGCCGGGAAGAAGAACCCTCCGGCGAAGGGAAAATCTAGCCAGACGATCAGCTGGTCGTAGACATCCGCAAAGCGGCTGTAAAAGGCCTGGGCGATCGCCTGATCGTCCAGTATTCGGAATTGGCTGAAGCGCTCCAGGAGCGCTCCGGTAGTCGTTGCGACCGGTAGGTCCGCGGTGAAGTCGAGCAACTGCAGCTCGCTTCCACCGCCGGGCGCCACGCCGACCACCGCAGATCTGTGCAGGAGGTTGTTACTACCCGAGTTGGAATCCAGCAGGGCCAGCTCCCCGTAGGCGATGAGGATTCGACCGTTTTTGAACAAGGTGACTTGGAAGGTGTTCTCGTTGGAGCGTACCGGGAACCCCAAAATGTTGGTTCGGTCCCGCAGGGAGCCCCACTGCGGGACCCTCAACCAGGTGATCTGGAGACTCTTGGCGGTGAGCTTCGAGTAGATGCCGGCGGTGCCTTCCGCCTTGCTCGGATCGAGCTTGAAGAACAGCGGTGCGATTCGCGGCGGGCCGGTGAGCACCCGAGCCACGCTGTTTGTGTCCAGGGAGACAGTGTCGGGCTGGGTGAAGGTCAGGTTGCCGTCCGTGTTGACGTACACACCGTCGTAGTTGTTGCCAAAGAAGGGGAACTCGAAGCGCGCTGGGAACTCCACGAAGATGCTTGTGCTAAGCCCCATGTCGAGCTTCGAACCCAGACTCTTCTTGATTGAGACGGAGCTCTTAATGGTGGCCCGGAGGCCATCCTTGCGGCGCTTGAAGTCGATGCCGTGCCCGGCAAGGTCGATGTCGTTGGCTGGGATCGAGAGGGTACCGTCATCCTCGATCACCGCCACGTCTCCACTTCGGTTCACCGTCGGAGCTGTGTTAAGGCCCCGGCAGCTTTGCTGCCGTGCCGATGTGGCCAAACCACCGTCCCCGGAAAAGCCTCCGGCCCCATTCCCCGCCACGGTGCTGTTGTTTCCAACCGCGGCCAACGCCGGGACGACAAGAATCAGCAACGCGAGCGGCGCCAGTAGCCACGCGCTCCCTGGCGTGCAGCGTTTCAAGAAACCCATCGCGGCCAGCAGCGTGAGGCCGATTCGGATTCTCACCATGGCAACGTTCCTGCTGAAGGTGTTGGAACCTGTGGCCACGATAGCGGGGCTCCTGGCCCGGCGGATCAAGCTGAGTTCAAGTTTGGTTCAGGATTGTTTGATCCCTTGTCGTGTCACTACCGGTGGCTTCACGCTTTTGGTGCCATTCTCATGGGCGGCCTGGAACGCACCCTCGAACTCATCGAGCAGGCGCGCAAACTCCATCCGGGTAACGGTACGCCGGCGCTGTCGGTCTGGATCTAGGGTTCGAGGCGGCGGGGTTCCGTAGCACAGTCGCCGTAGAGATCGAAGGGATCGCTGTCGAGACGCCTTCTCGTAACAGAAGCCGATGTGCAGCAAAACTCGGCTGGCGACGTAGCGGCTCATGGAGGGTCCGGCGAGGATCATCTCGTAGGTTTCAATCGCTGCCTCGAGGTTCCCCTCCACTTCCTCCTGGTGGAGCGCCCCACCCAGCAGCGTCTCGGGGGTCTGCACCTGCTGTGCTGCGACGCCGGAAACCACAAACGCGGCCAGCAGCGTGAGGGCGATTCGGATTCTCATCATGGCAGCGGTCCTCCTGAAGGTGTTGGGACATGTCGCCACGATAGCGGGGGCTCCTGGCCCGGTGCATCAAGCTGAGTTCAAGTTTGGTTCAGGATCGAATCGGTAGCCCATGCCCCGCACCGTGATCAGATGGCGGGGATGGGAGGGGTCGGCCTCGATCTTCCTGCGCAGGTTGTTGATGTGCGTGTAGACGACGTGGTCAGACAGGAAAACATCGGCGCCCCATGCCTGCTCGATCAGCTCGTCGAGACTCAGCACGCGGCTCGGGCGGGCCAGAAAGGCCCCCAGTAACCTGAGCTCCATCGCCGTCAAGTCCAATTCCTTGCCCTCGCGCCACGCCTGACAGCGGCCGAAGTCGACCTTCACATTGCCGAACTCGCAGATTTGCAGGGGCTGCTGGACCCGCTCTGACTCGTGGGAACCGTCGGCGCGGCGGAGTACCGCCTTGATCCTCGCCATCAGTTCCCGCGGGCTGAACGGTTTGGTCACGTAGTCATCGGCACCCAGCTCCAGCCCGACCACCTTGTCGACCTCCTGACCCTTGGCGGTCAACATGATGATCGGTGTACCAAGCCCCGCCGCCCGCAGCTCCCGACAGACCGAAAAACCGTCCTTCTGTGGCAGCATCACGTCGAGGAGGATCAGGTCGTGCGTGCGCGCCAGGGCTCGCGTCGCACCCGTTGCACCGTCGCGCGCGACCTCGACCTCATACCCTTCGAGCTCCAGATCGTCTTGAAGCGCGGCGGCAATCGTAGGCTCGTCCTCGACGATCAGGATCTTCTTCACCCTTCGGTTTTCCTTCGGATCGCTCACGCTTGCCTCACCGTCGGCGCCGCCGGCAGCTGGATCGAAAACGTGCTGCCGTGGCCGAGC
Source organism: Acidobacteriota bacterium (assembly GCA_963666055.2). Classification (GTDB taxonomy): domain Bacteria; phylum Acidobacteriota; class UBA890; order UBA890; family WLXD01; genus DASCOT01. Next base: position 1,244,098 of record CAXWPH010000015.1, on the reverse strand, counting down.
CGGCTCTCGAGCGCGATTGAGCCGCCGTGCGCCTTCACGATCTGCTGCACCAAACTAAGCCCGAGCCCCACTCCTTTCACCTCCTGCGGGGTCTCGCCCCCGCCCCGAAAGAACTTCTCGAAGACGTGCTGCTGGTCTTCTTCGGAGATCCCGACACCTTCGTCGCGGACCCGTATCGACAGCGTCTCATCGACCGCCGCGGCGCTCAGCCACACCCTGTTCGACTCCCCGGCGTACTTGACCGCGTTGTCCAGCAGGTTGTGCACAGCGCAGGTCAGCGCCTCGCGGTCGCCCCGAAGGGTGGGCAAGGCCTCCGGGATCTCGGCCACGACAGAAACCTGCCGGTCGGCTACCTCCAACCGGAACTCCTCCACCAGCGACGGCAACCACTCGGTGGGATCGAGCCGCTGGAAGTCATAGTGTTTGCGGCCCTCTTCGATGCGGGAAAAATCGAGGACGTTTTCGACAAGCCGAGTCAGGCGGCCGCTTTCGCGTACGATCATCTCGTAGTAGTCCTGACGCCTTGTCTCGCTCTTGATTCGACCCCGCAGCAGCATCTCCGCGAGCTGACGGATGCCGGTCAGGGGCGAGCGGAACTCGTGCGAAACGGCGGAGACGAACTCCGATTTCAGCGTCGCGATCTGCAGCTCCCTTCTGACCGTACGCACCGTGAGGTAGCTGCCGAAGCCAAGGAAAGCGATCACGAACGCCAGCATCGACAAGTACAGATTCTGACGTCGATTCAAGTCCGCGTACAGCAGCGCCGTATCCACGGGCCAGACGTGCAACCGCAAAGGCATGCCGATCTCGGCCAGATCGCGCCTCACGTCGAGGCGCGCCCTGGACGGAAGACTGTCGCCGAATACTACTCTCCGATCTGACCCCACTAGAGCTACCCTGAGCCCCGCGGCGGTCGTGGGCGCCGAGAGCCGCTCCCAGATCCGAGCTTTGACAAACTCGTCTGGCAGCAGCAAAGCGACAAGCGGATCCGAGCGCCAAAAAGCCAACGACACCCCGCCGTCACTTGAAATCAGACGTCGCGGGCTTTGCAAGAACCCCTCGACGGCCTCGCTCAGAGGGAGCTTCTGCTGCTCCGCCTCGCGCAGGCGCAGAGCCTCATTCGGTAGTTGCGGGCCGGTTTGCAACCACCGCCAGGCGGCGTCCGCGTAGAACAGATACCGTGGCCTCTCCAACCGCCAGCGGCCCTCGACCAGGCCTCTGTAAAGCGCCAGAGCGCTGGCCGTCAGCTTATCGGTGGCGGCTTCGTCCGCCCAGATCGAGCAGAGCTCGAAGTTGGCCACGAGATCGGAAGGTAGCGCCCCGATCAGGTCCGCCCCCGCCAGTTCGAGCTCGCGATAGTAACGGAGGGCGTCGTCTCGGAGTCCGGCTTTCCTCGAGGTGCGCGCCAGCCTATGCAGCAACAGAGGGCGCTGGCTCGATTCGGCGCCGGCCAGGAGTGCCTCATACAGCTGAGCTGCGCGCTGATAATCCTTCTCGCGCAGCTCGGCACGCTCCGCCTCGGCCAGGCCCGCCGACGGCCCCATGGAAAACGAAGGCGAGGAAGAACCGGACATCGCCGGCGTCGGCGTCAGCTGGTAGAGCAGCCGATCCGGCTGAATAACCCGCACGTCCCGTCCATCCGAGTAAACGACCACCGCTGAATCGGAACCTTCAAGGGCCCGGCGATACGGGCCTGGCGCCCAGCCGGTTGATGACGAAGACAAATCGGCGTGGCGTAACCTCCACCGTCGCCTCGTCAGAGCGCGAGCCGATCATCTGGACACTGGACAGCCGCTGTCTGACGCCGTCCTCGTAGAGCTCGAAGTCGTCCAACGTCAGACCGACCACCGGCAGTCCCTGGTCGTCCAGAACCAGCACGTCCGTCTGGATCGCGTTGATCTCGCCGCGGTACTGAGGCACCTGGTGCGACAGCGGGGTGGCCGAACTGGCAATGGCCATGGTGGGTAGGGCAAGGGACAACAGCATCCAACTGCGCAGCTTGGTCATTTCCATCCTCCATCGAGTTGGCTTGAGAGTGGGTCTAGTGCGCCACTCGATGGTGAGTGCAAGGCTATCGGGGTTTCTTACAGCTGCGCGTCGAGGCGCCCGTATCGTCGCTTACATAGCGTACTAGTGGCCTGTACCAGGGGAATCGATAGCGCCGCAGATGGGATTTGCGGGCGAGATCAAGGCGCGGCGAGGCTGGCGATGCCGCGGCGCATCGTCGCACCCCAGACGAGATCCGGCGACACGACTTTCTCCGCCGGCTGAGTACGCGGGGGCCAGGCGTGGTCGTTTCGTCCAAGCTCCTCGCAGATCGAGCGGCATGGGGATCGCAGTGTGCTCTCGGGAACTGGCGTGTGACAAACTCGAAGAGCCCCTCCGGTCGGAGAGGCTCTTCAGACCCGGCTCTGATGACCCCGGGGCTACCGTCGGCGTTCCGTTCAGCTCGTGGACCGCGCCGTGGATGACACGTCGTCGGCCTCATTACCGCCGTCTCCGACCAGACGCTTCATCTCGCCGCGAATCTTGTGAGTGGTGCCGGCACTGGCGTAGAGGGTCATGCGAATGGAGTCATACCCATCGAGCCTGAGCTCCAGCTCGTACTCTCCTGGCACCAGGTAAAGGCGCTGCGCGGACCCGTCGAAGTTATCGACGACCCCGGCGTACGCTCCGTTAAGGAAAACTTGGATGTCCTCGCGGGACTTCTTCGGGTTGACCTCGATCCGCACGGCTCCTAGGTGCGACCGCTCCGTCCGGTTGCCAAAGGAACCGTAGCCGCCGAAACCGTAGCCAGGGCCGTAGAAGGGGTGCCCGTAGTATCCATAACTGTAGTGATGCCCGTAGTAGCCACCACGATAGTGATGCTGAGCATCAGCCGCGGCCGGAAACGACAGTGATATTGTCACCGCCGCCAAAGCCGTCAGCGCCAACGCTCCTAGCGTCTTTCGCATGAGAGTATCCTCCTGCCCAGTGCGCGCGCTCCATTGCCGCGCTCCGTGTGATGAGTGCGGCCGAGTCGCGGTTTCTTACACCTGCGCCGCTCCCGAGTGCGATCCTGACGAGGCCCCGACATCGAACTCCACTCGCCCAGTAGGAGGAACGCGTCGCGCGCGTGCTCGAGGTTGAGAGCTTCAACGGCAAGCTCAGGAACGAGCTAGCCTGGTACCTCGAGCTGGCGCCGCGGTCGTAGGGTCGGTTCCGCCGATGCCCAGCGTCACCCTCCATGTGGGTGCGCTTACAGCTACGCGCTTCGTCCCGTAACAACTCTCCGGACACCCGCCACTCACCGACGAAGCTGAGCGAACAATCAGCCCGGGTCGAGCGCCGCCCGACCGTCCACCCGAGAGGCCGCCAACCCGACATGCCCTCGTCGAGGGAAAGAGGAGCGAAATGAACGTCTTCAAATCGGCCTACGGGATCCTCGTCACGCTGCGCCGTCGTCTGCTCACGGCATCGGTCATGAAGCTGCTGAGACGCCTCGAGCTTCTACCGAAAATCTCCGAGACCGAGCGCACCGCCATCGATGCCGGCACGGTCTGGGTAGACGGCGAGCTGTTTTCGGGTAAGCCCGACTTCAAGCGGCTCCTCGGTGAGCCCTTTGCGGGCTTGAGTGCGGAGGAGCAAGCGTTTCTCGACGGACCGGTCGAAGAGGTCTGTCGCATGACCGACGACTGGGAGGTTCACCAGCAGAGAGACTTGCCCCTGGAGGTTTGGGAGCATCTCAGGGCCAACCGCTTCTTGGGCATGATCATTCCGAGAGAATACGGCGGTCTCGGGTTTTCCGCCTCAGCGAACAGCGCCGTGGTTGCCAAGCTCGCGTCGCGCTCGATGCCTCTGGCCGTCACCGTCATGGTGCCGAACTCCCTGGGGCCTGCCGAGCTGCTCATCCATTACGGGACCGAGCAGCAGAAAAGCTACTACCTACCGCGGCTGGCGCGAGGCGAAGAGATTCCCTGTTTCGCTCTCACCGAGCCCGGCGCCGGCTCCGACGCGGGCGCCCTGTCGTCGGAAGGGACCGTCTTTCGCGGCGAGGACGGCGACCTCTACCTGCGACTGAACTGGGAAAAGCGGTACATCACGTTGGCGCCCATCTCTACTGTGCTCGGGCTCGCTTTCAAGCTTCGCGATCCCGACAATCTGCTCGGCAACGGCACCGATCCGGGAATCACTTGTGCGTTGATTCCCAGCGACACGATGGGCATACAGATCGGTCGCCGGCACGATCCGCTCGGCGTGCCGTTCCACAACGGTCCGACTGAGGGAGCGGATGTCGTGGTGCCTGTCAGCGCCATCATCGGCGGCGCCGAGGGTGCCGGTCGCGGATGGCAAATGTTGATGGAGAGCCTGGCGGCCGGCCGGGGGATCTCGTTACCGGCGCTCAGCGCGGGCGGCACCAAGATGGTGGCGCGGGTCGCCGGAGCCTATGCTGCGGTGCGCCAGCAATTCGGCACATCGATCGGAAAGTTCGAAGGCATCGAAGAGCCCCTGGCGCGCATCGGCGGCTTCGCCTACCTGCTGGAGGCGGCGCGGCGCTACACCAACGGTGGCCTCGACGCCGGCGCCAAGCCTGCCGTAGTCACAGCGATCACCAAGTACAGCTTTACCGAGCTCGCTCGCCAGGCAATCAACGACGGCATGCATATCCTCGGCGGAGCCGGAATCGCCCGCGGGCCTCGCAACCTCTTGGCCCATGGCTACATCGGCACACCCATCGGCATCACCGTCGAGGGCGCCAACATCTTGACCCGCACTCTGATGATCTTCGGCCAGGGTGCTATTCGCTCGCATCCGTACGCCTACCGGGAGATCAAGGCGTTGGCGGCAAACGACCTCGAGGCATTCGACGAAGCATTCTGGGGTCATGTGGTCCACATCGCCCGTAACCTCGGCCGGGCAATCGGTCTGAGCCTCAACCGCGGCCGGTTGGCCAGCTCTCCAGTTGCCGGTCCCGCGGCACCCTATTATCGGAAGCTGGCATGGGCATCGGCCAATTTTGCGCTGCTCGCAGACCTGGCAATGGCGGCGCTGGGCGGTGACCTCAAGCGCAGGGGAGCGCTTACCGGACGCTTCGCCGACATCTTCTCGTGGATGTACCTGAGCAATTCGGTCCTGGTGCGGTTCGAGGTGGAGGGTCGCCGCAAAGAGGATCTGCCGCTGCTCCACTGGTCGATGCAGTATGCGCTAGCCCGCATTCAGGAAGGCTTCGAAGGTCTCTTCCAGAACCTCGACATTCCCGTCGTCGGAGCGTTCCTGCGCGGCCCGGTTGCAACGTGGTCACGATTGAACCCAATCGGGCGCCAACCTGCCGACCGACTCGGCAGTCAGGTTGCCCGCATCTTGCAGACGCCGGGGGCGCAGCGCGACGCTCTTACCGATGGTGTCTACGTTCCCGTCGACGAAACCGAGAGCCTCGGTCGCCTCGAACGGGCCTTCCGCACCAGCTTCGAGGCCGAACCGGTGGCCCGGAAAATCAAAGTCGCGGTGCGCCAGGGCACGCTGGTGAAGGACGCCCCGGACCGCTTGGTTGCCAAGGCGGTGGCCGCCGGCGTCATCAGCGCCTCCGAGGCCGAGTTGGTCGCGGTGGCCGAAACAGCGCGCAACGAAGCCGTACAGGTCGATTCCTTCGCGTCGGAGGGGCTCGTGCAAGCGGCGACAGGGCATGAAGCCGGAGCCCCGGCGCCGATTCCCATCGTCCAGCCGGCAATCTCACCGACCGAACGGGTCGGCGGAGAAGCAGCAGCATGAACGCCAGGCATGAGACTCGGATTGTCGTCGTGGGCGGCATGAAAAAGTTGTGGAACCGGATCGTCTGCTACCTCGAGGAGCGCGTCGCCAGCTTCCTCGACGCGGAAGAGTCGGGCGCGACCTACATCGTCGCAAACAGCATGGAGGCGCTGGCTCGCACGCTCCACAAAGGCGACGTGATACTGGTCGAGGGTCGTACACGGTTCAGTCGAGGGGTCAGATTGTTCACCCAATCCCAATGGACGCACGCGGCACTGTACATCGGTGACGAGATCTGGGAGCGGTATCCGGATCGACGCGCCGATCTGCGGCAGCTGTATGGCGACTATGCGGACAAGCTGCTTGTCGAAGCGCTGGTCAAAGACGGCGTCGTTACGGTTCCCTTGAACAAGTACGAAGACCACGAGCTGCGTATCTGCCGGCCGATCGGCGTCGAGCTCAGAGCGCTGCAACGAGTGCTCAACACAGCCATCAACGACTTGGGCAAACAATACGACAACCGCAACATCATCGACCTCGCGCTCCAGCTGTTACCGATCAACTTCGGGCCGTTCAGGAAGAAGGGTGCACAAGTTTGCATCGGTGCCTGTACCGACCTCGCGGTGATGTGCTCCGGGGTGATCGCCAAGGCCTTCCAGAGCGTCGGCTTTCTGATACGGCCGACCCGCGAGCTTCTGCCTTTGGGCTCAGTAGCGGAGGACGAGGTGCCTCAACTGCTGCCCGTCATGAAACACTTCTCCCACATTACCCCGAGGGATTTCGACCTGAGTTGCAACTTCGCGATCATCAAGGTTCCCGCGTACCGCGAACCCGCAGTTCCCGCCGCGACAGGCCAGTCACGCGCGGCAGGCACGGCCGTGATCCGGAAATCGACGACCGGCCTATCCAATTCGACGGCGGCGTGATTCGACGCCGGGCGTGGTCAGTGGCTCGAGAGACAACCCGCGTGGGCTCGCTGACCCAGTCTCCGGCACACCTGCAGTGTCTAGATTCCTTTCGCCAGCTCGACTTACCGACGGGACTACGGGCGGGGGACCCGACGGAGATCATCAGAGCCGCTGTCGGGCGAGCTCAGACCCGCGAGGATGTCGCTTTCCAAGCGCTCGATGTCGGAGGCTTGCGGCTGCGTGTCGTGTGCCAGCTGCCGTACCGAGGTACCGAGTTCGCGCAGCTGGCGCGCGTAGCCGCGGCAATCGCCACACAACCACAGGTGAAATCGAATTTGGAGGCGCTCCCACCGGCCCGCCTCGGCGTACTCGTCGCTGGCGATCTTACGGCAGGCCTCCTCGCAGCTGAGCATCATCTTCATGTCCTAGCCCCTCACGCCCTGGCTCTCGAGACATTCTCGCAGGCGGTTGCGCGCCCGATACAGCAACACACCCAGGTTAGTGCGTGAGACTTCGAGGATCTTACAGATCTCGGCGGTTTCGAGCTCTTCGACCTCGCGCAGGAGGAAGGCCATTTTCTGGGCGACGGGCACACTCTCGAGACACTCGCCGATCTTCTGCCGGACCTCGGCATCGTGGACGCGCAGGTCGATCGGGCGCGGTGCCTTCAGCCATTGACCGTCGGGCGCGAAGCGGTCCTCCATTACTTCATCGATCGCATCCGCTCGCCGATCGCGGCCCAGACCTCGACGCGCCTCGGCGATCTTCCGATAGAGGATGCCGAAGAGAAACGTGCGCACGTGCGACCTGCCTTCGAAGCGAGACACGACCTCCAGAAAGGTGACAAAGGTGGCTTGGGCGACGTCATCTGCCTGCGACGGGCTGAAGCCTGCGCCGCGGGCCGTTCGAACGATCTGCGGCAAGTAGGTCGTCACTACGGCCCGTGTCGCCTGCTCATCGCCGGCGCGCAGGCGTTCCACGAACGCGGCGTCCCCAAAGGAGTCGGAGCGATGCTTACGGGCTGCTGACTTCACCGAGGGACTCAACTCGCCGCTGTAAGAACTCGGCACCCGAGCGCACTCACTAAGCGAGGCTGGCACTCAGAGCCGGCCAGGAGGCGATCGAAGGAATGACGTCGCTTCCAAGCTCACGGAATCAGAGGAGGATATCTCAGTGAATAGCTCGAGTCTCAAGAACGGAATCCTCGGCGGTCTGGCCGGCGGTGTTGTCTTCGGGGCCATGATGGCGATGATGGGCATGCTTCCGATGATCGGTGCCATGGCCGGCTATGCTTCGGCGGTGTACGGGATGTTCGTACACTTGGTCATCAGCGCCGTGATCGGCGCCACATTCGCGGTCCTGCTCGGCAACCGGATCGACGGCGCCGGGCGGGGGGTCGGATACGGCCTCGCCTTTGGCGCCACCTGGTGGGTGCTCGGTCCCCTCACCTTGATGCCGCTGTTCATGGGTATGGGACTGGGCGTGAACTGGAGCTTCCAGGCCGCTACCCAGATGCTGCCCAGCCTGGTGGGCCACCTGGTGTTCGGCGCCTTGCTCGGCTGGGTGTACAGCCGGCTGCAGGGCAGCGCTGACGTGTTGGCGCACTCACACTGACAACCCCGGAAGGCTCGGCGCCTCCTCCGGAACGCCGAGCCCGACCGGACCGAACGACGCCCTCGGGTCATAGGCTCGAGGGCGTCTTCGTTCATGCCAACGGGTCTGACTGCCTCACCACCTGCGACTCACGGGAGCACGCCGGCCCCAGGTGACTGCAGCGCCCCGACGATGGCGGCGTGACATGCAGGGTCAACTGGCAGCTCCCGAGACAACAGAAGCTGGCGATTCAGCGTGCCGCGCATCAGACCCTGCTTGGCGTGCGAGTGCTCGGGTGCGATCGCGTGGACGAGCTCGTGCACGACGACTCTGGCAAACGCCCGAGCTATCTGCTGGCTGCGCCTGGCGGCCAGCGGCCGGCCCGCGTGTCGATCCGCATCCAATACTCGCAGCACTCTCTCCGGGAAGATGATGACGTGCCGGCGAGGACGGGGCTCCGATACCACGATACCCATTCCCCGGCGCTTCACCCCCCACGCCGAAGGCGATTTGCCGGAGAAAACCACGAGGAAAGATCCCGCGCCGTCGAGCTTCCACCGGTGGCTTCCAGCCTCCGCGTTCACCGGCTCTTCGGGAGACCATGTGGCGTCGATACCGACGCTGCGAAGGATTTCCAGCACATCCTTGCTGATCGCCGCTAGGAAGCTCTCTCTAAAGCCGAAGCGATCGGAAACTACGACGTTCACTGGCCCCTGATCATGAGTCGTTGCGGCGGGCAGCCGCGTAGCACCAACGGTGGGCGCGGCGGCAATCTGCAGCGCAAGCAGTTTCACGGTGGCATTCCAGAGCATTCAGATAGTCCATCGGGGATCCATCGAGTCGGATCGAGAGTGAGCCAAGTGCCCCATTCGATGGTGAGAGCGAGGGAACAGTACGTCGTGCGAGCGACTTTCGACCTTGCCGGCGTTTCTTGATGAGGCGCTCTAGGCGTACCTTGCGGCGGGAAAGGAATGGGAACAAGTAGGAACTCACTCTCACACAGCAAGTGAGACCAGAAGAAAAAACCCCTCTCGGGGCTTTTTCTGTGTGTGCGTTCGCCAGCTTTCAGGGTTCGATCAGCTCAAGAGACGGGCCGCCTGCTTGACGCCCCGACCGCAGCCAGTCGACTCCAGTCGAGCGCATACAGCACGTAGGCAGGGTAGATGCCAGTACCCTGTGGCCCGGAGATCCTGTAATTGTTGCGTCTGGTAAGCCGCGACACGAACGCGATCTCCACCCTCCCGGTGACGCTGCTGAAGCCCTTGCCCTCAGCGTGTGCCCCGAACGTGAAGTAGGTCCAGACGACCCCGGTGCCAGAGCCGATGGGCCGCACGCGATCCGGCAGCCCGAGCGTCACCGCGATGCGCCCGCGGTCGGACCTCCAGCCGCGCCACGGCGTGTCCCGGTAGTGGGTGTTGGCGTAGGCGACACGCTCGTAGAACGCATCCCTGAACAGATTCGCTCGGTGCTCGTTGTCGCGACGCTCCCAGAAGCGGGTAATGAAGGAGGCGCGTTGGTCCGTGGCCACCAACTCGTTCCAGGCGTCACGCTCCTCGTCCAGGATCAGGTACTCCACCGGTCCGTCCAGCCAGCGATCGGCGTCGCTTTCGTAGTACGCGATCGCTGCAGCGCCCGTGGTCGGGTATTCGACGCGGTCGGTTGCCGGCGCCCTTGTGGGCAGCGTAAGCATCAATGCCAGCGCCAGTGCGGTCGCGGATAGAACTCTCATGTCGTTTCCCTCCTGTGATCTTCGTAGGGGACGGATCATTGGCGCCGGTAGCTGAGCGAGATCGGTCGGCTCCGGCTTTTTCGGGCTCTACCAGTAACTTGTACGCGCCTCGCCATTTGGTTACGTTGGTGCGCCGAGAGTTCAGTTGATCCAACTCGGCTGCCGAGTTCGTCAGTCCGCTTCTGGGACACGAACCTCAGCCGGGGCACAGGGCACCACCGTCTCGCAGATATGGGAGGCGATCCCGAGTTCGTGGGATTGCCTAGAGTCAAGATTCCCGACGTCAGGTGAGGACGACGATCTTTCCGCCAGCTGCGTTGTCTTCCATGCAGCGGTGCGCTTCCACGATGTCATCAAGTTGAAAGACGCGTCCGATCTTGGGCGTTATGAGCCCCGCTTCTACTTCGTTCACCACAGTCTGGAGCGGTGTATCGATGAAGTCCCGGTCGCCGCCCGCATAAGTGGTCAGGCTCACCGTGGACGGGATCGCGCCCATCGGACTGAATTGCTCGAGATCGGGCACGTTGCCCGCTGAGAAGCATCTTCCAGCTGCCCTGGCTCCCTGGCCTGAGGGGGCGGCTAGTCCAGCAGGCTCGAAGAGCTCTCCGACGAGATGGTGCAAGAAAGTCCCGCAGCGGGTTGACACACTACCTACTAGTAGGTAATCATCTCTCAATCGCTGTCGCATTTCTTCGACGGAGCCACCCGTGGACCGCAAGGAACAGATCATCGAGGTTGGACTAGAGCTGCTGCAAAAACGCGGCTACGCCTCGTTCAGCTACGCCGACTTGTCTGAGCGTCTGGGTATTACCAAGGCCAGCATCCACCACCACTTCCGCAGCAAGGAGGCGCTCGGTGTGGCGCTGTCGGAGCGCTACTTCGAGCTAGTACGCCAGACTCTCCGGGAGGCCGACGAGCATGACGATCCATGGGAGCGGTTTGAGGGGTACGAACGTGTCGTCTTCGGTGCCTTTGGCTCCGGCGACCGCATCTGTGCCGCTGGCGCGGTGCAGTCGGATTACAACGTCATCCCGGAGAGCATGCGCACAAAGTGGTGCGAGCTGATCCAATACGTGATCGACTGGATCGCGCAGGTGTTACAGGAGGGCAGGCGCAGGGGTCTGATGCAGTTCCCCGGCAGCCCCGAAACCCAGGCGATGATGATCTTCTCCACCATGCAGGGGGCACTGCAGTACGGGCGTGCTCATGGCCGAGAGGAGCTGGAAGCGATCGTTCGACAAGTGAAAGACAACCTCCGTCCCGCGGCATAAAGGTGACCGTGAGTTTTTTTGTTCTCTTCAACTACCTACTAGTAGATAGCCGACCGATTCTCGTCAACTAGACAGACCCATGGCGAGCACCCCGACTGATTTGCCAGCCGACAACACCAAAGGCCAAAGCCGAAAGGAGCCACCCATGATCCCCATTCCACAAGCACTTCTCAGCCCGTTCGAGATGCGTGGCCTCCACATCGACAACCGCGTCGTTCTCGCTCCCCTCACACGTGCCCGCGCCGGTGACTCACGTCTGGCGAACGCCCTCATGGCCGAGTACTACGCCCAGCGAGCGGGTGCCGGCCTACTCATCACCGAGGCCACCACCATCTCCCCGCAGGCCAACGGCTGGATCGGCAGCCCGGGCATCTACACCGATGAGCAGGGCGCGGCCTGGAAGCAGATCGTCAACGCCATCCATGAACGGGACAGCAGGATCTTTATCCAGCTCTGGCACACCGGGCGCGCCTCTCACAGCGACTTCCTGGGTGGCGAGCTCCCGGTCGCTCCGTCGGCCATCCCGATCACCGGCGATGGTGTGCGCACGCCGCTCGGCAGGAAACTCCACCAAACGCCCCGCGCTCTGCAGACGAGCGAGCTCCCGGGAATCGTCGCCGACTACGTCGCCGCTGCCAAGCGTGCCCGCGAGGCAGGCTTCGATGGGGTGGAGATCCATTCGGCCAACGGCTACCTGCTCGACCAGTTCCTGCAATCCAGGACCAATAGGCGCAGCGACATCTACGGTGGCAGCGTCGAGAACCGCTTCCGCCTGCTGCGCGAGATCGTCCAGGGTGTATCGGGGGTACTCCCGGCAGCGCGCATAGGGGTGCGGATCTCACCAAACGGTGTGGTTAACGACATGGGCTCACCCGACTTCCGGGACACTTTCACATACGCCGCTAAGCAGCTGGTCGAGTATGGTCTGGCGTATCTCCACGTCATGGACGGCCTCGACTTCGGCTCCCACCAACATGGGGAGCCGATGACGCTCGACGAGTTCCGTTCCGTGTTCCGCGGTCCGCTGATGGGGAACTGCGGCTACGACGCCGAGAGTGCCGAGGCGGCCGTCGTCCGTGGCGCTGCGGATCTGATCGCCATCGGCCGCCCGTTCCTCGCCAACCCCGACCTCGTGGAGCGCTTCCGCAACGGCTGGCCGCTCGCTCCCGTCCCCGATCCCGCAACCTGGTACTCCGGCGAGCCGACACCCGTCGGCTACACGGACTATCCCAACTACGCGCCTGCGGCGCGCACCGAGAGGGCAGCATGAGCACCGCACCTGCAAGAGTCAGTGAGCACGACGCCATCGCCGAGGCCGTTCAGCCATACATCGATGGCGCCAGATCTGGTAGTGGCGACGCCATGAGACCTGCCTTCCACAAGGAGGCGACGATCTTCGGCTACGCCGGGGCCGAGCTGTTCGCCGGTCCCATCGAGCGGCTCTTCACATGGGCTGACGCGAGCGACCCATCGCCCGATCTCCAGGCACGGATCGCCAGCATCGATTCGGCTGACACGGTCGCCACCATGCGGCTCGAGCTCGGCAACCTGGGCGGTTACCGCTACACCGACCTGTTCACACTGCTGCGAGTCGACGGGCACTGGAAGATCATGAACAAGGTCTTCCACCTGCACGCCTGAAGTTCGTTTTTTTGCTAGGGCGATCTACGTATTAGTAAGTAGATCGCCCTAAGGAGAAGCCGATGTCCTACACATTCCCGAATGAACCGTCACTCGACCACTCCAATGGTGGATACTCGATGCTCGAGGTCTACAGCGCTCACGGCTGCCCGTTCGCCCACCGGACCCGCGCCTTGCTGACCTATCTCGGGGTGCCGTTCAAGCTTCACGAGATCGACCTGGACGACCGCGACCCCGACTTCCTGAAGCTCAGCCCTACCGGCCGGGTGCCGTTGCTGGTCGATGGCGACTTCACCTTGTATGAGTCGCAGATCATCAACGAGTACCTCGCCGACCTTCACGACTGGGACGCCGCTTTCGCTGACGACCCACGCCTCCGAGCCCGGCAGCGGTTGGCCATAAAGCAGTGGGACGCCAAGATCCTGCAGGCCTTCTACGCTTCGCTGCGCGACCCGGCGTGGCTCGATGTGGAGCGGCGCGAGGAGGTCGGAAGGGAGCTGGACGAGCTCGCCCGGACGATCGAGCAGATGGGCCCTGAGGTGGAGAGCCTGCTCGCCTTCCACGTCGCCACGCACTGGGCCCGCATGGTCTGGCTACAGTCATACACCGGCCTGCCCGAGTTGGTGGATGGACGGCCGCAGCTGCGGGAATGGCTCGACCGCGCCGCGCGTATCCCGGCGCTGCTCGAGACGCTGCCCAACCGAGAAGCGACGGTGCGTCGGTACGAGCACCGCTATGTGGGCCAGCAAGCCGCCGCGTGAGGAGACCAGCAGACGTTGGGAATTCATCACCAACCGATCCAATGCACTAGCAGGCCGTGGTGAAAGTGTGGTGGGTCTGGCGACAGGGTCTTGCGAAGTGGAGGCAAGGAGAGAGGAGGAGGCGATGGTTACCCCATCGTTGACGAGGAACGACGCAGCATACGCGCGCAACCCCCTGTCGCCCGAAGGGTTACGGCGATTTGGGGCCATCTGCGGTGTTGGCCTTTCTCGACGATGGCTAGGGCATCGCCTGTGTCAGGCCGCCTTGCATCTGGCCCCAACTCGCCGTAACCAGACCCACCACACTTTCACCACGGCCTGCTAGTGCGTGATCGGAAACCAGTTGTCTGGGGATCCGGACAAGGGAGGGAAACGGAAATGAGAGCAGCAATCATTCGCGAATTCGGCGACTCCGATGTCCTACAGGTTGAAGAAGTTCCTACACCCGAGCCACAAGCGGGCGAGGTACTTATCAAGATCCTCGCCGCCGGGCTGAACCGCCTGGAGGATTACATCCGCGAGGGATTGATCGTGCCCGAGTTGGAATGGCCGCATATCCTGGGCGCCGACGCTGCAGGTGAAGTAGCGGCCGTGGGGGAAGGCGTGACGGGCTTCACCGTCGGCGAGCGGGTCATCCCGCAGCCGGGATTCCCAACGGATCCGGCCGAGTATGAGACCCGTCCTGGAGCCGCAACGGCCAGCTTCAACCTGCCGGGCCTGCACCGACCGGGCACCTATGCCCAATACATCTCTGTGCCGGCTCGCTTCGTCGTCAAGGACACCACGGGCCTCTCACCTGAGGAAGCCGCGACGCTGCCGATGGTGCTTTCGACCGGCGTCCGCGCCGTCAGGGGCGTCGGTGAAGTGAAGGCTGGCGACAAAGTGCTGGTGCACAGCGGTGCGTCGGGTACGGGCTCGATGCAGATCCAGGTCGCCAAGGCCCTGGGGGCCGAGGTCGCCACCACGGTTCGGAGTGCCGAGAAGGCCGCGTTCGCAAAGAGCATTGGGGCGGACCTGGTGATCAACACGCGCGAGGAGGACTTCGTGGCCAAGGTTCAGGAGTGGAGTGGTGGCGCTGGCGCCGACGTCGTGATCGACAACCTGGGGGGTGATGTGCTGCCCAAGAGTATCGAGGCGGTCAAGCCGCTCGGCGTGGTCGTGGTCTTCGGCTTCGTGGCAGGCCCGGAGGCGACTTTCGACGTGCGCAGCCTCTTCTTTGCCCAGAAACAGCTCCGCGGCGTGATGGCCAGTGATATCGAGGATCTCGAATGGGGCCTCGAGCAGGTGAGGGCCGGCAAGATCAAGCCGCTGCTCGATACCGTCCTGCCCCTGGGCCAGGCGGGCGCTGCTCACACGCTCCTGGCCGAGGGCCAGGTGAAGGGCAACATCGTCCTGCAGCCGTGGGCTGCGTAGATCACACTGGCCGGGCGCGGCGATACGATGTTTGAGAACGCCAAGGATACCGAGAGGCTCGCCCGCGGCGAGGTTTTCTACCAATAGCGTTCGACGTGAATCTCGCCCGCCTCTTTACGCGTGTGTTCCCTAAATCCCTCTGTTTCCAGCTGTGTGACCATTTGCTCGCACATGCGTGGGTTTCCGCAGAGGAACACGTGGGCGTCCGCTGGTGTCGGCCGGCTGTGCCAGGCCTCTTCAAGGACCCCTCCGGTCCACAGGTCCTGGACGTATCCGGTGGCGCCCTGCCACGGCACCGGCTCTTCAGCCGGACGACTGACCAAAGGGAAGTAGTCAAAGTTGTCGCAGAGCCGGTGCATGGTGGTGAGCTCTGCCCGGTATCCCAGATCCCAAGAGTGTCGAGCTCCGTGAAGCACCGCGAAGCGCTGCTTGCTTCCACAAACCAGATGGCTACGCAGCATGCTGACATAGGGTGCCAATCCCGTCCCAGTGGAGACCAGCACGATGTCCTTGTCTTCTGGCACATCCTCCAAGGTGAACATCCCAGCAATTTTCTGCCCCAGCCAAACGCGATCTCCTTGCTCCAGCGAAAACAACCTGGGAGTCAACCGTCCAGAACGGACGATCATGATGTAGAACTCCAGGTACTCGCTCGACGCCGATGAAGAAGCAATCGAATAGGCTCGACGAATCAGCCGCTCTGGCTCAGGCGGCTCCTCTTCCGGATCCGACCAGGTGATGCGTGCCGATTTCCCCGGCAACCCAAGGACAGCGAACTGTCCGGCCTCGAACAACGGCAACTCCCAGCCATCCGGAGCCACCCGGAGCAGAACCAGTTCGGGTGACATCTCGATCCTCTGGGTCACTACGGCATTCAGACTCTCTTTGGACACGACACACTCCTCTTTCT
Source organism: Acidobacteriota bacterium (assembly GCA_963666055.2). GTDB lineage: Bacteria > Acidobacteriota > UBA890 > UBA890 > WLXD01 > DASCOT01. Next base: position 1,228,145 of record CAXWPH010000015.1, on the reverse strand, counting down.
GTCTGGGCCGTCAGCGCCCCACGCCGGGCGGCGGCCGCGTCGACCTGGGTGCGCGGCTCCTCCGGGAGCGCATAGTCTTCAGCGGCGAAGTCCTGGGAAGTTCGGCCGTCATCCGGCACCCACAACAGGCGCGACCAGAGCCGGTTGACCCTCTCCAGGAAGAGCAGAGCAGAAGCCGCGTGGGGCTGCGACACGCACCTAGCAGGGTGCTGAAGAACTCTGGTGGGTCTGGTTACGGCGTCGTGGGGCCAGATGCAAGGCGGCGCGACGCAGGCGATGCTTGTCGTATCGTCCAGGAGGGCCAACGCTGCAGATGGCTCCACGACGCCGTAACCCTTCGGGCGCGTGGGGGTTGCTGGCGATCTCAGCGTTACAGCTCCTCGACGATGACCCTGGCATCGCCCTCGTCGCTCTTCCTTGATCTCGCCAGCAAGACCCACCCGCCAGACCCATCAGAGTTTTTCAGCACCCTGCTAATGGACCTGGCGTATGCCCTTGCCCACCAGCCAGTAGTTTACAGGCCAAGCCGCAATGAAGCCGGCCGTGAGGGCCAGGCCCATACCCAGCCAGAAGATGGGGCTAGTCAGTCCGGATTCCATTACCCCTGGGTTAGCCCGAGCGGCGCATCTTGGTGTCAGGCCGGAGTCTCGACATAAGGGTCCCGCTCACCTCTCAGATAGCGGATGATGTCGACGGCGTCGATAAACAGAGACAGGCTCACCAAGACAATGGTCGCGAGCAGCCAGTATCTGAAGAGACTACCGGCAGGGGCGACCTCCAGCCGTATCCACAGCCAGGCCACCATCGGAACCCAGACGATGTGGCCAATCCACAGCAGACGAACGAAACCCTTCGCAGAGAAAATCCACCCCTGAAGGAGTGCCCCAACCACAAAGGCTCCCAGGACTGCCTTACCTTCTAGAGTCCCAGCGAAGAAGAGGGGAATGACCAAGTTGACTAGCATCAACAGCATGATCCAGCCCACCACGGGCTTGCGCATTGTCATCATGGTCCGTAAGAAACCGAACATCGCTCGCATCGCGCCCTCCCGGCCAGTGCCTATCTCTCCTTATCGACGCCGTCGACGAGGTTCTCGGCAGTTCCTGCTTCAGTCGTGCCCATTGGTCCCAAGGCGGGCGGTACCTGTTCGCCGTCTGATCAGCCGGGCAAAGATCATGAAGTGAGTCACCAGGAGTAGTGGGACCACAAATGTCGGGATGTACCAGGTCGTCAGCAAATGCGGTACAGCATCCGCTTGGCTCAGTGCATTTAGCAGATCCACCGTGCCGAGAATGTTGAACAGCCAAACGAACGGGAGCGCCACGCCCCAACGTCCTCGAAGAGCCACCAGAGACAGCAGTGCGAGCAGGCCGCTGACAAAGTCCCCATAGGCAGCCGCGGAGGCAAAGGAGCTCGGCAGGGGTTGGGCAACCAACCCTGGGACCAAGAACGCCAACCCCAGATGCCGAAACGCGTGGGGGAAGATCAGCACCATCAACGCCGCATGGGTTGGTTTTTCTGCGAGCCATGGCGTCACGTACCACTTCGCAATGAGAGCGTAAACAAGAAGACTCAGGACGACCTGTAGAACAAAAACTGCTAGCGTATCCATAGGTTGCCTCTCCTTGAATAAGAACAGCCCCTACGTTGGCGCTGCTTGGTTCCTAGGATCGTTCTTCGCTGCCAGTACCTTCATGGCCACGAGATGCTCGGGACGCGGCACCTTCGCGAACACCTCGGGCAACACCTCCGACTCCGTAGCCGCCGCGAAGAGGTCATCGGCGGTCGTGCCGTCCACATACACGACGTCGAGCCGTCCGAACGCCGCTTCCGAATGCGCGTGGTTCGAGTAACCCTCGGAGCGGTGCAACGTTTCGTAACCCAGCGACTCGAGATACTCGATGAGAGCAGGCTGAGCTCGACGTTCCGTAATGATGTCGACGTCGTGCGTGAGGCGGCCGGCACCATGAACGGCCAAGGCCAGTCCCCCGATCACTGCCCAGTCGGCCTGCTCGGCGTCCAGATGGCGCGCAACGACGCGCTGGACTTTGGCGAATTCCACCAGCACCTCGAACGCGGCCCACCTGGCCACGCTGTTGCCTGGCATTTCGAGCCTCTTGCCAGACGAGCCTCGGAACTACCATGTCATGCTATCTCAGCTCAGATCGTCTGGTTGAGGCGGGGTTTCCAGAAGGGGCGGAACAGCTCGATCTTCGGACAGCGGTTCATGACCACCTTCAAGCCGGCCGCTTCCGCCAGCGCTGCTGCTTGGTCATTACGCACGCCGATTTGCATCCAGACCACCTTGGCACCGATCTCGATGGCTTCCTCGGTAACGCCGTAGGCCGCTTCCGAGGTGCGAAACACTTGCACCATGTCGACGGGTCGATCGATCGAGGCCAGTGACTCGTAAACCGGCAGTCCGCGGATCTCGTTGCCGGCTTCCTTGGGGTTGACGGGAATCATGTCGTAGCCGATCTCGTGCAGAACGCGCAGCACCCCGTAGCTGAACTTCGCCGGGTCGGAGCTGGCTCCGACCATGGCGATGGTCTTCACCTCCTGGAGAATCCCGGCCAGGTATTCCGGTGGATAGTCCTCGTCGTGGTCTAAGGCATGGCTCATGGTGCGTCCTGCAGGGATCCCGGTTCGCCAACAAGGGAGGGCTTCAGCTCATTCGGGCTGAGCGGACTCTGGAACGGGTTGCGATAGAGCTTGTCGTGGCTCTCGACGCCGACGTCGAGCGTGCAATCGGTTTCGGGACGAGCCACGCACAACAGCACATAGCCGTCCGCCAGCTGGCGGCCGTTGAGCGCGCGACCTTCACTCTGGTCGACCTCGCCTACCAGCAGCTTTGCCGAACAGGAGATGCAGCCCCCGTAGCGGCAGCCATACGGCAGGGAAACGCCATGCTGCTCGAGCGATTCGAGAAGCGGCGCCTCCGCGTCGACCTCGAACGCACTGCCCCCTTGATTGGCGAGCGTGATGGTGAAGCGCCCTGTGTGGGTCGGCGCTGGGCGGGTCGGCGCTGGGCCGTTCGGGGTGTTGTCCTGCGGGTTGGTCATGGCGACACTACAGCCAGATATCCGAGGTGCAGTCACCGCCCGGATAACGCGTCTCATGGCAACGCGCCGGGCCGTGCGGCTCCTTGCCGAAGTCGACAAAGAAGCCGGCGTTGATCGACATGCCGCCGTTCTCGGCGTCGCAATCGACCATCAGCATGCAGCCGCCCGTCTCGCGAATCTCCGGGTAGAACTGATTGTCCCAGGTCGAGAAGAGCGAGGTGGTCACATAAAGCCGCTTGCCGTCGAGCGACAGCTGGAGCATCTGCGGGCCGCCGGTGATCTTGTGGCCGTTTACCTCCGGCGCCTTGCCAAGCAGGCCACCCATCCAGACCTGACCGGTGAGCTTTGGATTGGATGGATCGGAGATGTCGTACTGGCGCAGGTCTCCATGCAGCCAGTTGGAGAAATAGAGGAACCGGTCGTCCATCGAGATCAGGATCACGGTGATCAGGCCGGGTACCGGGATGGGCCACTCCGGATGGCGTTCGTTCTCGACGTCGATGATCTTCTCGACGATCCACTCGTCGTCCTTCTTGAACCAGTGGATCACGTTGGAGGAAAGCGCCGCGCCGACGAAGCCGTGGCTCGAGCTCGGGTTGTGGTGGAAACGCACCTCCAGCGGCACCAGGCCGTCCTCGCCCAGATAGACCGTGTTCTCGACTCTCCTGTTCTCGAAATCCCAGAAGTGGATCTCGCGGCCGTACTTGAGCAGCCCGACCTCTTCCAGATCGAAGCCCGGCATGAAGGTGTTGGGCGCCGCCCATTCGCTCGAGACCATGACGTTGTGGCGCGGCTGGTACCAGAAGTCGTAGTTGAACTTCATGCCGCCCAGGTCGTTCTCCCATCGCCCGACGATCTCGAGATCTTCGTTCAGATGCAGGAATCCGCCGGGCGCCTCGCCCTTCGCATCGCCGAGCATCGAGATGATGATGTCCGAGCCAAGGCAATGAACCGTATGCGGCGCCGACAGATTGGTCTTCGCCTTGATCTCGGCCCCCTCGATCACCTTGTGAAGGCGCGGGCTCCTGGGATCGGCCGCACAGTCGACAATGTGCAGGTTGGAGCTGCGCACTCCCGGCATGATCAGATAGCGTCGCTCCTTGCTCGCATCATGGTGACAAGACGAGCAGGCGTTCCAGCCCATGTGATGCAACTCGTCGCCGATGCCGGGCATCTCGAGCCGGCTGACAACCTGGCTGTAGGTGGGGCTTTCCGGGTCAGCGTCGATGGTGGCCAGATAGTCTGGCTTTTGGATGCCCGTGCCGATGTAGAGCGCGACGGTGTAGAGGAGCTTCTCGCGCGGCGCCTTCATCGCCTCCGCGGGCGACGCATAGCCTGGGCCGCAGCAGGTCTTGTCGGTCTCGGTGGTCATGTTTTCCCCTAGTGCTCAGGCCTAGCGCTCAGGGCTTAGTATCACCCTCCGACCATCTACACCTCTATCTGAGCTCGAGTTAGCTGTTTCCGAGGGACGATCTACGGGCCTCGATCCTCGTCGCGCCCACAGCCGTCATGCTACGTCAGGCGGCTCACTCGCTCCGCATCGCCATCTTGGGGACAATACGCTTGAGGAAGAGCTGGGCGACCGCCGGGCTCCAGAGGCCACCGACGTTTTCGTGGATGATCTGACGCGCGCGTTCCTCCGAATGGGCTGGCCGATAACGGCGATCCATCCTTAACACGTTATAAATGTCGCAAATCGCCACGATCTGGGCACCGATCGGAATGTCCTTGCGCGACAGGCTCCTTGGGTACCCGGAGCCATTCCAGCGCTCCTGCTGGCCTCCAACGATCGGCAGGACAGGCTCCATGCAGGGCAACGGCTCGAGTAGCTCCACCCCGAACTCCGCGTAGCGACGGATGAGCTCCATGTCCTCGCGACTCGGCCGAGCCTTCTCAATGATCGCGTCAGGAATACACGACTTGCCAATGTCGTGCACGAGCCCCGCGATTGTGATCGCCAGAAGATGCGGCCCGGTGATTTCCTTGGCTTCGGCAAGCTTCCGCGCCATCCGGCTGACTCGCAGTGAGTGATCCTCAGGCGAGGCGTCCTTCAAGTCCACCTGGCGCGCCACTTGCTTCAGGACCCGCTGCAGACGAGGGCTTTCGAGAGACTTGTTGCGCACCGCAGCCAACGCCTGGCGTACTTCTGCAGCCGGATCGGCGGCGGCCGGTACATCGAGAGAAACGGGATCCGGGCGAGCTTTTGACGCGCTCCTGCCGAGGTTGAGCGCGCCCGGTTTAGCGGAGGGCGTTCTGCCGAGCGTCGGCTGTCGCCTGGAGGTCGCGGGCCTACGACGATGGCGGCGACTCGTGTTTTTCGCCTCAGCGCCGGAAGCGCGCGCCCGGGCCGCCCGGGACTCTAGGCGAACGGCTTTCTTCGCAGCCGTCTTCCGCGCAGTTTCGGCCTCGCCAGCCCTGGCTTCGGCCGCAGTGGCCTTGGCCTCTGCCGCGGCGAGCTTGGCCTCGGTCGCCGCCAGCTTTGCCTGAGTCTCGTCTGCTTTTGCTCGCTCCCGCTCGAGGCGCTTGGCTACTTCGGCCTGCGCTCGCTCGGCCTGAGCAACGATCTCGACGGCCTTGGAGCGCTCCTGCTGTGCACACTCAACGGCACGGGCCCTCGCTTGCTCGGCGGCGGCGTTGGCGGCGGCCGCCTTCTGCGCTTCGGCACGGCGGGCGCGCTCTGCGTCCTCGCCTTTGGATTCAGCCGCCGCGGCCCGGTCGCTCGCCTCCTCGAGTTTCGCCTGTGCAGCTGTGGCCTTGGCGCGTTCGCGTCGTGCCCGCTCGGCGGCTTCGGCTCGGGCATTCTCCGCAATCCGGCCGGCGGCCTTGCTCTGCTCGGCTTCGGCGAGCTTCGGCTCGACCTTCGCAAGCTTGGCTTCCGCTTCCTGGGCTTTGGCCTGTGCCTTGGCGGTCTTGGCACGCTCGTACTCTTCGCGTTCTGCCGCGCCGGCATGAGCCCGTTCGGCGGCTCGTTCGGCGGTCCTGGCCCGCTCGGCCTCTGCATGCCTCTGCTGCTCGGTCTCGGCGGCCTTCGCCTCGGCGTCCCGGGCCCTGGTTCGGGCTTCATCAGCTCTGGCGCGTTCTCGCTCCGCACGTTCCGCAGCCATCCCTTTGGCCCGCTCGGTCGCTCGCGCGGCACGCTTGGCTTGGAGTGCCGCGGCCTCGGCAACCTTGGCTTGCTGGGCGGCCGCACGATTGGCCTTGGCGTTTCGCGCCATGCGGGTCTTCTCGGCATCGGCTTGCTTTGCCCTGGCCTCGGCCTCGGCCGCTTTGGCTTCGACATCGGCGAGCTTGGCCGCTATATCGGTCAGCTTGGCCTCGGCCTCGGCGGCCCTGGCGCGTTCGGCGTCCGCGAGCTCTGCCACCTGTGCTTTGGCACGCTCAGCAGCGGCGGTAGCAAGATTGGCCTGCCGTGTGGCAGCTTTCGCAGCCCGGGCCTGCTCGCCGGCGGCGCGGTTGGCCTCCATGTCGCCGAAGACGCGCGCCTTCTCCGCAGCGGCAGCCTTGGCCTCGGCCTCGGCGGCCTTGGCCTCGACATCGGCCAGCTTGGCTTCGATCTCCGACAGCTTGGCCTCAGCGTCCGCCGCCTTGACGCGCTCGACCTCAGCGCGCTCGGCGGCCGCTGTCTTTGCTCGGTCTGCCTCCTCGGCTGCACACTTGGCTTGGTGCGCCTCGGCTTCGGCAACTTTCACCTGCTCCGCGGCGACGAGGTCGGCCTTGCGATTGTCCGCCAAGCGGGCCCTTTCCGCCTCGGCCTGCCGTGCCGAGATCTCGGTTTCGGTGGCTCTGGCCTCCACATCGGCGAGCTTGGCCTCGATCTCCGACAGCTTCGCCTCGGCTTCGGCCGCTCTCTGTCGCTCGGTCTCGGCGCGCGCCGCTCCCTCTGCCCTGGCCTGCTTCGCCGCCGCCGTAGCTCGCTCCGCTTCCCGTGCAGCAGCGTCGGCCGCCTTGGCGTGCCGCGAGACGGTACGATTCGCCTTGGCGTCCTGCGCCACGCGTGCCGTCTCTGCCGTCGTGGCCTTTGTCTCGGCCTCGGCCGCCTTGGCCTCGATATCGGCGAGCTTGACCTCGATGTCGGCAAGCTTGGTCTCGGCCTCGGCAGCCTTGGTGCGCTCCACCTCTTCACGCTTGGCAGCTTGTGCCCGGGCTTGCTCGGCTGTCTCCGCGGCCCGCTTGGCTTCCTGAGCCGCAGCCTCGGCCGCTTTGGCTTTGGCCAGCGCGTCTGCGGTCGCCGGGCTGTCGAGATCCGCCGGCTCGGCCGCCTCCCGACGCGCCGCCTCCAAGGCCTCGTCGGCAACCGTGGCGCATTCGGCCTCCGCACGCCAGACCTTCTCGGCCTTCGCTGCTCTGGCTTCGGCCTTCCGGAAGTGGACTTGCGCTTTGGTCACCTTGGCGCGTTCGAGCTCTGCCCGACCCACGGCGCGCTCGATGGCCGTTTCCGCGGCGCGAGCCGAGCGGCTACCCGATGCATCGCTCACGAGCCTTGCCTCGGCCGCAGCAAGCTCGATCTCCACCTCGGCGGCCCTCTCCCGGAGCAGGGCAACCTTCTCTCGCTCGAACCCGGCGCGCTCGGCGGTACGTGCTCGGACCTTGTAGGCTAGCTGCTCCGCCGCCCGCGCTGCTTCGGCTGCGGCGAGACATGCCTGCTCGGCCTCCGTGGGTCGACGCTCGTCCGGTGAACGCTGGGTCAGAGCCGTGGCTTCCAGTTGTCGCTTCCTCGACCGTTGGCGCAAGCCCAGCACGACCTCATCAAGCATTGATCCGCGCATTGATCCCCTAACACAGGCCCTCAGTAGGGAACGCGAAGGCAGTCGCCGGGCATGCCGCGAGCGGGCCGATACCATGCCGACCACCGATCTGGGAAGCTACCCAACTGGTCGCTCTCGCGCCCCGAATGACGGCTGGGCACAGGATGAGAGGTCTCGATCTTCCGCGTTATCGTCGGCACTGCCGGTCCCCCCGATTACCTCTGGTGGGCCCGCCGGGGCGCGGGCTCAGATCCTGAGACTCCAACTATAAAGGCTATCCTGTGACACTTAAAAGTCTTTATTAATCACTTAAAGACTTAATAGCACTGACGACAGCAGAATTACATTCTGTAGCTGATTAAAATATGCGCACGAGCATTCCGAGGGCGCCCTGTCGCCAGCCCCGCCACACTTCCACCACGTTGCCCTTGACCGAGCTAGGCCTTCTCATAGAAGTGGCCTGAGTCAGGACGCTAGTGAATAAGCAATAACTCTTCTTGCGGTGGAGTGAGGTACTCGATTCCACTCTCGGTGGCTATCGCTTCCTCATGATCCCACCAGAGCAAGTATTGGTCCTCGCCTTCTCGGGCAGGCGACGGCATGTAGAAGAAATACTCGATAACGAAGTGGTGATTGGGTGCGAGGGGTACGTCCAACGCCCAATCCGGACCGTAGGAGCCGATTCTGGGGCCGAAGTAGGTCTCGGTCGACCTGGCACGCGCGCCTTTCATGTGGCCATGGGCGTCGATGCTCAGGTGGGTTTTGCCGGGGTCAAAACCTGCCGAGTAAGCGGGAAAGTCGTTCTTCGGGACGACCATGTGCAATTGGTCATCCTGAACGATGATCCCTTCAGCGTCGAATCTCTGCTTGTAGGCTCGAACGATCTCACGAGGAGTCCGTCCTGACCGGATGGTCTCTGCCAGGATCTTGTCGATTTTCAAATACTCCGCCCAGAGCTTCTGGATCTCTGCAGGCGGCTCGGTCTCACCTTCACGGAGAACGTAGGCGTACATCCCGACGCTCGGGGCGGCGAGGATGTCGCCTCCCTCGACGACGCTGTTTTCCCAACCCGGGCTCCTTCCCCTCTGTGACTGTCCCGTGCTCATCCGGCGAAAGACCGTGACGCCCCCTCCGCGGGTTCTGGTTACACCCGGCACGACTCGCGCGAAGGCATCTCTTGCTCGCTCGGCTGCGTTCAGGCGCATTTGCCGGAGCAGCTCTATCTCGCTCGGCACCTTGTTGTGGATGTAGTCCATCATTACGTATTCGGACGAGATCAGCCTGTCGGCATACTTCTCCCCGAGCTCCTCGGCCAGCAGGAGGTAATCGGTATACGAGATGCCGTCTGGCCGCCCCGAGCGCGTCGGCCACGTTCCCAGCTCACGCTTGAAATTCACCGCAATACTTTGAGGGTCACGCGCCGCAACGAACTCTCTGAGGCCCTCGAATCGGAGATCGTACTCAGTCACCGGGCTTGCCAAGGGTTCTTGCACGCGAACCGAATTGCCGATGATGTCGAAGGCTCCGAGCACTTCCATCGGATCTTCATAGTCCGGGCTTCTCCAGTCGCGCTGTGAAGCTCCCCAGCGACGTCCGAGGATCGCGCGTTCGATGCGGTCGCCGCCGCGGTCGGTGAATACGAACACCCCGGAGGTGCTCCCCAGCTCCTGCGCACCGAAGGGATCGCGAATCGCCTCTCTCATCACATGGATCCACATGTCGACATTGCGTTTCCGCATGACGTACGGAAGGACGAGATCAAACTTGTCCCGCCGAATCTGATTGTTCTCTCCGACATATTGCGCAGAGCCGGCGTCGTCTTCCTGTGCCTGTGCCATCGTTCGGCCCTGAACAAAGAGGCCGACCAACATAAGCAGCGACAAGAAAGCCAACGAAGTCGTCCGCGAGCTCAATGAGATCCTCGGTTGTTCCTTCATACTTCCCTCCTTTTCGGTGGGTAGTCGTCAGTCTTCAGCAAGACGTTGCCCGCGAGGGCGCCAGCGTAGCGGCCATTGTCGATGGCCACCACGCCGTTGACCAGCACGAATTCTACCCCCGTGGCGCATCGATTGGCCCGAGCATACCTGGCGTGATCGGAGAGCATACGTTGCAAGCTCCCGCGGTCCGCTGTTAGGTTCTGCGACTTCGCCAGTAGAGGATACGTGCGATGAATTCACACAGACTGTTGGGCGTGCTCGTGGCGATTCTAGCGATCGCACCCGCCGCCGTCGCCACTCAAGCGATCGCGCCCCCGCCCGTAGCCAGTCAAGCGGCGGCGATGAACCCCATCAACCCGTCCGACACGGGGACGACGATCGTCCTCACCGGCAAGGACCTCACGATCGACAAGGTCGTTGCGGTAGCGCGCCGTGGAGCGAAGGTGGAGTACGGCCCCTCGGCGCGTCAGCGCTCCCTCGACGCCTACAACCTCCTGCTCGAAGGCACGCGCCAAAACGTGCCCATCTACTTCTTCAATCGTGGCGCTGGTTCGGGGCGCGAAACGGTCATCTTCGAGGGGGACGCGCTGCGGCCCGACAACGAGCAGCTGCTCCGAGACCGGCAGCTCGCCAGCTTCCGGCGTGGGGCGCGCTCGGGGGTCGGCCCGGAGGTCGGGGAAGAGGAAATCGTGCGGGCGATGATGGTCGTGCGCGCCAACACCATGGTTTACGAGGCGGCCACGCCCGGTCTGACTCAGATGCTCATCGACCTGATCAACGAGCGGGTCACTCCTGTCGTCTGGTCGCGTGGCTCGCCGGGCGAGGGCGACCTGCCGATGATGTCGAACGTCGCAGGGACGATGGTTGGCGTCGGCGACGCGTACTGGAAGGGTGAGCGCATGACGGCGGCGGAGGCTCTGCGGAGGGCCGGCCTGGACGCTATGGGAGGCTTACGACCGGCTAAAGCGTACCGTCCTGATCCAAATCAACTCGTCCGACCACAACCCGGCTGTCGTGCCCGGCGCCAAACCGAGCGACTCGTGGGAGCTCGACACCCCCTGGCTAAAGCGGTACTACGTCGAGCCCGGGCCGTACTCCGAAAAAGGCGGCTACATTCTCTCGAGCGCGAACTTCGTGGCCCAGCCTATGGCTAACGACCTGCAGGCGTTCTCGATGGCCCTTGCGGAGAGTCTGGCCGGCTCGGTGCAGCGCGTCATGCGCTTCCCGGACGCCTTCTTCACTGTGATTGTGCCGGCCGATGTGCTCTCCGCGGAGGTGCGCGCCAAGGCACCTTCGCGGGGCTCGAGCTGGGCGATCTCGGACCTGATGGCCGAGATCCAGACTCTGGCGAACCCGGTACCGGCGCAAGGCCTCAGCCTCGTCCGCAACGTCGAGGACATGGAGTCGTACACCCGCCAACGTGTGGCACGGGCTCGACAGGCCGTGGATATCGCCCTGCGGCTCGTCGCCCAGGAGATGCTCTCGGCGAGTTACTGGGTCGAGGTCCGCAAAGCACAGAACCCAGCCCGTTCGTTCGGTCGGGTCGCCGAGGACGCCCTGGCCGGCCTACGCACTGTCCTGCCGTGGCAGGCGGACCAGCGGCCGCAGATCCCGGCAGGAGAGATCGTCTATTCGTACATGCTGAACAATCCGGCGGCCAACTACATCGGTGCTGAGGAGGGAGGCGTGATTCACCCTTGATGTCTCGGCCCAGATGCCGTCGAGGTGGGCTATCTGGGTGCTGGGGGTGAGCTTCATGCGCCGGAGGGTAGCTCAATCGACCCTGATGGCGGCAACAAGGGGGATTCCCGCATGGCTAGGGTCCGAGACGTTCTGCTAATAGGCGCGATCGTCACTCACTACCTGCTCGTCGGCGCCGATGCCTACAGCCAGGCGTCCATCACCCCCGTCGCTCTGTCCGCGCCGCCGGCCTCTCTTGCGATGTACCAGGGCGAGTACGTCTACAATCCGGCACCGTTCTGGCGGATCACTAACACGCTCGCTATCGTGTTCCTGGTTGCAGCGCTCGCGGCAAATTGGCGCAGTACACGGCGCACGCTTCTGCTCTCCGCCCTAGTCGGATCGATCGCGATCTCAATCGTCTCGCTCGCCTACATCTTTCCCGAGTACACGGCGCTCGTATCGTCACCCTATTCGGAGACGATCGACGCGGCGCTCTTGGATCGGGGGACGACCTGGCAGAAGATCGCGTTGACGAGGCTTGCAACCTTCGGCTGTCTCGGTCTTCTACCGCTTTGGGCATTGACCCGACCGGCCTCGTAGTCCGTTCGCTACGGGACGAGCTACTACTGGCCTGCACCTCCCGCGCCTGCACTCTTGCGGTGCCTGCAGCCTCCAGCAGCAACGCCAGCTGATCCTCGTGGATCGTGCTGGGTGTCGCCAGGTTCACTAGCGTGAGGTCCTGCAGGGTTCGGATGTTGCTCTCCCGCAGGGCGCTGGATGTTTCCAGCCAGATGCCATCGAGGTGGGCTATCTGGGTGCTAACAGGCCCATCACTCGACCCAGGCGATACCCCAGCAGGGCGCCGTTGAGTCACATTACTTGTAACCACCTCGCGAGCCGTGGACAAATCATGTGTAGAGCCCAACGCCGAGCCCGACGACGAGGTTCGGTCCTACCGATCTGAGGCTACAGGAGAAAGACATGAGAGTTCCGACCGCGACCGCCCTGACAGTGGCCCTGATCCTTGCGCTGCCCCCGGCGGCGCCGGCAGCCGCGCGCGACGAGTACCCGACAACGGGCGCCGCGGCGATGGCTTACTACGAGAGCGACTCTGACCGATGGCTGGACGGACCAGCCGAGTACCTGATTCTCGACGAGGAGAGCGACACCTGGAACGAGCTGGCGACCACCGACCAGCGCGCCTCCTTCATCGCCCGATTCTGGGAGCGTCGTGAAAACGAACCCGGCGACCAGGGGAGGCCGTTCAAGGATGCGTTCTACGAGCGCGTCGCCCATGCCAACACCAGATACCGGGACACGCCGTTCCGCGGCTGGAAGTCGGACCGCGGACGCATCGCGGTAACGCTCGGGCTGCCGGATCGCGTGCGGCCCATCGGCTCCGGCACCGGGGTCGTCTGGACCTACTTCACGTTCGGCGCCCACGCCGAGGACAAGGGCTTCAGCAGCGTCACCGGGCGGGTGGAGATCGCCTTCGTGTCTCGGGGTACGGGCCGCAACAACTACACGATCTCCGGCTCCCAGGGCACCGGGATCTACCCGGCTTACGTGCTCTACGCGCTCGACTATAGCCGGCAGGCTGCGGTAGGCGGGGCAAGGACGCGATCCGTGTCCTGAGGGTTGAGCTCGGGGCGACGATGGGGAACCGTGGCGGGAGTCGACGACGACTCCCGCCGTGATCTGTCCCTTCTTGCCAGACGCACCAGAGTTCTTCACCACCCTCCGTGGCCTACAGCGACCTCTCGATCGCTTCGATCAACTTCCCGACAGCCACGTTGAGCGCCGCCTGCCCGGCCGCGCTTCCTCGTGAGTGACCCAGTCGGGCAACCACCAGATCGTGGGTGGGCACGATGATGACCTGCTGGCCGCCGGCTCCGCTCATGTAGTACGCGCTCCGCGGCACATTCCAACGGCCGTCGCTGTTGATCCAGAAGAGCCCGCCATACACCGGAGGGTCCCAGGCGGGCGCCGGCGTGCTCACGAACTCCACCCACCCCTCGGGCAGGATCCGCTCGCCTTCCCAGACGCCGTCCTGCAGGTACAGCAAACCGAGGCGTGCCCAGTTCCTCCCGGTGCCGTAGTCGTGGCCCGTGAGAAGGAAGTTTCCATACGCGTCGGTCTCGAGCACCTGCTTGCGAATGCCTATGCGATCGAACAGAGCAGCTTGTGGCCAGGACAAGTAGTTGTATCCGAGGCTCTCCACGGTTTGTCGGATGATGTACCCCAAGGTCAGCGGATCGGAGTTGCGATAGCGGCCGACGGAGCCCGGCGGAAACTCGGCGGGTCGCGTGATCGAAAGGTTGAACGCGTCGATCGCCGCCGCGTAGACGTAGAGGTGGTCGGGGACGCCGCGGCCCCACTCGTAGGCCGGCTGACTCGCATGGCTAAACCGCAAGCCGGAGCTCATGCGCATCAGGTCGCTGATGGTGATTTGGCCGCGTGGATCTGCCGTGTCTTCGTGCCACAGGCGCACCGGCGCCGGACCGTCCAGGCTCAGGTGGCCCTGTTGGATCAGGACTCCGACCAGCGTGGCTGTGAGGCTCTTGCCCATCGACCAGCTCTCCAGCTGGGTGTTCTTGTTCGCACCCTGCCCGTAGCGCTCGGCGATGATCTTTCCCTTGTGGACGGCCACGAACGCGGCGGTCAGCCCGTCGCCCTGGAACGCGGCATCGACCGCCTGCTGCACCTTCGCCTGATCCAGCGCCGGGAACGGCGGCAGATCGGGGAGTCGGTTGCCCATCGGCCATGGCTGGTGCGCGGGATCCGGCAGCGAGCTCTCGACGGTCACGGTCTTGAAGAACACCTCATCCAGCCCGGTCGGCAGGATCACGCAGCCCTGGTCGCCATGGTGCTTCGCGCGCCCGCTAAAGCCGTGCAGCGTGGCGCGCACCGCACGGGCATTCCAGTCGATGCTGACCTCCGCGTCGGAGTCTCCTTCCGAGCGCCCCGCCAGCCGCTGCCAGTCAGCCTCCGGGAGAATTCGGCGAGCGCTGTTGTGCAGCGCCTCATCCAGCTCGCGCCCCGAGACGAAGACCGCCGAGCAGAGGATCTTGGCGACGCGATTCAGCGAGAATTAGATCAACGGCTGGGGTTGGCAATGAGCCAGGCGCGCCAGCGGGCGATGGCCTCCGCCTGCCGGTCGGGAGCCAGCGGGTCGAAGGCGAAGTCCTGACCGGTCGCCGCCTCCAGGGCCTCGTTGGCCTCGGCCTTCAGCAGCGCGGGATTGTCTCCCACCATGAGCTGCAGGAGCGCGTCGTCGCCAAGCGTGCCGGCCTGAGTCACCAGGTGCTCCGCGGCGCGCAACCGAGCCCACGCGTCGGGGGCGTGAAAGGCAATCTCGTGCAGCACGCTCAACGCGTCGGCTCCGGGAACCTCGCGCAGCGCCGCAACGTCGTCTTCGGTGAAGCTCACCAAGCCAGAGGACATGAGCTCGTGGATATCGACGCCCGACTCGGCGATGGCGCTCACCACCTGGGTGGCGGTGCCACTACTGTTGCGCAATTCGGCCAACGCGTCGGTGACGCGCTCCGCGCCGCTCGCCGGCGCCGCGGAGTCGGCAACCGGGCTGGTGGTGCTTCCCGCGCCTCCGGTCACCGGCCCGACGGCGCTGATCGGCGCCGTGCGGACAGCTACTACGACGGCGATCAGCGCCGCCATCGCGACGATTCCGACACGCGCCAGCGCCGCGGCAGGCCGCGCCGCACTGGCCGTATAACGAACCGTAGCTGCCAGCGCCATGGCCACGCCAAACACACCGACGACGGCCGGTCCGCTTGGCAGATCGTAGGCATACGAAAGCGCCAGGCCGATCACGCTCACCAGCGTTCCGGTGGCCCAGCCGATCATCAGCCGGGACCGTATCTGCGTGGCGAACAGCATGGCAATCACCGCGGGAATCACCAGAAACGAGAACACCAGCAGCACGCCGGCCATCGACACGCTCGAGGTGATCACGAACCCGAACGACATGTAGAACAGGAAGTCCCACAGCCTCACGTTCCATCCCGACGCTTCAGCCTGAGCCGGGTTCATCGACAGCGCCAGGAAACGGTCGCGGTACCTCCAGTGGAACGCGCCGATGACCGCGTAGATAGCGGCGGTGCCAAGAATCTTGCTCCACGGGACCCACAGCAGGCTGCCGGCGAGTATGGCTTGGATCAGCTCGGACCCCTCGGGAGCGCGATCCGCGATGAGGATCGTCGCCGCGCTCGCAACCGCGAACGTGATCCCGATGATCGCCTCTTGAGGAACGCGTTGGTCCTTGAGTCGCGACAGCGAGAAGACCGTGGCGCCAACAAAAGCAAAGGCCAGCGAGTACAGGTAGCCGCCCGTGCCGGCGGCATCGTACCCGAGCAGGAAAGCGAAGGTCGCACCCAGCGCGGCGACCTGCGCCAGCGCCAAGTCCACGAAGATCACGCCGCGCGCCACCACGTGCAGCCCGAGGTAAGTGTGAATCCCTGTCAGCACGAGGCAGGCCACGAACGGCGGCAACAAGATCTCGAGCGCGAGCTCCAACATCTACCTCCGAGTATCGATGCTCTGTTCTGTCCGCGGCCCGGCGGGCCCGATGCCTTACCCGGCGCAGTCCGGGAACGCGCCACGCAGCGCGCCGATCCACTCATCGTACAGATCGAGAATGTCGCGAGGCCCGTCGGTAGCGCCGGGGTCTGGATACAGCGGCACAGTCAGCGGTATGGCGCCGGTGCGCTCTCCGATCAGCTCGGGCACTCGGCGACCGAAATAGTCCGCGACCCACAGGACCCGGATCTTCTCGCGTCGGATCAGGTCCACGAGCTCGGCGACGTGCGCCGCCGACGGTGGGATCCCGGGGCGGCGCTCGACGTACGCGGCGATGTCGATTCCGAACCGGTCCATCAAGTAGACCCAGTTCGGATGGTACGCAACCAGCCGTTTGCCTCGCAGGCACGAGGCTTCGGCCATCCAGCCACCCAGGCGGTCCACAAGCGGAGCGCCGCCGAGGGAGGTCGACTCGAGGAACGGCAACAGCCGGTGGGCCATCTCGAGCCGTGCGAGCTTGTCGCCGCCAACCAGGCCGACGAGCTCGGCACCGAAGAGTCGACGATAGACGAGCTCCTTGTAGGCGTCGAAGCGTTGCTGGTACAGGCCGGCGTTGCCCGAATCGACGCGTTGCAAGCCAACGCGGATGTTGTCGGCAAGCATCACAGAGCGCAGCGGATCGGCGTGAACATGCGGGTTTCCGTAGATATGGATATCGCCGCCTGCCCGGCTCGGGTTGTCGGGCACGTCGAGCATCGGCACACCGGTGGCCACCGCCACGAAGCCTGGCTCACCCGACCGCACCCGCCGATTGCGCGATTTGTCGACCACCGGAGCCAGCCAGAGCTCCAGGTCGAGCCCGGTGGCGATCAGCAGGTCGGCGCGGCCGATTCGGATCGAATAGCTCGGCTTCGGCTGCACGAAGTGGGCGTCCTGATGGGCGCTGGCGATCGACCCGATCTCGGCGTCGTCTGCCAGCAGGTGGCGGGCGATGGCCTCGTACGCCGGTAGCGTAGCGACGACCTGGAGCCCTTGCTGGGCTGCATCGGCGATGCTGAGCTGCGCTGCGTCGGCAATGCCGAGCCCGCTTGCAACGATAAGGGCCGTCGCGACAAGTGCCGCAGCGGCGATTCGATGTTGTCGGTACATCAGTATTTCTCGTGCTTGTGTGGCCCGAGAGCCCAGATCACCTGGATCGAGAAGCGGTTGTCGCGCTCATCCTCCTCGAGACGACGCGAACCATAAGAATACTGGAAACGGAGCTTCGCCCACTCGCTCTGCCACCACTCGGCATACGGGCTGAGGCCCCAGACGCTCTCGCCAGGCTGGTCGGGCAGCTCGGTGAAGTCACCCCGTAGGCCAATGCTCCAACGCGGTCCGAGCTTCCGAGTGGCATACAGGTACCCGCCCCAGCTGCCGCGGGTTCCATCGGGCATCTCCCGGCGCTCGTATAGAACTTCGCCGCGCAACTCGAGCCCCTTGTACCGGGCTTCAGCGGGTGGCGACCAGCCGAGGTTGACGTCGGCGCCCAGCAGCCAGCTGCGGAACCGGCCGTCGGCATCGTTGACGCCGGTCGCCGCCGACAGGCCGAGCTCGAAGTAGGTCGATGGCGACAGGTCCCAGTAGTTGGTTTCGTGCAGCGTGATCACCGGGGTGTCGAACCCCCGTCCGGAGAACGCAACGTCGTTGTCGTCGTTGGTGACCTGAACCCACAGCTCGTTGTAATCGCCCAGGAAGGTTGGCGGCAACCACGACAGCGAGACCCCGAGGCCCGCCAGCCCTCCCTCGCCCAGGAACGCCCGATGCGCCAGCGGCCGGTCGACCTGCGGCAGGGCGTGGTTGTGCCAACGGTTCAACTTGCCGAAGTCATTGCGGAACCTGCCGAACTTGACTCCCAGCCCACCGGGGAGTGTGGTCCAGTCGATATAGAGCTCCTCGGCACCGACCTTGCCGTCCTCCTCGACGAGGAAGGCGCGCGCTTGCGAGAATGGATCGAGCGGCGCCTGAAACGCCACCTCGAACTCACCGAGTGTAAAGCGGTTCACCGTCGGGTCGCCCGACCGATCCGCCCAGGTGCCGAACACATCGCCCGAGACGGAGATCTCGGGGTTGAGCTCGCGCATGTTGCGCGCCCGATCGGTGAACTGCCGATCGTCGGCCGCAGGTGCCGACGCAGGCGTGGCTGCCTGCTCCGGCTGGTCTTCCAAGGCGGCCAGGGCGCGCGCCAGCTCGTCCTGGAAGACGTCGCGCTCGGCGTTCTCCAGTGTCGGCGCGGCCGCCTGGCCGGCCGCATCAAGCTGCACCTCTTGCGGTGCCATCAGGCGCTGCTCCAGCTCCTCGAGCCGGGTTCCGAACCGCTCGTTCGTCTGCCGCAGCGACCGCTCCAAGGCGGCCACACGCGCCTCGAGCGCGGCGATACGCTCGGCATCACTTTGCTGCTGTGCGAGGGTGGTTGGCTGCTGCTCGGCGTGCGCCGTCTGCGGACCGAGCCAGACGACCGCCGCGACCCCGGCTACCACTAAGCCGCGCCGGCGAGCTCGACCGCGCCGGTACGCGCGGCACACGCCCGGTGCTGAATTGCGCCGCCGACGAGATGTCCGATTCCATACGCAATACATCATCCGATCGACTCCCAAGGTGGGTAGAACGAAGCTCCGCATGAGTGAGACCGATCATGTCACCCGGGCGACGCCGGAGCACGGCGCGGCGGGCGGAGGAAGGCGGAAGGCGGAAGTCCGGCGGGGGCGGGGGGGGGGGGGGGGGCTCCCCGCTCAGTCGGCGCTGCCCCGCTCCCACTGCTCGCGCAGCACGAACTTCTTGATCTTGCCCGACGGGGTCAACGGAAACTCCTCGACCCGCACCCACACCGAAGGCGTCTTCTGCGGCGACAGATGGTCGCGGCAATAACTGTGGAGCTCGGCGTCGGTCGCCGGGTCGCTCGGATCGGCATCGCGCACGAAGGCGCCGACGACCTCGCCCCACTTGGCATCGGGCAGACCGACCACCACCGCGTCTGCGACCTTGGGGTGCTCGAACAACAGCTCTTCGATCTCGCGGGGATAGATGTTCTCGCCGCCACGGATGATCATGTCCTTGAGCCGTCCGGTGATCGTGGTGTATCCGCGCTCGTCCATCGACACCAGGTCGCCGGTGCGCAGCCACCCTTCGTCGTCGATCGTTTCAGCGGTCATCTCCGGCATCTCGAAGTAGCCCAGCATCACCAGATATCCGCGTACGCAGAGCTCGCCCTGAACGCCGATTGGCTGGGTCTTGCCGGTCTCCGGGTCGATGACCTTGATCTCGGTTTGCGGCAATACCGGGCCGAGGGTGCTGGCCTTGTCTTCGTTGCTGTCGTCGAGGCGCATCAGGGTCACACCGGGTGAGGTTTCAGTCTGGCCGTAGATGATCGAGAGGTCGACGCCCAGCGTGCTCTCGATGCGCCGCACCAGATCGGCCGGCACCGTCGCACCGCCCGAACACACGGTGCGCACGGTCGACAGGTCGACCTCGGAAAAGCTCGGGTGCTCCATCAAGGCGATCAACACCGTCGGCACGCCCAGTAGGTGGGTGGCACGCTCGGTCTCGGCAAGTTCCAGCATCAGGCCGGGCTCGAATTGCATCATGTTGACCAGCTTGGCGTGCGCCTGGCAGGAACCGAGCACCGCGAGCACGCAGCCGGCGGTGTGAAAAAGCGGGAACGGGTTGATGTAGACGGAGCCCGGGTCGATGCGCAGGCGCTCAGCGAAGAAGCGCGCGTTGTTGGTGATGCCGCGATGGTGCAGGTAGGCGCCCTTGGGGAAGCCGGTGGTGCCCGAGGTGTACTGGATCTGCGCCGGGTCACCGGGCTGCACCTCGGGCAGCTCGACGTCGTCGTCGGCCGATGCCAAGAAAGCGTCGAACTCGTCGAGCGAGATAATCTCGCGCAGCTCGGGGAGATCACCGACCACCTGCTGCAAGTGCTCGTGCATCGGATTGCCGCGGAAGGCGGGAGTGTAAAAGATGCCCGAGGACCGCGATTGGCCAAGCACGTACTCGAGCTCCTTGGGCTGGAAGGACGGATTGACCGTCACCAGCACGACCCCGGCAAGCGCCGCCCCATACTCGAGCAACACCCACTCGGGGATGTTGGGTGCCCACACCGCCACCCGCTCACCCCTCTCGAAGCGCGCCGTCAGCGCGCCAGCGACGGTCTCGGCGTCGAGCAGCAGCTCGCCATAGGTCCAGCGCCGGCCGCCGCCGGGAGCGCCCTCGACCAGCGCCACGTTGTCGGGCGCGCGCCCTGCCGCATCGCGCAGGATCGAGCCGACGGTGGTCTCGAGCACCGGTGAGCTCTCGTCGGCAGCGACATAGCTCTCGCTGAGGGGAGCATCGATCATTCGATTACCGGCAACACCAGGTGCGACGAGTATTGTGCGGAATGGTGCAGCGCTTGGTGCGCCACCACCCACTCCGTCTCGTCGTAGTTGTTGCCGCCGGTATTCAAGTTGCGATCGAAGCGCGGAAAGCTGGAGCTCGACACCTCCAGGCGAATCCGATGGCCCGGGCCGAAGTAGTTGCCGGTGGCGTGCAGATCGAGGCGAATCTCGTAGACCTCGTCCTCCTCGATCCACACCTTCCGGTCGAATCCCTCGCGGTAACGCATTCGCTGGGCGCCTTCTTGCACGTTGAACGCCCTGCCGTCCGGATAGACGTCCACCAGCTTGGCCATGAAGTCGGTATCCTTGGCCGACGACGAGACGTAGAGCACTACTTCGAGCCGCCCGGTTACCTCGATGCCGTTTTCGAGTGCCGGCGACGTGTAGACGAGCACGTCGTGGCGCATCTCGATCTCCGACTGGTCGAACGCGCCGGCACCGGTGTTCATTCCGGTGCAACAAGCCTGCCCCCCGAGCGACGGAACCGGGGCGGCTGGATCGTAGACGAAACGATCGGGTGGCTCTTCGCCCGGCATCGACAACGACACCGTGCCATCACCGTAGCGGCTGTTGGCCCGACCGTCGCTGTGTAGATAGTAGCGACGGTACGTGGTGTTGGGCAGCGGCCACTCATTGGCGCTGCGCCATTCGTTCTTGCCCATCAGGTAGTACTGCACCTTGGGCATGTCGGTGATGCCGTTGTCGACGCCCTTGAGCCAGCGCTCGTACCAGCGCAGGTATATGTCCATGAAGTCGCGCCGGGCGTCGCCCAGGTCGCGCTCACCGATGATCGTATGCTCGGTCGCCCGGTCCCAGCCGCAATGAGTGGTGGGCGCGATGATTACGAACTGGTTGTCGCGCGCCCGATCACTGACCGCATTGCTCTGAAAGAGGTTGAACAGCTCCATGGTCTCTGCGACGCCGTAGTCATACCAGGAGTCGAAGAAGATGGCGGGGACGTCGAACCGATCGGCCTCTCCAACCCAATCCAGCTGGTGAAAGTAGGGGGCCTCCGGATTGTTGGAGACGAAGTCCTCGTAGTCTGTGGGCGGCGCCCCGGACTTCTTCAGAATGTCGACGATCGGCAGCGTCTTGAGGAGTGAGTGGTCAGTCTGTCGACGCTCGGGTGTAGATCGGAAGAGCTGTGCTGCGTCGGAGCGAAACCACTCCTGCCGATCTGCCCAGGCGGGTGGTCCGTAGTAGACCTTGGTCCCACTTCCAGAGAACCAGCCGGCTGTCTGGGCAAGCTCGAAGACCCCACCGTCGTACGAGACCCAGGGGCGGCCGTGGGCGTAGTAGCCCGTAGTGGAGGCCATCGGCATCGCGGCAACATGGTTCGGATGTTGCGTTGCCGCCAGCACGACCTGTACATCCCCGAGATAGGAACACCCATAGGTCGCAACCTTCTGGTTTGACCATGGCTGCTCCACCAGCCAGGTCACCGTGTCGTGACCATCGTTGCGATCACCGGTCGATGGCTTGTAGACACCCTCCGATTCAAACCGCCCACGCATGTCTTGGATGGCCACCGCGTAGCCTTCCTCCACGAACCGCGACACCATTCGGCTGCCGCCGTCCTTGCCATACGGCGTGCGGATCAAAATGGTGGAGAGCCCCTCCGTAACACCTTCAGGAAAGTACAGATCCGTCGAGAGCCCGGCGCCATCGCGCATCGGAATCATGTTGCTGCGTTCCTTGGTAATCGCAACGTCCGAGTCCTGGGTGCTGCGCTGACCCCAGCCGGCCGCTCCTCCCGGGGCTGCGAGGCAGACGATCAGAATCGCAATCGATAGAACGAACAACCTGCGGCCGATGCCCATGCAACACGCTCCCTATGTGCCAGACGCTCATCTCGCGGAAATCGCGAGCCCTATCAAACCACAAGGTAGGGACCCGGCAACGGGGATCATCCCGAGAGCGGATTTGAACTCAGGGCGAGAGCTACCCGTCGCGCAGCGCCGCGACCGGATCGATGCGTGTAGCCCGACGGGCGGGTATCCAGGCCGCCAGGACGCCGATCAATACGGCAGCGACCAACACTACGCCGTACGTAAGCGGGTCGGTGGGCTGCACATCGAACAGGAGCCGGCCGAGGAACCGCGTCGCACCCAAGGCACCGAAGACGCCGAGGCCCGCTCCTGCCAAGACGATGCCGAGGGCCTGGCGTACGATCATCGTCACCGTCACGGTGGAATCGGCCCCCAGCGCCATGCGGATCCCGATCTCCGCCGTGCGCTGGGACACTGCGTAGGCAACGATCCCATAGGTGCCGATCACGGCGAGGATAGCTGCGCAGAGCGCCAGGCTGCCTATCAATGCGGTGTTGAAGCGTGGTTGGGCGACGGACTCCCAGAGCAGGTCGGAGATCGCCACCACTTGGGATGGCGCCAGCTGCGGATCCATGTCGGCGAGCACGTCGCCCACGGCGCTAGCGACAGCCGCGGTGCCGAGGTCGGATTGCACGACGACGTGCATCTCGTACGTCGCGATACGACCGTATGGCAGGAAGAGCTCCGACTCGTACTTGGATTGCAGGCCGGCGTGGCGAATGTCGGCGACCACACCCACCACCTCGACCTCGCCCAGCGACGCCATGCGCACCGATCGTCCGATCGGATCGACATTCTGAAAGTAGTGCTCGACGACGGTCTGGTTGATGATCGCAACGAAGCGATCGCTGGTCGGATCGAGCTTGTCGAAGGCACGGCCACGAACGATCTCCATGCCCATCGCATCGAAGTACCCAGGTAACACGAGCCGGAAGTCGGCATTGGGCCGGGCGGTTGGCGACAGTGCGTCGAGGCCAACCACGGTGAACTCCATCTCGAAACCCAACCCGACGTCGCTCATCGGTAGATCCGAGGCCGCACCCGCAGCCTTGACGCCGGGCAACTGTTCCACCCGTTCGACCAACTGCTCGAAGAACGGACGCCATTCCGTGCGGCCGTAGCGTAGGGTCGGCAACTTGACCGCCACCGAGACCACGCCCTCCGTTCGGAAGCCAGGATCCACCTCGCTCAGACGTGTGAAGCTGCGCAACATCAGCCCGGCGCCCACCAGCAAAACGATCGCCAGAGCGATCTCGACGACCACCATGAGCTCGCGCAGTCGGCGCCCACCGCCGCTCGAGCCCACCGCCGCTCCGGTTGGCTTGAGTAACTCGCTCAAGTCGGGCGTCATACTTCGCAGCGCCGGCAGCGACCCGAACAGCACCGTCGCACCAAGCGACAGGACCGCAGCAAACAACAGGACGGTGGTGTTGACGCCGATCGACTCGCCGCGGGGTATGCCGCCCGGCAACACGGCGCGTAGCAACCCCATGCCCCACAAGGCCAACAGCACGCCGGCCGTCCCGCCGAGCAGACCCAGGATCAGTGTCTCGGCCAGCGAGCGCTTGCACAGGTCGCTCCTCCGGGCCCCGAGGGCGGCACGGACGGCGAACTCCCGCCCCGCCGCTGTCGAGCGGGCGATCAGAACATTGGCGATGTTGGCGCACGCGGTGAGCAATACCAGCGTCACGGCACCGAAAAGCACCCACAGGGTCGTGGTGAGATCGCCGAACAGCTCGTCGCGCAGCGGCCGGGCCATCAGCCCCCAGCCGTCGTTGGTGTCCGGGAACTCACCTGCCAATTGATCCGCGATCGCATCGAGCTCGGCCTGCGCAGCATCCACCGCAACACCGTCGCCAAGGCGGGCAATCGAGTCGAACATGCGGTGATCGCGGTCGAGCAAGATCGCGTCGCCGATGCCCATCGGGAAGTACATCTCGACATCGTCGTTCCCGGGCGGAAACTGGAAGCCCGGTTCGGTAACCGCGACGACCGTGCGCGGCTCGCTGTCGACCTCGATGGTGGAGCCGACGATCAACGGGTCCGCTCCGAAGCGTCGCGTCCACGAGGCGTGCGTGATGATCACCTTCTTGCCGCCGCCCGGGACTTCGTCCTGATCAGTGAAGAACTGACCCGCAGCCGGCCTTGCTTGCAGAACGCGAAACAGCCGCGGCGTCACGGTAAAACTGCCTACCCGAACCGGTCGCTCGAAGCCGGTAAGAGTGGAACCGATAGAACGGTATAGGGCGACCAGACCGTCGAAGGACTCGGCGCTATCGCGCAGGTCGCGGTAGTCGGCCGGCGATAGGCGGAAGATGTCGGATCCTCCAGATCCGCTGGTTGCCCACACGACTACGAGCCGGCTATCGTCGCCATAGCCGAGCGGACGCAGCAGCACGCCGTCGACGACGCTGAAGATCGCGGTGTTGGCGCCGATGGCGATCGCCAGCGTCGCCACTACCACCAGCGTAGGTCCGGGGGTGGAGCGCAGCGACCGCATCGCCGCCTTGAAGTTTTCCATGGAGCGTCGTCCTGCGGTGGGGAATCAGTGTGGGAGAGCCTGTTCGCCGCGCTCGGTCAGCCAACTGTGGAAGCGCTCGAGCTGATCCGGCCGTAACAGGTCGGCGATCTCGGCGTGCACCTGCCGCATAGCGCTCTGCACTTCGGGACGAAGCTGCCCCCACAGGTGCTCCACGAGCTGCTGGCGCTCCGACATGATGGCGTGGATCTGTTCGGCCTGGCGATCGTCGAGGTCCAGCGCTTCCCGCATCTCGGCCATGGCCGCCGCATGCAAGTCTGCCGGTGACATCGATGCGTGCAGGGAGAGTAAGTGGTGCCGCTCGAAGAACATCCCGGCAAGAACACCGACCGCAAACACGAACAGCAGCACCAAGCCGGCACGAAACCGCGCCCCGATCACTGCCGCGCCTCGACGTCGAGCGCGGGCGGAAACTGCACCATCAGCACGTCGACGCTGGGCGGCGCCGGACCGCCGACTAGCGTTCCGGCGACCTCACTGGGCTCCAGCGAATGCTCGATCGGACGGAAGGATGCGGAGGCGTCTGGCAACGGCAGGACAAGCCACAGAACGAGCATGGCGGCCGCCGACGCCGCCACCAGCCAGGGCGCACGCCGGGCCAACACGCCGTACCACGCGTCGTGGGCTGCGGCGTGCGCGGCGAGCGGGCCGACCGCGTCCTGGCGAATCCTTCGCGCCAGCTGCTCCCAGTACTCGGGTTCTTGCGGCAGCTGCGACCTCGGGAGCTCAGCCATCACTGCAGGATACCTTGCCGAGGGCCGATGACGGCCCGCAGCTGCTTGCGTGCGCGGTGCACATGGGTGCGAACCGTGGTCTCGCCGACGCCGAGCATCCGGGCAGCCTCGACACTCGTATAGCCTTCGATGTCGCAGAGACGAACACACGCTTGCTGCATTGGTGCGAGTGCCTCGATGGCCCGCTCGACGTCACCGACGACGACCGGATCGGCGATGGTCGGCGTCGGCGGTTCGGTGTCGAGCAAGGTGAGCGGAGCGAGAGCCGCGCGCCTGCCATCCTTGCTGATCGCGGTTCGCGCCACGTTTCGAACGATGGCGTAAAACCAGGCACTGAACGGGCGTCGATCATCGTAGCTGGCCAGCGAGCGCACAGCTCGATGAAACGCATCCTGGACGACGTCCTCGGCATCCTCGACGCGGCGCGCATATTGCCAGGCGAGGGCCATGGCGGGGCGCAGGTAGCGCCGCGCAAGCGCGTCGTAGGCAACCGCGTCGCCGCGCTTGGCCGCCCGCGCCAGCTCCTCGTCGGTTGGTTCCGCTGCATCGCTCATGGCTCCCTCCCGGGAGCATATGTCAGCTGCCCCCGGGACCCGGCCCACCACACCTCCACCACGGCCTGCTAGTCGGTCAGCGGCTACCCTGCCCGTGATGCCTCCGGCCATGCCCTTCTTGTGACATGGAGCCGCCGAACGCATGGTGGATTATCTGGGCGAGCTTTTGCTGCTGCTCGTGGGTAAGCTCCGCAGCGATTGTCTCGTGGAGTCGCTGCAGCTCCTGCATCGCCGCGAACGCTTGGTGAAAGGACGGCGCGATGGCCTCCTGTTGGTCGGCGGTCAAGTCGAGTTGCTTGGCGACTACCTCGAAATGAGCCTGTGGGTCATCGGCCTCGCCATGTTGGACCTCGGCGATGAGGCTCCGCGGCGGCATGAACCCGGCGGCGACCACCAGGACGGCGCATAACATCACGGCCATCAAAGCACTGTGCAGTGTCTTCATGGATTCTCTCCGGTGCGCGTGTACCTGGGAATGTCTTCAGGACACTCCTCGCCACCCTGTACTCGCGACACCCGAGATCCGTTGACACGCGAAACGGCAGGCCTCGGAACGCGCTAGCAGGCCGTGGTGAAAGTGTGGTGGGTCTGGTTACGGCGAGTTGGGGCCAGATGCAAGGCGGCCTGACACAGGCGATGCTCTAGCCATCGTCGAGGAAGGCCAACGCTGCAGATGGCCCCAAATCGTCGTAACCCTTCGGGCGACAGGGGGTTGCGCGCGTATCCTGCGTCGTTCCTCGTCAACGATGGGGTAACCATCGCCTCCTCCTCTCTCCTTGCCTCCACTTCGCAAGTCCCTGTCGCCAGTCCCACCACACTTTCACCACGGCCTGCTAGTCGATCCATCGGCGTCAGGTTGAAGCTCCGTCTCCCAACAGCGCCGTTCGAAACCGGTCCTTCAACCACACGCCATCGCGCGGCGGCAGGGCTAGAGGAAGCTCTTCCGCCCGCACCTTGATGGCGTAAAAGACCGGCCCCACCGCACCGCGCAGATCGCTTAGCGCCCGTTTCAGCCCTTGGGCATCGTGCGCCGTGCCGGTCACCGGTATGCCGGCGGCCGCAGCGATCGCGGCGAGGTCGGTTGTGCCCGCAGTGTGGGTGGGCTGCATTCCCGTCTCACCATAACGCTCGTTGTCGAGCACGGCGATCGCCAGATTGCCGGGCGCCAAGGCGGCGACCGTAGCAAGCGACCCCATGCCCATCAGCATCTCGCCGTCGCCGGTCAGCACCAGCACTCGCCGCTCGGGCCGGGCGATAGCGAGGCCAAGACCCATCGACGACGCGCCGCCCATCGCTCCCCACAACGGGAAGGTCAATGGCGAATCCCCAGCCGCGGTGGCATCCCACGCCGGGGCGCCCAAACCGGCAATGACCAAGAGCTCGCCGCGGTCGAACAGCAGGCTCGAAACCACCTCGCGGCGGCGCAGTGGGTAGGTCGTGGCACGCGCGGCATCCATCGGCCTATCCACCACGGCCTGCTAGTCCTCGAATACCTTGGCGCCGATCAGGCGCTGCGACAGCAGGACGGCGGCACCGCCAGCTCCGTTGAACGCCATGTCGCCGGCGGCCTTTACGGCGGCTCCCACCTCCTCGGCCCGGTCGGCATCGATCGACACCACGCCCATCAAACGTAGCGATTCTGTGGTCGCCTGGCCCATCGCCATCTGCCACGGATTGGTCTCGCCCCACTGACCGCGCATGGCGACAATAATCAATGCCGGGAAGCGGCAACTCTTCACCAACGTCAACATGTTGATGCAGTTGCCAACGCCGCTACTCTGCATCAGCAGCGCACCGCGCTGACCGCCCAGCCAGGCGCCGGCGAGCAGCGCAACACCCTCCTCCTCCGTGGTCAACGGCACCGTAACGATGCGGCTGTCGTCGCAGCACATTTCGATCAATCGTGTGTGCCCGGCATCGGGGACAAAAGCGACCTGGCGGACATCAAGATCCACCAGCGCTTGGAAAATATCTCGCCGCCAATCGGCCCCGGTCATCGCTTGCTCCCTCGGGTCCGGTGCAAGGAACAGCCTTGAACAGTGCCGTTCACTTATCACGAAACGGAGGTCGTCGCGTCTCGGCCCACCCCTCCGGGTGGCCGCGGCTAGCAGGCCGTGGTGAAAGTGTGGTGGGTCTGGTTACGGCGAGTTGGGGCCAGATGCAAGGCGGCCTGACACAGGCGATGCCCTAGCCATCGTCGAGGAAAGCCAACGCTGCAGATGGCCCCAAATCCATCGCCTCCTCCTCTCTCCTTGCCTACACTTCGCAAGACCCTGTCGCCAGACCCACCACACTTTCACCACGGCCTGCTAGAAGATGTCGGTACCGATGTTGAACGCCGCCCAGGCGAACCAGAACGCCGTGTGAGCGTTGGTGATCCGCGGCAATCGGTCGCCCACCAGTTGGCCCACTAGTGATCCTTGCACAGGCTCCCCGAAGAGATTCCAGCGCGTGCCGGTGTTCACATCCTCGAGCTGGAACGGAAACACGTCGGGGTCGACCACGTCGAAGGTCAGCGTCCGGGTGCGGAGCTTACCGTTCTTCTTCCGTACTTGTACCCGGCGATCGAACGACAACACCATCTCGCCATCCGCATCGAACACGACGAGCACTGGTCGACCGTTGACCTCGTCGTTCACCGCCACGCGTCTGCCTCGCGAGGCGAGCGCGTCGTAAGGGTAGGCCTTGGCCTTCCCCTCGTGTTCGATTCCGTGCACCAGCAGCTTGCTCGGCAGGCGCTGGTCAAACACGGTCACCGGGAATATCAACAGTGGCTCGTCGATCTGATCGTAGGTGCCATAAGGGTATTTCGAGTAATGGCGGGGTGTAACGCCTTCCACGCCGCCCAGGTCGACTGAGCGACCGGAATAAGCGACGGCACGAAGCCACGATCCGGCCCACAGATTGCCAACACCTTCATCTGCGCGTAGAGGGTCTCGGTGGTGCGGTCGAACATGATCAGGTTGCTTTCGAGCAGCAGTCCCGAGGTCCCGAAGGTCACGTGCTCTCCGCCGATCACCGGGTCGTACACCAGACCGCTTCCAGTGAGCGGACAGTACGTCACCGCGAGCGGGACGCTGTCGATCACGTCGTTGATGATCTCGTGCCACCAGAGGACGCGGTGCGGATAGGCACGCGCGGTGCCGTTGATAACGACTCCGAGCACCATGTCCGTCGGGGCCATGAAGCCGTCGCCCGCCGCCGCTGATGCGAGCACCGGGTTCGTCAGCGCCGGGATCCCCTCCCGTCCTACCCCTCCGGAGAGAATGGGTAGCTCGGAATTGAGACAGTGCTGCAACTTTGCCCCAGCGGCCGCGGGTATCAACACACCGGCCGCGAGCAGGGCAACGGTCCACAGGTGGACGTGTCGTGGAGACATGAAGGCTCCATTGGAGAAACGTAGGGCTGCCTATCCAACCAAGGTAACGTCGGGCTCACCCTCTGTCGATAAGCTGCTGGTGCCGTCTGTCAGCGCTGCAACACGGCCAGGTAGCGGCCCGCACCGCCGGAAGAGGCGTCAATGCTACGTTGCAGAATCGATGCCAAATCAAGAACCTGACCCCGAGCACCACGGCGTGAAGCCAAGTCGACATCGCTGGCGGCGGATGAGCGCCACGACAATGATCGCTGCGGCAATCTTGCTGCTTTTGCCGAGTCTACAGGACGACGCCCAGGCCGGCGGGTGGACGCTGTCGCGCGGGACAACCTGGCTGCGCACCGGCTTCATGGTGCAGATTACCAACGACCGCTATTTCATCGACGGGCGCCGCATTCCCTATTTCTTCGAAGGACACAACCAAACTCTGGCGGCCTTTGTCGATCTCCGGCACGGCATCTCGGATCGGCTAGAGGCGGCCGTCCAGCTGCCGTTCTTCAGCATCTCGTTCGACGATTTCGCCGCCGAGCGCAACACCACTGGCATCGGCGATCTGCGTGTGGGACTGCGCTACAACGTCTTACCGGGCCCGATCGTGGCCACCCTGGGTGCGACGGTCAAGTTTCCGACAGGCGAGTTCGTCAACGACGCCGAGATCGTGCCGGTGGGCGAGGGCCAGTACGATTTCGAGATTACCGCGGAGATCGCTCGTTCCCTCTGGCCGCGTCCCGGCTACGTGACCGCCTTGATCGGCTACCGGTGGCGAGCAGCTAACAAGGAGACTGGCATTCACCATGGCAACGAGGTGCTCTGGAGCTTCGAGGCAGGCTACGGCGTCGCCTCACGCATTACTCTCAAGGCCCTAGTCCGGGGACTGCACGGCCTCGAGACCACCAGCTTCGGCTTGCCCTTGCGGTCGCTCGAGCGACGCATCGTGTACATGGAGCCCGGCGTGATGGTGGAGCTATCGCCCCGCCGCACCCTGGAGCTGTCAGTACCTCTGAGCATTAGCGGGCAAAACTGGCCGGCCGGGCCGGTCTTCAATATCGGGGTTTTCCAGACCTTCTAGCACGCCCTGGTGGAAGTGTGGCGGGCTACAGCCAGTCGGGTACGGGCAGGTCGTTCTGGCGCAGGAAAACGGGGTTGAAGAGCTTGCTCTGGTATCGCTGGCCGCTGTCGCCGAGGATGGTCACGATCGTATGACCGGGGCCGAGCTTGTCGGCCAGGCGCATGGCTCCGGTCACGTTGATCGCACTGGATCCACCCAGGCACAGACCGTCGTTCTTCAACAGGTCGAAGAGCACCGGTAGTGCCTCAGCATCGGTGATCCGGATTGGCACGTCGATGCGGACCTCTGCGACGTTTCCGGTAATGCGACTCTGTCCAATGCCCTCGGCGATCGAGCTGCCCTCGCTCTCGAGCTCGCCGTCGGTGAAGTACCGGTACATCGCCGCGCCCATGGGATCGGCAAGCCCAATGGTCACGTCAGGGTTCATCTCCTTGAGGTACTTGCTGACCCCGCCCATCGTCCCACCAGTTCCGATCGCGCAGATGAAGGCGTCGAGCTTGCCGTCGGTCTGGCCCCAAATCTCCGGGCCCGTCGTGTGGTAGTGCGCCCCCCAGTTGGCGGGGTTGTCCCACTGGTTCGCCCAGAGCACGCCGTCGGCCTCTGTTTCGGCCTTCTCGGCGGCGACGCGCTCCGATACCCGCACGTAGTTGCCGGGCTCCTTGTAGGGTGCCGCCGGCACCTCCATGACCTCGGCGCCGCACAGCCGGAGCATGTCCTTCTTCTCCTGGCTCTGATTGTCCGGCATGACGATGAGGGTCCGATACCCGCGGGCGTTGGCGACCAGCGCCAACCCGATGCCGGTGTTCCCGGCAGTTCCCTCGACGATCAAACCGCCGGGCCGCAACGTACCGTCTCGCTCGGCCTGCTGGATCATCGATAACGCGGCGCGGTCCTTGACCGAGCCGCCGGGGTTCAGGAACTCTGCCTTGCCGAGAATCTCACAGCCGGTCGCCTGTGAGGGGCCCGGCAAGCGAATCAAAGGTGTGTTGCCAACCGCGCCCACGAACCCTTCGCGGACCGGGGTGTGGCTTGTGCTCATTTCTGCTCCAGTTCGTCGAGCCGCTTGCGCAGCGTATTGACCTCGCCGGTGAGCGTATCGAGCGCCCCAGCGACGGGATCGGGGACGTCTGCGCCCGGCATTCCATAGGCACGGAAGGCTGGCTCCCGCACCCGGCTCTGCATCGCCCGGGCGGGCACGCCCGCCACGGTCACCCCCGGAGGGACCTCCTTCAGCACCACTGCGTTGGCTGCGATCCGCGCCCCGGCGCCCACCGTGAAGGGCCCCAGCACCTTGGCGCCGGCGCCGACGATGACGCTGTCCTCCAGGGTCGGGTGGCGTTTCTCGGGCGCCAACGTGACACCTCCGAGCGTGACGCCCTG
The DNA here is from genome assembly GCA_963666055.2 of Acidobacteriota bacterium. Lineage (GTDB taxonomy): Bacteria > Acidobacteriota > UBA890 > UBA890 > WLXD01 > DASCOT01. Next base: position 1,196,286 of record CAXWPH010000015.1, on the reverse strand, counting down.
ATACAGGGTCACGTCGTCGCCGATGATGGTGGTCTCGCCGATCACACATCCGACCCCGTGATCAATGAACAGACGGCAGCCAAGCTGAGCACCGGGGTGAATCTCGATGCTGGTGAGGAAGCGGCCCAGATGCGACACCATCCGCCCGAGGAAGCAGAGACCATTGCGGTCGAACAGATTGGCGAGCCGGTGGATCAAGACAGCGTGGAAGCCCGGGTAGGCGAACAGCACCGTGAGACGCGAGCAGGCGGCCGGATCGCGCACCATGATGGAATCGATATCGTCTCGAATGGCACGAAACAACTTCACTCCGGATCTCCCAGTCGGTCGCCGATCGCCATCGAACGGGTCGGTTCGGGATCCGCCGCGGCGGCGACTCGAGATCATTGTAGGCTGCGGCGGCGGGGCTATGTCGGCCGGTGCGCACTGCACGCACGTGTGCCGCATAGCGGCGACGTCTTGCTGATCCTTCGACTCAGTCGCAGGCGCTGCAGTCGTTGTTGTTGACGGCGCCCAGGCTCTCCAGCAGCCCGACTGTGTCGGGATAAGGCTGCACTCGCTGGTGCGGGCTGTTGGCCATGTCGACCGTCGTCTGGCCCTTGCGACTCACGACCATGATGTCGGCCCCCTGAGAAACCAGATACTCGACGAGCTCGTTGTCGCCGCGCGCTGCGGCGTTGTGCAAGGCCGAGTACCCAGCGTGATCCCGGAGGTTGACGTCGATCCCGAGCTCCTCGATGAGATACTTCGCTGCCGGAATCCAGCCGTCGGGTACGTAGCGATGCTGCTGTCCGACCCGCGAGGTTCCGTAGCCCACGCCGGTGGCAGCGTGCAGCGGGTGGACCGCCGGCCCGCCGACGAGCACCGGAGGCAGGCCCGACTTGTCCTCGTCTTCCTCTTCCTCCGCCGCTTGCTGTGCGCCCGGAGGGCCGGCGCCATCAAACCGACGACGGCGCTCCGCCGGCTTCTTCGTGCGAATGTTCGGATCCGCGCCCGCTGCCACGAGCATGCGCATGGCGGCGACGTCCAACGAGTACGCAGCGCGCCAGAAAGGCGTTGCGCCGGCGAAGTCCACCCCCATGCGCCCGGCGTTGTAGGCCGCGTACCAGACATGCGTACTGACACGCGCATCGGGATCGGCTCCGGCAGCCAACAACGCGCCCATCAGCTCAACGTATGAGGTCTCCTGCTGCTTGGAGGCCGTCGGCTGCGGGTACCAGGTGCGCAACGCCCATTCGCTATTGATCGTCGCGAAGAGGGGCCCCACTCCGTCCTCGCTGACCAGGTTGGGTTCGGCTCCGACACCGAGCAGCATCATCGCGAGGTCGAAATTGCCGTTGATGATGGCTACCAACAGTGGCGTCGAGACGTCGCCAACAGTCGTCTGATTGACGTCGGCGCCGGCCTCGAGCAGGCGAGAAACCACATCGCTGCGGCCATCGCGCGCCGCGTAGTGCAACGCCGTCATGCCGCCCTGAGCGCCCACCAGGTCGGTGTACGAGGGTGGCTCCGGCTCTTCCGGCTTGTCGGGTTCCTCCGGCTGCTCGGCGTCGGGTTGCTCAGGGTGAGCCGGCTCCGGGTGTGGGGCGGCCGCCGGCAAATCCGGATCCTCTGGCTCCGGCACCGTCGTCGGATGATCGGGCTCGTCCGGGTCGGGAGCACTCGGGACACTCGTCGGGGTATCGGGCTCGTCCGGATTCTGAACGTCTGGCGCCGGCGGCGCGGTATCGGGCTCGTCCGGAACGGCAGCCGCGTCGGGCTCTTCAGCTTCCTCTTCCTCAGGCTCTTTGGCCGCCTCGATGAGGCGCTGCCGGCGGCGACGCTGCACCGCGTCCGCATCCGCACGCTCGCGGTAGTCGACGACTCGGGTGGCCAGCGTGACGTCGGCGCCGGCGGCGAGCAAGGTCTCGACCGCCGTGGTTCGGCCCTTGGCGGTAGCAAAAATGAGCGGCGTACGATCGGCACGTGCGTCCCTCGCATTGACGTCGGCCCCATGCAAGAGCAGGGCTCGAATAGCCTCGGTACTGCCCGACTGAGCGGCGAGGTGGATGGCGCTGGCGCCCGTCGAAGTGAGGGTCTCGGGTTGGCTGCCAGCCCCGAGCAATGCCGCTACGGCCAGCGCGCGCCCTTCGCGGCTGGCCAAGTGCAGCGGCGTGTAGCCACCCAGACGCGTCGTCGGCTCCACCATCGCACCGGCGTAAACCAGCACGCCGATAAGCTCGGTGTCGTCGTTCATCGCGGCCCAGTGCAGCGCGGTCATGCCATCGCCACGCGGCGCGTTCACGTCCGCACCTTGGCGCAGCAGCGACCGCACCGTATCGGCATCGCCGCGCATGGCCGCGTCGGCGACCGGCGCCTCGGCCGCTGGCCCGGCGGCCAGTGCTGCCGCCGCGGCGAGGGCCGGCAATGCCAGAGCACCGAGGGCGATAACGAGCAGTCGGTTACGCATCGGTCGCTTCGAGCACGTGTTCTTCAGGAGCGCCCGTAGCGGCCTCGGCGGCGAAGGAAAACGCGCCGGTACTGTCGCCGAAGCTCTCCAGGTCCGACACGCCGAGCTTGTTCAACAGGGTCAGCATGACGTTCGCCATCGGCGTGCCTTGCGGGGCGGCAACGTGCACGCCGCCGTCCAGCTCGCCGTTGGCCCTGCCCAGAAGAATCAGCGGGCATCGCCGGTGGTTGTGAAGGTTGCTATCGGCCATCGGCGACCCATACACGATCAGCGTGTTGTCGAGCAGGTTGCCGTCGCCATCGGCGGTGTCCTGCAGCTTCTGCAGGAAGTAGGGCAGCATGCCGACGTGATACTCGTTGATCTTGGCGTAGTCGAGCACCCGGTCCTCGCGGCCGCCGTGGTGCGACGCCACATGGAATCCTTTCTCCACGCCGCTGTCCGGGTAGACCCGGCCCGAACCGTCGCGCCCCAGCTTCAACGAGAACACCCGCGTAATGTCCGAAGAGAACGCCAGCACCTGCAGATCGAACATCAGCTTGACGTGCTCTTCGAACGAATCCGGCACCCCGGCGGGTGCCTCCGGTAGCTCGCGCCGCTCGCCGCTGGTGTTGCGTGCCTCGATGCGCTGGATCCGCTGCTCGATCTCGCGGATGCTGTCGACGTAGCGATCGAGCCGGTACCGGTCGTCGGGGCCGATCTCACGCCGAAGCCCAGCCATCTCCTCCATCACCCAGTCGAGGATGCTGCGGTCGACGCGGCGACGTGCGGATCGCTGCTCCGGCGTGCCGCCGGCACCGAACATCTGCTCGAAAGCGGCGCGTGGATCGCGCACCATCGGCAACGGCTGCGCCGGCGACGCCCAGGAGATTGTGTCGGTATATACGCAGGCATAGCCGTAGGCACACCCACCCGCCTGGTCGACGTTCTCAATGCATAGCTGCATCGACGGAATGGGCGTGTCCTGTCCGAAGCGCTGCACGTAGAGCTGGTCCATTGAGGTACCGACGTAGACATCCGACCCTTCCGTGAGCTTCGGATGAGCCTGCGTCAGGAAGACAGCGCTCGAGCGAAAGTGGTCGCCGCCGATCTCCTCGGGATTCAACGCATCCGCCATCCTGGCATCGGTGTTGCTGACGATCGTGAGGTAGTCCTGGAATGGGGCCAACGGCTTGAGGCTGCTGGGGGCCAGGTCGAAGCCACGACCCACCTTCGCCGGCGCCCAGAGGTTGAGCGACTCCCCGATCTCATTGCAGCCCGCCGCGCCGTGCACCTGCTCGATACAGACCAGGCGGGTGTGCCCGGATGCCCCGCCGGCCGTGGTTTCGGCCAGCAGCGCGCCGGCGGGGACCATGGCGTCGAGGAGAGGCACGCTGACGCTTGCGCCTAGCCCCCGAAGGACCATGCGACGGGAAATGTGCTTCTTGGTGATGTACATCGCTGGCTTCTACTCGATTCCGTCGGCCGTTGCGGTCTGCGTTCTACTCATCAGAAACGCCGTGCTCTTGGCGACGCCCAGTACCAAGGACGACATCGGATACCCGCCCTTTTCCGCCTCGCGGACGATCTGCCGAATCGCGGGCATATCGTAATACTCCACCCGTCGTCCAAGAGCGTAGGCCATCAGACTCTCCGTGAAAAATGTGACGAACACGTCCGAGCGGCTCAGCAACGCTTCACGTAGATCGCTGGGACCGTGGATCGGCGTCCCATCGTAGAGCTGGCCGGAGGCGTCGACGGGGACGCCGCGGTCGCGAATGCGCCAGGCGCCGGTGACGTCGAAGTTGTCGAGCGCCAGCCCGATCGGGTCGATAACGTTGTGACACGAGCTGCAAGCCGGATTAGCGCGGTGCTCGGCGAGCTGTTCGCGAACCGACAGCAAGCGGTCACCCCTCACACTGTCGGTCTCCTCGAGGTCGGGAATATCGGGCGGTGGGGGAGGCGGCGGGCTACCGAGCAGGACCTCCATGATCCATTTGCCGCGCAGCACCGGCGAGGTGCGGTTGGCATGCGAGGTAAGCGTGAGGATGCTGCCGTGCCCCAGCACACCGCGTCGTCGCTCATCCGTGTAGGTCACGCGGCGGAACTCGCTGCCGCTGACACCCGGCATGCCGTAGTGGCGCGCCAGGCGCTCGTTCACGAACGTGTAGTCGGCAGTCAACAACTCCAGCACGCTGCGGTCCTCGCGGACCAGGAACGAGAATAGCATCTCGGTCTCGCGCTGCATCGCCTCGGCGAGCGTGTGATCGAAATACGGATAGTTCAGAGCGTCCGGATGAACCTTCTGGAGATCCTGCAAGCGCAGCCACTGAGCGGCAAACCGGGTGGCCAGCGCCTCGGAACGCGCCTCTGCCACCATCCGCCGCACCTGACTTTCGAGCACCGGCGGCTTGGAGAGCTCGCGGCGTGCCGCCAGGTCGACGAGCTCCTGATCGGGCGGTACACCCCAGAGAAAGAACGAGAGTCGCGACGCCAGCGCGACATCGCTGATCCGATACACCTCCCCCGAGCTCAACCCATGGGGCGCCGCTTCCATTCGGAAAACGAAGTGTGGGCTTGCCAGCAACGCTTGCACGGCCATCCGGATGCCACCCTCGAAGCCACCCTGGGTCGCCCCTTGCTCGTAGAACCGCATCAAGCCAGCCAGGTCATCCGCGCGCAACGGCCGCCGGTACGCCTGAGTAGCCAAGCGAGCCAGGATGCTCTCGGCGCACGGGGCGGCCTCGTCGGGCGCCGTCGGGCGACAGGTGAAGATACGTCGTCGGGTGGGCGTGTCGGACACACCGGTTACCTCGAACGGACCCACGATCGAGAAATTGCTCAGATGGGGCAAGGTAGTGACGCCGTACCCGAGACCGATCTGCTGGTCGGCCAGCGTGTGGTCGATCGGTGTGATCAGGTCGTCTTCCGGACCATCGTCGCGGCGGATGAACGCCACCGCCACCTGCCGTGGACCCGCTCGAATGTCGATCGGCTCGGTGACGATGGTGGCGCCACCGGCATCCGATTCAGACATCCACCGGTCGAGCTCCACGAACGCCACCCGGGCACCGTCGATCGAGATGTCGATCGCCTCGCCCAGGGAAGTGCGACCGAACAGCTCCCCCTCGGGTGCCACATGGGGCATGACGCGAAACTCGTACTTGCCATCAGCGGGGAAGTTGTGCACCACGGAGATTCCGCCGCGCGTACCGTACGGCGCTCCCTCGACGCGCTCCTTCTGCGACGCCGTGCGCGGCACCGTGTACACGGTGGAAGCGGAGTCGGCCTCGGCGTCGCCCAGCGCGGCGCGGCTGATGTGTCCGGCGGCGCGCAGATAGCCCTCCATTAGCGTCGCCGAGGGCATCTGGACGTCGGCAATGTTGTCGAAGCTGGCGCTCTTGGTGTCGAGCGGCAGAAAAGCGCTGACGTTGATGTCGATCCCCAGCAGATGCCGAACCGAGGCAGCATACTCAGCGCGGTTGAGCCGCTGGAACGTTCTGCGACCGGGCTCGGGATCTGCCGCCGCGCTCTCGTCGATGGTGTTCTCGAGCGCCGCAACCAGCGCTTCTACGACGGCTCGATCCGGCTGTCGGGCGGTCTGCGGCGGCATCATGCCGGCGCGCAGCTTACGGATCATCTTCTCGGCGATCTCGGCACGCTCGGCGGCACGTGCCACATCGAACGACTCGAGCGTCAGCCCGCCGCTGAGCGATGCGTCGTTGTGGCAGCGTACGCAAAACCGTCCGAGCGCCTGATTCTGGTCATCGTAGGACAACCGCTCCTCGAGATTCCGCGACGGCGCGCGCCTCATCGAGACCGGCGACTCACTGGATACCGGAGGCGCTTGCGCGAGGCGTCGCGCCAGGCCGACGTCGACCGTAAGCCCGAGCAACAGGAGCGTGCAGATCGGTACTGCGAGGATCAGTTTTCTCATGCCACCTCTGTATCGAGGCAAGAGCGGCACACTACTAGTAAGTAACACGGATCGGGGTCGGCAGGCGGTCCACCGCCGCCTGCCGCAGGCTGCCTGAGCGTAGTCCTACTGCCCAACAGGCTCCGTGAACAACACCGCCTCCGGCGGTTGTTCCGGAATCGGCTCCACATATCGAGACTCGCCCTCGTACACGCTGCGGTCACCGTTCGGAGCCCAGCGGCCCCAGACCGCCCGCACTATATCGTCGGTCAGGTTCACCATCCGGTGCATCGTATTCGGGGCGATGTAGATCACCTCGCCCGGCGCGGCGAGGAAGGTGTCCTTGCCGAGGGTCCACTCGGCCTGCCCGTCGAGGATGACGTAGAACTCCGGTACCGGGTGAACGTGACCAGCGTAGATGGCCCGCGGCGCGAGCTCCCAAAAGCCCACGTGCAAGTCGTCGTCGGGAAGCGATTCGCCGCCGATGATTCTGTTTGAGCGCCGTTCTCCAAGCTCCGAGGTCGACCAGCCAACCTGCGCAGCGTTGACGTGCGCTGCTGGTGCGGAATTCTCCGACGCCGGGTACTCCAGGTAGACATCGGCCACCCGCAGTGCGAAATCCTCGGGCACGATCTCGCCCATGTTGCACATCACCCAGATAGAGAGCTGCTGTTCGGGAAAGCGCACGTAGTGCGCCTTGAACCCCATGAACGATCCGCCGTGGCCGAGGGTTCGGAGACCGTCATGCTCGTCTTCTCGAATCGCGAACGCATAGTCGAGGGGCTCGCCGCTGTTGAGCACACCCTTGCTGTGTATGACTTCCATGAAGTCTGGCCCGCCCAAACGGTTGTCGAGGAAGTTGCGGTCCCAACGCACCAAGTCCTCAACCGTGGTGTAGAGACCACCAGCACCGGGAAGCGCGAAGTTTCCCTGGTAGCTTTGGATGTAGTGGTTGGCACCCTCGTCGCCCGCATGCGGCGACGGCATGTAGCTCATGGCGCGGTTCTTGACCACGTGCACCGGGTCGTCGTGAAAGTGCGTGTCACGCATGCCGAGCGGCTTGAAGATCATTTCGCTGGTGTACCCACGCAAGGTCTTGCCGCTGGCCCGCTGCACGATCATCGACAGCAGAAAGTAACCGCCGTTGGAGTACTGGTATTGGTGGCCGGGCGGGAAGTCGAGCTCCTGGCGCGACAGCAGCTCCAAGGCCTCCTCTCGACTGAACTGGTCCCACGTCGTGAGCCCGTTCTCGCGCATCACCCGGTACATGTCGGGCACGCCGCCGGTGTGGTGCACCAACTGACGTACGGTGACCGGCGGGTTGCGGTGGGGCATCTCCGGCAGATGTTCGCGGACGTCGTCGTCGAGACCGAGCTTGCCCTGGTGAGCCAGCAGCGCGATCGCCGCAGCGGTGAACTGCTTGGAGATGGAGCCAACGTAGATGGCGGTCGTCGGGCTCATCGGGATATTCCAGTCGAGGTTGGCGTGCCCGTAGCCCTTCTTGTAGATGAGCTGGCCCTGATGAGCCACACCCAGGGCACACCCCACCGACCCCGGCGCATCGAACCGCGCGAACACCGCGTCCACCTGGCCAGGGTCCGGAAGCCGCAGCACCACGGGTCCGCGCTCCTGGGTTTCTCCAACGCTCGGAAGCGCCAGGAGTAAGGCCGCCACGGCGACCGCGACTGGCATGACGGGAAGGCGCATTAACCTCATGGTGTTCTCCTTGAGCCGTGGCACCGACGAGGTTGTCGGTCCAAGCGCAGCGGTGCCGTCTGGCAACGCGTCTATTTCATCTTCCCTGCGTAGTACTCCAGCGTTTCCCTCACAAGAGTCTGCGTGGGGTTAGCGGCCGAGTGCTGGCTCGCGCGGAAGCACCCGGGTTGCGCCGTGGCGTCGCCGGGCAATGAACGCCGTGAACCTCAGCAGCAGCGAGCCGATCAACAACGATGTGATCAACAGATAGAGCCACCGCTCGGCCATCAACCCACGTCGCACCGCCGACAGCGAATACAACCAGTTCGTCCTGAAGAACACCCACCAGAGCCCGTACATCCCGAGCGTGTGGAGCAGGCGCCAGGCGCCGGGGCTCATCCGTTTGCTGAAGCGGTCGAACGACGTCAGCGTCATGGCGACGACGACAGCGAGACCGCCGTACGATTCGACCCGATCCAGCAACGACAGTCGGCTCCAGGTGACGCCGAAATTGAAGCTAGCCAGCCATACGATCGTCATCATGTTCAGCGCGAAGCCGTAGGCAAAGGCGAGGCCGAGGTGCTTGCGATTGTCCAGCAGCCAATCGGCGGCGCCACCGGGCGACAGCGTGCCGACGGCCGCGGCAACAAAAGCCAACAGAAAGGGCACCAGGCAGGCGCGAATGGTCCAGCGGACCAGCAGACGCGCCGTTTCCTCGTCCGCTGCGCCGGCCACCAGCCCCCACACAGCGACCGCGGTCATCGCGGCTGCAAAAGCCCAGAACAGCGTCCACCGTCGCATGACATATTCCTCGGAAGCGTGGATCGTAGACTGCCAGCTGTGGGTTCGTGGCGCCAGGAAGAGTACCGCGGTCGATTGCATGGAAAAACTCACACCGAGCCCCATCGCTTCAATCCAGCTCGCTGATCTGACGCTCGGCGCCGGCAAGCCACTCGGGGTTGACCTCGACGCCCCAACCAGGGCCGTCGGGGATCTGCACCTTGCCGTCGACGGCCTCCAGTGCAGGCGCGTAGAGGCCTTCCTGCCATGGGTAGTACTCGGTCGGCTCGATGGAGAATTCCACGTACGGCCCGGCGTTCTCGATGGCTCCCATCATGTGGAGCGTGAACACCGTGACCATCGACAGGTTGGCCGAGTGCGGGACGCAGGGCAGCCCGGCTTCGTTGGCCATCGCCGCCACCCGCAGGGTTCGGGTGAGGCCGCCTAGATAGCAGACGTCGGGCTGGACGATGTCAAAAGCGTGCGCCTCCAGGATGCGGCGCCACTGCGAGACGGAGCAATCCTGCTCGCCCCCGGCAACCGGCACCTCGGTGGCGCGGGTCACCTCGGCGGTCCACTCGAATTCCCAATACGGGCAGGGCTCCTCGTAGTGGCACACGCCGTGGTCGGCGAGCATGCGGCCAACCTCGATAGCCTTCTTGGGGGTGTAGGCGCAGTTGGCATCGACCAGCAGGGAGACGTCGTCACCGAGCGCTCTCCGCACCTGCGATACGACTGCCTCGGTACGACCCGGCCACTCGTCCTCGTCGTGACCACACTCCTTGCCAATGCGGATCTTGAAGGCGTTGAAGCCATGCTGGTCACGCAGCCGCACCAGGCGCTGGGCTTCGTCCTCGGGTGTGATGTCGCGGCGCATGCTGGCGCCATACACCGCCAACGGGCGCGGCGTACCGCCGAGAAGCTCACATACGCTCTTGCCTTCGCGCTTGCCGCGCAGATCCCACAGCGCCGTGTCGAGACCGGTCAACGCCCGGCGCACGTAGGAGCCGGGGAACTTGAACTCGATCTCGACAATGCGGTCGAGCAACGCGTCGATGTCGCCAGCGTCCTCACCGAGCGCGTGGGGTGCGACCTGACGGTGTACCACCCGCGCAGCGATGTCGGCGTTGTAGGGCGACAGCTGGCCCCAGCCCTCGGCGCCGTCGTCGGCGCGAAGTCGCACGATGCTGACGAACTCGTTGCTGAAGGTCTCGATGCTGTGGATCTTGGGAGACACGGTCGCTCCTGGCTCAGAACAGGATGACGTTGCGCAGCGCTTCGCCCCGGTTCACCGCCGCGATTGCCTCGTTGATCTCTTCAAGCGGGTAGCGACTAGTAACGAGCTCGTCGAGCTTGAGCTCGCCTTGCTGGTAGAGACGCACCAGCTTCGGCACATCGACTTGAATCTGTACCGACCCCATCTTGCTGCCGAGGATGGTCTGTCCGGCGTCGGCGAGATTACCCAACTCGATCTCCGACGTCTCACCGGTTGCCGGCATGCCGACGATCACCAGGGTGCCGCCGCGGCGCAGCAGCCCGAGCCCCTGCTCGAAGGCCGGAGCGCTGCCCACCGTCACGAAGACGTAGTCGGCACCACGTCCCGCGGTCAGGGAGCGGACCACCTCGGCGGCGTTGTCCTCACGGCCGTTGACGCGATGGGTGGCTCCGAACACCTGCGCCGCCTCGAGCTTGGGTTCCACGAGATCGATGGCGATGATGGGATCCGCCTTCGAGAGCTTCGCTCCCTGAACGCTGTTGAGCCCTACACCGCCGGCGCCAATCACCACCACGCTGCTGCCAGCCGGTACTTTGGCCGTGTTCACTACTGCCCCCACACCCGTGATGACTCCGCACGCCAGCAATGACGCGCTTTCGAAAGCCACGTCTTCCGGAATGACGACCAGCTGGGATTGGTCCACGACCACCTGCTCGGCGAACGCCGCGGTACGAAAGCCCTGGAAAATCGACACGCCGTCGCCCGTCGTGAGCGGACTCTGCTCGTGCAGAGGGAAGGTCGTCTCGCACTGGGCCGGCAGGCCCTGGGAGCAGAAGAAGCAGTGCCCGCACGAGCGCAGCAGCGTGACCACGACACGCTGACCCACCTCCACGAGCGCCACGCCGGGGCCGACTTCCTCGACCACGCCGGCCGCCTCGTGCCCGTATACCACCGGCAGCGGCCCGCCCCACGCTCCCTCGATGGCGTGTATGTCGGTATGGCAAATGGCGCAGGCTGCGAGCCTTACGTTGACCTCTCCAGCTTGCGGCGCAGCGAGGTCGACCTGCTCGACAATGAGTGGCTTGCCGAACTCGTGACATACAGCGGCTCTCATGGCCGCATTGTATTCGCGCGTTATTCGTAGCGCAGCGCGGTCATCGGATCGATGCGCGACGCTCTCAGCGCCGGGATCGTTCCCGCCGCCAGCGCGACGACGCCGAGCACCGCGATCGCTAGGCCGACCACCAGCGGATCACTTCCCTGCAGCTCGAACAATAGCGACTCCGCGGCCCGGCCCAGCGCCAGGGCGACAGCCAGGCCGACTGCGCAGCCGATGAGCGCCATGCGGCCGAGCTGCTTGAACACCAAGCGGCGCACGCGACCGCCGTCGGCACCCAAAGCCATGCGAATGCCGAACTCGCGCGTGCGCAGGGCGACGGTATAGGCAAGAACACCGTACAACCCCACCGAGGCCAGCAGCGTAGCAAGCAGCGCAAAGGCACTCGACAGGGTCCCGAGGAAGCGATCCAGGAAGACGCTGTCGTTGGCTTGCTGCTCGAGTGTGATGAGGCTCTCGACGGGCAGATTGGGGTCGAGCGCCTCAATGACGCCGGGAATGGCGCTGAGAACCTGCTGGGAATCGCCCGACGAGCGCACGTAAAACGTGATGTTGCCAATGCTCTCGTCCTGGCGATAGGGAGTGAAGAACATCGGCGGCACCACCTCCTTTACCTGCGCGTACTTGGCGTTCTGCACCACCCCGACGATCTCGAGATCGAGCTCGGCGCCCCGGCCACCGTCCGTCGACATCCGCTTGCCCACGGCGCGCGCCCCGTCCAGACCGAATTTCTCCGCGAAGGCCTCGTTCACCACCGCGACTCCCGGGGTGTCCATGGCATCGTCGGTCGCGAACTCCCGACCCGCCATCAGCGGGATACCGAGCGTGCCGAAATAATCAGCACCGATGCGGTTCAGGCGGGCGCCGTTGTCGACATCCGGGCCCCACTCGAAACCCTCCACCGACACGCTGTTTCCCCAGCTGTCGCCGCTGAGGATAGGTACCATGGCGGCAGTCACGCCGGTCACGCTCGGCATTGCCGACAGCGCCTCCTCGGTGCGCTGAAACAAGGCCTTCGATTCCTCGGGCTCGTAGCCGTTGAGCTGCGGCGAAATGGCGAACGTAACGACATTGTCGGTCTGCAGTCCGAGATCCACCTGGCTGATGTTGAGCAAGCTCCTGACGAACAGCCCCGCGACCACCAGGAGCGCCGTCGACAGGGCAATCTGCGCGATCACCAGCGACCGGCGAAAACGCGCCGCATCGATATCGCCCGCCGCTTGCCCGGCGTTGGATCGCAGCACCGTGGACAAATCGGACCGTGTGCTGTGCAACGCTGGGTAGAGCCCGAAAACGAGGCCGGTACCGAGCGCCAGGATGGCGGCGAACGCCACCACAGCTGGGCGCAGCTCGAGCGTGATGGTGGCGAGCCCATCCGCCGGCACTGCCGCCCCGATTGCCGCCAGCGTCCACTGGGCAACCAACAGGCTGGCGATGCCGCCGAGCATCGCCAAGAGGCACGATTCCAGCAGCAGCTGGCGCAGGAGCTGCCAGCGACTGGCGCCAATCGAGCCGCGGATGGCGATCTCCTGTTCGCGCTGGGCGCCTCGCGCCAGCAAGAGGTTGGCGATGTTGGCGCAAGCGATCAGCAGCACCGTGCCGGTGATCCCGAACAGCAGCAAGAGAGGCATGCGCGCCTCATCGTAGAACTCGCTCTGTCCTCTGTGGCCCGGCTCGAAGACCAGCTCCCTGGCGCGGAATCGTTCCATCGTCGCGTCGCTCATGCTCGTCTGTAGCTCGGCCTCCACGTCATTGAGGACGGCCGCGTAAAGGTTGTTGAGCTCCGCCCCGGCGCGCTCGATCGACACGCCCGGCTCGAGGCGACCGAACAGGTATGCCCAGTAACCGCGGCGACTTTCGAATCCCGGCCAAGTAGGAAACATGGCGTTGCGCATGACGAGCGGGATGAAGATGTCGGGCTCGCCGCCGAACGTCGTGCCGCGAAACCCCTCCTGTGCAACGCCGACGATCGTCATCGACTTGCCGTTGGCGATGATCGTCTCGTTGAGCACACCCGGATCGCCGCCCAGGCGATTACGCCAGTAGTCGTGGCTCAAGACGGCGACGAAGTGCTCGCCGATGTTCTGGTCGTCGGCGGGGCCGAGCAGCCGTCCCAGCGCCGGGCGTACACCGAGCACACCGAAATAGGAGCCCGACACCAGCATGCCGCGCCCGTGTACCGTCTCTCCGTCCTGAGCCAGATTGGCGCCGAAGGCCATGTGCGCGGCGATGCCCGAAAAGCCGCTTTCTGCGGCCTCCAGATCCTTGAACATCGGGTAGCTGAACACCTCGCTGCAATCACCCGCGCCACCGCACGACTGCGATCCGGGCTTCGGCCCCGGGTTGGCGAAATTTACGAGGGTGCCCGGGTCTTGCACCGGCAGAGACTTGAGCAACAGCTGATCGAACAGCGAGAAGATCGCCGCGTTGGCGCCGATGCCGAGCGCCAGTGAGAGAATCGCAACAGCGGTAACGAAGGGCGTGTGGGCAAGCGTTCGGAAGGCGAACTTGAAGGCAGTCATCGGAACTCGGTTGGGGGATTCGCACAGGGGTGCCGCAAGGCCTTCAGGACCATCGCCTCGTTAGACGGTCCGCGGACACGAAGAGTTTGCACAATCGTTCATTCCGGCTTCGTTAGCCTCGCGTCCTCGGGCTCGGCGTCCCACCACCAGAAGCGCGGCAGCTCCTTTTCCACCGGCCACAGCTGATTCAGCGTGTCGCCATCAAATAGCTCGCCGTTCTTCATCACCCAATGCACCGTGTTGGTGTTGTGTATGTCGTCGAGCGGGTTGGCGTCGAGTACCACGAGATCCGCCAGCTTGCCGGCTACGAGGCTGCCGAGGTCCTGCTCGATGCCGATGATGCGGGCGCCGTCGATGGTCGCCGCCTGCAGCACCTCGCGCGACGTCATGCCACCCATAGCGAGGGCCCACATCTCCCAGTGGTAGCCAAGACCCTGTAATTGACCGTGGCCACCGACGCCGACCAGGCCGCCGGCACGCTGGATCTTGGCAGCGTCGGCGGCCGCTTCATCGAAGCTGAACTCGTCGTCGCGAACCCAGCCACGACGGCGGCGTGACATCTCGTCGAGCCGATTGTGCGGGTAGAAGCGATTGAGCTTCGGGTCGTCGTGTACCTCGGTACGCGAGTAGAAATACTCTTCGGCGATCGTCCCGCCGTACTGCACCAGCAGGGTTGGCGTGTACGCCGTCAGGGTTCGCGCGAAAAGCTCCACGACGTCCTTGAACAGCGGCGTGACCGGAAGCGTGTGCTCGTTTCCGTGCATGCCGTCGATGGCGTGGGTGAGGTCGAGGGCCAAGTTGCGGCCGCCCTCGGTTGTGGGGATGAGCCCGAGCTCCTTCGATGCTTTCACCACCCACTGTCGCTGTCGCCGATTACCTACCATGTACGACTTGATGTTCCTGATGCGATAGTGGCGCACATAGCGACGCAAGTAGTCGAGCGTTGCCTCGTAGCTCTGGAAGTCGTTGTTGGAAAAGATGCCGACACCGGTCATCAGGGCGCGCTGGCCCAGCGATTGCCCGGTGTCCACCAGATCCTGATAGGCGAGGTAGTCGTTGGTCGATGTCTGCACGTCGAGCCCAGCGGTAACGCCGTATGCAAGGTTGGCGACCAGGCTCCAGTTCTGCGGCTCTAGCACGTCGTGGGTGCGAAACTCCCAATGCGCGTGAGTGTCGATAAAGCCGGGTACGACGTACTTGCCGGTGATATCGAACTGACGGGCGCCATTCGGAATCTCCACCTGCCCGCGTTGCCCCACCGCTACGATGCGGTTGTCGGTGACCACGATGTCGGCGTCGGCGATGATCGCGTCGCCGGCCATGGTGATGGCGGTACCACCGCGCAGCACGATCGTCCCCTTCGGCGTGGCGCGCGGGAACTCGAGGACGACCTCGATCGAGTCGACGTGCTCCGCATCATCGCGCGGCGCGTGCGGCTCGTCGTCATCGGCGTCGGGTTCCTGGTCTTCGTCCGCGTCGCCGGCACCGCGCTCATCGCTGGCGTCGGCTTGGGTGGCCGCAGAATCGTCCTCCGCCTCGTCGGCATCCGTCGCCTCGGGGGTGAAATCGATCGTATCGAAGGCACGCCGGTAAAACGTCGAGCCGATCGCCCAGGTGATCGTGTCGCCACCATCGGCCCATGCGAAGTAGTCGGCACCGATGTCGGTAATCTGCTCAGCCGGCACTGACGCGTCGCGAACGGAAACCTCCGGCTCAGCGGCGATCCGTGGCACGGCGACGACCCAGAGTTGGTTGTTCACCGAGGCGAGCGCCCAGTCACCGCTGGGGCGCATCAGCACACGGTTCGCCGCAGCAGGGCGCGGACCTCGAGACGGGCCGGTGACCTTCAGGTGAACCTGACGATCCGTACCGTCGTATCGAAGCGAGATCAGCCCGTCGTCGGAGTAGACGAAGATGCGCTCCGGATCGCCGGAGAAATGTGGTGCGCCGACACCGCGCGCCGGCACTACCAGCTCCACATTCCCTCCCTCGGCCGGTAACCAAACCAGATCCAGCGGCAGCCGCAGGCCACCGAACTCGCTGAAGGTCTGATGGCGCACGTACTCGTTGCCCCGCAGGCCGACGATGCGCGTGCCCTCAGGCGAGTAGGCGATGTCGGTATAGAAGGCCGGGTGCTCGCTGAGCTGCTGAGGTGAACCGCCGCCGTCGGCGCGCATACGCCAGATCTGCCCGCCATCGTTCATCGACCACGTCACGTAGGCGATCCACTCGCCGTCCGGCGACCAGGCGGGTTTGAACTCCCAGGCATCGCCGGCCGTCAGCCGTCGCGGGGCGGCGGCGGCAAGATCCATCACGTAGATCTTGGTGAGCACCGACATGGCGATCCGCTGGCCGTCGGGCGACTGTTGTGGATCCTGGATGAGTCGGGCGCGCACCGGCCCCTGTTCCAGTCGGTAGGGAAACTCCAGCTCGGGGCCGATATCGAGGGCCACGTCGGCAATGAACGGAATGGCCGAAGGAGCTCCGTCGGCGACGTTCACGCGCCACAGCTTGCCGCCGGCGGTTACGACCACCGACTCACCATCAGGAGTAAACGCGTAGCCTGGGAATGTGTCGCGGCTCGGCGCGGCGCCGCTCTCCATCTCGTCGCGCTGCACCGGCCATATCAACCAGCGATCAGCACCAGTTTCGAGATTCCGAACTCGAAGCCCGGTGCGGGTTTCGTGGCGCGTGGCGTATACGAGTTGACTTCCATCGGGCGACAGCGCCGGCCGCACGGCACTGTACTCCGCCTGGGTTAGCACATCGATGTCGCCGCTGCGCATGTCCATACGCGCGATTTGCCAACTCGGGAAGTTGGCGGCGCTACGGGTACCGGATTGGGAAAAGTACAGGTAGCGACCGTCAGGTGACATCGCCGCTCCCAATTGCGCTGGCCCGGTGGGGCCACGACCGGGACCAGGGGTCGCTTCGCCGGGCTGCCTCGGTTTACCCAGGGTCAGGCCCGAGCCGCCGTTGACGTGATACATGCGCAGCTCGGATCGCGTCTCGCGCCGCGTCACGATCACGTACTGGCTGTCGGGCGTCCACGCCGGCGAGATCATTGCCGCTCGGCGCTCCGACGACAGCTTGCGTGGCTGCGTGCCATCGGCGCGGGCAATCCACAGGTTGTTGCTGCCGTTCCGATCGCTGATGAAGGCGATCCGCTGGCCGTCCGGCGATACACGCGGCTGGCTGTCGAAACCCATTCCCTCGGTGATCCGCGTCGCTGTACCGCCACCGATCGGAAGCGTGTAGAGGTCGCCGAGCAGGTCGAACACCAGAGACTGGCCGTCGGGGAACACGTCGAGCGACAACCACGTTCCCTCGTCCGTAGTGAACTCGAGCTTGCCGTCGGGCTCCAAGGGCAGCCCATCGTCACCGCCGGCCGAGCCTTGTTGGGCGCTCGCCACCGACGCCGCGACGATCAGGGCGCCGAGGGCGGCAAAGGCGAACGAAAGGCAGCGTGGACGCGAACGGAACGGAGCCAGCTTCATGGATCTCCCTCTCGAGAACTGTGGTCCAGCAGGCCGTGGTCAGCTGGCCGGGTATCCGAGCCGACCTAGGGAATCGGCGATCTCATCCAGGATCGCCGGCTCGTCGATCGTTGCCGGTATCTTGAACTCCTCACCAGCAGCGATCTTGCGCATGGTTCCGCGCAGTATCTTGCCGGAGCGAGTCTTGGGAAGACGCCGGACGATCGTTGCGACCTTGAACGAGGCCACCGGTCCGATCTGCGAGCGGATCATCTGCACGAGCTCGCCGATGATCTCGTCATCGGCCCGCTCGACGTTGGCCTTGAGCACGATCATTCCGACAGGAATCTCGCCCTTGATGGCATCGGGCACGCCCATCACGGCGCACTCGGCTACGTCCTGGTGCGCGGCGAGAACTTCCTCCATACCGCCGGTCGAGAGCCGATGGCCGGCGACGTTGATGATGTCGTCGGTGCGGCTCATGATCCACAAGTAGCCGTCCTCGTCCTTGAAGCCGGCGTCGGCGGTCGAGTAGTAACCGGGAAAGGCGCTGAGGTAGGTGTCGACGAAACCGTCATCGTTGTTCCACAGGGTGGGTAGGCAGCCGGGCGGCAACGGCGTCTTGATGGCGATGCTACCGGTCTCGCCGACTGCGACCTCGTTGCCGGCGTCGTCGAGCACCCGCACGTCGTAGCCGGGGACGGCCAGGCCGCACGAGCCCGGTTTGACGGGCAGATCACCTAACCCAGCACAGTTGGCACCGATCGCCCAGCTGGTTTCCGTCTGCCACCAGTGATCGACCACCTGGACACCGAGCCGCCGCTGCGCCCACTCGAGGGTGTCGGCATCGCAGCGCTCGCCGGCGAGGAACAGAGCCCGGAAGCAACTCAGATCGTAGCGCTGCATGAACTCGCCCTCCGGATCCTCGCGCTTGATGGCCCGAAATGCAGTGGGCGCCGTGAACATCACGTTGACCTTGTGGTCGGAGATGACCCGCCAAAACGCGCCGGGATCCGGCGTGCCCACCGGCTTGCCCTCGTACAGCACAGTGGTACAGCCATGGAACAGAGGCGCATAGACGATGTAGGAGTGGCCGACAATCCAGCCAACGTCGGAGGCAGCCCAGTACACCTCACCGGGGTCGACGTCGTAGACGTTCTTCATCGTCCACTTGAGGGCCACCAGATGACCTCCGTGGTCGCGTACCACGCCCTTGGGGACGCCGGTGGTTCCCGACGTATAGAGGATGTACAGCGGGTCGGTGGCCGCCACCGGCAGACAATCGACGGGCTCCTCGTCGGCCACCTCCAGCCAATCGACGTCGCGCTCATTCACCATTGTTGCCAAGGCCTGTGGGCGCTGCAGGATGATGCAGCAATCAGGCTTGAACAACGCCATCTCGATCGCCTTATCGAGGAGCGGCTTGTACTCGATGACGCGAGTGACCTCGATGCCGCAGGAGGCTGACACGATCACCTTGGGTTTGGCGTCGTCGATGCGAGTGGCGAGCTCGTTTGACGCGAAGCCCCCGAAAACCACCGAGTGGATCGCGCCGATACGACCGCACGCCAGCATCGCGACGATCGCCTCTGGCACCGCTGGCATGTAAATGATCACGCGGTCGCCCTTCTCGACCCCACGCGCCGCCAACCCCCCGGCGAATCTCGCTACCCGATCCTGGAGCTCGGCATACGTCAGGCTCGCGGTCGTACCGGTGACCGGGCTATCGTGCACCAGCGCCAGCTGCTCGGCGCGCCCCGACTCGACGTGCCGATCGACGGCGTTGTAGCACGTGTTGACTAGAGCGCCGGGAAACCATCGGTAGAAGGGCGGGTTGGAGTCATCTAGCACGCGATCCCAGCGGCGATACCAGTGAACGTCCTCGGCAGCCTCGGCCCAGAACTCGGCCGGGTCCTGCAACGATCGTCTGTGGAGGTCTGACTGGCGGCTCTCCATCGCTGCTCCAATCGTCGGTGTCGCGGATCAGCACGTAATATCGATCGCCCGGGCGATCTCCGGGAAGATCGTCGGTTAACCGCGCTCGCGAACGCCAACCTTACACGCAGAAGCTAGCGGAGCGGGCGCCAGCCGAGAAACACTAGCGTGCCGCGCCAGCGTCGAGCTCGAAAGGCAGCTGTAGCGGCGCCATCGCTGGCGTTCCGACGCGCTCCGCATCGAAAGGCTGGTCGAATAGCCGCGACAGGCTGTTGCCGGCAAGGTCCTCCAGAGCCGGGTCCACACGGAGGAGGTAGGCACCCGGCAACCACGGCTCGTCGGGCGTAAACGCCCAGCGTCGATCCCCGTCGGATACCAGCGACCGGCCGTGAACCCGCTCCCCACTCGATGACTCGACGGTGATGAGGCGTTCGAGCAGCGCGTGATCGAGCGGTTCAGCGAGCCACAGCTCGACCGGCGCCTCCGGCACCGCCGGGGCGGATAGAGTCCAGTCGGCGGCCTCAGGACGAGACCGATCGGCCGGACCGACGATCCAGGTGCGTTCAAAACCCTCGGCAAGGGGGGCGCTGTCGCCGTCGGGCCAGTCGGCAGAAACACGTAGCGTGATCGTCTGCCCGGCGCGCAGCGGCGCTCCCAGGGCCAGGTTCGGCCCGACGTCCTGCTTGATGCGGCCCGGGTCGAAGAACAGCGTCAGGCGGTCGCCATCCGGACTCCAGAGCTCCTGTTCGGGAACCACGAAGGCGCCGCTGACAACGTTGCCATCGGCGTCTACCAGCTCGAGAAACTGGCGCGCGCGACCGCGGCTCATCGGCGCCGAGAATTGCACGTACAGACGCAAGAGGTTCTCTGGAACCGTCTCCACAGCCGGGTACACGGCGCGCACCACCGTCGTGGCCGCGCCGTCTCGGCGCGGCGCGGTGAACGCGCGCACCAGCCTCTCGTCATCGTCGCGCCACCAAACCGCAGTGTAGGTCTGACCGGCGGCGAGCCGGTAGCGAGGCCGCCAACGGGCGACGCCGCGATCCAGTGTCAGGCGACCGATGACAGGCAGCCGTTGGCCATCGAGCTGCTCGGGCGTACCCGTGTAGATCTCCAGATTCGGCTCACCGGCGCCGACTCCGGTCAACTCGACATACCAACCGGTCTCGGAATCACCGACGAAGCGCAGCTCAGGCTTGTCAGCAGGCGGATCCGCACACCCGGTTGACACCGCGGCCGCGATCAGCGTCGCGGCCGCGGTCAACCGAATCTTGTTCAGCTCAGATCCACTCGGAAGGGCGCGCGGAAAGCCTCAGCGCCCCGTTCTCGGGCATGCGCTCGAGTATCAACAACGTGTCGGCACGTAGCTTGTCGATCTGCACCACCAGACCCAGCGGCGCACCCTCGTAGTCGACGCCGGTGCGCGGGCCGACCTCTTGCTCGATGCTCGGCTTGCTCTGCGCCGCGCGGATGTCGCTCATCGGGATCTTCATCGTGCCACGACGGGAGTTGGTCATCAGGACGTACTGCTCGCCGTTCTGTTCGAGCAACACCATGTCGATCGGCACGTTACCGAAGCCGAGCTCGGCAATCGTCTTGCCGCGCATGCGGTCGGCGCCGCGCATCTCCTCGACCGAGAAGGTCGCCAGCGGCGTGCACAGATAACCGGCGAGCAGGTGCTGCTCGCCGTCCAGCACGAGCGGCAGGAACGTGTAGATCGGCGCGTGAGTCTCGTACTGGGCGTGCGCACCGTGGTAGATCTCGAGCCCGGTAGCCTTGGAAGCAGACGCGAACGGCCAGCGAACCCGCCGCATGACCGAAGCGAACTCCTCGTTCGACAGACCCGCCACGAACAGCTCGTCGCCGAGCAATTCGATGTCGGTGATCGTCATCGAGCGCGGGTTTCGACGCTCACTCGGGTCGTCGTCCGGGGCGTTGGTCAGGTCGTGCCTCGTATAGGCTACCTGCGCCAGGTCGACGTGGTGCACCTGTCCGTCTGGCGTGACCTTCATCAACGCGGGTGCCGCATCGTTGCCGCCACCCCGCATGATCGACAGGTACGCGACCCCCGACTTGCTGTCGGCCGCCATGTCCTTGACGAAGATCTCGGACGACGTGGTCCCGAGCATCTCGGCAATCTTGGCGTCGAGGTTGCTCACCGCTTGGAATTCATCCGGCGCCGTGCCGGCGCTGCCAACCTCCAGCGCGTAGAGCGTGCCGCCGACCGAGTCGCCAGCGAAGAGCACGCCGTCGGCGAACTCGAGCGCACCAATCGACCGCATCGGCGGATCGACCAGCGTGCCTTCCTCATCCAGGTAGATCCAGCCCAGCGACACCGCGATCGCGGCAGCAATGCACCAGGTAAGGACGCGCTTGTTCATGCCGTTCTCCTTGGGGAGTTAGTGTCCTCTATGCCTCGAGCATTCTATCGGCAGCAAGCGGCCCGGCGCTACGAACGGGATCCCCTGGCCGGCGCGCCGGGGCGCTAACTCTGCGCCAGCACCGGGAAGAGCGAGTGGTCCATCGGGCTACCGGCGGGCAGCTCCTCGTCAATGCCGGGGAACTCGGGCGACGTCTTCCACGGCCGCGGTGCGTGGACTATATCGTCGCCCAACAGGCGCACGGAGAAAACGCGTCGTCGTTGTGTTCCTTGCACTCCGGCCGCCCCGTGCAACGTCAGCATGTGGAAGGCGACGGCATCGCCGGGCTCGATGGCCCAACGGAGGATGCGGTAGGCGTCGCGATCGGCCTCGATATCGGGGACCTCTTGGAGTGAGCCGGCGGGAAACCACCGGGCCTCGGCCGTCATGAAGGTGCGCGGCATGAGCCAAGGACCCGTGTGCGAGCCGGCCACGAACTCGAGCGTCCACTCCTCGGGAACCGGATCGACGGGAATCCAGAAGCTGACGTTCTGGCGCCCGTCGACGTTGTAGAACGGCTGATCCTGGTGCCACGCAGTGCGTTGCGCGGTGCCGGGCTCTTTCACCAGCATGTGGTCGTGGAAGAGACGCACCTGGCGCGACTGCATCAGCCGCGCCGCGGCGGGCGCGACCGCCGTCTCCTCGATGAAGCGGCGATATGCAGGGTTGTCCTGCCAGTTGCAGAAGTCCTCCATGAACCAACCGGGGTCATCGGGCCGGCTGGCGACGAGCGAGCGTGGGCTCGGCGAGGCGATATTGGCGTCGATGCCCTCGCGCAACAGCTCGATCTCGTCAGCGGAAAACAGACCGCGCACCACGACGGCGCCATCTCGAGCGTAGTCCTGTACCAGGGTGTCGGGTACGCAGCGCGCGGCTCGATCAGGCATTGCTGCCACCTTACAAGACCCGGTCGGTGGCGTCTCACACCGCGATGCTGCGCTGACAGTCGCGGCTGCGCGACCGCGGCGTGACCTTGCTGCGAGCCTGGTCGGTGGTGGGACACTCGGCAGCGACACATGGCAGAGTAGGCCAACGTGGTCGGTGCTCGGCGTACTGGCCAACCTCATAGAGGTCGGTCTCAACCGGCGGAAAGGGCGGTCATGTCCCCTCGAGCTCCTGGAAAGCTGGCGCTCGTCTTCGTGCTGCTGACCGTGCTGATGGATACCGTCGGACTGGGGATCATCATCCCGGTCACCCCGGAGCTCATCATGGAGCTGACCGGGGAAGGGCTCAGCCGCGCCTCCATCTTCGGCGGCTGGTTGGCGTTCTCCTACGCCATGATGCAGTTCGTGTGCGCTCCGATCCTCGGCAACCTGAGCGATCGATTCGGGCGGCGACCCATATTGCTGTACTCGGTTGCCTCCCTCGGCATCGACTACCTGGTGATGGCCATGGCGCCGACGATTGCCTGGCTGTTCGTCGGGCGTGCGCTGGCGGGAATCGCGGGAGCCTCGTTTACCACCGCGTACGCGTACATCACCGACATCAGTCCGCCGGAGAAGCGGGCACAGAACTTCGGCATGATTGGCGCCGCTTTCGGTGCCGGGTTCATTCTCGGCCCGGCAATCGGTGGCCTGCTGGGTGCCTACGGCCCGCGAACTCCGTTCTTCGTCGCCGCCGGGCTGAGCTTGGCCAACTTCGTCTACGGTATGTTCGTGCTGCCGGAAACGCTTGCCGACGACAAGCGGCGACAGTTCAAATGGCGGCGCGCTAACCCGGTCGGTACTTTGCTGCAGATTCGACGCTATCCGGCGGTGCTCGGCATGCTGGCGGCACTCTTTCTGTGGCAGGTCGCACACCAGGTGATGCCGAGCGTCTGGACCTACTACACGATGCTCAAGTTCGGCTGGTCGGAGGCCATGATCGGCGCCTCACTGGCGTCCTTCGGGATCATCATGGTGGTCGGCCAGAGCACGCTGCCGCGCATCGTGGTTCCAAAGTTGGGCGAGCATCTCACCGCTTCGCTTGGTTTGATCGTCGGTGGCGTGGGGTTCGTCGGGTATGCCTTCGCGTCACACGGCTGGATGATGTTCGCGCTTCAGCTCACCTGGCTGCTCGGCGCGCTGGTGATGCCCTCGACCCAGTCCCTGTTGTCGCAGCGGGTCCCACCGGATGCACAGGGTGAACTGCAAGGGGCGGTGGCGAGCCTGTTCAGTGTCTCGGCCATTATCGGGCCGCCGTTGATGACGCAGCTGTTTCGCCGCTTCACGGCGGCCGACGCAGTGGTGAGCTTCCCTGGTGTCTCGTTTGCTTTCGCGGCTCTGCTCGGCGCCGGCGCCTTCATCGTTCTGAGAGCCAGTGGCGCGCCGCCCCCCCGCACTCCCGAAACCGTCTGAAGCGGCTGTGCCGGTCGCTGATTCGATCGACGGGCACGGGGCATCGGCGGCGATCCGGTGGTAACCCGCGACGGGCGCGTGTACGACGTGGCCATCGTCGGCGGCGGGCCGGCGGGAGCCGCCGCCGGGCGGCTGCTGGCGCTCTGGGGGTACGACGTCGTGGTGATGACCCGCCCCGAGGACCCGGAGCGCAGTCTGGCGGTATCGTTGCCGCCAAGCGTTCGCAAGCTCCTGCGTGAGATCGGCGTGCTCGACGCCGTCGACATCGCGGGGTTCGTGCGCTCGACTGGCAACACCGTCTGGTGGGGCGGCGGTGCACCGCGCTCCGAGTGCTTTGCCGGCGGTGAGACCGGCTACCAGGTGCGGCACGCGGAGTTCGACGGCTTGCTCCTCGCCGCGGCAGAGACCGCCGGCGCGACAGTGGTTCGCGACGCCACCGTGGTCGACGTCGCCGTCGAGATCGAGCCCGCACGAGTCCGCTACGCCACAGAAAACGGTGCGGGCGAAGTGTCGGCGCGCTACCTGCTCGACGCATCCGGACGACAGGGCGTGGTTGCTCGGTCCATGGGATGGCACCCGGAGCCCGAGCCATCTCGCACCGTGGCGTTGATCGGAACCTGGCAGCGCGACGACCCCTGGGACCTGGCAGATGATACCCACACCCTGGTGGAATCGTTCGCCGAAGGCTGGGCATGGTCCGTTCCGGTCGGCACCGGCCACCGCTATTTCACGTGCATGCTCGATCCACAGGTATCGGAGCTGTCGCGCGGGACGGTGAAGCAGCGCTACCTAGAAGCGCTAGAGCGCACCGCGGCGTTCAAACGTTTGCTCCACGGCGCCAATCTCGACTCCGAGCCCTGGGGCTGCGATGCCTCCTGGTATCGTGCCGAGCAGGTGTTCGGCGAGCACTTTCTGCTGCTCGGCGACGCCGCTTCGTGCATCGATCCGCTATCGTCGTTTGGGGTTAAGAAGGCCCTGGCGTCGGGCTGGCTGGCGGCGATCGTGAGCAATACGTGGCTGCGAGAGCCAGCGCTGCACGATGCGGCCGCGGCGCTCTTTGCCGATCGCGAGCGACAGATGTACGACAGCTTCCGCTCGCAGGCCTCACGTTTCTTTGAGGCGGTAGCGGAGGATCACCATCACCCGTTCTGGACCGGCCGCTCCATTGGCGACGATCAGCAAGCCGCGCCCGACGATGTCGACGCGCTCCGCGCCGATCGCGAGGTTCTGTCGGCATTCGAAGCACTCAAGGCAGGCACGTCGATCCAGCTGGTGGTCGAGCCGACCGTGCAGGTAATCGAGGCGCCCGCGATCGGCGATCGGCGCGTGGTAATGGAACAGCGCCTGGCGACACCTGCCATTCCCGGCGGGCTCCGCTTCCTCCGCGGGATCGACGTACGACACCTGATGGCGCTGGCTCCAGACCACGAGCAGGTACCCGACCTGTTCGCCGCATACAACGAGCACTACCCAGCAGTCGCTCTACCCGACTTCGTCGGAGCTTTATCGGTGCTTTTGGCCAAGGGGTTCCTCAGAAACGGCGCTGCGTGATAGAAACTTCCGGGCAGCCGCTCCCGCCTGACCTTCGCCCTCCTGCCTGAGGACTCGATGATCAGAGGAATAGTTTTTCCGCCGGCGCGAATCCGCCTGTTGGCTTCGCTTGTCGTCGTCATGAGCCTGGGGTTTGCCGCCCCGCCGTTCTCGAGCGCCGCACTACTGCAGTCGGAAGGCACCTCGAACGACTCTGACGACGATTCGAAGGCCGCCGGTATCCCGGTCACCGACGAAGCTACCGTGTCCAACTGCGCCTCTTGTCACGCCGTCGACGACGACGGGCATATGACGCGGATCTCCTACATCCGTAAGTCACCTGAAGGATGGCAACAGACGCTGCGACGTATGGTGATGCTCAACGGGGTCGAGCTCGATCCCGCCATGGCCCGCGACATCGTGCGCTACCTGTCCGACAACCACGGGCTGGCTCCCGAGGAGGCCAAGCCGGGCGCCTTCGAGGCTGAGCGGCGGCTGATCGACCACGACTACACCGCCGACGACGACACCGAGACGACCTGCATCCAATGCCATTCGATGGGCCGGGTGATCACCGAGCGCCGCACCAAGGACGAGTGGGGGCTGCTTATCGCCATGCACCGCGGCTACTTCCCGTACGTTGACTTTCAAGCGTTCCGGCGTACGCAGCGATCTGGCCCCGCCGCAGACGACGCCGACTCCGGACATCCGATGGACAAGGCGATCGCGCACCTCTCCGAGGCCTTCCCGCTCGACACTCCCGAGTGGTCGGCATGGTCGGCGAACCGTCGACCGGCGCGTCTCGCCGGCCGCTGGGCGGTTGCCGGCCATTCGCCGGGTCATGGTCCGGTCTATGGCACGGTCGAGATCAGCGCGGTGAACGACAGCGACAGCCAGTTCCGCACCGAGGCAGCGCTCACCAACCCGCGCACCGGGATCACCAGGCGACGCAGCGGCCGGGCCATCGTCTATACCGGCTTCCAGTGGCGCGGCCGCTCGAGCACTGAAGGCAACCTCATGGGATCTCTACGTGAGGTGATGTTCGTCGAGCGCGACTGGCGCACGATGGAAGGCCGCTGGTTCACCGGCGCGTACGACGAGATCGGCATCGACGTGACGCTGTACCGTGCTGACGTTCCGTTGATCGCGGGCGTCTACCCAGTAGCGCTCCGCAGCGACGGTGGGTCCAGCGAAGTAACGATCTTCGGCGCCAATCTGCCGGCCGATGTGACCACAGCGGATATCGATCTCGGCCCAGGGGTCGAGGTCACCGAGGTAATCGAGGCGAGCGACAGCGCGATTCGCGTTCGCGCCAGCGCTGCCGACGACGCTGCGGTCGGGTTGCGCGATGTCTTCGTGCGCGACATAAGCCGACCGGAAGGCCTGGTGGTGTACGAACAGGTCGACTCCATCCGCGTCTCGCCCGAATGGGGCATGGCGCGTCTCGGCGGCGAGGTCGCGCCCAAGCAACTGGCGCAGTTCGAGGCCTTCGGCACTTCCAACGGGCCCGACGGTGAGCCCGGAACAGCAGACGACCTCGACCTGGGCGTCGTCGAGGTGGACTGGAGCCTCGAGGAGTACGCCGCGACGTTCAACGACGAGGACCTGGAGTATGTCGGTACTCTCGACGACAATGGGCTCTTCACCCCCGCGGTCGACGGACCGAACCCTGAGCGCGTCGGCAACCGCAATAACATCGGCGACGTCTGGGTGGTGGCCGCCTACGACGAGATTGGACAAGAGCACCCGCTACGCGGCCGATCGCACCTTGTGGTGACCGTGCCGCTTTATCTCAACTGGAGAGGATGGGAGGCAGGCGAATGAACATGCGTACGGAAGTAGCGCTGTCGGTGGGCGAGTACCACGCCTTCGAGGCGGCCGGCCGGCAGTTCCTCTACATGGTTCCCAGTGCCGCGGTATTCGGTCTCGACGAGACGTCAGCGGCGGTCCTCGAGCGTCTCGACGAAAAGCCGATGGCGGCGTCCGAGCTGGTCGACCAGCTCGCCGAGCGCTTCGACCCGGAAGCCGTCTACCACAGCGTCAACGAGCTCATGCAAGTGCGCGCCGTCGGCGAGGCCGGCGCCGCACCGCAGCCGCTACCCAAGCAGATGCCGCCGACACCGTTCCCGCTGACCACGCTGGTCCTGAACGTCACCAACCAGTGCAATCTGAGCTGCGGCTACTGCTACGAGTACAGCGACGACAAGATCGTCGACACCGAGAACGGTCGCCAGCCCAAGTTCATGAGCGAGGAGACGGCACAACAGAGCGTCGACTTCATGCTGGAGGAATCGGCCGAGATCGAGACCGTACACCTGACGTTCTTCGGCGGTGAGACGCTGATGAACTTCCCCGTCTTGAAGAAGACAGTTGGCTACGCGCGCCAGCGCGCCGAGCAGCTCGGCAAGGGCATCGAGTTCAGCCTCACCACCAACGCCACCCTGTTGCGACCCGACATTATCGAGTGGCTCACCGAAAACGAGATCGGTGTCACCGTGTCGATCGACGGGCCCAAGGAGATGCAGGACGAGCTTCGCGTCTTCAAGGGGGGCGGCGGTACCTACGACATCATCGTTCCCAAGGTGCGTGAGCTGCTGAAGCGCCATACGACGCGGCCGATCGGTGCCAGGGTCACGCTGACCAAGAACAACCTGGACGTGAAGCGTATCTACCATCACCTGCGCGACGATATCGGCTTCAGGGAAGTCGGATTCGCCCCCGTCACCACGTCATGGGGTCGCGACTGGGCGATCGGTAACAACGGCTTCGACACCATGCTCTCAGGCTTCGACGAGCTCGCCGAGGAGTTTCTCGAGGCAGCGCTCGAGAACCGTCATCACGGCTTCTCGAACGTCAAGGACACCATCGAGGAAATCCACAAAGGCATAAGCAAGGCCTATCCCTGTGGCGCCGGGCTCGGGCTGCTCGGCGTGGCTACCGGCGGCGACGTCGCGCTCTGCCACCGTTTCGCGGGATCCGATGAGCACAAGCTCGGCACCGTCGAGGACGGCATCGATCGCAGCCAGCAGCTGCACTTCCTCGAGACTCATCACGTCGACGACAAGACCGATTGCCAGAAATGCTGGGCACGACCCCTATGCGCCGGGGGCTGTTACCACGAGGCGCACACCCGCTACGGGACTACCCGCGGACCGAACCTCCACTATTGCGACTGGATCCGCGCCTGGACCGACACCTGTTTGCGCGTCTATGGTGAAATAGCCGAGCACAATCCTGGCTACCTCGCTATCTTCGAAGGTAGGGACCAATGAAGCACCTGAAGCCAGTCAACATGAAGGCCGGGCGCATCGAGCAGCACCTGGCACGCGATGTGGTGGCCTTGAGCGACCCGCAAGGGCAAGCTGTCCCGCAGCAACCCGACGAGCCACACATTCCGCTCGGCTGCTCGCTGGTGTTCCAGCCCGGTTGGGAAGTCGACAGCAGCGGCGGGACCGCGGGCCTTTGTTCGCCAGTGGAGCGCGACCTGTTCGATTGCTACCTGGGCTGCTTCTGGCCGGCACAGGTACCCGACCAGCTCAACTACACGCCCGATTGGACAAAGACCTGCGCCGCGGCACAGAAGGATTGGCGCAAGATCGACCTGATCTTCCCGTGAGCTCGACGCGGGTCTTCGCAGCCGGCGCTGGCCGGCGGGTGGTCTTGTCGAGCGCCGTCACGTTGTGTGTTCTGGGCCTCTTGCTGGGCGGCGCGACAGCGCAGCAGCACCCCAGCGGCGGCAACGCGACGATGTACGTCGGCACCTACGAACACGCCATCATGGTCATCGACGAGGCCACGATGGCGGTCGTCGACCGCATCGAGGCCACCGCGGGGATCCCTCGTAACCTGCAGCTGACGCGCGATCGCCAGCGGCTCTATTCCACCAGCGCGGACTTCGAGTACATCGAGATCTTCGATGTCGCCAGCCGTGAGTCCATCGACGTCCACTCGCTGAGCCACGACAACTCGAAGGTGCGGATCTGGCGAGTCGCCATCCATCCCAGCGAGGAGTACCTCATTCTGCACACCAGCACGGATACGAAGCTCATTGATCGCTTCGAGATCGGACCGCCGGTGTTGCAGCAGTACAACCTCGAGACGCGCGAGGTCATGCGCGATATCCCCTGGCCGGGCGGCGTGGAACGCGAGTTCAGCCAGATGATGTTCTCGCCCGACGGCGACCTGCTGTACATCATGACCGAGGAGGTGACGATCCTCGAGACCGAGAGCTTCGAGGAAGTCGACACGTGGGAGATCTCCCGTCCGATGGAGTCGGGGATGGGGGCGCTGAACTTCGGTATCAGCCCCAACATCTACGACGAGCCCGGGTTCTTCACGGGGCTGTTCCGCACCACCGATCCGATCAACGGAAGGCGTCTGATGGGGGTGGCACGGGTCAACCTGCCGGACAAGAGCGTCGACTACTACACGCTTGGCCCGTCCATGGGGGTGAGCTTCTCGCTTGCCCCGGATGGCAAGAAGGCGTACGGCCTGTTCCAGAGCATCGGCCACTACGAGTTCTGGACCTTCGACCTGGAAGGTCGGCGAGTAGAGAGCCGCCAGACCTTTGAGGGGCGTCCGCGCATGCGCGTCATGCCGAGCTCGAACGGCAAGTTGCTATACGTATTCAACGCCGGCAACACGGTCGATATCTACAGCGCCGCCGACTACCGCTACCAGCGTACGCTGACGCTAGACGGCGATACCACCACCGATCTGATCGTGGTTCCAGCAACAGATTCCGGGCGCCCCTGAGAGCAGCCTCCTCGACATGACCGCCCGGGTGCCGCGCCGCGGCGAGCTCCGTTGGGCGTTGGCCTACGTGGTGCCGTACTGGCATCGCCTGGTTCTGGTCATCGTGCTCAGCTTCGCCAGCACGCTGGTGTCGCTCTATGTGCCCTACCTGTCTAAAGACCTCGTCGACAACGCCCTCCTGGGACAGAACATGGGCGCGCTGGTGCGCATCATCGCGCTGTTCGGCATCGCCACGTTGCTGGGCTTCGCGATCAACGTGGTCAGTGGACTGCGCTACACACGCGTGTCGGCCGAGATCCTCTTCGACATGCGGCTCGATCTGTACCGCCACATGCAGCGGCTGTCACCACGCTTCTACGCCCATGCCAAGCTCGGTGACGTCGTGTCGCGTATCAACAACGATATCGGTGAGATCCAGCGCATCGCCGCCGAAACGGCACTCGCCTGGGTTGGCAACATCCTGTTTCTCGTTGGCACCGTGGCGGTGATGATCTGGCTCGACGCGCGGCTGTTCGCGGTGAGCGTGATCCTGATGCCGATCAGCATGGTGGCGCTGGTCTACTATCGCCGGCGGCTCGAGTCGAGGGTACTGACGATGCGCGAGCGCAGCGCCGACATCGGCAGCTTTCTGATCGAGACGCTGCAAGGCATGAAGCTCATCGTCTCGTCCAACGCACAGTTGCGGGAAGAGGGTCGGTTCCGTGGCAAGAACGATGCCTTCATCGAGGCGCTCATGGGCATGCGGCGACTCAGCTACCTGGCCGGCGGCCTGCCCGGGCTGATCCTCTCCGCCGGCACTGCGGTCGTCTTCCTGTATGGGGGCAGCCGGGTTATCGCCGGCGCCATCACGATGGGAGATCTGGTCGCGTTCATGGCCTATCAAACGCGGCTGCTCTCGCCGGTGCAGGGCTTGATGGGCTTGTACACGAACCTGGCGACGGCGCGGGTATCGCTGGGTCGCGTGCACGAGATTCTCGACACGCCGATCGAGGTGACCGAGCGTGAGGACGCCATTGCTCTACGTGAGGCGCGCGGTGAGGTCGAGCTCGAAGGGGTGAGCTTCACGTTCGACCGTGGTGGCGCGGTGCTCGACGACGTGACGCTGTCGGTGAGGCCCGGCGAGGTGGTCGCCATCGTCGGACCGAGCGGCGGTGGCAAGTCGACCGTCGTCGACCTGCTGCTGCGCCATCTCGACCCTGATGAGGGAGACGTGCGCCTCGATGGCCACCGGCTACGCGATCTTCGTCTCGACGACGTGCGCCGCCACGTCGTGGCGGTGGAGCAGGAGCCGTTCCTGTTCAACACCTCCATCGCGGAGAACATCCGCTACGCGCGGCCCGACGCCAGCGACGATCAGGTGCGCGACGCGGCTCGATCAGCGGGCATCGCGGCGTTTATCGACGGCCTACCCGACGGCTACGACACAGTGGTCGGTGAGCGCGGCACGGCCATATCGGCCGGCGAGCGTCAGCGCATTGCCATCGCTCGCGCGTTTCTCGCCGATCCGGCGGTGCTGGTGCTGGACGAGGCCACCGCATCGCTCGATCCAGTATCGGAGCGGCACGTCATCGACAGCTACGAGGCGATCATGCGCGGACGTACCACACTGCTGATCTCGCACCGCTACGAGATGGCCCGCCGTGCAGACCGTGTGGTGGTAGTGGACGGCGCGCGTATCGTCGAACAGGGTGCACCCGAGACCCTGGCCGCAAGAGCAGGGGCGTTCTCGGCACTGTTCGGAACCGACGTCGAACGGTCGGCCGCCAAGCCGGTCGACGATGCGGCGCCCCCGCAAGACCGCTCTCTCACGTGAGGTGGCGCCTCGACGAGCCTCCGTTTGACAGCAACGGAGACGGTGTCCGAGTAGCGATCATCGACAGCGGCATCAACACCGACAACCCACATATCAGAGCGTATGCGTCCGGTGTGGCGATTGACCCAGGCGGCGTCGAACACGATGACGTGCTCGACCGACTCGGCCACGGAACCGCCGTGGCGGCGGCAATCCAGGAAAAGGCGCCCGGTGCGGAGCTGCACGTTGTGAAGGTGTTCGAGACCTCGTTGTCGACCAGCGCCGCCAACCTGGCCCGCGCCATCGACTGGGCCGCAACGCAACGCCTGCAGATCGCCAACCTCAGCCTCGGCACGCCCCGTCGCGAGCATGCCGAGCTGCTGCGCGGCGCCGTGCTCCGGGCTCGCGACGCAGGCCTGCTGGTGGTCTCCGCACGGAGTCACCGCGCCGTGCGC
Organism: Acidobacteriota bacterium; assembly: GCA_963666055.2. Classification (GTDB taxonomy): domain Bacteria; phylum Acidobacteriota; class UBA890; order UBA890; family WLXD01; genus DASCOT01. The sequence continues at coordinate 1,163,916 of CAXWPH010000015.1, read as the reverse complement.
TGGTGGCCGGGAAGCCTGCCCGAGGTCGTCGGCGTCGTCGCCGACGCTGAGTGTGCCCGCGACGAGATCATCGTAGACAGTGCTGCGCCCGGCGCCGGCCTGACGCTGCGGGCGTCGCCGCTACCACGGCCGATCCCCGGGGTGCCCCCAGAGCGCAATGTGCGCGGCATCAGCTTCGCGGTAGCCAACGCAACGGGGTTCCTCGCCCGCGCCGTGGGGTCGAAGGCCGGATCCGATTGGTTGCAGGAATCCCTCGAGCGCGCCGGCGGCTGAGGCGACGATCGCGAGCCGCTAGTCGAACGACCAGCGTGTCAGCGTGTCGCCGGCCTTCACCAGCAGGTCGCCGTCGTGGATAAGCGGGTAAGCCCAGACCGCGGCGTCGGCAATGGTGTACTCGGCGATGAGCTCGAGGCCCGGCCTCGTGCGGCGCGCAACGTGGAGGTCCCCCTCGTTCATGACGAAGAAGACGTAGTCGCCGGCCGCCAGCACCGAGCCATTTTCGCCCGCACGCCCGTCGGTCGTCCAAAGTGCTTCCCCGGTAGCTGGGTCGAGTGCGAACAGCTGACCCTTCCGCTGGCCGGAAACACCGAACAGCTCGGCGCCCTCGAGCACGAAGTTACTCCAGAAGGGCTTGATCTCGTCGTTCTTCCATACGGTGTCCACTGTCCAGCCGCCGGCGCCGTTCATCGGTGCGACGGCCTCCGTCCCGTGCTGGATCCCGGCAATGATCACCACCTGCTCAGCGACGACGGGCGACGGGATGTTCGTCGAGCACGATCCCGGCACCCCCTGCAAGGGGTGCCTCCAGAGGAGCTTGCCATCGGCCGCGTCGAACGCCACAGCAGCCTCATCGGTCATCGTGATGATCTGCCGAACGCTGTCGATCGTCGCCAGCACCGGCGAAGCATTGCCCGCCGCAGGGCCGGTCCAGGCCCACACCGTCTCGCCGCTCTCGAGGCTCAACGCAAGCACCTCGCCGGAGTCGTCGTCACCGATCTGCAGGACGACCCGATCGTCGACGATCAGCGGCGACGACGAGGCACCGCAGGATCGTTCGACCTCGACGATGCGATCACCAAAATCACGCCGCCAGCGCAGATCACCCGACTCGGCGTCGTACGCCGAAGCGATGCCGTGAACTCCGAAGGTATACAGACCACCCTCATGCAGTACCGGTGTCGCATAGGGCCCCTCCCCCTCGCTCGCCGCGAACTCCGGCGCCTTCGTCGTAGGAGCGTCGTACTGGTCACTCCACACGAGGTCGCCGGTGGCAAAATCGAGCGCCGAGACCACCTCGCGCTGGTCGACGCGACTGTGCATATAGACCGCCGTACCGTCCGTTATCGGCGACGCGTAGCCAGCGCCGACGTTCGTATTCCAAACTGCCGAGGGAGCATCGGGCCATTCATCCGGCCCCGAGAAGTCCGGCGCCACGCCGTCACGGTTCGGACCGCGGAACTGTCCCCAGGCAGTGCCTGGTTGTGGGACCTCCGCCCCGCCGCACGACAGCACCAATGCGGACGCAACCAACAGAACGACGACCCGTGGGACGAGCGCATTTCGATCAGGAGTGTTTCGCATCGGCGTAGCCTACTACTAGCGGCCCTCGCCTACCGCACCCGTACGATCGCCATTCCTTTGACGCGCCGCGAGGCACCGCCATAGACTGCGCGCCCCGGTAACCATGAGGATTGTGACTCATGATCTGGCTACTAGCGGCTGGCGTGGTGCTGGCGCTCGACCAACAAAGCAAGCGGCTCGTAATCCGCCGAGCCGGCCCGGGTTGTGGCTCGGACGCCTGGTGGGCGCCACGGATCCGGCCGCTACGGAATTCGCGACTTGGGCACGGCCTCCTTGGTAGCAGGCGCATGTTGTGCATCCTGTGGGTGGTCTCGCTGTTGGGAATCGCGGTGCTGGTCGATCAACTCGCGGCTCTGCGAGCCCCCGCAGCGCAGCTGGGGATTGGGGCTGCCCTGGGTGGCGCCGCCAGCAACCTCATGGACATTGCGCTCAGAGGCGCGGTCGTCGACTTCATCGACTTGCGCATCTGGCCGGTTTTCAACCTGGCAGATCTGGCCATCGTCCTGGGTGGTGGCGCCACACTTTGGCGACTCGCCATGTTCGTCACACCCTCGTAAGAAGGGAACCAACGCCCTTTCTAGTTAGGTTGCCGATGCGACGCGTGCTGTTCACCTGGCGTGATATCCGGATACACAGCTACCCGGCCATGCTGTACCTGGGCCTGGTGGTTGGAATGACCGCAGGGAACTATGCCGCAAACCTGGCCGGCCTCGATAGCGCGCGCGTCCTGGTGGTGATGCTGCTGTTGATCGCCCCGGCGCTGATCGGCGCGCGCCTGTTGTTCGTCGCTACTGAATGGCACCAGTACCGCAGCGAACCGAAGCGTATTTGGCGGCGAACGGAAGGGGGCATGTCGTTGCTAGGCGGGCTGCCGCTGATCATCGCCGGGTCCGTTCCCCTGCTGGCGGTACTACGGGTCCCCTTCGGCCAGTTCTGGGACGTGACGATCTTCACGATCCTCATCACCATGGTGTTCACGAGGATCGGCTGTCTGCTGCACGGCTGTTGCTGCGGACGAGCGAGCGCTGGGCCGCTCGCGTTGTACCTCCCCGATGAGGCGGGCAGGTGGCAACGACGCATTCCCAGCCAGCTACTCGAGGCGGGGCTTGCGGTCGTTTTGCTGCTCGGCGCGGTCATGATGTGGCGTGCGCGCCTCTTCCCAGGGGCCGTGTTCTGGACTGCCACCGTCGGCTACATGCTCGGTCGATACGCGCTGCAGTCCACCCGCGCCACCCAAGAACACTTCGGCGCGCTCAATGTGCAGCGCGCGCTTTCCGTCGCCTTTGCGCTCATCGCTCTGGCGGTCTTGTTCACCGGGTGGATCGACACCCACTGAGCTCTGGAGTCCGGCCGATGGTCGACTGGTTCGTGCTGCTCATTCCATTGGTGCTGTTGCCCATCATCCTGTTGTTCGGATACGTGGGGTGCGTTCTGGACAGAGCGGGAGGGGCCTCACCGATCGATCTCCGCTTTCCCGGCACAATCTTCGGCACGGTGAGCACCATCAACGTCTCGCTAAAGGTGGACGAGGAAGGTTCCACCACGCTGTCGTCTCCTAAAAACACGCCGGTCACAGCAGCCTCCGCGAACCCTGCATACGTCGGCAGTGCAGGAATCAATATCGCGGGTACCGTCACCTGCTCCTGTAGTTTCACCCCGCCGGGTGCCCCCCCTGTCTCCTTGTCCAAGCCGAAGATCGAGTGCGAGCCCTCCCCGCAGTTCGAATTGACGTCCGGCTTCACGCTCATCTGAGCCCGCGTACCGGCTAAGGCCGGCAGCCCGAAAAACGAGGTAATCCTATGGCCAACGGACTCACGGGCGACTTCGACGCCGTTGCACTCGTCCGCGTCAAGACTGTCAACACGATCCTGGCGAGCGTGCATCAGAACGGCGCCCACGACGAGGTGTCGCCGAGCATCCCGCACAGCTTCGCGCTGCGGGTCGGCGACCCCACCAAGCTATCCGTCCTGCTGGCGAAGTTCATCGACTGGAACTCGAGCTCCATCTTCGGCAGCTTTGGCTCCGGTGGCGGCGGGCAACCGGGCGGCAGCTCCAAGAAACAGCCTCCAGGGGCGTCCAGAGCCAAGGACGACCTGTGGAAGGAGATCAACGATCTGCAGGACGCGATGACCACGCCGGGAACGGTACGCGGGCTGGCGCAGGTGCAGCTCGGCGCGCCGAAGCTCAGCTTTTCCGGCGGGGTCGGCTCCAGCGTGACCGCCCATTACCCGGTGCGCGCCAACTACATTCCGGATCCTGACACCCTGTCGCTCCCCGATCCCATCCACGGCGAAGTGCGGATCACCTTTGCCATCGGGACGAAGCTCGTGGAGGGCAAGACGGTCGTCGAGGCCAGCATCGACTCTGACAACGACATCGAGTTTCACCCCGCCAGCGGCACCCTCAGCTCCGAGGACGCTGGCAAGATCACCACGCAGGTCCGCAAGGTCGTGAAGAGCGGCTTCGAGCCGACCACCGTGGAAGTACCGGACGACATTCCTTTCGACAACTTCAAGCCGCTCGGAAGCGGCTCGAATCAGGTCGTGGCGCTGCCTGTGACTCTGGGGGGTGAGGCGCCGGCGGCGAGCGCGCTCGGCAGCGTCAACAACTTGTTCCTGAGCTCCGGCGACGAGTACGGGGTGGCCGTGAGGCGTGAGCACGTCGAGTCGGAGATGCAAAGCTTCAAGGACACGATCAACGGGTTCAGCGTCTCCTACGAGATCGGCTGGTGGGTTTTCACCGTGACCTACAACGTCTCGATCTCGAGCGTGTCTCTTACCTGGCAGACGGGCTCGATCAAGGTGACGGTGCAGGGAAGCGCGGTCACCGGGTCGATACTTCCGAACTACAACTTCACCATCACCGAGACGATCACCGCCTCCCTGGATGCGGCGACCCAGACCGTGTCGTTGCAAGCCGGCGGCCTTTCTGTGTCCGGCCTGCCGTCGGCGGCCATCGGCACCGTCAAGAGCGCGGTACAGGCACAGCAAGGCCCGGCGCTCGCCCAGGCGGAGACGGCGATGAAAGAGGCGCTGATCGACGGTGTGTCGATGCAGGACATCGTCAAGTCGTTCGACAACGGCGCCACCGCACGCTACTCGTCGCTCGATATCGTTCCCGACGGTATCGTCCTGCACGGCGATATCACGGCGGGTGGGCGCTCCGACGTGTTCGTGGAGTTCACGCCGCGAGCCAACGATGACGGCTACACGGCGCTCCAGAGCTGGGTGCCGGCCGGTGCGACGGACCGGTTCGAATGGTCCTGGACCGAAGGACACGCCTGGATCCCGTGGGAGGCCGAGACCAAAGTACACGCCGACGAGCACCGTTTCGTGCTGCTCGAGAAGGACGTGCCCACCGGCAAGAAGCTCTGCCTGCGCGTCGTCGGCACGCAGGTGCATGAGACGGGGTTCGAGCAGGCCGTCGACGGCGGAGAGACCTGCTCAGTCAACGGCAAGGAGTTCGTGTGGGCGATGCCGTCGTGGTGGGAGACCATCATGGCGCCCATTTGGCTGCCCGATCCGCCGCCCGAACTCATCCTCGACGAGGCGATCACGGCACACGTCAACGTGCTCGCCCATTCGAAGCGCGCCGGTAGCTCCGGCCCCAACGTGCTGTTTCACTTCGCCGCGCCTGGGTCGGCGCCGCTGGAGGGCCTCGGGGAAGCCTTCGCGGGGGTCGGCGAGGATACTCACGTGGCAATGTACCTGGTGATGCCGGCGGGGTCCTTTGGCGAGTCGCGCTCGGCGGTGGAACGCGGGCTCGGCTCCCCCGGTCGCGGCTTCACCGCCTCCCTGGAGATCACCGAGGACTACGGCGGCGCCTGGTCGCGCGCCTTCGGCGTCGAGACGGCACCGGCGACGTTCCTGATGAACGCCCATGGTGAGTTCGTGTGGGACAAGGCGGGCGCGCTGGATACAGACGCGCTGGCACGGGCACTCAAGGAGCACGCGATCACCGGACCACCACCGACCTCCAGCCCGCTGCGCCTGACGGTGACGCCGGGGCGCCGCGCCCTGGACTTTCTGATCGAGCCCATCGGGGACCAACCGATTGCCCTGCGACGGCTGCGCGGCCGCTCCGTATTGCTGAGCTTCTGGAAAGGGTTCTCGGCACCTTGCCTGGCTCAGTTACGGCAGCTGCAAGCCCTGCACGATCGGGCCGACGAGGACGCACCGGTGATTCTCGCGGTCGGCGACGGAGAGGATCCCGAGCAGGTGACCCGTTTCGCGCGAGAGCATGAGCTGACGCTTCGCCTCGTGCCCGACCCCGACAGATCGATCTCCGGACGCTACGGCGTCAACTGCTGGCCAACGACGGTCACGATCGGCGCCGCCGGGCTCGTTCAGCGTGTTGAGTTCGGTCTCAGCCACGCTCGAAATGACGACGGCTCAGGGGGCCAACAGGCGCCCTGAAAAACTACTAGCAACGCCTCTCCTATTCGGCTCGCAGAGACTTGACCGGATCCAAGGCGATAGCGCGCCGGGCAGGCAGCAGGCTCGCGATCAGGGCGACGGTGCCGAGAACCGCCGCTGCTCCGGAATAGGTCAGCGGATCCATGGCGCCCACACCGAACAGCAGCGACGAAACCAGCCGGCTGAGGCCCATCGAAGCCACCAGGCCGAGGACGATCCCGAGACCGACCCATGCCATACCCTGTCCAACTACCCAGCGCGCGACGTCGATACCGCGAGCACCGAGCGCCATTCGGATGCCGATCTCGCGAGCCCGTTGCGCCACCGCGTTTGACACCACCCCGTATACGCCAATGCCCGCGAGGAGCAGCGCCAGGCCGGCGAACAGGCCGACGAGCAACGCCGAGAACCGCGGTTGCGACACCGACCGCCCCACGAGCCCGCCGAGCGTCGTAACACCCTCGATCGTCTGATCCGAGTTGATCTCCCAGATTGCCGCGTGAATGTTCGGTAGCAGCGGCACAGGATCGCTTTCGGTGCGCACGACAAGCGTCATGCCGACTCGTGTGACTTGCCGGAGCGAGGTGTAGACAACGTTGCGGATCTCCTCGTCCAGACTGGACTGGCGCACGTCGCCGACCACGCCGATGACCTCGAGCTCGATGTAGTCGTTGGCAATCCGCTGCCCGACCGGGTTCTCGTCGGGCCAGAATCGGTCGGCCATACTCTGGTTGATAACGCCCATCAACCGGTCAAGTGAGCGATCATCGGCCGCGGTGAAGTCACGCCCGGCGATCCACGGTACCCCCATGGCTTCGAAGACACCCGCGGACGCGAAGCGCAGCACCGCGGCCGGCTCCTGCCCCTCGACCGGCGGCGGTTGCCCGACCACGGTAAATCGGAAGTCCTCCCCCTGGAACGTATCTGGTGCCAACGGCATGGGTCGCACGAGACCCGCGGCGGCTACGCCGGGAACCTGGCGAACGCTCTCGAGCACCTCGAGGAAGAACTGCTGGATCTCCTCGCTGGTGGTGTACTTGTAGCCGGGCACCGTTACCTGCATCGATACAGCACGCTCGGCGTCGAAACCCGGGTCGACGCTGAGCAGATTGTCGAGGCTACGGAGCAGTAGGCCGGCTCCGATCGCCAGAACCACCACGAGCGCCGCTTCGGCGACGATGAGCGCGCCGCGCATGCGGCTGTGGCCGCGGGTCTCCGCGCCGCTGCCGCCCGCCATGCGGATCTCGGCCTGAAGATCGCCCCGCCAGGCGCGCCAGGCGGGGGCGAGTCCGAACAGCGCCCCCGTAGCCAAGGACACCAGCGAGGTAAAAAGCAGCGTCGCCGGATCGAGACCCACCTCACGGAGCCGCGGAACCGCCGCCGGCGCCACGGCTATGAGCTAACGCAGCACCAGTGAGCCCAGTGCCGTGCCAGCCGCGCCCCCGACCGCCGCTAGCAGCACCGCCTCGGTCAGCAGCTGCCGGGCCAGGCGAGTTCGACTGGCGCCCAGCGCCGCGCGCACGGCGAACTCCCGCGTGCGCGCCTGCGCTCACACTAGCATCAGGTTGGCAACATTAGCGCAGCAGATCAGCAGCACCGTGCCCACCGCACCGAGAAGCATCAGCAAGCCGGCTCGGGCGCCCGCCGTCAGTTGATCATGCAGCGGCACGAGCCGCACCTCGGTGAGCTGATCGTTGGATTCCGGGTACTCGGCCGCCAGGCGGCGCGCCACCGTCGTGAGCTCGGCCTGCGCCGCCGCGAGGCTCACTCCAGGACTCATACGGCCGACCGCGGCGAGGAAGCGAACGCCGCGCTGGCGGGGGATGCCCCTCTCCGGAATGAGCGACAAGGGCACCCAGATCTCCGCATCTGCCGACGGGTAATCGAAGCCCGGCGGCATGATACCGATGACTGTGAAGGGGCTGTCGCTCAGCGTAATCGTCGCCCCAACGATGGATACATCGCCGTGGAAACGCCCCTGCCAGCTCCGATACGACAGCACGGCGACGGCATTCTTGCCGTCCACGTGGTCGCCGAGCTGCAGCGTGCGCCCGCGCAACGGCGGCGTACCGAGCGTCTCGAAGAACATCTCCTCAACGAAGTGCGCCTGTAACGACTCGGGCCGATCTCCACCCGTCAACACGAAGCCGGCGAGCGAGACGTAGGGGAAAGCGGAGATCTGCTCGAACGAGGAGCCTTGCTCGCGCCAGTCGCGCAGATCGTCGGGCGAGACGTTGCCGCCCCACGAGTCACGCTCCGGATAGGCCGAAGTAGATCCGCACCAGCCGATCGGGCTGCGGGAACGGCAGCGGCCGGAGTAGCACCGCGTTGACGATGCTGAAGATGGCAGCGTTGGCACCAATTCCCAGCGCCAGCGTCAACACCGCGGCAATGGTGAACGCCGGGCTCTTGGCCAGCGCTCGCAGTCCGTAGCGTAGGTCTTGCAGAATCGACGTGATCATCTCGACGTAGCCCAACCGATGCGGGGATCCGGTTCGAGTGACAGGAGGACGGCGCAGTGCGCCGGCGCGACGCGAGAACGCCAGGCGCAACGCTTGCACCCAGTACCAGAGCCCGGCGACAAGCGGCGAGCGACGTGCGCGCAGCTCAACGTACTCCTCGCGAAGATCGCCGATGACGACCTGCGCCGCCGGAGATGCGGCGAGTCGCCGCAGCAGCCAAGCCTCGGCAATCCGCGGCGGTGAAGCGTCGGCTGGGCGACGTCGTGAGCTCATTGCTCGAGCGCGCTCTCGAGGCCTTCCGAGAGGCTAGCGATCGCCCGCTGCGACATCCGCAGCGCGCCCAGCCCGTCGTCTGTGACAGTGAAGCGTCGCCGTGGAATCCCGCCACGCGCCGGAGTCGCCTCCTCGACCTGCCAGTCGAGGAAGCCTTTGTCTTCCAGCCGCGCCAGCGTCCCGTACAGCGCACCGCGCGCCACCGATCGTCCGGCGCGCTTCTCAATGCGGCGTCGCACGCTGATCGCATGCGCCGCCTCGCCGAGCTGCATTACCGCGAGCAATACCAGATGCTCGAATTCTCCCAGGAACCCTGCACCACCCATGTCTGCCTCTCGATGTCTGGTTACTAGACATCGACTACTTTAGCGACACCGGGTGGATGGCGGCAAGTCCGCCTGCTAGCAGCCCGTGGTGGAAAGTGTGGTGGGTCTGGCGACAGGGTCTTGCGGGGCGGAGCCAAGGAGAGAGGAGGAGGCGATGGTTAGCCCATCGTTGACGAGGAACGACGCAGCCTGCGCGCGCAACCCCCTGTCGCCCGAAGGGTTACGGCGATTTGGGGCCATTTGCGGCGTTGGCCTTCCTCGACGATGGCCGGGGCATCGCCTGTGTCAGGCCGCCTTGCATCTGGCCCCAACTCGCCGTAACCAGACCCACCACACTTTCACCACGGCCTGCTAGGACCGCATGCGGCCACCGTACAGTGTCGCCGGGACAATCAGCCCCAAGAAGATCACGTGATACCAGATCGGCATGACGTCCCAACTGGAGACCTGGAAGAACACCCCGAGCGCCAGCTGGAAGATCGCCAGCGCCCACACGGCCTTCATTCGCTCTACGCTGGCGACCGCCGCGGTCACGTAGCCGGCCAGGACCGACAGCACGACGCTCCACACGATCAACCCGAACAACACGCCCGGATGCTCGCCGATTGCCGCGAGGTCTTGCGCCACGTCAGGCAGACGAGAAAGCAGTACCTGGTTGCCCAACGCCCAGAGCACGCCCCAGACCAGCACACCGGCAACTACCGCAACGATCCGTCGTCCCATGAAAACCCTCCGTCGGCCGGTCGCCGATTCGGCGAGTTCGCACCGGTTCGTCATGACGGTCCGCCCGGTCATGCCGTTCTCAGGATCGGTTCGCTACAGCATCCGTGCGGACGTCGCTCTAGCAGGACTCTTCAGAATCCTGCTAGTCGTCGGCACGTAGCGCGAGCACCGCCGCTGCCTCGTCGTCGTCGAGCACCGGCGTGACTGCAAGGTCACACACGTCGCTCCACTCGGCCGCGAACTGATAAATCGCCGTCGGGTCGTCGGTCTCGAGCAGAATGAAGCCGTGTCGACCGGCGGCTGCGTGCCAGCGATCAACCATCGTCACCCCATCAGGAGCCACACCACCGTTGTCGAGAAAGCGCTCGACAGCGGTCTCCCAGGCGTCCGAGGGAATTTGGTAGGTCATCATGAAGCGCATGGCACGCCTCCCTGGCTGCCGTCGATCGCGGACGATTGGTAGCCGAGACTCTAGCGCCGGAGGGTTAGCGGCGCAACGACGACGTCAAAGGCGCGCCACGGGTTGCGACCGCAGCTGGTCGCGAACAGCTTCGACCCAGTGTCGTGCCCGGCGACCGGTGAAGTGCTCGATCTGGTGACGGCAACTGAACCCGCAGGCGACGATCTCGGTGGCCTCGTCGAGCGCCCGAATCGCCGGGAACAACCGATCCTCACCGATCTTGCGCGAGATCTCGTAGTGCTCCCTCTCATAACCGAAGGAGCCGGCCATGCCACAGCACCCGGAGTCGACTTCGTCGACCACGAGTCCCGGTACCTGGCTCAGCACGCGCTTCATGGCATCGGTGCCGTACAGGGCCTTCTGGTGACAGTGACCGTGGATCAACACACGGTCGGTGCTCGGCTTGAAACCGGGCTCGATCCGTCCCGCCGTGATCTCGGCGTCGAGGAACACGTCGATCATCGTCACGCCGGCGGCAACGCGATCCGCCAGTTCGTGATCGCCAACCAAATCGGGCAGGTCATCGGTCAGCGCCGAGGCACAGCTGGGCTCGCACACCAGCACCGGGACACCGCGCTGGACGTAGGCGTCGAGCTGCCGGAGCGTAGCTTCGCCGTCCTCACGGGCCAGGCGCAGGAAGCCGTGCGAGATGCGCGGACGTTGGCAACAGCCGCCGGACACCAGCACGACCCGATAACCACACGCGGTCAGCAACTCGACGGCCGCTTTGCCGTTGCCGGGCTCGTGACAATCCATGTATGTGTCGGCAAACAGTGCCACCTCGCGACCACCGTCCGTTGCTGCCTGCCCACCCATCCAGCGATGCAACGGCTCGGCGGCGAGTGCGGGCAACGTGCGGCGCCGATCGATGCCGGCCATGGTCTCCAGCAAGTACCGGAAGACGAAGCTCGCTTGCAACGAGTTCACCACCGGCGCCCAGCGGCCAGCGAGCCGGCGCGCCACCATGGACGAGTCACGAATCAGCCGATCGCGCAACGTCGCGCCGTGACGGTCATAGACCTTTTGCAAAACCTCGCTCTTGAGCGTTGCCATATCGACGTTCGAAGGACACTCGGTCTTGCACGCCTTGCAGGAGAGGCAGAGATCGAGCGCCTCGCGGAGGCGGCGGCTGGTGAGCCCCTCGGCACCGAGCTGTCCCGACATCGCCAGGCGCAGCGCGTTGGCGCGGCCGCGTGTCGAGTGCTCCTCGTCGCGCGTCGCCATATAGCTGGGGCACATCGTGCCGCCCAGCGTCTTACGACAGGCGCCGACGCCGCTGCACATCTCGACCGCAGCCGCGAAGCTGCCGTCAGCACGGTACTGGAACACCGAGTCGCCCGCGTCAACGCGATACGTCTCGCCGTACCGCAGGTTGTGGTGCATCGGCGGCGCATCGACGATCTTGCCGGGGTTCATCAGGTTCTGGGGATCGAAGAGTTGCTTGACCTCACCGAAGGCGCGATAGAGTCGAGGCCCGAAGTAGCGTTCGTTAAACGGGCTGCGCACCAGACCGTCGCCGTGTTCCCCCGACCACGCTCCGCCGTATCGAACAACGAGCTTGAACGTGCGCTCGGCGATCTGTCGCATCTTCTCGATGTCGTCGCTGCGCCGCAGGTCGAGGATCGGGCGAACGTGGATAACGCCGACGCTGGCGTGCGCATACATCGCCGCGTCAACGCCGAGGCCACGGCAGATGTCGAGTACTCCGGCGATGTATTCCGGAAGCACCGGGATGGGGACAGCTGCATCCTCGATAAAGGGCAGCGGCTTGCGATCGCCCTTCATCCCCAGCATCAGACCGAGTCCGCTCTTGCGAACCTCCCAGACACGCGCCTGCCCAGCTCTATCGAGCAAGATCGGGAAGGCGTAGCCGAGGCCGCGGGCGGCCAGGTCGGCGGCTATCCGATGAGCCCGATCGGCAACGTCGGCCGCCGTGTCTCCGTAGAACTCGACGATGAGCACCGCCGCTGGATCGCCTTCCAGGAAGTCGCAGAGCTGCGCTGCCTGCCGATTGTGGCGCGCCAGCCGAAGCACGGTGTGGTCGAGGATCTCCACCGCCGACGGGCCGAAAGGCAGGATATGCTCGACGGCGCGTATCGTCTCCAGCAGGTCGGCAAAGTGCGCCACGCAGATGGAGGTGTGGCGCGGCAACGGCTCCAGGCGAAGCTTCGCCTCTAGCGTCACAGCGAGCGTCCCCTCGCTACCCACCAGGATCTTGGCCGGGTTCCAGCCATCGTCCGAGACCAGCTCGTCGAGCGGGTAACCGCCTACTCGGCGCATGACCTTCGGGTAGCGCGCCGCAATCTCGTCGCGATTGTCAGCCACGATGCGTCGCAGACCACGGTAGATCTCCGCCTCGCGGCCGCTCCCTACTGTCCGGGCTGCAAGCTCGTCGGACGACAGCTGACGCAGATCCAAGGTTGTGCCATCGGCTAACAGCACTCTCAGCTCTTCGACGTGGTCGATGGTCTTGCCGAAGAGGATGCTCTTGGTTCCGGACGAATTATTGCCAATCATGCCGCCGACGTTGGCTCGATTGGCGGTCGCCGGGTCGGGAGCAAAGTGCAGGCCGTGCTCGGCGACAGCGGCGTTGAGCTCGTCGCGCACCAAGCCCGGCTCGACCCGTACGGTCCGTGCCTCGACGTCGAGCTCGAGGATGCGGTTCATGTGCTTCGACAAATCGAGCACCATCGCCGCCGCTACCGTCTGCCCGGCCAGGCTCGTACCACCCCCACGCGGGAGGATGGGCAGCCGATGACGCGCCGCGATCGCCACCGCACTCTCCACATCGCTGGCGTCGCGCGGAAGCACCACCACCACGGGCAGGATCTGGTAGTTGCTCGCGTCGGTAGCGTACAGGCCTAGCGAAACCTCGTCGGTGAGCACCTCGCCGCGGATAGCGTGGCGGAGCTCGTCTTGCACGACCCCAGCATCAAAGCTCACGGGCGCCTCGTCGACGTTCACCGAGCTACCACCGCACGAAGGTCAGCGCGAGCCGCTGACGGGTGGGTCGATGCGGCGTGTGCATGAAACCTCCGGTGGAGCCCGGCCGGCGCGGTGATGGCCGCAGCTGCCGCAGATGATGCACGCTAGTGCACGCCGAACGATAGCCGCAAGGGAGCGCGGTACACCAACACCGCCCCCCTCGGGAGGCACTGGCGGCGGCGCGGCACGATACCATGCGTGCCTTTCGCGGCTGCCCCAATCGGCCGGCGATTCTCTCCCGCAACACAGAGGGGCTCCGTGCGGGCGCACAACCGCGGCTTCCTGGTGGTGTTCGTGGCCAGCGCCTGCCTCAGCACCCTGCCAACCGCCGTCAAGATCGGGCTCACCGTAGGCGCTGCGACACCGCTGCAGTTGCTAGCACCGCGGATGGTGATCGGCAGCTGCTTCATCGGGCTGTATCTGTTGCTGAGGCGGTCCGGGGGGATGCTGATCGATCGCCGCGGGCGCCAGAGCTGTGCGCTGGCCGGCGTCTTCAACCTCTTGGCCCTGCTGTTCTTTTACTGGGCTCTGCGGCGAATCGATGCCGCCATCGGCATGTTGGTGTTCTCCACCTATCCGGCGCTGTTGCTCGGTGTGCTGGCGCTACGCGGCGAGACCATCACACGGCTCGACTGGACGCGCCTGGCGATGGCACTGCTGGGCATTGCGCTCGTCTCAGACGTGACCGGCGACGTTGATCCGCTGGGCATCTTCTTCGCGGTTGTGTGCGCCAGCTTCTACGCCCTTTACATGCTCATCATCCATACGCGCCTGGTGGCCTATCCGGCCACCAGCACAGCGCTCTGGATCACCGGCACCATGGGGCTGCTGGCGTATCTGTTGATACCGCTGGAGGCGCCGGGCGAACCGCTGTCGAGCGTCGGCTGGGCGGTGGTGCTGTGGTCGGCTGTCATCGGCACCGCCATAGCCCGCGTCGCGACGATCCAGGGCGTACGCTTGCTGGGCGGTGGTCAGACCGCGCTGCTCATGCCGATCGAGGCGATCATGAGCCTGGCCTGGGCGGCCTTGTTTCTCGGTGAGCGGCTCTCGCCGATACAGTGGCTTGGGGCCGGCATGATCATCGGCGCTGTGATGCTGGCACCCGCCCGCCGCATACAATTGGAGCGCCGCCGTAGGCACCGGGCGCCGAGCAACGCTTGAGGAGCCGCCGCTTGTCCGGCTGCGCCTGGCTCGGCCGGCGCCCGCCGACTACAGGATCCCGGCGCCCACCAGCAGCACGAGAGCCACTGCCACCGGAATGAGAAATACCATCAACGGCTTCCAGGCGGCGGTAACGCGCACCCGGCCGGCGCCGACGTTGGTCTCGTCACGAAAACGATCGAATCCCCAGACGAGGGCAACGTACAGGGCTAGCGTCAAACCGCCGAGGGGAAGCAGGTAGCGCCCCGAGGTTACGTCGGCAAACGCGAACAGGTCCATGCCGAACAAGCGCAGGCCCGAGCCAGGCGCCAACGACAAGATCACCGGGGTGGACAACAGGCCAAACACGCCGGCCAGCAACCACGTGGCGGTGGCACGGCGCAGCCTGGTCAAGTCGGTGAGCGTCGTCGTCAGCACCTCGAACAGCGCTGCCGCAGAGGTTATCGCGGCCAGAATCAATAGGAAGAAGAAGGCGCCGCCGAAGAGGTTGCCGGCGGGCATGCGCGCGAACATGTTCGTCATGGTGACAAACAGCAAGCCCGGGCCGGTATCGGGCTCGAGTCCAAAAGCGAACAGCGCCGGAAAGATCACCAGGCCGGCGAGAAAGGCCACAAACGTGTCACACGCCACCACCAACGCGACGCTGCCAGGAACATCGCTCTTCTGTCGGTGCAGGTAACTGCCGAGACCGAAGGCCGTGGCCATCCCGATACCGATCGAGTAGAAAGCGTGACCGAGGGCCTCCAGCACGATACGGCCATTGATAGCCGAGAAGTCGGGCATGAGGTACCAGACGAGACCCTGCCAGGCACCCGGGTAAGTCACCGATCGGATCGCCAACAGTAGTAGCAAGACGAACAGCACCGGCATCGCGTACATGCTCACGCGCTCGAGACCACGCCGCAGCCCACGGCTAGCAATCAACGCCAGCACCACGATCACCAGCATCGTGTACGCGATCACCGGGCCGGGGGTGCCGATAAACGTCTCGTAGGTGGCGATGAGTCGGTCCGGCGGCACGGTCGCGAGCTGCCCGGTGACGATCATGCGGAAATAGCCGAGAATCCACCCGATCAGCATCAAGTAGTACGACTGAATCAGTATTGCGGCGGTCACGCCCAGCCAGGCGATGAGGTTCCAGGGGCTCCAGACCGATCCGGTGAGGCTGATCATCCCCGCCAGCGGGGTCAATTGCGTCTTGCGACCCAGGCTCATCTCGGCGCTCATCAGCGGGATGCCGATGAGGATGCTGAACAGGACGTAGATGAGCAGGAAGGCACCGCCGCCATTGGTCCCGGTGAGGTAAGGGAACCGCCAGATGTTCCCCAGACCAATGGCGAATCCCGCCGTCGCCATGATGAACCCGAAACGACTGGCCCAGGTTTCGCGCAATGTCGGTGCCTCGCCAGGGAACCCGGCGCCTAGTGTACGCGACCGCCGTCAGCCGGGAGCGGGCGCGGCGACCATGCGGGCTCTCCCCGCCTTATTCGCTCGTGCCGGCTTCCCTGGTCTCCTCGGCTCCCTTGGTCTCCTCGGACTCCTTGGACTCCTCGGGCTCCTCGAGCTCCTCGAGCTCCGTGACGATGCCGAGACCGACGAGGTCATCATGAGACGCCATCTGCGTTCCTGGCTTCTTGCCATGACGACGCTCGCGCTTGAGGGCTTGCTTCTCGGCCTTCCGACGCTCACGTTGCCGCTTGGCAGCCTCTCGCTGCCGCTTCAGTACCGATGTTCTACTTCGTCTGGCCATAACCCCTGCAATCGTTGTCTGGAATCAAAGGCGTCGTTGCCGCCTTGCCGAGCGTCAACGAAAGAAAGCGCGACGCCCATTAGAGCACGGGCGGCGCGACGGTAGTGTCGAAACGGGCCTCGATACCGACGGATGCCCGCGATGAGGCTAGAGGGCGCGAACGTTAGCCGCCGCGGGCCCCTTGGGCCCTTCCGTCACATCGAACTCTACCTTCTGGTCTTCGCCCAGCGTGCGGTGGCCCTCAGCAACGATCGCGCTCTGGTGTACGAACACGTCCGGGCCCTCTTCCTGGGCAATGAAACCGAAGCCCTTGGCGTCGTTGAACCACTTCACGGTGCCTGTGGCCATGGCGTCTCCCCCTTCGAAGGAACATGGTGGGTGTTGCCTTGACGGAGGCGGTGCCGACCACCGGCACAGCATGCTCTGACTTGAGCGTCGCGAGCGCCAATCTGCGCTCGGCGCCAATCACAACTTCCACTTCGTGTCAGTGGAATTCTAGCAGGCAGGGGTACGGCCGGCTCCACCCCGGTGTCGTCGCTGTCGGGCTCGTTGGGGGGATTGTGTTGCACGGCGAGTACACTTGGCGGCCATGCCGAGTGCCAGCGCGACAAGGCGGTTGTTTCCGATCCTGCTGGTGAACTTCATCGGCACGCTCGGCTTCAGCATCGTGCTGCCGTTTCTCGCCGTCCTGGTCGGAAGGCTTGGCGGCAACGCTCTGGTGTACGGCAGCCTCGGGGCGACCTACGCCGCTTTCCAGCTAGTCGGCGCACCTATCTTGGGTCGTTGGTCCGACGCCCGCGGCCGTCGCCTCGTGCTGTTGGTCAGCCAGGTCGGCACGCTGATCTCATGGCTCGTCTTCCTCGTTGCGCTCTATCTTCCGAATACTGCGTTGCTCGAGGTCGACTCCCCGTGGCTCGGGCTATTCGCCATCACGGTTCCGCTCGCCGTTCTCTACCTGGCCCGCGCGCTCGACGGTCTGACCGGGGGAAATGTCTCGGTGGCGAACGCCTATCTGGCCGACGTGACGCCGGAAAACGAGCGACAGCGGAGCTTCGGCCGCATGGCCGTCGCGGGTAATCTCGGGTTCATAGTCGGACCGGTGCTAGGGGGGTTGCTCGGGTCGACCGCGGCGGGCGAAATTCCAGTCGTGATCGCCGCGGCGTTGATCTCGTGCGTCGCGGCACTGCTGAGCGCACGTTATCTGCCGGAGTCGCGCCCCTGCGTGCTACGGCGCAACCCCGAGACAAACAGCGTGCGCAAAATCTTCGGCCAGGAGCAGCGCGACTGCTATCGGCTCGAGAAACCCGCAGGCACCGGGCTGCGCCAAATTCTCGCGCTGCGGTGTGTGCCGTACCTGCTGATGCTCAACTTCCTGATCTTCCTTGCCTTCAACTTCTTCTACACGGCGTTTCCGATGCACGCCACTCAGGGCCTGGGCTGGTCGGCACGCGGCATCGGTATTTTCTTCTCCTTTCTCGGCTTCGTGACGGTGCTGACTCAGGGGCCGTTGCTTGCCCGGGTGTCCGGGAAGTTCAAAGAGACCTCGTTGATCATCGCCGGAGGCATACTCCTCGCTAGCGGCTTCACGGCGTTCCTGTCGTCGGCAACCGCGGTGCTCTACTGCGGCGCTGCCCTCTTCTCCGTCGGCAACGGGCTCATGTGGCCCTCGTTCCTGGCGCTTCTATCCAAGTACGCGGGCGATCGGTACCAGGGCGCCGTACAGGGACTCTCGAGCAGCGTCGGAAGTCTTGCCAGCATTATCGGCCTGATCAGCGGTGGTCTGCTATACGGAGCTGTTGGCCCGACGATGTTCCTGGCACCGGCAATTCTGATCCTGGCGACGGTTGCGCTGTCCCTCCGCTTTGTGGTCATAGCGCGCTAGCAGGCCGTGGTGGAAGTGTGGCGGGCCGGTGCGTCCAATGGTCGCACCATCCCCTGCCGTTCAGACCCCAAGGGCCCGCTCCAGGCCGTCCAGGATCAGGTCGAGGACGAAGTCGTACGGGAACTCGTACTGACCGCTGGCGAGCAGGTCGCTCACCATCTCGTGCATGTACGGATGGGCGTCCGTGGGCAGACTGTGCAGGAAGCTCCGGGTCAGGTCGGCGCGATCGCCAAGATCCTGCGGAAGGGCAGCCTCCTGCTGGGTGAACCCGAGGATGTGGCCGTCGAGCGCGAGGAAGCCTTGCCGGGCCATCCCGGGGGAGAATCCCGCCTTCCTCAGCGTGCCGATGAGCGCGTCGTAGAACGCCAATCGCTCGGGGCCGAGCGTCGTCATGCCCGAGGACATGGTCGTGCAGGCCCAGGGGTGCCGTAGCAGCGCGTCGTGGGCCGAGATCGCGCTGTTGCGGAGGGCGAGCTTCCAGTCAGATCCAGAGGGCAACGCGAACTCACTCGCGACCAGGTCGGTGATACCAGACAGGACGTCGTCCTTGTTGGCGACATGGTTGTAGAGCGACATCACGCCTACCCCGAGGGTACGGGCGATCTCGCGCATCGACAGGGACGACACGCCGGACCTGTCGGAGAGCTCCAGGGCGGCCCGTAGTACGCGCTCACGGCTAAGCGGGACGCGTGGGGCTGGGGTCGACATACGTACAGCGTACGCGATGGTGTATAGTAAAGGCATACGTACGGTGTACGTATGACGACGCCACGCGATCTCCAGGGCCGCGAGAAACCGGGAAGAAGCTATGAAAGCCATCGTCATCGAACAGTATGGCGGCCCTGACGTCCTCCAGCTTCGAGAGGTCGAGCAGCCTACGGCCAAGGCGCACGAGGTGCTGATCAAGGTGCACGCGACCACCGTCTCGTCGGCGGACTGGCGGCTGCGCAGCGCGACGTTCCCGACAGGATTCGCGATCCCGGCTCGGCTTGCCCTTGGGGTGTTCAGGCCCAGGCGGAGGGTCCTCGGGGGTGAGCTCGCCGGCGAGATCGTCGCCATCGGCGAAGACGTCACGAAGTTCCAGGTCGGTGACCGCATCTTCGCCTACCCCGGCTCGGCTCTCGGGTGCTACGTCGAGTACCGCACGATGTCAGAGGATGGCAAGCTGGCGCCGATCCCCGAGGGATTGTCCTACGAGAAGGCAGCGGCGCTCTCGTTCGGCGCGTCGACCGCGCTGAATTTCCTGCGCCACCAAGGGCGCATCCAGGCCGGCGAGAGCGTGTTGATCATCGGGGCGTCGGGCTCCGTGGGGTCGGCGGCGGTACAGCTGGCCAAGCACTTCGGCACCGAGGTCACCGGCGTGTGCAGCACAATCAACCTCGAGCTCGTGCGGGCGCTCGGGGCAGACGATGTCATCGACTACACGCGGGAGGACTTCACCAACAACGGCCGCACCTATGACCTCATCTTCGATGCTGTGGGACATGCCGACTTCCCGAGTTGCCGCAACTCCCTGAGCGAGGGCGGGCGCCTGCTGCGCGTGGTCGCCGGCCTGCCCCAACTGTTGCACATCCCCTGGGCGTCCATGACCAGTACCAAGCGCGTGTTTGCGGGGGACACTGCCGGGCGGGTAGAAGACCTACTGTTCCTCAAGGAGCTCGTTGAAGCAGAAGCGTATGAACCTCTCATCGACCGGTGCTACGCGTTTCATGAGGTCGCCGACGCGCACGCCTACGTCGACACCGGGCGGAAGCGCGGGAACGTGGTGCTCCGGGTCACCAACTAAGCGCGGCCGTGATGGCGATTGAAGCGGCTCTCTCTCTCAGTCGCGAGATCGAAACAGCAGCAGCTCACTAGAGCTCGTGGCCGGCCAAAGAGTGCCATCTGGCGAGAACGCCAGTTCATGGCCATAGCCCACTGTATGTCCAAGCATCTCACCGGTAGCGGGATCGATCTTGATCAGGTAGGCCTCTTCCGGATCTCCGCCTAAGGACACCGAGATGTAGAGCTCTCCGGTTGGACTGAATGCCACGCTGTAAAGCTGTGCTGCGTACTCCCACAGGTCGAGGAACTGCCCCTCTTGGTCAAACGAGTGCAGGCGGCCGTTCTCGCGATCGGCGACGTACACGAGTCCTTGGGGACCGACAGCTATGGAGTGGGCGACGACGAACTCACCTGGACCAGTCCCGCGATTGCCCCATTCGTTTACCTGGTGTCCGAGCGCGTCGAACTCCAGCACGCGTCCGTTGCAATACCCGTCAGCGACGAGCACGTGATCGTTCGCCGCGAAAGCGATGTCGGCAGCGCCGCAGAACCCCCTACCTGACTCTGGCAGCTCGATCTGTATTTCGAGAAGCAGGGCTCCTTCCGAGGTGAACTTGTAGACCTTGGATGTGTTGGAGTCTACGGTCCATACGTTGCCGGCCGGATCGACGCGAATGCCGTGCGGGATGTTGAACAAACCCGCGCCCCAGGACCGCAGAAAGCGTCCCATCGGATCGAGCACAACCACGGGATCTCCAGCGGTCGGCCGATGAAGCACGTAGATATTGCCTTGCCCGTCTATCGACACCGCTGAGATCCCCTCGAGAACCAGCGACGGGCCAACCGCCAATTCGACGCGGTCCATCGGCAGTTGGGGAACCTCCTTGAGTCGGTCACGGAAGAGGTCCGAATCTGCGTCTTGCGCGGCAACAGGTCCGGCCACGAAGCAGAGAAGAATCAGCGATGCGAGTCTCATTCGTCGCCAGGCATAGTGGGAAGTCGGAAGTGGACGCATTAGTAGCCTGCTAGGTTGCCACCCCGCAATAGGGGGCGAGGCAGGAACCCGAGTGCCTCCGGTCGACAAAGCACGGCTAGCCCGTCGGGCGGCCGTCAGCGATCCACATCGGTGTCGGGCTGATTGGCCCATTCGTTGAAGGATCCAGCGTAGTTCGATGCCCGGCCATAACCGAGGATCTTCAGGACGAGCGCTGCGAGACCCGCGCGCGCACCACCCCCTCAGTAGGTAGTGACCGCGGCCTCCGGTGTAATCCCTTTGTCCCCCAGAAGCGTGCTGAGCTCGGCGGCAGGCTTCAACGTCCCGTTGTCGGCATCGAACAGCTCGCGGTAGTCCAAATGGACAGCGCCCGGCAGGTGCCCGAGCCGGGGCGGAGCATTCCACCCTTTCGTCGTCCCCTCGAACTCGCCGAGACTGCGCACGTCCCAGAAGACGACGCCGGCGTCATCGATGGAGGCTTTCGCCTGGTTCAGGGAGCAGTAGACGCCCTCTACCGGGCGCGCTGCGAACCTCCGCGGTTCGTGGGCCGGGGGGTCGCTGGAAAGCGGCCGCCCCTCGGCGGTCCACTTCGTCAACCCACCATCGAGGTAACGAACATCGGGATGGCCGTAGTAAAGGAACGTCCAGGCGGTCATCCCCGCCAACTGGGACAATTGCGACCGCCCCCCCGCGTCGTAGACGACGACCGGTGTGCGCTCGTCGATTCCAAGCGCCCCGACCAGGTGAGCGAAGGCCTCGGGCTCTGGCATCTCGGATTCAGGGCGTATCCCGCCAAGCGTGAAGCCGTTGATGTGAACAGCACCGGGAATATGGTCGCCGGCGTAGTCTTCGTCAGAACGAGCATCGACAACACGAACCGTCGGATCGGACAGACGACTGGCGAGCCAATCGGTCTCGGCCAGCAGCTCCGGATGAGCGTAGTCGCGCTCGCGAACGGGAATGGGCATGGGCAATGCATCGCTCCGATCGGTTTCTTAGCGATGAAGCGGCGGCATCAATGATGCGAGCGCTTCTCGGGAGAACTTGCGTCTCCCCGCGTGTGTTTGAGACCAGTAACTGAATTACCGAATCTGGCTCTTGCTGAAGTCTGTGGTCGGCACGAGATCCTGTGATTTGGCCGCACCTGCCTGTGGGGAGCTTCCACGCGACAGCATCTTGTACCAGTCGCGGAAAGGTCCGGTGGTGTTTTGCCAGAAACCTCGGTACTCCGCCTGCGTCGCCGGGCCAATGCCCCAAGGCGTATATTCATCCAGCTCGGGTATATACAGGGTACCGAACATCCGGTCAAAGATACTGGTGACCGCCGCCATGTTCGTATTCCAATGCTTCTTCAGGTAACTGTGGTGCGTATGATGCATGGCGGGGCTTTGTATCCATCTCTCAAGCCAGCGCGGATAATGGAAACCT
The DNA here is from genome assembly GCA_963666055.2 of Acidobacteriota bacterium. Taxonomy (GTDB): domain Bacteria; phylum Acidobacteriota; class UBA890; order UBA890; family WLXD01; genus DASCOT01. The sequence continues at coordinate 1,141,712 of CAXWPH010000015.1, read as the reverse complement.
ATGTGATAGTGGCGGAACATCCCGTTGAAACCGAACAGCAGCGAGAACATGCCGATGTTCATTATGGTTGCCTGGGTAATGCCACCGTTAAAGAGATAGGCAAATATCCCTCCGGCAAACGCATAGCCGAACGCCGACCCGGCCGCCCAGATAGGGCCAGAGAGGAAATGCTCACGGGACCGTGTCAGTGGTGTCAGAACCTCCGCCGAATGATGCACCTTATGAATCGCCCACAGCACGGGATATTTGTGCATGCACCAGTGAATAGCGTAGAACATAAAGTCATAGCAAAGGAGTGAAACCGCAGCATAGAGCACCATCCACGCAAGATTGGACTGCAATGCCGGGGTCTCACCGAAAATGAATTGCAGTGAGCCGATTACAGACTGTTCAGTGAACGGCGCCACGGTCGCAAACAACGACACCGCCCAGAGAGGACGCAACGAACGCTCAAACACCCAAAGTGATACATCGACGCGAGCCGACTTGTGGGTGTAAATATCTTTAGGCAACAAGAACTTCAAGAGGCCGGTTTTTCTCTCTCGACCATCGGCGCCTTTCGAGCCGTGACCACGACGAACCAGAAAAATCAGGATCCCGATGAAGGCAGTGAGCATGAGAGTGCGGGGGCGGAGAACGCCGGGCACATTGGACGCGGCGGTATCCCAAACGACGCTCCCGACGCGCTGAACCATGTCGGTGAACGGGCCGAGAATGGTTCCGGCGGCTTCTTCTTGTACGGTCATGATTACTCCTACCAAGTCCTGGCCCGCAGCCTGCGAATGCGTGCGCGATGCCCTCGGTACCGAGTCAACGCCGCGCGCGCGAGCGCATCATGTCGATCGCTGGTTCCTGGGAGCAAGAAGGCCTCGACTATCGGGATTTGTCGGCGTAGGTCACCGTGCTCTTCCTTATAGCACGCCTCAGAGCACTCGATCTATGGACCTACACGCCGTTGAGCTCGCTACGCCGGCACTCCACCCGCCAACGATGCTGACTGATCGAGAACGGCCGCAACCCGGACGAGCGTCACCGGATCGGTCCGCGACACGCGGTGCCACCAACGCTGTGACAATTCCGGTGACATTTCGGGTTCGAACGGCGTCAAATCGTTGCGACTGCCGTCAAACTCAGGACCTGGGGCGAGCTAGCGAAACGTATCGATGATGCTGCGCGTCGGGCGACGTTGCCGTGCATTGGCACAAGCGTTGTCGTTGCGCTTGAACTTCAGCAGACCGATGCGAATCTCGCGGGTGTCCTGTGGATAGTCCCCACCATCGACGAAACCCACCATGATCTGTCCCTTCTTGCTTGAAGTGGACAGTCATGAAGTCACCGTCACTGACGACCGGGACGAGGTCGCTCAGGTACGTCTTTCGACACCAGGCCCTTGTCGATCAGCAACGCTTCGATCGCTTGCGCACGCTGCTCGAGGGCGGCGGTCTCGTCGGCGGTTCGCCGCGGCTCTAGATACGGGTTCGGCGGAGCACTGTGGGGGTGGTCGTGGGGGTGGTCGTGGGGGTGGTCGTGATCGTGATCATGGTCATGCTGGGGATCGTCACTCATTCGACACCCGTCGCTACCGGATCCAGGTAGTCCTCCCAGGGGTCCGATCGCCGACGTCGAATCGTGGTTGGAGCCACCCGATGTTGCGGGCTGGATGCCATTCCGCCGCGCACGATCGCCTCGATGATCTCTGCGTTCGGGGGTGGATCCCCAGCGGGCGGTTTCGTCGTGGAGACGCCGCTGGCGATCTCCTCCTCGGAGAGCACGCCTACCTCCTTGGCTCGCGCCTCCATGCCGGCCAGCCACCGTTCGTAGTACGAGACGGTGAGATAGAGCAATGGGTCCATTCGCTCACTGGCGTGGCGCGCCGCGTCGATCGGCCCGGGCCCGCCGGCGGCGAGATTCATCGCGAAGACACGTCTTCCCCACTCGGCGCAAAAGACCGGCTCGCCGTGCTCCCGCGCGACCGGGCCAAAACAGGTCATCCCGCCCAGATCGTCATCCCGCCCAGATCATGGATGCTATTCATTGGAACGGGCCCCGGCCAGGCTGGGTGATCTCGAAGCCCTCGCGATCCTTTGCGGCGCGCACCATGCGGCGAACATCGGCGAGCAAGGCCGGCGCGTCGAAGATAACGCCGTCTTTGATCGTGTACCTGATCGCGCCGACGCGGGTAATGCTGTTGTCCTCTAGCAGCTTAATCGCACCGATGCCGTAGAGGACCTTCAGGTTCTGCAGTGGGTTCTCCTCCACGATTACGAAGTCGGCCATCTTGCCGACCTCGATCGACCCGACCTCGTCGGCCACCCCCAGGGCGTGCGCACCATCGAGGGTGGCGGCGCGGATCACCTCGAGGGGATGAAACCCTGCCTCGCGGAAGAGCTCCATCTCACGCACGAACGAAAAGCCGTAGAGGTTGTATGAGTAGCCGGAGTCGGTGCCGATGGCTACCCGGCCGCCACGGTTCTTGTATTCGTTGATGAACGTCATCCACAGCTGGTAGTTGCGTTTCCACGACACCTCCTCCTCGGTGCCCCAGTAGAACCAATACGAGGCGTGGGCGACCCGGTTGGGCAGGTAGAACCGCCACAGCGAAGGCAGCGTATGTTCCTCGTGCCATTCGGCGCGCGCCATGCGCATGAAATCACGCGTCGTCTCGTAGGCAACGAAAGTCGGCACGATCGTGAAGTCGAGCTCGAGAAGCTCATCCATCACTGCGTTCCAGTGCGGCGTGTACGGCGCCGCCGCCTGCTGCCAGAGTCTCCCGGCTTCGCTGAAGCGATGCTGCTCGTCGTTGTAGTTGTAGTCGAGGCGGAAGTCCTGGATGGCGCGATCCTTGAACAGCGCCTCCGGCAGGCCGTACCAATGCTGCATCGAGGTGAGCCCGAGCCGCGCCGAGTCGAGCACGTTCATCCACGCCACGTCGAGCTGGGCGTGGTGCATCGTGGAGTACAGCCCTCGTCGGCGAGCCTCGTCGAGCGCCGCTCCCATGATGTCGGGCCGGGCCCCGAAGAACTTGATCCCGTGCGCGCCCATGTCTGCCATCTCCGCAACCCAGGCGCTCGCCTGCTGCGGCGTCGCGATGGGACCGTCGTGTCCCTGCCCGAATGAGACCGACGGGTAGAGCCGCGGCGCGGTGATCTCGTTCGCCTGGCTGCGCGCCTGATGCTCGAGCATCCAGCGGATGCCGTTTTCGCTGCCAGGGTCTGAGCTCGTCGTGATGCCGTGCCCCATCCAGAGCTTGAGGATGTACTCGGCGGGAGTTTCCGGCCCCGCGAGGTGGCCGTGCAGGTCGACGAAGCCCGGGAGCACATAGGCGCCACCGAGCTCGAGCACGCGGTCGCTGGCGTTCGCCTGCGGCCGCCGCGACTCGTCGATGGCCGCCCCCGGCACGCCGACGTTGCGGATATCGACGATGCGGTTGCCCTCGACAACAATGTCGACCGGCCCTCGGGGCGGCGCCCCGGTACCGTCGATCAAGGTCGCCGTGCGCAGGATCAGGCGCTGGAACGGCCCTTCCCCGACGGTTCGATCGGGTGCCGCCGGGTTTTGTGCCGAGACCGCGGGCACCGCGAGGGCCGTAGCGGCCACCAGCACCGCCATGGCAGTCGCCCTGCGCGCCGATGCCTTCATGGGGTCACCGTGCGTAAGTTCGCGTACCGAGGCTCAAAGCGTTGACCTAGCGTCACGCTCTCCATGCTGAGAGGACTCATGTCCTCTACTACAGCCAGGGGCTTGTAATCGGTGGCCATGGCTATCCCTCTACTGCTCTGGAAGTGTGTCGAACCTAGACTCGCGCGTGCCTCTCCATCTTAATCTCCGGGGGTCCTTCTCTGGGCCGTACTGGCTCGTGAGAGCGTAGGTCTTTGCTCCTTCGCTTCCTTGTCGACTTGCTCCCTGGTTGCGAGTCGGGGCTGGCCGTTTTGGCGGCACCGATGGAGTCGTCGACCCTACGCGCCTTCCGATCCTTCGGCGGCTTCTGCATGTCATAGATTCCGAGTCGTTACCTACACGGTGGGAACCGGGTAGTGTCTCCGTAGAGTAAGAGGAGGACCCGAACTTGGGACCCGCACACCCGCAAAGACCCTTCTCTCGCAAACCGTGGTTGCTCGTGGCATGCCTGCCCCTGCTCTGGTGGGGGTCGGCGCCGAACCAGGATAGTGGCGCGGTCGAAGCGAGCGACGACATCGAGATCCTCTACGTCGCTAACCGGATGGAGGGGACGATCTCCGTTATCGAGGTGCCGAGCTTCGAGGTGATCGGCAAGTTCGACGCCCTGCCCGACATCCCGGCCGACCAGCGACCAGAAGGCGGGCTGGCGTACGACCTGGTGGCGCCGAGCACGGGCCAGGTGTTGTACCTGGCTCGCGACGAGGTTCGCGACGTCGTGGCATTCAGCACGGCGACCGAGGAGCTGCTGTGGCGGCTGCCGGTCGGCGGAATCGCCGATCACATGGCTCTCTCGCACGACGGGCGCTATCTGTTCGTCTCGGTGATCAGCGAGAGCCATGCGGTCGTGATCGACACCGTCGAGCCCGCAGTCGTCGGCAAGATCAATACCGGCATCGGCCCGCACAGCATGCATATGTCGCCCGACGGCAAGCGTGTCTACAACGGTTGCATCCTGTGCGATCAGATCACCATCGCCGATGCCGGCACGTTCGAGGTTATCCGGACGATTCAGTTCGATGAGGGCGTGCGGCCGTTCGCGATCACGGCCGATGAACAGACGATGTTCATTCAGCTCTCCAAGCTGCACGGCTTCGTCGTGCTCGACCTGAAAACCGATCGCGTCGTCAAGACCATCCATCTACCAGTACCGGACGGTGTGGAGCACATGAAGACCTGGCCTCACACGGCACACCATGGTCTGGCGCTGACGCCCGACGAGACCCGGCTCTGCGTAGCGGGCACAGCAGGGGACTACGTCGGGATCGTCTCGGTGGAGGGGCTGGATCTGCTAGCCACGATTCCGATCGGTAGCGAGCCCTACTGGATGACCGCGAGCCTCGACAGCAAGTACTGCTACGCCAGCGCGCGCTACGACGACAGCGTCTCGATCATCTCGCTCGCCGAAGAACGAGAGGTCGCCCGCCTCGAGCTCGGTGACTACGCGTTCGGCATGTGGACGGTGCGTATCCCCGAGAGGCAGGTCGCTCGCTCGGGCAGATAGCGCCCTTGCGAGCTTTGGGACCACTGAACCGCTCTAGCAGGGTCCCAGTTTCGAATCCCGGTGGCCCAACTTCCGATACCCGTTCGGTCTGGATCGGCTACGCGCGACGATGGTAGCATCGCGCCCCTCAGTGACAGGGATCGGCCCCTGGGACCGGGGAGGTCACTGGCGCTCTGATGATCCGGTGAAGCTGGGCGCAGGAGGAACGCCGAATGCGATTCACGGCAACTCGACGAGCGACGTTCTCAGCAAGCCTGCTGGCGGCCCTCGCCGTCCTCCCGCTTGCGGCGACATCCGGCGCCGCGCCGCCGGCAACCAGTTCCCTCGCCGCGGGCTCGGTCTCGCAGCCCACCTACGAGATCGCGCTCCAGGAGGCGTGGATTCCGATGCCCGACGGTGTGCGGCTGTCGGCCGACATGTACATGCCCACCGGCGGTGAGGCCGGGGAGAAGTTCCCGGTACTGCTCGAGTACCTCCCGTACCGCAAGAACGAGAGACGGGATCGGAACTACTCGCTGTATTCCTACTTCGTCGAGCGCGGCTTCGTGGTCGCCAGGGTCGACATCCGCGGCACCGGCAACAGCGAGGGCCGGACGATCCCCTACGAGTACAGCGAGATCGAGCAGGAAGACGGCGACGTGGTGATCGACTGGCTCTCGAGACAGTCGTATTCGAGCGGCAACGTGGGGATGTTCGGCATCTCGTGGGGCGGCTTCAACGCCATCCATATGGCGATGCGAAACCCGCCGGCGCTCAGGGCGATTATCGCGGTGGCCGCCACCGACGATCTATATCAGGACGATGTGCACTACATCGACGGCATCCCGCGCCTGGCCGAGTCGTGGCAGATGAGCCACGACCTCCAACAGGCCAGGCCGGCAGCGCCCGAGTACACCATCGACGAGGCCTACTTCCGCGACCGCTTCGACGTTGCTCCGTCGATGATGACGTACATCCACCACCAGCGGGAAAGCCCTTTCTGGGACCGATCATCATTGGTTCGTCAGTACGAACGCATCCGTATCCCCACATTCGTGATCGGCGGTTGGTACGACGGTTATCGCGACACCGTGCCGCGCATGCTCGAGAACCTCGAGGCTCCGGTGAAGGGGATTATCGGGCCCTGGTCACACTACTACCCGCACAACGCCTACCCGTTGCCGCAGATCGAGTGGCGCCGAGAGGCGGTGCGCTGGTTCGACCACTGGCTCCGCGGTCGCGACACCGGAATCATGGACGAGCCGGCGTTCGCGGTGTACGTGCGCAACTGGCACCCGCCGGGTCCGGTGCTCGTCGAGGCGCCGGGCACCTGGCGGTGGGAAGAGGGCTGGCCGATCGAGCGTACCCGCGACTGGATCCTGCATGCGCAGCCGAACCATACCTTGGACGAGTCGGTCCCGGCCGGCGCGGTGCATCAGATGCGTTATGCGCCGGCCGCCGGAATCGAGGCGGGCGGACCGACGATGTACTGGAGCGACGTGGCGCCCGACCAGAAACCGACCGACGCCTACAGTCTGGTCTACGACACGGCACCGTTGGCCGAAGACACCGAGATCCTCGGGCTGCCACACGCCCTCCTGAGTGTCTCGGCGTCGGCACGACGGGCCAACTGGTTCGCGCGCCTCAACGACGTGGCACCCGACGGCACCGTGACGCTGGTGGCGGGGGCCGGATTCAACGGCACGCATCGGAACTCGGCGCGAGACCCGCAGGACGTCGTTCCCGGAGAGGTGTTTCCGCTGGACATCGAGATGCACTTCACCTCGTGGGTGTTCCCCAAAGGACATCGGATCCGGCTGTCGGTGAGCAACTCGCAGTGGCCGATGGCCTGGCCCAGCCGTGACGCCATGACCACGACGCTCGCAATCGGCGGCGATAGCCCGGCGCGGGTCGTACTTCCGGTGATTCCGTACGAGGAGCGGCCCGTGCCACCCTTCCAAGCTCCGCAGGCGGATCCGGTGTATCCGGGCTTCCGAAAGCTCGATACCGGCAATGCTTCGGGCTACGGAGAGATCGGTTCCATCAAGTACGACACGGCGAGTCACACGACTCGGGTCGAGGCCAGGAACACCGGCGGCACCGAGTACCCGTGGGGCACCTACCGGTATCTCGAACAGATCGCCCACGAGGTAGGGGACGACAGCCCCGAGGTGAGCTCGATGACCGGCGACCACACGATCGAGCTCGAGATCGGGGGCCACACCCTAGTCTGGGAAGCCGAGCTCTCGTTCCGCAGCGACTACGAGAACTTCTACTACACGTACACACGACGATTGCTGCGTGACGGCGTGCTGGTACGCGAGCGCACCTGGGAAGACACCGTCCAGCGAGACTACCAGTAGGGGAGTTGTGAGAGGCCCAAGATGAAGGACACCGCCCAGGTGGTGGTGATCGGCGGTGGCGTGGTCGGGTGCAGCGTGCTGTACCACCTCACCAAGGCGGGATGGACCGATGTCGTCCTGCTCGAACGGCGGGAGCTGACCTCTGGGTCGACCTGGCACGCCGCCGGGGCGTTCCACACCCTGAACGGCGACCCCAACGTCGCCAGCCTGCAGAAATACACGATCGAGCTGTATCGCGAGATCGAGGAGGTCTCGGGCCAGGACTGCGGCCTGCACCTCACCGGTGGCGTGATTCTGGCCGACAGCGAAGAGCGACTCGACTGGCTGAAGATGGTCCACGGACGCGGCCGGTACCTGGGGATGGAGACCGAGATCATCTCGATGGCGGAAGCCGAGAGTTTGTTCCCCATGATGGACCCGTCGTACTTCGTCGGCGCGGTCTACGACCCGCTCGAGGGCCACGTCGACACCGTGGGAGTTCCCAAAGCCTACGCCGGGGCGGCGCAGAAGGCGGGCGCCGAGGTCCACCTTCACACCATGGTCACCGATCTGGTGCAGTGCACGGACTCGACGTGGGACGTCGTGACCGAGGCCGGAGTCATCCACGCCGAGCACGTCGTCAACGCCGCCGGCCTGTGGGCGCGCGAAGTGGGGCGCATGGTCGGTCTCGAGCTGCCGGTGCTGGCGATGGAACATCAGTACCTGGTGACCGATGCGCTGCCCGAGGTCGTGGCGTACAACTCGGCCAACGACGGCCGTGAGCTCGTCGGAGCGCTCGATTTCGGCGGTGAGCTGTATCTGCGCCAGGAGGGTGAGGGCATGTTGATCGGCACCTACGAGCAGGGCGGCAGGCCGTGGGCACCACGCGGACACGCCCTGGGACTTCGACACTGAGCTGCTTCCACCCGACCTCGATCGAATCACCGACTCGCTCAAGGTCGGCTTCGCCCACTTCCCCGCCTTCGCCGACGCCCCGATCAAGCAGATCATCAACGGCCCGTTCACATTCACCCCCGACGGCAACCCACTCGTCGGGCCTGTCCGCGATCTCCCCAACTACTGGTTGGCGTGCGGCGTGATGGCCGGATTCAGCCAGGGCGGCGGAGTCGGCTTGGCACTGGCGGGGTGGATGACTGATGGCGACCCAGGCATGGACGTTTGGGGCATGGACTCGACCCGGTTCGGCAATTGGGCCACGCCGGCCTACACCGACGCCAAGGTGCGAGAGTTCTACTCGCGCCGATTCAAGATCGCCTTCCCCAACGAGGAGCTCCCGGCCGGCCGGCCGCTCCAGACCACGGCCATCTACGACGAGCAGACCGCGGCCAACGCGGTGTGGGGCGCGGCCTTCGGCCTGGAATATCCGCTCTGGTTTCAGCGTCCCGGCCTCGACCCGGTCGAAGAGATCACGTTCAAGCGCTCGAATGCGTTCGACGCGGTGGGCGAGGAGAGCCGAGCTGTCCGCGAACAGGTGGGGCTGACCGAGATCTCGAATTTCGCCAAGTACGCGGTCACCGGCCCGGGCGCCAGCCGATGGCTGTCGGGGCTGCTCACCAACCGGATCCCGCCGCCAGGGCGCATGGTGCTGAGCCCCATGCTGAACGAGCAAGGACGGCTGATCGGCGATTTCACTGTGGCGGCGCTCGATGCCGACTCGTACTACGTGTTCGGGTCGGGCATCGCCGAGCAGTACCACATGCGGTGGTTCGCCCGGCACCTCCCCGACGACGACAGCGTGCAGCTCCGAGCCGAGGGGGTCGGCCTCGTCGGACTCTCGATCGCCGGCCCGGCGTCGCGGGCCGTGTTGCAGGATCTAGCGTCAACCGACGTGTCGGCCGAGGCCTTCGGTTTCCTCGACTTCCGTCGGTTGGACGTCGCCATGATCCCGGCCATGGTCGGCCGCATCACCTTCACGGGAGACCTGGGCTACGAGATCTGGGTCAGGCCCGAGTACCTACGAACGTTGTTCTGTACCCTCCGGGCGGCCGGCGAGCCCCATGGGCTGCGGCTCTTCGGGCTTCGCGCCCTCGATTCTCTGCGCCTCGACAAGGGCTTCGGATCATGGGCCCGTGAGTACCGCCCGACCTACGGACCATACGAGGCCGGCTTCGGTGTGTTCGTCAAACCCGACAAGGGCGAGTTCGTCGGGCGCGACGCGGCCGTTGCCGAGCGAGACTCGGGCCCGAAGCGACGGCTGGTCACGTTCGCGGTCGACGCCGTCGATGCCGACGTGATCGGCGACGAACCGATCTGGCACGACGACGAGGTGGTGGGCTGGGTCACCTCGGGCGGCTACGCCCATTGGTCGCAGCAGTCGGTCGCCCTCGGCTACGTGCCATCCGAGCTGGCCGACGTCGGCGAGAGCTTGGAGATCGAGATCCTCGGCATTCGCAGGAACGCCACGCTCCTGAAGGAGCCGCTCTTCGACCCGGCGGGCGCCCGCATGCGGAACTGAGTTCCGATCCGAAGGGGACCGAACCCATCCAAACGGAGCGTCGGCAACGCTCCCAACGCACCAGGAGCCGCTCTTGGAATATCGCACCCTGGGTAGGACCGGCTTGCAGGTCTCCTGCATCGCCTTCGGCACGGACAACTTTCTCGATCCAACCCCCGAGGACGAGTCGAAGCGCATGCTCAACGTGGCACTCGATGCCGGCGTGAACTTCCTGGACACGGGAGACGTGTACGCGGCCGGCGAAGCGGAGCGGATGATCGGTCGAGCCCTCAAGGAGAACGGCCGCCGGCACGAGGTGCTGCTGTCGACGAAGGTCGACCATTGCATGAGCATTCCTGGCCAGTCTCTCGACGAGCACACGCCGGTCTCCAAGCCCAACACCCACGGCCTCTCCAAGTACAACGTGATCCGCGCCTGGGAAACCTCGCTGCGCAGCTTCCAGACCGACTACATCGACGTCTACTACGCGCACCGCCACTCGCCCGAGATCCCGCTCGACGAGACGCTCGGCGCGCTCGACTATCTCGTGCGGTCCGGCAAGGTCCGCTACGTAGGCACGTCGACCCATCCCGCATGGGTGGTGATGGAGGCGCTGGCGATCAGCAGGGAGCTCGGTTATCAGCGCATCGTCACGGAGCAATCGCCCTACAACCTGCTGGATCGGCGCATCGAGAACGAGCTGATTCCGTTGGCTCAGAAGCACGGCATCGGTCTCATCACCTGGGCGCCGATGGGAATGGGCGTGCTAGCGGGCCGCTACGACGATGCGGAAGATCTGCCGCAGGATTCGCGAGCCGTATACCGAGGTGGTTTCTACCGGGATCGCGTCACGCCTCGGGGCGTGGAGATCGGGCGACGCTTCGGCGCAATCGCTCGCGAGCTCGGCATCTCCTCGGCGCAGCTCGCCCTGCTGTGGACCAAGGACCAGCCGGGCGTGACCGCCCCTCTGATGGGGCCGCGCACGATGGAGCACCTCGAAGATGCGCTGCCCGTCGCCGAGATGAAGCTCGACGACGAGACGCGTGCCGCCTGCGATGCGCTGGTGCCCCCTGGCTCTGCCGTGGCGGACTTCCACAACACCTCCGGCTGGATGAAGATGTCGGTTGGCGCCTAGCAGGCCGTGGCAACAGGGGCGTCATGTTGACGATATCCGCCAACGCGGGAACCGTTGCAACCACGCGGCGGCCGCCACCACTATCAGCAAGGCGCCGGCGTTGATCACCTGTGCCATCGGTGTCCCAAGCGCCCCAGCGACCGCCCCGGTCTCGAGGTTGCCGAGCGGGCCGGCACCGCGGCTGAGGTTCCAAACGCCGACGGCGGCGCCCCGCTCGTCGTCAGGGACGCGGTCCTGGACCAGCTTCGGCAACAGCACATCGAGAGCCGCCCAGGCAACGCCGATCCCCAGCATCAGGAGTATCGATAGGGAGTAGGAGGTGGAGCCGGCGAAGGCTATCAGCGACATCGAGAACAGCCCGCACATCCAGAATAGCAGCGTACCCGGCCGCAACCGCGTCGAGAGCGCGGCGAGCGTCAGTAAGCCGGCGACGCCGCCGACTTGCCGAGCGGCGGTCAGGTTGCCCAGCCCGGTCGCACCGACCTCCAGGATGTCGCGCGCGAATGACGACAGCAGCGCATCACTGGAGAAGGCGAAAATCTCCGCCGCGGCGCCGATCGCGGCGAGCAGCAACACGGCCGGGTTGCGCCACAGCACGGCGAAGCCCTCGAGAACGACCGCGAGGTTCCGCCTGCGGCGGGGCGCCGTTGCCCCCGAGGCGCGAGCTTCAGGCACTTGCGCGCTGGCCTCGTCTCCACGCGGGTCGATCTCGGCGGGTGAGACGTTGTCGAGCGGAGGCGAGCGACGGCCTCGAGGTACCCGAGACAGCAATGCTACGGCAGCGCCAAGGGAGATCGTCATCGACAGGAACGGGGCAGCCGACCCATACCACGCCAGCAACACACCGGCGCCAACCGCCCCGACGGCACCCATGCCGCGGTTGCCGAGCTGCTCCAGCGCCATGCCGTTGACTGCCTCGGAGCGACCCACGAGGTCGTAGACGAGGGTGCGTCCGAGCGTCGTCTCGACGGTGTCGACAGCGCCCTCCAGAAAGGCAACGAGCAGCAGACTCACAAACGTCAGGTTACCCGTGAGCCCCAATCCGGCAGCGCCCAGAGCCATCACCGCGCCGAGCAGGTCCACGCGCTGCAGCATTCGACGTCGATCCATGCGGTCCGAGAGCGCCCCAACGGGCACGCCGAACAGCAGACGCGGCACGTAGCGCACCGCGAAGACCGTTCCTACAGCCACTGGCGAGCCGGTGATCTCGAGCGCCAGCCAGCCGAACGCAATGGCGGCGACGCTGTGGGTGAAGCCACTCAACGCCAGTGCCAGCCACAACCACACGAAGCCTGGCCGCCGAAACGATGACAGCGTCGACTTGCCCAGCAACCACTCGAACACGGCCATCTAATGTTGCTCGTCCCGATGTTCTAGCAGGCCGTGGTGGAAGTGTGGCGGGCCTGGTCCACGATGAAACCATCCTTGCAAATGGTCAGATCGTCCAGTCGAACCGTGGGTCGCATCAACAAAATACCCCAATGTATGTGCGATACATTGGGCTCCAGATCGGAGCCATGCCATATACGCGCCATCAGGCTGCTGTCACCAAATCCACAAACGACGGTACCACGCAGTTTCTCGAACTCCTGATGCTGTGTAAGCATGGCGCGCGAATTCAACCCCAGATTCAAATGTACCGGACCGTACGCGGCGGAATCGTCAGGCTGTTCGGCAAGCCAGTGACTTAGTCGGCCCGCGAACAATGGCTCGCCCTGAACATCTACTATCTTGCCTTTCTCGAAGGTCAGAAACACCGGGCCGGTGAGCTTTTCATGATCCCAGGCCGGTTCATACAATAGAACGCCATCTACGGCTATAACACCATCGCCGCGGCCCTTCGGGAGTACAATTCCAGGTCCTGCAGGCGGCAGGGTGGCCCATGCCGCAGGGGTCATCTGATTCTTGTCCCGGTCCCATAGAAACTCGTCACCATCTGCGCCTTCGAGGCCGCCAATGAACAGCTCGAAATCCGTCCCTTCTTCGGACGTCATACGGAGCGTTTCGGCTTCTGTGAAGAGCGCGGCAATCTCAATAGACTCCCTCCGCAGTTCGTGAATATCGGCAGCGAGCATTGTGCGAATGAGTGTGTCCTCGATGTGATGTCCACCGGTACCGTCCCCGGGGCACATCACGCGAGCGCCACGTTCCACGGCTTCCGCTATGAAGTCCGCATAGCCGACAGCCAAGTCGAGAATCAAGTCGGCTTCCCTCGAAGCGGCTTTGACCATCGAATTCCACTCATATCCTGGTTGTAGCGTTGGCGGCGGGGGCAAAGGATTCTCCGACACTGACACGTCGGCACCCATCGCCATGGCCGCGCCCATAAAAACCGAGACGACGTGTCGCGGCGTACGAGAATCGGTGATGATCAGGACCTTGGTTCCTGGCTGCAGGTTGCACATATCCCGGTAGATCTTGTCGACAACGACAAGAAATTCGGGTTTTAGATCGGTACTTACGTCGGTTGTCTCAGACATCGTTCAGGTCCTCCAAGATCATCCGGGTGGTACACAAATACCGCACTTCCTCTTCAGTTGCGCATGGGCAATAGCCATGTGCTCGAGCTTGCTCGCGAAACACCAGAGCAAAGCAATCACGACGACGAAGCCGGCGGCAGTCAGCACGATAGACGGCCTGAAATCATCGTTCGCGATCATGAACGACAAGAGAAACGGGCCGATGGAAAATCCTGCAATCGTTACGATATTGGCAGCAGTTACGCCGCGACCAGACGGGATGAGTGTAGCCAGGATTGCTATGAAGTAGGGCGTAACCAGGGTAATACTGGCGTTGAACACCGCTGTTCCGACCCCGAAAACAATTTCGGAAGATGACAGTAACAACGAGAGTGTCGAGACAGCGATCGCGACCGTACCGATGTAGATAGGTCGTAGGTATCCGATCCGATCGCCAAGAAGCCATGCCGCCATCATCCCTACAATTGCAGCAGACATGCTTGGGCCCAATAGCGCGCCTGCTCCTTCTGGCGACATACCGAACGCCACGCCAAGCCGCTCGAAATACGTCCAAACGCCAGTATTGAGAACATAGTGCAGAAAGAGGGCGGCGAGGACCAGGCTGGACAAGGCGAGCAGGCCGCGGTCCAGATGGCTCGGCGGGTTGCTGTTGGTCTCCGCCGTGCCGGCGACCGTGGTTGGGAAGAACGGCAGGAGACCGCACGCGATCAGGTTGATCGCACCCATTCCGTAGAAGGCACCCTCAATGCCGCTCGAGTGATAGACGTAGGGCAATAGCCATAGCCCTGCACCACCAATCAAGTATGGCGCGCCGAACAGGATGGCGTACGATCGTTCAATGCGCGGGGTACCTACAATCGCAACGCAGGCGACCGTATATCCCAGGCCAGCGCCCAATCCGTTGACGAAGCGAACAAGGCCTAACGCCGCAACGCTACCAACAAACCACACCGAGGCCAGGCTGGTCAGCGTGACCAGCAACAGGCAGGCGAGCATCGTCAAGCCCAAATTCCATCCGGGCCGGTGAAGGAAGAAAATTGCGAATATCGTCGATACCGTTGCACCCCAGAAATTGTATGAAATCAGACGACCTGCCACGTCGGTGGACAGGCCTTGATAATCAACAAGGGCCCCAAGAATAGACGGCGCAACCGCAATATAGATGTTCACCGCCATGCTGATGAAGAGGATTGAGATGATTCTGAGTGCCATCGTTTCACCCGCGGTTGTTCAGCCTCTTCGTATGAATTGGTCCGCTGTAATCATTGCGTAATGTATACACGGCGGCCACATCATCAGAACGCTGTTGGAGATGCACACGCCGGAGTACGCGTGTGATCCCGAGGCGGTGCCAACCCTGTGCGTCGAGGTGCCCGCGCCGACCTATCCGGAGCTAGCAGGCCGTGGTGAAAGTGTGGTGGGTCTGGTTACGGCGAGTTGGGGCCAGATGCAAGGCGGCCTGACACAGGCGATGCCCTAGCCATCGTCGAGGAAGGCCAACGCCGCAAATGGCCCCAAATCGCCGTAACCCTTCGGGCGACAGGGGGTTGCGCGCGTATCCTGCGTCGTTCCTCGTCAACGATGGGGTAACCATCGCCTCCTCCTCTCTCCTTGCCTCCACTTCGCAAGTCCCTGTCGCCAGACCCACCACACTTTCACCACGGCCTGCTAGCGCCGGGTCGACCGAATGAACGCGCCGCCCTGCGATACCACCGTGCCGTAGACGTTGCCTGCGGCATCGACGGCCACGCCTTCCGGGTTCGAGCCGTTGGGGTACCTAGAAACCTTGCCGTTGATTAAATAATCGACGATGCCGGTCCTCAGGCTTCCGACGCGAATGCCGGTGATCCAACCCGGGTTCTGAGAGTTGGCGAACAGGGACTCGGAGTCGGCCACGTAAATCGTGTCGTCGGCGGTGATGTAGATGCCACTCGGGCGTCCAAACTGCCTGAGCTCACCGATGTACGTGCCATCGAGCTCGAAGATCTGCAAGCGGTTGTTTCCACGGTCGCCGACGATCAGCCGGCCTTGTGAGTCGATGTCCAGGGCGTGAGGGGTGCGCATCTCGCCGGGACCGGAACCGAGCCTGCCCCATGAGGTGATGAAGTTGCCGTCACGGTCGAACTTGGCGATGCGGGCGACCGTCTCCGGCGGGGCGTTGAGATTCTGGCCCCCGTGGCCGTCTCCGACGTAGGCATTGCCATCCGCGTCGGTTACCACGTCGTTGGGCGTGTTGAGAAGCGGGCCCCGGCCATCTCCGGGCGCGCCGGGTCGACCGAGCGTGAGGAGGATGTCGCCATCGGGACTCAACTTGATGACCACATGACCCTTGCCCGCGCTCGCCGGATTGGTGGGGTCCGGCCCCTGCGCGTCGGTGACCCAAACGTTGCCGTCACGATCCACATGGATCCCGTGCGGGAAAAGAAACAGCCCGCCGCCCATGCTAGCGACGACGTTGCCTTGAGGATCGATCTTGAGGATCGGATCGAGATCGGACCCGGCGCAGGAGTTGGCTCCGCATCGATCGATCGCCCAAATGTGCCGGCCGTCGGGATCGATATCGACGCCCGCCGTCGAGCCCCAAGTCCTGCCATCGGGTAGGGTCACCCACTCCTCACCGGTGTAGGGATCCGGCAGGCCATTCAGAGGGTAGATGTTCGGCAGGCGTTCGAGGACCTGGGCATGGGCGACCGCAGGCGTCGACACGATCAGCGCGGCGACGACTGTAACCAAGAACGATGCAGCCGGCTTCGAGAATGTCATTCTGCTCCTGCTGGGTGTCGGGCTCCGCCCGGGGCGGTCGGGTCAAGCGGCTCCCATCTTACTGCGGTGTGCGCGCTCGGCGCCGCGACGATGACTTCCTCGATCGCGGCGAGCGCTTGCACAAAGGCCTGGGGCTCGGTGGAGCCGAAGCCGAGGCGGAAGTGCTTGGGGTGGCCAAAGCAGTCACCAGGAGACAGCAGGATTCCCGCCGCCAGCTTCTCACAGAGCGGCAATGCGGCGGGTTCGCCGACGATCCAAGGGAATGCGACCAGACCGCCCTCGGGCTCGACCCAACCGAATCGGTCGGGGTACGCGGTGACCGACTGAGCGCGGCGCTCCGCGGCGCATGTCGGGGGGTGGCGGGCTTGTTGTGTACCGGCGTAGCTCAGTCGGCGCGCAATGCTTGCACGGGATCCAGCCGCGCGGCGCGGCGGGCCGGCAGCCAGTTGGCCAGGCCGGAGACCAGCAGCAGGAGCAGGAACGCCGCTGCGAACGCCAGTGGATCGAGGGCGCCGACGCCGTAGAGAACGGATGCGAGTGCTCGGGACAGTAGTGCCGAGGCCACGCCCCCGACGGCCGCGCCGATCGCTACCAGCCCGAGACCGCGTCGCAAGACCAACTGCACGACGTCCGTGCTGGCGGCGCCGAGCGCCATCCGCACGCCGATCTCCTTGGACCGTCGCGCCACGGAGTATGCGATCACACCGTATAGACCCACCGACACCAGCAGGAGCGCGATCACGCCGGCGGAAATCAGCATGGCCGCGCCGAAGCGGACCGGGAACAGTGCCATCGCCAAGATTCCGAGCATGTCGCTGTCGTTCGTGAAGACAAGCTCAGGCTCTATGGCGAGCAACTCCTGCCGTACCGTGGCGCGCAGCTGTGGCGTATCGTGGTCGAGCCGCACGGCAATGGTCCCGTTCGAACGCGAGTTCTGCTCATCCGCAAAGTAGAGATACGGGATGGGTTCCTCGCCGACAGTGCGGACCTTCGTGTCGGCCACCACACCGATGATCTCGTAGGTCGGTCCGTCGAGACCCCCGGTGTGGAAACTCTGGCCCACCGCCCCGCCAGGGAAATCGCGTTCCGCGAGAGCCATGGAGACCATCGCGACGGCGAGTGACTCCGGCGTATCCTGTGCCCCAAAGGTGCGCCCGCGCAGCAGCGGCACACCGAGAGCGTCGAAGTAGCCGCCGTCGACGGTCGTGGTGTCGACCGCGATGGCCGGGTCGTTGGAGGCCACCTGCCGACCCTCGATGTAGATCCCGTTCTGGTTGAGCCCCAGACTCAGTGGCATCCGGCTGGTGCGTCCTACCGCACGCACGCCGGGCAGGGCGCCGATACGCGCTGCGGCAACGTCGAAGAACTGATCGGCATCCTCGCTGGAGTAGTCGAGCAGGTCCAGATCTATCGTGTAAGCGAGGAGGCCGTTGGGATCAAACCCCAGATCCACCTTGGTCGCTGATTGGACACTACGCACCATCAATGCCGCGCCGACGAGCAGCACGATGCAGACAGCGACCTGCACCACGACCAGCGCGCCGCGGAGTCCGTGTTTGCGGCCGGACCCCTCGCTTCCACGCGCGCCGTCCTTGAGCGCGGCGACCAGGTCGGTTCGGGAACCGCGGAGCGCCGGCGCGAGGCCGAAGACCAGGCCGGCGGCTACCGCCAGGGCGAAGGTGAAGGCGATGACTCTGCCGTCCACCGGGAGGTTCCAACTCATGGGAATCGCGCTTGGCGGCCGGAAGCTCAGCAGCAACCCGCGCAGCCAGAATGTCAGGCCGACACCACCGATACCGCCAAGAAATGCGAGCACCAGGCTCTCGGTCAGCAGCTGGCGCACGAGGCGCGCTTTGCCGGCGCCAAGGGCAAAACGAACGGCGATCTCGCGGCTTCGCGCCGACGCGCGCGATAGGGTCATCGCAGCGATATTCGTACAGGCGCTGACCAGTACAAGGCCAACCATGCCGAGCAGGAGTGCCGCGACCGGGGCCAGATAGCCGTCGGCCATCGGGTGCACCCGCACGCTGGCAGCAGGCAGCACGTGGGCTCCCCATCCCTCATTGGAATCGGGGTACTCGACTGCAAGCCGCGCGAAGATCGCGTCCATCTCTGCTTGCACCTGCGCCACGCTCATACCTTCGGCGAGGCGCCCCTTGAGCATCATCCAACGGCTGCCGCGCTGTTCGGGGCGCGTCTCGCCCGGCGAAGGCTGGAAGGAAAGGATGCCGAACGGGTCGATCTCTTCGGCCATCGTTGCCGGGAGCCAAAGTTGAGCGTCGAACACGTGGACGAGGCCGTTGAACTCGGGTGGCGCGATGCCGATCACCGTGTAGGGTCGCCCGTTCAAAATCAGCGCCTCCCCGATGATCGACGCATCGCCCGCGAAACGGTCGCGCCAGAAGCCGTGCCCTAGCACTACGACTGAATGGCCGCCGGGCACGCGGTCGTCATCGGCGCCGATCAGCCGCCCCATCTGCGGCGTGATACCCAGGAGCTCGAAGAAGTTGCCGGTGATGAACTCGCCGTAGACCAACTCGGCGCGGCCGTTCGACGTCATGCTCGCGGCGAGCATGGAATGGCCCGCGACACCGCTGATCGTGGTGGCCGATTCGCTGATGCTCAGATAGTCCGGGTAGGAGCTCGTGATCGGAACGTCGAACTCGGCATTGAACGAGTAGATCTCGACCAGCTCTTCGGGCGCCAGGACGGGCAGTGGCCGCAGCAGCAAGGCGTTGACCATCATGAAGATCGTGGCGTTGATCCCGACCCCGATCGTCAGGGTGAGCACCACAACGGCGACATACATCGGGCTGCGCCCGAGCGTGCGAACCGCGAACCGCATGTCTTGCCAGATTGTTTCCATCATGAAGGCGTCTCGGGGGGGATTCGGAAGGTACGGCCTGCCAGAAAGTTGCTTGAGAGGAAGAACGACCCGGTTCGAATGGCGCGCCAGGAGAAGGCGAACCGGGGTGACGAGGACGTGGCGCGCATACCAGGCGATGGCGCGGACCCTGCCGTCGCGCCGAGCGCGGTAGCGAAACAGCTCGGCGATATCGGCGAGCAGCACGTCGCGGTCGCGTCGCGGCAGCGCCAGCCGGAGGATGCCGGCAAGCAGCCGGGGTGGGGCGAGCCGTGCATTCATTTCGCCCCATCCAGGCGTTCTTCGACGCCATCCCAGAGCGTCACCAGCGCTTTGCGCGACTCGCTCAGCGTGTCGATGCCGTCAGGTGTGATGCTGACCAAGCGCCGTGTGCGTGACCCGCGCGCGCCCGCCGCATCATCGAGGCGTGAAGCGACAAGGCCCTTCTTCTCGAGTCTTCGCAGAGCGATGTACACAGCCGCCGGCGCCGCCTCGCGACCCGTCTGCGCTTCAAGCTCGAGCACGATCGGCACCGTGTAGGTGTCGTCACCAAGCCGCAGGATCGACAGCAGAATCTGATGTTCGAAGCCGCCGAGCACGTCGCGGCCCATAGGCTCCTCCTAGTTGCACTAGCGTTGTTGGGTGACCAGATCGTTACACCGATCGATCCATCTAACAACGTTAGACGAACGAGGGCGCCAAGAGTTTCGTAGGAATGCGAAGTGCGCTACGAACCGAAGATGCCTTCCAGCGCGGCGATCAGACGCAGGGTTTCTTCCTTCGTGTTGTAGTGGGCGAAGCTGATGCGGAGGACGCCGTCGTCCGTGTCGATGCCCAATTTCTCGAGCAGGCGGCAACCGTCAAAATGACTGCGGCTGGCGACGATGCCTTTTTCGGCGAGCAGCTTGGCGAGGGCGGGCGCCGGATGCGTGTCGGCCAACAACGCAACGTTCGCTTCGCGGCCGTCCATCGTCGCTTTCCCGACGATTCGGACCGGCAAGCGGTCGAGCGCGTCGAGCAACAGGGCGCACAGCGATTGTTCGTGTTGGTGCATCAGCCTCGAGATGGCGCGCGCCTTTTGATCGAGCGATCGCGCGGATGCCTCGAAATGATGATCGTGCAGCGTCTCGAAGAACTCGCCGAGCCCGGCGAGGGCGGCGATGGAAGCGTGGTCCGGGCCGGCGGCATCCAAATGGGCCGAAGGGTTTCCCACATTGTAAAAGTGGCACTGTGGCGCAAGCTGCGCCATGAAGTCCGGCGCGACATACAGCACCCCCAGATGCGTCGCGAACGTCTTGTAGGTGCTAAACGCGTAGGCATCCGCCTCGGTCAACAGCACATCAGGCCACGCGTGCGGCGCATACGAGACACCGTCGATCACCACTCTCGCGCCGACACGATGCCCCGCCCGAACGATGTCGCGGATCGGATTGACCGTTCCGATGATGTTTGAGCTGTGCGTCACGCTGACGATCTTCGTTTTGGCGTTGAGGCACTTTTCAAACGCCGCCAGCTCCAGTTCGCCCGTTTCCGGATTGACGGGCCAAAAACGCAACACCGCTCCGGTACGTTGCGCAAGTCGATCCCACCCGCCGATATTCGCCTCGTGATCTTGTCCGGAGACGAGAATCTCGTCGCCTTGCTCGAGGAAGGCGGCACAGGCGGTGCTCAGCGTGTTGAAGTTTTGGGTCGTCGAAGGGCCCAGCGTGAGCGTTGCTTCGGGAACGCCCAAGAGCGCCGCAATAACGCTTCGGCCCGCGCCCATCTGTTCGCTCGCGGCAGCGGCCAACGCGTTGTGGGTGTAGGGCTGAACCTTGTTCTCGCGATAGAAACGCGTCAGCCGGTCGACCACCGCGCCGCACGGAAACGTCCCTCCGGAATTTTCAAAGAAGGCCCAATGCTTCGACAACTCCGTTTCAAAGAAAGGAAACTGGAGGCGAACGAAGTCGAGGTCGAGTACTTGTAGGTCACTCTCGGGATTCATTACAGGTCAACACTTCTGTTCCAAGTGCCCCCCTATGCGCGATAGGGGGTTGCGCGCGTATGCTGTGTCGTTCGTCGTTAACGATGGGGTAACCATCGCCTCCTCCTTTCTCCTTGCCTCCGCCTCGCAAGACCCTGTCGCCAGGCCCGCCACACTTCCACCACGCCCTGCTAGGGGTCCGTCGGCGCGAGCCGCGTCAGCTCGTCGAACCAGTTCAGCACGACGTAGAAGCGGTCGGGAGCCGACTCGGGATCGGTCTTCACCATCACGAACGAGCGGCCGTCAGGGAAGACATCGAACGTCTGGCTGATGCCGTGTGGCCAGTCGAAGAGCACCTCCGGAATGCCCGCCGTGAGAGCAGGCCCGGCATCGAGGGGGACCACCCATAGCTGGCCGTCGTTGCTGTAGAAGAGCTCCGTGCCGTCTCGCGCCCAAACAGGATCGGTTCCCCCCGCGACGGAAATGCGCTGGCGCCTGCCCATCTCGGGAAAAGCCGCAACGTATACCTCGAGAACACCGGTCTCATTGGAGGCGTAGGCGATCCAGCTTCCGTCTGGCGAGACTCGCGCCCGATACTCGTCCGCCTCGGTCTCCAGCAGAGGGAAGACCTCCGCCTCGCTCGAAACGGCCCAGATGTCTGCGCCTGTCGTCGGATGCACCTGGTTGAAGACGAGAAGCTCTCCGTCGGGCGAAAAGGAGGCTGGGTATTGCCTGTACGGCGCACCCAACAGCAGCTCGGCGTTCCCCGTTCCGTCTCGCGATTGTGCGTAGAGGTCAGCGCCGCGGGCAAACACCACCCGTTGTCCATCGGGTGTCCAGATTGCAAAGAGGGTGTGACCCTCGTCGGCCACCTTGGTCAGCGTGCCTCTCGCCACGTCCAGCACCCACACCTGCGAGGGGCGCGGATCGATCGTCGCCGCCACCTGGCTGCCGTCGGGCGAAACCCTGGGGAGCCTGAAGCCACGGACCTCGTCCGTAAGTGGGGTATCGCGCCCCTCCCGATCGACACGGACCAGACTGCGGTCGAAGCCGCCGCGCACGTATACCAACGAGCCGGTCCGCGATACGGCGAAGTACGCGCCTCCTCCGCCGGATGCCCGGAACACGCCATCGTGCACCGAGGTCGGCGAACCGGCGATCCTATGACTGTCCAGGTCGAAGGCGACGACGCGCAGCTCACCGTTGGCAGCGTGATACACGAGTGTATCGTCTCGAATGACCTGACCTTGGGTGCCCTGGCCCAGCTCCTGCCACTCGCCGGTAGCAAACGACAACACCGCCAGACGGTGATCTTGCTGGTTGACCGAGTCGGCCGGGATGACCACAGTCGAGAGCACTCCACTGGCGTCGGGGAGCACGTGTGGCCAGCGGTGTCGCAGCGCGTCAATCTCGGGGTTCTGGCTGACGACGGCTTCCGGAGCACCCCCGTCGGCGCTAACGCGAGACAGCCCTGGCGCTCCGCTGATGATGAAATAGATATGGCCATCGGCTCCCCAGCTGATACCGCGTCCGAAGGAAGCTGACTCGCTGACGACGATCGGGCGTCCTCCCGCCACCGCCGCCTTGAACATCTGGCCGACTGTGACGAACCCCACCCACTCCCCGTCGGGCGAGAAGAACGGGTATCGTGCCCCCTCGCTTCCGGGTATCGCCCGTGCCTCGAAATCGTCCAGATCGCGCACGAACAGCGAGAGCTTTCCCTGCGTCTCCGCGACGTAGGCGAGCCGGTCGCCTTGCGGCGAAAGCGCCAGTGGGTACGAGCCCCCGATTTGGTTGAGCTCCTGGTCGGGGGGAACGGTCACGACCAACCGCGAGACTACGGGAGCGGTTCCCGAGGATGGCCGCATTGCTTGCCAAGCCGCGATGCCGAGCATCAATAGACCGACCGCGCCGAGAGTGACCACCAGCGCGCGTCCGATCATGAATGGACGAGGCTGCCGGTCAGTCGGTGGCGCGGGCTCAGGCTGCTCGTCGTGGAGCTCGATGCGAACGTCGGCGATGTCGTGGAGCCGCTGTCCAGGGTCTTTTCTCAGGCATCGCTGCAGCAGACGCTGGATGATCGGGGAGGTGGTCTCCGGCAGAGCAGTCCAATCAGGCTCCCTCTCGAGAACTGCTGTCAGCACATCTATGACCGTCTCTCCCGCAAAGGCAGTCCGGCCCGTCATCATCTCGTAGAGCACGCAGCCGAACGACCAGATGTCGGTGCGCTTGTCGAGCGGCTTGCCGCGTGCCTGCTCCGGGCTCATGTAGTGCGCCGTCCCCATGACCACGCCGGTCGCCGTGGGTGCCATCGCCGTGGGTGATTGGCTCAGATCCGATGCCACCTCCGGTTCGTGGACCTTGGCAATGCCGAAGTCGAGCACCTTGACGTTGCCATCGGGAGTGACCTGCACGTTGGCAGGCTTGAGGTCACGATGGATGACGCCGGCCTCGTGAGCAGCTTCGAGCGCCAGGGCAATCTGACGAGCGATCTCCAGTGCCACGTCGACCGGGATGCGCCCGGAGGCCTTGAGTTGCTCGGCGAGGCTCTGCCCCTCGACCAGCTCCATGGCGATGAAGCGTACGCCGCCAGATTCCTCAAACCCGTAAATGGTGGCGACGTTGGGGTGATTCAGGGAGGCACGGAGCCTCGCTTCGCGGTGGAAGCGAACCAGGCGCTCCGGGTCGGCGGCGAAGTCTTCCGGCAGAACCTTGATCGCGACATCACGGTCCAGCGTGGTGTCGTGTGCTCGATACACCTCGCCCATGCCGCCTGCACCGAGCGGGGAGAGGATCTCGTAGTGGCCTAGTCGGGTGCCGGGTTCCATGGCGCTAGCAGAGGAAGGTGGTTGAGCGCCTGAAGCCTATCGCCGAAGCGTATGAGATCCAACGGACGGACGCGCTCTGGCGCTCGTTGGCGTCGGGACCCTTTGTTGGCGGCGCTACGTTCGATCTTCGCCAGCGCTCCGTGGCGGTGCGCTGTTTATCGGCAGCACCGACGGGCATCTGTGCACCCTGCCCAACAATGAACCGGCGCCGACACACCCGGGGCGTCCGCCGCTGATGGTACGGTGAAGTTCGACGGTTTCAACGAAGCTTCACCGAGAGGAGAGCAGCGTGCACGGACTGAGTAAGTTACTGGCGCTCGTGGTTGTCAGCGCGACGCTGCTGCCGCTCCAGGCGTTTGGCGAGGCGCCCCAGGGCCGCGGCCCGACGAATCGCGACCGGTCCGACTTCACCATGCTCAGCGAGGAGGGCTTTCCGCTGAACGTCGATCCGGAGATCGTCGCCGCGTCCGAGGCCGAAATTGGTGACGACGACATCGTCATGGGTGTGGTGATCAACGGCCAGGCACGCGCCTACCCAGTCAACTACATGAACGGGCCGAACAACGAGGTCGTCAACGACGAGCTCGGTGGAGAGCTCATCGCGCCGAGCTGGTGACCGATCGATCACAGCGGCGTCGTGTACGCCCGCGAGTTTGATGGCCGGGAGCTGCAATTCGGCGTCGTCGGCGTCGACGAGGGCACGCTCATCATGTACGACGCACAGACCCGCTCACACTGGAGCCAGCTGTTTGGCAAGGCGGTCAGCGGCGAGCTGGAAGGAACAGCGCTCGAAAAGCGTGCGTCGATGATGACGACCTGGCGTCAATGGCGGGAGATGCATCCCGAGACCACGGTCTATGTGAAGCCTGCGGTCCCTTATCGAGCGCGGTTCACCCGGGAGACCTTCGACGAGATCGCCAACCAACCGCCGGGGCCGATCCGTTCGGAGGACCTGATCGTCGGCCTCGAGGGTCACGTCGAAGCGCGCGCTTATCTGGTGCGGCGGCTGGCTAGCAAGCGCTTGCTCGAGGACGTCTTCGAGAACGCGCCGATCGTCGTGTACTTGGCGCCGGACCTATCTACGGCGCGTATCTACCTGCGAACCCTTAACGACCAGGAGTTGAGCTTCAGCCTCGACTCCGACGATCGGCTTCGGGATCACCAAACCGGCTCAAAGTGGAATCCGATCACCGGCGAGGCGGTTTCCGGAGCGCTTCAGGGAGCGCATCTGCAGCCGATAATCTCGACCTACTCCCTCTGGTTCGCGTGGGAGAAGTACCGGCCTGACACGATCGTGCATGCTGAGGAGTAGGGCTCGAATCCCTCGCAGGCCTTTCCTACTGAACTCACGCGGGCGTATTCCGACGTACCCAGGCGTACGGTGACCGGCGTCACAGATCATCTCCGCAAGAGTGGGCGAATGAGCGCGATTCGCCCCTCCGTCGGGAAGCGTTCGAATTGCAGGGCGTCGTGGCCGGGTACGACACGATCGAGTGAACCTGCCAGCTCGATCATACGCCGCTGAGCCGCCACGTTTACGGCATGATCGGCGTCGCTGAAGGTTGCGCTGGCGGCGTAGACCGTCAGGTTGCGGTACAGACCGTCAGGTTGCGGTACAGATAGACGTTGTCCGAGGCGAGAACGAAGGGGGCATTGCCGCCTACGCGCAGATACTGCGAAGCGTATGTGTGGCGCGCGCCGGTAAATGCCCGGATGCCGGGAATGATCTCCTGATCATCGCCGTCCACCAGCCGTAGACGGCCTTCGGTGTTGATCCGGACGAGCTCCCTTACGTCGTCAGGATCGATCCCGCCGTGATTCCCGCCGGGCTGCCAAGCCTCTCCCGTGTAGTAGCGGAACTCTTCCCTCTGAATCCAGACGGTGGCCTTCGGAAAAAGGTCGATCCCTCCCATATGGTCCCAATGCGCGTGGCTGATCACCACGTCGGTGACCTCTTCCGGCTTCACTCCGGCAAGGCGCAGCGCTTCATCCGGCCGTAGGTAGTCTTTGACGGTCCATAGCTTGAACCAGCGATCGCGGTGAAACCCGCTGTCGAAGAGAATGTTCCGGCCGCCCCCGCGGATCAGCCAAAACGCGTAGATAGTGTCGATTCTTTCGTCCTTGGGCGCGCCCATCACCATGTCCGCGACGGAGTCGCCGGGGGAATTCGCGAACCGTATCGCCTCGATGGAGTACTCGGGCACCTGCGCCGCCGGGATTGCCGCGGCAAGCGCCAGCAACAGGGTGAACACGAGATACTTCACGGTGCGGCCTCCAAATCGCGGTCGCAATAGGCCGGCGACTAGGGATCAGGCGTTCCCGGGTCCGCGGCCAGCGATGCGCGGTGCTCCCGCACCGCCCGGTTCAGGGGCGTTGCCGCCCAGCTGTCCTGGAACTGGTGGCGAAGAGGCTCTTGCTCCTTCGGGTCCTTCAGCAAGTTGTAGTAGGCGGGTCGAGTTCGGATGGTGATCGGCTGCCCGATGCGCTCGATTTCCTTGTACAGCATCTTCCAGTTACGCCACTTAGCGCCGTAGACCTCGTTGCCCACATACAGGACGAGCGACTCGCGGGCGGGCTTGTCGGTCTTGCCCATCAGGAAGTCGGAGTAATCGGCGCTGTCCATCACCCGGTCGGTGGGCATTTCGGCGCCCACGAACGCGGCCAGCGTGGCGTAGACGTCCATTGCGTGGACGATCTCGTTGGACTTTCGCATCGCGGGGATCTTGCCGGGCCAGCGGATCAGGAACGGCACCCGATAGGCGCCCTCGTAGCTCGTGTAGATGCCGCCTCGCCAGGGTCCGTTGAAGCCCTCGCGCTCGATGCCGCCGTAGCCCCCGTTGTCGGAGGTGAAGATGAAGATGGTGTCGTCTTTCAGGCCCAGCTCATCGATCGTGTCGAGCAGATCGCCCACGTACTCGTCGGTCTGAGCCAGGATGTCGGCGAAGTTTCCGTTGCCCGTTCTTCCCTTGGTGGCGGGATGGGGGTCGTGGGGTGTATGCGTTTGCGTATAGGGCAAGTAGGCGAAGAAGGGCTGTCCTTCTCCCGCCTTGCGGCGGATGAACTCCAGCGCGCGGTCGGTGCTCTCGCGGTCGATCGTCGCTCGCCTGGCGCGGTCATAGACCTCCAGCACGGTGGGCCGCTCGCCTCGAGTCGCGGTCATGACGTGTTGGTAGTTCAGATCCAAGTCGGCCGGAACCGAGTTGCTGTCGGGCCAGTACGCCTCGTTGGAGGAACGCGGGATGCCCCACCACTCATCGAACCCCTGATCGGTGGGGAAACGACCGTCGACCTCGCCCAGATGCCACTTGCCGAACATGCCGGTAGCATAGCCGGCGTCCGACAGCATCTCCGGCAGCGTGTACTCCCACTCGGTAAGCCCGTACCACTCGGATCGCACCGTGCCGTCCTGCCGCAGCCGCGTGCGCATGGAGTACCGTCCGGTCATCAGCGCTGCGCGTGTAGGCGTGCACTCGGAGTCGACGTTGTAGTTGGTCAGCTGAAAGCCCTCATGGGCGATGCTGTCGATATTGGGCGTCGGCGCCCCGCGTATTTCTCCACCGCCATAGACCCCTGGTTCGCCGTAGCCAAAGTTGTCCATCACGACAAGCACTATGTTCGGCTTTTCTTCATTGCGCTGCTCGGAAGAGACCTCCGACTCTCGCGCATCACCCGCCGTAGACAGCGCCGGTAACACGATCAGCAGCACCATCAACGACAACGTCAACAACAGCGGTGCGCGAACGCACATCACAGCCTCCTCAGATATCGGGCAGAAGAATTTGGCGGTCCAACGTCATCCCCTACCAGAGGGTTGGGTTACCTGAAACTAGAGAGCCAGGGCGAATGCGACCACTCCGATCATTCCTACCGTGATCCCCGCCGCCCGCATCGTCACGTCTCGCCCCGCCAAAGCTCGATCGTCGAATCGCCGTGCAACTGCGAATGCCCCCATCGCCACGGCATACTGGATCACCGCGAGTCCGAGCAAATAGCCGACGATGGGCGTAGGCTCCGCTCCCACCATCGATTCGCCATAGGCGTAGCCATGAAAGGCTCCGGCGAGCGCCAAGCCGACCAGGAGCCGCGACCGGCGAATCTTCCTGTCCACGGCCAGGAACACGCCTGCGGCCACCACCGTAACTGCGACCGCGACCTCGCCGCCCACGACGCTGACTCCCGTCAGGCGAAGCACACAGCCTGCCAGGGAGGTGCTCAAGAAAACGACCGGAAAGACGCCTCCTTCCGCGAAAGCCGCCGCGATGATCCCGACCGCGAGGATGAACGCGAGATGGTCAGGGCCGATGACCGGATGGGCAAGACCGGAGAAGAATCCTCCGAGAACGCTACGGGGCACCGCACCACCGATCATGTGATGCGCCATGGCTTCGTGTGGGTGACACAAGAGCACGACCGTGAGCGTGGCGAAGACTTTGCGCGCCACAGCGGTTCGCCCAAACCAAGTACGTTGGCGAAAACCCATGCTTTGTCCTCCCCTCTCGACCTCGTCTGCTAGACGCTGGACCGATCGCTCACGCACAAGACGAGTCCCCTCGCGCCGGAAGGCGCATGAGGTGCTTCAATCCGACTGACGGAGCGCCACCGGCTCTCCGTGAGGCGTGTGGCGGTAGGCGTCAGTCCAGGCCTCCTTCCGCTCCAGGAGCGTCGGTGAATCCGTCAAGCCCTTTTCTGTGACAAGCCGCTCGAGGGCGGCCACCCAGTGGTGGTAGTAGCGCGAGCCGTCGTCTGGCTCGCCGCGGGCCGCGGCCGCCCTTAGTTCGTCGCCGAGTGCCTGCGACCATTCTTTCCAGGTGAAATATCCCTGCTCAGAGAGCTTCACAGCGAGGGCGAACGCCTGGGCCTGCCATGGCTCGGCAAACACCGGTCCTTCCTCGTCTCGAGGAAGCGGCGGCAAGGCCTGGAGGCGCTCGGGGTCGAGCAGTCGATCAGGCCGGCTCAAGGTAGTCCTCCCACAAGTCGACATACACGGTGTCGCGCGCCACGCCCCGGTCGCCCCAGAGCTCGCGGGCTGAGAACTGCACCGTGTACACGTGCTGCGGGCGGTCACCGAGCCTCTGTCCATCCTCGGCGGTGTCCTGCAGGGCGAAGATGCCATGGTCCCGGATCACGGTTCCGCGCTTGCCGCGTGTGTAGCGCGGTAGCCGTATATGACCGCGCGCGTGTATGTTGCGGGCGCGCACGCGCTGCTGCGGACGGAACAGCGGGCTCACCGGAACACCCGGCCGCTCGGACTCAGGCGACGCACCTGTCGACGCCAGCGGTGGTGCCGGCCGCGGCAGGTTCGGGTCGGCCTCACCGCTCTCGAGCTCGGCGGGTGTAGCGAGGTTGTTCCTGAGCACCCCGTTGACAAGTATCGTGAACCAGCGCTCGTAATACGACATGCGCAAATAGTCGGCCGCCGGGATATTTTCGAGCTCGAACCTGAAGCTCCTCCCGAGGGAGATTGTCATGGAGAGCGCGAAAACCCGGCGTTCCCAGGCCTGGTGAAACACGGGCTCGTCAGGCTCCGGCTCGATGGGCCCCATGCCGGCCATCCCACCCATGTCGTGGATGCTGTTCACGCGCCGCCTCCCGCTTGCGCCGACGCGACCTTTGCGACGCCGATCATCGAGTCGCGCGTGACGATCTCAGCGAGTTGCTCCTCGGTCATGTTCGCCGTGCCGGCCGGCCGCTCCGGCAACACGAGGTAGCGAATGTCGGCCGTGCTATCCCACACGCGCACGTCGACGTCGGCGGCGAGCTCGAGATCGAACTCGCGAAGAACCCCGCGCGGATCGATCACCGCTTGCGCGCGGTACCCCGCGGACTTGTACCACACCGGTGGGAGGCCAAGCGTTGGCCACGGATAGCAGGAACAGAGCGTGCACACCACCAAGTTGTGGACCTTCGGCTCGTTCTCGACCACCACCATGTGGTCGCCTTCATCACCGCCATACCCCAACTCTGCGATCGCCTCGGTGGCGTCGGCTAACAAGCGCGCCTTGTAAGCGGGATCGACCCAGGCACGCGCCACGACCCGAGCGCCGTTGCGGGGACCGATCTTGTTTTCGTAGACATCGATCAGCGCATCGAGCTCCGCGGGGTCGACCATCTCCTTCTCGACCAGCACCGATTCCAGCGCCCTGACCCGCAGCGCGATATCCGAAGGCACGGTCTGGTGCTCATGATCGTCTGCAGGGGGTTGCTGTGCGCCCACGACCCGTCCTTGTCCGACAATCGAAGCGGTGGCTGCAGCCGCGCCCTTCAGAAACTTCCGCCGGCCAACTGCCTCCTCTTCGGTTTTCGCCACCTCTGTTACTCCTCTCAGGAGGGAGTAGGAGTATATTCTCGTGCCGGCCGAACGCCCAGGGGTCCTTGTCGGTCCGTGTTGCCGATGAATGTCGATGTGGAGACGTTCAAGCGGGAGGTGCTCCGCTGCTGGTCCGGTGACGGCGAGGAGGTGCCATGCGGGTGCTTAGCAGGGTGCTGAAAAACTCTGATGAGTCTGGCAGGTGGGTCTTGCTGGCGAGATCAAGGAAGAGCGACGAGGGCGATGCCAGGGTCATCGTCGAGGAGCTCTGACGCTGAGATCGCCAGCAACCCCCACGTGCCCATCGGGTTACGGCGTCGTGGAGCCATCTGCAGCGTTGGCCCTCCTGGACGATACGACAAGCATCGCCTGCGTCGCGCCGGCTTGCATCTGGCCCCACGACGCCGTAACCAGACCCACCAGAGTTCTTCAGCACCCTGCTAGTCCTCGCCCTGAGCCACATCCATGATCCAGATGTCACCAAGGGCCTCCTCCCAGGTGAAGTAGAGGTAGTTGCCGTCGGTGGCGAGCGCCTCGCTGCCCGGTGCGCCGCGCCGACCAGACAAGTCGGTTACTTGGCGCGCGGCACCGTCAAGCACATCGATCTCCCAGACGTTACCGGCCCAGTGATCGACGCCGAGAGCATAGATGTAGGCACCGTCCGGCGACCAATCGTGGTAACCGAGGCCAGGCGCGCTGAAGGCCTCAGGAGGGCCTCCCTGGACAGGTACGCGCCAGATTCTCACCCCATCACCTCGGTTTGAACCAAAGGCGATCCAGTCGCCGTCTGGCGACCACGTGGCCGAATGGTCACCGGCCTCGTGGACGGTCATGCGCAGCGGCGTGCCACCCTCGCGTGGCGCCAGGTAGATGTCGTTGTTGAAGTCGGGACCTACGGCGCGGAAAGCTAAACGGCGCCCGTCTGGCGACCAGGCCGGTACAAACTGCTCGCCGACACCCACCAGCGGCACCGGCAGCGCCGCACCCCCGGCCGTCGGCATGATTCGGAGAGAGCGGGCGCCATCGCGATAGGCGTAGAAGGCAATCTCGAAACCATCGGGGGAGAACTGAGGAGACCAGTCGGGTCGAATGTCGGTAGTCAGCTGGCGCATCTCGCCACCCGTCGCTGGCAGCATCCAGATGTCCTTGTTCCCGGAGCGATCGGTGCTGACTGCCAAGTGCGCCGCGTCCGGCGATACGTCGACGAACTCGACCCAAGCCTGATCGAATGTGAGCTGCTCGGCATCGGCCCAGGTCGCCATGCGGGTCGACAGTATCGGCAGGCGCCAGAGGTTGGCCACGAACCGTCCTTTCGAGTAGGCCAGGCGCGATCTGTCAGGCGAGAACATCGCCTGCCGAATGCCAACGCCGGCAGTGACCTGGACGGGTTCGCCATCGGGGCGCCCTGTTGCGTCCAGGCGCTGGCACCACAGATCCATGCTGGAGCCACGGTTGACGAGGTAGCACAGGATGCTATCGCTCACCCACGTCGGGCTCAGATGGTGTAGCGCATCGGATGTGATTCCCCAGCTCTCGCGGTCAGAGAGCCGTAGGATGCGAATCTGCGAGGTCTCGTACTCGCGCTGCCACCCCGCGACGTAGGCAACATGTGAGCCGTCCGGCGACCAAACCGGATCGTAGCCGGGGACCTTGCCCAGAAGGTCGACGCGCACCGTCGAACCTGACGCGAGGTTCATGATCTCGGCGTGGCTGTCCGCCCAGGAGCGCACCACGTATAACAACTGCGTCCCGTCGCCCGACCACTGAGGCGGGCTCATGGGGATATGACGGACATCGGCTGGGCGCCCGGTGTCGACGAGCTTGCGAGGTAATCCTGCCAAGGCGCCCATGGTGAAGTAGCCGCCGCCGTCTCTCTCGGACCAGAACGCGATCGACTGCCCGTCCGGTGAATAGCTGGGATATCGATCTTCGCCGGCGTGATCCGCGGTGCGGTTGAGCGCGCCGCCACCTCCGGGTTGGATGATCCAGATGTCCCAATCACCGTCCTGGTTGGACTGGTATGCGAGCGTCCGTCCGTCCGGCGACCAAGCCGGATAGTCCTCGACGCCGGTTGCGCTCGTGACCTGAACCGGATTGACCAGCCCGGGTATCGTGGGCTCCGAAGGTGCACCGCGCCATTCCCGAACCAGCCAGACGAGACCAACCCCGACAGCAACGAAGGCCAACAGCGCCGCCGCTGCGACTACCGCTTGGAAGACCCACTTGCGCGCCGGGCTGGCGTCGAGCCCCAGCTGCCCGAGAGCCTCCAGCAACTCCTCAGTGGATTGAAAACGGGCCTCTGGGTCCTTCTCGAGCATTCGTGCGATCACTTGGCCGAGATGCGGCGACAGTCGCCCGTTGAGTTGCTCAGCAGAGATCGGCGTATGGTGGAGGATTGCATCGAACACCGCCGCCGTCGTGTTGCCGTCGAACGGCCTCGTTCCCGTGGCCATCTCGTACAGCGTCACCCCGAGCGAGAACACGTCGCTGCGCGCATCAGTGGGCTCGCCCAACAGCTGCTCAGGCGACATATAGGGGACGGTGCCGATGGTCTGACCTGCGTGTGTCAGATCCGTAACTGCCTGCGTGTCGTCCGAGGATCCCTCGAATAGCTTGGCGATGCCGAAATCCAGCACCTTCAACCGACCGTCGTCCGTCACCATGACGTTGGCCGGCTTGATGTCGCGGTGAATCACTCCGTGTTGATGCGCAGCGCCGACGGCCTCGGTCAACGGAACGGCGAGCTCGAAGAACCTGTCCGACGCCAGACCACCTTCAGGGATCAGCTTGTTGAGCGCCTTGCCCTGCACCAGTTGCATCGTGATGAAGGGCAGCTCGTCGCTGTCCTCGACCGAGTAGATGGTCACGATGCCTGGGTGGTCGAGTGCAGCTAGGGTGCGAGCTTCCCGCTTGAAGCGCGCTATGCGCTCCGGATCGGTCGAAAGGGCCGCAGGAAGAACCTTGATCGCAACATCACGATCCAACGTCGTGTCGCGGGCACGGTACACCTCCCCCATACCGCCCGCACCGAGCGGTTCGAGGATCTTGTAGGGGCCAAGTTTGGTGCCGGGTTCCATGGCGCAGCCGCAGTAGGGCGGATAAGCGCCTGAAGCCTATCGCCGGAGCGCACGAGATCCAACGGGCCGAGGATTGGCTCGCCCTCGGAGGTACTTCACTATCGAGCTTTCCACCCCCATCGTAGGTCCCTGAGCGTCCGGTGACGTTGGAGACGTAGGCGAAGAACCATGTCTCGTTGCTTCTGCATTGGTCCATGGCTAGGCTCGGCCGTTGGGATATCAGGTTCCTACTACTCACGTACCAGTAGAAACCGATACCCCATCAACGGAACGCACGGCCGGCAAAGCTCGACGCGTACACAGGAGATCTTGGATGAAGAACGACGGATCCCAGAGACGGCTCGGACTCGCCCCGACCCTCGCGGCGGTGGCGTTGCTGGCAACCGCGGTCGGCGTGGCGCCAGTGGGCTTTGCCCGCGATCATCGACCGCAGTCGGTGGACGAGCTCGTCCAGGGCTCCGGCCAGGAGGCGGCGGGCCAGGATGCCCCGGCGTGGGACGTCACCGCGGCGCGCGGACGAACCCGAACCATCGACTTCGAGACCCGCGAGGGCACCTGGATGTCCGTCGACATCTCGCCCGACGGCCGCTGGATCGTCTTCGACCTGCTCGGACACATCTACCGAGTCTCCGCCGACGGCGGCGCTGCCGAGTGCCTGACTCAGAACAGCGGCGTCGCGGTCAACTACCAGCCCAGCTACTCGCCCGACGGGACGACGATCGCCTTCGTCTCGGACCGCACCAACCAGCCCAACCTCTGGCTGATGGACAGCGACGGCTCGAACCCGCGAGCGGTATTCCGCGACGACGCTGTGCGCGTGGCGAAGCCCGCCTGGACACCGGACGGCCAGTACATCCTGGTGCAGCGGCGGCCCGGCGGGATCTGGATGTACCACCGAGAGGGCGGCGACGGGATCTCGATATTGGGCGACGAGTTCGACTCGGCCGGCTGGCCGTCGGTCTCCTTGGACTCCAGGTACCTGTACTTCGATCTCGCCAAGGACGTCGGCCTCGTCGGAGCGGTGGGGGGCGCCCGGCAGATCCGGCGTGCGGAGCTCTCCAGCGGCGAAGTAATCAAGATCACCGCGGGGATCCCCAACACCCAGATCCGCCTCTCCAGCGGTGGCGGCTACGCGGCGGAGATCTCGCCCAACGGTCGCTGGCTGGCGTTTGCCCGGCGCATTCCGAACGGCACCGTGAGCTTCAAAGGGCACCGCTATGGGCCGCGCACCGCTCTCTGGTTGCGGGATCTGCAGAGCGGGGTCGAGCGTCTGCTCATGGACCCGATCGAAAACGATCGGGTCGAGTCGCGGGGCTGGGACGTTCTACCGGGCTACAGCTGGGACCTCGAGGGCCGATCGATCGTCATCTCGCAGGGCGGCAAGATCCGTCGCGTCGACGTCGCCAGCGGCGAGGTGAGCACGGTTCCCTTCACCGCCAGCGTGCATCGCGTCATATCCGAGCGCGCCTACGCGCCGTTCCGCATCGACGACGAGCCCTTCGACGCCAAGTTCTTGCGCTGGCACACGCTATCTCCGGACGGCAGCCGGCTGGCGTTCGAGGCCGCCGGCCGCATCTGGGTGATGGATCGAGATCCCGAGAGTAGCCTTCAGCGCGGCGAGCCACGACGCCTGACCCCCGAGTCGTTCGAGCCCTTCGAGCTCTCCCCGGCCTGGTCACCCGATGGTCGGTTCATCGCCTTCACCAGCGCCGACGAGGCGGCGCGCGGCCACGTCTGGAAGGCGTCGGTCGAGGGCGGCGCCCCCGAGCAGCTCACCGAGACCGAGGGGGAGTATCTGAATCCGGTCTGGAGTCCGAGCGGGCGCGACATCGTCGCGGTGCAGGGATCGGGCGTCACCAGCCACGGTCGCGGCTGGA
Organism: Acidobacteriota bacterium; assembly: GCA_963666055.2. Taxonomy (GTDB): domain Bacteria; phylum Acidobacteriota; class UBA890; order UBA890; family WLXD01; genus DASCOT01. The sequence goes on along the minus strand of CAXWPH010000015.1, from coordinate 1,106,464 downwards.
TGTTCAACCCGTATTACCAGCTCGTGAACGTCAGCGCCTCGGGAGGGTCCGCTCCCAGCGAGGTGATCACGATGATCAACCCGCCCTCCGAGGTGGGTGTCTACGGGGTCTCGCGGCGCTCGATCACGCAGCCCTCCTTCGGTCCCGCGGGGCGAGTCTACTTTGCCGAGGACCAGGAGAACGCCGACGGCGACGCGGTTGTCGCGCTCGTTTCCGTGCGGCGCGACGGCGGCGACGAACGGGTGCACATGACCTTCCCCTACGCCGACGAGATCGCCCCGTCGCCCGACGGCCGCTGGGTCGCCTTTCAGGAGGGCGACAACGCCTACATCACGGCGTTCCCCGCCTTCGGCACCGGCGGTAAGCCGCCACAGATTGAGAAGCGCCACGGCAACCTCCCAGTGCGTCAGGTGAGCTTCGAAGGCGGCATGTTCCTGCGCTGGCGCAGCGCCAACGAGCTCGAGTTCGGCAGCGGCAACCGGCACCACCTCTATCGGGTGGACACGCGAGAAGTGCAGAGCACCGAGGCACGGCTGAAGTTGTCGCGGCGAATCCCCGACGAGGCGATCGCGATCGCGCTCACCGGGGCGCGGATCGTCACGCTCGACGGGGATGTGGTGATCGACAGCGGCACGGTCGTGGTGCGCGGGAGCCGCATCGTGTGCGTCGGAGAGTGCGTGCTCGACGTCGACCGGGTAGTGGACGTGACGGGAACGACGATCATCCCCGGCTTCATCGACATGCACGCCCACCACCATCGCGAGACCCGCGGAGTGATCGGCAAGAAGAGCTTCGAGGCTGCCGTCTACCTGGCCTACGGGGTCACCACCGACCTCGACAACTCGATGTGGAGCCAGAACATCTTCACCACCGCCGAGCTGGTGCGCTCGGGCGCCATCCTGGGGCCCCGCACCTTCAGCACCGGCCCGCCGCTGTATCGGGGCGATGCCTTTCGGCAGAACGAGATCTCCAGCTACGAGGTGGCGGAGCAGAACATCCGCCGCCTGCAGTCGTGGGGCGCGGTGTCGCTGAAGCAGTACATGCAGCCGCGCCGCGACCAGCGCCAGTGGATCTCGGACGTGGCCCGGAAGGTGGGGCTCATGGTCACCTCCGAGGGGGGCGACCTGAACTACAACCTGGGCATGATCATGGACGGCCAGACCGGCTGGGAGCACCCGCTCGGCTACCTGCCCCTGTACAGCGACGTCACCACGTTCTTCGGGCGAGCCGAGGCCACCTATTCGGTCACCTTCGGGGTCGGCTTTGCGCCCTGGAACGAGAACTACTGGTATGCGGAGAGCAACGTCTGGGAGGACGAGAAGCTGATGAGCTGGATGCCGTGGCGGACGATCCTGCCGCACGCCCGCCGGCGACCGCTGCGTCCCGCCACCGACTACAGCTTTCCGTACCTGGCGCAGGCAGTGGCGGACATCATCGAGGCCGGCGGCCACGGCGCCATCGGCGCGCACGGACAGGGCCACGGGATCGCGCCCCACTGGGAAGTGTGGATGGCCGCCTCCGCCATGGGGCCACTCGGCGCGTTGAAGCTGGCCAGCCAGCAAGGTGCCTACTTTCTCGGTGTGCAGGAGGATCTCGGCTCGATCGAGGTCGGCAAGCTGGCGGATCTGCTCGTCCTGAGATCCAACCCCCTGGACGACATCCGCAACACCGCCGACATCCGCTACGTCATGCAGGGAGGCATCCTGTTCGAGGCCGAGACGCTCGACGAGGTCTGGCCAGAACAGCGACCCTACGGTGCCCGTCCGTGGATGGAGCAGGACGCACTCCGTGCCGACGACCGCCCGATCGACTACTGGGATCGACGCCAGTAGGCTGTCTTTCTCCAGAAAGCATCGCCCAGCTCCAACACCTATTCGTTGCGGAGCGCCACGCTCGGGTCTACCCGCGTCGCCCGCCAGGCCGGCACGAAGCTCGCGACCGCGGCGGTCGCCAACGTAAACGCCACCCCGGCGCCGAAGATCCGCGGGTCGGTGGCGCTTACCTCGATCAGCAGCGGCGCGACCAGCCGGCCCGCAGCGATGGAAAGCAGCACACCCAGCGCGGAACCGATGGCAGCCAGCACGAACCCCTGACGCAGCACCATCCACAGCACGCTCCCGGGCGCTGCACCGAGCGCAATGCGCACCCCGAACTCCCGCACCCGCTGGGTCACCGAGTAGGCGATCACGCCATACAGCCCCACCGTGGCCAGGGCGATGCCGAGGAGCCCAAACGCCGTCACCAGGCCACTGGCCAGACGCACCAGCATCAGCGCGCGGCCGTCGCGCAGATGAGTGTCCATCGTCATGACGCCGAACACTGGCACCGTGGGCGCCAGCTCCGACAGCGCCCGACGGAGCGGATCCGCCAGGTCGAGCGGGTTGCCGGCGACATGAACGACAAGGGTAGCGGCGTCGGGGTACTCCTGCGCCACGGGGATGAAGAAGGCGGGCGTGGGATCCTCCCAGACGAGCGTGTACTTGCCCTGTTCCACCACGCCCACGACCTCCCAATCCTCATCCGGGGCAGCGAAGAAGCGCTCGCCGATCGGATCCTCTCCGGGCCACAACTGTTCGGCCATGAACTCGTTCACCAGCGCCACGCGACTGCTGTCGAGAGTATCGCTGTCGCGTAGGTCGCGGCCCCGAAGCAGCCGCGTACCCGCGGCCTCCAGGTACCCGGCGGAGACGCTGAAGTAGGGCGTGAGCGTGCCTCGCTCGTCACCCAGCGCTGCCTGCTCCTCGTCGAGAACCTCGGCCATCAAGCTTCGCGGGCTGAACACCGGGGCGTTCGTGATGCCGGCCGCAATCACGCCGGGAAGGGCGCGGGTGCGCGCCAGCAGCTGGCGGTGCAGCTCTTGACCCTCGGTCGGATCCACGCCGACCACCGATGGGTCGAACGACACCAGCAGTCGGTCCTCGGTCTCGAAGCCCAGCTGCGCTCCGCGCGCGTTCTGCAAACTGCGGACGAACAAGCCGGCAGCTACCAGTAGCACCACCGAAACCATCACCTGTGCCACCACCAGCACGCTGCGCGCGCGCTGACGTTGGCGGCCCCCGGAGGCCCCGCGCGCTCCCTCGTTGAGGCCGAGCCCGAGGTCTCCGCTCGATGCCCGCAGGGCCGGCAGCAAGCCGGCGAGCAGGCCGGCGCCGACGGCAATGACCAGCCCGAACGCGATGACCCGAAGGTCGATGTGCAGTGGCAGACGCACGGGCAACTCGAGCTGCCAGCTGGAAACCACCGACCGCAAGGTGGCCGCCGACCAGATGGCGATGATTACCCCGGCCACCCCGCCGGCGAGGCCCAGCAGCGCGCTTTCGGTGGCCAGCTGCCGCACCAGGCGGGCGCGGCCGGCGCCGAGCGCCGAGCGAATGGCTATCTCGCGCACCCGGCCGGTGGCACGAGCGAGCATCAGGTTGGCGACGTTGGTGCAGGCAATCGTCAGCACCAGAGCCACCAGCACCAGGAAGATCACGGCGATGCCGGCGAACTGGCCGGCGGCGGAAGGATCCGGGCGCCCAGCCCGCTCGGGAAGCACCACCACCCCTCGCTCGCCGTTGTCCTCCGGGTGAGCCTGGCGTAATCGCTCCCAGGCGGCCGCGGCGCTGGCGGCCGCCTGCGCCGGTTCGAAGTCGTCGGCCAGCCGGCCCATCACCCGGAAGGCTCCGGCGCGTCGCGACTGCAGCCAGGCCACGTCATCTTCGATCGCCACCAGCGCCCCCAGCGGCAGGTAGAGTTGGGGGCCCAGCATCGACTCCACCCCGAGGAACTCCTCGGGCGCAACTCCGACCACGGTGAACCGCACGCCGTTGATCTCGACGTTCGAGCCCACCACGTCCGGGCTGCCCCCGAGCCGCGACTGCCAGTAGCCGTGATCGAGCACCACGACGGTTGCCGGGGTGTCGACCAGTCCCTCGTCGACGTCGAAGCCGCGGCCGTGACGCATCCGCACGCCGAGCACGTCGAAGTAGTTGGCGCTCACGGTATAGGCGTAGAGACGTTCCGCCAGGCCGTCGGCCGTTGTCAGGCTGATGGGCCTCAAGGAGTACGCCAGCAAATCGTCGAAGCCCTCGAGGTCGTCGCGGAGATCCTCGTAATTCGGATACGACAGGTTCATCAGGAACGGCATGTCCGCTCTGGGAGCCCATCACGAAGACCAGCTCGTGGCCGTCCTCGACGCCCGCCAGCGGGCGCAGCATGAGCAGGTCCACGATGCCGAAGATAGCGGTGTTGACCCCGGTCCCCAGCGCCAGCGTGAGGATCGCCACCGTGGTGAAGCCGGGGACGGAGCACAGGGAGCGAAAGGCGTAGCGCAGGTCCTGGAGCAGCGATTGCATGGAGGTCTCCGGATCCGGGGATGAAGGAAGCGTCAGGGGCGAGTCGAACGGCCGGGCACGAGCCCGCTCGAAGAGGCGCCGCAGCAGGCTGGTGGCGCCGACGAGCCAGCACTGCAGCCACAGGCGCAGCGCCCGCAGGCTCAAGGCCGCCGACCCGGCAGCGCCGGCGACGTGCGCCAACTCGACCAGCTCGGCAAAGCTCGGGTCGAAAAGCCATCGGCGCAACGGCCGCGGCAGCGCGCGGCGCAGGAGTCGAACCCAGCCACTCTCCATCGTCATGCTTCCTGGGCTCGAATGGCGAGCTTGTCGCGGTAAAACCGGCAGGTGGCGGCGTGGGCCTCGCGCCCCGCCTCGGTTATCGCATAGCGCCGCTCGCGCACGATTTGGCCATTCACCGTCTTGGGCGAGTACGAACCACGCACCAAGCCAGCCTTCTCGAGCCGCGCCATGAGCTCGTAGAAGGCGGGAAGGGTGCGCCTGGCGCCGTGGTCGGCCAGCGTCGACCGAACCTCACGGCCGGCATGCTCGTTGCCGGCGAGCGACTCGAGGATCAGGAACTGCAGATGGGTCACGGGTGGCAGAGCGCTCACGAGAATCCTTGCATCGGTTTAGCTTCTGGGGCCGCCTACCTTATCGCACGACCCTATATAAGGTCACGCTATATAGACGGTAGCTTTCTCCGTAGGTTTCGTCGGAAAGTGTGTACCGCGATATTCTCGACCCGTGCGGAGGTATCTGCCGAACATAGAGGCCAGCCCGGCTCCAACAGTCACGATTTGGGATGGTGCGCAGGCTAGCTTGACATTGGCTCTGGACCGGCAGAACTTGCGCGCCATCTACATATGGGTCGGACTTCAGAAAAGCCGGCGTTCCGCGAAGTTTCGCGCGTCAGAGAATCGGAGAGGCTATGTCCAAGAATGCGGATCGTGATCTCGGGATGCACCGGGATATCAGCCGACGCGACTTCGTCAATGGTGTGGGGGTTGCCATCGGGGGGTCGCTGATCGCACCTGGCTGGCTGTCGGCGCGAGAGCGCACGTCCCATCCGTCCCGGGCCCAGGAGTACTACCCACCGGCCCTGACTGGAATGCGCGGCAGCCACCCCGGTTCGTTCGAGGTCGCCCATGCGTTGCGCGACGGAAAAACCTGGACCGATGTCGCCGACACGGGCGAAAGCTACGACATGGTGGTGGTCGGAGGGGGGCTGAGCGGGCTCTCCGCAGCCTACTTCTTCCTGACCTCGGCGGGCCGCGGCGCACGGGTGCTGGTGCTCGACAACCACGATGACTTCGGCGGCCACGCCAAGCGCAACGAGATGACCTACCGAGGCCGTACGCTGATGCTCAACGGCGGCACGTCGTACCTGGAGTCCGTGGGTCAATACAGCACCGTCTCCAAGACGCTCCTCGCCGCGATCGGCATCGACGTGGAAAGTGCGAATGCCACCAGCGCCGCGGGTATGGCGTTCTACGGATCGCTGGGCCTTGGCGGCGCCACGTTCTTCGCCAAAGAGGTGTTCGGCGGCGAGGATCGGCTCGTTAAGGGACGAGGAGCGCGAGAGGGATCCGGAAGCAGCGGATGGGTCGATTGGCTCGCCCAGACCCCGCTGTCTCCGGAAGCGCGGCGCGACATCGCGCGGCTCTACGATGACGGCGCAAACTCGGACTATATGCCCGGACTGTCGGATGCAGACAAGAAGGAGCGCCTGGCGCGGATCAGTTATCGGGACTTCCTCCTCGATCTCGCCAAGGTCCACCCCGATGTGATCCCGTTCTTCGATGACCGCCCGAAGGGCAGCTTCTGCGTCGGCATCGACGGCTATCCGGCGCTCTATGGATGGGCCCAGGGCTATCCCGGCTTCCAGGGAATGAACCTCGAGCCCTCCCCTCGCGTGAGCCCCCTCAGCCACATCGGGGGCGGACAACACGGTCGCGAGAGCGAGTGGAACAAAGGACCGAACATCTACCTTCCGGACGGCAACGCAACGGTGGCCCGGCTGCTGGTTCGGGGGATGATTCCCGATGCGCTTCCGGGCACCTCGCTGGAGGACTCGATCATGTCGCGCCTGGCGTACGACCGGATCGACCGCGCCGGCTCCGATGCCCGGATCCGTCTCAACAGCACAGTCATATCTGTCCAGCACCTGGGCGATCCCGACGCGGCCCGCGGGGTCGAGATCACCTATGTGCGCGGCGGCAAGGCCGAGAAGGTACGGGCGGATCACTGCGTGATGGCGTGCTACAACGGCGTCATCCCGCACCTGTGCCCCGAGATGTCCGACGAGCAGAAGGTGGCGCTCATGTATGGCGTCAAGATGCCCATGGTCTCCACCAGGGTTCTCATCCGTCAGTGGACGGCCTTCACGAACCTCGGCATCTCGAGGGTGACTGCTCCGGGGATGTACCACAGCGGGGTCAGCCTCGGCCGCTCCGTGCAGTTCGGTGACTACCAACCCTCCACATCGCCTGACGACCCGATGATTCTGCAGATGACCAGGGTGCCTTGCGCTCCTGGACACCCGAAGAAGGAGCAGCATCGCATCGGGCGAGAGGAGCTATTGACCACCACCTTCGAGACCTTCGAGCGCAACATCCGGGACCAACTCAGTCGAACCCTAGAGAGTGGGGGATTCGACCCAGCCCGGGACATCGAAGCGATCACCGTGAATCGCTGGCCGCACGGCTATGCCTATAGCTACGACACCTTGAACGATCCGATCGAGTGGGCGCTGTTCGCCCCCGACGATCGGCCGTGCGTCGTCGGGAGGCGGCGATTCGGTCGGATTTCGATCGCCAACTCCGATGCCGCTGCCTCCACCCACACCGACTCAGCCATCGACGAGGCGCATCGAGCCGCCCGCGAGCAGCTCGTCGTTCGAAGCCGCGCCCGGCGAAGAACCTCCATTACAGACGAGTTGCTGCGCGGCTAGGACCGGGGCGTGTGTAGCCCGTGCCAGCACACAAACGACTTTTTGAGCTTGAGCTGAGGTGACATTGAAGAAGCGACGTAGCAGTGCCGTGACGGAAGGGGTGCAGCGCGCTCCCAACCGGGCGATGCTTCGCGCGGTCGGATTCGAGGACGAGGACTTCGACAAGCCGATCGTCGGTATCGCCAACGCCCACTCGAACCTGACGCCGTGCAACATAGGTCTCGGCGCGCTCGCGGAGCGCGCTCGGAGCGCGCTGCACGAGGCGGGTGCTCGCGCTCTCGAGTTCGGGACGATCACCGTGGCCGACGGCATCTCGATGGGCACCGAGGGGATGAAGTACTCGCTGGTCTCGCGCGAGGTCATCGCCGATTCCATCGAGACCGTATGCAACGGCCAGAGCTTCGACGGCGTGCTCGCCCTGGGCGGATGTGACAAGAACATGCCCGGCGCCATGATGGCCATCGGGCGCCTGAACATTCCCGCGGTGTTCGTCTACGGAGGCACCATCAAGCCAGGTCACCACGCCGGCCGCGACCTGACGGTGGTGAGCGCGTTCGAGGCGGTCGGAGAGCACGCCGCTGGCAAAATCACGGACGAGGAGCTCGCGGCGATCGAGCGCAACGCCTGCCCGGGCGCAGGCTCGTGTGGTGGGATGTTCACAGCCAACACCATGTCGAGCGCGATCGAGGCGATGGGGATGAGCCTTCCGTACTCGTCCACCATGGCTGCGGAGGACGCGGAGAAGGCCGAGAGCGCGGCCGAGTCGGCGCGCGTCCTCGCCGACTGCATCGCAGCCGATCGGCTGCCACGAGACATCGTGACGCGCCAGGCGCTGCTGAACGCCGTGGCCGTCACCATGGCGGTCGGGGGTTCGACGAACGCGGTGCTGCACCTGCCCGCCATCGCGCATGCGGCGGGCGTGGAGCTCGGCCTCGACGACTTCGAGCGGGTCGGTGCTCGGGTGCCCGTCCTGTGCGACCTGAAGCCCAGTGGTCGATACGTGACGGTCGACTTCCATCGCGCCGGCGGCGTGCCTCAGGTCATGAAGGTGCTGCTCGAGCACGGTGTCCTCGATGGAGACTGCCGCACGGTGACGGGTGCGACCATCGCCGAGAGCCTGGCCGAGGTCCCCCCGGTTCCACCCTCCGACCAGGACGTGATCCGACCGTGGGGCCAGCCCCTTTACCCGACCGGCCACCTGGCGATCCTTCGTGGCAACCTGGCGCCAGGCGGAGGCGTGGCGAAGCTCACGGGCGTCAAGAACCCGCGCATATCGGGCCCGGCCCGGGTGTTCGATTGCGAGGAGGACAGCCTGAGCGCGATCCTCGCCGGTGAGATCCGCGCCGGCGACGTCGTCGTAATTCGCTACGAAGGCCCCCGCGGTGGACCCGGCATGCGCGAGATGCTGGCACCGACGAGCGCCCTCATCGGTGCCGGGCTCGGAGATTTGGTCGGGCTTATCACGGACGGACGCTTCAGCGGTGGCACCTACGGCATGGTGGTGGGCCACGTCGTGCCGGAGGCAGCCGTCGGTGGACCGATCGCGCTGGTGCACGAGGGCGACAAGGTCACCATCGATGCGCCGGCGCGGACGCTTCAACTGGAGGTCGACGAGGAGGAGCTCCGCCGCCGCCGCGCCGCATGGAAGCCGCCGGCTCCCCGCTATTCGCGCGGCGTTCTCGCCAAGTACGCGCGGCTGGTTTCCAGCGCCGATCGCGGCGCTGTTACCGATCTCGAACTGGAGTAAGCTGCGCCTGAAACCGGTCGCCGGAGCGTGCGAGATCCGACGCAGTCTTCAACTCGGTCAGCGCAGTCCATGCTGGGAAGCCGCGGGCATGATCCCGCGACCAGTCTGCGGCCGTGTGGCTCAGAAAGTGTCGTTCTTGAGCTTGAACGTGTCGGCCAACTCCGGGTTGCGATCGTCACCCACGACACGATGGGCCACGTAGTCGCCCAGCATGATGCCGTGTTTGTAGCCGTGGCCGGAGCCGCCGCCGACAATCCAGACGTTGTCCATCTCCGGGTGGCGGTCGACGATGAAATGCTCATCGACACTGTTCTCGTATTGGCATACACGCGACTCGAGCACCGGCTGGTCAGCGAGAGCAGGGAAGGCGTGCGCCACGAACTGGCGCGCCTTCTCGATCTCCTCGGCGGTCACGACCCGCTCGCCGGTGTCCGGATCGAACGGGATACTGTCGAAATAGGGTGCCAGCTTCCAGCCGCGGCCCTCGATGCTCGGGAAGCCGTAGGCGCCCTGCATCCCCCACGTCGGACAGTTGGGGTAGATGAACCGGTTGTCGTCGGTCGGCACGCCGTACCAGAAGGTGATCCGGCGCGGAGTCTGGAGCTTGTTCTTCATCACGGTGGGAAACACCTTCGGCAGCCATGGCCCGCAAGCGAAGACGAACGTGTCTGCCGACACCGACTGGCCGGTCGAGAGCTCGAGCTCCAGTAGCTTGCCTCCGGCGTGCCGACCGGGCTTGGCCCTGGCGGTGACCAGAGTACCGCCCGCGCTCTCGAAGGCACCCGCGACGGCGAAACAGGCACGCCGTGCCATGAGGACACCGGTGCTGGGCACATAGAACCCGAATTCGATGTCCTGGTGGTTGAACTGAGGATAGCGCCGCGACAGCTCGTCGTGAGGCACGACTTCGTTGTCGATCCCGTGTCGATCGAGCACTTGCTTGGAGGCCCGCAGGTACTCGGACCATTGGCGCGCGAGCGTCAGCTGACCAGTACGGTAGAACAATGGCCGTCCACCCCACTCCCTTTGGCGCGCTTCCCAACGGTCGAACGCCTGCACGACCCAACGGGTGTAGATCTCGCGTTCGCCATATTGGGTCCGGATCTGCCGACTCTCCCCGCCGGAAGCGGCCCGTGCGTTGCCGGCGCCGTAGGCGTCGATGAGGGTGACCCGGTGCCCCATCTCTCGCAGATAAAGCGCCGTCCAGCCGCCGAACGCTCCCGCCCCGATGACCGCCACATCCGCCGTCGATGCGGTCGCCTGTCCGGACGTGTGCACCGGGGTGGCCGTTGCCTGCAATCCCTTGGTGGTGCCCAACGCCAGCGCACCAGCCCCGGTCAGCTTGAGGAACGTGCGCCGATCATGCCGCGACATGACTCCCCTCCAAGGTTGGCAATGATTTCCGGTTGCTTGCGAGGCTCCCTCGGCCCGCCGCAAAGGGCAGAAACGACCGGATCCCTGAAAGCGTTCAACAACGAGGCCTCGTCATCATAGTAGCAACCATCCTCCCGGCGCCTCTGTGCGCCGTCGGGTCAGCGTACCGGTGACGCGATTCTAGCGGCGCGCCTTCTTCGATGGTCGGCTTCGCCGGCTTCGTCCAACGGGTTAGATCTGATCGTCACAGCCGCGGAAAGAAGCGACCGGTGCGTTCTATGTAGCGGCGGTACCTGTCGCCGAATCTCGCCATCAGGTTCTCTTCTTCCTTGTCGGTGCGGAAGACGATCACCAGCCACGCCGAGCCTCCAGTCAACAAAATGAACCAGTTGGCGGCAACGGTCGAGTTGGCGAGGACGGCGAGTGCGAAGGCGCAGTAGAACGGATGCCGAACAAACCGATACGGTCCGCCCGTTACTAGCTCGTGGTCCTTTCGCGTCACCACGGTGTCCGTCAGGTTCTTTCCGAGGGTGTGCATCGTCCAGATCAACAACGAGCCTGCCGCGGCGCCCACGCCCACACCCAGCCACCGCAACGACGCGGGTAACGACGACGCCGACCACGCCATCCAGGCAGGGTTGATCGTGTATGTGATCAATCCGAGCATCGACGCGAGTCCCAGGGGCCGTAGGGTGGCCAGCACGAACAGCCCCTCCTGTCGCCGGTCGAGACTCTCGCCGCTGGCCTGGGATTTCACCCGGTAGTAGATGCCTGCGGGCATGATGATGGTGAGCCCGGCGATCAGGATGAAGCGAAAAATCTGCTCGTCGGCCACAGAATCTACTCTAGCCCGCCGTGCTGCTCCGGGCGGGGGGAATCGAAACGGCAGGCGCACAACGACGCCTGGCGCCACGGCTGTACCGACCGACCTCGCTTTTCCGCCTCAGCGCTCCTCCGGCCGGTATACCCGACCCGGTGTGAGCTGGGCACCCGTGAGCCCAGTCGGCTCACTTTCGCCCACCACCGGCATCCGCAGCGTACCGATCCCGTCGATGGTGGCCTCGATCACCTCGCCAGGTTGGAGAAAGCGCTGCTCGCCGCGAACGGCGGTGCCCACGCCGGTGCCACCCGACGTTCCGTTGTTGATCACATCGCCCGGGAATAACGTGACGATCGAGGACGCATATTCGACCAACTCCCACAGCGTGTGAATCATGTCGCCTGCCGTGGCCTCCTGCATCTGCTCGTCTCCGACGCTCAGCGTCTGTCGGAGAATCTCCATAGGATTCCCGTAGAACTCCTTCGGCACGATCCAGGGACCCTGAGGGGCGAACGTGTCGTGGCCCTTACCGACGAACCAGTCGGACCGGAGAGGGTTCCCGCCCGGCGGCCGGCCGCCGCGATCGGAGATATCGAGCGTCACCGTGTAGCCGAAGATGTGTGCCTCCGCGTCGTTGGCGGAAACGTACTTGGCCATCCGGCCGATCACCGCACCGAGCTCGACTTCCCAGTCGATGCGGTCCCGACCAAACGGGATGACGATAGGGTCGCCGTTGCCGATCACCGCGCCCCGGCTGGGTTTCATGAATAGGTACGGCACGCCGCGATTCTCACGCCGCTGGCGACGTGCTTCTACACGCTCCTCGGCCGACCCCGACTCGTTGACGTGGCTGTAGAAATTCACCGCCGCGTTGAGGATCTTGCCTGGATACAGAATGGGCGGAAGCGTGCGCACCTCGCCCAGATCATAGACGTAGTCCGGGCGATCTCCGGTGAGCATGTCCTCTGCGATCACATGGTCGACCAGCTCGTATAGTCGAGCCTTCATCCCGTACTCGTACCGACCGATGAGCTCCAACATGTCGGCAGGGAGCGGGATCTGCGGATACGCGGGGTCACGCTCCAGTTCGGCGTTGGCGCGATCGAGCGCCACGACGTAGCGGTCGCGAAGGACAACCCCCACCTCGGGGGTCCCGTCGATCTCGAAGGTCCCGACTTTGAAGGGTTCGGCGATGGAGTCGACCTGCGCCGAGCCCGGGAACGGACTGGCGAGAGTCAGCAACACCGTGAGAGCCAAGGTGTTTCGCATGGGAGCACCTCGTCGAGCCATTGGGTCCACTGAAGACCGCAGTCTTAGTGGCGGCCGCATACCCTGTCAATTCGCGCGCCCGCGCAACCGGCGCACACAAAACGCTTCGAGTCTACGCGTGGACTCGCGGCGAACCGTGTGCGACTCGGACAGCGTCCTGAAACACACCCACGAGCCGGCGGCCACAGCTCACATCAAGATTCACTCGACATCGCAACGCACGACCCTGTCTGGGGGATGGCCCGAGTAGGAGATGATGCGCCAGCCTTCGTCCGTCTTCCCGAGGATGTAGGTCACGCCGCCGACAGACATGATGCTGCCGTCCGTGCGCGTGCGGGTATTCGTGCCGCTGACAATCGCGGAACCGGCAGTGAGGACACAGACGTTCTTGGTCGTGAAAATCGATCGGTTCCAGTCCCGGTCGATCAGTCCTGCGATCGCCGACTCGAAATACGCCAGATTCTCTTCCTCTGTCATCGCGATCCGAATTCCGTTTGCGCCTATCGTGATCCACGGCAGACTGAAGACCTCCGTCGATAGCGCCTCCGGATCCCTCTCGTAGTACAAGTTGTAGTAGTACTCGACGTGATGCTGTGCCTCCGCCTTGATGAGGGCCTCCTGCGAGGACGTCAGGTCCTGGCCGGCTACAGGCGCGCCACTGCTCAGGATGAAGAAAAGTGCCGCGACGAAGAAGGTGCGACTGGCGTGCTTCATGGGTTCCTCCAGGAGGACGGAGTTGTGGATGGGCTACGAGCCGTCGAACCAGTCTAGCGGCATCGCCACGTTGAGGGAGATGCGGATGATCGAGAGCACTCGGGCAGCACCTTGATCGCGACATCACGATCCAGCGCCGCGTCGCCAGCTCGGTCGCCCATCCCACCTGCGCTGACCGGGGCATGGATCTCGTTGTAGCCTACTCGAGTATCGGGTTCCATGGCACTACCAGCGGCAGGTGGGTTGAGCGCCTGCAGCCTATCGCCAGCGCGGGCGAGATCCAACCGCGGCCGCGAAGGCCATGGCCCGCTCGTCAACCGCATCGCCGGCGGACCATGACCGGCCGGTCCACCGAGAACCGGGCGCAACAACGCGCACGGGGTGGGCAAGCTCCTCATCACGGAGGCATGGCCGAATTGGGACACCGGGCAAACGTGCATCTGCTCAAGAGCCCCGAGACCTGGCGCGAACCGCCTGCTGGCGAGCGCGCGAGATCTCCCGGATCCGTTACGCCTATTACTGTAACGGCATGGTAACAAGACCATACACGCCCAACTCGGGGGCGTACTCGAACCGAGCGGGCGCCAGGGAGCTGTTGCCCGACCTCGGCGATTGTACGCAGCACTGGAACCAGAGTGTGATGACAATTTCTAGTGTGACGGGTCTAACCATCACGGCGATCCCCACAACAAGCACCTGGCCGGAACCACCTTCGCTACCGCGTGCAGTTCCTGAAGATCAACTCAGTTCATGGCTGGAGGACCCTAGCCGACATCTGCGAAGATCGGTGTCACGTATCTACCCGTCACTATTAGGCACGGGGTGCTGCGCCAATAAATGCGGGACAGGCGCTTGCCGTAAAACGGCATTCTCGGCGTTAACCACAGCTTTAGTAGAGCGACCCGGCCTGATAGCGACAGGGTTGTGGGAATCACGGGATATAGATGAAACTTGATCCAGTGTCGGTTTCCTCGTCCCAACCGTCGAACTTGAGATGCTCGAAGGCCTTCAATTCATCTGCTTTCTTGAGCAATCTGTAGAGGTCGAATATCCACTCGTCGGTGTCAGCAAAGAAACTACCCTCATCGACATCTTCGCGGATCCAGGCAATTCTGTCGTCCAGGATCTGGACCATGAACTTCCGGTTCTTTCGGAGTTTGATTGCTTGCTCTTTCATGCAGCTTTCCCTCTCTTCGCCCGAGTCACCTGCCCCAACTGTTGGGACCACTTCGTAACTCATTGAATCGGTGCTGGCAAGAGGTTGTTGGTCTCGGCGGAGCGACCGGTAGATCCCCTCGTCAATGCGGGTAGGGGCGCCTCAAGCACGCGGACAAGAGCAGACGGTATTTTACCGGGCCCGTTACGGCTGTTATCGTAACGATATGAGAGTCAAACCGTCTATATGGCTTTACTCGGGTGACGCGTCTGGGCGTCATCGTTGGTACCCACACGAAGCACTGTGGGCTGTCGTCAACCGTATTCCTTGCAAAGAGAATGCTGATTTTCGCTGGGACGTGCTCGACCCAGAGGACGCCAGAGAATCGTTGCCCGAGCTCCGGGAACGCCTTCGCTACCTGGCGCAGTTCCTGAAGATGATTGAGTCCATTGCGGGCGACGATGCGCCAGCGATCTGCCACGAGTGCGGGTCACGGTTCTATCCGTCACGTTCAGACGCGAAGTACTGCACTGACAGGTGCCGCACGCGCGCCTACCGCAACCGACTTTCGCGGCGGTAGCCGCCCGGCGCGCATTCGCGTTGTGCTCAATTGGTTCGAGGACCTCGTGGAGGCTACAACGTCGAGGTGCCCGCATGGCGAGCCTCATCGGTGAATCCTCCTCTCGAGGCGTTGCGGACCGAGTAGGCCCAACGACGCTCCTTCCACGCCGACAGCATCACGGCTAGAGTAAAACTGGCGGATGGCTCCCGGTCGAGGAGCGGCTAGCATGACCGATGGTTTCTAGCGGAAAGCTCGAGTTACCGCCACTCTAGTAGTGACCTGGGAGGGGGCGAGATGCTGTTGTGTGCGACGGCGACGCTGGCGCTCGGCGGTACCCGCTGGGAGGCGGCACACGAGCACATCCGCGATGCCATGCGGGTCGGGCTGATTCCTACGATCAACTCGATGATGGTGATGGGCGTCGTCAGCCTGCCCGGAATGATGACCGGCCAGATCCTCGCTGGCGCCGAACCCGGCGACGCGGTCCGTTACCAGATCGTCATCATGTTCATGATCGCCTCAGCGGCCGCCTTGGGCGCCTTCGGCGTCGTGTTCTTCGCCTATCATCGGCTCTTCGACCATCACCATCGGCTACGCCTCGATCGCCTTCGCCAGGTCGATGTCTAACCACGGCGCTGTCAAGTCAACCGGCAGCCTGTTCCGCGATCAGGTTCGCTCGGCCCACGGGTACTGGAACTCGGGCCGGATGACGTCGGTGAGCAGCTCTCCGACAGCGCGGTGTGCCTGATCGAAGGCCGCCTGCATCAGGCATACTGCGGCTGCGTCGGAGTTGGCAACGGTGATGCGTCCGAACCGCTGGCGCCCCTTTACCCACGGTGCCTGATCGTACGACCACTCCGGATCGTAGAGATCGTTCGCTCCCCCGGCATAGCCATGCGGCCAGCGGTTGACGGTGATGGCAGCGATGTCGCGCGCCGGGTCGAAGCCCCCGCCCTCCAGCACTCGGCTCAACAGCTCTCTGATATTCCGCTCGTAGGTCTCGAACGTGGTCGTCTGCAGCTCCTGCCGCCCCTCCCGGAATTGATCCCGGGCCGTGAGCCCCGGTGCAATGGGCGAACGTATCAGGCGAAGGAACATCGGTTCGTCCGGCGTATGGGCGCACTGGTAGTCACCCAGGCTGACGCCCCAGTCCAGGTCGATCGATTCGTAGTAGCTGCCGGGGCAGTGAACGCCCGACACGCCGAGCTTGTGGAATGCCTTCCAGTCGCGCACCACGACATTGGTGTAGACGAAAGGTCGCCGCACCGCCATGTGCAGTGCTTCTTTCTGCTCCCCCGGCAGCTCCGGGCAGAGATACGGGATCATCGAGTTGTAGCAGGCAAGCACGCAGGTCCCGCCCCGCACTCGGTAGGCCTTGTTGTCGCGAACATAGGTCACCTCTACTTCGTTTGCTGTTCGCTTGTCGCCCACGTGCTTCACGCCCACGACGGTGCTGTTGAGGCGGATGCGGCTCTGACTTCCGGACTCGTCCAATGCGGCGTAGCGAACCGGGGTCGCGACCGAGTCCTCCATGGTGTGTCCGGGCAGCGCTTTCGGAATCAGCCAGCGGACGATGAGTCGGGCGATGCCGGCATTGCCGTCGGGGAAGTGGATGCCCTCCAGCGGGTTGTCCTCCTCACCCAGCCAGTTTCTGTCGGGCCGCTCGAGCCCGAGACCACCGAGGCCGGGAAACAGGCCGGAGCGCAGCGCTCCCCAGGCGCTATAGGAATCGATACCGGCGGCGCCGTTCGGGTCGCCATGCCGGAGAAAGTAGGGAATGACGCCCGGGTCCACTTTCGCGACCTTCAGAAGATAGTCCTGATAGCTCATCTTGCGCAGCCGCTCGATCTTCTCTTCCTTGGTCAAATCCGGAAGATAGTCGCGGGTGTCCTCGTGGAGCCTGACGATGTCCTGTTGTACCGCTTGCGAGAGGGGGGTCTTGGCGAGGAACGCCGTCCAAGGCTGCGCGCTGCCCGCAGCGCCGATGTAATTGACCGAGCTGCTCGGCTCACCGACTGCGAGTCGATCGACGCCGAAGGTCTCCTCGTCGAAGAACACGCCGCGTTGCAGACCCATCCTGCCGTAGAGGCCGCGGTCGAAGTCCGGCAGCTTGCGGAAACGCTCGACGTTGAGGCCGATGTCGTCGAGCAACGCCTTGCCCTCCGGCGTGTAGGCCCCGGTGATATAGACCGAGCCGCCGTGACCGATCACCTGCCGGTCGCCGACCCTGAACTCGTTTCGCTTGGCGTGCCCCCCGAAGTCGTCGTGGTTGTCCAGAACCAGGACCTTGGATTCCGGCAAGGCCTTGCGGAAGTAGTAGGCCGCCGCCAGCCCGCTGAGCCCGCCACCGACCACAATCAGATCGTAGAGCTCGCCGGTCTCCTCGGCTCGGTCCCAGGTCTTGCCGGTCCGCATCTCATGGGCGACCTCGTAGGAACCCTCATGGCTGCCACGCAGCCCGGTCAATGCCGGCGGGTAGTAGTCGGCTGAGCTCTGTGGCAACGTCGCTGCCTGGGGTCGCCGCGCGGCGTCGGCCGCGGACGGCGGTCCAGCGACTGCAGGTGCTGCGGAGAACAACGTGCCACCGATCGCTACACTGGCGCCGTTCAAGAAATCGCGCCGCGTGATGTCGCGATCCATTCCGAGCTCTGGATCCGTCTTTTTCATCGTTTCTCTCCTCGAGACGCCTGATCGTGGCTGCGGCGCAGGTCCGACCCCGGCAGCGGGGACGACAAGTCCTTTCGAGGCTGTCGCGCCGATCCTTTGATATGAGGCCCCGGTGGTCAAGAGCACATTCCGCTCGAGTGGCCTGTAACAGATAATCGTTGCATATCGCAGATGGGATTTGCGGGTGAGATCAAGGCGCGGCGAGGAAGGCGATGCAATGGGCATCGTCGACGAGCCGCAACGCCGAGATCGCCCGCAACTGCCCATCTGTCCGCAGGATGGCGGCGAAATCGGCCCGTCTGCGGCGTTGCTCCTCCTCCACGATGGGCAAACATCGTCTCGTCGTCGCGCCTGGCATCCGCACCCATTTCGTCACCACGATATGCAACGATTATCTGTTACAGGCCACTAGCGCGGAATGATCACCACGGAGGGTCGTCAGGAGCTTTCGTCGAGCAGCCTTTCGAGCTCCGCGCGCAGGCTTTCGAGGATCCGCGTGTGGGAGACCGAGTCGATCAGGTTGGTGAGCTCGTGGGGGTCGACTTCGAGATCGTAGAGCTCGTCCATACCCTCGAGCTCCAGATACCGGATGTACTTGTGGCGCTCGGTGCGAACAGCCCGGTACCCCATGCTGACGATGCGTGGGAAGACGGTGTCGGTGTAGTACTCAATGAGCAGCGATCGTCTCCAATCGGGCTCGTCGCCGCGCATGATCGGGACCAGGGAGCGACCATGCAGGGGGCGCGCGGGCTGGGATTCGCCGATCTCCAGGAGGGTCGGGGCGAGGTCGATGCTGAGCACGAGATGCGACAGCGTGGCTCCGGCGGTGGCGAGAGGCGGGTAGCGAACCAGCAACGGGATCCGCGCCGTCTCCTCGTAGGCCAGGCGCCGCTCACCTCCCAGGCCGTGCTCGCCGTAGAAATAACCATGGTCGCCCGCCACCACCACAACGGTGTTGTCGAGCTCGGCACGCGTCTGCAGGGCGTTGAGGATCCGCCCCAGACTGTCGTCGACGCTCAGGAGCATCTCCAGACGCTGCCGTATGGTGGCGTCGGTGGTGCCGCCCCCCGGCGTCAGCGCTGAAAGGCCCTCGATCGGACGTTGAAGCGCCGGCTTGCCGACGATGGGTCGGAGGGCGTTCAGACGCCGTGAGATCGTCGCGGCGGCATAGCGTCCCCGATGTCGCTCCGCCGCTATGAAGCCGCTCGGCTGGCCGGCGACGGCGCCAGTGCTGCCGTCGTCGTGCTGCACCACGTTTGGGTGCATTGCTTTGTGTGAGAGGTAGAGGAGAAAAGGAGCGTCGCGAGATCGCTCGATAAACTCGAGCGCGTGCTCTGTGAGCACGTCGGTTACATAGCCTTCGGACGGCGTCCGGGTACCGTCGATGTTGAGCAGCGGATCCACGGCCTCACCCTGACCGCGCATTGCCACCCAGCGATCGAAGCCGGGGCGAGGGCTGTCATCGTTGCCCATGTGCCACTTGCCGATGAACGCGGTCTCGTAGCCACTCGCCTGCAGGGCTCGCGGGAACGTTGGCAACCGGTGGCTGGCCTCGTCGCGCGCCAGATTATCGGTGATCCCGTGCGTGTGGGCGTAGAGTCCGGTCAGGAACGACGCGCGGCTCGGCGAGCAAAGCGGGGTGGTGGTGAACGCGTTGAGAAACCGAACCCCCTCGCGGGCTACGCGGTCGATATTGGGCGTCTGCACGAACGGGTGACCGCCGGCACCAAAATCGTCCCAGCGCATGTCGTCGACCAGAACAACGACCATGTTGGGACGCTGGGGTGCCTGAGCCACCGTCGCCCAGGCGCGCGTCGCGTCGCCCGCGCCGACGAGAGACGCAGCGAGCATGAGCGTGAAGCCTGCGCTTTTGACGGTGGCGCGAAGTCGGGACGGGGAATGCCGCCTGGGCATAGTCGATTCACCGATCGGACGGATTCAGTAGTGCTATTCGGATCACAGTGTGACCGAGGCGACGCGATGCGACAACGGGACAACAGAGCGAGGTCCGATCGTTGAGCGGACGAGATCCAAAGGGACGAGCCTGAAGAGCTCCACTCTCGGTCGAGCATTGCGACTAGGCGCAAGCGTCACCGGTGCCGGCCGGTGTTTCAGGCTAGCTTGACATTGGCTCTGGACCGGCAGATTTTGCATGCGATCTACGCATGGTTCGGACTTGAGAAAAGCCGGCGCTCCGAGCCGGTCCCCCGCTAGAGAATCTGGAGAGGCATATGTCCAGGAGTAAGGATCGTGATCTCGGGATGCACCGGGATATCAGCCGGCGCGACTTCGTCAATGGTGTGGGGGTTGCCATCGGGGGGTCGCTGATCGCACCTGGCTGGCTGTCGGCGCGCGAGGGCA
The DNA here is from genome assembly GCA_963666055.2 of Acidobacteriota bacterium. Lineage (GTDB taxonomy): Bacteria > Acidobacteriota > UBA890 > UBA890 > WLXD01 > DASCOT01. The sequence continues at coordinate 1,086,528 of CAXWPH010000015.1, read as the reverse complement.
CGCCCTCTGCGTCTCCGGCGCAGGAATACTATCCGCCGGCTCTGACTGGCATGCGTGGCAGCCACCCCGGTTCGTTCGAGGTCGCCCATGCGCTGCGCGACGGGAAAACCTGGACCGATGTCGCCGACACGGGTGAGAGCTACGACATGGTGGTGGTCGGAGGGGGGCTGAGCGGGCTCTCGGCGGCCTATTTCTTCCTGACCTCGGCGGGCCGCGGCGCACGGGTGCTGGTGCTCGACAACCACGATGACTTCGGCGGCCATGCCAAGCGCAACGAGATGACCTACCGAGGCCGTACGCTGATGCTGCCCGGCGGCACGTCGTACCTGGAGTCCGTGGGCCACTACAGCGCCGTCTCCCGGACGCTCCTCGCCGCGATCGGCATCGACATCGACAGTGCAAATGCCACCAGCACTGCCGGTAGGAGGTTCTACGGATCGTTGGGCCTCGGCAACGCCACGTTCTTCGCCAAGGAGGTGTTCGGCGAGGATCGGCTGGTGATGGGACGCGGCGGGCAATCCGGTGGATGGGCCGATTGGCTCGCCCAGACCCCGATGTCTCCAGAGGCACAGCGGGACATCGCGCGGCTCTACGACGACAGTGCGAACCCGGACTATATGCCCGGGCTGTCGGATGCCGACAAGAAGGAGCGCCTGGCGCGGATTAGTTATCGGGACTTCCTCCTCGACCTCGCCAAGGTTCACCTCGAGGTGATCGCCTTCTTCGACGACCGCCCGAAGGGCAGCTTCTGCGTCGGCATCGACGCCCATCCGGCGCTCTATGGATGGGTGCAGGGCTATCCCGGCTTCCAGGGGATGAACCTCGAACCCCTCTCCCCCGTCGGCCCCCTCGCCCACATCGGCGGCGGACAACACGGTCGCGAGAACGAGTGGGACGAACGACCGGACATCTACTTTCCCGACGGCAACGCGACGGTGGCCCGGCTGCTGGTTCGGGCGATGATTCCCGAGGCGCTTCCGGGCACCTCGCTGGACGACTCGATGACGTCGCGGCTGGCCTACGACCACATCGACCGCGCCGGCTCCGACGCCAGGATCCGCCTCAACAGCACGGTGATCTCCGCCCGGTACCTAGGCGATCCCGACACCGCTCGCGAGGTCGAGATTACTTATGTGCGCGGCGGCAAGGCCGAGAAGGTACGGGCGGCGCACTGTGTAATGGGGTGCTACAACGGGGTCATCCCGCACCTGTGCCCCGAGATGCCCGACGAGCAGAAGACGGCGCTCATGTATGGCGTCAAGATGCCGCTCGTCTCCACTAGCGTTCTCATCCGAAATTGGACAGCCTTCACGAACCTGGGCATCTCAGCGGTGACCGCTCCGGGGATGTACCACAGCGGGGTGAACCTGGGCCGCTCCATCCAGTTCGGTGACTACGAGCCCTCCACATCGCCTGACGATCCGATGATCGTGGAGATGTACAGGACTCCTTGCGCTCCTGGACACCCGAAGAAGGAGCAACATCGGATCGGGCGCGAGGATCTGCTGGCCGCCACCTTCGAGACCTTCGAGCGCAACATCCGCGACCAACTCGGTCGAACCTTGGAGGGTGGGGGATTCGACCCGGCCCGCGACATCGAAGCGATCACCGTGAATCGCTGGCCGCACGGCTATGCCTATAGCTACAACACCCTGGACGATCCGATCGAGTGGGCGCTGTTCGCCCCCGACGATCGGCCGTGCGTCGTCGGAAGGCGGCGATTCGGTCGGATTTCGATCGCCAACTCCGATGCCGCTGCCTCGACACACACGGACTCGGCCATCGACGAGGCGCATCGAGCCGCCCGCGAGCAGCTCCTCGTTCGAAGCCGCGCCCGGCGAAGAGCCTCCAGCACAGACGAGTTGCTGCCCGCCTAGGATTAGGAGGGGTGGCAAGGTTGTTGCACGAGTCGGCCTCGCGCATCTAGGCCGACGGCACTCAGGCTACCGCTCGTAGACGATCTCGCCACCGAGGATGGTGGCGTCAACACCGACGTCGAACATCTCGGCGCCCTGCAACTGCGTCGGGTCTGCCGACAGCACGGCGAAGTCCCCGAGCTTGCCCACCGCAATCGAGCCCTTCTCGCGCTCCTCGAAGCCAGCGCGCGCCGCCCAGATGGTGTGCATCCGCAGGGCGTCCTCGAAGCTGAGCTCCTCGCCCGGCGGCGTGCCACCGCCGTCCTCCGGCGAAGCCATCAACGAGGCGATTGCCCCCATGGGACTGAAGGTCGGCACGGTGCCGGTGGCGTCTGAGACCGCCACCGGGCGAACCCCTTCCTGAACGAGCGTGCGGTATCGCGGGACTGTGCGGGGCGTTGTGCGCGGCTGTGTTGCCCTCTGCTGGGGTGGCGTGATGATCGGGATGATGCCGAGCTCCGCAAGGCGTTCGATGCGATCGAGCGCCTCGACGTCTCCACCGTGCTCGAGCCGGTGGCGCATGGGCGTCGGATCGTGTTGCAGCGCCGCCTCGACGGCCGCCTCGGCGGCGACATGTCCCGGGTCGGTAACCACGTGCATCATGAGTTGCACCCCGGCGGTATGCGCGCGGAGCACGAACTCGTCGAGCTCCTGTTGTGTCCACTTGAAGTCGGTAAAGGCGCGACCCAGACCATCGCTGCCGGCGCCGTCGACGAAGATCTTGATGCCACCGAAGCGGAACATGTCGTTGCCGAACCCTGACTGAAGCCCAACCGCCAGGAAGTCGTCGATCCCGAACAGGTGCGGCACGTGGTAGTAGGCGCGCAGGCGAATCGGTAGCTCCCCGGAAGCCTGCACCGCCTGGTCGGCGAGAAGATCGGTCCCGGCCAGCGGCAACGTCTGGATCGAGGTGATTCCCTTGGCCACGAAGAGCTCCGACGCGTGAGCCCGGAGCGCTGCCTCGACCTCTGTGACCGTGTAGGCGGGCGGCAACGTCCAGATCTCGGTTGCGATCCCTGTCGGAGCTCCGCCAGGATCACGATGCACGATGGACCCCCTGGGCGCCGCGTCGTCCGAGTCCCAGAGACCGAGCTCCCGCAGGCCACGCGTGTTCACCATGCCGACGTGGAAGCCGGCGTAGAGGATCAGGGGGTGGTCCTCGGTGATGGCGTCGAGCTCATGGCGATCGGGGAGCCGACCCTCCTCGACGCGGCCAGCCATGCCGAACGAGCCCCGACCGATGATCCACCGTCCCTCGGGACTCTCCGCCGCTTTCGCCTGCAGCGCTGCCTTGATCTCGCGGAGGCTGGTGAACGGAGGCGTGTGGCAGGCGACCTGATAGGCGCGCGCGTTGCACGCCATCTCGAAGTGGACGTGGGCATCGACGAAGCCGGGAACGACCCCACGCCCGCCGGCGTCGAAGACGGGGGCTGCCCCGGCGGCGGCGCTCACCGCCTCGTTGCTGCCGACCAGCGCGATGCGGCCACCGCGTACGAGTACTGCCTCGGCGCGCGGTTGGTCTGTCTCCAGGGTCACGACGCTGCCGTTGACAACCGCCAGGTCCCGCGCCCAGCGTCCGCCGCCGCCAGCCGGCCCCGTGCCTGTCCCGGGCGCCCCGCAGCCGATCGGGAGTGTGGCCCCGACGCCTGCGGCGGCACCGAGCTTGAGCAGATCGCGTCGTCTCATGCGGCATCACTCATGGAGCCCATCCTTTCTGCGTCGACTCTTCTACGTTAGCTCGCATCCAGCGAATACTAGCAGGCCGTGGTGAAAGTGTGATGGAGCACTCCGGAGCTTGCGACACGCGCCAACATCGACTCGAAGGTGGCGCGACGGAAAGCGTACACTCCTCATCCGACGACCCTAGCAGGCCGTGGTGAAAGTGTGGTGGGTCTGGCGACAGGGTCTTGCGAAGTGGAGGCAAGGAGAGAGCATGAACCGACGAGCAATCCTGAAGCACGCGGGTGCCGCGGCCGCAGTTGGTTGGCTCGGACCCGGCGCGACCCTCGGTGCGGGCAGCGCGCCCTATTTCTCGGGGCCGCCCAACCCCAGCGCCTTGATCATGGACGCGATGGGCGAGCTGCGTACGATCTACGAGCCGCCCTTGGTTCGAGAAATGCTGGCCAGCGGGATGGACTCCATCACGGTGACGCTCTGCGATCCGAAAGCCGAGGGGGCGGAGGCTCTGGAGCTCGCCGTCGACGGCCTGATGGAATACGACCGCTACCTCGCAACCCACCCCGACCTGTTCGTCAAGGCAACGTCCGTCGCCCACATCGACGAGGCGCGTGGCTCCGGGCGTATGGCCGTCTTCTACCTGTACCAGAATGCGACCCAGTTCGACGATGACCTGGACCGCGTGGAGATGTTCCATCGGCTCGGCCTGACGAGCTGTCAGGTCACCTACAACGAGCGCAACCTCGCCGGCGTCGGCTGCCGGGCGGCTGGCGACGAGGGCGGCCTGACCGAGTTCGGACGCGAGATGGTCACCCGCATGAACGACATCGGCATGCTGGTGGACCTTTCGCACGCCAACATGCAGACGATGGCCGACACGATCGCCTATTCGAGCCGGCCGGTGATCATCTCCCACACCGCCTGCAACGCCGTGCACCCACATGAACGCAATACCACCGACGCCAACCTCCGCCTGCTCGCCGAGCACGGTGGCCTGGTGGGAGTTTGTCAGCTACGCCCCTTCCTGACGTTGAAGAAGCAGGACAACCTGCACACCTATTTCGACCACATCGACCACGCCGCCCAGGTGGCCGGCGTCGATCACGTGTGCATCGGCAGCGACCGCGACCATCGCGTCATCGAGATGACCCCAGAGTACGAGGCCGAGCTCAGGGCCGAGGAGGGGAGCCAGGTCACCAGCAGCGAGCTGCCCTACTTCATCGACGAGCTCAACGGCCCGCGCCGCATGGAGGTCGTCTGGCACGGGCTAGTCGATCGGGGCTACTCGGAGGATCAGATCGAGAAGATCATGGGGCGCAACCTCTACCGCGTGTACGAGGAGGCCATAGGCTGATCGCCTCGTCTGGCGCCACTACTCAAGGAGGAGTGGCTGGCCGACCAGCTTGCTCGGATCGGCGCCGGGCTTCGGTACGAACTTGGCCACGGACTCCCCGTCGAAGTTGGCGATATAGACGTTGCCCTCCTGGTCCACGTCCATCTGGTGCGGACGCATCAGACCACCGGCAAAGCCGCCCGACGTTCCGCCGTACGTGCCCCAGTGATACAGGAGGTGGCCGTCCCGGTCGTACTTGATAATCCGGTTGAGGACACGTTCCACCACCCAGACGCTGTTGCTCTCATCGATAAAGATGCCGGCCGGGCTCACGATGTTGGGCCACTCTTCGATGAACTCGCCGTTCTCCGTGAAGACCTGGATGCGACTGTTGGCCCGGTCGACGACGCAGACGCGGCGATCCTTGTCTATGGCAAGCCCGTGAACGGTGTTGAACTGTCCAGGGCCGGTCCCGTTCTCCCCCCATTCCATGATGTACTCGCCCTGCTCGTTGTACCTGACGACGCGGGAGTTCCAGTAGCCGTCGCCAAGCAGGAAGTCACCGTTCGGGAAAAAGGCCAGCACCGCCGGCTGGCCGTAGTTGTAGGGACCGGGGTTCTTGTTCGCCCGTGCCTCTTCGCGGGTCTGTGGGATCGGTGTGTCGCCGATCCGCAGCACCAACTCTTTTCCGTCGTTGGTGAACTTGAGGACCTGCATGTAAGGCCCGCCGCCGCCGCGCTCGACCACCCAGACGTGGCGCTCGGGATCGTAGGGATTCACGTAGATCTGGTGGGGCCAGTTGAGGATCGAGTCCCACTGCGTCCAGACCTCCGTGATGTTGCCGTTCCGATCGGCGACCACGATGGCGTTCGAGCGGGGCAGTCTCACCTCCCCGGCGTCGTTCATATCCCCCCACGTCACCGCGAAGATCCGATCCGGGTTGTCCACCGCGACTCCCGAGACCTGCCCCCAGTGCCAGGTCTCGTCATGGTTCGGCGCCGCCTTCCACCAGTCTGCGACGCCCTCGTAGTCTCCGCTCCGGTCGTCCCCACCCTTCGCCATCGTTGCTTCCGCCGGGGGCACAGCCTGGTCCTCTTCGACGCAGGCGGGGAGCAACGCCAGCCCAGCGGCGAGAACTAGGGCCACGCCGAAGCGCTCCGGTCTGATCATTGCCTTCTCTCCCGTATGGCTTCCGTGGGAAGCCGGTTCAAACGACTTCACTGCTCGTGCAGGCGATCACGCAGTCCCCTTACCATGCATCGGGAGACCTAGCGAGCTGCATCCACGAGCCAGTTCGACTTCAGGACATCACGGCTCTTAGCGCGCGATTTCTGCCAGCGCCGGGACCAGATCTCCGTAGCCGGTAAAGCGTCGTTCATACTCGAGACCTAGAAATTCTGCCGCTTCGCGCGCTCGCTCGTCCAGTTGTGGATCATCGGTCTGGGCGATGTAGAGCGCCTTTGTGTAGTTGCCGAAATACATCTCCAACAGTTCCGGATGCCGGTCGAGGCCCAGTGGGCGCTTCAGGAACGCATCGAAGTGGCGTGCCAAGAAATCTGTGATGAAGAATGTCGTCAGATAGGCACCGTCTGCTTCTTTGAAGGCTTGATTGCCCATGTAGAACGAAAAGCAATGCGGCCCTTCTATGCGTGACACACCATGCTTTTCGCACACTTCATCCAGCTCGCCGCAGGTACCGCAGTCGGCGTAGCCGACGAATACATGTTGATACCCATCAGCACGCGCCTTGTGAATCGCGATGTCCATAGCCGGGGCAATTTTTTCCGGATGATAGTGATAGTCCGCCGGCAGGCACTTCAGGTCGACATAGTCAAAACCCAACTGCGCGTTTACCGCCATGACTTCACGGGCAATCATGCCGCAGGCGATGACGCGGATCTTGCGCTTATCTGCTGGGCGCACCGGTTCCTTGATCATGGCTCGAGTTTACAGGCAGGCGTTGCTGCGGCACGAGCCGCTTCAGCTCGATCCCGGTCTGGCGTGGCAGCGTCAGCGACTACCGCCGAGATTCCCTATCTGCGCGCCAAGCCGAACCCTCAGGAGACGGGGCGGTTCGTCGCCTCGCCGACCGCGGCATGGCGGCTGTATTCGAGCGCACGGAGCACGTACGCAGGGTAGATCCCGGTGCCCAGCGAGCCGGCGATCGCGTAGTTGTTGGGCCTGAGCTCGTCCGCCTCGAAGGCGATCTCCACTCGGCCGCTAACGCTACTGAAGCCCTTCTCCTCGGCATGAGCGCCGATCGTGAGGTATGTCCAGATGAGCACAGTGCCAGCGCGGATGGGCCGCTCGCCATCAGGCACCCCGAGCGTCACCGCGATGCGGCCGCGGTCGGACCTCCAGCCGCGAAACCGCGTGTCCCGGAACCTGCGGTTGGCGTAGGCGACGCGCTCGTAGAATGCGCCCTTGAACGGGTTTCCCTGTACCCGCAGATCGATGTCACGACGATCCCAGAAACGGGTGATGAAGGAGGCGCGCTGGTCGGAGGTCCGTAGCTCCTTCCACACCTCGCGCTCCTCGTCGAGGATCAGGTACTCCACCGGACCATCCAGCCAGTCGTCGGGATCGCTTTCGTAGTACGCCATCGCCTCGGCGCCGTCCTTCGGAAGCTGGCTGAGCGCCGCCGGCGCCACCGTAGGCAGCGCCAGGATCAGCGCGGTTGCCAATAGAACTCTCATGTCACTCCCCTGTCGTTTCGCCCGACGGGCGCAACGGATAATAGGCGATCGGGAGTCTGCCGAAGCCGGTGGTTCGACTCTCGGACTCTACCAGCAACTTGTGCTCCGCCGGTACCGAGCGGCTTGATGAGCTCGTAGGGACCGGCTCGACGCCGAGGTTTACGTCGTTCCGAACCCGAAGCTCTATCAAGCGCCCTCCGACAGATACCTCGGCCATATCATCAAGGGTCTACGCTCATTGGGCCATCCCGAATCGGCGGTCGAAGATGTGCGCGCGAGCCTTCCCGTCGGCACGAGCCGCTTCAGCTGGTCGGCTTGGTGAACTTCAACAGGTAGCGATCGGTGTCGTAGCGGCCGTCGTAGGTGCCCTCCTCGAAGCCGGAGGCGCTACGGTCGTCCGCTGGGTTCGCCAGCATGGCGGAACGCCCTGAGAGCTCAAAGCCCCCGGCGGTGAACTCGTCGATTACGGTCTGCTCGTTGAGGCGATGCGCCTCCGGGTCCCATCCCGGCTTGTCGCTGGCTGCCTCGACGATGCCCACGACTCCACCCGGCTTCAGGGCTCGGTGCATCTCGGCCACTGCCTCGGGGCGCGAGGGGCCAGGGACGGTCCCGAGATCGTGATAGTTGCGCACCGCGACCATCACGTCGACGCTCTCCGATTTCATATCCGCAAGCTTGTCGAGTAGCTCGACGTTGCTCAGGCCATGGTCCTGGATACGCTGCTGCAGGCCTTCCCTGGTGGAGTAGTCGGTGTCCAGACCGAAGAAACCCAGGACACTCAACACGTGCCCGTCAGCGCCCATCAAGCGTGACATCAAGTGAGTGTTGTAACCCTCGGCAGGCCACAGATCTGCAACCGTCATGCCTGGCTGCATGCCCAGCCACTCGTAGACATCGATCGCTTTGCGGTCGTTATCCTCGGTGCGGTCGGCATCGGGGCGCGTAGGGTCATCGAGGACGGAGCGATCTAACACCGTCACGACCGAATCCCGTGGCGACGCTGAAGTGGGCTCTTCCGATGTCGATGGCTGGCCTGTCGGGCTGCAGGCGATCATCGTCACCGCCACTGCCATGAGCAGCAAGGGCACGGACGCATCTGCGAAGACGTGATGAACTGCAAGCTTCGACCGAATCGCTTGACTCACCTTTGATGCTCCTTCAGTGGGGGGCGCCACTAAACTACGCGGAACGCGTGGCGCGGCTCGCGAGACTCAGCTGCCCATCACCCGGTCTCCGTTACCCGCAGGGAGAACAGGCGCACTGCCTGTTGTTCCGCTGCCACATCGACGATCTTCAGCTCGACCAGGTACTGACCCGGGTCCAGATAGGGCAACGGCACAATACCCCCATGGATACCCGGATATACGAGCGGCAGGGCGGTTGGCGAAACCTCTGCGATGGGTGCGTCGATCCCCTGGCGACGAACCGTGAGCGCGACCTGCGGGCTGGCCGCGCCACTGACCTGCACGCTCGTGGCAAGCTGAAGGCCGGCACGAACGGCCGAGGTCAGCAGCGGCCGGAGTATCCTGGCTTCGGTGTCCACGGCAACGAGCATGGGGTCGGCGATGAGCCAGCGATCCTGGCTAGGCGGCACCTCGACCTCTAGCCTGGCGGTGCCGATGCGATCGCCCGCTACCTCGCTGACGAACATGCGCACGTCATAGACACCCGGGTCCACCCGCATTTCCCTCACGTAGTTAGAGAATCGTGCCGGGGTCGCTGTGGGCTGCGGTCCCGCCGCGGCATCAGGTGTCACTGTCGTATGGATCTGTCCGCCCAGCTCACCGTCGCTACTCAAGGCGACGGCGTGCACCTCGAAGCGCGAGATACCGAGTCGCTGAATCGCCTGCTCGTCCATCCCCGCTTGGGCGTCGACGGTCCTGAAGGCGGGCGCCCAGCTGCCGAGAACCGTTTCCTCCTGTCCCGGCAACCCGATGACCAGTAGGATGCTCGAAGAGCCGTCTGAGGCGAATCGATGGAACGCTTGCGCTGGCACAGGTCGACCCGCCACGGACTCCGGAAACGCCAGTGCCGCGGTGACCTTGCGCCTGAGCCGTGCCGAAGCCGGCAGCTCCCGGTACCCCGGGCGCGCCCGCACTTCGACGCCCGGAACGTCGACCTGGACCTGGATCTCATGGTACTCGCCGTCCTCGTGAGGCCCCGGCGGCTGGTAGAAGATCGTGTAGAACTGCGTCGAGTCGACGTACTGCTCCTGGAAGGCTTGGTCGAGCTGAGCCCAGCCGATAAACGATCGGCCTCCCGTGCTAGCCGCTACCTCCGTCAGTGGAGCCGTCAACTGAGCGTACGCCGGGCGTATGTTTCGGCGCAGCGCCCTGGCCACCTGGTTGTCTCCGACCGCTGCCCGGGTGCCCAGCGCGCCGAGCTCCGAGATCGGTCGGGGGTCGATGGTGTAGATGCTGACGTTGCCGCTGTTGGCGGCCTCGACCAGAGTGGCCATCATTTCGAGCACCCTCGGGTCGGGCGATGACCAGGTGAGGTTCGAGCCGCCCATGTTCGCGGCCACGGTCTCTTGCACTGCCACGGCGAAGGCGCCGAAGGGTCCGCTTTCGGTGATCATGGCGCCCGACGAGATCCACACCAGGGCCGTCCGGCCCTCCATGACCGAAAGAGCATGGGTAAGCTCGGTGAGCTGACGCAACGTGTGTCCGAGGCGCTGTCGCGCCAGCTCGCCATCCCTCTTCGCCTTTCGCTCCACGCTGTGGACCACTTCGCGGAGTTTCAACGGCGAACTTCCGGGGGAGTTCAGTACATCGAGCGCCATCTTCATCATGGGGGCGTACTCGCGGCTCATGCGATCGAAGATCGAGTCGCTCGACGGCCCGGCGTCGATCACCAGGCGAGCAGCGTTCCGCAACGCATCTCGATCGGTCGTCAACGGTGCCAGCTGGCGCAGCATGCCGCCGTCGCCGAGCATGAACACGCCGCGCGGGATCGCCAGATCCCCCTCTCCCTCGAACAGATCTCGGAACGCCTGCGACAGCTTTGGATGAGCGGACCGATCGAGGCTCGGCTGATCGACGAAGTAGACGATCGCCCCGAGGGTGGCAGCGCTCCACATCTCGGGAGCCGGCCCACTCGAGCCACGGGAGCCGACGCTCGTGACCCGTCCACTCTCCACGCGGACCAGTTGAACGCCGGTAATCTCCTGCACGACCCCGTCTTCGAGCAGGCGGAAATCCTCCGTTGTCAGGTTGTCGATGAAGTTGCCGTCGCCGTCGGTGACCAACGTGTCGACGCGGACGCGAGTGACGGCGGAGCGGAACGTCGGGGTTTGCCCCGACTGCGTCGGCTCCTGCAGCAGCGGGTGCCGGGCCTCAGCATGCGAACCAGCAACGGCGACGCTCGACAGGCAAAGGCACGCCGCCGTCAGCGCGAGCGCCTTGAAACGCGCAGAATCCAAGTCTCTATCCATGATCGAAGAATACTTTGCGAACGACTCATGACACAGTGCGCTGCGGTGGATATCTGTTCAACCGCTGGGCTGCATCCACGGCGGCGTGCGCGGAAACATCATCCCCGACTTCGTGCGGCTAACAAGCACTACGGGTCCGTCGGCACGAGCCGCTTCAGCTCGTCGAACCAGTTGATGATCACCGGAACCTGGGTCAGTGGCGGCGCTGTCTCTTGGACCATCAGAAAACGCTGACCATCATCGGCGATGTCGTAATTCGCGTTGCCGAACTGATCGAGGGTGAAGCGCGATTCAAAGAGCTCCACTGGCCTGCCCGACTGGAAGCTGGGCTCGGTTTGGACAGGTACCGCCATCATCCTGTCGCCGATCGCATAGAAAATCTCGTGTCCAAGGGGTGACCACATTGGCCCACGGCCACCGCCTGCTGAGACCTTCCACCGGGTACCGGTATCGGGGTATCGCCGTACGTAGACCTCGTCTTGCCCTTCTTCATCTGATACGTAGGCGAAGAAGCGGCCGCCGGGGGCAAACGCTGGCGCACGCTCGTTGGCCGGTGTTGCCAGCACGGGCACAGGGGGGCCATCAGGCGGAAGCACCCAGATGTCGCGCCCTCGCGTGGCAGTGACCTCGTAAAAAAGCAGGGTGTCATCCTCCGACAACGACGTTGGAACTATGGGAGTCTCAGTCTCGACGAGCAACTCCAGATCGCTTCCGTCCACCGCAGAGGAATAGATATTCAACGGTCCACTCGTGTTGGACGTGAACAGCAGCCGATTGCCGTCATTGCTCCAGACGGGGTACGTGATTGTTCCGCCTACCGAGGCGCCCGTGTGGACGACCGCTCGTCCCTCAAGATCAAAGGTGAGCAGATCAAATGCGTTTTCGGATACAGCCACCCGGCTGCCCTCGGGAGAGAGCCGTGGAGCGTGGAGTTGACCTCCTTCGATGTCGAGAAGCGTGGAGCTGCCATCGCGCTGTACCCACGCCAACCTCTGGGCGTTGACGGGCTGCGGTAAGTAGACAAGCGTGCCGTTACGGGAGCTAGACAAAGCGGGATATCCCCAACTCGAAGCGACATCGAAAGGCAACCGAACGACAGGGCCAGAGATCTCTAGCCGTTCGAGGTCGAAGGGCGCGATCACGACCGGGAAGGTGCCCTGGCGCCCCCGGCCGGTGGGCTGTGTGTAGACGAGGTGGCCTGAGGCCAAGTACCGGGCGCCGCCGCCAGGCCCGAGACTCCTCTCTGTTCCGGTCACCAGTGATATTAGAGCGATGTTCCAGAAATCCTGATCTGCCTCGTACACGGTAACCAGCAGCGTTTCCTTGTCGGGCAGAAGCTGTGGCCAGGCGTACAGACCGCCGACCCGCTTGGTCCCCTCCGCTGCTATTTCCTCAGCCTGACCTCCCGCGGCTGGAACACGCATCGGCGCCTGAATGATGTTGGTAGCAAAGTAGATCCAGTCGTCTTCATCCCAGAAGCCACCTAATAAATTGCCCGCAGTGGGGGTAATTGTCAGCGGGCCACCGCCCGTCAGAGAGACCTGCTTGAGCTGGATGCCATCATGGAAGGCGATCGAGTCGCCATCAGGGGAGAAGAAGGGGGAGCGTCCTCCCTCGGTGCCCGCGATCGGTACCGCTTCGGTAGCGTCCATTTCCCGTAGGTAGAGCCGCGTGCTGCCGCCTTCTTGCAGCGCAAATACCATGCGCTGGCCGTCTGATGAGATGGCGGATACCACTTGAGGGCCGACCCCAGTGTTGCTGATGGGCGCTGGCAGGTTCACCGAGAAGCGGGTCGGGGGCAGAGATGCGACCGGTGCCGGCTCGTAGAGTGCCCAACCCCCGAAAGTACCAATGCCACCGGCCACAACTGCGGCAGCAGCGACGAGCCAGGGTGCTGCTAGGCGCCAACCAGAGGATCGAACTGACACAGGTGTGACGGCGGCGAAGTCTCTCTCAGGCTCACTGACGGCGCTGATGATCTCGATGCGAGCATCGGCGATGTCGTGGAGACGGTCACGCGGTTCCTTCACAAGGCATCGGCGCAACAGGTGCCGAATGATCGCTGGCACCGCTTCTGGCACAGTGGCCCAGTCCGGCTCTTCGTGCACAATCGCCGCCAGGGTGTCGGTCGCGGTTTCGCCGCTGAATGCCGGTTGACCCGTCAACATCTCGTAGAACACGCAGCCGAAGGCCCAGATGTCGCTGCGCCTATCGACCGGCTTGCCCCGCGCCTGTTCTGGACTCATGTAGGGGGCCGTCCCCATGATCACGCCGGCTCCCGTTGCCCCCATCATCGTGGGCGATTGGCTTAGTTCCGCTGACGGCTCGTTGGCGTCCGCTTCGTAGGCTTTAGCCAGCCCGAAGTCGAGCACCTTGACCGCACCATCAGGTGCGACCTGGACGTTGGCGGGTTTCAGGTCGCGATGGATGACGCCGGCCTCGTGGGCGGCTTCGAGCGCCAGCGCGATCTGGCGGGCGATCTCCAGTGCCTCGTCGAGCTCGATCCGACCCGTCGCTTCGATCCTCTCGACGAGACTTTGACCTTCCACCAGCTCCATGGCGATGAAGCGGACACCGTCGGACTCGTCGAACCCGTGGATGGTGGCGATGTTGGGGTGGTTCAGCGAGGCGAGGAGCTTGGCTTCGCGCTCGAAGCGAGCCAGCCGCTCGGGGTCGGTGGCGAAGTCCTCCGGCAGCACCTTGATGGCGACATCACGATCCAGGGTGTTATCGCGTGCTCGGTACACCTGTCCCATACCGCCTGCACCGAGTGGGGCGAGGATCTCGTAGTGGCCGAGTCGAGTACCAGGTTCCATGGCGCGACCAGAGGGAGGTGGGTGAGCGCGTGAAGCCTACAGCCACAGGAGACGAGATCCAACGCAGGCCGCCCGGTAGTGTTCGCCGTCCCTTAGCAGGCCGTGGTGAAAGTGTGGTGGGTCTGGTTACGGCGAGTTGGGGCCAGATGCAAGGCGGCCTGACACAGGCGATGCCCTAGCCATCGTCGAGAAAGGCCAACATCGCAGATGGCCCCAAATCGCCGTAACCCTTCGGGCGACAGGGGGTTGCGCGCGTATGCTGCGTCGTTCCTCGTCAACGATGGGGTAACCATCGCCTACCTCCTCTCTCCTTGCCTCCACTTCGCAAGACCCTGTCGCCAGACCCACCACACTTTCACCACGGCCTGCTAGCCCCGCGTCTCGAGCCTTCGGACCACCCAATGCGAGGTCCAGTAGACCACGAAGCACAGCACCAGCAAGATCACGGGGAAACCGGGCGACAGCACTTCCGTGTCCGTGCCTCCCGAGGCGATGTTGCGGATGATCTCATAGAGCCATAGGCCAATGCCGGCGACCAGTGTCAGCGTCCCGGGTATCGGGCGTGCTTCCTTGTGATACAGCGCCGCCCACAGCACGATGAATGATGGCAGCGTGGCGGCGTAACTGCCCTGTATGAGCTCGAAGGCGCGCGTGCCCGACAGCGCCAGCCAGGCGCTGATCACTGCAATGACCACGACGGAGATTCGGGTCAGGGTAATGAGGCTGATCCGGTCCTTGAGAATCGGGCCGACGACGTTCCGCGCTATGACGCTGGCCGGTGCCAAGAGCCCGCTGTCTACGCTGGACGTAACCGCGGCCGTGAGGGTCAACGCGAAGATGACCGAGAGGGTCGGTGAAAATAGCTGCTCCGCCAATGCCGGGATGACGCCCTGAACCACGGACTCATCGAGAAGCAAGTTGCCGGCAAGTCCGAGGAGAACCGGGAACGCGCCGAAGAAGATGTACAGAATCCCGGCTGCGACGGTGGAGCGTGCGGCGGTTCTCGAGGACCGCGCCGCGAACATCCGTTGTGCGAGATCCTGCGTCGCGACGTTGGCGAACACGCCAATGAAGATCAGTCCGACCCACGTTTGCATCTCTTCGAACGAACCGGTGGGAACCCAAACGAGCAGTTCGGCGTCGAGCTGGTCGAACAGTGCGGCAGTACCGGACAACGGACCGTCACCGAGCTCCGCAAGAACACGGAACGTGAGGATGACGATACCGATCAACAGCAGGCCCAGCTGCACGATGTCGGTCATCGCGACCGACCACAGGCCGCCGACCAACGTGTACAGGGTCAGCACCGTCGTGATCAGGATGACGCCCGTCGAGATCGGCAGGTCGAAATAGACGTTGAGCACGCCGGCAAGCCCCAGCAGCTGGACCGCCACCCAACCGATGTAGCTGATCGATACGAACGCCTGCAGCTTCTCGGCAATCGTACCGAACCGCGCGCCGATGACATCAGCAAGCGTGAGGAGCTTCGTTTCCCAAAGGCGCCGGGCAAAGACCGCGCCGGCCAAGATCAGGCAGAGTCCGATGCCGATAGGCTCGAGAACCGTTATCTGGATTCCGTCGGTTCGTACCGTGTCTGCGGTGACGAGGATGGTCTCTGCGGCGTACCAGGTGGCCATTATCGTGGCCGTCGTCATGATGCCCGACAGGCGGCGGCCAGCGACGATGTAGTCCTCGCCCGTGTGGATTCGCTTGCTTGCCCATATCGAGATCCCCACCATGAGGGTGAAGAACACGACGAGGCTGATCCCTAATGCCAGTTGCATAGCGACTCGGTTCTTTGTCCTTCTCAGATCCGCGACATTGGCGTCAGTCCGCACCGCGGTCCGTTCGCGCCCGGCCCGTCGCCCGCTGGCCGGATTGTACTCGGATGTAAACGCGTTCCCAGAGCTGGTGGAATAGCCGAGCTACGGTCGAGGGTCCCCGATCCCCTCCACCTCGGCGATGAAAGCCAAGGTGTGTTCCGTCACCTCGTCGGTGACCGACATGTGGCCACGATCTTCGTAGTGGACGAAGCGGTGGTGAACACCGGACGCATCGAGTGCGGCGGCCATGTCTACGGCCTGCTGGATCGGCACGGAACGGTCGTCATCCGAGTGCACGATGAGGATCGGCCTGGTCCCGGGGCCGATGTTGTGGATCGGCGACGCGATCGTGCGTGCCTCGCGGGCGGCGCCCTCGACCGGCGTCCAGAGATCCCCCCACGACAGCGTATTCAGGTCGTAAGGACCGGCGGCGCTGATGACGGCCCGCACGTCGGTGCGAAAGTTCTCCCAGCCGCCCACCCGCGCGAAGGGTCCCTCGCCCAGGGTGGCCACCAGGGCCACGAGATGGCCGCCGGACGAGTTGCCGATCAGGTAGATGCGATCCTGATCGAGGCGGTACTCGTCGGCGTGCGCGTGCACCCAGCGAATCGCCGTCTGGACGTCCTGATAGGCTGCCGGCGCGGGAGAGGCACCGACCAGGCGATAGTCGATCGTCATGGCGAAAAACCCCCGCCCGGCCCACTCGGCGACCTTCAGCCCGGCATCGTTGACCCGCTGGCCGGCGCGCCACCGACCTCCGTGCACGTACATGATGACCGGCAGATCCTCGCCGTCGACCGGGTAGGCGATGTCCGCAAGGACCGCCGAGCCGAGCGTGCGACTGTAGATAACGTCCGTCTCGACGGTTACCGGTACCTGCGTCTGTGCAACGGTCGGTACCAGTAGCGTCAGAACCACGAGGGTAGTGATCGATCTCGACATTCCGGTCTCCCGTGCGATGGCGTGTCGCCCAGCTCTCTCCGCGCGGAGGAAGCATATAGTCATGCCGGCTGCACAGGAGGCTGTCAGGGAGGTAGTCGAGATGTCACAACCGAGCCGATTCAGATCAACACTCGTCGCAACGCTTGCAACGCTGGCCGTGGTGATGGTTCCGGCGGAGTCAAGCGCCCAACACAGTAATCCGTATCGCGCCTTGTACGGATGGGCAAAGCTCCCGGAGGGGAGGACTCTGGGGGTGGTGGCCGGGATATACCTGGATCCCGATGGCCAACACATGTGGCTGATGGACAGGTGTGGTGGGAACAACTGCGCTGGCGTTGACGTAGACCCGATCCTCAAATTTGACCTCCACGGGAACCTGGTGACGAGCCTTGGCAAGGGGCTCTTCGGGTGGCCTCACGGTTTCTTCGTGGACCACGACGGAAATCTCTGGGTGACCGAGGGATCGCCGGCAGGAGAACCTCGAGGAGAAGCGGGATTCAAACTCGGCCGGGGGCACCAGGTCTTCAAGTTGAGCCCGGAGGGAGAAGTATTGATGACCCTGGGCGAAGCCGCCACCCCCGGCGACGACGAGACGCACTTCAATGGACCCTCCCATGTGCTGGTCGCCCCCAATGGCGAGATCTGGGTCACGGATGGGCATCGCGGTGGCAACAACCGCCTGGTTAAATTCTCGCCAGATGGGACGTTCGTCATGCAGATCGGAGGTGGCGTGGACGCGGCGACCGCTGCGCGCGGTCTGTTCAACGATCCCCATCACCTCGCAATCGATTCCCGAGGTCGGCTCTTCGTTTCCGACCGGGGCAACAATCGGATCCAGATCTTCGACCAGGAGGGGACTTTCATCGGGCTGTGGACTCATTTCGGGAGACCGAGCTCGATCGCCATTGATGACCAGGACAGGATTTATGTGGTCGATGGCACGACATCATTGACCGGTGTGCTGGACACAGAGTTCCCGGGCGGCGGGAGCTATGGCTACGACCGGGGCATCTGGATCGGCAGCGCCAAGACAGGTTCGATCGAAACCTTCATTCCCGAGCTTCAGCTCTCCGGATTTACGGAGAACGGCCAACCTCTCGGCGTCGCTCAGGAGTTCATTGGATTGCATCCCGATGGCAGCATCCTCGTGGGGGAAGTCACCGGCCAGCGCCTGGTGCAGTGGATCCGGGTCAGGAATTAGCCGACTCGTGAGACAGGTCGCGCCTTGCCCTGTCTTCTCGCGTTCTGCTAGTTTCGCCAAGCACTCAATCGGAGGCCCCGGTCCTGTCTCAGGACGGCACTTCGTGCGGACCGGGGCTGGACGCTATCGATCTTCCAGTTCTTCCTTATCGGGGCTGTCATGAAACAACTCATTTCATTGTCCATACTCTTTCTGATCTGGGACATTGGCCTTGCGGCCACGACAGAATTTGACGTCAGGGCACATTACGACCGTTCGGTTTACGAGATTCCGGTACGCGACGGCATCAAACTACATACTGTCGTCTACACCCCCAAGGACAAATCACAGACATATCCTTTCCTGATGGTACGCACCCCCTATTCCGCCAGCCCGTATGGTCCCGACGAATTTCATCCGCCTGAACGAATGGCCCCAAGTGATGACTTTCTGGAAGATGGCTATATTTTCGTATTTCAAGACGGACGCGGTACATATCAGTCTGAAGGAGAATGGATCAATCTTCGGCCGGTCCGCAGCGACGACAGTGGCACAGATGAAGCGACGGATAGCTACGACACCATCGAGTGGCTGGTCACGAACATTTCAGGAAATAACGGACGGCTGGGCCAGTGGGGGATCTCCCATCCCGGCTGGTATACGGTTATGGGCATCATTGGTGCGCATCCGGCACTCAAGGCGGCATCCCCTCAGGCGACGACGTTTGATCCCTTTCTCGGTGATGATTCCCATCATAACGGCGCTTTCACGATGCTGGGCACGGAATGGTGGTTCGCCATGAGCGTTGCCAGTGGCCCCAATCGGGGCAGGCTGAATGGAATCCGTCCCGAGCCTATGGATCACGGGACGCCCTGGGCCTATGAGTTCTTTCTGAATGCCGGACCGACGGATCAACTCAACGAGCGACACTATGAAGGGCAGATGACCCAAGTATGGCAGAACGTAATTGAACATCCCGACTACGATGAGTTTTGGAAGAGCAGAAATGTCGCGCGGTCGCTCGACAATGTCACGATACCTGTTTTGAATGTGGCGGGATGGTTCGACTCCCCTGACCCCTACGGGGCCATCGCAACGTATCAGACCATCGAGGAAAAGAACCGCGAAAACCACAGCACGCTTGTCGTTGGCCCCTGGCGGCATGGCGGATGGCGTGCGGATGACGGATCAACGCTGGGAGACATTCAGTTTGGCGCCAAGACTTCTGAATATTTTCAGAAGGATATTATTTTCCCCTTCTTCCAGTACTACTTGAAAGACGAGGGGAGCTGGTCACCTTCCGAAGCCACCGTGTTTGAAACCGGCAACAACAGGTGGCACCGCTTCGAACAGTGGCCTCCAAACCATGTGGTCAAAACGAATATTTATCTTCAGGAAGACGACGGGCTCTCCTTCGACCAACCAACAGAAAGCAACCACAATACCCATGACAGCTATATAAGCGACCCGGCGAAACCTATCCCGTTTTCACTCGAAATACCCATGGCACCGTACAACCATATGGTGGGAGACCAGCGTCATACCTCCACTCGGACTGATGTCCTGACTTACCAGACAAAGGCACTGGAAGAAGAAATAACCATAGCCGGGCCTATTCGCGCCAACCTCTTTGCCTCAACCTCCGGAACGGACAGTGACTGGTTTGTAAAGCTCATCGATGTTTATCCGGGAGATGCCCCGGATAATGGGACTGTCAAAATGGGTGGTTATCAGATGCTGCTGGGCTTCGAGGTAATGAGGGGCAAATACCGCAACAGCTACTCGAACCCCGAACCCATGGAACCGGACCAAGTAACAGCCATCAGCTTTGAGATAAGGGACAAGTTTCATACTTTCAAGAAAGGGCACAAAATCATGGTTCAGGTTCACAGTTCCTGGTTCCCGGCATTTGACCGCAACCCGCAGACCTTCACCAACATTTACCGCGCCAAGAAGAACGATTATCAAAAAGCGACACAAAAGATATATCGCTCCCAAGAATCGCCGTCTCACCTTGTTTTGCCGATTATTGAGTAGCAGCGTTCTCTAGCAGGCCGTGGTGAAAGTGGCTCGAACCCGAGGATGGTGGCGATGTCGAGATGGTTCAGCGTCCCGTTCGCGCTGGCACACTGGGAGCTGACGGGCCTCACGGATCTCTTGAAGAACCGTCCTGTTGTAATCGCCGCTGTCCTGAGCGTTGCTACCGGTTTCCATTGGGCCGAAGCGCCGATCGAACGCCAGGAAGGGCATCGGGTCGCCGCTGAAGTGCGGGTTGTGGTGCCCAACGATGGCTGGGAGCTGGTCGGCGACCTCCGACTCCCGGCGTCGCAACAGGCGGTCCCGGGCGTACTGATGCTCAACAAAGCAGCGGGCAACCGGACGGCCTACGAAGGCCTTGCAGCGCAACTCGCCGCCAGGGGTGTGGCGTCGCTACGGCTGGATCTGCGTGGACACGGCGAGAGCATCAATCTGGGTCGATTCGTGCCTGTCGTGCCTGGCGAAAACCGACGCGATCCGCTGATTTGGGATTCAGAGGTCGATGTCGCTGCGGCGCAGCGGTACCTGAAAGCGCATCCGCGAATTGATGGTGACAGAATTGCCGTGGTGGGTGGGAGCTACAGCGGCGAGGAAATGGCCGAGGCCGGCAGGCTCTATGGAAACGCGCAGGCCTACGTGGCGCTCTCGCCCGGGTCGTTCAGCGACGAGTCTATCGATGCGATAGACGCAAGCGGGATTCCCTGGCTCTTCATCGCGTCGATCGACGAGCGTCACCTCCACGACATCGTGGCGGCGCTGCAGGAAAGAAGTCACAGCGTCGAGCTGTTGATGCTTCCGGGGACCGAGCATGCCAGCCGCCTGCTCTCAACCCACGCGAGCCTGGCCGAGCGCATCGCGGTGTGGCTGGCCAGCAAGCTACAGGTGACGTCGAGCTAATCGCCAGCCTGGCAGAGCTCACTGCGTCACCGCCGGCGGAGCGCCGGGACGCGCAGCGTCTGCCGGGGCGACCGCGTCGGCGGCCAGCCCTCCCGGCGACCGTTGCGGAGCGATAGGATTGCATCGGCGTGGCGGGGGCACCGGGGTCAGGCGTAGGAGCCAGGTGGATGAACAAGAAGCCCGACAAAATCTCCGGCGTCCGGCTGACCTTACTGGCGGCAACGGCACTCATGGCGGGCTGCGGCCCTGGCGACGGCGGCGGCGGTCGTTCGGACGGCGGCGCCGACTGGGTGTTCACCGGCGGCCACATCGTGACGATGGACGACGCCAACCCATCGGCCACCGCGGTGGCGGTCGCGGACGGCGAGTTCACCTACGTGGGGGACGATGCCGGCGCGGCGGCCTTCGTGTCCGATGCCACGCGCACGGTCGATCTGGCCGGACGCCTCGTGTTGCCTGGCCTCATCGACGGGCACACGCATCCCGGCTACATAGACCTCGAGGACTACGACGGGTCGGTCAGCGGCTCCAGCCGCGAGGAGTTCCTCGAATCGCTGCGCAACCACGTCGAGAGCTATCCAGGGGAGGGGTGGATCCGACTTTGCTGCTGGCCCAACGAGGCGTTCGTCGACGGGGCCACGGGGCCGCACCGACGCGACCTCGACCGCATCGTCGCCGACCGGCCGCTGTGGATCGCCAGCCGTTTCTGGCACAGCTACTGGCTAAACTCGAAGGCGCTCGAGGTGCTCGGGGTCGACGCCAGCACGCCCGATCCGCGACCCGGGGTCGCCATGTACGCCCGCGATGCCGACGGCGCCCCCACGGGGTGGGTCAAGGAAGGGGCGGGCTGGCAGCACCTGACGTCGCAGTTCGACGTCGATGACGAAGAGCACGAGGCCAGCGTGGTGGCGTTCCTGCAGACGCTGTCGGAGAACGGCGTGACGACGGTCTACGACGGCGGCAACTTCGGCTACGAGGACCACGTATACGCCCTGCTGGCCCGTCTCGACCGTGCCGGCGAGCTGCCGCTGCGCTACGAGGGCACCTACCAGGTGTTCGTTCCCGAGCGTCGCTTCGCGGCGGTTGAGGAGATGCGGCGGCTGCAGCGGACGTATGGCGGAGAGCGGTTGAGATTCCGCACCGTCAAGTTGTTCATGGACGGCATCAACGCCAATCGCTCCGGAGCCTTGCTCGAGCCCTACGCCGACGACCCTGGCTCCTCCGGCAACACCATGATGTCGGTGCCCGACTTGTCGGACTTCATCCTCGAGCTGCACGAGGCGCGGCTCGACCTGCACGTGCACACCATCGGCGACCGTGCCGTGCGTGCCACCCTCGACGCCGTGGAGGCGGCGAGGGCTGCGGTCGCGGACGAGCTGTACACCCGAATCACGCTGTCTCACCTCCAGATCATCGATCCCGCCGACATACCGCGCTTCGCGCCGCTCGACGTCTCCGCCAACTTCACGGCGTGGTGGTTCGCCGGCGCGAACGCGGGCAGCTCGGGGGCACGAGGCCTGGGCCCGGAGCGCACAGCGCGTACCTACATGGCCAAGTCGATGTTTGACGCCGGCGCCCGCGTGACCTTCTCCAGCGACGACTGGGGCCTTTCGGTGATCAGCCCGTTTCTGACCATACACGGCGCCCACACGCGCCAGGCGCCGCCCCGGCCGCCGCGAGGCGGGGATAGGACTCGACCGCCTCTACCTCCCGCCACCGAGCGCATCGATCTGCATACGATCCTGCGCGGGTTCACCGTCAACGGCACCTACCCGTTCCGCCTGGAGGATCGCATCGGCTCGCTAGAGGTCGGCAAGCTGGCCGATCTGGTGGTGCTCGACGAGGACCTGTTCACGATCGACCCCAAGGACATTCCCGACGTGCACCCTTCGGCGGTGATGATGGAGGGCGTGCTGGTGCACGGCGATCTGCCGGGCGTGTCGTCGACGGCGATCGTCGATGCGGGCGGTGTGGGCAACTCTGCGGCGGAGCAGTAGACGAGCCTGGCTCCGCCCTCGCTCCGAGCGAGCGTGGCGGATACACTGACGCTGGCCGGCGGGAGCAACACCCGGCCGGCGGAAGGAGGGCGTCGATGATCGTTAGGACGAGCCCCGTCGGCGCCCCCCCCTCGCAGCTGCAGTCGGCGCCGGCTTTCTCGCCAGCACGGTGCTGATTGCGCCTGTCGCCGCACGCCTGTTCGGAGACGGGTCGTAGGCTTGTGTCCGGGAGGGTCTGATGAGGACAGCATTGCGAAGCGGCTTGTGGCCCCCCCTGTTTGCTGGGCTGGCCATCATCGTCTTGGCGGCCTGCACAGCCTCGATGGAACCAGAGCCGGACCCCGTTGGCACCTGGAACCTGAAGTCGAGTGAAGTCCCAGGGCGGCGCCTCGGGGGTCAGATGATGCCCGCCGCGGCACCCTCCTCGGGTGCGGGCAAGACGGTCGTTCTGAAAGTGGAGGAAGCCGACGGCGAGTTGCTCGCCCAGATGACCTCGGTGGCTGACAGCCTGGTCGGAGTCGATGACTTCCGCTTGGAGGATGGCACGATGTTTGTCGAGTTCGGGGCCTACGAGTACACGCTCAGCCTCGACGGCGATCGGGTCACGGGCACCGTCGTTAGCCCTTTGGGCGAGTTCGAGATCGTAGGGAACAGGCAGGACACGGGCCTGCTCTATGTCGGTGAGCCTGAGGAGTTCTACACGGACCACCCTGGCGTGGTCGGCCACCGCACGGAGCTCGCTCCGCCGGAGGACGCCGAAGACCCCGCCGCCTGGGTGAGGGAACGTGTGCACTCGGCGGAGGACCTGGCGCTGATCTCACGACTTGGCGGGATCGCCATCGAGTTCACCAATACGGCGGAGTTCGAAGAGGAGCTGCTGGGCTACGCCGGCCAAAGGGTGCGGGTGGCGGGCACCTGGAGGGGAGAGAAGATCGAGATCGACACGATCGAGCTGGTACCGCCGGAGGATGATGAAGGCTGAGCCCAGACCGTTAGTTGGAGAACGGTACGGCGTGCCATGAAACAGAGGGAAGAGCACGATGCGGAAAGTCCTCGTTGGAACAGTGGCGACGTTGGTGGCGACGGTTGGTGTGGCGACTCTCGGTCGAGCCAGCCTCGGCCAATCAAGCGCCGAGGAACCGAGCGTGCCGACGTGGACGCGCGACGTCGGCCCCCTACTGGCGGACAGCTGCATGAGCTGCCATCGACCGGGGGAAGTTGCTCCCATGTCCCTGTTGACCTATGAGGAAGTACGCCCCTGGGCCAAGTCGATCAGACAAGTTGTTCGCGAGCGGATCATGCCGCCGTGGAAGGCAGATCCGCGCTACGGTCGGTTTGCCAATGATCGCCGCCTGACCAGCGAGCAGGTCGGAACGATCGTAGAGTGGGTCTCAGCGGGAGCTCCCCGGGGAGAGGGCGAATTCACGCCGCCGGCCTTCGTCGAGGGCTGGGCCCTCAGCGCCGAGCTTGGGCCACCTGACTACATCTTCGAGATGGAAGAGCCGTATCGCATTCCAGCGGGTGGCCCGGACCAATTCCCTCACATCACGGCGCCTGCAAACCTCGCAGAGGACATCTGGGCCAGGGCGGTGGAGATGCGAGGCAATCCCCGGGTGATTCACCACGGCAGTGTGAGTGCGATACGTCCGGACGGCAGCCCCACCTACGTCGGCAACATAATCCCCGGACTTCACCCGCACATTCTCCCGCAAGGCGCGGGCAAGGTGATCCCGGCCGGATCGACGTTACAGTTCGATATGCACTACCACCCGAGTGGCCAGGAAGAATTCGATCGCGCCCAGGTCGGTGTCTGGCTGGCACGATATCCGATCACCGACGTGCTTCGCGACGGCCTTGTCAGAGATCGGAAGATCGAGATCCCACCGTACGAGCCGAATTATGAAAGCGTCGCCGAGATGGAGTTCGACGTCGACGTCGAGCTGCTAAGCCTCGAACCCCACATGCACTATCGCGGCAAAGACATGATGTACGAGGTGATCTATCCAGACGGCCGGGAAGAGATCCTGCTGTCGGTTCCGAACTACGATTTCAACTGGCAGCTAAGCTACTACTTGGCGGAGCCTGTGCCGCTAACGAAGGGAACAAAGCTTCGGGTTACTGCCCACTTCGACAACTCCGAGAACAATCCCCGAAACCCGAACCCGAGCCTGAAGGTTGTCTATGGTCGGGACTCGCGCGACGAGATGATGGAAGGATGGTTCCGCTATCGCGTGAAGCGCGATAAGCCGATCATCCCTTCCCATATTTCAGCAAGCCAATCAGAGACATCCTTGCCAAGGCCGTAGATCTGTACCCCCTGAAACACCCCTCTGGGGCCTGGAATCGGTACTAAAGTGGTACAAGCCGATTTCGGGCTTGGCGTGAGGGCTTTCGGTGTCGGGTCCTCGACGGTGAGTAGGCTCCCGCGCATGAAGCTCACCCCAACCACCCAGATCGCCCACGTCGACGGCATCTGGCTGGAGACTTCCTCAGCACTGCGGGAATGCAATAACCGCACGCTGGCCGACCTCACGCTGGCGAAGCTGGCAACGACACCGACGGCGATCCCAGAGCAGCAGCTAGCGTTGCGTCTGGAAGCCGCTGAGGTGGCTGGGGTGGAGCCGAGGGAGATGCAGCCCAGCACCACCGTCAACGCTCGCGAGACTCGGCTGAGCGCGCTACGGGTCCGTCGGCACGAGCCGCTTCAGCTCGTCGAACCAGTTGACCACCGAGCAGCGATCGGGGCGGGAAGATTCCGCACTGCCTCAGCGATCTGTTGAACCGAAGCTGACTACCTCTTGGTCCCAGCGAAGAACTACGTAGATTTGCTGGCGCGGCCGGCCGGCTTCGAGCCGAATGTCGGGCAAGAGCACGCGACCGTCCGCCCTGACATCGAGGTTATCGAAGAAGGGCGGGTTCACACGACGCTGGAGGCGATGAGCCGGAAGTTCAAGACGGGTGACGGCTCTTGAGTCGCGTCAGCTGTCCTGGCAAGTTGTAGCCGGCATCACCGAAACAGTCACAAGGTTCGTCCACAGCACAAGGCTTCGGCCTTGGTTCGACGCAGACCAGCCAGTATTAGAGCATGACCCCCGAGGCAAGCGCTCGACAATCGGAGATCCGGTGGCGACCGCTCCTGGCGGACAGCGCTGCCGTCGTCCTGTCCATCCTGCTGGCGTTCGCTGTCGATGCCTGGTGGGACGAGCGCAACGAGCGAGTTCGGGAGGCCGGACTGCTGGCGGATCTCCTGTCGGACTTCCAGGCGAGTCGGCCCCTCCTCCTGCAGCGCCTCGAGGGCACGCAGAAGCAGACTCGCGACAACCTGCTGATGCGAGATCTCGTGGCTCCCACGGGAGACAGTGGACTTGTGGAGGTGCCGGACCCGCTGGTCCTCGCCGTCATCGGTGCGTCGACCTATGAGCCCGTAGCGAATGCCCTGGAAGCGGCTCTGGCCTCGGGCGACATCGAGCTGATCCAGAGCGATGAGATTCGAGGGGAGCTCGCCAACTGGAGGCGGATCCTTGTGGACACATCGGAGGACGAGCACGTCGTGCGCGCCATCGTCAACGAGCAGGTGGTCCCGCTACTCGCCCGCGACATCGAGCTGGGTCCGTACTTCGACCGGGTGCTTCCTTGGTTCATGGGGCAGCCCGAGGTCGATGTATCGGGTTATGCGACGGTTCGACGTTCGAGCGAGCTCGCCGGTGCCCTGGCTGTGAGGCATTTCTACGGCGATTTCGCGGCCCGGGGTCTGGCCGACCTTCTCACATCGCTCGATCGGTTGACCGAGTTGTTGCAACGACAGAGTCGCCCGTAGCGAGGCTCACCCCGAGCCGCGCTGGAGGCCCGTCGTCGTCGATCCCGAGGGTCATCTGAGCGGCTACGGATCCGTCGGCACGAGCCGCTTCAGCTCGTCGAACCAGTTGAGCACCACCCGAACGCTCGGGGTGTCGTCGTCTTCGGGGCGAGTGGGCGTGCCGATCGTGGTGAGAAAGCGTCCATCGCCGGCGACGTCGTAACCGCCGCTGCCGATCCAGGCCACGGGCGTCGGGGCCACGAATTGAGCTATCAGCTCACGCGGTGCCTGTGGCCGAAACTCGGGATCTGTTTCCACATGCACCGCCATCATCCTCTCGGCCTCGCGATAGAAGAGCTGGGTGCCGTCCCTGGACCACATCGGCTCCTCGCCGGGGCCGGACGAAATCTGCCATGTTCTGCCAACGGGGAACTCCGCCACGAGAACGTCGGGCTGTCCGCCGATCGCTTCGCTGACGAAGGCGATCCACTTGCCACTGGGATGAATCTGTGCGTGCCCGCGAAAGCCGTCATCGAAGAGCGGCTGGGCGGTCGGCGGCTGGTCAAGCCGTACTACCCAGGTATGCGGGAGCGTGGCGTCGCGGAAGGCTGTGGTGAAGAGATAGCGGCCATCTCGGGAAGCTGAGTCCACCACGAGAATCGCCTCCACGCCCGGCCTCCAGACTTCCTCGGCGCTCCTGCTGAAGTCGATCGGCCGTCGATAGATAGCCGGCTCTCCGCCGCGGTTCGAGGTGAAATAGACGCTCCGACCATCGTGCGACCACACCGGGAACTGACCGTTGCCTTCGGTCGTCAATCGTGTCCAGATGCCACGCGACAGGTCCTGAACCTCGACGTAGTTCACGCCGTCGTCGTCGGTCACCATCACGGCGACGTGGCTTTCATCCGGCGACAGACGCGGGTGGGACGCGCTGTTGAGATCGCCGGAGACCGTCTCGCTAACGGTGCCGTCGGCAACCCAGACGACCGGAAGGGGACCGCGCGACCTCATCGCGGCCCCTTGCACGTACGCGAGTGTGCCGTTGGCAGAGAGATTGAAATGCCCGGCGCCGGTGAGGTTGGACAGCGCCTGCGCGACTCCGTCCATCAGCCGTGTCTCGGCTCCGACCTCGAGCCGGCCGAGGTCGACGACACGGGCCATGAGCACTCCGTCGCGGATATAGACGATGTGTCCGGTGGGCAGGTAGCGCGCGTCGGTGCCGCCATCGAAGAGCACACGACGATCGTCATGGGTCAACGAGCCGACGACCACCTGCGAATTGTCCCAGGAACCGGTTCCTGTTCGCAGTGTGAAGAGCACGGAATCGCCGTCCGGGAGTAATCGCGGGCCGTGCGCCCACTCGCCTTCAGCAACTGCTATGACGACCTCGGGATCTCCTCCTTCGGCAGACACGCGAAGGATCCCCTCGCTGCCCTGGCCGAAAAGAATGGTGCCGTCATCGAGCCAGGTCGCGCCCCACGGGTTGAGCGCCGCGCATAGCACCGTCGGCAGACCGCCGTTGATCGATACCTTCCGCAGCTCTCCTCCCGCTTGTCCGGGGGTCCAAAAACCGACCTCGGTGCCATCCGGGGAGATGAACGGACTTCGGCTGCCGCCTTCCGTACCTTGAATCGCGATGAGGGCATCCGCGTCGTCGGTGCGTCGCCGATGGAGCTGCGCTCCGGCTGCGATCACGATCTCGGTGCCGTCGCTGGAAATATCTAAGATGTGTCGGCCCGTGTATGAGAACGGCACGGATAACGCGATGTCGAACATCACGACAGGCTGGTTGGATGCTGGTAAGGAGGTCATCAAGCCGCGGGTGCCGGCCATTGCCGCGAACGCACTGAGCACGACGAGAGCCGCCGCCCATCTCAGTGGAATCGTGCGTTTGGATAGGCCGCTGGCCACATCGGCAACACTGCCGTCCGCTGCTCGCGATTCACCCAGTTGGTTGAGCTCACCGACCGACACTGCCTGACCAGCCTGGACATCGGCCCTGAGGGTTTGCAGATCGACCGCCAGATCAGTGGCGGTCTGGTAACGACGACCCGGATCCTTGGCCAGGCACTTCTTGGCGATCCGTTGCACCTCGGCGGGCAAACGTGCATCGATCGCAGCAAGCGGCTCGGGATCCTTGTCGACGATACGCCCCAGCGTCTCGTGCACGTTGGTACCGGCAAAGGGCCGCCTGCCGCTGACCATCTCGTACAGCACGCAGCCAAAGGCGAACAGGTCGGCCCGATGGTCGATCTTGTCGGAGCCCTCGACCTGCTCCGGGGCCATGTACCCGGCAGTACCCATCACCTGACCGGCCACCGTCCCCATCATCGTGGGTGACTGCGTTGCTCCGCCCGGTGACCCGCTCACCGCCACCTCGGTCAACTTCGCCAACCCGAAGTCCAGCACCTTGGCGTGGCCTTCCTTGGTGACGAAGATGTTCTCCGGCTTCAGATCCCGGTGGATGATCCCGGCAGCATGCGCCGCTGCCAGCGCCTCGGCGATCTCGGTGGCCAGGCCGAGTGCCTTCGTGAGCGGCAGTGCGCCCTTGCCTAGCGGCACCCTGAGCGTGTCCCCCTCCAGGTACTCCTGCACCATGAAGTGAGTGCCGTCTTCGACGCCCACATCGAAGACCGAGGCGATGTGCGGGTGGTTCAAAGCGGCGGCAGCACGGGCTTCCTGCTCGAAACGGGCCAGGCGCTCGGGGTCGGAGGCGAACTCCGCAGGCAGCACCTTGATCGCCACCTTGCGGCCCAGGCGTGTGTCCTCGGCCAGCCACACCTCGCCCATGCCGCCCGCGCCGAGCTGCTCGGTGATCTCGTAGGGGCCTAGTTTGGTGCCGGGTTCCATGGCGCTCCCGAAGCAGGGTGGGTTGAGCGCCTGAAGACTATCGCTGAGCCTAGCGAGGGTCCACGGGAGGGCTCACGACGACCTCCGAGTCTCAGACTTGATGAGAAACAACGACTCCGCTTCGTACCCCTCTGGATCCGTTCTTGGGGTCAGGTCGCTCTGCTGGTCGGGTTGAAGTTCCGCGCGGTGCTGGCCAACGTTCGAAGCGCGGTACACCGCCACGGCCTGCTAGCGTATCCGGGCTCGGGCATCTATTACCTCGTCAATAGCCCACTCCGCCGCGTCCCAGTGTTCCAAGACTCTACGGAGATACGCCTGCCCTTCGGATTCGTTACCCTCGCCGAGCTCGAGCACGCCGAGCTTGTGTAGCGAACGAACGTAGGTCACCGGGTAATCGAGACGCATCCAGCCCGATTCGACCAGAGCCTCCAGCGTTTCGATCGCCGGCGCGACATCGCCGGTCGCCAGGCATGCCCGCGCCAACGCATCGTGGAACATCGGCCCTGAGTTCGCCCACGTGGCCATCCAGTCGAACCACAGCGGCTCACCGACGACCTGCTCGAGTGTCCGGCGTGCCTCGGCCACATCGCCGTCGACGATCGCTATCTCGGCGGCCAACACATCCCGGTAGATCGGACCGGCCGGACCGGACGCGGCCGCGGCAAGCTGCTGCAAGGCGGCGAGTCGCTCGTCGGCGAATCCGCGGTCGCCGGCGCGCAGCGCAAACAAGCCGGCAAAGTAGTTTCCCCGGGGGCTCTCGGGCTGCAGGTCCAGTCCTCGCTTCGCCGCCTCGAGGGCCGCCGCAGCGTCACGCAGCCCGACGAGCTCGGCAAGCGAGAACAGCGCCGACGCCGGCACACCAGTCCCCAGGCCCTCGCCCGTCTGGAAAGTCACCGTCGATGCGGAACGCTCATAATGGTCGATCGCCCGATCGAACTGTCCCCGGTACGCATAGAAGTGCCCTGCGGACAGCTGGGACCGCGAAAACAGCATTCCTCGCCCCGGATCGGGGCTGGGGAGGATCTTCTGGGCCGCCTCCCATTGTCCGTCGATCACCAACCAATCGGGCCGCCAAAGGGTGCTGAAAACACCGCCTTCGGGGACAGAGAGCGCGTCGGACATGCGGCCGTCCAAAGCGTCGAGCATGGCCAGGGATTCGCCCATGAGCACGGGGGGCGGCCGCTTCGAGGCGCGCGACCTCGGCGCGACCCGCGGCGACATTGCCCGTCAAGCCAAGTACCCAGGGGAACTCGAAGTTCGCCACCGGGTATTCGGGCTCCAACTCGATCAGACGTCTCAGGTAGGCGGCACCCCTTTGCATGTCAGGGTCGCGCGCCTGGTGAACGGCGAATTCGTTGAGGAAGTACAAGAGATCGACGTTGTCCGGATCCGCCTGAAGCGCCGCCTCGGCCTGTGGGACTGCCTCCGAGTACATCTCGTTGACGAAGAAGAAGTTGCTCTGGATCACGGCACGAAACTGTTCGGGGGCAAGATCCAGGAGAACGTTGGCGCGCCGGGCGTGCTCGATCGCCAAGTCCTGCTGCCCATCCCACGAGGCGCTGATCGACAGATGGTAGTGGGCAACCACGAAGTCGGGATCGACCTCCACCGCCCGCTCCATCTGCTCGACGCAGCTTGAGGGTTGAATGGCCCCCTTGAACTCCAGTCCACGCAGGTACGCGGATCGTGCCGCGGACACGGCCGAGAGTGACTCCACATCGATCGATGCGGATCCCGATCGCGCTTGCCACGCCCAGTAACTCACCGACAGGACGACCACCCCCAGAACCCCGGTGGCGACGAGGCGCCCCATGCGACTCCGAGACGCCACCTTTGCATTCGCGTGCGGCTCGGCGCGACCGGTGTCGCCCTGCCAGGCGACACCATCCCCGCGAAGTGCCTCGAATTCGGCTTTTAACTCTCTCGTCGAAGGACGGTCGTCGGGATCCTTCGCGAGCGCGCGCTCGATGATCTCGGCAACCCGTCCGGGCAACATCGGGTGCGACTCGGTCAGCGAAGGCGGGGTGTCGCGAATGATGGAGGTGATCACCTCGGCGCGCGTATCACCGCCGAACGGGCGCCTGCCAGTGAGCATCTCGTAGAACAGGATCCCGAGCGAGAAGATGTCCGACCGGTGATCGAGCAAACCGCCCGCGGCCTGCTCGGGTGACATGTACGCCGTGGTTCCCAACACCTTCCCGGCCACCGTCACCAGGGTCGTGGCGGCCTGGCTCGCATCCTCATCCTCCGTACTTGCGCGACTCAGCCGCGCGAGCCCGAAGTCGAGCACCCGAACCCTGCCGTCGGATCCGACCATGATGTTGGTGGGCTTCAGATCGCGGTGCGTGATGCCTTTCTCGTGCGCCGCACCAACCGCGTCGACCACGGGGATCGACAACTCCATGAATCTAGCAAGCGAGAACCCCTGCGCCGGCACCAGATCCGCGAGGGTGTCTCCCTCCACCAACTGCATAGCGAGAAACCTGATCCCATCGATCTCCTCGAAAGAGTGAATCGTCACGATGTTGGGATGATCGAGCGCCGCGAGGGCCTTCGCCTCGCGCTCGAATCGGGCTAACCGATCAGCGTCGGTGGCGAAGTCGTCCGGCAGCACCTTGATGGCGACATCACGATCCAGGTTGGAATCGCGGGCTCGATACACCTCGCCCATTCCGCCTGCACCGAGTGGAGCAAGGATCTCGTAGTGGCCTAGTTTGGTGCCGGGTTTCATGGCGCTACCGGTGGGGGTGGGAGCGCGTGAAGCCTACAGCCACAGGAGACGAGATCCAACGTAGGCAGCCCGGTAGTGTCTCCGTCCCGGATCAGGTCTACGAGGTTGTCTGATTGCCCGAGCACACCTTCATCCCGTCCTGCTAGGACTCGAGATCGTAGAAGCTTTCGAGCGACGGAACCGCGGCAGGCGCCGACGAACGCCGCGGGATTGTCATGGAGCTCGGCGTTCGCATCGCCTCGAACAGCTCGATGTGGCTCTCGACGATCCGACGCAGCGCCGACTCGTTCGGCTCGAGATCCCAGACGCCCTGTTCGGCCGTGCCACCAAGCGCGATGCCGTCGCTGCGCGGCGCCATGTGGATGAACCCGCTGCGCGCGTTGAGGCTGCCGGGCACGCCACCGGACGTCGCATAATTGATATCGGGCTGAGGAACAAGCATGGTGAGCTGACCTTTGACCGGGATTAGATCGTCGTCCTTGAAGAGCTCGCGCGCCCCGAGCCCCGTGCAGTTGACGATGAGCGACTCGCGCAGCGACATCAGATCTCGCGACGTCGCGAACTGGCGAATCACGATGCGGCCGCCGAACAGGAGAACGTCGCGCATCAGCGCCTCAAGGTAGATCGCGGGCTCGATCAGGAGCCACGGGGTGCGGGTAGCGAACCTGGACGGGAACGGGTGCTCACCGGGCTGCAGCACCACGTCGCCCGTTCGCAAGGACGCGGGCCGCAGCGGCGAGAGCGAACGACCCTCCAGCGCTGCGGGCGGCTCGTTCATCATCCCGTAGCTGTTGATCCAAGCCTATCGCCAGAGCGTGCGAGATCCAACGTCAGCATCCGGGAGAGCGCACTGCGAGCCCCAGCGGGCGCGCCGGCAAGTAGCTCGACACCAGCCCGGCCGCCGGGTGCGATTCCATTGCGTTGACCGCACGGGTCGGCAACTATGGAGCCTCGACACGTGCGATCGAAATACGAGTTAGTCGAACGATCGGAGGGCTGTCTCTTGAGAGTGCGAATAGTCGCGGCGACGAGCCTCGCGTTTCTTGGCGTGGGACTCGCTCAAGCGCAGCAAGACACGAAAGAGATCGGTAGCGCACCGGCTGTAGCCGAGGTATTGGCGGTAAACGAACGGCTAGTGGCAGCGGCTCGGACAAGCGATCTTGCCGTGTTTGATGAGCTGCTGTCCCGGGACCTAGTCGTAAACGATCCTGGCAACAGGATTCGGCATCGAGATGACCTCCTGACCCTGTTCGCAAGTGGTCAGGTCGTCTACCGCTCGATCAATACGACGATCGACTATGCCGATGAAGTAGGCGATCTTGTCGTGATCATGGGCACCGAGTCCACTGTCGTGGACTCGGTTCCGGAAGGGAATCCTTGGGGCCCTGGGACCACGCTTCATCGACGATTTACCAACATTTACCGCAACGAGGACGGTCATTGGCGGCTAGTCGTCAAGCAATCGACAGTCTTCTCAGTTGAGTAATCCCGAACTCCATATTGCCAATGGATCCCACCCCCGACAGCGACCCGAGTGCACCCGGAGTGCGCGCTCATGAGCGCCTACGCACGCTCACCCACCTCCACACCCTATTTCCGACCGTCTCGCCACCAGCGCGGTGAGATCGAAGCTAGCGCTGCATCGTGAAGGTGAACTTCGCCGTCAGCGTGCGGTCATCCAGGCGGTCGAACAGCCCGCTGAACGCGGTCGACTGCCGGTACACCAGGTAGAAGTCGTCGCCGGTGCGATAGATGTAGCGCAGCCGAGCGAACGCCGATAGCTGGTCGGTGACGCTGCTGTGCTGCAGCAGCGAGTCGAACAGCAGGCGGTTCGAGAACGACAGGTTGGCGCGCAGCCGTACCAGGTGCGTGTTGAAGCTGCCCCCCGGTAGGTCGATGCGGTTGAAGTTGTACTGCGGGCGCAGGGTGAAGCGGTCGCTGAAGCGGAAGCTGGGCCCCCCACCGACCCCGAGGCGTGTGCCGTCGTAGAACTCGCCGAGGTTGAAGGTCAGGTTGCCGCTCAGCGCGCGTCGCGGGGCAGTGCGCAGCGAGATCTCACCGTCGGTCCACGAGTAGTCGCCGATGGGAATTGACACGTTTTCGTCGATGGGAAAATCGAAGTCCAGCACCTCGTAGTTGCGGTTGATGCGGAAACGAACCGTGTCCGAAGACTCGAGATCCAACCGCGTGCTCAAGCTACTCAACCGGGATACCAATCGCCCGCTGGTATCGGTGATGCGTTCCAGCGAGGGGTTGAACGAAACGCGCCGCAACAGCGGCCAGCTCGGGCGTATCGACCAGCGCCCCTGGCTGCTGGTGCGCACGATGTCCCGCCGCAAGACGAAGCCGAGATCGGTATCGAAGTCGTCGGCTACGTACGTGACATCGGCGCCGAGCGACCATTCTTCGGTGTCCCATCCGGCGCTGAGCTGCCCGACCCACGAGGTGCCGTCGACGTCGTTGTCCTGGCCGCCGGCCACGAACCCCGTCAGGAACAGGTGGTCGAAGAGCGTGAAGTCGATGTCCACGCCGAAGACGCGATTGTACTGGCCGTCGGGCCCCTGAACGTTGGTGACCAGCGCGCCGACACTGGATCGACCGAAGACGGGCTGTTTCCAGCGAAGGGCGGCGAAGTTCTGGGCGACGCCGAACTGCGAGTCTCCGGTCTGCACGTTAACGAAGCCGAGGTTGCCGTTGCCGATCTTCCCGGTCAGCTTGCCGCCGAAGCGGATCGGAACCGGTTGCCCTTCCGGCCCCAAACCGATCCGCCGCGAGAAGAACAGCAGCGCCAGCGGCGGCTGTCGCTGGAAGCCGAAACCCTCACCCTCACCCGACGCTCGCCGCGGCAGGGTACCGAAGGTGAAGTTGTTCGCCGACTCGAGGAAGAACTCGCGTTGCTCGGGAAAGAACAGCGAGAAGCGCGTCAGGTTCACCTGCTGGGTGTCGGCCTCGACCTCGGCGAAGTCGGTGTTCGCCGTCAGGTTGGCTGTGAGGCTGGGGGTCAGCTGTACCTTGAAGACCTCGATGCCGATCTCGGTCCTGGTGTCAGTGAGCGGGTCGTCACGCTGCTGGAAGGAGTCGTAGGCGCCGGTAACGAACGGCTTGAGACGGAACCGACCCGTGAGCCCCACGTTCTGCAGCCCGAGCAGATGGCCGTACTGTGATACGGCGAGAAAGTTGTAGTCGCGGCTGGTGTTGTTCCAGTTGATGCGCTCTTGGTTATGGATTACCTCGCGCTCGTATTCGATTCCCCAAACATCGCTTCCAGGGTTGAACCGGAGCGCCGCGAACGGGATGGCCATTTCGGCTTCCCAGCCGCGCTCGGTGATGCTCGCCGCAGCTTCCCAGTTCTCGTCCCAGGCCGTGTTGAGCTGACTCTCGTCACGAATGGTGTAGTCGAACTTGGCGCCGAGCGGGTTGACCTCGAAGCCGAGTTGGTTGCGATGGTCGTGGAACGTGTCGATGTAGACCGCCACCCAGTCATCCCCGGAGTGGAATTCGTCGCGGCGCATCACCGAAGCGCCGATATTCTCGGGCTCATCGTCGTAGTTGATCCACCCGAAGTAGAGGGTGTCCTCGTCGTACAGGACGTACACCTCGGTGCGCTTCGTCGGCGCCGCTCCGTTGTTGGGCTCCTTCTGCACGAAGTCGCTCACGACCTCGGCCAGCGCCCATTCCCCGTCGTCGATCCGCCCATCGAGCATCGGGGGCCTGTCCGTCCATGTCGCGAAAGAGACTTTGCCGCCCAGGTCAGCCGCGGATCCCGAACCCGCCGCGGCGTCGGTTCGCGGAGCTGCGGCGCTGGCGGCGCCGGCAGCGGGCATCGGCGTCGGAGCTTCGGTGGCTGGTAGCATCGGAGCTTCGCTTTCCGGCAATGTCGGGGCTTCGGTACCTGGCAACGTCGTGTTGTCTGCCGGCGGGAAGGCAGGGGGAGCCTCGGCGGAAGGTAAGGGCACCGATTCGACGGCGTTGGATCCATCCGGGTTCGGGCTCGGTGCATCGGACACCGACCGCGGCGGGGCCGACGGCAACGCCACCGGGCCGGTCTCACCGGATCGGACCATTCGGACCGGGATGTTGCGACCCGGCGCCGGCCGCACCGACTTCGCCGACTCGCCTGGACGGACCATCCGGACCGGAATTTGCCGGCGGCGACGTTCTTGCTCGGCGCCTTCCTGTTCCGCGGCGCCGGCCGTGCTGGCAAGCATCACGCAGACGGCCGCGAGCGTCAGCGCCCTGCGCATGGCCGCGCCGAGTCCCGGCCGCGTTTCGTTGGTTTCCGTAACTGCATGCACCTGCACATCGCTCGTCGATCGAGGAGTCTCCCGCAAGGTTCCCGATTGGCTTCATGCGGGCGCAACTCGTCCCAATTTAGCAGAGCAGACGTTGCGACCCTGAGTAACTAAGTTCGTTGCTATCCGGACAAGGGCCAATCGCGGACACAGCGCACCACAGAGTTGAAAGCGCCGTGTACTGGGTGCCTGAAGCGTCGAGCGAGCGAGGCTGTGCTCTAGGCGCTCCGTGAAGCGTGCGGACTACACCGCGCCGACAAGCTCCTTCAAGGAGCCTGCGCCTGCCGAGAGGACCGTCGCACCACGGGTCGAGATGGAGGGCCTGCGCAAAGGCGATTAAACCGCTATCGATTGGGAAGATGATCCCTGGATCGATTCGTCGAGCCATTGGCGTCGTCCTCCGGCCCGTTTCGCGGTCGACAGAATCGTGAATCCATGTTAGATAGCGCGCCGTTACCATTGCAGAGCTTATCGCGTGACCGAACACCGGTTATCTGGGAAATCCGGGGTCAAGACGCTAACCTGATAGTTGAGAAATGAAGACGAGACGGGTGCGAGCGTTCATCCTCATGCGCCTGGCCTTGCTCACGGCTGTGATGGCGGTGTGGACGTCTCCGGCAGCCGCGCAGTGGGCACAAGCGCCGCCGCGCGAGGTCGTGATCACCGGCGGCTGGCTGTTCGACGGCGTTGGCGACGCGCGTGTCCGCAACACCGGGATCGTCATCCGTGACGGCAAGTTCGTCGAGGTCGGCGCCGACCTCAGCGGCCGCTATTTTCCGGCCGCCCGGAAGATCGAGCTCGATGACGGCGCCACGATCTTGCCCGGGATGATCGATTTACACGGCCACCTCAACATGAACATGGTGGGCATCGGGCGGGCCGAGGAGGTCACATACAACTCGATCATCTTCCTGGCCAACGGTGTCACCGCCACCTGGTCGGCGGGTGAGTTCTTCCCCGAGCGCGTCATCGAGAGGCGCGATCGGATCGACCGCGGTGAGGCAATCGGTACCCGCCTTTTCGTCTCGGGGCCGTACTTCGGTGCCTTCCGGTGCGAATACCAGATCAAGACGGCGGAGGACGACTGCATCGCGTGGCCGAACGACATCACCGAACAAGAGATTCGCGCCGAAGTGGACTACTGGGCGCAGCGCGGCGTACGCAGCATCAAGATCAAGCAGGCGACGCCCGAGGAGATGCGCATTCTCATCGACCAGGCGCATCGCCGGGGCATGACCACGACCAGTCACCTTGGCAACTACGCGGGGTCCTACGACGTCGAGCCCGATGAAGCCATCGCCATGGGACTGGACCGGATCGAGCACGGGATCAGGAGCGGGAGGGGTGACGATCCGGCCGAGCTGGAGCGCATGATCAACCTCTTTCTCGAGGAGGGAGTGTATTTCGACTCCAACCTGCAGATGTACTCCCGCTATGACGGGGACCCCACCGGCCACCCGTCGCTCGACCTGGTCTGGGTGGACGAATACGAGTTCTTCACGCCGTACGCGCAGCAGCGGATTCGTGCCCGAAAGGCGGCGTCCGGGGCCGAGCCGGGGAGCGAGTACGTCGTGTCGAGGAGTTCCCGCCGGCACATCGCCGAACTCGGCGCCCTGTTCGAGTCGGGTGGCGGCGACCTCATCATCGTCGGCACCGACGAGCCGACCTCCGGTCCCTGGCTGCCAGGCTTCGCCTACCATCGTGAGCTCATGATCATGGTCCAAGCCGGGCTGCCCCCGGCGGCGGTGCTCAAGGCCGCAACCATCAACGGAGCGCGAGCGCTCGGGGTAGTCGACCGGCTCGGGTCGATCGAACCCGGCAAGCTCGCCGATCTGTACGTCGCTGAGGGCAACCCGCTGGAGGACATCTCCAACGCGCGCAACGTGCGCCTGGTGGTGAAGGCGGGGGTGGTCTACGACCCGGCGGAGCTGCTGGAGATGGCCAAGGGCAAGATCGGCCCCTCCGGACCGGATGACCACGCTGCCTGGGAGCTCGTGGTCAAGCCGTTGCGACGCCGCTAGTCGGGCATCGGGGCGCCGCGCCCCCTGTTGCCAGACCCACCACACTTTCACCACGGCCTGTTAGGCGACATTCACGGGTTTCCAGACCTGTTCCGCGACGCGGGCAAAGTTACCTCCCATGATCGCCAGTATTGCGCTGTCGTCATAGCCGATATCAAGCAGTCGTTCGGTGATCTGGGGGATGGCATCGGGCTGAACGACCTGGGCGAACGGATCTGGGCCCGCGGAAGCGGGATACTGGCCGGCCGGCCAGTATCGGGGGTCTGCTGGGGCGTCGTCAGTTATCTGAACCGGTACGCTGTCGAGGCCGATGCCTACATGCTCGGGGCCAACCAATTGAACCATGTATTCGATATGGTCAACCAGGCGATTGACGGTACCGTCCTGCGGCCCGAGATACAGATGCACACCGTTTATTGCGATCACGCCGCCCGTGGCAGCGCATGCCTCGATGAGGTCGTCGGTGATGTTTCGCTCGTGATCCTGGAGGTTGCGTGCGTTCGAATGGGAGAAAATGACCGGTGCGTCGGAGGCATCCATCGCCTCGAGGGCAGTTCGGTAGCCGGTGTGTGAACAGTCGACCAGCATTCCGACCCGATTCATTTCCCGAATCGCCGAGCGGCCGAACGGCGTCAGGCCGGCGTCGTTGTCGTGGCAACCGCCACCCGCCAGGTTGTTGAGATTGTAGGCGATGAGCATTTGGCGAACTCCCAGCCGGTAATAAAGGTCGACCATGCCGACATCACCGTTGAGGGCGCCCATACCCTCCAGGTCGAAACTGACCGCCAATTTGTTTTCGCGCCTTGCCCTCTGCACATCCTGTAAGGTCTCGACCTGAATAAAATGGTCGCTGTGCTCGCGAATCCAGTGGCGGTATTGTGAGACCGCCTGGATAGCCAGAGTCCACGGTGTGGCGTCATAGCCGATGTTCACCGAGAGGAAGTCCGCGCCGGCGGCACTCCACAGCGCG
The DNA here is from genome assembly GCA_963666055.2 of Acidobacteriota bacterium. GTDB lineage: Bacteria > Acidobacteriota > UBA890 > UBA890 > WLXD01 > DASCOT01. The sequence goes on along the minus strand of CAXWPH010000015.1, from coordinate 1,047,121 downwards.
AGCCACTGGAGATCTTCGGCCTTGTTGAACCCCCAGCCAGCGTGATCGTCCCACACCAGGGCTGAAGCGTGCAGAGCCGCCGCACGTTCCGAGACGCCCCAAGCTTGTGTGTTGTCGATCAAAGCAGCGTTTGCATCGGCTGCCACGGGTGGCGAGCGTGACCCGGCGACAAGCGTGGAGAGCGGCATTCCTGCCAGAAATGCGGGGCCCAAGAAACTGCCCAGAAACCGACGTCTTTGAATATTCATTCAGACTGCCCTCCTTCTGGACTTGATGAGGTCAGCGAGGCTGTCGCCCAGCTCCATGGCGACGAAGCACACACGGTCCGATTCGTCGAATCCGTGGATCGTGGCGATGTTTCGGGTGGTTCAGCGAGGCAAGCAGCTTGGCTTCGCGCTCGAAGCGAGCCAGGCGGTCGGGGTCGGAAGCGAACTCGGCAGACAGCACCTTGATAGCCACCTTGCGCCGTGGCAGGCCGTGGTGTCCTACGAGTATGCTACTGCAGTCATGGTGAGTAACGGCCTCGGGAGGCGAGGTGAGGCCTCGTAGCCCGTGGTGGTCAGCTCCACAGGATCGGCTGTGTCGACGTAGGCGACCAGAGATTCTCAAGGGTGGCGTGGAGGAAGCAACCACAGGGCGAGACATAGAACAGACTTCATCGCCATGTCCTCATTCGAGGGTTCAAGGCAGCCTAACTTGTATTCGACTGCAATCGCGTCGGCGGTATCCTTGCGGATTCCAGCACCGCAGGGCTAAGAGCTTGTCTGATCATCGTCACTATTGTCATGGTCGTCTTCCACGGATATAGGCGGCGACGGCGACACCGGCGACGCCGTGGCGCGACGCCTCCGAGCGTAGCGAGGTGCGGCCTTGAGCGGGGAGCACGCCCCATGATTCGATTCGACCGCGGCGAACGCTCGAACGGATCGTAGAGGAGGGTCGAGTATGGAATCCCGAGCGATGATGAAGCGTCGGTCAACGGAGCCTACCAAGCGGAGGTTCCTGGCCGGTGTGCTGATCACTGGTTTCCTTGCGGGGGGCGGCCACCTCGTAGGAGCCAGCCTCGGTGCCCTGGCGAACCCGATGACTTCGGACGCCGTCGCGCCTGCTGGGACCGGAGAACCACCCACGCCATGGCCGCGACCACCCGGCATGCCGACGCGACAGCTCACCGTGCACGGCGATCCGCCCGATCCGACGGAGGTGTCGGACGAGCTCAAGCGCGTCTATCGACACATCGACGCCAACTTCGACACCCACGTGGATCGTCTGCGCGAGTGGATCAAGATCCCCAGCATTTCGAACCTCGTGGAAGGACAGCCGGGGATCTGGGACTCGGCGCTCTTCCTGCGCGATCTGATCACCGAGGCCCTCGGTTGCCAGGCGGAAATTCACCATCCCGGCATCGGTGACTGGGGAACACCCGGCAACCCGGTCGTTTACGGGCGCTGCGATGTCGGCGCCGAGAAGACCATCATCGACTACGTGATGGCCGACGTGATGCCGATCTGGCCCGAGGAAGACTGGCCGGCGCCCCCCTTCGGTGGGCAAATCATCGAGAAGCCACCGTACAAGAGGGTGTTGGTGGGACGCGGCGCCAGCAACCAGAAGGGTCACGAAATGGCGCAGCTCAACGCGCTGATCTCGATCAAGGCGACGACCGGCACGCTGCCCGTGAACATGATCTTCATCGTCGACCACGACGAGGAGCGCGCCGAGATCGGTATCCGGTCCTTCATGATGAAGCACCCGGAGCTCTTCGAGGCGGATGCGGTCTTCGGCCTCGGGGCGGGCCAGGGGTCGAACGGCCAAGGCCGCGTCGGTGGCGCCGCCTCGATCGGCAATCTGGTCTTCGATCTGGAGACCCATCCGCTCGCCGGCCTCAACGCTTCAGACGGTATGTCACCGGGCGTCGGGCTGTGGCTCCCGGAGCAACCGATGTGGCGGCACATGCAGATGCTGCAGGTCTTTGCCGAGGACTCCGAGCTGCGCCAGCAGATGGCGGAAGGGGTGATCCAACCGTCTCCCCCGGAGATGGAGTACCTTCGCCGTCGCGCCGAGTCGAGCGGCAGGAGCTTCGAGGAAATCCTCAGGGTCCGCACTGGCGTTCGAGTGGCGATCATGGGGACCTGGGGTGGCAACATGGTGCCCGGATACGCCGGCCATCACCGACCGCCGGTCGCCGCATCGAAGATGGACATCCGCTATCCGCCAAACGTCGACGGCGAAGTCCTCGCCGAGGTGATCCGCGCCTATCTCGACGATCACGGCTATGCGGATGTCAAGATGAACGTCATCGGCGATGTTCCCTGGTCGTACGCCAACACGGACACCGAGATCGCCGACGCCATCCGCGCGATGTACCGCCAGTTCGACGTCCCCTTCGATGAGCCGCCCACGGGAGACTTCCTCGGTACCGCAACGGCGCGGTGGCCGGACTACCTGTTCACGCGCATGCCGTTGCAGCTACCGACCGCCCGCGGCGGGCTCGGCTACGGAACGGGAGCCCACTTCCATCCGGAGGGTGAGTATTACGTCATCGAAGGGGACGGCGAGCGAGTGTACGGGTTTGCCGGGGCGATGAAGAGTTACGCGACGACGCTTTACAACTACGCGGGACTCAACCCTTGATCTATCGTTGCCCGCCTCCCTTGATCGCCCGTCGCTCACCAGCGCCCGCTACGACCCTGTGACCCCCTCACCGACGAGCCGCACGTATCCCCGGAGCCCGGGAGTGGGCCTCCGTAACGCACGAGCAGCTCGATCCGGCCCGGTACTGCCTCCCACATCTCGTGTACGAGGGAGGTCAAAGGAGAACTCGGAGGGACAGGTGGGCGCGTTGATGGCGCGGGCTCCCGAGACTCGGCTGATGCCGCTACGGATCCGTCGGCACGAGCCGTGCCGCTGTGTGGATGTTCTCCGGCGAGGTGATTCTGCGCGACGGAAGTGCATTGGCTCTCGATGAGGCTAAGTTCATTCTGACGAACATGGGCGATCGCCAACGCCGGCCCCTACGTCGAGACTCTCCATCGAGCCGGCCGAGCACTACCCCTGGCAAGAAGGGCTGTTCAGCCCCGCGCTGCAGCCCGCAAGGGCGCCGACCAGCCGAGCACACCTTCATCCCACCCTGCTAGGACTCGAGATCGTAGAAGCTTTCGAGCGCCGGAGCCCTGGCGGGCGCCGACGGCGGCCGCACGATGGGCGTGGAGCTCGGCGTTCGCATCGCCTCGAACAGCTCGATGTGGCTCTCGACGATCCGACGCCGCGCCGCCTCGTTCGGCTCGAGATCCCAGACGCCCTCTTCGCTCGTGCCACCGAGCGCGATGCCGTCGCTGCGCGGCGCCATGTGGATGAACCCGCCGCGCGCGTTGGGGCTGCCGGGCACGCCACCGAACGTCGCGTAGTCGACCTCGGGCTGAGGCACCAGCATGGTGAGCTGGCCCTTCAGCGGGATCAGCTCGTCGTCCTTGAAGAGCTCGCGCGCCCCGAGCCCGGTGCAGTTGACGATGAGCGACTCGCGCAGCGACATCAGATCTCGCGACGTCGCAAACTGGCAAATCACGATGCGGCCGCCGAACAGGAGAACGTCGCGCACCAGCGCGTCCAGGTAGATCGCAGGCTCGATCAGGAGCCACGGGGCGCGGGTGGCGAACCTGGACGGGAACGGGTGCTCACCGGGCTCCAGCACCACCCGGCCCGTTCGCAAGGACGCGGGCCGCAGCGGCGAGAGCGAACCTCCCTCCGGCGCTGCGGGCGGCTCGTTCATCATCCCGTAGATGTTGCTCCACGAGACTCCGTAGCCGCGGCCCACCAGCAGCTGCAGCTGCTCGTACGCGATCTCCGCAGCGCGCCGGAACTGCGCATCCCATTCCGGCGTGCGCCGGTTCCCGTCAATCAGCCCGGACGTCGGCGTGAAGGCGGCCAGAGCCTTGTTGGAGGTTGTGTCTGGAGGCACCGACTTGGCGTAGATGGTCACGTCGAAGCCGCGCCGCTGCAGCTGTCGCGCCGTGGTCAGCCCAACGATGCCGCAGCCGATGACTGCCGCGTGCCGGTCGCCGTGCTCCATCGCGATCTCGGCCGCCAGTTCGGCCGTACCCCAACCGATCGAGTGGCCGGCTCCGCCGTGGCCGTAGTTGTGGATGACGGTCTTGGCGTCGAGCTTCTGAGCCCTGAGCACGAACCCGGAGGGCCGGTGCGGACGCAACCCGACCGTGGTGCGGATAACCCTATCCCAGGAGGCTTCGACAGTGGCGAGGTTGACTCTGAACCTCGGCAGCTCGTTGGGCCTCGGCGCGCGCCCCGCACACCCACCCACACCGAGACCGAGCACCGCCAGGCCACCGGTTTTGAGTAACGCGCGCCTGTCCACCGCTGTCACCCGCTACGGGTCCGTCGGCACGAGCCGCCTCAGCTCGTCGAACCAGTTGATGATCACCGGAACCTGGGTCACTGGCGGCGCTGTCTCTTGGACCATTAGAAAACGCTGGCCGTCATCGGCGATGTCGTAATTCGCGTTGCCGAACTCGAACGTGAAGCGCCGTTCAAACAGCTCCACTGGCCTGACTGACTGGTATCCGTCCAAACCGAGCCCGAGCCTCCGTAGAAAACCTCGTGTCCAAGAGGTGACCACATTGGCCCACTGTAGAGGAATGGATACTATAGGGCCGGACTGCGAAAAGCCGGCGTTCCGCGCAGTTCCCGCGTTAGAGAAGTCGGAGGAGCTATGTCCAGGAGTGGGGATCGTGATCTCGGGATGCACCGGGATATCAGCCGGCGCGACTTCATCAACGGCGTGGGGGTTGCCGTCGGGGGGTCGCTGATCGCACCTGGCTGGCTGTCAGCACGCGAGGGCACGCCCTATGGGTCCCGGGCGCAGGAATACTATCCACCGGCCCTGACTGGAATGCGTGGAAGTCACCCCGGTTCGTTCGAGGTCGCCCATGCGCTCCGCGACGGGAACACATGGACCGATGTCGCCGACACGCGTGAAAGCTACGATCTGGTGGTGGTCGGAGGGGGGCTGAGCGGGCTCTCGGCAGCCTATTTCTTCCTGACCTCGGCTGGTCCCGGCGCACGTGTGCTGGTCCTCGACAACCACGATGACTTCGGTGGCCATGCCACGCGCAACGAGATGACCTATCGAGGCCGTACGCTGATGCTCAACGGCGGCACCTCGGAGGTCGAGTCCGTGGGCCAGTACAGCGCCGTGTCCCAGACGCTCCTCGCAGCGATCGGCATCGACGTGGAAAGTGCGAATGCCACCAGCACCGCGGGTAGGGGGTTCTACGGATCGCTGGGACTCGGTAGCGCCACGTTCTTCGCCAAAGAGGTATTCGGCGAGGATCGGCTGGTGATGGGACGCGGAGGGGAATCCGGGGGTCGCGGATGGGCCGATTGGCTCGCACAGACCCCGTTATCTCCGGAGGCGCGGCGGGACATCGCGCGGCTCTACGATGACGGTGCGAACCCAGACTATATGCCCGGACTGTCGGATGCCGACAAGAAGGAGCGCCTGGCGCGGATCAGTTATCGGGACTTCCTCCTCGACCTCGCCAAGGTTCACCCCGATGTGATCGCGTTCTTCGATGACCTCCCGAAGGGCAGGTTCTGCGTCGGCATCGACGGCCATCCGGCGCTCTATGGATGGGTCCTGGGCTATCCCGGCTTCCAGGGGATGAACCTCGAGCCCTTCCCCCGCGTGAGCCCCCTCAGCCACATCGGGGGCGGACAACACGGTCGTGAGAGCGAGTGGAACACAGGACCGAACATCCATTTTCCCGACGGCAACGCGACGGTGGCCCGGTTGCTGGTTCGTGCGATGATTCCCGACGCGCTTCCGGGCACCTCGCAGGAAGACTCGATGACCTCGCGCCTGGCGTACGACCGCATCGACCGCGCGGGCTCCGATGCCCGAATTCGTCTTAACAGCACGGTGATCTCCGCCCGGCACCTGGGCGATCCCGACGCGGCCCGCGGGGTCGAGATCACGTATGTGCGCGGCGGCAAGGCCGAGAAGGTACGGGCGGATCACTGTGTGATGGGGTGCTACAACGGGGTCATCCCGCACCTGTGCCCCGAGATGTCCGACGAGCAGAAGGTGGCGCTCAAGTATGGCGTCAAGATGCCCCTCGCCTACACTAACGTCCTCATCCGAAATTGGACAGCCTTCACGAACCTGGGCATCTCAAGGGTGACCGCTCCGGGGATGTACCACAGCGGGGTCAGCCTGGGCCGCTCCGTGCAGTTCGGTGACTACCGACCCTCCAAATCGCCTGACGACCCAATGATCCTGCACATGTCCAGGGCACCTTGCGCTCCTGGACACCCGAAGAAGGAGCAGCATCGCATCGGGCGAGAGGATCTGTTGGCCACCACCTTCGAAACCTTCGAGCGCAACATCCGCGACCAGCTCGGTCGAACCCTACAGAGTGGGGGTTTCGACCCGGCCCGGGACATCGAAGCGATCACAGTGAATCGCTGGCCGCACGGTCCTGCCTATCACTACAACACCCTGGACGATCCGATCGAGTGGGCGCTGTTCGCCCCCGACGATCGGCCGTGCGTCATCGGCAGGCGGCGATTCGGTCGGATTTCTATCGCCAACTCCGATGCCGCTGCCTCCTCGCACACGGACGCAGCCATCGACGAGGCGCATCGAGCGGTCCGGGAGCAGCTCCTCGTTCGAAGCCGCGACCGGCGAAGAACCTCCATTACGGACGAGATGCCGTCCCGGTAGGACTAGGGGGCACTGTCAACTTAACCGCCCGAGCCTTCCGCCCGCTGAGTCCTGCATCCAGAGAGATAGCTTCTCAGGAAGCGGTGGCTCCCTGCCAGGCCATCATGGATCGGGCGCGCAGCAGCCGGTAGTTTGCGGCTCGCGAGCGGTGCCGTCCAAGTCGGAAGAAGTTGAGGACCAAACCCCGCACGGCAAGAAACGTTGAGCCTGTCCTGCTGACTTGAACCGCCGCATCTGCCGTTCCCGCTGTCGGGTCGGCTGATGTGAGACCTCAGCTCGGTTGTTCGCGTAGCGCGCGGTGACATGCTCCACCGAGGGCATCACACCCCTGTGTCGGCCCCATAGCTTCCGAGCTTCAAGCGACGCTCGCCCATCTCCTCGATGGAGTGGATGGTGACGATGTTCGGATGGTTGATGCCGGCGACAGCTTTGGCCTCCACATCGAACCGAGCCAGCCGATTGGCGTCGCTGGCGAAGTCCTCCGGCAGCACCTTGATGGCGACATCACGATCCAGCGTCGTGTCGCGTGCTCGATACACCTGACCTATCCCGCCTTCACCGAGCGGGGCGAGGATCTCGTAGTGGCCGAGCGTCTTGCCGATCATCAGGAGCCGTCCGTCGGCACGAGCCGCTTCAGCTCCTCGAACCAGTTGAGGACGACGACTACCGACGCCGCAGCAGCGCTGTTTCCGCCGGCAACGCCGGGAACGAGAACGCGTCCGTCGGCAGCAACGTCGTAGTTACTGCGATCGTTGGTGATGCCTGCGGGACGGAAGCTGTCCAGCACCTCGCGAGGCTCGCCGAGCGCTCCGTCGCGGAAGGGCGCGGCCATGAGCTGCGCACCGCGGCGATAGTAGAGCGTAGCGCCGTCGGCCGACCACAGTGGCTCGTAGCCAAACGTATCTACGGTGATCCGGCGCCCTGCCTCTCCAGTCTCCGAGAGCTCGCGCACGTAGAGGCCCTCCTGGGGCGGCGTCACGTGCGCGAACCAGCCGCCGCTGGGATGTAGCTGGACCACCATGGCTGGCTCTTCTAACAACAGACGTGGCTCGCTACTGCCGGGCGGTAGCAACCAAATCTGCTTGGCAGCGTCGTCGTCCCCCAGCGTCGTAAGCGCCACCGATCCATCTGCCGCCACCGACTCGGGGGTGGGCAAGTGCTCGACAGCTGCAAGAAGGAGCTCCGGCTCATCGCCGAAATCCGCGCGACGCCGGTACAACCCCGCGGTGCGGTCCGGGATGCCCCAATTCACGGAGTAGTAGACCCACCGACCATCCGCCGACCACACGGGGTCGGCGCCGTTGTCGTCGAGCACCGTCCAATCACAGCGCCGGGCGTCACAAATGTGCACCTGGAAGCCGTCCTCCGTTTCGACCTCGGCTACGACGCTGGCTCCGTCAGGAGAGATTCGTGGCTCGTCGATTCCAGGACCGGCCGCGAGCATCGTCGCAGTGATTCCATCTCGCCAAGACAGGATGTGCTCGCCAAACGGATCGACGGCGCGCCTCACATGCGTCAGCGTGCCGGTGTGCGATACGGCGAAGTGCGCCTCGCCGTTGCCGAAACCGTAGTTGCGGTACAGGTCGCGCGCGATCAGGTCTCCTGTCGGCGTCGCTTCGTCGCCGGCAACCAGCCTATTCCAGTCAAAAGTGCGCACCCAGAGCCGTTCTCCCTGCGCGTAGACGATGTGGCCGGACGGCAGACCCCGTGCGTCCACCCCGCCGGTGAACAGGACTTCGGTGCGTTGCTCGTCAAGGTGCGCGATCATCACTCGACTTTCGTCCCACACCGCTCCTTCGGGGCGCACCGAATAGAGAATCGCGTTGCCGTCGCCGAGCTGCTGCGGGGCGCGTGCCCGCTGACCCTCGTCGAGGTGGACGATCTCCTCCGGTTCGCCGCCGCGCGCATTCACCCGCCAGATCGATCCCTGCGAGGTGGCGAAAACGATCGTGTCGGCGACGCTCCAGTCCAGACCAAACAACTCTCCCGTGAGCTCACAGATCAGAATCGGAATGCCGCCATCAATCGGCAACTTCAACAGCTGTCCCTGGCGTGCGAAGACCACCGCGCTGCCGTCGGGGGCCAAGACTGGAGTGTGGCCGCCCTCGCTGCCGGGGATGGGCACTGCCTCTAGGTCGCGCAGATCGCGACGAAACAACCGCAGATCCTCGTTGCTTTCCTCTCCGAGAGCCGACGGGTTCTGCCGATCCACGGTGATCACCACGACGGTGCCGTCCGCCGATATCGCCACCGCGCGGTCGTAAAAGAGGCTGACGGTTTCCTCCGCTGGTAGGACGAGTTCAAGGCGAGCAACCGGTGCTCCCGCTACGGTGCCGCTGCCGGACGGCACCAGCCAACGCCCGGCGAGCCCGCCGAGAGCCGCGGCGGGTGTTGGACTTCGGATTGGCGAAGCTGCTCGAGCCGGACGATGCCCAGTAGCTGACTCAGATGCCGACTCGCGCCCTCACCGATGAGGGAGTGATGGTGGGCACGGTCCCCTACATGTCGCCGGAGCAGCTGGAGGGCCGGGTCATCGATCACCGCACCGACATCTTCTCGTTGGGCGTCGTGCTCTACGAGATGGCCACCGGCGAGCAGCCTTTCCGGGGCGGCAGCGCAGCGGCAACCAGCTCGGCCATCTTGCGAGATACGCCGCCACCGGTGACCGAGCGCAACCGCCAGCTTCCCCGCCATCTGGGCAGGATCATCCAGCACTGCCTACAGAAGGACCCGTTGCACCGATACCAGACGGCTCGCGATGTGCTCAACGAGCTGGTGGGGTTACATCGGGAGATCGACTCCGGTGAGCACGCAGTGACAGCTACCGCCACGCAGACAGCTTCACAAGCGCGGCAGGCTGTCTCTGGCACGGCCGCGGATCGGTCGATTGCCGTGCTGCCCTTCATCAACATGAGCGCCGACCCGGAGCAGGAGTACTTCTGCGACGGCATGGCGGACGACCTCATCATTGCGCTCAGCCGCATCGACGGTCTGCGGGTGGCGCCGCGCAGCTCATCGTTCCGCTACAAAGGTAGTCCCTACGATGTCGGGCGCATCGGTGAGGAGCTGCGGGTCTCGACCGTGCTCGAGGGCAGCGTGCGGCGCATGGGCAACCGCGTCCGCATTACAACGGAGCTGGTCAACGTGGCTGGAGGACACCAGCTGTGGGCGGAACGCTACGACCGGGAGCTCGACGACGTCTTCGCCATCCAGGACGAGACAGCGCGGGCGATCGCCGCGCAGCTCGATGTGCAACTGTCGATGCCCTCTGGCGAGTCGATCGTTCACGACAGGACGGTCAATCGCGAAGCATACGACCTGTATCTGAAGGGCAAATTTAGTCTGTACCAGCGCCACAGAGACGGACTGTTCAAGGCGCTCGAGTGTTTCGAGAAAGCGATCTCGATCGATGCGGATTACGCACTGGCCCATGTTGGGCTGGCCGAGGCTCACTGGGCGTTCGCTCTGCACCTACTACGACCCAACGACTCGGCGATGCGGCAGGCACGCAAGCATGCAGAGCGAGCTTTGCAGATCGCTCCCGCGCTTCCCGAGGCAAAGTTCAGCATGGGAATCGTGCAGTGGATCGACTGGGAGTTTGACGCCTCGGAGGCAAGCCTGCGTTATGCCCTGGCGAATCTGTCCCATGGAATCCCGAACGCTTACCTGGCAGCGGTGCTCGCGGTCCGCGGCCGAGTCGACGAGGCAAGAGAGCAGATCGAGGCGTCGCTGCTGAAAGAGCCGTTTTCTGCTTATCTGCACGGTGTGGGCGCGTCGACCCTGATGCTTGCCAGCGATCATTCGGGGGCTGCGGATCTGGCGGCCCGCGGTCTCGAGTTCGATGCTGACTCGTACGCCTGCCACTATCTCCGCGCTATGGCGCTTGCGGAGCTGGGATGTGCTGCCGATGGCATATCTCACATCGAGCGCGCCGTCGAGATCAGCAATCGTGCACCGATCCAGCTTGCCTTCGCGGCCTACGTCCTGGGTCGCGCTGGCGAGCTCGGGCGAGTGCAGGAGCTGACTCGCGAGCTCGAGGGGCTATCGAAAACGGAATACGTCAGCAGTTTGACAAACGTATTTGCGGCGGCGGGACTCGGCGATTGGGACCGCGCACATCAGCTGCTGGAGAGGCATTGTCGCCCAGGCCGTGCAGCGTTCTTCGTTTGCCTGATCATCGATGGTCGGTTCGACGATTTCGGCGAGCGTGTCCGGGAAGCGCCTGGGACTCGCTCTGGAAGCGTCAACGACGGCGCTGAACCTTAGCCATGGCTCCCACGATGGAACCCGGAACCAAACTAGGCCATTTCGAGATCCTCGAGCCGCTCGGAGCAGGCGGAATGGGCGAGGTGTGGCTGGCCCAGGACACCCGCCTGGGCCGCAAGGTGGCCATCAAGGTGCTGCCCGCCGAGTTTGCCTCTGATCCCGAGCGCCTGGCCCGCTTCGAGCAGGAAGCCCGTGCCGCAGCAGCCCTGAATCATCCGCACATCGCCTCGGTCTTCGATGTCGGCACCGAAGACGACACTCGCTTCATGGTGCAGGAGTACCTGGAGGGGGAGACGCTCCGCGAACCGCTGGGCAAGGGTGCGCTGCCGCTCAAGAAGGCACTCGGATTAGCCACCGAGATCGCCGAGGCGCTGGCAGCGGCTCACGCCGCCGGCATCATCCACCGGGATCTGAAGCCGGAGAACATCTTCGTCACTAAGGAAGGCCACGCGAAGGTGTTGGACTTCGGCCTGGCGAAGCTGACCGAGGTGGCAGTGGCGGGATCACCGGGCGGTGCAACGCAGTCACCCACGATGATGGGCACGGTGGCCGGACAGGTGATGGGTACAGCTGGGTATATGGCACCGGAGCAGGTAGAGGGGGGAGAGATCGACCATCGCGCCGACCTGTTCGCCTTCGGCTGCGTGCTGCAGGAGATGGCGACGGGGACGCGAGCCTTCGGCGGCAGGAACGTTGCTGAAGTTCTGCATCGTCTGGTCAACAGCGACCCCGAGCCAGTAGCCGACGGGCTGCCGCTGAAGTTGCAGTGGATCCTCGACAAGTGCCTGGCGAAGGAGGCCACTGGGCGCTACCAGGGTGCCGGTGACCTGGTAGTGGATCTGAAAGCATTGGCGCTGGAGGTGGAGTCGGGCACCGCACGCTCTGCGCAAGATGCCACGGGCGGAGCTTCCGACGATCAACGCCGAACAGTATTACTGACCCGCGTTGCCCCCAATCGCTTCAGCTTGGCATGGAGACCCTCGATCGTCAGCTCGACTAGATCGATGATGGAATCGAGTCTTCGATACTCTTCCATGACGTCGACCCCGTTCCTCACCTGCGTGACGATTTTGCCCTCGCTTGTCTCGCGCACACGCAACCGGGCTTCGCGAACAGTCAGGTCACTGTGAGCGTGGATCTTGTCGCGTGCACGGATTAGGTCATCGTGCAGGTCGACGTGCTGTGACGGCACGCAGTCATCGCCAAGGGAATGCCATTCCTTAGCTGTGCCCCGCGACCGTTTATAGGGCTTCGCGTACTCGACCAGCGCGTATCGGAAGGCCGCCTGCGCAAGTTCGCCCGTTGCTCCAGAGTCCTTGAGCTCGCGGAGCACACGCCATGCCCCATTCAGATCCTCTACGCTCTGGAAGAGGTGCACGTAGCGTTCTTCTTGCTCCGTCATCATGCTTCCGTCGTTGGCCCGTCCGCACAACGCCTCGGCGCTTCAGCTGCGCGCCGCATAGCGGACCGTCCGCGACCTTGCCCCGCTTTCCCGGACACTTAGTTAAGATCCATTGTCGTAGTCGTAGTAGCGGCTGTGGGAGCTGTTGGCAACGCGGAGCGTTGTCCAAGCGACGGTGGGAATCGGGAATCGATTTCCACGGGCGCGTCAGCTTCCACAGCTGACTGGCGGCTCTGGTCTGGCCGCCGTGTTGCCGCCTCGAACTGAGCCGGACTCTGGTCTCCGATCGAGGTGTGCATGCGAGCCCGGTTGTAGAACACTTCGATGTAGTCGAACAACTCGGCTCGGGCCGCCGCACGGGAACTGAAGCAGCCACCGAGTTCGAACTTCAGGGTAGAGAAGAAACTCTCCATCGGTGCGTTATCCCAACAGTCTCCTTTCCTGCTCATGCTGATGGTGAAGCCGCGTTCACGGAGCTTGTCTAGGTAATCGTTGCTGCCGTACTGGCTGCCGCGGTCAGAGTGATGCACCACTCCAGAACCGGGACGACGTTGCTCCAAGGCCTGATCCAGGACCGCCAGCGTCAGATCGTCCGTCATCGTCTCGCTCACCGACCAGCCGATGATCCGTCGCGAGCACAGATCCATCAGCACGGCCAGGTATAGCCCCCCTGCTGGGTCCACAGGTAGGTCAGGTCGCCCACCCAGACGGTATCGACGGCGTCCACTGTGAAGCGTCGATCCAGCAGGTTAGGCGCCGCCGGCCGCCCAGGCGTGGATCGTGTGGTTACTCGGAACCGACGAGGTTGGCGGGCTCGAAGTCCTTCCTGACGCATCAGCCGAGCTACCCGCTTGCGAGAGCAGCGTATGCCTCGTTGCCGAAGCTGCTTGTGGACACGCGGACTTCCGTACCGGTCGCGACTCTCCCGGAACGTAGCTCGGATCTGCACACGTAGACGGCGATCTTCTCGCGCTCTCGGACTCGGTGCCCATCCTCGCCACTCGTAGTAACCGCCGTGAGACACCTCGAGCATCTTGCACAACCGCCGCACCGGAAACTCGCCGGACAGTTGCTTGATGATCGGATACCTCATCGCGGGCGTTCCGAGAAGATCGCCAACGCTTTTTTTAGAATGTCGCGCTCCTGCCGTACTCGCCGCAGGTCCCGCCGTAGCTGTTGCCCGTCCAGGTCCTGGTCGGGCATCTTCCCCACTCCCGGAAACGCCGTGACCCCCTGCTCCTGGAGTTGTTTGCGCCACTTGGTCAACATGCCGCGGCCAACGCCCAGATCCCGCGCCACCTCAGACACCGGATGGCCCAGCTGCGTCACCATCCTCACAGCCTCAATCTTGAACTCGCGACTGTACCGCCGTCGTGACCCCATTCTTCACCTCCGAGCCCATTATCGGGCTTCCAAAGGTGTCCGGGAAATCGGGGGAGGCCCAATGTGCAGGCGATCCGCAACACGCGCGACCTGGCGCCATTCAGGCGAGTCGCGGTACGGCTTCTGAACGAAGATCTCTAGGTCTACCGTCACGGATTCATCCGCCTGCCTAAGTATTCGACTGCAATCGCTTCGACGGTATCCTTGCGGAATCCAGCAGTCCAGGCAACGCCTCAGTCGACGTAAGTTACTGCGTGGAACCAATTTGACGCCGCGCGCCCAGGTGTCTTGGCTGCAGGACTCGCGGCTAGCGCCGGTGCCTGGCTGGGACGATGCCGCCGCGCCACGCGGCCGGCGACGGCGACACCGGCGACGCTCATGACGACACGCGCCCCCACCTCTACCCCACGATGCGGCCTCCGACACGCTACCTGGGGACCCTATAGGTGTTAGGCGGCGTGCCTACTCAACTGCTACCCGGGCGGGAGCGTACTCCGAGTAGTAGGCACGATAACCGAGCAGCCTCGCGATGGGACCAAGGACCCAGTAGGCCGCCCTTTGCAGCGCTACAGGAGGCCCTCCCAACCAAGAGTCGTATGCTGGGCTGAACCGGGACATTTGCAGGAGCGCGCGAGGAGGCACGCGGTTCTCCGGTGCGGCATCGAAGAAGCCGTAAGCCTGTGAAAGGAAGATTCCGAAACGCTCCGGCAGCGCGTACTCCGGTGTGAGTGGCCCCGACACAACAGCTATCTGGTCCGTCTCGTTGAACGGCTGATGGGCGACTCCAGGCGCAACGAGGAACTCTTCGCCCGCATGAAGCTGCATGACTTCATCCCCAACGAGCACAGTCACGGTCCCGCGCTTCACACGGAAACGCTCGGAGAAAGTCGTATGGACATGGGGAGGGGGGCCGGGCGCATGTGGATGAAGGGTCAATTCTGACCAGATTAGGCCCGGCTCGCGCCGAATGATCCGTTGCGTGAACCCTTCGGACTCGCTGTGGAAGACTTGGCCGACCTCTGGAATGAACTCCAATCCAGGTTCGAGCTCAGGGAATACGACGCGATCCAAGAGCGGTCCGACCACAACGAAGAGAGCGACGACAATCGCAATGCCCCATGACAAGTGCCGCACAACCATCTCCCAGCTACGACCCACGCCGGCCAACGAATTGGATCTTATCCGCGATGCGACCGAGGTTGTGGAGGTGGGCAGGCTGAAACGGATCGCGGATAAGCGTCGTCGAACTGAACCGCAAACTCTATGTGGATTGTAACGGCGGCGGCGCCCCCGCTGGCGGCTGGCCAGGGCGGCGGCGGCTGCTCAAGGTTGCCGACGAATCGCAGCCTCTTGCCGCGCATACCAGGGCTACGGGGTGCCTGATCCATTGTCAGCATCATCATGGTCGTCATCCACGGATATAGGCGGCGACGGCGACACTGGCGACGCCGGGCCCTGACCCTCTACCCCATCATGCGGCCTCCGACACGCCCGCTACGACCCTGTGAGCCCCTCACCGACGAGCCGCACCTATCCCCGGAGTTCGGGAGTGGGTCTCCCTAACGCACGAGCAGGTCGATCCGGCCCGGTACCGCCCCCGGCATCTCGTGTTCGAGGAATGTCAAGGGGGAAACTGGCGGACAGGTAGGCGCGTTGATGGCGCGGGCTCCCGAGACTCGGCTGGACGCCGCTACGGGTCCGTCGGCACGAGCCGCTTCAGCTCGTCGAACCAGTTGAGGACCAGCGTCACGGTCCCGACGCCGCTCAGCGATTGGGTGGCGGCTTCCAGCATCACGAAACGCTGCCCGTCCCCCGGTCACGTCGAAGTCCGAGGCACCGTTGGCGTATCCGTTCAAACCGCCCAGGAAGTCCCCCTCTGACAAAGTAGCCCCAAAGGGGATTGACCGGTTGCAATGCCGATTGGCGGTGGTGAGTAGCGGGTGGTTCGAGGCGGGTACTAGGGGCGCTTGACGCGCGTGGCGTCCACCTCGCCTCCGTCGCTCGGTTGCGTTGTACCGCCGCTCGATCGTCGCTACGCTCGGTCGCATGCAGGAACGCACAGGTATCGCCACGCCGATCGGCCGGTCGAAGCCTTGGACCGAGGCGGGCGTTGCTGCGGCCGTGATCAGGCGCGGGGCAACGAGTTGATCCTGGGACTGCCTTCGGGAACAGTTTCGTTGCACCGCGCGCACGACGAGTGGGCGCGCGCGTTCGAACGCGAGGCACAGCGCATCGAGTCGGCGATCGGTCCGTACATCCTCGATGTCCGCCACATCGGGAGTACGGCGATCAAGGGCGTGCCCGCCAAGCCCATTCTCGACCTCCTCGTCGGGGTCGCCAGCTACGAGGATGCCGCCGGGTGCGTCGCGCCCCTCGAGGAGCTCCGCTACGAGTATCGCGGCGAGGCCGGGATCGCGCGGCGCCACTACTTCGTGAAGGGCGAGCCGCGCACGCACCACCTCCACATGGTCGAGAAGGACGGGCCGCAGTGGACGGCGACGCTCGCCTTCCGAGATGCGCTGCGCAGTCACCGCGAGCTGGCGCAGGAGTACGCGGCGGCGAAAGGAGCGCTCGCCCGACGGTTCGCGCACGACCGCGATGCGTACCAGGCTGCGAAGGACCAGGTGGTCGTCGCCCTATTGCACTCGCTCTCGCAGGGGTCGGGGCGCTCGTCCTCGTAGTCGCAGCGGCCGCCGGCGTCCCGGTTCGCAGGGCCACGCGAGCATGGTGACCGCCGGACCAGAAGGAGGGACGCGTGCTCAGGCGGGTAAGAAAAGGTAGCCCCAACGGACACGATTTCGAACACCACGCGGAGTATGTGGCGCGGTTCGCCAGTGTGAGCTGATGAGGCTACGGGTCCGTCGGCACGAGCCGCTTCAGTTCCTCGAACCAGTTGATGATCACCGGAACCTGGGTCAGTGGTGGCGCTGTTTCAAGGTTGGGCGATGGCGTCGCGAGCCGTTCCCCATGCTTCGACCAGAGCTGTCGCGGCGGACCCGCCTAGCGTCGCGCCCGCGTCGGTCAGCGACCTGGCACCCTGTATGTGGCCCATGATGCCCCAGCGGGTGTGCTTGTGGTCGGGGCAGAAGGCGTGGACGATCTCGTGTACCGCTAATCGGGCCAGGGCACGACCGATCTCTTCGTCGGTGTAGCTGGCCGACTTCTTCGTCCCGATGCCCAGCTCTCTCAACACTACCGGGTAGAAGACGTAGACGACGCTGGGTACGGTCTCGCCGAGGATCGTTACGCCCAACGTGTTTTCCTGCAGCTTCCAGTAGGTCGGGTGCTTGTCCCACACGAGGATGCTGACCAACACGCCGTCGACCGGCTGCCGGCCTTCATCTAACTCCTCGCGAGTGAACTCGTCTACGGAGATGCCGGCATCCGTCAGGATCCTCGCGACTTCGGCCCGCATGGCGTCTCGGACGCGGTCGCTCAGCTGGCCTTGGTCCCGGTAGGCCAACGGCATACCAGGCACGGGATCAGCCTGTAAGAAGGAGCCATCGCTCGGGGAGCTTTCGGCGGCGTCGGCGACCGCCGCAACGCTCAGGATCATTGCGACCAGTACCGCGTATCGTGCGCCCACTGTTGCCTCGCTTGTCCTTGGATCCGGCGACATGCCGAATCAGCGAGGCCAAGGTGCGGCGCAGGCTTCTCAATCTCGTGAGCGAGTTCAGAGCAATACCGAAGGAAGTTCCCAATGTCCCGAAATCGTTGATAGACAAAGAATTACGCCGGATAACCCTTGTCGGCGGGCGACGCCCCAAATAGTGTTCCGGCGTCGCAACCTTTCACATCGAGGCGCCACCCAGACTCCAAGAGGTCCTCAACAACCCAGCACCTTTCCGACCGGCACGAGGACTGCCAATGATCGAGTTCGGCGACTGCCGCTACGATTCCGAGTCGCGGATCCTCTACCGCGACGGCGAGGAGATTCTCCTGCCCCCGCGTGTGCTGGCGGTGCTGGAGTCGTTGCTCAAGCGGCCGGGCAAAGTGGTCGTCCGGGGCGTCTTCGGAATCGTCGAGCTGGACAATCACCTGTTCCACGACGACGAGGACCTGCATCGCCTCAACTGGCGCGTCGCTGTCGCGGAGTTCGTCGCGGGCGGCTTCGAGCACGCCGACAGCTCCGACATCCTTCGCAATCCGGACGACGACCATCGCACAGGGGGCTGGGGCGCCCGCCACGAGATGGATCGCTTCCTGCTCAAAGTTCCGCAAGCCCCGCTGAGTCTCCAACCAAGTCACCCGCTAGGCACCCGCTCCTCCTCAACTCGTCAAACCAGTTGAGGATGACACCGGTTCGCCAGCCGGTGGCGCCTTCCGTGACTGTGACTCGTCGGTGTCAGTGTCGTCAGCGCGTTCGACATCCAGTGGAGGGAACCGAGTGCACCCGGAGTGCGCACTCATGAGCGTCTACGCACGCTCATATGCGCTCACCCACCTCCAGGCCCTATTCCGAGCGCATCGCCACTAGCGGGTCAACCCACGTCGCCCGCCGCGCCGGGAGATAGCTCGCCACCAGCCCGGTCACCGTCAGGATTACCACGATGCCACCGAATACGACCGGGTCCAGCGGCTGCACGTCGTACAGCACGAACGACAGCAAGCGCCCCAATCCGGCCGCCAGCAGGAGCCCGAGCAGCATTCCCACCACCAGTTGGCGCATTCCCTGCCGCATTACCAGACCCACCACATCGCTGGGGGCGGCCCCGAGGGCAACGCGAAGCCCGACCTCGTGGGTTCGCTGACTCACCGAGAACGCCAGCACGCCGTACAGGCCGACGGTGGCGAGGAACAATGCCGCCGCACCGAAGATGGTGAACATGACGCCGAAGATGCGCAGAAATTGCTGGGTGTTGTCGATCGACGCCCGGAGCGTCGACACCCCCGAGATCGGCAGATCGGGGTCGATGGCGGTCACCGCCTTACGCACGGCATCGGTCAGCTCCAGCGGATCACCGGTGCTACGCACCATCACGCTTGCTGCGGAGGCTGGCCGTTGGGCAAACGGCGTATAGATCGCCTCCACGCCGAGAATGAAAAGCTGGGCGTCGAGATACAGATCGGGCACCACCCCGACGATCGTGTACCAGATGTCATCGTCGCGCTCGGTCTGGCCCGTGGTGAGTACCCCTCGTATCGACACGCGCTGCCCGATGGCCGACTCGTTTGCAAAGTGGGTCGCGACGAAGGCCTGGTTCACGATTGCCACTGGCATCCCGTCGGCGTTGTCGGCAATGGTGAACGCACGACCCTCCAGGACGGGCGCTTCGAGGCTCGCGAAGTAGTCGGGGTCGACGGAGCCGATCCGGGCACTCGGATAGTCACGATCGGCCTGATACGTCTGCCCTTCGATCGCATAGCGCCCGTTGTCGAAGCCGACGACCGGAAGGTCGGTGGCGATCGATGCGGCCTCGGCACCTGGAATGGCGTGTAAGCGACCACCCAGCTCCTCGAAGAACAGCCGCTGCGTCATCGCGTCGGGGTAGTCGGACGGCGGCAGCGCCACCTGCGCTGTAAGCAAACCATCGACCTGGAACGGGTAGTCGATGCTCGACATGTTGGTGACACTGCGCACCATCAGCCCGGCTGCCACCAGCAAGGCGCAGCAGAACGCCACCTCGACCACGACAAGCGCTCGGCTGAGCCTGCCGATGCGAAGACTCGAGCCACCGCGCGCGACGTCTTTGAGCACATTGCTCAGCTCGGCGCCCGACGCCTGCACGGCCGGCAACAGCCCCGACAGTAGGCTGGCGGCTAGCGTCAAACCGACGACGAACAGCAGCACATCAGGATCGATGCTGATGTCGAACCAGAATGGCAGGCTCCCAGGTAGCGCCGTCAACGCACGGTTGAACAGGTCTATCCCCAGCTTGCCGAGCCCGATACCTACTAGCGCCCCGAGGCTGGCAATCATGCCCGCTTCCATCAGCAACTGACCGAACACGCGTGCCCGGCTCGCGCCGAGCGCACTGCATATGGCGACCTCCTTGCTGCGCAAGCTGGCGCGCGCCAGCAACAGGTTGGCGACGTTGGCGCAGGCGATGACCAGCACCAGCGACACCGCGCCGAGCATGGTGAAGAGGAATTGCGGCATCTGGTAGCCGATGATCTCGCGCACGTACAGGCCCATGAGCATCGTCATTCCCTCGTTGGTCTCCGGGTACTCCTCACCGAGACCACGCATGATGCGCTCGAGATCGCCCTGCGCCTGGGCCATCGTCACCCCGTCCGCCAAGCGCCCCACCATCAAGAGGTTCGGACCATCGGTGCGCCCGAAGGCGTCGATGTCGACCTGCAGCGGCAGCCAGAGTTGCTGGTTGAACGGGAACTCGAATCCCTCGGGCATCACCCCGATCACCGTGGTCTGGGCGCCGTTCACCCGGAACGTACTGCCCACCACGTCGGACGCCCCGCTCAGCCGGTCCTGCCAGAATCGGTACCCGACAACCGCTACCGACGGACCCCCGGGCACCTCGTCGTCGACCGAGAAGGTGCGCCCGCGCGCCGGGGTTGTTCCCAGCAACGTGAACATGTTGGCGGTCACCGAGGCGGCGTTGAGATACTCCGGGTCTTGCCCCGGGGGACTGACGTTGGCAGGCACGATCTCCATGCCGGCGAGGTACTCGAAGGTCGTCTGTCTCTCGACCAGGTCGCGATAGTCGTGGATACGTCCGATCAGGCGACCCGGACCCTCAGACAGGTTCACGCGGTTGAGCGCCACGACCTCGTGCGGCTCGTCGAACGGCAACCCCTTGAGCATGACGCCGTTGATGATGCTGAACATCGCGGTGGTCAGGCCGATTCCCAATCCCATGGCAAGGACCGCAATCACGGCGAGCCCCGGCTTGTGAAACAGGCGGCGGAAGACGGTACGCAGGTCGGCGAGCAGGTTGCTCATGGTGGGTATTTCCTCGGACGGGGAAAAAACCCGCGACCGGCGACGTGGTCCATACGTCAGCCAGGCGCGGGGTAGTGCAAAGGCCAGGTCACGAAACAACACGCTCGCCAGTCGGCCGGGATGTCGGCCGGCACGGTACAGCTCGTCACGCCGTGACTGCATGGCGGCCAGCACGTCGTCGCCGTAGCGACGCCGGAAGCGGCGTGGATACAGCGCCAGGAGGATGCGGAAGAGAAGCGGTGACTGCATCGGCTCGTAGCGTCCCTCAGAGGACTCGCTTGGCGCGAGCGAAGCTCAGCACTTTGGACAGCGTCTCGGTCTCGCGGCGCAGCGTGGTACGGCCGAGACCGGTCAGCCGGTAGTAGCGGCGCCGGCTGCGAGCGCTCTCGGCGGGGCCGCCGGACTCCTCGATCAAGCCGGCGTCGGCGAGGCGTCCCAGCGACCAGTAAAGCGACCCG
Source organism: Acidobacteriota bacterium (assembly GCA_963666055.2). Taxonomy (GTDB): domain Bacteria; phylum Acidobacteriota; class UBA890; order UBA890; family WLXD01; genus DASCOT01. The sequence continues at coordinate 1,025,972 of CAXWPH010000015.1, read as the reverse complement.
GGTCCGAGATCGATGCTGCCACCGGAGCGCTCGGCTACTTCCTTCGCCATCGCGTAGCCATGACACTCGCTGTCGACGAGGGTCAGCAGCAGGAAGAAAAAGGCGGGCGTGATGCGGATCGGTGTTTCGGGGCCGGTGGGGCTCATCTGCGCCACTCCTACAGAAACTGTTATGTCGGTTTCTGTAGTAACGACGGCGGTGACGACGGTGAAGTTTCGAATTTTCGTCTCCACCTGCGACGGGTCCTCGAATCCCTGCTCCAGACGAGTCGCTGGCGTCGTAACATCGAGCGCCAAACCGGGCGCTCGGAAGAGCCCAAAGCTGGAGAATGGACATGGGAGATGTCGTCTACCGATCGGAGATCGCCTTGACGCGAAACAGCGGCCCACTGCGTACGGCAACCATGCCGGTCGGCGAATCGGTGGAATTCGGCGTGCACGGCGCCATCGCCGAGCACTATGGGGTCTCGATGGAGAACCTCTCTCCGGTCAGCACGACGCTCGACTACGTGGTCGCCGCTGCTGCTGGCTGAATGACCGGTACCTTCGGCGGTGCGCTGGAGAAGCGAGGCATAGCGGCAAGCGACGGTCGGCTGCGATCAAGCACCGTCGGCGAGATCGAGTCAGACGGCGGTACGTTGGTGATCCGTCGTATTCACGTGACGTATCACCTCCGCACCACCGACGCCGATCGCACCGTGATCGACCGGGTCATGGAAGTGCATCCAGGCGGCTGCCCGGTCTATCGAAGCCTGCACCCGCAGATCGAGATCACCGCATCGCTCGACCTCGACACGGCGGACTGACCTTCTTCTAGGATGGTCCCACGATCCGAGCCACAACGCTTGACATGGGGCCGCCTGTTCGCCGGTGGCACCCGCTGTCAAAGCCAGCCGTGCTGCCGATACCAGTCCGCTGTGTCCTCGAACCCTTGGGCCGCGTCGATTCGCGCCACGTGACCCACGGCGCGCTCGATCTTCGCCACCTCGCAGACGAGCCCGGGAGCACCGAGCTCGCGCAGGCGATCGCGGTTCAGCAGCGCCGGCCGTCCGGTGAGTCGGCCACTGAGCTCACCGGCCTCGGCGATGACGTACAACAGCCACCGTGGCACCGGAACCACCCGCACACGACGGTCGTAGGCCTCCGAGAGCAACCTGGCGAAGTCGACTTGCCGCACCGGCTCCGCGTGGCCGACGAAGAAAGTCTCGCCCATGACGGCGTCGATCTCGGCGGCCCCGGTCTCGCCTACCGCCCGCAGACCCGCGACGAGGTCGGCCACGTGGATCAGCGTGTAGGCGCTCTCCGCATCGCCGAGCACTGGACACAGGCCGCGCTTGCCGCCGCGGAACAGAGCGAGGAAGTCACGGTCGCGAGGGCCATAAACGCCCGGCGGTCGGATGATCGCGTATCGCAAGCCCTCGATCTTCTGTACCGCACGCTCGCCGGCGAGCTTGCTCTTTCCGTACGAGCTCAGCGGCGCGGGCTGGTGTTTCTCAGTGCGCGGGTGCTCGGGGGTGCCTGCGCCGGCGCCGGCCTGACTGGACACGAGCACGAAGAAAGCCTCGGCGCGCCGCGCTGCTAGCGCCGCCTGGCGGGCGCCCTCGATGTTGACCCGTGCGAACGACTCGTAGTCGATGGCGCGCGTCAACCCGGCGAGGTGGTAGACAATCGCGGCGCCTTCACAAGCGCCGGACATGGCGACCTCGTCGAGCTCGCAATCGATTCGCTGCACCCGATCCGGAAGGGCGTTGGGGCTCGATGGGCGCACCACGGCGCGCACTTCCCAACCCGAATCGCGCAGGCTCTCACCTAGGTTCCAGCCGATGAACCCAGTGCCGCCGGTTATGACAGCGACGTTGGCAGGCATCAGATTCCTCGACGGGTGCGGCAGGAGCGCCGCCCAGGATCAAACGCAACAGCAAGCAGGTGACCGGCCGACACTACAATCGCTTTTCGTAGATCCGGTAGGTCTTGGAATGCTGGCCGCCGACCAGCCGGATCGCCTTGTTGATGCCGTCGTTGTCTTCCAGGGTCCACCCGCACTCCCCGCCGACCCAGCCAAGCCTCTCGACGACGCGGATCGAGTGCGCGATCAGGGCGAGCTCGAGGCCCTTTTGACGATGCTCGGCCACCACTCCCAGAAGCATGAGCCGGCATCGGTCGATGATGCTGCCCTTGCGCAGCAGGTGCAAGAAACCGAACGGGAACAGGCGGCCGCGCATGCGCTTGAATACCTGGTTCATGTCGGGAACCGTGAGGCAAAACGCGATCGGCTCACCCTCGACCTCCATGATGAGCGCCAGCTCGAAGTTGAGGATCATCTTCATGTCCTTGGCGGTATGCAGAAACTCCTCCTCGGTGGGCGCCACGAAGCCCCAGTTGTTGGCCCAGGCGTCGGAGAAGATCCGCAGTATGGTCAGCGCGTCCTGCTCGAAATTCCGCTTGCTCAACTGGCGGATCGTCGGCTTGGGGTCGAGGCGCGTCTCGATGCGCCGCAGGATCCGCTGGGCGCGCCGGTTGACGCTGGTGTCCATATCGAACCACCAGGTCCAAAGATCCTTCGCTTTCTCGTAGCCCGCCGCCTCCACCCAACCTGGATAGGTCGCCGGGTTGTGGGTCGTCTGAATGAGCGGATCGAGATCGAAGGGTCCGACGAGCATGCCCGCCGTATCGTTCAACGAAGGGTTGGCGGGACCGCGCAGAGCATCGCGACCGCGCACTCGAGCCCACTCCTCGGCAGCCTCTAGGAGTGCGCCGGCCACCTCGGCGTCTTCGGCCTCGAAGAAGCCGAAGAAGCCCAGGTTGTCGCCATGCGTCTCGTTGTGCCGGTCGTCGTCGATGGCGGCGATCCGGCCCACCAGCTTGCCGCCCCGCCTGGCCAGGTAAAGCTCGATCTCGGCGTGCTGGAAGAACGGGTTCTTGGCGGTATCGAGCAGCGCCCGCTCGGCGAGGATCAGCGGCGCAACCCAGTTGGGGTCGTCGGCGTACAGCCGGAACGGCAGCTTGATGAAGGCGTCGAGCTCACGCTTGCTCGTCGCCCGACGAATCGATACCCCGGGTACGCAAACGGCCTCGGTCATGCGTAGGTCGAGCCTATCAGGCCGTGGTGGAAGTGTGGCGGGCCTGGTTACGGCGAGTTGCTAGGCAGCCGTACTGATCACGCCGTGCCGGCGACCGGCGTCGGCGAAAGCGCTCAGCACGCGCTCGATCTCCTCGCGCTTGTGGCTAGCGTTGACCGCCATTCGGATGAGCGCCTCGCCCTCAGGAACAGCAGGCGGCAACGCCGGCAAGGCGAAGATCCCAGCGTCCCAGACGTCCTTCCACATGGCCATGGCCAGATCGACATCGCCGATCGACACGGGCACGATCGGACCTTCGGAGCCCAGGGTGTTGAACCCCAGCCCGCGCAGACCCTTGCGGAACATCATGACGCGCTTCCACAGCCGCTCGCGATGCTCCGGCTCGCTGGCCAGAATCTCCAGTGCCTTGTGGGTGGTCGCCACTTGCGCCGGAGGCAAAGCTGCGGTGAATACGAACGGCCGCGCCAGGCACTTGATGTAGTCAACGATCTGGGCGTTGCCGCCGACGAAGCCGCCCACCGAAGCGAACGCTTTCGAGAAAGTGCCGATGACCAGGTCGACCTCGTCCTCGAGGCCGAAGTGGTTCGCCGTGCCCCGACCATTAGGACCCAGGACACCGGTCGAGTGCGCATCGTCGACGAGAACTCGAGCACCGTAGCGGCGAGCCGACGCGACGACGCCAGGCAGATCGGCGATCTCGCCGCTCATCGAGAACACACCGTCCGTGACGATGAGCTTTCCGGCATCGCGATTGGCATCGCGCTTCAGCAGCGACTCCAGATGATCCATGTCGCCGTGACGGTACTTGCGCAGCTGACCGTAGGAGAGCCGCGCTCCGTCATACAGGCTGGCGTGGTTCTCGCGGTCGAAGTACATGATGTCGCGACGGCCGACGACGGCGGCCAGAACGCCGAGCGAGCCCAGGAACCCGGTGCTGAATGTCAGCACCGACTCCTTTTTCAGGAACTCCGCCAGGTCGCGCTCTAGGTACTCGTGGATGCCCAGCGTGCCGTTGAGAAAGCGTGAGCCCGTGCAGCTCGTTCCGAACTCGCGCAGCGCCGGCAAGCCGGCGCTCTGCACGCGCTCGTCCTGGCTAAGGCCAAGGTAGTCGTTGGAGCAGACCATGATCATCTGCTTGCCATCGACCGTAACTTCGTTGCCATTCTGGGCCCGAAGCGCCTTGAAGTACGGGAAGAGCCCCATCTCGCGCAGCTCGTTGGCGCGCGCGTAGTACTTGGAGTTCGTCTTGTCGAAGATGTCCACCTTCATGGTGGTGATTTCGGCTTGAGCCATTTCGGTCTCGCTCGCTCGAGAAGAGCGTCGACAGCCGGGCGCAAAACACGCTTCGCGCCGGGCACGCCTTCAGATCCTGGCCTGGTTGACGACGTCCGGGTGCCGCGTACGCGGAATCAGGAGTCCGTGTGGAACTCCTCGATCCGGTCCCGCAGCCGCCGAATAACATCGTCGACGGTTTCGGTCCTCAGCAGGCGGATAAAGCGGCGGCTCCAACTACGAGCGGTGTCAACGTCGTCGACGACGTAGTTGACGATCAGCCACCGGTCGTCGCGTAGCATGAGCTCGTAGTCGAGGGCAATGTCGTCGCCCTCGAAGTAGGCCAGGGTGTTGACCACCGCTTGCTCGCCGTCGATCTCCTCGTTCAGGTAGTCGAAGCGGTCCGCTCGGTAGCGGCCCACCCCCTTTATGGAACGAATGCGTAGCAAATCACCGAAGACGGTCTTCCACTCACCGCACTTCTCGTCGGTCAGCTCGTGCTCCACACAGATCTCATCGATCGCGCCGGTCGACATCGTTGCGAAGTCGGTGACGTCGTTCATGACCTGGTAGACACGTGCCTCCCCCTCGGCATCGAGAGGGTCATGCTCCGCGAGAATGGCGGAAATCGCCTCGTTCGACGCGCGGACCGTCTCCATCGGGGTGGTGATATTTTCCGCGGCCTGGCCAACCGCTATCACGCCCAGAAAGAGCACCGACGTCACGAGGCTAGTCGAGGACGACTTGGCCATCAGCAATCCACTGTAGGTATGAAGAAAGGTCTCCGATAACAAAGGCCAACTCGGCCAAGGAGACCATCAACTCATATTCTCTCTTAACGACTTCCTGCTGTAAACGATAGTCGGCACGGTAGGCCTTGATGAGGGGCTGCGCCTCACCGATCCCTAGGTCGAAGTCGTCGCCCGCAGACCGTAGCCAGCGACGTGTTTCCCGGCGCGTCTGGCGGGCCGCATCCTGCAAATCAACGTTCTTCAGCACGGCTTCGAGGGCACGCGCAACGTCAAGCTCGACACTCATTTGCAACGCCTGCCGGCGAGCCAGGGTGGCGTCACGCTCGATTCTCCGACGGGCGATATCCAGGCTGTGGCGGGCAAAGTTGAGGTCCCAGCGCACATTCAGCGCAGCTCCGACGCGTGTGAAGTTGAACTCGTCGTAGGCAAACGGGTTTTTCTGATCGTCGCGCGCCGACGAGCGCGCGTAGCCGAACCCGCCACCGATCAGGATGAGCGGCCAGCGATTGCTCCGGCTCAGCCCCATGGCCTCGTCGAGCGCACCGGCGATAGCGGCAAGGGCGCGGAGCTGCGGATTACGCTCAATGGCCACCGCCTGCAGGGCAGGCAGGGCGGCGCGGGCAAGAGCCACCGCCGGCATCCCGTCGTCCCGGAGCTCATAGGCATTGCCGCTGTCAAAGCCCATCAGCTTGGCAAGCGCATTGCGCAGTAGCCGCTCGGTCTGACGCGCCTCCAGGTAGACCGCGTCGACGTCGTACTTGCCAGCGCGGATCTCCCAGGCATCGTTGGGGTCGATATCGCCTGTATCGAGCTTTTCCTCGGCCTGCTCGAGGAGCTCGTCGTAGGAACTGCGCATATCCTCCGCGATACCGAAGGCGCGGCCGGCCGACAGCGCCCCCCAATAGGTGCGGATGACCTCCCTCGACAACTCGTCGCGGGCCCGCTGACTCTCCGATGCCTTGGCCTCCACCACGCCACGCGCCGCCGCCGTGCCATGTCGAAGCCGCCCGAATCCGTACACCGGAATGGCAAACCCGATCTGGCCTCTGAAGAACGGGCCGAGATCGTTCAGGTCGCTGGATGTGTCGGGGGAATTGAAGATGTCGCCGCGCGCACCGGGAACCACACCCGAGTAGCTGTCCAGCTGTAACTCCGGCAACGACCAGAAGCTCTGCCACTGGTCGAGGTCAACTTCGGCGCGAGCCACATCCAGTCGGTGAGCCCGCATCAGTGGGTTGGAGTCGACCACCCGCGCCAGCACGGCAGCGAGACCGAGACGCACAGTGGTACGCGCGGCTGGCTGCGGCTCCTGTCCGCTGGCGCTCGCCGCCACCAGCAGGGCGGTGACTAACAACAGGCTGGCGGCCGGGGACAGCTGGCGCCCATGGGGCTCGGCGCGCATGGGGTCTCCTAACGGATCTGGCTGGAGGGTCAGTTTACGTTCGGGACGGCAGCTTAAGCGTAGCATCGCGCCGCGCAGTGGCAGAGTTCGGCAGCTTCGCCAGCATGCCACCTCGGGTGCGCCTAGCGCCGTCGCACAAGCCTGGGCTTGACGCCTGCGAACCCTTCCTAGAGCCTTGAAAGGTGAGCCGCGCGTTTCCGGCGCGATCGACGCCCGTCACGACCGTTAGCGGGCATGGCCTGTCTGCCGCTTGCGCTGTCGGCTGGTCGTACGACAAGCCCGCCCAACCCATCCGCCCGTGACCGACAAGCTGCAAACTCCAGCGTCGCACCGCTCGCGAGCGCACGATCTTCTACCGGGGGATCAGCGCGGTCTGCCGTTGGTCGCATCGGTTCGCGTTCCTGTGGATCGGGCTCACCGTGCTGCTCACTGTCCCGGCGTTCATGCGGGCGCGCACTCTCGGCCTCGACTCCGACCTGACGCGGCTGCTGCCACAGGACAGCCCGGCGGTGCAATGGAGTCGCGACTTGGAGCCACTGGTCGGCGACGGCGGGTACTTCAGCCTCATCTTCGAGCACGGCGACCCCGAATCGCTCAAGAGGGCAGTCGATCACACGGTGGCGCGATTGCAATTGCTCGAGGAGATCACCGATATCAACCACCGCTACCCGACCGAATTCGTCGAGCGCTACCGCTACGGTCTCGTGCCTTCCGATCAGCTCGAGACAGCTATCGAGACGATCGAGGACTGGGAAGCGGAGGTAAACCCGTTCCTCGACGATCTCGACGATTCGGCAAGCGAGGAGGAATCTGATCTCGAGCGCATCGTGCGGCTGTACAGCGAGCTACCCGAGTACCACCGCGACGCCGACGACACGATGTACGGAGTGATCCTGAGGACCAGCGAAGGTCTGACCGACCTGACCGGGTTGCGAGACCTCTACCAGCGCATCGATAGCATCGCCAGCGAGGAGGCGGGCGCCGCTGGGGTGGTCGTCTCCATCGGCGGCTCGCTGCGCACGCGGGTGGAGGAATTCGACGTCATCGTCTCCGACGTCACCCGGACTGGCGCGGTAGCGGCGGCGGCTATTCTGTTGACGCTGGCGATCAGCTTCCGGTCGGTGCGCGTGCTTCCGGTGCTGCTGTATCCGATCGCGGCCGGCTTGATATGGGCGTTCGCCTTCGTGCCCGATCTGGTCGGCGATCTCAACACCATCACCTCGTTCCTGCTGATGGTGCTGTTTGGCATGGGGGTCGACTATTCCATTCACCTGGTGAAACGCTTCCGACACGAGATCCTCAGCCAGCCACCGGAGGTCGCGCTCGCCGAGACCTTCACCTCTACCGGGCGCTCGGTCTTCACCTCGGGGCTTACGACGTCGTTCGGGCTGTTCATCCTGGCGGTATCGGGCTTCCGAGGCTTCTCCGACTTCGGGCTGATTGGCGGTACGGCCATCCTGGTGGTGACCGCGTGCATGCTGTTGGTGATGCCGGCAACGTTGAGCGCCGGCCATCGACTCGGCCTGGTTACGCCGAGCGCGCCGCGCTATCCGAGTGCTCGACTGGCAATCCCTCCGAGCTGGTCGGCCGCTCTGCTGAGCACGCTGGTAATTGTCTCGGCCTATGCCTCGGCGTTCCTGCTCGAGTTCGACTACGACTTTGCCAACTTCAGCGCCAACCTAGAGGAGCTCGACGCGATCCGCGAGAAACAGGAGGAAGTGTACCCGATCTTCTTCGGGCCCTCGGCGATCTACGTCGCCGAGGACCTCGAGGCGCTCGACGAGATGCTGGCGCTGATCGCCAGTACCGCAGCGGAGCCGGGATCGGTGATCGGGCGAGTCGCGAGCGTGCGTGACTTCGCCCCCGATGAGGCTGAGGTGCAGTTGCGGCGCGACTCCTTGGCACTGATCCAGGAGATGCTCGCTCGGCGATGGGTACGTCGCGTCGAGGACCCGGAGCGCATCCGTGTCATCGAGGATGTGCTCGGCTTCGAGATGCCGGAGAACCTGCCGCAGGTCGAGGACCTGCCGGAGTCGGTGCTGCAGGACATGGTCACGCTGGACGGCTCCGGCGCCTACATCCTGGGACTGCACGCCACCGGTCCGGGCAAGGACGGCGTCATAACAATGCGTTTCACGCGCGAGCTCTACGACCTGGAGCTGCCCGCCGGCATCCTTGGTCCGACGGGCGATAAGCCGGTGTTGGCGGAGATCCTCTGGCTAGTCACGCGCGAGGGGCCACTCATCGTTGTCCTTACGTTCCTTGGCGTCTTCATCCTGGTGGTCATCGACCGTCGTGACGTGAACCAGGCGGCCTGGGTGCTAGTACCGCTGGTAGCGAGCCTGCTGTTGACCTTCGGCGCCGTGATCGCTCTCGGATGGCGGGTGAACTTCTTCAATATGGTGGTGCTGCCAACGCTGCTCGGTCTCGGAGTGGATCACGGAGTGCACTACTACCGGCGCTGGCGAGAGCTCGACGGCGATACGGCCGCAACTCAACTGGAGCTCTTCGAGCCGATCACCGTGGCAACGTTGACGACAATCATGGGATACGCCGGGATGGCTTTCGCACATCATCCCGGGTTGCGCTCGATCGGCCTGCTGGCGGTCGTCGGGTTGCTGTGCACCTGGTTGACAGCTGTGGTGTTGCTGCCCGGCTTGCTCGTCTGGCATCGCGACATAAGCAACGGCGCCAACGGCGAGGGGGCCCTCGCCGACGCCGACGAGCCTCTCGACGCCTAGCAGGGTGCTGAAAAACTCTGATGGGTCTGGCGGGTGGGTCTTGCTGGCGAGATCAAGGAAGAGCGACGAGGGCGATGCCAGGGTCATCGTCGAGGAGCTCTGACGCTGAGATCGCCAGCAAGACCCACCAGAGTTCTTCAGCACCCTGCTAGTGGTGGAAGTGTGGCGGGCCTGGTTGGGGCCAGCTGGAAGGTGGCCTGACGCTGGTGGCGTGTCGAATGCCGCTCGGCTCGATTGCGGGCGGTACACTCGCCGCTTACCATCTCGTTTCCAGGTTGGGGCGTCGTCCAATTGGCAAGACATACGGCTCTGGACCGTAGAATCGGGGTTCGAGTCCCTGCGCCCCAACCACTTGACCCTCGGTCGAACATAACTCCTACTACAGCGCGCCGGGCCGCACGGACGCGCTTGGCGGCACCGCCTCCGGCTACCTGAGCGCGACCGAATCCGCTTGCCGAGCTTCGGCCGCTCCCTTCGAACTGTTCCGCTGTGGACCACGAAATGATCGGTAGCCGCCGGCGACCACGAGTCGCGATCCTCACGCTGGTCATTGCCGTCGTCGCCCCGGCGATGGCACAGGATGGCCAGCAGCTCGACGCACGCTACGGGGCCGAGATTCGTGCCCACACCACCGACGAGAAGTTCCTCACGCCCATCGTCGAAGTGCTGCCAGCCTCGAGCACCGTCCCCACACCGCTCGACTTCCACGGCTACATCGCCGGAGCCGAGGGACACCTCACCTACGCCGCCGACGTGCACTCGTACATGCGGGCCGTCGCCGATGCATCGCCGCGCGTGCAGGTCTTTCGCATGGGAGAGACCGAGGAGAACCGCGAGCGCATTCTCGTAGTCGCCGGAAGCGACGAGTCGATGGCCAACCTCGATCGTTATCGCGAGATCACTGCTCGCCTCGCCGATCCCCGCCACCTGACCGACGAAGAGGCGACCCAGTTGATCGGCCACGGCAAGGCGATCTACTGGGCAACCGGCGGGCTTCACTCGCCGGAGACCGGCTCACCGGAGATGCTCATGGAGCTGATCTATCGCTTCGCGGTAGACGAGCGACCCATCTTCGACGAGATTCGCGACAATTTGATCTTCATGGCCACCCCGGTGGTCGAGGTGGACGGTCGCGAGCGCATGATCGACATCATGCGCTATCGCGCCGCCAACCCAGGCAAGGCCGCACCGAACCTCGTCTACTGGGGCAAGTACGTCGCCCACGACAATAACCGCGACGGCATCGGGCTGGCGCTGACCCTCTCCCGGCAGGCCATCGAAACGTACCTGCAGTGGCACCCGCAGGTGATGCACGACCTGCACGAGTCGGTACCATTTCTGTACATCATGAGTGGCCACGGCCCGTTCAACTCCTGGCTCGACCCCATTACCACCGAGGAGTGGGTGGAGATGGCGTGGACCGAGGTGCGGAAGATGAACGAGTGGAACGTACCGGGTGTCTGGACGTTCAACTTCTTCGATGGCTGGGCCGCCAACTACATGATCTACGCGGCGATGGGGCGGAACTCGGTGGGTCGCTTCTACGAGACGTTCGGCAACAGCGTTCCGGAAACCCAGATGCGCGAGATCGGCAGCCAGTCGCAGCGCGCCTGGTACCGCATGAACCCACCCACCCCGAAGGTACTGTGGTCGCTGCGCAACAACACCAACTTGATGCAAAGCGCGCTCGTCGTCGGCCTTCACAACGTGGCGACGAACAAGGATCGCTTTCTGGAGACGTTCTATCGGAAGGGCAAGCGGGCGATCGAAAAGCCGCAGCGCGAGGGCCCCGCCGCCTGGTTGATTCCCGCCGACGGGCCGCGCCCGCGGCTCACACGGCGTCTTGTCGATCTGCTGCAAGCGCAGACCATCGAGCTCCACGTCGCCTCGGAGGCGTTCGAGATCGAAGCCTCGCGCCAGCCCGACGACAGCGAGACGGTGCAGTTCGCCGCCGGCGACATCATCGTGCGCATGGATCAACCCTACAGCCGGCTCGCCGACATGCTGCTCGACTACCAGTACTACAACCCCAGCGACCCCCGACCCTATGACGACACCGGCTGGTCGCTCGGCCCGCTGTTCAACGTCGACACCTACCGCGTCAAGGACACCGCGGTGCTCGATGTCAGCATGATGGCGCTCGATGCCACCGCCCCGGACGGGGGAATCTCCGGCGATGGATCCACCCTGGTGCTTGCGGCGACCGGCGAACCGGAGGTGGCGAGCTTCCGCTTCGCGCTTGCCGACCTGCAGATGCGCGCCGCCGAGGACGAGTTCACCATCGGCGACACGACCTACCCGGCCGGCAGCATGCTAATCGACGGCGGCGACCCGGAAGTGCGGCGGCGGGCGGTCGGGGCGGCGACCGAGCTCGGCCTATGGCTGAACGCCATCTCCTCGACTCCGGAGGTCGCCGCGCACGACATGCCAGTACCGCGGATCGGCCTGGTCCACACCTGGATCAACACTCAGAGCGAAGGCTGGTGGCGCTATGCACTCGACGACGCCGGCGTTCCTTATGAGTACATCTCGACCGACGCGATCGGCGAAACCGACAATCTGAACGAGCGCTGGGATGTGCTCATCATGGCTCCCGGTTGGGGTGACGTTACCCGCATCGTACAAGGCGCCCGCAGCAATCAGCCGATCGCCTGGAAACGCACCGAGGTCACTCCCAATTTGGGTCACATCGACTCCACCGACGACATGACCGCGGGCATCGGATTCGATGGCGTGGCCAAGATCCAGCGCTTCGTCGAGCACGGCGGCATCATCATTGCGGCCACCAGCTCCATCGGTTTCCTGACCCAGACCGGCATCGCGCCCTACGTGCGGATAGATGACACCCCCTCCGATATGAAGGCTCGCGGCGCCCTGTTCAGCGCCAGGATCACCGCCGAGCTCAGCCCCATCGCCTACGGTTACGATGAGGACATGGCGGTGTACTTCAGCAACGCCCCGTTGCTGCGTGTGGACGCTGCGCCCCGCAGCTTCGGCGGGGGCGGGAGCGACGAAACCGAGCGCGCCTCCGGCCGGCGGGGCGAGGACGTGGTTCCAGGTCATCCGCCATACGTAGACCCGGAAGGTGAGGCGGACGATCCGGAAGGCGAGGCGGATGAGTCGGAGGGCGAGGCGGATGAGTCGGAGGGCGAGGCGGACGAGTCGGAAGGCGAGGCGGATGATGAAGATGCCGACGAGGAGCTCTACTTCGACGACGGCCAGGATCTCAGCGATCGCATGCGCCTGCTGGCGGGCCATCTGGTTCCGGCGCCCGATCAAGTTCCCCGTGTGGTGATGCGCTTCCACGATTCCAGCAGCGAGCTGCTGATCTCGGGATTGCTCGGCGACGCGGGCGCGCTGGCGTCGCGACCGGCGATCATCGACGTCCCGGTGGGCGACGGCCATGCGGTCTTGTTTGCCATCAACCCGATGTGGCGTAATCAAACCCACGGGCAGTACGGATTGGTACTCAACACGCTGTTACACTTCGCGGCTCTCGACGCCGGGAGATAACGAACAGAGGGACGAATCGATGGCACACATCACCGTTTACAGCAGCCCTGGCTGAGCACCGTGCAAACAAGCGGAGGAGTTTCTTTCGCAGAAGGGAGTCGAATTCGACTCCATCGACATCACGACCCTCGACGACGCGTTCGGTACGCTACGGGCGATCACAGGCGGCCAGGTGGCGACGCCGACGGTGGTGATCGGTGATGAGTTCCGCGTCGGCTTCGACCCCGCCTGGATCGAGCAGCATCTATCCGAATAGCCGGTAACTTTTCGGCCCTGGAGACCAAACACCCTGAGACGGGCCGTGGTCGCAATAGCACGCCACGCCCGGGTCGTGAGACTGAGCTTCCTCGAGCCAGGAGTACCGAAATGCACCGTTTCGTCGCAATTGCCGCACTCGTCGTCATCGCCACTGGCGGTAGCGGTATCGGTGTGGGCGAGTTGGCGGCCGCCGGGGCGCTAGCGTCCGACGACGATCTGTACGCGCCGTGGGCGCGGGTGCTCGCCGGCTATGTCGACGATGAGGGGCTGGTGAACTATGCCGGACTGAAGGCCGCCGGGTTCGCCGATCTCGAGGCGTTCATGACAGCGATCGCCGCCGTCGACCCAACCTCGTTCACCAGCGACACGGAGCGTATGGCGTTCTGGATCAACGCCTACAACGCCGTGGTGATCTGGGGCGTCGTGGAACGTTACCCGCTCGAGAGCGTGCGCGATGTCGGGGCCCTATGGGGACTGATCGGCGGCTTCTTCAAGCAGAAGTATCCGGTGGCCGGCCGCGACATGAGCGCCGACAACATCGAGCACGATACGCTTCGCGCGAAATTCGACGACGAGCGCATTCACTGGGCGCTGGTCTGCGCTGCGTTCGGCTGTCCTCGGCTGCTGAACGAACCGTATCGAGCCGAGAATCTCGACGAGAGGCTCGGGCAACAGTCGTACGAGTTCCTGCGACAGCCGCGGGCACTGCAACTCGACCGCGATTCGGGCACGTTGTACCTGACGAAGTACTTCGACTGGTACGAAGGCGACTTCGAGATGGTCGCGGAAGACGTGGTCGACTACGTGCTCCGATACGCCCCCGACGCCGACGCGGCGTATATCCGCGAGCATCGCGACACGTTACGCGTGAAGATCATGGGCTACGACTGGACGCTCAACGACCAGCCGAACGGGCCTAGGAGTCGGCGACCCGTGCCGCGCGACTGAGCTTCCAGAGTTTCCGTATCGTTTGGTAGTCCGACAGCATCGCCATTTTCGCGATCCGCAGGCCGGTACGCCCGCCGCGCCAGCCGCCCTGGACGAGCAACTCACGCAGGAAGGCGGCCGCCGGCACGACGCCCATCCACCAGATGGCGTTCAGCCAGTTGACGCGACGACCGGTGTCATACCAGTCTGCCGCCGCGAGGCTCGAGTAGCGTTGGCGCTTCGATTCCAGCTCATCGAGATCTGCGTATGTGTGATGGTCCAGATGGCCTGGTAGTGTGCCCAGCGGTCCATCGTTTATCAGCACCGGGTATTCGTGCACCCGCCGATCGACGTACCGGGCGCAGCCGCGACGAAACAGACGCAGGTGGACGCATTTGTACCACCCAGAGAAGCTCACGGGCTCACCGAACAGCCACGTTAGCCGTCGCAGCCGATAGCCATCGAAACGGGTTTCGTCAGCCGCGACGACCTCGCGGATACCGTCGGCCAGCTCGTCCGTGAGCCTCTCGTCGGCGTCCAGGACGAGGATCCAATCGCAGGTCGCCTGCTCGATGGCGAACTGCTTCTGGCGCCCGAAGCGGTCCAGTTTCCTTCGGTAGACCTTGTCGGTATGGCGACGGGCGATTTCACGGGTCGCATCGGTCGATTCGTCGTCGACGACGACGATCTCGTCGCACCATGCAGCCGAGTCGAGGCATTCGGCGAGATTGTCTTCCTCGTTGCGCGTGATGACAACGAGCGAGAGGGTAGCCATGCTCTCTGTCCCGGCACATCATCGGCGGCTAGCCGCTCGGATCGCCGAGCCTGTCTCCGTTGAAACCGCCCATCCCGCCGAGTATACAGGTGCCGTCGCAGCCCCCACTGAAAGTGAGGAAGCATGAGACCCACGCATCGAATCTTCGTGGGAGTGCATCAAGAAACCGCTCAGGAAGATGCGCGGCGTCGTTCGGATCATTTTTCGTCACACCAACATCACGGGCAGTCCAGATGCGCAGGCCGACCTGAATGAGGAACCCCTTGCCAGGTTTGCTCGAAAAATGACGCGGTCCAGCTCTTTTCTCGGCAAACGATTTGCTTCTTATACCTATGGCTCGCCAACTCCCCGCTACAGGAGACTCCGATGACTAGAAGGATCTCGTTCCGAAGCGCCGCAACCGTAGCCTTCGTGCTGTTGCTCGGCGTGACACCGGGAGCCGCCGATGACGCATTGGTCGCAGTCAACAAACAGATCACGATCGTGCACGAGGCAGGCGACGGCGCCAAGGGAAGCGATGGCGC
Source organism: Acidobacteriota bacterium (assembly GCA_963666055.2). Classification (GTDB taxonomy): domain Bacteria; phylum Acidobacteriota; class UBA890; order UBA890; family WLXD01; genus DASCOT01. The sequence continues at coordinate 1,010,729 of CAXWPH010000015.1, read as the reverse complement.
CATCGAGTTCGACGACATCGACGTCCAGGTGGAGCATGGCGACTGGCAGGCGAGAACGGATCTGAACGACAACAAGAACGCGACGTTCTGCCTCCGCTACGTCGCCGGTACTCTTGCCGACAGTTCGGCCCTGCAGGTCGCGTGGACGGGCGTGACCATCAATGGGCAGCTCGTCGGAATCAAGGCAAACGGCAAGGAAGTCAAGCTCATCAACTCGTTCAAGCTCAAGGCGGTGCGGGGCGATACTGATCGCGTGTGCGAACCTATTGCGCTCAGCAAGATGCGCGATGTGGTCCGCGTCGTGTTGCGCCACAAGAGCGTGAAGAAAAACAAGGACGTCGACGGCATCTATTTCTGCTTCTTCGAGCTCTTCAGGTCGACGAACTCGAGATCCGGCGAGCGCCGCACGACGCTACCGTTCGCGGCACCAGCGCCGCGGGGATAGGGCTCCATCTAGTGGCCTGGAACAGGGACCTACGGGCGTTGGCCCGAGGTGAAGGCCGAGACCTGCTCAGACTTTTATTCCCTTCTTCACCGCGTGCTCGATTGCATCACAGAACCGATCGAGCTCTTCGAGCGTCGTGAACACGCTCGGGGAGATGCGCAGGCCGGTGAACTCCGCGTGGTTGATCGCCACGGTGATGATGCGGTGCTCGGCCCACAGCCAATCATTGAGCGCCGACGTGTCGATGCCCTCGACGCCCACGTTGGCGATCCCGGCAGCCTTGCCGGGCGCCTGGCTCGTATTCAGGTAGACGCGGTCGGACAACGCCTGCAGACGGTTGGCCCAGTAGTCGCGCAGATAAACGAGCCGCGCTTCCTTGCGCTTGGAGCCGATGCCCTGATGGAAGGTGAGGGCGTCGCCGATGGCGAGGTAGTTGGCCGCCGGATGCGTACCGATCTCCTCGAACTTGCGTATGTTCTCGTCCTGCCTCTCGTTCGCCGCCATCAGCGGCCACAAGTCTTTGATCTTGTCGCGGCGCACGTACAACAGCCCGGTGCCGTGGGGGGCGAACAGCCACTTGTGCAGGCTGGTGGCGAAGTAGTCGCACTCGAGATCGGCGATGGTGAAGTCGAAGTGCGCCAGTGAGTGGGCACCGTCGACGATCACCGGGATGCCGTGTCGGCGGCCCATGTTGGCGACCTTGGCCACCGGCAGGATCTGGCCAGTGAGGTTGATCATGTGGCACATGTGGATGATGCGCGTGCGCGACGTGATGTTGCTTTCGAACAGGCGGACGATCTCATCGTCGTCCTCGGCCGGAACCGGCAGCGAGATCTGCCTGAGCACCACGCCCTCGCGGCGCTCACGCTGCTTGTAGGTGGTGATCATGCGTCCGTAGTCCTGATTGGTGGTCAGGATCTCGTCGCCAGGCTCCAGGTCGATGCCCAACTGGCAGATCTGTAATCCCTCGGAGGCGTTGCGCACCAGCGCCAGCTCCTCGGCGTCGGTGTCCCACTCCATCGCCAAGCGCTCGCGAACCTGTTCGCGCTGCGGCTCGAGGATCTTCCACATCGCATAGGTGGGCGAAGTGTTGGAGTAATCGAGGTAGCGCTTCATCGCCTCCTGTACCGGCAACGGCGAAGGGCTCACGCCGCCCGAGTTCAGGTTGATGATGCCAGCCTCGGCGCTGAACGACTGGCGCACGTCGTACCAGAAGTACTCGTCGTCGGCGAGCTCGGCGGCGGCGCCTGGATGAGCCGCGAGCCCCTCCGACGCGGCGATGGCATGCGCTCGGCGAGCCGGGCTGAGAAAGGCACCACCACCGTATGCGGCAGCGGCCGGCCAGGAGAGCGCTCCGAGGAATTGACGCCGGTTGACCATCGCTCGCACCTCAGGACGAAAGTACGGAAACATCCAGTGGAGTCGGATTCTACTCTGGAACCACCGCGCAGCCCACTGGTGGACTCAGCGGCAGCAACGCTGCGCCGGGTCATCGGGCGAGGTGAACTCCTCCGAGGCGAACAACAGCCGGATCCAGCGCTTGTCATTATCCATCGTGGCTTCCAGATCGACGCGCACCACGCGTCCGCCCGGCTCTACGTACGCCTGGTCGATTCCATAGCCGACATCGAGCTCCCACGCGTGCATCGTCCGCGGCCCGACCTCCACGTCAGTGCTGGGCCCGAGCTTGAGCTTCCAGGTGTCGAAGTAGCGGTCGCGATTGGCGAAGTTGTCGCGCTCTCGCGCCATCCAATTCCCTACGCCCACGGGTCGGAATGGCGACTCAGGGATCCCGGCAGGCATGAAGAACATGAACTCGCGCTCGACCTTCTTGGCGTCGCCGGCGGGATCGATGTGCTCGAACAGCGCCGGCAGGGCGATGCTCAGCAACCCCGGGTTGGCGAACGCCGGGTCTGTCTCGACGCATATCCTGCGCCCACTCCCCAGACACGCCAGCGCCGATGGCATCCAGGCGTACAGGCCCCGCGGCTTGTCGAGATCCATGTTCCGGTAGCCGGGAATGCTGACCTTGAAATCCCAGTCGCGGGTGCCAATTCTAAGGTCCTTGCGGAATCGCTTGTCCTCTTTGTTGTAGGTGAAGACGACGTGGCGTCGACTGTCGACGGCAAGGTTCTCGCCGCGTTGGGCGAAGCGCTGTTCGAACTCCACGCGCACCGGAAATCCGTCCAGCGTGACCTGAAGGTGACCTTCCACCTGCACGCTCATGAGCTGCTCCGACGCCCGCAAGGCCCCCGGGATCCGCTCGAGGCGTTCGTGTCCGAAGCTGAAGTCGGCGAGCCTGGTGTCGCCCTGCTCCACGAGCCCGTCGAACACGATCCACCACTCGGCCACCTCGCCGCTTGCCAGGGCGTCGGGAGGACCGAGAACATAGCGACGCTCCTCACCGACCCTGAAGCCGAACGCCGAGTCTGTCCGCAGAGCCTGGGGGCGCGCCAGGCCGGCACTGGCGGCGACGAAACCGAGCGCTAGGGCGCCTGCGATGGCGGGCAACAGCAAGGACCCTGGGACAACATGGCCGGTACGCATGGCTCCGATACTATCAACGGAACCGAGCCGCCGGCCACGACTGCCGGCAGCGTCATGGAATGCGACTTACCATGGAAGCTCTCGCCGATTGTTGTCAGCAAGAAGCTTCGCGTAGCCTCGCGAAGCGCCGCCGGGTCGCCTGCTGCGACAGATGCGACAGCCTCGTGCTGTCCTACGGCGACCGCGCCGACTACGAGCGCACCATCGCGGAGCTCACCGACAACGGCGTGGAATTTCAGGTCGGGTCGAGCGGCAAGCTCCTCATCATTGCCTACCAGCGTTGACGCGATACGCCCGTCACGGGTCGCTCGCGTCAACAGCAGCGGGCTCTACGTGAGGCACCGCACGGCTTGGTGCTCGGTGCTCTTGACAGCCCGGTTCCTGGGCGTCTTGCTGCCCGGAACTCTGGCTGCCGGCGAGCTGCGAGCGCAGAATCCTGCCGAGGGAACGCCGGAGAATGCCTCTGCCTGCGGGCTCGGACTGGTGCTGAGTGGCGGTGGAGCGCGCAGCATTGCCCATCTGGGCGTTCTGCAAGTGCTCGAGGAACATGGCGTGCGGCCCGATTGCATCGTCGGGGCCAGCATGGGAGCAGTGATTGGCTCGCTCTACGCCACCGGCCACTCGCATGCCGCGATCAAGGCCCTGCTGTCGGGACTGAGCTGGAGCACCATGTACATCGACTCTCACAACCGCCGGCTGCGGCCGCTTCTCCATCGACTAGAGCGACAACGCGCTGGCGCCCGCCTCGGCATCACCGTAGATGGGTTGCGCGCGCCGCGCAGCCTGCTGAGCGACAACATGGCGAATCGTCTGCTGATCGAGCACCTGGCGCCGGCCAACTTCGACGCCGGGCGGCAGTTCGATGCGCTTTCGATTCCGTTCCGCACACTCGGCACAGACCTGCTCTCCGGCGATCGCGTGGAACTCTTGGCAGGCGACCTGGCGCGCGCCGTTCGCGCCAGCATGTCGGTACCGCTGGCCTATGCTCCGGTGCCCTGGGAGGGGGCGCTGCTGGTCGATGGTGGGCTCGCCGACAACGTCCCGGTGAGTCTGGCAAAGGAGATGGGGGCCGAGTTCACGCTGGCGGTAGATGCCTCAACTCCGATCGACGAATCAGTGAACCCCGACCTGTTCGGGGTAACCGAGCGCATCATCGATCTGCTCTCCGCGGCGACCAACAGCCGCTACGGCGAAGCCGCCGACGTCACCATCGTGCCCGACCTGGAGGGCCATAGCTTCGCTGACTACTCGCGTATCGACGAGCTGATCGCTGCTGGGCGCAAGGCCGCCGAGGCGGCACTCGACAGCATCCCGGAGCGCTTCAAGCGGCGCCCGTTAGTGACACGGAGCCCGACCGATCACCATGCCTTCGGCCAGCGCGTTGTGCGAGGCGTGGAAGTGACCGGCAACGTGTACCTGTCCGACCGCGCCATCCGGCGTGAATTTCGGGCGCATGTCGGGGAGGTCTTCGATTGGCAACAGACGCTCGCCGACCTCGATCATCTGTACGCCTCGGGACTCCTGCAGAGTGCCTGGCTCGACCTCGCGCCCGATGGCCCCAACGGCATCCGGCTGCTCCTGTTCGTGCAGGAGGAATACCGCCACACGGTCGACCTCGGCCTCGCATACCAGAGCGATGATCAGGCGCAGGCGATGGTGCGTTTCGAGACCCGCAGTCTATTCGGCCCCGGTGATCGACTGCAGGTCGGCGGCGCGGCCAGCGCCAAGGATCTGAGGCTCGATGTGCGGTTGCACGGCGAGCAGTTCCTGGGCGCGCACGTCGGATACCTGGTCGACGTCGAGCTGCACCAGGAGAAGCCGAAAGTCTTCGAGGCGGGAGAGTTCGTCTCCAGGGCTGAGTTTCGCCGCCGGCACGTGGCACTGCGCGCCAACCTGCCGTTCGGTTTTAACCATCTGCTGCAGCTGGGTGTCCGCGCCGGTGAGGTTGAGACTATCGAGCGCCTCGGCATTCCATACGTTGCTGAAACACGACCGCACCGCGTGCTGACCGCCAACTACGTGTGGGACAGCCTCAGCTCGCTCGCCGCGCCGGTTCGCGGGCACCGCTACTCGGTACAGGCGGAGCGCAATCTCGAGGGTCTGGGTGGCTCGTCGCCCTACTGGCGGGTACGCATCGATGGCATCAGTGCGGTACAGCTGGGCGGGGTCAACCTCACAGGGCGGTTGCTGTACGGATACTCCTCATCAACGCTACCGATTTACGACCAGTTCCGCGTCGGCGGCCCGGAGCTCGTCCCCGGGCTGGCGCGCGACGAGCTATGGGGCAACCAGGCGCTGGCGGCTTCCGGGGAGCTGGGGATCGACTTCGCTTCAGTGGCTCGACTCTACGGGCGTCTCGGGGCGGGCGGTGTTTGGCAGCGCCGCACGGATATCAGCGTCGAAACGACCATCGTCGGCGGCGGGCTGGGTCTGACCGTGGCCACCCCCATCGGGCCGCTGCAGCTCGATTACGGTTGGGCCGAAGGCAACCGGAACCGCTTCTACATCGCCATCGGCTGGCAATAGATGGTCGATCTGGACGGCGGGGCGCGCAGCGATCTGGCCCCGTGAATCAGGCCAGACGCGCCTTGCGAAGGTGCTCTCGAATCGCCTCGACAAACCGCGGCACGGTATCCCAGACATCACCGACGATCGGATGCACGACGGGTACCTTACGCTGCTCGTTGAGCTTCATCAGCGGGGCGCCAGGGTCAACGTTGAACGACAGGATTACGGCTCGGTCACCGATGTAATCAACGTGCTGCGGCGCACCGGATACCGCCAGTGCAATGATCAGCTTCGGGTTCACCGATATACCGGTTTGCCCGATCTGGCGATCGGCGGGAAGCAACTCGAGGTCCTGTGTCACCTTTCGCGTCGCCCCGATCATCACGTTGCGCAGGCCCATCTCATCGACGAGCAGCTGCCGCAGCGGCTCGGCGAGCTCATCGATACCCTCTCGACCGCCGGCGCCGTAGCCGAAGTCGATGATGATCTCGGCGTCCTGCAGAGTGTCCCTATCGCCCGCCAAGCTCGCTAGAAATCGGGCCAGCGGATCGTCGCGGGGGTCGTACTCCAAATCGGGCGACCACCGATAGACCTGCGGTTCGTGCTCCCGTTCAGCCACCTTCCGTCCACCGTCGAGATCGAGCTCCACCGTCCTCCCCAAGGTGAGGACGCGGAGGCCGCCCTCGAGCGGAAACTCGGCCTCCGCACGAGCTGCGCCCCCATAGATTCGCGTAGCGACGCGGGCGTGTCCGTCGCTATTGGAGATTGACTCGACGTTGTGCCAGCTCCAGCAGCGACCGGCCTCGGTGTCCGCAACGCTGGCTGCTCCGGTGTTCGCAACGCCGCCGACCACAAAGCGGGCGAACAGCTCGTTCGCCCAGGTTGCCGCAAGCAGCCATCGGGGCTCACCGCGATACATCGCCCAGAACTCCTCGAGCCACTCGAGATGGCCATGGGCGCTGAAGCCAGCCACTCCGACCAGCGCTACGACGTACAGCCGACGCGGTCTCACAGCGGCCAGCACGGAGCCCGCCACGATCCCCGCGGAAATTTGATCGGTATCGACGGGTACGACCACATCGAGCACCATGCCAACGCCGTCGGCGAGATCGCCAGCGAGGCGGAGGTCGGAGTTGGCGCTTGCGGGGAGCTCGGCGCCGACTGGCTCCAGAACGAACAGACAGCTCCCGGCAGCGTCGTCGCCGGGCTGCTCACCCATCGACAACATCCGATCTTCGTAGGCTCTGGCCGGGTCGGTCGCCGCAGCTCCGAATCCGGCTACATCGAGCAGCACACCGGCCGCATCCTCGGGCGAGTCGACGCGTAAATCGCCTCGGTTGCTGCTTGCCACCGCTCGCGCACGATGACGAACACACACCGTGGCTAGATCCCCGACCAGGTCGGCGGCCGAGAGACACTCGATCTCGACGGTCGCAGCGTTCAGCCAGGCGCCGAGATCGTAGTCGGCGGCTTCGCCGAGCCGCGGCAGGGTTGCGACAACGCATGGGAGCCGAACCGAAAGCTCGTGGCCTTCCCACGAGGCAGCGGCTATCTCCAGACGCGTGGCGGCGCCATCGCCCCAGCGCAGGCTCTCGACGCCGCCATAGACCTTGCTGCCCAGCGCCGCGGCCAGGTAGCTGGGCACCACCCCTTGGCCGGTATCGGCGGCGCGCGCGCCGCAGACCACCAGGTCGGCGGGTCGACGACTCAACGCGGCAACGATCACACGTGTCACGTAGTCCCCGTCGTGTGGCGCCGAGCCAACGCCGTTGGTGGCGGATGAATCGAGATGCACGGCATGATCGGCGCCAAGTGCGAGTGCCGCACGTACGACGCTGGTTCCTGCGGCGCTCGCCACCGTGTAGACGCTGACCTTGATGCGTCCGGGATCGCGTTTCTTGAGCGTCAGCGCCGCCATCAGGGCAGCCTCATCCGCCGGATTGATAAGGTGGAGCGGCTCGGCGAACTCGCCATCGCCGAGCCTTGGTCGCGGCGCCGTCGCCGGTACCGATTTGAGCAAGACGGCGATCTCGACGTCGCGGGCGAGATCGGGCTGCTGCCGCTGCTCGATCAGATCGTCGGGCACGAGACCCCAGCCCTCGGCCGGCGCTCCAGTCTCCTCCAAAGATAAACATCCCAGCTGCGTCTCCGGCGAGTACCGCCCCTCCACGAGATACGCCAGGGCGATCTCGTAGCGTCGCTCGAGCGCTTCGATGCGGGAAACAGCGCGCTGTACGACCAGCCGCGAGGCGCGCTCGAGACGCGCCCGGTGCTCGGCTGGGACTTGGTGCCGTGCGTTCCACTCGAGTCGGTAGAGCACTGCGTCCATCACCTTGGTCAGCCCGGCGACCTCGGCCAAGCGGAAGAAGCACGGTTGCAACCCGACATTCGCCCAGACCAGCTGACCGAAGCTCTCCACCGCGCCCTCGACGTGGTGGAGCAACCGCTGCCTGGCTTGACCGAGCGCCGCAACCAGCTCCGGATAGGCGAGCTCGTGCCCCTCGAGACCGCCGGCACCGCGTTGCCACTGCGGCAGCACGCGCTGGACGAGGTCTTTCAGCAGCAGAAAGCGCTGCACCTCGTTGGTCCCTTCGTAGATATTCAGCACGCGAGCGTCGCGCCGCGTCTTCTCGACGCGGTGCAGCCAGGTCTGGCCCTCGAGCCCGCGCGCCCGCTCCATCCAGTCGATGCAGTCGTGCTCCGACTCGGTGCAGTAATACTTGCCGATTGCCGACTCCATGCGCACCGAGTCAGTGTGCTTGTTGTCGAGCAACCCGATCATCTCGTAGGTGACCGACGCGGTCCCCACGAGCTCCTCGGCAACACGCCCCATCCAGTATCGCTCCAGCGGGCGAGCCGGGGCGCGCGGTGAGTACTCGAAGCCGGGGGCGACCTCGCCGCGCAGATAGGGAATCGCATCGTCGGCGAGCTCCGCGATCGTCGAATGGGTGGTCACCGCCAATCCTGCACGCCCGGTGTTCAGGGTTTCGAGCGCGTTGACCTGACCCCGGCCGCGGAAACCGATGATCGCCTCGTGCGGCACACGGACGTTGTTGAGTGACAGCTCGTTGGTCGGCGAGCCACGCTGCCCGAGCTTTTCCTCATCGGCTCCCACGACGAGCCCTTCGGCGTGCCGGTCGACCATGAACCCGGTCACGCCCTCCGGCTCGGTGCGTGCGTACAGCGCCATGCAATGACAGAAGCGCCCGTTCGTAATCCACATCTTGGCGCCGTTGAGCACCCAGTACTCGTAGAAAGAGTTACCGGCGGCGTCGGTTCGCAGCTGGCCGATGTCGCTGAACTGCACCTTACGGGCACCGTGCATATAGAAGCGTGTTCGCTCCGGCGCGTCCTTGTCGTAGTCGTACTCGGAATGATCGACGTGCGCCGGCGCGGCATCGTCTGCGAAGCGATAGAGCAACCGGCGTTCGTCGTAGTCGTGTTCCAGCCGATCCGCGTCGAGCAGGTTGCGTCGCTCGAGCTCGTTTTCCTCGTCCAGCCAGAACCACAGCACCCCGTCATCGTCGCGGTGTAGGCGTCGCCGCGCGGCGCGCGCCATGGTTTTCACGCCTCCGGAATCGGACCCGGCAGTAGGCTCGGTAAGCGCGAACGCCGAGATGTAGCCGGCGGAGATCGTCTTCAGGAAGAGCTCGTGGGCGCGCTGCCGGCGCGGGTACTCCGCGAGGCGCTCCTCGACGGCACCGAGGACGTCATCGAGGAGCTCGCGCGCCTCGCGCAGGTGCGTGCCGAAGCTCTCGAGATCGCGTTGCTGGCCGGCCCGTACCGCAGCCTGGAACGCCCGCAAGAAACCGCCACCGAGAGACTTCAACACCATCGACTTGGCGACGCGCTTGTTGACCAGCGAACCGATCTCGGTGGTCGCCGCAGCAAGCGCTTCCGTGTTCGGCCGTCTCAACATCGCCAGCACGCCGTCGATGCGGTCACGGATGTCGCCGAGCACCTCGGGATGCTGGCGCACGCGCTCGAGCTCGGCGCGGGCGCGTGGCAAATCCTGGTACAGGCCGATGAGCGCCGGCGTCGTACCGATGCTCGTGTTGCCCATGATGGCCAACGATAGTGCCGCGTCGCCGTAGCGGCCGATGAGCATGGAGAGGATGTAGTACTCCGCTTTCAAGGCTCCCTCACCGCCGAGATGCCGGGCAATCGGCATGCGCATGAAGCCCCGCCTGACCATGTAGTCAAGGTCCTCGTCGGGGATCATGTGGAGCTTCTCGAGATAACGCCCGTACGGCAGCCCGTCGAACCTCGGCACCTCGAAACGCTGGCGCAGCTCGGTCTCTAGCTGCTTCCGATAACGCGCCAGCGCCGGGTCGTGGGCCAGTATCTCGGGCACGCAGCGAGGCGACGCGGGGTCGAAGCCATCGCGAAGCCACTCACCAGATTCATGCGGCTGATCGGCGGTGTAGACGCTCTCGTAGGACTCGGCATCCGGGATCGACACCGCCGCGAAATCGCCATTCTCGAGCAACTCGTCGCCTGCAATGAGCGTCGTCGGCGCCAGATCGGCCGCCTCGATCAAGGCGGGAAGCTCGGCGCCGAGCCGATCCACAACCAACCGCGTCGCCTCGACCATCGCCTCGGTCGGTATGCCGGCGTAAATCCGACGCATCGACCGCACCAGCAAGCTCCTGGCGGCAAGCACCTCGATCACGATGTTGCCGGCAGCGTAGGCGGTCAGATCATCGTCGGCACGGCCAAGGCCGCTCGCCCACTCCTCGGTCTGCAGACGCGCGGCCTGGTAGCGTCGTGCCGGCTCGCCAAGCAAGGCATGCTCCGCGGCGCGTGCCGCCCACCGATGCTCGGCGTCACTGCACGGGATCAGATCGCCACCCGATCGGGCGGCGGTTAGCCGGCGCCGCCCGACCTGCACGCGCAACGCGTCGTCGTGACCGAGCAGAAATCGGCACGGCGCGCTGTCGCGGTAGTACTTGGCGATGTCGTCGTCTTCCGAAAAAGCGGTGCCGCCGAAGATCTGACCGGTGTTGTAGCTGAAGGAGCGATCGCCCGGGCCGAAAGCCTGGCTGGCCAGCACCTTGCTAGCAGCCTGCCCGGTCCACTCGTCGCCGCCGCCCGGATTGGTTAGCGTTATCGACTCGAGCACGTAGCGGTGCACCTCCATCTCGGCCAGCATCTGCTTGACGGCACCAAACTTGGCGATAGTGTCTCGGCCGGCCTCGTCCTCGAACGCACCGGGGAACTGCAGGCGCCCGGCGGCGTGCTCGCGGGCACGCTGTAGCAGGTACCTTCCGGATCCGCGAACCATCGCCAGGTAGCCGGGCAGCGCCACGCCGAGCACCGCGGCCCAGGGCTCTCCGGCCGCCGGCGCCTCGAGCACGACCTCGTCGACCACTCCCGAAAGGTCGATGCGCCGCGCTGCGGGCACCGTGATGTGGCCGCCGCGCGGGCGCCGGATGCGGGCGCCGATGAGGCCCACGCTGCCGACGTCCTCGATCACCAGCCGCGGATCATCGGCATCAATGAGGAAGCCGTCGCTGCCGACGACTACGAGATAGCGCTGCGCGAGCGCGGTGGGAACGAAGTCGGCACAGACATCGATCTCGAAACCGCCGCCTTGCAGGCAGCGTGCGGCGCGCTGGCCACCATGGATGGTCGCGGCAACCACGCGTGCCTCCTGCAGCTCGGCATGCTGGGTACCGGCCTGCGTCAACAGGTCGACCGCGAGCAGATGCGACGCCGCGATCAGCGCCAGCGCCGGGTCAGTCGCCGCCAGCTCTTCGAGTACCACCTCCCGAAGCCCGTAGCCGTCCCGCCGCGGCCGTGCGGCAGCAATCTGGTCCCGCAGCCAATCGGCCTGTCCGGCCGACAGCGGCTCCCCGCGCTCCAGGGCGCGTACCGCGTGGTTGTCGAACCAGCGCTTGCAGCCCTCGCGCACCTCTCGGCGACTGGCCTCGAAGTTGCGCGGCTCCGCCTCCCGACGCCGCCACTCGACCGCCTCGAGCTGCTGCTTGATGCACAGGTCGTCGCTCACACCGACATCGGTGTCGACCCGCGCGGCAGCGGCGCCGCAGACTGCCAAGATGGCGGTGAAATGATGGTCCTCGAGCTGGCGGGCGAGCACATCGGCCCAGAAGAACCTGTGCGCCTCGGCATGCTGTTGCATCTGCTCGAGACGCTCCGCCGCGTCGTCCCAGACGGGTGTCAGCAACCTTGTCGCGGCACTGCTGCCCGCATCGCTCGTCGCGGCCTCCCAGGTGCGGCGGGCATCAATGAAGGCATCGCGGGCGGCCACCAGGAGGGCACGGAGATGGCCGCGACGCCCCTCTTCCAACGCCGACGGAGAACGCGCCAGATCGGCGCGATAGCAACGCAGCGCCGCGCGTGCGCGCTCCAGCCGGGCTCGCGTGGCGGCGTGGGATGGCCCCGGCGGGGCGCTCGCATCGGCATCCCGAACGCTATCCAGCAGCGCCGGCAGGAACCCCGGTCGTGATCCCAGACGCGGTTGTGGCTCGGGCCGGTCGACGAGGTAGGCGTGGAGCTCCTGCTGCGCCGGTGTGTAGGTCTGATAGATGAGCCGCTGCTGGGTGGCGCGGCTCCAGTGCACATCGCCCGTCACCCGCCAACAACTCTCGCATTTGATGCAGTTTTCGTAGTTGACCACCACCCCGGGCTGGCCCGCCGAGTTGCGCCGCACCTCGTAGACCTTGGCCGGACAGATGTTCCACAGCGCCGACGACGACAGGTTGTTCCGGTCGGCGATTTGCGCCGGCCACATCACCTTGATGTGGGAATGGCGGCCGGCCTGGTACGTGATCGTGCCCAGCTTCGCCTCGTAGGTGGTGGTGATGGCAACGTGATCGTCATCGAGGCGGATGCGCTCGTGGTTGTCGGCCAGCAACCGGTTGGTGAGCTGCTCGCCGAAGCGGCGCGGCTCCCAGCGCAGCACCGAGTGCTGGAACCACTCGGTGGCCGCCTGCTTCAAGCTGGTTGCGATGAGGACAGCACCGGCGCCCGCGACGACGGCGACATCCCAGATCGATAGGCAGCCGGCGAGATGCCGCGCCGCCGACCGGAGCTTGTCGGCCACGTCGGTGTCGTCGTTGGTGTAGACGTCGCTGAAGGCGCTCGCCAAGGCGCCGCCGAAACGTCGCCAGTACCAACGGAACAGCCACGGAGCCCTGCCTGGCTGTTCCCCTCCCGCCATCACGCGATACAGGGCCCGCAGCCGCGCACCATCATGCGCCCGTGCCTCCGCCACCCCGGCCCCGGCTGCCGGTGCGACGGCGGAGTCGGAGGTCTCGGCAAGACCAACCCGCGTACCCGATCGGCGCGGCAGGAAGGCCCCGACTGTGTTGCACAGCACCCGCAGCAGGTTGGCCGGTGTGGCCGCGGCACGAACGAGCATGCCCAGGCCAACGGCGCCGGCGAGGTCGCGGCAATCGGCCATGATCGAGCCCTTGCGACCCCTGGCGACACGGCGCACGAGCCGCACCACGCTCCAGTAGCGCTCCCAGGAACCCAGCTCCGGACGCGACATGATGTAGGCGGTGTTGTTGACCAGATCGAGCTGTTGTTCGAAGAAGAACTGTGTGCGCTCGATGTACGCCGGCCAGTCGCGCAGGTGCTGCACGCCGCGGTAGTAATGACTCGACTTCACCGCCTCGAGATACGTCTGGCGCAGCGCCCGCTCGGTGAACGGCGATCTCGTCGAATCGCCGCCGCGCCCGAGGCCGCCCGAGTCGGCGGCGATCTGACGCACCGCAGCGGCGAAGTACAGCCCCATCGCCGTCGCCGGCCCGGTGAAATTCGGATAGGGAAAATCGAGGCCGATACCGCTGGCGGCACCGCCGATCGCCAGGCCGTCATCGACCAGCCGTGGAATTTCCTTCAGGCCGCCGCCGCGGATAATCTTGGCGCCGTACGACGTGAGCTCGCCGCCGTCGATCATGCGGGCGATCTCAGGCAAGCCCTTGAACCACTCCATGAGGATGTTGTGGTCACCTTCGAAGTGCTGCCGGAGGTTGTCGAGCGGCAAGACGAACCCCAACGACAAGCTGTCGCGGTTGGTGTATACGAAGCCGCCCATGTTGAGCCGCGCCGTGCGCCCCTTACGCGAAGCGTTGCGGAGCAGCATCTCGAAGGCGACGCCTTCGCCCGGCTCCAAGCCGAAGCGCTCCTCGAGCACGTCCTCCGGGAGCGAGATCACCTCCTTGACGCCCTGCAGGAAGTGCGGTCCTCCCTCGGCTCGATCACTTTCCGAGGCCCGCTCGTAGCCTTCCTGGGTGACCAGATGCGACGCGTCGCCCTCCGCGAGAAACACCACATCGGCATACGCCGGACCGCGCTCGGTGTGAACACCGATAACGCGACCGCGATGCCGGATGAGGCTCTGAACGGTAGTCTCACAGGCGAGTATGACGCCGTGCTCGCGTGTTACCTCCGCCAGATACCGGTCGTAAACGGGCCGCAGAACCGTGTAGCAGGAGCGGAAAACGTCGGGCGACCGAAGGCTGGCGCCGAGGAGGCTATGGCCGTTGTACAGGTAGGCGCCGCGCTCCACGAGTCGGCGCTCGTACGGCGCCGCCGCGACGATGTCGCGGCCGAAGGCGTCCGGATGCTCGAGGTTCTCCGAAAAGTAGACGGCGCCCGACCAGTTCTCGGCCCCCGGGAAGATCCCCGCTTCGCAGACCAGCACCGAGAATCCGGCCCTGCCGAGGGCCATCGCGGCGGTGACACCCGCCGGGCCGGCCCCCACGACGATCACATCGAAGCGGTCGGCGGGCAGCGTAGTCATGACGTATGAGAAAAAAACAGATAAAAGAAAAACAGACGAAATAAGGCTTACGGATATGAATCCATGGTATTCGAGACGCCAGAAGTCGACTAGCAGGCCGTGGTGGAAGTGTGGCGGCCTGGTTGCGGCGAGTTGGGAGATGCAACGCGGCCTGACGATGCCCTGGCAGGCCTAGCGACCAGAGGGGACCCATGTACCGTCATCGTGTGATCGGCCTCGCACTCCTGCTGTTCATCGCGACCACGGTCGCCGGCGCGACGACGGGTCAGTCGGAACCGCGCCGACAGCTGCTCGTCGGTGCCACGATCGTCGACGGCACGGGTACCGTCGCGTACCGCGGCGAGGTGCTGCTCGAGGGCGACCGCATCGCCGCCGTCGGCACAAACGGATCGTTGCGCCCCTTGGACTCGGAGGGAGCGCTGACGGTGATCGATCTCGCTGGTCTCATCCTGGCACCAGGGTTCATCGACATCCACAACCACTCCACCGAGAGGTTGCAAGGCGACCCGCTGGCGACGACGCAGATCGCCCAGGGGGTAACGACGATCGTGGTGGGCGCCGACGGCTCCTCCCCGTGGCCCATCGGGGAGTATCTCGACGGCATCGACGCGCTCTCGACAGCGCTGAACGTCGGCACGCTCGTGGGTCACGGTACCGTTCGACGCGCCGTGCTGGAGGACGATTATCGACGCACCGCCAGCGCCAGCGAAGTCAGTGAGATGGCGCTCCGGGTACGGCAGGGGATGATGGAGGGTGCCTTCGGCCTTTCGAGCGGCCTCGAATACGACCCCGGTTACTACTCCACCACCGAAGAGCTGATCGAGCTGGCGAGCGTCGCCGGTGGGCTCGGCGGTTTCTACATGTCGCACGTTCGCGACGAGGAGGACGGCCTTCTCGAGGCGATCGACGAGGCCCTGCGCATCGGCATCGAGGGCAAGCTGCCGGTACAGATCTCTCACATCAAGACCGGCAACGCCGCGGTGTGGGGCCAGGCGCGTGCGGTTCTGGGGCGGCTCGCAGCGGCTCGCGTCGCGGGGCTCGACGTGACCGCCGATCAGTACCCCTACACCGCCTGGCAGTCGGGACTCGGGATCATCGTGCCCTCACGACGCTTCGACGATCCGGTCGCGGTGGCGGAGGGCCTCGCGGCCGTCGGCGGCGGTTCGCGTTTGCAGATCGTCGGCTACGACGCGGACCCCGCGGCTCACGGCATGAGGCTGAGCGAGGTCGCCGCCCGCGCCGGCAAGAGCGAGGTCGAGATGTACATGGAAATGATGGCCAACGGCGGCTCAGGCATCATCGGCCACACCATGAGCCAGGAGGATGTCGACACCTTCATGACCTCGCCGCTGGTGATGACCGCCAGCGATGGCGGCGTCGGCAGCGGCCATCCGCGCGGCGCAGGTGCCTTTGCTCGTATTCTCGGGCACTACCTGCGCGAGCGCGAGCTGCTGTCGCTCGAGCGTGCGGTGGAGCGGGCCACCAGGATGCCGGCGCAGCGCCTTGGCCTCAACGACCGTGGCGTCATCCGACCAGGAGCCATGGCCGACCTGGTGGCATTCGACGCCGCCACCATTACGGACCACAGCACCTTCACCGATCCCCTTCGGTCAGCCACGGGCGTGCACGCAACTTGGGTGGCGGGCCAAAGGGTGTGGGCCGAAGGACAACCGACCGGCGTACGCCCGGGACGGGGACTACGGCACCAGGCTCGATAGGGCTGCTCGGGCTCGAGCGGACGCGCCACTGGCTCGGGCCGAGCTACTCGACCGCCGCCCGCGCCGCCTGCGTGAGACCATCGAACACCAGCTGCCAGGAATGCTCCACCAACTCGACGAGCAACGCGCGCGGCACCGTACCGTCGATCAGCACCGTGTTCCAGTGTTTCTTGCTCATGTGATAGCCGGGCAAGACACCGTCGGGATAGCGCTCTCGGAGCTCCATGGCGCGCTCCGGGTCGCACTTCAGGTTCACCTGCGGCGGCATCCGCTCGAGCGCGATGAGCGCGAACATCTTGTTGCCCACCCGGTAGACGGCGGTGTCGGGCCCAAACGGCATGTCATCGGTAGCGCCGCGTTGGGCCAGCAGCAGCTCGTGTATCTCGTCCAGTTCCATGCTCACAGCCTGGTGGGATTATCCGCCCATGTCCAGACGTGAGCCGCGCACAACGCGCCAACCGCATGGTGTAGTCTCGCTTCGCCACGCGCGCCCGCGCCGTTTCGCCGCATCGGAGACCCTCCGCTCACCGGGACAGGCTGGAGCCGCGACGCCCAAAGCGGCCGGTTCGGCCGCCACCCGGAGGGCAGGAGCGATTGATGCCCGCAAACAAGCGCCTCGGCCTCCTCGGGTTCGGACAGTTCGGTCGGTACGCCGTACCGTTCCTGACGTCCCACTTCGAGGTCGTCGTACACGACACTGCCGACGTCGAGGCGAGCGCCGGCGAGCTCGGCGTTCGCAGCGTCATGCTCGAAGAGGCGGCAGCCTGCGAGATCGTCGTCCTGGCAGTGCCCATCCAGGCGTTGCAGGCGACCCTTCGAAAGGTGGCCGGGAGCGTCTGCGCCGGGGCGCTCATCGTCGATGTTTGCTCGGTCAAGGCAGCACCAATGCGCTGGATGCGCGAGGCGCTGCCCGAGCACGTTGAGATCATCGGCACGCACCCGATGTTCGGACCCCACAGCGGCGGCGACTCGCTCGAGGGCCAGCAGATCGTCATCTGCCCGGAGCGCACGACGCGTCTGGATTCCGTGCAGACGTTCCTGGAGAGCCTCGGGCTGAGGGTGATCGTAGCCGACCCCGACCGCCATGATCGTGAATGTGCGCATACCCAGGCACTCGCCCAATACCTCGGCCGGGCCCTGCGCCGGGTCGAGGGCCGCGAGCTCGATATTCGCACGCCGGCCGCGGCTCTCCTGCGCGAGGTCGAGCGCATTGTCGAGGCCGACTCGTGGGAGCTGTTCGCCGCCATCGAGACCGTGAACCCGTATGCGGCCGAGATGCGTCGGCAGCTTCGTGAGCGGCTCGAAGAGCTCGAAAGGCGCTTGGCGGCCGAGCCAACGTGCGAATGAGCAAGGGTCTGCGCTGCGAAGACCACGGCCCGGTGCGTCACTACCGGATGACCCGGTATCTGGCGGGACGACGCATCATGGGCGTGGCGGTTTATGTCGTCGATGGGTTGATGATCGACACTGGCCCGCGAAGCTGCCGCAGGGCTTTCGAGGAGATTCTCCAGCGGGAGAAGGTGAGCCGCATCGTCCTCACCCATCACCACGAGGATCACGTTGGCAATGCCGCCGTCGCAGCGCAATACACGGACACCAAGCCGAGCATTCATCCACTCGGCATGGAGCTGGTCCGTGCCGCGCCGCCGTTGCCCTTCTATCGGCGCGTCGTCTGGGGATCGCCAGAACCGGTCGACGTCGAGCCGCTGGGCGAACAGCTGCATACCGACAATCACACCTTCCAGGTGCTTCATACGCCGGGCCACGCCCCCGATCACGTCGTGCTGCACGAGCCCGAGCAGGAGTGGTTGTTTTCCGGCGATCTGTTCATCGCCGAACAACCGCGCCGGGCGTTCGACTTCGAGAACATCGGCCAGACGATCGCCTCATTGCGGCAGATACTGGCCGTTCCCGATTGCGTACTGTTCTGCCAACACAACGGGCGTTTTGCCAGCCATCAGCACCGGCTAGGCCGGCGGCTCGACAACCTGTTGGGGCTTCGCCACCGTGCCGTGGTGCACTTCGAGGAGGGTCGCTCGATGCGCGAGATCGCCGTGGCACTGGGCATCGGCGATGGCTTCAACCGGCTCTTGAGCGGCAACGAGTGGACCGGGCGCAACTTGGTGATGGGGCTGCTTCGCGATGCCGGCAAGATCGACTGAAGAGGTTCCGGCAAACCCCACTTCGGAGGAGCGCGTCGATCGCACCATCGAGCCCGCCGCCGTGGCCGCGCTCCTGCGCTGGTACGAGGCGGAGGCGCGCGACCTTCCCTGGCGGCGAACCCGCAACCCGTATCGGATCCTGATCTCGGAAGTAATGCTCCAGCAGACACGCGTCGAGACGGTGGTCAACCGCTACGAGGGCTTCCTGCGCGTCTTCCCCGACCTGCGCAGCGTGGCGGCGGCATCCGAGAACGATGTGCTCGCCGAGTGGTCGGGTCTGGGCTACTACCGTCGGGCGCGCAACCTGCACCGGCTGGCGCGTCAGGTCATCGCCAACGGATCAGACAGGCTACCCGAAGATGTGGATGCGCTGCGGGCGCTGCCGGGCATCGGCGAGTACACCGCCGCAGCGGTGTCGTCGATCGCTTTCGATCGTCCGCACCTGTCAATCGATGGCAACGTCGGACGCGTACTTTGCCGAGTGCTGGACATCCGCAACGACCCTGCTCGCGCCGCCGTACGGCGCCACATGCGCAGCGCCTGTGAGCCCGCCCTGCGGGCGCATCCACCCGGCAAGCTCAACCAAGCGCTCATGGAGCTCGGCGCCCGCCTGTGCACCCCGCGGGCGCCGCGCTGTGATGCTTGCCCGCTCGGCGACGCTTGCGTTGCAGCCGCCGAGCAGACACAGGAGCTCCTCCCGGTTCGCACCCAGCGCAAGGTGCGAGCCGTCGAGGAGGGTGCCGCGGTAATCGAGCGTGACGGCCGCTTCCTCTTGCTGCGCGGGCAGCGGCCCGGAACGCTGGCGGACATGTGGGAGTTCCCCACGCTGGACTCACGCATCGGTGAGCAGATTGTCGCCGCTGCGGCACCGCCCGACGATCTCACCGCGACCCGTCCTGCGTCCACCGACGACCCGGTCGCGCGGGCGCTGCAACATCACCTGCACAGCATCGGGATCCACATCCGCAACCTCGAGCCCATCGGCGAGATCCGCCACGGCATCACCAATCGCCGCATCCGTTGCCACGTCTACCGCCCCGAGACGGTGAGCATCGCAACCGACCACGCGGCCCCTGTCAGCACACCCGAGCGCGACTGGTTCACACGCGAACAGATGGCCAAGATCCCGCTCGGGGCCACCGCAGCCAAGATCCTGCGGATGCTGGAGGCAGGCGCCTGAGACCCCACCGTCGCATCCTGCCCGCGTAGCAAGAACCGGCTTGCGGTAGCTGCGCCTGCTCGCTACCGTTGACAGCTGCCTGACCTGTGGCCCTATCGTCTAGCCTGGCCAAGGACACCGCCCTCTCAAGGCGGAGACAGGGGTTCAAATCCCCTTAGGGCTACTTCCAGACAAGTCCTTATTAATCAATGGACTAGGAGGATCAAGGGCAAGCTGTTGGCATGGTCCAACAGCGGCGCCCACTTATTTTCTACTTAGGTTACCGCAACGTATTCCTGCGTACCTTCACGGACGCAGCCCCGTAGGTCGGCTTGCGTTGGGCGTAACACCCGAGGATGGATGGGGTGTGGCGATGATCGAACTTGAGGAGCCCGAGTTCGAAGGCCGGCACCGATTCGGGTTCGCGCCGGAACCGACCGACTGCGACAGCACGCGCAACGGGAGCCGGACCGATGACGAGGGGAGGGGGTGCCGGGGGCTGTAGGTTCTCCGCCGAGACCATCGCTAACGGGTGAGGACGGCGCAGAATCTCGTAAGTTTTTGTGCAACGCCTAAGGGGGTAAGGGTTGCCAAAGGCACAAGCGCGCACGTCGTGGGTCGGTCTGACCTTGCCCCGCTTTCCCGGACACTTAGTTAAGATCCATTGTCGTAGTCGTAGTAGCGGCTGTGGGAGCTGTTGGCAACGCGGAGCGTTGTCCAAGCGACGGTGGAAATCGGGAGTCGATTTCCACGGGCGCGTCAGCTTCCACAGCTGATTGGCCGCTCTGGCCTGGCCGCCGCATTGCCGCCTCGAACTGAGCCGGACTCTGGTCTCCGATCGAGGTGTGCATGCGAGCCCGGTTGTAGAACACTTCGATGTAGTGGAACAACTCGGCTCGGGCCGCCGCCCGGGAACTGAAGCAGCCACCGAGTTCGAACTTCAGGGTAGAGAAGAAACTCTCCATCGGCGCGTTATCCCAGCAGTCTCCTTTCCTGCTCATGCTGATGGTGAAGCCACGGTCACGCAGCTTGTCTAGGTAATCGTCGCTGCTGTACTGGCTGCCGCGGTCGCTGTGATGGAGCACTCCGGAACCGGGACGGCGTTGCTCCAAGGCCTTGACCTGACCCCCCAAAACGGATCCAGAGGTAATCTCACGATCTGGGTCGAAAAGGGGAGGTCAGAATGCCGACGAAGAGGCACAGCGCCGAGCAGATCGTACGCAAGCTCCGGGAGGCTGAAGTGGAGCTGGCGCAAGGCGGGACGGTCAAGGATGCCTGCCGCAAGCTAGCGATCACCGAGCACACCTACTATCGGTGGCGGCGGGAGTAGGGGGGGCTGAAGGTCAACCAGGCCAGAAGGCTCAAGCAGCTGGAGAAAGAAAACGCCCGGCTCAAGAAACTGGTGGCGGAGAAAGAGCTCGACCTGTCGATCCTGAAGGAAGTCGCGGAGGGAAACTTCTGAGCCCAGCTCGACGGCGCGAGGCGGTGGCGCATGTACGGGGGCGGCTGGGCGTCTCCGAGAGGCGGGCGTGCCGGGTACTGAAACAACCACGCACGACACACAGGTACATGCCAACAGAACCGGGCGATGAGCAGATGTTGACGGAGCGGATCGTGGATCTAGCCCGACAATACGGGCGCTACGGGTATCGGCGAGTGACGGCGTTGTTGCGTATGGAGGGCTGGTGGGTGAACCACAAACGAGTGCAGCGTATCTGGAGGCGTGAGGGGCTGAAAGTACCGACAAAGCAGCCCAAACGAGCCCGGCTGTGGCTCAGCGATGGCTCGTGCATCCGGCTGCGACCACAGCGCAAAGATCACGTCTGGGCGTATGACTTCGTCCATCACCGGACGCACGAGGGTCGGGCTATGAGGCTGCTGACGATCGTCGATGAGTACACACGAGAAAGCCTGGCGATCGACGTGGCACGGAAGCTCAACTGTGAGGACGTGCTCGAGCGGCTCGGGTGGTTCTTCGTGCACCGGGGCATACCTGAGCACATCCGGTCCGATAACGGACCGGAGTTCACCGCCGAGGCGGTTCGCGACTGGCTCGGTAGGCTCGGTGTGGGCACGCTGTTCATCGAGCCGGGCTCGCCGTGGGAGAACGGCTACGTGGAGAGCTTCAACGGCAAGCTCCGAGACGAGCTGCTCAACGGCGAGATCTTCTACACGCTCAAGGAGGCAAAGGTTCTGATCGAGAGATGGAGGCAGCAGTACAACCGCATGCGACCGCACAGCTCGTTGGGCTACCGACCACCGGCCCCGGAGGCGCTGTTGTTGAAGCCGGCTACGCTCCGCTTCGCCGGCCTCAACAACCCCTTGTCAGCACCGAGTTACTGAGATAAGACGTGGTACTAACCGTGGGGTCAGGTCAGTACCGTCGCCGGTTCGCACAGATCCGATACGACGCGGAACTACCACCGTCGATCGGCCTTCATTCACTGCGGCATACGTACGCGTCGTTACTCATCCGAAACGGCGAGAACCCGAAGTACGTCAGCCGTCAGATGGGGCACTCGTCCGTCGCCTTCACAATGGACACCTATGGCCACTTATTCGAAGCAACCAGCACGGAGGCTATGAAGCGGCTCGATGCCGTCGTGCCGACAGGACGCCCAGAACTGCGCATTGTGGGCGGCCAGGACGCCTGACTGTACTCCCGCCGCGGGTAACAAAAAGGTAACCATCCCAGCCGTAAGTAGGCGTAGCCAGCGGTAAGAGCGCGCAGTTCAAACTGTTCCTAAACTACTGAAACAAATTACGTTACGAGATCCAGCGGTATCTAGCGGGAACAAGCCGAAAATGGCCGGATCGGTTTCAGGATCTAGTGGGCCTCGGCCCGTGGGGGTTCAAGTCCCTCCTTGGGCACTCCACGCAACCTACCTCTGTACAAAGGAGATCCGTCCGACAAAAGGCCGGATCTCGACACTCACGTTCCAAGCTGAACGTTCAGCGATCTAACATCCATCTAACATTTCGTCGCTGGTCCGGTGTCAACAGGGCTGAGCCTGGTGCGATTCTCCGAGGTAATCCTCTTTCGTCGACGGTTCCTCCCGCCTTCTTTCTGGCCGCGGGTTGCTCCCAGAGGATTTCGCTTCAGGACGCGTTACCCTTCGCGCATTCGCCTACCTCACCGTGGAGCGGACCGACTTGCTGGCCGCCTGCAGATCGCCGTCCGTCGGCGTCACGGTGCACTCTAGGCGGTCGCCCTTGGTGAACAGGTCGGTGGCGAGGGCGTCGGAGTGCGCTGCGATGGTGACGTCGCGTACGACCCTGCCGTCTACTTTCCATACGTACTGGTACGAGACGACGTCGTAGTCGGGGTCGTCGGTCACCAGCGGGTACTTGATCTCGCACAACGGCACTCTGCGGGCCTTCGGCTTGTTGCGAAACCTGACCCTCTTGAGCGCCACCGGCGCCCGGTTCAGGTCAGCATCTCGCTTGGTCATGACCTCGTAGGGCATCGTGGCGAGCTTCTTGCCGTTGACGTGCAGCTCGAGTT
Source organism: Acidobacteriota bacterium (assembly GCA_963666055.2). Lineage (GTDB taxonomy): Bacteria > Acidobacteriota > UBA890 > UBA890 > WLXD01 > DASCOT01. The sequence goes on along the minus strand of CAXWPH010000015.1, from coordinate 987,912 downwards.
TCCAGGTGCCGGTGAAGACGCGCATGCCGTTGACGATCCAGCGCTGCCTCCACCAGCTTTGGTGGGAAAACTCGATGTTGCCGAGCTTACGCGCGCCAGTGTCCAACGCGACGGAGTTATTGGGCCGCCGGAACACCACCCGCTGGGTACTGTTGGCCGGTAGGTTCTGCAGCAGGAACCAGATGTAGAGCCATTCATCGTCGGTCTGAAACTGGCCCGACGAGGGCAATTGCTCGGGCGGTAGCTTGTCCTCGGCCAGCGTGCGGAGCTCTTCGTGGGTGATCCCGGCGTCGAACAGGTAGGTGTTGCGCTTGAACTTGAGCTGCTTGACGAAGCCGCTGGCGCCCGGGTTGCAGCGGCCTGCGAACGGCTCGGTAGCAACCCGATTCACCCAGGTCTCGAAATGCAGGTGCGGTCCGGAACTGTAGCCGCTCGAGGCCGTCATGCCGATGCTCTGCCCGGCTACGACGTCATCACCCATCTTGACCGCGACGCTGCCTTTGCGCATGTGCCAGTACAGCGACAGCTGACCGCCGCCGTGGCTGATGATGACGTAGTTGGCGGGCTTGTACGTCAGCGTCGTCGAGCGGTCGGAATTACCGTCCTGAGCAGCGACCACGCGTCCGTCCAGCGCCGCGTAGATCGGCACCCCGATGTCCTGGAACGCGAAGCTCCGCACGTCAGAGTCGTGTCCCTGGTGCCCATCATAGGTGTAGTCGGTGCAATTCCAATCCAAGATGGCGGCATCTCCTTGAGTCGGGTCCAGGTCGACGAAGCCAGAAAAGAACAGGTCGCCTTCGTGCACCCCGGCCTGCGGGTAAAAGGGGTAGCGGGTCGAGATGTCAGTTTTGGTTGCCGGCGGCAACCCGTAGGTGCGCTCGTACGCGTCGAGCGCAGCGTGGACCCTCGCGTACTCGGCCGCGGTGATGTCGGAGCCAAGCGTGGCACGCTGTTCGGGCGACAGCTCCGACGTGAACCCCTGCCATCGTCCCTGACCGTTCGGAGCGATCAGCTCACCGGTTCCGATCAGGCGGTGGCGGCCAGCGTGCTGTCCGGTGGCGTTACCCGATGGCGACACGAGCGCTAACGATACGACGACCAGGCAGATCCCGAGTCTTGTCATGGTTGCAGAGTTATAGCGCCGGACCCGACGCTACGCTACATCGCTGTGGTGCTTAGCCCGTCGTCACATAGTGCATCTTGCCGGTCCGGCCGAGCCTCTGCGGATGAACCAGGCTTCTAGCCCGTGGGCCGGGGGGATCGGAGAAGGAACCCTGTCACCGTAGACGCTCACGGGCCTGCGGCGCGAGGAAGTACCTGTCGAGGGTGGGATCGCGACGTCAAGGGATTCGGCGTGCGCGTCTATCCGTCGGGCCGTAAGACTTTCGTCTTCAAGTACACGCTGGCGGGCCGCGGCCGATGGCTCACGCTCGGCGACTACGGACCGCTCACGGTCAGCGAGGCACGCAAGCGAGCCATGCGCGCGCGTGTACAAGTGAGCGACGGGGAGGATCCGCGGGAGGCTAGCCAGCGCCGGAACGCGCGGCACGTGACGATCGCAGACCTAGCCATCGAGTACATGGCTGAAGTGTCAGCGAAGCGAAAGCCCTCCACGGCTCGTGCCTATCGGCAGTTGCTGACGACGCACCTTGTACCGGCATTCGGACGCCTACGCCCTGAGGCGCTAGAGACAGCCGACGTACGACGCTTTCACCGAGGACTCCAGGCGACACCTTACGCGGCGAATCGCGCGCTTTTCCTGCTCTCCAATTTACTGACGACCGCCGAGCACCGAGGGCTACGCGCGCCCGGTTCCAACCCATGTAACGGCGTGCGGCGTTACCCGGAGCAGCCTCGGACTCGGTACCTGAGTCGTGCCGAGATTCAGCGACTCGGCGACGCAATAGAAGAACTGGAGAGCGACGGCCGTGTTTCCGTTCACGCTGCTGCTGCGCTTCGCCTCCTGTTGTTCACTGGCTGCCGGGTAAGCGAGATCCTCGCGTTGCGCTGGGAGCACCTTGACTTCGAGCTTAACCTCGGGAGGCTCCCGGATACCAAGACCGGGGAGAAGTTCTTTCCACTCACTTCCCCTGTATTAGAGCTCTTGGACACCATCCCGCGCAGCCCCGGGAACCCGTGGGTCATTCAAGGCCAACGCTCTGGCCAGCATCTGACCGACCTGGCTCGTCCCTGGCGCCGGGTGAAGAAACTCGCCGGTCTTTCGGGTGTCCGGATTCACGATCTTCGACACACCGTTGGCGCTTGGGGTGCGAGCAGCGGGCTTTCCCTTCTCCTGGTGGGGAAGGTGTTAGGGCATCGGCGAGCGGCCAGCACGGAACGCTATGCGCACGTAGGTATCGAGCCGGTGCGTGAGGCTGCCGAACAAATTAGCGGTGAGATCAGGACAGCGATGAACAGCACCCAGAACCTCGGCACCTTGATCGAAATCGCTGGGCGGGAATGAGACTTTCACCGAGGGCTTCGTGGGGGACCTTACGTGGCCGATGGTGCCGGGCAGGGCGGTCGCCCGCGTCGCTGCCTGGTTGGTTCCGACGGAAGGCGTAGCTATGCGCCTCAAGTCAGGAAAGCGGTGCGTTGCGATAACGCAGCCGTGGGGAGCGCTGCAAGCGCTCGGCGCAGAAGTGGCCGCTATGCAGTCAACACTGGCGACAGGTACGCATGCTCATGGAGGCCGGTGCTTGGGCAGCGGAGTCGTTGGGAGCCAGCACTGGGCCTCCCCCGATTTCCCGGACACCTTTGGAAGCCCGATAATGGGCTCGGAGGTGAAGCATGGGGTCACGACGGCGGTACAGTCGCGAGTTCAAGATTGAGGCAGTGAGGATGGTGACGCAGCTGGGCCATCCGGTGTCTGAGGTGGCCCGGGATCTGGGTGTTGGCCGCGGCATGTTGACCAAGTGGCGCAAACAGCTCCAGGAGCAGGGGGTCACGGCGTTTCCGGGCGCGGGGAAGATGCCCGACCAGGACCTGGACGGGCAACAGCTACGGCGGGACCTGCGGCGAGTACGGCAGGAGCGCGACATTCTAAAAAAGCGTTGGCGATCTTCTCGGAACGCCCGCGATGAAGTACCCGATCATCAAGCAACTGTCCGGCAAGTTCCCGGTGCGGCGGTTGTGCAAGATGCTCGAGGTGTCTCACGGCGGTTACTACGAGTGGCGAGGAAGGGGGCCGAGCCCGAGAGCGCGAGAAGATCGCCGTCTACGTGTGCAGATCAGAGCTGCATTCCGAGAGAGCCGCGACCGTTACGGAAGTCCGCGCATCCACAAGCAACTTCGGCAACGAGGGATCCGCTGCTCTCGCAAGCGGGTAGCTCGGCTGATGCGCCAGGAAGGACTTCGAGCTCGCCAACCCCGTCGGTTCCGGGTGACAACACGGCCCACACCTGGGCGGTCAGCGGCGCCCAACGTGCTGGCACGGCGCTTCACGGTGGATGCCGTGGACAGCGTCTGGGTGGGCGACCTGACATACCTGTGGACGCAGGAAGGATGGCTATACCTGGCCGTGCTGATGGATCTGTGCTCGCGACGGATCATCGGCTGGGCGGTGAGCGAGACGATGACGGACGATTTGACGCTGGCGGTCCTGGATCAGTCCTTGGAGCAACGCCGTCCCGGTTCCGGAGTGCTCCATCACAGCGACCGCGGCAGCCAGTACAGCAGCGACGATTACCTAGACAAGCTGCGTGACCGTGGCTTCACCATCAGCATGAGCAGGAAAGGAGACTGCTGGGATAACGCGCCGATGGAGAGTTTCTTCTCTACCCTGAAGTTCGAACTCGGTGGCTGCTTCAGTTCCCGGGCGGCGGCCCGAGCCGAGTTGTTCCACTACATCGAAGTGTTCTACAACCGGGCTCGCATGCACACCTCGATCGGAGACCAGAGTCCGGCTCAGTTGGAGGCGGCAATGCGGCGGCCAGGCCAGAGCGGCCAATCAGCTGTGGAAGCTGACGCGCCCGTGGAAATCGACTCCCGATTTCCACCGTCGCTTGGACAACGCTCCGCGTTGCCAACAGCTCCCACAGCCGCTACTACGACTACGACAATGGATCTTAACTAAGTGTCCGGGAAAGCGGGGCAAGGTCAGACCGAGAAAATTCAGAGCCGCAACAAAAGAAATAAGTTCTGATACCCGTCGGCACCTGGACTCGCATCTAAGATCATGCCACCCAGCACGGGTAGAAACATGTCAGGCATATAGCCAATCACGGAGACGACACCTGTCGCAGTACCCGTAATAGCAACAGGAACACCACCCTGTTCCAGGAGGGCAAACTATATCCCACGCAGGCCATATACAGCGCAGGAACTGAGGACACCATTCATCAACAATAGCGGCACAAGACTCGGTCCCCCTGGTAGGAGCCCGAAAATGAGAAAGCCAGATGTCATTAGAACGAAAGACCCTACAATGGCTTTCGCCGTGCCTATTTTGTCTGCGATAAATCCTGCGGCGATGGCCGCAAGGGCCGCAAGCCATAGCTTGCCCACCCCGATCGCGCCGCCCAAGATGGAGCCCAATTCATACACTTCAGTTGCGTAAGGCGTTAAATAGATCGCACCCCATAATCCGCTATAGGCAGCCATGATGATAATCGCCATCATCCACACAATCGGCAATTTCAGGACCTCTATTATTCCTGCGGCAGTATGGGTTGGCGGTTCCTCCCGGTAATCGTCGTGGGAGCTAGCATCTTTCATGACCGTCCAAACGAGAACTGCCAAAACCAGAGTGGATACGGCAAGAATCTGGATAATTTCGGAGAGCGCGGCATCAACACCGCCGCGGAAAGCGAAGATAGCTAAAAGGAGTGCGGCGGAGGCCATATCAACAAATTTCCTCCCTCCTTCGAGTATGCCGAACGCCCGCCCTTGTTCAGCGCTGGAGGCCCAGTTACGTGTTGCCTTGATCATCGCTGACCAAAACACGCACGCGGTTGCTATTCCCCACAGGCCGAACAAAAGCACACATATCTCGAATGACGGCATCGTCGAGAATACAAACGCACCCGCCGCCGTAATCACCAGGGCGACAGATATGAGTTTGCGTGATGAAAAGCGATCCGCTAACCACCCACCCGGGAAATAGCCAATCAGCGACGTAAATCCAAAAGTACTTGATAGAACGCCCAGTTGCGTATTGGAAAAACCAAAGGCGTCCTGCATGGGTACATAATAAATCTCTGAAAAAAACGGCATCCAGTAAATGGTGCTGCCAGACAAACAAAGCAGCATCATAGTCAGCCATTTTTCTGCGACAGTCATCGCATCTCTTTCCTAATCCCTAGAGCGCAAGAAACAATCCCTACCGCCTGGCGCGGACCATAAAAGTCCACTACTACCGAATTTAACGATAGAAGCAGGGACGCAGACCGAAACTGCACGTGTCGGCTATCAACCGGTTGAGTAACGACTTGAAATTTCCAATAGTAGTGTGCAAGCGGGCCCAAACGGTGACGACGTGTTCATCGCCGGCACCGATCGCCTGTAGCGCACAAACGACGTTTTCAGCTTAAGGAAGGTCTGATCAATTGGCCGTCAGTCAGGATGGAGCCTGATTGGAGGAACTGGTCGGCATAAGGGTGGGAATGCAGTCGCCCTCCGAGCTGCTGCCGACGGGTTCAACCGCGACGGCGGCCTCTCAGGGTGCCTGTTTCAGGTGTGCGCGAGCAGCACCTTGCGTGCCATGAATAGGTTGGCCAACGCGCAGGTCACGAAGAGCCGGTGCGCGTTCTTGTGGAGCCCTCGGTATCGGACCTTTCTGAAGCCGAAGATGCGCTTGATCACCAGCATCGGGTGCTCGACTTTGGCCCGCACCTTCGACTTGGTGCGGTTTCGAGCTCGGTCTCGCTCGGTCAGTGGCCGGTGACGGTGCCCTTTCTTGTTGGTGAAGTCCTTGGCACCGGGAGCACACCGGACAATGACCTCCCGTCGGCCCGTATAAGCGCTGTCTCCCCACACCCGCGTCTCCTGCCCATGCAGCAGATCCTCTAGCACCTGGCTGTCATGGACATTGGCGGCGGTGGCCACGACCGAGTGAATGAGCTTGGATTTGCTGTCCACACCGAAGTGTCCCTTCATCCCGAAGTACCATTGGTTGCCCTTCTTGGTCGAGCGCATCTCCGGATCCCGCTGCTTGGCCTTGTTCTTGGTCGATGACGGGGCGGTGATGATCGTCGCGTCGACGATGGTGCCCGTGCTGACCTTCAGCCCCCGCCCCTGCAGGTGCTCGGCAACGATGTGGAACACCTGCACGCCCAGCTCGTGGGTCTCCAGAAGGTGCCGGAACTTGCACACCGTCGTCTCGTCCGGCGCCGGCTCCCGTCCCAGATCGATCCCCACGAAGGCACGCATCGCCCGCGAGTCGTACAGCGCCTCCTCCACCCCCGGGTCCGACAGGTTGAACCACTGCTGCATGAAGTAGATGCGCAGCATCCTCTCCAGCCCGACTGGGCGCCGTCCCGCTCCCTTCGGCTTCGGATACACCGGCTCGATCAAAGCGCACAGCTGGGCCCACGGCACCACCTGATCCATCTCTGCCAGGAACCGCTCCCGGCGGGTCACCTTCCGGTACTGCTCAAAGGACCCTTCGGCAAGCGTCTGCTGGCGCATTCCCTTCTCCCTCTGGCGGCGTGATCGGATCCGCGTGCATTATCCCATCGAACCCGAATTGATCAGAGGTTCCTTAACTAAGTGTCCGGGAAAGCGGGGCAAGGTCGCATCTCCACAAAGAACGGAACAGCTTTGGGGGCCCGCGGAAAGGAGCAACTAGAGCGAATAACGATGACGTACGAGATCGACCAGGGGCTTTTCACCAAAGAGGTGATGATCGAGTCTCGAGTCATTCCGCACAGCCATCCCGTACTCACGGTCAACACGCGCTACGTCGACAACGACGTGTTGCAGTTGGCGACCTTCCTGCACGAGCAGTTCCACTGGCTCGAGGAACTAGGCTCTGAAGCTCGCGAAGCTGCGAAGGCCGAGTTCCGCGAGCGCTTCCCGAGCGTGCCGGATAGGGCGTCTGGCGGCGCCAGTGATTCGGAGAGCACCTACCTTCATCTCATCGTGTGCGATCTCGAGTTTCAGGCAATGACACAGCTAGTGGGAGAGGAAAAGGCTCGTGAAGTTCTCCGTGGCTGGGATCACTATTCCTGGGTCTACGAGAAGGTGCTAGGAGATCCTGTAGTGCGGCGGGTAAACGCGCGCCATGGGTTAGTCGTCTCGCAGTGAGCACCCTCTGTTGGATCTATCCCCTGGCTAATGGACCGCCCACGCATGCGGGTGAACCGCGCCGGTCTCGTAGCCGCATACGCCGGGTCGGTTCCGACTCACGACAAGACGGCAGGAGACAGCATCATGCGAGGCCTGTGGATGCACGATGGCGAAGTGCGGCTACGCGACGACCTTCCACGCCCCTGCCCGGAGCCCGGCGAAGCGCTGATCCGAGTCCGACGCGCCGGCATCTGCAACACGGACCTCGAGATGATGCGTGGATACGCGCCGTTCCGAGGGGTGCTGGGTCACGAGTTCGTAGGCGAGGTAGTCGACGGATCGCCAGAGTTTGCGGGTCGGCGCGTGGTGGGTGAGATCAACGTTGATTGTCGCAACTGTTCACGCTGCGTGGCCGGCGACCCGAAACACTGCGTGCAAAGGAGGGTGCTTGGCATCCGGGGCCTTGACGGCGCCTTCGCCGAGTACACGGTGTTGCCAGTTCGCAACCTCCACGTTGTGCCTGACTCGGTCAGCGATCGCGAAGCGGCGTTCACCGAGCCGCTGGCGGCGGCGCAGCATGCCGCCGAGCAGGCTGGGATCAAGAAGTCCGACGGTGTCTTGGTGGTCGGGGACGGTAAGCTCGGCCAGCTCGTGGCTCGCGCGCTCGCGCCAAGCGGCGCACGTGTCACTGTTCTGGGCCGTCATCAGCGCAAGCTGGCGCTACTGGCGGGCCTGGGGATCGCGACGTCGACCGACGCCAGTGCCGTCGGCAACGAGTTCGACGTTGCTGTCGATTGCAGCGGCGTACCTGAGGGCTTCGAGGCGGCGCGATCGGCGCTGCGGGCGGGAGGCACGCTGGTGCTCAAGAGTACCTATGCCGGTCGGATCGACATCGATACATCTTCGCTGGTGGTGGACGAGATCCGCATCGTCGGCTCACGGTGCGGCGCCTTCAAGCCGGCGATCGAGGCTCTTGCCAGCGGCCGCGTAGCGCTCGCGCCGCTGTTGGATGCAACCTACCCCCTCGAGCGGGGGCTAGTCGCGCTCGAGCACGCGGCGCGCCGCGGAACGCTGAAGATCCAGCTCGAGATATCCGGATAGGCCGACCCGCACGCCCCGATCCTGCGCCTCGCCGTGGCCGCCGCCCCCTCCGTCCCCTGATACGGAGGTATCGGGAGTCGCCCTCGAGCAGTTGCCGACAGCGGCCGAGGGTGGCCAACCGGGTGCGTGGGATGAAACCAACAGTTACCGATAATGCGCAGAAGGCATCAATACAGAGTTTAAACATTTATAATTAACTATTTCTATGTTTTAAGGACTCCCAAATCCTGTTATAACGGTTTTCATCGGCTATCTGACCAAGCGCGGTACCTCCTCCCGCTTCCGAAGGCGAAGCCCATGAAGCACAAGGCGACGACATTCGACCGCGCACATTCACGAGCGTCTCGGCACCGCCTATCACGAGGCCGGCGACGGCTTCGCGCTAGGCGCCTGGACGTTGGAGATGTTCCCCAGCTACTGCTGGCAGATCGTCTTCATGCCGCTGTTCGCAGCGATGGGATTCTTCATGTTCGGCTTCCTGCTCAAGCAGCTGCGCGGATGGAAACCGAAGGCGACGGTGTTCGTCGCCCTGAGCTGCCTGGCCGGTGCCGTGGTGTTGGACTTCTTCGAAGGACTGGCGCCGACTCACGCGCTCAACCCCTATTCGGCGATCACACAGCGCTGGCACCTGGAGTACTGGGCGGCACGAACATTTGACGTCAGCGCCTATGACATGCTGCGGCACTTCTCGAAATCGATCGAGGAATGCACCGAGATGTTCGGGATGACGCTGTTGTGGATGGTGTTCCTGCATCACTTCGCATGGCTTGCAGGCGACCTGCGGGTGCGGTTCGATCCGGTGCAGCCCGGGCGAGCGGCAACGCCCGATCACGGTGTCCCGGCGGTCGCGCAATCCCCCGATCTGATGCCGGCGTCGGAGTTGCCCACAGCAGCCTGACCGGCCCCGGCCATACCGCTGGCCGCACGCACCCTTCCCGTCGAGGAATCCCGCTACGACGCCTTGGGAAGCTCCCCCAACGCCACTGGTTGGTGCAGGGACCACCAATCCTCCGCTTCGCTCGGGCCCCAGCGCGTACCCTCGAGCGGCACGTCGGATAACGCCGCGGATAACTCGCGCATGGTCGCGAATCGGTCGGCGGGGTTCTTTTCGAGACACTTGAGAATCGCTGCATCGAGCGATGCGGGAATCAACAGCTCGGTACGAGTCGAGGGTGCCGCGGGCTGCGTCTTGACGTGATCGACCACCATCGCCATGGGGGTGGGCTGATCGAAGACCAACTTGCCTGTTACGAGCCAGTAGGCGACACACCCGAGGGCGTAGACGTCGGTAGCGGGACCGATCAGCTCAGCCTGCATCGCCAGCTCGGGCGGCATGTAGGCCGGGGTTCCAGTGGTCAACCCGTCGACAGTCAGCTGGGTATCTCCGTGGGTTCCCTGCTCCTTCACGAGGCCGAAATCGAGGACCTTTACGAAATCGTGCTCGCCGCCCAGGCGACAAGCGTGGATGTTCGCCGGCTTGATATCGCGATGCACCAGGCCCCGGGTATGAGCCTCGGCCAACGATGCACACGCCTGTCGCAACAGGTAGATAGCGCGCGCCGGCGGCAACGGCCCGAAGCGCTTGACCAGGGTCTCCAGATTGAGACCCTCCAGATACTCCATCACGTAGTAGAAGACGCCTTGGTTGGTAACGCCGAAGTCGTAGATCTCGACGGTGTTGGGAGATCGAAGACCTGCCGTTGCCCGCGCCTCGCGCTCGAAACGACGGGTCACCATCCTCGTCGAATCCTTGGCGCCGCCGCCCAAAAGATCGGGACGAATGATCTTGATGGCGGCCGGCCGGGCCAGCGTCTGATGCTGAGCCAACCACACCTCACCCATGCCGCCCTGACCGATGCGCTCCTGAAGGTCGTAGACGTTCGCCGACCGCGCGTCGATGGCCACCGACCGGAAGCGATCGATGAGTATCACGCCCAGAATCGATACGATCACAGCAATCGACAGCAAGAACACCACGTCGGTGATCTTGGAGGCAGTCAACACCGACCGTGTGAGCAACTCCACTTCCGGATGCCGAGCGCGCACCAGCACTCCGAGCGCGATCGGCGCTGCCCCCAGCGGCACGATGACGGCGGCAGCGCGAGCCCACGTGTTGGGAACGAAGATCGCGTAGGTCGCCATCAACAACACAAACGAAAGGGCCGTCAGGTTCCATCGCGACAGCACCAGCCCAGCGTCACCGGCCGCAGCCTCCTGCAACAACAGGCCATGATCGAGTACCAGAATGTGAACGCTCACGGAGACGAACAGCACGATCTCTAGCGCGCGCAAGCGGCCTAGCGAAAGATCGCCCGCAGCAAACAACAGGATCGTGGCCACGGCGACGAACGCAATGGTGCCGATGCGGACCACCCCCACACCTGCCGGATTGAGGAAGAGATCGCGCAACAGGAACACCGTTGTCCCACCCAACATGATTACTGCGAGAGGTCGCAGCAACATGTGCAGGATTACACCTGTCGCCGGGTCCCCTGACGCGACTGCTTCCAGCAGTCCGGTCTCTGGTCAGAATTTGTGCTTACACCGATCCGCAGGCGCACGGCTGCCGAGCGAAGCGGCGGTGGGATTGGTGTGCTGCTCAGTCATGATCAACTTGCCCGATTTGGCGTCGGGGTCATTCTCGCACCTACGCGGAACCTGCGCGGCACCTCTCGGCGCCGTATCTCGCTTGTGTGACGACGAGTGCGGCTACAACTCGGCATTTGCCGCCGACGAGCTCTGGGTTACTCGGCGCCTGGAGTCGCTGCACCGAGGCGTCCCACGATCGCGCCGTCCTCGCCCAGCAATCGCAGCTCCGGGGTTCCGTCGTCCAAGGCCAATACGATCCGGGGGCGACCGGCACGATCGAACAGCTCCAACCGTGGCCCCGAGGATGGCACGCTCAGCATCGCTTCGACGTCGCCGGACGGGCCCATCAGAGCCACCATCGGACCGAATCGATCGCTCACCGTGATCGCGCCACGTGGGCGACCCGCAGCGTCGTTGACGCGCAGTCGTTGAGCACTCGTGGCGCTCACCTCGAACGGCACCGGCCTGGGCGCCGGCAACGGTGCAATAGAGGCGAGGGGCTGTACGCGTTGACGCACCTGCCGCTGCAGATCGTCGATCATCCGCTGCAGGCGGCTGGTCTCGTAGTCGAGGCGGAACCGGAGATTGTTGACCTCCTGCCTCAGCTGCATCATCGCTGCTGATTCCTGTGCACGGTTGGGTAGCTCGGTATACGACAAGACGAGCGGCAGCGAGATCAGGCTGAGGGCAAACAAGCGGGATACGGTGACCATCGGAGCGCTCCATGGAATCGGGGATGCCGTATGTCGTTGAGTATCGTCGACGTTCAGCCGTCGACGACAATTATGCTCGGCAAGGCGACTATGATCGACGATATTGCTGACGTCCGTCCCGGGGAGGTTGACTTCGAACGCGCTCGCGGCCGGCTTATCGACACACTACGCACGCAGGGCATCAAGGATCGCCGCACCCTCGAAGCGATCGCCCGGGTTCCACGCCATGAGTTCGTGCAGTCGCACCTTAGGCACGAGGCGTACGGCAACTTCCCACTGCCGCTCGGGCACGGGCAAACGATCTCGCAGCCATACATCGTTGCGCTGATGACCGAGCTGCTCGACGCTTCACCTGGCGCCCGCATCCTCGAGGTCGGTACCGGCAGCGGCTACCAGACGGCAGTGCTCGCGGAGCTCGGGTGCGAGGTCTACACGGTCGAGATCATCGAAGAGCTCGCCGATCGAGCGGCCGATGTTCTGTCGCGGCTCGGTTACCGGAGCGTGCACCAGCTCGTCGGCGACGGAACCCTCGGATGGCCTGAGCACGCCCCCTACGATGGGCTGATTGTCACCGCAGCTCCCACCGTAGTACCCGAAGCCCTCATCGAGCAGGTCGGCGCCGGCAACCTGGTGGTACCCGTGGGCGCGGTCGAGGCCACACAGGAGCTCGTACGGCTGCAAAAAGACCGCTCGGGATATCTCGTTCGACACGGCGTCGCCCCGGTGCGCTTCGTGCCGCTGGTCAGCCGACCGCCGGATGACTAGTGGCCTGCAGCGCCGAGCATCGCGCGCGCCATGCGCGGTCCGGCGCCATCGTCTTCGTGCTTGAAGAACACGAAGGTCTCCGTCCAGCGAAGGTCTCGAATGCGGTCGCGCCACTCGTCCAGAGCGGCATCGTCGTAGTCGTTGCGACGGAGCCTCAGGTATCCCCAGCTCGCGGTAGCCACCAGCGGCACCTCAATCTTCCCGCCGTCGGCGACCACGAGTGCCGAGTCAAACTCGCGCAGCGTTTCGTACACGTTGTCGTCGAACCAGGACTCGTGGCGAAACTCGAATGCGACGCGGTCACCCTCCGGCACGCGCTCCAGGAAGGCGCGCAGCGCCTCGATATCCTGCCTGGCGTACGGCGGCATCTGAACGAGGTGTGCACCGAGGCGCTCGCCGAGCTCTGCGGTGACACCGAAGAGATACTCGAGCAGCTCGTCGTCGGCCCGCAGTCTGGAGAAGTGCGAGATCCGACGCGTCGCCTTGAGCACGAAGCGGAACTCCTCGGGCACAACCTGCAGCCATTTCGTCACCATCTTCGCCGACGGCATGCGATAGAAGGTGTTGTTGATCTCCACGCTCGGCAATTGTCCGGCGTAGTACTCCAACATTCGCGCGTCCGGAAGATCAGCAGGATAGAAGTTCCCCTTCCACGCCTTGTATGAGAACCCGCTCGTTCCCGCCAGGATCTGCATCCTACGCCCAAGTCTACGGTGAGCCATCGTAGTCACGGATCAGCAAGGCACCGCGATACAGCAGCACCATGCCCGCCATTTGAACCACATGGTACAGGTCGTTGTGATTAAAATGCCGGTGCAGGGCAACGCCGCTAGCCTGTATCGCAGCGGCGGCCAGGGTCACCAGGAGCCCCACGACCAGCCACCCAGCTCCTGCCGCGCCGCGGTACATCTGAACCAGCTGTAGCACCATCACGGCGGCTATCTGAGGAAGGTAGTTGGCAATGACCCAGATGAAGGCATCGTGCCGCACCATCCAGGCCGCGTACGCGACGAGCTGGACGATTGCCATCATCAGCAGAATCCGCCGCGCCCGGGCCCGCAACGACGCATAGGCGCTGGCGGCCAGAAACAGGAACACGGTGGCGCCGATGGCCAGGACAGTGATCTTCCAAAGAAAGATGCTGGCTCCATCTCCGAGATACGATCCGAATCCGTGCCAAGTGCCTCCCGCGAACGCGGCGAGCCCGATGCTCCAGAAGCTGGTGGCGAACAATGTCCGCGCCCGCGACCCAGACGATCGCTTCAGCAGCCGCGCCCCCAACCATGCCGCGAGCACCGCGAGCAAATAGTCGGTGAGCGTCGTCACCGGGTCGAGGATCATGCCCCCCATGTCTCCATCACTCGTCGAGCGCGACCCACATTCGATCACCGGGCTGAGTGAGCTCGATCGCGCGCTGCCCATCGACCACTCGGCCGATCATCGAGAACTCGCCGGTCAGGTGGGGCTGCGCGGAATGCGTGACGAAGAACTGCGAGCGTGCGCTATCTCGGCCTGTGTGCGCCAGCCCGACGCTGCCACGCACGTACCCAATGGGCGAGTCTTCGTTGCGTAGCGCCGGCGCCAGCACTCCCTCGGGCGAGGCGCCACCTTGCGTCACGAACCCCGCGATCACTCGATGAAACCGACTGCCGTCGAAGAACCCGGCCACCGTCAAGTCGATCAGCTGGACGACACTCAGCGGAGCCCAGTCCGGACGCAGTTCAATCACCACCTCGCCGCGGTCGGTCTGAAGGCGCAGTCGGGTATCCTGCGACTGCAACCTGAGCACACGTTCCGCCAACTCGACGTAGATGCCGCGGTCGCGACCGGTAGCATGCGGTGCCAGCAGCGCCTCGATGTCCCGCCGCACGCTCTGCGTCTCGGAGCCACGACCTAGGTCGTCGAGGGCCGCGAGTCGAACGAAACGATCAGGCTCATCGCGAATGAGCGAAAGACGCCGCAGCAACAACTCCCGCCATACCGCTGACAGGGCACGCAGCGCAGCCAGCCGCGGCCCGCGACTCTCCGAGCCGCGCTGATCGAAGTAGCGGCGCCACAACCGACCGGCCATCTCCGCCTGCAGCTCCGGATCGTCGTGGAAAAAGGCCGCCTTGTGGTGGCGGGCGATCAGGTCGAGCGCTTCCTCCTCGAGGTCTCCGTCAACCAAGTTGAACGCCAGCTGATAGGCCTCCTCCGGGGCTCGATCCTCGAGCTCGGCCAAGAGCGCCGCGCGCACTGGCTGCGGGCCGGATTGCAGCAGGGCCGCAGCGAGCGACTGATCCGCATGGTCGTCCGAACGCGACAGGGCACGCGCGAACCAGACTGCTTCGAGCCGAAACTCATCGAGGTATTCGAGCACCGCCGCATCGGCGTCGGTTGCGTCCTCAATTCCAACCCGGCGGCGGGTTCGGGAAACCGCCTCCTCGAGGAGCTTGCCGGAGGCCCGTACCAGAGCTTGCATCGCCGCCAGTCGAACACTCTCCTCTCCCTCATTCAATGCCTCGAGCAAACGATCGGAAGCAACGCCTCGGCTCAATATCGTTACCCCCAGGGCGCGCAGGGCACAGCTGCGAACGTGCAGGTCCCGATCGAGCGAGCGTCGCAAGACTGCCACGAACGCATCGTCGCCGGGGGCGCTGCCCTCGACCTCCCAGGTCGTTTCCAACCAGGCCAGAGCTTCACACTGCAAGCGGCGGTCACGCGTGTCCAGCAAGCGGACGGCGTTGGACTCCGCCACACGCTGTGGAGCGCCGTGCAGCCCGCGCACTGCCATCAAGCGCACCTCGGTGTCGGGGTCATCGATCAGCGACATCAACTGCGGCATCGCGTTGGGATCGGTGAGGCGGCGGAGAGCGTGCGCGGCCGCCAGACGGACGGCGGCGACCGGCCAGCCCGTGAAGGGCCGCATGGCATTCGCGTCAGCCCCGGCCAGGCGCCACCAGCTGTTGAGCATTGCCGCCAGCACCGCCGGATTCGGGCGGGTCTCCGACGTGCTGTTGCCGGCGCGATGTAACCAGTCGGCCACCGCTGTCGCGGAACCACCGTCGACGATGCCCAGCGCCCACGCAGCTTGTTCGGCGACCAAGCTGACCGGCTCATCCAGCAACCGCAGTAGAGCGTCACGAGCGCGTGTACGCTCAGCATCCTCCGTGTCCACGGCGAGGTCATACTCCAGGCGTCCGAGAGCGAAGGCGGCGGCAGCGCGAACCACTGTTGCAGGATCGCGGGTGAGCTCGATCAGGCGCGACAGCAAGCGTGGCGAACCGACCCGGCCAATAGCCAGAGCCGCCCGCGATCGCATCGCGACATCCGGCGATGCTGCCAGGTCGAGGAGGCCTTCGGCAGCATAGCGTCGGTCCTCGGACTCGAGGATCAGCGCCGCTGCTTCCACCGCTGCCGGCAACGGGGGCGGCCAGCCGACGTCGCCGCCGTCCGCTTGGCCTCCTGCACCGGCCTGCTGAAGGTCGCCGGAGCCTGCACCCATGGAAACGGCCACCAGCGCGAGCACCCCGAGCGAGCGCATCATTCGATCGCCGACCACCCGGAATCCGACAGCACGGCGCGGAGTTGCTCGGCGAGGCCGCCGACCGGGCGCTGCCGTCGTCCTACGGCACCTACCGGTATCGCTCCGATGAGGCTATTCGCCAGCGTCACCTCGTCGGCTTCGACCAAGTCGGCTTCCGACAAACGACCCTCGACGACCAAGCCGCTCTCGAGCAAGCGTCGTCGGACGGTACCCGGCAGGCAGCCTTCGTCGAGCGGTGGCGTCAGCACGCGGCCCCCCACTCGGGCGATCACGTTGCTCCTGCTTCCCTCAGCTACTCGACCTTGCCGATTGATCAGGATCGCCTCGAACGCGCCCTGTTCGGATGCCATCGCAAGCGCCATCGACTGACGCTGCGACGAGATCGACTTCACCTGCCGAAGCGGGTCCCGTTCGTCCACCGTAAGCTCCCGAACCACCACCACTGCCACTCCTGCATCGTATGCGGCGGCGGCCGGCGGAGAATAGGAGGCAGCCGTCGCCAACCGGGTGGGACCGAGATCGGGACTACCCCGCGTCACGGTGACTCGCAGCCGCGCAACTGGCTGCGGCGCCGCCGCCGCCACCGCGTCGATGGCAGCGCGCAGCTCATCGCGACTCTCGGGAATCGACAGCCGAATTCGCTCGAGGCCATCGAACAAGCGGTCCAGGTGTGCCTCAGCATCTAGTGGTTGGCGGCCATCGACGCGTAACGTCTCGAAGAGGCCGTCGCCAACCAGGAAACCGGCGTCGTCGCACTCGATGCGAGCCGGCGCGCCGACGATCAGCGCACCGTTGAGATAGGTGCGAAGCTCAACCAACTCCCAACGCCTGTAGAAAAGCCTGCGCCTTCGCCATCGTCTCCTCGCGCTCGGCCCGTGGATCGGAGTCCGCCACGATGCCGGCGCCGGCATGGTAATCGACGCGATCTGCAGTCACGACCGCGGTGCGGATTGCCACCGAAAGTTCCATGTCTCCGTCGGCGTCGATCCACCCGATCGCCCCCATAGCCGGCCCGCGGCGACTCGGCTCCTCGGCAGCCGATACCTTCATCGCCTGAATCTTCGGGGCACCGGTAATCGAGCCGGGCGGGAACGTCGCCCGTAGCAGGTCTGTGGGCCCGATGTCAGGTCGCAGCCGAGCCGCCACACGAGCCACCATGTGAATCACGGTGGGGAGCACCATCGGAGCAGCGAAATCATGCACGACAACGCTACCCGGCACGCTTACTCGGCCCAGGTCGTTGCGTACCAGATCGACGATCATGGCCAGCTCAGCGGCATCCTTCTCGCTGTCTTGCAGAGTGGCGATCACGGCAGCGTCCTGGCTCGGATCACCGCGTGGTCGCGTACCTTTGATGGGATGGCTCTCTACCGCCCGGCCACGTAGCTTGAGAAAACACTCGGGGCTGATCGACAGCACCGCAGCGTCGGGGAGCTGCAGGTAGGCGCCGTACTCCGCCGGACTGGCGGCTCGAAGCCGCCCGTACAGCGCCCAAGCGTCCTCTAGCGACCACGGGGCCGCGAAACGACGGCACAGGTTGGTCTCGAAGATCTCGCCGGCACGAATCCGCTCCAACGTGCGCCGCACGGCCGCTTCGAAGCCCGGCCCATCGGGCTCGCTCGACACGCTCGCCGGGGCCGCGGGCGCACCCTCCCGGCTGTCGACCTCGGTGACCTCGCGGAGACACTCCTCGACCCGCGCCTGCAGCCTCTCCATTCGTCCACCGACAGCCTGACCGATCAGGCGCCATTGTTCGCCGCACCCCTCGAGCCAGGTGGTATAAATGCCCAGGTACAGGTCCGGCACTGCCGCATCCGCACCCGGGACAGTCGGCAGCTCCTCCAGGAGCGCAGCGAGCTCGTAACCGAGGAAGCCGAACAGGCGCGTTCCCGTCGAAAGCACGCTGAGCAACGCTTCGACAGCGCCGAACGCGTCGGCTGGCAGACATGCTTTTTCGGCGTCATAGTGCAACGTCGTCGAAGAGCCCTGCGCCGACAGGACCGCCACCGGTTCGATCGCCAACAGGGTACGCCCCGCCCCGGCTCCGTCGAGCCATACGAACCCCGGCTCATCATGCAACGCATCGGCGATGCGGGCCGCCGAACACTCGGTGCGCAGCGCAACGCTCTCCACCGTGCCGCGGTGTTGCAATACCGGCAAGCGATCCACCAACATCGATCGCGTCGCGGCCAGCGCCTCGGCGTCGGGCCTATCCGACCACACCCGCCCCGTCCAGGAAGTTCGCGAGCATGCGATCGCCCGCGTCGGTTAGGAACGACTCGGGGTGAAAGAGCACGCCCTCGGCCGGCCGATCAACCATCCGGCATCCCATGATGATGCCCCCGCAGTCACTGGTCGCCGTAACCTCCAAGCCGTGACCGACGCTGCTCGGATCAACCACCAGCGAGTGGTAGAGGCCCACTAGCAACGGGCTTGGCAGCCCGCGTAGCACCCCGGCGCCGCGATGGCGAACCAGACGTCTCTTACCGTGCATCGGTAGGCCCGAGGCCTTCACCCGAGCGCCCGCCGCGACCGCGATGACCTGCATTCCCAGGCATACGCCGAGGGTGGGCACTCGCCTAGACAGGCCGGCGACCACCTCGGGACAGACGCCGGTCCGGTCCGGGCCGAAAGGACCCGGTGATAACACGATGCGGTCCGGCTGCAAGGCCTCGACTTCATCGAGCGTGACGGCGTCTGACCGGTACACGGTGCATTCGGCCCCCTGCGCGGACATCATCTGCACCAGGTTCCAGGTGAAGGAATCGTAGTTATCAAGAACCAGTACGTGCACAGGACACTAACCCAGCCAGCCAGAGAATAGCGTCAACAGGACCGCCACCGGGACCACGTATCGCACCCAGAAGAACCACGCGTTGATCCACCGCGGCACCGAGCCCGACTGTTCCAACTGTCGGCGTACCGCCGGCAAGCCCAGTCCCCAGGCCAGGGCCACGACGGCGGCTACGCTGCCCACCGGTTGCATCGTCGAACCCCACAAGAGGTCGCTCCAGACGATGTAGTCGAGCGACAGCATCGCCGGCAGCCCCGCCACCACGAGCAACGCCGAGATCGCCCACGCTGAACGGCCGCGGCTCCAGCCACGAGAGTCGACCAATGACCCAACCAGCACTTCGACCGCGGCTACACCGGACAGGAAGGCGATACACAGGAGGCCGAGGAAAAACAGAACGCCGAAGACGGGTCCGGCCGGCATGGCGGCGAAGGCGGCCGGCATGGCGGCGAAGAGCAGCGGCGGACCGGTCGCCGGTGACAGGCCGTAAGCGAACGCGACCGGTATCACTACCAACGCCGCCAGGATGCTGGCCGCGACGTCACCTGCCGCGGTGGTGATCGCTCGCCGGGGCAACGGCGCGTCGGGAGGCAGATAGGAACCGTAGATCACCAAGAACGTGCCACCGAGTCCGAGAGAAAAGTACGCCTGCCCAACCGCGGCCATCACCGCCAACGGTGTAAGCGCCCGCCAGTCGAAGGTAAACAGATAGCGGAAGCCCTCTGCCGCCCCCGGCAGCGACAGCGACCACGCGACCAGACCGAGGGTGAGCACACCAAACACCGGCAAGACAAAGCTACTGATGCGCTCGATACCCTGCCGAACGCCCCTGGATACGACCGCCGCCGCCGCCGCACCAACCAGCGTCGAACACAGCATCTGTACCGGCCATCGGGCGTGCAGGGCGACGAAGGTCTCGGTCGAGAGCTCGTTGAAGCCGACGGCCCAGCCCAATGACATCACGAGGTAGGCCAGCAACCACCCCAGCACGACGAGGTAATAGGTCATCGCCATCGCGACGCCGATGAACAACAACTGCCCGATCTGCTGCCCGGCCGGCATCCCGGCACGAACCAACGCCTCGACCGGCCCCCGCCCTGTAGCCCGCCCCAGCGTGAGCTCGGCGAGCAGCGCCGGAACACCCACAACGATGACGATGAGCAGGTAGATCGCCAGAAACGCACCTCCGCCGAACATGCCCATCATGTAAGGGAAGCGCCAGAAGTTGCCGAGGCCGATCGACACCCCCAGCAGGGCAAAGACCATTCCCCAGCCGGACGAGAAGGTCTCGCGCCCCGCCGCGTCCGCCGGGGTCTGCCCCTTACTGTCGGGAGCCATTCACTCGTGGCGCCGAACAGCCCAGCCGGTCAATGGCGGCAGAGCACAAACTCAAGACACTCGATCGGGGCGGCACGTCGCTGGCGGAAGACGGGGTGGACAAGCTCCAGGAGCCGGAAGTATCCCATAGCAGGCCGTGGTGGAAGTGTTGCGGGCCTGGTTGCGGCGAGTTGGGGGTCAGATGCAAGGCAGCCTGACGCAGGCGATGCCCCGGCGGCCGGGAGCCCGAGCAACATGCCTACCCAACAGCAGGCGCTCCCATCCGTGTGGCCAAACGTGGTCATAAACATGATATTACGTGTTTGAAATAAGATTATTGACTTATATTGTTTTATTAATACATTATTACGATCTAAGATAATTAATAATATGTTTTAATATCTAATAGAGGTTTTCTTTGAGTCACAGTGTCGACACCGAAGGCCGTGCGGTGAAAGCGTCCGATGTGGCCAAAGATGGCCAGCAGGCTGGCGTCGTCATGACGCGCTGCACCGTGCTGATCGGCGCGGCCTATTTGGTGCTCTATGGCAACGGCCAACCGGTGGCACTGTGGCAACAGATCGCCATGGTGGCGGCCTTGATGGCCAGCCTTTCTTGCTACGGCCTTGCGGTGCGCTCTGGTCGTTGGGAGCGCTTGCGTTGGCCGATCACGCTCGCCGACCTTACCCTCGTAACCGTCGCGGTGGCGTTTACCGGTGAGTCGACGAACGACTTCTTCCTGTTCTTCTTCTTGGTGCTGATCATCGCCGGAATCAGCAGCCAGTTCGGCTATACCGTGGTCGCCACCATACTGGTTTGCTGCGTCTATTTCGGCTTGATGTATGCCGGGCAAGGCAGCCTGTTGTGGCGGCAAACTGATTTGCTCATCCGCCTGCCGTTCCTATTTGGCGTTGGCCTGTTCTTCGGCACGATCTCCGTCGAGGCACGTCGGGAGCAACACCGATACAACCGCATCACCGACGCCAACACCAAGATGGCGCATCGCTACCGTCAGGTGGCGTCGGAGCGAGACCGCGCCAAGGCCCTACTGGAAATCGGCCAGCTGGCGCTGTCATCCGGCGACCCGCAAGGCGTGCTGCATTCGGTGAACATGAAGCTGCGCGAAACAGTGCGCGCCGAACGATGTTCGACGCTGATCTTCAATGAAGGAGACCGACACGCCTACCTCGCCGCCTGTTCCGAGGACGCGGAACAGAGCGTCCAGCTGCTACTGGCTCTGCGGCACTATCCGGAGCTCGAGGAAACACTCTCCTCAGGTGAGATCACGGAGTTGCACCCCAACGAACCCTCGAAGCTCTGGGAAAAGGTGCGCGGCCATCTTCCGACACCACACCGGTACCGCAGCTGGTTCGTGGTTCCAGTGATGCACAACGAGGTTGTGGCGGGAGCTTTCTTTCTGCGTGACGCCCGTGCGGACTTCACCTTGCAAGAGGAGGATAGAACTTTCTGCAAGGCCGCCGCCTTGATGGTGGCCGGCTACCTGCAGGGTTGTGACCTCGTCGAGGAGATGCGACGGCGGACGCGCCTGGACGGACTCACGGGACTTCTGAACTTCTCCACGTTCCGCCAGGAGCTCGACGCGGCGTTAGTCGAGCACGCTCAGAAGGAGCGGCCGAAACCACTGTCGCTCGTGATGGTCGATATCGACAACCTCAAGACCATCAACGATCACCACGGGCACGTCATCGGTAACGAGGTTATTAGACAGGTCGGCCAGCGGCTCTCGCGGGCATTACCCATGGCCCAGTCGATCTGTCGCTACGGCGGCGACGAGTTCTTCGCGCTCGTGCCGCTCGACAAGAAGGCCGCCATCGCGCGCTCCGAGCGCCTGTTAATCCTGCTCGAGGACCTGCCTGAAGAGATCCCGTGTGCCGTACAGGTGTCGATCGGCGTCGCGACATTCCCAGAAGACGGCGACGTGGCCGATCGCTTCATGGACGCGGCAGATCGCGCTATGTACGTCGCCAAGAGCGAGGGCGGCAGCCAGATCTACTCCGTCGGTGTGGCCGGCGATGAGAGCGACGATCGCGTGTACCAGGCAATGATCTCTGTAAACGCGCGGCGGCTGATACCCGGGGAGGGCAACGCGCTGCGCCAGGTTCTCGACAACATGCTCCGCAGCGAGGAGCAGGAGCTCGACAGCACCGCCGTGCAGCAATCGTTGCGGGCGCTGATGGAAGCGGTGGAGTCGAAGGACAGCTACACGCGCATGCATTCGTTGGAGGTATCCGACCTGACCCGCCGACTCTGCGCGGCGGTCGACCTTGCCGAACGCGATGCACTCGCTGTAGAGGTGGGTGCGCTTGTACACGACATCGGCAAAGTCGGGATCCCCGACGAGATCCTGAAGAAGCCCGGGGCTCTATCGACACGTGAGCGCATGCAGATCGAGCAGCACCCGGAGATCGGCGCGCAGATCCTCAAGCCACTTCCAGCACTGAAGGACGTCGTCCCCCTAGTGCTACATCACCACGAACGCTGGGATGGTACCGGGTATCCACACGGGCTGGCGGGCAACGATATTCCGGTCGGCTCCCAGATCATCTCGCTCTGTGACGTATGGCACGCGCTGACCTCGGACCGCAGCTACCGCCCGGCGTTCACCCATGAGGTCGCGCGTGGCATCATCGCCGATGGCCGTGGCGCCGAGTGGAACGAGGATCTGGTCGACGCATTCTTCGTGATTATCGAAGAGATGCGCCTCGAAGAGAGGCGCAACCGGCGCCGGCAACGCCGTAGGGCCTGAGTCGAGGACCACCGCCTCAGTCCGCCTTGGCGAGCACTTCTTCGATCTCACGTCGCACATCGGCCTCGTCGCCACGCTTGTACCCATAGTGCCGCCAAACGATGCGTCCACGCTGATCCAGCAGATAGTTCGTCGGCGTGGCGATGACACCATATGAGCCCGCGGAAATCTCCTGTCCGGGGTCGAACGCGGCCGGAATGAAGAAGCCGTTCTCGTCGTAGAACTGGCGCGTCCGCTCGACATCGTTGGAAACATCGATGGCGATGATCGCCAATCCCTCAGACGACAGGTCGCGGTAGATGGCGTCAAGGTGAGGGAACTCCTCACGGCACGCCAGTCAGGTCGGCGACCAGAAGTTCAGCAGGGTCGCCCCGTCAAGCGCCGAGCGCAGCTCAACCTTCGGCTGCTGGAGCCCAGGCAGCGAGAAATCGGGTGCGGTCAGGGCAACGCGATCACGCCCTCGCTGCAACCATTCCTCGAAACTCGCTGCGCTCGAAGAGTCGGTCGAGTACGCCCAGCGCAGCGCCCGGTCGAGTCGCTCGCCGTGATCAGCGACGCTGGCGCGCAGCAGCATCGTGGCGCCACCTGCCAGGTTCCCAGAGCTGGCCATCGCCAGCCCTAACTGCAACGGAAGGGAGCTCTCGATCGGGATGCCCAGAAGGTCTGTTCGGGTAAGCATCAGCGCTCGTTCGAAAGCGCCCGCGGCTGCCTCGTGGTCACCGACGGCGAGATGCGCTTCGCCCCTGAGCTCATGGACGCGGCCAAACATCCTCGCCTCCGGAAACTCGTCGAGAAAGCCTTCTACGAGCTCCAGGCGCTCACCGCCATTCACCGCTGCAATGCGCTCGAGGCGTCGCAAGGCGACCGCGTTGGTCAGCGGTACCCGGCTCGCCGGACCCAGGCGGGTGAAGGCACGGCCAGCCTCTCCGTCGGCGTCCATCGGCCGCAACAGATCCCAGTTCTGACAGGCCGAGACGGCGATGGCGGCAAGAGCGAACAGAATCAGACGACGCACTCACGTGCCTCCGGTAGGCTAGCTCCGTATGGGAGGATCCTGTAATGCCGCCGGCCAGGATGCAATGCGGCCCCCCCAACTGCGCGATGACGGTTCCAAAGTGACATCCCAACTATCGCTCTTCGGCGCCCGAGCACGCCCCACCCGCCCTCTGGTGCAGCATAGGCGCGCCGACGCGCTCTTGAAGCGCCTCGAGCGCTGCCTGCTGCGGTTTCCGGAGCTCGACGATCACACCGTCACGATCGGCATTACGCGTTGCGCCGATGGGATTGCGGTATTCGAGGACATGATCGTTCGCTTCGATCTGCGTCGCCGCCTGCCATCGCACTACACAGTGGCTCACGAGCTCACGCACTTGCTGCAGGGACTGGGGTTGGTGCCGCATGGCGAAGTGCAGTGCGACATTTGGACACTGGCACGCGACGCCCTCTTTCTCGACGAGGAGCCGTGCTACCTACCGCTCCCGACGCTTCTGCGGCGAAACTGGAGTCGTGTCCGTGGGGAGGTTGCGACATTGTGCTGGCGCGCAATCGACAGACGGCCCCACCATCGGACCTATATCCGGTGGCTGCGCTCCGAGCTCGAAGCGCTCGCCTCGCGCGGCGCGCAGTCGTCGCAGTAACCGAATACCTGCACGGTGTAGCGAGTAGCCACGAACCGCTGACGCCGGAGGTTCCTTTCCAACACCTCGTCTAGCGCCCGATCGAACCACTCGATGATCTTGCCGCAGTCGACACAGATCATGTGCTCGTGCTGTCGCGCTCCGAGAACGTGCTCGTAGTAGTAGTGGTCTGTGCCGAGCCGAACCTTGCGACCTAGTCCGGCCTGTACCAGCAAGTCGAGCGTGCGGTAGATCGTCGCACGCGACACTGCCGATCCTGCTGCGCGTAGCCGAAGGAGAAGCTCCTCAGCCTCCACGTGCGTATCGAGCTGCAGAAACTCGCTGAGCACCTCCTCACGCTCATGGGTGAACCGGAGCCCCTGCTGACCGAGGTATTCTCGGAACGCATCGACGGCTGTCTGCACGGCGCTCGAACGCCCGGCGCGACCACGTCCCGGCTGGGTGCGCGCCATCAAAGGCGACCTTTCGCCATCAGCTCGGCGTAGATATGGAACGCTACCAGGCCACGATAGTTGCCCCAGCCCTCGGCCCATTGCTCGGCCTCGAAGGGCTCAAATGACGTCCCGGATCCATAGTTACGCCCCAGCCACTCGAGCAACAGGAGGTCGGCGGAGGGAAAGCAATCCAGCCGACCGTAACCGATGATAGCGGTGAGTTGGGCCCCCAACAGGCCAATGCCGTCGTACACAGCCAGGCGGTCGACCAACGTCTCCAACGGGGCGCGAGCCAGCGCGATCATATCCAACTGGCCGCTCATCGCAGCCTGAGCGATGGTGTGCAGCTGGCGAGCCTGTTCCAGGCTGAAGTTCGACTGCACCATCTCCTCCGGCGTTACCTTAGCAACCACGCGCGGCGTCGGAAAAGCGAAGAACGTATCGCCAGCGTACGCCACGCGGTAGCTCACGACCTCGGCAACCTTGGAAACGCTGGCGCGGAAAAAATGCAGCCCGGGACGACTCGCTACCGCTAGCGTGATGGACTCGAACGGGTGCATCCTCTGGGTCGGGCGTAGGCCGTAAAAGTCGGAGGAGAGCCCGTACAGGCCCTGGTCCTGGCGGCAGAGCTTGTAGAACGGGCCCGGATCGAAGCCCATGCCCATCATCCGCGACAACAGCGCTACTACGCCGGGCTCGTCGCGCTCGGTGCCGTTCATCAGGGTGACGATCAGCTCCGGACGCTGCCCGGTACCCAAGCTGCTGACCAGCACGAGGCGCATGCGGCCGCTAACGTCGACGAGCCGAGTGAAGCGCTTGCCGTCGAAGACATCGACCACCTCCCCCGCCCCCGGGGACATGAACATGGCAGTGGTCTCAAATCCGAACGGCGCCGACGGCGTCAGCCGAAACTCGTGCATCGCCTGCCCCCGTCTGATGAGCCTCCGCCAGCCATTCGAACCCGCCCCCTGCGGCGGCTACTGAGCGAGACCTGGTCAGCGTCGCGCCGACGACGTCAAACCTCTAGTCGAAGCTCGCTACCGCTTCCGCCTCGTCGGTATGGCTCTCGAACACGGATATCAGCTGCGTAAACTGTAACAAGTCGCGAATCTTCGCGGTCAGGTTCAGCAGCTTCATCTTGGCATCTTGGCTCTGCGCGGTGGTGAAGCTCGCCACCAACTCGCCCACACCGGCGCTGTCCATGTAGCCAACTTTATCCAGGTTGAGCACGATCTTCTTCTCGCCACGGTCGAGAAGGTCACGGATGATCTGGCGCAGCTGCACATCGCCTGAGCCGAGGGTGAGCTTGCCGCTCAGGTCGATGACGACCACCTCGTCGATGCGACGCTCGTTGAACTTCATTCGTGGATCCTCCGACGCGGGTGGGTGAGATCGGGAAGACACCGGCGGCAAGGCTAGCTACGCTATCATCGGCTCGAGCAAGGAGCAAACAGTTGACACCAACCGACGAAAACGTTGCCAGGTTACAGCCAGACGTCGAGCAGATTGCTCCGATCCTCGTATGGCATTCCAGGGCTGAGGATTATCGCAAGGCGCTCATGCAGCGGCTTCCCGGCGTACCTGTGGAAGTGCGCTCCGGCCCCGGCCGAGTGAAAACCTCCCAGGCGCGAGCCTTGCTCACATGGGCCCCACCGCCGGGCGCGCTTGGTCAGCTCCAGGCGCTGGAGTGGATTCACGTCATGGGAGCTGGTGTTGACGGCCTGCTCGGCCGCGACGACCTCTCGGCGAGCGTCCAGCTAACCCGGTCGTTGGGGCGTTTCGGAGATCAGATTGCGGAGTACGTGGTCGGGTACCTGCTGCATCAGTTCATTGCCATTGAGGACTACCGGCGCGATCAGGATCGCGGCGTGTGGAACGGCCAGCCACGCCCGCTACTCAAGGATTCCCATGTCGGGGTGATAGGGCTCGGATCGATCGGGCAGGTTGTCGCCGAGCGGCTCGCTGCTTTTGGCGCCGAGATCTCGGGCGTGTGTCGCACCGCCCGGCCGGTACCGCATGTCAGTCATGTTTACGACGCGCGAAACTGGCGGCAAATGGTGCCGGCCTGCGACGCGCTGGTGCTGACCCTACCGCTGACGCAGGAGTCGCGCGGCATGATCGACGCCAGCGTTCTGGCTCAGATGCGCCCGGGCGCCGTATTGATCAACGTCTCGCGCGCCGCGCTCATCGACGAAGAGGCCCTCGTGCTCGCGCTGCGCGACGGCGTGCTCGGAGCGGCCATCTTGGATGTTTTCGAGCACGAGCCGCTGCCCGAAGAGAGTCCCTTGTGGACCGAGCCACGGGCGTGGGTTACACCGCACATAGCGGGCCCCAGCGAGGTCGACTCGATCACCATAGAGTTCGCCGACAACTACCGCCGCTTCGTCGAGGGTGTGCCGCTCGCCAACCTGGTCGATCGACAGCGCGGTTACTGACGCGTGAGCTCGTCGATGGCTGCGAACGCGTGCTCGATCTCGGCGTCCATGGTGTAGAAATGCGGCGCCATGCGAATGCCCGCACCCGGCCGATAGTCAACCATTATGCGCCGCTGCATCAGCTGCTGCGCCACACGATCGGCGTCCGGAACATCGACGGTAACGTGCCCGCCACGGCGCTCGGTCGACAATGGCGAGTTGACGCGCCAGCCGCGCTCGCTGGCCGCCGCGATGATCAACTGCGTCTGTCGGTGCGACTTACGTCGCACGCTCGCAAGATCGAGGCGACCGATGATATCCAGTCCGGGCACCGCGGCTGATAGCGATGGGATCTGGGTTGTGCCGTTCAGAAACCGCCACGCATCATCTCGGTAGGTCGTGTCGTGCGGATCGAAAGCAAACGGCTCGCGACGCGCGAACCACCCTGTGAGCGCCGGCTC
The DNA here is from genome assembly GCA_963666055.2 of Acidobacteriota bacterium. GTDB lineage: Bacteria > Acidobacteriota > UBA890 > UBA890 > WLXD01 > DASCOT01. The sequence goes on along the minus strand of CAXWPH010000015.1, from coordinate 960,167 downwards.
GAGCTCGGCCATACGGTCGGCGCGCGTGTATAGGTAGGCCACCCCCGGGCCTCCACAGAGCCACTTGAGCACCCCGCCCACCGCAAAGTCAACGTCCAAGCCGGTGACGTCGATAGGCATGACACCGGCTGATTGGTAGATGTCGAGCGCGACACTCGCGCCAACTTCGCGGGCGCGGGCAATGATCGCTTCGACGTCCTGCAAGTAGCTGCCGCGGAAGATGACGTGCGAGATTGGCACCAGCGCGGTGCGCTCGTCGATCGCAGCAATCATCGCCTCTGTAGGCACCTCGAAACCGTCTGGCGACGCGACGAGATGCAGCTGCGCTCCGTGGCGCTCGTAGCCACGATACATCTGCACAATCGACGGAAAGTTGAGCTCCGAGCAAACGATGCGGTTGCGTTCTGACGAAAAGTCGAAACATGATGCCAGCACAGCTGACGCCAAGGTGACGTTCTGATGCGTCGATACGGTGCCCGGCGGCGCCCCGATGATGCTGCCGATGGCGTTGCCGACCTCCTCCGGCAGGAGCCACCACCCCTCTTCCCAAGCACCTACACCACGGGTCGCCCACGTGTCTGCGTAGCCGGCCAGCGCCGCGCGTACCCCACGCGGCATCGCGCCTAGCGAGTTCGAGATCAGATAGGACGACGATTCGAGGATCGGGAACTCCTCACGCCAGGCGAGGAGATCCTCCTCTTCAACCGCAGACGCTCTCGATGTAGGAGCTTCGATCGAACTCATTGGGAATCAGACGGGGTTGGCGGGAGCAGCTAAACTACAGTGCCCGAGAGACAGTCGCCAGCTCCCCGCGCCCACCCGAGCCGGGCACAGGACTTCTGGAAACGATGTCACAGATCCTCCGAATCGGGCAAAGCGCCGACCCCGACGACGCGTTCATGGCATGGGGGCTGCGCGCTGAGTTGAAGCGGCGCGGCCTCGACGCCGAGTTGGAGTTCGCCGACATCGAGTCGCTGAATCGAGGTACCGAGGACGGCCGCCTCGATCTCAGCGCAATCTCTGTGGGTGCCTACCCGACATTCGCCGACCGCTATCGGCTGTTGCGCTGCGGAGCCAGCTTCGGCGACGGGTACGGACCGCTAGTGGTCGGTAACCGACCGCCGAGCGCGGGCACCGACGGACCACTTTCGGGGCTCACGGTGGCCATCCCGGGAGCCCTGACCACCGCCCGGATGCTACTGCGCATCTATGCCGGCACGACCTATGAGGAGGTCGAGATGCGATTTGATGCCATCCTCGACGCGGTGGTCGCCGGTGAGGTGGACGCCGGATTGATCATTCACGAAGGGCAACTGGTATACGAACGTATGGGGCTGCACGCGCTCTTCGAGCCGGCGCTGGAATGGGCCAAACGCGAGCAGCTACCGCTACCGCTCGGAGTGGTAGCTATTCGCCGCGATCTTGCCGCAGCGGTTCAGGAGGCGGTCGCCGACGCCTTCGCTCACAGCGTGCACGCCGCATTCCAGCATCCGGAGGAAGCCCTCGACTTCGCCGCGAGCTACGCGCGCGGCCTGGCCCGCGATGACCTCGAGGAGTACGTGTACCGATATGTCAACGCGGCAACCCTCGATATGGGTGTAGCCGGGCAACGGGCCATCGAACGTCTTTTTGAACGCGCCCGAGCTGCTGGGCTCCTGACCGCGGTACCGGCGGTCGACCTCTACTAACCCCTAGCAGGCCGTGGTGACGCGCTGCTGCCGTTGAGGGGCAAATTTCTCGTCGACCGGTTAGTTCTTCGAGCATTCGATTAGCTATTGATACTATCTAAAAGACACTGTGCACTAGTATAAAACTTCGAAAATTATGATGAGAGCTTTGAAATCACGAATATCATTCCGCGCATTGCTTACCGCACTGTTGGCGATTGTGTGCGCCGGCGGCGCTCGCGCCCAGGCGCTGGGCGGCAGCCAGCCGCAGGGCATCCGCTTGCAGGTAACGGAAACTGCCGGGATTCAACGATCACAGGCGCCCGTGCTGGCCGGCGTCCCGCTGCCCCAGAACAGCGGCGTTGTCGATATCACAGCGTTCGACCTGCGCGACTCGAACGGCGAGCCGATCCCTTTCAACGCTCGTGTGCTGGCGCGTTGGAACCGTCCGACCGACGACCCCAGCGCGCCCATCAAATGGTTGGCACTGACCTTCGCAACCGACCTGCAGGCACGGAGCAAAGCAACCTTCGAGCTCGTGCAAAGCCCGACTGCTGCTCCGACCGCAAAGATCGCTTGGCGTGGGCCGGACGGTATCCATGTTGATACGGGGGCGCTCGGATTCCGCGTCGCCAACGAAGGCGGTGGCCTGTTCGAGAATCTCCGCATCGACATGAACGGGGACCGGCGCCTCGATGTACGACTGATTGGCGACAGCGGCGCTGAGCTGCAGTGGCCGGGGCCCACAGGGCTGGAGGCGATACCGTTGCGCGCGCGACTGCTCTCCTCTGGGCCGGCCGAGGCCATCGTTCGATTGGAAGCGCAGCCAACGGGCAACTCTGCTGCACGCCTGCTGGTCTGGCTGCACGCCTATCGGAATCGGCCGTGGCTACGGACCGTCGTGCGGGCTTGTGGGGTTCCGACCAACGATGTTGTGCGGCTGCGTATTCCCGTCGAGACCCTCGGTGACCCGCTCCGCGTGGCGCTGGGATTATCTGTCGGCGACGCGGAAAGCGATTGGTTTCCTGGCGAGTCCTTCCCTCTCGACGCCCGCAGCGTGGCACGGATGGTCCGACAGGATGCCGATGCAGTGTGGAGTGCCCAACTCGACGGGCAGTCGTTCTGGACCGACGAGAGCGTCGCTTGGGCCGAGGTGAGCGCCCTCGGGTGGGGCGTCACGGTCGGAGCGCTGCCCGGCTCCGATAGCAGCGTACGCGAGATCAGCCTCGCAGGCGCCGGCGACATTACCGTCGACATCACCCCCGTCGGCAACGGCTGTGCCACGGTCGAGCTCTTCTTGCAGTTCCGAGGTGGGCGTGCCGGTGACGTCCGAGAGTTCCGCGCCTTCTCGAGCCCGCTCGTGGCGACGGCAGAGACTACCTGGTATCACGACTCACTCGGTCTGGGCCCGGCAGGCCTCGGCGTCGTCGAGGCGGCAGCCGCCGATGCTGCGATGAGGGCCGACGGAGACTGGGACCCGGCCTTCGGGTTACTCGCCAGCTGGCTTGGCAGCCAGGGAAACGAGGCTGCCTGGCTGCAAGCCGCGGCGCAGCGCGTCGCCGCCGGTGCCGACGAGGGCTTCGGGCTGCGGCTGCGCGGGCCGCTACTGTACTTCTGGCTCACCGGAGATCCGCGCGTCGAGGAGGCACTCGCTGCGGCGGCGGGCGCACTCCTGCGAAACAACGATCGTGATGCCAATCCGTGGCTGCCCGTGGCGCACCTCGACATGTGGGAGTTCACCGGCTCTCCCGTCCACCTGCAGGCGGCGCAAGCCAGGCTACGAACCGTGGCGATCGGACTGCATGCGGCTGCATGCGGACCCGACGCCGCGAAGGCCGGGCTGGTGCTCGAGGCACTCGGCCGCTATGCCTGGGCCAGGCGGCTGACGCAGCGAGCCGATCGTCAAGCCGAACAGGCGCTACAGCAACTGCTCGATCAAATGCTCTCGTGCCCCGCCGCATCGCTCCTTGCCGACGGATTCGCGTACGGCGCGTTGCTTACCGATGACACGGGTCGCCGAAGTGCGTACATGCACGCCGCCGAGAGCTCGCTGCGAGCCTTCGCGCTACCGGGTATCGAGCGGGAGGACGCCGGCTTGCGCTTGCGCACCGGCCGGACATACGCCTGGTTGCAGGCACGCCTCGGCGAGGATGCGCCACGCCGCGGGCAATAGCGCCTGCTTGTCGGCAAGCGCGTTTTCTCTGGAGACTCTCTCCGCGCTGCCACTACCTGGCGCCAGACTTCGGGCGTCGCGCATCGAAGACCGGTAACGGGGCTACGGATCGCGGCGTGCGCTCTCGATCACTAGCGGAACCATTGGCACGTATCCCAGGGTCGTGCCAGGCTCCGGCGCTGTCGGCACCAGAGCGATCCGATCGACGGCCTCGATCCCTTCGACGACGAGCCCGAACACCGTGTAACCCGGGTGGTCGGTCCCGGCGTGGTCGAGACTCGGGTTGTCGAGGTAGTTGATGAAGAACTGTGAAGTGGCGCTGCCGGTATCGTTTCCGCGACGGGCAAGCGCCACCGTACCGCGCAGGTTCGCCAGGCCATTGTGAGCCTCACTGGCAACCGGATCGTGCGTCGGCCGTGCATTCAGATCCTCGTCGTAACCACCTGCCTGGATGACCGGGAGGGCAGTCGGCGGCTCGACGCGGTGGAAGATCGTGCCGTCGTAGAAACCCTCATCGACATAACGCAGGAAGTTGGCGACGCTGACCGGCGCTCGATCCACGTACAGCGCCACGACGATGTCGCCCACCATGGTAGTCAACCGAACTCGCGGCGCATGCGCCGGCAACGGAGCAGGTTCAACCACCGGGCCGCGCTCCGGCAACGGGTCGTGTAGCCACGCATCGCGTCCTCCGCACACCGCGACAGCGAGCAGGGCAGACACGAGCCCGGGGTACAGCACAGCCGGCGTCTTGAGCACCGCCCTACGCCGACCGCGCAACTTAGACTCAGTACGTCTCGACCACATCATAGAGAGGAGTCTTCCGGCGCGCCGGTGTGAACCCAGACTCACGGATGAGCTCGATGGTCTCTTCGGTGGTAGTCCTCACATCGTGCGCCGCTTCGTGCAACACGTTCTCCTCGATCAGCGTACCGCCGAAGTCGTCGGTCCCGAACTGTAGCGCCACCTGACCGGCCTTCTTGCCCTCTGAGAACCACGACGCCTGTATGTGGCGAACGTTGTCGAGGTAGAGGCGGGCCAGAGCCAGGACGCGAAGGTACACGGACGGCCCCACGCTATCGGGAAACTGGCGCTCCATCGGCGTGTTGACGGCTTTGTACGACCACGGAATGAACGCCGTGAACCCCTCCCCTTCTTCAGCGTCGTCCTGTACGCGGCGCAAACACTCCAGGTGTTCGATAATGTCGGCCGGCTGCTCCGCATGCCCGTACATCAGCGTGGCAGTTGTTCGCAGCCCTTGCCGATGTGCAGTTCGATGGATTTCGAGCCACTCGAGGCTGCTCTGCTTCTTGGGAGAAATGCGCGCGCGCACCCGGTCCGAGAGAAGCTCGGCGCCGCCACCGGGCATCGTTGTAAGGCCAGCGTCGCTCAGAGCACGGAAGATATCGTCGTAGCCGAGTCCCGACACCTCGCGCATCTTGCCGATCTCCGGCGCCGAAAACAGGTGCGGATGAACGTCGGGGAAGCGCTCTCGGAATATTCTCGTCACGTCGACGTAGTACGAAAACGGCAGGTCGTCGTACAACCCACCCTGAAGCAGCACGGTGGTCGCGCCAAGCTCGACCGACCTTCCGATCGTATCCATGAGCTCATCGATCGTCTGCGCGTAGCCCTCCTTGGCATCGCCGGGCTTACGATAAAAAGCGCAGAACAGGCAATCGGCATCGCAGAAATTGGTGTAGTTGGGGTTGCTGTCGACCACGAACGTTACGCGTCGCTCCGGGTTGTGCCGGTAGCGCCAGACATTGGCCAGCTCGCCAAGCTCCGCCAACGGTGCCTGCGTGAGCAACCACAGGCCTTCCTGCGGAGTGATGCGCGCGCCAGCGTCGACCTTCTCGCGAATCTCCTCGGGCCGGACCGAGCGCGTGCCCTCGATCAGCAGATCACCCAGCACGCAGCCGGGCGCAGCACCGGCGGCCGCGCTGTCGCTCAAGCCAGCTGCCTTCCGACGTGAAGCGCGCATCACTTCGGAGGCCTTGGTAACCAGGCCGGGGGTGGTCACGTCGTGGTCTCCGGACGGTGCGCCGGACGGCGATCCGCCCACCAGGGTGATTCCGAGAGCAAGGCGCGAAAGCGCTCGATCGCCTCGGTCTCCGGCGCGCCGAGCCGATAAGTGAACCCCATCAGGTAGGCATAGGCTGCAGCCGCATCTAGCCCAGCCTGACCGCCGTGTGCGACAGCTAGCGGGTGTAGGTCACGCAGACTCTGATCGAGCGAGGCGGCCAGGCAATCGAGCAACTCGGCGCTCGTGGCCGACGTTGCCTCGCGTCGAACCACCCACCGCGCGAACACGAACGGCAGCTCCTGCCACCGTCCCCACGCGGCACTCAGATCAAGCGCCTGACTCCAGCGCCCACCAGTCAGGCTCATGGACACCGCACCGTAATCGCGCCCGCCGGGTACGAGTCCCCCGGAGGCCGCCTCCTTGAGTGCCGCATCGCCGATCAATAGAACCGCTTCGTCTTCGTCGGTAGCGTGTTCGCGGCGCACGTAGCGTACAGCGCCCACGCCGTACCGCCGCTCCAACAGCAGTCGCAGCAGCGGATACGAGGTGCTGGTCTGTCCCGTTACGGCTATGGTCGCGCCGCAGAGCTGATCAGGTGATACGCACGAGAACAGCAACACGGAATGGGCCGGCCCATCGCACGCCACACAGAGGCTGCCCAGCGTCATGAACTCCGGACTCCTGAAAGAATCGCACAGCGACATGATGCCAGCGTCAATCTCGCCGCGGCGCGCTGCCTGTCCCAGCATGCGTGGCGGCAAATCGATCAGATCGAAGGTGCCGTCATCAACGTGCTGATAGAACGGAACCGAGTTGAGGTAGGGGATCCGCGCCACCCTCAGTGGACTCATGGAGAGCTCGCGACGCTCACCTCGGACTCGCCAACGAGCGATACGTCGGCAGGTACCTCCGGCGCGGCTTGGACAGTCGGCGGAGTCTGGGCCAGTCGCCGTACGTGGCGGGCGCTCTCTCCGACCAGGTCCCAGGTATGCAGCCCATAGCGCTCGACGTCAACGGCCACCGGCTCAGCAACCTTGCCACGGAGCGCGATCGGTTCACCGTTGGCTATCTCCATGCGCTGCGACCAGTGGGCGGTGTGGTCCGGTGGCGGATAAACGGCGACGACCCGATACATCGCATCGCGTTGCACCGGAACCCGACCGGCCTCACGGATCATCTTGGTGAGCTTCTGCGTGGTCATACCCGCAGGGCTGCTCGCCAGCGCTGCGTGGGCAATGAGCTCTTCGCCGATTGTACCGTCGAGGTCATCAGCACCCCATTGCAGCGCCATCGACGCAGTTTCCGCTCCGAGCATCACCCAGTAGGCCTTGATATGCGGGAAGTTATCGAGCAGCAGCCGAGCGGCAGCGATCGTTCTGAGGTCCTCGAGGGCAGACGCCGGACGGTCGGCGATGTTGGAGTATCCGAGCTGGAAGGCCAGGGGTATGAAGCTCAAGAACCCACCGGTACGGTCCTGTAGCGCACGCAGCAGCAGCATGTGGTTGACGCGCTCTTCATACGTCTCGATGTGGCCGTAGAGCAGCGTGGCGTTGGTGCGAATCCCCCGACCGTGCGCGATCTCGTGGATCTCCAGCCAGCGCTCGTGTCCAATCTTGTCGCGGTACATCTCGCGACGAACGCGCTCCGAGAACACCTCGGCGCCACCACCGGGCATGGCTACCAGGCCGGCTTTTTGAAGACGGTCGAACACCTCATCGACGGAGATCTTCTCGCGGCGTGCAAAGAAGTCGATCTCGACAGCGGTGTAGGCTTTGATCTGGGCTCCGGGGTTCGCTTCGCGGATGGTCTCTAACACCTCGAGGTAACGCTCGAACGGCCAATCCGGATGAAGTCCACCGACGATATGCACCTCGCGAATGGGCTCCTGGACCCGCTCGCGAATCTGCGCCAACGTCATCTCGTAGGCGTGATCATCGTTCTTCTTGGCAGCGAAGTCACAGAACTTGCAGCTCAGCACACAGACGTTCGTAGGGTTTATCTGTCGGTTGAGCACGAAGCCCACAAACGCACCGGTGCGACGCTCCTTTTCGGCGTTGGCAATGCGCCCGAGACCCACGACATCGCCGGTCGACAGCATCGCCATTCCGTCGTCGAAGTCGAGACGCTCACCTGCGACGGCTTTCTCAACGACGCGTTGAAGGCGTCGGTCGGTCGATCGTCTCATCGTTGCGGTCGGCTCCGAAGGAGCCTAGCAGGCCGTGATGGAAGTGTGAGGGGCCTGGTTACGGCGAGCTGGGCTCAGATGCAGGGCAGCCTGCTAGTCTAGCCCGTATTCTGCCCATCTGCGGCTCACCTGGTCGAGCAACTCGTCCGGCATCACGAGCCGATCCGGGTAGCCTGGTTTGAAGGTCGCGTCGATGCCCATCGTCCCGTAGCAGGTAGTCCATGGGCCGCGACATTCGGTGCGCTCAAAGACAACATCGCGGGCGCAATCGAAGCGGGTAAACAGTCCCCAGAGCCGCTGGTCGGGATCGTCCAGGTCGACGTCGTCGCTGAGCGCGGCAACAATCCGAACCGGGCCCAGATCGACATCGACGAGCCGCTCGACGACGGCGCGACCCTCGGCGCTTACCTGTACCAGCATGAGCGAATCCTCCAGCACCCGGTACGCCGTTACGCGCCTGTCAATGGCACGCGGATCGGCGATACGATCGCCGCGACCCGACGCCGGCTCGGCGGAGCCGCCGGAGTATCGCGTCGGGTGGCGTAGCGCGGCGCTCATTTCTGGCGCATCGGCGGCGGAGCCCAACGCCACCCGGACGGCCTCATGATCGGCTCCAGGTGCGCCGTGCAGCGCTTCCGTGGGGCCGCTGGTGGCATCGACAATCATCTTGCTACCAAGGTTCATTCGGTAACTGGTGAAGTCGAGCGTATCGAGCGGCACGCCGGGCAGGAGCAGGAAGTCTCTCTCGGGCTCGAAGTTGGCCCGCACGGCACGCAGGACGGCGCTGAAATCGCGTACCGGCACCCCCTCGTCGACAAGCACAAGGCATTTGGTCAGCGCCAGTTGTCCCGTACCCATCAGTGCGAGGGCGGTTTTCACCGCCTCCTTGTAAAAGCGCTGACGCACCGAGACCACCAGCAGGTTGTGGAAGCCGGCTTCGAAGTAGGCCCACAGATCGACGATCTCATGGTGGATGAGCTTGATGAGCGGCCCGAGGATGTCCTGGGTGGCGTTGCCGATGAACTTGTCCTCCTGGGGCGGCAACCCAACGACCGCCGACAGGTAAATGGGCCGGCGGCGGCGGGTGACGCGCCGCACCTTGAACACCGGAAACGGCGCCGCGTGCGAGTAGTGGCCGAAGTGATCGCCGAACGGGCCTTCGAGCCGCCGTTCGCCCGGGACCACCTCGCCCTCGAGCACGATCTCGGCGTTGGCCGGCACCTCCAGGTCGATGCTCGAGCACCGCACCATCGGGCACGGTGCACCTCGCAGGATGCCGGAGAAGGCGATCTCATCCATGCCCTCCGGCAAGGCGGCGACCGCCGACAGCAGCAGCGCCGGGTCCGCCCCGATCACCACTGCTACCGGAAGCGACTGGCCCAACTCTTCGGCACGCGCGTAGTGGAACCCGCCGCCCTTGGTGATTTGCCAGTGCATTCCGGTGAGGTCGCTATCGTGAACTTGGAGACGATAGATGCCCATGTTGCGCTCGCCGGTCAGCGGGTCGCGGGTGATCACCAAGCCGAATGTGATGAAGGGGCCGCCGTCGTCCGGCCAACAGGTCTGCACTGGAAACTGGTCCAGGTCGGGCGCCTCGACCACCTCCTGGCACGGCCCTCGGCGGACGCGCCGCGTCCGCATTGGCAGCAACTGCATCAAGTTGGAGCGCAGCTGCCAGACGGCATTCAGCGACGGCGGGTTGAGTCCCTCGGCGGTAGCCAACAGCATCGCGCCGATCTCATCGGCCGGCCGCCCGAGAGCGAGCTGGATGCGCCGCTCTGTCCCCAGCGAATTGATCAGCAACGGGTGCTTGGCGCCCTTGACGTTCTCGAACAACAACGCGGGGCCACCTTCCTTGACTACCCGGTCGGCGATGGCGGTAATCTCGAGACGTGCGTCAACGCTCGCCTGAACGCGCCGCAGCTCACCGGCCCGCTCGAGTGTGTCGAGGAAACCGCGTAGGTCCGTGAAGCTCACTACTCCGGCTCCGGCTCGAGTTGCTCCGACCGCCAGGCGCGGGGCGTCTCGGCCCCCAGGGTGGCCGCGACCTTGTCCACGAAGTGCTCGATGAGCTCCTCGAGATCAGCGGGTTGATGGTAGAAGGGCGGCGACGCTGGCACGATGATCACGCCATCACGTGACAGCCGTGCGGCATTCTCCAGCGCGTTCGTCGGCCACGGGGTCTCCCTGACCACCAGCACCAGCCTGCGGCGTTCCTTCAGCGCCACCATCGCGGCGCGGGTGATCAGCGAGTCGGCCAAGCCGTTGGCGATCTTCGCCAGGGTGCTCAGGGAGCACGGAATGACCACCATGGCGTCGAATGCGTTGGAGCCCGACGCGAAGGCGTTGGCGAGATCCTTGTCCGAGAAGATCCGCCGTACCAGCGGACGCAGGTCCTCCTCGGTCAGACCGGTTTCCTCTTTCAACACCATGCGGCCCCAGTTACTGAGCACCAGGTACGCCTCGCCGAGGTCACGTCTCAGCAGGGCCACCGCGTAGGGCGCTCCGGACGCACCGGTCATGCCTACGAGAATGCGCCGCCGTCGAGCGCTCACCAACCTGACTCGCCGCTGCCTAGGAGGTCTCGTATCAAGTGCTTAGCGTCCCGTCCGGGAAGTAAGATGCAATCAGACTCACCAGAGTTCTTCAGCTTCCTGCGAGTCCGACGATTACGAACGCCAGGACGACGAACCCGACAACAATATTGATCTGGAAGAACGCCAGGCTCACGCGGTCGGCCAACCGCTGCTCCGCCGCCAACAAGATCGCTACGGCGGCCAGCAACGCCGCCGACGCAACGCCGCCGAGATAGCCGAAGTACAGCACCCCCAGTGCTCCGACCGCAACCGTATGCGTCGCTGCCGAAAACCGTAGCGCCGCCACGCTGCCGAAGCGACTGGGAAGGCTATGGAGCCCAGCGCCACGATCGAAGACCTCGTCGAGGGTGGCGTAAATGATGTCGAACCCCGCAACCCAGAGCAGGGTGAACAGCGCCAGGAGCAGGGCGGGCGCAGCCGCCTGCAAAGTGCCGGCGACCGCTACATGGCCACCCAGGGGGGCGAGCGCCAGTGCCAGGCCGACCCCGAAGTGCGCCAGGGGCGTGACGCGTTTCAAGTACGGGTAGCCCACGAACACCACCACCGGTACCGGCGAAAGCCACAGGCACAAGGGCGGCAAGCGGGCGCACGCGACCAGATAGATTGCCAGGCCGACGCCGGCGATCACCCAGCCTTCTGCGACGCTCATGTTACCGCTCGGCAACTCGCGGCCCCGTGTACGCGGGTTGGCGGCATCGAGGCGACGGTCGATCAGCCGATTGAGCGACATCGCCAAGGTGCGCGCGCCAATGCCAGCGACCACCGCCCAACCCAGCGGTCGCCACGCCGGCTGACCACCGCTCGCCAGCAGGGCGCCTGCGACCAGCATCGGCAGCGAGAACAGCGTGTGCTCGACCTTAATGAACGCCGCCCAGGTGCGGGAGCGACGCACGGCATCGAGGCCGCCGCGGTGAGTCCGCGCACCCCGGATCATCGAAGTCATGTGCCTCCGCTTCGGCCGAGTCTACCGGATACGGATGCCGTACTTGTCGAGCAGCGTGCCGGTGGCGCGCGCCAGTTCCGCCGTCGCCCGTGCGTGCTCGATGCGAGCACGGAGCTCCTGTGAGCGTGACACGGCAAGCTGGTCCTGGAACTGCAACACCTCGAAGTTCGTCGACATTCCGACGCCGAACCGGTCTGTCTCTATGCGCAGCTGCTCCTCTGCAAGCTCGCGCGTCTTGCCGGTCGACTCCACCGCTTCGAACGCGGCACGCACTCCTCGGACGGCCTGTCGCACCTCCAGCACAACCTGCTGCTCGGTACGGAGTCGCTCGGTGCGCGCTCGGTCTTCGTTCAGCGTCGCCTGCGCGTAGTTGCCCTCGGCGGTGCTGTTTCCCAGCGGTATCGTGATGTTGAACCCGGCGCTCCAGCTTGCGAAGTCGAGCCCGAACAGCTCTTTGACCGCGTCGCTGTAGCCCCCGGGAATGGTCTCGATCACCTCGCCGCCGAAGAATCCCTCGCGGACTAGGAGGTCACCGCCGATTCCGTTGGCTGAAATCTGTCCAATGAGATCGAACTTCGGCAACAGCGCGTTGCGGGTCGCCTTCACTTCTACCTGACGCGCGTTGATGGTGGCCTGCGCCCCGGCAAGCTCAGCACGGCGTTCCCGGGCCTGCTGAATCGCTGCGTTGACGTCGATCTCGATGGCTACCACGGTGGGCTCTTCGGTGGCGATGAGCTGCGTATCCCAGCCGGCCGGTAGACGATCGGCTCGTAGTAGCGCACGTAGCGCATCGCGGCTGTTGTCGAGCGTGTTGCGCGCCACGATGAGGTCGGTCTCCCGGCCCGCAACCTGCACCTCAGCCTGAGTCGCCTCGACCGGCGCGATCAAGCCCACCTCGACCTGCGCCCGCGTGCGCTCGAGCTGTTCCAATGCCAGTTGTCGAGAAGACTGCTTCACCTCGAGATCGCGCTCGGCGAACACCAACTCCCAGTAGGCGCGCTCTACCTGCAACAGCACCTGCTCGACCTGTGCCACGAACGAGGCGCGACTGACAGCGGTGTTGGCGCGAGCCAACAGCAATGGGGCTTCGGTGGCCGCACGTCCGCGGCCATTCAACAACGGCTGTACGAAGCTGACCGCCACGGTGTTGTTCCAGGCCGGATTCAGGCTGTTGAAAATGCTGTTCGAGTCGGTCCTCGAAGCGACGTAGCTAATGTCGAAGCGCAACCCGAAGCCGAGCTGCTGCTGGAAGTCGAGCAGCGACGCAAACGACTTCTGCGTGGTCACGTCGGCACCTGCCAGCAGTGTCGATACCGGGAACCGCTGATTGGAGTAGCCGAGCCCGCCAAATCCGGCACTGCCGCCGAAAGCACCGCCAGTGGGGAAGGGGGTAACGCCGATAGCACCGGGGATACCGAAGAATAGCGACGGCTCGAACTGGCCCTTGGCAGTCGTCACCCGCTCGTCGGCCAAGGAGCGGTCGTAGCCGACAATGCGGATGTCGAGGTTGTGTTCGAATGCCAGCCGCACAGCCTCGGGAAGGCTGATCTCGAGCTCGGCCTCCTGCTGCGGCGCTGCATTCACAAGGGCAGGTGCGGCCAAGGCGAACACGAGTAGGCCGCAAGCCAACCTGCGGCGAACGGATGAGGCGAACATTCGTGGGGCCCTCCGGATATCTGCGATTCTCGCTCCGTCGAGCGGCACAAGCGGAGCGGCGGTAAGCGCGCGTATCACCGAAGATTACCCGTTCCTGAGGCCCGCGGTAGGTCAGCCCGCACACCGAATCGGCGGAGGGACTGCAGCCGGCAGTGGTCGGAGCGGGGCACTCTGCGTTTCACCCGGAACACCCGAGTTGACAGATCGGTCCCGACCAAGACGAGCACGGTTGGCATGCATCCGGCGCGTCTCTCCTGTCCGGTCCTGTCCAGCCACGTCCGCAGTTGCCGTGAACTGTGAAACTCTGCCTTATACGTGCTCCCTGGACGCACAACGACTTGTCCTAGACGTGTACAATGGGTGTTCGAAATCCCCCAAATGACAGGATGTAGCGCGCTGTGATTCGGGGCCGCGCATCCGGTCGAGAGAAATCGTTCCGCGGTGCCCACCCCGGAGGAGTAGATGTAATGCGTCGCACACTGGTTCTGGTGGGTGCACTGGCGCTCGTGGCCATGACAGGTACGGCAGCCTTTGCGCAGACGAAGAACGACCCGACCCAGGAAGGCACCACCGGTCTGTTTACTGTGGCGCGCGCCAGCGTTCTGGAGTCCGGAAAGTGGTCGCTCGGGGTTTTCTTTGATCGGATCGCCCGCGAGGACGGCGACTCCGTTATCACCTCCTACGGTTTCTCCGGCGCCTATGGCCTCACCAACCGCGTCGAGGTGTTCTTCGGCGCAACCCCGCGCATCGAGGTCGACCGACGGTTCACCTCGGAGGCCACGCTGTTCGACATGCATCTCGTACCCGCGGGCAGCGGGCTTTTCTTCCTGCCACCCCTCTGCTGCTCGGGCCTCAACAACCACCCGTTCGCAGCGCAGCGTGACCAGGACGGGTTCGGCGACATCTGGATGGGCATCAAGGTGAAGGTTGCAGGCGATCTCCGTGAGTACGGCGGCGTCGCCCTTCAGGGAATGGTCAAGCTACCGACCTCCGCGGCCAACGCCGGCATCGGCACCGGCGCTTTCAGCGTTGGCGGCAAGCTCATCGGCAGCGCCGCACTGGGTCGTCTCGGTGTCAACGCCTACGGCGGTTACCTGTGGCACGACACGCCGGATCCCGCCGACAAGATCTCCGGCGTCGTCGGGCGCAACATCACCGGAGCGCCGCTCGTCGCCCCGGAGACCGTGTTTCCAACCCTGTTCAATTTCGAGGTCAGCCCCGAGGTGCTGTATGGCGTCGGATTGCAGTTCCCGACCGACGGCCAACTACAGGCGATCGCCGAGTGGACCGGGGTCGCGGCCACCCAGAGCTCGACCGAGAACGACTTCATGGGTTACGCCGATCAGTCGGTCTACCGACTCGGCCTGCGTGCCGCGCTAGACAGTGGCCTATCGATCAACGCCGCCGCTAACTACCAGAGTCAGATCAACGTCCGAGACATCGCCTGGCAGACCGACCCGGGCGCAATCGACGGCGCGCTCAGGCGCTGGGGAATGCTGTTCGGCCTCGCCTACACCAATGGCGAAGGCAGGTCGGCATCGGAGGCCGAGGCAAGGCGCTTGGCCGAAGAGGAGGCAAGGCGCTTGGCCGAGGAGGAGGCACGGCGCTTGGCCGAGGAGGAGGCTAGGAACCGAGCGCCGACGCTCACCTGCGAGGTCGAGCGGTCGACGGTTCGGCAGGGTGAGAGCGTGCGTGTGCGGGCGGTGACCAGCGACCCCAACGGCGACCCCGTGACGGTCAACTGGAATGCCGCGGCGGGAAGCCTGAGTGCCACGACCGGCGACGTGGTTACCTGGAACAGCAGCGGCGTGCCGGCCGGTTCGGGGAACATCACCGGCCGGGCCAGCGACGGCCGCGGCGGCACGGCGGACTGCACGGTTCGCGTTACCGTCGAGATACCGGAAATGCCGGACCTCACCCCGGAGGAACGGCCGTTCGATTGCTACGACTTCAGCTCGGGGAGCGCCCGGATCGACAACAGGTGCAAGGCGGTGCTCGACGACGTGGCCTTGTTGCTGCGGCAGAACCCGAGCGCCACGGTCGCAATCACCGGGTACAGCGACTTGGCAGGAGCGGCTACCGCCAATGACGAGCTTTCGCAGCAGCGCGCCGACAACGCTCGGGCGGACCTCGTAGACCGTCATAGCATCGGCGCGTCGCGAATCCACACGAGCTCGCGTGGTAGCAGCGAACAGATTGCCGACGGCGGCACCCCTGCCGGGCGGGCGCGCAACCGGCGAATTCACATCATCGTTACGATCCCGCCGCGCTAGCATGGCGGCTCGGAAAGCCCGGGCGCTGATTCTTGCGGCTGGGGCGACGCTCGTCATCGCCCCAGCCGGGCTTTCGTGGTCGGCGACCGGCACCCAGGAATACACGCCGGAACGCATCACAGCACACCTCGCGACGCGCGTCGGGCGCAGCCTCGGACCCCCAGGGGGGGAGGTTCGATCGCTCGTAGTGGCGCCAAGCGAGCCGACTCGCCTGTACTTGGGGACCGCGACGGGCCACGTATACGCGTCGCTCAACAGCGCCGAATCCTGGCAGGAGCTACCGGTCGCTCTCGGACACGATGCTGTGGTCGACAACCTGCTGGTTCACCCCGGCGACGCCGACATCGTGTTCGCGGCCTACTGGACGCCGCAGGGCAGTGGCGGCCTGGCCCGCACGAGTGACGGTGGCACAACCTGGGAGCTCGTGTCGCTGCCGGGCGATCCGTCGCTGCGGTCCATTGCCGTCGCCCCTTCGCGCGTGCGCACCATGTACGTGGGCGGGATCGGCGGTGTCTGGCGCAGCGACGACGGCGGTGACTCATGGACAAACGTCAATGGCCAGGGCCTAGTGGCCGAGTTCGTAGAGTCGCTGGCGGTCGACCCACGCGATCCCGATCACGTCTACGCTGGCACCTGGCGGCAGGTCTATCGGAGCCGTGATGGCGGGGCGACCTGGCGCCGCGTCTATCAGGGGATGGCCATCGATCGTGACATCTTCTCGCTCGCTATCGACCCTAACGATCCCGATACCGTGCTGGCGGGCACCTGCAACTTCCTGTACTGCTCTAACGACGCAGGTGACACCTGGGCTGAGCGCCGCACCGGAGTGTCGCCCGCGCACAATCGCATACACACGATCGTCCATGACCCTCGCAACCCCGAAGTGATCTACGCGGGCACTCGCGGGGCCCTGTATCAATCCACCGACAGCGGTGTCAACTGGTCGATTCTCCTCGGAGCTGTCTCGGTGAGCGCCCTCGCCCTCGGCCCAGGGGGCGAACGGCTCTTCGTGGCAACCGAGGAGCGTGGGGTTCTGGCGGGCACTCCCAGCGACGGCTTTGACGAGCGCAACCGCGGCCTTCACAGCGCTCGTGTCGTGGCATTCGATGTGTTGCCAGGCGCGCCGCGCGTCCTGTTCGCGGCACGCAGCGACGGACCCCTACGCGAGTCCGTTCATGTTTCGACCGATATCGGTCAGACGTGGCGTCCGCTTGGGGTAACCCCCTCGATCGGCTCGATCCGATTCCTGCGGGCGCAGGTCGAGCCCGTCAACCGTGCGTTGGTTGTCGGCGAGACGGGTTGGTGGAGTGCGTTCCCGGGCGGCCGCTGGGTGCCCGTTCCCTCCCCTCCCGGGGATCTCACGGCCCTCGAGATCGCCCACGCCGTGGATGGACATATCCTTGCCGCCACCAGCCGCGGGCTGTACGTGGCGGCCGCCGCCTCTCTCGACGACAAGCAGGGTGCCGCGCAGCCTTTCGACAGCGAAGCCGGCCCCGTGTGGCGGGCAATATGGAGCGGCGCCGCCGTTGAGGCACTGACGATTGGCAATACATTCACTCTCGCCGTGGGCGACGGCTGGGCGGTGCGCGGCGACCTCCGGGAGCTGATCACCGGAAAGCGGCCCCAGACGGTCAAGCTCAAGGGATTGCCGGGAGGCGTCGAGGACCTCGCCCTCCACCCCGAGGACCGGAACATCGCCTACGCGGTGACTGCCAGCGCCATCTACCGGACGCAAGACGGTGGAGCGACCTGGACGCAGCTGCCCATTCCCTGGCCAGCCGCGGGGCTGCGTGCGGTGGAGGTTGACCCCGCTAATCCAGATCAGGTACTGGCGCTCGACTACCGCGGTGCCCTGTACCGTGGCCACGGTGAGGGCCAGCACTGGCTCGTCCTCGACGAGGACCCCGGCCTCGATCGAGCTTGGGCGCTGCGACTCAGCGCGCAAGCGCCGGGGTATGCTCTCGTCGCTACCCGCGGCCACGGCCTGCGAGTGGTCGACATTAATCCACTCGCGGCACCGACTACTGGTCAGGGTGACAAACCCGACGCGTGATCGCCGAGCCCGCGAGCCCGCGCCCGAAGGGTTACACCACGCTTCCACCACCGCCTGCTAGGGAAACATGGAATCGACTGCTGCCGTGCCCGACCCGTCTGACCGTCGGCGCGTCATCCTGCTTACCAGCGTGTGCGTGCTGGTCATCGACCAAATCACCAAGACGCTCTGCTGGATGAACATTCCCCTGCACGCGCGGGTGCCGGTACTGGGCAACGTGCTCTCGCTCACACACGTACACAACCGCGGCATGGCCTTCGGCTTCTTCAACAGCGGGCAAGCCGAATGGGTTCGCTGGGTGTTGGTAGCGGTGGCGATCGCGGCGGTTGGGATCATCTGGTCGTACGCTCGCCACGAAAGCGCGCAACGATCTGTCATCCTAGCGTTCGGGGCGATTCTCGGCGGCGCCATGGGGAACCTTGTCGACCGGCTGCTCTACGGCTACGTCATCGACTTCGTGCTTCTGCACTGGAATCGGTACGAGTTCCCCGCTTTCAACGTCGCCGACTCAGCCGTTACCATGGGTGGGATCGCTCTGTTCCTGGCACTTGCCCGGGATACCAAGGAACCAGCAGAACCCGAGCACTCCCCGAGCGACGTCGTGACACCGGCCGATCAGCCGGCGCGTGACGACGCCTGAGTTCACGAGGTTTCGATGTTTCCGATTCTGTTTCGGCTGCCGATCCCCGGCATCGGCCCCATTACGATCCACACCTATGGCGTGCTGTTGGTCGTTGCCTTTCTGGTCGCGGTCATCGTGGCGCGGCGTCTGGCACGTCGCGAGGGCATCGACCCGGATCAGATGGTCGACCTCGGCGTCTACATCATCCTCGGCGGTCTGGTGGGAGCGAAGCTGCTGCTGCTGGTCGTCGATCACGACTTCTACGGTCGCCAGTTCAGGAGCATCCTCGAGGACGGCGGCGGCAGGGTTGGCGAGGTGCTCTCACCGTATCTCGGCAGCTTCGGCGCGTTCCTCGGAACGGTCTCTCGAATGGGGCTGAGCTTGCTGCAGGCGGGAGGCGTCTTCTACGGCGGCATGATCGCCGGACTGGTGGTGGGGATCTGGTACATACGCCGTTATGGGATGCCGTTGTGGAAAGCGGCCGACGTCGCAGCGCCGGCAATCGCCATCGCGCATGCGTTCGGCCGCGTCGGTTGCTTCGCGGCTGGCTGCTGCTACGGCATCCCCACCGATGCACCCTGGGGCGTGACGTTCGACAACAGCTACAGCGGCACGCTGGTGGGTGTTCCGCTGAACATCCCCCTGCATCCTACGCAGCTGTACTCGGTGCTCGGCAACCTGGCGATCTTCGGGTTGTTGCTGTGGTTGTACAAGCGCAAGAGATTCGACGGCCAGGTGTTCTGGGTGTATGTGTTGGGGTACGGCGTTTTCCGATTCGTGCTCGAGTTCTGGCGTGGCGATCCTCGAGGGGCAATCTTCAACGGCATGCTCTCTACCTCGCAGTTCGTCTCCATCGTGATGGTGACGCTGGCCCTGGGCATGTTGGCGCGCCTGCGCACCGGGGTGCAGAAGGCAGCGGAGAGCACCACCTGAGTCCGCCCGATCTACCTCCCGAGCCAACGACGATACGGCTCGAGGTGAGCGACCAAGAGGCCGGGGAGCGACTCGACCGATTGCTCGCCCGCCGGCTCGCCGACGTGTCGCGTTCTCGTGCACGTGCCTTGATCGAGGCCGGCGCGGTGCGAATCGGAGACGCGCTCGCCCGCAAGGCCTCCAGCCCGGTTATCTCGGGACAGACCGTCCACGTCGTCCTCGCGCCGCGCCCGCCGGATTGGGACATCACCGCCGAGAACATCCCGCTCGACGTCCTGTACGAGGACGCTGCCCTGGCGGTGATCAACAAGCAGGCCGGCATGGTCGTACACCCCGCTCCTGGCCACCCCACCGGCACGCTGGTCCACGCACTGCTGCACCGCTATCAACGACGCTTCTCGGCGCTGACCGATACCGCGAGGCCGGGTATCGTGCACCGACTCGATCGCGGAACCAGCGGTGTAATCGTCGTCGCGCTGACCGACGTGGCGCATCAGCGCATCGCCGACCAGTTCGCCAACCGCACGGTGAGCAAAGAGTACCTGGCCCTGGTGTTTGGGCGCCCGAAAGCACACAGCGGCACGATCGACACACCGCTGGGACGTGACCGATCCGACCGCAAGAAGATCTCCGCCAACACCAACCAGGCGCGCGACGCCCTCACACGCTGGAGTCTCGAAGAGGATTTTCCGGGACCCGGAGTGACGCTGTTACGCGCGTTTCCGCGTACCGGCCGTACGCACCAGGTGCGCGCTCACCTAGCGCACATCCACCATCCGCTGGTAGGTGATGCGCTGTACTCCGGGAAACAGTGGAAGGGCATCCAGGACGTCGGCGTCCGACGGGCGATCGCTGGCTTCGGGCGCCCCGCGCTTCATGCTCACAGGCTTGCGTTCGAGCACCCCGAAGACGGCCGGCGGATGGAATTCGAGGTGGCACCGCCAGGCGACATGAGCACCCTACTCGCCACCCTCAGGCAGGCTCGGCGAGCCTGAGCTCGGATCGGAGCGGGCGCCACTACCGCTCCTACGAAGGCGCGCCAAGATCGTCTTCGCCGTGGTACCATCCAGCGTTTTCGCGCAGTCTTCGCGCCGACCGGTTCTTCGTCGGCCCGCACGGCCCCCCCCTGATTCCGCTGCGTGCCTGTCGGCGGCGCTACCCTGAAACGAGGGAACGAGGGTAGGCATGGCCAAGTTCGCGAGCGAGGATCTCCGGAACGTAGGTGTTATCGGGCACGATGACGCCGGTAAGACGACCCTGGTGTCGGCGTGCCTTTACACCACTGGAGCTGTGAGCCGGCTCGGGCGGGTCGAGGAGGGCCATTCGATCACCGACTTCGACGAGGAGGAGATCGACCGCCAGATCTCAATTCAGGTCGGCCTTGCCCATGCGCAGTGGCGTGGTTCCCAGGTCACGTTCGTGGACACGCCCGGATACGCCGTGTTTCGCGCCGAGACCAAGGGCGCGATGCGGGTGGTGGACGGCGCGCTGGTCACCGTCGACGCCCTATCGGGCGCCGAGGTCATGACCGAGAAGGTGTGGGAGTACATGCGCGACCTCAAGGTCCCGGGCGTCGTCGTCATCAACCGCCTGGATCGCGAGAACAGCTCCTTCGAGCGGGCCGTCGAATCGTGCGTCGATGCCTTCGGGCGCGAGGTCGTGGCCCTACAGCTACCGATCGGCGAAGCCGACAAATTCACCGGCGTAGTCGATTTACTCGACATGAAGGCCTACACCTACACGGTCGACGGCGACGGCAAGGGCGTCGCAGGCGACGTTCCGGACGACATGAAAGCCGCCGCCGAAGCGGCGCGCGAGGCCCTCGTGGAGATGGTCGCCGAGAGCAACGAAGAGCTTCTGGAGATCTACTTCGAGGAGGGCGACCTCACCGGTGAACAACTCACCGAAGGCGTACGCCAGGCGGTATTCGGGATGCACTTGTTCCCGGTACTGTGTATGTCGGCAGCCCGCAACATCGGCACGGATCGGGTGCTCGATGCATGCGTCGACTTCCTTCCATCGCCTATCGATCGCCGACAGCTGCTGATACGCGAGGACGGCGAGGACGTGTGGATCGACGCCAAAGCAGACGCGCCATTCGCCGGACTCGTCTTCAAGACGGTCTCCGATGCGTTCGCCGGTCGCATCAACTATGTCAAAGCCTTCACCGGCGGCGTCAAGGCCGACGCCACCGTCGTCAACGCGCGTACCGAATCGAACGAGCGACTCTCCAACATGTCCTTGGTGCAGGGCAAGCAGCTCGAACCCCTCGCCGAAGCGGTCTCCGGGCAGATCTTCGCGGTCACCAAGCTCAAGGACACCGGAACGTCCGACACCTTGCGCGACAAGGCGAGCAAGGCGGTAGTCGAGCACGTAACGTTCCCAAAGCCAGCGATCTCGTTCGCCCTGGAGCCCGAGAGCCAGGGCGACGAGGAGAAGATCAGCAACGCCATTGCGCGCCTCAAGGACGAGGACCCGACGCTCGGCGTAGAGCGTGACCCGCAGACCCACGAGCTGTTGCTATCGGGTATCGGACAGCTGCATGTCGAGGTAACCCTGGCGAAGATGAAACGTCGCTATGGAGTCAACGCCAAGCTGCATCCGCCCAAGGTTCCTTACCGCGAGACCATCCGCGGCACTGCCGAGGCTGAAGGGCGCCACAAGAAGCAGTCTGGTGGCCGCGGACAGTTCGGCGTCGCCAAGATCACTGTCATGCCGCTTCCCGCCGGGAGTGGCTTTCAGTTCGAGGACAAGATCTTCGGCGGTTCGATCTCGCAGTCGTATCGTCCGGCGGTCGAGAAAGGCGTCATCGAGGCATCGGCTCGCGGCGTATTGGCTGGATACCCGATGGTCGACTTCAAGGTCCAGCTGACTGACGGCAAGCAGCACTCCGTCGACTCATCGGAGATGGCGTTCAAGATCGCCGGCTCACTCGCCTTCAAAGACGCTCTACCACGGGCGCGGCCGGTGCTGCTCGAACCCATCATGAAGCTGGAGATCAACGTGCCCGACGATTCGATGGGCGACGTGATGGGCGACCTGAATTCCCGGCGCGGGCGCGTGCAGGGCATGGATCCCCGCAAGAACCGGCAGATCATCCACGCCGAGGCTCCACTGGCCGAGTTGCTCAGCTACGCTGTGGAGCTCAACTCACTCACCGGCGGGCGCGGCACATACACGATGGAATTCTCCCGCTACGAGGACGTGCCGCCGAACATCGCGCAGAAGGTAATCGAAGCGAGCAAGAGAGCCGCGGATGCAGCGAACTAGTGTCACGCTCACGCACGCCATCCGATTAGGCACCGTGGTGACGGCGGTGATCGCGATGCTGTTGCCAGCCTACGTCGCCACTGGGCAGCTGGTGGGCGAGCGTGCCGAGTCCACCGCGATGGTCGCCACGAGCCCGGTAACGCGCGGCGGAACGCTGCGGGCGGCGGTGGAGATCCGCGTCGCCGAAGGGTTCCATATCAACGCGAACCCCGCGTCGGAGGACTTCCTGATCGCCACCGAGGTGAGTCTGGCGGAGGCGGACGGATTCGCGGTCAGCGAGGTTTTCTATCCACCCGCCCTCGAGCTCACGTTCGGCTTCTGGGATGGACCGCTACGAGTGTGGGAGGGATCCGTCGTGGCGGGCGTAGTGCTCGAGGTGTCCGATACGGCGGCGCTCGGATTTCGCGACCTAGAGTTCGTCGTCCTGTATCAGGCTTGCAACGACAAAGCTTGTTTCGCGCCGGCCGAGACTACCTACGAGCTGGCCGTGGATGTCGTTGAGAAAGGAACCGCAACGCGCGCGCTGGAATCGCCGTTGCTGAGTCGCGCTCGGTTCGAGCAACCGTAGGGCCCCCGTACGACCCCCCCCCCGGTCGTCTAGTCCGGTCGCGAGGTGGCCTCGAACGGTCGCTGCCCACGTGGCACATGGGTGCGGAACACGTAGTCCCACAGTGGCGAGCTCACGCCGTACCAGCGTTCCTCGGCGGAGAAGTGGTGCTGCAGATGGCGTTTGCGCAGCCCCACCCCGATGCGGTTCTTCGGCCTCACGAAGTGAGTATAGAAATGGATGTAGTCGTAGCAGAGATAACCGATCGTGAAGCCGCCCCAGAACGGAAACAGGGTCGGAGTGCCGAGGATCCAGTAGCCGACGCTCATCAGAATCAGGTATAGCGGCACTGCCATCATCGGCGGGGCCAACAGCCGATCCCACTCTTGTACGTCGTGATGGAGCCGGTGCAGCGGGTAGAGAAACTCTTTGAGCCTGGCGTGCTGTGGTTCCCAGTGGAAGATCCAGCGATGCAGGCAATACTCGGTGAATGTCCACGCGAAGGCGCCGAAGATCGACAAAGCGATGACGGTTCCGACCGACAGATCGCGCAAATACCCCAGGTAAATGAGCGCCAACGCGATCGGTCCCCAAATGGCGATCGGCACCGCCGGATGGACGCGAGTAAGCGACTCGAGGAAGTCGTTCTCGTAGAGCCGTACCTCACGCTCCCGAGTGACCCGCGCTTTCTTCACCACCGCTCGTGCCTCACTAGTCCGCCACGACCTGGGCTGCGACTCGTTTTCGATCTTTCAGTGTAGAACGTAACCCGTGAAAGGGAACAGATCCTCAAAGCCTCACCCGCACCGCCGTCCCCTCGACAACAACCTCGTAGGTTCGCAGCCAATCGCCGGGAGAGTTGAGGCACTCGCCGCTGGCCACGTCGAAGCGCCAGCCGTGCCACGGGCAGCTGACCGTGTGGCCGTCGAGATCACCATCACCGACCGGACCGCCGCGATGACAGCAGGTGTTCTCGATGGCGTGGAACGCTCCGCCAACGTTGAACAATGCGATCTCTGACTCGCCGATCTCGATCGTCTTACCGGTGCCTTCGACCAGGTCAGTAACGCTGGCCACCGTCTTTAGCTCACTCAACTCTGGGCCTCCGAGGCCGCCCGACGACGGGAACCGCACACTTGTCGACACCTGATAACGACGCGAGGAGGCATATTCTGGCACGCTCTCTGATCGTGGGCAAAGAACTCGATCCTGACAGCGGCGGCGCTCCGGACCGCGTCGAGGCTGCCGGCGGATCGTTCACCGACGCCGTGCAGCGAATGTTCGATGGCCTCGCGCCCCGCTACGACACGTTCAACCGCTGGGCCAGCCTCGGCCTGGACACCGCATGGCGGCGCGCTGCGATCCGCCAACTCGGAGTGCCGGCCGGCGGTGCTGTTCTCGACATCGCCACAGGAACCGGTGACCTTGCACTCGCCTCGGCCGGCGCCGGCCATCGAGCGGTGGGTGTCGACTTCGCCCGCGAGATGATCAACGCTGCCCACGCCAAGCAATCGCGAGCCGATCTCCCGGTGCCGTTTCACGTCGCCAGCGCCGAAGCCCTTCCCTACGACGCGGCCAGCTTCGACGGAGCCCTTTCCGCCTTCGCGATGCGCAACGTGCGCCCCATCCTGCGTCCCGTGCTCTCCGAAGCACACCGTGTGCTCAAACCCGGCGGACGCCTCGTGATCCTCGAATTTTGCGACCCCCCACTTGCCGCTGTCCGCTGGGGGCACCGCATCTACACGCGAGCCGTCGTCCCCAACATCGGTCGCTGGCTAACTGGCACCTCCGTCCCGTTCCACTACCTCAACCGCAGCATCGACGCCTGGGAGAGCCCGGAGTCCTTCGCCGCTATCCTCAGCCAAGCCGGCTTCACCGAGGTCGCGTATCGGCGCCTCACCCTGGGTACCGTCGCCCTCCACTGGGGCACCAAGCCGCGCAGTCGCCCCGGCACCGACTCCCTCGCAGGGTGCTGAAGAACTCCGCTAGGCGGAGAACGAATGCCCGCAGCCGCAAGTCCCGGTGGCGTTCGGGTTCTTCACCGAGAACCCGCTGCCCATCAGAGTCTCGGCGTGGTCGACGTGACACCCCTCCAGGTATGGAAGGCTGAAGGAGTCGAGCAGCACCTCGATGTCGCCCTGTGGGATCACCAGATCGCCTTCCTTGTGCTCGTCGAATGAGAACCCGTACTCGAAGCCTGAACAGCCGCCTCCCTGAACGAAGATGCGCAGCATCTTGCCTTGGGCGTCCGGCTTCGTGTCCAGGAACTCGCGTACCTTGGCGATGGCGGCCTCGGTGAACACAAGCGGTGCTTTCGAGGTCGGCGGCAAGGCCGAGCTTTCGGGCTGCTCGCTAGCTGTGGGTTCCATGAAGGCTCCGTAACGGCTCGTAAGCGGATGACCAGTACTCTTTAGGATAAACGTGTCCTGGTGTGGTCACAAGACTCGCTCGCGCCCCCACTCAGTCAAGACGTATGCCGATGTTGCGATCCGAAGCCATCTGGTTCGCGGCCCAAAGCGCCCCCAGGTCGGCAAGGGCCGTCCCAACGCTCTTGAACAGCGTGATCTCCTGGGCGCTCGAGCGTAGCGGGGCCGCCCCGGCAGACAACTCCGCGAGATCCCCGCAAACGCCCTCGCGGCCGGCCGGGATCAAACCCTGTTCGGCGGCAAGGATCAGGTCACCGGCCTCTGAGAGCGCGCTGTCGTAGCTATCTACGAACAGCGTGCACCGGGCGACGGTTTCCGGCGGCAGCTCGCTCCCCCGCGGCGAGAAGTTGCCGACGGCGTTGATATGCGTGCCGGGCCCGATCGCCGCATCGGCCACCACGGGCGTCGTCGATGACGTTGCCAACACCAACACGTCGGCATCGCGCGCCGCGTCTTCCGCCGTCGCGGCCACTGCTCCGCCGATGACCAGCGAGTCCATCAACGCCTCCGCCTTCGACGGGGTGCGGTTGAAGGCCACCACGGCCACAATCGACCGTACGCAGCACACCGCCGCGATCATGTCGGCAGCCAAAGCACCCGTACCGATAATTGCCAAGCGTGTCGCATCGGCACGCGCCAGAAAGCGTGTAGCCAGACCGGCCATGGCCGCGGTTCGCCGCACCGTGAGCGCGGCCGCGTCGGTCAGCAGCACCGGGCTCCCGCTATCGGTGTCGAACAGCACCGCGATTCCCTGCACGGCGGCCAAGCCGCGCGACGGGTTGTCGGCAATGAAGCTCGAGACCTTCGCACCTGAGCCACGCCCCTGCCAGCCAGCCGGCATGGTGAGCAACAGCGACTCGGAATCGCCGTCGCTGCGCGTGCCGTAGATAACCGTCCGCTCGGGCACATCGGTCTGCCCGCGAGCAGCGGCGCCGAAGACCGCCTCCATCGCATCGATGGCGGCATCGATGGGAAGCGCTAAGTCGAGATCGGCGGCAGACAGGTACCGCATGTTCTTGGTCGGGCGCCTCAGTCCTGCGTTCCGAGCTCGGCCAACCGCACCCGTGCCCGGGGTGCGAGCCGAGGCCCGTCATTGTGAATGAGTCTCGCCTCGGAGTCGGCCGCCGCCCGAGTCAGAGCCTGGCGAGCCGTCTGCACGTCGTCGCCCTTGCCCGCCAACAGGGCCACCCCGAGCCAATAATCCACCGCGCCGGCGCCGAAGGGGACGCCGGAGGGCGCACGCACCTGACGTAGCACATCCACCGCGGCTGCGAAGCGCTCTTGTTCCAGCAGCAAGTGCGCCAGCTGTAACTGCAGCACCCAGCGCGGCGTCACCGAGTCGGCGGCTTCTAGAGCCGCTGTGGCCGCTGCCCACAGCGCCACTGCCCGCGCCGGCTTTACGTCCGTCAGAAGCGTTGGGCTAGAGCCCAGCGTCACGCTCGTCAAACCCGGCGAGTTGCCACGTTCGTAGCCGATAGCAAGCCTCGTAAATGGCGCCGAATCTATCAGCACCTCTTCTACGTCGGCGGCGCCGGCTATCGGGCGTCCATCGATGGTCAGAACGTGATCGCCGACGCTCAGGCCAGCGTTGGCGGCAGGCCCATTAGGCGTCAGCGACGCTACGATCGCATTGCCCTCGAGCCCGCCGTCGATAATCAAAGCTCCCAGCCAAGCGCGGTCACCAGTCAGCGGCGCGTTGAGCTCGTCGACCCATGCTGTGA
This sequence comes from Acidobacteriota bacterium, assembly GCA_963666055.2. GTDB lineage: Bacteria > Acidobacteriota > UBA890 > UBA890 > WLXD01 > DASCOT01. The sequence continues at coordinate 933,075 of CAXWPH010000015.1, read as the reverse complement.
GCGCAGCACGATCGCCGCGAGGCAACCGGACGACGCCATGCGACAGGCCTGATCCGGCGGCCCACAGGCGCAGCACCACCTCCGTGGCCGGCGTCGACTCCAGTTCGACGGTGACAAACACGCTCGCCGGGATCTCTTCCTCCAACCGACGCCGAACAGCGGCGGCCAGCGTTCCGTCGTCCTGGAACTCGAGATCGGCGATGCGGTGGCGGCGATCCATCTGGTACCAGCCGCTGGCGCTGCTGAGCTCGCTGACGAGGTCACCTAGTATCTCGTCGCGATCTAGCTCGTCACCGCCTCGAGCACCGAGCACGGCGATCCCCGGCAACAGGCGCACCTCCAAGCTGCGCGTAGTGCCGTCCTCGAGCCGGAACGGCATTTCGAACACGCCTGCACCCGGCATCGACACCATCACGCGGTGATCTCCGACCGGCAGCTCCACGCGCGCCTGATCGCTAACGCCATCCTGCCGCTTTGGTTCGACAAGCTCACCGTCGACATACAAGTTGGCCGCCGGAGGCAGGCCGCGCAACAGCAGCATTCCCAAGGCCGCGTCGAGATGCAGAACGCCAAGGTCGTAGTCGCTCAGGTCCGGCACCTCCAACCGCTGCCGGAATGTCCGGTGCTCGGCCAACGTGACTTCGATCTCGTACCAGCCCGGGAGCAACGCGTCGACAGTCAACGGCAACGACACGGTGGTCGCTGGGTTGCTTGTCGAAGGCCGCGTGGTGCCCATCACTTCACCATTGAGGGTCAAGACTGCGCCTGGCGGATCGGTCGCCAAGCGCAGCGTGGCACTCGATCGCTCCAGCGATAACCCGACGCCCTCCGTACGGTTGTTGCGGACGCTGACCTCTTCGCGCCGACTCGCGTATCCGGCACGTCGGCCCACGACGACATGGTCGCCGGCAAGCACCGGCAAGATGTCGGGAACGTCACCGAGCTCGCGACCATCGAGAAAGACTCGCAAGTCGGCCGGGGAGCGCCCGATGCGTAGGAATCCGACCTTGCGTTCGCGACGTCGCCGAAACCGGGACGCGAAGTCGGCGGACACCGACCCGGCGTTTATCTCGTAGGAAGGAGCCAGCTCGATCACCTGGTCGAGATCATCATCGACCTCACCCCGACGGCCGACCTCCCAGAGTGCTCGTGCTCTTGACATCAGACCGCGGCGCAGTAGCAGCCGCAGAGCCTCCGAGGATGCTCCGCCAGGGGCGTCGAATCGCCCGATCATCCGATCCAGGAGCACGATCGCACCTTCGTGGTCAGCGGCACGGATCATCGTCTCGGCACGGGCGTAGAGAATCCCCAGTTGCTCGACCGAGCCCTGTGCTGCCGCCAACGGTGGATCAATGGCGGCCAGCGCCAACGACAATACGGCCGCGACAAGTACCCTGCGCCGGGCATTGGCGACCAGCGCCTCGAGACGGCTCACCGGATCACGTAAACGATGGAGGCGCTGCGATCGGCGACGTAAACACGCCCAGTGCCGTCAACGGCGAGATCCCGCGGGCTTCGCATCTGCACGGCACTAGGGAAGTCGGGACCCAGGCGGCTGAATGGTTTGCCGTCAGCGTCGAATACGTCGATGAGCTTCGCGTCCCGATCAAGCACGTAGATATTGTCCAGGCCATCGACCTCGATGGCCTCCGGACGTCGCCAATTTCCCTCAACGACAACTAGTTCTCGGCGGCCGTCGGCATCGAAGCGAATGACGCGATCCGAGCGGCGTTCGAGCACCAGCAACCGGCCACGCCCGTCAACAACGAGGTCGACAGGCTCCTCGTCGCGGCCCGTGATCTGTCGCTCGAACTCCCCTTCCGGGGTAAATCGCAGCACGCGCCGCGGATCCGAGTCCAGCAGGTACCAATACCCCTCGGGTGTCCGCGCCCCACCCTGCAGATCCTCCAACGGCACTCGTCGGCCGGCCTCGCTGGCGACGAATCGGAGCTGCGATCCACCGAGCGCGATGACACCCGCCTTGCGCGTTGGTAGGTATGGCAGCCCATCGAATCCCCACCATGGTCGGCGATGGTCGTCATGCGGAAGCCGGCTGACACGCGACGCGTCGGAGTGGATCAACAGCACGGCCGCTATGCCCTCGTCGACGACCAGCAGCTGACCGTCACTGCTGGCCGCCAGCGCGATGGGGCGCCGCAGCTCATGACCAGGCGTAATCAACACGCTGGCCGCAGTCCAGTACGGCGTGCCACTGCGGGGGCGTACCCGGAACCGTTGGATCAAGCCCAGGCGCTGCCGCGCATCGGTCGCCGCTCCGGCATCGCCCTCCGGCCAGCCGGCGTCGGTAGCGGTGACTACCCGCTGCAACATGTCAGCGGCCGAAACCCAATCACGATCGAGGAGCGCAACACTGGCCAATCCGAGGCGAGCTCGTGACGTCCAGGCAGACGGCGGCTCTTGCTCGAGCACCCGCACATACTCGCCGCCGGCCAACGCGAACGCACCCGAACGCCAACGTAAGTCGCCGAGGCGAACCCGGGCAGCGGCGCGCCACGATGCGGCCGGCGCGGCCATAGCACCGAACTCGGCGACGATGCGCTCATAGCCCACACGCGCCTCACGCAACCGTCCCCGCCGCAAGAAACCCTCGGCCTCGGCGAAGAGGGCCTCAGCGGCCTCAGCGGCCTCGGCGGTTTCCGTTTGTTGCGCCGAGGCATCGGCAATCTGCCCTACGGTGCCGCAAAGAGCCAACGCTAGCGCCGCGCTGCGAGTCAGTTGTCCGCGCATACCACCACGACGACGGTGATGTTGTCTCGACCGTCACGCTCGCAAGCGCGGTTTGCCATTACCTCCGCCGCGATCTTCGCTTCGCTGTTCTCCTTCACGATGCGTACGATCTCGTCGGGGGGCGTCGAGGGAATGAGGCCGTCCGAAGCAAGCACGTAGATATCCCCCGGCGTGACGGCGCCCTCCGCAAGATCGACTTCGACTTCTTCGTGAATCCCCAGGCACCGACTGAGCACGTGCCGCATGGGGTGGGTCTCGGCGTCGGCTTCGGTGAGCACACCGTCGCGCACCTGCTGCCCCACGACGGTGTGATCCTGGGTGAGCTGTTCGATCACCCCGTCGCGAATGCGCCAGGCACGACTATCGCCTACGTGACCAAGCAGCAGCTGGTCGCCGTGGACCACGATCGCCGTAAGGGTGGTCCCCATCCCTTCGCGCTCGGGCGAGCTACGAGCCTCGTTCAGTATGCCGTGGTTGGCCCTATCGAAGGCGTCCAGAACCAGATCGAGGTCAGGTGAGTCGCCGTTGTCGCGAGCCGTCTGCAGCGTGTGCATGAGCACCTCCACGGCCATGTTGCTGGCGTGCTCGCCAGCCCGGTGGCCGCCGAGACCGTCCGCGACCACGAAAAGGCCGAGATCCTCTTCGGCCCGGCAGGCGTCCTCATTGTGGCGGCGGACGGTACCTACTAGCGACGTTGCTCCCGCGTGGATCCTCAGCGGCCTTCTCCATTGATTCCGGGCAGTTCCGGGCAGCGTGCGCCGGCGGGGGAATCTTCTTTCGGCGGTATCAACCTGTCAATAACCGACCGGCGCCGGTGCGAGGCACGACTTGGCGTTTCGACCGGCAACTACCGTACCTGATATCCTACCCGGCGCTCCATGAAGCCGGATCGACAGGAGGTCACGATGACAGCCGCTGACGACGCGGCCACCCCGCCGGAAGAAGGGACTCCCGAGGCCGTATCGGCCGAGCCCGTGTCGGCCGCCAAGGCCGAAGCGGCGGACGTTGCTGAAGACACTACCTCGACCAAGCCGGCCAAGGATTCTGTCCCCGAGGCTAAGGTCGAGGACGTCCCGCCGCCGCCACCCCCTCCCGACCCGGCCACCTGCAAGGGCATCGTCATCGGGCAGGAAGCGTTCGAAGAGTCAGTGCTGACGGGCGAGTTCGACGACTCGGAATTCCTTTTCTATCTGGAGCCGGCAGGCGTTCTGAACGCCAACCTGCGGTGCACGCGCGCCTACCCTGCCGAGACCATTCCCGGTGGGATATTCATGACGAAGGCCGCCCGCGACGCCAGGAAGGTGTTCCTCGACGACGGCATCAACCCCGACGAATACGAGCTCGCATTTCCCAAGGAGTTCGGCTACGTGAAGTCGCTCCAGCACTATGTGCCGGAGTCGCGTGAACATGCCAAGTTCCCGTGGTCGAAGAAGTACTGACTCGAGCCTTCGTAGCGGCGCTCGACAGGCGGAAGGGACCTTTCGTCCTCTCCTCTTGATCAGGCCCCAGAAAAGTTGACAAAAAAGTCAGGTTTTTGTATTCTGGGCCCTGACGCAGCGAGTTTCTCGCTAGTTTCATTCCAAGAGCGTGCGTAGCCGCGCTGTTTCCCGGCTCGCCTTTCCCACTTCGGAGTCTCTCCGTGAAGATCACCGCGCTCGAGGAGTACGGTCTGCGCTGTATGTTGCAGCTGGCGCTGAACGACCCCGGGCAACCGATGTCAGTGAGGCAGGTTGCGGTGAACGAGGGCCTGAGTCCCGAGTACACTGGCAAGCTGCTGAACATGTTGCGCCAGCACGGACTCGTGGACAGCGTTCGCGGCCGCAACGGCGGCTTCCTGCTGACCCGCACGGCCGACGACATCAACCTCGGCGAGATCGTCCTGGCGCTATCTAACGAACTCTTCGACGCGGAATATTGCGAGCGCCACAGCGGCGCCGGGGAGGTCTGTGTGCACGAGACCTCGTGCGCGCTGCGCCCGGTCTGGTCAACGCTGTCAGAGCATGTCCACCAGCTGCTCGAGCGCATCACGCTGGCAGATCTGCTGCGCTCCGAGCACGAGATGTGTCGCGAGCTCCAACCCATGGTTGAAGCCATTCCGAACCTTGCGAGCAAAACAAAGTTCCCAGCTGCCCCGACCCTCCACAAGGTGCAGCTAACCGAATCCAGCTGACTTGCTGACTTGTAGGCAAGAAACGATTACAGGAGCACCACGCTGATGAGCGAGCAGACACCTCTATTCGAGGTCAAAGGCCTGCGCGTGGCGATCGAAGGCAAGGAGATCCTGCGCGGAGTCGACCTGAAGATCGACCGCGGTGAGGTTCACGCGCTGATGGGCCGTAACGGTTCCGGCAAGAGCACCCTTGCCTACGTGGCCCTCGGGCATCCGCACTACGAGGTGCTCGACGGCCAGATCCTCTACAACGGGCAGGACGTGGCCGAGCTCGACACCGACGAGCGCGCCCGCCTCGGCATGTTCCTGGCGTTCCAGTACCCGATGGCGATATCCGGCGTGACCGTATCGAAGTTCATGCACTCGGCGCTGAAGGCACGCGACGAGGGCCTGGGGATACGCGACTTTCGCGAAAAGCTCAACGCCGCCATGGAGCTGCTCGGCGTCGACAAGTCGTTCACTAGTCGTTACGTCAACGAGGGGTTCTCGGGCGGCGAGAAGAAGCGCCTGGAGATTCTGCAGATGTTCATGCTAGAGCCGGATTTCTGCATCCTCGACGAGACCGACTCGGGCCTCGACATCGACGCCCTTAAGACGGTCGCCGAGGGCGTCAACGCGACGCGCTCACCGGAGCGCTCGCACCTGGTGATCACCCACTACCAGCGGGTACTCAACTACATCACTCCCGATGTGGTGCACGTGATGTTGGACGGCAAGATCGTCCGTACGGGCGGCCCGGAACTGGCGCACGCCCTCGAAGAGAAGGGCTACGAGTGGCTTGAAGACGAGTTACTGCAACCGGCGGAGGCCTGAACCATGTCGACACAACCCAACGACCTGAACATCAACGACGAATACAAGTACGGCTTCCACGATCCCGAGGTCTCGGTATACAAGGCCGAGCGTGGCCTCAGCGTCGACGTCGTGCGCGACATCTCGGCGATGAAAAAAGAGCCCAAGTGGATGACCGACTTCCGGCTGCGCTCGTTTGACATCTTCGAGTCCAAGCCGATGCCGCGGTGGGGCAACCAGGAGTTGCTGAACTCGATCGACTTCGACGAGATCTACTACTACCTGAAGCCGACCGAGCAACAGGGCACGAGCTGGGACGACGTTCCGGAATACATCAAGAACACCTTTGAAAAGCTCGGCATCCCCCAGGCGGAGCGCAAGTTCCTCGCCGGCGTGTCGGCGCAGTACGAATCCGAAGTCGTGTACCACTCGCTGCAGAAGGAGATCGAAGAGCAGGGTGTGATCTTCACCGACATGGACACGGGCCTGCGCGAGCACGAGGAACTGGTCAAGAAGTACTTCGCCAAGCTGATCCCGCCGGAGGACAACAAGTTCGCGGCACTCAACTCGGCGGTGTGGTCGGGCGGCTCGTTCGTCTACGTGCCCCCGGGTGTCGAGGTGACGATGCCACTGCAGGCCTACTTCCGCATCAACACCGAGAACATGGGCCAGTTCGAACGCACGTTGATCATCGCCGACGAGGGCTCGCGCGTGCACTACATCGAAGGGTGCACGGCGCCGACGTACGTAAGCGACGCGTTGCACTCGGCGGTGGTCGAGCTGGTGGCGCTACCGGGCGCGCACCTACGCTACACGACCATTCAGAACTGGTCGAAGAACGTCTACAACCTGGTGACCAAGCGCGCCGTCGCGCACGAGAACGCCACCGTGGAGTGGGTCGACGGCAACCTCGGCTCCAAGCTCACGATGAAGTTCCCGTGCGTAAACCTGGTGGGCGAGGGCGCTCACGGCGAGATCCTCTCGGTGGCGTTCTCCAACGAGGGCCAGCATCAGGACGCCGGCGCCAAGATCTATCACGCCGCGCCGCGCACGACCTCGCGCATCACCTCGAAGTCGATCTCCAAGGACGGTGGGCGGTCTTCATACCGCGGCATGGTGAAGGTCTACCCCGGCGCGGTGGGCTCGAAGGTGCACGTGGAGTGCGATGCGCTCCTCATGGGCACCGGGTCACGCTCCGATACCTATCCGACGATGGAAGTCGCCGAGGAGCAGGTACAAGTCGAGCACGAGGCGCGCGTCTCGAAGGTCGGCGACGAGCAGCTCTTCTATCTGATGAGCCGTGGGCTCACCGAGGAGGAAGCGCTGGTGATGGTGGTCAACGGATTCATCGAGCCGTTCGTCAAGGAGCTGCCGATGGAGTACGCCGTCGAGCTCAACCGGCTCATCCAGCTCGAGATGGAAGGTTCGGTCGGCTAGCCGCCGAGGCGCCCAGACGACCCTAAGGACGACATTTCGATGCAAGCGACCGCTCAATCCTCCGTGAGCTCCGACCACGTGCGTGCGATCGTGCAGGCAGCCGGTGAGCCCGAGTGGCTGGCGCAGTGGCGTCACGCCGCCTGGGATATCTACTCCGCCGCTCCCCTGCCCGATCGCGTTGCCCACCTATGGCGTTACTCGAAGCCCGAGAAGTTCCTCCCTGACCGCATCACCCCGCTGGTTCCCAACGGCACGGCTCCGGAGGGGGCCGCCCCGGACGACCTGCCCGGCGATCCGGCCGCGGTGGCGGTGGTTGAAGACGCAGTGCTGCAGTCTTGCTGGGTCGATCCTACGTGCCGCGACGCCGGCGTCGTGCTCATGGACCTGGGGACCGCGGCGCGCCAACACGAAGACCTGGTACGCGCCCACCTCGGCACCGCCGCCGGCGCCGACTCGGGCAAGTTCGAGGCGCTCAACGCCGCCCTCTTTGCGGGCGGCCTGTTTCTCTACGTACCTCGCAACGTGAAAGTGGACAAGCCCATCCACCTGTTCCAGCGTACCCGCGCCGATCTGGCTGGCCTGTTCGCGCGGCTGCTGATAGTGGTCGACGAAGGCGCCGAGGTGACCCTGTTCGACGAATACAGCAACGACGGTGAGGACCCACGCGTGCTGGCAAACTCGGTAGTCGAGGGAGCGCTGCTGCCCAACTCGCGGCTCTCCTACTTCAACGTCCAGCGCTGGGGGGATCGAACCCGGAGCCATGCGCGACAGCGGTTCCTGTTACAACGCGATGCCTCGGTAACGACAGTCAACATCGGGCTCGGTGGCCAGTACAACAAGGCGGACCTGGGCAATGTTCAACAGGGTGGCAACGCCCAGGCCGAGATGATCGGCGTGATCTTCGGTGGCAATCGTCAGCACTTCGACAACCACACAGAACACGTCCACGAGGCCGGCAACAGCTTCTCCGACATGGACTTCAAGGTAGTGCTCGAGGACCAGGCACGCTCGGTCTACACCGGGCTCATCCGTATCGACCGGTCGGCGCCCAACTGCGAGGCCTATCAGGAGAACCGCAACCTGATGCTCGACCCGACCTGTCGCGCCGAGTCGATCCCCGAGCTCGAGATCCTCAACGAGGAGGTGCGCTGTACCCATGGCGCCACCGTGGGCCCGATCGACGAAGAGCAGATCTACTACTTGCGCACGCGCGGGCTGCGAGAATCCGAGGCCGAGCGACTGATCGTGGAGGGGTTCTTCGGACCCGCCATGGACCGCATCGCGGACGACGAGATCCGCGACCTGTTGTGGGGCTACATCGACGCCAAGCTCGCCGGCAGAACCCGCCGATGAGCACGACGACACAGACCTGGGTCGAGGTGGCAGCGTCGGATGCGATTCCCGACGGCGAGGCGCGCACCTTCACGGTGGGTGGGGTCCGTATCGCCGTGGCACGCGTCGAGGGCGAGCTGTTCGCGGTCCAAGACCTGTGCACCCACGACGACGGGCCGCTGGGTGAGGGACAGCTTCAGGGACACGCCATCCAGTGCCCGCGCCACGGCGCGCAGTTCGACATCCGCACCGGCGAGGTGCTGTTGATGCCCGCGCTCGTGCCCATCGACACTTTCCCAGTGCAGGAGCAGGACGGCAAGGTACAGGTCAGCGTACCTGAAGCGGCCCGCGCCGCAGCCGATTCCGGCGACGACTGGTAGGCGAGGGCGAAGGTGTCCACGTCAACAGCGCAAGCCACCGAGCCGCAGGCGATCGACGTCGCGCGGGTACGCGCCGACTTCCCCATTCTGAGTCGGGAGGTGCACGGCAAGCCCCTCGTCTACCTCGACAACTCGGCAACCACGCAACGGCCAGAGGCGGTGATCGAGGCCATTGCCAGCTTCTACCGGACGAGTAACGCCAACGTGCACCGCGGCGTGCACGCCCTGTCGGAGGAAGCTACCGATGCCTACGAGGGCGCCCGAGCCAGGGTCGCGAGCTTTCTGAATGTCGAGACGCCGGACAGCGTCATCTTCACCCGCAACACGACGGAGTCGATCAACCTCGTAGCGCACTCCTGGGCGCGCCGTCACCTGCGCACCGGTGACGAGATCATGCTCAGCGTCACCGAGCACCACAGCAACCTCGTCCCCTGGCAGATCCTCTCTCAGGAGATCGGCTGCAAGCTGCGCTTCCTCGACATCGACGATGAGGGGCACCTGCGCATCGACCAGCTCGATGAGGTGCTCAACGAGCACACCCGGTTGGTGGCTATCAGCCACGTATCCAACGTGCTCGGTACCATCAACCCGATCCCGACCATCGCCTGTGCCGCACGGTCGGTTGGCGCCAAGGTGCTCGTCGACGGCGCCCAAGGCGTGCCGCACGGGCCGGTAGACTTCAGCGCGCTGGACTGTGATTTCTACGCCTACTCGCCGCACAAGGCGCTCGGCCCGCTCGGCATCGGCGTGCTGTTGGTCGACCGCGACCTGATGGAGGAGATGGACCCCTTCCTTGGCGGCGGCGAGATGATTCGCGACGTAACACTCGAGCGCAGCACCTGGGCAGCAGCGCCGCACAAATTCGAAGCGGGCACGCCGTCGGTAGCCGACGCCGTGGGGCTGGACGCCAGCATCGATTACCTCGAGACGCTCGGCATGCAGAACATCCGCCACCATGAGGTGAGCATCAACGAATACCTGCTCGAGCGGCTGCAGGAGCTGCCGTGGCTGACGATCTTCGGGCCCAAGGACCCCAACGATCGCTGTGGTCTGGTGACCTTCAACGACAACCAGATTCACCCGCACGACCTCGGTACCGTCCTCGATCAGCACGGCGTGGCGATTCGCGCCGGGCATCACTGCGCCAAGCCGCTCATGCGACGGCTGGGGGTGATGGCCAGTGCCCGCGCCTCGTTCTACGTATACAACGACAGGAGCGAGGTCGATGTGCTGATCAACGCGCTGCTTGCAGCACGCGAAGTGTTCGGCCTCTCGACCTGACGCCTGGATCCAAACAGATGCAAGGACTCGACGATCTTTACCGGGAGGTCATTCTCGACCACTATCGGACCCCGCACGGCGCCGAAGAGATCGACGCCCCGTCGGTGCGGGTCGAGGGCTTCAATCCGCTGTGCGGCGACGAGCTGGTGATGACCCTCGACATCGACGATGGCCGCATCCGCGGGCTGCACATAAAGCCGTCCGGGTGCTCGATATCGGTGGCTTCGGCTTCAATGCTGGCGCAACAACTCGAGGGTAAGACCGTGCAAGAGGCGGTCCAGCTCAAGGAGAGTTTCAAGGCGGTGATGCGCGGCGGCGACTGGCCGTCCGGAACCGACCCCGGTGATCTCGAGGCACTCGAGGGAGTGAAGAGATTCCCCGTCCGCATCAAGTGTGCGTTGCTCGCCTGGATGACGCTCGAGCAGGCGCTGGCGCAGCACGACCCGGAGCTCGTCTCGCAGGTGGAGGCCGACAAGGACATCGAAGTCAGGGCCTACTAGGCACGGCGCAGGACCAAGCAACCGGCGTCGAGCTGTGGCCCGAAACCACACCAACGGAGCGCTGCATGTCACTACCGAACAAGGAAGAGGTTTTCGAGGCGCTGAGGCCAATCGTCGATCCCGAGATGAACGTCTCGATCGTCGACCTCGGGCTCATTTACGACGTCGAGGCCGAGGAGGAAGACAGCCGGCTGCGCGTCAAAATGACCCTCACGTCGCCGATGTGCCCGGTCGGCCCACAGATCATGGGAGCGGTGCACACTGCTTGCTTGCAGATGGAAGACGTCGAGGACGTCGATATCCAGCTGGTTTGGACGCCGCCTTGGGACCCTCGTGCAATGGCAACCGAGGACGTCAAAATGATGCTCGGTATTTGGGACTGACCCCCGACGCACTGGAGACCCCAGCCGGCAGGATGTGGTCCAGATCGGTCCAAGACCCCGCCCGCCGGCTGTGCTAATCTGGATTCTACGCTGCCGCTACCACCTGCCACACCGTCCCCAGGACCACAGCCGTGATTCGTTCCCGCGCCCTCGCGCTGTTCGCCGTGATCCTGGCAGCAGCTCCGTTGTACGCGCAGAACTCACCGACCACGGAAGAGGTGCTGTACGCGCTCCAGGACGTAAGCCTGACGCTCGACAGTCTGCAGGTGCGCTCCACCCTGGCAACCGATGTCGGCGGCAGCGCCCTATTGCAGCTGCGTGATGGAACGCTCATCGACGTTCGCCTCGCTGCCGCCGCGGATAGCGGCTTCTCGGTGCGGGATATCTCGATGGTCGCCGGCAGCGGCGATACGTTCCGTAGCTGGACGCAGCGCTGGCGTGCCCGTGTGGACGCGGCGGAGAACTTCCTTGCCGGTGTCTCGGCGGCCGGGCAGCCAACTCGAACGGCGGAGGAGCTGGCGGCGCTGTCGTGGTTCGAGGATCCGGACCAAAGCACTCGTCTGTGGGGCATGAACCCGGTGACTTACCGGATGATGCAGGCGCTGCAGATGATGCCAACGCTGCGGGGCCCGACGGGCGGCGGAACCCTCACCAACCCGGTGCCCCGCCAGCAGCAATAGCGCTTAGAACCTCCGACGCCGGCGGCGACCTTCCAGGCTACGCGGCAGTTCCGAGCTCAGCTGGATGTGGACGCGATAGTCGGACATCTGGGCCCAGTCCGCCACCATCTCCGCCATCGGCATTCCCATGCTCGGATTCCGCGCTTCTGGTACTGGTTCGGCGCCGAACGCGGCCGCCTCGTCGCCCGTGGCAATCAGCACCGCCAGCTCGCCTGGCTGCGCGTCCAGCCCTTCGGGGATCCTTACCATGCAGTGATTGGCGCTCATCTCGCCGACGAAGGGACACCGCGTGCCGCGAATCCACACGTGTCCGCCGCCCACTACGGCTTCCGGCGGATAGCCGTCGGAGTAGCCGATCGGCAGCAAGGCGATGATCTGCGGCGTATCGGCCACGTACACGCGGTGGTATCCCACCGACTCGCCCTGCCGAAGCGTCTTCACGCCCACCACTCGGGCGCGCAACCCAAGCACCGGCTTGAGCCCCAGATCGGGCTCGCGGTCGCGCGCCGCGCGCGACGGGTAGTGACCGTACAAAAGAATCCCGGGTCGCACCATATCGAGGTGCGCATCGGGCATCGCCAGGAGCGCTGCGCTGCTCGCCGCATGGCGCCGTCCGATGTCGATTCCCTCGGCCACGGCACGCTCGCAGATCTCGTTGAGACGCCCCAGTTGGACGCGATCGAAGTCGACATCCTCGGCGAAGGCGGTGCTCACCCCGGCGATGCGCACACGCGATCGGCCGTCGATGTATCTGAGCAGCTCGGAAGCCTCACGCCAGGGCACCCCGACCCGACCGAGGCCGGTGTCGATATGCACATGAACCACCGCCTCCGACTGCTGCATGGCGGCGCCCGCCACCAGGTCGGAAACCGCGTCGCGTGAATCGACCATCTGCTCGAGGCGATGCTCGATAATCAGCTCGGCCGCCGGGCCGAACACGCGTCCGAAGTGCAGGATCGGTGTCTCGATCTCGGCCTCGCGCAGCGCCACTGCTTCCTGAGTATTGGCCACCATGAAGGCGTCGACCCCGGCCTCGGCGAGCGTCTGGGCAACGGGAACAAGACCGTGTCCGTATGCGTCGGCCTTCACCACGGCCATCACCGGCAAGCCGTTGGCGCGCTCGCGAACGAGCGCCAGATTGGCGTTCAGATTGGCGACGTTGACGCTCACCCAGGCGTCGAAGCGACGGCCCGGGGCACCGCGCGCGAACCCGAACTGCCGGGGCGTAGACGCCGACGCAAGCCCGGAGGGCCCAGTAACCAGGCCCGCGCCTACGGCGCCGACACCGGCCCGGATCAGGTCACGTCGTTTCAAATGCCGCCTCCTGCCATGCTCAACAACAGCTAGTGAACGAACCCGATGTCATCCGGATTCGGCAGGTTGCCCTGCGGATCCTGAATCTCACCGAACTGCTCCTCGTACTTGCGCAGGTTGTCGCTCAGCGCGCTGACGATGCGCTTGAAGTGCGACGGTGACACGATCACCCGCGAAACCAGATGCCCTCGCGGCCCCTCACCCGCTGGTGTAACCGAGAAGAAATCGCAAACGAACTCCTCCGCGGTGTGGCTCACGGACATCAGGTTGGCGTACCGACCCTTGAGGTCATCATCGGTTGCGGAGATCTGAACGTGCCCCTCCGAAGTAGGAGCGATGTCTTCCGGGTTATCCATACGTCTGCCTGCCTAGAGGACCAAGATCGAGAACAAACTTCACTGGCTATGGAAGCAGCCATACTAACGGCTCACCCTCGGCTGTCCACAGCAACACGCAAGCTCTTGGCGAGCCCAAGCGTGGCCGCTATCATGGACGCCTGCTGAGTCCGTGTGATTGGGCACTCCACCTCGGCCGGCTCACTCGAGCCAGACCACCCCAGGTGGGCGCATAACTCAGCGGCTAGAGTGCCATCCTCACACGGTGGAAGTCGCAGGTTCAAATCCTGCTGCGCCCACTCCTTTCAACTCACTGAAGACATTGGCTTTATAGCCGTTACCGGTACCTTGTTGATCGCACCAGAGGTACGTCCGTCGGTACTTCTTCGGTATGTTCCGGCCCTCGAACCGCCTCTGCATGAGCCCGGATTCGTAGCCTGTCGTAGGGCCACCGCTGCTTTGGGAGCAGGGGGCCGGGGTGCTCCATGGAGTCTGCGCCATGGGGTCACCATCGCCGCGGCGCTGGAAATCTCGGCAAGGTAGACGTCCTGCATGGAGCAGTTCTATATAGCCGGCCGCCAGGGTCTCGGTCGCCCGATATCGATCCCAACCCCGAGGATCTCGCAGCTGCGATTGCCGGCGACGGGCTCTTCCGAACCGTGCGGCGGCATTTACCTGCCCAGGGCACTCGAACTCCGGAGTCCCCTACGTTGATCAGGGTCGATCAGGATTCTGCAGGGTGGAGCTCCATGGGGTCACCGCCTTCCATGAGGTCACCGTGGGCACCGTCTCGGTACCAGTCGTACCGGAAGCTACGGACGGTGGGCCGGGGAGCCTTTCACCAGCGAGCCCCTAGAAGATTCGCGCGGCGCACTTCCACCGTTTGCCGGGTTACTCATCATCGTCGCGATAGACGCCGATCCCCCGAACACGGACGAGATAGACCGCGATCACGATTACGACGATGGCTATGAGAACTCCGCTCATGGAACGCCTCGAAAGAGGGTGCTTTGCTTACACATCACCGCGATCAGGTCGATCAGGATCGCCATCATCAGGGTCCTGCTTTTCGATCTGCTTGGTCGATGGCTTCAGGTTCGGCATCTCGAGCCGCACCCAATCATCCTCGTCGATGTCATCAGCCTCAGCTACAGTTGCTCGCGCGCGAGCGAGTACCACTCGAGGCTGTTGAACGATTCTTTGCAACCTGGGCAGTCGTGCTGCGTCGTCGGGACCGCCTGAGCGTTGTGGTGCGGACCGAAGCCGGTTCCGACCGCGAACCCCGTCGGCGATCCCGGTACGCGTTCCTGCCAACAGAACGGGCAATCGGCCCCGTCGCCACCGTGCCGCATGTAGGCTGGCGTGAGCGTCATCAGAGAGTCGTGCTCCTCGCTGATCGCCGCCGTGCGCACCTGGTCGCCGATCCGAATCCGCACCGTCTGGCCGATCGGCGGGAACCGATACGAAGGCACCGCCGCGCCCGACGCGTTCGCCGCGATCGGATGCACACAGATCCTTCCCGGCTCAACGAGGCTCACTGAGTGAGCCTGGAACCCCTGGCCGACGTCAACTTCTATGCCGTCACCGACGGCCACCATTTTCCACATTCTCTATGCCTCCGCGAACTGCGTGATCCGCACGTCCCCGTCAGGGAACCGCGCGACGATCTCGAGCTCACCGCCCATTGCCTCGATGTAGCGGCGCAGCGTGCCGACGTAAACGTCGGTCCGTCGTTCCAGCTCGGAGACGGACGCCTGTGAACGATTGAGCGTCTCAGCCATCGTCTCTTGCGTAAGCTCGCGTGCCTTCCGCAGCTCGGCCAGCGGCAACTCCGCCAGCATCTGCAGGGCCAGCTCCCTCGCCTTCTTCTGTCGCTCTGGACTCATCGTGCGGTCCTTGAGCTCCTGCCACGTCTTAGCCATCGTCTTGAGCCTCCGGTCGTGTGCTACCGGGGCTTGTCGCCTCGCGGCGCTTACCCCCTTCAGTGCCTCCGGGTGATCTCGGACAGGTGTTCGTCATACAGCGCATCCGCGATCGGGATCATCCGGTCATAGAATCGGTCGTCACCTTCTTTCGCCCCGCCAATCAGCAGTATCGCCGAACGGCGCGGATCGAAGGCGTAGAACACACGGATCTGATGGCGCTTCACGCGAAGCTCCTTCATGTTCGGATGGCTAGACCCCTTCACCGTATCGGCGTGCGGGCGGCCAAGCGCCGAACCGATCATCTCGCCAAGGTCGACCTTGGCGCCAACAGCGTCCTGGTCGTCCTCGTCCAGACCTTCGAACCAGGCTCCGAACTCGTCCGTGTATTCGACGTTCCAATTCGTCATGACAGGACTAAATATAGATCGGAGCCTTTATAATGTCAAGCCTATATATGCGGTTCCCAGTTAGGGTTCCCGCTGCTGGAGCTCCATGGGGTCAGGCTGCTCCATGGGGTCAAGGGTGCCGATCATCATCACCATCATCATCACCATCGTCATCATCATCGCGGTAGACGCCGATACCCTTCCCCGCAGCTGAGGCACTCGAACTCCGGAGACTCCCCTACGGTCACGCAGCAGCCGCCGAGCTTGAAGAGCTTGCCGGCAAGCATCCTGCCGCCACCCTCGACCTCTGTGGATTCTGAAAACAGGTATTGCGGCGGATAGCCGTATTGAATGACCGCAACCCTCGAGGATCCGCAGGCGGGGCACGGCTGGCCGTAGATGCGAATCCAGGACGCGAGATTTTCTCGGTACGCTGTCGTCTCGCTCATAGCTTTTCTATCAAGCAGCCGAGTGTCTCAGCCAGCTTGTGCTCCCCGCACCACGGCGAACAAGGTATTGAACCAATAGGTCCAGTGGAAGAACACTTGGCCTACTCGGCGATGCCCGAAGTTCAGTCGACCCCTCCAGTACGCCATGTAAATCAGGACGGCCACGAGCCCCGGCAGGGACCGCGCAAAGGCTGCACCGAGCGCCTCGGGGAATGCGTAAAGACTCATCACGTGAAGTAACGCCCAGGCGACCCAGTATTCCCACACGTGCTTCTCCATATACGCGGCGTACCGTCCGGCACCATCCTTGCGGCTCATCACAATCCACCGGATGAAAAAGACCCACAACCAGACAACGGGGATCATGGCCACGATCAACCTCATGTCTTCCCCCTCTTCGGTGGGCCAGTCCGCACCTTTCGCATGCGTCCGTCGGCGAGACCCCTATACACATCATCGGTCTTTCTCGATCGCGGTGTGGAACTAGCTGGCGCGTCGACCGCGTTGCGGCTCGGTGACGCGAGCCGGGAACGACTTGCCGTCGGTTGTAGCGCCGAGCTCGCTTTGCTACGTCGGCCCGCAGTCACTTTTGTGTTCGATAAGGAGACTTTTAGAACACAACCCTTCCGGCGCCAGTGGGGTACACGATCGGCGAATACCACCATCGAGCCGGTGATCACCGTTTATCCTGATCGACATGCCGATGATCGAAGATCCGCTGAGGTCGTACTGGGATGAGCTCGCGTCCGGGATGTCGCCGGGTGCGGCGAAGGTATCGGCATCTACCAGCATCTACCAGCACGACGAATAACCGGGAGGGGTCCAATGGCCGAGTCGAAGAAGTGGTCGATCCGACACATAGTGATCGCGCTCGCGGTCATCGGGTTCGTCGTTCTGCTGCTCTGGCCGACGTCTGTCAACCAGGGTGGTGACGATGTCGCTACGGGCGGCCAATCGAACGCGACCGCATTCCGCGTGGTCGAGGCAGGCGGCACGACCGGCGATGGAATGCTCACCGTCCGCTTCGACGGAGACCAACGCTCCTGCACACGCACTTTCGAGGGAGACCCGTTCCCGATGGTCGTCAACGACCGGCCCAATATACCCGGGGGCGACTCGGGGCCGCAGGCCGACACGATCTTCTTCGGCGACGACATCGTCACGATGGACCCCGCGAATATGGGGATGGCCCCTGGCGTGCGACTGGAATGCCCCACGGCGATGATCGTCATCCTGGACTCGGGGGGCCTTCCATACGAAGCGGAACCGTAGAGGACTAGTCCTCGACTACGCATCTATTACTTCGGGAATCTCCTGCGGCATCACCGCATCCACCAGCCCAATAGCCGGCAGCACCGCCACGACGGCACTGCCGGCGACCGGCAGTCTGCGATTGCCTCGAATGTCGTGGTCGCTCCTTTAGCCGACCCGACGGCCGCGCCGAGGTTCGGTGACTCGACGAGGAAACGGCTTGCCGTCGTTGTAGCGTTTTGACAGCCGCGCCAACTCGCGCTTCAGCGCCGCCTCAACGAGCCCACTCATGCCCAACACTGTCGTTGGCGCCGGCTTGTCGGTCAGCCCAGACGCAGCAGCGTTCGCTAGCATCGTGAGGTAGACATCGGCGTTCCGCACGTCCTCAACTACCGCCGGGTCGATCCTGACTGCCCACGGGGGCGGCGCCTTCTCCTTGCTCTTCTTCTCGCCCGTCTGCTTGGTGTCGGCGATCACTCTCTCCGCGGCCCTCAACTCAGCTTCGTCGACAGCGTGTGGTTGAAGCCCGACACGTCGCGGCGTCATCTCATTGCCCTCCGTTCAAACTCGATTGCCAGTGACCGGTAGTCTTCGGCTCCGGTGCCGGTGTTGTCGTAGGTAATGATCGACTCGCGGTAGTAGGGTGCCTCTGCCATCCGCACGGTGTCCCGTACCGCCGTGTCGAACACCAGCGCGCCGTATTGCTCCTCGAGCATCCCCCGCACGTCGCGGTAGACCAGCGTCCGCACCTTCGCCTGGCAGACGACCAGGCCGACAATTCGTAGCGCCTTGTTGAGCCCGGCGCGCACGGCCTCAACCTGAGCCACTGTGGCTGCCACGCGATCAAGCGCCATCGGTGTCGCCGACACGGGCACGATCACCCCAGCAGAAGCGGCCATCGCCGCGATCGTAACCGGCCCCAGCGACGGCGGGGTGTCAATCAATAGGTAGCGCCATCGGCGGGCGTTCAGCGCCGCGACAGCGGCCTGAAGGTGCCTTGTGACGATCTCGTCAGCGTGCAGCATGGCCCCCGAAGGGATGCAAAACACACCCGCGGCCGTGGTCGGTTGCACCAGAGCCTATGCCGAGGCGGAGGATGAGCTGTTGCAATTCCTCCGGGAACGAGGATTCGTCGACATCGCCGAGGCCTACGCCCGTATCGGTGACGTTGCGATACCGGCGTCGACGGAATGGATGGGCCGGCCGATGTCGTTCTTCACCAACCTGATCGCCCGCAACCCCAAGATGAACATCATCCACGAGGACATCGGTCACGGGCTCGATTCCATCCGGCAGACGGGTACTCAGTCGCCGATACGCGCCGCCCGGCGACTCTACGAGTTGACCCATCCCCGTTGGGAGGGGTTCGCCGGCGGATTGGAAGAGGTGCTCATGCACGCCGGCGTCTACGACGAGCGACCGGGGCGCCGAGCCCGAGAGCTCCAGGTTATCGAGTACGCCTACGAAGGCGCCCGGGCGATGGGGGAACTGCAGTTCATTGCCAACGCCGTGGACTACGCCGGGTGGAACCAGTTCGAGGCCGATATGACTCCCTACGGCTGGGCGATTGCCGACAGCAGCTCGATGTGGAACCACAAGCGCGACGCCGTAAGGGCGCCCGGATATCAGGTGGCGTATCCGGTGGGAAGAAGCCAGTTCGAGAAGATCATCGCCGACCGCGCCCACCAGCTCGGCGACGACTTCAACATGCCCGACGTGATCGACGAGATTCTCGCCGCCGGCCTCATCCCGTTCGCGCTCGCCCACTGGGAGCTGACGGGTCTCACCGATGAGGTGGACAAGCTCTGGTAATAGACACGGCAGCGCGAGCGACAGATACGGAGGTTCAAGTCTGCGGCTCAAGCTCAACGGTTTCTGTCGGTGCACGCTGTCGTCCGGAATCTCTTCAACCTGAGCCGGCACCGACTACGATCCGCGGACTACCGGGTACTTCGGACGAGCGCTTTTGGGACCTGGAGTGAGGTAGTCACCGTCTGAAGGAACCCAGCTTCAGGGCCAGAACTCGCCCAAATCCGTGCGTCGCCCAGGTAAAGTTGACAGTGTCCGCGGCCTGTCTCGAGCCGCTGAATTGAACCGCATGTGAACGGCGGCCCTTTCTATCGGCTTCTATGAAAGCCTTTCCGCGAGAGGATTTGACGATGAGACTAGAGCGCATGGGCGTGGCCCTCTTCCTCGCCGTTGGGCTGGCGATACTCCCAGCCTGCGCTGGTGAGGACCAGGCCGCACAGGAGGCGGCCATGAAGGGCGGGGACGACCGTACCGGAGGATACGATCCGGTGGCAGACTGGTGGAAGCCGGCGCCAGACCACGACGAGGAGTGGACCTGGGGTCAGGTCTCTGGTGTGGCGGCTGACAATCCGAACCGGATTATCGTTGCAGTGTGGGGCGACCGGAACGCCGAAGGCGAAGAGCGGCCGGACAGCTCCAACTACATGGTGGTCGTCGATGGGAACGGGGACATCGTCGAGCGCTGGACCCAGTGGGACACCATGCTCAACACTCCCCACCAGGTCTACATCAGCCCCTACGACCCGGAGCGCCACATCTGGCTCGTCGAGCGCGGCGGAGGAACCAGAGACATCCACGAGCAGGTCATCAAGTTCTCCAACGACGGCAAACAGATCGTGATGCGGCTCATCGACCCCAACCCGCGCCAGAGCGGGGAGGAGGCACGGGCGAACAAGAACCCGGGACCACTCGACTTCGGCCAGGCCTCGGTGATGACCTTCCTCCCGGACGGCGACTTTCTGCTCGGGGACGGTTACCAGAACGGTCGTATCGCCAGGTACAACGCGGCCGGCGAGCTCGTGTCGGAGTTCGGCTCGGTCGGGAGCGGCCCCGGACAGTTCGACCTCATCCACGGCGTCGCCGTGGACCGCGATCACCGCATCTACGTCGGCGACCGGAACAACGACCGCATCCAAGTCTTTACGGAAGACGGCGAGTTCATCGAGGAGTGGCCCGACGTCACCGATCCCGTCGGAATCTTTATCGACGAGAATGACGCGGTCTGGGTGGTTTCTGCGGCACTGAACCGGATCCTCAGGTACAACCTGGACGGGGTCCTCCAGTACCACTGGGGTGCGTTCGGCGGGACGAGGGGTGGCTTTCCTGGTGGCCTCGCGCGTCCACACCAGATGGACGTGGACCAGGACGGCAACGTCTATGTCGCCAGCTGGGACGGCGGATGGTTGAGCAAGTTCGTTCCGAAGCCCGGAGCCGATCCCATAAAGCTCGTCGGCCGAGGATTGGTTCTCACGAACTAGGCGTTCCGGACATGAAACTGAACGGGAGATGGAGCAAGTCCCTCGGCGCGATGAGCCGGGGGGGGTACTGTCAAGTTAAGGAACCTCTGATCAATTCGGGTTCGATGGGATAATGCACGCGGATCCGATCACGCCGCCAGAGGGAGAAGGGAATGCGCCAGCAGACGCTTGCCGAAGGGTCCTTTGAGCAGTACCGGAAGGTGACCCGCCGGGAGCGGTTCCTGGCAGAGATGGATCAGGTGGTGCCGTGGGCCCAGCTGTGCGCTTTGATCGAGCCGGTGTATCCGAAGCCGAAGGGAGCGGGACGGCGCCCAGTCGGGCTGGAGAGGATGCTGCGCATCTACTTCATGCAGCAGTGGTTCAACCTGTCGGACCCGGGGGTGGAGGAGGCGCTGTACGACTCGCGGGCGATGCGTGCCTTCGTGGGGATCGATCTGGGACGGGAGCCGGCGCCGGACGAGACGACGGTGTGCAAGTTCCGGCACCTTCTGGAGACCCACGAGCTGGGCGTGCAGGTGTTCCACATCGTTGCCGAGCACCTGCAGGGGCGGGGGCTGAAGGTCAGCACGGGCACCATCGTCGACGCGACGATCATCACCGCCCCGTCATCGACCAAGAACAAGGCCAAGCAGCGGGATCCGGAGATGCGCTCGACCAAGAAGGGCAACCAATGGTACTTCGGGATGAAGGGACACTTCGGTGTGGACAGCAAATCCAAGCTCATTCACTCGGTCGTGGCCACCGCCGCCAATGTCCATGACAGCCAGGTGCTAGAGGATCTGCTGCATGGGCAGGAGACGCGGGTGTGGGGAGACAGCGCTTATACGGGCCGACGGGAGGTCATTGTCCGGTGTGCTCCCGGTGCCAAGGACTTCACCAACAAGAAAGGGCACCGTCACCGGCCACTGACCGAGCGAGACCGAGCTCGAAACCGCACCAAGTCGAAGGTGCGGGCCAAAGTCGAGCACCCGATGCTGGTGATCAAGCGCATCTTCGGCTTCAGAAAGGTCCGATACCGAGGGCTCCACAAGAACGCGCACCGGCTCTTCGTGACCTGCGCGTTGGCCAACCTATTCATGGCACGCAAGGTGCTGCTCGCGCACACCTGAAACAGGCACCCTGAGAGGCCGCCGTCGCGGTTGAACCCGTCGGCAGCAGCTCGGAGGGCGACTGCATTCCCACCCTTATGCCGACCAGTTCCTCCAATCAGGCTCCATCCTGACTGACGGCCAATTGATCAGACCTTCCTTAACTCGAAATCAGCACGGGGCTACACACCGTCATACGGGAGCGCGATGAAGAACCTCGCCGCCGTCATCCTGACCCTGCTGCTCGTCGGCGCCGGGTGTGACACGCAGCGGTCAGAGCCCCCGCTGTCCGACCCGCCGGTGGGCTATCCAAGCCTCGACCAGGCGTCCCGCCCCAACTTCTTATGGCTCGTGGCCGAGGACATGAGCCCCTACCTTGCCGCCTTCGGCGATTCCACCGTGAAGACGCCCCACCTGGATCGGCTGGCACGCGAAGGGGTGCGTTACAGGAATGTGTTCTCGGTCTCTGGTGTCTGCGCACCTAGCCGGTTTTCACTGGCGACGGGCGTCTACACCACCAGCGCTGGCGCCCACAACATGCGTACGAGCTCGCGGCAGGCGTACATGGACGCCATCGGCCTCCTCCCCTATGAGACCGTGCCGCCTCCGCAGGTCCGGATGATGAGCGAGGTGCTGCGGCGCAACGGCTACTACACCTCCAACAACGCCAAGCACGATTACCAGCTCACCGCGCCGGTGACCGCCTGGGACGCGAGCAGCGGCGAGGCCCACTGGCGCGATCGCCCGTCGGGAGCTCCGTTCTTCTCGGTTTTCAACTTCGGCGTCACGCACGAGTCGCAGATCTGGGCCAAGGCTGACGATCCGTTACGGGTGGACGCCGACCTGGACGTGCCCATCCCGCCCTACCTGCCCCGCACCGACGCTGTC
Organism: Acidobacteriota bacterium; assembly: GCA_963666055.2. Classification (GTDB taxonomy): domain Bacteria; phylum Acidobacteriota; class UBA890; order UBA890; family WLXD01; genus DASCOT01. Next base: position 910,449 of record CAXWPH010000015.1, on the reverse strand, counting down.
CGCGGTGATGTGCTGCGGATGTACTCGAACGTCGTCGAGATGGACGAACAGGTCGGGCAGATCCTCGCCGAGCTGGAATCCGACGGTTTGCTCGAGCGCACCATCGTGGTCTGGTACGCCGACCATGGTGGCCCATTGCCGCGTCAGAAGCGCCTGCTCTACGACTCGGGCCTACATGTTCCGATGATCATCCGCTTTCCCGATGCCCAGTACGGCGGCGCTGTCGACGATCAGCTGGTCAGCTTCGTCGACTTCGCCCCGACCACGTTCTCCCTGGCCGGCATCGAGGTGCCCGGCTACGTCGAGGGCAGAGCGTTCCTCGGTGCCGCGCGCGCCGCCGAGCCCCGCCGCTACGTCCACGCCGCCGCCGATCGCCTCGACACCGAATACGACACGATCCGCGCCGTGCGCGACAGCCAGTTCAAGTACTTGCGTAACTTCCAGCCCGAGCGCGGCTACTACCTGGCGGTGACCTACCGCGAGCAGATGGCGACGATGCAGGAGCTGCTACGACTGCGCGATGCCGGCGGCCTCGATGAATACCAGGCGCAGTGGTTCCGCCCGTCCAAGCCGCGCGAAGAGCTGTTCGATACTGCCGCCGACCCTCACGAGCTCCGTAACCTTGCCGCTGACCCGACCTACGCCCCCAAGCTCGCCGACCTCCGGGCCGAGCTCGACCGCTGGATGGAAGCCACCGACGACAAGGGCCTCATCCCCGAAGCCGACTTGCTGGAGCAGTTCTGGCCGGGCCGACAACAGCCCCCGACGATGGCTCCGAGAATCCAACGCGACGGCAATGAGATCACGATCCACTCCGCTACTGAAGGCGCCTCCATCGGATACCAGGTGGTGGCCGAGGGCGGCATGCCGGGGACGCAGTGGCACGTCTACACGGAACCGGTAACGCTGCCGGCCGGGCACCAGCTGCACGCCGTGGCACATCGTCTGGGCTACGCGCCAAGCGAGGCGGTAACGGTTCGGTGACGCGCTCGACTAGTCCTTGAGCAGGCCCCAGGCGCCGTGGGCGATGATGGCCGCGGAAAAAAATAACCAGATCAGCAGGAAGGCCTGGTCCATCAGTTCCGAAGCCACTATGCGAGCGCCTACCTCATGAACCGCGGATCGCCGACGGACTTGGCCGAACAGCTCGGTCATTCCGATACCAAGATGATCGAGGAGAACTACAAGCACTTGGTCGCACGATGGAGGTCGGAGCAGGTGCAGCGAACAGTGCCGTCGCTCGGCATCAAGCGTGGCAAGGTGCGGCGAATGAGGAGACCGCGGTGAGCGTTGGACCGCCGCTGTTGGCTCTGGCACGCGAGTGTTTTGGGGGTTGGATTTAGTGATCAGTGAACATTGTTTGGGTGATGGTGCTTAGGACGCGTGCCATCTATCATCAGAGCTTGAAGAAATGGAACTGGATTCCGGGGCCTACACTTCGATCCTCGAGGAGACCTGAGAATGAAGAAGAGCGACCGCGAGCTGGGCATGGACCGGGAGATCAACCGTCGCGACTTGCTGAACGGGGCGAGCATCGCGATCGCGGGAACGGTCCTCGCGCCGGGAGCCGCGGCCGCTAGCACCGCTTCGATGATACCAAGTCCTCCACCCATAGATGAACCTGTGGCAACAGGGGGTACCGGCCACTACCTGTATGTAGCGACTCCTGGTATCAGAGATTATTTGGGCTATGGGGGTCACGGATTGCTGGTTTTTGATATAGACAACAATCACAACTTTGTAAAACGAATTAGCACTAGGGGGTTCCATGAAGATGGCAGCCCGTCAAATGTCAAGGGCATTGATGTCAGTGTGCCGCTCAACAGTGTCTATATCACCACCTTGGAAGGTATGCAGCGAATAGATCTGAGTACGGAAGAGGTGCTGTGGGACATCGCTTTTGAGGGCGGCTGTGACCGTATGTCAATTTCACCTGATGGGATGACCATGTATTTGCCATCCTTAGAAAAAGAGTTTTGGAATGTCGTGAATACCGAAACCGGTGATGTCATTGCCAAGATCGTAGTAGATACCAGTGCACACAACACGATTTACGGTCCTTCAGGAAATCGAGCATATATGGCGGATTATAAATCTCCCTGGTTGTACGTTGCAGATACCAAAACGCACACAGTCGTACAGAAAATAGGCCTTTTTAGTGGGCCTGTGCGACCGTTTACCATCAAGAGCGACGAGTCGCTTGTGTTTGTGAACGTTGATGATTTACTGGGATTTGAAGTGGGTGATTTGAAAACAGGAGAAAAGGTAGCGAGTGTTCAGGTCCAGGGTTGGGACAAAGGTCCCGTACAACGACATGAAAATCCAAGTCACGGTATAGCTTTGACCCCAGATGAAAAAGAGATATGGATTAGCGATGGCCATAATATGCGAATGCATGTCTTTAGCGGAGAAGCCCCTTATCAACAGCTCACCACCATTGCACTACGTGATATGCCGGGTTGGGTCACTTTTAGTATAGATGGTCAGTATGCCTATGCATCTAGTGGCGAAGTGATTCATACCAAGACACGGAGAATTTTGTACTTGTTGAAAGATGAAAATTACAACACCGTTTGCAGCGAAAAGATGATTGAGATACATATGCAAGACGGCAAAGTAACCAAGGCAGGTGACCAATTTGGCTTGGGTAGATTATGACCCGCTCTCCTCGAAAGGCGGGTTCCCCCCAAGAGGGGCCTGTATATACGCGTGTGACTCCTGCTCAGGCGTACGCACCAAATTTTGAGGACGGCCTAGAAAGGCACGAGCAACTCGTAACAGGCGAGCTTCTCAGCGTCTGACGGGCTTCTGCTTGCGCCTACCGGCCCGCTCTCGGATGTTGAGCGCAGTCTGATCCTGGAGTGCGCATATGTCCGATCCCGTCACCCGCCTCAACGCAGCCCTCGAAGGCCGCTACGCCATTGAGCGTGAGCTGGGCGAGGGCGGCATGGCAACGGCCTACCTGGCCGATGACCTCAAGCTCGCCGTGAGCCCTAGAAGTTGTTCGGATAGTCGCCGGGTTCGCCGGCGTGCATACTTTCGGACCACTGCCAATCGAACACCGGCCGAACCACGTTGCAGATGAGCTCGTTCACGGCGCGGTGGCTTTGCTGCCACGCCGCGTTCGTGAGCGAAACCCACGCGGCATCCGAGTTCGAGATCGTAATCCGACCGAATTGCTGACGCCCGACCACCCATGGAGCATCCATCCGGTGTGACCAGTCGGGATCGTACAGCTCATTCGACCCGGGGGCGTAGGCATGACTCCAGCGGTTGATGATGATACCCGCGACATCACGCTTTGCGTCAAAGCCGCCAGGTCCCAGGACGCGATCGAGCTGTTCGCGGATGTTGCGCTCGAATGTTTCGAAGGTGATCTCCTGCAGCTCGGTACGGCTGGCCTTCCATTGTTCGCGCGGCGAGAGCCCGGAGCCCGCCTTCTCCAGGATGCGAGCGGTGAGGGACATCCGGACGACAATCGGCTCGTCCGGCGTGGACGCGTTCTGATACCCGCCGATGGCCGCTGGGACGGCGAGCCCGATCGACGCCCAGAACATGCCTGGGCAGTTGATCGAAGAGACGCCCAGCTTCTGGAACGCACGCCAGTTACGGATGGCCACATTGGTCGCGACGAGCGGCTTCCGCACCGCCATATGTAGCGCAGCCTTCTGGGACTCCGGCAGGTCCGGCACCAGGTAGGGAATGATGGCGTTGAAGCAGGCCATCACGACGCCGCGCGCACGGACGGTGTGGGGTTGGCCGTCACGCAGATAGGTCACCTCGACTTCCTTCGCGGTCAGCGGGTCGCCCAGGTGCTTGGCGCGGATGACCATGCTTGAAAGGCGGATGCGCACATCGCTCGTCGGACGGTCCAAGGCGGCGTAATCGATATGCTGCAAGACCGAATCATCCGCCGTGCGGCCTGGCAAGGCGTCCGGTATCAGCCACCGGACCAAGAGCCGCGCCGCGGTGGTCGCGTCGTCGGGCCAGGCGATGTTCCGCCCCGGGTCTTTGACCAGGTTGGACAACTGCGAGGCGGGCGGGAGAGCCATCGCGTTGAAGCCGGGTGCGCCCTTCCGCCAGGCATACCAGGCGCTATAGGTGTCCGGACCGGCGGTCTGGTTGGTCCCGCCCGTGCCGCCCACCGAGAGGACATGGGCTACCGCGTCGGGATGGATCTTGACGACGTTGCTCACAAAGTCGATGTAGCTCATCTTCTTGAGTTGCTCGACTTTCTCCGCGGTCGGGACCCCGGGCATCCAATCACGGTGCTCGGTGAACAGCTTCAACAAGCCCTCTCGGGTGCCGGCTGAATACGGCGTCTGGGCAAAGAATTCGGCGAACTGAGCACTCGTCGTCCCTTCCTCGCCCCTGCGGCCCCGGAGGCCCAATTCGGGCGGTGGGTCCATAACGAGCCGGTCCTCACCAGAGGACTCCTTGTCGAAGAACACCGCTCGCCGGAGACCCAACTCTCGCGGCGCGTTCGGGTTGTTGGCCACTTCTCTATCATGGTGCGCGCGGTCGATCCCGATATCGCGCATCAGCTCCTGCGCCTCGGGCGTAAACGTATTCGGACGCCAGAGGGCGGCGGTGCCGCCGCCCGCAATCAGGCGCGTGCCGTCCACCATGAATTCGTTGCGCACGGCGTGGCCCCCGAAATCTTCGCACCCATCGATCAGCAAGACCTTCGAATGCGGGATCTGCTTCCGATAGAAATAGGCGGCGCCAAGTCCGGCCATGCCGGCACCCACGACAACCAGGTCGTAGAACTCGCCGGTATCGACCGGGGCGCTGAACGCTGTCCCGTCGCGGACGGCATGCCCCGCATTCATGGCCGCGTCAGTTTGCCCGCGGAGCCCTTGGATCATGGGTGGGTAATCCGAAGGTGCGGCTTGCGGAGCGGACATCGGCGGTGGCGGGGATGCCGTCTGCGCCTGTACGGGGGTGCCGCCTGCCAGAGTGGAGACCACCATCGTCCCCCCGACGGTCACGGCCACGCCGTCCAGGAAATCCCGCCGTGAGATTTCTGCATCCATGCCGAGTGCGCGATCACGCTTCTTCTTGTTCATGACACACCTATCCGATGTTGGCAAACACGCCCTTGTAGATAGCGCTCGATGCAAGCACAGCGTCGCCACTATGTCCAGGCCGAGCGCTGAGGCCGCACCCCGCATGGTGGTGATGCCGAGATGCTGCGTAACGTGCAGTTCTGGACCATGTAACGCAGATCCACGTCGCTCTCAACTGGTTCGACGAGCTGAAGCGGCTCGTGCCGATGGACCCGTAGCCGCCTGACCTGGCCGGCGCACAACCGAACGCCCGATCTTGTGGGTAATCCGTGGATAATTGGCTGTGAAAAGGGGCTAATTGCGGCCAACAACCGCTAATGACCGATGACGTAACTACCTCTAATCATTAGAGATAGCTATCGACGGCAAACACGTCCTTGTCCCACACGGTGGAAGTCCCAGGTTCGAATCCCGGTGCGCCCACTCTCTCCAACCTCCTGTGGTCAAAGGACTTCTCGCCTACGTCAGGTTCCCCCTCCGATTCCTCGGGGCGGCGGGCTGATCATGCCCCTGTCGCTCCAATCTGATTTGCATCAGACTGCTACGGCAGCATCAAGAAGTTCGAACATAGGTGAGAGGGCATCCATGAAGAACCCCGCGGCCGACGCCAGAGACTTCGCGAGGCTGCGCTGGCTACTGGCCGTCGCCGTTGTCGGTGCGTGTGGCCCGGCAGACGGACCCGGTGTGCGGGCGGTGACCGATGCTGGGGTAGACGAGCCGTCATCGAGCACCGTGCAAATCTCTTCTGATTCGACGCCGTTGCCGCTCGACATGATGCTCTCCGGCAGCGATCTGGCAGCTCCGGTCGACAACGCCGGCTTCTATCCCCCCAGCGACGCCACACCGGCTCCGGCGCTTGCTGTGCGGCTTGCCATCGAGCAGACGCGGATGCTGTTTGAACCCGAGATCCCGCAGCCGGTGTGCGATGGCTCGGCGGTCGAGCTGGGCGGGTCGTGCCGGGGTGGCCACGACAAGCGCCTGTTGCCCGCGTTCACTCTGGACTTGTTCACCGCCGGCGAAGTTCTCGCCGCGATTCAGATCGGCGAAATGCTTGGAGACGAACGCACCGGTGGTAGCCGGAGCTACTGGCACGTGATCCCGCAGTACGGGCGTGTGTGGCGACAGCCCGGCGATGGCGACTGGTCGCGCGCCGCCTTCGCCCTGATGCTGGTACATGACATGGAGAATCACGCCCATCAAGGCCTCGCGAGTTTTCTATACGCCGGTGGCGAGGTCACCGATCTGCGGTTTCAGTTTGTCCAGCAGACGGCGCCATTTAACATTCCGGTGCACTTCGTCGCCTGGGGCGCGGCGAAAGCGTCGTTCGAAGCGGGGGCATTCGGCAATCTCGAGGCCCGGCGAGCCCGGGTCGATTCAGAGTTGGCGGCGAGGTTGCCGCTGCGACCCTGGGGCGAGTTGGTGACGGCGTTGGCGGACGAGGGTTTGCCAGAAGCAACGCTCGAGGGTTTTGGCGGCCCGCTTCCGGACAACTATGTGGTCGCCAAGGCCCTGGTCCGCGACGGCGTTGTCTACCACCAGGGATCGCAGACCCCCTACGGGCCCTATCCGTATCCGCAGGAGATGCGGTTCGGGCCGCGATCGGTGGCCAAGTCGGTTACGGTGCCCCTGGCGCTCGGTCGTCTGGCGCAAGTCTACGGTCCCTACGTGCTCGACCTGAAGATCGGCGACTACGTCGCCGGGCTGGATCCCGAGTACGACGACGTGCGCTTCATCGACGCCGCCAACATGGCCACTGGCATGGGTGGCCATGGAAGCTCAGTTACCAGTCCTAACAGCACCGGCGATGGCTACGTCGACGACACCTATGACGATTGGTACAACGGCGCGTTTTCGAACGCCGAGAAGATCGCCAGCATCACCGAGAACGGCTCGCCGTATCCCTGGGGAGCGGGGATCGTCATGCGCTATCGCGATCGCGACTTTCACCTGCTCGGCGCTGCGACCGACGGGTTCCTGAGGTCGGTCAGGGGCCCGGACGCCGACATCTGGGAGATGCTCGAGGAGGAGGTCCTCGCACCCATCGGCATCCATCACGCGCCGATCGTAAGGACGCGCGAGGCCGATGGAGAGTTAGGTCTGCCCTGGTTTCATGCCGGCATCTACGTGACCCTCGACGACGTGGCCAAGATTTTCACCCTGTACCAGAACCTCGGCCAACACGACGGCGAGCAACTCCTGCACCGGGGGCTGGCCGCCCAGATCTTCAGCACCGAGGGCGCGATCACCAAGGAAACGGATCTCTCCGTCGCTGCCGCATTCGGCCGACGCGCGCCAGTGCCGCTGGCAGCCGGCGAGGGACTCTACAAGATGGGTTTCCATCTCACGCCGCATGTCGATCTCGATGGCGGCGCGGTCGTTTACTTGCCGGGCGCCTTCGGCGCCGGCTCCAACCAGGTAATCATGTACCCGCAGGGTCTGATCTCGATTCGCATGGCCAAGGTATGGGACTGTAGCGAATGCCAGGGGCTCTCCGGTCCGGAAGGCACGATAGCGGCGGTCAATAGGTTGCTCGGCACGCTCGTGCGCTAGCGCGGCCCTGTTGAGCTCACTCGACTCGAAAGCTCCTCATCGAGCCTGTGACAATTCCTTTGACATTTCGGGTGCAAACAGCGTCAAACAGACCCAACTGACGTCAAAACCACCAGCCCGTAAGTTCAAGCCACGTCAAGGGATAGCAACCATCGTCAAGTGTGTCGCTTGAACACACGGTGGAAGTCCCAGGTTCGAATCCCGGTGCGCCCTACACTATCGGCCACTTCGGCGGATCGATCCTGACCCGCTGCCTGATGTCCGAGTATGCGACTTCCGGATCGCCCGTGGGTTCGGGAGTCTCAGCGTTGTATCGGCGGGCCAGCTCGCTGGCCGGGTAGAACAGCTGCTCCTTTTCCCTGTCGGGTCGGTGCCCGATCGCCAAGAGAGCACATAGCCCGTCGACACCGACGAAGACATGGGACACTCCGGCCGGGCAATGGACAAAATCCCAGGTTTCCAGCGAGCGTTCCTCGCCGTTAACCAGCAGCTTGCAGCGCCCGGCCAGGACGAGGAAGTCCTCCTGCGCCTCTTCCCGGTGGTAGCGAGAGTTCGGCTTGCCAGGCTCGAGCAAGAAGATATGTATCCCGATTTGCGGGAACGGATCCTCCGTATCGAACCAACAGACCTTTCCGAACGCCTCGGTTTGCTCCCACGGCGCGTCCTTGACGTTCTTCACAAACCAGCCATCCCTTTCCTCGATCATCCTCTCTCCTTCCGCCGCTCGTCCCTCGGCTCTCGTGGCAGGTGTGTGCACAGATCATCGTGCGGCGTAGATCGCGAGGTCCATGTAGCTCCAACTCTCTCCATCACGGGCGACTGTGGCCTTGTTGCCGGTACTGATCCAGCAGCGCTGTCAGGCGTGCCACCACATCGGGGTGTTGCCGGTAGAGGTTGTTCGTCTCGCCGAGGTCTTCCGACAGGTTGTAAAGTTGCCCGGCGGGCTCACCCGGCCCCGGTTCGATGCGGATCGGCTCGGTAAAGCCGCCGGAGCCGCGCCCTTCGATCAGCTTCCACGGTCCCTGCCGGATGGCGAACATGCCGTCCGCCGAATGATGGATAGCGGCGTCGCGCAAGGGCGTCTCCGGATTCTCACCCAGCAGGACGGGCAGCAGGCTGTAGCTGTCCTCCCCGGCGTCACGAGGCAGTTCCGCTCCGACGATGGCAGCAAAGGTAGCCAACATGTCCGTCAGCGAGACCAGGGCGTCGCTCTGCGAAGCCGGCGCGATGTGGCCGGGCCAACGGATGATGAACGGAACCCGGTTGCCCCCCTCCCAGATGTCGGCCTTCTGCCCGCGCAGGTTCAGGTTGGCCCGGTGACCGAACTCGTCGATCTTGCTCTGCGGCCAGATAGCGCCGTTGTCGCTGGTGAGGATACCCAGCGTGTTGTCCGTAATTGCCAGCCGGTCCACCGCGTCGAGGATCTGACCGACGACGCTGTCTACCTGCGCGGTAAAGTCGCCGTATTCGCCGACCTCGGTCGTGCCCACGTACGGCGGCAGCGGCAACCATGGCGTGTGGGGCGCCGACAGGGGAACGTACAAAAAGAAGGGCTGCTCCGTCGCGGCCCGGTCTTCGATGAACGCGACGGCCTTCTCGGCAGTGATCGGCAACACCTGATCGTGCTCGAAGCTCGGCGATATCGCCCCCTCCCGCCAGAACGCGCCGAAACAACATTCGAGGTTGCCTTCGGTGCGGGCGGTGGGCGCCTCGACGACGCGGTCGTTCTCGAAGTAGAGATACGGCTCAAAGTCCAGCGATGCGGGGATCCCGTAGTAATAGTCAAACCCCAGCGACGCGGGGCCTGGGCGCAGCGGCTTGCTGTAGTCGGTCCTCGCTTCATCGCCGAGGCCCAGGTGCCATTTTCCTACGCCGCCGGTGGCATAGCCGTGCTGCTTCAGCAACGACGCCACCGTCGTCCGGTTCGTGTCAATCAGGCTGGGCGAATAGCCTAGGAGAACGCCCTTTTTTAGCTGGGTCCGCCAGGAATACTGCCCGGTCAGGAGCCCATAACGCGTAGGCGTGCAAACGCCGGAGGGCGAATGCGCATCGGTAAACCGCATTCCCTCGGCAGCCAGGCGGTCCATGTGCGGCGTCGGAATCTTGGAATCTGGGTTGTAGCTGCGCGGATCCCCGTAGCCCATGTCGTCGGCCAGGATGAGGATGATGTTGGGCGATCGCAGAGACGACGCTGCGAACGGCTCCTCCACGGTTGTCTCCGGCCCGCACGATCCGAGCAGGAAAATCACCGACAGGGCTGCGCAGGCGCCGAGAAAGTGGCGTTTCGGACGGATTCGTCTGGTCATGGGAGGGTCCTGCCTGGGAACGGACAATCTACCGTGCCCCGGCTTCCGTTGGCCGGAAGACCGGTGATGCTCTCCTGTCCCATAGGCAGCCCCCGCCGTGGCCCCGCTCACCGCCGGTTCGACTTCCTGGTTCTATCGTCCTGGTTGCTCATGCGGTTCTCCGCAAGCAGCCCCAGGGCTCCTTCATGAGGCGGTCGTGACCTAGGTCCTCTCCGCCCACGGATACTGGAATTCGGGTCGAATGACGTCGATGATCAGCTCTTGGACCGCTCGATGTGCCTGGTCGAACGCCGCCTGTGTAAGACAAGACGCGGCCGCGTCGGAGTTGGCGATGGCGATCCGCCCGAACCGCTTACGGCCCAATACCCAGGGAGCCTCGTCGTACCCCCAGTCGGGGTCGAAGAGGTCATTGCCTGCGCCCGCGTACCCGTGGGGCCAGCGGTTGACGAAGATGGCCTCGATGTCCCGGGCGGGATCGAAGCCTCCCTCCCCCAGGGCACGAGCAAGCTGATCCCTGATGCCACGCTCGAACGTTTCGAACGACATGGCCAGAAGCTCCTCCCGTGCGGCCCGCCACTGGTCCCGTACGGGGAGCCCCGGAGCGATCGGAGATGCCCAGAGCCCTACGACGACCGGTTCGTCGGGCAACTGGGCGGTCTGGTATTCCCCGAAGCTGTTGCTGTAACCGTCAAGACTGACACTTTCGAAGTACGCGCCCGGGCAATGGATGCGCGCCACACCGAGCCGCTCGAACGCTCGCCAGTCGCGAACCATGACGTTGGCCGCAACGAAGGGTCTGCGCACCGCCATATGCAGGTGTTCTTTCTGGTCCTCCGGCAGCTCGGGACACAGATACGGGATCACCGAGTTGTAGCACGCCATCACGCAGGTGCCTGCGCGCACGCGATGCGCCTGGCCGTCCCGTACGTACGTGACATCCACCGCGTTCGCCTTCGCCCGATCGCCCACGTGGTGGGCGTTCACCACCGTGCTGTTGAGACGGATACGCACGTCGTTTTCCGTCCGGTCGAGGGTCGAATACCGGACCCGCGTCGGCACCGAATCGTTCATCGTCTCGCCCGGTAGCGAACCCGGAATCAGCCAGCGCACGAGCAGGCGGGCGATGCCAGCATTTCCGTCGGGGAAGTGCATGCCATCGAACGGATTCTCCAGCCCGGGGAATCCGTCTCTCGGCGGCGGCTCCCCGAGCCCGAGGCCCTGCAGCCCGGGTAAACCGCTGTACCGGAACGCAGCCCATCCGCTCAACGTATCGATACCGGCCGTGCCATTGGCATCCGGGCCGCGGCGCATGAAGAAGGGGATCACGTCCGGGTCGACGCCGACGACGTTCAGCAGATAGTCCTGATAGCTCATCTTGCGGAGCCGAGCGATCTTCTCCTCCACCGACAATCCGGGGAAGTAATCCTCCTGCGTCTGGTACAGCTTCGCGATGTCCTTCTGCACCCGGTCCGAGAGCGGCGTCTTTCGAAGCCATTTCGTCCAGGCCTCCGGCTCGTCCGATCCGGGTTCTCCTACCACCAGGCGATCCTCACCGAACGTCTCCTCGTCGAACAAGACCGCGCTTCCCAAATCCGGCTCTCGCGCCCGTAAGCTTCGTCCCACGTTCGCACGCCTGTACACCTCCGCATCCAGGCCGATGTCGTGCAGCAACTCCAGGCCTTCGTACGTATAGGCTCCGGTGATGTACGTCGTGCCTCCCCAGCCGATGACCTGGCGCCCGTCGACCATGGCCTCGTTCCGCTTCGCGTGCCCTCCGAAGTCGTCGTGGTTCTCCAGAATCAGGACCCGAGCCTCAGGCATCGCCTTGCGGAAGTAGTAGGCCGCCCCGAGACCGCTCAACCCGCCACCCACCACGATCAGGTCGTACTCTTCCCCTGTTTCCTGCGGGTCGTCCCACGTCTCGCCGAACCGCATGCGATGAGCCACCTCGAACGACCCCGGATGGCTGCCCCGCATCCCCGTACGGGTTGGCGGATAGTACGTCTCCTGGATCGCAGATTGATCGACAACTGGAGATGCGGCCGGAGCCAGCCGGGCATCGCGTCCCTGCGCCCCCACTTCCCCCGGCGCAAGGGCCGCTCCCGCGATCGCGATGCTCGTTCCGCTCAGGAGGTCGCGACGGGTGATCTCCCGGTTCATGCCCAGCTCACGATCGCTCTTCTTCATTTCATGTCTCCTCGAGCGTCAAGGTGGGGGCAGTGAGACAGCGCCGCTGACGCAGTGATCGAAGAATTCGAGAGGCACTAATAAAACTCATAACCCGAAGGTCGCAGGTTCAAATCCTGCCCCCGCTACTCAGGAAAGCCTCGGTGGCGCAGCGATTTATTCCCGTGCTCGTCACCGGGGGGGCTGTTCATTTGGCCTGGTAGGGTCCGTGCACAGCCTTGACGATGTACGCTTCGGCTGAGTCGTCCAGAATAATGACACGGTACGACTCGCCGCCCTCGTCTACGCGAATGACGATGTGGCCCTGATCGCTCGCCAGTTGAGCGAATCGTTGTGGGCCGAGGGTATGCTCGGTGGCTTCGACCACGGTGACGGCGAAGACATCCCGGGGGCCGTCGTACAGCCGCGGGGAAGTCACCCGGTCGACGACGTAACGGCCCGGGTGATCGGCTGATCTCGACGGAATGACCCACACGCGAGCTTGCAGCGTGCGCACGAAGAACTCTGTCGTCCCGTTGCCGAGGCCATGGTGGTTGAGCACGGCTGCGTCCACCGGTCCCACCGCCTTGGCGACCGGGGTCTCAACGCCTTGCCAGTCCGGATACCCCGGGGCGGTCTCCCCCGGCATGTCGCCCCCCGTATAGTAGTTAAACTGACCGTAGCTTACCCGAATCGCCAGGCTGCATTGGTTCTCGGTGGGCCAGTCCTCCCTCGGTATCCGGGACAGGTCCGGAAAATGCTCCTCGGTATCGGTATCGAGACCGGTCCACACCTCGCCGTTCGCGGCCACGTTGTTGACCACGAAACTCGGATAGAGCCCCGGCTGGCGCTGAAGGACGATCTGGTCGTGGCGGCCAGGCTGCAACCGCTCCACCTCCATGCCTTCGTTCAGGCGCTGGTTCTCGAGAAAGGCTCGGTAGTCGTTCAGCGAGAGCGGCCGCGGGTAGTCGTAGTCGGGCCACCCCCGATCAAGCATCGTACGGATCGGGATGTACTCCGCCACCTCGGTGAACCCGCCCATATGATCACCGTGGAAATGGGTGATCAGGGCGTAGTCGATGGCCGGATCGGGGTCGTGGGCGAGCATCCGCCGGGCGTAGCGAGCGATCCATTCGCCGGCGGTGCGGGACCCGTCGGGTACAGGTGCGGCACCACGCGGGGGCTCCGGGTTTCCGTCTCCTGAATCCACCAGCATCGAGGTGCCATCTGGGAAGATCAGCAACGCTGCGTTGCCTTGTCCGGTGCTGATCTGGTGAATGTCGAGAGTCCCGGGTGTCCAGGGTGGCAACGGCTCACCGACCGACTGCGCACGCAGTTCGACGGTGCACAGTGCTGACAGCGCCAGGAAAATCGTGGCGGTCAGGGCGACTCGTCGGACTTTCAGTGACATTTCTCTAGCTAACGCTGGCAGCAGGAGGAGCGTTCACGGTGGCCCCATGGCGCGAGCAACCACATGTTCTTATAGAAGCTGCCTCCAGTCACCTAGCAGGCCGTGGTGAAAGTGTGGTGGGTCTGGCGACAGGGTGTTGCGAAGTGGAGGCAAGGAGAGAGGAGGAGGCGATGGTTACCCATCGTTGACGAGGAACGACGCAGGATACGCGCGCAACCCCCTTTCGCCCGAAGGATTACGGCGATTTGGGGCCATTTGCGGCGTTGCCTTCCTGGACGATGGCTAGGGCATCGCCTGTGTCAGGCCGCCTTCCATCTGGCCCCAACTCGCCGTAACCAGACCCACCACACTTTCACCACGGCCTGCTAGGTCAACTGTAGGGTCGCTTCCAACACCCCCGCTTCGACCGCCTCCTGATGAGGACCGCGATGGTTGATCACCGACAAGCTCGGAAGCTACGGGGCGGCGCCGGTCATCCTGTACACCTCGTGGCCACCGCGGCGTCCGGCCCAAAGGCCACCTTTGATGCGCACCGCGATCTGGCTTCCCGGATGGGGGTGAATCCCCTCCCACTGCCCGGGCTCGATGAGGAACCTCTGCACGACGACGTAGTCGTTCTCGAGCAACAGCTCACCGGGGATGTCGGGGTAGAACACGCCCGACTGCTGCGCGGCGGTACCGATCGCGGGTATCCCCACGACCAGGGTCGCATACATTGCACAGAGGACTGCCGCGGCCGCGTGGGCCCACCCTCGGCGCCGAGCGTGACGACTGTGCCTTTTCTTGAAGCGAGTAGTCGGTGGCATCTTCAGGCTCCCTGTTTCAACGGAGATCTGTCTCAGCTTACATAAGCGACTAAGTCTTGTGATTGTTTTTCCTATTTCTTCTTCGAGAGCATCGTCGCAACGGCCTCGATTAGGCACTGTCAACTTAACCGCCCCAGCCTTCCGCTGGATCCGGCCCGCGTCCTGTGGAAATAGAGATGGCGTAACCTCCGAGTAGGAACACACAACGCCGCCACGAGCGGCAGGAGGTTACGCCATGAAGCAGGTTAGCACGGAGGCAGCGAGCTTCGGCCTGAGATAGCAACTAATTCGAGCGTCGCTAATCGGAAGGCTAATGAATCGCAATCTTGGTTAATGTCGTGGCACTTTAGGGAGATTTCTGAAGGTTTTGGAGCAAGACAGGATAATATTTCCTGACAAAGAATGCGTAGACTTGAATGGCGACAGTCTTTATTCTGCCTATACCCGGCCATCCAAGCTGAACGAGTTGCTTTCCTACCTGGATAATTTCGAGTTCGAGTCTTAATAATCCCGATGTCCGACACGATGTACATGAGTGGTCAGGAGCGTGCCTGTACTTCACCGATCTGGTACAGGTTCTGCGCATAACTCAGCAAATTGAGAAGCAGTACACTATGAGAAACATTCTACGAGAACCCCTATTGTATTTCCTGCTGCTAGGTGCGGCGATGTTCGGTACTTACCAATTGGTCTCCGATGCTGGATTCTCCGGCAACCAGCCTCTGGAAGAAATAGTCATCACCGAGGGCCACATCGATGCGCTGATTGTGGGATTCGAGAGAGACTGGCAACGCCCGCCCACAGAACAGGAACTGGATGGTCTGCTACAGGCCCACATTCGTGGAGAGGTCATGTACCGCGAGGCGCTGGCTATGGGTCTCGATCGTGACGACCCCATCATCCGGCAGCGTTTGCAACAGAAGCTGGCATTTCTTACCGAAGATGTCGCCAGACTGGGGGAACCCACTGAGGCCGAACTGGAGGCTTTTCTGGCAACACATCAGGAACGATTCCGTGAGCAAACTCGTTTCAGTTTTGAGCAGGTCTATTTCAATGTCAGCGAGCGTGGTAGCTCGGCTGAGGCAGACGCAGACTTTCTGTTAGCTGAACTGCGACAGCCTGATACGACGGGGCCTGGCGACGACTCCAATGCCAGCATCGATACGGCTCTGCTGGGCGATCGATTATTGCTGTCGCAGTTCAACAAGGCCTATGAGCGCCAGATACTGCGTGCCATGGGAAGCCAGTTTTTAGCGGGACTACAATCGTTGCCAGTCGGCAGCTGGCAGGGACCCATTGAATCCGACTTTGGATTACACCTGGTCAAGCTTACTGAACGGGTTGAAGGCATCGTTCCTCCGCTTGATGATATTCGAGATCTCGTGTCACGGGATTGGACGTCTGCGAAACGCGAAGAGACCAACGAAGCTTCTTATAGCGCCTTGCGTGAGCGTTATATTGTGACGCTTGCTGAACCGACTGCGTCCGACCTGAGCGCTGTCGCTGCAAGTTCCCGCGAGGATTAGGAAGTGGCCGACGATGAATAGATTCTTGCTCATCGCCCTTCTTATGCTCCTGTCGGTTGGAACTGTACAGGCAGACGAGTACCGCCCGGCATTTCTGCAGCTGCGACAGTCCAGTGATGAAGTCTTCGAGGTGTTGTGGAAGGTGCCGGCCCTGGGTGATCGACGCCTCGGCCTCTATGTTAGATTCCCGGCCGACGTTGACAGGATCAGTACGGTCCGCGGTTCTATGATCGGTGGCGCCTACATCGAACGTTATTCTATAAGTAGTAGTGGTGGTCTGGCCGGCTCAGAAATTGTCATCGAAGGCTTGTCTACGGCGTCTACCGAGGTACTGGTGCGCATCGAGCGGCTGGACGGCACCACCATCGTTGCCCGACTGCTGGCGGCCAATCCTTCCTTCGTAGTGGGCGAGTCCCTATCGCGCTTGGAGGTGGCAAGGACCTACACGGTATTTGGGATCGAACACATCCTGGGTGGGATTGATCATTTGTTGTTTATCGCCTGCCTGGTGCTGATCGCAGGCACCGGACACCGCATCCTGATCACCATCACCGGCTTTACTCTCGCTCATTCCATTACCCTGACCCTGGCCGCCCTGGACCTGGTGCGATTGCCGATACCTCCGATCGAGGCGGTTATTGCACTGTCCATTGTGTTCCTGGCGCGAGAGATCGCACTGCAGCGCCGCGACACGCTGACCTGGCGTTATCCCATCGTGGTGTCGGCATCATTTGGTTTGCTACACGGTTTTGGTTTTGCCTCGGCGTTGAGTGAGATCGGTCTCCCCCAGACGGAAGTGCCAGCCGCGCTGCTGGCGTTTAATGTCGGCGTAGAAATTGGTCAGCTTCTGTTTGTCGGCGTCATCATCGCGACTGTCTGGATCATAACGTCGCTTATAGGACAGCTGAGCTTTATTGAAAGTACCAACTCGAGACAGGTTAAGGAACTCAAGCCGCTCGACTGGCTGCGAAGAATTGAACAGCCGCTGGCTTATACCGTCGGTGGCACTACGATTATCTGGACCGTGGAACGCATCATGGTGTTCTGGCGATAAGAAGATTCGAATTCCATCAATTGGAGTCAGGCGGACAATATGATCTCTCGACGATTGTTGACGCATCGTGCTCTGCTCACAATTTGTTCGGCATTGCTGCTGCTCTCCGTTGAAACCGCGCTTGGGCAACGGTCCATACCGGGCGAGCTGCAGGCGCAAGCGAGCGTGCTGAATGATGAACAGATCGAGTTCATTACATCAGGCGCGATACTCAAATATATTCCGGAGCGGCAGCTCGAACACGAACTCGCCACGCGTGATGCAAACAGCCTGCGATCTCTGCTGGACGACCTGATGTCGCTCGCCGACAAAATGGGTTATGACCCGGAGCGAGACATGGGCGCGGCACCCCTCAACCTCACTACCAAGAGTTTCGGTGGGGCCATGCCTACACCGGCATTGTTGCGCGATTTCGAACGTGAGCCGGGCCCGTTCAGCGTGCACCGTTACCTGTTTCCGAAAACCGGTGTACCTACGTTTGGTGGCGCCGATGTCGCCATCTGGCCGGAAGATCTCGTCGCAGGCAATGTGGACGTGGCGATCGTCGGCGTGCCAGGGAATGCGAGCAGCGGCCGGCGCGACGCTAAAAACGGCCCGAGCGAAATGCGTGGCCTGAACACCATTGCCATGCCAGACGTGCAATCCCTGGTGAAGCCGTTCGAAACACTCTCCGTGGTCGACTACGGTGATTTTGCTGTCGACCAGATGAGCACAGAAAGAACCGTCAACCACGTTGCCGCCATGGTTGCCGAAACCGCGCGCACCGGCGCCATCCCGATGCTGGTCGGCGGTGATACGTCCTTGCTCTATCCTGCCGTCAGTGGCGTCGCCCGGGTACACGGAAATGGGAGCTTTGGATTGCTGCACTTCAGCGCCCACCCAGATGCCGAGCGCAACGGTGACCATACGATTTCTGACCGTCAGGCGCTTTTCCTGCTGTTGGACGAGGGCATCGTGGAAGGCAGCGAAACCGTCCAGGTTGGCTTACGCGGACCCGCGGTAGATGCGGACACACTGCAATGGCTGCGTGACCAGGGTGTCCGCTACCACACGATGGCTGAATTCCGGCAACGCGGATCCGAGAGAGTTATGCAACGGGTACTGCAGGAAGTCGCCAGAGGCCCCGACGCCTATTTCGTCTCGATCGATGTCAGCGTCGTTAACCCTGCCGAGATGGTTGCGGCTGGGCGTGCAACGCACAATGGCTTGGGTCTTGAGGAAGTGACCCAGGCAGTCCGCCATGTGTGCGCGGCGAAAGAGATCGTCGGTTTTGAAATCACGGACATGGCCCCGATGCTGGATTCCTCTCGACTGTCGATAATGCATGCGAATGCTGCGCTGAATGCCTGCCTGGTTGGCATCGCGGTGCGCAAGGCGGGCCTCGACCCGGACTACGTTCATCCCTTGGCGCTCGATCATGGCCAGCGATAGTATGCGCCCGGCCCACACGTATTGGAGCATTGCTATGACATTCGGTTCGATCAGCATTCGTGCCGCACTGCTCTTGCTTGTGACGGCGGCTGCACCGGTCGCCTGGGCCCAGGATGAAAGGCCTGGCACCCAGGAGCACGTCGTCGGTGCGCGGGCGTATCCGTTTGACACCGTCGACGCACGGGAGGAGGAACAGCCGCCTATTGAACTGCCCGACAGCGTGGCGGCAAAGCTCGAATTGCTGACGCCGGAGCAAATCGAGTTTCTGAAGAGCGCCGATGCGCGTGCCTTTACCGGGCCAGCCGAAAAAGCCGTTGAAGCGCTCGAGAAACGCACACCGGAGGAAGTAAAGGCGTGGGTCGAGGCCATGCAACAGGTAGTGGAACAAAGCCGCTACACCGAAGGACGAGACTTGCCCAACATTCCCTTCAATACCGAATCGCCCGATTTCAATGCATGGCGATTACTGCGTCCCCGATCCATGGATCCAGAGCGGGAGGCGGGACCGGTCGCGCTCGGTCGCTATCGCGGCAGGCGCGGTCCGCCAACATTTGGCGGTTTCCCCCTGGCGCTGTCGAAGGAAGACCTCGTCGCGGGTGAGGTTGATGTCGCCATCCTGGGCGCGCCCCTGAACATGGGCTCGGGATGGCGCGACTCGGGTGAGCGCGCCACCGTCGACCTTCGCCTGCGCGGCCGGGCCATGGGCGGAGAGGACCAGTATGTGCAAATTAATGCATCTGAGGTACTGACCGTCGTGGACTACGGCGACGTTGCGGTAGACAACGACAGCACCGAACGGTCCATGCGCCACGTACGCGAGATCGTGCGCGAGATCGCGGAGACGGGAGCCGTACCCATGATTGTCGGCGGCGACCACTCATTGGAATACCCCAATGTTGCGGCCTTGGCGGACGTTTATGGCAAGGAAAAGGTATCGGTTATTCACTTCGACTCGCATTACGATGCGTGGTGGGGCGAAAGCGCCCACCTGATCAATCATGGATACCCGGTGTACCGCCTGATTAATGAAGGCCATGTGCGGGCTGCGGATTACATCCAGGTCGGGCTGCGCTCGAGCGGACCCGACAAGTCGGGTTTCAATTGGATGCGGGAACAGGGCATGCGTTATCACACCATGGCCGAGATTGAGCGGCGGGGCTGGGATGCCGTGCTTGACCGGGTTGTCGCCGAGGCCAGTGAAGAGGGGCGCAAGCTGCACATCTCTTTTGACATTGATGTTCTCGATCCCGCATTCGCAGTGGCTACCGGCACACCGGTTCCAGGCGGGCTCACCATGCGCGAAGCGATTACCATCGTGCGCCGCCTGTGTGCGGAGTCCAATGTGGTGGGTTTCGACCTGGTCGAATTGCATCCTGCACTGGATCCGACCTACAGGACTACGCTCAACAGCGTGCATATCATCAAAGCGTGCCTGACGGGACTCGCGATGAACAAGGAAGAGCTGACTGAGAAGCATTACCTGAGCCCGTTGTCATCCGAGCACGCCATAGACGACCACTATGGCGACCAGCAACAGCACCTGGACGCGACAAAGGCAGAGGAAGAGAAGGAAGAAGAACAGAAGAAGGAGTGACTACGCACAGGCTCGCCTCGCGTCCAGCAGCGAGTACGTGAGATCGTGGTAGTTGAAGCTACCAGCGTCCCAGAGTGAAGTAACGCCGTGGCGTGACAGGTACTCCAAGAAGGTGACGATACCCTGCTTGTTTGTTCCCGCCTCTGGGCAGCGTCCCTCTGGGACCACCACCCACGGGGACGCGGTATACCCAGCCGTCTCCCGCCCCATCAAACCTAGCAGGCCGTGGTGAAAGTGTGGCGTAACCCTCCGGGCGATAGGGGGTTGCGCGCGTATGCTGCGTCGTTCCTCGTCAACGATGGGGTAACCATCGCCTCCTCCTCTCTCCTTGCCTCCACCTCGCAAGACCCTGTCGCCAGGCCCGCCACACTTCCACCACGGCCTGCTAGGTGAAGCGAGTAGTCGGTAGCATCTTCAGGCTCCCTGTTTCAACGGAGATCGACCTCAGCGAGGACGGATGATCCGGTGCTGCAGCGTCGTGCACCGACCCGGTTAGCGCGACAAGGTCAGCCCGAGCACGAAGGTCCGTGTCAGGCCGGGCCGCACACCGGCCGGCCGGCGCGTCACGATGTAGGTGGCGGCAAGGGCGTTCTGCAGCGCCGCCTGCAGCCATACGTCGCTGCTCAATCGATACCCCGCGGTCAGATCGACGACGGCGAAGGCGTCGGTCCCGCGCCGCGGCGGGATCGGCCCATGGCCCGCCTCGGTCCGCATAGCGCTGCCCGAGGTCACCGACGCGAACGCATCCCAGCGTGTTCCCTGGAGCCCGAGCGAGACGTTGAGCTGATGCTCGGGCAAGTAGGGGAGCTCGTCACCGGCGGCGATATTTCCCCAGGGCTCGTAGTCGCTCTCGAAGCTGGTGCGGAACTCCCCCCGGGTCCAGGTATAGGAGAGTGCGAAGGGCACTCGCAGTGCCGAGCCGGCGGCCGCAAGGTGGTAGGAGGCCGATGCCTCGAGACCCCAGACGCGTGCGGCGCCACCGTTGAACTGGTCGCCGGTCCCCTGGCCGCCGCTCGAGAGCGTGTCCGACCCCAGCAGGTTGTCGTAGTCGTTGAAGAAGCCGGTCACGCCCGCCGTCGCCCGGGTGCCGCGCAGCCGGTAGCCGAGCTCGTAGTTGATGCTGGTCTCGGGCCGGACCCCGTCGGCGGCCCCGGGACCCGGGGGCGCGAAACCTCGATGGACACCGAGGAATACATTGCTGCCGTGTCCGATGCGGTAGTCGACACCTGCGCCGGGAAGCAGCACGTCGATCTGCGAGTGTCGAATCCAGGTCGGCGCCGTACGATTCGGGTCGGTTCTCGAGTAGTCGGTTCGCGTCATGTCGATGGACTCGAAGCGTAGGCCCGGAGTGATCGTCCAGTGTCCCGTCGAGATCTGATCCTGCACGAACACGGCCCAGGCTCTGGAGTCCCCGATCCGATTCGCCTGACTGCCAGGGGCGCCGACGCTGCTGAGCGTCTTGTGCCCACTGATCATCTGGTAGCCATCCTCGCTCTGGAACCGGTCCTCTTGGTCGGCGTGGTAGCGCACGCCAACCTCGAGCTGCTGGCGGGTGGCGCCGTTGCCGAGGCGCAGGCCCAGGACGCTTTGGATCCCCTGCCCGTAGTATTGGCGGTTGTTGTGGCGCTGTTTCAGTGCGTCGCGGGCGCTGTCGGCGCCGCGTAGGATGGCGAGTTCCTCGGCGTAGATCAGCGGGCTCTCGAACACGCTTGAGAGCCCCGCACCCTGAACGCTCTGCAGCTTGTACCAGTTGCGCTGGAACTCATTGCGGTAGGCGACCGTGGTCAGGTCGATGGCCGGGCTGAACATCCCGTAGTGGCGGAGCTGGAGCTGCCGATGCTCGGTCTCGATCCGGTCGTGCTGCGAGCCGGCGTAACGACGCATCGGATTCGCCTGAAAGTCAACGTCGGTCAGGCCGAGGTAGGTCTGGTTGCCGCGCTGCCCCACGTATCCGAGCTTGACCTCGATCTCGTGGAAGGAGTCGGCGCTACCGGTTGTCCGGTACCGCAGCTTCCCCAGATAGTCACCCAGGTGGAAGCCCGCGTCGCCGCCGCCATCGATCTGCTTGAAGCCTTCGCTGCGCAGCTGGTAGGTCTCGAGCATCCAGCCCCAGTTGCGCGAGCTGTTACCGACCGACAGGCGGCCCTTGGCGGTCGCGTGGCTGCCGCCGCCCAGCTCGGCGCGCACGGTGAACGCATCGGGCACCCGCGTGGACACCAGGTTCAAGGCTCCGCCGTTCGTCCGCGGCCCGAACTTGATCTGGCTCGAGCCCTTGCGCACCTCGATCGCTTCCATCCTGCCCGCGGTGGGGAAGTAATAGGCGGAGGGTGCCGTATAGGGTGCGGGAGCGATCAGAACCCCGTCCTCCATGAGGGTGATGCGGGAGGAACGCTCCGAGCCCGAGCCACGCAGGCCGATGTTGGGCCGCAGGCCGAAGCCCTCTTCTTCCTGGAGGTTGACCCCGGGAACCGACCTCAGCATCCGGTGGATATCCCCGAACGCCGCCTGAGTGCGGAGCAGTTCGGCGCCCTCGATCCGGCTCGCCGATCCCGGGATGATCTCGAGGTTCTCGACACTGCCCACCACCATGATGCGTTCGTCGATCCGCGGCTTGCGCTCCTCCTGCTTGTGCGCCGCCGGCTTCGCCCCCTCGTCGCCCGACTGCTGGGCATCCACCGGTATGGCGAGCAGCGTTACAAGGACAAGTACGAGCGCCGGCATGGCAGCGCGTACTAGCGAACCGGGGCGACGGCAGAACATGGTGCTCATGAGGGCACGAACAGCGCGGGCGTGAGACGAGAAGCGCCTATCGATGCTGGCGACGGTAATCGAGACAGCGTCTCAATATCAACTCGTGCATCTTACCGGCTGGCCGAACTACTATCCATACTCATCGGCCAATTGCGTGTGATTGTGTGGCCGCCAAACGACGACCCCTCCAGATGCCGGAGGACGACCCCTCCAGATGCCGGAGCTGGCGTGGTACGGTCAATCCTCTTATTTGGACTTCAGGCGCGCCTTCGGCCAGCGCACTTAACTCGGGAGTAGAAAGCGCATGCGACGATTCTTGACGTTGTCTTTCGTCGGCACACTGTTGCTGGTGGTTCCAGGCACCCTCGTGGGCAACGCGCCTGTTGCCCTGGGTGTTGGCGAGGCGCATGTGGCCCTAGGTGTAGGCAAGGCGCATGTGCCCCTGGGCATGGTCCAGGTTTGCAGGAGCAACGGTAAAGTCAGGAATGTGTCCGAGAATAGCCTAGCCAAGTTGTTGGGCCGGAGCGCCTGCCGGTTGACCGCATGCGCGTTCAACGACGTTGACGATGACGGCGATGTGATCACGCAGTACGTCTTCCTGCCGGGCGGCGACTGCGATCCTACGGACGCCAACGCCGACGGCTTTTGCGATGCTACGGGATCTCCGAGCGAGGTTCCCGACGAGCTGAGCGCGCTCGGGGTAACGGCCGCGTGCACTCCCGCGTACTGAGTAGGCGTAGGCCTATCCGCGGCGTCGCCTAGTCCAGTTCGAAGCTGTAAGCGGCCCAGGCGCTGTCCCAGTCGGCGTCTTCGCACTTCGCCGTCGGTACGCCCGGCGCACGAGGTCAGGTTGACCAGGCGAACCAGCCAGTGCCCCGCACCGTCGAGGGTGAAGCGCGCGATGCCTTCGGCGTCGGTGTGCGCCTGCTGCCTAGAGACCGGCAGGTCCCGGCCGGCGTTGTACGCGTTCACAAGCTGACCTTGAACCGGGACACCATCCGCCAGCACCTGGACCGCGAGCTCGTCGCCAGGATCTAGCCTGTACGGGTTCTGGAGCAGCACGATCTCGATCCTCTGACCCAGAACCTGCTTGTGTAGCTCGCTCGGGATGGCGTCCGCGTCGTCATCTCCGACCTGCACCAGACACTTGAGCGTCCGGACGTAGGACTCGGCCTGCGCCGATCTCGATCCCATGGCCGTACGGAACTCCTCGCTGTAGACCCCTTCGTGCTCCAGATACTCGACGAACTCCTCGTTGGTGAATTCGGTATAGATCGGGTAGTGCTCCATGGTCACCAGGGCCAGGCCCTCAAAGTCGACCCGGTGCTCGATCACCGGCATGAGAGTGGGCCGATCCTGCATCTGCGCCAGCAGGTCGACCGCCCCCTGGTCGGTGATCATCGTCAGCCGCGAGGTTACGGACCGCATGAGCGGTAGTTCCTGCGTCGCCTCGGGTCGCGACAGGTCGCTGTCGAGCTCGGCGCCGAGCAGCTGCCGGATGATCAGTGTGTCGCCGACATCGAGTCGGAACCTGTCGGCGTGAAGCCAGATGTCGTGCGAGTGGGCCACGCCCGCCGTGAGGACAAGCAGAAGAAACACTACCGCGATCGGCGCATACGGTAGCTGTCTCGTCAGATTCGCCCGCCGCTTGTTTTCATCATGCATTGCTCGTGCCTCGATGGGTGGGCCGGGTCAGTCCTGTTCGGCCTGTTCGGAAATGTCGAGAGCCGGATTCCTGGGGAAGAAGTCGAAGGGTCGCAGCTCGAAGCCACTCCGCGTGGTCGGCAACACCGGCCAATCTTCGGCGCGCACCACATGATGCACCCCGAGGGTGTACCAGAGCACCAGATCGGTGTTGAGGATCGACCGATCCTCACTGGTCCACTCGGGAAGCCCGTGGCCACCCGGACTCTGGTTCGGGTAGAGCCCCGCCGCGTAGCGCTCGTCGGGGTCGTGAGGGGTTACCCATAGGTGGAAGTCGGTGAAGCCGGCGCGTTGTTGCGGAGGATCGTTCGGCTTCAGCAGCGACACGGCGTTCGCCTGCGGCTTCAGCTCGTAGCTCACCGGGTAGCCCACTGGGCCCTGGACGTTGGGGTTGATAACCCGCCACAGTGCCGGTTGTTCGAGATCGATTCGCATCCTGGCGGCCTGCTCGGATGCGGCGATCGACGGCTCCACCACCCAGAGGCTCTTGCGTGGGCTGTCACCCTCGAGCCGTTGGGTACGCAGGCGGTCCACCTGAAAGCTGTTGTGCGTACCGTCTACATCCAGATCGAGCCGGAAGGAGAAGAAATGGTCGTGGTTGATCGCCACCGTGCGCGCGGCGACCATGCGCCCGTAGTCGGTGTCTGGACCCTCTCCGTCGTCGGCGATGGTGCGGCTCGCCACCGCCTTGACCTGGGCGATCCCCGTCGCCCCCAGGTCCACCTGCAGGGTTCCGTCCTGTCGGAACACCCAGTCGAGAACGTAGTCGTAGTTGCCGACCGCGGGGATAAAGCGCAAGACCAGGTCGGTGCGTCTGCGCACCTCGGTGCGCCCGGTGAGCGACTCGTAGTGCCGCCAGGCGATGTCGCCGGCGTTGCGCTCGAACAGACAAGCGGCTCGTGGCGTCGTGTACGGGTCACCCCAGTCGTCGGCAAACACCGCATTGAAGAAGACCGCCCCGGGCGGACAGTCCAGATTCGGTTGCAGGGGCGATGCCAGCTTGCCGACGCCGTACTCGCCGGCGTCCATGTAGGTTCTGAAGTACCAGCCCTCATCCGGCGCCATGTACGGAACGAACAGCTCCGATAGCGAGCCCTGATACAGAATCGACCGCAGCTTGCCGCCGTCCTGGTATCGCACCAGCGAGATTACCGGACCCAGGCGTGGATCGATGCGGAAGTGGAAACGCCACCTCTCCCAGCTCACACTCTGCCCATCGAGCTCGAAGCTCGGCCCCGGAGGCTGCGTTGCCTCGAACGGATTCGGTGGCGTTCGGAGCTCGCCGACGAACTCGCCGGCGAAGTCTACGGGCGATTGCGGCGTCGGGACGGCCCCGTATCAACCAGTTCGACGGTGCGCTTGACCAGGTCGACCGTGGCAACTAGCCCTTCAATCGGCCGTCCCCAGTAGTTGCTCGTTCCCTGCGCGTCGAAGCAGATTACCTTTGCCAGTCGGTTTCGAGCACGCTCGGCGCGACCGAAGTAGCCAACCGTCAGCGGCGTGCACACTACCCGCCACAGGTCGGTAATCCCTCGCGCCCGGACCGCTGCCTGCCAGTCGGGGTTGCGCCGGACTAGCGCCACGGCGATCGCCCACTCCTCGGTCATGAGCACGCCTGGCTGCACCCCTTCGACCTCTGTCCACGAGACCACCTCTCCGCTCAGCGCATCGACGATGGCCTCGGCGACCCGCCGGCGTTGCTTGACGATCACGAACGCCTTGCGGTCGATGGTCTCGCCGGATTGCCAGCGCAGTACGTCCGCCTTCGCTGGCTCGTGGAGAGTGACCAATGGATAGCGCGCCATCGGGCCGACATGCTCGCTGCGTCTCAGCCCGCGCTTGACGGTGGTGTACTCGCGCTCCGTGAGTGGGTCGAGCGGATGACGCACCTCGACCTCCTCCTGCTCGGCGAGTGAGTGGCCCGATGTCACCACCCAGGCCGCCGCCAGCGCAAACAAGAGAAACGACCCGCCCGCCGCTCTCACTCCTGGCTGTCGATACAAGTTGTCCCGTTTCCCGGTTGCGGGTGATCCTGGCTCGGCCCCCGAGCCGTTGGCTGAGCTCCCCGACCACGATACTCCACACAAACAGCCTCATTCATGCGTTCGTGCCTGGCTCCTGATCTCAGAGCATCATCGTGGCAAGGTCCTTGATCTGGAGTGGCCACCCATGAAGTCGCCACCTAACCATCCGACCGGGAGTTTCATTTGAGGGAGCGACGGTTTCTCCGCTCAAGATCACTGAGAGCGGCGATAGGCAGCCGGCGGCACACCGAACCGTTCCTTGAAGCTACGACTAAACGACGGCAGCGATTGATATCCTACGCGAAATGCAATCGCTTCCACGTTGAGGTCGCTCTCCCGCAGCAGCTGCCGGGCCGATTGGAGTCGCCAGTTGATCAGATACTGAATAGGCGTTTGCTGCAACACGTCTTTGAATCGGCGCGCAAACTGCGTCCGTGACATTTGGGCAACGCTGGCAAGGGCGCCGATCGTCCAGTCGTGATCCAGCTGCTCGTGGATAGCTTGCAAGGCAGGGCCTAGTTGCCCGTCCAGAACATCTAGCTGCTTGCATCTTAGTAAGCTATAACTTACGGTAAGTCATGGCTTACGCTGCAGTCTTCTCCGCACTGGCAGACCCAACCCGGCGTCACATTTTCGAGGCGCTGCGCGAGCAGCCGCAGACGGTGGGGGAGCTGGCGAAAGGCCAGCCAGTGAGCCGGCCCGCCGTGTCGCAACATCTGAAGGTGCTCGAGGCAGCGAAGTTAGTCAGCGTTGAGCCGCAGGGGAATCGTCGCTTGTATCTCATCAAACGCGACGGGCTCGAGGACCTGCGCCAGTACCTAGAGAGTTTCTGGTCCGACGCGCTGTCGGCCTACGGCACTGAGATCGCCAGACGTATGAAAGGCAAATAGAAAACTCGAAACCGCCACCAGGTGAGCGTTGAGCTTGATCGTGGGAAAGAACTAACAACAAGGAGAGAAACGTGAAGAAATTTCTATTCTTGCACTACGGATTTGCAAAGCCGACCCCAGAAATCATGGCAGCCTGGGGCCAATGGTTCGAGTCGATGAAAGACAACATTGTCGATATGGGTGGCCATTTCAGTGGTGGGCGAGAAATCTCAAAATCCGGCACTGCAGATTTGCCACTGGGCCTGGACTCGATCACGGGGTTCACAAGCATGAGCGCCGAGAGCCTTGATGCTGCAGAAAAGATGGCGCAGACCAATCCCTACATTTCGAGCATCAGAGTGTACGAAATGAT
Source organism: Acidobacteriota bacterium (assembly GCA_963666055.2). GTDB lineage: Bacteria > Acidobacteriota > UBA890 > UBA890 > WLXD01 > DASCOT01. The sequence goes on along the minus strand of CAXWPH010000015.1, from coordinate 882,815 downwards.
GTCGAAGTAGACTGGCTCCGTTGAGGAAGGGATACCTCACGAGCGCCTCAGCATGACGGCACCACTACCGTCGGCGCCGTGGCCACAACAGCGATCCTGGCACCCGCGGCAGCAGGGCGCATGTACGGCAACGCTATCGCCAGTATGGTCAGCAGGATCATCGGAAAAATGCGCCGGACGCTCATGCCTACCTCCGTAGTTGTGCGCCAGTATCGGGTGTTATGGCGAATGTCCGGAGACTACCGGCTTCGGAGGTCCCGGAGGTGGCGACAGCGCAAGACATCTGTGTGGTTGCCGTGAGGAAGTTGTCAGCACAGCGTCAGAATGCCGTGCGACCGTCCACCAAACCGAGGCAACTCCCAACCGCGGCCGGTTCGTCGTCGTGGTGCCGTCACACGACTTGGTCATCGTGCGCCGGGCCTCGACAAGGGATGTCGGAAGCGCATCGGACAAGGCTCGCCCCCTACCCAGACGCCCATGGATAACACTCGACATCGCAGAAGTAGGCAGCTCTGGATTCTCAGCGCTTGGTTGCGGGGCGCGGCGTTCGCGGTCCTTGTGACGGGAACACTCGCTGTAGGGTTTGAGCTAGGCCGACAGGCCGGCGGTGTGGCAGCCAGCATGAACTGGGACGAGCGAGTTGCAGGTGCAAGAGAGCGGGGCGAAACGATCGGCGGGCGACTGGGTCTTCTTGTCGCCGCGGGCGGCTGGCTGGCTGTAGGGATGGCAGCGATTAGACGCAGCCGGCAACCGTCTAACTGAAGGCTGCCGCAGGTCGGCCCGGGCCGGAAGGTACCTCCATGGCGTGCTCTGAGAAGCGCACCTTCTCCGAGCAAGAACTTCACGATACCCAGGCACACCTCGGATCTACTCCGCTACGAGCGAACGCTCGTGGGAGGTATCGTCGGTGGGGCCCCAGCGCTTGAGCGCCAGCGGCAACAGCAGCAGGTCGGCGACCAGCGCGGCGAGGATGCCAACACCGAGCAGCAGGCCGAGGTAGGCAAGCCCGAGGAACTCGGAGAACGTCAGCACCGCGAATCCGACCACCAATACAGCGGAGCTGGCCACCATCGGCGCGGCCGTCACCCGCAGGGCGGCCTCGGTAGCACCGCTTGTCGGCAGCTCACGACGCTCGAAAGCAAAGCGCGAGATGAAGTGGATGGTGTCGTTCACCGCGATGCCGTAGACGATGCTGAAGATAACGATGATCGAAGGCTGCAGCGGGATCCCCAGCCAGCCGAGGACGCCGAGGATGATGAACAGCGGGATGACATTCGGCACCAGGCTGATTGACGCCATGCGCGGACAGCGAAAGGCAACGGTGAAGCCGGCCAGGATCACCAGTAGTGACAGCCCGAAGGTACCGAGCATGTAGCGGATGACGCGCTCCGACAGGCTGAGCGAGAGATTCGGAAGCCCCGCCACGGTCCAGTCGAAGGACGCGCCGTCGCGCGCGCGATCCTGGAGGAATGCCTCGAGCTCGCGGAAGAACGATCGCAACCGCGTCGAGCTGACATCGTACAGTCGACAGCGGATCAGCAGCCGGCGAGCCTCGAAGTTCACCACACTGTCGATGAGCGACGGCCGCTCGTCACGCAACGCGAGCAGACGCGTTCTCAGCCCGCCGCCGACAACGTCGAGCCACTCGGCATCCCAGTTGGCTGGATCCTCGTCGAGATCGCCGATATCGATGAACATCGGGCTCGCCTTGAGCTTCTCCAGGTCGACGTAGTGCACGAACTTGGCCAGATCGAACACCGAGGCCGCCGAGCCGACCACGTCGCTCTGCCGCTCGAGGTGGCGCTGGACGGCCTCCACTTGCCGCAAAGTCTCGCGGGAGGTCAGGGCAGCATCGTCGTCGAAGTGGAGGACAACACCGAAGGGGAGCAATCCGCTGACCATGGCCTCGGCGCGGCGGATCTTGTGGTCGAGCCAGTTACGCTGCGCCAGTCCCTGGTGAACACGCGTGTCCTCGTACAGTTTGACGATACCGATCGAGGGCATGGCTACCGCCAGCGCGAAGATCGGCACCCATGCGCGTGGGTGGCGTGACAGTCGCACCAGGCTCGACGGTAGGTACGCCTCGAAGGTAATCGCCGCGCTGCAAGGGGCGGTCTCGACGCGTCGTGCCAACCGACTCGACAGCAGGATCGGCAGCGCCGTCATCATCAACACGTAGTTCAGCACGATGCCGAGACCCGTGTAGAAGCCGAAATCGCGCAGCACGGGCAGGTTGGTGGCAGTCAAGGCCACGAAGCCCACCGCGGTGGTCATGCTGGTGAAGAAGCAGACGCGACCGAGCTCGCTGAAGGTATTGACAACAGCATCGTGTTGCGGCTGCCCATGGGACCGCGCACAGCGGTAGCGGTAAAAGATGTGCAGCGAGTCGGAGATCCCGAGGATCACCAGCAGAACCGGCAGGCCAGTCGAGAGGATCGTGAACGGTGTGTCCCGCAACACCATGATCGCCAGGGTCCAGGTGAGCGCTGCGGTCGAGGTCAGCAGCGGAAAGATCACCAGCCAGGAACAACCGAGAAAGAAGATCAGCACCAGCAGCAGCGCCACGAGCACGACGGGGAAGAGAAGCCGCTGCTCGCGCTGCATGACGCGCGCGAAGTCGGCGCGAACTCCCGAAAAGCCGGTGTAGACGACCTCGTCGAACCGAGCCTCGTACTCCGCCAGCAGGCCAACGAGATAACGGCGCGCCCCCTCACGGCCGCTGTCGGTGACGTGTTCCGGCTTCATGACGGCGCGCAGCACCACGAGGTTGTCGTCCTCGCCGACGAGGTTCTTGCGTAGCAGCGGGTGGCGCACCGCGCGCTCCCGAAGCTCTGCATAGTCGGTGTCGGCAACGGGTTCGCCGGCGACGATACGCCGGTAGGTATCGCGGAAGGTGCCGAAGAGACTTGGCGGCAGGTTCACCGGCCCTGTGACCTGTGAGAACCATTCCGCCCGCTCGAGCCCACGGGTCAGGGCGATGAGCGCCTGTGTGCCTTGGCGCGTGAAGATGTCGTCGTCCTGGATCAGGACGACGAACTCCGACTCCTCCGCCGGAAAGTCGGTCAACAAGCGACGGTAGTCGTCGCGCACAGGGTCACTTTCCGGGAAGTAGTCCTGGAAGTTGAAGTCGAAGCGGATCTGTACCGCGAGCGGCAGGGCCGTCACGCTGACAATCGTGAGCAGCGCGAAAATAGCGCGCCGATGGTGCAGGACCCACGCTGGCCACGGCGCACGTCGCGCACCGGGTCCGCCCCCGTACCCAGATTCGCGGATCACGACACCACCCCGAATGGGCCCGACTGACCCTTTTGATCCTGTTGGTCAGCGGGTCCACGCTCAATGTTCCGGCGACCTCTCGTTCTTCGGCGAGCGAGATGATCGAGACGCTATTGTCGTGGCGCGCGCTAGCGTAACAGTATGTCTGGCGGGGCGTCGAACTTGCCGATCACCTGGAAGCTCAGTCCCCTCCATCCGGCTGGCGACATAGAGGATCTCGATGCCGTCGCTCGCCTCGACCGCGGCCCTATCCCGGTTCGGAGCCAGCCCCACCGGAGCAGCGGCAGGCACGCCAGAATCCACGGCGGTTTGCGAGAGAAGGGTCTCGGCGAGTGTGCAGGTCCAGGAAAACGAGCTCGGGAAAAGCCGTCCGTATCAACAGCACTAGCTCACTAGCGCTCGTGGAAGCCCCTTCCTGACTCTGGCAGCTCGATCTGTATTTCAAGAAGCAGCGCTCCTTCCGGCGTGAACTTGTAGACCTTGGATGTGTTGGAGTCCACCGTCCATACGTTACCGACTGGATCGATGCGGATGCCGTGGGGAATATTGAACATACCCGCGCCCCAAGACCGCAGGAAGTGCCCCATAGGATCAAGCACCACCACGGGATCTCCAGCGGTCGGCCGATGAAGCACATAGACATTGCCTTGTTCGTCTACCGACACCGCTGAGATCCCCTCGAGAACCAGTGAGGGACCAACCTTCACTTGGATGCGGTCCATCGGCAGTTGGGGGACATCCTTGAGGCGGTCCCGGAAGAGGTCCGACTGTGCGTCCTGCGCGGCAATGGGTCCGGCGACGAAGCAGAGGAGGACCAGCGATGCGAGTCTCATTTGTCGCCAGACATGGGTAGCGTCGTCTCTTCAGCCGCTAGTAGTGATCAGGCCGCCAGGGAACCGAGCCCATCCAGTCGTCTGACAGCAGTTGCCAGGCATTCATTTCAAGCCACTGATCATACATGGCCAGCTCTGGCATTCCGGTAGGCGTACGATCCCTGCGACCATCATCGAATTGGTGCCTTTTGGGAACTCTGCATAAATGACCGCGCGCAAGTCCCGAATGAATTGCAGACTCTCTATCGCTTCTTGCTTCGTTCCTCCGCGCGCCGCATCGGGCTTGTTGTTATGTGAGCAAGCAACCCTATCGAAATCCAGTTCCAGGATCTCTTCCAGCGACCGCACCTCTACGGCTATCCTGAGGTGCCCGCAACTCGAGCCGACCCCGATGTCGCTGGGAGGGAAACGGCAATGGGCTCGACGACTCTCCAGGAACTCATGGACGAAACCAAAAGCCCCGAGGAGCAGCCCGAGACCCGCCGGGACGCGGCACGGTGCCAACCTCGACTCGAGCAGATAGACCCTCGCGACATCCCGCAGCCCGCACGCCAGCTCTTGGTGCACGAGCACGACATGACCTCGACGTTGCAGGGATTCTTCAGAGACGAGATCCACCTCCGCGTGCTGAATCAACAGCGAACTTCGAAGGTCTATACGCGCGAGGTGGTGCTCTGCCTCGATCGCGATGATCGGCCGGTTGAGTACGGCACGATCGATGTCCATTACATGCTCCTTCCCAAAGCTGCACGGGCAGACATCGAGCGTGCGCATCGTCCATTTGGCGCGATTCTGAAAGACTATCGGGTTGCCTATCGGTGTCGCCCAGGACCCTATTTTCGAGTTCACGCGGACGAGGGTGTGCACAAGGCTCTGCGGCTGCAGTCGCAGCCGGTCCTTTTTGGCCGACGAAACCGCTTGCTCACGGAAGATGGGGCGTTGCTGGCGGACGTGCTGGAAGTCCTGACAGCGTTGACCCGGCGGGATGGCAGCGCGTGAGCTGGCCTAGGGGCTCGTAGCAGGCCGACGGCTCAATGGAACCGGGCACTCGACTCGGCCCCTGCGTCAACGCGGAAACGGAGCGGGGAACTCGCCGCGCAGGTAAAGACCTTTGCAATGGCGGTGGCGACGCTTGCCGCTCGACGTCTTCGTCAGGCTTCCCCGCGGCACCAGCAACAGTTCGTCGATGCGCACTCCGACCTCCCGCACCACGGCGGCGTGCACGCGTTGGCGTAGCGCCTCGAGCTCGGCAGCACTCTCGTTAGCGTTGGCCTCGATGCCAACGAAACCGACGGGATCGCGAACCTCAGCGGCGATCACCAATTTTTGCGTGCCACGGGCCGGATCGTCGACGCCGAACGCCACGAAGCAACCGGGGCGGAGCTCGTCGACTGACAGCAGCGCCTGCTCGAAATCGCTCGGATCAAACTTCCTTCCGCTAAGCACGATGCGCTCCCGTACGCGACCGATCCAAAAGACTTCGCCGTGGCGCACGTAACCGAGGTCGCCGGTCAGCAACAGGTCGCCGCGGATCGCCTCGTGCGTAGCTTGGCCGTCGCCGAGGTAGCGGAGCATCCGCGACGGTGTCCGTATCGCTATCTCCCCAACGCTGCCCTGCGGTAGCGGCTCGCCGCTGCGCTCCAAGATCTCGACCTCCAGGCCGGGCGCCGGGCGGCCGACCCCGACGATCTCGACGGTGCGTCCTTGGCGTGCGGTAGCGCCCCCGGGCGCCAGGACGGCGAGTCGATCGTGCTCTAGGCGGTCGGCGTCGACGCGCTCGACGACGTACGGACCATCCGGGTCACTGAAGGTTGCTCCGCCAACGTTCTCGGCGCAGCCGAAGTTCGTGCGCACGGCGTGGGGGCCGACCCCGAACGGGGCGAAGCGCTCCCTGAACCGCCGGATCGTCGGGTGATGGATGCGCTCGGCAGCGTTGTAGAAAGCGCGCACTCCGTGCAACCGCACGCCCTCGAGATCCGCGTCGCGGATGGAGGCGACGCAGATAGCGAACCCGAAGTTCGGCGACCACGTGACGGTCGCCCCGGTGTCGCTCAGGGTGCGCAGCCAGAGCGCCGGCCGCTTGATGAAGTCCTGCGGCGTCATTTGCGCCAGCGGCACGCCGCAGCAGAGGCAGAGCAGGAAGTTGTTGACCAGTCCCATGTCGTGGTAGAGCGGCGTCCAGTTGACGCAGCGATCGCGCGCGCCCAGCCGCATCGCCTGCTGCATGGCCTCGAGGGCGGCGAGCACGCCGCGCTGGCTCCAGACGCAGACCCGCGGGAACCCCGTCGTGCCCGACGTGAGCTGCAGTGCGGCGACGGCATCCGACGCCGGTTCGTGCCACGCTTCCACCTCCTGCGCCGGGTCACCGCGGAGTGGCTCCTCGATTACCAGCCGCGCCTCTGTCTTGCGCGTCACACGCGCGACGATCTCCGCGAGGTGCCCCTTGGAGCCCTGGATGGTCGGGGGCGCGATCAGCAACGGCACGGCGCCGAGGACGAGCACGCCCAGCAGCGTCAGGGCGCAATCGGCGTCGCTGGGTAGCACCAGCACGCAGACGTCGCCGCGACCCAGACCAGCGTCGCGTAACAGGGCGGCGCGCCGACGCGCCTCGGCGTCGAGTGCTTTCCACGTCCATCGGTCCAGGTGGCCGTCGCCGGCAACAAAGGCCAGCGCCCCATCCCCTGGCTGCGCGGCGATCCGTGCCCCGATGCGCCCCTGGATCGAATCCGCCCACGGGGCGCTCGTACGTCCTCGCATCACCGGCCCAGCTTGGTGCCGACCAGCCTGACGATGGCGGCGATACTGTCGAAGTTGTCGACGCTCACCTCGTGGGCCGCCAGCGAGACATCGAACTTGTCTTCGAGGAGGACGACGAGTTGGAGCGTCGCGATGGAGTCGAGGATGCCCCCGGTCAGCAGCGCAGTCTCGTCGGTAAGCGAGGCGGGGTCGTCAGTAGGCAGCACCTGGGACACCAGATAACCGTGGACCACTTCACGAATGTCGTTGTCGCTAGGATCCACCATCACTCGTACCGTCACCCCAGATCACCGACGCCGTTCGCCGATTGCCCCGCAACGCCTCGAAGAGACGATCGGCAATCAGCTGGTGAGCGTACGCTGAGGGGTGGATATCGTATTCCGTGACGATCAGATCGTCGAGATTCTGGTTGTCGTAGACTCCTAGGAGATCGAGCACCTCGAAGCCAACCTCGCGCAGCTGCTCGGCTCGCAAGATCATCCTTTGGGGCCAGAACGTCTCGCGGGGGCCCGGCAGCAGGACGGCGACTGGGAGCAGCCCTTTTGTCCTGCTGCGCTGCGCCATCCTCCGGTACGTCCAGCTGGTGAGCTTGTTGCGGTAGGGCTCCAGGCGAGTGGTGATCGCCTCCTCGCTGTCGGCCCCCTCGGCCGAGAGCTGCAACTGTTCGCGGATGTTGATCAGCGTGGGGTAGATCAGCGGAAGATCCCAGTTGATCTTCTCGGCGAACCGGCGGACCGGGTCGATGCTTCGCGACGTCGACACGATCAGCATCACGTCGGGCGAGAACCGTAGCGCGCGGTGGTCGAGTACCCACACCTGCTCGAGCTCCGTGTAGGCGGCGACCGCAAAGTTGAGTACTTTCGTACGATGGTGCACCGCCCTCGCCGGAGCCCCGGTTCAGACGCTCCTCCAACTGGCTCTCGAAGTTCTCCTCAGTGCCCACGCCCCAACCCATGGTTACGGACGCGCCGAGCACTGCAATACGCACGGTGCCGGCCGGCTTCTTCCTCGAGTACTCACGATCGCGCATCCCCATCGAGTTCACCTCGACCAAGGCACCACGAAAGTTCGCTTGGCTCGATGGAACCAGTTCACGCCCCACGAAGTCGATGCTCATGCGACCCACGCGGGTGGCGTAGAAATTCATCTCACCACCCTGCGCGCTGGCAACCACCTGCCGAACCTGCGGGTTTGCCTGTGCCCCCGCCAGCAGGCGCTCGTAGTAGCCGCTCGCCAGCAGCGCCTGATCACGGTCGCTGAGACGTGAATCGCGCATCGATTCCAGCACCTGGGCGGTGCGCGTGCCGAGCGGCGACGTAAACGCCGGGGTGCTGAGAATCAGTAGCAGGGCGATCAGCGCGGAACAGCCGGTCGACGGCGCCCACCAGGCGCGTGCGGAATAGCTCCGGCGCACGCCGGCAAGGCGTCCCGTCCAGCGACCGCTCAGGTGGCGGTCGAGCCGTGCAGCCAAACAAGTCAGCCACTCGGATCGCCCGCCAGACCGAGACGCCACAACTTTGTGGGCCGCAATCTCGGCGGTCAGGCCCGCGAGCAAACCTACGCCTGCTACCACCAACACCGCCATCCACGCGGACAGCGGCCCGAGCGGATCACCGGCGGCTCGCACCCACATCCCGCCCCACTGCGCCAGCGACTCCGCCGTCCACAACGACCAGAGCACGCACATGGTCGCAAGCGTCCCCGATACTCGCAGGCCGCGCGCAGCGGAGGCGCGCAGCGCCCCGGCGACGGAGCTCGTTGGTGGTGCCGCCGCCCGACGGCGCTCGAACTTCGAGTCGACCAGCACCAGCACCGCGAGCAGCCCCCAATAGGTCCCGTCCTGCCAGGTCAGACGGAACGAACCGAGCAGCCAGAACCACTGATAAGCGTGCAGCAGCCAGGTGGCGACAAAAACGATCACGATCGAGCAGGAAAGCGCCGATGCTGCCCCCAGATGTTTGAAGCGGAAGAACGACGGGTAGTAGACAGCCTTCAGCATGAAGTCTTTCCAGTAGATGTTGATGCGCCGCCAGAAGTCGCTGAAGCTCGACGCCAGCAGATAGTGGTGGTTGGCGCGCGGCAGGTTGAAGCCGAAGAGCTGCAGCATGCCGATGATGACGTGGAACTGACCAGACACCCGCAAGTACAACAGGAAGTTGGTGAGCATGAAGCTCGCCAGCTGCGGGCCGCTGGCAACATCCTCCGGGCCCACAGCGAGGTGGTGGTAGACGAAGCGGTACAGCAGCAGATGGACGATGCCGTGCGCCATCCAGCGGATGCCGCCCTGGGCGATCCGCAGACGGTCGCCGTCGACGTAGGTGCGCTCGAAGGTGGTGTAGTCAACGACAGGGAACAGCGGGAAGCAGACGTTGGGTAACAGGAAGAAATACGCCAGCCCTCTCGTCCACGAGCGGCTGCCGAGACCGTGCCGCAAGCTGTACAGGTAGAGGATCAGGCGGAACATGAACATCGAACCGAGGACCGGCCAGATTGCCCCCGGCACCGGCACGTCGACGGCTCCCGACCTGACGGCAACCAGCAGCGCGGCCACGACGACCAGCGTGCCGACGCGCACGGAAAAAGCGAACGGCAAGTGACAAATGCCAAAGAGCACCACGCCGATGCCGACGACCCATGCGCCGTTGACGGGACCGAGCACCACTGCGATGCCGGCCAAGGACAGCAACAGGAAGAAGGGCAGCCGCAGCCGCTCCGGGAGCAACGCGTGCAGCAGAAACCCGGCCAGCGTCAGTAGCAGGAGATGTCGGAACCCCGCATCCTCGATTCGGAACCGGTGAGCCAGCAACACGAGCAGCGCGAGCTGGGTGCAGAGCACCAGTACGAGCGCTCGACTCGACAGGCACGCGCTTCCGTCGTCCGGTGAGGAGGCCGCTCTAGTTGATGGAGCGCAACCGGCAGTCGCGGCCGCTTCCTCTGGACTGGGCATCATCTGCTCCCGGCGTAACTCCGGTAACCGCGCCGCCGCATGCGCCGCTTCATGTTCCCGAAGTCTCGCCCGGCTCGAAGAGATCCTCCAGACCGACATCCCTCTGTTCGAGAGACCACCGGGGAGCAGGGAGAATCGATGAGGCGTCTGTCGACTCCGACAATCTCGCTGGCGGGTCCGGGTGCCTTCCAACGTCGCGTCGAGTCAACGTCGACTCGAGTAGTCGCAGCAACCGGTCGGCATCGACCTCGAGGGCTACGGCGACGGCCGGCGTGTCGTACCAGGGCTTCCACTCCTGGGGAGCGTCGAGCGGTGCAGTGATCGTCTGCCCCTTGGCGATTCCCTCAGTCGCCACGCGCACGCGCGCATCCTGCGTCGAGAAGATGTCGGGCTCAATGAGATACGCCACCGCCGAAGGATCGTGCACGTAGAACCCGCCGGTGAGGCCGATCGACTCGTAGAAGTGCTTGTAGAAGCGGGTTATTCGGTAGATAAAGGCGCCGATATCGTTGCTGTGTGCCAGGCGCTCGAGGACGCTCTCGGTAAGCCGTACCTGGGTCGTCACGTCGAGGCCCACCATGGTGGCCTTCCACGATGCGGCGAGCACAATGTCGGCGGCGTGCGGGTCGCCGGCGATGTTCGCCTCGGCAACCGGGGATACGTTGCCGGGCACTGCGACGGCACCGCCCATCAGCACGACCTGTTTGACCAGGCTCGGAAGCGCCGGCTCGATCGCCAAGGCGACGGCGAGGTTGGTCAGCCGTCCCAGGGCAAGGAGCGTGACCTCGCCGGGGTGGCTCCGTACCGTCTCGACGATAAAGCGGGCAGCGCTCACATCGATCGGTACGGTCGTCGGTGGCGGGGCATCGATATTGCCGATGCCGTCGGAGCCATGGACAAAGTCGGGCGGCGAAGGCGTCTCGCCGATCCACGGCTTGGAGGCACCGCGTGCCACCGGAACAGAACGGCCGTCGAGCTCGACCAAGCGTAGCGCGTTCAGCGTCGCCCGCTCGATGTCGGCGTTGCCGAATACCGTCGTGATGCCGAGAACATCGAGCGCTGGCGAGCGCAATGCGAAGAGAATGGCGATCGAGTCGTCGATCCCCGGGTCCGCATCGATAATCACCTTCTGCGCTTGGCGCTCGGCCGGCGCTACTTCCGCCGCGCCCGGGCCCACCGGGATCACCAGGAGGCTTATCAAGAGCGCGGTGCACCTACTCGTTCCCCGTAGCCTCATCTGCCACGTGCCGCGCGCCGTAGGGCTCCATCTGGGCCGCTCAAGAATGCCATCGGGGAGCTAGAGCAGACCGCTGCCGGCTCAAAAAACAGGAACGCAAAGCTGAACACCGGCCAGAACAACCGCGACCAGTGGCGCGTAGCCCGTGGCTGCGAGAGATGGCAAGCCCAGGCGAGCATCGACGTCATCGCCATAAACACCGACGAGAGAGCCGTTACCGCGTGGCCCTCCAGGAGCCGGGGCGCGCTGAAGCTGGCTCTGGCCTCGAGAGCCTCGCTCAGACTGCGACCGTAGTTCCGGATTATCATCGTGTCCTTGCCTCCCGTCTCGGCTCGTTGGCGCCTGAGAGTAGCTGGAGGAGGCCTTGCCTCGTTTCAGAATCGCCGCCTGCCCTCAATGCCGCGCGTACTCGAGCTTGCCGTCGATAAAGGTCATGTCGACAACGATTTCCTTGATGGTCGCCGGAGGGACGCTGGTCGGATCCCCTGAGAGGATCACGAAATCTGCCAGCTTTCCGATCTCGATCGATCCTTTGATCCTCTCGTCGAAGGTCGAGTAGGCGCCCCCAAGAGTCCAAACGCGAATGGCGTCTTCGACGCTGATCTTCTGCTCCGCACCGTAGACTTTTCCCTGCGCACTGGTGCGCGTGACCATGCTCTGGATTCTGAGCATCGGATCCGCCGCGCTCACACTGTAGTCAGAGTTTCCGGCAACCGGAATGCCGAGCTCTAAAGCGGATCGATTGGCATGCATCATCTTCCACCGTGCCGCGCCGTAGGCCTCCATCTTGTCGCCGTGCTCGTAAACGTAGGAGTGCAGAGCCAGGACAACGCCGAGCTCCTGGACCCTCCTGAGAATGGTGGGATTGACGATGCTCGCGTGCTCGATGCGGTGTCGATGATTCCTGCGTGGCCGATGATTCAACGCTCGCTCGAGCGCATCGAGAACCATGTCGATCTCGCGGTCGCCGTTGGAGTGTACGGCAGCCTGGAATCCAGCCTCGTGAATCTCCAGGATCATGGCGTCGAGATCCTCTTGAGACCTGCCCGGTGGGATGCCGTAGTAGTCGCGCTCGCCGGTTGCCGGATTGGTGATCTCGTAGGGCTCGTATAACCAGCAGGTCCTCCCCGAGAGCGAGTTGCCATGGAAGCTCTTGATCGCGCCGATTCTCAGATGGTCGCTACCAAACCCGGTGCGAAGGCCGAGCTCTCGCAATGCCGGTAGATGGCGAAACTCGAACATGATGCTCACCCTGACCGGTTGGCCTTGCTCGGCAGCATCCTGGTAACCCCTGAAGGCCGCTGGACCGCTCCCTGCATCGACGACGCTGGTGATGCCCTTGCTCAGGAAGGCCTCGAAGGTCTGCAGAATCCCCTGCGTCTGTTCGTCGCGTGTGGCCTCGGGCAGCGGAGGGCCGGCGTGCAGGATGAGCTCGATGGCGTTTTCCCATACCACCCCCGTTGGGTGACCTTCGTTGTCGCGCTCAAACCCTCCACCCGGTGGGTCTGGCGTCGCGCTGTCGATGGCGGCCGTCTCGAGAGCCAGGGAATTGACCGCCGAAACATGCCCACTGGAATGAGTGATGAAGATCGGATGAACCGTTGAGACCTGATCCAGATCGCGGCGACTCGGGTGCCTGCCGAGCTTGGTGTCCTGGTATCGGGTGCCGATCACCCACTCGCCTTCTGGGGTGATGGAAGCCTTCTTCCTCAACGCAGCGACAACGTCCTGCATCGTCTGCACGTTGTCCGGACTCAGGTCGACCCTGCCCAAGCGCGACGTCACCGGATACGTTGGCTCCGGGTGCATATGGGCGTCGACGAAACCGGGGACGAGAGTCTTGCCCCCAGCATCAATGATCTCTGTGTCTGAGCCGATCAGCAAACGTATCTCTGCATCGCTTGCCACCGACACGAATTTTCCATCTCGAACCGCTAGTGCCTCGGCCCTCGGATTCCTGTCGTCGACGGTGATGATGTTCGCTGAGATCACCACCAAGTCGGCGGTCAACCGTTCTTGCGTCGCCACAGGAGAAGACGCCGACAAGGCCCAAATGCCGACTGTCACACTGGCGGCAACCGACCGTAGACGGAGGCGAGCACCGGCCTGGATAGGCATCGAGCAGCTCATGAGTTTTCCCGGTGCCCGGCGAGGGCAGTAGTCGGTGATCGTCCACATCCCCGCATTGAGACCTTCCGAAATGTCCGGCGGCGTGTCCATGAGGGCTCCCCCTGAAGACGACGTCTCGACTTTACCTCCGCCAGAAATCGAAGGTCCCTAGCAGGCCGTGGTGCTGTGCCTATCCCTTCAGGCCGAAGGTGAAGATCACATTTCCCGCGGCGATCGAGATGTACTGTTGTCCGTTCACGGCGTAGGTTATCGGCGCCGAATGCACCCGGGCGCCTACGTTCACGTGCCATAACTCCTCGCCACTGGCGGCGTCGAGCGCGAAGAAATAGCCGCCGACCGTGCCGCCGAAGACCAGATTTCCAGCAGTCGACAGCAACCCCGACGTGGAATGCGGCGCCAGTGGGAACTCCCAATGGACGTCGCCGGTCGCCGGGTCGATAGCGCGAATGGCGCTCTGGTAGTTGTCCACCGGCAGCACTCTACGCCCGGCACCGCCCGAGTAATACTCGCCTTCCACATACTCCTGATCACGCTTGAAGTACTCCTGCTCGCCATCGAAGGCATTGACGTAGAACAGGCCGGTGAGCGGGCTGTACGCCGGTGACCACCAGTTGGTGGCTCCATACACCGACGGCGACACGATGACGCCCTCCAGCGTCGGCGACGTGTCCGGGAAGCGGATCGGCCGCCCGTTCTCATCCAGGCCTTCTGCCCAGGTTTGCCTGGCGAACGACTCGCCCACCAGGAACTCGCCGGTCTGGCGGTCGAGCGTGTAGTAGAAGCCGTTGCGGTTGGCCCACATCATCACCTTGCGCATCTCGCCTTCGTAGGCGATTTCGCCGAGGATCGGAATCTGGATGGCGTCCCAGTCGTGCACGTCATGCGGGGTGAACTGGAAGTACCACGCCAACTCGCCGGTGTCGGCATCCAGCGCCAGGGCCGAGTCGGAATACAAGTTGTCGCCCAACCGAACGTCGCCGTTCCAGTCCGGGCCAGGATTCCCCGTGCCCCAGTAGATGAGGTCGAGACCTGGATCGTAGGAGCCAGTAATCCAGGTGGGCGACCCGCCCGTGCGCCACGATTCACCCGCCCAGGTCCGGTTGTCGGCGTGCTCCGGCCCGGGGATGGTCCAGGTACGCCATTCCCGCTCGCCGGTCTCGGCGTTGTAGGAATCGAGGAAGCCGCGGATGCCGTACTCCCCACCGGCGATGCCGGTGACAACATGGTCCTTGACGATCAGCGGCGCCGCGGTCTTGCTGTAACCGGAGCTGTGCTCCGCGACCTCCCGATTCCACACCAGGTTGCCGGTGCGCGCGTCGATGGCCACCAGATGCGCGTCCAGCGTGCTCATGTAGAGGGTCTCACCCAGGATCGCGACACCACGATTGTTGCGGCCGCAGCACAACCGCAGGTCGTCCGGCAGCTCGTGGTCATAGCGCCAGTACGGTCGCCCAGTTGCGGCATGGAGCGCCACGACGTTGCTTGGCGCCTCGGTAACGAACATCACACCGTCGACGACCAGCGGCGTGGTCTCGGCGCGATCGATAGCGGGAATCTGATAGGCCCACTTGAGCTCGAGATCTGCCACGTTCCGAGTGTGCACACGGTCGAGCCGGCTGTGACGCTGGCTGTCGAGGGTCCCCGAGTACATCAACCAGTTCTCCGGCTCGTTCGCCGCGTTCAACAGTCGTTCCCAGGTCACCGGCGAAAGCACTGGCGTCGGCGCGTTCGCGCTCGGCGGTTCCTGGGCCAGCACGAGCGGCACGAACGTGAGGATGGCAATAACAAACAGGAGCCGTTTCATCATCGACGCTCCTTACGCAGCGAGAAAAGGTAGGCAACCAGGTCGTCCACCTCCCCCGCAGTCAACGTGTTCTCGTAGCTCGGCATGCTCGACGTCGTGATCCGCTCGCTGCCACTAATCTGACTCTTCGAGAAGTGCCAGAGGTTCTCGTCCTCGTCGATCATGCTGAGGGTGAACGTATCTTCGTTCATCCGCAGACCCTCGACGACGGTACCGTCATGCTGCGTGACCCGCAGGGTCCACCAACGCGGGGCGACCTCTTCATCCGGATCGAGCAGGTCGGCCTTGAGCTCGTCCGGATCGCGGCGGTTCGCGACCACCGAAAGGTCGGGTCCGAGCCGGCCGCCTTTGCCGCCGACCATGTGACAGCTTCCGCAGTTTCCCTTGCCGTCGAAGACCTGTCGCCCGGCGCTGGCGCTACCCGGCAGGTCGTAGTCGGCGGGATCGGGGTTCAATGAGTGGATGTAGGTGATGATTTGCCAGACGGTCTGGTCCGGCGACTGCGGGCTGATCCCGATCATGGCGGTACCGTCGATACCCTCGCGAATGACATTGAAGAGCCCGGCGTCGGTGCTGGTCGTCGCCAAGGTTCCCCTCGTCAAGTCGGGCGCCCCGGTCTCGCCACCGCCGGTCCCGTCGAGGCCATGGCAGCGACCGCATTGGGCCAGGAACACGCGCCGGCCCATCCAGAGGTCGACCGAGGTGGTGAGCGGGTTCTCCTGGGCTGCTGCCAGCGTGGCGGTCCCGCCGGCGATCAGCAGACCGCCGATGAGAGCGGTCCGAACGGCACTAGCCCGAAGGTGTGTGCGCATGGGAAAGCCTCTCCTGAAATCGGTTAGCAGACGTGAGGGCGCCATCGACACCCTCACGACCTGAGACGAGCATGGTGTTTACCGTACCGGCTCGTCCCCCATCAGCCGCGCCAGCAGCGGTTCCATGGCCTCGGCCCAGATCTGATAGCCATGGCCTTGAGGGTGTAGGGCGTCGGGCATGACGCTCTCCGGCAAGACACCGTCGTCCTCCAGAAAGCTATCGCCGATGTCCAGATAGTGGATCCACTCACCGTCGTCGAGCTCGGCGA
This sequence comes from Acidobacteriota bacterium, assembly GCA_963666055.2. GTDB lineage: Bacteria > Acidobacteriota > UBA890 > UBA890 > WLXD01 > DASCOT01. The sequence goes on along the minus strand of CAXWPH010000015.1, from coordinate 866,750 downwards.
CGATGGAGTTGGCTTCAGCGTTGACGCCACGCTGCCAGTCGTCGCCCGTTCTACCCCGTGGAAACACGGCCAACAGGAGGATCTTCGTTTCCGGCAGCAGACCCCGCAGCGTGTTGCAAATCGCGCCGATCCCCGCAGCGATATCGTCCGGTGTGTAGTTGCGGGAGTTGTTGGTGCCGATCATCAGCACCGCCACCTTGGGGCTGACGCGATCGAGCTGGCCATGGATCAGGCGCCACAGCACGTGCTGGGTGCGATCGCCGCTGAAGCCGAGATTCACCGCCTTGCGGTGCCCGTAGTACTTGTCCCAGGTTTCCTTGCCGGCGTTTTCCCAGCTGTGGGTTATGGAGTCGCCGATAAACAGCAGGTCGACATCGCCGCCCCCGACCTGTCGAACGTTGTCATAGAAGCGGCTCATCCACCATGCTCTGTCGGCGCGCGGCGTCGGCACAATGGCGGGGTCCTGTGCGTGCACCATGCCTGCCGTTGCCATCTGCACACACAGGAGCAGCAGCAGGACCTTCCCGGGTGCCCTCTTCGTGGCTCTCATCGCCTGCCTCCGTCCTCGCCTGCGTCGCGCCACCTTGCATCTGGCCCCACGACGCCATAACCAGACCCCACCAGAGTTTTTCAGCACCCTGCTATAGCAACACCTTCTCGAACACGCGGCCGGCCACGTCGGTGAGTCGGTGGTCGCGCCCCTGATACCTGTAGGTCAGTCGTTTGTGGTCGATGCCGAGGCAGTGGAGGATTGTCGCCTGGAGGTCGTGCACGTGCACCGGGTCCTCGAGGATGTTGTACGAGAAGTCGTCGGTCCGTCCGAGGGAGACGCCGGGCTTGATACCCCCACCGGCCATCCACATGGTGAAACAGCGCGGATGGTGGTCGCGCCCGTAGTTGTCCTCCTTCAGGGTGCCCTGGCAGTAGACCGTGCGGCCGAACTCCCCGCCCCAGATCACCAGCGTCTCGTCGAGCAGGCCACGCCGCTTCAGATCGGTGATCAGCCCTGCCGACGCCTGATCGGTGTCCTGACACTGCAGTGCGAGGTCGCGCGGTAGATCCAGGTGCTGGTCCCAGCCGCGATGGTACAGCTGCACGAAGCGCACGCCCTTCTCGGCAAGCCGGCGCGCCAGCAAGCAGTTGGCCGCGTAGGTGCCTGGACGGCGCGCGTCCTCGCCGTACAGATCGAATGTGCTTGCCGGCTCGTCCGACAGGTCCATCAGATCGGGCACCGACGCTTGCATCCGGTAGGCCAACTCGTACTGGGCAATGCGCGTCTCGATCTCCGGATCACCGAGCATCGCGGCACGTTCCTGGTTGATTGTCCGGATCGCGTCGAGCAGGCGGCGGCGATTCGTGCGGCTGATGCCGGGTGGGTCTGAGAGGTGCAGCACCGGGTCGCCGCTCGATCGAAAGTTGACGCCCTGATGATTCGACGGCAGAAAGCCGCTGCCCCACAACCGGGAGAATAGCGGCTGCTGGTCGAACTTGGCGCTGCCGCGTGAGAGCAGGGCGATGAAGGTCGGTAGATCCTGGTTGGCGCTGCCGAGGCCGTAGCTGAGCCACGCACCCATGCTGGGGCGACCCGGCTGCTGGCTGCCGCTCTGGATGAAGGTGATGGCGGGATCGTGATTGATTGCGTCGGTGTGCACGCTCTTGATGATGGCGATGTCGTCGACGATCTTCGCCGTATGCGGCAACAGCTCGCTGATCCAGGTCCCCGATTGTCCGTACTGGTCGAAGCTGAAGATCGGGTTCACGAGCGGGAACCGATCCTGCCCCGAGCTCATGCCGGTCAGCCGCTGTCCCTGGCGAACCGAGTCGGGCAGCTCGGTGCCATGCAGCTCTCTCAGCCTGGGCTTGTAGTCGAAGAGATCCATCTGCGAGGGTGCGCCCGACTGAAACAGGAAGATGGCTCGCTTGGCCTTCGGCGCGAAGTGGGGCAGTGCTCCTGGCGTTGCACCGGCCTGCCCTCCTTCCCCGGCGGCCCACACCAGCTCGGGGGGCAGCAGCGCGGTCAGCGCCGCCACACCGATGCCGGTGCGCGCGCGCGAGAACAGCTGCCGGCGCGTCACCCGGAGCTCGTCCTCGCGTATTGGGTCCATCCTTGCTACTCCCGCGTAATCGTTTCGTCGAGGTTCATGATGATGCCGGCGACGTTGGCCCAGGCCGCCAGCTCGATCGGGTCGTGGCCGGGATCGTAGCCGCCCTCACCGACGGTCAGCAGCTGGCTGGCGGCTTCGGGATCGTCGCGGTACTCGTCGAGCTGCCCTCGCGCCACCTCGACGAGGACGCCGAGCTCGGTCGTGCTCGGCTGGCGCGCCGCGGTCAGACGATAGGCGAAACGAACCCGGTCGGCCGGGTTCGCGACAGCCTCAACGATCATCCGCTGAGCCAGAAAGCGCGCCGCCTCGACGAATGTCGGGTCGTTCAACAGCACCAGCGCCTGCAGCGGCGTGTTCGTCCGTGGCCGGCGCACCGTGCACGACTCGCGGTCGGGCGCGTCGAACGTATTGAGTGACGGCGGCGGCACGGTGCGCTTCCAGAACGAGTACATGCTGCGACGGTAGAGATCCTCGCCGTGGCTCGGCGTGTAAGACTGCGCCGTGAAATGGGCGCCGTAGGCTAGCGGCTTCCACAAGTCGGCTGGTTGGTAGGGAAACACGCTCGGCCCGCCGATGGCGCCGTTCAGCAACCCGCTCACCGCCAGCGCGCCGTCGCGAATCATCTCGGCGGGCAGCCGGAACCGTGACGCCCGACTCAGCAGCCGGTTCTCTGGATCATGCTCCGCATGCCAAGGCGTCAGGCGCGACGACTGCCGATACGTAGACGAGGTGACGATCAGCCGCTGCATGGCCTTGACGTCCCACCCCGACCGGACGAACTCGGTAGCTAGCCAGTCGAGCAGCTCGGGGTGACTCGGAAGCTCGCTCCGGGTCCCGAAGTCCTCCAGCGTCTTGACCAAGCCGGTGCCGAAGTGCATCTCCCAATACCGGTTCACGGCGACCCGTGCGGTGAGCGGGTGCACGGGATCGACGAGCCATCGGGCCAAACCGAGCCTGTTGGGCTCCGCACCGACGGCCATCGGCGGCAGGGCACTGGGTGTGCCCGGCGAGACGGGATCCATCGGGTCTCGATAGTCGCCCCGGCGCAGGATGAATGTCTGGCGCGGTTCCTCGCGCTCCGCCATGACCATCGTCGTGACGACGGTGTCTTCGAGCGCGGCCAGCTCGCTCCTGAGGGCCTGCAGCTCGCGGTGAGCGCGCCGGTACTGGGGCGGTGCGTACCGTTTGAGGAAGTAGTCGCGGAGCTCCTCGGCCTGCACTTCGTTCAGACCCGTTTCCTCCTCGTTGCCGTCGGGCGGCTCCTCGGACGGCTCGGCGTGTAACTCATCGAGGATGCTCCGCACCGGCAGGTCGGCCACCAGGCGGTCGATCTCGTCGGCGTCGATCGGTCGCGCGTAGAAACGCAGGTCGTCGATATGTCCCGTGTAGCCCTTCTCGGGCCGAGGCGAGCCGACATGAAGGTCACCGCCGATCCGCAGCGCCGCGGCTGATCGGATGGTGCCGTTGAGCTGGTCGTGCTCGATCTCGACCTCGACCGGCTCGCCATCCACGTACAGCAATACGCTCGCCGCATCGCCCGATCCGTCATAGACAATGGTCACGTGCTGCCACTGGCCCATGTACAGCGGCTCGCGCGTCCTGACCGACAGCACGCTCGACGGCCAGTCGTGGATCAACCTGAAGTACAGATGCGCCCCGATCGTGGTCCGTGGCAAGACAATCGACGGTCCGAACGAAACGGCGTAGCCCCGGTAGCCGCGCTGCTCGTCGATCTTCGAGACGACCGAGTAGCGGGCCCGCCTTGTTCCCGGGCGCACCCAGGCGGCAATCGAGAACGCCTGCTCCGCGTCCAGGTCCAGCGCCGAGCCATCGCCAAGCTCGACGTATGTTTCGCCGTCGAACGCCGCCGCCTCGCCTATACGGCCGTCGTCGTATGCGAGGTACGTGCTGCTGGCCAGGGCGGGTGGGTAGTGACCGCTCGCGTCGGCAAGATCGCCGTCCAGCTCGAAGTGCGCAACGAGATCGTCACGCGGGGCCATCGGAACTGTCGCCTGGGCGGTCGCCTCCCACGCCTCCTGCAGCTCAGCGATCGTCGCCTCCGGCAGCTCGGCTTCGAGCGCCACGATCCGCCCTCGGAGCGCGGCCAGCGCCCGGCCCTCGTCGAGCGTCGGCACGCGCACGAACGGGTCCGCGTTGCCGCGCATGCCGTCCAGCCCCACCTCGTCGACATTGTTGAAGAAGGCGAAGAAGCGATAGAAATCCCGTTGGCTAATGGGGTCGTACTTGTGGTCATGACACCGGCTGCACCCCATCGTCAGACCCATCCAGACCGTTGAAGTAGTATCGAGCCGGTCGACGACATACTCGACCAGGTACTCTTCGGGGATCGCGCCACCTTCGTAGTTGATCATGTGGTTGCGGTTGAAGCCGGTGGCAATCCGCTGCGCCCGCGTCGGGTCAGGCAAGAGGTCGCCGGCAAGCTGCTCGATGGTGAACCGGTCGAACGGCATGTTGGCGTTGTACGCCTCGATCACCCAGTCACGCCAGGGCCACATGTCACGGTGACTGTCGATGTGGTAGCCGTGCGTGTCGGCGTAACGCGCCAGATCCATCCAGCGCATCGTCATGCGCTCACCGTAGCGCGGCGAGCTCAACAATCGGTCGACCACTTTTTCGTAGGCGTCCGGCGAGTCGTCGGCCAAGTACGACTCGACCTCCGCCAGGGTGGGCGGAAGACCGGTAAGATCATAGGAAGCGCGCCGTATCAGGGTCGACCGGTCAGCGACCTCCGATGGTTCCAACCCTTCCCGCTCCAGGCGAGCGCGTACGAAAGCATCGATCGGGTTCCGGCCCCAGTCCCCGTCTGTGACCGCCGGGATCTCGGGTCGCACGGGAGCGACGAACGCCCACGCTGGCTCCCACTCGGCGCCCTGATCAATCCATACACGGATCGTTTCGATGTCGTTCGGCGTCAGCGACAGACCCGAGCCCGCCTTCGGCATACGGCGGTGCTCGGACTCCTCGGCGATGCGCTGGTAAAGGGCGCTCTCGGCCGAAGCGCCGGGCACGATGACGGGACCACCGAATCGTCCGCGATCGCCGAACAACCCCTCCTCCACGTCGAGCCGAAGTCCCCGCTGGCGCACTGAGTCGTCAGGCCCGTGGCAAAGGAAACAGTTCTCGGACAGGATCGGTCGCACGTCGCGGTCGAAATCCATGACTCGATCGCTCGCCAGCATCACCGGCACGAGCGCCACTCCAGTCCCCAGTTTGGCGCCGGCGTCAATCCACGCACGGATCGACTCGATCTCGCCTTCCGTCAGCGCTAGCCCGGAGCCGACGGGTGGCATGCGCTCGAGACCGTCACGCGCGGTCAACCGTTGGTACAGCGTGCTACTCGCCGCATCGCCCGGAACGACGGCCGACAACGGACCAGCCGGCGTGTCGAGGCGAAGATCGCTCATGCGAGTCGATTCGTCGGAGCCGTGGCACACCAAGCAGTTCGCAGCGAGGAGCGGCTGGATGTCGCGGCTGAACTCGGGTATCGCGGACGGGGTCTGCGGCTGGGCGCGCGCCGCGGGTACGATCGCGGACAGCCCACAGGCGAGAGTTGCCGCCACAATCACGGTGAAGGCAACCCGCCGTGCCATCATCGAGCTCACCAAGTCAGCAGCACCACATCGGCACCGCCTTGTGAGCGGGCCGCCCAGGGGCAAGTCGACCACCAAGCGTCAACGCGTCATGCGAATCCAAGAGTCTCACCTGCACTTCCGACACAAGCATGATAATAGCCGACCTCCGTTTTCTTGCGGGAGGGTGCATCCCCGTTAGCAGGGTGCTGACGGGCAAGGCCGCTCTCGCGGCCGCCTCGGAGTGGTAGCGTTTGTTTCATGAGGGCGATGCGGCTGCACGAGATCGGCCCGCTGAGCGAGAGATCTAATCCGCTCGTCGCGGAAACGGTCGCCGACCCGGTGCCGGCCGCGGGCGAGGTGCTGCTCAGGGTGGCCACATGCGGCGTCTGCCACACCGAGCTCGACGAGATCGAGGGGCGCACTTCGCCGCCTCGATTACCGGTCATCCCGGGACACCAGGTGGTGGGACGCGTTGAAGCGCTCGGCGCCGACGTGTGTCGTTTCGAGCCGGGCGATCGGGTCGGCGTGGCCTGGATCTACTCAGCCTGCGGAAGTTGCCGGTTCTGCGCCAGCGGGCTGGAGAATCTCTGCGCGGAGTTCCACGCCACGGGACGGGATGTCGATGGCGGATACGCGGAGTTGATGACCGTTCCGGAGGCCTTCGCCTACACGATCCCCGATAACCTAAGCGACACGGCTGCCGCACCTCTGCTGTGCGCCGGCGCCATCGGCTACCGGTCGCTGATGCTTGCCGGCATCGGTGATGGCCAGCGGCTCGGCCTCACCGGCTTCGGGGCGTCGGGGCATCTCGTACTCAAGCTTGCGCGTTACCTGTTTCCGAGCACCGAGGTAGCGGTCTTTGCGCGCAACGCCGACGAACGTCGTTTTGCCGTCGAGCTCGGCGCCGGCTGGGCAGGCCCCACAGAGGCAGCCGCGCCCCAGAAGCTGCACGCGATCATCGATACCACACCGGCCTGGAAGCCCGTCGTGGAAGCTCTCGCTAACCTGGCTCCGGGCGGGCGCCTGGTCATCAATGCTATCCGTAAGGAGACAGTCGATCAGCAGGAGCTGGCCCGCCTCGACTATGCAGAACACCTGTGGCTGGAGAAGGAGATCAAGAGCGTCGCCAATATCACCCGCCACGACGTGAGTGCTTTCCTCGAACTGGCGGGCGAAATGCAGATCGCGCCCGAGGTTCAAGAGTATCCGCTGGACGAGGCTAACCTCGCCCTACGCGAGCTGAGAGCGGGCGGAGTGCGCGGCAGTAAGGTGCTGCGCATCAACTAGTCCGGCGTCGCGCAGGGCGTGGGCAGAGGCAGACGATCAAGTGACCGTCGCTCCTGAGAACGAATCGACTGTAAGAAACTCGACCTTCAGTTCCACACCATCACACAACATTTGATTGATTCGAGAAGGAGTCACCGTGATCAGTAACCGGTTGCTAGCTGTGTGTTGGGCTCTCGCTTGTCTCGCCACCGGCCTGGAATCCTACGCGCAGGAGTCGAAACAAAACTACGAGATCATGAGGCTCATACGTCACGAGAAACTGGATCTCATCCTGCCCGGCGCCCTGCGCGACAACAACGTCGACATGTGGATTCACGTCGTACAGAGCGGCAACAGGGATCCTCTTGCGCTGGACTTGGGCGGATGGTTCGAATACCGAGCCTGGGAACCGTTCGGCTACTACATCTTTACGGATCGAGGTGGGGACCGGATCGAACGGATAATCCTGGGTGGCGAAGACCAGGAAGGTCTTTATGACATTTCCGCTTCGGGAGGCGACCTACTGAAGATCGTTGAGGAGCGCGATCCGGAGGTGATCGCCGTCAACATGTCGACCTCGCTTCCCATCGCGAACGGTCTTTCTCATACGGCGTACCTGAGCATGATCGCAGCGCTGGGTGAGAAATACGCCAAGAGAATCGTCTCTGCAGAACAGGTGATCACCGACTTCCGCGTAAGACGAGTGCAAAGGGAGATCATCGCATTCTCAAACGCGCTGGAGATTCAGCGACAGATCATGGAAGCGGCCCTACGGAGGATCAGACCCGGAATCACAACCCCTGAAGAAATCGGCTGGTGGGCGGCAGACCAGCTGCTGGAGCGAGGAATCGGCCCCTCTTATCAAGCGGCGACTCTGTTTCTGCCTTACATGCCGGGAGGCGCTCGAGACGGCGTTTATCAGCGCGGCGCGTTCATATCCTGGGACATGGGCATCGGTTACTTGAACTTCGGTACCGACATCAAGCGAAACGCGTATGTCCTGAAGGACGGTGAGACGGACATACCCGACGGACTAAGGCTCGCCTGGGAGCGTGGGATGAAAGCGCGTCAGATTCTTCGGAAGACGTTCAAGGTCGGCAGGACCGCAGGAGAATCTCTCGAAGCGATCGTCGCCGCCCTGGAAGCAGCCGATTATGTGTACACCCCTTCCGACGATCGGACCTCGCAATACAGAGACCTGGTGGCAGAGCTGGGAGACGACGAGAGGTCGGGATTCTCGATCGATTTCCATGCCACCGGAAATACCAGCGTCGGCGACGCTACGGCAGGCCCCTCGATAGCGCCGTGGCGATCGACGACCGCCCATATCATGGTGCAGCCAAACTACATCTTCTCGCTGGAGTTCGAGCTCAACACATGGGTTCCCGAGTGGAACCGGCGCATCGGCATCAACTTCGAAGACAACGCGATCGTCACGAACCTCGGTGTTGAATACCTGAGTCCCATAAACGAGAAGATCATCATCATCCGCTAGCAGGCGCCGTTCAATTGGGACGCCGGACTCCCGGTCGAGACGCTACGAGTCGGCTACTTGCAGGATGCCTCCGGACTACTCCCGGCCCTTCAGTAGCTTGTCCAGCTTGGCGAAGGGGCTTTGGGTGACCGAAGGTCGCTGGTCGCGACGCCGCGCCGTGCCGGAAGATTCTGCGACCGCACGTCGGGAGTGCTCGTTGTCGTGGCACCAGTAGCAGAGAAGCTCCCAGTTGCTGCCGTCGGGCGGGTTGTTGGTGTGATCGTGGTCCTTGTGGTGGACGGTCAGCTCGCTGAGGTTCTTGCTGACGAAATCGCGCCCGCAGCTGGCGCAAACCCAGGGCAGCAGCTTCAGCGCCCGGCCCCGGTAGCTGCTGTCCCACTCGGCGCGCGCGCGACGACCCTCGGCAACGATTCGACCGCTTCGACCCCGGTCTGACCTCTTGCGCGGTACCACAGGCAGCGTTCCTGCTCTCGAGTAGCTCGTGTCCAGTGTCCTGTAACACAGGTTCGTTGCACATTGTGGCTCGCGCGAGCTTGCTACACGAGCTCAAACGGTAACCGCTGAGGCCATTTCCTCCCGGTCCGGCCTTCCCGCCCGCCCCTGCGGGCTCTCTCGATTGGATCTCGGACGCCCTGGCGATAGGCTGCATCGAGCGCCGTCCTGAGGACCTCGCGGCCACTGCGTCACGATCGTCAAGGACGTCGGCATCAGCAAGAGCCCATCCACTATGAGGTGGTTCCAATCTCTATTGGCAGAACTTCGATCGTTGGCGACGATGCGGCCAAACGGTCATGAACACGGACAAGGGGTGACGGGAATGACGCTCCCCACCAGATTGCCGGCGATCGCAACTCGTGCGCTACCGGCGCGGACGCGCAAGGCTGCTGAATCCTCGTCGAAGCCCGGCCGTCTCGTTGCCTGTTTGCTGTTCGTATCGTTCAACATTGCTGTGATGACCTCATGCGGCACCACCGAGGGCCGTATACCGCTTCCCCGGCTCGAGGGTCCGATCCGCAATACCGCAGACTCGCATGTGGCAGCGGCTCCCGATCGACCTGGCCGAGTACCGCTATGTCGAGGAGGAGTACTACATATCGGGCGGTGCTCACGTCTACGACTGGGTCCCGGACAGCGACTTCGACCTGGTGGTCCTCGACCCTGCAACCAAGAACTGGCTCCCCTACGAGACCCGGGACCTGATCGAAGCCACCGAGTACACCACCAGAATCATGGTTCGTCGTCCAGAGAACATGACGGAGTTCAGCGGTCGGGTCGTCGTCGAGATCATCAACATGAGCGCCGGCTACGACTGGACGGCGATCTGGGCGGCGCTGTGGGAACAGATCTTGAAGCAAGGAGACGTGTACGTCGGCATCACCAGCAAGCCGAACGTCTTTCCCGGCATGGTCGAGTTCGACGCAGGTCGCTATGGGCGCCTGTCGATGCCCAACCCCCTGCCACCGGATGAGCAAGCCTGCGGATTGCTGCCGGGAGAGCCCGACTACGACCCGAATCTCTCGAAGCTGTCGGAAAACGGGTTGTCCTGGGACATCTTCACCCAGGTAGGTGCACTACTGAAGTCGAATGCCCCTCACAACCCGCTCGGGCAGGCCGCCGAACGACTATACCTCACGGGCGAGTCGCAATCGGGGTCGTACCTGTCGCGGTATTTTCGCTGGTTCCACCAGCGCGCAAGCCTGCCCGACGGGAAGCCTGTCTACGATGGTTACCTGGCGGAAGCTGGGGGGACTAGTACGGCCCGCAGCGGCAGCCTCCATCAATGCGGGACGGAGGTCAATCCGCTTCCCGACAATGATCCGCAGTGGACCATTCCGGGACGCCGCGTTCCCTATTTCGCCGTGCACTCCGAATGGGACTTTCCGCTGGCCAACCGTAGTCCTTTCGCCTCGGCCCGCAGGCCTAATGCCAATACCGCAGACGACCAGTTCATGATGTGGGAGCTGACCGGTGCCAGTCACGGCTGGACGTGGCAATACAACTATAGCGATGCTGCGCGGGACGATGTAGCAGCGGCTGGCTTCGGCGCCTACGACTTCGTTTGTGATTCGAATCAGCCAGAGATCAACCTCTATATGGTTGAGAAGGCCGCCTACGTGTTGCTTGATCGCTGGGCCACCTCGGGCGTCGCTCCCCCAAGCGCCGACTACATCCAGACAAGCGGTTCCGCGAATGCCCCAGGTCCGTCGCGCGACAAGTACGGCAATGCCATCGGCGGCCTACGCATGCCGGAGATTGCTGTCCCGATTGCGAGCTACAGAGGAGACTACGTGCCGGCGCCGGACTGCAGAGACACGATCCTGCCATTTGATCAGCCCACGATCGACAAGCTCTATCCGACGCGCAGCGACTATCTGGCGCAATTCGAGGCAGCCACGAGAGCATTGGTCACGGAAGGCTTCCTCCTTCAGGAAGACGCCCTCAAGCTCATCAAGGCGGCGGAGCGAAGGGACATTCCTTGAGCAGCGTGCCTATCGTATTCGCCTGGGCCGTGGCCGTTGGTACCGCGGCGGCCAGTGCCGCGGCGATATCCATGGCGCAGAATCCGCAGCAGATCTTCGACCGCGCCGTCGACGACTTCCGCGCCAGCCGCATCAGCGAATCGGCGGCCGGATTCGACCGGCTTGCCGAGTTGCTTCCCGACTACGCACCTCAGCTCTGGCAGAGGGGCGTCACCCTCTATTACGCGGGGCGCTACCAAGACTGCCGTGAGCAGTTCGAAGCGCACCGCACCGTCAATCCGAACGACGTCGAGAACGCCGCCTGGCACTTCCTCTGCGTCGCCCGCGCCGAGACCCTGGCGGCGGCGCGCGCCGCCCTGCTGCCCGTGGGGCCCGACCGGCGGACACCGATGACGGAGATCTACGGGATGTTTCGCGGCGACCTCGCCCCCGAGGAGGTACTGGCAGCCGCCGGTGGCCGCACCTCGGCCCAGTTCTACGCCCACCTCTATCTGGGTCTGTACTTCGAGGCATCGGGACACCCCGAAGCGGCACTCGAGCACATCGCGGCCGCCGCCGATGAGCGATATGCCAGGACGGGTGGCTACATGTACATGGTCGCCGGAGTGCACCTTGGCGGCTTGCAGCGGCACGACTAGTTGCCGCTCCACTGAACGCTGCCCATCGACCTCGATCCGCAGGCCGGAGCGCCATCACTATGGGCGCAGGTGCTCCAAGAAATAGTCCTTTACCGCATCACGCCAGTAGCGCGCACTCGCCCCCGACAGACGGTGGCTCTGCTCCGGGAGGATGAGCAGGTCGTACTTCTTGCCCGCACGCGTAAGGGCCTCAATCATCCGCATGGTGTGGGCGAAGGGCGTGTTGACATCGCTGGTGCCAATTGTCAACAGCAACTTTCCCTGCAGGTTCTCGGCAAGACGGAGGTTGGAGGCATAGCTCCAGGACTCCCGGTTGTTCTGCGGCAGTCCGAGATACGGCTCGCTGGGCTCGGGCGCTCCAGCCAGATCTACGACCGGCGACGAAGAAACCCCGACATGAAACACTTCCGGCGCCATCAGCATCGCCCGCAGGGTGAAGTAGCCCCCCCAGGAATAGCCATGCACGCCGACACGACCCATGTCGATGTAGGACCGACGCTCCGCCAGCTGACGCAACGTGGCGACATGATCGGGGATCTCATGACGCCCGATGTTCTGGTAGACCACGTCCTGGAAGTCCTTGCCTCGCAACGGTGTGCCGCGGGCATCGACGACGAAGGTGAGATAACCGAGCTGCGCCATTGCCTGGGCAAAAACAGCTCGCCTGCTGCTCGTGAACGTCCGTGGCACGACGGCGCTCTGCGAGCCGGCGTAGATGAAATCGATGATCGGATAGCTGCGACCCGGATCAAAGTCGTAGGGCTTGTACAGCAGCCCCCACAGGTCGGTCTCGCCGTCCGCTGCCTTGACTACGAACTCCTCGGGCGGTGTCCACTGCAACGCTTCGAGCGCCGACACGTCGGCGGTCGAGAGCACCTGCAGTAACTCTCCATCCGCCTGCCTCAACTCCACCACAGGGGGTCTGCCAACCGAGGAGTGGGTATCGACAAAATAGGTCGACGCCGGTGCAAAGGCGATCTCGTGCTGGCCAACACCCTCGGTCAGACGCCGCCAACCACCGCCCTCGAAGTCGATTCGATAGAGGTGATCGTCATACGGCCGGTCGTGCTCCGCCTGCGCCATGAAGTAGATCCGGCCGGCGTCTTGGTCGACTGCTACCACTCTGTTGACCGGAAACTCGCCGTCTGTGAGCCTCCGTACGAGGGTGCCGTCGAGGCCATACAAGTAGAGGTGTGTCCAGCCGTCACGCTCCGATAACCAGAGAAAACGCCCATCGTTCAGCAGCGTCAGAAAGTTGTCGGCAACACCATAGAAGCGAAGCCCCTCGACGTAGGTTTCCTGCTCCTCCGTCACGACGACTCGACTGGTCCCCGTGCTCGGGTCGGCGGCCATCAGGTCCATCCGTTTCATCAGCCGATCCAGCCGAAGGAAGAACACCTCTTTGCCCGCCGGCCCCCAGCCGATCAGATGGAATATCTGATCGGCATCATCGCCGACATCGATCTCCACTTGTTGCCTCGAATAGATGTCCACGATGAACAATCGATTCTGTGGCTGGCTGGCACCGGCCAGCGGATACAGATGCCACTCGACCTCCTCCTCGCCCGGCTTGAGCCAATGGACAATGGGCATTCGGTGCGCTTCACGAGAATCCACCCGACGCGTCAAGAGCTTGCTGCCGTCGGGCGACCACTTGGTATCCGAGGTGCTCCAACCGTCCAGCTCCTCGCCATCATGGGTGAGCTCGACCAGACGCCCATCCTCGGTGGAGCGCAACCAGAGATTGTTGTCCTGATCGCGGACAAACCAGCTCCCATCGGGTGAGCGCAGCTCGTAGAGGTCCGGTTCGGTGGTCGGGAACGCTCGTCGCACCAGCTGTGGCGTGAGGCGCTCTCGTTCGGCTGGCGAGCCGGCCGGCAATGCCTCGATCTCGTAGGTGGCGAGCCGGATCTCGAACTCGCGGTCCTCAACCACGAACCTGGCCGCCCGCTCGTCCTCTAGGAATGTGAAGCTGTCGAAGGGCAAGCCCTCGTAGGGTGGCTCATGGCCCAGCGGTAGCGTCAACGCTCGTCGCAATCGGTCGACGTCGAAGAGCGGCACCTTCTGGTTGGCCACCGGATCGACCTTGAAGATCATCGTCCTGTCCGGCATTCCCTCGGCGTACCAAAACCCGCTGCCATCGGCGAGCCAATGCGGTCGGGCCGAAGCGCCCTTGACGAGCGATGGGAACTCCAGGTAGCGCTCGTACATCTCCTGCCGCGACCCAGCCTCGGGCGTCGACACCACCTGCGCGGGAACCAGTTCGTTGTCCGTCGCATAGAGCGTTTGTGATCCGAGCCCGGCCAGGGCGACGAGCACCCCGGTCACCAAAGGCCGATCACGAGCCTTCATCGATAGTTCCATCACCCCTCCCTGCGCCTCGCTCCAGGCGACTCTCCGCGTGCCGCACAAGAACGCCACGACCCTAGCAGGTCGTGGTGGAACAAGAGGTATTCCGCCAAAGCCCTCCCTCCTGCGTGCAGGGCTTCGCCGCCCTGGTACGGCCGCGTTCAACTGAGCGGCGGCAGCGCCGCAGGCGGCGCTCCGGTGGCGAGCCGGTTGCCAGCCGGTGCATCGATGCCTTAGCATCCGGCTACCTCGATAAGAGGTGGCCGAAGCGACCTCCGGCGCTCGCCCTCCGCGGTGTACGATCCGTCGGCGCCGTTAGGCAGCCAGAGCCAGCCGTCGCTCTGAACGGAGGGAAGACGTGCAGCGACTTCGAATCGGCGTTCTGGATCTCGTAGCGCGGGCGCCCACCAAGGCACTCTGGGCCCGGGTGATGAACGCCAACCTGGCGAGCGTCATGCCACAGGTAATCGCGGTCTGGTGCGAGGACGCCGGCCACGACGTCAAGTTGGTCTGCTACACAGGGGCAGAGGATCTCCTCGAGGAGCTTCCCGAGGACGTCGACCTGCTGTTCATCGGCGCGTTTTCACAGGCGGCGCAACTCTCGTACGCCCTCAGCAACCTCTTCCGAAGCCGCGGCGCGGTGACGGTCCTCGGCGGTCCGCACGCACGCTGCTATCCGGACGACGCGCGCCAGTATTTCGACTACGTCGTCGGCTTCACCAATCGCGAGATCGTCAGCGAGATCCTCTCCGATTGTCAGCCGCACCGACCGCTGGGCGTACACCTGGCGGCAAAGACACAGCCGCAGGAGCTTCCGAGCGTTCGGCAGCGCTGGAAGTACATCGAGCCGACGCTTCGCCACGTGCCGACGAGCATCAAGATGGTGCCCATGCTAGGCAGCGTCGGGTGTCCCTACACCTGCAGCTTCTGTATCGACGCCGAGGTCGACTACCAGCCGCTCGACTACGAGCAGATCCGCGACGACTTGCGATTTCTCGTCAAGGTAATGCCCAACCCCACCGTCGGCTGGCACGACCCGAACTTCGGCGTGCGCTTTGACGACTACCTGACCACCATCGAGGAAGCGGTGCCCCCGGGCGCCATCCGATTCGCAGCTGAAAGTAGCCTGTCGCTGCTTTCGGAGCCGAACGTGCGGCGCCTACGCGATGCCGGCTTCAAGGCCCTCTTGCCGGGCATCGAGTCCTGGTACGACCTCGGTGGCAAATCGCGTACCGGGCTCAAATTCGGGATCGACAAGGTCCGGCAGGTGTCCGAGCACGTGAACATGATCTTCGACTACATCCCGTACGTGCAGACCAACTTCGTGCTCGGCCTCGACTGTGACGAAGGGGCAGAGCCCTTCGATCTCACCAAGAAGTTCATCGATGAGACCCCGGCTACGTTCCCCGGCTATTCGCTGCTGTCGGCATTCGGCGAAGCGGCGCCGCTGAACCTCGAGCTACAGCGCGCCGGACGCGTGCTCCCGTTCCCCTTCCACTTCCTGAACAACAACCATGCGATGAACGTCAAGCCGCTCAACTACGGGTGGGGCGAGTTCTACGACCGGGTCATCGACTTGACCCGCTACACGTTCTCGCCGCGACGGATCGTGCGGCGTGCCCGGGCCTCACAACGCGGCTTTGCGACCTGGCTCAACGTGGTGCGAGCGATCTCGTCGGAGGGCTATGGCCGCATCCGCTACTACACGGAGCTGCGGCGCCGCCTGCGGGAGGATCGACCGCTGCGACGCTACTACGAGCGCGAGACCGACGAGCTCCCGGAGTTCTTCGTGAACCGTATCCGCAACGACCTGGGCGCGCTCTGGGAGCATCTGCCCGCCGGGGCACTCGATCACGAGCCCAACGCCTACCTGCAGAAGATCAGCGGTGCTGGGCTCGGCGCCAAGGCGGTAGCACCGGCCCTGGCAAATTCGTTGACAGCTCCCCCCAGACCGCAAGCACCGGCGAGCAACCCCTAGCAGGCTGGGGTGGAAGCGTGGCGGCCGTCAAAAGCCGGGTGCACGTAGCTCGGTGCCGAGAAGATCCTCCAAGAGCTTCACCACATGCAGCTCAGCCTGCTCGCCACCGTATTGGGATTTGGCACGCCGGAAGACCTGCTCGACCAACGTTCCGAGCTCCAGCGGTACGTCCAACTCACGGCCGAGGTCGTTGATCAAGTGCAGGTCCTTACAGCACAGATCGAGAGTGAACGACGGATCATAGTCGCCTCGAAATATCGACGGGACGTCGTGTTCAGCCACCCAGCTGTTGCCGGCGCTCGACTTGATGATCTCCCATACTGTCGGTAGCCCGATGCCAGCCCTGACACCCAGCATCAAGCCTTCGCCAATCGCCACCGCATTGATAAACCACAGCAGGTTGGTCAACAGCTTGGCCGCCAACCCGGCACCCAGTGGGCCGGCATAGAAGACTTTCTCCCCCATCGCTTCGAATACCGGTAGCTGTCGCTCGAAAACGTCCCGCTCGCCGCCGACAAAGTAAACCGACCGACCAGCCTGGGCACCATCCACCGCCCCGGTAACAGGGGCGTCCAGAGTGTCCACTCCCTGCTCGACGGCCAGGGCCGCCAGGCGCTTCAACAACTCGGGCGAGTTGGTGCTCAGATCGATCCACGTACTGCCTGAGCGGGCGCCGGCAAGAACCCCCTCGTCACCCAGCATCACCGCTTCGACCTGCGGCGGACCGGGGAGCGAACAGAGGATCGTGTCCGCGGCTTGGGCCAACTGGCGCGGGCTGTCGGCCCACTTTGCGCCACCCGCCAGCAGATTATCGGCGGCTGACTGATTTAGGTCATGCACCGTCAACGCAAAGCCGGCCTTGATCAAGTTGGCAGCCATGGGGTTGCCCATATTCCCCAGGCCAATGAACCCAATCGTCATCGTCGTTTCTGTGACAGAAGCCAGGCGGCCAGGTCGGGGGAGCGATAGGCCGGGTCCCAAGCGTTGTGGCCCGTGCCCGGCAGCTCCGTATAGCGCACGTCGGCGCCCAACTCGCGTAGCGCCTGCACGACAGTGCGTGAGCCCTCCACCGGGACCACGGTGTCGATCTCACCGTGGAAAACCCAGATCGGCAGCCCTTGGAGCCGCTCGGCCACCGCGGTGACGGCCTCGCGAGGGCTGGCGGCATCCATCCAGTCCGGAGCTTGCTCGCGGCCGGTCACCCAGCCGCATATGGGCACGATGGCGGCAAACTTCTCGGGATGCTGATACGCCACGTACCAGGTGCCGTTGCCCCCGAGCGACAGCCCGGTCAAGTAGACGCGGTCGCGATCGACGGCGTACTCCTCTAGCGTCGCATCGAGAGCCGTCACCGCGGCCTCGGCCGCTTCGCCCGGCCACCGCCTGTCGTCCGGCACCTGGGGGAACACCACTACGGCCCGATACAGGCCAGGATCGCGGCGGATCGCGCTTCCGATACCCACCTCGGTCTGCGCCAGACCGTCGCTGCCGCGCTCTCCCGCGCCGTGCAGAAACAGAATCACCGGCCAGTCGGTACGCGACTCGTAACCGGAGGGAACATACACCTGATACGGATACTCCATGCCATTCACGTGCACCGAACGATTCAGGAAGCCGGTCTCCGGCTGCGGCTGGGACACTGCGCTAACAGCGGCGAGCAGCAACAGGCTTATCAAGACGGTCTGTGGCATCGGGTTCCTCCGTTGGTGGACCGCAGGGCGTTACCTACTTCGAGGCCCCTCGACGATCGTCTTCAACGCCACCAACTCCCGGTCGAAACGGGGCTTGTTGGCCTCGTACCCTTGGCGCGTCATCTCGGCGAGCTGCTCCGGCGTCAGCCGAGACCCCTCTTCGGGCGTTAGCAACGTCTCCGTGTAGACGTCGTAGGTCACCAGGGTGTGGCCATCATGTGCGGCCAAAGTCCAGGTGGCGTACCCGATCAAGGCCCCATGCCCGGGCAGGGTGAGCTTGATGGTGCGGCGCTCGTTGGGGACGAGCTCGACGTTCTTGACCAGATACTCGATGGTGTCCGGAGCCCTGGGGTCGAACGCAGCGAAGACCTCTCCGACAGCGCCCGGCTCTCCGGCGTGGTGGCGCAGGGGGAGCGTTTCTTTCCAGGCACTCGGGTCGACGATGTGGGGCCAGACTTCGGATGCTGGACGATCGATGACGACCGAGCTGTGGGTGACCAGCTCGACGGCGACGCGGGTATCGCTCCCCTGCGTCGCAAAGACGAGTATCGCAGCGCCAGCGCTGACCAGCGCCGGCAGGGCGGTGCGCATGATCCGTGCAACTCCTGGTTGGCAGTTTGGTCGAGTCTTGGGATACCGTTCGGTGCCGGGGCGAGCGACCGAGTGATCCTGGGCCGGTAGCCGGGAGCTGTCAACTCGAGTCGATCGTCGGCGGCTGAGACCTCTACCAGTATCGAGGAGAGCGCCTGATGAGCAGCAGACGACCTACCGCCAACGACTTCCCGAAGGAAGTTCTCACCCTGTTCGATCGCTACGTCCACGGCATCATCGACCGCCGCGCCTTCCTCGAGGGCGCCGGCAAGTTCGCGGTCGGAAGCATGACGGCGATGGCCATGCTCAGTAGTTTGAGCCCCCGCTACGCCCAGGCACAGCAGGTGGCGCCGACCGACGAGCGCATCCACGCGGAGTACGTCGAGTACTCGTCGCCCAAGGGCGCTGGCACCATGCGTGGCTACATGGCACGACCGGCCGGGGAAGGTAGGAAGCCGGCAGTTCTGGTCATTCACGAGAACCGCGGGCTGAACCCCTATGTCGAGGACGTCGTGCGCCGCTTCGCAGTGGCCGACTTCCTGGCGTTCGGCCCCGACGCCCTGTTCCCTCTCGGCGGCTACCCGGGCAACGACGACGACGGCCGCGCCCTACAGCGTCAGCGCGATCGCGACGAGATGATGGAAGATTTCGTGGCTGCAGCCGAGCTCCTCATGGCCGACGAGGGCTCCACCGGCCGCGTCGGCGCCGTCGGCTTCTGCTTCGGCGGAGGCGTCGTCAACTACCTGGCGACGCGCCTCCCGAACCTGGGGGCGGGGGTGCCGTTCTACGGCTCCCAGCCCGCTGCGGAGGATGTTGCCAAGATCGAGGCCCCGCTGATGATCCAGTACGCCGGCCTGGACGAACGTGTCAACGCCGGCTGGCCGGCCTTCGAGGAAGCCCTGGACGCGCATGGCAAGAGGTACACGATGCACATGTACGACAACGTCAACCACGGTTTCCACAACGACACCACGCCGCGGTTCGATCCGTCGGCGGCGAAGCTGGCTGAAGAACGCACGATCGCCTTCTTCAACGAACACCTCAGGTAGGACAAGACCGTGAACCCCGGCACCCGACCAGGCCGCTACGCTGAGCACGCCCGGCGCATCATCGGCCCGGTTGCCGTGGCGCTGTTCGTGGCCGCCGGCTGCGGCCCTGCCGAGCCTCCATCGACCTCCGATACCGGAACCTCGAATCTGTACGCCAACTTCGAGCCTCAGGATCGAGATTACAAAATCGTCTTCAGCTCCGAGCGTGACGGCAATTCTGAGATCTACCTCATGAACCAGGATGGCTCCGGGCTCACGAGGCTCACCGACAACCCTGCTAGCGACGCCCTTCCCTACTGCTCCCCCGATGGCTCCCGGATCGTCTTCTCATCAGACAGAGAAGGAAGGAAGCAGCTGTATCTGATGGACGTCGACGGCAGCGACGTAACGCGCCTCACTCACAACGACCACGACAACAACTCGCCCTCCTGGTCACCAAACGGCAGCAAGATTGCGTTCAGCTCCGGCGGTAACGCAACGCCGTCGAACCTCTTCACGATCCAGCCCGACGGATCGAACGAGCTCCAGGTGACGAACATTGCCGGCTACAACTTTCTTTCCCCGACGTGGTCACCAGACGGGCGCAAGCTGGCGGCCGAGGGGGGGCAGCTGGGGGAAACCATCACGACCGAGTGGGGCGAGGCCGGAAGATTGCAAATCTGGACGTTCAACGCCGATGGTTCCGATCCCAATCAGTTGACGCAATTGGACGCCTACAATGGTTATCCGGCGTGGTCTCCAACCGGATCGAGCATCGTCTTCGACTCCACCTTGGAGGGCTGGGCCGACATCCTGTCGGTGAGCTTGGCCGACCAGAGCGTTACCAACCTGAGCAGGGACCCGCGTTCGAACGAATTCGCCGCCTGGTCACCGGACGGTGCCAAGATCGCATTCGTTGCCGACCGGGACGGCAACAACGAGATCTACGTGATGGATGCAGATGGTGGTAACCAGATCCGATTGACGAGCCACGAAGCGGCAGAATCGGGGCCCGCCTGGTGCTCGCCCTGAAGCGCCGCGGAATGGGCTGCACGGAGACGTTACCTGCCGAGTCCGCCGACTCGCTGCTTGCTGGGTGGCGAGGCCGGCCAGAATCAAAGACGCGGCGAGACAGAGCGGTTCGGTGGTCGGTGTTGACCATCAGTTGGATTCCTCGAGTCATGCTTCTATCCTGTTGTCGGCGCAAGGGTATGCTGTCTTGGGCAACACTCGACGTGCCTCGGGGCGGAGGACACCGATCATGAGAAGCGCGAAGCTGTTGATGCTCTTCATGGTGCCGCTGTTGTTCTTCCACACGCAGGCTGCGAGCCAGGCAACGAACCCGACCGCCGCGCTACCGCAGACACTCGCGCCGCCACCGCGGTCCTCGACGAGTCCCGTCGCGTCGACGGCGGTTTCGCCAGCCGAGACCATCGACGCTTATTGCGTGTTTTGCCACAACCAGGAACTGCTCACGGGTGGGCTGACGCTCGAAGGGATCGACCTCGAGGGTGTGGATCAGGACCCCGAGGTGTGGGAGAAGGTGTGGCACATGGTTCGTACGGGGCAGATGCCCCCGCCGGAGATGCCGCGACCCGACAAAGCGACCTTGAGCGCCATGCTGGCGTGGCTGGAAGCGGAGCTGGATGAAGCGGCCGCGGCGAATCCCAACCCGGGTCGGGTTGGCATTCATCGGATGAACCGGACGGAATACACCAACGCCATCCGCGACCTGCTGGCAGTGGAGATCGACGCAACATCACTCCTCTTGTCCGACGAGGCCGACGAGGGTTTCGACAATATTGCGGAGAGCCTGACGATCTCGCCGGCGCATCTGGAACGCTACCTGTCTGCGGCCCGATCGATCAGCCGCCTCGCGGTGGGCGACCCGACGATGGGGGCTGTTCCGAGCTCCAAGCTCCATCAGCTGCCCGTGTTCCTGAATCAGGACGTTCGCATCAGCGAGGACCAGCCCTTCGGATCGCGCGGCGGTTTGGCCGTTCGCCACAACTTCGAGCTCGATGGCGAGTACGTCATCAAGGTGCTACTGAGACGTCAGATCTACTCCTACATCGTCGGCCTGCGTGATGCCCAGCAAATTGACGTACGCATCGACGGGAAGCGCGTTGCGCGCTTCACGGTGGGCGGCGAGGGACGAGAAAAGGGTCTCGCCGCCCCATTGACCTGGGCCGGGGAAATCCGTGGGGACATCGAGTGGGAAAACTACATGCACTCCGCCGACGCTGCCCTGCAGGCGCGCGTGCCGGTGCGGGCCGGTGCGCGAACGGTGTCGGTCTCGTTCGTTCAGCAGCCGCGCGAGCTCGAGGAAGCGTTGCAGCCGCGGAGCCTCGGCTTCGGGTTCATGTCGGATCAGCTGTACGACGGCTTGGCCGCCGTCGAGAGCGTCGGCATCGCCGGTCCGTACCTCGCCGAGGGACCGGGGGATACGCCCAGCCGCCGCCTGGTGTTCGTGTGCCGCCCGACGACCCCGGCCGACGAAGCGCCCTGTGCCCAGAAGATCTTGTCGAGGCTCGCTCGACGCGCCTATCGCCGACCGGTCACGGACGCGGAACTCCAGACGCTTGTCGACTTCTACGACACCGGCCGCAGCACCGGGGGGTTCGATGCGGGAATCCAGGCGGCCATCGAGCGACTGCTGGTCAGCGTCAACTTCCTGCTGCGGGTCGACACCCCCCCACCCGGCGCTGCTCCCGGAGGAGCGTATCGGCTCACTGACCTAGACCTGGCCTCGCGGCTGTCTTTCTTCTTGTGGAGCAGCATCCCGGACGAGGAGCTTCTCGATCTGGCGACTCGCGGCGAGCTCAGTCAGCCAGCAGTTCTCGAAAGCCAGGTACGCCGCATGTTGGCCGACACGCGCTCGAGGATGCTCGTGGAGGACTTCGCAAGTCAGTGGCTCGGCTTCGGGAAGGCTCTTGCATGGCGGCCCGATCCGGACCTGTTCTTCGAGTTCGACGAGAACCTGCGGCACGCTTTCCTGACGGAGACTGAGCTCTTCATCGACAGCCAGCTACGCGAAGACCGCAGCGTGTTGGACCTGTTGACCGCCGACTACACATTCGTCAACGAGCGACTGGCCCAGCACTACGGCATTCCGGGTATCAAGGGCGAGCGCTTTCGGCGCGTGACGCTCGACGATGGCGTGCGCGGCGGTCTTCTAGGCCAAGGGAGCATCCTCATGGTGACTTCCTATCCGGATCGCACCGCGCCGGTCGTGCGCGGGCGCTGGATGCTCGAGAACATCCTCGGCATGCCACCCCCCCCACCACCAGAGAGCGTGCCGGATTTGGAGCCCACGGCCAGTGATGGCCGCGTCCTTTCGATGCGAGAGCAAATGGAGCAACATCGGAGAAATCCGGAGTGCGCCACCTGTCACGTGCGCATGGACCCGCTGGGCTTCGCACTCGAGAACTTCGACGCGGTGGGCCGTTGGCGTACGATGAGCAACGGAATTCCGATCGATGCATCATCCGTATTCGCCGACGGCACGCCCATCGATGGCATTGGGGGCATCCGCAAGCTCTTGTCGGATCACCGTGAGAACTTCGTCCGCACATTTACGGCAAAGCTACTGACCTACGCCCTCGGGCGAGGGGTCGAGTACTACGACAATCCCGCCATTCGCAAGATTCTTCGGCGCGCCGCCGCCACCGATTACCGGTGGTCATCCATCATCCAGGGAATCGTCGACAGCGACCCATTCCAGATGGGGAAAGCGCCGCTTCAGATGGAGAGCACCGCGTCATGATCATCGCCAAGAAGGCCATTCCCCGGCGCACGGTGCTACGAGGGTTGGGCGCCGCCGTCGCACTTCCGCTGCTGGACGCAATGGTGCCGGCGGCGACCGCTCTCAGTCAGACGCCGGCCAAAGCAATAAAACGCTTCGGCGCCGTCTACGTACCGAACGGGGTGATTCCGGATCGGTGGTTCCCTGCCGCGGTGGGCTCCGATTTCGAGTTTTCGTACGCGTTGAAACCGCTGGAGCCGTTTCGCGATCGACTGAAGGTGTTGGGCGGGCTCGACAGCGACCCGGTCAGGCCACCCGGCGCGCCCTCCGCGGTTCACGCGCGGGCGAGCACGAAGTTCCTCACCAACGTGCACCCCAGCCGTGCGCTCAAAGCCGGCATCTCGATGGACCAGCTGGCCGCCCGAGAGCTGGGTCGAACAACGCAGCTGCCATCGCTCGAGCTCGCCCTGGATACGGTGGATGCCGCGGCGACTTGCGACGATGGAAGCTGTATCTACACGGGAACGATTTCCTGGGCGGGACCCACTTCGCCGCTACCGATGGAGACCGATCCTGCGGCCGTCTTCGAGCGCTTGTTCGGCGAAGACACTACCGATCCGGCGGCGCGGCGCGCCAGCGCACTGCGCAAGACCAGCATTCTCGATTCGGTGCTCGAAGAGGTCTCGCTGCTCAAGAACAAGGTCGGTCCGAGCGACCAATCCCGACTGACTGGATACCTGGAGAGCGTGCGCGCGGTGGAGCAGCGCATTCAGAGAGCCGTCGAGCAGAATGTCGAGCTGCCGGCATTCGACCGGCCGGCCGGTGTTCCCGGCGACTACGCTGAGCACGCGAGGTTGATGTTCGACTTGCAGGTAATTGCCTATCAGGCCGACATCACTCGCGTCTGCACGTTCATGATGGGAAGGGAGTTCAACGGCCGCACCTACCCCGAGATCGGCGTACCTGACTCGCACCATCCGATCTCGCACCACCGCAATGACCCCGAGAAGATGGACAAGTGCGCCCAGATCAACCGCTACCATGCGAAGCTGTTCAGCCATCTGCTGGAGAAGCTGGCCGCGACGCCGGACGGCGACGGATCGTTGCTGGATCAGGTGGTCATCAAGTTCGGCGCCGGCATGAACGACGGCAACGGCCACATCGTCAACGATCTACCGATCGTGCTAGCGGGTGGCGGCGCTGGCCAGCTCGAGGGTGGACAGTACATTCGCTACGGGGAGGGCACGCCGCTGGCAAACTTGCATGTCGCGCTGCTTGACAAACTGGGTGTACCGGTAGAGAGCTTCGGCAATAGCACGGCCCGTCTCGAGCTCGACTACCTCGGCGGAATCTGAGCGCGGGCCGGCGAATGTCTGTCAACCGCCGGACCGCAGCGGCCTGGGTGGTGGCGGCGTTGCTCGCTGCCGACAGCGTCGCCGCGAGCGGCCAGCTGCAGCTCGCCGACGCCGTCAAAGAAAAGAACGCGGCGGCCATCCAGGCCCTACTGCAGCAGGACGCCGACGTCAGCTCGCCCCAGGCCGACGGGGCGACGGCGCTGCACTGGGCTGCCTACCAGGACGATCTGGAGCTGGTCGACCGGCTGATCGCCGCCGGCGCCAACGTCAACGCAGCCAATGATCTGGGGGTCACGCCCCTGGCGCTGGCAAGCACCAACGGCAACGCGGCGATCGTGAGGCATCTGCTCGAGGCGGGGGCAGATCCCGATGTAGCCAGCGAGACCGGCGTCACGCCGCTGATGCAAGCCGCGCGGGTCGGCGGTGTGGGCGCTGTACAGGCGTTGCTCGAGTTCGAGGCGGACGTAAACGCCCACACCGGTGACCGGCTACAAACGGCCCTCATGTGGGCCGCGGCGCAGCGCCACCCGGAGGTGGTCGGCGTGCTGCTAGACCACGACGCCGACAACCACGCACGCACCCGCACCCGCCGTGAGGTCGTCATGCTCGACCTGGGACGGCGGCGAACTGCCAGGACGGCGGCCGAGGACGCGACGGAGATCGAGCGCGGAGGCATCACGGCGTTGTTGTTCGCAGCCCAGTCCGGTGATGTGGATTCAGCGAGGCTTCTCCTGGACGCCGGGTCGGACGTCAACGACGCCGGAGCAGACGGCAACTCGGCGCTGGTCGCGGCGGCGTTCTCCGGTCAGGGAGCCGTTGCCAGGCTGCTGCTGGACGCCGGGGCGGATCCGCACAGCGCCGGTGGCGGTTACACGGCAATGCATGCGGCGGTTCTCCGAAGTGATCTCGACACCATCGTGGCGCTCCTGGCGCACGGGGCCGACATCAACGCGCCGCTCACAAAGGGCAGCCCGATCCGGCGGTACACTTCGCATTGGGCTCTCTCGAGTGCCTGGGCCGGGGCAACGCCGCTGATGCTGGCGTCCCACTACCTGGAAGGCGACATCATGCGGCTTCTGCTGCGCAGCGGCGCCGCCAAGACGGCCCTTCCCAACGGAACCACACCGCTCCTGGTGGCGGCGGGAACCTATGTCGAACGTCGTATCAACCGTCCGTTGGATCACTCCGATACCCCGACGGTTCTCGGAGATATTTTCTACGAGCGCTCCGCAGAGGCCTCGCTCGAGGCCGTCGGGATCCTGCTCGACGCCGGCGCCGACGTGAACGAAGCCAACCCGGCCGGCGACACTCCGATGCACGCCGCGGCGGCCAACGGGTTCACGGCTGTGATCGAGTTGCTCGCCGACCGGGGCGCGAAGCTGAACGCGAAGAACCAGCGCGACCAAACGCCGCTGGCGATGACATCCGGAAGAGGCGCCCCGGGAAGCACGGCGACCAACCGCGAGAAAGCCGCGACGCTGTTGCGAGAGCTCGGCGCCACGGAGTAAGAGCGGGTTTCTTATCGTGGCGTCGTCTGGCGCGGCACGGAGTGCTAGGGTGCTGGTTCGATCGTCCTTGGAGAGACTGTGGGGAGCGGATGAGACACGGAAAGCACTTACGGCACCTCGGCTGGCTCTTGGCGCTCAGCTGGCTGGCTGCTGAGCCGGCAACGGCGCTCGGGCAGGAGTGGACGCAGTGGCGCGGGTCACAGCGTGACGGCAAAGCTGCCGCAGAGCTGCTCCCG
This sequence comes from Acidobacteriota bacterium, assembly GCA_963666055.2. Classification (GTDB taxonomy): domain Bacteria; phylum Acidobacteriota; class UBA890; order UBA890; family WLXD01; genus DASCOT01. Next base: position 840,692 of record CAXWPH010000015.1, on the reverse strand, counting down.
GCCGCCCTGCCGAGCGGGCTCGAGCTCCGCTGGCGCGTCGAAGTGGGGCGTGGCTATTCCAGCCCGGTGGTGACAGGAGATCGCATCTTCCTGCTGACGCGGGAAGCCGATGAAGAGGTCGTTCGATCGCTTGATCTGAGCAGCGGCGCCACCATCTGGCGACAAGCCTACGCCGCCCCCTACGAAGTGAACGTGTCCGCAACCCGCCATGGCGACGGGCCCAAGTCCACTCCCGTGCTCTCCGGCGGCAAGCTCTATGTATTCGGCATCGACGGCATCCTGTCTTGTTTCGATGCCGAAAGCGGCGACCTTGTTTGGCGTCGTGAGTTCGCCAGCGAGTACCCGACTACCTCACCAATCTACGGTGCCTCAGCATCGCCGTTGGTCGATGGCGGCAGCGTCTTCATTCACGTTGGCGGTTATCACGATGGCGGGATTGCCGCATTCGATGTGGACACCGGCGAACCGATTTGGACCACCCGCGGCGATGGTCCCGGACACTCTTCCCCGATTCTGTTGCAGCTACACGGGCAGCGTCAGCTCATCACCCAAACCGATACCCACATCGTCGGGGTGACCCCGGAGAGCGGCCGTATCCTCTGGAAGATCCCGTTCACGACCGAATACGACCAGAGCATCGTCACGCCTCTGGTCGATGGTGAGCATTTGATCTTCTCCGGGCTGGATCGGGGTGTCTTCGCGGTCGAGATCCGCCGCGATGGCGACTCATGGACATCGGTGGAGCTCTGGCGTAATGACGACCTGCCCATGTATATGAGCTCGCCGGTGCTGGTCGGCACGCGGCTGTTCGGGTTCTCGCACAAGCGCAGCGGACAGTTCTTCGCCCTCGACGCCACTAGCGGCCAAACCCTCTGGACCAGCCGCGGCAGGGAGGGCGACAACGCGGCGATCGTGGGAATCGGGGATCGCCTCCTCGCCCTTACCGATGGCGGCGAGCTGATCGTGCTTGCAGCTGATGCGGCCGGTTTTCAGCCGCTGGCGCGTTACGAGGTAGCCGAGAGCGGCACCTACGCGCATCCCGTACCGACCCGGCGAGGAGTGCTCATCAAGGATGCTTCATCGCTGTCGCTATGGCAGATATCCGGCGCCGGGACGGGAGACAGGCGGTAGACACAACCATCGCGGAAACCGACAGGAGGGCGAGATGCGAGCCACACGCGGTGGACTCACAGTACTGATCCTCTTGGCAGCGATGCCACTCGCCGCCCAGGAGTCGGTCAGCGATCGGGACTACGTCTACGACCCGACGAGCACCGAATACGACCCCGACTACCTGAGCACCTACTCGATCATCGCGCGTGACCCGGCCACCGAAGAGCTGGGCATCGGTGTGGCAAGCCGGGTCCTGGCCGTCGGCCGCAACGGTTCGTCGTTCAGGGGCGGCGTCGGGGTCATCGTGCATCAGATGTCGTCGAACCCGTTCTACGGCAGGATCGGGATGGAGATGCTCATGGCCGGCCTGCACCCGCAGGAGATCATGGCTCAGTTGGTGCGCAGTGACGCGGCGAGCGCCCGCAGACAGGTGGCAATTCTCGATATCCAGGGCCGTACCGCGGCGTTCACCGGCGGCGGTCCGGTCGGGCTCGACGTCTACTCCCACCCCCGCGAGGACCCCGAGGAGGCTTGGAAAGGACACCGGTGCGGGGTCGATTATTGCGCCCAGGCCAACAGCATGGTGGGGCCCGAGGTCGTCGAAGGGTTGGCGGAGTCGTTCGAGTCGACGAGCGGAAAGCCTCTGGCAGACCGGATCCTCGACGCTATGGAGGCGGCCCAGGCGGGCGGCGGCGACCGGCGAGGACAGCAGTCGGCGGCGTTGTTCATCGTCCAGCTGCGGGGAGGCGCCGCCGACTACTCCGACGTCGCCGAGGATCTCCGCGTCAACGACCACCCGACACCGTTGGTCGAGCTGCGTCGCCTGCTCACCATCCGTCGCTCCCGGGGAATCATCGCCGACGCCAACCAGGTCTTCGATGACGGCGACCGGGAGCGCGGCCTGCAGATGGTCCAGGAGTTGCGCGACAAGATCCCCAACAAGGACCAGGTCTGGATCGCACTGGCACGTATGCATCTCGACCTGGGACATCGGCAAGATGCGCTCGATGCGATTCGGCGGGCGGTCGAGATCAATCCCTACAACAGGCGCCGTGGCAGCGGCGGTCTTCCACGCAACGCCAGGTTCGAGACGCTCTGGTCCGATCCGGAGTGGGTTCGAATCATGGAAGGCGCGTCCACGCCCACGCCCTCTGCCGGGCACTCGGACACGGCGATGCAGGAATCGGCGAATTCACTACCTCAGAATGCGCTGGTCGCTCAAGTCCTTGCCGCCAACTGCCGTCGATATCCTGGCGCCACGAAACTCCTTGATCTCGAGATCCGCGAGCGCGTTGACGATGTTGTATTGGGTCGGCATGTCCTCCCAGCGTGCCCGGTGGAACTGCAACGTCCCCTCGCCTCGCCAGGCTCCCTTGGGGACCTCGTTCGTATTGCCAGAGGGACTCAGAACGGCGTAATGCACGTCGGCAGTGCCCCACTCGCCGGTCTTCGGGATGTACTTGTAGTGAAGCGTTCCTCGTAGCTCGCCATCTGTTCGGTCGGCCGGCGTCGACCCGCCGTCGCCAACCGGCACCTCCTGCAATTCCTTCACGCTCAGGTCGAGGAACTTGAAGCCCATCCAGCTGGCGGTGACGTGGGTCTCTCCTTCGTACACTCTGGGCTCGGGAAGGTCGGCGTAGATCTTCGAGAACCCCAGCTCGTCGCGTCCGGTAAGGATTGGATCCGTGAGGTTTTCCCAGAGCACCAGCAAGATGCTGCCGCTGGCGCGATCTTCCCTGCCCTCGAACTTGGCGGGAAAGCTGACACCGAGGATGTTGTAGCCGCGGCCGGCGAGCCACGGGATCTCGGTGATGTAGGTCGCTGCGACGGTGACCACCGGCTCGCCGTTGAGCGAGAACCCCTCGGGGAGCAGCGCTGCAAGCTGGTCTGCATTGGTGAGGAAGCTCACCGCGATGGTCTTCTTCTGTGGTGCGCCGACGTTGTCGAACGTCTCGCCGTTCGGCCCTCGTCGCGGGCCAGTACGGGGGCCGAAATGTGTCGGCATTCGGTACATCCCACCGGGATCGAACGTGTAGCCCATCGACGCAGCGCCCTCGGCTGTTGGGGCCCTACCCGCGCTCGCTCCGACACTCCACGCGACGACGGCCACCAACGAAACGCCAACACCAAACAACCACCTGCCCTTCGTGCTCATGAGCTTACTCCTTCCCTGCCACGCAGCCTCCTAGATCCCACGCAGCATAGCCGCGCGCCGCACACAACGCCAAGCTAGCCAGATCCCACCCACTTGACAGCGAGGGTGCGTAGGAGCAGCGTCCGGCAGTGCCCTAGCAGTGTGCTGAAGAACTCCGGTAGTACCGTCTTCGAGACGAAGTCGAGCCCCGCCCACCCTGCGGAGAACCGTGCAATGCTCCGAACGTCGCTCATCGAGAAAACGGTGGTCGCGCTTTGCGTCTGCCTTCCCGTGTTCGCTCAAGATTCAGGACTCGGGCCCTCGCCGGAGGAAAGGGTCGACGAGGTGTTCTCCCGATGGGACACGACCACGAGCCCGGGCTGCGCCGTTTCCGTCGTCAAGAACGGCGAGATCGTCTACAAGCAGGCTTACGGGATAGCGAACCTCGATCACGACGTCCCCGTCCGCACCGACACCATCTTCCACGTGGCGAGCGTGTCGAAAGAGTTCACCGCCGGCGCCATAGCGCTGTTGGCCATCGAGGGTCAGCTGTCGCTGGACGATCCGGTTCGAAAACACCTGCCATGGGTCCCTGATTTCGGACATACGATCACCATTCGCAACCTGATCCACCACAACAGTGGCATCCGCGATCAGTGGGCCCTGCTGGAAATGACCGGCTGGAGATACTCCCGCGACCTGATCACCGACGACGACGTCATCTATCTGATCAAGCGGCAGCGAGATCTCAATTTCCTGCCCGGAGAACGATACCTCTACTCCAATAGCGGCTACACGCTGATGAGCCAGATCGTCAAGGCGGTCAGCGGACAATCGCTACGGGAGTTCACCACCGGCCGGATCTTCGAGCCGCTGGGTATGACGCGCACCCACTTTCGAGACGATTTCTCCGAGATCGTCAAGGGCCAAGCGTTCGGCTACCGCTGGGACGATGAAGCATCCGCCTTCCGTCTGAGCGTCACCAACTTCGACACGGTGGGTGCGACCAGCTTGCTGACCACCGTCGAGGACATGGCCCGGTGGGACCGGAACTTCATCGACGCCACGGTCGGGGGAAAGGAGTTGCTCGATCTGATCCATGAGCCTGGGCGACTCAACAGCGGAGAGCAGCAGGACTACGCGTTCGGGCTCGTTCACGGAGCCTATCGAGGGCTCCGAACAGTGGGCCACGGAGGCTCGGACGCCGGCTACCGCTCGCACTTCGTTCGATTCCCGGATCAGGGCTACAGCTTCGTGGTGCTGTGCAACCTGGCGCAGACGAACCCGGCGCAACTGACACGGGAGCTTGCCGACATCTACCTGGAGGGGCGCCTCGATCCGGCCGACAGCGAGCAACCCGCCACGATGAACGCCGTCGCCCTGACAGACGAAGAGGTGTCCCACATCGAGGGTGTCTACTGGTCCGACGGCTTCGCGTCGGTGCTTCGAATCGTCCGTCAGAAGAATTCCGTCGAGCTCAGCTTCGGCGGGCGGAATTTCGAAATGATCCACACTGGCAACGGCCGGTTCTCGGTGCCCCCGGCGGACCTCCTGTTGCGATTCGAACCCGCGGCGCACCGCGCCGAGAGGGCGCTGTTTTGGTTCGCCGACGATCCGTCGAGCATCGAGGAGGCGGACAGGGTCCCTCCCATCGAGCTCTCCGAAAGCAGCCTTGGTGAGTTCGCCGGCGAATACCAGAGTCCCGAGCTGGCGGTGACCTATCACATCGATCTGAACCAAGGGCAGCTGACCATCCACTGGCTCAAGCGGGATCCGTCGAAGTTGACCCCGCTGGCCGAGGACCTGTTGACGGCAGACGGCGTCGGAGCACTCCGTTTCCAACGCGACGCGAGCGGACAGGTCACCGGATTCACCCTCGACTCCGGACGTGTGAGGAACTTCCGATTCGAGCGAGCCAGATGAAACTTCCGCCGGTAGCGCCGTTGCGTCGTAAGAGCCGGTGTCGGTGGTGGTTCGCCGCGCTGATTGTGTTGTGTGCCTGCGCCGCACAGCTGTCGGATGCCGCGCAGACGTTCCGCGAGGTGGACGACATCGCGCTGGCGGACGAATCCCGCGGCGAGGACTGGCTGGCGTTCGGCCGGACTTACAGCGAGCAACGCTTCAGCCCGCTAACCCAGATCAACACCTCCAACGTAGGCGGCCTGGCGGTCGACTGGTATCTCGATCTACCGAACGACCGGGGCCTGGTGTCGACTCCGCTGGTCGTCGACGGAGTGCTGTATTTCAACGGCAGCATGAACATCGTGCGGGCCGTCGACGCCGCCACCGGTGCGCTCCTCTGGGAGTACGACCCGAAGGTCATGGAGCGTGCGTCGAGCCGCCGCTCACGCGTCGGTTGGGACCACAACCGCGGTATCGGCTTCTGGAAGGGGAAGGTCTACCTCGCCACCTGGGACGGCGTTCTCGTGGCGCTCGATGCCGCCACCGGCGGCGAGCTGTGGAGCACAGCGACGATCGATCCGGACCTTCACTACTTCATCACCGGCGCCCCCAAGATCTTCAAGGGGAAGGTGCTGGTGGGCAACGGCGGCACCGAGCTCGGCGCCTCGCGCGGCTACGTCACCGCCTACGACGCCGAGACCGGCGAGCAGGCCTGGCGTTTCTGGATCGTGCCCGGCAACCCCGCAGACGGTTTCGAGAACGACGCCATGGCTATGGCCGCCGAGACCTGGACCGGTGAGTGGTGGAAGTACGGCGGTGGCGGCAACGCCTGGCACGGGTTCACCTACGACGCCGACCTCGACGTGCTCTATGTCGGCACCGGCAACGGCTCGCCCTGGAATCGGAAGATCCGCAGCCCCGGCGGTGGCGACAACCTGTTCCTGTCCTCCATCGTCGCCCTCGACCCCGACACCGGCGAGTACCTCTGGCACTACCAGACGAACCCGGGCGAGACCTGGGACTACAACTCCAACATGGACATCGTCCTGGCCGATCTCACGATCGAAGGCCGTGACGTGAAGGCGATCCTCCACGCGCCCAAGAATGGCTTCTTCTACGTCATCGATCGCCAGACCGGAAAGCTGATCTCCGCGGAGCCCTTCACCGAGGTCACCTGGGCGACAGGAATCGATCTCGCCACCGGCCGTCCGATCGAGGTACCGGGAGCCCGCTTCGAAGATCGGCCGGCAGCCGTCGCCCCGGGCCCCAACGGCGCCCATAGCTGGCACGCCATGTCGTACAGCCCGATGACCGGGCTGGCGTACATGCCAGTGCTGCACCAGTCGGTCACCTACAGCGACGAGGGCATTGACCTCGCAGGCTGGCGCTCGCCGTTGCGACAAGAGTTCAGCACTGGCGTCTCGACGATCGCCTCGAGCCCTTCCCGTGCGGACGGCGTTCGCGGATCGTTGCAGGCATGGGACCCGGTGCGTCAGGAGCTCGCCTGGGAGATTCCACTGCACGGCTACTGGAACCCCGGAACCATGACGACGGCCGGAAACCTGGTCTTCCAGGGGCGCGCCGACGGCAACTTCGTGGCCTACGACGCGAACAGCGGCGAGGAGCTCTGGATGTTCGACCTCGGCCTGGGCATCTCCGCCCCGCCGATCACCTATGCGATCAACGGGCGCCAGTACTTAGCGCTGCTCGTCGGCTGGGGTGGCTCGCTGGCCGCGTTCGGGGGGGAGCTCGGCGCATCGCACGGTTGGGCCTACGGGGTTCATGAGCGACGCTTGGTGGTGTTCTCCCTCGATGGCGGGGTCGCCCTTCCGGCATTGCCTCCACCGGAGGTCCCGGTGCCGATCCGGTCGGCGGACTTCGAACTCGACGTTGCGCTGGCCCGGCAAGGGGCCGGCGGCTATCGCATGTGCGTTCACTGCCACGGTGGGGGCGCGCTCGCTTCAGGAATGGCACCCGATCTCAGAGCCTCGCGCGTCGTGCTCTCGGACATCGCGTTCGCCACCGTGGTACGCGACGGCTCCCGCCTGGCGCGCGGAATGCCGGCCTACCCCGAGCTAACGGACGAGGAGCTCCTGGCGCTGCGCCACTACATCCGCCGGCAGGCCGAGCGCGCCGCTAACGGCGACTCGAGATAGGAGGGCCTGCTAGTCCGCACGGGCAGAACTCCAGGGGCGGTTAGCCGCTGCGCGGTCGACTCGTCAACACTGCACGATGTTGACCGAATCGCTGCCTTCCAATTGCTGCGCGTCGAGCGTCTCGCCATTCACGGTCGCTTCAGTCGCTCCGCAGAGAATCCCTGTGTCCTGGGTGCTGAAGTGGCCCACCCAGTCGTCGTCACCGTCGTCGTCGACATCCTCGAAGTGGCCGATACCGTGGTCGGGTACCGCGGCATCCGGACCGAAAAGGACGATTGAACCGTCGACCGTGGTCGGCGTCAAATCCGCCCTCGGTCAGGATCGCGACCGGGATCACACCGTTGCTGTTGAGGTCGATGCTGTTGGGGAAGCTGCCGGGCTTGATGTCGATCTCCACTTGTAGCGCGGCCGGCGGCGCAAACTGCAGGTCGTGGATACCGTGGACATCGCCGGCGGCGAGGTGGAGAAACGATCCATTGAAGGTCGCATTGAAGGAGGCGTCGAAGACGAAACGGGAGATCACTCCGTCATTGCGGTTCGCCACAAACAGCTCGCCCCACGGGCTGAGGGTGCTGGTTGAAGGGGCCACTGGTGCGCGCTACGTACCCACGGGACACATAGTCTATGCGTCGGGTGGAACGGTATTCGGAGTGCTATCGATGCAGAGCGCTTGGAGGTGACCGGTGAGCCTTCTTCCCTGATCGGGGGCGTGGCCCAGCGTGCAGGATCTGGAGTCGCGCACTTCGGCACTTCTGCTACGGGATCGTTGGTATATCTCCCGGACGCCGCCAGCCAAGTCGAGCGAACGCTGGTCTGGGTGGACCGAGAGGGGCACGAGGAGCTGATCAGCGCGGAAACAGCGATTCTTCGAGTACCCACGCCTATCACCCGACGAGCGCCGCATTGCCGTCACTATTCGGGACGCCAACCCAGACATCTGGGTGTGGGACTTGCGGCTCGGGAACTTGAGCCGCCTGACGTTTGATGCGGGTGAGGACAAGTCACCGCTCTGGTCGCCGGATGGCCAGTACATCGCCTATGCCGCCAACCGGGGCTCGACGCGACAGACGTTGCAGCGGCTCGCCAACATTCTCGGTGAGTGGATCGGTGTGAAGACGCTGTTCATTGAGCCCGGCTCGCCGTGGGAGAACGGCTCCGTGGAGAGCTTCAACGGCAAGCTACGAGACGAGCTGCTGAGCGGGGAGATCTTCTACACGCTCAGCGAGACGCAAAGCTTGGTGCAGGTCAGCCCGATCGATCCCTGCCGGTTGAATGTAGAGCTCTTGATCGCGCAGGATGCGCTACTCAGGCGGCGCGTTCGAGCCGGCTCCGACAACCTCTTGCCGCCTCCCTTGCCTACTACGACTCGTCTACGGCGTCGACGTGTAGCTGTCGATCAAAAAGCTCCCGGAGTCAGCGCCGTTGGAGCCCGCGGGAAGTCCAAGGGTCACGGAGCGCACGTTGCGGCCGCCATTGCGGAGATCCGTAGCGGCGATTCTGAGCTCTCCGTTCTTGAACACCCGCGCTTCGCCGTCTGCCGAGTCCTTAGCGGAGGCTCTGAGCCAGTCGATCTCGATCCGCACCGTCCTCTTCGGCGGCACGCGGGTGCGCCCAACGTGTCGAAAGCTACTATCCGCGCGGCGGACTCTCAGGCTGAGCCAGTAGTGACCCGCGTCTTTCTCAAGAGTCAGCCGGAGGTGGTTGGTGTCTTTGCTGCCCGCGACGCGCAGGATCTCGAGCGGCCGACTGCCGAGTGAGACCTCGTTGATGTTGAGGTCGAAGCCCAGCCGGAAGGTCGACTCGCCGCCCGGCTCATTGGAGCGCACGGAAACGCTTGGTGGCCGAGCCGTCGACCGGCACTTCGAGCGCCCTGGCAGAGCGCCCGAGCCCCGGTCGTACGACCTCCAGATCTCCCTGGCTCTCCGACCAATCCCGAGTATCGCCGGACTCGAAGCCGGATGCGAAGAGCTCCTGACCGACTACACGGTAGACGGCGCCCGGAAAATCGCCTACGTAGAGGACGCCGCTCTCGCTCTCGGCGAAGGTGGTGATGTTGAGATCGGTGTCGAGAAGCTTATTGGTGATCCACTCGCCAGCGGAGTTACGTCGTGCTCCCCAGATCTGTCCGGTGCAGAAATCCCCGTAGATATAGGTGCCGTAAAGCGTCGGAGCCTCTGGGCCGCGATAGAAGTAGCCGCCGATGACTGAATTGCACTGATCGTCATCTGGATCATGCGGGTACTGGATGATCGGATCGACGAGCGTCGGATCAGCGCACTTCTTTTCACTCTTGAGACATTCCTCGGCCTCCTTGATCGGCCAACCGTAGTTGAGCCCACCTTCACTCGAGGCCGAAGCGAAGTTGACCTCCTCGTAGAGCGTTCCGCCGACGTCGCCGATAAAGAGATCCCCGGTCTCGCGATCGAAGCTGATCCGCCAGGGGTTGCGCAGGCCCCAGGCCCAGATCTCGGGTAGCACCCCGGGCGTGTTGCGGAACGGGTTGTCCGGCGGAATCCTGTAGGTCGAGCCGCGGTCAACGTCGAGCCGCAGGATCGTGCCCGGGAACGTTCCTAGATCCTGCGCCTCGGGCCGATTGTCGCCATCACCGTTGGCGACATAGAGATAGCCGTTGGGGGCGAAGGCCAGAATGCCACCGTGATGAATCCTGCCGATCTTTGCCCAGCTCAGTAGCTCGCGCTCTGAGGCAGCGTCGGCTCGGCTCGGATCGGCTGAGACCGTGAACCGCGAGACCACCGTTTCGAGGTTGTTGTTGACGTAGCCGACGAAGAAGCGGCCGTTGGTCTCATAGTCAGGATGGAAAGCGAGACTCGTCATCCCGCGCTCCAGTTCACAGCACGACACATTGTTCGAGAGATCGAGAAACGGGGTAGGCAGGACGTTGCCGTCCTCGAGAATCAAGATCTGCCCCAGTCGCTTCACGATGAAGAGACGGCCGGTTCCGTCGCGGGGATCGACCAGGGCCGTGGTCGATCCTCCCTCGGACGACACCAGCTCGACCCGAATCCCAGTGTCGGCTCGAACTACGGTGGTAGCCAGCAAGAAAACTAGCACCGAGGCAACGCGCCTAACCCTGGCCGAGATGCGAGAGCTCTGGATCATGGTTTCCTCATCATCGACGTCGCTCGGTAGGAGGTTCGTATTCAGCTGAGGGCGATCCGCAGCTATCGGAGTTCTTCATCGTGTCCACGTCCTCAGTTCTGTCTCGCAGCAATTTGCCCAAGTTTCCTCGAAAGGGCAACATGTGCCCTCCTCGGGATCATATCCGTGTTGCTTCACCAGGAGCCCCCTACCCCGCGAATCGGAGGTCTTCCTAAGTCAGGCGATCGTCGCCCAGTTCGTCACCAGATGATCGGCGGTTCGCCAGGCGAGCGCCTGCGCGGTGAGCGTAGGGTTGTGGGCGCCGCTGGTGCCCATCACCGAGGCCCCGAGGACGCCGAGGTTCGGCGCCTCGTGAGAGAACCCCCAGCGGTCGACAACGTTGGTGCCGGGATCGTTGCCCATGCGCGTGCCGCCGTAGGCGTGCGTCGTCGGACCCATCGTGCCGATGTCGTTCTTCTCCGTCTCCACCGCGCCGGCCTCGCTGAACCACTCGACCATCTTCTGCTGCACGAAGGCGGCAAGCCGCTTCTCGTTGCCCTTGTAGTCGGCCGTGATGCGGCACACCGGGTAGCCGAGCGGGTCGGTCACGCTGGGGTGTAGGTCGAGGTAGTTGTCCTGGTACGGCAGCGTCGTCGTCTGGATGTACGCGCCAGTCCGGATACGCCGCTGACCTCGAAAGCAGCAGAAGCCGGACGTTTTCATACGTGTAGCTGGCAAGGAGCACTACGGAGGCCGGTTGGAAATACGTCTCGTCGTCCTTCAGGTAACGAACACCGCTGACGCGCCCGTGACCGTCCACGTCGATGCTCGTGACGTGGGCTCGTGTGACCACCTCCAGGCGGCCCGTCTCCTGGGCCTTCGGGATCGTCGTGACCGCGGTCGAGCTCTTGGCGCTAACGTGGCAGCCGCCGCGACTGCAGAAGCCGTGGTAGACGCAGGCCGATCGGTCGCCGTAGGGCCTCGAGTTGATCGCCGCCGGCCCCGGGAACGGATGCCACCCGAGCCCTCGCGCCGCCCCGGTCATGAGCTCGGTGAACCCGGTGCCCCGCAGCGCCGGCATGGGGTAGTGGCGACGGCGCGGCCCCTCGAAAATGTTGCCGCGCGGGTCGATCTCGCCGCCGATGTTCCCCGCCTGACCCGACACACCGATCGCCTGTTCCACCCTGTCGTAGTACGGCTCGAGCTCCTCGAGGCCGAGAGGCCAATCCTGCACGGTGGAGCCCGCGGGAACTCTCCCGGCGCCGTACCTGCGCGTCGTCTCGCTGACGACCTGGAAGTCCCACGGGTTGAGGCGCCAGCTCTGCGCCCAGTAGTGCAGCGTGGTGCCGCCGACCGCGTTCATCATCGGGTGGACGGCCGCCCGGGGTGAGTCGGGCGACGCCGCGTCGGGCCGGTGCACGGGAATCTCCCGGTTCGCCTTCTGCACCGCCCGCGGCCAGCCGCGCACATTGTTCTGCAGCTCATCGGGAGCGAACTCGGAAGGCGAATGCCATTCTCCCGCCTCCAGACCGATCACCTCGAGGCCGGCTTCAACGAGCGGCAGGGCCGCGACGCCGCCGGCGGCGCCCAGGCCGACGACGACCACGTCAGTCTTCTTCAGCTCAACCGCCACTGCCCGTCCCCGGTGTGGAGAATCCGCCAGCGTCGTAGGCCGATCTGCGTGTCGGCCTGGCGGCCCGATCCATTCGCTGCTGCGAAGCGGTGACGACGACGCGCACGCCCGGATAGCTGATCAGGTCCCAACCGACGAAAACCGCGTTGCCGCCGTAGTACGGGTCGCAGAACGTGCCGTGGATCGTGTGGGTCCGTACCAGCTCGAAGAACGTGCCCGCGTCGGGATCGAAACCGGTGGCGACGTCGTTCTCCATGTCGCTCAGGACGCTGTCCTGGTCGTCCGACGTTAGCTCGGCGAACAGGGCGCCGTGCGCCGCCTGCGCGTATGCGTCGACGGCGGCGAGGCCTGCCGCATAGGCGTCACGCTCGGGTGCGAGCGCACCGGCAAGGGCGCGGTCGATGTAGTGGACGGCGCGCGCCTCGGTGGCGCCGGGACCGGTCTCGTCGGTAGGGATCAAACGTGCGACGATCGCCTCGAGCGCCACTGATTCCGCCTCGGCGAGCGTTTCGAAGCCACCCTGAGCAATGGCGGCGATCTGGCGAGCGGGAAGCATCGAAACCGGAAAGGTGGCTGTCGCACCGACGATTCCGGCGCGCTTCAGCAGCTCGCGGCGCGAGAGCTCGTCGCGTCGACGATCGTCAGGGTCCCTTGGCTTGCGGCCCACCTGGCTTCTCCTTTGCCTGACCCGTTTTGTTGTGCCGAACCGGGAGAGCATCTCGCTCGCGGCGACCCACACAAATCGCGGACCGCGCCGACCCCTCTCTTACCACGGTCTCGCGAGGAAGCCAAAGGACCGTGAGCGAGCTGAGCAGGTGAGCCCGCTCCTTGCAGCGCGGCCGTTCGGTGGTAATTCGGGGCGGTGCTCCGGCGTTCTGTTGTCCGTTTCGAGCGTCGTCGCTAGAGTCGTGCCAGCATGCGCCCGACTGAGTGTGTGGAGACCGACGAGAAGGAGGCCTGTTCGTTGAAACGTCGTAGGTTGCTGACTCGGGGGATCTGTCGGTTGGCGCTGCTGTCAGCGATGGTGCTGTCCATTGGCGCCGCGCAATCCTCCAGCCGGCCCCCATCGCCGACCCTGGTGGACGACGTCGCGTTGGCGGACGAGTCGCGGGGCGAGGACTGGCTCGCATTCGGCCGAACATACAGTGAGCAGCGCTTCAGCCCTCTGGTCCAGATCAACACGTCCAACGTCGGCGACCTCGCGGTGGACTGGTATCTCGACTTGCCGAATGACAGGGGCCTGACGTCCACCCCGCTCGTCATCGACGGCATCCTGTACTTCATCGGCAGCATGAACGTCGTGCGCGCCGTCGACGGGGCCACCGGCGAGGTGATCTGGGAGTACGACCCGGACATCGCGGGTCACGCCGCGCATCGAATGCGAGCCGGCTGGGATCACAACCGCGGCATCGGCTTCTGGAAGGGCAAAGTCTACGTCGCCACCTGGGACGGACGCCTCAACGCGGTGGACGCCGCCACCGGCGAGGAGCTGTGGAGCGTCATGACGGTCGATCCGGACGTGCACTACTACATCACCGGCGCCCCCAAGATCTTCAAAGGCAAGGTGCTGATCGGCAACGGTGGCACCGAGCACGGTGCGGCACGAGGCTACGTCACCGCCTACGACGCCGAGACCGGCGAGGAGGCGTGGCGCTTCTGGATCGTCCCCGGCAACCCCGCCGACGGATTCGAGAACGAGGCCATGAAGATGGCCGCCGAGACCTGGACCGGTGAGTGGTGGAAGTTCGGCGGCGGCGGCAACGCCTGGCACGGCTTCACCTACGACGCCGAGCTCGACGCCCTCTACATCGGCACCGGCAACGGATCGCCCTGGAACCGGAAAATCCGCAGCCCCGGCGGCGGCGACAACCTCTTCCTGTGCTCCATCGTCGCCCTCGATCCCGACACCGGCGAGTACCTGTGGCACTATCAGACGACGCCGGGCGAGAGCTGGGATTACAACTCCAACATGGACATCGTGCTCGCCGATCTCACCATCGACGGACGCGAGGTCAAGGCGATCCTCCACGCCCCCAAGAACGGCTTCTTCTACGTGATCGACCGCGAGACCGGGAAGCTGATCTCGGCAGAGCCCTTCGCCGAGGTCAGCTGGGCGACGGAGATCGATCTGCAGACCGGGCGGCCGGTCGAGGTCGATGGCGCGAGATACGAGGATCGACCAGCGCAGGTAACGCCCTCGTTCGCCGGCGCGCACAACTGGCACGCCATGTCGTACAGCCCGTTGACAGGACTGGCCTACATACCCGCAATCCACCTCGCCATGTTGTTCAGCGACGAGGGCATCGACCTGAAAACCTGGCACTCCCCGGTGGGGCGCGGGGGCACCGGGGTGACCACGACGACGGTCGGCTCTTCCAGGTCGGACGGGATCCTCGGATCTCTGCAGGCGTGGGACCCCGTACGACAGGAGCTTGCATGGGAGGTCCCGCTGCCCGGTCTGTGGAACGCCGGAACGATGACGACAGCCGGCAACCTCGTATTTCAAGGCCGCACCGACGGAACCTTCGCGGCCCACAGCGCCACGACCGGTGAGACACTGTGGACGTTCGAGATGGGCTCCGGGATCTCGGCCCCGTCGATCAGCTACGCGATCGACGGGCGCCAGTACGTTGCCCTGCTCGTCGGCTGGGGTGGCGTCTGGGCGGGGATCGGAGGAGCCGAGTCGGCGGCGCATGGATGGGCGTATGGAGTTCATCCGCGTCGCCTGGTGGTGTTCTCCCTCGACGGGGACGCGGACCTGCCGCCCTCGCCGCCACCGGTAGTCCCCGTGCCAATCCGCTCTGCCGACTTCGCGATCGACGCTGACCTGGCGCGCCAGGGCGGCAGCGTATACGGCGGCCGCTGTGGCGGCTGTCATGGAGGCGGAGGTGAGGGCCTCGTCGCCGGAGGACAGGCACCCGATCTCAGGGCATCACTAGTCGTGCTCTCGGAGATCGGGTTCGCGACCGTGGTCCGCGACGGCTCGCGTCTCGCCCGTGGCATGCCGGCCTATCCGGAGTTCACGGACGACGAGCTTCTGGCGATGCGCCATTACATCCGCTATGTGGCCGAGCAAGCGAGCGCCAATGGCCGGCGTCCGTAGCATTCGGAGTAGGCGTGTGCCCGTGGTGCTAATCGCCCTGGCAGTCGGCGGCCAGGCACCGGTCTCGAGCGGTCTGGCACAACCTCGGCACCTGGCTGCCAGCGCCACCCCGAGCGCCCGGCGAGCGGCGCCCGATTCGGACTCCGTCACCAATATCGCCCAACAGGGGAGCACGTAGACGTTCTTTCGTACCGAGCAGCCAGACACGCTGCCGCCCTTGCTCCGAGACCTGTCGCCGGTCACCGACGACAACCTCGGGAACCCACCGGACGGCGAATGGTTGAGCCACCGGCGCGGCTACGGGCTCTCGGGCTACTCGCCGCTGAGCCAGATCAGCCGTGACAACGTCGCCGAGCTCGAGCTCGTGTGGGCGTGGGCGATGAACGGGAAAAGAACCCAGGTGCAGCCGCTCGTCCATGACGGGGTGATGTTCCTGAATCAGTCCGCCGATGTGATCCAGGCGCTCGACGCTACCAGCGGCGATCTGTTCTGGAGCTACGACCGCAACCTTCCGGACGACCTGTTCCGATTCGCCTACGCCAACCGCAATATCGCGATCTACGAGGACATGATCATCCTGGGCACCGGAGACGCCCACCTCGTGGCGCTCGACGCCCGAACGGGCGAAGTGCGCTGGGACGTGCAGGTTGCCGATCACGCCGAGGGCTATGGGTACTCGGCGGGCCCGATCGTTGCCGACGGCAGAATCATCGCGCCGATGTCAGGCTGCTACATGATCAACGAGGGCGGTTGCTGGATCTCCGCCCACGACCCTCACGATGGCTCGGAGATCTGGCGACGCACCACGATTGCCGCGCCCGACGAACCGGGTGGGGATAGCTGGGGCGGTATTCCGAGCACGGAACGATACGGAGGTTCCGTCTGGATGCCGCCATCCTATGACCCCGAGACGCGCACGCTTTTCGTCGGCACGGCGGTTCCCATCCCCTGGGGCCGGGCGCAGCGGGCCGCGGCTGGTGATCTCCTCCACACCAACTCGACGCTGGCGTTGGACACCGTGACCGGAGAGATCAAGTGGGCGCAGCAACATATTCCATCCGGCAACTTCGACATGGATACCGTGTTCGAGCGGCACGTGGTGGTCGCCGAGGCGCGACCCGACCCCGCAGAGGTCCGGTGGATCGCCGACGATCTGCCGCAGCAGCCGCTGAAGATGCTGTTCGGCATGTTCGGAAAGTCCGGAATCATTCGCGCCATGGACGCCGAGACCGGCCGACTACTTTGGGCCCGAGAGACCTACTACCAGAACGTCGTGGCGGACATCGACGTAACGACCGGCCGCGCCGATCTGAACGAGAGCCTGATGGGCGGCATCGGTGAGACGACGTTCGTCTGCCCCAGCCTCGCCGGCGGACGCAACTGGCCCGGGACTGCGGTCGATCCCGACACAGGGATCTTCTTCGTGGGCTTCAACAAGACCTGCATGGACTACACGCTCAAGGACGTATCCCCCGAGGCCGGCGCCTACCACGACAGCGCAAGTCTCAGGCTCGTCCCCACGCCGGACTCGGACGGGACCTTCAGCGCCGTCATTGCAATCGACGTCGCGACCGGCCGTCAGCTTTGGCGGCGTGACCAGCGGGGGTCGTCGCACAGTGGCGTCGTCGCCACCGGCGGCGGCCTCGTCTTCCACGGCGACATCGACCGATCGACCGCGAGCTCCGCGCCCTCGATTCGCAGACCGGCGAGACGCTCTGGTCGACGCGCCTGCCTAACCCCGTGCAGGGTACGGTCGTGACTTATGAAGTGGACGGCATACAGTACCTGGCCGTGCCGACCGGCAGCACCGCCGGATTCTTCGGGCTGACGCCGGAAATCCCGCGGCCCGACGGCAGCTCGGCCCTATTCGTATTCAGGCTGCGCGATCAGAGTCGCGGCCCTACCCGGTGAGCCCGGGCTCGGACGCTCAGAACGACTGCGGCCCCCGGGGCTCGCCCTCGTCGACGCGACGGCGGTCCATCTCATGTCCTCGAGACGATGGAGCTGGAATCACGAACTGGAATGTGTATGATTCTTACTGTTTATACACATCAAGAATCTCCTGGGAGGCAGCTCGTGCGGACAAACATCGTCATCGACGACGATCTGATGGCCGACGTCCTGAAGAAAACCGGTATCAAGACGAAGCGAGAAGCGGTGGAGACGGGGCTTCGATTGCTCGGCAGGCTGCAAGACCAGGAGGCGATCCGTGCCGCTCGCGGCAAGCTGAGCTGGGAGGGTGACCTCGGCGAGAGTCGGCGCGACGCGTGATCCTCGTCGATTCCTCCGTATGGATCGACTTCTTCAACGGAGTCGACTGCAGGGAGACCGACGAGCTCGATTCGCGACTCGCCGGCGAGCTGATACTGACCGGCGACATTATTCTGGCTGAGGTGCTGCAGGGATTCCGCCGCGATTCGGATTTCCATCGTGCCCGAGAGCTCCTGGCCCGACTCGAGTGTCGTGACATGCTGGGACGCGAGGTCGCTCTGTTCGCGGCTGACAACTATCGGAAGCTGCGCAAGATGGGCGTCACGGCGCGCAAGACGATCGATGTGATGATCGGCAGCTTCTGCATCCAACACGGCTATCCGCTGTTATATACAGACCGGGACTTCGATCCCATGGTCGCGCACCTGGGGCTGGAGAGCGCCTAGCAGGCCGTGGTGAAAGTGTGGGGGGTCTGGTTACGGCGAGTTGGGGCCAGATGCAAGGCGGCCTGACACAGGCGATGCCCCGGCCATCGTCGAGGAAGGCCAACACCGCAGATGGCCCCAACTCGCCGTAACCCTTCGGGCGACAGGGGGTTGCGCGCGTAGGCTGCGTCGTTCCTCGTCAACGATGGGGGTTCCATCGCCTCCTCCTCTCTCCTTGCCTCCACTTCGCAAGACCCTGTCGCCAGACCCATCACACTTTCACCACGGCCTGCTAGGAGCCTGCCTCTGCGATGCGATAGAGGCGGGAGGCCGTGCGGATGAAGAGGCTGCCGCGCGCTATCGCCGGCGTCGCCATCACCATCTCTTCGAGGCTGTTGACCGCGACGACCTCGAACTCCGACCCGGCACGGATCACGTAGGTGTCGCCGTCCTCGCTGGCAGCGAAGACAAAGTCGTTGTAGGCCCACGGCGACGCCGTGAAACCGGTCGCCGCCGCGACGCGACGCTTGTCGTAGATCTCCTCGCCCGTGCGCGCGTCGTGAGCGGTCATGAAGCCGCGGTCGTACAGGGTGTAGTACTGGTCGCCGTAGACGAGCGGTGAGGGGTTGTAGGCGCTGCCCTGCGGCAGCGACCAGGCGACGTGATCGTTCGATGTTTCTCCCTCGAGGATCGAGATGTCACCGCCAGCGCCGGGCCGGATCGCAAAGACGGGTCGACGCTCATCGCCGACGTAACCAGAGGCAAGGTACAGGAGTCCGAACTCCGTGAACGGGGTCGGAATCGTAATCGACGACATGCCGCCCATCTCCCAGAGCAGGTTGCCGTCGAGATCGTAGGACCGGACGCGATCTGTCCCGGAGGTGACCACCTCGGTGCGCAGCTCGTGGTCCCAGATGAACGGCGTCGCCCAGTTGGTCCCCTCGTCGCGTAACACGGTCCAGAAATCCTCACCGGTAGCCGCATCCACGGCGGCGATGAACGACTGCTCGTCGTTGTCGTTGACGATGTACAGGCGTCCCTCGTGCAGCGCCGGCGAGGCAGCTGTGGCCCAGCCATTGCGAGTTCGGACGGTCGGCCAGCGCCGCTCCCATAACATGCCGCCCTGCAGGTCGAGGGCGAACAGCCCGACGTTGCCGAAGTAGACGAAGATCCGCTTCCCATCGGTTACCGGCGTCTCGGAGGCATAGCTATTCTTGAGGTGACGGGGCATTGCGGGGACACCACGGTGGAGCTCCGTTTCCCAGCGCAGCTCACCGGTGTCGACGTCATAGGCGTAAACGACCCAGCGATGCAGATCCGATGGGGCGGGCCGCTCACCGCCGAAGTAGAGCCCCGGGCGAGGCTCTTCCCCGAGCTCCGAGCTGACCACCGACGTCACCACGATCAGCTCGGCGGTAACGATCGGTGAGCTCCAGCCCATCCCTGGAACCGGAGCCGTCCAGACAACGTTGTCGGTCGTGCTCCACGAGGCGGGAAGGGAGGGGTCGGCGGCCACGCCGCGGGCGCCGGGACCGCGGAACTGGCGCCATTCCTGCCCCTCGGTTGGCTGGGATGGCAGACCGGTCAGCGCCAGCGAAGTTGCCGCCAGGCCTAGCGCCAATACGCCCAGCAGACAGATGAGCACGTCGCGTCGATCTGCAACCCGGCGCCACGAGCTCGGCATGGCAGGTAAGTGCATCGGCTCCCCTGGCTTCCTACGATTCAATAGCGCAATCTTCCCGACGAATTCGGCCCGCCTGAAAGGGTGCCGTCTGTCGGACAACAGGTAAAGGGGAATCGTGCACCGCCTGAAGCAACTGCGCGGGAGGTCGGCGGGGATCACATCCATCCTTCTGGTCGCGTCGTGCGCTGCCCCAGCCAGCATCCAGCCTGCGAGCGCCGAGGGCGAGTGGCTCCACCACGGAGGCGATCCAGGGAGCCGCAAGTACTCGTCGCTCGATCAGATCAACAGAAATAACGTCAACGATCTGCGCATCGCGTGGCGATGGGAATCACCGGATACGGCAATACGCGCCGCGAACCCCGCGCTGCGACCACCGTTCTTGCATGAAGCCACGCCGATCATGACAGACGGTGTCCTGTACACCTCCACCTCGTACCACCTGGTCGCGGCGATCGATGCCGCGACCGGCCAGACACTGTGGACCTACGATCCCGGCGTCTGGAAGCGCAATGCTCTACGGGGACCGGACGAGGATCCCGCGAGCCAGGCCCCGCCGAACTGGGCCTTCGCTCACCGCGGCGTCGCCTACTGGTCCGACGGCCGGATTCAACGCGTCTACATGGGTACGGGCGATGGACGATTGATCTCGTTGGATGCAAAGACCGGACGCCCAGACCCTGAATTCGGGGACGCCGGCATTGTCGATCTGACCCAGGGGCTGTCGCGACCGCTGGTGCGCGGCACGGTCGGTAGAGACAACCGGCTCGCCTATGGAGTCAGCTCACCGCCGATGGTTTGCGGCGATGTGCTGGTGGTCGGATCGAACCTCGTCGACGCGCTCATCGGATTCGACGGTCCGCCCGGTGATGTGCGCGGCTACGACGCGCGAACCGGCGAGCAACTGTGGCGATTCAACACGGTTCCGCAGCCGGCCGAACATGGTGCCGACACCTGGCCGCTGGACGCCTTGGAGATTCATGGCAACGCCAACGTATGGACTCTGATGAGCTACGACCCCGAGCTCAACTACGTCTATCTCCCAGTCAGCGGAACGACCAACGACTACTACGGCGGCCACCGCCCGGGCGACAACCTGTTTTCCCAATCGTTGGTCGCGGTGGATGTAGCAACGGGCCGTAGAGTCTGGCACTACCAGCTGACTCATCACGGCCTGTGGGACTATGACCCTCCTGCGGCTCCCGTGCTGGCGCACATCGAGGTGAACGGCCGACAGATAAAGGCGGTCGCGCAGGTCACCAAGCAGGGCTTCACCTTCGTGTTCGATCGGGAAACGGGCGAGCCCGTATGGCCGATAGAGGAACGGGGGGTCCCCACCGCGCCGACCGTCGAAGGGGAGATGCTGTCACCGACGCAGCCCTTTCCGACCGTTCCGGAAGCCTTCGAGCGTCAAGGCGTGACGCCCGGCAACCTCATCGACTTCACGCCGGAGCTCAGACAGGAGGCCTTGACGATTCTGCAGCAGCACAACCATGGCCCGCTGTATTCACCGCCCTCATTGGAGGGCACGTTGATCATGCCGGGCAGAATCGGTGGAGCCAACTGGGGTGGCGCAGCGTTCGACCCCGAAACCGGCATTCTCTACGTCCCTTCGCTGTCCAAAGTCGACATTTACCGACTCGGCACGGCGGCTTCATCCACCGATTTTCGGCTCGTTCGGGAAGAGTACGCCTGGGGCTCAGGTCCGCAGGGGCTGCCCTTGACCAAGCCGCCCTATGGCCGACTGACAGCCATAGGACTCAACGAGCAGGGGCGGCATCTGTGGATGGTTCCAGTGGGTGAAGGACCGCGGCATCATCCGACGCTTCAGCCACTGGAGTTGCCCGATCTCGGCAGCCCGAGGTTCAGGTTCCCCCTCGTTACCGAGAACGGTCTGCTCTTCCTGAGCGAGGGGCGCGCCCCGGGCCGCGAGTCGGCATGGTGGGAGTACGGCTCCGAAGCATCAACGGGGGAGTTGGAGGAGACGCGTCTTCGCGCCCTGGACAAGGACAACGGCACGGTGCTGTGGGAGTTTGAGCTGCCGGGTCCTGCGTCCGCGCAACCCATGACGTACATGCAAGACGGACGGCAGCACCTCGTCATCGCCGTCGGAGGAATGGGCGTCTGGAAACAAGAGCTCATCGCTTTCGCCCTTCCATGAGCCGTCGGCACACCCAAAGGAGAGACACGTGACACCGCGAAAAACCGCTGTACGGATCCTGGCGATCGCCGTGATCTGTCTGCTGCCCGCTTCGAGCATGCAAGGGCAGGAAGGAACCGTTCGGATTTACAACACGGTCAAACAGAAGCTGATGGACGGCAAGGCGGTGGTCGGCGGAACCGTCTCGTCACCGGACCCGAACATCTACTGTGCGATGGCGAGCTCCGGGTTCGATTTCCTCTGGATCGAGATGCAGCACAGTCCACTCGGCTTTCAGGACGTCGCCCGCATGATCTGGGCCTGCAGAGGGACGCCGGCCATTCCGTTCATCCGCGTGCCCGACGCCACAGAGGGTGACATCCAGAAAGCGGTCGACATTGGCGCATTGGGAATCATCGTGCCGATGGTCGCCTCGGCGGAGAAGATGGAGCGGGCGGTCCGGTTCGCGAAGTACCCACCGGTGGGCGAGCGGAGCCAGGGCAGCGGCCAGTACCGAGCGCTGTGGGGCGACGACTACCGTGCCACCGCCAACGACAACATCATGGTGGTCGCCATGATCGAGCAGACCACCGGTGTGGCCGTCGCGGATGCGATCGCCGCCGTTGCCGGCGTCGACGCGATCTTCGCCGCAGGCACCGACCTCGGAAGCTTCTCGGGCAGGCGCCAGGGCGATCCGGTATACGAAGCAATGGTGACCACGATTCGCGAGGCTGCGTTGGGGGCGGGACTGACGCTGGGCGGTCCCCTAGGCTGGGCGAACCGCGACGGGTTCAGCTTCTTTCAGGCCCCCGATGACACCCGCCTGATCTACCTGGGCGCGCAGGCGGCGCTGAAAGGCGCCGCCTCGGGAATAGCGCGGATCGAGGGCGCTGCACAACAGCAATAGGAAGACTGCGCCAGAGGGCAAGCATGGGTGTCCTTCGTTGACGGGCGAGCACGACGGCGCTCGACCAATCCGTACACCGCCAGGGAAAAGCGCGGTGCCTGGAGACTACCGCTGCTGCTCCTCGCTTGTCTCCTCATAGCGCGCGCCGCTCAACACGTTGTAGAGCGAGTAGTTGCCTTCGTGACAGGCATACTCGTAGAGCGATTCGTCGAAGCGCTCGAACGGCACCTCGCCTCCCCAGGTGCTCGCATACATCGTCGGGTCGTCGATGGTGAACTCGTAGAGAATGGTCTCCTCATCGACTCGGGTGAAGCGCTCGATCACCTTGCCATCTTCGGAGGGAGGGACACCTCGGAACGCATGATCGGGATTCAAGTTGGTGGTCTCGACCACCAGCGTGTCTCCCTCCCAGCGACCCCACGAGTCACCGAACCAGGGACGAATGTCGTTCGGCAGCGGTGCGGGCTCACCGAGCCGGATGATCCGGGCGTCGTGCACCATCTCCGTCATGATCATCACGTGATCGGCGTTCTGCACGATCGTGTAGTTGTTGTTGTACCAGTAGTTGGGGAGCATCGGCGGACCGGCGTTGGAACCGAACGACACGAGGCAGCGTTGCGCCAGCGGTAGGAGCTCGGGATGATCGTGCGGACCGAACTGGCTCCTGAGCGCCGCACGCTCCTCCATCCGCCGAAGTCCCTCCGGCGTCAGCTCCGGCACGACGCCATCCGCTGGGGTCGTGATCAGCGAGCTCCTGGGCACGCCACTCACCACCGCCACGCGCTCGCCTGGCTCCCGGTAAACCTCGTTGTAACAGCCAGTAGCCGTGTCAATGCAGACTGGGTAGGTACCGCCCGTCGGCGGTGGCGGGCGGTTCGGGTCGCTCGGCGCGGCGCCCTTGACGACAGTGGCCGCCTGCCCCTCCTCGATCTCCGCTACCTGTTCCCGGCTGAGAACGGGCCCCAGGCCTTGCGGGCGCTCGACGGGGGTAAGCGTGGCGTTGGTCCAGTTGCCCTGGAGATCCGGGTGGCCATACGGCGTCCTGGGCACCTGCCACTGTGTGGCGTCGGAAGCAGCGCTCTGCGCCGCCGCGGGCGACAACAGTGTCACGGCCGACAACGAGATCACCGCGGTAATCATGGCGCATTGCCCGAGCCGCAGCGAGGTCCAGAGATTCATCTTCATCTTTACTCCCGAAGCGACAGGCGCTCTCCGAAGGTGTCCGCACATCAGTCTTTGACGAGCGCGACGCATCCAAGACTGCCCGAGTCGGACACGCGCGCAAGTGTAGCCGCAAGCGACGGTTATCATCCAGGCTGTCCCCCGGGCGTCTCTGAACGAACGCGGCCCACAAGGATGAAGGGTTGCTCCTGGGCGCGACGCGGCAAGCGCTGATCCCGGCTAACTTACAGGCTACTAGGAGGCAGGAAGATGCAGCTCATCGAGCAGCGAGCAACTGCGACGGCCGTCATCGCTCTGAGCGCCCTGCTTGCCTGTGCGCAGCAGGAGCCCGGGTCGTCAGAGAAGACGAATCCGTCTCAGGAGGCAACACCGTTGCGTGCCGCGCACGATGCGGTGAGCGACCCGAGTAACACATTCGTGGACGAGCTCGGGCTAGAGGCCGGAGTGTCGATCGACCATCCCGGCGTCGTGCACCCTGGCTCGGCCGATTTCCCGACCGGTCCGGCGGTCGGTGAGCGACTCCCCGATTTCACCCTGCTGAACCAGCATGGCCAGACAATCGACTTCCAGCAACACCATGCGGGGAAAAAGGCCGTCCTCATCTTTTATCGGTCCGCCGTCTGGTGACCGTACTGCATGACGCAGCTGGTCGAGCTGCAAAACCAGATCAAAGAGTTCGACGCGGCCGGGATCCGCATCTATGGCATCAGCTACGATCCACAAGAGGCGTTGAAGAGCTTTTCGGACCGCTACGGGATCACCTACGACCTGCTCTCGGATGTCGGCTCGGTGGTGATCCGACGCTTCGGCATTCTCAACACCCTCATCGACCCCGAAGATCCCCGAGCCGGCGACTTCTACGGGATCCCGTTCCCGGGCACGTACGTTGCGGACGAGCTCGGCATCGTCACCGAGAAGTTCTTCAGTCGCCACTACGCAACCCGCGAGTCGGCCGGCACGATCCTCGACAAGGCCCTCGGGAAGGTCTTGCTGCACGCAGAGTCGCCCCAAGCCAACGAGCAGGACGACCGAGTCAGGATCACCGCCTTCCTCTCGGATGCGGATCTGAAACTGGAGGTCATCAACACACTCCATGTTCGCTTGGAGCTGGCGGAGGGGTTTCACCTCTACGGTGAGCCGCTCCCGGACGGTTTCTATCCGACGAGGATCAACGTTCGACCGGCTCGTGGCCTGAGAATCGGCGAGCCGGCCTACCCGCCGACCACGCCGAAAGAGTTCGAGATTCTCGGTGTGACGCTGAACGTCTACCAGGAGGTCGCCGATATCGCCGTTCCGATCACCGGAACCACCGAGCTATGGAGATCGTCTGAGTCCGGTGGAGCCGACGGTCAACCGCCGGTCGAGCTGAGTATCTTCGTCGATTATCAGGTTTGCAGCGAAACGATCTGTTACCGGCCGCAAAGCGCGCGGCTGAAGATCGAGACGCCGCTTGCGCCGCTGATTGAGCCGGCGGAATAGGTGCCTCAAACGGCGGGGTGCGCCGAAACGGTATAGGGCGCGGCTCCGGCCGCGTTATCGTTGCCGTGGTCGCGGGAGTCCATAGCTGGGGCACGGTGCGAACGTGATGAAAGGCGTGACATTTGCGGGTGCGGTCCTCGTGTTGGTAGGGCTCGGTGCGTCGCTGCCGTTCGAACGCTTCCCGCTCGACCTCCACCAAGGCTGGACCGACAACGAGCGGCGCTTCTTCTATGCGACCACGCAAGGGTCGCGCATGTTGTCGTCGGAGTGGTTTCGCGCCCTCGAGAGAGTCGGCAGCAGGGAGCTGTTCGCCGATGGCCTGGTCCGCTACGAGTTTCTGCGGTCACCGTTCGACGGGCCCGATACCTAATTACTGCAGCCGCGTTCTCGACTCGGGTCGCCTGGAGGGCGCGTCGCTCGGCCCCCTGTTCGGCGAGCCGCTGCCGAACCCGGTGAGCGGCCGCGAGCTCCTCGAGCATGTCACTTTCGGAACGCTTCTATCCCCGACGAGGGTCACATGGTCCGGGGCTGCGGACGCGAGCCATGCCCTAGCCGCGAGCGATTCTCACTCGTCGACGGCGCCGGAAGCCTGTGGCGCGGATTCCAAGCTCATGCGCTACAAGGCCCGACCGCTGCACGGCATCTGGGCTACGGCACCGTTCCTGCACAACGGATCGGTGATGAATCTCTACGAGCTGTTGTTGCCGGCCAAGGATCGCCGCCGCGTATTCTACGTTGGCGGCCGAGAGTGCGATGCCGTCCGGATCGGTCTTGACGCGCGGCGCGGGCCAGGGCGCACTCGCGTTGATACATCCTTACCGGGCAACTCGCGCATCGGCCACGAGCACGCTACGCAGCGACTCGGCAGGACGCAGCGCTGGCAGCTGATCGAATACCTGAAAACGCTGTAGTCGGCCGCCAGGCGGCAACCTAGCCGCGTAGGAAGCGGCTCCTGAGGCTACCGATGCTCTCGAGCTCACCCTCTTCGTCGCGAAACTGCCAGAACGCCCAGCCGTTGCTCGAGAGCCGATGCGACCCTGCTCCCAACAACTCTGTGCAGGTGCTGCGGGCATGGCTGGCGGCCGAAGAAAGTGTGTCAAAGCACCGGCCCATGCAGGTCACCGTTCCATCCAGCTCGATCTGAGCCTTGAGCCGCCGGTCGAGATACATCCTCTCCAACGGCAGCGGCGGAACAATCACACCAGCGTCGATCAACCCGCTTACTAGCACACCTAGCCTCTTGGACGCTGCTGCTGTCTCAGGCTTCTGGGGTCGATCGCGGTCACGAGCGGGCCGCATACGTGAGCCTCCATTGGATACGTGCTGATTGCTCGGGTGAGCTGCAGAACGCCGCCGGAGAGTCAAGTGTACAACGCTGGCAAACGCGACCTGATCGGGTCGCATGTAACGCGAGCTCCAGACGACGAACGGAACAGCTCAGACAACACCGAGGGGTGGACCGTCGCGGTCAATGTTGACGACGGCGTGGCCGCGCCGAGGCGCGCCCCGGGCGGCGGCGCCTGCGCCCCTGCGGCGGTGCGGTGTCGCCCAATCGTGAGGGCGTGGTCCCGTTCCGCCAGCCGACCCGACGAGAGGGCCCGTGTCGATCACCCCTGTCGAGGCGCTCCGCCTCGAAGCCCTCCACCGTTCGCTGCGGGATCTGATTGCCGAGCTTGCGCTCGGTGGCTCGAAGCCATGCCGTATCATCGCGCGTCACGAAAGTCAGCGCCCGGCCCTCAAGCTCGGCGCGTCCGGTGCGACCAACGCGGTGAGTGTAGGCATCTGGCGTGTTCGGCACGTCGAAGTTGATGACGTACGAGACACCCTTCACATCGATCCCGCGCGCCGCAATGTCCGTCGCAACCAGCACGTTGAAGGTTCGCTTCCTGAAGCCCTGCATAGCGCGCGATCGCTGCGACTGCGACATATTGCCTTGCAGACCCACGGCACGATGGCCGGCCCGGTCGAGCTGCTGCGCCAAGCGGCGCGCCCGATGCTTGGTGCGCGTGAAGACAATGGCCGACTCGCAGCCGTCTTCCTTCAGTATGCGCTCGAGCAGATCGCGCTTACGATCCTCGCGAACAGCCACCACGGCGTGATCGATGGTCGCCGCCGGACCGGAATGCGCCAGCTCGACGACGTGCGGATCCCGTAGAAACACGTCGGCGAGCGCTCGAATCTCCGCCGGCATGGTGGCAGAGAAAAGCAGGTTCTGCCGCTTCGGCGGCAGTGCCGCCAGGATGCGTCGCAGGTCGGGCAGGAAGCCCATATCGAACATGTGGTCGGCTTCGTCTAGTACGACGCTCTCGACCTCCCCGAGGAGCAGCACACCGCGCCCCATGAGGTCGAGGATGCGGCCTGGACAGCCGACGACGATCTCTGGGTGTCGACGCAGAGCCTGGATCTGGCCATGGGCCGATACGCCGCCAAAGACGGTGACGACGCGCAGCTGGGTAAAGCGCGCCAATGTGCGGATCTCAGCGCTGATCTGTGCCGCCAGCTCGCGGGTTGGCGCCAGCACGAGCGCGCGCGGTCCACGGCGGCGCTCGCGTCCCAAGCGGTGCAGCAAGGGCAACGCGAAGGCCGCCGTCTTGCCGGTACCAGTTTGGGCGAGGCCCAGCACATCGCGGCCCGCGAGGGCTGCGGGGATCGTGTCCACCTGGATGGGGCGAGGCTCGACGAAGCCCTCGGCGAGCACCCCCCGGAGGACGGAAGAATCGAGGCCGAACCGGTCGAAGCTGGTCGGAGAATCGGTCAACTGAGAAGCCATGAAATGAACTGGGTCTCCACCGTGTCGGCGCACGTTTCGTGCGCCCTAAACGGTCGTTGCGTTCCTGCCCGCACAACAGACCGGGGCAGATCGAACGATGGGCGGCGTGACCTCGGAAGCTAGTGGAGGAGGTCCTGTTGTCGCCGCGAGTAGGTCAATGGACCCGCGTCACGTCCAGGTGGCGCGACGCCGCCCCGCCCTCCACTTCGGGCTACGGGCCGCCGAGCGAGCCGCTGCAGCTAAAAGCCGACACCGGATCTTAATAGGCGTTGGAAGCTATTTTAGCATCAACCTGTTTGGGCGGTTTTCGGTGACGCTAGCCTAGTGTCCGGTGATCGATATTCGTTACACACTAGCAGCACCCTGGATCGGTCGAATCAGCGCGACGGCGCTCGCTCTTCTCCATCCGTTCTTCGGCCCATCGCTTCCAGCTCGACGACATCTGAGGTACCGAGAGGAGCCGCCCCGCGTCGTCTCGGTCGCGTGTATAGATACGGAAGACGTCGCCGATGGTCAGATCATGGTCAGGCCGTTCGACGACTCGGATCTCGTCTCCAGCGCCTACATCACCCTCGACAGCTATCCGTAGATAGGCGCCTGGCCTCCCAGCCTGAGAGAAGCGACGAGGGAAACGCTTGTCCTCCATTCGCACACCGAGTCGCCAGCATGGGATACGAGGCTCCGTGACTTCCAGCACAGCTCCCCCGATTTCCCAACGTTCTCCGACGGTCGCACCGTTGACGTCGATACCTTCCGTCGTGAGGTTCTCGCCGAACTCGCCATACTCGAGCGAGCGCCCGAGGTCCTCCTTCCACCACCGCATGTCCTCGATAGCGTAGGCGTAGACCGCCTTGTCGGGCCCGCCGTGCGCGGCGCGATCAGCCTGCTCGTCGCCTTCCAGATTCACCCCCCGAGCAGCTACTCGACCGGTGACCGGCACCTTCCAGATCGCGCTGACGGCAGCCCGGCCATTGAATTCGAACTCGCGGACACCGCCGACATTCACCGATAGAAGGGCACCTCGAGCAAGTACCATTTCTTCCTCCGATCGTGGGCGCCCCAAACGACGCTACCTCGCTGGCCTGGAAGGTTAGTCTGTGGAAATCATTGCCGACAGATCAGTTCAGGAGCTCTCGCATCAAACTGGCGAGTCAACGTAGCGAGTGGCCCAGGCGAC
Source organism: Acidobacteriota bacterium (assembly GCA_963666055.2). Taxonomy (GTDB): domain Bacteria; phylum Acidobacteriota; class UBA890; order UBA890; family WLXD01; genus DASCOT01. The sequence goes on along the minus strand of CAXWPH010000015.1, from coordinate 811,580 downwards.
AAGCAGCTCAGCCGCATATCGGGCGTCCCGTTCCTTCGAAAGCAGATGATCCGCACCATCCAAGGAGATGAGGCTCTTGGGATGGCGAGCCGCCTCGTAGATCCTGGCGGCGTGATCGATGCTGACAACGGTATCCGTCGGAGCGTGCATCACCAGCAGCGCCCGACCCAGGTTGGCGATCGCTTCGTGGAGCTTGTGCGCCTGCAGATCCTCCAGCAGCTGTTTCTTGATGGTAAACCGCCTTCCGCCGAGCTCGACCTCGGCCTCATCGCGCGCCTCGAGGGCAGGCGCGATCCGCACCAGCGTCTCGCTGAGATGGCTTGTCTCGCTGGGCGCACCCACCGTCGCGACAGCGCGCACCTCCGGAACGCGATGGGCAACGGCCAGCGCCGCCGCACCACCGAGGCTGTGTCCGATCAAGATCTGCGGCGCACGGTACCGTTGGCGCATGAAGTTCGATGCCGCTACCAGGTCTTCGAGGTTGGAGGAGAAGTTCGTGTCGGCGAAATCTCCCTCACTCTCCCCCAGGCCTGTGAAATCGAAGCGCAGCACACCGATACCACGACGCGCCAGCGTCTGACTGATCCAGCGAGCGCCTTTGAGATCCTTCGAGCACGTGAAGCAGTGGGCAAACAGGGCATATGCCCGGGGCTCTTCGACGGGGCTGTCGAGGCGAGCGGCAAGCTGGACGCCGTAGGCGCCAGGAAATCTCAACAGCTCGTGCCGGGTACTCAAATCTGACGGTCCCGTTGTTTGCTGCTCGGCCCGCGGCGGCGCCGCGGAGTTCCCTTACCCATCGAGGGTTGACCTCGGTTGCAGACCGCACAAACGGATCGCACTGCGACCATGATCGACTACCCTGACGGAACAGATGCCGTAATCGAATCGACCTCTGTTACAGGACACTAACGAATGAGCGCCTTGATTTGTTCCAGCAGGCCTGTTCGCTCAGCCGGCGATCCGATTCGCTTCTGGGCTGCGGCGGTTTCGGCAGTCGTCCTGGCCATGTGCTTGGCCGCGTGTTCGCGAGTCAGGCCTCACACCCAGCCCGACGCTTCGTCCCATCTGGAGACCATCTCCTTCGGCTCTTGCTGGCACGACGACGGCGGCACGACCGGGAAGGCAATCGACCGTCTGACCTCCCAGCAGCCCGACCTGTTCTTATGGCTCGGAGACAACGTCTACGCCGACACGACTGACATGGCCGCGATGCGCGACACCTACGACACCAAGAAGAACGGCGCGACCTATCGGCCTTTTCTTCAGGCGCGTATACCCGTGATGGCCACCTGGGACGATCACGATTTCGGTGAGAACAACGTCGGAGACAACTATTCCAAGCGCTCGGAAAGCCAATTGGAGTTCCTGCGCCATTTCGACGTGCCGACCGACGATGTCCGCTACGGGGAGCAAGCTGGGGTCTACAACGCCACGTTGTTCGGGTCTGCAGCGCAGCACAATCGAGTGAATGTGATCATGCTCGACGCACGCTACCATCGCTCCCCGACCTTCCTCGAGTACGGCGTCTGTCAGGGCGCCGTCTCCACCATGCTGGGGGACGATCAGTGGTCGTGGCTGGAACAACAGATGAGTGCGACCTCGGAGATCACCCTGATCGCCTCCGGCACGCAAGTGCTCCCGCCGCTCAATCGGGACAGACCTCTGACCGACTATTGCGCGTACGGGGACGGGGTGGAATTCAACGCTGCCATCGCCAACCTCAACGAGACCAACGATTCGGGGACAGAATACGAATCGTGGGCCGAAATGCCGGCAGAGCGGGAACGGTTGCTACGCCTGGCCCAGAAAGCCGTCAACGCCGGCAAGACCAAGCTGGTGATTTTTGTCTCCGGGGATCAGCACTGGGGTGAACTGTTGCAGAAGACGACGCCGCCCTCCGCCGCGGAGGGGCCGGCCGTGACTTTCTTTGAAGTGACGGCGTCCGGGTTCGATCAGAACTTCCCGGAAGACGTACCGAGCCCCAACCGCCTTCCGGTTTGGGCCGACACGCAGGGCAACGGAACCTACGATTCCCGCTGCAAACTGCCGTTCAGCCATGCGGGCACGACCTATGAAGGCTGCACCACGGCAGACCGCACGGCGCCATGGTGTTACACGCAGTTGGACGCCAACGGGAACGGCGTCCCCGCCGCCTGGGGCCAATGCGCGCCCGCCGGAGCGACCATTCCGACCGGGCAGGTCGGGGCAATCAGCAGCAACGTTTCTGCCTACACCACGCAGGACCGACACATCATCAACAAGCCCGAGTCGAAGTACGGCACCATCGAAATCGACTGGGTCAACAAGGAGTTGACCCTCAAGCTCGAAACCCCGACGGAAGTCGCCGTCTCGACGATCATCCCCTTCTGACAGGCCGCGCCGACCAGATGACGTAGAGGCTGTACTATCGTCGCGACGCCAACAACAACCCGGGGACACATCGTGCTCGTACCAATGGCGATCGCGCTGGCCACCGTCATCCTGGCCTTGGGGCTCGCCTTCGTTTTGGCCAAACGGGCGCGCCGGCAAGTCAGGGTCGTGCTCTCTGGCGGGCACGGCCTCAAGCCGCTGCACGCCAAAGCCTCCATGGGCACAACCGACTGGCATTCGGGCCAGGAGGGCGCGCGGGCCTTCGTGGCCGGGCTGGTGAACGCTCCCACACCGGACATCGATGGCAAGCGAAGAGCCGTGCTGCGAATGACCGTTGTGATGCCGGTCAACACTCCTCAGCTCATCGGCAGCATCACCCACCGGGGCGCCTACACCAAAGACAGCACCGAACGCTTCGCGGGCACCTTCCGCGCCGGCGAAGGGGCTGATCGACTAGCGGCAGGTATCCGCGAGGCCATGCTGAGCTTTGCCGATCGTCACGGGCGGATCCACCTGTGGACGCGACGCAAGTGTTCGCTGTTTCTTCCCACTGATTTGTACGCGGATGCCACCCACTGCCTGGCGTGGCTCGGTCCGAAGAAGCCGTCAGGTCAGAGTTTCCGCAATGTCGTCGCCGACATGCCGCCACTTGCCGAGAAGGTGGAATCGGGCCGGTGAGCGACGACGGCACATCGGTCAACGACGCGCTGCCACCCGCCCCGGAGGGCACCTGAGGTGCGCGCCGCGGGAGAGCTGGCTCCGAGCTTCACGTTGTCGCGAGCTGGAGGAGAACGCTGGAGCTCCGACAGCGAGACCGCCAGGGGCCCGGTACTGCTTGCGATTCTCGAGACCGACTGCCCGACCTGCAGGCTGCTCGTCCCGTACCTGAAGCGCCTCGACGAAGCGCTCAGCTCGAACCCCGGACGCGTCATCGCGATCTCCCAGGATCCGGAAGACGACACCCGGCAGATGGTCGAGAGCCTGCACATCGAGCTGCCGACATTGCTCGATCGCAATCTCGAGGTGTCCCGTCTCTTCGATCCATCGAGCGTACCCGCACTGTTCCTCATAGGCACTGACGGACGTATCCAATTCACCGGCGCGGGCTTCCACAAAGGCGACCTGAACGAGATCGCCACCCGCATGCTCGTGGCGCTGAATCTCGAGCCCCAGACGATCGCCGAGCCGAACGACGGCGCGCCGGAGAGCAAGCCCGGCTGCGCTTCGCGGCATCTCGAGCTCGGGGTTGACGTCACACTCGACAGTGCGGCTCCCATCGATCTGCGCCCAGAGACGGGAGCCCGGGCGACGCGCATGGCCGTCGACGACGGTACCGATTTGTACGACTATTGCATGGAAGCTGGGTTCTCTCCGTGCCTTCCGGTTGTTCCGCCCACCGCCGCTCGGGTCGATCGCTTCCTCGCGGCAGCACCGCTGTCCCCCGACCTGGTGGTCGGTTTGATTCCGCCGTGCTACGGAGCGGCGACCGTCGAAAAGATCGCCGCTAACGCGGTGATGGCCGGTTGCCGGCCAGAGTACATGGAGGTATTGGTGCCGCTGGTGCGCGCCGCCTGTGACGAGCGCTTCAACCTTCACGGTTTGCAGGCGACAACGCATTCGGCCACGCCGCTGACGATCGTGAGTGGCAAGATCGCCAAGCGGCTGGGGCTTACGAGCGGAGCGGGGCTGTTCGGCAATACGGCCCGAGCGAACAGTTCTATCGGCCGAGCGTTTCAGCTCGTGATTGCCAATCTCGGAGGCGCTCTGCCGGGCGAGATCGATATGTCGACGCTGGGGAATCCGGGAAAGTTCTCCTATTGCATCGCCGAAGATGAGGCCGCGAACCCCTGGGAGCCCTTGCACGTCGAGCTCGGATTTGAACCGGGCGACAGCACCATCACGCTGTTTGGAGCGGCCGGGATTCAAGAGGTCAGCGAGCACACGGCTCGGGCGGGCGCTTCGCTACTGCGGACAATTGCTGCGACGCTCGCGGTGGTCTGGAGCTGGCGCGTATGCGGACGGGTCGATGCGGTGCTGATCGTCTCTCCGGAACACGCCGCAACACTGGCGACCGATGGCTTCTCGAAAGCGAACGCGCGCGAGTTCTTATTCGAGCATACGGGTGTGCCGCTGCGGGCATTCGATCACGAAGGCACCGAGGGAACACAGATTCGCCATACGTACGAAGAAATCGTCATCGACGGCGAGCCACACTACCGTAAGTTCAGCGACCCGAGCCAGATTCGGATCGTCGTTGCCGGCGGCACCGCCGGCAAGTTCTCCGCGGTGATCGGCGGCTGGCCGTCAGGCCCCGGCGGCACCCAGATCGTTACCTACCCGGTCGCGTGGTAAAAATTACTCTCCGGCCATTCCAGTGGAGCCCTCTCATGTCAGAGATCCTGGTAAGTCCGCTCGACGAGGCTGCTCAAAGCTCCCAGGCCGCTGCGCCGCGTCTCGACCAGCTGAAGGGTAAGACGATCGCGCTCTTGGACATCAGCAAGCGCGGCGGCAGCGTCCTCCTGGACCGGTTGGAGCACCTGCTGCGCGAACGCCACGGGGTGTCGGACTTCGTCCGAGAGACCAAGCCAACCTACACCAAGCCCGCCCCGGCGAAGCTCCTGGAGCGGCTCGGCCTTGCCGACGGAGTTATCGAGGCACTGGCTGACTGAGGGTCGTGCACGACGTGCAGTTTGCACGACAGCGTCGCGCTCGAGAGCCGAGGTATTCCCACGGTTCCCATCGCCACAGACGAGTTCCGAGTAGCCGCCCGCATCCAGGCGAGCCGGCTGGGGCGCCCTGATCTCGATGCGGTATTCGTACCCCATCCGATCCAGGATCAAACGGCCGAAGAGATCCAGGCACGCGCGGAAGCCGTGGTCGACGAGATCGTGGCTCGGCTTACCACCCAGGGCGGCTCGGCCTGATCAGAAGCCGAGCAGCCGCCGCGCGTTGGCGCCGAGAAGCGCGGCACGGTCGGTTTCCGAAACCTTCAGCGCAGCAATCGACGTTTTCATCTTCTCGAGGCTGCCGATCATGTGGGGATAGTCGCTGCCGGCAACGACCTGGCCGGGCCCGGCAAATTCGATGGTCAGCTGCAGGCACGCCGGATCGAAGTTGACCGTGTCGTAGTAGAAATCCTTCAGATACTCGCTTGGGAGCTTGCGCAGGTTCTTCCGGCAGCGGCGAAAGGCTTCGTACCCGCGGTCGAGTCGTTCGGCAAGAAACGGGATCGCCCCGCCGTTGTGGCACAGCACCCAGCGGATCTTCGGGTACCTCTCCGGTATTCCGGCGAAGACCAAATGCGCTGCCGCCAGCGTGGTGTCGAAGAGGAATCCCACCAATGGCATGAGCATGAACTCTTCCATCGCCTCGACGCCGAGCGGGTATGTGGGGTGGATGTATACGACCGCGCCGCTGTCGTTGGCGCGCTCGTACGACGGCCAGAAGCGCTCATCCGCCAACGCTACTCCGCCGGCATTGCTGTAGAGCATCACGCCCGGGAGATCGAGTTGCTCGAGGAGGCGATCGAGCTCTCGTGCGGCCGCCTCGGGGTTGTTGAGCGGCAGGTGCCCTAGCGCGATAAAACGATCTGGATGCGCTGCCACGGCTTCGGCCAGTCCGTCGTTGATCATCGTCGCCAGCTCGGCGGCGCGCTGCGGCGACTCGATGCTGGTTCCGGGAGCAGTGAAGCTGAGCACCTGCATGTCGACGCTGGCATCGTCGAGGACGTGACGGCGATAGTCGATATCGCGGTGGCCGGGCACGAGGACGTTGTAGTCGCCAGGCGAGTGCAACACGGGGTTGCCGTCGTCGTCCGTGGTGATGCGGAAATTGCTAGGCCCGGCCTTGATCGCCTCGACATAGCCGGGTGGGAAGTAATGGTTGTGGAAGTCGATGATCATGCGGATCTCGCTGAAGAAGACAGATATGTCCAGACCATGTACACCGGCAGACCGGCCACGACGATGGCGAGCCCCGACAGGCTCCCGGCAGCATCGCTGACGATGTGGTTGATGACGATGGCAAACGCGGCGAGCGCGAAGGCGATCGGTGTAAACGGATACCCGACGAGGCGATACGCGGGCAACCGCGTCGCCGATACTCGCAGCTTGATCAAGCCCAGCGCCATGACACCGAAGAATATCCACTCCGTGTAGACAACGCGCGTGAACAACGCTCGATACGTTCCCGTAAGCACCAGCGCCGACGACCACAACGCCTGCAGGATGATGGCTCGGTGAGGTGTGCGAAATCGCCAGTGCACTTCCCCGACCCAACGGAACAAGAGACCGTCACGCGCCATCGCGTAGTAGACCCGCGGACCCGAAAGAACGATTCCAGAGAGGGCTCCGAAGGTCGAGAACAGCACCAGCACGGTCATTGCCTTGCCACCCCGGCCGCCGAGCACGGCCTCGGCAGCGTCGGCGGCGATGCGTTGCGATTGGATCACTGTGTCGAGGGGTAGCAGGTAAAAATACATGCCGTTGAGAGCGATATAGCAGGTGGTAACGATCGCCACGCCCACGATGAGAGCACGAGGAATCGTGGTGTGGGGCTCGATCGTCTCTTCGGCGTTGTAGCTCACCATGTGCCAGCCGCCGAAGGCGAACAGGGCCGCCGATACGGCCAGCGCGAAATCGGACAGACTGCCACCGCCCAGGATCGCGAAGCCCTCCCCGGCAACTCCGTTCACGCTGGAATCGATGGCCGCGCTGGCCGCGACCGCGTCCCGCGATGGTGGTTGCCCCAACGCCAGCCCGACGACCACGATCAGGACGATTGCAGCAACCTTGACCAAGGTAAATGCAGCCTGGAGATTGCTCCCGTGCCGCACGCCGCGGTAGTTGACAGCCGACAACACCAGGATGGTCGCTACCGCCACCATCCGCGTCGATATGTCGTTGAGCGGCACGACGAAGCCCGCGTAGGAAGCGAACACCATGGCCACTGCAGCGATGATCCCCGAGTGCATGACCCAGAACATCGCCCAGCCCCAGAGGAAGCCAAGCCAGGCACCGAATTGCTCGCGCAGGTAAACGTAGACCCCGCCGCTGGCGGGCATCGACGATGCGAGCTCGGCCACGACCAGGGCGCCGAGCATGGTCAGCACACCGGCCGTCAGCCAGACGAGCGCGGCTCCGGCCATCGACGGGACCTGCCCGATGACCTCGGACGGCTGCACGAAGATCGAGGCACCGATGATCGTGCCGGCAACCATCGCCGTGGCGTGTCGCAGCCCGATGGCGCGATGTAGCCCAATGGCCCGATGTAGCTCTGTCCCTTGCGAGGTTTCCGTCATCAGCACCGCACTTTGCCAGGAGGCCGGCATGTGTGAAAGCGACAAGCGGGCAAGTGAGCGCCAGCGCAAACATGATCATCAGCGCTGTGGCGCGTCATGCGGGTACGGAGCAGCGTTCGATCAGGCTGCCTTGAGCGCCTTGAAGAACTCCGCCTCGGCGGCAACAACGCTCTCGAATGCATCCACAGCCAGCGGATCGAAGTGTGATCCCCGACCCTCGCAGATAATACCGACGACCTTCGCCAGCGGCATGCCGGCCCGATACGGGCGGGCGGAGCTGCAGGCGTCGAAAACGTCGGCCACGACGGTAATCCGCGCCAGCGGATGCATCTCCTCGCCGGTCAGCCCGCTGGGGTAGCCCTTGCCGTCGACGCGCTCGTGATGCTGCTCGACAATGGGGAGTACGTCGGCGAAGGCGCGGATCGGCTCGAGAATGCGTGCGCCTATGGTCGGGTGCGTCTTGATCACCGTGTACTCCTCGTCGCTCAGCGGACCGGGCTTGTCGAGGATGGCATTAGGCACGCCAATCTTGCCGATATCGTGCAGCAACCCGCCGCGATGCAGACGCTCGGTATCAGCCTCGGGAAGGCCGAGCTCCACACCGAGCCGTACCGCGAGCCGTGTCACACGCTCCGAATGGCCCTTCGTCCAGGCCGACTTGGCGTCCACCGCACGGGCCAGAGCGGTCAGCGCACCCTGCATCATGCCGTCGAGCTCGTTGACCAGGCGCGCGTTGGCCAGCGCAACCGCGAGCTGTGATGCGATCTGGCGCAGCTGCGCCCGGTCGTCGGTGTCCGGCAGCTCGCCCTCGCAAGCTACCAACAGCGCGCCGGCCGGCCGATCGTCGATAGCGAACGGAAACTCCAGGCAGCCTCGGGCGCCACGCTTGCGCAGCACCTCGGCATCCGACGGCCAGCGTTGGCTCGACTCATACACGGTATACCCGGATTCATTCGGCTGCGCGGCCGCCGGGTCGTGGCAGCCGGCCCTGATCTCGAGCTCGTCCCCCTTGCCGGGGAAGTAGATCCGCGCCGTGGCGTCCTGCTGCGAAACCAGCCGGATACTGGTGTGGGAGCCTGGGTAGGTGCGCTCGAGAATTCTGATCGTCTTGCCGACGATCTGCTCGAGCTCGAGCGACGACAATATTCCGCGCTCGATCGAAGCCAGCGTGGCCAGGTGAGCGAACTGGCTGTCGATGCGGCCGGTCATGGCGTTGAACGACTCAGCCAGATCCTGGAACTCGTCGCCGCTGACCACCTCCACCTTGTGCTTGAAGTCGCGCACCGCCACCCGCTCGGTCGCCGCCTTGAGCTTTTCCAGCGGTACCAGATTGCGGCGAATCTGCGAGATGCTCAGCAGCATGACGACCCAGATAGCGGTCAGGCCGAGCAAGGCGTAGCTGCGACCGAAGCCATTCGCCGTCGCCATGACGAGCGCATCATCCTCCAGCGCCAGTAAAGTCAGCCCGTGGTGGCCGAACTCGTAGCTCAACGGAAGTTCCCAGCGTCCGCCGAAGAACGACCCGGCCGCGGTCTCGACCTCGAACCTGCGCAGGGCACCAACCTGCGCGCCAATCCTCTGGAGAACCTCACGTGTCGTCGAGGCCTCCAGGCTGGATCCCAGAACCCGCTCTTCGGGAGTCAGGATGATCAGATGAGTGCCTTCCGAGAGGCCTACTTGCAGTGCATCCCCCCAGCCGTACTCCGGGTTCACCCACCCCGACAGCAGGGTGTCGTCGGCAGTCGCCTCCCACACCACCGCGGTCAGCTGCCCGGCGTCGCCGCTTGCTGGGAAGGTGACCAAGGCGTCGCCGGCGGCGAGACGCTGCAGCTCGCCATCGAGCAGCGCCCTGTGCTCGAAGGCCGTCCCGGCCCGAGCCACCACCTCACCATCGCGCCACTGGGCGATGCCCAGAAACCGCCGCTGCGAACCCTCGAATCCGTCGTGGACATCTTGCTCAAGCTCCGCCAGCATGGTGCCAGCGGCGAGCTGACGATCCAGCATCCGCAGCTCGCTCCTGGCGAACATCAGGCGCTCCAGCAACGACATGCCGAAACTCTTTGTAGCCTGCTGCAGGCGGGCGCGACTGTTGTCGCGTAGGCTCGAGCTCGTGTTCCAGTACGAAACCAGGGCAAGCGCGGCAACCGGCACTATGGCGCACGCGCAGAACATGGCGAACATACGGCGGCCCAGACGACTGGAGAGAAAGCGACCGCTCGAATAGCGCATGGCCTCGTGTCCCGCGAGGAGTACGGTGTCTAGTAATCGGCGCCGAGGCCGACGTACGTGCCGTTCGTGGCGCGTACGACGTCGTCGGCAGAGCTTGCATTGCTCAGCCGGGTATGGGTGCTGCCGTCGTAACCGACGCTGTAGAGGTCGTAGTCGGTGTTGAGCGGCACCAGGAACTTGTCCTTCTTTACCGGACCGTTATTGCCCAGGCCCTCGATCTTCAGATACTGGTAGGACTGACCCCAGGGGTCGGTGGCGCCGCCCAGCCCGGCCGCATTCAGGTCGTCGGGGAATCGCCCATTGAGCTCCTTGAAGGCCTGGAGGTCCAGGCTCATGGCGACGATGTCGGTCACCGCGGTAGCCACCCGAGAGTTCTCGCGCTGATCCATGTAGGCGGGAATGCCGAGCGCCGACAGCGAGCCCAGGAGCGCGAGCACGATCATCGCCTCGATCAGAGAGAACCCGGCTCGCCGGTCGTGACAATACCAACTCCACTGCACCGGGCGACAACCGGCGACGGCCGGCCGAATCTGGTTGCCTGTGCTCATTGGCTCAGCTCCGTGACGGGCACTCAACTGGAGCGTTGCCGCCGCCAGGAGAACGACGGCTGGTTGCGCAGCCGCAGCGCCGCCCCGTCACGCTGCTCGTAGATGACCCCAAGGCGCGAGACCGCCTCGCCCGTCTTGTACCCGATCGTGTACAGGGTCCCGGAAGGTCCGAACTCGCTTTCGATTCCGACGATCGGGTAGCGCGGCGGTTGCGGCTCGCCGGTTCCGAAGACGACCGTGGTGGCATCGATACTGAGGAAGGCATGCGCGTAGCGCGGCTCGTCGGTATGCCAGGTACCGTGCAGCTCAGAGGGCACCACGACGGCCGTGTCGCCACAGCCCACTGCGCACAGAAGTGCGACGATCAGCGTGGGCAGGATTGCGTGACGCATTGCTCGACTCATTACTCTATTTCTTGTCCCCGCCCGTCTGCATCTTGGCCGTGTACACGATGATGCTGCCGCGCTCGGCAGCGGCACCAGGATGCGACCGGATGACTCCGATTGAGACATCTCTTACATATCCTCAGTAGGCACCGCCAGCATTGCGCACCAGCACGTCGGTAACGGCGCGGTATCGAGCCGGCGGCATGCCGGGAGCCGCAGGCTCGCTACCTGACAGGGTCAGGATGATCTGCACGCGCGCGATCAACGCCCGCTGGGCACTGGTCAGCGATCCGCCGCCGGTGACGAGCTCGTTGCCGTTGATGTCGAAGTAGGCAAAGCGCGACGCCGAGACATCGACATCGGAGGCCAAGGGCTGGTCAGCCTGGCCGACAACCCAGGCGCCTCCCTGCCAGCAATCGACCGCACGATAGAGGGATCCACTCCCAAGCCTGTAGGTGACACGCTCGACGCCGTCGTTGCCGGACTCCACGGTGCACGGACCGGCCGCATCGCCGAGATCGAGATCGGCAGCAAACCGAACGCTGGTGGTGGCAGCCGCATCGAACGCCTCGGGCACCGTCTTCAGGTTGTAGCCGGCGAGGCGCATCTCGAAGGTCATACGGTTGAACGCCGTCCGCGCATACTGCCGCAGGCCAGTGGTGGCAGCCACGTGCTCGAAGCTCGACTGCGTGCGCACAAGCACTCGCGACACCGCCATGAACACCACCGACATCACCGCCGTGGCGATAAGCACCTCCACGATCGAGAATCCGCGGCGGTCGGCGAGGCGCCTCATGAGCCTTGTGGACCGATGACGAACCACAGCGTCACCGGTTTTGCCTCGTCGATCGACATGTCAATGACGGTCACCTCGACCGCCGTGAGCCCGGTCTCGGGGTTGTCGACGTCCGTCTTCCAGGTCCGTAGCAACTTGCGACCGTCGGCCAGCACGATCTCCTCGCTGCCGCCGAAAAGCGTCGCGATGTCGGCGGTGGTGAGCGCCTCGAGCTTGGCCTCGGCAGCCCACACCGCAATGTCCATCTGCGCCGCTTCGCCGTTCATCTTCAGCACGCGGATCTGCAGCGCCACCAGCAGCGGCACCACCATCACCACGATGAGGGCGGCCACCATGACCTCGATCAACGAAAATCCAGCGGTCCGACGATCGGCGTCGTTCTCGTGGTTCGCCCTGGACTTCATACGATTCTCCACGCGTTTCGAAGACTAGAAGAACAGTTCTTTAACATCGATACCCACTATTGAATACGATCAGTCACGCAAACTAAAGTTAAAATAACCAGTCCTCCGAATGCACAACTAACGCGAGGGTCAGGCGCCGTTTTGGTGCTTCGCCCTGTACGTGATGCTGACGTTGCCCATGGGCTCCTCGTGCCAGGTAATCACCGTGAAACTGTCGTCGCCGCCGCCGCCGCCCGGCCATCCGGCTCCTGATCCGGCCAGCACGTCCACATGCCCGTGGACCCCGTTCTCCGACACGAGGCTGTGCTCGTCCTCGGCATTTTCCACCCAAATAGCGCCTCGGAACCGTGTGTGGCCGTGCAAGGAGATTTGTTCGTGGACAAAGATGGCTCCGTCGTACTCGAAGCCCGACTCTGAGTGTCCGCTCATCCTCAGGTCACCGCCGGCCACGAGCAGCAGGTCCGGGGTGTCAGCATTGAGGTAGGTGTGCCCTTTGATCTCAATCGTCCCCTCGGCAATCAGGGTCATTCGCAACGGCTCCGTGGGGGTGCCACTATGACGATCGATCTTGGCATCGCCCTGAACGTAGTAGGTGGCAGGCGGGAAGTCCGCAGCTTCCACGTCGCCCAGAACCCAGCCGTGGGAGCCCTTGTAGACCCAGCCATTGAAGGGATCATCCGAGGCGTCAAAGACAACGTTGTCGTTGTTGTCGCGCACCTTGCCATCGGCCCCCAGCTTGTAGTCGGCGAGATGCTGGATCTCTCGCGGGTCGACCTGCGGGACTTCGATCTCCCCGACGTTAGAGTGCGTCGCGATGTAGGCGTCCTTCTCGGCGTCGGTATCGAGCAGCTCGCCGCCAATCATGAGATCGCGCTCCAGCACAAGCGCGCCGGAGCTCGTCACCACGCCCTCCACCGTCGTTCTGTTCTTCAGTACCAGCTCCGTGTTGGAGTGCAGCACCCCCGCCCGATCCATACAAGTTGGTGTGCCCGCCGACTTCGAGCGCCCCGTTGGTGACGAACGAGTTCGGACCGCCACCCTTACTGCCACCCCCTCCGGAGCGGCTGAGTTCGACCCACGTCCGCCGCCCGCTGTTGTGCGAGAAGCCGGTGGAGCCAAGCCTGAAACTCCCGTCGAGATCGGTGAACGGATCGCCATCGCCGTCGTCGTTGTCGACAACCTGGATCCAAAAGCCGCCGTCGGCGATGATCAGCGGCGCATCCAGGAGCAGGCCGTCATCGTCGGTGTTGGCGGTGCCGTCGTCGCCCAGCAGCAGGGCGTCGATGTTTGACGACGATCGGGTCGCCGTTGGCGTCTACGCCGGGTTCGCGGAGCATGTGCAGGCCGTACTCGATGCCGGAATCGGAGAACGCGAACGCTTGCGCTTCGCGCAGGGTGTTCGCCGACAGCTCGTACTCGACGGTAGAGATCATAAGGCTCGACATCACCACCGCGCTCAGGCACATGACCAGCAACAGCGCCACAATGATGCTGCCGCGCTCGCTGGCACCGTTGGAGACCCTTTGGCCCCTCATGCGAGTTTTAAAAACATTATTGGTTGTCTCAACGTTTTTTACGTTCTCTTTGGCTAGTATTAGATACAATTAGTTACTTTAGCGAAAGCAAAATCGATCTCCCTGGTGAGTTACTGGAGGACACGAGCGGCCTTCGCGTGCCGCTGGTGAGTTTGCCGTCGCTGCCCGCACGTCAAGTACCTCGGGATTCAGCGATCACACGCTTGTTGCCGATTGCGAGCTAACTTGACAGTATCTCGATCGGGATTGAACCCTGGGCTAGCGCTCGATGCTGCCTGACGAAATCGCACTCACAACAACTCTCAGCAGAGGCTCGCAACATGAAGATCATCAGCGCGGACCAGGTACACGCCGCACTCAGCTATCCCGAGTTGGTCGACGCTCTACAAGACGCTTTCGGCAAGGACTACAAGCAGCCGCCGCGCCAGGTCTTCTTGCTCGATGACGCCGACGACAACTTCGACGCCTTTGCGTTGCTGCCCGCCTGGAACGACAAGATCATCGCCATCAAGGCGTTCACCTATTTCCCCAGCAACTCGCCGCCTTACGATCTTCTCTACTCCAAGATCATGATCTTCGACCGGCCCCACGGCGAGCCTTTGGCACTAGTGGACGGCGCCACGTGTACCTTCTGGCGCACCGGCGGCGTTTCGGGCTTGGCCACACGGTTGCTGAGTCGTGAGGACTCTTCCACCATGTTGCTATTGGGCACCGGCAACCTGTCTACCTACATGATCCGGGCCAATGCCTCGGTGCGACCCCTCGAGAAAATCATGGTCTGGGGAAACCCCGATGGCATGCCCCCGGTGGCTGATGCCGAAGCTCTCGTCGCACGAGCGTCGGCAGAGCTGCCCGACATCGATTTCTCCGTCATCACGGATCTCGAGGCCGCCTGCGGCGAAGCCGACATCATCGTTAGCGCCACCTCTTCTCCCGACATCTTGGTCAGGGGTGCCTGGATCAAAGACGGCACGCACCTAGATTTCATCGGCAACCACCACGCCGACAAGCGGGAATGTGACACCGAAGTGATCACCAAGAGCCGCGTTTACGTGGACAGCTACGTCAACGCCTTCAAGGAAGCCGGTGAGATTCTGGTGCCCATCCAAGAGGGCGTCTTCACGAAGGGAGACGTTGTTGCCGAGCTGTCCGAAATGTGTTCGGGCAAGGCCACGCTGCGAACCGACGACAAAGAGATCACCGTATTCAAAGCCATCGGCCAGGCATTAACCGACCTGGTGGCTGCGAGCATGGCGCACTCGGCGTCGGAGTAGGCTGCCGATCCTGGCTAGCAGGCCGTGGGGGAAGTCTGGTGCGCCTGGTTGCGACGAGTCGGGGCCTGGAGCCCGGTTGACTCAGCTGGCTACTGTCTCGCCGCAGGTCCGTGCGCCCTGGGCCGAGTGTTGCTCGCCGTCCTCGCTTCTCCCTTGGATCCACGCAAGCTCCAACGATAGGCTTCAGGCGCTCACCCACCCTGCCTCGGGAGCGCCATGGAACCCGGTACCTTCGCGATCGCGCACCTGTCGAAGACGTTTCGCGTCTTGTGCCCTGTGATCTTCATCGCCACGGTGCCTGGTACGCCGGCTCCGAGTAGGTTCGTGACCGCCGTCCACCGGAGAACAACGAGGTGACTATGAAGACGATTCGGATCCTGACCGTGATACTTCTTTTGCCGGTTTCTGCCGTTGTGGCGCAGCAGCCCCGCATGCCCGCGACGCCCGGGCAGGTCGCCCGGCCCGGAGGGAAGCTGCCGGGCAACGTCCAGATCTCGCTCGTCAAGATCGCGGACGGCTTTCGGGATCCGACCAATGTTGCCAGCGCCGGGGACGGCACCGGCCGGATCTTCGTGGTCGAGCGCGCCGGCCGGGTCCGGATCGTCCACCGGGACGGGCGAGTGCAGAAGGAGCCGTTTCTCGATCTCACCAACATCAATCCCCTGGGGAGCGACGTGCAAACGGGCTTCGTCGAGCAGGGGCTTTACGCGATCGCGTTCCATCCCAGTTTCAGGGAGAACGGGTATTTCTATGCGCACTACGCGTCGCTGCCGTTCAACGGAGACGGGATGATCGTGCGTTTCCAGGTCGACCCCGAGAGCCCGGACATCGTGACGGCGGAGCGCACACGCCAGACCGCGAAGGTCCTGATGCGGATCGAGCAGCCCTACTACAACCACAACGGCGGGCAGATCGAGTTCGGTCCCGACGGCTATCTCTACATCGGGTCCGGGGACGGCGGTTGGGAAGGTGATCCACTGGAGGCTGGGCAGGATCTCTCGACGCTGCTCGGCAAGATGATCAGGATCGACGTCGACACCTCCGACAACGATCGCATCCCCTACAGAATTCCCGAGACGAACCCCCTAGCCAGCGCCAGTGACGAGCGGCTGATGCAGCTTTTCGGAATTTCGGAGCTCGATTTCTCGAAGATCAAGACGAGGTCGCGCCCGGAAATCTGGGCTTACGGCGTGCGCAATCCTTACGAGTTTTCCTTCGACCTGAAGACGGGCGATCTGTACATCGCCGACGTCGGACAGAACCACTGGGAGGAAATCATCTTCCAGCCCTCAGCGAGCCGTGGAGGAGAAAACTACGGCTGGCCGAGGATGAACGGAACGAAGTGCTACCCAATGACGGGCCCTTCCGACCAATGCCCGCAGGTGGGATTGCTGCCGGCAGCGGAGTATCCGCACGAAGTCCCTTACCCGGGCGCAGCGCCGCTCACGGGAGGCTTTGGCTGCTCGGTGCAGGGACTGGGGGTGGCGAATTACGGCGGAATGAACGGCGTCTATCTGGTAGGGGACTGGTGCTCGGGGCGGCTCTTCGGTCTTGGATGGGACGGCGCGCGTTGGCAGCTGGAGGAGCTCCTGCAGACGAACCTGCAGTTCACCGCCGGCGGCTATGACGAAGACGGGTTCGTCCTCGCCGTCAACTGCAACTGCTTCTACACGTCGGACCGCGGTCCCGCCGCGAATCCGCCGGGCTCGCTCTGGCGCATCGTCCCTTCGAGCGAAGTCGGGCCCGGCACCGAGGTCGCAAGAGTGGTCACCGGGGATTCGACGGGCGCAGTGGCGGGCGGCGGTCCCCTGGTGTTTCGGAACGCCTTGGATGACACGCCGCTGGATTTCAACAGCGAGCCGGAGGCAAGCCTGTCCGCGACGGTCCGGCAGTTCCGGGATTCCGGGCTGAATCCCTACAACGGGAATGCGACGGCCGTCGGCGAGGGAAGGACGACCTATCTCCAGGAGTGCGCCTCCTGTCACCTGGAGGATGGTACCGGCCGCATCGGGTCGAGCCTCGTCGACGATCAATACACTCACGCGCGCGTCTCCACGGACGTCGGGATGTTCGAGGTGATCTACGCCGGCGGGGTGGGCGCGATGCAGCCCGCCGCCGGCCGCATCACCCTCGACGAGATGCTGAAGATCATGGCGTTTCTCGACTCGTTGAAGTGATGACGTATCTCGACCTCGATGAGTACCTGGTCGAGTTGTAGATCATAGATACGATCGCCGACGAGCAGGCGGTCCGGTCGTTGACGCTCCACGTAGTGGAAGCCAACTAGCGAGCGCCGGCCGGTAGCAAGGACCTGTGTGGACTGGTCAGCGTGCGGCGATCTGGTAAGAATACCGCTTCGGGGGATCTGCTTACCGAAAGCAATTGTGGATCTCCAGAGATTGGAGCGCCCGTGACAACAGGCCCCTTGGAACACGGCGGTGCTGTGCCTACGCGCCTCGCGCGCCTGTTGGTGGCGACCTGTGCGCTGCTGCCGGCAGCGTGGATCCCAATGGCCCAGGCAGCCGATGGAGGGGTCGCGGCGGGGGTACAGGTGCCGGGCACCGTTGACCTGGAGAAGTCCATCGCTGCAACCCGGGTAACCGTCGCGCCGACGCTCGACGGTCGCCTCGACGACCAGGTCTGGACCGAAGCGATCGCGGCCTCCGAATTCCGTCAGCGGGAGCCGATCGAGGGAGCGCCGGCATCCGAGAGAACCGAGGTTCGCATCCTCTACGACGACGACAACCTCTACTTCGGGTTCGTTCTCTTCGATAGCGACCCGAGCGGGATTCGCGCCACCCAACTGCGACGCGACAGCCTCCGGCTTCGCACCCGGCGGCCGGGCAGAGGTACGGGTGGGGGCGGTGCCGGAGCCGCAGCGGCCGGACTATCCGACGACACCGTCAGCGTGATCCTGGACACCTTTCACGATCATCGCAACGCCTTCGTGTTCACCGTCAACGCGTTGGGTACGCGCAGCGATGCGACGGTGCGAAACGAGCGCGAGGTCAATCAGGATTGGGATGAGCGCTGGGAGGCGGCAGCCCAGATCACCGACCGGGGATGGGAGGCCGAGATGAGCATTCCCTGGGCCAGCTTGCGTTATGCGCAGGGCAATCCGATATGGGGGATCGACTTTCGGCGCCAGATTCGTCGCAAGAACGAGGAGGTCGTCTGGAGCAACTACGGCCAGGACTACGAGTTCACGACGATCTCCCAGGCGGGCCAGTTGCAGGGCCTGGTAGACCTGCGATTAACGGGGCGCTTTCGCCTCAAGCCCTATGTGCTCGGTGGATACGATTCCTTCCAGCAGCGGGAGGTGCCGATCTCGGAGAGCTCTGCCGCGTTCGGCATCGAGGACTTCAAGATGGTGACACCATCGAGACGTGGTTCCTCGGGCCGTGTGCAGATCGTCGTCGTGCCGCTCGCGCCGCCGGAGCTGTCTGGAACCGCCAACCCGCCGCCGAGAACGCCTGGTGCCGCCGCTACGACCGAGGTGCCGGCAGCGCCGCGCACCATACGAGCCCCCGGCGTCGCACCCAGCATGGTGGTCGGGCGCGCGCCGGAAGTACCGGTGCTCGACGGGCTGGTGAACGAGGCCAGCTGGGATGGCGCCGACGTCGCCAGCGACTTTCTTCAGCGTGAGCCCAACGAGGGACAGCCCGCAACCGAGCGCACCGAGGTGCGCATTCTCTACGACGACAAGAACGTCTACGTCGGCGTCATCGCCTACGACAGCAACCCGGGCGCCATCCTCGCGACCGAGTTGCGACGCGACGAGCTCGGTGGACGCAGGGGGGGGGTCCGACGACACCTTCACCATCCTGTTCGACACCTTCCACGACGGCCGCAGCGCCTTTCAGTTCACGGTCAACGCACTGGGCACCCGGCACGATGCGCTGATCAGGAACGAGAGCGAGCTCAATACCGACTGGGACGAGGCGTGGCGCGCGGCTGCGCAAATCACCGCGCGCGGCTGGGAGGCCGAGCTCGTGATCCCGCTATCGATCCTGAGGTTCTCCTCCGGCGTTGCCGACTGGGGAGTCGACTTCGAACGGCAGATCCGGCGCAAGAACGAACAGGCGATATGGAGCAATTACCGACGCGATTACGAGTTCATCGCCGTCTCGCAGGCCGGTGACCTGCGCGGCTTTGAGAACCTTTCGGTCACGCAGCGCTTCCGCCTCAAGCCGTATTTCCTGGGCGGCGCGACGTCGGTGTTCCAGGACCCCGGACGGCAATCCGACGTCACCAACCAACTCGGCATCGACGTGTTCAAGGTGCAACTGACCTCGAACCTCACGGCCGATCTCACCTACAAGACCGATTTCGCCCAGGTCGAGCTCGATCAGCAGCGCGTGAACCTGACGCGCTTCTCGCTGTTCTTTCCGGAAAAGCGCGACTTCTTCCTCGAGGCCGCCAACAACTTCAGCTTCGGCCAGCAGCGCAGCGGCTTCGACACTTCCGACCCGCCTATTCTAAATCTCTTCCACTCGCGCAACATCGGGCTGTCGGATGACGGCGTGCCGATTCCGATCGACTTTGGCGGTCGGGTGACCGGCAAGGTCGGTGCCGGCAACCTCGGCCTGTTGCACGTGCAGACCAGCGACGCAACGATCGGCGGCGGACACAACTACAGCGCGTTTCGCTGGCGACAGGACGTACTGGCCCGTTCCAGCGTCGGAGCCTTGGTGACCAACGTCCAGAGGCCCGACGGCGCCATCAACACGGTCGTCGCAGCCGACGCCAACTTCACGTTCTTCGATAACCTCAACATCTCGGCGTTCGGCGCCCGTGCTACCGACGACGAGCTCGACGAAGGTAAGCTCGCCGGCCAGTTCCGGGTGGGGTGGGAGAGCGACCTGTGGGAGGCCAGCTTCGACGTGATGCGCATCGACCCCGACTTCCGAAGCGATCTGGGCTTCGTCCTGCGGGAGGACATCATTCGTCGAGCCTACCGGGGCTCGTGGAAGCCTCGACCGAGCGTTCCATGGCTCCGGCAGGTGAACTTCAACGTCGCCGACACGACCTTCCACGACACATCCGGCACGTTGGTCAGCGGGCAGCGGTGGGTGGCGTCGGTCATCAACCTCGAGTCTGGGGACAGTTTCGGCACCTTCTTCGTCGATAACTTCGATCGACTGGACCTCCCCTTCCAGATCCATCCAGACGTGACCATCCCGCCCGGGGATTACGACTTCCGCTACTTGTTCTTCTTCCTGTCCACGTATGGCGGCCGCGCATTTAGCGCCAGCGTCAGCGGGCGCATCGGTGAGATCTACGACGGCGATGTCGTCACCATCGAGCCGCGTGTATCGTTCAGGTTCAACGAGCGGTTCCGCATCTCGCCGAGCTTCAGCTACAACCGGGTCGAGCTGCCCGGGGGGAGCTTCACGACCAACGTGCTCAATGCCGACGCCAACTACAGCTTTTCTGACCGGTGGCTCACCGACGCTATGGTTCAGTACAACAGTCAGTCGGACTCGCTGTCGATCTTCGCGCGGCTGCGCTACATCTATCGCGTCGGCGACGACATCTATCTTGTCTATCGCCAAGCGGGTGAATATGACGGCTTCCGGTTCGGCCGCCACGACCGCTCACTGACTCTGAAGGTCACCCGATCGCTCAACTGGTAGTCGGCGATGGCCCCAGTAACGAGCTGAACGCCGTCCTCAACTGGTTCGACGAGCTAGAGCGGCTCGTGCCGACGGACCCGTAGCGCGCTCAGCCGAGTCTCGCGAAGCGCCCAGCGACCTTCGATTCCGCTCGTCCGTAGTGCCGGGACAGACACCAGTCATATGTCTGTTTAGGAGCCCCGAGAAGGCCCCGCTACGGGCCGCCGACAACCTGACCGGCACTTGGGGTGGGCTGGGCTACGGTGGACGTTAGAAAGGCGCTGAGCGGCGGCATTCCGGCGTCTCCCTTGGACCCTCGCACGCTCCGGCGATAGGCTTCAGGCGCTCATCCACCCTACTGCGGTAGCGCGATGGAACCAGGCACCAAACTAGGCCCCTACGAGATCACCGAGCAGCTCGGTGCTGGCGGCATGGGAGAGGTGTACCTGGCTCAGGACACACGCCTGGGCCGCAAGGTGGCCATCAAGGTGCTGCCCGCCGAGTTTTCCTCTGACCCCGAGCGCCTCGCCCGCTTCGAGCAGGAGGCTCGTGCTGCTGCCGCCCTGAACCATCCTCACATCGCCTCGGTCTTCGATGTCGGAACCGAGGACGGCACCCACTTCATGGTGCAGGAGTACCTGGAGGGAGACACGCTTCGGGTGCCGCTACAGAAGGGTGCGCTACCGCTCAAGAAGGCGCTCGGATTGGCCACCGAGATTGCCGAGGCGCTGGCAGCGGCACATGCCGCCGGGATCATCCACCGGGATTTGAAGCCGGAGAACATCTTCGTCACCAAGGAGGGCCACGCCAAGGTGCTGGACTTCGGGTTGGCGAAGCTCACCGAGGTGGCGGGGGCAGGCTCGCCGGGCGGTGCAACGCAGTCACCGACGATGATGGGGACGGTTGCTGGTCAGGTGATGGGTACTGCCGGCTACATGGCCCCGGAGCAGGTTGAGGGCTCCGACAAGATCGACCATCGGGCCGACCTGTTTGCCTTTGGTGCGGTGTTCTACGAGATGGTCACAGGACGGCGGGCGTTTGCGGGCGGCAACATTCACGAGACGCTCAGCCAGATCATCAGCAAGACTCCGCAGGCGGTTCACGAGATCCGTGATGATTTGCCGTTGAAGCTCGAATGGATCATCGACAAGGCGCTGGCGAAGGACGTGAACCGTCGCTACCACACAGCGGGCGATCTCGGAGCTGACCTTCGCCAACTCCACGATGACATCGCAGCGGGTGTGGCGGTCCTGACTGGAAGCGGCGAGATGGCCATCGCTCCAAGCGCCGTGGAAACGGCTCGCGGCATCTCGTTGAAGCTGGCCGCCCCTGTGGTTGCCGCGCTCATGCTGGTGGCGGTTCTTGCCACCTGGTGGGCAATGCAGCCGGAGCCCGAGGAGCCCGGAAGCACCATCCGCGTGCAGCTCGACCCCCGCGTCGACACGATCATGAGTAGGAACGGCTCCGCAGTCGTGCTATCGCCCGATGGACGGCACGTTGCCTACGTCGAGGGTGACCCGAACGATGGAAGCGCGCTGTACCTTCGCGCTCTGGACCAGGAGGACTCGACGACACTCGCGTCGTCGGCAACCATCGAGGGTTCGCCGTACCATCCATTCTTCTCGCCCGACGGGCAGTGGGTAGGGTTCGTCACCCCAAGGGAGCTGAAAAAGGTGTCCATAACCGGAGGCACCCCGCAGTCGATCGCGCCGGTGAACGCGAGTCGAGGTGCGGATTGGGGACCCGACGATACGATCGTCTTCACACCAAACCGCACCAGCGGCCTGTTTGTCGTGTCGGCTGTCGAGGGTGAGCCAGGAACGCTCACCGAGCTTTCCGAAGGCGAGCGCAGCCACCGCTGGCCCCAGTTCTTACCCGGCGACAAGGCCGTGCTATTCACTTCGGCCGGGACCGGAGGCTTCGACGGGGCCAACCTCGAGGTCGTAGATCTCGAGGTTGGCGAGCGCCAGGTCGTGCACCAGGGCGGCACCTACGGCCGATACGTGCCGACGGGCCATCTGGTGTATTCAGACGCTGGAGCGTTGTTCGCGGTGCCCTTCGACCTCGATACCCTGGAGACGACCGGCCCGCCGATACCCGTCGTCGAGAACCTCGCCGCCAACGCTCAAGGCGGGGTCTCGTTCGACTTCTCCGAGACCGGGATGCTCATCTATCACATCAGAAGTGGCAGCGCTTTGAGCGCTTTCCAACTCGCCTGGGTGGAACGTGACGGCCAAATCGAGCCGCTGCCCTTCGAGCCGCGTAGGTCTCAGTACTTAGACCTCTCGCCGGATGACCAGCGCATCGCGCTCCAAATCCGGGGAGATGATGGGGACTGGGACATCTGGATCTACGAGATCGAACGAGGGGGCAGCCAGGTGCTGCTGACCACGGAGGGTAACAACCAATTGCCCGTTTGGTCGCCCGATGGAGAGTGGGTCTTCTTTAGGTCGGATCGGGGTGGCAACAACGACATCTGGAAGCGCCGGGCTGACCGGAGTCTCGACGCCGAGCTGGTGTTGGATGCAGAGGCTCCCGTGGCCCCAGTATCGATCTCGGACGACGGTGAGATGCTGCTGTTTGACAGCGGGGTCTTCCCGAATCGCGACTTGGGATTACTGGCTCTCGATTCAGATCAGGAGCCGGAGATGCTCGCCGATACCGCCGCCGATGAGCGACGGGGCAGTTTCTCGCCGGACGGTCGCTTTTTCGCCTTTTCGTCAAACGAGACCGGGCAATATGAGGTGTACGTGCGGGAGGTATCGAGCGGTCGGACATTTCCGGTCTCGATTGCGTCGGTTCGGTGCAGTGCCCACTGTCGCGCGCCATTTCGACGATAGACAAGACGGCCTACGAGTACCCCGTGGTGGTTTTTTCCCTCGCTGGTCGCAGCATGGAAGGGAGATTTACTACCGATCCCGCGTAGGTCCAGGCATCCTCGTTGCGGAAGTGGATGTGGAGTCGTTTTCCGCATCCGACCCTGTCGAAGTCTCGGACATCGACATAAGTCGCACTGGCAACTTCGATGTCACCGCCGATGGCGACAAGTTCCTGGTGACGGTGCCCGCTGGTAGTGATGAGACTGAGGCAACGGCACCCAACACACGACTCAACGTGGTCCTAAATTGGTTCGAGGAGTTGAAGCAGCGCGTGCCGACGGGCGGCTCCTGATGATCGGCAAGACGCTCGGCCACTACGAGATCCTCGCCCCGCTCGGTGAAGGCGGGATGGGGCAGGTGTACCGAGCACGCGACACGACGCTGGATCGTGATGACCTTCATTGACGCCTGCGGCACCGCATAGGGCGCACCGTTCACTGCCATCGGCGGCGGTTCCTAGCCGCAACGGGGTCCTGAAAGACATACGCCGCGCCGTGTCCAAGGCCCACCAGGAAAGCCCCGACAACGGCGGTGTCGCCCGAAATCGCCACCGCAACGCCGAACTCGTCGCCGTCCAAGCCGTCGGAGCCCTGGATCTTGGCTACCTGCCCCCAGTTGTTCGTGCACCCACTCCATTGCCTTCATTCATGAATGTTCCCCGCGTGAGGAAATGTACGATCTCTCCGGCTACATCTCCGCGGTTCATGATGAAGGTGTGCGTAGCGGGGACCACGAGGAAGTCTGCAGCTCCGTCGAGTCGCGCCCTGTCGACGCCGACCTTGCCATCGTCGGGTCCGGGAATCAGCCAAGATCCGATCGGGTTGATGCTTCGATCACCTGTGATGATGCCGAGGCGGAAGTCGATCGGCCCGAGCTCCTGAGCGATGCCACTCGAGTCGGTGCCAAGTCGAGCGCCGGCCGGGCCCAGGAGCGATCGAAGGAGCGGTGAGTCGTTGAAAGCGTCAATGAACTCGCTTCCCTGGTTCGGAGGGACTCAGCATCACGACACGGCCAGCGAACCCGGGCGCCCGGCCTGCGAGATAGCTCCGGACAAGCACACCGCCCAGGGAGTGAGTCACGAAGTGCGTGGTGCCGGCCGGGTCCTCACAACAGGAGGCGACCGCCGCCTCGAGAGTATCGACCAGATCCTCGATCTCTGCGGAGGTCGACGGGTAGCCAAAGTTGACGACCTGGAATCCCCCCCCCCTGAGACGCAGACTCAGTACCGACATCGACGCGGGCGTGCGACCCAGGCCGTGGACCAGGATCACCGTCTCCGCATCAGGAGGAGGGGTTGGCGCACAGGCGCTAAGCAGTACGCCAACACCGCCCGATAAGATGACCACCAACCTCGTGAGGAGTCTCCAGCACACGCTAACGGTCCTGAGCCACAGCTGCGGCGCCTCCGCGGCCTTGTCTGGAGTCGTCAGTTTCCGACACTCTCCCAGCGAACCGCGCCGCTGTCAGCCGCTGGCTCCTCCTGTCATACAAATAGACTACAGGAGCTCTTGAGCGCTTCGCGAGTCAGCCCGGCGTCGCGCGCGATACCGCCCATCAGCGATACTTGGATCCTCAGTCGTCGCTTCGCGCCCTACTCGACACGCCCCTCAGGCGGCACGCAGGCTGAATGGTGGATAGCGATCGGTCACCAGCAGGAGTGCGTAGGCCCCCACCCGCAGATGCCAGCGGCCGACTCCCACGATGAAGTCGAAGATCCCTTTCGGGTATCGACCGGTGGCCAGAATGGCGAGCCAAGCCAAGATCACGGCAAAGATGGCCACGATGTTGAGAAAGAACAGGACGACGACATGGGGGATCGCAAGCAGCCACTTGACCAGCGGTAACCACCGATTGAGATCACGTTTCGCGTCGGGGTAGTCGATGTCCAGGTGGACAGCCTGCTCCTCTACGGTCGACGGGTATCGGTCGGTGAGAAGGAATAGGTAGGCGCCGACTCTGGCCCCGAATCGGACCAACTCGCGAGAGAAGTCGAACCACCAGCGCGGATAACGCTGGCGAAAGACGATCATCAGCACCGTTGCCGCTACAAGACCGCTGGCCAGCCGCCCAGCCGTCTCCCTGCTTCTTTCCACGACCTCACCGGCGGCATCGATGACCACCGTCTCCACGACTGTCTCGCCGGCCCCCGAGATGAGGCCCAGGGTGATGGCGATGGGAACGATCCAGACAAGACGCAAGAAAGTGGTCAGCCGGTCCAGTGTCTCCGAATAGTCGATCTCCAGGCGAGCAGCATAGTCAGTGGAATTGGCCATAAGCACCTCATCCTCTCTATCAGTTTTGGATGATGACCCCGGCGGATGCGGCCCAGGCCATGGAAGATCACCCGGTCGAGCAGAGCGATTTCCGGATGAACCTCCATTTCGCTCGACTACGATCCCTTGTTGTAAATCACCGGCATTTGCCCCTTCCACTTGTTCCATGTGTCGTCGTCGGTGATCAGGTCAGCCATGAAGTGACCAACGTTGCTTCGACTGGTCACACCCGCATCAAAGATCGCGCTTCTAGTCGGCGAAGAATGGACTTCGTACTCCGTGACCTCGTCCTCATCGATCAAATTGTCCGGGCGAACCGCGGCCCATTCGATCGCACCGTTGTTTTGGCCAATCTTGATTCGCAGATAGTCCGCAGCCTTCTCATTGTCGACGTGCGGAGGCAGCAGTAGACGAAGAAGCCCGATGACGCACTTCTGGCCAAACGAAACCCGTTCGTCAAGATCGCGGTTGCTGTTGCCGGCCGTGTTCATGAGCACGAACTTGGTTGGCTGTTCGGACTTGTGTGCCTTGATGGCATCGCACAAGCGGCGAGTTGCATCGGTGACAAGCCTGCGCGGGTGCCCGTAGATACCCTTCAAGCTCATGTTGTGTCCCAGGCACGAAGCCACCGCGTCACACCCGTTGACGTGCTGGGCCATCTCGGCGTCGCTGAGGTCCAGGACGCTTGCGCGGATCACGGACAAGCTATCGTGATTCTCGAGGGCTTCGGGCAGCTTGTCGGGTGATCGTACGATCACCTTGACGTTCTGTCCGCGATGGAGCAATTGCTGCACGAGCAGCCGTCCGGTCGCCCCGCTAGCTCCAACCACGAGGGTCGTCATCCCAGCAGCTCTCCTGCTTCGCTTAGCCATCCAACGTTTGAGTTCAGCCGCAGCCGGAGACTAGCGGACCAGATGGAGCCCGGAACGCTCGAAGGAATCAGTTCGGAATCGCCAGCTCCTTCACGCCCTCGAGCCGCATAGATCTGGAAACGTAGCCGATTCCACCCCGATTTCTCCTGACGTGGGCGACCACTTCGTCGTCTCCCGCAACTTCGGGAGGCGGAACACCATCCCCGGAGAAGATCTGTTGCTGCCAGTAGTCCTTGATGCTCGCGGCGGAGCGGCCATGCACGGCGCGGGAGAAAGCTCGCCGGGACGAGGAGCTCGCTACCTGGTCGACCGGCCTGGCCTCTACCCCACCGGGCCATTGAGAACGCTCCTTGAGCAGGTAGGCCGACAGCTCCTTCTTCGAAATCGAACTCACCGGGTTGTCCGGGTGCACGATCACCACGTAGCCAGACGACTGAGCGGGGCCAGGGCCGAAGCCCACCGAGACCGCGAGGACCAGACTGGCGAGTGCTACTTTCATGTGCCCTCCGCTGCGACCACCCAAGACATACCAGGATCTGCAGCGATGCTAGCAGCTGGCCGTGCCTCGATCCTGGGGAGATTTCGGCAGCGCTCAGCGTTGGCCGTCGAACGTCTCGCGATTCTGCTGGCGACGAGCATGCCGACCGTCATTGGCGTGAACAAGGAGCGCCACGGGATCAAGAGCTTCGCACCGACCATGGCTAGCCATGCGAGACCAAAGACGAGAGCCTGCACAGCGAGCACTTGCACGGCCATTGCTCGTGCCGATGGCATAGCAGTCGAGGCAGAGTCGGGCGAAGACAACGCGCGAGCACTCGACCAGACCAGCGCCGGCAACACCAAGCCAATCACGACCAGAAACGGCAGCGTCAGGAGCACGTATGCCAATCTCCGTGTTGCGCTGGCAGCCTAAAATGCTGAGAGCTGACAGGCGGCTCCCGACTATCCCGTCACTCTGGCGCACCCTATCCGAGCGGGAAACACGCGAGGTCATCAGCGGCGCGCAGGATCCCGGAATAGTGAGACCTCACTTCAGCGACCCCCGCCTCCAACTCCTCCGGGCTCTCGTGCACGAACAAGTGGCTAAGAACTAGCTGTCGAACGGACGCTTCAGACGCCACGCGACCCACGGTCGCCGGAGTCGCGTGAAGCTCGCGGCCGAAACCCGATGCGGTAGGCGATACGGCAAGATGCATCACGAGCGCCGTCGCATCCCTGGAGAATTCGACGAAGCGCGGATCGCTGCCATTCTGGTCGCTGCTGAACACCACGCTCACCCCTCCGACCTCGACGCGGTAGGCCAGGGCAGGCACGTTGCCGTGTGGCACCGGCAGGGCCCGCACGACCAGGCCCGACTCTTCCAGGACCAGGCTAGAAGCCCTCGTCTCGATCTCGATGGTC
This sequence comes from Acidobacteriota bacterium, assembly GCA_963666055.2. Classification (GTDB taxonomy): domain Bacteria; phylum Acidobacteriota; class UBA890; order UBA890; family WLXD01; genus DASCOT01. The sequence continues at coordinate 783,699 of CAXWPH010000015.1, read as the reverse complement.
AACGGTTCGACCAGCACCCCACGCCCGGGACCTCCGACCGTGCCGCTTAGAACTGGGAACGCACCGTCGGCCGGGTCGAATAACCGATCGAGAAAGGTCGAGAAGGAGGAGTATTCATTGCGTCCCGAGGGTCCGACCAGGGGCAGTGGTTCCTGCCGATCCGAGTCACTCAGCCAGAGGAGCCCGGCCAGATCCGTGACGTGGTCCGGATGCAGATGGCTAATGGCCAGGAGACTAAGGTCCGCCAACCGAGCTCCCGACTCACCGAAGCGTACGAATGACCCTCCCCCAGCATCCACCATGACGCGAGCGCGGCCATCGACCCACACGAGGTAGCTCGCCGACGCACGTGCCGTCCCTGCACGCGGCCCTCCCGAGCCCAGGACCTGTACTGCCACACCACTGGAAGGACACTGGGCTTGGCCCTCGAGATCACCCGCGAAGAGGAGGCACAGGCTGCCGAGCAGGAGCGTGACCGCAGAGAGATGTCTAGCAGGCCGTGGTGAAAGTGTGGTGGGCCACATGTTCCTCAGTACTTACTACCGAGCGCGCTCAGATCCCCGCGTACCACGACCACCCGCCGTGCAGCGGTCCGCGGCTGCCCAGATCGTCGAAGTGGTCGGTGACGACGATCCGCTGGAGGAACTTCATGCTCTTGTAGCCCATCTGCGTTTCCACTCGCAGGCGCACCGGCGCTCCATGCGGAACGGGCAGGTCGCGACCGTTCATGCCGTACGCCAGAATCGTCTGTGGGTGCAGGGCATCGAGCATGTCGATGCCGTCGGCGATGGCATCGTAGGCGTAGAATTGGACGAAGCGGGCGCTCGGGAGAATGCCCGCGGCCTCCAGGACCTGACGGAGCGGCACCCCGGTCCACTCGGCGATGGCGGACCAGCCTTCCTCGCACGTATGCCTCGTAATCTGCGTGCGGGAAGGAAGCCGTTTCAGATCCGCGAGCGAGAAGGCTTGCGGCCGGGCCACGCTGCCCTCGATCGTGAGGTGCCAGTCGGCGAACCCTCCATGTCTCAGGCGGTCGTAGATCGGTCCACTTTCGACGTCGAAGTAGGAACGGGTCGGGTCACCGGGATCCGTGGTGCCGATGGCGGGGGACGAGGAGATCTGTGCGTGGGTGTATTCGCGCGCCAGCGATCGTGCAGGCAGCAGCAGGCGGTGCGCCTTGTAGGTCAGCACATCGCCCATCCGCAGAAGGTTGCCGTAGGTAGGAGGTAGCTCGTCCGAGCAACCTGTCAGCGCCAGTCCAGCGACCGAGCTGAGTCCCGTGAGGAGGGCGCGACGGCGGGTGATGACCATGTCGTCTTTCATTCTATTCCCCTAGGGTCATGGCGCGTATCTGACGGCGGAAGCCGGACAGGAAGACCATCAGCACGTGGCCGACCAGAAAGAGGACCAGCGCGGCAAACAGGAAGAAGTGGATCGTACGGGCCGATTGGAACCCGCCGAACATGCCGGACAGGAACGGGTACGCAGCAGTAACCGCGGGCGACATCCCCAGACCGGTGACCACCATCAGCGGCATGCCCACGAAGACGACGCTGAGGTACGCGCATCTCTGCAGCAGGCCGTACTGCGGCCCGCCTGTAGCGAGCCGGAACTGCCGGCGCAAATGGCGCATCAGGTCCTGCCACAGGAGCTGTGGGGTGAACTCGCCGGAGCGCGGCAGGAGATGTCGCCAGAAGTGGCTCGTGACGATGCCGGTGAGCAAGTAGACGGCGCCCGTCGCTACGAGGATCCAGGCCGCCAGGAAGTGCAGGCTACGCCCCCAGCTGTTCTGGTTGAACATGTTGAAGGTGCGGTCAGCGCTCACCGGCGATTCAGCACCTTCGAAGAAGGGCTGCACATCCTCCCAGCCACCATGTTGATAGTTCCGGCTGATCGGCAACTCGAGCAGGGCCGGCGTCAGGCTGTTGCCGACCTCACCCCAGTACAGCCGCGGGTGGGCCATCAGGATGACGAATCCGGTGAAGGCGAGCGTCAAGAAGCTCGCAGTTGTTAACCAGTGCGTGATCCTGACCCAAAGCGTGTGCCGGTCATCTCCCGGACGGTGCGGGGCGGGCGCCGGCGGCACGTCATTCGGACCCGTGGTGGAACCTCTCAACATGGCAGGCATAGTACAGGTGTGCGAGGCCAAAAGTGATCAACGATTGAGCTGTTCGTTTCCGCGAGCCCGATGAGCGCGGATGCTCTCACGGAGACAGCCTTGCTGATCGAGCACGATCGGCGTGTCACTTTTGGACTGTCAGCTCCATCCCGTTGTCATACGGCTCCTCGATTACCTCGAAAAGACCAGATCTGTCGATAGCCGGCACGAACTACTCTGCCTCGAGGCGCCCCTTCATATCAGCGTATGCCGCATCGACTAGCTTGATTAGCGCCGTAGCGTCGACGTCGCTTTCGGGGCTGAGCTTCACATGGCGCATGTACTTGCCGGTGCCTTCCAGCAGCTCCGCCGGATCCGCAAGCTCGGCACCACGGAAAAATCCCACGTTGACGTGGGCCGTAAACGCGTTGACGTAGGCGAATGCCGCGTCCGCTACGCACGCGGTCGGATGGCCGTCATGCAATAGCTCTCGAACATCGTCTCCACGCTCGCGCATGACGTCAAACCAATGCCGCGCGATAGCCCCCAAGTCAACCGAATGCTCCTTCATCCAGGCATCGATGGCTGGATCCCGCTTGACTGAATTGGAGAACAGAACAATCTGATTCATGGCTATTACGCTCAGAAGCGGCGGCACAACGCTGGGAATCCTAACCTCACCGTCGCCAGCGCCGTATAACGGTTCACAGCTTGAGCTGCGGCGCGGAGCGCCGGCGGCTCCTAGCTGTTGTTAGGCCGCGACTTGCTAACGAGAGGATAGCGCTCGGGGTTCTCAATTGACTCAAGCGTCAAGTCGACATCCAAGTCCGCCCAGTACAGGTGATGCGGCTGGGGTTGTTCGATGTGGGCGAGCTGACCGATCGATGCGTCGCGGAACCACGGAAACTGCTCGAACGACAGATAGAACTCTTACTCATCGACCAGAATCCACATTCCGTGAGCCGAGACGTTCGAGAGCTCAGCTGAAGTGCTCTTGCCAAGCTTCGCGGATTTCATCCTCACGCTCCTCGACGAACTCCAACGCCCGACGGATTTGCTTGTCGCTGAGCCTGTGCCTTCGAGCCACCTCGACCTGAGGCTCAAGCCAGAAGAAAGTTTGCCATGTCGGGTTCAAAGTGCGCAGGCGAAAGCATTCTCTGCGCTTGGCGTACTAAACCGCCACTCAAGCCGTCAGTTCTACGTCGGGTCCGAGGCGCTTGCGCGTCGAAACAGCAAAGCCGATCCGAGCCACAGCGTGGCAAAGAATCCAGTCGCGATCAATACATCTCTCGGCCAAACCGGTCCACTGGTGCCTAGCCGAGCGGCCAGCGCGATCACGGCGACCAACATCTGAGCAAGCGCCGTCGCGAACAACGCGCGCGCCATTCCATGTGGCTGGAAGCGCGCGATGAGGGCACCGATAATTCCGACGGCGAGCACCCCAATGTACATCAAGTTGGCGGGGTTTCCCTCGTTTCCGATGATGCCAACGGCAAGGTTTATCCAGACAAGGAGGAGCGCTGCCGCGACCGCAACGCCGACGGCGGCTCGGTGCGCGATATGGCCTGCCTTCCTCGCTATCAGCTCATACGTGAGACCAGCGCCGAACAGGAGGACGCCGGCGGCAGCGAAATCGGCCAGGTTCCAGACCACTTCATCAGTCAACTGCATCGCTAACAAGGGCAGCAGCAATATGAACGCTGTCGCGAGCGCAATGCGGATAATGCTTTTGTTTTGCATGATGATAACTGTCATGTTCTCTCTAATAAGTCCTGCGAATGTTTCGACGAACATCCAGAGAGCGAAGCCAAATAATCCTTTTTCTTCCTCTGCGCGCTCTCGGAGAAGATCGTTGAAGGTTTGCTCCATCGGTTCTCCAAAGCGCTCGCGATACCGCTTCGGGTAGAAACGAAGCAGTGTTGCGTAACAGCTTTGGAATCGTCGTATTGAGTGTTCATATGCCATACGCAAAAGTACTCGGCGAGAGCCGTTTTTGTTTGGCGACCGCTACGACCTCACGGTATCGCTGCAACTCCGCCGCGAGCGCTTTTTGGCCGAGGCCGGTGATTTTGTAATAGACCCGCCGCGCGTCGTCCATTTCAGGGTCTATCTTTTTGTTGCTCTCGCGTATCAATCCGGCCTCGATCATGCGACCAATCGAGCCGTAAAGCGTACCCGGCCCCATGTTCACCTTTCCCTGCGAGTCCGACTCGACCTGCTTCATGATTCCATAGCCGTGCCGCTCTTTCGTAGAAAGCGCGAGAAGGATATGAAGCACCGCCGGAGTGAGGGGCGCGTTGCTTGTACTCTTTGCCATGCTTGTATACTATATCCGTAGCGGATATATATAAAGGACTAATACTGGGAGCGTCGCCCGCCAGAGCCTCTGGGTTTCTGAGGCTCCCCAACCAGACGCGGAGCCGGCAGCTGCTGGCTCCTGTTAGACAGCAGACTACAGGAGCTTCTTGAACACTTCGGGAGTCAGCTCAGCGTCGCGAGCGATACCGCCCATCGCGTAGGCGTTGATCGGGTTGGCTCGCGGGATCGTGAGGATGCGCGCTCCGTCCGTATTGGTTGGTGACCTCCGCAAAGACCGCGAGATGACCCTCCGCATGTAATGCACGCAGGGAGTCGGGAGAAGGGCTATCGTGGCCCAATCGGAACCCAAGGCCGGCAAAGAAGCGACCCGGAGCAGCCGCCATCCACGTGGCAACGCGGTCCGGCGTGCCACTCAGGACACCAAAGATGTTGCGGCGCTCCATGACCTCAAGCGTCTGAATCATCAGCGCCTCGTCCGTCATCGGCGACCAGACCGGGTTATCACAGGACGGCTCCTTCAGCATGGCCATGAACGTCGCACCATAGGGTTGTGCTGGATCCCAGACCGGGAACGGATCGATGGGAGTACAGATGGCGAGGGGCGGTGGTCCCTGGTCGTCCGCCGCGAGCGCGTGGAGATGCATGTCGATGACCGGGAGATGCTCCTGCGCATGGGACGAGGCTACGAGCAGGACGAGGAGGACGCAGGGGATAATAGCCTTCATGTGTCTCCAGTTCGCTGGTTGGCCGAGAGCCGCCATACTCGTGTCAAGCGGCATAACGGATTGGGCTTCAGCTGCAACAGACAGTGCTGATCGTCAACGCCATGCCACGGAGCCCCGACGCCAGCATGCTACCGGATTCAGGACGCTCGGCTGTCTGTTGTCAGCTGCAAGCCCTGGTTAGGCGGCCCTATCCGACCAGGCGTTGAGCGCTACAGGGATGCGACAATCCTACGTGCGATCTCGAGCTGCGGGACCACAAAGGCTGCAGTGACAGCCCCCACGAATATCGCGGATGCCCCAATGAGAGACGCGGGGTGAGGGCGCCCTCTAGTGCGGACGTCGTACACAATGATCAATAGGAGCGTCGAAAGAAAAAGGGGAACCATGACCACAGGTACAGGGAGGCCCCAGAAGGCGAAACGCGCGATCCGTCCAAGTACTGTTGGCATCCAACTCAGCATGGCCAAAAGCATGAACCGTTTGTGTAGCTCCGGTCGGCGTCGGTAGCGGTAGCCAAGCCCAACAAAGATCGAGAACCCAATCAGGATATTCACATTTCCCCAGAACAGGCGCCCCGTAGCGGTCACGTACCCAAGCTCTGTAGTCCCAGTAGCGTTGCGGGTGTGGGCAGTTTGGATCATGAGAACCGTGATCAGCCCGGCCATTGCGACGGCAAGTCCTAGCGTGAGAAACCCGAGCCTCTTGTGGAGGGCGACCCGTCGTCGTGAGATACAAGACAGTCTGGGCGAAGAAGAGAAGGAGCCAAGCGGTTCCTACCACGCCATGGATGTGCTCGAGGTTCGTCAGGTCGCGAAACGAGAACAATGATTTCATGTAGAACGTCGGCGCAAACGCAGCGAAAACGAGAGCCGTGAGTAAGACTGCCATTCCGACGAAGAAAATCCCGTGTGAATCTCGTCGTGCCCCGCGCGCGGGTTCATGGGAGGTAGCTGTAACCTCGTCGCGCATAGGTAGTCTCTCCTGATCCACATTGGCTGTGGGATCTCGCACAACGCCCCGGGAGCCGCCTAACGGATCCGTTGTTCTGCTGCGGGCGCAAAACGAATCAGGTCCGGCGCAGCGTAGCGTAGCTGGACTCCTTTGAAAACGCGATCCGACTGCAGCAACACCTTGTTAGGAGGTGGACACCAACGAGAAGTACGCTTCGGTGATGCGCCGAGCCAGAGCGTCAACGGGGGCTGCGCCATCGTCGCGCGCCTTGATGTTGGCCAGGACAGCAACGGTGACCCGTTCGTCGGGGAAGTGATACAGATTGGCCGAGAACCCAGTGATTCCTCCGCCGTGGGTCACCAGACGCCTGCCATCCAGCTCACTGAGGAACCACCCGAAGCCGTAGCTGTCGGTATCGGCATTGATTCGGACGGATACCGGACTCCCATCAGAGAGCGTCGCCGGTGTCCAAGAATCCAGTAGCTGACTCGGGGCAAGGAAGTCACCGCGCTGCAGGGCAAGAGCGAAGGCGCCGAAGTCATCCGCCGACAGGGAGAGGCCGCCGGATCCGAAGCCACCGGACACGAAGAGCTCCCCACTAACGGTGTCGCCCACTATGACGTGAGGTCGCGCGCGGTTTGGATCGTCCTCTAGGTGGGCACGATACCTTGCTTCGTCCATCCCGAGCGGAGAAAACAGGCGCTGTCTGAACACAGCGTCTAGAGGCTGACCCTCGACGCTTTCGATGAGCCACCCAAGGACTGTGTAGCCGGTGTTGCTGTATTCGAAGCGGGTGCCCGGCGCGAAGCTCGGTTGAGAGTTGAAGAGTCGGTCTCTGTACTCCGACGCGCTGGGATCGTCGTTGTTGCCGGTGCGGAGATCCCGTGCGATGCCCGAGGTGTGTGTAAGGAGATCTCGAAGAGTCAGAGTTTGATAGATCGCGGGCAGATCCAAGTAGTCAGCGGCCGGTCCATCGAGGTCCACAGCACCTTCCGCCGCCAACTTCAGGACGACCGCAGCGGTGAACGGCTTCGTGATCGACGCGATGTTGAACGGAGTCGATGCCGACGCGGCCCGACCCGTGGCAAGGTCAGCCGTTCCGTACCCGCGGCTCAGCAGCACCTCGCCGTCTGCGACGAGTGTCACGGCAACGCCTGGCACGGATCGATCCAGAGCCTCAGCGAAGACTAGAGAATCAACTACGGCCGAGAGTTCATCGGCAACGGGACGTGCAGATGCGACCTGCTCCGCGTGGCTAGCCCCGGGCCCGCAGGCCACGAGCAAGAGCGCTACGGTGGGGAATGCTACCTCCAACACGCCGCTCTTCACGCGTAAACCTGTGCACCGTGGCAACAAGTTCTTCCATCCTCCTAACGGATTTGTGTTTCAGCTGCGCGCCACTGTGGCCGTGGCAACTACCCGAAAGGTATGCCGCGTCAGCTGCTAACGCTTGTTAGGTGGAAACGATGTCCCCTGCGCGCACCGTGACACGCATGCTTGATGCTCCAACCCCGATGCCCAATGTGCTCAAGCGTACCGGACGCACCGCCTCTTGGAGTGCAGGGGCGCGCCTAAGGTGTACCGGAGCGGGGCTCCTCCGTGGCTATCTTCAGGCGACGACGGAGCACAATCACATACCCGATCGGGATCAGGGCGAAGAGAAAGCCAAACCCGAACCCCTGCGCCTTGAACCGGATATTCTGCCCGGTGTCGATGTCGTGGCGATGATTCCAGATTTCGACGATCTTGCCGTCCCTAATGCGAAACACGTTGATGATGGGTAGATCCCCCTCGCCCATGAGGAAGCGCCCCAAGAAGGTGCTGGGCTCCAGTCGCGCCCGCCAACGGGTTGCGACCAGGTCACCTTCCGCGATCTGGAAGTCGATCTGGCCAGAAAGCTCTCCATTTTGCCAGAAAAAGTCGGCAATGTTCTTTTGCTCAACAGCCGGCTCCGTCACCCCTTTTCGGTCTCCGACATCGTGCACCACGTACGTTTCGGCGACGTAGTTCGCATAGCGATCGGTGTTCCGGCTGAACCAGAGGTCCTGATAGAAGGCCCGCGCGATCTGCTTGTTTCGTACCTCTACCGGAGTGTCTGCTCCCGCCTCCTGTCCGGTCACCGCTGACTGGCTGGTCGCGACGAACATGGCCACAAGCAGGACGATCTCTTTTCGCACGCCTCTCCTCCTCTATTCCGGGGCCGATCCACGCTCTGCCCTACCTGAGCGCCGATTTACTAGATCACGTGCCGCTCGAACTCAGGTCACGTAGCGTCAAGTTCACGACCCTCGACGCCTACCTGCAGGACCGATCCGCGATTCCACCTAACGGTTTCGGCATCAGCGGCGGCGCGAAGCGCCGTCAGCTGCATGCCGGTGTTAGGCAGCCATACCTTCCCCTACGTGCCGCTTGGTCCTCGACAGCCATCGCATCCTTCACTTGCCTCATAGTCCACAACGCCGCCACGACGATCCAGCTCAACCTGACAGCACTTCAAAAGGACTCCGCGCAGCATCTTGCGAGCACGCTGCACCCGAGACCTTCGCTCCAGATAGCGAGAGTCCCAGCCTCGATGCAACTTCCCGCTGCTTGGCACCCTCGAACTCCGCGAGCCTCAGCGCGTAGCGATAAGGCTCGGGAAGCTGGTCGAGCAGAGGCACGAGGCAACGCGCCAACTCTCGCTCGGCGCGATTATCCTCTTCCCCCGGGTCCTCATAAATGAGCTCGTCTGGAACCGCCTGCGAGGGCTTCTGCAATCGGTAATAGTCAATGATCGCGTTGCGAGTGATCTGGTACAACCATGGTCGCAAGTTTGAGGGCTCTTTGAGCGTCTCCTGCCGGACGTAGGCCTTGATCAGGACATCGTGGACGATATCCTCGGCCGCTGCTTCGTCGCGCACGCGCTTCCGGACGAAGCGGTACAGTTCGTCCCTATGCGCCTGCCAGGCCGTGGCCTCTATGGTGCCGTGACGCACTTGCATCGGTTCAGTGGCAACCACACGTTTCAGGTTCTGAGGCATCGCAACACGCAGCCTCCTGACCCGACTCGCAGCAGGTCTCCTGTTCGGCCGGTGGGCAGCAGGACTGTGCAGCGGGTCGCGCAGCTGACTTGCTCCTGAAGAAGCGTCGGAGGTTTTCCGGCACTCCGCGGTACGCAAGAGCGTCACCAACGGACTCGCTGCTGCTACCGAAGATCTCACGTAGTATTGATTCTACGACAAGCCCCACCGGCGCCTCCGTGTACTCCTCTTCCCGGTAGGGCCAAACGCGGCAGCTTGTTCCTTCGTCGCAGCCACACAGGTCGGTGCAGGACTCGCACTCGCTCTCCAGCGTCTCGAAGGCAATGTCTCTGCCGTTGATCCGAACGGTTGGAGAGGTGACGAACTGGTACTGGCGTGCCTGCTCTTCCGATTCTATGGCAAGCTTTCTCACGTTCACTTGAGCCCCCGTCACTTCCAGTACAGGGCGGATAGTCTCGATCGCCCTCCCGATGTTGTCCAGTGTTCCCACACAACGGGTGCAACTGGTCAGATCGAGCGCAAGTAGCTCTATGTCTATCACCAGAGGCGTCGAGTTCGTTCTCTGCTTGGATGCCTGATTGTCGATCTGCATGGTTCGTCTCCTTTGGGTATGGACCTCGCCCCAATGCGAGGTCTTCACCGTAGGAGACGATCCACATTCGAAAAGGACGCAAGGATGTGGCTGCCTAACGGACAAGGATGAACTGCGGGAACAAAGGAGGCGCGGAGCGCCGACTTGTTCCCGTCAGCTCCATCCGGTTGTTAGGCCGCGCCGCCCACATTAACTGAGGTGTCGCTGCTCGCCCACTTGATACGCCTCACGGATCCGGCGCTCAAAGAGGCCGCCAATTTCATCCAACGACTCGAGCCGAAAGACATGCACGTGGTTGTTTGGCGAGTAGGAATCAACTGATCCAAGCCTTGCTCTCGGCTTGCTTCGAATACCAGATCAAGAACACCGCCACCACCAGCGGCATCAGAATAATTCCCAAGATCTCACCGAGACGGAAGTCGATATCGAGGCCAAGGGTATGGATCATTGTCACAATCACGCCAAGTAGCGACGCGATAAACAAATAGTACGCAGCCGACTTCTTGAGCAGAAGCAGAAGGCAGCCAAGCGCACCGCCGAAGACGGCTATCGCAAAACCTCCGGTGGCCCATGCGGGTCGGCCTGCAACTATCGCGCGCTCGGACTCGCGATATGCAGTGAGTACATCTGGATTCATTTGCACGAGGAAATTTATTACGCCCCCATAACATTCCAGATCAGCGCGATAGCGCTGATTGCCCAGAAACTCCAGTGCACACCACCAACGGTCTCATCGTTCATCGCATCCCCTAATTTAAGATCCATTGTCGTAGTCGTAGTAGCGGCTGTGGGAGCTGTTGGCAACGCGGAGCGTTGTCCAAGCGACGGTGGAAATCGGGAATCGATTTCCACGGGCGCGTCAGCTTCCACAGCTGATTGGCCGCTCTGGCCTGGCCGCCGCATTGCCGCCTCCAACTGAGCCGGACTCTGGTCTCCGATCGAGGTGTGCATGCGAGCCCGGTTGTAGAACACTTCGATGTAGTGGAACAACTCGGCTCGGGCCGCCGCCCGGGAACTGAAGCAGCCACCGAGTTCGAACTTCAGGGTAGAGAAGAAACTCTCCATCGGCGCGTTATCCCAGCAGTCTCCTTTCCTGCTCATGCTGATGGTGAAGCCACGGTCACGCAGCTTGTCTAGGTAATCGTCGCTGCTGTACTGGCTGCCGCGGTCGCTGTGATGGAGCACTCCGGAACCGGGACGGCGTTGCTCCAAGGCCTGATCCAGGACCGCCAGCGTCAAATCGTCCGTCATCGTCTCGCTCACCGCCCAGCCGATGATCCGTCGCGAGCACAGATCCATCAGCACGGCCAGGTATAGCCCATCCTTCCTGCGTCCACAGGTATGTCAGGTCGCCCACCCAGACGCTGTCCACGGCATCCACCGTGAAGCGCCGTGCCAGCACGTTGGGCGCCGCTGACCGCCCAGGTGTGGGCCGTGTTGTCACCCGGAACCGACGGGGTTGGCGAGCTCGAAGTCCTTCCTGGCGCATCAGCCGAGCTACCCGCTTGCGAGAGCAGCGGATCCCTCGTTGCCGAAGTTGCTTGTGGATGCGCGGACTTCCGTAACGGTCGCGGCTCTCTCGGAATGCAGCTCTGATCTGCACACGTAGACGGCGATCTTCTCGCGCTCTCGGGCTCGGCCCCCTTCCTCGCCACTCGTAGTAACCGCCGTGAGACACCTCGAGCATCTTGCACAACCGCCGCACCGGGAACTTGCCGGACAGTTGCTTGATGATCGGGTACTTTCATCGCGGGCGTTCCGAGAAGATCGCCAACGCTTTTTTTAGAATGTCGCGCTCCTGCCGTACTCGCCCGCAGGGTCCCGCCGTAGCTGTTGCCCGTCCAGGTCCTGGTCGGGCATCTTCCCCACTCCCGGAAACGCGGTGACCCCCTGCTCCTGGAGTTGTTTGCGCCACTTGGTCAACATGCCGCGGCCAACGCCCAGATCCCGCGCCACCTCAGACACCGGATGGCCCAGCTGCGTCACCATCCTCACAGCCTCAATCTTGAACTCGCGACTGTACCGCCGCCGTGACCCCATTCTTCACCTCCGAGCCCATTATCGGGCTTCCAAAGGTGTCCGGGAAATCGGGGGAGGCCCAATGTTGAGTGGCGAGTGTTGTTGGGTGGTGAGGGCGATAGGTGTCGCCATTGACGCCAGTGCGAGGATGGTGGACAGGCGCAAGACCCTCTCCTTTTTCGATCCTCAGCTGCTAGCTAGTGGATGGCGTGCGTAGCGGCTGGCCGCCGCGGCGGATCGTATAAGGGTTTCTCGCGGGCGGCAACAAGAGATCCACGAGCGACAGCTAGCGGTGCTTTTGGAGCCTGCTGAGGTGGGCGGGTGGAGCACCGGGAGAAGTAGCGGGGGAAGCCTGGCTTCCCATGCACTCAAGGCGCTGCCGCTACCCGAGGTGGCGCGTCGTAAGGGGCGCAGCGCATTTACGACCCGGCTATAGTCTGCAGCCATGAGACTCAGTGACTACGATGTCGAGGGTGCGCGGGCGCGGATCGCGGGCGTGACCATAACAACCCCGCTGTTGCCTTCAACTTGGCTGACGGATCTAACCGGGTGCCCGATCTGGCTCAAGCTAGAGTGCCTGCAGGTCACCGGATCGTTCAAGCTTCGCGGTGCCACCAATCGAATCCTCGGCCTCGACGAGGATCAGCGCCGACGCGGCATCATCACCACCTCGAGTGGCAACCATGGTCTCGCGACGTCGTATGTCGCCAAGCGCGAGGGGCTGGCTGCGACGATCTGTGTTCCCGAATGGGTTGACCCGGCGAAGTTGAGTGCGATTCGCGAGTTCGGCGCGGAGGCCATCGTCGAGGGCGAGACGGCGGAGATCGCCGAGGCCGTCTCGCTGCGGCTGGCCCGCGAGCGCGGCCTTACCTATGTGCACCCCTTCGATCAGGTCGAGGTCATCGCCGGACAGGCGACGATCGGTCGCGAGATCCTCGAGCAGCTGCCCAGCGTGAAGCACGTCGTCATGCCGATGGGGGGTGGCGGCCTGATCGCCGGCGTTGCCGTCGGTCTGAAGAGCATCGACCCGGGCATCCGGGTGACCGGCGTGTCCGCGGAACGATCGGCGGTACTGGCGCGCAGCGTCGAGGCCGGCAAGCTGGTGAGATTGCCGGAACAAGAAACGCTTGCCATCTCCCTGTCGGGTAACCTGGGCCCCGAGAACCATCACACGCTGCGATTGGTCAGCGAGTTGGTTGACGATTATGTCGAGGTGAGTGAGGAGGGGATCGCCAGCGCCATGCGCTTTGCTTTTTGGCGTCACCGACTGGTGGTCGAGGGCGGTGGGTCTGTCGCTCTCGCGGCGATCCTTTCTGGCCGGCTGGTGCCCGATGGAACGACCGCGCTCGTGGTGTCGGGAGGCAACATCGACGCGGCGCTTTTCGCCGCCGTGCTGACCAATGACGAGTAGCCGGTGCTCTTGTTGACGGAACAGGAGATTCGCGACAGCGTCGACATGGCGGTCGCCATCGATGTTGTCGGGAGAGCGTTCGAGGCGCTGGCGCGGCGGTAGTGGCGCGGTGTATCTGGTGCCGCAACAACTTCGCCGTGTCGCCCGGTGCTGGCGAGCAGGCACGCATGTAGCTCCGAGCGTTGGCCGCGGTGCGCACCATCCCCAGAGGCCTGACGCACCCGTATTGCCGGGTTCGCGGCGTACCGGGCGCATCTTATGCAGGCCGATCCTGCTCCGGTCTCTGGATAGCTCTGGGTATCAAAAGTAATCAATAAGAACTAATAATATCTAATATTAACTGTTAAGGCTTGTAGACATTGTTAACAGTGCGGTACTTGTTTATGGATATTACAGGTAACTCAAAGGCCACCTAATCAGTGCCTTGCAGAGGAGACCGAAAAATGAGCGAAGGAATGGAGCAACTCCAGCAGGCCATCGAAGGCTGGGAAAGCCGTTACGCGGCCGCCGTTGTCGCCCAGCATGAGGCGGACATCGTACTGCCGTTCTTGCGTGCCGCGGTCGAGGAGCTCGATGCGTTCCGTAAGAACGGCCAGCGGAAGGAAGAGGTGGCGCCGGTGGCAGAGGTGCCGCGACCGCCGCGGCCCGAGTTTGTTGCCATCGTGCCCGATCCCGTTCCCTCGACGCCCGAGCCGGTAGCGGCCGAGCCTGAGCCGGTCGAACTCATCACGACGAGCTCCACGCCGTTCCGTGTGGACGGCGATGACGAGGCCGTGAACGGGCTAGCCGCGACCATTCGTAATGACGAAGGCTCCGAGCAGTCCGATGATTCGATCTCGTCGGCCTTCGGTCGGAAGTCGATTGCTTCGTTGATCCAAGAGGCCGAGAACAAGGAAGCTGCGAGCTGAGCGCTGCTTGTGCAACAGGGTCCGCGGTCGGTCAGACGAGAGCGCCGAGCTTCGTCGCCAGCATGAAGTTGCCGGCGATCTTGATGCGCCCCATCAAGAACGCGGTCTGCGGGTTGACGCTCCCGTCCATGATGCCGGCCAGGTCGTCCTGATTCACGGTGATCACGCAATCGGCGTCGGCGTCGGCGCCGGCGCGGATGCTACCGGGAGCGTTCTTGAGGTCGACGACCCAGGAGCCTCCCTGTTCGCCGCCCACGTCGAACTGATAAACGGCGGCTACTTCGTCCACCAGCTCGGGCCGCTGCGAGACACGGCTCGCCAGCTTGTCGAAGATACTGTCGGGACTCATTGATCACTCCTGCGAGCACTGTTGATCGGGCGATCGGAGACGTCATGGTACCCTCCGGCCGTGGGGGTGGGCACACGAATCTCCGTAGCCGTCTTGCTCGGCGGCGAGAGCGCCGAGCATTACGTGTCCGTCTGCAGCGGCTTGAATGTCCTGGATGCGCTCGATCCTGACCGCTTTGACGGGCGTCCCATCTACATAGATCGTGGCGGCGAATGGCACTTCGATCATCGCCCCGCCACGCCGGTCCTGGCTCGTGCGCCCGGAAACCCGCCGCCTACTGCCGCCCCAACAGGGTCGTCGTGCGGGGTGCCGCCACCGACCGGAGGCGCCTTCGAGCGTCTGCGCGCGCCTGACATCGACGTTGTTTTCGTCGCCCTCCATGGGCCAGGTGGAGAGGACGGCACCGTGCAGGGGATGCTCAGCCTGGCAGATGTTCCGTACACCGGCTCCGGCGTGTTGGCGTCGGCACTGGCGATGGACAAGGCACGTACGAAGCGACATCTCCGCGGCCTCGGGGTTCCTGTACCCGACGATATATTGGTGCGGCACGAGCAGGGCGAACCAGCGGCGCTGCACGTCGCCATCGATCAAATCGGGCTGCCGTGTGTCGTAAAGCCGGTGGCCTCGGGTTCCTCGGTCGGCGTCTACATAGCCCGCGACCCTGCCGAGCTGGCAGAGGCGTTGAGTGCCGGCTCCGTCGGCGGTGAGCCTGTCTTGATCGAGAGCTATCTCGAAGGGGTGGAGGTGACCTGTGGCGTTCTGGGAGGCGGGCGGGAGCCGACTCAACCACTTCCGCTTACCGAGATCCGACCGCGGGACGGACAGTTCTTCGATTTCCGTGCCAAGTACACTACCGACGCCTGCCGTGAGATTACGCCTGCGGAGGTCGATGACCAGACGACGGCGCGCGTACAGGAGCTCGCAGTGATGGCGCACGAGGCGCTGGGTTGCGAGGGAATGTCGCGTAGCGACTTCATCCTGTCGGCGGCGGGCCCGATGATGCTCGAGCTCAACACTATTCCCGGGCTGACGGAGACTAGCCTCCTACCTCAGGGTGCAGCGGCGGCGGGAGTGTCGTTTGCGGCGCTCATCGAGCGCTTGATCCACTCGGCGCTCCTGCGCGCCGGGCGACTCCCTTCAGGGTGAGCCGACTAGCTCGCCGAGCGTAGGCGCCGCCAGACCGCTGGCTGCAGCAGCACCAGTACAGTGATGACCTCGAGGCGCCCGATCCACATGTTCAGGAACAGAACCACCTTGGTGGCCGTCGGGAAGGCGGCGTAGTTACCCATAGGCCCGACCGTCGAGAATCCTGGGCCGATATTGCCGAGCGTGGCGATCGAGGCGGTGATCGCGGTGAGAATATCGGCGCCGAACACCGTTACCAACAGCACGCTGATAATGAACACCAGGATGTAGAGCAGCAGAACGGTGACGATCGCGCCGAGCACTTTCGTAGGCACGACCCGGCGGTTGAATCGCACTGGATTCACTGCTTGCGGGTGTATCACGCGAACCAACTCGGCGGCAGCGTACTTGAAGATGAGCAATATGCGTACCACTTTGGGACCGCCGGCAGCGGAGCCAGCCGAGCCGCCCACAAACATCAGAATCAGCAACACGACGCGCGCCTGGTCGTTCCACAGGTTGAAGTCGTCGGTGGCGAACCCCGCTGTCGTAACGATCGTCAGCACCTGAAAGGCCGCGTGTCTCACCACGGTAAGCGGCGGTGCCTCGGCCAGGACCCCGAGGCTGGTGCTGGCAGCGAGGTACTCCGTACTCGGGTCGCGGCTGAACGGTAGTAGCACGTAGGTCAGAAGCAGCGTGGCGACGATGACCAGCAGCGTGTAGACGCGAAACTCCTCATCGCGAAACAAATCGAGTGGTCGACCTCGAATGGCACGGTACTGCAGTGAGTAGTTGGCGCCGGCCAGGAAGATGAAGAGCACGAAGACCCACTCGGCCGCCGGGTTGGCGTAGCCGCCGATGCTCTGCGGGTGGGGTGAGAAGCCGCCGGCGGCGACGGTGGTCAGCGAGTTGCAGACGGCGTCGAAGACCGGCATCCCCACCGCGAGCAAGGCGATCACCTGGATGATCGTCAGGCCGACGTAGAGCGACCACAACGCGATCGCCGTGTGGCGAATACGAGGTGTCAGGCGCTCCTCATGTGGGCCGGGCGCCTCGGCGAAGAACATTTGCCGACCGGCGATCGCCAATCGCGGCAGCACCGCGATGAACAATGCTATGACGCCCATTCCGCCGAACCACTGGGTCATGCTGCGCCACAGGTACAGGCCTTCACCGTAGCGCGAGAAGTCGGTGAAGATGGTGGCACCGGTGGTGGTTAGCCCCGACATCGATTCGAATAGCGAGTCGATCACGCTCAAGCCGTTCCACAGATAGGGAATGGCACTGAAGAACGACACCACCAACCATGCTGAAGCCACCACCATGATCCCCTCGACCCGGTGCAGGTCCTCACCCTTTGGGGACATCCGTTTGGCCAGCTCGCCGAACACCGCGGCGCTGAGCGCGGCGATCAAGAACCCGATCGAAGAGGCCCAGTTGCCATAGCCCCAATCGACCACCATGGGCACCAACAGGAAAACGCCGAAGGCCCGCAGCAACAGGCCGTCGACGTGGGCGACGAGTCGAAGTCGCATCGATCAGAAAAGCTTGCGGAGCTTCTCGCGCGCCGTTTCCGTGGAGAAGACGAGCAGCCGATCGCCCGGCTCGATCATGTCGTCGCCGTGCGGGACCGTGGTGCGATCGGATCGGGTGACCGCCACGATGATCGTCCCATCAACCCGAGGCAGCTCGCGAACCCGCGTACGTTCGAAGTCATCGGATACGTTTATCTCGATGACGGCCGCCTGGCCACCCTCGACGCTAGCGAGCAACTGCACGCCGGTCTCTTGGAGTGAGTTCAACACGACGTTGATCGCCGTGACCATCGGGTTGAGCGGCACGTCGATGCCGACGCGCTCGAAAAGCCGGATGTTCCGCTTGCGGTTGACCCGCGTGATGATCTTCGGCACTTGCATCTGGCTGGCGAGCAGCGAGCACAACAGATTGCTTTGGTCGTTGCTGGTGACCGATACCAGCACGCTCGCTTGGTCGACCTGTTCTGCCTCGAGTAGCGCCAGGTCGGTGCCATCGCCGCGCAGCACCAGCGCTCGTGGTAGCTCAGCGGCGAGGTGTTGGCAACGCTCCCGATCCCGTTCGATGATCTTGAGGCGGATGTCTTTCTCCCTCTCCAAGCGCTTTGCCAGCGTCAGCCCGACGGTGCCGCCGCCGACGATGATCACGGCACGATCGCGTGGCTCGACCGAACCCGCGGACCCTCGTATGAAACGCTCCTGCAGCTGACGCAGGCCGCCACGGTTCCCCATGAACGCTACCCGGTCACCGGCCTCGAGCTCGGTCTTGCCGGACGGGATAGACAGCTCCTCGCCCTTACGTACCGCGACGGCGAGAACGCCAAGCGGTAGCTTGAGCAGCTGCAATGGCCCGATCAGGGGCGAGTCCTCACGCAGCTTGAACTCCATGAGCCAGATTCTGCCGCCGGCGAAGATCTCCACATCGATGGCCCGTGGTACCAGCACGATGCGTGTGATCTCCTCCGCGAGCATGTACTGCGGCCAGATGATCCGATCGATGGCCAACGCGTCATCGCCCTCGGGGATACCGGCGAACGACCGCACGTAGTCCTCTTTCGAAACAAAGCAGGTCGTGTGGGCGCAGCCGATCCGCTTGGCTGTCAAGCAGGCGATGATGTTGAGCTCGTCGGATGCACGACAGGAGATGAAGCTGTCGCTCGAGCTCACGCCGGCCTCTCGCAGAATCTCCGGGTGGGTGGCGTCGCCGCGCAGAAGCTGGACGTCGAGCGAGCCGAACTGATCCGCCTCTCGCGGGTCGTTCTCGATGATCACGACGTCGTGCTGCTGGTGCAGCGCCTGGGCCAGCTGATAGGCGATCTCACCGTCGCCGGTGATCACGATCCGCATAAGGTTCCTTTATGCTGGGACGCGGTGGCTGACCAAGACGCCGAGCCGAGGTCAGACGACCTTAATTGTGGCACCTGGGACGCCGACGAGTGAACCAGCCGGGCGCCCACACAATGGCCCGCCGCCGATCCCCACCCGCAGGTGGCGAGCGCCCGCGGACGGCAGGAGACAGAGATGAACCGCATTGTTCCCGCGCTGGTCGCGGTGCTGCTGGTGATGATCGGTACAGCGCTGGGACTCATAGTGATCCGTGCCCCGGATCCAACTGCACAGTCGGGCTCGATGTTCAGCTACACGGAGGAAAACCTCAACGCCGTTGCCTGGGTGCAGACCGCCGGTGAGTACGAGGCGACGACACGCCAGGCATACGCCATCGCGGCGCTGATGCTCGGTCGCGCCCTCGAGGACGTTTCGTGGACCGCCTCCCTCGAGCAGGTGGCTACGGGAGCCTACGAGGCACTGCCGCCCGCGCTGATACTCGATGTCGACGAGACGGTGCTCGACAACTCTCCCAGTCAGGTCCGCCAGCTACTGGACGATCGCGACTTCGCCACGCCCGGCTGGCAGGAATGGGTCCGCGAGGAGAAGGCGGGGGTGATTCCCGGCGCGCTGGAATTCACTCGCGCCGCGGCTGAGCGCGGCGTACGAGTGTTTTACGTCACCAACCGGCGCCACCAGGTGGAGGACGCGACGCGCAACAACCTCGCCCGCCACGGTTTCCCCCTCGATCCCGAGGTCGACACGATTCTCACGCGCGACGAGCGCGGCGACTGGGGCTCGGACAAGGGGACGAGGCGCCAGGAAGTAGCGCGCGAATATCGCATCCTGTTGCTCATCGGCGATGCCCTCGGAGACTTCGTCTCCGGCGACGACGTTGCCGCATCGAAGCGCAAGGAAATGGTGCGGCAGCATGCCGAGTACTGGGGCAGCCGGTGGATCGTTCTGCCGAATCCGCAGTACGGGGCATGGGACGGCGCGCTGATTGGTTTCGACTTCGCTCTCTCACGTGACCAAAAGCGCATCATGAAACGCGCCGCCCTCGACCCGTCGCGGTGACCGATATGGCACGACTGCGAGATCAGGTAGCGGTGGTGACCGGCGCGTCGTGACTACTGGGGTCGCCGGTTGTTTTGAGCCCCCTCGGTGATCCAGGCACGGATGCTGGCGATCTGCACCGCCGATAACGGACTGCGGTTCAGCGGCATTCGGCCGCCGCTGATTCCGGCGGTGCCCTCGATCTTGCGTACGAGGTAGCTGTTGTCGGGGTCGCCGCTCGCCACCCCACTCGTCGCCGGCTGTTGGCTACTTGGTGCGCCGACGAGGTTATCGAACGCCGACCCGGCAGCGAGCACCAACCCGGCGCTAGCGGTAGCGGCGGAGTGGCAGCCGGCGAGGGCGCAGCTCTGGTCGAAGATCGGTTGAATGTCGGCTGCAAAGCTCACGGTGGTGCCACCTCCCCCGTCGTCGCTCGTGACCGTCAGCGCGTTGGCGCGTTCGCCGGTTTGGCCGTCGGCGTTGACCACGAGCACGCCCGCCGAGGTTCCGTTGGCTACCGAGGCGGCTGGTGTGATCACCACCTCGAGCTGCTTGGCCGATTTGAACTCGACGCTGTCAACCGAGAATGCTCCGTTATCGACGTGGACGTTGGCTCCCGCCACGAAGTTCTTGCCGCGCACCGTGATCGTGTTCGCTTGCCCGGCGGCTAAGTTGCGAAGCGCGGCACGCTGCGTGCCCGTAATTTTCATCGGCTTACCCTTGCTGCCCGCAGGCTTCAGCTTGGCCTTGACGCGCTTGCCGCCGGCGATGATCTTGCCGCCCAGCTGGTTGTTGCCCTTCTGCAACGATAGATCGATACCGAGGTCGCCAGAACTCAGCTTGATGGTGCCGCTGACGCCGGCGCGACGACCACCGGGACGGTCGGCTGTGGCAACCACGTCGCCTGTCTCGCCGTCGACCACCGCGTGCCCACCCACGGTGCCGTCGCCGTTGTCGGTGAGCTGGAGCAACAGGAAAATCGTCTTGCCGTTCACCTTCACCGAGCCTGCCCAGAGTTTCTGGAGAGGAAGATCGGGGCTCACGGGCACGAGCACGACGGCGCCTTTCACCTTGCCGGAAGCGGTGCCCTTCAACGTCCCGGATTTGGGGCTGAGCTTGAACGTCGTCGTGTCGCGGCGCCGGCGCAGCGGCGTGGCATCGTCGAGGCGGAACTGGATGCTCTTGTTGCTCACCTTGGTGAAATCGGCAACCAGCACGTCGACCCCGCTCGGCGTCGAGCCGAGATTGTTCTGTATGACGGCGAATCCGACGGCGCTGCCGCCGATATTGAGGTTTAGCTGCACGAGCACACGCTCGCTGCCGACCTTGATGCTGCCCGCCCATGCTCCGTCGAAGCTGCTGTCGAAGAAATCTTCGTTCTGTGGCGATCCGGAGACCGCAAGCGGCAGTGTAAGCGCGATGGCAAGAGCTACGGCGGCCGCTGGTGCTCGGCGCGAGATCGACATTGTCCTTCGGGGGTGTACCTGTTGGTTGGCGCCGGCGTCGGGGCAGGTGGGGCTCACCAGCCGAGCTAGAACGAGAATGCCCTCACCAGGTTGAAGCCAAAGCGAACGTTACTCTTGATTCCGGTCCTGAATGAGCCGGCGGCCATGAAATCGGGGGTGGTCAATATGCTGTTCGACAGCATCAGCGAGAACAGGTGGCGTCGAACGTGGATGGTCACCCCCGCCTGCCACTGGTTGAGGGCATCGAATTGCTCGAAGCCACCGATGTTGGCGATGTACTCGGCGTCGAGACTATAGGTTGTCGAAAGCCGCAGGCTACCGCCGAATCCCAGGGCGAACGCATAACTATCGCTGTCCGGGAGGTCCTGTTCATCGGGGTCGGTGGTGTAGATAGGAACAAACTGGAACGCCAGCCGCTCGCTGGCACGTACGCCAACCGGCAGCTCGACGGTGAATCGATTGTTGTTGGGGATGCCGTTGGCGTCGAGGAATGTGCCACCGATGTTGGCAGCGACTGATATCGGCAACGAGCTATCGTGTTCATCGAGCAGCTTGATCTTGACGCCGAACTCCCAGGTAGCCAGGTTCGCGGTTCGACCCACGTAGGGTGCGACGCGGTCGCTGAGCCCGTAGGAGAACCAGAAACCCGGGAAAGCGAAGCTATCGAGTCCGTAGAGTCCCTCGCGGCCTGCGTCGGTCAAGGACTCAGAGAAGCGGTGCGTGAAGTGCAGCTCGAGGGTCTTCTTTTCCGGTAGGGCGGGCGTCGGCAGGTTCAACAGGTCGATACCCCACCACGTGCGCTTGTCTGCGAGCGTCGGGGCCTCGAGGGCCGCCAGGTAGGCAAAGATGTCGGCCAGGTCTTCCTCTGAGAGCTCCTCGACGCTGAAGTCCGGCATGCGGCGCGAGCGCGGTGATCGTACCTGACGACGAACCTCCGCCAGTGAAAGGCGTGTGCCGGCGAGGGCCGGCCCCATCATGCCCTGAGCGGCGCTGCCGTGGCAGGCGGCGCACTCGACGGACTGAAAAAGATCGAAACCGCGCTCGGAATCCTGTGCGAGAGCCGAGTCTGCTACCAGCAGCAGGGCGAGGGGTGCGGCGAGCAGAATTGGCAGAACAGAGAATCGCGTCAGACGATTTGCTGGCATCAATATCACCGAACCCAGATGGACTGGCAGAGCCTCTACTTCAGGAGAGTCTGGGGACTCGAGCAACCTGCATTGTGCATCGCGGCCCGTGTGGGTTGCACGGCGCCGAATGTCCTGAGTGCGAGTCTAAAGTGGCAGCCGCTGCTGGCCGGAGCGTCGAAATGACGTTGTCGAGAGGGATCGTCGTGCCCGGTTCAACCCGACGCGGCGACAAGCGATCGAGAATATTGCCGAGATCTGCTCGGCAAAGGCGCCTTCGCCTCGCATTCGTACACCGAAGCGCGAATCGCTCCGGCGGCCGCCACGCAGCGAGCGGATGCGGGCCAGAACTTTGTTTCGCCGGGCCGGCGACCGCGACTGTAGCCAAGTTTCGAAGATATCGGCAACCGCGCCCGGCAGTCGCAGCGTCGTGTAGCCGGCCTGCGTGGCCCCGGCTGTGGCGGCGGCTTGAAGGATCGCCGGTATCTCGTGGTCGGTGAGGCCGGGAATCACCGGCGCGACCAGGACTCCACATGGAACGCCGGCGGCAGTTATTCGTTGCACCGCCTCGAGCCGGCGAGCAGGTCGTGAGGTGCGGGGCTCCATCGCACCGCAGAGCTCGTCGTCCAGCGTGGTGATCGAAACAAACACCATGGCGGCCTGGTGACGCGCCAGATCACTCAGGATGTCGAGGTCTCGGGCAACGAGCTCGTTCTTGGTAACGACGGTGACGGGATTGCGGAACTCTGCCAGCACTCGGAGGCAGCGTCGGGTGAGCTCGAGGCGGCGCTCGATTGGCTGGTAGGGGTCGGTGACGCCGCTGAGACTCAGCACCTGCGGTTGCCAGTTCGCCGACGCAAGCTCCTTGCGCAACAGCTCGGGCGCCGAGACCTTCACCAGGATACGGGTCTCGAAGTCGAGCCCGGCCGAGAAACCGAGATACTCGTGGGTAGGGCGCGCGTAGCAGTACACGCAGCCGTGCTCGCAGCCACGATAGGGGTTCAACGATGCGTCGAACGGCACGTCGGGACTGTTGTTGCGCGCGATGATGCTGCGCGTGGTGTCGCGCATGTAGAGCGTGGGAACACGCTCGGTGGGCGCCTCGAGGGGTTCGATCCACAAGCGCTCGAAGCGGTTCGGCGGGTTGTGCGCCACGCCGCGTCCGCGGGGACCCGTCGCCGCGGCGACGCCATCAGAGTGCTTTCGCGCCATACTTGATCTCCAGAGTGCCTTACTATACCAGTCAAATGTCTGTATCGATGACCAACGTCGGCGAACTCGAGCAGGGCCAGGCGGCAATTCTCAGCTTGTTGGCCCGGGTGGGGGTTCGTGCCGAGGAAGGCGACGACGGCCTCTTGCTGCGGCACGCCACCGATCGGGAAGCTGATGCGGGCCTGAAGCACCGCATGGCAGTGGTACTCGACTCGGCTTTTCAGGGGTTCTTTCACGCTGCCGTCGAAGGCCATGCCTTCATTCCGGTGGACCGGTTCGAGGCCGAGTTCGGTGTATCGCTCGAGCGCGCGTATCCGGGGGCGGGGGCAGCTTTCCTGCGTTTCGCGCGCAGCTACTGGACACTCCGTAGCCTGGCCGGCCGGGTGGCGCTGCGCTACACGGGCATCGTCATGCAGCAGTTGCTGGCCTCGATCGAAACCCGTATCCGCGAGGCCTTCTTCCCCGACGAGAGCGGCGACAACATGCCCGCCGTTCAGCGTGCACGGCTCCAACGGCGGCTTATCGAGCAGTCCGGCGCACCGATCGATATCGACGCGTTCCTCCTGGGCAACCCCTTGTTGATGGGTAACCCGCTCGCCGCGGAGGAACCCTAGCAGGCCGTGGTGAAAGTGTGGTGGATCTGGCGACAGGGTCTTGCGAAGTGGAGGCAAGGAGAGAGGAGGAGGCGATGGTTACCGCATCGTTGACGAGGAACGACGCAGCCTACGCGCGCAACCCCCTGTCGCCCGAAGGGTTACGGCGATTTGGGGCCATCTGCAGCGTTGGCCTTCCTCGACGATGGCTAGGGCATCGCCTGTGTCCGGCCGCCTTGCATCTGGCCCCAACTCGCCGTAACCAGACCCACCACACTTTCACCACGGCCTGCTAGCAGGCCACACTCCCACCACAGCCTGCTAGCAGGCCAGGGGTGCGACGGTGGTCGCTCGGCGATGCTGTCTCACAGCACGCCGTAATAGCGCGCCATCCAGTATGGCAAGAGCAGGTCGATTCCCGGCGCGCCGACATCGCCGCCGCCACCGCCGGACAGCACGAACGGGTCGCGTTGCCACAGGAAGTCGGTGGGCACACGCTCGGCTACCGGGATGACGCCACACGCGAGGTTGTCTCCGCACGACGGGTAGGTACCGGCAAGGTCAACCGTCGTGTTGCGTCGTGGGCGCTGTAACCATTGCTTTAGGAGCCGCCTGGTCTCGCGGTCACGCGCCTTGTCCGGGCCACTGATGACGTGATCGATCATGTTGAAGTGGGCGTTCTCGTGTGACCCGACCGCATCGCGGAGGATGTCGTAGGCGCGGCGATACTCGTCGAGGTATTCGCCCGGCTCCTCGAGACGAACCAGGTGCACGAGGTTGATGACGTCGAGATTGAACTTGAAGTACGAGTTGTGTAGGTCGGTGACCTCGAGCGAGATGGGCAGATCTACCAACTTACCGAATGCGTCGCGCACCTCGCCATAAGGTAATTCGAAGCGCTCGGGGTGGATTCTGCGCGCCACTTGCAGGAACGCCAGCATCTGTTCAGGCCGCGCAACGAACGTCGTGCTGATGCTGCCGTCCGGGTTTTGCACGGTCCAAGCGTGGTTGCGTAGGTAGTCGACGAGTCGAGTGACGATCTCGCGGATCTCGGCGCGGATGCCGTCGAGTGGCACCAGCTCCCACGCGAAGCCGAGGCCGAAGATCACCCCGGAGTACTGATCGCGCGACGTCGTGCCCGCCCAGCGGTAGTCGATGCCACCGTAGCTTCCCTCGAAGACGCCCTGGTGAGCCTCACCCACGGTGATGGCCTCGATCCACGGCGAATCTGTTGGAACGGCGCCACGCGCCAGAGTCTCGTTGCCGGTGATTTCCAGAAGCACGCGAATCGCCGCGACGGCCTTACGTACCTTGCTCTTTGCCTTGCTGGAACCGGTGACGGCGTACTCGAAGGCGGCCGCGGCGAGGTAGTGGCCGGTCCAGATTGCCGAGTCGCCGGCGTGCGTGTAGCGCACGATCTCGTTGGAGTCGGGTGCGGCGTATATCGGGTCGAAGACGGCCCCGTGTGGCAGATGGCGCCGCTTGAGCTCGCGTGCAACGCGGCGCGCCTTGCGCTCCAGGCGCCCCGCTAGGTCACGATCGTCGCGCTGGGCAGCCTCAGGTTGCGCCGCCGGAGCACTGCTGATCAACAGCATCGTCGACAACGCGACGCCCAGACAGTGCGCGCTCAGAGAGCGTCGACGTCGGCTCGAAGGGTCTGGGTAAGTGTTGCCGGCTTTGCGGACCATTTGGATGCGCTTAGATATCAAACAATAAGCAATAGTATCCCAAATAGCGTATCGCAGGGAATCCCCTAGCGGCTAGGGCGCCGGCGAGCAACATGATCGGGACAGGTCTCGACGAGCTCGGGCGCCGCGGCTGATTCGCGCTGGCGCCGCGCTAGTCGTCGCCCATGAACGGATATTCGTACGACGTGGCCGGCACGAAGGTTTCCTTCACGGTGCGTTGAGATACCCAGCGCATGAGGTTGGCCGTCGATCCGGCCTTGTCGTTGGTACCGGAGGCGCGCCCCCCGCCAAATGGTTGCTGGCCTACCACGGCGCCGGTCGGCTTGTCGTTGATGTAGAAGTTGCCCGCGGCATGCCGGAGTCGCTTGCTGAGCCGCACGATGTCACGTCGGTCCCGCGCGAAGATCGCACCCGTCAGCGCGTAGCGACTGCCCGTATCGCACAGTTCGAGGGTCTCGTTCAGATCGGCGTCGTCATATATGTACACCGTGAGCACCGGACCGAAGATCTCCTCGCACATGAGCCGCGCGCCAGCGTCTTGCGCCTGGACCACTGTCGGCTCGACGAAGTAACCGCGCGAGCCGTCGTAGTTCCCACCGACCAGGACCTCGTACTCAGGCTTGGAGTTGGCCTCGTCGATGAAGTTGCTGATGCTGTCGAAAGCCGGACGGTCGATCACCGCACAAAGAAAATTACTGAAATCTGTCGGCGGGCCCATTTTCAATTGGCCCACGGTGTCTACGAGCAGCTCCCTGACCTGGCTCCACAACGAAGCCGGGATGTAGGCACGGGACGCGGCGGAACACTTCTGGCCTTGGTACTCGAACGCGCCACGCACCAACGCGGTGACCAATGCGGCGACGTCCGCGGACGGGTGTGCGAACACGAAGTCCTTGCCGCCGGTTTCTCCGACGATGCGCGGATATCGACCGTAGGTTCCGAGGTTGTCGGCCATCGTTCGCCACATGCGCTGGAAGGTGGCGGTTGACCCGGTGAAATGCAGCCCGGCCAGCTGGCTGCTCGCGAAGACCGGATCGCCGACCCGTGCCCCGCGGCCCGGAACGAAGTTGATCACGCCGTCAGGCAGCCCGGCCTCTTGCAGCAGGCGCATGACGTAGTAGTTCGAGAGCAACGAACTCGAAGCCGGCTTCCACAGCACCGTGTTGCCCATGAGCGCGGGAGCGCTGGGGAGGTTGCCGCCAATGGCGGTGAAGTTGAACGGCGAAACGGCGAACACGAAACCCTCGAGCGGGCGATATTCGACGTAGTTCCACATGCCGCCATCTGACTCGGGTTGTCCTGTGTAGACCTTCTCTAGATAGTGGGCGTTGAATCGCCAGAAGTCGCATAGCTCGGCAGCGGCCTCGACCTCTGCTTGGTGAACGGTCTTGGATTGGCCGAGCATCGTGGCAGCAATCATGGTGTCGCGCCAAGGGCCGGCGAGTAGCTCGGCCGCCTTGAGAAAGACCGCCGCACGCGACTCCCAGCTCATCTCGGACCATTCGCGCCAAGCTTCGGCGGCCGCTTCGATGGCCTGCTCGACGGAGGTTTCATCGACCTGGTGACAGACTGCCAGCACGTGCCCGTGGTCGTGAGGACACACGACGTTGAGCGTATCGCCCGTGGTTACGTCTTTGCCGCCGATGATGGCCGGGATCTCGATGCGCTCACCGAGCATCTGCTCCAGGCGCGCCTTGATGCGGCCTCGTTCGTCGGAGCCAGGAGAGTAGTCGAGGGCAGGTTCGTTTACCGGGGTCGGGATGCGCGCAAAACCGTTCACCGCGGTTCTCCTTGGCGGCTACCGGCTACCGGCTCCCGACCTCGCGGGTGTGCCCGCGACTCGCAACCAGGTCAGAACCGGCTCCGTGTTGGTAGTCTGAGATTGCGCCCAAGACTATCGGAAGCGGGCCGGACGAGTCAGACGCCGGCATGTTACTGCTGCTACGATGTTGCTGGGCGCACAACTCGCTTCGGGTGACGTTTTTTCTAGAAACCTTCCGGGCGTTTCATGCGTCTATCCAATAGCGGGGCAGCTTGACGGGCCTCGGGCTTCCAGACAATCCCCCCAAATCTGGCGCAGAAATGTCTGAACGAAAGCTTCATCGTGGCCACACCGCTCTGCTCGGTGTCGTTCAAGCCGGCGATACCTGCACCGCCACCCTCAAGAACGGCACCGTCGGCTTCGACCACCACTCGCAGGACTTCCTCGTCGGCTGGTACGAGGACCTCAAGGGCTGGGACTTGATCCAGGCCGAGGACTGGTTGGGTAAGCACGGCAAGCTCGGGGAAACGGTCAGCCTGACCGCCGACGGGCGGGCGATTCTAGAGCAGTCATAGCAGGTCTGAAGCCTGCGTCGCCTTACTCCCGGTTCTTCGCCGGGTCGATCAAGCGCCGGAACTTACCGAACTCCTCGTAGGTACGCGCCAAGCTGCCGTACCAATCGGGTGCTGTCGTGTTCAAGCACGACGCCACCCCGCCCGAGAGCGTGCCGATCACGAACTGCTTCGGCCATCTTCGCCCGTACCACAAAGCTGAGCCGCTGCTCCCCCCTTCGGTCACGCCCTTGTTGTTCTTCCATCGCACGCGGAGATGTGAGACTCCCGCTAACACCAGAAACCCTTCTGCCGTGAAGCTCACGCTGTCCAAACCGTCCAGCTTGCCGATGCTGCTCTTCTTCGCATCGCCAGCCGGATGGTGACTGCCCTGTACAGTCTTCCGTAGCAGCTTTGCGGGGTCTTCCGTGCTCCAGCCAGCCAGGGTTGTTCCTGCCGGCGGCGTTTGACTCAACTCCAACAGCGTATGGTCGTTCGTCCGTCCGTTGGCCTTGGTGGTGAACCTGAGCTTCCCGCCACCGGCTGTTTGGACGATCGGCGGCGTATCGTTGCCAGCGCAGCGAGCGTGCTGGAACCCCCAGAACATCACCGCCGACCGGGTTTCTGCCGCCTACGCCATGCAATGCGCCGCGGTCAAGAACCAGAGTCGCTGCGTCTTCGCGTCGCTATCGACGAGGAGCTGGCCCGTGCATAGAAACGAGCCGCCAGCGGATTGGAAGATGATCTTGGCGACGCTTGCTGCCGCTGAAATCCAGCGGGCGTCGCAGGCGATGTTGCGTTCACAGGCGCCGGAAGTCCCTAAGTGGGAAAGTTCCTTGGTGTCCACGACGTGGGTCAGGTGGGCCACCTTCGCGACCGCAAAGCGCAACTCGCCGGGGAGCGCCGATCGCGGCAAATAGATCTCGACCCCCAGCTCGGCGCCGCTGATGACCGGTGACCAGAACAGCTCGCTGCCGTCGGCCCGCGCTCGAACCTCTGGTGAGGGCACCATGAGCTCCGACCTGAACGGTCCATGCGCCTGCACTGGATCGGAGGGGTTGAAGAAGCGCACCTCCGCATCGACGGGCAGGGCGGCAACGCGCAGCGCCACCTGGATGCCTCGTGCGCCAGCCGAGACTACCGCGAACGTGGTCGTGTAGCCGCCGTCGGCAGCAGGTTCCCACTCCAGGGCGGCCCCGTCGATTCGGCGCGCGCGCGCATCCAAGATGTCGCGGTGAACTCCCACCTGCAGGCGGGTCTTGTCGGCGGCCGGGGGAGACGTGGGTTGGGGCAGCTCGGGCAGGACAAGCCGAAACGCCACGGGTGCTGCCGGATCCGACCGGCGAAGAAGCGCCGCCTGGAGAATCGAGGCGACGCTCCGTGTGGCGCGCAGCCGCTCGCCCGCCATCCGCCGGACCTCGTCGGTCTGCTGCGCCAGCGCGGCGGGTGGCATGGCCAGCACCGCGAGCAACGCAGCGGTGGCCGAAACAAGCGAAGCGCCGCCGAAACGCATTCCCGTGCAGAGGATTCGCAAGGATCGTTGCTCTCCGAGTTGGCCCCCACAGGCCGGTTAGCCACCTGTTTGGATCATACAACTCGGCATCGCGGCGAACTCGTTACGATGCAACGCGGTTGGCGGCGATCCATACAGAATCGATGGTGCGCAGGTTGGCGATATCTGCCAACGGATCATCGGTCAGCACGACCATGTCGGCCCACTTTCCCGGCTCGATGGTGCCGACGTCGTCGAGTCCGACGCATGCGGCAGCGACGCCGGTGGCCGAAAGCAGAATCTGCTCTGCCGACAGCCCCGCCTCGGCCATCAGCGCGGTCTCCAAGTGCTCGAAGTAGCCCTGGAAGCGCGCCGGGGGCCCGCTGTCGGTGCCGAACGCGATCGGAATGCCGGCATCGGCGAGTGTCTTGAGGTTCGCCTGGGCCACGCGCAGCGCCTCTTTGTAGCGTTGCGCGGCCGGGCTGTCGCGATAACGCTGCTGCTGTTCGGGTGTACGCAGCGCATCCAGCACGCTGGTATCTGCGTGTGCCAGGAAGAACGGATCGGCGAAGAACTCCGGCTCGCTCTCGTAGATGAAGGTCGACACCTCGCGCGTCAGCGTCGGGCTATAGCACACGCCGGTGTCACGCAGCAATCCGATGAGCTCCTCGTCGACGGCAGCATCGCGCACGCTGTGAGCGATGAAGTCGGCTCCGGCTCTGAGCAGGTTCTTGGCGTCGTCGAGGTAGAACAGGTGCGCCGCCAGGGGAAGGTCGTTGGCGTGTGCCGCCTCGATGACCGAGGCGTAGATCTCAGGCGCCATCTTGGCGCTGGTGCCGAGGTTGTCGTCGACGCGGATCTTGATGAAGTCGACCCCGAGATCGGCGTTGGCGCGTACCTGCGACCGGGCCTCATCGGGCGATTCGGCGGTAACCACGGCGCCGGCAACTCGAAGACGGGCATGGCTCAGGTCGACCCCCTCAGCGTCGCGCACGTCGACGCCCTCGGCGCCGTCACCGCCCAGGCTGAGCACGGTGGTGACGCCGTAGCGAGCGTACAGGCCGAGGTGCGCCCGCACGTTGTCCTCGGAGTAGTGGCCGCCCTCCAGACCCAACGTATCCCCGACGTGGCCGTGGGCGTTGATCAGGCCCGGGATCACAGTGCGACCGGATAGATCGATGATCTCGGCGCGCTCCGGGATGTTGACCGCGGCGGCAGATCCGACCGCCTCGATGCGGCCGTCGCGGACTACCACGACGGCGTCGCGGGTCGGATCGGCGCCGGTTCCGTCGATGAGGGTGGCGCCGACGAACGCCTTGTAGCCGGGAATGGGCTGCGGCGCGGACGGGCTACATCCGAGCGTTACGAGTAGCGCAAAACAACCGACGAATCGACTCACCGCACACCTCCCAGTGGCTTACTCACGTTCGCGGCGGCATTGTATCGCCGCTACGCCATTCCGGGCACAATCTACCGCGGGGCACGACTCGTGAGCGGAGGGTGACGTTCAGTCGATTGAACTGGCTCGGGCTGCCGCCGTGGCTGACGCCGTCGGTTGCCGCCTTGATCCTGGCCAACTTGGTGCCGCTGGCCGGTGTGCTGTGGCTGGGCTGGGAGGTCGGCGACGTCATGCTCCTGTACTGGATGGAGAACCTCATCGTCGGCGGATTCAACATGTTGCGCATTCTCGCCGTGCGGATCCGAGATCCGGCGGCATGGCTGGGCAAAGTGGTGCTGATCCCGTTCTTTGCGGTTCACTACGGCGGATTCGCCGCAGTGCATGGAGTCTTGCTGACGGCGTTGTTCAGGGGGCAGGGGTCGGAGATACCGGCGTTGCTCTTGGGCGCCAACTTCGACTCGCCCATCATGCTGGTGCCCGTGCTCATCCGGGGTACGCTGGCGCATGCGCTGAGCCAGGACACGCTCGCCTATGGCGCGATCACCCTGATCGTCAGCCATGGAGTGTCGTTCCTGGTCAACTATCTCGGTGCCGGCGAGTATCGATCTGCGACGCTGCAGGGTCTGATGACCGGGCCATACCGGCGCGTCATCCTGCTGCACCTGGTGATCATCGGCAGCGGATTTCTGCTCTTGCTCAGCGGCTCACCAACCGCCGGCCTGGTGTTGATGGTGCTCATGAAGATCGGCTTCGATGTCATCGCGCATCGCAAGGAGCACGCGGCGGGATAAGGCGGCGTGCCCAGCTGACTCAGGCCACTAGCAGGCCGAGGTGAAAGTGTGGTGGGTCTGGCGACAGGGTCTTGCGAAGTGGAGGCAAGGAGAGAGGAGGAGGCGATGGTTAGCCCATCGTTGACAAGGAACGACGCAGGATACGCGCGCAACCCCCTGTCGCCCGAAGGGTTACGGCGATTTGGGGCCATTTGCGACGTTGGCCTTCCTGGACGATGGCTAGGGCATCGCCTGTGTCAGGCCGCCTTGCATCTGGCCCCAACTCGCCGTAACCAGACCCACCACACTTTCACCACGGCCTGCTAGATCCGCCAGAGAAGCGCGGCGGTGATTACGGCGCCGGAAAGGGCGCTGCCGTAGCAGGCAAAGCCGATCAGCCCTTTGATCTTCTGCAGGCCCATGTCGACGAGCGCGAACCTGAACCGGTGTGCCCAGTGGAAGAGCGACAGAGAGATCAGTCCGAACAGAATCAGCTTTACCAGGAGGTTGCCCGAAACGGCGGCGTGCGCTTTGTCGAAGCCGAGGGACTCCAGCGGCGCAAAGCCGAAGGGCACCAGAATTCCGGTGATGACGACGAGGATAGGCAGCAGCATTGCCGACAACATCCCACCGGCCGAGAACAGTGACCAGGGAATTGGTTCGTTGGACTTGGCCATGGTGATTACCCTCCCAGCACGGCCCACGCGACGATCATCGACACCGCGAGCCATCCGGCGTAGTGAGCGCCGGCGATCATGAAGCCGGGAATACGCTCCTCGCCAAAGTGAATCACGATGACCTTGGGAGTCACATTGAACCAAGTGACCGTGTGGTAGACGGCGAGCACCAGCGCGACCGAATGCAGCGCGATGCTGGTCGGCGACATGATCAGGCCGATCGCCGCCTCGTAGGCCTCGCGCCCTTGACCGAGTCGATAAACCAGAAACAGAAGGAACACGCTGTAGCCGGCAACGCCGAGGCTGGTGAGCTCCCGAACCATGAACAGGAAGTAGGGCCACCGCTTGAGCCACCAGGTATTCGGAACTCGTCGCTGATAGCTCAATTCTTCTTGCCCCAGGGCAAAAGCAGTTCCTTGAAGTAATCGATCGTGCTGGCGACCTTGGCGCGCTGGATCGCGCCTGCCGGATCGACATCCTTGGGACACACGGCGCTACACTCACCGACGAAGGTGCACTGCCAAATCCCTTCGTGGCTGGCGATCACCTCTTGCCGCTGATCTCTCCCCTGATCGCGTGAATCCATGTTGTAGCGTTGGCCCAGGGCGATCGCCGCCGGTCCCAAGAACGTGGTGTCGATCGCGTAGACGGGGCACGCCGCGTAACAAAGCATGCAGTTGATGCACATCGAGTACGGCATGTACTCAACAAGCTGGCGTGGGGTTTGTAGGTATTCGCCTTCCTCGATCGGCTTCTCCTCACCTTCCTTACGGATGATCCACGGCTTGACGCTCTTCAGCTTCTCGATGAAGTCATCCATGCCGAAAATGAGGTCCCGCTCGACCGGGAAGCCGTCGAGAGGTTCGACACGGATCTTGCCGGGATAGTAGTCCTTCAGAAAGACCGCGCAGGTGAGCTTCGGCACGCCGTTTACCATCATTCCACAGCTTCCGCACACGCCCATCCGACACGACCAGCGGTACGAGAGCGTGCCGTCGATCTCCTCTTTGATGTAGTTGATGGCATCGAGAACGACCCACTCTCCGTGAAACGGAACCTCGTAAGTCTGGAAAGTGGGCGCGGAGTCCTGCTCAGGGAGGTACCGGAAGATCTCGAGCTCCATCGTCTCCCCCATCGTCAGTGCGTGTCCGCTCTCGACGTCTGTCTACCGTACACACGTTCCTCGGGTGGCCACTTGGTGATGACGACATCCTTGTAGTCGGTGCGAAGCCCGTCGTCGGTGCGGAACGCAAGCGAGTGTTTGAGAAAGTTCTCGTCGTCACGATCGGGGTGATCGGTGCGCTGGTGGGAGCCGCGACTTTCGGTCCGTGCCAGGGCACTGCGACCGATGGTGAGCGCCACGTCGAGCATGAAGTCGAGCTCGAGAGCGGAGGTGAGCTCGGTATTGAAGGTCAGGCTTCGGTCTTCGATCAAGAGATTCGAGAAGCGTTGCCTCAATTCCATCAGCGTGTCACACGTCTCGCTGAGGCCCTGTTCGGAACGGTAGATGCCGGCGCCGCTTTCCATCGTCTCGTTCATCTCTCTGCGGAGGGTAGCGATCCTCTCCGTACCGCCCTCCTTGCGAATGAAGTCCCGGGCGATGCGCTCTTGCTCGTCGGCGCCTTGCTTCTCCACCGCCTCGACGTCAGGGTTCGGGTTCTGGGCTGCGAAGATAGCCGCCGCCCGTCCGGCACGCGCGCCGAAGACGAGGAGTTCGGTCAGAGAGTTGGAGCCAAGCCGATTTGCCCCGTTGATCGACACGCAGGCGACCTCGCCCGCCGCGAACAATCCCGGAAGCGATGTGGCGCCGTCGGTATCGGTGTCGACACCGCCCATGATGTAGTGAATGACGGGGCGCACGGGAATGGGCTCGTATACCGGGTCGATGCGGGCGTAGTTCCTAGCTAGCTCGCGCACGAAAGGCAGCTTCTTGTCGATTTTCTTCTCGCCGAGGTGTCGTATGTCGAGATGGACGACATCTCCGTGCGGCCCGGGTATCGTCCGACCTTGTTCCAATTCCTTGACGAACGCCTGGCTGAGTCGGTCGCGAGGACCCAGCTCCATACTCTTCTTGACCGGGTGCTCGGGGTCGGTGACCTGCAGTGGCGTTCCCAGATCGTAGTCCTGCAAGTACCGGTAGCCGTCCTTGTTGACGAGGATGCCTCCTTCGCCCCGTGAAGCCTCGGTGATGAGAATGCCGGTTCCGGGCAGCCCGGTCGGGTGGTACTGGATGAACTCCATGTCCTTGAGGGCGACTCCGGCGCGGTAGGCCATCGCCATCCCGTCGCCGGTCTTGATCGCCCCGTTGGTTGTGAATGGGAATACCCTCCCGGCCCCGCCGGTGCAGAGGATGACAGCATTGGCAATAATCGTCTCGACCCGGCCGGTCTGTAGATCGAGCGCACTGACGCCCTGGCAACGTCCGTCCTCCACCAAGATCTTGGTCGCGAACGACTCGTCATAACTGGCAATCGGGCTGTACTTGAGAGACGTCTGATACAGCGCGTGCAACATGTGGAAGCCGGTCTTGTCGGAGGCAAACCATGTCCGTTCGATCTTCATGCCTCCGAATGGCCGCACTGCAACCGTGCCGTCCGGTTCTCGGCTCCACGGACAGCCCCAGTGCTCGAGCTGGATCAACTCGGCCGGCGCTTCGTTGACAAACAGCTCGACCGCGTCCTGATCGGCCAACCAGTCACTGCCGCCGACGGTGTCTCGGAAATGATCTTCAAGGCTGTCGTTGTCTTTGATCACTGCCGCGGCACCGCCCTCAGCTGCCACCGTGTGGCTGCGCATCGGGTAGACTTTGCTTACCAGCGCAACGCTCAGGGAGGGGTTGATCTCGGCGATGGCGATCGCCGCCCGCAGCCCCGCACCACCTCCACCGACGATCACCACGTCGTGCCGTACGCTCATGGGTTTAGTTGCTCCCGGTACTGCCAACGGGTCTCGCGCCGAGGCCCAGAAAGGTCAGCAGTGGCAGGCGCCACCAGCTACCGCGACGAGAGGTGGCGCCGAAGGCACCGGTAACGACCGGTCCAGCCGGCGTCGACATGAGGTCGTGCTCTCCACGGTAGCTGTTAGCGGCTGTACGGCGGCTCCGATCGTAAGCTAGCGGCCCCCCTGTACCCTGTCAAACTCGGTGTTACGATCTCGATCCCGGCTCGAGCGCATCAGGGCGCACGCTGTTCCGGTGTTGCCTGTAACGTCCGTCACCGACCCGGTCGGCCGAGGCGCGTTAGCAACATCCAACCTCACGGAGGTCCGGTGAAAGGTCGCTTCTCGTTGCCAACGCTGTCATGGGCGCGTCTGGCGATGCCGCTCTTGTTTGCCGTCGTGTGGCCAGCCGCTGCCTACGCCCAGGATGCCGATCGACTGGCGCCCGGGCTGCCGCACGAGACCCTGCTCGAGCTCGGCCAGTTGCCGCCCTCGACGTTCTCGCTCGAATCCACTGACGGTGACGTCTATGACCTGGCGGCGGCCCGCGGCGAGCGGCCGCTGATGTTGCTTTTCTTCCGGGGTACATGGTGACCGTTCTGCCGCGAGCAGCTCGTGCAGCTGCATGAAGCCATAGACGAGATCCGGGCTACCGGGGCCGAGTTTTGGGCCATTGCCAACGACGACACCGACAAGCTGCGGGCCTATCGTGAGGAGGAGGGTTTCGAGTTCCCCTTCCTGCTCGATCCTGACGCCGAGGCCATCAAAGCATGGGGCCTGCTCAACGAAGCTGACAGCGACAGCCTGATACCGCACCCGGCTGTGGTTATTCTCGACGTTGACGGCATCGTCCGGTACCTGTTTGTCGAGACCAATTACCGCCTGCGCCCGCCGGTCGCTGAGGTCATCGAGCGGCTGCAGCTGGCGACGCAGTAACGGAGTAGTCTGGAAACCAAGGCCGCGTCGCGTAACTGCTGATGCTGACGGGACTAGTCCGCATCTGGACGGTTCGCCCACCACTGTG
This sequence comes from Acidobacteriota bacterium, assembly GCA_963666055.2. GTDB lineage: Bacteria > Acidobacteriota > UBA890 > UBA890 > WLXD01 > DASCOT01. Next base: position 747,573 of record CAXWPH010000015.1, on the reverse strand, counting down.
TAGGCTCGTTTCCGCCTGTATTTTCGCCCCGTTTTCGTCGTAAGCCGACCGCGCAACACCTTCATCGATCAATCGGGTGATCTGCGCGGGGCACGCTCAACTGGTTGCCCCTCGGTTGTAGGGCAACAAGAAGGCGCTCTGGTGCGCTTTTCTGGGCAACCTGTGGTTGCCTGGAGTCCATAAGTCACAGCGTTTCAGTGGGTTACAATCCTTTCTCTATGAACAAGGCGTTCACCAAGGAATCGGACTTCGATCCCGGGCTCGAGGTCTCGGTTCGACCTCGCAACGTGCTGCCTGCTGGCGTCAGGAACTACATCACTCCATCGGGTGCTCGTCGCCTGCGGCAGGAGCTCGCGATGCTCGCTGAGGTGGAACGTCCCCGGCTAGCTGCGGAGTTGTCGCGTCGAGTGGAGGCGGGTCGACAGGAGGAGGCGGAGCATCGCGCCGATCAGCATCGGTTGCGCGAGCTCGACGAGCAGATCCGCTGGCTCGGCGAGCGGGTGGCCGGCTTCGAGGTGATCGACCCGGCGCAGCAGGATGGCGACCGGGCGCGTTTCGGCGCCACCGTCACCGTGATGGACGCGGCGGGCGAAGAGCGTGTGTACACTATCGTCGGCGTCGACGAGGCTGATGCGTCGGAAGGCCGTATCAGCTGGGTATCGCCTCTTGCCAAGGCGCTGCTTTCGGCGCGCGCCGGAGACGAGGTGGTGGCGCACCTGCCGCGGGACGATGCGGTGCTCGAGATCGTCAGCATCGACTACCCGCAGACGGTTGATTCGTGACCCCGACGGGGCGCGCGTAGGCTCACGCCTGCGCCGTTGAGCGGCCAAATGCTTCCCTCGGGGCGGCGACAGTGCTACAACCGTGGTTGACGTTGCGGGAGCGTTATCTCTGACCAGCATGGAGAGCGTAAATGGGGCCAGTAACGACTGCCGATGCCAGCACCTGGCAGCAGTTGACGGTGAAGTACCAGAACCCGGAGCCGCTTCGTAGCGCCTGGCAAATGGTGAACTCGCTCGTTCCATACGTGGTGCTCTGGTACTTGATGTATCGCAGCTTGGCGGTGTCCTACTGGCTGACGCTGGCGCTTACTCCTCTCGCCGCGGGCTTCATGATCCGCATCTTCATCATCTTCCACGACTGTGGCCACGGCGCGTTCTTCAAATCCAAGCGGCTCAACGACATTGTCGGCTACATCACCGGGGTGATGACGTTCACACCCTACTATCGCTGGCGCTACGATCACGCCAAGCACCATGCCACCTCGGGTGACCTCGATCGGCGCGACTCGGGTGGCGAGATCTGGACCCTCACAGTAGAGGAGTACTTGGCGGCGCCCTTGTTGACGCGCTTGCGGTATCGGATCTACCGACATCCGTTGGTGATGTTCCTTGTCGGCCCGATGGTTCTGTTCGCCATCGCCCAGCGGATCTCTTATCGGAGCGAGCACAAGCGCGAGCGGGCCAGTGTTTGGTGGACGAATCTCGGCGTGGTGGTGCTGGTTGGGAGTCTCGTGACCGCCATGGGTCTGAGGTCCTATCTAATGATCCAGCTCCCCATCAGCCTTGTCGCTGGAGCCGCCGGCGTGTGGCTCTTTTACGTGCAGCACCAGTTCGAGTCGGTTTACTGGGAGAGGCACGAGCAATGGGACTACTACCCTGCGGCGCTTCATGGCAGCTCTTACTACAAGCTGCCGCGTATCCTGCAGTGGTTCTCGGGGAATATCGGCTACCACCACATCCACCATCTTTGCCCGCGGATTCCAAACTACTTCCTGCAAAGGTGCCACGAAGAAAACCCGAGCCTGGCGTCGATCCCGTCGATCAGCCTGCTCTCCAGCTTGCGGTCGTTAGGCTTTCGCTTGTGGGATGAAGAGCGCCGCCAGATGGTCGGATTCGGCTATCTCAGGGGGTACAAGCGAGCCCAGGCGTGACGCGGTAGCAGTTTCCCGCTGCCGCCGCACAAAGCCGGCGCCGGGCTGCTTCTTATGGATCCCGGCGAGCTTGTTGGCTGCCGGCTCGTGTGCTCAGGCAGAGGCGGTTGGCGGACCCGTCTTGGTAGTGGCCGCGACCGGGCTACGCGTATCGGGCGGCTTCCGCGCATCCGTGACATCATGCGTTTGGCCAACGCGCCTGCGTTGCCGTGACGCCACGAGCGGAGAGAACAAGGAGGGAGCTTGGCACGACAGAAACGTCCCAGCCCACGGCGCCTGTCGCGTCGCCGTCGGGACGACGCGCTGAAGGCACGGTCCGACGGGGCTGTCGATACTACCGCCGCGATCGCCGACGGAGTTGTCGACCGGGACGTTGTCGAACCCGAAGACGCGCTACCGGAGATTACCTTCGACGAGCTCCCGAGCGCCTTGCAGGAGGCCTCCGCGCGCGTCGGCTGGTCCACGCTCATGCCAGTCCAGGCCAAGGCGATCCCGTACATGTTGGCGGGACGCGACCTGATGATCCAGTCGCGCACCGGCAGCGGCAAGACAGGCGCTTTTCTGTTGCCGATCATCGATCGCCTCGATCCGGACGACCGCCGGTGCCAGGCGCTGGTGCTCGTGCCGACGCGTGAGCTTGCCAAGCAGGTGATGACCGCGGCGGAGGAGCTCAGTGCTTCGACGGGTCTGCTACCGACCGCGGTATATGGCGGCGTCGCCTACGGACCCCAGCTCGAAGCCTTCGAGCGTGGCGCCCACCTCGTCGTAGGCACTCCCGGCCGGGTGCTCGACCACCTTCTCAAGCGCAATCTGTCGCTAGACGGTCTGAAGAACCTGGTATTCGACGAGGCCGACCGCATGCTGTCGATGGGGTTCTATCCCGACATGAAGCGGCTACAGGCATTCCTGCCGAAACGGCGCATCAGTGGCTCGATGTTCTCGGCCACGTTCCCGCCGCATGTGCGAAATCTCGCCAGCGAGTTCCTCGAGACCCCGGAGTTCCTGAGCCTCAGTCGCGATCGCGTGCACGTGGCGTCCACCGAGCACGTGTTCTACGACGTGCCGTCGATGGACAAGGACCGTTACTTAATGCGGATCATCGAGATCGAGAACCCTGCGTCGGCGATCATATTTTGCAATACGAAGGCCGACGTTCACTACGTGGCGCTGGTTCTGAAGCGCTTCGGATACGATGCCGACGAGCTCAGCTCGGACCTGGCGCAGGCGGCACGCGAAAAGGTCCTCGAGCGCGTTCGACACGGTACGTTGCGGTTTCTCGTTGCTACCGACGTCGCGGCGCGCGGAATCGATATCCACGACCTCTCCCACGTGATCCAGTACGGTCCTCCAAGGGACCCCGAGGGCTACATCCACCGGGTGGGACGAACGAGCCGTGCGGGTGCCTCCGGGGAGGCGCTCACGCTGGTGTCCGGCCTCGAAGGAATTCATCTTCGGCACATCGCGCGTACCTACGGCATCGAACTGCAGGAGCGGCCCGCGCCGACCAAGGAAGAGGTGGAGCGAATTGTCGGCGAGCGTGTCACCGCTTTGCTCGAGGCGCGATTACGTGATCGCAGCCCCCTGCAAACGGAGCGCATGCAGCGATTCGTGCCGCTTGCCCGTAGCTTGGGCGAAAGCCGCGATGAAGTCTCGGTGATCGCTATGCTCCTGGACGACTACTACCAGGAAAGCCTGCATGCACCGCTCGGTGAGCCGGTAGCGCTGGACCCCGCGCCGGCCGGTGAGGATGCTCGTCGTAGCGAGCGTCCGAAGAGGAAGCCGCGTCGCCGAGGTGGGCGGCAGCGCTAGCGTGGCGAGGGGCCAGCGCCTCCAACGAAGTTGTGCAGAAGTAGCCGAGCCAGCTGACGATGCCGAGGAGCTTGGCTCCGTCTTCGTATAGGTCCTGTATCGGAAGGGTCTCCGGCGCCAGCGCATCGACCGCCAGCGAAAGAGCGAAGAAGCTCAGCGCCAGTCCCAGCAGGAGGAACTCGCTGGCCAGGATGACGGCGCGGAAGTGGACCAGAAATGCCGCAACCATGATTCCGTAGACGCCGAACAGCAACTTCTCGTCCATGTGCAGGCCGTAGATTACGGAGTCGTGCAGCATGAACAGATCGTCGACCAGCAGGACGCTGGTCAGCAGGCCGGCAGTGGCAAGGAAAGGACGGAGCGGGGTGCTAGAACCTTGGCGGTGCAATACGGCGGCGCCCAGGAAGCACATCGCGGCGGCAGCGCACCAGCAGAGCACGCCGATGTTCGATACCACGCCGAGCAACGGGTGAGCGCCGGTGCTGGCTGCCGGATCCCGGGTAAATTCCGCCAGCGTGGTATCGGTGTAGAAGCTCACCACCAACGCCGCACCCATCAACCCGAAGACTGGCACGTACATCAACGCCAGGGTCGGGGCCAATGATTGTAGCTGGCGCATCAGCCTGGCTAACCCTCGACGCATGCTTGATCTCCGGTTGTTTGTCGGCGCCGCAGCCGACCGGGCAGTGAGCCCAGCATTTCCCTCAGGTACCGCTGCAGAGCCTTCCAGTAGAGGTGCCGATCGCCGGGGTACAAGAGATCCGCAGGCCCTCGGTGGCGATGATGGCGTCGATGCGCTGTGCTTCGATGGTGTCGTCGAGCCAACTCAGGAAGGCCTGGCGACGAAACGGGCTGGGACACACTTCAGTGCGCGTTGCGAAACGGGAGGAGAAGCCCAGGGCATCCGGATCGGATGAACAGGCCGTGACTCGGTAGCCGGCCTGGCCGAGCGACCTGACCACGCCGATGCCGATGTTGTGTTCGGCCTCATCGACCAGGATGTGCTTGTCACGACGCCAATTGTGCATGTTTCCATTCTCCCGGGCGGCTGCAGCCCGTCCACTCCAGGCTCCATGCTGGCATGTTCGGCAAGCTCCAAGCCACCGGATTGTTCCACTCGGGCAAAGTAGAGATTTGTCGGCGGTGCCACGCCGGTTTGCGTAGTTACCCGATGCGACCGTTCAAGCTCGTGTTCGTCTATCAGGTCGACGGGGCGCGCAAGCAGCTCATTGGCTGTGCACCGTTCGAGGTCCCGGTGCCACACACCCAAGGCCGGCTCCGCACGGTCAGCTTCTGGAGCACGCCACATTCGTATCTCTCGCAGCCGCTGCTGCAGCGCGACTTCGCTGCCGAGGCCATCGCCGCGATGTGGGATTGGGTCGAGGATGCGGCGCCGGCGATCGACCTGGTGGTGCTGCCGCTCGTCGGTGTCGACTCGCTGACCTGGGATGTCGTGGACCGAGTCCCATCGGCGCGCCACGCCACGCCGCTGATTCGGTATGGATTCCCGCGTCCGGTGCTGCGTCGGTGCGGGTCGTTCGATGAGTATCTGGCGTCGCTGTCGGCGAAACGCCGCAAGAACTATCGGCGGCAATGGCGGGCCCTGAACCGGGTCGCTGAGGTTGAGGTGCGGCAACATCGATCCCTCGACGAGGGATCCGACTGGGCGTCGCAGTTCATGTAGATGGAGGCTTCCGGCTGGAAGGGCGAGCGTGGCTCAGCGCTCGCCTGCTGCGCCGCTGATGTGGAGTTCTTCGATGAACTGACAAACGCCTACGGTCATCGCGCCGACCTGTTCTACACCGAGGTTCGGATCGATGGTGTTGCCGCTGCCATGTGCGCGAGCCTCGTCGAGGGCATGACGTTGTGCGGTTTCAAGGTTGCCTTCGATCCCGCCTACGGCGAGTATTCGCCCGGATTGCTGAACGCCGTTCAAGAAGTGCGGCTTTTCCTCGCGAGCCCCGAGCTAGTGTTTGCTGAGAGCGGCGCCAACGCCAAGTCGTTCATCGGTTCCTACTGGCGCGACCGGGTTCCGGTGGCCAAGGCGCTGCTCCCCTGTAGCAACGTCGGGCGGCTGGCGTTGGCTGGTCTCGATGTGGTCAAGCGCGCCAAACGCCGCGCCCTGTTGGCTCTCGAGACGCTACGTAAGCCACGCGAGGCGGCCTGAATCCGCGCGCTGCTCTGGCCCGCCGACCCGATCAGGCGTGGCTTACTGGCGCAGGCGGTTGTAGCGTCGCAACACGTCGCGTAGTCGCTCGTGTGGAAGCGCATACACGGTGTTGTCGTCCCGGCCGACGATCATGGTGCCGGCGACGAGCGCATTGGTAATCGCTTCCTCCACGGCGTACGCCGTGGCCTGAAATAGCGGCGTCAGCCACCCATTCGGCAGCAGCTCGACAGTACTTGCGTCGCTATTTCCGGCGGCGCCGCGGTTGGCGGTGGAGAAGGCGACGAAGATGTCGCCAGAGCCATTGCCCGCCATACCGCCCATCCGGGCGATGCCGAGTGGCACTCGCCGCGCTATGCGCTTGAGCTGATAGGGCAGCAGTGGCGCGTCGGTTGCGATCACCACGATGATCGAACCGAAGTCGCGGTCGCCGGGTATGCCGAGCGCCTCGGCATCGGCGCTGGTGGCGCCGGGGCGCGGTCGCAGGTCGGCAATCTCGCGGCCGATCGGTGCGCCGGCGATCATCAGGTCGTCGCGGCGTCCGTAGTTCGCCTGCACCAGCGCCCCGAGCATGTAGCGCCGGCCTTGGATCTCCACCGAGCGGGAGGACGTTCCGATACCGCACTTGAAGCCGTGGCAGATCATTCCAGTGCCGCCGCCCACGGCGCCCTCGGACACGGTCCCACCGTGCGCCTTGCCGAGCGCCTCGAAGACGTGCTCGCGGTGCACATGAAACCCGTTGATGTCGTTGAGGAAGCCGTCGTAGGTTTCGGCAACCACCGGCAGCGCCCAGGGTTGGCGGCCGTGGCCAGCGCGTACTAGCCAGTCGATCACCGCGTCGCGCACCACTCCGACGCTATGCGTGTTGGTGATCATCACCGGGCCTTCCAGAACGCCGGACTCCTCAATCCAGGTCGTTCCGGTCATCTCGCCGTTGCCATTGAGCGAATACCAACCGGCGAACACCGGCTCGCTCTGTCGGCCACGCGGTCGGATTGCCGTGACTCCGGTACGCACCGGCCCCTCGCCGACCGACAGGGGGCCGTCACCACGGATCAGGGTGACGTGTCCCACCTCGACGTCGCCGACATCGGTGATTGCGTTGCTCGGGCCCGGCTCGCCGTAGAAGGGAATGCCGAGGTCTCGAGCTCGCGGGTCTTGCTGAGGCGCTGCAACGGCGTCAGGCGTGGTCGCTGTTGCGCTGATGGCGACTGTCACGATCACTACGATGAGCCAGGCCCAGCCTCCGCAGGTGGGCAACTGGCTCATTGGCTCAGCTGCCGCCAGACGGCGTCAAACTCTTCTGCGGCTCCCTCAGGCGGCTCGGTGACCAGACTGACCCCGATGGTGAGCAGGAAGCCGACGAAGAAGCCCGGGATCATCTCGTACAGGTCGTAGGTATACGGCTTGAACGCCAGCACCCAAACGATGGCGGTCAGGAAGCCGCCGATCATGCCGGCGATGGCACCGGCGCGGGTCGTCCGCTTCCAGTACAGCGAACACAACACCACCGGGGTGAAGGCACACGCCAGCCCCGACCATGCGAACAGCACGAACCAGAAGATGACGCGCACCTCTCCGAGCGCAAATAGCAACGCAACGATGCCGATCAATGCCGTCGTGGCTCTGCCATACAGTGCTAGCCGCCGATCGGTCTCGTGCGGCCGGTAGATGCGCTGCACGATGTCGCGTACCACCGTTGCCGAGGCCATGATCAGCAGCGAGTCCGCGGTCGACATGATGGCGGCGAGCACGATTACCAGATAGATGCCGGTGAATAGCGCCGGCATCAACGACGATGTCATCATCGGCAAGATTGTCTCGGGATCGTCGAGCACCGGGAAGATCACCCGGCCGGCCATGCCCGCGAACACCGCTCCGAGGTCGAAGACGATGATGCACAGCACCGCGATCAGCCCTCCCTCGTGGATGTCGCGCCGGCTGCGAGCGGCGATGAACCGGCTGAGCAGCTGCGGTGCGCCGAGGAACGCGAGACCGATGCCGATGAAGCCGATCGCCGACACGAAGCCCTCGATGCTCATTCCGTAGCTGCCCATCGGCCGCAACAACGCCGGATCGGTGGCGTTGAGTTGCGTCATGGTCGCGGTCCAGCCGCCGGCGGCCGACATTGCTACAAACGGTAGCGCCAGCAATCCGCCGAGCATCAATATGCCCTGAAACAGGTCGCTATAGGCGACCGCTTTGAAGCCGCCGACGATGGTGTAGTACAGAACAACCGCCGCCCCGATGAGGGCGCCGACGACGTAGCTGGTGTCGAGGAACGACGCGAACGCCTTGCCGGCCGCGGTGAGCTGGGCGGCGGTGTATGCGGTGACCATACTGACGATGATTATCAGGCTGAGCCAGCGGATCACGTGGCTGGAGTCGCGGAACCGCGCCTCCAGATAGTCGGGCACGGTGATCGAGTCGTAGCGATCCGTCCAGGCCTTGAACGGTTTTGCTACCAGCGTCCAGGCGAGAGCCACCCCGAGGACCTCACCGAAGATGATCCACAGCGAGTGGATGCCGATGGTATAGCCCATGCCGGTGAGGCCGAGCAGCAGCCAGGCGCTCTCTCCAGTGCTGTTGGAGCTGAAGGCGATGACCCACGAGGGCAGCTGTTTGTCGGCGACGTAGTACCCCGCCACGCTGCCCGATCCGCGGCCGGCCCACCAGCCGAGGCCGAGCAGGACGGCGAGATAAACGCCCAGGACGGTGATGATGGTGGCGAACGCCAACTCAATTTCCCCGGTCGGTAGCGTCGGGGCCCTGGTCGCTGTCAGCAATGCCGCGGCCCTGGTCGCCGCGGCGGCTTCGCCCACGTCGGTAGTGCACCAGTTCCACCGTCAACCCGGTGCCCACGGCCACCACAAGCAGCACCCAGGCGCTCCAGGGCATTCCCGCGATCAACGATCTAAACCCCGGAGCCCCCGGAGCTGACGCGGTCGCAGGCTCTCTCGAGCCGTTGTAGGGCTTCCGTGGTCTCGTCTTCGGTGATCAGCAACGAGGGGCCGAGGCGGATGACGTGGCCGTGCTGGCCACCGAGCCCGATCAGCAGTCCTTCCTGCCTAGCAGCCTCGAGCAGTGCCTGGCCCTTTTCAGGGCTCGGGGTCTTGGACTCACGGTCCTCGACCAGCTCGAGCGCCTGCATCAGACCCATGCCACGGATCTCGCCGATCCATTCATGGCGCTCAGCCAGCGCATCGAGGCCGGCGCGCAGCTCGCGTCCCCGTGCCGCGGCGTTCGACGGCGCATCTTCGCGGCGTAGAACATCGAGGGTCGCTGCCATTGCCGCCATGCTCACCGGGTTGCCGCCGTACGTTGAGATGGTCTTGGCGGTCCAGGCGTCGGCGATCTCGTCACGCGTGATGGTGGCGCCGACCGGTTGTCCATTGGCGATGCCCTTGGCCATCACCATGATGTCGGGCTCGACGTCCCAGTGCTCGATCCCGAACCACTTATCGCCGGTACGTCCGAATCCCGCCTGCACCTCGTCGCAGATGAATACTCCGCCATACGATCGGATGATCTCGGCAGCCCGTTGGAAGTAGCCTGGCGGCGGCACGATGTAGCCGCCAAGGCCGAGGATGGTTTCGGCGATGAACGCCGCCGGCTTGCCGCTGGTGGTGGTGACGATCGCCTCTTCGAGATCGTTGGCGAACTTGTCGACGCAGCTTTCGTCGCAGGGCGACTTGAACGGACAACGGTACGGATAGGGTGCCAGCGCGTGCTTGATCGGTAGCGAGCTGCTCAGCGGTCGCCAGGCGGCGTGGCCGGTGACGTTGGTGGCGAGGATGCTCCGGCCAGAGTAGGCGAGTCGGAGCGCCATGATCTCGCTTCGCCCGGTGTACATGCAGGCCAGCATGATCGCGGTCTCGATCGCCTCGGTGCCGCTGTTGGTGAAGAACGACTTGCGGAGAGCGCCGGGCGCGATCTCCGCCAGCCGACGTGCAGCGTCGATCTGCGGATCCGTAATGTAAAGGCTCGATGTGTGCCCGAGCTTGTCGATCTGCGCCTTGGTGGCGGCTGTGACCTCCGGATGGCAGTGCCCGACCGAGGTTGTCAGGATGCCTGCGAATATGTCGAGGTACTCGTTGCCTTCGACATCCTTTACCCGCACGCCCTGCGCCTCGGCCATGACCAGGGGCTCGGTGTAGAGGGTCGAAACGCAGGGGAACAGGTAGTCGCGCTGCGCATCGTGCGCCTCAGCGGAGGCACTTGCCATCACTGCCGACCCGGTCTCGCTCATCGTAGTCTGGCCTCGTAGGTACACCGCTGGCGCGGTGGGAACACGTAGCTCGAACCGTCGCGATCAAGCCGTCTGCAGATCAGAATCGGTCGATCGATGGGTCCGACGGTTCGTACTCTGGCACATCCTGGGGTGGTGCTACCAGCGCGTGATCACCACGCGCTCACGCCCCACTTGCCGCCGATGAAGTTGCGCAGCCGTGGTGCTTCGCTCGACCGGCCGTTCCCTGATGTGCCTGTAGTGACCATGTTGCTCTATCCCAGCTGGTTTGCGGCGACGAGAAAATCGACTCTAGTCGCGTGACGTGTCGAAAGAAAGCTCGCTCGCAGCACCTGCCGCGCTTGCTTCTAGGTGACCAACAGGATCCAGGGTGTGCCGACCACGAGGTAGACGATCAGGTTGAAGAGCGTCACCAGCCCACCATAGTGATACACCTGACGCGGCTCGATGTAGCCGCTGCTCAGAAAGATGGCGTTGGCGCTCGAGCCCTGTGGTGTGATCGCCGCGAAGAAGTTGGTGGCGAACAGCAGCATGTACGCCAGAAGGGGGCCGGGTACGCCTGCCTGTAGGCCAACGTTCAGGAAAACTCCGTACAGCGCCAGCATGTGCGCCGTCTGCGATACGAACAGGTAATGGATCAGCACGTAGGTGACGATCAACGCGACGTACACCAGGGGCCATGGCAGGCCCTCGAGTCGGCTGGCCATACCGCCGGCAGCCAGCGACATGAAGCCTAGCTCGTTGAGCTGCGTCGACAGCGTGTACATGATGGCGAACCACATATAAATGCCGAGGGCGTCGCCGCGTTCTTTGAGGTCGGCGAGCGTGAATATATCCGTCAACATGAGCACGCCGAGCCCGAGGAAAGCGATGGCCGCGGTGTTGATACCCAGCGAGGCTGACAGTGCCCAGCCGGTAATCATGCCCGCGAAGGTCAGCGCGGTGATCCGTTCCTGGCGCGACATTGGACCCATGGCGCGCAGCGCTTCGGCCGCCGCCGCCGGCGCTTCGGGAGTGTGTCTCACTCCCGGCGGGAAGATCCGATACAGCAGGTAGGGCACGATTAGCAACGCCGCTAGCGACGGCACCGACGCCGCCAGCGCCCAAGAGCCGAAGCTCACCGGGATGCCACTTTGCGTGGCGATACCGGCACCGGCTGGATTGGCCGCCATTGCCGTCATCCACATCGCCGACGAAACTGTTAGCCCCGTCATGCCGGCCATCATGAGGAAGCTCCCCATGTGACCCTGGGTGCCGTCCTCGGGTCGCGAGCCGCTCTGGCGAGCGAGCGCATAGTGGATCGGGTAGAGCACACCGGACCGCGCCGTGTTGGATGGAAACGCCGGGGCGATAAGGAGGTCGGTGATGATGAGGCTGTAGGCGAGTCCGAGCGTCGATCGACCCAGCCGGATGATGATCGCATAGGCGATGCGCTGGCCGAGGCCCGAGTTGACCACCGCCTGAGCCACCAGGAACGCGATGATCAACAGCAGCAGGAAACTCTGCGAGAACCCGGAGTAGGCTTCCGTTGGCGTCAGCGTTCCGCTGAGCACGGCGATCGCTATCGCCAGCACCGACGCAGTGAGAATGGGCATCGCGTCGATCAACACCGCGACGATGGTGGCAAGAAAGATCGCGAACAGATGCCATGCTCGGGGGTCCAGTGTCGCCGGTGCCGGACTCGCCCAGATGACCGCGCCGACGGCCAGCACCGCCGCGAGCCGCCACCTGGCCACGGCGCCGTTGTCGTCCGCCGGCTTCACCGCGCTCTACTCGACACCGGCAAGTGCCAGCGTCAGCAAGAGGGCCCATTGCGAGCCCCTATAGCTGTCGGTCGTATCGAAGGTCTCCACGGAGGGCGCGTGGGCTCCGGTGCCGTGGCCTCCTCCATCGATGGTGACCGCCGGAAGTCCCAGGCTGATCGGGATGTTGGAGTCGGTGCTGGCGGTGTTGAGTTGCGCATCGATGCCAACTGCTTGCGCCGTCGCAAGCGCCGCCCGCACGATCGGGGCGCTCTCGGGCTGTAGCCCAGCGGGGCGGATGCCGATGACCTCGATATCGTAAGTGAGGTCGACGTCGCTGTCCCAGCGAGTGTTCTCTTCGTCGAGAGCCTGCTGCAGCGCGGCGTGGAACTGAGCGTCGATCTCCTCGAGCGCGTCGACGTCGAGGGAGCGCATGTCGACCGACATCGCGGCCGAGAACGGGATCGAGTTGACCGAGGTCCCGCCTTCCAGGATCCCGACGCTGAACGTGACCTTGGGCGCGGATGGAACCTGGAAGTCGGCGATCTTGGCGATCGCCCGCCCCAGGGCGTGCATCGGGTTGGGCATGCCGAAAGCCCCGAAGCTGTGCCCACCCGGCCCGCGGTAAGTGACCTTGTAGCGATGGCTGCCAACCGCGCCGTGGGTGACGGTGCTGCCGGCGCCGTCGACGGAGATGAACGCGTCGATCTGGTCCTGTAGCTCGACCTCGAAAAGGTGACGCACCCCCCGCAGGTTGCCAGCACCTTCCTCACCCACCGTGGCGACGAATATGAGCCGTCCGCGCGGCCTCAGCCCGCTTCCCACCCATGCTCTTGCGACCGCCAGCACCACCGCCAGCCCGCGACAGTCGTCGACGATACCAGGTCCCTTCAGCAAGTGGCCGTCGCGGCTCACGGTGACGTCCGTGCCCGGCGGAAACACGGTGTCGAGGTGCGCGGACAGAACGACCAGCGGACCCGGTTCCGAGCCGGTCCATTCGCCGATCACGTTGCCGACCGCATCGGTCCGAACACCCTGGATACCGGCCTCGCGCAGGCGACGAGCGTAGTCTGTTGCGCGCTCCTGTTCGTTGAACGGTGGTGCTGGGATCTCACACACGGCGACCTGGTCTTCGATGGTCGCCACCTCACCCTGGCGCACGGTGGCGAGCATGTCGCGGACGGCGGGATTGGCGATCAGCGCCTCGAGCGCCGACGGATCGACGACCAACTGGCGACGCAGCCTGTGCTCGCGCGGCTCACGGACGGCTGCCGTCAGAGCGTGGCTGTTGGTCGAAATCTCTCCGGCCGCGACCGCGGCAATCGCCACCAACAGGACGGGTGTTGCTGCGCTGGCTCTGATGATGTCCTCGCTTCGCCGTTGGCGGTTCTCGGGCGGGGTCGCGGGTTCGCTCACCGCCGTTGTCGCGATGCGTGCACAGTGTACTCGTGGGTCCCGACGGCAACGTCCCGTACTCTCGCCGATCAGCTATTGAATAGGCCCGCTGGCTACGAGTCGCTGGTGATTCCATTCGTCGGGTGGGGGTGGGCCTTGAAACTGGCGATGCTAAACGCCCCTGCTGGGTGTGGACCAGCTCGTCAGGCTTCGGCTCCAGACCCATGTGCCTCCGCTCGAGTTACTCCGACGACACGAAGCGCGCCGCCCTTCACCCGAAGCACCGCCTTGGGCCTGCCCGAGGGAAAGGAGACGGCTTTCGTGACCCCATTCGTCCTTTGAAAGTTACTAATGATTAATGTTGAACAACTTAAGTTATCTTGACATATGAAAACTATGTTGAACTGACCCAACGCGTTCGATACGTTTCATAGCGTATATGCTGAGTCTCAGCAACGGGATTGAGTCTCCCTCTTACCCAGACCAGGAAACGCCCGATGGGCGCGTCGCTGATGTTACGACTAGGATCCGGCACAGTCGGCGGCGCGCCCTCGGCGGGGCATTCGGTGCTTGCGGCCCGTGCTCTGCGCTGAACACCGAACTTCTCAGGCTGCCAGCCCTTGGTTGGGCTAGCGCGATGGAGTGAAGGACCGGGTGGCCACCAATGAACAAAACGATGTCGAGAGCAATCGCCACATCTGCAGCGCAGCAGCCTAGGACTGAGGTTCAAGGAGTCGCTCGGGAAGGTTGCTCCCGGCCAGAGGAGTACGATCCGGACGCCTGTCGCAGGCTCTTCGCGGCGGTTCTCAAGCAGGCTGTCGATGACTGTGTTTTTTTCCGCGAGATACACGATCGGGAGCTGATCTCTTCGCACCAACGAAAGCGCTTGACGAAAATCATTAGGTATGGACACCCGAATGAATTCTTCCAAAGCTCCTGGTTCGAGGAACTCTGCGGTCACCTAGACATCGCACCACGGCTCATTGTTGAACGGTTTCCGCGCTTTGAGGTCTGCCATCTGATCCGCGTTGAGGTAGAAGAACGGCATCCTCCTGCCTTGCGTGGCGTGACACTTAATATGAGTCGCAGTGGGGTGTTGGCACGCGTGGATCAGCCGCATGTCCCCGTCGGGTCGCATTGTCTCGTCCGCTTTCTTGAGAGCAAGGGTCGGGTCAGTCCCACTACCAGTCAGGGAACAGTACGTCGTGCGAAGGCAGCAAACCGTCAGAGCTCTGTGATCGCCATCGAGTTCGATACGCTGCTGGCGACCTTGGAGCCTGCCGGCGGAGGGTTCAGTCCCGCTGACGACCCTAGCAGGCCGTGGTGAAAGTGTGGTGGGTCTGGTTACGGCGAGTTGGGGCCAGATGCAAGGCGGCCTGCTAGCCATTGTCGCGGAAGGCCAACGCTGCAGATGGTCCCAAATCACCGTAACCCTTCGGGCGACAGGGGGTTGCGCGCGTATGCTGCGTCGTTCGTCGTCAACGATGGGGCGATCATCGCCTCCTCCTCTCTCCTTGCCTCCGCCTCGCAAGACCCGGCCGCCAAGCCCACCACACTTTCACCACGGCCTGGCAGTGGCAGCGGCGGCGCGTGCGGCGCTTGGCGTTTGTATGCCATGTGTGGATAGATAGGCTCGTTCGATCGATCCCCATCGTTGTGGAGTAGAAGCAATGTTCTGCAAGAGCCGTGTGCATTTCCGTTCGCCGACCGCCGCTGTGGTGGCACTTGCCGTCGCTGCGACGCTCGGCCTGGCGCAAGGCCAGAGCGCTCTCGATGATCCGCTGCGAACCGACGCCGACCGCGAGCGTGATGCCGGCAGCAAGCCCCTGGAGCTCTACGAGTTCTTTGGCGTCGAGCCCGACATGACGGTCGTCGATCTGATGCCAGGTGGCGGCTACAACACCCACGTGCTGTCGCTGATAGTGGAGCATGGGCAGGTACTGGCGGGTCCCGATCGTCGTGGCAGCACGGCGGAGCGCGTCGAGGCCGCCGGCCTGTCAAACGTCGTGGTGTTCACCGACTTCGCCGAGGTAACGCCGGGCAGCGTGGACGTGATGATCACGGTTCGGAACATCCACGACCTTGAGAACCGTGGCAATACCGGTCCGATCTATGCGTCGTATCTCGCCGCGCTCAAGCCGGGCGGGATCTTCGGCGTCGTCGATGCGCGGACTCCGAAGGAAGGCTTCGACGACAGCACGCACCGCATCAACGAGCAACACGTGGTCGACGCTCTGACCGCGGCCGGGTTCGAGCTGGTGGAGCGCTCGGAGATGTACGCCAACCCTGACGACGACTTCGACCAGAGCTTCCGGGGCAGCCGCTGGACGATCGACCGTTTCGCGCTGAAGTTCCGGCGGCCGGCCGACTAGGCGAGTAGGGTTACCCCAGTACGGGAAGGGGCCATCCGGCCCCGGCTGGTGCGCGACTTTCTAGTTCACCGGGGGAGAGGAAAGCTCGACCGCAATGAGCTCGCTCTCGTTTCTGGCGAACAGCATGCTGTTCGCCAATGCCGGATAGGCTCGCACCGTTCCATCGAGGATGCGGGAGCTAGCCAAGGGCCGAAAAGCCTCTGGCGTAGCCTCGGCCAGCACCAGCTCGCCACGCTCACGCAAGATAAGCAGACGGTCGTTTGCGAGCAGCAGGGTGCCGGCACCGAAGCGCTTGACCTCCCAGGCTAGTTTCCCGGTGCTCAACTCGACGGCACGTAGCGACTGCCCGTACTCCTGGCGACCGTGGAAGCCATAGAGGTAACCGCGGTGATGGACGCTGGTGGAATAGTGATTCGTCAGCACGTCGTCTGACGACCAGACCGGTATGAAACCCGCGGCGCTGCGCTCCAGGAGCACGGCACCAGTACCGTAGCTAGCAGAAAGGTACACGCGCTCACCGATTACGAGGGGACTCGCGGCATTTACCGATGAACGCGAGCGTGAGCGCCAGGGGTAGTCGGCGCGTACGCGGCCGCTCGCCGGGTCGATCTCGACCAGGCCGTTGCGGGTGAAGAACAGCGCGCTGTGGTGCCCCCCGAGATCAGCAGTCACGGGCGCCGAGTAGCTGGCTTCGTGATCCGTGGCGGTCCAGACGACCTCACCGCTGGCAACATCGAACGCGACGATTCCAGCGTCGCGGCCACCAACGTTGACCATGACGTGATCGCCGTCGACCAATGGTGCCGATGCGGCGCCGAAGAACCCTTTGCGAACCCCGAAGCGGGCGTGCGTGCCGACTGACCACAGCCTCTGCCCGGTGGCCAGATCGACGGCCTGAAGCTCGCCTTGGGCGCCCAGCGTGAACACTCGCCCCTGCGCAACGGTGGGTGTGGCCCGCGGCCCCTCGTCGAAGCCGAAGTCGTCCCGATAGTCTGTGGCGTACGATGCCGACCAAGTGGGTCGACCAGTAGCGGGATCCAGCGACTCCAGCACTTCCTCGTCGGCGACGCGGTGAAACAGTAGCAGTCGTCCAGCTGCCACCGCCGGGCCGGCGAATCCCTCACCGACGCTGCGTCTCCAGAGCACTCGCGGCCCGTCGGCAGGCCACGCGGCGATTCGGGTTGTCGGGGCGGTTCCGTCGCGCCGAGGCCCGAGGAGGTGCGGCCAGGCGTTGGCGTCCTGCTGTAGAGGGCGCGGCGCAGGCCCTGCCGCCAGCGCCGCGAGCAGCAGCGCCGCGAGCAGCGTGGCGCGCATTGCCAGCAGGGCTCGATTCGAGTTCGGTTTGGCAGAAGATTTCAACCCCGACAGCTTAGCAGAGCCGACGTTGCCGTCACGCTTGAGCGCCGGTAGTCTTAGCGGCGGTCCACCGTAGTTGAAGTGCTGCGAGGTAGAGCCATGCGTCCCACACTGAACATCTTGAGTGATGATCTCATCGCGCAGGTTCTCGACGAGGCCAAGCGGTTTCTGGCCGAGACCGGTATGGAGATTCGGGGCCCGGTGATGCGGCAGCTCTTGCTCGATCATGGGCTGCCGCTCGATGCCTCCGGGGAGCGGGTGCTGTTCCCGGCGGACGTGGTCGAGGCGGCGATCGCCAGCACTCCCAAGTCATTCACCTTGTTTGATCGCCATGGTTCTTCCTACACGGAGATTGGCGGCAACAACGTGCACTTCGTTCCGGGCTCGAGCGGGCTAAAGGTCCTGGACCATCGCACCGGCGAGACCCGGTTAGCGAACTCCACCGACTTTACCGAGTACGTTCGGTTGTGCGATGGGCTCACCAACATCGCCTATCTCGCCACGGCGTTCTCCACCAACGACGACATCGAGGCGCAGGTTTCCGATGCGTGGCGGCTCTACATTTGTCTGACCAATAGTCGCAAGCCGGTGGTGTCGGGGTCGTTCACGGCCGACGGCGTGCCTCGGATGGCGGACATGATGCAACTGTTCCGCGACGACGCTGCCGATCTGATGGCGCGTCCGATGTCGATTTTCACGATCACCGCGACGGGGAACTTCCGCTATGGCGAGGATTCGTGCCAGAACATCATCGACTGTGCCGAGCGGGGAATTCCGATCGAGATCGTCCCGGTCACCCTGATGGGGCTCATCGCACCGGTGACGCTGGTGGGGGCGACGGTGTTTCACACCGTCGATGTGCTCGCGGGGCTGACGATGGCCCAGATCGTTAGGCAGGGCACGCCGGTGATCTTCGGGGGGGCCCCGGCGACCTTCCACATGAAAGCAGCGAGCGCTCCGATGGCGGCGATCGAAGCGCTGCAGCTGGATACCGCCTATGTTGCCGTTGCCAAGTCGCTCGACTTGCCCACACAGGCGTATATGGCGCTCAGCGATGCCAAGCTTCTCGATGCACAGGCGGGCGCTGAGACGTTCGGGTCAGCGCTGCTGGCTGCGCTGGCCGGCGTTAACTCGGTATCGGGTCCTGGGATGCTCGATTTCGTGCTCGTCTTCAGCCTCGCGAAGCTCGTGTTCGACGATGAGATGTGCGGGCAGGCGCTCCACTTCGTGCGTGAGATCCGGCTACTGGATGACCTGCCGATTGCCCGCCTGGCGGACGCGCTGATGGCGGAGAACCACCTGATCACCGCTGAGCACACGCTCGAGCATTGGCCGCAGGAGCTCTATCTCACTTCCCCCGTCGTGGATCGCGAGAACCGCGAGGCCTGGATCAAGCAGGGCGGCAAGGAGCTTCCTGAGCGCGCTGCCGACGAGGTCGAGGAACGGCTCGCCAAGTACGAGCCCCTCGATACCGATGCCGCCGTGGTGGCGGAGCTGGGTCGCCTGATCACGTCGGGCTTCGAGTCGCAGGAAGAGCTCCCGGCGGTACCGCCCCCGGTAGCTCAGGACGCTGCGGTTCGAGCTGAACCCAAGAAACGGCGGCGCCGAAGGACACCGCGGGGCTGACCGCCTAGCAGAGTTCTTCAGCCCCCGGCTACCTCCTCGGTGGGCTGCGCCGCCGGCGACCTCGCCGACCTCGTCGATCGGTGTCGGCCGCCTGCTTCGGCGCCGGCAGCGTTACGACCTTGGCGAGCTCGGGGAACGGCTCCTCCTTGTTCGGTATGGCCATCGCGTTGATGAAGTGATGCTGAAAGCGGTCGGCCACCGCCGTCTCTACCTTCTCGATGCGGCGCACCCAGGTCTCGATCTCGGCGCGGGCGCTGCCATCGAGCAGCGCGATGCGTGCGCCGGCACCGGCAGCGTTGCCGGCCGAGGAGACCTGGCTCAAGTCGCAGTCGGGGATCATGCCCAGCACCATGGCGTACTTCACGTCGATATGGCTGCCGAAGGCGCCCGCCAGCCGGATGCGATCCACCTTCTCGACGCCCAGGCGCTCCATCAGCAGGCGGGCACCAGCGTATAGGGCGCCTTTGGCCAGCTGAATGGCGCGAACATCGTTCTGGACGATACGCACTCGGGGCTCGCCTTCGTGCAATACGTAGGCATGGGTACGGCCGTCCGCCACGATCCGGGGGCTGCGCTCGGCAAGCCGTCCGTCGATCGCCCCGTCCGCGTCGATGATGCCGGTCAGATACATCTCGGCAACCACCTCGATGATGCCGGAGCCGCAGACACCGGTGACACCCGTTGCGCTCGTCTGTTCGGCGAACTCGGGGTCGTCCGACCAGAGCTCGCAGCCGATGACCTTGAACCGCGGCTCCAGGGTGTCGCGATCGATACGCCCCCTCTCGATCGCGCCTGGCGCGGCGCGCTGACCGCAGCTGATTTGTGCTCCCTCGAAGGCGGGCCCGGTGGGGCTGGAGGCGGCCACCAAGCTCTTGCGGCTTCCGAGCACGAGCTCGGCATTCGTCCCCACGTCGACCAGCAGCGTGATCGCATCGTCGCGGTAGGGCGCTTCCGCCAGCAGCATGCCGGCGGTGTCGGCGCCGACGTGCCCGGCGATACAAGGTAGAAGGTACGCTCGAGCTCCGGGGTGAACTCCGAGCTCCAGTTGCCTGGCAGGCAGCGTCGTGGCGCGCGCGGTGGCCAGCGCGAAGGGCGCGGTTCCCAGCGGTGTCGGATCGATACCGAGCAACAGATGGTGCATCACCGGATTGCCGACCAGGGTGACTTCGAGAACGTCGGTAGGTGACACACCTGCGGCGGCGCTCACCTCTGCGGCCAGCGTGGCGATGGCCTCGCGGACGACCTTGGTCAGCTGTTCTTCGCCGCCCGGGTTCATCATCACGTAGGAGACTCGGCTCATGAGGTCCTCGCCGAACCGAATCTGCGGATTCATGACCCCGGCGCTGGCGACGACCTCCCCGGTGTAAAGATCGCAAAGATGTGCCGCAATGGTGGTCGAGCCAACATCCACCGCCATGCCGTAGATGGTGTCGAGAAAACCTGGCCAGACCGCGACGATCTCGCTGCCTTTGCGGACCGCCACCGTCACCGACCACTTGCCGTCGCGGAGTGCCGGTTGCAGTCGGCGGAGCGCGGTCGGATCGCAGGTCAGGTCGGCTATCCCCCACTCGCGTTCCAGCGCGTCGCAAAGCCGCTCGAGGTCCGCCGTCGGTTCGTCCATGTCAGGCTCCGCCACCACGACGAAGTGCAATCGGACCACCGGATCGAGCTCGATATCACGTGCGTCGAGTTCTTTACGCACGACCTGGCGATGTACCTGGCTGCTCGCCGGTACGTCAATGACCACATCGCCGCGCAGCCGTGTGTGGCAGCTCAACCTACGGTCCGTCCCGAGCCCGCTCTTGTCGGCATAGCGCTGTTCAGGTTCAGACAACGGTGTCAGGTGGTCTGCCTGCGAGGTGATTCCGTGCTTGGCGAATTTGCCCTCGCTCAGCGTCACCTGGCAGCGGCCGCAGATGCCGCGACCCCCACACACTGAATCGATATCGACGCCGAGCTGCCGAGCGGCGTCGAGTATCGGCGTGTCGAGGGCGAATCGCCCTCGCTTTCCCGAGGGGGTGAAGACGATCAGCGCGTCGGGCTGTGCCACTGTCCGTTCACGGAAGCCGGCGCGCGCGTTTGCCGCGGCGCTGGCGTTCGCTGCCGGCTGCCGGGGCCTGGCGGTAGACGGCGAGCCAGCGGGCGCACTCCGGATCATGACCGGCGATGACATCGGCAGCGCGTGCCGCCTGCATGATGCCGGCGTCGAGGGGGTCGGTGATGGCCGATGTGAGACCTGCCCCGATGGCGCTGGCGATGAAGGCGGCGTTCATTCCGTGTCGATTCGGTAAACCGAAGCTGAAGTTCGAGGCGCCGCAGGTCATGTTGACTTTGAGCTCGGTGCGCAAGCGGCGAACGAGCTCGAGCACCTGCCGTCCGGCGTCGTTGATTGCGCCGACCGGCATGACGAGGGGATCGACGACGATGTCGCTTGCCGGAATGCCGTGATCGGCGGCGCGCTCGACAATCTTCTTGGCCACCTCGAAGCGCACGTTGATGTCCTGAGAGATGCCGGTGTCATCGTTGGAGATCGCGACGACCGCGGCACCGTACTTCTTGACCAGCGGCAGCACGGCCTCCAGACGCTCTTCCTCGCCGGTTACCGAGTTGAGCAGCGGTTTGCCCTTATACACCGCCAGCCCTGCTTCCAGAGCCGCGACCACCGAGGAGTCAATCGACAGTGGTACGTCGGTCACCGCTTGTACAAGCTCGATGCAACGAGCCAGGATCGCCGGCTCATCGGCCAGAGGAATGCCCGCGTTGATGTCGAGCATGGTGGCGCCGGCGGCAACCTGAGCCACGGCGTCGGCTTCGACCCGAGTGTAGTCGCCGGCCTTCATCTCGGCGGCGAGAAGCTTGCGACCCGTGGGGTTGATGCGCTCACCGATGACCACGAACCGTCGATCGAACCCGATCGTCACCTGGCGCGTGGCGGAGCTAATTACCGTATCGGTCATTGGGCTGGCTCGCGGGTTTGCGCCAGGCCGTTGGCCCGGACTATGGCTCGTAGGGCGCTTTCGGAGAACTCGCTTTCGAGTTGTGCGACCTGCGCGGCCACCTCCTCTTCGAGATTCCCGGAGCACGGTCGGCGATCGCGTCGCCAATCGGCGAGGTACTCGTCGCTACTACCGCGGCCGGCGCGCATCGCCGCGCTGTCGATCGCTTGCGCAAACCGCGGCGGCAGCTCGACCTTGACGCGGGTACGGCCGCTGCGGCCGATCACCTGCGCCGGAATGTCGCGCCAGTAGATCGTGATCAACTGCGCCATGCGACCTCCCCTTCGGCTGCCCGGTTGAGTGGAGCGGCCAACTCCTCGAGGCCGAGAGCTCCGCAGGCGAGTATGAGTACGCGTGTCGGCACGGGTGTCCTCGCCCCGGTCAGGAGGCGCGTCGCTCAGCTACGAGTCGCTTGGCAACTTCGACCGCGGTAGCGGCGTCACGACAGTACGCGTCGGCACCGATGGCTCGCCCGAACTCCTCGTTGAGCGGTGCGCCGCCCACCATGACGATGAACTGGTCGCGCAGGCCTTGCTCCTTGAGCGTGTCGATGACGACCTTCATGTACGGCATCGTTGTGGTGAGCAACGCAGACATTCCGAGGATGTCCGGACGGTGCTCCTTCAACGCCTCGATGTAAGAGTCGGCGTCGGTGTTGATGCCCAGATCGATGACCTCGAACCCCGCACCTTCCAGCATCATGCCGACGAGATTCTTGCCGATGTCGTGGATGTCACCCTTGACGGTACCGATGACCATCTTTCCGACCGGCTCCGCGCCGGTCTGGGTAAGAATCGGCTGCAGAATGGCCATGCCAGCCTTCATGGCATTGGCGGACATCAACACCTCGGGAACGAAGAGAATTCCGTCGCGGAAGTCCTCGCCGACGACGTTCATGGCGCTGACCAGCGCATCGTCGAGCACCTTTTTCGCTTCCCAGCCGCGATCGAGCAGGATAGTAGTGCTCTCGCCGATCTCCTCAGCTAGTCCATCGTAGAGATCGTCGTGCATCTGGTCGACGAGCTCGTCGGTGGCGAGCTCGCTCAGAACCAAGTCGTCATTGTCGTGTTCGGTGGACATCTCAGGCTCCACGAGGCCGGGACAGTTTTGCGGCGAATTCTAGCACCGCAGCGGCGGTCGCGCGGCGCAACCGAGCGGTCGCAAGCGGCCGGCCGGCTAGCTACAGGCTTCTTCGGTATCGCCGGAAAGCCCTTGATCGACACGCGCCTTTCGCGCCGTCTCGAGTAGCACCCGTTCCGCCTGCTGGTACAGTGCTTGGGCGTCGTCCGCCGAGTCGCCGACGGCGGTCAGGCCGAAGCGTCCACAGTCGCCCAGGCAGGCCATCATGTGCAGCACGATGCCGCGTTGCCGGGTGTGATCGAAGTGGATGCCGTGCGCCACCATGACGTCGAACAGGTCGTCGATCTCGAGCACCCTGTAGTCGTCCGACTCGACGTGGTCGCTAGCAACGAGGAACTTGAGCTGGCCGCTCGGGGTACGGAACGCATTCGACTCCCAGTCGTAGTTGCCGTCCGTGAGGAACTGGAGCGTCAGGAATGGATGTGTCGTGCCACCCTTACGCAGGTTTACCTCGATGGCCCATGCTTTCCAGTTGCCGTCTTGTTTCGCGGTGAGGAAATCGACCGCGAAGCGCCCGATGACACCCTCTTCAGCAATCAGCTGGCCGATCTTCAGCGCCTCCCGAGCGATCATCGACGCATAGGCGCTGTCGGCCGGGAACCGCGCACCGAGAAAGCTCAGCCCGGTGGGCCCCCCGAGAAGCTGATCGTGGGTCGAGAGCAGCTGTACGTCGCGGAGCGGGGTGATGCGCAACTGTGCGCTAGGGCTCAGCACGCCATCTGCCACGATGCGCTCTTCGACGATCCCGCCTATTCGGGCGAACTTGGCAAGATAGTCATCTGCCGACAACCCCACCACCTCGGTGGTCATCTCCCGGACCTGTTGCTCGATGGCCGCCGGCTCGGCATCGACGCCCGAAAGGTCGATCTGGGCATTGCCCTCGCCGGATACCGACGCTTCGAGCTTGACGATCGCCGCCGGACACCCGGGTTGGGTCTTCTTGAGCTCGACGATCGCTCCGACGATGTCGTCGAGCGATCGCAGGTTCTCGAACCCAGTGGGGCAGGGGACCCCGGCCTGCTTGAACAGCTGCCGGCTGCCGCTCTTGGATCCGAGGTGCTCGTGACGAGGGTCATTGCCGTACATCGGAATGCCGAGTCGCAGCGCCAAGTCGCGCTCTGCCCAGGTGGTGTTGAACGGCACCAAATGGGCGCGCTCGGGATCGATCACGAGATGCTTGATGCGCTCGATCAATCGCGGACGCTGTAGCACCTTGTGGGTGAGCGGGATCGGATCAGCGTCGCCTACCGACAGCATGAACAGACGAGCGCGCGCATGGCTAGGTATCAACCCAGGCAGCAAGGCAAGGTAGTAGTCGATCACCGCCTCAGGGACCGGTTGGCCGGTGACGTAGACCATGCGCGCACGCGGCTGTCGCAGCAACAACAGCAGAAACAGTAGTCGCTCCTCGTAGGCCTGCATCTCGGAGGGACGCAGCGCGAAGTCGAGTGAGACAGACGGCACGACGACGATCGTCTGCTCTTCCTGGTTTAGCTGCGAGATCGACTTCCAGAGCGGAACGAGCGCCTCCTGGAGCGTATCGAAGCGCTCCTGGAGCTCCTTCTCAGACAGGTCCAACCGCGGTACGGGCAGCTCCCTGTGAGCCATCGGTTGGTGGCCCCGCTATCCGGCGCTCAGCTTCAGCAGTTCGTCGAGGAGAAATAGATCGGTGAGCAGGGCGCGCAGATGGATCGACGCGTTGAGGTTGTCGACCAGTTGCGAGCTGATGGATCGCTGCGATAGCACCAGCTGAATGGCGGCGCGGCCACTGCGTGCATCGCCCTCGAGCACAGTCATGAAGTCGGCGTAGGCTTCTGTTGCCGTGTCGTCCCCGCTTGGCGCGTATGCGGCCGCGACCCCGGGTAGCTCGGTGAGGGCGATCACTGAGCGCCGCAGGAACTCACGCAGTTGGCCTCCGGACTTGCTTCCGCTGTCGCCCTCGAGTCCCTGGGCTGCGTAGGCGAGCATGAACTCGTAGCTTTCTTCGAGCGTGTCTATGTGTTGCTGTAGCTCGTTCATCGGCCGAAGGCGGAGGCTGGCGATTCAGATTGGCGAAGCGAAGGAGTATTGGCAAGCAGAACGATACAACCGAAACGGCGCATGCGTTCCCCACCGGCCGACGAGCTCACGCAGCGTCGGAATCGCTACCGGGTTTCGATCCGGCGATGCTCCAGCGCGCCGGATCGTGGTGCTCGAGATACTCATCGCGATGGATCCAGCCGCGCACCATCGCCTTCGTGATCCAGCGCTTCTCGGGCAGCACGGCGAAGTAAACGTGCGTCACGATAAGGGTCACCAGGCCGACCGCGCCAAGACCATGAAGGACGTACACCCAGCCCCAGGTCTGTTCGGCCAACATGTACGGATTGCGCGCCAAGAACGGCGTCTCGACCCGGACCAACATCAGCAGCCCTGTTCCGATCGCCATGGCCGACGTGACCACCACCGCGTGGTGGTAGAGCCGGTTGGGAAGGGCGTACTTCGGATCCTTGGCAGGTTGTTCTGTCGGGCGCCCCAGGGCACGGCGAATTCTACGACGCACGTCCTCGACGTCGGTGCTTTCGAACCACACCGATCGCCAGTTGCCGCGCGCAGTGGCATGCACGATGTGAAACAGCACACAGCCGATGAGCGCCAAGCCGGCGATCCAGTGAATCGTCACCCACGCGAACTGAATGCCGACAATGGGCGCAAACCCGGTGATGAGCAGCACGAACATCGACGCTGCCATCACCCAGTGGAAGCCCCGCGACGCCGACGAGTGGCGCGGCACTTGCTCCGGTATATCAGTCGCGGCGCTCGTGGTCACGTCTTTCGCCGCCGCTGCCGAGGCCTTGATCTTGGGTACGAGTGTGACGCGGAAGATCAAGTGTGAGACCACGAACAGAACACCGGCGACGAGGGCAATCCAGAATAGGCTCCAGGAGATACGAACGAGAATCTCCTGGCCCCACGGGTTCTGCTCCCACTGCAGGAAGTCCATTGGCGCCGCCCTCAGGCCTGAGCGTCGCGAATGGCGCGCTTCACGAGATTTCTCATCAAGGGGATCTTGTAGCGGTTGTGCACCAGCGGGCGTGCACCTTGGACCGCTACCTCACCCGCTGCCTCGGCGAGCTCCTCGCTAACCCGTTCGCCGCGGATCTGCTGCTCGACGGTATGGAGCCTCATGGGGACACACGACACCGCGTTCACTACGATGCGGGCGCGTTGGATGACGCCGTCGCTGACCTCCATCGCCGAGGCGATGTTGACGAGTGGGAAGTCCCAAGCCTGTCGGTCGCGCGCCTTCTCGAAGTAGAACCGCGCGCCCGCCCAAGTTGCCGGGATACGGATGCTGGTCAACAGATCGCTGGGCTCCAGCACCGTCATCCGCATGATGTCGACGCCCGGGCCGAGAAAGAAGTCCTCGGCATCGACGACACGCTCGCCCGAGGCGTTGTTGATCACCATCTTGGCGTCGAGAGCGACCAGCGCCGGGGCGGTGTCGGATTGGTTCACTGCCACGCAGCGATCAGCGCCGAACAGCGCGTGCTCGCGGTTGATCGACGTCGGTGTGTCAGCGTAGCAGATGTTGCCGCCGGCCCGATAGCACGGCCAGCCGCCACGGTAGTACCAGCACCGCGCATCCTGCGCCACGTTGCCGCCCAGCGTTCCCTGGTTGCGGATCTGCGGCGTCGCCACGGCAACAGCAGCGGTGGCCAGGAGGTCGAAGTCGGCGTTGACGGCGTCGTCGCCAACGACCTCGGTGAGCGTCGTCATCGCACCGATCTCGATGCCGTCGTCGGTCGCGCGAATGCCGCGCAGGTCCGGGATGGATCCGAGGTCAACCACTACCGCCGGCCGGCGAATGCGCTCCTTGAGCCATTCGAAGCTGTCGAGGCCGCCACCCAGTGTCCAGGCGTCGGACCCGTAGCGATCCAACAAGGCGACAGCGTCGCCGACGCTGGCCGGCTGAAAGAGGTCGAAACTCGGCATCATGTCGCGAATCGTCGCCATCGGCTCTTCCTCCTTCCTACAGGTGGGCGGTGGGTTGGCGGAATGGTGCCGGAATGTCTTCGAGCTCAGCCATGATCATCTCGGTAGTAATCGGCGTTCGGTTGAAGGCGGCCGCCCCGAGCGCATCCTGGATGGCGCAGGCGACGGCGCCGGCGCCAGCCCCGACGGGCGGTTCACCAATGCCCTTGCACCCGACAGGGTTGTAGGGGTCGGGCTCGTTGACCGCCGCCCATTGCACATCGAGCGGCACATCTAGCATTGTCGGCGGCTTCGCCATATGGAAGCCCTTGGTGAAAGGCACGCCCCACTGCGGGTCGTAGACCCACTTCTGGCTCATGGCGACGCCGAAGCCCTGAATGCTGCCGCCGTAGATCTGTGCCCCCAGGCTGCGTGGATGAAGCATGGTTCCACAGTCGGTCGTGGCGACGTACTCGACGATTTCCGCGTGACCGGTCTCGACGTCGATCTCGACGCGGGCGAAGCCGATCACCCAGGTGAACGTCGAGCCCTCGCGCGGGAACGTGTCCTTGGCCACGCCCATCAGGCCCTGCCCGGCCAGCGCGGTGGCCGATTTGACCGTCGCGTCGTTGATGTCCTCCGGCAGCTCGTGCCCGTCGTATCTGCCTCCGAGCACCACGGCGCGGCGTGCTGCCGCGGCGAGCGTCATCGACCTAGAACGGTTCCCGCGGTTGTACACGCGGCCGCCGCCGACATCATAGTCGTCCGGTGAGCCCCCGAGATCGCGTGCCGCGAGCTCCTGCAGCTTGCGCTTGGCGTCCAGCCCGGCGGCGTAGTTGGCGCGCGTGTGGGCGTGCGTGGTCTGACTGCCGGCCTGGACGGCGCTGTAGGGTAGGTTGCGAGCGGTGCTCCCCCAGACGATCTCCACCTGCTCCCACGGCATGTCCAGCACTTCTGCAGCTGCGCGAGCGGTATCGGCAACCGAGTGAGTGCCGAGGTTGCCGATACCCTGGTGGATGTAGAGCTTGCCGTCCTCCTTGAGGATCACGAGGCCGTCGAAGCCGATGCTGCCGCCGACGAACGGGCTTACCGCCACCCCGACCCCGGTTACCTTGGTGCCATTGCGCTGGCCGCTCATGCGGCTCTTTGCTTCCCAGTCGAAGAGCTCGGCGCCCAGATCGATCGCCTCACGAACGAAGGCGCTGGTCAACGCCGCCTGGCCCGACCCGAACTTGGTGTTGCGGTCGGCAGCGTTGATGCGGCGCATCGCCACCCGGTCGATGCCGAGCTGACGGGCGGCGCGATCCATCAGCGGCTCGAGCATCGCCACGACCTGCACACCGCCCGGCCCACGCTGGGCTGAGCGAGGCGGGGTGTTGGTGAGCACCGAGACGCCACGGAAGCGCATGGTCAGAGGCGTGTAGGCCAGAGATCCGATCGTGCCGGCGGTAAACATATCGCTCTGACGGCCGTACGGTCCGTTGTCCTGGACGATGAACAGGTCGAGGGCGGTCAGTCGGCCATCGGCCCGCCAGCCCATCTTCACCCGTGCCTGGAAACCTGGTCGCGCGCGGCCGAAGTAGTTTTCTTCCGCGCGGGTAACGCGATACATGACGGGCTTGCCGGTCTTGCGTGCGAGCAGCGCCGGGATCGGCATGTTGACGGTGCCGGAGATCTTGCTGCCGAAACCCCCGCCACAGTATTCCGCCACGAACACCAGGTCGTCGGTGTCGATTCCGACGCCACGCGCCACCGCGCCGGCGGTGCGCATGGCGCTCTGCGTCGATGCATGCAAGTACAGCTTGCCATTCTGCCAGTAGGCCATGCAGCTGCGCGGCTCGAGCGGATGGTGCGTCAACGACTGGTGGACGATGGTCTCGTCGAGGACGAAGTCGGCGTCCGAGAAGCCCTCTTCGATATCGCCCACCTTCCACTCGGCGTTGACCTCACCCATGGCGAGCCCGTCGCCGGCGTTTTCGAACGCCTCGGCGCTCCACTTGATCGAGCGTAGGTGGGTCTCACCTTCCTCACGCACGAAGCTGTTGCCGTCTACCCGAGCGTCGGGGCCACCAGGACGCAGGCTGTCGAGCGGATCCACGACGAACGGCAGTGGCTCAAAATCGATCTCGATGCGCTCGATGGCATCGGCGGCGGTGGTTTCATCGACCGCCGCGACTGCCAGGATTGCCTCGCCCTCGTAAAGCGGCTCCATGGTGAGGGCGCGCTCGGCGTAGGGGTTATCGCTGGGCGGCAGGTCCTCGGCGGTGATCACGCCTTCCACACCAGGCATTCGCAGCGCCGCGCTGGCGTCGATGCGAGTCACGCGAGCGTGTGGCATCGGGCTCGCCAGGACCTTGGCGAACAGCATGCCTTCAGCGCGGAAGTCCTCCGCGTACTTCGCCTTGCCGGTGATCTTCGCCACCAGGTCTGGCGGTGCGATGTCTTCGCCAATGAGCTTCCACTTACCGGCCATCAGTTTGCCACCGCCGGCACGCCCTCACGCGTGTATCGAGCGGCCTCCATCGTGCAGTCGAGGATCTTGTGGTAGTCGCAACACCGGCAAAGGTTGCCAGACAGCGCGTGAGCGGCCTCCTCGCGAGTGGGATCGGGGTTCCGTTCGACCAGCGCCACCATGCTCATGATGAAGCCGGGAGCGCAGAACGCGCACTGGAAGCCGCCGCCGTCGACGACCGCCTGCTGCACCGGGTGGAGCTCACCGGAGGAGCTGGCGAGACCCTCGATCGAGACGACCTCGCGCCCGCGCACGCTGTGGGTGAGTATCGAGCACGAATAGTGGGGCACACCGTCGATCAGCAGCGTACAGGCGCCGCACTCGGAGCGGTCGCAGCCCAGCTTGGTGCCGGTAAGCCCGAGTTTGTAGCGCAGGGTCATGGCGAGCGTTTCCTGCGGCAGGATGTCTACTCTCCGTTGCTGGCCGTTGACGGTCAGCGTGATGAGACGCTCCACGGCGCCGGCGGTGCCCTGGGCAGTGGCGGTCCCGGCGCCACGAAACAGATATGCCGCGGAGGACACGGCAGCGCCGCTGGCGATTACCCCCTTGATGAAGTTCCGCCGCGAAACGGGCGGATCAGCGTCGGTGATGATCTCCACCTCAGACATAAAAAGTCACCTCGTTGCAGCCAAACGCGTCCGCATCACCGATGCAACGGGGCATCGTGCAGCGGCAGGTCCGCATATGGTTCGTTGGCAGCCATCTCCTGGTACCTTCGGCCCGTATTGATCTAACAGGCTCAAGGCCAAAACACCAGAGGAACAAGACAGATTTCGCCGGCATCGAGGCCTGCAGCTGGTGCCTCAATCCACCAGCCACAATGCCAATCTGGCCAGCAACGCGATGTTGACACAGGTTCGTTGCGCTCCGTTCGCGTCTTGGAAGCCGGTGCGGGGCAATGTGTTCGGGCGTTCTTACTCGACGTTGAGCGTGATCACGTTGCAGAGCCCCGGCTCGTCGAGGGTGCGATGTTCGCCGTCGCCGATCTGTAGAGCGATCGTGTGCTCGCCCGGCGTCAGATCCACGTCGATCTCCATGGAACCATCGCCGAAGTGGATCCATGGGCTGGCCTTCGGGATTATGGTGTCCGCAGGCAGGCACTCGGTGTCGATGCCGATGTGCATGTGGCCGGCTCCCTGGTGGACGGTTTCGTCACCGGCGGGCTCGATGGTGAAGCCCTCGGCGCCGAACACCAGATGTACCGGTGCCTGAACCGTGGCGCCATCGGCGGGCTCAGCGAAGAACGCTCTAGGCGCCACGCTTGTGTCTTCGACCGGCGGCGGCGGCTCGGCCGGCTCGGGTGCGCTGTCGTCTGCACCGCCACAGCCGCCCATCGCCAAAATCAGCAGCGGCAAGACCGCCATGCCAGCAATCCACCCGGTGTGTGCGAAACCGTCTTTCTTTGAGAACATCGAATCCTCCTGCAGTATCAATTCGACCCCGACCACGAGGCACAGCACGGGAGGATAGCAGTACATCGAGGCTCGCTGGTCGCTTATCCCCCGGGCAGCCCTCCTGCCTGATACACCCAGGTGTCGGGATTGTAGTTACGCCAGTCGAACCAGAACTCGGTGATCGACGAGATGCGGCTCAACTCGCGGCCCTGATACGTACCCGAGACACCCACGCCTCTGAAATCGAACTCGGAGCCGGTCGCCGCGTCGACGAACGAAGGAGGGGACGCGTCAGCACGTGCGTAGAGCTCGAGCTCTACCGCGTCGAGACGACGGTCGAAGACGCGCACGGATCGGTTGTCGCCGGCGACCGACACAAGTAGCGGTACGTCGCCGATTCGGTCGACGATCGGATTCTGAGCGATCAGGACGTCGAGCGGGTAAGCCTGAGCGCGGCCGTTAATCTCGACTCCGACAACCAGGGCCCGTGGGGCCAATTCGCCCTCCGGCACCAATCCCTCCGGCACCGGAGTGTCGGCCTGCATGCTGGCGACCCAATCCCGCGTTGAATAGTCATCAAGACGGTCCTGCTCGGCGGCAAGCACGCCGGTGCCGGGGTGCTCGCTACTCCAGATCGACAGGCTCACCATCTCGAACGGCATGGGTTCCAGCCGCTGTCCCGCCAGTGGTCCGTGCAGTGCTTCGCCGGTGATCTGTTGCCACCAGGTGCCGGTTTCTTCGTCCTGCATGATGAAGTTCTGGTTGTTGATGCCGACCAGCCGGAATTGCAGCGTCCGGCCATTTACCCGTGATCGCCACACCAGACCGGTGTGGCAGAGCGCTCAGTAGGTGACGACGTAGGGCTCGCCGGCGAGCTCGTCGTTGACGATGTGGTAGTAGGCGGTCATCAGCACCGGATAGGCGCGAGCCTCGCCCCCCACCGCGACGCCCATTACCATGTCACCGTTCGCCACGTGGGTTGCCGCGGACGGGGCGACGAAACGGATCGTCTCCAATGGTGCGAACATCCACTCGAGCAGCTGCTCGCGAGCGAGGAAGGCCGCGGCTACCGCCAGGATCAAGGCGGCCAGCGAGATGCCGCGCGCCGGTCGGGACGCGGACAGCGCCCAGACACGATGGGTAAGCCCCAGGCAAGCGACGGCCAGCACCAGCGTGACAGCTGGGGCCCAGGATTTCAGCACATACAGGCGCTCGATGGCCCCGGCGGTCTGCTCCTCGAAGGGATTGTTCATCGCGGCCGGTACGATGGCGAGCGCCACCGCTCCCATGGAAACGACGACGAGCAGCAGGAGCGCAACGTGGGCTCGACGCATGACCACTCCGATTCCTGGACGGTCGGTCTCGATCGCGATGCTGCGACCGCGTCCGAAGGTCTCGTTATTTCGTGTCGTCCGTTGGCCGACGAGCAGCGTACAACGGCTGGATCGGCGCGTACACGGCTGGGTCGTTCCACCTCGCCTCGAGCTGAATTGGTGGGATCTGAACGACAAGCCTCGGCTACCCATCGAGAATCGCTCCGCGCAGGTGCTGTCGACCGAACCTTTTCGCAACGCGGACGTTATTGCTGCTGAGAAGCGACGGCGCTGTGGCGACAACACGCGTCGGCGCTGACGAGGACGAAAGGGACTCCTTGGAACTCGAGACTCTGATAGCGCGCTGCCGGACTGGCGACGAGGTCGCTTGGGAAGCACTGGTGCGCCAATTTCAGGGACGGGTGTTTGCCGTGGCATACCACTACCTTCGCGACCGTGAAGAAGCGCGCGACGTTGCTCAAGAAGCGTTCGTCCACATCTACAGGGGCCTCGCGAGCTTCGATCGGGGAGGCAGCTTCGGCGCATGGGCGGTCCGAATAACGCGCAACGCCAGCATCGATCGGCTACGTCACTTGAAGGCGCGACCGGCGCTAGATGGGGCGCCGGTCGACGAACATTTGGCGGGTCCCGACCCGTCGCCCGGGCCGGAGGCCGCCAACATCGCGGGTGAGCGTCAAGCGACGATGCGCCTGGCGATTGACCAGATGAGCCCCATCAATCGGGAGATGATCCTGCTGAAAGAGATTCAGGGGCTCAAACAGCGTGAGATTTCCGACCTGTTGTCGATTCCGCTTGGCACCGTCAAGGCGCGAGCTAATCGGGCCCGACTCGAGCTGGCGCGCCGCATGCTCGAGCTCGACCCGTCGTTCGGAGTCTGAGCAATGGACTGTGCGCGGTTCGCAGAAGCGCTGTTCGAGCAGCTCGAAGGCAACCTCGACGCTGCCGGCAGTGAGCCGATGCGTGCCCATGCGTCCAGCTGCCGAGCCTGTCGAGAGTTGCAGGCAGCGGCGCTGCGGGGCCGTACAGCTGCCGTCGAACCGATTGGCCTGACGGCATCGATCTTGGCGGCGACCTCCGGCAGTGCGTGCATCCGCGCGCAGCATCTCAGCGCCACACGCGCCGGCGCGGCCCTGTACGAGGTAGATGAGGCGTTGGAGCTCCACCTCGAGAACTGCCCGGAGTGCCGCACCCTGGCGCGGGCGCTCGAGCGCTTACAGCGCCAGTTGCCGTTGTGGGCGGAGGTCCTCCCCGGCGGCGACTTCGTCGACGAGGTGATGGCGGCTACGACGCGGGCACCGCAGCAGCGCTCGCTCTGGGATCGCTTCGTGCGGCGGCCGCGGCTCGCGCTGGAGGGCGCCTACGCGGGGACGTTGGCACTGTTCTTGGTGGTCGGATTCCCCGGCGCTCCACTCGCCGAGGTGCCAGCGCGTCTGCTGACCGGGCTCGGGCAGCAGGGCGCCGACGTGAGGCACGCGGTAACTGCGGGCACCCTCGAGCTGGCAGCAGCCGGTCGCCGTACGTGGACGGAGTCCGGGCATTGGCTTGCTACCTATATCGACGTTTGTGAATCGCCGGCCAGAGCTCCGACTGACCTGGCCGACATTGCGCAGTGCTGGCGTCGCGCCAGCGAAGAACGGATCGCCAGGTCTTGGCGAGACCACGTGGAACCCGCCATCGAATCGCTGCATCGTTTGCGTCGTCGGGCGCTCGGGCTGATTGATTCCGGTGGCCCGACGAGAGAGCACGACGATGGAAGAATCGGCACCTCAGTTTGAGCAGCGACAGCTATTCGATCCACGCCAGAAGTCCCCACGCACGGCGGCGTTTCTGTCCGCGGCCCCCGGCCTCGGTCAGATCTACATCGGCTACTACACGCGTGGCTTCCTGATGGCCGCCGTGTTCTTGATGCTCGTGGTCGTGACCAACAACGCGCCCAGGAATCTCGAGCCGATCCCTGGCATGGCGACGTTCTTCTTCTGGCTGTTCAACGTCATCGATGCCGGTCGCCTCGCGGCCCTCTACAACCACGCGGCGACCGGCACCGAGATCATCGAGTTGCCAGAGAACTTCCAGATGCCGGCAACGGGTGGCTCGATCGTTGGGGGGGCCATATTGATGCTGTTCGGCATCGTGGCGCTGTCGAACACGCTGTTTGGCTTCTCGCTCGATTGGATCCAGACCTGGTGGCCGGTGTTTCCGCTCGCCGTCGGCGCATATCTGTTGGCGAAGGGAATACAGGATCATTCGAAGGCAGATCCGGGGCTAACTCGCAGCGCCGGCTAGCCGGTGCCGAAGGCCCCAAAATAAACGGCGCCGTCCCGCACGGGAGCGGGACGGCGCCGCAATACCTGCCATCCCGAGCGGTGTTATTTGCTCGAGGCGGCGGTAAGGCTATCTACAGAAGGCGGACGTTCGCAGCCTGTAGCCCTTTGGGGCCTTGCTGGATGTCGAACTCGACCTTCTGGTTCTCCATGAGGGTCCGGTGACCTTCCATGGTGATCGCGGTCTGGTGAACGAAGACGTCTTCGCCACCCTCCTGCGCGATGAACCCGAAGCCTTTGGTGTCGTTGAACCACTTTACGGTGCCTTCGGCCATTACTGCTCTTCCTTGCAATTGCGAATGCTGCTGGGTACGGGTGTGGCGCCGACCATCGGCACTGTTCGCTCAACTTGAGCAAGCGAGCAGAGAATCACTCGCCGTCCATCAGCTTCGACGTGTATACATAGATTACCAGTCAACGTCGATGTGTTTCGACCCTCGCGACAAAAGGCCGATAGTGTCGACGCGGATGCGCCGGCCGCCGATCCTGCGGGAGGCTATCCGGCGAGGGCTAGCTGGTGGCGCTACGGGCGAAGGCCGGTGGCCATGGCGGCGCCGGCACTGCTATCGGCGACGCGCTGGTCGCCTACGCGCGGCGCCAGTAGCGACTACCTAACAACCGCCAAGCGCATTCGACTTCGGCTGTCGGTGGGGACCGATAGCGGGCACAATTAGGCGGCTCACACTGCCAAGCCGGTGGTCGGTGGTCAGATCGGTTCACGAAGGGCCGTAGGGGCGGTTCTCATGACCTATCTGCTTCAGTCCGGAATCCTTCGTATCGCCGTGGCGATCGTCGCCACCGCCCTGGTCGGCGGGGCCGCGGCGATGTGGGTCGAGCGCGATGTAAACGCTGACCTGCGATCGATGTCGGATGCCGTCTGGTGGGCGTTCGTTACCCTGACGACGGTCGGGTATGGTGATCGCGTGCCGGCCACCCTCGCCGGACGCGTCATCGGTATCGGTCTGGCTTTCGCCGGCGTAGTGCTCGCGGCGTTGCTGACGGGTCGGATCGCGTCAACGCGGGTGGAGCGCAGTTTGAGGGAAGGACGAGGAATGACGGATCTATCGCAGCTGAAGAACCACTTCGTGATCTGCGGATGGAAGGTGGCCCTGGACGCGCTGCTTCGCGACCTGGTGGCGATCGACCCGTCACTCGGGTCCGAGCAGTTCGTGCTCATCGCTGCGGTAGACCCGGCCAAGGTGGAGGCCGTCCGAAGTCAGGCCGACTTTCGACAGCTGCACTTCGTCAGCGGTGATCCACTGGAGGACGCGGTGCTGGCGCGCGCCAACGTCAGCCACGCCCGCCGCATTCTGATTCTTGCCGACGACACCGGGGCTCACTCTCCAGCCGAGGCTGACGCGCGCACGGTAATGACCGTGATCACCGTCGCCGAGCTGGCGCCGGAGGCCTACATCTGCGCCGAGTTGCTCGATCCCAAGTACCAGAAGCAGCTCGAGGCTGCCGGGGCCGATGAGATGATCCTTACGCAGCACAACTCACGCGTGTTGCTGGCCAACGCAGCCGTGGGCACGGGAATTTCCGGCATCTTCTACGCCTTGATGACGGGAGAGTCGGGCGGTGGGCTGATCACTGCGTCCTTCTCGCCAGAGTTCGTCGGTCGCCCGTTCCGCGAGCTGCGGAAACACTATGTCGATGCCGATGGATCGCTCCTGGTCGGGCTGGTCGAGAACACCGGCAACGTTCAGCAGCGCAAACGCGAGGCCTTGCGCGAAGCGCAGCGCACGCCTGATGTCTCCCAGCTGGTGGAGAACCTGCGTCGCGTAAAGCATGTGGAACCCAATGTGCCCGTGCTCAATCCCGCCGACGACTACGTTATCCCCCGCCACAGCCTGGCGATCCTCATCCAGAGGGGCCCCATCGTCGAGCCGGACTTGAGAGCCGAGGGCGCATGACTACCCAACCAGCCGGGGTCGCCGATTGCATTCGATCGTCGGAGCTCTTCAGCTTTCTGAGTACCGACGAGCGCGCCGTGGCGTTCCTTTCCGAGTGCTTTCGGGCAGTCAGCTTCCGATCGGGCAGCATCATCCTAAGAGAAGGCGACAGCGGAGACTCGATGCTGATGATGTTGAGCGGTACCGTGCGAATCGATACCAAGACACCGGCAGGCGACCAATACACCGTTGCGACGCTGAGTGAGGAGCAGGCGTGCTTCGGAGAGTTGGCGCTGTTCGACTCGCAGCTGCGCTCGGCAACCGCGATCGCCGATACCGACTGCCAGTTGCTCGAGCTCGATCGAGAGTCGTTCGAACGGTTCGCCGATGCGTTCCCCGAGCACGCCGTGGTCGTCTACCGGCGCCTCGGCAAGATCGTTTCGCAGCGGCTTCGCCGGGCCAGCAAGGACATCGGCATTCTCTTCCAAGCCTTGGTCCAAGAGGTCAAGGAAGCGAGTCTGGGCAGTCGCGGCGCTGGCGGCCACTAGTGGCCTGTAACAGATGATCGTTGCATATCGCAGATGGGATTTGCGGGTGAGATCAAGGCGCGGCGAGGAAGGCGATGCAGTGGGCATCGTCGACGAGGCGTGTCGGATCTGGCCGGCGGCCGCCACGGCCCGAACCGTTACGCAAGCTTCGGTTGGCTGGCGGCGCGCAATGCTGCGGCGGTGGCGATCGCGATGCTGAGGGAGCTCGCCAGATAGTCTTCCTGGCAGGCCGTGGTGGAAGGACTCCTGCATGCGCTGCTCTGCAAGCGCCGGCCTTCGAAGAGCTACTCAGGTGCCAGCCGATAGCCGATCCTCGGCACCGTGAGAATGTATCGCGGCGCCGAGGCATTGGCCTCGAGCTTGGCTCGGAGCTCCGCGATGTGCGTATCGACGGTACGCGTCACGACCGACGCCGGGTACCCCCACACCTCCCGGATCAGCTCGGCTCTCGATGCCGCCGCCCCCTGCCGGCGAAGCAACGCCACCAGCAAGTCGAATTCCTTCGGTGTCAGCGATACTTTTCGGTCGTCGCGCTCGACGGTTCTCGCCGCCAGGTCGATGCGAATGTCGCCGTAACCCTGGATCCGAGCAGGCTCCGCGGCTGTTTCGGCGCGTCGCAGCAACGCTTCCACCCGCGCCAGCAGCTCGAGAATCCCGAAGGGCTTGGTGACGTAGTCATCTGCCCCGAGTCGCAGTCCCCGGACTACATCGGACTCTTCACCGCGCGCTGTAAGCAGCAGGATTGGGACCGAATTGTTCTCGTTGCGGAGCGTGCGCAGCACGCGGAACCCGTCGAGCTTGGGGAGCATCACATCCAGGATGATCAGATCAGGAGCGTCGAAACCGGTGCGACGCGCCAGGCGCAGCCCGGCCTCGCCATCCTCGGCAACGTCCACCTCGTAGCCCTCGATCTCGAGGTTGTTTCGTAGTCCGTACGCCAGGTCGGCGTTGTCTTCGACCACCAGCACGCGTGCCACGGCCTGCTAGTCGACCCCTGGTAGCGTGACTGTGAAGCGAGCCCCGCCGCTTGGCGCCTGCTGTATGTCGACGCCACCCTTGTTCAACATCACGAGCTCCTTTACCAAGGCCAGGCCGATACCCGTCCCGGTGGTGTTGCCGGTGTCAGGGCCGCGCCAGAACCGACCCCAGACGAGCGGTCGGTGCGCCGCCGCCACGCCAGGGCCCTCGTCGTCGACCGTCAGAAGGGCGCTAGAGTCGTCGTCCTTGTGCGCAGAGACGGTGACGCGCTGGCCCGCCGGTCCGTACTTCGTGGCGTTGTCCAGCAGGTTCAGCAGGACCTGGCGCACCATGTCCCGATCGGCGTGCGCCATAACCGGTGACGGTGCCTCGAGCGCGACGCTGGCGCCGCGGGCAGCGGCCAGTGGGCGAAACCCCTCGATTACCTCCAGGCTCAAGGATCTCAGGTCAACGCGTTCCATCGCGGTGCTCTGTTGGCCGTTCCCAGTGCGCGAGAATTGCAAGAGGTTCTCGACCAGATAGCATCGCCGTCGGGCCTCGCGATCTAGGATCTCGACGGAGCGCTGTCGTTCTTCGCTGCTACGAACGCGATCAAGGCGCAACGTCTCGGCAAACATCCGGATCTGTGCCAAAGGTGTTCGCAGCTCGTGCGAAGCACCGGCGACAAAGTGCTCGCGCATTCGCACGAGCTCGCGCTCGCGCCGCGACAGCAACACGCTCGCCCGAGGAGCCCAACTGCGATGGTCAACATGGCAACTACCGTGGGAAGTCGCGATCGCGGCAATCCACCGATCACCAACCGAGGCGCCGCATCGGGCGGGATGGCGGCCTCCAGCCGCAGGTCGGCGAGCCGTGGGCCCAACGTTGTCGTTGCCGCGAAAGTCGGATCGAACACCGGACCGGCTTCGAACAGCAGGTTGCCGTCAGGCGCGGAGATCCGAATCGCTACGAGCTCCTCAGCGGGGACCTTGTCGGTGAGGCTGCTGGGAAGAACCCGGTCGGCTCGCAGCGTCGAGCCGAGTACGTGGCCCAGTGCGGAAAGCGGTGCGGTGAATCCAGAGATCGCGCTCGGCTCGCCAAGGGTCCGGAGCACCAGGAACACTTGCGCTTGACTGCCCCCGACGACCCCCATCGTTACCGGCCAGCCGCGATCGCTGGCCACCAGGGCATGGTGCTGAGCCGCGTCCTCGAGTCTCTGGTCCAGGGCGGCCGACGGCCAGTTGTCCGGTTGCACGATTGCGCCGCTCTTCAGTTCCACCAGGAATAGCCCTGCCGCCAGGTCACCCAGCCGCTGTCGACCCGTCTGCGTCTCGATCATTTCGTCCGCGCCCGGAGCGTGGAGTCCGTCCGCATCGACGCTGAGAACGCGGAACACGGGATAGAACCACTCGTAATCCAGGGCCATCGACACGCTGCTCGCGTACTGCTCGGCGGCCAGTTCGGCGTAGTCGCGCAGCACGCTCTCGACGGTTTCCCTCTGAGCCCTTGCGGCGGTCACCGCCTCGTAGCCCAGGGCGGCGATGAGAGCCACCGCTGTGCCAAGACAGACCACAGTCAAAGTCGTTGTCGAGTTGGATCGAATAGTCGGTGCCATCCATCCACGGTATGCGTACTTGCGCAACGCGACAACGACCGGCGAGGACGCTCGCCGCGTTCTGATATCTTCCTGACAATTGCCTCACCGCAAGCGCACAGATGTCTTGCTCGAGCGCCACCCTTGGAGCGCCCGAAGCCGGTACCGTCAGGTTTTCGACAAACGGACTCAGGGGGGGTGCCATGAGAGTGGCGTGTAGTTTCCGGGTGGTCTTGCTAGTGACGCTGGTGGTCGGGTCGCTATACCCCGACCGTGTGGTTGATGCGCAGGAGCAGGTCGAGCTTCCGGCCGCCGTGCGGGCATGGATGGAGCGCGATCAGGCGCGCCGTTGGGCCGCACTACTGGAGAGCGGCGAGAAGTTGTTCAGCGAAGGTTCCTGCGCTCGTTGCCACGGTGATGGTGGTAGCGGCGGCCGCTGGGCGCCGGATCTCGCTGACGATACCTGGCTACAATCGGAGGGCGATCTGGAGGGCATTCGAGACACCATCTTCTGGGGCGTGCGGCGGGGTGATTTTGCCGAACCGAGTCGTAGGTTCGAGATGAATCCCGGCGGCGGGATGGACCCGGAGTGGGAGGACTACGATGCCCTGGCCGCCTACGTATGGTCGTTGAGCAACGGTACGTTCCTGCCGCAGCGCTGATTGACTCGTCGCGGGAAGTGTTGTCCCATGGGCCGGCATGTCTTCTTCCAGAGCAGATCCTGATGGCTACTGGCGCGCCAACTTGCGACTCGTCGCCCGCCTGTTGTGCGTATGGGCCCTGGTGTCTTACGGGCTCGGGATCTTCTTCGTCGAGCCGTTGAACGCGGTCCGGCTCGGGGGCTTTCCGCTCGGCTTCTGGTTCGCCCATCAGGGCTCAATCTACGTCTTTATCATCCTGATCTGGGCATACGCTCGCCTCGCGGATCGCATGGCGGAGCGCTTCGGCGTTGATTGAGAAGGCGACATGCTCGCCGCCGCGCCGGGCAATCGTCGAACGGTCTGTTGGTGCATCTGAGGATCCGTTGAGGCGCCGATGAGCGTGCTCGCGTGGACCTATGTCATGGTCGGGGTGACCTTCAGTCTGTACATCGGAATCGCGATCTGGAGCCGCGCGCGAACCACCAAGGGCTTCTACATCGCCGGGCAGGGGGTTCCGGCGATCGCCAATGGCATGGCCACCGGCGCCGACTGGATGAGCGCCGCCTCGTTCATCTCGATGGCGGGGCTGATCTCCTTCATGGGTTACACCGGCGCGGTGTACTTGATGGGATGGACCGGCGGCTACGTGCTTCTGGCGCTGTTGCTTGCCCCTTACCTGCGCAAGTTCGGCAAGTTCACCGTGCCGGAGTTCGTCGGCGAGCGATACGAATCACAGGTGGCACGAGTGATTGCGGTGTTCTGCGCCGTCTTCATCTCGTTCCTGTACGTGGCTGGGCAGATGCGTGGTGTGGGAATCGTCTTCTCACGCTTCCTGGAAGTGCCGATCGAGCAGGGCGTGCTGATGGGTATGGCGCTGGTCTTCATCTACGCCACCCTGGGCGGCATGCGTGGTATCACCTACACCCAGGTGGCGCAGTACGTCGTGCTGATCATTGCCTACCTGATCCCGGCGATCGCAATCTCGTGGAAGATGACCGGCAACCCGATTCCACAGCTGGGGTTCGGCGGCGTTCTGGTCGAGGGCAGCAATGCCGGTCGCTATCTGCTCGAGGCGCTCGACGAGATCCATCGCGACCTCGGCTTGCCCGAGTACACTGCGGCCTGGGTCGGCGGCAAGAAGACGATGATCGACGTCACCGCGATCACGCTGGCGCTGATGGTCGGCACGGCGGGGCTGCCGCATGTGCTGATTCGGTTCTATACGGTGCGAAGCGCTCGAGCGGCGCGCTGGAGCGCAATGTGGGCCCTCGTCTTTATCGCCGTCCTGTATACGACCGCCCCGGCGGTCGCCGCGTTCGCGCGCTTCAACATGATCGACACGCTCAACGGCACCCGTTACGCCGAGGCGCCCGTGTGGTTCACCAACTGGGAGGCTACTGGGCTGCTCGAGTTCGACGACAAGAACGGCGACGGCCGGATTCTCTACTCAGGCGACCCGGCGATCAATGAGCTGACCATAGATCGCGACATCATCGTGCTCGCCAATCCGGAGATCGCGCGGTTACCTAACTGGGTCGTGGCGCTCGTGGTGGCCGGCGCGCTGGCGGCTGCCCTCTCTACCGCCGCCGGCTTGCTGCTGGTGATCTCCTCATCGCTTTCCCACGACCTGGTCAAATCGATCTTCAAGCCCGACCTCAGCGAGCGCAACGAGCTTCGGCTGGCGCGTGTGGCCGCCGGCGCTGCCGTTGTGGTGGCGGGTTTCTTCGGGATTTACCCGCTGGGGTTCGTAGCTCAAGTGGTAGCGTTTGCCTTCGGGCTCGCCGCCGCCAGCTTCTTTCCTATTCTCGTTCTGGGAATCTTCAACAAACGCGTCAACAAGCAGGGCGCGATTGCCGGCATGCTCAGCGGTGTGCTGTTCACCGCTAGCTACATCATTTACTTCCGCTCCATCAATCCGGGCGCCGGGGCTGATGAGTGGTGGTTCGGAATCAGTCCCGAAGGGATCGGCGCGGTCGGCATGTTGATCAACTTCATCGTCACGCTGGTGGTCAGCCAGCTGACCCCGCCGCCCTCGGCGCGAGTGCAGCAGATGGTTGCCGAGATACGCCTGCCGCGGGAGTTACCCGCAGACCCGGTTCAGGATGCTGGCGAGGAACCCGGGCGTATCGCAGCGGTGAGCGGTGGGCAGCAGCCGAGCATGCGCTGAGCGCCCGCGCCTGCGAAACAGGGAGGGAGAGCTGGCATGAAGTACGCGCGCGCGCCGAATCGCAGCTGGGCGGTTGCGGGGCAGGTTGGTTTGTGGGCGGCGATCATCTTGACGTTGGCTATCGGCACCGCCGTCACGGCGTCGGCGACAGCGCAACAAGAGGGCGATCCGGCGCTCACCGAGGTGTGGGACCCGGAGCCGCGAACGGTCGATCCGGGCGGGGCGGGCGTGCCGCCCGCCGACGCCATAATCCTGTTCGACGGGACCGGCCTGGATGCTTGGCGTCATGCCGACGGCGACGCGGCCTGGGAGGTTCACGACGGGGTGATGACCGTGGCTCCCGGCGCCGGGAACCTGTACACACGGCAGGGCTTCGGCGACGTTCAGCTACATGTCGAATGGCGCACGCCGGACGTTATCGAGGGCGAGGGCCAGGGTCGCGGCAACAGCGGCGTGTTTCTGATGAATCGCTACGAAGTGCAGGTGCTCGACTCATTCAACAACCGCACCTACTCGAACGGCCAAGCCGCGAGCATCTACAAGCAGCACATCCCGCAGGTGAACGCCTCGCGTGCTCCGGGACAGTGGCAGACGTATGACATCCTCTTCGAGGCGCCGCGGTTTGGCGCCGCAGGAGAGGTAGAGAGCCCCGCCACCATGACCGTTCTGCACAACGGAGTGCTGGTGCAGCATCACGTCACCTTGCGGGGATCGAGCGTGTTCGTCGGCGAGCCGGCCTACGAGCCGCATTCGGCGCGGGAACCGATACAGCTCCAGGATCACCGTAATCCGGTGAGCTTCCGCAACATCTGGGTCCGCGAGCTGCCGTCCCGAGCCGATGCGAATCAGCCGACTACCACTCCGAGGCGAACCTCCGCAGCACGTTCTCGGTGATGCGCGAGACGTTGTTGTCGTAGTTGTCATAGGAGAGGCTGCCGGACCAGGCGATCGACGCCGAAGTCCACACCGCGCCGTTGTTCGGATACTCGAAATAGACCATGTCGGCACGCACCATCTCGTCCCATGGACCCTGGTTGGACGTTTGCACCTCCTCCACGACGTGTTGGTACTCATCGGAGTGCCTGCCCGCTGAGGTCGCCAGCAGCAGCGCGTGCGACGGCGTGCCGAGGAAATGGTCGGCGCGATCGAGCTCCGAGCCGGCGGCGCCGAAGCTGAGTACCAGGGAAGGGAAGTTGCCGATCATCTCCTCGGGGCCGATGCCCTCGAAGATGAATGCGGCCCGCGGGTCGAAGCTGTCCGGCAGCCGTCGATAGGGCGAGTTGACGTCGAAGCCCTGAGCTGTGAAGCCGACCCCAACGAGCCGTTGTGGGGCGCGCCCACGATTGCGCCAGAGGCCACCCATCTCGCCGGTGGTGCTGTGGTAGTACTCGCCCGGCTGCGCCTCCCAATACTGCGTTCCGCCCGAGCGGCGCAGCTCTGTGGTATGCGGATATCCAGGGTCCAGGCTGGTGATCCAGTAGAAGCCGTTGCCGCCCATGTACATGATGCGTCCACCGGCCTGCAGATACTCGTCCACGGCGTCGAGCATCTGCAGCGAGTAGTACTCCGGGTGCGTTCCGGTGACCACCACCCGATACGGGTCTAACAGCTCGCGGCCTTCGGCGTGCAGCGCATGGTCGGTGATGACGTCGTATGCGAATTCCTTCGCCTCGAGCCAGTCAACCAGATGCATGTCGGCGATGAACTCCCACGGGTTGTTCGAAGGGACGTTCGGGCGAATGTCGAGCTTCGGTCGAAGCACCGAGGAGTAGGCCACGCCGCTGCCGTCGGAGTGGTGGTCGTATTGGCCGCGTAGCTCTGGCGTAGTGGGGTCAAAGCTGTTCGCATACGCCAGGTAGCTGAAGGTCGGAATCAGCAGCGCGATCGCGGCGTTGTGGGTGCCCTTCTTGGGTCGCACGAAGAACGGTACCGAGTCTTCGGCGTCGCCGGCGCGTAGACGGGCCGCATAGACGCCGCTGCGTAGTCCCTCGGGCACGGTGTATTCGAAGGCGACGTCCCACTTGGCGTCGTCCATGTCGTCATCATGGAAGTGGATGGCGGCGTATTGCTCGGGAGCACGCTTGAAGTCGACCTCGTCGCCGCTCCAGTTATGGCCGGTAACAGCTCGTGTGGGCATGTTCACGGTCGTGCCATGGACGCCGTTGGACGAGCCGTCGGCAATCCGGCGTGACGACATATCGGCGGCGAAATTCCATGCGGCAGTCGGCCGCACGGGAGCCGAGCCCTGCCTGAGCGCCGCAATCTCATCAGCGCTCAAGGCACGGTCGAACAGACGTGGGCTGTCGATCTTGCCGTTGAAGAACCCGCCTGGTGTGGGGTCCTCCGCGGTCCAGCGATTCCACCCTGCGGCGATGAGCAGGGGAGCCTCGGTGTGATGAACGGATCGAACGTCCGTGGCGTGCTCCACGATTTTCCGCGAGGCGTCGCCAGGCCACCAGCTGGCCGGCTCTTGGTAGAGCGTGATCTTGCCGGCATCAGCGTCGAACGAGGCGGCGACGAAGTACCAGGTGGTGGCGCGCGG
This sequence comes from Acidobacteriota bacterium, assembly GCA_963666055.2. Classification (GTDB taxonomy): domain Bacteria; phylum Acidobacteriota; class UBA890; order UBA890; family WLXD01; genus DASCOT01. Next base: position 702,932 of record CAXWPH010000015.1, on the reverse strand, counting down.
CGGCAGCGTGGTGAGGTTGTAGCCGGGGGGATCGGAGCGCGGATACGACTGTGCCAGCGGCGCTCCGCTGTTCACCGCGGCCAGCTGCCCGGCTCCGTCGCTCATCCAAAGCGCCAGCTGCCCGGACTCGTCGAGCCCGAGACCGTAGCCGGCGCCGTCGGCCGCCGACCATTTGGTGACGATCCCCTGCTGTCCTTTGTCCGGTGTGGTGGCGTAGATCCATGCCTGGATGGTGAAGCTGGTGCTCGGTCGCAGCCTCGGATCGTCGGGCACTGTGACGTAGGAGCCGTTCGGAAGCGGCTGAAACTGTCCCGGGTATGGCCCGCTGACGGTGGATTCGACGGGCTCCTCCTTGATTCCCGGGCCGTTGGGATTAGGGTCGCTGTGGATCAGCCGCACGATTTCGGCGCGATACTGCGACGCGAGGCTGCTCACCATGAACCGGATGGTCTCGCCCGGCTGCACGGTCATTCGATCGGCGTAGCCGACAATGGGCATTCCGTGTGGATTTCGATCCTGGGCTGCCACCGTCAAAGCTAATATGGTGACACTCAATCCTGCGAATACGAGAACACGACCGAGTCGCATCGATACCTCCAGGAGGAATGCAGGTAGCCAGCTGCGCCCACTGTTACCACGCGCTTGCTTGAGAAGCGGCGCCGGGCAACGAGATACTAGCCCGAACATGAGAGACGACTCCGGAGGCATCATGCACCGTGCAGCACGCAGATATGGGTTGGTCTTCCTGGTCGCAGCGCTGCATGCAACCGCGCTGGCGTCGCCCACCGGGCAGCAACTCGCGCCGATCACCGATAGCGGAGACTCTGCCGTTTCGTTGCCGCTCTATCCGGGCGCCGAGTATGAGCCTTCGGTGCCGACGCTCGAGGAGATCGTCGGCCATGCCTGGGCCGAGCGCATTACCTCGCCCGAGGAAGTCACCCAGTATCTCCGCGCCCTCGACACGGCCTCACCACGCACCAAGCTCGTCCAGTACGGAAGCAGTTGGGAGGGCCGCCCTTTGCACTATATGGTCGTGGCCTCCGAGGCGAACATGGCTCGCCTGGATGAGGTTCAGGCCGGTATGCAGCAGCTGGCTGATCCGCGGTCGCTCGGTGATGCGGCTGCCGAGGAGCTGATTGCATCGCTGCCCTCGATCACCTGGCTCGCCTACGGCGTGCATGGCGACGAGATTTCGAGCAGCGTCGCCGCGATGCTCACTGCTTACCACCTGGTGGCAGTGGTCGATGACCCGGTGGTGCGTACCGTGCTCGACAACAGCATCGTGATCATCGATGCGATGCAGAACCCCGACGGCCGCGCCCGCGTGGTTCAGCACTATAGGCAGACTCGCGGCCGAACGCCTGATGCGCACCCGTTGGCCAACGAGCGCGATCAGGCGTGGCCGGGCGGTCGGTACAGCCACTACCTGTTCGATATCAACCGCGACTGGTTCGCGCAGACGCAGATCGAGTCGCGCGGCCGCACGAAGGCGTTCCTCGATTGGTTCCCGCAGGTGCATCCGGACCTGCACGAGATGGGAACGAACGGGTCGTACTACTTCGCGCCGCCGGCGCCGCCCATTAACCCGGAGTGGACTCCGGCACAACTCGATGGACTCGCTCTGTACGGTGAGAACAACGCCCGCTGGTTCGATCGCATGGGATTCGCCTACTACACCCGGCAGGTGTTCGACTCGTTCTATCCAGGCTATGGGGATGGCTGGCCGCTGGCACAGGGCTCCATAGGCATGACCTACGAGGTCGCCGGGGTCGGGGGCTTGGTCGTGCAGCGGAACGACGACAGTGTGTGGCGTTACCGTGACAGCGTGCAGCGTCACTTCACCGCCTCCCTGGCAACGGCGGAGACCACGGCGACGAATCGTCAGGCGGTGCTGCGAGGCTTCTACGAATTCCGCCGCGACGCTATTGCCGAGGGTGCTGCGGAGACCGTCAAGGAGTACATCTTGCCGCCCGGTCGTGATCCTGGTCGGCGCGACCGTACGGCTGCGCTGCTCATGGCACAGGGTATCGAAGTGAGGCGGGCAACAGCACCGTTCACCAACCAGCGGGTGCGCGACTATTACGGCGGGCCCGTCGGCGCGCAACAGTTCGAGGCCGGAACGTACGTCGTCTCGCTAGCGCAGCCGACCAAGCACCTGGTGAAAATGCTGATGGTCGAGGATCTGCCGATGGACCAGCCGTTCGTCGACGAGCAATTGCGTCGCTACGCTGCCGGACTCGATCATCAGATCTACGACATCAGCGCCTGGTCGCTCCCCCTGATCCACGATCTCGACGCCTACCAGGCGGAGACGCCGTCGACAGGCGAGTTTCTCCTGCTCAGCGAGCCTCCCGCTCCTATCGGCCGTGTGCACGGTGGCGTCGCGCAGCTCGCCTACCTGCTGCCATGGGGGCACAACGACACCGCTCGGGCGTTGGCGCGCATGTTGCGCGAGGGACTACGGGTGCGGACAGCCAACGCGACGATGCAGGCGGACGGCGTACATTTTCCGCGTGGCTCACTGATCGTCGACGTGAGGGAGAATCCCGAGACTCTGCACGCGACGCTCGAGCGCGTTGCGGCTGATACCGGTGCTCAGATCTACGCTGTCGATTCATCGTGGGTCGAAGAGGGCATCAACTTTGGCAGCCCCGACGTGCGGTTCATTCCGCCGATCAAGGTGGCGATCGCCTACGACATACCCACCGATCCCTCGTCAGCCGGGTGGACGCGCTATTTACTCGAGCAGTCCTACGACTATCCGGTGACGGTCATCCCGACGCGACGACTGGTGGCTGACGGGCTCGATGACTTCAACGTGTTGGTGCTGCCCCATCCGCGGCGCGGCGGCTACGACGAGGCGCTAGGGCGATCGGGAGCCGAGCGCATCCGCCGTTGGGTGCGTGCCGGCGGCACCCTGATCACCTTCCGCGACGCCACGTCATGGCTCACTACCGAGGGCGTCGGGCTGCTGTCTACCGCTCGCCAGCTACGCGACGGCCGGCCGGAAGGCACCGAGGGGCAGGAGACGCGACTGCCGTACCGTGTACCGGGGGCGATCTTCCGAGTGCAGCTCGATCCCGACCATTGGCTGTCGGCAGGCTATGACGGCGACGCCAACGTGATGGTCGACACCGGTAACGTGTTTCGCCCGCTCGAGATCACCGACGGCACCAACGTCGCGCTCTACTCTGGCGAGGATGATCTCGTGCTGAGCGGTTTCGTTTGGCCTGACTCCGCCGCCACATTCGCCGACACCGCCTATCTGATGCACCAACCCCACGGCAGCGGCCACGTGGTCGCATTTGCCGAAGAGCCGAACTTCCGTGCCTACACCGATGGACTGAACCTGTTGTTCCTGAACGCCGTGTTCTTCGGCCCGGCTCACTGACCCACAGGTGTTCCGCACTGGGGAGCGTTCCGGACGCCGATCAGATCAGCGTGAGGCTATTCGTCGGATGCTGTTCCGGAGTCGACAAGTCGGACGGCCCAGAGACCAGAGTGGCCGTCGACAAAAAAGATGTTGCCCTTGTACGGCTGAGCGCCCCACACTAGCGGAGCGTTTGGCACGAAGCCCTCCGGGTCGAGCGACTTGAAGTAGGCGATCTCGCGCCCCTGGCGGTACAGGTCGCCCATGAGCTCGCCGGAAACGTCCACGACGCGCAGACCGCCCGCATAGTAGCCGACATAGAGAATGTCGTCCTCGACCCAGATGTTGTGGGTCCCCGCCTCCGGCACCTCGTAGCGGGCTACCTCCTTCGGGTTGTCCCAGTCGTCCCACTCGATGATGTGGATCCAGCCCTTGAAGCGCTCGGGCTCGTTCTCGTAGCCGGGCGTCCCCTCACTGAACTCCGGACGTCCAGGACGGCCTCGCGCTGCCTCATCGCCCGCAAACACGTACCGCCTGCCGGTCGATTTGCTGCGGTAGGGGACCGCGGCATGGTTCCAGCCGCTCGGATAGGTATAGCTCCCCAGCATCACCGGGTTGCGCGGCGAGCCGCCCTTGCCGCCGCCGCCGACATCGACTGCGACCACTCCGTCGACCCAGTTCGATGAGTACGCCACGCCGTCCACGACCCAGACGTCGTGGATGGCGTGCCCCGGGGTGTCGAGCTCGAAGCTGCCGACCCGATGTGGATTGCCTGGATCCTCGATGTTGATGATGTCGTATCTGCGTCCAGCCGATAGCGCGTACACGTGGTTGTCGTAGATAAAGACGTTGTGGACCCCACCGGTGAGCTGGTCGTCATAGCGCGACAGCACGCGCACCCCCTCGGAGGGGTTCGACACGTCCAGAATCACCAGGCCGTTGCGCCGGTTCGATGCTCCCTCGCGACTTATCACGGCAATACGGCCGTCTTCGGAGACCTTCACGTCGTTGACCGTGCGCGCGTCGACGAGCACGACGTCGACGATCTTCATGTTCGCCGGGTCGGTGACGTCCCAGAAGTACGCGTGACCCTCGGCACCCCAGGTTCCAGTGATCGCGTAGTCGCGGCCGTCCGTTGCCTCCCAGACCCACAGGTCGGAGCCGAACCGGTCACGCACTGGACCCTGTCCGACGAGCTCGATATCCCGGCGAGCGCCGCGCGGCTCGATGTGCACGGTACGCACTGCTGACTGGCCGCCGGAGACTGCGACGATGCTGTATGTGCCCGGAAGATCGGCCACGAACCGCCCGTCGTCGGCGATCATGCCCGACGGCGGCTCGCCCGCACCTTGCTCGACGGTATCTGCCCGGAACGTGTAGAGAACCGGTGCCCCGGGTACGGCGGCGCCCTGTGCATCGCGCGGCGTGGCCGTAAATCGGATCACGTCACCGGTGCGTGCTTCGGTCATGTTGGCGTCGAGCGTCACCGAAGCAATGGGGTTCGCCTCGACGGTGATGGGGAGCACCGCGCTGACCTCGTCGACGCGCGCAACTACTTGCGTTCGGCCGGCGCTCAAGAGCCTCAGATAACCGCGGTCATCGACGCTGGCCACGGCACTGTCTTCCGTGGAGTAACGCGCCTCCGGGTTGCTGCGGAAGGCACCGTCGGCGGTGGCTGCGCGGACGTCCAGTTGGACGACCGAATCGGCGTAGAAGCGAGTTGGTGCGTCGACGAATGTGACCTCGCTGATCGCCGACGGCGCTATGGTGACGCGAACTCGCGCCTCCAGAATCGCATCGGCCCTCGAGTTGGCGGCCTGGGGCTCGGTCGGGACCCGTACGACGATGCTGAACTCGCCCGGTCTTCTGGCCTCGACGCGCCCGTCCTGGCCGACCCACAGGTCGCGGCGTGACAGCGAGAGGTAGACCACCGGTGCGCTCACCGCATTGCCCTCGGCATCTACCACCGTCGCGAGGATCTGCGCCGTGTCACCTACGTCGAGTCGCAGCTCGGTGGGTTGTACTCGCAGCTCGGCCGGGGTCGCTTGCTGTGTCTCGGCCGCGATCCCCACGGACGATGACAACAGAGCCGCAGCCAGAATCAACGATCGTGCCTTCATCGGAGCTCTCCTTGCATCGGGTTTCGGTCGGATGTCTGGATTCTATCGATTCGGAGCCCCGAGGGGCCCTGCCGGAGGAGCAATCGTTGACTGGGTCCATGAGCGCTGTATATTTCGACACCGGGCCAGGAGCGCTGCGGTTTCTCGCGCTACCGGTGCCCTCCGAGCAGGAGGCGCCGGCACCGAACGAACGCCGCGTAGCGCCGGTGATCCAAGAGGAGACGATGCGCGGATTCTTCCGTTTGGCGATGTCTGCGTGCCTGCTCGGCGGGCTGGGTGGCGTCGTGCCGGGCGAGGCGGCTTCGCAGTCGTGCGCGTTGGTCGACGGCGACAGCATCGCTGAGGCGATTGGCGGTGGCTGCACGCGGATCGCCTTGGGTGCGGGCACCTACAGTGAGCGGCTCACCGTCGACCGCGCAGTCAGCATCACCGGGGCGTCCGAGACTGCCAATCCGCTCGCCGCCGTGATCACGGCGAACGGCGGTCCGGTGATCACGGTGCACTCCGAGGGTGACTTGCACCTGTCGCGTGTAACGCTGCGGGGTAGCGGCGGTGAGATCGGCGACACCGTGGATGAGCCAAGTGGCGGCGGCGAGATCGGCGACACCGTGGATGAGCCAAGTGCTGGCGGCGAGATCGGCGACACCGTGGATGAGCCAAGTGCCGGCGGCGAGATCGACGACACCGTGGATGAGCCAAGTGCCGGCGGCGAGGTCAGCGAGACCGTGGATGAACCGCGTGCGGGCGACGAGATCACCGGGGCAGCAGACGAACCGAGCAGCAACGAGTTGCCGGAGCCCTCCGAGGAGAAGATCGTGGTGCCGGATCCGAATCCGCGCGGTGGCTGCATTTACAATTCCGGCCGCACGAGCCTGGACAATGTCCTGGTCGTCGACTGCTTCGCTGCGCGGAGCGGCGGTGCTGTTTACAACGCCGGAGCTGCTCGGTTCTCCGCGATCTCGTCGATCTTCCGCTCCAACCGTGCCGCGGCCGGCGCTGGTGGCGCGATCGTCAGTGGCAACGAGGGGAGCTTGACGTTGCAGGACACCGACTTCACCAGGAACGTGGCGCACGGCTCCGGAGGGGCCGTTAGTACGTCCGGGATCGCCGACGGCATCACCGGAGGCAGCTTCGTCGCCAACCGGGCGGGGGGGCACGGTGGCGCGGTCGCCTTCATCAGGGGCGGCGCCCCGGCGTTCGTTGATGGCGCAACATTCGAATCGAACCGGGCGGACGACTACGGTGGCGCGATTGCCTGTTTCGGCCGAGAGCTAACGATTAACGACGGCGAGATCAGGACCAATCGAGCAGCAGGTGGCGGCGGGATTTATGCCGATCGATGCGACCTGACGCTGGCGGGGTCTAGCTTGCTCGGAAACGTCGCTGGCGAGACCACCAATGGCAATGGCGGGGCGCTCATGATGCAGGGGGGATCGCTGCTCGCGACCGCCGGATGGTTTGAGGGCAACAAGGCGGGACACTCGGGAGGAGCACTGTTCGCCAACGTTCAGCCTGCCAGCCTCACTCTCGAAGATTCGACGGTGAAGGACAATCACGCTCGGATGGCCGGCGGCGGGATTCGTATCATCGAGGCCGCGCTCGTCCAGGTTTATCGGTCAACGGTGATTCTCAACACCGCCTTGCAGGGCGGTGGAGCGTATCTCAGCGGCGGTAGCAGCACCATCAAGCGCAGTGCTTTCTCGGGCAACTACGCCGATAGAGAGGGCGGGGCAATGCTGCTCAGCGATGCCTCGGTGGTAATCGAGAACTCTACGTTCGCCTTGAACGGCGCCGATCAGATCGGCGGTGGCGTCTACATGCGCCGCTCCGGCGATGCGTCTCTTCGCAACACCACCCTGTACGGCAACAAGGCCGGGATACTAGCCAGCGGCCTGTTCGTAGATTCCGGAACCGTGGTCGGGTTGTCGAACACGATTATCTACGACTCCGGAACAACGGTCGGCGACTGCGAGGTTCGAGGTACCTTGACGGTGAGCGGCCGCAACTTGGACAGCGACGCTTCCTGCAGCTCGGATTTCTCCCTCGACCCACTCCTCGAAGCACTGGGAGTCGCTGAGGTGATGGACATCGAAAGGCCTCCAGTCGACGACTCGATATTCGAGGAACCAGGATCCGGAGAGTCGGCGCCTGAGGAACCTCGAGAAGCGACTGTCGTGCCGTTGGCACTGCAGCCTACGGCTGGCTCTCCGGTCATCGACGGGGGGGACGACGGAGTTTGCACCGACCACGACCAGAACGGGACCGAGCGGCCCCGGGATGGCGATGGCATCAACGGCGCAGGATGCGACATCGGCGCGATCGAGAAATGACCACCGTCGAGGCTACGGCGTCGTGTTTTTCTCGCCACGCACCGGCGACGCGTGCGCCGCGCATGAAAGGAGATCGGATGAGACGCTTTTTGCCCGCGATCGTACCCGTCGCATTGATGGCTCTGGGGATCGGATGTGACTCAGCCCCGCCAGCCAGTGGTCGAACCTTCATCGTCAACGCCCGGGTTGTCGACGGCACCGGTGGGCCGTCGCAGCAGATCGACGTGCGCATCGAGGGCCAGAGGATCACGGCGACAGGGGGTTTGAGGCCGCGCGACGAGGACACTGTTGTCGACGCCGCCGGCCTGGTTCTGGCTCCCGGCTTCATCGACACGCATAGCCACCACGACCGTGGGCTGCTCGGAGAGATGCCCGACGCGCGCGCTGTCGTCAGCCAGGGTGCGACGACGATCGTCGCTGGGCAGGATGGCGGGCAGCGGCACCCGCTGGCCGAGTTTTTCGACCGGCTCGAGGAGACGCCAGCGGCGATCAACGTCGCCTCGTATGCAGGCCACGGTACGATCCGGCGCATGGTCATGGGCGAGGACTACCAGCGCCCATCGACGGATGTCGAGCTGCAGCAGATGGGGGCGCTGCTGCGCACCGAGATGGAAGCCGGGGCGCTGGGGCTCGGGTCCGGACTCGAGTATGACCCCGGCAGCTTCTCGACACCCGAGGAGATGGTGGCGCTGGCCAAGGTGGCGGCCGAATACGGTGGGCGCTACATCAGCCACTTCCGCAGCGAGGACCAGTATTTCTGGGAGGCGCTCGACGAGATCATCAACATCGGGCGCGAGGCCGGTGTGCCGGTGCAGGTGTCGCATATCAAGCTGGCCATGCCGCGCTGGTGGGGACAGTCGGACCGGCTGATCGGCGTCCTCGACGAGGCGCGTGCCTCGGGCGTCGACATCACTGTGGACATCTACCCCTACGCCGCCTGGCAAACCGGTTTCCGCTGGCTGCTGACGCTGTTTCCAGACCGCGATCCCGATCGTCGTGACGGAGCCGAGTACGTGCTCCAGGAGATGCTGTCGCCGGAGGGCGTGCTGCTGGCGAACTACCCGGCGCAGCCGGAATACAACGGGTTGACGGTGGCCGAGGTTGCCGAGCAGCGTGGCGTCGACGCGACAACCACCCTGATGAGCCTGCTCAAGGCCGATGTCGAGTTCGCCGAGCAGGGCGGCGACTCGGCGCGCTCGTCGATGCTCGGGTTCGCCATGAACGAGCCCGACATCGAGTCGATCATGGCGTGGCCACTGACCGTGATCTCCAGCGATGGGGGGCTGGCAGGCGCTCATCCGCGGGGCTACGGAACGTTCACAAGGTTTCTGGGTCACTACGTGCGCGACCGAGGGGTCATGAGCCTCGAGGAAGGCGTCCACAGGATCACGGCTCTGCCGGCTGCTCACGTGGGGATCTTCGAACGCGGCACGATCGAGCCGGGCGCCTACGCCGATCTGGTGTTGTTCGACCCGGAGACCGTCATCGATCGCTCGACGGTTCTGGAGCCGCATCTGACGTCGGTTGGAATCCACACGGTGTGGGTAAACGGCGAGATCGTCTACGAGAACGGAGAGACCACGGAAAGTCGGCCGGGAATGCCGATTCGTCGAATAACTCAGGGAGGACAGTGATGTCCAGGGACATGACGCGCCGTGAGGCGGCCAAGGCGGGGGCGCTGGTGGCGGGCTCGATCGTAGTCGGTGTGCCTGATTGGGCGCTCGCGGCGATATCGCAAGAGGAGCTGGTCGCTTTCACCGACATGCCCGACGGGTTCGAGACCGACCCGACGCCGATCGTTCGCTTTGTCGACATCCGCGAGATCAACGATTTTTTCACTCCCGCCGATGAATTCTTCACCATCCAGCACTACGGCCAGCCGCAGATCGACCCGGCGACGCACGCGCTTGAGGTCAGCGGTCTGGTATCACGGCCGCAGCTACTCTCCGTGGCGGAAATTCGCCGCCGGCCGCGCACCGAGCTGGCCTGCGCGTTCGAGTGCTCCGGCAATAGCCGTCGTCGCTTCAACGGGCTGGTGAGCAACGGCCTCTGGGGTGGCACCAGCCTGCGGGCGCTGCTGCAGGAAATCGGCGTGGAGCCCCTAGGCAAAGAGGTGGTGTTCTTCGGCGCCGACGAGGGTACCGAGACCATCGAGAGTCGCGGCAACTCGTGGCTGGTCGACCAACAGTTCGCCCGCAGCCTGTCGCTCGAAGACGCCATGCGCGACGACACCATGTTGGCGTACGAGCTCAATGGCGAGCCCCTGAGCCTGAACCAGGGGGCGCCCCTACGACTGATCGTCCCAGGCTGGTACGGGGTCGCGCAGGTCAAGTGGCTGAATCAGATCCACGTGCAAGAGAGCCGTTTCATGGGCAAGTTCATGGCCCGCGAGTACGTCACCCTGACGGCCGAGCAGGTAGGTGGCAGCCTCAAGCACACGGAAACTTCGATCACGCGCATCCGGCTCAAGTCGGCCATCGCTCGGGTGACCCGTGCTGGCGACCAGCACACCATCCACGGGTTCGCGCTGACCGACGGCACGCCACTACGCTCGGTCGAGGTGCGGATCGACGACGGGCCGTGGGAGCGGGCGACGCTCGATCCGCGAAACACGAAGTACTCGTGGAAGCTCTTCTCTCATCGTTGGGAAGGGGCAGCGCCTGGTGAGCACACCATCGTTTCGCGAGCCACCGACGCTAACGGCACGATGCAACCAGTGCTGGAGGACCTGGCCGAAAAACGAACGAGCTGGGAGAACAACGCTCAATTCGCACGCACCGTGATGATTTCCTGATGGCTCGAACGCGCGTTGCCCTCGCCGTCTCTCTCGCCGGCCTACTGACTGCCGGCTCGATCGCCTGGTCGCACGCGGGGCAAGAGCCGCTCGCACTGGAGCTGCTGCGCGAGCTCGTCGAGATACGGTCGAGCGAGGCGTTTCCGGAGAACACGCGGCGGATCCTCGAGGGGCTGGCGCAGCGCCTCACTGCTGCCGGCTTCGCTGAGGACGACATCACGTTCGTCGACGCGGGCCGAGCGAACCTGCTGGTGCGATACAGGGGCTCCGGCGTCCGCCAGCCTCTACTGACGATGGCCCACGTGGACGTGGTCGACGCCGACCCGGAGTCCTGGCAGGCCGATCCGTTCACCCTCGCCGAGATCGACGGCTACTACTACGGCCGCGGGACGACCGACAACAAGGCCGGCGTCGCGGCGCTGGTTGCCAATTTCATCCGGCTACGCCAGGAGGGCTACGAGCCCGATCGCGACATCATCCTGGTGCTTACCGGGAACGAAGAGACCACCATGGGTGGGATCTCTCACCTGGCTCAGCAGCGTCTTGAGCTCATCGACGCGGAACTGGCCCTCAACACCGACTCTGGTGGCGGCGTGTTCGACGCCAACGGGGAGCCCTCGATCTTCATGATTCAGATGGCCGAGAAACGCTATCAGTCGTACGAACTGGTGGCCGTGAACCCCGGCGGGCACAGCTCGTTGCCGCGTCCCGACAATGCCATCTACGATCTCGCGCATGCACTGGTCAAGCTGCAGCAATACCAGTTCCCGATCGACGTCAGTGCGATCGTTCGCGAGGGCTTCCGGGTCAGCGGGGAACGCACCGCTGGCGAGGAGGGCGCGCTGCTGCGTGCCGCGGGCGAGGCGAACCCGGACCCTGACGCGCTACGCCGTCTCGCTGCCGGCGATCCGTGGGCCAACTCGACCATGCGCACGACCTGCGTTGCGACCATGCTGGAGTCGGGGGTGGCCGAGAATGCCCTGCCGCGCGTAGCCAAGGCGACGGTGAACTGCCGCATCCTGCCCGGCGTGGAGCCGAGCCACGTCATGGCGACGCTGCGCGAGGTGGTCGCCAACGAGTCGATCGAGATTCGCCCGTTGCAGAGCGGTGGCACGGTAGCCAGCCCACCGTCACCGTTGCAAGACGACGTCGTGCAGCCGATTCGCGAGCTCGTCGACGAAATCTGGCCGGGCGCAGCCGTGATGCCCGAGCAGGCAACCTATGCTACCGACGGCCTGTTCGTTCGTAACGCCGGTATCCCCGTGTATGGCGTCTCCGGGCTGTTCGGTGATTTCGGCGACAGTCGCGCCCACGGGCTCGACGAGCGCGTTCGTGTTGACGCGTTCCACGATTCAATCGAGTTCTGGTACCGCTTGCTCAAGCGTTTCAGTAGCTGAGCCAGAGGGGTGGACCCCATGACGGTATTTCCGCCCAACTAACTACCGCGGCATGCAGATGGTCTATGGTCGTGGCCAAAGCATCTTCGCGGGCCTGATCGAAGAGCAAAACGGGAGACATTGATGGCGAAGACAGATCGTGAGCTTGGGATGGGCCGGGAAATCACCCGGCGCGATTTCCTCAACGGCACCAGTGTGGCGATCGGCGGCGCCAGCGCGATCGGTCTCTCCCCATCGAGCGCGGACGCTTCCGAGCCAGCCGTCGTGCCATCCGGTAAGCGGCGTGGAGAAGAGCCCGGCGACTACTATCCGCCTCGTCTCACCGGTATGCGCGGCAGCCACGAGGGATCCTTCGAGGTGGCGCATGAGATGCGCGACGGCAAGACCTGGGACAACGCCGAAGGCACCGGCGAAAGCTACGACCTGATCGTCGTCGGCGGCGGCCTCAGCGGATTGGCCTCGGCGTATTTCTTCCGCAAGGCGTTGCCGGAGGCGAGGATTCTCATCCTCGACAACCACGACGACTTCGGCGGCCACGCCAAGCGCAACGAGTTCACCATCGGCGACCGGCGGATCATCGGCTACGGCGGCACGATGATGATTCACGGCAAGAACAGCTATACCTACGAGGGCAAGGCGCTGCTTGAAGACATCGGCATCGACGGCCCGCGCTTCCTGCGCAAGACCGAGTCCGATCGTAGCCTTTACGGACGCATGGGGCTGAGCTCGGGCACGTTCTTCGACCGCGAGACGTTCGGAGAGGATCGCCTGGTGGTCGGGAGGCCGCGGCGGAGCTCCGAGCCGGCGGGCGCCGGGTCGCTCACCTGGGAGGAGTTCCTCGCCAAGACGCCGATGTCCGACACCGTCAAGAAGGACATGCTGCGGCTCTACGAGGACAAGCGCGACTACCTGCCGGGCTTGTCGCTCGAGGAGAAGAAGCAGCGGTTGCGCAAGATCAGCTATCAGGACTATCTGCTGCAGGTCGTGAAAGCGGACCCGGGTGTCATTCCCTACTTCTTGAGCCTTTCCCTCGGTGGATCGAACGGCGCCGCCGGCATCGACTCGTACAGCGCCTGGGGCGCGCTGCGCGCTGGTCGTTACCCGGCGCTCGATGGACTCGGGCTGGAGCGGCCGCTCAGAAGCTGGCTTCCCGACGATGATTTCGGCGAGAGCATCCACTTCCCGGATGGCAATGCCAGCGTCGCCCGCCTGATCGTCCGCTGGCTCAACCCCGCAACGCTGCCGGGGACGACAATGGAGGACTCGGTTACTCAGCCTATCCGGTACGACCGAATCGACGAGCCGGGCAGCGCGGTGCGCATCCGTCTCAACAGCACGGTAGTGAACGCCAGGCACGTCGGCGAGCGCCGCACCGCCGAGGAGGTGGAGGTTACCTACGTCCGCGATGGCAAGGCCTATAGCGTACGTGGCAGCACATGCGTCATGGCGTGCTACAACGCCGTGATCCCGTATCTCTGCCCCGAGCTCCCGGAGACGCAGAAATCGGCGCTCAAGATGGCGGTCCGACAGCCGCTCGTCTACACGAACGTGCTGCTCCGCAACTGGGAGGCATGGGCGGAGCTGGGTATGCAGAGCTTCTACGCGCCGGGTGGGTACCACACCAACACGAGCCTTGATTATTCGATCAGCCTCGGCGACTACGTGTGTGCGCGCACCCCGGGGGAGCCGATGGTGCTGCACCTCAAGCGGGTGCCGATCCAGCCGGGCCTGCCGGCGCGTGATCAGTTCCGCGCCGGGCGAGAGGACCTCCAGTCCACCCCGTTCGAGGTCTTCGAGCGCCGCATCCGCGATGACCTTGGCAGGGCGCTCGCCGACGGCGGCTTCGACTCGGCGCGCGACATCGAGGCGATCACCGTGAACCGCTGGCCACACGGCTACGCCGGGGGTGCCAACGACCTCTACGATCCAGATTGGGGGTACGACGAGGTGCCGTGGGTGGTCGGGCGACAGCGCTTCGGGCGCATCACGGTTGCCAACTCCGACGCGGCGGCGACCTGTCTGACGCACGCGGCGTTCGATCAGGGGCACCGGGCGGTGCAGGAGTTGCTCGGCGACGTCCTGCGCCCGGAGTTTCAGTACCCCTGGGCCGAGCGCACCTGACCCGTGACGCGCTATGCGCTGATCGCCACAGCAGCTCTGGCGCTCATGGCTCAGGCAGGAGCGGGCCAGTCTGGTGTTGCCGACAACCTCGCCGTGGGGCCCACGGAGCTGCGGCTCGAGGTCGGCGAGAGCCGACCTCTGCACGCTATGGTGACCGACGCGGCCGGCGACCCGGTGCACGACGCCGAGGTGATCTTCCTGTCGCTGGCCGCGCGTAGCGTCAGCGTCAGCAGCGATGGTCTGGTGACGGCGATCCGACCGGGCAGCCATACGATCCTCGTCCGCGTCGCACGAGAGCTAGCGGACGCCGGGGGCGAGGAGCCACCCGCCCTGGAGGCACGGGTTCGCGTCGTGGTGCCCAAGCCGGCCATCGCCAGCATCGTCTTCGTCGATCCGCCCCGACGCTTTTACCAAGGGACGACAGTGCGATTGAAGACGGCGGTGACCGATGTGGCAGAGGCGAGCCGCGATGATGAGGTGCAGCTGAGCAGCAGCGATGCGCACATCGCCGAGGTGGGTCGATTCGGACGCGTCAAGCTGATGGCGACGGGCAGCGCAACGATCACCGCCCGAGTGGACCGCGGGGTGGGCGAGGCCGCCGCCGCACTGTCTGTCGTCGTGGAACCCAATCCGACCGCGTCGCTGCGTCTCACCGCCTCGACCACCGAGGCTCGGACGGGCGAGGTCATTCACTTCGAGGCCACGCCACTGGACGCTGCCGGGGGACCCGTAGGTGGAGCTCCCGTCGAGTACGCCTTCAGCGCGCGTACGACCGAGCACGAGCGCGGCGAGCCCGGATCCGGTGTCATGGGGCGCGACGGACGGTTTGTTGCTGATCTGCCCGGCGAGTACACCATCGTGGCGATCTCGGGGGTGCACCATGCACAGCAACGGGTCACCATCCGGCCGCGCAACGCCAAGCGCGAGATCGAGCTCGTCGGCCAGGGCCGTGTCAGCGATCGCGGTACCTCGGACCTGTGGGTCTGGGAGGGAACCGACGGCCGCGACTACGCCATAACCGGTACCTGGGGCGCCGACGGCCAGGCGTTCATGTGGGACGTCACCGACCCGAGCGCCATCGCGATGATCGATTCAATCCGCATCGACGCGCGCACGGTCAACGACATCAAGATCTCCGAGGACGGTCGTATCGCCGTGCTGACTCGCGAAGGCGCCTCCAACCGGCGCAATGGAATCGTCATTCTCGACGTCTCCAGCCCGCAGGACGGCATGCGCATCCTGTCGAGCTACGACCAGAATCTCACCGGTGGCGTTCACAACGCGTTCGTCTATGACAACCACGTCTATGCTGTAGGCGCAGGCCAATACTACGAGATCATCAACATCGAGGACCCGCGCAACCCGTATCGCGTGGCGCGCTTCGAGCTCGAAACGCCAGGCCACGCGATTCACGACGTCTGGGTCGAGGACGGCATCGCCTATTCGTCCAACTGGTCCGACGGGGTGGTAGCGGTCGATGTCGGTGGAGGGGGTCAGGGAGGTTCACCGCGCAACCCGGTGATGCTCGGCAGCTACACCCACCCGAGTGGCTGGAACCATGCGGCGCTGCCGTTCCACAGCGAGTCCGCGAATCGGTTTTACCTGATCGCCGGCGACGAAACCGTGATGCGCGGTGGCCAGCCGGGTAGTCCGGACGAGCCCGAACGTCAGGCCGGCTGGGTGCATTTCGTCGAGTGGGACGAGTGGGATACGCCTCATGAAGTGGCGCGTTACAAGGTCCCGGAGGGTGGCAGCCACAACCTGTGGGTGCACGACGAGATTCTCTATATCGCCTATATCCAGTACGGTCTTCGGGTTGTCGACATATCCGGCGAGCTCATGGGTGATCTGTATCGGCAGGGTCGTGAGATTGCCTATTTCCTGCCGTTCGACCCGGACGGCTACTTCCCGAACGCCGTCTTCAGCTGGGGTCCGCAGTACCACAAGGGCACCATTTTCTTCTCGGACTTCTACTCTGGCCTGTGGGCGGTGCGCCTGAAGCCGGATTAAGCACCGCCCCAACCGGAGTTAACGACTCCCATGCAATCGTTCGTCGGTCTGTGCATTCTGCTTGGTCTCGGCCACTGGGTGCGTACCAAGCTGCGCACCCTGCAGATGCTCTATCTGCCCTCGTGCGTCATCGGTGGGCTGCTGGGGCTGGTCGTTCTGCAAGTAGGCCGCGTTGCCGGGTACCCGCTGCCCGCCGTTTGGACGGCCGGATGGAGCGCGCTGCCGGGGCTGTTGATCAACGTGGTCTTCGCCTGCCTGTTTCTCGGCGTGACCCTGCCCAAGCTGTCCGAGCTGTGGGGAATCGCCGGCCTGCAGCTCGCCTACGGCCAGCTAGTTGCCTGGGGTCAGTACGTGGTCGGCATCGGGCTCGTTTTGGCGTTTCTCGGACCCATGTTCGGCCTGTCCGACTTGTTCGGCGGTATCCTGCCGGTCGGCTTCGAGGGCGGGCACGGCACTGCCGCCGGCCTGGGGCCGGTGTTCACCGATCTGGGCTGGGATGAGGGTAGGGACTTCGCGTTAGCGGCGGCAACTGGCGGCATCCTCGGGGCGATCATCGTCGGCATGGCATTGGTCAACTGGGCTGTGCGGCACGGTTACACCGAAGTCAAGCGCCCGGCGGCCGATTTGAGTGCCGACGAGTCTGCCGGGTTTCTCCCGGTCAAGGGGCGGCCGGTCGCCGGACACCTGACGGTCAACACCGACGCCGTCGAATCGCTCAGCCTGCATGTGGTAGTCGTGGGGCTGGCGATTTTCTTCGGGATCCTCCTCAAGGAGGGCCTGTTGCTCGTCGAGGCTGCAATTCCCGGCCTGGCGCAGTATCGGCTGCTGGCGAGCTTTCCGCTGTTCCCGCTGTGCATGATCGGCGGGGTGCTAATCTAGTGGTGGGAGGACAAGTACGACCGCCACAAGCTGATCGATCTCGGGCTGATGCGGAGAATCCAGAACGCGGCGCTCGACTTTCTGGTCATCGCGGCGATTGCCACGATTCGTCTCGACGTGGTCGCCACCGGGCTGGCGCCGCTGATGATCCTCATCGTTGCCGGCATCCTGTGGAACGTGTTCTGCGTCATGTTCCTCGCCCGACGCGTCTTCCACGATGCGTGGTTCGAGCGCAGCATCGCCGAGATGGGTCAGTCGATGGGCGTCACCGCCACCGGCCTGCTGTTGCTGCGGGTGGTCGATCCCGACTACGAGTCGTCGGCGGCGAAGGCGTTTGCCGGCAAGCAGCTGCTGCACGAGCCGATCATGGGAGGCGGACTATGGACCGGCGCCGCGATCCCGCTCATTGCGGTGCTCGGCGGGTTGCCGGTACTGGGGATCTGCGTGGCGGCGATGTTGTTCTGGGTGGTGGTGATCTTCGGCCCCCGGCTCGCTCGACGCTGACGGCGGACCGGTCACGGACCTCGGCCGGGGCCTCGGCGCAGACGCGTAGATGCGGCGCTGCAGGGCGCAACGTGCTCGCGGTTGACTGCGGCCACGAGGTCTCGAAGAATGCCAGCCGAAGACCTCCGGGGATTTCTGAATCCGCTCTGCCGGTAGTGGAGGAGAGTGCACCATGGACACGCGACGGGATTTTCTCGGCAAGGCCGGTTCGATCGCCGGGGCTAGCTTGCTGAGTGCTCGGGCTGGCGCGGCGCAACTTCTCGGCGGGGTAGCCAGCGCTGCTCCATGGACCGAGAAGGTCAGCCAACCGCGCTTCGGGGCGCGCTCGGTGCTCGCTTTCATCCCCATGCGCGACGGTGTGCGTCTGGCCGCCCGGCTGGTGATGCCCGAGGGCGCCGGCCCGGACGATAATTTCCCCGCTCTGTTCAGCTACGACCCGTACCGACGCACCGAATCCGATCAACTCGGCAGCTTCGGGTACTACGCCGAGCGCGGCTACGTGGTCGCCCAGGTGGACGTACGCGGCACTGGCACGAGCGCCGGCTGGACGACGCCCAACGAGTACTCGGTTCAGGAGCGTGAAGACGCCCTCGATGTCATCGAGTGGTTGGCGACCCAGGCATGGAGCAACGGCAACGTCGGCATGTTCGGCTCATCCTACGGCGGCTTCAACGCCACGCAGGTCGCGATGATGCAGCCGCCGGCGCTGAAGGCGATCGTGCCCATGCACGCTACCGACGATGTGTTCACCGACGACATCGTCTACTACGACGGGGCGCTACAGTTCGAGTCGCTTGGCCGCTGGCCGTTCTCGATGATCTCCAACATGGGATTGCCGGCCTGGCCCGATTACGACCCGGACACCGAGGAGGCGCGCTACCGGGTAGAGCACCAGCCCTGGGTCTTCGACATGCTGCGCCACCAGCGCAACGACGAGTTCTGGCAGCGCATGTCACTGCGTCCCGACTACGCCGCCATCAAGATCCCGACGATGATGATCGGCGGCTGGATCGATGCCTATACCGACAGCATCCCGCGCATGCTCGAGAGGATGTCGGTCCCGACGCGCGCCATCATTGGCCAGTGGACGCACTCGATCGGCAAGCCGGGGCCACCGTATAACCCCAAACCCGAGATGTTGCGCTGGTGGGATCATTGGCTCAAGGACAACGACACCGGGCTGATGCAGGAGCCACGGCTGGCGATGTACGTCAACAACTCGTACAAGCCCAGCCTGGAGCTCGAGAACATTCCGGGGGAGTGGCGCTACACCGATTGGCCACCGGAGGGCATCGACGCAGTGACCTGGTATCCGCAGCCAGAGGGAGTCCTGGGGCGCGAGCGGACGTTCGACCATGAGTCGGAGCTCGAGTACAAGCCCACCGTCGGGATGACCAACCGCTACCGCTGCCCGCACAACGCGGCCGAGTTACCGATCGACCAGCGCGCCGACGACGCCTACGCGATGACCTTCGATACCGTGCCGCTGGAAGCCAGCTTCGAAATCCTCGGCTTCCCACAGGCGATTCTGCACGTATCCGCCAGCGCGCCGGTAGCGAACTGGATCGTCCGCCTGTGTGACGTTGCCCCCGACGGAACCTCTACGTTGGTGACCAAGGGCATTATCAACGGTGCCCATCGTGACTCGCACGTCGATCCCGAGCCGTTGACCCCGGGTGAGATCTACGAGCTGAAGTTCAACCTCAAGGTCATCTCCTGGGTGTTTCCCAAGGGGCATAGGGTGCGCGTGGCGATCGCCAACGCCGATTTCCCCAACCTGTGGCCGACGCCGTATCGGATGACGACCAAACTGCACGTCGACGCCGATCACCCCTCCCGCATCGTCCTGCCGGTCATGTCGGCGAGCGCCCGGTCGCGGCCCTACGAGCCTCCCGAGATCGTCGAAGTCCAGGGTTTGGCCGGGCCTGGACCCATCGACCAGTGGGAGGTCATTCGCGACGAGATGAAGCAGACCGTGACGGTGTTTCGGGAAACGATCCAGCCGGCATACGGCAGCATGGAGCGACGCTGGTCCACCGCTAGCGACCGGGATCCGGCGCACGCCACCATCGTCGCCGAGGGCCGCGACGAGGTGCGGAAGGACGGCCGCGTGATCACCTGCAACTCCTGGATGACCCTCGAGAGCGACGAGAAGACTTTCGAGATCAGCGTCCGGCGTGAGCTGCGAGTCGACGGCGAGCTGCAGTACGAGAAGGAGTGGGCCGACACGATCCCGCGGGATCTCGTCTAGCAGGCCGTGGTGGAAGTGTGGCGGGCCTGGCGACAGGGTCTTGCGGGGCGGAGGCAAGGAGAGAGGAGGAGGCGATGGTTACCCCATCGTTGACGAGGAACGACGTAGCATACGCGCGCAACCCCCTATCGCCCGAAGGGTTACGGCGATTTGGGGCCGTCTGCGGCGTAACCCGTTGGGCGGGTGGGTCTTGCTGGCGATCTCAGCGTCAGAGCTCCTCGACGATGACCCTGGCATCGCCCTCGTCGCTCTTCCTTGATCTCGCCAGCAAGACCCACCCGCCAGACCCATCAGAGTTTTTCAGCACCCTGCTAGACGATGGCCGGGGCATCGCCAGTGTCAGGCCGCCTTGCATCTGGCCCCAACTCGCCGTAACCAGGCCCGCCACACTTCCACCACGGCCTGCTAGCAGCCTGTAACAGATGATCCTTGCATATCGTGGTGGCGAAATGGGTGCGGATGCCAGGCGCGACGACGAGACGCGCGCCCTTCCGGTTCTAACAAACGAGGTGCGAATGTGAGAGCCATTGTCTGCAAGGCGTTTGGCTCGCCTGAGAGTCTGGCGGTCGAGACTGTCGACGACCCAAGCCCCGGCGAGGGCGAGGTGGTCGTGGATGTTCGCGCCGTGGCGATCACCTTTCCCGACACCTTGATCATCGAGGATCGCTATCAGGTCAAGGCGACGCCGCCCTTCATTCCGGGTAGTGATGTGGCGGGCGTGGTGAGCGCCGTGGGCGCGGACGTGACGGAGCTTGCGACGGGCGACGATGTTGTCGGCGGGCGCGCCACGGGCGGTTTTGCTGAACGGGTGGCGATTCCGGCGGCCGACTTGCGACGTTTGCCTCAGGGACTGGAATACGCCGAGGCGACGGGGTTCGGATACGCCTACGGCACTAGCTTGTACGCGCTGAAGTACCGCGGCGATCTGCAGCCGGGCGAGACTCTGCTCGTTCTCGGAGCCGCGGGGAGCCTCGGGCTGGCGACGATCGAGTTGGGGAAGCTGCTTGGCGCCAAGGTCATTGCCGCCGCCTCCACGCCCGAGAAGCTGGCCCTGTGTCGCGAGCGTGGCGCAGACGAGACGATCAACTATGAGCAGGAGGATCTGAAGAATCGCGCCAAGGAGCTTACGAGTGGAGAAGGCGTGGACGTTGTCTTCGACGCGGTGGGTGGTGATTACGCCGAGGCTGCGTTTCGTGCCACGAACTGGCGGGGCCGATTCCTGGTCGTCGGCTTCACTGCAGGCATCCCGCGCATTCCGCTCAACCTCTCCCTTCTCAAGGGTTCTTCCATCGTCGGGGTCTCTTGGGGGGCCGCGAGGGCGAAGGAGCCCGAGATCTTCCAGACGATGTCGCGGGAGCTCGGGGAGTACGCCGCGGCGGGCGATCTCCGGCCGCTGATCTCACGACGCTGCTCTCTCGAGGAAGTGCCGCAGGCAATGCGCGACATGCTCGATCGCAAGGTTCTCGGGAAAGTCGTCGCGCTGCCTTGAGCCGCGTCACGACTCGGGGCACGACGCTAGCCGTGATCGAGCAGTGTCTCCAGGTGCGCCGCTGTTGCCAGCGCCAGCCCGTCGACGTTGTAGCCGCCCTCCAACAACGAAACGACGCGTCCATCGCAATAATGATCGGCCATGTCCATGACGGTGCGAGTCATACGGCGGAACGCGTCGTCGGTAACGTTGAAGCAGCCAAGTAGATCGTCCATGCGGCTGTCAAATCCCGCTGACACGATGATGAAGTCGGGCTTGAAGGCCTCGACCTTGGGCATGAGCTTGCGGTCCCAGCTGCCGAGCATGTCCCGGTCGCTGCAGCCGCAATCCAGGTGCACGTTGATGTTGAGCTCGGTGCCATCGCCCGCTCCCAAGAGCGACGGATCGCCGGTTCCCGGGTACGCCTGCCAGTCGTGGGTGGAGAAGAACAGCACCGTGGGGTCGTCGTAGAAAGCGTTCTGGGTACCGTTGCCATGGTGGTAGTCCCAGTCGACGATGAGGAGCTTCTCGTAGCCGTGCACCTGCTGGGCGTATTTCGCCGCGATCGCAGCGTTGCTGTAGAAACAGAACCCCTCTTCCATGCCGGTGTTGTTGGCGTGGTGTCCGGGGGGGCGGGCGGCGCAGAAGACGTTGCGCAGCGTGCCGGTTGCCACGGCATCCACCGCAGCCAGCGCCCCCGCTACCGCCAGCTCTGCCACAGGCCCGGTGACATCGATCTGACCCACCGCGCCGACGTGCTCGGCGGTGTGGTGGTCACGAATGTGAGGCATCGGATCATCATGCAGCGCCACCGGCACGAGCCGGTCGCGCAGCCCACGCGTCTCCAGCATCGCCATGATCTTCTCGAGACGCAGCGGCCGCTCAGGATGCGGATCCCCGACCCGACTGTCGAGGACGTGGTCCAGGTAGCGGGCGTCGTAGACCAGGCCTGTGCCTTGGGCCCGGTTGGCGAGCGAGTTGCCGCTGGTTACTGCGCTCAGTGCCATCAGTTTTGCTCCCGCGTCAAAGCAGAATTCCCGTCGAGTTCGCACGGTCGGGCCTCCTAGCAGGCCGTGGTGAAAGTGTGGTGGGTCTGGTTAGGGCGAGTTGGGGCCAGATGCAAGGCGGCCTGACACAGGCGATGCCCTAGCCATCGTCCAGGAAGGCCAACGCCGCAAATGGCCCCAACTCGCCGTAACCCTTCGGGGACAGGGGGTTGCGCGCGCATGCTGCGTCGTTCCTCGTCCACGATGGGGTAACCATCGCCTCCTCCTCTCTTCTTGCCTCCACTTCGCAAGACCCTGTCGCCAGACCCACCACACTTTCGCCACGGCCTGCTAGTGCGCTCACGCTATCTTCCGGCGGCGCCCACGGCAACGAGTGCACCCGGCGCACGGCTGCCAGACGTAGGCCCGAAATGGATACCCCGTGGGCCCCCACGCAGCCCGCTCGATTCGGCTGGGCATCGACGAGCGCTCGCTTCAGGGAGCCTTCGAGGCGACGTGCCGTAGCGGCTGCCATGGCTGCGCCGAGTAGCTACAGATCGTCGAGGCTCGCCAACAGCGAAAGCGCCGCCGCTTCGGCGACATCGAGTGCCCGCAATTGATCCACGGTCGGGCGTGTCGTCGAGCCGTCGATGCGCTGGGCCAGCGATGACAGCTGGCCCTGTGCGCGCTCGACGCGTTCGTCGATGGCTTCTGCTTTGGCCGTCAGCTCGGGGAGCTGACGGATCGTTCGCCTTGCCCGGTAGAGAGATCGCGTTAGCTCGTGGGCCCGCATCAGCGCCCCTTGTCGTGCTTCGAGATCAGCTCGCGAGGCGTCCAGGCCGGATGCCAACGCTACCGTTACCGGCACCGAGACGCTCGCGTTCCCGGCGAGCAGCTGGACCTCGTAGTCGCCCGGGAGCACACGCGGTCCGTCGGGTGGCGCCGGCAGACCGAGCTGGCTGGCGTCGTCGGCCGCGAACGGCGAATTGACCCGCAGATCCCATTCGAGCTGGTGCGATCCAATGGTACCCGCGCCTGACAAGGTCCGAAGGGTCGCGCCATCGGTGTCAAGAATGTTCAGCAGCACCGTGGGCTCGTTGCCCGTTGCTGTCGCCTCGTCGTTCAAGCGGTAACGGATGATCGCCCCGGCGGGCGGATTCGGAGCCCAGAACTCGGCGGCGCCCGCATAGGTGTTGCGCGGCAGGTCGTTGAACAACTCGGCGCGGCGCACTGGAAACAGATACGGGCCTCGCGACGCACGCGCCTCGGCCAGTTTCTCCAGCGGCGTGATGTCGTCGAGGATCCAGATACTGCGACCGTGGGTGCCGATGATCAGATCGTTGTCGCGCGGATGCACGACAATGTCGTCGACCGGCACGCTGGGCAAGTTGTTCTTCAGCCGCTGCCAGGTGGCGCCGCGATCGGGCGAGAAGTAGACGCCGAGCTCGTTGCCGAGAAACAGCAGGTCGGGGTTGCGGTGGTGCTCGGCGATCACGTTGACCGACCAGTCGGGTAGCCCGGCGGTGATTGCCCGCCAGCTGTCGCCCGCGTCGTCGCTGACATAGACGTAGGGCTTCATGTCGTCTTGCTGGTGGCCGTCGAAGGTGGCGTAAACCCTGCGCTCGTCGAAGCGCGAGGCCTGCAGTCGGCTGCTGGTAGTGAGCTCCGGTAGGCCAGGAAAGGTCTCGGTAAGATCAGTCCAGCTCGCTCCGCCGTCGATCGTACGCTGCACATTACCGTCGTCGGTGCCTACGAAGATGACGTCGGCGTTCGCCAGCGACTCGGAAACGGTGGTGATGTTGCCGTACGACGAGACGCCGTCGTTGAGCGACAGCACACCCTCGACCGGATGTGCCCCCATGATGGTCGTGGTCTGGCGGTCTATGTTCTTGCTGAGGTCAGGGCTGATCGCCTCCCAGGCGTTTCCCTGGTCGCGGGATCGGAATAGGACGTTGCCAGCCGCATAGAGCGTGTCGGGGTCGTGCTCGGAAATGATCAGCGGGCTGTCCCAGTTCCAGCGATAGGGTTCGCTGGTGCCGTCCTCGCCGCTCTGCTGCGGTGTCTGGAGCCGAATCGACTGACGCTCCATCGTCGCCAAGTTGAAGCGCATCAGCGCTCCGTTCTGCGTCTCGGTGATGATCACGTTGTCCTGCAGGCCGCCATATACCCAGTACGGGTCACGCATGTCGACGCCGATCTCGTAGAACTGGCCGATTGGCAGGTTGTCCAGGAACCGCCAAGTCTCGGCGCGATCGGCGCTCATCAAGACCCCGCCATCGTGGCCGAGCAGAACGGTATCGGTATTGTTTGGGTCGATCCACATGGCGTGCAGATCGGGATGGATACCGACGGCATCGCTCCGCCTGAAGGTCACGCCGCCGTCGTCGGAGATAAGCAGGACGCCGGCCAGCACGTAGACTCGCTGTGCGTCATCAGGGTCGATACGGATCTGGCTGAAATACATCGGCCGCGGGTTCTGATCGTTGATCTTGTCCCACGAATCACCGCCGTCCGATGACCGATAGACACCACTGTCGGGCGCAGCCGCCTCCACGGTGGCGATGATCAGGCTGCCGTTACGCTGATAGATATCGAGCCCGATGCGGCCCATGTCGCCGCCTGGCAGGCCCGCTGTCAGCTTCGTCCAGGAATCGCCGCCGTTGCCGGTTCGGTAGATGCCGCTGCCGGGACCGCCGCCGACGAAGCAGCAAGCGGTGCGGCGGCGCTGGTAGGTCGCCGCCAGAACCGTGTCGGGGTCGTCTGGATCCATCACCAGGTCGGTCACCCCGGTGTCGGCGTCGACATAAAGCACCTTGTCCCACGACGTTCCGCCGTCGCGCGTGCGGAACACGCCGCGCTCCGGGCTAGGACCCCAAAGGCTACCCGCTGCCGCCACGAACGCGGTATCAGGATCGTTCGGATGAACCACGATGCGACCGATGTGCCGCGTGTTGGTGAGCCCGCGGTGGGTCCAGTTGGCGCCGCCGTCGGTCGACCGGTACACGCCGGCGCCCCATGGGGAGCTCTGACGGTTGTTGGCCTCGCCGGTGCCGATCCACACGACGTCCGGGTTGGACGGTGCCACGGCCACGGCGCCGATCGAGTTGACCTCCTCGTCCTCGAACAACGATTCCCAGGTGGTGCCGCGGTTTGTCGTCTTCCACAGGTTGCCGGAGGCGACACCAACGTAGAACGTGTCGGCATTCACGGCGGCGAAATCGGCGATGCGGCCACCCATGGTGGCGGGGCCGATCGGACGCCAGCGCAGGTTCGCGAGGTCCGAGGGGTGCTGATCCGCAGCGGATTGGACGACGTTGGGGGTGGCCTGTGGTGCCCACGCAGCGCTGCCCAACAAGGCGACCGCGGTGACCATGATCCCGACGGCGCGTAGGCCGCGAGCTGCGAGCGGGGATCGTCTCGATGTCATGGATACTAGTCCTCTTCCTAGTCTTTGAGCTCGCCGGCGCGCTCGGTCGCCTTGACTACCGCCTTGATTAGGGTCACGCGCAGGCCGCCCTCCTCGAGCTCCAGCAGGCCGTCGATGGTGCAGCCGGCCGGCGTAGTGACCTCGTCCTTGAGCAGCGCCGGGTGGCTGCCGGAGTCCAGCACCATCCGGGCCGCGCCAAACGTTGCCTGGGCGGCTAGCGTCGTGGCAACGTCTCGCGGCAATCCGACCTTGACGCCTGCCTCGGCGAGCGATTCGATAACGACGTAGATGAACGCCGGGCCGCTGGCCGATAACCCGGTAACCGCGTCCATGTGTTTCTCGTCGAGGATAACGGTGCGGCCAACGGCGTCGAAGAGAGCCCGCGCCAGCGCCAGATGCTCGTCTGTCGCGCTGGTCCCAGCGCACAGGCCGGTCATCGCGGCTCCGATGGCCGCCGGTGTTCCAGGCATGGCACGCACTACCGGTACCCCGTCGAAGGACTCCTCGATCAGGCTCGTCGGCACCGATGCGGCGATGGAGATCAGCAGCTTGTGGTCGATGACCGGTGCGATCTGCTCACATACGGCGCGTACTGCCGCCGGCTTGACGCACAGCAGGACGAGGTCGGCATCTTCTACCGCGCTCAGGTTATCGGTTGACACCTGCACACCGAAGAGAGCGGCGCGCAGGTCGGCGTTCTCCTCACGGTGCACGGTGGCGCGCACGTTTTCCGCGAGCACCAGCCCTTGGTCCAGGAAGGCGCGCAGCAGGATCCCTCCGAGCTTGCCGAGCCCGATGACGGCGATCCGATGTTGGTTGGTTGTTTCGGTCATCTCGACCTCCGAGGCTGAGACTACCAGCAACGGGGGGTCAACTGCGGCCCGGCCTCGGCACCGCACGCAACGGCGCGTGTTTCAATCCGATGAGGCCACCTGGCGTGGCCGAAGCGCGCAAGGGGCGCGTGGCAAATCCTTCTAGCGGAATCCAGCTGTGAGCCATCCCACCCGGCGCGAGCGCCTGACCTGTGCGCCGATCCTTGTTGTCGGATGCGCGGCGATATTGGTCGCCAACGGCGCCATCGCATCGACTCCCGAGGGTCCCGGCTCGTCGGTGCGCTCGACATCCCAGCAACGTCAGATCCCGGTGCGGATGATCGGTGGACAGGCAGCGACTGAACAGCCCTTGAATGGCAAGGTGGCGACGGCCACCTGGACCGATGAGGCACCGATGCTCGACGGGCGCGTCGACGAGGCCATCTGGGAGACGGCGACCGTGGTCAGCGACTTCCGCCAGCGTGAGCCCCAGGAGGGCGGCGAGCCATCGGAGCGCACCGAAGCGCGGATCCTCTACGACGACGACCATCTATATCTGGCGTTCGTGCTCTACGACAGCGATCCGAGTGGAATTCGTGCCACTCAACTCCGTCGCGACAGCATCAGCGTCGGCAGCTTCGGATCGCGGCTGATCGACACTGATC
This sequence comes from Acidobacteriota bacterium, assembly GCA_963666055.2. Taxonomy (GTDB): domain Bacteria; phylum Acidobacteriota; class UBA890; order UBA890; family WLXD01; genus DASCOT01. Next base: position 675,798 of record CAXWPH010000015.1, on the reverse strand, counting down.
AATCGGACGACACCATCGCCGTGGTGCTGGACACCTTCAACGACCGGCGCAACGCATTTCTGTTCGCGGTCAACCCATTGGGTACCAAGCTCGATGCCACGGTTCGTGGCGAATCGCTGGTCAACACCAACTGGGACGAGCGCTGGGACGCCGCGGCACAGATTACCGAGCGCGGCTGGGAGGCGGAGATCGCCATTCCGTGGGCGATCCTGCGCTATGACACCGACGGTACTGTTTGGGGGATGGACCTGCGCCGCGATATCCGGCGCAAGAACGAGGAGGTGCTATGGGCCAACTACTCACGTGACTACGAGTTCATCGCCGTCTCGCAGGCGGGTCAGCTCACCGGCCTGGAAAATCTTCGCCTCAAGGAGCGCTTCCGCGTCAAGCCTTACGTCACCGGTACCTGGGATTCGTTCGCCCGTCGGCCTGTACCGTTCGAGGACACGCGCGCTGACTGGGGGATCGAGGATTTCAAGATCAAGCTGACCTCGAACTTGACGTCGCAGTTCACCTACAACACCGACTTTGCTCAGGTCGAGGTTGACGACCAGCGTGTCAACCTGACGCGCGATGCGCTCTTTTTCGCCGAGAAACGGGAGTTCTTTCTGGAGGCGGCCAACAACTTCGCCTTCGGCCCCGAGCGCCGCGGGGCTTTCGGGCCGCCGGTCATCCGCATGTATCACTCACGCAACATCGGTTTGGACGATGCCGGCCGGCCGCTTCCGATCGACTACGGCGCGAAGATCACCGGCAAGATCGGCGGCGCCAACGTCGGGCTACTGAACGTCAAGACAAGCGACTCGGCATTCGGGGAGGGAAACAATTACTCCGTGGTGCGCTGGCGGCAGGACGTGCTGGAGCGCTCGAGCATCGGCGTGATCGGTATCAACGTCGAGGGTCAGGGCGCCGACTACAATCGCGTGTACGGGGCCGACGCGAGCTTCCAGTTCGACAACTTCAACCTCTCCGGCTTCGCGGCGCAGTCGGAGGACGGTCGGTCCGAAGGGCGTTCGTGGGCCGGGCGGGCCCGCGCCGACTACAACAGCGACCTGATAGAGCTGACCGCTGATGTGATTCGCATCGAGCCGGAATTTCGTAATGATCTCGGGTTCATCCTGCGTCGCGACGTCCTTTATCAGCGCTACGACGCACAGTTCAAACCGCGGCCGGCGGGACTCCCCTGGCTACGGCAGGCCCGATTCGTGGGCCACCATCAGACGTTTCACGATCTCGATGGCCGCCTGATCTCGCAGCGGAACTTCGTCGATATACGACCGGAGTTGGAGTCAGGCGACAGCTTCATTTTCAGCTACGAATGGAAGTTCGAGCGCCTCGACCTGCCGTTCCACGTTCACCCGGACGTTGCCATCCCCCCGGGCGAGTACAACTTCGGCCAGCTTTTTCTGGGCATGTTCACCAACGCGGCTCGCAAGGTCAGCCTGAGCACCTTTGTCGAGTTCGGCGAGTTCTACGATGGCGATCGTTTCTCGGCTACCCCACAGGTGGCAATCCGTTTCAGCGAGAACTTCACCCTGCGCCCCGAGTTCAGCTACAACAAGGTGGACCTGCCGTCGGGCTCCTTCACCAGCAACATTGCGCGATTGCGGGCCGAGGTCTCGTTGTCTGACCGCGTCCTGACCGACGCACTGGCCCAGTACAACAGCGTCACCCAGGAGTTCGAGATGTTCGCGCGGCTGCGATACATCTACCGCATCGGCGACAACTTCTACCTGGTGTACCGTCAGGGGCGCCGGTACGACGGTGGCTTCGTGGGACCCCTGGATCAGTCCGTGGTGGGCAAGCTGACCTTTGCGTTCGGCTTCTGACACGGCAGCCGTCGCGAGCGCCGTGTGTCGCCACGCATTCTCGGCTCGTGGCTCGGCATATCATCGTCTTTCGCCATTTGCGGTATCTGCTATCGGAGTGAGCCCATGACCGCGGTCGACGCGTTTTCGATTCCTCGCTTGCGGTTGGTCGGGGGAGCACTGGTGCTGGCGATCCTTGCCGCGCCCGTCGGGGCACAGGCGCAGCAGCCGTCGATGGCCTTGATTGCCGACCGCCTGATTGACGGGAGGGCGTCTGAGGCGCGCACCGGCGTCGTGGTGCTGATCGAAGGCGAGCGGATTGTCGCGGTCGGAGGGCGCCAGATCATTCCTGCCGATGCTCGGGTCGTCGAGCTGCCCGGCACCACGCTCATGCCGGGGATGATCAACAACCACGAGCATCCCCTGATGTACGGCGACGACTATCAGAACGCCCACCTGCAGGGCTCGTCGGCATACAAGGCCCTTGTCGGGCTGGCGGCGCTGCAGCGCTTTCTGCTTGCTGGTTGGACCGGTATTCGGGTCATGGGCGACGCCGACGTCTTCTATGCCAATCAGGACATCCGGCGGGTAATCGAACAGGGGATCTTCGTCGGGCCACGAATCGCCGGTGCGGGGCATTACATCTCGATCACCGGCGGTGGCGGCGACGTCAACTTCCTGTCGCCCGAGCAGCCGGTGATCGCCGATGGCCTCGTGGCCGACGGGCCGGAGGAGATCCGCAAGGCGGTCCGCCGGGAGGTGAAGTACGGCTCCGACTGGATCAAGCTGCTGGTTACGGGCGCCTACCAGTCGGTGGGTGACAACCCGCGGAACGTTGCCTTCAGCCCCGAGGAGCTGCGCGCCGCGGTCGAGGAGGCAGCTCGTCTGAGCGTCCCGGTGGCGGCTCACGCGCACGCTACCGAGGGCATCAAGCAGGCGGTGCGCGCCGGTGTACGCTCGATCGAGCACGGTACCTTCCTCGACCAAGAGGCGATCGATCTCATGGTCGAGCACGGCACGTTCCTGGTGCCGACGATCTACATCGGCGACTACTACGCTGGGACCGACCTACTGCTGGCGCAGGAAGAAAACGACGACTACATAGCCAACGATCGCCCGGAATTCCTGGCCGCCGTCGGCCGCGCACATGCGGCCGGCGTCAAGGTTGCCGTCGGCGTTGACCTCGGCGGGATCGCTGTGCCGGCCCACGTCTTCGCGCGGGAGTTCGCAGTGCTGGTCGAAGCAGGGATGACGCCGATGGAGGCGATTCAGGCCGGCACGCGCGTCGGTGCCGAGGTGTTGGGATGGGAGGAGCGTCTCGGCACGATCGAGCCGGGCAAGCTGGCGGATATCATCGCCGTGCCGGGCAACCCGCTCGAGGATATGAGCGCGCTGGAGAGGGTTTCGTTCGTGATGCTGGGCGGTCGGGTCATCAAGCGGCCGGGTCACGAGGTATCGCTGGCCGGGATGCTGCCGGAGCCGGAGAAGCGGTAAGCGAGCCAGCAGCGTGCTACGCATGCTCCTGGCACACTTGCACAGCCGGCCGATTGGCCGGGAGGCTCATCGCTTCAGTCGGATAGCAGGCTCAGCACCCACTTCCTTAGCGACCGGATCGCGAAGGCGGCAAGAGTGGTGCCTGCGGCGATGCCGAGGTACTGTGCCACCGCACCTTCGCCGGCGATCCCTGACAGGGGGTGCTGGTGCTCCGCGACCGAGAGCTACGCGACGTGCGCAAGCCAGGTAATCACGGGCACGTTCTACTGATCGGCCTGCTGTTCTTCCTGCTGTCGCTGCTCTTTACGTATCCGATCTGGACCCGGCCGGCCTCGATGCTCAACGAGGTGAGGGATACGGCGCTGAACACCTGGATCTTGGCCTGGGATGCGCACGCCATACTGAACAAGCCGCTGGAGTTGTTCAACGCCAACATCTTTTTCCCGCAGCAGCGCACGCTGGCGTTCTCGGAGAACCTACTCGGTTCCGCCATTCCCGTGGCGCCGCTGAACTGGTGGGGCGAGCCGGTGCTGGCCTACAACGTCGTGCTGTTCGCGTCGTTCGTGCTCTCCGGCATGGCGACGGCCCTATGGGTTCGGGTGATCTCGGGCAGCCTGTTCGGCGGGCTCGTGGCTGGCTTCATCTGGGCCTTCGCGCCGGTAAAGTTCGACCACCTGGCGCACCTGCAGCTGCTCACAGGCCAGTGGATCCCCTTCACGCTTCTCGCCATCGCGCTGTACTTCGACAGCGGCCAACGACGCTACGCCGTAGCGGCCGGCGGCCTGTTCGGTCTGCAGTACCTGTCGGGGATTTACCTCGGGCTCATGTTCTTGCCGTTCGTGTTGATCTACACGGGGTTGCTGCTCGTTCACCATCGGGCCGCGGGGCAGGTGGTCGCCGGCCGCCGTCTGGTGGGCGATGCCGCCGTTGCCGTGGTTGTCGCGGCGGTCCTCGTCGTGCCGATCAGCCTGCCGTATATGTGGGTGAATGAAGCCGAGGGGTTCGAACGCGGCCTGCGTGATGTCGGCGGGGCACAATTACAAGCTTACGTGTCGCCGAGTTTGCTCAACAAGGCGCCCCACATGCGCCTGCTTGCCGCAGCCTACTACCGATCCGAGTCCAATTTCTTTCCCGGCGTCCTGCCCTGGCTGTTGTTCATCGCCGGTGCCGTCGTGTTGCTGCCGGCGCTGGTGGGTCAGCGCTGGCCTGGGGCCGCCGCGGTTCGCGTGGATGCCACGGTCGGTCCGAGGAAGGGGCGCGAGCTTTGGGTATTGCGGGCATCGATCGCCGCCAGCGTGCTGTTTGGGCTGCTACATGTGGCCGGCTTCCTGGTGGCGGGGTGGGCAGGACGCCCGCCAGTTGTCGAGCCACTGATCGCGCTCTGTCAGACGATTCACCCATCGTTATGGCTCGGCGTAGCCGCTACACTGGCGATGTGGCTATGGTTGCGGTCGCGGCGAGCTCTGCCAACCCGGGCCGCCCACTACGCGATCCTCGGGCTCATGCTGTTGATCAGCTACCTGCTGGCCTTCGGGCCGGGTGTCGTGGGTTCGGGCACCGATCTGGGCGTGGGGCCATTCCGCGTCCTGCACGAGCTCGTGCAGCCGTACCGGAGCATGCGCGCAGTGGGGCGTTTCGGCCTCTTCTGGATGCTGTTCTTTGCTGCCATGGTGGGCTTCAGTGTGGCGGCGGTACGGCAGCTGGCGCGCACCCGGCTGGCTGCCGTCGGCTGGCGTCGCGTGCGCGTCGCCGCCGTCGCCCTGCTCGCGGCGACGCTGCTGTTCGAGTACCGAGTATGGCCGCTCCCCGCAGTAGGGGTCTCGCCATCGGAATCAGAGGTCGACGTGTGGTTGGCGGAGCAGCCGAAGCACACCTCGATCGTGCACACGCCATTGGCGCCGGGTGGCGATGTGATCCGCGGAAACGTGCGTTACATGCTCGGCTCGACCCTACACTTCCTGCCGCTGGTGAACGGTTACAGTGGTTTCGTCCCGAGCTCCTGGCTAGCGTTGCTGAGGACGCGAGATCTCGGCGACGAGTTCCTGGACACGCTGCGGCGGCGCTTTCCGGTGGACTACCTGATCGTTCACGGCAGTGAGTACGGGGACGACTTCGATCGCGTGCTCTCACGACAACTGCTTGCCGATCGGCGCAGGCTGTCGCTGGTGAAGCGTCTCGGCGACGTGCTGGTGTTCGAAGTGCGACGCGACCTCGACTCCGGCCTTGACATGTCACGCCGGTTCACCGGGTCACAGCTACGGGCGGCAAGCGGCGTTGTCTTTCAAGCACGTGTGGCAGCGACATCCACGGCCCGGCGGCCGGTGCTGAAGGTCGCGTGGGGCGGTGCGCCGCCCGAGGATCTCGAGTTGGGGCTTGATTGGCGTCGGTTCGAAGTGCCGGTCCCGGAGGCGGGCGCATTCGACCCGGACGGCACGGCGACCCTGTCGTTGAACAGCGGCTACGTTCTCGACGCTTCCGTCCCTGGCCCCGAGATAGGCTCGAGCGGGCGGCATCTGGGAGTTGATCTCTTGATCGACGCGCAGGGAATCGGGGTGTTGCTGGCAATCAACGACGCATGGCGCGACGCCATGAACAACTTCGGCATCCAGGTGTACAACCTCGGACGCCGCGGCGATCGCATCCGCTATCAGGCGATGTTTCCTGCGGACGGATTTCAGCAAGGCGAGCTCATCGCCTTCCTCGACTCGGTGCCCGAAACCGACGTGGTGGCACTCGGCATTCGCTACCCGGAAGGGCTGCGAGTGTCACCACCGGTGGCAGCGGCGCTGCGTCGTTTGGGCGCGTCGCTGCGGGCCGGGGAGACGGTGCGGAGGTACGCTTTGATCGGGGCGCCAGGCCTCACACCAGGTACCGCCGCGGAGCACGTCGGCCACGGACGGGCCGACGTGCTCGTAGGTGAGGCCGGCCATCGCCGGCAGGTATCGCTACGACACATACGACTGATCGGGCGCAAGCCACGCGAGTGAACCGGCGCGGGCGGACGTCCGGCTGACTCGGTAGGCGTTGCCGGACAACGCAGTGCACTGCGTCGACGCCGATTTTCTGCTGACGATACCGCCGCGGACACGCTACTGGGTGATCGCCGGAGAGGGCGGGCCGCTAGACATCGCGATCCTCTATCATCCAGAACCACCACACTTTCACCACGGCCTGCTAGACCACCTGTATCGGATCCTCCAGGCGACACCGGGAAGGCTCAGCGCACTGTTGGGCAACCTGGCGTGGGAGGATGTCATCTTCATCCGAATGCCGCCCGGCTCCGAGTACTTCCGTGGAGCCAGGTCACCCGGACCGACATTCGGCCTGTTCGGCCGAGACCAGGTCATCGTGTATATGGAAGAAACCACGCTGGCTTCAGAGCTCTTACTGAAGTTGCCCCGGTCGATGACGGGGGAGTTTCTCGATGTCGAAACCGGCGCGGCCCTGCAGCAACTGTCGGTGCCGGCTAAGCTGGCCGGGCCTCCGACGCGCGTCGCCGTGCCGTCCGGCCGAGAGGCTCTCGTCCTGGCGCTGCGGGCACGTTGATCCCAGCTCTCGTACTAGCGCGAACGACTCCGGAAACGGTGACGACCCTCACCGCTGAGGGTCTTTGCTATCGCTTGAATAGACCGTGTCTTACGGTCTGCCACAATCCCTTCAGGCCGTCTCGCCAGGTGATCTTCTTGCCCTCAGCATAGGTTCTTCCATGGTAGGAAACCGGCACCTCGTAGATCGAGAGTCCGGCGCGCGCCACTTCAGCTGTGAACTCTACTTCGAAGCCGAAGCGATCCTCCTCGAGTCGAATCTTCTGTAGAACCTCTCTTCGGAAGGCCTTGTAGCAAGTCCACGCATCCGTCAGATTGAGGTCCGTCAGAATGTTCGAAAGCAATGTAAGCATCCCGTTGGCCACAGAATGCCAGAAATAGAGAACCCGGTGCGGGCCACCCAGAAATCTCGATCCGTATACAACGTCCGCCAAGCCGGCCCTTATTGGAGCCAATAGAACAGGGTAGTCACTCGGATCGTATTCCAGGTCGGCCTCCTGAATGAGAATGATGTCTCCGACTGCCGCACCGAACCCAGTACGTAGGGCGGCACCTTTCCCCCTGTTGTGCTCGTGAAACAAGATCTGGATGTTCTCGTTCGATAAGGAGCAACTGCCGTCGGGCGGTGAATCACTCGTGTTGCTGTCCTGCCTCGACTGTAGATCGATCAGCAGCTCGCGTGTTCCGTCTGTCGATCCGTCATCAACAACGACAACTTCTTTTCTTATCGGCGATCGGAGAATTCGTCGAAGAATCTCCTGAATCGTTCCCACCTCGTTGTAGACGGGCACAATGATTGTGACAAGCGGACTAGGGTCATCTCTGACGCCTTCCGACCTGGCCGCTTCAAGCGACCTCACGCCGTCGTCCGAGTTCACCGGTGGAGATCCGCATACGGCGGTTGAACGAAGGCCGTGCCCTCGCTGGTGATCGCACCTGTCAGCATCTACGTAGCCTGCTGAGGTTCGTCGGGGGCCAGGAGCTTCGCGAGCCCGAAGGACTCGGGCGAGCGGCTGCTAGGCGATGCGTCCGGAGCGACCGATCGTAGTGTCGCGTTCGTCGTAGCATCGTTTGATCGGCAGGATGGGCGACTGCTTTGGGAACATGAGATCGAGGCCGCCGGCCGGCTGTTCCCGGTCCACGACAAGCACAACCTCGCCAGCCCGAGCCCGGTGACCGACGGCGAGCGAGTGTACGCGTGGTTCGGAACCGGGCAGGTCATCGCTGTCGACATGGGCGGCGAAGCCGTATGGCAGCGGCAGCTCGATGAGGGCGAGAAGAGCTTCAACATCGCGTGGGGGCACGCGAGCTCGCCGACGCTTTACGGCGACGCGCTCATCCTACAGTGCGATCATGGCCCCGGCGCGTACCTTCTGTGGCTTGACGCGCGCACCGGCGAGGAACAGCGGCGCGTCGACCGCCCGAGCTCGACGACCTCGTACAGCACGCCGACCGTCGTGCCGGGGCCGGGCGGCGATGAGCTGATCGTCAACGCCAGCCAGCGACTCGAAGCCTACGACCCAGGCACCGGCGAGCTTCTCTGGCACACCGGCGAGAACAACCAATTCCCGATCGGGGTACCGACCTATGAGGCGGGCGTGCTGTACACCAGCCGTGGGCATCGGAGTGGCCCCTACATGGCGATCCGTATGGGTGGCCGCGGTGACGTCACCGATAGCCACGTTCTCTGGCGCGTCCCTACCGGTGCTCCGTATGTCTCATCGGTGGTGCTGTATCGAGGAAACATCTACATGTCCAACGGCAGCGGCATCATCAGCGCGGTGAAGGCAGTGACTGGCGAGCGCGTCTGGCAGGAGCGCGTCGGCGGGGTCTTTTCCGCCTCGCCGGTGGCGGGCGACGGCAAGGTCTACTTCGTGAGCGAGACTGGCGAGACCGTCGTGGTGGCGGCGGGTGATTCGCCGCGTGTGCTGTCTCGCAACCCGCTGGACGAGCGCGTTATCGCTTCCCCGGCTATCTCGAACGGCCGGATCTTCATCCGTACCGATCGCCACCTGGTGGCGATCGGCGGCTGACGTCGGCTTGATCGGCGCCGGGTCACTGCAACCGACGAAGGCGTGTATCGTCTCTCGCCACGGTCACCCCATGATAAGAATGCCCGCCGTGTCGAACGGCGCACGCATCAGCCGTCCGAACGCCTCGGGCCTCGCACACACCGAGGGATCATGAGTACCCAAGACCGCGTCACGCCAGCGAATCCGCAGCATCTCGACGCCGATATCAAGCTGATGGAATGGGGGTTCGCCCGGACGCCGTTCTTTCCGTGCACATATACGCCGGAGACCGTGTACAGCGTGTATGCGGGGCGGGTCGCCGTCGAGGCGATGGGCGACGACCCGGTTGCCAACTATTGGAAGCTGCGGCGCGAGGCAGTGCTCTACGACGTGCCGGAGCACCCGATCGAGATCTCGGGACCCGACGCAGAGCGTCTGCTGAACCGTGTGTTTGTGCGTGACATATCGAAGCTGAAGCCCGGGCGCGCCCAATACGCCATCGCCTGCTACCCCGATGGCGGCATCATGATGGACGGCGTGCTCATGCGGCTCGCCCACGACCGCTTCTGGTATGTGCTGGCGAGCGGCGAGTTTTTCAGCTGGGTGATGGCGCTAGGTCTCGAGATGGAGGTGATCGTCAGCGACCCGGACTCGTGGGTGTTGCAGGTGCAAGGCCCACGATCGTTTGAGGTTCTCGATGCCGCCTGTGACGGCGGCGCACCCGACCCGTTCTCCTTCTTCGCCGTCACCGAGTGCACGATGGGTGGGCAGCCCCTGGTGCTGTCGCGCACCGGCTGGACGGGGGAGCTTGGCTTCGAGGTGTACACGACGCAAAAAGACGTCGATGGTCCGGCGCTGTGGAATCACATTCTCGAGGCTGGGAGTACGTTCGATATGGTCGGTACAGCGATGGACTCGATGGAGAGCCGTCGCATCGAGGCCGGCATCCTCAGCAACGGCAACGACATGACGCCGGCGGAGAATCCCTTCCAGGCCGGCCTGGGTAAGTTCGTCGACATGGATAAGGCCGACTTCATCGGCAAGCAGGCGCTCGAGAGCGCCGATAGGCGGGTGCGGCTGTACGGCATCAAGAGCCTGAAGGCGGCGCCGTACGGGCAGGTGATGCTCGATGGCCAACGGGTCGGCCGGGTCACGGTCGGCGCCTGGTCGCCGTACCTGCAACACGGCATTGGATTCGCGCTGTTCGACGGGCCTGGTGAGTGGCTAGGCAAGCAGGTCGAGGTGCAGGATCCCGAGGGCATGACCCACGCCGGCGAGATCGTGTCGTTGCCCTTCTACGACGGCGACAAGCAGATTCCGCGCGGCCTGGATCAGAGCATTCCGGAAATACCGGCCTAACGCTCGCATTAGCCCGAGGTTGGTGCCGTCGGCTGCTGGGTGTATTCGGCGCATGACGGATCATTGGCCTCGGCGAGAAGGCGATCTTCCTCGCTCTGGTATTGCGGTGAGTCGTGGCGGGGCAGCCGCTTGTCCGCTCCGCGCTCGGCGGTTTCCTTCCAGGCCTCGTCTTCGGTCCACTTGAACGGCAACATGACCGTGCCGGGCGCGGTCAGCGCCGTCAGGCCGTCGAACACGCGCTCGAGAATGTCGCGCTGAAGCTCGGGTTCATCCGGTTTCCCCGCCGTGTGCCCGAGCGGGTAGTCGAGGAAAGCGATGCGTGGCGGGTTGGCCGCCTGCATGATGTCCAGCGCGCTTGCCATGCAGAACGTGGAGATCCCCGCTTCCTCCAGGTCCCTGGCGATCAGTCCGACGGACTGATGGCAAATGGGTCAAACTGGCACCAGCAACGCCACGTCAACCTGATCCGCCAACAGCCGTCGCGCCAGCTCGGGCGCCAGCTCCTCACGGGCGCGGCGCGACGAGTAGATCCCGCCCATGAACGTGTAGGCGTGTTCGGCGAGCGATCCGATGACGCCGTCGCGCTGTAGGCCACGCAGCGTATCGATCGGGAACACCACGTTCGGATCATGGCGGGCGTCGGTGAGGTCGTAGGCGAAGTGAGTAGCGCGGAGATCCGCGGTGTTGACGTCCCTCGGAATGACGCGCAGCGAGGTGTCGTCCTTGTAGTGGAATGCCTGCTGCCCGGCGATGTAGACGCCGCCGGAGGCGATCAATCCGAGGCGACACTCCGACAGCGGTTTCTGCAGCGGCAGCCAGGGTGGCGGCTCCTCGACGTGGGCCCATTGGTAGATGCCGTAGCCGAGCGACGCGTATTTTTCTCCGATGCGTGTTATGTACTCGATCGGCTCACTCACGCGAATGTCTCCCTTGCTGCGGTCCCATGTTGCCGGTCGGCGCGCGCGCTACGGCCCGGCCACCGATGACTGCGGGGAGGGATGGTAGCGTCAACTCCGGCGAGCCTATCGTATGAGCCAACGGAGACCAGCGCCAATGTTGCCAGTCGACGCCTTGCGGCCCCCCCGGCGGCTTCGAGGCAACCGCTTCATATCGGTGATGGCATGCGTCGTCGTCGGCGCGGTGGCGGGTTCCACCCACGCGTCGCAGCCGTACGAGGTCGTGGTCGACAAGAACGTCGCCGCCAGCATGCGAGACGGTGTCGTGCTGCGCGCCGATGTTTACCGGCCAGACGCTCCGGGGCGCTATCCAGCGTTGTTGCGCCGCACGCCGTACTCCAAGAGCAGCGGCAACTCTGCGGAGCGATTTCGCCGGCTGAGCTCACATGGCTACGTGGTCGTGGTGCAGGATACCCGCGGTCGCTATACCTCCGACGGTATGGCGGTGCCGCACGACGAGGCGTCGGACGGATTCGACACGGTCGAGTGGGTGGCGTCGCTCCCCTACGTCGACGGCAAGGTCGGCATGTACGGCGGCAGCTACCTCGCCACCACGCAGCTCATGGCGGCATCACTGGCGCCACCGCACCTGGTGGCAATCGCCCCGAGCTCGTCGTACTCGAGCCGCTACGACATGGTCTTCCAAGGTGGTGTCTTCTACCTGTCGGACGGGTTGTACTGGAACCTGGGGCAAGCGGCCGACGTCCGTCGGCGGCGGGCAGGGACACCCTTCGAGGATCGCGATGGCCCCATCGGGCTTACCCCTGCGCAGCGCGTTCTGGTACGTGACGAGCTGCTCTGGCAGTTGCCGCTGACGGCGATGGATACGCTCGACATACGCAGCCTTGCGCCCGGTTACTTCCAGATGCTGGCTCACCCGAGCGACGACGAGTTCTGGCAGACTTTCGACATCGCCAGTCGCCACGGTAGCTTCGAGACCCCAGCGCTGCACGTCACCGGTTGGTACGACACCCTGCTGCGGGGCACTCTGGAGAACTTCAGCGGCCTGCGAGCCGGTGCCGGCACGGGGGAAGCTCGCCGGGGGCAGCGGCTCATCGTCGGCCCATGGACGCATTCCGGCCCTACGCTGGCGAGCACGAGCATCGGTGACATCGATTTCGGTCCGGACGCCGGACTCGATTACGAGGACTTGCTCCTCCGTTGGTACGACTTCTGGCTTCGCGGTGGTGACGCGTCGGTGATGGATTCCGCGCCCGTGCGGATATTCGTGATGGGCGCGAACCGGTGGCGCGACGAGCGCCAGTGGCCGCTGTCGCGCGCGCAGCCGGTACGCTACTACCTGCACAGCGGCGGCCACGCCAACACTGTGGGCGGCGATGGATTCCTGAGTGTCGTGGCTCCGGCCCACGAAGCGCCGGATCGCTATATCTACGACCCTGCGGATCCGGTCGCCACCGGCGCCATGAGCGGCTACTCACGCGCGCCAGCGGATCCCTCGCACGTCGAGACGCGCTCCGATGTACTCGTCTACAGCAGCGAGGCGATGCCCGCCGACCTCGAGGTCACGGGCTATATCGAGCTGGTCTTGTGGGTAGCGTCCTCGGCGCCGGACACCGACTTCACCGGCAAGCTCATCGATGTCGCATCGGACGGTTCCGCCCGCACGCTCACCGACGGGATCTTGCGGACCCGCTACCGCAACGGAAAGATGAGCCCCGAGCTGCTCGCACCGGGCGTGCCGGTGGAGCTGAGGATCGATCTTCTAGCCACCAGCAACGTGTTCCAGAAGGGCCATCGGATCCGCCTGGAGATCTCCAGCAGCAACTTCCCGCGCTTCGACCGCAATCTCAATACCGGAGCCACGTTCGGCGTCGATGCAGAGCTGCGGACGGCGGAGCAGAGCGTGTTCCACGATGTGCGGCGGCCTTCCTACCTGCTGTTGCCCGTCGTACCAGCCACCCGAAGAGCATCTCTGGAGTGACGATAATGAAGAGATTCGGCGTACCCGTTGTCGCCCTGGCGCTCGCCGCGGCTTGGGGCGCGGCGCCGGCGCAGGAGTTCGACACGATCATCCGCAACGGTCGGGTTCTCGACGGGTCGGGCAATCCGTTCTTTTATGCTGACGTTGGCATTCGCGGCGACGAGATCGTGGCGCTGGGGGACCTCGATGGGGCCACCGCCACGCGCGTCGTCAATGCTGCCGGTCACTACGTGACGCCTGGCTTCATCGGCCTGCACGAGCACGTCGATCGCGACATCTTGGCAGGCCACAATCGGGTAACCAACTACACGACACAAGGGTTCACCACGTTGGTGATCAACGCGGACGGCCTGTTCGGCGGTATCTGGCCACTGCGTGAGCAACGCGAGGCGTTCGAGAGGATCGGACACGCGCCCAACCTGGTGCCGTTGGTGGGGCATGGTGTTGTGCGCCGGCTGGTGATGGGCGAGGAGCCCCACGAGGTCATGCGCCATGCTACCGACGAGGAGATCGAGCGCATGAGGGCGCTGGTTCGAGAAGGTATGGAAGACGGCGCCTTTGGCCTCAGCACCGGGCTGGAGTACAACCCGATGCGCTACAGCGCCGAGGAGGAGCTGCAGGAGCTGGCCAAGGTCGTGGCCGAGTACGGCGGGCACTTCCAGGCCCACATGCGCAGCCAGGGGCGCTACTCGAAGTGGCTGCTCCCGAGCCACATGGATCATCCGACCCAGCGACACGTGGACTGGCTCGACGCCATCATGGAAGTAATCAACGTGGGGAGGGTGGCGGGACTGCCGGTCATGCTCGACCACATCCACCCCAAGGGGCCGCGCGAGTGGGGGCTCAGCAGGGCGACGACGCAGCTGATCGACGGGGCGTGGCGGGACGGTCACCAGGTCTACATCAACATGCACTCCTACGAGGGCTACTCCGCCTACGTGACGCTGGTGCCGCGCTGGGCGCTGGTGCGCGAGGAGGTGCCAGGCCAGAGTGCCTCCGACGACTTTCCGCCGGCCGACTACACCGACATGCTGGGCAACCTCGAGGAACGACTGCTCGATCCCGAGCTGCGCGAGATGATTCGCACCGACGCCGAGTACGAGATGATCCGTCAGGGCGGCGCCGACAACCTGATCATCGTCGACTTTCCTGATCCGGCCTTGGTGGGCAAAACGCTCGCTGAAGTGGTGGATGAGCGTGGCGGCGACCTCTTCGGCACCATTATCTGGCTACAAATGAACGGTCTGGATCAGCCCGGCGGGGTGCTCTGGATGGCCAAGGCCGTCGGCATGATCGACATCGAGGAATGGATGCGGCAGGACTACACCGCCGTGTCGCTCGACCGCGGGTCCGACGACGGCAGCCGCACCAGCAAGTCGACCCACCCGGGGGAGTACGGCACCTCGGGGCGGCTGCTGCGCGAGTTCGTCTTCAATCGCGGCACGATCACGCTGCCGCATGCGATCCGCTCGATGACCGGCCTGTCGGCGCAGATCCTGGGCCTCACCGATCGCGGTCGGGTTGCGGTTGGCCAGAAGGCCGACCTCGTAGTGTTTAACCCCGACACGGTGCGCAGCGAGGCTACCTACCTGAACCCCTACGTCTACCAGGAAGGGATGACCTGGGTGCTGGCGAACGGTAGCTTCGTGGTCGACGGGGGAGAACCGACCATGGAGCTCCCGGGCGTGGTGCTGGAGCGGCAGCGCCCTCGCTAGCGGGCCGCAAGATCAAGGCGTCGTGCTGTTGGTCGGCGCCGGGCTGCTGTTTCACAGCTGCTTGCGTCTTACTGCGGTCGAGCCCGGCTTCGATACCGAGGACTTGATCACCTTCCGCGTTCCCGTCGAGCGGTACGACGGCGAGGCGCGCACGGTCGCGGTCCGCAACATGTTGCAGCGCCTGCGCGCCATACCGGGCGTTCGCCAGGCGGGCCTGGGAACGACCCTGCCGTTTGTTATCACGGGCGACCTGTCGCCCGACATTGACGTCGAGATCGGCGGGGTGCTCGAGGACGTCCATCATTGGGGGCAAAGTGAGGAGCCGGGCCCCCTGGTCTACATTCTGTTGGATGAGTGGAGCGTTTACTTTGGCCGCTACTACTTCGCCGTGCGGGTCGAGCCGGGATTGCAAGTCGCTGCCGAGGTTCGTCAGGCGGTCTGGGCCGTCGCTCCGGAGATCCCCGTGGATGAGTCGCTTGCCTGGTTCCCGCTCGCCGCGCCACGGCGCAGGATCCTGTCCGCAGCCTACGCGCCAACTAGCGTCGCGGAGGTTGCGTTGCTCGACGTCCCGGGGGTACAACGAGCCCAATGTCGGGGGCCGTGACGCTCGTTGTCGCCGATCCCGGAACCTATTCCTCCATTACGGGCGGATCGGCAGCCTGCCAGCCGCCCACTGACCGGGTGCGAACCACGTGCAGAACGTCGCGCTGCTGTTGATCCTCGTCGCCGGGTTGGGGTTCACCCAGCCAGCCTCTCAGACTTCGGCCGACCTGATTCTGCGCGGCGGCAAGGTCGTCGCCGTCGATGAAGCGGGGACGATCGCCGAGGCGGTGGCGGTCGCGGGGAACCGAATCGTTGCGGTCGGATCTAATGTGGCGATCGACGCGTTGGTAGGCGCGCACACGCAGGTCATCGAGCTGGGTGGCCGCGTCTTGCTTCCCGGGTTCATCGACGCTCACAACCATGTCGAGGGCAGCTCCCAGGGCGACGCGTTTCGCCTGCCGGTTGCGATCCCGCCGCTCGAGACCGCACAAGACGTGCTCGAGGCGGTGAAAGCGCGGGCGGCCGAGCTGCCGCCGGGCGCCTGGATCGAGGGGCAGGGTACCTACTACCAGCCGATGCCCAGCCGCGAACAGCTCGATGTGGCGGTTCCCGATCACCCTGTGGTGATTCGCTGGAGCGCCCACGATGTGGTCGCCAATCGCATGGCGATGGAGGTCTCGGGCATAACGCGCAACACGGTCGCCCCACCTGGCGGCGTGATCGAGAGGGACGCAGACGGAGAGCCCACCGGGATCTTCCGCGACGCGCGGCAGTTGCTCCACACTCCGATCCCGACCTACGAGGACACGCTGCGAGTGATTCCGCCGACACTGACGAAGCTGTGGCTCGAGCAGGGCGTGACCAGCGTGTACACGATGGACAGCCTCGACGGGATACGTGCCTACCAGGAACTTCGTGACGCTGGCGAGCTGCCACCCGTCAGGCTGTCGATCTCGTTTTTCCTACGCAGCTTTGACCTCGACGCCCTTCTTAGCACCGGGCTGCGCACCGGCTTCGGCGATGACTGGCTGAAGATCGGTGGCATCAAGATCCTGCTCGATGGCGTCTGGGGAACCACCGCGGCCACCTCCGCACCGGCTTATGGAACCACCGACAACTTCGGCAACCTGAGCCGCTCGCCTGAGCAGCTACGCGAGGAAGTGGAGAAAGCGCACGCCGCCGGCTGGCAGGTCTGGATCCACTGCAACGGCGACCGGGCCCAGAATCTCGCCCTCGACGCTTTCGAGGCAGCTCTCGAAAAATACCCACGCGAGGACCACCGCCACCGCATCGAGCACTTCGGAAATTTCCTGGTCGACGACAAGATTCTCGACCGCATGGAGCAGCTCAACGTCATTCCGGTGCCACAAGCATCCTTCATCTGGCGCACCACCAACGAACTGTTGCAGCAGCCGGGGCGGCCGCGCCTCTACGTTCTCAAGACGCTCATCGATCGAGGCTTCCGCCCACCTGGCAACGCCGATTCGGTTGGTACCCAGCCGTTCTCGATTAACCCGATGTTCTCGTTCACGCGTGCTGTACTGCGCACCAGCAAGTTCGGTACCGAGGTCGATCCGGACGAGGCGATCTCGGTAATGGATGCCATCAAGATGCACACCATCTGGGCGGCGTACTCGGGGTTCGAGGAAGACATCAAGGGCAGCCTCGAAGTAGGGAAGCTCGCCGACATGGTGGTGCTGAGCGATGATCCGCTGAGCGTGCCGCCCGATCAGCTCATGTCGATCAAGGCAGACATCACGATCGTGGATGGCAAGGTCGTCTACGAGCGAAGATGACCTGCGCGTCGCGTAGCAACGGCCTGCTAGCGGTGCGGCGGGTCGGAGCGTAGCGACCGGATCCAGCCCACGACAGTCGCTCCGACCGCAATGTAGACGACCGCTGTCGAGACGTAGAACAGGAGCCCCCAGAAGCTCATCCTGCTTCAACCTCCTCGGCGCGGAAGATCCCGGTCGGCGCCATGTTGCGCGTCGCCGTGTGTGCCAGGTAGAGCACCAGCAGGTTGGCGAACACTCCTGCGACGACGGGTGGGATGCCCAGTGGCTCGCCGAGCAAAGGCGTTCCCCAGAGAAACGTCGTCGTCATCCCCGCTACGATCGCCGGTACCGCCGCGCGCGGCGCCACGCGTCGCTGCCGGGCCCCACCCCAGAGCAGTGCCACCACGAGAGGTGGAACAATCGACGGTGCCCACAACGTGTACGTGTAAATGAGTAGCTGAAACACGTCCGGCAGGCTCAGCGCAGCGGCCACCCCGGCGGCGCCAATGGCCAAGGTGCTGATACGAGCCCAAAGGAGCATGCGTGCGTCGCTGGCCTCGTGGCGGAGAAACATCCGGTAGATGTCGCGCGTGAAGATCACCGAGGCGTTGTTGAGGATCGAGTCCCCGGTCGACATCACGGCGGCAAGCAGCGCCGCGAATACCAGGCCCTTGAGACCGAGCGGCAGGAAATCGCGCACGATGGTGGTCAGCACCAGATCGGGCTCGGTGTCGCTCAGAAGCATCGCGCCGGCCAAGCCCAGGGCGATCACGACGATGGTGTAGAAGCCGTAGTAGGCGCCGAAGAGCGTCACCCCCCAGCGAGTGTCCGACGGGCTCTTGGTAGCCGCGTAACGCTGCACGAAGTACGGGGCGAGCGCTTCGCCGAGCAGAAATGCCACGAAGACTGCCACGATCTGCGAGGTTGGCCAGGTGCCCGCTGGGCTCAACAACACCGGGTCGAGTCCACTCACCAGCGCATCGACGCCGCCCGCCGCGTGAACCGCGACCACCGCTGCCGTCGTGATGCCGAAGGCGAGGACGAGAAACTGCAGCAGATCCGTGTAAATCACCGCCCAGATGCCGCCGAGTCCGGTGTAGATCACGGTGACGATCGACCCCGCAATCGTCAACGGCACCAGCGGGAGACCGGTGATGGTTTGCAGGATCCGTCCCATCGCCAGCAGTTGAACGCCGAACAGGGTGACGCTGTAGAGGAACGATAAGAGGCCGGTAAGCGCCCGCGCGGCGCGACCGTAATAGAAGCCCATGACGTCGCCGACCGTATAGAGCTTGCCGATTGCGCGAATGCGCGGCGCCAGAAACAGGCCCGACAACAGCTGATTCAGGACGAATCCCATGGTGGCGGCAAAGATCACGATGCCGGCCTGATACGCCTGAGAGGCTCGGCCCACGGTCGCCGCGCCGCCGGTCGCGGTTGCTGCCATGGTGGCGAACAGGAACACCACCGGCAGGCGTCGGCCGGCAACGGCGTAGTCGTCGAACCGTTTCGTCTTGCGCATCGCCGTGTAGCCCAGGGCGATAACGACCACGAAGTACAGCAATAGGATGGCCAGATCGACGACTCCCAAGCTCACGATTTGGTGCTCCCGGGTCGCCCGTAGCCACGGTAGGCAACGAACGCCATCCACCCGCCAACCAACAGGAGGCCACCGATCTCCCGCCCCTCTTCAACGTCGGCGCTCATCATTTCCCACGACTCGAACAAGGCGGGAAGCGAAGAGCGTGCGACGACCGGCAGCAATGTGGCGGCCCAAATTGTCGCCGCGGCGCCCACGGCCATCGCCACACGAGCGACCGGGATGGCGCCGAGCGCGGCCATCGACACGGCCGCTGCCGCCAGATAGATCGCCACCCAGGCGAGAGGATCCGGATCGTTGTATTGCACTGCTGCTGATAACACGAACACTGTTGCCATTACCCCGAGGCCGAGACGGTAGAGCCGTGTATTTTGCATGAGGGAGCCTATGGCTGCGGACCGGCGCTCCAGTCCTGCACGCTCGAGATGTTGGGCATGCCCCAGTCGGCGCCGTTCCAGCCTTGGAAACCCTCCATGCGGAAGGCCCAGAAGCCGGTGGTCATGTCGCTGATCACGATCAGCCCGTCGGCGTTGCGAACATCGACCCCGAACGCACCATTGTCGGTCGGATACACATCGGGATTTTCCGGCCCGACATAGGTGGCGTAGTAACCGACGGTGACCGGGTTGGACGGATCCATGATGCTGAACACTTGCAGCCCGTCCATGTAGCCGGAGACGAAGACGAACGGCCAGCGAATTTCGTGGTTGTGCACCAGGTACTGCCAGTTGGCGGTCCATGCCGAGATCGGCACCGAGATGTTGGCAACGTCGCCGTCCAGCCCCGGCTTGAGGTCGAAGATGCGTAAGGGCGCGTAGCGGTACTCGCTCTCGGCGACCACGTAGCGACCGTCAGGGGTGGGCGTGAAGGTGTGGCCGGCGGTCACCCCCTCGATTCCAGAGAGCGATACCAGGAGTGCGGGGTTCTCCAGATCGGTGACGTCGTACACGTAGTAGCCACCGGTACCGGCGCCGTAGAAGCGATCCTGCTGGCTGTCGACGTGGTAGCCGACGTACATGTCGTGATAGCTGGAAAAGGGACCCGGCGACGGCCCAGCCTGCACCTTGGCCACCAACGCGTCGTTCATCTTGCCCTCGACCACGTGGCCGAGGTCGTACACATGCACCGACGAGCCCTCGGTGGTGGCGAACAGCAACACCCGACCGTTGGAGTGCTTGTAGATGAAGATGTTGTGGAAGCCGCGCGGCTGGTCGGGCGCCCGGATACGCGCCACCTCGCTGACCGCGTCGGCATCGGGAAGCTCGGTTACGTCGAGGACAACGGCACCGAGGTCCGTGTTGGGGCCGCCCTGGCCGAACTGCAACGACTGCACGACGTAGTAGCGGTCGCTCCATTTGAAGTACTTCACGTCCATGCCGCCGGTATCCAGGTGCAGGTCCTGGTCCTCAATTCGCCAGCGGTAGATGACCCTCGGGTGCTCCGGGTCCTCGATGCTGATGATGTCGGTGCCCTTCTCGCCGACGTCGCCGTACACCATGCGGGCCACATATACGTACGGGCGCGACAGCTCCTGCTCGAGCTCGATGTCGGCGACGCTGATCCGTGGCCCGAGCGGCAGGTGCGACACGACTTGGATGTTGTCGCTGCCACGGGCCAGCGGCGTCCATTGTGCGGAAGCGGACACGAGCCCCAGCATAGACGCGCCGCAGGCAACGCCAAGGCGCAACGCCGAGGACCGCCGAATCCGGCCGATCGCTGCTGTCATCGAGGTTCCTCATCGGTTGTCTTGTCGGAGGGCCGCTGCCTGCAACCCGTTTCGCGACGAAAGGCTACCCGCGCGGAGCAAGAAAGTCACCGGCCCGAGAGCGTGACGTCGGTCCGCGCCGCGTCCAGCGACCACCTTCGCCGTCCGCGCCGAATTCTGGCAGACTCGGTTGTGAGCGATGCTCCGCTACTCGAGGACGAACCCATGAACAGAGTTGCTTGTCGTGCTGCGGTGTTAACGATCGTGGCGTTGTTGCTGACCGTGGTGTCTCCAACGGCCGGGTTCTCGATGGCCGACAAAGTGAAAATCGAAGTCGGCGAGCTCGTCTTCGATGCCTTGGTAGCCGGGCCGGAAGACGGGCCGGTGGTGTTCATGCTGCATGGCTTTCCTCAGGCCTCCTTCGAGTGGCGCCATCAGCTTCCCAAGCTCGCCTCGATGGGTTTCCGGGTGATAGCACCCAACCAGCGTGGCTACTCGCCCGGGGCGCGTCCACAAGGTGTCGAGGCCTACACCATTCCTAACCTGGTCGCGGACATCATCGGCATGGCCGACGCGGTGGGTGCAGACACCTTCCACATCGTCGGTCATGACTGGGGCGCGGCCGTGGCGTGGTTCGTGGGTCTCATGCACCCGGATCGCGTGCTCTCGCTGGTGCCGATCTCCGTTCCGCACCCGTACGCGTTCGGCCAGGCGCTAGCCGACCCGGAAGGACAGCAGGCGCAGATGTCCGGGTACATGGACGTATTCCGCGCAGACGGGTCGGAGGATCTCTTCCTGGCCAACGATGCGGCGATGCTGCGGGGGATTTACGGCGGCGCCGGGCTGAGCCCGAGCGAGATACAGGAATACGTCGACTTGCTCGGCACCCGCGAAGCTCTCGGTGCGGCGTTGAACTGGTATCGGGCCATGAATCTGCAGACCGGCGCCGGCCAGGTCACGCCCATCGCCATGCCGACCATGTACGTATGGAGCACCGACGACGTCGCGTTGGGGCGTGAGGGTGCCGAGCTCACCGCAAGCTTCGTCGAGGGGCCGTACCGATTCGAGATTCTCGAGGGGGTGGGCCACTGGGTGCCGGAACAGGCCGCAGAGGCGCTCAACGAATTGCTGCAGGAGCACTTCGCGCCCTTCGCCGTCGGCGGCGAGACGGCATCGGTGGGCAGCCGCTACGAGGACCTGGTGGCGCTGTTCGAAGAGTTCCGTGCCTCTCAGGGGCCCGAGATGATCGATGGCATGCCCGACTACACCGCCGCGACGATGTCGCGCCAGCATCGCCAGCTCGGCGAGTACCAGCGTCGGTTGGCGGCGCTCGATATCGCCTCCTGGCCGGTCTCGCAGAAGGTCGACTACCACCTGGTGCGGGGGGAGATGAACGGGCTGGACTTCTATCACCGCGTGCTACGGCCCTGGTCGCGAGATCCGGTCTTCTACCTGCCCACGCAAGGCGGTGGCGGACCGGCGATGGCGGGGTTCACGGCGTTGCGGCGAGCCCGGTTTCCGTTGTCGACTGATCGGCTGGCCGAGTTCACCGCCTCGTTGCGTGCGGTACCGCGCCTGTACGAACAAGCGCAGGGCAACCTCGTCGACGTGCCCGAGGATCTGGCGTTGCTGGCGCTGCACTATTACGAGCGCGAGGCGTCGGTCTACGGGAGGCTCGCGGCTGGCTTGCGAGAGCACCATCCAGACCTGGTCGAGGATGCCGAGCGCGCCCGCAACGCGGTCGAGGAATACGGGCACTGGATCGAGCTGAACAAGAGCCGCATGACCGGCCCAGCCGGTATCGGGATCGACAACTACAACTGGTGGCTGAAGAACGTGCACCTGGTCCCGTACACCTGGGAAGAGGCGCAAGGCATCGTGCAGCACGAATACAGTCGCATCATCACGTTCCTGAAGCTCGAAGAGCACCGCAACCGCAAGCTACCGCCTCTCGAGGTCGCCGACACGGCAGAGAAGTACTATCAGCGGCTGGATGAGGCGCTCGCGTACGTCGTCGAGTTTCTTCGCGACGAAGAGATCCTCACGGTACCGGACTGGCTCGACCCCACCGACTACAGCGATCCATCCGAGGAGCGAGGTCCGCTGCCGGAGAATCCCAGCATCGACCACAAGGCGCGCGAGCGTGAGGTGCTGCCGGGCGAGACACACGAGTTCATCGGCCACATGTTCGACTACCAGCGAGCCGAGCTCGACAACCGTCCGATTCGTGGCGTCGAGCGCCAATACAACATGGACTGGGTGCGCACCGAGGGCTGGGCAGTGGCGCTCGAAGAGCTGCTGATGGTGGCCGGCGTGCTCGACGAGCGACCGCAGCGAGGTCGTGAGATCGAGTATCTGATGAATGCCTCGCACATGAGCCTGTCGCTACCGGACTTCAAGATGCACAGCAACGAGATGACGCTCGCCGAGGCGCGACGTTATTGTGCCGAGATCATGCCGTATGGCTGGTCGCACGAAGACGAACCCATGGTCTGGTTCGAGATGGAGTCCAACCTGCGGTTCCCGGCGTTCCACACGGGTGTGGTCCTCGGCAAGGCGCACTTCATGAAGCTGTTCCGCGATCGCGCCATGCAGCTGGGGACGGAATTCAATCTGCGCGAGTTCATCGACGAGTTCCTGGCCGCGGGTCTCATCCCGATCTCGTTGACGCGCTGGGAGATGACCGGTTACGACGACGAGATCAAGAGGCTGACGAGCGGCTCATGAACGAGCGAATTGTTGGCCACGGCGGGGCGCTGGCACTGACGATGTTGCTCGCCGTCGCCACCGGTGGCTCGACCCTCGCGGCCGACGGCTACGACCTGTTGCTCGTCGGCGGCCGGGTACTCGACGGCACGGGCAATCCATGGCGCTACGCCGACGTTGGCATCAAGGACGGGCGCATCGCTGCCGTCGGGCGGCTGAGTGGGGCGCCCGCCGACCGCGTGATCGACGTCGCTGGTAAGATCGTCGCCCCCGGCTTCATCGACATGCACTCGCACGCCGATGGTCCCGACGGAGAACGCAGCGGGCTGCGTGCACCGGATCCACACAAGCGCAGCGCACCGAACCTGGTCAGCCAGGGCATCACCACGGTGGTGGTCAATCAGGACGGCGGCAGCCCGCTGTCGATCGCCCGGCAACGGGCCACCCTGGAAGACCTCGGTACCGGCCCCAACACCATTCTGCTGGTGGGCCACAACAGCATTCGCCGCGAGGTGCTCGGGCCCGACTTTCGACGTCTGGCGACCGACGATGAGGTGCGGCGCATGGCCGCCATGGTGCGCCAGGGCATCGCCGAGGGCGCCTACGGCCTGTCCGCGGGGCTCGAATACGTACCGGGGCGATGGAGCGATACCTCCGAGGTGCTCAGTTTGGTATCGACGCTCACCGATA
This sequence comes from Acidobacteriota bacterium, assembly GCA_963666055.2. Lineage (GTDB taxonomy): Bacteria > Acidobacteriota > UBA890 > UBA890 > WLXD01 > DASCOT01. The sequence continues at coordinate 651,948 of CAXWPH010000015.1, read as the reverse complement.
CCGGTGGCGTGTACATCGTGCACGAGCGTGCCTCGGGCGCCGACCCCATGTGGTATCTGCCGAGCCGGCATGAGCCCGGGCCGCCGACAATGCTCGACAACATCGTCGAGACGATTCTTATCGCCGAGTCCACGCGTGTCCCCACGGTGGCCACCCACATCAAGGTGAAAGGTGCCGACTACTGGGGCTCTAGCGGCGCCATCATCAACTTGATGCGGACGGCGCGCGCCCGCGGCGTCGAGATCTGGTTAGACCAGTACCCGTACACGACTACGGGAAGCGACGGCAACACAGTGCTGATCCCGCCATGGGCGCTGGGCTACGATCGTTGGGGCGAGAGTGGCGACGAGGAAGCCGCCGACCCCGATTACGCCGCCACTTTGCGCCATGTCCTCGACGACGACGCCCTCCGTGCCGACCTGGGGCGCGACGTCCGCCGTGAGATCGATCGCCGCGGTGGGGCCGAGCAGATCTTCATCTTCGAGTACTCGGACCCGACACAAGTCGGCAAGTCGCTCGCTCAGCTCGCCCGCGATCGTGGGGTCGAACCCATCGAGGCGGCGATCCTTCTTCAGCTCGAGGGGTTCACGACGCGCCCGGGTGGCGCTCGCCTGCGCGGATTCTCGCTCGCCGAGGTCGACGTCGAGGCTCTGGCGGCCGAGCCTTACACGCTGACCGCTTCCGACGCCGGCGTCGCGGTAGTCGAGGATGAGCTTCCGGTTCACGCTCGCTACTACGGGACTTTTCCACGCAAGATTCGGCGCTACGCGATCGAGCTGGGGGCGCTCAGCGTCGCACAGGCGGTGCGCACGTCGACATCGCTACCGGCGCAGGTGCTACGGCTCAACGACCGGGGCCTGGTACGTGAGGGCCTGGTGGCGGACCTCGTGGTCTTCGATCTCGAGAGGATTCGCGACCGGGCGACGTTCAGCGAGCCGCACCAGTTTGCCGAGGGCGTCGAGTGGGTGCTGGTCGGGGGCGAGGCTGTCGTCGAGGAAGGCCGCCTGACCGGGGCGCTTCCTGGCCGCGTCATCACGCTGGCCGACAGCGCCTTCTAGCAGGGTGCTGAAGAACTCTGCTAGAAGGCCCTAGCGCGGCATCACCGGCAGCACGATATGGCTCGGGGGAGCGTCGGGGTTGACCATACACAAGACCGTCGGGCGAGTCGCCGCTGGCGGGGTCTTGACGGGCAGGGATTGCCGGCCGTACTCTGCTACTGAGACGCGATCTCAATAGCGAGTTGATCTCGCTGGCACTGTCTTCATCACCCAATGCTCGGGCAGATTTTAGTGGCCGCGTAGCCGCGGCTTGGGGCGGCAATCGGATGCTGAGTTCCTACATCATCACACTGAGGGAGGGTCTCGAGGCTTTCCTCATCATCGCCATCAGCCTTGCGTACCTCCGCAAGAGCGGTCGCGCGCAGTTGGTGCCGGCGATCTACTGGGGCGTTGCTGTGTCGGTGGTGGTAAGCATCATCGCCGGCGTGTTCTTCGCCCGGGCGGCGAACCAGGCACTCTGGGAAGGAATCCTGGCGCTGGTGGCGGCCGTCATGGTGGGCTCGTTGACGGTCCACATGTGGCGCGCGGCGAAGCATCTGAAGGGCAACATCGAGCAGCACCTGAGCGACGCAGCGCGCAGCCACGGGCGCGGAGCGCTCTTCGGCGTGTTCATCTTCACGCTGTTCATGATCACGCGCGAGGGCATGGAGACGGCGCTGTTGATGAACGTGCTGTTCCGTCAGATCCAATCGATCCCGCTCATCGTTGGAGCCATCGGCGGCATCCTGACTGCTGCGAGCATCGCCTGGCTGTGGTCGCGCTACGGTCATCGAGTCAACCTGGCGCTCTTCTTCCAGGTTACCGCCGTCTTCCTGCTGGTGTTCGTCGCGCAGCTGTTGATCTACGGGTTCCATGAGCTCACGGAAGCCAACGTCCTGCCTTACAGCGAGCCGTTGCACTGGGCGACCGAGCCCTACGGCCCTGACGGGCGCTACGGTCGGTACATCACATACATGCTGGTGGCCATGCCACTCGCTTGGTTGACCTACGCGTCCCTCCGGTACCGACGGACGGCATCAGCCGCCTGATCCTCGTTACTCGTACGGGCCGGCTCGGCGGGCGATGCAACCGATTCCAGCATTGGGTCGCTAGAATGACCGTTTCGGGCCGTGCCTGTGCGCCGGCCCGTGAATCGGGGAGGCGAGGTGGATCGGCGACTGCTGTTCGTGCGCTGGGGATTCGCCGCGTTGTTGGTGATCAGCGTCGCGCAGCTGGGCTGGTGGATGCTGGACCAGGTGTGGTTCACCGACGAGGTGCGCGCGCAGCTTTCCAGGTTGTATGAGGAGCGGCTGGCGATCGCCGAAGCCCTGCTCGAGGCCGGCGTTCCTGCCGCCGAGGTCGAGCGCCTGATCGATGACGTTGGTGTTCGTGATGGTGTTGCGGAGCTCGACGCGACCGTCCTGCCGCGCCTGGAGACGCAGCGCCGAAGCCGCCTGAATCGTTACCTCTGGGAGGGCGGGTTCTTCCTCGCGGTTCTGCTGGCGGCGCTGTCGATGATCGCGCGGGTGCTGCGCCAGGAAGCCCGGCTGCGCCGCCGACAGGACAACTTTCTGGCCGCGGTCAGCCACGAGTTCAAGAGCCCGCTTGCGGCCGCGAGGGTGGCGGCCGACACACTGGCACTTCGTGACCTGGATCACCAGGGCCGCCAGCGGCATGTCGAGCGCGTCCTACGAGGATTGGAACGACTGCAGGCGATGGTCGACAACCTGCTCGAGAGTGCCCGAATCGAAGAGGGGGCACTGACGTTCTACCGGACCCAGCTGTCGGTCAGGCTCGCTCTCGATCCGCTCCTGCCGGGGTTCGCCGAGAGAGCTGCCGCCCGCGGGATCGCGTTCGCGGTGCAGATTCCAGAGTCGCTCGCCATCTTGGCGGATGAGACGGCGCTGCGGACGGTAGTTCGTAACCTGCTCGAGAACGCCTTCGAAGCGGTTCGCGATACACCGGTGGACGCGAGGGTGAGCCTGTCGGCGACCACCGCAGCCGGCGAGGTTGTCGTGGAGGTCGTCGACAACGGTCGTGGATTTGAACCGAGCGCCACCGAACGTTTGTTCGACAAGTTCTACCGGCCGGGCGACGAGCTGCGCCGCTCCGGACGCGGGGCCGGTCTCGGACTCCACATCGTGCGCGCTCTGATGCTGTCGTCCGGGGGACGCGTACAGGGACGTTCCGCGGGGCCGGGCCACGGCGCCGAGTTTCGCACCTACTGGCCGCCAGCGGCCAAGGTCTGAGCGTGTCCGCGAGGGTCGGCGCGGCAGGGGCTCGCGCGACTGGTCGATGACGATGAGCAAGCTGGCGAACTCTACCGCCGCGGTGAGCCGCTCCAACACACGCGTCACGCGCCCGTGCACCGTCTGACCGGGGATCCTAAGCGAACGCCCTTGCGGCCTGCTAGGTTCAGGGTAACGCCGCGAATGATCTCTGAAGAGCGGTCCGGAACCACCTCGATTCGGATCGCGGCTGCAACGCGCGGGTGTGTGCGCCTGCCGTTGAACTGCCGTACCGGTTTGCTCATGACCACGCTCCCGGAGATCAGATCACCCTTGTCTCGTGCAACATGCAAACTCCGATTGTCTCGATTTTCCGATGCGACTACGAGAATCTCCCATAGAAGGCAGCAGGCTTCTACGGAACCCTCTAGGGTTAGAAGAGACAGGCAACCCTCTGGGTGAGTCGAGCCGACTCGCCGCGACGGTCCTTTCGGTATCGCAGCATGACACTCTCGATTGAGGAGAACTGAGATGGTCCGTATTCGCGTCGCGGTAGCCGCCGCGTTGGTGCTTTCGGTTTGGGGGCCGCTTGTCGCCAATCCACCGCAGGCATCCGGTGAGTCGCCGGTAATGCGGTCCGCCTACCACGATTACCGAGTGGTGACCGTAGTCGAGGCGCTCGAGCACCCCTGGTCGATTGCCTTCCTCCCCGGTGGCGACATGCTGGTCACCGAGCAGGCTGGCCGCCTGCGCATCGTCCGCGATGGAGCGCTCGTCGCCGACCCGGTAGCCGGTGTCCCGGAGGTCCACTACGAGGGGCAGGGCGGCCTAATGGACGTCGTGCCGCATCCCGACTTCGCCTCCAACCGACTGCTGTACTTGAGTTACTCCAAGCCGATCGGTGATGGCTCGGAGGCCACCAGCGCCGTGGTTCGCGGCCGCTTCGAGAACGACCGCCTCACCGACGTCGAGGAGATCTTCGAGGCCGACACCAGAGGCCGGGGCCATTATGGTTGCCGCCTGGCATTCGATGCGGGCGGCTACCTCTTCATCACCGTCGGCGATCGCCAGGTTCCATCGACCGGCGACCTCGAGGCTCACCCCGCCCAGGACATCTCCAACAACCATGGGACGACGAACCGGCTCCACGACGATGGCCGCGTGCCCGACAACAACCCGTTCGTCGGCCAGGAGGGGGCGAGGCCGGAGATCTGGAGCTACGGGCATCGCAACCCCCAGGGCCTGGTGATCGACCCGGACACCGGCGACGTGTGGATCACTGAGCACGGACCGCAGGGTGGCGACGAGGTCAACCTCGTGCTTCCGGGAGAGAACTACGGATGGCCGGTGGTCGGCTACGGCGTGAACTACGGGAGCGGCCTGGCGATCCACGAGGGGACGATGCGAGAAGGGGTACAACACCCGGCGCATGTCTGGGTTCCGTCGATCGGGGCGTCAGGCCAGATGATCTACACCGGTGACCGGTTTCCGGACTGGCGCGGCAGCATGTTCGCCGGCGGTCTGTCGGGGGAGCAACTGGCACGGTTGACACTGAACGGCCAGAGCATCGATCTCGAGGAGACGCTGATGTTCGGGATGGGTCGCGTCCGCGACGTTCGCCAGGGGCCGGATGGCTATATTTACGTCGCCATCGACGGCGAGGAAAGGGACGACCTGACTCCGGTGTACCGGTTGGAGCCTGTCGAAGAATAGCCGCACGAGCGATGGCCCCAGCAGGTATGTTGCTGTCAGGTGCCCTCGTCGGTGGCGGCCCGGAGCGGGTCGGAAAAGAAATCCAGCTCGCACCTCATCGCGTACCGATAGTTGCGTCGGACCGCGTTGTTGTCGACGCCGAGCTCGTCGACGATCGCCTCCAGGTCTTTGACCAGCTCGCCGAACCCGGTGCTGGAGTAGGTCTCCACCCAATCTCGATACGGGTTGTTGGCGTGGTCGGCGCCTGCCATCTCCTGACCCAGGTAGCGGTAGAGGCGCATGCAGGGCGTCATCGCGGCGACGATCTCGTCCACCGCGTCGGTCCATGCGGTGCGCGTCAGAAAATCCGTGTACGCTGAGGCCGCGGGCGATGGCTCCACAGCATCAAGGTCGATGCTGAGTGCCTCGGCGAAGCTGGCGTGCAACTCTAGCTCGTCGAGGACCCCGCCCATGAGGCGATGGAAGCGGCGCACGAGCTCGAGCTGGTGTGAGCACTTGGCGGCCGCGAGTGCGTAGGCACCCATGAAGGCGCGCAGAAAGAACGCGTCCTGGGCAACGTAGCGCCGGAAGACTTGGGGGTCGAGCGTGCCATCGGCGAGGCCGCGAATGAACGGATGGCTGCGACACGCTCGAGCGAGGTCGAGGTTCTGCTGCCACAGTGACTCGTGCAGCGGAAGGCCACTGGTCATTGAAGGCCGTACCCTGGCGCGCCCGGTCGAGTGTGTTTCACAGCATCAACTCCATGTCGGCTCGTTAGACACGCGCGTGCCGATCGCAGAGTCTGAGAGGTTATGGAAGCACCAGATACTAGCGCGGCACCGAATGACGAGATCGAGATGCTGTTCCGGCGCGAGTCGCGCCGCCTGATTTCGGTGCTGACGCGCATCCTCGGCTCGCACAACCTCGATCTGGCAGAGGATGTCGTTCAGGAGTCGTTCGTGCGCGCCATGGACAGCTGGGCGCGCAAGGGAATTCCGGACAACCCGAGTGCCTGGTTGTTGACGACCGCTCGTAATCGCGCCATCGACGTGATTCGACGCGAGCGCACGCGGCGCACCTTCGCCAACGACCTGGCCGTCTACCTCGACAGCGAGTGGACGCTGTCGCCAACGGTCGACGAGGCCTTCGAAGAGCAAGGCATTCGCGATGACCAGCTGCGCATGATCTTCATGTGCTGTCATCAGTCGCTAACCCCCGAGAACCGCACCACGCTCATCCTCAAGACTCTGTGCGGGCTGAGCGTCCCGGCGATCGCGCGCGCCCCGCTCACCACCGAGTCGACCATCAACAAGCGTCTGTACCGAACGCGGCGTCAGGTACGAAGCCTGGAGTTCGTCATTCCAACAGAGAAAGACCGGGCAGGGGCGCTGGCCACCGTCCACACCTCGCTGTATCTGCTGTTCAACGAGGGGTACCTGTCGACCAGCGATCAGCCGATTCTCAAGGAGCTTTGTCACGACGCGCTGGAGCTGACGCTCCTGCTAGCGGAGACTCCTGGGCTCGCCAGCAGCGACACAATCGCTCTTCTTGCGATCATGCGGTTCAACACGGCTCGGCTGCGATCGCGGCTCGATGAGGCTGGACGCCTGGTTCCACTGGATCAGCAGGACCGATCGCTGTGGGACCAGGAGTTGATTCGCCTCGGATATGACGATCTCGCCCGAGCCTCGGCCATGGAAGCGGTTGCTGCCAGCCGCTTTCATCTCGAAGCGGCGGTCGCGGCACGCCATTGCTCGGCGCCAACGTTCGCAGAGACCGACTGGAAGTCGATCTGTCGTTTGTACGACCGGTTGCGGGAGGCTGCGCCATCGCCGGTGGTGGAGCTGAACCGGGCGGTGGCGATCTCGTACCGAGACGGGCCAGAGGCAGCGATTCCGCTGGTCGACTCTATTCGCGAGGAAGGCAAGTTGACGCATAGCCATGCGGTTGCCGCCGTTCTCGCCAACCTGTACGCGCGAGCCGGCTACCAGCAGCCGGCCGACGCGTTCTTGGACCAGGCGTTGTCGCAGGCGCGCACCGAGCACGAGCGCGAGTTCATCGCCCAGCAGGTGCGACGCGCCGGCAGTGGAGACTAGCAGGCCGTGGTGAAAGTATGGTGGGTCTGGCGACAGGGTCTTGCGAGGGGGAGGCAAGGAGAGAGGAGAAGGCGATGGAACCCCCATCGTTGACGAGGAACGACGCAGCATAGGCGCGCAACCCCCTGTCGCCCGAAGGGTTACGGCGATTTGGGGCCATCTGCGGCGTTGGCCTTCTTCGACGATGGCTAGGGCATCGCCTGTGTCAGGCCGCCTTGTATCCGGCCCCAGCTCGCCGTATCCAGGCCCGCCACACTACGGCCTGCTAGCCCTCGGGTATCGACATTACCGGCCTGACCAGCACGGCGCCTTCGGGATGGTAGTTGAGGAACGGGCAGCCCTGGGCCAACGAGGAGGCCTCCTCGAGGGAGTTGGCGGTGATGACCGAGTAGCCGCCGATCAGCTCCTTCACCTCGGCCATCGTGGTGTCGGTGGCGAACCCATCGCCGTCGCGCCTCAGGGCGATGCCTTCCGGCAGCAGCGGCGCCCCCGGATTACGCAGCTGCCCAGAGGCCTCCAGCTCCTTGAACCAGGCGCCCCATTCCTGCATCACCGCCTGCATCTGCTCCGCTGTTCGCTGGTCCCGCCAGTTGGGGTCGCCGCCTTGGTAGAGCAACAAGTAGTCAGCCATTCCTGACCTCCTTCGGTGTCGATCCGGTGGGATCTGATCTCATACTTGGATGACGGTTAGCGCCGGCTGAATAGGACATGGCGCGCACCATGCCATTCACATAAAGTACGGCACCACGCACCCGGATGCTCCTGCCGCGCCCGCGGCGAGCGCCCCGATCACCCAGACCCCGTCTGGCAACCAACCTGGAGGCGGTGATGAGCCCACGATGCGCGGAGGGCGCAGGTCGGAAGGCAATCGCCCTGGTCATGCTGGCCGTGCTTCTGGGTGCCGGACAGGGAGCCGCCGACTCGGTCACCCGTGCGGACTATGCGCGCGCCGAGCGTATGCTGGGCTGGAACGCCACGAAGCTCGTCTACAACTACCCGGTGTCGCCCCAGTGGATCGACGACACCGACCGCTTCTGGTACCGCAAACAGATACCGAGCGGCGACCAGTTTGTCTACGTCGATCCAGGGGCCAACCAACAGCGCTCCGCCTTTGACCATGTGCGGTTGGCCGCCACCCTCTCGGCGAACTCCGGACACGCGTACGATCCCTATCAACTGCCGTTCGAAAGCATCGAGCTGCTCGACGACGCCCGGATGCTGCGCTTCTGGGAGGTGCTCGAGCGGCCGGAAGGGGAAGAAGCGTCCGATAGCGGGATCGGCGACGAGGCGACCGCGGAGGGTGCCGACACGAGTCCTCCGGAGCGCCGCTGGACCTGTGACCTGACGAGCTACGAGTGTTCCGGCCCGGAGGACGTTGCGGCCGACCCCGAAGACGAGGTTCGTTCGCCCGACAAACGCTGGGCCGCCTTCACGCGCGACGAGAACCTGTGGGTGCGCGAGCTGGAGTCGGGCGCGGAGACCCAGCTCAGCGAGGACGGCGAACCGCACTACGGCTATGGTCAGATTGCCGAGGGCTGTTGCTCGGAGATCACCTCCCGTCGACGCGCGACGAAGCTACCTCCGGTGGTGTTTTGGTCGCCTGACTCCACCAGGATCGCCACCACGCGACTCGACGAGCGCGATGTCGGTCAGATGCACCTGATCGAGACGCATCTGGGGCGACCCATCCTGCACAGTTATCGCTACGCGCTTCCTGGAGACGAGATTGTCCCGACCTACCGAGCATGGGTATTTGATGTGGTCTCGCGTATTGGCGTGGAGCTGGAAAGCCCACCCATCGAGGAGCACTGGCCCCGTGAGGTGGAGATGCGCTGGGCGGCGGATAGCAGCAAGGTCTTCTTCCCGCGCGAGCACCGCGGCCATCAGCGAATCACGCTGTATGGCGCCGATCCGGCAACGGGGGCCAGCCGCGTGGTGCTCGAGGAGACCGCCGATACGTTCGTCGACCTCAATATCTCGTTCAGTCCCGACGGCGGCGATTGGCGCGTGGTGGGCAACGGCGAGCAGGTGGTGTGGTGGTCGCAGCGAAGCGGTTGGGGTCATATGTACCGGTTCGATGGCTCCGGTGAAGGGCTGATCAACCAGGTCACTAGCGGTGCTTGGGTAGCGGCGCGAATCCACCACCTGGCCGACGACGGGTGGCTGTACTTCGAAGCCTACGGCAAAGAGCCAGGTCTCTACCCGTACGCTGCGCAGCTGTACCGAGCCCAGATCGACGGGTCGCAGCTACAGCGCATCACCGCCGAGGACGCGCACCACGCCATCGGCATGCCAAAGTCGGGCAACTTCGTGGTCGACACCTACTCGATGCGCAACACTGCGCCGGTAACCGTGCTGCGGCGTGCCGACGGGCAGGTCCTGCGTACCCTGGAAGAGGCAGATATAACGGCGCTCGAAGCAACCGGCTGGCACCCGGCGGTGCCCTTCAAAGTGAAAGCACGCGACAACGTGACCGACCTGTACGGCTTTCTCTACTTTCCTTCCGACTTCGACGCCGAGGCGAGCTACGCGCTCATCGACTACATCTATCCGGGCCCGCAGATTGGCGCCGTCGGAGAGCGCGGCTTCACCGCCAATCCGCGCGGCTTCGCCCAAGCTCTCGCCGAAGTCGGATTCATCGTCTTTCAGATCGACGCCACTGGCACACCGTTCCGCTCCAAGTCGTTCCACGATGCCTACTACGGCGACATGCGCGACAATGGGCTGCCCGACCACATAGAAGCGATCAAACAGCTCGCCGTGCGGCACCCACAGATCGATCTCGACCGGGTGGGCATCTATGGTCACTCCGGCGGCGGATTCTCCTCTACCGACGCCATCCTGCGATTCCCCGACTTCTACAAGGTTGCGGTTTCGGGTGCCGGCAACCACGACCAGCGAAGCTACTCCTGGGGTTGGGGAGAGAAGTATCACGGCCTGCTGGAGGAGCTTCCCGGCGGCGGCGACAATTTCGACGCTCAGGCCAACCACCTGATGGCCGAGAAGCTGGAAGGCAAGCTGCTGCTCACCTATGGCTCTCTCGACGACAACGTGCACCCCAACGCGACGTTGCTGCTGGTAGATGAGCTCATCAAGCACAACAAGGACTTCGACATGCTGGTGATGCCGAACCGCAATCACGGCTATGCCAGCGAGCCTTACGTGATTCGGCGCACCTGGGATTATTTCGTGGAGCACTTGCTGGGCCAGGAGCCGCCGGGGGGATTCGAGATCCGGCGGCCGCAGTCGTAGTGGTTGCCTTGTTGGCGACACGCCGCGCAGCTGCCGACTGACTGATCATGGCACTGCACTTCACGACCGCGGAGCTCGAGACCCGCCGCGCGGCGTTGACCGGGCGGATGCAGGACGTTGGCCTGGATGGGCTGCTGATGTTCCGCCAGGAGTCGATGTTCTGGCTCACCGGCTACGACACGTTCGGCTACGTGTTCTTTCAATGTCTCGCGCTCACCGCTGACGGCCGCGTAGCGTTGATCACCCGAGCGCCCGACCTTCGCCAGGCGCAGAACACCTCGAACATCGAGGACATCAGGATCTGGGTGGATCGTGACGAGGCCAGCCCGGCGGATGCGCTGCGCGACCTGCTAGACGAGCTCGGCCTCGCCGGGACTCTTCTCGGGGTGGAGTACGAAGCCTACGGGCTCACCGGGCGTAACGCGCTGCGGCTCAACTCGGCGCTGCAGGGCTTCGCCTCGCTGGACGACTGTTCCGAGATCGTGTCGGAGCTGCGGCTCGTGAAGTCTCCGGCGGAGATCGAGCACGTCCGGAGGGCGGCCGCGCTAGCCGACGACGCACTAGAAGCGGCATGGGAACTGGCCCATCCCGGGGCCGATGAGGCGGAGATTCTCGCCGCCATGCAGGGGGCGGTGTTCCGCGGCGGCGGCGACTATCCCGCCAACGACTTCATCATCGGCTCGGGTCGGGATGCATTGCTCTGTCGGTATTTCTCAGGCCGGCGGAAGCTCGATTCCGAGGATCAGCTCACCTTGGAGTTCGCTGGCGTGTACCGCCATTACCACTCGGCGTTGATGCGCACGATCCCGATCGGAAGGGCACTGCCGCAGCATGTGGCGATGCATGGCGTGTGCGCGGAGGCGCTAGCGGCCTGTGTCGACGTGTTGGTGCCGGGCAGCACGCTCGGCGAAGTGTTCGATGCCCATGCTCGCGTCATGGACGAACGAGGCTACGGGCACGCACGACTCAACGCCTGCGGGTATTCGTTGGGTACGACTTTCGCGCCGAACTGGATGGACTGGCCGATGTTGTATCGCGGCAATCAGGTGGTGGTCGCCCCGGGGCAGGTGTTCTTCATACACATGATCCTGATGGACAGCGACAAGGGGCAGGCGATGACCCTGGGCGAGACGTTCCTGGTAACCGAGGCTGGCAATGAGCGTTTCGGCCGACTGCCGATGGACCTGGTGACTGGATAGCTCCGCCTCGGGTACGGGCCGGGGTTGGATTTGCCTCCCCGACGTCGGCCGGATAGCCTTGCCGCTCTTCGTCTTTCGGTCTTCCAAGCACGACATCTGAGGAGAGCCGTATGTCTCGCAAGCGCGTCATCATTCTGGGTGCCGCCGGCCGCGATTTTCACAACTTCAACACCTACTTTCGCGGCAACGACGGCTACGAAGTCGTGGCGTTCACAGCCACCCAGATCCCCGATATCGATGGCCGCACCTACCCGGCCGAATTGGCTGGCGATCTTTACCCCGAGGGGATTCCGATTCGCGCCGAGGACGAGTTCGAGGCGCTGATCCGCGAGCACGACATCGACGAGGCCGTGTTCGCCTACAGCGATGTCTCACACGAGTACTTGATGCACTTGGCGTCGCGCACCACCGCCGCGGGCGCCGACTTCCGGCTGATGGGCATGAAGACCGGCACGGTGAGTGCCGCGGTTCCAGTGGTGTCGATCTGCGCCGTGCGTACGGGTTGCGGCAAGAGCCAGACGACCCGCCGCGTTGTGGAGGTACTTCAAGAGCTGGGCAAGAAGGTCGTCGTCATCCGCCATCCGATGCCCTACGGTGACCTCGTGAAACAACGCGTGCAGCGCTTCGAGACGCTCGAGGACATGGACAAGCACGAATGCACCATCGAGGAGCGCGAGGAGTACGAGCCGCATGTGCGCTGCGGCGCCATCGTCTACGCCGGGGTCGACTATGGCGCCATCGTTGCGGAGGCCGAAAAGGAGGCCGAGATCATCGTTTGGGACGGCGGCAACAACGACCTGCCGCTGATCGCCCCTGACCTCGAGATCGTCGTCGTCGACCCGCATCGGCCGGGCCATGAGGTCAGCTACTACCCGGGCGAGGCGAATCTGCGTCGTGCGGATATCGTGGTGATCAACAAGATGGATAGTGCAGCGCCGGAGAACATCCAGGAGGTGCGCGAGAACATCGCCGCGTGCAACCCCGGTGCGCTGGTGATCGATGCCGCCTCGCCGCAGTTTGTCGATGGTGCGGAGGAGATCGCCGGCAAGCGTGTGCTAGTCATCGAGGACGGACCGACGCTTACCCACGGTGAGATGGAATACGGCGCCGGGGTCCTCGCAGCGATGAAGTACGGCGCCGCCGAGCTCGTCGACCCGCGTCCGTTCGCCGTCGGCAGCATCGCCGAGACATTCGCCAAGTATGACCAGACCGAGATGTGTCTGCCGGCAATGGGCTATGGCGCCGAGCAGATCAACGAGCTGCAGGAGACGATCAATGCCACGCCCTGTGACCTGGTGTTGATTGCGACGCCGATCGATCTGCGCCACCTGGTGGAGATCAACGTCCCGGCCCTACGGGTGACCTACGAGCTGCAAGAGCTCGGCATGCCGACCCTGCAGCAACCCTTGGCACAGTTCGTCGACAACAACTGAGGTGCGCTCGTCGACTCGGAAACCGATAAGCGCGGTCGGAAGGAAGCCACATGAACCTGCGTAAGCTGTCCTCGTTTGGGTTCGGTATCGGTGTCGCGTTGCTGTTTGCTTCCGCACTGCTAGCTCGGCAATCGGGCAAGGTGGCCTTTACCAAGAAGGTCGATGTTTTCGGCGTACCGATCTACGCCACCAACACCACCGGCGACGACAAGCTTCTGCACGCGGCGGGGGTGTTGGCGCAGTACATCGACAACGATGAAGACGGTGTGCCCGACAACCCGAAGATCATGCAGGCGTTGCTCGACCAGGGTGGGGCCATCGCCATGACCAAGACTCAGGGCGAGACCAGGGGCATGCCGCGGAGCGAGCGCCCGCGTGGCCAGGGCCTCTACGACGAAGAGACCCGACCGGGCGCGAGAGCCCGAGGTGTGTTTGATACTGCCCTGGAAGAGATCCTGCACATGGTGTCGGACTATGGATGGGGCGGCGCCTACCCCTCGGTGTTCGGTCGCGTGCCAGGTACCGAGATCGCCAACGCGATGGATCTGGCACGCGGCAGGCGGTTCCTCGGGGTTCCCGACGAGTATCCGGATGGCGCTTGGTATTCGTACTACGACGAGACATGCGACTACGATTGCATGGTCTCGGAGTACATCTACTGGGCGTTCACTTCGGTCCTCGGTGCGCAGGATCTCCCGGGGCGCCTCGATCAGATCGGCCAGGAATGGCGGCTCAACACGAGGGAGATGCTGAGGCTGGGCGACACCGCCGTGTTCGCCATCCTCAGCAATCCGGAGTACCGCTTCCCGTCCGTGGCGCCGGACGGTAAGTACGCGGGCATGAAGCTCGAGATAGAGGCGTACACGCACCACGAGTAGCGCCAGCAACCCTCACGCCGCCGTTACCAGACCCACCGGAGTTCTTCAGCACCCTGCTAACCGTCGCCGAGCCTCTTGCGCGGCATCATCTCGTCGCGCATCGCGGCGTGGTAGACGAACGTCGCGATGATCGCGGCGTTGCGCTTCAGGGCTGCTTCGGTGACGTAGTCCAGCACGTCCATGTTCGAGTGAATCTGCGTAGTGTGGTACTGGAGCGGATCCTGGATCCACTCGAACGCCGGGATGTTGACTGCGTTGAAGCCCAGGTGATCGGTGCCGCCGGCGTTTTCCACGCTGGCGGTCTCGGCGCCCATCGCATGGAAGGGCTCCAGGTAGCGCTCGAATATCGGGCGAATAGCCTCGTTGCCTTGGCCATGGATGCCGCGGATGTTGTGGCCGTTGTTGTCGTGGTTGAAGTAGACGGAGATCCGGTTCAGCTCGCCGAGATCGGCGCCGGTGTCCGGGTCGGCTACGTACTTGGCGAGGTACCCGCGAGAGCCCAGATGCCCCTGTTCCTCGCTGCCCCAGAGCACCAGCCGGATCGTTCGGCGGGGCTCCACACCGAGGGTCTCGAGGATGCGCATGACCTCCATGGTGGTGGCGGAGCCGGCGCCGTTGTCCGCCGCGCCCGTACCACTGTGGTAGGAATCGAAGTGACCGCCGACCAATACCAACTCGTGGCTGAGATCGGTGCCGGGAATCTCGGCGATGATGTTCGTGTGGTAGGTCGGGTCGGTGTAGAAGCTGACGTTCAGATGGAGCCTCAACTTGATCGTGGCGCCGCGCTCGATCATCCGTAGCATGCGCCCGTGCTGTTCCCTGCTGATGGCGAAGTGCGGCACCGGCTTGAGGTCGCCCTGGCGCGTGTAGCGCTGCTGGTTGGCGTCGAGCACGCCGGGTCTCTTGTCGCTGCCGCGGATGACTGCGGCCACCCCTTCATCCAGAAGCAGCTGCTGACGTTCGAGCATCTCCGCAGCGCTTCCCCTTCTGCGACCCGGCGAGGGTTCCAGGTCGGCATTGTCCAGGTTGTCGTCGTTATCGGGAACAAGGTGGCTCTCGGCGTGGGCCAGTTGCTCGTCGGTGAACACGCCCTCGCGCCGCTTGCCCTGCGTGCGTACTTCCGGAGACAGCAAGATTCGGCCGCGTAGCTGACCGCGGAGCGCCCGTAGAGCATCCAGCGACGTGTAGTCCACCAGCAGCGGCTCGCCGATGACCTCTCCGTCCGTGCCCCGCGTCCAGGCATCGGGTAGCGCTGTGATGTTCATGTAGCGCGGCTCGACCATCTCCACGGAGTATGACTCGATGTCCCAACCGCGCAGGTCGTCCCTGTAGGGATCGAAGTGGACGTTGTCGAGGTCCCATGACTCCAGCTTCTCCTTGGCCCACACGGCCGCCTCGTAGTACGCCGGATTCCCGGTAAGCCGTGGGCCGTAGACGTCGCTCAGATAGATCAACGTGTCGAGCACCTGAGAGTGCTGAAACGCTTCCTCCTTGATTCGAGCGACGACGCCCTCGTCGACGGGTTCCTGGGCCGTCGAGCTCGTCGCCAGGACGGCTGCGGCGAGCATCACCAGCGAACGACTAGCCATTTTCCTCTCCGTCGAAAGTCACACCGTAAACCAATTCGGCCTCTGCGGCGCTCATGAAGCCGTTCTGAACATCGTCACGCACGCGCCCCGGATCGCGATCCTTCGGGTCGCCCCAGCCGCCTCCACCCGCTGTGCGTACGCTGATGCGATCGCCGCGGTTGAAGGGGCCGAGCCGGGCGAAGCGACCGGTGGTTACCTGCTCGCGGTCGCTGCCCTCCCACAGGACGACGGTGCTGACGCCGGCGGGACCGCCGCCGAATAGCCCCCACGGCGGATGGAGACTGTTTTCGTTGCTGGTCTGCACCAGGATGTCGTCCTCGAGCATCTCGTAATCGCGGATGACGCCGAAGCCGCCGCGGTACTTTCCGGCGCCGGCGCCCTCCGAGTTGAACGCGTAGCGTCGCATGAGGATGGGATAGCGACCTTCGATCACCTCGACCGGGGTATTGGGTGCATCTCCGTCGCCAACGAAGATCGTACCGCTGGGTCCGTCATCGTGGGGCAGCGCGCCGCCGCCGCCGTCAACCGGCTCGGTGAGGATAAACGGCTTGCCGAGCCTGGGGTCCATGCGGTAGAAGCTGGCGCCGCACATCTGATACGAGCAGGCGGGACAAAGATCCGGAATCGCGACCGCCAGCGCCCGCACCACCAGATGAAGGACCATCTCCCCGACATAGCCGTAGGAGTCGGTAGGTGCCGGGTATGAGGGATTGACCACCGTATCCTCCGGTGCGCTGACGCTGATCGGTCGCAGGTGCCCATGGTTCATCGGCTCCATCGGCATGAGCAGTGACTTGATCGCCACCTCGCCGAGCGCCTCGGTGCCGGGTCCGGGGTGATTGACCGGCCCCTTGGTCACCGGATCGGTGCCCTCCCAGTCGATTCGCAGCTCGTCGCCATCGACGATCACCTTGACCCGCATGGCGAACGGCTTGTCGGTCTCCACACCGTCGTGGTCCATGATCGTCTCGGCCTTGTATTCACCGTCGGGGATGGCGGTGATCTCACGCCGCATGCGGCGCTCCGACTGGTCGAACACGGTCTCCATCGCATTGCGCAACCGGTCGGCGCCGTGACGGTCGCACAGCGCCTGGTAGCGACGGGCCCCGGTGCGACATGCCGCGATCATGGCGTTGAGGTCGCCCTCCACGATGCCGGGGAAGCGCACGTTGGCGAGGATCAGGCGGTGCAGCTCCCGGTTTAGGCTGCCGGCGTCGTAGAGCTTCAGGTGTGGGAATAGCAGCCCTTCCTGGTGGACGTCGGTGGAGTCAGGGCACCAGCCGCCCGGGGTGATGCCGCCGATGTCGGCCCAGTGGGCCATGATGGCCGAGAACGCCTCCAGTCGGCCGTCATGGAAGATCGGCATGTAGACCACGGTGTCGCTTATGTGGGTGCCGGTGTCGTACGGCTCGTTGCTCAGCAGAATGTCTCCATCGGCGAAGTCGTCGGCACCGATAACCTCGAGACCGCTGCGCACGGTGCGTGGCAGACAGCCGATGAATCCCGGTAGGCCCGAGCCATCGGCGAGCAGATGGCCGTGGCGTGAGCTGAGCCCGACCCCGAAGTCCTGCACCTCGTAGATGAGCGGGTTGTGGGCTGTCTTGATCAGGCTCACCATCATCTCGTCGGCGACGGCCTTGATGGCGCCACGGATGACCTGCACGGTGATCGGGTCGAGATCTGCTTTCACTGAAGCCTCGCGTGAGATCCTCGGAGTTTGCTGCTAAGGTGGCGCACCGCTATTGCTAAGCGTTCAGTGGGTCTCAGGTCAAGCGAAGGATCGCGTAGGTGAGCAGAGCTCGCACCGTTTGCGCCCTGACGGCCGTCGTCGGGTTGCAGCTACTCCTCCAGGCGTGCACCTCTCCCGTCGAGGGTACAAGGCTCCTCGACCCGACGGTGTTCAACATCGCGTCAACCGTCGAGGTGATGATCGGCTGGGATCCGGCCACGCATGCCTCCAACGAGGTCAAGGCGATGCCGCTGATGTACGAGGGGCTGACACGCTACGACCCGGCCACCGATACCGTACAGCCGCTGCTGGCGGAGAGCTTCTCCGCCGCGCCGGACGGCATGCAGTGGACCTTCAGGCTACGGGAGGGCGTCACCTTCCACACCGGCAGACGGCTGACGGCGCAAGCTGCCAAGGAAGCCCTCGACCGCACCATCGCGCTGGGGCTCGGATCCGCCTATATCTGGAGCTCGGTCGAGAGGATCGCGGCACCGGACCCGCTCACCCTCGTGTTTCATCTCCGCTACCCGGCGCCGATCGATTTGATCGCCGCGGCCGCTTACCAGGGGGAGATCTACGATGTGCGGGCTGCCCTCGCCGACGAGCTGGGAGACTGGTTTTCGGAGGGCCGCGACGCCGGTACCGGGCCCTACACCGTTGATGCCTGGCACCGCGGACAGGAGGTTGAGCTGCGGCTGAAAGCGCACGACGGCTACTGGCGTGGGTGGGAGCCGCATCACTACCGCAACGTGGTGTGAACATCCGTGTCGTGCGGGAGCCCAACACCGCGGCGCAGCTGTTGAAGGCCCGGCAGCTGAGCTTCGTCGAAAAGCTGACCCCTCAGCTTTGGGCGTCGTTCACCGACGACCCGGAATTCCACACCACCTCGTCCGCCTCCTTTCAGAACATGCTCATGCTGCTGAACATCCGGCGTGGCGCCCTGGCAGACAAGCGCGTCCGCCAGGCGATCTCGCACGGCATCGACTACGACGGCCTGGTGGCCGGTCGCTGCCCACCAGCGTCGTCGACGTCCACTCCTCCACGATGGTCGGGCCTGGCAGACGATCTCCGGGACCGAGCCGGTGGCGATCGTAGATCGGGCAGTCGAGCGGGCAGTCGAGCGGGGAGTCGGCGCTCGCCAACCAGATCTGCCGCAACCCCTTTGGCTCCAGTGGCCCCTCACGCTCCGAGAGTGCGCCGATCCGAGGGGACAAGGTCGGCAACTCCGCCAGCGCGCGCAAGTTCACCAGCTCGACGGCGTGATCGGGTAGCGCGTGCGCGTAGGCCTGCTCATGCAGCGCATCGAAGCGGCCCCGGAGGGCAACTAGGTCGCCTTCGGCAAGGTCCTCCTCGAGGATGGGGACTCTAACGGTGTGCTCCTGGCCGCTGTAGCGCATGTCGCCGTAGTGGTGCAGTCGCGCCTCCTCGGTTTCGATTCCCCCTGCCCGCAGCTTGCCCAGGGCATCGCCGGTGAGGTCGGCCAGCAGGTCCGCCAGCTCGCCGCCGGCGAGCTCGTCCAGCGAGCGCACGAGCGTTCGCACTGAATCCTCACGATAGGCGGCGGTTAGCAATCCCCAGGCCGAGAACGTAGCCGGGTCAACGGGGATGATGGCGCGCTGTAGCTCCAGCTCCCGCATCAGGGCGCCGGCGAACAGCCCGCCGCCGCCGCCGTGGCACAACAGGCTGAACTCGCGCGGATCGTGCCCGCGCTCGATGGTGATTCGGCGGATCGCGTGCGTCATGTTCATGTTGGTGAGCTGAATGATGCCGCTGGCGGCAGCGCTCAGCTCCATGTTCAGCGGCCCGGCGATGTGTGACTCGATGGCGTTCCGAGCAGCCGCCGGATCCAGCTCCATGCGACTTCCGAGGTAGAAGTCCGGGTCCAGGTACCCCAACACGACCTGGGCATCCGTCACCGTCGGCTCTTCGCCTCCCAGGCCGAAGCAGGCGGGTCCCGGATGCGCTTCGGCGCTGCGCGGCCCGACTTGCAGGCCCTCCTCGCCGTCGATCCAGGCAATGCTGCCGCCGCCGGCTCCGATCGAGACGATATCGATTGTTGGCTGCAGCACCGGCCGACGCCCGATCGTAGTCTCGCCCTTCTCGAGGGGTTTGCCGTCCACTACCAGCGCGACGTCGAACGTTGTCCCACCGACATCTGCGGAGACCAGCTTGGCGTAGCCGAGCTCGGCGCCCAACGCCGTGGCGGCGATGACGCCCCCGGCCGGGCCCGACTGAACCGTTCGAATCGGCGCCTTCATCGCGCCGTCCACGAACGTCATACCGCCGGATGATTGCATGATGGTGAACGGCCCCTGGTAGTGGCGCTGTCGCAGGCCGCGGTCGAGGCTCGAGAGGTACGCGCCCATTCGCGGCTGCACGTAGGCATTGAGCACCGTCGTCGAGGTGCGCTCGAACTCCCTGTGCTCCCGTACCAGGTCGGAAGAGACGCTCACCGTGACGTTCGGCATGGCGGCGCGAACGATCTCGGCCATGCGCTGCTCATGAGTGGAGTTCGCGTAGGCGTGCAAGAAACAGATAGCGACCCCCTCGACCTGTTGATCGCTCAGCAGCGCCAGCGTGGCGGCGGCCCCTTCCTCGTCGAGGGGCTCCAGCACCTCGCCGCGATGGCTCATGCGCTCGCCTACCTCGTGCCTTCGCTGGCGCGGCACGAGGGGCGGCGGCGGCTTGTAGAACAGGTCGTAGATATCTGCCCGATTGCCGCGGCCGAGCTCGAGGACGTCGCGAAAGCCCGAGGTGGTGATCAAACCGACGCGAGCGCCGGATTCCTGCACGATGGTGTTGATTACCAAGGTCGAGCCGTGGATCAGCATTGCCAGGTCTCGCAGCTCTAGATCGAGCCTCTCGAAGCCCTCGAAACAGCGCTCCTGCAGCGGGCCCGCGGCGTGGACCTTCTCGATACGGGTTCGTCCGGACTGCTCCTCGAGCAGCACGAAGTCAACGAACGTCCCGCCTACGTCGATCCCGAGACGCATGTCCGGCATGCCGCTACTGAGTTAAGGAACCTCTGATCAATTCGGGTTCGATGGGATAATGCACGCGGATCCGATCACGCCGCCAGAGGGAGAAGGGAATGCGCCAGCAGACGCTTGCCGAAGGGTCCTTTGAGCAGTACCGGAAGGTGACCCGCCGGGAGCGGTTCCTGGCAGAGATGGATCAGGTGGTGCCGTGGGCCCAGCTGTGCGCTTTGATCGAGCCGGTGTATCCGAAGCCGAAGGGAGCGGGACGGCGCCCAGTCGGGCTGGAGAGGATGCTGCGCATCTACTTCATGCAGCAGTGGTTCAACCTGTCGGACCCGGGGGTGGAGGAGGCGCTGTACGACTCGCGGGCGATGCGTGCCTTCGTGGGGATCGATCTGGGACGGGAGCCGGCGCCGGACGAGACGACGGTGTGCAAGTTCCGGCACCTTCTGGAGACCCACGAGCTGGGCGTGCAGGTGTTCCACATCGTTGCCGAGCACCTGCAGGGGCGGGGGCTGAAGGTCAGCACGGGCACCATCGTCGACGCGACGATCATCACCGCCCCGTCATCGACCAAGAACAAGGCCAAGCAGCGGGATCCGGAGATGCGCTCGACCAAGAAGGGCAACCAATGGTACTTCGGGATGAAGGGACACTTCGGTGTGGACAGCAAATCCAAGCTCATTCACTCGGTCGTGGCCACCGCCGCCAATGTCCATGACAGCCAGGTGCTAGAGGATCTGCTGCATGGGCAGGAGACGCGGGTGTGGGGAGACAGCGCTTATACGGGCCGACGGGAGGTCATTGTCCGGTGTGCTCCCGGTGCCAAGGACTTCACCAACAAGAAAGGGCACCGTCACCGGCCACTGACCGAGCGAGACCGAGCTCGAAACCGCACCAAGTCGAAGGTGCGGGCCAAAGTCGAGCACCCGATGCTGGTGATCAAGCGCATCTTCGGCTTCAGAAAGGTCCGATACCGAGGGCTCCACAAGAACGCGCACCGGCTCTTCGTGACCTGCGCGTTGGCCAACCTATTCATGGCACGCAAGGTGCTGCTCGCGCACACCTGAAACAGGCACCCTGAGAGGCCGCCGTCGCGGTTGAACCCGTCGGCAGCAGCTCGGAGGGCGACTGCATTCCCACCCTCATGCCGACCAGTTCCTCCAATCAGGCTCCATCCTGACTGACGGCCAATTGATCAGACCTTCCTTAAACAGGACACTGACTCCCACCAGGAAGCGGCGATCCTAGCACGGTGCGTGGAGGCCGCGATCGCCGGCGAAGTTGACGTCGGCGGCCAGCTGTGGGAAACGCCATGTCGTGCGACCAGAGACGGCATCCCTAGTTCGTTACATCGGCCGCCGTATCGCCACCGGGCTGCTGGTGGTCATCGGGGTCGTGGTGCTGACGTTCGTCATCTCGCGGGTGATCCCGAGCGATCCCGCAGCCGCGTGGGTCGGTGGCCACGTGCCCGTCGAGGTGCTGGAGCAGGCGCGTCAGGACCTCGGATTCGATCGCCCGTTGCGAGTCCAGCTGTGGGACTACCTGCGCGGCGTGGCGATCGGTGACTGGGGAGTGTCGCTGCGCACCCGACGGCCCGTGCTTACCGACATCGCCGTCGGGCTGCCGGCCTCGATCGAGCTCGTTGGAACGGCTTTGCTGTTGGGGCTGATAGTGGGAAACCCCCTGGGCTTGGTCGCCGCGCGCTGGAAGGGTGGCGCGCCCGATGTGCTCGTGAGGCTGGTTTCGGTGATCGGCGTCTCCATGCCGGTATTCTGGCTAGCGCCGATCCTGCAGCTGGTCTTTTTCGAAAAGCTCGAGCTGTTGCCCGTCGCGGGCCGTTACGATCCTGCCCTCTACTACACCAGCCGACTCGTCAGCTACACCGGCATGACGGTGCTCGATGCGCTGATCGGGCTCAACGGGCCGGTACTGCGCAGCTCGCTGGCCCACCTGGTCATGCCAGCGCTCGTGCTGGCCGCCTACCCGATGGGTGTCGTCGCTCGCATGGTTCGTGCCTCGGTGCTCGAGACCCTTGGCGACACCCACATCCAGATGGTCCGCTCGCTCGGATTCTCCGAGGCGGCCGTCTTCGGCCGCTTCGCGCTAAAGCCGGCCCTGAACCCGGTGATCACGGTGACGGCGCTGATCTTCGCCTACTCGCTGGCGAACACATTCCTGGTCGAGGCGATCTTCAACTGGCCGGGGCTCGGGCTCTACGCGGCCTTGGCCGTGCAGTCGCTGGACACGCCGGCGATCGTCGGCATCACGCTCGTCGTTGCGTTGGCGTACGTGTTGGGCAACCTCGCCGTCGACCTGTTGCAGGCCGCCATCGACCCGCGGATCCGCCTGCAATGAGTCGCGCCCACGCCGAAAGCCAGCCGTCGTCCTCGGCAGTTGCGGTTGCGTGGTGGCGGGACAATCCGCTGCTCGCCATGGGGTCGACCCTCGGGCTCGTGCTGTTGCTGATGGCGCTGGGTGCGCCGCTGCTCTCGCCGGCGCCATCGGATGCCGACACCACCGTGCATCTGGAGGACACTCTACAGCCGCCATCGTGGAGCCATCCGTTCGGAACGGATCAGCTGGGGCGCGATCTCCTGACCCGTGTCCTGTACGGCGCCCGCGTCTCGTTGTCGATCGCCGCGCTCGTTCTGACGCTCGCCTGTCTCGTGGGCGTGCCGCTCGGCATTGCGGCGGGCTACTTCGGTGGCCGCGTCGACGACTTGATCATGCGGTTGGTCGATGTCTTCCTGGCGTTTCCACCGTTGTTGCTGGCGCTGGCGCTGGTGGCGGTGCTGACGCCCAGCATCGCCTCGGCGACGATCGCGCTGGCGGTTGCCTGGTGGCCTTGGTACGCGCGCTTGGCGCGCGGCCAGGCCTCGTCGGTGGCTGGGCGGCAGCTGGTCGAGAGCTGTCGTGCCCTGGGGTTGAGCGACACCCGCATCGTCTTCCGGCACGTGCTCCCGAACGCGGTAACGCCGATCGTCGTGCAGGTCTCGCTCGACCTCGGCGGGGTCATCCTGGTATCGGCCGCGATGTCGTTCCTCGGGCTCGGCGCACAGGACCCGGTACCGGAGTGGGGCTTGATGGTGAGCCAGGGGCGCTCCTACTTCACCACCCATTGGTGGGTAGTGACGTTCCCGGGCGCCGCGATCCTGCTCGCCGCGATGGCGTTCAACTTGATCGGTGATGGTCTGCGAGAGGTCCTCGATCCGAAGCGCATGGCGGTGTCCTCATGAGCGCCGCTGCGTCGCCCGGCTCGGCTGGGATGGACGCCCGATTGCAGATCCGCGACCTGGTGATCCGCTTTGGAGACCACCGCGTTGTCGAGCTCGAGACGCTGGACCTGTTCGAGGGGGAGATCCTCGGACTGGCCGGCGAGAGTGGAGCGGGCAAGTCGCTCACCGCGTACGCCGTCCTCGGTCTGGCGACCAAGCTCGGAGCGCAGGTCTCGGGCAGTATCCTTCTCGAGGGCGAACAGCTTGTGGGGCGCTCCGAAGCCTGGCTCCGCGGGATTCGCGGGCGGCGGATCGCGATGGTCTTTCAGAATCCGGTGGCGGCGTTCAATCCGGTGTTCCGAGTAGGTGATGTCGTGCGGCGCGCGCTGCGACTGCACGGACTTTCGCGCGCCGCGTCGCATCGTCGCGCCGCCGAAGCCATGCGCGGCGTCTTACTCGATCCCGAGCTGCTGCATCGCTATCCGCATCAGCTCTCCGGCGGCCAGGCGCAGCGCGTTGCGATTGCGCTGGCGTTAGCGCTCGGCACGCGCCTGCTGGTGGCTGACGAGCCCACGAGCTCGTTGGATGTCACCGTGCAGGCCGAGATTCTGCAGCTGCTGCGCCAGCTGCGGGATGAGCGCTCGGTGTCGGTGCTCTTCATCAGCCACGACCTGTCCGTGCTTGCCGAGCTGTGCGATCGCGTTGCCGTGATGCGGGGCGGGAAGCTCGTCGAGGTCGGCCCGACCGGGTGGACGCTTTCGGATCCTCGCGAGCCCTATACCCGTGAGCTCCTGGACGCGGTGCCCACGCTGACGGTCGAGGAAGGGGCCCTATGAACGAGCCGTTGCCCTCGTTGCTGAGTGTGCAGGACGTGCAGGTGCGCTTCGGCAACGTCCGCGCTGTCGACGGTGTCTCTTTCGAGCTGCCAGCGGGACCGTTCGGCCTGGGTCTGGTTGGCGAGAGTGGCTCCGGGAAGACGACGCTGGCGCGCGCCGTGACTCGGCTGGTGCCGCTTTCGGCGGGTACGATCCGGCTCGATGGGGAAGAGGTACAAGCGCTCCGAGGGCGGTCGCTGAAGGCTTTTCGAAGGGCGGTGCAGATCGTCTTCCAAGACACCGATTCCAGCCTCGATCCACGAATGAAGGTCGGCGAGGCGGTGCGCGAAGCGTTGATCGCACACGATATCGTTGCCCGCGACGAGATGTCCGAGCGCGTGCAGCAGCATCTTGCCGAGGTAGAGCTCGAGCCTCAGCACGCCGACCGTTACCCGCATCAGCTGTCGGGTGGTCAGCGGCAGCGCGTCGTGCTGGCCCGCGCGCTCGCCGTGCGCCCCCGGGTGCTGGTGCTGGACGAGCCGACAAGCGCTGTCGATGTGACCGTGCAGGCACGGATTCTGGCGCTTATCGGGAACCTGCGCCGGGAGCGACGCTTGGCCTACTTGCTGATCTCCCACAACCTGGCGTTGATCGCCAAGCTGTGCGAAGAGACGGCCGTGCTGTACCTGGGGCGTATCATCGAGCAGGGGGCGACGGCGAATCTGCTCGACGCTCCGGCGCACCCCTATTCCCAGGCGCTGCGCTCGGCAGTGCCGCAGCTCCATCAACGCCACCGTCGGGTGCCGGTGGTGCTGTATGGGAGCCCGCCGAGTCCGAGCGCCCCACCGCCGGGGTGCGCTTTCCACCCCCGGTGCCCGCTGGTGCAGGAGCGCTGCCGCAACGAGCGGCCGATTCTTCGAGAGCTGACGCCGGGCCACGAGGTCGCGTGTCACTACGCCGAGGATGCCCTTGCGGCGTGGCGCGGGTCGAAGGAAGCGTAGCTAGCAGGCCCGCCACACTCCCACCACGGCCTGCTAGGGTGGTAGCGTCTCCCGCAGCTCGAGAGCGTCCCGGTCAGCCAGAGAGGTACCGAATGAGACCCGTCAGGGGGCTCGCGATCAGTCTTGCATTGGCCGCTGTGCTCGCCGGAGTCACGGCTCACGCGGTGGCTCCGTCGGAGCGCCCGGCCGAGGACGGCGAATGGGATCCGACAGGCGCCGCCAGCTATCTCGACGCGCGTATGGAGATCTGGCTGGCCGAGGGCACGCCCCTACGCACCGGGAGCGGCACCACGAACTGTGTCTCCTGCCACACGACCCTTCCCTATGCGCTGTCGCGTCCGGTGCTCAGGCAGGAGATGGGCGTCGAGGCTCCGACACCTCAGGAGCGCCGGCTGCTCGCGCAGGTCATCGAGCGCGTCGAAACGTACCCCGATCACGAGCTTCTCTACGAGTTCAGCGAGACGAAGAAGGTCGAGTCGCGCGGCACAGAGGCGGTCCTCAACGCGCTGATCCTGATCGCCGCCGCCGCCGACGCGTCTGACGAGGTGACGCAGCGAGCGCTGCGGCGGCTGTGGGAGACTCAGCGTCCGGACGGTGCCTGGGATTGGCTCCAGTTCGGCCTGGAGCCCTTCGAGACGGTCGAAGCCGTCTATCATGGCTCGACGCTTGCCGCGCTGGCGATCGGCAGGGCGGGAGCGGCCGCCGCCAGCACGCAGCTCCAGGCTGCGGCCGGTGTCGAGGGACTTCGCGCCTATCTGAGGGCGAGCTATGCGACGCGCAATCTCTACAACCGTACGTGGGTGCTGTTGGCGTCGACGCAGCTCGAGGGTCTGCTGACAACGGTGCAACAGGAGGCTCTGATCGAGGAGCTCCAGCAACGCCAGCAGGACGACGGCGGCTGGTCGCTCTGGTCGCTCGGCGAATGGCGGTGGAGCGGGTCGGAGGCACCGTTCAAGTCCCCGGGCGAGCTCGACGACACGCTGCTGGCGAAGTCAGACGGTTACGCCACCGGGTTGGTCGTGCATGTGCTCCGGGAAGCCGGCGAGCCAACGAGCCAACCCGCGGTTGACCGAGGGCTGAAATGGCTGCGCGCTAGCCAGGAGGCGGTGAAGGTCAACGATCAAACGCCACTCGCGTGGCGGACGCATTCGCTCAACTTCGACCGCGAGCACGGCGGCGAGAAGGGCGAGGCCGTCCGCAGGCTGTTCATGTCCGATCTGGCGACCGCCTTCGCTGTGCTGGCGTTGTCGGAATCAGACTAGCGGGCGATTTCGAATCGGTTCAGCCTTGGTATTTCTGGCCCTTGTCGTACCCCACGCCATCGCAGGCGAATTCAAGCCGGATCCCGGGGTTTCTCGATGTCGCCGCAACAGAAGGCAGTCCATGGTTTGATCGCAAGAGAGCTGCGTTGGTCGGCGCGTACGCTCTCCAACGTGCTCCTCTCTGAATTGCTACTGTCCCGCGTCGGTGGAGCCTTCGGTTATCTCGCCCCGAGGCAGCCCCTGCTCGACGTAGCGCGCCAGGAACTCAGTCTGCTCCCAGAGCATATGGAGGATTGACTCGCGGGCACGATAGCCGTGGCTCTCGTGCGGCAGCATCACCAGGCGTGCGGTTGCACCGTGCCCCTGCAGCGCCGCGAAAAACCGCTCGCTCTGGACCGGGAATGTGCCGGAGTTGTTGTCGGCGACGCCATGAATCATCAAGATCGGCTCGTTGACCTTGTCGGCGTGCATGAAGGGTGACATGGCGAAATACACCTCTGGCGCCTTCCAGAACGTGCGCTCTTCCGACTGAAACCCGAATGGCGTCAGGGTGCGGTTGTAGGCGCCCGAGCGTGCGATCCCAGCGCGGAACAAGTCGGAGTGCGCCAGCAGGTTCGCGGTCATGAACGCCCCGTAGGAGTGGCCGCCGATAGCGATTCGATCGGCGTCGGCGACGCCGCGATCGACCATCGTCTTCACCGCCGCCGCGGCGCCCGCGACCAGCTGTTCGCGGTAGCCGTCGTTGGGCTCCTGGTCGCCTTCGCCGATGATTGGCAGCTTCGGATCGTCGAAGACCGCCCACCCCTGCGTAAGCATCGGCAAGGCGCCCCAGTAGCTCATGCGGGTGAACTCGTAGGGCGAATCGGAGACCTGCCCGGCGAAGCTGGCGTCCTTGAACTCGATGGGGTAGGCCCACATCAACATCGGCAAGGGGCCGTCGCCCTCGCCGTGCCCGGGGGGAAGGTAGAGAGTGCCGGTGAGCTGCACGCCGTCGGCGCGCTCATAGTGCACCAGCTGCTTGGTGGCGCCGGCGAGCTGCGGCGTCGGGTGCGGGAAGCTGGTGATGCGCTGCAGGCTGTCATCGACGAGGTCGCGCACGAAGTAGTTAGGTGGCTCGTCTACCGACTCGCGCCGCGTTAGCAAGCGCTTGCCCTCCGCGTCCAGTAGCGCGACGGGCATCTCGTAGTAGGGGGCTTGGGAGCGCCACAGACGCGTGCTGTCGCCGCTGCGCAGGTCGAGCTTGTCGACGAATGGCCGGTTGCCTTCGGGCGAAGCGCCCCGTCCGATCAGGAAGAGCACCGCGCCGTCGTCGGAGGTGGCCAGGACGGAGCCACGGTCAGTGTGGTTGGTTACCGGTCGGCCCGGGTCGCTGTAACGATCCTCGGACGACCGGCTCCACAGTAGTTCGGGGCTGGCGGCGATGGAGTCGGGTCGTATCACCCAGGTTCGCGTCTGGCGGTCGCGCCGCCAGTACTCGCTCACCAACGCGAGGTTGCCCGCGCCCCATTGCACATCCCGGAAGCGCGCGCCGAGATCGGCTACCGGGCGCGGCTCGCCCTCGAACGGGGCCGCCAGCAGCAGCAAGCGATCGCGAACCGCGCTGTCCGCTCGCGCATCGCCGCCGTCCTTCGCTTCCACCCAATGCAGCGTTGCGTCGGTCCCGTAGCGCCAGCCGACGGCGCGTGGGCCGGCGGCCACCGAGTCGAACCCCGGCGGAATCTCGTTGCCCAGCGGTAGGTCGGCGATCGTCTTCACGCCGGTTCCGTCTCTTGCCCACACTTCGATACGGCGCGGGAACCGCCGCACCGGCACGGTGTACGAGAATGGCCGGTGGAGCGTCTCTACCAGCAGGAACTCGCCGTCAGGCGAGGGCTCGGCGCGGCTGATCAAGCCGCTGGCACCGATCTCCGCGAGGCTGCCGTCGAGCCCGACGATGGCGACGCGCGCGCTCAGATGGTGCTCGAACAGCGCTTCGTCGTGAGCGTCCGCGAGAAGGTCCTGGTAGGTGCGTGCCTGTGCTTCCCGCCCGACGCTCTGTTGGATCACCGGGCCGGTCGGAACGGGCGAGCGCTCGGGTGCCGGGCCACGGTCGACGGGTACCAGCCGCGCAACCATAGTGGTGCTGTCGGTGTTCCAGACGAAGGGCCGGCCGTACGCGCTGTTGATACGTGGACCGACAAGGCGACGTGCGGTTGCCTGCTCCGCCTCGACGACCCAGAGCTCGATGCCGTCGTCGACCTGGTGCGTAAACGCGATCCAGGCGCCGTCAGGAGACCAGGACAGGTTGCCCAGATGAGGGGCTGACGGCAGGCCGGCTACCGGCATCGCGGTGCCGTCCGACAGTCGGTGGATCGTCAGGCCGGTGTAGTAGCGGTCGCGACTCGGGCCGTTGGTGCGCGGGTTGATGCGCAAACCGGCGATGCGCAGCTCAGGTTGCGCCAGGTCGGCGATCGTCCCTAGCGACGGGAGCTCCATGAGCACGATTTGATCACCGCCCGGGCTGACCGATACCAGCGGCGTGTTCGGGGCGTCGGCGAGTGCGACGAGCTCCGGCGACGGCGTCTGGTAGCGGGCGGCGGTCGACATCTGCGGCTGCGCCATGGCGGTGGCGGCGAAGCCGGCCAGCAGCAGTGCCGCAAGGTAGGCGGAATGAGGCAGGAGGTCGATACGGGGCAAGCGGATCTGGCGCATGGTGAGCGAGTCTCCACGGTAGCGTGAGTCGGGGGTCCTCTGAGGGTGGTAAGAGAGCTGCGTATCTGTCAACTCAGCGGTGGTGCGCAGCGATCACTCGATGGATGGCCTCCACCGTAGCCTCGGCGCGAAACTCGATGAGTCGCCGACCGTGCTTCAGCGCCTTGCCGATCGGGGTGATATCGATGCCGTTGATCGACGCCTTGTCGGCCTGCAGACGCTGCTCGAAACGAACGAACTGTGGATCATCGTTCATGATGATTGTCGTAATGTAGTAGTCGTCGTGCAGACCCTCCAACCGGGGGTCCTCGTCGACGCCGAGAACGTCGCGCTGGTACGCGTGGACGTCGCTGTAGTTGTAGTACTCGGGAATGTGTGCCACGAGCATTTCTTCTCTCTCCCAAGCAGTGGACAGCTCCTCGGCAACAGCAGCCAGGCCGCGCCTATTGCCGCCGCTGTCGCCCAACATGAAGATCTTCGTGAAGCCCTGTGCCTTCAGGCTGGTGGCGTAGTCGCGCAGCACGGCGCGATAGGTCTCTTGCGAGTAGCGGATGCCGCCGGGAGAGCTGGCGGTCTCCGGGTTTCCGGGCTCGATGGTGACGATCGGAGCCACCAGCGTATTGCCCAGCTTGCGCGCGATGGCGTCGCCCATCACCCGCAGGACGTGGTTGTGCTTGCCGGTGGTGAGATAAGGGCCGTTCTCCTCGATGCCGCCGGTGAGGATGAGCGCGGTGTTGGTCCCGGAGCGCAACAGGTCACGTATCTCGAGCATCGTCAGCTCTTCGATCCAGACATTGTCGGGCATCGCGACGGGGCGCTCGAACGTCATCATGTCCTTCTGGTCGCCCTGCTGCGCATGGAGCGGCGCCGCAAGGCTCAGGCATGCAAGCAGCGTGATCGAGGCGAGGAACCGTGTCTTCATGGGAAGCTCTCCTGCGGTGTCGACAAGCGGTCGTGGCAGCGCGTATCGTCGCTACCTCGGCCAATCAGGTTATCGCGGTCTTCTGCGGATTACCCGCGGACCCATGTTGGCCGCCCCAGCACTTGCGGTCCGCCTACACTTGCCGGAGTCGATGCCGCACGTGCCGTCCGTTCGGGGACCCGGATCCCGGCAGGAGGCGGAAAATGAGCTACGTGCCCCCACGATCTCTCGTTCTGGCGCTGGCGATAGCTTCCCTTGCAGGCAGCGTAGGCGCCCAGACAGGGACGGTCCGCATCATCCAGACGAACGCTGCCGGCGACAACGTCCACCTCATCGACCCGGTCACGAACGAGGTCGTCGACATCATCCGCGGCATCCCGATGGCGCATGGGGTGACCTCGGCTCCCGACGGGAGCACGCTGTATTTCAGCAACGAGATCGACCACACGCTGGATGTCGTCCCGACGAAGACGCTCCAGGTGAGCAAGCAGATCCCGCTCTCCGGTCGACCCAACAACATCGCCATCACACCCGATGGACGAAAGGTCTATGTGGCGATCACGCGTGCCGACGCGTTCGTCGACGTGATCGATCTGCAAGCGGGCGAGGTAGTCAAGGCGATCCCCACGCTGGGGGGTGTGCACAACGTATTCATCACGCCCGATGGACGACATATCGCCGCCGGCATGATCGGAGCGCGCACCTTGACGATCATCGACACCGAGACCGATGAGCCGGTGTGGTCGCTTCATTTCAGCGGCCTCACGACCGGCGGGTACGCCGACGGCGGTGTCCGTCCGATGGCTTTCGAGGCCAACCGCGACGGCTCGACGAAGCGAATCTTCGTTCAACTCTCCAATTTCCATGGCTTCTACGTGGTCGACTTCGAGAAGCGGGCAGTGGTGCAGAGGGTAGAGATGCCGACGCTGCCGATCTCGCGGGTGTCGAGCGATGGCTTACAGGGCTCACCGGGCCACGGCCTTGCCGTGTCGGCGGACGGCACCCAGCTGTGGTCGACCAGCAAGCCGCACGATCATGTCTATGGCTGGTCCCTACCTGACCTGGAGTTTCTCGGCGGCGTGCCGGTGGGCCACCACCCCGACTGGCTCACCATGACGCCCGATGGCCGGTACCTCTATTCCGCCAACGCCGGATCCAACGACGTGTCGGTTATCGATACGCACGAGCTGGTAGAGATTGCTCGCATCAAGGTCGGACAGACGCCGAAGCGCAACCACACGGCGGTGATCCAATGAGAGCTCGCCGGATGGCGGTGGTGGTGGCGATCGCGGTCGGCTTGCTGGTCGGCGGTACTGCCGCCGGCTTCGCTCAGACGCTGAGCTTTGACCGCTACCTCGAGGTAGTCGAGCCGATCTTCCTCGCGGCGCGCGGCGGGTTCGGTCCCGGGCGGTCGCCGTGCGTGACGTGTCACGCCAAGCAGGGAACGCCGCTCAAGCTCCAGCCGCTTCAAGAGGATGACGACGGCACCGTCTTCTGGTCCGAGGCCCAGTCGCGGCAGAACTTCGAGGTTGTCTCGCGCCTCGTCGTTCCCGGCCAGCCGGAGCAAAGCCGGCTGCTGCGAAAGGCGCTGGTGGTGCCCGCGGGAGGAGCCTCCTTTCACGTGGGCGGCAAGTTCTTCTACTCGCAGTCGGACCCTGAATGGCAGGCGATGGCCGGGTGGGTTCGTGCTGCCGCGACCTCCGACGCCAGTGAGGTTGTTTCAGCGGCGCTGGACTTCGAGTTTTTCCGCACCTGCGTGCAGAGGGTCTTCCTCGACAAGAAGGAGGGGCTCATGGAGTGTGTGAATTGCCACGACGCCGGAATTCGCGGCTTTGCGCAACCGGTGCCCGAGGGTCGCGACTACTGGAATCAGGACGAGTCGCGCGACAACTTTGCCGTGCTCAGCCGCTACATCGAGCCCGGCTACCCTTTGCGCAGCCGCTTCCTCACGCACCCGCTGGCGCCCGAAGCCGGGGGCGATCACTTTCACGGAGGCGGACGCCGCTGGTTTTCCCGGGACGATCCTGAGTGGCAGATGTTGGCCGCGTGGATAAGCGGCGAGGATGCGCGCTGCCTGAGCTACTGAGGCGTAGTCGCGAGACCGGGCACACCGCACCCGGCTATTGAGTCGTAATCGACCAGACCCCGGAGGTCACGGTCGGGCCGGCCGTCATTCCCCCGATGAGGAACAGAGTCGCACCGCAGCTGGCGAGACTGCGGTGGTCCATTGTGGCGGTCGGCTGGCCCGCAAGGCGGTCGGTAAACAGGCCGTCGTACACCAGGGTCGAACCGCTGGGTGGGGCCGGCGCGCCGCCCGAATAGGCGAGGCCGTTGAAGTTGTACGGGATATTGGTGCCGCCGTGAAACCATAGCTGGCCGGCCTCGGTGGCACCGCCCGCCGCACGGTAGCGGGCCAACCCCGGATGGCCACCGAGATCGGTCCAGACGATGGTGGCGGGGTTTGTCGGATCCAGCTTTCCCCGCCAGGCCTGATTGACGAGGCGATAACCCCGGGGACCTCTCTCGACGCCATCGATGACCACGAGCTCGTCGCCGACGATGGCTCCGGCGTGCCCGAACACCGGTTTGCCCGGAAACGGCGTCGCCGGGCTCCAGGTGTCGCGCCGACTGTCGTAGATCTGCACAGCAGCGACGTTGTCGGTGTTCGACCAACCGCTGACTACCACGACATGGCGATCTCGCCAGGCCAGCGCGACGGCATCGTCGATCGGCACCGGTAGCGGTGCGCCCGTCGACCACGCGCCGGCCACCGGATCGTAGATATCGACGTTGGCAAAGCTCATCTCGGCGCCGTTGGGCACCAGCGAGTATCCGCCCAGCAAGTAGAGCCTGTCGGCAACCCCGACGGCGGAGGCCGCTACTCGGGCCGCGGCGCGCGGCGGCGGTCCCACGTCGGTCCACGCCGAGTCGCCCACCCGATGCACGTAGACCGAGGTGGTGAGGGCAGTGTGGTCGAGACCCGAGCCGATGCCCAGAGCGCTCATCAGCCAGCAATCGCTGCCAGTCTGAACGGCCGCTACCGCGTTGTTGGCGACCGGGCTCGGCAGCGCCGGACGATAGCTTGTCCACTCGCCGAGCCCCGGCGGAGCGGCTCCGGCATGGCCGCTATCCAAGGAGGACTGTACCGAACCCGGGTCGAAGCCAACCGACTGGGCGCCTAGCTCAGTGCAGCCGCTAGCCAGCGTCGCTACAACGACGTGCGCCAACAGTCGCTTCATGGGTCCTCACTCTGAACGGGGGGCCAGACGTCAGCTCACTCCTGCTTGATTACGTTGCCGCCCTGCATCACGAAGTGCACGTTCTCCAGTAACTCGATGTTCTGCAGCGGATCGCCGCGCACGGCCACCAGGTCGGCGTAGCG
Source organism: Acidobacteriota bacterium (assembly GCA_963666055.2). Lineage (GTDB taxonomy): Bacteria > Acidobacteriota > UBA890 > UBA890 > WLXD01 > DASCOT01. The sequence goes on along the minus strand of CAXWPH010000015.1, from coordinate 618,546 downwards.
TCCTGGCAAGATAGTACCGACGTCGTCCTCCCAGCCCATGAGCTCGGCGGCGATGCTGGTTCCGCCCATGATTGCCTGCATGGGCTCCAGCCCAGCCTCGGTCATGAAACGAAACTCGCGCCCGTTCTCGCTTGGAAGCCCGAAGACGTTGTCGGTACCTAGACCGATCTTTACCCCCGCTGCGGCGGCTCGGCGGATCGCCCCCTCCTTGACCCCCTCGACCAAGCGAGCCTTGGCGGCGAGCTCCTGCGGCAGCCGACCAGCTCGGGCCAGCTGCTGTATCGCGTCGCCTGCCAGGAGCGTGGTCACCAGAACCGTTCCGCTCTCGGCCATCATGCGTGCCGCTTCGTCATCGATGAACGTGCCATGCTCGATCGAGTCGACCCCCGCACGAACGGCAGCCTTGATCCCTTCCAATCCATGAGCGTGTGCGGCCACCCGGCGCTCCAGCTGGTGGGCACTCTGTACCGCTGCTTCCAGCTCGGCGGCGTTGAACTGTTGCGCCCCGACCGAGTCGCCGAACGACATTACACCGCCGGTGGCGCATATCTTGATCGGGTCGGCCCCGTACTTGACCTGGTAGCGAACAGCCGCCCGAACTTCCCGGGGGCCGTTGGCGATGCCCTGCTCGATACCCGGCTCGGCACCGAACAGGCCGGGCAAGAAGCCGTTGTTGTCGCAGTGGCCGCCGGTGATGCTGAGCGCGTAGGCGGCCACCTGCAGTCGCGGTCCAGGCACCCAGCCTGCATCGATGGCGTCGCGCAGAGCGACATCGGCGAAACCGAAGGCTCCAAGCTCGCGGGCGCTGGTATAGCCAGTCATCAGCGCCAGCTTGGCGTTGCGAGCGCCCAGCAAGGCGAAGTCGGCGGCGCTCTGCTGCACGAAGGCAAGCTCGAAGCCCGCATCGGTCATTGCCGGATAGGTGAGATGACTGTGCAGGTCGATGAACCCCGGCAATACCGTCATTTCGGACAGATCGATGATCCGGGCCGAGGCCGGAACATCCAACGCTGGGCCGACCGCCTGTATTCGCCCGCCTTCAATGAGGATGACCGTTCGGCCCTGTGGCTCTGCCCCGGTGCCGTCGATCAGAGAGCCGGCAATCACGGCGGTGGTCGCCGTTTGCGGGCTCGCTGCTGCCGCGGCCGGATCCCAGCCGGCCAGCAGGACGAGGGTGGCGGCGAGCAAGGGACGGGACCATATCCACCCGCCGGTTCGGGGAGTCAGCGCTGCGATCGTCATTTCTGGCACGCTCCTTCGGCTGCTGCAGGTGCTCGTAGCACCAGCATTGTCAGTCGCCTCATGGTATTAGCAGAGTTCTTCAGCACCCGGCTAGCAGGCCGTGGTGGAAGTGTGGCGGGCCTGATTACGGCGAGTTGGGGTCAGATGGAAGGCGGCCTGACGCCGGCGATGCTCCAGCCATCGTCCAGGAGGGCCAACGCCGCAGATGACCCCAAATCGCCGTAACCCTCCGGGCGATAGGGGGTTGCGCGCGTATGCTGCGTCGCTCGTCGTCAACGATGGGGCAGCCATCGCCTCCTCCTCTCTCCTTGCCTCCACCTCGCAAGACCCTGTCGCCAGGCCCGCCACACTTCCACCACGGCCTGCTAGTGTCCTGACTCAGGACACTAGATGAAAAACTGCTTCTGAGGAGAGCGGTCATGACAGATGTTCGCTATGGGCCCGATTGGCTCCATGACAAGATCGCCGCCGGCGACCTGGTGGTAATCGACGGTGCGATGGGCACCGAGCTCGAGGCTCGCGGCGTGGCCATGAACGAGAAAGCGTGGAGCGGTGCGGCAGTGCTGTCCGATCCCGAGGTGGTGCGTGCCGCCCACGCCGACTACATCTCGGCCGGCGCCGAGGTGATCATCACCAACACGTTTGCGGCCGGCCCTTATCTGCTCGAGCAGGCGGGGCTTGGGGACGAGATGGCGGGCATCAACAAGGCTGCGGTAGAAGTGGCCCGGCAGGCTCGCGACGAAACGGCGCAGAGCCCCGTGGCGATCGCCGGCTCGATGTGTCCATGGGTGGGTATGAACGAGGAACTGCCCGACGCCGAGCGTCTCTCGGAGGGGTTTCGCGTGCAGGCCGATCTGTTGGCGGCGGCGGGCGTCGAGCTCATCGCTTTGGAGATGTGCTCGCATCCGGTCTCCTCGCGGCTTATCGCCGAGGCAGCGGTGGCCACCGGTTTGCCGGTATGGCTCGGCTTGAGCTGCCGGCGGGACGTCGAGACGGGTGGCGTCGTCGGCTTCGATCCTCCCCACGCCGATTTCGAGCAGCTCGTGAGCGAGCTCGCGGAATGCGGAGTCGGGGTGATCAACGTCATGCACAGCTCGATCGACGACACTCCGACGGGGCTCGCGGTGGTAAAGAGCCATTGGTCGGGCCCGCTCGGAGTCTACCCGGAGTCTGGTTACTTCGTGATGCCCAACTGGCAGTTCGTCGACATCATCGAGCCCGACGATCTGGTGCACGAGACACGCGGCTGGGTAGCGAGCGGCGCGCAGATTATCGGCGGTTGCTGTGGGTTGGGCGTGCCGCACACCCGTGCGTTGAAGGCCGCGTTCGCCTGACTAGGTCGCCGCGTTTTCCAACCTTTGCAGGTGCTCGTCGTGGTCTGCCCGCGTGTCCTTGAAGCGCGTCAGGGCGTACGTGGAGATGCCAAACAGCACCATCATCGTCGGTGCATACAGCAGCCCGAGCCCGAAGATCGTATCGGCGGGAATATCGCCCGCCTGAGCGTTGGACGGGAAGTCGACGACCGAGAGCACGATCCCCGCGACCCACGCCCCGATTCCGGAGGTGATCTTGATCACGAAGGTTTGTGCGGAGAAAAGCAACCCCTCCTGCCGGGCCTCGGTGACCAGCTGCCGTTTCTCCACCAGATCAGCCATCATCGAGGCGAGCATGGTGGTGAACATCACGTAGAGCGCCATCTCCACGAGTCCATGCACGACCAGAATCGGGTACAGCCAGGAACTGTCGTTGCCAGGAAACACGCCGAGCACACGCAGCATCACCGGTCCCGAGGTAACCACCACGCTGGCGGCGGCAACGCCAAGCGCGACCGTGCGCTTGTCACGGTTGCGCGAGAGTCGCTGTACGAGTGCGAAGGCGACTGGTGAGGCAGCTACGTACGCCAGCAGCAGGAACGACATCTGCACCGATGACAGCCCCCAGAAGTAGCTGTAGAGGTAGGCCCAGAGCGCGTTGATCGTGCCGTTAGCGGCGGCGTAGAAGGTGCCTGCAGCCAGCAGAGCGAGGAGCGACCAATCGGCAAAGGTCTCGTACATCTCGCGGTAGATGGCGCGCGGGGAACGCCGCCGTCTGGGCGGCGGCGACCTCAGAAAGGGAATAAAGCGGTGCAGGCCGACCGACGACACGAGCATGGCGGCGAAGATGATCGCCGCCCCCACCAGGCCCATGTCCTGGTAGCCGGCGACGTTCAGCAAGCCGGTGGGGTGCTCGTCGGTATTCCGCAGCCAGTACGCGTACATCGCCACGGCGATCGCGTTGGCGCTGAAGAAATACACCGACCATCGGGAGTTGAGCAGCCGCGTACGCGTGTCGTAGTCGGGCGTGAGCTCGGGCACGAGGGCGTTGCTGGGCACCTCGTAGAACGTCATCAGGAGCCGCAAGGGGATGGTGACAGACAGCAGATACCAGAACAGTGTGTCCGAGCTCGGCGATTCTAGCGGGGGATGCCAGAGCAGGTAGAACAGCACGGTGACGGGAAGGATCGAGAAGTAGATGAGCGGGTGTCTGCGGCCCCAGCGCGAGCGCAGGTTGTCGGAGAAGTAGCCGACGACGGGATCCGAAACGGCGTCGAACGCCAGCGCGATGGCCAGCGCGCTGCCGACCATAGCGGCGGGGACGCCCAGAACGTTGCTGTAATAGAGCAGCACAAAGCTGCTGAAGCCGTTGTTGATGATGCCGGTCGCCATGCCCCCGGACGCGTAGTACACGCGAGAAGACGTGGTGAGTGGCGCGGGCTCGGGCATCACGATTGTTGAACCTCTCGGGCTTGGACTGTCGCACTCAGTCGCTGCAAGGGTTGTGCGGCACGCCCTCGGGCAGGGAGAATGCCGCGCACCATACAGTGCCCTGTAACACAGGTTCGTTGCATATTGTGGCGCACGCGACTGAGTCGAATCCAAGGAGGCTCGACGACGGCGATGCTGAGCGTATCGTAGAGGAGGGCCGACGCCGGAGGTGGCCAGTCCCGTGGCCACCCGGAGGGCTGGGTCGATATGGGGGCAATCTCAGCGTTGCGATTCGTCGACGATGGGCGTGGCATCGTCATTCTCATCGCGCCTTGAGCTTGCCCCCATCTCGACCCAGCAATACGCAACGAACCTGTGTTACAGGACACTAGTCAGGGAGAGACCATGGCAGAGATCACGGGCGGCGAGCTGCTCTTGCGCTGTGTGCAGCGCGAGGGTATCGAGTTCGTCATCGGCATCACCGACGAGGGTTACCACACCATCCAGCACCATTGCGCCGACTATGGGTTTCGGCACGTCGCGCCGCGGCACGAAGCGGCGGCAGCGCATATTGCTCAGGGGATCTTCAAGACTTCCGGAGCGATGAGCCTGGTGCTGGCCGGCGGCGGGCCCGGCACTGCCAACGTGCTCTCCGGTGTGATCTGTGCTCTGGCGGAAGGCGTGCCCATGCTCGTGGTGACGGCGCAGCGCCGCGCCGAGGTCGTCTACCCGAGCAAGCCCGGCATCTTCCAGGCGATGGATCAGCAGGAGATGTTCCGGCCGGTGACCAAGTGGAACGCCGTGGTGCACCAGTGGGAGCGAATTCCCGAGATCGTCTCGCGTGCCTTCCGCGAGGCGCTGGCCGGGCGACCGGGCCCGGTACATATCGACATGACCGACACGATCATGAACGCCACTGGCGACGACGGCAGCGTCGAGGTGCTCGACCCGGCCCAGTACCGGTCCACCGTGCCGGCGGAGCCGACGTTGTCCGAGACCGCACATCTCGTGGATCTCATTCGCGACGCCAAGTGCCCGGTACTCATGGCCGGCGTGGGGGTGCTCAATTCGGAGGGGTGGGGCGAGTTCCGTGAGCTGGTGGAGCTGCTCGATTGCCCGGCGCTGACTAGCGGTCACGGCCACACTGCACTCCCCGACGACCACCCGAACCATCTGCGCCCGGGGTCCGAAGGCCACTGGGCCGCCCGGCGGGAGGCGGATCTCGTGATCGCCTTCGGGACGTGTCTGGGCGAGGTCGATCTTCCCTTCGACAAGTACTGGGGCGGCGCCGACCAGAAGCTCGTTCAGGTGGACATCGACCCGCGAAATATCGGACTGCATAGGCGTCTACATCGCGGCGTCGTTGCGGACGCCGGCGCGGCGTTGCGTAGACTGCTCGCGGCGGTGAAGGAAGCCGGGATTGCCGCCTCGGACGGTTCGGAAGCAGCGCGTTTCCGCGCCATGAGCGATTCCGCCGCGCAGGCAATGATGGGTGACATCGAGGCCTCCTTCGCGGCGGACCGGGTGCATCCGGCACAGGTGATTCTGGCGATGCAGTCAGTGTTCCCGACCGACGCCATTAACGTCGCCGATGGTGGCAACACCGGCATGTTCAACCGCGCCCTGCGCGACTTCTCGACCCCGCGAACGCAGGTGGGCAACTACGAGTTCGGACACCTCGGCACCGGCATTCCCCATGCTATCGGCGCAAAGCTGGCGAACCCGGAGCGCGACGTCGTGTGTAGCACCGGCGACGGTGCCGCCGGATTCAACATCATGGAGCTCGAGACTGCGGTTCGCGATCGGGTGAAAATTACCGTGGTGGTCAACGCCGAGGGATCGTGGTCGATGGAAGAGATGCTGCACCTGGAGGCCGACGTGCCGGAGGATCGGTATCGTAGCACCTACATGAGCCCGACTCGATGGGACGTGATCGCCGAGGGCATGGGGTGTCACGGAGAGTATGTCGAGCAGGCCGATCAACTAGTCCCGGCGCTCGAGCGGGCGCGACAACATGAGGGCGCGGCGCTTGTTTGTGTGAAGACTGATAGGGAGATGAACCTCCACCCGCCCGGGACGGAGGTGTTTGGGGAGGTCTATACCGGTTCGGAGGACTGAGGCTCGATCAGGCCGTCAAGGCCTCCCCAGCCGACCGACCGCGATCAACCGCATGCTTGACGACGCCGCGTTTCGACTGTTGAGGGCGCGCCAACGTGACGGATTCGCGTTGGCGCGCGAGTTCTACGGCGACCCGGCGATCTTCGAGCGAGAACGCCAGCGGATATTCGCGCGCCAGTGGTTGTTCGCTGGCCACGTATCGTTGATCCCGGAGCCCGGCGACTACTTTCTTCATCGGATCGGCGGAGAGTCCGTCATCGTCTGCCGGGACAACGACGGTGCGGTGCGCGCCTTCTTCAACGTGTGTCGTCACCGCGGCTCGCGCATCTGCCTCGAGGCGAGCGGCACGGTCGCGTCGTTCGTCTGTCCCTACCATGCCTGGGCCTACGGGCTGGACGGCGCGTTGAATGCCGCACGACAGATGCCCGACGACTTCGAGCGAGCCGACTACGGTCTCTACAAGTGTCACGTGGGGGTGGCCGAGGGTCTGATCTTTCTGAATCTCGACGAAGATCCATCGGTGGATTTTGCTGCCATTGGCGCCGAGGTTGCGGCGGTGACGAGGCCGCACCGCTTCGACTCGGCGAGGGTCGCGGCGCGGCGCAACTATCCGGTCGAGGCCAACTGGAAGCTGGTCATTGAGAACTTCAACGAGTGCTACCACTGCCCCTCTGCTCATCCTGAGTACAGACAGGTCAATGCCTACGTGCGGGCTGTTGGCGATGGGCGTCCTGAACAGGTGCGCGTCTTCGAGGAGATGGACGCCGCGTGGCGGCAACGCACCGAGGCCATGGGGCACCGTGTCGACTGCGCCGTGCTGCCGCCCGAGCTGCCCGACCAGTTTCATCTGGCGTATCGGCAGGTGATCCAGACGGGTTTCGATTCGCTCACCGAGGATGGCCGCCCAGCCGCGCCGCTGATGGGTGAGCTCAGCGCCTTTGACGGCGGCGAGACGGTGGTCCACGTGGGCCCGTTCTTCTCGCTGAGCGCTGCCAACGACTACGCCTGCCTGATCAGTTTTGAGCCGCAGGACGTGAGCACGACGAACATGACCCTCACTTGGCTCGTGGACCGCGAAGCACGCGAGGGTGAGGATCTGGACACCGAGCGCATGTGCTGGATGTGGGATGTAACCACGCGCCAGGACCAGGTTCTCATCGAGAACAACCAACGCGGCCTGGAGTCGATTCGGTACTCTCCGGGACCCTATTCGGTGCTCGAGAGCTTCACGCGGCAGTTCGTCGACTGGTACCTCCGACAGATGAGATGAGGCAGATGTTCGATCTAGACGGCAAGGTCGCGGTGGTCACCGGTGGGGCCTCGGGCATCGGGCTCGCCACGGTCGAGAGGCTCGCCGCTGCCGGCGCCGACGTGGTGATCGCCGACATCCAGGATGGAGCCGAGGTAGCGGCTCGTGTCGAGGGGCTGTTCGTGCGCGCCGACCTCACCCAGGAACAGGATGTTGCCGAGTTGATCGATACCATGTTCAAGCGCTACGAACGGCTCGATATCATGGTGAACAACGTCGGTGGCGGAACCCCGCCTGCGGGGCTGGAGAGCTTGACAACCGAGGCGCTGGAGTATGACTTCCGACTCAACACGGTCACCGCGCTACTCGGCATGCGCTACGCGGCGGTGCGGATGAAGGAGGGTGGAGCGATCGTAAACACCTCCTCGATCGCGGGTCTTCGCGGTGTCCCCGATCTCGGTGCCTACGCTGCCGCCAAGTGGGCCCTGGTCGGATTGACCAAGACCGCTGCGATCGAGCTCGCCCCCAGGGGCATTCGAGTCAACTGCGTGTGTCCCGGCGTCGTCGACACACCGTTGGCGCACGAGGAGGATGTAGCCTACATTGTTCGGGCCGCCTACCGCACGGCGCCGCTCGGCCGGCTCGCCAAGCCGGAAGAGATCGCCGCCGCGATCCACTTTCTGTGTGCCGGAGACTGTGGCTATATCACCGGGCAGGCCATTGCCGTCGACGGTGGCACCACTGCAGGTATCAGCAGCGCTCTGCTCGAGCTAGCCGGAGAGGATTGACCCCTTGGAGCGCCCCAGTCTTTCCGAGCTGATTGAAAGACAGCGTCCCGGGTTCTCGCTGGAGCAACCGTTCTATCGCGATCCCGAGATCTTCGAGCGCGAGATGGACCGTGTGTTCATGCGCCAATGGCTCCTGGTCGATCACGTTTCCCGAATCCCCGAGGTCGGAGATTACCTCCTGTTCGAGATCGCCGGCGAATCCATCATCGTGATTCGAAGCGAGGAGGGCGCGGTGAACGCGTTCTTCAACGTCTGCCGGCATCGCGGCTCCCGAATCTGCCAGCAGGCCAGCGGCAACCACAAGCGCCTCGTCTGCAACTACCACGCTTGGGCGTACGACCTGAACGGTGAGCTGGTCGCCTGGCGGCACATCAGCCCCGACCTCGACGCCTCGGAGTTCGGGTTGCACCGCTGTCAGGTGCGTGTGTCGGAAGGCCTGATCTTCGTCTGCCTGAGCGACGCGGCGCCTGACCTCGACACTGCGCTCGAGGCGATGACCCCCTACCTGCGCCTGCACGGCACGGCGCGCAGCAAGGTCGCCCACGTCGCCCGCTACCCGACGCACGGCAACTGGAAGCTCACCCTGGAGAACTTCCTGGAGTGCTACCACTGCACCAGTAGCCACCCGCAGTACACCTCGGTCAATGCCTACGTACGTGCCGAGGAGCCCCCGACTCCAACACCGCGCGCGCCTTCGGTGGGCTCCGCCAGCAATGGACCGAAAGGGCCGAGGCGCTCGGCTATCTCACCGAGGCGATCCGGGCGGATGGTGCCAACGGTATGCCGCGTTTCGCTGCCTATCGAGATCCCATCCGGGAGGGCTTCCAGAGCTGCTCGGAAGACGGCCGGCCGGTGGCGCCGCTCATGGGTGAGTTCACCGTGTACGATGGCGGCGTCACCAGCATGGGGTTCGGTTACTTCGGCTTCGTCGTGGCCCCGAACGACTACGCGACGATGTTTCGGTTCTCGCCGATTAACCCGGATCTCACCGAGGTATGTTTGATTTGGCTCGTCCACGAGGATGCCGAGGAGGGAGTGGACTACGACGTCGACCGCCTCAAGTGGATGTGGGATGTCACGACGCAGCAGGACGCCGTGATCATCGAGACCAACAGCCGCGGTGTGGCCTCGCGCCGCTACCAGCCGGGACCGTATTCGGCCCTCGAAGGGTGGACGAACGACTTCATCCGCTGGTACCTGGGACAGATGGCCTAGCAGGCCGAGGTGGAAGTGTGGTGGGCGCGGAGGGTTACGTCGCGCCCGGGCCGAGAGCTGGAAACTCAGAGAGGAGCAAATGAAATCCCGTCTGTTGCTGTTCGTGATTGCTGCATCGATCGTCGTACCCACCGCCAACGCGCAGCTGCCGGCGCGGATCGCAGATACCGACGCCGAAGCGCTCCGCCTGATGCGCAACGACAAGCTCGACCTCATCTTGCCGGGAGCTATGCGCGACAACGGCGTCGACATGTGGATTCACGTCACCCGTTCCGGTGCTCCGGATCCGATGGCGCTGCAGTTCGGGCGCGGCGGCGCGGTCGAGAAGATCGACGTGCGCGGCTCCCTCGAGCTCGGCCTGGCGATCTCCGGCTACGATCACAAGCCCGGCGTCTACGACGAGATCACCCGTTTTGTCGAGCAACGCGACCCGCAAACCATCGCGGTCAACACCTCCGAGATGGAGCCCGTCGCCGACGGTATCTCACACTCCGAGTACCTCAAGCTCGAGCGTATCCTCGGGCCTGAGTACAGCGCCCGCATCGTCTCGGCCGAGAACCTCATCCGCGACTTCATCGTCCGCCGTACCGTCCGCGAGATCGCCGCGCAGGTCGAGGTCCTGGCACTCGCTCGGCAGCGCGCCAAGGAACGACTATCCGAGGTCGTTCCAGGAGTGACGACCATCGCCGACATCAACGCCCGGGTTTACTACTCGGTGGTCAACACTCCCGACATGACGGTCGACAACTCGCCACCTGACGTCCGCTGGTTTATCCACAACCCCGAGTACGTCCTGCAGCCGGGTGACCTGTTTGTCGGCGGCAGCGGTGGCCCCGGCGGCGACTACATGGGCTTCGGCGTCGACACCAAGATCCACGCCTACATCCTGCGTGAGGGCGAGACCCAGGTCCCAGATTTCCTACAGGAGGTTTTCGATAAGGCGATTGCCGGCCAGTGGATCATGCGCGACCACATGAAAGTCGGCATGACCGCCAAGCAGTCGCTCGACGCGATGGTCGCTGCGATGGAGGCCGCCGGCTATATGTACACGCCCTTCCGCGACATCGGCACACAAGACTACAAGATGATTCAGCAGGCTCTGGCCAACACCGACCAGCCCGGCTTCTCGATCGACAACCACGCCTTCGGCACTACGGCGACCTGGGTCCCTCGATGGCTGCCTTTCGCTCGAACACCCACCATCTGAAGATCCAGGAAAATCACCTCTTCGCGTTCGAGTACATGGTCCACATGAACATCGACGAGCGTCCCGGCTACCCACTCGCCTTCAACATCTCGAACCCGCAGCTGGTCACCAGTAGAGGCGTCGAGTTTATTCAGCCACTGAACGAGGAGATCTTCCTGATCCATTGAGGCGAGCCGGCCGAAGTTGCTCCCTGCCACCGGCAGCTACACTGTGCTCCGATGATGTCTGATCTGGGCGCTGACGCCGTGCGCGGATACCTTCTCGATCTCCAGGATCAGATCTGCGCTGCCCTGGAGCAAGAAGATGGGGTAGCGCGGTTTCAATCTCTGACCCTCGATCGTGAGGGTGGCGGCTCGGCGCGACCGCGGGTGCTCAGTGACGGGGCCGTGCTCGAGCGAGCAGCGGTGAACTTCTCGCACACGGTGGGGGCGCGAATGCCGGAAGCTGCGACCGTGCGCCGACCCGAGCTCGCCGGCCAGAGCTTTCAGGCGGTGTCGTTGTCGCTTATCGTCCACCCGCTGAACCCTTACGCACCGACTTCGCACTGCAACCTGCGTTGCTTCGTCACCGATGGCAATGGCGGCGACACCACCTGGTGGTTCGGCGGCGGCTTCGATCTGACGCCGTACTACGGCTTCGAGGAAGACGCGGTGCACTGGCATCGCACCGCGTACGAGGCGTGTCGGAGCTTCGGCGAGCACGTCCATGCGGAGTACAAGGCCGCATGCGACGAGTACTTCTTCTTGCCGCACCGGCAGGAACCGCGTGGAATCGGCGGCTTGTTCTTCGATGATTTGGACGAAGGAGGGTTCGAGCGCTGTTTCGCCTTTCTGCGTAGCGTCGGCGATCATTTCCTCCCCGCGTATCGCCCCATCCTGACGAGGCGGAAGGACACCGCGTACGGTGAGCGCGAACGCGCCTTTCAGCTCTATCGCCGTGGGCGCTACGTCGAGTTCAATCTAGTGTACGACCGTGGCACACGCTTCGGGCTGCAAGCGGGAGGTCGGGTGGAGTCCATTCTCGCGTCGCTGCCGCCGCAGGCCAGCTGGCGCTATGACTGGCAGCCGGAGGCCGGTACGCCGGAAGCACGACTCTACGAGCATTTCCTGCGCCCGCGAGACTGGCTGTCGGAAGCCGACGGCGAATGCGGCGTAACCCGACCCATCACACTTCCACCCCGGCCAGCTAGCTGAGACGCGAAATTCGCCCATGACCGACTACGACCAGTACACACGGCCGGGGTTCGAGCACGGAGAGGTCTCCACAGTAGGGGTCTTGCTCGCCAACGTGGGTACGCCAGAAGCACCCACCGCCAAGGCGCTGAGGCCGTATCTACGCCAGTTTCTCAGCGACCCGCGGGTCATCGAGCTGCCTCGTTGGCGCTGGCTGCCGATCCTGTACATGTTCGTGCTAACGCTGCGGCCCCGACGCTCCGCGGCGCTCTACTCCAAGATCTGGACCGACGACGGCTCACCGTTGCTGGTGATTGCGCGCCGTCAGGCGGCGGCGCTGCAGGACACACTCAACGCCGGGGTTGGTGGCGGCCTGCATGTGGCTCTGGGCATGGGCTACGGCACGCCCTCGATCGCCGACGCTGTCGCCGAGCTACGCCGCAAGGGCTGCCGCCATATCGCTGTGCTGCCTCTGTACCCGCAGTATTCGGGCACTACCACGGGTGCCACTTTCGACGCCCTCTTCGCCGAGCTGCGCGCCTGGCGCTGGGTCCCGGAGATCCGGACGATCAATGCCTACCATGACGATCCCGGCTATATCGCTGCGATCGTCAGCTCCATTCGTGAGGTGTGGAACCGCGACGGCAAGTCGGAGCGGCTCCTGTTCTCGTTTCACGGCATACCGCTCCGCTACGTGTCCAACGGCGATCCGTACCACTGCCAGTGCCACAAGACAGGCCGGCTGGTGGCCGAGGCGCTCGGCATCGGCGAACAGCGCTATGTGGTCGCCTTTCAGTCGCGCTTCGGTCGCGAGGAGTGGATCAAGCCAACCACCGACGTCACGGTGCGAGCCATGGCACGTTCCGGTGTCAAGAGTCTCGACGTCGTTTGCCCGGGCTTCTCGGCCGACTGCCTCGAGACGCTCGAGGAGATCGATGGGGAGAACCGCGAGTTGTTCGAGGCAAACGGCGGAGAGCGGTTTCGCTTCATCCCATGCCTCAACGACCGGCCCGAGCACATCCGCGCGCTGGCCGATTTGGTAGTGCGCCACCTGAGTGGCTGGATCGCGCCTGAAGCGTTCGGTCGAGAGCGGGTGGAGGCGGATGCGCGGGCGTCGAAGGAGCGAGCCGACCGGATGATCGCCCGCGATGTGCGCGCTGACGCTGGTTATGGCTCATGACAGTTCCATGACACATTGACGCGCTCCGCCTGCTAGAACATGCGGTCGTGAATGAGATCTGCGTAGTCGGGGCTTCGTGGCGTCACGGAGATGCACAGGGCCTCGAGTCTTACACCATCCCCGAGATAGAGCGCGCCGGCCGTCTGGCCGAGTTGCCTCGTCAACTCGAGGCTCGAGAGGTCGTCTATCTGGCGACCTGCAACCGCGTCGAAGTGATCCTGGTCGGTGACGGCAGCACGACGCCCGTCGAGTACCGTGGACGCGTGCACAAGGCGCTCACCGGCAGCACGTCGGCCGGAGAGGCAACGCGGAGATTGCGAATATGGGCCGGCGAGGGTGCCGTCGAGCACCTGTTTCTGGTGGCCGCAGGCCTCGATTCGGCGCTCGTCGGTGAATACGAGATTCCGGGCCAGATACGGCAAGCCGTCGAGCAGGCGCGAGAGGCGGGGAGCCTGGGCGCTCGCCTCGAATGGCTATTCGGTGAGACTCTGCGCGTCGGACGCTCGGTACGGGCCCGAAGTCACTTTGGCTCCGGCCGGCTGTCGCTTGCCGAGATCGCCCTCGACCGCATACACCGCCACGTGGGTGGCGCTCGTGGGGCGGTTGCTCTGATCGGCGTCTCGCCGATGACGCAGCGCTGTGGCGAGCGGCTGGCGAGCGATGGACACGAAATCATCGTGGTCAACCGCAGCAGCGAGAGAGCCGACGAGTTGGGGGCGGCGCTGGGTGCTGTCACTCGTAGCCTGGAGCGTTTCCTGGAAAGCCCGGACAGCGTTGCGGTGGTGGTCTCGGCAACCGGTTCGCCCGAGCCGCTTTTCGGCCGCGAGGCGTTGGGCCGTCTGGCGGCGGCCGCGCCCGCGAGCCCCGGTCCGCTGCTGGTGGATCTGGCAGTACCCCCCGACATCGACGCGGATGCGGCCGCTACAGCGGGGCTCGAGTACGTCGGTATGGACGAGATCATCGCGGAAGCCCGCACCAACAGTGACCGCCGTCGCGCCGACTCCATCGAAGCCCGTCAGCTCGTCGATAATGCGCTGGTGGCGTTGCGGCGGCGGCTGGCGCGGCGCGCCGTCTCGCCGGTGATCGCAGGCCTCAACGAACGGTACCGGGAGACCGCCCTGGCCAGCGTCAATCGGCTGTTGCGCAACGATCTTGCGGGGGTGCGCGAGGAGCAACAAGAGGGGATTCGCCGCTGGGCGGAGACGCTCGCTCGGCATCTGGCGCATGTCCCGATGGTGGGTCTTCAAGCGCTTGCAGCGCAGTCGGATCTGCAAGCGATCCGAACTTTTCTTACCGCGTCCGATGACCCGGCGATCTCGCAGCTGGCTGATCTGGCGCCGGGGACCATCGACGGGCGCGACGACCTCGGTGATGAGGAGGTCGTATGAGACTTCGAATCGGCACGCGCGGCTCTCGGTTGGCCAAGACGCAGACGGCCCGAGTTGCGAGTTTATTGCAACGGCACGGACATACCGTGGAAATTCGCTGCATCGAGACTGCCGGCGACCAGGAACAGCACTTGCCCTTCCACGAGATCGGTGCCACCGGGATATTCGTGCGCGAGATAGAGGCGGCGCTACTGAGAGAAGAGATCGATGCGGCGGTCCACTCGTACAAGGACCTCCCGGCGATGAGCCCGGAGGGGCTCGTGATCGCGGCGATGCCCGAGCGACTAGACCCGGCCGACTGCCTGCTGCTTCGGCCCGAGGCCATGGCGTCAGATCAGGGACCGATCCCGGTGCGACAGGCGGCCCGCGTGGGAACCGGGTCGGCGCGCCGAGAGGCCCTGCTGCGCGAGTTGCGCCCCGACGTGGTCACCGTGCCGCTGCGCGGCAATGTTCCGACGCGAATCAACAAGCTTCGCACCGGGAACTACGATGCAATCGTGCTGGCGATGGCCGGATTGGAGCGCCTGCAAGAGACCGGCGAGTCGGGCGATGACCCAGACTCGGCCGACGACCTTGATGGCATCATCTGCCGTCGTCTCGACCCTGAGATCTTCGTGCCGGCGCCATCTCAGGGTGCTCTAGCGGTACAGGTCCGCGCTGCCGATGCGTCGGCACGCGCCGCGATCGCGGCGATCGACGCGCCGAGCTCTCGTCGCGAGGTTGATGTCGAGCGGCGTCTTCTCGACCTCGTCGAAGGCGGCTGTCAGGTTCCGGTCGGCGCCTGGTGTCGTTCAACTGACGACGGCGTGTTCAAGCTGACCGCCGTTCTTGGAGTTGGTCGGTGCCTGCGCCGTGCCGAATCGATGGGCAGCGACGTCGGCCAGATTGCCGTTTCCGTCGCGGAGCAGCTGTTGCACGAAGCGCCGACGACGGCGGCGCTGGCCACGGATCAGACCTGATGGCGTGCTCTACGGAGGTTCCGGGTGGCTGCCGGATTCTGTTGACTCGTGCCCGGGAGGATGTTCAGCGGTGGGCTGTGCGGGTCGAGGCCGCTGGCGCCGAAGCCGTGGCGTTTCCCTGTATCGCCTGCGAGCCGATCCGCTCTCCGGCCCTGCGCGAGCAGCTGGAGTTGGCGATCGAGCATGCGGAGTGGCTCGTCTTGACCTCGCCTCGCGGTGTTGCCAATGTCGCACAGCTCCTGGAACCTCGATCCGACCTTCCGCGCAGCACGCGCGTCGCTGTCGTCGGGCCGGCGACCGAGAAAGCTGCGAGCGAACGCTGGGGGAAGGTCGACCTGGTGGCGCCTGGCGGCACGGCAACGTCGCTGGCAGATGCTTTGATTCCCCTGCTTGCTGCTGTCCAGGCGGGGTCGCCGGCCACCGTTGTGGTCGCTGGTCCGGAAGGGGCGAGGCCGGAGCTCGAACAACGTCTGCAGACCGTCGGTGTGCGGACCGCACGATTCTCCGTCTACCGCACTCTCCCGGCGCCCCCTTCGGAGCCGCGCGAGGACCTCGCCAAGTGGAATCTGGACGCCATTTTCCTGGCCAGCCCATCGGCCGTTCGGGGCCTTCTCAACCGGGCGTCGGTGCCGTCGGGTGTCCTGCTGATCTCGATTGGCCCATCGACCACCGAGGCGATAGTCGAGGCTGGACTGACGGTGGGCTCCGAGGCGACGACCCGGAGCTTGGGAGGTCTGCTGGACGCCCTGCGGGAAACCGTTGCCTATGCGGAGAGCCGTCAATGAGCACAACGTTGCCGGGCCGAAAGCGCCCTCGTCGGACACGTCGGACGGCCGCATTGCGGAATCTCGTTGCCGAGACCCGAGTGAGCGCCGACAATCTCGTCATGCCGCACTTCGTGCTCCCCGGCGAGCATGGGGAGGAACCCATCGCGTCGATGCCGGGTATCTCGCGCCTCGGCCGAGCCGAGCTGCTGGCGCAGATCGAGACGGACCTGGCGCTGGGGATTCGCACGGTGCTTCTCTTCGGTGTTCCTGGCCCAGAGAGCAAGGGGCCCGACGGTGCCGCGGCGGCCGATCCGCAAGCTCCGGTGGCTCGTGCCGTACGCGAGGCCAAGGCAAAGTTCGGCGACGATCTCGTCGTGGTTACCGACGTATGCCTGTGCGCCTACACCGACCATGGCCACTGTGGCCTGCTGACCAGCGATGGCCAGGTCGACAACGACAGCTCGCTGGCCCCGCTCGCCGCGATGGCCGTTTCACACGCCGAAGCGGGCGCCGATCTGGTGGCGCCCTCGGACATGATGGACGGACGCGTGGCAGCGATCCGGGATGCTCTCGACGAGCGCGGGCTCACCGCAACCGGGATCATGTCGTATTCAGCCAAGTTCGCCTCCGCATACTACGGACCGTTCCGTGACGCGGCCGAATCGGCGCCCGGGCACGGCGATCGCTGCTCCTACCAGATGGACCCGCGCAACGTCGACGAGGCCGTACGCGAGGCGCTTCTTGACGAGGAGGAGGGTGCCGACATGCTCATGGTGAAACCGGCGCTCGCCTACCTGGACGTGATCGCCCGGGTGCGAGCAGCAAGCCGACTTCCGCTTGTTGCCTACAACGTCTCCGGCGAGTACTCCTCTGTGAAGGCGGCTGCCGCGGCGGGTTGGCTCGACGAACGCCGAATCGTAAGCGAGAACCTGCACGCGATACGCCGCGCCGGAGCCGACATCGTGATCACCTATCATGCTCGCGATGCGCTCGCTGGAGGCTGGATCTGAGCCAAAACGAAGCTCTTTTCGAACGCGCACTCCGGATCCTGCCCAGCGGCGTCAACTCACCAGTGCGGGCTTTTCGTGCTGTCGGCGGTGAGCCGCTGGTGATCCGAAGCGCGGCCGGGGCCGAGATTGTCGATGAGGATGGCCGTTCGTTCCTCGATTTTGTCTGCTCGTGGGGCCCTCTGATCCTCGGTCACGCACACCCCGAGGTGGTGGCTACCATCTGCGAGTCGGCGGCGCGCGGAACCACGTACGGTGCTCCCTGTCGTGCAGAGATCGAGCTGGCCGAGCACGTCGTCGCCGCCTACCCTGGCCTAGAGCAGGTGCGATGCGTGTCATCGGGAACCGAGGCCACGATGAGCGCGATCCGCCTGGCGCGAGGCGCTACCGGTCGAGATCTGATCGTCAAGTTCTCGGGGTGCTACCACGGGCACGCCGATCACCTTCTCGTGGAGGCTGGCTCCGGACTCGCGACCTTCGGGACGCCCTCGTCAGCTGGCGTGCCGGACGACTTCGTTGCTCATACCAGGGTGCTGCCGCTCGACGACACCGCCCGTGCGGCGGATCTGCTTCGCGATGAAGGGGACGCTATTGCCGCGGTCATCATCGAACCCGTACCAGCGAACAACGGCCTGCTGCTGCAGCGACCAGAGTTTCTGGCCGCGCTGCGTCGCGAGACCGAGCGTTGCGGCGCTCTGCTGATCTTCGACGAGGTGATCACGGGTTTTCGCCTCGGCAAGGGCGGCGCCGCCGAGCACTATGGCATCACGCCGGATCTCGCCGCTTTTGGCAAGGTCATCGGGGGCGGTATGCCGGTGGGGGCGTTCGGCGGCCGGCGCGAAGTCATGAGCCACCTTGCTCCCGAGGGGCCCGTTTACCAGGCCGGCACGCTTTCGGGCAATCCCGTAGCCATGGCGGCTGGCCTGACGACGCTGCGCATCCTGGAGCGCGACCACGGCTGGGACCGGCTCGAGGAGCTCGGGCAGGCTCTAGATCAAGCGGTCGTGCCGGTCCTCGAACGTTCCCCGGTTGCCGCCCGGCTCGTGCGTCTCGGTTCGATCTTCTGGCTGGCGTTTCACGCCAGCCAACCACCACGGGCAGCTGCGGAGATCGACGCTCGGGCTGCGGGCACGTACAGTTCCTTCTTCCGCCAACTCGTTGATCAGGGGATCGCCCTGGCGCCGTCCGCGTACGAGGTGGGATTCCTTTCGCTGGCGCATACCGAGGACCACATCGGGCGACTGGCCGAGGCGTTGGCGATTGCTCTTGCCTCTGGGTCGGAGAAATAGAGACGCCGCGCCACTGCGTCGGTCACTTGCAATGCGCTGCCAGCCAGAGATTGTGTCGTGAGCACCGCACCGTTGATTCTCGTTGTGGAGGACGAGCCTCATCTGGCCGCTGGCATCGCCGAGAACCTGGAGGCCGAGGGGTATCTGGTGGAGACGATCGCCGACGGGCGCGATGCGCTCGATCGCATTCTCGAGGTCGGCTATGACCTCGTGGTGCTCGACGTGATGCTTCCCGGGCTCGACGGCTTCGCGGTCTGTGAGGAGGCGCGCGATAAGGGCCGCGATGTGCCCGTGCTGTTCCTGAGCGCCAAGGATTCGGTTGACGATCGGATCCAGGGGCTGGCGGCCGGGGGTGATGATTACCTTCCCAAGCCCTTTCACCTGCAAGAGTTCCTGCTACGTGTGGGCGCCATACTGCGTCGCCGCCGATGGTATGACGTGATGCCCTTTGGGGGCGCTGTCATTCGCTTCGGAGACAACGAGTTCGATCTGAGGACGTTCGAAGGACGCTCTTGGCATGGCGGCGAACAAACGCTGACCCAAAAGGAAGCGATGATCCTCAAGGCGCTGGCGGAACGCGCCGGAGAGGTGGTTTCCCGCGAAGAGATCCTCGACAAGGTGTGGGGCTACGACCTGTATCCTTCCTCGCGCACGATCGACAACTTCATCGTCCGGCTGCGCAAGCGTTTCGAGCCCAACCCGCAGGAACCTCGCTACTTCCATACGGTGCGCGGCGTGGGTTACCGATTCACGCCGCAGGGGTTGGAAGATTGAGCAATCTGCTGCTGTCCGCGTTGCGCGGCGAGCCCACCGCTCGAAGGCCGTTGTGGATCATGCGCCAGGCGGGACGCTACCTGCCCGAGTACCGCGCCATGCGCAAGGAGCACAGCTTCGAGCAGCTCGCCGGCTCACCCGAGCTCGCCGCGGAGGTGACGCTGCTGCCGCTCAAACGGTACCCGCTGGATGCGGCGATCATCTTTGCAGACTTGATGAGTCCGATCCCGGCGCTGGGCATATCGGTGCGGTTCGACCCCGGCCCGGTGCTGGATCAGCCGATTCGGACACCGGCCGATGTCGCGGCGCTGCCCGAACCGGATGCCGCCGAGATCGGACCCACCGTGATCGAGACACTGCGCCTGGTTCGACGTCAGCTAGGCGAGGATGTGGCGCTCCTCGGCTTCGCAGGAGCCCCTCTTTCCCTGGCCGCCTACCTGGTCGAGGGACGCGGTGTCAGAGGGTTCCCCCTGTTGCGGGCGATGGCGGCCGGAGATCCGCGAACGTTCGAGGTATTGCTTGCCAAGCTCACGCGTCTTGCCGCCGCCTTCCTGATCGAACAGGCGAAAGCTGGGGCCCAAGCGGTACAGGTCTTCGACTCGTGGGGCGGGCTGTTGTCGCGTCGCGATTGGCACCGTCTTGTCCGGCCACACCTTCGCGATCTGCTGCATGAGCTGCGCCGGGCCGAGGTGCCTCGAATTCTCTACTTTCAGGACAGCGCCCATTTGCTCGACTCGGTCTTGGAGCTGCCCGCCGAGTGCTTCTCGCTCGACTGGAAGGTCGATCTCGGGGCCGTACGCGAGCAGATCGGCCCAGCCAAGGCGCTGCAGGGCAACATCGACCCCGCCGTCCTCTTGGCGGGGCCGGATGCGACTCGCGCCGCCGCAGCTGATCTGCTGGCGCGCGTTCCTTCGCTGGGTCATGTCGTCAACCTCGGA
Organism: Acidobacteriota bacterium; assembly: GCA_963666055.2. Taxonomy (GTDB): domain Bacteria; phylum Acidobacteriota; class UBA890; order UBA890; family WLXD01; genus DASCOT01. The sequence goes on along the minus strand of CAXWPH010000015.1, from coordinate 598,509 downwards.
CACGGCATTCAGCCGGCCACGCCGCTGGAGAGCGTTCAGGCGCTCGTAGATGTGGTGCACGGCGAGCCCGGCGACCGCGGCCTTGGTAGTGTTGCGACATGAAGAGACTCGCCGCGTGTTTTGCGATTCTGTTGTCGTTGTCGGTTCTTGCGCAGCCGCCCGTTCTGGCACAGAGAGTTGAGCCGGATCTGGCGGCTTTCGAAGCGGAGACCCTGCGCCACTTCCAGGCGCTGTTGCGATTCGATACCAGCGACCCACTCGGCATCGAACGGCCGGCGGCGGAGTACATCAGAGACGTCCTCGAGGCCGAGGGTATCGCTGTGCGGATGTTCGCCACCGACGATAACCGCCCCAATGTCGTAGCGCGCCTCCGTGGATCGGGAGCGAAACCGCCGCTGCTGATCATGGGGCATACCGACACGGTAAACGTCGATCCCGAGAAGTGGACCTACCCGCCATTCAGCGGCACGCTGGCCGACGGCTACATCTACAGCCGCGGCACGGTCGATGACAAGGACAACGTCGTTGCCGGCCTGATGGTCATGCTCGAGCTTGCCCGCCGAGAGGTAGCGCTGCAGCGCGATGTCATCTTCCTGGCCGAGTCGGGCGAGGAGGGGAGTACGCAGTACGGGATCGAGTTCATGGTCAACAATCACCTCGACGAGATCGCGGCCGAGTACTGCCTGGCAGAGGGAGGTAGCGTTACGCGCGTCTCGGGGGCGGTGCGCTACGCCTCCGTAGAGACAGTCGAGAAAATCCCCTATCGCGTCGAACTGGTAGCCCGCGGAGTTGCCGGTCACGGTTCCGTACCGCTGAAGACCAATCCGGTGGCGCACTTGTCCAAAGCGATCGCGGCGATCGCCGACTGGCGTAGTCCGATCCGCTTGAATGAGACCACCAGCGAGTACTTCCGTCGGCTGGCAACGATCTCGGAGCCGGAGGCGGCGGCACGCTACCTGCAGGTGCTCGACCCGGAGACCGCGAGGGCGGCAGACGAGTACTTCCTCGAGCATGAGCCGCGCCACGCCTCGATGGTACGGTCGTCACTGTCACCGACGATCATCGATGCCGGCTATCGGATCAACATCATTCCCTCCGACGCCCGCGGTTCGGTTGACCTACGCGCCCTCCCAGACGAGGACATTGCGGCGTTTCTCGATGAGATCCGTAGGGTGATCGACGACCCGGCGGTGGAGGTCTCGCTCGGTCAGCGCAACGCCCGCCCGCCGGGCGCGGCGCGCCTCGACACCGAAGCCTTCCATACCATCGAAGCCAATATCAGCAAGCATTACGACACCGTTACCCTGCCGATGATGCAGACGGGCGCCACCGACATGGCGTACCTGCGCGCCAAGGGAATCCAGTGTTATGGCGTTGGCCCGGCGATCGACCGGGAAGACGGCCCGAAAGGATTCGGGGCGCACAGCGACCAGGAGCGGATCTTGGTAGAGGAGCTACACCGCTTCGTCCGATTCATGTGGGACGTCGTGGTGGATTTGGCGCGAGCCGAGTAGCTGATCGAGCCTGGCTTCTGCGGAGCCAGGCTCCCGTTTTTTCGAGCGACCCACGGACGGCGTAGGTAATCTGGCGCTCGGCACTGCGACACCGTAGGCCGGCAAGATGACCACATTGGTCATGAGGCGCGTTTTCGACAGGAGTAGGCCAATGAGGAACGTCATCGTTGCGGTGATCGCCAGCGCCCTCACCGCCACAAGTCTCTTCGCGCAGGATGTCGTGCGTCGCCCGATGACGGTTGACGACGCCTTGAATATGGTTCGTCTTCAGAACGTTCGAATGTCTCCCAGCGGTGAATGGGTTTTCTTCTCGAAATCCGAGCTTGACTGGGACCAGAACGAGAGAAGGCAAAGGCACTACCTGACGGCCGCCGACGGCGGGGCGGCGACGGAGTTCATCGGGGAGGCGGGCGGCAGCGCGTTTCGGTTCTCCCCCGACGGCAGGCACCTGTCCTTTCTGCGGCCCGTCGAGGGTGATCAGCAGATCTTCCTGATGAGCGTTTCTGGTGGTGAGGCTCACCAACTCACCAGACACCAGAACAGTATCGCCACGTATCAGTGGGCCTCCGACGCCAGCCAAATACTGTTCAGCGCCGACGAAGCGAGGAGCGACGAGGAGCAGGAAGAATACGACCGGGGGTCGGACGCGTTCTATGTTCGCGAGGGTGCGAACGGCAGACAGCAGGCTGCTTGGCGCAACCTGTGGGCATTCAGCCTTTCGTCGAAGGAGGAGACACGTCTGACCGAGGAGGAGCTCATCATCAGTGAGTTCGATGTGTCGCCAGATGGCAGCCGCGTGGTGTTTGCGGCAATGCGGCAAGACCTCGACAACTACCACCACTTGTCCGAGCTTTACCTCGTCGACACGCGAAGCCGGCAGGTCGTTCGGCTGACTCACAACAACGCTCCCGAGCGGAGCGCCGTGTGGGCGCCGGACGGAAGATCGGTCGCGTATCACGCTCCCACCGACGCCGGATACGACCTCACCCACGGCTTTATCTGGGTCATGGATGTCGATACGGGTGACAAGAAGAAGCTGGAAGGTCAGCAGCAGGGCCAGATCTCTGGCCTTACCTGGACGCCAAACAGCGAGAGCTTGCTATTCACTGAGACGCGTCGCACCAACAGCAATCTCTACCGCGTCGATGTGCAGACTGGACGGGTAACCGACATCACGAGCGTCACCGGTACGCTCCGCGCCCTCGACTTCTCTGAAGATCGAACGCGGATGGTCTACTCGTTCAACGACTTCGAGACCCCGACCGATCTATACGCCTCTGCGGTCGAGCAGCTCGACCCTGTTCGGTTGACCCGTGCCAATCCGTGGATCGAGAAGGAGATCATGCTGGCGGATGCCGAGATCGTGCGCTGGGCGAGCAAGGACGGGATGGAGATCGAAGGAGTCTTTTACCGACCCGGAATCTCCCAGCGGGGGTCCAAGGTCCCGCTGATACTCGACATCCACGGTGGCCCACCTGGCCATTTCGCCAACGAGTTCTGGCCCGACTTCCATGTCTTCGCCGGCCTCGGGTACGCCTCGTTTGGACCGAACATTCGCGGTAGCGACAGCTACGGCGACGAGCTTCTGACCGCGCTCATGGGCGATGTCGGAGGTGGCGAGTACGACGACGTGATGACCGGCGTCGACTACCTGATCGACGAGCGCCAGGTCGATCCCGACCGGTTGGGGCTACGCGGTTGGAGTTGGGGAGGGATCCTAGGCAGCTGGGTTATCACCCAAACCGACCGCTTCAAGGCAGCGGTCCTGGGTGCCATGGTGGGAAGTTGGACGGCGGAAACGGGACCCGGGTTGAGCTACGATCTCCGCCTCCACTACATTGGCGGAGCCCACTGGGTCAACCCACAGGAGTGGCGCCGGGTGTCGTCCCTCTGGTACGTGAAGGACGTGACAACCGCAACGCTGCTACTGCACGGGGAGCGCGATCTGGTCAGCACTCCCCAACAGAGCATGCTGTTCTTCACCGCGCTCAAGGACATCGGCAAGGCGCCGGTGCGCTACGTGAGCTTTCCGCGCGAGCCCCACGGCTTCCGTGAACCGAGGCACCAGCGCAGGCGTGATATCGAAGAGATCAGGTGGATGCAGAAGCACGTCATGGGTATCGAGTGGAAACCGTGGGAACGATCACCACGCGGAACCCGATAAAGGGACGGCGCGCACCAGGGTCGACGCCACCGCGAGCGGCGGCGCGAATGTTCTGCTCAGGATCGCCGAAATGGCCGCCACGCATGACCCACAGGGCATCCGCTTCAAGATCTTCTCGGTCGTCGGTGGGGTCGTACGGGTATGGCTGGTACGGGCTGCGCGTCAGCTCCCAAACATTGCCGCTCATGTCGAAGAGACCGAAGGCGCACTCCGGGCAGTCGAAGCTGCCCACCGCTGTCGTCGCCATGCCTCGGTAGTTGGCCGGCGCCGGCGCCAGCCTGTTCCCCCATGGATAGATCCGACCATCCGTTCCGCGCGCCGCCTTCTCCCACTCCGCTTCGCTCGGTAGCTCGATGCGCCAGCCGGCGTCAAGCGCACGGCTGAGCTGCCGCGGTGCTCGAGGCCATTGTCCGAGAGCTGCCTCGAGCCACCGGCAGTAGGCGAGGGCATCCGGCCATGAGATCCAGGTCACGGGGTGATCGGGAGGAGCCTGCAGGGCACGCCCGTCGACCCTGAACCCCGTTGCCTGCACGAACGCGCTGAACTGCGCCACGGTGACTTCGTAGCGGCCGATGTAGAAGGCCGGAAGGTCAACCGTCCCCTGGGCACTTCCGTCGCTCCAGCGCTCGTTGGCAAAGGCCAGCGCATCGATCGCCGCGTCGCTGCCCATGACGAACTGCCCGGCCGGGATTTCCACGAACCCGAGGAGCTCGTCGTCGGGCAGAAACCAGGCGTCGGCGCGAAACCCGGGAAGCTCTGAGAGATTGGCTGTGGATGGTGCCTGCCCGCCCTCGACCTCCGACAGCGGGCGGTTACAGGCAACTGCTCCGATGACGATCAGGGCAGTCGCCAGCAGCCGTACGCGCCGCCCGCCGGCAGTTGACCGCATTACCGTGCGCCCTCACCACACGCGAAGGTCCAGTGGTGTGCACAGGCGCGAGCGAGCAGCTCTTCTTCCGGCATCTCGAGCAGGTTCGCTCCGCCCTCACGCAGCAGCAGCCGCAGGTCGATGTGGCGCGGTTCGGTCCGATAGGAACCGCCGGGATCAAGTAGGTTGAAGCAAGCGGGTAGGTAGCGCAGCTCGCAGGCTCGCGAGAAGAAGCCCCGCGCGCGCTCGTCATCGGGCGCTACCAATTCCGCGGCCCGGTAGTGTCTTCCCAGCTCGTTGCATGCCCATGCCGAGTTGTCGCCGCAGTACGAGGTCTCAATCTGCAGCAGCTGATCACAGGCATTTCGTCGGCCCTCGGCGCAGGCTTGCTGCCAGAAGGGCAGGGTATCGCCGGGGTGCATGCCGTCGGTCGAACCGGTCGCCGTCACGGCGGCGAAGAAGGCGATCCAGACAGCCATGTGAGCCGCATTGCGGCGCAGCGGCGCCCATTTTCCCCAGCTCTGCGCGGCAGGGGACTGCTCGAGAAAGCGGGCCAGGCGGTCGATGCGTTGTACGCCGAGGTTCAAGAGCGGCACGCACAGCAGCTTGTCGTAGAACGTCGGGGCGCCGAATGCCCCGAGCAGGGCATAGAGGCCGAACACCCCCAACCCGTACAACACGCCGAACAGGGCCTTGCCGAGTGGTGTTCTGGGCGACGTGGACGGATCGGTCACCAGCAGATGGAGCCCGAGAAAGACGGCGGTGGGTATCTCCGAATCGACGAAATAGGGGACCCCGGTCCACCCCCAATACAGCGCGCTCGACCCGAAGAGCGCGACCGCGGCGCCCCCGGCGACGAGCGTGATCGAGAATAAGTACATGACCACCAACCCCAGCAGGAACAGGAACAGATAGATCCTCGGCGCCAGCGTCAGGGTCGTCGCAATGTCCTGTCCCCAGGTGAGCTCGGTGGTGTTGGTGACGATCAACACCACCGAGAACAGCCCGAGCGAGAAGGCCGACGGGTTGAAAATGTGCGTTCGCCTGTTGTCACGGCGCCAGCGCACGAACTCCTTTCCGAGGAAGCCGACGGCAACCATCAGGAACTGCAGGTAGAACCAATCGTCCCTGAACCAAAGAAACAGGTTGGTGCTGAATATGATCGGAAACGGACTGAAGCCGAGCCCGTAGCTGTCACGACGCGACCATGTCAGCAGCATGTCGAAGGCATAGGCGAACACCAGCTGCGCCACCAGGAGCCAGGCGTAGTCGTAGACAGGCCGCCAGTAGTAGCCCCAGTAGACGAACACGGCCGCCTGAACCATCGCCTGCGCGTAGTGTTGCGGCCGCAAAACCGTGTGCAACGATCGGCCGACGCCGGAGCGCCTGAGGCTTCCGATGAGCACGACCTGCCAGATCAGCAGCACCGCTGCTGCGCCCCAGAGCGACCGGGCGAGCACCGGCTGATCGTAGAGGCGAGGTACAAAGGAGAGCGCCAAGAGTCCGAGCGCTAACGACGACGGTATGCCGAACACCCGCAGCGATGGCACCAGGGTTGGTGTGCGGGCGGCCTTCTCTTTCTTCTGCTCGTGCCCTTGCGAGCGGCGCCCACGGTGTGCAGATGACATATCCTCGCCCTGCGATTTAGTTGGCGAAGCCGTTTACGGCGAGGCTGATGTCCCTAGCCGTCGGGCGCCAGACCCTGCTCAGTAGCACCGCCTTCGATATGGCTCGCCGCGCGCATGGGGAGCGCCGGAAGCCGCGGCTCCTTCTATGCCGGTTGGGGGGTCGCCTGCACCGATACCGTCTGGTACAGCGACATCGTGCGCCTGGAATATCGATACGTCTTCTTACCCCGAAGATGCGCCTAGCAGGCCCTGGTGGAAGCATGCGGTTCAGGCGGTTCAGCCGGCGCAGTCCTCGGCGTCGCCATGGCGCCCGTCGCGGACCGTGCGCGCCCAGAGCGACAGGTCGGCCTCGGTGAGGAAGCGCCACATCAGGCGCGCCCACGATTCGTGGCTCACGAGCGATTTGTAGTACTCGGGGGCCACGGCGGTTATCTGCGGCAACCGGTTCCACGGCACCGAAGTGAAGTCGTGGTGCTCGGTGTGATAGCCGACGTTGCAGGCCAACCAGTTCATCTTGCCGTAGTAGCTGAAGGTCTCCTGGATGTCGGATCCGACCATGTAGTGCTCCTGGATCCAGCGGGCACCCAGCGGGTGCAGACCGACGGCGAAGAACAGGGAGGCCAGCAAGTACAAAAACGCCCGCGGACCCCAAGCCCAGATCACCAGCGCATCGATGGAGAAGACGATCACCCAATCGGCGAGCGTCCATCGCGTCAGAAAGGTCAGCTGCTTGATGCGCAGCGGTCGAAGCGACTGCATCAGCGGGTACAACAGCAGCCAGATCAGCTTGCGGAAGAACGAGTTGCCGATCAGGCGCGCCTCCCAATAACTTGGTATGTCTGCATCCACTTCGTGCACGCCCTGATGCGAATGGTGTATGAGGTGATATGACCGGAACGACATCGCCGTTGGCATGGTGTTCACCGCGCCCGAGAGGATGGCTGCGAGGTTGTTCGCCCAGCGCGGCCGGAAGATCAGCCCGTGGGTTGCGTCGTGCACCATCACGTAGCTCGTGTGGTTCACGAAGGCGCCGAAGCAGTAGGCCACGATTCCGATCAGCCACCAGGGGCTGTCGCGCAACGTCCAGGCGACGCTGAACTGGACTGCGACGATGCCGAGGATAATCGCGAAGGACCAGGGATTGCGTCCGATCAGCTCGCGGACCTCAGGATGGTCGAGGAGGATCGCCTTGGTGCGAGGGTGGTGCGGCTCGCACTCATGTGAGTGGCGAAAGTCGTCGACAGTCTGGGTCACGCGCCGCAGCTCCGGGCGAGGGGAGGGGACCGGTAGCTGGTCCGACTTCGCGAGCGTAGCGGTCGGAACGGCTAGCGTCAAAACAACCGACACTTCATGGTACTTGCTCCATCGCTACGGTGTGTCGGTGGCGAACGACCGACCGCACCTCGCGGCGACTCGTTGAAGTTGGGCGGCTGTTGTGGTGAGGTGCGTGATCCACCAGAAGGACCGACGCTAGGAGGACCAATGACTCGTCCCCCGGAACCCCTGACGACACGGCGCGGTTTCTTGCGATACTTGGCCGGCACTCCGCTGCTCGCCGGTGCCGGACTGTACCGGTGGCCGTTCGCCGACTCCGCGGCGGCCCGGTTCGATGACGAAATCGCCGCCGAGATCGCCCAATTCGTCAGCGAGCAGGGCCGCGTCGTCTATTCGCCCGACCAGGCGGTGAACGTCTTCGACCTCGAGGCCACGGCGCGCAAGAACGTCCCACCGTCGCACTTCGCCTATATGGCTACCGGCGTCGACGGCGAAGTGACGCTGCAAGCTAACCGCGACGCCCTGGCGCGCCTCCAGCTCCGTGCCCGGCGCCTCGTCGACGTAAGTCAGATAGACATGTCCACGGAGATCTTTGGCCGGCGCTGGGAGACGCCGATCGTCATCCAGCCATGCGGCAGCCAGAAAGCGTTTCATCCGGACGGCGAGGTCGCGGTTGCCCGCGCCGCGCGAGCGCGAGGACATCTGCAGATGCTCTCCACCGTCACCACGTCGTCGGTTGAGGAAGTCAACGAGGCGCGCGGCGAGCCTGTTTGGTATCAGCTTTACCCGACCAACAAATGGGCGGTCACCGAGGCGATCCTGCGCCGTGTCGAGGCCGCCGGCTGTCCGGTTGTCGTGTTGACCGTCGACCACCCCGTAGGTGGCAACCGCGAGACCTCCGCCAGAGGTTCGCAGGAAGACCCGCGCGACTGCAGCGTCTGCCACTTGCCTCGAGCCGAGGGTTTCGCCGGTTCTGTGCGCCGCAAGCCCATGTTCGATGGGCTCGATCTGACCGACGTCACCGGGGTCGGGAATCCGAGCGCCACCTGGGATTTCGTCGATCGCATCAAGGACACCATCGGTATGCGGCTGGTCGTCAAGGGCATCGTGACGCGCGAAGACGCCGAGCTATGCATCGAGCACGGCGTCGACGGGATCGTGGTGTCGAACCACGGCGGCCGCAATGAGCCCTCCGGCCGGGCCACCATCGAGAGCCTGCCGGAGGTAGTCGAGGCGGTGGCCGGACGCGTGCCGGTCATCGTCGACGGCGGCTTCCGACGCGGCACGGACATGCTCAAAGCGCTAGCCCTGGGTGCCACTGCCGTAGGCATCGGCCGCCCCTACCTCTGGGGCTTGGGTGCCTTTGGAGAAGCAGGTGTCGACGCGGTGTTGCAAATGCTCCGTGCCGAGCTGCAACGCTCCATGCAACTGGTCGGCGCGCCTTCGTTAGCGGCCTTGAGTCGAGCGATCCTGGCACGGTAGTCGCCTCGCGGCGCCGTGAAGTGCTGCCCAGATGACGGTCGGCCAGATCGACCGCGACGGGGCCCAGATCTGCTTCGAGGATCGCCGCAGTGCCAGCCCGGCGGTGTTCGGCAACAGCTTTCCCAACCTCGACTCCCGAGGCCGGCCGGCGACCGATGTCGCAACGGGCTCGGCCCGAGGCGCCAGCGGTATGGCCGACCGGTTCGCACTAGGCTGTGACGGTGTTCAGATCAGAACCCCCGAGCGAGGCACCCATGAACAATCAGGTCGCTGGCCGCCCGACGCCGGCAACAGCGCCGCGAGACTCCTTGCCCGGTTCATCGATAGCTGCCGCGCTGGCGATTGCGATTCTTGGCTCGGCCTACACGCCTGGAGTGTCCACTCTGGCCGCGGAGCTCGCCACCTGCCACATCGTCGAGGCGGTGCGCGCGAACAGCGTACCGGTGGAATACGTGGTGTTCGACGACGAGGGCCACGGTTTCGTGAAGGAGAGCCAGGAGACGCGCTACCGGAAGATCCTCGAATTCCGAGAGACCTACCTGCGGGGCCCCGCGTTGCCGACCACCGACCAGGCCACCGGCTGATGCGCGAGCCGCTGACACGCAGAGGTCTTCTCGCGGCGCTGGGCGGCGTGGCGGCGCTCAGCCCTCTGACCGTGGCCCGGCGCGCTGCCTCCAAGGCTGTGGCGCTCCGTTCTCAGGCGCGCGACCCAGAGCGAGACGACGACTGGCTCGATGTGCTCGATGCGTACGACATCGGTGTCAAGGTGCCCATGAACACGGCGAACCTGGCACCGGCGTCGGCACCGGCGCGGGCCGCGCTCGAGTCTTACACCGCCACTGTTGACCTCGATCCTTCCTTCCAGAACCGAGCCCAGTTTCGTGCCACGCGCCAGTTCACTCGTGAGCAGCTGGCGCTCAACCTGCACGTCGATGCCGCCGAGATCGTCATCACCCGGAACACCACCGAGAGCAACAACTTCGTCGTCCAGGGGGTCGAGCTGGAGATCGAGGACGAGGTTGTGCTCAGCGCCCACAACCACCCGAGCAATCGTGCCGCCTGGCATAACCGCGCCGACCGCCACGGGTTCCGCGTCATCGAGGTGCCGCTTCGGTCACCACCGAGCGGTCCCGAGCAGCTCTTCGACGAGCTCATCGCCGCGACGTCGGCGCGCACCCGGCTGATCGGATTCAGCCATGTCACCAACCTGGGCGGCTGCCGGTTTCCGGCTGCTGAGATCTGCGCGTGGGCCCGCCAGCGCGACATCCTGGTGCTCATCGACGGTGCCCAGACTGGGGGAGCCCTCGACCTGGATCTGCACGCCATTGGCTGCGACTTCTTCAGCGCCAGCGCCCACAAGTGGTACTGCGGTCCACGAGAGGCTGGCGTGCTCTACGTGCGCTCGGGGATCGAGGAGCGGCTCTGGCCCACGGTGGTCGGCGCGGGCTTTGCCAACGCAACCGGGTTGGCGCGCTACGAGACTCTAGGGCAGCGCGACGATGCCGCCGTTGCGGGCTTCGGCAGCGCCTCGAGATGTTCAATCGCATCGGCATGAGCACGGTACAAGCACGCTTGCAGGCGCTCGCGGGCAGGCTCAAGCGCGGTGTGAGCGAGATTTCGGGCGTCACCCTGTACACGCCGCTGGATCCGGAGTTCTCGGGTGGGGTAGTGGCGTTCCATCTCAACGGAGTGGACCCAGACGCTGCCCACCAGTGGCTGTACGAGGCTCGAGGATTCGCCAGCGCATCGAGCGGCGTGGTAGGCGGTGGCCTGCGGCTGTCCCCGCACATTTACAACTCGCTAGAGTAGTGCGACGCCGCCGTTGAGGCGGTCCGAGAGCTTGCCAGCGGAAAGGCCGCTCTATAGTCGCCTCGCTCGCCTCGCTCGCCGCGGTGGCCATCGAGGCAGAGCTCGCCGGATTCGCGCCGATTACCTCGTGAGGATAGAGATGCGACGACGTGACTTCTTATGCGGCTCGCTGGCCGGAACCGCGGTGGCCCTGGCTTCAGGAGCGCCGTCGGTTCGGGCGATACCCTCGACGAATGGTGAGCATGGTGCGCAAACACAGGCCGCCAGGGTGGACGTCGAGGAAGTCACCGTCGCCGATCTGCAGGAGCGCATGGCCGCCGGCCGACTCACCGCCGAGCAGCTGGTGCTGGCCTACCTGGGCCGCATCGAGTCGATCGATCGCGCCGGCCCGAGCTTGAACTCGATCATCGAGGTAAACCCCAACGCGCTGGCGATCGCTCGCCAGCTCGACCAGGAGCGCGCCGGCGGGCGGGTGCGCGGACCGCTGCACGGCATCCCGATAGTAATCAAGGACAACATCGACACGGGCGCCCGCATGCTCACCACGGCGGGCTCGCTGGCGCTGGTGGACGCGCCAACGCCGCGCGACGCGTTCATCGTTGAACGGCTACGTGAAGCGGGTGCGGTGCTGCTCGCCAAGACCAACCTCAGCGAGTGGGCCAACATGCGCTCAACGCGCAGCAGCTCGGGGTGGAGTGGCCGGGGCGGTCAGACGCACAATCCCTATGTGCTGGACCGCAGCCCGTGCGGCTCGAGCTCCGGCTCGGGCGCTGCGGTCTCGGCGAGCCTTGGCGCAATCGCCATCGGTACCGAGACCGACGGGTCGATCGTCTGTCCAGCGAACGCCTGCGGTATTGTCGGTATCAAGCCCACGTTGGGGCTGTGGAGCCGCGCCGGTATTATCCCGTTGGCCCATAGCCAAGACACCGCAGGGCCGATGGCGCGCACCGTCGCCGATGCGGCGGTACTGCTCGGTGCGCTGACCGGCGTCGACCCGCGCGACCCCGACACCGAGCCCTCCGCGCCGCATCGCCAGCCCGATTACACGCAGTACCTCGATGCCGGGGGCCTGCGAGACGCTCGCGTCGGTGTGGTACGCGGCTTCTTCGGTTTCCATGAGCGGGTTGATGCGCTCATGGAAGAGGCGATCGAGGCGATGCGCGAGGCCGGCGCGGTGATCGTCGACCCGGCCGAGATCCCCAATAACGACAAGTATGGCGACACCGAGAACGAAGTGTTGCTATACGAGCTCAAGAACGACATGGCGGCGTACCTGCGCGCCCGCGGCGGACCGATGCGTAGCCTCGCCGACCTGATCGCATTCAACGAGCGGAACCGTGACCGCGAGATGCCCTACTTCGGCCAGGAGCTCTTCCACATGGCCGAGGCCAAGGGGCCGCTAACCGACCAGGCCTACCTCGACGCGCTCGCCAACAACCGGCGCTATGCAGGCCCCGAGGGGATCGACCAGGTACTCCGCGAGCACGATCTTGATGCTCTGGTGGCCCCCACCGACGGACCCGCCTGGCCTATCGATCTGGTAACCGGCGACCATTTCCTGGGCGGCAGCTCCAGCCCCGGCGCGGTGGCCGGCTACCCCAGCATCACGGTCCCGGCCGGTTATGTCTTCGGGCTGCCGGTGGGCATCTCGTTCATCGGTACGGCGTGGAGCGAGCCCAGCCTCATCCGATTGGCCCATTCCTACGAGCGGGCAACGCGTCACCGAGTTGTGCCGGCGTTCCGGCCGACGGTACAGCTGGAGTTGCGGTCACCCACCCGCCGATAGAGAGCGTGCCGGGTCCTCGCGTCCGGCGCGCATGGCCGGGTGCAGCGCCGACATCACCGCAAGCAGGGCCGTCGTGGCGACGGAGGCGGCGAGAACCCACGGGTCGAAGACGCTGACGTCGTACAGGAAGCTCTCCAGCGCCCTCGACAGCAGCATGGTCAGCCCGAGTCCGATGGCCGACCCGAGCAGAGCCAGAGACAGTGCATCGGATAGAACTGCGCGCACGATCTGACCGCGGGTGGCGCCAAGAGCGACGCGGATGCCGAACTCCCGGCGGCGGCTGCGCGCCGTGTAGGCGAGGACGCCGTAGATCCCGATTGCTCCTAGCAGCAGCGCCGCACCGGCGAAGAGCGCCAGCAGTGTCATCGTTACTCGCCGCTGCGACAGTGACCCCCGGATAGCATCGGTCATTGTGGTGTAGCCGGCGACCAGGACGGTGGGATCGATGTCGCCAACGAGGTCGCGAATGGTGGCCGCCAGCGCGGGCGGTGCCGGGCCGTCGAACCGCAGCACGAGCCAGCGGCCGTAGAAGCCGTAACGCTCCAGCAGCTCCGGCAACTGGGCGTAGGGACGGTACACGACCGCCGGGCTTTCCTGGTCCAGGCCACGTAGCCGTAAGTCGCCGACGATGCCCACCACGCGGGCCGGTGTTTCCCTCTCGACAGAGGTCAGCAGGCGCTCCCCCAGTGGCTCGTCGGCGCCGAAGAGCTGGCGTGCTGCGGTCTCGGAGATCACCGCAACCGGCTCGGTGGCATCGTCGTCGGCCGCCGTAAACAGGCGGCCGCGCATGAGCCGGATGCCCGCCGTCGCAAAGTAGTCGTAACTCACCGGCCGCCAGCGCCCCAACGGCGGGTCCGCGGCCGGGTCGCGCTCGCGGTCGGCCCGGTACAACGCGTTGATCCCGCCATCCTCGCTGAACGGGACCTTCCACACTTCGCTCACGGCGGCTACACCGGGTACGGCGCCGAGACTCGCACGGACGCGGTCGAAGTACTGTGTGGCCTCGGCGGCCGAGGTGATGCTGCCCTCCTCGGGACGTAGGTCGAAGGTGATCAACCCGTCAGGGCGGAATCCCGGGTCGACACGCGTTACCTGCAGAAAGCTCCGGATGAGCAGCCCCGAGCCGGCGACCAGGGTTACCGCCAAGGCGACCTCCGCCAGCACCACTGCGGTGCGGGTGCGCCGCCGCAAGGCGGTCTCGCTGCCGCCGCGGCCGCCGGCCGCCAGCGTAGCGCGGACGTCGGAGACCGACGCTTGGAGTGCCGGGATCATGCCGACGATCCAGCCGGTGGCCAAGGCAACGAACGCCGAGAACGCGAGCACCGAGCCATCGAGTCCGACGGTCTCGATGCGCGGCGCGTCCGCAGGCATCAGGGCGAGCACGCCTTTGAGCCCCACAGACGCCAGCGCTAGTCCGGGCAATATGCCAAGCAGGCCGAGCAACGACGACTCGGTCAACAGCTGCCGCATCAACCGGCCGCGCCGAGCCCCGAGAGCAACCCGGACCGCTATCTCTCGCTGGCGCGTCAATGCCCGCGACAGCAGCAGGTTGGCGACGTTCGCGGTAGCAATCAACAGGGTCAGGCCGACCGCTCCGAAGAGCAACAGCAGCATCGGGCGCGTGTACCCGACGAGATACTCGCGCAGCGGCATGATGGTGGCGTCGCGCCCGTAGTCGGCGGGCCAGTTGAACTGCTCGTGCAGGTAGGTCACGAAGGCGCGTAACTGCTCGAGCGCGGCCGCCGGGCTGACGCCCTCAGCGAGGCGGGCGATGAGCTTCATGTCCTGCGACGAGGCGCTGGGCGAGTCGGTGTCGAGCGGCCACGGAGTGACCAGCGAGGCACCGTTCTGCAGCACCTGATACTCGGGAGGGAGCACCCCGATGACGGTGTGCTCGCGTCCGTCCAGTCGCACCGTTCGACCGATCGTGCCTGGGTCGGCCTCCAAATCCGTTCGCCAGAAGCTGTCAGAGACCACCACGACGGCGTCGCCAGGACGGTCCTCGCCTGGCTCGAAGCCGCGCCCGAGCTGCATTCGCGTTCCGAGGACGTCGAAGAAACGCGCCGTGGCCTGCAGTCCCTTGACCCGGACCGCTCCGTCGGCGGTAAGCAGCGTGTGGTTGTGGCTGTTGAAACCAGCCGCGGCATCGTAGGAATCGAGGAAGGGCTCGATATCCAGGTAGAGGTTGGTCGAGAACCAGTTCTCGGGCCACACCACCACCAGCCGATCGGGATTCTCGTAGGGAAGTGGACGCAGAAGAATCCCGTTGACCAGGCTGAAGATCGTCGTCGTGGCGCCGATTCCGAGCGCCATCGTCAAGACGGCAACTGCAGCAAAGCCGGGCGAGCTGCAAAGCGATCGAAAACCGAATCGGACATCTTGACGAAGCTCGTCGAACATACCGCTGCCGCTCTCCCGCGGCATAGCGCCAGGCACGTGTCGGGCGGCGCGCCGCGCGCGCAGCACGAGCGCGTCACGTCCCGACAACAGGCTGCGGCGGAACAGCATCGCGGGACGGCTGTCGCGACGGCGGGAGTGCTCGATCTCTGCCAGCCACTCGTTGCGCCATCGTGCCCGCTCGGCGCTCGGTGCCAGCAGCGCGAAGCTCCGCACGAGTCCGCGGCAGAGGGCAGCGACGAAGCTGTCCACCTTCACGTTCAAGCCCACGCTCAGGCGCCCTTGACCTGCGCCTCGGACGCCGCCGCGACGGCGCGACGCAAGGCTGGGAACCCGTCGAGGGCTCGCGTCAGCATCAGCTCCCCAGCGCCGGTGAGCTCGTAGTAGCGGCGCTGCGGCCGCTTCTCGGCGCTGGCCCGGGCCTCGTCCTCCCACTCGGAGGTCAGCAGGCCGGCATCCTCGAGTCGCCGTAGGGCCGGATAGACCGTGCCGTCGGGTAACCCCGAGATATCCATGATGTCGAAGCCG
This sequence comes from Acidobacteriota bacterium, assembly GCA_963666055.2. Lineage (GTDB taxonomy): Bacteria > Acidobacteriota > UBA890 > UBA890 > WLXD01 > DASCOT01. The sequence goes on along the minus strand of CAXWPH010000015.1, from coordinate 583,058 downwards.
TAGCGGTAGCCGGCGGCGATAGATTGGAGCACTACCCCGGTCGTGTAGGTGAGGCGAAGGCTGGTCATCTTTGCTCCGAAGCAGCACCGGCTTCTGGGAATTATTATCTCTCGTATACTAGATAAGTATACCTAGTATACGAGGCTAATGCCAACCCACTCGATCTTCACGTGCGCGCTAGCAGTGCGCTACACGCGTTTGCCGCCGCTGCTCCGGCCAGTTGCTAGCTGGCCTTGGCTTCTGGTGCGCCGCCCGCTAATGCCACGAGTCGCGGCCGGTCGCTGTGCAATTCCGGCGGCTCCAGGATGTCGTGGAGCCCTTCCTCGGGGTCGTCGAGCGTCGCCAGGAAGGCGACCACGACATCTTCGTCGAACTGGGTGCCGGCACCCTCCTGCAGAACTCCGCAGGCAAACTGCCGGTCGAGGGCGCGGCGATACGGTCGGTCCGTGGTCATTGCATCGAAGGCGTCGGCGACGGCGATGATGCGAGCGCCGAGCGGAATGTCCTCACCCTTCAGGCCGTTGTAGCCGCTGCCGTCCATGCGCTCGTGGTGGTACATGATCAGCGGCACGGCGGAGCGCAGGGCGCCTCCCACGCGGTCTACCATCAAGGCGCCGTGGGCCGCATGTTGGCGTAATTGACGCCACTCTTCCGGCTTCAGGCCTCCGACTTTCTTGAGCAGGTCGACGCTGACATCGATCTTGCCAATATCGTGCAGCAGCGCGGCGACCCGTATGTCCTCGACCTCTTGGTCGGCCAGACCCATGCGGCGACCGATGGCGGAGGCGTAGAGCGAAACTCGCACAGAGTGCGCCTGGGTGTACTTGTCGGCGGTGTCGATGAACTTCGACATGATCTCGACGATGCCGTTGTAGGCGTGCTGCAGCTCGCCGAAGGCCTCACGCTTGACGTCGTACAGATGGCCCATCGCCGCCGCGATCAAGGTCAACAAGCTGCCCCAGAAGGTGATACCGAGCCACTTGTCTAGCCCGGCGTTGGCGCCGATCTCGAACGACCCGGGAATCGACAACGCATACCAAGTCACCAGCAGGACGGAGGCGGTGGATGTGACGACAGCGCGCGCCCGGCCGAAGAAGTACGCGGCAAGAACGACCGGCAGATAGAAGCCGTTCAGAACGATAATCTGATGCACGCCAATCCGATCCAGGATGCCGGTGATTGCGAACAGCGCAAAAACGATGAGCAGTTCGGGTCGGACAGCGCTTGCCAAAGCACGAGCGCGAACAGGAAACGCCATGGAGAAAGACTCCGTGGGTAGTGAAAGTCAGATTCCAGAGTGCACTTTAACAAAGCAAGTCAGGGATATAAAAGCCATAAAGCACTGGAACAAACTTTTTAGATTTAATTGCAGTAAATAAGATGTAATAACCACTAATAACATGAATATCTATCTAAAACTAACTATTACTATGTATTAACGCCATGCTGTACACAGAGGACTTCGAGCCGCCAAAGGGCCGACGGGTTGGCGGCACGTTTTGAGATCGCGTCGGCGGCTGCATATGATCCACCGGAGCTCAATCAACCCGGAGGCGTCATGCGCAGAAGATCCGGCTCAACATTCTTGCTGGTAGCCGTGAGCGCGCTCGCCCTCGCGAGTGGCGGCTCCGAGGCGGCCGGGAGCCGAGCTCAGGGTGGCCGATACCGAGATCTGTTGACGTTGTTTGACGATTTCCGGGTTTTCCACGAGCCCGTGGTCAACGACGGGGTCCCCGACTACACGGCGGCGGCAATGGAGCGCCAGCATCGCGAGCTGGGCGAGTACCAACGGCGTCTGGCGGACTTCGATATCAGCGGCTGGCCAATCGACCAGCAGATCGATTACCACCTGGTTCGCGCTGAGATGAACGGGCTGGAGTTCTATCACCGGGTGACGAAGCCGTGGTCGACTAGCCCGGACTTCTCTCGCCAACCTCAACCGGCTCCCCCTTCTATGGGTTCTCGGCTTCACGCTACGGCATCTCGGCCATGCCGGAGCTGCCGCTCGACGAGGAGCAGGTCGAGGCCTATGGGTCGCGACTCCGGGCGCTCCCGAAGATCCTGGCGCAGGGCAAGCGCAACATCATCATCGACGAGGCCAAGCACGACTTGGCACTGCTCGGGCTCCGGTCCATGGATAAGGAGGGCATGCTGCTGCAGGACCTGGTCGAGGGTATGCGGCAGCATCACCCCGATCTGGTCGCCGTCACCCAGGGTGCTTGGGAGGCGGTGAGGGATTACCGGGCCTGGATTGCCGACAACCTCGACCGCATGGACGAGCCTTCCGGCGTCGGAGCCGAGAATTTCGACTGGTGGCTCAAGAACGTGTGGTTGGTTCCCCACACGTGGGACGAAGCCTGGACGATCGCAAGTCGCGAGTACGAACGCAACCTGGCGCAGCTGAAGCTCGAGCAATTCCGCAACCGTCACCTGCCGCCACTCGAGCCCGCTGCCACCGAGGAGGAGTATCTCCAGCGCTACAACGACGCCGCGAGCTATCTGCTCCGGTTCCTCCGGGAGGGCGGTTTCTCCAACCTGGCCAGCGAGTTCGAGTCGGTCGGGGCGACGCCGCCGTCGGCCGACTGGATCGGCGAGCCGATGGGTTTCTTTACTCAGGTCTCGTCGCGCAATCCGATGCAGGCGATCATCCACGAGGACACGGGTCACGTTCTCGATTTGATGCGCTCCCGGGACCATCGCTCTCCGATACGTGCGACCCGGCGCCTCTACGAGATGACCCACCCTCGTAGAGAGGGGTTCGCCAGCGGACTGGAAGAGATGCTGATGCACGCCGGCCTCTACAGCGATAATCCGAGAGCCCGGGAGATGCAGCTCGTCAACTTCGCCCACGAAGGCGCCCGCGCCATGGGCGAGCTGATGTTCATCGCCAACAAGCTCGACTATGCCGGCTCGACGATGCTGGAGGCCGAGCTAACACCGTACGGCTGGGCGGCCGCCGACAGCGAAACGATGTGGGACCACAAGCGCGACGGCGTGCGCGCGCCCGGGTACGAGGTCGCCTATCCGCTGGGCCGAGCTCAACTCGACAAGATCTTGGCGGACCTGGCGCGCCTGTGGGGCGACGAGCTCGCATTGCCCGACTTCGTCGACGCGGTGCTCGAGTCGGGTGTGATTCCGCTGGCGCTGGTGCACTGGGAGGTGACCGGTCTCACCGACGAGGTCGACAAGCTCTGGTAGCCAGAGATGGCCGCAATAGCTCGTTGGGTTACCGGCCTGCTGCGCCCGAAGCGACGTTGTTGGAGTCGGCTGCGCTAGCTGGGTGCGAAAGTGCCTGCTCAGTCGACCCGGCTGATCCGTTCGATGGTGATCGGCGGCTGCAGGCTCTCGCCCTCGTCGGCGGGCGATTGATGGATACGGCGCACCACGTCCATTCCCGATACCACCTGCCCGAAGGCCGCGAACCCCTGGCCGTCGTTGTTGCGGGTACCTCCGAAATCCAGCGACGGTTGCTCACCGATGCAAATGAAAAAGTCGCCGGTAGCGCTGTCCGGGCCACCACGCCCCATGGAGATGGTTCCGTCAAGGTGGCGCAAGCCGGTATTTCGGGTGCGTTCCAACGCGATGGGGTCGAATCCTTCCCCGTCATCCGGATTCGGGCCCGCCTGGATCACCTCGATCAGGACATCGTCGCGGACCTGGTTGTCGAGCGTCACAGTGCGATGAAAGCGTCCGCCGCGGTATAGGCTAGCGTCGACGTAGCGTAGGAAGTTGGCCACGGTCCCCGGCGCACGGGACGCCTCGAGCTCCACCTCGAAAGCACCCAGGTCGGTCTCGATACGAACTCGCAGTTGCTCCGCTTGTGGCAGCAAGCTCGACGGTGCGCCCGGCAGGGAAAACGCCAGCAAGGCGCCGATCGCAACGACAAGTTGGAAGGTCATGCTTGGGCTCCGCGACGACGACGAGGGCAGACAGCTCACCGTAGAGCACGGCAAGCTGGCGCACAATGTGCTGGCCGCTGCGCTCAGCGCGACAGCGGGAAAGATCCGCTTGGGCGTGAGATCGTGCCGGCCACTGCGTATGATCCGCGCCAGCTCAACCGATCGCAGGAGACCGTCATGCGCAGAAGATGCGGTACGTTGCCCTTGTTAGTCGCCGTGAGCCTGGTCTCCCTTGCGAGCGGGGCATCCGAGGCGGCCGAGGGCAGAGCTCAGACTGGCAGCTATCGCGACCTGACCGCGTTGTTCGAGGAGTTCCGCGGATTCCACGAGCCGACGCTGACCGACGGAGTACCCGACTACTCGGTCCAGGCAATGGAGCGCCAGTACCGCGAGCTCCGCGAGTACCAGCGACGACTGGCTTCGTTCGACATCAGCGCCTGGCCGGTCTCGCAGCAGATCGACTACCACCTGGTGCGCGCCGAGATGAACGGTCTGGAGTTCTACCACCGGGTGATGAAGCCCTGGTCCACTAGCCCCGATTTCTACTGGGGTTCTCCCACCTCCACCGGCATGCCGTTCTATGGCTTCTCGAGCAGACAGCCGTCTGGCGAGGAGGTCGGCGAAGAGGCGGGCTCTATCGCTCGCTACGGGTTCTCGGCGCGGCCCTTGATGCCGCTGTCCGAGGACGAGCTCGGAGCCTACCGGGTGAGGCTCCGAGCGCTGCCTAGGATCCTCGCGCAGGGCAAGACCAACATCGTGCTCGAAGAGGCCAAGCACGATATGGCCGTACTCGGCATCCGCTCCGTGGACGAGGAGGGGGTGCTGTTACAGGACCTGGTGGAGCTCATGAAGGAATACCACCCGGAGGCGGTACCCGACGCGCAGGCCGCGTGGGTGGCAGTGCAAGATTACCGTGCCTGGATAGCGGCCAACCTCGACCGCATGACCGCCCCAACGGGGGTCGGTAGCGAGAACTTCGACTGGTGGCTGAAGAACGTCTGGTTGGTGCCGTACACGTCGGACGAGGCCTGGGCCATTCTGAGCAGCAGGTACGACCGGTCGATGTCGGCCCTCGAACTGGAGCGCTATCGCAACCGTGACCTGGCCCCGCTCGAGCCGGCTGCGACCGAGGCCGAGTACCTCGGCGGGTATACCGAGGCCGGCAATGATCTGGTGGAGTTCTTCCGCTGGGGCGGGTACCTGGGCTTGGCCGCCGAGCTCGCAGGGCTGGACATGTCGCCGCCGTTGCGCAAGGCCTTTGGAACGGAGAGCGATCCGATGGATCTTGCCGAGCGGGTCAGATTCCTCTTCCCGCTGGACGAGGTCGTGCACGAGAACATGGGTCATCAGCTCGACGTCCTCCGACCCAAGGATCATCTGTCTCCGATCCGGGTTGCCCGACGGCTCCACGAGATGACCCACACTCGCCGGGAGGGATACGCGTCCGGCCTCGCGGAGATCTTGATGAACGGCGGGATCGCCGACGAGCGGCCCAGAGTGAGGGAGCTGGTCTATATCACCGCCGCCTATCGCGACGCGCGCGGAATGGGCGATCTGAAGTTCCAGGCGAACGAGCACGACTACGCTGGCTGGACCAAGTACGACGCCGAAATGAGCCCGTTCCAGTGGGCCATCCCCGACAGCTTCACCATGTGGGACCACAAGCGGGACGCCGTTCGCGCGCCGGGATACGAGCTTGCCTACACACTCGGCGCGACCCAGTTCGAGAAGCTCCTCACCGCGCGTGCCAGGCAACTTGGCGACGAGTTCGACTTCGGTGAGTTCCTCGACGAGATGTTCGCCCTGGGGGAGATCCCGTTCGCCCTGATCCACTGGGAGATGACCGGTCTCACCGATGAGGTCGACAAGCTCTGGTAGAGGGTCATGCTGCTGCCTGGGTCGACGGGTGCGGCTCGCCCAGCATGTCGTGCCGCACATCCGATAGGATGGACGCCTGAGACCGCATAACCCGGGAGTGTTCGATGTTTGCTCGTGCCTTCCTCGCGCCGCTCCTGCTCGTAGTCGGCACACTGGCGAGCGTGCCATCCTCACCCTCGCAAGACGCCGCCGGTACCGGTGCCGTAGATGTCACCGCGCCCCGGTCGGCCGCGCAAGCACGCAAGAAGGTCCTGCTGATCGGCTTCGATGGGATTCGCGTCGACATCCTCGAGCAAGCAGATACTCCCAACTTCGACGCGCTGATCGCCGCGGGTGCCTTCTCGGCCAGTGCCCGCACCCGCCCGATCACCGTCAGTGGCCCTGGTTGGTCGAGCATGGTGACCGGCGTGTGGATGGACAAACACGGAGTCGAGAGCAACGTGTTCACCGGCAACCATTATGCCGAGTACCCCGACTTCCTGACTCGCATCGAGCAGGTGCGCCCGGAGATCAACACCTACACGGTGATCAACTGGCCGGTTATGGGGACCACGGCCGACGGCGGCCCGATGATCAGCCGCAACGTGGACGTGATGGTAAACATCGATGGCGGCACGATGGGTTATTTCGATGCCGACACCGAGGCGGTGGCGATTGCCGCCCACTACCTGCGCACCGCCGATCCCGACGCCACTTTCGTTTCGTTGGGCAACACCGACGAGGTGGCTCACGAGACGAGCTCCCTGGCACCGGAGTACCGAGCCGCCATCGAGCGCGCCGATGGTCAGCTGGGTGAGCTGTTGGCCGCCGTGCGGGCGCGGCCGACCTATGATCAGGAGGACTGGCTGATTCTCTCGAGCACCGATCATGGGCGCCGCGACGACGGCGGCCACGGCGAGAACTCGGAGAAGGAGCTCACCATCTACTACCTGGTCAGCGGTCCCTCCGCCGATCCGAGCGCGTTGACTGCGACGCCCCACATCGTCGACGTTTCAGTAACGGCGCTGGCGCATCTGGGAATCGAGATCGATCCTGCGTGGGATCTGGACGGCCGCGTCAACGGGCTGCGGCTAACTCCGAGCGCTCGCTAGCAGGCCGTGGTGAAAGTGTGGTGGGTCTGGCGACAGGGTCTTGCGAAGTGGAGGCAAGGAGAGAGGAGGAGGCGATGGTTAGCCCATCGTTGACGAGGAACGACGCAGGATACGCGCGCAACCCCCTGTCGCCCGAAGGGTTACGGCAATTTGGGGCCATCTGCGGTGTTGGCTTTCCTGGACGATGGCAGGGCATCGCCTGTGTCAGGCCGCCTTGCATCTGGCCCCAACTCGCCGTAACCAGACCCACCACACTTTCACCACGGTCTGCTAGCACGCATCTGAACAGGAGTGCTGCCGTGCGGAAGTCCTTGTTGCTTGCAACCTTGTTGTTAGTCATGGCCGCTGCGGCCGGCGGCAGTCCGGGCGCCGGCCAGGAGCGGGCTCACGGGATCAGCTCGGTCCGCGACGTCGAGGCCGTCTACGGGACGCGCGCACAGGCTGAGCTCATGGACCGCCTGTTGAAGGGAAAGGTCGCGACGGTGCTGCCCACGGTCATGCGGCGGGCGGGGGCGGACATGTGGATCGTGCGCAACGACGAGGGGCCGATCTACCTGTCGTTGCTGCCCAGTGACGATGATGGTCACGTCGCCGAATGGACGCCGTTCATCGTCCTTCACGATCGCGGCGCGGAGGCCGGTGTCGAGCGCACCGGCGCCCGCTTCGACGATCTGGCCGGCATCGTCCAGGCGCGGAATCCCCACAGGATCGTCATCAACGACGGCTTCGGCGCCGATCATCGGGCCGAGCTGGCGCGACGCATCGGCGCCCCGTATGCCGATCGCCTGACCTCCGACTCCGATCTGGCGATCTGGTGGCTGGAGGCCCGTACGCCAGAGGAGATCAGTATCTTCCGCCATGTCATCGGAGTTGCCCACGACGTGATCGGCGAGGGCTACTCGAACCGGGTCATCGTGCCTGACGTCACCACGACCAACGATCTGAACTGGTGGATCCGGCAGCGCTACATCGACCTCGGCATCGACACCGACGACCACCCGACGGTCACCGTGCAGCGCAGCCGCGCCGAGCGTGCCAGGTACGGCGATCCCGACGAGTACTTCCGCATCGACACCAGCCCGCGCAACGGGATGGACATCGTCATCCGGCGAGGCGATCTGCTGTTCAACGACACCGGCATCCGCTACCTCGGCATCAACACCGACACCCAGCAGGCCGCCTACGTGCTCCTGCCGGGCGAGACCGACGCGCCCGCAGGCCTGAAAGAGGCGATGCGTCACCTCAACCGGCTGCAAGACATCATCGGCGAAGAGATGCAGCACCGGCGCACGGGCCGCGATATCGATACGGCGGCCTCGGCGCGCGCCAGGCAAGAAGGTATCCGGCCACGAATCTACGCGCACCCGATCAGCTACTGGTTCATGCGTTACCAGCTCAACGGCGGCTTCTTCACTCGCGACCACTACTTCGCGGGCACTGCCATCACCGACGAGCCGCCGGACGATCCGGGCGATGATCGCGACAGGGGTCCACGCTACGACCTGCGTGGCCCACCGTTCCACTATCGCCTCACTAGCGCCGACCACCCGCTGGAGTACGATACGGTCTACGCGCTGGAGATCGACATCGAGTACCCCGTCCCGGAGTGGGAGGGTCTGGTCGTGCGCCTCCACTCGGAAACGGTGACCGCATTCACCCGCGACGGGTTGGTCTACCCGGCTGGACGGCAGACCGAGTGGTATTTGATCCGCTAGCAGGCCGTGGTGGAAGTGTGCCGTAACCCTCCGGGCGATAGGGGGTTGCGCGCGTATGCTGCGTCGCTCGTCGTCAACGATGGGGCAGCCATCGCCTCCTCCTCTCTCCTTGCCTCCTCCTCGCAAGACCCTGTCGCCAGGCCCGCCACACTTCCACCACGGCCTGCTAGCAGGCCGCCACGGACGCTAGTGTTCTGAGTCAGGACACTAATACGGCGACCAGGTGGGGTTGCTGTTGGACACTCCCGCCTGATTATCGGTGCCTGCGCGACCCGAGGTCGTTAGCCGAGCCTGGTTCGTTCCATCGATGTTCATGACATAGATGTCGCGGCCACCAGCCCGAGAGGAATCGAAAGCAATCCGTGTGCCGTCGGCCGACACCGAGGGGTACGAGTCGGCCCCTGGGACGTCGGTCAGCCGGCGCTTGTTGGAGCCGTCGACGTTCATGATGTAGATCTCGTAGTTGCCGTTCTGCGGCTCGCCGTCGCGATCCGTCGAGTAGACAATCTGCTTGCTATCGGGGGTCCAGTTGGGCACTTCGTCGAGGGCACGGGTGAACGTCAACCGCTGTTGGTTGGTGCCGTCGACGGCGTTTGCGAGGTAGATCTCTGGGTCGTCCCGGTCCCGATCCGCTTCGAAGGCGATCCAAAGGCCGTCCGGCGACCATGCCAGGAAGTTGTTCACTCGTCCCAGAGGATGGTCCTCGGTCAGCTGCGTCGGGTTGTATCCCCAGCTTCCCTCGTCGACGTTCGTGCGCCACACTTGCGAGCTGCCGCTGCGGTTGGAATCGAAGGCGATCATCGAGCCGTCGGGCGACCACGAGGGCCCGCCGTCATTGGCCGGGTCGTTTGTCAGCCGCGTCACGTCGGAGCCGTCCGCGTTCATGATGTAGATGTCGCTGTTTTCGTGGCGCGACGATGCGAACGCGATCCGCGTACCGTCGGGTGACCACGTCGGGGCGCCGTCGAAGCCCGGGTTGTTGGTCAGTCGCGTCACGTTGGAGCCGTCCGCGTCCATGACATAGATCTCAGCGTTGCCATCCCGGTTCGACACGAAAGCGATCTTGGAGCTCATGCTCTGCGCCGCCACGGGCTGTACGTGCAGACCAACGACGAGCAAGAGCAGTAGGCAGCCGCCGAGCATGGTGGCTCGAGTCAGTGACGTTCGGTGCATGTGGCACTCCGTTCCCTTATTCGGATCTGCGGATGGTCCCCTCGACCGTCTCTCGTGCCGCCGATAGGTTCTCGGTACTCAGGGTGAGCGAATGCAGCTCACGTCCCGCCGCGTTCTGAAACTGGGCGACGAGGATGGCCGGCGTCACGGTCGTATCCACGGTGATGAGGAGAAACGAATGGGGCTCACCCGAGTCGTGAACCAACGCGGGGTGGGGCGCGTTCGCGGCGTCGATAACGCTTGCGTGGATGGGCGATGTGATCAGCTCCAGGAGCGGATATCCGGCTGTCTCGGTCGTCTCGTGTCGTAGGACACGGGTTCGATGAATATCGCCGCCTACCAGCACCACCCCGGGAATCTCCTCCTGTCCGATGAAGCGAAACAGCGCCGCTCGCTCATGCGGATAGCTTTCCCAGTGATCGGGCTTGCCAGGTCGCACGGCTCCATTCCAGATCATCCCCGAAGCCAATAGCTTGAAGGGCGCGGTCGACGCCCGGAGTTCCTGGCGCAGCCACTCCCACTGTTGTCGGCCAAGCAGCGTTGGTTGGTCCGCGGCAACCGGCGAGGATTCCGTGCCCGCGAAATACCGAGTGTCGAGAAGAAACACTTCGACGCCACCGCGCCGGAACTTCGTGTAGATGCCGTGGTCTCCGTCCCCGTACGACGGATTGGCGTGATACTCGATAAAAGCGCGACGCGCGTTCGCCTTGCCGTCGAGTTGTCCATCGGTGTCGTTGGCGCCGAAGTCGTGGTCGTCCCAGGTGGCATAGAGCGACCTGTTGCGCAGCAGGTCGGCAAAGTCGAGGACCGCCGCGAACTCGGCATATCGGGTTCGCTGAACCTCCAGCGCCGTCGAATTGATATAGGGGGTATCTCCCAACAGCACGATGGCATGCGGGTCCACCGCGGACATTCGACGCCACACCGCAGACGATTCACGGTCCTCATACGCACACGATCCGAAAGCCAATCGGGTGAGCGTTGGTGCGCTCTCGGCGGCGGGCGTCACGAAGAAAGTGTCCACGTCGCTGAGGATTGGCTGATCCTGATAAGCAGCCTCGTAGGTGTATCTGGTGTCTGCCTGAAGTTCCGTTACCTGCCAGACGACGCACATATCGTTGTCGGGGGTCGCCTCTGCCGTAGCCACCAGCGCCTCACGCCCACCGATTCCATGAGCGGTGAGGTAATACAAACCCGGTGTTGAGCACTTGGCCCACAACGTCGCGCTCGTGGATGTCAGGTGCCCCACGAACGGACCGTGGGTAATGGCAGATTGGGCGGTGCTCATCCCTCCCAGGGCGGCGTACGCGGTCATCGACCGTCCGGTCAGGAAGGCCACGACGCGCCGGCCCAGAGCGGCTCCGCCTCCCACTGTCGCCGCACCCGTGAGAAAGCCTCTTCGCGTCGAGCTCATAGCGACGTCCTTTTCTGGAACGGCGCCCGCCTGCAGGAGCCGCGGCACGATTGTAATCGGAAAGCGGGAGCGGCCTGGTAGCGTCCTGACTCAGGCCCCTAGGCCACTAGTCCCAGCGCAGCGCTTCCACAGGCTCAACGCGCGCCGCGCGCCGCGCTGGCAGGTAGCTCGCCAACAGCGCCACGGTCGTCACCCCGACGGCCACTGCCGAGAACGTCATCGGGTCGACCGGGCTGACGCCATATAGTAGCGATGCCATCAGGCGGGTGAGTCCGAAGGCAGTAATCAGGCCGAGTCCGACGCCGACCAGGGCCAGAACGGCCGCCTGGCGAAGCACCAGCTGGCTGATGTCTGCCTGGAGGGCTCCCATCGCCATGCGCACGCCGATCTCGCGGGTTCGCTGCGAGACGATGTAGGAGGTCACGCCATAGATCCCGATGGCTCCGAGCAGCACCGCGGCAACGGCGGCGATCCCGAGCATCGTCAGCGTGAACGAGGTGCGGGCCATCGAGCGGTCGAGGATCTCCTGGAGCGTACGCACCTGAGCCAGCGGCAGGCTGGCATTGGCGTCCCAGATAGTGCTGCGGATCTCATCGAGCAGACCTGAGGTGCCGATGCGCTCCGAGCGCACGACGAAAGCCATCGAGCGGCGGACGAACAAACCTTCCTCCCAAAAACCCTCCGATACCATCGGCCAGAAGACGGTCTTGGTGGTCGGTTGGTCGACCCCATCGTCATGTATGTTTCCGACCACTCCGACGACCTCGCGCCACGGGCTCTCCGGCGCGTTCTTGATGCGCTGGCCGATCGCTGCCGACGGCTCGGTCCAGAACTCGCGAGCCGTGTCCTCGGTGAGGATCGCCACCGGGGCACGGTCGTGCAGGTCGGCCCAGGTGAAGTCGCGGCCCGACACGATCGTATTGCCCATGGTCTCGAAGTAGCCGGGGGCGATCCACTTGAAACGTCTGAGCGGCGGCATCTGATTGTTTATCGGCGGGCTGTCCTCGCGGATGATGGGGTCGTTGCTGTCCCATCCATCCATGGTGATTGAGCTCGTCATGCCGGCAGCACGCACACCCGGGATCGCCTGGATGCTACGCAGCAGCGTCTCGTGCAGTTGCGCCGCCTCCGCATTGTCCGGCACCTCAGCCGTGGGGATCGTCACCCGCAGCGTCAGCACTTCCTGCGGATCGCGGAAACCCGGATCGACGTCGCGCAAGGCGCGAAAGCTGCGGATCATCAAACCCGAACCGACGAGCAGCACCAGCGCCAGAGCCACTTGCGCCACAACCAGCGCGCTGCGCACACGGTGGCGTTGGCGCCCGGCACTGCCGCCACGGCCGCCCTCTTTGAGCGCGTCGACCAATCGAGCCGTGCCCATCTTGGCAATCGGGAAAGTACCGAAGAAAAGACCGGCCAGCACCGACAGCAACAGCGTGAACCCCAGCACCGCGGGGTTGATGCCGATCTCGTCGAGTCGCGGTAGCCCCTGAAGCTGCAGGGCAACGAGGAAACGAATACCCGCGGCCGCGAGCGCCAGGCCGGCCGCGCCACCGAGCAGGCCGAGCATCAAGCTCTCTCCCAGCAGCTCACGGGCAAGGCGGCCGCGGCTCGCCCCCAGGGCAGTGCGGATCGCCAACTCCTGCTGACGCCCCTCGGCCCGAACCAGAAAGAGATTGGCGACGTTAGCGCAGGCGATCAGCAAGACCATACCGACGGTACCGAGGAGCACCCAGAGCACGGAGCCGACGTTGCCTACGACGTCCTGCTTGAGTGGTCGCACGGCGGGGCCGAATCCGATCTGCTGGATCATCTCCGCCGAGAACCCACCGGGCAGCGGGAAGGTCTCTATGGTGATCTGGATCATCCGGGCCATCTCATCGTCGACCTGCTCGAGCGTGACGCCAGGCTTGAGCCTCGCGATGCCCTGGTAGCTGAAGTTGCCGAAGAACACCTCGCCGCGATCGAACTGGAACGGCAGGTAGATCGCTGGGTCGGAGTCCAGAAAATGTAAGTCGGGCCGTGTCACGCCGATGATTTCCGTCTGCGTGCCGTCGACCTGAAGGCTCGTACCCAAAATGCTCGGGTTCCCTCCGAAGCGCTCCTGCCAGTAGCGATGACTGATCACGACAGTAGATGGTGCCTCCGGTGCATCATCTTCCGAGCTGAACATCCGCCCGATCAGCGGTGTGGTGCGCAGAATCGGCAAGGTGCCGTCGGTCACGTAGATGCTCGACACCTGTTCCGGCTCGTCCATCCCGGTGATCGAGGAGGAGTCGTTGCTCCACATGCCGGTGTCCTCGAACAGCTCGCTGTGCTCCCGGTAGGTGAAGTAGAGGGCCGGCGACTGGTTGACGAACTCCAAGCCCAGGCCCGGCGCCGTGTGCCACACGCCCACCAGCCGTTCCGGCTCGTGGAAGGGGAGCGGCGAGAGCAGCACCCCGTTGACGACGCTGAACACGGCGGTGTTGGCGCCGATCCCCAAAGCCAACGTCAAGATCGCGACGATCGAGAAGAAGGGCGACAGGGCGAGCTTGCGTATCGTGGTGCGGAGCTTCTGGGTGATCATGACCGGCCTCGGAAACGGGGAGGAGCGGGCGACGGTCGGGCGTCCGGGCTCTCCTTGCTTGCATTACGCAGAGGAAGTGGCCCGGGTTTCGCAGTGGGCAGCGATTAGCGTGCCCTGACGGGTAGCTCGATATGGGGACGCGTGCAAGCGGTCCCGGTACACGGTGATCGTCGGGGTACCGCCCTCTTTGGGGTAGCGTAAGAACGTATCCTGGTCTGCTCCCGCGATCGCCACGCGAATTCTGTGTCCCTTCTTGATGAGGACGGACGTAGCCCAAAGGTCGAACGTCAGCTCGGCGACTTCTCCCGGTATCAGGTGCCAGGCGTCGGCACGCCTCTCCGTGCGGTGAGGTCCGAACTTCGTGTAGAGGGGAGGTTCCTCCGTCACGCGTCGAACCACGGCGCGCAGCCCGCCTTCGGTGATATAGGTCACCTTCCCGTCCGGAGCGACGTCTTCAAGATAGGCGATGAATGCGCCGTCGCTGTGTGTAGAAGCTGCGTAGAGCGTCACCAATGGGTGCCCGGTGATCTCGACGTCGCTGCTCATTGGGCTGCTGTCGTACGTCAGGAGTCGTTGATCCGCTTGGGCACGATCGGGGTAGATCACGTCTCCGGCCCCACCATTGGTGAACCAGCGATTGTGCCGTCCGGTAGTGGCCTCGAAGTCCACTGTGTAGCTGTCGGCGCCGGTTGCCTGCGGCGCGTCCCTGGTCAATGCCGAGCCGGCACCAAAGTACCAACGCTGAGGTGAGAACCCCTCGGGCGGCCACACCTGAGTGCTCTTCCATTGACCGGAGCCCATCGTGTAGTAGTCGATACGGCTCGCTGGCTTCACCGGGCTGTCTGACTTGAGGAACTGATCGAAGAACTCGATCAATTCCTCGTCTTGTGCCTGGCGAGAAGGCGAGACCGCTGTTGCTACAGGCTTGAACGGATCGGTGTCGTTGCTAGCCCCGTGGTCCCAGGGCCCGATCTTCACCAGCTGTGGATTGTCGATCGTAGTGTAGCGGCCGAGAGCGCCGTTGACGGTTGCGGCATCCAGCCAGCCGACCCGAATCAACATCGCCACTCCCGACGCCTCGATCTGAGGTAGGTAACCGGCAGGGCTGCGCTTGAAGCCCACGTCTCGCACGCCGGCGGAGCCGAAGGGGTCGTCGCGGAAGTCGTAGTCCAGCGCTGCGAGGTATGGCTGGGTGTTGCCGGCATGCTGGCGGATCGCGGCAGCTAGCTGTTGCCGGTCATGATCGCTGTCGACCGGCTTCACGCCACTCGTTTGCTGCTCGAGCCCGGCACAGGCGTCTCCGGTCACATCCCGCAGCGCGCAGATATCGTTCATGTCCATGTCATGAACCGCCTTGCCCCAGGCTTGCAGGAAGCCGACGGTGAGCAAGCTGTTCGGAAACACCAAGTGACCGAAGTTGTCGAAGTCGTTGAACAGCGGTGCGATCGCCTTGACCGCTGGGTGACCGGTTACGGCCAGCATCTCCGCCGTGTTGCCCGAGTAGGAGACCCCCCACGCTCCAACCCGACCGTTGGACCAGGGCTGCCCGACGACCCAATCGACGACCTCACCGTAGTCCTGCACCTCTTCTTGGCTGAGCTCATAGGGCCGGGTACCGAAGGAAGCTCCACTGCCGCGCGCGTCGACCAGGACCAGTGCGTACCCATTGCTGTTGAAGCGCTCCGCCTCGCCAAAGTTGCGATCGTCCTCGGGCCTGCCGCTGCGGGTATCGGTGGCGCGCCAGTAGCGCGTTGCACGAAGAACCGTCGGGATCTCCTGGTCAGGCTCCAGGTTTGCAGGTAACCAGACATCGATCGCAATCTTGACTCCGTCGCGCATCGTCACATAGAGGGCCTGGTTGCGCGGCAAGCCCTGCTGACCCGAGAGAACACTCGCCCACAGAGCGATCAGTAGCGGCAGGCCGATCGATGTGACACGAGCACGGACGGTCCGGGACGGTCGAAAAGGCCGTAGGGGAGTGACTCGAAGCACTTCGATGGTCCTCCGTCGCTCGGGATTTGTCCTAGCGAAGGCCAGGCTCGATAAGGCCGTGGGCGCGAAGCCAATTTGCCGCCAGCACGGGCCACTGAGCCAGCACAGGATCGCCCAGCGCCAGGCCGACGCCATGGGGGCCCGACTCGAAAACATGAATCTCCGCCGCTACGCCAGCTCGGCGCAGCGCCAGGTAGAAGTCGATGCTGTTCTCCGCCGGCACGCTAGTGTCGCCGCTCGTTGCAAACAGGAAGGTGGGCGGCGTCTCGGGCGTGACTTGCAGGTGACTAGAGAGGTCGCGGCGCAAGCTTGTGGCGGCATCCTTGCCGAGTAGCGCTGCGGCCGAGCCTTGGTGCGCATGTTCGGCGACAAGAGTGATCACCGGATAGGCGAGGATCAGAAAGTCGGGTCGGCTGCTGGAGCGTTCGATCGGGTCGCTGGCATCGGGATCGCCGTTGTCGAAGCGCGTGCCGGCGGTGGTGGCGAGATGGCCGCCCGCGGAGAAGCCCATCATGCCGATGCGTTCGGGCGAAATACCAAACTCATCCGCTCGCGAGCGGACGAGCCGCATGGCGCGCTGCGCATCGCCAAGCTCAATTGGGTGCCGGTAGCGCGGCCCCAGCCGGTACTTCAAAACGAACGCGGTGATGCCGAGCGAATTGAGCCAGTTGGCGGCCTGCCGACCCTCGTGATTCATCGCCAGGTCCTGGTAGCCCCCGCCAGGGGCCACGATGGCGGCGGTTGCAGCGCCCGCGCCGCCGTACGCGCGGTAGATAGTCAGAGTCGGCGTGTCCGCGTCTTCGTCGCCAAGCGCTCCCGGAGCACGGCCTTCCCAGAGGGGGATCGTTTCCGGTTCGGCCGCAACACTTGCCGGTGCGTTGGACGCGACAGCCCAACAAATCAGTGCGAGGGCGGGAACGAGGCTGCGTTGCATTGAGTAGACCTGCTGGTGGTGCATCGAGGGGCGAGACTAGGGCTGTCTCGGCCATCGGGTCAAGGGGGTCTCCAGTTGAGCCCGTAGTGAGCCTGTGGTCAGATCTGACCGCTGTGGCGTGCGGATCTTGGCAGCCAACGAGGAGGTGATTCATGCGGCGTGTCCTTTTCGGCCTCCTGTTCGTCGCGGCCGCGGTATCGGCCGGCTCTGTCGAGCCCGCGGCCCAGCCGCTGAGCGCCGGTCCGGCGCAGTACGACATGCCGAGCGCGACGCACCAGGTGCGTCTGCAACGAAGCGCCATGGTCCCGATGCGCGACGGGGTGCGCCTGTCCACCGACTTGTATTTCCCCGAGGGCGCCGGAGACCGGCTGCCGACCGTTCTGATCCGTACCCCGTACGACAAGAACGCCTACCGCAGCCGGCCTCGGTCGGTGGCGAATCTGTTCGCCGGCCGGGGGCACGTGGTCGCCGTGCAGGACAAGCGTGGGCGGTACGAATCGGAGGGACGGTTCCTGGTCTACGGCGGCGACGCTGAGGACGGCTACGACACGGTGGACTGGCTGGCGGCGCAGCCCTGGTCCAACGGCCGGGTGGGGACCTATGGCTGCTCCTCGCCGGGCGACTATCAGATGTTCCAGGCGACGCTCAGGAACCCCCATCATGCGGCCATGATCCCGCAGGCCACAGGCGGTGCCGTGGGTTCCGCGGGCGGGCGATATCGCTACTTCGGGCTCATCAACGGGGGCGCCATCGAGCTGGCCCTCGGCTTCGGCTGGTTCCGCGGCAGCGGCAACAAGATCTACTACGCGCCGCCGCCGCAAATGGACCGCGGCGAGTGGCTCGCGTCTGGCGATGCGCAGTACTTCGATCCAGCCCCGAAGCTACCCGACATCGATCACGCGGAGATCTGGCCGACCTTGCCCATCGTGGACATGATGGACAAGGGCCGCACGCCTCCGACCGATTGGGAGCGTGTCGTGTCGACACCGCTCACCGACCCTTGGTGGGACCAGTTCCACTACCTGACCGACGAGGATCGCTTCGACGTTCCCGCGCTGTTCATCAACTCCTGGTACGACTACGGCGTTGCCGAGACCCTCTACGAGTTCAACCTGCTGCAGCGCAATTCCGAGAGCACCCGCGCGCGTGACAACCAGTTCGTGATCATCTCGCCGACGACGCACTGCGGCTCGGAGAGAACCACGCAGCGCACCATCGTCGGGGAGCGCGACCTCGGCGATGCCCGTAAAGATTTCTGGAGGATCTACGTCGATTGGTTCGATCACTGGCTCGCAGGCGTGGACAACGGCATCACCACGATGCCCAAGGTGCAGTACTACCTGATGGGTAGGAACGAGTGGCGCTCCGCGCCGCAGTGGCCCGTACCCGATACCCGGTTTGCTAGGTACTACCTGCATAGCGACGGACGGGCCAACAGTCGCTTCGGCAGCGGCGTGCTATCGGTCGCGTCTCCCGGCGACGAACCGCCCGACCGGTACACCTACGACCCGGCCACGCCGGTGCCGTCGCGGGGAGGGAACTTCTGTTGTTCGGGTACGCCCGATGCCGAGGGAGGGTCGTTCGATCAGCGGGAGGTCGAGACGCGGCAGGACGTGCTCGTGTACACGACGCCGCCGCTCGAGGCGGGCGTTGAGGTGACCGGGCCGATCGAGGCGATGCTGTACGTATCGTCCTCGGCCAGGGACACCGACTTCCTCGTCAAGCTGGTCGACGTGTATCCGGACGGCACCGCCTACAATGTGCAGGAAGGCATCCTGCGAGCGCGCTATCGGGAGGGCTTCGATCGCTCAGTGTGGATGAGCCCAGGCGACGTATACGCCCTGCGGGTCGATATGCACGCCACCAGCAACTACTTCGGGCCCAGGCACAGGATTCGCGTGGAGGTGTCGAGCTCCAGCTTTCCGCGCTTTGATCGCAACCTGAACACCGGGGGAAACAACTTCGACGAGACAGAGTGGGTGGTGGCGCACAACACCATCCACCACGCGGGCGACTACGCCTCCTACGTGGTGCTACCGATCGTTCGGTAGATGTCTGCCCGCTACTTCCGGGGGCTCCCTCCGGCCGCCGTCACGACAATCGACGAGCCAGCAGACGGAAGTTCGAAGATGCCCTTCGAGACGCACGAGTACCTGAGCCGCATCGAAGAGACCAAGCGCCGTATGGAGGCGGCGGGCATCGAGGTGTTGCTCGTCACCGATCCGTCCAACATGAACTACCTAATCGGTTACAACGGTTGGTCGTTCTACGTGCATCAGCTGACAGCGCTGGCGCTGGACGCGGCGGAGCCACTCTGGATCGGCCGGCAGATGGACGTCGCCTGCGCTCGGCACTCCGCCTTCCTGAGCTCCGACAGCCTGGTCGGCTATCCGGAGGAGTACGTGCAATCGGCTGCGCGGCACGAGATGGACTTCATTGCCGGCGTGCTGGCGGACAAGGGCTGGGGCGACCGCCGCCTCGGTGTGGAGATGGACAGCTACTTCTTTACCGCCCGCGCCTACGAGCAGCTTCGGCTGGGTCTCCCCAACGCCACCTTCGTCGACGCCAACCTGCTGGTGAACTGGGTCCGATTGGTCAAGTCGCCGCGTGAGATCGAGCACCTGCGCGCGGCGGGCGCGATTGCGGACCGCGCCATGCGAGCCGTCATCGATCGCATCGAGCCGGGAGTGCGCGAATGCGACGCGGCAGCGATTTTCTACGCCACCGAGATTGCGGGCACACCGGAATCCGGTGGCGATCTCCCCAGCCACGTGCTGTTCATGCCGACCGGCGAGAAGGCGTCGGCCCCCCACCTGAGCTGGACGGACAATCGCTTCAGGGTGGGGGAGGCAACCAATATCGAGCTCGCCGGTTGCCGGCATCGCTACCACGCCGGGCTGGCTCGCACCGTATTCCTAGGCTCGCCGCCGCCCCGCCTCACCCGGGTTGCCGACGTGGTCGTGGAGGGCATGGAGGCGGCGCTCGAGAAGGCCCGTCCGGGTACCACGTGCGAGCAGGTGGAGGCCGCCTGGCGCGCGGTGATCACCAAGGCCGACTTGGAGAAGGAGTCGCGCATCGGCTACTCGATCGGCATCGGCTATCCGCCGGACTGGGGTGAGCACACCGCCAGCCTGCGCCCCGGCGACACCACCGTGCTGGAGCCCGACATGACCTTCCACATGATCCTCGGGATGTGGATGGACAACTGGGGCTTCGAGCTCAGCGAGACGATCCGGGTGACCGAGGACGGGGCACCGGAGAGCTTCTCGACCCTGCCGCGAAAGCTCTTCGTGAATGCCTGACCGCGTGCGTAGCCGTACGCGGAGTATAGAGGGACTTGATAGTGCCCGATGGTAGGCTGAAGGAAGGCTCCTCTCTGAGGGATCTCTCTTGAAGAACCGTCCCATGCTGCTAGCCGTTCTCCTGGGCATCGCCACCGGTTTCCATTCGGCCGAAGCGCAGACCGACCGCCAGGAACGTCATCGGGTGCCGGCGGAATTCATGACTTATCTCGGCGCGGAGTGGCTCGAGCGTGAGGACCGGGTGGTCGAGGAACAGCCGCAACGCGTCTTGGAGGCGATGGCCCTGAGCCCCGGTGACGTGGTGGCTGATGTGGGGTGCGGCTCAGGGTACTACGCGCGTCAGATGGCACCGTTGGTACGGCCGGGCGGAACGGTGTACTGCGAGGACATCCAGCCAGAGATGCTCGAGATCATGAAGGGCCTGGCTGCCGATGAGAACGTCACCGGCATTGAGGCCATTCTCGGCACCCCCGTCGACCCGAAGCTTCCCGCCGGCGAAGTTGACTGGGTGATCATCGCCGACGTCTATCACGAGATGTCCGATCCAGAGCCGATGCTGGCGAGCATCCGTCGAGCGCTTTCGCCCGGTGGGCGCGTCGCACTGCTCGAGTACCGTGTCGAGGACGGCACCGGAGACCAGATCAAGGCCGACCACCGGATGTCGGTGCGCCAGGTGCTGCTGGAGTGGAAGGCTGCCGGCTTCGAGTTGGCGGAGCTGCACGACTTTCTTCCAAGCCAGCACCTCTTCTTCTTTCGCTCGAGCGACGACACGACAGGAGGGTCACTCGATGACTTCGATCTGTTCGACGCCATCGACGCCGGTCTCGTTGAGGTTCAGGCGTTTGGCGCCGGCAATGAAGCGGTGACGATTCGCATCAGGCGAACCGGTGGTCAGTCGATTGTCGTGACATCGCCGGTCGGAGCCTATTTTCGATCCGACGACGGTGCCAGGGACATGGTGGCTCGCCGCGATGGATGGGTCGTGCTCCCGGATGCCGACTGGCGCGACTGGACGGTGCGGACCGTCGGTCGCCAGCGCGATCGCAGGATCTCGAACAAGAGCGACTCACTCGAGATTCTTCCGCCGAGCACGGAGCCACGCCTCGAGGATCTGATGTATCAGATCCAGGTCGGCACCTACACTGTCGCCAACTCGCCGACGCTGTACCCGTCCGTGACGTATGCCGTCGAGCAGGCGGCCGTCTGGATCGCCGATTCGGATCTTGACTACCGGACGATCGCCGGCGACATCGAGGATTCGCGCATGCCGCCCCAGTACGCGGTTGCGTTTGCCCTCGTGTTCGCTGACCGTGCCGGCGTTGATGTGACGAGCCGACGGATCTGGAACGACTCCGAGCGGGTGTTTGCTGGGGTCCGTGATAACGGGCTCAGTCTCTGGTATCAACTCAAAAGCGCGGGCCGGTAAGCGCCGCGGTTGCCCAGAACGAGTTTCAGCTCAGGAAGTTTGCGAGCGAGCTTCGCAATTCAACTACAGTATCGCCCGAACACGTACTCGCTGGCGTTGCAGACCGGCAGACGCCGCCCGCGTCAGCGAAGGGCCCGAAGGTGGCCCGACCGTTCGCCTACTCCATGATCGTGGATGGCATGCTGTTGGCCGGCAACTGGGGCGCGGAAACCGCTATGGCTTGAGGAGAAAGCCGTCATGGCAGCAAGAACGAATATCGCCCTTTGTCTCCTGTGTCTTGCCACACCAAGCATCATACATTCGCAAGACCTCACGCAAACCGATCTAAATACAGCCGCAAGTCAGCATTTGTCCGCATCAGATTTCATCCTCAACAAGGCGTATGAGCAGCTAGCGGGAGCCTTGGACAATGACAGAAGAGAACTACTCGAGGTTGCTCAGCAGGCTTGGACAGAGTTCCGCGATTTGAACGCAGAAGTCATTTCTAGTGCCTATAGAGGTGGCTCAATAAGGCCACTCATACATACTCAAGCACTGATCGAAATGACAGATCACCGAGCAGCAGAGCTCACAAGAATGCACCTGGTAGAGATCACACCCTAGCAGGCCGTGGTGAAAGTGTGGTGGGTCTGGTTACGGCGAGTTGGGGCCAGATGCAAGGCGGCCTGACACAGGCGATGCCCTAGCCATCGTCGAGGAAGGCCAACACCGCAAATGGCCCCAACTCGCCGTAACCCTTCGGGCGACAGGGGGTTGCGCGCGTAAGCTGCGTCGTTCCTCGTCAACGATGGGGTAACCATCGCCTCCTCCTCTCTCCTTGCCTCCACTTCGCAAGACCCTGCGCCAGACTCACCACACTTTCACCACGGCCTGCTAGCCAGACCATCGACGGAGCCTGCGTTTCAGAGGTGTCGGAGCGTTCCAGGCGGCGACTTTCGGCTGTGCGTGCTCTGGTCCACACCGCCTCCGGGCCTCCGGTCTGATCGCCATGATTGCGGCGGTTCCCTTGCCGAAGGCCGCGAGTGTGGCGGCGTCGAACGTCGAGGGCTACCCTCCGATCATCGACGGCATCGTCGGCGTCGATGAGTGGGAGGGCGCCTCGGTAACCGGGGACTTCGTCCAGTACGAGCCGCGGCGGGGCGATCCGGCCACCCGCGCCACCGAGGTCCCGGTCCTCAACGCTGCCTGCCACACTCCGTCCCAGTCGGGTTCGGCCGTCGTATGACGCGCCCACAGCCCACTTCCACACCCACACACGCTCGGCATGACCGCGCAGCTCAACGTCGGCGATGCGGTGCGAGCCCAATGCGTAGGGCACGATCCGGTGCCGTTCCGGCTTTCTTATGCAGTCTGAATTACTACGTATGTAGTAAATTTTGCGACAACGATCTCCACGACAACAAGGAGATGGTGCCGTGCAAGAGGCAGTCAAGTTGACCGAGAGGGCACACAGAACGGACAAGCAGCAGCAGCTCTTCCCAAGTATCGGTGCCGGGTCGTTTGTTGCTGGCTATTTCGGGCTCGCCCTGGTGCGGTACGCCGGGTGGATCCCACGAAGCTGGTCGTTGATGCCGGTGGTAGAGACCGCTTGGTTGAGCTTTCTGCTGGTCTTGGCCCTGATGATCTGGATGTGGGCTACGAAAATTCCCCTTGTGCACATTGGGCTGCGGGTTTTTCGGCCATCGCGCTCATTGCTCAAGTGGGTGATCGGCACGATGGTCATCGATTCGCTTGCCATTGGAATGGCAAGGCCTGCTCTGGTGGCTGCCTTCGGGGAAGCTCAGCAACTTGATCGATTCCGAGATCTACCGGGAAACCTTGGCCTGTTACTGGCAATACTGCCCCTCGTTTGGCTGCTGGCAGCCTTCGGAGAAGAGTTCTTCTTTCGTGGTTTCCTGTTGACGGTGATCGCTGAGGCTCTAGGCGCTTCCCGTGCGGCGTGGGTGGCGGCAGTCCTCGTTCAGGCGATTGGCTTTGGGCTCATCCACGCTTACCAGGGACCAGTGCAGGCCATATCTATTGGCATCGGCGGTGCTGTCTATGGTGGTGCATTCCTCTTGGCAAGACGGAACCTCTGGCCCCTGATCCTTGCGCACGGGATCAACGACACGCTCGGACTTGTCTTCGTGTACTTCGGCATCATTGTTCCCTGAGGGACAACATGCCCAGCGATAGCATGGCTTCGACGCGGGTGCTGACTTGATACAGACTGGCTCAGCCATGATCTCGTCAGAACAGCTGTCGATGCGCTTCTCCAACGTCGGCCACAGCTTTTCACACCTGTTCATGCTGCTGTATCCGACCGCGCTGCTCGGCCTGGAGGCGGAGTTGAGCATGAGCTACGCGGAGCTGATAGCGCTGCTGACGGCCGGGAACGTCCTCTTCGGCTTCGGCGCGCTGCCTGCCGGCTGGCTGGGCGACCGCTGGGACGCCCTGCGCATGATGGTGCTGTTCTTCGTCGGTCTCGGTGTTGCCTCGATTCTCACCGGCTTGATGAGCAGCGCCGTTAGCATCGGGTTCGGCCTTGCCTTGATGGGGCTGTTTGCGTCCATCTATCACCCGGTCGGGATCGCTTGGCTGGTCCGCAACGCTGCGAGCCCCGGCCGGGTGCTGGGCATCAACGGGATCTTCGGCAGCGTGGGAATTGCCTCGGCCAGCTTGATCGCCGGTTTGCTCACCGACCTGATCAGCTGGCGCGCCGCGTTCATAGTTCCGGGAGGCGTTTCCACGATCACCGGCCTGTTGCTCTGGCGTTACATCCGTGACGGCACCATTGTGGCGCGAGAGCGCGACGCGCAGGAGCTGGATCGGGGCGCGCCCAGCGAGGGTCGATCACGCGTGTTCTTGGTGCTGGCCGTCGCGATCCTGTGCGGCGGCATGGTGTTCCAGGCGCTGTCGGTGGTCATGCCCAAGTTGTTCGCCGAGCGGTTGCTGCAGCCTGGCGAATTTAGCGCTCTCGGGGCCGGCGGCCTGGTGTCGCTCGTCTACCTCATCGCCGCCGCTGCCCATGTGCTCGGCGGGTATCTGGCAGACCGCCACACGGCGCGTCCCGTCTACGTGGGAATCTACGTGATCGTCACCCCATTGCTGTTGGTCGCGGCCGGTCTGAGCGGCTACGGTCTGGTAGCAGTCTTGGCCGCCGCCGTCTTTCTACAAACTGGGGGCATTCCGGTCGAAAACGTCCTTCTGGCGCGGTATTCGCCGCCCGACTGGCGTGGCACCGTTTACGGCGTCAAGTTCGTCCTTGCCTTCGGCCTCGCATCGCTCGCCGTGCCCATGGTCGCGTCGCTGCACGGGTTCACTGGCGGCTTTTTCTGGGTGCTGGTGGCCCTTGGAGGACTGGGGGCGGTGGTGGCTCTTGCTGGCATGTTCCTGCCGGCCGAGGGGCGTCCGGCAACCATTCGGCTGCTGACCGGTCGGTAGCTGGAGGTGAAAGCGGCCGAAAGACTGGGCCAGTCGGTGCTCATGGATCCGACGGGGACTGGCTACCAGGTCTATCAGGGGCTCGCCGGCATGCTCATCGTCGAGGACGACACCTCGGACACGCTGGCGTTGCCACGCTCCTACGGAGGCGATGACATCCCGCTGATTCTCCAGGATCGACGGTTCCACGAAGACGGCCGCCTCATGCATTTCCCCGACGACTGGAACCCCGCTACCGATCCCGCGCTCCGCAAGGGCGGCCATTTTCTGGTGAACGGCGTCGAGGCCCCACTGCTGAAGGTTGGCGCCCAGGTGATTCGTCTGCGCCTCCTGAACGCCTCGAATGCGCGCATCTACAACCTCGGCTTCAGTGACGAGCGGATCTTCTATCAGGTGGGCTCGGACGGCGGATTCCTCGCCGCTCCGGTGCCCTTGTCGCGGCTGATCCTGGCACCCGCGGAACGGGCCGAGATCCTGGTCGACCTGGGTGCCGACAAAGGCCGGAAGATCAAGCTTCGCAGCTTCAATTCGGAGAACGGCACGCGGTTGGTGCCGCGTCCGCTCCAGGATACCTGGGACAGCGCCGATTTCGATCTGCTCACGATCAAAGTCAAGCGCACCAAGCGAGACGCCGTTACCGACGTTCCCGAGCGCCTGGCGCCCGTCGATCGGATTCCGCAGTCAGAAGCCGTCAACGCCGCGAGGCCACGGCCTTTCGAGCTCAACGCCAACCCCTTCGGAATCAACGGCAAGCGGATGAACATGGCGATCATCGACGCACGCATCCGCGTTGGCGATACCGAGATCTGGGAGATCACCAACCCCAACACACAGGCCCACCCGTTCCACGTACACGGCGACTCGTTCCAGGTCCTGTCGCGGGACGGCGCGCTGCCGGCGGCAAGTGAGCTCGGCTGGAAGGACGTGGTGCTGGTCCGCCCCTTCGAGACCGTGCGCATCATCAAGCGATTTCACGACTACGCGGATCCCTTGAACCCGTACATGTTCCATTGCCACATCCTCGAGCACGAAGACGTCGGGATGATGGGTCAGTTCGTGGTGGAGTAGACGATGTGGGGTAGACGACTGCACCGGCAACGACACGCACTGCACCGTTCGCCGTACTGGGCGATGTTGCTCGCCATCGTGCTGTTGGCGCATGGGAACGCCCCGGCTCTGGTGACCGGGAAGGTCGCGCGGGACCGCGCCAAAGCGCTGCAGTTCGATGGGATCGATGACCGCGCGATTGTTCCCTACGACGCCTCGTTCCCAACCGAGGTCTTCACCGCCGGCGCCTGGATCAAGCTCACACAGCCCAGCGGCAGAGCAGCCGTCATCGCTCGCGGGGAGGACGACAATTCGTTCAACCTGAGCTGGCAACTCTACGTTACCGGCGACGGGACTCTGGAAGTCATGCTCGAGGACACGCGCGAGAACAACTACTGCTATCCACTGAACGACTGCTTTCCGTCGGGCACGTGTACGGTTACTGGCGATCTTTTCGTCGCCGACGACGCCTGGCACCACGTGGCTGTGGCGCGTGAATCATCGGCGGACCTGGCTCTCTACATAGACGGACAAAGGCGGGCGAGTTGTGAGGGAACCGGCGTGCCTTCGTCGAACAATTTCCAGGACCTGTCGATCGGCTGCACGTTCGGGACAATCGGCCCGCCTCCCGGAGGCGTGGAACCGCCCACCTGGTTCTTCCCCGGGCAGATCGACGAGCCTGCCATGTGGAACGTAGCTCTCACCGACGCTGAGATCGCAGAGTTCCACAGCCTCGGGGTGGACCCTCTCTCGACCGGCCTCGTCGGCTATTGGGCATTCGACGAGGGTGCGGGACAGGCTCTTGCAGACCTGTCGCCAGCCCAGAACCACGGCTTTCTCGGGGAGATGCGCGCCCCGGATAGTGCCGATCCGCTGTGGGTCGAGGACGAGACTGCCGGTGGTCTGACCGTCGAGCCGAAGCTCGACTTCGGGGATGTCGAAACTGGCGCGGGCTCGTTGCAGAGGGTCACCGTCACCAACCGAGCGCCCCAGGATGTCGACATCTTCGCGATCAAGCTCACTGGCGGCGGCCGATCGCAGTTCGCCCTACCGACCCGCAAGGACACCTGCTCGAGCGCCGTCTTGGCTCCTCAGCAGTCCTGCGATTTCCGCGTCCGTTTCGAGCCCACTGCGACAGGGCTGCAGCGGGCCAAGGTCGTCATCGTGTCCAATGACCCTAACGGCAGCAAGACACGAGTGAAATTGCGCGGTGCGGGCGTTGCGTCCTCTCCCGATGAGTGACCTTGCGAACCGGGCTGCAACCCGTTAGCCGAGCACGGAGTGCCCGCCTGCGAACCGCGCTCTGGCGTGGCCGGGGAGTCCAATCGACCGTGTTGCTGACAGGTTGTCTTGTGGCCGGTGCCGGGTGGGAAGCTCCGGAGTGGGCTCGGCAGGGTCAGCTCGGCGACACGCCGCTTCAGCTCGTCGAAACCACCTCTGTGCTTCTCTCGGCGCCAGATTGAAGTTCGCGGGCCGAGTGCCTCCGAGTAAATGCATATAGACTCTCACGCTCGCCGGCCGAAAGGAGATCTGACATGGATTGGTGGATTTGGATACTCGTCGGGCTGGGGCTGCTGGCCCTCGAGGTCATGGTTCCGGGCGGTATCATCCTGCTCTTCTTTGGTGCCGCTGCTGTCGTCGTGGGGGTACTGGTCTCGCTCGGTATCGGCGGCCCCGTGTGGTTTCAGTGGGCGGTGTTCTCGGTGCTCTCGGTGGCGTCCCTGCTCATGCTTCGCGGGCCGATTCTACGAAGGTTGGAAAGAACTGAAGACGATGCTGGGCATGTCGACTCGCTGGTGGGCAAGTCGGTAGTCGTTGCCGAGGACATCGCTCCCGGCGCCGACGGCAGAGCTGAGCTTCGCGGCACTTCCTGGGGTGCGCAGAACGTAGGCGCAGAGGCTCTTGCCCGAGGTGACAGGGGTGTAGTTGAGCGGGTCGATGGGTTGAAACTCTATATACGGAGGAGCCAGGCATGAGCATGACAGTCTTCGTTTTCACCGTTTTTGCAGCTTTCGTTGTCATCGTTATTACCAAGACGGCGAAGGTCGTTCCACAACAGAACGCCTTCATCGTCGAGCGGCTGGGCAAGTTCCACAAGACGCTCGAACCGGGATTCCATATCCTCCTGCCGTTCCTCGATGTGATTCGCTACCAGCACGGTCTCAAGGAGACGGCCGTCGACATTCCGGAACAGATCTGCATCACGCGCGACAACGTGCAAGTTGGCGTTGACGGAGTGCTCTACCTCAAGGTCATGGATCCGAAACGCGCCTCCTACGGTGTGGCCAACTACATGTTCGCGATCAGCCAGCTCGCCCAGACCACCTTGCGCAGCGAAATCGGCAAGATCGATCTGGACCGGACCTTCGAAGAGCGCACCACGATAAACATCCGGGTTGTCGAGGAAGTGGACAAGGCCTCCGAGCCCTGGGGCATCAAGGTGCTGCGCTACGAGATCAAGAACATCACTCCGCCGCAGGACGTTCTCGCCGCAATGGAAAAGCAAATGCGCGCCGAGCGGGAAAAGCGCGCCGTGATCCTGACCTCGGAAGGCGAGCGTGATGCGGCAGTCAACGAGGCGGAAGGCGCCAAGCAGCAGGTCATCAAGGCTTCGGAAGCCGCCAAACAAAAGCAGATCAACGAGGCAGAGGGCGAAGCCCAGGCGATCCTCGCTGTTGCCGCCGCGACTGCCGACGGGATCACTCGTGTCGCCGAGGCGATTGGTGCCCCCGGCGGTCCGGAGGCGGTACAGCTGAAGGTCGCGCAGGATTACATCGAGAAGTTCGGAGAGCTGGCCAAGACCAACAACACCATGATTCTGCCGGCGAGCGTCGCCGATGCGGCTTCGATAATAGCCACTGCGATGAGCGTCATTAACCAGGGCAAGGGCGCCGCCGGCCAGCCTTAGCGGATCATGCACTTGCGACTCATAGCAGCGCTCCTCGTGATGGCCGTGAGCGGTCCGGTGTTTGCCCAGGGCGCCGGGATCGTCCTGGTCGATGACGCCGAGAGTGTCTTGTCGAGGCGTCAGCAGGCGATTCTGATGAACGCCCTGCTCAAGGAGAAGCAGCGAACGATCCTGCCGCAGGTGATGCGAGAGAACGGGATCGACATGTGGATCGTCAACGAGGGCGACGGTCCCCTCTACGTCTCGCTGCTGGAATCGGAAGCGGACGGCGCCGTGCTGGAGACCCCTTCCTACATGATCTTCTTCGACAGAGGCGAAGGGGCGGGTATCGAGAGCTTGAGCGCAGAAAGCGACGATCTCGTGGCAATCGTCAGAGCCAGAAATCCAGCTCAAATCGCCATTGGCGGCGGTCGCAGCCGCCGGGGTCGCCGTGCCGCCTCGGAGCCAGAGCTCGCGGAGTTGACGCAGCAGCTCGGCGAGGATCTTGCTTCCCGCGTCGTCTCGGCGGCAACACTCGCCAATCATTGGCTGGGAACTCGCACCCCCAGGGAACAGAGCGTCTTCAAGCACGTTCTCCGGCTGGCCCACGAGATCATCGCCGAGGCCTTCTCCAACAAGGTGATCGTCCCCGACGTCACGACGACCGATGACGTGAACTGGTGGATCCGGCAGCGCTATGCAGACTTGGGGCTGGGAACCGTCGACCATCCCACGATCACAGTACAGAGGAGCAAGGCCGAGCGTGCCAAGTACAGCGACGACGACGAGTACTTCAGGGTCTTCGACGAACGCTTTGTGGACGACGCGTCACCCAGGGTGGGGCTCAATCTCGTCATCCGACGAGGAGACCTCATCTTCTGTGACACGGGCATTATGTACCTGGGTCTGTACACCGACACGCAGCAGTCTGCCTACGTGCTCAGAGAGGGCGAAGACGAGCCTCCCGAGGGAATCCAGGAAGCTCTGCGGCACATCGTCCGCTTCCAGGACTTGATCGGCGAGGAGATGCACCGGGGCCGCGGCGGCAATGAGATCGGCATCGCGGCGGTCGAGAGAGCCCGGGAGGAAGGCATCCAGGCGAAACTCTACGCCCACTCGCTGGCTTACTACTTCATGCGCTACGGGATTCTCGGCCGGTTTTTTTCCGACGAGGTGCACTCGGCCGGGTCTGGTCTGAGCTCGGGGCGCGGCGGAGGCGATGGCGGCCGCCCTCTACGCTACAACACGCTGTTCGCCCTGGAGTTGGACATCCAATACGAAGTGCCTGAGTGGGATGGCCAGCGAGTCGTGTTCTTCTCGGAAACGGGCATGACCTTCACCCCCGATGGCATGGAGTTCCCGGGCGGCCGCGAGACCGAGTGGCACGTGATCCGATAGTCATTGAATCAATTCGTACAAACTGCGATGTGATCCCTCACGCGTTCATCATCCATCTTGATTATGGCCCTGTCGTAGGTGATATAGCCGTTCACTTCTGATTCAACATCTGTTGTTTGCACATATACCGCAGCAGACTGAAGCCAACGCTCCCGATTTCGAACATTACGCTGAGTACGCGGCTCGAATTGCGACAGTCCGGCTGGGGGGCTGCCGGTCGACTACTGAGCGGTGGGGGCCTGGGTGAACTGGCCGTTGGTCAACTCCAAGTCGACGTCGTAGGGATCGTTGATCCACGGGGTCGGCGCAGCCGGACCGTTGGCGCCGTCGGAGCCGTACGACTCGAGGTTGTACGAGCCGCTGGAGGTGCTGTACTGGAGAGCGTTACCCCAAGCATCGTTCGTCGGCACAACTTGCATGTAGGTGGGCTGCAGATCGCTCAGCGCCGAAGCATACGCACCCTGGTCTACACGGTAGGTGCCGTTGGCCGTGGCGATGTTGCGCATGTCGGCCATCGTGCGGCGCTGGCGGGCGCGGTCGATGGCGTCGAGCAGCTGCGGAACCGCGATCGTCGCGATGATGCCGATGATCGCCACAACGATGAGCAACTCGATCAGCGAGAAGCCGTCTTCGTTGCGCTTGAAGTTCATGGTGGTCCTCGACGGGCTCGCTGCACGGTTGGGGGTACTGCTGAGTTAACGCTGATCGAGTGGTTGAACTCCAGCACTATGCCCCGATCGGGGTAGGAGCTGTGACCTCAGAGCAGAACAGGGAGCAACAATAAAAGGATCGACAATTGAACGATATAGCCGATCACGCAAACCCCTACAGCTCGCCATGTGCTCTCATAATCCAGCGCTTGCCTGACGGCGATTACCATCGACACTAGCATCCAAATCGAGGTAACTAGAAAAACCAGCCCGGCCAGCCCTGGAATGATACCTAAGACTCGAAGCAGGCCGGGGGAGCTCGAGAACCCGATAGTACGCAATAGTTCGCCCAGATCTGCTTTGGTCTGTGGCTCTGGAAGGAATTTCGTGCCAATAAAGTAGGTGAGATAGGCCCAGATATACCACCCGACGAGAGCCGCGATCGTCCCGAATAAAATCCCGCCGAGCCCTCCTCCTGCGCCTCCCACTCCAGCTGCCAAACTGGACAGAACAACAACCCCCATGGCCTGAGCCATTGCGCCCGTGTCAGCCTCAACCTCTTCATATAACTGAACGTCTAGCTTGGCAGCGCGAATAATACGATCCCAAAACACAGTCATTAGCTCCACCCTAATGTCGAGTCCGCGGACGTAGTGTAGAAAGCAAGCGTAGTCATGAAGAAAAAGCTTATCCCAGATGATTGTCGCGGGGGTTGGCCGGGCTCTCTCTCGCCCGATTGCCCGCAAGAGGTAGCGATCCGGTCTGCTACCCGCTGACCGCCCAACGCCGCCGCTCGGCCTGCTAGAGCACCTCATTGTCGCAGCGCGTGAGGCTTCCCGTCTCACCCAGCATAGCTTGCCGCCAGTGGGCATCATGTGTAGGATTGGCACTCACCTTAGTAGAGTGCTAGCGGAGTCCAGGTCAAAGCGCTAATTCCGCGCGGACGCGCAGCCAGCAGACGAATGGACAAGCAGCAGCGTCTGCGAACACCCACTTCACAAGGAGCTCATAGTCAATGGCGAAGAAGAAGAGTGTCGGCGTGCGCCCTCTGTACGACCGGGTTTTGCTGCGTCGTTTAGACGCCGCCGAAGAGGTTAGCGGCGGCATCATCATCCCCGACACGGCCAAGGAGAAGCCGCTGGAGGCGGAGGTGGTGGCGGTTGGTCCGGGCAAGCGGCTGGACGATGGCTCGAATGCCGAGATGTCGGTTTCGGCCGGCGACACGGTGCTGGTTGGCAAGTATGGGGGGACGGAGATCAAGCTCGATGGGGTCGACCACCTGATCGTCCGTGAGGACGAGATTCTCGGCATAGTCGGCTAACGCAGGCACTGAACTCAATACTGGAGAGGACACACCATGGCCAAGCAAGTTGTCTTTGGCGAGCAGGCGCGGCAGGAGATCCTGCGCGGCATCAACAAGCTCGCTGATGCAGTCAAGGTGACGTTGGGACCCAAGGGTCGCAACGTCTTGTTGGACAAGAAGTTCGGATCGCCGACCATCACCAAGGACGGGGTGACCGTAGCCAAGGAGATCGAGGTCAGCGAAGCGACCGAGAACATGGGCGTGCAGCTGCTCAAGGAGGTCGCCAGCAAGACCTCCGACGTTGCCGGTGATGGCACCACGACGGCGACGGTGCTGGCGCAGGCGATTTTCCGTGAAGGTGCCCGCAACGTCACTGCCGGAGCCGACCCGATGGCGCTCAAGCGCGGCATCGACAAGGCGGTGGTGGCGACCGTCAAGTACATCTCGACGATATCCAAGCCGGTGCGGGGGGAGATGATCGCCCAGGTGGGCACGATCTCGGCAAACAACGATGCGGAGATCGGCGAGATCATCGCCGAGGCAATGGAGCAGGTCGGCAAGGATGGCGTCATCACGGTCGAGGAAGCCAAGGGTCTGGAGACCACGCTCGAAGTGGTCGAGGGAATGGAGTTCGACCGCGGCTACCTGTCGCCCTATTTCGTCACCAATCCGGAGCGCATGGAGACTGTTCTGGAGGATGTGCTGGTGCTCATCCACGAGAAGAAGATCTCCAGCATGAAGGACCTGCTGCCGTTGCTCGAGCAGGTCTCGCGAGCCAGTCGTCCGCTGCTGATTCTGGCGGAGGATGTCGATGGCGAGGCTCTGGCGACGCTGGTGGTCAACAAGATCCGCGGAACGCTCACGGTGGCGGCGGTGAAGGCGCCCGGCTTCGGCGATCGCCGCAAGGCGATGCTCGAGGACATCGCCATCCTCACGGGCGGTCGGTGCATCTCGGAGGATCTCGGCATCAAGCTCGAGAACGTCAACATGGAGGACCTCGGTCAGGCCCGCAAGATCGTCATCGACAAGGACAACACGACGATCGTCGAGGGTTCCGGCAAGGCGGCCGACATCAAGGCGCGGGTGGATCAGATCCGCACGCAGATCGACAACACCACGTCCGACTACGACCGTGAGAAGCTCCAGGAGCGTCTGGCGAAGCTGGTTGGTGGGGTGGCGGTGATCAACGTGGGCGCCGCGACCGAGACCGAGATGAAGGAGAAGAAGGCTCGCGTCGAGGATGCCATGCACGCTACCAAGGCGGCCATCGAGGAGGGGATCGTACCGGGCGGCGGCGTCAGCTTGCTGCGCGCCCAGAAGACCCTCGACAACATCAAGGGCTCCGACGATGAGCTACTCGGGGTAAGGATCGTGCGCCGGGCGCTCGAGGAGCCCCTGCGTCAGATCGTCAACAACGCCGGGCTCGAGGGTTCGGTGGTGGTGGAGAAGCTGCGCGCCAAGAAGCAGTCGATAGGCTTCAACGTGGCGACGATGGACTACGGCGACCTGGTCGCGGCAGGAGTCATCGATCCGGCGAAGGTAACCCGCACCGCGTTGCAGAACGCCGCGTCGGTGGCCGGCCTGCTGCTTACCACCGAGGCCATGGTGACCGAGATCCCAGAGGACGAGAAGGCGGCTCCTGATATGGGCGGTATGGGGGGCGGTATGGGTGGAGGAATGGGCGGCTTCTAGTCTCGCGCCCGTTTATCTGACCACAAGATCACTCCGGGCCCGGGGTACTTGTTTCGCCTCGGGCCCGATGTGCGTCGGCCTGCGTAGACGGTATTCCGCTGGTCGGGGAAACCTCTGGCGACCGGTCCGGCACCATCCGATCGGCGGGCTCCAGACCGCAGCTCGCCCGGAGCCGGGCGTCACCTCCTCAACGTGACGGCGCCCTCGCAGAGCTTCCGCAAGATCCGCAGCAGGTTTCTGATCTCTGCCTCAGTCAGTCGGGATGCGATGCTCTCCTCCATTCGACGCTTGTCAGGGTGGACCGCGGCCGCCTTCTTCTTTCCTTTCCTGGTGAGTTGGAGAATCGCTCGGGAGCGGTTCTTGTCGTCCACTTCGCGTGTCGCGAGGCCGGCTGCTTCCAGAGAGCGAATAAGGCGCGACAAGTTGGAGGCGTCAACTCCCAGACAGGTAGCAATCTCGGAGGGCGATTTCATGCCGAGGTCCATCCGAATCAACAGGTTGGCCTCCATCGAAGTCAGGTCGTGTGACGCCACCGCTCGGGCATTCGCACTCGAGAGTTCGCGAGCCACCCTGTTGATCCAGCAGGCAATGCTCTCTGTTTCGTTCAATTGCGTCTCGCCCGACATCATGCGCCCCCTTTCTGTTCGCCAACCCGCCGCTCACTGGTCATCTACGGCTACGGTAATTGACGAATCTCATCAAGTCCAGTTACATCAAGTCCTGATAACCAAGTGTTGACGTGACCACTATCTAGTCCGTACGCTCCCTCGAAACCCGACTAGCGCCCTACGCTTCCAGGATGGAGGAGAAACATGCGCCCCGAGAACAATCAGTTGCTCGCATCGGTCGGCGGCCGAAGAGTCAAGGGTGGGCCGATGACAATCCCCGCCGACCTCGCTGGGAGCTGGAGCGTAGTGCTCTTTTACCGCGGAGAGTGGTGAGGATTCTGCAATCAGCAGTTGGCTGATTTTCAGAAGAGTATCGAACGGTTCAAAGAGATCAGAACCGAGATCGTGGCGCTCTCCGTTGACTCGGAAGAGGACGCCCAAGCAATGGTGGATCGACACCAGCTCACCTACCCCGTTGTTTATGGGCTCGACGCGCCAGAGACGATGACAACCATTGGTGGCTACATAAACGAGGAACCGCGGTATCTCCACCCCTCAGGGTTTATCCTGCGGCCAGATGGAACCATCGTCATGCTCGTGCAATCCAGCGGTGCGATAGGCCGTCTTGTGGCGAAGGACACCATTACCCTGATCCAACACTACCAAGGGCAGGGAGGCGGGTAGGCGGAGCGAGCGCTGCCCGGTGCAGCTCCGGTGGACGAGGCTACGGGTCCGTCGGCGAAGGTCGCAGCCTCTTTTGAAGCTCTGCAGGGCGGTTGGACTATCGGGTCCTGCTAGCGCTTGTGGTTCTTGCGAGCCCAGCTCTCGAGCAACTCGACGCGACGACGCACGTCTCGAGACAGGTCACCGATCGAGGTGAGATTGGGCAACGTAAAGGGCAAGGAAAAGGCCACGTTGTTTGACCTCCGGTCGACCAGGTCGATCACGCCCGTGAGCTCGTTTCTTCCCCGTGGCCGCCCCTGAGCGTCATCCCGACCGTCCGTAGCCACGATCGACGCCCCCCCGAGGTTCAGGTCCGTGGTTACCCCCCCCACGAATGCCGCCGCCCCGCCCTGGACATCACCCGGACGGCCGTCCAGCGAGATGCTGGCCGCACCGCCGTAATCTTCGACGTTCACCACCACGACATAGTCGGCGAGCTCCCTCAACCGTACGAGGCCGAAGTTGGGCGAGTCCCGCAGCGCTTTCTCGACTTGCTGTTGCACGACGATCAGCTCTCCTTGAATCTGCATGAGAACCGCCTCCATCGCACTGTTGTGTTCGGTGACGCTCGTGTCCATCGGACCGACCATGACCCGCGGTGCGTTCAGCCGCTCCTCGAGATCGTCCGGCGGGTCGATTACTTCCTTGAGCTGCACGATCTCCTTGCTCATGTCCTGGCCGGCCTGGTGCGCCAGGATCGTCATCTCCCAGCAGGTCTCGTAGTCGCCCACGCCGAAGGCGGCGATCCCCGCCATGAGGTAGACCTCGGGCACCCCGGGCTGGCGCTCGTCGGCGGCCAGAAACGCCACCAGGGCATCATCCTCGTCACCCATTTGACCGTGTGCCATGCCCTTCCAGTAGTACGCCACCCACAACCGGTCGTTCACCTCGAGCAAGTCTTCGAGCACATCGAGCGCGTCTTTCGGCTCACCCGCGTTGATGAGCTCCTGGGCGCGCTTCAGTTCTTGCTGCAACTGCTGGACGTCCTGCTGTGCCAGCGGGCCGGCTACCGCAGCTCCAGCAGCAGACGCCGCCAGGATGGTTATGCCGAGCGTGACGATACTTTTCGAAACGGGACTCATGGCTGGTCTTGACCTCTTGTGGGGATTACTCGACAGCAACGATACTGACTCTACGGCAGGAAGGTCGCTTGGACGACAGCAACGCAAGCGTCAGATCCCCTCCGGAGCCCGCTCCACGACGACACTTCTCGTAAGGGCAGGTGTCCCGAGACCTCTCGGAGCCAGGTTAACACCGGCGCACAAGCGTCGACTCGTCGCGGAGATGGCGACTATAACGAGCGCAGGAACTCCAGCAACGCCTGTCGACGACCTTTGTCCAGTCGCCGATATGCCTTGCGGGCGGCGGCAGCTTCTACCGTATGCCGATGAATCGCCGCCCCGATCGAGCCGGCGGAGCCGTCGTGCAGCAGGATGCGGCGGAAGCGCAACCCCCAAAGCGCCGGGGTGCGAATCTCGTTCGGTCCCGCGTCGCCTTGGCCGATGCCGTCGCCGGTTCCGATATCGTGCAGCAGGAGATCCGAGAACAGCGGTACTGGCTGCCGGTCGAACAGCGGATTGTTCGACGGGCCGGTCATCAGCATCGGCACGTGGCAACCGGAGCAACCGATCGAGCGGAATACGTCCTCGCCCCCCCGCTGTGCCCGAGTGGTCGCTGCGCGTGATGGCGGCGCGAGGAACCGCATGAACGCGGTGAAGTTGTCGACGCCGCTCAAACCGGTGACCGGATCGGGGAAGTCCTCGGGATCGGGTATCGGATCGCAGAGAGCCATCTTCTCAGGCGCAATGCCGAAGGCAAGCTCCAGGGGGAAGATCTCGTTGGTGATGCCCATCTCGTTGCGGTACGCATCGCCGGCGAAGTCCCGTAGGGTGGCGATCTGCGCCTTCCACCCGAACCTCCCGACCCGTACCTCATCGGTCACAAGGTCGGGCACCAGCGCCGCTCGTCCGCTGACGCCGTCGGAGTCGAGATCGTCCGGATCGGCCCGCGCGGCGATCTCGGAGTCGGGGATCGCTTCCACCAGGCCGGCTCCGAACAGGGGAATCGGAATGCGCCGAGCCACGACGTTGACCTCTGCCGGGAAAACCGGCTGGCAGGCGTGGTCCGGTATCGAAAAGACCTGGAAGAGCGTGTCACCCGGAGTGCCGTCCGGGAGCAGGGGTGGCCGGAAGTCGCCGGCTGAGTCGCGCACGCCGGCGCGCAGCTCGGTGGTGAGTCCGCTGCCACCGACCGCCGGAATACTGTGACATACGCCGCAGCTCGTGCCGTTGTAAGCGGGCCCAAGGCCCTCTTCCGAGTTCTCCACTTCGAGAAAGTCCTCGAGCCCGAGGCGGAAGCGCTCGAACTCGTGCGGCGTGATGCCGGCAATGGGTTGGCCCACGGGCACGGGCGCTGACTGGCCGCTGGCCGGCCAGGAGATCGCCGCCAGCAAGACGATCGCCGTCGCCCCCACAACGAGTGCTTTCTTCACCGGGAGCCTCCTTCCGTCGCCGGCGCGGAGGAAGCCGCCGTCACCCGGATGACGCCGCTCATATAGAGGTGACCAGCGCCGCAAATGCGTGAGCACTCGAACCGGTACTTGCCCGGCTCTGTGGGTGCGAAGAAGACGCTTGCCGCGCCGCGATTACGCTTGGGAATGGTGATGTCGATATCAACGTCGATGCCGTCAGGGCCGACGATGCGGAAGCCGTGATCGGTGTCCTCGCTGGTGAGTCGGAGCTCCACTGTCGTGCTGGCCTCGATGGTGATCGCGGAAGGCGTGAACAGGAACCGCTCGGCGACGATCTCGACGACACGGTCGGCCTCAGGTCGATCGACCGTGTCCTGGATCGGCACCGGCGGGAGCGTGGCGCCCGCCAAGGCGCCACAAAGAATCAAGCACCAGCCTGTCGCTGCGGGCCTCTTCATCAGAACCACCATCCGATTCCCAAGTTGAGCGAACGCGGTCCGGCAATGATGTCGCTTTGCGAGCGCACGTGAGAGTAGTCGACCTTCAAGACCACATCGGGATCCAGCCAGTAGTTGGCGCCGATGACCCATGCATCGCGGTCGAACCCGGGTAGCGTCACGTCGCCCTCATCCATACGAAATTGAGTGTCGAAGTCTTCGTAGCGTACGAACAGCCCGAGCTCGTGCGGAGCGTCGCGAGGCAACACGCTGTACGCCCCCTCGAGGTAGAACCCACGGATCTGACTCCCAACATTCGGATCGACCCCCGTCAGGCGAGCCACAGCGGCGTTCAATTCGGCGGCTCCCTCGACGAATCCGTGGGCGTACTGGGCGCGCCCTTCGAAGCGCCCGCGCCGATAGCGAGCGTCGGCCACGATCATCGCAGTGGGCGTTTCGAGGCGTATCAGGGTGACGCTGCTGTCGCCCCGCCAGAAGCTTGCGCCGAGTGTAAGACCACGGAAGCCCACGTACTCGAGGCGCCCGGTTACCGCCATCTGACGGACCTGTGCGTTGCTGCCGTTCTGTGCCGCCCCACGGAACCCCTCTTCGCCGGTGAACTCCACCGAATCGAGGGGCGCCATGACGTACGCACGGTAGCGGAGCTTGCCGCCGATTGTGCCGTGGATGCCGGCGCCGACGTCGAACCAGGTGGTCGGAATGATGAACGTGTCGACGAAGGGCCGCTCGACGCCGTAGAACGTCGGCGGCTCGTGACGCTCGTTGATGATGCCCATGGGTGCGAGCATCATTCCGGCGCGAAAATTCAGCTCGGGCGTCACCAGGAAGTCGACGTACGCCTGCTCCAACTCGAGCTCGCCCTTCTCTTCCAACCCTTCAACGACGCTGTGCTCGAGCTCGAGCTCGCCGAAGAAGTGAATGCGGTCGCTGAAGCGGTGGGACACCAATAGTACGAAGCGGTGGAAATCCAGAACGGGTGCGGCGAACGGGTCGCCGATCGGCCTGTTGTAGTGCATCTCCATGTAGCCGGAGATGGGCCCTGTTTGACGTGCTCTGGCTGGATCCACCCTGGGCGTACGCCGTGCCAGCCAACATGAGGGGTGCCAGAAGAAGGCCGACGCGGAGGAGGCTCATGAGATTCCCTCCGTAAAGTTCGAGTGTTCCAGACACTTGGTACTTTCCAGTTTCCTGGCATTGGTTTTCATTGTGCAGATTCCACCCCGTCGGATCGATTCTTGTGAGCTAGTCAGACTAAACAAAAGTTAGGCTAGGCTTAATTAAAAGTTAGCCTAGACTAAACTAGAATTCAGCTATGTCTAGTCGGTGCGTCCCGCAGGACATTCTGATTACCGGGTGCAGTAGGGGATTCGGCTTCGACGCGGCGAAATACCTCGCTCCATGAAGCGCTGCCTGGACTCGGGATCGCGGGTGAGCTCGCCTGACTCCATCCATCCCCTCGCGACTGCGGTACCACACGATTCTCAGGAGTATTGCAACGTCCTGGGAATCCAGACGCTGGCGGAACAATCCGATCACGCGGGTCCCGAACGTGGCTGCACTACACGGAGCGGGTCAGTCCTCCGTCGGCCCGTAGGTTCTGTCCCGTGATGTAGCTGGCGTCTGCAGACAGCAAGAACGCGACCGTCGCCGCGATCTCGTCCACCGTGCCGTAGCGGCCAAGCGGGATGGCGGCGCGGCGCTCCTCGGTCTCCGGGAGGCTGTCGATGTAGCCGGGAAGCACGTTGTTCATACGCAGCCCCGCGGCGGCGTACTCATCCGCATAGAGTTTGGTGAATCCGGCCAAGGCGGCCCGTAACGCGGCAGACACCGGAAACACGTTCGACGGCTCGAAGGCAGCAAACGTCGAGATGTTCACGATCGAACCGCCCCCCTGAGCAACCATGGTCGGAGTCACCAGGCGGGCCATACGAACCACGTTGAGCAGCACGAGGTCGAGGCCGGCGTGCCAGTCTTCGTCGGGTATCTCCAACAGCGGCCCCTTGGGAGGGTGGCCTGTGTGGTTGACCACCGCGTCGATACGCCCGTACCTCTGCAGCGTCCCTTCGACCAGCGCGGTGAGGTCGTCGACCTCGGTGACCGAACCGGCCATGCCGAACCCGCCCAGTTCCTCGGCGAGATCGACTGAGGCCCCGGAGGGTGACATCAGGGCAAGCTCGTACCCCGATGTGCTCAGTCGCCGCGCGATCGCAGCACCCATGCCGCGACCGGCGGCTGTGACTATCGCAACGTTCTCTGCCATCCAGGCCTCACTCTCTCTTCGGAATGGGGGAAACGAATTCGGCGCGGGCTCAGCTTGATCGCGAAGATATCTTGATCATGACATCACGACCCAGCGTGAGATCATGCCACCTTCGCCATCGTCGCTTCCTCCCGAAGCGCCTCGGGATCCCACCTTGGCAAGCTGTCCGAATTTCGGGTCCACCTCTCTGCTACTCTGGGCCATGCCAGCCTGCCTTCGCTCGCGCAGGCGAGCCGTTCTTGCCTGGGGTTCAGAACCGACCCCAAGGGTGGCTGACCTTCTCGTCTCATCTTTGTCAGCACCGAGTTACTGAGATAAGAGTTGGTACCAAGGTTAATCTCGGAAATCGCGGTTAGGAAACAAATGAGCTCGGCAAGAGCCATGAAATACGACTAGTAATAGGCATCAGACCTGAACGGTGGACCGAAGACATGGTTCAAGACGCAGTCAAGTTAGCTCCAACAACGCAAAGGCCCCGAAGGCGAACAAGCGCTGTCTTGCGGTTGGCGAGCGCTGCCGCCCTTGTCGCTTTGGTCGCCGCCTCGGCAAGTGCCGCCGACCAAGCCGACACCCCGTCGACCGGCCTCAGCATCGAACGCGAGATCTGCACGTGGCAGAGCGATGGAAAGAAGCTTGGCTGCGCTCCGGAATCCGAAGTGGACATGAAGCCGCCGGCTACAGGCATGCTGATATACGAGCTCAACCGGTTCCCGAACTCAGAGCCAACCGCCGAGCAGCAAAGGGCTGCCGATGAGCTGCTGGCAAAGACTGTTGCCAGTGCCAAAGCACACCGCTGGCTGGACTTTCAGCAGGCCATAACGGACGGCTACGAGCCCATGCCCGGGGATCGCTCGCACTACCTAAACATCAACTTCGTCAACGATGAGCATGTCCTTGATCCGCAGCGCCCCGAGTTTTTGATGTATTCCGGCGAAGCGCTGGGCAAGAAACTGGTCGCCTTCATGTTCATCATGAACAGCCCGGAGGATGAAGGACCGCAGATAGGTGGCCCGCTAACACTCTGGCACTTCCATACCTGGTCAAGGGTGCGGTGCTTCAACAATGGCAGGGCCACACACGTTCCAGCCCTCGCCGATGGAACGTGCGCTATCGGTACGCCTTCGTACCGCGGGCCGCAGATGATGCACGTTTGGCTTCTGCCTCATCCGGGCGGTCGCTTCGCGACCAGAATGGGCCTGCGCAGAGACGTAATGCGGA
This sequence comes from Acidobacteriota bacterium, assembly GCA_963666055.2. Taxonomy (GTDB): domain Bacteria; phylum Acidobacteriota; class UBA890; order UBA890; family WLXD01; genus DASCOT01. The sequence goes on along the minus strand of CAXWPH010000015.1, from coordinate 541,528 downwards.
AGCTCCTCGCCGATCGGGCCTACTGAGAGCCACCCCCTAGCCTGACTTGAGAGCTCAGACGGAACAGCCCATCTGTGCAGATGAAGGAACAGGTTGAACAGATCAGCGAAGCTCCCGCGGCGCTGGAGAGCCTCTATAGGCGGGCGAGACAACGCGGCAAGGAGAGCGCCTTCGCAGAGGCATAACCCAACGAGCTATGCCGCTTACTCTGATGGGGGATACAGGTTGTAAATGAAAAAGGCGGCCTCGTCTCCTGTGTTCTTGAGCTTGTAGTGCCCACCGGGGGCAAGGTAGACGGCGTCGTCGGGGCCAAACTCGATCTCGCCCTCATCGCAGAAAAGCGTCAGCTGGCCACGAGTGCAATAGTAGGTTTCCTCGACGGGTCCCATCCAGTATTCGCCCGGCCGCGCCTCGTCTTCCGGCATGGAGGACCACCAGCCGGTTTCTACGCCGGGGTCCAGGCTGGCCACTCCGAGCATGAGTTCCGATCCCTGGCGCCCGCGCGTGATCAGCCGCCGAATGCGCAAGTTCTCAGACGAACCCTCTACGACCCCCCACGGAATCGCGTCGTAGTGGATCTTGGCGGGCTTCGCTTTCGGTTTGGACATGATTCCAAGCTCCTGTTCAAGTTGTTTGACACCGACCCGCTCGAGCCAACCACGTACCGCCCGAGAAGTGACCGCCGTGACCCGTGATCGTTGGTGATTCTTGCTAGCGGCAGCGATTACCTGGGGAAATGTGGAACCAAAAGCGGAACCATTCAGCTCGTTACTGGGGCCATCGCCGACTACCAGTTGAGCGATCGGGTGACCTTCAGAGTCAGTGAGCGGTCGTGGCGGCCGAACCGGAAGCCGTCATATTCACCCGCTTGGCGATAGACAAGATAGATGTCGTCGCCGACGCGATAGATGTAGCGCAGCCGCGCGAAGATCGACAGCGAGTCCGACTGACTGTTGTACTGAACCATAGCGTCGGTGAGCCACCGGTCAGAAAAGCTGTAGTTGGCGTCGGCATTGAGCACGTTGGTCGTGAAGCTCCCCCCGGGCAGCTCGACCCGGTTGTAGCTGAAGCTCGGCGAGATGCGGAACCGCTCGTTGAACCTGAACGATACACGCGGCTCGATGGTGACGACATCGCCGTCGTAGATCTCACCGATGCGCCCGCTGACGCTGGCGCTAAATGCGCGGCCGCCATACGTGGACAGGAAGAAGAACAAGTAGCGGAAGTCGTAATCCCCGGGCGGGATGGTCACGTCTGGATGGATCTGGAAGGGGAGGTCCAGTCGATCGAAGTTATCGACGAAGAAGGTGCCGAAACTGTCCCCAGACTCGAGGTTGATGACCGACGCCACCCACCGCTGCCCGCTGACCAACGTGCCGGATGTGTCGTGGAAGGTCGTGTCGGCGACGTTGAAGTTCACCTGCCGGAGCCATGGAACGCTCGGTCGAGGCTTCCACGAGCCCCGGTAGGCTCGACGAATGATGTCCTCCCGCAGGACGAAGCCCAGATCGCTTCGGAAGTCGGGGTCGATGCGCATCACGTCGAAGCTGGCCTCCCACAGGTCGCTCTCCCACCCCACCCGGAACTGGCCGGCGAGCTTACCTTCGTCGAGCTCGTCGTCGGTAGCACGGGCGCCGAACGCCGAGATGTTGAGGTTATCGAAGAACGTGAAGTTGGCGTCGGCTGCGACGACCGTGTTGATGGCGCCGTCGGGCCTCTGGACGTTGGTCACCAAGGCTCCGACGCTGGAACGGGCCAGTACGTCCTGTCGCCAGCGAAACGCGCTGTAGTTGTGTCCGCCGCCGATCGTTGCGTCGCTGGTCTGCACGTGCAACAGGCCGAGGTTGCCGGCACCGACCTTGCCGGTCACCCGACCGCCAAAGTCGATCGGAATCGGCACGCCGTCATCCGACAGCCCGATGTTGCGCGAGTGGAAGAGATTTAGAATAGGCGGGTCGGAAGTGTCGAAGCCGCTGCGCTGCTGGCCGAAGCTGAAGTTGTTGGCGGCCTCGAGGAAGAAGTCGCGCTTTTCCGGAAAGAACAGCGAGAAGCGCGTCAGGTTCACGCGCTGCTGATCGAGCTCGACCTGGGCGAAATCGGTCTTGTAGGTGAGATCGGCCGTGAGGTTCGAGGTCAGTTGCACCTTGAACACGTCGATGCCGAGTTGGTTGGTGACGTCGGATTGCCGTCCGGGGTCCTGGAACACCGACGTCGCGCCGCCCAGGAAATACGGCTTGAGGCGGAAGCGCTGCGTGACCGAAAGGTTCTCAAAGCCGCGCAGGTCACCGGCCTGCGAGACGGCGATGAACTCGTAATCGCGTCGGTAATTGCTCCATATCGCCTGTTCGTTCTTGCGCCGGATCTGCCGTTCGAAGTCGACTCCCCAGTCGGCAACGCCGGAGGAGAACCTCAGGATCGATAGCGGGATCACGAGCTCGGCCTCCCAGCCGCGCGCGGTGATTTGCGCAGCCGCGCGCCACGCCTCGTCCCAGTCGGTATTGAGCTCGCTCTCGTTCCTGATCAGCGCATCGTGCCGGGTGCCCAGTGCGTTGACCGTGAACTGAAAGGCGCTGCGGCCGTCGTGGAAGGTGTCGAACAGGATGGTGAAGGTGTCGTCGGACCCCCCCCTGCGTCCACCGAGCTCGTCGCGTCGCAACTCGGTCGCGAGGATGGCGCCCGGGTTGCTGTCGTAGGCGATGACGCCGACGTAGACGTTCTTGTCGTCGTAGAGAATGCGCACCTCGGTGCGCTCGGTTGCGGGCTGTCCCTCGTTGGGCTCACGCTGAAGAAAGTCGCTGGCGACGTCGGCGCCATCCCAGCTGGCCTCGTTCACCAGCCCGTCGAGCACCGGTACTTCCGGCGCGCGCCCGACCACCATGCTGGGTGCGACGCCGGGGGCTCGTATGGTGCGCGGCGCTGCCGGCACCTCGGTCGTAGCGGCGGCACCAGGCGTTCTCGGCGGCGGGTTGGCGGTTCCAGACAGCTCCGGCGGCGCGAGCGGCACGACGACGATCTGCACACGGCCCGAGGAACCACGTCTCGATGGTGTCACCATGCGCACGGGGATGACACGCCGCGCCGGCGCTGGGGGCGTCGGCAGCCTCTGCTGCAGCGGTGCAAGTTCGCTCGGCGCTTGAACGTTGACGGCGATGCCCGTACCGGGCCGGTCGCTCACCATGCGCACCGGGATGACGCGGCGCGAGCGCGGTGGCCGGTCGGTTCGTCGTTCCTGCTCCCGCGTGCCCTGGCTCTGGCTCGCGGAGTCAGTAGGGGCGCTGCCCGTGGGGGTAGGCTCCGCCGCTGAGGGTAGGGCGATCGCCAGCACGAGCGTCGTACACACGAGTAGTGGACGCGCGCACGTGCGCACGGCGAGGCCGTTCCACGAAACTGGAGAGACCGGCGACAGCATTGCTCGTTACGTTACAGTTTTCAGGCCCGCGGGCTCGACAGTTAGTTTCGAGCCGGAGAGCACTACGGGTCGCGCGTGGCCGGAGCTCGGCAAGCGCGTCCTGACGTGCTGGGAGATGACCTGGGCGGCGGCACGGTATCACTTAGGTTCCCTCCACCGAGCGGCGCTAGAGGAGGGTGGGCCGGACGGCGAGGAAGCGCCTGCAGGTCGCGACGTGGGTTAGCCGCCCCGCGGAGTTGCGCGCAGGGCATCCAGGTGCAGGCGCATGGGTCAGGTGCGCTGATCTTCAACTGGTTCGACGAGCTGAAGCGGCTTGTGCCGCATGCTGGCGTTGGAGGGCAAAGTTGGGCCAATGAGATCCTCGCGACGTGGACCGAAGCAGGGACCGCTACCTCGACCACTCGCTAACAAGTCCCCCAAGATGGCGCCCAGCAAGCGCCTACCGGCAGCGCATGGGGCTGTCCGAAATCTCCTTCAGCCAAATGGGGAGATCGCCCTGGTCAAACGTGCGGGGGAATTCCTCATTTCGGTCGTACAAGGTATCGAGGTCGGACATTGAAGGGGTCTCCTTGCTTACCATTGAGCTGTCTTTATCAGTTCTTCCGGGTATGAAACTTGCTGTACTCGAACATGGGAAGTGGGCAGCAGGAGAAGGTCCTTCTGCTCTGCCGCTTCGCGCCAGTTACGACTGTCGTGGGCAAGCAGCGCTTCCCGCAATATCGGATGACCGCGCTCCCGCGCCCAGCGCTCCGGATCCGGCGCGCGAGTCAGCATCATCTTAACCATGAAGGCAAGAGCCTCGAGCTTCGTGCCTACGCGCAGACCAGGTGCGATCAGATCAGGCTGGGCGATGTATCGTCGAGCAGCCGTCTCGAAAGACTCCGGTGGCCTGCCCAAGACCTCTTGAACGTGATCGGTCGGCGCGCCGACCGCATACGTGCCACCACGAAGCTCCTCGAAGTAGGCACCAATATGGCCGATCTCGAAGTCTGAGACACCCTGCGCCTTCGCTGCCTTGAGAAACATCTTGGTGGACACGTCCTGGTACTTGACCTTGCGACCGACTACGTCGGTGAGAACGTCGGCCACGTCGTGCGGCGATATGAGCTTCGGTCCCGTCGGACGGTAACGCTTGCCAATGTGAGGAGAGGGATCAGCGAGCACTCCTGCCGCCACACTGCCAATGTCTTCGCTGGAGGGCGGCGCGTTGAGCCCGTCACCCCATGGCCCAACGAGCATGCCAAAGTGCACGATCGCGGGCAGACCGAACAAATACATAAACGCAAAGATACCGGGGTTGACGTAGATGACATCGACGGTGGAAGGCTGGCACATACTTGTTCCTCGTTGCCCGCCGGGGCGATTTCAACGGGGGTGTGCTTGGCAAGCTCGTGGTTCCGTAGTCGAACGGAAACGCTCGCAAACATTGAGCCATCGCCAGCCCTGGAGGTAAAGATGCTGACTCCATGGCGATGAAGCGCACATCGTCAGATTCCTCGAACCCGAAGATCCGTCCCCGAAGCACGCAGGCGGCTATCCGTGCGCCTTACGTGGCGAAAGCGACTCGCTAACCGACCGATAGCGCCTGTTTACAGAGACCACGGACCGAGCTGGCGATGAACGATGTCAGCGATACTCCAGCAACCGGCTGAGGACGCTACGGGTCCGTCGGCACGAGCCGCTTCAGCTGCTCCAACTCGCCTCGATCCTCATGGCTCAGGCTAATCCGCGGTCACCGCGCGTGTCGGTGGTAATGGCAACATATAACCGTAGCAATATATTGCCGTTCGCGATCGAGTCGGTGCGGTGGCAGACGGTAGCTGCGAGCATCTCGCTCAGATTCCCCGCGACGGGGGCCGTTGTGGGCCATGCTTGTTCGCGAGAGTACCCGCCTGTCTGGTGGCGTCCCCACCTGGCATCGACGATCCCCCCGTAGCGTGTAGGAGTTTCTACACGTTTTGTAGGTGAGACGATAAAGCTTTTGATATCAGTGGGTTACGGTGCAAAGGCCAGTTTCGATCAGCGTAATGCACGGGCGGACGGGGGAGACGCTACCAGCACCTGGGTGGCCCAAGCTGGCCGGACAGAGGCTTGTAGCGGGTCGGGAAGTATTCGATAACCCCTTTTGTTGTAGTGAGTTATGGTGGCGAAGCGTACTGCGTCCAGTCGCCTCGCGGGGCACGCGCCCGAGTTTGGCACGGCGGTTGCACACTCCTCGGGTGTCGAATTCGTCTCGGCACCTACCGAACTCCGCCAACATGGGAGTACGCAACCGTGCAGCAGCTGTACACCACCGAGACGCTCGCAGAGCTGCTCCAGGTCTCGCCGCGGACGATCCGTCGCGAGCGCAAGGAGGGCCGGTTGCCGTTTGTCCGCGTTCGCGGGCAATTGCGCTATCGCGAAAGCGATGTGCGCTCATATCTCGAGCGCAACGCCAGTATGTCGCTGGACACGGATACGTTTGCTTCGCAGGCCAACTGGGGCGATCACTCGGCGGCACGTGGGGCAGGTGTCGAGGTGGATCCTGGGGAGCATTCCGCGGGCTCGTGATGCGGACAATGGCGCTCTGATATCGGGCGCCCGTGTCGGTGGGGTGGGGCCATCGGGGCTCATGTTGTCCCGTCACCCAGCAGTGGACCTCCGCCATGCTCGGATGCTCCGTCGCGCGCGGGCCATTACACCGTCACCTTGCGATCCGGCAGCCACACCATCGCGTCGTCGCTCACTCGCCAGCGCTTGTCTTACAGATCGAACCGCCTTCCTGAGCTACCCTCCGGCGCATGAAAGCTCACCCCCAGCACCCAGATAGCCCACCTCGACGGCATCTGGCTGGAGACGTCCTCAGCCCTGCGGCAGTGCAACATCCGCACGCTCGCCGACGATGGTGAATCTCGCCATGACACGGAAGGCGATCCCAGAGCAGCAGCTAGCGTTGCTTCTGGAGGCTACTGAGGTGGCTGGAGTGGAGCACCGGGAGAGGTAGCGGGGCAGCAGCGTGCAGGAACTCGCGGAGAGTCGGCTGACGACACTACTGGTCCGTCGGCACGAGCCGCTTCAGCTCGTCGAACCAGTTGAGGATCAGCGACACCGTGTCAGTCTGGCTTCTCTGGCCGGTGTCGGGGAACATCACGAACTGCTGACCGTCGCCCAGGATTCGGCGGCTCTGCTCGCCGCCGCTGTGGGTGCCGGGATGACGGACAAGGTTCCCCGAACGGTACCGATGCGTAAGCAGTCACGCCAGCGTTCTATGCAAACAGGTAGTCACAGGTCCCGTAACTGCAAGGACAACAAGGGATTGTCATGATGGGCGGAAGCCATCACTTGCGCATTGAATCCCTGGAGCAAACCGCGGGTCTATGCTTGGATATCAGCCTGTTGCCATTGGCCGAAGCCGGTCGCGTGGCCGGACACCACTCATCTGGCAAATCCCGGCTTGACACTCCAGGGACTCTGGTCCGAGACGGGCCGCCGGAGACCGGAGCAAGCTGCAGACTGTATCCCAGCCTGCATCATAGGCAAGGGCGGGGCCGGATAACACTGAAGGAGAGCATGCGCTATGAATCGACGAGGCTTCTTGACAGGTGCCGCGGTGGTCGGCGCAACGACGGGATTGAGTCGCGGCGCGCCCGCCTGGGCTGCCGAGGCCGGCGTCGACGCCCAGCGGCGGCCGCCGGCTCAATCGACCCTCGTCGTCAACGGCCTCGATCCCTCGAACCTGACGGAGGAATACCTCGGGATGCTCGAGGCCGGTGGGGTTACCTGCTGGCACAAGAGCGTGGGGGGCGCCCGGCAGAGCTTCTCCGACGTCTACAACTTCATCGACGAGCACGGCGACAGGATTCAGGTGGTGCGCTCGGTCGGCGAGATCCGTGAGGTGCATCGGCAGGGGAAGCTGGGCCTGTTGTTTGGGTGGCAGTCGGCGAATGTGCTGAGCGGTGGGCGCAGCGACGAGAACGACTGGTGGAGCGACCCACCGCGCACCAACCTGCGCAGTTACTACGAGCTGGGGCTGCGCATCTGCGGCATCGCCTACCAAATCGCCAACGCCTTCGGTGCCGGCGCCATCGATGGGCACATCGGGTTGAGCCGTGCGGGACGGCAGCTGATCGAGGAGATCCATAAGCTGCGGATCGTCCTCGACGTCGGCGGCCACACCGGCGATCGGACGAGCCTCGATGCCATCCAGATGTCCTCCGGCGTCCCCATCATTTGCAGCCACGGCAACGTGCGCGGCATCGCAAACAGCACCCGCAACCTCGGCGACGAGGTCATCGAGGCGATCGCTGGGACGGGGGGCGTGATCGGTGTGGTGGCGATCAACGACTACGTCGTGCGCGGCAAGGAGATGGCCCACCTGGCGGAGAGCCCGTGGGTAACGGTTGATGAGATGCTCGAGCACGCCGAGTACATTCGCGATCTGGTCGGCGTTGACCACGTCGGGCTCGGCCCCGACTTCACCTGGGGACGGTCACCGATCAGGGACCGCGTGCTCTTTGGAGCGGACGCCATGGACGAGGGGCCGCGGCGCTTCGTCAAGGGCTTCGAGAACATCAGCGAGCTCCCCAACGTGATCCGAGCACTCGAGCGTCGCGGCTGGCCAGAGTGGCATATCCAGAAGTTCCTCGGCGGCAATTGGCTGCGCGTCTACGAACAGGTCTGGGGGGCGTGACGTAGAGGCTGCCGGCGGCCCGTAGCGGGGCCTTCTCGGGGCTCCTAAGCAGACATATGACTGGCGCCTGTCCTGGCATTGCGGACGAGCGGAATCGAAGGTCGCTAGGTGGCTCGCGAGGGGCGGCTGAGCGCGCTACGGGTCCGTCGGGACGAGCCGCTTCAGCTCGTCGAACCAGTTGAGAACCGACGGTGGGTGGGGACAGTTTCCGGCTCCGAAAGGCTGAGGCATCCAACCTTCACCCCGAAGAGCCGGTGCGGCACCAAAACCTGACATTGCCGGGGGCCATCAGAACCTCATAAACCTCAGGTTGCTGACGCCGCCAGACACCAACGAGGAGACCGAAGTAGGACCCTACCTCACTCGCGCGCGAGGGTCGCCGCGGCGAATGGCGACCCCATGGAAGGCGCAGACCCCATGGAGCACACTGCAGGGCACACCTAGGTGCAGATGGTCCATTCCGACGCCCGCCTGATCGGGCTCCGGGATCTGCGCCTGCAGCGGCGGCACGCCCGCGAGCAGAGCGGCTACGAGGCAGGTAGAGAGTCGACGAGAGATTCGTTGCGGCATTCGCTTGTCCCCGTTTTCAAATTGACATGAGCCGGGACGAGCCTACGGCCGCTTGTAAGACCTCCCTCGCCCTTTTCGCCGGTGGTCTCGCGTCAGGCGACGACGATGAGCTCCGGCGCCATCATCGAGAGCCGGTGGCACCGGTTCTTCTCGAAGATGAAGGTGTCGATCAGCGCCGTGCTCCGAGTTGCGAAGCTCTCATAGTTGCTCACCTGGCGCTCTTGGAGAATCCAGTCCGAATTATCCTCGTCGGTGACGTTGAACACCCACCAGCCAACCCAGTCCGGCGGGAAGCTGATCCCGAGCTCATACCCGCCCGTCCAGCCACCGATCTTGCCCTGTTCTTGCAGCTGCCAGGCACCGGTCTCCTTGTAGAACTCCCGCAACGTCCGGGTGAGTTCGTTCAGCGGCAGGCCGGCCCTGGCGGTATCGCGCACAACGTGCATCGCCCGGCCGTTCATCTCGTAAAGATCTGCGAGCTCCTTCGGGGGCTCGCCGACGAAGAATCCACGCGACGTGTTGCTGTGGTAGCGGTTCTTGACGCCGCAGATGTCGCAAATGACGTGATCGCCCTGCTGGATCACCCGGGTTGACGCGATGCCGTGGATGAAGGAACCGCTCCCTACCTTGATCGAGCTGAACAGACCCGAGACCCCACCGCCGGCCCGCGTCATCGCGCGCACCATCTCACCGTAGACCTCGAGCTCCGTCACACCCGGCCGTAGGTTCTCAGCGATCGCCTGCAGGCCGATGTCGCAGATGCGGCCCGCCTCAACCATCACCTCGATTTCCGCTGGCGACTTGTGCAGCTTGACCTCGGCCATGACGTCCGAGGCATCGATGAGCTCGCAACCACGATCGCTGAACACCGCCTCGACCTGCTTCATGCGCGCCGGGTTGGGGCGATAGCTGTAGTACTGCAGGCCGACGGTGCCGTTGAGCCAGCCGGCAGCCTCCAGCTCCATGGCGTGACCTTCGTATGGCTTCTCGCCTCCGCGCCGGGCCCGTCGAATGTCCTTGGCCACGGAGGTCGCCGCCATCAGGTCATCATGGTTGTCGAAGTGGATGAGCGTGTCGTGGTCGACGTGGACCGCCGTGATCGAGTTCATGCCCCAGGCTTTGGGCCCGTTCTGTTGGAACCAATTGAGCTCCAGACCGTGCAGATAACACATGTCCTCGGGCATGGTGACGAACAGCATGTCGATGTTGTCCTGCGCCATCCGCTGTCGAACTCGGCGCAACCGCTCCTGGTACTCTGCCTTCGAGAACGGTGGTGGCGGATGGGCACCGATGGCGGCCCCGGGCGCCACCTTGTGGGGGGTGAACCCACCGCTCGGACCCGCGATCACCGTGCCAGAGGTGAGCATGCCTGCTGTGGTCGCTGCCGAGGTTGCAAGAAAGGCCCGTCGATTGATCGCGTGTTTGTCCATCTCTCCTCCCGTTTGATGGGCTACATTCATGCTTTCCACAGCGCCGCCGTCATGCGCGCTGAACGACTTGACCCGAGATTTCCCAGATAGCCTTGCCCAGCCACGCTCCTCGCGTTGGACAACGCCACGACGCCAGGATTTGAGCACAGATTCACAGCCCTCTCAAGGGATTCGCCGCGCAAACGATGGCTATCGCCTGTCATTCGAGGAACGAATAGACCTCGGGGTTGGCGAAGGCAGCGTCGCCTAAGAAAGGAGGCGAAACCGTAAGGCGATGTTCACGATTGTTCACAAGCCTACGCGCGCGCGAGGCTCATCTAATTCGTCAAATTTGACACCTACAAAAAGGGGCTTTCAGTAGCGAGTGGCAATACGCGATTACGCGCCGAGATCTACCCACGCCGTGGACGCCTGTTGGCAACTGTTTGGTATTCGGGGCGCTCGGCAGCGAACAGCCTACCGGCTCCGGAATGATGACAAATGATGACATCCCGATCGGCACCGCCTGTTGACAAATGTAGACATTTTCGGGCGATACACCGAAGCCCTGAGACGCCGCAGAAAGGCGGCTGAGCGGATGGGCTATTGTGCCCTGGTGACCGTACACGGTGAGTGCAGAGGCTACTAGCGGCGCTTCTGTGGCGTACCCGGCAACCGTTCAAAGCGCACACCTAGCAGGGGGCGCGCATGTTGAGAAATGCTGAGTTCCCGCCCGGCCCGAAAACCTGAGATCTCCGCCTCGAGCCCGACATCGTGGAGCGACCGAGTACCAGCCGGGACGCTACGGGTCCGTGGGCACGAGCCGCTTCAGCTCCTCTCCCCAGTTGAGAGTGACGTTTACCTGTAGATCACCTCGCGGTTGGCGAACGAGGGCCAGTAGTCGGCCGTCCGCGCCCAGACGGGGATTGGGAGCTGAAAGGACAATGCGACGAAGAAATCCGGCGATGCGGAGCAGGTGTATAGTTATCGCCCGACGCGCGTCGGGGTCCCGAGAACATACGGGGAGGACTCTATGCATTGCCGTTCTCGCAGCTACAGCTTCATCTTGCTGATCGCTTTCCTGGCCGCTGCGGTTGGTGGTCTCGAGTTTTCAGCGCAGGCCCCGAATCCGCTCATCGGTACCTGGATCCTGAACGTCGAGAAGTCCAGATACGATCCCGGTCGGTCGCCGAAGAGCGAGATACGGACGTTCGATTACTCGAACCAGGGAATGATCCTCAGCACGATCCAGAGGGTGACCGCACAGGGAAAACCACACCTTCAGTCACTGGGCCGCCTTATTGGATGGCGAGTTCTCGCCGGAGTTCTCGAGAGCGACGGGAGGGGAAACCATCGGCTCGATTTCGCTGAAGCAAGCCGGTGAGATCATCGAGCTCACGGGCAAACGGGACGGGCAGATCTATTTCAACGGGTCCTTGAGCGTGTCGGCCGACGGCAAGAACTTCACCTATCGCGCGAAGATTACGGATCGCCAGGGCCGAACGGAAGAGCAAGTCAGAGTGTACGACAGGCAGCCATAACAAGACTCGATATGAGGAACGTGTCTCGCCGGCGCTGGTTGATCGAGACGGTACTCGTTGCGCTGCTCATCGCTCGCCCCGACACGCAGTCGCGCGTCGGCCAAGCGGAGCTCCACGCCGCGGCGGGGAAGGGAGACATCGAAACCGTCGCGGCGCTACTGGCCAGTGGCGTGGACGTCAATGCCGAGAACGACCACGGCCTAACAGCGCTCTGCACGGCGGCCGATCGGTACAACGTCGAGATGGTGAGGCTGCTCCTCGAGCGAGGCGCCAACCCGAACGCGAAAGATCTGGAGTTCGGCAGGACGCCGTTGTGGCTCGCCAGCCGGCCCGGCAGCGACCCGAAGGCAAAGCAAGCCGCGGCTGAAGTCGTGAAGCTGCTCGTGGCAAAGGGCGCGGGAACGGAGGGGGAGTCCCTGGTGGCGCTGATTCGCGCTCGCCATACCGACGCGGTGAAGACGATCGTCGGCCGGGGTGGGGTCGACCCGTCATATTTGAATCTGGCACTGGACGCGGCGAGGCGCGCACAGCAGAACGAGTTGGCCGACGTCCTGATCAAGGCGGGCGCGAAAGCGCCAGGACCTCTCGACTCGCCGAGATCACCGGCGCGGCTCAAGCTGTTGATGGGCATCTATCGCAGCAGGTCGGGGCAGGTTCTGACGCTGCTCCCGAGCGTGAACGAGGACGAGCTGATACTTGAGCGCGCCGGTCCGCGCGCGTCGGCCAGCGGTTGGGCTTCGAGGCTATCCAGCGCTCGGACGTAAACGTCGACCTGGTTGTGGACGCGACCGTTGTAGGCGATATGGGTTCCTTGCGGCGAGAGTGCGGTGATGAAATCGATCCAATTGGGTACCGCGTGCCAGGGGAGCTCGATCGCAAAGCGGCGAACGGGTACGTTTGGCTCCGTCAGACGCTGTTGCCACACGAGCAGGACTAGAGTCGCTACTGCCAGTAGGATGGCCAAAGCCCAGGGTACGACCGCAGGGATTTGCCGTCCCTTCGTCGCGGCCTGAGGAACCAGGTCTCCCGGCGGCTGAGCTTGAGTGTCTTCGAGCTCGATCCGAGCATCGCCGACATCGCGTAAACGGCGCTGCGGGTCTTTCTCCAAGCAGCGGCGCATCACGTGTCGAACGATGGCCGGGGTGGCTTCTGGCACAGCGCCCCAGTCCGGCTCCGCCCTGATAATCGCCGCCATCGTGTCGCTGACGGTCTCGCCGTCGAAGGCTCGCTTGCCGGCCAGCATCTCGTACAGCACACAGCCGAACGACCAGATGTCGCTTCGCTTGTCGACCGGCTTGCCTCGCGCCTGCTCGGGGCTCATGTAGGGAGCCGTACCCATGATCACGCCGGTGCCCGTGGCGGCCATCATCGTGGGCGAGTGGCTCAGGTCGGACGATGGATCGCTGCCTTCCGCCTCGTAGGCTTTAGCCAGCCCGAAATCGAGCACCTTGACCGTGCCATCGGGGGCGACCTGCACGTTGGCCGGCTTCAAGTCGCGATGGATGACGCCGGCTTCGTGAGCGGCCTCCAACGCCAACGCGATCCGACGAGCGATCTCTAGCGCTTCATCAACCTCAATGCGACCGGAGGCTTCAATGCGCTCGGCGAGACTCTGACCCTCCACCAGTTCCATGGCGATGAAACGCACACCGTCAGATTCCTCAAAGCCAAAGATGGTGGCGATGTTGGGGTGGTTCAGCGAGGCAAGCAGCTTGGCTTCACGCTCGAATCGAGCCAGCCGGTTGGCATCGTCGGAGAAGTCCTCCGGCAGCACCTTGATGGCGACATCACGATCCAGCGTCGTGTCGTGGGCTCGGTACACCTGTCCCATCCCGCCTTCACCAAGCGGGGCGGTGATCTCGTAGGGGCCGAGTTTGTTGCCGATCATCCTCTTGAACTCACTGGATGTAGCCAAGCGCCCGAAGTGAACGTAGCTGCTCCGGGGTCAGCTCGACCTCGCCCGATGGCGTGAAGTACTGCGACAGGGCCAGGTGGGCCTCGAACTGCTCTTCCAAGAAGGCGGTGTACTTCTGGACGAGGTCGGGCCGTTCCTCGTGCACGCTCCACAGCGCCATCGGATCGTTCCAGAGGTCGTAGAGCAGCAGCGGGACGGGACGGGGTTCTTCGGGCGGCTGGCTTGAATAAGGGTTGATCTCCAGCGAAGCACCCCAGCGGCCGTCCACCACCTCGATCCAGCCCGATAGCTCCCCCGTCGTGAAATCGAGATCGAACTCGTCGAGAATCACCGGTCGTGGCTCCCATCCCTCTCGACCCAACATCAGAGGAGCCAGCGACTGCCCCTGTGCGATCTCGGCAGGGGGGAGCCCCACAAGGTCGAGCAGGGTGGGGAGCACGTCGATCATCGATACCGGAGGGGCTATTCGCTGTCCCCCCTCGATGTGACCCGGCCAGACGAACATGAGGGGCACCCTGGAGATCGTGGGCCGGAACATCGGCTGGCTCCATCGGGGAGGCAGCGAGTCGTTGAGGATGAGGCCCAGGTCGTTGAGGGCCGCCCGGATGCTGTGATCGCCCCCGATGATCAACAGCGTATTCTCCCACTCCCCTTCAGCCTTCAGCCGGTCGATGAGTTGCCCGAGCCGATAGTCGTTGTGAGCCATCGCTTCGTCGTACAGGCCCTTAGCCACCGAGTAGACCGCCGTCCGGCTGATCCCCGTAGAATCCCAGGCGGGAGAATAGGGACCAGGCCCGCCAGACTCCATCAGGCGCTCAAACGACTCGTTCACGCTCTCCCACTCATCCGCTGTGACAAAGAGCCCGCCAAAGGGTGGCGGAGCCGGAAAGTCCTCGTGCGTGTCAGTAGTCTGGAAGTGCGCCCAGAACGGCTGCCTGGGATAGTCCTCCCGCCAGCTCCAGAATCCCTCGTGGAGGTACTTCGAGGACTCCTTGTGATTATTCCCACCGAAGTAGGAGAAGTCCTCCCAGTCCTCCCGGAACAGATCGACGCCGCGCTGGAGATCGCTCAAAGTCCCGGCATTGGGGTTCCCCGTGAACACCGCGGTCTGGTAGCCGGCCCGGTGCAGGTGCTCGGCCATGGTCACGGCTTCGGCAGGCACAGGGTTGATGTATGGGCCAGGCAAGCCCCCCGTCACACTCGTATGTAGGGAAGTCATGAACGAGGCCGTCGAGGGCAGGGTAAAGGAGGAATTGCTGTAGGCTCGCTCGAACACGACGCCCTCCTGGGCCAGCCGCTCCAGGGTCGGGGTCGTGCGACGGTTGTAGCCGTAAACGCTCATGTAGTCCGCCGCACCGCCGTCGAAGACGTAGAAGACGACGTTGGGAAGAACCGACTGGCCGCCGCCCGTCACGGTCGGCGCTCCCCACAAAGCGACCCTCCCTTCGGCTTCGGAATCGGCCTCCAAGCCGAGCGTCACCGTCTGGCCCGCAAAGTCGGCCAGATCCACCGAACGCTGGCCCCAGGCCTCCTTGTCCGCATAGTGCTCCTCGAACAGCGCGGTCGGTTCACCACCCTCAGTACCATCAAGGATCGCCGTAACCCGGAAGGTCACGGGCACGTCCTCCCGCAGGACACCTATGGCGAAGTCGAGCCGACCACCTTCCGGGATCTTCACCCGATACTCCACGCGCCCCGGCGTGTGCGTATACAGAGCCTGCCGATAGATCCGGTTGCGGATTTCCGTGCGCGAGGCCGTGCCCGCGTCGGCGTAGTTAGCCACCTTCGTGGTTAGCGTGATGGAAAGGATGTCGATGCTGGCCAGATCGCTGGGATTGAACCACAGGGCAATCTGCCGAATCGATTCCTCAGGTGGCGGATTCCCCCCGAAAAAATCCAGCCGCGCCCGGTAGGTCTGCACCGTACCGTCACTTACAACAGGGGCCCCATCGCCTCCGTGCTCAAATGGATTGGGGCCGCTTGTACCCGTACCGGTCCCCTCGCGTCTATTGAAGAAGATCCGGAAGTTCTTGACGTCATCGGAGGTGCGAGCACGCACCACGAGGTTCGCCAGATCCTCGTAGTTCCAATCGGGCACCTCGAAAACCAGGCCGCCCCTAGGCCTGCCGCGAGGATTCCTCGTGCCGTCCGTCAGTGTGACTCGCAGCGCGTCGTCGAGCTGCGTGACCTCGACCGGATCTATCGTCGGGTTCCACGGGACTAGAGGCTTCCAGTCCTCCTGGGGCTCGTCGAAGCGCCATTCCATGGCGGTCGGAGCGTCTGCGGGGACCTCGGAGCCCACGATGGTGGCCACGTCGAGATGTTCCTCAAGGTGTAGGGGAACTTCTGCGGTCAGCGGCGCCGGGCCGGGGTCAAGCCCCGTGCAACCCGCCGTTAGGAGGATCGCGAGTAGCACCGGACGAGACGAACATTTGCCCTGCCGCCTGCACCGAGCTGCTCGGTGATCTCGTAGGGGCCTAGTTTGGTGCCGGGTTCCATAGCGCTGCCAGAGGGGTGGGTGAGCGCGAGAAGCCTATCGCTGGGACGGATGAGGGTCCATGGGAGAGCGCCGGAATGCCGCCGCTACAGCGCCCACCACGGTGCGGCCGTTGCTGAAGTCCACGGACCCGACCGAAGTCCTGCCGGCGCTAGCGTCGACCGTCGACGCTACGGATCGCTACTCGACCAGACGCTCGTGTCGCCGCTCTCGAATCCGTCGGCGAAGATCATCATGTCGAGAGCAGGACCGTCGCAGCCTGCGGTGGCGGTCGGGCCCTGGGAACACTGCAGCCCGTAAATGCTGAGGGAGTCGGACCTGACGACAACTTGAGGGTCGTCGGTGACACACCCATTCTCAATGAACCCCTGGTTGAAGCCGAAAACGTCGACGAAGTCTGTCTCGCACGACTCCGAGCTCTCGCCGCACGACGTGACGATGAAGCCGTCTGGAAAGTTTTCACCACGCAACGTGGCGACCGACTTGACTCGGCCGAGGAGATTGTCGACGTGGAAATCATGCATTTTGAGATCTACCCCGATACCGAACCCGTCCCACAGTTGTTCGTTCAAGCGGCCCGTCTGGGAGACGCAGTTTCCGACGGCGTGGATGAAGGGACCATAACTCGTAACGTCCCCGGCATCGCCTGGGTCGCACGGCAAAGGGACGTTCACGACGCCGTCAGCCGAGCCGCTCCGTACCGATGCGCGCGCCGCGGCGATATCCAACAGCGATAGGCTTCTGCTGTTCTTGTTGACGGTCATCGCCACCGTGCCTTGCTGATCAACCCGGACCACCTCGGCGCCCTTGCCGACCTTGAACTTGCCAATGATCGTCATCGTCGGCACGTCGATCATCAGGAGGTCGCGCTTTCCTTTCAGCACCAGGCCGGTCGTCCCATCGCCGCTCACGACGACGGAGCGGGTGCCCTTGCCCGTCTTGAGCGTCTCGCCCCTCAGCCGCCGGACGTTCAGTGCTCCGCCCTTCCTGACCTCGGCAAGATCGATGCGAACCACCTGCTTGCGCTTGGCGTCCACGACGAGCGCCAGATCCGGGGCGGCGCTGACGCTCACAGGGTTCTTGAAGCCCGTCACGGTACCGAGCGTCTTGGCGCTGATGTTGGCCGCGGCGCGAGAGGCCGCCCTGCCCTTCCAGGTAATCTCCACGACTTGCACGGTCTTGGTGACGCTGTGGACGACGTAGCCGATTCTCGTGACCTTCTTGGGCGTGACTACGGAAGGTCCGTGGACTGAAGCCGAGCCGACCAGAACCAGGCCCGACAACAGCAAGATCGACAGCAGGCGCGAGGCGGCAGTTCGGGACATGACGCTCTCTCCCGGTCTTGACGAGATCGACCCACCCCCTGCTCGCCAGCGACAGTACCAGGGGTGCCGGCATCGATCCAGGACTCCCCCCTGATCCGCGCATGCTCGCCACCGCGCGGCTGTCGCGAGGCGCTGATCCTGTACCTCGGCGAGCGACCGCGACGCGGCGGGCATCCGGCTGGCCGTGACCTCGAAGCCCCCTTGTTTCCGTCGAGGGAGCACGATGCGGAGGGGCAGCTAAAGTCGCTGACGCGCCAGCAAGTTCACCGCATCGTCCGCGACGCTTGCGCCGCTGTGGGGCTGACGGACGGGACATGGTCTACCCACACATTGAGGAAGACGTTGGGAATACCACGCTTACCGCGAGGGCGCGCCGCTGGCCGTTGTGCAGCGCGAGCTCGGGCATCGGCACCCGTCGGTGACACTCGATTATCTCGGGCTGACCGACGACGATGTCACCCGATGGTCGGAGAAAGTCGATCTCTGAGAGAGTCCCATCGGTCAAACGAAGGCGGGTGAGCGTCCAATGGGAGATCCGCGGGCTGGCGCACCGGTCAGCGAAGCAAGTACCTTCGCTTCACGCTCGAAGCGGGCCAGCCGGTTAGCATCGCTGGCGAAGTCTTCCGGCAGCACCTTGATGGCGACATCACGATCCAGCGTCGTGTCGCGTGCTCGGTACACCTGCCCCATCCCGCCTGCGCCGAGCGGGGACAGGATCTCGTAGTGACCGAGCGTCTTGCCGACCATCAGGAGCCGCCCGTTGGCACGAGCCGGTTCAATTCCTCGAACCAGTTGAGGACCACGTTGAGTCGTGTTCCGAATGCCGTGCCCCCAGTCTCATCACTACCAGCGGGCACCGTCACCAGGAACTTCTGTCCATCGGCGGTGACATCGAAGTTGGTCTCGGCACGCATGACGATGTCCGAGAGTTCGACAGGGTCGGATGCGGAAAACGACTCCAAATCCACTTCCGCAACGAGGATGCCGGGGCTGTTCCGGGAGCGGTAGTAAATCTCCCTTCCATCCCGCGACCAGCGAGGGAACCAACCACCACGGGTACTCGTAGAGACCGGAAATGTCCGACCGCTTGATACCTCCCACACGTACACCTCGTTTCGCCCGGTCTCGTTCGAATGAAAGGCGAAGAAGCGACCGTCCGGCGAGAAACTGGGGTCACCCTCATCGGCGGCGGTAGCGACGAGGATTTTCGGCTCCTGTGTATCGAGAGCCAGTATCCCCACGTCGCGATTCGGGGGGACCCCGCTGTCAAGCAGCAGCATCGCACCGTCCGCTG
This sequence comes from Acidobacteriota bacterium, assembly GCA_963666055.2. GTDB lineage: Bacteria > Acidobacteriota > UBA890 > UBA890 > WLXD01 > DASCOT01. The sequence goes on along the minus strand of CAXWPH010000015.1, from coordinate 522,899 downwards.
AGATCGACTCTGGCCACACCTCAGCCTCTGTATCCAACACCAGCTCGGCTTCGAGACTCCGGTCAGCCCATGGTCTCTAGGGGATGAGCGAACTCAACCAACGTTGGTCAACCATCCCACAGGCCGAGAATGTTCCAGGTAGCCTGCACCCCGACACGATGCGATGAGCGAAATCGTCCGGCTTCCGAGTTCCCCGCCGGAACCCTTCGTTGGCCCGGAGGCTGTCGCGGAATTCCTGAGCCTCTCGCCTCGCACGATCCAAGTGTGGGCGAGCCGCGGTAGGATTCCGTGCTACAAGCGAAACGGCACCGTACGTTACCGCTTGTCGGAGGTTAGCGACTGGTTCGAGAGTGGGGATCGCCGACCGAGGAAAGGGGAGGGGCGATGGGCATCCTGAAGCGGCGGGCGAAGAGCGGTATGCGCTATCGCAGTCGCGTCCAGCATCAGGGCCACATCACGTACGGAACTTGGCGCGACGCGAAGTGGAAGGCACAGGAGGACGAGGCGGCGATGCGCCGCGCCATCGCGAGCGACACCTTCAGTGATTACTATGGTCCGAACCGTGTGCCCACTGTGTCTGACATCGCCCGCGACTATCTCATCGAGTGCAGTCGCCTGGTTGACGTCGGCACGATGGCACCGCGCACGCTGAACGCACATCGCCGAAATCTGAGGAAACGGATTCTGCCCGCATTCGGTGACTGGCGCATCGACCGCGTGAAGTTCCTAGACGTGCAGCGGTTCAAGCGCGAGGTTTTCAGGGAGACCTCCGGCCCGACGTCCAATCGACAACTGGCGACGTTCTCCGGGCTTTTCAGACATGCGCGAGGGCACATCGAGGCAAACCCTTGTGCCGGCGTGGCCCGTTATCCCGAGAACACGGATGCGTGGTACGCGGTCAACCAGGAGGAAGCCGAAACGCTGATCGAGCACGGCGAGGCGGATAAGAACCCGAACATGGGGCCGTTCTTGCTTCTGCTTTGGGAGGCGATGCTGCGGTCCAAGTCGGAGGCTCGGACGATTCGACGCGAGCACATCGACTGGAACTGGAAAGACGGCGAGGGCGTCCGGCGCGGACTCATCTACCTGCCTACGACGAAGGGGGGTGATGACCAGGTTGTGCCTGCGAGTCTCCAGCTGCGAAAGAGGCTTCGGGAGCATCTGGAGTCGCATGACTCAGAGTGGTTGTTTCCGAACCATACCGGCGAACAACCGATGCACGAGTCGACGATGTACGCGGCGTGGAAGCGCATCAAGGATGATGCTGGCGTCTCGGCCAAGCTCAGGCTGCACGACTTCCGGCACGGTGGTGCGACAGACCTGATCGGCAGGGGAGCACCAAGAGCGCTGGTGCAAGCACTGCTACGTCACAAGACCCGTGTGATGACGGACCGCTATACGCACCTCACTGAGAAGCACGCGGCGATGGCGCTTGCTGTGCGTGAGAAGGTGGCCGCTTTCGACCCAAACCGTGCCAAGAACCGTGCCAAGGCGTCGTCGGATGGCACGAAGGGCTGAACCTTGAGTCGTTTAAGTCCTTTATTTTCAGTAGTACCGAGGGAGGGACTCGAACCCTCACGAGCGTAAGCCCACCGGATTTTGAGTCCGGCGCGTCTGCCAATTCCGCCACCTCGGCTACCGTCCTTGAAATCAAGGGCTTGCGTTGATTTCGAGGCCGCCTCAGGGTCGCTCGAAAAACACCTTGGTGACCTTAACGGTGTCCATCCGAGCACCAAGAAAACAATGTCTCAGTGCTCCGAAACGGCCCTCTGCCAGGGCACGAGCATAGCGCACCCTGACGATCCCTTGCTTGAGCAGATGGCATCGGAGGAGTGAAGGCACCAGGCCTGGTTGCTGGGCGTCTTCGGCGTTAGGACCTCATAAGGCTAGGCCCGCAGCCCAGCCAGATCCGCGCCGGCGGGTTTCTGATAGAGGCGCAGGCCGAACTCGGGCGCGATCGTGTAAATGTGATCGAAGATGTCGGCCTGGATGCCTTCATAGGCCACCCAGTTCGTGTCGTTGGTGAACGCGTAGACCTCGATCGGCACACCTTCGGCGCCAGGCTGCAATTGGCGCACGATCATGCTGTGATGAATCTTCGGATGATGTTCCAGGTAATTACGGATGTAAGCGCGGAAGGTGCCGATATTCGTTAGCCGCCGTAGGTTGACGCCTGCTTCACCCGGCTCATCGAGGGTTTCGTTGTAGGCCTTCAGGTCGGCCTCCTTGGCCTCGATGTAGTTCTTCAGCAACGCAAAGCCCTTGAAGCGCTCCACTTCAGGATCCGTCAGAACGCGGATCGAGTTGACATCGACGTTGATCGACCGCTTGATCCGCCGCCCGCCGGAATCAGTCATGCTACGCCAGTTCTTGAACGAATCGGAGATCATCCGGTGGGTCGGGATCGTCGTGATCGTCTTGTCCCAGTTCTGCACCGTTACGGTGTAGAGCGCGACGTCGACCACGTCGCCATCGGCGCCGAACTGCGGCACCTCGATCCAGTCGCCGACGCGGACCATGTTTTGGCCGGTGAGCTGAATGCTGGCTACCACCGACAGCAGCGTGTCTTTGAAGATAAGCAACAGCACCGCCGTCATAGCGCCGAGGCCGCTCAGCAGGATCACCGGCGAGCGGTCGATCAGCATTCCGATCACCACGATCGCGCCGAGTATGTATACAGCGATCTGCGCGAGCTGGACGAAGCCCTTGATCGGTCGGTGGCGCGCCAGCGGGAAGGTCGCGTAGATCTGGTTGGCCGCCAACATCGTCGCGGTCAGCGTCAGCATGATCATGACGACCATGTAGGCACTCGCGACGTTGCGGATGACCCTTTCGGCGGGCTCGACGATATCCGGCACGAGACCAATGCCGGAGTAGATGACGATCGCGGGCACGATCTGCGCCAAGCGCCCGAACACGTTGTGGTCGAGTAACGCGTCGTCCCATGTGAGCCGCGTGCGCCTGACGACAGCGCGTACCAGCACCAGCAACAGGCGCTTGGCGACGAGGTCGGCAAGAATGGCCACGAGCAGCAAGGCCATGCTGCCGACAACGGGCGGCAGCAGCGGATGGACGGCGGAGAGCTGCTCAATCATGGGGTGGGATTATTTCAGATATCTGCCGCTCGGTAGCATCATCAAGCTGGTCTCGCGACGGTGCCTCCGATGTAGCTTCAATGCTCGCTGCCCACGCGAGGGCCGCGTAAGCGTGGTGCTCGCGTTTGCATATCATCTATGTGATGGAACGATGTTCCGAAGTCGTGACCATCGTGCTTGGGGGAGCACATGCCGGAGATCGGGGAGCATATCGGCGCCTATCGCATAGAGCGCAAGCTCGGCGAAGGCCGCATGGGCGAAGTCTACCGCGCGCTCGACACGCGGTTGGAGCGGTCGGTGGCGCTGAAGTTCCTGGCGGAGCGCATCGCCGGCTCGGCTGAGGACGTTGATCGGGTCGGGCGCGAGGCCCGCGCGCTGGCGGCGATCAACCACCCCAACATCGTCACCATCTACGCGGTCGAGCAGGTGGGCGAGGTGCACTTCCTCGCCATGGAGTTGGTCGAGGGCGACAGCCTCGATCACTTGATCTCCGATCGTGGCATGCCCGTGCAGGAGTTCCTGCAGATCGCCATCCCGCTTGCCGACGGCCTTGCTGCGGCGCACGCGGCCGGGCTCGTGCATCGTGACCTGAAGTCGGCACACGTGATGGTCAGCCGCGCCGGACGCGTGAAGCTGCTGGACCTCGGGTTGGCTGTGCATCACGGCGCGACGCCGCTTGTGTGGGACGACCGGAGCGTCGAGTCGACCGTCGATACGACGGCGCTCGCCGAGCTCACCACTAACGACGGAGCGGTCGCCGGCACCCCCGCCTATATGTCGCCGGAGCAGGTACGTGGCGAGACGGTTGACCATCGCTCCGACATATTCTCCCTCGGCGTGGTGTTTTACGAGATGCTCACCGGCTCGAGGCCGTTTCAGGGTGCGACACTGCGCCAGCTTGCGGCCTCGATCACGGCGCAGCGGCCGCAGACGGTTTCGGCGCGCAAACCGCTGGTGCCGGGAGTGCTTTCCGACCTCGTAGCGCGCTGTCTCGACAAAGACCCGACCGCTCGGCCCCAACAAGTCGCCGAGATTGCCGCTACGCTGGCGAGCTTGCGGCGCGGCGAGCGCTCCGGCCGGTCGGTGGCCGTGCTGCCTTTCGTCGATATGAGCCCTGGCGGCGACCAGAGACATTTCTCCGAGGGTATCGCCGAGGGGATTCTCGACGGTCTGTCCGAAGTGGCCGACTTGCGCGTGGCGTCGCGCACCTCCACGTTCCGCTATCGCGGCGACAATCGAGACGTTGCCGATATCGGCCGCCGTCTAGGCGTGGAGACCGTGCTCGAGGGCTCGGTGCGCCGGGCGAAGGACCGGCTACGAATTGCCACGCGTCTGATCGACGTGGCTGATGACACAGATCTCTGGTCGCAGCGGTTCGAAGGCGACGTCGAGGATGTCTTCGCCTTGGAGGACGAGATCACGACCAGCGTTATCGAGGCACTGCAGGGGGTCTTGGGAGCGCCTCCGCGGCCCAGCCAGCCGACGGATTTCGAAGCCTACGATTACTACCTGCGGGGACGTAGCCTGCTGTACCGCGACACCACGCGCGAGATCGCGCTGGCGCGCGACATGTTCTCCCATGCCGTTACCCACGACCCGGATTATGCTCTGGCCCACAGCGGGCTTGCCGATGCCGCTTCGTATCTCTACATGCACGCGGGCGGTGGCCCCAGCGCTCTGGACGAGGCGATCTCGGCGGCGGAGCACGCCGTGCAGACCGGGCCGAAGCTGGCCGAGGGACACGCCGCGCTCGGCCTGGCGCTTTCTCTGTCGAACCGGCACGAGGAGGCCGATCGAGCGTTCGCTGCGGCGATCGAGCTCGCCCCGGATTCCTTTGAGGCGCGATATTCGCGCGGCCGGAGCGCCTTCGCTCAAGGTCAGATGGAGCTCGCAGCGCGTGAATTCGAGGTGGCCAGCATCGTGCGCTCGGAAGACTATCAAGCTCCTGCGCTGCTCAGCCAGGTGTATCGCGATCTTCAGGACCCGACCCGAGAGGTCGCTAGCGCGCGCCGCGCCGTGCGACGCGTAGAACGGCACCTGGCGCTGCAGCCGGGCGACAGCCGGGCGTACTCGATCGGGGCTCGTTGTCTGTTCCAGCTCGGCGAGCGTCAGGCGGCGCTCGAGTGGGCCGACCGGGCGTTGGAGCTGGGGGTGGGAGACGCTACGACCTACTACACAGTTGCCTGCCTGCTGGCGCAGGCCGGCCAGCTCGATGCCGCACTGGCGCATTTGCAGCAAGCGGTCGACTTGGGGTATGGGCATCGGGCCTGGATTGAGCACGATGGTGATCTGACCCCGATTCGTGACGACCCACGGTTCGCGGTGATCTTGGAGTCGATCGAACGCCATGCGCCGGTGCGCCGTTGAGTCGGAGTGGCACGGTGCCGTCGCTAGCACCTCGAAAGTGCCGGTGCGATAATTCCGAGCACCCTCCCACCACAGCCTGCTAGTCCTCGGGATACGTGCGCAGAATTCCGCTTGCCATCTGTCTGGTCGCTGGCTCGACACTCGCGCTCGAGTTGCTGCTGACGCGCATCTTCGATGTGATCCTGTACCCGAACCTGGCGTACATGATCATTACCGGCGCGGTGTTTGCGTTCGGTCTGGCGGGGATCTACACGACGCTGCGACCACTGCCGTCGGGCGCTGATCCATCCGCTCAGCTGGCTCGCCTGACGGCGCTGATGGCCGCCTCGTTGCTGCTGATCCGCCCGTTGCTCAACATCATCCCGTTTCGCTTCGAGGCCATCGCCTCGGATCCGCTGGGACAGGGTATCTGGTTCCTGGCGATGTACGCCGTCATCACTATTCCGTTCGTGTTCTGCGGCCTGGTGCTCGCGCGTGCCTTCTCTGCTTGGGCCGAAGCGATTCAGCGACTGTATTTCTGGGATCTGGCGGGTGCTGCTGTCGGCTGCGTGGCGATCATCCCGCTGATTCCGATCCTCGGGCCGGCCGGGCTGCTCCTGTTGGTTTCCGGAGTTCTGGCGCTGGCCGCCGCGGTGTTTGCTGGGACGGGTCGAGCGCTCGTCGTCGCCGCTGTGTATGCGGTGGTGACGCTGGCTATTCCGCTACTGTCGCCTGACTACCTGTCGTTCCAGGAGCACAAGGTCGACCGTGGGCTGGCCGACGCGCGCGCCCTGGGCAACAACGAGTACGTACGCTGGGACCCGGTGTCGAAGGTCGAGGTGATTCACTTCCGCGGCGTGAAGAACATCATCTACGACGGCGGCAGCCAGAGTAGCTTCCTGTACCCGTTCGACGGCAACTGGGAGCTCTTCCGGCGACGCCTCGATCGCGGCGTTCAGGCGAACGCCGAGGGTTTCTTCAAGACCCACTTCTGGACCCGGTCGGTGCTGCTGGCGCACTACATGAAGCGCGATACCGATCAGCAGGTTCTGGTGATCGGCAGCGCCGCCGGGCAAGAGGTCAAGGGCGCACTGGCGTACGGGGCGGGGCACGTCGATGCCATCGAGATGGTTGGTGCGGTGGTCGAGCTGGGCAAGAAGGACTATGCCGGCTTCAACGGTGGAATCTTCAATGATCCGCGCGTCAACAGCGTGCGCGGCGAGGGGCGCGGCTTCATCCGTTCGCGCCGCCGTGTCTACGACATCATCCAGATCTTCAGCAACCATTCGTCGTCTTCGGTTGCCGCCGGGGCCGGCGCGCTCGACCCGACCTATTTGCTCACCGCCGACGCGTTCGCCGACTACTTCGAGCACCTATCCGAAGACGGCGTCTTGCAGATCAACCACCATACCTATCCGCGCATTATCTCCACCGCTGCGCTGGCGTGGAAGTGGATGGGACGCGACGACTTCAGGAGCCACGTGCTGGTGACGTCGCGCACCATGCAGGACGACGATACGTTGCCGATGGTGCTCATCAAGATGAGCCCCTTCACGCGCCACGACCTGGTGGAGGCGCGTCGGTTCCTCGGCATGCGCGAGGGCGTGGAGGTAAAGGTCTTCAAGCTCGAAGAGAACCCGCTGCGGCCGCGCACCGGCTTCCTGTCGGCGGAGTTTTTCAGCGGCGAGCTGCCCGACGAGATCATCGAGCGGGTGCCATATCGGGTAACGCCGACCACCGACAACAGGCCTTATTTCAAGTTTCTGCGCCGCGGATGGGAGGAGCTGGAGCCGGACCCCGAGCGTTTCGTACCCGTTGCCGTGGCCTGGTTCCTCAACGTTGCCCGTGAGCAAGGCGGCGGCGTGCCCCTCGACATCATCCACCTGTGGGTCACCGGGTTTGTGTCGTTGGTGTTTGCCGGCGTGTTCGTCGTCACGCCGCTGGCGCTGTCGCCGGTGGCGCGGCGACGGTGGCCCGGCTGGGGTGCTTCGCTGGTCTATTTCGCCAGCCTCGGCGCCGGCTTCATCCTGGTGGAATTGGTGTTGATCCAGTTGCTGATGCACTTCGTCGGCTACCCGCTCTATACCTACTCGGTAGTGTTGTTCACGGTGCTGTTCGGAGCCGGGCTCGGCAGCCTGGCGTCGGATCGGTTGGGGATCGCGCCGACGTCGGCGAATTGGTGGTGGCCGTATGCCGGAGTGCTGTTCGCAGGATCGATGTTCCTGCTCGTCCACGACCCTGTTACCGGCGCGTTGCTGGCGCTGCCGCTCGGCGCTCGCCTGCTGGCGGCGGTCATTCTGGTGTTTCCACTCGCATTCTTCATGGGGATGCCGTTCCCGCTCGGCGTGCTGGCCGTTCAGGACCTCTCGCGAGCTGCTGTCGCCTGGGGATGGGGGATGAACGGGCTGTTCACGGTGATCGGCGGCCTCGGCAGCGTGGTGATTTCGGTGAACTACGGGTTCCGCGTGGCGCTCATCACCGGGTTGATGATCTACGCGATCGCCTGGCTGTCGTTTGCGGGCATGCGGCGTCAGAGGCCGGCCTGACGATCGCTGCGGAGCCAACACCCTGCTAATCACTAGACCGCCCGTGTCCGGTAGTCGATCATATATAGGTACGCCCCACGAACATCTGCATGTGCTCCCGAAACGACAAGGAAGCTCGCTCGTGAAATCGACTCGCTCGAATCTCTGGTTATCCGCCGCGGCCCTCCTGGTCGTGTCGATTCCGCTTCCGGCGCTGGCGCAGGGCCCGATCCCGCTTACGCCGCCGCCGGTGATCGCCGACCCTGAAGACGGCGCCACCGCGCCGCTCGAGGCGCCGATGCCTCTCGATCCGCTGATCACCGTCGGCGAGCTCGAGAACGGACTGCGCTACTGGATCCGCGAAAACAGCTACCCCGAGAAGCGCGCCGAATTGCGACTGGTGGTGCGCGCGGGCTCAATGCAAGAGGACGACGACCAACTCGGCTTGGCCCATTTCGTCGAGCACATGGCCTTCAACGGCACAAAGAACTTCCCGAAGATGGAGCTGGTGAAGGCCCTCGAGTCGTTCGGCATGCGTTTCGGTGCCCACGTGAACGCTTCGACCTCGTTCGACGAGACGATCTATTTCTTGCGGATCCCCACCGATCGTCAGGACATCATCGATACCGCGTTCCAGATCCTCGAGGACTGGTCTCACAGCCTGGCCTTCGACGAGGAGGAGATCGACAAGGAACGGGGTGTCGTAATCGAGGAATGGCGCCTGGGGTTAGGGGCCGGCTCGCGAGTCCGCGATCGCCAGCTGCCGGTGCTGTTTGCTGGCTCGCGCTACACCGAGCGCCTGCCGATTGGCAAGGTCGAGGTGCTCGAGAGCTTCCCGTACGACACCGCGCGGCGCTTCTACCGCGATTGGTACCGCCCCGACCTCATGGGAGTGATCGTCGTCGGCGACATCGATACCGCGACCGTCAAGGCAAAGATCGAGCAGCACTTCAGCGGCATTCCCCGTGTCGAGGCCGGTCGCGAGCGCGCCTACACGACGCTGCCCGACCACGAGGGGACGAAGTTTTCTATCGTCACCGACAAGGAGGCGACGAACTCGATCGTCGAGTTCTTCCAGCTGCAACCGCTCCGGCGCCAGGCTTACCACGGCTCCTATCGTCGCAGCATGGTGGAAGGGCTGTTCAGCCGCATGTTCAATCGCCGGCTCACCGAGCAGGCGCAGCAACCCAACCCCCCGTACCTGGGCGCACGCGCCAGCCAGGACATCTTCATCCCCACCGCCGAAGCTTTCGTCATAAGCGCTGCCACGCCCGATGGCGGTGTGGCCGAAGGGCTGGGGGCGGCGTTCCGGGAGGTCGAGCGCGTCGCTCGCTATGGATTCGCGCAATCGGAGTTGGATCGCGACAAGACGCAGCTGCTACGCATGTTCGAGCGCATCTACACCGAGCGCGAGGATCAGGAGTCGACGCAGTTTGCCGAGGAGTTCACGCGCGCCTTCCTGGAAGGCGAGTCGACGCCCGGAATCGACTACGAGTGGGCGTTGTACCAGCGCTTCATGCCCGGCATCACACTCGAGGACGTGAACGCCGTCGGCGAGCGCTGGATGCGCGAGAACAACCGCGTGGTGCTGGTGACGACACCTGAGAAGGAAGGTCTCGAGCTGCCCACAGAAGAGGATTTACTTGCTGCGATCGATCGAGCCGACCGCGGTCGCATCCGACGCTACGTCGATACCACCACCGACCGCCCGTTGCTCGCCGACATTCCCGACCCGGGCGAGATCGTCGAGGAGTCGACGATTCCGGAGCTCAACCTGACCGTCTGGGAGCTTTCCAACGGTGCTCGTGTGGTGCTCAAGCCCACCGACTTCCGGCAGGATCAGATCCTGTTCCGTGGTTTCAGCCCCGGGGGAACGTCGCTCGCCGACGATGACGATTGGGTGGCCGCCACCAGCGCCGTCCAGGTTGTAGCCGCCAGCGGCTTCGGCGGGCTGAGCGCGCGCCAAATTACCAATATGATGTCTGACAAGGTGGCCAACGTGCGGCCGTTCGTGGGCCCGCTCGAAGAGGGCGTGGGAGGCTCGGCGTCGCCGCGCGACATCGAGTCGCTGCTACAACTCGCCTATTTGACCTTTACGGAGCCGCGCGCCGACGACGGCATCTTCGATCTGATCCGGCAGCAGATGCGTGCCTCGCTGGCCAACCGCGACGTCAGCCCCGAGGTCGCCTTTCGGGAGACGTTGCAACGTACGCTCAGTCGGGATCATCCGCGCCGCCGGCCGATCTCGGTCGAATTGCTGAACGAGATGGACCTTGGCAAGTCCTTCGACTTCTATATGGACCGGTTTGCCGACGCCAGCGACTTCACGTTCGTGTTTGTCGGCAACATCGACATCGAGGTGCTGCGTCCGCTGGTGGCCACGTACCTGGCGAGCCTGCCGGATATCGACCGTGACGAGACCTGGCGAGACGAAGGTGTGGTCCCACCCGAGGGCGTGATTCGCAAGGAAGTGCATCGCGGGCTCGAGCCCAAGAGCCTGACCTCGGTCGTGTTCTCCGGCGAGCTCGAATACGAGAGCCCGGAGGAGAACGCACTCGGCGCCATGGCTGAGGTGCTACAGACGCGCCTGCGCGAGGTGATGCGCGAGGAGCTCGGCGCCACCTACGGGGTACGCGTCGAGGCTTCGGCGGACAGCCGTCCAACCGAGAGGTACTCGATCTCGATCACCTTCGGATCGGACCCGGAGCGCGCCACGGAGCTCACCGGCGTCTTGTTCGAGCAGATCGAGCGCCTGCGCACTACCCCGCCCGAAGAACAGGAGCTCCGTAGCGTGCTCGAGGGCTTCCGTCGCCAGTATGAGCTGTCGCTCAAAGAGAACGGATTCTGGCTCGGGCAGCTGGTGAACTCCTATCGACACGACAAGGACCCGCACGAGATCCTCAAGTACGAGGAGACCCTACAGGAGATCACGCCGGAGATCGTTCGCGACTCAGCGGCGCTCTACTTCGATCTCGACAACTACGTGCAGGTGTCGCTCCTCCCGGAGGAGTAACCCCTCTGGTCGCGGTCGTCGCACTGGCGTGAGAGTACCCGTCGACGCCCCCCGGCCGGGGGGCTTTGGCTGCTGATCGACCGCAGCGGCGTGCGGCATGACCAGAGGCATTCGGCGGACGTTCGCCTGCTTCGGGCGCGTCGATCGCGCTTGTTTGAGTACTGTGAGATACTTTTAATCAGTATTAGTGATTAATAGATGGGAAAACATTCTATTTATTATTCAGACATCTTGAACACCTCTTGCACCCCTCGCTAAGCTTGCGGAAACCCAACCGCCCATTGGAACCTTCCAGGAGGCTGCTCGAATGCCGAACGAGACTTCTCGCGTGTCAGCCGTCTTGCTTGGCTTACTGCTCCTGGTGATCGCGGTGGCGCCCGCCGGCGCGGCGCGTCCCGGCGCACCGCCCGCGGTGATGACCCGCGTTGTCGAGCTGGGCCCGCTGAAGATCGACGGCATCTATCACTCGATGGAGGGAGTGTTCCAGCGCGTTATCCTCGACACGGCCGATATCGGCTGGATCACCGCCTTTCGTACCGAGGTCGTCGACGCGGCGACCGGTGCTCCGCTTGGCGATGAGTACTTCTGTCATTCGCAGATTCAGCTCGCCACCGGGGCACGACTGATGGTCGCGGCGTCGGGGATTCCAGCGCTGCAGCTACCGAGCGGATTCGGCATCCCATTGCAGCAGATCCTCGGTGACCTTGAAGAGCCGTGGCGTGGCGTCTCGCTGCTGGGCATGGTGCTCAACAACCACGATCGCGACCTCAGCGTCGACGTGAACCTTCGCTTCTTCGTGGACTACGTTGCCGCCAGCGAACCGAATGCTGCTGAGAGTATCCGAAAGCTGTACCGGGCCAGCGTCACCGTGCTCCCGCATCGAGGGGTAACGGTGCTGGCGGGCGATCCGCTGGCGCCGAGTGAGATTCCCCCCAATGCTCACGGCAAGATCGGGCACTGGATAGTGCCGCCGGGTGAGCAGGTCATTCGTCAGCAGCACACCAAGTTGGTACCAGGGCCGACGCGTGTCCATTACGGCGTGGCGCACATGCACAACTACGGGAGCTCCTTGAAGCTCACCGACGTGACCGAGGGGCGCGTGCTCTGGGAGACGCGAGTGGAGTACAGCCCCGATATGGAGCGCGCCCAGATCGCCCGGATCCCGGTGTATTCCAGCGACGCCGGGTTCGTGATGTACCCGGATCACACTTATGAGATCGAGTCGGTATACGACAACCGCACCGATGTGCCGATCGACGCCATGGCGGTGATGTACCTGTACCACCATCCGGTCGGCGGACAGAACATCACCTATCCGCCGGCGCCAGGCGCAACGCCGCCGACCGAGATGGATCCACCAAATGGGCACCACCACTGACCGGGCGGGGCCGGCGAATCGCCCTCACGGGCCGGCCCGCGGGTAGCTGCCACGAGGCGAGCCTGAATAAGCGGGGTGCGGACGAGCGCGTGGTATCGTCCGACCGGCTTGGCCGCCCGGGATAGTGGGCTCGCCCTCCTCCCAGTGCCCGTAAGATCTCATCAACTCTACGCCGCGTCTCTGCGATGACTTCGGATAGCTCTGCGCCGCCGTTCGCTACCGTCGGGACGCACAGCGTCTGCGTGGTGTTGCCCGCCTTCAACGCCGCGAGCACGCTGCAAGCGACGCTCGAGCGGCTTCCGCCCGGGTCATATCAACACCTGATCCTGGTGGACGACTGCAGTACCGACAACACCGTCGAGGTGGCTGCCTCGTTGAGCGAGCGCGGTTACAACCTCCAGGTCATTCGCCATCAGGAGAACCGAGGCTACGGCGGCAACCAGAAGACCTGCTACCGGGCGGCGCTCGAAACCGATGCTGACATCGTGGTCATGCTGCACCCGGACAACCAGTACGACCCGATGCTATTGCCGCACCTAGTGGGCTTCATCGAGGCCGGCGTGGTGGACGTGGTCCTCGGATCGCGCATCTTGCGGCGGGTTGATGTGCTTCGAGGCGGCATGCCACCGCTGAAGTATTTCGCCAACCGGCTGCTCACCATCACCGAGAACGTGATCCTCGGGTTCAACCTGCCCGAATACCATACGGGCTACCGCGCCTACCACCGACGCGTCCTCGAGCTAGTCGACTTCGAGGCCTGCTCCGACGACTTCGTCTTCGATCAGCAACTGCTCGTGCAGGCTCGGGTGCACGATCTGCGAGTTGGCGCGGTGCCGGTGCCGACCCACTACGGGCCGGAGTCGAGCAGCATCTCATTGCGGCGCAGCACCGTGTATGCGCTGGGAACGATGGCGGTGTTGTGGCGCTACGTGTTGTTCCGTGCCGGTTTTCGTCGCCAACGACTCTTTCGGCGGCGCGCCGTGCCAGTGTCGGCTGCCGACTAGTCAAGAGCGCCAACAGCGATCGGGCTTGCTCCGACACCAGAGTCCCGGACGTGAGATGGCGACGCTCCGGATGCTACCGTAGATTCTACGGAGTATCGCGATGAAGCCAGCAGCCAAGAGACTGATCGTGTTGACGGTGAGCGCCGCCGTGATCACCGGTGCGGTAGTGCTGAGCACCGGGCGCTGGCGCGACGTCGCCGAGCTGCCAACACGCATGACGACGCATTTGATCCCGCCACAGAAGGGCCGGCTGAAGGCTCTGCGCAAACGCGAACGAGACGCCCTGCGTGCCCTGGCGGGCGATCTCAAAGCGAGGATCGTGTGGTCGTCGAATCGCTCCGGCAACCACGATCTCTACCTGCTCGACCTGGCAGATCTGCAGGCTCGTCAGCTGACCGATCATCCGCACGTCGACTTCGGGTCCCGCTTCTCGCCCGACGGGAGCCGTATCGTCTTCATGCGAAGCCAACGCGAGTGGGTCTCGTTCCGCGAGAAGGAGTCATGGGACGTGTACGTGCTCGATCTCGATACCGGCGAGGAGCGACGAATCACCAACGGTTATCACCCGACCTGGGCCGACGATGGTGCCAGCATCGTGTTTCATCGCGATCGCGGCATCTATCGCCACGACCTCGACGCTGGCGAGGAGAGCCTGTTGCTGAACGTCGACCAATGGTTCGGCGGTCACATGTACTGGGATCCGGAGCTGCATCCCGACGGCAAGACGCTGGCACTGGCGATCACCGGGTTCGGCGCCATCACCACGACGGTCGGCTCGGACGTCTTTGAGCGCCTAACGCAAGGACAAGCCTGCCAGACGACGTGGGTGCCGGGGACGCACGATCTGCTGTGGATGGACGCCAACGGGACGGGTGGCACACGCATCATGCGCGGTCCCTCCGACGCATCGTCCGCCGAGGTCTTCATGGACCTTCCAGGCCCCTACAGCCACGAGTACTTCCCGATCTTGTCTGACGACGGCACCTGGATGGTTTGGGGAGCGTCTACCGGGGGGCACGAGCACGATCGCGCCGACTACGAGATCTTCGCCTGGCAGGTCGGCCAGCCGTGGGAAACGGCTGTGCGGCTGACCCACTACAGCGGCAACGACCAATGGCCCGACATCCACATCAGCGACGGGCCCTGATCTCCGTAGAAGCGGACCGGTAGCCGATTTCCGAGATGCGTCAGGCACGGTCCCACCGCCGGAGGTACGGTCTTATTCGCGTCGCCGGGAAAATCGCAACACGTCGCCGCGGGCCCGTTCCTTGCGGAACCCGAGCAAGTGAAACACCTCGACGATAAGCCGTCGGGCGACGCGCCGATCGACGATCAGTGTCTCGATCTCTTCCGGGTCGCGACGCACCCCCGGCAACAAGGCGGCGAGGCGGTCGAGCCGCAGGGTGCGCAGCCACGCCGACAGCTCGAGCCAGAAGGGCCGCATCTCGCGCATCAGGAAGAAGCCATCGTCGCCGAGCCCCTGGTACAGAGGCAGGAGCAACCGAGCCTTTTCGGTGGTGCGGATCTCGCCCTTATCGTCGCTCGCCACCAGCTCGCCGGCGCTCACGGTGGCGAAGTTCGCAAAGCCCGGACCCATGCGAAAGCCATCGTCCACCGTGATCGCGTGGCGATGGCGCACCTCCAGCACCGGCGGAAGGTTGCCGGTGGCCTCGTGCAGCGCATTGAAGTGACGCTGGAAGTCGGCGACTGCCGACTGTGGCAGGCAACCTGCGTTGACGAGGGCCAGGGTCAGGAACGCCTCGTGATAAACGATCGACTGCTGCCGGTCGTGCTGACCTGCCTCTACACCGACGGTGATGTGGCCGAGGTTGTTCATGTATTCCAGCAGCGCGCCGTCCACCTGCTCTTCGAGGCCGAGGATCACCGGCACCGGGAACCTCTTCGCAAAGCTTCGGTTCCGGAGGGTGTCGCCAATGCAGACGAACGGTTCGCCCGGTGCGGAGCTGGTGTGTAGGTCGAGAAAAACGACCGGGCCGACAGCGCGCGCCAACTCTCGTTCGAGCGCCTCGAGAAGCTCGGCCTGCTGAGATTCCTCGACGGTTCGGGCGCTGAAGTCCGGTGCTCTCAACCTGGCCACACGCTGGAGAGACCAGACGCGGTTGAAGTCCTCTTCAACGAAGCGCTGGCCGAGCTCGTAGGCGGCGAGGTTGCCTGCCAGCCCGACGAAACGGCCTTGCAGCTCGGCGCCGTCGTCTTCCAGGCGCGCCAGCACGTTGCGGAACGCCACCACGCCGGCCGGTTCGTTACCGTGAATCACCGCGGCGACCACGACTGTGGGCCCCGCGAGGCCTCGATCGTACGCTCCGAGAACGCGCTCGAGCTTGCTGGCGACGGTGTTTTCGGGCGCGGTGCTCGACGGAGTCGTCATCTCATGCGGGGTGCGAGGTGTCAGCGCGTTCGACGAGTGGCGGTCGCGCTCAGACAGACCCTCGCTGCATCGGGAGGCATTCGGCGAACCGCCGCATCGGAGTCTACACGGGTGAGCCCGGTGCGGTGATTGCCGGCGTTCGCACCCAGTCCGTTGCGCCCTCAAACTCGATGCCTGCGAGTAGCACGTTGCCATCGTCGCCCGGGCGGCCGGCGATCTGCAGACCGATCGGTAGCCCCTGGTCGAAGCCGCAAGGGAGCGAGATTGCCGGAAGTCCGGTGAGGTTGAATATCCGGGTGAAGCGGGTGAGCGCGGCGCGTACATCGACGATCCCGTCGGCCAGTTCGACCGTCTCCGCTTCGAGTGGCGGCGCGATGATAGGTAGGGTAGGGCAGAGGAGCAGATCGACCCCTCGAAGCATGCGCTCGAATTGGTAGCTCAGCAGCCGCCGCACGCGCAGCGCCTGTGCGTAGCGGGCCGGCGGCAGGGCCTCGGCCGAACTCAGGAAACGGCGCGTCGGCTCCTCGTACTGGCCCGGAGCGGCGCGCAACGCGGCGCCGTGGACGACTCCGCCCTCTGCCAAGAAGATCGCTGTCGCGGCGGCATGCACGAAGCGCCACGAATCCGGCAGCGGCACGAGGCATCGGCGGGCGCCCAAGCGCTCGAGTGTCACTGCGGCCTCACGCACGGCTGCGGCGACGGCTGGCTGAGACTGGTCGCAGAGCTCGTCGAAGATTGCAAAGCGGCTCTCGGACAGTGGGCGGGGCGGTGCGGTAGCCGCAGGCGAGTCGAGCATCACTGCAAGCAGCGCGGCGAGGTCCTCGCTACGGCGCGCTACGACGCCTACGTGATCGAGTGTCCAGGAAAACGGCAGCACGCCGCGGCGGCTGACCCGATCGTAGCTCGGCTTGATGCCGGCAAGGCCGCAGCATGCCGCTGGGATGCGAATCGAGCCTCCGGTGTCGGTGCCAGTGGCCGCCGCCACCATGCCGGCAGCGACAGCGACGGCCGATCCGCAGCTGCTCCCTCCAGCAATGCGGTCCGTATTCCAGGGGTTTAGCGTCGCACCCGCTGCCGAGACGGTACCGGTGACGCCGGTGGCGTACTCGTGGGTGTTGGCCTTGCCGAGCAGCAAGGTGCCGGCCGCCGAGAGTCGACGAACGACCGTCGCGTCAGTGCCGGGGATCCAGCCGGCGAGTCGGCGCGACCCCGCCGACGTGGCGATACCGGCCGTCATGAGGATGTCCTTGTGCGCGATCGGCACTCCGGCAAGGACGGGCAGCTCGCCATCGGCCGACGACTCGAGCCGCGCGGCATCGGCGCGAGCCCGGTCCTCGGTGATCGTCACGAAGGCGTTCAGCTGTGGCTCGAGTCGGGCGATTCGCTCGAGGCAACGGTCGACGATCGCACTGGGGGTGATGTGCCCGGCGGCGACGCGACGAACGGTCGCGGCGATGCTCTCGTCGAACGGCTTGGTGGCGTTTTCGACGTTCGCGACGCGCGGTAGCGGAGCACTACCGGCAGTCGGGTTGGCTGCTGCCGGAAATAGATCTAGCTCGCCAAGCTCAACCTCGTCGAGGATCGACAGTGACTGCAGCGGCGGTGAGGTGGCCGAGCTCGATGCTGTGCTTGCTGTGCCGCAGTGTCGTCGATCATGAGCCACGCCGCATCGGTCCTTCGGGGGTGACGCTGCGACCCCTTCCGCTACAATCAGTCGGATGCCGCTACGCCCGCCCGCATGATGCCATGACCGACGCCCTCTACATTCGCGATGATCGCTCATTGGCGCAATTCGTGGAGCGGCTTCGGGGTGTAAGCCCGCTGGCCGTCGACACCGAGTTCATTCGCGAGCGCACCTACTATCCGCGGCTGTGTCTCGTTCAGCTCGCAGCCCCCGGTGTGCTGGCGGTCGTGGATCCGTTGGCTGTCGATGATCTCGGCCCGCTGTGGCAGGTGCTCACCGCAGAGCCGGAGCTCGTACTGCATGCGGCCGGACAAGACCTGGAGATCATGCAACGGCTGGCCGGCGCTTACCCGCGAGTCACTTCGACACGCAGGTAGCCGCCGCGTTTCTGGGCTATGGCGACAGCATCAGCCACGCCAAGCTCATCGAGCGAGTCGTTCAGGTCACCCTGAAGCGCTCCGAAGCGTACACCGACTGGGCGCGGCGGCCGCTATCGGACGAGCAGACTGAATACGCCCTCGATGATGTGCGCTACTTGCTCGAGTGTGCGGGGACGTTGCGTACGCAGCTGGGGGAACGTGGTCGGCAAACTTGGGTGGAAGAGGAGCTCGAGAGGGTAATGCGCGGCGTCAACGCCAGCCCGGATCCCGATCAGATGTGGCGTCGCGTGTCGGGCGCAAGATCGTTGACGGGCCGCGGACTCGCGATCCTCGGACGTGCCGCCGCGTGGCGAGAACGCGAGGCGGTGCGCAGGGACATTCCGCGGCAGCGGGTGGTGGCTGACAGGGTGCTGATCGAGATCGCCCGGCGAGCGCCGAAACGGCAAGCGGAGGTCGAGCGCCTGCGCGGGCTGCATCCACGCGAGGCGCAACGCTCCGCGGCAACGATCGTTGCATTGGTTCACGAGGCCCTGGAATCGGACCCTACTACCTGGCCGGAGGCTCGCACGCGGCGTGCCCGCAGCGGTGAGCAGACGGTCGAGATTCTGGCGTCGCTTCTGGATGCTGTGGTCCGAACCCGCGCGGCCGAGCTGGGGTTGGCCCCGCGACTGCTCGCCAAGCGGGCTGACTTGGAGCGGCTCGTGCGCCAGGAAATCGACGCCGTCGCCGAGCAAGACGGCATTCCGGTTCTCGAGGGTTGGCGGCGCGAGCACGTCGGCGAGCAGTTGCTGGCGTTGCTGCGCAGCGAGGCTCGGGTCAGCGTGGAACGAACCCAAGAAGGGCTACGTCTGCGCCTCGAGAGCTAGCAGGCCACACTTCCAACACGGCCTGCTTAGCCTGCGCTGTGGATGTCTCGCTGACGCCTTACTGAACTCGCGGCTTGGCCGTGCGACCGGACCGGCCGCTGCTGCGCCCGCCAGGACTGACGGAACCCTTCGACCCGCCGGAACGGCCACCGGAGCCCATCGAGCCTCCCGACCGTCTACCGCGTCCGCCGAATGCATTGCGGAAACCGTCGGGGGCTCTGCTGCTCAGTCCGACCCGGGCGTACCCGCGGCCGGCGATGACGCGCCCGCCGTGGCGACCAATGTTTCGTCCGGGCGAGAACTGCGAGTAGTACCCATAGCCGTTTCCATACCCATACCCGTAGCCATACCCGTAGTAGGAGCCGAAGCCGAACGGCGCGAACGCCGGACTCCAGTAACCGTAGCCGTACACCGGGTAGTAGCCTGAGCGCCGCCGTCGACCTTCTTCGGTGTTCTCCTCACCATCAACGAGGAAGTAGTCGGGAAACGACAGCGCCACCATGACATCGATCACCGGCTCTGGGACGTCGGCTTCTGCCAGCCGCATCAGCAGCGAGGAATCCATGTCGAAGCCGGCGTTGGTTTCGATCAACGCTGCTTCGACCGCCGCGGCGTCGACCATGGCGACCGCCTCGATCACGTCGTCCACGTCGAACGGTGACGCTGCGGTCGACTGACTGCCGGCGGTGGCCATGGCGTAGGAATCGAGTCCGAAGCGCGTCACGCTCCTGCCAGTCTCGTCGGCCACTCGCCGGTAGCGACGCACGAGGACCTCGCGCTCGCCTGCGGCGTCGATTACCTGCACATCAACCCAGCGGTTGGGCGTCGCCAGCAGCGATATTCCCGAGGCCTCGCGTGCCATCCCGTCTTCGCACTGCAGCGAGGCGAGGTTGAACAGCCGTTGGCGGTCGGCGGAAAACAGGGTGCGCTCGCTGCCGGTGCAGCTCCCGTCGTCGACCGGACGCGCGGTGCCGTCGCCGTAGATGGTGCGCGTATCGGCCAGCTCGCCGTCGATCAGAGTTGTGACTATGGCCGTCCGCGGCTCGGGACCCGGCTCCAGGCACACCAAGCGCTCTCCGTCAGCGGAGCCGATGCCCCGGTCGTCCAGGCCGTTGATCAACTTCCAGCAGCCGTTCCACGCGGCCCACGCGTCGACCGGTGCACTCGTTGCTTCCTGCGCCATTGCGGCAGCAGGTGCGAGCGCCATCACGACGGCGCCGGCAAAGCACATCACGCCTCGTAGCATTCGTTGCGATCGTTTCTTCTCCCGCATGACCCCTCCCTTAGAACTTGAACGCCACACCCGCGGTGGCGTGCAAGCCGTTCAAATCGATCGGCGCGAAGCCGACGAAGTTGCCTTTGAGATCGGCACTCGCCCAGTGGTACCGAGCATCGATGATCAACCCGATGGACGGCGTGAGCTTGATATCCACGCCGGCAAAGGCGTGGGCGGCAGCGGTAAAACCGTTTGAGGTGAACGTGTCTTCAAAGATCGCGAAGTCTCGAAAGTCGATGAACTCACCAACCTGCTCCAGCTCATACCAGGTAAAGCCACCGCCGGCACCGATGTAGGGGACGACGGTGTTCGGTACCCAAGCGTACTGGCCAACCCTCTGTCCACGCGACCCCAGGTACCACTTTAGGCTCAATGTCAACGGTACCTGCGTAAACGTGGTCTCTTGCACGATCGGAATATCGTCCTGGTCGACGAAATCCCGGTACTCGGAGTTCTTGCTCGTGCGGCTGTACTCCACGCCAAACACCAGGTCGACCTGATCCGACAGCCGCATCCCGAAGTCGAACGCTATGATCCCGGCGTCGAAGTCGGAGGGCTCGAGCGTCAGATCACCCGTCAGGAAGTCGAAGATCTCGCCCTCGGCCCGATTGAAGGCGAAACCGCCGCGGATCCCCAACGCGCTGCTCGGAGAGCTGAATCGGAAATCAGGCCCCTGTGTAGGGCTGCTGGGCTCGTCGTCGGGAGTGGCTGCCGCGATGGCCGGAACCAGCAGTAGGAGCCAGCAGAGCGTCGCCGTTCGCCAGCTGGCGGCGAGATGACGGCGACCGCGTTCGAGTCTTTCAAGCCAATCGTTGCGCATTGCGAATCTTCCTCCGATCGGGGACACCCTCGAGCCCTGGCGTTCGGCATCGAGTAAAGCCATCAATCTCGATCCGATCGTTTCTTGTGCAAACACCGTGCCGTCGGTCGGTTTCCCCCGCAGGCCCGCACGGGCCCCTGATGGCGGGCCCAGCGCTGTACCACCGGGCGCGTCTGTATCGGTGTGCGACCGCATATCGACGCTGTTTTGGACAGTTGTCGTCATACGAACGGTTCTCAAGTCGCCCGCCGACCGCGGCCAACTGGGGCCGCGCTGCTTTGAGTTTGGCGTTCCGCGACTCTAGTCTGCCCCGATGTTGTCGACCGACCGACGGAACTCCAGCTCCAGTCTGCCACGTACAGCCTTCCGTGGTTGCCTGGCTGCGGCCATGCTGTTGTCGGCTTTACCCGGACGAGGCGAGGTACCCGGGGCGACTCGCTTACGCGGTTTCCAGGCCCCATGGGGTGCCGCCATCGAGCGCCAGGTGCGCCTCGCAGCCATTCCCGACACCGATCGCTTGCGCGCCATGGCGCATCGACTTGGCAGTGAGGCAAGGGTAGCGGGCACGCCTGCAGCGGCCCGCGCCGCGGGCGAGATCGCCGACCTCATGGCTGGCTGGGGCCTTGAAGTCCAGGTGCATGAGTACGACGTGCTGTTGCCACACGCGCGGTCGGCGCGAGTGGATCGCCTCTCGCCGCTGCCGCTGCCGCTGAGCCTCGAGGAGGAACCGCTCCCCGAGGATGCGGCCAGCGGTGCGAGTCAGTATCCCGCGGTGGCAGCGTACTCAGCCGCCGGGGATGTAGAGGCAGGCGTGGTCTACGCCAACTACGGGAGGCCGGCTGACTTCGCCGCGCTCCGGGCGCTGCGTGTCGATACTGCCGGCAAGATCATCGTGATGCGATACGGCCAGGTGTTTCGCGGCGCCAAGGTTCACAATGCCGAGGCGGCCGCCGCCGCAGCCGTGTTGCTGTACTCAGATCCGTTCGACGACGGCTACTTCCGTGGCGACGTGTATCCGCGCGGTCCGTTCCGGCCGTGGACCGGTGTGCAGCGCGGCTCAGTGCGCATCGGACCACCGGGTGATCCGAACACGCCGGGCCGGCCGGCCACCGCCGGAGCTGCCATAGCCGGCCAGTCGCCTCCGGTCACACCCCTTCCGTCGATCCCGGTCGTCGCCCTGGGTTACGGGTCGGCGGCGGAGCTTCTGCGACATCTGGCCGGCACCGAGGCGCCGGCTGGCTGGCAGGGGGCGCTGCCCTTTCACTATCACGTCGGCGGCGGCGGCGTTCGGGCGCGTGTGCGCGTCGAGCTTCATGACATCTCGACACGGAGAATCCGCAACGTCGTGGGGACGCTTCGCGGACGCCACCGGCCACAGGAGTGGGTAATCCTCGGCGCGCACTACGACTCCTGGACGGCTGGCGCGGTGGACAATCTTTCGGGAACGGTGGCGATGCTGGAGGCGGCGCGCGCGCTGGCAGAGCTGAGCGCCGCCGGCTGGCCGCCTCGTCGCAGCATTCTGTTCGCCGCGTGGGACGGCGAGGAGTGGGGCTTGATCGGCTCCACCGAATGGACAGAAGCCAATGCGGACCAGCTTCGCAGCTCCGCGGTTGCCTACATCAATCTCGACGGGGTCGTTGGCGGCCCCTACTTCTCGGCCACTGCATCGCCTTCCTTGCGCACGCTCATCCGCTCCGCGACGCGAGTAGTCGCCGACCCGATGTTAGCGACGACCAGCATCTACGACGCTTGGCGCCGGCGCGCCGCCATGCTGCCCAGCGGCGAGCCGCGGGTGCCGCTACCGGCAGGTGGCTCCGACGACGCGACGTTTGCGGCCGTGCTCGGAGTGCCTACCGTCGGGCTCGGATTCTCAGGGAGCTCGGGGGTATACCACTCTGCCTACGACACCCATACGTTCGTGGACCGATTCGGCGATCCTGGCTATCGTCAGCACCGCGCCATAGCCGCCCTGGCGGCGGCCGCCGGCGAGCTAGAGGCCAACACACGTCAGGTGCTGCAGCGAGCGTCGGCCGGCGAGAGGCCGATAGGACTACAACGGGTCAACGATCACCTATTACGGGTCGAGAGGGCGTTTACCCGGCCTGGCGGACTCTCGGCTCGCCCCTGGTTCAAGAACCTCTTCTACGCTCCGTCCGCCGGCGATCTGTACGCCGCCGAGCTGCTGCCCGGGGTTCAGCACGCCCTGCGCCGTGACGATGATGGTGCGCTCGCCAGGGAGCTCGATGATTTGGCGTCATCGATTCGTGCCGCTGCAGTCGAGCTCGTTGCGGCTGCGGTGAGCCTGCGCGCTGCGGCTGATTTGCGTGTTGCCGCGAACTTGATCCCTGGCCAGGCCCCAGCCCAGTAACGGTCCCGAAAAACGGAACGGGCGATCCCCACGAACAGCCTCCCCGCAACACGGCCATTGGCACCGGCCAACCAGGACTCGGAACGAGGTTTGCCCCTTTCGCCACGTTCACACCGGCCCGCGTGTGGCTTCGGAAGCCCGACCAGTAAGCCTCCCGTCCGATGTGCAGTCGGGGCTGCGCCGCACATCGGTGTTACCGGCGCCCTGACGGACGAGCCATGTTGCGAAGCGGTATCGCCTGATTGTTTGTTGTAGCCGGACACCGCAGGCGCGCGCCACGCGGCCATGAGGATCGCCCGAACCGCCCCTGATTATGGCCGCGTGGCCGCGCTTGTCAACCGGATGCCGCGCGGCGTTGTTCTGCGCCGCCGGATCCAGAAATCGCCCGCAGCAAAGGGCTCTGCGGGCCGCTCGGCGTCTTGAGTTTTGCCTCATTTTCGGATAGAATGTGAATTCCCCGCCCGCTCCGCAGCAACCTACGCAGCAAACATGCAGGAGAGCCCTTTGCGCTTTGAAGTCGGCGACTATGTCGTCTATCCGAACCATGGCGTGGGGATTATCGAGGACGTCAAACGGACCCAAATCGCCGGGCTCGATCAAGACTTCTATCATCTCCGGCTCTTCGCCAACGAAACCACGGTGATGGTGCCGGTCGGCAACTCCAAGGCGGTCGGGCTACGCAAGATCTTTGGCAAGACGCAGATCAGAAGGCTGTTCAAGCATCTGCGCGACCCCGACTTCGAGACCCATAGCAACTGGAAGGGTCGGTACAAGGAGAACGCCGAGAAAATGCGTTCGGGTCATCTTTTCGAGATGGCGGACGTTCTCAAAAACCTCCAGCACCTGACGCAGCGCAAGGCGCTCTCCTATCGCGAGAAGCGCATGTACGACCAGGCCAAGCATCTGATCATCTCCGAGATCGCTATGGTGCAAGGGCGTTCAGAGGAGATCGTGCAACCGGACGTCGAGGCAGCCCTCGATGATTGCATCGAGGCGCGCAAGCAGTCCGGCGATCGCGATCGCGCCAAGGCTTCCTGAGTCCGCCTGGCAGGCGCGCGTCTCGCTCCGGGCGACCGCCGGTCTCCCGGAGCTTTTTTCGGTGCCGATCAGCTGCGCCTCGTTCCGGTTAGGCTGGCGCAGCCCTTGACGGACTGGACAGGCAAATGAGACGGCTCTCGCTGCCTACACAGATCGCTATCGGCATGCTCGTCGGCATTTTGGTCGGCGCGGTGTTTGCCGAGGGCGCCATGATGCTCAGACCGATCGGCGATCTGTTCCTGCGCTTGATACGGCTAGTCGTGGTGCCGTTGGTGTTTTCCTCGCTGCTGGTTGGTACCGCTACCGTCGGTGATCTGAAGAAGCTCGGACGAATCGGCGGCAAGACCATGGCGTACTACCTGTGCACGACGGCCATCGCGATCACACGACGCGGACCAGGAAGCAGGCGCCGGCTTCGGCTAGCAGGCCGTGGTGGAAGTGTGGCGGACCTGGTTAGGGCGATGCGTCGTGCTACTCGATTGCGGGACGCAACACGGGTCGCAGCATCCACGTGCCGTTGGCCTTTCGCGATAGGCTCCGACCTACGTCCATCGCGATGATGACGCGGGTGCTGCCGTCAGTCTGCACGCTGAAGGGGATCGACACAGTGACCGACTCGGGATCGATCTTCAGCTTTTCGCTCCGACCGACGGCGTTGATCACCCTGCTGTTGGCCTCGGAGAAACGCACCCGGATCTGATGGTAGGTGCCCTCGTCGAGCTGGTTGGCTAGCGCCAGGAGCTGCTCGTTTCCGGCGAGGCCGAGAATCTCGTATAGCTGGCTCCCGGCTGACAGGGTGACGAAGGCGCCCGAGTCGCTGTCGAGCACGTCGACGCCGATAACCTCTACGGTTACCTGTTGCGCGGTGGTCGTGAAGGTGGTTCCGGTGGTTAAGCCCGTCAGGAAGACACCAATCTGTCCTTGGTGTTCGGTGCACCCAAGCCCAACAAGGGCGAGCAGGCCGATCGTGCAGATCGTCGGCGTATTCTTGCGCATCTCGGAAACTCCCAGGTGTCGAGCCAAGTACCTCGCCGCAACTCGAAGTGCCGTGGCGGGGTCCGGCTTTGGCCGATATCGGAGTGTGACTTCGGTGAGTTTGGCAGGCCGGAGAAAGCCTGAGCAAACCTAAAAAACGGCCCGCTGGACAAGCACGGCCGGGACCATTCAGCCGCGGCCCGTGCGGCCGCCGCGGCAGCGTCAGTCCGTCCCGGATGCGCTTTGACATGGCGCGGTACTGCACCTACCATCGAACGCCGACAGGGCCCGCCGCGGCAGGGCCCCTGGCGGCCGGCGTCCGGTTCAGTCACGCACACTGCGTGCCAAGCCTGGCGGTGTAGCTCAGTCGGCAGAGCAGGCGGCTCATATCCGCCGAGTCGGGGGTTCAAGTCCCTCCACCGCCACTTTTTGGAGCGCGCAGCGCCTGCGGCTGGCGTTCTTCTGAGCGTTGCGATACGAGTCGCCAGGCGCCTCGACGAGACCCCGAACGAGTCGAATCATGTCAGAGCCTGAGACAGCCGTGCTCGATGCGGTCATCGACGCGATCGAGCGCCGTGGTCTGCTGCGGGGAATTCGCCACCTGGTGGTGGCGTGTAGTGGCGGTGGCGACTCCGTGGCGCTCGCCGACCTGATGGTCGAGCTCGCGCCTCGATTCGACCTCACGGTTGCCCTGGCTCACCTGAACCACGGCTTGCGAGGCGCCGACTCCGAGGCGGACGAACGTCACGTGCGGGACCTCGCCCAGCGGTGCGACGTGGCCTACGAGACTGGCCGTCTCGACGATCCGGATGCCGCTGGCGGCGGACTGGAGGAACGGCTGCGTGATGCTCGGCATCGCTTCTTGACTGAGGTAGTCGGACGAATCGGCGCCGATGCTGTGGCCTTGGGCCACACGCTCGATGAACGCGTCGAGACGGTCCTCATGAATCTGGCCCGTGGGACCGGACTGCGCGGGCTGGCGGGCATGCGTTGGCGCAACCACGTCGGCGGGCTATTGCTTCTCAGGCCGATGCTCGGGGTGCGCCGAGAGGCGCTGCGCCAGTATCTGCAGGGGCGCGGGGTGCCGTGGCGCGAGGACCGGTCGAACAGTGATTTTCGCTTCACCCGGAACCGCGTCCGTAGCCTCGTGCTGCCAGCGCTTGAACAAGCCGTGCCAGGCGCCGTGGAACGCATTGGACGAGCGGCAGAGTTGCTCGATCAGGACAACGAGTGGCTCGATGGCTTGGTGGATGAGGCGCTGGCGCGAGCGCGCCGCGACGATGTCTACCCCGGGGCCACGGCGCTCGATGTGGAGGTTCTGCATGGCCTGCCGCGTGCGTTGGCCACGCGGGTGCTGAGGCGCGCGCTCTCGGAAGTGCGGGGTGGGCTGCGCGGCCTGCATCGGGCGCATGTGGAGGCGATCGTCGAGCGGTTGCTCACCGGCGTCGAATCGGCTCGTGATCTGCCCGGTGTACGGGCCCGCGTCGAGGCAGGCCGACTACGTCTGATGCCGCTGCAGAACCGCCGTTTGGCCGCCCCGAACGGCTGCTGAGACGTGTTCGAACAAGCTAGCTCGGCTCGTTCGTGGTGGTGTACTCTGAAGGCATCATGAACGCCGGAGCCGGGATCAAGCAGGTAGCGCTGTGGCTGGTGGTAATCGCCATCGCCATCGTGGTCTACAACGTATTCAACGAGTCGGCCTTGCCCGACACCGAGATTCCCTTCTCGGACTTCCTCGACCGCGTCGAGGGCGGCGAGGTGGCGCGGGTGACGATCACCGGTGCGACGATCGACGGTGAGTTCGCGGAGAGCGGGCGTCCGTTCACCAGCGTGAGGCCGGAAGGCTGGGATGGTCTAGTCGACCTGCTTCGCGAGCACGACGTCGGCATGGACGTGGAGGCTTCCAACCAGAGCCCCTACGTTGCCGCGCTGATCTCGTGGGCTCCGATGCTCATTCTCATCGGCGTCTGGATCTTCTTCATGCGGCAGATGCAGAGCGGTGGCAATCGCGCCCTGGCCTTCGGCAAGAGCCGCGCCCGCCTGTCGTCGAATCAACAGAAGAAGGTGACGTTCAAAGACGTCGCCGGGGCCGATGAGGCCAAGGACGAACTCTCAGAGATTATCGAGTTCCTGCGTGAGCCGCAGAAGTTCCAGCGCCTCGGCGGACGCATTCCCAAGGGCGTGCTGCTGATTGGCGCGCCGGGCACCGGCAAGACGCTGCTAGGGCGTGCCGTAGCCGGCGAGGCGAGCGTTCCGTTCTTTTCCATTTCCGGGTCCGACTTCGTCGAGATGTTCGTTGGCGTCGGCGCCTCGCGGGTGCGAGACCTGTTTGAGCAAGGGAAGAAGAACGCGCCCTGCATCATCTTTATCGACGAGATCGACGCCGTTGGCCGTCACCGCGGTGCCGGTCTGGGCGGTGGTCACGACGAGCGCGAGCAGACGTTGAACCAGCTGCTGGTGGAGATGGACGGCTTTGTCAGCAATGAGGGCGTCATTCTGATGGCGGCGACCAATCGGCCCGACGTGCTCGATCCGGCACTGCTCCGTCCCGGACGCTTCGATCGACGCGTCATGATCGATCGACCTGATATCCGCGGGCGCGAGGGAATCCTCAAGATCCACAGCCGACACGTTCCACTACATGCCGATGTCGACCTGACGGTGGTAGCGCGCAGCACGCCGGGGTTCAGCGGCGCCGACCTCGAGAACCTCGTAAATGAGGCGGCGCTGGTGGCGGCTCGTTACGACCGCGACAAGGTCATGATGGAAGATTTCGAGTACGCCAAGGACAAGGTGCTCATGGGAGCCGAGCGCCGCAGCATGATCATTTCCGACAAGGAAAAGCGCATCACGGCCTACCACGAAGCTGGCCACGCGCTGGCAGCGTTGCTGCAGCCGAACGCCGACCCGTTGCACAAGGTGACGATAATCCCGCGTGGGCAGGCGCTCGGCGTCACCCAGCAAGTGCCCTTGGATGACCGCCACAACTACGGTTTCAGCTACCTCCAGACGCAGGTGAACGTGCTGTTGGGAGGTCGCATTGCCGAAGAGATCGTCCTCAAAGAGAAGACCACCGGAGCGGGCAACGACCTCGACAGAGTGACCGATCTGGCCCGCCGCATGGTTACCGAGTGGGGCATGAGCGAACGTGTTGGCCTGCTGACGTTCCGCCGCAATAGCGGTGAGGTGTTTCTCGGTCGAGACTTCGCGCAGCAAAACGAGTACTCCGAGGACACGGCGCGCATCATCGATGAAGAGATCAAACGCATCATCGACGAAGGCTACGTTGCGACCACCAAGATGCTCACCGACAACCTGGAGCATCTGCATTCCATCGCCAAGGCGTTGCTGGTTCGCGAGGTGCTGGACGCCGACGAGATCGCGGTGCTGATGGAAGGCCGGCCGCTTCCGGATTTCGATCCCGACGACCGCCCGAAGGTGCCGATACGCACCGAGCCCGAGTCGGACGACGCCACCGACGAGGATGCGGCGATTGGAATCTCCGTGCAGCCGGCAGAAGGGCTCACCGGGTGATTCCCTCGGCCGGGGCCGTATCTGCCCGGCCGCGGAGCGCTGGCAGCCGGTCATCGCCACACAACGCCGTCGTACTGAAAGGCTTTGACCCGTTTCCCGAGGTGCCCGCCGGCAGCCCGGAATCCGACCGGCTCGGCCTGGAGTTGGGCAGCTACCTAATCCGGCTCGAAGGTGTAGAAGACGCGCTACTCGAACCGTTTCAACGCGCCGTTGGTCTGGTCGGCGGACGCTGCCAGCCAGCAGATCGCGCCCCGGGCGTCGTCCACATTGCCCTCGGGATGCAACAGGTCGAGGCGCTTCGTAGTCAGCTGCTCGCTGCCCCGTCGCCCCTACTGCGAGTCGCCGAGGAGATCGCCGGCGTGCTGCGCGCCTATCACCGCCGCGACTTCACTCTGCGCTGCGGAGCCTGGACGCTCCAGTGCGGTCCGAAGCCGCTCGTGATGGGGATCGTCAACTGCACCCCGGACTCATTTTTTGCAAGCAGTCGGCGACAGGGAGCGAGTGCTGTCGACCAGGGGTTGCAAATGGTCGACGAGGGCGCTGACGTCATCGACGTGGGCGGCGAATCGACACGCCCCGGAAGCGAGCCTGTCGACGCCGCCGAAGAGATCGAACGCGTCGTGCCGGTGGTCGAGGCACTGGCTCGCAAGGTGGAGGTTCCGATCTCGGTCGACACCCGCCGTGGCGCGGTGGCTCGCGCGGCGCTGCAGGCCGGCGCGAGCCTCGTGAACGATGTCAGCGGTCTGCGCCACGACCCGGAGCTCGGTGCCGTCGTTGCGGAGGCTGATGTACCTGTGGTGCTCATGCACACGCGCGGCGAGCCGGGCAACATGGTTGAGCATGCCGACTATCAGGACGTGGTCGCCGAGGTGGCACGCGAGTTACGCGAGGCGCTGGCGCGCGCCCACAGCGCCGGAGTGCCTGATGACGCGATCGTCCTGGATCCGGGAATCGGGTTCGCCAAGCGTGCTGAGCATAGCCTCACGATTCTGCGCCACACAGCTGCTCTACGCTCCCTTGGGCGCCCGTTACTGGTTGGCCCGTCGCGAAAATCCTTCGTTGGCGCCGTGTTAGATTTGCCTACGGAAGAGCGTCTGGAAGGCACCGCTGCGGCGGTAGCGGCGGCGGTGCTTTACGGAGCCCACATTCTCAGGGTTCACGACGTCGGCGCGATGCGCCGAGTCGTCGCAGTCGCAGCGGCTATCCGGTCAGAGGGCGCGGGATGGATTTCCTGAGCCAGTTCGAGTTACGCCACGTCGTCGACGTGCTGTTGGTGGCGTACGTGCTCTACCGGATTCTGATCCTGATCCAGGGCACGAGAGCCGTCCGCGTGGTGGTGGGCTTGGTGCTGGTGTTCGTCGCTTATACGCTGGCCAACCTGCTGCAGTTGAGCACCGTCGTGTGGCTGCTGTCGAACGTATTTACATACATCGTGCTCGCCGTGATCGTGCTCTTTCAGTCGGAACTGCGCCGCGGACTGGCGCATCTCGGCCGCACTGCGGCGCTGCGTGGGCTGACCACGGCGATTCCGACAGAGCCGTTCGACGATATCGTCAGTGCGGCCACCGCGATGGCAGCTGAGCGCCGCGGGGCGATTATCGTTTTCGAGCGCGCTGTCGGGCTGCAGAACTACATCGATCAGGGCATCACGTTAGACGCCAAGATCTCCTTCGACCTCTTGTTTTCGATTTTCCACCCGGCGACGTCGTTGCACGACGGTGCAGTAATCGTGCGCGGGGACCGAGCCGCCGCCGCATCGTGCTTCTTGCCGCTGACCTCCAATCCGCGATTGTCGCGCGGCCTGGGCTCGCGTCATCGCGCCGCAATCGGCATCTCCGAGGAGACCGATGCGGTCGCGGTGGTCGTTTCAGAAGAGTCTGGCAGCCTCTCGCTCGCGGTCAGCGGCAAGATAACTCGGCGCCTCGACGCGGCGTCGCTGAGCCGCCGACTGCGCCAGCTGCTGGTAGTGGAGGAGGCCACGGGCGCCGAGCTCGAGGTCGAGGAAGCGGCCGAATCGACCGAGCATCAAGTGGGACACGATGCGGCGCCGCAGGCGGTACACGAATGAACCCCATTAGTGCCGCCTGGGCAAACCTCCGACCGTTCGACAACCTTCCACTGAAGCTGATCTCGCTGGCGATGGCGCTGGGCTTGTGGAGCGTCGTCCCCGATGCGGATGTGCTGCATATCGTCAGCGGCGTGCCGGTTCAGCTGCAGAACATCCCTTCCGACCTGGCGCTGCTCGATTCCGCGTTGCTCACCGTCGAGGTGACGGTGCGCGGCATGCCAGCGCGCACCCGTGATCTCACCCCAGGACAGCTGTCGCCGCGCATCGACATGTTCGGCGCCGTTGTCGGCGACAATGTGATCACGCTGTCAGCCGATGATATCGCCCGTCCTTTCGGTGTGTCGGTAGATCGCATCGAACCCGCGCGGCTCAGAATTCAGCTGGACGAAAAGGTACGCGTCGAGCTGCCCGTGAACGCCGTGGTGGAGGGCAGTCCGTCGGCGGGCTTTGAGATCAGTGACAAGATCGTCGAGCCGACGATGGTTGCGGTGACCGGGCCGAGCTCGCGGGTTGCCGAGCTCACCAGCGTGTCCACCGAGACCGTCAACGTTGCCGGCCGTCGCGAGCCAATCACCCGAGAGGTGGCGGTGCTGACCGATGACCCGTTGGTCACTGTCGATGAGGGCGATAGTGTGATCATGACGATCGTCATTAATGAGTCGGCGGTGCCTCGGCAGCTAGATGGCATCGTGGTACAGATCGTCACAGAGGAGTACCGCGTCGTGGTGAATCCCGGGGAGATCGGGGTTGTGTTGCGTGGCCCGCCGTCGGTACTAGATGGTCTTGGTCCCGACGACATCATTGCCCGTCTGGACGCCAGCGATCTCGCGCCGCGGCCAGAGGACTATCAGATAGCACCACACATCGAGTTCGTCGACGCCTCGCTGTCGGACCGTATCGAGATCATGGCGATTACACCTCAGAGCCGCATAGACGTCCACGTCTACGATCAACCGGCGGGATCGCCATGACGGAATTCGGCAAACGGACCATGGGCGCACGGCTGTTCGGTACCGATGGCATACGCGGCGTGGCCAACATCGAGCCGATGACGGTGGAGACAGCCGTCCGACTGGGCCGCTCCGCGGCACATGTGTTCCGTGGCGGCACCCACCGCCACCGCATCCTCATCGGCAAGGACACACGGCTGTCGGGCTACATGCTCGAGAGCGCGCTGGTGGCCGGTATCTGCTCGATGGGTGTGGACGCCATTCTTGTGGGACCGCTACCGACGCCCGGGATCGCCTTCGCCACCCGGGCACTGCGCGCCGATGCCGGCATCGTGATTTCGGCGTCGCACAATCCGTACATGGAGAACGGTATCAAGTTCTTCAATCGAGACGGGTTCAAGCTACCCGACGAGCTCGAGGAGGAGATCGAGGAGCTCACGTTTACCGGCCGCATAGACGATGTTCGTCCCACGGCAGACGCGGTCGGCAAGGCGTTCCGCGTCGACGACGTGGCGGGTCGCTATCTGGAGTTCCTCAAGGGAACGTTGCCGCGCGGTTTCACACTGGACGGCATGCGCGTCGTCGTGGATGCGGCACATGGAGCTGCCTATCGGGTCGGCCCGGACGTGATGGTGGAGCTTGGCGCCGACGTGATTGCTCTCGGCACCGCGCCGAGCGGCACGAACATCAACGACGGGGTGGGCTCGATGCACGTCGAGGCGGCCATCGCACGGGTGCGCGAGGGTGCGGCCGATGTCGGCATTTGTCTTGACGGCGACGCCGATCGGTGCGTGCTGGTCGACAGCGACGGCAACTTGGTCGACGGAGATCACATACTGACGATCTGTGCGCGCGCTTGGAAGCAAAAGGGCGAGCTTCGCCACGATACGGTGGTGGCCACAGTCATGAGCAACCTCGGCCTCGATCTGGCGTTGCGCGAGATCGACGTGAAGGTAAAGCGGACGGACGTTGGCGATCGCCACGTCGTAGCAGAAATGCGCGACGGCGGCTACTGCATCGGTGGTGAGCAGTCCGGGCACACCGTGTTTCTCGACTTCAATAGCACTGGCGACGGGCTGATTACGGCGCTGCAGGTGCTGCGCGTCATGCGCGAGACCGGCCGGCCGTTGGGTGAGCTCGCCGCATCCATGCAGCCGCTTCCGCAGGTGCTGAGGAACGTCGACGTGGCCGAGCGCCGCCCGATCGACGAGCTACCCGATGTGCAGGCGGCGATCCGCGATGCCGAATCCAGCCTCGGCGATCGCGGCAGGGTCTTGGTGCGCTATTCGGGCACGCAGCCGATGGCCCGCGTGATGGTCGAGGGCGAGGATGCCGGCCAGATCGCCAACCTGGCCAGTGATATCGTGAGCGCACTCGAAGCGTCGGCCTGAGTCCGCCGGGCCGCCGCAGCGCCCCACCCGCCTCGATGAGGTAGTGCTCCCATGGCAGATCCGATGTTCCTGGGCGTCAACATCGACCACATTGCCACCGTTCGGCAGGCGCGCCGCGCCCCGGAGCCCGATCCCGTCCAGGCGGCTACGCTGGCCGAGTTGGGCGGAGCCGACAGCATCACAGTGCATCTTCGTACCGACCGGCGTCACATCAACGACCGCGACGTAGAGTTGCTTGCCGCCACCGTCAAGACTTACCTGAATGTCGAGATGGCGTGTACCGACGAGATGCTCGAGCTCGCTCTACGGTATCGACCTCACAATGTGTCGCTGGTGCCGGAGCGTGACGACGAGATCACCACCGAGGGCGGCCTCGACGTTGCCACCGATCCAGCGCGGCTACGCGATACGATACGGACGCTGCAAGAGGCGGACATCGACGTCGCCATCTTCATCGACCCGGACCAGCGCCAGGTTGACGCGGTCGGCGAGCTCGGTGTGCAGCAGATCGAGATCAACACGGCCGCTTATGCCGAGTCCAGCGAAGGGCGGGACCAGGCTGTTACATTGCGCGCGCTCGAGAAGGCGGCAGCGACTGCGAGGCATGCGTGTGAAGGCGGTCTGCGGGTTGCCGCCGGGCATGGGCTCACTTACCGGAACGTCGGCGCTATCGTACAAGTACCGCAGATCGTCGAGCTCAACATCGGGCACAACATCGTGGCGCGCGCAACCTTCGTCGGCCTCGCCCGAGCGGTGCGCGAGATGAAGGTGCTGCTGCGCCGCTGAGGCGTGCTCTGTGGCTACCGGAACTGGTGAGCGGCAGGGCATTGGCGTTGCCCGCTTATGCTAGAATCCGGCCCGTGTGGGCGGTTAGCTCAGCTGGGAGAGCACCTGCCTTACAAGCAGGGGGCCACTGGTTCGAGTCCGGTACCGCCCACCATTTTTTCGCCGCCGGCGGCGGCGCGGTAGACCGTTGTTTGGGCGGGGCCGTGGTGTAGCTTGGTTAACACGCCGGCCTGTCAAGCCGGAGATCGCGGGTTCAAATCCCGTCGGCCCCGCCAGTGTTTCCGCTGAAATCCCAAGCAGTACCGGGTGATTTCGCGAGTGCATGGCATCCGGCCTCGCACGCCGGAGACCGAAAGGTCATGATCGTCTGGTGCGAATGAAAGCGAGTGGCCAACCCGCCTGCCGCAAGTGAGGCTCAGACTACGGCGGTTCTTGTGGAAATCGCTGCGCCTGATTCGATCCCCAGTGTCAGCTTCTACGGACGCCGCCCACCGGTGCTGCCCTGCTCGGCTACGTAGCGAATGTAGTGACGTATCGCCAGTAGTTGATTTTCGGTGAGCTCGGGATAGGCTGGCATTCCGCGTGCCACGCGGCTGCCGTCGCGGACGACGGTCGCGAACGCGATGTCGGAAAGCACCACGCGAGAGGCTCTGAGATCCGGTGTTACACCGGCGGCAATCGCGCCTCTTCCGTGGCAGAGTTCGCACAGCCCAGAATATTCTGTGCCGCCCCGCAGCAGCAGGGTGGGGTCGACGTCGAAGTCGGCAGCTGCAATCGGTACCGGCACCACAGGTGGCGGCGATGTCGGTAGGCTGACCGCCCCGTCGAGGGAAAACGCCACAAGACGGCGTGGGTGTGCGCCGTACGCCCACCCATGCGAAGCTCCTTCGGCCCCCCCCCACCGCCGCCATCACACCGCCCCAGCCGACCAGCAGAGCGACGTACTGGCGCCCGTTGATCGCATAGGTGATCGGCGGGGCGGAGATCCCTGAACCCACGTCGAAGGTCCACAACGTGGAGCCGCTCGCGGCGTCATGCGCCGCGAGCGACCCGTCGACTCGTCCCTGGAACACCAGGTTGCCGGCGGTGGTCATCGTTCCGGGATTCCAGAGGCCGCCTAGCGGAACCTCCCAGGCCAGTTCCTGGCGCACCGGATCCCACGCTTGCAGGGATCCGAGCACGCCGTCCGGCCTACTGGACCCTGCCAGGTTGTACCTGACCCCCACTCCGAGCCTTCCCACCGGTGAGTCCCAGGCTTCGAGGTCGATACCCTCGTCGCTGAACATCGTCGCCGTGTGGATTGTCGGCATGTAGGCCAACCCGGTGGACGGGTTGTAGGACATGGCAGGCCAGTTGTGGGCGCCGATCGGCCCCGGCGCGATCCGGGCCGGTCGATCATCGTACCGCGCGCCCGACACCTCGACGGGTCGGCCGGTCTCCAGATCGATCTCCGTCGCCCAGGTGACCTCGGCGAACGGTTCGGTCGAGATCAGCTTCCCGGTCTCGCGGTCGATCACGTAGAAGAAACCGTTCTTTGGGGCGTGCAGGATTGCTTTCACGTCGCGGCCGTCGATCTCGAGGTCGGCCAGGACGATGTCCATGTTGGAGTTGTAGTCCCACGTCTCGCCGGGCGTCGTCTGGTAGTGCCACAGGTACTCACCGGTATCCGGGTCGAGGGCGACAATGGAACACAGAAACAGGTTGTCGCCGCCCCCGGGGCTGCGGATCTTCCGGTTCCACGGTGAGCCGTTGCCGGTGCCGATGTACAGCACGTCTAGCTCGGCGTCGTAGGTGAAACCGTGCCAGGCGTTACCGCCGCCGCCGAACTTCCACCACTCGCCGGTCCAGGTCTCGGCGGCCATCGCCATGGCGTCGTTCTCGAACCCGTCGGCGGGGTTGCCGGGTACGATCCAGAAGCGCCAGGCCTGCTCGCCGGTCTCGGCATCGTAAGCGGTGACGTAGCCGCGGGCGGCGCCGTTCTCGGTGCCGCCGTTACCGATCAGCACCTTGCCCTTGAAGATCTTGGGGGCGCCGGTGATGTAGAGTGGACGGCCGGGTCGACCGTCATGACGCTCCACAGCTCCTCTCCGGTGGCGGCGTCGACAGCGTTGAGACGCCCGTCCCAGGTGGCGACGTAGACCTTGCCTTTCCAGAACCCGATGCCCCGGCTGTGGTCCCAGCCGGCCCGCATGCGATGGGCCGCGTGCCCGACGATGTCCGGGTCATACTCCCACAGCATCTCGCCGCTGGTTCCGTCGACGGCGCGCACGACGTTCATGCTGCCGATGAAGTACAGGATGCCGTCGACAACGAGCGGTGTGGAAGTCAGGCCCCGATCGTTCGGCAGGTCGAGATACCAATCGACCGACAGGTCACCGACGTTGGACGTATTGACCTGGGTCAGGGGGCTGAAGCGCTGCTCGCTGTAGGTTCTCCCGAACGCCAGCCAGTTGTCGCCCCGCGACTCGTCGACCATGGCGCTGTCGTTGACCACGGTGGGCGACTGTGGCCTGCCGGATGATTGGGCGGCGCCGGAAGCTTGAGCGGAGCAGACCGCCCACACCATTGACGGCAGCAGCATCCACCGGCCACGGGTTTTCAGCGATACAGACTCAGTTCGGTACATGGGTAGCTGATCTCCGTTTCGGGGTGGTCTGCGCGCTAGTTCTCGTCAGGCAGTTGGGGTCGGCACTGACTCTATCCACGAAACCGAGGCTCAACAACAGAGGCGGCGCGACGAGTGATTCAATCGGCGTGACTGTAAACTGGGTCCGTTGGCTTTGCCGCGCGCGCGTGGAACCAGAGGCATCCGCTTTGCCGGCGCTGAGTGGACACTGGCAGCGGGTTCTCAACACGGGAGATGGGCCTTGACCGTTGAGCTGAAGAAGACGGACGTAGTCGTGGT
This sequence comes from Acidobacteriota bacterium, assembly GCA_963666055.2. Classification (GTDB taxonomy): domain Bacteria; phylum Acidobacteriota; class UBA890; order UBA890; family WLXD01; genus DASCOT01. Next base: position 486,108 of record CAXWPH010000015.1, on the reverse strand, counting down.
TGGTCTGGGGGCCGCCGGCGGCTTTGCGGTCCTGCCGCTCGTTGAAGCCGGCCTCGAGGTGATCGGTCTGGAGGCCGGCGCGGTGGACACGGTTAAGAACGACATCGGCACGATGGGTACGTCGACCCACGCCTACGGCGGCGCCCGTATGGGCGACAATCCCGATACTAGCGTCGTTGACCGTTGGGGGTTTTCTCCAACGCTCACGGCGCAGGCGCTCGCCTGGCGAACCGCCGATCATCTCGTGACGAACTGGGAGACGATCGCCTGAGGGAGGCTGCTGCGGGTCGATGATCGTACGTGCACACAGGCAAAGGAAGGCAAAGATGAACGGCAAGCTCTCGGCATCGTTCTCTCCAAGGCACTATCCGATCGTCGTGGCGGCGCTTGCATCGGTTGCGGCGGTGTCATCCTACCCTTCTGTCCAGCAGGGCCAGGTCTCCGAGGCTGTACCGTGGGAGGTGCCCAGAACGTCGCACGGTCATCCGGACCTCCAAGGGAACTGGACCAATGCGACGCTGACCCCCTTCCAGCGCCCCGCAGGCCAGGGACCTGTTCTCACGTGGGAGGAGGTCGCCGAGATCGAAGCCAGGCAGGTCGAAATGGTCGTCCGAGGCGCCGCTCCGAGCGATCCGAACCGCCTGCCGCTTCCGGCCGGGGGTACGATTCCAGAGTGCATCCATTCGGCGACAGATTGCTACAACGAAGTCTACCGAGAGCCCGGTGAGCGGGTAGCGATCGTGAACGGTGAGCCACGGAGCTCGCTTGTCACAAATCCGCCGGACGGCCGCGCGCCGGAGCTGACGCACGAGGGGCGTCGCCGAGTCGACAAGTATCGGGAGCTCAGGAGCCAGTTCGGTCCGTTTGACCATCCGGAACTCCGCCCACCTGGCGAACGATGCCTTGTATCGTTCCAATCAAGCGCCGGACCGCCGATGCTGCCCAACTACTGGTACAACAACAACTACACCATCGTACAAAATGCCGATCACGTGGTGATCATGGCAGAGATGGTGCACGACGCGCGGATCATTCGGCTCGGCGAGCCGACGGCGCTGCCGAAGGACGTCCGTCCGTGGTTCGGTGACTCGTGGGGTCGGTGGGAGGGCAACACGCTGGTGGTCGAGACCACCAACCTCAATCCCGTTCACATGTTCCGCGGAGTTCCACCATCGAACGATCAGAAGGTGATCGAGCGCTTCACCCGGGTGGACGAGGACACGATTCACTACGAGTTCACCATCGACGACCCGACGATGTACACGAGCGCCTGGGGTGGCGAGGTTCCTTTCGAGCGGTTCGACCAACCGCTGTACGAGTACGCCTGCCACGAGGCCAACTACTCGCTCTCCAACGTGCTGCGCGGGGCCCGGTATCAGGAGATGCTAGAAGCGCGGAGATAATCTCTCGCGTGCGTCAGCGCTCCACCGTCTCGGCCTGTCGTCGGATGTAGTGGCGCAGCGCCAGGAGCTCCTTGTCGGTGAGCTCGGGGTACACGGGTATTCCGCGAGCCAGGCGGGAGCCGTCGCGTACCACGGACGACAACGGGCTCCATCGATCCGGCGGGCGATCTCCAGTGCCTCATCTACTTTGATGCGACCGGTAGCTTCAATGCGCTCGGCGAGACTCTGACCCTCCACCAGCTCCATGGCGATGAACCGAACACCGCCCGACTCCTCGAACCCGAAGATGGTGGCGATGTTGGGGTAGTTCAGGGAGGCTGTCTGTCGCTGTTTGAACCCGAAATGTCAAAGGAAATGTCACGGCTCTGGCAGGATGAGCATCTGAAGCTTCGAAGGTCGCATCCGATCGTGATAGACGCTGTTGCGCGCCGGTGCCATGTGCGTGTGATGACCGGGGCGCTCGCCGGTGTTCGGGTTGACATCGAAGAAGGGATAGTTGCTGCTCGACACGTCGAGTCGAATCCGGTGCCCCTTCTTGAACCGGGTGGCAGTGCCGAGAAGATCGATCTCGATCTCGTAGATCTCATCAGGGGCCAGGGGCTTTGCTGTCGCCAAGCTGTCTCGGTAGCGGGCCCGTACAATGCTATCCGCCAGCAGCATCGAATAGCCGGCGGGTGCGTGAGGACCCGGGGGATGCACATCGACAAGCTTGGCGGTGAAGTCGGTATCCACCGCTGACGAGGCTATCCAAAGGGTCACCGTAAGCGGACCGATGACGACGACGTCCTCCTGTAAAGGTGCCGTCTGAAAGACGAGCACGTCGCGGCGCGCTGCCAACGGTAGATTGTCCTTGCAGGGGAAGAACCTCGTTGTATCGCACTGCTGGTCGTAGGGACCGGCCGGGCTCATGTTGTTGCCGGAGCTGACTTTCCCACCGATCGTCGGCACCGGATCGGTCGGATCGAAGGTGAAGACAGATGGCTCCGCGATGGAACGCGGCGCTTGCAGATCGAGCCGGCCGTTCGGTTGCAGATAGTAGGCTCGAGACTCGGCAGCCGCGGGCGGCCAACCCCCGAGCGACCGCCAGCGGCCATCGTGTCGATGGCGGCCTTCCGTGGTACGAGAGCCATCTCCGCCCCCCATGACGAACACACGGACGGGCGGTTCGTCGGAGAAGCCGGTGTCCTTGCCACGCAACACGTGGTCGAACCAGCGCAGCTGCTCCGCCTCCAGATCGATTGCGGCGTCGACTCCGAAGTCGACATCACCGCTTGTTCGCGGCCCGACTGCGTGGGTCCATGGACCGACCAGCAGGCGCTTCTCGCTCGATTGAATTGCCGAGAGCATCGAGTAGCCATTCAACGCGCCGCGCAGGAAGATGTCGTACCAACCGCCAACGAAGTAGACAGGGATGTCCGGGTAGTTGTCGTAGTAAGGCTCGAAGGCATAGCCGTTCTGGGTCCAGTAGTCGTCCAAGCCGGAGTGATCGACCCAGTCCTGGAACCAGCGCTGATAACTCGGCACCAGCTCCAGCGGCGACCCATGCGGCCGGTACGGGTAGGCCCAGAGCCAAGCGGCGAGGTTGTCTCGCTGCAGAGCGGCCTGCAGGACCGTCTTCAGAGCCGGTTGGCGATCGGCTTCCTGGCCGGTGCTAGCCAGGTAGAGTGCATAGGCGAGGTTGTGCCGGAGCGCGAAGGCGCCACCACTACCGGCACCGTCTAGCCAGTAGTGGGAGCTACCGACACGCTGGAACATCGCTTTGAGGTGCGGTGGACGCTCGGCGGCCAGCGCATTCTGCGTGGCGGCGTAGTACGACGCTCCGAAGGTGCCGACGTCACCGTTCGAGAAGGGCTGCGCGGCTGCCCATTCCACGGTCTCGTAGCCGTCGGGCCCTTCGTTGACGTAGGCATAAAACTCGCCTTCCGAGTCGAATCGACCGCGGACATCCTGAGTCAACACCACATATCCGTGTCGCGCCATGGAACGCGCAGGCTCCTCGGAACAGCCATAGCCGGTTGCGTCCGGGTTCCGGAACGACGTCCCGTAGGGCGTACGGCAGAGCAAAGTCGGGAACCGTCCATCGACCGCCCTGCCTTCACGAGCCGGCCGATAGATGTCCGTGGCCAGTCGGACGCCGTCCCGCATCGGCACCATGACATCGAGTGCGACTATCACATCGTCGTAACGTTCGGTCTGCTGCGGGGAGTAGGCATGCTCGGACCCGAAAACGGCGCTCGACGCCCCGATGACAACGAGCCAACCTGCCAACAGCTGCTTCCACGAGGTCCTCTGTCGCATCTGATCTAGATCCCTCCGGCTGTAGGGAGTCGGGAATAGGCGCGTTGCGCCTACCAGCTAATAGGAAGATGGTCCCTTTTCGCGCGCGATTATCCAGGTAGAGAGTGACTAGAAGCGATGAGGGGTTAAGTTGACAACACCCTCGGAAGCCCTGCCCGGCAGAAGTCGCGTACGAAGCCGAAGCAGCCGCTATGGTCTCATCTCCGCGCCACCGTCCAAGCTTCCCCTGATGATCTGCTCTACCGTGTACCGCTTCCGGGCCATTGTTCCCCCTTCCCGAGCCATCCTGAGAGCCTCAAATCCTAACTCTCAAACTGGCCCGACTATTGGGGGGCAGGTCAGGCCGAGCGCCTTCTTGAGCGGCAGCGCACCTTTCTGTAGCGGCTCCCGTAGCGTGTCTCCCTCCAGGTACTCCTGCACTATGAAGTGGGTGCCGTCTTCGGTGCCGACATCGAAGACGGCTGCGATGTGCGGATGGTTCAGCGCAGCGGCAGCACGGGCTTCCTGCTCGAAGCGGGCGAGGCGCTCCGGGTCGGAGGCGAACTCGGCGGGCAGCACCTTGATGGCCACCTTGCGGCCCAGGCGGGAGTCCTCGGCGAGCCACACCTCTCCCATGCCGCCAGCACCGAGCTGCTCGGTGATCTCGTAGGGGCCTAGTTTGGTGCCGGGTTTCATGGCGCTCCCGAGGCAGGGAGGGTGAGCGCCTGAAGCCTATCGCTGGAGCGGTCGAGGGTCCAAGGGAGTCACCGTAAGGGTCTCCCCAGCGTCAACCGGCATGGCCCCCAATTAGAGAAGGGCAAGAGTCCTATATATAGGGGGGACGCTTTACCCGAAACGCACACACGTCGATTCCATAAGTCACTCGCCGACCCCCAGACCGACCCCCAAAACGGCAGGCTCCAGAGAGACTGGCTGTAAGTTATTGAATCTAAAGAGCCGGCGCGCGGATTTGAACCGCGGACCTGCTGATTACGTCAGCTGCTCCGATCGGCACCGTAGGCCCGACTTCTTCCGACCGATCTGGATGTACGGACGGTCAATCACAATCAATCGTTAGATCCCTGTTAGATGCCGGGCTCAGACGCAGAAAGCCCCGGTGGCACGAAAGGGCGAATATCCCTTTGCCACCAGGGCTTTTCTGAAGTAGCGGGGGTAGGATTCGAACCTACGACCTTCGGGTTATGAGTTTTATTGGGGCCTCTCGTAACCCCAATAACCCCAACGTTTACGGGTCATGCAACTCTGTGCAGGTGCCACGAGTTGCACAGAGTGGCACCCAGGGTGGCACCCGGCCAAAGACGCGCTCGAAGCCCGGCTCACAAGACTCCGCTGAGCCCGCTACGGCTCCGTCGGCACGAGTCGCTGCAGCTCGTTGACCCAGTTGCCTCGAAGAGGCTCTTTTCGTGGCCACTTACCCACGGATGTCCACGAGATCGGGCGTTCGCCCGGTTGAGGCATAGTCGTGGCCGAGGCTAGACTCTCCCGGCCCCAGGCGCGGGGTCGCAAGGCTGCGAGGGTGGCCAATGGACCGGCGACGTTGCGTCCCGGTGAAGAGCCACGGCGATGCCGTTACTCTGTCACGACTAAAGCGTACGTCTGCCCTGCGAGCTACTCGTTCGCAGGGACTGGAGACCAGTTCAGGAGGACCAGCAATGGCTCGTTTCCGCCGTTCCGTCATCATCTGCCTCATGGCCAGCCTCGGTGCGGGGGCGCTACCGGCCGCAACAACACCGCCTGCACAACCACAGCAGTCGGAGTGGAGCTACTTCGGTGGCAGCAAAGCGTTCACCCGCTACTCCCCCCTCGATCAGATTCACCGCGACAACGTCGCCGACCTGCGTATCGTCTGGCGGCGCCCGGCAGTGCGCAGCGAGCTCACCGAGGCGTTTCCCGACCTGTTCCCCAGCGCCTACCTGCGCTCCACGCCGATCTTCGTCGACGGTGTGCTCTACACGCAGGACGCCCACGGCCTGGTGATCGCCCTCGACGCAGCCACCGGCGAGATCGTCTGGGAACAGGAGCTCGTCGAGTTCACCCAGGAGGAGGCCGAGGGCGAGTCCACTCGTGGCGTCGACTACTGGAGCAGTGGCTCTGGAGACGACCGGATCCTCGCGGTTCGCGGCGAGTATCTGTACGCACTCAACACCGGCACCGGCGAGCCGTACGGTGATTTCGGCGACGACGGCAGGGTCAGCCTGCGGTTCGAGGATCGCCAGCCGCTCGCCGGCAGGTTCAGCGATAGCAGCGGCCCGATCATCGTCGGTGATGTCGTTGTGGTCAGCGGCTTAACCGCCGGCGCCGGGGACAGGGGCAACAAGAGGGAAGCGGTTCCCGAGGATGCCCGTGGCTATGACGTGCGCACGGGCGAGTTGCTGTGGACGTTCCACGTGGTGCCACAAGAAGGCGAGTTCGGCGTCGAGACCTGGGGCAACGACTCGTGGAAGGTCGCCGGCGACATGGGTGCCTGGTCGCTGATGAGCGCCGACGAGGAGCTCGGCCACGTGTATGTGGCGTTCTCGGCTCCGACGACCGCCTGGTACGGGGGCTGGAGGCCGGGCGACAACCTCTTTTCCAACAGCCTCGTGGCGCTCGACGCGCAGACCGGTGAGCGCGTCTGGCACTTCCAGATGATCCACCATGGCCTGTGGGACTACGAGCCCATCGGCCCGGCGACGCTGGGCGAGATCACGGTCGACGGGCGCCGGATCCCGGTGGTGATGCAGCCCACCAAGCACGCGTTCCTGTTCGTGTTCGACCGCCGGAACGGCGAGCCCTTGTGGCCCATCGAGGAGCGCCCGGTGCCGGCGTCGACGGTGCCCGGGGAGGCAGCCTCGCCGACACAGCCGTTCCCCACCAAGCCGCCGCCGTTCGACTGGCAGGGCATCACCGAAGCCGACCTGATCGACTACACGCCGGCGCTCAACCGCCAGGCGCGCGAGCTCGCCAGCCAGTACGTCACCGGGCCCCTGTTCACGCCGCCCTCCGTCCCCAGCGACGAGCCCGGAGGCACGAAGGGCTCGCTGCTGTACCCCGGCTCCTGGGGGGCGGGCAACTGGAACACTGGCGCGTTCGACCCGGAGACCGGCGTCTACTACGCGGTCTCCAACAGCTCCTACGGCCCGACGAACCGCAACGCAGTCAAGCAGACCGACCCGGCGGCGACCATGGAGTACGCCTACGAGCCGGCCGCCGCGCCCACGATCGACGGACTGTTCATCATGAAGCCCCCCCACGGCCGCATCACGGCCCTGGACCTGAACCGCGGCGAGCAGCTGTGGATGGCGGCCAACGGCGACGGGCAGCGAAAGCACCCGTTGCTGCGGCACCTGAACCTGCCGCCGCTCGGCGTTCCGAACCGTCCGGCGCCGCTGCTGACCAAGACCCTGCTCTTCCTCGGAGAGGGCAGCAACGCCGTCATGGGTACCCTCGACGAGGAGTGGGCCTGGGGCAGGGTCTTTCGCGCCTATGACAAGGCTACCGGCGACGTGGTGTGGGCCATGGAGTTGCCATCCGGAACCACAGCCGGCCCTATGACCTACATGCTAGACGGTAGGCAGTACATCGTCGTGTCGGTCGGCGACCAGAACCACCCGCCGGAGTACGTCGCGGTGGCGCTCCCCTAGGCGACGGGAACAGGCAGGTGGTGGGTCAGTGGGTCGTTCGCTCAACCAATCGCGGTGAAGCCGCAGCGCTGCAGCCCCCGCGGCTAGTTGCTGCTGCTTTGCTGGCGACCCCCACCTGAGCGCTTGCCGCACGGGAGCACAACCGGCAACAGGAGCCGAGACAGGGAGACTGTCGAGTGGTAGACAGTCTGGGTTGCAGCAAATTCAATCCTGGCTATTTGTACGGCAGATGACGGTGCGGACACAGCACGCGATCGATGGGGCAGAGTTCCTCGACGAAGGCGAGCTCGCAGCGATCCGCACAGACCGTTGGCGCGCGCAGAGCGCCTATGTAGCGCGCGCGTCCGTGTTCTACGCAAGGCACTTCGCCGGGTTGAAACTGACCGGCGACCTCGCGGAGCTGGCGGACCTGCCGTTCACTGACAAGGAGATGCTGCGCGCCGACCAGCGCGCCCAGCCGCCGTTCGGCAGCTACCTCGCCGCGCCGCCGCAGGAAATTTGCCGCGTCCACCGCACCTCGGCGACCACCGGCGACGCCATGAACTTGGCGCTGTCGGCCGCGGACGCGAGGATGACCGCTGCGGTCGGCGCGCGCGCCCAGTCCGCTGCCGGACTCGGACCGGGCCACCGGGTGGTGCACTGTCTCAACTATCAGCTCTGGATGGGCGGGTTCACCGACCACACGACGCTGGAGGCCACCGGCGCCACGGTGATCCCCTACGGGGTCGGCGGCAGTACGGGCCTGATCCGGGTGATCCGCGAGCTCGGCGTCACCGCGATCTCCTGCACGCCCTCCTATCCGGCGGTGATGGGGCAGGTGCTGGCGGAGCACTATCCCGGCCTGGCGCCGCGTGACCTCGGCCTGCAGCTCGGCCTGTTCGGCGGAGAGCCCGGCCTCGACGACCCGGCGTTCCGTGCCCGGCTGGAGGAGACCTGGGGCTTCCGCGCCCGCAACGCGAACTACGGCGTCTCCGACGTGCTGTGCAACTTCGCCGGCCAGACGGAACTCTGCAACGACCTGCACCTCATGGCGACCGACGTGCTGGAGGCGGAGCTGATCGACCCCGACGCCGGCACCCGGCTGCCGTGGCGCGAGGGCGAGTCCGGCGAGCTGGTGCTGACCCACCTCGCTAAGGATTGCCAGCCGCTGGTGCGCTTCCGCACCGGCGACATCGTCACGTTGACCGGCACCGGCCGGGCTGACTGCGGCCGCACGGTACCGCGGTTCCGCGTCGTCGGCCGCAGCGACGACATGGTGGTGGTGCGCGGTCTCAATACATACCCGACCATGGTGGCGTCCGTGCTCAACCGCTTCGACGCGGCGAGCGGCGAGTACCGCATCGTGCTCGACCGGCCGCCGCCCTAGGATGTGCTGCCGGTCGAGGTCGAGCTAGCCGAAGGGCAGGACGGCGCTGATCTGGCGGCCAGCATCGAGGCGGCAATCAAGCGGGAGCTTGGTGCCACGGCGCGGGTGACGGTGCTGCCACCGCTCAGCCTGCCGCGCACCGAAGGAAAGACTCGCCGCGTCTGGAGAACCTACACATGACTGCATTCGACTACGCGACGGTGCTGAGCGAGCGCGAGGCCGACGGCGTCCGCACCATCACGCTTAATCGGCCGGAGAGCCTCAACGCCATGAACCGCCAGTTGATCGACGACGTGGCGCAGGCCTTCGCCGACGCCGACGCCGACCCCGACACGCGGGCAGTGATCTTCACCGGCGCCGGCCGCGGGTTCTGTGCCGGCGATGACCGGCGCGAGCACACGCACCCGGAGACCGAGGCCGCTGCACGCGACATCGTCGACGCGATCCAGCGCGCGACCGACGCCATCGTCTTCGGCGGCAAGCCGGTGGTTGGCGCGATCAACGGCTGGGCCGTCGGCGGCGGCTTGGAATGGGCGATCAACTGCGACTTTCCGATCTGGGCCGAAAGCGCCAAGGGCTTCTTCCCGGAGGTCTCGCTCAACCTGTTCGTCACCGGCGGCGTCACCGCACTGCTGCCAGCGCTGGTCGGCCTCAACCGCGCGAGAGAGATGCTGTTTCTCGGTGCGCGCTACGACGCCGCAACGCTGCGCGAGTACGGCATTGCCTGGCGCGTGGTGCCCGATGCCGCGCTGATGGACGAGGCGCGCGCTGTGGCGCGCCAGCTCGCCGAGCTGCCGCCGCTGGCGGTACGCGCCATGCGCCGGACGCTCTACCGCACGGCGATGACGGACCTCGCTGCTGCGATGCGGCTGGAACGGGAGGCCACCGTCGCCTGCTTCCTCGATCCGGAGACCATCAAGCGGGTCAAGGACTTCTGACGGAAGGCGGACGTGCGTTAGCGGCGGAGGGTTCACCCCATTTCGCGCACCTGCCGCGATCGCCCGTGATACCTGGCTATTTCCCGCAACGCCTGTCGTCGCGGTGTTGCTGGCTGCTCTCGATCTTTATCGATCCTTGCTATGGGGACCGATCTTGCGCTGTGATGTGGCCCCAAATGTGGCCCCACGCAACCGCTACCTGACGCCCCTAGTGGCGTCGAGAATACTGTAACTCGTTGTATCTAAAGAAGTACCGAGGGAGGGACTCGAACCCTCACGAGCGTAAGCCCACCGGATTTTGAGTTCTGGTCGGGTCACTTCGCAGGTGCGTGCGTAAGTGCCGATCATCACTCGAAATCGCTGAGAGCGCGCTGGATGGCAGCCAACCGCCGTGATCTGTGATCGTTGGTGATTCTTGCTAGCGGCAGGGATTACCTGGGGAAATGTGGAACCAAAAGTGGAACCAGGGGGGAGGCTCCCCTGAGCGCGCTACCCGGGTTATGAGCCCGACAGGCTACCTGACTGCTCCACCCCCAATCCAACGAACCAACACCAGGTCCAGCGGTCAGGGGAGGCTACACAGTGGCTACACGCGCTTTTTTCGTGTGTGGATAAGTCGCGTGTTACGAACAGTTTAGATGTTGTCTGGAGCCGGCCTGTCAAGCCGGAGATCGCGGGTTCAAATCCCGTCGGCCCCGCCAGTCTTCCCGCTGAAATCCCGAGTAGGCCAAGGGATTGCGCGATTCTGTCTGCCGAGCATGCGACGCTGAACTTTGGCGTGAAACAGCGTCGCCCGGCGCTGTCCGGAATCTCTTCAACCGGACTCGCCTCGCTAACTTGATAGCACCCGCGCGTCTGAGGGCCTTGCTCTTGCGCTGCGGGTGTACAGGTGTGGTGACTGCGGCTGCTCCACACACCCGGCGTCCGGTACGATGTCGCAACCTCCACCGGTGTTTGTACTTGCCTCAAGTTCGGAAGGAGCTCGATAGATGAGCCGCGTTGCTTCGAGGGTGTTCGGTTCCCTTCTGATCATTGCCGCCGTGCTGCTAACGGGCACACCCGTTCGATCACAAGGGAACCTGTATTGGCAGGCAGTTGAGAGGATCCGCGACGAGGGCTTCAACCGTTCTCAGGTGATCGACTATGCGTGGCACCTCACGGACGTAATAGGTCCGAGGGTCTCAGGCTCTGCCAACATGCGTGAGTCGCAAGAATGGGCTTTGAGCACGATGCAACAGATCGGGCTCAGCAACGCGACGATCGCGCCATGGGGCGAGCACGGTGTGAACTGGGACGTCGAATACGTTTCGCTGCACATGCTGGAGCCCGACTACCAGCCATTGATCGGCTACCCACAGGCTTTCACCGCCGGGACCAACGGGAAGATCAGCGGCGAGGTCGTGATTGCCGATATCGGAAGCAATGCGGAATTGGAGGATTATCGCGGCCGTCTGCAGGGCGCAATCGTGCTCTCCACACCGATGCGGCAATACGGTCCACGATTCAAGCCGGCTGCGATCCGACACGACGATGGATCGTTGGCGACGTTTGTCGAGGAAGGCGTGGACCGGAACAATGCTTTGCGGCGCGAGGAAGAGTGGACCCGAAATCCGCCGCGGCGTGAAGATCTCGGCGCCGATGAGCTGGAGGAGTTCTTCAGGTCCGAGGGTGTTGCCGTGGTTCTGGTGGCCGCCCAAGGCGGGGACGGCACGGTCTTCGTCACCGGCAGACGCGACCGGTCGCCGGCATCGGTGCGCCATAGCCTTCCGACGCTGTACATCGCACCGGAACACTATGGCCGGATGTATCGTTTGGCCGCCGCCAACGTCTCGGTGACGATGGAAGCGGAGGTCCGCATCCGCATCGAGGAGCGCGACAGCCAGGAATACAACGTGATCGGCGAGATTCCGGGCAGCGATTTGGCGCACCAGGTCGTCATGATCGGCGCCCATCTCGACTCCTGGCACTCCGGCACTGGCGCCACCGACAATGCTTCCGGATCGGCGTGTGTCCTGGAGGCCATGCGTATCTTGAAGGCCATCGGTGTGGCGCCGCGCCGCACGATACGGGTTGCGCTTTGGAGCAACGAAGAGGGCGGGCTACGCGGCTCCCGCGCCTACGTGGCCGAGCATTTCGGGAATCCTCGAGACGGCGTGAAGGCCGACTACGAGAACTTCTCGGTTTACTTCAACATGGACAACGGCACAGGTCAGGTTCGTGGAATTCACCAGCAGGGCAACCAATTCGTTGCGCCGATCTTCGAGGCGTGGATGAAGCCATTCGACGATCTCAAGGTCGGCACCCTGTCGAACTTCAGCAATCGCGGCTCCGATCAGCTGTCGTTCGATGAGGCGGGGTTGCCCGGGTTCCAGATCCTGCAGGATCGCATCGAATACCGCACCCGAACCCACCACACGAACATGGATGTGTTCGACAAGCTGCTGCCCGAGGATCTGAAGATCAACTCGGTTGTTCTCGCCAGCCTGGCCTATCAGGCAGCGATGGTTGACGAACGCATGCCGCGCAAACCGTTCACTGATTGGCGGCCGCAGTTCGAGACCGTGCAAGAGGATGTGTTCGGTGCCGGCAACACCTACACCAACGCAATCGCCGACTACGACAACGATGGCGACCTGGACATCTTCGTGGGCTTCAATCAACGCGCCAACCGGCTGTACCGAAACGACGGCGGGACATTCACCGATGTGGCCGCGCAGGTCGGTGTTGCCGACAACGACGTGACGCGGGCCTCGGCCTGGGGCGACTACAACGGCGACGGGCACCTGGATTTGTTCGTCGGCTTCGTTTCGCGTCAGGGAAGCTCGAGCAAGCTGTACGAGAACACCGGCGACGGGGGGCGGTTCACCGACGTGACGGAAGCTGCCGGGCTCGAGATGACCGGTAGCTTTCGGCAGGTGAGCTGGGTCGACTACGACATCGATGGAGATCTCGACCTGTTCGTCGGCCTGCGCGACAAGCCCAACGCCCTGTACCGAAACGACGACGGCAGGTTTACCAACGTCGCCCAAGCTCTGGGCGTGGACGATCCGCGCCGCACCGTCGGCGCCGCGTGGTTCGATTTCGATGAGGACGGTGATCTCGATCTCCTGGTCGCCAACATGGATGGCGACGCCAACGGGTTGTTCCGCAATGATCGTTCGCGCTTCGTTGATGTGGCCGCACAGGCCGGTCTGGACAACGGCGGACGGATGCTCGGAAACTCGTCGTTTGGCACCGTGAGGCCAGCCATTGCGGATTTTGACAGCGATGGGAAGCTCGACGTCTTCATGGCCAACTACGGACCCAATGGTCTCTTCCGGAACCTCGGGAACGGTACGTTCGAGAACGTCGCGCCACGCATGGGGCTGGCCATCGACAGCCGCTACGACACGGCGACATGGGGCGACTACGACAACGACGGCCGTCCCGACCTGTATGTCAACGGTACCGTCAGCGGCGGCCGCAACTACCGTGACTACCTGTTCCACAACGACGGTGACCGGTTCACCGACGTCACGCCGCCGGTGGTCGGTGATCAAGAATCGGACCATGGCGCCCACTGGGCCGACATGGATGGCGATGGCGACCTCGACCTGGCGCTCACCGGCGGTTCAGCGGCGGGTATGCACTACCTGCTGCTGAACTCACAGGTTGACGAACGCGCCCGCAGGTCGCTGCAGGTGCTCGTTCTCGACGCGGACGGCCACTACACGCGCGCCGGCGCAGAAGTTCGCCTGTTCGATGCAGCGAGCGGCGCGCTGCTCGGAACGCGGATCGTCGACACCGGGTCTGGCTACAACTCTCAGAACGCCATGCCCGTGCACTTCGGGCTGGCGAGAGAGGCCCTCGTGGAGGTCGAGGTAACGACAATGACGCGACAGGGTCGAAGGCGTGCTCGACTGTCGGACATCGATCCGAGCGCCTACGTCGGTCGCTGGCTTGTCGTGAAGGTCGATGAGAACGGAGATGTAGGGCAATAGAATCGCGGCGATCTCCTGCCCGAGTCGCTCGACAAGGAGCGCCAGGTCGGCCGCGTACAGCGTGAGAGCTTCCGGCGCGCCCACGCTGCGGGCGTGCGGATTGTCTTCCAGCGTCCCGCTAGTCTGGTGGCTCGGGAGGTCTCGACGAAGATCGATCCGCTCGCGGGTCGGCGCCCTCAGCTGTATCCGTTAATCGGCGCATCTTCGAAGTCAACGCTGGCGGCGAAGAACGTGTGGGAGTATGTGAGCCGCACACTTTCACGACAGGCTGCTGCCAGGAGGGAAACACCATGAAGCGTCTGCTGGCCCAACTCACAACTCTCACGCTCCTGCTTCCGGCAGTTACCAGCGCTCAGCAGGCAGAGTCCTACGACTACTGGCGTACCAACCGCAACATCATCCAGTACGGGCAGCAAGCGATCTTCATGTGCAATGGCCTGTTCACATCCAATCGCACGCTCGAGCACGTCTTTGAGCAGGAGCTAGCGTATCTACGACAGCCGGTGGGTACGCCTGCAGGTGGCGACTACGTCGTCGATTGGGATCGTCGGGCAGTGGCGATCGGGACACCCGGTGGCACGCCGGTGATGCGCGCGGCGTTCCGCGACGGGCTGGGGTGCGTGATCATGGCGCCCGATCAGACCTTCGAGGATATCGACAGCCTACCGATTCTCGAGACGCTGCCGCCGTCTGGTGATCCAACCACCATTCCGTGGCCTGATGGCGACATGGTTGTCGAGGAGCCGTTCCCACCGGAGCTCAACGCCGCCAGCCTACAGGCCGCATCGGACTGGGCATTCGAGCGTGAGTCGCCCGAGCAGGTGACCCTGAGTTTGTTGGTTGTTCATCGCGGCCGGATCGTCCACGAGCGCTATGCGCCTGGGGTCGACATGACCACGCGTACGCGCACCTGGTCGACGGCAAAGAGCATCGCAGTGACACTCATTGGCATGCTGGTGGATGAGGGTCGGTTACAGCTCGATGCGCCGCTCGGTTTCGAGTGGCTTCCGGAGGCCGTCGACGCCGAGTCCGATCCGCGCGCCCGGATCACCTTGAGGCACGTGCTCAACATGTCGAGTGGCCTCAACACCGTCGACAACGCCGGGCTCGAGTACGCCACCGGCTCGGGACAGGCCTACTGGGCCGGCGCCAGCTCGATCCGCGGCGCCCGGAGCCGCGGGCTGATCCGCGCGCCGGGGTCGCACTGGGACTACGAAAACTACGACACCCTGCTCGCCGTGTACGCCATGAAGCTGGCGATCGGCGACGATCAGGAATACCTGCAGTACCCGAGCAGCGCCCTTCTGGATCCGATCGGCATGCGCAACACGCTACTGAGCGTGGATCGTTTCGGAGATTTCATCCTCAGCAGCCAGGTCTACACGAACGCGCGCGACCTCGCCCGGTTCGGGCTGCTCTACCTGCAGCACGGCATGTGGAACGGCCGACGGCTATTGTCCGAAGAGTGGATCGAGTTCACTCGCAAACCGGCCCCATCCACCGCAACGCGCGGCAACTTCTACGGTGGCCAGTGGTGGCTCGTACCCGACGATCGCACCGACGTGCCAGGCAACGCCTACTCGACGGCGGGCAACCGCGGGCAATACGCCATCGTTGTACCCTCGCACGACCTGGTGATCGTGCGCCGCGGCCTCGACTACGGGCGGCAGGGGTTCAGCAACTGGGATCTCACCCGAGAGGTGCTCAAGGCCTTCGGAACGGCCGCTGACGACGAGTAGGCCGGAGGCTGGCAAGATCAGGCTCCACGCACCGCGGCTCGTGGTTGCTGTTCACGACACACGATGGCGAACAGGACTGCGGCGGCCAACGACGTGGTGGCGCCGAAGATGAACGGTGCATGGGCACCGAACCGCTCCCATAACATTCCGGCGATCAGGCTGGCCACTAGGACGAGCACGCCGGTGACTGCCTGATACAGCCCCATGGCGGTGGCCAGACGACCGCGCTGCGCCAGGTCGCTTACGTAGGCACGGCCGGCACCCGCGAAGGCTGCGGCGTAGAGCCCATAGAGAGCCAACAGCGGTACGGCGTAGAGACGATCGTCGGCGATCGCAAAGCCCGCATAGACGACGCCGGAGAGCGTAAAGCCAGCCAGCAGGACGCCGCGGCGTCCGATGCGGTCGGACAGGGATCCAGCCGGCATTGCCGCGGCCGCGTAGGTAAGGTTGTAGATCACGTAGAGGCCCAGGATGCCCTCTGGCGACCAGCCCAGATCGCGGGCGCGCAACAGCAGGAAGACGTTGCTGCTGTTGCCGAGGGCGAACAGAGCAACGACCACCAGAAACCGGCGGAGCTCGGGAGAGGCCCCGAGTGCGGCACCCGTGGCGGGCGACTCAGGCAGCGGCCCGCGGATCTCGGCGACCCGGGTGAGCACGACGATCCCCGCAAACGCCGGGACGGCGGCGAGCAGGAAGAGCCTGGCGTAGCTCAGGCCGAAGATGGAGAGCGCTGCGAGCGCCAGCAGGGGCCCGATGACGGCACCCGTCGTATCCATGGCCCGATGGAACCCGAACGCCCTGCCGCGATGCTCGGGCGCCGTAGAGGCGGCGATCAGGGCGTCGCGTGCCGGGCCCCGCAATCCCTTTCCGGCGCGGTCGACCACACGAGCACCGAGCACCCAGGTCCAGCTGGCAGCCAGCGCCAGCAGCGGTTTGGCGATGGCCGACAACGTGTAGCCGGCGAGCGCCAAGGGTCGGCGGCGCCGGGTACGATCCGACAGCCAACCCGAGACGGCCTTGAGCATGCTCGCCGTGCTCTCAGCGACGCCCTCGATCAACCCGACGACGCTGATTGGAGCGCCCAGCACCTCGGTGACGTAGAGGGGAACGACGGCGTAGAGCATCTCGCTGCTCAGGTCGGTGAGCAGGCTGACCACGCCCAGCTTTCGTACGTCACGGCCGATAGGTGGTGGGGCGGCCACCTCCGTCTGATCGGTCGCGGCTGGCTTCAGCGGCGGCCCACCGAGACGCGGTACATCGCGTAGGCCAACGCGCTCAGGCCGACGAATCCGGGCCAGCCGCCCAGCGGGGCGGTAGCCACGCGGAACATGTCGGCGCCGAAGACCGGCGACCAGCTGGACAGCATGATCGGCAGTGCCAGCCCGATACCGATGAGCGCCTCACCGGTGATCATGCCCGAAGCCAGCAGCAGGCCGCGCAACGATTGCTTGCCCCCACCCGCCACCGAGGCGCGCTCCGCTGCCCACCAAACGAGACCGCCTATGAAGATCGAAGTGGTGAGCTCGAGAGGCAGGTAGATACCGACGGCGACCGCCAGGACCGGCGTCCGGAAGCTTGTCTGGCGCGCCTCGAGCGTCTTGTCGAGCACGATAATCAATGCCGCGACCACCGCGCCGATGATGATCATTGTCCAGGGCAGGCCACCCTCGAATACCCCCGTCGCCACGCTGCTCATGAGGGTCGCCTGCGGTGCACTAAGCGAGTCGGGCTGCGCTGCTGTGGGCGGGCCGATTCCGTAGCGTGCCTGTAGCAGGTACAACACCGGCATCATTACGAAGGCGGCCGAGACCACCCCCACCAATTCCATGACCTGCTGTCGCCAGGGTGTCGCTCCCAGCAGGTGCCCGGCCTTGAGGTCCTGCATCGTGTCGCCGGAAATCGCCGCCGCGCACGCCACCATGGCGCCAACGAACACGGCGGCGGGGGGCCCGATCGGATTATCCGGCCCCAGCAACCAGAGCAACAGGAAAGACGTAAACAGAATCGTGGCGATCGTTACGCCGGAGATCGGGTTGTTCGACGAACCCACCAGGCCGGCCATGTAGCCTGCGATGGCGGCGAAGAAGAACCCGGCGAAGAGCATCACCACCGCCAGCAGCGCCGAGATCGCTGCCTGGTGGAGGACTACCTGGTACACAGCGAACATCGGCACGACGCACAGGGCGGTGGCGATGAGCACGTAGTTCATCGGCGCGTCGAGCTCGGTTCGGACAGTGCGCGCCCCCGAGTCGGAGCGCGCCGCGCGGTAGGCAGCGATTCCGGAAGCAATTCCGCGACGCACGGGTCCGATGAGGTTGATGAGGGCCCAGAGACCGCCAACAACCATGGCGCCGACGCCCAGATAGCGGATCTGGCTGCTCCAGATGTCGTAGGCGGCGTCGACGGCGTTGCCGGCCGGCATCCCCGTCTGCCAGACGTAAATCGGGATGCCGATGAACCAGGCGATCACCCCGCCGGCAAATACCACCGCGGCAATGTTCAAGCCGACGATGTAGCCCACGCCAACCAGCGCCGGCGAGAGATTGATGCCGAGAATCCAGATGGTTCCGAGGGCCCGGCCGCCGACCGTCAAGGTCCCGCTCCACAGGCCCATGCCGGCTTCGGCGAACTTCATCGCCGCGCCGCCGAGTGCCCCGATGCCGAGAGCGCGGATGCTGTTGCGCTGCGTGTTCTCGTCGACCCCAGCGTCGATCAGGCCCGCGGTCTCCGCGTCGGCGCCACGCACCACGCCGCCGGTCTTGAGCACCTCGGCGGTCGCCACGCCTTCTGGGAACCGCAGTTGCTCCTCGACCACCAGGGCGCGCCGCAGCGGGATGCTGAAGAGCACGCCCACAACCCCGCCGACGGCGGCGACCGCCGTCACCTGCCAATAGTCGAAAGACTCCCAGTGCCCCATCAGCACCAGCGCCGGAATGGTGAAGATGACGCCGGCAGCCAGCGACTCACCGGCCGAAGCCGCCGTCTGGACTAGGTTGTTCTCGAGTATGTTCGAGTTGCGGAAGCCACGCAGCACTGCCATCGATACCACCGCAGCCGGTATCGATGCCGAGACGGTCATGCCGGCGAATAGTCCGAGGTAGGCGTTGGCACCGCCCAGAACGATGGCCAGCAGGATCCCGAGAACAACGCCCTTGATGGTCAGCTCCGGCAGCCGCACGGATGCCGGGACGAGGGGCGATACGGTGCCCTGAGGATCGAGGCTCTCGGGCGACGCGGGGTCGTTGGGCATGCAGGCTTGGTCAGGAGTCTGAACGCTGGCAGATTCGCGACCCTATCAGCTGCCCTCCAGCTTCTCCACCAGCGTGTCGAGAGCGTCGGCCAACGAAGCAGCGATCTCGTAGACGGCGCTATGGCCCTCGACGATTGCGTAGGCTCGGCTGGAGGCGTCAGGCTCTGCGCTCGGGATCTCGCTACCAAGCTCGATGTTGGCCACCGACGCACCGTCGATGGATGCCTGCAGTCGATAGCGCGGTGACGCCAAACCGTACGACGCCAGATCAGGGGCGGTGCCCGACCACTCCGTGGTGACCCCCTCCATGCGCAGGTAGTTGAGGTCCCACAGTAGGTCGGAGACGTCGCTGGTCTCGATCGATCCGCCGGCGGTGAGTGACCAGTCGCCGCCGGCCTTGGTCAGCGTGTAGCTCTGCCCGGCGGTTTCGATGCGGATCTCGTCCAGATTGGCCTGGGTGAACTCGATGAGCGTCTTGACGCGCAGATCGAACAGGTCGAGGTCCAAATCGGAGGTGTCCTCGGTGGGCACCAAGTAGACGGTGTCGTCGAGTGAGGTGCTCACGTAGGCAACCTCGAGTTCCTCGGCATCCTCGTCGTCGGCTTCCGACAGTGGCACGATCGACCGCGAGCCGCCGGTGCGAACCTCGATCGTCTCACTGACCACGCCGTCGTCGTCGCCGTCCGCGACCAAGCCGACCGTGACGATGGTCTCGCTGGCGTTGGCGCTGGCGCTGGAGGCGGCGAATCCCTCGGCGCGCAGATCCTCGAGCGCGCTGAGCAGTCGAGACACAACCGACGAGTCGGCCTCCAGCTGCCGAGGCTCGGTGATTTTCCAGTCGGTGCCGTCGCGCTCGAGGCGAATCGGAGCGGCACTCGCCCGTTGCACCGTGAGCGTTCGGACGCGCGCTCGCGCCAGCACAATGACCTGTTTGTTGCGCAATCCGTCGACGGTTGTGGGCACGTCGTCGAGCAGATCGCTCTCCACGACGAACACCGACGTGCCGCCGGCGCGCATGGCGTAGAAGCCATCTTCGTCGGGTGCCGCACTGCCGATGATCAGGCCGTGCGACGCATCGTCTTCAGTGCGCAACGTGATCGTCGCGGTCGGCTCCACGAGACCGTATTCGTCGAGCTGCGCCGGCGTGGGCTCGGCGTCGATAAGGAAGGACGTTGCCTCGGCGGTGTACAGCGTCGACAGCAGATCATCGATCATGTCGCCGTCAGCGCGACCTTCAAACGGTGTCGTGGCCATCCACTGCGCCTCGTCGCCGTCGTTCTCGGATTTGGCATCGAGCTCGACGCGGAACGTTCCGCGCGACAGCTCGATGTGGCGTACTTCGTCCTCATCGAACACCAACACCGACTTGTCTCGCAGGTCGAAGAGCGACTTGTCGAGCGCATCTTTGATACCGCGCATGGCGCTGTGGACATCGCCATCGTCGCCGACCGTGACGTAGACGTTGTAGCCGACTGGCGTGTCATTGCCGACCGCCAAGGCGGCGCGCCCACCATCTGACAGCTCCAGGGTCACCCGCGCGACCGGTTCTGCGAGACCATAGGGTGCCAGGTCAGTGGCCGCCTCGGAGATCAGGCGTTCGTGTTTGCCGCGCTCCATACGGTCGACCAGCGAGTCGATGGCAGCACCGTCGGCGCCGATCGTCACGGGAGCCACGATGCCCCAGTCCCCATCGGTCTTGGTGGCGCGCACCGTGCCGGCGGCAGTGGTGACCTCTATCGCGGTTACCTGATCGGAGTCGAAGTGCAGCAGCAACTCCTCCTGACGCTCGGTCTCCTCGCGCTCCGCTCGGCCCTGGACCTCGTAGAAGTAGACAAAGCCGCCGACGAGGATCAGTACGACGGCCATGATCAACGTGTTGCGGATCTGCATGATGCCTACCTGCGCCGTTTGAGCCAGACCAACATACCGCAGAACAGGATCAGCTCCGGCATCAACAGCACGGCGATGTAGAAGACGGCCTGGCTCTCGTTGGCGGTCAGCATGACGCGCGAAGCGCGTGTTTGCCGCGGCCTGATCGAGATCAACTGCTCCTCGCCCCCCAACCAGCTGATCGCATTCAGAAAGAGGTCCTGGTTGAAGAAATTGTTGATATAGCGATTGCTGATCCACTCGGAGTCGCCGAACACCACCAGCCGCCCCTCGAGATCCGAAGGAGCCTCCTCGGTGGAGTCACCATTGCTGGTCGTTGGAACTACCTCGCCGCCTCGAGCCGAGGCGATGAGCGGCGGTGTCCAGTCGAGCGCGGCCTCTGTAGCGGTTGCTGCTACCCCCAAGGCGAGCGGGCCGCCCGGCTCGTCACCGCGTTCGACCTCGCCGCTGCCGAACAGGCGTTCGAGGTCGTTTTCTGCCCACGAGCTGGAGCTCGTCAGGGCGAGCTCAGCGACAACGATGCCCTCGGGGGTATCCTCCGTCGCTGCCACGCTCCGTGCGAGCTGGTAGATGGTGCGCTCACGGAAGCCGCTGGTGATCTCGTGCGTGCCATAGTTGCCGACCACCGGCTCGACGCCCAGGGTCGCCCCAGCGAACAGCTGCACGTACTCCTCGATGATCACGTCGTCCCCGAGGGTGACGCCGCGCTCAGCCAGTAGCGGGCGGAGCTCATCGCCTTGTTGAGGATCGATCAGCACGATCGCCTTGCCACCGCGCCGCAGGTAGCGCCCAAGCGTGTCGACCTCGCGCTCCAGGAGGGGCCGCTGGGCGCCGGCCAAAATGAGGACATCGGCATCGGCGGGCACGTCCGGGACGCTGGCCAGCACCAGCGGCTCGAAGTCATAGCCTTCGTTGTCGAGCGCCGCCTTGGCGAGACCGAACCCCCTCGGGGCGGTCGAATCGTCCGGGTCGAGCTCATCGTGCCCGGATACGTAGTAGACCACCTTGCGTCTCGCCGACGTAAGGCGGATCAGGGTATTGACGATTCCGGCTTCGTCGATCTCGGTGATCTTGGCGGTCTCGTCGCCGGCGGTGATGTGCAAGGTTCCATACTCGCTGATCTCGTACGTCTGGGCGATCTCGGGACTCTTGTCCGGATCGATGAACTCATAGCTGAATCGCGATGACGCCGCGGCGATACCGTCGAGCAGGTCGCGCGTCGCTCCCTCCTCACCTTCGCGGTAGAAGCCACGCGCCATGACGTCGACCTCGAGCCCGTCAAACAGCTGGGTCGTCTGTGGCGCCAGCGAGAAGATCCCCTGTTCGGTGACATCCCAACGCCACGACCGCTGGGCGGCGAAGTAATTCACCGCCACGATGACCGCCAGCGTCAGCAGCGTGTACACGATGGCGTTGGTGCCGTGCTTGGCCTGCCGGCCGCTGACCGACTCCCTGAGCGAGTCGATGTGGGTAAACAGGTACAGGGCCAGCATCATGCCGCCGAGAATCAGGTGGGCAAGCACGTATGCCGACGACCAGTCGCCGGAAAGCAGACCAGCAAGCACCCCGAAGACAAGAACAATGACGCCGAGTGGGCCGAATGTCCGATAGTCCCCCATCCGCTTTATCTCCAGCGCAGCGACTCGAGCGAGCGCTGCGAAAGAAAAAGGCCAATCGCTATGAGGCTGAGGTAGTAGATGATGTCCTCCGCCTTGACCAGGCCGCGGTTCAGGTCACTGGAATGTTCGGTAATCGATAGGTAGCGCAGGACGGCGCCGAACGGTTCGCCAACGGCGTCGGCGGGCCACGAGATCAGCAGTAGCATCAGCAGCAGGCCGCCGGCGAGAACTCCGGCCACTATCTGACTGTCCGTCAGCGTCGACGTGAACAGCCCGAGGGCGATCGCCGACAAACCGATCAGCAGCAGGCCGAGGTAGCCAGTGAAGATCCGTGGTAGCTCGGGGTCGCCGAAGTAAATCAGCACCAACGGGTATATGAAGAAAAGTCCCAACAGCACGAACAGGAAGCACGCCGCGCCGAGGAACTTGCCGAAGGTGATCTCGAGGGTGCTGATCGGCGAGGTCAGCAACAACTCGTCGGTGCCGCGGGCGCGCTCCTCGGCGAAGAGCCGCATGGTCACCAGCGGCATGATCAAGATGAACACCACGGTGACGTTGCCGAGCAAGGGCGTGATCACCATGTCGTTGAGGTTCATTTGTTGCATCATGTCGGGCCGCTGCATCGACGAGTAGATCGCCACGAAGCGGGAGAACTGCGCCAGCATGTTCCAGAACATGAAGCCGGTGATCAGCAGGAAGCCGGCGAGTACGACGTAGCCGATGGGCGATAGGAAGTAGGCGCGCAACTCCTTGTAGGCGAGCGCCCAGATGTTGCTCATTTCCCACCTCCGTTATCGTTGGTCGGCGACGCTTCGTCGTCGTCGTCGGTTGACTCGTTGTCCTCGGCCACGTCGCGGTCGGCTTCGTCGGCCGCAGCCTCTACGTGCTCGTCGGCCGCCGCCTCGTCCTCGGTCACGTCGCTGGTAGTGACTCGTAGAAACACCTGCTCGAGGTCCTCGGTCGCGGTCAACGAATCGGTCGTATCGTCGGCAACGATCTGGCCGCGCGAGATGATCACCACCCTGTCGCACAGCTGCGTCACCTCGGGGAGAATGTGTGTCGACAGGATGACGGTGCGATCGCTGGCCAGCGACTTGATGAGCTTACGGACGCTGATCACCTGCTTGGGATCGAGTCCGATGGTGGGCTCGTCGAGCACGATCACCTCAGGCTCGTGGACGATGGCCTGGGCGATGGCAACGCGCTGCTTGTAGCCGCGCGACAGCGTGCTGATCGGCAGTGAGGCAACGTCGGAGATCGCCGTAGCCTCAAGAGCGCGATCGACCGCGGCCCGCCGGTCTGCTCTGGCGACCCCATTGATTGCCGCCACGAAGTCGAGGTAGGCGCGAGGCGTGAACTCGGGATACAGCGGCGGGTTCTCCGGAAGGTAGCCGACGCGTTTCCGTACCTCCTTAGACTCCTCGAACACGTCGAACCCGGCCACCCTCGCCGTGCCGCTGGTGGCGGGCATGTACCCGGTTAGAATTCGCATCGTGGTGGTCTTGCCGGATCCGTTCGGGCCCAGGAAGCCGAGGATCTCGCCGCGGGCGGCCGTGAAGCTCACGTTCCGGATCGCAGCGTGACGACCGTAGAATTTCGTTAGCTGTTCAACCTCGATCATCGCGTATTTCGAACACCTTCCAAGTTAGTCTGTTCGCGAGGGGCGCACCGCCAGAATGGGCGGCGAGGGGCAGCGGTATTCGCGCGCGCCAATAATCCTAACAAACCGTTGCTACACACGTACGAACAAAACCGGACTGTTTTCGGGGGGTCTACCCCAGGAAAACACCCCCTGTAGAGGGTAAATCGGTATCAAAACGGTATCAGCGGCTTTGTGGGGTTGGCGTGAGGCGCTTTCGGTGTCGCGTCCTCGACGGGGAGTAAGCTCCCGCGCATGAACTCACCCCGTCCACCCAGATCGCCCACCTTGCCCAGAGCAGCAGCTAGCGTTGCTTCTGGAGGCCGCTGAGGTGTCCTCGTCGGGGTCCGTTCGACTACGGTCGTACCCTGCAACTCCACGGCGATGATGGTGACCACGCAATCACCCGCGGGGTCGACCCCATCTTCGCTGACGTTGAACATCACCTGAACCGCGTCGCTCGGGCCCACGGGCGTTGCGGGCGCGAGGGCGAGCGCAGGAAGCAGCAGAGCGAATAGGAACTTCGTGGCCGCTCTCGATCTCATCGGTAGCGCCCTCACGGTGTGATGATCTCGGTGACGGCCCACCAGCGGTGGTCTTTGTTGTCGGGCGCGCGCACCATCTCGCCGTTCTCGGTCGCGTAGGCGATCCAATAGAAGTTCACCGAAGGCAACATGTCGACGGTGGTCGAGATCTCGATCAGGGTGGTGTCACGGAGCGTCGGATCGACCTGCACCGGCCCGAGCGGGCTCACCAGCATCTCGGTAACCGGATCGCACGTCGCCGACAGCCGAGCGTCGATGCCGAGGTTCTTCACCGCCCGCTTCTTGAATCCAGTCGCGGGGTCACGGTCGGCGTCGACGAGGATCCCGTAGGCGAGCGACGCGTCGGCGATCGCGCAGTCCGGTGCCTCCGCCACCTCGATGTAGATGGCCACCTGTCGACCCCCGATTCCGGCTCCGATTGGTTTCGCGGCTCATAATCGCGATACGAAGAAACCTCGAAGCACAGGCCCTGAATACAGAGGCCGATCAGATCTTCCAGGACGTCCAGGATCTCGTCTCAGGTGCGGAGCGCGAGCTGCGACCTTGGGTGTGGTACTACCGTGGCCTAGCCCAGCAACTCCAGAGCGGCGTGCTTACGTGCAGCCCCAAACGTGCTCAAGGGCTCGAGAGGCGTTTCACCTCGCTTGTGGAAGAGGGGCGGCGGGTTCTCGCAACGGCTCCAGGGAAAACTGACTTATTGAGGTCCGTTTCAAGCGAACCCTCGGGAGATGATCTGGAAATCCCCCCAGGCGAGGAGGAATCGAACATGAGCCCCAAGTGCCGGTATCTAACCGTCCGGCAGGCAGCGGAATACATTGGCTACTCGCATCACACCCTCTACACCATGGTCGGCGAGCGTCGGATTCCATTCATCAAGAAGCACCGCCGACTACGCTTCGACGTCCAGGATTTGGACACGTGGATGGCGAAAGATCGGGTGCCGGCAGCAACTGAGCTCTAGAGTTCCGACCCGCTTTCCATAAGATCCGTTATCAATTCCTTCCGTGTCGCCATGACCCCGCGGCGGAGGGGGGGGTACCGGGCCGGCCGGGGCCCCTGGGCCTCAGAGTATCCGTCCCCCAGCCATTTCATTTGGCAAAACGAGGCCGCGCCAGGGTGACCTGCCCGAGGTGGCCGTCAGCCACCGCACCGGATAGGCCATCAAGACGATCAAGCTCGGTGTAGCCGAGCGGCCGGCGTCGGCTGCACACCACTACGCTCTCGGGTTCTTCTTCGGGCTAGACTTGTTGGTGGGGGCTAGGGAACAGCTGCCCGAAACGGCTCGAAGCTCCAGAGCCCGCCCCCGCGTGCGTTGCTACACTTGCATCCGTGAGGATTTTGGTTTCCCGCTGGACGATTCCGCTAGTGGTGGTGCTTGTCGCCGTCGGCGTCACGGGTCTGCCGGGAGCCGAGCGTTCGCATGCTCTGACGGCGCTAGTAGGCGCCTTGCTGCTGGCGGTTGCGGCCGGCTGGTACTGGACCTTGGACGCGCGCGCCCAGCCCGAGCCGCTCGCCAAGATGCGCGTCGCGGGCGTGGCGTTGTGCGGCCTTGTGCTAACGCTGCTCTACCTGCTGCTGGTGGCGGTCCTCGAACTGCCGCTGGGGCTGGCGCGGTTCCTGGACGCCGTGTGTCTCGGCGTTGCGGCGATCGCTTTGGTGGTGGCGTTATCGGTGGCCATCGATTTGGCGCAGCTGACCCGGCTGCGCGCGGCCCGCTATCTGGCCACCATGCTCCTGGCCGGAGTCGCGTTCACGTTGGTGGCGACGGTGGCGCGGGCTCATCCGAGCGCCGAGCCAATGTCCTTCACCGACCCGTCGCTGGCGCAAGCGGCGCTCGTATTGTTGGCGGCCTTGCTCGCCTACATCGCGCCCACCGAGTGGGTCCTGGTTCTCGATACCCGGCAGCGATTGGCGGTGTTCGTCGGCTGGATCGTAGCGTTGATGCCGCTGGCTGGCGCGATGGCGGTGGCTCGCCTGGTTCCCCTGGAGCATCAGCACCTGCTGGTCGAGTTCGTGCGACTGGCGGCGCTGCTCTGCATCGTTTACCTGGTAGTGGTTCTGGCAAGGGCAACGCTGGCGCTGCCCGGCGCACGTGCATACGAGCGCAAGGTACGCGAGCTCGATGCCATCTATGACTTCAACCTGACCGCCGGCTCGGCGTTCAATCCGCAAGAAATGCATTCCGCGGTGCTTGATTCGATGCTTGCCGTGTCGGAGCCGGACGTGGCGGTCTTGGTGGAGCCCGATACCGACAGCGCTGGCTGCTCGTGTGTCCTGTTGCGGGCCGACGGCTCCGGAAAGCACTTGTATCGATTCAACAGCCGCACCCCATGGCTGCCGCTCGTAGAGCGCTTCGCCGACCGCCGGCCGGTGGTGATCGTTGATCATCGCAAGGCGCCGCCGGGCGTGCTGGAGCGGATCTGGGAGCCGGAATCGGGTGCCTCGGTAATCGTTCCGGTGATTACGCACGAGGGCGCCCTGCGCGCCGTCCTGATCGCCGGCCGCTTCGAGACCTATGCCTTCGACCGGGCAGAGGTGCGTAGCCTCGCCGGGTTCGCCAATCAGGTCGCCCTGGCGATGGATCACGCACGGTTGCTGCGCGACACAGTGGAGGCCGAGCGACGGCAGCGCGAGCTCGAGATTGCCCGCGAGTTTCAGATGAACCTGCTGCCGACCGAGCCGCCGCAAGTGGACGGCATCGATATCGCCGCGCGTTCCGATCCGGCAACCGAGGTCGGCGGTGATTACTACGACTACCTGATGTTGCGAAACGGCAACCTGGGCATCGTCGTCGGCGACGTTGCCGGGCATGGCATGCGCGCCGGGATGCTGATGGCGATGGCCAAGAGCGCCATCTACACGCATGGTCAATCCGACGAATCACCCACCGTGCTGATGGAGCGTCTCAACGAGACCCTGCTGCACATGTCTGCCGACAACCAGTTCATGACGATGGTCTTCTTCGAGCTGGATCAGGGCCACCGTTCGTACCGCTATTCGAACGCCGGGCACCACTACCCGCTGCACATTCTCCATGCCTCGGGAACCGTGGAGGAACTGGAGTCGAATGGCCTTCCGCTGGGCATGCTGCCGCGCGTTCCGGGCCCGTTCATCGAACGTGACCTGAGTCCGGGAGATGTGCTGGTGTTTTATTCCGACGGGGTTGTCGAGGCGGGCGAGAGCCGTGGCGAGATGTTCGGCGCCGGACGACTCGGCGAGTTGGTACTTGCGAACCGCACCCGGGATGCAAAGACTATTGTTGAGGCCGTCTTCCGCGCGGTCCACAGGTTCAGTGGGGATGAGCCCCTTGCCGACGACGCTACTATCGTCGTCCTACGCGCGCTGCAAGACCAACCCCTGACGGAGGCAAACGATGCACAGACGGTGCACGGCTAGCCGCAGATCGATCACCCCTTGGCTCGTGGGCTTGGCTGCGATGGCACTAGCGCTTACTTTCGCGCCGTCGCCAGCGGGCGCTCAGAACCTGTCCGGGCCGGCCGATGGAGAGTCAATCGCCGACTGGACGGCTCGCTGGTTGGAGGGTCCGGTGTCGCTGATCGCGACGGGCGATGAGCAGGAGATGTTCAATGCTCTCGGCACAACACAGGAGCGCCTGCAGTTCATCAGGCTGTTCTGGGAGCGCCGCGATCCGCTGCTGCGAGGTCCTCGCAACGAATACCTCGACGAGTTCGAGCGTCGGCTCACCTATACGATGGAGAACTTCGAGTCACGCAGTGGGCCAGCCTGGGAAACCGCTTTCGGTCAGATGGTGATGCACTTCGGGCCCCCAGACCGTACCCGCCGCGAAGGTTCCTACCCCGCCGGGTTCTCCAGTCGACCGCCCATTCTCTGGTCGTACGACCAGCGGTACCCGGGCCTGGAGCCCAACGAGATGCTGCTGTTCGTGTACCGCGCCGGTCGTTGGAAGCTGATGCCGCCGCAGCCCATCGGCGTATCTGGGATTCCGGTGCAGGCGCGGCTTGCTGAAGCACGCTCCTTGTTACTTGGCATCCCGGCGGATTATCAGCGGGCTATCGACATGGCTATCGATCGCTCCCTGGTAAATCCGGTCAACTACCAGGCAGCGATTAGCGACGTGCGTACCGCGGTCCTGCTTCCGGACGCCCAGATCCCGTTCGGATGGTCGACGCGGCAGTCGGCGGCGGCGGGCGGCAAAGTGGACATCGAAATCGAGCTGACCTTCCGCCTCGACTCGTTGGTCTTTCATCTCGTCGAGGGTGCGTTCACCACCGACATGGTCCTCGATGCGCAGTTGCTGAGCGGTGACGAGCCCTTGGCGTTGGCGTCGGAGCGGGTGGTGATAACCGTTCCGGAGGCGGAGATGGACGGCCGTCGCCAAGAGGTCGTGCAGCGTACGATTACCATGGAAGCAGCGCCGGGAGAGTACACGCTCGAACTGATGTTGCTGGATCAGCTACTCGGCTACCGGACGGCCTACCGGGAGGAGCTCCAGGTACGATCGCCATGAGGCTCGAGGCGGGCGTCTTGGGCCTCTTGAATATCTTGTAGCCGCTCCCAGTTGTCTTCGAGGAGTCGCAACTCCTCGAGAAAGTCGACATCGATGCCGGCGCCGCCGTGTGCCACAGGCACAAGACGGGTGCCGTTCTCGGCACGCAACGCACGAGCGCCGTGTCGCTCGATCCGGCGTTGTGTGACGAGCAACGACAATGCGTAGCGGAAGGTGCGCCCGAGGCGTCCGCGGATACCGCCCCGCCGTCCGATCTTCTCCAACTCCTTGGCGACCGACAGAATCAGCGTGTCGATCAGCGCCGCAGGAGCGCGTGTACCGAGCCACGAGACAACGACGCGCAAGAGGCCGAGCAGGGCGCCAAGCTTTTCTTGCTTGCGCACGCCGTAGATCTCATCGAGGAGGCGCAGCCGATGAAGTCGCGAGGGTACCGCCAGGTTCAAGCCGGTGGCCCGGCCGGACATCTCGCGCAGATGAAGACAGGTGCGTCGGAAGAACGGCATGTACTCGGCGTAGGCTTCTTGCACGGCGACGCCGTGAAAGAAGTCGGCCTTGTCGAGCTGCGAGCCACAGCTCGACAAGAAGCTTCGAAGGGCGGCCACTGTGGTTAACGGATGATCGCCGAAGAGCACCAGAACAGGCTCGTCGGGCTGTGGATCGACCTCCGTATAGGCTGCCGACAAGTTGGCGACCAGCGTGGCCCCGGGACGCTGCACCAGCGGGCGGAAAGCGTAGCGCGTTGGAATACGGCGCAACGAGTGCTCCGGAGCCAGGATCCACACGCGACGCAGGCCGCAAGTCTCGAGCGTATCGAGCAGGTACTCGATAACCAGCCGATCACGTAAGAGTAGGAAGGCTTTGTTCTCGAGTGGCACCTCAGGCTCATTGCGTCGGAGCTGTTCGACGCGGCGGCGGCGGCGCCGCTCGGAGACAGAGTTCGAGCCGGCCAATACCAGGACCTTGAGGTCCGACGTGAACGGGGCGGGTAGGTGGTCAACCATGCGGCGATTATAGCGTCGAAGCGGAAAACCGGATCGAGTCAGCTCCATTTCTGGCTGGGGACACTAAGCCTCGTGCCGGCGCGCCGTCGGTACGACGGGCGCCCGCTGCGCCAACACCTCGCGCGTGTACGACGGTGCGACCTGGATCTCGCAAGCGGCGAAGCGCGACAGCATCAGGCGGATCTCCGCGTCCACCCAGTTGGTCGGCAACCTCCGCGGCACCGCTGCCGAGGTGACTCGCAGGCTCTGCCGATCGACGATTTGGTACTGCCGCCGTGTATCGAGCCGCCCGTCGGAGTCCAGGAAGACGGCGTGCATGAGGCCGGAACGGCAGAGCAGTCGATGGCATTCGCGGGCGAACTGTCGGGCGAGCACGAACGGCAGCCGCGAGAGCACGTTCCATGAACAGATCGCCGAGTAGCTGCCGTCATCGAAAGGCAGCCGCTGCTTGCGGAGGGTATCGGTCGAGAGCGTCAAAGGGGTGATCTCGAGCGGTCCGAGTCGTCGGGCCTCGTGCGCGAACAGATCGTAGCAGCTGACGTCGAACCCGCGTCGGGCCCAGAACTGGATGTTCCCGTTGTTTGTGGGCCCGAGATCGAGGATGCGAGCCGGGGCAGCTGAGGCATCCAGCGCCCCGGTCATTCGCCACAGCAGATTGGATGGGTACGTGCGGTTGGGGAGCAGGTCATCCTCGGAGCGCTCTGCCACGTCCAACGTCGCGGTCGCGAAGTCGCGCGTACGGAGGTCGCGCGGGCCTTTCATGTCGACGGAATCGGCCACTGTCAACGGCCCGCCATGCTCGAGCTCGATGGGCTGACGTCGAGTGCCACCTGGTCGGTGATCGTGGCAATCTCCAGCGCAGCGTCCCGGGCTGCAGCCCACGCCGTCATGACCGCCAGCAGTAGTATCGCAACCGCCGCCGCGGTGCCTCGCGCGCCACCCCCGCGCTGAGCAATCCCCCTCATGCGATCAAGGATACCAGCCGACGAACTGACGGTCGCTCAGCGCTCCCGCGGGATTGCGATGTTCGCACCGAAGAGGGCTTGGAGCGCGGCCACTTCTTCGGGGAGGAGCCGGAAGGCTTCGCGTTCTCCGGCGAGCCACTCGCGCAAGTCGAACGACTCGCGCATCAGACCGGAGCCCGAGTGATCCAGCTTGTTGAGAAGAATATGGACCATCTCGTGAGCTGCGGCTCGAGCGACGACGAGTGGCGCCAAGGCCGGCAAGAAGGTGCCGCACTTGGCAGGGGCGAGCAACTCGATTGCTGCGTCGGGCTCCACGCCGGCGGCTTCTGCCTCGGCACGCGCACGGGTTGCCTCCCGGCATCGCAGAACGGCTTGCTGGCGGAACCAGAGGGCCTGGCGATAGAAAACGAAGCAGTTGCGGCCAACGCCCGTATCGTCGTGCGGCGCCAGACCGATGACGTTCGACGGACCATGGAACCACCGGGTGCCGTCGGAGGCCAGGATCAGGAAGCGCAGCTCGCCGCTTCGCAATTGGCGGCGCGGCGAGTCGTCGAGCACCCAGCGCACCTCGAGACCCGCCTGCGAGCGAAACACCGCCTCGATCTCCGTCTGGATCGTTATCAACTCGTCACGCGAGATGAGTTGATGGTCGATCAGGTAGACCACCAACTGGTCCGCTGCGCCTTGGCCCTGGGGCTCTGCCGCGAGAATCGCCGGAGCTCCGCCGACGAGGAGGAACGCTGCCAGAGCGCCGCACAAAGCCTGCGCACAGGGTGTCGTGGAGTTCTTAGACATGGCTCTTCGCGGTCGCTGAGAGAGGAAGGATCCAGCGCATGCCACTATAACATTCGACTAGTCGAGATCGCCGAGGTTGCGATGTTGGCCGCCGGTGAACTGGATCGCGTGGAGCGCAACGATGCTAGACCTACATGCCTACGACGCTGCCACGTTCGATTGCTACGGTACGCTGATTGACTGGAGAACCGGCATCTTGGAGGCTCTTGGGCGCCTGTTCTGCCGCAAGATCCCGGAGGTCGATACTCAAGCCCTGCTGGAACTGTATGCTCGCTACGAGACCGAGCTGGAGAAGGGCGAATACCGACCGTATGCCGAGATCCTCGGCGGTGTCGTGGAGCGCATCGCCGAAGCGTTGAGCGTGAGCCTCGATCCGGGTGAGCGCGAGGTGCTCGCCGACTCTCTGGCTGGCTGGCCGGTATTTCCCGACACCCGAGCCGCTCTGCGTCGACTCTCGGGCCACTATCGGCTAGGCGTGCTTTCGAACGTGGATGATGCGCTCTTTGCCGGCACGGCACCGAACCTGGGCGTGACCTTCGACTGGGTCGTTACGGCGGAGCAGGTGGGCTCGTACAAACCCGCGGAGCGCAACTTCAACGCGCTGCTCGAACGCGTCGACCTGCCGCGCGAGCGCATTCTGCATGTGGCGCAGAGCCTCTATCATGATGTCGCACCGGCTCGCAGACTCGGGTTCTCGACAGTCTGGGTAAATCGCAGCAGCGGTCGCCCAGGCGGGGTCACGCCGGTAGCGGATGCCGTCCCACATCTGGAGGTACCCGACCTGGCCACCCTTGCCGATCTGGTCGAGGCGGCAGGCTAGCCGACGACGGAAACCCCATCGGACTCCCACACCAGCTGGTGGTCACCGCGGATGCCGTTGTGGATGGCACCCTCGATGATCTCCACACCCTTGCCCTGCACCAGCGCCCGGAGCGCGCCGGGGTCGGCGATGGCGTTGTCGCTGAGCACGTCACGGGAGATTTGCAGTCGCAGCGCGAACGCAGCGCCATCGTCGCCGGTGACGTGGAAAGCGCACAGTGCTTCACTGTGCTTGTCGCCCTCGGTGGGTGGATCCCAGTCCGGGAGGTCAAGACGAATGCGAAAAGTCTGCTGTGTAGCGCCGTCGACGAAGATCCACGGCAGCCGCGGGGGTTTCTTCAACGTGGTGGCGTCCCTGTGGTGTCGATTGCTTGACGCGTCGAGGCACACGGCCACGCCCGCATCGGATAGGGGAGGCGCCTAGACTACCACCGTGCCGGAGGTGCCGCGCATTCGGTGTGCCGTCGCTGGCGAGCGTCTC
This sequence comes from Acidobacteriota bacterium, assembly GCA_963666055.2. Classification (GTDB taxonomy): domain Bacteria; phylum Acidobacteriota; class UBA890; order UBA890; family WLXD01; genus DASCOT01. The sequence goes on along the minus strand of CAXWPH010000015.1, from coordinate 453,268 downwards.
ATCAGCAGCTAACGGTTGCCGGTCGCGACGCTCTCAGGCAGCCCGAATCAGCCGTACGACGGCGCTGAGGGAGGGGCGCTTACCCGACATCAGAAGGGTGAACCGGAACATCTTGGCGGCCACCCACACCAGCGCCACGGTAGCGGCCAACAGCAGCAGAATGCCCAGCCAGATCTCCCACAATGGCGGTCGCAGCACGTTGATGCGTGCCAGCATCACCAACGGTGTGGTGGGCGGAAACAGCGAGATCAAACGGGTGGCCAGGGTTGCCGGATTGGTGATCGCATAGAACACGAACATCAGGCTCAGCACCATCGGCATGACCAGCGGGAAGGCGATCTGCTGGAGCTCTTCCGACGACGTGCAAGTCGACGCCGCGGCAGCGTAGATCACGGAATAGAACGTGTAGCCGAGCAAGTACAAGACGGCGAAGTAGAACAGCAGTGTCGGGTCGAGGAATTCCATCAGGTCGGTGCCCTGCATCGCCGCGCCCACCGCCAACGCCGGCAGGACGAACAACCCCACGAGTACCGACAGCAGGACCCATATCGCTAGCTGTAACAAGCTCGCGGCGAGTACGCCGAGAATCTTGCCGGAGATGAACTCGGTCGAGGTAACGGCGCCGAGAATGAGCTCGATCAGCCGGGTCGACTTCTCCTCGATGATCGAGTTGCCCATCTGTTGCCCGCCGATCAACACGGTCATGTACAGCAGCATTGCGAGGACGACAGTGCTCATGTAGGCACGCCGAAAGCCGCCCTCTTCTTCGCCCTCGGCGGAAACGGTGATTGCCTCCAGGTCCCATGAAACGAGAGCGTTGACACGCTCCGACTGCAAGCCGCTGCCTTGCAGATAGTCCTCCAACGCGACCCGGCGAACGGCTCGTTCCAGGGCACTGATGATGACGATGTTGCCGGTTGCGCGCGCGTAGTAACGGCCCCGGATGCCGAGCTCATCGTCGGGCTCCAGGAGCAGGTAGCCGTCAAGGCTCTCGTCGACGATCTGTTGCTGGAGCGACGTGCGCGCCACCGCCGCCTGGCTCTTGGTTAACGATCGCACGGCGGTGATCTCGAGCGTGAAATCGTCGATCTCGCGGAGGCGGTCGGCGATCTGCGAGCCGCTACCAGTACCCACGTCGGCGACGACGATCCGGAGCTGCTCGACGTCTGCCCGCGCCAGCAAGTTGGGGATGAACACCCACATGCTCATGAAGAAAGGTACCAACAGCGTCCCGATGATGAACCACTTGCTGCGCACCTTGGCGATGAATTCGCGCCGCGCAATGTTGATCACCTGTGTGGCGCTCATGAGGTCTCCACCTGGCGCACCAGCTCGCCCTCATCGGTCAGCGCCATATGCGCGTTGCCGTCGGCGCCGGGTCCTACCTTATCGAGGAAGATCTCCTCCATCGACGGTTGTTCGGAGCTGAACGAGTGCAACGTTAAGCGATCGAGCAGCACTCGAAGCAGCGCCTGCGTGTCCGCTCCTGCCCGCATCTCCAGTCGTGCCGACTGACCGGAATCATTGACCTTGGCCACGCCTGGCAGGTTGCCTAGCGAGCCGCTCGGACCGTCGTACCGGATGGCCAGTGTGCTGTGCCCGTGGGCAGCCCGCACGTCCTTCAGGGCGCCGTTGAGCACCAGGTCGCCGCGATGAATGAGGGCGACGAAGTTGCACATCGCCTCGACCTGCTCCATGCGGTGCGACGACAGGATCACGGTGCAGCCACGATCACTCTGCTCCAAGATCAGCTCCTTCAACAGCCGTGTGTTCACCGGATCGAGCCCGGTGAACGGTTCATCCAGCACCAGCAGCTCGGGCTCATGAATCACCGCGGCAGCGAACTGCACTTTCTGCTGCAACCCCTTGGAAAGCTCGTTGGTCGCCGACTTGGAGCGGTCACCGAGGCCGAGCCGGTCGAGCCATGCTGCGGCACGTCGATTCGCCTCGCCGCGGCGCAAGCCGCGGATGGTTCCCAGGAATGCGAGCTGTTCCCTCACCTGCATCTTCGGATAGAGGCCGCGCTCCTCCGGCAGGTACCCGACGCGATAGCGAACCGCGAGCGGGTCCCTTGCCCCGAGCAGCTGAACCTCGCCCCGGTCAGGCACGTACATACCCAAGCAAGTGCGGATCGTCGTGGTCTTGCCGGAGCCGTTGGGCCCCATGAGCCCGAAGACGCTGCCGGTGGGTACTTCCAGGTCGAGAGAGTTGACGGCGGCGACCCCGTCGAACTCTTTGACCAGGCCAATCGTCCGTAGCGCCGGAGGGTCACTCATGGGCGGACGGTAGCGTCGCGTGTCGGCGCCGACAAGCCAGCTTTGCTTGGCCGGCCGTACTCACCGTTGGGCGGTTTGTGGCGGGGTCCAAGCGGCCAACGGAGAAATGGCCGGGGATGCAGCGTCGCATCCCCGGCCAAAGCTGCTTGGAAAGCCCGCTATCTCAGCCGCTGGCTTGCGCGCGACGGCGCTCGACCTCGTCCCAGTTGACCACGTTCCAGAAGGCGGCGATGTAGTCAGGACGTCGATTCTGATAGTTGAGGTAGTAGGCGTGCTCCCACACGTCCAGGCCCAGGATGGGCGTATGTCCTTGCATGTGGGGAGAATCCTGATTGGCGGTCGAATAGCACTGCAGCGCGCCGTCGCCGTCGACCACTAGCCAGGCCCAGCCGCTGCCGAAGCGCGTCGCGCCGGCCTTTCCGAACGCCTCCTTGAAAGCGTCGAAGTTACCGAACGCCGCGCCGATCGCCGTGCCCAGCTCGCCGCCGGGCTCGCCGCCGCCATCGGGGGACATGATCGACCAGAACAGCGAGTGGTTGGCGTGGCCGCCACCGTGATTGCGAACGGTGCCGCGCACGCCCTCGGGGGCCGCGTCGATGTTGCCTAGCAGCTCGGCTAGGCTCATCGCCTGCAGGCTGTCCTGCCCCTCCAACGCGCCGTTGAGGCCGGCGACGTAGGCAGCGTGATGCTTGTCGTGGTGGATTTCCATCGTTCGCGCGTCGATGTGCGGCTCGAGCGCATCGAAAGCGTAGGCCAGGTCAGGTACTTCGTGGGCCATTGAGGTTTCCTCCGTCAAGAAACGCGTGGGAACAGGGCCCCAGGGTCAGCTGGACCTTCGACCTCTGGCTCCAGAGCACCTATCTGGCATCGTCTCATATCCTTACGGTAACGGCGATCACCGCAGGGATGCTGCGCGAGCGGCGCCGAACTCCGATCCCTCCGACCACTCGGGCCAGTCGGTGCCCTCGCTGAGGTTGAAGCCGACGGCGAAGAGGGCACGCAGGTCGGCCTCGGCGCCGGCCAAATTCCACGTCGGATCGAACTCGTCGCTGGGGCGATGGTAGTGGAGCGCTGTGTACTGCCGCCGAACCATGTCTGAGTAGCCTGCGGGCCGTCCCACGAAGCGCACCCCGGCATCGATATACAACGCCGGAATACCGATCTTGGCGAGCGGAAAGTGGTCGGATCGATAGTAGAAGCCCTTGGCGGATTCCGGGTCGGGGCTGAGCGTGCGCCCCTGCGGCTCGATGGCTTGCCGCAGGAACTCGTCGAGCTGTGAGTTTCCCAGGCCGATCACGGTGATGTCCTCGGTCGGCCCCCAGATATTGAGCCCGTCCATGTTGATTGCTGCCACCGTATTGCCCGGTGGCACGATCGGATTGGCAGCGTAGTACGCGGAGCCGAGGAGGCCCTTCTCTTCCAATGTTGTCGCCACGAAGAGATGCGAGCGGCGTGTCGCCCGTCGCAGCGACGCGTAAGCTTCGGCAACTTCAAGCAGCCCCGCCACCCCGGTAGCGTTGTCGAGCGCGCCGTTGTAGATCCCGTCGCCCGCGATGCCGGCATCTTCACCGAGGTGGTCCCAATGCGCCATCCACAGGATGTACTCGCCGGCGGCGGTGGCGTGGCGCCCGCGCAACCGCCCGACGACGTTGTGGGAGGCAACACGGCGCAGGTTGTTGTCGAGATGGATCGTCGCGGTTGCGCCCAGGTCCACGGCCTCGAAATCGGCACTGGCCGCCGCCGCAATCGACTCCGTCAGGCTGAGTCCGGCGGCGCTGAATAGTTCATCGGCGGCGCGCTGTGAGATCCAGCCCTCGAAGCGCGCCGGTGCCGGCTGATCCGTTGGCGTCGGCAGGCTGAACTGCGCACCGGTCCATGAGCTACGCACCACATCCCAGCCGTAGCCGGCGCGTTCGGTGTCGTGGACGATGAGCGCCCCGGCAGCGCCCTGCCGCGCTGCCTCCTCGTACTTGTAGGTCCAGCGTCCGTAGTACGTCATGGCGTCGTCGCCGAACTTGCCGGGTACCGGAGGGTCGTTCACCAACAACACGACCACGGCGCCCCGCAGATCGCGCTTGTAGTCGTTCCAGCCCTCTTCGGGCGCCACTACGCCATACCCGGCGAATACCAACGGTGCCGTTACGTCGATGGAGGGGTCCTCGTGAAGGGTCCAGGCGACGAAGTCGTCACCGTAGGTCAACTCGTCGGGCCGGGCCTGCTGAGCGGCGCCGCGACCTCGCGGCATGCGGAGCGCGGCGGTGGCTGCGTCGACAGTAATCTCGGTCACCGGAACACGCTGCAACCAGGTGCGATTGCCCTCCGTATCGGGTTCGCCGAAGGGCTCGACCCCGATCCGCTCGAGCTCGCCCTGGAGAAAGTCGATGGTGGTCGCTTCCCCTCGCCCCCCGGGACCTCGCCCTGCAAAGTTGTCCGAAGCCAGCGTCCTCGTCAGACGGGAGATATCGGCCGCGGTGATCGTCGCCGAGGCGCTATCGGCGTTGGGCCCCCCACACGCTCCAACGAGCAAGCACAGTCCCACCATCAGGGCCTGGCGACGGGCTGTCAGGCTCATCGCTCCATTGTGGTTGCCGTCATGCCGCGATCAGGGCGAAGCTGGAACGTCACCGATAGCGACCGTGGTGGCCCTAGCAACAGAACCGAGGTGCGCCTGACCTCGAGGGGCTCGTCGAGCAGGTTCTGCCCTCGAAGGCCGAGCGACAGTTGCTCGGAAAGGTGCCAATCGAGCGCCGCGTCGAGGGAGCTGCCCGACGCCAAAAGCAGCTGGTTACGATCGTCCTCGAACTGGTCGCCAGCAACGTGCAGGCCGATCAGGGCGCCCCATCGGTCGGCGGTCCAAGCGAGCGATCCTCGTAGCCGATAGCCCGGCACCTGCGGCAACCGATTACCCACCAACGACACCAGTGGCTGTCCGGATACAACGGGGTTCTGATCGATGCGGGTGCCGATCAACGAGGTCACCAGGTTGGCCGCGAACCCGCCGCGCTGCACCGAAGCGTCGATCTCGACTCCGCGCACGGTAGCGGCGCCGAGGTTCCGCCGTTGGCGCAAGATCAGCGTCGACGTAGCGCCGACAGTGGCATTGACCACCGCGTCGCGCAGCCTGTTCCAGTAGCCCGTGATTCCGATTCGCACTCGACCCCCGGCGGTGGGGCTGCCCGACGACCAGTCGGCCCCGATCTCGGCGCCAGTGAGGCGTTCTTCGGTGAGCTCGTCGTTGGCGCTGGTCGAGACGTTGCCGACGCGGAACTGGCGATACAGCTCGTTGAGTGTTGGTGCGCGGAACGATCGATACGCTGCGGCCCGCAGCCTCCAGTCGCCCCCTGGGCTGAAGACCACGCCGGCACGCGACGAGACGGTGGACTGCGATCGAGATTCTGCGTTCGGGTCGCGCGGGTTGTTGTGCCATCCGTCGCCGCGCAGCGAGGCGTCCAGGTGCCACGAATCTCCGACGCGTGTCTGTGCCGAAACGAAGAGCCCCCCGACGTTCTGGGTACCGCCCGGTTGGCGCGAGAATCCCGCCAGGAGAACATCCTCGCGACTCACCCCGCCGACCCGCCGCCAGTCGAGTCCAGCGCCCAGCACCAGACCGCTACTGTACTGACGCCAGGCGTTGGCGCCGATGCCCGTCTCCCAGGATGGAACTTCCTGGTCCAGCACTGCCAGCTCCCGCGAGCGCGCCGCGATCACGCTCGAGAACCGACTGCGAAACCGCTGTCGGCGCGCGAACCCGGCGAGCCGATGGCCATTGGTGGCGGTGCCGCCGCTATAGGACAGACTGGCGCCGAATGCGCGCGTCGAGTTGGTCTGCTCAGGGGTGCCGTTGTTACGAGCCTCGTGGAAGACCTCGAGCCCGGCCAGCAGCCCGGGCGCCAGGCGGGCGCGTAGCATCGCCGTCTGGTGACTCGTCGCTACTTCTTCGTCCACCGGTCCGCGATCCGCCTCGCTCACGGCGATGTAGCCGCGCGTGTCGAACGCGTCCGCGGCCAGGATCAGGCCGCGCTTCGAATTGCCGGCGCTCAGCGCAAAGCCGCCACGAAAGGTCGCCTGGCTGCCGCCGAGCCCGTGCACCTGGATGCTTGCACGGCTCGCCGGCGGCGTGCGGGCCACGATCTGCACGGTACCGGCCAGCGCCTGGTTGCCGAACGCCCCCGAAGCGCCGCCGAGCACTATCTCGACACGCTCGATGAGGAGCGATGGCGTGCGGCTCCAGTACACCCAGCCGCCGAATGCATCGGTCAGCGGCAGCCCATCGAGCAAAAGAAGTGCGCGGCTCGTACCGCTGGGGGACACGCCGCGCAGGTTCAAACCTTGCGACGTAGGGTGGGCGGCGCGTGCCGGGCTACGCCGTAGCAGGCTGAACTGCGGCGCCCAACGAAGCGCCTCGTCGAGCCCCAGCGCCGGGCGCTGGCGAAGCTGGTCGGAGGATACGACGATCGCGTGGGCGGAGATCTCCTCTAGGTCGAACGGACGGCGCGTCGCAGTGACCGTGATGATCTGCTCTACGCGTTGCTGTTGCTCTGGCGGTGCTTGCTCTGTCTGTGGCTCCTGCGCTGACAGGTCAGGCGCGACCAGTGTAAGAACACCGAGCACGAGCAGCGCGCCAAATCTCGCCGGCTGTCGGTTGCTTGTCATGAGATCTGCCTCGACGTGCGTGTGGGGAGGAGTGCGGCGAGCGTGTCGAGGTCGAGGTTCCCGCCCGAGAGGACCACGACCACGCGGGTGCCCGGTTCCAATGGCAATCGGCCTTCTAGGAGAGCCGCGACCGGAGCGGCGGCGGACGGCTCGATAAGCAGCTTCGCTCGTTCGAGCACGAGCCCGAGAGCGTGACGGATCTCTTCGTCGGATACTAGCGCCACCTGCTCGACGAAGCGCTGTGCTGCCTCGAGGTTCAGATGCCCGACGAACGGCGGGGCGAGCCCGTCGGCGATTGACTCGACGTGCTCGAGCCGCACCGGCTCGCCTGCCGCAATTGCCGCGGTCATGGTTGGCGCGCCTTCGGGTTCGACCGCGAACAGGCGCGTACCCTTGCCGAGCCCGTCGCAGACCACCCCCAGTCCGCCACAAAGACCTCCGCCGCCAACCCCGCACACGATTGCCTGCGTTTCGGGCATCTGTGCGTCAATCTCGAGGCCGAGTGTGCCGTGGCCGGCGATCAACATCGGATCATCGAAGGGGTGTAGCAGGGTGAGCGAGCGGTCGTGGCGCAGCTCCTCGAGCTTCTCGAACGCGGCGTGCACGTCGCCATGCAGGACCACCTCGGCTCCGTAGGCGCGCGTCGCTGCGACCTTGCTCGCCAGCGCCGTTTCCGGCATGACCAAGACTGCGTGCACGCCTGCGATGCGCGCTGCAAAGGCGACACCCTGGGCATTGTTGCCGGCTGAGATCGTTATCACGCCGGCATCGCGCTGCTCCTGTGAGAGCGTCGCTATACGATTGAGGGCGCCGCGCGGCTTGAACGAGCCCGTCTTTTGCAGGCACTCACACTTGAGCCATACTTCGAGGCCGGTGTGCTCGGAAAGCGTGCGCGACGAAAGCAGGGGCGTCCGGTGCAGGTAAGGCTCAACCCGCGATACGGCGGCCCGGACATCGTCGATTCCCGGCAGCTGCAGATCGCTCATGAGGCGGGACACTAGCAGGTCGCTGCACGGTTCGCTCCGCCGCCGTATACTGGCCGCAGCCTGGCGCGACACCGCGCCCGCAGCCAGCCGAGCGATCGGGAGCGAGGCGATGCTGAGCGATTTTCTCTGCGCACTGCGACGCGGCTTGGATCAGCTGCGTTACTTCCGCCATACCTATTCGCCGCTGAGTCCTTGGCGCGGCGCGGTCAACGAGCTGCTGCGCGACACCGAGCAAGAAACGGCGCGGTATGGCATCGTCGCGGGTGTTGACCGCCGCCGGGCGTATCAGGTTGCGCGTATGGTGGTGTCGAACCGGCTCGGCGAGCATCTCGCCGATCAGGTGCCCGGCGCGTACATCGTCTATTCACCCCCCTCGGCAGCAACTTTCTACACCGGCAAGCGCAGCTACGCAGCCCCTGCACAACGCCGTCGGGACTTTCGCGTACATCCCCAGACGCTCGCCTACCTGCTCACCCCACCGCGGTTGTCGCGCCTGGGTCTGGGCGGCTCGCCGGCGGAGGGGTTGGTCGTCATCGAGCCCGAGGAAGGTGCTGAGATAGCGCTCAAGACGGTGATGGCCCGGCTCCAGCAGATCAGTGCGGGGAAGGCCCCCACGGCCGATCTGCGCGCTTACGCGGAAGTGCTGCTGAAGCTGCACGCCGGTTTGCCGGTCGAGAAGCCGTCGGAGGAGCCAGAGGATCCGGTGGAGCAAGCCGCCTGAAGGCTCGGCGGTTGGCGACGAGACGCGCCTGGATGCAACAAGGGCGACCGATCGTCGACCGGCCGCCCTCGATGTCGGGACCGCGTTTGGCCTGCCTCAATTCATCGAGGCGGCGGCCTAAGGCTTACGGAACTTGAGCACGTAGCGGTCCGTCTTGTAACGCCCGTCCGCGAAGCCGGCTGTAGTGTGGTCGTCGTCGGGGTTGCGGAGGATATCCGAGCTCCCGGCGAGCTCGAATCCGCCCGCCGTGAACTCGTCGATCACCGTCTGTTCGTTCAGGCGGTGGGTGTCCTCGTGCCAACCTTCGTGTGGGGTCGCGACCTCGACGATACCGACGATGCCGCCGGATTTCATGACGTCCAGCAACTGGGCGACAGTAGCCTGGCGGCCGTTGCCGAACTGTTCAGCATCGTGGTAGTTACGGACCGCCACCGCTACGTCGAGGCTTCCCGCCGGAACGTCGGGGATGTTCGTCACCACCTGCACGTTGCTGAGCCCGCTGGCCTCGATGCGCTCGGTGAGCGCGTCGAGCGTGGCGAACTCTCCGTCGGCGTAAAATTCCATCACCGCGTACACCGTGCCCTCGTCGCCCATGAGTCGCGACAGCAGGTGCGTGTTGTAGCCGGCTCCCGGCCACACGTCGGCAACCGTCATGCCGGGCTCGATGCCGAAGAACTCGTACACGTCGATGGCCTTGCGATACTCGTCCTGCGCGACCTCTTCCTCAGGGCGGGCCGCATCAGCCAAGACGCCCCGGTCGAGTCCCGCGGGCACCGGATCTGCCGGCTCCTCCACGGGAGGCGCCTCGGCAGCCGGCTCGGTGGCCCCGCAGCCGATCGTGGCAAGGCCCCCGATTAGCGCCAGCGCCAGTGTCCAACGGTAGGTTGGTTTGTACATCCTGTGTTCTCCCTATTGAGGCGGCGTCGAGAGCCGCGAGTCGTCAGACGCTCACCACCCGCGATGCCGGACTGCCCGAGGCAAACAGTTACTCGACCGGCTTGCGGTACTTATGAACGAAACGGTGCAGGTAGTACCGGTGAATCGGGGCATCGGCTTCGGCACCATCTTCCCCGGCGCGTTCGCGTCCATCGAAATCGTACGTGTCATCGGGGTTCAGAAGCACGTCCGAAGCCTCGACAAACTCGAAACCGGCCGAGGTGATCTCCTGGCGCGACAGCTCATCGTTGATGCGATGAACCGGTTCGTCACGCTCGTCGGGCTTGTCGGTCTGGGCGTCGACGACGGCGAAGATTCCTCCCGGCTTGAGCACGCGCATGAACGCAGGCAGGGCCGCGAGGCGGTCCGGTGCGTCGCCGAGGTCATGGTAGTTGCGAACCGTCAGCAGCACGTCGAGGGTGTTTTCCGGCACCTCCGTCGGGTCGGCGACGACCTCGAGGTTGGCGAACCCGAACGGGTCCAGGCGCCCTGCGAAACGCTCACGGCTTCGAGCGACGCGCTCCGGATCGGCGGGTTCCGGCCCCAGAATTGCCACGACGCGGCCGTCGTCACCGACGAGCTGCGCCAGTATTGCCGTGTTGTAACCGCCGCCAGGCCACAGGTCGCCCACCGTCGTGCCCGGGCCGATGTCGAAGAACTCGTAGACTTCGAGTGGCTTGAAGCCAGCGTCGCGGTAGTGATCGTCTTCGCTGCGAGCCGGATGATCCAGCACCGAAACGGGTTCAGGTTCGGCGGCGTCGACCGGCTCGGCCGGTGGCTCGCCGCCTCCGCTGCAGCCGACGGTCAACATGCCGATGACGAGGAGGCTCAGGCAAGCGGAGCGGGAACGATACATCGCAGCTCTCCTTGATGGGGATCCGGTAGATCGATTCGCGGCGACGGCGGCGGAGCGCACCAAGGCATCCAGCCAATGTTGGAGTACGCCGAATCGGTTTGACGCTCGCCTAGGATAGTTGGCGGCTGCGGCGAGCGATAGGTCGCATGGCGCGCGCCCCACGACCCTGGCCACTAGAATGACGTCACGGGTTCGAGTCAACTGCGAGGGGGTCGAAGAGATGGCGAAGGTCACGGCGGCGATGGAAAAGGCGCTCAATGCGCAGGTGGCGCGAGAACTGCAGGCAAGCCACAACTACCTCGCGATGGCCGTGTATCTGGAGGGCCGCAGCCTCGAGTACCTGGCGGCATTCTTTCACCGACAGGCCGGAGAGGAGCGAGGCCACGCCATGAAACTGGTGTCCTATCTTCAGGAAGTCGGGAAAACGCCATCGATCCCGGCGTTGACTCGTCCGAAGGCAAGCTACACGTCGGTCACCGATGTCTTCAAGACGTCGCTCAGGCAGGAGCAGGCAGTGACTCGAGCGATCCACGAGCTCGTCCATATTGCCCAGGGCAAGAAAGACTACGCCACGTTTCAGTTCCTGCAGTGGTTCGTCACCGAGCAGGTCGAAGAAGAGGCCTCGTTCGGCAAGCTGATCGATGTGATCGAGATGTCACAGAACGTCCTGCAGGTGGAGCACTACGTCCGCCATATGATGGGAACGCAGGGCGCGGCCGCCGAGGGCTAGTGCCGGCAGGCCGTGGCGCTCGAGCGGCGCGCTCTGATCCACGCGGCAAGGCCAGGAAGCAGCGCGATCAATAACGTGATCGGCGATACCAAGAACGAGATCGCCGCTGCTGGGGCGTGCGCCATCACCCCGAGCCAAGTGGCCGCATAGGCAAAGCCTCCCTGCTCGACGCCGACGCCGGCCGCCGAGATCGGGAGCCGTGCCACCAGATAAACGACCGGAACGATCGCCGCCATCTCGACGGCGGTGGTCGGTACATCGAGCGCGGCTGCCGCTGCCAGGTAGGTGACGATCGGGAAGAGGCCTTCCAGGAGCGTGAGCAGCAGGAAGATCCATATCTCGCGCGGGTGATCTTGCCAGCTCGCGTATTCGCCAGCCAGGACACCGAGCTTGCCGCTCAAACCAGAACGTTGGCTGAGCCGCGCCTGGGCGCTGGCGGCGATCTTGAATGACATTGGCAAGCTCAAGCTGAGCACCAGCACTGCCGCGGCCGCGACGATTGTCAACGTCGAGCTCTCGACCGGTACCTGCATCTGGAGCGCGACGATGAGCGCCACGCTGAAGGCGCAGAATACCGCCTGTGACAGCGCACCCAGGGCGCGCTCCAGCGCGATGGAGGCGATCACCGTCTCGGTGCTGGCACGGCTGCCGCGCATGACGGTGACGCGCACGATGTCGGCGCCCACCGTCATGGGTAGGAAGATGCTCGCGAACGACGCAACGTAGTACGCACGGGTGGCTTCGCCAAACCCGACGTCGACGCCCTTGGCGAGCAGCAACCGGCGCCATTTGTAGGCCATCAGCAAACGATCGCCCGTGTGTAGCAGGATCACGACGACGCCTCCTGCCAGCGAGATGCGTCCCAGAATGGCGACCACGTCGCCGAGGCCGGCGCGCCAGAGCACGAAGGCGACGAGGCCGAAGCTGACGCCGAGGCGGAGGGTGAGGTCGAGTCGGCGCCGCATGCTGCCTACCGACAAGCTCGCGCTGGCCCCGAGAGCCGCGACAACAGCCACGGGGTGCCGCTCGATCCGGCATGGTGCGCCCAGGGAGCAACTTGGACCCCGACGGGCTCGCACCCACTAAGTCCTGAGCCTGGTTGGAGTGTCCTGGCTGGCATTGTGACCCATAGCAAATGGCGCCGGAGCGACGTAACCGCGGGAGCTTACACGACCGTTGGTCCTACGCAGATCTGCGAGGGGAACTAAGTCTATGCTTGCTTACTGGTGCGTGGCGTAAGCGCCGATGAACGTTGAGCACCCCCACACTTTCACCACGGCCTGCTAGCGCTCCAGGCGGCAGACGATCTCGCCGAGGTCCACGCGAACCCCATCGCTGTCGGGCACCTCGAATGAGAAGGAGCATGCGCGCCCTCGCAGCGTAACGGTGGCAGTCAAATATCTGGTTGGATGGCTCCAGATTCAGCGGCCTGCGCAACGCGGGAGTCGGCGTACCACTCCCGAGACTCGGCTGGGAACGCTACGGGCCCGTCGGCACGAGACGCTTCAGCTGCTCGAACCAGTTGCGCACGATCACGATGTCGGCCGCACCTCGGCGCGCCGCCAGCGAAGGATCATCTTTGATCATCAGCAACCGCTCGCCGTCTTCAGCGACGTCGTACGATCGTCCCAAGCCCAGGTAGTAGGAGTTGTCCCACAGGACCTCGGCGCTCCCGAATGTCAGCGTGGTGCCCTCGGCGACGATCGGAACGGCCATCACACGCCCATCCAGAGCGCGATAGAAGAGCTCGCCGCCCTGCGGATTCCACACCGGGCTCATGCCGCCGCCGTGCGAAACTTCTCTCTTGCCACCGTCGACGTCAGGAAACGGAACCACGTAGATCTCGTCCTGGCCCGATTCGTCGGATTGATAGGCGAGCCAGCGGCCATCGGGTGAGAATCTCGGGTACCTCTCTTGGGCAGGACTCTCCACCAGACGGTCAATCGAACCCTCGTCACCCAGCGTCACGAGGACGATATCCCACCCCGTGTCAGCCCTCAGGACGCGGGCCAAAATGGATCCGCCGTCTGGCGAAACGTCGTCGAGATACAGGTCGTTCGGAAGATCGGTCAGCTGCTCCGCGGTGCCACTACCGTCCGGAGAACGCGCGAATATCTGGGCGGGTCCATGACGGCGCGAACTGAACAACACCCGCCCATCCGGAGCCCAGGCGGGAGCGAAGTCGGGAGTGCGGTCGAATGTAAGCCTCGCCAAAGGTCCATGGCTGAGCAGGCTCCAGATCCAGATGTCGTTTTCCTCATCGCGCGAATCAAGCGCCACGACTGTTCCATCCGGTGAGATGCGAGCTATCTGGTACATCCGCGGGTCTGCAGACAGAGCCTCCTCTTGTCCCTGACGGTCTACCCACACCAATGTCCGTTTCGGGGTTTGGGCGTCGCTCGATATGTAGACGAGCGATCCGTTGTTGGCCAGAGCGAAGTTCGCCGCGCCGGCCTGGCGCCCCGCTCGGCCCCTTGTTCCACTCTTGGTCATTACGTCTTCCAGCACTCGAACGGGCTCATCCGTGACCTCGAGCCGACCGAGATCAAAGCGCACGGCGCGCAACGTTCCCTCGAGGCCAAAGACGATGTGTCCCGTCGCCGAGTAGTGCGGATTGCTGCCCAGAGGAACCAGGGACAGGTGATCTCCGGTCGCCAGGGTCAACAGCGCGATACTTCTGTCCTCGGTCCTGCCACCACGCGAGCTGGTGTAGAGCACTGCCTCGCCACCCGGCAAGATCTGCGGCCAGCGGTGGAAAATCTCGCCGGCTGCCGCATCGGGCACGGTCAACACTTCGGGCTCTCCGCCGGCAGCCGAGACACGCAGCAGTCCGCCGCTGGCGCGCTCCGCAAATATGATGGTGCCATCGGCTCCCCAGCTGGCGCCGCGCAGCTCAGATAACAGAGGGCAGATGGTCTGAGCGGGCCCACCGAGCACGGGTGCCTTCATCAGCGCCTGACGATCCCGAGAACGGAAGCCCACCCAGTTGCCGTCGGGGGAGAAAAACGGGGCCGCGCCGCTCTCGGTGTCTCGCAACAGGGCACCTTGGAGCTGGTCCACAGCGCGCAAATAGAGGCTGTCTTGCAGCGCCGACCGATAGACGACGCGCGTGCCATCAGGGGAGACGGCGAGATCTGTAGTGTTTCTGTCGGTCGCCGCGGTTTCGCTCGGCGGCGCTGTGAGGACGAAACGCTCTACAGCTCCTGGCTCCGGGCGGGTGAATCGTGAACCGACGAGGGCGCCCAGGAGCACCGCCGCCAGCACCATGACGACGCCGACGATGCGAGTGGCGCTTTGCCGGTCAGGCACGGTGGTTGCGACGGTCTCGGGACGGCCGCGGTGTGCGTCGCCGCCGGGTTCCGCTAGCGCCTCTTGGATGTCGATCCGGGCATCGGCGATGTCATGGAGCCGCTGGCTCCGCTCCTTCCGCAGGCATCTCTGCATCACGGATCGTGCTAGCGGGGGCACAGAGTTCGGGAGGCAGGTCCAGTCCGGCTCCCGATCCACGATCGCCGCGAGAGTGTCGGCCAGCGTCTCACGCGCAAAAGCACGCGTTGCTGTCAGGGTTTCGTACAACAGGCAGCCGAAGGCCCAGATATCGGCGCGCTTGTCGATTGCCTCGCCGCGTATTTGTTCGGGACTCATATAGGGAGGTGTCCCGACGAGCGTTCCTGCTACGGTCAGGTCGGTTGCCCGGGCTGTCTCGGTGAGCTCCGGACTGACCTCCGTGCTCTTGGCGATACCGAAATCGAGCAGCTTGGCGCGCCCCTGAGGTGTGATGAGCACGTTGTCAGGCTTGAGGTCACGGTGAACGATGCCCGCACCGTGGGCGGCTTCCAGGCCCTGGGCGATCTGCACGCACAGATCGAGCGCCTTGTCGACCGGCAGGGGTCCGTTGGCGAGCCGCTGGCGGAGTGATTCCCCTTCGACCAGCTCGAGCACGAGGAAGCGCCTGCCCGCGGCCTGCTCGAGGCTGTGGATTGTCGCGATGTTCGGATGGTTGAGCCCCGCCAGAAGCTTTGCCTCTCGCTCTAGCCGAGCCAGATAGCTGGGGTCGGCAACAAACTCAGCGGCCAGTACCTTGACGGCCACATCGCGCTCGAGCGTCGTGTCGCGAGCGCGGTACACCTCGCCCATGCCGCCCGCACCAAGCGGAGCAAGGATCTCGTAGTGGCCTAATCGGGTACCGGGTTCCATAGCGTTCCCAGAGGGGGGTCAGCGCCTGAAGCCTATCGCCGGAGCGTGCGAGGATCCAAGGGAGAGGTTGGGCAGGCTCGCGAGACTCGGCTCAAGACGCAACGGGTCCATCGGCACAGGAAGGCTGACAGCGACGTTGATCGATCCGCTAGTTGCCGCTGTCGAGTGATCCGCACGGCTTGAGGTTGACCAAGATGTGCTCGATGGGAGTATCGCCGCTGTTGGCGGTATCGTGCTCTTCGCTCATATCGACGCGTTCCCACCAGCCAGCCGAGCCGGTCTCGGCATCCGAAACGGTCTCGCGCGCACCCCTGCGGATGGTCCATTCGCCGCCCCTTGTGTGGACGAAGACCTGGTTGCCAGGGTGGGAATGGACTCCCTGCCACTGGCCTGGCTGGGTAACGAACCGCTGCACGACGACGCGCTCGTTCTCGAGGAGTACTTCGCCCGGAACGTTCGGATAGAACTGACCGACGTCGTGGTTCGACCCCGGCTCACAGGACTTCAGGGTGATCCAGATGAGGTCGATTGGCGTATCTCCGACGTTGCCCGAGTCGTGCTGTTCGGAGATATCGATGGCCTCCATCCATCCGACCGAGCCATCCTTCAAAGGCTCGGTCATCCTGTACACCTCGCGGCCACCGCGGCGTCCGGCCCAAAGGCCGCCTTTGACGCGCACCGCGATCTGGTTGCCCGGATGGGAGTGAATCCCCTCCCACTGCCCCGGCTCGATGATGAACCTCTGCACGATGACGTACTCGTTCTCGAGCAACAGCTCACCGGGGATGTCGGGGTAGAACACGCCCACCTGCTGCGCGGCGATACCGATCGCCGGTATCCCGGCGATAAGGGCGGCAACCATCGCACGGCCGAGGAGTCTGGCGGTCGCGTGGGTCCGGTTTCGGCGCCGAGCGTGACAAGTGTTCCTTTCGTTGAAGCGAGTAATCGGCATCTTCAGGCTCCTTGTTTCAACGGAGATCGATCTCAGGGCTCTGCCGGTCGTTGCAGGTCGCTGAGCTCGAGCTTGTTCACCTCGTCGATAATCCGTGCGTGCGCGCGTGTCGAGGCCTCGAGCCCGGTCCACGGCACCGTCTCCGGCGTCTCCAGGTCGGAGTGGAAGTAGTGGTAGAACTCGCTGGTTGCCAGCCCGGGAACGAACTGCCAGAAGCGGCCCAGATCACCGGCCGGTGGCACTGGGTTCGGCTCGAGATAGGTGCTGACTCCGAACTCACGAAATGCCTGCACGGCGATCGCCTGAAGCTGGGGTCGCGTGGGTCCGCCCGCGTACCATTGCTGCGGCATGTAGGTGTTGGCCCAGACGATCTCGTCGCTGTCCCGAAAGCTCAGACCGTCGGCGGTCTGCACCGTGCCGTGGTACCGCGGGCGGACGGTCGTCTGCAGCGTCGACGGATGTTCGAGGTTGATCACCAATGCGGCCTTGGCAAAGAGCTCGTCTCTGTGATCGACCATCCACCTTCTGCCGACGCCTTGGCCAGGGCCGCTGTTGTGATGCCCATCCAGACCGACGAACACCAGCGTTCGCCGCCGCTCGGCCCTTGGGATCTCAGCATAATGCTCCGCCAGGCCGATCATCGAGGCGACCCCTGAGGCATTATCGCCGGCAGCATCGAACCAGCCATCGCGGTGCGCCATGATGTAGATGGTCTCGTCGGTAGCCCCCGGCAGCGTCGCCCAGACGAGCGCGGTTTCGAGGCCTGCCGTCAGCTCGATGTCGAGGTTGATCGCGACGCCCGGCGCCTCGCCATCCGAGGCCTGTGCAATCAGCTCCCGGACCGCATAGCCATCGTCGCTTCCCAGGCTAAACGCGGGCGCAACGGTCCCCGAGGGGTAGGCCTGGTAGCGCATGTTCCCGGGCAGCATGGGGACGTTGAAGACGGCCGCGGCGCCCCGAGAATCCGCCCGTTGCAACGCTTCTTCCGAGCTCGACAACGGCATCCTGAAGGTAAAGACGGCCTTGCCACGAACATCGCGGCCGGCGAAGTCTGCCTCGCTGCCCAGACCTACGTACACGGCTTCGAGATCCAGGCCCTGCGCGGGAGTCGGGTTCGCTCGGTAGGCCGGCTGCGCCGATTCGAGCTCCATCGTCTCGCCGCCTGCCGTGACCGTGACCGCCCACGACCGTGGCATCCATTGTGGCTCCAGGTCGAGTGGTTGGGCGTGCACATCCGACAAGCCGATCCCCCTTAATTTGGCGACCAACCACGCGGCGCTCTCAGCGTCGCCGGAGGTACCGGTGATGCGGCCCCAGAACCGAGGATGTCCCTGGTCGCGATAGCGGCGTGAGATGGCCGCCTGCTCTACCACGTACTCGTGCAGCCGCCTGCCGTCGATGTCCGCATAGGCCTCGGCTCCCGGCGGCAGCGCCCATCGCAACAGGCCATCGTCGAGCGCCGACGAGGACGCTCGCGGCGGAGGCTCCTGAGGTTGCAAGCCACACCCGATCAGCGTCGACAGGGCGGCCATCGCTATCCAAGCCCACCGACATGACGTCGCTTTCCGCATCCTTCGACTCCTTCAAGCCAACGCCGCTGAGCCGTTCGGCGCCCACCCGAACCCTGGGCAAAAGCCCGAACTCCCGATTGGATCAACGGTAGCTCGGGAATGCCGCTGGATACAGGCAGGCGCACCGATCGCTCTCAGAATGGCTCCGTGTAGTCATCGAGCTCAACCCGACGGTTGGCACGAAGAAGGGCGTACTCCGCCTGGCCCGAGATCACAGCGGCGCGAGCGTCTCGCGTTGAGGGGTCTCGCATCCGGCCACCGCGGCGTGTACAGGCTGCCTGAGCGCAGTCTTACTGCCCTGACTGCGGGAACACTGCCTCAGGTGGTTGTTCCGGAATCGGCTCCACGAACCGATACTCGCCGTCGAACACGCTGCGATCGCCGTTCGGAGCCCAGCGGCCCCAGACCGCCCGCACCAGATCGTCTGTCAGGTTCACCATCCGGTGCATCGTATTCGGGGCGATGTAGACCACCTCGCCCGGCTCGGCGACGAAGGTGTCGCTGCCTAGGGTCCACTCGGCTTGCCCATCAAGGACGACGTAGAACTCCGGTACCGGGTGAACGTGACCGGCGTAGATCGCCCGCGGCGCGAGCTCCCAGAGGCCTACCTGCATGTCGTCGTCGGGAATCGAGTCGCCGCCAATGACCGTATTCCAGCGCGTGATGGCGCCGATGTTCTCCCAGCCAACCTGTGCAGCGTTGATGTGCGCTGTCGGCGCGGAAATCTCCGGCGCCGGGTTCGCCTGGTAGACGTTGGCCACCCGCAGTGCGGAATCCTCAAGCACGACTTCTCCAACGCTCGGAACCGCCAAAAGTAGGGCCGCCAAGGCGACCGCGACTGGCATGACGGGAACGCGCATCAACCTCATGGTGGTCTCCCTTGAGCGGTGGCGCCGACGGGGTTGTCGGTCGACGCGCAACGGGGTTGTCCCCGGCGCCACCAGCACCACTCTGGCGTCGGCAAACCGACAGCGGCAACGTGACGGCGCAGGAATGGACGGTAATGTATACCGCGACAACAACAGACCCTGGTGGTCACCGAATATGAGACCGGGAGAATCCCGCTTCGGACCCTGTCGAGCCGGCGAAGCGGAAGGCGTGGGAGTTTCGCTGAGGAAGTACAGAAAACAGGAGAGGACCACATGAACAACCGACTCAGGAAAACTCAGGACGGCACGGGGCGTGCGGTGATAACGTGACCGGCGTCATGGAGCACACCGCCAGGTTCTTCGTCGGCCAGATCGTCCATCACACGAAGTTCGACTACCGTGGCGTCATCTTCGACGTCGACGCCACCTTTCAAGGCGCCGACGAGTGGTACGAGATGGTGGCGCGGTCTTGCCCGCCGAAAGACAGCCCGTGGTATCACGTGCTCGTCGACGGGGCTGACCACACGACCTACGTGGCCGAGCGAAACCTCGAGCCGGACGACGGCGGTCAGCCGATCAGCCACCCGCTGGTGGCGACGCTGTGCGGCGAGTTCCAGGAGGGGTGGTACGCCATGAGCACCACGCTGCACTAGCACCCGATTCCCCTCAACTGCGCAACGAAGTCGACCCGCATGAGGTCCTCGATTTCGCCGGGGGTAGCGGCCAGGAGTCAAGCTTGAGGTGTCGCCCTAGCAGGCCGTGGTGAAAGTGTGGTGGGTCTGGCGACAGGGTCTTGCGGGGCGGAGGCAAGGAGAGAGGAGGAGGCGATGGTTACCGCATCGTTGACGAGGAACGACGCAGCCTACGCGCGCAACCCCCTGTCGCCCGAAGGGTTACGGCGATTTGGGGCCATTTACGGTGTTGGCCTTCCTCGACGATGGCTAGGGCATCGCCTGCGTCAGGCCGCCTTGCATCTGGCCCCAACTCGCCGTAACCAGACCCACCACACTTTCACCACGGCCTGTTAGTACGTAGGGGCAGAAGAGGGGAGGTGTCCGATGGCAAAATTCCTGATCACGGGTACTCACGGGGCCGATGATCCTACCCGTGCAAGCTTGCCCTTCCACATCGCCAAAGGGGCCAAAGAAGCCGGGCACGATGTCGGTATCGTGTTGGCCGTTGACAGTCCGGTGATCCTCAAGGACGGGCTGCGGGAGAGCCTCGTTGGCGTCGGCATGCCGCCGCTCAAGGAGCTATTCCAGTTTGCCGTCGATAACGGTGTGCCGATCTACGTCTGAGGGGGTTGCGCGAAGGCCCGTGAGGTCTTCGAGGCCGATCTTGAGGGAAAGAACGCCGAGTTCATCGATCCGAAGCGCTACGCTGAGCTTGCGGCAGAGAGCGACAAGCTCATGAACTTCTGAGTCATCGGCTGCGCGACTGCGGCGAGATGGTATCGAACGGTTAGAGTTCGCCGTTCATTGCATCGAAGTCTGCTGCCGATCATGTGGGCGCCGACCCTTTCCTCAGGCGGTGCCCACGCGGCGCCGGCGAGTCGATTATCGCAGCGCTTGTGGCCATGTTCGTCTGCTGATCCTGCCGCCGATCGCTGTCGCCGCACCCGACAGCTGTTGACTCGACCCCGCCGGCCCCGCCGGCGCGGGCACGGCGAACGCGTGCAGCGCGCTGCGGGTGCGCACGTAGATGTGATTCTCGTCGATAGCCGGGGTTGCGAAACAGATGTCGTCGAGGTCGTTGACTGCGAGGATGTCGAGGGTGGGGCCTGGCCTCAGCACCGCCACCTTGCATGCCTCGCTGACCATGAAGATTTTGCCGTCGCCGGCGACCGGCGAGGCGAAGTAGCTCTCGACCGCATCGTAGAGACGGCCGCGGTGGAGCACCTCGCCGCTGTCCGGGTCGAGCAGCGTCACGATGCCGCCGTCATCGACATGCCGCCGCTGCCAGGGCGCTCATCCAGAAAGGCCTTGATCAAACTCCCCAGGACACCGAGTTGCTGCGAGAGCTGGGGTGTCGGCAAGAACCTGGATCGACGCCAGCGGCGTCTTCAGGTCGTGCGAGACGCTGGACACGAACTCCTTCTTGAGTTCGGCGACGCCGAGCTCGCGGGCGACGGCGCGCCCCGACAGGACGACGCCGACCGCGGCGACCACGGTCACCAGAAACAGCACCTGACGTTGCTGATTAGTGCTGCTCCTTGCTAGCTCCGCCGGATCGGTCCCCGGATAGCCAGTGCGAACGACCCAGACAGGCACGGGCTGGTGGTCGTCGGGGTTGGCTAGCAGGTGGTCGTCGCCGAGCAGCAACATTGGAAACGCTGCCTGATGGACGTAGCTGCCGACCAACGACGGGCCGGTTCGATAGGTCTCGGTGCCGCTCGCGTCGAAGATCGAGACCTCCAGTGGTTGGTCGGTTGAGAAGAGGGCTTCCGATCCGCGAATCTGGGCCGCCAGGCTGGGCAAGTACTGTGAGGCAAGCTGTTTGACGGGGACGGCGAATCCGACGAACCGATCGACTCGGGTGCGCGTCGGATCCGAATACACCAGGCGTACGACGACAAGGTGATCCTGGCCTCTGACTGAAACGAAGCCGCAACCCTCCGAGATCCCGGTCGCCTCGATGTGCTCGATGCGCGCGGCCACGGCCTTGGCGAGCTCCGGGTCGGTGTGGAACCCCAGGCGGCTCGGTGCAGCGGGTGGTTGGATGGCAGCAGGCCTGCCGAACGCGGTCGGCGCACCAAGCCGAGGATTCTCGGGCCCATCGAACGGCTCCGGCCCGGCGAACAGAACCGAGTAGGGGGTCGCTTCACCGGACGCTTCCGCTTTCGCCGACGCCATACCCACGAAGAAGGTACCCAGCGCGACGGGATCGCGGATTGTGTCCACGAGAGAGCGGATCTTCTCCAGGTCCCCTCGACGCAAGGCGACGCGTGGAATCGCGTCCAGAACCTCGCTATACATGGTCGTGAGATCTCGTCGAATCGCCCTCGCCAGCTCGTCGGCGACGCGCACGCCGGTCTGCGTCAGCACCTGTCTCGATGCCTGCTCCAAGCGACCCAGTGATTGGAGCTCGGAAACCAGCAACATCGCCAGCGGGACACCGATGATCACTCCCGGCATCATGCTCGCGAACAGGATCTTGCGGCGATGTCGACCCCGCACTTGGCGCACGGCCATCGAACGGTACCTCCACTCGAAACGACCCCAGAACGGACTGTAGTCATGCGGCCCTGCTGCAAGCAAGGGATAGCCTCTGACTTGCGTATCGGAACGTTCAGGCGGCGGCTGAGTCGGCGTTTCGACCGACGACCAAAGGTACCGAAGAGTGGAGTGGTCGATGGCGAGACGGAAGGGCACTAGCTCGCGATCAACTCCGTTTCCGGGTATTGCGCATACCACCCGAACCAGAAGGCCCGAAAGGCATTCAGGCGCGGCAGCGCCTCCGCGGGAGTGGCCAAGGGCACCAGCCGATCTTCGCGCGCTTCCCACAAGTTGCCCTGCTCGTCCTCAATGCGGTTGCCGTCGAGGAAGCGCACGAGCTTCACGGCCGGCGAAGCGTAGAGCCGGTTGGCGCCGTCCTCGCTGGTGACTACCAGCAGGTCGCGCCCGGCAAAACTGGTATGGAACAATCGGTTGCGTCGCAGAAAATCGGTCGAGATCGCCAGCGCCTGATTGCCGTCACCACCGGGGAAGCGCACCGCCAGCACCTCGTCCTTGTTCTTGAGCCGCGAGTCTCGATTTGATACCTCGAACATCAACTCGTCGGTGGCGAAGTAGTCCGCGTAGGCCACGCCCTCGCCGTAATCCCGCTCGAAGCCGGTGTCCACTGACAGCACGGTCGTATGCGGATTCGATGCGCGCCAGTCACGCCAGGTTGTGGTCACCACCGGCAGGGGGCTGAGGCGCACGCCGCTCCCAACCATGCTGCCAACCAGCGGTTCGCCGGTGATGCTTGACCAGAGCGTTGATGACGGCTCGTCGAATAGGAGCTTGTTGGAACGGAACAGCAGACCGGAAGTGTCGAGTTTGACCACCTGTCCGCCCACCTCGCTCTTGTATGGGATCACCACGCCGCAGAGGGTGCAGTACACCAACGTGATCTCCAGGTCGCCGACGGTGTCCCACGCGAGCTCGTGCCAGGCTAGGATGCGCTTGGGATAGGCGCGCGCATGGCCGTTGATATACAGCCCGAACACGATGTCGTCGTCGTCCAGGTACGAAGCCTCGGCCGCCGAAACCAACGGCGGGTGGTCGAGCGCCGGGATGCCCGCTACCCGCACGCCGCCCCAATCGATCTCGTCGATGCGCACCGCCGACGTACCTCGAAAGAACTTACGGAACGCCTGGTCGACGCTGCCGTAGAGGTTGGCCTTGAACGTACTGATCTGGGCATGGGTGTCGTACGGTTGGGCCCACATCCAGTGGCGCCATGCGTCGAGATCTTCGCCGTGCTTCTGTCCGGTCTGCCTCTCGAGGAACTTCAGGATGCGCTCGCGCGTCTGCACGCGCGGGTCGTGGCTGTTGGAGAACTCGGGATCGTCGGGCTCCTGCTGGCCACGGGCACCCAGCCCGGGGGCGTTGTCGCCACGCTCGCTCGACGGCAGGAAACGCATCCAGTCGAGCAGGAGCGCTGCGTAGCCGTTCTTCCAGTGCTTGCCGATCTCCTCGAGCGCGTCTTCGGAGGTGCCCTGGTCCGGAGAGGCGGCCTGGAAGAAGAGCGCCAGGCTGGGGTCGACGGTCTGCGCCTGCGACGGCGAAGCGATCAAGGTCAGCAGGGCAACACGGACGACAACAGCTCGGAGTCTCATGAGAATCTCCCGAATGGGGCGCCAGAGGACTCCAGGATAGAGACAGAGTCAGTCCCGGCGCGGCCCGAGCTAGGTGTTAAGCGTACCCGTCCTAACCATTAACAGGGTGCTGAAAAACTCTGGTGGGTCTGGTTATGGCGTCGTGGGGCCAGATGCAAGGCGACGCGACGCAGGCGATGCTTGCTGTATCGTCCAGGAGGGCCAACGCCGCAGATGGCCCCAAATCGCCGTAACCCTTCGGGCGACAGGGGGTTGCGCGCGCATGCTGCGTCGTTCCTCGTCAACGATGGGGTAACCATCGCCTCCTCCTCTCTCCTTGCCTCCACTTCGCAAGACCCTGTCGCCAGACCCACCACACTTTCACCACGGTCTGCTAGCCCCGACCATGGCGGCGCCGCCACACGAAGTAGACCGGGACGCCGAGGAGCACGATGATCAGGCCCGGCCACGTCGTGGAGGTCCGGTAGGTGAAAAGAACCACCACAAGGGTGGCCGCGCCCGCCATGTAGACGATTGGCACGATCGGGTAGCCGAAGGCGCGGTACGGCCGCTCCGCGTCGGGACGGGTGCGGCGGAGACGAAATAGACCAGCGATGGTCAAGATGTAGAAGAGCAGGGAGGCCGAGACGATGTAGTCGAGCAGGTTGTTGTAGAGGTTGCCGTAGGTGCCGGTATTTGGGTCGAAAGTTCTCGGCAGGATGAGCGTGGCTGCCCAGAGGCCCTGGAGCACGAGGGCTGCCGCCGGCACCTTCTGCTTATTGAGGCGGCCCGCCACCGCGAAGAACAGGCCATCGCGAGCCATAGCGTAGTAGGCTCGCGCCCCCGACAGTATGTGCCCGTTGTTGCATCCAAACGTCGAGATCATGATGCCAATCGACATCAAAACGACGCCCAAACCGGGGAAAATGGCTTCGATGGTCGCCGTGGCCACGCGGTCCGACGGTGCGGTCTGAATCTGCTCGATGGGGAGCGTTGCCAGGTAGGCAACGTTCGTCAGGATGTACAGGGCGATCACGATGGTGGTGCCGAGGGCCAACGACAGGGGGAGGTTGCGGCGCGGGTTCTTCACTTCGCCGGCGGTGAAGGTGATGTTGTTCCAGGCATCCGCGGCGAACAGCGATCCGACCTGCGCCACGCAGACCGCGATGAACAGGCCGTAGGTCGTCGCCGCCGTCAAGCCGGGGACGATGGAGACCTCTCCACGCGGCGTCCAGAGGTCGGTGAAGTTCACCCCGCCGCCACCAGCTCTCCAGCCGAGCGTTACACCAACGAAGATGAGCGCCACCAGCGCAACTGTCTTGGTGGTGGTGAATACGTTCTGGACGAGTTTTCCGTACTTGAGGCCACGCGTATTGGTCCAGGTGATGAAGGCGATCATGCCTATGCCAACCAACTGGGCGGTCGACAAAGAGACCGCATATCGTGTGGACAGGTGGAGTGGCGGGATGATGTAGCGTTCCTCTGAGATCCAGGGCCAGAGCCATTGGGAGTAGCGAGCGAACGCAACTCCGACCGCCGCGATCAGGCCGGTCTGGATGACCAGGAAGAGCGTCCACCCGTACAGGAAAGCGAGCAGCGGCGAGAACGCTTCGCGGATGTAGACATACTGACCACCGGCCCGCGGCATCATGGCGGCGAGCTCTCCGTAGGAGGGCCGCCGCGACCGTCAGGACGCCGGCGATGGCCCACGCGACCAAGAGCCAGCCAGGGCTTCCCAGCAGCCGGGCCATATCGGGAGATACGAGGAAGATGCCCGAGCCGATCATCGAGCCGACGACGATCATGGTGGAATCGAAGAGACCGAGTCCCCGCTTGAACTCGGTATCGAGCGTCGTGGCTTCCCTTGCCGCTGTGGGCTGGAGTGGGTCGGCCATTTGAGTCTCGGTTATGCGCCCCTTGTGGAGTTGGCCTGGGCCCATCGGCCCGTCGAATGGTGGCAGGTTTCCATCGACGTCGAAGATCATAGTGGTATCCGCTGGGCCAGCGAATCAAGGTACATTCATGGTGTTTCAAGACCATTGGAGGAAGTGTGGGCAGGTTCAAAATCACTGACGCGAAGGCCCGAGAGATCATCGACTGTCGCGGTTGGCCCACCGTCCAAGCCGACATCTGGGTGGACGGAACGCTCGCCGGGCGCGCCGACGTACCGCAGGGGCGCTCGACCGGCACTCACGAGGCGCACGTGCTGTTGGACGGCGAACCTGACCGGTATTCCGGACAGGGCGTACTGAAAGCGGTGGCCAACGTGAACGGCGAGATCGCAGAACTCGTGCGCGGCATGGACGTTACCGATCAACGGAAGATCGATGTCGCTATGTGCGGGCTCGACGGAACGCCCGACAAGAGCCGGTTAGGGGCAAACGCGATCGTCGGCGTGTCGCTGGCAGTGGCGCGTGCGGCGGCGAACGTGTGCGGCGTGCCCCTCTACCGCTACCTGCGTCCGACTGCGCACGTTCTGCCGGTGCCGCTGATGAACTGCCTCAACGGCGGAAAGCTGACCGCGAACGAGCTAGAAATTCAAGAGTTCATCATCATCCCGGTTGGGGCAGAGACTTACCGTCATGCCTTGCAGATCACCACCGAGATCAACGAGGCTCTGCGCGATGTTGTGATCAAGAAGTACGGGATCTTGGCAACCAATACTGGCGACGAAGGGGGCTTTGCGACCCCGATGCATGGCATTTGGGAGCCCTTCGAGTTCGTGCAGCGCGCCTGCGAGAATGCGGGTTACAAAGTGGGCTTCGGCGAGGACATCATCTACGGTCTCGATTGCGCCGCCAGCCACTGGTTCGACAAAGTGGCTGGGCTCTACGAGTTGAGCGACCAGAAGTACGATCGGGACGCCTTGATCGAGCTCTATAAGCAGGTGGCCGCGAAGTATCCGTTGGGCTCGATAGAGGACCCGCTCGACGAGGACGACATGGAGGGCTTCGCCAAGTTGACCAGGGAACTGCCAGGGACCCAAATCGTGGGTGACGATCTTTTCGTCACTAACGTCGAGCGCCTCAAACAGGGGGTTGCTGTGAACGCCGCCAACGCGATGCTGTTCAAGGTGAACCAGATCGGTTCCCTGAGCGAGGCTTGGGACGCGGCGGAGTTCGCCTACCGCAGCGGCTACGGCGTCCAGGTCTCCGAGCGTTCCGGCGAGACCGAGGACCCGATCATCGCCGACCTGGCGGTGGGCCTCGACAGCGGCCAGATCAAGACCGGCATGCCAATCCGCGGCGAGCGCACCGCCAAACACAATCGCTTGCTACAGATCGAGGAGGAGCTGGGCGCGGTCGCCCGCTACGCCGGACACGATTTCCGGCGTCCGATATAGGCGGCGGCGCGATCGCCCCGGGGGAGGCTGTCCGTGTGGTCGGGTTTTCGCAACGCCGAAGAGCTGATAGGCCACGGTATCGCCGATTTGCGGCGAGTCGCCCTGGATATCGCTAGTCACGGCCTGGCCGCCGCGGACCCGTATGAAGCGACCAAGGCGCTGATCTCATTCGATGGCCGCAACCTGGCCGTGGCCGAGCGGAGCTACGAAATCGCCTCCGACCGGCGAATCTTCGTTGTGGGAGCTGGCAAGGCCAGCTTGCCGATCGCCCGCGCCCTGGAAGAGCTGCTAGAGAACAGAATCAGCGGCGGTCTGGTAGTCGGCAAGCACGGCGCGGAAGCACAGCTGCAACATATCCCACAGCATTTTGCCGCCCATCCGGTGCCCGACGAGGCCTCACGGCTAGGAGCACTACAGACGAAAGCCTTGCTCGACCGCGTCAAACCCCAAGACCTCGTCATCGCCTGCTTCACCGGTGGGAGCTCGTCGCTGTTCGTCGATCCGGCGGGCGGGATTTCCCTGCATGACAAGCAGGAAACGAGCCATGCCCTGCTCACCTGCGGTGCCAAGATTACCGAGATAAACGCGGTTCGAAAGCACATCAGCCGCGTAAAGGGAGGCCGTCTAGCGCTGCGCATGCCGGCGCAAGCACCGCTAATCAATCTCACCGTCTCCGACGTTATTGGAGACGCTCTCGACTGCATCACCGATCCCACCGTACCGGACACGTCGACGTTGGCGGACGCGAGGGCAACGCTGGACAGCTACGGGCTCTGGTCACGGGTGCCGGCCTCTGTGGCGGCCTACCTGCGCAACGCCGGCGTGGATCAGGAAACACCAAAGCCAGAGGACTTCGCGGATCGACCGACGCAGAGCCTCGTGGTGGTGCCGGGCGACCGCGCCTGCGTTGGCGCGGCCCAGCGGGCCGAGACCCTGGGTTACGAGACGATCATCCTATCGACCACGCTCGAGGGCGAGAGTGCTGAAATCGGCCACAGGTTCGCCGCCATCGCCAAGGAGATCTGCCACAACGGTCGGCCTGCGCGCCCACCATGCGTTGTCATCGGCGGCGGCGAGACCACTGTCCGCATCGACGGCCCGGCAGGCGAAGGCGGGCCCAACCAGGAATTCGCGCTGAGCGCTGCCATCGGGATCGGCGGCTTGAGCGATGTGGCCGTCGTGGGCATCGACAGCGACGGAACGGACGGGCCGACGGACCTGGCCGGTGGACTGGTCGATGGATCGGTGGCCGGCGAGGCGCGCCGGATGGGGCTCGATCTCCCCGAGTATCTTCGTGCCCACGACGCCGGCGCCGCCTTGCGACGGCTGTCAGCCGCGGTGGTGACAGGGGATACCGGCACCAATGTGAACGATCTGAAGATCCTGGTCGTCGGGCGCCCGTGACCGCCCGGAGACACTCCGCAGTGGTGAATTGACGCCCGATCTTGCGTCTGCGGCACAGAGAAAGAGATCCAGTCTTTGGACGGAACCTCCATTGTCGGCGGCGGCAGTATATATTCATTGATGGTTATATTCACCGTCGGATACTCTGGTGGAGATCGATGACCCGTTCCGGTCGTGTCTATCGTGCCCTGGTGCGCATT
Organism: Acidobacteriota bacterium; assembly: GCA_963666055.2. Classification (GTDB taxonomy): domain Bacteria; phylum Acidobacteriota; class UBA890; order UBA890; family WLXD01; genus DASCOT01. The sequence goes on along the minus strand of CAXWPH010000015.1, from coordinate 424,773 downwards.
TGCTCCCGGGGTCTGCGCGAGGAATACGGCGACGACATGGCCGCGGCCTTCGATGCCATGGTCGCGGAGCATCGTGCGGCCGGGCAGTCCCTTCCACTGATGCGCGCTTGGGCGCGGGCTTTGGCGGATCTGCTTTTCGTTGTGCCGCGCGAGCGACTCGACCAGGCTCGGCAACTCCCCGCCCGAGGCAGGACACCGCTGGAAGCCAGACTGCAGGACTTTCGCTTCGCCGTCAGAGGTCTGGGACGCCAGCCCATGTTCACCCTGGTCGCTGTATTGACAGTAGCGATCGATTTCGAGTTAACTTGACAGTACTCGGAAATGTCCTACCGCTCGATACCTCCCGCACGTTCACCTCGTATTGCCCGGTCTCGTTTGACGAAAAGGCGAAGAAGCGACCGTCCGGCGAGAAACTGCCCCATCCCTCACTGGCGGCGGTAGCGACGAGCATTTCCGGCTCCTGATCTGTATCGAGGGCCAGTAACCCCACGTCGTTATTCGGGATGTCCCCGCTTTTAAACAACAGCATCGCACCGTCCGCCGAGATCGACATAGGCCACACGGGAGCCTCCATATGCAACACTGGCTCGGCGTCGAGACTCCGGTCAGCTCGCCGCTTCCAGATGTCGTAGTTGCCACTCCGATGCGACACGAAGAAAACCCACTCTCCATCGGGCGACCAAACGGGAGCTTCGTTGTTGCCCTCCGTGGTCAGCCGCACCTGGCTGCCCCCTCGTTCGATCTCGTAGATCCAGATGTCGTACTTCCCATCATCTCCCTGGATTTCGACCGCGATCCGCTGGTCATCCGGCGAGAGGTCCAAGTTGAGAAACGAACGCGGCTCGAAGGACAGCGGCTCGACCTGGCCGTTACGATCCGCCCAAGCGAGTTGGAAAGCGCTCGTAGCACCACCTCCCGGCATGTACACGAAGTCACCGCGATCCGAAAACGCGTACTGGCCTGCTCCCGTGTAGGAGGCTGCTTGTTGGACTTCCTCGACGACGGACACCGATCCTCCGGTAACCTCCATGCTGTTGGCATCGAAGGGCACCGCGAAAAGGTTGCCTTCGAGGGAGTAGACGATGTGGCCGGTGGGCACGTAGCGACCATCGGTCCCTCCGGTTACCAGCAGCTTGCGCTCGCCGCCGGACACCGGCTGCGCAACAATGCTCGCAGCGTTCCACGAGCTGGACCCGCTCCGCAGCGTAAACAGCAACCACTCGCCACCAGGAAGAAGTTGGGGGCCGTAGGCTTGCTCGCCCTCTTCCATCTGAACGACTACCTGTGGTTCACCGCCGTTGTCCGAGACCCGCAAGATCCCTCCGGCACCCTGCCCGAAGTAGATGTAGCCGTCATCTGCCCAGCTCGCTCCGTAGGCTCGCACAGGCGCTGGCCCCAGCGACACCGGAGCACCACCGGTGATCGAAACGCTCTTGATCTGGCCGTCGCCTCCCCAAAAGCCGAGCTGTCGGCCATCGGGGGAAAAGAACGGCACTCTAGCTTGCTCCGTGCCACGGATGGGTGTGGCTACAGGATCGTCAATCGCTCGGAGCCAAAGCTGCCGGTTGGCGTTGAATACCACCGACTTGCCATCGGGTGAGATCGCAACGCCGAGGGTGGCAGCGCTCAGGAAAGTAGTCTCTGGTGGATAGTCGATGTAGAAGCGCGTGATGACGGACTCTGGCGGCGACGGGATCGTGAACCAGACTCCCAAAGCTGCCAGAAGTGCGCTGGCCACGGCCAGCGGAACGGCCAACTTCCATGGGCTAGTGCGAGCCGTTTCCACGACGGCTGGAGCGACAACCGGCTGGCCACCCAGCGGCATGGCCGTGCCCGACTCGACATCGGCTTCGAGTACCCGCAAGTCGATGACCAGCTCAGCTGCCCCCTGGTAACGCCGTCCCGGTTCTTTGGCCAGGCACTTCTTGGCGATCCGCTGCACTTCGACGGGCAAGCGCGCATCGATCGCCGCCAGCGGCTCAGGATCCTTGTCGACGATGCGCCCCAGGGTCTCGTGCACGTTGGTGCCGGCAAAGGACCGCCTGCCGCCCACCATCTCGTAGAGCACGCAGCCGAAAGCGAACAGATCGGCCCTATGGTCGATCTCCTCGGAGCCCTCGACCTGTTCCGGGGCCATGTAGCCGGCAGTACCCATCACCTGACCGGCTACCGTCCCCATCATCGTGGGTGACTGCGTTGCACCGCCCGGTGATCCTGCCCCCGCCACCTCGGTGAGCTTCGCCAGGCCGAAGTCCAGCACCTTGGCGTGGCCCTCCTTGGTGACGAAGATGTTCTCCGGCTTCAGATCACGGTGGATGATCCCGGCAGCGTGTGCAGCAGCCAGCGCCTCGGCGATCTCGGTGGCCAACCCGAGTGCCTTCTTGAGCGGCAGTGCACCTTTCTGTAGCGGCTCCCGAAGCGTGTCGCCCTCCAGGTACTCCTGCACCATGAAGTGGGTGCCGTCTTCCATACCCACATCGAAGACCGAGGCGATGTGCGGGTGGTTCAGCGCAGCGGCAGCACGAGCCTCCTGCTCGAAGCGGGCCAGGCGCTCGGGGTCGGAGGCAAACTCGGCAGGCAGCACCTTGATGGCCACCTTGCGACCCAGGCGCGTGTCCTGCGCCAGCCACACTTCTCCCATGCCGCCAGCGCCGAGCTGCTCGGTGATCTCGTAGGGGCCTAGTTTGGTGCCGGGTTCCATGGCGCTACCGCAGAAGGGTGGGTGAGCGCATGAAGCCTATCGTCAGGGCGGGGGAGGGTCCACGGGAGCAGCCGGCGGATCTTGATGCGATCCAACCGCAGTAATCATTCCGCGCTAGGACGGACTGTGCTCTTGACCACTGGCGGCCTTATGTTGATAGAGTCGTGTCCCGATCTGCGACCCAAGTGTCCTTCGACCAGGAGTCAGCTGATGCCGTCCATGGACCTCACGAGCGGCAACCGATGCCGCGTTCCGGGCCGAGCACCCGCGAGTGCAGCGACCCGAAACCCGATCCGTATGATGCTGGCCGCCGTCATCCTGGCGCTCCCCGGATTGCTCTTTGCTGGCCAGGAGATCGGTACCTTTTATCCGGATATTCCGGGCGAGCTGCTGCTGGAGAACGATCGCGTCGTGGTGCAGAAGTTCGTCGTCGAGCCGGGGCAGTGGGAGGGGGTCCATCCACACCCAGGCAACCAGCTCTGGGTGACCATCAAGGGCGGTGTGTGGTCCGGGCGTCGTGGCGGCCGCGAGAGAATCGGCACCCAGCCTTCGCCCGCCGGCTCCGTCGGCTGGATGGATGCCATCGATCTGTCGGAGGAGCACAATTCCGGCAACACCGGAGACACCCCAATCGAGTTGGTCTGGATCACCCTCAAACCTTGCACGTTAGTGGCGAACCATCACACCGGCACGTTTTATCCGAACATTCCGGGCGAACTGCTGCTGGAGAACGATTACGTCGTGGTGCAGAAGTTCGTCGTCGAGCCGGGGCAGTGGGAGGGGGTGCACTCCCACCCGGGCGAGCAGGTCTACGTTCACGTCAAGGGTGGTGTGTGGTCCGGGCGTCGCGATGGCAGCGAGAGAGTCGGCACCCGGCCTTCGCCCGACGGTTCTGTCGGCTGGATGGAGGCCGTCGAGCTGTCGGAGCAGCACGACTCGGGCAACAACGGCGACGAGCCGATCGAGCTCATCTGGGTCACCCTCAAACCCTGTAGTGGAGTGTAGCGGCGACCGCGTCAGGGATTCATGCCGGCGACGGTGCTCTTGGTCGTCGCGCTCCTGCTGAGCCAACACGGCCGGGCTGGCTGCGTATACGCACCGGCGCTCACAGCAATGCGAGTGCGACGAACTCGGCTGCGTGGTGGACGCCGCCGACCGCGACGACGATGAACTGTCTCCCCTCATACATGTAGGTCATCGGCGCACCGGTGGTGCCAGCCGGTTGGCGTCGCTGGCGAAGTCTTCCGGCAGCACCTTGATCGCAACATCACGATCCAGCGTCGTGTCGCGTGCTCGGTACACCTGCCCCATCCCGCCTTCACCGAGCGGGGCGAGGATCTCGTAGTGGCCGAGCGTCTTGCCGATCATCAGGAGCCGCCCGTCGGCACGCGCTGCTTCAACTCCTCGAACCAATTTAGGACCACGTTGAGTCGTGTGTTGGGTGCCGTTGCCTCAGTCTCATCACTACCAGCGGGCACCGTCACCAGGAACTTGTCGCCATCGGCGGTGACATCGAAGTTGCCAGTGCGACTTATGTCGATGTCCGAGACTTCGACAGGGTCGGATGCGGAAAACGACTCCACATCCACTTCCGCAACGAGGATGCCTGGACCTACGCGGGATCGGTAGTAAATCTCCCTTCCATGCTGCGACCAGCGAGGGAAAAAACCACCACGGGGTACTCGTAGGCCGTCTTGTCTATCGTCGAAATGGCGCGCGACAGTGGGCACTGCACCGAACCGACGCAATCGAGACCGGAAATGTCCGACCGCTCGATACCTCCCGCACGTACACCTCGTATTGCCCGGTCTCGGTCGAAGTGAAGGCGAAGAAGCGACCGTCCGGCGAGAAAGTGGGCCAAGTCTCAGTGACGGCGGTATCGACGAGCATTTCCGTATCACCTGTATCGAGAGCCAGTATCCCCACGTCGTACTGCCCCCGAAGCCCGGTGATAAAAAGCAGCATCTCACCGTCGTCCGAGATCGATACTGGGGCCACGGGAGCCTCTGCATCCAACACCAGCTCGGCGTCGAGACTCCGGTCAGCCCGGCGCTTCCAGATGTCGTTGTTGCCACCCCGATCCGACCTAAAGAAGACCCACTCTCCATCGGGCGACCAAACGGGCAATTGGTTGTTACCCTCCGTGGTCAGCAGCACCTGGCTGCCCCCTCGTTCGATCTCGTAGATCCAGATGTCCCAGTCCCCATCATCTCCCCGGATTTGGAGCGCGATGCGCTGGTCATCCGGCGAGAGGTCTAAGTACTGAGACCTACGCGGCTCGAAGGGCAGCGGCTCGATTTGGCCGTCACGTTCCACCCAGGCGAGTTGGAAAGCGCTCAAAGCGCTGCCACTTCTGATGTGATAGATGAGCATCCCGGTCTCGGAGAAGTCGAACGAGACCCCGCCTTGAGCGTTGGCGGCGAGGTTCTCGACGACGGGTATCGGCGGGCCGGTCGTCTCCAGGGTATCGAGGTCGAAGGGCACCGCGAACAACGCTCCAGCGTCTGAATACACCAGATGGCCCGTCGGCACGTATCGGCCGTAGGTGCCGCCCTGGTGCACGACCTGGCGCTCGCCAACCTCGAGATCTACGACCTCGAGGTTGGCCCCGTCGAAGCCTCCGGTCCCGGCCGAAGTGAATAGCACGGCCTTGTCGCCGGGTAAGAACTGGGGCCAGCGGTGGCTGCGCTCGCCTTCGGAAAGCTCGGTGAGCGTTCCTGGCTCACCCTCGACAGCCGACACGACAAACAGGCCGCTGGTGCGGTTTGGTGTGAAGACGATCGTATCGTCGGGTCCCCAATCCGCACCTCGACTCGCGTTCACCGGCGCGATCGACTGCGGGGTGCCTCCGGTTATGGACACCTTTTTCAGCTCCCTTGGGGTGACGAACCCTACCCACTGCCCGTCGGGCGAGAAGAATGGATGGTACGGCGAACCCTCGATGGTTGCCGACGACGCGAGTGTCGTCGAGTCCTCCTGGTCCAGAGCGCGAAGGTACAGCGCGCTTCCATCGTTCGGGTCACCCTCGACGTAGGCAACGTGCCGTCCATCGGGCGATAGCACGACTGCGGAGCCGTTCCTACTCATGATCGTGTCGACGCGGGGGTCGAGCTGCACGCGGATGGTGCTTCCGGGCTCCTCGGGCTCCGGCTGCATTGCCCACCAGGTGGCAAGAACCGCCACCAGCATGAGCGCGGCAACCACAGGGGCGGCCAGCTTCAACGAGATGCCGCGAGCCGTTTCCACGGCGCTTGGAGCGATGGCCATCTCGCCGCTTCCAGTCAGGACCGCCACACCCGCTGCGATGTCATCGTGGAGTTGGCGAAGGTCAGCTCCGAGATCGCCCGCTGTGTGGTAGCGACGGTTCACGTCCTTCGCCAGCGCCTTGTCGATGATCCATTCGAGCTTCAACGGCAAATCATCACGGATCTCGTGAACCGCCTGCGGAGTCTTGCTGATGATCTGGCTGAGCGTCTCGTGAATGTTGCCGCCCGCAAACGCCCGCCGTCCTGTGACCATCTCGTAGAACACCGCACCAAAGGCAAACAGGTCGGCCCGATGGTCGATCTTGTCGGAGCCCTCAACCTGCTCCGGGGCCATGTAGCCGGCAGTACCCATCACCTGACCAGCAACCGTCCCCATCATCGTCGGTGACTGCGTTGCACCGCCCGGCGAGCCTGCCCCCGCCACCTCGGTGAGCTTCGCCAACCCGAAGTCCAGCACCTTGGCGTGGCCCTCCTTGGTGACGAAGATGTTCTCCGGCTTCAAATCCCGGTGGATGATCCCGGCGGCATGTGCCGCTGCCAGCGCCTCGGCAATCTCCGTGGCCAGGCCGAGTGCCTTCTTGAGCGGCAGCGCACCTTTCTGTAGCGGCTCCCGTAGCGTGTCTCCTTCCAGGTACTCCTGCACCATGAAGTGGGTGCCGCCTTCGGTGCCGATATCGTGAACGACCGCAATGTGTGGATGGTTCAGGGCGGCGGCAGCGCGGGCTTCCTGCTCGAAGCGGGCGAGGCGCTCGGGGTCAGAGGCGAACTCGGCAGGCAGCACCTTGATGGCCACCTTGCGGCCCAGGCGCGTGTCCTGCGCCAGGTACACCTCTCCCATGCCGCCAGCACCGAGCTGTTCGGTGATCTCGTAGGGGCCGAGTTTGGTGCCGGGTTCCATGGCGCTCCCGAGGCAGGGTGGGCGAATCGTTCGAAGTTATTGCCAGCCGCTGAGCCTATCCATAGAAGCAACGGAATTCGTCTTCTTCGACGATCTTGAGGAATTCCTCGATTGAACGGGCGTTGGGCCTCGGCCCATAGCGATGCCACTTGAGGTCGGCACGTCTCCAGTAGACCCGCCATACCTGGGCGCGCTTGACGTATGTGGCCTTGGCCACACAGTTCTCTATGGTCACGCTGGGGTCGTTGAAAGCAGGACGAACTTCGAAGATTTCTACGCCCTGCCCCTGTATTCGGTACGACAGATCAAGCTGGGGGCGAATGTGTGGCGGCGGGCGACGAGACTCGACGTACTTGCCCACAGCCTTCTCGCATCGCTTCAGCTCCAGGTCATTGAATGCCATTGCCCTACTCAAGCACGCCGTACAACTACGCGCTACGGGTCCGTCGGCACGAGCCGCTTCAGCTCGTCGAACCAGTTGGTGACGAGGAGTTCGTTCCCGGCGTCACTGGATGTAGCCAAGTGCCCGAAGAGCCCGTAGCTGCTCCGGGGTCAGCGGTATCTCGCCGCCTTGAGTGAACTGCTGGGCCAGGGCCTGGTGCGCTCCCCACTGCGCCTCGAGCAACGCGGTGTACTTCTCGACCAGGTCGGGATGCTCGGCGTGCAGGCTGTTCAAGCAGTAGGGATCGTTCCACAGGTCGTAGAGCAGCAGCGGGGCGGCGCGGCGCGCTTCGGCAGGCTGCTCCTCGTCCTCCGGGCTCGGGTTGATCTCTAACGACGCGCCCCATCGCCCATCGATCAGCTCGATCGAACCGCGTAACTCGCCCGTGTCCCAATCGACGTTGAATTCGTCGAAGATCACCGGCCGCGGCTGGAAGCCCTCTTCGCCCCGGAGCAACGGCGCCAGCGATTGGCCTTGCATCACCTCGGGCATCGGCAGTCCCGCAAGATCGAGGATCGTCGGCAGCATGTCAATCATCGACACCGGTTCGCTGAAGCGTTGCCCGGGAGCAATGCGCTCCGGCCAGACCACAATCATCGGGATGCGGGTGATCCAGGAGCTGAAGTTTGGCCCCGACCACGGAGGCGCTGGCGGATCAAGCTGCGGAAGGCCGGCCGCCCCATGGCTGTGATCGGCAACGACAATGAACAGCGTGCGCTCCCACTCGCCTGCTGCCTTGAGACGCTCTACTAGCCGGCCGATCTGATAGTCGTTGTGTGCCATCCCCTCGTCGTACAGGCCTCGAGCACCGTCGTAAAACTCAATGCGACTGATGTCGGTGTTGTCGAATCGGGTCCACCACTGGCCTCCGCCGCTTGCCGCGTCCAGCTGCTGTCTCCATTCGTTGACGCGCTGGCCAACATCCAGGCCGACGTAGAGCCCGGCGAACGGAGCCACCGGTCTCCATGGCTGGTGGACGTCGGTCGTCTGAAAGTGCACCCAGTAGGGCTCCGCCGGGTACGCTTCCCGCCACTTACAGAACGCCTCGTGCAGAAATCGCGAGGATTCTGCGTGGTTCTCACCACCTAAATAGCTGAATTCGACCCAGTCCTCCCGCAGCAGATCGACCCCCCGCTGCAGGTTGCTCAGCGTGCCGGCGTTGGGGTTGGCGACGAACACAGCCGTCTGGTAATGGGCACGATGAAGATGCTGGGCCATGGTCATGGCCTGGTCGGGGAGCGGATCGGATTGGGTCTTGTAGCCGCCCAGCACACTGTGCTGCAGCGAGGTCATGAACGATGCCGTGGAGGGCTTCGTCCAGGAGGAGTTGCTATAGGCGTGTTCGAAGACCGCGCCCTCGGCCGCCAGGCGCTCAAGGTATGGAGTAGTACGGCGGTTGTACCCGTAGACGCTCATCAGATCGGCCGCGGCCCCGTCGATAACGTAGAAGACGATGTTGGGCCTGTCGGTGGTGCGCGAACCGCTGACGGTTGGCGCCGCCCACAGCGCCACGGTGCCCGCTCGCTCGGCCTCCGCTTCCAGTTGCAGGGTCACTGTCCGCCCGGCCAAATGGGACAGATCCACGGAACGATCGTCCCAGCGCTCCTTGTCGGCGTAGGTCTCCTCGAGCAGGCTCTCCGCCTGGCCGCCCGCTGGAGCGGCCGTGATCCGGAAGGTCACCGGGGCGTCGTCCCGCAGCACCCCGAGCCCCACGTCGAGGCGGCCCGCCTCGGGCACTTGGACCCGATAGTCGACCCGGCCAGGGGCATGGATGTAGAGTGCGCGGCGATAGGCACGGTTACGCGTCTCCGTTTGCACCCCCGCGGAAGCAGCGGCGTAGTTAGCTTCCTTGGGGATCACGCGCACCGACAGTAGGTCGATCCCGGCCGGCTCTGAGGCAGCGAAGGTTAGGCCGAGCTGCCGCCATGGACCTTGCCATGTTCCTCCCGACCAGTCGGCCCGCAGCCGGTACGTCTGTACCGTGCCGTCATTGACCATATCCGCGAATTCGCCAAAAAAGCGAAACGGAAATTGCTCGAATAAGGTGGGCCCAGCCTCTTCGCGCAGATTGAACTGAACCGCGACTGACGGGTTCTTTGCCGAGGTACGCGCTTGCACCAGGACGTAGGCCCAATCCTCACGTTGCCAATCGGGCAAATCGATGTAGACGCCGCCGTACACGCTACGTCCCCACGGGAACACGCGGCGGGTGGCTTCGGTGAGGGAGAGCCGCAGCGTATCCTCGGTATGTGTTGCTTCTAATGGGTGCCAGGATGGGTCCGGGGAAACGGCAACCTTCCACTCCGGAGGTGGTTCATCGAAACGCCACTCCACCGTAGCGGGGACATCGGGGGGAATATCCGAGCCGACGATGGTTGCAGCATCGAGGTGATCCTCGAGGTGGAGAGGAAGCTCTGCGTTCAACGGCGACGGGCCGGGGTCAAGCCCTGTGCAACTCGCGGTTATGAGGATCGCCAGTAGCAGCGCTGCAAGCGAGTAGCACCGGCCGAGACGAACACTTGACCTGCCGCCTGCACCGAGCGCCGCGAGAATCTCATAATGGCCTAGTTTGGTGCCGGGTTCCATGGCGCTCCGGAAGCAGGGTGGGTGAGCGCCTGAAGCCTACCTCTGGGGCACGCGAGGGTCCACGGGAGGCAGCGTGTCCATGCTGTCGGAGAAAGGTGAGCTGGCGCTGGTCGCGGCCGCCCCGACCGGTTCACGGAGCTCGCGCCCTCTCTGCGATCGAGGGCAAGACTTGGAATCACACGGTGCTGGTCGGCGACCTCCTGCTGGTCCGCAACGGTGAGGAGATGGCCGCCTTCCGGCTGTCTCTTGCGGGCGGTTGACCCTTAGCGGCGCCGAGCGGGTCGGGCCCTTGCGGCCATTACCCAGGCGATCGCAGCTGCCACTGCGCCGATTGCGAGGCCCACGATTGCCACCAGCAACGCTGGCAGGATCACCGCGAACGCCGGCGCAAAGAAGCCGAAGGGCGATACGCCGAGGGCGACCAGACCGGCCGCGAGCCCGCCGACGGCGAAGCCGCCGACTGCAACGCCACCGATCGCCGTCAACAGGCCCGCGACAGCACCGCCGAAGCTCACGAGGCCGACGCCGAAGGGACCGATGGTGATGCCGCCGAAGGGGAAAACGCCGATGGCGACGGCCCCGATCGCCACGTCGCCGATCGCGATGATGCCGCTGGCGACGCGCATCCTCTTGCCCTCAGGATCGCGGCCGGAGGCGATGTGTACCAGCGGCAAGCCGAACACCGTCACGGCAGAGCGGTATTCGTAGTCTCGTTGCCGCTCTGAGCGCGGTCTCGACTCGCCTGGCACTTCGGCCGTCCGGTCGCCGCCGGTCGAAAGCGATTCGACGTCGAACTGCAGCTCGCGGGCCTGCTGATAGCGCAGGCTGGGCTCCTTTTCGAGCGTACGAAGGACCACGTCGTCGAGGCGCACGTCGATCTGCACCTTCTTCGAGGGCGGCGGGAAACGCCCGATCGGCAGCTCACCGGTGAGGAGCTCGTAGAGAACGACTCCGAGTGCGAAGATGTCTGCGCGGTGGTCGACCTCGCCCGGATTCTCGAACTGTTCGGGAGCCATGTAGTTGGGCGTCCCCATGATCTGCGCGGTCTGGGTCAGGCGTCGCCCGGGCTCTCCCCCGACGAGCTTCGCGAGCCCGAAGTCGGCGATCTTTACCGAGCCGTTTCGGTCCACGAGGATATTTTCGGGCTTGATGTCCCGGTGCACGACGCCATGATCGTGCGCGTACTGCAGCGCTTCGCAGATCGGCGGCACCATTGCGAGCGCCTCGTGCGGTTCGAGCCCCCCGGCCTCGATTGTCTGGCGCAGGTTGACGCCGTCGACCAGCTCCATGATCAGGTAGTAGAGATCGTTGCGGTGGCCGAAGTCGTAGATCCGCACCACGTTCGGGTGGTCGAGCTGCGCCAGGGTGCGCGCTTCGCGAGCGAAACGCTCGGCAAACGAAGCGTGGTTGCGCAGGGCCGAGTCGAGCACCTTGACAGCAACCAGCCGCTCGAGCTTCCGGTGACGCGCCCTGTAGACCGCACCCATGCCACCCTGGCCGATCAGCTCGAACTGCTCGAGCTCTGGGAGCAGGCGGGCGAGCTCTTCGACCGGCAACGGTTGCGAGCGCCGCGGCGGGGCCCCCTGGGTCGGGGATTCGGTCCCTTCCCCGGTGTCGAATCCAGCGCGCAGTGCGCAGGCGGGGCAGACGCCCTCGGGCGCGTCGGCCGGGACAGTAGTCTGACAGTTGGGACAGATGCGTGCTTGGCTCATACCTGGTTCTATGCGATCGGGGTCCAACTGTTACACGCCCGCATCAACCGAGGCGATCAAACTCTGCAGCTCGTCCTGGACCTCGGACTCATCTCTGACGGTCTCGCCCACCAGCTCCCGCAGCCGCTTTCGCCAGCGAGAGCGCAAACGCGAGGCGGCGGTGCGCAGCGCCCCTTCGCTCTGACCGAGGCGCCGTGACAGCTCGGCGTAAGGAAGGACGTCGTCTGCGCCTCCCAGAAAACCCTTGAGTGCATTGAAAAGCTCGAGGTTCCCGGCTTTGGCGTACTGGCTCTGCAGATCGGTCACCGCCCGCTCGAGCAGGCTCAACGCCCAGCGACGCTCGTAGATCACCTCCGGGCTCAGCTCGTGAGAAGGCTCGACTCGATAGGACTCCTCGGCCGAGTCGAAGTCCAGCGACAGGACGTTGAATGCGCCTCCCCGTTTCAGCGTATGGTCCTTGCGCCATTCACCCGCCAGGAAGTTCTTCAGGGAAGACAACAGGAAGGTGCGAAACCGACCGCGCGTTGGGTCGGCGGCCCTCAGGTTCCGTTCAGCGAGCAGCTTGGTGAAGAAGGCCTGGGTCAGGTCGCGGGCATCATCGGGGTCGTAGCCGCGGCGGCGCGTATAGGCGTACAGCGGGTACCAGTACTGCTCGCGCAGCTCTGCCAGAGCGCACTCCGAATCGTCGGAGCCGCTCTCGCCGGCGGCCAGAACCAGGCTCCACCGAGTTGTGGCAAACTGGCGACGTCCCTTGTTTGCCGGCCTGTCGTCGCTGGACATCTCCTGCGCGCTCCCTTCTGTTCGTTGCTACGCGGATGCACGCTACACGTTACAGGTGCCCGAGAAGGCGCGGCTGAACGCCACCGCGCGTTCCAACCGATCTTGGTAGCCTCACCGGAGCTTCGGTCCTCGGGTGCTTGGGCCGGAGCCTACGGCGGGTCCGCAGCTGAGCGCCACCTACCGTCATGTGAAAGAAGCACAGGCGAGGTGAAATCAGTGCGGTCAATCGGCGTTGTTCTCTTCGAAGAATTTGAGCTCCTGGATGTTTTCGGGCCGCTGGAAATGTATGGAATGGCGCCCGAAAGCTTCGAGATTCATATGGTCGCAGAAAGCGGCGGAGATGTAGCGAGCGCGCAGGGACCCAAGTCGGTCGTTGAGCATGAATTCGGCGAAGAACGCCAATATGAGGTTCTGCTTGTACCAGGAGGGGGTGGCACACGCGCGGAAATAGGCAACCCAAGACTACTGGAATGGCTTCGAACCCAATCGATGGGAGCGGAGTACGTCACATCCGTATGTACAGGCAGCGCGCTCCTGGCGAGAGCGGGGGTACTGGATGGCGTACGGGCGACGACGAACAAGCAGGCGTTTGCGTGGGCTACCTCGCAGGGCGACAAAGTGAAGTGGGAGAAGGAAGCGCGTTGGGTGGAGGATGGCAAGTTCTTCACATCCTCAGGGGTTTCGGCCGGAATGGATATGTCGCTGGCCGTGATCAGTAGGATCTTGGGGCAGGAGACCGCAGAGCAGATCGCGATATGGGCTGAATATGAATGGCATAGCGAAGCTGGCTGGGATCCGTTTGCGAAAATATACGGCCTGGTTCAAGAGTGAGACATGACAGGGTGCCGCGGCGCTGCGCGGCCACGACTGGACCGCCCTGGCGCGCGGCCACAACGGGCCCGTCTTTGCCACTAGCATGGCCACTTGCGTAGAGCCTACCAGCGCTACAACTAGATCTACGCTGTCAACGGCGCCACGGGTCAGCCACCGCAAGCGGATTTGAATGCCTGCTCGAAAATAAGGCTCCAACCGCCGCCGTAACCACCGCGCATGTCAGCAGCCCTCTCACCAAATGCTTCCCAATTACTCTGGGTGAGTTCGACGCGTGTTTGTTCCTCTCCAAGAGCGATAAACCGCACTTCAACAAGGCTTCTGGACGCTACTTGTTCGCCTGGTTGGGGTATGTGGAAGTCCATGCTGACAAAGGAATACGGGTCGTATGACTTGATCGTGCCCCACAGATGCTCAGCGTCATCGGGGCCTATCTCCACTATCTTGCCGCCCTGCTTCGGTTCTACGCGTATCGACTTGGCGGCCTGGCCACCTATTGCTGACACTGTGAAGCTGTCCAGGGGCCACCAACTGTCCATTTCGTTCACAAACACCCGGAATGCTGCTTCTTGGCTGCAGGGAACTTCAATGGTTCTAACAATCGGATCAAGCACCGCGTTCTCCTACCTGTCTTCATGCGGCGCGCGATTTCAGCGCCATTCCCCTTCGCAGTACCATTCGCTGACGAGAAAACTACGGTCGCCAAGCCCCCAATTACTCTTATCTCGGAGCTGCGATGAAGCCTCGCCTACAGACCCCTGGATTTGACTCGTGAGCGGATCCAATCTGCGATGTCCTCTTCGCCAATGTCGCCGGAGGCTAGACTGATCATCCGAGCAACCACCTCGTCCTCTGGGGCGATGAAATCGAGGCCGTTCAGTCCGAGGAAGATGACGGCGGCGAGGAACGCAGTGCGCTTGTTCCCGTCTTGAAACGGGTGGTTCGAGGCAATCCCAAACGCGTCGTCTGCCGCGAGGCGTGGCAGGTCGACCTGAGGCTCATAGGACCAGCGTTGTCGTGCCCGAGCGAGAGCTGACTCGAGCGCATTGTCGTCTCGGATTCCGATCAGACCACCGTGCTCGCGGATCTGATCCAGATGTGCAGCCTCGACGACGAGCCGCGGCACCCACCGCGGCTCAGCAGCACTCACTTGGCCAGTTCACGGAGTGCGTTCTGATACCGTTTCTGAGCCTCGGCGGCGATCTGGAGGCCCTCCTCAACGTCGGGATCGTAGGGAGTGAGTAGAATTCCGTGCGCCGTCTCGACGGCCATGATTTCGTCGCCCGCAGCCAAATGGAATCGGTCAGCCATATCCTTGGGGAGAGTGGCACCGACGGAGCCGCCCATACGGCGGAGCGTTACGTTCCTAACCATTGTCGCCTCCTGTAGCACTGTAATGCTACACAGAGCGGAGGCTCTCTAGCAAGCGATGCTGCGCATGATGTCGGGCGTGGACCGATTCGCGTTCTACGAGACAGCGCATCCCGAGCATCCGTACTTCTCGATGGAGATGCACGCTGGTAGGACGATTGATCCGCGAGCAATAACGCTCCGCTGACGAGGAGGCGGTTCGCGACTTGCGATGAATCTGGCGAGCCCTGTAGCGTCGGCCGCTTTCCAACCACCCAATCCGGGAGATTGCCAATGGGTCAAGAAGATCATGACCTCCGAATTGATTACATCGAGTTCCCTGTCCTCGACATCAACGAGGCAAAGCGCTTTTATTCAAGCGTCTTCGGTTGGTCATTCACGGACTGGGGGCCCGACTACGCGAGCTTCGACGATGGTCGCCTGTCCGGTGGTTTCGCAGGGTCTTCGACGGTGGTGCCTGGTGGTCTTCTCATAGTCCTCTATGCGGTCGATCTCTCGCGGGTCGAGGAGGATGTGGTCGCCAATGGCGGCACAGTAGTGAAGGAGGCCTACGAGTTCCCTGGCGGCAGGCGCTTTCACTTTCGCGATCCATCAGGCCACGAGCTCGCAGTCTGGTCGGAGAAGTAGCCATGGGCCGGTCCAGATGCTCCGGCTCTCGATCCTGACCGCTGAACTCCGGGCCGTTAGGCCGCACTGACGACAAGGGAGGTGGATCATGTTCGTCGGTCATCTGGCGGTTGCGCTGGGTACCAAGAAGGTGGAGCCGCGACTGCCTTTGGGAGCATCGGTCGCCGCCGCCTTTGGACTCGACCTGCTGTGGCCAGTCTTGCTCTTGCTTGGATTCGAGACCGTTCGGATCAACCCGGGCGATACCGCGTTCACGAATCTCGCCTTCGCCTCTTACCCCTGGAGTCACAGTCTCCTGGCGGTCATCGGATGGTCGGGAGTCGTGGCGTTCCTCGGGCGCCGGCTGTTTGGCTCGTGGCGGGCCGGTGTGGTGCTCGGCCTGCTAGTTCTGAGTCATTGGGCTCTGGACCTGATCACGCACCGACCAGACCTACCGCTTTGGCCGGGTGGCCCGTTGGTGGGCCTCGGACTCTGGAACTCCATTCCTGGCACGGTTCTCGTCGAAGCCGGCCTGCTCGCTGGGGGTCTCTGGCTTTACGTCGGTGCCAGCTCCGCCCGCGACCGTATAGGCACATGGGCTCTTATCGCTCTGGTGGGTCTGACCGGACTGATATGGGTCACCCAGCCGTGGGCCCCGCTACCCGGATCGGCGACTGCGGTGGCGGCGGGCGCGCTGATCTTGTGGCTGCTACCACCGTGGGCGGCTTGGATCGAGAGGCATCGCAGCGCTAGCAGGGTGCTGAAAAGATGATGACTTACGTTGCGCTTCTGCGCGCGGTCAATGTCGGCGGCAGTCGGCCCGTTGCCATGAGTGACTTACGCAGCCTGTTCTCGGCGCTCGGGTACGGGCCCGTGCAGACATTACTGCAGAGCGGGAATGTCGTATTTACGAGCAGTTCGGGAGCCGGGGAGCTCGAGAGCATTCTGGAGACTCGGGCCCAGAGTGAGCTCGATCTCGAGACGGACTTCTTCGTCCGGTCCTCGAAGCAGTGGGAGGCGCTTGTCCAACGCAACCCTTTCATGCGAGCTGCGCAGAGCGAGCCGAGCAAGCTCGGCGTCATGTTTCTCAAGAAGGCACCGTCGGCCCGGGCCGTGGGGTCGCTCCAGTCGTCCATCAAAGGGCCTGAGCTGATTCGCGCCCGCGGCAAGCAGGCGTACGTCGTATATCCAAATGGCATAGGCCGCTCTCGCCTCACCGGTGCTGTGATCGAGAAGGCGCTGGCCAGCCGCGGCACAGCCCGGAACTGGAATACGGTGCTACGAATCAAGTCGGTTGTCTGTGGTCGCCTGCGCTGAGCCTCTGAGCCGCACGGGTGCTGCCGAGTGAAGCCGCCGCGTCGCACCGCGGGTCGAATTACTTCTCCGCACCGTCGAAGAGTGCCGCGAGCTTGTCCAGGATCAGAGTCCAGCCCTCGCGGCCACCTTCGTCGCTGCGGAGCTCGGCATGGGTCAAAGTGACCTCGGTCGCTCCTGGAGCAACTTCAAGAAAATCAACGGTGACCACCGAGGGCGTTTCGTCTTTACCCAAGGGGCCCTCGTAGAACCACGTCATCACCAGGCGGCGCCCCGGCTCCACCTCCAAGTACTCGCCCGTCGTCGTGTGAGGCCCGTCGTCCACGGTCGCCACGACGATTCGGTAACGACCGCCCGGTCGGGCGTCTGCGGTCGCTTCGCGCACCTCGTAGGGATGGGGTGCGAGCCAACGCTTCAGCTGAGCCGCGTCGGTCCACGCCTCGAACACTTTGGCGACGGGGGCATTGATCGTCCGCGTCATCTTGATTGCAGGCACGGTCGAGCTCATGGGTTCACTCCTTGGAGTCACTCCGGAGCATGGTCTCCAGAGCGTCGAGCCGTGCGCTCCAGTACTGGCGATAGGGCTCCAGCCAGGTGTCGAGATCACGAAGCGGCTGAGCACGCAGCTGGTACACGCGGCGCTGTGCGTCCGGGCGCACGTCGACGAGCCCGGCTTCTTTCAAGACTCGCAGGTGCTTTGACGTTTGCGGCTGGCGCAGTCGAAGTCGGTCGCCGATTTCGCCCACCGGACGCGGTCCGTCACGCAACAGTTCGATGATACGCAAACGGTTAGGCTCGGCGAGCGCGACCAACGTTTCAATCATCCATGAATATTCATATAGAAGAATATTCTTGTCAAGGAATATATATATATTCTCGGCTGATCGGCAATCCTGGGCCCCGAGCGTCAGGCGACGGTGCTGACCGGGTGCGCGGGTGACGTGGCCCGGTAGGATTGAGGGCTGAGGGTCCGACAAGACCAGGGTCGCGAGGATCTCATTACAATGATGCTCAGATTCTTGGCCGCAGACCCCGGATGCTTGCATGCCGTGTAGATTCCTGTCGTTGGCTTGTGTCGCATGGATCTTCCTCTCCTCCTCCGCGGCCGCCCAGCTACCCCGATACGGGCTTTCGACCCGGGTGGAGCTCCACATGCTCCCGGCCGTCACCAGCGGACCGCTCGATCCGAGCTGGCACCCGGACGGCTCGACGCTGGCCTACTCGATGCGTGGCGACATCTGGGTTCAGAGCATCGGGACGGAGCACGCCCGGGCCATCACCCAGGGTCCCGGCTATCACTTCGAGCCGGCGTGGAGCCGGGACGGTGAATGGGTCGCCCTCGCGGTAGACACGGACGGCGATCTCGATATCGCTGTGGTTCGGGCCGACGGCACGGGGTTCCGGCGCCTGACCTCCGACGCCGCGGTGGACATTCAACCCGCCTGGACTCCCGATGGGCGATTCATCGTCTTCGCGTCGGCACGCGGAGGGGATTTCGATATCCTGCGGTACGAGGTGGCGACCGGTGCGGTCGACACCGTGGTCGGCGGCGCCGGGCACCAGTTCCAGCCGGCGCTGTCCCCCGACGGCTCGCAGCTCGCGTTCATCGCAAGGGTGAGCGGACGCCTCGGCAGCGGAGGGATCTGGATGGTCCCGATGACCGGCGGCGAGCCCCGGCTGGTGCACTACGAAGAAACCAGCTACCGGGCGGCCCCCGCGTGGACGCCGGATGGCTCGGCCCTGGTGTTCGCCTCCGACACCGCCGGATCCTACGACCTGGCGACGGTGCCCTCGGCGGGCGGCAACCCCGTTCGCCTGACCTCGCAGCCTCTGGACGAGTTCGCCCCGGCGGTGAGTCCCGACGGCGAGCGCGTAGCGTTCGTCGGCAATCAGGACGGCCCTACCGTTCTGTTTGTGACGTCTCGTTTCGGCGGCGGCAATCAAGCGTGGGAACGGCTTACGCAGGTCCGCCTGTCACCGCGCTACGACGGCGCGACTTTGCGCGGACGCGTGACCGGACCGGACGGCGCGATCGTCCCGGCCCGAATCCAGCTCCTGGCCTCGGACGGACGCGGCTACGTCCCGAACAACGCCTTTCATCGCGTCAGTCCGGCCAACGAGATCCACTACTTCCATTCGACCGGCCAGTTCGAGGTTACCGTGCCGGCCGGAGAGGTGCGGGTCGAGGCGATCCGGGGGTTCGAGTGGGTTCCGGCGGACGTCACGGTGCGCGCCGCGGCGGGCGAGACCACGACGGTCGAGCTCCGAATGGAGCGCCTCTCTGATCCGCGGCAATCTGACTGGGTGTCGGGCGACACCCACGTGCACGATTTGCACGAGGGACGCTGGGGCCTCACCCAGCAGGAGTTCTTCGATCAGTTGCGGGCCGACGATCTTCACGTTGCCAATGATCTGATCCACATGGATGGCACCAAGATCATGGGTCGATGGAGCGACCTCACGGGCCAGGATTACTCCGGATCCAGCGACGACACCATCCTGCGGTACAGCCAGGAGTTCCGCGGATCCTTCGGACACGTGGCGTTGCTCGGGGCGCGGAGGACTTCATCATGCCCCTCATCGGCGGCACCGATGGATCCCCGTACCCCGCGGATGGCCTCAAGCTCACATATCTGGATGCCATCAAGGCCCTCGGTGGAATCGGTGGGTTCCTGCACCCCTACACCGGCAACAGCGCCAGCGTCGCCACGCCCGTTGGTGCCGCTCAATCCGACATTCCCATCCACGCCATCCTGGGGCGCGGTAACTTCTACGACGTGGTGTCCACCGCGTCGGACGAGATGGCCAGCGCCGCGATCTACTACCACATGCTCAACGTCGGCATCCGGCTGGCCGCCACCGGGGGCACCGACAACTTCTCCAACGTCTGGCGCGACCCGTCCGGTGGAACGGCGCGCACCTACGCTCGACTGGACGGCCCGCTCACCTGGGGTGACTGGATCGAGGCGGTCCGCGCCGGCCGCACTGTGGCTACCAACGGACCGCTCTTGTTCGCCGAGGTGGACGGTCACGAGCCCGGTTCGGAGATCAGCGCGCGCCATCGCGCGACGGTGTCCGTCGACCTCGCGACCATCGCCCCGGTGGACGTGGTCGAGATCATCGTCGATGGACGCGTTGTGCACACGGTACCCGTGTCGCCACGACAGAATCGGCTGGAAGCTAGCGAGTCCATACCGGTAAGTGGCGCGCGCTGGGTCGCGGTGCGGGCCCGGGGCGGCAAAGCCCGCTATTCCGGAGACAACTACACCTTCGCGCACACGACGCCGGTCTACTTCGCCGGCGCGCTGCCGAACGATGCATCACGGGCGTCCGCCGAGTTCCTGACCGCGGTGATCGAGGAGATCTGGCGTCGTGTGGATCAAAGAGACGCCTGGTTGAGGCCGGAGGATCGTGAGGCGTATCGTCGTCATCTCGACGACGCCCTGGCGCGCCTCAACGCCAAGTGACTGATCATATTGGCCGGTGTTGCGAGGGTGGCCCTGGCCAAGAGCTAACACCCTCTCCGTCTCATCGGTTCCGAGGGCGCGGAGGTTGAGCAGCGCGTCTTCTGCAGCATCGTGCGTCGGCAGCGTCGAACGTCTCAGGGTATCGTTCAATTCCTGCTGGATGAGACAAGGAGAGAACCGATGACGGCAGACCGTTCGCTGGTGGCCCGAGCTATCGATGTCGATACCGACACCCTGCGCAAAGCCATCCAGGACGAATACGCGGTAGTGGCTGAGAACCCCGGCAAGGGATTCCACTTCCACACCGGCCGCCCGCTGACCAAGATCGTCGGCTACAAGGACGAGTGGCTCGAAGGTGTCTCGGAATCGGCCATCGAATCGTTTGCCGGCACCGGCAACCCCTTTGCCATGGGCGAGTTGGCTTCTGGTGAGCGAGTGGTCGACATTGGCTCGGGCGCGGGTATCGACTCGCTCGTCGCCGCTCGCATGGTCGGCCCAGACGGCGAGGTTGTGGGCATCGAAATGACCCCGGCGATGCTCGAGCGGGCGCGGGCCGCCGCCGTCGAGTCGGGCATCGATAACGTCGAGTTCCGCGAGGCCTACATGGAGGAGATCCCGGTGCCCGACGGCTGGGCCGACGTGGTGATCTCCAACGGCGTGCTCAACCTGACGCCCGACAAGCAACAGACCCTGGGTGAGATGTTCCGCGTGCTGCGCCCCGGCGGTCGGCTGCAGATCGGCGACATTCTGGTAAGCCGAGAAGTACCGGAGGCGGCGAAACAGAAGATCGATTTGTGGACCGGCTGAATCGCCGGCGCTCTGCTGGAAGCAGAGCTCGAGGCGACGGTCGTCGCGGCGGGTTTCACCGACTTCGAGATCACCTGGAAGGCGGAGGTCTTCGACGGCGCCCCGCAGGCATCTAGCGCCAGCGAGTTTGGCACCGTCGGCATCAACTTCCGGGCAACCAGGCCCTGATGTAGAGGCACGCTTCGGGACCTAGCAGGCCGTGGTGAAAGTGTGGTGGGTCTGGCGACAGGGTCTTGCGAAGTGGAGGCAAGGAGAGAGGAGGAGGCGATGGATACCCCATCGTTGACGAGGAACGACGCAGCATGCGCGCGCAACCCCCTGTCGCCCGAAGGGTTACGGCGATTTGGGGCCATCTGCAGCGTTGGCCTTCCTCGACGATGGCTAGGGCATCGCCTGTGTCAGGCCGCCTTGCATCTGGCCCCAACTCGCCGTAACCAGACCCACCACACTTTCACCACGGCCTGCTAGCAGTTACCCGAGAGAGGAAGAGGAAGGTGCGAAACGAAGCGCAAGCGGTGGTCATCGGAGGAGGGATAGCAGGCTGCAGTGTTCTCTATCACCTGACGAAGCTGGGATGGAAGAACGTTGTCCTGGTCGAAAAGGACGAGCTGACGAGCGGCTCGACGTGGCACGCAGCGGGTCTGTGCACGCAGATGATCTCGAGCTGGAACTTGATGAAACTCCTCCAGTACAGCATCGATCTGTACAAGCGGCTCGAGGCCGAAACCGGACAGGCGGTCGACTTCCATCAGTGCGGCAGCCTCCGGATCGGCACGACAGAGGATCGTCTCGACGAGTTCAACAACCGTAAGGGCATCGCCGAGACACTCGGTATTCCGTTCAACATCATCACTCCCGCGCAAGCTCACGAGCTCTTCCCGCTTGCGAACTTCGACGATGCGCTTGCCATCGCTCACATTCCGACCGATGGCCACGTGGATCCCTCTGGCGTCACCCGGGCGCTGGCCAGCGGAGCAACGGCAGAGGGGGCCGAAATCCACCGGCACGCGGGGGTAACGGCGATCGAGCGAGATGGTGATGGTTGGCTCGTGAAGACGACGAAGGGCGAGATCCGTACCGATGTGATCGTTAATGCGGCGGGCCAATGGGCGAGACAGATCGGTCGCCTCGTCGGACTGGACCTGCCGATTGTTTCCCTCGAGCACCATTACCTCGTCACCACGGCACTGAAAGAGGTGCAGGCCCTCACCAGCGAGTTGCCCGTACTGAGGGATCCCGATTCATCGTTCTACGTTCGAGAGGAGGAGGGCGCTCTGCTCGTCGGCCCCTTCGAGCACGACACCGTGACATGGGGGGGCGACGGAATCCCAGACGATTTTCACAGCTGTCTGCTCAGGCCAGCGCCCGATCGCCTCGAAGAGTCTCTCCTCGGCTGCGCCGAACGCATTTCCATATTCGCTGATGCACCGATCGAGACCATCGTCAACGGACCCGACGGTTACACGCCGGATGGTCACTGCCTCATGGGTCCGGTACCGGGCCTGCCGAACTTTCACGTCCTGGCGGGCTTCAGCATCTTCGGCATCGTTTTTGGTGGTGGCGCTGGGAAATACGCCGCGGAGTGGATCGTCGATGGACAGCCGAGCGACAACATGTGGGAGCTCGACGTGCGGCGGTTCGATGACTACGCGGCCTCCTCCAGCTACATCTCGGAACGTGCGCTCGAGGTCTATCGGCGCGAATACGCGATTCACTATCCCGAAGAGGAGCTCCCGGCTGGCCGGCCTTTGAAGACGGATCCACTCTACGATCGACTGCTCGCCAAGGGAGCCGTCTTCGGCGCCCGATTCGGGTGGGAGCGTCCGCTGTGGTTTGACCCGGACGGACCGAGGCGCGACGAGTATTCGTTTCGTCGTGGAAACTGGCACGATGCGGTAGGCAAGGAGTGCGCTGCGGTTCGATCGACCGTCGGCGTACTCGACCAGTCGAGCTTTGCGAAGTACGAGGTCTCGGGACCAGGCGCCGAGAGCTTCCTCGACCGCCTCTGCGCCAACAGGCTTCCAAAGAGCGACGGCCGCATCGCGCTGACGCAGATGTGCACTCCGAAAGGTGGTATCGAATGCGATGTAACAGTGACCAGGCTCGCCGAGGGTCACTACTATGTCGTCTCAGCCGCCGCGACAGAGCTCCACGACCATGCGTGGATCGAGCGCCACCTGCCCGACGACGGCAGCGTAAGCCTGGTGAACACGACCAGCAGCATTACAACCCTGACGGTGGCGGGACCCCGGTCACGCGATCTCATCCAACCGCTCACCAACACCGACATTTCCAATCAGGCGTTCCGGTTCTTCCGTTGCAAGCAGTTGCACGTCGACAAAGTGCCGGTAAGGGTGTTGCGAGTCTCATTCGTCGGTGAGCTCGGCTACGAGCTGCACACACCCATGGAATATCAGCGTTACCTCTACGATCTGTTGATGAAGGAGGGTGCACAGTACGGGATCGTCGATTGGGGATATCGGGCGCTCGAGTCGATGCGGCTCGAGAAGGCGTACCGGCTCTGGGGAGCGGATATGTCGGCGGACTGGACACCGCTGCAGGCTGGAATGGAGCGTTTCGTCGATTTCGAGAAGGGCGATTTCATCGGCCGCGACGCGCTCCTCGAGCAGAAGAAGAAAGGCGTTGATCGCCAGCTCGCCGGTCTCGTCATCGACGCCGATGACGCGGATGCACGTGGCTTTGAGCCGATCTACGCAGACGGAAAACCGATCGCCTACATCGCGTCGGGCGGCTATGGCCATAGCGTTCAGAAGTCGATCGGCTTCGCCTACTTGCCGATCGCTTACATCGAGCCTGGCACCGAGTTGGAGGTAGGCATCCTCGGCGAGCGCCGTTCCGCACAGGTCGTCGAGCAGCCGCTTTACGACCCCAATAGTGAACGCCTACTCAGCTGAGCCCAGGGCGATCGCGACGACGTGCTCCTGCATGCGGAAGATGATCATCCCATGGGCAATCGCCGGGGTTGCCATGAGCGGCTCGCCCATCTGATTGACCGCCAGGCGTTCGAACTTCGGACCGGCCTTGACGACGATCACTTCTCCGTCCTCGTTGGCGAAATAGATCTTGCCGTCAGCCGCCACGGGGGACGCCGAGTAGTTGCCGCCCCGGGTGATCCGCGCCTGATAAACACGCTCTCCGGTCTCCACCTGATAGGCGGCCAGGATACCGCCGGCCCGGCAGACATACAGCAGGTCTCCATAGACGATCGGCGTTGGGATGACCGCCCCCCCCCCCCCCCCCCCCCGCCCCCCCCGCCGTTTGCTCCAGGCGACCGAGTCATTGAAGGTTTCGTTGTCAGCCAGCGTGATGTCGCCGTTGGCGCCGGGACGGATAGCGTAGATGGGCTCGACCGTGCCGTACCCACTCATGATGAAGATCAGCCCACGGCCGGCAATCGGTGTGGGTGTCGGAAAGTCGCCGTGCAGGCCGAGCCTCCAGAGCTCTTGGCCCGTGTCGGGGTCGTAGCCGCGCGCGAATCTGATGGCGGCGGTGACCAGCTCGATGCGTGTGGCGCCTTCGTAGATGAAGGGCGTTGGCCAGGACGGGTGTTCATCACGTTCGGTACGCCAGACCACCTCGCCCGTCGTGATATCGAGCGCCAAGAGATACGCCTCGTCGATCCCGTCCGCCTGGAGGATCACCAGA
Source organism: Acidobacteriota bacterium (assembly GCA_963666055.2). GTDB lineage: Bacteria > Acidobacteriota > UBA890 > UBA890 > WLXD01 > DASCOT01. Next base: position 400,326 of record CAXWPH010000015.1, on the reverse strand, counting down.
TTCTTGTAGATGATGGGCGAGCTCGCGGTGTTCCACTGGTATCCCGGATCGAAGTAGCGACCCGATGGGAGCGGGCCGAGGTCCTTGGACCACAGCAGGTTGCCATCGACGTCATAACAGTAGACGCCTTCGGACCCGAACCACGCCACAACGTGCGTACCGTCCGTGGCCGGCGTCTGGTTGGCATGCGAGGCCATGACGTGACGTGCCGTGCGTGGCACCGCTTCGCGCGCCACCCGCTCCCAGAGCAGCTCACCGTTATTCTTGTCGAGCGCGATCACCCGCCACGAATACCGCACGTCCTCCTTGACGTACGCGAGGACCCCGGAGCGTACGACCTCCGAGAAGTTCCGGAAGGTCGCAACCGCATCCGCGCTCGGGACGGCGGTCGTGATGAACACTCGGTTGCCCCAGATAATCGGGCTCGAATGACCGAGCCCCGGAATCGGCGTCTTCCAGACAACGTTGACCCCCCGCTCCACGTCCCACTCGGTTGGCAGGTCGGTCCCATCGGCGACGCCCGAACCGCCGGGACCGCGGAACGAAGACCACTCCCGGGCGCCGGACACTGGCGGGGGCGCGCCGGGCCGATTCATGGCACGGTCGTTGACCGGGGCGGCTTTCGGCCGTTCGTCGACCGGGGCGGTCCATAGGAATACCTCGGACTGATCTCCTTCGGACAACACCAACTCGGACGCTGGCAGGGCTCCTCCGCGCAGCTCGACAACCGCCGTTCGGTCGAGAGATCGCAAGATGGTCAGATTGGCCGGCACGAGCGTCATGTCGCCACGATCGGTCCGTTCGAGGACGAGCTCGCCGTCCTCGGAGCCCCTCCGGAGCGCCACCGTCTCCCCGCTCTGAGCCCGATAGACGCCCTCGAGTCGCTCCAGTCGCTCTGCTGTGTAGACGCGATCCACCGCTGTCGGCTCTTGCGCGCCCGCTGCGACGAGGAACGCTGCCAGCTCAGTATGCTGGTTGCTGCGTGCCGCGCCGAGCGCCGCGTTCAGATACGATGGGTTGGCGCTGCCTCGCCCGACGATCGTCCGCACCGCATCGAGGTAGCCCGTCCGGATGAGGTCAACGAGTGCCTCGCCCTCGGTGCCACCCCCATGCTCGACCAGCAGCGCGACGATCTCCGCCCTCGCCTGCGGAGCGGCGACGTCGGTGTTGGAGCGCGCGGCCAGCTGGCTCCATCTCATGGTGCGTTCTCCACTCGATGCGCCGGTGTCGGTGCAGGATCTTGTCGTTGCAGCTGACCGTACGGCGCGGACGTCCCGAGAAGGCGGAACGGCAGTTAAGAACAGCGCGTGCAATACAGTCAACCCCTGCCGCCTACGGTTCCTCTGGCCGCTGCAAGTCGCTCAGCTCGAGCTTGTTCACCTCGTCGACGATGCGCGCGTAGGCTCGCGTCGACGCCTCGAGACCGGTCCACAAGACGGTCTCCGGCGTCTCCCGGTCGGTGTGGAAGTAGTGGTAGAACTCGCTTGTCGCGATGCCCGGCACGAAGCGCCACAGCTCCGGTCCGCCACGCCAGCCGAGATCCCCGGCCGGCGGCTCGGCATTCGGCTCGAGATACGTGCTGACCCCGAACTCTCGGAAGGCGCTGACGGCGATCGCCCCGAGCTGAGGTCTCGAGGGGCCGCCTACGTACCACTGCTGGGGCATGTACGCATTCGACCAGGTGATCTCGTCCTTCCCCAGGTATCGCGGCCTGACCGTGGTCTGCACCGTCGACGGATGCTCGCAGTTGATCACCAAGGCGGTCTTCGCGAAGAGCTCCTCCCGGTGGTCCATCAACCAGAATCCGCCCGCCGCAGAGCCCGGTCCCGAGTTGTGATGTCCATCCAGGCCGAGAAAGACCATCGTGCGACGCCGCTCGGTCGGCGGGATCAGCGCGTAGTGCTCCGCTAGCCCGATCATCGAGGCGACGCCGGAGGCGTTGTCACCGGCGGCGTCGAACCAGCCGTCGCGGTGCGCCATGATGTAGATCGTCTCGTCGGTGGCGCCCGGGAGCGTGCCCCAGACGAGCGCGGTCTCGAGATCCGGGACCATCTCGACCTCGAGCTCCACCCTCATCCGCGGTGCTTCGCCCGCCGCCGCCACGGCGATCAGGTCGCGGACCGCATAGCCGTCGTCGCCTCCGAGAGTAAATGTTGGGACGTTGGTTCGCGCCGGGTAGGCCTGGTAGCGTATGTTCCCCGGCAACATCCGAACATCGAAGATGGCGGCGGCGCCGCTAGCATCGGCTCGCGCCAGTGCGCGCTCCGTCCGCACCCCCAAGCATGCCGAAGGCGAACGCGGCCTTGCCACGGACGTCGCGCCCGGCGAAGTCGGCTTCGCTGCCGAGCCCCACATACACGGCGTCGAGTCGGAGGCCGTCGGGGGGTGTCGCCGACGTGCGATAAGCCGGCTGGGCGGACTCCAGCGGGAAGGTTTCGCCGCCGGCCGTGACCGACACCTCCCACGACTGCGCCATCCACTGCGGCTCGAGCTCGAGCGGTTGGATGCGCACCTCCGAGAGGCCGATGTCGCGGAACTTGGCGGCTAGCCACTCGGCGCTGTCCGCATCGGCGGAGGTGCCGGTGATCCGGCCCCAGAACTGCGGATGCCCCTGATCTCGATACCGCCGCGATATCTCCGCCTGGTCGACGACGTACTGATGCAGGCGCCGGCCGTCGATGTCCGCGTACGCCTCAGCGCCGGACGGCAGCGGCCATCGCAGCAACGAATCCTGCAGGCCGTCCAGCGTCGTCGAGGCACCCTCCGGTGGCCGGGAATCGGCCTCTCCCGAGCACGCCGCTCCTGACACCGTGACGGCCACGATGGTCGCCGTCACCGCGAACTTGCCAATCGCACCCAATTCACGTCGAGCCACTGATCTGTACATGGAGCCCTGCCGCGCTGCTGCGCGACGTGTTGGTGTCCTATCGCGCGGTTGGATTGTACGCTTAGCGATTGCCTTACCGCACGAATGATCACGAGACCCGCTGATCTTGCTGATTCGGGGTTCATGGATCGCGCCCCTACCGGCGATTCGCGTCTCGAAGTTGTACAGGGTGTTGATCGGCTCCAGCGTGAGCTGTCTGGCGATGACTTCCGGCACTTTGGATGAAGGAGGAAACATGAGACGCAGGCCAGGAATCCGGATAACGACCCTTGCCCTGCTGGTCGTCGTGCTCGGCTACATGCCGGCGGCGGGAGCGCGAGGGAGCGTTCAAGCACCGTCGGGTCCGGAGCTCGAAGAGCTGCTGCGTCCAGAACACACGGTTCTTCTCGTCCACGAAGTGCTCAACGCCTTCGTCTCGGAGGGCGGAACGTTCGACATCAGCGGGCGCCGCATCGACGTCACCGGCATCATGGACCCGATGGTCGAGCTGCTGGCTGCGGCGCGAGCAAACAACGTACGGGTTGCCTATGTTCGCTGGACCTCCTATCCGGACGGGTCGACCTATGGGCGACCGGGCGACAGGCCCAGCAACACTGGACCACCGTCGACGATCTCGACCCACGAGGGCACCTGGGGTTGGGAAAACCCAGAGGAGATAGCGCCAGAGGTCAATGACTGGGTGCTCAGGAAGTACCGGCCGGACGCGTTCATTGCCACTGCACTCGATGCGTTGCTGCGGTGGAATCGAATCACCACCATCGTCATCGTCGGGGTAGGCGCCGAGGTCGGCGTGGTGCCGACGATGCAGACCGCCCGCAGCCTCGGCTACCGCACGGTTGCCATCAAGGACGCCATCGTGCCGACGGATCCGGCTCGCGCCGAGGACGCGATGCTGTACATCGGTGACAACGCTACGCTGGTGGGGCATACCGAGGTCATCGACATCTGGAACAAGCGTTGATCGCCGGAGCTGGCGTCGACGATGGCGGCACGGCAAGCAACGACTCGGGCTTGCTTTACTCACAAACAGGGAGAAAACCATGAAGACGTCGATCGCAGCGCTGGCGCTGTCTCTCTTGCTGGTCGGGACTGCACATGCCCAGACCGATCCCTTTAACGGGGTCTGGAAGCTCGATCAATCGAAGTCCATTACCAACGGCTCCCCGCTTCCGGAGCTGGAGGTGATCACGCTCAAGCATGAGAACAACGCCGAGACGGGCATCAACGACATCACAGCGAACGGCCGGCGCTCGCGAAGCACCTATACGGCAACCTTCGACGACGGCGAGTGGTACCGGGGCAAGAGTCTCGACACGGGCGAGGAATCGAGCGGGCTCGTGAGGATGATCCGCATGGACGAACGCAGCGAGCTGCGTCTCGGCAAGCGCGGCGATGGGACCTTCTCCGGCATGTTCTTGCGACAGGTCTCGGAGGACGGCAGATCGATGCGTGTGATGTGGTACAGGGCGGACGGCTCGATCCTGCAGGATCTCCACTTCGACAAGCAGTAATACACGGAGTCTGGGAGGCAGCGTGAGCGCGCGGGCCGACCGACAGGATCATCGGACGTCTGACCCGAGACCGATGATCCCTCGCTACAGGCCACTAGTTGTTGCCGACGCGGGGACTCAGATGCGCGGGAACCAGCCGTGGCGCATCTGCATGAGCTCCCCGACTGCACGGTGTGCCTCGTCGAAGGCGGTCTGGGTGAGGTCGATTCCCGAGGCATCCGTGTTGGCGATCGTGATCCGCCCGAACGGCTGACTGGCGACGAGCCAGGGCTCCTCGCCGGGAGCCCATTCCGGATCGAAGAGCGTGTTGGTCGCCAGGGCGTAGCCGTGCGGCCAGCGGTTGACCATGATGGCCTCGATATCGCGCGCCGGGTCGAAGCCCGCCGGCGATAGCACCCGCGCCATCTGCTCGCGAATGCGCCGTTCGAAGTCCTCGAACGAGTTTTCCAGGAGCGCCTGTCGCACCGCTCGCATCTGATCGCGAACCGGGGTGCCCGGTGGAATCGGTTCTCCGCCGCGTAGGCCGCGAACCATCGGCTCCCAGGAGAGCACTCCTCCAGCATCGCTCAGCGAGACGATGATCGGGTCCGCCGGCGAGCGTGGTGGATCGTAGGTCCCCAGCGTGTGTGGTGCGCGGGGACGGATGGCGCTGTAGAACGAGCCCGGACACGAGATGGTCGACACTCCGAGCTCCTCGAACGCCCGCCAGTCGCGCACCAGGACGTTGGTGTACATCTGGACGGCCCGTGCAGCGAGGCTCAGCGCGTCTTTCTGCTTGTTCGGAAGCTCCGGGCACAGGTGCGGGATCATGGTGTGGTAGCAGGCCAGCACACAGCCCTTGCCTCGCGCCCGGTAGGCCTTGCCGCCGCGGACGTAGGTGACCTCCGTCTCGCGGGGGTCCGAGCTCAGAACCTCCCGTGGGTCGCCGATATGGCGTACCCCTACGGCGGCGCTGTTGAGCCGCAGGCGCACCGGCGATCGCGGCTCATCGAGCCTCGAGTAATCGGTTCGCCGCAACTCGACGTCCGCCATCGACCCGGCCGGCAGGGCCGCCGGGATCAGCGAACGCACGATCATCCGCGCGATGTCGGAGTTACCGGCGGGGAAGTAGACATCCGTCTTGACGTTCTCGGAGAGCGCCGGCGACTCCGCCGGAATCGGGATCCCCAGTCCTGCGAAACCCGGCAGGCCACGATAGAGGGCGAACCAGGCGCTCGAGGTATCGGCCCCCAGACACCAGACTCCACCCACCAGCGGCAGCACGTCCGGATCTACTTTGACCAGATCGAGCAGGTAGTCGCGATAGCTAGTGCGCTGCAGCCGCTCGACCTTCTCCGCCCTCGACAACCCCGGCAGGTAGTCGCGCTGGTCGTTCCAGAGCCGCAGCAAGTCCCGACGAACCGACTCGGAGAGCGGCGTCTTGGCGAGGAACTCCTCGCTGGGCCGTCTGACGCTGCCGCTGACCAGGACGTCTTTCCCGAAGCTCTCCTCGTGAAAGAAAACGGCCGGCTCCAGCCCCGATGCCCTGAACATCCCTCGATGAACGTTGTTGGTCGGATGATCCAGCTCGACGCCGATGTCCTCGAGCATCTCGCGCGCCGGTTGCGGGTAGCGCTCCGGTTGCACCATGAAGACGGTACCGCCGGTGGCGAGCAGCACGTCGCCATCGTGCTCGAACTCGTTGCGCTTGGCGTGGCCCCCGAAGTCGTCGTGGTTCTCGAGGATCAGGATGCGGGCGTCGGGGCTCGTCGCCTTGCGGAAGAAGTACGCTGCAGCCAGACCACTGAGGCCGGCACCGACGACGATCAGGTCGTAGGTCTCGCCGGTGTCTTCGGCTCCATCAAACCTCATCCCGTCGCGGGCGGCGTGCGCCGCTTCGAACGAGCCAGGATGCGAGCCGCGCATGCCGGTGCGGGCCGGCGGGTAGTAGCCTGCCGCCTTCTCGGGCGCGTAGGCCTGCGTCATGCCAGCGGCGCGTAGTCTGGCTGGCAGCGCCAGCGCACCGCCGATGGCAACGCTGACACCGCTGACGAAATCCCGTCGGGTGATGTCGCGGAGCATTCCGAGGTCGCGGTCGGTCACGGCTTTCTCCTCAAGCGTGGGGTGCTATCTCGGTCATATACCACTTGATGAATCCCGCGGGTCCGCCTTCACGCCGGGCGTACGGCTGTCCGCCGGCGTAGTTGTAGCGGCTGTTCCGGATCCCGTGCTGGTTGTTCTCGACGATCCACAGATCCTCCCGGTAGGTGATGTCCCAGAGCTCCATCATGCGCTCCACATCTACCTCATCGTCCTTGGCGTCGCCTTTGACCAGCCAGAAGATCTCGACATCGGTCATCACGATGTCTCGCGGGGTGAACCGGGCGACCGCGATGTGGTCGTCGTAGGCGGCGAAGAACGACGTCGAGAAGCCGGTCGTGGCGCCGCGCCGCATATGGGTCCACTCATCGAGCAAGAGCGGCGCCACCGGCTTACCATCGAGGCTGCCGGTCACGTAGCCGGGAGCCAGGTGGACGCTCATCGTGTAAGTGTCCTCCCGTACCCCTGCCGCCCCCTTCCGCTGTTGCTCGTCCGGGTGCTGGTGACGTGCCAACTCCTGCTCGATGTCGGCAACTTGCTCGTCGCTCAGCACGTGCTTGCGCTGCCACCACTGCACCTCTACCAGCGACTTGTGCGCTGGCTCGCAGTGATAGCACTCCTCGAAGTTCTCGATCGCCAGCTTCCAGTTGGCCTTCGTCGGGTGCTGTATGCGAGCCGCTACTTTCATACCCGCGGTTCCGTAGAACTGGCAGACACGTCGCCAGTTGGCCACGAACTTGTCGAACCCCTTCGGTTCCTGGTCAGCCAGGCTGACGAAGATGAAGCCTTCGACCACACGCACGTGGGCCGGGTGCAGGCCGTGCTGGTTCTCGTCGAATCCCTCCGGCATGCCGGTCGGGAACGAGATCAGCTTGCCGTCGAGATCGTAGGTCCAGGAGTGATAGGGGCAACGAAAGACCGCCGTGTTACCGCTCGGTCCCTGTTGTACTACCGACAGCCGCGGGTCCTCCGGCTTGCCGTCCGACCTCGCCGACCCGGGCAGGTTCTGGTCGTGCAGGCAGATCCGCGATCCGCGGTGTCGACAGACGTTGTGGTGGGCCTTCACGGAACCGTCTTCGGCACGCGCGATGATGACGCTGTCGCCACGCCCGAACTCGAAGAGGAAGTAGTCGCCGGGATTGGCGATGCGGCTCTCGTGGTCGGCCATGAACCAGAAGTGCTCGCGGAGAAAGCGCTCCTCGTTGAGCCAGTGCTTCTCATCGAGGTAGTACTCAGCCGGGAGCGTAGTCCCCTCCTGCCATCCTCCTGGATAGTTCGGCGCTTCCCCGGGCGGCGACAGGATTTCCTCCAGCAGCACATCGCGACCGTCGAAATCGAGGCCGCCATACGACACCTCGGGCGGCATCGTGATCGGGCCCCGCGCCGCGGCTGCCGGCGCCTTCGCTGCCGTCGACGTTCCCTTCCCCGCTAACGCCTCGGCACGCAGCGCCTTGGGAAGCGCCACCGCAGCGGCTCCTGCCGCAACCGACGTCTTGGCGAAGTCACGACGGCTGACCTTCTTTCGCTCGGTACGCTTGTCGTTCTTATCGCTCTTCTTGTCCATACCCTTCTCCCGCAGCCAAGATGTCCAGATTCCTGCATGCAAGCACAATACCGATTCTGCCACGGGATCGTCGAGTTGACGACGGATCGGGCAGATCTTGCCCGAGGCAACGAAACATGTCGTCGCCAGCTCCACGGCGATCGTTCAGATCGTTCAATGCGTGGCTTGTCTTCCGGGCCCATAAACCGGTCGTCCGGGCCGTGCACCGGTGTGCTCTCCGTCGTCGATGACAACGACCCCGTTGACCAGCACATAGTCGATGCCGATCGAGTACTGGTGCGGCTCCTCGTAGGTCGCCACGTCGATGACCGTTCCCGGGTCGAAGACGACGACGTCGGCCCAATAGCCTGGCAGCAATCGGCCCCTATCCTCGAGCCGCAGAACCTGAGCCGGCAGTGAGGTCATCTTGCGGATCGCGTCTGCCAAGGTCAGCAGCGGTTGGTCGCGCACGTAGCGTCCCAACACCCGCGGGAAGGTGCCGTAGAGGCGAGGGTGCACGACCCCTTCACCCAGAACGCCGTCGGGACGCACCGCCCACCCGTCGGAAGCGATCGCCACCCACGGAAGCGCCATGATGCGACGAACGTTCTCCTCCGATTGGTTGTGGTGGATGCCGCCCGGGAAGCGACCGTTCTCCATGACCACCTCGAAGAGGGCGTTGATCGGGTCCGGGTCACCACGCTGCGCGGCGATCTGCGCCACGCTCATGCCGTCGTATTGCTTGACCGGGCTGTCGTTTCGAAGACAGCACAGGACGACGCCCTCGATACCGCCGTGCTCCTCGAAGTACTGGATCCATTCAGGATCGTTGCGGATACGGTCGCGGTTGGCGGTGCTCCCGAGGAGCTCCTCGAGCTCCTCCGTCTCTCGCGCCCAGGTCGGGAAGAAGTTGGACCACCCCTGCGTCATCGCCGTGTAGGGGTACTGGTTGGCGGTGATGTCGAGGCCGCGCTCTCGCGCATCCTCGATCATGCGGATGGCAGGCTCCAGGCGATCCCAGATGGCGCGGCCGCGAATCTTGAAGTGGGCAATGCTCACCGGCAAGCCCGTCTGCTCGACGATGTCGATCGCTTTCTGCAGCTCTTCCTCGAGCTGGTAGCCCTCGCTTCCGACATGCGTTTCATAGACCACGGCGCCATGGTCTACCGCCGCCTGCGCCATCGGGATCATTTCTTCGGCGAAGCGATAGCCGCCACCGCGGAACCAGCTGGCGATGCCGATGGCGCCGTCGTGCATCGCCTCGATGATCAGCTGCTTCATGCGCTCCAGCTGTTCGGGGCTGGCAGCCTGCTCGACGCTCCCACCGACGACGATGCGCTTGATCTGCTGAGGTGCCACCTTGATGGCGACGTTGAGCGAGATGCCCTTACGCAGCAGGTGCTCGAAGTAACCGCCGAGATCGGTCCAGTCGAGATCGTAGCCCTGGCTTCGGGCGCTGCGCCGGCGTTCCTCCAGTACTTCGCCGGCAAGTGGCGCTACCGACGATCGCTCGCCGCCGACATCCAACGTTACCCCCTGGCGAACCTTGCTTTGCCCCGTGCCATCGACAGGCAGAGTGCCGTCCGAATGGCTGTGGATGTCGATGAAGCCGGGGGCCACCGCCATACCGGCGGCGTCGATGACACGCGCCGCGTCGGCGTCGGAGAGGTCGCCGATCGCGGTGATCCTGCCGTCGCGCACGCCCACGTCGGCGCGGATCCACGGGTTGCCGCTGCCGTCAAAGACACGTCCCCCCTTGATCAGCACGTCGAGACGCTGGGCTCCCTGAGAAGCGGGCGATGCGGAGCCTATCAGGGATCCGGCGACGGTCAGCGAGACGGCAGCTCCCAGGATGACGGTGAGGCGGAAAATAAGGTCCGAGGTCCGATTCATGGGGCCGCGATTCATGGGCGATCCTCCTTCATGGTTGATCCTCGCGCTCTGACCAGCTGTCGCCAGGCGCGCCACGCTTCCACCACGGCCTGCTAACGCCGCGACGATGCCCGGACGCGCTCCAGCAGATCGCCGTAGCGCGCGTCGGCCTCTTCCACCCTAGCCTCCAGCAGCAAGCGTTGTCGCTCCCACTGTTGCAGCAATAAGTAACGAGTCTCCCAGGGCTCCAGATCGTCATCCGGCGCGATCCGTGCCGTCATCAGCTCCTGCAATTGGGCGCGTTGCAGCGCCACCAGCTCGGGGACGGCCTCCGGTTTCCAGAAGGGCTCGTCATCGACGATGACGACGGTGGCGGCGCTGTGAGCGACGATCGTGTCGCGGCGCTCCTGGCGCTGCCCCAGGGCGCGAACAGCGAGCCACATGCTGCGATCGGCGGTGATCTCCGTGCGCAGCCGCACACGATCTCGTCCGCCCGCCGGCACCGACGTCACCACCTCACCATGAACCAACAGCTCCAAGCGGTCGAGCTGGTCGACATCCGGGTTGAGCGAGGCTTCGGCCTCGATCTGCAGCCGGGTACCACGCTCGACCCGTAGCTCCTCGCCGATCTCATGGCCGTTCACGGTGAACTCCAAGAACGGGCCGTTGCTGACGAATACCCGCCCACGCAGGAAGGCGTCGAAGAACGCGTCGACGCTGAACGGGCCATCCAGCTTGACGTAGGTGCGCTCGACCCCCGGCAAGGTCGGTCCGAAGTACGGGAAATCGGCGCCCGCGACCGGCAATACCTTGAAGCCGAGGTTCAAGAAGCTGTACCAGATGTCGCCGAACAGACGCCCGCCCTGCAGCACCTCGATGAAGTCGACGATCCCGAAGGGGACATCCAAGGCGAGTCCCCGCCGGCCGTTGAACAGTTGCCCGAGGTGCGCGTACCCCGAAATACCCCCCTGGCGGTGCGACTCCTCGAAGACGCGATGGTAGAGGAAGTAGGAGTCCGGGTCCTGATGGAAGGGGCGGTAGAGATTGTGATGGATTGTGTGGCCGCGCTGTACGGTGCGCGGATCTTCCTGGCCGGAGACCAGCATGTAGCTATCGCGTCCGAAGCGGCCCTCCTCGCCCCAGGCGGGTTGCTTGAAATGAGTACCGCTGATGTTGCCCATCTCCAGCAGGTTGGCGACATGAACGTCCTCGGCTGCCAGTTGCCCCCAGACGGCCTCGTCGTCGACCTTGTGTCGCTGGATATGAACGTGGGAGTCACCGGAGAACCAGCCGCGGGCCGGCAGATCTGCGTAGCGTTCCAACGCCACGGTTACCCTGCTGGTGTCGTCCTCCCGAACTTCGAAGCTGCGACGCGCCACACGGTATTCGGGTCCTCGCGTAAGCACCAGCTCGTAGGTACCCACCGGCAAACGAGCCTCGTAGTCGCCGTTCACATAGAAGGCCTGACGGTTGTCCGACGGCCACAGCGTTCTGCCATTGACCCAGACGAGACGGACCTCGTCGGTGAATCGATGCACCAACAGCGCCTGCTCCGACGGCAGCGGCGCACGACCGGTCGAGTCGTACACCCCCACCCGTGCCGGGATCGGGCGTTCTGAGCCGACGTCCGTCACCTTTAGCTGCAAGCGGCCAAACGCCGTCGGCGTCACGGTGCTGTCGCTGCGCACGATCTCGACGTCGCAGAGCACGATGCCACCCTGCCCGCCGACCGCGATGTCGGTGCGTCGGAGACCCTGGCCGGCCAGACGGGCGCGATCGAGGGTCAGCGTCAGGCGGCGGAACATGCCTCCCAGCTGTGGCTCGATGCGCTCCGAGACGCCGACGCCTGCACCGCCGTTCTGGTCCCAGCCGACGGTGAACGGCGCCGTGAGCTCCGGGACATAGGTGAGCGTCAGATAGACCGGCTCGTCGATATCGAAGGCGTAGTCATCGTCGACGTCCAAGGCGATGACCGGCCCCGCAACGCAGGATCGGTCGCCGATCGTCATCATCTCGATGCGTCGATCGGAGCCCCGCACCCCGAGCTCGGAGCGCTCCGCCGCCAGCACCCGGACAACCCGCTCCTTTTGCCATGGCATGAGCTTGACCAGACGGGCCTCACTGCCATGCGCCATCAACGCCTTCGCAGCCGCGAGACCGGCCAAGATGACCACCAGGTAAACCAAGAGTGTCTTGTGGTGTCCGAGCCTCATCACTCGCTCCTAATCGCTGCGGGCGGTTGCTCTGATCGTCGACGTCGTACGTCGAGCCCGGCTACGTTGGCAGCAGCGTGATGGCAGGTCAACTGTCGAGCGAACTGCAGTCCGGGGATCGCCAAGGATCAGCTAGCGCCGGAACCGCGCAGAGACTCGGCCCGGCGGCGAGCAGCCGCGGCGGCCTCGGCCTCGTTCCGCAGATCATGCAGCTCGGCGAGCGCTTGCCAGACATCGGGATTGTCGGGCGCCAGCACCGTGGCCGACTCGATCTGCTCGAGCGCCAGGTCGAGCCGCCCTTCGTAGATGTACACGCGCCCGCGCAGCACATAGATCTGCCACCGACCCACCACCTCGTTACGCAGCAGGTCGAGACCGCGAGCGTGGCCCTCCGTCAGCAGGCGCTGGTACTCGGAAAGCACCGTACGGCCCGCGTCGACGCGTCCGAGCCGGAGCAGCGCCTGCCCGGTGAGATAACGCGCCTCGATCAGCTGCGGAGTGGTGCTCAGGACGGACGTGAGCACCTCGATGACCTCCTCGTCGCGCCCTTGCCGCAGGCGAAGCCGGCCCACCGCGAGGGAGATCTCGGCACGCTTGCTGGTCGCTGTCGAGGCGATCTCGCTCAGCAATCGCTCTGCAGACGCCAGGTCACCTCGCACCATGTAGACCTGCACTGCCGCCAGCACCGGATCGGGGTCGCCGGGTGATATCCGCATGGCGTACTCGAAGTCGGCCAGAGCCTCCTCGGCGCGGCCGAGCTCGAAGAGCGCCTCGCCGCGTGCGTAGTAGGCGGCCGCGAAGCCGGCATTGTTGGACACGGCGAGGTCCGGCCAGCCATCTCCGTCGGCGTCCGCGTCGATGGCGCGCTGATACTCCTCCAGCGCCGGTGCAAATTGGTTCTGACGCGACAGAATCTGACCGAGCTCATAACGCACTTGGGCGTTGTCGAGACCGAGGTCGATGGCGCGTCGATAGGCCTGTTCGGCCTGGGTGCGCAGCGCCAGCCGGTCGTAGGTGGTACCCAGAGCCAACCACAGGTCGGCGTGCTCGGGGTCGAGCGCGATCGCCCGTCGGAAGGCCGCGGGCGCGCGCTGCAAGTGGTCATCCACCAGCTCACTGGCGCTGAGGGTGCGGGCGAGCATTTCGAGCGACGTAGGATCGTCGGGGGCCCGTTCGACAGCGATCTCGGCGGTGACGATCGCGCCGGCCAGATCGCCAGAGCCGATCTGTGCCACGACGATATCAACAGCCAGCTCGACGTTCTCCGGGTCGAGCTTCCAGGCGCGTTGAAAGGCAAGCACGGCGTCGTTCAGCTGGCCGCGCGCCACGTAGAGGTTCCCCAGGTTGCGGTACGGCATTGGCCACTCCGGGTCGACCCTGGACGCTTTCAAGTAGGCGTCCTCGGCCTCCGCCCCGCGGCCCAGCTGCTCGTAGAGCTGCCCGACGAGGTTGAGCCCGTCGGCGTTGTCCTCATTCAACACCAGGCCCTCGGCGGCAGCTTCCAATGCCTCCTCGACGCTGCCCTGCTCGGCTAGTCGGCGTGCGGCGATGAAGCGCTCGCGGGCGGCACGTTCGTCAGCCGAGAGAGTCTGCGCTATCTGACCCTCCTGGATATCTTCGGCTGCCGACGAGCACACGCACACGGGCGTCACGGAGGCTGCGTAGATCGCTGCCAACAATGCGCCGACGGCAGGAATCATCGGCTTAGCCGGCGTGTCGCCACCACGCCCTTACCCTGTTGCGCCAGCACCAGCTGGCCGGCCTCGATGATACCTAGGGGCTCGCTCGTCCCGCCGGGCCAGACCACCTCGAACTCGGCGCCGCTGGCGCGTCCCAGCCCGACGTGAATGTCGGTGCTGCTCTGCGAGATATAGGAGGTCGCACTGGTGACCTCGAAGAATTGCTTGAAGGGCCGATTCGAGATCGGGTAGGTGGTAACAATGACACGGCTGCCAAAGGCATCGCGATTGGCGTCGCGGCCCCGCAGCCTCAGCACCACTCGTCGATTTCCTCGCGAGGAGATGTTTCGCAGCAACTCGATCGGGCCGTCGATGTTGGACACGATGAGGTCCGGCCAGCCATCTCCGTCGAAGTCCCCGTGGGCGAGGGCGCGCGAGACCCGGGCGTGCTGCAGGGCCGACCCCGCCTCCGTGGAGATCTCTTGGAGCATGCCCTCGGCCTTGGTCGAGCCGGCCAGCCAGCGCTCGGCGTGGCGGTTGGCGAAAACCTGGTTGGGCTGGGCAAAGTTGTCGACGCGATCGGATACGTGCCCGTTGGCGATCACCACGTCCCGGTCGCCGTCGCCGTCCAGGTCGACGAAAACGAGCCCGAACCCGAGCGTGTTCCACGTCCGATCGCCGGTGCCGAAGCGAAACGTCTCGTCGAGGAACAGCCCCGGCGTCGTCGAACGGTACATGTTGATGGGCTGAGCCTCGAAGTTCGTCACTCCGATCTCCGGAAGACCATCGCCGTTCAGGTCGCCTATATCCACCCCCATGCCCGATTGCGGAGCCCCGTTCACGCTCAGGCCGGCACCCGAGAACAGCCCCTGATCCTCAAAGCGCAGCGCGCCTCGGTTCGCGTAGAGGAAGTTGCGCGTGCCGTCATTGGCCACGTAGATGTCGGGTAGCCGATCACCATCGGTGTCGGCGATGGTCACGCCCAATCCCTTGCCGTCGGCGGCATTCGCGACCCCGGCCGTCACCGTGATGTCCTCGAATGCTCGCCCGCCGATGTTTCGGTAGAGGACGTCGCTGACGCCATCGTAGAGGTCAGGCGGGCAGTAGCTGCGCTTCCCGCGGGTAAGATCACCGCAGATGCGCGCCGTGGCGACCTCGTAGTGGAGGTAGTTCGCCACGTAGAGCTCCGGGAACCCGTCGAGGTCGAGATCTCCCCAGGCGGCGCTGCTGCCCCAGCGCGCGTCACCGAGACCCAACATCGCAGTCACGTCGCCATAGGTGCCGTCGCCGTTGTTGCGATAGAGGACGTTAGGGCCGAAATTGGCAACGAACAGATCGACGAATCCGTCGCCATCGTAGTCGCCGGCGGTGACGCCCATTCCGAACCCGCTGTGCGCCACTCGGGCGCCGTCGGCGCGGTCGAAGAAACCGCCCGGGCGAGCGCGAAACATGGCGTTGGCGCCGGCTCCCGGAGCCGGCGTTCGTACGGGGGCTGCACCCGGCAGCGCTCCGCTGTCGACGAGATACAGATCCCAGTGGCCGTCGACATCGTAGTCCAGCCAGGCGACGCCGCCGCCCATGATCTCTGGCAGGTGCTTCTCGAGGCTGAGGCCGGCGAAGTGGTCGAATCGAAGCCCGGCGGCACGGCTGACGTCGGACAAGCGGATCATGGCCTGACCGTCGCCGTCGCTGCCAGCAGCGCGACGCTGAGCAGTCTGCGCACTCACTTCAAGGACCGCGAAAACGATGCACGCCAGCGCCAAACTGGGCGTCGTCGAAAGACTCGTCATAGCGCCATTGTCCACCGTTTGCACCCTCATGCGGAGGCTGCTTCCAGGATATCCGCTTCAGAATATCTCTCCGCGGGCAGCGGCTCAGTTCCGGCACGGCGAGCGCACCCTTCAACACTGCTCCACGTGCTGCAGCACTCACGCCTATACATACGACGTCCGAGCAGGTGGATTTTGAGCAGATGAGGCCCAAACAGGCGCGTCGCTGGAACCGGCGCGCCGATCGCTGTAGCGTGAGCAGGAGGACGGACCAATAGCGGAGGGTACTCATGAGGATCACGGTGACGCTGGTGGCAATGCTCGTATCTATGAGCACGGTTGGTGCCGCCCCTGGTGGCCTTCCGACCCAGGCCTTGGAAACCGTCCATCGCCTCGAGGCGACGCCGCAGACTGTTGCATGGGGGTACTTCGATGCGCGGCTGGCGCCGGTCTTGCGGGTCGAGTCGGGTGATGTCGTCGATGTCGACAGCCTGATCACCGCGGGTCCCGACTATCTCGAGAGTCTGGGTGCGGCACCCTCGGAGATCCAAGCGTCGTTGCGGGCTATCCACGCCGCGGTCACCGATCGCGGCCCCGGTGGTCACATCGTCACCGGGCCGATCTGGGTGGAAGGGGCGCAACCGGGAGATGCCCTCGAGGTACGCATCCTCGACATCGATCTGGCCACCCCGTATGGCTATCAAGCCTGCAACGAGGCCTGGACCTTCCTTCCAGAAAACTGTGAGGAGCCTCGCAGTCAGCTCATCCGTTTCGATATGGAGCGCATGGTCGCGCCGCTGGAATCGGGGATCGAGATTCCCTTGCGACCTTTCTTCGGCATTATGGGAGTGGCACCGCCGCTGGAGGCTGGCCGTGTGAGCAGCAATCCCCCGGCAAACTTCGGCGGCAACATGGACAACAAGGAGCTGGTGGGTGGGACGACCCTCTTTCTTCCCGTCTTTGTCGAGGGTGCGCTGCTGTTCGTCGGCGACGGCCACGCCGCCCAGGGTGATGGTGAGGTCGGGGGCACGGCGCTGGAGAGCTCGCTGCGTGGCCGCCTGCAGCTGATCGTCCGCAAAGACCTGCATCTGCGCTGGCCGCGCGCCGAGACCCCGACCCATTTCATCGCCATGGGGTCGGACCCGGACCTCACGAAGGCTACGCAGATCGCCGTTCAGGAAGCGATCGACTTCCTGGTGCAGACGTGGTCGATGACGCCGGTAGAGGCGAACCGGCTCGCCAGCATGGCGGCCGATATCCGCATGACACAAATCGTCGACGACAGCCTCGGGGTGCACGTGATGTTGCCCAAGAGCATCTTCGGCGAGCGCTAGCGGAACACCGCTCGAGCCGCACTGCAAGTCGGACCGGCAGCAGCCTGCTAGCAGGCCGTGGTGGAAGTGTGACGGGTCTGGCGACAGGGTCTTGCGAAGTGGAGGCAAGGAGAGAGGAGGAGGCGATGGTTACCCCGTCGTTGACGAGGAACGACGCAGGATACGCGCGCAACCCCCTGTCGCTCGAAGGGTTACGGCGATTTGGGGCCATTATGCGGCGTTGGCCTTCCTCGACGATGGCTAGGGCATCGCCTGTGTCAGGCCGCCTTGCATCTGGCCCCAACTCGCCGTAACCAGACCCACCACACTTTCACCACGGTCTGCTAGCGCTCGAAGACGACCTCGCCGCCGAGGATCGTCGCCTCCACCTGGACCCCGAATAGATCCTCGCCGGCAAGGTTGCGTGGGTCATCGGAGAGCACCGCAAAGTCACCCAGCTTGCCGACGGCGATCGAGCCCTTGTCGGCTTCCTCCAGACCACCGCGTGCCGCCCACAGCGTGTACAGACGCAGCGCCTCGTCGAAGGTCAGCGTCTCTCCGGCGGGCGCCCCGCCGCCCTCCTCGACCGATACCATCGCCGCGGCGATCTTCGGTAGCGGTGCGGAGGAGCCCGGCACGGTGCCGGTGGTATCGGTGATGCCGATGATCTCGAGTCCCTCCCGCACCAGCGTTCGGTAGCGTGGTGTGCGGCGTCCCGGCCGGCCACGGCTGGGGGTGACGACCAGACGCAATCCCAGATCGCGCAGCCAACGCATCTCCTCGACGGTCTCGACACTGCCACCGTGCTCGAGCCGATGACGATGGGGTCGGGGATCACGACGCAGGGCTTTCTCGACGGCGGTCGCGGCCCGATGCACGGCCCCCGGCGTGATCACGTGCATCAGCACCTGGAGGCCGCTCGTGTGAGCCTGGAACACCAACTCGTCGAGCTCCTCCTGGGTCCACTTGTAGTCTTCGAGCGGGTCCCCGAGACCGTTGCCGCCGAGCCCGTCGACAAAGAGCTTTACACCCCCCAAACGAAACATATCGTCGCCGAAGCCGGAGACCAGACCGGTATCGAGAAGACCCTGCAGGGAGATCATGTGGGGTACGTGGTAGTACATGCGCACGCGCAGCGGCAGCTCGCCGGCTGCCTGTAGCTCGAGATCGGCGGTGATGTCGCTGGTCGAGTAGGGAACGGTATATACGGACGTCGTACCGTTGGCGACGAACATCGGGCCGACGTGCTCGCGGATCGCCGCCTTGACCTGTTCGATCGAGTACGAGGGCAGCAGATAGTAGAGCTCGGTCGCGGTGCCGGTCGGTACGCCGGAGGCGTCCCGATGAACGATCGCTCCACGAGGCGGCGTCGAGTCCGGGTCCCAGAGCCCCATCGTGTGGATCGCTTTGGTGTTGAGCATGGCTACGTGGCGTCCGGAAAACACGATCAAGGGGTGGTCCTGGGTGACGTCGTCGAGATCTTGCCGGGTGAACAATCGGCCCTCGCTGACGCGCCGCTCGAGAGCGAACGAGCCGCGAGCAATCACCCATTCGCCTGCTGGTGTCTCGGCCGTCTTGGAGCGCAACACGTCGATGACCTCTCGAAGGCTGCCGAGAGGGGGTGTGTGGACCTTTGCTTGGTAGGTCTCGGCGACGCAGGCTACCTCCAGGTGGGTGTGAGCATCGATGAATCCCGGTACGACCGTTCGCCCTGCGGCATCAAAGACCGTTACGGGACCGGCCTGCGAGCGTACCTCGGTGCTGTCTCCGACCAGCACCACGCGGCCACCTCGAACAAGGGCGGCCTCGGCTTCCGGCTGCCCTGGCTCCATGGTGACGATCTTGGCGTTGACGATGGCCAGGTCGCGACCGCCCCTCGATCGATAGCTCTCGGTCGTGGCCGCTGGGTGCTGTCTTGCGATTGCAGACGGTGTAGCTGGACCGCTTGCGATGGCGCCGACAGCTGCGCCGAGCTTGATGAAGTCACGCCTTTTCACGCTTCCTCCTTGGCTAAGCCGTGCGAGCGGTCGGCATGGTACCGGCGAGCCGCCCCGAAAATCATTCAAGCATGGATCCACAGGCTGCTCCACGGTGCGATCCGCGTCCATAGCCGCGACGGAAATGTGAGGAAATGTGAAGGAACGCGAGAGATTTACGTGCCTCGTTTGCTCCTCACCGGTTGACATCGGTCGCGGCGCGGTGCTACTAACACGTGCCGTAGGTTCACGGGCAAGCTCCGTCTGCAAGGGGGGGGGGCCGCCTCGGGTCACAGTAAGACATGCACCAAATTGTTGGAGTGACGGACCCAATTAGTTGGATTCAAGTGGCGCCGGACGCCGCGGACCCGCAGAGCGGGTCCGGTTTCGTGCTGTGCTCGCCCTCCAATCCAGCGACGACTGATCGGCAGGTGGACGAAATCGCCCAGTAGACATTGGCCTGACGAGGGAATTGTTGAGTTTGCGCAAGCGCGGTGTCGGCAAAGACGCCACAAAAGGGCCACTAGGCACGATTTTTGCATCGCTCTTGTGCAATGCACAAGGTAAGCATTGCCCGTTCGGATGACGGGCGTCTCCCCAGGAGGAAGTGGAATGCGCAACAAGCTGGCGGTTTTGACCATCGCTATGCTTTTGATACTCCCCGCGCAGGTGATGGCGCAGGGCGCTCGGAGCACCGGAATGATCGCCGGAGAGATTCACGACGTGGATGGTGCGGGGCTGCCCGGCGCCACCGCCACCATCGAGGGGGACAACCTCATCCAGGAATCTGTCGCGGTGACAAGCGACCTCTCGGGTGTCTTCCGGTTTCGTAATCTCAGGCCGGGAACCTACCTCGTGACGGTCGCACTCACCGGGTTCCAGACGATGGCTTACAACGTCCCGGTGAGCGTCGGCACAACCTCAAACGTGATTGCGGTGCTGGAGCTGGCGGGGATCTCAGAGACCGTCACAGTGATCTCCGAGACACCGTTGATCGACTTGGAGTCGGCATCGCTTACGACGTCATACGGCTCGGATCTGATGGAAAACATTCCGGCGCCGCGGGAGTTCTCCGAGATAACGAACTTCGCCCCTGGTTTCGCCGACAAGGGAGCCTATGGCGCCGGCGGCAACCACTCCGAGGGCTCCAGCTCGCATCGGATCGGTTCGGCAACCAACGGCTACCGGCTCAACGGCGTTGACGTCAACGAGGGCGATTGGGGTAACACTTGGATCAACCCGAACGTCGATTCCATCGCCGAGATCCAGATTGTCGGTGTCGGCGCCAGCGCCGAGTACAGCAACTTCACTGGCGCGATGATCAATATGATCACCAAGGGGGGCACCAACGAGTTTCATGGCACGGGCTCTTTCTACTGGGAGGGCGGCTCGCTGAGAAGCGACAACTCGGGCGGCATCGTCGATCTCGAGCGCGGAAAGTTCTCGTACGACCGCGAGTTTTCCGCCACTTTCGGTGGCCCGATTGTGCGCAACAAGCTGCTCTTCTTTGCCAGCGCCGCTCGTCA
Source organism: Acidobacteriota bacterium (assembly GCA_963666055.2). Taxonomy (GTDB): domain Bacteria; phylum Acidobacteriota; class UBA890; order UBA890; family WLXD01; genus DASCOT01. Next base: position 379,958 of record CAXWPH010000015.1, on the reverse strand, counting down.
AGAAAGTCTCGGTGGGAATGTCGCCGACTCGATCTGGGACAACGACGGAGTAGCAGCAACCACCCCCGAATCTGCCCAGCAGGGTAACGACATATGGCGCCTGCACGGCAGGCTGGATTACTTGCTCAACGACCGCCACACGCTCGGTGCCATGATCAACCATGATCCGGGCGGAGGGTCGAATGAGAGCCTGCGACCAGGTTCGCCGCTCATCGTCGCCATGGATACCTCAATCGAGACGACGACCTGGTTGTTCAGCTGGCAAGCCCAACTGGGCGACAACACCTTCACCGATCTCCGCTTCGCAGGATATTCGGGGGCCTACATACGCCTCCCGATCAAGTGTCAAGAGGGGCCAGCATCTGCCAATCCTCCTGGCGCTCAACCCGACGCGGGCACCGGCTGTGACGTACCCGATTACTGGTTCGGCGGGTCGAGGAGGCTTACCCGCGGTTTCTTGGAGGACGAGGACAACGCCCGGAAAGAGATCACCGCAACGGTGACCCAGTACGTCGACAACTTCATGGGCGCCGCGCATGACGTCAAGCTGGGTATCGACTACAACGACAGTTGGTCCAGCTGGATCAGTAGTTATACCGGCGAAGGCGGTCTGTATACCTATGGCTACCACGGCGGCTATTTGTACGTATACGCGTATTACTACGACGTTGGCCTCGAGGCCCAGATCGTACGCAGCTCGGCCTTTCTTCAGGATAACGTTACCGCCACCGACGACCTCACCCTCAACCTCGGGCTGCGCTACGACCGGACGAACGGTTACGACCGGACAGGAGGAAGGGGCGGGTCCAGAACCGATATAAGTGCTCCCTGGGCCCCAGCGGGATCGGGGCTGCAAACCAAGTACTACAACTTGGCGCCACGGTTGGGATTCACCTGGGATCTGTCAGGTGATGGTCGTGCTGTCGCGCATGGCAGCTGGGGACGCTACTTCGAGAAGGTCGCCATCGGCCACATCTCGAGAGCCAGTGGCGGCGCGTTTCGCGAAAACCTCGGTTACAAGTCCTACGCGTCGTACTTCTTCGATGCGACAGACTTTTTCGACAGCAGCGTCGACCTGGCAAACCTAACCGACGCACAAGCAATAGCGCTGCAAGACGCTACGTTTGTACCTGCGAACCTGAGAACGCAGGACGCCCCACAATTCCCGATCCCGGAGGACTTGCATTCGTTGCACACCGATGTCATCAACATCGGTTTCGAGTTTGAATTCGTCAACGACTGGGTCGTGGGTGTCGACTATATCCACAAAGACGACAGCAACTTCTTCAACTACGACGACCAGATTGACCATCAGTTCACGGCCTTCGAATACACCGCCCCCGACACGCTGTTGGCGGACGGAACCGTGGCCACCGGTCAAACGCAAACGCTCTACCACAAAGACACCGGCTTCACTGACCAAGCCTTCACCAACAGCCCCTACTACACCCGAACGCACGACATCGTGTCGCTGACGCTGGACCGACGGCGCACGGGCTCCGGCCTCAACTTCAGCACCTCCGTCACCTACCAGAACAACCGGGGAACGAAGGAGAACGGCGACGGCCAGAGCGTCTGGGGAAGAGGCTTCGACCAGGAAGACAACCCGAACTTCAACGGCCACCCGTTTTCCGAGTCTGGCCCGTTGCGCTTCAGCAGGGCGTGGAGCTGGAAGGTACTGGGCAACTACAGGCTGCCCGGAAACATCCTTGCGGGTATGTACTGGAACTTCGCGTCGGGTCGGCCGTGGAACCTGCAACAGAGGAACAGTCGGATTGGGCTTCAAAACGCCGACTACGGCCGCTCCAACATCGAGAAGGTCGGCAGCAGGCGGTGGGATTCGCTCAAGCAGCTCGATCTGCGGCTCTCGAAGTCCTTTGAGATGGGGGATGGTGGCCGCTTTGAGCTGATGGTCGACGGATTCAACCTGCTCAACGACTTCTCCCCGACCAACGTCCAAGAGGACAGAAGCCGAACCTTCAACGTGCATCGCGACGCGTCCGGGGGCCGCGTCTCCGCCGTCGGGTCGCCCCGGACAACAGGTGGCCTGCTGCCCGGGCGGCAGTTCAGGATCGGAGCACGACTCTCCTTCTGATTCGCTGACCCTCAACGACAAGCGATAACGCGGGGTGCGGTCCTCCAGGGCCGCACCCCGCTTGTCGTTTTCTTCGATCTGCCGTTCACACCTCGCGTAGATGGCTGAGGCATCGCCTGCCCCCCCCTTTCTCGATGTCGCCCGCGTTTCGCTCCGGCAAACGTCGCCGTACCTATGATCAGGAGCCCTAGCAGGCCGTGGTGAAAGTGTGGTGGGTCTGTCGACAGGGACTTGCGAAGTGGAGGCAAGGAGAGAGGAGGAGGCGATGGTTACCCCATCGTGGACGAGGAACGACGCAGGATACGCGCGCAACCCCCTGTCGCCCGAAGGGTTACGGCGATTTGGGGCCATTTGCGGCGTTGGCCTTCCTCGACGATGGCCGGGGCATCGCCCGTGTCAGGCCGCCTTGCATCTGGCCCCAACTCGCCGTAACCAGACCCACCACACTTTCACCACGGCCTGCTAGGTAGCCTGGATGCAGGTTTGGTCCGTCAAGCGCTCACGGGTTCTGCTCCGCACCCTGCTCATAGGCCTTGTATGGTCCTGGATGCAGACACCGTCCGGCGTGGAAGCGACACCCCGACCTGCCGTGGCCGGGCAAGACAAGCCCGACGTCATCGTCATCACCATCGACACGCTGCGGGCGGATCGCCTCGGGGTCTACGGCTTCGATGGGGTTCAGACACCGAACCTCGATGGCCTCGCGAGGCGCGGGGTCACCTTCACGCGGGCGGTTTCACCGACACCGCTCACCTTGCCGTCGCACGCATCGATCTTTACCGGAACCTATCCTCCGTACCACGGGGTTCGCGACAACGGCGGCTTTGTCGTTCCGCAGCAGATCGAGACGATGGCGGAGATCTACCGAGCCAACGGCTATCAGACGGCTGCCTTCGTCGCCGCCTTCGTGTTGGACTCCAGATGGGGTCTTGCTCAGGGGTTCGAGACCTATTTCGACTCGTTCCAACCACCGGAGCGGAGCGCCTCTCTGGAGAGCGTTGAGCGCTCGGCCGACGAGGTCGTCGACCGGTCGCTGCGGTGGCTCGACGATCGACGTCCTGGTCAGCCGGTCTTCCTGTGGGTTCATCTCTACGATCCGCATTTTCCCTATGCACCGCCGGAACCATTTCGCACCGAGTACCTGGGACGTCCCTACCTGGGAGAGATCGCTTTCGTCGATTCCCAGATCGGCCGGCTCATCGGCACCATCGACGACACCGGGCTGGCGGAGGCTGTCATCGTGGTTGCAGGTGACCATGGCGAGAGCCTGAACGAGCACGGGGAGCACGAGCACGGTTTCTTCGTCTATGAAGAGACCCTTCACGTTCCGCTCATTTTCTCGGGGCGATTGAGCGGTTCCGCGGGAACTCGGCGCTCGGAGGTCGTATCGCTGGTCGACATCCTGCCGACGGTGCTCGAGCTCAGCGGCTTGCCGATTCCAGCGTATGTGCAAGGCAGGAGCCTCGCACCGCTGTTTGATCCGGCCGCCGCGGCGCAGCCACGCACCGTCTACGCGGAGAGCTACTTCCCACGGCTGCGGTACGGCTGGAGCGAGCTACGGTCGATCCAGAACGACCGCTACAAGCTGATCGCCTCGGTGGATCCCGAGCTATTCGATCTGGTCGACGATCCGGACGAGCAACACAACTTGGTCGGTAGGCTCAACAGCGTGTTTCTGCAGATGAGTAACACCGCGGCAGCGATGTTTGCCCAGCTGGAAGGGAACGTGAGCGCCGAGCAGACCGTTGTCGACGAGCAGACCCGGCGGCAGCTTGCGGCCTTGGGATACCTGAGCGCCACCGCCGCACCCGTCGACGAAGACAACGCCGAGGTACCTTCTCCGAGGGCGAAGATCGCGGTTCACAATCGGCTCCTCGATGTGTTCTCGTTGTTCCGGACAGCAGAATACGAGGAGGCTGAAGGGCTGTTGTTGGAACTGCTGGCCGGCGATGACGAGGCCATCGTGCACCGGACTCTGGCGGGCGTGTATGTGGAGACCGGCGACGAGGACCGGGCCATACAGCACCTCCACAAAGCGTTGCAGATCTACGAGCGGCTGCCCGAAGCGCACTTCATGCTTGGTCAGCTCTTGGCTCGCCGTGGAGAGCATGCGGAGGCGGCACGAGAATACCTCCTAGAGCTGGAGATGGCCCCCACGCACGCCGCGGCAAACCTGAGGCTCGCCGAGGCGTACCGCAATCTGGGCGACCCCCGGCGGGAGGAGCAGTCTCTACGCCGCGCTCTCGAGCTCAATCCGGACCTCGCGCAGGCGCGTCTTTATCTGGCGAGGACCTATCTCGAAAAGGGAGAACACTACGAGGAAGCGGTCGGCATCACGGAGAGGGCTCTGTCGGGCGAGCTCTCGTCGAGGGATCGTGCGCTCGGGCTCTTTCTTCTCGCCGACTTACACAATCGGCTGGGCAACGAAGAGCTCTCCGCAACCTATGCGGGCAGGGCCCGGCAGATCCTCGATCAGCCGCAGCAGCAGGGAGGAGGATGATGAGCGAGTCGCCTGCAGCAGGAGCTCATCAGCGCTGTTCCTCGAGCTGCTGGCGCAGCTCGTCGACGCGCTGCGCATCCGCCGCTCGACCCAGCGCACGGTAGGCGGCGGCGAGAAGCACGTAGGTCTCCGCGCGTTTCGGCTGCAGCTGGCGCGCGCTCTCCAGTGCCGTGATCGCACCTTCGTGCTGGCCGAGTACTGACCTGGACAGGCCGATGTTGAAGTGGATCAATGGGTCGTCGGGCGCAAACCCGAGCGCGGCCTCGAAAAGCTTCAGCGCCTCGGCCGGATCGTCACGGCGAAAATAGTAGAGTCCCTGCGCGTTCAACACGGCGATCTGCGTGGCGCGATTCTCCTCGAGCTCGCGCTGGTTGGCGGCGCTGTCGATCTCCTGGAAGCGCTGCATCACCTGCTGACTCTGCTCCCGCTGACCGCTGTCGCGAAGGGCCATGGCCAGGTTGTAGTGCGCCAGTCCCAGATCTGCGTCAAGCCGGATTGCCTCGCGCCCGTGGGTCACCGCGCCCTCCAGATCGCCGGCCTTGTAGCGAATGAGCCCAAGCAGGTTATGCGCCTGCGCCGCGCAGCAGGCTTGCATTTCGAGGACACGTTGGAGCAGTCCTTCAGCGGTCGCGACCTCCAGGCGATCGATGTACACCTCGGCGAGGCGCACGTACACCAGGGCTCGGCGCGGACGCACCCGGATCAGCGCCTCGAACTCCTCCACGGCGACGTCGAGATCGCGCTGTGCCCACGCCAGGAGGCCGAGATCGGAGCGCGCGTCCACGGCGCCCGCCGCTGTGGCCGCCTCGAAGGCGGCTCGCGCCTCCGACCCCATGCCCATCTGAAGCAGCGTTCGCCCCCTCATCAGCTCGAGGTTCGGGGCCGGGCCAGCCGCGGCCAGACAGTCATCGATGAGGGCGATCGTCTTCTCATGGAGGGTGAGACGGCGGTAGGTGCGCCCGAGCGCCAGGCAGGTTTGGATACTCTCGGGACGCAGCTCGTGGGCGCGCTCGTACGCCGTCGCCGCCCTGAGAACCGACTCGAAATCGCCGTTCTGTAGGGCCGCCGCAGCGGTCTGCATCGCCTGGTCGAACTCCTCGGCTGGCGTCTGCGCGGTCTCAGATTCCTGATGGGCTGCCGACCGCGTACCCATCAAAGCCAGCGAGGCCGATGTCGCTGAAGTCGAACCGAAAAGGCTTGGAGCGGCCAGGAAGGAGCAGACGACGATGTGCAGGCCGACCCGGACTACCGTCGCGTGCATGGTCAGCGCTGTGTGCCGGTACGCAGCTGCGTCCCGAGACGCGCGTGCTGGTTGGAGAGCTCGTTTCTGCCGAGTCGATTGTAGATATCCGCCAGCAAGAGATGACCCAGCACCTGGTCCTGCCTGGTCACTTCTTGCGGCACTCCGCGCGCAGTCGACGACTCGAGTCGCTCCAGCGCCCCCTCGACGAGCGACACGGCCTCGTCGAGGCGCTCGTTCTTCAGCAGGTAGATGCGGGCGAGGAAAAGGCGCCCACCGGCGAACTGCGGGTTGATCTCGAGGGCCAGACGCAGGTAGCGCTCCTCCTCGACGAGGTCACCGCGGTTGCGGTAGATGACGCTGAGGTTGAAGGCGGCCCTGCCGTTGCGCGGCGAGCTCTCGAGCTCGCGGCGGTAGGCTCCGATCGCCTCGTCCGGCTGTTCCCGGGCCTGGAACAGCAAGGCGCGCTGGAAGTGCAGATCGGCGAGGCTATCGTTGAAGCCGAGCGCCAGGTTCAGGTGTTCCTCCGCCAGGCTCAGGCGGCCGCTGGCCAGCAGGACAGCCCCGAGCCCGACGTGCGCGCCGGCCATGATGTTGCTCGCCGGAGCATCCTCGCTGAGGCGCAACGCCTCGTTGAAATAGGTTGCTGCCTCGGTGTAGGAGCGCGTCGCCTGCTTGATGCGTCCGAGGCTGATGTACAGCCGGGCATCCGGCTCAAGGACGTCGATGAAGTCCAGCAACACCTTCTCGGCCTCGTCCAACCGACCGGCCTGCCTCTGCGTGGTGGCGAGAAGGAGCACCAGGGCTGCATCCTCGGGCCGCATAGAGAGGGCGGTCTCGAAAACCTCGATCGCTTCGTCGTAGCGGAGCTGCTCGACGAGCAGGTTGCCGAGCGACTGGTGTGCATCGACCACGCCAGGATCCTCGACGATAACCCCCCGCAGGAGCACCTCGGCCTCGGCCGGCTCGTTCCGGAGGGTCAGACTGCGGGCCCGCAGCAGGTCGTTGTATATCTCGATCTTGTCCCTCGGGTTAGCGCGCTTGACCTCCGGGTCGTCTGCATCGGCGCTGTAGCCGCCGATGTACCCGAGCGCGGCGAGCCGCTGCAGAGTCTCCTGGTCGAGCGTGACGGTGTTCGCCGGGTTGGCGTTCTCCTCGAACTGCGCCACCAGCTCCTCGGCCTCCCGGCGCAGCGCCTCTGCCGTGGCGGCGCGCTGCGGTGCGAGGTTCTCCTGCTCCTCGGGGTCCTGCAGAAGATCGTAGAGCTCCGGCTCGGACGAGATGATGAGCTTGTGGGTGGGCTCGAGGATCGCCTGGAGCTCGCTCCAGCCGAAATGCAGGCGCGGGTAGAAGGTCTCGGCATAGACGCGCTCGTCGGGCCTGCCCTCGACCTCGGCGTCGTTGGTAAACAGCGGTACCAGGCTCCTGCCATGCACCTCTTCGGGGACCTCCAGCCCGGTCAACTCCAGCACGGTCGGCATGACGTCGATCAACGAGACCAGCTCGTGGCGCTGGATGCCCTGCGGCTCGTCGAACGGCGTGGCGATGATCAGCGGCACCCGGATGGCCGACTCGTACAGCAGCAGCCCGTGCTCGTTCTCCCCGTGCTCGCCGAGGCTCTCGCCGTGATCGGCTGCCACCACCACGTAGGTGTCGTCGGATCGGCCGGAGTCGTCCAGCCAGGAGGTCAGCCTGCCGACCACGGAGTCGGTCCAGGCGATCTCGCCGACGTAGGGCTGGTCGGCGTATCGTGACCTGAAGGGCTCGGGTGGATCGTACGGGGTGTGCGGATCGTACAGGTGCACCCACATGAAGAACGGGGTGGTGTCGTCCTCGCGGGCCCACGCCAGGGCGGTGTCGACGACCTCGGATCCGGAGCGCTGCACGGTGCTCAGAGAGATCATTCGCTGCCTGGGCAACTCGAACTCGTCGAAGTACCGGTCGAACCCCTGGGCCAGGCCCCAGCGCGAGTCGAGCACGAAGGCTCCGACGAACGCGCCAGTTCGGTAGCCGGCCTGCTGGAAGCTCTCGGCCAGGGTCTGCAGCCCTTCTGGCGCGATGTGGGCGCCGTTGTCGCGTACCCCGTGGTAGGGCGGATGGGTTCCGGTGAATAGCGAGGTGTGCGAGGGCAGCGTCAGCGGCGTCGAGGCGTAGGCGCGCATGAAGGTGACGCCGCGGGCGGCAAGCCCATCGATGACCGGGGTGTCGACCTCGTCGAAGCCGTACACGCCGAGTCGATCGGCGCGCGTCGTGTCGAGCGTCACCAGCAGGACGTTGAGCTTGCGGTCGCCGCGGAGCTCGTCGAGCCGTGCCCCGGGGGACGCTCCCGGGCCACAGCCGATCGTCAGCAGGACGATCGCGGACACGGACGTGACAGCGGCGAGCGCTGCGATCGCACCAGGTCGCGGCACACGCCGACCACGCTCCAAGCTCGGCATCCTTACTCGCCTCCATCGTCACGGGTCGCGGGGGGATCGACCGCGCGGTGCGGGCCGCCTTGCGTGGACGCGGCGCGGCCGGTGGGGATCCTCCCAGATATTAGCCCGGATTTCCCAAATGGATCTTTGATCCCGGTTACAGCAGAAGCCTGTGCGGACAGGAAGCCAGCACCTCGTAACCGCTCGAGGACAAGAGAATACCGCTCTTGGTGGGTGGTATCGTTCGCGCTGCGAATCTCTTGAGGAGCCCAACAATCGGTGTTTGAATTCAGGCGTCCCGATACTGGTCAAGCCAAGAACGTGATTCGACAAGGGTCATCTGGGGAATGCCGGGTAAAGATGAAGATGAATCTCTGCACCTCGCTGACGCTCAGGCGATGCGCCATGGCTGTTGCAGTGATCGCGTTGTCGGCGGCGACGCTGTGGTCGACCGCGGCGGCGCAGAGCGCTGCTTCCGACGCCGCGGTGTGGCAGGTGCCGAGGACACCGCACGGCCACCCGGATCTCCAGGGGAACTGGACCAACGCCACGCTCACCCCCGTGCAGCGCCCGGAGGGTCTGGGGCCCGTTCTCAGCCCGGAACAGGTTGCGGAGATCGAGGAGGGTCAGGCGCCCCGCGATCGCCCGGAGGTGCTGACTGACGACGGCTATTGGAGACGTTTTGGAGAAGAGGTTGGACTCGCCAAGGGCGCTGCGCGGAGCGAGGCCGGTGACCGCGTGGCGGTCGTCAATGGCGTGCCCAGGAGCTCGCTGGTGACGAATCCAGCGGATGGCCGCGTGCCGGAGCTGACGCCGGAGGGACGTCGGCGGATCGAGGTGCTTGCCGAGCTCAAGAGCGAGTTCGGCCCGTACGATCATCCCGAGCTTCTACCGCTGGAGGACCGTTGGCTCGTATCGTTCGGCTCCAACGCCGGTCCGCCGATGCTCCCCAACTACTTCTACCTCAACAACTACACGATCGTGCAGACGGCCGATCACGTGATGATCATGACCGAGATGGTGCACGACGTCCGGATCATCCGGCTAGGTGATCCCGTACCGCTGCCGAACGACATTCGTCCCTGGTTCGGTGACTCGTGGGGTCGTTGGGAGGGGGACACGCTCGTTGTCGAGACCACCAACTTGAATCCCGACCACCCGCTCCGCGGTGTCCCTCCCTCGGCAGATCGCAAGGTGGTCGAGCGCTTTACCCGAGTCGATGAGGCGACCATTCACTACGAGTTCACCATCGACGACCCGACGATGTATGCGAGCACCTGGGGAGGGGAGGTTCCGTTCGAGCGCCTCGACGACCTGCTCTACGAGTATGCGTGTCACGAGGGGAACTACTCGCTCTCTAACACCCTGAGCGGCGCGCGCTATCAGGAGACAAGCGAGGAGCACAGGTAGCCAGGCCCACCACACTTTCACCACGGCCTGCTAGCTGCGGGCCGAGGGAGCCCGGTAAGCAGCCGGGCCACAATACCAACCTTGGAGTGGCGCCATGTCGCGGCATGACCGACGCACGTTCCTCAAGCTGACCGGGGCTGGTGCGCTGGCGTTGGGCACCACCAAAGAACTGCAGGCGGCGGCCACCGCGGTGCACGCGTCCGGACCGGCGGCCGCATCGACGGCGGACGTAGCGGTCATCGGGGCAGGAGCGTTCGGCGGTTGGACAGCCCTTTATCTGCGAGAGATGGGGCACCGGGTCACCCTCATCGACGCCTACGGCGCCGGCAACGCAAGGGCGGCCTCCGGCGGAGAGACTCGGCAGATCCGCACCCAATATGGCGAACGCGAGATCTACACCCGTTGGGTCGTGCAGGCGTTCGACCGTTGGGAAGCGCGCCAGAGAGAGTGGGGTGGACGGCCGCTCTTTTACCGTACGGGTCAGCTCACTCTCGCGCGCCAATGGTCCGCGTACCTGCGGGCCTCCAAGGAAGTGCTCGATCGACACGGGATCGACAACGAAGTCGTGCCTCACAACGAGCTGTCGCGGCGCTATCCTCAGTTCAACCACCAGGAGTTCGAATTCGGGTTCTCTGTGCCCAGCACCGGTGTCCTCATGGCGCGACGTGCCTGCTTCGCCGTCGCTGGTGCCTTCGAGCGTAAGGGCGGCACGCTGGTCACCGCCAGGGCGAAGCCCGGGCAGCATGCCGGAGGGAAGCTACTGGAGCTCGAGCTCTCGACCGGCGAGCCGGTGTCGGCTGACACGTTCGTCTTCGCGTGCGGCCCATGGCTGCCGAAGGTGTTTCCCTCCGTGATGCAGAACAAGCTCCAGACTCCGCGCGGAATCACCTTCTGGTATGGCGTGCCGACCGACGACAACCGGTTCATCTACCCCAACTGTCCGACGTGGGAGATGCAGCGCGCCTACGGCTTCCCGAGCATCGAGGGCCGCGGCTGGAAGGTGCGGCCCTATTTCGACAGCATCTCGTTCGATCCGGATACCGGCGAGCGGATCGTGACCTCCGAGGAGATCGAGAAGGCGCGCCAGTTCGTGGCGCGCGCCTTCCCGGCTCTCGCGCACCAGCCAGTGCTCGAGTCGCGGGTGTGCCAGTTGGAGAACAGCGTCGATGATCACTTCATCGTCGACCGCCACCCGGAGATGGACAACGTCTGGATCGTCGGCGGTGGCTCAGGCCATGGCTATAAGCACGGCATCATGCTGGGCGAGTACGTGGCCCATCGTGTCGTGGGCGACGATCGCAACCCGGACTTGGCCGACACGTTCAAGCTCAAGGAGGACACCTTCTGAGCGATCCGTGCGTGCGAGACGCTGACGAGGTCGGTCCCTGGTTGTAGATGCCGTGAGGGATCCGCCTGGAATCGGTCGCTAGCGCAGGCGACATGGTACGGTGGCGTGGCACCAAGTGCGCGGTTGCTGCATCCGACAAGACGACCACGCCTGGTCGCTACAGGACGAAGGCGGCCATTGGGCCGATTGGACGGTAAGCAACTGGCCACCGTTCGAGTCCGATTTCCACTTCGCCGTCACGCTGATGGCGATCGCCACCGGCATGGCTCCGGGCGACTACCCCAGCACCGATGCTGCTGTGCAGGGGATGCGCAGGATTCGCGCCTACATCGCCGCGAACCCGCCCGAAATCGCCCACAACCGCGGCATGCTGCTATGGGCCGGCAGTGTCAACGAGGGGCTGGTCAGCGACGCTGATCGCCAACGCTGGATCGACGAGCTTCTCGGTCTGCAGCGTGAAGACGGTGGTTGGGCCTCGGGAAAGCTCGGCGTATGGCGGATGCGCAAGGGACTCGAATCCGATCCCCCGGTGACTGTCGAAAGTGATGGCTACGGCACCGGCTTCGTCATATACGTTCTGCGACAGGCCGGAGTTCCGGCGTCGCACGCGGCGATCCAACGCGGCGTCGGCTGGTTGAAGACGAACCAGCGTGCCGGTGGCTACTGGTGGACCCAGTCCATACGCAATAGCTTCACAACCTCGAACTTCCTGACGCACGCCGGCACGACGTTCGCGGTCAAGGCGCTTGCGGCCGCTGCGCTCGAAACGGGGGGCGTCGCCGACGCCGAGCGTTGAGCGCCACCCACGGCGCGCTCATCGTCGCTGACGCTCAACCTCGATCGCTTCGGTTCCAAGGTGTCGATTCTCGCGCCTGACTACTGGGTGCCTTCGATGACGGTACCGCGCTGACACTGCGTGGCGACGCGCTGGTGCCAGAGATTCCGGAGCTCGCCCACGACGCGCGCGCCGCAAGCCTGACCGCGCGGATCCTGCTGACGCATCGCGGCGGGCTGCCCAATTGGCGCAGCCGTTTGAATCTCGCCGCCGGAAGCTACTCCGAGCTCTTTGCGCCCGACGACAGGCTCGAGTTCGTCGTCGACCCGGGCACCGAGTACCGCTATTCCGGCGAGGGCTACGTTCTCCTGCAGCGGATCGTGGAAGAGATGACCGGCAGGAGCCTGAATGAGTTGGCGACGGAAGGGTCTTCGAGTCGCTGGGAATGACCCGCAGCAGCTTCCTGCTCGACACCGAGATGCGGCGCAACTACTCACTCGGTCACGATGCTGAGGGCAGCCCAGACAAGTGGGAGCTTCATGTGCCGCTCTCCAGCTCGACCCTGCACACGACAGCCGCAGATCTCGCCGCGTTCGGGGCGCATCTGGCTTCGGAGATTCGCTCCGGCGGGCCTTACTCCGCGCTCGCGAATCCCGCCGTGAGTGTCGAGACGGATGGCGACCGGGAGCTGAGCTGGGGACTGGGTCTGGGCATCGTGACGGATGGGTCACGCTGATACGTCTACCACGGCGGCAACAACGTGATCTTCATTGCGGATTTCATGTACGGGGTCGAGGAGAACCTCGGGTACGCGCTGTTGACCAACAGCTCCAACGGACAACAGATCGTCGAGGCTGTCGAGCGCCGCGTCTTCGGCAGCCACATACGTCGGTAGGGTGAGGCTCGAAGATGGCGTCGGCGCAATCCCCACCTTGGTATCCGGAGACAAGAGACTGGCCGGCTTCTATCTGACCGGGAAGAGAATCGGTCAGTTTCTCGAGGCTCTATAGAATAGATCCCCGTGAACTGGAATCTGCGGAGCTTGTTCGTGGTCATCGGGCCCGGGCTGCTGGTGGCCGCCACCGGTGTCGGGGCCGGCGATCTTGCCACCGCGAGCTTCACGGGTAGTCAGCTCGGGACGGCGGTGCTCTGGGCCGTCGTGGTCGGCGGGTTTCTCAAGTTCCTGCTCAACGAGGGGCTGACGCGGTGGCAGCTGGCCACCGGCCAGACACTCCTCGAAGGGATTGCCAGTCGACTGGGTCGAGCTGTGGGCTGGCTGTTCCTGCCCTACCTGCTCTTGTGGTCGTTCTTCGTCGGCTCGGCGTTGATGAGCGCCTGCGGCGTCACGCTTCACGCCATGGTGCCGATATTCGGCGACCCGGCCGACGGCAAGATCGTCTTCGGAATTCTGTCGAGCCTGACCGGGCTGGCGCTGGTGTGGGCGGGCGGATTCCTGCTGTTCGAGAAGGTGATGAGCGTCTGCATCGCGGTGATGTTCGGCACCGTCCTGTTGACTGGGGCTCTGCTGTCTCCGGGGGCGGGGGAGGTGCTACGTGGGTTGTTCGTTCCCACGATCCCCGCCGCGGGCGGGGAGGGCATTACTTGGACAGTGGCGTTGATCGGCGGCGTCGGCGGGACGTTGACCGTGCTGTGCTATGGCTACTGGATCCGTGAGAAGGGACGATTGGGGCCGGGCGACCTTGCCACTTGCCGCATCGATCTCGGGGTGGCGTACACCCTGACCATCCTCTTCGGGATTGCCATGGTGATCATCGGCACCACGGTACGGATCGAGGGCCAGGGCGCCGGGCTGCTCGTGTCGCTCGCCGACAGCCTCGAAGGCTCCCTGGGGCTCTGGGGGCGGTGGCTATTCCTGATCGGTGCGTTTGGCGCGGTGTTCAGCAGCCTGCTGGGCGTGTGGCAGTCGGTACCATACCTCTTTGCTGATCTCTGGCGTCTGTTCATTCGCAGTCCCGACCCGGCCAGGAGTCAAGAGCCAGGGGTTGCGATCGACACCCGGTCGGCCCCCTACCGGGGCTACCTGCTGGGAATGGCGATCGTGCCGATGCTCGGCCTGCTGATGAGCTTCAGGGAGGTGCAAAAACTCTACGCCGTGATCGGGGCGATGTTCATTCCGATGCTCGCGCTGGTGCTGCTGATCCTCAATGGCCGGCGCGAGTGGGTGGGGGACCTCGCCAACAGGAAGCCCACGGTCGTGGCGCTGCTGGCCGCCATCGCGTTCTTCGGCTGGATGGGATGGCGGCTCATTGCGTGACGGTACTGTCGATTGATGCTATAGTGTCATAATATGACACTATGAATGTGTCGAGCAAGCATCGGAAGACGCTTGTGGCGATCTTCGCAGTTCCAGCTCGATCCAACGTGTCATGGGCAGAGATGGAGAAACTGCTAAATGCGCTTGGAGCAGAGCTGAGCGAGGGACGGGGATCGCGGGTCCGCATCTATCTCAACGGCGTTCGGGCCGTTTTCCATCGGCCGCATCCGCGCAAGGAGACGGACAAGGGAGCGCTCCGTTCCATGCGGCGTTTCCTGGTCAATGCGGACGTTGTGCCAGAGGACGGTGAATGATGTTGGAGTATCGGGGCTACACGGGCAACGTGGAGTTCGATAGTGAAGCGAGCTTGTTTCATGGCGAAGTCCTCGACACCCGGGACGTGATCACGTTTCAGGGGACTAGCGTAGATGAATTGGAGGAGGCGTTTCGCGAGTCCATCGAGGACTACCTCGAGTTTTGTAGGGAGCGAGATGAGGAGCCCGACAAGCCTTTCTCGGGCCGGCTGATGCTGCGACTGTCGTCGGAGCTCCATCGCCACATCTATGTGGAGGCGAGGCGCGATGGGAAGAGCATCAATCAGTGGATCGCCGACAGGCTGGAGCAGCCCACAGCCAGCTAGACCGCGACGGGAGGCTGGAGGACATTATGCGCACGTTGATTGCCGCGTTCGGTCTGGCTGTGGTCCTGCCCTCGTTGGCGGCTGCGCAACAGCCCGTAACGAAGTCTCCTCTCCCCAGCGTCGAGCTCCCACCGGAGCTGGCCAGGGTGCTTACCGACTACGAGAAGGCCTATCGTATCGGTGGAAGGGAGCTCGCCCCGCTCTTCGCGGAGAACGGATTTGTTCTCGCCGGTGGACGATCACCGGTGCGCGGCCGCGCGGCGATCGCCGCATACTACGGGGATGGCGGCGGGCCGCTGTCCCTTCGGGCGATCGCCTATAACGTCGACGGCTCGCTCGGCTACATCATCGGGGGTTATACCCAGGAGCAAGGAAGCCCCGACGCCGGCAAGTTCACGCTCACCCTCCACAAGGGGCCCGACGGACGCTGGCTGATCTTCTCCGACATGGACAACTCGAACCAACGAAACGACTAGTGGTCTGTCCCTCGACCGATCATGGCGGACACGACGGCGGCGGGCGAGCGTTGCGCTACCTGGAGTGGATTTCCGACCCCGACCCCGACGACAGCTGTTACAGGCACGACATGGCGTACATGCTTCGATCGGCCGACGGCACGGTACGTGTAGAACACGACCGTGCGATCCGTGCCCTGTTTGCGCGAGATGACTGGCTGGCGATGCTGGCCGACGTCGGCTTCGTCAGCACCACGGTGCTGCCGTTCGAGCACTCCGAGGTGGAACCGGGGGCGCACGAGATGTTCCTCGCCACCAAGTAGCTACCGCGGCAATACGAGGCGCCCCCGCCGCGTGCCTTGCGGATCAGCGCGCGTGAACACCCTTAGGTAGATCTCTCCCTTGTCCAGCGCCCACCGATCGGCGGGACGCAACTCGATCTCACCGGCCCTTTGCTTGGCACCGATCCCGGCGAGGCGGGCGATGGCGGGCCCCTGACCCTCTTCTCCGACGTGAAGGGTCACCGCGAGCACTTCCGCGAACGCGCCTTCGGCGATGGTCAGCGTGTACCGGAGTCGGTTCCGTGTCGAATCCAGGATGAACGTCGCACCCCGGACGGTCGAAGTTCCACCGCCGTCTTGGCGCTCGGCTGTTACGGACACCTCGAACGACAACGGTCGCGGCGCCGCCCCGTTGACCAAGGACGGAGTTACGGAGGGCAACACTCGGTGATTTGTGCCCTGCTCGAAAGCGAACGCCAGCGCTACGAGCGCCACGTCGTCGAAGGGTCGGCCGAGGAGCTCCAGCCCCACGGGGAGGCCGTCGGCAGTGAAGCCCGCAGGGATCGAGATCGCCGGCAGCCCGCTTTGCGCGCTCAGCGCGCAGTTGCTGCCTGGTTGGCGCTCCCCTACATGCTTCGGGCGCTGGACGATCGTCGGATACGCGATGGCGTCCAGCTCGTGCTCGTCGAGTACCTGGACGACGGCATCTCTCAGGATCTCGCGCCAGTTGAGTGCGGCGAGGTATTCCGCCGAGCCGCGCTCTTCTACTTCGTCGATGTTTTCGAAGCGGCTCGTCATCGCCTGATGATGCAGGCCGCCTTCGAGCATCTCTGTCAGTGAGCTGATCGGGGCGCCGGCACGGGTCGAGAGATAGTCGATGAAATCGAACTTGAACTCGTGGCGGATGACGCCCGACTTCTCTATCAGGTCCAGCATTCCCGGCACCTGGACATCGATGATCTCCGCCCCCTGCCCCTCCAGATGCTCGAAGGCGGCGTCGATTACATCGATAACCGAGCTCTCCGCGACATCCCGCTCGATCAGCGCGGTGAGCTTGCCGAAGCGCATCCCGGCGATTGCCGCGCTGCCGAGCCCGACCTCGAAGCGCGGTAGCTCCCGGCCCTCCAGCACCGCGGTTGCCGGGTCCTGGGGATCCGGCCCGATTGTCGCATCGAGCACGATGGCCAGATCGGTGACGCTACGAGCCAGGGGCCCGCCGACGTCCTGCGTGTGGGCGAGGGGAACGATGCCGGCGATGCTCGACAGCCCCTTGGTGGGTCGCAGGCCCACGAGGTTGTTGTGTGAGGCCGGAATGCGAATCGATCCGCAGGTATCCGATCCCATGCCGAAGGCCGCGAAGCCGGCTGCGACCGCCGCCCCGGTGCCGCCGCTCGAGCCACCGGGATTACGGCGGGGATCGTACGGATTGCGCGTTTGCCCGCCCAGCGAGCTGATCGTCGTGATGCCCATCGCCAGCTCTTCCATGTTCGCCTTGGCGAGGATCACAACCCCTGCTTCACGAAGCTTGCGCACCTGGAAGGCGTCGGCCGCCGGGGTGAAACCGGCCAGCGCTATTGACCCGGCCGAGGTGGGCATATCGGCGGTGTCGTAGTTGTCCTTGAGGATGATCGGCACGCCGTGCAACGGTCCCCGGGGGCCTTGGGCGCGGCGCTCCTGGTCGAGGGCCGCGGCCTGCTCGCGAGCCTTCGGGTTGAGGTGCAGGATCGCGTTCAGTCGCGGGCCGGCCTGATCGTAGGCCTCGATGCGTGCCAGATATGCGTCGACCAAGTCGACCGCGGTGACCGCTCCGCTCGCCATCGCCTGCTGCAGCTCGGGGATGGTTGCGTCGATCAGAGTGAAGCGGCCGGAGGCTGCTCGGTCCTGCTCCTGTGGGCTCGCGTCAGTGAGCGCCCTGGCGTTGACGCCAGCGAGTAGCAGCAGGCAGATCGCCGCGGCAGAGGCGGATGTGGCGCCTCGCAGCCTCGTCACACGTAGACCTCGAGGAGGATCTCCTTGGGCCGGTCGCCGTTGAGCACGCCGCGATCTACAGAGCACGAGGTGGCAACCACCAGCAGGTCATCGAGCGCCTTGAGCAAGACGTAGTCTCCCGGTTTCGCTGGCGACTCGCGGATCTCTAGATTCCCTTCGATGTCGATCGCTGGAGAGTTCTGGAACAGGTTATGGGGCTCGGCGTAGCCGCCGGGCTCGAAGCCCAGCTCTTTCAGCACGGCGTTCAGGTTGCCGCGGCAACTCGGATGATTCTCGTCTCCCCAGTAGTCGCGATACATGTACTCGTCGCAAGCTGGATAGAAGAGATCGTGCACACCGACCGTGTCTTCCTCGAGCATCAGCAGTGCTCGACGCTTGTTGCTGTAGAAGGGCTCGCCGACCTGCGGGTACAGGCGCCGTTGACGCGTCATCGTGGTTCGGGGGCAAAGAAACTCGTCCGGTGCGTGGCGTACGAAGGCGAACAGATCTGAGACCTGCGTGCCCTCGGGAGTGATCACCTTGATCCACTGATCGCGCTCCAGGAACACCCCGCGCCCCGACTGTGGCGGGATCGTCACCGAGGAGACCAGACGCGGCGTTTGCTCTTCTGCCGACTGGTCCTGCCTCGACGCTGCAAGTGCCTGGCCGCCGACGGCAGCCGCTGCAGTCCCGCCGAGAAACCCACGTCGCGACAACTTCTCGTCTTCGCCCGCCATGACATCCTCCATCCGTAGTGATCGTTAGCTGCCGGCAACCTAGAATGCCAACGCACGGGTGTCAAAGGAGCCCTCTGCTCGGTTAACTCGGAGCGTGCTTCCAGGGGGCCGAGAACTTCCTCGGCAAGAGGTAGAATCTAGCCACTGCCCACAGCCCTGGCACCGTGCTTTCTGGTTGCCTAGAAGATCGAGCCTGAGTGACCCATGCTGACCTTGCTTTCTCCCGCCAAGACGATGGATTTTGGATTCCGCGCCGACGGGCTGCCGACCACGGAGCCGCGCTTCAAGCGGGACATCGAGATGTTGCTGAAGCGCTGCCGAAAGCTCACCGTCGCCGAGTTGCGCAGGCTGATGAAGCTCAGCCAACCGCTGGCCGAGCTCAATCGCCAGCGATTCCACGACATGACGCTGCCGTTCACACGCGACAACTCGAAGCCGTGCCTGTTGGCCTTCGGCGGCGACGTGTACCGTGGGCTGGCCGCGGCGAGCCTGTCGAAGCGTGATCTCACCTGGGCGCAGCGCCGGCTGCGCATTCTGTCCGGCTTCTACGGATTACTGCGGCCGCTGGACTTGATCCAGCCGTATCGTCTGGAGATGGGGACGCGGCTCGACAACGTGCGCGGTAAGAACCTGTACGAGTTCTGGGGCGGTCGCTTGACCGAGGCACTCAATGCCGAGCACGAACAACGCCCGGTCAAGCTGATCCTCAACCTGGCGTCGAACGAGTACTTCAAAGGCGTCCGCTCTGGTGAGCTGAAGCCGCCCTTGGTTACGGCCCTGTTCAAAGAGATCCGTGACGGCCAGCCGAAGACGATCAGCTTTTCCGCCAAACGTGCTCGTGGGTTGATGGCGCGGTTCGTCGTCAAGAATCGGGTGGACAGACTCGACGGTCTCAAGGATTTCGCTGAAGAGGGCTATGGTTTCCGGCCGGACATGTCGGACGATGATCGATTGCTGTTCGTGCGCGATCAACACTGGGCAGCGTGACCTCGACTGTAACGGCGTGCACCGAGTTTCTTCTCCAACTTGGGGAGGCAGCTGAAGGTCCCCACTCACTGGCTGAGCTGAGCCCGCCGCCGGCGCTCCGTCTGCTCGTGCTGGCACCGCACCCCGACGACTTCGACGAGGTTGCGGTTACCATGAGGTACTTCTTCGAGGCGGCCGCCGACATCACCGTGGCGGTACTTACAGGTGGCGCGTCCGGCGTGTTGGATTCGTTCGTGACGCCCGCGACCGACCGTCGGAAGATCGACGTTCGCGAGACCGAGCAGGCTGAAGCACTGCGTTTCTTCGGGCTCCCCCCGGACAACGTCGTCTTCCTACGTCTCCCGGTCAGCGATGACGGAGAGCTGCGCCTGGACACTGACGCGCGCGACGCCCTGGCGGCGCTGTTTCACGGAATCGAGCCCGACATCGTGATGCTCCCCCATGGTGACGACATCAACGCGGGGCACCGTCGCACGTTCGCGACGTTCCGCGAGATGGCGCGGACTGCCTCGAAACACGTGCTGGCGTTGTACCAGCGCGATCCGAAGACCATCGATATGCGAGTTGACGCGTATCTCCCGTTCGACGAGAGCGACTCGCAATGGAAGCGGCAGATGCTGCGGTTCCACCGGTCGCAGCAGGTACGGAACCTGAAGCAGCGCGGCAGCGGCCTCGATGACCGGATCCTCGAGCTCAACGCCAGGATTGCCGCGGGGCTACGAATCGACGCCAGTTATGCCGAGGGTTTTGAGGTGGAGCTCTTCCTGCCGCGGGGCGGGACGTAGGATGCTCGGGTTCGTGACGACTGGAAACGGCAGAACAGGGACGCGCGTCAAGCCGCACGCCGGGGCCATCCTGGCCGTGTCGGTCGCGCTATCCGTCTGCGGATTGGCGGCGAGCGCGACCGCCGCGGACGCAGTCGCAGCGCCTACGTCGACGCCGCAAGCCGGTCTGCATGTGCTGTTCATCGGCAACAGCTACACCTACGTGAACGATTTACCGCTGCTGACCCGGCGTCTGGCGGCGTCGGTCCCGGATGCTCCTGCCGTGGAGGTGATGAAGGTGACGGTCGGTGGGGCGACCCTCGAGCGTCATTGGTTGGAGGGTGACGCCATCGAAGTCATCCGCCAGGGCGGCTGGAGCCACGTCGTGCTGCAGGAGCAGAGCACCCGCCCGATCACCGATCGCGAGCAGTTCTTCAAGTACGCGAGACTCCTGGACGGGGAGATCAGGAAATCTGGTGCCCAGACAGTGTTTTATCTCACCTGGGCACGACAGCATCTTCCGGAGACGCAACAGGCGTTGACCGACGCCTACATGAGCATCGCCGACGAGCTCGGTGCGATGGTGTCGCCGGTCGGTATCGCCTGGGCCCTGGCGATTCAAGGGCGGCCGACCCTGGCGCTGCACCACGAGGACCAAAGCCACCCGTCACCGAGCGGGACCTATGTCGCGGCCTGTGTCTTCTACGCGACGTTGTTGGGCCGGTCGCCGGAAGGACTGCCCGCATTGCGGCTCAGCACGCGCTTCGGCCAGTCGCGGGAAGGTGCCGCAAGCGACATCAGTGCCCTCTCGGCGGCCGACGCGAACCTGCTGCAGCGTGCCGCTTGGGATGCCGTGCAGAGCTTGAAGAGAGCGGCCGACCGGCTCGTGAGACGCTCCGCTAGGGTGTTGCGAGTTGCAGAGATCGTTGGCTAGCGCGGCCGTTATTGCGCTGCTCGGCCTCGCCTACGTCGGCGTGATCTTGGGCGTGCAGCGAGGCGTGATGTATCCGCGTCCACCTCATCCGGGGCCCGCACCTGCGCTGCCAGTTGGCGCGGAGCCCGCCTGGCTCGGGGATGCGGCGGAGGTCGAAGCGTGGCTCTTGCGGCCCGCCCCAACCTCGACACCGTTCCCGGTTGTCATCTTCTCGCACGGCAACGGCGAACTCATCGACGACTGGCTGGCGCCGGTCGGGCGCCTCACCGAGGCTGGGCTCGGTGTGCTGCTGGTGGAGTACCCGAGCTACGGCCGGTCGGGAGGCCGGCCGACCCAGGAGTCGATCACCGACACGATGGTCGCAGCCTTCGATTTTCTCTATCAGCACCCGGATGTCGACGACGACCGAATCGTCGCCTACGGGCGTTCTCTGGGCGGCGGCGCTGCCTGTGCGCTCGGCGCCGTGCGGCCAGTTGCAGCGCTGGTGCTGGAGTCGACGTTCACCAGCGTAGCCGCGGCTGGACCGTGGTTTCTGCCGCGAGCTCTGGTGCTCGATCCCTTCGACAACCTGGCGGTCGCAACCTCGCGCGTGGCTCCGACCCTGGTTCTGCATGGTGAACGAGATTCGGTGATCCCGTACGCCCACGGCGAGGCGCTCGCCCGTGCAGCGGGAGGACCGCTCGTTCGCATGCCGTGCGGACACAATGACTGCCCGCGCCCCTGGGCCGCCGTGCTTCGCTTTCTCGAGGAGCACGGGATCGCCAGCTGAAGGGCTGCTGAGCAGCTCAACTTGCCTGCTAGAGCCAGCGGCGGACCGAGCGCTTGTACTCCAGGTACGCGTTCCCGAACTTGCCTTCTAGATAGGTCTCCTCGTGCCGGATCGCCGTCCGATAGACGGCCAGCAGCACCGGCGGCACAAACCCACGATCCACCCGTTCTCCATTCCGGCGCCGATGCCAATCTGCAGTAGTGCCAGGCCCAGGTACATGGGGTTGCGGGTGAAGTGGTAGACGCCGGTGGAGATGATCTCTGGTGTCGACTTCCAGGGCTTGGGGTCCTGGCCGGTGCGCTTGAACAGGCCGATGGCGCCCGCCATCAGCACGATGCCCAGCATCACGAAGGTCAGCGATACCGCCAGTCGCGGACCGAACTCGAGCAACAGCGGCATGGGCCACACGTAGGCGTGCAGCAGGCCCGCAACGATGATCGCCGCCAGGTAGATGAGCGGTGGCGGAATCCGCACCGCCGCGCCATCGTCGCCGTTCGCTTCGCCTTTCACTGTCGGGAGACTCCCACTGGTCAGCACCAGGGGGACTGGCTCGATCGCTGCGAGCCTATCCCTCGTGTGCTCGCAGCCTACGCTTGCAAGAAGAGCGAGGCAACGCCCCGTGGCCGCGCTGCGGACTGCCTGCTGGCCGAGCTTGCTTCTTCGACGCCCACTGGTCGCCGCTAGAACGAACAAAGACCCCACCAAAACCCACGCGAGGTCCCAATGGTCATCGATCAAACGTCATAGGGTAGAAGGGGTCGTGCTGAAGCGACCCGAACGAAATTGCCACCCCGATCACGATGGAGGAATCCATGAGCGCCACGCTCAAGTTGCACGAGCTCACCGGCTCGCCCAACAGCGTCAAGATCCGTATCGCCCTCGGTTACAAGGGCCTCGACTACGAGCGCCTGCCGGTCGAGCTGGACAACTATCCGGGCGATCGGGCGGCGGCCGTTAAGCTGTCAGGGCAGCCGCGCATGCCGATCCTGGAGCACGGCGAGACCGTGATCTTCGATTCGGGCTCGATCTTGCGCTATATCGAAGCGAACTTTCGCGACACGCCAGCGATCTTCAGCGACGACTACGCGACCTTCGGTGAGATCGAGACGTGGGAGGGGTTTGCCAAGACGCAGATCGGCGAACCCATTGGCATGGCCTTCGGTGAGGCTCTCTCGCCGACGCCCGACGCCAGTGTCATCGCTCGTGCCAACGAGATGATCACCGAGCGCACCGCCGACATCGAGCAGAAGGTGGGAGCCGACAAGTTTCTGGTGGGTGACAGCCTCACCGTCGCCGATATCGTCTGCGCCGCGCCGCTGTATCTGGCGGACATGAGCGCCGAGATGGCGGCAGGGCACCCCATCGGCCAGTTCTTCTACGACAACCTGAAGCTTAGCGACGATCGACCGCGAACCCGTGAATGGCTGCGCGCGTTGATGGCCTACGACGCGGCCATGGGACAGCGCACCATGTCGATGGCCTGACGAAAGCGTACGGCGTTCACCGCGCGCATCGCCGATGCCCGCGTGGCTGCGCCAAGCCTCGCGTCGAGGGGAATGATGGATAGTCGGTACTCGGCGGGTGTCGCCGGCCCCGTGCTCGACCGACGTCGGTTTCTGCGCTCCGGCCTTGGCGCCGTCGCCGGATCGTTGCTCGCCGAGCGTCTGATCGCCGATCCGTTTGCGCCGTTGCCAACGGCACCGATGGCGGGGGCGCCGATCCGAGTCCGCGGTCAGGTACGGACCGGCGACGGCGGAATCGCTGGGGTCGGCGTGAGCGACGGGCTGCAGGTGGTCGCGACTGCCTCCGACGGAACGTTCGAGCTGGTGACCTCCTCGGATCGAGAGTTCGTTTACATCACCACGCCGGCGGGATTTCGGGTCCCGACCAATCCGACCGGCACGGCGCGCCACTATGCGGCCATCGATCCGCAACGTTCGACACAGCAGACGGTGTTCGAGCTTCAGAGGCTCGATGTCTCCGACGAGGAGCACGCGCTGCTGCTGCTTGCCGACCCGCAGACGAAAACCCCTGAGGAGATGCGGTGGTTTTACACGCAGACGATCCCCGATGTGCAGCACACCCTGCGGGGCCTCGGCGAGCGCGAGGTCGTCGGCATCGCCGATGGCGACATTATGTACGACAACCTGGCGCTCTATCCTGAGTACGAGCGCGCCGTGTCGCTCATGGGTGTTCCGTTCTTCCAGGTCGTCGGCAACCATGATGTTGACCAGGCCGGTACGGACGCGGCCTCCACGGCGACCTTCCGCGGGCACTTCGGCCCCAGCCGGTACTCGTTCAACCGTGGCGCCGTCCACTACGCCGTCCTCGACGATGTGTTCTGGCACGGCGAGGGATATATCGCCTATCTGACCGAGGAGGCGCTCACCTGGTTGCGCAACGATCTGGCCCTGGTTGCGCCCGGTCGCACGGTGATCGTGGCGACGCACATCCCGGCGTTGGGGAGCGTCCATGCCCGTAGCGGGCAGTCGAGCCCGACCCTGTCAGCGGCGATCGCCAACCGCGACGAGCTTTACCGGCTGCTCGAGCCGTACGTCGCGCACATCCTCACCGGGCATACGCACGAGAACGAGCACGTCTTCGAGCAAGGGACCCATGAGCACGTCAGCGGCACGGTCTGCGGCGCCTGGTGGAGTGGGCCGATCTGCTGGGATGGTACGCCGTCGGGCTACTCGGTCTACGAGATCGCCGGCGAGGAGGTTACCTGGCGATACAAGTCGACCGGGATGGGGTTCGATCACCAGCTGCGTGTCTACCCGCGCAGCAGCGACCCGCTTACCCCTGACGAGGTGGTGGCAAACGTGTGGGATTGGGATCCGGAATGGACCGTACTGCTGTACGAGGGCGGCGTGCGGCGGGGAGAGATGGCCCGGCGGGTCGGATTCGACCCGCTGAGCGTCGAGTTACACACCGGCGAGGACCTGCCTTCCCGTCAGCCATGGGTGGAGCCGCGACCGACGGGGCACCTGTTCTATGCACAGGTGTCCGAGCGTGCCACCGACGTCATGGTGGAGGTCACCGATCGTTTTGGTCGCACCTACACGGCGCCAGCGAGAGGCCCCGGCTAACGCTGCTCGTAGGGAACGCTCTCGCCGTGCTCGATCGCCCGCCCCATGATCCGCAGGTACATGGCCCAGCAGTAGTTGGATCCCCGGTAGTGAGCGTTCGCCTGCGGCCAGCCGGTGTGGTGGAAGCGCACGGCGGTGGCGTCGCCGTCGGCGGTAAGAGCGAACCCGACACGGGTGCCGAGCCAATCCTCCTGCGCGTCGACTAGCTCGAGCTCGAACTCGGAGCCGGGCTCGCAGCAGGTCACCTTGGCGCGCCAGCTGTAGCCGGACCCGAATCCGAGCTCGTACGCGGCCCCCAGGCTCGGCTCGCCGACACAGGTTTTTGTCCACCACTGGTCGAGCCCGGTCGGGGTGCTGATGGCCGCGAACACGCGCTCGGGAGACGCCTGGACCTTGAAGTCGTGAAGGATGTCAGCCAAGGGTGATTCCTTTGTTGTTGGGGGCAATGCCCGAGGTGTCGACGTTGTCGTCAGCCGAGGCGCGCTTGGGCTTGGGCTTGGGCTTCGGGTACGCACCGACGTATAGCTTGTAGACTCGTCCGTCGGCTCCCGCGGTGTGGTACTTCTGCACGAGCGCGGCGACCGCCTCGGTGAGCTCCTCGGCGAACCTTCGACGTGAGTCGGGCGACTCGAAGGCGATCTCGCCATCCAGGGTGAGGGTGGGAAGGCGCTTGCCGGCGGCTTCGGCACCCTCCAGCAGCGTGGCGATATCGGCGATTGCCTGGCTGGCCACGGCGATCTGATACGCCGACGATCGGTGGTCCGCGACTCGCTCCGGACAAGTACCGAGATTGCCGAGGGCCGCCGCGGAGATCGCGTAGGTATCGCCGACGCGGCGATAGATGCGCTCGCAGACACTGCCACGCCGGCGTTCCTCGGTCAGCTGCACGAGCCCCGCGGCCTCGAGCTCGCGCAGGTGATAGTTAAGCCGCTGACGAGAAGCTTCGAGACGCGTAGCCAGCTTGCTGGCGGAGCCGGGCACCTCGAGTGCTTCCAGTATCGCCAGGCGGGTAGGATGCAAGAGCACCTGGGCGCGTCTCGTCTCGCCGACCACATCGACACGATCACCAGCCGTCGGAGGAACCGTCACGCCAGGACTCCGGTGGTCATCGATGTCGAGGAGGCGAACGCCCTACGGAGGGTCGCGTCCATGGCTGCCTGGTAGCGCTCGACGCGCTCCGCCGGGGCGCTGTACTGAGCCAGCCAGAGCCAGACGTGGGTAGTGTCTTGCTGAGGATGATGGTAGGTGTGTGCATGGAAGAAGGCGTGGTCGAGCTCGCCAGCCGTGCCGCAGAGACCGATGGCGGTCGGCGAGCTCGCGACGACGCACTCGAGTGTCGTATCTGGACCTAGCTGCGCTCTAAAGTGGGCGCCCTGGTGCAGCTCGTTGGCCGCCGGGCGAAGTCGGATTCCGTCGTCGCCAAGCAGATGCTGCATGGCGGCGCCAGGTGCCAAGCGCGTCGACGTCCGAGCCCAGGCAAGCTGGCGGCTGACGCCCTGATGATGCTCCAGGTACACCTTCAGGCTCTGCAGCTCGACTGGCCACCCCTGGCTGATGCCGTCGTACTCTTCATCGAAGCTGGCGTCGGGACCGAACCCGGAGTGGACGAGGCGCAGCGTGGTGCGGCCACCCTCGCCTTCGAGGACGAACTGGACGAACAGCGGCACCTTACCGCCGCCCTCGTCGTCGACACCCGATTCGTAGCGCGCCGTGAAGCGCTCGCCCGGGACCCAGGCATCGATGGTCAAGGCCCAGCGGTAGGCGTCGCCCCAGTTCCACACCATGCGGCCACCGACGCCCGGCACGACTTCAGCGCTGGCCGGGAACCAGTTGGCCAGCCCGTCGCCGGTGGCGATGGAGTGCCAGACGTCTTCGCGTGAAGCTTCTAGTTCCAGTGCGATCTCGAAGCGGCGGGCGTTGAATTGCTCTGTCATCGGCGCGGTCCTCACTGGTGGGCTGAGCTGATGCCTCGGGTAGGCGAAACAGCGTGGGCGGATACCGAAAGTTATTCTTGTCGGTCAACCGGATCGGTGTCAAGACCGACAGAAATATTTGTCGGTAGAAATCGCACCAGACGGAACCGATGATTGTTCCGGGAGGCTCCCGCCAGTTGCGATGCCGCGTTTCTTTACCGGGGCGGCTCAGGATCAAGGCTGCGCCCATCGTCCGCTCGACGAGCGATCGACAGCTCAGGAACCGTCGCGACAAAGATCTCCGCGCCCACCCCATCTCGAATTCGCGCGGCGCAGGCGATCGAGCGGCCGTCGGGCGACCAGGCCGGCTGGAACACACGATGGTAGCCCTCGGCGAATCGATGCACGGGGTTGCCACCGAGGTCGTAGATCACCAGGGCGCGGTCGTTTGCGGAGTCCGACACGGCGGCGACGACGTGCTCTCCGTCCGGTGACCAGGAGGGCCCGAAGTCGTGGTGTGATGGGTTGACCGTCAAGCGCCGCACCGAGCCGTCGCTCCAGCGCATGAGGTAGAGCTCGTCGCGCTCCCCGGCGGTGTCGCGACGCGAGAAGAAGAGGAGGGAGGCGCCGTCGGGCGACCAGCGCGGCCAAACATCGCGGTAGGGGTTGTCGGTGAGCTGTCGCGGCGGCGGCGCGGAGCCGGTACTCGAGCCGGATGCCGGGGCCGCGACCGCCCACAGGTCGGGGTTGCCGGAGCGCTCCGACGTGAAGGCGATCCACCGCAGATCCGGCGACCAGTCGGGCGTCAGCTCGGCGCTGTCGTCCTCGAGCAGCAGCGTTACCTGCTGCGTGCCGATCTCCATGATCCATAGACCGGCGACACCGTCCCAGGTGCTCTGGAACACGAACCGTCCACCGCCTGGCGACCAGGCCGCGTACATGTCGTCGCCGGCGTTATCGGTCATTGCCAAGACGGAGGAGCCGTCCGGAGCCATCGACCAGATGTCGCGGTTGCCGGCGCGGTCCGACTCGAAGAGCAACATTTGCCCCAGCGTCGACCAGGTGGGCGCGCGGTCCTCGGCGCGGTGGCGGCTCAGGTTTGCGAGGCGTCTCGGCGTCGATCGGGTCGGGGCTCACCCGGGTGGTGGTTCGCACACAACCGAAGATCGCCAGACCAAGGATCAGAATCAGGCAGACGTGGGTTTGTGTGGTGGTGATCATCGAGCTCAGACTCCATTCGCCCATGAGGGTGCTGGTCACGGTGGCAACGTTGCGAAATGCCCTAAGACCATATCGAAGTCCGAGTCAAAAAAATGGTGCTACGGGAATGGGGCGTGGCCAGCCAAGATGGCCTCCAAGTGAGTTCCGGCAAGCTCGTCGGGCTCATAACCCGAGGGTCGGAGAGTACCGATCCTGGCAACTCTGGCCCGTCCGGCGGAGCCGGTAGCGGCGCGGCCGTGTGCCGTTGCGGGGCCGGGCCTCACCCCGAGCACGACGACCGGTGCGCCGGTGGGCACGTGATCGCTGGCAACACGCTCGCACTGATCCACGGCGCCCGGTCGGCGGCATTCTGGCAAGAGCACGCCGCGCTGGTGCGGGGGCGGTACGAGGCCATCTTGGCTGATCAGGGGCAAAGCGACCCAGAGGAGGCGCCGATGGCCATGCGCATCGCGGTCGCCGCGCTAGCGCGCGCCTCGGTGCTAGAGGAAGGGATTGCTCAACGAGTGTGCGAGCTGGGCGGCCCGTTGACAGACGACGGGAGGGTTCGACGGGCACACCAGCGCTGGGAGTCCGTATTCGATCGCGTGATGGCCGGGTTGCGGATCGTGGGGCTGGCGCGAACGCCGGCTTCAGTGCCAACGCTCGCTCAGTACATCGCCACGCGGTCGCAAGAGACTGAAGAGGAACACGAGGACGAGGCGGCCGGGAGCGCCGTCGAAGACGAAGTTGGTGGCCCGGACAGTAAACACATAGGAGGAGCGACATGATGGACAAAGAGATGCGAATCGACCTCGATGAGAAGCGGCAAGCGTTCGCCGAGGCGCAGGTTGACTATGCGACGGAGGGCCCGGCATTGCCCGTCGAGCAGATTGAAGCCTTCGCGGGCCCGCTCTTGGAACACAGGGATAAGCCGGCTCCGTTCGACGCTATCCTGGCATCGCTTCAACTCACGGAGCAGGAACGTTTTTCTGTTGGGTGTGGGGTTGACGCCGAGATTGCGCTCCGCCACGACTCGTCGCTCCTGGACCACGATCTCTTCGTCAAGTTCTGCGGCTGGCCGCGTCCGCTGCCGACGGGTGTCCGGCTCCCAGTTGGTAGGGCCTTGTCGCTGCGCTCGCGGATCGTGAGCGACCTCGGAGGGGCGGACCCTGACAAGTTCTGTTACGTCGAAGCGATGACAGAGGCCGTGCTACTTGAAGAAGCGACGTGGAACCACCTGGTCGTCGTTTCGAATTGCGGCAATGAACGCGTAGCAGCAGCGGAGATATACCTCGCGCACCTTGCGCAAGCAGAGAAAATGGCCGGCTTACTCGGCCTGGAGTGGAGCCAATACGCATTCCCATCGGGAGTCGCGTGGGATGCGATCTCTACAGACCAAACGATCCGCCCGTGCTGCGACCGGCGGCGGGAGCTGGAGGAGCGAATCCGCCAGTCAGGCGAGCCGTGGGAGCACCTCGACGGTTGGGTGAGCCACAGCGGCTACTTCAACGCCGAGCGCGTCTGGCGCCCGCCGTTGATGTGCTGGCCTTGCTTCGGGGAGTACGGCCCTTACGGCGCGAGCTATCGGCATGCCGGTCACCTTCGGTGCTATTGGTGCCTCGAGTACTCGCTCGAAGTCCTTACGCTGGAGGAGCGCCGGCGGGAGCTGCGCACCGGGCAACGGGAAGGGAGCATCGAGCGCTCGGTTTACGAGTGATACGCACTCCAGTGCGGAGCGAGAGGGGGTCGCATGAGTGGAGCCACGAGGCGGCGCAAGAGCAAGCGCGGGGAGCGCGAGTGGGGCTTCTGCTGACCGCCGAGGATCAGGCGGCGGCGGATGCCACACCGACGGAGGGGGAGTGAGTTGCTCGCGATCATGAGCATGGAGGATCTGCTGACGGTTCTCTGTGATAGGAGCAGTCTTGTGGAGGTCGAGCGATGACTGACGGCCGCGACTACAACGAGCCGTCCCGATCGAGAGATCCGGTTCCGTTGTGATCGCCACCGCCATCATCCGATCTCCACTCCGGTAGAACAGTTCCCTTCCGTCGACTGACCAAACCGGCTGCAGCCCTCCTTCGCTCGACACTCTCTGGCCTCGGTCGGAGCCCGGGTGACGGCGAACGTAGACTTCTGGCTGTCCAGATTCGTCAGAAAGATACGCAAGCCAGCCGCCTTGGGGAGAGAACCGGGGCGAGGTGGAATTCGAGGTGGAATTCGAATCCATTAGCGGCGACAGATCGCCCTCGCGGGACAAGATCCAGATACTCAATCCGGCTGCCGTCAGGTCGACAAACGCCAGGTACTGCCCATTCGGAGACCACGACCGAGAAAACTGGTAGTTCTCGCGCCTCAGGAGATTCGTGGGTGCGCCGTCACGGTCCACGAACGTCTCAAACAGATTGCCGTTGCGCGTAAAGGTGAGCATAGCGCCGTCCGGCGTCCAGATAGCGTTGTAGACAGCCCCTTCGCGAACGACCGGAATCATTCGATTTGCGCCGAGCTCGAGAACCCACACGTCGCCGATTCCATTTCCGTCTGCTGCGACGCGGGTGAAGGCGACTCGCCGGCCGTCGGGTGAGATATACGCTCCCAGGTACAGTGCCGGATCGACGTCGATGCTCGTTTCGCGCCCGTTGCGGTCGACCCACACCGGGGTTGTCAGGGGAAACCGCAGATCGCCGGGAATGTACGCCAAGTTACCGGCGGGCGACACGGCGAAAGAAGCTAATTCCAAACCGGCAGCGTTCTCCCACTCGATGCCATCCAATACAGGAACGATGGAGTCGTTCACCTCGCCATCGTCGAGGTCAAACGGGACGAGGCGCAGATTGCCTTCATCAGAAAACAGCAAGTACCCGGCAGATAAGTACTGAGCCCCCGAGCCGGCAGGCATGAGTTCCCGCCAGCTGCCCGTTTCCAACGACAGTAGCGCGAGACGAGACCCCTCCCCGGTCGCAACCGTAAACACCACCGTCTTCCCATCGGGCAACATCTGGGGAAGGCCATGGTGGACCTC
This sequence comes from Acidobacteriota bacterium, assembly GCA_963666055.2. GTDB lineage: Bacteria > Acidobacteriota > UBA890 > UBA890 > WLXD01 > DASCOT01. Next base: position 349,142 of record CAXWPH010000015.1, on the reverse strand, counting down.
GCCCTTTTCGGGATCCGGAAAAGTCACCGGCTGCGGTATGCCTCCTGACACGGGTACTTGCAGTAGACCGGAACCGACCCCGCCTCCGAAGACAATGGTGTCGTTCCTTCCCCAGGTCGCGCCCGTTATCCCCCAGGCGACCGAGATATCGAGTGGAGCGCCTCCCGCGACCGAGACTCTCTTCAGTCTGCCTTCGGTCGCGAACCCCACCCAGTTGCCATCCGGCGAGAAGAACGGGCTGGAGGCACCGTCGGTTCCGGGAAGCGGTGTGCCCTCGAGCTGATCCAGCCCGCGTAGATAGAGCTGTTGATCTGCTACGTATGCGACCCTGCTCCCATCCGGCGAGACGGCCAAGAGGTTGCCGAAACGAACTGTCCACGTCTGAGTCTGCGGCAGCGAGTAAGAGAAGCGCACCGTACGAGTATCCGTATCGACAGCGCCTGGCAGGCTCCACATCACCACACCCGTCGCAACCGCGCCCAACACGAAGCTAGCCAGCGCCCACACCGACGAGGTTCTTTTCTTGCCCCGGTCGAAGGGCGTCAACCTTTGCTCCGTGCCGTGTGGATCTCTCTGGACTCCTTCAACATCCAGCCGGACGTCGGCAATATCGTGCCATCGGCTTCGTGGGTCTTTCGCCAGGCAACGCTCGAGCAATTCCCTCAGCCTTGGATGCAGACGGTCGGGCAGACTGCTCCAATCCGGCTCACGCTCGATGATGGCAGCGATGACATCGCTCACGGTCTTGCCGCCGAAAACCGCCTTCCCTGTGAGCATCTCGTAGAGCACGCAGCCAAACGACCAGATGTCGCTCCGCCTATCGACCGGGGTGCCCCGCGCCTGTTCGGGGCTCATGTAGGGAGCCGTGCCCATGATCACGCCCGTGGCCGTGGGCATCATCGCAGTGGGCGAATGGCTCACGTCGGACGACGGTTCCGTGCCGTCCACTTCGTAGGCTTTGGCCAACCCGAAGTCGAGCACCTTGACGGTGCCATCAGGTGCCACCTGCACGTTGGCCGGCTTCAGGTCGCGATGTATGACTCCGGCCTCGTGAGCGGCTTCTAGCGCCAGGGCGATCCGGCGGGCGATCTCCAGTGCCTCATCAACCTCGATGCGCCCGGAGCCTTCAATGCGCTCGGCGAGACTCTGACCCTCCACCAACTCCATGGCGATGAAGCGCACACCGTCGGATTCCTCGAACCCGAAGATCGTGGCGATGTTCGGGTGGTTCAGCGATGCGAGCAGCTTGGCTTCGCGCTCGAAGCGAGCCAGCCGACCGGCATCGCTGGCGAAGTCCTCGGGCAGTACCTTGATGGCGACATCACGATCCAGTGTTGTGTCGCGTGCTCGGTACACCTGCCCCATGCCGCCTGCACCGAGCGGGGCGAGGATCTCGTAATGACCGAGTGTCTTGCCGACCACGATGACGGCTACCTTGCCAGTCGCAGACGCGGTTTCAAAGGCCCGTGGGCTCCAATCAGCTCGAGCAAGGCGTTTACTGCCTCCGCGCGTCCACCGGTGCTGAACGCTTCGAAGATCTCCTCGTCCGACATGCCCGCGATTCGCCCGAGGATCAGGAAGTACGCCATCGCGTGACCCGAACTCTTCCACTGCGCCATCTCCGCAAGCGACTCGAGGGTGCGCTCGCGTAGTTGTTCAAGCAGCTCAGGATCGCCTGTCTCCGTGAGCGTCCTCAAGACGAACCCCGCCTTGTTGCGGTCGCTCCATTCGATCGAGTTGAGCATGTCGATGAACGGCTCGAACGGAATCTCGATCCCGAGCGCCGGTTGCGCTTGGCCGAGTTGAGCGATCGCTGCGAGCGCGCGCGTGGCGTTGTTGCGAACGACTTCGTTGGAGTCCCTCACGGCGTACAGAAGATCATCAACGACGCTTGCCTTGTCGGCCGCGTAGCCGAGCGTCCATGCTGCGATCGCCCGCTGGTCGTCGTCAGCAGCCTTCCGTAAGACGTCCCGAATGATCTGTCGATACTCCTCGGCGTACACGAGGAGCTTCTCCTGCTCGGCGCGCATGACCGGATTCGATACCAGCGAGTGGCCTTGCGACATATCGTCGCCGCTGTCCCCGGCTTGAATTGCCTCCATCATCGCCTGCGCGAAGCGTTCTCCGGTCGCGACAATCTCGTCCGGGAGCACCACGTCGGCCTGCGGCGCCGGGTGCAACTCGAAGACGGTACGTGCGTCTTCCTGAATGCCGAGGTAGAGGGTCACCTTGCCTTCGTCGCAACAGACCGCCTGAATCCGGGCCGCAACGACATTCGTCAGTGCCTCCAGCCGTGCCACCACGTCTGACTTGCTAGCGGCCCAATCCTCTCGGTCAAGCTGGGCGCCCTCGCTTACCCCGAGTGCCCCTCTGAGGTCCTTTTCGGCGACCTCGCGCAGCCCGTAAAAGTCGATGATGCCTACCTCGAGAGTCTGCGCAACGGCCGCGCTCACATGCCCGCCGACCACAAGAGCTGCGCACAAGACGCAAGTTCTCATCGGCTGCCGCCTGCACCGAGCGGGGACAGGATCTCGTAGTGGCCGAGCGTCTTGCCGACCATCAGGAGCCGTCCGTGGGCACGAGCCGGTTCAATTCCTCGAACCAGTTGGTGACGAGGATCATACCGGGGACCTCCTGGTCGCTCCGTCGGCTCCAACAACCTCTTTTCATGACCGATTCCATGAGGTTACGAAGTGATCCAAACACCTGGGGCAGGTCACAGAAGAAAGTCATCTCCGCCCGACTCGTCGGGAGGCAACCCTTCCGCCATCTCCTGGGAGATGCCGAGCTCCTCGACGAGGACCTTCTTGCGCTCTGCATCGCTGATCTCTGTCTTCGTTACCGTATTGTCGGAGGCGACCGTAATCTTGATGTGCCGAAACAGAGTGACGATGGAATCAGGAAAGTGGCGGGAGACGTAGAGGGCGTCGTTGAACGGAGAGGAGTGCCTGGACCGGTCGTAGCCGCCGAGAAAGAAAGCGTGGTCAACCGGATCGTGATCCGGATCAGTGCGGAAGCAAAACGGCGTCTCACGTTTCGCGCCGGGATAGAAGGTGGCTTCGAAGCCTCTCCCAACAGGTTCAGCGCCGATGTCATGAAAGCCAGCACCGCTCCGGGAGGGGACGCCGGGCGTGAGCGGCAGGGGGTTGAAGAAGGCCATCTGACCGTCGGTCAGGTAGTCTGCGCCGTCCAGGGTGACGACGACCGACCCATGGTTGATGCCGGGGTATTCGTCTAGAACGATCCGCCCGGCGATGCGGCGCGCGCCGAAGCCGACCGATTGCAGCAAGGTGCAGAGCGCACCGCTCTGGGGCCAGCAGGTGCCCCCTGTTCCGTGCGCTAACCAGTTCTCAAAGAACTCCTGGGGCTCCCCCCCCCCCCCCCCCCCCCCCCCCCGTGACCGGCGTCTCCTGGTCCGAAGCGAACCAGATTCGCTTCTGGATGTTGTCGTCTGGCACGCGACCGCAAAAGGCGGCGTACAGGCTCTTGAGCCCTGCGAGGTCGAGCCGCGGCCGCTCCATAAGGCGGAGCTTCGCGAGCACGCGCTCCAGGAACTCGGGGGCAAGGAGAGGATCGGTTGGCATGCGTTTCACCCTCCGCTACCGATGCGGCGCACGAGGTCGTGGAAGCGGGCATCGTCTGCGAGACTTCCGAACGCCGAAAGAGGCTGCGTCCATTGAAACGTGCCGACGAAGGAAGACCGTTCGTCGAGAGCTCTCTCGAGCCACTCAAAGGCCCCGTCTTTCTCACCAAGCAAGGCATGAATGGAGGCCACCCACACAGCGTCGATGTATTCCTTCTGCGCTCTGTCTTTCAGCTCTGACAGGACCGTCTGAGCCTCCTCTGCGTATCCGTTGGCCGCATAGACCATCCCGAGGGTGCCCAGGGGCCAGGCGCGTCGTCCAGACGAGTCCACGGCCCGCTGAAGCTCGCGGATGCCGTCTTCGAATCGCGACTGGAAATGATAAGCCAACCCCAGTGAAGCACGGGCGACAGCGTCGTCGGGGTCCAACTCGAGACCCTGGAGCAGTTGCTGGGAAGCCTCCGCGTACTTGTGTGCCAGCATGAGACCAATGCCCAAATGGGTATGAATAACGGCGGACAAAGGATCCCGCTCCAAGCCACGTCTGAACTCCGCATCAGCTTCCTCTAGGCGACCTGCCGACCAGAGCCAAACGCCATACCAGATGTGCGCTGGGCCATAGCTCGGGTTGAGCTCGAGGGCTCGTTGCAGTTCCCTGACCGCCTTGTCCCGCTCCCACTCGAAAGTCATGTAGATATAGCCGAGAGAGGCGTGCGCCTCCGCCAAGTGCTCGTCAATCTCCAGCGCCTTGAGTGCCGCCGCCTTGGCCTTGAGCATGACCTCTCGCGGGGGGGCGTAAGCATAAAACCCCAGCAAGGCGTAGGCATCCGCCAAGCCGGCATATGCAGGAGCGTAGTGCTCATCGTGGACCAATGCGCGTTCGAACAACTCGATCGATTTCTTCAATCCTGGTCCGCGCTGATTCCAGAAGTAACGGCCCTTGAGATAGGCCTCGTGCGCGGCTGGGTTGACAGTGCTCTTGCTGACGAGCCGTGTCTCCTCTTGGGGCGTCAGCTTAACCTTGACTTCCTGAGCGATGGCGTGAGCGACTTCGCCTTGCAGGGAAAGGATGTTCCGGAGCTCACGGTCGTAGCTCTCGGCCCAGAGGTGCGTGTCTGAGGCGGCATCAATGAGCTGAGCGGTGATCCGAACCCGGTCGCCTGCGCGCAGCACCGAGCCCTCGACGATCCCTTTGACTCCCAGCTCCCGAGCGATCTCGGGCAGGGGCTTATCGGATCCCTTGTAGCGCATCACCGAGGTCCGGGAGATCACTTTGAGCGCCCGAATCTTGGCCAAGTCGGTGATCAATGCTTCGGTCATGCCGTCCGAGAAGTACTCCTGCTCGATGTCGTTCGAGAGATTCGTCAGCGGCAGTACGGCGATGGAGTCGATGTGGCCCGTGTCCATGTCCACCGCGCCACCAGCCCCTCCCCGGCTCGGCCGTGCCACTCGAAGGCCGACCCGGTGGTCTATGGCATCCTCGATCTCCAACCGCGCATCGCCAATATCCCGCAGGCGACGGTTAGCATTTTTCTGAAGCGTTCGAATCACAAGAGTTCGAACGGTGGTAGGTACGTCCGCCGGCAGATCGTCCCAACCGGGGTCATGCCCGAGGATGGCACTAAGTGTGTCCGCATGCGTCCCGCGCTCGAACGCTCTGTCTCCTGTCAGCATCTCGTAAAGCACACAGCCGAACGACCAGATGTCGGTACGCTTATCGACTGGCTGACCCCGAGCCTGCTCCGGGCTCATGTAGGGAGCCGTGCCCATGATCACGCCGGTCGCCGTGGGCAACATCGCGGTGGGCGACTGGCTCAGATCCGATGACCCCTCGGGCTCCTGGACCTTGGCGATACCAAAGTCGAGCACCTTGACCGTTCCATCCGGCGCAACCTGGACGTTGGCGGGTTTGAGGTCGCGATGGATGACACCAGCCTCGTGAGCCGCTTCCAGCGCCAAAGCGATCCGGCGAGCGGTCTCCAGCGCCTCATCGACATCTATGCGTCCAGAGGCTTCAATCCGCTCGGCGAGGCTCTGCCCCTCGACCAACTCCATGGCGATGAAGTGCACACCGTCGGATTCCTCAAAGCCGAAGATGGTGGCGATGTTGGGGTGGTTCAGCGAGGCAAGCAGCTTTGCTTCGCGCTCGAACCGAGCAAGCCGGGCAGGGTCGCTGGCGAAGTCCTCCGGCAGCACCTTGATGGCGACATCACGATCCAGCGTCGTGTCTCGTGCTCGGTACACCTGCCCCATGCCGCCTTCACCGAGCGGGGACAGAATCTCGTAGTGACCGAGCGTCTTGCCGACCATCAGGAGCCGCCCGTAGGTACGCGCCGCTTCAACTCCTCGAACCAGTTGACCAGAACCTGCAGCTTCGGCACCGGGCCGTCCTTCACCATCAGGAACCTCTGTCCATCCGGGTAGACGTCGTAGTTGAAGGACCAGTCGACATATCCATAGCTATAGTCACCGCGAAAAAGTAGCTCGGGGTCGCCCGGGTTGAAGGTCGCGCCAGCCTCATAGGGGACGACCCACATTTCGTCACTGTTCCGGTAGAACAGCTCCGCACCGGCGCGCGACCAGGCGGGCTCCTTGCCGCCACCGATTGAAACGAGCACGGGCGCGCCGCCCTCCGGGTAAGGGACGACCCAGATCTGATCGAGCCCTGAACGATCGGAGGTGTAAGCGAGCCATCGGCCGTCCGGGGAGAACTTCGCTCCGCGCTCGTTGTACTCGCCGACGAGGAATTCCTGCAGCCCATGTTCCTCGCCATTGCCCATCGGCAGCAGGAGAATGTCCCTCTGATTGTTGGGGCCCTGCTCGATGGCAAGAACACCGTCAACGGACCAGGAGCTCGCAATGGTACGAACATTGCGCGCGGACGTCAGTTGCTCCACGTCCCCGCTCCCGTCGGCACGGACTCGAAACACGTTGTAACCGGTGTCGGAGACGGAAACGAAAGCGACCCACTCTCCGTCCGGACTCCACACCGGCCAGGTTGCGACCGTACCGGAGCGGTAGAGCGGTATACGACGTCCACCAGCATCGAGATCAAGGCTGTAGATACCTGAGCCACCACCCCGCGGAAGGCGAGCGTACGCCACGTTTGAGCCGCTCGGGGCGCCTCGTGCTGGACATTCGGCAGATCGTCCCGCCCAGAGAGGCGGCCGAGTACCAGGTGGCGGGAGACCTTCGGCCGTCTACGCAAGTTGATGACGGGGGCAGCGGCCGATGTGCTGCTCTTGACTGGGCTCACGCGCGAACGGGAAGCCAACCGGATACGCGCGAAGATCCTCGATCGAGAACACGGCATGGACGCGAAGCGCGACGCCAGCCTTGGCCGGCAACGCCATCTGATCGTGGTCGCCACCCAGACCCTGGAGGTCGGTGCGGACATCGACGCAGAATATCTGGTCACGGAGGCGTGCGGTGTGCGGGCGCTCACACAGCGGCTGGGCAGACTGAATCGGCTAGGACGATACGAGCATGCGCAAGCTGTTTATGTGCATCTGCCGCCCCCCAAGCTGCGGCGCGGCGGCAAGCCCCACGGAGGGGATTCCGACACTTGGCCGGTCTACGGCAGCGAGGCTGCAGGCGTCCTCAAGAGATTGCAGGATGCTTGCGGCGACGAAGGGACCGGTACCGTGGAGCTGTCGCCGAGGCGAGTGGCCGAAGTCTTGGGGCCGCCAAACGATGTCCCCGGTCGGGCGCCGGAGGTCTTGCCCGGGATTCTATGGGAATGGACGAAGACGACCACTCCACCTGATGGCGAAGCTCCCGTCGAGCCGTACTTCAGCGGTATCGCCGGTCCGCAATACTCGGTGTCGTTGATCTGGCGCGTCCATGTGCCGCAAGAGGGTCAGCGGTTGTGGCCCCGCGCCACGGATCGTGAAGCGGTCGAAGTTCCGATTGGCGAAGTGCGCGACGTCCTGGGCGACAACGATCTGTGCCGCTTGACCTCTGACGGCCATACGGTGGAAGCGACTTCGGTTTCAGACCTTCGGCCGGGCGATCAGGTCATCTTGCCGACAGATCGAGGCTTGCTGGATGCGTTCGGCTGGAATCCAACTGCTTCTGATCCCGTCGTGGACGTATCCCTCTTCGGCCGGGGATTGCCGCTCGATGCGAGAGCGATCAAGCGCCTGTGTGGCGTTGGGCTCGGCGGGCTCATTGACACGGCGTTGGGGATCAACGACGAGGATGAAGACATCGACCAGGCGGAGCAGGACGAAGCGGTGAAGGAGATTCTGACCGTGGTCAAGGCTGCAAGCACGCCGCCCGGATGGGATCAGTCAGACTGGACCGACTTTATCGGGACGCTGACCCCGCAGGTCGTGGAAGCCCGTAAAGAAGTACCCCGGTTGCGGACCAAGAGCCACTCTGACGGAACGCTCGAGACCGTGTCCGGGGTGGTGGCAGGTGCGTCGGTCAGCGCACCGGCCGACCTTAGCATTGTCGGCTGGGATCAGCCGTCGCGCTTCAGAAGGCTCAGCGACCGCTTCGGACCCTGGGGACTGGCGCTACTTGAGGCTATCTTGATTCGCTCCGACCATGCTGTATCTGCGGGAGCCAGTCTGGCGCTAGAGAGGCCGCGATGACACAGGTCACATGTCCCGGGTTACCTGCCAGCTGGATTAACGGCTGGCTCGCGGCCGTGGGTGCCACGGTGTTGGATGCAAGGATCCGACTGCACTGGACGACACACGGCGCACCCCTGGCTGTACTTTCTGCCGCGGAGGTCAACCCGGTCGATGCGCTTGCCGAGTCGTGGCCGGATACCGCGCTACTGAAGGACCTCCCGATCGCCGAAAACTGGAAAGGTGGCGGCAAGCTACGGCGAAAGGTCCCGGTGGAGGCGTTTGTTGCGCGAGCAAGAGCGGCACGGAGCCACCAGTATTCCTGGACGCTGTCGTCAACGATGACGGATCTGTGTGTTGACGGGAACGGCGAGGTAGCACATGCGCCTTTTGATCCCGCAGGCCCAGGGACGATCAAGTGGCTCCATCATCGGTTGATGAAGCTTCACGATCAACTCGAACCCTCGACAGAGCGGATACGAGATTCGTTGGCTGGTCGCGCCGTCCGAGTGAAAGACAACGGGTTGGGATTTGACCAAACCAGACTCGGCTCGCTCGCGGACGGGACATCGATCTGGATCGATCCAGTTGTCGAGGAACTCGCGTTCTTCGGCCTCGCCTTGCTGCCTGTACGTGGTCGCGGAGCCGACCGGCGCTCGAACCCGCACGCCGATGTCAGAGGGAGGCAGAGAGGGTGGCGAAAGACCACAGAGAGTCCGAATGCGTACTGTTTCCATTGGCCTGCGTGGCATCAGCCGCTCGGTAGCGCTGCCATCGACGCGCTCATGGATGCCTGGAACCCAGAACAAAAGCCCACATGGCCGCGAGTGGGCGTCCACGCAGGGTGGCGGAGCGTCAGGTTCGAACCTAGGGGCTCAGCGGACACGACGAGGGCGTTTGGGGCCGAACGATTGTGAGCGCCGAGCTCGTCGTTCCGATCTCCGCCATCGAGCACTTCGTATACTGCCCGCGCCAGTGCGCTCTCATTCATTGTGACGGCGTATGGAACGACAACGCCCACACAGTAAGGGGTACCCGTGCACATCGGCGCGTCGACAGCGGGCAGCATCGCCGCGAACGAGGGCGGCAGGTGCTTCGGGCCATCCCGCTCTGGTCTGAGGCGCTGGGACTGTCAGGCCGTGCCGATGCAGTCGAAATGGAACGTGGCGCCGTCCGTCCTGTGGAATACAAGTCGGGCGTCCGTCACGGAGCGGCAGCGGACCTTCAACTGTGCGCGCAGGCGATGTGTCTCGAAGAGATGCTCGATGTCGCGATACCGCATGGCCATGTGTGGTACGGGGGACCGAGACGTCGCGTTCAGGTTGAATTTACGCCCGGGCTGCGCAGAGAGGTGCACGAGGTCATCCGCCAAATCCGAGGACAAATGCTGACAGCCGAGCTACCGGAGGCGCCCAACGACCGCCGTTGTGCGGAATGCCAGCTGCTTCATCACTGCCTTCCTGAACTTGCGAGTGCCCCGAGCAAAGTGAACCGGTACATGGCTAACGTCGTATTTGGATGCGCTACCTGAGCACCGTATACGTTCGGAATCATCGTGCCCGCGTGCGGCACCGCCGAGGGGCACTCCTCGTCTCTTCTCCGGATGGCAGTCGGCGGATTCCACTCGAAGCGATTGACGCTTTGGTTCTGCTGGGGGGCGCGCAGGTCACTACGCAGGCTCTCGAAGCGTGCGTGCGGCGGGGTGTTCGCGTGGCGGCGCTCCAGATGAATGGTGCCGTCCGGTTCGTCGTCAACGCCGCGACTAACGGCAACGTGCATTTGCGAACCGCACTGTTTGCGGCGGCTATGGACGATGCGCGGGTGCTCGCTTTGTCCAAGGCTATTGTCGCGGCGAAGCTCCAGAACAGCAGGAAGGTCGTCAACCGGTGGTCGCGGGATGAAAACAATCCAGACGATGCTGAACGGCTCGCGGCACGAGGTGTACAGCTTCGGGAACGCATCGCTCGATTGGCCGACGCCGACACCGCCAACCATGTCCGCGGTATCGAAGGAGATGCAGCCAGAATCTACTTCGGTGCGATTCGTCAGGCCGTTGCATCAAGTGACTTCGAGTTTTCGGTGAGAACTCGACGGCCGCCCCGAGATCCCATCAACGCCATGCTCGGATTCTGCTACGGCTTACTGGTGACCGAATGTATCGGCGCAGCGGAAAGCGTCGGTCTGGATTATCAGATCGGATTCTTCCATCGTCCGCGCTCAGGCCGGCCGTCACTCGCCCTTGACCTTGCTGAGGAAATGCGTGCGCTGACCGACCGATTCGTCGTGTCCTTGGTTCGCCGTCGCCAAGTTGGTCCCGACAGCTTCCTCCACACGCCGGGCGGTGGCGTTTACCTGAGCGACGATGGTCGAACACATGTGATCAAGGCATGGGAAGAGCACAAGGACGCCGAAATCCACCACCAGCTTCTGGGCCGACCGATTGGCCGTTGGGCGCTACCGTCGGTCCAGGCAACGCTGCTCGCCCGTCACCTGCGCGGTGATCTGCCAGCGTACCCCCCGTTCGTATTGCCTTGAAGGGATGGACATCCTCGTCACGTACGACATTGCTGACACGGGAGGGGTTGGGGCGTCGCGGCTCAAGCGCATCGCCGACGTATGCGAGAAGTACGGCCAGCGAGTACAGCTCTCGGTCTTCGAGTGCAGGCTTTCGCCTGCCCGACTAGCCCGCATGATCGGTGAGATTGAAGACGTCATCGACCGCCAACTCGATTCCGTGATTGTGTATCGCTTTCCCGGCAGGATCGAAGACGCCACATCACGATTAGGCCGAAGACAAGATCACGAACTCGGTGATCCTTGGGTGCTCTAAGTCATCTGCGAACCTTCAGTGATTCTTGACAGCCGCACCCGAAGCGCGGTCATCGCAGGCAATCTTGGCCTATCCCATGGATCTTTCCGAGTAACACTGGATCTCAATGCGCTTTTTTGCGTAGACAAACTGAATAATAGCAAACAAAGATACAATGGCACCTCTATTGCGTACTGGACAGTACAGTGTCGCCTTGGTGCAAACTCTTTCGTACAGTTAACGGTGTCGCCGGGGTCTACGCCCCGGCCTTCGTTGAGCGCTGCAGCAGCCCGATGTAGTCAGGTGCGCCTGTACAGCGGGTGTCGCCGGGGTCTACGCCCCGGCCTTCGTTGAGCGACAAACGGCGGGAACGGGCCGGCCCACACGTTGCCGGTGTCGCCGGGGTCTACGCCCCGGCCTTCGTTGAGCGGTCGAGGCCGTGCAAGGCGTGGAGGAAACTCGTGGCCAAGTGTCGCCGGGGTCTACGCCCCGGCCTTCGTTGAGCGAAAGGGAGCGGCCCTATCTACCGGGTGTGGGAGGAGGTGTCGCCGGGGTCTACGCCCCGGCCTTCGTTGAGCGCCGCCCGCAGTCGGCAGACCTTGTTTGTCTGCAGAGTGTCGCCGGGGTCTACGCCCCGGCCTTCGTTGAGCGCCGTGAACCATTGCTGCCACCAGCGCCAGATCGTAGGGGTGTCGCCGGGGTCTACGCCCCGGCCTTCGTTGAGCGCCGTGAACCATTGCTGCCACCAGCGCCAGATCGTAGGGGTGTCGCCGGGGTCTACGCCCCGGCCTTCGTTGAGCGCATCTGTCCGGCTTGCGAGGCGCCGATCAAGAAGGGCGTGCCGCCGGGGTCTACGCCCCGGCCTTCGTTGAGCGGGGATGTACCGGCTGCCGATACGGTGGCGCCCAAACTGCGTGTCGCCGGGGTCTACGCCCCGGCCTTCGTTGAGCGTGATTATGCGCGTCCATCGGGACCGGCAATATTGCGGTGTCGCCGGGGTCTACGCCCCGGCCTTCGTTGAGCGTGATTATGCGCGTCCATCGGGACCGGCAATATTGCGGTGTCGCCGGGGTCTACGCCCCGGCCTTCGTTGAGCGAGGCGGAACAGCTGACAGGGCATTTCCGGCAGACTCGTGGTGTCGCCGGGGTCTACGCCCCGGCCTTCGTTGAGCGTCCACCGCCAGGGCTACCGCCGCCTCCACGCCGCCGGGTGTCGCCGGGGTCTACGCCCCGGCCTTCGTTGAGCGCTGGCAGCTCCGACGGTCGCGGCCTTGAAGGCAGTGTGTCGCCGGGGTCTACGCCCCGGCCTTCGTTGAGCGACATCGGCGCGTGGGCTAGCGGCGTAGGTGGCATAAAGCGTGTCGCCGGGGTCTACGCCCCGGCCTTCGTTGAGCGCTTCCGGGGCATGCCCTCCAGCTTGCGGCGTTCAGCCTCGTGTCGCCGGGGTCTACGCCCCGGCCTTCGTTGAGCGCGAGCTGGCCGCACGCTGGAGGCAGCTTTCGAGGATGCCGGGTGTCGCCGGGGTCTACGCCCCGGCCTTCGTTGAGCGCTGATGATGAGTACGGCTGGGTCTGCATCTGGGGTAGTGTCGCCGGGGTCTACGCCCCGGCCTTCGTTGAGCGATGAAAAGGCTGCTACATACCTATCGTTTCTCTACGTGTCGCCGGGGTCTACGCCCCGGCCTTCGTTGAGCGTTTGACGGTGGGATGGCATTCCCGGTCTCGCTCGGGTGTCGCCGGGTCTACGCCCCGGCCTTCGTTGAGCGCGCTACCGCATAGCTGGCGGGCAACAGAACATCGCGCCGGTGTCGCCGGGGTCTACGCCCCGGCCTTCGTTGAGCGTTCGAGGTGAACGGCCGTCTGGGTGGCAGCAACGATAAGTGTCGCCGGGGTCTACGCCCCGTCCTTCGTTGAGCGTGCGTGATCTGGTCGAGCTGCTTCAATAGAGCCCGCGTGTCGCCGGGGTCTACGCCCCGGCCTTCGTTGAGCGATCAAGGATTTCACTGGTGCTCAGATGTCGGAGAAGTGTCGCCGGGGTCTACGCCCCGGCCTTCGTTGAGCGGCAGGTCGTCCTCTGCCTTTTTCACGGCCTCCAAGGGGTGGGCCTCCCCCGATTCCCCGGACACCTTTAGAAGCCCGATAATGGGCTCGGAGGTGAAGCATGGGGTCACGACGGCGGTACAGTCGCGAGTTCAAGATTGAGGCAGTGAGGATGGTGACGCAGCTGGGCCATCCGGTGTCTAGAGGTGGCGCGGGATCTGGGCGTTGGCCGCGGCATGTTGACCAAGTGGCGCAAACAGCTCCAGGAGCAGGGCGTCACGGCGTTTCCGGGAGTGGGGGCCAGGCCCGACCATGACCAGGACGCGCAACAGCTACGGCGGGACCTGCGGCGAGTACGGCAGGAGCGCGACATCCTAAAAAAAGCGTTGGCGATCTTCTCGGAACGCCCGCGATGAAGTACCCGATCATCAAGCAACTGTCCGGCAAGTTCCCGGTGCGGCGGTTGTGCAAGATGCTCGAGGTGTCTCACGGCGGTTATTACGAGTGGCGAGGACGGGCACCGAGCCCGAGAGCGCGAGAAGATCGCCGTCTACGTGTGCAGATCCGAGCTACGTTCCGGGAGAGTCGCGACCGGTACGGAAGTCCGCGTGTCCACAAGCAGCTTCGGCAACGAGGCATACGCTGCTCTCGCAAGCGGGTAGCTCGGCTGATGCGTCAGGAAGGACTTCGAGCCCACCAACCTCGTCGGTTCCGAGTAACCACACGATCCACGCTTGGGCGGCCGGCGGCGCCTAACCTGTTGGATCGACGCTTCACGGTGGACGTCGTCGATACCGTCTGGCTGGGCGACATGACCTACCTGTGGACCCAGGAGGGGTGGCTTTACCTGGCCGTGCTGATGGATCTGTGCTCGCGACGGATCATCGGCTGGTCGGTGAGCGAGATCGATCGGAGACCAGAGTCCGGCTCAGTTCGAGGCGGCAATGCGGCGGCCAGGCAAGAGCCGCCAATCAGCTGTGGAAGCTGATGCGCCCGTGGAAATCGATTCCCGATTTCCACCGTCGCTCGGACAACGCTCCGCGTTGCCAACAGCTCCCACAGCCGCTACTACCACTACGACAATGGATCTTAACTAAGTGTCCGGAAAAGTGGGGCAGGGTCAAACAGCTTGGCTGCGTGTGCGGAGGGGCTTGCCAGCCGAGTTTGTTCGAGGCCGGGAGTGCCCAGCTTGCGGCGGGGCTTGCACCGACCAAGGCTCGATATCGTCCAGCTATTCGATCTAGGGCTTGCTTCACTCGCGGCAGCGTTCGAGGACCCAGATCGAACGCATCATGGAAAGGGCTCTGTATGGAACCGGGAGCGACCGACCTGAACCAGGTCTTTCACGGCCAGCGTCTACGGGAAATTGCGTCGTCCGTCTGGCTCGGACGGGCTCACGATCTCGTCGAATACCCGGAAAGGGATCATGGCTCGTTGAGGAGGTGCTTGCGGACATCGAGGCACTGCCCGACAATGCTCGCGGCAACGTGCTACTGGGACGCGCGCCGGACGCTGCCATCGCCGATCCGCGGTGGAGGGCCGGGGGGACGGTGCGGGGCCTCATGAAGGTTCAAAGTAGTGGTGGGTAGGCGCTCGAGCGTGGGGGGAGCCGCGATGGGGGGCGGGGCGGACTACCAGGCGCGAGTCAGTGCCTGGGTAGCGGTGCACCTGCTTGCGGAGGAGGATGCGGAACCGCCATTCCGGTTGGCGGCGCCTGTAGCTCAAATCGCCTGCGAAAGTCCCGAACCAGTCGATGACCTGATCGTCACGACGCGCACCCGGCATACCGCGTATGTACAGGTGAAAACGGACCGTTTCCCTTTCCTGCGCTGGGCATCGCGCCGGGAAACTCGCGCCGTTTGCCTCGGCCGTGGATCAATTCGTTCGGCAGTTCCTGCAAGGGAGAACGGCACCGGGGGGCGGTGAGGACCCTTTGGATGCCGCGCATGATCGCCTCGTTTTGGCGGTAGGTGTCGACGCACCCGCGACCATTCGTGTGACTCTCCGCGAGGCGTTGGGGCGCGTGCGCGACCACCCAGGCCACGAGCTGCCCAGTGACGGGCTCGGCACAAGCGGCGAAGAGAAGCCCTGGACGTTGTTGCTCACCACATCCGGGCGTCCTGGAGCGCGACAACCCGGTCCCGCCCTAGTGACCACGATGTCCGCAAGCTCCTGAACCTCCTTCACGTCGAGACAATCGAAGTGGGCGAGGGCGAGAGAGACGAACAAGCGGCAAAGAGCATCCTCCGGGCGAGTGTGCTCGAAACCCCCGATCAGGCCGCCGTGGCATGGTCGATGTTGATCATCACAGTACTGCGCCTGATTCGGACACAGGGGCACGCGGACAGGGCCAGCTTGGTTAAAGCGCTGAGCTCGGCCTGACCTGACCCCCCAAAACGGATCCAGAGGTAATCTCACGATCTGGGTCGAAAAGGGGAGGTCAGAATGCCGACGAAGAGGCACAGCGCCGAGCAGATCGTGCGCAAGCTCCGGGAGGCTGAAGTGGAGCTGGCGCAAGGCGGGACGGTCAAGGATGCCTGCCGCAAGCTAGCGATCACCGAGCACACCTACTATCGGTGGCGGCGGGAGTACGGGGGGCTGAAGGTCAACCAGGCCAGAAGGCTCAAGCAGCTGGAGAAAGAAAACGCCCGGCTCAAGAAACTGGTGGCGGAGAAAGAGTTCGACCTGTCGATCCTGAAGGAAGTCGCGGAGGGAAACTTCTGAGCCCAGCTCGACGGCGCGAGGCGGTGGCGCATGTACGGGGGCGGCTGGGCGTCTCCGAGAGGCGGGCGTGCCGGGTACTGAAACAACCACGCACGACACACAGGTACATGCCAACAGAACCGGGCGATGAGCAGATGTTGACGGAGCGGATCGTGGATCTAGCCCGACAATACGGGCGCTACGGGTATCGGCGAGTGACGGCGTTGTTGCGTATGGAGGGCTGGTGGGTGAACCACAAACGAGTGCAGCGTATCTGGAGGCGTGAGGGGCTGAAAGTACCGACAAAGCAGCCCAAACGAGCCCGGCTGTGGCTCAGCGATGGCTCGTGCATCCGGCTGCGACCACAGCGCAAAGATCACGTCTGGGCGTATGACTTCGTCCATCACCGGACGCACGAGGGTCGGGCTATGAGGCTGCTGACGATCGTCGATGAGTACACACGAGAAAGCCTGGCGATCGACGTGGCACGGAAGCTCAACTGTGAGGACGTGCTCGAGCGGCTCGGGTGGTTGTTCGTGCACCGGGGCATACCTGAGCACATCCGGTCCGATAACGGACCGGAGTTCACCGCCGAGGCGGTTCGCGACTGGCTCGGTAGGCTCGGTGTGGGCACGCTGTTCATCGAGCCGGGCTCGCCGTGGGAGAACGGCTACGTGGAGAGCTTCAACGGCAAGCTCCGAGACGAGCTGCTCAACGGCGAGATCTTCTACACGCTCAAGGAGGCAAAGGTTCTGATCGAGAGATGGAGGCAGCAGTACAACCGCATGCGACCGCACAGCTCGTTGGGCTACCGACCACCGGCCCCGGAGGCGCTGTTGTTGAAGCCGGCTACGCTCCGCTTCGCCGGCCTCAACAACCCCTTGTCAGCACCGAGTTACTGAGATAAGACGTGGTACTAACCGTGGGGTCAGGTCAGCCTGATCCAGGACCGCCAGCGTCAAATCGTCCGTCATCGTCTCGCTCACCGCCCAGCCGATGATCCGTCGCGAGCACAGATCCATCAGCACGGCCAGGTATAGCCATCCTTCCTGCGTCCACAGGTATGTCAGGTCGCCCACCCAGACGCTGTCCACGGCATCCACCGTGAAGCGCCGTGCCAGCACGTTGGGCGCCGCTGACCGCCCAGGTGTGGGCCGTGTTGTCACCCGGAACCGACGGGGTTGGCGAGCTCGAAGTCCTTCCTGGCGCATCAGCCGAGCTACCCGCTTGCGAGAGCAGCGGATCCCTCGTTGCCGAAGTTGCTTGTGGATGCGCGGACTTCCGTAACGGTCGCGGCTCTCTCGGAATGCAGCTCTGATCTGCACACGTAGACGGCGATCTTCTCGCGCTCTCGGGCTCGGCCCCCTTCCTCGCCACTCGTAGTAACCGCCGTGAGACACCTCGAGCATCTTGCACAACCGCCGCACCGGGAACTTGCCGGACAGTTGCTTGATGATCGGGTACTTCATCGCGGGCGTTCCGAGAAGATCGCCAACGCTTTTTTTAGAATGTCGCGCTCCTGCCGTACTCGCCGCAGGTCCCGCCGTAGCTGTTGCCCGTCCAGGTCCTGGTCGGGCATCTTCCCCGCGCCCGGAAACGCCGTGACCCCCTGCTCCTGGAGCTGTTTGCGCCACTTGGTCAACATGCCGCGGCCAACACCCAGATCCCGGGCCACCTCAGACACCGGATGGCCCAGCTGCGTCACCATCCTCACTGCCTCAATCTTGAACTCGCGACTGTACCGCCGTCGTGACCCCATGCTTCACCTCCGAGCCCATTATCGGGCTTCCAAAGGTGTCCGGGAAATCGGGGGAGGCCCAGTCGCAACTCCCGTGGGCCTGCGGAAGCCTTCGAAGGGTTCGCCGATGGTTGTTCGATTCATGGCCTCTCTGACGGGACGTGGTCGCTGATCGATGGGATCGAAGAGCTACTCGAGCGGTGCGGTCCTAGCGACGTCACGGTGTCGACGTGGACCGCGGCGAATGCGGATATCGAGCGGGCGGAGCGGCTGCTGCAAGATGGGCGGATCAGGGCGCTTCGCCTGCTCGTTGATCGTTCGTTCAAGTCGAGGCAACCGCGCTACTGCGGGCGCGCGCGTCATCTGTTTGGCGATCAAGCTATCCGGGTGTGGAATAGCCATGCGAAGTTTGTGCTCGTGCTGGGCGGTAAGCTCGATGTGCTCTACACGACGTCGGCGAACTTGAATCAAAACAAGCGCCTCGAGAACTTCACGCTATTCGCCGGTGGCGACCTGCCGCGTCAGGGTTGAAGATCTGTGGAAGCTGCAACGGCCGGGAGAGGGGTTCGAAGGTGGCTCGTTCCTGGGGCGTGATCACACCGATGAGATCCTGGGAGTCGAAAAGCTACTCGGGCGAGCTGAGCTCGCGGCGGCGTTGGGCCGGAGCGCGAAGGGGATTCCGAAGCTGGTGGATGCCGGTGGCGCGGCGTGGTTCTCGTGGCCGGCCGCACGCCTATCGACTCGAGGACGTCGAGGCGTGGATGGCGTCACGCGAGGATAAGGCGCCGTCCGGGGAATTCCTCGACGCGGTACGCGAACGGGCGCTTAAAGAGCGGGCGCAGAGGCACCTTGCCGAACAGGCGCTCAAGGTTCGGGCCGGGGAACTCGTCGCGAAAGACGAGGTCATAGCGGAGTGGAGCGGGCACGCGGACTCGACCGGCTCGAAGCACAGAAACATGCAGCTCGGCATGGAGCGCGCCGAGAGCGTCAAGCTGTACTTGTACGACCAGCACAACGTGCCGCTGCACAAGATGAACGTACTGAGCTTCGGGGAGGATCGCCCGATGGCGCAGAACGACACGCCGGAGGGTCGGGCGCAGAACCGCCGCGTCGTGATTCGGGTCCGGTCGTAGAACGGGCCGCCTAGGCTCCCCCAAACCCCGACCCGTTTCCCGCTTTTCCGTTCCAGGCAGCAGAACCGGTTCTCAGTGCTGTCCGCGCTGCGCTGGCGCGGCGTCGAGGCCGACGACGAGCGTACGATCACGCTGCGCCACTCCGTGGCTATCTACTCGGATCACCCTGCTAGCAGAGAGAGATATCAGACGTGATGCTTAAGGAGGAAGATCGAAGCGCTGGAGGCAACGATCATTGTTCGTAGCCCACATGACTACGTGCTCACCGAGCTCTACATCTGACGGGCGAGGCCGAACCTGCTAACGAAGGCGCTAGCGAGAATCGGGCTCCAACGGATCTCATCGTTGGTCCGCGCCGATCTATAGGACGATGGCTACCTGGTGCCGGCGGGCACGACTTGGTCTCCGATCCTGAACTACGTGCACGGTACCGGAGATCCTTGGCTGTTCGATCTCTACAAGGCCGGGCTCCCGGTCACGCCCGATATCTCGGTGAGTCCCTGAAGGAGAGCCGTTGCACCCATACCAGCGGCGCTGACTCATCCGGTATAAGCGGTACAGCCGGTACAGACCATGCCCGGCCGACAGGGCTTGTACCGGATGTACCGGTTGAAAGGATGCCTTCCGCGAACAGTGCCGAGAAAACGGGCCCGAACACGGAACCGGTTCAGGCAGACGCCGAGTGAAGTGTTTTGCTTTGAGTGTCGCGGAGCGATTGATCCGACGAGCCCATGCGGAAAGCGTCAGCATGCACGTGTGCGGGCGAAGGCTGCATCTTCGGGCTGCTTCCCCTCCGATCCCGGAGCTGCTCGAGGCCATCCGCGTTCACAAGGACGAGATTCTCGAAGCACTCCAGAATGACCGCCGGAGCCTATCGATCGGCTGCCTGAAGCCACCGGAGCCGATGCGGACGTGTCCCGGCTGCCACGGTGGCAGCCCGATGACAAGGATCTCGCCTTGTACAGGACATGCCGATGGAACGCGGAGTACCTAGCCCCGAAGAGGGTGCAGTGATGCATACCCACGACATCGGGGCTGCGGAGGTCGTCCCCGGTCCAGGAGGCAGGTCAGGTGCACCTAACAACAGGTGCAGGGGGTAGGGGTATCCGCAAGGAATTCGGTTCCGATCCGAGGACCACTCTAAGGGGTTTTCTTCGCTAAACCGCGTGTTAAAAAGATTACAAAAGCCTTACGTTAACTTTCATAGCGTTGTGTAACGCTTTGAAGGCTTCATTTGTGACCCCCGAGTTGTATATACGTGGTCATTGATCTCAAGGAAAGTAATCACAGCGATATACCACACAATGTCCGCTTGTTAAATACAATGCCTCGAAGCCCACGAAGCAGAATCGGAACGCTCCAGCGAAGTTGGGACGACTATTACGAGCCGCAGGTCGGGATCAGTGCCGATAGCGCTCGTTACGTCAGGCATCGCGCCGCACGCAGCTTTACCGAATGCCTGGCGCGGATGTTCCCACTCGTCGAGTTCCGGGGTCGCAGTCTTCCCATCCAGAACGAGGGCGGAGTGTTGCGGGACTTGGAGCACTTGCTGGATCGCATCCTGAATGACCAGGTGATCATTGCGCAGGCACGGCAGGGCGATGCGGCCAAGACAATTGCCATCAAGTTCGCACCCCTGCTTCACGAGGTCGAACCGGCGCGCAGCGAATGGCGAGCACAAGTCCCCCGCTAGTTTTCTCGTGTGCACGGCCGGAGCTGGTCACCTCGACCTACTTGCCCGGGGCCGCTTCTGACTCCAGTCACTACGATTGCGCCCACAGGGTTGGCTTGAAGGTAGCCACCTGATCGAGCATCCGCTCCTTCTGGCCGGGCGTGAAGCGCTCCGTACAGGCGTCTGGTGAGTAGTCCATGAAGTTGGTGATGGGGTCCACTCCGGGATCGTCTGGGCAGGTGTCGCGGCCGATTACGCAACGGAATGACGGCCTGGCCTCCCGTGGCGTGTCCGCAACCCGATCGCCCCTGCCGGTGCAGCCATCTCGGAACGTGTGGGAAAGTCCCAGATAGTGCCCCACCTCGTGCACGAGTAGATCGCCCTCGTCGTAGGGACTTGCACCGCCGCCCAGAAAAAATGCGTAATGAACCACCGCGCCGTGCAGGTAATGATCCTCCGGCCTGCTCTGCGGCAACCGTGCATAGCCCCCCTGCCTTGCTCTGCAGCTGTACACGTTGAGCGTCGTTGCCGGGTCGATGGCGTGCTTCCGCTTGAAGCGTCTTTCGGCGGGGTAGTTTCCGCACTTGCGGGCGAACTTGTTGTCGTTGTAGCGAATCAGCTGCCGCAGCGAGAACTTGAATCCTTTGCTCTTGAACGCGTCGTTGAGCACGTCGAGCTGCTGTCGCACCTGCTGATCGGTGACATTGAACTGCTTGCCCTTTCTGGCGCGGACGATATGGAAAACAATCGGGATGTTGATCTTGCCCCGGGGCTGAAAGTCACCGCGAAGCCTTCGGTTCGCCTCGACAAGCTGGTCCACTAGCGCCGCTTCCTCCTCATCAACGGGCTGCGTGCCACAGCGAACACCACGGCTGCCATCGGCAAACACAATGTCCGGTGGGAGTTGGTTCCGATTCCACGCTTGGATGGATGAGCGCGGAAGTGGACTCTCCGGCTTCTGCGCCACAGGCGCGCCTGTTGTTACGAGTAGCGCTAACACTACGCCTGCGGCAACTAAGCAACTCTTTCTCATCGCAGTGTCACTCAGGTACAGGGGCCGCCCTTTGGTAAGGTGGAAGCGGGCGTGAAACTACCCGCAACTCGGGGCGGAGTTAGGGGCGGCGCTCGCCGCGCTCGCGGAATCTAATCTAGCCCAGAGAACTCACACTCACGCTGGACCAGTTTCCGGAGGGCAAGTGACAGCTGCTCCAGCGCCTGTGTGCCGGAAGCAGGGCATCAGCGAGAACACATAGTACCGGTGGCGTAAGGAGTAGGGCGGCCTGAGGGTGGATCAGGCGCGGCGGCTCAAGAAGCTGGAGAGGGACAACGGCCGGCTCAAGAAGTTGCTGGCGGAAACGATGCTCGACAACGCCATCCTCAAAGAGGTGTCGTCGGGAAGCTTCTGAGCCCGGCTCGTCGACGTCGGGCGGTGCAGAAGGCACAGCAGTCACTAGGTGTGTCCGAGAGCATTCTTTAACCACTACCCTGTCTCCCACGAGAACTATCTATGACAAAGATCAACCTTTGTTTCGCTGATGGACAGTTACAACGACGACGAATCATGCCGCGAGGCCCTGGAAGATCTTCGCTGGCCCGACGGCGTTTGCTGCATTCGATGCGGCGACACCTCCGTCGACCCAGTCCGAGGACGAGGACAGTGGATGTGCAGGTCCTGCGACTACCAGTTTTCCGTGACGGCCGGAACCATCATGCACCGCTCCCACCTTCCGCTGCGCAAATGGTTCCTCGCCATCTACCTGATGTGCGAGTCCAAGAAGGGCATGAGCGCCCACCAGCTCAAGCGCTCCCTCGGCGTCGCCTACCAGACCGCCTGGCACCTGTGCCACCGCATCCGCGAGGCTATGGGCAACGACCCGCTCACAGGCCCGACTCTCGTCAGCGTCGTCGAGGTTGACGAGACGATGGTCGGCGGCAAGCGACGTGGCCCCAACTGGCGCGACAACAAGCACTGGATCGCCGGCACCATCGAGCGCATCCCCGACGTTCGCAAGCATACGCTGCACGACTTCATCGATCGGTCCGTGGCCGACAAGGCCGAGGCCATCTACACCGACGACCTCGCCTCCTACATCGGCGTCGGAGACGACGACACGCGCCACGAGACGGTAAACCACTCGGCCGAGGAGTGGGTCGTCGGAGACGTGCACACCAACAACATCGAGGGTGTGTGGTCGCTGTTCAAGCGCTCCATCGTGGGCACCTTCCACAAGATGAGGGTCAAGCACATGGACCGCTACCTCGAACAGCTGGAGTGGCGGTTCAACAACCGCGACAACCCGTACATCTTCCGCGACACCCTGGCCCGCATCGTGAACACCGAGCCGCTTGAGTACAAGGATCTGGTTGCCTAGATGGCTCGGGTTGACGCCCTCCGAGGCGTTTCTTAGTCTCGGCGCCGCACAACACCAGAAAGGAACGGCTCCCGTCTTGGAGCCGGGCTTCCCGCTGAATACAAGACCGCGCACTTGTGCGGGAATACGCGGGTACCGCCTACTCCTTTCTGGTGGTGTGCAGGGCCCGGCGCCTGTTCGCCGGACGCATCCACCAGGAGGCACCCTGATGGGACGCCGAATCTCCCTTGTCATCGCAGCCGATGGCGTATTGTGACCGGAGGCTGACGCACGATGATGAATGCTCACACCGCTGTGTTGATGAAAGGTCTCACCAACGACGGAAATTGCACCCACAACCAGAGAGGGGGCCCGCATGGGTAACCACTTCATTGCTTTCCTCATGGTCACGGCGCTCGGCGTGCCGGCCGACCAGCTCTGTGGGACCCTCGATCCCACCAACGCTCAAATGCGGCGAGCAGTGCGAGAGATCGAAGCGGCCGTACAGATGCACCAGGAACTGCGCATACCCTGGCCGAACAAGATCACCTTTCCGACCGTGGTTCACGTCCCGAACCCCAGTGTGCCCGACAGCAAGGTGACCCGAGAGATCGAGCGCGTCAACAAGGTATTCAAGCCGCTCGGCTTCCAGTTGGAGTTGAAGGGGATCCGGCGGTACGACACGTCCGATCCGCTCGTGCAGGAGTACATGCGCAAGTGCTTTTCCCACTGGCGGGTTCGCAGAGACTTCCAGCGCATGGCCAGCGAGGATCCGCGCACGACGCTCAATATCTACACCTGCGACCCGGTGCCTCGGGAAAACTCCGTCGCCATGGCC
Organism: Acidobacteriota bacterium; assembly: GCA_963666055.2. GTDB lineage: Bacteria > Acidobacteriota > UBA890 > UBA890 > WLXD01 > DASCOT01. Next base: position 325,699 of record CAXWPH010000015.1, on the reverse strand, counting down.
TACTTGCCGTGGGATTATCCCGAGGGGTCCTTCTGGCACGGGATCACGCTGGCAGACGAGCAGGGCTGGCCGTACCTCGAGCACGAGCTCGGCCACTATCTCGGTCTACTCCACACGTTCCTAGGCGGCTGCACGGATCCGAACGACTGGATCGTCGACACGCCAGCGCAGCGCAAGCCGTTTTTGAATACGTGCCCGGAAAGGCGGGATAGCTGCAAGAGCAAGAGGACGCCAGGGCTGGATCCGGTGCGGAATTTCATGGGGTACGCCGGCTACCGGTGTGTGGACCATTTCACCGACGACCAGCAGCTCGCCATGCTCTACTCGGCTATGGCCTACCGGCCGACCATCTGGGCTCTGTCGCAGTAGTCGTGCTATGGCCTTACGGCCATAGCCACAATCCATGAGAGAGGGAAGTCGCCGTTTCTTCCAGACCGCGCACAGCCTTTCCGTTTGTAAGAAAAATTCTTCGGGGGCATAAATTGCCCTCGAAATGAACACTCACCGAAAACCGCCGATCGACCCCGAGATCTAACGCCGGATGCGATCGAGTGCCCGGTATCAGCGGTGGCGCGCCGCGATCCTCCGAGACGAGCCGTTGTGCCGTCCTGCGCCGAGGCTGGCTTCACGGTCGGTGCGGATGCGCATCGACTACATCGAGCCGGCACACCCGGCTGAGCCTCGACGTCCCGCGCCCTCGAGTGCCGCTAGAAGACGTACTTCAGACCGAGCTGTGCCACCCTCGAGTTACCGGCGCCGCTGCGGATCGTGCCGTCGAAGTTGAAGACCAAGTTGGTGGTCTGCGGCGCGATGAAGTTGTCGTTGTTGAGCACGTTGAACGCCTCGAAGATCACCTCTACCCGGTTGCTGCCGAAGGTGAAGAACTTGGAGACGCGGACGTCCAACGACAGGAACTTGTTGTCCTTGCGCCCCATGTTGCGCTGCGTGACGCTGCCGTCGGCGTTGATCCGTGCCGACGGCGTCGCCGCGATCTCGCCGGTCTCCGTTAGCGATACCGGTGTGGCCGAGCGGTACGAGAACCGCGAGTTGAAGTTGACGTCGCCGGGCAGCAGAGTCACCACGTAGAAGTTGGCGCGGTGCCGCTGGTCGCGATCGGACCAGCTCCACTCGGCATCGAGATCGGTGATCTTGGCGTAGCGGAACGTAAACGGGTCGCGCTCGTTGTCGTCGTCGGACTTGTCGAAGCCGAGCGTGTAGTTGAGCTGGAAGCCCCAACGATCAGAATAGCGCTTACGCGCGGCAAACGTGAGGCCGAAGTACTCGGATTTCGCCGTCGACTCGACGGTCGTCAGCGTGCCGATGCCGTTGATGGAGTCGGGCTCGAGACCCGTAGACCATACCGAGCCCAGCAACGGATCGTTCTGGTCGGTAAAGCGCGTGATGTGCGTCGTCTTGGCGTAGGCACCCGTCAACTCGACCACGTAGTCGCGGCCGAGCACCTGCTCGAACGTTGCCGATGCGGAGTACGTGTCGAGGTTCTGGAAGTCCTTGTCGAACACGAACACGCCCGGGAAGAAGGGCACGCCGTCGGGCGGCTCCAGCAGCTCGCCGTAAGCCGGCACCGGTCCGAGGATGTCGGTGAGGGCGCTGTTGCGAAACAGCGTTTGCCCGCGGCTGCCGTCGGTCGAACGGGACGAGGCGAGGTTCAGCCCCGGGATACGGGCGTTAAACACACCGGCCGACAGCCGCAGCAGTCGGCGACCGTCACCCGTCATGTCGTAGGCGAGGCCGAAGCGGGGCTGGAACATCGTCCAGTCCGACGGCATGGTGCCGTCGGCGGGAAACTCCTGTCCCTCGCGCGTCTGGCCGATGAACGGGAAGTAGAACAGCTCAAGGATCGGCGTGATCAGCGGCGGCTGGATCTGTGCCTCCCAACGAAGTCCGACATCGAGCAAGACGCGTGGCGACACCTGCCAGGAGTCCTGCACGAAGACCGCCAGCTCTTTCTGCGTGATGTCCTGGGTCCCCGCCTCCTCGACCGAGAGCCCGCCGACGCCGGCCTGCTGCAGGTACAGCAGCACGGGACCGACGATGGCACCGCCCGGACACGAGCCCGTCGTGTTGCTCGTGCCGTCGGAGCACTCGACGTAGTTCGGGTTGCTGGCATGGTTGATGAAGCCGTCGGTGGAGTTGTAGATCACGCGCCCGTTGGCGAAGCCGATGAACGTCTGATTCGCGTTGGTGCGGTTGAACTCGGCGCCCGCCTTGATCGAGTGATCGCCCGTGACGATGGAGACGTTGTCGGTGAACTGCCAGCGGGTGTCGTGGTACTCGACCGGGATGAAGAAGGGCAACCCGAAGCGATATTGGTTGGCGAAGTCGAAGGCCGTATCGGGGAAGGGCCGTCCGGTTGCCGGGTTGGTCGGCCCCTCGTACGTACGCGGCCGGTCCTCGCGCGCCCACTGGAAGCGGAACTCGTTGTAGATCCGGTCCCAGGCGCTGTTGAGCTGGAAGCTGGCGGCGTTCGAGAAGTCGCGCTCGATGGCGTTGGCGCTTACGCCCCACGAGTTGACGTCGAAGGTGCCGTTCTTTTGCTCCGACCACGTGTGGTTGTACCGCACCGTGGCCTGGTGCCGGTCGTCGACGGCGAAATCGACCTTGCCGAGCAGCGCGCGGGCGTCGTCCGTACGCTCGATCGACCCGTTCTCATTGGGCATTCCGATGCTGGCGAGGAAGTCGACCACACGCTGCTCGATACGGCCCGGTTCCGTTTGTTTGGTCGTGTTGGCGGCCTGGAAGTCGCCGGCGATGAACCAGAACGACTCGTTGCGCTCGATCGGGCCACCGAGGGTGAAACCTACCTGGGCTCGGTCGCCGGAGAAGTCCGGCTCGTTGCTACCGTCGGGCAGCTTGGCGGCGGCGGTGAGCGCGTCGTCGGTGAAGAAGACGTGGGCCGAGCCCTGCAGGCGGTTGGTGCCCGACTTGGTGACGACCTGCACGAAGCCGCCCGAGGAGCGCCCGAACTCGGCGTTGGCGCCGTTGGCGACGACCACGACTTCCTGGACAGCGTCGAGGTTGAACGTGAAGGGCGGGCGCTGACCTCCGCGCTGCTCGCCGAAGAACGGGTTGTTGAAGTCGTTGCCGTCGACGCTGATGTTGTTTTGGATGCCTTTCTGGCCGTTTATCGTCAAGACGTCGCCGTCCGGCCCCTGAGCGATCGCAACGCCGGGCGTCAGTAGCGTGAAATCGAGGAAGTTGCGGCCGTTGTTCGGCAGTCCCTCGATCGCGCGCTCATCGACCGTCATGGATCGGTTCGAACTCATGGTCTCGATGAGCGGGGTCTGGGCAACGACGGTGACAGTCTCCTGTACCGACGCCAGCTCGAGTGAGACTCGATGTCGACGCGCTGGCCTACCGTTACCCGCAGCCCCTCACGGTTGAACTCCGCGAAGCCGTCGACGGTGACCGTGAGCGTGTACGGCCCGAGCGGCAGCAGCGGCGCGTAGAAGCGACCGTTGCGTTGGCTGAACACCGTCCGCGTGAAGCCGGTATCGGTGTTCGTGACCGTGACCGTCGCGCCCGGGATCGGACTTCCGTCAGGATCACTGACGACGCCCTCGATGATGCCGGTCGTTGCCTGGCTCCGCGCCAACGCGGTGGTCGGTAGCATCAACCCTGCGATCAGGAACACGAATCGTGCAGCATGGAGCGTCATGCTGTCCCCCCTCCTTTCCGCGCGCCCGTTGGAGCGAACCAACGGGCGTTACGGCGCTCAAAATCGCAACGCGCAGATCACCGTACCGGTTTGGTTGTTCACCGACCAAGGCTGGGTTCGTTGTACTCGATCTCGAGCGCCTGCTGGCATGGGCTCGGCGTTGGCGCGGGCATCGTGTCGCTCGAGATCACCGAGCACCGGCGTGACGACGCTCGTCAGAATGTGGTGTAGCTCGCGGCGAGGTAAAGGAGGCCCACGAGCGAGAGGGTCAGGAGTGCTTCTTCGCGAATGGACATCAAGTCACGTCGAGCTGCTCGTGACCGCCGCCGCAGGGCAGCCCAGTCGCTGGTATGAGTTCGACAGGCTGTTCAAGGCGCCGCAATACAGAGCGATCGTGGAGACGCTGCGTGCGGTCGTTGCGGAAGATCGGGCCATCGCTGGGGTGTCCGGTGCGGACGACGCCGCGCGGGCCCTCTCTGCCAACGTGGGGTGAGACGATGGGAGTTGGATAATTACTGACCCACGGGGCGGCTCGGAGTGGCACAGATGTTGGAGTTGGAGAATAACGGAACAGGTAAGCAGGTCGTTGGATCTGCGGCGGAGGGACGCGTAGGCGACCGGAGACGCAGATCCAACGATCGCGCCTCGAAGATACCGGATCCGGAACTGGTGGAACGCCCGCGTCGGCGCAAGTTCAGCGCCGAGTACAAGCTTCGCGTTGTGGGCGAAGCGGATCGATGCACCAAGGCCGGCGAGGTCGGCTCGCTGTTGCGCCGCGAAGGGCTGTACTCGTCGCATCTGTCGGAGTGGCGCAAGCAACGTGACGCCGGGGCGCTGGTGGCGCTCACCAAGAAGCGAGGTCGACCGGCGACGGATCCCCGAGACGCGAAGATCGCCAACCTGCGCGGCCGCCTCGAGCGCACCGAGGCGGAACTCGAGAAAGCACGGCGGGTGATCCAAGTGCAGGGAAACGTCTCCGCGCTTCTGGGGGATCTGCTCGATCCCAGGGGCGCGAACGGGAGTACCAAGAAATGATCGAGCAGACCGTCCAGGAGCTCACGCCCATCATCGGGACGCGCCCAGCATGCCGGTCTCTGGGAGTGTCGCCAGCAACGATGTATCGACGACGTCGGCCACCCGTGACAACAGTGAGCCGTCCTGGAGCGAAGCCTGCCAGGGCACTCTCGGACACGGAGCGCGAGCAGGTGCTGGCCGAGCTGCACAGCGAGCGGTTCCAGGACTGCGCGCCAGCCCAGGTATGGGCGACGCTGTTGGACGAGGGCCGCTACCTGGCCTCGGAGCGCACGATGTACAGAATCCTCGCCGCCGAGGGCGAGGGACGGAAGCGACGCAACCAGCTCGTTCATCCACCTTACTACAAGCCCGAGTTGCTGGCTGAACAACCCAACGAGTTGTGGGGTGATTATGTACTTGACGGAACGTAGGGGAGCCTGACCGGTAAGCCACACTAGGAATCATCGGGATCCTCGTTTAAAAACCCAGGTATCGTACTTGACTGTGACTGTATATATTCACGAAGCGATTTTCGATCAACCTCTATCGTCTGAAAGAAGTCCTCACCGTCTTTTTCATACTGAAGAATAAGTAAACCTAACAGTATGAGGCGGGTTTCTGAGTCATCGTGCAATTCATTAATGGGCTTCTGGTTTCCTTCATTATCATTCGTCAGATACATCAGATTGTCGGATTCTACGGCTTTAATGAGACCATCGTACTCTTCCCTAGACCGCATACTCGGAAGGGGCCACTGCGGCTCTTCATCAACTAGCAAACACGCAGCTTCGTGTAGCTTGAACTTCACTGTTCGGGATCCCGTAATCTTACCAGCGTCCTTCGTTCTATCTCGCAAGCGTCGATTATTTGAAAATCGATCCCGTATCGCATGGCGCTCGGTGAACGCTATTACTAAGAGCGAAGCGACGATTACTAGCGCCCATCTCCAGTCGCCCAATGGGAACAGAGGCTCCATCAGGTGGGACGCTCCCAGGCATGCGACAGCGATGGCAATCGCTTTAACGAGTCTTCGCATCCCCGCATGCTATTGGCGTCCCCGGCTTGAGTCCACTGGAACATTACCGTCTGTTCCATCAAGTGCATTATCACCAGTTGTGGAGCTGGGACATCTCGAAACTGCTGGGGCCCAGCAAGTGGACCTACTTGTACCTGTACGTAGTGCTGGACGTGTTCAGCCGCTACGTAGTCGGGTGGAGCGTGCAACACCGCGAGAGCGGTCCTCTCGCCGAGCAGCTCATCGGCCAGGCCATCGAGTAACAGCGGATCACGCCTGGCCAACTCACCCTGCATGCTGACCGCGGCAGCTCGATGAGGTCCAAGCCCGTTGCCTTCCTGCTCGCTGATCTGGGCGTCACCAAGACGCACTCAAGGCCGTATACGTCATCGGATAATCCGTACTCGGAGGCTCACTTCAGGACGCTCAAGTACCGGCCGGAGTTCCCGGCGCGGTTCGACTCCATCCAGCAGGCTCGCAGCTTCTGCCGCGCCTTCTTCCATTGGTTTAACCACTGCCACCGTCACTCCGGCATCGGCCTGGTGACTCCAGCGACCATGCACCACGGCCTCGCCCAGGCGGTCCAGCACAAGCGCGCCGAAGTTCTTCTGGCGGCCTTCCGCGCGCGGCCCGAGCGCTTCGTCAACAGCGTGCCTCAACCACCGCCGGTGCCCACCGTGGCCTGGATCAACAAACCCGCCACCATGGAGAATGCTCACTAATTTACGAAACCCACCGTCTCATCCGCGTTGACAGGCACCGGGCCTCGATCTCTACCTCTGGCTCACCTACCGCACCTTCGCGTTGACGCGCCCGGTGAGGATCACTTGGCGGTAGGTGTACCGCCAGTTCGGGGCGGACCCCGCCAAGGCTAACAATAAATTTACTGTCCGCAGCTTCCGTGAAAAGGTGCTGCGCGAGTTGAAGAAGATCAAGCTGGCTTGGCCGGACCTGCACTATGAGACGGCTCCGGGACTCCTGGTCCTCTTACCCTCGCTGCCTACCATCCCTCCGACTTCGGGGCATCCCGCATTAGTCAGCTAGCGGTAGCGCGAAGTGGCAAGGTCACCCCTTCGGTGGACACCAAAAACGCTCGCTTGCTCTTAGTCCAAGTTTGTCGAATGTGCTGTCGAGCACACCAATCAACCGCTCTTTATCCCACCCAGCATAATTGCACTTGTCCCAAACCGGCTTGGCAAACGCTTCCGCCGCGATCAATCCGAGCAACGCCAGCTTGTCGACGTCAACAGCCTTCTTAAACATAGTCACAGGTACCCCGCCAACGGCTGGCCTGAGATCGCCTTCAAGCGCGGGGCTGAAGCCTAGCCCACGAATCGCCCAATCGTGCCCGTGGGTGACCGCCGAGAGCAATCGATACATTTCTTCCTCATCGCAATGATGGAGCCGGAGGAAGTAACGATTGCCGAGATCCTGCGCGACGCCGGTTACAGCACCGGAATCTTCGGCAAACGGCACCTCGGCGACGCCTTCCCGCTGCGAGCCGTTGACCAGGGCTTTCAAGAGGCCCTGGTTCACCTTGGTGGCGGCATCGGTCAACCTTCGGACCCGCCCGGCGGCGAAGGGAAATACACCGACGCCATCCTTTTCCACAATGGAGAGCCGGTTCAGACGGTGGGGTACGTCACGGACGTCATCTTCGACCGGGCGTTGGATTGGATAGAGCAACAGCACGACGGGGGCGACAGTTTCTTTGCCTACATCGCCACCAACGCGCCGCATGGCCCCTTCCACGATGTTCCGGAGGACCTGCTGGCCGAATACTCCCAGATGAATTTGAGCGCCGCTGCATTCCCGCAGGATCGAGGCCATCCCTTGCCGGAGGATACGGATACCGACCGGCTCGCCCGCATCTTCGCGATGATCACCAACATCGACGACAACCTCGGGAAGCTCTTCGAACGCCTGGATTCGCTCGAATTGACAGACAATACGATCGTCGTCTTTCTGGTCGACAACGGGCCCAGCGGTCGCCGCTATGTGGGCGGCATGCGAGGACAAAAGTCAGACGTATACGAGGGCGGCGTTCGCTCACCGTTCTTTATTCACTGGCCGGCCCGGCTCGCCGCTGGGCGCGCCTCGGATCGCGTCGCTGCCCACATCGACGTACTGCCGACGTTGCTGGACGCCGCACGTTTGGAGGTCCCGGAAGGGATCGGGATCGATGGCCGTAGCTTCCTGCCACTGTTGACCGGCGAAACGACAGACTGGCCCGATCGCAGCATCGTCATACAGGCTCACCGGGGCGATCTTCCGCAACGCTTTCACAACTTCATGGTGCGTAATCAACGCTGGAAGCTCGTCCACCCCAGCGGCTTTGGTCGCGAGAGCTTCGACGGCGACCCGGTGTTCGAGCTCTACGATATGGAGGCCGACCCCCTGGAGCTAGAAGATGTAGCCGACAAAGAGCCGGAGATCGTCGAAGAGCTAACTGCCGCCTACGACACTCGGTTCGACGGGGTTGGCAACACGCGTCCGGACAACTACCTGCCCCCACGGATCGCGATCGGTACACCCTACGAGTCTCCCACCACACTGACCCGACAAGACTGGCGTCACACGAAAGGACGGCCGTGGGGGCGGGACTCCAACGGCTATTGGGAGCTCGAGGTCATTACCCCCGGTGATTACGACATCGATCTTCGCTTCCCGGCAACCGCGGCCAACGGAACGGCGACGCTCAGCCTCAACGAGGCTACGCATCGCGCCGAGCTGGCGGCCGGCAGCAACTCGCTGACCATCCAGGCCGTCCGGTTATCCGCTGGCCCGCTGCGCCTCCAAGTCACCCTGGAGGTTGGCGACGTCTCGAAGGGCCCGTGGCAAGTTGACGTCAGCTTGCGACTCGGCGGCTGATGACAGCGCTGGTCGGGATCCGCCTCTTGACCGCTAAGGAACACTAGCGTAGCTGCACCCCCGGCACTCGACCGTTCATCGCTGTAGCTACCTGTTCCATTCCCCGATGGGATGCGGTCCGAAGCTTGCTAGCGCATGCGCTCAAGGCATCCGGACGCCGTGCACGACTGCTAGGCGACCACATCGCGCAGCTTCTCCCATCGTTTCAGCCACGATTGCAGCTGGTTCCAACTCGGAGCCCTTGGGGCTACTTCCGAGAAGTCCTTGGCTAACAAGGGCTTGAACGGAACAGAACGGCGCTGCTGGCATTGTCCAACAGCGCCGTTCACTTATTTTCTACTTCTCGATCTATTTCGAGCTTGAGAACTGGGAGTCCAGCTCTCCCTCTCGGATCACGTCGCCGAGGCGTAGTCCTTTCTGCTCGCTTCGACCAGGTACATCACCATCACCTGCTGGTCTCGGAAGCGGAAATGATACGCGTCGCTGATTCCCTCGACCCGGAGGATGTGCTCGAGATTCTCCAGGAACAGCGGCGTGAACTGGTAGAGGGCGAAATCTAGAACGCGCGACTGGAAACCGGCCTGCCGAAGCAAGGACTCCGTTTGCTCTTGGCTCAGCAAGGAGATCTGCATGAAGTAGCCGAGTCCGTCGGGTTTCAGCATCCTCGGCAGCACCGCCAGATAGTGGTCCAGCAGGTTACGTCCCCAGTAATCGATGGGACGATGTCCGCTCAGATTGCCTAGAGGATCGGTCGGCATCTGATACAGGCTTGCCACGACGATGTCGTATTTTTCCTCGGGTTCGAAGGCATACACGTCGGTCACTTCGCCGCTGACCTGATCGGCGACACCGTTCCTGAACGCGTTGGTCAGCGTGTTGGCGACGGCGACCTTCTGAATATCCAGCGCAGTAACGTGCCTCGCCCCGTTGAGCGCCAGTTGCACGGCAAGGATTCCGGTTCCGCAGCCTATGTCGAGGCATCGCTGGTTCTTGCCAATGCCTTCGTTGTACAAGTGTTTCCACATCAGATAGCTGCCTTGGGTTGGCACGAAGACGTCAGGGTCACAGGTCAGCTCGGGCAACGGCAGCGGATAGATCTGATGACCCTTGGCGTCGAGCCAGGGTCCGACGGCGGCTGAGGACTCCGCCTCGCCTGGATCGCCAGAGGCTAGACCGCGCCCGGAGCGATCAATCGCAGTGGAGTTGTCGGCGACGGTGCCCGCATGCGTGCCCTCGAGCGCCTGTGCCATTGCAGCGATGTGCTCTGGCTCCACACCGCAACAGCCACCCAGGATCTGAGCCCCTTCGGTGCGCCACCGGAGTGCCGCGTCAGCGTAGTCGCCGGGCTTCACATGAGTGAATCGCCAACCTGGGTCCGAATAACGGCCGAGATTCGGATAGGCCCCCAAGGGCAGATCGGTAAAGTCGCGCAGCCAAGGAATGGTCCCCGAAATGAGGTCAGACGGCATGCAATTGATCAGGATCGCCCCAACACCGATCTCCTCCAGGCGGCGCGCCAGCCGACCGAAGAAATCACCCTCCGGACCGCCCCAGAGCTGGCCGTGAATCCCACACGGCCCTTGCCTGCACCGTCGAAACGCCATCCACACCGGCAAGCCTGCTTCCAGCAGCAGCTCGATGGCGCGAACCGTGTGCGCATCCTCCAGCATCACCAGAGTTTCGAACAGCACCAGGTCGGGTGGCTCTTGCTCGAGGGCTCGAACGACCAACTCGATAGTTTCCAGCTGATCCTTCGTGGTGACGTCTCCGCCGATGCTAAAGGCAACGGCACATTGGTCCTGCTTGTTGCCGGTTTCGATGGCACTGCGCACCAGACGAACGGATCTCCGCGCCAGGTCCATCCAGTGCAATGGGCGAGTGCGCAGGTTAATCGGTCGCTGCAGGCCTGCCGGGGCTGGGGCTTCAAGAATGCCGTAGGTGTTGGTCGTGACCACATCGCAACCCGCCAGAACGTAACTGTGGTGCACGGCCTCTACCGCTTGCGGCATGTGCTCGAGCGACTCGAAACCCCAGTGCTCCCGGTCACTCAACCGGAACTCAAGCGCCTGCTGCCGCTGCAACTCAGTCGCAACACCCCCGTCGAGAACGACACACTGATCCTCAGCGAACTTGGCCTGTAAGTGAGCGTAGGCGGCAGCCGGCATCAGCAACTCCTGTCTGTGAGCCTATCGTAAGGCCTCAGAACGCTTGCCGGGATATCCGGGTGGCCATCGCAACGGGAGGCCGTTAGACAGCGGATCGGCCGAGTTTGGTGGTCTCAACGGGTTTAATGCGGCTCGTAGAGCATGCGTGCGCCTTTTCGCGAAGGCTCTTTCTTGTTCCACTCTCCGAGGGGATATGTGCGCGCGCGTGTGGGCGCGGTCCCTGCGGCAATCCGGACCCGGTAACTCGCTGCTAGGCAACGCCACGGCGCAGTTTCTCCCAGCGTTTTAGCCAGGTGTGTAGCTGGTTCCAACTGGGGACCTTTAGGGCTACTTCGAAGAGCCGCGGCGCCTCGGTGTCGCGGCTTTTCTCGTGAGGCCCGTGTGCTGGACTCTGATTGCGGGGTCGGTCCGGTCCAACCGTCTCGTCATCTCGATGCGGCGCCCGACCGACTCACTGTTTTTCGAAGACCCGCACCCAACGAACTTCCCCGGTCGCACTGCGACCGACCGAGATCAGGGTGCGGTCGTCGTCGATCCACGTCGCGGCGTAGCGTTGGATGCCCTCGACACTCTTGAACACCAGGGTCTCCTGATCTGGCCAGGAGCCGAGGCACTTGTCGGGAATCATCTCCCAGGTCCCGTTCATCTCCATGATCTGCGCCGACACCGGCGGGGCGACTGCAAGGGTCAGCACCGCCGCGAACGCGAACGCCCTCACGTGCATGCGCTCAGCCGGCCGAGACGTGCTTGACGGCCGCGGCCGTGATGGTCGGAATCCCGTCCATCTCGCCCAGCTCGCCGGTCACCTCGACCGTGTGGCTCATGTGCGGCACCAGGGCGGCGTTGTTGTCGTCGGTGACCGTGCCCGCCAGCCTGTAGACATCGCCGCTCTCGGTCACGAGCGCTACTGGCTGCCCGTTGCTGGCGCACGACTTGGCGCAGGCAGCGTGGTCGGGGCCCGCACCGCCCTGCCCGGTGCGGCACTCCTCATAGGACTGCCCTGGAGCTGGAAGCGATCGCACGCTGTATCCCCGTGAGATAATTGGGAAATGCGGGACACATCCATTGACGAGAATCGCCGAGCCAACTGGCCGATTCGCATGAGCTCCCTCAAGGAGCAAGAGCGTGCCCTGGTATCAGGATGCGTGGCATCTCGGCTCCAAGCGGTCGCGGAGCTAACTGCCACCTGCAGACAGCTAGGCGACCTGCCGGCGCAGGAATACACCCGCCGTGAGTCCCCGGTCCGCATCGTCTCGCTCCGAACGGGCCTCCAGTACGGGTCTTGAACGACGACTTCCTCGATCTGCTTCGGGCCATGATCGACGCAAAGGCCCGGTTTCTTGTCGTCGGCGCGCACGCTCTTGCGGTACACGGTGTGGCGCGGGCCACCGGTGATCTCGATGTCTGGGTCGACGCGAGTCCGCAGAATGCGGCTCACGTCTGGTCTGCACTCGTCGAATTCGGCGCGCCGGTCGAAGCGATCGGCCTCGACGTCACAGATTTCAGCCAGCCGGATCGCGTGATCCAAATCGGTCTGCCGCCGCGGCGAATCGACGTCATGACCGAGATCTCCGGCGTGACTTTCGGCGAGGCCTGGAACCGACGCGTCGTCCACGTCGTGGAGGCGCTGGAGGTTCCGTTCCTCAGCCGCGAGCATCTGGTGCAAAACAAGCGAGCGGCCGCACGCGCAAAAGACCTGGCCGACCTCGAGGAACTGGGAGAGACCGCCGGGTAGCGGGTCTGTCCCGAGGCTGGGGCAATCGGGTCGGGCTTCTGCCTTCTCGAGTCGCCGCCGTCCCCGGAGCGCTACCGCCGCACACCTGGCCACCGTAAGCGGGCCGGCGGAAGCGGCGAATCCCGGCCTGACGAAACCCCACCCAGCCAAACATCCCCCTGACGAATCGGTCGGACTCGCGCATCGACCGGAAGGCCTCGACCACCTCGCGGTCCACGAGTCTGAAATCCTCCACGTCGGCCGGGATCTCGACCTCGGGCAGCTTCCGCAGGAGCCGGTAGTAGAGAGTGGACGTGGTCCGTTTGAAGTAGCTCTCGCCGTCACGCTGTTCGCGGATCCCGTACACAACATCGAACCCCTCACGCCACTTGGCCGCCATATCGAGCACAACCTCCGGAGGATCCTGCAGGTCTGCGTCGATGATGATGACCGCGGAACCAGCTGCATGATCGATTCCGGCGGTGATCGCCGCCTGGTGCCCGAAATTCCGCGACAGATACAACACCTTGAACCGCGTGTCACCGCGGTGGATCTCGGCAGTAACGCCGCACTGCCGTCGCGGCTACCGTCGTTAACCAGGATTGCCTCACACTCCCCGTCGAGGCGATCCATCACGTCGGCGACGCGGCGATGGAGCTCACGGAGTCCGCTCTCCTCGTCGTAGATCGGGACGACGAACGAGTATTCGGGCAACAGTCGCACCGGCCAGTGTTCGAATGGCTGCGTACTGGCATGAGAAAGGTACCTGGCTCCAGGAGATGACCCTCGTGGGGCACAATGACGGCATGCGCAACATCCCTGACCTGGTCGCCGAGCTCCGCGGTGTGCTGGTGGCACTCGATAACGCGGGTGTCCAGTACGCCCTCTGTGGCGGCCTCGCGGCGAACATCTATGGTGCCGATCGCTTCACCAAGGACATCGACCTCCTCGTGGCACCGGAGGATCTGGATGCCGCCCTCGAAGCAGCTCGCGCATCTGGCTTCACGATCGACTCCGGCATCATCCCGCTCTGTGGCGGCGCCTACCGAATGTACCGTGTTGTGAAGCTCGATGAGGGCTGGGAGGAGCCGCTATCCTTGGACCTCATGATCGCCGACGGCGGCACGTATGCATCCGCATACGCATCACGCCATGCAGTTCAGCACGAGGATCGGCAACTGTGGCTGGTCACGCTCGAGACACTGATCGAGATGAAGCGCGAGTCGGGCCGCCCGATCGATCAGCAAGACATCGAAAGACTGACCTGACTCCCGAATTGGTCGCCTGGCGTCTCGCGTTGCTGACCGAGATCCGCAGGCTGTCCGCCTGGCTGCCGCGGCTCTCGAAACGCCGGGCAACGCCCTGACTGCTTATTCCGGCGAACCATCGCCTCGACCCAGGCGGGACCCGCCAATTCACCCTGATCGAGACGAACCAGCCCGAAATGGCGTGCCCGAGCCGTTTTTCAGCAGCCTGGGCGAATAAGTTGTTCTGGCCACCCGTCGACGATCACGTGCCAGGGCTACGGATTGTCCGCTTCGACATGGTCGTTGCTCGACCCCAGACAGCTGACACCCACACGAAAATTTCGTCTCGACACGGGTTCCATCGGACTGAACGCCCTGCCGCACGCTCCGCACTCTTGGCCAACCAGTGAGGCTCGCGGGATGTGTCCCGTTAGCTGTGGACTTTCGTGACGCTCTCCGAGTTAGCCGTTGATCCTACCTCCTACGCTGCTGCCTGGTCCGGCTGGGTGGTGATGGCGGGAAGGTCCTTGTAACCGACGATGCGCCGGGGCTGGATCTGCCCGAAGGCGATCAGACCCCAGAGCAACGTGACGGCCGCGGCCTCGGTACTGAACGATCCCTGGGTTTTGGTGCGACGACGGAACTCGCGGTTCAGGTTCTCCAGCGCGTTGGTGGAGCACTGCGACTTCCACATCGACTTGGGGAACTCGTAGAAGGTCAGCAACTGCAGCCCCGCTTCCTCGAGGCTGCGAGCCACCGCCGGCACGAGAATCGACCATTTGCGCTGCAAGTCCCGATAGGCGCCCCGCGCTTCGTTGCCATCGGCAGCATAGATGATCCGATCCCAGTCCCGCTTGTGCTCGGCGCGTGCGTGTGCCGGGCAGTGAGCCACCAGGTTCTACCACTTGTCCTGGGTGCAGCGCTGTACTTGAGACTCTGGCCACAGTTCCGTCGCCTTGGCGAGCCCCTTGTGGCCGTCCGCGATGATGAGCTCCGGGGCAGACAGCCCACGGTCCTTGAGATCCTCAATGAACGCTTTCCAGTGCACACCCGCCTCGCTGGCTGCCAAACGCAACGCCAGCAAGACCTTACGGCCATCTTCCGCCACTCCCATCGCGGCCAGCACCGGCACCGACACCACCCGACGCGCCGGGCGAACCTTCACGTGGAAACCGTCCAGGTAGGCGATCTTGAACCGCTGCTCGGACAGATCGCGCTCGCACCATCGCTGGAACTGCACCTTCAAGCGGCCCACCACCCGAGAGATCGCGCTCTTGGACAGATGCGCCTCACCGAGCAGCGGCGAGAGCGCCTTGCGAATCCGCCGAGTGTTCGCCCCAGCCAAGTACGCGCCCAGGATCGCCTCGTCGACCTCCAGCGTCCTGCGCGCGTAGCGCGGCAGAATCGCGCTGCGGAACTCCCGGCTATTGCCGTCCTCGTCGATCAGCCGCCCCCGAGGCACGTCCAACTCCTGGAGCCCGTTGGCCGTCGTCACCCGCCGCCGTTGGGTGCCGTTGCGATACCCTCGGCGCTCGTGGCTGCGCTCGTACGCCTCGCATCCCAACGCCTCGGCCAGCTCCTCCTGCACCGTGATCTGGATCGCCTCCCGAATCCGCACCAGCTTCGCTACCTGCTGGAGTCGCGTTGAGATGGCTACCGAGCTCGTGTCTCGACAATCGTTCTCTCCAGCAGCTCCTGGTCACCCGGTTGCCCACCGGTTTGCGGGCGCGGGGACGTTGGAGCGGCGATCATCGCACAGGAACAGAACGTCGCGACCGTAGTCACGTAGTTAGCCCGCCACTACCTCACCGGGACTCATCGCATGCCACCTGGCGGCTCCTAGCCCCTACGGCGTATCTTGCGAAGCAGTAGCCCACGCAACCTCGAGAAGCGCCGGAAGCTGTCCGGGCTGAAGTCACGGGCGAGGCGAGCGAGCTTCTGCGAGTACTCGGAGCCCGCTTCGACGTTCTCCGACCCGACCAGCAACGGATAGAGCACGCGAGTGTAGTAGTCGTACGCGCCGGTGTGGAACGTCGACTCCGACTCGTAGACAGTGCCGAGATAGTGCTCGATCTGGTCGAAATAGGAATAGAAGTTGACCGCAGCGGGCTCTAGCGGCGGCATCTCGAGCTGCTCGCGCGCGGCGCTCAAAGCCTCGAATCCGTCTCGGAATCCCTCGATCAGCACGAGCCTGCCGCCGTCCTTCAGCGCCCCGGTCAGGTTCTCTAGCGCTCGTAGCTGCGCCTCGAGATCCGGCAGGTTTATTAGCACTCGTACACAGACCACGGCGTCGTAGGATCGACCCGTATCGATGGGCTCGAGCACGTCGGCTCGGAAGAACGTGTTGTTGCGTTCGCCGTGAGCCCGGCGCGCGCGGTCGATCATTCGCGGCGAGACATCGAAGGCGTCGACGTGCGTCACGACGCGCCGAATCCTCTCGGTTGAGAAGCCGTTGCCGCAACCGGCCTCGAGGACCGTGTCGGATTGATCCAAACTCGACAGCAGAAACTCGAGCTCGAGGTCGCGCTGAAAGACATCGTGGATGTTCACGTGCGCGTCGGGGATTTCCGCGGCGGCACGATCGTCCCAGTGTTGCCAATCTCCGGCACGTTCCAACTTCAGTCCTCTCTGCGCGCCGCCTCGGCGAGTCGCCTGAGGGCCGCGTCAACGAACGGCAATATCGTCCTGAAATACACCCGGTTGCCGCTCTCCGAGAGGTGCAGCTGGTCTGGGTATGGCAACAACAGGGCGGCGAGATCCTCGCCAGCATATCGGGCAAAGGACTGTTCCATGTCGCACAGCACCACGCCGGCACTCTCGGCAACGCACCGTATGATCGCATTGTAGCGGCGGTTGTTGGCCTCGTACGGACGACCGTCAGGCTGAACAGTCTCGCGTGCCGTGGTGTGGTTGGTGCACAGAATGATCGCCTCGGACCCGAACCAACGGGTGCGGTCGATCATCTCGTGGAGATTGGCCTCGAAGCTGCGCTCGGAAACCCGCGGGAGCCCCCGGTCCGTCTGCCAACAGTTGCAGTCGTTCAAACCGAACTGGATCGTAACGAGATCCGGGGCGTGGTGTTGTACATCGACCGCGAAGCGAAGGAGAGGATCGCGGGTCGTCTCTCCCGACACGCCTCGGTTGACGCAGTAGGTGTGCTCGCTCTCGCCGGCGCGACGGAGGTAGCTTTCAACAAGTGCTGTCCATCGCACCCTCGGATCGATGTATTGCCCAAACGTTATCGAATCTCCGAAGAAAACGATCGTTGCCTCTGTCTGTACAGGCGCGGGAACGCTCTCGCTGCGCACTAGACGTCCCGCCACGTTTCCAGATGGCGAGATGCCTTCCGATGTATCGTCGGAACTCCTCACATTGAACTCCGGCTGTGATCGAACTGACCCAGACACGCTGCTCTTGGCGGAAACCGCGGACTCGGATTCGCGTTGCTGGGTCGGGCATTGCAACAAGGAGTCTGATCTGCCGATTCTTCGCGGCGCGGCACGAAACAGAAGAAAGCCGCGACGCGGGAAACGTCGCGGCTCCCTTCTTTCATCTGTAGGCCGACGTCGAATCGCGACGCCGTCCGCAGGGCGGCTATAAAACTACCAACGTCGGTCGCCGCCGCCGCGCTCGCCACGCGGCTGTGCTTCGTTGACCCGCAGCCTCCGGCCATCCATGTCCTGGCCATCGGCTTGAGAGATCGCTTTTTCGGCGTCGGCATCATCCATCTCGACGAATCCGAAGCCGCGCGAGCGACCGGTGTCGCGGTCGGTAATTACAGCCGCGGAGTGCACCTCACCGTAGGCGGAGAAAAACTCGCGCAGCTCGGTGTCACCGGTGCCCCAGGACAAGTTTCCAACGTAGATCTTCTTCACTTACCAAACACTCCCATCCAACGATTCTGCAACAAGGGGAACGCACGCTGTACGCACCCCGTCCGGGAGCCAGGGTAGCAGCTTTCTCGTCATGAAGGGCAGCAGGTGCGGCCTGGCCGCCGCGGCGTTGGAATCCGGCGCGGATGCGTTCGCGGACATCGAGGCGCTGGACGGTATCGGCGAACCACGCCGAGACGCGCTGCATCCAGGTTGCATCGGTGTCGAGATCGCCTTCGACGCCCAGTCGCTCGGGCTCGCGGATGTCGCCGCTGGTCTGCTCGATGGCTCCGACAGCCTCAGTTTGCGTGGGAGCCAGGAAGTGCTCGAAGAAGAGGCCGGAGCCGAGCGCGTAGAACGGTAGTGCAAACCGCAAGACCAGCGCCACGACGAACGCGCCGGCAATGAGCTGGCGAGCCGGCTCGTCGACCGCCTTCGGGTACCAGAGCACGGCGACCCGGGCGACGGCGAGCAACCCTAACAGCACGCCGAGCACCCACCACTGGCTGACGCGCAGGAGCATGTTCTGCAGCCCCAGCGACGTCGTGGCGATGAGCATCAGCGATGAGAACTGCTCCACCAGATCGTTCACCGGGTCGAGCAACTCGCCGGCGCTGACCGTCACCCCTATCCCCGCCGGTTGCAAAGCGATCTCGGTACCCTGCGCCAGGGAGATCGCGCCGTCGAGCGCGCGCGCCGCTGCGAAGGTGATCAGGGCGCGTCGAAACACCGCGTCCGATCTCTCCTGTGCAAGACGATCGAGCGCCCCCGTGGCAGTCAACGTCAGCAAGACGATGAGCGCGATGGTGGCGCCGAAACGGAGTCTCTGTGGCGTAATCATCGGAGTCCTCCTGCCGACGTAACACTCAGCGGCCGCGCGTGTACCAGACGCCGCCGCTACCGTCGTAGCTCTCGCCGGCACCCCAGACAATGTGGTTGCGCCCATCGCCGTCGACGGCGAGCTGGAAGTAGTCACCGTAGGGGAAGGCGTACCCATCAAGGTCGGAGTAGCTGGTCTCCGGGCCCCCGCCAGACAGGCGTACGCGGCCCTTCCAGGTAACACCGGCATCGGCGGTGCGCACCAGCCAGGTGTTCCACCGCGCCTGTGGGGTCTGGCGGTCGTCCATCCAGGCGATGCGGAAGTCTCCGGCTTCCGGACCGGCCACGACCACCGGGAACGCAAAGTCGACCGACGGTGAAGGGCGTGGAAACGGCCGGCGCGGGCCCCACCGGATCGCGTCAGTCGAAGTTCTATACCAGAGGCGCTGCGAACGACCGCCGCGGACACCGGCGTTGTACACCAGCATGAAGGTGCCGCCGGCATCGACCGCAAGGTCGGCGCGCGGCCCCAGGAATCCGAAGTAACAGCCCTCCGCCCAATCACACGCGGGGGGCTCGGCCGAGGTGTCGACGCGGGCACTGGCCCATGACCCGCCCCCATCGGTAGACCGCACCACGTTGAGGTGCGCCTCGCCCTCGTAGCTCTGGGAGTAGTCGACGGCGGCAAGGACCACCTCGCCGCTGGCGGTTACCACGCCGCCCGTCTGAAACCAGTACCGATCGTCATCGTTGGTGCGTACCGCCGGGTCGAACGTCAGCCCGCCATCGTGGGACGCCGCAATCCAGCTGTCGCCGTTGCTGAACGCAACGTATACGTCCTGACCGTCGTCGGAGATCAACAGGAGCGGGTGATCCGACCACCGCGGCTGTCGCTCGCCGGTGAAGTGCACCGGCTCGCTCCAGGTGATGCCGTTGTCGGTCGAGCGTGAAAATCGTACCCCCGGCCTCCAGTCCTGCAGCCAGGCGGCGAACACGGTCCCGTCTGCGGCAACCGCAAGCTGTGGGTCGTTCTGCCAACCGCCGTCGGTAAACGGGTAGCGATCATCCTCCCAGCTAGCACCGCCGTCGGGCGATCGCCGGAAGACCATGATCGGGTCGGGGCATCCTTCACAGGGTGGCGCGTAGTAGCGACTTGCCATCTGGTAGACCCAGTCGGAGTGAGCGTCTGCCGCCACCGCTGGCTCCCAGTCGACATGGGGACTCCAGAGTCGCTCGCGATCCCAGCCGGCAATGCGCCCCAGTGTCGGAAGGCGCTCGATCGCGGCATCCGATCGGTAATCCGGCGCGCCTCGCACGCGTTGAGCATCGGACGCACCGAGATCGCGCTGCTTCGCAGCCGCAACGCCGCGGCGAGGAGGCTCAGCGAGGTCGGGAGCGCATCCTGCCGTGACCAGGGTCAAGCTCAGAATGATCCTCAAGCGGCTCATTAGGCCATGGTAACGGAACCGCCTGCTCGCCTGTCGGGCTGCCCCGTGCCCGAACGGTCGCGACAGGCAGCCGTGTCTTCTACTGACCCGATCGAAGCCCGATGGCCGGGTGCACCGCCGCAGCCCGGCGCGCCGGCAAGTATGTCGCCGCCAGTGCCACGCACAGCAGCAACAACGCCATGGCAACAAAGGTCACCGGATCGCCAGCGTTGATCTCGTACAACAGGCTGTCGAGCGCCCGCGTGACCGCGAAAGCGGCAAGCAGCCCCATCAACACCCCCGCCAGCGTCACCACGGCGCCTTCACGCAAGATCATCTGCCTCACGTCGCCGGCGCGCGCCCCCAGCGCCATGCGCAGACCGATCTCCCGCGAGCGCTGGCTGACGGTATACGAGATCACGCCGTAAAGACCGATGGTGCCGAGAAACAGCGCTACCGCCGCCGCAATGATGAGCAGCGTCATGGTGAAGCTGGTACGCACCGACGCGCTGGCGACAAGGTTCTCGAGCGTACGGACGCTGGCAATCGGCAGGTTGGCGTCGACCGCCGCGACCACCTCCCGTATCGAGCCCGCGAACGCCAGCGGATCACCGTCCGTGCGCACAACCAGGCTGGAGGTGTACGAGAACGTGTCGTCGTCGATCGCTCCTACGAGCATCGGGTAGTAGAAGATCGGGGTGGGATCATCGGCGATGTCGCGGTCGCGAACGCTGCCCACCACGCCGGCTACGGCGTGGAAAACCGGTCCGCCCGACAGATCCTGCCCGGCTCGTTTCTGCAGCGCCGATTCCTGTGGCCACATCTGAGCGGCCAGTGCAGCGTTGACCATCACCGAGCGACCGGCGGCATCGTAGTTGTGGCGATCGACCAGCGCGCCTTCGAGCAGCGGAATCCCCATCACGTCGAAGTAACCGGCAGTGACGTGCTTGAACGTAACGACTGGCGGCAACACGTTGGGATCCAGCTCGCCGCCCTCGACATAGAGCGGATCGAAGCGCACCCCTGGAGTCAACGGCAGCGCGCTGATCGCGCCGGCCCGCTGCACGCCGGGGATTGCTTCCACTCGCTCGATGATGCTGTCGAGCAAGCGCACCACGTCGTCGGAAGCAACATAGTCGTTGGGCGGCGCAACGATCTGGACGGTGAGAACACCTCTGGAGCGAAAGCCGAGGTCGACATCGCGCAGACGCCAGAAGCTCTGCACCATCAGTGCTGATCCCACCAGCAGCGTGAGGGCCAGCGCAACCTGCGCGGCGACCAGAAAATTGCGGCCACGATGTTGCTGGCGCGAGGCCGTGGACGACCGAGCGTCGTCCTTGAGTGCCGATGCCAGGTCGGGCCGCCCGTAGCGGATCATCGGCAGACACCCCAGCGCCACGCCAGCGAGTCCGGCGAGCAAGGCGGTGAAGGCGATCACCTCGCCGCTAATACGCACCTCGTGCAGGCGCGGGATGCCGGCCTCAGACGCCACCACTGCACCGACCCCCGCGTAGGCGATCGCCAGGCCGAGAAGGCACCCGGCACCGGCCAGCAGCAGCGCCTCGGACAGGAAGTAACGGGCCAGCTGCACCCGCGACGCCCCCAGCGCCAGGCGCACCGCCACCTCGCGACGACGGCTCTCCGATCGCACCAGGAACAGGTTGGCTACGTTGGCGCAGGCGATCATCAGCAGCAGCCCGACGCTGCCGAGCAGCACCCAAAGCGCCCGGCCGATGCCGCCCAGGAAGTGGTCCTTGAGTGGCTCGACGAGAAGCGCAAGGCCGCTGCTCTCGATCATTTCTGGCGGCACGCCGTAGACCTCCGATAACGCCGGAATGAGCCCGTCGAGCTCGGCCTTCACCTGCGCCGGGGTTACGCCTGGCCGCATGCGCCCGACGCCGGATCGGAAGAGCCCGCCGAAGCGGATATCGTCGGGGCTCGGGTTGGTGGTGGTGTACAGATCGACGCCGGGGCCCGGAAAATCGACTCCGCGTGGCAGCACGCCGATTACCTCGCGGGGGCGGCTGTTGATCCGCAAGGTGCGCCCGATAATCCCGGGATCGCCGCCGTAGCGACGCTGCCAAAAGCCGTGGCTGAGAATCACCGTGTTGGGCTCGGAGGTGGCGTTGTCGGCGTCGGTGAAGTCGCGTCCGAGCAGCGGTCGTATCCCGAGGGTGTCGAGCAGCGGCGGGATGGTCTCTACCACGCTGACGCGCTGCGGCTCGCCCTCGCCTGACAGGTTGGCCGACGTCTCCACGATGAAGGCGGCGTTCTCCAGCGTCCGCGTGTGCTCCATGTAATGAACGTAGGTACCGTACGAGAGCCCGATCACCGGTAGGTCGAGCCCGGGCGCGGAATGTTCGAGAGCAACGAGACGATCCGCAGCCCCATAGGGCAGCGGCCGTATGAGCACGCCGTGCACTAGGCTGAAGATGGCGGCGTTGGCGCCGATCCCGAGCCCAAGCGTAACTACGGTAGCGAGGCTGAAACCGGGCGCCTTCACCAATCTGCGGGTTGCCTGAATCAAGGCAGCAAACGTGCTTTCCATGGGTGAGCTCGCGTCGATCTGGTTGGAGGGATGTTGCCGAGAGATAGCGGCACGATGGCGAAGGCTCGGGCCGATGGAGCGTACGAGCTCGCGCCAGTACCATGCCGCGGCATCGGCGGGGAGATCGCCGCGTTGCAATCGTCGCCGATAGTCTTCGGAGAGGTCATCGAGGATGAACTGTCGGTGCTTCGGCGCCAGCATGCGGCGAAGCAAGGCACTGGCAATCCGCGGCGGCTGGGCGCTCATCGCGATTCCAGCTCGACGCCGTCCCACATGCGCTGCATGGCCTCGTGAGCATCAGCCAGGGCGCGTTCGCCGGCGGGGCGAACGCGAAAGTGCTTGCGTGCCCGTCCGCCGCGCTCACGAATCGGCTCCGACAGCCAGGCCTGCACATAGCCGCGCCGCTGCAGTCGATCGAGCGCCGCGTACACCGCTGCCATCGATACCGACCGCCGTGCCCGTACCTCTATCTCCTCGCGCACGGTGACGCCGTATGCATCGGCGCCCAGCCGCGCCAGCGACAACAGCACGAACTGCTCGATCTCGTTCAACGATGTGGATCGGCTCATGCCATGAGTACGGCCGATCTTTCTTCTTGTTTCAAGAAAAAATTCGCCGACAGATCCGGTCGAGGTGTTGCGCCTCGAGTGGTATGAAGGGGTGCATGACGCACCTGTCGGAATCGGATCTGGTCAACTTCGGGCGGGACGAGCTCGGCGATCGCAAGAAGGCCCGCATCATCGCCCACTGCAAGGAGTGCCCGCCTTGCGCCGATCGCCTCATCGAAGCGGCTCGCGAGCACGCGCCGCACCCCGGGCCGATCAAGCTGTCGCGCTGGAACAAGATCTCGCTGGTCGCCATGGTGGTGGCGCTGATCGCCATGGTGCTCGGGATGTTCTGGTTCTTCCGCCAACTCGGCGATGTGGGTCGCATCCTACCGACCATGGAGGCTCCCGAATGACCCCACGTAAGCTCCGATTTGATCGCTGCAAGGTGATAGCTCACGCCTCCCTGCTTGGGCTCGTCATCACGACAGCAAGCGTGGCGTTGGCGCCGGCCGCGCTGCCAACCGGCCCCACCGTCGCGGCCAACGGAATGGTGGCTTCGCCCGAGCCCTTCGCCACCGACGTGGGGGTAGCGATTCTCGAGGCGGGCGGCAACGCCTTCGACGCCACGGCAGCGGTGCATTTCGCGCTCGCGGTGACCTATCCCAGTGCCGGCAACATCGGTGGCGGTGGCTTCCTCGTCGGCCTGCCGGCCGACGCGGAGCCGTTCGCGCTCGACTTCCGCGAAGCGGCTCCGTCGGCAGCCGCCCGCGACATGTATCTCGACGCCGACGGCGAGATGATCGACGGGCTCAGCACGCGCACGCACCAGGCCGTCGGCGTGCCTGGAAGCGTCGACGGCATGCTCAAGCTGGTGGAGCAATACGGCAACTTGAGCCGCCAGCAAGTGCTGGCCCCCGCTATCACCCTGGCACGTGATGGCTTCCCGGTTTCGTACCGGCTCAGCAGCAGCCTGCGGCGGTCAGACAAGCTGCGCCAGTTTCCGGCAACTGTCGCCGCATTCGGGTTGGATGGAGATGGGCCACCAATGGGTACCGGGCTCGTCCAGTCCGACTTGGCGAACACGCTGGAGACGGTCTCGCGAGAGGGCCGCGCCGGGTTCTATTCGGGGCACGTCGCCGATCTCATCGTCGCCGACATGCAGGCTCACGATGGGCTGATCACCCACGCAGACCTCGAGAGCTACAGCGCCGCTTGGCGTGCGCCCCTCTTGTTCACGCACGGCGACTACGAGTGGATCACCCACCCAGTGCCGAGCTCGGGTGGCATGACCATCGCGCAAATGCTCGGACTGCTGCACGTGCCGACGATGAAGGCGGCCGGCTACCACTCCTCGAAAGCGATCTCGATGATCACCGAGGCGCAGCGGCTGGCGTTCGCCGACCGCAATTACTGGCTAGGAGACCCGAGTTTCTTCGACGTCCCCGTGGCACGCTTGACCTCGTCCCGATACATCGAACGGCGCCGACGTCTGCTGCCGGCCGATGGCCTTGCCGGCGACAGCGACGGCGTCGCGCACGGGCAGGCGGAGTCCGAAGAGACGACGCACTACACCGTCGTCGACCGGTGGGGCAACGTCGCCGCCGTCACCACGACCCTCAACAGCGGCTACGGCATGGGCGCCGTAGCCACCGGCACCGGGTTCCTGTGGAACAACCAGATGGACAACTTCTCCGCCAAGCCGGGCGTTCCCAACCAGTACGGATTGCTGGGTGCGGAAGCCAACGCCATCGAGCCCGGCAAACGCCCGCTGTCGTCGATGACCCCGTCCATCATCCGTCGAGACGGCGAGTTCTTCATGACGATGGGGAGCCCGGGCGGCCCGACGATCATCAACACAGTGTTGCAGATCTATCTGAACGTCACCGTCTGGGGCATGGACATCCAGAACGCCATCGACGCCCAGCGCATCCACAGCCAGTGGCTCCCGGATGTCATTTATCACGAACGCTTCGCCATCTCCGCCGAGACGCAGACCGAACTTTGGAGAATGGGCTACGAGCTCCGCGAACGCAGCGCCATCGGGATGGCCGCCGGCATCGTGCGCACGCCAGAGGGCTATCTCGCCGGCCACGCAGACCGTCGTGGCGCGGGGACCGCGAGAGGTTACTAGCCGTCCACCACGGCCGGCTAGACTGAGCCCATGACGACACGATCTTTAGCGGCGCACCTGTCACAACGCTTCTTTCGGCGCGACGCGGCGACGCTGGCGCGCGCCCTGCTCGGACAGCGGCTCGTAAGCGCCGTCGGAGGGGTACGAACGTCGGGGGTGATCGTCGAGACCGAGGCTTATCTCGGGGTTCAGGACAAGGCGGCGCACACCTACGGGGGGCGGCGGAGCGCCCGCAACGAGAGCATGTGGGGCGATGGCGGCCACGCCTACGTCTACTTCGTCTACGGCATGCACCATTGCGTGAACGCGGTGGCCGGGCGAGTTGGCGAGCCCATCGCCGTGCTGATTCGAGCGCTGCAGCCGGAAGAGGGCATGAACGAAATGCGCGCGCGCCGCCAGCGGGCCCGTGACGATACCGACCTTTGCTCCGGACCTGCCAAGCTGTGCCAAGCGCTCGGCATCACCCGCCGGCTCGACGGGGTCGACCTGACCATGCCCGGGCCGCTGTGCATCGAGCGACGGCGCGATCGTCTGCTGCGAGCGGCGGCGATTGCCATCGGGCCACGCGTCGGTGTCGGCTACGCGCAACAGTGGCAACACGAGCCTCTGCGATTCTCCGTACGCGGAAACCCCCACGTCAGCCGCGCACCGGCGATGCGACCTTCATGAACCTCGACCACGAGCTGTTGCGGCAACGCAATCTCCCGCTGGGCGGGATCCTTTTCCTGGCGCTCGGGTTCACACTCACTGGGCTCGGCTACCCGTTCTACGTGACGCGAGGCGCCGGCTGGCTGCAGGTTGTGACCGCCGGCGCTGTCGCGGCGTCCGCGCTGCTGGGCTACTACCGGCCGCGGATCGCCATGCTCGGGGTGCTCTTTCTCGCACCGGTCTTGCCCATTCCCTTGAAGACGCTGCTCGGCTACGACGCCATCCTGCACCTGTATCTCATCTACGCTGCGTTGGCAGGCCTCATGCTTCGCGAGCGTCGCCGAATCTGGCAGTTTGCGGCAGGCTTAGACCGCCTGCTGTTGTGGGCGATGCTGGTGTTCGCATCGCTGGCCGTCGTCTCGGGGCTCATTGCCGGCGCTCGCTACAGCCCGACGATCGCCCGACTGTTGGCTGCAGGGCCGTTGGCACAGTTCACCCGGGTCCACACCTCGTACGCCACCGTCATGTCGTTCGTGTTCGCGAGCATGAACCTGCTGCTGGGCCCGCTGCTATTCGTCGCGTTGGCGGCCAGGCGAGTCGGTAGGTCGGGCCACGGCGACGCCGACGTCGACTCCGAGACGGACCGTTGGTCGATCGGCGAGGCAATCGCGGCCCTCCTTGCCGGTGCCTGCCTGAGCCTGGCGTTGGCGTTGGTGCAGACGTATGCCCCCGAGCACGGACTTCCACTGGCTAACGGTTGGCCTTCCGGGCTGATGACGGACGCTACAGTGTTCGGCGGCACGATCGCGTTGCTGATACCGCTGGCCTTGGCTGTGGCGGTGTTCTCGCGCTACCGGTTGTTGCGAGCCGTCTCGATCGCGGCGTTGGTGCTCACGGCGTTGATTACGATTCCCCTGGAGTCGCGCCTCATGCAAGGCTCGATGCTGCTGTCGCCGTTCATGGTGGGAGCGGGCTGGGTTGCCGGGCGTGCGCTGCGGGGTGAGACGGATCGCGATCTCTGGCTCCGCTTCGCCGCCGTGACCGTGATCGGCGTGGTCATTACGCTGGGCATCGCGACGTGGTTGATGCCTGGGACAGAGCTGATGCGCTATGTGCGTGCGCTGGTGACGGTTCCTCAGATGGAGGAGATCCTCGCGGGGGGGGCGCGACGTGCTGGCCCGGGAAGCTCTGCGTATGGGTCGTGACTACCCGATCGCCGGAATCGGATTTGGATCGTTCACCTGGGAGTTGCTCAACTACTACCAGCTGTCGGGAGCAGAGAACCGCTGGTTCGACATGCCGCACAACTTCTATCTCCAGGTGTTCGCCGAGATGGGAACTGTCGGCGTAGCAGTGTTGCTTGTGCTGGGTTTGGCGATCGGACGAATTCTGCTCAGGCCGCTCGGGCGTGCGTTGCACCCGATGAAGCTGGGCGTGTACCTGGGGGCCGGTACGGCGTCGCTGATGTCGTTCTTCGCTCTGCTCTGGGGCCCGTTCCTGATCTTCGTGGAGTACCAGGTGGTCTTCTGGTTCGCCCTGTTCCTGGTTCACTGGGCCGGAGAGGACGAACGCGAGGGCTCCAGAGGGATCGACTTGGAGGGTGTCTACCCGGCGATTCTCTCGGCTCGATCGAGTGCTCTTTGGTTGGTGATCCTGGCGATATCGGTGATCGCCGCGCTGCTCAGCCCGCCGATCATTCGCGCTTGAGCGGCGTGAGGGATTGTCGGGCTCGTTCCAAGTCATGCGGAGTATCAAGCTCGAACCAGGGGCCGTCTACCGCAGCCATCCTGACGTCGAGCCCCATGTCGATGAGCTCCTGCAGCATGTCGGTTAGGTAGGCGTTCTCGAGCATCTCGGCCTGCTGAAAGGGCCCGGGCTGGCCAGCCTCGAGCTCCTGGTATCGATCGCGCATGGTGCGCGCCGCTGCGGCGCAGAAGTAGGCCAGGCCGATGAACTCAGCGTCGGCAGCGTCGGCGTGTAGGTGCTTCCCGACGCGCCGAACCTGCCCGCCCTCGAGAGTGACGTTCTCGGCCTCCGACTCGGCGTGTCCAACGCGCCCCAGGTACGACTGGCGCCAGTTGATATCCACCGCCAACGCCACGTCGCCCGACGTTTCGCGCAAACGTTGCACGATCGAATCGCGATAGACGATGTCCGAATAGGAAACCATCACGTCGGTGTCGAACTCCGACGCAGCGTACATCAGCGAGGCCAGAATGTTGTTGTCTTGCCAGCGATCGTTACGGTAGTAGCGCAGCTCCGGATACAGCGCCTGTACCATCTTCATCCGATAGCCACCGACGAAGACGATGTCGTCGACACCACCTTGGCGAAGCGCCTGAAGTATCCAGTCGAGCAAGCGACGTCCACCCAGGCCATCCATGAGGCACTTGGGGGCTTCGCTAGTCGCCGGCTTGAGCCGGGCCCCTCGGCCGGCACCGACGATGATGCCCGTCACTCGACCTCGACACTCTCGGGAGCTCGCTGCGCGTAGTACGAGATCGGCTTCACCAGGCGCTCGAGGTTGTCGAACCCGACCAGCGCCGCCTCGCGCAACGCATCGCCGTTGAGAAGATGCTGGGCCATGCTGAGCTCCAGGACGCGGCCCTGACTCCCCGGCTCCGACGGGCGGATACGATAGGGCGTGAACGCCGAGATCAGGAACGTGTCGCCGGTGCCGGCGGTTTCGGAATTCGCTCCACCCTCACCGGTCCACTCGACGACCACGTCGGGTCCGCGCAATACCTGGAGGTAGGTGTGTCCAGGGAAGTCGACGAAGTCGGGATCGGCCTGGCCGTTGAGCCGTAGCTCACTGGCGACGATGTTGGGCAACCGCGACGTCGCTACACGCTGGTAGCGCTCCCCGTAATCGAAGCGCTCGTGATGCGCCTCGGCCTTAGGCAGGATCGTCAGCTTGTTCTCGAGGTCATCGTGTTGCGGCATCAGGTCGCGCTCGCTGACTTTGTAGGCACGGGCCAGCCGGCCGACCTCATCGTCCGAGAGCTCCGCCTCCCCCGCCTCCAGCGCGGTCAAGCGTTCCGTCTCGATGCCGGCCAGGCCCACAGCCGCAGCCAGTGAAAGGCGCCGGTTCTGGCGCAGGGAAGCGAGCAACCCAGCCTGCAACCCCTTCTCGAAACGCCCCGCGAATCTCTCGGCGCCAGACAGGATGATCTCCTGCCGTGTATCGCCGGTCAGGTGCTGGCCGATCGTGCAGGCGATGATCTTGCCGAGGTTGTCGGGGTCGGGTGAGGTGAACCAATGGGGGGTGAACCCAGGAATCAGCCACGTATCGCCCTCGGTTCCGGTGTACGAGTGTGTCTCACCGTCGGTATCTTTCCAGAACACGGTCACCGGGCCACCGTCCAAGATCTCGGTGTACTGGTGGAAGAAGTGTCCCAGGTTCGGCACCACCCGATCAGGGTCGCTGATGTGCAGGACAAGCTCCACCGGCACGAAGTCCGGAATCGCGCTCGAGGTTGCGCGCGCCCAGTAGGTGTACTGCAAACCGCCGCCGCGATCCTGCTGGAACATACGAGCACTGTCGTGACGCAGGACTTTGACGCCATCGACGAGATCGTCTTCGTAGGGCAGCAGGTCTCGCAAACTGCGGTTCAGAACACCGGCAAGTTGGATCAACTCATCAAACGTGCCGACGCGGCCACCTGCGAGTAGCTCGCGCACGGTATCTTCGGCGAGACCAGACTCCTCGGCAAGCTCGGCGCTGCTGATCTTGAGCTCCTCTTTCCAGTCCTTGAGCAGATGCCCGGCATGCTCCGGGGACACGTTCGGAATACTCACCGGCTTGGCCTCCTGGGATTCAGCACGCGGCGGGTTGGGCGCCTGCCTGCAGTCTCGCCGCCGCTCCCTCGGGTGTCAAACACCGCAAGATCGCATCGTAGCATCGGCTATCTCGTCATCTCGAAAGCAGTCGCGGTGACCTCCCAGGCGAGGGACGCGCTGATCGGCTCCAGGTTCGAGGTGATCACCGGGACCGCACGCTCGTGAACGGAACCGTGAGATCGGAGCGAGTCCACCGACAGCTCCGGGGACCCGTATGTAAGCACGGTATCCGCATCGCCTAGCACCACCAAATGACCCACCCGATCCGGGTCGAGCGCGAGCTCGCGGTGTGCCTCGTCCGCCGTCAACACCTGCTCGATACCCTCGACCGCTGAAAGCTCGGTAGCGACCTCGGGCGCTCGCTCGGGCTGCTCCAAGTAGACGTACGCGGCTCCACCCAGGTTGCCGTGGTGGAGCGTGTAGGGGTCCTTGATTACCGGCACTACGCGCGCACCGTAGGTCTCGAGGCTGGGCCCAATGTCGGCTATCCGCGGCTTGTCGCGCATGCCGTGGTCGGCGGTTATCACCATCGCGGCATCCAGGGCGAGCTCGCTCAGTCGTCCGATCAACGCATCGAGGCGCTCGAAATGATCGCATGCCTCGGGATGTTCTGGTCGGTGTAGATGGGGCACGAGATCCGTGGTGCAGACCGCCAGCAGGTCAATCGACCGGCGCTCGAGCAGCAAGGCGGCCGCCCTCAGGAGCCAGAGGTTAGCGTCCGGATGGTAGATGTCTGGAGGCTCGCCAATTGCCTCGACAGCCCAATCGGGGGGTGTCTCGACCGAGCCGACGAAGTCGAGATCGGGCCCGAACAAGCTCAGCAGCTTACGCTTGGCGGAGAGGAAAGCCGTCGTCCCACCTGCGGCGCGGGCGCGCGCGAACAGGGTGGAGCACAGAAGCTGCCGCCGGTCGTTCATCGGAACCAGGGCACCGTCATCGATGCGGAGATAGGTGTTGCCGGTGATCCCGTGCTGCGACGGTGGGGCTCCGGTGAGCAACGAGGTGACGTTGACGTTGGTCACCGTGGGGACGACGGCGCTGGCGACGAAGCGCTGGCCGCCAGATGCCAGCCGATCCAGGTGGGGGGTACTCGCCCGTTCGAGGTAGCCGGCCTCGCACCCGTCCAGAATGATGATGAGCAGCGGCTGCGTCACGGCGGGCTCGCTATTGGAGCGTCTCGATGTCGTGGCTGTACAGCCAGTCACCATCGCCGTTTCGCCGATAAATCGACATTACCGCAGGCGCGCCAGCACGCGGGATCTTATTGAAGCCGTAGAACAGCGTCTCGCGCTCCATGTTCGGACCGATCTGATCGATCGGCAGGCCGGCATAGTGCTCCACCGGGGCACCGAAGTGCGCCGCAATCGTGGGCGCCACATCGATCATCTGCACCGGCTGCGCCGACGATTGCCACTCGCGCTGGCGCGGAAATTTCACCAGCATCAGGGCCGAAGAACGTACCTCTAGCATGTCGGAAGACCACGTCGCGCTGTCGACCTCGTCGACGTCGAGGAACGGGATCGTAGCCTCCAGTGACAGGTACGGCTGCAGGCGCTCGTCGTCGGTCGGGCGCCAGAAGGTGCCGTGGTCGGAAATCACCATCACCAGCGAAGAATCGAGCCGCCCGAGCTCCTCGAGGCGATCAAACAATGATCCGAGTAGATGGTTGGCACAAGTTGTCTGATCGAGCAGCCGGTCAATGACGTCGTCGTCCTCCCCTACCTGCCCGAGGTACTCGCAGTCGGCGCCGACGACGTACGGTGAATGCGGCAGCATGATGTGGGCGAATACGAGCTGGCCGCTGTCGGGTCGACGTGTCTCCTCGTCGAGCACACGCTCGAACTGCTTGAGCGAGTAGTAGGCGTTGTGGCTGACAGCCGGGCCCTCGGTCTCGCCCAGCAGGAGATCGGTGATCGAGAAGCCGTAGTCCCAGCTGGCTGCGTCGGCGGCCGCAGCGTCGCCGAGGATGGTGCGGCGCACGGTCGTTGGCATGGTGTTCAGAAACCACAGGTCGACGATGGCGATGCTATGCGAGCGACCCGCAAACTCCTTCTTGGAACGCACTGTGTCGCGGCACGCCACTGCGAACTCGTAGCAGTCGTTTCGATAGTACGGGTACTGATGCACTTGCACGCCATGGCGAAACAGGTCCCCCAGGAGACCCTCTGCCGGCGCCGCAACACGCCACTCCTCGATCTGATGGTCGGGCAAATAGTGCTCGCCACGCAACATCTCCGTCAGCGAGGACCAGGTCTTGCCGGAGCTAACCCGGAATTGCGGGAAGAAGGTCACCGGCAGCTCGGTGAGCTCCGGCCGCGTGTCACGCAGGTACTCGTAGCTCTCCGACTGGTATGCATCGAGGACGACAAGATAGACGTTGGGAGTATCCATGGGGGCAGTCGAAGCGCCGAGAGCTTCCCCGCCCTCCGGATGCGGGCTGAGGCGTGCGTCGCTGAGTCGGAAGCGCACCCAGCCTCGAAACCGGTCTGGCTCGCCGTTGGGCAGGGTTCGGAAACGCCAACGGTACTGGTGACCTGCCTCCAAGTCGGCGGCCAGCCGGTGCCTATTACCGTCGACGCCCTCCCGGACCACAGCAACCCCGGTAACGTCATCCACGACCTCGATCTCGTAGCGGTGTCCGGCGCCGAACTCGGGCCAACGGAATACCGGACGCGGATCAGAGATGAGTCCTACCGGCTCGAGCCGAAGCCGGGCGACCCGCTGAGCCTGCCTCGACGCGGTCGTGCCAGCGACGGTGGTGACGTGTTGGTAGACGGCCGACGTAATCTGAACGGGGGCGACCACCGCAAGAACGAGGAAGATCGAACGCAGGCTCGGTTTGAGAACCAGAGCCGCGACCACCACCACGGCGACCAACTCGATCCCGAAAGCTCCGCGGATGCCCGCCGCCGCTACCGTTAACGGGCGCAGCAGCTCGAACACGAACACCAAGGCGCCGGCCGCAACCACGGCGCGGGCCAGCCGCGCCCAGTTCTTCGACCCCAGACCTGCCGCGAAGATCGCCACGCACGCCGTCGTTGTGCCTACGAACAGCCCGAAGAATATGAGCACCAGAGTGGTGTCGTACGCGACCTCGTCAAGGTTGGCCAGCAGGATCGAATTGAACACCAGCACGAACAGCACGCCGGGCGTGAACATGGCCGCCCCGACGACCACCGCGCGCCGCGACCATGCAGTCGATTGACCTTCGGTCCAGACGCCGGCCGGGCTCATTTGCGACCCCGATTGCGGGCGAAGAACAGCTTCCGAGTGCCCCCAGCGATGGTCTCGGATCGCTCGACCTCGAACGACGCCGCCAGCACACGCTCGAAGTTGGCGCGGTCGTAATCGTCGTAGATGTCGTCCTTGTTCTGTAGCAGTCGCTGCACCATCGGGTCCGACTTCTCAACAAACTCGATCACCAGGTCGGCGCCGACGTCGGCAAGCCAACCCACCAGCTCATCGACATGGATGTTTGCGCCGATCACCAGATGATGAATCAGAGCCAGGCAAATGACTAGATCGGGCCGGCCGCGTTGCTCCAACGTCTTGCGCTCGAGCCCCCTCCACCCGAGCGCGGGCGAGGGGTCGGCGACATTCGCCACCAGCGGCAGGATGCGGCGCGAACCTTCGCCGCGCTGGCTCTCGTAAAGTCGGTCGACACACTGGTGATCGGCGTCCATCGCCACTACCAGATCCGCGTGCTCGGCAGCCAGACGCGAATACCTGCCGGTATTGCACCCCAGGTCCCAAACCATGGGCCAGTGGCGCGCGGCCAGCGCCTGGCCTACGAACGTCCCCTTCGCCTGCCGTGCCTGGTCGTCGTAGTGCGTGCAGCGACCGTAGTTCACCCACCCCGACTCGGCGGGCGTCCAATCGAGCTTGCCGACGACCTTGGTCAGACCCCGGATGTTTGCCTTGATCATCTCGGCACCGAAACCAGCGTCGCGCAGCTCGCCCTTGATGTCGCCCTCCCGGTCCCGGAATCGCGCCTGCACCTTCGACTGCAGGAACACATGCTTCAGCACCCCGGGGCGAAGAAGATCACGCCGAGAGAGCATGCCCCAGCAGTCCGACGGCTCGATGCCATCGAGGCGACCACGCAGTAGCTGATGAAAGGAAATGCCGCGGTACGCCTGCAGCATGAGCGGGTACAAGAACATCTGACAGAACTGCTCGTAGCCCACCCACGGGGTGCCTGGATCGAGCGGCTCGAACGAGGGAATGTCGATGAACACTGGCTGCGAGCCATCCCACTGCACGTTGAAGGCGGTGGCGTCCTTGAGCGTCATGTTCTCGTCGAGGGCGGCGGCCACAAGCTCCAACTGCAGAAGTGCCGCATCGCGCAACATGCCGAACGGCCACTCGTATGGATACGACACGAACGGGATGGCGCCGTGTCGCAAGACGGCAGCCCACTGCCCGTCCTGGTGGATCGACGGATCGCCGATGAGCTCCGTCGAGACGAGCTTGCCGCGCTCGACGAACAGCGGGCCCACCAGGAATCGATAGAGCTGAGACCTACAACTTCCCGACGCTCCGACGCGAGCTCGAGGAGCACGGCCACCGTTTCACCAGTCGATCCGATTCGGAGGTGCTGCTGCACCTGTACGCTACACAAGGCCCGGGCTTCCTCGAGCGGCTGAACGGAATCTTCGCGCTCGCCCTCTACGATGGCCGGCACAGCGGTCGGCGTGAGGGCATCGAGAGCGGCGACGTGCTGCTGGCGCGGGACGGCCTGGGCGTCAAGCCGCTCTACTTCGCGCACGCCGGCGGCGGCGTTCTGTTCGCTTCCGAGCTCAAGGCGATCCTGGCGAGCTCGGAGGTTCCCCGCGACCTCGATCTGGTCGCCATCGACCAGTACCTGACCTATCTGTGGGCGCCGGCGCCTCGCACGCCGCTGAGAACGGTCAAGAAGATGCGCCCTGGAGAGGCGCTCGTGCTTCGCGGTGGTGCTGTGACGCGCAGCTGGATCTTCTACGAACTGCCGCAAGCCGAGGACTGCCGCCGGCATCGCGTCGCTGTAGCTCAGGGTAACGGCGTCGCAGCGCAGCTGGCGTCGGAGGTCGAAGCCGCCGTCCGGCGGCAGCTGCTGTCGGACGTTCCGGTGGGAGCGTTCCTGTCGGGCGGCCTCGATTCGAGCGCCGTCGTCGCGATGATGCGCCGTGCCGACGCCAACAGCCCCACGGTGGCCTACACGATGGACTTTCAGGGGGCGGACCGCATCGAGGGCAACCCCGCCGACCTGCCCTACGCTCGCCAGGCGGCGGCCCACCTAGGAGTGGATCTGGAAATCGTGCGTGCCGGGCCCGAGATGATCAACGAGCTCGAGCGCATGCTCTGGTGTCTGGACGAGCCGCAGGCCGACCCGGCGCCGATCAACGCGCTGTTGATCTGCGAGCGCGCCGCCAAAGACGGATTGAAGGTGCTGATGTCCGGCGCGGGGGGCGACGACATCCTCGGCGGGTACCGGCGTCACCAGGCGCTACGCTCGGAGCGGCTGTGGTCGTGGCTGCCGCGCGCCGCACGAGGCGCGCTCGCCGGCGCCTCCCGGGCCCTGCAGTGTGGTGCTATTCCTGGTCCCGGAATGCGTCGGCCGCTCGTGCGACGACTGGCGAAGACGTTCGCCCACGCCAACCTGGATGGCGACGCGCGCATAGCCGCATATCTGGAGTGGACGCCCGAATGGCGGCGGCGGGCTCTGCTGACACCTCCAGTGCAGGCAGAGATCCACCGCCAGGATCCTCCCCATCCGCTCGCCGAGTCGCTCGCCCGTGTGCGCAATGACGCCGATCCGCTGGAGCGCATGCTCTATATCGACGCCAAGCACTTTCTCGCCGACCACAACCTCAACTACACCGATAAAACCGGCATGTACGCCGGCGTCGAGGTGCGGGTGCCGCTGCTGGACCTGCAGGTGGTCGACCTCGCGGCGGCGATCCCCAGCCACCAGAAAATCGCCGGCGGCACACTAAAGCACGTGTTCAAGAAGGCGATGGAGCCGTACCTACCCCGAGAGGTGATCTATCGGCCCAAGAGCGGCTTCGCGGCGCCCCTGCGCCAATGGCTACATTCCGATCTGGTGGAGCTGCGCCGCGAGGTGCTGTCGAAACGTTCGCTGACGCAGCGAGGTCTTTTCGAGTTCGACGAGGTTCGCCGTCTCGTGGAAGCCGATCGCCGAGGACGCGTCGACGCCGCCTACACCTCGCTCGCCTGCGCCGCCGAGCATATCCGAGGTGATACCTACATCTCGTTCGGCGACATCATCTTCAAGCGCTACGTGCTGCAGGCGCTCCAGGGGGAGCCCGGCGACGTGGTCATCGTCGTCGACTCCAACACCGCTGCCGAGCCACCAGCACGATACACCGAGTTCATCAAAGCATCGCGGCCCTACACGCCGGCCTACACCGAGGAGCCGGTCTTGATGGACAAGATGGACCCGGACCTCCACCCGGACAACGCTGACGGTGAATCGATCGGCCTGATGAAGCTCACGAAGACCGGTGCCAACGCGCTGCGACATGCTCTCGAGCAGCTGCGCTCGACGGAAGGGTTCGAAACCATGCGAATGTCGCGGCTGTTGAACCACCTGGTTGCCGAGGGGGCCGAGGTACGGGTCACGTACATCGCCGGCAACTGGCTCGACATCGACGACATCGAGAAGTACTCGGACGCGCTGGAATTCTGATGCCGGCCGCGCTTCCCGGAACGAGCCGGCGCCGGTGATACCCGCGGCCGGCTTCGTCGCCGAGATGGAAGCGCAGGGTTTCGACCTGTACACCAGCGTGCCGTGCTCGCTCTTCAAGCCGGTGGTCAATTACCTGATCGACAACCGGCCGGGCACCTACGTCCCCCTCAACAACGAGGGCGAAGCGGTCGCCTATGCGTGCGGCGCCCAGCTCGCCGGCATGCAGCCGGTGGTGATGTTCCAGAACTCCGGCCTCGGCAACGCCGTCAACCCGCTGACCTCGCTGGCACAGCCGTTCCAGATCCCGTTGCTGGTGGTGGTCACCTGGCGCGGGCAGCCGGGAATCGGCGACGAACCGCAGCACGAGATCATGGGAACGGCAACACGGACGATGCTCGAGGCGATGGAGCTCGAAACCGAGGTGCTCTGCCAGGACCTCGATGAGCTGAGCGCGCAGATGGGCCGCGCTCGGCGCTACCTGGCAGAAGCGCGACGATCTTTCGCGTTGATCATGCAGAAGGGGTCCATCGAACCGTATGACCTGCAGAGCACCAACCGGGCGCCGCGACCGCCGCGGGATCACGCTGGCATCGAGCCGGAACCCGGAAAGCCGAAGCTGAGGCGCCACGACTGCATCGCGCGGATCGCTGAAGTAGTGGGGCAGTCGCACCCAATTCTCGCTACCACCGGCAAGACGGGGCGCGAGCTCTACACGCTGCGCGACACCGAGAATCAGCTCTACATGGTGGGCTCGATGGGTTGCGCCAGCACCCTTGGCCTGGGGCTGGCTCGGCACTGCGCGGCAGAGCTACGGACCGTGGTCATCGACGGCGACGGCGCAGCGCTGATGCGGTTGGAGGCCATGGTGTCGGTCGGCCACTATCGTCCCGAAGGGCTGGTGCACGTGCTCCTCGACAACAACGCTCACGAGTCAACCGGTGGGCAACAGACGCTTTCGGACACCGTCGATTTCACCGGTGTAGCGCGCTCGGTGGGCTACCGCTACGCGCGTAGCCTGGTCACCGGCGAGAGGCTGGAGACCGAGCTTCGTGCCGCCCTCGAGAGGCGGGGCCCTTCCCTGCTGCACGTGCGCATCCTCGAGGGATCGGTGCATCCGCTGGGACGGCCGGCGACGCATCCGTCGGAGGTAGCCGAGCGCCTGCGCCGCTACCTGGCGCGGAGCGGCGCATGACCTCGCCGGCGGAATGGACCTGGCGCGGGACCCGGGTGATCTGCGGCGACGGCGCGCTCGCCGACCTTCCCGCCCGCGTCGACGCGTTGAATTCCGGCGCCGACTCCGCAACGACAATCGGCCTCTTCACCGGCGGCAGCGCCATGCAGCGCCAGGGAATACTAGGTCGGGTGATCGAGGCGCTGGGCGAGGTGGGCAACGTCCGCACCTTTGGCGGCCTGCCGCCCAATCCGCAACCGCGGCACGTCGACGAGGCGGCGGACTTCATTCGGGCCGAGCGCCCGTGCACGGTGGTGGCGCTGGGCGGCGGCAGTGTCATCGACGCGCTCAAGGTGGCTAACTGCGCCGCCGGCAGCGACTCCGACGCACTGTCGCTGCTTCACCGGAAGCACGAGCCGCGGGCTCGCGCCGCACCGCGCTTCGTCGCCATCCCGACCACGGCGGGAACCGGCAGCGAGGTCACGCCTTTCGCAACCATCTGGGACACCGATGCCGGTCGCAAGCTCTCGCTCGACACGTCACTGAACCGCCCGGAGCTCGCGGTTCTCGATCCGCGTGCCACGGTGGGTATGCCGGCCAACTTGACGGCACAGACGGCGGCCGACGCCCTCGGGCACGCCGTCGAGTCACTGTGGTCACGGCGACGCAGCGCCTTGAGCGAGGCGCTGTCGTTCGCGGCGCTCGATAGAATCCGGCGAGCCCTGCCGGTCGTCGACAACGACCCCACCGACATAGCGGCGCGTGGCCACATGCTGGAGGCAAGCTCGCTGGCCGGCATGGCGATAAGCCTTACGCGAACTGCCGCAGCACACGCTATCTCCTACGGGATCACCCTGCGGCACGGCGTCCCGCACGGGCTTGCCGTCGCCTGCCTGTTGCCGTCGTTGCTTCGCGCCAGCCTGTCGGCGTTGCCCGAGCACGTCGTGGACGGACTCACGACCGTGCTGGCAGCCTTTGGGGACAGCATCGAAGAGGGTTTCCAGACGGGGCCGATCGAGGAACGGTCGCCGAGATCCCCCGACACCGCCGACAACTTGAGCAACCGCCTGGCGGCGGCGCTCCAACGCACGTTGGCGTACTACGGCATGCTTCCCGAGCCCGGCGCGGTCAGCTGGGACGCCGAAGAGATCGAGCAGATCGCGGCTGCCAGCGAAGTGCCGGGCCGGCTCGACAATGGCGTCGTGGTGCCCGACCGGGAGCAGATCAGGGCCATGCTCGCCGGTCTGCGGAGCCAGAGCGGCGCCGCATCGGAGGGTGGCCGCTAGCAGGCCGTGGTCGAAGTGTTTCCTGCTAGGCACCCGCCAGAGTCCGATCGAACGCCGCCTCCAGTACCGCCACGATGCGGCCGGCCGCCTGGCCGTCCCACAGCTTTGGCCTCGGTGCGGTATCGGGCTCCCCGGCGAGGGCCTCGTCGACGCCGGCCAATATCTTGGCGCGATCCGTCCCCGCCAGGCGGTTCGTCCCCTCGGTGATGGTCACCGGCCGCTCGGTATTGTCGCGCAGGGTGATACACGGGATTCGCAAGATGGTCGTCTCTTCCTGGATTCCGCCGGAGTCGGTAAGGACAACACGAGCTCGGCTCAGCAGGCTGAGGAACTCTACGTACCCCAAAGGCTCCAACAGCTGCAGGCGACCGTCTTGACCAGACACCTGCTGCTCGAGCCCGAACTCGCGCAACCGCTGGGCGGTACGCGGGTGGACCGGAAACACCAGCGGCAGACGCTCGGCCGCCTCCAGGAGGACATCGAGAATCGCCGCCAGCGTTTGAGGATCGTCGACGTTGGAGGGGCGGTGCAGGGTCACGACGCCGTATTCGCGCTTCTGGAGCCCGAGATCGGTCCACGCGGCGAGCGCCGCCGCCCGCTCGACCTGGTCAAGCAGCGTGTCGATCATCACGTTGCCGACAAAGAAGACCTTCGCGTCGGGGACTCCCTCGCGACGCAGGTTCTCCGCGGCGCTGGGCTCGGTGATGAACAGGTAGTCGGAGATCGAATCGGTGAGCAGGCGGTTGATCTCCTCCGGCATGGTGCGGTCGAAACTCCTCAGCCCAGCCTCGACGTGGGCGACCTGGGGCCGACGCCCGTCCGGATAAACCATCTTGGCGGTGGCAATCGAGCAGGCGATCGTCGAGTTCACGTCGCCGACCACCATGACGAGATCGGGCTGTCGCTCCTGCAGCTGCTCTTCGAAACGCTCCAGGATGCGCGCCGTTTGCTGGCCGTGGCTGCCAGAACCAACTTCGAGATGAACCTCCGGCCGTGGAAGATCCAGATCGCGGAAGAAGCTGTCCGAGAGCCGCTCGTCGTAGTGCTGTCCGGTGTGAACGAGGGTCACGTCGAACACGGCGCTAGCCTCCAGCGCTCGATACACCGGCGCGACTTTGACGAAGTTGGGCCGCGCCCCGGCCACCAGGAAGACGCTCACAGCTGCCATAGGCGCAAGCCTAGCAGGCCGTGGTGCAAGCGTTGTGGGCCTGGTTACGGCGAGTTGGGGTCAGATGCTAGGCGGGCGTGGAGCGACGATCAGCGCATGACGGTGCAGCAGCTCGATCTCGATCTCGCGCCGAGGCGGCATCGGGTCGCCGTCGACTTGCCAACGGAACGGCCGTTTGGCGGTGATCCGATAAGACGTGGCGCCGCCGTACTCTGCCACCATCTCCGGCACGCGGCGGTGCAGTATCGCAGCGGCAATGGTCCAGAGCACGAACCACGGTGCTGAGCGGCGGTTGGCCTGATGATCGAGACGCCCGTCTCGGATATCGGCTCCGGGGGTCATCGCCCAGCCGAGCCCATACGCCTCGGCGTTGCTGAACACAGC
Organism: Acidobacteriota bacterium; assembly: GCA_963666055.2. Lineage (GTDB taxonomy): Bacteria > Acidobacteriota > UBA890 > UBA890 > WLXD01 > DASCOT01. Next base: position 285,467 of record CAXWPH010000015.1, on the reverse strand, counting down.
GGAGGGGTAACGTCGAGACAGCACCTTGCCGTCAGCCTCGATGCAGACGCGGTTCGGAATGGTCCTCAACAGCAACGGAGGAAGGCCGGCGAGCACGTAGAGACCACTCGAGCCGCCGTGCCGATAGAGCCACCCGCCGAGACGTGTACCACGCAGCCGGTCGACGCCGCTGATGGTCCAGCCGTCGTATCCGACGCTGACCATGCTCAGGAAGATCAAACCATCAACGCGACCGACGTCGATCGCCAGCGGCTCCCCGGAGGTGAGCAGCGGGATGGAAAGCTCGGGGCGCCGCGGGATATCCAACTCGCGCGCCAGCACGTTCGCATTGCCCATCGGCACGAAGCCGACGGGCACGGGTGCACCATCAAGCCCGGCGACTGACTCCCGTACCGTGCCGTCGCCACCGACGACGACAATCAGGTCGGCGGTGTCGAGACACGCCTGCGCCAGCTCCGTCGCGTGCCCGGCCGCGGTGGTCGGTCGAACGTCAACTTCCCAGCCGCGTTCTTCAAGGTGGATCCGGGCCTCCTCTGCGACGCGCATCGGAGCACCGTGGCCAGCGATCGGGTTGACGATGACTTCGGCGCGCTGCATGTAGACCGTGGTGGAAGAGTGGCGGGCCTGGATACGGCGAGTTGGGACTCCGTGCATACAACTCTTACGGACTCCCCGAGGCTATCAAGGCAAAGGCCCCGACGCCGTTCGGCGCCGGGGCCCTGCCATAGCTGTTGGTCGGTGACAGTGGGATTCCCCGCTATGGGGCACGTCCCTCTGCAGCGCCAATAAACGCTGGAGCCTTCAGCTCTGAAAGAAGGATCTCCCGTTACGGGGCTGCCACCTCCGTTAAGCCGTGTTTATCAGATAACACTTAGATCACCTCCTTTTCGAGCGAGTCCGTATCGGCGGCTCCCATTACCACCCGGCTCAATAGGCCGCTCATAGCCTCGACCGAACCGTCACGCGTATCCCTCCGGATACCGTGAGAAACCTGTTGCCGAGCAGCCCGATTTCGGTACCTCGACTGCCCTGACGCCCGAAATCAACGAGCGCCCGGCTGGATCGTAGCATGCGATCCGTTGTTCACTACTGGTCGATGTCTGAGCCTTCGAACGTCCAGTGGGGCGCGGTGCTGGTCATGGCCGTGTTCTACGTGCTGATCTTCGCGGTGGGGATATACGCCGCCCGCCGCAAATCGCACGGCACCGCTGAGGACATGTTGCTGGCCGGGCGGGCCTTGCCGATCTGGATCGGCGTGCTGACCATGTCGGCGACCTGGGTCGGCGGCGGCTACATCAACGGATCGGCCGAGGCCGCCTACTCGAGTGGGCTGGTATGGGTGCAGGCGCCGTGGGGCTATTCACTCAGCATGGTGGTCGGCGGTCTGTTCTTCGCGCCCATCATGCGGCGCCACGGCTTCACTACCATGCTCGACCCGCTGCACCAGCGCTTTGGGCGACGCATGGCGGCGCTGCTGTATCTGCCGGCGTTGACCGGTGAGATCTTCTGGAGCGCAGCCATCCTCACCGCGCTGGGCACGACATTCGGAACCGTGCTGAATCTCGACTTCACCTTGTCCATTCTGCTGTCGGCGGCCGTCGCGGTCGGCTATACGCTCATCGGGGGCCTGTGGGCCGTAGCGCTGACCGATGTCGTGCAGCTTCTGTTGCTCGTCGGCGGCCTGTGGCTCGTGGCGCCGATCGCCGCCGAGGCGCTTGGCGGCATCGACCAGGTGTGGGCAACGTACGTCGATCGCATGGGGCCGGCAGCGTCCTTCATGCCTGCGTGGGGGTCGTGGCGCGATCCGGCATGGGGAAACTCCTACTGGAGCTGGTGGGACTCGATGCTCATGCTGATCTTCGGCGGCCTGCCGTGGCACGGCTATTTCCAACGCGTGCTGGCGATGCGCAGCGCTGCGGCGGCGCGGACGGCGTCGCTGATCGGGGCAGCTGTATGTGTGATCGCAGCGATACCTGCCGTGCTGATCGGCATCGTCGGCGCGGCAGTCGACTGGGAAGCACTCGGCGTACCGACACCGGAACCGGCGCTGATCCTTCCGTGGGTATTGCGCTATCTGACCGATCCGTGGGTCGCGGCGCTGGGGCTCGGAGCGCTCGCAGCCGCGGTCATGTCGTCGGTCGACTCGTCGATCCTGTCAGCGTCATCCATGGGTGCCTGGAACGTCTACCGGCCGCTTTGGAAGCCTGACGTATCGGCCGATCAACTCACCCGCGTGATCCGGCGAACCATCGTGCTGGTGGGCGTGTCGGCGACGATCCTGGCGCTGCGCGTACAGAGTGTCTACGCGCTTTGGTACCTGTCGAGCGACTTCGTCTACTGCATTCTGTTTCCGCAGCTTCTGGTGGCGCTTTACGATCGGCGAGCCAACCGCATCGGGTCGATGGCTGGATTCGCGGTGTCGTTCGTCATGCGTTTCGGCGGTGGCGAGCCGCTCTTCGGCCTGCCGGCCCTGTTGCCCTACCCGATGATCGACGCCAGCGGTGTCGTGCTGTTCCCGTTCAAGACCCTGTCGATGCTGTGCGGGCTGCTGACAATCGTCGTGGTGTCGCGGCTCACGCTCGATCGCGCCGCGCCGCGAACACTCGGCGTGCCGCATTCTGGGTCAGATACACGCTGACCGCCGCGTAGAATGCCACGTAGGACAGCGACAGCCAGAACAGCCAGCGCGACGGATCGGGGTATTGGATCAGCATCGCCACCACGCTGGCACCCCAGAGCATGGTGACCGACATCGTGAGCGTGCGCATCTCGAGCATGCGCGACGGGTAGGCCCACTTCAGGGGCACGAAGACACCGACGCACAGGATCGCCAGGATAGCCATGTTGACACGACCGTCGACGCGCGCGAAGAACAAGTAGAACACAGCCACGTTCCAGAATGACGGGAAGCCCTTGAAGAAGTGATCGCTGGTCTTGGCACCGGCCTGGCAGAACTGATATGCCGACGCGAGCAGAATCGCGACGGCCATCGGCAGACCGAGCGTCACCGGTACGAGCTCCATCCTCCATACGAAGTAGGCAGGCACCACGGCGTAGTTCAGGTAGTCGAGCGTGGCGTCGAGCAACGTCCCGTCGAAGCCGGGCAGGACTTTCTTCACGCCGACGGCGCGCGCCAGCATCCCGTCGAACGAGTCGACGGTCATTGCCACCACCATCCAGAGCAGCGCCCAGCGCGCATCGTCACGCGCCACCGAGTCGAGCGCCAGAACGCCCCAGATCGCACCACTGGCGGTTAGCAAATGGACTGCCCAGGCTGCAATCGTCCGTCTCATGGCACTGCGAACATATCAGACCTGATTCGCGAGTCTGCTCGCCAGCAGAGAACCGGACGGGCGGGTTACCTCAGGAGGCGACACAGCCGGACGCTCGGGACCGAGTCGCCGCGCGTCCAATAAAAAGGGCTGTCGACTCCGAGCGTCCAGAAGATGTCGGGGTCCGGGCGCCACTCCCACTGACGATCGGGAGCCTCGATCCTGCGGCACTGGTACGAGGTCAGGTCGATATTCGCGGCGATCCACGCAGCGGCCGCGCCCATCTTGCCCTCCATATCGGCCGAGGTCGAGGCGCGCAGCCAGATCCACTCGGGGGCTACTCCCAGCGGCGGATACTCGCCGGAGAACCCACCATACACGTCAACGGAGCTGAGCACGCTGAGCGGCTGGTCGCCGTATGTCGTTACCATCGAATGTGACGTCTCACCCTCCTCGTAGAGAACCTCGAGAACACCGCTGACGGGCCCCGCGCCAACGCTGCGCAGACGCGTAGAGAGCCCCCAAAGCGTATGCGGGATGGTCCAATGTTGGTGTCGCCGCACCGACCGTCGTGAGAGCCCGTAACGCAGCGGAGCGTCCGAGACCCAACCGGCTACGTCGGTCAACGCCAGTGCGAGAAGCACGATCCAACCGACTCCCGCGATAGACCGTTGAGCGGCGGGCGGTACGAGGAGCATCGCGGTAACGGCAGCGCACAGCGGCACGACGGCGACGAGGTAGCGGAGAAATACGATGTCGATGAACAGGTGGATCCCTACCACTGCTGCGATCGTCAGGCCAAGCAGAACCGGGAAATCGAGCCTTTCGCGCCTCGTCGATGCGGGGGCGCGCAGCAGCTCGGCGACTCGGCCTCGGTGCAGGAACGCTCCGATCGCAAGCACCGCTACGGGCAGCACATGGGCATTTACTTCGATCGCGTAGGCGAACGCATTGTCGAGCACCCCGGCGGGCTCGACTCGGCTGTACTTGTCGGCGGTCGCCACCAGGAGAAACCACGCGGCGGCCAGAGCGCTCGGCAAGGCGAGCGCCGCTAGGGCTCGGCGTAAGGATAGGTCACGGTGCCCAAAGAACATCCAATGAACCACCAGCGCCACCGTTACCGCGACCCAAACCGCATCGTTGGCGGTTACCAGGAGCCCGCTCGCTGCCGCGAAGGCAAAGCAAGCACGGCGCCATCGCGGTGGTGGCGAGCGACGCAGGCCCAGGTAGGCGACCAGCAACAGCACCGTGAGGAGGGCCGCCGGAGCGTAGTACCTGACCTGTCGTGCGTGCAGCAGGAGCATTGGCGAGGTCGCGGTCAGCGCTGCTGCCATCAGAGCTACTCGGATGTCGCGGTCTGAGTCCGCGGCCGCAGACCCGACGCGCAACAGAGCGTAGGTGGCGAGCGGGAGTAGCAGCGCGATGATGGCGAAAGGCAGCCGCAGCAGACCCGTCAGTTGACGCGCTGCCGCTAGCGAATCGGGCGGTTCCGGCCATGCCCACCAGGCCGGGGCGGCCAGGTAGTCCTGCAGCCAGGGGCTGTCGACATTGAGGTCCCACCGACTGCGCATGGCCTCGAAGTCCTGCGTTGCCGAGCCTGCGCCGTGCCCGACCACCGGCAAGGCACCCGAGGCGATGTGGCGTGCAACGAGCGCGGTGGTGCCCTCGTCTTGCCACAACAACGGCTCGCCTAGCGCCCCCAGATAGAGGGGTGTCACCAGGAGAGTTAGGACGACGACCGTGGCCAGAGGCGTCCTGAGCGTCAGGCGATCGAGCAGATGCATTGGTGCGGCTGGCCCTCGGGTAAGTGGTGAGCGGGGCGCCCCGGCATGAGAGGACACCCGTTAAGCTACTGTAGCTAGTTGTTGGGCATCAAACGCTTCGCTCCCTACGCACACTCCCTATACGCCGCCAGAAGACCAGAGTGTCCGAGCCACAGACCGATCACGGATCCGCGCGGCGCGCAGGGGACGATAAACCCGAGGCAAGTGTTCTGGTCATCGTGCCCACGTACAACGAGGCCGACAACATCAGTGTGATGCTCGAGTCGCTACTCGAAATCCCGCTCCGGCCCTCCGTTCTGGTGGTAGACGACCGCTCCCCGGACGGCACCGCCAACCGCGCGCGTGAGGTGCAACAGCGCTACGGCGGGCGCCTCGATGTACTGGAGCGCGATGGCCGGCGTGGTTTGGCCCCGTCCTACCTCGACGGGTTCCGTCGCGCGCTCGAGAGCTCCGAATACATCTGCGTGATGGACGCCGATCTGTCGCACGACCCACTCGATATCCCGCGCCTGGTGGCGCCGGTCCAGGCCGGCGAAGCAGATCTGGCCATCGGCTCCCGATACACGGGCGGTGTTCGCGTTCTCAACTGGTCGCTGCAACGACTGTTGCTGTCGTACTGCGCCGGCATCTACATCCGCCGAGTCACTGGGATTCCGCTCATGGATCCCACCGCCGGTTTCATGTGTTTCCATCGACGCGTGCTGCAGACCATCGAACTGGACCGCGTGACCTCCAACGGCTACTCCTTCCATGTCGAGATGAAATACCGCGCCTGGCGCCACGGGTTCAGAATCCTCGAGGTGCCGATCGTGTTCACGGAGCGCTCACGGGGGCATTCCAAGATGTCGGGCGGCATCGTTTGGGAGGCAGTCTGGAAGGTGTGGGAGTTGCGAATTCGCCAGCTGCTCGGCCGCCTCTGAGACAGACCATGACCGACGGGCATCACCTCGACGCGTCCGGATCCGGCAGGCGGGATGCGCAGCGAGCCCGGTGCGCTCTGTTCGTCGTGCTGCCGCTGGTCGGCGTCCTGGCGGCGATGGTGTTCGTCTACCCTCGTCAGTGGACTCGCGGCTTCCTGGTGAACGAGGAGATGATGTTCGTTCAGCAGGCGCGCGACCTCGCCGCCGGCAACGGCTATGTCACCTCGACGATCTACCCGGTTTTTGCGGATGACATCGAGTCGATTCCGATGCCCGAATTGCTCCGTCCGCCCGGCTATCAGCTGGCGGTGGCGGCGGCGCTGAGCATCGGATTCACCGACCACGCCGCAGCGTTGAGCGTGTCGATCCTTTGGCTTGCGGTAGCGGTCGCGCTGTTCGGCTATCTCACCCACCAACTGCTCGCATCGACCCGCGTCGCCCTTCTCCTGGTGGGCATCTATCTGGCGACGTCGACCACCCTGGTGCACGCCACCATGGCAGCGCCGGAGATGCAATTCGATGCCCTGTTTCTGCTCGCCTGCGCGGCATTGCTGCGCGTAACGCCCATCCGCTGCCTGGCCGCCGGCGTGGCGCTTGCGGCCCTTGGTGCTACCAAGACCTACGGCCTGCTCTATGCGCCGGTGGCACTCGCCTACGTCTGCTGGGTGACGCTGTGGCCGCTTGAAGAGCCCTCGCCAGTCGCCTCGACGGCGGGCCGGCTACTGCGCACCGCCGGCGTCCTGCTCGCCGGTATGGCCCTCACCTCACTCGCCATCGGCGCGCTAGCCTCCACCCCGAGCGGCTTGCTCGAGACCTCGACCTCTACTTACGCGCTCAACTTCATGATGGAGACGGAAGCCTACCCCCAGGTCGACGCCCCGCGCCATGATCTCGATCCGCCGGACCCATGGGATTACTTCGCCGAGCGGCCCAGCGAGCTGGCGATCAAGGTGTTGCGCATCATGTCGCGCACACCGGCGGTCCTGAACGTCATGGGAGACCCGCCGCTGGCGGGGATGCTTCTGGCGATGTTGATGGTGACCGCCGCCCTGGCGCTGACGCTGGGTTGGCCCGTGGATCGACCCTGGCAGCAACGCTACCTGTGGTTCAGTAGCACCGCGATCGTGGTGACCTTTCCGCTGCTCTGGCTCTTCCTTGTCCGCATTCGCTACCTGTACCAGCTGTACCCGCTCATGCTCATACTGATTGCCGGACAGGCGAGGCGTTTCGCTCCCGGTTGGGAGCGGTTGAGCAGCCCGGCACGACGGGCGGCAGTGGCCGTCGTCGTCACGGTTCTGATCGTCTACCCGCTGGCTCTGAATCTGCGCATCGCCCATCGCGCCCCGGCGGCCTTCCTCGGCCGTGGGTTGGCGGTCCATGTGCTCGACTAGGCCACGCTCGCGGACGATATCCGCGACCATTTGCCCGACGACGGCCCGCTGGTAAGCGACTTCGCTTTCGAGATCCCCTGGCTCACGGGACGGGCGGCCATCTTCCCGCCGCTGACCTCCGATCAGCTGACCTGGATCATCGATCGCTGGGACATCGCCGGGATCGTGTTACGAGCCTCGGACGAGCAACCGGCCACGCCACCCGGCTTCGAGCTGCGTCTGCGCCGCGAGGGCTACGCGCTGTTTCGGCGCCTGGCTCCAGCAGAATGACCCACCCTGCACCACGGCACGCTAGAAGGCCACGACCACGACCATGCCGCGCTGCCCGCTCGGGCCCACGGCCGGCACCAGCGTGACGCGGCGCCCGCCCAGAGGCTCGCCCGCGGTGCGCACGACGGATCGACCGGCGATGAACCCCACCGCCGCCCCGGCGACGACGTCGCTGAGGAAGTGACTGCCACGGTGGATACGTGATCCCGTCACCAAGGTGGCGAAAGCGTACATCGGCAAGCCGAGCTTCTTGCCGTAGTGGTGATCGATCACCGTCGCCCAGGTGAAAGCGTTCGAGGTGTGGCCGGAGGGGAACGATTTGTTATCGGTACCACTTGGACGTGTTCGGTCGATCGTCCTCTTGAGCGTCTCGGTATACAGCAAGGTCACCGCCGTGGCGGTAAAGAGATCGTAGCTGGCGTCGCGAAACCTGCCGGCGCTCGTGGCACGTCCGCCGAGCAACAGCCCGGTTGCCGCCGCAGCCACGAAGACCGGGTTGCCGAAACCGTTGCCGAGCTCGCCGAAGTCGCTGTTGGCGCCGTCAGGAAACGCCAGGTGGTCGTCGAACCCACGAGCGGCACCCGTGGCGGCGAGACCAACCAGCACCGGCAGGAGGCTGTCGAACGAGAACACCCCGCCGATGCCGCGCGCAACGTTCTGCGGCAGCCGCGCCAGCGTGCGGCGGCCATCGCCGGCAACACCATCGGCGTCGTCGGGTTGCTGGCGCAGCGGACGCTGAGCCTCGGGCGGGCTACCGGGCTTTTCCTGGCGCCCGGTCGGAGAGGGATGCTGGGCCCACACGGGAGTTGCATGCGACGCGGCGAGGATCACCGCACCGACGATGAGCAGGCGCCCAAACTGGCTGTCGCGTCGCGTCGTCACGACGATTGTGAGCCGCGACGATCTCTTATTCACACGCACCTCGACGGGTAGTCCAAGACCGTCCAGCGGCTTACACCGAGCGATTCTGGCACCTTACCCGGCACGCGTCGACACCTCCCGGCGCGCGCCCCAGCGGCGCCCCGCTACGGCGGCTAGTGCTCCTGATCACTAGTCGCTATAAAAGTAGGCTCCTGCCATCGCTGCGACCGGTAGCTCGACCAGACCCCATACGAGCGCTGTGACTACGAGCGGCGTACCGAGCATGCCGAGGATCCAGAAATTGCTGAGCCCCTGGAAGTAGTAGAGGACCCACACGACGACGCCGGCACACATGGCCGTCTTGGGGCCTGCGCCGAAACGATCCCGCAGGACCACGTAAAGCCACATCATCGTGCCAGAGGCGACAAACGCCATGACCACGAACATGCCGATCTGCGACCCGCTCACCGCCTCGACGCCCAGGGCATCGAGGGCGGCTTGCTGCTGCTCGACGAGCACGACCTCGTTGAGCACCAGCTGACTGATGGTCATCACGATACCGGCAACGATGCCGCTGATGATCAGCTTGCCCGTGTTGATTCCTTCCATCGGTCCGTCTCCTTCGTCCGCCGCGAGGCGTCGCAAGCAACGTTCGGACGCGGACAGCAGTAGTCTGAGGGACGGCGGGATGGTACGCGCGGGCCGGGCGAAGGGTCAAAGGGGCAGGCGGCTCGGCCGGCAAGGGCGATGAGAGACGACCTGCGCTCTCGACGCCAGGCCCGGCGGCGTTGTCTCCCACCCGGCGTCTAAGTAGAGTTAGCGCCCGGCCGCTCGAACGGCACCGTCGCCACGTGCGGCTGGCGCTTGCGCCCGCGTCCACTCTTCCGGAGCTCACATGCACACCACAATACGCCGTCCGCTCGTCATCGCCCTGATGCTGTTGCTCGCCGCCACAATCGCCGCTGCCGCTACCGGGCGCGCCCAGCAAGACGACTTCGGCGGCAGGATTCCGGCTCCTGATCGCCGCCCTGACGAAGGCATCGGCCCCTTCGGACGCTTGATCATCCGTGGCGTCACTGTGATCGACGGCACCGGCGGCCCGCCGATGGGACCGGTGGACGTGGTGGTGGAGGGGAACCGCATCACTCAGGTGCAGAGCGTCGGCTACCCGGGCGTGCCGATCGACGAAGATGGGCGTCCAGGCGATGCAGACCACGAGATCGACGCTTCCGGCATGTATCTGCTGCCGGGCTTCATCGACCTGCACGGCCATACCGGTGGCAGCACCAAGGCGCCCGAGGCGGAGTACAGCTACAAGCTCTGGCTGTCGCACGGGATCACCACGTCGCGCGGCGTCGGGCATGGCAACTTCGAGTTCTCGCTGCACGAACGGGAGCGCTCCGAGAACAACGAGATCGTGGCGCCGCGCATGGTCTCCTTTGTGCTACCCGGCTCCGGCGCCGACTACCAGGGACCCTCGGTAGAGGACCCTGGGAGCGCCCGCGAGTGGGTGCAATACGCGGCGCAGAAGGGCGCCGACGGCCTCAAGCTGGGTGCCCTCCCTCCCGACATCATGGAGGCGCTGATCGACGAAGCCCATAAGCAAGGTATGGGCTCGACGGCGCACCTGGCGCAAACGGGGGTGACGCAGATGAACGCGCTCGATGCTGCCCGCGTCGGCCTCGACTCCATGACCCACTACTACGGCCTGTTCGAAGCGCTGTACGAGGGCACCAGCATCCAGCCGTACCCTGTCGACCACAACTACTCGGACGAGCAGCACCGCTTCGGCCAGGTGGCGCGGCAGTGGGCGCTGGTGAAACCGGGCGGCGAGAAGTGGAAGGCGGTCATGCAGGAAATGCTCGACCTGGACTTCTACCTCAACCCAACGATGACGATCTACTCCGCCGGCCGCGACGTCATGCGGGCCCGCAACGCCGACTGGCACGAGGAGTACACGCTGCCCTCGCTGTGGGATTTCTACCAGCCGTCGCGCCGGGCGCACGGCTCGTACTGGTTTTACTGGACAAGCTGGGACGAGACCGCCTGGAAGAACTTCTACCGGGTGTGGATGCAGTTCCTCGACGAGTACAAGGATCGCGGCGGCAAGGTGACCACCGGCTCCGACAGCGGCTTCATCTACCAGCTCTACGGCTTCGGCTACATCCTCGAGCTGGAGATGCTCCAGGAGGCGGGCTTCCACCCGCTCGAGGTAATCCGGGCCGCGACCATGCACTCGGCGATGGAGATCAACAAGCCACGCGCCGAGGCCGACCGGCTCGAGATCGGCCTCGTACGTCGCGGCTATCTGGCCGATATGATCCTGGTGGATGAAAACCCCCTCGAGAACCTCAAAGTTCTCTACGGCACCGGCGCCGTGAAGCTCATGGACGACGGCACGGTGGCGCGGGTCGGCGGTATCAAGTACACGATCAAGGACGGCATCGTGTATGACGCCGTGGAGCTGCGGGCCGATGTCCGTGACATGGTGGCGAAGGCAAAGATGGAGCGCGCCATGGAAACTACCGCTGGCCAGGAGTAATCATCATGCCCGAGATGATGCGCGCGGTCTGGTTCGAGCAATTCGGTGCGGCGGCCGAGGTACTCGACGTCGGCGAGCTGGAAGCGCCGCAGCCTGAAGCCGGCGAGGTGCAGGTTCGCATTGCGGTCTCTGGCGTGAACCCGGTCGATGTGAAGCGACGCCTTGGCGGGCGCGGCGCAAGCCAAGGGTCACGGGTGGTGCCACATTTCGACGGTGCCGGCACCATCGAGTCGGTCGGCGCCGGCGTGCCTGAGTCCCGCCTGGGCGAACGGGTCTGGGTGTACGAGGCGCAGTACGAACGCGCCTTCGGAACCGCCGCCGAGCTCGCCGTGGTGGCTTCCGATCTCGCCGTACCCTTGCCCGACGTAGCCGACTTCGACGCCGGCGCCTGTCTGGGCATCCCCGCGCTCACTGCACACCGCTGCGTGTTCGCCGACGGGTCGGTGGCTGGGCAGACGGTGCTGGTGACGGGAGGGGCCGGAGCGGTGGGCCATTACGCGGTCCAATTCGCCAAGCTCGACGGTGCGACGGTCATCGCCACGGTGAGCAGCGACGACAAGGCCGAGCTAGCACGCCAAGGTGGCGCCGACCACGTGGTGAACTACCGCACCGAAAATGTCGCCGAGCGCCTCAGCGAGCTCGTCGGTGCGTCCGGACTCGACCGCGTCGTCGAGGTCGAGTTTGGCGGCAACCTCGAGGCCAGCGTCGCCGCCCTCAGGAACAACGGCGTGATCGCCACCTACGCGTCGCAGGCCAACCCGGAGCCGTCGGTGCCATTCTATGTCCTGATATACAAGAACATCACGGTGCGGCACGTGCTGGTGTTCGGTATGCCCGACGACACCAAGATGCAGGCGGTTGCTGATATCTCACGATGGCTCGAGGCCGGCCAACTGCGGCACCACCTGGGGCCACGGTTCGCCCTCGACCAGATCGTGGCGGCACACGAGGCGGTTGAAGCGGGCGTCTTCGGCAAGGTTCTGGTCGACCTCTAGCCGGCCGTGGTGAAAGTGTGGTGGGTCTGGTTACGGCGAGTTGGGGCCAGATGCAAGACGGCCTGACACAGGCGATGCCCTAGCCATCGTCGAGGAAGGCCAACGCCGCAGATGGCCCCAAATCGCCGTAACCCTTCGGGCAACAGGGGGTTGCGCGCGTAGGCTGCGTCGTTCCTCGTCAACGATCGGGTCCATCGCCTCCTCCTCTCTCCTTGCCTCCACTTCGCAAGTCCCTGTTGCCAGACCCACCACACTCTCACCACGGCCTGCTAGGGTGTTATCTGGCCGCCGTAGGCTACTTGCTCTCGGTGTGGCAATCGACCGCAAGCGCCTGTCCGGAAACGCGGCCACCGGCGTCAGAACAAACAAAAAGGATCATCGCAGCGACGTCGTCCGGCGTCACGAAGGTGCGCAGCGACATGTGCGCCTTCCATTCTTCTCGAACCTCTCGCTCCGAGACATCCCGAGCGGCTGCCTCTGCTGCGATAACACGGTCGATGCGCTCGCCCTCGACGCTACCCGGGCAGATGGCGTTGACCCGGATGCCGTACGGCCCGAGCTCCATGGCCAGCGTCTTGGTGAAGCCAATGAGCGCCCACTTCGACGCTACGTAGGGCGATCGCCGGACAAATCCGAAGAGGCCAGCGGTCGAGGACATGTTGACGATGGATCCGCCACCGGCGGCCTTCAACAGCGGTACGGCGTGGCGGGCGCAATGGAACGCGCCGTCGAGGTTCACCGAAAGGGTGGCGCGCCAGTCCTCGATCGAAACCTCCTCGACTGGCGCCACCGGCCCGGCGATGCCAGCGTTGTTCACCAGGATGTCGAGCCCGCCCAGCCCGGCCACCGCCTGCTCAAAAAAACCTGCTACCTGATCCGCGTCAGCCACGTCGGCGCGCGTCACTCCGAGCCCGGGAAGCTCTTGCGCGGCAGTGGCCAGGGCGTCGGCGTCGATATCGCAGACGTGCACTTTCGCTCCGGCCTGCACGAAGCGCTCGGCGACTACCCGGCCGATACCGGACGCCCCGGCAGTGATGATGACCCGCTTGTCGGCGAGATCCGATGGAGTCGACACGCTTGATTTTCCCCCTTGACGATGGCTGCCGGAACCGCGATGCTCCGCTGCCGCCGGCGCGGATTGCGCAGCATAACGTAGCGTCACCCTTTTCGAGATCGGTCGCCAACACGTGAGCCTCCCCAAGCTGACCTTCGCTGCGCTGCTGCTGACCGCATTGGTCGTCGGCGCAATCCTGCTCGCACCGGGTGCCGAGATCGCCGAGCACGTTGCCCACCCTCGGGTCGGGGCAATGTTCGCGGGCGGCGATGGCGCTGCACGACACGACTCTACGCTGGCGCTCGGCTGGGTTTTCGGAACGCTCCAGTTGCTGTTCTTCGCCGCCCTGATGGCGCTCGGGGTCCGGAAGAAGTCATCGCTGCGGGGGTTCCTACCGACGCTCGTGCTCTGTACCGGCGTTCAACTCGTCCTCTGGACATCGATCGTGCTCACCTACCGGAGCTATGCCGCCGGCTCCGAAAGCGTCCTGATTCTGGGTATGCATGCGTCGACTGCACTGGTGATGCTGGGCTTCTGGCCGCTATCGGCGATGTATACAGTGGCGTTTGTCGCCGGCTTCGATCGCTGGGTGCTGACCCCCGAAGACGAAGCCGAGTATGAGCGCCTGCTGGCGGCGCGCGGCAGGTCCGACAGCCGCGCCACCGAGCCGAGCTGATGGAGGCGCTGCGTACCGAGATCGTTCTCGGGTTCGTCGTTATCTACATGGGCGCCTGTATCGGGGTCGGCCTGTGGGCCATGCGGCGCACGCGATCAACGCGTGATTTCTTCATGGCCGGCCGCAACATCGGTATTGCGGTCACCGGCTTGGCGATCTTCTCGAGCACGATGAGCGGCTTCGGCTTCGTCGGCGGCCCAGGGCTGGTGTATTCGATGGGCGTCGCCTCGATATGGATCGTGCTCACCGCCGCGGCCGGTTGGGGAGTCAACGACTTTCTCATCGCCAAACGGCTGCGCATGTTCGCCGGCTTCTTCGACACCGTGTCGCTCCCCGACGCTGTCGCGGCGCGATACGGCAACGAGACCACACGGCTGCTTACCGCACTGGCGATCCTGCTCGGCGTGATGGGCTACCTGGCTACGCAGATCCTCGCCATGGCGACCGTGCTGCAGAGCATCCTGCAGGGCACCGACACGTTCGCCGATGTCGGCCTGGTGGCCTGTGTGGTGGTATCGCTGTCGGTGTTGCTGTTCTACTGCGTCACCGGTGGGATTCTCGCTTCGGTCTACACCGACGTCTTCCAGGGCTCCGTGATGATCGTAGCGGCCGTGCTTGTGTTCATCGCCGCCTGGGTGGCGCTTCCGGGTGGGCCCACGGAAGTAATGCAGACGATCGCACTTGACGATCCTGAAGCCGCGGGTCCATGGGGTACCTTGGGCATGATCGGTTGCCTGTCGTGGATGTTCATGTTCGCGGTAGGCGTGGCGGGCCAGCCGCATCTGCTCACCAAGGGCATGATGATCGGCCGGCTACGTGACTACCGCTGGGTACCGGCGCTCACGGTATTTGGCTACATGGTCGCTTCGCTGTTGTGGATCGGCATCGGTCTGGTGATGCGCGCGCTGGTGCTGCAGGGAGCGCATCCGGAGCTCGCGACCGCCGACGCAGCGGCGCCGGAATTCCTGCAGAACTACGCCCATCCGCTGCTCGCCGGCGTGGTCATCGCCGGGCTGTTCGCGGCCATCATGTCGACGGCTGATGGCTTCCTGAACATCGGCGCCGCAGCCATCGTGCACGACATTCCCCATGCGCTGCGCGGTCGATCGCTGGAGCACGAGCTGTTCTGGGCGCGCACCGGCACGGTGTTGATCGGAATAGTCGCCGCCGCCTTCGCTCTTTACTCCCACTTCCAGAACGCGCGGCTGGTGGCGCTGCTGGGCGCCTTCGGCTGGGGGACCTTCGGGGCCGCGCTGGTGCCCGTCGTGGCCATCGGGTTCAACTGGAAGCGCGCCACGGCGTTCGCCGCCAACACCGCAATCGCCACCAGCCTGATCATCAACTTCTCGGTCGAGGTATTCAACATCTCGCTGCCGCACAATATTCACGGCGGCACGCTGGCGCTGTTGGTTTCGCTGCTACTTTTCTTCGGCATCTCCTACGCGTCGCCGCCGCCGGTGCTCGATCCCGATGTCGAAGCGTTGATGAACATCTGATCGGCCGGCCCTGTCGCGCTGCAGGCGCCGTCACGTCGACCTCGCGCCCGGCGCCTCAGCGAGACTCAGGTTGCGTTCTGGGTCACCGAGGCCAGGGTGGACGTAGAGCTAGCTGACGGTTGGTGGTGATTACCAGCTTCGCCAACGACAGGGAATGCTCCTGCTTCTGGATCCTGCATACGTAGCTCGTCTGTACGGAGTACCCGAGCGGGTTCGTCCAGACCACCTGACCTCGCACCTCTGTTCCAGTTCCCGGTAGAACTCGGAGCTTGTCCTCGCCCCGCAGGCCCGACGGAATCGGACGCTTTAGGTAGGCCGCAATGGCCCGCCGACAAATCCGCACCGCCTTGTCTTGCTCCGAATCGACGACGGTTCTAGCAAGGACGGCCTGAGGTCTCGGAAACACAGCGGCGAACGCGATGCAGAGCAGAAAAACCACAAGGCTGGCTCCGATGGTAGAGGAGAAGCCAAGAAGCAGTTTTGTCTTTGACGTGTCGAACGTACTCAAAGTTTATTCATGCTATCTGATTATAAGTATTAGTATGTATTTATAAGTATAACAATGTATAAGAGTAGTTTAACAAGTATATAGACTACTAAAATCCTTTTTACTGGTTATAGAGGAATTTACGGCACTTCTAGATCGCTGGTCTATGTTCATCGGTGTTGCATTAGCCCCGGCAGGCGCCACGCAGGCATAAGAATCGCGCGGTCTAACTATGAAGACATGTAAGCCACTTAGAATCAGTAGTTTACGTCGATAGTGAGTATAATTGCTGGCCATGCCTGCGGATTCTCTTTCCCTCGTGCCGAGCCCGGCCCGCGTCTTGTTGGTCGCAGTTGCGGTGGCGATCGCTCCTGGCATCGCGGCGGCCCAGCAAGCCGACGAGTCGGCGGAGGATGAGCCGCGGCGCAGCGCCATCGTCGAGGCACTGAGCACCGACCGTCCCGGTTTCTGGTGCGGTCCCTACGTCGTGGGGACCGGTATCTTGCAGATCGAGAGCGGCATTGCCATCGACTGGTCTCGCCGGGGTAATCACCGGTCGAAAGGCCTCAGCACGCCGCTGGTGCTGCGATACGGCGTGTCGGATCGCCTCGAGATGCGGCTGAAGACGAGTGGGCTGGTGGTGACTCGCGAGAGCAGCGCCGACGTGCCCCGGACCACTACCGAGGGCGTCGCTGCGCCCACCGTCGAAGCCAAGTGGCAACTGACCGAGAGCACCGGCCCGACGCTGGCGCTGTTGCTGTCAACCGCCCTACCGATCGGCAGCCCGGCGCTTCGCCCCGGCCAGCTTCAACCGGCGGCCCTACTGTCGGCTGATCTGCCGGTGAGCGGCTCGGCGAGCATCTCGCTCAATGCCGGCGTGGTTTCCGCATTCGACGATGGCCTCGAGGGTCGGTTCGCGCAGGGTTTCTTCGCCGGCGTGCTCGGCTTCGCGCTGGCCGACGACTGGGGTGGTTTCATCGAGGTGGCCGCGACCACCCCCGATGCCATAAACGGCGACTCGGCGGTGTTCGTCGACAGCGGAGTGAGTTGGGTAGTGAGCCCGGATCTACAGCTCGACCTGTCGGCGATTCGCGGCGTCACGGCAGCCGCCACAGACTGGACGGCGATGGTGGGGGTCAGCCTGCGGTTTCGCTAGGCTTCGGCAGGGCGTGTATCCGCGAGGACGATCGGTCGACGAGCTCGTAGAGTCAGCCTTGATCCTGCTCCGCTCGTATCTTCCTCAGCCACGACTCGAGCTCGTCGACGATGAGCTCTACCTCGCCGCGCAACACGCCACCGGCAGCGATGTCGGCGAGCTCGATATGGCGTCGGTAGCCCACCACCCCGCTTTCGCGCGCTACCAGCTCGAGGTAGCCCGACATCGCTCGTGGGGGGCGCTCGGCGAGCTCGTCGACCGCGATACGTAGCTCGTACTCGGCAAGCTCCGGATCGACGACGAGACCATAGGCGCGCGAGTCGGCGATCGATTCGCGGAACTGCCGCTCCACACTGCGCAGGTCCGCCAGGGTCTCCTGCACCAGCTCGCGGCCGAGAATCCCGGCCGGTATGCCGCTACGATTTTCGTTCACCGGTAGGCCGGTGGGCGAAGGCGTGTTACCCCGCGCCATGACGTTGCGATCAAAGGGCCCCTCGGCACGAGTTTCGATCTCGGTAAGATCCAACTCCGGCACGTAGACGCGCGGCGCCATGACGCGTTCCTGGAAATCGTCGGGTGGCGGCCCCGCTTGTGCCATTCGCTGGATTTGGGAGGTGACATCGCCGCCCGAGAGGTAGGCGAGGATGACCTGATCCCAGGCGACCTCGCTATCGCCCGCACCCCAGGCGGCGACCGCTGCGAGCTGGTGCACGTGCGGTGCCCCTGGATTCAGCTCAGCAGCGCGCAACAGCGAGCTCACCGCCTCGCTCAGCTGGCCCATCAATCCCAGTGTGCGCCCTCGCTGATAGTGAGCTTCCCACCAATTCGGCTCGGCCGCGATTGCCGCATCGAGCTCCGCCAACGCGTCCGGTAGTCGGTCCGCCTGCGCCAGCTGAGCGGCACGCGCCATGCGCTCGCGCGTGTCCTCCGATTGGGCCGCGGGCACCAACGCGGCGGCGATCAAGACCAGGGCCAGGGCACCCGCCCCCCGCAGGAACCAAGAGCTCGAACCCGGTCGTCGACTCGTCACGGTAACAACACTCCTGTGGTGGAACGTTTCTACAGCATAAGGCACACGGGCGCATCGACGCTCCGTGGCGCCGTGCTGCGGCGACCGACAGCGCCGCAATGAGCCCGGCTGTTATGGTCGCCGCATGACCGAGGCGCCGTCGGCAGCACGAACCGCGGAAGATACCAAGCTCCGCGCCTGGCCACTGGTAGCGCGGTTTTGGCCGTGGGTGCGTCCGCACCGCAGGTACGCATGGACGATCTTCGGCCTGTTGCTGTTGAGCACGCCGCTGTCGCTCGTATCGCCGCTCATCGTGCGCCGCGTGGTGGACGATGCGGTCGAGCGATCGAGCCCCGACGAGGTGCTCTTCTGGGGCCTCGTGCTGATCGCCATGACCGCCCTGAGCGTGCTGCTCGGGCTCGGCATCGGCTACGCCGCCGCACTGCTCCACAACAAGGTCCTCCGCGACCTGCGGGTCAGCCTTTACCTCCACATGCAGGCCCTGTCGCTGCGGTACTACAAACGACAAGGAGACCGGCTGGCTGATGTCGCGCCAGATGGACGACGTCGACAACCTCGAGGGCGTCATGGCCGACACCTTCGCCCGCGGCGCTGTCGACGTCATTCGCGGCCTCGGCTACATGGTCATGCTCTTCTACATCGAGTGGCGCATGGCGAGCGGCGGCCTGCTGCTGGCCGTGGTGATCTTCGGTTTTCAGTTCCTCATCTCGCCGCGCCTGCGACTGCTTTCGAAGACAACGCGCCAGCAATGGACGATCGTCAGCCAGTCGCTGCATCAGTCGCTCTCAGGCCATCAACTGGTACAGGCGACGGCATCGGAGCGACGCGAGTCGCTGCGCTTCATGCACGTGCTGCACGCCAGCGTGCGAGCGCAAGTGCGGCGCGACATGTTCTCGTTGTGGACCAACAACGTGTTCAGTCTAATTGGCGGCGTGGCGCCGACGATCATCGTGCTTGGCGGTGTCTACCTGATCGTCACCAGCGACTTCACCGTCGGAGGCCTGTTCGCATTCTTCATGTACCGGATGCAGATGTTCGGCGCGGTCGGCCGACTGACGCGCTTGAATCCGCGGTTGCAGCGCTCGCTAGCTTCGCTGGAGCGCATCTACGAGGTGCTCGACACCGCGCCGGAGATCGTCTCGCCACCTGACGGACGGCGACCCGACCGAATCGCGGGCACGATCACGTTTGACCAGGTGGAGTTCGAGTATCTGGCGGGCCAACCGGTGCTACGACGCCTCGATCTGGAGGTCGAGGCGCGCACCATGGTAGCCGTGGTTGGACGATCGGGAGCCGGTAAGACGACCCTCGCCAGCCTCGTGCCGCGTTTCTACGATCCGACCCACGGCACCGTGCGCATCGACGGCCACGACTTGCGTGAGCTCGACCTGCGCTGGTATCGAGGCCACGTCGGGCTGGTGCCGCAGGAGATCTTCTTGTTCGATCGGAGCGTCGGCGACAACATCGCGTACGGCACCAAGGGCGCCACGATCGAGCGCATCCGCGAGGCGGCGCGTGCCGCAAACGCGCTCGAGTTCATCGAGCGCATGCCCGACCAGTTCGATACGCTCATCGGTGAGCGTGGCGTGAGGCTTTCGGGCGGACAGCGTCAGCGCCTGGCGATCGCGAGAGAGATCCTTCGTGACCCGGAGATCCTGATCCTCGACGAGGCCACCTCGTCGCTCGACTCGGAAACCGAGGCGCTCATTCAGCAGGCCCTCGGGACCCTGTTGCAAGGACGCACGTCGATCGTCATCGCGCATCGGTTGTCAACGGTGGTGCGAGCCGACGTCATCGTCGTAATGGACGATGGGCGCATCGCTGAGATCGGCCGCCACGCCGAACTGCTGGCGGGTGACGGGCTTTATGCAAATCTGTACCGTTCACAGTTCCACGACGCCCCTCGTTCGTCATCATGATCAACGAAGAGGGCGGGATCTGCGCTGCTGGCACGTCGGCCTGCTAACCCTGAACCCGGAAAGCGGACGTCTTGTTGGGGGAGACCCGGAGCGTCACTGACGCTACCAGTTCGCGGCCGGTCGGTCCACCAGCAGGCCGCGGTGCAAGTTTGGCTGGCCTGGCTACGGCGAGTTAGGGTCAGATACAAGATGGGACGCTAGCAGGCCGTGGTGAAAGTGTGGCCTGCTAGGCGCCGCCCAGCGCCAGGAGGTGTCGCTCGGTGCGCACGTACCACCGTCCGTCGACGAGCGCCGGCGACGCCAGCGTGCGCTCCCCGATCCGGTTCACGTGCAGCAGCCTGAACTCGTCGCCCGCCGCCAGCACGAACGTCTCGCCGGCGTCGTTGGTGAAGAACACCTTGTCGTCGAATACCACCGGCGATGCCGAGAAGCTCTCGCGCTGCGCCCGCCCCCAGCCGCCCCTGGTACAGAACCTCTCCGCTGGGAGCGTGGTAGGCGGTCAGCACCGAAGCAATGTCGTTGATCATGTAGAGGTTCTCGCCGTACAGCAGAGTCGAGGGGACGAACGGCGACCCTTTGGGGCTGCTCCAGGCCACGTGGCTCTCGGTGACGTCGCCCCGCCCGCCCGGCCGGATCGCCAGCGTCGGCCCGGCACGTCCCGACGAGGAGAACACCAGACCGTGCCCGACCACGGGGGTCGGAATGACCTCGAACAGGTTGCCACCGGCGTTCCAGAGCTGCTCTCCGGTGCTCGCCGAGTAACCGTAGACCATGTACTGACTGCTGACCACGATCTCGTCGTGGTCGCCGACACGGATGGCGATAGGCGTTCCCCAGCCGGTGTCCTCTTTCCGGTCCGTCCACCACACGGTCTCGCCGCTGCGCGCATCCAACGCGGCAATGAACGAACGCACCTGCGACCCGCGCTGCATGTCCTGGTAGAAGATCACCTGATCGCGGTACAGGAGGACGGAGCCCGCCGTACCGTGCGATGCGTGGATCTGGCCGAAGTCGCGATGCCAGACGATCTCCCCTCGCATGTCGGTCGCTATCAGGCCATGGTTGCCCAGGTAGGCATAGACGCGCTCGCCGTCGGTGGCCGGCGTCCCCGACGCGTGGCCGTTCTTTTCGTGCGCGCGTTCCACCGGCGCGCGCGCCGGCGCCGCCTCCCACAGCAGACGACCGTCGCTGCGATCGAACGCCAGCAAGGCCACCCGCGCTCCGCGCTCGGTGGCGCTGGTTAGGAAGATCCGATCGTCCCACACGATCGGCGAAGAGTTGCCGCGCCCCGGAACAGCGACCTTCCATAGCACGTTGTCGGTGTCCGACCAGGTGTCGACGTAGCCGCCTCCGGTGACCAGACCCTGTCCCGATGGCCCGCGCCAGCGGGTCCAGTAGCGCGCCGCCTCGCCTTCCACCGGGATCATCTGCACTTCGTCCGCGGCCGACGTCCCGCGAGCCACAGTCGGGCCGGCGGCGTCGACGCCGACCATGGCGCTCAACGCGAGCACCGCGGCAATCGGGGCAACTGGTTTCCATGCCATCGTCGTCTTCCGTAGTGGGGCGATCTGGCGACGCGGCAAGTCTGTCACGAAAGCGCACCCGAGGGCTACGGTCGATCAGTCGGCGCGTAGCGCAACAATTGGATCGACGCGCGCCGCCCGCCGGGCCGGGAGGACACCGGCAAGCAAAGCGGTAAGCAGCATCGTGGCCCCCACCGCAGCATAGATCGCCGGGTCGTTGGGCTCGACGCCGAAGAGCATGCTCGCCAGCAGCCGGCTGGCAAGAAGCGCTGCGCCGAGCCCCACAACGACGCCGATCAACACCGGCCCCATCCCACCAACCATGACGTCCCGAACCACGGTGCCCGCCGGCGCCCCGAGCGCCACGCGGATGCCGATCTCACGGGTACGACAGCTGACCACGTAGGACATGACGCCGTACACGCCTACCGCTCCGAGCGCCAACGCCAAGGCCGCGAAACCGCTCAGCAACCAGGCGGAAAAGTGCTCCCGGCCAAGCGAGCCGCCCATCACCTCACGCATGCTCTGGATGCCGGAGATCGGCACCTGCGGATCCAGCAATCGAATCGCCTGCAACACCGGCGCGATGGCGGCTCCCGGTTGCAAGCGTACTGCCACCACCATGCTGGCCAGCGGATGTTGGCCAGTCGGCCGATACACACTCACCAACGCCGGCCAGTGGAGCCGCAGCTGGCGTACGTCGCCAACCACACCCACCACCTCGCGGTTCTGGTTGCCGAACAGCGCCACGTTCTTGCCGATCGCCGACTCGCCCGGCCAGTACTGATCGGCAAAGCGCTGGTTGATGATCACCACGTCCGCAGAATCAGGTCCGTCACGCTCGTCAAACAACCGGCCGTCGACCAGCGGGATGGCCATGGTGTGGAAGTAGTCCGCCGCCACCACACGGAAGTTGGCCACCGGCAAGGGGTGCCCCTCCTCCGCCTCTTGTCCCTCGGCCAAAAACGAAAAGCTCCAGTTACCGGCGTCAAGCGGCAAGAGGTGGATCGCGCCGGTTTTCTCCACGCCCGGAGCGGCGGCAATCCGTTCCATCACCTGCGCCCAGTACTGGCGCTGCTGCGGGCCCTCGGGGTAGCGCGAGCCCGGAGCGGTGACGCGCATGGTCACCACATCGCGAGCATCGAATCCCGCCGGCACCGCCCACAGCTGCGTCAGGCTGCGCACCAATAATGCCGCCGCCACCACGAGCACACACGACAGCGCCACCTCCGCAACCACCAGGACCTGGTTCGTGCGCATACTCGCGAGGCTGCCTCCACCACCGGGTGCTCCGTCACCGAGCGATTCTCGTAAGTCGCCGCTCATGGTGCGAAAGGCGGGCACAGCCCCGAACAAGAGGCCCGCGAGGATGGATATGGAAAAGGCATAAGCGAGCACCACAACGTCCACCGTGATCGCCTCCGCCCTCGGCAAGGTGCCCTGCATCCACCGCGCTACGAATCCGACGAGCTGGGTGGCCAACAGCACCCCCGTCGCTCCCCCGACCATACCCAGAAGCCCGGACTCGGTGAGCAATTGCGCCAGTAGGCGCCCGCGTCCGGCGCCTAGCGCCGCGCGTACGGCGAGCTCGCGGCGACGAGCTGCCGAACGAGCCAGCAGCAGATTGGCAACGTTGGTGCACGCGACAAGCAGCACCAGGGCGACTCCGCCCAGCAGTACCAACAGCGTCGTGCGCACCGATCCCACCGTGTGCTCGTGCAGTCCGACGACGCGCGCCAGCGGCAGATCATCCTTTCGGTCCAGGCCCAACCGCTCGTCGGCTCTGAGCCGAACGAGCAACGCGGCGAGCTCGGCCGACGCCTCGGCAACGCTTGCCTGCGGCCTCAACCGACCTCCTGCCTGCAAGTACCACGAGTGGTAGTAGTCGTCCTCCCGGCCAGGGTCGATCGGCAGCGGCGTCCAGAGCTCCCACTCCTCGCCCAGGGGCCGCTGATCGGCGCCCATCACCCCGATCACGCGCCGGGATGTGGCGTGTTCGTTGCCAATGTCCACTCTCCGACCGACGATGTCGGGATCGGCGCTGAATCGCCGTTGCCACAGGCCGTGGCTGAGCACCACCACGTCGTGATTGCCGGGAATCGATTCCTCGGCACGGAACGAACGGCCGAGCAAAGGTTGCTCGCCGAGCACGTCGAAGTGGTTGGTGGCCACCACGCCACCGGAGACCGACTCGGACTCTTCGACGCCGGTTATGGTGAAGCCCCAGCCCGACCAGACTGTGGTGTCGATGTAGACGGTCGACTCCTTCTGCAGCCGCTGATGGAGCGCTTTGGTGACGTTTTCGCCGGGCCAGATGCGGACCAGACGATCGGGCTCGGCGTAGGGTAGAGGCTGCAGCAAGACCGCGTTGACAACGCTGAAGATCGCCGTGTTAGCGCCCACCCCGAGCGCAATGGTAACGATGGCAACGACGGAAAACGAAGCGTTGCCGAGCAGGTCTCGGAACGCATATCGGAGGTCCTGCGGAAAGCCGAACATGACACGCACGATCCTTGGGGAACGGTGAGCGCTGGTTGGGAGAATGCCGCGCCATAGCGCATCGGCCCACTGCCGCGCGGCGCCAGTGAGCAACCCGGCCGACTCGCGAATTACGAAGACGAGGCGCCGCTGCCGAATCGGACGCGCCAAGCGCTCGGCGAGGCGCTGATGCAGCGTTTCGAGCATGGCGGCGCCGTAATCGCGTCGAACGCCGCGCGGATACAGCGCCACCAGGAGGCGAAACAGCAATCGGCTCACGGCGAGTCCTCAGGAGCGCTCGGGTGCCCGGGACTTGGCGCGTACGGCCGCCACCAGCTCCGCGAGTCGAGTTGCCTCCAGATTCATAACCTCGTGCCCGAGCAGGGTGAGACAGAAGTACTTGCGCCGCGGGTCACAGGTAGCACCCGCGGGAGCACCGGCTGACGCCACCAGGCCGCTGGCGTCGAGGCGGTGGAGCGCCTGGTACAGAGCCCCCGTGGTGGGCTTCAGCTTGCCGCGTGATCGCGCCTCGATCTCCTTGCCGATGGCATAGCCGTGGGCGGCCTTGTCGGCCAACGCCAACAGCACGTGGAACGAGAGGTTGCTGAGCGGAATCAGGGACTCCGCCGATCGTTCTGTGATGGCGTTACCTTGCACGGAGAGCATAGCTCCAGGAGGTCCGGCGACCCGGAAGCCCCGGCCACAGGCGTGAAGAATGACTTGTCAGAAACTAGAGTAGTTATAACTATAGTTTCACCAGGACGAGGGTGCAACAGCTGTGTGCGGCAAAGCATACCTGTGCCTCGCCGGCCGCGACCTCGCGGCCGAGGTGATCTTGCTACCGGGCTCAGCGCTCGTCGCTGGTCGCCGTTGCCTCGCGGATCTCGGCTAGATCGGCCAGGTCAGCGTCGGCATTGGCCCAGCTGTCGCGCAGCTGTGCGTACGCTGTGGCAGCGCGTGAGTTCTCGTTGGCCGCGCCGGCGGCACGCGCCAGCCCCAGCATAGTAAGCGCGCGACCCGGGGTGCGTTCCAGGGCACGGTCGTAGTGCGCGATAGCTGCCGCCGCGTCGCCAGTCTGGCGCAAGACATCCGCCAGCAACTCATGGGCCGGCTTCACCGGCACCGGTGGCCCGAAGGTAAACGGCAGCTCGTCTTCGATCGCTGTCGCCTCCTCGAGCTGCTTGATGGCGCCGTCCGTATCTCCTGCATCCAGCGCCAGCAACGCGCGCATCTCCAGCTCCACGATACGGCTCGGGGCATTGCGTCCCCGCCAATCGCCGCCATCGGAGCTGCCCAGCATTGCAGACACATCGCGCAGCGCAGCCTCCGCGGCACCGCGACCCCCGCGCGCCAGTGCGGCGACCAACTGAGCGTACTGATGGCTTGCCCGCGTGGCGCCGCCAACATCGAGGTCGCTGGCGATAGCGGCCAGATCATCCCCACCGGTGGCGACGATGTGCGCCGCGCGCATGGCGCCGAGCGCGCCGCGCAACCCGGGGCTCTCGCCGTCGGTCCCCAGTTCGGCAACGAACTCGTCGATCAACGCACGCGCCGCGTCATAGCGGCCTTGCTGCAGGAAGGCGTAATGCTCCCACATCCGGGCGTGATAGCCACGCGAAGCCTTGCCGAGGCCCTTGCGCTGCTGGCGTCGCAACGAGGCCTGCCAGGATTCCTCGTTCAGCCCCGCAACCTCATCCCACATGGCCAGCGCGATGAAGATGTGCGTCGGCATATGAAGAGCGTGACCGGCGCGCTGTGCCACCTCGGAGTACAGCCGCGCGGCCCGCAGCCCCAGAGGCGCATGGGTCGGATCGTCGTAGGAGTGGATCAGGTAGTGGAGCGCACCCGGGTGCTCGGGGTTGCTCGCGTAGACCTCCTCGACGACGGCGGCGGCCTTCATGTAGCGCTTCACATCACGGCCGTCGTGACAGGTGCCGAGGATCGACAGCGCGTAGAAGGCGCGCGCGTCGGCGTCGTCCGGGTACTTGCGCATGAGTTGCTGCATGGCGTCGCTGTACGCGTAGTCGCGATCGCGCTTGGTGCCGTTGCCGTACATCACTTCGACCGTGTGCAGGTAGTCGCGCTCGCGCTCGGTGCCCGCCTTGGCGTAACGCGCCTCGGCCGTCGGGCCGAGCTTCGCCAGCGCGGCGCGCGCCGCGTCCCTATCTTGCTGCTGCCAGATCGGATGGTTGTGGGTCTGCGCCTCGCCCCAGTAGGCCATGGCGAAGTCAGGGTCGATCTCCCGGGCCGCCTGAAACGCCTCGCGGGCATCGTCGTACTCGAAGCTGTGCAGCAGCAGCAGGCCACGAGTGAACTGTTCTTGGGCTTCCGGCGCCCCCGAGTTGGCGAACTCCACCTCGCCCAGGCCTTGTTCTTGGCTCGTTGCAACGCCCGGCGCCAGCGCGGCAACGAGCAACAGGATGAGGGGCGTGACGATCCGCGATGTGGTGCGTCGCATGGGTCCTCCAGAAGTTCCCTTAGGGGTCGGCTAACAGCGCCTGCAAGGTTCCCACAATAGTCCAGGCGCGGGGCGCGCTCCACGTAGTCGGGAGCCGTCCGGCCAATTTACGCCGCGCACCCGTTTGTTTACAGGACAAGCCTGCCGAGGTAAGCGGCGTAACCGGCAAGCAGCAGCGCACCTTCCCAGCGCACCATGGCCCGGTGCAATCCAAGGCCGACGGTCATGGCAACGCTGAATGCCAGCACCGCCGGAATATCGAAGGCGACGATCTCGCCGGCAACCGGGAGCGCACGAATCATCGCCCCGACGCCCAGCGCGCCGAGCAGATTGAAGATATTGCTGCCGACGATATTGCCCACCAGCACGTCGGTCTCGCCACGCAGCGCGGCCACTACCGAGGTCGCCAACTCCGGCAGCGACGTCCCCAGCGCCACCACGCTCACCGAGATCACGAACTCGCTGACGCCGAACGCACGCGCCAGCGTCAGCGCCGAGCCGACCAGCAGCTGCGCGCCAACGCCGAGGCCGACGAGACCGACAATGACCCGGCCGCATTCGATTCCCAGACGGACCGGAGCGGTTGAACCTGGAGCCGCTCCGGTACCCTCGTCGTCTGCTGCCGGGCCCGCAAGCCCGGTCTCGCGGCGCGCCCAGCGCAGCGTCAGCCAGGTGAATCCCAGCAGGGCGCCGAGCAGACCGACGCCGGCCATACGGCCAATTTCACCGGTGCTAGCCAGCACGTATACGAGCACCGTGGCTGCGAGCATGAGTGGCATCTCGCGCCGTAGCAATCGTGTGTGCACCGGAATCGGGCGCAGCAGCGCCGCGATCCCCAGGATCAATCCGATGTTGGCGATATTGCTGCCCAAGACATTGCCAAGAACGATGTCGGTGTTACCGCGCCAGGCCGCCACACCGCCGGCCACCATCTCCGGCATCGACGTACCGAAAGCCACCACGGTGAGACCGATCGCCAGCGGGGAGATTCGCAGAGACAGCGCGATCTGCGAGGCTCCCCGAACAAGCCACTCCGCACCCCAGTAAAGGGCAACCAGACCGAGGGCGAGAGCGAGAAAGGTCATACGGGCTCAGAGTCGGTGGGAACGCCGGCATAGCCTAGCAGGCCAGGCGAGCCAGGCGTTCGATGCTTCAGGACGCGAAAGGATCCAGCGCGCGGATTCCCGAGAACTTGCTGAAATCGGTGTCGTTGGAATACAGCACCGGCACACCATGCTCCAACAGCAGGGCGACCAGATGTGCGTCGGGCGTCAGGTTGCCGCGTACCACGACTCCGCGGGTGACCTCACCGTAGCACTCCCAGAATCGGTCGCCTTCGCCCAGGACGCGCACGTTGGGCAGTGACAGCAGCGACTCCACGTTGGCGACCGCCGCCGCCGGTGTCAGGGGGTTTGCGAAGATACGGGTGTGGGTGGCGATGCGCAGATAGCTCATCAGCGTCGGCCAACCGAGGCAGAAGAGCTCGGCGCCACCTACCCGCTGGCGCAAGAACTCCCCTGCCCGCTGGTGAAACGGCGAGCCGGTGTCGGATGCGTACAGCAGGATGTTGGCGTCGACGGCAAAGCTCACGAGTCGTTGTCGAGAGCGGCGTGCAGCGCGTCCTTGTCGCCGATGTCGACGAGCGCACGCATGTCTTGCACCGTCCTCTGCAGCTCTCGCACAACAGAATTGCTGGTGCGCCCCGCGAGCGCCTCGCTCAAGAGATCCGATACGAGCCGTCCAAGTGACTTACCTTCGGCACGTTGCAGCTTCTTGATCTCCTGCAATACCGGCGTATCGATATCCACCGTGGTCCTTGCCATGCATCAGATGCTAACAAGCTAATCATCAGATGTCAGTACGATTCGATGCCGATTGGTGGGCGCCGACTTCGGTACGATAAGAAGGTCATGAGCTCGATGATTCCGGCGCCAGCGAAGCTTCTCAGGATTCTCATCGTCGCAGCGCTGCCATTCGCTGTCCCGGGCGCGGTGCTGGCTCAGAGCAACGCAGGAAGCGCTGACGCTGCAGGGCATCGTCCGGAGCGCCCCCTGCGGGTCGCCGGCGAGCAGGAAGAACCCGACAAGGACCCCAACGACATCCGCGTGTTCTGGCACGATGGCCTGCGCATGGAAACCGCCGACCAGCGGTTTCAGCTCCAGATCGGCGGCCGCGTTCACCTCGACACCGCGTTCTTCGCCGACGAGGACGCCTTCGGCGGCCGTTTCGGCAAGCTCGAGAACACCACCGAGGTGCGCCGCGGGAGGCTGCACCTTCTGGGCTACATGTACGGCAGCGTGGACTACAAGTTCGAGCTCGACTTCGCCGGTGGCCAGGCCGAGGTCAGGGACATGTACCTCGGAGTGCGGAATCTTCCGATGACGTTGCGCCTCGGCCACCAGAAGGAGCCGTGGAGCCTCGAGGCGCAGACCAGCAGCCGTTTCATCACCTTCATGGAGCGCTCGCTGGCGATCGTCTTCTCACCCGACCGCAACTTCGGGGTACGGGTGGAGAAGGTCATGAGCGGGCGCACCAGCTGGTCGGCAGGGGTGTTCCGCCAGACCGACGGCTTCGCCGCAGCGGTGGGAGACAACTACAACCTCAGCGGCCGTGTCACCCACGCGCCGATCCTGCAGGACGACGGGCGCAAGCTCTTGCACCTGGGAGTCGCCTATACGCACAAGCTCGTCGACGGTGCTTTGACGCTCGACCTGCGTCCAGACGTGCACACAGCTCCGAAGCTCGTGCAGCTCGTGGTCCCGGCGACCTCGGCCGACTACCTGCAGGGCGAGGTGTCGGCCAACGTCGGCTCCCTCGGGCTACAGGGAGAGTACGTGCAAGCGTGGGTGAAATCGGTCGAGCGCAACGATCCCTCGCTCAACGGCTGGTACGTGCAGGGAAGCTACTTCATCACCGGGGAGTCCCGACCCTACACAGGAACTCTGTTCGATCGGCTGAAACCGAAGCACAACTTCCTGGACGGTGGCTCCGGAGCCTGGGAGATCGCGGCGCGCTACGCTCGCGCCGATCTGAGCGAGGGCACAGAAACGGGGCTCGGTGTGCTCGCAGCGTTCACCGCCGGACTCAACTGGTACTGGAACCCCAACGTGCGGTTGATGTTCAACTACACGCGCGCCGACATCAACGATCTCG
The DNA here is from genome assembly GCA_963666055.2 of Acidobacteriota bacterium. Lineage (GTDB taxonomy): Bacteria > Acidobacteriota > UBA890 > UBA890 > WLXD01 > DASCOT01. The sequence continues at coordinate 256,002 of CAXWPH010000015.1, read as the reverse complement.
GCACCGACCCGACCTCGATCTACCAGTGGCGAATGGCGTTCGACCTCTAGCAGGCCGTGGTGAAAGTGTGGTGGGCCGTAACCCTTCGGGCGACAGGGGGTTGCGCGCGTATGCTGCGTCGTTCCTCGTCAACGATGCGGTAATCATCGCCTCCTCCTCTCTCCTTGCCTCCACTTCGCAAGACCCTGTCGCCAGACCCACCACACTTTCACCACGGTCTGCTAGACTTCCGACTCGCCGCGGAGCACGCCTCAGAACACCGCGAGAAATCGACCGATGAACCAATAGCTGGCGACCGTGCCGATAGCGTAAGGAGGTAAGGGGACGGCCCATTCGGGCCACGCTATCTGCAGCCTGCGAGCCACCCCTACCAGCACCAGCACCGCCGCGACGAAGAGCAACTGGCCGAGCTCCACACCGACGTTGAAGAACAGCAGGGCCACAGGGATATCACCGGCCGGCAATCCGAGCGCCGTGAGGGCACCGGCGAATCCGAGCCCGTGGAGCAGTCCGAATCCGAACGCGGCGATCCACGGGTATCGCACCGTCAGGGTCGCATCACCGCGCGCTGACCGCAGGAGCTCAGCGGCGAGGAACATGATGCTGAGCGCGATCACCGCCTCGACCGGACTGGACGGAATCCGCACGAAACCGAGCGTCGCCAAGCCTAGCGTGACGCTATGGGCCACGGTGAACGCAGTGATGGTTTTCACCAGCACCCAGCGCTTCTTCACCAACAGGAGTAATGCCAGAACGAACAACAAATGGTCGATACCGAGCAGGATGTGGGTGGTACCCAGCCGCGTGTATGTGCGGGCCACAGCAAGCGTCGAAGGTTCGGCAGCAACAACCATCGACGAAGCTTGAGGCCGTAACATCGCGGTGCGCGCCGCGCCGTCCGCGTCTTCGACGCGCACCAACACTTCTGTCAGGGTCGCCTCCAGGCCATCAATCGACAGGGGTCGGCCCTGCAGGCCGCCGTCGCAAGCGACGGTCCAGCGCTCGATGATCGAAACCGGGCCACGCCAGCTGACGACCTCGCTCGTGGGACGGCAGTTCGGCGGCAGCACCGGTGCCAGACGCTGCCCCGCCGCTGCTGACAGGGGGAGCTTCCAGAGCACCGCGTAAGCGTTCGGAGCGATCTCGCGGAGCTGCAGGTAGCCGGGACGAACCTCATGCGCGAGCGCCGGCAGAGCGGCGCCGACAAGGATAGCGAGCAATCCTATGATCGGGGCAGATCTCACCGGTCCGGCCCCGCAGACCACATCGTGACGAGCTGATCGTGTAGAGCGGGATCCTCTATCTCTATCTCGTATCGCACTCGCAGGTCTGCATATGCGGAACGCTTGGCCTCGAGCCGTTGCTCCAGGAGATAGGCGGTCAGCACCGCGTCGCGTACGTCATCGAGCGCCGGGAAGGGCGCGTCCTGATCGACGCGGAAGCGCCCCGGCTCGGCGGCGAGAAAACGCCGCAGCTCCTCATCATCGGGCGGACTCTGATCGCCCATGCTCTCGAGAACGAAGTCCATTTTCTGTGCGAGGCGGCGCCGTATGATGGCGTCGCCCTGACCGAGACCTTGAGCCACGGCTTCGCGGTAGAGCACCTCCACTCGAACGAACGCGTCCAACTGGCGCACCAGCTCTGCCTCGGTCGGGGAGCGTTCCCATTGCAGCCGCCATGTTTCGGCGAGCCGCTCGACGTCGCTCCTGGTCACCAGGATGCGATCGTCGCGAGCTTCCTGCTCGCCCAGCAGGGCGAACAAAGCGAACAGGGCGGACCCGGCAACCACGAAATGTAGCAGCGGCTCGCGCCAGAGAGTGGTGCGTACGGGACGATCGCTCAATGGTCCAACCGCATACTTGCCGGTACGGAGTCCGGGACGGTCTGCACGAGAACCTCAGAACGTGATCTTGTGGTCGTAAGCTGTCAAAACTTGAAGCGCGTGCCGGAGAAGTGTTCCGGTCATGCGCACGCTGCAGGCAAGGCGCACCGAGTCGTCTACTCTAGGGCGATCATGTCACACGATGTGCGTTCCGCGCGGCGCTGTGCCGCCACGTCGGTTGTACTTCTGCTTTACGTCGCGTGTAGCCCGAGCCCGGACCCGGCAACCCTCGAGCGCGGTGCCAGACGATCCAACGCGGCAGCGGCCGTATACGTGGGCCGAGCTCGGTGCACCGAGTGTCACGCGCGTGAAACCGATCGGTGGACCGGCTCACACCATGATCGCGCCATGCAACGCGCCACCGCGACCACAGTACTCGGCAACTTCGACGACGCCACGTTCACCCACGACGGTGCGGCGACGCGCTTCTCACGCGTCGACGGAGGTTACTCGGTGCGGACGGTCGGGCCGAGAGGCCAGCTAAACGACTACGCGATCACTTTCACGTTCGGGGTCGAACCCCTGCAGCAGTATCTCATCGAGCTTCCGGGAGGACGCTACCAGGCGCTCGGAATCGCCTGGGATGCCCGCTCAGAGAACCAAGGGGGGCAGCGCTGGTTCGATCTGTACCCCGATCAGGTGCTGCAGCCTGGCGATCGACTGCACTGGACTGGAATCGACCAGAACTGGAACCGCATGTGCGCTGAATGCCACTCCACCAACCTTCGAAAGAGCTTCGTGGCCGCCGAGCAACGCTATGAGACCACGTTCTCGGAGATCGACGTCTCGTGCGAAGCTTGCCACGGACCTGGGTCAGGGCACGCTGACTGGGCCGACGGCGGCGCTGTCACCGCCGGCCTCGACGCCGCCGCGATGCAGCTGGTGGTGGATCTCAGCAACGGCAGTCCGTCGTGGAACATCGATCCTGGAACCGGGCTGGCAACACGCACACCGGCTCGCGCAACGCAGCTGGAAGTCGAAGCTTGTGGTCGGTGCCACTCGCGCCGTGGAACGCTGACCGACGACTACCAGGCCGGGCAACCCCTCGCCAACACCCACCGGCTCGCGCTGCTGGAAGAGGGCTTGTATCACGCCGACGGCCAGATCCTCGGCGAGGTATTCGTCTACGGATCATTCGTACAGAGCCGCATGTACGCCGCCGGTGTGACCTGCAGTGACTGCCACGAGCCCCACGACTTGCGGGTCTACGCGCAGGGCAACGCCCTGTGCAATCAGTGCCACCAGGCGACGAAGTTCGATAGCCCCGCGCACCACTTCCACGAGGCGGGCACGGAGGCGGCAGCGTGTGTTTCCTGCCACATGCCGTCGCGCACCTACATGGTGGTCGACGAACGCCGGGATCACAGCTTCCGGGTTCCGCGACCAGACCAGAGCGTGTCCATCGGTGTTCCCAACGCGTGTGATGACTGCCACAGGGCCGAGGGCGCAGAGTGGGCATCCGCTGCAATACGTCGCTGGTACGGCGCAGGTCGCACCCGTGGGCCGGAGTGGGCCGAAGCGATCTCGGCCGGCCGGGCCGGCCTCCGGGATTCCGAGGGACGCCTCGTCGAAGTGGCGCGCAACGATGACTACCCGGCGATCGTGCGTGCCACCGCGCTCGAGTTATTGGCCCCGTACCTGACACCCTCCTCCTTGCCCGTCGTTCAAGGTGCGCTCCGCGACCGCGATCCGCTGGTGCGTCGAGCCGCTGTCGAAGCACTTGCCGGCGCCAGTCCCCGCGCCGCAGCTGGTGCGCTGGCTCCGCTGCTACGAGACCCAATGCTCTCGACTCGGCTGGCAGCAGCCCAGGCGCTCGGGTCGCTCTCGGCAGAGGCGGTGGTCCGGGAGCTTGGCCCCGCCCTACAGACAGCGCTGGGCGAGTACGAGCGCGCCCTGTCGTTGCACGCCGACGAACCGCAGGGACAGGTCAATCTCGGCTGGTTGGCTCTCGTTCGCGACGATCCCGCGGCCTCGGAGCGCCATTATCGGCGTGCGCTCGAGCTCGACCCGATTTTCGCTCCCGCCTACCTGAACCTCGCCGACCTGTACCGGACCCAAGGCCGCGACGGTGAGGGAGAACGTTTCCTACGCCTCGCAATCGAGCGCTCACCCGACGAAGCGGCGCTGCACCACAGCCTCGGCTTGACCCTGGTTCGCCGGCAACGCCGCGCAGACGCTCTGGAGCCCCTACGGCGCGCCGCCGAGCTGGCGCCGACCGTGCCGCGATATGCCTATGTCTCGGGTGTGGCGACACACTCCTCCGGAGACGTCGAGGGCGCGCTCCGGGTGCTGGATCAGGCTCACGAGCGCTTCCCCAGCGACCGCGACATCCTGCTTGCGTTGGTCTCCTTCGCCCGCGATGCTGGCAACGGTAACCGCGCCCTCGACTACGCGCGTCGTTTGCTCGCTCTCACGCCCCGGGATCCTCAAGTCATCAATCTTCTTCGCAGCCTGGAGGCGACGCCAACACCGCGACGCTGACGAGCACGAACCTCTGCGCTATGACTCGGAGCGCATGTCGCCGGGGTACGTAGCCGAGCCCTGGCAGCGCCGAACTGATCGAAGCACACCGAGAGATCGTCAGATCCCCGCCCGCTCGACCAGGGCCTGGGCCTCGCGGTTCGCGTCGCGGCGAATCTCTTCCTCATCCCACACCGCCAAGCGGCCTTCCGCGACCACCTGCTCACCGGCAAGCCACACGGCGCGGATATCGGCACTTCGGCAGCAGTACACCAGCGTTGACAACGCATCGGGGCCTGGCGTGGCATGCGTGCCGTCCAGGCTGACGAGCACCACGTTGGCCCTCGATCCGGGTACGAGCGCACCCATTTCCGATCCCCAACCGAGCGCCTCTGCGCCCCGCCGCGTGGCCATGTCCAGCAGCGTCGAAACGGACATCACGAGAGGGCCGTGAATCGACTTCTGCAACATCGTCGCCAGGCGCATCTCGCGGAACATGTCGAGCGTGTTGTTGCAGGCGGCGCCGTCGGCGCCGAGGCTCACCGACACCCCGCGCTCTATCAGCAGCGGTAACGGAGCGATCCCGGAGCCCAGCATGCAGTTGCTGCTCGGACAGTGCAGCACGTGTGTGCCGGTACGTGCCAGCGTCTCGACCTCGTCTTCGTCCACCCAAATGCAATGGGCCAACCCGACGTGCGCCCCCGCCAGCCCGATGTCGGCGAGATAGTGGATGTTGCGCCGCCCTGTGCGTTGCTCGACCAGCGTCACCTCATCTCGGCTCTCCGACGCATGGGTGTGCACCCGCCAGCCGCCGGTCGCCGCCAGCGCCCCCACTTCGCTCATACATGCGTCGGTACAGCTCACGGCGAAGCGCGGGGCGAGGCATATTCGGATACGTCCGTGATCTGATCCGTCCCACCATTCGGCCAAATCGACCGCTTCGCGCAGCGCCGTCTCGGTAGGCTGCAGCAGCTCCGGCGGGCAGGTTCCCGGGTCGTCCATGAGGCACTTGCCGGTAACCGCGAACATCCCCGATTCGGCCAGTACTTCGATGACGGTTGCCGTATGGTGCACCGATTCCATCGTCTGTATCGCCGTGGTGCCGCTCAGCAGCAACTCTGCGACCCCCAGGCGAGCGCTGGCGCGCATCGACTGCGGGGTGTGCGCCGCCTCGAGCGGCCAGATGCGCTCGCGCAGCCAGGTCAGCAAGGGCAACTCATCGGCGATGCCGCGAAAGAGCGTCTGGCAGAGATGCACGTGCGTCTGCACGAATCCCGGCAACACGGCGCACCCACTGGCATAAATGACACGGGTCCCCTCGGGCGGATCATCGACTACACCCAGGCGGGTAATCCGGCCGGCCTCCATTAGCAGGTCCCCGGACTCGGCACGAACGCCGAGATCGCCGTCGGGGAGGATCAAGGTGCCGCCGCGAATCAACGTGGCGTAGGGTCCGATGCTCAACGCTTGGCTCCTGCGTGACTGGCCACTGGAGTGACGGGCTACCGAGCGATAGCTGCCTCGAGCTTGGCAACCACATGGCTGATCTCGAACATCGATTCGGGGGCATCCGCCGAGGCGTCGAGTCGCATGACATACTCGCCAAGGTGGGAGTCGTCGGCCACGGCGAACAGGACGGCGCGGAACGAAGACGTGGCGACGCCGACGCCCGGTGCATCGTCGAGCTGACTTGCAGGGCGACGCTCGAGCTCGACGCGGTATCGGGCCAGACTTGCCTCCTGTACCGAGGCCAACTCGAGCGAGCGGAAGATCGCTGAACGCAGCTGGCGCGCTACCGACGTCAGCTCGCCACCGTCCTGATACTCGTCATCGTCGGATCCGAGCTCGACCACTACCACGCCCGGCGCCGCGAGCCGGCGTGTCAAGTCTGCGGGTTCGTCCGAGTAGTGGCGCAGCTCCTTGAACAGCTGCTCGACCTGGCGCCGATCGTAGCCGGCCTGGATGGCGGCGATCCCGTGCGTCCAGGCAGCCTCGAAGTCGGCCAGCTGCCACCCCACGGTGGCGATGAGATAGTGCAGCTCCGCGTTGCCGGGGTTGAGCTCCGCGGCACGGAGGAACGAGGCCTTGGCCCCGAGATCGTCGCCGAGCTGTACCTGCGTGCGGCCCAGATGATAGTAAGCAGGCCAATAGTGATCGTCGCGGGCGAGGATCGCCTCGATATCGATCAGCGCATTGATCGCGTCGCCCTGTTGGAGCTTGAACAGCGCCATTCGCAGCCGCGTATCGAGCTCGGATTGCGCCTGCGCCGGCACCACCGCCACGACCACGAGCAAGCCGATCAAGAGTCTCGATCGCATCGAATCCCACCCCCGCTGCGCCTAAGCTTAGCAGGGCCGAGCCGACTACCGGCGGTTGGGGCGCGGCGAATGCCGGTGCGTTTTGCCGCCCCAAAACCGCGATGCTATGCTTGCCGACTCGGTCCGAGCTTTTTCTTCAAGTGCGCCCCTAGCTCAATTGGACAGAGCGTCTGGCTACGGACCAGGAGGTTGGAGGTTCGAGTCCTCCGGGGCGCGCTTCGTTTCTCTGGCAGACCGGCGGGGAAGTGGGATGGTCTGCTCCGCATGACGCGTCTTCTCGACATCGACGCGTGGATGCGCCTGGCGATCGCCCAGGCGAACCAGGCGTCGGAGGAGAACGAGGTGCCTGTCGGCGCCGTCCTGCTGCGTGGCAACGAGCCTGTCGCGGACGGCCATAATCGCACCGAGCAGCTCGACGACCCCTCGGCGCATGCCGAGATCCTGGTGTTGCGGGAGGCAGGTCGCGTCGCCGGTGATTGGCGCCTCGACGGCTCGACCCTGGTGGTAACGCTGGAGCCCTGTTTGATGTGTTTGGGGGCGATCATCATGGCGCGCGTGGAACGCCTTATCTACGGTGCGCGGGATCCGCGTTTCGGGGCCTGCGGCTCGGCGATAGAGCTTCCCGACCCGGCGCTGGCGCCGCATCTACGCGAGGTGCGGCACGCGACGCATCCGTATGAGTGCGGCGAGCTCCTGCGCGCCTTCTTCAGAGAGCTACGCGCCGCCGCCGACGCGGGTTGCAAACCAGCCTAGTCTTCGGCGCCCGCTGCTTCCTCGCCCGGTCCGGTAATGAGGAATAGATCGTCGGTGGTAGCACTGCGCCCGTCCGGACCATCCGACGTCAGCGTGTATTCATCTTCCTGCATCCGGTAGCGCAGGCCGTTGCCCCACCCGTCGATGAAGCCGGTATCTGAGGGGGAGTAATAATCGGGGACCAGCTCACGCAGGCCGACCAGGTCCTCGAGCCGCGGATACGCTCCGGTCTCGGCACGGAACACCGCCAGCGCATCGGAGACCTCCTGCATGAGGGCCAGCGAGTTGCCGATGGATTGCAGCTGATCGGTGGTGTAGGTGTTGCCGCCCATCTCGGCCCCGTCGACGATCCACGACGACTCGCCGACCACCAGCAGCAGCGTTACATCGGAGCCGGCGTAGTCCGCCCTGGCGCGCACGCTGCTGTCGGCTCGCTCGATGTCGCGCACCTGCACCTGGCCAGCGGCGCGCGGGAAGGTGGCGTCGAGCAGCGCCTCGATCTCATCGGCGGTCGGCGTGCCGAGCTCTGCCGGCCCACAGCCGAATGCGGCGAGCGTCAACAGCAAGGGAAAGAACCGATAGGCGCTTCGAGAACGGTCAAGCATGCAGTTTCCTAGCCAGGACCTGGGGTCGACGCCGGGCGGCTGTCGCCGCGGCTCGGCGGTATTGTATGCCGGTGAGCGCGCCGACCATGGACTGGACCGAGAGCTAGCGCAACAGTCGGCTAGCAGCTAGTGGCCTGACTCAGTCCACTAGAACGTCATCACCACCGAGCCGATGATCAACCGGTCGCTGCGTCCGACGATGTACGGTGCCGGCGGATTGTTCGGAATGCTATCGATGATCAGGATCGGCGGTACGTTGTCGGTGCGCAGGATGCCGCTGATACGCAACGCGAAGAGCTCGCTCATGTGCGCGGTGATCGCTGCGCGGCCGTTGAAACGGTAGTCGGTGCTGTGTTGCAGGTTGGTGAGAAACTCACCGCCAAAGCTGAGCTCGGCAGTGGAGGAAAGCCCCATCTTGATGTCGAGGCCCACACGACCGGCCACATAGTTGTCCAGCGGTGCGGAAACCTGAGTCTCACGCGTCAGGCCGATGCCGGCCTCACCCACGACCGAGGCGCGGGCGTTCTCGAGAAAACGAACGCCCAGGCCAGCGTGGCCCGTCAGCCGGTTGTCGATTCCGGCGGCGCGGTCCCGAAACCAGTCGCCGCCGAGGAACCAGAAGATGTTGCCGACGAAGTTCTGTCGGTACTTGACACCAAACTCGTAGCGCTGCGCCGTCGTCTCGCTGGTAAGCGTCTCGCGCACCGTACCGTTCTGGCGATTCACCAGCGCGCGTTGCGTGGAGGTCGAGCGGTAGACCTCTCCAAAGATGATGATCTCGGAGTAGTCTCCGTTGATGGTGAACCGATCGGTCACCGCCAGCGTCGTGCCGGCGCTGTTTCCGGAGGCGCTGACCAGCGCGAGCTGCGCCTCGTTCGTCCAAGCCTTGCTCGGCGCTCCGCCCAAATCCTGCGCCTGTGCCGGTACGGAAAAGACAAACGCACCGAGCAGACAGGTTGCTGCCGCACGTTTCCAACGCGAGTCGAACATTCCCACCCCGATCTGTCGTGCCACGCCAGCCTGCCCCCGCGGCTGGCGGCGCAAGTGTATTCGACCGCCCCGGTTCTCCTATTCAGGTTAGTAAGGCGACGGAGCGCTGTCCAGAGGCAAACGCTGTGTCCGATGGTGAATCTTCGCGCGCCGGAGTGCTGCCGTAGGTTCCGCTGTGCGCTCACCACCAGCTCTTGGGGCACCCCGCCGGTACCACAACGAATAGAATCACGTCGCGCTCGCGCCGCGTCGAGCGCGTCCTGCGGAGCCTCCTGTCTTGTCGCTGCAGATCGGCACCCTTCTCTGCCTGCTGACCATCCCCTTCGCAGCGGTGAACTCGTTGCACCATGCGCTGGCCCGCCGTCCGGTGCCCATTCGACGGCGCATTCATGCAGTGAACTTCTTCGTCGCCATCGGCTTCGCCGGGTTGGCCAGCGTGGCGCCGGGCAATCCCGAAGGCTCCGGTAGCGCCCTCCTCTTGGCGCGCCTGTGGTTGCCAATCATCTATTTCTGGTTGGCGTACGCCTGGGCAGGGCACACGCTGCACCTCTTCTATCCACCGGAGTTCTCGTACGACCGGCCGCTGATCGACTTGGACCAGCGACTATTCGGCAATCCCAGCCTGTGGCTCGCCCTCGACCGCCCCGCGTGGCTCAACGAGCTGATGCACATCTCCTACTGGCTGTACGTGCTCTATACGCCAGTGCTCGGCGTCGCGCTGTACGCGGCAGGCGATTTCCGGCGCTTCGAAGCCATGGGATTGGCCGTGTGTCTGGGCTACGTGATCAGCTACTCCGCCTATCCCTGGATGCCGCTCTGGGGGCCGCGCTGGGCGCTGGTCTCGGAGGGCCTGCTTCCCGAGTCCGAACGGCGGCTGCCGGGATACCTGGTCACCGCCTGGACGAACCGTGTCATGTGGAGCTCGACCGCACACAAAGGGGGGGCGATGCCCAGCGCCCACAGCTCTACCTGCCTGGTTTTCATGGTCTGGTGCTGGCGAATCTGGGGGGTGAGCGGCGCCCTCGCCGGCGGCGTGATCGGCGGCCTGATGCTCGTGAGCACCGTGTACGGCCGCTATCACTATGTGGTTGACGTGTTCGTTGGAGTAGCGGTCGGCCTGGTATCGCTCGGCCTCGCAGATCTGCTGACCCCATAGCTACAGCGTCGCCAACAGCAACACGAAGAGCACTGTGTTGATTGCGTGGCTGGTGAAGCACAACGTACAGCGGACACGAAGCACGTAGACCAGCGAATACGACAGATATGCGGCCAGCACCACCGTCGCGGCCGCAACGGCCAGGTAGCCGTACACCCACGGCCGTTGCAGGGCGGCACCTTGCAACACACCGATGAGCAGCGCCAGATAGTACGCCTGTCCCAGCAACGAGTTGGGCACACCGAATATCCGCGCTTGCGGGGTGAACACCACCAACGTGCAAGTGCCCTCGTCGAGTCGACAGAACGGCGGGATCCACTGCGCATCAGGCCGCATCCAGCGCAACGCCACCGCGGTGAAGTAGGTGGACACCAGCAGGCCAATCAGTGCCAGGGCCAAAAACAGTGATTCGATCATCGCTGCGCTCAGCCTAGTATTGATGAGGACAGAGAGTCCCAACGCGGGGAGGGCTGCTTGAGATTATCTACGCCAGACCGTTGGCTGCTTGCCGCTACGATTGCAGCCGCCCTGAGCCTCGGATCGTGCGTGCCGACGCCAACCGGCGTGGTCCGGCTCGTCGACGGCAACGCGGTCGAGTTTCTGGCTACAGTGCAGTCGAGCGCCTTTGCGCAGGGAGACACCGCCGGCTACCACCTCGTGGTGTGGCGCGGTGGGCGAGCCACCGACCACGCGCTCTTTGTCGCTGGTGTAAGTGACGTTCAAGTCATCGACGCTCTCGAGTCACTCGGCGCTGCGCCCGGCGACGCGCTCTCCATCGACACCTGGGAGCAACGCCATGACACCGCGGCGGCGGCTCCCGATCGAACAATCGAGGGTCCCAGGGTCGAGCTGGAATTCTTGCTGCCGGGATCCGAGCAGCCGCTAGCGCTCGACGAGTTTCTCGACGACTCCGGAGATCGCGGCTTCGACATGCGCTTCGGCGGCCATCGCGGCAATATCGATGCCTGGCACTCCGGCTGCGTCGTCTGCCTCTATTCGTGCCCGGGCAGCAAAGTAGGCAACGCGCGCTATACGGTGCGCGACTTCGTTGCCGGCGGGCCGCACTTCACGGTGCGCCCGGGCGTATTGCCGGTCGACGGAACGGAGGTTACGGTCCGATTACGGTTGGTCGAGGGGGGAGCCTCATGAAGGTACTGCGTCGGATCGTCGTGTGGGTGGGAATCGGCCTGATGCTGGCAACCGTCTTCAGTTGTGGCGCGGCGCCGCTGCGTTGGTACCTGAAAGACGCTTCGCCATGGCGCGTGCTGGTGGTCGACGAGACAAGGTGGGCGACGCGGTGGGGGAGCGTGGCTGGCAACTGGACCGCGACTATATCGGGTTCAACCCGGATCCCGACGACACAGTGAACCACGGCACCTGGGAGGATCTCGAGCCGCGCCACCTGGCCAACGCCAACATGCTCTACCTTGCCGACAGCTATGGTGTCTATCGTGGCGACTACGAGAGCGATCGGCCCAGCATGGCCGGGCTCGACTACTCGGCGCTGATCTATGGCGGCCTCAAGGACCGTGAGGTAGATGCTGTGGAGGAATTCGGCGCGCGCGGCGGCCACATTGTGGCCGAGTTCAACACCTTCGCGTCACCGACTTCTGGCCAGTCTCGCGCACGCCTACAAGACCTCTTCGGGCTCGACTGGAGCGGCTGGACCGGGCGGTCACCCGCCTGTTCGTGTTGCGCGTCGGGCTCGAGATCAACGCGCCGGGCCTGACGATCGAAAGCCGCGACGCCGGTCAGATCACCGACGACGTGACCCTCGGGATGCGTTTCAACTATCGGTTCGACGTCGTGTCGGCTCGATCCGGCACGAGCGTGCCGGCGGAGTTTCGCCTGGCAGTGAGCGATGCCGGCCGCAGCACCCTCGAGCGCTTCGGCGTCCCAGCCAACTTTCCTGCGGTGGTTGTCGCAGCGCAGACGCCCCTACGAGCGTATTTCGCGGGGACTTCTCAGACTCGGCCGGCACGCTCGGTCCCCACTGGGTGGAAGGACTGCCGTGGCTGAACCAGCAGATCGTCGGCCTTTGGTTCCCGAGGGGCGCCGATCAGGAGCCCTTCTACTGGGGCTTCTACATCCCCCTGCGGCGCGGCATGCTCTCTCGCATCACGCCTTGAAGCCTCGTCCCAGCCTGGCGCTCTGTATCACCGTTGTTGCATCCGATGCACGGCGCGCACCACGAGTGCACGCGGCGCGCAGCGAACCGACAGCGCCATCAGGCGATTCTTGAGCCCGGGTATGAACACCCGCCGCCCACGCCAAAGCGCCGCGTAGCCAGCGGCGGCGACCGTTGCCGCGTCGGGAACGCCCGCTGGCACCGGAAGATCATCGCGCCCATGTAGCACGGCGCGAAACTCGCTCAGCGTAGGACCAGGGCAAAAAGCACTCACGACGATGCCCGCGTCACCTACCTCCTCGGCGATCGCCTCGCTGAAGTGGAGGACGAAGGCCTTGGTGGCAAAGTAGACGCTCATGAGCAGCCCGGGCTGGAAAGCCGCCGTCGAAGCCACGTTCATGATCCAGCCCCGGCCGCGCTGACGCATCGCCGGTAGGAACAGGCCGGTAAGCTCGACGAGGGAGCTGATGTTGACCTGAATCATTTCCAGCTGGCGATCGAGATCCGTGTCGGCGAAGCTTCCAGAACACCCGAACCCGGCGTTGTTTACGACGGCATCGATCTGCAGGCCACGTTGCTGAACACTTTCGTGCAACGCGCGCGCCGCACCGGCCGCGGCCAGGTCCGCGGCGATCACAGCCACCTCCACACGATGCGCATCAGACAGCTCGGCAGCCAGTTGCTGGAGCCGGCTCTCGCGCCGCGCGGTAAGCACCAGGTCGTGGCCGTCGGCGGCGAACAGTCTGGCCAGCTCGCACCCGATGCCGCTGGAGGCGCCGGTAACGAGCGCCGTGATCCCGTCCATCGTCATCTCTCCCTCGGCTCGGTTGTCCGGGCCGGTCACGGTCCCGGGATTCCTGCGATCGGCTCGCCTATAATCCGGGCGGGCGCGAACCTACAAACCCGGGGGAGCTCAGCATGATCCGGCGACACCGCATGGCTCTCGTAATCGCGTGTGCGATCAGCGCCGTTGTTTCTATCAGCACCGATGGCAGCACCCAGTTTGCCACTCGCGCCGTGAGCTTGACCGACTACTACGAGCTCGTCGGCGTGAGCAGCCCCGCCGTGTCACCCGACGGAAGCGCGGTGGCGTTCGTTCGAACTATGGCCATGGAGGCCGAGAATGCGCGGCGGAGCGAGCTCTGGCTTGCCGATCCACGCGACGTGACCCCGCCCCGGCGACTCACCAGCGCCGCCTTCGACGCCAGTAATCCGATCTGGAGCCCCGACGGACGGCTGCTCGCATTCACCTCCGGACGCGGCGCCACCCAGGAGGTACCGGGCGGCATCTGGTTCCTCGACTTGCAGCAGGGCGGCGAAGCGTTTCAGATCGAGGGCGTCGAGGGCAACCCGGTCTTTAGCCCAGACGGACGCTGGATCGCCTATACGCAGGCTACCCCGCCAACCGGCGAGGCGGCGGCGCGCACGCGCTCAGGACGTGGAAGCTATGAACGAGCTTCCGAGCTCGAGCAGCTGCTACGAGATCGCTTCAATGGTCTGATCTACGACTGGCTACAGTACCGGTTCGACCGCCGCGGCTACCTCCCCGACCCGGTCGATCCGCTGGCGTCACCGCCGCGCGAGCTGTACCTGGTTCCGCGCGCCGGCGGGCCGGCGCGCCAGCTGACCCAGCTGGGCTTCGATGTCAGCGACATAGCGTGGCACCCCGACAACGAGCGGCTCGTCTTCGCTGCCGACGAGCATCAGCGCGACGAGTTCACCTACCCGCGGCATGACCTTTGGTCGGTCGATTTCGCCCGCAGTATCGAACGACTCACCAACGACGGATTCGTCAACAGTCGGCCGCAGTGGAGCTCCGACGGCTCGACGGTGGTCTACCGCGGCGTCGAGGGGCTCGACGCAGTCATCGAAGCAGAGCGCGGCCGCGGAGCACCGACCGACCTGTACGCGCTCGATGTCGGCGGCGGTGAGGCCCGCAACCTCACTGCGTCTTGGGACCTCCGACCCGGTGCCCATGAAGTCGGTGCCGACGACATGATCCGCTTTAGCGGCGGGATCGGCGGCCAGAACCATCTTTTCTCGGTGCCGGTTGCCGGTGGCGCCATTCAGCAGCTCACCGACGGCCGGCGATGGCTCGCGGGCATGAGCTTCAGCGCTGATCCGCGCACCTTCGCCTACACCTCCACCACGAGCACGTCGCCGGCGGAGCTTTACGTGACGCGGCCAGTCAACGGAGAGACCCAGCTCACTCGGTTCAACGAGCTGCTGATCGCGAACACGACGCCGAGGGTCGCTCGTCCGATCGAATACCCCAGTAACGATGGGACGCCGATCGAGGGTTGGGTCATCCTGCCGCCGGGCTATACACCGGATGGAGGCCCCTACCCGCTGATCCTGAATATCCATGGCGGACCGCACGGCGCCTTCGGCGAGCGCTACTCGTTGGAGTTTCAGCTCTGGGCGAAGGAGGGGTTTGTGGTGCTCTACACCAACCCACGCGGGTCCAGCGGATATGGCGAGGACTTTCTATGGGCCACCTGGGGCGGTTGGGGCAACTTCGACTACCAAGACGTGATGTCGGGGGTCGACTACGCGCTGCAGAACTTCGCCATCGACGAGGAGCGTCTGGGAGTATCCGGCTACTCTTATGGCGGCTTTCTGACCAACTGGATCATCACCCATACTGACCGCTTCGCAGCGGCGATTTCCGGCGCCGGGATCTCCAACTGGCTCAGCGACTACGGCACCGCCGACATTCCGCGCACCAAGGAGTCGGAATTCTATGGACCGCCCTGGAAACAACGCAGCGGCGATCTGCTGTGGGAGCAATCGCCCATCAAGCACGCTGATGGCATCTCGACTCCGACCTTGATCATTCACGGCGAGAGCGACTACCGCGTGCCGATCGAACAGGGTGAGCAGATGTATACGGCGCTACGCAAGCAGAGGGTGCCGGCGAGGATGGTTCGCTATCCCGACTCCTATCATGGTGGCTGGCGTCCCTGGGACATGGTGCACCGGTACTTCGAGGAGCTGACCTGGTGGAACGAGCACCTGGGCAACTAGCAGGTCCGACGTCTCGATCGTCGAGATCGTCGCTTCGTCTCAGGAGATACATGGCGCTCTCGGTCGCCGTGTCGACGGTGAGCCTCTCGCCGAGACTCTTCGCTCTTCCACCTGCTACGAGCCTGCTACCCACGACGGTCGTCCAGCCCGTCGCCACACTTGGCAGGGCGCCGACAGCGCAGCTGCCAACGCGCCTGCTCACCGACGCCGACGGAACACCGCTGCCGTTCGAGTCGGACGCCGACGTGTTGCAGTTCCTACGCTCCGCCGAGATCGTCTCGCGGAGCCGCTACGACGAGGGCGGGCGGCCAATCGCCTTCAACGACGCCGATGAGTTCGGACGCGGAACCTATCTAGTCCGCCTTCGGCAGGGCGACGTGGAGCTCGATGCCGTCTTCCGCAGCATCGAGGATCGTCTCGGGGTGGCACGATTTGCGGATGGCAGCAGCGAGGTGCACTTCCGCGACAGCGGCCTTTTCGAGTGCGCCGCGTACGAGCTGAGCACCCTGCTCGGGTTGCATCAGGTGCCACCGGCGGTGAGCCGACACATCGGCCCGGTCGAGGGTAGTTTGCAGATCGTCATCCCAACATCGTTCAGCGAATCGGAGCGCGTAACGCGCCAGCTCGTCGACCCCTCGTCGCAACGCTGGAACAAGCAGCTCGCGACGATGAACACTTTCGATGCGCTCATCGCCAACGGCGACCGCAACCGCAGAAACCTGTTGTACGACCCGAGTTGGCGGGTGTGGCTCACCGATCACTCGCGTGCCTTTCGCGTATCCACGCGCCTCGATGAGACGCCGCTGCAGGCAATCGAGCGTACCTTCTGGACCAACTTGAGAGCCCTGACAGCCGAGGCAATCAGCGACGCCGTGAGCGACTACCTAAGCAACGGTGAGCTGGCCGCGCTCCTCGAGCGCCGCGACCGGCTGGTGGCGCACTTCCAGTCGCTGACCGAGCAACGCGGCGAACAGATGGTGGTATTCGGCTACTGAGCCAGTGAAGCGCTATTCCGGCTGCGTTAACCACACTGCCCACAGGCCCCAGTTGTAGTCGGAAAAGCTCCGGCGATCGACCCGAGCAACAACGACGCGACCAAGAAATATGGGGAGCTTCTTAGAGGCTTTCCCGCGCCACCCGAGGGCGTGGATGCGGGGCGCGAAAACGTCACCCGATGCTATCCTAGGCGGGCTCGACTGCCAGCCCGGAGGGGTAGCGAAGTCCGGCCGTAACGCGCTCGACTCGAAATCGAGTTGTCGGCGTAAAAACCCGGCACGTGGGTTCGAATCCCACCCCCTCCGCCACTTATTTTCTCTAAGTCGTTGCAATGAAACAAGATACCAAGACACGATCTCAAGGTGCATACAATTACAGACACAATACCAGACAAGAACTCATGGGTACCAGAGACCCAGTTTAGGAACGACTGGATCGTGGTCATGCTGGACACCAAGCCGTAATGAGAATCCTGGCGCCGCCGCAGCGATCGACAACCCCGCGGCGGGTTTGTCTCCGTGCTGGCCATCGCGGCTGCCGACGCGCTACCGGCGCCTACGCAACCTAGAGCACCAGCACCCAGAGCTCACGGGCGGCCTGTGCGCCGTGCTGCCGCGGGCAGTGCTGGCGCGGCTGCCGAGCTTTCCGCACCGGTGGCCGGAGGGCTTCGCCGCGGAGCTGACGCCGGAATTGGTAACCGAAGCGCTGCTCCAGCTGGTACCGCACGTCGGCGACGACACCTCGGCGGCCTCGAGGTTCTTTCAGACGATCCGCGACAGTCGCGGCCAATGGAACAAGGAAGTGTCCTGGCACCGTGGGCTGGTGATCTTGCCGCCGCTCGCCGCGGCTCACTGGTTGCACCAGCTGGTGCTCGGCGCGCCGTTGCAAGATGCGCGTGGGCGCGTTCGTCACCTGGTGATCGACTACGACGGGCCACGGCACCTCTGCGACCCGGAGACACGACACGAAGCGCTGCGCGAGATCCGCGCCGCCGGCGTGCCCGTGTGGTTCGCCACGCGGCCGAGTTGCAACCGCGAGCAATCGATGCACGTATACGTGCTGCTGGATCGGCCGATGCCGGCGGACGAGGCGGCCGAGCACGTGCGGCGTCTGTTGCGCGCCAAGCCGGGGGCGCCGCCGGGGCAGTGGTGCGAGATCCTGGTGGGTGCTTGTCGTCTACCGGCCGGCCTTGACGCCGCCCGGCTCGACCCTGTCACGGGTGCGGAGCTTAAGGAATCGCCTGCCGAGCAGCTGCGCTCGATTCTCAAGCTGCGCGGCAACTGCGACCGGCTCCGGGTGCGCAGGTGTCCGATTCGTGTCCCGAGGATGGCGCAGGACACTCGCGGATCCTTCGCCGCAGGTCCGGGTGCGGAGACCTGCCTAAATCGGGCACCATCGCCGCTGGAGGCGATCGCAGCCGCGGCCGAGGCACGCGCCGAGCGGAACGAGCTCGCGGAAGCCGCGGGCGGTGAGCGGCCGCGCTTCGGATCCGTCGGGCCGCTGGCTTGGGATCGACCGCGCGAGATCGCACAACTGCTGCGCTCCGGATCGGTGGAACCGGGCTACCGCAATGCAACCGCCCGCGCCATCGGGCACTTCGCGCACGCCGTGGGCCTCGACCTGGATGCAACGCTCACCGCCTTCGACGCGATCACGTTCCAGGGCGCCACGTGGGCCGAGTTACGCGGCTGGCGAGCCGACTGCACGAGATCCTACGCACGCGGCGCCGAGTTGCTGCGCAACCCCGCCGCGACCGAGGCCATGATGCCGATGCCTCACAAGCTCCGGGAGATCGCCGCAGCCGAGCTCGAGCAGCTGCCTGACGACGTGCGCTCCCGGCTCGAGGCGGACGCGGCCGAGATGCCACACCGGGCATTGCGGCGCGCGTTCCGGCGCGTCGTCGGCTATACGCTTGCCCGGTGCCGGCAAGGGCGACCCGACGTGCCGGCCTCGACGTTGCGCGCGTTGGTCGGTACGCCGCGCTGGTGTAAACCAGCGATCGAACGCGCCGTGCGCCTCGGCTGGCTCCGGATCGAACGCGAAGCCGATCGCCTTGAGCACCGCTGCCGGCGCTTTGCACCAGGTCCTCTAGCCAATGCTCCGGCTGCCGAGCCTGCGCGCGGGTGCATCATCGAGTTCCCCATGCAGCACAGGAGCATCGTTGAGTTCCCCATGGCGCACATGAGGTTTTTGGGTACACATAATGACCCGAAGAGGGTACGGTCCGACAGGAGTACTCCCCCACACACACTCGCCGCCGACACGCCTGCCGGGGACAAAGCGATCGCGGGCCGCCGAGCGCCGCCCGAACAACTGCCGCGACCGCCTACCGGCGCAGGCGAGTCGACTGGTACCGCGCTCGGCACGCTCGGCGCCAACACCAAGCGTGAAGAGGGTCGAGGTCCCCGAGCTGGGAGCCTACGACGTTGTAGCCCGAGGAGTTTTTGGCGCCGCTGACGGTACGTGAGTACGTAGAGCAAGAGTCGGCAGGCATGGCGTTGCATGCCACGAAGCTGATGCGGAGGGCGGATGCCACGCATCGTGCGCGGACCGCAAGCGCTTCGGCGTCAACGAGCCTCGCGCTGTACCGCTGCGCGTCGGCGAGCGGCCCGCGTCCGTTCGTGCTACACGTCGTCGGCCGCTCTCGTCGGGACGGCGAGCTCGATTGCTTCGCCGCCTACGTGTGCGACGACGAGAGCGCGGTCGTGGATGCGCTGACACAGGACAATGGCGGGGAACTCGGCTGGCTGGTCAAGCGGTTGCTAGAGGCCGCTGGCATCGAGGCGGTAGAGACCATCTGATTAGGCGTTCGCGCCGGCGCTCGAGCACCACATCGGCACACCACCACCGGCCGCGCCGAGTGGTGCGCCACCACGGGCCCGCCTAACGCGCTCGAGGCCCACTTAGGGCGCTATGGGCCTCGCGCTCCGCCTGGAGCCACACTAGGCGAGAAGATCCCCAGGCCCTCGAATATTGCACCACCTACGACGGGGGCCCGCGCCCATACGTCCAAAACAGGACCACGTGGTACATGTGGTACAGGGGCGATCGTCGAGGCCACCACCGCGCGCCGACTGCGCCAGCTGGCCACCACCACGCTGCTGAGATCTCGAGCCCCTAACACGCATTTATGGGCCCACGCTCGCGCGCGCTCTAGCGCCGTCCGTCCACCCGCGTAACCCTATAGGGCACAGTCGTTTAGGGGGGGGGGGGGGGGGGGGCATCAAAGTAAACGGCGGGCTACCACTCTAGACCGTCGAGTGCCTTACGACTTGTAAGCAACGGAAAATTTTGAGCATATTATGTCCACGAGAATGAGACCCCGAAAAACACCGACAGATCCCGAAGTCGTCCGCCGGATGCGATCGAGCGGCCGCTACCAGCGATGGCGCTCCGCAATCCTCCGGAACGAGCCGTTATGCCGTTCCTGCGCCGAAGCGGGATTCACGGTCGCAGCGGAGCACATCGACCACATCTGGTCGAGCTGGCGGGCAAATGACTCCCGCTGCCGCTCCGAGGGCCCCGAGTCCGCGCCGCATCCATCTACTGACTCGAGAAGCTGACCATCACCGAGTGTCCACTCGCCGGCCAGCCCTTCAGTGACGGGCCGCTGCACCGACAGACGCTTATGCACGTTGCCACTAGTTGCCCGCTCATCGACACACCGGCCTCCAGCACCGGGCAGTCACGAGTCAAGTGATCCACGACCGTCACCATGGGGAACTAGCGGCCGCTGTGCAGTTGGTCGGTGATGAAGGCCATGCTCCAGCGCTCGTTCGGCGCGCTAGAGCCGGCAGCGACATTCGCCTGTGGCTCGTTCCACTTGCAGCGGCGCTTGACGCGGATCGACAGCTCTTCCTGGTGGATGCGCTCCGCCGGGAGGCCCGCCGCAGGGCAGTACGGATCACGGTGCCCCTCTGAACATACACTCGGCACGCTTGAGCGTTCTCGGCGTTGTGCCAGGTAAGACTGTCACCGAATTCCTCTTCGATCTGCTTTCTCTCCTGGAGCAGCTTCTTCGTACCGGGTCTTGGAATCGGCCCCGCCAATCCCGAGTTCTGCACCTCCCCCGCCGACGCGCATGCGGGCTCGCTCAGGTAGGAGCCGAGAGGCCAGGCCGCGATACACGATGGGACGCCGCCACCCGCCCGGACCCGACAGCTCAGATCAGCACGGTGCGCCTCAGAAACTCACGCTGGCGCCGACGCGGAAGATCCGCGGTGGCAGCACCGCAATGGGCACACCAAGGTTGGTCCCGGTTACCCCATTGGTCTCAGAAGGCCCCGATGTGAACAACCTACTCGGAAAGCACCGTTAGTCGTCCCGGCCGCCTAGCAAGCCAGCCCGCATCAAGAAGTAGAGCAGGGTCAGGAGCGTGCTGACCACGGCGGCCACGTAGGTGAGCGCGGCGGCGTTCAACACGCGGTCCATGCCCGCCCGCTCGTGCTCACTGATTATCCCGTACTCCACCACGAGTTTCTTGGCGCGAGCGGTGGCATCGAACTCCACGGGAAGAGTCACCACCTGGAACAGAAGGACCGCCGAGAACAGGACCGCGCCAACGGCCACCAAAGACTGCGATGCCATAAACAGTCCGATCATCATCACGACGTAGCCGATCGACGAACCGATGTTGGCCGTGGGCACGAGTGTGCTCCGCAGCCAGAGGGGGGCGTAGTGGGCCGCATGCTGTATGGCATGGCCGGCTTCGTGCGTGGCCACGCCGATCGCCGCAATCGAGGCGGCATCGTGGACGTCCTTCGACAATGCCAAGCGGCGCGTGGCCGGATTGTAATGGTCCGAGAGTACGCCGTGTGACCGCCCAATGCTCACGTCGTGCAGCCCTGCGCGGTCGAGCATGAGGCGGGCGGCCTGGGCGCCGGTGAGGTGGCGCGCACACCGCACTTTCGAATATTTCCGGAATGCCGACTTCGTGCGGAAGCTTGCCCAGAGCGACAGAGCCAATCCCGGTAGGATGAACACCAGATACGTCGGATCGAAGAAAAACATCGCTCGAATACTCCCCTGTGTGCTCAAGCCTGGACGAAGACTGACCAGCCCCCACGGTTAATACCACGTCCTGTCTCAGTGGCTCGGTGTTTTGCCCAAGGGTTGGGCATTGAAGCGGTAGAGACTCTCTAGTCGGGCGATCCGTGCTGCTGATCGTCTGATTCCCGGGCCTGGCGATCACCGAGATCGGCCAGGGTCTGGAGACAGTCATCGTCGCCCTCGTCAGCCAGGCACTCGAGATATCGCCCAAGGCAGTCGACGTGGTGATGGGCGACACAGAGCTGTGTCCGGACGATGGAACTACCGAGGGCAGCAGTGCCACACAGCAGGTGGGATGGGGGTTTTGGCAAACTGCGCTGGCCGCTTCGATGTCGCTGCGGCGGGCCGGGGCAGAGATTCTGGGACTGGACCCGGAGCAAGTCCAGGTCCGGCGCGGCGGTGTCGTGTCGGCCTCAGACCCGAGCATGACCGTGGGCATGAGCCAGCTGGTTGTCTCCAGTGTCGTGCTCGTGGACTTGGAGCCGCCAGCGCGCCAGGAGCTGTCCGGGTCGTACGTGGACAGAGGTCTGGACGATGTCCGGGCTCGCGACATCGTGACCGGTGCGCAGCAGTATGTCGGAGATCTCGGTCCCGGCGGGCTGCTGTACGGTGCATACCTTCGGTCGCCGTATCACGAGCACCTGAGCCCTCTTATCTCGGCTGACCTGGACAGGGCGCGTACGGTGCCCGGAGTAGCCAAAGTAGGAATCGTCCGTGGCCGCCCCGCAGTGATCGGCGACAGTTACCACGCCGTCGAGCTGGGGTTGAAGGCAATCACCGCTCGCTGGCGCAAGCCTCCGGGCCGCGCCAAGCTCAATCTCGAACGCGACATCCGTCGGGGCGCTCAACTGGTCACCGAGATCGAGAATATAGGGAATGTCGATGCTCCTGGACCCGGTGGCGGCGTGCGCCTGAGCGAAACGTACATCACGCACTTCACCACGCAAGCACCGCTGGAGACTGACAGCGCTGTCGCTGACGTGCGGCTGGACGGCACC
This sequence comes from Acidobacteriota bacterium, assembly GCA_963666055.2. Taxonomy (GTDB): domain Bacteria; phylum Acidobacteriota; class UBA890; order UBA890; family WLXD01; genus DASCOT01. The sequence continues at coordinate 233,640 of CAXWPH010000015.1, read as the reverse complement.
ACCGTGTGGGTGGCAAGCCAGGGACCCCACCTGCAACGGGCCTTGATCGCTCGGCGCCTCGGCCTAGGTGCGGGCAAGGTGCGGGTGGCCGGCATGCCTGTTGGCGGGGGCTACGGAGGCAAGATCTCCAACACCGTCGGCGGCGAGGCGGCGGAGCTGTCGCGGTTTGCCGGGGCGCCGGTGAAGTACGTTTACAGCCGTGCGGACCAGTTCGTCGGCCGGGCGCGCGCCAAAGAGCCGTGTGTGATCGATATCAGCAGCACCCTTAATGCCGACGGCACCATTGATACCCGTCACATCGACATCATCAACGACACGGGTCACGGCACGCTGGATACCTACAAGGTGCCCAACTCGCGCACGCGTTTGTACAAGACCCAGCTGCCTTTGCGCCACGCGGTGGTCCGCGGTACTAGCTTCATGCAGGTCAGCTTCGCAGTGGAGAGCCACATGAGCCATCTAGCGGAGCTGGCCGGGATCGACCGGGTCGAGTTCCGAAGACGCAACGTGCAGCTCGAAGCGTTCAACGAGCTGTTGAGTTCAGGCGCCGATTTGATCCGGTACAGCACGTACATGCGGCAGCCGGATCACGGGCTCGGTGTGTCTGTCATCAATCACGGGGCGCGCGAGCTCGGGGTCTTCTTCGTCGAGGTCAAGGTTAACCGCAAGACGGGAGTCGTGCGGGTAAAGCGTGTCTGCTGTGCACTTGACATTGGTACGGTCATCAATCGGCGCAACTGCACCGTCAACGTCCGCGGGGCGATCATGTGGGGCATCGGATACTGCCTGGTGGAGAATCTCGTCGCCGATCGCCATCAGGTCCATGCGCGTGTGTTCGGCGACTACGAAGTGCCCAGCTTTCGTCACACTCCCGAGATCGACATCGCCTGGCTGCAGGCGTACCCGAACAACGGTCCACGGGGTGTCGGCGAGATGCCCTGCCCGGCGATCGCGCCGGCCGTCGCCGACGCCATCCACGACGCGGTGGGAATCCGTTTGTATCAAACACCGTTCACGCCCGAGCGAGTGCTCGCTGCACTGCGCCAGACAAGTGAAGGCGGCGTGAATTGAGCCCTGGGGACGAGATCCCGTCGACGCAGCACATTGGAAGCGCACCGTCCCGGGGGGACGGGTAGCGGGCACGGTGCTCACTTGCCGTCGGCGCTACTTGCAACGGGGACGCCGGGCGGGGCGTCCCGTCCGCTCCAGTAGCAGATCTCGTGAAGTCGCTCGACGGGTCCCAGCGACCGAGTCGGTGAAAGGTACCGCCGGCGTCTGTCCATGCCCGGGCATTCCTGTTCAACGGGGGGCCATCGAAGTTCCAGCCCCATGACCCCCGGATACCGTCGCCCCCCAGTACATTTACACACACACATTTAGACTGAGAGCATGCCGACCGAGACCGAAACTCTCCGAAGAATGCGGTGGCATCGCCGGTATCGCCGGTGGCGCGCCGGAATCCCCCGAGACGAGCCGTTGTGCCGTCCCTGCGCCGAGGCGGGCTTCACGGTCGGTGCCGAGCAGCTCGACCACATCGAACCCGCCCACCTAGCTCCCGAGCGCTTCTGGGACCGCGACACCATCCACCCGATCTGCCGGCAGTGCCCACGAGCGCAAGCACGCCGGGGCGATCGCTCTACACCTGAGGAGCCATGCCGACGCCGTCTGCTGGTACCGTCTGGCTGCCGGGCAAGGCGACGCCGACGTCCAGTGATCGGCACGCCAACCATCACTTCGAGGCTGCCGGCGTTGGAGGCGATGCCATCGACGCGCTGCGGCGGCGACTCAGCTATAGCAGTGCCATGCGACTCGACAACTCGTCGCGGAAGGTTCTACTGAGCCGCAGCTCCTCGCCTGACTTGAGGCGCACGACATAGTCTCCGGCCCCCAGCGCGTTCAGTGACTCGATCGCATCTACGTTCACCATGGTAGACCTATGGATTCTCCAGAACGACTGAGGATCGAGTCTTGTTTCCAGATCCTTGATCCGGACACGGACCAAGTGCGTGGTATCGCCTGCATGGAGGTTCACGTAGGGGCCATCGGCGGTGATGTGGGTTACGTCGTTGAGGGCAACAATGCGAAGCTTCCCTCGGCTCTCGACAGCGACGCGTTGCGGCCACGGTCGGTCGTGAGTGTCAACTCGCCCGTCCCGCGATTTCAGCAGATGTTGGAGTGTCGCCAGCCGAGCGCCTGTCCGAGCCGAGCGGATCAGCTCGATCGCACGATCAACGCTGGCGTTGAACCGATCTTCGGTAAAAGGCTTCAGGATGTAGTCGACGGCAGCCAGTTCGAAGGCGGTCAGTGCGTGCTCCGCATATGCTGTGACGAAGATCGTATGTGGTGCGTTGCCACCCAGACGCCGCACGACTTCGAGACCGCTGAGTCCTGGCATCTGGATATCCAGCAGGACGAGATCTGGAGCATGCTCGTTGATTGCGGCTGAAGCGAGCTTGCCATCCGAACAGACTACCGCCAGTTCGCAATCGCCCCGCTGAGCCAGCAAGTCAACTAGGCGTTGCCTTCCTGGCTGTTCGTCATCCACAACGAGAACGCGGATCGGCTTGGATGCGCTCAAGGTGAAATTTCCTCCTCGGAGATGACAAACGGCACCTCCACCGTAGCGATAAATCCCGCATCCCCCTTTGACGTCGTCTGTAACGAGGCATCTTCGGCGCCGTACAGGTGCGACAAACGCGCCTCGAGGTTCTCTAGTGCTACGCCCTGGCCGGACGTGACACTCACACCGGGGGCCCCAGCCAGCTCGTCAGTGACGCTCAGTTTGATCCGTTGTCCGGAGCGGACGAGGCTCACGCGGATTCTGCCCCCGCTCGGCGAGGCTCCAGGCCCATGTACATATGCGTTCTCCACTAGAGGCTGAAGCGTCAGAACAGGAATGAGCCCCGACTCGATACCTTTGTCGACATGCACATCAACCACGATGCGGTCGCCGAAGCGATACTGCATGATCGCAATGTAGCTGCGGAGGAAGGCGACCTCTTCCGCAATCGTAGCGAAGTGGCTGTCGCCTGCCGAAGACGCCCTGCGGAGCAGCGAACTCAACTCCGACAGCAACTCGATCGCTGCTCGCGAGTCGGTGCCCGCCAGGCTGGCGGCAGTGTTGAGCGTGTTGAACAGGAAGTGTGGCTGCAGCTGGGCGCGCAGATTCGTCAGACGAGCGTCCGCAAGCTCCGCCATCAGTACAGCGTGCGAAGCCTTTCGCTGGCGAGAGCGGTCCAACAACACCACGATTGTGCACAGAGCAAGCAGGCCGACAAACCCGGGTAGGTGTAGAAACAGTACTGGCAGGAGTCCCCAGTGGGTGAATCGGCGCAATATGGAGCAGGCCACGCCGCATTGACCCGTCTGCAGATCGAGCCAGATCACATCGACTACTACCTCGACCATGTGTCCTGCCAGGCTTCCGCAGAGCCAGGCAAGCAGCAACAGAGGCACTCTCCGCGCCCAAGCTCCGCGTCGGGACCACGGCGCCGCCAGGACAGGGTAGAGGGCCACACCGAGGAGTGCCCAGATGGCGAGACCAAGCGAGTCGCTGACCGCCCAGATGAGCCGGTTACGGTGCTCGTCGCCCCAGCTCGTCGCAAGCAGTAGCGTGGCGATCCCTGCCCACGCGGTGATGGCGTACAGCAAGCGCCATCGCACCGAGTCCAGCGACGTCTTGGTCAACTGCATACCCCTCATGATCCGTTACAGCCGTCGTGCGCGCCGCTCGTAACTGCTCAACAATACGACCGTGATGCGTGACGGCAAACGACCGTGGCATGAAGCGCACCGAAACAGGCTCGAGACGACCGTATCGTTCGATCGAGCGAGTGACGGTACGTTCGCCGAAACCAGCGGTTGGGCACGCTCTGCGTGCGACTCGGAACAAAGCCCTTGTTCAGCAGGAACACAGAATGCGAAGAATGTCTCTACACGCCGTTCTTGACGACCCCAAAGGGGCAACTGGAACTCATGAGGTCGAAGAGCCGACGTGGGAAAGGGGCCCGCACGGAAGCTTCCTCACCAGCGGGGGCGCTTGTGCCGGTGGGGCCCACGGCTTCCGCTACGCTGGCCGTGGCGCGCGAGCTTGCCGTGTGGCTCGAAACGGTCGGACTCGGTGGTGCCGAGGACGGGCGCGATGGCATTGTGCTCTCGCGTCGCTCACACTGGCGAGCCTGGCGATCTCGGCAGCCTTCCCGGTGCCGGCGGTAGGATCGTCGCCTCAGGAGCCGGACGGCGCGCCCGCACCCGATAGCGCCGCTGCCAGCATGAACGTCGTCCGCGCCGTCGAGCCGCCCGTGATGGACGGTATCGTGGACGAATCCAGCTGGACGCTGGCCGATGTCGCCACCAACTTCCTGCAACGCGAGCCGCGGGAAGGTCAGCCTGCAACCGAGCGCACCGAGGTCCGTATTCTCTACGACGACGAGAACCTCTATGTCGGCCTGATCGCCTACGACAGTGACCCGAGCGCCATCATAGCCACCGAGCTGCGACGCGACGCGATCGGGCACCAATTCCGTAGGTCGGACGATACCTTCACCGTTCTGCTCGATACCTTCAACGACGGCCGCAGCGCGTTCCAGTTCACCGTCAACCCGCTTGGCACGCGCTACGATGCCACCATCCGCAACGAGCGCGAGGTCAACTCCAACTGGGACGAGGCCTGGGAAGCGGCGGCACAGATCACCTCGCGTGGATGGGAGGCCGAGCTGGTGATCCCGCTGCGGATCCTGCGCTACTCGGCAGGTGCCTCGGATTGGGGTGTCGACTTCGAGCGCCAGATCCTGCGCAAGAACGAGCAGGTGGCCTGGAGCAACTACCGGCGCGACTTCCAGTTCATCGCTGTGTCGCAGGCCGGCGACCTGCGCGGCTTCGAGAACCTGTCGGTCACCCAGCGCTTCCGTCTAAGGCCCTACTTTCTTGGCACCGTCACGTCGCTGTTCGAGGACCCCGGGCGCACCAACAACGTCGACGAGCAGCTCGGCATCGACGATCTCAAGATCCAGCTCACCTCGAACCTGACCGCCGACCTGACCTACAACACCGACTTCGCCCAGGTCGAGCTCGATGAGCAACGCGTCAACCTGACACGCTTCGACCTGTTTTTCCCTGAGAAACGCGACTTCTTCCTGGAGGGCGCCAACAACTTCAGCTTCGGGCAGCAGTCCGGTCTTTCCGGCGGCTTCGAGGCGCCGGTGCTTCAATTGTTCCACTCGCGCAACATCGGGCTGTCGGAGTTCGGCGAGCCGCTACCGATCGACTTCGGCGCCAAGATGACCGGCAAGATCGGCAGCGGTAACCTCGGCTTCCTACACGTCCGTACGGGTGACTCGGAGTTCGGCGAGGGGCGCAACTACACGGCCCTGCGCTGGCGACAGGATGTCCTCGAGCGATCGTCCGTCGGCGCGCTGGTGACCAACGTCGAAGGACCCGACGGGCACACGAACACGGTGGTGGGCGCCGACGTCAGCTTCACGTTTCTCGACAACCTCAACATCTCGGCTTTCGGTGCCCGAGCCATCGACGACGACCTCGAGGAGGGCAAGTACGCCGGCCAGTTCCGCATCGGGTGGCAAAGCGATCTGTGGACCGCCAGCGTCGATGTGATGCGCATCGACCCCGGCTTCCGCAGCGACCTGGGATTTGTTCTTCGCGAGGACGTTGTGCGGCGCGACTACCTAGCGTCATTCAACCCTCGGCCTGATGTCTCGTGGCTACGTTCGGTGACCTTCGACACCTTTTTTACTACCTTTCACGACACGCGCGGGGACCTCGTGACGCGACAGGGGTCCGCAGGAGCGTTCTTGAACTTCGAGTCCGGAGATGCGATCGGCGTCGCCTACCTCAACACCTTCGAGCGACTGGATTTCCCCTTCCAGATCCATCCGGAAGTGACGATCCCTCCCGGCGAGTACGAGTTCAACAGTTTGGACGTGTTCGCGTTCACCTTCGACGGGCGCAGGATCAGCGCCGCCACGATGGGCACGTTCGGTCAATTCTTTGACGGCACGATCCTGTCGCTATCACCGGAAGTGACGATTCGGTTCAGCGAGAAGCTGCAGCTGTCCCCCGCCTTCAGCTACAACAAGATCGACCTGCCGGGCGGCAGCTTCATCTCTAACTTGCTCAACGCACGCGCCAGCTACAGCTTCTCGGACCGCTGGCTCACCGACGCGTTGGTGCAGTACAACAACCTTTTCAACACCGTGTCGATCTTCGCGCGTCTGCGCTACATCTATCGCATCGGCGACGATATCTACCTGGTGTACCGTCAGGCCGGCGAGTACGATGGCTTCCAGTTCGGCCGCCACGACCGCACCCTAACGTTGAAGGTGACGCGCTCGTTCGACTGGTAGCGCCTGCCAGCTCCCACATTGGCATGCAAGTCACTGATTCTGTTGGTTGAGATTCTAGCCACGCGTGCTCGCCGGATTTGCGAGTGCATGGCGCACCTCGAAGGGCTGCTGGAGGCGATGCGATGGTCGAACAGCTGAGGGCGCCAATGCGGTTGGGATCGAACTGTGACCTGCCCCAGGTGATTGGGCCGTTTCGTAACTCATAGAATCGGAGCTGGCAACGTCATTTCGGGTGCGGATGGCCGATAGCCGAGTGAGCAATGGGGCCGCACCTGGTTGTACTCACGGCGCCAGCCCTGCACCCAAGGCCTTTGCCCTCGGCGAGCGTGTAGAAGATCTCTTTATCCAGCAACTCGTCTCTGAGCTTGCCGTTGAAGCTCTCCACGTAACCGTTGTCCCAAGGCGAGCCCGGCTCGATCAACAGCGTCCCCACGCCGAGCCTACCGAGCCAGTCGCGAACCGCGAGGCGTGGGAACGCCACGCCCCGGAGGAGGGTAGTTGCACCCATACCGGCACCGACTCATCCGGTACAAGCGGTACAGCCGGTACAGACCATGCTCGGCCGACAGGGCTTGTACCGGATGTACCGGTTGAAAGGATGCCTTCCGCGAACAGTGCCGAGAAAGCGGGCCCGAACACGGAACCGGCTCAGGCAGATGCCGAGTGGAGTGTTTCGCTTTGAGTGTCGCCGAGCGATTGATCCGACGAGCCCGGACGGAAGGCATCAGCATGCACGCGTGCGGGCGAAGGCTGCATCTCCGTGCCACGTCCCTCCGATCCCGGAGTTGCTCGAGGCCATCCGCGTTCACAAGGACAAGATTCTCGAAGCAATCTGGAATGACCGCCATAGCCTGTCGATCGGCTGCCTGAAGCCACCGGATCCCGCGACACGGAGGCCGCCGACCGTGAGAACGCCACGTCAACAGGCCCAGGTCAGCAGCGCGGTCACCAGGACGACCAGGACGACCAAGACCAGCAGGAAACCGCACCCGCCGGCGATCTCGGCATCGTATCCCGGTTTCGATGCGGGCATCAGTTCGGCCACATCGTCAGTGAAGCAAACGTCAATCTCAGCGCCCAGCGGCAAGCGCTTTGTAACTACTGCATAGACGAACCCGCCACTGCTCTCGTACTCCGCGACCTTTCGTGCAATTGCGTTGCTCAGATAGCCGACCTGGCGGCCCGTTCCCAAGAAGCCCCCGCCGCGCGTGTACACTACGGCCGAAACAGGCCTTTCGTCGAAGCTGGTGATACGCAACCGGTCGCCAACTTGAAGCCCCTGGATGGCACGTTGGAATTCCTCTACTCGGAGTAGCCGCGTCGAGATCGGTCGGTATGGCATTCAGCGTCGGGTGAAGCTACGAAGGTGGGGAAGGGCAGAGCGTCACGTTGAGGTCCTCCTGTGCCGAGATTGCAGTGCTCGCGAGTAGCACGCTCGCCGCAATTGCAAGGCTGGCGGCGACTGCCATCATGCCATCAGTTCGCGCGCGCTCCTACAACCGCTATTGGCCCGAAGCGCACCCGCGCCACGGCGCTCCGGGTAGCGAACTGTCCGCATGCGTAGCGAGCCGGCATGGCGGGCGAGAGTCAGCGTCCGGCCTGCATTGCAACCAAGGGAAGCGCCCGCGGCGGCGAGGTTCCTGTGCCGCCCCGATGCGCTCGTGGGATCTGCCTGACGACTCTTGTGCTCATAGTACCTGGACGAGGTGGATCGGCACCTGCGCGCAGATCGGCTCAACCGAGTAGCCGTCACGATGCTCCTCGATGAACCGCACCATCAGCTGCAAGACGATCATGCTCGCCTGGCCGGCCACGATCTCAAGCCGGGTGGCACGAGCCGCGCACATGGGGCGGCCCGAAGGCGGTGCGCGCCGAGCTCGAGGTCACCGCGACCTCTGGGCCCGCGCACTCGAACTGCCGCGCCAGCGGACCGTTTCCGACACGCGCCATTTCAACGCGGCGTCCTCGACGCCTTCCGCGAGCCCGGCATCGACACGTCGTCGTGATGGGAATCGAGCCAATGGGGCAAGACGAGCATCGTGCTCAACCCGGTGGCGTACCACGTGGCACACGACGCATACCCGCTCCAGGTAGTGAACGTGGCGCTCTGTGGGCGAGCCTGAGGGCCGATCAAGGCGCTGTTGTTGAACCCGGCTGCGTTCCGCTTCGCCGGCCTCAACGTCCTCTTGTCAGCACCGAGTTACTGAGATACGACGTGGTACTAACCGCGGGGTCAGGTCACTGTCACTGGCTACATAGGGTGAGAACGATATGCGAACCATACGAATTGTCGTGTCAATGATGGTGCTTTCTGTCGGGTGTCAGCAGGCTCCGTTGGCTGAGTTGCGAGAGGATGCTCAGGAGATAATTGATGACGCGCGGACGAGGGCAGGCGAATTGCGTGACCTGTCGGCAGAAGAGCTCCAGGACCTCTGGGCCATCGAGTACACGTCACTCAAGGTAGCAAACGCTGATCTGGAGGACTTGGATAGACGGCTCAATGACATGGGGCTGGAGCGCTGGAATTGCTATCACGTGAGCGACAATGAGCAAGGACGAGTTTTCTATTTCAAGAGACGGAAGTCGAACGTGGTTGCCCACCTGACCAATCTGCTGAGGGCAGGTGCGATCGCGTTCTAGAGCGAACGCACGGCCCACGGCGGTGGTTTCGGACCCGCGGCGTGCCGGCGGTTGGACTGCGGTTCATCGACCAGAGCGCTCTTGGAGGAGATCGTTAGCTCTTGAGCGCTGGCAGCGCGCCGGATTCTTGTCTTGTCCGGGTGGAGGTTTTCCACAACCCCGACAGACGCAGCCACAATGGGGGAGGATCCCGCATCACCGCCCGAGGTTTTCGCCTGTGTATACGCTGCTGAAGCGTCTCGCGGGCCGTTTTGCGCTTACCCTGCCTCTGGTCGGCCGCCGGCCGGCGTCTCCGCGCACCTGCGTATGCCTGTTCAACCGGGGGCATCGAAAGTCAGGGCCGCGCCAGTCAGACGCTCTCGACGCGCGGAGCTTCGAGGGGCGCAGCGCACGTGATGATTATGCAGCGGCTCCACGAGGACAACCCGACAGCCCAAGTGCTCAACAAGGGCGGCTGGTACCATCTGCGCTTCAGATGGAGTTCGAGCCACCGAACCGGCATCAGCGCCGCTCCGAAAGACAGGGTCAATCGACGGCAGCCTTTCCCGGAGCCTAGACGGATCTGAGGCGATGACTTCTAGCTTCGCGTGGCTGGATTATTCGGAACAGGAGCGACGCCGCGCGCTCGACGTCATCTCGCTGTTCCAGATACGTGACACGCGCGACGAGCTCGGCCTGGCAGGGGTTCGGGACCCGTTGGCCGAGTTGCTGTTCCCTGGCACGACGACGATCCAGACCCGCGCCCGGTACTTCCTTTTCATCCCCTGGATGTGTCGTGACTTCGAGCGGCGAGCGGTGCGGAGCTCGCGCATCGGGATTCGCTTCCGCCGCGCCGAAGGACGTCTGATCAAGCACCTCTCTGAGAGCGACGACGTCAAAGGTGTCATCGGCGGCGAGGCAGGAGCAGCCGTGAAGCGGATGCCTAGCAGCGTCTACTGGGCGGGGCTTCGGCGTTGGGGGATTCTGCAGTTTCAGGGATCCCAGGCTCAATACCACCGCAGCCTCGACCAGTTCTATGTTCGACTCAAGGGTCGTCAAGCGCGTGATCGTGAAAACGAAGCTTCAAGCCCGGAGCCCACCAACTGGCATCCACACATCCCTGACCCGCCAGCTGGTTTTCCGGAGGGCGCCGAGCTTAGGCTCCGATTCAGTGAGGCCGAGTATCTGCGGGAGCGCATCCTGAGCGCAGCACCCTGCACGCTCTTGGCCCACCTCGTGGACCAGGTGGAAGAGCCCTGGGATCGCGTGGGCTTTGCCTGGGAGCACGTGGCAGCGGCGGAGTTCCCAACGCGCATCCGGCGGCAGCTGAAACACGCGCGGATCTTCTCGGAGGTCATGCACGGAGCCAGCCTCCTCTACAACCTGATGCTGGCCGAAGCGCGCGGGCATGAGGACTGGATCGACACTTATACGAGCTCGTTCGAGCAATGGGCGGTTGAAGAAGCGAAACGTGCCGAGCGGCTCGCCGCCTGGGATCTCAGCGCATTCTGGGATCTTGTTTCGGGAGGCGGTCGGCGGCTTTCATCTCGCCCGGTCAGTGGGCGGCGGCGAGGTACGGGAACTTCTTGGAGAACTCCCCGTCGTTGCCGTCGACGCAGTCGGTCGCTGCCGGGTTGCTTGTCAACAACGCCAGGGTGATGTTGGCAACGTCGTCAGCGAGCCCGCGGCCGTTCGGGAACATACTCTCTGCCTGCCGACTGTACTGCATCACGTCGGGCAGCAGCGCGGCCACCAGCACCGCGGCGGTCGCTTCGTCGGCGCCGAGCGCCATCACGTTGTTGTTGACCACCGTGCCGAACCTCTTGGGGTCGTTGTGGGGCCTCTTGTTCTTGTTGAAGGCGTTCTGGTTCTTTTTCAATGGCCCCACCAAAAACAGGTTGATGAACGGACGGCCCATGCGGTCGATCTGCTTGTTACCTATCTGCACTGAGCCCCAGAAGTTCACCCCGGGCAGCACATCTAGCCCGACGCTGCCGTTCGGTATGTCAAGGATGATCGCCATCACGTTGGCGTTGGAGAAAAAGTCGAAACCCACACCCCCCGGACAGAACGCCAGCCCGTTCTGCGCCGCCAGCAGATCAAAGTAGAAGGGATCGTCGAACATCCCTGCATTCGCCCGCCCGCCGCCGTCGAGCCGGATTGGCCGCCGCCCATATGAGCCTGAGCCCATCTCTACGCCATCGAGGCTAACTGCATGTTGTCACCATCGAAGGCCACCGCCCACTGGCGGTCGACCTTGAAGTCTCCGTCGTTGTCGAAGTTGAAGATGTAGTGGGCCTCGTCGTTGAACTCCGCCGGGCTCAATAGGCCCGCGAGCGGGGCCACGGTCATGATCAGCGTCGTTTCTCTCTTCTTCTTCTGGGCCGGGAAGATGTAGACATCGCCGATGTCAGTGCGGCCGTCCTTGAGGACGCTGGGCGAGTCGAAGTGGTCACCTGCCCTCAACGGGCGAACGTCGAGCCCCGCGATCACAAGCGCGGCTACGGCGATCGTCGGAACGGCTGCGGTGAACACAACACTTGCCTTGCGCATAAACGTTCACTCCTGGTTCAGCGGCGGGGTCTCATTCCTACGCCACGAGGAACCCTAGCCTCGCCCATTTCTGTGGTGCGGCGCCGAGTGTAGCATCGCTAGCATGACAGGCCCATCCCACACCACCGATCGTCCAGATCGGTAGCGGGCAAGGTGATCCCCGAGCCCGACTGGTGAGTCGGACCATGCCATCACTATCTGATGCTGACCGACAGCTCAAACACCACGCGCCGACCAATGATGTCGCCATAGATGTGCTGCAGCACGCCGACGTCGGTGAGGTTCGTAGCGCGCACTGAAGCCTCTGCCGTGCCGTCGAGGAACATGTAGCCGAGCGTCGTGTCGAGCGTCGTGTAGGACTCGGTAGTGCCCCAGAAGCGGGAGTCTAGGACATCCGTCCAGTAAGCCTCGCCGACGTGATTGACGGAAGCGCCGTAGTACAGATTGCCGCTCCAGCCGTTGTACGAGACGTTGAAGCGGTGCTCTGGCGAGATCCCGATGTCCTGCTCAGGGATGCCCTTGACCTCGCGCTCGGCCTGATACGAGTAGTTGGCCATCACCGTATTGCGCGCCATCGGAAGGTATCGCAAGCTGACCTCGAAACCCTTATTCACGATCTCGCCGATGTTGCGGTAGGTGAACAGCGCCGGCAACGCCACGGGACCGAAGGGCGGCAACAGGAACGTCGGCAGCGACCAGTCTGGAGGTGGGTTGAAGGCCGTATACGTCTCGCTGGTGTAGAAGTCGATGCTGTCCTTGGTCTCGGTGCGGTAGGCAGCGATGTCCCAGGAGAACTTGCCGTTCGCCACCGAGCCGCGGTAGCCGATCTCGAACTGATCCAGCCGCTCCTCGACCAGTTCGGGATTCCCCACGGCAGTGGTCGGAAAGACGATCTGCCCGATCGGTGGGCCCACGTTGACGGCGTTGAAGATCTCCACCTCGAGGTAGCTATTGACCAGCGAGGGAACTCGGAAGGCACGACCGAAGCCGGCGCGGATCACGTGATTTGATGATCCGGCCGGGTGAAACAGAATCGCCCCGCGCGGCGAAGTCACCGCGCCGTCGATGACATCAAAATAGTCGCCTCGAACTCCGGCGTTGATCGTCACGTAGTCATTGATATCGAGATCGAAGGTGGCGAAGCTCCCTCCCTCGGTACGATTGTCCTCCCCTGGGGCAATCGACAGGTCGAAGCTCAGCTTGCGATAGTTTCCACCGTAGGTGACTGCATGCGGCCCGAGAAGCGACGTGTTCGTAGCCGAAAAATCGTAGGTCTGGGTCCTGAAATTGAACGGCAGTCCGTTCAGTATGTTGAGGGAGTCGCCGTCGACGAAGTTAGCGTAGGCCCGAAAGTTCCACAGCCGCCAGTTGTAATCGGCACGCGCGTACGAGAAGGTCATGCCGTCGAAGATCGAAAATGGGCCAATGCCGGAGTGGATCGTGCCGCCCGTGCCGGCGACACCGGCGGAAAGCGACAAGTACGAGTCGACTCCCGTGTCAACATCGACACGGGAGTCGAACTTCGGTTGTCGGGAGCCCTGATTCGAAAACGTATCCCGCGAGATGCCGTTGGGCAACGGACCCGGTCGGTCCCACGGATCCTGCGTTGAATAGGCCCCGGTCACCCGAAATGATGTTTTGCCGCGTATGCCCGAATAGGTGATCGAGGCGAATCCAGTGCCGCGCTCACCGCCACCCATGCGCACCCGGAATGCGTTGCCGTACTGCCTCGGGGACTTGGTGATGATGTTCACTACGCCGCTAAGAGCGTTGGCTCCCCAGACCGCCGATCCCGGACCGCGAATCACCTCGATCTGCTCGATCTCGGAGAAATCCAGCGGCAACAGGTCCCAGGCGACGAACCCGAAGAAGTCCAGGTACACGGTCCGCCCGTCGATGAGCACCAACTGGGATGCATCCAGTGTGTTGGTGGACGAGCGAGACGACATGCTGACATCCCGAGCGCTCGTCTGGATGACGTTCAGTCCAGGCACGCCGCGCATCAGGTCAGCGTAGTTCTGCGCCGCGCTCAGCGCGATGTCGGCGGCGGCGATAACGGTGATCGCAGTCGGTGCCTCCAGCAACAGCTCCTCGGTGCGCGACGCCGTTACAACGACGACCTCTTGGATGTTGGTCGTCTGCTGCTCCTGCTGCTGCTCTTCCTGCTCCTGCTGGGCCGGATCTCGTATCGGTGCCGCGCGCGCCGTCGTGCTGAGAAGCGGCGCCAATAAAGCCGCGGACAACAACGGCGCCATCAGCGGACGCAGGGGCGACAAGATCCTCATCCTCCAATCCTCCTCGTGCACCTGAGAGCATGGCGCACGGTCCTGAGCGCACAGAATCCGCTGAATTCGCGCCTCAATGTAGGCTTATTTGCTTTGCTGAGCAGATTTTTTTGTGAGGTGGCCGCGGCTGACCTGACCCCACGGTTAGTACCACGTCTTATCTCAGTAACTCGGTGCTGGTTGTAGTGGTGACGGGCGCAGTCAGGCGGGCAACCGGTGGCGCACCGACTGGCGGCCCTTCCAGCGCGGCATCCTCGACGCTTTCCGGGAGCCCGGCATCGGAGTACGTCGTGGTGATGGCTCGTCGCAACTCGCGCGCGAGCTAACGCGCCGCACACGGTTTCACAAACACGCACGCCCTCGTTCGGTAATGACCTGGCCCTGGTGCTCACAAAGCCCGACGACAGCCAGGCCGTCGACCTGGTGCGCCATCACGACGCCGGCATGAGTCAGCGCGCGCTCGCCGCCAAGTACGGTGTCAGCCGCGACGTGCTACGCGGTGCGCTGCGTCGGGGGCTGACCGAACATAGATAGAGCCCCCACTCTCGAGCTCGAGCGCTCGTCACGCGATTTCGAGCCCTCGAGGACCACACGCATGCAGCCACTTGCACCAGGCCTTAACATCAATGGAATAAGGATTTTACGGGGGGCCACCAAAGTAAACTAGGGCCCTCACCCGGATACCGCTCAGTGCCTTGCGATATGTAAGCAAAGGAACTTTTCGGGGACGAACCCCAGAAGCTTTGAAGAAGACGCTAAGTCGTTGATTAAAAAGGCGTACGGTCTTATTGGAATGGCGTCAGTAGGGTTGTGAAGAAGGGGTCCATTTGTCCAGGAGCGTCTTTTGGCCCTGTCCTCCGTCCTACGGAACACCGCATAAGTCATTGACAATAATGGTGTTGATCCTCCTTCGTGGCCTGGCACGAAATGGGCACGAACGAAAATGTCGATCGAGCCCGAAGCACTCCGCCGTCTGCGCTGGACGCGCCGCTATCGCACGTGGCGCGCCGGAATCCTCCGCGATGAACCGTTGTGCCGTCCCTGCGCCGAAGCAGGCTTCAAGGTCGCCGCCGAGTAGCTCGACCACATCGAGCCCGCCCACCTGGCGCCCGAGCGCTTCTGGGACCACGACAACGTCCAGCTGATCTGCCAGTACGGCGGAATGGATGTCAACAAGGGGCGACGGCTTTCACGGAGCTGGAAAACCGGCGGCTGAAGGCGACGCTGGCAGACCTGCCCGGTTGCTGTAGCGTCGCCTCTCTCATGGATCCCACAACGTCGGCCAAGGCTACGTTGCCGGCGAAGAAGAAGGCGCCGGCCAGAAAGAAGGCCCGCAAGAGGCGTCAGCATCCGAAACGGAGACGGATCTACGAGCTGACGGTGGAGTTGTTAAGCAGCAGCAGCGAGTCGATGACGGTGGCCGAAATCCAGCGTAGCCTCAGCAAACAGGGCCAAGAGTTCGCCCACCAGACGATCGTGTACGGGCTGGAGAAGCTCGTAGATACAGGTAAGGCCAAGAGGCGCAAGACGAAGGGACGCGTGAGGTACCAGGCGATCCCTGAGGAACCGGCGGCAGAGAAATCTGCAAAGTCCTGAAAGCTCCCACACCCCGTACAACAAATCCATTTAGCTTCGTGTGTGGGGAGACTTGCCTATTGAAAGTGGCCACTCCACGCTTCCAACCAGCGCTCTAGAGTATTCCTATAGGCTGCCCGTACCTGATCTACATCCACGAACGTCGCAGGGAAAAAGCGATCCAGAATGTCTCCAAACATCATGGCAAGGCGGCCCATTTCCCCGGGGTCTTGCGGAAGAAGGTCGACCACCGATCGATCGCCGTCAACCGACGGTGCAAGGATCTTCGCGGATTGTCGCGATGGGCCTCCCCCGATTTCCCGGACACCTTTGGAAGCCCGATAATGGGCTCGGAGGTGAAGCATGGGGTCACGACGGCGGTACAGTCGCGAGTTCAAGATTGAGGCAGTGAGGATGGTGACGCAGCTGGGCCATCCGGTGTCTGAGGTGGCCCGGGATCTGGGTGTTGGCCGCGGCATGTTGACCAAGTGGCGCAAACAGCTCCAGGAGCAGGGGGTCACGGCGTTTCCGGGCGCGGGGAAGATGCCCGACCAGGACCTGGACGGGCAACAGCTACGGCGGGACCTGCGGCGAGTACGGCAGGAGCGCGACATTCTAAAAAAAGCGTTGGCGATCTTCTCGGAACGCCCGCGATGAAGTACCCGATCATCAAGCAACTGTCCGGCAAGTTCCCGGTGCGGCGGTTGTGCAAGATGCTCGAGGTGTCTCACGGCGGTTACTACGAGTGGCGAGGACGGGCACCGAGTCCGAGAGCGCGAGAAGATCGCCGTCTACGTGTGCAGATCAGAGCTGCATTCCGAGAGAGCCGCGACCGTTACGGAAGTCCGCGCATCCACAAGCAACTTCGGCAACGAGGGATCCGCTGCTCTCGCAAGCGGGTAGCTCGGCTGATGCGCCAGGAAGGACTTCGAGCTCGCCAACCCCGTCGGTTCCGGGTGACAACACGGCCCACACCTGGGCGGTCAGCGGCGCCCAACGTGCTGGCACGGCGCTTCACGGTGGATGCCGTGGACAGCGTCTGGGTGGGCGACCTGACATACCTGTGGACGCAGGAAGGATGCCTATACCTGGCCGTGCTGATGGATCTGTGCTCGCGACGGATCATCGGCTGGGCGGTGAGCGAGACGATGACGGACGATTTGACGCTGGCGGTCCTGGATCAGGCCTTGGAGCAACGCCGTCCCGGTTCCGGAGTGCTCCATCACAGCGACCGCGGCAGCCAGTACAGCAGCGACGATTACCTAGACAAGCTGCGTGACCGTGGCTTCACCATCAGCATGAGCAGGAAAGGAGACTGCTGGGATAACGCGCCGATGGAAAGTTTCTTCTCTACCCTGAAGTTCGAACTCGGTGGCTGCTTCAGTTCCCGGGCGGCGGCCCGAGCCGAGTTGTTCCACTACATCGAAGTGTTCTACAACCGGGCTCGCATGCACACCTCGATCGGACACCAGAGTCCGGCTCAGTTGGAGGCGGCAATGCGGCGGCCAGGCCAGAGCGGCCAATCAGCTGTGGAAGCTGACGCGCCCGTGGAAATCGACTCCCGATTTCCACCGTCGCTTGGACAACGCTCCGCGTTGCCAACAGCTCCCACAGCCGCTAATACGACTACGACAATGGATCTTAACTAAGTGTCCGGGAAAGCGGGGCAAGGTCAGTAGTGGCTGAGTTTGAATCTGGTCGCGCAAAGAAGCCCGTTGACTACGACCCAGCTCCCACCGACCCCAGGAGTCACCGAACCAGGGACGGATACGTACCCTTTAGGATGGTATTATCCACTGCTTGCGTAGAGGCTACGATGATCCGTTTTTCCGCAACATTCCGGGACACGTCTGAGGTAGATATGAGATCCCATCAATCCGTCGCTGGTGGGCTGGTTTTCACCGCCCTCCTATTTGTGCCTGTTGTCTCCGCCGCCCAGCAAGACGCGGTGATTTCTGGCACGGTTACCATCGCGGAGTACAGTCTGCCCGGTGTCGCCGTGCAGGTGCGCAGCCAAATGCCCGGCGGTCAGGTCCGGCAGACCACGTTCACCGACAACAACGGCAAGTTTACCATCGCCCTGCCGCCTGGTGTGTACGACGTGAGTTTCAGCCTGCCCAGCTTCACCACGGTCGTGCGCGAGCAGGTGGATCTCACCGCCGGGGCGACGGTAACTGTCGATATCGAGATGTCCGTGCAACTCCACGAGGAAGTGGTCGTTGTCGGCAGCCGTGCCCAGCCACGATCGGCGACCGAGTCCGCCGTGCCCGTCGACGTCATCACCGCCGATGAGCTCGCTAGCCAAGGTTACGCCGATCTCACCAACCAATTGCGAACCTCCGTGCCTTCCTTCAACGTCAACACGCAGCCGATCAGCGATGCGGCCTCGATCATCCGTCCGGCCAACCTGCGCGGCCTGGCGCCCGACCACACGCTCGTCCTGGTGAACGGTAAGCGTCGCCACCGCGCCGCGGTCATCACCTGGCTCGGCAACGGGCTCTCGGACGGTTCACAAGGTCCGGACATCTCGGTCATCCCCTCCATCGCGCTGCGGCAGGTTGAGGTGCTTCGCGACGGCGCGTCGGCGCAGTATGGATCGGATGCGATCGCCGGCGTCATGAACTTCCAGCTCAAGGAGGCCCGCTCCGGCGGCAGCATACAGTTACGCACTGGACGGTTCTTCGACGTCAACACAGGCGACCAAGGCACCTGCGGGATTCCCGGCACGTCCTGTAACGGCATCGGCGGCAACGGCGGTGCATACACCGTCGCCGGCAACGTTGGGTTGCCGCTGGGTGCGACTGGGTTCGCAAACCTGAGCCTGGAATACGGTAACGTGGGCCCGACCAACCGTGCCATCCAGCGTGACGATGCTGCGGCGCTCCGGGCAGCCGGCAACCTGAACGTTCGAGACACTGCCCAGGTCTGGGGCGTGCCGAAGATCGAGGACGACCTGAAGGTCTTCGGCAATTTCGGCTACCTGTTCGCCAACAGGCTGCAGTGGTATGCGCACAGCAACTACGCGAGCAAGAAGGTGACCGGCGGCTTCTACTACCGAAACCCGAATACCCGCGGCTCGGTTTTCAGCATCGACGGCGGCGACACGTTGCTCGTCGGCGACGTGCTAGCCGCTAACGGCCAGGGTTCGGCCAACTGTCCGACGGTAACCATCACCGACAATGTCCCCGACCCGCTCGCCTTCGACCAGGTTACCAATAACCCGAACTGTTTCACGTTCCATCAACCCTTCTCTGGCGCGCCCGGTGGCCTTCCAGGAGGGTTCACGCCACAGTTCGGCGGTGACCTGTTCGACGCGTCGGTGGTTACCGGTATACGCGGATTCATGGCCAACGGTCTTACCTGGGACGCGAGCGTGAGCTGGGGCCGGAACGAGGTCGATACGTTCATCTATGACACCGTGAACGCCTCCCTCGGCCCAGAAAGCCCGACTCAGTTCAGGCCGAACTTGTTGCGGCAGACCGATCTCAGCGTGAACCTCGACCTATCCTATGTCGCAAGCGATACGGTCAACGTGGCGGGCGGCGCCGAGTGGCGCCAGGAGCAGTACCATCTCGGTGCCGGCGACCCCGCCTCATGGGCCATCGGCCCCTATGCATCGCAGGGATTCAGCTCCGGGTCCAACGGCTACAACGGCACCCGGCCCGAGAACTCCGGCACCTGGAACCGTGCCAACGTTGCGGTCTACGGCGATGTCGAGGTGGGCGGCGTAGCCAATGAGTGGACCCTGGGCGCCGCCGTCCGGCTCGAAGATTTCGAAGGCTTCGGTACCACGATGAACAGCAAACTCGCCGGACGGTACGAATTTACCGAGACCGTCGCCTTACGCTCGGCGATCAGTAGCGGGTTCCGTGCGCCCACCCCAGGGCAGCAGAATGCGTTCAACGTGACGACCGAGTACGACTTCGCACTCATGGATCTTGTCAATAACGGCACGATTCCGTCGATCTCCCCGGCCGCGGCGCTGCGGGGAGGGAAACCACTCCAGCCTGAAAATTCGATCAACTATTCGGGCGGAGCGGTCGTCGACAACGGCGCCTTCACGTTTACCGCCGACTACTTCCGGATCAACGTCTCGGATCGCCTCACCATCACGAAGAACTTCTCGCTCACGGCGGATGAGACCATGTCGTTGATTGCGGGCGGGTTCGTCGAGGCGGCCAACCTGCAGAAGTTCCGCTTCTTCGTGAACGACTTCGCGACCAAGACGGAAGGTGTCGATGTCGTGTCGACCTACGCCACGACAGGGCTGGGCAGCGAAACTGTCTTTAGCGTCGTTTTCAACTACACCTCGACCAAGATCACGTCCTTCACGTCCGAGACCATCGACGACGACCGTCGCAGCGCAATCGAACGCGGGTTGCCTCAGATGCGATGGAACATCGCCGTTGACCACACGGCCCCCCGGTGGAGCCTGATGGCACGCATGAACTTCTTCGGCAAATACTGGGACCGGGAGGACGCCAGAGCCTGGGCGTCCGCAACGCTCGGCGACCCCGATATGTCTTACCTGTACGAGTTGTACGCGGGCAAGGCGCTCCTCGATGTCGTGTTCGACGTACCGATTAACGACCATCTCACTTTCTCTACAGGGGCCCAGAACCTCCTGAACACGCAACCGGAGGTCAATCCACTGGCTGCAGCCGGGACAGGTAACTACTACGGCCAGTTTTCGCCGTTCGGCTTTAACGGAGCTTACTACTACGCGCGCGTCAACTATGACTGGGGCTTCCAGTTAGATGGATGAAGGCATGACCATGGGGAACTCCAATAAAGCAACCCTACGGTATCCTCTCTAGTAGGGAAGTAAGCGATGCACAAACGGTCTTTCAGAGCACTGATCCTACGGACCTGCGTACTGCTGGTCGCGTTTATCGGCGTTAGTGTTGGCCCGGCCTGGGCACAGGCGAACAGTGGCTTTTATCTGAGCAGCGAGCGGGGCGCTAGCTTCGCCTCGGGGATGGATCTAATCGGAGACAGCGACGACCGGGAAAGCGCGTGCGACGAGTTCCTCAACCCGTGGTACTTGCTGGGCGGAGAGCGGTGCACGACGGCCGCTCGCGGAGAGGGGGATACCTGGAAGAGCGTGTTTGACAAGGCCAAGGGCATTGCGGCCGGCGGGGCGCTCGGCTATCGCCTGGGGGGGCGGTTTCGGCTCGAGTTGGAGTACTTCTTCTACAACTCGGAGTACGATCAGACATCGCCGGTTGCGAGCGCTGCGGGGGTTAACTTCGCCAAGCTCGGTCAAGAGATCGAACGGGCCGAGGAACGTCTCGGTAACCTGACCTCACACAACCTGTTCGGGAACCTGTATTTCGATTTCGTCAACAGCAGCCGGCTCACCCCCTATGTCGGGGTTGGTGCCGGAGTCGGGTTTACCGATGTGGACTTCGGGAGCGTTTGGGCGAGGAACCCCGACCCGAGCAAGATCATCACGGGCGCAGACTTCCCGTTTGAATCCGAAGCCCAGCTAGCTGTGTTCCGCCGGAACCTGGCTGGCACCGTAAGCAGTGCGCAAAGCGAACTCAGCGACACGCTGTTCGGCTATCAGGTGCTGCTCGGTGCTGATCATGTCCTCACCGAGCGAGTATCGCTGGGCGTCCGGGGCCGCTGGGTCAACTACTCGTCCCTCACCGATGCCACTGTCTGGGACCCGTTACGCAGTCACGAGCCTAACGTGCGACGTGATGGAAGCGAGCCAGTGCAAGGCTGGATGACGAGCCACGATATCGCCATGTTCGACCTCAGCATGAACCTGAAGTACGCCTTCTAATAACTGCCTGATCGGTCACGGACAGCACACGCAGCAATGCGGCGCGCCCACCGCCATGCGGCACAAAACCAGCTGGCCCTCCGGCAAAGGTGACCTGACCCCCGATAGTTGGGTCAGTTTGAGAGTTAGGAATTGAGGCTCTGAGGCTGGTTCGGGAAGGGGGATGAATGGCACGGAAGCGCTACAGCGTAGAGCAGATCATCGCCAAGCTCAGGGAGGCGGAAGTGGAGCTGGCGAAGGGTGCCAAGGTACCAAGAAGTTTGCCGTAACCTGGGTATCAACGAGAACACGATAGTACCGGTGGCGCAAGGAGTACGGCGGCCTGAGGGTGGATCAAGCACGGTGGCTCAAGGAGTTCGAGCGCGACAACGCCCGGCTGAAGAAGTTGCTGGCTGATGCTCGATAACGCGATTTTGCAAGGAGGCATCGTCGGGAAATTTCTGGGCCCGGCGCCTCGACGTCGGGCGGTGCGGAGGGCGCAGCAGAGCCTCGGGGCGCTCGGGCATTGCGGTGCGGGGGTGCGCTGGTCGGATAGCAACGGGCGGGATGGAACTCAGCTCACTCAGCGTGCTCACATCTCCATGCCGGACCGAATCACGTTGGCTTCTTATAGTCGTACGAGTCACCGCGCCCCCCGAGGTTAGCTCGTCCGAACTGGAGTAGAAGGAGGGCATTCCCTGGGGAAGTCCAACGGAAACGGGAATACGTCTCGCCCTCGGGGACCCGTCCGCCCCCCTCTGGCGCCTGGCGGCTACTGGCTGTCGGGTTCGAGCTCGGGCGCTGGTTGCGCGCTGGCGATCGCCTCGGGGTCGCTGGTCGCGAGCATCGGTTGGCGGCGCTCGGGTGGGTGGCAGCGGTGCCGGTAGAGGTGGACCCCATCCTTTGGACAGGTTTGGGTCACAGCTAAGGTGGAATCCGGGTTCATGATTCAGGCTGCCTTGGGCTGACAGGAGACGGGGCGTAGCCCCAGGCTCCTTTCAGCCCCGTCGTCAGTGTACGCCTCCTCGGGCGTCCGGTCGTCGAGCGACGAGTGCGGTCGGCGCTCGT
This sequence comes from Acidobacteriota bacterium, assembly GCA_963666055.2. Lineage (GTDB taxonomy): Bacteria > Acidobacteriota > UBA890 > UBA890 > WLXD01 > DASCOT01. The sequence continues at coordinate 211,408 of CAXWPH010000015.1, read as the reverse complement.
TGTAGAAGTCCATCCAGCAGCCGATCCCGGCCCGAGCCTCGGAGCCAGTCGCGTACTCTGACAGATAGACTTGCTCGTATTTCAGTGATCGCCACAGCCGCTCGATGAAGACGTTGTCCATCCAGCGGCCCTTGCCGTCCATGGAGATCCGAATGCCGGCCTCCTTGAGCGCGTCGGTGAAGTCGACGCTGGTGAATTGGCTACCCTGATCAGTGTTGAAGATCTCGGGCGCACCGTAGCGCTCGAGAGCCTCTTGCAAGGCCTCGACGCAGAAGCTCGCATCGAGCGTGTTGGACAGGCGCCAGGACAGCACCTTGCGGCTCGCCCAGTCCATCACCGCAACCAGGTACAGAAAACCTCGCTGCAGCGGGATGTAGGTCACATCCGCACACCAAACGTGGTTCGGTCGCGTGATCTGCAGATCGCCCAGCAGGTAGGGATAGATCCTGTGCTCCGGGTGCGGCTGAGACGTCCTGGGCCGCTGGAAGATAGCTTGCAACCGCAGCAGCCGCATCAGGCGGCGCACCCGCTTGCGAGAGACCGTGTAGCCCTGACGACGTAGCCAGCGTTTCATCTGACGGGAGCCGTAGAACGGCGTCTCCAAAAACTGCTCGCCGATCAACCGCATCAGGCGCAGGTTCAACGGGCTCTCGCCCTTGCCCTCGTAGTAGAACGACGAGCGCGCGATTGACACCAAGCAGCACTGTCGCGCGCTGCTGAGCCGTGCGTGGTCGCGATCAATCATCGCTACTCTCCGGCCGCGGCTCAACGACCGAAGACTTTGGATAAAAAATCCCGCTCGATGACGAGCTCTCCGATCTTCGCCCGCAGCTCCTTGATCTCCGCCTCCCGAGAGACCTCATCCCGCTCTTGCTTGCCCGAGAAGCCGGCCAGTACCTTCTGCCGAGCCTTCTTCTTCCAGTTGGCGATCAGGTTCGGATGCACATCGTAGCGGGCTGCCAGCTCCGCCATCGTCGCTTCCTCCCGAAGCGCCTCCAAAGCGACCGCCCGGCCCGATAGCGCGATCCTCGCGTTTAGGTCCGATCAGCCGAACATAGGCGCGACCGCGCCTACTGTAGATGGCAGTCGCGAATCCTGCGGAGAGGTGTCCGAGAGGCCGAAAGAGCCGCTTGGAAAGCGCGCGTATGGTTAACCCCGTACCGTGGGTTCGAATCCCACCTTCCCCGCCTACCACCTAATCAACCGATACGACTGCGGGAGTTTCCGAGATCAAGGCCGATATCCCTTTGATTCTTCAGGGCGTTAGCGGCGTCTGGCTTGCCCTTGCCGCCAACAGAGACGCCACGGTGCGCTCCGGCACCGGCTGTCCGGACAACCGTCTCTCGACGAGCCTCTTTCAGTGGTACGGGTTTTGGCCTCCTGACCTGACCCCCCAAAACGGATCCAGAGGTAATCTCACGATCTGGGTCGAAAAGGGGAGGTCAGAATGCCGACGAAGAGGCACAGCGCCGAGCAGATCGTACGCAAGCTCCGGGAGGCTGAAGTGGAGCTGGCGCAAGGCGGGACGGTCAAGGATGCCTGCCGCAAGCTAGCGATCACCGAGCACACCTACTATCGGTGGCGGCGGGAGTAGGGGGGGCTGAAGGTCAACCAGGCCAGAAGGCTCAAGCAGCTGGAGAAAGAAAACGCCCGGCTCAAGAAACTGGTGGCGGAGAAAGAGCTCGACCTGTCGATCCTGAAGGAAGTCGCGGAGGGAAACTTCTGAGCCCAGCTCGACGGCGCGAGGCGGTGGCGCATGTACGGGGGCGGCTGGGCGTCTCCGAGAGGCGGGCGTGCCGGGTACTGAAACAACCACGCACGACACACAGGTACATGCCAACAGAACCGGGCGATGAGCAGATGTTGACGGAGCGGATCGTGGATCTAGCCCGACAATACGGGCGCTACGGGTATCGGCGAGTGACGGCGTTGTTGCGTATGGAGGGCTGGTGGGTGAACCACAAACGAGTGCAGCGTATCTGGAGGCGTGAGGGGCTGAAAGTACCGACAAAGCAGCCCAAACGAGCCCGGCTGTGGCTCAGCGATGGCTCGTGCATCCGGCTGCGACCACAGCGCAAAGATCACGTCTGGGCGTATGACTTCGTCCATCACCGGACGCACGAGGGTCGGGCTATGAGGCTGCTGACGATCGTCGATGAGTACACACGAGAAAGCCTGGCGATCGACGTGGCACGGAAGCTCAACTGTGAGGACGTGCTCGAGCGGCTCGGGTGGTTGTTCGTGCACCGGGGCATACCTGAGCACATCCGGTCCGATAACGGACCGGAGTTCACCGCCGAGGCGGTTCGCGACTGGCTCGGTAGGCTCGGTGTGGGCACGCTGTTCATCGAGCCGGGCTCGCCGTGGGAGAACGGCTACGTGGAGAGCTTCAACGGCAAGCTCCGAGACGAGCTGCTCAACGGCGAGATCTTCTACACGCTCAAGGAGGCAAAGGTTCTGATCGAGAGATGGAGGCAGCAGTACAACCGCATGCGACCGCACAGCTCGTTGGGCTACCGACCACCGGCCCCGGAGGCGCTGTTGTTGAAGCCGGCTACGCTCCGCTTCGCCGGCCTCAACAACCCCTTGTCAGCACCGAGTTACTGAGATAAGACGTGGTACTAACCGTGGGGTCAGGTCAAGGCTCTCGCGGGTGTACTCGTCCACGATCGTCAACATCCTCATGGACCGGCCATCGTGCGTCCGGTCATGGACGAAGTCATACGCCCACACGTGGTTCTTGCGCTCCGGTTGCAGCCGGATACACGAGCCATCGTTGAACCAGAGCCGGGCTCGTTTGGGCTGCCTCTTCGGCACTTTCAGGCCTTCGCTACGCCAGATCCGCTGCACTCGTTTGTGGTTCACGAGCCAGCCCTGCATGCGCATCAACACCGTCACCCTCCGGTACCCATAACGTCCATACTCCCGAGCTAACTCCACGATCCTGTCCCTCACCAGTTGCTCGTCGTCCGCCGGCCTCGGCACGTATCGCGGTGTCCTCCTGGGCTGCCTGAGCACCCGGCAGGATCGTCTTTCGGTTACGCCCAGCTGCCGTCGTACGTGAGCTACCGCCTCGCGCCGACGTGCTGGGCTCAGAAGTTTCCCTCCGCGACCTCCTTGAGGATCGCCAGGTCGAGCTCCTTGTCCGCCACCAGCTTCTTGAGCCGGGAGTTGTCCTTCTCGAGCTGTTTGAGCTTCCGCGCCTGGTTCAGCTTCAGCCCGCCGTACTCGCGCCGCCACCGGTAGTAGGTGTGCTCGGTGATCGCTAGCTTGCGACAGGCATCCTTGACCGTCGCGCCTCGCGCCAGCTCCACTTAACCCTCCCGGAGCTTGCGCACGATCTGCTCGGCGCTGTGCCTCTTGACCGGCATTCTGACCTCCCTTTCTGGTCCCAGATCGTGAGATTACATCTGGACCCGTTTTCGGGGGTCAGGTCACTCCGACAAGCAGAACGCGCGGATCGAGCACGACAAGGCGCCCCAGCGGGTGATGACGGCGTTGCTGAACGACGACACGGAGCTGTTCAAGCAGTTCAGCGACAACGAGCCGTTCCGCCGGTGGCTGACGGACACGATCTTCTCGATCACCTACGAGGCCGCGTAGGGGATACGGGGATATGTGGGCTGCGGGGGCCAGATAGAAGTGAGGAAGGCGCGCCGGGGTGCAGAGTGAGGCTGGGCGACATGACTGCAGGCTGAGTCGTGACCCAAACCCCGAGAACTGGTCCAGCTGGAGGTTGACGGAATCGGAGTAACGTGGTCCTCGAACAGGGAGGACCGATGAAGAAGAAGAGGTACACGGACGAGCAGATCGCGTACGCGCGGAGGCGGGACGCCGGTGCGCTAGATCTGGCGGAAGATGGGGGTGAGCCCGCAGACGTTGTACGCATGGCGGCGAAAGTTCGCGGGCATGATCTAGCCTGGTGGTTCTTGATGATGCCGAGAGAGTCGGCAAGCTTAATAAGGAACTTGCTATGCCGTGTCGGCCCACTGCATCGAGCGTACGATGTCCCCGTCGACAACCGGCACCATTACTTCCGCTGCCGACGCATTCGCGACCGTTTTGTTAACTGTTTGTTAACTTTCGCCACTAAAGCGGCGAAAGGGGACCGAAACGAAATGCCCCGTCCCCTCGGTATCTTCTTATTTTATAAGAGGTTAAACCGAAGTTCCCAGGATGGTCTTGAACCCCACGGGGCTTGCGCCCACTAGATCCTGAACCTAAGGCCGACTTCTCGTCGCGGACTTCGAGCAGATGCATCACTATGGGACCAGGCAGTGCCCTGGGCACCTGGAGGAGCAGGATGGGTGAAGGGTACGGCTCGGGCACGCCCGTGAATGGCCGACAGCGACCGGTAGCGGCGCCTCTCGAACGTGAAGCCCATCGAGCACTTCGACCACCAGGTCGCGGCCCCGATAGGCGCGGCGAAGCAGCGTCCCCGGCTGCGGAGCACGCCATCGCGATTCAGGGATAGGCGCACGGTGCAGCCGCCACACAGCGGCCCAGGATCGCCGGCGGGTACCGCATACCAAATCTCTGATGCTGGGTGCGGCGGCGGCGGCTCTCAGCGGCTCTAATACGCTTGCGCCCTAGTCTGCGGGCCTTCCGCACGACCCCGGTAGCGCAACTGGGCGACGGCACCGCGGACGGAGATCGGTGATCACGCGGAGCATGGACCTCGAAATCGCGGCGCACGAAGCCGTCGAAGATACCTCAACAACTCCCCCCTGAGGAGATCGGGTCCCCCTACCGTGCCGCGCTAGGAAGTCGCCTGTAGCGAGCCGGTGATGGACTCGGTTGTCGCCGACCGCGGTTCCCTTCCTGAGTGTAGAACCGTTGCCTGATCTCCCCCTGTCATCAGCTCGTGGATGCGCCCCGCCACCCTGTCGGCGGCCGCGATCAGCACGCTATCAAGGTGGTGGATGTAGCGGCTCGTTACCGAACTGGCCGCATGGCCCACAAGGGCGGCGATGGTGTGCTCGGTGAAGCCCAGATCGCCCGCCATGCTGGCGTAGGAGTGACGCAGAGTGTGGAAGGTAACACCCTCTAGTGCAGCGCCTTGGACGATCTTGCGCCAAAGGGGACGCATCCCATCTACCGTGACCGGTCCCTTGCCGCGAGCAGCTGGAAACAGATAGGCAACCGTTCATCCGGCTCCACAGTGCCTAGCACATCCAACGCCGCCCGCCCGATCGGACGAACCGACGCACCCGTCTTGGAGTCTTCCAGACGCCAGCACCGCCCCTCGAAGTCCACCTCGGACCATTTCAGGTTCGTGACTTCGCCAACACGGCATCCGGTCAGCGCCAGCAACCGCATGACCATGAGGGCTCGGACCGTTGCTGCCTTCATCCTCGGCACCCTGCAAGGCCGCGCCGAGAGCCCTGTACTCCTCGGCGTTCAAGCGCCGCGTGCGGCGATTGTACGCGGGCCGTTTGACCCCATGCACCGGGTTGAACGGGATCACCCCTTCGGACACCGCAAAGGACAGGATGCTGCCCAGCAGGCCGACGCAACGAGTGGCGGCGCCAAGACCCCCCGTGACCACGGCCTTGCCGCGCGCTTTGGCCGTCTTCTCCACCACCGCCGTCTTGCCTGCGGCCACGTCGCGAATGAAGCGGTTCACGTCCGCTTGCGTCAACTCGTGAACTCGCTTGGTTCCCAAGAGCGGCTTGATATGGCGTTGGATCCGGCCCCTGATCGTTGTACAGAGTGGATGCCTTCTTGGGCCTGCCCCGCTTGCCAACGATCAGGCCCCCTTCGGCGGCCTGCATGTACTTGTCGCACAACTCACCGACAGTGAGGGTGTTACGGCGTGTGGCACGCTCGGCGGCCGGATCGCCGCCCTTGAGTGCCCCGGCGAACGCCACTACGGCGAGTTTGCGAGCTTCATCGGCCGTGAGCTTGCCGTGTGGCCCGAGCGCCATGCGCCTGCGCACACCGTCACGGTTGCGGTAGTCGGCATAGTAGGTGCGCTTGCCTGACGGGAACACGCGCAGGCCGAAGCCCGACAGCTCCCCGCACCAGATGAAGTAGGGGCGTTGTCTGGGGACGGCGGCATCGACGATTTTCTTGGTCAGTCTCGTCATCCTGATCCTCGTGTTTAAGTCACCAGATAGTCACCAAAACAGTGGAAAGGTGGCGACTGTCGGAGAGTTGATCGAAAGATCAGGATAGGTCAGATATTCAATACCTACAATTGTTTAGAAGAATAAAGCTACTTTTTGAAGACTTCCGATATTGCCGGAAAACACCCCACCGTCACCTCGTCGAGGATGCGGTCGAGGGTCTCCACCAATCGGTCGGCGTCGGAAACCGAGAAGCACAGCGGTGGCTTGATCTTCAGAACATTGTGCAGCGGGCCGTCGGTGCTGATCAGGATGCCATGGTCTCGCATGCGATTGATCACGTACGAGGCCTCGTCGTCCGGCTGGCACCAGTGTCTGTCGGTCGCGAACCAGCTCGGCGCCGAGTTACAGGCCGAGGCCGCGGACATCGCCGATGAGCTCGTGTTTCGGCCGCAGCCCGCGAAGCCCGTCGAGGAGATGCTCGCCGACGACGCGGGCGTTGGCTTGCAGGGCCCTCCTCCTCGATCACGTCCAGTACCGCCGCTCCGACCGCGCCGGCGACCGGGTTTCCGCCGAAGGTGTTGAAGTACTCCATCCCGTTGGCGAAGGAGTCGGCGATTGCTGGCGTGGTGATCACCGCGGCCAGCGGGTAGCCGTTGCCGATCGGCTTGCCGAGCGTGACGATGTCGGGCGCGGCGCCCATGGCATCGAAGGCCCAGAAGTGGCTGCCGACCCGCCCCGAACCCGAGCTGCACCTCATCGGCGATGCAGACGCCGCCGGCGGTGCGTACGTGCTCGAATGCCTTCGACAGGTAGCCCTCAGGGGGCACGATTTGACCGCCGCAGCCCAGCAGCGGCTCGGCGATAAATGCTGCCACGCCGCCGTCCTGCGCGCAGCAGCGAGCCACGTCTGCGGCGTACCGGGTGGCCGCATCAGGGTCAGTCGATTTGTACGGCCCGCGATAAGGGTCGGGCATGCAGGCCACGCGTACCCACGGCGGCGGGCCGGAGCCGCCCGGGCCGGCGTGCTTGTAAGGGCTCAGGTCGATGAGTTGCGACGTGTTGCCGTGATACGCGCCGTCGAGCGTCACGACATCGTGCCGGCCGGTGTGAGCGCGCGCCATACGAAGCGCCAACTCGTTCGCCTCGCTGCCCGAGCAGACGAAGAAACAGACCTGCAGTGGCTCGGGCAGCGTCGCGGTGAGGCGCTCGGCATAGCGCACGATGTTGCCGTGCAGGTATCGCGTATTGGTGTTGAGGACCGCTTCCTGCCGCTGCGCGGCGGCGACGACCTTGGGGTGTGCGTGGCCCACGTGGGGTACGTTGTTGACCGCGTCGAGGAACGGCTGCCCGTCGACGTCGTAGAGGAACTGACGGAAGCCGCGCACGATGTTCAGCGGGCGACGGTACGCGATACTCAGCGACGGGCCGAGATGCTCTCTTCGCCGCTCCATGATCTGTGCCGGGACCGGTTGCGGGTCGGTCGAAAGCTGCCCCGGCAAGTCGAGAATCAGGTTGGGATCGGGCGACAGGCTCTTGTAAATCTGGCGCTCAGCTGGTGTCGACACGCCAGGAAAATCGCCCTTGTTGCCGACCGGATCGGCGATGATCTGGAAATGCAGGTGTGCAGGCCAGTCGCCGTTGTCCGGGAAGTTCCCGATGGCGCCGATCTGCGTCCCGAGCTCGACGGTCGACCCGTGATCGAGCTGCGCCACCGACTCCGGTGTGAGATGCCCGTAGAGGGTGTAGAAACGGGGTCCGTCCTCCGGGTCGTGCTGCAGGACGATGGTCGGTCCGTAGTTCAACCGGCCGGCATTGATCGTGACGCTTGCCACCGTGCCGGTGAGCGGTGCGTGGACGGGCGTTTCCGGCGGCGCGAAGATGTCGACTCCCAAATGCACGGTGCGCCGCCGCGGCGCCTCGTTGGCCGGTGCGGCGAACAGCTCACCGCCGTACCAGCAGCGCGTCTCGTCGTACCGTCCGACACCCAGCGTGGCTTCGGCGCGGCGCATGACGGCACAGAGTCGTTCGTTCAATTCGGCAGCGTCGAACGTGCCTGGCGCACCGCCGCCCATGTCGACGCTGCCCACACCAAGGTCGAGCACCTCGACTGCGGCCGGCTCGATATCCGCTGCGACCACGGCAGCGAAACTGCCGCGCTTGGCGGTGAGCCAGCGGCGTAGCTCGGCCCCCGCTAGGCTAGGCTCCCAGCCACAGGCGTGCCGAAGATGGCAAGTTGCCAGGCCTCGGTCGATAGCTCCGAGCTGTGCCAGCGCCTCCCAGGCGTGGCGCTGGCTGACCAGCAGGTAATCGTTGTCGGGATCGGCGTGATGCTGTTGTGCGGCATTGCAGACGCTCAGACAGAGGCGCATCAGCACCAGGTCGAACAGCACCTCCACCTCGGCCTCGTGCAGGGGAAATTTCGCGTGATAGGCGCCGACCACGTCACCGGCGATCTCCATCGGGTCGTCGCGGTCGAGCATCGCGTAGGCGAGGCCGACCGCGAGCTCGCCGACGGTGGGAGCCCACAGGGTGTCGCCGACGTCGATGAGGCCGACCACCCGGCGCCGCGGCCAACCGTCGACGCTCTCGAACGGACCCACGATTACGTTGTGATCGTTGCCGTCGTTGTGGATCACGCTCGAGCGCAGCCGCCGCAACACGGGATCGACACGGTCAGCAAAGTGCGATTGCAGCCGTTCCACCTCCGTCCGCCCTTCACCCTCCGGGATCAGCGGCAACGCCGCCTCGAAGGTTTGCTGGGCGCCCAACAGGCTCCATTTCAGGCTGCGGTCGGCGGCCTCGTGCTCGAGTCCTTCAAGCGCCGTGCTGACGTGGCCGAGCAGGTCACCCAGCTGACGGGCGAGCTGGCGAGAGCGCGGGCGCGCGCCGGCCATCGGCACCCCGTCGACCCAGGTCAGCAGGCAGGCCGTGTAGCGCTCGCCGCCGGCTTCGACCTCGGTCAGGTCGCTGCCGTCGACCCCCTGTACCAGTCGCGGGAAGGTGTACTCACCGGGATGGTCGGCCAGGCGCCGCAGGACAGCGTTCTGCAGGTCGAGTACGAGACGGTTCTCCAGGGCGTTGAAGAGCTTCAGCACATGGCGATTGCCGGCGGCATCGCGAAGGAGAAAGTTCTGATCGCGCCAGCTGGTCAGCTCGCGGGAGGTCACCTCGAGACCGAAGTGCCGCCGAGCGAGGTCCGACGCCTGATCGGTGTCGAAGCGGGGGCGGGGCGAGGGCGTCGGCAACATCGTTCCAGGTCAGGAGACGGCGAGCGCAGAGTGTACCGTTGACCTGACTGTCGGCAGGATGGCGGCTGGCGACTCTACGGATCCGTCGGCACGAGCTGATTTAACTCCTCGAACCAGTTGATGACCAGCGTCACCGTGCCGCTGGTGCTCTGGCTCTTGTTGCTGCCTAGGATGAGACTCGCCAACGCCCATTTCGGCACCGTATGATCCGGACGGCAACGAACGGCCGGCGGGTGGCATTGTCGCCAACGAGCCTAGATTCCCGCGGCGCGCTTTCACCGTTTATGCTATCCAGGCAACTCACCTTGATCGAGACGATCCAGCCTGAAATGTTGTACCGGAGCCGTTTTTCAGCACCCTGTTATACCGCGGCGATCGGTGCGCTGGCGGGCGGAAGCGTCCTTGTTCTTGAGCTCGTTGTCGTGGCGGTGCTCGACGCGAGACTCGGAACCCTCGGCACAACACCGTTACGATTCGCCGCCATAGGTGGCATCGCCGGCGTGATGGGTAGCATGCTTGCCAGCCTCCTTCTGACGGTTGCGCGATTCAAGTTGGGGGTGGCCGCCCGAGTTCTGTACAGCGCCAGCGTATCAACTTACATGATCGTGGTGCTCTTGGCTCTTGGGCAAGCGAACATCAGGTGGCTGCCGGGAGACGTGTATTCGCTCCCGAGCGCGCTCGCACTCCTGACCGCGGTGGTCATCTCCGCTGCATTCATGCGCGCGCTAAGCGCGTATCTGTCGCGCGAGCGGAATATCCCGAGCCCCCAGGTGGTCCTCGGCTCGACTGTGGTCGTTTGCTTGGGACTCCTGGGGACCTCGTTTCTTCTCGACGCGCTATGGCGCCCCGCCTTCGACACGACGCTCGAGATCTGGAGTCCGCGAGTCCCGCCAGTCCCCGGCGAGGTATCGATGCACCCAAGCGGAGAGCGACGACTGATTGTCGTCGGGGTCGACTCCGCTGACTGGAGCGTTATCGATCCCTTGATTGCGGCGGGCGAGATGCCGCGTCTAGAGGGCCTAATCGCCAAGGGCATACGCGGGGTCCTACGCACGAGCACATCATCCTCTCCAGAGGATTGGACGACGATCATGACAGGCCAGCCGGTAGAGGTTCATGGCATCGACGGCTGGGAACGTGCGTTCTCTAACAACCGTCGGTCAAAAGCACTGTGGGAGATTCTGAGTAGTCATGGTTGGAACGCGATCACGATCAATGTTCCGGCCACGTTTCCCGCGGAATCGGATGTCGGACCGTTCCTGGCCGGTATGCCGATCCCCGAGCTCGCGTGGAGAACCTACCGCGGCTGGGTCGTGTTCAGCGGCGCGAGTCCAGACCCACTAGGTCCTCGGCCGCTGTTGCTCGTCAGAAAACTCAAGGAGAACATCCGGTACCGCGCTAGCTTCCGCGCGATACCTGAAGGGCCCGATGACCTGGCTGCGAAGCGCACAGTCTTGTACGAAATCTGGCGTAGATTCGACGAAACTAGCGCTCTCGCCGCCGCTTTCGGTGCTGGCGGGGTTGAAGTGTTTTCGCTCGATCTGCTACTCAAAACGGATGGTGGCAGGCGGATTCAAGCTTTCGTACCAGACGGCTCGAGCACACCGCTTTTCACTCTGACGGAGGGGCTCTGGAGCCCATGGCTACGTGTACGAGGACCCGACAGTCTAGCGTGGCTGACTCGGGTGTTTGTCGACAGCTTGCACCCGGCTGGCGTGCGAGTGCTGTTCCGACCGCTTATCGCGGAACGCTTTGCCGGGCAATCCAATCCGCCCGACTTGCTTGACCTGCCAGGTACCTCGGCGGCGCCGTATCTTGCGGAGGGCATGTCATTTGAATTAACGCATACGCCCCAAACGTTGGCCTTCACCGAAGGGGACCAACTCGAGGTAGCCGCCCTACAAGCGTCGAATTCCGTAGCGCTGATGGACCGGCTGGCGTGGGACGCTTTGGTGCAGGTATTCACGTTCACGGATCGGATCCAACACGCATTCTGGATGTTCCGCGTCGGTGTGCCGGCAGACTACGTTTCCTACTTCCGGACGCACACCCCGCACCGGCCGTACAGCGAGCTGGCCGTAAGATGGGCCGCAGGCGCAATTGACCGCGGTTACCAGGCCTTCGATGCACACTTGGGAGAGATCCTAAGTAGGGCTCGCAGCGATACTTTCGTAGCCGTCGTCTCGGACCATGGTACCCAGCCCGGTGAAGGTCTCATCGGCGCCCACGATTCGGAAGGAATCTACGTCTTCGCTGGACCCCATATGCCACCAGATCACTCTGTCGGGCCGACGCTCTCACAGGTAGATGTCCTGCCGCTGATCCTGGCCCACCTGAGCCTTCCGGCGTCGAAGCGGATGCCAGGGCACGTCCCGGATGGGCTGGCACCCCGGCAGCAGGATGGGACCCTGTTGCCCCTGGTGGAACCCATAGCGACCTACCGAGATAGGGCAGCCGGAGAGACGCTTACCGGACTAGACGACAGGACACGCTCTCTGCTGCGGAGCTTGGGGTACATCTACTAGAAACCTCTTCGCGAGCTCTGAGACGCTCCAGAACTCCCACCGACCCTACCGGGCGTGTCCTTAGTAGCGCGTCTGACACGGTAGTGTAGGGCGCACCCGAGCGATCCCTGTTCGATTCGCTTTGGCTCTTGTATGGCGAGGACGGGCACCGAGCCCGAGAGCGCGAGAAGATCGCCGTCTACGTGTGCAGATTAGCAACCCGCAGTCGATCCGCCGGGATATCCCCACTACTACACACGTGTAATATTCCATCATCACGCCGGGGTGCCCTCAGCGGCAGCGATGCCGACGCAAAGGCCAGCTGCCACAGGCGTTGGGATCGCTTGCCGCCAGGAGGGCTTCATAGCCTCACCAGAGCCATCCTTCACAGTGATGCCGCCGTCTGGATCGGCTATGGCCATGACGATCTCGATGCGAGCATCGGCAATGTCGTGGAGACGGTCACGCGGTTCCTTCGTAAGACACCGGTCAAGAAGTCGCCGCAATGCTCTCGGGGTGGTCCCCGGGAGCGATGCCCAGTCCGGCTCCGCTCTGAGAATTGCCGCCATGGTGTCGCTGACGGTCTCCCCGCCGAAAGCACGCTTGCCGGCAAGCATCTCGTACAGCACACAGCCGAACGCCCATATGTCGCTACGTTTATCGACCGGTGTACCTCGTGCCTGTTCGGGGCTCATATACGGAGCCGTACCCATGATCACGCCGGTGCCAGTGGCGGCCATCATCGTGGGTGAGTGGCTCAGATCCGACGACGGATCGCTGCCTTCCACCTCGTAGGCTTTGGCAAGCCCGAAATCGAGCACCTTGACGGTGCCATCGGGTGACACCTGCACGTTGGCAGGCTTCAAGTCCCGATGGATGACACCAGCCTCGTGAGCCGCTTCAAGCGCCAATGCGATCCGGCGGGCGATCTCCAGTGCCTCGTCGATCTCGATGCGCCCCGAGGCCGCGATGCGTTCGGCGAGGCTGTCACCCTCCACCAACTCCATGGCGATGAAGAGCACACCGTCCGATTCCTCGAATCCGAAGATGGTGGCGATGTTGGGATGGTTCAGCGAGGCAAGCAGCTTTGCTTCCCGCTCGAATCGTGCCAGTCGGTTGGCATCGCTGGCGAAGTCCTCTGACAGCACCTTGATGGCGACATCACGATCCAGCGTCGTGTCCCGTGCTCGATACACCTGCCCCATCCCGCCTTCGCCGAGCGGGGACAGGATCTCGTAGTGGCCGAGTTTGGTGCCTGGTTCCATTGCGCTACCAGGGGGGGCGAATCGTTCGAAGTTATTGCCAGACGCTGAGCCTATCCATAGAAGCAATGAAATTCGTCTTCTTCGACGATCTCGAGGAATTCGACGTCGGTGTGTGCGGTGATCATCGAGGGTTACGGTATGCGATCGTGGACGTGATTCCCATCTGGATCCGGCCGACGTCCAAGCAGGTGGATTCTGAGCAGATGAGGCCCAAACGGAAGCGATTCGACCAGCTAGAGCTGCTCATGGCCAATCAGCACGATCCTCTGGAAGCGACTGGTATCAAAGGGGATTTGCGATCCTCGCCCGGCCGGTACCTCTTTGTCCCACCCACAGCGTTCAAGGGATGTTCGGAGAAAGCATGGACGCCTCTCTCTACCGTTTTCTCGCCGACCTGACGGTTCTGATTCACCTCGGCTTCGTGACGATCGTGGTGGCCGGAGGGCTCCTGGTGCTCCGGTGGCGCCGTCTCGCCTGGGTGCATGTGCCGTGTGCCGTGTGGGGCGCGCTCATCGAGTTCGGCGGCTGGATCTGTCCTCTCACGCCGCTGGAAAACCGGTGGCGCCGGCAAGCCGGCCTGCACGGATACGAAGGAGGCTTCGTCGAGCACTACCTGAGTCCCGTGCTCTACCCCGCCGAGCTGACGCGAGAGCTCCAAATCGGTCTGGGGCTGGTGGTGATCGCGCTCAACGTCGTGATCTACGGCTGGATTTGGCGCCGCGGCTGCCAACCATCAAGCAAACGATACGTGTCAAGCGGGCAAGACTCAGCTTGAGTCGACAGTACCCAGCTAGCAGGCCGTGGTGGAAGTGTGGCGGGCTCGGTGTTCCCTTGGCTTCGGCGGGCGCCGTAGGATGGGTCTGCGAGCAGGTTCGTTCGGCAAGCAAGAGAAGCCACGATAGATCCTTGGAGGGGCAGTGGGATTCGGCGGACGCAACATTCTGGTGACCGGGGCGTCGCGCGGCATCGGGCGCGCGATTGCAGCTCGCTTCGCGGCGCAGGGCGGCCGCGTGGCGGTGCACTATCACGTCAATCGTGAGGCCGCCGAGGAGACGGTCGGCGAGCTGGACGGTGGGCCGCACTTCGTCGTGCAGGCCGACGTCTCGGATCCGGATGCGTGTGAGCGCCTGGTCTCCGAAACCGCGTCCGAAATGGGCCGGATCGACGTGCTGGTGAACAACGCCGGCGTATACCAGCTGCATCGAGTTGCCGAGGTCGACTTCGTCGCCTGGCGCCGTGCCTGGGATCGGGCGCTGGGCACCAATCTGCTGGGCCCGGCGAATCTGATGTACTGCGTGGCACGGCACATGATGGAGCGCGGCGGCGGCCGCATAATCAATGTCTCCTCGCGCGGCGCCTTTCGCGGTGAGCCCCAGGCTCCTGCCTACGGCGCCAGCAAGGCGGGGCTCAACGCGCTCAGCCAGTCGCTGGCGCAGGAGTTGGCGCCGCACGGGATCTTCGTGGGCGTGGTGGCGCCGGGGTTTGTGGAGACTGACATGGCGGCGCCTCACCTGGCCGGGGAAGCGGGTGAAGCGATTCGCGCGCAGAGCCCGCTCAACCGTGTCGCCATGCCCGATGAGATTGCGCGAGTGGTGACGTTTCTGGCCAGCGAAGGTATCGGGTATCTCACCGGCTGCATCGTCGACGCCAACGGTGCCTCGTACCTGCGCACGTAGGAGACGGCGGCGAGATAGTCGCCGGCGACGGCTGGGCGGTTACTGTTCGCCCACCTGCCCCATCAGCGCCGATCGATCGACGACTATCCGATCGGCGAGACGGTTGAACACGTGCTCCGTGGCGGTGTCCTTGCCGCCCCAGATCGGTAGCCGGCGTCCCACCGCGGTGAACGTATCGTAGAGCAGGAAGCCGGCCAGCTTCCCCTGTCCCGATCTTCCAGTGGCGAGAATTTGGCCTGGGTAGGCTGCGGTACCGACGATCGGTAGTAGCCCGACGGCCAGTGCGATCCAGGGAACCGGAAGCCCTCGGAGTCGTGCCTGTGCGGCCCGACAAACCGTGTAGGCGGTGCGTGCGATGCTGCCGCCAAGGAGCAGCCCGAACGGCACCACCCAGAGTGGCAGCATCGCTAGCTGGGCGAGCAGCGGCAGCAGCAGCCAGGTTACCGACTTGCAGGCTGGCTTGAGCGCCAGATGAACGGCGAAGTCGGTCAGGTAGCTAGACTGCTCGTGTCCGGACATCCGGCGCAGGAAGGCGGCCTCGCGCTGCCCGAGTTGGCCGCGCTGACGCCAGCGGTGCACTCGGCGCAACGCGTAGAATCGGCCGATGCGGGCGCGATACGGCTGCGAGGCAGCAAACCGCCAGGCGAGGCGCAGGCCCTCGAGAGCATCGATGTGGCGCACAACGCGCAGCCAGCGCCGCGCGCCAGACACCATATGCGAGACCGCTGACCGTGATCCGCGCCTAATCTCGGATGCGTGCCAACGTAGCGGGTGATCTTGATACCAGCGTGCTTGGGTGACGTTCAGTTGGCCTCGGACCATGGCGCAGTGCAGGCTGCGATCGCGTCGCGGCAACGACTTCCACTCCTGCTGGGCGTCCCGCAGCTGGCAGACGCATTGCCGCACCCGATGAACGCCGCCCTTGCCCACCACCGCGTCGATAGCATCGGCGTGAGCCTCGACGTAGCCGAGGAGACGCTCCACGTCGACATCGTCGAACAGCGGCCGCCCGAGTCGGAAGCTGCGCGGCAGGTAGTAGGTGAATAGCGGCCGCGGGTCGGCGGGAAACAGGGCGGGAACACCAGACTCGAGATCGATCCAGGCCCAGCGCGTGCCGGCGGCGCCGCGACGTCCGCGGCGGCGCTCGATCACCAGAAAATTGTTGGCTGCCACGGGGTTGCCGTGGCCCGCCGGCCATACCAGGCCGTCAAAGCCGCTGGCGTCGAGATGGTGTTGCAGCGGCCGCATAATCTCGTCGCGAAGCTCGACCTGCTCGTGGTCGCGCGATGCGGAGAACGGGTGGTGCAGTGCCGCTGGATACCCCTTCACGTAGCGCGTGTGGAGCTCCCAGGCGCGTGCTGCCTGGTTCCAGAGTACCTGGGTGGCGTCTGCCACCTGCAAGCGCTCGCCGAACCAATAGGGCACCAGCAGGGCGAGGATGCGTCGGCGATAGAGGGCGCATCGGACGGCGGGGCCGGACCACGAGTACGGGTTGGGAGCCCCGAAGGCGACTCGATGCACCAGATCGCCGAGGGTGTCGCCGAGGAACACCTTCACCGCCAGCGCTCCCTCCGGGGCATCCTGGCGGTAGACCACGCCCGAGCGGCCGCGTCCGAGCAGTTGCCGCGGTGTGTTTGCGGCCTCTCTGCGCCGCGCTGACTTGATTGATACTACTGCGGCCAAGACGGACCCTCCCGACAGAATTGTAAGGAGGAAGCCGGCGCACTCCGAAGCCCTTTCGGACCCGCGACCTATCGGCGCAGCTGGATATCGGGTGCACCCGCGGGGGCTAGCTGGAGCTCCGGCGCAGCGAAGCCGTGCTGCACGAGCATGTAGGCGGTGATGTCCCAGTAGTCCTCAGTCGCAAGGCTACCCTCGCCAGCGTACGGCATGAACTTGCGGTTGTACTCGAACAGTCCGGCCGCTGTCCCGTAGCTGCTCAGCACCGCCGGTGAGAGCCGTGAGCCGATACCGTCTCCGGAGTCGTGGCACTGGAAGCAATACCGCGCGTAGAGATCGCTACCCCGGTCTACATCGGCGTACGGCGTGCGGTCACAGGCGACAAGCGCAACGGCAGCCCACCCCGCGAGCCCCACGAGCACCAGCGCCAGGCGCCCCTGAGTCATGCCACCGAGATGGGGTGTGGCAGCGGCAGGTTGAACAGATAGCCTTTCTCGTTGAACGGGATGTCGTCGGGTTGCGCGTTTCCGGCCACATCGGTCGCCCGGGTGATCATTGTGTGCGCACCGCTCGATGCCACCCACTCGATCTCGAACCGGGCCCATGCGTAACGCATGACCGGCTCCAACAGCCGGGCCTCCGACCACGTCGCGCCATCGTCGACGCTCCACTGCAGGCGCGCGATGGGCGCGTGGGGCGAGTGGGCAAAGCCGCGCAGGGTCACAGTGCCCGGGCTCAGACGCGCCGGCCACGGTAGCGCCAGCACGCTCTTGATCGATTGCAGGGTCGCGGGCTGTCCTAGCGCCTCGCCCTCTGGCGGATATGCGTCGCCAATCAGCACGTAGGAGGTGGTGTTGTTGCGGCTCCAGATTTTCTCGGTGGAGACGACAATGCGGCCGAGCCACTTAATGTTGGTGCTCCCGATCCAACCCGGGACGATGGCCCGCAGCGGGTGACCGTGATCCGGGGGAAGCGCCGCACCGTTCATGCGGTCTGCCAGTAACGTGTCAGGATCGAGCGCCTTGGCGACGGGAATGGGGCGACGAAAACCCTGCTCGGGAGATTCCACGTCGAGCCCGATCAACTGCACGTCTACCGCATCGTCGCGTAGGTCAGCGAGCCGCAGCACCTCACCTAGTGGCACCCCGCCCCATTCCGCCATGCCGACGCCGCCGCGACCCCACTGCGTTCCGGTGGCTGCGCGCCCCAGCAGCAGCCTGAAAAACGCCCGCTGGTTGCCGCCGCATTCGAGGTAAGAGAAGACGCTACGCCGTGGCAGCGCCTGCAACTGTGCGAGGCTCAGTTCGAGCGGATTGTCGACGCCCGCGCCTTCGACGCGCAGCGCATAGCGATCGGTGTCGACGGCGATGCTGGTGGAGTTGTTGCGTACGAAAAATTCGGGCGCAGGTGTCAGAAAGGAGTCCAGGCGGTCGATGCGCGCCTCGAGGTTGCGTGCCCCGTGAGGAATGAGCTCGGTATTGTCTTTGAAGAAGACGCTGGCCGGCGCGTCGGAGCCGCTGGACGCTGCCGCGGCGCCTTCCTCCGGCGCGGCGCATGCTGCCAGGAACCCGCCCGCCGCGCCCGCTCCCACCAAACGGATGAAGCGACGCCGGTCGACTCCGTAACGACGGCAGGACACCAGGAACCGCTCCAGCAGGTCGCGTGCCTCACGGCTGTCGGTGGGCGGCAGGGGTTGGTCCCGGTCGGACATCGGAAGCCTCCGGATCAGGGGCACGCGCTTGGCCGGCGATACGTATATCGCCGCGGCGACTCTAGCAGGGCCGAGGTGGAAGTGTGATGGGTTTCAGTGTCCGATCACCGGCCACTGCAACCGTACGGTCGATACGCTCTTGGTTGACGGCACGACGCCTCCCATAATTGACTCAGAGGTCAGGCTCCGCACCCGGGCGGCGAACCCGGAGCAAAGCAATCGTCGCCCGGGTGCGCTTCTCCTCCAGAGGCATCGTTGACCGAAACGACGAGTTCGTCGCGCCCGCCCGATCGCACCTTACTGCGCCTGGGAATTCTCCTTGTCGTGGTGCTCGTTGCCATGGCGACGCTCGATCTATTGCGCGGCACCGGCGGCCGCGCCTGGCTCGTAGGCACGCGCCGCGCCGAGGCCGGCGACACCCGATGACCGGCAGCGGCGACCCTTCAGAGGCCCTCGTGTCCCTCACCCGTGACCTGGTGCGCATTCCGAGCGTGTTGGGTGGTGAGGGACCGGTCGCGGCGCGCATCGTCGCCGAGATGCGCTTGCTGGACTACGACGAGGTCGAGATCGATGCTTCCGGCAACGCCGTCGGCGTGGTCGAGGGCATCGCTGACGGGCCCACAATTCTCTTCGACGCGCACATGGACACGGTCGACGTTCATCCGCGCGGTACCTGGTCCCATGACCCGTTCGGTGGTGACGAGACCGACGGGCGAATCTACGGCCGCGGCAGCTCCGACATGAAGGGCGCGCTGGCGGCGATGATCCACGGCATCGGCACGCTAGATCGATCGACGCTCGGTGGTCGCGCCGTGGTCTCCGCGTCGGTTGGCGAAGAGCTCATCGAAGGGGCGGCGTTGCGTGTCGTGATGCAAAGGCACGGGGCGGATTTCGTCGTCATCGGCGAGGCTTCCGACCTGGATGTCGTGCGCGCCGGACGCGGCCGCGCCGAATGGGTCGTCGCCACCAAAGGCGTGCCATCTCATGCCTCCACGCCTGATCAAGGCGTCAACGCGGTGCACTCGATGCGCGCCGTGATCGAGCAGATCGAGGCGCTGCCCATGGCGAGCGATCCGTTCGTCGGCGATGGCGTCATGTGCCTCACCGACATCATCTCTATCCCGCATCCGGCGCACTCGGTGGTGCCGAGCGGCTGCCGGGCAACCTACGAGCGCCGGTTGCTGCCGGGCGACACCGAGGACGAGCTCACCGCCGAGCTGCGCGCTGCCTGCGTCCGCGCCGGCGCCGACGACGCCCAGATCAGACTAGCCAATGCCGACTACACCACCTACACGGGGATACGCTGGGAGATACCGAAGTGGTTTGCTCCCTGGGAGCTCCCCGAAGACCACGAGCTGGTACAGGGAGCTCTGCAAGCTTTGGGCCGGATCGGCCAGTCACCGGGCCTGCGCAGCTACCAGTTCTGCACTAACGCGACGTACAGCGCCGGCTACGCCGAGGTTCCAACGATTGGCTACGGCCCTTCAGGGGAAGATCAGGCGCACGTCATCGACGAGTACTTGGAAGTCGAGCAGCTGCAGGAGGCTTGCCACGGTTACCAAGCCATCGCCCAGGCGATGTTGCGCGTCTAGCAGGTCGTGGTGGAAGTGTGGCGGGTCTGGCGACAGGGTCTTGCTTTGCACGCGTAAGCTGCGTCGTTCCTTGTCAACGATAGGGTACCTCTCGCCTCCACCTTCCCGGTCGATGAGGCGAAAACAAGACGGTGAACGGTGAAAATCACCACGGTACAAATAATCGCCCTGGCGAACGCAGCAGGATAATGTGCGCCCGGGAACATGTTCTCTGCTGCCGAGCGCGGGCCGTTCGGTGACGGCGAGCTCTCCGAGCCTTGTCTCATGGAGAATCACATGCGCTACAAGTTGGCCATTGCGTGCGCCTCTTTTCTGATCGCCGTCCTGTCCGCCGGGCCGAGCGGCGCACACGTCGGGCTGACGCTGCCGGCCCTCGATGCGGCGGTTCCCGAGCCAATGCTGGCCGGGTTGCGCTACCACATGGTGGGCCCGTCGCGTGGCGGTCGGGTGACCGCCGTGGCCGGCCACCGTGCGCAGCCGGGCACCTTCTACATGGGCGCCAGCGGTGGCGGGGTATGGAAGACCACGGACTACGGCCACGACTGGTTCCCGGTCTCCGATGGCTACTTCGCCACCGGCTCGATCGGTGCGATCACCGTCGCCGACTCGAACCCTGACATCCTCTATGTGTCGACCGGCTCCGACGGCCTGCGCAGCAACGTCATCATCGGCAAGGGGGTGTACAACTCGACCGATGCTGGCGCTACCTGGACGCACCTCGGGCTCGAGGCTACCGGCAATACCGGAGCGGTGCTCGTTCATCCCGACAACCCTGACATCGTCTATGTCGCCGCCATCGGCAATCCTTTCGCGCCCAATCCGGAGCGTGGCGTTTACCGCAGCGGCGATGGCGGCGGCAGTTGGGAACAGGTGCTCTTCATCTCCGACAAGACCGGTGCGGTGGACCTCGAGTTCGCGCCGGGACGGCCCGAGATTATCTACGCCAGCATGTGGGAAACTGAGCGTAAGCCGTGGACCATCCTTTCGGGCGGCATGGAGGGCGGCGTCTTCAGGTCACAGGACGGTGGCGACAGCTGGCACCGATTGACCGACGGCCTGCCCACCGGGTTGCGCGGCAAGTCAGACCTGGCGGTGTCGGCCGCCGCTCCCGAGCGTGTCTACGTGCTCATCGAGGCGCCGGAATCCGCTGGAGGCGTCTACCGTTCCGATGACCGCGGCGAGACCTGGTCGCAGGTGACCGATTTCCAGCCCATCCGTAACCGTCCGTTCTATTACTGCAACCTGCACGCTGACCCGACCAACGCGGACCGGCTCTGGGGTATGGCGGAGGGATTTCATCAGTCCGAGGACGGTGGCGAGACGTGGGAGGCATTGCGGGTACCGCACGGTGACAACCACGACCTGTGGGTGAACCCCGACGACCCGGACCTCTGGATCCAGAGCAACGACGGCGGCGCCAACATCACCCGCGACGGCGGCGCCACCTGGTCGACGCAGTCCAACCAGCCCACCGCCGAGCTCTATCAGGTCGATATTTCCGACGAGTTCCCCTACCGGCTGTTCGCTGGACAGCAGGACAACAGCACGATCTCGGTTCCCAGCCTGCCGCTGACCAACCGTGTCGGCGGCCAGCAGGCCTACTGGCAGAGACACGGTGGCTGCGAGACCGGGCCGGCGGTGCCGAAGCCCGGCGATCCGGACATCGTGTATGCAAACTGCAAGGGCCGCTTCGGCGTGTTCAACCGTCGCACGGGCCAGGAGCAGCACTACTACGTCGGCTACTGGAACCTCTACGGCCGTAACCCCCAAGACCTGCCGTATCGCTTCCAGCGCACCGTGCCGGTGCACGTGTCGCCGCACGATCCCGATCGCGTATATCACGCCTCCCAGTTCCTGCATGTGACCGCGGACGGTGGCGTTACCTGGACGACGATCTCGCCCGACCTGACCGCCTTCGACCCCGAGACCCAGGTGGTCTCGGGGGCGCCGATCACGCTGGATGTGACCGGCGAAGAACACTTCAGCGTGCTCTACGAGGTTCAGGAGAGCCCGCACGAGCACGGGGTGATCTGGGTGGGCGCCAACGATGGGCCGATCCACATCACCCGCGACGCCGGGGCCAGCTGGCAGAACGTCACGCCTTCCGAGCTCGGCCGTTACGGACGCGTGCAGACCATCGAGGTGTCTCCGCACCATCCTGCCAAGGCTTATGTCTCGGTGCTGCGCTATCAGCTCGGCGACTTCGCTCCCTACGTGTTCCGCACCCAGGACTACGGGGCCAGCTGGACGCGCATCACGACGGGCGACAACGGCATTCCGGCGGGTCATCCAGTGCGTGTCGTGCGCGAGGACCCGGGTCGTGAGGGGCTGCTGTATGCCGGGACCGAGTTCGGCATGTTCGTATCATTCGACGACGGCGAGCGTTGGCAGTCGCTGCAGCTCAACCTGCCGGCAGTGCCGGTGACCGACATCAAGGTGGTCGACGGCGACCTGGTGCTCTCGACCATGGGCCGCAGTTTCTGGATCATGTACGACCTGTCGCCGCTGCGGCAGATCAACGACGCTGTGGTGGTGTCGGCATCGCATCTGTTCGATACGGGCGACGCGGTGCGGTTCCGCGGCGGTGGCGGATCCTCGTCTGCTCGGTCACGTCCCGCCGACCCGCAGTATCCGCAGGTAGGCGCCAACATCGATTACTGGCTGGCGGACGAGCCTCAGGGCGAGCTGACACTCGAGATACTGGATGCTCGCGGCCGCGTGATCCGGCAGCTATCGAATGTCGAGCCGGGGGAAACGGTGGTCGTTCCGGAGCCCGGCATGCGCCATCGGCGTCTCCAGCGCGCCGGCACGCCGCAGCTCGAGGCGGGCGTTGGGTCGCATCGCTACACCTGGGATCTGCGCTATCCCGGACCGTGGTACGCCGACGGCAACGGGCGACGGGCGGGGCAAGGTGGCCCCATGGTGCCGCCTGGCGAGTATACGGCTCGACTCTCGCACGGAGATTGGTCATCGAGCGTCGAGTTCGACGTGGTGATGGATCCGCGCGTCGTTCACGAGGGTATCTCGGCGGCCGACGTACGTGCCCAGGCGGAGTTGTCGTTGCGGGTACGCGACACCTACGGCGCTGCCAATGTTGCTGTCGCTCGCATCAACGAGGCGATGGCGAAGGACGACGACGAACTCGCTGGCGAGCTGCGTGAGGTCTTGAACGCTTTGGTGGACGCACCCCGACGCTACTCGCCGGTCATGCTGGTCGACCAACTGCAGTACCTCTACGACAACCTCAATCGCGCCGATCAGCGCCCCAGCGGCGACGCCAGCGCACGCCACGAGGAGCTGAAAGCGGAACTCGACGGCCATCTAGAACGGTTGGAGCGACTGCTTTCAAACGGCGGCTGAGCCCGATACCGCAGAGTGCTCCAGCCTGAGGGGTCACCGATCGCGGTGCGGGTTGGGCTCCGCCGCGTTCCGATGCGAGACGCCCCAGTTTCTCGGTTTATCGCGCTGCAGATGGCGACGCTGAAGTTGCCCTTCCGCGACCCGGCCGACCGATTCCTCGTAGCCACTGCGCGGGCCTTCGACCTTACGTTGGCAACGGCCGACCAGCGGATCATCGATTCGGGCCAGGTGTCCGTGCTTCCCAACGCCTAGTGGCCTGTAACAGATGATCGTTGCATATCGCAGATGGGATTTGCGGGTGAGATCAAGGCGCGGCGAGGAAGGCGATGCAGTGGGCATCGTCGACGAGACGCAACGCCGAGATCGCCCGCAACGGCCCATCTGTCCGCAGGATGGCGGCGAAATCGGCCCGTCTGCGGCGTTGCTCCTCCTCCACGATGGGCAAACATCGTCTCGTCGTCGCGCCTGGCATCCGCACCCAACTCGCCACCACGAGTTGCAACGATCATCTGTTACAGGCCACTAGCAGACCGTGGTGGAAGTGTGGCGCTGGCCAGCGAAGAGATCGGTCTTATTGCAGCTCAGGCCGACTGAAAAGCTCTTGCGCGGTATAGAAAATCGACGATGTTGCCCTCGTGGGGCTGCAACCAATTGAGCTGCACCGTCGGGATGGCGCCGAAGTTCAGCCGGTCGATGTTCGGGGCGTCCAGTAGATTTCGCCGAAATCCAGCATCGTCGGTGATGGCGGTGGCCACCAGGGTGTCGCCGATAGCCTCGATCATCTCGTCTTGTGGGCACTCGACGACGGTCACGAAGGGGAACATGTACTCCTTGCCTGCAATTGGCTGCCCCGCAGCGGCGCAATGGACCACCGTCGGCAGTAGGTAGTCGCAGCGCGCCTGCTCCACTAGCCGACCGGCGTCACGATACGACGCGGTGACATCCTCAACGCCTTCGGAGTCGAGATTGGCGTCGATGTCCTCCGAGATCGCCTTGGCCTGGCCCGGAACAGTAAACGCCGCCAACTGGGCGGCGTCGTCGTCCGGCGGGAGCGCCTCGACAGTGGCCAGGCGTCCGGCCAGGGCCGCCGCAATCTCACGCGTATGCCGCGACGCCCAGATGCCCGAACAGTTGATGCATGAGCGGCCGGCGTTCACCAGCACCGAGTCGACCATGAGATCGAGGTGTTGCTCCCAGTTGTCGACTACATCGTCACCGAAGAGGATCTTGCTGAACCCAGGACCGTGCACCTGAACGCCGGGGTGGCCACGGTACTGCTCGACAGTCGGCAGGCCGCCGAAGATCAAGCTGCGCTCGGTGTTGTTGAGCACCCCGGCGCCCACGTCGGGCCCCCCCGGGTAGACAGCGATCGCTTGACGCGGCACGCCGGCCTCGAAGAACGCCTGCGACATACGCCAGGGTGTCCAGGGCTCCTGCGGACCGGGCTTCAGCACCAGGCCGATCTGCAAGGGGATGACCGGCAGCCACAAGGTGTGTACACCGGGCGAGTTCGACGGCAGCACCATGCCGAGGGCGTTGGTAGTCGATTGGTAACTGCGCATGACCCCGCCCTCCTCGCCGAAGCCGCGCGCCAGGATGTTGAGATCGAGATGGCGAGTGAGCGACTCGAGGATCTCGTCCATGTGCTCGAGCACGAACCGGAGCTTTTCCATATTCATCCGGCACATGTGCTCGGAGAGCCCGGTGGTGGCCGACTGCTGACGCACGAAGTCGGCGGGCGACTGGGAGCCGTCGCCGAGTGGTAGATCGGCGGTCATGAACAGCTCGCCAGCCTTCTGGGTCATCGCCAGCAGGTCAGATGGCGCCACGTCCCGCAGCACGTTGCGCGCCCGCTGCGCCTTGCGCATGTCGCGTGCAACCATCCCCTGGCTCGCCTGGCTCACCTTGGCGATGGGCTCACCGGTGGCGAAGTGAACGACCTCCTCGGTCTCGAGGCTCTCGTATGGCTCGCCCCAACGTAGGACCGGAAAGTGAATCATGCGGTTGTTCTCAGGCGGTTCGGGTTGTCGGAGGCGTCCGTTCCCGGATCAGTACACGCCCACGGTCGTCGACTTGGCGATGCGCGCGAAGGGCCGAACGCCGCTGACGCCGTCCCAAGGGTAGCCCTCGTAGGGCAGCTCGCGCTCGCCCTCGTCGCGCTCTAGGAAACGCGGCATGAAAAACTCCTTGGTGAGCGTGGTCAACATCACCCGCCCGGTCTCTCCATAAGGCACGAGCCGGGTGGCGTCGTCAGGATCCACGACCTGCACCGCGGCGCGCGGCTGCGGTGCGTAGTAGGTGATCTTGTAGCCGTTGTGCGGGCCGCTCGGCGAGCTCGCGGCAAGGCCCATGAGCGTGTTGCCGTAGGTCGGTGTCATGTAGGCACCGTCGAGGAGCTCTTCATGGGCGAAACGGTTCCACTGCGGGGTGAACTCGGTGCCACCGGAAAAGATTCCGCTGATCCCCGCCTGTCGAATCGTCGTGCCCTTGTCCTCGAGGCGTAGCGCCAGCGCCTCCAGTAGCTTCGGGGTAGTGAACAGGCAGTGGATCTCGTGGTTCGACTCGAGGATCGTAACCGCCTGGTCGATGACATGTTCCTGGTAGGCCTTGAGATGCTCGGTCCAGCCTTTCCTGATCAGCTTGATTACCCAGCGTGGGTCGAGGTCGACGCAGAAGCAGATGCCGCCGCGATGATGCGCCAGGTGCTCCACCGCCAGCCGCAGGCGCCGGGGTCCGCTGGGGCCGAGCATCAGCCAGTTGGTGCCGGGCGGAAAGTGCTCGTCGGGGAGCGTGTCGGAGAACAGCTCGTAGTCGGTGCGAAAGTCGTCGATGTTGATGCGGGTTTTCGGTGTGCCCGTCGTGCCACCGGTCTCGAACGTGAACACCGGGCGATCGGCGTACGCTTTCGGCACCCAGCGTCGCACCGGGCCGCCGCGCAGCCAATCGTCCTGAAAGTGGCCGAACTTCACCAGGTCGTCGAAGCCGCCGATCGTGTCGCGTGGGTTCCAGTCCTGCTGCGTGGCCCACTGCAACCAGAACGGGCAGCCGGTGGCGGGATCGAAATGCCAGGCGACGATGGCTCGCACCTGCTCATCGAGCGCCAGGCACGCGGCGACGACGCGGCCCTCTAGATCAGGCTCCAAGGCCGGGGTGCTCGACATCAGATCTCGCTTCGTTGCGTTGGCGGGCGGCAGCAGGCCCATCCTAACCTCGCGCGCCGATCCGTGCCGCTGCTTACAGGAGTCCCTAGACCCCCCGCCCCCCCCCCTGTCGGCGATAGTTTGCTGTGAGCAATCCAAGGATGGATGCGCCGACAAGCGGGGGGAGTACCGCGACGAGAAGCGACGCCGCAGCGTTTGAGATTGGTAGCTACTGAGTGGCTTCCTGGTAAAGGCTGTCGGAGACGATGGTGCGCAGCTCCGAGAGACCGGCCAGCCAGGCACGCATCTCGTCGCTGCCCGCCATGAGTTCGTCATCGGCGGCCATCGCCGACATGCTCGGCCACTCGATTGACGCGACGACAGCGCCGGCGTCCTGCCCAGCGAAGCGCGCCTGCCATACGCGGATTGTAGCCTCGGAACCGAGCCCGGTGAGCATCTCCTGACCCTCGGCGATGGCGGCCGCGTAGGCAGCCGGATCGGCGGTCTGGACGACGACCACACGGAGGACTGCCGCGGTGCCGGTCATCTGAGCGAACAGGGCGCTGCCGATAGCGGAAGCCGCGACGATCATCACGACAACGGCGAGTGTTCTGCGGTTGAGCATGACCCCTCCTAGGGGTTCGAGAAAGGGAACAATTCGCCGTCGCAGGCTATGCATCCCGTGCGTAGGTATCAAGAGACGCCTACCGTTACGAGCTAAAGGGACACCGGCAACGATCGCAGTAGGCGCAGGGCCGCCCAGGCAGAAGTGAACAGAAAGCGATTCTGTTCACTTCGATGGAATCGACCTAAGCCGATACTTAGCAATGACTTAGGTACGATAACCGACCCTCGATCGCGGCCCGTTCGGTTGCATAAGTGAACAGACATGTCTAGTGTCGTCGGTATCGTTCACTACTGGCAGGAGCGATATCGCGATGAGTAACGCTGCTGAATACATCCCTGTAGGCAAGGTACGGGCCATTCAGAACATGCACCGGGGAGCAGGCAGCTACCGCGATGCGCTGCTGTGGACCGCAGCTCCGAACTGGGCGCTGCGCGTCTCTGACCTGCTCGCGGTGAAGGTCGGGTCCGTCCTCGATCGTCAGGGGCAGTTGCGCTCCTCGTTCCAGGTCACGCAGCAGAAGACCGGCAAGACGGTGACCTGCGATGTAACCAAGAAGGTCGAGCGCGCCATCAGGGAGTATCTGGCTGACGGTCACCCGACTCCCGAACAGCTCGAGGCGCCACTGTTCCCGTCGAACCGCAGCGACCCCGACACGGACCTGCCCAAGCCCCTGGGCCGCACCCAGGTGTGGAAGATCGTCAGGCGCGACGCGGATGCTGTCGGGCTCAGGGGCGGACCCTACTCGCCACACTCATGGCGGAAAGCGTGGGGCCGGCACGCGCTCGATAAGGGCATCCCGATGGCGGTCATCCAGACCAAGCTCGGGCACCGAACACCTGCGTCGCTACTCGCCTATCTCGGCATCACACGAGAGGACGTAAGGAAGGCCAGCGAGCAGATCGAACTCTAAGCGTCCTCGTTAAGGCCGTCCCCCTGACTCTTTGGCGTGCGCTCCGGATCGGGTTCGATGACGACACGCGCACCAGCAATCCCGGCGAGCATGATCAGGTGCTCCAGCGTGGGCACTCGGTTACCTCTACACCACCCGTGCAGCGACGCCGTAGACCTGATGCCGTGGGGACACATGTCCTTCCTGAACGCCGTGTAGCTCCTGCCATTCTTCAGCGCCATAGCCAGGTGCCGAGCGTCTTCTGCACTTTCGAGGACCAGCGGCTCAGTCAGTTTGCCTAGTCCATCGGAGTGCTTCGTCTCGTGCATCGGTATGGGATTCCAGGGAATGAGAAGGAACACTTACTGGTTGTTACACGAGTCACATTACGCGGCTACCGCGGTATTCTCAAGGCCCTCCCGTACCCAGCGGGGCTAGAGTTAAACCTAAACAAAACACGCCACTCATCGCGACGCGGGCGCAGACGCGTCACAGGGCTAGTCCTAACTCCCGATGGCAAAGTCTCGATAGGGCGCTCTCTAAAGCGAGGCATCAAAGCCCAGGTTCACCAACTCGACCGTTTGGAACCTCCTCAGCGCTCTCGCCTCGCTGGATTACTCGCCTACGTTCGGGACGTGGAACCAGATTTCCTCAACTCACTGATCTTGAAGTATGGAAAGGATCAAGTTGACCGCGCCCGCCGCCCCTAAGAAAAGAACTGCAAGGCTGCTCATCGACGGTACTCAGCCGGTCATGCTGGGAACGCCCTACGGGTGATCGCCGTACCAAATCTGTACCAAAACGGCCCCGCTAATCCCCCTAATACACCGTAATTGAGGCGATCCACCGTTACGCTCGAAGCTCCTGTAACTTGCTGATAATAATGGGGATATCTCCGTACTCACAGTAATCCTCCACCCCCCCCCCCCCCCCTACACTTCTTTACACAACTTTGCCAACCGTCGACGTCGTTCCTCGGCGCCGTCTGGTCCAATCAATCAAAGGGGATCGCGGAGTGGACAGGAAACCGCTGGGTCGCATTGCCCATCGGATCACGGAGGAACGCGATGAGCGCCTGGAGAACTCCGGCAACGATCACGGTTGCCATGCTGGTAGTTGCGGCGCCGGGCTTTGCGCAGACGGCCACGGAGCGGCCTGACGGTTGGCGTCAGTCGATGTCGCTACTGCAGGCGTTGGACGCCGACGGCGACGGTCAGATCTCGGCGGCCGAGATTGCCGCTGCCTCGGACTCGCTCTCGGGTCTGGATGTGAACGCCGACGGCGCTATCAGCGCCGACGAGCTAATGCCGCAGCAGGGCGGACGTTTACGCCGCGCTTTCATGGGCGGCGCCGTGGCTGGCCGGGAGTTTGGCGCCGTGGTTCGTTTCGGACCCGGTCGCGCCCTTGCCCGGGGTCACGGCTTTGCTGGGGCGCGCCGATTCGGTCCGTTCGGGAGACATCGATTCGCCAGCGGAGGCCTCTGGACCAGCCGACCCGAACTTGGGGGCGGTCGCCACTGGTCTGGAGGCTTCCAAGGCGGCTTCGGCCGCGGTGGTGGCGGCGCTGTTGATCAACGAGGTCGAGGGATCATGCGCCAGCGGATGCTCGACGGTCTGTTTTCACGCTTCGATGCGGACGGCGACGGCTACCTGAGCAGCGAGGGCATGCCCGAGACGCTGTGGGAACGCCTGTCGAGCGCCGACGCCGACGGCAACGGACAGCTGACTCGCGAGGAGCTGGAAGCTCATCAAGAATCGATGAGCGGGTCCGGTAGGGGTCGTTTCCGACAGCGCAACGAGGCGCGGCCCGAGGCCTCGCAGAGCCAGTAGCTACTCGCCCGTGTGTCCGAAACCGCCCGGTCCACGGTTGGTTTCGGGCAGCTCGTCGACCTCGTCCCAGACGATGCGTGGGACCGGTGTCACCAGCATCTGGGCGATGCGCATGCCGCGCGTCAGGGTCACGGTCTCGGCTCCGTGGTTGATCAGCGGCACCTTGATCTCGCCGCGATAGTCGGCGTCGATCGTCGCCGGCGTGTTGGGCAATGAAACGCCGTGCTTGACGGCCAGTCCGGACCGTGGCCGCACCTGCGCCTCGTATCCCGACGGCAGCGCGATCGCCAAACCGGTCGGCACCAGCTCGATGGCGCCGGGTGCCAGCTCGAGTGGCGCGGAGAGCGCCGCGTGCAGGTCGACAGCGGCAGACTCGTCGGTCTGGTACTTCGGCAGTGGCAGGTCCTCAGCGCCCGGCAGCCGGCGCACCAGCACACGAACTTCTGGACGACTCAATCTGTCGTTCCGATCGCCCAGAGATTGTGCTCGCTGCGGATGTAGATGCGCCCGTTACTGATCGCCGGAGTGGCGAAGATGGGCTCCCCGAGGGTGTTGGTGGCCAGCACCTCGAACTCCGGGCCCGCCTTGATCACGAACACCTCGCCGTCCGCCCCGGCCAGCATGAACTTGCCCTCGAAGGCCACCGGCGAGGCAAAGAACCGTTGTGCAACCGGCATGCGTCCCCCCTCGTAGACCACTTCACCGGTGTTGGCGTCCAGGCAGGTAAGGATGCCGTTGTCACTCAGCAGGTACACGTAGCCGTCGTAGGACAGGTTGGACGGCACATAGCCCATGCCCTTGTTGTAGGTCCAGGCGACGCGCTCGGCATCGCTGCCGGCCTCGACGCCGTCGAGGCGTACCGCCTTGAGCACCTTGTCCGGATAGCCGGCGGTGAACATGGCGAAGTCGTTGTGCAGCAACGGGTGGTGCACCGCGTTGCTCTGCAGCCCGGGAACCCGCCAGATCTCCTCTCCGGTGCGCGGGTCGTACGAAATCAACCACTCGAAGCCGTTGGTGACCAGTTGTGGTTGATCGCCTCGCTCGATGAGCAGCGGGGTCGACCAGTTCGACTGTACCTGCCGATCTTTCTTCCACACGACCTCGCCACTGTGCTTGTCGAGCGCCACGATGAACGAATGCTCGCCCTCGTCCTCGTCGGCCAGCACGATCAGCAGGTCCTCGAAGAGCACCGGGGAGGTGGAGACGCCCAGACCGAATTCGGTGACCTTACCGATCTCGGCGCTCCACAGCCGGTTTCCGTCGAAGTCGTAGGCGAAGACGCCGGGCTCACCGAAGTAGGCGTAGACGCTCTCGCCATCGGTCACGGCGGTGGGCGAGGCGAACGAGCCGGTGCGGTGCCGATCATCGTAGGGCACACCGGCGTGGGCGAGACGGTTCCAGGCGATCTCGCCGGTCGTTGCGTCGATCGCGACAACCCGATACTCGTGCTTGAACTGTGAGCCGTAGCTGCCGGGATGTCGCCACACCTCTCCTTCGAAGTAATGCACCAGCGGCGTGTGTCCGGTGATCTCCTCGCCCTGGATGGCGGTGGTCAGGAAGATGCGATCGCCCCAGACGATCGGTGAGGAGTGGCCGCGGCCGGGGATCGCCGTCTTCCACAGCACATGCTCGTCCTGGTTCCAGCTCGTGAGCAGGCCGGTGTCCTGGGAGATCCGCAGGCCGTCCGCGCCCCCGAGTGCCGGCCAGTTCGACCCGGGCTCGTCGGCTGCGGTCACCAGCATCGGCAGGCCGAGCAGTGCGACGGCCATGCTTGCGATGGCGCGCGACGGCACGCTTGTCATCGTTTCAACTCCGGGTTCACCTCGGGTCGGCGCCGTTCCGAGACCCCGGGGAGCGGGGGAAACGAATGCGCGGGCCGCTGTCGATACGACGCTAGCGGGTGTGTGCCGGCGATTCAACGCCCCGGCCATCAGGAAATCCTTAGAGAAAACGCGGAAGTTCCTCAAGTGTCCGGTTGTGAAGCGCCCTACGGTGGGGGCGGTGAGGGCGACCGACACCTTCTCGACCCGTCGCTCTCACGCAGCGAGTCGGCGAAACGCTCGCGAGGTGGCGGTGGCCGGGGTCGTTGGCTGAATCGGAAGATTGGCCAGTGGACACGATCCCGGCTGTCGCCTGTCCGCCGATAGCCCGCGATGCGCGCGCTCCAAGCCAGGGGCCATTCGAGTCCAGAGGCGATTTTCTGCTTCTCAGCGGCGGACACGGGAGTGTATTTCTATGTATCAAGGATCAAAAACGCGTTTTAACATCTAAAACTGGTCACAAATGACTCCTCGCGTCTGGAAACGGATCGTGGCGGATGTGGCGCCGCACGCCCGCGGGCGCGTGGGCGACGAAAACCAGGCCATCTGCGTGGGACGGATACCTCGCCCCCTACGACGGCGGCAACACCGAGTTCGCGTTGAAGATCGAGAACGGCGCGGAGCTTCCCGACGCCTTGACCGTGGTCACGGCGAACCCGGCCTACATCCAGGGCGACTACAACTCCGAGGACAAGAAGCCGGCGGCGGTGCTGGCCGACGCGATCACCATCCTGCCGAACGCCTGGGGCGACGACGATCTCGCCTATAGCCAGCGCATTCTGAACGCCCGGGTGGCCTCGAACACGACGATCAACGCCGCCTTCCTGCTCGGCAACACCGAGACGTTTCCGGGAGCGTACAACGGCGGCGTCGAAAACCTGCCGCGCTTCCTCGAGCGTTGGAGCGGGTGCACGTTCACCTATCGCGGCAGCCTGATCGACCTGTGGTACTCGACCAACGCTACCGGCAACTGGCGCTACCGGCAACTGGCGCTACCGGCAACTGGCGCTACCGGCAACTGGCGCTACGGCAGCCCGGTGTACCAGGCGCCCAGCCGCGACTGGGAGTTCGATATGGATCTGCTGGATCCGACCAAGATGCCGCCGGCGACGCCGCGTGTCTATACGGTTCGCCTGCGGGAGTGGCGTCGCAGCTGAGGCGCTCAGGCGTAACCGATCGCCTCGCTCAACGGCGTCCGGCCGCGCATGAACGTGCCGCTGCCGCGGGCGAGCTGGCGGCCCTCGGCATCGACGAGCACCGCCTCCCCCAGCAGGAGCGATCGTGAGCGGTGCACTGCCTTGCCCGTCGCCACGAGCTCGCCTTCCGAGACCGGTCGCAACAGATGGATGTTGAACGAGGCGGTGAGCAAGAAACCGTCTTCCACCAGCGAGCTGCAGGCGAAGAAGGCGGCGTCGTCGAGGGCCTTGAAGTACACCGCGCCGTGGAGCGAGCCGGCGGCGATCATGTACTCGGGCCGCACCGCGAAGCGCACCTCGGCGGTGCCTTCGCCGATGCGGATCTGCGGCTCGAAGTGAGCGTTCGCCGGCGCCCCGAGGTACATGCGTTCGAGCTTGCGGAAGTGCGCCTCCGCCGGTGGAGCGCCCGCCGGTTCGCCCGGGAATTGGCTCAGTTCGTCGGCTCCGACTGGGCACCCTCTTCGATCGCGAACAGGCGATTGCGCGACAGGATGTAGAGCACCCCGTCCTTGGCGTACGGGGTGGTGTAGACGGAGGCGCCCATGTTCATCTCGGCGATCTCCTCCATCTCCTTGCCGGCCCGTAGCACGATCACATCGCCGTCCTCGTCGCCGAGGTACACCTTACCGTCGGCGAGGAAGGCCGAGCCCCAGACGGCCGCGAAGGTGTCGTAGGTCCAGTAGTGCTCGCCGGTGTCGGCATCGAGCGCGTACAGGAAGCCCGACAGATCGGAGATGTAGACGACTCCGTCGCCGATGGCGGCGGTCGACATGGTGCGGTGGAAGTCGCGCCCGCCCCGGTGCCAGATGACGGCGGAATCGGTGATGTCACCGCTGCCGCTGGGGTCGAAGCACCAGAAGTGACCGGGGGCCTCGCCGTGCTCGGGATCCTGGCCGACTCCGATATAGGCCTTGTCGTCGTGCACCACCACCGTGGAGAGGATGTTGTTGCGCGTGCCACGACCGCCGAGACGCCACTCCGCGTCCTTGGGGTTGGCGTCGAACTTCCACAGCAGCTCACCAGTTTCGGGAACGAAGGCGCGTACCCAGCCGTCGCCACCGGGGAAGATCACCATCGGCCGGCCCTGCACCACCGCGTAGGTCGGGTTCGTCCAGGTGCCGTGCAAGATGCCCTCGCCGGGATCGGCGTTGTCCCACACCAGCTCGCCGGTGTGCTTGTTCAACGCTACGAAGCTGGCACCGAAAGGCGAGGGGATGGCCACGTGGCCCTCGTCGACGCCGTTCCCTGTCGAGGCGAAGACCAGATCACCCACCACCAGTGGCGAGCTGGTGGCCAGGTTGTGCGGAAAGGCGTCGACCTCGCCGATCATGTCGAACGACCAAATGCGGTCGCCATCGATCGGCGAGGTGTGCTCCTCGCTGGTGTCCGGTCCGTCGTTCTCGCCGTCATGGTGTCCCTCGGTGTCGACGCAGACGACGTGGGCCTGGTTGGAAACGTAGTAAAGACGGTCGCCCTCGATGTACGGAGTCGAGCAGATGCCCTGTAGCGGCCAGTCGTTGACCCGGCCAACGGGCAGCTTGTCGTGCACCATTTGCCACAGAAACTCGCCGCTGTCGGCATCGAACGCCATGATCACGCCCTTGTCGTTGGGCAGATCGGGATTACGCATCCCCTCGTTGTTGGTGCCGATGAACACCTTGCCGTCCACCACCACCGGGCCGGCGTAGCTCTGCGAGCCCACGCCCACCGACCACTTGACGTTCATCCCGGCGCGGGTATCCCACTCCCCGGGAAGCCCGGTCTCGTCGGACACCATGTTGCGGTCGGGGCCGCCGCCGAACATCCCCACACCGTCGTCGGCCGCGACGGCGAGCGTTGTTGCGGACGGCGTTCCGGCCACCGCGCCACGCACGGCGGCGCCGCTTGCCACGCCCGTTACGATGGTGGCCACCAGGATCCCGAAGTAGAGCTTCCGACGCATCATTCGTTCACCGTTACCTTGTAGTTGTCGAAGTAGAGATCGACGGGGGAGTAGCCGTAGATCCCCGGGGCGCCGTGCCGAATCGGCAACGGATCTTCTGCCGTGATCGTCCATGCAGCGGGCTCGGGTTCGCCGCGCTGCCAGATCTTGCCGCGCACGATGGCGCGATCGACAGTCTGATCGACCCGCAGCTTGGCCGTGTACCAGGTATCCATGTCCCATTCGAACGGGACCTGCTGCGCCATGCGCAGCTCGGAGGCCCACGACCGCACCTGAACCCGCTGGTGGTTGCCCATGAGGTCGAGTGTGTAGCCGCTGTTCACCACGCCACCGTCCGGCCGACGACGACCCGCGCGTGTGCCGAGGATGTCTATTTGTACCGTGACCGCCGACGTGCTTTCAGGACCGGTGTAGATAACCGATCGATTGAGACCGGTTGCGGCCGGTGGCTTGTGCAGCACCGGCTCGCCGTCGAGCTCCGCCGTGGCGTAGCGTCCGGCGCCGATCCAGTGCCGCGGCTTCTGGCTGGACGAGAAGTCCTCTGTCCACGGAAGTGAGCCGGCGATCCGTACGCGGGCACGGGCGGTGAGGTTGCCGATCGCGGCGACGATGTGCCCGGCCTGACTGCCGACCGCGGGGTCGGCGACGAACGCGCCCTCGGCGCTCAACGAGCCCGACAGGTCCTCTAGCGACCATTCTGCGGCGCGGGTGCCGATGTAACGGCCCGCCGCATCGAAGATGCGGGCCGCGAATGCGATGCGCTCCCCGCTACTGGCCACCACGTCGGTCGGAACCACGACGGCGACGTGGGCGGCCGCCCCGTCGGGTGCCCATTCGGCAGCCGCGGGGCTGGCGCTCGTCGCGATGCTGAACGGTTGAGCCGGGTCGCCGAGGCAGAAGATCCCATCTTCGGTGGTGAAGTAGATGCGACCGTAGGCGATCGCCGGAGAGCCATAGATCTCGGCGGCACGACTCTCCTCGGGAATATCGATGCGATCCGAATCGAGCACCGTCGCTGCATCGCTGCCCGGCTCCAGGATGACGAAGTTACCGTTTACCTCGGTGACGAAGATCTTGCCGTCGGCCCATACCGGCGAGCTCTTGCCCACCGTGCCGACGTTGTGCGTCCAGAGCTCGTCGCCGGTGGTTGTATCCAAGGCGCGCAGGTTGGCGGAGTTATCGAGCAGGTACAGAACGCCGTCGTGTAACAGCGGCGATGCGAACCCGACGGTGATCTCGTCGGCGCGCCATTTCTCGTGGGTGTCGGTCACGTTGCCGTTGCCGGTAGCGTCGATGGCCACCACACGGCCTTGCGGGCCGCCATCCAGGTTCTCTTCGCTGTGGCTGACGTAGACCACCTCGTCGGCTACCACCACCGCCGTGTTGATGCCGCGCTTGCTCAGCTGGTATTTCCAGACGAGCTCGCCGGTACGCGCCTTGAGCGCATAGATCCAGCCGTCGGCAGCACCGCCGATCATCAGCCGTTGCCCGGCGATCTCGGCGACAATCGGCGTCGCCTGAGTGTTCATGTCCTTGGGGTTCTCTTCACTCGGGTTGGCGGTCCACACCACCCGGCCATCGCGCTTGTCGAAGGCATAGAAACGGTGGCGCGGTGGCCCGAACTCCCCCCAGCTGGTACCGATCAGCCCCAGGATTACGCGGTCCTCGTCGACGATGGGGGTGTGCGTGCGGCCGCCGTACCCGGAGGCGCGTCCGTAGGTCTCGCCGAGCCGGATCTCCCACACCGTTTCGCCGTCTCGGTCGAGGCACGTGAGCAGCCCATCGACCGTGTGAGCGTAGAGATAGCCGGTCTCGGCATCGGCAGTAACGCCGCCCCAGCCGACGCGCGTGTACGGCACAGTGGTGTTGTAGATCACGTAGTCGCGCTGCCATAGCAGCTCGCCGGATTCGGCACTCCAGCAGGCGACGGTCTCGTGAGTGTCGCCGCGGCGGCCGTTTGCGCATACACGGCCGTCGAATACCACCGGCGTCGAGCGTCCGACGAGATCGCTTCGCCAGATCTGATGGTCGCCGTCTACCGACCAGCTGGAGATCAGATCGGTGGCTGGCGACACGCCGTTTTGGTGCGGGCCGCGCCAGCTCGTCCACTCGTCGGCACGTACCGCGGCAGCGGCGTTCGGTTCGGTGGCCGGAGACGGCGAGGCCAAGACGGTCGTCAAGGCCGCCAGAAGCGCAACGACGGTCAATCGTGAAGAAACAGTCAGCCGTGAGGAAAGCGTGCCGCGGGGTCGGGATGTTCGCATGGTGCTATCTCGAGGTCGGGTACGGAGAGGCGGAGCCGCGCTGCGAAAGCGGCATGTCGGCCACCCGGAATAAGTCGGCGGCGCAGAATCATCTGACATGAGCGTCAGATTATCGTACGTTTGCTGCCGCAGAGCGTGCAAGGTTCGCAGCGCCGAAGGCAGTGTCCA
Source organism: Acidobacteriota bacterium (assembly GCA_963666055.2). Lineage (GTDB taxonomy): Bacteria > Acidobacteriota > UBA890 > UBA890 > WLXD01 > DASCOT01. The sequence continues at coordinate 174,425 of CAXWPH010000015.1, read as the reverse complement.
GCGGTGCGCCGGCAATCGCCGGTTCAAGCGGCGATGGCGCGGCTCACGAACCAGTACAGACCGACCGCGGCGATCGATAGCGAAGCCGGTACGACGATGCGGCGACGGTACCAGGAGCGGTTCCGGAATTTGCCGACGACGAGGATGGCACCACCGATCACCGCCAGCTGACCCAGCTCGACGCCGACGTTGAATCCGAGCAGGGCGCCGAGGGCCTGGTCTGGCGGTAGGCCGATCTCACCAAGCACACCCGCAAACCCCAGGCCGTGTAGGAGGCCGAAGGCGAACACCAGGACCGGGCGCCAGGCGCGGAGCCGGTCGGTCATGGCGTTCTCGAGGCCAACGTAGGCGATCGACAACGCGATGAGTGGCTCTACGAACGATGCGGATAGCTGCACTACACCGAAGGCGGAAAGGCCGAGCGTGGCGGTGTGGGCGACGGTGAACGCCGATACTTGAAGCAGCAAGGGACGCAGCTTTGCACTCAACAGGAATAGTCCCAGCACGAACAGGATGTGGTCCAAGCCCGCCGGGATGATGTGGAGGAAGCCCAACCGCGCGTAGCGTAGGCCGGCCGCGATGGAACTCTCCGAGGCGGTCGGTCGGGCCGCCGGATCGAGCCTGAAGGGGGTGCTCTCGTCGCCACGCGCCAGCGGCTCGCGGGTGGTCGCGCCGCTGCGTTCGTCGACGATCGTCAACTGTACCGGCGCGAAGGCGCGTGAGGCGCGGAAGCTCACCTGCGTGGCACCGGCTGGCACCGAGCCAGCAAGCCAAGCCCGCACGCCGAGGAACGTCGGCGGCGACGCATTGCGGGTGAGGCCAGCCGTCCGGTCGGGAAACTCGATCCGGAAATCGGCGCGTTCGCCATCGAAGAGGATGCGGACGCGCCGCTCCAGCAAGCGGCGCAAGCCATCGACGCGCTCGGCGAGCTGTGCGTCCGACAGACCAGCGAGGGCCGCGACGAGCTCGGCGTCGTCGCTGTCGGGGGCGGCGCCGAGCGCCAGCGCGTCGAGGTCGATCTGCATGCTCGCCTGGAAGGTAGCGTCTGGGCGCAACACCAGCGAAACCCGAGTGAATCCGAAGTTGTGGCCGCGCGCCGACCCGACGCTCAGCGCCGATACGAGCGCCAGCGCGGCAATCGTCGCCGAGCGCGCCGACCGGCGGTGCAAGGGTGGCTTCTGCTGGCGAGTTCGGTGACTCATGGGGTCTGCCCGGTATCGTATAGGGCAACCACCTTCTTCCCACCACTGGTCCGACTTCAGGGGCGACCATGCGACAGGCTGGCCTGTGCCTCGCACTCGCATTGTCGATGTGTGCCACAACCGCCCTTGGCAGCGTCGCCCAGGAAGCTGGCGGTGCTGGCGTCGATCTGCTCGACGGCCTTCGCGATGGCTGGGCGGCACGCTGGAGGCACCAGCGAATGGCGTCGAGCAGCACCCGCTTCAGCGTTGTCCTCGACGACACGCGGGCGGTCTTGCAGGCCGACAGCGATGCGGCGGCGGCGGCGTTATGGCGCCGAGTCGACGTCCGCCATCCGACACGAGCTCGCCTGTCATGGCGCTGGAAGATCGATCGGCCGCTCGATACCCGGGAGGACGAACGAACGCGTCCGGGCGACGACTACGCAGCTCGCATCATGGTTGCCTTCGCCACCGACATATGGGACCGCGACACCCGGGCCATTGCCTACGTCTGGGCGCGGGATTTACCTGTAGGGACGCGCTTCCCCAATCCGTATCGCCCGCGGGTCGCCACCGTTGTGTTACGTAGCGGCGCCGACGCCACTGGCCGATGGAGCGTCGAGGAGCGCGACCTGCTTGCCGACTACGAGCGCGCCTTCGGCGAGGCGCCCGATCGTATCGGTGGCATTGCTTTCATGGTGGATACGGACAACACCGACACGCAGGTGCGCAGCTGGCTCTCCGACCTGCGGTTTATTGCCCTCCCCGCGCTGCCCGACTGAGCGTTGCTTGCAGGGCGCCTGCGCGTCACTATAATACCCAGGACTGCTAAGGATAGAGTTTCTAGGGAATCGCGACGCGCCGCTTGATACGCAAGTCGCCTGCAACGGAGATTCGATGGGCAAGAACGGAATCGAGCTGCTGCGCGGCACGCTTGGCATGCTCGTACTGAGGACGCTTGAAAGTGGACCCCTGCACGGCTACGCCGTTGCCAAGAGAATCCAGTCGACCACCGACGAGATACTGACGGTGGAGGAAGGCTCCCTGTATCCGGCGCTCTACCGCATGGAGAAGCGTGGCTGGGTTGTCTCGGATTGGGGGGTTACCGACACCGGCCGGCGCGCCAGGTTCTACACCCTGACTTCTGAGGGCCGCGAGCAGCTCGCTGCCGAGCTCGCGACCTGGGGTGAATTTGCCTCCGCCGTCGGCAAGGTTCTGGAGGCCGGGTAGGGTGAGCTCGCTCTGGACTCGCTGGAACCGAAGAGCCAGTCGTGCTGCAGGCGTCGAGCGCCAGGTGCGCGACGAGATGATGGCGCACCTGGACCTACGCACCGGCGACAACCTCGCGTCCGGCATGTCTCCCGAAGCGGCGCGGCGCGATGCTGAAGCCCGCTTCGGCAACGTCGACGAGCTCGTACGACGCGGCTCCGCCGCTAAGCGGGCCGGCCCCGACGATCCTCTGGGCCGGTTTCCCCGCCCTGGCGGAAGTAACGTTCCCTCTACCGCACGCGGTCTCATGAGCGACCTTGCAACGGATACTCGTTTTGCCGTCCGCATGTTATGGAAGAGCCCCGCCTTTACGCTGGTGGCGGTGTTGTCGCTGGCGCTCGGAATCGGTTTCAACGCCGCCGTGTTTGCAGTGATCGATGCGGTGCTGTTCAAGCCGATGGCGGTCGAGGATCCGGGCTCGCTGATTCGCCTGGCCAACGCGGAGGGCGGCTTCGGCAGCATGATGATGTCGTACCCGGACTACCGCGACGTGCGTGACCAGGCCGCGGCGTTCGAGGGGCTCGCCGCGTACCGAACCGAGATGACCACCTTCAACAACCGCGGCGACGCCGTATTCGTGTTCGGCGAGTCGATCTCGGCCAACTTCTTCGATGTTCTGGGCCTCCGACCGGTAGTGGGGCGCGATTTCACGACCCCGGACGACCGTGCCGATGCGCCGCTGACTGTAATGGTAGGCGAGGCGTTCTGGCGCGGCCGTCTCGGTGCCGATCCCGATGCCATCGGCAGCGAGCTCACGTTCGCGGGACGCCGCTACGTGCTGATCGGCGTTGTTCCCGACGAATACACCGGCGGTACACCGCCGTTGCGGGTGCATTTCTGGGTCCCGTTTCGCGCCACCGACTTGCTGGGGCCGGCGATGTCGACCAGCCTCCTGGAGCGTCGCGGCTCACATAGTACCTACGTGATCGGACGTCTACGGTCCGGTACCACCGTCGAACAGGCCGCCGCCGAGGTTGGTGCCATCGGCGCCAACCTGGCGGCGGAGTATCCCGACACCAATGCCGACCGCGGGATCGCCGTGCTGCGAGCTGGCGATGTACGCATCGACCCGGCCGCCGATCAGATGATGCGTTCAGCGGCCGGGGTGTTGATGGTGATCGTCGCCCTGGTGCTGCTGATCGCTTGCGCCAACATCGCCAACATGATGCTGGCGCGGGCCTCGGTGCGGCGACAGGAGATCGCCGTGCGCCTGGCGCTGGGAGCTGGCCGCGGGCGCTTGATTCGCCAGTTGCTTACCGAGAGCGCGGTGCTCTCGGTGCTCGGCGGGTTGCTCGCTGCCCTGGTGGCGACGATAGCGCTGCGCGGACTGCTGGCAGTGCAGCCGCCGATCATGGTGCCGATCGACTTGAGCATCGGGATGGCGCCGCGCGTCATCGTGTTCACCGCGCTGGTATCGATCGCCGCCGGCTTGCTGTTCGGACTCATTCCGGCGCTACGCACGACGCGGGCCGACCTCGGTCAGGCGCTGCGCGCTGATGAGGCCTCGGCCGGCGGCCGCACGCGCGGCAATCGGCTGCGTGGAGCCCTGGTCATGGTGCAGGTGTCAGTAACTCTGGTATTGCTTATCGGTGCCGCGTTGCTGATCCGGAGCCTGGCCAACGCCGAGTCGATCGACCCCGGAATCGCCACCGGATCGATCGTCGGCGTCAACTTGGGGCGGGTGTTCCAGGGCTACGATGCCGAGGAAGCGCGCGACTTGCACTACCGCGCGATGGACCGGATCGGCGCCCTCCCTGGGGTAGCAAGCGTCGCTTTCGCCGAACGCATGCCGTTGGAGTCGACTGTGGTGCTCGACCGCGACGTCTACCTCGAGGGCGTGATGCTGGATGCCGGCGAGGAGCCGGCGGCGGTGCCGGCCGCCGCGGTCAGCCCCGAGTTCTTCCGGCTGATGCAAATCCCGATGCTCTCCGGGCGTGCCTTCAGCGCTCAGGACGTCGCGGAGTCGCCTGGCGTGGCGATCGTCAACGAGACCCTGGGCCAGCAGCTCTGGCCCGGCGAGAACCCGATCGGCAAGCGGCTATCGGTGGTCGGAGAAGACGGGCCGTTCGCCGAGGTGATCGGCATCAACGCACCGCACAAGATCCTGACCCTGGGTGAGGGGCCCACCGCCCACCTGTACCTGCCGTACGCGCAGACAGCCAGCACGATGTTCGGCAATATTCTCGCTCGTACCGACGCCGACCCGGCGGCGACTCTCGCCGGAATGCGGATGGTGGTTCGTGAGCTCGATCCCAACCTCGCGATCATGCAGGCCAAGACCATCGAGCAGCATCTGGCGCTCAGCCTGTTCCCGGTGCGCTTCGCGGCGGTCGCGTTGACGGTGCTCGGCGGTCTCGGGGCGCTGCTGGCAGCGGTGGGCGTCTACGGCGTGGTGGCGTTCGCGGTCGCCCGACGCACCAGGGAAATCGGCATTCGCATCGCCGTCGGAGCCGATCGCGCCCGCGTCGTGCGCATGGTCTTCCGCCAGGGTATGCGTACCGTCGCCATCGGCACCATCATCGGCTTGGCGATCAGCTTGGCGCTGACGCGCTCTCTCGGCGCCCTGCTCTACGGCATCGGTGCGACCGACGCGGTGGCGTTCAGCAGCGCCGCAGTCGCGCTCCTGGTGGTGGCTGGAACCGCCAACCTCCTGCCCGCATGGCGCGCTGCCCGCGTCGATCCGATTACCGCTCTGCGCAGCGACTGATGTTTTCGTGCCTCGCGCCGTCAACGCCCTGAGCCGCAAGCTGTGGCCGGATACTGCCCATGCGCTCAGTCCGTGCGCCGCTCCCCGATCGCGTAGAGCCCGCTGGCAGTGCGGATGAAGATCTGACCGTCGGAGATCGCCGGCGAGCTCAGCGTGTAGTCGCCGAGGTCGTTCTCGGCCAGAATCTCGAACTCCGGCCCAGATTTGATCACGCTGGTGAGACCGTCCTCGTTGGTGATGTAGATCTTGCCGTCGGCCAGCACCGGCGAGGCGCTGTAGGTGCCGACCGCGAGACGAATTGGACCGTAGATGCGCTCGCCGGTCTTGGCATCGAGGCAGAAGATGACACCGTTGTCCTTGATGCTGTAGAAGTAGCGCCCGTCGGTTACCGGCGTGGGCACGTCGGGTCCGTCGTTGAACGACCACAGGCGGTGCGTCTGGGTGATATCGCCGCGGCCGCCGGCGCGCAGCGCCAGCAGCGGCCGTTCTCGCGTCGGCGCGTAGATCACCCTGTCCATGACGACGGCTGACGCGACGATGCGGTAGGCGCCGTTGTTCTCGGGGTTGAGGCCGTCGGAGCGCCAGAGCTCCTCGCCGGTGCCGGGGTCATGCCCGGTCACCACGTCGCCGCCGGTGAGCACGATCTCGGTGGTGTCGTCGTACTGCAGCAACGCCGGTGTGCCATAGGAGTCGGGAGACTCGCGGATGGCGTCGGTAGGGCGCTCGACACGCCACATGGTCTCGCCGGTGGCCGCGTTGATGCGCAGCAGGTACGGTGTGTCGTCGGTCTTCATGCCGTGCAGCACCTGCACGAAGAGGGCGCCGTCGTACAGCAGCGGCGACGATGCGTAACCCCAGTTGAGCCCGAACCTTCCATAGTCGGCCGGGATGTCGCGACTCCAGCGCTCGTTGCCGTCGAAGTCGAAGGCCTTGAGGATGCCGGTGCCGGTCATCACCCACACATGCGTGCCATCGGTCACCGGCGAGGGCGACGACATGTTCTGCTTCCGCTCGCGGTGGTCATTGCCGCTCAGCACTCGCCCCCAGCGGATCTTGCCGGTGGCCCGATCGATTGCCCAGAGCGAGATGTTGGTGCCGTCACCGACGTTCAGGAACACTGTGTCGTCCCAGACGATCGGCGTGGCGCCGCTCCAAGCCGGAAGCTCCAGCTTCCAGGTGATGTTGGTGTCGGCGTCCCAGGTCGTGGGCAGCCCGGTCTCGGCGCTTACGCCGTTGAGCGCCGGGCCGCGCCACTGCGGCCAGTTGTCTCCCTGGCTGCTGGAGGCGGAAGCAAGTAGGATGACGAGCGCTGCAATCAGGCTTCTACGCAACGGGGGGTCCTCGGCCGATGTGGGCAGGTCGGGGCTCAGAGGTGTCGGTCCATTGTAGTGGCCTGAGCGGCGGTTGGCGCGGCATTGGGGGTGGAGCATGACGGCGCTCGCGTTGTTGCAGGTGGGGGTGACCGCGATTGCGGCGCGCCAGATCGGTCGGTGGCTGATGGGCTCGCGGTGGGCTCTGGGACCCGCAGGGCTGCAGCTCGCGGCGGAGACCGGCGTTGGCTTGCTGCTGATCTCGTACCTGATCTACGGCGCGGCGATGATCGGCTACGTGCTGCCCGTCGGGGGAGTCTTGTCGCCGACCCTGCTGTGGGTGCTGCTCGGAGTGCTCGCCATGATCGCGCTGGTTGGCATTCCCGACTTGTTGGGAGCGGTTCGCATAGCCGGCGTGGCGCTGGGCCGCGAGCGCTGGTTGATGTTCGGGGCGCTTGGCGCGCTGCTCTATTTCGCCTGGATGCTGATGGGAACGACCCTGCCTCCCACGTCGCTTGACGAAATCGTCTATCACCTCGAGATCCCGGCGCAGGTCCTGCGCGTCGGCTACTTGCCGATGTTCACCGACAACGTGTTGGCCTACTACCCGACGGGCCCGCAGATGCTGTTCACCTTCGGCCTGGGTATCGCGGGCGATACGGCGGCACGGATGTTCCACCTGCTCTACCTCGGGCTGGTGATGATCGCGCTGTACAGCTACGTACGCACGTTTGTACCGACCCGCAGCGCCGTCCTCGGGACGGCGCTGTTCATGACCGTGCCCACGGTGATGGTGATCGGTCACTGGGCGTACATCGACATGAACTTCACGCTGTACGCTTTGCTGGCGCTGGTTGGCACCATTCGCTACGTGAACGAGCGCCAGGAGAGCGAAGCCGCGGCGCTCCGCTGGGCGGTGTTCGCCGGCATGATGGCGGGGGCGGCGTGGACGGTCAAGTACACGGCGCTGCAGCTCGTGCTGCTGCTGGTGCTGGTGGTGCTCATCGAGCACCTGCGCACACGCCCTCGAGAGATTCCCTACGGAACGGTCGCAATCGGTGTGATCGCGCTGCTGATGTTCGCTCCCTACCTGGCGCGGACGTGGAGCATCACGGGCTGGCCGCTGTTCCCCTTCCGCCTCGGTCCGTTCGAGCTCACCGACGCGGTGAACTGGAGCACCCACCAGTCGGAGCTCGCGCTCGCCTGGCAACGCCAGTACGGCGCCGGCTACGACCGTGCTCTCTGGGAGCGCTTGATGGCGATGGTGTGGGTGTTTACCTCCGCCGACGCCAACTACACGGCCTACGACGGGGTGGTCGGCAGCGGGTTCCTGCTCGCCCCATTGGCCTTCACGGTGCGCAATCGCCGGCGCGAGATCCGCATGCTAGGGGTGTTCGCTGCCGGGTTTATCTTCTATTGGGCAATGACCACGACGCAGGTGCGTTTCCTGCTGCCGATGCTGCCGATAGCAGCCGTCCTGGTGGCGGTGGCTGCCGCCGATCGATTCAAGCCAATTTGGACCACGGCAATCGGGCTGCTGGTGGCGCTCAACATCTTCGTCGGGCTCGACATGGTGTTTGCGGATCGCCCGCAGTTGTTCTGGTCGGGGCAGGAAACCCGCCACCAATTCCTGACGCGGCGGTTGGTCGCCTATCAGATCTACGTCGAGGCCAATCGTCGACTGGGGCCGGGCGACCGGCTCTATCTGGTGAACATGCGCACCTGGGGGTACTTGTTGGACCTGCCGGGCCGCGGCGAGATGAAGCCGTTTCCGAATGGTTGGCGCTCCGACTACACCTTCGAACACTATCGCCTCGAGCGCGCACTGGTGAAGGCCGCCGGTCCGGGCGACGTCGCCACGTTCTTCCGCGACCAGGGCATCACACACTTGATGATCGACGAGGAGCTGACGCTGTCGTCCGATGCGCTGGCGCCCCGCGAGCTTCGGCTGATGGTGGAGTTTCTACGCCGGCATGGCACCCTGCTGTACCGCAACCCGCGTGACATAGGGCAGTCGTTGTGGCGTCTGAACATCGGGGGAGGCCCGCGATCTTGATAAGGCGAGCCTACCAACGATACGTGCTGCCCGGGATCATCTTTCAATCGGTGCTCATCGGCGGGGCGTACGCCACCGGCCGCGAGATCGTCGAGTACGGCGCCAGATTCGGCCCCGCCGGTTTGTGGAGCGTCTTGGCGATCGGCATCGGCTTCTCGCTGATCAGCGCAGTGTGCTACGAGTTCGCTCGCGTGAGCGGCGCGTTCGATTATCGCACTTTGGTTCGCGAGCTCATCGGCCCCGCCTGGCCGCTCTTTGATGTGCTCTACGTCGCCATGGCGGTAGTGGTCATCGCCGTGGTCAGCGCCGCCACCGGCAGCGTCGCGGAGCGCGTGTTAGGAGTGCCGTACTGGCTCGGCGTGGGGCTGGTGATCGTGCTCGTCGGCATCATCAATGCTTCTGGCCGCGCCACCATCGAAGGCTTCAAGACGGTCGGCTCGGCGCTTCTGTATGTCGGCTACGCAGCCTTCGCCTGGACGGTGCTGAGCCGGTCGGGGTCCACCGTGGGCAGCGCGCTGACCAGCGGGGCTGTGTCGTTGCCGGCGGAGGTCCCGGTGAGCACCATCCTCGGCACTGGATTGCTCTATGTCGGCTACAACCTGGCCGGCCTTCCCAGCACGCTGTTCGTCATCGATCGTCAGACCTCGCGAAGACAGACCCTCGGGGCCGGACTGATCACCGGCCTGCTGTCGATGGTGCCATTCGTGCTCACCTTCTTGGCGATCCTGACGTTCTACCCGGACCCCGAGGTGCTCGATGCCGAGGTCCCCTGGCTGACGATGCTGGAGCGCACCGGGGGCGGCTGGCTGATCGCGTTCTACGCGATCGTCGTGCTTTGGACCCTGGTGGAGACCGGCGTGGGTATGATCCACGCCATCACCGACCGCATCTCGGTGAGCCGTGTCGAGGCTGGCAGGAAGCCGCTGGGATCCGCGGCGGCGGGGCTGATCAGCGTCGCTCTGTTGGTTGCCGCGGCGCTGCTATCGCAGCTGGGAATCATCGCTCTGGTGGCCCAGGGATACACCATGATGGCCTACGGTTTTCTGGCCCTGTTCGCGCTGCCGTTGTTGACCGTCGGGGTGGCCCGTATCTATAGGGCTTGACAGTCGCGGTTCAATTAATCAGTCTATCCGCATGAACGGATTAATGAGCGCGATCGAAGAGCCCCGCATCTTCGACTTCTTGGCCAACCTCGCCGACACCACCCGCACGCGCCTGCTGCTGGTGCTCGAGGGCCAGGAGCTCACCGTCGGAGAGCTCTGCACCGTGTTGCAGATGCCGCAATCTACGGTAAGCCGACACTTGAAAGTGCTGGCCGAGGACGGATGGCTGGTGGTCCTGCCAGACGGCACCAGCCGACGCTACCGAATGTTGGCCCGCAGCCTGGACCACGAAGCAGCCGAGTTGTGGGCGCTGGTGCGGGAGCGCTCGTTGTGCCTGCCTGCCGCCCGCCAAGACGCTTCGCGGGTGCGCGCCGTGCTTACCGTTCGGCGCAGCCGCTCCCAGGAGTTCTTTGCCTCCGCCGCCGACGATTGGGATCGTCTGCGGCGCGACATGTTCGGCGAGCGCATCGATTTGCAGGCGTTACTTGGCCTTGCCGATCCGAACTGGGTGGCCGGCGACCTGGGCTGCGGGACCGGACGCATTGCCGAGTCGTTAGCTCCGTTCGTCCGCCGTGTGGTGGCGGTCGATAGCTCACGCGAGATGCTGCGGGCGGCTCGCGATCGCCTGCGCGAGCTCGGCAACGTCGACGTGCGGGAGGGTCGGCTGGAGTCCCTGCCGCTGGCCGACGGCGAGCTCGACGTGGCCATCATGTTCCTGGTGCTCCACTACGTCGTGCAGCCCGAGGCAGCGCTCGCGGAGGCGGCGCGGACGCTGCGTCCGGACGGGCGACTGCTGATCGCCGACATGACGCCGCACGACCGGCGCGCCTACCAGCACGACATGGGGCACGCTTGGTTGGGATTCTCGCGCCAGCAAATCGCTGGCTGGCTGCGCGACGCCGGATTGAATTCGATCACCCACTACGAGCTACCGCCGGACCCCGACGCGTCGGGACCAGCGATCTTCGTCGCCTCGGCACGCCGGGCGGCGAGCCCTGACTAGGAGCAATTAGAATGGAAACCGTTGCCGAACAGCTGCACCCCTTCGACGCCGCGCGCCAGATCAACCGTGAGCCCTTCAAGGTTGCCGATCTGACGCTGGCCGAGCTCGGCCGCAAGGAGATCACCCTGGCGGAGCACGAGATGCCAGGGTTGATGGAAGTTCGTCGCCGCTATAGCGCCGACCAGCCGCTGGCCGGCGCCAAGATCATGGGCAGTCTCCACATGACGGTGCAGACCGCCGTACTGATCGAGACACTGGCCGATCTCGGCGCCGATCTGCGCTGGGTGTCATGCAACATTTTTTCCACCCAGGATCCGGCTGCGGCCGCCGTCGCGGTGGGGCGTCCCGAGACCGGCGGCACCATCGACGACCCGCGTGGGATTCCCGTGTACGCCTGGAAAGGGGAGACCTTGGAGGAGTACTGGTGGTGTACCTCCGAGGCCTTGACCTGGCCCGATGGCTCTGGACCCGAGCTGATTGTCGATGACGGTGGCGATGCCACGCTGGTGATTCACAAGGGATTCGAGTTCGAGGAGGCCGGTGCGGTACCGGACTTCGACCCCGGCTCTGACTCCGAGGAGTGGGGCGTGATCCTGGACCTGCTTCGTAGCGATCTGGGGCGCGATCCGCAGCGCTGGCACACCATCGCGGCGGCGCTGCGCGGTGTCTCCGAAGAGACCACCACGGGCGTCAACCGGCTTCGGCAGATGGAGAAGGCTGGCACCTTGCTGGTGCCGGCGATGAACGTCAACGACTCGGTTACCAAGTCGAAGTTCGACAACATCTACGGCTGCCGCCATTCGGTGCTGGATGGACTCAACCGCGCCACCGACGTCATGATCGGCGGCAAGCTGGCCGTGGTGTGCGGGTTCGGCGAAGTTGGCAAGGGATGTGCACAGGCGCTGCGCGGCCAGGGGGCCCGGGTGATCATCACCGAGATCGATCCGATCTGCGCACTGCAGGCGGCGATGGAGGGCTACGAGGTACGAACGCTCGAGAGCGTCGTCGATTCTGCTGACATCTTCGTTACCTCCACCGGCAACTTCGACATCATCACCGCCGACCACATGGCGTCGATGAAGGACAAGGCCATCGTCTGCAACATCGGCCACTTCGACAACGAGATCGACATGGCCGGCCTGGCTCGCCTACCCGGCATCGAGAAGGTCAACGTCAAGCCGCAGTATGACGAGTGGATCTTTGCCGACGGCCATAGCGTGCTCGTGCTCGCCGAAGGCCGCCTGATGAACCTCGGCTGCGCCACCGGCCATCCGAGCTTCGTGATGTCGGCGTCGTTCACCAACCAGGTGTTGGCGCAGATGGCGTTGTGGAAGAACGACGAGGGCTTCGGCAGACAGGTGTACGTGCTGCCCAAGAAGCTCGATGAGGAAGTCGCCCGGTTGCACTTGGAGCACCTGAGTGTCGAGCTCACGCGCCTCACCCAAGAGCAGGCCGACTACTTGGGTGTGGACATTGACGGTCCGTACAAAACCGACGAGTATCGCTACTAGCAGGCCGTGGTGAAAGTGTGGTGGGTCTGGCGACAGGGTCTTGCGAAGTGGAGGCAAGGAGAGAGGAGGAGGCGATGGTTACCCCATCGTTGACGAGGAACGACGCAGCATACGCGCGCAACCCCCTGTCGCCCGAAGGGTTACGGCGATTCGGGGCCATTTGCGGCGTTGGCCTTCCTCGACGATGGCTAGGGCATCGCCTGCGTCAGGCCGCCTTGCATCTGGCCCCAACTCGCCGTAACCAGACCCACCACACTTTCACCACGGCCTGCTAGGCCACCAGTGTCCTGACTCAGGACGCTGACAGCGAGGCCGAATTCGAGGTATCTGGACAGTACTGATCACTCTCTGCGGGGAAAGGGACAATGAACGCGGCTCTGGCGCGCGCCATGACCGTAGGCTTGGTGCTCTTGGGCGGGGTGACCGCCGTCGCCTCGCAGAGCGCGCCGAGTCCCGACCTGCTGCTGATCCTCGAAGCCTCCGGCTCGATGTGGGGGCAGATCGAGGGGGAGAACAAGATCGTCATCGCCCGCCGGGTGCTCGGCGATCTGATCGATGGCCTTCCAGCCGACAGCGACGCCGGTTTGGTTGCCTACGGCCACCGCCGCGAGGGCGATTGCGATGACATCGAGACCATCCTGCCGCTCGGCCCGCTCGACAAGGCGGCCATGCGGGCCAGCGTCGAGGGACTCAACCCGAAGGGCCGTACGCCGATCACGCGCGTCGAGCAACCCGGCGGTATACCGGCTCACCCCGGGTGCCTATGACGTGGTGGTCGGCTCGGTCGAGATCTCGAACCGACCCAGCGAGAGGTTCGATGACGTCGTCGTACAGCCCGGCGAGCGCAGCGAGCGTCGCGCTGCCTGGGAGACCGGTGTGCTGCGGGTCGGCGCGCGGCAAGGCGCCGTGCTCATCGACGCGGTGGTCCACGTGCTCGCGACGACAGCGGCAAGGAGGTGGCGCGTGGCCGTACCTACACGGCCGAGTCCTCCAACCCGAAGGAATGGGTGCTGTTACCCGGGAACTAAACGGCGACCGTCGGCGAGGTCGGCGGTCAGCGTCGCGAACAGCGATTCGATCTCACGGTCAACGCCGGCGACACCACAGAACGGAGCGTTGACCTCTCGTCTGGGCGGCCCTAACCGACCGGCGGAGCCGCGCCTGCCGGTGGCGGACTCAGCAGTGGCCACGGCGTACCTTGGAGCGCTTCTGCAGGGGACTCAGTCGTCTAGCGGTGGAATGCGCAGCACCTGGCCCGGATAGATCCGGTCCGGGTCCTCGAGTAGCGGCCGGTTGGCCTCGAAGATCACCATGTACTTCATGGCGTTGCCGTACTGCGCCTTGGCGATGCCCGATAGGGTGTCGCCGCGCTCGACGGTGTAGAACACTGGGTCCGGAGCATCGCCTTCGAGGCTCAGCTGGTCGTCGACCTGCGACACGCCGCGGATGTTGCCAACTGCCAGGATGATCTTCTCGCGTTGCTCGGCGGAGGCCACGGTTCCCTGCACGGTTACGATTCCGTCGGCGTACCCGATGCTGAGATCGTCGGGGGCGAAGTTGTGCTTGGTCAGCATCAGGTGCAGCGTCGCCGCCGAGGTGTTCGCTCCTGCCGGTTTGATCTCCGGTACGTCGGTGGCCTCGGGCTCCTCGTCGTCCAAGCCGAGAAGCTTCTCACCGGCTTCCTTGACGAAACTGAACAGGCTCATTAGATGCTCCTAGCTGAGCAGGCTTGGCGCCCGGTTGACTCTGGCTGACGGCGGTTGGGCGCACTGTAACGTGGTCCTGTGCACATGTTCTGTCTTGCCCGTCGAGCCGCCTGTCCTCAGAGCGGCCGCCAGACGAATCCTTCACCGCGACGTAGAAACACGGCGATCGCACGACCGTAGATATGCTGACTGGAGATACGCCCGAACATGCGGCCGTCGTGGCTGTTGCCGCGATAATCTCCCATCACCAACACGTGGTCGGGCTCGATCGTCACCGGACCGTACGGTCCGCCGCCGCCGTTCGAAAGGTTCAGCTCGGCCTGCCGCTCGCCGAAACCCTCGATCCAGGCATCCTCAGTGATCTTTCGGCTCTCGCCGTTGACCAACAGCACGCCGCGTCGGATCTCGACAGCGTCGCCGGCGATCGCCACGACGCGTTTGATCAGCCGCTTGCCGGTCTCGGGGGAATCGAAGACCACCACCTCGCCCACACGTGGGGTGTTGCCGTCGGTGAGCTGCCAGCCGAGGAATGGCACGCGCAAGCCATACGTCGTCTTGTTGACGAGCACGCGATCACCGGGCATGAGCGTGTATTCCATCGAGCTCGTCGGCACGACGTAGTGGTCGGCGAGTGACGACCGCCCGGAGAACAGCACCAACGCCAGGGCGGCGATGGCGAGGACTTCCTTGCCGATGGAGCGAACACGACTTCCCATTGTCCTGGGATTCTGCACGCTTGCCTGGGCTAGGTGCTAGCCGGATTCCGCATTTCCCCCCGCGAGGTCTTCGGTTGACACGAGAGTGATTCGGAATGCGAACATCATGACTCTGGCTCGCCGTAGCCGCTCGTCTGCAAGCAGTCGATGAAGTTGCTGACGTCGGGCGGTGCTTCGCTAGCTCCGCCGGCAGGCGCTTCGTTCATGCCGCTGCACTCACCGTCGAGCAGCTCGATAGCAGGCTCGACCACGGCGGCGGCATCGCGCCCAGGGGCCGTTAGTACGGTGGCCCCGGCGATGACCGCCAGGAGGAAAAGGGCTCCCAGCACGGATACAGTTACCGTTCGTGGAGACATAGCAAGTTTCCTTGCGATCGGGGATGGCATCGCATGGAAGCGGGGACGGCTTCCCTGCGTACACGGAGGTTACCTACGGCGACTTGCCTGACCGCGAGCCGTCCGGTTGCTATGGTCGATCCCGATCAAGCCGGCCATTCTCAAGATTAGACGCAGACCACGTATGCTGGGTTCCGTCAAATTTTTGTCAAACGACGATAAGTCTCGTGCAACGGCGTTTTTGTCCCTGAAGCGGACAGTTGGCGCACCGTTCGTCCCAATAGCGGTCGCTTCGGCGGCGGCTCTGGCGGCCCTCTCCGTCGCCGCTCCCGTCGTCGACGATGGCCACTGGCCGTCTTTCCGAGGCCCTGGCGCTTCGGGAGTTGCCGATGGCCAGAACCTGCCCGATGCCTGGGACGGTGCGACCGGCGACAACATCCGCTGGCGCGTCACGGTTCCCGGCCTGGCGCATTCCAGCCCGGTCGTGTGGGGCGACCGACTCTACGTCACCTCGGCGGTGAGCAGCCGCGACGACGTCGGCTTTCGGCCCGGCCTGTACGGCGACGGCGATGCCTCTAGCGACCACTCGGTGCATCGCTGGGTGCTGTTCGCGCTCGACAAGCACAGCGGTGAGACGGTTTGGGAGCGAGTTGTGTACGAGGGCACGCCGATCGACACCCGGCACGTGAAATCGACCTATGCGAGCTCCACCCCGGCTACCGATGGCCGCACCCTGGTGGCCTCCTTCGGTTCGCAGGGACTCCACGCCTTCGACATGGACGGCACGCCGCGCTGGAGCTTCGATCCGGGGCGCGTCGACATCGGTGCCTACGACGCGGCGGATTACGAGTGGGGCCCGGCGAGCTCGCCGATCCTGTGGAACGGCATGGTGATCGCGCAATACGACACGCAGGCGGAGGATTTTCTCGTTGCGCTCGACGCGCGGAACGGCGCGACGATCTGGCGAACGCCACGTCACGAGCTGCCATCGTGGGGCACGCCGACCGTCTACGAGGGGTCGGCCGCATCGGAGTTGATCACCAACTCCTCGAACTATGTCTACGGCTACGATCCTGCCACCGGTGAGGAGCTCTGGCGTCTCGGTGGCAGCTCCAAGATCACCGCACCGACTCCGGTGTTCAGCGACGACTTCATCGTTATCGCCAGCGGCCGGCACCCGGAGCGTCCGATATTCGTGGTGCGGCCCGGCGCCCGCGGCGACATCACGCCGACCGGAGGTGCGAGCTCCAACGCCCACGTTGCCTGGAGCTCACAGGGGAGGGGGCCGTACATGCCCACGCCGCTCATCTATCGCGATCAGCTCTACGTTCTGGCCAACAACGGCGTCTTTGATGCCTACGAGCTGTCCTCTGGCCGAGAGCTTTATCGGGTGCGGCTCCCGCATCTAGGCTCCGGCTTCAGCTCGTCGCCGGTTGCCGCCGATGGCCGGATCTATCTCTGCAGCGAGGATGGCGAGATTCTGGTGCTGCGTGCCGGCAGCAGCTTCGAGCACATCGCCACCAACTCGATGGGCGAGCTGCTGATGGCCACGCCGGCGCTGTCGGACGGCGTGATGTACGTGCGTGGCGAGCGTAGTCTGTTCGCCGTCGCCCGATAACCGTCCACGGCGAGGTGATGATGCGATCCATCGCCAAGCCTCCGGGGATGTGACCGAGGAGATCGACGTGGGACTATCTACGCGAGCGTTCGCGCTTACCTGCGGGGTGTTCTTCGGCGGCACCGTAGCCGTTGTCGGTGCCTTGAACATGCTGTTCCCGAGCTATGGCATCACCGTGCTGGGTCTGTTTGCGGCTCTGTTCCCTGGGTATGAGGCCAGCGGTGCGCTCATGGACTGGGTAGCCGGTATCGTCCTCGCGTTCGTCGACGGCGTCGACGGCGGCAGCGTTTTCGCCTGGTGCTACAACCGGTTTGCCGACATCGATTCTGCCCGATGACCCGTTATAGCTGGATCGAGTCCCCCCTGGGCCGCCTGCTGGGCGCAGTCGATGCAGCCGGCCTGCGGATGCTGGAGTTCGAGGGCCCGTGGTGCGCCGCGCCCGGAGATGACTGGATCGAAGACGTCGAGGCGCTCGCCGACACATCCGGGCAGCTTGACGAGTACTTTGCCGGCCAGCGACGTACCTTCGATCTGCCGCTGGCGCCGCACGGCACCGTGTTTCGGCACAGAGTTTGGGAGCAGCTGCGGATGATCGACTACGGCGAGACGATCTCCTACGGGGAGCTGGCGCGGCGAGTCGGCGATCCCAACGCTGCCCGGGCGGTAGGGCTGGCCAATGGCGCCAACCCGATCGCGATTATTATTCCTTGCCATCGCGTTATCGGTGCCGACGGCAGCCTGACCGGGTATGGCGGTGGTGTCGAGCGCAAGCGCACGTTGCTCGAGTTGGAAGGCGCATCGGCGACGAGAGTCGCGCAGACGAACTTATTCGACTGAGCGCTGTTGCACGCATCGCCTGCTGGCCATCAGCGCCGTGCAGGCAGCGACACGGACGGGCACGATCCCCAAGCCGTCGGTTTCGGCGCGGTGTACTTCCAGCCGAACCGTTGTCCGCTGCGGCTCACTCATCCGGCCCCAGCCCCTCCGCCGCCGGGCGCCAGGCGGCGGGCTTGCCTCTCATGTGTCGCCAGGCCGAGACCGTGGCTATCCACGCGTACATGACCGACGTGACCGGCAACGACAGCGCGAAAGGCGTCGGTGCACCGAGGTAGCCCACCACCGGCAGGAAGTGCACCGTGGCCAACAGCCACGCCAACATCGCCGGCGCTCCCATCAGCACGTCGAGTCGTATGGCGGCGTAGATAGTCAGGGCGGGCGGAAGGGCGAACATCAGGAGCACGCCCAGCCACAGGACCGGAATGAGGCTGTAGCGGTAGCGCAACTGCTCGAAGGTGGCGCGCTCCACGGTGCTGCTGACTCGATCCAGCGAGCCGTAGCTTCGTAGGGACGTGAAGTCTGGATCCAGTCCCAACCAGCACTTGCCGCCGCTACGCTTGATTCGCTTTGCCAGCGCCAGCTCGTCGATGTGGCCCACGAGAGCTTCCAGGCCACCGATGTCGTCGAACATTCGGCGGCGAATGAGCATTACGCTTCCCGCGGCGGCAGCGGTTCGCGAGCCCGGATCGGAAGCGCTACGAAACGGAAACATGAGTTGGAAGAAGTACAGAAGGGGTGGGATCAAGAGCCATTCCCAAAGCATGTCGCACCGCCGTCTTACAAGCACGGACACGAGGTCGAGGTCTTCTACGGCGGCCTTTGAGAGCAACCGTCCGACCGAGTTGAACGGATGAAGCACGTCGGCGTCGGTGAACAGGATCCATTGGTGTTCTTTGTCCCCCGCCCAATCCTGCAGAGCGGCCGTCGCCCCGGCATTCAAGGCGTGGAGCTTCCCGGTCCACCCCGGTTCGAGCTCGCCGATGCTGACGACACGTAGCTTCTCCTCTGCTTCGGTTCCGTGGGCGAGGCGGGTCGCTAGCGACGCCGTGTTATCGGATGAGCGATCGTCCACCACCACCAGACGTCGAAACCAGTCGCTCTGTTTCAGCAGGCGCGGCAAGGTGCGTGGTAGTAGCGCGGCCTCGTTGCGTGCCGGAATGACCAGCACTAGCTCGCCGTGGTCGCCAGGCCGCGGCTGTCGCGATGCTGCGTCCAGGTGCAAGCTCCATTGTGTCGGCCACCAGCGTCGGCGGTCGAGCACGACGATAAGCCACAGCAGCAGGGAAGCGGCGGCGGTCATACGTAGGCCTGACTCGAGTAGTTCCAGCGTCACGTTTGCCTCGGCGAACGGGGGTGTCCTCGATGATCGGCGTTCTGAGGTGGTCGAGCCTAGCAGGCCGTGATGGAAGTGTCGTGAGGCTAGCAGGCCGTGGTGAAAGTGTGGTGGGCCGTAACCCTTCGGGCGACAGGGGGTTGCGCGCGTATGCTGCGTCGTTCCTCGTCAACGATGGGGTACCCATCGCCTCCTCCTCTCTGCTTGCCTCCACTTCGCCAGACCCTGTCGCCAGACCCACCACACTTTCACCACGGCCTGCTAGACGACGTCGATGCTGCCGTCGATGCCTACGTGCAGCCTCTCGGCGGACGCCAGCGTTTCAAAGTCTTCGGTGTCGACCGATACCACAGCGAAGGTCCGCTGGTACATCTCGTCGGCGACGATTGCTGCCAGCGTCAGGAACGTGTCGGCGCCGTCAGTGATGATCGCGGCCGGCGCGGTGCCGCGGCGCACCGCTTCGAGCAACACGGCAGCGGTCGTGCTAGATCCGCGCGAGGCAGGCAGCGCGAGGATCTTGCCGGCCGCGACGCAGCCTGACAGGGGGTGCCGCCGATCGATGATCTCGCCCGACGTCTGATCGTAGCCGCCCCAGAAGCTCAGCGGCTCGGTGCTGGCAAGCACCTCGCCCTCGACGTCGCCGGCCACCAGCACCCTTCCCTGGATCACCCCTGCCATAAGGACTCGTCGCGCTCGACGCGGCCAGCGATCGCCGAACGAACACAATCTTCCAGGCTGCCGAAGGTGACGTCCGCGTCGAGCAGACCTGGCGTGTAGTAAGCGTACTTTGCAGAATTGGTCATCAGGGTATCGATCTCGGGCGGCAGCATCGGCGTGGTGAGGATGCAGGTGTCCACCGTGATCTTGACGCCAAACTCGCGCAGCGGCCCGAGCAAGCCGGCCTGCTCGGCGAGGGCGCGCATCATGCGTCCCGTGGTTACCACGAAAAGCACCTCGGGATGACACCGCTGGCCCTCCAGGAGGGGCGCCAGGCGGCGGAACTCCTCGAGTGAGAAGTGCGGGCTCCCCAGGACCACGACGTCGAGCCGATCGCCGTCGAACGTGGTGAGCTCGGCGCGCGCCCGGCGTAGGTCGCGAACCGTCAACTCGTGCGTCTCGGCCGGATCGCGACCCCGAAATGCCGCCTCCAACGTCGGTGCCTCGGGCGTGTGGCCGACAAGGTGAAACAATGCCACTGCTCCCGCCGACGCCCCGCCGGCGCCAAGCGCCTTGAGGTCATCCTCCGAGGGGGTGGCGGTGAACCCGTCGATAACCGGCACCCGCTCCTGGGCGATCTTCCCCATCAGGTAGCCGAGGACGGCGCAGAACGAATCGTCGCGTTGCAACGCCTCGGGGATATCCACCAGCCGCAACAGCACGTCGCCGGCGCGGTTGTCATCCAGATGCAGACCACGCGCTGGCACCCGGGCGGTTATCGCCGCGCAGATATCCATCATGTCGGGGTAGCGTTCGGTGCGTGCGCCGATGACCGAGTTGGCGAAAGCGATGGCGTTTGATTCTCCCCAGGCGATCTGTTGGCCGAGGGTCGGCCGCATGGCCGTCTGATAGGGGGCGCAGGTCCACGTCGGCGTGCACCCCATGCGCTCGTAGGCCTGCATCTGCCGATAGGCCTTCTCGGCCCATTCTCCCGGCACCGCCCACTCTTGCCAGTTGTCGGCATCCACGCCGCTGACATTCGCCGTCGATGGAACCGCGACGCGCGCGTCCATGTCTGCGAGACGTTCGGCGAACTCCAGCGTTGCTTCGCCCTGATACACGGTGCTGTCGATATGAGCCTGCGAGATGTCGAGCATGCGCTCAGCACCGAAGGCTTCGGCCATACGCACAAGGATCGACATCGCAAATCGGCCCGCGGGACCGTGCTCACCGGCGAGCAATGAGCGATCCTTGGAGCTCAGATCGAGCGTCATGCGATCCTCCCGGGGAGGATTGTCGGCGTCGAGCCGGTCAATCGGCCAGACGCATAACACTTCCACCACGAGCCGCCAGAGGTCAAGAGCGTTGATTGAAGCACGACTACCAGCGTCGCGCTGGCGGCGCGGGCGATCCTGGTCGCGCCCCGCTGCGCTCGTCAACCTGCTCATCCTGCCGGCGGCTCTGCTGGTGCAGCGGATCGCGTTCGGGCTGCCCGATCTTGTCGAGAGCATTTACAGCCGAGGCCTGTATCCGTTGGTTGCTCACACGCTAGCCTGGGCCAACGCTTGGTTCCCTCTCTCGCTCGCCGAGGCAAGCTTGCTGGCGGTCGTGGCCTGGCTGGGTTGGCGCATTGTTCGTTGGCGCCGCGGGCCTGCCGAGGCGACCCCCCGACCATGGCCTCGACGGGCGTTGGCTGCGACCGGCCGGCTGGCGATGCGCGCCTGGATCGTGGCGGGCTGGGCGTTTCTGGCGTTCCTGTTTCTGTGGGGCTTCAACTACGCGCGGCCGCCGCTGGCGACCCGGCTGGGCCTCGAGACCGCCGAGATCGATGCGCCGGAGGTACTCGAGCTCACCCGGCGGGCGATCGACGCGGCGAACCGCGACCACCGGCTACTCGGAGTCGCCGTCGACGCCGCGAGCCGCCTGCCAATGACCTTGAGCGAGTTGAACGCGGCAATCGACGCGAGGTATCTGGAGCTCCGTCTGCCTGGCGATGAACTGGGCAACCTGGCGTCACGCGCCAAGCCGCTCCTGTCCTCGACGGTTTTCTCGTATCTCGGCATCAGCGGCATCTATATCCCGTTCACTGGCGAGCCTTCCTTCAATCGGCTGGTGCCCGACGCGTCGCTACCGATCACGGTGGCGCACGAGAAGGCCCACCAGCGGGGTATCACCGACGAAGGCGAAGCCAACCTGGTGGCGGCGATAGCCTGCGCCGGTGCCGACGATCCCTACCTACGCTACGCAGCCCATCTGTACATGGGAATGGCGCTGGTCGGCTCCGTGGCGCGCCATTCCCCCGACGAGGCCGCCGAGGTCTGGGCGACCCTCGATAACGGGCCTGTCGCCGACGTGCGCGCCATGCGCGAGTTCTGGGATCGCTACCACAGCCGCGCCACGCCAATCGCCTCGCGCATCAACGATGCCTACTTGCGTTCCAACCGTGTGCCGGGGGGTGTGCAGAGCTACGGCCGCGTCGTTGCCCTGCTCGTGGGCCTGAGTCGCCGCGGCGAGGTGCTCGCAGTCCAGTAGCGGGCCGCCACACTTCCCGGCCTGAGAGTGTCCTGACTCAGGACACTAGGTGAGCAGCTTGTGCACCGCGGTGGCGACCTGATCGACGGTGATCGCGTCGACCTGTCCCCCCGGAGCGACGACGTATCTGTGTGGGGGCGGCGGTATGAAGTGCGGGTCGCCGGTAGAGAAGATACCCAGCGTCGGAGTGCCGACCGCGACGCTCAGATGCAGCGGGCCGGTATCGTTGCTCACTGTGGCACTGCAGTGCTCGAATGCCGCGGCTAGCGTCGCGAGGTCGCCGCATCCTCCATCAGCAACACGATCTGCCAGCCCGTGTTGCGTCGCATCCTCGACCACTTGCCGCGTGATCTCCTGCTCGCCGGGACCCGCGAAGATCAGGAACGAGTGCGGTAGCTCGGCCGCGAGGCGACGGGCGAGCTGTGCGAACCGGGCCGCCGGCCAGAGCTTGTGCGCCTTGGCGGCGCCCACGAAGAAAGCGATCGACGGTGCCTGCTCGGCGGTCGGTTGGCGCCTTGATGCGCACCTTGTGAGCCAGCGTCGCGAGGCCTCGGCAGGGGTCCGATAGAAGCGGGCAGCTCCGGCTTGTCGGCGCGCTGCTGGCGCCGGCGCTAGCCCGGCGCGCACGATGGTGTCGATGTGGGCGTCGGTCATGTAGATCGGCAAGTGCGGTGCGTCGATCCAGGGTCGATAGAGGCGGTGGGCTCCGGTCTTGTAGCGGCGCCCGACGCGGATCGGAGCGCCTGTCAGGGCGCCAATCGCGGCGGTCTCGGTGAACCCCTGAAAGTCGATCACCACGTCCCAGCGACCGAAGAGAGCCGGTCGTAGCACCCTGTTCAGCAGCTGCGCCACGGCGCCCGGCCGGAGTCTCTTCAGTGCGCCGCGGTCAAGCGTCAGGAGCTCGTCGAGGACTTCGAGCCCGTCGAACAAACCGGCGCAGCGCGTGTCGGTGAGGAAGGCGAGGTGGATGTCCGGATAGGTGGCCCTGAGGAGCCTCAGAGCCGGGAACGTCAGCAGTGTGTCGCCGAGCGCGGAAAATCGGATGCCGAGGATGCGGGCAGCCGCCGGGATCTCGAGTGGCTCGGGGTGGGCGATCGCCGGATCTTGGGAAGGCATGGCGGCGCGCACGATAGCACGAGCTCGGAACACGTCCGCTGGCCTCGGGGGTCCAACCTCAGTGCCGCGCGGAGACTCGTCGTCGACGTTACGGGATCTCGGCTTCTTCGTCTTCCTTCGCCTCGGGCAGCCCGAGAGCGGCGCGTGCGATGCGCTCTTCGAGCTGGAAGGCGGTTGGCCCGGGCGTGTTGGTCAGCACGATGACGCTGAGGTCTTCGTCGGGGTAGCGTGCCGCCATCGTGACAAAACCGTTGATTCCGCCGCCGTGGGCGACGCGGCGATGACCACCCAGAGTGTCCACCCCGAGACCGTAGCCGTATTCGAGCGCCGCGCCGTCGTTGAGCGTCGCCGGAGTCGACATGAGCTTGTACGAGACCTCGCTGACCACCTCACCCTCTTCCAGCGCTCGCTGCCAGCGCAATAGGTCGAGGACGTTCGAACACAACGCCCCGGCGGCGAATGGATGGGTCATGTCGATCAGCTCGTCGTTGACCAGGTCACCGTCCTCGCTCTCGTAGCCTTCGGCGCGGTGGGGAATGAGCTTCTTCTCGTCGCAGTAGCTCGTGCTGCCGAGGCCTAGCGGATCGAATATCTCCTGCTGGAGGTATTCGGAATAGGACGTGTCGGTGACGTTCTCGACGATCACACCGAGCAGGTAGAACCCCGTGTTGTTGTAGCGCCACTCGTCGCCCGGCGCGAAGTCGAACGGTTGGTCGGCGAGCAGGCCGAACAACACGTCGTGGGTGATCGCCAGGGGGATCGTGCTGGTCCACTTCTCGCCGAGGTCGGTGTAGCTCTTGATCCCGGAAGTGTGGTTGAGGAGCTGATGTACGGTGACGCGGTGGTCGCCGGTGGGGAAGTCGACGTACTCAGCGATGTCGTTTTCAAGCACAACATCGCCCCGCTCGACCAGCTGCATGACGGCAGCAGCGGTGAACTGCTTGGTGATCGAGCCAATTCGGTAGACGGTCTCGGCAGCTGCGGGAACGCTGTTCTCGAGGTCGGCGCTTCCGTAGCCCTTGGCGAACTGCAGTTTGTCGCCCCGCGATACGGCTACCGACAAACCAGCGACAGCCTTGCTCTCGAGAGCTTCGTTCGCCCAACCATCGACGCTGGACTCCAGCTCGGAGATCGGGCGCGGTGACGCGCCCTGATGCTCGATGTCGATGGAGCAGGCTGGCACCAAGACAGCGCAGGCGGCCACGATCCCCAGACGTCGGCGTAACGAGCTCATGCTGCCTCCTGGTTGCTGACCAACCTGCCGGTACGGCTGAGATGTACGGGCGGGATTCTATCGACGCGGTGGCGGCACCACCACGGCAGCCGGTTGCCCGCCCTTGCGGCGAGGTATGGTTGCCGCTGCCGCCCGGCGGGGCGGCGAGAGTCGGTGGAGAGACGATGCGACAAGCGGTGCTGTGCGAGCTTCCCGACGCCCGGGTCATCGCTCGGGCTCCAGGCCGTGTGAACCTGATCGGCGAGCACACCGACTACAACGGCTTTCCGGTGCTTCCCATGGCCATAGATCGCAGCATATGGGTGGCTATCGCGCCGCGGCGTGCGCCCATGCTGCGCATCCGCAACGTCGAGACGGACCGTTACCCGTGTGAAGAGGTTCCCCTCGAGCAACTTCCCCGACGCGCACGTGCCGGCACCTGGGTCGACTACGTCATCGCGGCGGCTCGCCAGCGCCCGCCATCGACGGGACTCGAGATCGTGGTGGGCGGTGACGTGCCGCCCGAGGCCGGTCTGTCTTCGTCCTCGGCGCTGGTAGTAGCGAGCTTGCTGGCTTTAGCGCCGGTCGGTGATCGCGCCGTGCTCGCCGAGGAGGCACAGCTCGCCGAGCATTACGTCGGAACACTGTCGGGCGGCATGGACCACGCGATCGCGCTGCTCGCCCGACCTGGGCACGCGCTGCGGATCGACTTCAGGCCGGTGCGCGTAGAAGCGGTGCCGATGCCCGAATCTCTCGCAGTGGTGGTGGCCGATTCGGGCGTTGCTGCACCCAAATCCGGTGCGGCCCGTAAGCTCTACAACGATCGGGTGCGCCAGTGCTTGGCCGCAGCGCGGTTGCTCGGTGTCGACGACGGACTGCTGGCCGATGTGAGTGAGCCGGACCGTCGAGTGGAGGCGATCGAGGACCCGGTGCTGCGCCGTCGCGCCGGGTTCGTGTTCGACGAGGCGAAGCGCGTCGAGGCAGCGGTCGAGGCGCTCCACGCCGCGGACCTACAGGCGCTCGGTGCGCTGATCGACGCGTCTCATGCCGGGCTGCGCGACGACTACGAGGTCAGCCATCCCGCCGTCGACCGATTGGTCGAGGCGGCTCGCAGCGCCGGAGCATTCGGGGCCCGGGTCGTGGGCGCTGGATTTGGAGGCTGCATCGTCGCAGCGTGCGAGCGCCGCACAGTCTCCGCAGTGGCCGCAGCACTCGGACCAAACGTCTGGCGCTTCGAGGCGGCGGGACCGGCGGAGCGCAACAGCCTCTGAGCCGTCTACCGAACCCTTTTTCGCTGCACCGACCCGGTTGGCGCGGCAGTCTGGCCAGGCGTGGCACGTTTGGGTCCAAAGGGGACCCCCTCGGGCCGGAAGCAGGAGAAATCCAAATTACTGGAGCACGGGGCCAATTGGTTGGATTCAGTCGCGCCCGGATGTGCCGCGGACCCGCAAAGAGCGTTCGCTTTCGTGCTGGGTTCGCCTCCAGTGCAACGACGACCGCTCGGGACGATTGACAGAATCGCCCGGTATGCTTCGGCTGTGGCGCCCGAATACACATCTTTCGTTAGCACGGTGCCGATCGTACGCCATGGATGGGGACGACGGGCATGATCCTTGCAACCCTAGTGTGATTTTTCGCCGTGTGACATATTCGATTTCACACGCAATTGGCGGGCAACCGCGAGACGGACGGACGTGGGTTCCGGCCGCCGTGAGATTTTCCCCAGTCTGGAGAGACACAATGCGACGTACCGTAATCGCTCTGATAACGCTGGCCTTGGCGGTCAGCTTCGCTGCGCCGGCGGAGGCGCAGTTCGCACGTGCCGATCTTTCGGGCTCGGTGCTGGATCCGGATGGATCACCGCTACCTGGTGTCACGGTGACCGTTCGCAACGAGTCGACCTCGGCCGAGCGCATCACCGTCACCTCGGCCACCGGCGGCTACAACGTCAACGGTCTCATACCCTCGGTATATACCGTCACGTTCATGTTGCAGGGGTTCAACACCTCCGAGACCACCGGGGTGGTGCTGCGGGTAGGACAGGACGGTGAGCTCAACGCCACGCTCCAGCTCGGTGGTATCACCGAGACGGTGACGGTCACCGGCGAGAGCCCGCTTGTTGACGTCGCCTCGAAAGAGGTGGGCGGGAACTTGACCGCCGAGGACTTCATATCGTTGCCCACGCAGGGTCGCAGCTTCGTGGTGTTCGCCGGCTTGTTGCCCGGCGTGCAGGTATCGCCGGACAGCCAGTCGACGGCCTCTGACTCGATCTTCGTCAACGGTATGGACGACAACAGCAACTCCTTCAACATCGACGGCGCCAACAACGACGACGATGTGATCGGCGCCACCGCGGGTGCGCAGACGCGCACCGCGATCGAGGCGATCCAAGAGTTCCAGATCCTCACCAGCCAGTTCGACGCCGAGTTCGGCCGCGCCATCGGTGGGGTGCTCAACGCCATCACCAAGAGCGGCGGCAATACCGTCCACGGCAGCGCCTTCTACTACTACCAGGACTCGAGCATCAACAAGGCGAACTTCTTCACCAGGCGGTCCAACCTCGAGAAGCCCGACTTCACCTTCAAGTCGATCGGCGGCACGCTCGGCGGACCGGTTATCAGAGACAAGCTGTTCTTCTTCGGCAGCTATGAGCGTCAGACCCCGAACGAGGGCATCGCGCGTGAGTTCGCTACGCGGCCGGAGTTCAACTTCACTACCACCGAGGAGAACCTGCTGCGGAACTTCATGGTCAAGCTCGACTACCAGGCGAGCTCGGACCATCGAATCGCGGCGCGCTACCTGCAGGAGTATTCGCCGCAGTTCAACCAGATCATCGGCGGCAATACCACGCTCGAGGCCGCGCGTGAGGAGTTTGACCGCGACACCAGCTTCGTCGGGTCGATCGACTCGGTGCTGTCGGACCGGGCGGTCAACAACCTGCGTATTTCCGTGACCCGCGAGGACGTGGCGTTCGCCAACTCCGGCTTCAATAACAACGGCAAGACCTTCGCGGCGCAGCGCGCCCTCAACGTGTCGTTAGACCACGACAACCTCCTGCTGGGGGCCAGCACGGTGGCGTCGGCGCGCATCAACAACTCGCGCCAGTACGACGATACGTACTCGTTGTACGCACCGGATTTCTGGGCGGTGACCACGACTTCCGCTTCGGCGGTCACTTCTCGGACCGTTTGGTGAGCCGTAACAACGCCAGCACGGCGAACGGGCAGTTCGACTTCGACGAAGATACCGAGTGGGACCTGAACGACCTCGGCACCTACCCCACCGACTTCACGATTCGCGTCGGCGGCGCCCAGGGCGGCGACCTCGACATTCCGCACGAGAAGGCGCTCGGCATCTTCTTCCAGGATGACTACCAGCCGAGCGACAACGTGACCCTGAACCTCGGGGTTCGCATGGATCGGCAAAGCACCGTCGGCGAGGCCAACATCGGGCCGCGCCTCGGCTTCAGCTGGGATCCGGCACGTGATGGCCGCACCGTCGTGCGTGGCGGCTTCGGCCGCTTCTACGACCGCTTCCCGATCGGTAGCTGGGAGGACTTCTTCCTCGATGCGGTCAACCTGGCCAGCGGTTATACCGTGCGGGTTCCGGGCTCCGGCTCTGATCAACAGCTGTTCTTCGACATCGTGCAGGCCAACGGCTACACCACCCCCAATCAGCTGCGCGACCACCTGGCAGCCGACCTCGAGGGCAACCTTGCCGGCGCCTTGAACACCGCGCCGACGGTCGACAACCCGGACCGCGTAACACCGTATGCCGATACCGTTAGCGTCGGTGTGGAGCGCGAGATCTCCAACGGTGTGTCGATAGGGTTCGACTTCGTCCATACACGCAACCGTGACCTCCAGCTGCGGGTCGACCTGAACCCGTTCTCGAGGGTGAGCGGGCGTCCGAATATCAGCATCCTGAACGGCGCCCCGGTGAGCCTCAACTCGGTCCGCACCTACATCAACGGCGGCAAGAGCAACACGAACTCGCTGCAGTTCTCGTTGCAGCGTCGCTTCATGGACTCGGCGATCGGTCGCTTCAGCGCCCGGGTGTCGTACACCTACCTCAACCAGTCGGGCAACGTCGAGGCGAGGTCGCTCGAGCCCGCCCGCTTCCAGGTGCGTACCGAGTCGGGCTATAACTTCGATACCGGCACGCTCATCGGCGCGCCGCTCAACCTCGGGCTGAGCAACCCCGCCAGCATGGACTTCGCATCCAATTGGGTTCGCCCCCACAACCTGGTGACCTCGTGGTCGTACCAGGTTCCCGGTACCGCGGTCGGTACCAACCAAGGGCTGATGTTCTCGGGTATCTTCCGCATCATGAGCGGCGACCGGTTTACGCCGCAGCTGACCTCCCGCATGGACAACAACGGGCGTGAGGTGGCGCCCGCGGGCAGCTACAGCGCCGGTGGAACGTCGGACATCGCGCTCGACGACATCACCGCCACTGGCAGGGAGAACGGGGGATTCCGGCCGGACTTCACGCGCCTGGATGTGAGCTTCCGCTACCGGGTAGCCATGGGCTCCCGCATCACGGGCACAATCCTGTTCGACATCTTCAACGTCACCGACCGCACCAACTACTCCAATCAGGGCAGCTCGTTCGTCACCAGCGGCGGGTTCCTGATTCCGACGGCAGCGCGCTCGCCGCGTGAGTTCCAGCTCGGCCTCAGGTTCGACTGGTAAGCTAGCCGCCAGGCGGGCTCGCCCGCGCAAGAAACCGTAAGCCGGCCGGTGGCCTTGGTCATCGGCCGGCTTTCTTGTGGGCGGCGCCGTGCGTCTCAGGCGCGCAGCTCGCGTACCCGGTCGGGCTCGTAGGTGGTGATCTCGAAACGGTGGCCCCAGGGGTGCGGGGATGTTCGGTGCTACACGCGCTTGAGCTTCCAGGTGCCCTTGCGGAAGTAATACCCGGTCACTAGTGCCAGGACCGAGAACGACACCGTCATAGCGATGAAAACGCCATTCGGACCCCAGTCGAGCACGTACGCGGCGAACCACGCGAACGGCAGCTCGAATATCCAGAAGCAAAACAGGTTGATCCAGGTCGGCGTCCACGGATCTCCGGCGCCATTGAAGGCGTTCTCGAGCACCATCCCATAGGCGTAAAACAGGAAACCGGAGGAAACGATCCGCAGGCACAGCACGGCCCAGCGGTGCGGCTCAGGGAGGGTGGTGAACACGCTGACGATAAATGGGGCGAAGACGATGAACAGTGCGCCGATCGCGCCCAGGAAGATCACATTGTAGAAACCGGCAATCCAGACAGACTTCTCGGCTCGCTCGGGCTTCCCGGCCCCCAGACTTTGCCCCACCATGGTGGCCGCGGCATTGCTCATTCCCCAGCTCGGCAACAGCGCGAACAGTATTAGCCGGATACCGATCGCATAACCGGCAAGCACCTGGTCGCCGAAGCCGGCGAGGATGCGAATGAGACCCACCCAGCTAGCCATGCTGATGAACACCTGGAACATCCCCGCCCCGGAGAGTCGGACCAGCTTCCACATCAGCTCTGGCAGCACCTGGAGATGCTCGCGACGGATGTGCAGTCTGCCGGTGGCTCGACTGAGCAGCCACAGCTGAGCCAACACCGCCGTACCGCGTCCGATGTTGGTAGCGACGGCGGCGCCGAGTACTCCGAGCTCCGGGAACGGCCCGATGCCGAAGATGAACATCGGATCGAGAAAGATGTTGATGCCGTTGGCCAGCCACAGCACGCGCATCGCCACCGCGGCGTCGCCGGCGCCGCGGAAGGCGGCGTTGATCAGGAACAGAAGCAGCACCGTGGCGTTGCCGCCGAGCAGCACGCGAGTGTAGCTGCTGTTGGCGATCACCTCGTCAGAGGCGCCCATGAGGGCGAGCAGCTGCGGTGCCGTGGTTGCGCCGACGACGGCGATCAGCGCTGCGATCGCCACGCCCAGCCCGATTGCCTGCACCGTTGTCCGCGCTGCGGCGTCGGGGTCATGCTCGCCGATGCGGCGGGCGACCAGGGCGGTAACCCCGATCGACAGGCCCAGGCCGACGGTGAAGACCAGCGTCATCATCGACTCGGTCAGCGCCACCGTGGCGACCGCCGAGGGGCCCAGCTTGGAAACGAAGAAGACGTCGACGACAGCGAACAGCGACTCCATCGCTGTTTCCAGGACCATCGGCACGGCGAGGAGCAGCACGGCACGCCCGACCGGGCCCTCGGTGTAGTCCTGTTGGGTGCCGCGAATGGCGTCCTTGAAGTCGTGCCAGAAGGTAGATGCAGTGCTCACGGGAAGTCTCCGGCGAGGAGGGAGTAGAGAAGCGGGCGCGACCAGACCGTGTGAAGAGCGCGGGCGACTAGTTCGCCGGCGTTACGGTCGTTGGCTGAGCTCGGTCTGCGCGCGTTCTCATTAGCGAGACCCCGTGAGTCGGAACGGGTCGAGATGTTCAGACCTTAACGCCGGGACGCAAGGCTGTCTAGCAGGCCGTGGTGGAAGCGTGACGGGCCTGGCGACAGGGTCTTGCGAGGTGGAGGCAAGGAGAGAGGAGGAGGCGATGGTTACCCCATCGTTGACGAGGAACGACGCAGGATACGCGCGCAACCCCCTGTCGCCCGAAGGGTTACGGTGATTTGGGGCCATCTGCAGCGTTGGCCTTCCTCGACGATGGCTAGGGCATCGCCAGTGTCAGGCCGCCTTCCATCTGGCCCCAACTCGCCGCAACCAGGCCCCCCACACTTCCACCACGGCCTGCTCGCGTCGTGTGGCGCGCCCGGCGCCAGCCTACGGTCTCGGCCGGGTGACGAGGTTCTATAGGCGGCGCCAAAGGCGCGTGATTGTGACCGTGGCGCCCAAGGCCAGAAGCGCGAGGACAAGTGCGCTGCCGGTGCGTCCGTAGAGCAGGTAACCGATCGAGAACAGCGTCATGTAGACGGCCGCAGATCCCAACAGCATGCAGCTGAGCGCCGTCGGGAACGAAGACGCCGCGGTATCTGCTGTCTCCAGTGGCTCGCCGTCTGCGGCGGCGCGCTCGACGACGGCGGCCCAACCGCGGCCGCCGGGTCGGATCTGCCGATAGAACGCGCGCAGCGTCGCCTGATCGGTGGCCGGGGTCAGGAAGGTTACCAATAGCCATCCGACGGTGGTGATGGAAACGCCGGCCAGCAGCTGCTGATGTGGGTCGGGCGCCGCACCGAAGACGCTCGCATGCGCAAACTGGAACCAGCCGGCGACAGCGAAGGAGATCGTCATCGCGGCAATCTCGCTGGCGGCACTGATTCGCCACCAGAACCATCGCAGGATGAACAGCAGGCCGGTGCCGGCGCCGATCTGCAACAAGATCTGAAACGCCTGCAGCGCGTTGGACAGCAGCAGCGACACGGCGCACGCGGCGATCATCAAGGCCGCGGTTGACAGACGGCCGACCAGCACCAGGCGCTGTTCCGACGCGTTCGGCCGCACGAAGCGTCGGTACCAATCGTTGACGATGTACGAGGCTCCCCAGTTGAGGTGGGTGGAGATCGTCGACATGTATGCGGCCACTAGCGAAGCGATGACAAGGCCGAGCAGGCCGGTTGGCAGGAAGGTCAACATCGCCGGGTACGCCAGGTCGTGCTGGACGATCCGAGGATCGATATCCGGGAAGGCGGCACGAAGCGAATCGAGGTCGGGAAACACCACGATCGATGCCAGCGCCACGATGATCCAGGGCCACGGACGTAGCGCGTAGTGGGCCACGTTAAACAGCAGTGTGGCCCCCTGCGCGTGGGCCTCGTTCTTGGCTGCCAGCATGCGCTGGGCGATGTAGCCGCCGCCGCCCGGCTCAGCGCCCGGGTACCAGGTGGCCCACCACTGCACTGCCAACGGCACGACGAAGATTCCCACCACCAGCGAGGAGTCGGAGAAATCGGGTATGAGGCCGAGCTTTGGCGTCACCTCAGGATGCGCCAGGAGCGCTCTGAGCCCGCCGACCTCGGGTCGCTGGAGCGCGTACCAAGCGGCGGCGACGGATCCTAAGAGCGCCATTCCGAACTGCACGAAGTCGGTGAGTATCACCCCGGTCAGGCCGCCCATCATGGCGTAAAGCAGCGTCACCGAGCCGGCGATCAGCACCGTGCTTTCGGGGCTGAGCCCCAGCATCACGCCGCCGATCTTGATCGCCGCCAGCGTTACCGAGGCCATGATCATGACGTTGAAGAACACGCCTAGGTACATGGCTCTGAAGCCACGCAGGAAGGCGGCAGCCCGGCCGGAGTAGCGGATCTCGTAGAACTCGATGTCGGTTTCTACTCCGGAGCGTCGCCACAGGCGCGCGTAAACGAAGGTGGTGAGCATGCCGGTGAGCAGGAACGCCCACCAGACCCAGTTACCGGCCACCCCGTTGGTCCGCACGATGTCGGTGACCAGGTTCGGGGTGTCGGTGGAGAACGTTGTGGCCACCATCGAGACGCCAAGCAGCCACCACGGCATGCTCCGGCCCGACAGAAAGAACTCACCGGAGCTCGAGCCGGCGCGACGGGCGACTGCCGCGCCGATGAGCAGCGAGAGTGCCAGGAAGGCGAGGACGATCGCCAGATCCAGAGGAGCGAGCTGCATGGTCAACCCGGTGGTGGCGGGCTTGCGTGGTCGGGTTAGGGCGTGGGTTCGTCCTTCAGCACCTCGAGGTGCTCGAGGTAGCGCGAGCGCGCCGCGATGAAATCTCGGTGGTCGAGCTTGAGCTCGGAGGCAATCTTGCGGACCTCCGCGTTCTCATCTCCGGACACCGAGCCGTCGCTAGCCGACACCGCAAACAGACAGTCGAGTAGCGCCAGCTTCTGAACACGGTCGGCCTGGCGCTCGAACTCGCGCGTCACCAGGAAGTTCTCCGTGCCACCGAACAGCTCGTTGTGCTGCTTGGCCATCGACGCGACCAGTACCGCTTGGTCGGCAGGCAGTCCGGCGCGCTCGGAGATCAACTCTTCCATGGCGCGCGTCTCGTCTTCGCTGATATCCAGATCGGCGTGCGCTACGCGGCCGAGGATGTAGGCGAAGCAGGCCACGTAGCGTGCCCGATCGGGCTCGAGCTCATCGAGCTCCCGCACGATGCGGCGTACCGTCTCGACGTCAGACTCGTCTGGCTGTGGCCGCGGCGCGCCTCCGGTGACCCACTCGAACAACCCCATCAGTGCACGGTGCTCGAGTCGCTACCCTGCAGTACTGCCATGTTCATGAGGGCGATTACCAGGCGGCTCCTGTGCTCCAGATTCGGTGCTTCGAGCAAAGCCTGTTTCTCGGCGTTGTCGAAGGGACATACCATGGCGAGGGAGTTCACTAGCTCCTCGTCGCCGCTGTCGTCGATGGCGCGCCAGTTGGCATCCAACCCGAAGGTTTCGAAGTAGGTGCGCAGGTTGGCCACCAGGCCCTCGCGGTCGATCTCCGCGGGTCGAGCGGCGCCGATGTCATAGGTAAAGCGCTCCCATTGAGGCTCCACGAGCCGGTAGAGCCGATCCGACGCGATCTCGCGAATTACTTCGAAGCGCGAGATCCCCACCAAGCTGAGCAGGTAATGCCCGCCTTCCGCCTCCTTGAGCGAGGCGATCCGTCCGGCGCAGCCCACCGACTGCAGATCCGGCTCGTGCTCGTCGGTGCCGGAGCCGGCTGGTTGGATCATGCCGATGAGTCGGTCGCCGGCCAGAGCATCCTCGACCATCTGCACGTATCGCGGCTCGAAGATACGCAGCGGTAGACGGCACCCGGGCAGCAGAAGCGCCGACGCGAGAGGAAAGACGGGCAGGACGTCGGGCATGCGGTGCGTCCCCTGGCTGTCGCTGTCGTTGCCCATCCCTTTGTTATAGCACCCCGGAGGCAATGTGGTGCCGTACTCGGGAGAGGCGGCCTGCTAGCGCTGCCGATCGCGCAGCGCACGGCGCAGCCGGTCCGACAGGTCAGCGTAGTCGATGTCGATGTCGCCGCCGCCGATGACCATCCCGAGCGCCCAGATCGCCTGCTTGCGCACCGCCGGAGTCGAGGTAGCGGCTCGTCCGACGGTGATGTATATGCTAGAAAACCAGCACAATGCTGGATTATTAGCATCTCCGACGATCCTCGAGCAGGGCCGGGCCGCGCCTTGGTATTCTTGTTACCAGGCCCGCCATACTTCCACCACGGCCGGCCAGGGCTCCCCGTTCGGCCAATGCCGGGGCAACCCGTGCGGAGATGCGTATGACTACCCACCGCAGTAACACAGCCAACACAGTGCTCTCCGTGATGGCGTTGATAGCGGCGATGGCGCCCGCCGCGGTCATGGCCGGGTCTCCGCCGCGGCAGGAGGAGCAGGACATCGATACGTTCATGCAGCAGGTGCTGCATCGCCGAGTGACGAACTGGGAGGACCTCTATCGATACACGGTTCGCGATCGCGAGAGCATCGAGGTGACCGGTCCGGCGGCGGTGGCCTTGGGCAGCTACCGTGGCGAGTACACCTGGTACGTTCGAGATGGCTTCATGATCCGCAGTCCTGATCGCATCGACGGACACGCGGTCAGCGATGCGGAGCGCGAAAAGTTCGAGCGCGATTGGCTGAAGCGTGCTCTCGACCGCGAGCAGAAGCGCGCCGAAAAGCGTCAGAAGCGCGCCGCCAAGGCGGCGGACTCGGGCGATGAGCCGCCGCTCGAGCGCGACTACTTCCTCGGGTTCCCGTTTGAGCCGGGCAACTACTACGTTGCTGGCTGGGAAGAGTTCGAGGGTATGAACCTCGTCAAGATCGAGTACTACCCCAAGAAGCTCTTCGAAGACGACGAGGTTGATGAGGGCGAGGAGTCGGACCCCGAGGATCTCGAATGGGCACACCGGTTCCAGAAGACCTCGTTGGTGACGATGTGGGTGCTTCCCGAGGAGCACCAGATCATCAAGATTGGCTACGACAACATCGGCCTCGACTTCATGCCGCTTCGCTGGCTGGTGCAGGTGGGCGACATCGGCGCCGAGATGATCATGCACAGGCCCTTCCCGGACGAGGACGTCTGGCTACCGCGTGAGATCCGCGCGTCGGGTGAGGTAACGTTCGCCAACGGCTCCTACGATGTGCGCTATTCCCTCGAGTACCACGACTATCGCGAGACCGACGTTGACGCCAAAGTTCGGTTTCGCATTCCGGGCCTAGAACAGCAGGATGAGTGATGCTGCTCGCGGCACCCGAAACGCGCCGCGACGCAATCCGGGGCAGCAGCTCGTATCGTTGATCGCCGCCTCGGCTGCCGCGCTTAGCGGCGCTCTCGTGGTGTCGGCGCAGGAGGCATCGCCGCCGCCGCGGTCCGAGCTGGTGGTCGAGGTGCGAGTACACGGAAACTACTCCCTCTCCGACGAGGAAGTGCTGCGGATCGCCGGGGTGGTGGTGGGCGACCGGGTCACTGCCGCCGATCGTGCTGCCATCAAGCAGCGGTTGCTCGACAGCGGCCGCTTTGGGGCCGTCGAGGTGCTCGCTCGCTATCGATCGCTGACGCCCACTGACCGCGTGCTGCTGATTCTGTCGGTACGCCAGAAGACGTCGGCGAGCGACAAGCTGCTGGTCATGCCCGAGCTGCAATACGACGAGAACGAGAAGCTCAGCGTCGGCGGGCGCGTTGCTGCAAAGAACCTGCTTGGTGGCGGAGAGTTGATTTCCATTCCGGTGATCTACGGCGGTGTCGACCGGGTGGCGATCGAGGTGACGCGTGACTGGGACAGTGGCTATCGAGTCGGTGCCTCGGTGGGGGTGCGACGATTCGAGAACCCGCATGCCCGCGTCGACGACACGCGTCTTCACGCCACCGCGTTCGTCGAGCGCCGGTTGACCGATGCGGTGCAACTTCGACTCGATGCCGAGCACGCCGACGTCGACTTCGGAGGCGTGAGCGAGAGCCTGTGGACGTACGGTGCGAGCCTGCGCTTCGACACTCGCCCCAACGTGTCGTTTCCGTACGATGCCGTGGTCGCCAGCGCCGGGTGGCAACGCCTGGCCCCTGCCGCCGGCGCCGGCGCCAACCGGTTTCGCTTCGAGCTTGCAGCCTACAAGACGTTGATCGGCCAAGCGGTGCTAGCGGCGCGCGCCGTTCTGCACACCACCGATGCGCCGTTGCCGGCCTATGAGCGGCCGTATGTTGGCGGCATGGTGTCGTTACGCGGCTACCGGGCCGGCGCGCTCAGCGGCGACACTGCTGCCTTCGGAGGCGTCGAGGTGCGGGTGCCGGTTACGACTTCGTTCAGCGTCGCGCGGCTGGGCTTCACGGTGTTTTGGGACATAGGCACCGCATACTCGTATGGCCTGCCTATATCGCGCGCCCAGTTCGAGAACGGTGTCGGAGCCGGGGTCTTCTTGGTGGCGCCGCTGGTGCGGTTGAACCTCGATGTCGCCAATAATCTCGAGGGCGACACGCGTGTGCATTTCGGCCTCGGGTTTCGCTTCTGAGGCGCGGCGGAAGGGCTGAGGCTCGCCGCCACGCAGTGAGCCATCGGCTCCTCGGCGCCCTCCTCTCCGAGCCCGCGGGCGTTACCTGCCCAGGTGCTGAGCGAGCAACTTTATCCCGCGTCGCGTGTGCTCCGGGACGGCTGCTGTAAAGCAGGCGCGTACATGGGTCGGATAGGGTCCGAAGCTGGGCCCCGGCGCCAGCAGAACGCCGTCGTCCAGGCAGTCCTCGAGGAACCCCAAGAGGCCGCGCTCGTCGAGGCTCTCGGCAACGTCTACCCAGAGGAACTGGCTGCCCTCCGGAGCTGGCATACCGAGGATGCCCGCCATCTCTTCACCCAGTTGCTCGTATAAGGGTTTCGCCGTAGCGACCCACGCGTCACCGCGGCCGTCGAGCACCTTCGTCGCGGCGATCTGTGATGCTGTGGGGGTGCTGTAGAAGCTGTGGACGCTCACCTTGCGCAACTCGCGCATGTGTTCCGCCGGCCCCACGACGTAGCCGCAGCGGTTGCCCGCCATCCCGTAGGCCTTGGAGAAAGAGTGCACCGAGAAGGTTCGTTCGGGCGCCAGGGTACGCGCATAGCAGTGCTCGCCCCGGTAAACGTAGTCCTCGTAGACCTCGTCGGCGAGTATCCAGAGATCATGTCGCTGGGCCCATTCAACGACCGCCGCCACGATTGCCGGCGGAATTACGTGGCCTGTCGGGTTGTTGGGTGTGCTCAGGTAGATCGCCGCACAACGCTCGGTGCGCTTGGCGTCGAGCACCTCGACCGCGGCGTCGGGTGAATCGGCAAGGCCGATGAACGGCACTGCGATCGGGTGTGCTGAGAACGACTTGACGATCCCTGCAATAAGCGGCCAGTAGGGGGCGAGCAGCAGCACCTCCTCGCCGGGATCGATCGTCGCACCGATAGCTGCCCCCAACCCCCCGGTGGCGCCGGCGGTGATGAGCACGTTTTGGGGCGTCGTATCGACGGCGGTGTTGGCTCGATGTCGCTCGACGACGCGCTCGAGCAGCAGCGGCATCCCGTGCGGCGAAGCGTAACGGTGCATCCCGGCGTGCTCCTCGACCCGCAGATCCTGCATGCGGCACCCGTCCGCCGGTTCCATCCACGTGTCCCCGACATGAAGTGGGTATATCTCGCCTTTCAGGGTCTTGAGACGGCCGGCCAGCTTGGAGAACAGGGAGCCCTCCATGCCGGCTACTGAGCGAGCTACGCCAGGGTACGTAGGCATGGCAGGTACGATAGGACATGTGACGCACCACTTCTATTCAAGCTCGTGGATCGATCGGGCCGCCCAAATGCGGCTGAACAAGGCGTGGCTCCAGCAGCGAGCCGCCGACCCGACATCGGTGTTCTTGCCGGTATGGCGGGATCGCAGTCTGGTGACCACGGGCGACGCGCCAGCCGCCGGACTGCTGCGCGCAACGGAGTTGCCGCCGCCGGTCGCGCCGCAGGAATCCGTCTTCCTTGGCTTGGCCGAGGGCGATCTTGCCTGCTTCGCCGTGTTGCTTCCGGACAGGCCCGATCCCGACCCGTCGTGGCTCGAGGGCGGCGCAACCTTCGGCGACCTGCGTCAGCTCGGTCCGGTGATGGCACCGGAGCACGCCGGCCTGCTTGCCTACGCGCGCGCCGTAGCTCATTGGCACGCCACGCATCGGTTCTGCGGCTCGTGCGGTGCCCCCACTGACTCGCTGAACGGGGGTTGGCTACGGCGTTGCAGCAACACCGGCTGCGCTCGCCAGCATTTTCCCCGCACCGATCCGGCGATCATCGTTCGGGTAGAACACGGCGAACGGATTCTCCTCGGCCGGCAGGCGTCGTGGCCGAAGCGCTGGTACTCGGTGCTTGCCGGCTTCGTCGAGCCCGGCGAGAGCCTCGAAGATGCCGTACGTCGCGAGGTGCTGGAGGAGACGGGTATTGTTTGTGACGATGTCCGCTACGTCAGCGCGCAGCCCTGGCCGTTCCCGGCATCGCTGATGCTCGGGTTCAGCGCTGTGGCCGAGTCCGACACGATCACGCTCGGCGATGAGGAGCTCGAGGACGCACGTTGGTTCACTCGCGAGCAGATCGTCGCGGCGGTCGAGGCGGGCGAGCTACGCCTGTCGCCCGAGATCTCGATCTCGCGCAGCCTCATCGACGCCTGGATCGACGGTCGACGCTGAGGTATCGGAGCCCAAAGCCTACTTCAGCGGTACTCCGGGTTCGGAAAGTCGAAGCGACATCCGGCCTCCGACGGTCAGCTGAGCCGGCGATCCCTCACCCGGGTCGATCGATCGCTGCGCTTACTCTGGTGCGCGGAGGCGCAACACGATGCTGCCGTCGCGAGCCCGGGCGGTGAGGCTGGGCCCGCCGCCGTTCAGTGACCCGCGGATGACGCGGCGATCCAGCGTGCCGTCGAAGCGCACCTCGTTGCGCATCGACAGGTCTTCGCCGCGCAGGTCCAAATCGGCCGCCAGCTCCTGCGTGGCGCGGATCGTGATGTTGCCTTCGCCGGTGCTCAGGCTGGTCTCGCCCAGCTGTTCGATGCCGACGTGAATGCTGCCGTCGTTGGTTCGCGCGTCGATCGGTCCGGCAACTGCGCTCACCACGATGTCACCGTCGCTGGTGTGGAGCTCGATGCCCTCGGCGGCCAGTCGATCGCCGCTGATGTCTCCATCCGAGGTGTCGATCACGATACGCGTCGCCTGCAACTGGCCCAGGCTCACATCACCATCGGAGGTGCTGATCTCGATCTGGCCGCCGATAATCCGGCGCACGCCAATGTCGCCGTCGGAAGTGCGGATGACGACGTCGCCCGTAAGGCTCTGCGCGCTGATGTCGCCGTCGGACGATCGCAACCGCACATCGCCCCGCAGGCTCTGCACCGCCACGTCACCGTCTTCGGTGCGCACGTCAGCGTCGTACTCTTCGGGCACGGTGACCTCGACCGTGATCGCGAAACCGCCCCAGTCGCGCCAATCCCAGCCGACGCCGTGTTCGCCGTCGGCCCGCAGGCTTACCTCGTTGGCGGTACCGTCGGCGCGGAAGTTCATGGCCTCGAACCTGGCCCGACCACGCTCCATGTTGCCTGCCCTGAGATACACCTCGAACCCGACGCGATCGGAGCCACCATTACGCAGTAGCACGTCGGCGTCCGCAACGTCGATTGTCAGGCGGGCGCCCGGCCGGGTGTCGAATTCGGCTGACATGACCAGCTCGCGTGTTCCTTGCGCGTAGCTTGGCGTCGCCAGTATCAGGGCGGTGGCGCTAACCGCGGCAGCGACTCCCACTCGAAACAAACCTGACGAACGACTGTGTTGCATGGTCTCCTCCTTCATCTCGAATGCGCCGCGCCTCGTTGCCGACCACGCCTCCGGGCAGCTTACGTCCGCGCGCCCTGGCGCCGCGCCGCCTCTACTGGTTGGACGCCAGGCACCGTCGCCGGGTTGCAAGATGGTTGCGGAAGCCGCCGCGAGAGCGAGCGGTGTCGCCAACGAAACGCCGGGTGATAACCTCGGCGATCATGGTCTCAGCTCGATGTTGCCGGGCAGGCGTCATCAGCCTGCTGCTCGTTGGCGGCCAGGCTCCGCAGGTGGCGGAGCTCACCGCAACGGTTGGCTCGCCGCGCCCAGCGTCACAGGGCGAGAACATCAACGGCATGACCGTCTCCACGTCGCGCGGTAGCGCCGAGTGGGGCAAGGATGCCATCGTCGGCACCATTGCCGAGCTCAAGCAGCTCGGGGTTAACTGGATCTCCATCCACCCGTACGCCCGCATCGGTCGGGATGGCTCGGTGAGCTGGAGGCGCAACGAGGGCGATGCCACAACGGCGCCGACGTGGCTACGGCGACCCATCGAAGAAGCCCATCGACAGGGCTTGAAGATCTTCATCAAGCCGCATCTGGGGTACTGGGGCAATTTCTCGTGGCGGGGCGAGATCTCCTTCCATACCGACGCCGAGTGGCAGCGGTTCTTCGACGACTACCGCCTTTGGGTCGCGGCGATCGCCAGGTTCAGCCACGACGCGGATGCGTTCGCGGTAGGTACCGAGCTTGACAAGACCGTCGGCCACGAGGCCGCCTGGCGTGAGGTGATTCGCGCCGTTCGCGACGAGTACGATGGGCCGCTTACTTATGCGGCCAACTGGACCGACTATCAGCGCATCCCGTTCTGGGACGCTCTCGACGCCATCGGCGTGCAGGCGTATTTCCCGGTGCTCGAGGCGGGCGCCGGGGACGCCACCGCCCTGCCGCCACAGGAGGCGTTCGACGCCGGATGGCGCCGCATCATGAAGCGCATGCGCGCCTTCAGCGAACGCTACGGCAAGACCGTTGTGTTCACCGAGCTGGGCTACAATCGCTCGGCGCGGGCCCCCTACGAGCCGTGGGCCTACGAGGTCGGCGGGCCCCACGCCGAAGAGCTGCAGCGTCGTTGCCTGCTCGCCGCGTTAGAGGCCCTGCAGGCCGAGCCAAGCGTGGTGGGTGCCTTCCTGTGGAAGTGGTTCCCAGGTGATGCCCGACCGCGCGACTTCGAGATGTCGAGCGTCGCCATGCGCCAGGTGATCTCGCGGTACTGGAGCGACGACAACTAGCCGAAGCCCGCCGCACTTCCCAGCCTGCTAGTGTGGCTCGGCCATGGCCGAACTGACCACCGCCAGTAAGACATCCGAGAAGACGCCGCCGCAGCCGGAGGCCGTGCTCACTCGTCGCGGCGCGCAGCGCGTGCGCGGCCTGCACCCGTGGATCTACCGCAGCGATGTACAAGAGGTTCACGCCGCGGCAGGCGACCTGGTCTGCGTCAAGGGACCGCGAGGTCGCCAGGTCGGATACGCGCTCTACAGTGATGCTTCGCAGATCGCCCTACGACGGTTCTGTGATCGTGGGCCGCGCCCAGATCTCCAGCTGTGGCGAGACCGCTTGGAGGCCGCGATCGCGTACCGCCAGACGCTCGAGATCGATGCTGACGCCTACCGGTTGGTGCACGCGGAGGCCGACGGACTGCCGGCGCTGATCGTCGATCGGTACGCTGACTATCTGGTCGTGCAGATGCTCGCCCAGGGGGTGGATCGACGTTGCGACGAGATCACCGAGCTGCTCGTGCAGTTGGTCGCGCCAGCCGCCATCCTGGCGCGCAATGATAGGCGAGTGCGCTTGCTCGAGGGGTTGGAGCGGCGCATCGATGTGCTGCACGGTGAGATCCCGAGTCGAGTGCGGATCCGGGAGGGTTCCGCTCACCTGGAGGTCGACCTGAGAAGCGGACAGAAGACCGGTCTGTTCTTAGATCAACGCGAGAATCGCGCTGCGGCGCGCAACTATGCGCACGGCCGGCTGCTCGATTGCTTCGCCTACCACGGAGCGTTCTCGCTGCAGCTTGCTTCGCGGTGCGACGAGGTGATCGCGCTGGATATTTCCGATGACGCCGTGGCAGCGATGCGACACAACGCCGAAATCAATGACGTAACGCTCGATGCACGTGCCGTCAACGCCTTCGACCATTTGCGCCAGCTGAGCGATCGGGGCGAGACCTTCGATACGATCGTCCTCGATCCTCCGGCGTTTGCCAAGAACAAGGCGGCGCTGAAGGGTGCGCTAGGTGGCTACAAGGAGATCAACCTGCGGGCCATGAAGCTACTGCGGCCCGGTGGTTACCTGGTGACCTCGAGCTGCTCATACCATCTCAGCGAGTCGGCGTTCCTGGCAGTGATCGAGGCGGCAGCCGCCGACGTGCGCGCCGAGCTGGTGCTGGTGGAGCGGCGAGGCCAAAGCCGCGATCACCCGATTCGCATCGGCATGCCGGAGAGCCGTTACCTCAAGTGCATGATCCTCAGGAAGCTCGGCTAGCAGCAGCCACACTTCCCCCACGGCCTGCTTAGCGCTCCGACTCCTCGCCAGCGAAAGCCGCGACCGGCCCGCGCCCTTTGGAGGCGCCTCGAGCCGGCCGCTGCCCAAGTCGGGGTGAGAGGATTTGAACCTCCGGCCCCCTGCTCCCAAAGCAGGTGCGCTTCCAAGCTGCGCCACACCCCGCCGTACAGCGCTCAGGATACAACGCCGCGAAGAGTTGCCTCATGCTACGAGCCGGACTCCGAACCCGCGGTCCAGCCTTGCAGGAACTCGATCATCGCAGCGATTGCCTTGCCGCGATGTGAGCGCTGTGATTTTTCCTCGCGTGTCAGCTCCGCAAAAGTGCGCGTATCACCCGTGGCTCGGAAGATCGGGTCATATCCGAACCCTCCTTCACCGTGCGGCTGCCGTGTAATGCGGCCGGTACAGACGCCGCGGTGCTCGCATACCAGTGCATCGGGGCGCGCCAGTACAACATGGCACACGAACTGTGCGCCGCGGTCCGTCTCGGCGACACCGGCAAGACGTTCGAGCACGGCGAGATTACGTTGCCGCTGCGACAACTCCGGGTCGATATAACGGGCGGAGTAGACTCCCGGATCCCCATCCAGGGCGTCGATCTCCAGACCCGAATCGTCGGCGAGCGTGACGGACCCGGTCAGCCGGGCGTAGTACAGCGCCTTGCCTCGGGCGTTTTCGGCGAATGTGTCGCCGCTCTCTGGGTACTCGTCAGCTCCCTCCGGCAGTGCGCGGCACCGCCAAGGCCCCGCCGCGAGCAGCGCAGCGATCTCCTCGACCTTGCCGCGGTTGTGGGTGCCGATGAGCAGCTCGGTACGTGCGCTGTTGCCTGGCCGCGACGCCGCGCCGCTCATCGCGCCAGCTTCGAGGTAGCGGGCTTGGTGCGCGCCACGATACGTAACGAACCTCTGCTAGTAGAGCCAATCGCCATGGGGGAGTATCGGCCCGGCGAGGTCAAAATGGCCGGTGAGCGTATCCACGCTGCTGCCGTCGACGAGGAACTGCACCGCCCTTATCTGCGGGAACGATGTCGTCAACGTGCCCACGACCCCA
The DNA here is from genome assembly GCA_963666055.2 of Acidobacteriota bacterium. Lineage (GTDB taxonomy): Bacteria > Acidobacteriota > UBA890 > UBA890 > WLXD01 > DASCOT01. The sequence continues at coordinate 130,932 of CAXWPH010000015.1, read as the reverse complement.
TAGACGGCATGGATCTCCGCCAGGCTTCCCTTGGGCATCGAGATCGGTAGATTGGCACCGAAGTCGACGTAGGCGATGCCCGCCGTCGACACCCAGACCTCGCGCACTTCGGTTCCCCGGGGCAACGGTGAGCCCGGCGTGGCGATCAGCTGCTCGATTGCCAGCTGAGCCTTGGCCGCGAGCGTCAGCGGCGCCTCGAGGCGCTGGATACGCGGCACCAGGCGGCGATTCGCGGAATCGATCAGGAACAGCTGTAGGGTCACGGACTCGGTGGCTATCTGGGCCGCTTCATCAGGCGGCGGCGTGTCAGGACTGGCGCCCAGGGCTGCATCGGCGCTGGGATCGTCGGTGAGCGCCGCGCTCGGCGCAGCGGGTCGCCCCAGACGATTTACCACCAGCAACAGCAAGGCGAGGCCGATGGTGATCGTGGCGGCGATAACGCCTACCCGAAATGGGAGCGAGCGAGCGTTAGAGGCCATGCCGGTTGTGCATGCCGCGCGACCTTACGGGTTGGCCGCGCCGGCGAGCGCGGCGTGCTGCCGGCGGAAGTTGTTGATGCCGCGAAACAGGGCTTCGGCGAGCTGCTGGCGGAACCCCGGGTCGGCGATCATGGCGGCGTCGTCGGGGTTGGAGAGGTAGCCCAGCTCGACTAGCACGGCGGGCATCGTGGCGCCCTTGAGGACGCGGAGCGGAGCCTGTTTGACGCCCCGGTCGCGTAGGTGCCATACGCTGTTCATCGACTGCTGGATCTCCTCCGCCAGGAGGCTGCTTTCGCGCAAGTGCTGGGTGTGGGCCAGATCCCACAGGATGAACTCCAGCGCCTGCCCGTCAACGCCGCGGACCGCCTGCGGTCCGCCACCGTTCTCGCGTTGCGCCACGCTGCTGGCGATCGTGTCGCTTGCCGCATCGGAGAGGAAATAGGTCTCCGGGCCGCGCACGTTCCTGATTCGGTAGGCGTTGACGTGGATGGACACGAATAGGTCAGCCTGCCAGTTGTTGGCCTTCTCGGTGCGCGTATCCAGGTCCAGGTCGACGTCGTCCTCGCGCGTCATGAACACCTGTAGACCGAGGCGCCGATAGATCAGCTCGCGCAGGCGCACGGCGACATCGAGGGTTATGTCTTTCTCCGCGAGGCCGCCGATGCCCGGTGCTCCCGCCGCCCGGCCGCCGTGACCCGGGTCCAGCACGATGGAGCGTAGACCGCCGCCGAACGACGGAGTCTGCTCCGCTGCGTCGAGTGGCCCTTCGGTAGCCGGTGTCGGGTTGCCCGATAGCAGCAGCGCAATCGCAACCAGGGCGGCGACAGGCAGATATATCAGGTTGCTCGTTGCTCCCTGCTGGGGTGGCTGCACGTCGATCGGCACGGTGAATTTCCAACGGAGGCTCTGCATGGTCCATCCGGTGACGGGGTCAGCGCCACTTCGAGAGCCTTCATTCGTGCGGTTGCCTCCCGGCATCGCGACGCCGACCGATGTTGCCGGCCTCGGCGTCGGATACCACCCCACGTTGGCTCCGAAGACAGGTTTATTCTAGATCATGTCGCGCTCTTCCAGCACCTGGCGCGCCACACGGAAGCACTCGAGCGCCTGCGGGACGCCGCAATAGATCCCCACCACATGGATGATGGCGCGGATCTCCTCGAAGCTCACGCCGTTGTCGATTGCGCCGCGGCAGTGCAGCTCCCATTCATGCATCTTGCCCAGGGCGCCGATCATCGCCAGGTTCATCATCGAGCGTGTTTTCGCATCGATCGCCTCGTCGCCCCATCCAAAACCCCAGCACCAAGCCGTCATGGCCTCCTGGAAGGGGCGCGTGAGGGAGTCGGCGTTGGCCAGGCTCTGATCCACATAGTCCTTTCCCAGAGTGGCGCGACGGTTCTGTAAGCCTTTCTCGAACAGTCCTTCATCCATGCGAATACCTCACCTTCCCGGCGTTACGAAAAAGGCCCACAACACTTTCACCACGGCCTGCTAGCGCATTATGAACGGATCGGCCATCGGCGTGTCCGAGATGTTGATCCAGATGGTCTTGACGCGCGTGTAGTCGCGAATCGCGTCGCTGCCTCCTTCGCGACCGAAGCCCGAGTGCTGATTGCCTCCGAACGGAGCGATGGGCGACACGACGCGCCAGGTGTTGATGTAGGCGATGCCGCTCGAAAGCGCACGGCCGACGCGCAGAGCGCGACCGATGTCGCGAGTAAACGCACCGCCGGCCAGCGCGAAGCGGCTGCTGTTGGCGATCTCGATCGCCTCGGCCTCGTCGGCGAACTTGCGCACGCTCAGCACCGGGCCGAAGAGCTCCTCTTCGAAGGTCGGGAGGCCGTCGTGCGGGCAAGCGATGATCGTCGGTTGCCAATAAAACCCTTTCGGCTGATCGGGAGGACGCCTTCCGCCGGTCAACAGCGTGCCGCCGCTGGCGATCGTGTCGGCAACGAGCCTCTCTATACGGTCGCGTTGTCGCGCCGTACAAAGTGGGCCCATCTCGGTGGCGTGGTCGAGAGGATCACCGATGCGGATCGACTCCGCGGTTGGTATCAGCCGTGCCATCAGCTCGTCGTGGACACTCTCGTGAACCAACAGGCGCGAGCTCGCGACGCACGACTGGCCGGCAGCGCCGAACACGCCCGCCACGACACCGTTCGCGGCGCTGTCCAGATCGGCGTCGTCGAAAACGATCAGCGGTGACTTGCCGCCCAGCTCCAGCGATAGTGTGGCTAGGTTTTCGGCCGTGTTGCGTACTATGTGACGAGCGGTCTCGGTGCCGCCGGTGAACGCCACCCGCGCGATGTCGGGGTGGCTGGTTAACCGCTTACCGCAACGCTCACCGAAGCCGGTGATGATGTTGACCACCCCCGGTGGAAACCCCGCCGCGTCGATCAGCTCGGCGAATTTCAGCAGCGTCGCCGGCCCCTCCTCCGACGCCTTGAGCACAACGGTGTTGCCTGCCGCCAGCGCCGGCGCGAGCTTGGATGCTGTGAGGAGAATCTGCCCGTTCCAGGGGATTATGGCGGCCACCACGCCGAGCGGCTCGCGCACCGTCATGGTGATCATGTCGGGCTTGTCGATTGGCAGGACGGCGCCCTCGATCTTGTCCGCCATACCCCCGAAGTAGTGGTAGTAGCTCGCCATATAGGCAGCCTGACCAGCGGTCTCGCGAATGATCTTGCCGGTGTCTCTGGTCTCGATCTCGGCGAACTCGGAGGACCGCTCGATCAGCAAGTCGCCGAGCCGGCGCAGGAGGTGGCCGCGTTCGGTAGCGGTCATCGCAGCCCAGGGTCCTGTGGTGAGGGCGCTCCTGGCCGCAGCGACGGCGCGGTCGACATCCTCCTCACCGGCCTCTGGCGCGGTCGCCCAGACTGTCTCGTGTGCCGGATCGAGGCTCTCGAATCGAGCGCCGTCCGCCGCCTCGCAAAACGCGCCGTCGATAAATAGCTTGAATTCCACTGGAGTCATTCCTCTTCAGGCAGGAGGTACAGGTCGGAAGCATGTTCGTTCAGGAAGTCGAGCACCAACTCGGCCATCGCATCGGCGCCCTCGACGGGAGCCATGTGCGCCAGGTCGGGCAGGATCACGGCGCGGCCGTTGCCGAGCGCTGCCGCGAGTGCCCTGGCCATGTCCGGCGTCGATCCGCAGTCGAGGGCGCCGGTGGTCACCAGAGCCGGGCAGCTGATGCGGCGCAGGTCTTCGCTCGCGGTGCGATCGGGCTCGGCGAATATCCGGTAGGCGGCGAGGAAGTCTTGGCGGTTGTTGCGTTGCAGTCGAGCCCGCACCCGATCGATCGCTGCAGGCTCGCGTGCCATGAACGCCGGCGTGAACCAGCGGGCTATCGCAGCGTCGATGATGCTGTCGGGCCCGTCCTCGGTGGCCTGGTCAAGCCTCGATTGCACGGCGGCGATCTGCGCGGGCCGACGCCGGAAGACGCTGCTGATCAGAATCAAGCGAGTCAGCTTGTCTGGGTGGGTCAGCGCAAACCGGCGGGCGACCAACGCACCGAGAGAGAATCCGGCGAGCGCGACGCGGTGCAGACTCAAATCGTCGAGCAGCTGCTCGAGCTGGTCGGCGAACCCGGCAAGGCTGATGCCAAGCGCGCCCGACCCCGACTCGCCGTGACCCGCCAGATCGTAGCGGACGATCGTGTGTCTATGGACGAGCCGGGTCGCCAGCGGCCTCCACATCTCGCGGTCGAGACCGACGCCATGGATCAACACCACCACCGAGCCTGAGCCGGTCACCTCGTAGGCGGTGTCTGCGGTGTTGCCGGCGATGGAATCTGTCATCGGTCTCCTGGATGGAATAGCGATCTACCGTACTTCGGGAGCAGCTCCCACCGCGAGGGGTGGCAATCTGCGGTAGCAATAGGGGACGTCTGGCGAAAACGCGTGGCCTGTGTTTGAGTGCCGACGCTGCACCCGGCGGCCCACTATTACGAGGCGAAATGACCAATGAGCGCACCGCGTGAGCGACGGCTGCTTGTCCTGATCGCGCTGACAGCACTGATATTGCCGGCGGCGGGCTGTGCTGAGGTCGACAACGGTGCGGCGTCCCAGTCTGACGTCACCGCGATCACCGGCGCACGCATTATCGATGGCAACGGTGGCGAGCCGGTGGCGGATGGCGTCATCGTGATCCGCGGCGAGCGTATCGAAGCGGTCGGGCCGGCGAGCTCGACTCCGGTGCCCGACGGCGCCCACATCATCGACGCAACGGGGCAGACGGCCCTGCCGGGCCTGGCAGACATGCATGTCCATCTGGGACAGGGTGGCTGGGACGGTACGACAGCGGACCTGCTCGGTTTCCAGCGCTATCTCAACGCGCACCTCTACGCCGGGGTCACCACCGTGCTGACGCTGGGTGACGTGGGACCGCATATCAAGCAGATCCACGACGAGATTCGAGCCGGGCGGCTGCAGGGCCCGCGGGTGTACTTCGCCGGTCCCATTCTCGACGGCCCGGAGCCATCGTGGCCCGAGATCTCCTACGCCATCTCGTCGGTATCCCAGATGCAGGGCTACGTGCGCAAGCTCAAGGCCGCCGGCGCTCATGTCATCAAGGGGTACGGCGGGCTTGCCGACGAGATGTTGGTGCACCTGGTGGAGGCGGCGGCGCAGGAAGATCTTCCGGTCATTGTGGATGTAGGGCGACGCAACGGCTCTGCCGGATCGGCGGCAACGGGGATCACCGCGTTCGCACACCTGGGTTTTGGGGAGGTCACCGACGAAGCGATCGAGGTAATGGTTCGAGAGGGTATAGCAACCATCACCACCGCTACGCTGTCGGACTCACGGCTGCGATGGCAGGAGCGCGGTGGCGACTTCGCCGCAGCGCCCTTGGTGGGTGCGGTTACTCCGCCCTGGGTGTTCGAGCCGCTTACCGATGTTGTCATGCGTGGGCAAGGAACCTCCTATGGCAGCGGCGGTGCCGAATCGCGGCGCCTGCGGCTGCGCAACGCCAAGCGCATGTTCGACGCCGGGATACTGCTGGTGGCGGGTACCGACACCCCGGCCCCGGGCCTGTTCTTCGGCGAGGGTCTGCATCGCGAGCTGGAGCTGCTGGTGGAGGCGGGGCTGACTCCCCTGCAGGCAATCTCCACGGCGACGCGCAACGCTGCGGCGCTGATGCAGGCGGATGACTGGGGCACCCTCGAGCCAGGTAAGCGCGCCGACGTATTGATCGTCGATGGCGATCCCGCCGCCAACATCGGCGATACGCGGAACATCGCGGTGCTCCTGCAAGGCGGCAGGATCGTTGATCGCCAGCAGCTCGAATTCGACCCTTCAACCGATCCCGGCTACAGAGCTGCCGGTAACGTCACCCGCCCGCGGTAGGCTCGAGTCAGGCGGATCGGTGCTGGTGGCTCGATCGGTTTCTGCCACAGTCGGAGGGACATAGGTGCGATTTACCCTGGTGATCAACATGGAGCGCATGCACCCGGACGAGGACATGCGCGAAGTGGCGCGTCACGTCACCGAGATGGTGCAGATGGCGGATGTCGGTGGCTTCGACATTGTCTGGGCCGCCGAGCACCACGCCATCGAGATGACTATCGCCCCAGGCCCCTTCCAGCTGCTGGCGCACTTTGCCGCCCACACCTCACGCATTCGCCTCGGCACCGCCGTGGTCGTCGCCCCCTACTGGCATCCGATCAAGCTGGCCGGTGAGGCGGCGATGATCGATCTGCTCTCCGGCGGTCGCCTGGAGCTCGGCATCGGCAAGGGCGCCTACCAGCGCGAGTTCGATCGCATTATCGATGGCATCGACCTGAATCAGGGCGTACCGATGATGCTCGAGATGATGCCGGCGCTGAGGGCCCTGTGGCAGGGTGACTACGCGCATGAGGGAGAGTACTGGTCGTTTCCCGCCACCACGTCGTGCCCCAAGCCGCTGCAGAAGCCGCATCCTCCGCTGTGGGTGGCGGCGCGCCACCCGTCGACCTTCGATTCGGCGGTCAAAAATAATTGCAGTGTGATGACCTGGGCGCTGACGCGCCCGTTTGCCGAGGTCGAGGCCTACATGGGTCGCTTCGAGGATGCACTGGCCAACCATCCTGAAGCAGAGCGACCTCGCTTCATGACCATGCGCCACGCCGCCGTCTACGAGCGGCCCGAGGACGCCGACACGTATGTCAATGCGGTTATCCTGCAGGGGGGCCAGTTCGAGAACCTGTTCGGGCAGCTAGCGCCGGTGGTAGAGGGATTCCCCGAGGCGGTGCCGTTCGAGAAGCTCAGGAACCGCGCCGAGTACGAGCCCGAGGTGTTGCTCGAGAACCTTATCTTCGGGTCTCCCGACCAGGTGATCGAGAAGCTGAGACCCTACGAGGCGCTCGGTGTCGACTACTTCTGTTACTGCGCCAGCTACGGCTGCCCGATGCCGGAGCAGAAGACGTCGTTACGACTGTTCATCGATGAGGTAATGCCGGCTTTCCAGTAACCGCCGGAGGGAGCCGGACTCGACGCCGGAGAGAGCGTGAAGGAGGTGGCACTGCGACACCCGCCGCCGATCACGCAACGTGCGAGAATCGGAGGATTGAAGGACGGGAGCCGACGATGCCGATCTACGAATACTCCTGCAATGCATGTAGCGACAGCTTCGAGATCCTCGTGTTGGTGAACACGACGCTCGAGTGCCCGTCCTGCGCAAGCCGAGACCTCGAGCGCTTGATCTCCTCGCCATCGGTGCACTCCGAAGGCACACACCGCATGGCCATGCGAGCCGCCAAGAAGCGTGACCGGGCGCTCGCCACGGATCGCGCCATCGAGCAGCGCAAATACGAAGAGAGTCACGACCGGCACGGTTGAGCTTTGATTCGCGCTATCGCTCCTGTTGCAACGTTGCTGTTCGGTGTGGCGATTCTGCTCGCTGGCCAGGGCCTGCAAAGCGTGCTGATTCCCGTCAGGGCGTCGCTCGAGCATTTCTCGACCGTGTCCATCGGCCTGATGGGTGGGGCGTATTTCCTGGGGTTCACCTTTGGCTGCTTGCGCGGCGGCGACCTGGTGCGCCGGGTGGGCCACGTTCGGGTATTCGCTGCGATGACCGCGATGGCCTCTGCGGTGCCGCTGTTGCACGGACTTTGGACGGTCGTCTGGACGTGGACGGTGTTGCGGGTGGTCTCCGGCTACTGCTTTGCGGTGCTGTACGTGGTTATCGAGAGCTGGCTCAACGAGCACGCTACCAATGAGACGCGGGGCACGGTGTTCTATGTCCTGATCACCCTGACTGTTCTCGCCGTCGGGCGCAGATGCTACTGCTCTACGATCCGCATCGCATGGCGCTGTTCGCGATCGCTTCGGCGCTGGTCTCGTTGGCCGCTGTGCCGGTGGTGCTCTCCAGTTCCTCCACGCCGCCGCAGCCCGTTTCCGTCAAGCTCGACATCCCGTCTCTGTACAGGCTTTCTCCGGCCGGCATGACCGGCGCTCTTGCTGCCGGATTCTCCGCCGGCGCGTTCTGGTCGCTGGCGCCAGTATTTACCGCCGCGTATTCGTCTGATGTGGGCCTGGCGGCGTGGTTCATGACCGCCAGCGTGCTTGGCGGTGCCGTCGGTCAGTGGCCTCTCGGCCGCTGGTCTGATCGTGTTGATCGACGCCTGGTGCTGGCGGTGATCACGCTTGTGGCGGCCGCCACCGGTGCGGCAATGTGGCTCATGGCGCAGCAGCTAACGATGCTGGGCATCATCGGGCTCGCAGCCGTCTGGGGAGCCGTGTCCTTCCCCATGTACTCGATATCGGCGGCCCACGCCAACGACTATGCCGAGCCCGACGAGTACGTCCCGGTCTCGAGCGGCCTGTTGCTGATGTACGGAATCGGAGCGGTCATCGGGCCCTTCATTGCCTCCGCAATGATGACCTGGCTGGCGCCCGGGAGCCTCTACCTGTTTACCGGCTGTGTCAACGTCATCTTCGGCGTCTACCTGATGTTCCGTACGCTACGGCGTGCGCCGCCGTCGGAGCGAGCCGCGTTCACCGATGCCCTGGCGTCGGTGCAGACGGCGTCGAGCGTGTACGAGGAGGAGCTGTACGACGAGGAGTTGGGCAAAGCGGAGCCGTAGGCCCGCCCGCAGCTCAGCGCTCGCTGCTGCCGAGCTTGAAAGAGCGCCGTGCCATCTCCTCGATCCGATCGTTGCTCTCGGTGATACGGATGAATCGGTCGGCGAGCACATCATGAAAGGTCTGCGTCTGTCCGCTGGTCGGCCAGTAGACCTCGAGGAGTTCCACGCTCGAGGCTGCTCCCAGACCGATTTCGGCACGCAGCGGGTTGGCGCCGAAGCTGCTACCGCTGCCGATGTGTCGGTAAATCGAGCGCCGGAGCCCGTTTGACTCGACCTCGAGGCGGATGCGCGCACCGATGGCGGCGCGGTTCGATTGCGTGCCGACGAGCTTGATGGCGATCCAGTGGTTGCCGAAGCCGGGATTCTCGTACAGGGCGTTGAAGTAGGCGTCCTGCGGATAGATGCCCCCGAGTTGCTCGAAGACGTCCTGGTCGCCGTCGTTGTCAATATCGGCGAAGGCGACCGCGTGGCCCTTGGCGAGGTGACCGAAGCCACCTGCATAGGTGACGTTGCTGAAGCGCTCTCCGCGCACGCTCCGGTACATCACATTGGGCAGCAGAGCCTCGTAGCCCGGGTAGCCGGTGCCGAGGAAGTAGTCCAGGTAGCCGTCGTTGTCGAGATCGCCGAAGTTCGAGCCCATCGGCAACGTCGACTGGCCGATGCCGTATTGCACCGCCACCTCCCGGAAGCCGCCTTGGCCGTCGCCCAGATAGAGGCGGGGAATCTTGGTGGCACCAGCTTCGTGCATCACGCTTGCCGCCGCCGGGGCGACGCGCGGCCCCCGGTGCCCGTCCGGAACCCCGTAGTTGTTCACCAGCAAGTCGAGAGCGCCGTCGTTATCGACGTCCCAGAACCAGGTCGAGAATCCCGACATCGGCTCTACAACCCCGAGCTCGGGCGCCACGTCGGTGAATGTGCCGTCGCGATCGTTGCGGTAAAGGCGGTTGTCGCCGTCCAGGTTCGATACGTAGAGGTCGGCAAAGCGGTCGCCGTTGTAGTCGCCCCAGGCGACGCCCTTGGCGCGCCGCAGGTTGTGCACGCCGGCGCTCTCCGCGACGTCGGTGAACGTGCCGTTGCCGTTGTTGCGGAACAGCTGTGACGGGCTTACCTGAGCATCGCTCGACTCGTTGCCCACGAACAGATCGAGGTCGCCGTCGTTGTCGTAGTCGGCCCACCCGGCGGTCTGCGTCGGATAGCGAGGGTCTGCCAGGCCGGCCTCGAAGGTCACGTCGGTGAAGCTCAGGTCGCCGTTGTTGCGTAGCAGCGAGTTCGGCATGCGTCCGTCGGCCTCCAGCCAGGCGCCGCGTAGCACCAGGACGTCGAGATCACCGTCGTTGTCGTAGTCCGCTTGGTTGATGTTGAGCCCGCCGAAGATGCCGACGAGGTTTGCGCTTTCCGTGAGCTCGGCAAACGAGCCATCGCCCTGGTTGCGGAAGAAGCGGAGCTGACCGTTAGAATCCAGCGTCGAGGACACGACGTCGAGATAGCCGTCGTTGTCGAAGTCGTCGACGATGGCGCCGCCGGCATGGTCGTAGGTGTCGAGGCCCGCCGGCGCGGCGACGTTCTCGAAGCGCGGAAAACCTTCATCCGCTTCGAACACCGTCGGGCTGATTGCCAATCCCTCGGGGACGCCGCCCGGATATCGGCCAAGCTGCATGGACGCGATGTTGGCGAGCCATTTGGCGGTGAGATGAAGCGCATGCTGCGGCGGGGTGTTCCGCAGGAGCCGCACCAGATGACCTAGCGCCGCCTCGGCCGGCTCCACCTCTCGATGCACTCCGGATGGCCCGGCCGCGAGAACACAGCCGTTGTCGATACGCAGTCCCACGCAGTTCGATGTCATCGCCTCGCGCAGATACCCCACTGCCAGCCAGAAGTCGATGTTCGGTCCCACCGAAGCCCGTTCTGGGCCCGACAGCCCCGGGAGCAACTCGGCCACCTGCTCGAGACGTTCGATTCCGCCACGAACATCGATACGAAGCTCAAACGCACCGAGCCTGCTGAGCCTTGCCGCTCGCTCGAGCGACGAGGCACGGCCGACCGTTGCGGCGAGCTCCCTCCGCAGCCTTTCGACAACCGCTGCTTCTTGGAAGCCGAGGGGCTTCGTGCGGCCGATTTCTGCCAGCAACGCCACCATGCTGGCGTGGCCGGAGGAGACCGGCTGCTGTTGAGCAGCCAGAGCACGGACGACTCTTCCGCCGCCTTCAGCGGGGCTCGCCGCGTTTGCCGGGAGCTGAATCCACGGTTCGGCGAGCCCCGGAGCGATGGGGCTTCCGGCCAATAGCAGCAATAGCGCCAAGCGGAACCGGGACATGTGGCGATTCTAAGCCGCCCCCTCACGCTGCGGACAGCTTCTGGCACGTCTAGTTTCGTGATGCCGCTTCAAACCGCGCAGGATCCGCTCGAGGTCAGCTGAACTCGAACGTCACCGTCGTGCGTCCGCCGGAGATGATGATCTCCCGGGTTAGCGTGCCTAGCACTTCATGCCGCGCCTCGATGACGTATGACCCATCCGGGATCTGGTCGATGGTGAAGTTGCCGTCGTCGTCGGTGGTGGCGTGGTACGGATGGCCGAACACGCTCAGGAACGCCGTCATCCACGGGTGCACGTCGCAGCGAATCGGAATACCGATCTCCGGGCTGTTGAAGACGCGCCGCGTCTCCATGCCCTGGAGCGGCTGGCCAACGTTGAATTCGGGGCTGGCGGTCGGTCGCACGTGGATGCTGTGCAACGTCTGGTCGCTATTGCGAAACACCACCGTTTGACCCACGGTGGCCCGCAGCACGTGGGGCGTGTACACGCAGCCCTTCTGATCGAACACGACCTCCGCATTGCCGCCGCCGCCGCGGGCATCACGCAGATAGACGACGACGTGGCGAAGTCCGCCCGAATCGCCGACATCTACCGGGCGGAGCATCATTGCTTCGGAGTGTTGCGACGAACAGTAAGGATCGGCCGCCAACGCCGCCGCCGTCGGTTCGGGCGCTACGCCGGTGAATGCTATGTGCCCCGCGACAGAGCCTTGCGCCGGCGCCTCGACCGATCCGATTCCCTTTGCCGGCTTCGACAGCAACGCAGCGCCGACGAACACGAGCACCGTCGCAAACACTACGAATTTTCGCGAAGCACCCATGCACGAGCCTGCGAACGCTCACCAGAGCGTCCTTACCAGCCGTCGAGAAGACCGCCATCGAACCAGTCCCACAGCACGTACAGTAGCAACTGGGTGCCGCGCGTGCGCGAGTTGGTCAGCGGCAGGCGAACGCCGACGTTGAGCAGTATGTGCTGGCGCTGATTGAGCGACATCTGCAGCTGCGGCACCAAGCTCCAGTCGACCTTGGCACCATCCGTCAGCGCGATATTGCCGAGAACTTCGACCATCGGCGACCATGTCCGTCCGAAATCGCGCTGGCTCCAGCTTCCTCCGACCACCGCTCGCCAGAGCGCCTCGTGGGACACCTTTTGGCGATCGGTGGAGAGCTCCACAGCCCCGAAAAGCTGCAGAAACAGATTGTTTGGCAGGATCTGGCCGTAGGCGACGAAGGGCTCGAATCTCGTGACCCCGGTGCCGAGACCCTGTTCTGTGCTGCCCGTGGGCAGGATTACCTCGCCGCCGACCGCCGCGATGGACCCGCTTTCGACGCTATGGTGAACGGTGTGCTTCACCGCGACGGCGATATCGCCCACACCGACGTTGCCCCAGCCGTCCTTGCCCGAGAGCTCGCGGGCGCCGAATGGCACGATGACCTCCCACATGCTGCGCGGTCCGAAGCGCTTCTCGTAGGTGATCTCGTTGAGCACGCCGCCGGCGCCGCTCGTGTTGACGCCGAGCGTGTAGACGGCCTCGTCCTCCGGAAACGCTTTCTCCGTAACCAGGGCCCGGGGTAGATTGAGCTCCCCACGCGGCCAGCGCTTGTCGGTACAGAAGGTGCGCAGGTGATCCATGATCAGCTGCAGCTGCTGCATCGAGAAGGCCTCACCGAAGGCGGGCATGCTCGAGCTGAAGCCGCGCGACGGGCCGCCCTGATGGCTCACCGTGATCCAGTCGGCGTCGGGCTCGCGCGCGCCGAAGGAGCAGTCGGTAAAGTCGGGTAGGGGGTCGCTGAAAGCGACCTTCTCCAGATCGAAGCCACGTCCGTCAAGCGCATGACAGCTCGCGCAACCGATCTCGTAGAGCCCTCTCGGGGTGGTCGGGTACTGCGGTCCCTGCGCCACGGCAACCCGGGGCAATCCGAGGATCACGGCCAGGAGGAATACGGCGCGCACGATCGTCACGCTGGTGCGCTCCTGTTGAGGCGAGTCTCGGCGCAACCGTACTTCATTCCCTGGCGAGCATGGTGCAGTCGAGTCAGGCTGGCGAGGATGCCTTCGGCGGGTGTCCGGACGTCTGCTGCGTTCGACGCAGGCGGGCGGTGCTCAGCCAGTGTAGGTTTCCAATCTAGCGTGGCAAACGCCCGGCGCGGTTGCCTTGAGCGCAGGAGGGATCCTTGAGCGCGAGCGATTTCATCGAGGTTCACGATCTCAGCGTCGCCAAGCCGCTGTACGACTTGGTTCGATCCGAGATCGCCCCTGGTACGGGGCTGGACCCTGACGAGGTGTGGAAGGCTCTCGGCCGCATCGTGGAGGATCTCGGACCGGAGAATCGCCGGTTGCTGGAGGCCCGCGCCCACCATGAGCAACAGCTCGACAGCTGGCATCAGGAACGATTCGGGCAGGCTATCGACGAGAACGAGTACCGGGATTTCCTCCTGTCTACGGGCTACCTGCTTCCCGAGGGCGAAGATTTCCAGATCACCACCGAGAACGTCGATGCGGAGATCACGTCGATCGCCGGCCCGCAGCTCGTCGTGCCGCTGGACAACGCTCGATATGCCTTGAATGCGGCCAACGCGCGCTGGGGAAGCCTCTACGATGCGCTCTACGGGACCGACGTGATCCCCGAGGACGACGGGGCGACGAAAGGGGCCGCGTACAACGTCGTTAGAGGCTCCCGAGTCGTCGCATGGGCTGAGCAGTTCCTCGATGACGTAGCTCCGCTTGCTCAGGACAGCCACTCTGATGCCGTTGCGTTTCAGCTCGAAGACGGTGAGGACGGCAAGCGGCTGATCGTTCGGCTCGCCAACGGGCAGCAGACGCGGCTCGCAGAAGAGTCGGAGCTGGTCGGCTACACGGAGGAGGCGGGTACCCTCAGCGCGGTACTGCTCAGCAACAATGGACTGCACATTGAAATCCGCATCGATCGCAGCCATCCGGTCGGGGCAGCGCATCCGGCGGGTGTGAGCGACGTGCAGCTGGAGAGCGCCGTCACGACAATCCAGGACTGCGAGGATTCCGTTGCCGCCGTCGATGCGGCCGACAAGGTGGTCGTCTATCGCAATTGGCTCGGGATCATGAAGGGCTCCCTCGAGGCATCCTTCACGAAGAACCTCGAGCCGGTTACCCGCCGGCTCAATCCCGATCGAACGTATCGAGCCGCGCCTGGCGGCATGCTCACCTTGCCCGGGCGCAGCCTGCTGTTGGTGCGAAATGTCGGGATCCACATGTACACCGACGCGGTGACGACCACGGCGGGGGAGGCGATCCCCGAGGGGTTCCTCGACGCGCTGATCACCGCTTTCGCCGCCATTCACGATGTGAACGGAAACAGCCCGGTGCGCAACAGCCGCACCGGCAGCATCTACATCGTCAAGCCCAAGCTCCACGGGCCCGAGGAGGTGGCCGCCACGGTCGAGCTGTTCGATCGTGTCGAGCAAGCGCTCGAGCTGCCGCCCACGACGATCAAGATCGGGATCATGGACGAGGAGCGGCGCACCACGGTGAATCTCAAGGAGTGCATTCGCGCCGCCAAGGATCGGGTGATCTTCATCAACACGGGATTCCTTGATCGCACCGGTGACGAGATCCACACCAGCATGCAGGCCGGGCCGATGATCCCGAAGCCGGAGATCAAGAGCTGCCCGTGGATGCTGGCGTACGAGGATTGGAACGTCGACGTGGGCATCGAATGTGGCCTTCCTGGGCGGGGTCAGATCGGTAAAGGCATGTGGGCGATGCCCGATCTGATGAGTGCAATGGTCGAGACAAAGGGCGAGCACCCGGCGTCGGGCGCCAACACCGCATGGGTGCCCTCGCCGACCGCCGCGACGCTGCATGCGCTGCACTACCACCGAGTGAACGTACGGGAGGTCCAGGCGGCGATAGCCGCCCGCGCCCGCGCCGACCTGGGCGCCATCCTCACGCCACCGCTTCTCGGTAGCCGCCGACTGACCGACGAGGAGATCCAGCAGGAGCTGGACAACAACGCGCAGGGCATTCTCGGCTACGTCGTCCGCTGGGTCGGACAGGGGATCGGCTGTTCCAAGGTACCGGATATTGGTGAAGTGGGGCTGATGGAGGATCGCGCCACCCTCCGAATCTCTAGCCAGCACATTGCCAACTGGCTTCACCATGCGGTGGTTACCCAGGACCAGGTCGTCGTTACTTTCGAGAGGATGGCCGCGGTCGTCGACCGGCAGAATGCCGAGGATCCGGCGTACACGCCGATGACCCCGGACCTTGAAGCCAGCGTGGAGTTCCAGGCGGCGCTGGATTTGGTCCTGAAGGGTCGGGACGAGCCCAACGGCTACACCGAGACCGTGCTCCATTCGCGTCGCAGACAGTTAAAGGCCCGTAGCGTCGCGCATAGAGCGGAGGGTTCTACGGTATGACTCAGTGGATCCCTCGACCTCCGCTCCGTGCGGTCCGCTGATCGCGATGGATCGACTCGGGCGCTCGGGCGACGTCGATCAGCGGAGCTGTCGGAAGAAGGCGCGGATATCGTCGACGAGCAGCTCGGGCTCTTCGAGCGCGGCGAAGTGGCCGCCGCGTGGCATCTCGGTCCAGCGCGTGATGTTGTAACGGGCCTCGACCCAGCTTCGCGGCGACAGCACAACCTCCTTGGGGAACACGGCGTACGCGGTGGGGACCTCCACCGGCCCATCCACTCCCGGGCTCACTGAGTGCCTCCCTTCATAGTAGAGCCGCACGGAGGAAGTGATCGACTCCGTCACCCAGTAGAGCATGACGTTGGTGATCAGCTCATCCTTGCTGAATCTGCTCTCCACATTGCCGTCGCTATCACTCCAGCGGCGGAATTTCTCGACCAGCCAGGCGGCCAGCCCGGCCGGAGAGTCGTTGAGGGCGTAGCCAAGCGTCTGCGGCTTGGTGCCTTGGATCTGGCCATAGCCCCATTCTTCGCTCAACCAGACCTGGCGCCGCTCCAACCACTCGATCTCCCGACCGGAGAGACTTGCGTCGGGGTCTTCGGCGCCGGCGGGTGGTCCGATCCAGATGAAGTTCAGGTGCACGCCGGCAACGTGATCGGGCTCGTTGCGACCCAGCCAAGCGCTCACCGATGAGCCCCAGTCTCCTCCCTGAACGCCGTAACGCTCGTAGCCGAGGCGTGCCATCAGCTGGGCGACGACCTGGCCCATCCGCCCGCTGTTGAACCCCCTCTCGTTGGGCTTCCCGGAGAAGCCGTAGCCGGGTATCGAGGGGCAGATCACATGAAACGCGTCCTCGGCACGGCCCCCGTAGGCAACCGGATCGGTCAGCGGTCCGATGATCTTGGCGAACTCGAAGACCGACCCCGGCCAACCATGGGTGATCACCAGCGGCATCGCGTCGGATTCCTTCGAGCGCTGATGGATGAAGTGAACTCGCAGGTCGTCGATCTCGGTGGTGAATTGGTCGAAGCGGTTGAGCCGGCGCTCCTGCTGACGCCAGTCGTACTCGGTGAGCCAGTATCCGATCAGCTCACGCAGGTATCCGAGCTCGGTACCGTAGTCCCAGCCCGCCCCACTGATCTGATCCGGAAAGCGGGTGCGCTCGAGGCGCTGTCGGAGATCGTCGAGAACCTCGTCGTCGACGCTGATCTCGAAAGCCGTAACAGAGGCCGCCTGATCCTGACCGATGCTCGCAACCGGCAACGCGGACAGGACAACGATCGACCAGATGATGCGTCCCCGCATGCGGGTCCCCGCAACCCTCAATCTGGGCGACTGCTCGGTTCCGGGCCCTTCTCCGCCGCGGCGCGTTCCTGGGCGCGCGCCCCGCTCAGCACGTTGAAGAGTGCGTAGTTCGCCTCGTGGCACGCATATTCATAGACCAGGTCGCCAAGCGCTTTGAACGGCACCTCCCCACTCCACGGACGCGTGTAGGTGTTGGGGTCGTGCACCGTGAATTGGTAGTTGATCGTCTGCTCGTCGGCCCGGGTGAAGCGCTCGGTTACCTTCATGTCCTCGGAGCCGCCGGGGTAGATCCACAGCTGCCCGTTGATCTGCTTCGAGGGGAGATTGGTGGTCTCGACGACCAGCGTGTCGCCTTCCCACCAACCCCACGAGTCACCCATCCATGGGCGGATGTGCTCCGCCAGTGGGGTAGGCTCGCCCAGCCTGATGATCCGCACATCGTGCACCATCTCGGTCATGATCATCACGTGATCGGCGGTCTGCACGATGGTGTAGCTGTTGTTGTAGAAATAGTTGGGAAGCATCGGTGGGCCGGCATTGGAGCCGAACGACTTGAGGCAGCGTTCGCCGAGCGGCCGGTTCTCCGGGTTGTCGTAGTCGCCGAACTCGGCTCGCCGCGCGGCGGCCTCCTTACGCGTCTCCTGCGCGGCGCGCGTCAGCGGCGGAAACCGGCCGTCCGCGGGATCCACCACCAATGAGCTTCGCGGCTTGCCGTTGAAGACGGCCACCCGGTCGCCGGCATCAATGTAGAAGTAGTTGTAGCCTCCCACCCCGCCTGCGGCTCCAGTCGAGCCATCGCCACCCACCGGCGGCGCCTGGCGGTCAGGGTCGCTGGGCTGGGCGCGTGAATCGATCCGGCCCTGCCGACGCCCTTCGATCTCGGCGACCTGCTCCGCGGCGAGCACCGGGGCCTGACCCTCGGGGCGCTGAATGGGGGTAATCGTCGCGTTGGTCCAGTTGCCCTGCAGATCCGGATGGCCGTCGGGCGTCCGCGGCATGACCCATTGCTTGGTGTCGTCGGACTGGGTCTGTGCCATGACGGGCAAGGCCAGCCCGACGAGCACCGCCCCACACCAAAGGGCTCTTCCGCACTCTGCCAGGACCCTCATCTCGTCTCCACCGACTGGTTCAGCGACTTGACCAGCGAGATGGCCATGCCGATGCCAATAAACAACACCGGGAACGACCCGATCAATACCCCCAGGCGAATTACCTGAAGGCCGCCGACGAGCATCATGAAGATCGGCAGCACGCCGATGACCAGCGCCCAGAACAGACGATGCCCGCGGGTCGGGTTCTGGTTCGGCCCGAGCTCGGCGGTGACCGTTGCGGCGAGCGTATACGACGCCGAATCGTACGTTGTGGCCACCGACACGCTGCTGACCACAGCCAGCACGGCGAGCGCCAGGGCACCGTACGGCAGCGACGCGACGATCTGTGCCGTGGCGGCGTTCATGCCGCTGTCCGCCAGTATCGCGCTCAGCGGGAGCATGTTCTCCAGCTCCAGATACAGGGCGTAGTTGCCCATCACGAAGTAGAAGACCCAACAGCCCAGCGTACCGAAGAAGATCATCGATACGATGACCTGCCGTATGGTCCGTCCGCGCGAGATGCGAGTCACGAAGATCCCGATCACCGGGGCGAAGGCGATCCACCAGGCCCAGTAGAAAATGGTCCAGGCCTCCACGAAGCCCGTCGACTCAACGGCATCGGTCCAGGTCATCATGCGGACGAAGTTCTGAGCCATGAAGCCCACGGTGTCGGTAGCGGTCTTGAGGATGAACAGCGTCGGTCCCACCAGAAGGATGTAGGCGAGGAATAGCAACGCCAGCACGACGTTGAGGTCGCTGAGCCGCTTGATGCCCCGTTCGAGGCCCAGGTAGACGCTGATCCCGAACAGCCCGACGCAGAAGACCACCACCCCCGTCTCCAGGGCGAACGACGGCTCGACGCCGAAGAGCTCGGCGGTGACGGCGGCGATCATCGGCGCGATGAGCCCCAGCGAGGTGCCGGCACCGCCCAGAAGGCCCAGCATGGCGGCCAAGTTGACGGCGCGCCCAACGATGCTGCGATGGCCCTCGGGTCCGAGCAAAGCGTGCCACGAAGTGCTGGCGCACAGATGCGGCACGCGCTGCACGTAGAACGGATAGGCGATGGCGATGGTCGCCAGGGCGTACAGGCTCCAGGCGGTCACGCCCCAGTGAAATGGGCCGTAGGCGGTGGCCCATTCGATGGCCTCGACGGAGCGGGGCTCAGCTCCGAACGGCGGAGCGTTGTAGTAGGTGATCCACTCCACGCCTCCCCAGACCAGCAGCGACGCGCCGGTGCCGGCGCAAAACAACATGCCCGCCCATGAGAACGTGGAGAAATCCGGCCGCTCGCCGGCTCCCCCCAGCCGCACGTGAGCGAAGCGGCCAGTCGCCAGCCAGATCATGAACAGGATCGTGCCGATGGCGCACCACTGGTAGAGGAAGCCGAAGTTGTGCGTGATGCCGTCGTACAGATCGGAGACGAATGCCGTGGCGCGCTCCGGCATGAGCCCGAGCGGAACGCAGGCGGCGGCGACCACGACGATGACCACGGTGAACATCACGCGATCGATTGCCGGGCCTTCGACCGGTACGTTACGAATCATTGGTTGGTTGATTTCCGGGGGCTCCATCGATGTCGCAGCTCCTCGGCGATGTACGAACATCGCCGTCCTCGGCCGCTCCGCGGACTCGCCCCGGTCGCGCTCGCCACGATATGCAACGATCATCTGTTACAGGCCACTAGTTGTGCATCCTGATCGCGCTTACATCAAGTGACGTCGAGGGACCCCACGCATAAGATGAGGGGCCCGCGCCCGAGCGAGATCCACCGTGGGGCCGACTGAGGAGGCTGGCGATTGAGCACTGGACGACAGGTGGTCGGGGGCGCCGTCAGCATCGACGGTCGCAAGCTGTCGGTCTCGACGGCGATTCGTGCCGGTGATTTCGTCTTTCTGGCCGGGCAGATCCCGATCCGCAACGGCGAAGTGGTTACTGCTGGCTCGATTGAAGATCAAACGAGGATCGTGCTTGATCTGATCAAGGGTACGCTGGGGGAGGCCGGATGCGTTCTCGCGGATGTCGTGAAGTCGACGGTATGGATGCGCGACCGGGCTGACTTCGCTGGGTTCAACGCTGTTTACGGTGAATATTTCCCGGCAGAGCCGCCCGCTCGATCGGCCGTCGTCAGTGATCTACTGGTCGACGTTCGGGTAGAGGTCGAGGTCGTCGCCTACCGGCCGATACGGACGGCACCGGGACCGACTGAAGCATGATCAGGGGCACTGGCTGGCGCCCGCCGCGGGTGGCATTGCGGTGACGACGCTCGAGGCGCCCCCGGTCTCGGCTGTCGGAATCGTCGGTACCGGCGTGATCGGCGGCGGCTGGGCGCTGCACTTTCTCGCCCAGGGACTGGACGTAGTCGCCTTCGACCCGCATCCGGAAGCTCGTGCGCGTTTCGACCGTCTGACCGAGATCGCCTGGCCGGCGCTCGAGAAGCTCGGTCTCGAGCCGGGTGCCTCGTTGCGGCGGCTCAGGTTCGTCGACACCCTGGAGGCCGCGGCCGCAGACGTCGATGTGGTTCAGGAAAGCACCCCGGAGGACCTCGAATCGAAGATCGACGTATTCTGCCGCATGGACGCGGCTGCGAAGCCGGACACGTTGTTGCTGTCGAGCACCTCCGGCCTGTCGATGTCCGAGATGCAGATTGCCTGTGTACATCCCGAGCGCACCGTCGTCGGGCATCCGTTCAATCCGCCCTACCTGATTCCTCTGGTGGAGGTGGTCGGTGGACGGCAAACGAGCACCGCGGCGGTCGACCGTGCCGCCGACTTTTACTCGGCCGTCGGCAAGCGTGTCGTGAAGCTTCGGAAGGAGCTTCCGGGCTTCATAGCCGCCCGGCTGCAGGAGGCAATGTGGCGCGAGATGCTCCACATGGTGGCCAACGACGAGGCGACGGTGCAGGAGATCGACGAAGCGATTATCGCCGGACCAGGGCTGCGCTGGGCAATCATGGGACCGGGGATGGCGTTCCACGTTGGCGGTGGCGAGGGCGGAATGGCGCACGTGCTCGACCAGTTCGGTCCTGCCTTGAAGTGGCCGTGGACGCGGCTCGAAGCTCCCGAGCTGACCGATGATCTACGCCGCCGCATGATCGACGGCTGCGATGAAGAAGCTAACGGTCGTAGCATCGCGGAGCTTATCCGGGAGCGCGACGACAGCCTGATCGAGATCATCAGAGCCCTCGATCGGCGCAATTCGGAGGGCACTGATGAGTGAAGCCGTTGCCGTCGTGAGACGAGGCGGCGTGCTGGAGGTCACCCTCGATCGACCACCGGTCAACGCCATCGATCTACCCACCAGCGTTGCTCTCGGCGAGGCGTTCGCGGAGCTACGCGATGATCCCGACCTCCGAGTCGGCATCGTCACCGGGGGTGGCGAGAAGATCTTCTGCGCCGGCTGGGACCTGAAGGCTCTCGACGCCGGTGACATGCCGTTTGAGCGCTGGTGGGAGGCCGACTACGGTCCCGGCGGATTCGCCGGGTTGACCGAGCTCTGGGACCTGCACAAGCCGGTGATCGGTGCGCTCAATGGGCACGCCATCGGCGGCGGGTTCGAGCTCGCGCTTGCTTGTGATCTCCTGGTGGCAGCGAGTCACATGAGCTTCCGATTACCAGAGCTTCCCCTCGGGTTGGTGCCCGACGCCGGTGCCGTGCAGCGCCTGCCGCGGCGGCTGCCCCACAACATCGCCATGGAGATGCTCTACCTGGGGCGCTGGCTCACTGCCGACGAAGCGGCCGGCCTCGGGCTGGTGAACGCGGTGGTCGAGCCGTCCGAGCTGATGGACAAGGCGCGCCAGTGGGCAGATCGGATTGCCGAGGTGGCTCCCCTGGCGGTGCAAGCGATGAAACAGGTGACCTCAGGCCTGGAGGGTCTGGCACCCCGACGTGCCTACGAAGCGCTGCGCGAGGGCAACTTCGAACACTACGAGCGGATGATGACCTCCGAGGACGCCAAGGAAGGGGTCAGCGCTTTCGTCGAGAAACGTGATCCCACCTTCAAGAGCGAGTAGCGCCGGATGGACCTGAGGCGCCTGCTGTCGCCACGAAGCGTGGCGTTCGTTGGCGGGCGGATTGCGGAGATGGCGATCCGGCGGTGCCAGGAGCTCGGTTTCGCCGGCGAGATCATGCCGGTACATCCCGAGCGTCAGACGGTGGCGGGCGTTCGATGCTACCCGACTCTCGAATCCCTGCCCCAGGTGCCCGACGCCGCTTATGTCGGGGTCAACCGTGATCTCACCGTCGACCTCGTGGCGCGCCTCGCGACGATGGGCGCGGGCGGCTGCGTATGCTACGCGGCCGGGTTCGCCGAGATGGGCGACGAGGGGCAGGAGGTTCAGGATCGCCTCGTCGAAGCGGCGGACGACATGCCGCTGGTCGGCCCCAACACCTTTGGCTTCCTGAACCTGGTCGAGGACTGCGCGCTCTGGCCCTACCTGTTCGGCGGTGGGCACGTTGAACAGGGCGTGGCGCTGATCTCCCAGAGCGGCAACATCGCCATGAACCTCACGATGAATCAGCGATCCGTGAGGTTTACCCATGTAATCGGTACCGGGAACCAGGCCGTTCTGGCGCCCGGAGACTATCTCGACGCGCTGCTGGACGATCGCCGTGTGCGTGCCGTCGGCATGTACCTGGAGGGCCTGGACGATGTCGACCGCTTCCAGCGAGCGGCGCTGCGTGCCCTGGACCTGGGAGTGCCAGTGGTGGTCTTGAAGGTGGGACGCACCGACGCGGCCGCCGAGCGCGCCAGCACACACACCAGCTCAGTCACCGGCTCGGACGCGCTGGTCGATGCCTACTTCAAACGCCTGGGGGTCGTTCGGGTGAGCTCGCTGAACCAGCTGCTCGAGACCCTCAAGGTGTTCGACGTGTCGGGCCCGCTGCGCGGCAACGATGTAGTGACGCTTTCGTGCTCGGGAGGTGAGGCCGCCATCCTCGCCGACCTGACCGACGAACACGGGCTCCGCACATCACCGTTTACGGAGGCACAACGTTGCGACCTCGAGGCCGAGTTCGCCAATTACGTGACCGTCTCGAACCCATTCGACTACAACACCTCCATATGGGGCGACAGAGCCGCCCAGGAGCGCTGCTTCACAACGTCGATGCGCGGCGTGCATGACGCGGCCCTGCTCATTTACGACCATCCGACGGTGCAGGCGGAAGAGGTCGACGAGTGGACCACCGCCGTGGATGCCTTTGTGGCGGCACATCGAGCTACCGGCATGTCGGCGTTCGTCGTCTGCACGATCACCGAGCTGCTGCCCCGGGTGCTCCGCGAGCGGCTGATCGACTGCGGGGTCACTCCGCTGCAGGGGCTAGACGATGCGCTCTTCGCTCTTGCTGCTGCGGCCGCCTATCCGCGTGGGCACCGACAAGCGCGTCGTGCGGTAGCGCTGTCCACCGGTGTGCCGACCGATGCGGCGCTTCTTGACGAGTGGGAGAGCAAGCAGCGGCTGCGTACCTATGGGCTGGTGTTGCCCGCTGGCGATGTCGGCCAGGCTGCGGAGACGGCTAGCATCGCCGCACGCATCGGATACCCGGTGGCGGTAAAGGCGCTGGGGGCGGAGTTTGCCCACAAGTCCGAGCTTGGCGCGGTGGTGCTCGACCTGCATACCGATGCCGACGTGGTGGCCGCGGTTGCGGCGATCACCAAGGCGACTGTCGATCGCGGTGAGCGGCCGGAGCGTTTCCTGGTCGAGCGGATGGTAGAAGGCGCCGTGGTCGAGCTTCTCGTGGGGGTGAAGCGGGACGCGCAATTCGGCCCTAGCATGGTGATCGGTACGGGCGGCGCGCTGGTGGAGCTGCTAGCCGAAACCGCCGTGCTGCTGCTCCCAACCGACCGGCAGACGATAGATGCTGCCCTGTCATCGCTCAAAGTGGCACGGCTGCTCGACGGGTTCCGCGGCGCGCCGGCGGGCGACCGGAATGCGGCGATCGATGCCATCGTCTCGGTGGCGGAGTTCGCCACCGACCATTGGGATACCCTCGTGGAGCTCGACATCAACCCGCTCATGGTTCTTCCTGACGGCAGCGGTGTTGTCGTTGCCGACGCGTTGATTCGAATGTCTCTGCGGGAGCCCGAGGGTGAGGCAACATCATGAGTAGTGGCGTGATCGTCACCTGCGCCGTTACCGGTGCCGGTGACACACTCGACAAGCACCCGGGCGTGCCGGTCACCCCGGATCAGATTGTCGATGCCTGCATCGAGGCGGCGAATGCGGGCGCCGCCGTGGTGCACGTTCACGTGCGGGATCCCGCGACCGGCAAAGGAAGCCGCAATACCGATCTGTACCGCGAGGTCGTCGAGCAGGTGCGCGAACGGAACCCTGAAGTGATCATCAACTTGACCTCGGGAATGGGTGGCGACTTCGTTCCCGGCGAGGGCGACCCGGCCGTACCCGGGCCCGGAACCGACCTCGTCGGCCCGCTCGAGCGGCTGGCCCACATCGAGGAGCTGCGTCCCGAGATCTGCAGCCTCGATTGCGGCAGCATGAACTTCGGCCTCGGGCACGAGGTATATATCAACACCACCGCCAACCTCGAGATCATGGCCGAGCGCTGCCAGCAGATCGGCGTCAAGCCGGAGCTCGAGGTCTTCGATCTCGGCCAGATCCGCTGCGCCAAGTACCTGCGAGACCAAGGGCTGGTGGATGACCCCCCCGTGTTCCAGATCTGTCTCGGGCTGGCGTGGGGCGCTGGCGCCGACGCCGAGTCGATGCTGGCGATGCGCAACGAGTTGCCGACAGGTTCCAAGTGGTTCGCGTTCGGTGTCGGTCGCCAACAAATGCCGATGGTCGCTCAGGCAATTCTCCTCGGTGGCCACGTACGTGTCGGCCTCGAAGACAACCTCTACCTGAGCCGCGGCGTGCTGGCCAGCAACGGCGAGCTGGTCGAGAAAGCGGTGCGCATCATCGAGGAGCTTGGCGGGAAGGTGCTCGACCCCGACCAGGCGCGCCAGGAGCTCGGACTGGGTAGCGCCTGAGACCGAAGCCTCGGCCTACGATGCGCGCGGCGGGGTGAGCGCGCCGCCAGCATCGAGGCTCCGAACCCACTGCAAGAAGCCGTTAGCGTCGATCGCGTGGCCACCCGAGGCGGCAAGCTGCCGGAATTTCGTCTCCAGCTCGCCGTCAGACAGAGGGTTCTCCGGATCTCCCTTCGGCGAGCTCACGTGTCGTTCCCATGAGCCTCCCGCTGTCGATCGCACCCGCAACCGCACCGGCCATTGGCGCGGGTACAGGGTCTCGAACTCTGGCTCCGCAACCACCGAGATGTTGGGGAGCAAGCCTCGCACGGCGGGGTCGGCAATCGAGTCGGGGCTGAAATCCGCCGGAGATACGTGCCCCCACGTCAACGCCGCGGCGATGCAGTATTGCAAGCTGAACTTTGCCGCGTAGGGATCTACCGGCTCCGGGTTGTCGCACAGGTCGAGGGAGGCCTGGTAGGTGCCGATTTCGATGGCGTCTAGCTGCTGTCCGGAGATCTCGGCGCGGAGGTCGAGCGCCGCATCGATACCGGCGTGTGTGTGGCGGCAGCTGGAGTGCGGCTTGATCGACACACCCTCGATTCGGGGATGATCGACCCAGCTATCGAGCCCTTCGATCACTCGCTCCGGCTCGGCGTCTGGAGCCGTGGCCGCGAAGAAGCCGCGCTCCCCTTCGAGGATCCGTCTCGCGCCGGTAAACCCCCGGCCGCCAAGCTCCGCCGCAACCAGTCCGGCCGCCGCCGCGCGGCCGGCGTGCAGATGCTTGCTCATGGCGCCGTCGGCATTGAATTCCCAGAGGCCACAAGCCTGCGTGCCGGCGTTACCCAACGCCCAGACCATCTGATCTGCGTCCAGACCCAACAGCCAGCCGGCCGCGGCTGCGGCGCCGAACACACCGCATGTGGCGGTGTTGTGAAAGTAGTGGTAGTGGCGCTTGCCCACCGCCTCACCGATTCGGATCGCAACCTCGTAGCCGGCGACGACGGCCGCCAGGAAATCGCCACCGCTGGCGTCGGTTGTCTCGGCGGCGGCAAGCGCTGCCGGAATCACCACGGTGCCCGGGTGAAGCACCGAGGCGCGGTGAAGGTCGTCCATCTCGACGATGTGTGACAACCCACCGTTTACAAGAGCAGCTACCTCCGGGGAGCGTCGGAGCTCCGTTCCCAGAACGCTTGCCGCGGCCTCGGGGCGCTGTCTGGCGTGTTCCACGAGCATGCCGCCGGCCTCGGTCGCAGTGCCGGCCAGCACCGAACCCAGCCAATCGATCACGTAGGTGGGCGCAATGGCGACCGCAGCGGAGGGGATGCCGCGCTCCCTAGTGCCCACAAGCTGCCGCGCCAGCTGCTCGGTCAGGGAGGCTGCGCCCATCGTCCCTTGCTTCCGCGTTCCTTTGGTCGAGAGTCTGCTAGATTAGCACCGCCGCGCGGACTGGACCGAGGGCGGCCTCCACCCCCGACCGATGGCACAACGCCTGAGTTCCGAACAAGAGCAGATCCGGCAAGCGGTTCGCGAGCTCTGCAGCGACTACCCCGACGAGTACTGGCGTCAGGTCGATGCCGAGCTCAGGTACCCGGAGGAGTTTGTCGCTGCGCTTACCCGAGGTGGTTGGCTGGCGGCGCTGATTCCTGAAGAGTATGGCGGCTCGGGCCTGGGGGTGCTGGAGGCCAGCATCATCCTCGAGGAGACGAACCGTTCCGGGGGCAACGCCGCCGCCTGCCACGCCCAGATGTACATCATGGGCACGCTGCTGCGGCACGGCTCAGAGGCTCAGAAGGCCAAGTACCTACCCGACATCGCCAGCGGCGCGCTCCGCCTGCAGGCGTTCGGCGTAACCGAGCCGACGACGGGCTCCGACACGACGCAGCTCAAAACCACCGCCGTACGCCAGGGTGACCGTTATGTGGTCAACGGGCAGAAGGTATTCATCTCGCGGGTCGAGTACTCGGACCTCATGCTGTTGCTGGTGCGAACCACTCCCGCTACAGAGGTGGCCAAGCGCACCGACGGGCTGTCGGTGCTGCTCGTCGACCTCAGGGAAGCCATCGGTAAGGGCATCACGGTTCGACCCCTGCGCACGATGATGAACCACCAGACGACCGAGCTGTTCATCGATGACCTGGAAGTCCCGCTGGATGCGCTTGTCGGCGAGCAGGACAAGGGATTCCGCTACATCCTCGATGGCTGGAACGCCGAGCGCATCCTGATCGCCGCGGAGTGCATCGGAGACGCCCGCTGGTTCGTCGAGCGCTCGTGCCGGTACGCGAGCGAGCGCGTCGTGTTTGGCCGCCCCATCGGGCAGAACCAGGGGATCCAGTTTCCTCTTGCCCGCGTCTACGCCGATCTCGAGGCCGCCGACCTGATGCGCTATTGTGCCGCCAAGCTGTTCGACTGCGGTGAGCCTTGCGGAGCCGAGGCCAACATGGCGAAGTTACTGGCCGCCGACGCTTCCGCCGAGGCCGGCCGGGTGGCCTTACAAACCCACGGTGGCTTCGGCTTCGCCGAGGAGTTCGACGTCGAGCGCAAGTATCGGGAGACGCTGCTGTATCAGGTGGCTCCGGTATCGACGAACCTCATCCTCGCGTACATCGGCGAGCACGTCCTCGGGCTACCGAGGTCGTACTAGTGGCAGGCCAGTAGTGTCCGGCGCCCGGCCGCTCGACGGAATCACCGTGGTTGCGGTCGAGCAGGCGGTCGCCGCACCGTTTGCCAGCCGTCACCTGGCCGACCTCGGAGCGCGGATCATCAAGATCGAGCGACCCGGGCGCGGCGACTTCGCGCGCTCGTATGATACGGCTGTCGAGGGGCTCTCTAGTCATTTCGTCTGGCTGAATCGCTCCAAGGAGTCGCTGGCGCTCGATCTCAAGAGCCCCGGGTCGCGCCCGGTGTTGGAGCGCTTGCTCGAGAAAGCCGATGTGTTCCTGCACAACCTTGGACCCGGCGCCGCCGAACGGCTCGGCCTCGACGCGCCGGCGCTGCGGGACCGCTACCCGCAGATCATCGTGTGCACCATTTCCGGCTACGGCTCGAGCGGCCCCTACGGTAATCGCAAGGCCTACGACCTCTTGGTGCAAGCCGAGAGCGGCCTGATGTCGATCACCGGCTCGCAGCAAACACCGAGCAAGGTAGGGATCCCGGTTGCCGACATCGCAGCAGGCATGTACGCGTACTCCGGCGTGCTCGCCGCGTTGATCGCACGTGGCCGCACGGGCGAAGGTGCGGCGCTCGAGGTCTCGCTGCTCGACGCGCTCGCCGAATGGATGGGGTTCCCGCTCTACTACACCGCCTACTCTGGATCGGCGCCGCGGCGCAGCGGCCCCCGGCACGCGGCCATCGCCCCCTACGGCCCCTTCCGCTGCGGCGACGGCAAGGCGGTATTTCTGGCGGTTCAGAACGAGCGTGAGTGGTCACGTTTCTGCGAGCGCGTGCTGGGCGATGCGCAGCTCGCCGCCGACCCACGCTACGCGAGCGGCCCGCAGCGGGTGGCCAACGTCGAAGCCCTCACCGAGCTCATCGAGGACGTGTTCCAGGCTCGTACCGTCCAGGACGTCGAGCAGGCTCTCGAGGCCGCCAACCTGGCGCATGCCAAAATGAACCGTGTCGAAGAGTTCCTCGCCCACCCACAACTCGAGTCGCGGAATCGCTGGTGCGAGGTCGACTCGGCGGCCGGAAAGCTGCGCGCCCTGCTGCCGCCGGTGACGACCTCCGCTTACGCGCCCGCTCTGGGGCCGATCCCGGAGGTGGGCGAGCATTCCGAGTCCATCCTCGAGGAGCTCGGCTTCGATGCTGAACAAATCACCGAGCTGCGCGAAGCGCGGGTAATCTGAGTCCCTGGAAACAACCGTCAGGAGTCGACGACATGGCGATCAAGCGAGGCTGGCAGGGGAGGGTCTACGAAGACTTCGAGGTGGGCGACGTCTACCCGCATCCGCTTGGCCGAACGATTACCACCGCCGACAATATCTGGTTCACCATGATGACAATGAATACCAACCCGCTTCATTTCGATCATGAGTACGCCAAGGGCACCGAGTTCGGTCGGCCGCTCGTTAACTCGACGTTGACGCTGGCGCTGGTGACTGGTCAGTCGGTGACCGACATCTCCCAGAACGTCATGGCCAACCTCGGCTGGGACAAAGTGCGGCTACCGCACCCGGTTTTCGAGGACGACACCATCTACTCGCGCACCGAGGTTCTTGAGAAACGCGAGAGCAAGTCGCGACCCAACGTCGGCATCGTCCGTGTGAAGACCACCGGCTTCAACCAGGACAACGTCACCGTGATCGAGTTCGAGCGCACGATCATGGTGTACAAGCGGGGCCACGTGCCGCCCACACGGCGCGATCTGGCCGAAGATTAGCCAACCCCACGAGGGTCGGAGCTCAGCGCTGCCGGATGAACGGAACGTTGGCCTCGAGGATACGGCGGTTGAGCTCGCTGAGATCCTCCTGAACTAGCGTCTCGAGGCTGCCGAGTGCCTCCTCGAGGTCGGCGCCAAGTTGCTCGATCCACTCGGCCTGGGTCTGCGTCGGGGCGGCGGAGGCGCGGCCGACGGCCGAGGCGAGCGTGCGTAGCTTCTGGTGGATCTCGGGGCCAGCGATGTAAGGCCTGGCGGGGCCGCTGTCGGCGTCTGCACGTGGCTGGCTGGTGATTCCTGACCTGATCTCATCGAGACGTACGGAGAGATCCTCTGCAGTGCTCGCAAGGTCACCCGCGGCGTCGGCGTCAGCGTCGCCGATCCGATCGCCGAGCGACTGCAGCTGCCCGACGAGGTCGTCGATGCGCTCGATCCCCTTCTTCGATCGGGCGCGCAGGTCGGCCAGGAGCAGCAGAGCGTCGCGCTGCGCGCGGAGGTCTTGTAACGAGACCTCGATGCGCGCGTCCATCCGCACCACGAGCTCGGTCGCCGACTCCGTCCCCGCCGCCTTCAAGACCACCCGGTAGGTCCCCGGGATCACCAGCGGTGCGGTTGGTCCGGACCCCGGGAACGTGGTCGCCGTTGCTTGCTCTTCCTCCGACTGGTGCCGCAGGTTCCAGGCGACGCGGTTGAGCCCCGTCTCGGCGGGTGCCTCGAGAGTGCGGACAACCTCGCCGTCGGCGGACTGGATCTCGATCTTGATCGCAGGCTCACTGTCCGCCTCAGCGGGCTCCCCGGACGCCTGCTCCTCGGGGGCCGCTTCGTTATCTGACTCGGCAACGTCCGCAACGCCGCCGCCTTCCTCCGCATCGAGTCCGGGTTCCGACAGATCCAGCCCCGGCGGCACGAAGTAGGAGATCACGGCGCCGTAGGGCGGGTTCTCGCCGATGAAGACCTTGTCGCCCAGGTCGACGCGCAGCTCGCGCGTGTACGGTTGAAAGCGCGTCGCTGTGGGCATGTCGAACAGGTGAACAGCGGCCGCATCGGTCCCGGCCGCGGTGCCGCCCTCCGCCGAGGCCGTTGCTCCGCCAGTGCCGTGGAGTACCGCTACGAGCTGTTGCAGCGGCGTGATGTCGTCGAGAATGAGGATCGAGCGCCCGTGTGTGCCGATGATTAGGTCGTTGGCGAGCGGGTGGATCAGGATGTCCCGCACCGCCACCGGCGGCAGCCCGAGGCGCAGCGAGGTCCAGGCGCGCATCTCCGAGTCGTCGTGCCCCGGGCCCCAGGAGGCGAAGATGCCCAACTCGGTGCCGACGTACAGCAGGTCGGGGTTGCGCGGGTCTTCACGCACTACGTGTAGGTAGCCTGGGTCGGGGAGGCTCGAGCCGATGTCGGCCCAGCTGTCGCCGAAGTCGGTGGTCATGAACAGATACGGCGCGAAGTCGTCGAGGCGGTGTCGGTCGAAGGCGGCGTAGGCGGTGCCCGCGTCGCGCCGCGAGGCCTCGATGCGCGACACCCAAGACTCCGGTGGTACCGGGATGTTGCCCACGACGTTGGTCCAGAGGGCTCCATCGTCGCGCGTTACTTGCACGTTGCCGTCGTCGGTGCCCACCCAGATCACTCCGGCCTGAACCGGTGATTCGGCAATCGTGTAGATCGTCGTGTGGTACTCGGCGGTGGTGTTGTCGGGGGTGATCGGGCCGCCCGACGGGCGCTGCTTCTCCTCGTCGTTGGTGGTGAGGTCGGGGCTGATCTGAATCCAGGAATCGCCGCCGTCGTTGGTGCGGAACAGTATGTTGCCGCCCAGATAGACGGCTTTCGGGTCGTGCGGCGAGATGTGGATCGGCGAGTTCCAGTTGAACCGGTAGGGGTGCTCGCTGACGGCGCCGCCCGAGAACGGGTAGGGGCGGATGGAGCGGTTCTCGTTGGTGCGCAGGTCGATACGCAGGATGCTCCCGCCCTGGGAGCCGGCGTAGACGATGTTGTGGTCGCTGGGGTCGGGTTGGATATAGGTGCCGTCGCCGTACTGCACGTGGTACCAGTCGGCCTCGAGGATGCCGGTGCTGGTCATCGTGTTGCTCGGCCCGCACCAGGCGTCGTTGTCTTGGAAGCCGGCGCAGACGAAGTAGGGGTCGCGCATGTCGGCGCCGAGCTGGTAGACCTGCTGCAGCGGCAGGTTGTTGACCAGCTCCCAGGTCTCACCGCCGTTGTAGGAGTAGGCGATGCCGCCGTCGTTGCCGTCGACCACCATCATCGGATCGTCGGGGTTGATCCAGAACGACTGGTGGTCGCCGTGATGCGTTGTGCCGATACGCCGCCAGGTGCGCCCCCGTCCGTGGACAGGTTCAATCGCCCTCCCACCATGTAGCGGCGATTCTCGTTGGACGGATCGATGCGGAAGTCGCTGTAGTAGAAGGGGCGCGAGGCGATGGCGCGGTCGTCGCTTACGTGTACCCAGGAGTCGCCGCCGTCGCTGCTGCGCCACAGGGCCCCGTCAGTCGACTCGATCATGGCGTAGACCACGTCGTGATCGGAGACGGCGATCGCCACGCCGATCCGTCCGAGCACGCCGGTCGGCAGCCCGTTGTCGAGCTTCTCGTCGGTGAGCTCGGTCCAGCTGTCGCCACCGTCACGACTCATGTACAGGCCGCTGCCCAGGCCGCCCGAGCGGAAGTTCCACGGCTGGCGCAGGAAGTCCCACATGCCGGCGTACAGGATGCGGGGGTTGGTGGCGTCTATCGCCAGGTCGGATACGCCGGTGGTCTCGTCGACGTAGAGGACCTTGTCCCAGGTTTCGCCGCCGTCGAGGCTGCGGTACACGCCGCGGTCCGGGTGGGCTCCCCAGGCGTGCCCCATCGCGCCGACGTAGACGTGGTCGGGGTTGTCCGGATGCACGCGGATGCGGGCGATGCGCTCGGTAGTCTGCAGGCCGATGTGCGTCCAGGTGTCGCCACCGTCGGTGGAGCGATACACCCCGTCGCCAAACGACGTCGAGTTGCGCGGGTTGTGCTCGCCGGTGCCGAGGTAGATGACATTGGGGTCTGACGGCGCTACCGCAACTGCCCCGAGCGACAACGTTCCACCGTCGTCGAAGATCGACTCCCAGGTGACGCCCCGATCCTCGGTGCGGAATAGGCCGCCGGAAGCGGTCGCCATGTAGAGCATGTTGGGACGCCCCGGAACCCCGGCCAGGTCGACCGTGCGGCCACCCATGAAAGCAGGGCCGATGGCGCGCCAGGAGAGCCCACCCAGCAGGTCTTCGAGGGTGGCGGCGTCGTCCTCTTCTTGGGGGCCGATAGCGCCACCAACCGCCGGGACCAGCGCCTGGCCGGTGAGCAGGACCAACAGCAGGGCAATAGAGAGCGCACGCATCGGAGCCTCCATAGTTCAGCTGAGGATCGGCAGGGTACCGTGCAGCGGCCGTTGGAGACAGGAAGTCGTGGCTGGTGAGCATGTACCGTCGCCTCATGGCGACGCTGATACTCCTTCACGAACCGACGCACCGTCCTCTGCACCTGCACGTCGAGCCCGATGGTGGGCTCGTCGAGGAACAGCACCTTCGGCCCGTGTAGCAGCGACGCCGCCAGCTCGCAGCGCATGCGCTGCGCCAGGGAGAGATTGCGCACCGGCTGATCCATGAACAGCTTGTGCGGCTCTGGCCCGAAGGCCGGGTTGTTTGCGCACGCCGGGTTCGCGATCGGACGCGCCGACTTCGGCGACGAAAGCTTCGCGCTGGGGAGGCCGAAAATCGCCCGGTGCGTCAACGAGGCGCAGAGCGCTTTCGCTGCGAGCCGTCCACGCTGAGCTTGTTGGAGAACCCGGACTTCTCCGAGCCGGCTAGGGCGCGGACCCGGAACCTGTAGGTCGTGGCCGGCGTCAGGTCGGTGATCGTCACGTCGTCGACGTCAGCCCCCACGATCGCGGCGATACCGAAGCTCTTTCCCGGCGGCTGCATCTGGATCTCGAACGAATCCTCGTTGTCCGATCGGTCGTCCCAGCGCAAGGTGACCTCGGTGGGTGCCACGGCGACCGCGCGGAGATTCTTGGGCTTTCTGGGTTGGGCGGCGACGAACTCGGCCGCCGCGTGGACGGTCGCCCCGCCGACCAGTGTAAGGACGGACGACAGGGTGCGAATTTCCTGGTCCGGGACCGACAGGTAGTCGTCGCTCAAGACCACCAGGTCGGCCAGCTTGCCGACCTCGATCGAGCCCACCTCCTCGTCCTCGAACGTATGCCAGGCTCCGCCCCTCGTGTAGATCCGCAGCGCCTCCATCCTGGTGATCTGCTGACCGGCGTTGACCACCCTTCCGGACGAGTCCCTCCCCGTGACCATGTGGTAGAGCGAGATCCAGGGACTCATGGGACTGATGGCCGCGGCGTCGGTGCCGGCCGACAGTGCGATGCCGCTGTCGAGGAGGTCTCGATACGGGGGCCCGCTGCCTCCCAGCAGGTACTGCTGGTTCTGAACCGTCGCGCCGGCGCCTATCCGGCCGAGCCGGCGGGTGTGGTCGGCGCCGATCGAGAATACGTGCTCGACTGCCCAGCGCATCTCGGCGATGGGGACGACCGAGTCGACCGCCTCGAAAGCGGAGATGTGGGCTTCGTTCTCCGCCGGGCTGATCGAATGCTGGCGCAGCGACCAGCCGCGCTCGGCGATCTGCCGGTAGGCGTCCTCGAAGGGTGCGCTCGTGGAGCCGAAGTTGCCGACCACGAACTCTCCGGTTGCGGAGAAATCGAACATGTCGTCGCCTCCTCCCAGATCCTCCAGCTCCTGCAAGGCAGCTTCCGTATCCGGAACAACCTGATAGATGCCGCTTCCATCGGTTTGAGTGCCGGTTCCTCCTACGGAGGTGCCAATCCGTAGCCGCAATGCTCGTCTCTGCCACAGGTCGAGAAAGTTCTCTTCGCAACGGGTGCCGGCCGGCAGCCGACCGAAGCCGCCGCACCCCGAGTAGTTCTGTACCATCGTCAGCCCCAGCGAGGCCGAGAATCGCATGTACTCTCCCACCGTCCGCAGGGTATCGGCGTTCGCGAACTCATCGAAGAGAGCCTGAACAGGCGCATCAGTCTGCCCTCTGTTGAATACGCCGCTTGAGTCGACGACGACGCCGTGGGCTTCGAAGTACCCCTTCCCCGGAGTGTTGGTCGCGGCTGGACCGTCGAAGCCCGTCTGCAGGTAGACGGGGTGACCCGGCGCGGCGCCGTCGAGCTCGGCGAGCGTCGGCAGCCGGTTCTCGGCAAACTGGCTCGGATTGAATCTGCCCAGAACGGTGATGAACTCGCCGGCCGGCACAGTAACAGCGCGCTCGGTCACCGCGCTGAGCAAGTCCGGGATCGTGAAGACCCGCTCGATGCTCGAGAGGAGATGTCCGGGTACATGCGCATCGCGGAAATAATGGATGTGGGTGTCGATCAGCCCCGGGGTCACCGTCCTGCCGCCGAGATCGATCACCTGGACGTCAGAGCCCCCGACAGAGACGTCGTCGCCGACCTCCACGAAGTGTCCGTCGACGATCCTGACCCCCGAGACGACGCGGTCGACCCTGTCCATCGTCAGGATGTTGCCGTTGACTAGCACGAGCTCACCCAGGTGCTGCCGGCCGCTCCGCGAAGAGTTCTTGACGCCGCCGGCGGCACGGAGATCGGTCACCGCCGTGCCGCGCAACTTCACTCGGATCTTGCTTCCGTTGGGGTCATTGGAGTCGATCACCGCCTTGGCTCGCTGCTGCCCGGTCGCGGTGGGCTCGAAGCCGACCCGAAAACGACAGGATTGCCGAGGCGCCAAGATCGCGCCCGAGCACGCGTCCCGGCGTGCTGGCAGATCGAACTGCGATCGGCCGCGCCCGGTGATCCGGATCGCCGAGATGTCGACATCCTGTGGCGCGTGGTTGGTGACGGTGACCTTTCTCAGCACCGCCGCACCGAGCTCGACCTCCCCGAAGCTGTGCTCCAGCGGCTCGACCGTCAGGCCGAACTCGGCTCCGAACTCGGGGTTGAAACGGGGGCTGGTGTTCAAATCGCCAATCGCCACGACCATTTGGGAACGGTCGCCCGGGTCGGCAACCCTCACGAGGTCGCTTCCGTCCGTGGCGTTGCGTGGGTCGAAGCAGAAGTGACTGTTGTAGAGGCGAAAGGAGGTCGCCTCGGACGGCAACTGAATCGTGGCCACGGTGCCTCCGCTGCAGAGTCCGACGCCGCTTGGGCCGTCGTCTGACACCGTGAGGGGAAGCGACTTGTCGATCAGAATCGGCTGGTCGCTCGCCGTCTGGTAGAAGTCATACCGGCTGCCCAGGGCGGGATCCGCCATCATGTCGGCTACGGCCCTGCGCGCTTCCTGCAGGGCGATGATGTCGGCCCCGGAATCGAGCATGTACGCGATGATGCTCTCCCGGGCCACTTCCCAGGTCTGGTTCTGTCCCAGGCCTCGAATGTTCCATCCCATCAGCGTGAGCTTGGTGGGCGCCGTCACAGCGTCCACCTGGCTCGGCTCAGCCAGGCCCGAAGCGCCGGCACCAAGCGACACCACCAACACTGAGGCCAGAGCCGTGCGTACCGTCATCCTGACGTTTCTTCTCCGAGGGGACCCTTCGCGGACCGATCAGTCTCACAGTATTTACGACCCCGCTGGGTAGGTAATCGATGCCAAGCAACCGTAAAGTCCCGTAAAGACTTGTCAAGAAGCCTCGTCAGCACCCTCGGCGCGCGGCGACTCTTGAACCAAGCTCGCGCCCAGTGAATGCTAGCGGTGGTGAGTTTTTCGAATGCAAACGGCAGCGCGCGATCATCGTGCGCAGGAGAAAACCGTGCGACTTGGCCTGGCCCTGAGCGTTGTCTTGATCCTCCTTACTGCCGCCTGTGGCGGCAGGCAGCAAGCTGTGACTCGGCCCGAGCAAGCGCCGGCGCCGGCCGCCGCCAGCGACAACCAGTTTCTGTTGACCTACCCGAACCTGGCAAATCCCGACGGTGAGGTGCTGCTCGAGAACGAGCTTGTCGTCGTGCAACGTTTCGTCGTGGGCCCGGGCGAGTGGGAGGGGATTCACTCTCATCCGGGCAACCAGGTTTTCGTGCATGTCAAAGGCGGGCAATGGTCGGGCCGCAGAGGAGGAGGCGAGCCAACTTCCGGTGCCGCCCGTGAGGACGGCTCGGTGGGCTGGATGGAGCCGATTCCGCTCAGCGAGGGGCACGAATCCGGCAACACTGGCGATGCACCGATCGATCTGATCTGGGTGACGCTGAAGAAAGATGCGCCGGTTGGTCCTGCCGACAAGCAGGTTCTGTTGACCTATCCGAACCTGGCGGACCCTGACGGTGAGGTGCTGCTGGAGAACGAGCGCGTCGTCGTACAACGGTTTATCCTCCGCCCCGGTGAGTGGGAGGGCATCCACTCGCATCCCGGCAACCAGGTTTACATCCACATCAAGGGAGGCATCTGGTCGGGACGCCGCGGCGGCGTGCAGCGCGATCCGTCACCGTTCTCGGAGACCGGCTCCGTCGGCTGGTCGAACGCGGTTCCCTTGAGCGCGCAGCACGAATCAGGGAACACCGGCGACACCACGATCGATCTGATCTGGGTGACGCTCAAGTAACGGAAGACTACTCTCCTGGATGCCATCTGTATCGGCACTACGCTGTCGGGACCACCGCTCGTCAGCACGCCTGTTCCGTGACGGGACAGCTGCAAGGCGGCGCTGGGAAACAAGGCAAGATGGACGGGGGCGCGGATCTCGGAGCTTCTCGAGCGGCTGCACGCTCTCGCATGGTGAGAGCCGTTCTAATCCGCTAGGCTGAGCAGTCTTTGCGGAATTCCGTCGACGGGTCGGCCGGGTCGGGGCTCGCGACCGGCGAATGGATGCGCATCTGCGCAGTGCAGACGTGACGCAAGCGGAGACGCGCCAGTGTAAGACTTACCACCAAGGGCCCGGGCGAAGGGACGGGTCTGGGCCTATCGACGGTCTACGGGATCGTCAAACAGAGCGACGGCTTCATCGGCGTGCACAGCGAGCCGGAGCATGGCACGACGTTCAAGATCTACCTGCCGCGGGTCGATGAGGCCACCGAGCCGCTCGAACCCAGGACTGAGCCGGTCAAGTTGCTGGAGGGCACGGAGACGGTGCTGCTGGTGGAGGACGAAGAGATGGTGCGCGCCCTGCTCGGCGAGGTCCTCGAGAGGAGCGGGTACAGGATTCTGGAGGCGCCGGGGGGCTCCAAGGCCATCGAGATCGCCGAGCGGCACGAGGGGCCGATCAACCTGCTGCTGACTGATGTGGTGATGCCGGGAATGAGCGGTGGTGAGCTGGCGGAGCGGTTGACCATGCTGAGACCGGACCTGAAGGTGCTGTATATCTCGGGCTACATGGACGAGGTTCACGCCGGCCGCGGCCTGTCGAATCAGGGGACGGCGTTCCTTCAGAAGCCGTTCACGCCGGGCGCGCTGACGAGCAGGGTGCGCGAGTTGCTGGATCTTCCCGGCAACGCGTAGAGCGCCGCGCCGCTACCCGTGCTCCTCGGTAATGGCAATGAGATAGAAGCTCCCTTGTGGAATCCCTTGCCGGTTCCTAGCAGGCCGTGGTGAAAGTGTGGTGGGCCGTAACCCTTCGGGCGACAGGGGGTTGCGCGCGTATGCTGCGTCGTTCCTCGTCAACGATGGGGTAACCATCGCCTCCTCCTCTCTCCTTGCCTGCACTTCGCAAGACCCTGTCGCCAGACCCACCACACTTTCACCACGGCCTGCTAGAATCGCGGCCGTTGGTTCCCTGTGCGTTCGAAGCGGAGCGCAGCCGGGTAGACGCGGCCCGACGTCGGGGCGAATCGACGGATTGCCCCCCCTGGGGAGCGGACCCGAAACGGAACGGAGGCCATCTGATGGAGATGAAACGCTTCGCTGTCTTGCCACTGACGCTTCTCATCGCCGGCACTGCTGTTGCGGCGAGCGTTCGAGGCTTGGCGCCTGAGACCCTCGAAGCCGGTCCGCCCCGGGTGCAGGCTACCCAGCCAATCAACGTCATTCTGACCTGCAACGCGGGGGGCCAGGTCGGAATCCGGGTCAATCCGTTTCGGCATCACCTGGGCCGCGACGACACCGCTACATGGCAGCGAGTCGGCGGCTACAACGGCAACTTCGAGATCGAACCGGTGGACAATTTCCCGTGGACACTCTCGAACGGCGGGACGAGCCAGGGTGGGGAGGTGACGGGAACGGCCCCGAGCGGCGGGGTCGGTGACGGGACGTACTACTACAAGGTGAAGTTCATGTGCGACGGCGACGAGGTCGTGCTCGACCCCCGCATGGACGTCCCCTGATCGCCGCCACCGCTCAGCGTGCTCATGGATCCAGCAAGGCCTCGAATCGCGGGTCGCCCGCGAGGTCGTCGAACACGGGGTCCGCTCGGATCTCGGCGACCGTGTACCCCGCTGTTACGGCCGCGTCCAGGTGGCCTAGTGCCGTAACGTCATTTCCCAGACGGTGATATACCTTGGCCGCCTGGAGCAGGACGTATCCCTCGCTGGCCTCCAGAGCCAGGGCCTTTTCGATGTGTGTGATCGCGTTGTCGCTTTGCTCGAGCATGGCGTTGTAAAAGGCCAGGTCGATAAGAGCATCGACATCACGAGGATTGATACGCAGCTGTGTCTCGCCCAGCGCGATTGCCCGCCTGTATGTGTCGGCCGCCCTGTCGCGCGCCCCAGGGAGCCAATAATAGGCGTCGGCTAGATTGCCCCAACGCAAGTGGTTCTTGTCGTCGAGATCCGCGGCGCGCTCGAAGGTGCGCGCCGCGTCGGCATAGCGTCGCTGAAAGAAGTAGAGTGTCGCCAGGTTCGACAGCGACCTCTCGTCATCCGGCCGGATGCTCAGCGCCCGCTCGAGCAGCCGGCGCGCCTCGTCCCAGTTCTCCGCGAAGTAGTGGGCGGTCCCGAGGTTGCGATAGCCGCTGTAGCTGGCCGGTGCCAGTCGTACGACCTCCCCCAGGCTGACGATCGCCTCGTCCAGGCGACCACGGCGAAGCAGGAAGATGCCGAGCCACTGGTGGCCGGCCCAGTAGTGCGGCCGGGTCGTGATCGCGTCCCGGTAGGTCTCCTCTGCCAGCTCCGGCTTGTTGAGCTCCTGGTACGCCTTGCCCAGCTCGACGTAGGCGACATCGATCGTCGGATCGAGGGCCAACGCTCGGGAGAGCTCGGCGATGGCGATCTCCGGCTCTCCCGTGCCGTTGTAAAGCTCACCGAGGCAGACATGGGCAAGCGCCGCCTGGTCGTCGAGCTCCTGAGCGCGACGGCACTGTTGGGTGGCGCGGTCGATCCACATTGGCTCGCGCGTGTCGTTGAACCGACGCCAGAAGGCCGTGCCCAGGGCAGCGTGAGCGTCGGCATAGGTCGGATCGAGCCGCAAGGCCTGTTGGAAGAGGTCGGCGGCGGACTCGATGTTGTCAGGATCATCGTAGTCTGCGAGCAACCCCTGACCGCGCAGGAATAGCGCGTAGGCTGCCGGATCGCGCGTACCGGCACTGAGGGCCTGCCGGTCCATTGGCTCGAGCTCCACTTGGAGCATGCCCAGGACCTGCTGCGCCACTCGTTCCTCGAACTCGATGAGGTCGTCGAGCGTGCCGTCGATGGTGTCGGCACCAAGCTGGCGCTGCGCGCCGACGTCGACCAGGGTCGCCGTGACACGGAGATCCCGCTCGCCAACTCGACGCGTCGCATAGTTGATGGCGAGCGACACGCCGAGCTCCTCGCGAGCTTTCTGCAGCGTGTCGATACGCAGCTCGCGCAGCGAGCTGGCGGGGATCACCTGTAAACCGTGGGTGCGAGAGAGCCCCGCCAGCCGCGCCGTCAGCGTCACGGTCAGGCCGTCGTTCAGCGCCACGATCTCGGCGTCTGCCTCGGCCCGGGCGAGGATGGGCAGGACGGTGATGACCCAGTCGGTCGGGTCGAACGCTGTGGCCGCAACCCTCGCCCCGGTCCGGCCGGAGTTCGGCGTGCCCAGCGGCGCGCCCGAGGTATCTGCGGTCGTCCACAGCGTCTGCCAGCCGATCACGAGCGTCGCAACCAGGGCGAGCGCGCCCACCGAGTAGGCCACGATTAGCTTCTTGCCAAGCCGACGCGTGGCAACGGCGGCGACACTCCCCGACCGACCCGAGAGCTCCTCCTCGATCTCGATCCGCGCGTCGGCGATGTCATGCAGTCGTTCAACCCTGTCCTTCTGCAAACATCGCCGCGACAAGGACTCCACAGAACCAGGTGTGCCAGCTGGCAAGTCACTCCAGTTGGGCTCGTGCTCGAGGATGGCGTTGAGCGTGTCGGCGGCCGTCTCACGCGCAAACGCCCGCTTACCGGTCAAGGTCTCGTAGAGCACGCATCCAAACGACCAGATATCGGTACGCGTATCGAGCGGCTGTCCTCGCATCTGCTCCGGACTCATGTAGGCGGCCGTGCCAAGGAACGCACCCTTTGCCGTGAGCTCAAAGGCTTCCGTGTTGGCCTGCGTCAGATCAGCCTCTTCCACGTGTTGGAGTGCTTTTGCGATGCCGAAATCGAGCACCTTGACCCCACCCTGTGGCGTCACCATCACGTTGCCGGGTTTCAAATCGCGATGGATGATCCCCTTCTCGTGAGCAGCCTCCAGTGCCTGGGCGATCTGTCGGTTGATGCGCAGGGCACCTTGCAGCGATAGAGGCCCTTCTCTCAGCCGCTCGGCGAGGGTCTCTCCCTCCACCAGCTCGAGGATCAGACACGGGCGACCGTCGTGCTCTTCCAGTCCATGGATAGTGGCGATGTTGGGATGGTTGAGTCCGGCCAGAATCTCAGCTTCGCGATCGAACCTCGCCAGGGTCGCAGCGGAAACCGCCCCATCTGGGAGTACCTTGATGGCCACATCGCGCTTGAGCTTGGTGTCCTTGGCTCGATACACCTCACCCATCCCGCCCGCACCGAGCGGGGAGAGGATCTCGTAGTGGCCTAGGCGAGTACCGGGTTCCATGCGGTTACCAGCGCGCTTTGACGAAGATGCTGGCGCGAGTGCCGTCCACGTCTGCGGTGCCGGCAAAGAGCGGTTGGTCGTTGACGCTGGCGTCGATGCTCGAGCTCTGAACGCGGATACCGATGCTCGCGTTCTTGAAGCTCAGGTGTTCCAGCCCGGCGCCGCGAATGAACTGCGACCCGTCCACAGTTCGGAACTTCACGGCAAACCAGCCGAAATCCGCCGTGAAGCGCCACTTCCGAGACAACATTTGCCGCAACTCCACGCCAACGAACGGCAGCGGCGCATCAACGGTTGCCTCTTCGCGCAGCCCGAGCACCGGCGCCTCGATGGAGAAAACGTAATTTACGCGCCGCACCCCGATGCCGATGCCGAACGCCGTGTGGTTGGTGACGATCGGATAGTAGCGATACCAAAGGCGGAGCTCCTCCTGTCCTGTTGCCAAGGTGACAGCCTGGTTGATAGGGATCTCGATGTCACCGAATTGAATCCCGGTCAACGCTTGGCTCGCCGAGCTGCGATCGACTTTGAACCAGCTTGCGCCGAGCAGGTGTCGCTTGGCGATTCGCCACTCGGCGCTGAGGCTGGGTATGGTCTTCGACGTGTCGAGGCCCAAGTCGCCTTCGAAGTTGATCGTCGTGCCGACGCCGAGCTGCTCGGAATCCAGGCGGACAACCGTCTTGAGATTCAGCAGGTAGGAAGCCTCGAGGGCGACGCTTACTTTGTCGAACAGCCCGAGCTGCTCTTCCTGAGCCCGGGCGGGCGCGGCGAGGGCGAGGCACAAGCCCGCAGCCAGCGCGATCGGACCGAAACCTCTCATTGCCCCTCGTTCACCCCGTGTTCCAGTACCCCCGCAAGCTGATCGTATCTGATCCGTGCCGTAAATAGTCGGGTCGCGCTACGGTGCTGCCGCGACTGGGTCGGTAAGAACGTGGCCCGATGCGATCGACCGTAGTGAGCTCGATCGGCGCCGTTACTGGTTGATGCTGGTCTCGCCGACCGTTCGCAGAATCGCCTCGACAGTCGCGTTGGCGCGAATGTCGACCAGCTTTCGTCCGTTCGCGATCGTCCGCTCTTTCGGCATGATGCTGATCCCGTTGATGGAGGCTCTGTTGGCGGCGACGCGCTGGTCGTAGCGCACCGCCTGAGGGTCGACGGTCATGATGATCGAAGTAACGCTGTAGTCGTCGTGGATACCTTCCCGCACCTCCGCCTTGCCGGCGACCTGCTCGACCGCTGCATCCGAGGCATACCAACTGTCGTAGTACTCGCGTACGAAATAGATGGCGGTGTCGCCGCCGTCCCATGCGGTGGTCAATTCTTCGGCGACTTCCTCGAGGCCGCGCTGGTTGCCGCCGCTGTCTCCGATCAAGACGATGTTGCGGAAGCCGTGCTGCCTCAGGCTCGAGGACACGTCGGCCAGGATCGCCTTGTAGGTCTCCAGGCGCACCGGGATGGTACCCGGATAGCGCGGGTTTTCCGGATCGCCGGGTTCATAGCGCACGATCGGGGCGATCAGCGCGTTGCCCAGCTTGCGTGCGATGGCTTCCGTCGTTGCGCGCAGGACGTAGGCGTGCTTGGCGGTCGGGATGTAAGGACCGTTCTGTTCGAGGCTTCCGGCAGCCACGATGACCGTTGTCTTGCCGTCGGCGAGCGCGTCCCGCACTTCCATCCACGTCATTTCTTCGATCCACACGGTGTCGAGCGCGTCGATCGGTCGGGGTGCGTCCATATCCTGCGCCATCATCGGCGCCGCGATGGCGAGCACCAGGATCACGGCGAGCACACGTTCTCTCATCGGTCGAAACCTCCCGAGTGGGGCAATCATGCGGCCCAGAACCTCCTATCCTGCGGCATGTGGGCCGATTTCATCGTGCTCTTGCGAGACATCTTCTAGTGGTGCACTTCAGTCCCGACGATACCTCGGGCCTCGTCTATCGCTCCGCGGCAAAGCAGTAGAAGAGCCCGTTTCCTCCTGTCCCCACGAGATCCTCTTGGCTGCAGCCCTGCGACGGATGCGCCATGTTCCACGGGCTGCCCGGCGTGGTGAACCTGAACCGGTCGTGGTGCCCCAGCATCGCGCTGCCCTCGCTGCTGCTTGTCCAGTTGCCGCAGGTCCGGTCCTCACCCGGCGGGAAGGCGGTGCCGTCGAGCCTCGACCCTGTCAGGATGTCGTGCATGCTCGGCGAG
The DNA here is from genome assembly GCA_963666055.2 of Acidobacteriota bacterium. Classification (GTDB taxonomy): domain Bacteria; phylum Acidobacteriota; class UBA890; order UBA890; family WLXD01; genus DASCOT01. The sequence goes on along the minus strand of CAXWPH010000015.1, from coordinate 87,794 downwards.
TCGCCCGAAGCTCCGGAGTTCACGCGCTGCCCCCGCTCGTTGAGCGCGTGCTCGTAGCGGATGTTGGCATTGTTGTAGTGCAGCTCGTCTACATCGGAGGCGATCCCGAGCCCCACGGAGTTGGCCCAGGGACCTTCGCCGATCCGGTCCCGAGCGTTGATGGCCTGATGGCCGCCTGCTGCCTGGGTACTCAGGTACGCCCTCCAGGTGCGGCCGCCGGCACCCACCGCCTCGGCGAGCGATTGACAGTGAGCATCCGCTCCCACCAGGCCTCCGAGATCGCCGCCGCTCCCCGGACCGACGCTGGTAATGAAGAAGCCCATCGGTTCCGTCTCCTGGTCTTGCTGCGCCGTGACCTGGACCGCCATCGCCAGCATCACCAGGCCGAACACCGCGAACGTTGCACTTCGCTTGCCGCTCATCCTCTCTTGCCTCCTGTCAAGCAGATTCGCCCAGGGTGGGCTTCCCCGGTCGTCGCGGCGGCCATCCACCGGCGCGCAACTCTGCGGGTCTCAGCCCATCGAGGCCGGACCCTCGCATATCGACCCTATGCACGGCAAGGGCAGGCTCGCGCCTGGACCCGGAGGTAGGCCGAAGTCGGCGAGTCGCGAGTTTCAGGACATGGCGCGGACGCGATGCTCTTGCGGACTGAGGCCGCGCACTCGTTTGAAGGCCGTGCTGAGGGCGAACGGACTGCTGTAGCCCACCTGCTCAGCCACGGAGCCGACCGTTGCATCCGGTTCGCACAGCAGATCGGCGGCCAGGGCCAGGCGCCATCCGGTAAGGAACGTCATCGGCGGCTCGCCCACCACTTGGTGAAATCGTCGAGCCAGCGCGGCGCGCGAAACCCCGGTTTCGGCAGCGAGGCCGGCCACCGTCCATTGACGGGCGGGATCGATGTGCATGACGCGCAGCGCCCGCCCGACAACCGGATCACCCTGCGACCGGTACCACTCCGGGGCGTCGGCCTCGGGTCGGGCGAACCAAGTGCGCAGAACCTGGATGAGCAACAGATCGATCAGTCGGTCGAGAACTGCCGCCTGGCCGGGTTCGTCCTTCACGACTTCCTCGCAGAGCAACGACACCAGTGGCGAGTCCCACTGATCGTGTAGCACTGACAAGACCGGTGGCAGCGCACGGAGCAGGCGATCGCTGATGTCGCCGATAGCCTCGTAGGCACCGACGAGCATCACGGTGGAGCCGGCAGGGTCGTTGCCCCAGGTGCGCACGCCGAGCGACATCTCCTCTTGCATGGACTCGCCGTCCAGCGACCGGCACTGCTGGCCGGGGTGGATCACGATGTCGGGCGATCGGTCCGGGCGGTCGGCGACGTTGTAATGGTCGGGACCGCGGGTGACCGCCACGTCGCCCACAGCGAGGCGCACCGCTTCGCCGTCGTCGGGCACCACCCACGCCTCGCCCTGCACCATGGCGAGCACCGTGAGCGGTGATTCGGCGAGGATCCGCAGCGACCACGGTGGGGTCATCACGGTGCGCAGCGCGAAGGCGCCGCGGGCACGCGGACCATCGAGCAAGCCGACGAAAGGATCCATTCCCATCAGCATAGACGACCACACATGAAGTTGAGCATCTGAGCCATGGACCGTCTGGTTGGCCGCACACACACACTGCTCCTATGGCCGGTATCACTCAAACCAAACGGAGTGCACAGATGCTCGAGACCACACGAACGACCCTCGTTCTTGGCGCCAGCGGTAAGACCGGGCGGCGGGTGACCGACCTGCTGACTGCGGGCGGATGTCCGGTGCGGGCCGCATCTCGCTCCGGTGAGACGCGCTTCGACTGGAACGACGACCACACCTGGGCTCCCGCCCTGGATGGCGTGGACGCCGTATACATCACCTACTACCCCGACCTCGCCTTCCCCGGCGCCGCCGACAGGGTGGGCAGCTTCGCCGACTATGCCCGCGCCACGGCTGCACCCGGCGTCTGGAATCTGCAGGGGGAGGCATCATGAGCTCCTTCGCTCAAACCATGACGATCATCTGCGCCGTTGGCGCGGCCACCGCGGCCGGGGCGTTCTTTACCTTCTCGACGTTCACCATGGCGGGGCTCAAGCGCCTCGCCCCGGAGCAAGGGGCTGCTGCCATGCAGGCGATCAACAAGGAAGCGCCGACGCTGCCCTTCATGCTGCTGCTGTTCGGCACGGGCACCGCCTGTCTCGTTCTCATGATCTACGCGGCGATGCACCTTCAGCACCCTGGGTCCAGATACCAGTTGATCGCCGGCGCCCTGTACATCGTCGGCGTGCTGTTGGTCACGGTCGGCTACCACGTTCCCCGTAACGACATCCTGGAGGCTATGGATCCGAACTCTGCGGAGGGAGTCGCCTACTGGGCGACATATCTGCAGGAGTGGGTGAGGATGAACCACGTACGCACGATCGCTCCGTTCGTCGCGGCCGTCCTGCTGGCGCTCTCGCTACGCATGGAATGACCCGAAAGAGGCGGCGGGAATTGAACCCGCTGTAACGGATTCCTCTAAGTGGTTGATGGCGCGCGGCTTTCGCCGTTTCTCGTTGACAGGTATCCGTTTACGGCGACTCAGGGAGTCGACTCCAGTCGACTGGAATCTACTGGAGTGCACCCGGGTTTTGGAGACGTTTTGGAGACGACCATGTTGAACTCGCGGCAGCGTAGAGCCACCGGGATATTGAGATCGGTGGAGGTGCTTATCGTGGGCGACCATCCATCATTGCAGATAATGCTGAGCGTACTGTGCCTAGGAGCGACGGTGCGCTCGGGGTTCCGCGCCGGGTGTTGAACGGGGAAATGGGATTCAAACCGGCGCAAACACGACGCGGGGAACCGTGCCGCCAGTCGCGCACACTGAGGAAGGCGACTCAATCTACTACAGTTAGTGAGACTGGCGACTAAGCGGCGTTGGCCCAGCATCACTGCACCTCCCCGCCCTCCACTAGCCGGCTACGCGTCTCTCGACAGTCCCGACGCGATCAGACCGGTAGGAACGGCGACAACGCCAATCCCGAGCAGGACGACGATTCCCGTGAGCACCCGTCCTGCCGGTGTTACTGGGGTCACGTCTCCGTATCCGACCGTCGTCAAAGTGATAACGGACCACCACAGCGCGGCCGGAATGGAGCCGAAGGTGTCTGGTTGCACGTCGCGTTCGGCGTAGTACAGAGCGACAGCTGAGACGTAGAGCAGCATGCCAGTACCCCCCGCGGCGGCAGCGAGTTCGTGGCGCACTGCGAAGACACCTCGTTTCAATCGGTTGAGCGCTGTTGCCCTCGACGTGAGCTTCAGCAGGCGCAGCAGCTTCAGCACCCCTGCGTCGAGCACCACGGCAAGAAGATCTGCCACGCCAGCTACGCTCACTACGTAGCGCCACTTCCTACTGCTCATCACGATGCGCAGCGCGTACTCGATCACGAACCAAACCCGCAACACAGCAGCCGTCATGCGTAATAGCGGTGCCGATTCTCCGACTGGCATCGTGCTCACCGTGAACTCGATCACAGATGCGGAGACGGCGAAAATCACAACTCGTTCGAACCAGATAATCCAACCACTCACCGCTCCACCCTCTCGTCCTCCGTGGCCGGGTCCTCGTGCACGCAGGTCGCGGTCGTCGCCCGTCATGGCGTCAAGAATCTTGGAAGCCGATCTCTTCTCGCATTGTCGTGCGAGAGGCAGCCGCCCTGCCCACTCGTTGAATCGCCAATGCAAAAGCAGCCGTTCGCAGGTCGACATTCTTTTTCTGTGCAAGACTCCTGACCGCCCGGTAGGCTCGCCGCATGACCTTCTCAAGTTCCTTAACCACTCGGTCGTATTCCCAGCTGAATCGCTGGACGTTCTGAGCCCATTCGAAGTAACTGACGGTAACGCCACCGCAGTTGGCGAGGATGTCCGGCACTACCGTGACGCCACGTTCCAAAAGAATCTCGTGGGCCTGGGGAGTAGTGGGGCCATTGGCTCCTTCGATCACGATCCTGGCCTGAACGTCCTTGGCGTTGTCCGCTGTGATCATGTTCTCGAGAGCCGCAGGGATCAGGATCTCCGCCGGCCAGGTGATGATCTCGGTGCCGTCGAAGGCATCGCCACGCGGAAAGCCGTGAACGGTCCCATGCTCCTTGACCCAATCCGCCAGAGCCGACACGTCGAGCCCATCGAGATTGTGGACGGCTCCGGCATGGTCGGCTACTGCCACGATCCTCCCCCCTTTTTCGGCAATGAGCCGGGCTGCGTTACTGCCCACGTTTCCAAATCCCTGTAGCGCGATGGTTCGACCTGCTAGTGGCAGGTCGTGATCGCCGAGTGCCTCCTCCAGGACGTACAACAAGCCACGTCCGGTAGCTTCCTCCCGGCCTGCCGATCCGAACAGATGAACCGGCTTCCCCGTGACCACCCCAGGTGAGAAACCCTCGTATTTCGAATACTCGTCCATGATCCACGCCATCACTTCAGCATTTGTGTTGACGTCAGGCGCGGGGACATCCAAGTTCGGGCCAATTACCTCCTTGATCTGACCCACGAAGGCACGAGTGACGCGATCAAGTTCGGACTTCGAAAGCTGCGCCGGGTCGCAGTCGATACCCCCCTTAGCACCCCCGAATGGCACATTGGCGATGGCGGTCTTCCAGGTCATCAGATTGGCCAGAGCCGCCGCATGGTTCTCGTCCAGCGCGGGGTGGTACCGCAAGCCCCCCTTATAGGGCCCGCGAGTGTTGCTGTGTTGCACCCGAAACCCGAGGAAGTGGAGTAGTTGGCCGCCGTCACTTTCGATTACGATCTCTACCTTGACCACCCGGCGTGGAGTAATCAGGATCTTGCGGACCCTTTCGGAGAGGCCGAGCAAATCGGCCGCCTTGTTGAAGTAGTGGTGACTCTCTTCAAGCATGGGCTCTCCTGAAGTTCACGGACCTGCGTCGTCGTCGCGAAAGAGCCATCCATCATAACCCCCGAGCTCAAGCCCACCGGCCCCTAAGGTGGGCCTCCCCGATTTCCCGGACACCTTTGGAAGCCCGATAATGGGCTCGGAGGTGAAGCATGGGGTCACGACGGCGGTACAGTCGCGAGTTCAAGATTGAGGCAGTGAGGATGGTGACGCAGCTGGGCCATCCGGTGTCTGAGGTGGCCCGGGATCTGGGTGTTGGCCGCGGCATGTTGACCAAGTGGCGCAAACAGCTCCAGGAGCAGGGGGTCACGGCGTTTCCGGGCGCGGGGAAGATGCCCGACCAGGACCTGGACGGGCAACAGCTACGGCGGGACCTGCGGCGAGTACGGCAGGAGCGCGACATTCTAAAAAAGCGTTGGCGATCTTCTCGGAACGCCCGCGATGAAGTACCCGATCATCAAGCAACTGTCCGGCAAGTTCCCGGTGCGGCGGTTGTGCAAGATGCTCGAGGTGTCTCACGGCGGTTACTACGAGTGGCGAGGAAGGGGGCCGAGCCCGAGAGCGCGAGAAGATCGCCGTCTACGTGTGCAGATCAGAGCTGCATTCCGAGAGAGCCGCGACCGTTACGGAAGTCCGCGCATCCACAAGCAACTTCGGCAACGAGGGATCCGCTGCTCTCGCAAGCGGGTAGCTCGGCTGATGCGCCAGGAAGGACTTCGAGCTCGCCAACCCCGTCGGTTCCGGGTGACAACACGGCCCACACCTGGGCGGTCAGCGGCGCCCAACGTGCTGGCACGGCGCTTCACGGTGGATGCCGTGGACAGCGTCTGGGTGGGCGACCTGACATACCTGTGGACGCAGGAAGGATGGCTATACCTGGCCGTGCTGATGGATCTGTGCTCGCGACGGATCATCGGCTGGGCGGTGAGCGAGACGATGACGGACGATTTGACGCTGGCGGTCCTGGATCAGTCCTTGGAGCAACGCCGTCCCGGTTCCGGAGTGCTCCATCACAGCGACCGCGGCAGCCAGTACAGCAGCGACGATTACCTAGACAAGCTGCGTGACCGTGGCTTCACCATCAGCATGAGCAGGAAAGGAGACTGCTGGGATAACGCGCCGATGGAGAGTTTCTTCTCTACCCTGAAGTTCGAACTCGGTGGCTGCTTCAGTTCCCGGGCGGCGGCCCGAGCCGAGTTGTTCCACTACATCGAAGTGTTCTACAACCGGGCTCGCATGCACACCTCGATCGGAGACCAGAGTCCGGCTCAGTTGGAGGCGGCAATGCGGCGGCCAGGCCAGAGCGGCCAATCAGCTGTGGAAGCTGACGCGCCCGTGGAAATCGACTCCCGATTTCCACCGTCGCTTGGACAACGCTCCGCGTTGCCAACAGCTCCCACAGCCGCTAATACGACTACGACAATGGATCTTAACTAAGTGTCCGGGAAAGCGGGGCAAGGTCACATCGACATCGCCAGTCGAGCTCGCGCCCCGTGGAAACTTAGCCACAGGTGTCACTTCGACGACCACACGGGTGACATCGATGACAATCAGATCTTGGCGTGGACGCTGTTCGGGATTGCTCGAGGGTGACCTGACCCCACGGTTAGTACCACGTCTTATCTCAGTAACTCGGTGCTGACAAGGGGTTGTTGAGGCCGGCGAAGCGGAGCGTAGCCGGCTTCAACAACAGCGCCTCCGGGGCCGGTGGTCGGTAGCCCAACGAGCTGTGCGGTCGCATGCGGTTGTACTGCTGCCTCCATCTCTCGATCAGAACCTTTGCCTCCTTGAGCGTGTAGAAGATCTCGCCGTTGAGCAGCTCGTCTCGGAGCTTGCCGTTGAAGCTCTCCACGTAGCCGTTCTCCCACGGCGAGCCCGGCTCGATGAACAGCGTGCCCACACCGAGCCTACCGAGCCAGTCGCGAACCGCCTCGGCGGTGAACTCCGGTCCGTTATCGGACCGGATGTGCTCAGGTATGCCCCGGTGCACGAACAACCACCCGAGCCGCTCGAGCACGTCCTCACAGTTGAGCTTCCGTGCCACGTCGATCGCCAGGCTTTCTCGTGTGTACTCATCGACGATCGTCAGCAGCCTCATAGCCCGACCCTCGTGCGTCCGGTGATGGACGAAGTCATACGCCCAGACGTGATCTTTGCGCTGTGGTCGCAGCCGGATGCACGAGCCATCGCTGAGCCACAGCCGGGCTCGTTTGGGCTGCTTTGTCGGTACTTTCAGCCCCTCACGCCTCCAGATACGCTGCACTCGTTTGTGGTTCACCCACCAGCCCTCCATACGCAACAACGCCGTCACTCGCCGATACCCGTAGCGCCCGTATTGTCGGGCTAGATCCACGATCCGCTCCGTCAACATCTGCTCATCGCCCGGTTCTGTTGGCATGTACCTGTGTGTCGTGCGTGGTTGTTTCAGTACCCGGCACGCCCGCCTCTCGGAGACGCCCAGCCGCCCCCGTACATGCGCCACCGCCTCGCGCCGTCGAGCTGGGCTCAGAAGTTTCCCTCCGCGACTTCCTTCAGGATCGACAGGTCGAGCTCTTTCTCCGCCACCAGTTTCTTGAGCCGGGCGTTTTCTTTCTCCAGCTGCTTGAGCCTTCTGGCCTGGTTGACCTTCAGCCCCCCCTACTCCCGCCGCCACCGATAGTAGGTGTGCTCGGTGATCGCTAGCTTGCGGCAGGCATCCTTGACCGTCCCGCCTTGCGCCAGCTCCACTTCAGCCTCCCGGAGCTTGCGTACGATCTGCTCGGCGCTGTGCCTCTTCGTCGGCATTCTGACCTCCCCTTTTCGACCCAGATCGTGAGATTACCTCTGGATCCGTTTTGGGGGGTCAGGTCAGGACCAGAAAAGGGGGGCAGGTCACGCCCACCCTGCTGGCGTACAGTGCGTTTGTTCGGATAGTAGGCACCTTCGTGGAGTGACTCTAAGTGGAACCACAGCATGTGTGTCACGACTGTGGCCAAGTGTTCGCGGACTTCCACAGCTTGGACGGCCACTTCCAGCGCGAACACGCGGCTGAGAGAGCCGCCTGGCGTGAGGCTCGTGCGGCACTCGAGGCTGATGAGCGTCTTCGCGATTGGAGCTATCCAGAAGTGGGTAGCGAGCGCCGAGCGGCATCGGAACGGCTGCGACTCTATGGGGAGTATCGCCTCACAGAGCGACAGCGGAGAGTGGCCCAGCTCGTTGTGGAATGTCGGCCGCCATCGAAGACACCTTCGCAACAGTCCCTTGCAAGTGAACTTGTCCTGTCTCAACCATCAGTATCCCGGGAGCTTGCGCGAATCAATCAGATTGGTCGGCAGGTTCGCGCTCGGCGAGCTGCCGCTGCCAGGCGACGCACAGAGTCACCGCTCCGTGTGATGCATCGCAAACGAACGACAAGCCCCGAGACCGGCAAGAGGCACAAGGGGCGCGTGTGGCGACGTTTCGATTCTTACGATCCGATTATCGGCGAATCGATTCCTGTCTATGTAACCCCGGACACCGACATCACCCCGGAGGACGGCTCAGCCGAACCACTGCCTGAGTATCGACGGTTAAAGCTCTACCGCGTGTCCGAGATGCGAATCAGGTGGAACGACCGGGCCCAGATCCAGTCAGAGCTCCGTGGAATTCCTTTCTCGAACGCCTTGAAGACAATCAGCAGAGACAGGCGGTTCTGCCCTTGGTGTGGGACGCCGATTCTCGTTGGCGAGCGACTGGAGACGAGCGGGCTCGTGCGTGCGAGGCGACGGTTCTGCGACGAAGCGTGCGCAAAGGCGTTCCGAAGGTCAAACAAGCGGACTCGCGCCTAAGACAGCGGGTTTCCGCAGTCCATTCTGTCCTTGTTGTGAACCCTCCGAATGGCTCAAGTAATTGAATAACAAGGATTTGTGGGCTTTTCTTGGCATGAATAACTTCAGCAGGCGTGTGCCTCGATGGTGTGTAGTAGCCGTCAGTGGCATCAGCGGTAGCGATTACTCGCGCGAGGTGACATGCAATTCGAACAAGTCCGAGCGGTTCGCAATCGGTGGGGTGTGTCTTCGGCGGCGGTCGCTCAAGCCGCTCGGAAGTCACTTGGCTCGACCGCAGTCCAGAAGACAAAGCGCGCGTGAGAGAAATGGCAGACCGCGTACTTCAAGGACTTCGCGACCGCCGCCGTTCGGTCAAACCCAAACAAGGATCACCGATCGGTCCGACAGGTGACAGACTCCCGATCCTCCTGACCGCCGATGAGGTAGCCGAGATTCTCCGCACCACCCGAGGGGCGATCTACGCAATGGCCAGCAGAGGCCAACTCGTCGGCGTAACCCGGATCGGCCGCCGCTTACTTGTCCGGTCCGAAGACCTGCTACGCTCGCTCGATGAAAGCCGTGCGCCATCAGCGCGAAAGGAGCGTTGATGAGTGTAACGATTCGACCCTATCGACGTGGCGGCTGGGAGGTGGACATCCGCATTCGGATGGACGATGGCCGGGAAATACGGGAGCGAAGGAAGTCTCCCGTCGCCGCGAAATCCGGTGCCCGGCGCTGGGGGCAGGCGCGTGAGCGGCAGCTATTGGCCAATGGACCACCGAGACCATCAAAGGAGGTGCCGACACTGGTGCATTTCGCTCCCAGGTACATGGATGGCCACGTTCGAGCCAACCGGCTCAAGCCGAGTACTCAGGCGGCGCAGGATTCGATCCTGCGAATCCACCTGATTCCGACGCTTGGGCAGCGCAGGCTCGACGCCATCGGCAACGAAGATGTGCAGCGGCTCAAGCAACGCCTCAGCACCAGGGCCGTCAAGACGGTCAACAACGTGCTGTCGGTCCTGAGCCGGCTGCTGAAATGCGCTGTGGAATGGGACGTGATCGACACGATGCCGTGCACGGTACGGCTGCTTCCGGTGACACCGACGGAAGCGGCGTTCCACGACTTCGACGAGTACGAACGTCTTGTCGAGGCGGCTCGGGCAACTGACCGGCGTGCCCACGCCATCGTGTTGCTCGGGGGAGAGGCCGGCCTGCGGTGCGGGGAGATGATGGCGCTGGAGTGGACGGATGTCGACTTCAGCAAGCGCCAGCTCCGTGTGGCCCGATCCGAGTGGAAGGGCCAGGTCACCGCACCCAAGAGCGGTCGACCCCGGCGTGTCCCGATGACCACCAGGTTGCAGGAGGCGCTACGGACGCTGCGTCACCTGCGTGGGGCACGGGTGCTGTGCGAGACCGGCGGAAGCCCGCTGACCCAGAAGGTGGTGCAGAACCTCGTTCGCAGGGCGGCGCGTCGCGCCAACCTGCAGCATGAGGGGGTGCACATCCTCAGACACACATTCTGCTCGCATCTGTCGATGCAGGGTGGGCCGGTGCGCGCCATCCAGGTGCTCGCTGGGCACGCCAACCTGGCCACGACGCAGCGTTATATGCACCTGTCCCCAGCAGCCATAGACGCGACAATCAGGCTGCTCGAAGGGCCCAAAAGTGGCCCTCGTTTTGGAGACATTGTGGAGACGGGCTAGGATGTAACCAGTAACTCCAATAGACACAATAACATAGAAGTGGAGGCGGCGGGAATTGAACCCGCGTCCGAAAACCGTCCACACGAAGCGTCTACATGCTTATCCCGCCGATAGGTTTCACGCTGTATCGACCCGGCGGGCCAGCTGATACGACGCTAGTCCGGGTAGTGTCTCGCCGCCTCGCCCCCGAACGGAACTGGGCGGCCAGCCTGCTGAACGGCGTTCGCTCCGACCCTTGCAGGCCCGGGTCGGGGAACGCTAGCGGGTGTTTAAGCCGCTAGAGCTACCGGTGTGTTGGCAGTTGTGTTGGTTTCCACGTGGGATTAACGAGCATACGTGGAACGCTCGACATGCAGCCTCGGCTTCAGTGCTCCCGTCGAACCCTGACGCCCCCGACTCTACGGCTGTTCCGGCACTACCCGGATCCGAAGTCGATGCTCCCAGAATAGCATTCCGCGCCGGGTCGGGCCTAGCGAAACCTGGCTCGCTGGTCGGTGCTACTGCTGCTCGGCTTCGATCGGCAGCTCGATGCCCAGCCGATTGTGGATCTCGATGCGCTCGCGGAACTTCTCCATGTCGATCTTCTCGTTGCCGAAGTCGCGGATGTCCTTGTAGCGAATCGAGATCACGTACTCGGCCTGGTCCACGCCCACGCCGTTGCGCCGCGCCAGCATCCAGGGGTTTGGCGGCAGCACCATGATCGACACCTGGTCGTCGGAGTCGAGCCCGCGCAGGAGGGTGCCGAACTGCGCCAGCGCCTCGATGGCGGCGTCGTTTACGGCGTTGGCGATCTGCTGATGATCGCGCTCGAGGATCTGCTTGAGGGTGCGCTGTTGCTCGATGGCGCCGCGGAAGTAGGCGCGGCTGTCGCGCCAATGCGGGCGCGCCCAGGCTCCCCCATCCCGGCGCCGCGCCGGTGCGATCGTTTCTTGCTCTCGATCGAGCGCCGCTTCCTCCGTACCTCCGCTGTCGGGAGCCAGCGAATCGCGAATCTCCTCCAGCACGTCCTCGAACCTGGATAGCTCGTGCAGGGCATCGATGTCGATCGCGGGGGCGTCGCGCTCCATGAGGACGCGCAGATCGCCGACGGAGCGCATGAGCATGTCGGCGCGCATGTCGATCAAGCCGGGGGCGAGGGGGTAGTCATCGAAGCCCGGACCGATATTGGCGCGCAGGATGGCCATCGGGGCCGCCATCCGCGCATCTAAGGCGCGCGGCAGCACCGCCACCTGCGGCGTCTGGATGGAGAACATCACGCCGTAGCCGTCGAGGTAAAAGCCGTGGGCGGCAAGCGGCCTGCCCACCTTGACAACCACCGGCTCCAGGGCGATGACGTTGGCTTCACCATCGCCGTCAGGGTCGCCGCTGCGCTCCAGATCAATTGTCGTGTTGACCTGCGCCGAGACGCGCTCTTGCACCAGGTCGGTGAGCAGGCCCTCGAATACCTCGAGCTGCCGCAGGCGCTGCGACTCCTGACCCTCCAGCGCCGCGCCTTCCGACGCTGCACTTTCCGGCACAGCATTTTTCGGCACTGCCCAGGAGCTGCCGCCGGCGAGCAAGAGCGCTGCCGCCGCGCCGATCGCCAGCCTGCCGATGTGCCTGGTGGTGATCGCGTTAGTCATCGCGCTGCTCGGGCACCTGTGCCTCGATGTCGCTACCAATCCGGGTAACCAGGAAGTCGATGACCTGATTCGTACGCTGCAGCTCGAGCCCGGTGGAAGAACGCAGCAAGCCGAGCTCGTCGAAGACAACGCTCAGATCGCTGGTGCGCTGGGTATCGAACGTCTGGTACAGGTCGGTGAGTAGCGAGTCGGTCTGCTGCTGATGTCGCTGCTCGGCGGCAGCGACCATCTGGCGCACCAGGATCCGAAGTTGGAGCTCGCGATCGCCGGGCACCTCGACCAGCATGGGCTCGATGCCGAACTGGCTTGTGCTCATGCGGAACGGCCGCGCCTGGCCGCCTGTAACCCCGCCGCCGGTAGCCCTGCCGCCGGCAACTCGACCTATAGCTGTCTGACCGACGGGCGTTTGGCCGGCTGGAATCTGGCCGACTGGGGGGGTGCCCACCGAGGTTGTGGCGCTCGGTTGCGAGACTGGCGCCGATACGCCGCTGCGCGACAGGCCGGTGCTGAGCGTCCAGCCGGTGTCGGTGCGTGTCAGGTTCGTGCTGGCAAACGCCGCGGCCAGCAGGATGCCGAGCACGAAGCTTGCCGCGATTGCCGCGCCCTTCATCCAGCCGAACGTGTTGATGGAGCCAGGGCGAACATCGCCTGGCATGGTTACGAAGGCGATTCGGGCCGGCTGCCCTTCCACCTCGTCCCAGGCAGACAGGTTCTCGCGCACGGCACGAAAGGCCGCTTGCATGCGGACGAGTTCGGGGTGTTCGTCGATGCGTGCCTGCGCTGCGGCGCGGTCTGTGGCATCGAGCTCCCCATACTCGAGCTCGACCAGTAGCTCCTGTAGGTCTTCGCGGTCGCCGCTCATATCTCCAACCCCTCGGTCTTCAGGTGTCCCAGGCTCTTGGCCAGCGATTCGAAGCCATGGTAGAGCCGGGATTTCACTGTACTTTCAGGTGTGCCGAGCACTTCCGCAATCTCGCGGAACTTCAGCCCGTGATACTGCTTCAGGATAATCACTTCGCGTTGCGTTTCTGGCAACTCCGCGATCGCCGCCCTCAGCACTTTCGATCGCTGGCGCCCCATTGCCTCGCGATCCGGCGCCTCGGCCGAGTCCTGCACGAGCCCAAGCTGGTGCTGGCTCTCGTCGTCGTCCAGCGCCACCGTCGGCCGCGACTGCTTGCGGCGGAACTGACTGCGGCACTGGTTGAGGGCGATCTGGTACAGCCACGATGAGAACTTCGCCTCGCTGCGAAAACGGCTCAGGTTCGAGTAGGCCCGCAGGAAGGCCTCCTGGCAGATGTCGCGCGCCTCCTCGGGGTCGCCGAGGTAACGGTAGACGAACTTGTACAGTGGCCCCTCCCAGCGCACAACGAGCTCGTTGAACGCACCTACGTCGCCGCCGACGGATCGGGCTACGAGCTGTTCGTCACTGGGAGCTGTGGGCGCTGCTGCCATTGAGGTTCCAGAGGCCCTTACCATTCTCGTCTCTCCACAGAATGGGACGCCCGGCAGGCCGAAAAAGTCGATATGGCCAGCCTGTACGTCGGATTGCCGGCCATGGTGCCCGTCTAGTGGAGGGTAGCGGCACAGGCCGCGGAAATGCTGCCAGGTCGCTCGGTAGGGAAAGCTGCTTGCAAGAGAAAGTCTATCAAAGGTGCCATCGGCGTCCGCCGACCCCGGAGACCGTCCACGGGAGCGGCTCGAACAGCTCGGTGCGGGGGCGCTAAGCGACGTCGAGCTGCTGGCGCTGGTGATCGGCCACGGTCAGCGCAACCGCTCGGCGGCGGCAATGGCGCGATCGCTGCTCCGTCATGGCGGACTACGGGAGCTCGCCCGCGGCGAGCCGCAAGAATGGCGCTCGGAGCCCGGAGTGGGGGTGGCGTCGGCGGCGCGCCTGGCCGCCCTCTTCGAGGTGGCGCGTCGGCTCGCCGCTCCAGCGCCCTCGCGTGGCCTGGTCATACGTCGCCCGCGCGACTTGGGACGACATCTGATGTCGCGCTACGGCGGCGAGCGCGCCGAATGCTTCGGAGTGGTGCTACTGGATGGCCGCAACCGCTTCCTGAGCGAGCGAGTGCTTTCACGCGGCGGATGGAGCGCCAGCGTCGTTCGACCCCGTGAGGTATTCCGGCAGAGCCTGCTGGCGGCTGCACCGGCGCTCGTCTTGTTCCACAATCACCCCTCAGGTGATCCGACGCCGAGTCGAGAAGACGTCGGAATCACCCGGCAGATTCTGCAGGCCGGCGAGTTGCTGGGCATTCGCGTGCTCGATCACCTGGTGGTCGGCGCCGAGGGGTTCGTGAGCTTCAAAGAGCGCGGGCTTCTCTAGTGGCCTGTAACAGATTCGTTGCTCGAGATCCATTGCTCACCTCGCCCATTGTGGTGGTCCTGGGCCGCACTGTGATCCGGCGCTGCTAGGACTACAAGGGGCCCATGATCGCGTACCCGATTCGCTGGACAAGCCACCCGACCATGTCAAGACTCGCGAAAGCCCACTTCAAACCCTAATAGGGGGAACTGCCGTGAAAGTAGATCGCTACACCAAGGTCGTACTGACCATCATCGCTGCTGGACTCTGGACGTTGATCCTAATGGTCGCCCTGTCTCCTCAGCCTGCCGTTGCCAGCATCGGTCTTGCGGGTGGCGGAGAAGAACAGCTCAGCATCTCGGGTCTCGGCGGTTCTGATAACCCACTCCACATCGACCTCACCTGCAACGGCTGCAGATAGTCCAACATCCCCGAGCGTCGGGATTGGAGAGGGTCATCGGATGAGCAGTAGGCAGGCGATGTAGCACGGGGCAACTGGCGCTTGAAGCAGCTTACGAAGCCGAAGCTGCCGCTATGGTCTCATCTCCCCGCCACACTTTCACCACGGCCTGCCAGGCTTCCCCTGATGATCTCGCCTTCCATGATGACCGCTTCGGGTCGAACCTCGTGGATCTCGTAGCGATCGATTTCGAACAGGTTGCGATCCAACACGACCAGGTCGGCGAGTTTGCCCACCTCGATCGAGCCGAGCTGGTCCTCCATGCGGAGCTGATAGGCGCCGCTCAAGGTATATCCCTTGATTAGATCCTCCAGGTCCAGGCGTTCGCTCATCGGCAGCCTGATCGGCGCAGCCTCACCTTGCTGATGGTATTGGCGGTTGTGGCCGATCTGCATCCCCAGATAAGGGTTGGCCCGCTCCATGCCCCTGAGCGATACCACGTCGCTGGAGAAGGTCACGACCGCGCCGTCGTCCAGTAACGGCTGGACCAGAAACATCCTTGCGTAGCGAGGGCCAAGGGTACCGGCGGTCAGCGGCGGTCGGTCTCCCAGGCCGAGCCATTGGGGCGTGTAGTTGGCAATGACACCCAGCTGTTTGAAACGGGGATAGTCAGCCGTATCGATGAGGTCGAGGTGGCAGATGGTGACGCGTGGATAGAGCTCGCCGTCGACCGACCTGCGCGCTGCTTCCACGGCATCCAGTGCGATGCGAATGCCCCGGTCGCCCCGGATGTGCAAGTGCAGATCGATCCTGGCTTCGTGAAGCTGCACGATGAAGTCACGCAGTTGCTCGGTGTCGAGCAGGGTAGCGCCCCGGTTGCCCGGGTCATCGCTGAATGGCTCGAGCAGCGCGCCGGTACGAATCTCATTCGTGCCATCGAAGTGAATCTTGATGGTGTTGAACCGTAGACGCTCGCCGCCGTAGGTGCGGCGCAGCCGCCGTAGCTCATCGATCGCATCGGGCACCTGATCGGGCAAGTAGATGTGATAGCTGCCCTCGTAGCGAACTGGCAGACGACCGGCCGCCTCTAGCTCAGCCAACAGCGAGTACGTGAGATCGTGGTAGTTGAAGTTGCCAGCGTCCCAGAGTGAAGTAACGCCGTGGCGTGCCAGGTACTCCAAGAAGGTGACGATACCCTCCTTGTTGGACTCCCGGTCAACGTCAGCAAGGTGCTGCGAATAGGGCCAGGCGGCAAGTTCCTTGATCCAGCCGGTAGGCTCCCCATCGGCATCCCGTACGAAGTATGAAAGACCGGGTACCGGATCGGGTGTATTGCTGTCGACCCCCATCATCTCGAGCGCCACGGAATTGACCCAAACGCTATGGATGCTTCCTAACTGCACCGGTCGATCCGGTACCACGCGATCCAAATCTCTCCTATGTGGGCCCGCGACGCCGTACAGATCCCCGGACCAACTACCCATCTCGATCCAGGCAAGGTCCGGGTTGGCTTGGGCATACGCCTCCACCGCAGCGAGGATCTCCTCCTTGCTCCCGCCCCTGGGCAGCGTCCCTCTGGGACCACCACCCACGGGGACCGCGGTATACCCGGCCGTCTCCCGCCCCATCAGACCTGGGTGTGTATGGGAATCCACTAGACCGGGAATTGCCAGCTTGCCGCCGAGGTCATAGCGATCGGTATCGGGGCCAACGAAGTCCTGTACGCCAGTGTTGTCGCCGACGTAGACGAACCTACCGTGCTTGATCGCGACGGCTTCAGCCCAGACCTGGGCTTCGTCGACGGTAAAGAACTTACCGCCCTGCAGGACCAAATCGGCAGGACCGCCAGCATCGCCTGGCGACGCGTCCTCCGTTGACGGCTGACAAGCCGTTATGCTCAAGCTCGCCAGCAAAGCGATCCACAGCCCGGGCCTGGTTTCCGTCATCGATCCTCCAGCCACTGTCTACCTCCCGGGATTTCCGAGATGACCCTTGTTGAGGCACGTTCCTGGCTTGGTCAGTATCGGGACGCCCGGATACAACCACCGATCGTTGGGCTCCTCAAGGGATTCGCTGCGCAAATAGCTGTCGTTTCAGCTCCGGTCAAGAAGCCTCAGCTGGGCTTTGCGATAGGCTTCAACAGCTCACCCACACCCCTCTGGTAGCGCCATGGAACCCGGTACCAAACTAGGCCACTACGAGATCCTCACACTGCTTGGTGCAGGCGGTATGGGCGAGGTGTATCTGGGGAAGGACACACGGCTGGGTCGCAAGGTGGCGATCAAGGTCTTGCCTGCAGAGGTGGCCAGCGATCCCGAAAGGTTGGGAAGATTCCGGCGAGAAGCCAAGGCCGTCGCGCGGATCAACCACCCCAGCGTCGTGACCTTGCATTCGGTGGAGGAGCACGACGGCGTCCACTTCATCGTGATGGAGTACGTCGAGGGCTCAACGCTGGATCAACTCATCGGCCCGGACGGCATGTCGGTCGAGCGGTTCTTCGAGGTTGCCAGCCCGGTCACGGAGGCGCTCCGTGCCGCGCACGATCAAGGCGTGGTTCACCGCGATCTGAAGCCGGCCAACATCATGGTGACGGACGACGGCCTGGTGAAGGTCCTCGACTTCGGCATCGCCAAGCTCCAGAAGGATGGGGCCGTTTCGGAGAGCACGGAGACCGATCTGTTGACGCGGCAGGGGATGATCATGGGCACGACAGCCTACATGTCGCCCGAGCAGGCGAGCGCACGACCCGTCGACCATCGAAGCGATATCTTCTCGCTGGGCATCGTGCTCTACGAGATGGCGTCGGGGAACCGACCCTTCAGGGGCGCGTCGGCGTTTGAGACGATCTCCTTAATCCTCAAGGACACCCCGACCCCGCTCGGCGAGCGACGAGCCGATCTGCCGCCGCTTCTCGCGAGGATCGTCCACCGGTGCCTGGAGAAAGAGCCTGCCGACCGATACCAGAGCTCGCGTGAGTTGTCGGTCGAGCTCCAGAGCCTACGCGATGCGGCTGTTCGATCCACCGACGCGGATGACACAGGGAGACAGAGGTGGGTGGCGGTCGTGGCGGCAGTTGCTCTGATCGGATTCTTGGTGGTTGCCTCATACACGGTGTTCGACCGGGAGAAGGAAACGATTGGGCCCGATGAGGTAACCAAGTTGGCGGTCCTTCCGTTCTCCAATCTGCGGACCGACCCTGAGACCGACTTCCTGGGTTACGCGCTGGCAGATCAAATCATCGGTTCGCTTACCTACGTACAGGATCTGAACGTCCGCCCATCGAGTTCGGTACGCAAGTACCAGCATGGCGACTACGACCTGGATGAAGTGAGGGATGAGCTGGCCGTGAACTTCGTACTGGCCGGCAACTATCTGCAGCAGGGCGACAGGATGCGGCTCACCGTCGAGCTGATCGATCTGCATAGCGGACAAATTGTATGGAGCGAACCGATAGAGGTGTCGTACCACGACGCCTTCCAGATGCAGGATCTGGTGTCGGAACGGTTGCTCACGCGGCTCGAGGTTTCATTCTCCGAAGACGAGCGGGATCGAATGAACGCCGACGTTTCAAGCAGTCCGTTGGCATACGAGTATTACCTGCGCTCTCTGTTGTACCCGGAGGAACCCGAGGGCAACCGACTAGCCGTCAACATGCTCCGCCAATCGACCGAGCTCGACCCGACGTTCGCACCGGCGTGGGATGCGCTTGGAAGGCGAGCCCAGGTAGCGGCGTACTGGGAGCTTGGGGGTGAGGAGGTCGAGAATCAGGCAAGAGGTTTCTTGCTGAAGGCTCTCGAGATAAATCCCGAGCTACTCAGCGCGCTTGCCCACGTGACCATGCTCTACGTCGATTCCGGAGAGACTGATCTGGCCATGGAAACGGCGCAGCGAACTCTCGAGATCAATCCCAACAGCGCCGTGGGAGTCTTCGCGTACGGCTACGTACTACGCTACGCGGGCATGCTCGAGGAGTCGATAACCGCCATGGACACTGCTCTCGACATAGACCCCACCAATTCCCTGTTTCGGTCGGCCGCTTTTTCGTATGTCCAGAACGGACGATACGAAGATGCGATCGAAGCCTTTTACCTCGGGCCACCCGATCTCGCAATGGCGTGGGAAGGTGAGATCGCGATTCGGCGTGGACAGATCGAAGAGGCGCGGGCGAAATTGTCCCAGGCCATCGCCGCCGATCCGGAGGGCATCATCGGACTCTGGGCGATCGGCCTGTTGTCGGCGCTCGATGGAGACTACGAGCGGGCGCTCGAGGCCGCCCGCAGGTGGGAAGAGGCCGACCTCGTTGACGGCGAGGGATGGTTCTACCTAGCCGGAATCTATTGCATCAACAGCGAGATCGACAAGTGCATTGCTCTGCTCGACAAGGCGGTCGATGGGGGAGCTTTCGAGTACTCGCACTGGCTGAAGTGCCGGTTCCTGGATCCGGCTCGCGGACACCCCGGTCTCGATGCCGTTCTCGAGAGGGCTCGGCTCAAACATGAAGCGTTCAAGGCGGAGTTTTTCTGAACGGGATCGCTCAAGTCCGCGAGCCCCAGTGACCTACGAGCCAAGTCTTCGTATCGCACCCAGGCCGAGCACCCTTCACCCCGATCAGCGAACCACAGGAATACCAATGATCTCGATCAAGGACTTCATGGAAATCGAGTTGCGCAGCGCCCGCATCGAGACCGCTGAGCGCGTCCCGAAGACGGACAAGTTGATAAAGCTCACGGTGGATCTGGGCGACGAGGTGCGCACCCTGGTGGCGGGGATCGCCGCCGCATACGACGTGGCTGAGCTGCCCGGGATGAAGATCATCGTCGTTGCGAATCTCGAGCCGGCGACCATCCGAGGGGTGGAATCGCAAGGTATGGTGCTCGCCGCCGACGTCGACGGCAGCCCGATGCTCGCTACCTTCGATCGCTGGATTCCGCCGGGACAGCGGGTGCGTTGAAGCTCATCGACTCACACGCCCATCTCACCGACGAGCGCTTCGACGAGGACCGTACCGAGCTGCTGGCGCGTGCCGCCAGCGCCGGCGTCGAGGCGGTGGTGGTGATCGGCTACAACCTGGAATCGAGTCACCAGGTGGTGGAGTTGGTGACGTCGGGCGCCGGGGACGACGATTCACCGGCACCAGCACCGGCGCTGTATGGCACGGTCGGCTTCGCACCGCACAATGTCGCCGAGGCGCATGCCAGCGCTCGTACCGAGGTGCAAGCGTTGCTGTCGCGTCCGCGCATCGTTGCGGTCGGCGAGATTGGCCTCGACTATCACTACGACATGCCGCCCGACGAGCAACGCGACCTGTTCGGCGCACAACTCCGATGGGCCCTGGAAGACCAACTCCCAGTGGTGGTGCACAGTCGCGAGGCCGAGGATGACGTGATGGCGATGATCCGCGACGCTGGCGCTGGCGGCGACCCCGAACGGGCTCCGCTGCGCGGCGTGATCCACTGCTTCACCGAGAGCGAGCGCATGGCGGCGGCGGCCGTCGATGCCGGGTTCTACGTGTCGTTCTCGGGCATCCTGACGTTCGGTAGCGCCAAGGATCTCCGACGCAGCGCCGCCACCGTGCCGCTCGAGCGCACGTTGATCGAGACCGATGCTCCCTATCTGGCGCCGGTGCCGCACCGTGGAAAGCGCAACGAGCCGGCGTTCGTGGGCGCCGTGGCCGAGTGCCTGGCGACGATTCATCGGGTGGACGCCGAAGCGGTGGCGTCGATTACCGCCGCTAACTGTCGGATGCTGTTCGGTATCTAGCAGGCCGTGGTGAAAGTGCGCCTACGGCGAGTTGGGTCAGATGCAAGGCGGCCTGGGTCAGCCGGCGAGCACGGTCTCGACACGGTGGGCGATCTGCAACAGTCGCGATTCCGCCAGCTTTGGCGCGACGAGCTGGATGCCGATCGGCAGGCCGTCGGCGCCGACGTTGGCAGGAATCGAGATCGCCGGCAGTCCGGCGAGGTTCGCTGTTACCGTGTAGATGTCGCTCAGATACATCGCCAGCGGATCCGCGGTGCGCTCGCCGAGCTCGAAAGCGACGGTGGGGCTGGTGGGTCCGATGATGGCGTCGACGCCGGCGAATGCGGCGTCGAAATCGCCGCACACCAGGGTGCGAACGCGTTGGGCGCGCCCGTAGTACTGGTCGTGGTAGCCGGCTGACAGAACGAAGGTTCCCAGCAGGATGCGGCGCTTCACCTCGGCGCCGAAGCCCTCGCTGCGGCTGCGCCGCAACATCTCCACCGGACTCTCGGTTTCCTCGGCGCGATGCCCGTAGCGCACCCCGTCGTAGCGAGCCAGGTTGGAGCTCGCCTCGGCGGTGGCGATGACGTAGTAGGTCGCCACCGCGTAGGCGGCATGCGGAAGCTCGATCGTGCTGATCTCGATGCCGCGGTCGGCGAGCGCCTCCAGCGCGCCCTCGAAGCAGCCGGCTACGGCGCTGTCGATGCCCTCGCCCTTCCAGTCGGAGGCCACGCCCAGGCGGATGGCCGCATCGGAATTGGCGAGCCGCGCCGCATAGTTCTCGACCGGCTCGTTCAAGCTGGTGGAGTCGCGTCGATCGTGCCCGGCGATCACCCTCAACACCTGGGCGCTGTCGGCGACGTTGCCACACAGCGGGCCGATCTGGTCGAGTGACGAGGCGAAGGCGATGAGCCCGTAGCGCGACACCCGTCCGTAGGTGGGCTTGAGCCCGACGATGCCGCAGAAGGAAGCCGGTTGGCGTACCGAGCCGCCGGTGTCGGAGCCCAGCGCCACCGGCACCATGCCCGCCGCCACCGCTGCCGCCGGGCCGCCGCTGCTGCCGCCAGGAACGCGTCCCGGAGCCGCCGGATTGTGGGTGGGGCCGAGCGAGGAATTCTCGGTCGACGACCCCATGGCGAATTCGTCCATGTTGGCGCGCCCGACCGGAATCGCACCGGCGTCGAGCAATCGTTGCACGGCCGTGGCCGAGTAGGGCGAGATCCAATCGCGGAGGATTCTGGAGCCCGCCGCGGCGATGTGGCCCTCGAAACACAGGTTGTCCTTGAGCGCCACGGGAACACCGGCGAGCGGCAGCTGGCGCATGTCGGAGCTGGTGTCGAGTTGTTGAGCGGCCCTGCCGGCCTCGTCGGCCCATACCTCGAGAAACGCGTGTACGGCGGGATCGCGCTCCTCGATGCGGCGCAACGCCGACGCGACGCGCTCCGCGGCGCTGAATTTGCCGGACTGGATTCCCTCGACCGTAGCTGTTACCGAGAGCTCACCGAGAGCGTTGCTCATGTGCGCCTGCCGCCTATCCAGGGATCACACGCGGCACTGCGAAATGCTCGTCGACGATCTCCGGCGCGCCCTCGAAGGTGCGCTGACGAGGCAACGACGGTTGCGGCTCGTCGGCGCGTCGCACGTCCTCGTCCTCACGCAGGTTCCGGGTGCGCTCGACGCCCGTCACGTCGACCTCCCGCAGCTGATCCACATAGGCGAGGATACGCTCGATTTGGGGCGCGATCTCGTCGCACTCGTGCGCCGAAAGCTCCAGTCGGGCGAGCTCGGCGACACGTTCGATGCGCTCTCGGGCAGACATGGCGGGCAGTCTAGCTCCGTACGGCCCAGCTGTTCCAGCCGTACATCGACTTGAGGGCATACAGCCAGTCGAAACCGCCGTCGCGCATGTGAAACAGTGCGCGGTTGGTGGCCGCCGGCATGAGCGCGTGTCCCTCGAACTCCTCGTTCCACGACCCGGCGATGACCAGCGGCGCGGGCATCGCTGGTGTGCCGAGTCGTTCGGCGTGCAGGTCGCGCAGGTGCTCGTCGGTGAGCTCTTGCATGGCCGCCAGCAGGGAGGCGTAGTCGTCGCGGCTGGCGAGCAGCGATGGCAGGCGGACCTTGGCAAACCCGGCCGCACTGGACGGGATCACCAGCAGCGGTTCGCCACTGTAACGATTCTTCACCGCGCGGTAGGCCGCCATCGTGCGCCTCTCGTTGGCCACCAGCCGCCGCACATGCGACCCGTCGAGGCGCACCGCGCGACCCTCGCCGAGAGCCCTGATCTGTGTGGCGTCGTAGTGGTGGTAGCGCGACACCGCATCGAAGTAGGCGGCTCGAAACAGTCGGTCATGTCCCGCTCCCGGGTCGGCCGGAAACAACGCTTCGTCGCCGATCAGCCAAGGCGGGGTGCCAAAGGCCTCGGCGAAGGCGCTGCGGGCGCGTTCGAGAGCTCTGCCCACGTGCGGCAGGTTGGCGCGCGTCGGGCCGAAGGTGTGAGATCCGAATACGAACACCACCGGGCGCCCGTCGAACCGCAAGAGTCGATCGCTGTCGATTGCCGCTAGCCAGCCGCCCATGCGGCGGAAGTCGCGCACCAGCTTGTCGAACGCCGGCCCCTCTGGGGCAAAGTCGATTCGCCGCGTCGTGCCGAGGCTGATGTTGCTTTCGTACAGCAACCCGAATCGTCGTCGGTGGTGGTTGGAGGCGCTCAGGTAGGCACGCTCGTAGGCTTGCAAGAGCCGGCGCTCGTCGGTCCACGACAGCAAGTCGGCACTGATGCCGAACTCTTCCTTGAGTGCGTTGAACTCTTCCTCTGTGCGGCGATCGTGCGAGAGGTAGCTGCCACCCAGATAGCGAACCGTGGTTGGCTCGCCGCGGCGGCGGCCTGGTCCATACCAGCCGTAGTGCCAACAAGCCACGATGGGCCGCGGCGGCAGGCGGGTGCCGAGAACGGGACGTACCGCATCGTAGCGTTGCAACTGGTCGGCGCTGACGTGTCCTCGCGAGAGGAAATCGAGCCGCGGATCCCAGCCGTCGCGGGGGTGCAGCCGACTACCGCGCGACGAATCCTGCAGGCCGGAAAGCAAGGCGCGATCCGTCTCTGAGATCACACCGTCGCCATCCAGGTCGAGTGGCCAATGCCATCGCCAAGGCGCGCCGACTCGCCGTGGCAACCGTGGTACGCCGAGCAGCGAAGCAGCGCCGAGTGCTCCTAGTACGAAACGGCGGCGATTGGTGGGCTCGGCCGGGCTCACTGATCGAGGCGGCTCGCTCGTGGCCGCGATTCGAGCAATCGGGCGCGGTCGACGTCGCGCGCAGTGTCCTCGCCCTCCATGATTCGTGCCAGCAGCGGCGCGATGCCGCGGAACCAGGCCACCGCCAAGGCGTCGTAGCCAAGCTGATTCGGGTGGACGAGGTCGGAGTAGAGCTCGGGGTGCGGGAACAGCGCCGAGTGCAGGTCGACGAGGAGGGCGCGCTCCACGGCCGCCATCGCTCGCAGCCGGGTGTTGATCTCGTTGATGCGGGGGTTGAGACCGCCGATGAATGCTGATTCCCGCCGCGGCGTCAGGGTTCCGAGAAGCGGCAGGCATCCCGCTGCGGTCACCAGCCGCACCATGCCGGTGAGGTTCAGCACGACGGTGGTGGTATCGACGAGAACTGCGATGTCGTTGGCGCCGGACAGGATGAGCACATACTGCTTGGGGTCGGTGCCCATCAGGCCGGCGAGTCGTCCCAGCGCCTCGGCGGTGTCCTCGCCACCCACGCCGCTGTTGATTACCACGATGAAACGGTCGGTGAAACTCGACAGGTGCCCACTCAGTGGCACCGTGTAACCGTCGACCGGCGTCTCGAGCAGGTTCTCGTCCACCTCCAAACCGAGCGTGATGCTGTCGCCGAAGCCGCGCCATGTTCCCGGAATCGAGATGCCGCCGGGCACGGTGGCACGGGCGCTCACTGGTGGCACGGTTGCGGCCGGCTGAGCCTGGAGTCGTAGGCGCCCTGCGGGGTCGGTCGAGCCCACCACTGGCGTTGGCCCGGTCGGCGACTGCCAGGTCGCCAGCACCTTGCCGTCGTCTCCCAGGGCGACGTCGAAGCGGCCGTTGTAGAGATCTGCAAGGTCGACGATACGGCGCGCTCGCCGTCCGTCGAAGGTCGCGCTCTGCAGTCGCGACCCGCCGCCTGGTCGAGGACGAGACCACAATACTTCTCCGTGCCCGCCCTCGATCACCTCGGGGCTGGTGGCCGGCGCCGGAGACAGCGTACGCGGCGCCACGAAGGCGCCGCCGCGCTCGCCGCTAGCGTGGATCTCATAGCCGACGGGGGTGTAGCTGGACCAGGCCACCAACAATCGACCGGCGGCCGTGCGTGCGATCGAGGGCTGGATGTCCGGGACCTCGTTGTCGCTCAGAGCGATGGGTGTGCTCCAGCGGGCTGCATCGCTACGGCGAGAAAGCCACACCTCGGCATCGTTACCGTCGCCTGCAGCCCAGACCACTACCGGCCGCCCACGCTTGTCGATAGTGATGGCCGGCGCCATCGGCTCACCAGGTGCCGACGGCAAGGGCTCGGGATCGGACCATCGACGCCCATCCCAGCGCGCCGCGTAGAGCGGATCTCCAGGTCGCGGCGTGGCCGTCTCCCCGGCCACCCAGACCATCCATGCCCCGTCGCTGTGCGCGGTGGCGGCAGGATGGTGATTCTGGCGGCCGGCGCTAGGCGCTCGCCCCGCTCGCCGCCAGGATCCAGATTCCCAACGTCGGGCCCAGAGACGGCTGCCGTTGTCGTCGGTGCGAGCCGCCACCAGCAGCAGGCCGCGTCGTGTCGACACCAGCGTCGGGGCTCCATCGTTGCCGGCGCCGGCCGGGCCAACGGCGTGCGGAACGTCCCCGGCGGGCACCGAGGCCACCACACGCTGGCCGGCTTCTTGGTGCGCCGTCCAGGCCATTGCTGGAAGCGGTTTCACGGCTACGGCCGGGCGCAGTCCCAGCACCGGCGGTGATGCTGCGCTGAGCTGCAGCAGCGGGCCTTCTGCGGCACCGTGAGCCAGGCCGTTGGCGCGCGAGACCAGGAGCCCGCCGACGGCGAGTGTTAGGGCGACAACGAAGCGGAGCCTTTTCACGGTTGGTTACGTGGGCCCGTGTGGGGAGGAAACGCCGACGGGCGGGAAGCCGGCTACCATGAGATCGTGATCGATGGCCGAGCGCGCGCCTCGGCCGAGTCTCGATATGCTAACGATCGTCGCTCGTGTGGGCAAGAACCGGGTGGGAAGCGATGCCGCTGCCGATTGGCCATAGCCTGGCTGCCGGTGTCATCTACACGGCGCTGGACAAGGACGGCGACCTGCGTGGTTGGCGGCGGCTGCTGATGGCGATCGGGCTGGCGAATGCGGCGGATCTCGACCTGTTGCCGGGCCTGCTCATCGGCGACCCGAACCGGTTTCATCGTGGCGCTAGCCATTCGCTGATCACCGCAGTCGGGGTCGGGTTGGTCGTCGCCGCGGTGGCCTGGTACGCACGTCGCTGGGAATGGCAACTGCGCGGCGACCTGCCGAGCGGGCTCTATGGAACGGCGTTGATCGTCGCCCTGCTGCTGGGCTCGCATGTGCTGCTGGACGCGCTCACGGAGGATCCGAGCCCGCCTGTGGGCGAGCAGATGCTGTGGCCCATTTCCGCTGTCTGGATCCACTTCTATCCGCTGTTCGAGAGGGTCGACAAGGTGGTTGGCCAGGTGTCGGCAGGCGAATTCTTGCGCAGTCTGGTGTCGATGCACAACGCGCGCGCCATGGCACTCGAGACGGTGCTCGTGGGTCCGTTCCTGCTGTGGGCGCGGTGGTGGCGCCGACGAACGGTCGATCCGGCGGGTGCTACAGAACACTAGCGGCCTGCTAGAAGCTGGCTACCGCCCCCGGCTTGAGCTCCATGAGGTTGGCTGCTTGCTGCACCAGACCGAGCGACTGTTGTACCTGGCTGTCGTATCGCAGCAGCACGACGCGCCCGGCCCGGAGACCCCAGATGTTGCCGGCGATGTGGGCTTGCAAGTACATGCGGATGTCCTCGCGGGCGCCGTCGAGGGTTTCCTCGTCGAGCGGCACCTGGGCGGCGTCGAGCTGCTCGCGCAAGGAGGGCCAGCGCAGGAACTCGATGAACTCGTCGACCACAGCGTCGTCGACGCTGAACCCGTCGAGATAGGCGTCGAGATCGGTGGGGAGCGTCGCCGCATTCTCGGCCACGTAACGGGTGGCGAACTGGAACGTTAGCCGGCGGTTGTAGAGCCACACAGCCAGGCTCGACACTTCGGTCGGGTCGATGCTGACGTCTGGAACGATGCCGCCGCCGCCGTAGACGGGACGGCCGGCTTCGGTGTGGAACATCGGGCGCTCGATGGGCTCCGCACCGTCTTCCGATTCGCCCACGGTGCCATCAGTCGATCCCTCGATAGCTTCCCAGTCCGGGTTGAAGTACGCCTCGTCGCTACCGTCAACGTAGGGGCGCTGGATGAGTCGGCCGCTCGGCGTGTAGTACCTCGCGATGGTCAGAAAGAGGGCCGAGCCGTCGTCGAAAGGGAACTGGTTCTGGACCAGCGCCTTGCCGAAGGTCACCTGTCCTACTACCAGCGCACGGTCCCAGTCCTGCAGGGCACCGGCGACGATCTCCGAGGCGCTTGCCGACTGGTGGTCGACGAGCACGATCATCGGCGTGTTGGAATGCGTATCGCGATCAGTCGACAGATTCTCGCCGCTGGCATTCGCGGTGCGGCCCTTGGTGACGAGGATCTTCTTGCCGCCCGACAGGAACTTGTCGGTAATGCGGATCGCCTGGCTCATGAGGCCGCCACGATTGCCACGCAGGTCCAGAATAAAGGCCCGCATGCCGCGTTGCTCGAAGTCGCGCAGGTGCTCCTCGAGTTGAGCGGCGCCTTTCTGCGAGAAGGTGCTGAGCCACACGTAGCCGACATCGGGCTCGAGCATCGTCGCCGCCAGGATGGACGACACCTCGACCTGGTCGCGCGTGATGTGCACATCCCACTCCTCGTCGAGAGCGGGGCGCCGCACCGTCACGGTGACGCGAGTTCCTTTGGGACCACGCAGTCGCGCAAAGATTTGCTCGTTGTCGAGCCCCTTCGCATCCTCGCCCTCGATACGAACGATCTGATCGCCCGGGCGCAGGCCAAGCCGTTGCGATGGGCCTCCCTCCAGAGCGTCCAACACCGTGAGCACGCCGTCGAAGACGTCGAACTGGATGCCGATGCCGAAGTAGTCGCCTCGGTAGCGCTCCTGCAGGTTCCGGTACTCGTCGGCGGTGTAGTAATGCGAGTGGGGGTCGAGGTTCTTCAGTACGCCGCCGACGGCGTACTCGAACATGTCCTCCGCCGCGATCTCCTCGACGTAGTACATCTCGATGATTTCGAACATGCGGCCGAGAACCTCGAGCCGCTTGTAGAAGCCGCGCGCCTTGGTGATCGCTGCTGGCCCGGCCGCAATCGAAACCGCCAGCGCGGCAATGAGCACCGTTACGAAGAGGGTCTTGCGCTTGGCTGTCATGATTTATTGCTGGTTGCGACGGCGGGGTGCCCGTCGGGTGCAAGAGCGACGAGGTCAGTAGTTCGTCCACGCACGTCCGAATCCACTTAAGATAACGGATAGCAATGGACGATGGGTAAA
Source organism: Acidobacteriota bacterium (assembly GCA_963666055.2). GTDB lineage: Bacteria > Acidobacteriota > UBA890 > UBA890 > WLXD01 > DASCOT01. The sequence continues at coordinate 59,700 of CAXWPH010000015.1, read as the reverse complement.
CGAATCGACATCGCGATCGGATTCGACCGCCTGATTCAGCATCTCATTCCAGACTAGCAGCGTCGGCCGCGCACCGCATGGACCAGGTCGCGCGGACGCTCGAGGGGGCGACACGGTGACCGACAGCGAGGAAGGGGCTCTGCCGCCTGCCCCTGATGAGGCAACTCCTGCCCCTGACCATGCACCTGGTGAAGCCGGTGCGTCCGGGCGCCCCGGACTTCCATGGGAAACGGACGACCCCGGCCGCTCGGCCACTGGCGCGTTGGACACCGTCCGCATGGTGCTGCTGTCGCCGACCGAGGCCTTCCGAAGCATGCGTCGGAGCGGCGACGTCGGAGGGGCGATCGGTTTCCTGCTCATCGTCGGTACGTTCGGCAGCTTCTTCGGGCTGCTGTGGGGGGCGGCAACCCGCACCATGATCGGCTCAATCGGCGGGCTCAACTTCGGTGAGATCGCTGCCGTCAACACCGTCGGAATTATCCAGTTCATTCTCGCACCCCTTGCAGTGCTCGTCTTTGCGGTCGTCCTCACGGGGATTTATCACCTGTTGCTGCTGTTGTTCGGCGGTGCTCCGCATCCGCCCGAAACGACGCTCAAGACGGTGTGCTACGCGGCCGGCGCCAACTATATCTGGCTCGCCATACCGTTTTGCGGCACCCTCGTGGCCAGTTTGTGGGGGATCGTCAGCTCCACCATTGGCTTGCGCGAAGCGCAGGGTGTTCCCAGTGGCCGTGCGGCGGCTGCCGTCCTGGTGCCGTACCTGTTGGCGTGCTGTTGTCTGTTGCTGTCGCTCCTCATGCTCAGCACGATGGGCGCTCTCGCTGGAGCTGTGGGCGGATGAGCGGTCCTCGCCTGCGGGCGGTGCGGCTGGGAAAGGTCGAGGTAGCCCTGGCGGCACTGGTGGCGGCCAGTGCACTGGCCAGCGCCCGACTGCACCCGTTATGGGAGGGCCTTGTCTACACGCGCTGCCCATTGCTGACGCTCGTCGGAATTCCCTGTGTGATCTGCGGTGGGACGCGCGCGCTGGTCGCTCTAGTGACCGGCGACGCGATCGAGGCACTGGCCTGGAACCCACTGGTGGCGCTCGGCGGACTCGCTGCGCTTGGGTGGCTGCCGCTGGCCACGCTGATGCTCGTCGGGTGGCTCGAGCCACCGCGCATCCCGACGGTCTTGCCGGTTGTTGGCCGCCGGGCAATCGTCGCCGGGTTGGCGCTAAACTGGGGGTACCTACTGCTCTGGTTCCGGGGGTGATATGACGGCGCAGGAGAGCTCGGCTCGACTCGTTGATGCTGCCTCAGCATCGGACGACCTTCACGGCGGTGTGCTCGAGAGGATCCGCTCGGCGCTCGATATCCTGCGGTTCCGCGCTGCTGCGGTCGATGAGGCGACCCACGACGAGGGCGCCTTCCTGGCCGCGGCGACGATTGCGGCGCTCGCCGGTGTAGCCACCGCTGCCGGCTTTGGCTCATCGCTCGCTGGTCACCTCGGTTACAGCGTTGTCTACCTGGCAGGCAGCTTCCTGTTCGCCGGCGTCATTCATCTGGGTGCCGTGGTCGTGCTCAGCGCCAAGCGCGACTTTCTGGCCTTCTATCGACCCTTCGGCCACACCTACCTGGCGTTCTGGATCATCGGTATTCCGGTGATCCAGGCGTTCTTCGGCTGGGCGCTGTGGCTGTGGCAGCTGGCCGCGGTGGTGTTTGTAGCCGAGCGTGTGTATGGCCTCGATCGAGTCCGTGCTATCGCCCTGATTGCGGTGCCGGCAGTGGCGGCGCTGGTCGTGGCCGTAGCGTTCAACGGGGCGCTGGCGCTGATGGCGCTGATGGTGAATTGGCTGCTCTGATGACCGGCGGCGGCACTTCGCCGCGGCGCACGAAAAATCAGCGAGCCTAGTTCTCCAGGCCGAAGATCCGATTGGCCAGGGCGCGGATCGCCTCGGGGGTCATGCCCTCGCCCAGATATCGATCGTCGGTGCGCAACTCGAAGTGTAGGTGGGCTCCGCCACGGGCGCCGTTGGCGCCGGCTTCCATGCCCGAGTTGCCGACGAATCCAATGACTGCTCGCGCCCCGATCGCGGCACCCGGCTCGATGCCGGGAGCGATGCCCGACAGATGGGCGTACCGGGTGACAACGCCGTGGCCATGGTCGATCCAGATCTGACGACCCCGCAGCGAATCAAGCTCGGCCGGGGGTGTGGTCCCGGCGGCGCGTGACCTGGCGATGACCTCGGCGTACTGATCGGGCGTCAGCTCCACGTAGTTGATGTCGGCGCGCACTACGGTGCCGGCTTTCGCCGCTACGACGGTGGCGCCATAGCCGGTCGGCACACCGACGTGGCCGCCGTACATGTCGAAGCCTTGATGGATACCGGAGCGATAGACGCGGGTCGCGCCGGGCAGCAGTCGATCAGCGTCGGGTAGCCTCGCGCCCGGCACCGGCAGTTCGAAGCCCGACAGGCGCCAGTCGTCGTATCGCCGGCTGAGCTCGCCAACGAACTCGCGCACCCGCATGTCCACCAACTCCACGTTGCCGGGCTCGCTGGCGGCCAGTGCGGCAGCATACGGCTCGGAACGCAGCAATTCTTGCAGGGCCCCCGGCACCGTGCCCTCGTCGAGGATCGAATCGCCGCCGTAGTCCCAGGCGGTGATGCCGCCGGAAGGCTGCAGCTGATCCTCGGGGCCGATCGCGGCGTCGTAGGCAACCACATCGGCAACGCCGTCGTCGTCACGGTCCCAGTACCACAAGCGTGCGGTGGCGACGATGTCGTGCAGGCGAAGGTCGGCGGTACCGCTGGCGTCGGTGTCATACAACGTGGTGACCACGGTGTAGGTTGGGCCCGGCACCGGAATCAGGTCCAGATAGAACGCCACGCCTCCGGCTGCTGCCAAGAGCAGCGCGATGAAGATGAGCACAGTTCGATTCATGTGTTTCCCGGGGGCACGTAGCAGGCTGCTCAGGGCAGCGTAACACGGGGTAAGCTTGTGCTTGGGCGGTCCCCCGAGTGCTCGACCATCAACGATAGAGGAGGCGACATGGTTCGTAGCCGAGCTGCGCGTGCAGTCTTGATCGCCTTTGCGCTCGGCATCTGCGTTGGCAACCCGGTCGGTGCCGCCGCACAGGGGATCGACTGGGAGGCGCTGGGCGACGAGGCGGTGGCGTTGCTACGTCACTACGTGCGGATTCGCACCGTAAACCCACCCGGAAACGAGTATCTGGCGACCGATTTCTTCGCCGCGCTGTTCACCGCCGAAGGAATCCCCTACGAGATCTTCGAGAGCGAGCCGGGGCGCAGCAACGTCGTGGCCCGCCTACCGGGCAACGGCACGCTCGGCGGTCACGTGGTGTTGCTCAACCATACCGACGTGGTACCGGCCGACGAACGTTTCTGGAACGTCGACCCATTCGGCGGCGACCTGGTCGATGGTCACATCTACGGTCGTGGGGTGGCCGACATGAAGGCCGAAGCCATTGTGCAGTTTCTTGCCATGACAGCGCTCCACCGTGCCGGCATCGAGCTCGGCCGCGATGTGATCTTCATGGCGACGGCGGCGGAGGAGACCGGTGGCTTCGAAGGGGCAGGCTACATTGTTCGCGAGCGCCCCGACTTGCTCGAAGGCGTCGAGTTCGTGCTCACCGAGGGTGGCAGCGTGCACGCCGTCGGCGATCGGACGGTTCATAGCATCGAGACGACACAGAAGACCCCCCTTTGGCTGCGTCTTACGGCGCGTGGGCCGGCCGGTCACGGGGCGCGCGCGATTCCCACGTCGGCCGCTAATCGGCTAGTTCGGGCGCTGGATCGCGTCCGCACTTACCGGCCGGCGATCCGGCTGGTGCCTGCCGTCGCCGAGGCGATTCGAGCCGCGGCAACCGTCGAGGCCGACCTCGACCTGGCTGCTGAAATGCGCGTCATCGAGCGCACCATCGCCCTGCCCCACATGCTTGATGCGTTGGAGGTGCCGTTCGGTAACCTGCTCCGCAACACCATCGCGATCACCGTGATCGAGGGAAGCTCGAAGACGAACGTAATATCTGCCGTCGCCGCCGCCGAGCTCGACTGCCGGCTCCTCCCGGGGGAGAGGCCCGAGCTGTTCATCGCGTCGTTGCGCGATGTGATCGACGACAACGAGATCGAGATCGAGACTCTGCTGAGCTTCGAGCCCTCGGCCTCGCCGCGCGACACGGCGCTGTGGGGAGCGATCGAGGAGGCGGCTCGCCGTGACGACTCCCGTGCCGCGGTGATCCCGATCGTGCTCGCCGGCTTCACCGACAGCCACTTCTTCCGCGAGCAAGACATCGTCGCCTACGGCTGGTCACCGATCCTGCTGCGGCCCGGCGATGGCCAGGGCCACGCTGTCGACGAGCGCCTGTCCGTCGACTCGATCCGTCGAGCGCCGCGAATGCTGTTCGACGTGTTGACGCTGCTCGCTAGCCTGCCTGGAGGCTAGCAGGCCGTGGTGGAAGTGTGGCGGGCCTGGCGACAGGGTCCTACTCCCCGGGTTCTTCTTCCGCCGAATCCCCGAACGCCTTGTGCGCATAGTCGCGCAACGCTTCCAGGTCGGAGATCGACAGATCGGCGCGGAACGTCACGTCGCGTCCGCTGCTGCCGGCCGTGATGCCGCGGTCGAGGATGGCGAAAACGTCGGGGTCGCTGCCCTGGATCATCATCTTGCCGAAGGCAAGCATGCCGTTGAGCGAGTCGCCGAGTAGCTTGGCATCGGAGGAGTCCGCCGTACGACCGCGCAGGTTCACCCGGATACCGTCCGCCAGTCGTAGCGACAGGATCATCGCATTGATGCGATCGATGGGAATCTGCTGCATCGGAGCGCTGTCGTTCGGCGTGATGTCCTTGAACAATCCGTCGTTCGCCGAGACGAACCAGGTCTCACTGTCGGGATCGACGTCCTCGAGCAAGCCCATGAGTTGCGTGTTGGTGCGCGCCGACGCAGCGCCGTTGGCGACGTCGATGATGGCGCGAATGGTGCGGCTGCCGCCGAACGCCACGGTGTTGTCATCGAGGATCGTCAGGTAGCCATCGTCGCCGTCGTCATCCTCATCCGGGTCGTCGCTGTCCGGGTCGTCGTCCGCGTCGTCGTCCGGCTGTTCGCCCTCCTCATCGCTGCGACCCCAACCATCGGCGGAGTAAAGCGTGTAGCCGCCGTACTCTTCCGTCGGCTGTCCGGCGATCGATTCGAGCAGCTTGTCGCGGTCGAAGGTTGCCACCACGATGGCGCCGGACGCATCGCCCATCTCCTCCGAGAACCACTGGCTGGATATGAACGCGATGCGATGCAGGTCAGTGCGGGGGTCGATACCGGTCTCGGCCATGAGATCTTCGAACTTGCCAGGGTCGCCGACGGCGGCGCCCTCGCTCCGCAAGAAATCGTAGACGGGACTGTTGCGCAATGCGGTGAAATTGATCAGCCCGACGGTCGTGGCGTCGGCCGGCAGCCGCGCGATCAGGTCGCCCTGCGCCGCGGCCTCGTCACCGGGGGGGCCATCCGCGGTGGGCGCGGCGGTGCCCGAGCATGCTATCGGTGGCATCAGCAACAGCGCCAGAGCCCAGACGATGGTGGTCAACGGAAAGGCCCGATCGTAGGCCAGCTTGATGCTCATGCTCGTTCCTCCACGAGATTCTCTCGGTAGTTTGATCGCTCAGTAATCCTGACGCGCGAACCACCAACATGCCAGTGCCAAGCAGATCAGCGGGAACGGCAAGGACGTCCACATCGGAGTCAGCGAAATGGACTCGAGACGGGTGGCCTGACTGGCGCGTTCGGTCAGCTCCAGCGTCTTGGGCAGCACCCAGTACAACGTCTCCGCGATTCCGCTGGCCAGCGACCGCGGCCAGCCGGCACGGAACGCGGTCGTCCACTCGGAATACGTGTGCAGGGGGTACAGGATCAGGCCCAGGAACCAGATGCCGATGCCGGCGATGATGCTCACCGGGCTGCTCCCGGTAAGAATTCCCACGAGCACCATACCGGCGTAGCAACACGCGAAGGTGAACAGCACCGTCAGGCCCGCCAGCAGGAACCCGGCATTACCGAAGCCGGTCTTCCAGGTGAGCAACAACCAGCTGCCCCCGAACAGGTAGGCGACGGCCAACGTGACCACCGCGATGGCGCCCAGCGCGCGGCCGAGCACCAGCGTGATGCGTGCTACCGGCTGCGACGCCAGCAGGTCGACCCAGCCGGTGCGCAGGGTTCGCGGGATGATGTTGCCGGTGACAAATAGCGATAGCACGAGCCCGAAAGTGCTCAGCAAGCTGACGATGGCCACCTGGATCACGGTGACGGCGTCGGCAATAGAGATCTGGTTACCGCCGATCTGCAGCGGGATGGTGCCGAACAATCTTGCCGAAGCGATCATTCCCTCGACCACGTCGACGGAGATCACCGTCGCCAGTCCGACAAGGAACAACGTGGTGAGCACGAACAGCGCCACCAGCGTCCATTTGTGGCGAGCCTCTCGTATGGTGTAGCCGACCAGCGCCCCGAGCTGCTGGAGCGTAAGGCGGGCTCCGCTGACTGCCGGGGAGCCGAGTGTCGAGATGGCAGCGTCCGTCATGACATCGTCTCGGTAGTGACAGTAACCGGGGTGGGCTCGTCGGCTGGTGCCGGCGGGTCGGCGTCGCCCGCCTGGTCGGACCTCGCTCCGCCGGGCAGGCCGGCCTCCGAATCCTCCGACGAGGCGTCGCTGATCGTCTGCACGAACACATCCTCGAGGCTGGCGCGGACGCGCTGAACTTCCTCGATCTCGATGCCAGATTGACGCACCCGATCGAGCGCCGCGTTGAGCTCGCCCCGATCGCTGACGCTCAGGCGCCAGGCGCTGCGTCCGGGTGGCGCTGCGAGGACTTCGTGCTCGTCGCCGGTAGCTGCCAGCGCGGCGCGCGCCTCGTCGTCGGTGGCCGCGAGCACCAGACGGTATTCGGGGTTGGGCGCCTGCAGTGAGCTCAGCGGCCCCTCGCGCCGAACCCGACCCTTGACGAGGATGGCCACACGGTCGCACAAGAGCTCGACCTCGCCGAGCATGTGCGAGTTTATGAACAGTGTTCTGCCCTTCTCGAGGTTGCGCCGCAGGATGCCGCGGATCGATACCCTGCCGAGCGGATCGATGCCCTCGGTAGGCTCATCCAGGAACAGCACGTGTGGGTCCGGCAACAGTGCCTGCGCCAGCGCCAAACGTTGCTGCATTCCCTTGGAGAATCCGCCGACGCGGTGGTCGCGCCAATTCGACATCTCGACCTCCTCGAGAACGACGTCGATACGCCGAGATCGAGCTTGCTTGTCCATCCCGAGCAGGCGGCCGAATAGCTCCAGAACCTGGGCGGCGGTCAGAAAGTCAGGATACTCGCGTCGCTCCGGCATGTAGCCGACGTTTGTGCGCGACTTGGGACTGCCGGCAGGCTCACCCAGTAGCATCGCGGTGCCGTCGGTGGGATGCACCAGCCCCAGCAGTATCTTGACGAGCGTGGTTTTCCCGGCCCCGTTCGGTCCCAGCAGCCCGAACGCCTCGCCTTCTCCGACATCGATGCTCACGTTGCGGAGCGCATCGACTCGCGACCCGAAGGGGCCGCCGCCGTACGTCTTCGACAGGCCGAGGGTCTCGATGGCGTTCATAAGACCTGAATCACGTTCGTTGAGAGGAGCTTCACCAGACTAAGACGGCCTCGCTCGGTGTAGGTTTCACGCCCGAGTCGGACGGTTGGATCGCTTGACCCCGACCCCAACTCGTCGTAATCAGAGCCGCTACACTTCCACCAAGGCCTGCTAGGCTTGCCTAGATCCATTGTTTCGGATTCTTCCAGCGAGCGACATGACGGACACGAGCGGTCTCGCAGATCACTACAACAACCCTCGTAATCTCGGCGATCTTGCCGAGCCTGACGCGGTGGCACTGGTGCACAATCCTGTCTGCGGCGACATGCTGCGGTTGGTAGCAAGTTGCCGCGACGGCGTGATCATCGAAGCTCGATTCAAAGCCTACGGGTGCGCTGCCGCCATCGCTGCCGGATCTGTCGCATCGGAGTTGATTTCCGGAACAACGATCGACGAAGCCGCGTCTATCAAGGACGAGGATATTCGTTCCGTGCTCGGGCCGCTGCCCCCGATGAAGGTGCATGCCATCGTGCTAGCTCGCGAAGGAATTCAGAACCTGGTCGAGCAGCTGCGACGGGCTAATGATGCCGGGTAGACAGCACACTAGCGGGTCGTGGTGGCGCGGGGGTGGGCGGAAGCGCTTATGCTGGTAGGGCTCGCGGACCTGACCTACAAGGCGGCGCGCCGCATCATCGTGACGCTGGTTGGAGTGACGGTGCTGTTGATCGGCCTCGTACTGCTCGTCACGCCGGGTCCAGCGTTGCTGGTAATTCCTATCGGGCTGGCGATCCTCGGCCTGGAGTGGGCCTGGGCACGGCGTCTGCTACGCGCCGCCAAGGACAAGGGCGGCGCGGCGCTGAAGCATGTGCGCTTGGGAGACTTTCTGCGCGGCCGCTTCGGTCGCCGACCCACCGACAGCTAGCCGGCCGCGGGCTGCTAGTTGTTCTGCGCCTCGGCGGTGCCGAAAGCGCGCTCGAGCAGCGAGGTGATATCGCTCACCGTCTCGTTGCCGGCGTCTTGGGCGTACCACGCGTACTTACGGTCGTAGAGCTCCTTGCTCGGCAGCTCGTCCTCGTTGCCCAGAAACCATTCCTGCAGCACGCCGGGGCGCTCGATCCAGCTGCCGACCTCGTTGTAGTTGCTGTCGAGGGCGATGACGGTCGGCGTGGCGGGGCGGCCATCGGGAGTGCGGCGGTGCCGCATCACCGCCGCGCCGACATGGGAGTTGACGATTCGCATCTCCAGTCCCGCTACCGCTTCGACCAAACGGGCCAGATAGAGGATGGTGTTCACCGAGTCACCGCACCAGTCTTCGGCCACCACGAGAAGTCTGGCCGAAGCGCCCACGCGACGCGCCCGATCGAGAGCCGCCGGCGACGGGACACCTTCCGCGTAGTTGCGAAGCCAGGCCTCCCGGCGCTGGTCCGCCAGATCGAGAAACTGATCAAAAGCGATGCCTCGCTGGTAGAGCGCCTCCAGGTCTTCAGACGACTCCTGTCGCGCCACCGTCGCGGAGGCGCCGGCAGCGCAGCACCGTCACCGCGAGCCCGCCGACGGCTCGGCTCAGGCGCGTCATCAGTAGCTGGCGAAGACCTGTGTGTTGCCCTCGTGGTCGATCGCCAGCACGTCGTAACGGTCCGCCCGGCCGCCCTCCATGCCGGGCGCGCCCATCGGCATCCCGGGCACGGTGATGCCCTTGATCTCGGGCCGGTCGCTGAGCAACCGCGCGACCTCGCGCGCCGGCACGTGACCCTCGACCAGATAGCCGTCGACCATCGACGTATGGCAACCGGCGGTTTCGGGCGTGATCCCCTCACGCTCCTTGATGCTGTTGAGCTGGTCGGTCTTGTGAATCTCGACGGTAAACCCGTTGGCTTCCATATGCGCCGCCCACTTGCTGCAGCAACCGCAAGCCGGGTTCTGGTACATCACGACCTTGGTGCCGTCGACCAGCGGTGTGCGTCCGGCGTACAGCCAGCCGCCCGCGAAGGCGACCAGGACTACGGCGATCGCAACGATTCGCTTGGTGCTCATGTCGGAACTCCGGCGTTGCTCGGTAGGACTGCGTCTTGGCGGTGGTGGGTGCTTCTGGCCTGAAGCCGAAGCGCCTGCCGAGTCGATCTTACCGTCTGGAAGGAGGTCAGGGGTATGGGCAGGGATCCTCGCTGCAAGGGGCGGCTCAGTCGGCCTGGGCCGACTCAACGGCTGGCGGCCTACCCGGCGGCACGGCGTGCGGGGTGTTGTAGGCCACCATGACGATGCCCGCACCGACGACGAGGATGCCGAGCCACAGCCACGGGCTGACGTGCTCGGCCCGCGGCAAGGTAACGAGGGCGGAAATCGTCACCGCGCCACCGAACACGATCGGCATGACCAAATGGGGGAGGGCAGCGCCCCCGGTGAACATGGCGAGGGTCAAATTCAGAGCACCCCAGGCGCCGAGCGTGCCGGCGGCGAGGCCCCAGAATGCACCGGTGCTGCTGATAGACAGCTCGTCGCCGTTGATACGCATACCTATCAGGCCACCGACGATGGCCCACACGATGTATGCGAGACCAATCAAGAAGTACGGCTTGAACGGGCTCGACAGCGACGTGCGGGCCTGCGCCAGCGTTGGGCCGTACAGTCCCCAGCACATTGCGGTGAGCAGAGCGAAGAGGATTGGATTACGCATCTGGGACCTCGGAGGGCGGGTTGGCAGCAACCCCCAGCGTACAGCAGAAGCGTCGCGGGCTCGGGCTGAGTCGACCGCGCCGCACGGCCTGCTAACCGTCGGCTTCGGCGTCCCCGTCGTCGAGGGCATCGAAAGCAGTGCTGTCGATCAGCAGCGCCGTGGCCTCGCCGATCAGCGCCGTTGCCAGGATGCTCTCGGAGCCAGTGGAGCTGGTGGAGTGCTGCATCGGTGATGGTTTCTCGAAGCCCGACCACCACTCGTCGGCATCAGTCGCGAGCCAGCTGCCGGCGGCCTCGCAATCGAGCAGCTGGGCGCGCATGGTAACGGCGTTCTTGGCGCGCATTCCAGGGTCCTTGGAGAGCCCCTTGAGGATCACCTGCTCCAGGTCGCGGGGGATCTCGGGGTTGAGCGATCGCGGCGGCTCCGGCTGCTTGGTCTGGTGCAGGCGGATGTACTCGCGAACATCAGTTGCGACGAACAACGGCGTGCCGGTGAGTAGGTAGTAGCCGACGGCGGACAACGAGTACAGGTCGGCGCGCGGCCCCATCATCTCGGGGTACACCGCCTCCGGAGCCATGGTCTCTGGCGTTCCCATGATCATGCCGTCGAGCTCCGGGGCCTGCTGGCTGAGGCTCTTCACCAGGCCGAAGTCGAGGTTCTTGACGACATCGTTCTCGCCCCCCTGCCGGCAGAGCATGATGTTGGCGGGCTTGATATCGCGATGCACCATTCCCTCCGAGTGCGCCTCGGCAAGCGCGCCGCAGGCGGCGGACAGCACGTGGATGACTCGTCCAGCGGGCATGGCGCCGGTGCCCTCGACGATCTCTCGCAGGTTGGCGCCGTCGAGTAGCTCCATGGCGTAATAGAACACGCCGTCAGCGGTGTGCCCGTAGTCATAGATGCCGACCGAGTTGGGATGGGTCAGGCGGCTTGTCTGCTTGACCTCGCGCTCGAATCGGAGCAGCGCGCTCTCGCCGGCGATCTCGGGGCGCAGCAGCTTGATCGCCGTGGGGCGGTTCAACAGTGAATGGGTGGCGGCATAGACCTCGCCCATGGCCCCGGCGCCGAGCTTGCCGTGGATCTCGTATTGGCCGAGGTGTCCAGCCTCGTAGCTGCGGCGCCGCAGCCCGAGGTTTACGCGAGAAGCGACGCAGGCCACGCCGATGGCGCCGGCGAGCAATATCTGGTTCTGAATCAGAATGTCGACGTAGTGGCTGCGGGGGTAGGGCTGATCGGGGAAAGCGTATGAGGCCCCCTGCCACAACTGGATCGACAGCACCCCGATCGGGGCCGAGATCGAAAGCCAGAACGTGCGTGCCGCCGAGCTCGGTACCAGCGTCGCACGCGTCAGTATGAACAGGGTCAAGAACGGCAGTACCGACCCGAATCCGGAGAAGGAGAATGTGTGCGAGCTTGCATAGAGCAGCAGACAGGGGGCGACAAGAATCTGCAGCAGCAGGCCGTCGAGCATGGCCAGGCCGCGCTCTGACAGTCGGTGGCTCTGCAGACCGCGCCGAATAACCGACGCTCCGACGACCAGCCAGAACAGCGCCGCGTTGGGCAACGTGGTGACGAACGCCACCAACACGGTCAGCAGGCCATCGTCGCCCCGTTGCCACGACGCGACGACGAACGCCGCGGCCAGCACGCCGGTGATGACGGTGACGGCACCGGCGAGCAACCGCAGGCGCTGCTGCAGGTAGGTGCGTATTTCCTCGTCGAACCCTGGGCTCGAGAGCTTGCGTGCGCTACTCACGGCGACTCGCGTGCGTGAATCGGATCGTCGGCGTCGGTGCGACCGATCACGATCACACTACTGCTTAGCAGGGTGCTGAAGAACTCTGGTGGGTCTGGTTACGGCGTCGTGGGGCCAGATGCAAGGCGGCGCGACGCAGGCGATGCTTGTCGTATCGTCCAGGAGGGCCAACGCTGCAGATGGCTCCACGACGCCGTAACCCGTTGGGCGGGTGGGTCTTGCTGGCGATCTCAGCGTCAGAGCTCCTCGACGATGACCCTGGCATCGCCCTCGTCGCTCTTCCTTGATCTCGCCAGCAAGACCCACCGGCCAGACTCACCAGAGTTTTTCAGCACCCTGCTAGACGCGCGGCGAACCGCAAGGTTGCGCTCAGTCACCGCGCATGACGGCTGGCTGACCGGTGGCCTCGAGCACCCGTTGCCATACTGCGCCTTGAACGTCGATCTGCCGCCGCTCGCTGGTTGCCAAGGGTAGCGGCACGTGCGTATAGCGCCCGCCCCAGGTACCCACCAGCATGTCGGTTCGGCCACTGAGTCCTGCGTGCACGGCGTGCTGGCCGAGAGTCAGGCAAAGAGCCGAATCGAAGGCGTTAGCCGGCAGGCTGCGGATCAGATAGCTCGGGTCAATATACTTCGCCGCCGCGGCGATGCCGTGGGAGCGGAAGTGCTCCAAGATGCGCTCTCTCAGAAAGCTGCCGATGTCGGCAAGAGTGGGGTTGCCGGAGACATCGCGAGCCGGCCCCTTGCGCCCGGTGTGCTCCTGGCCAGCGCCCTCGGCGACGACGATGACCGCGTGGCCTCGGGCTTCTACTCTTCGCTCGAGCAGACGTAGGAAGCCGCTCTCTCCTTGGAGCGAGAAGGGCGACTCGGGTATGAGGCAGAAGTTGACCTGGTTGTGGGCCAACGTCGCATGGGCGGCGATGAAGCCAGAGCAACGGCCCATGAGCTTCACCAACCCGATCCCGTTGCGCACCGCGTGTGCTTCGGTGTGAGCCGCGACGATCGATCGTGCCGCTTCGTTCACCGCGGTAGCGAACCCGAAGCTCCGCTCCAGCCACAGGATGTCATTGTCGATGGTCTTCGGAATACCGACCACGGCGATAGGCAGATCGCGTCGGGTGATCTCCGCTGCCAACTGCGAAGCGCCGGCCAGGGTGCCGCCACCGCCGATGGCGAAGAGCACGTCGATCTGACGTCGCTGCAACTCGTCGACCATATCGGCGATCTTCTCGGGTCCGCGGCCGGAGCCCAAGATGGTCCCGCCAAGGGCATGGATGTCGTGTACGACGTCGGGCTCGAGCGTCATCGGCGGCAGTCCGGAAGACGCCGACAGGCCGGCGTAGCCGTAGCGGAATCCGAGAACCCGGCGCACACCGTACCCGTGCCACGCGGTGAGCACGATGGCGCGGATGACATCGTTGATCCCCGGGCACAATCCGCCGCAGGTGACGATGCCGATGCTCGTTTTCGGCGGGTCGAAGAAGACCCGATGGCGCGGCCCGGCGGCTTCGAACGCCGGCACCGGACCCTCGACGTCGCCCAGCGTTTCGGTGTCCGACGGGATCAGGACGCCGAGATCGTCGGCTACCAACACGACGCCCCGCGACACTAGCGGCGAGGCTTGCCGAGGCATGCCAAGACGCCGAATACGGAGCTCATCTGGCGTCGGCAGTGCTTGCAACGGAGGTTCGCCTCGCTTGGTCGGAGCGGCGCCATGACTGTAGCCGCGGACCGCGCCGGCTGCCAGCAGGCCGTGGTGGAGGTGTGGCGGACCTGGCGACAGGGTCATGCGAGGCGAAGGCAAGCTGCCGATGGTGGCGGGCGAGGTGCGACGAGGGTGAGCAGAGCGCCACTCGATGTTGTACGAGGCGGACCTTGCGATGTGATGAATGATCGTTCATTATTTGAATGAATGATCATTCAGATTCTACTAGATGAACGGCTATGGAAAGCGCCTTCTTGCCTGAACCCCGGCCGGGGACACACCGCGGATCCCCGAACAGCGTCGATCGAGCCCGCCGACGCCGCGAGCACATTCTCGATGCCGCCACCGAGGAGATCGCCGCGGTCGGCTATCAGCGCGCCACCGTACGGGCGATCGCTCGACGCGCCGGAGTGGCAGACGGGACGATCTACAACTACTTCAGCGACAAGAGCGATCTGTTGCTCGGCCTTCTGGGTCGCCTCACCGAGGCCGAGCGCCGCAAGATCGACCTGGGCCAACGGCCGGCGTCGGGTTTTCGCGAGCTGCTTGGCGCCTATCTCAGGCATCGGCTAGACACCCTCTGGCAGCGGCTCGAGCTGCTGCGCGCCACGTGGCCCGAGCTGCTCATCGACCCGCAGCATCGACGCGACTACTACGAGCAGGTACTGCGGCCGGCAACCGAGCTGGGCGAGACCTTGTTGGCCGATCTGGCGGCCCGCGGTAGCGTGCACACGGCGGATCCGGCGCTCGCCGCCAGAGTGGTAACGGCGACCATCCTGGGGCTGATCCTGCAGCGACTGCTGGGCGACGAAGCGGTCGATGAGCGGCGCGACGAGCTCCCGGAGATCCTCACCACGATCTTGCTCGACGGCTTGCGCCCACGCAGCGGCGCTCGCTGACGTCGTGTCTAACCAGTCGATACGGGATGGCCCGGTCGCGGCTACTGCAGCGGCTCGAGATCGCTCAGCAGGGTGGGAATGAGCTCCGCAACGGTCGGATGGATGTGGACGGCGCGCTCGATGACCGTGTATGGGGCCTTGGCATACATCACGTCGATGATGCAGTGGATGCTCTCGTCGCCACCGGTTCCGAGGATTGCCGCGCCCAATATCAGCTTGGTCTCGGCGTCGACGGCGATCTTCATGAAGCCTTGCGTTTCGCCCTTCTCGATAGCCCGCGACACCCGGCTCATCGGGCGCTTGGCAACCAGCGCGGGGCGGCCTGAGCGCCGCACCTCGGCCTCGGTCAGTCCGACGCGCGCCAGCGGTGGATCGATGAACAGGCCGTAGCACAGGAAGCGGTCGCTGACCCGCCGCGTGTCGCCGCCGAGCAGGTTGGCGGCGACGATCTCGTAGTCGTTGTAGGAGGTGTGAGTGAACGCGCCCCGTCCGTTGCAGTCGCCTAGTGCCCAGATGCCAGGCTCGGCGGTTTGCAGCTCCTCGTCCACCACGATGGTGCCGCGCTCGTTCACCTCGATGCCCGTCGTCTCGAGACCCAGATCGTCGGTGTTGGGACGCCTGCCGACGGCCAGCAGAAGATGCGAGCCCTCGACCGCGGGGGCACCGGCGTCGCAGTCGAGCCGCACACGCACGCCCTCGCCCTGTGCCTCGGCCTCGGTGCACTCGGCGTTCAGGCGGATGTCGATGCCCTCGTTGGCGAGGATCTCGCGCACCGCCTCCGACACGTCCTCATCGTCGCGCGGTATCAACCTGGGGCCGCGCTGGACGATGGTGACCTCGCTGCCGAATCGACGGTACATCTGCCCGAACTCGAGGCCGATGTAGCTGCCGCCGATAATCACCAGGTGTTCGGGCACGAAGTCCACGTCCATCATCTGCGAGCTGGTCAGGTACTCAACCTCGTTCAGACCGGGCATCGGTGGCACCGACGGGCGTGTGCCGACGTTGACGAAGATCTTGTCGGCATGCAGACACGTGTCGCCGACCCTGACCGTCGAGGACCCTTCGAAGCGGGCATGGCCCTGGTACACAGTGCAATTGTCCAGGCCCCGCAGCCACTTCTCCACGTTCGTGGTGGAGCGCTGGACGATGCGGTCCTTCCTTGCTTTGACGGCAGCCATGTTGACGGCGATGGAGCCGTCGATCTCGACACCGTAGTCGGCTGCTCGCCGTGCGACGTGGGCGACCCGGGCGCTTGCCACCAGCGCCTTGGTTGGCGTGCATCCCTCATTCACGCACGTGCCGCCGAACCGGCTGCGCTCGATGATCGCGACCTTCCAGTCTTCGCCGGCCAGACGAGCCGCCAGCGAGGGACCGGCCTGTCCGGTCCCGATGATGAGGGCGTCGTAGTTTTCGGTCATCGGCTCTGTTTCCTCTGGTCGGGTGCTCTGGTGGGTATGGCACGCTGGTCTCGCTGGTGCCGCAGATAGCGTGCCGGCACGACCGGCAGTGTAGACGGCGTCGTTGACAATTCTTTACGGTAGCTTCTGCGCAACGGTCGTGCGGTCGCCGCCGGAAGAAGCGAAGATGTGTAGGTGTCTGTGACTGCAGGTGGCGGTGGCTCAAGCTTCCGCATCGCCGGCACGTTCTGTCGACCAGCCGGAGGTATGGCGTTGAGGCATGTAGTTGTTGGCGTTTTGTTGGGCGCGATCGCGATCGCCAGCCCGGTGGGGTCTGCTGCGCTCCAGAGCCAAAGCCAATGGCCGGTGTGGCGCGGCCCGCTGATGTCGGGTGTTTCACCGGACGGCGATCCCCCGTTGGAGTGGAGCGAAACGAAGAACGTCGCCTGGAAGATCGCCATTCCGGGGCGTGGCTCCGGCACACCCGTGGTGTGGGGGGATCGCGTCTACGTTCTCACCGCCGTGGGAGAGCCCGACGCGTCCGCCGCTGCCGACCGAGCACGCCGCGGCGCACCGAGCCCCACTAGCCCGTTGCGTTTCAAGGTCATGGCGATCAACCGCGCCGACGGTTCGGTGGCCTGGGAGCGCACAGCGCGCGAGGAGCGCCCGCACGAGGCGCGGCAGGTCAACAACTCCTACGCGTCGGCCTCCGCCATGACCGACGGCGAGCACGTGTGGGCGTACTTCGGCTCGCGCGGCATCTTCTGCTACGACATGAACGGCAATCTCGTCTGGGAGAAGGATCTGGGCGACATGTCCACCCGCCGCGAGTTCGGCGAGGGGAGCTCACCCGCGCTGTACGGCGATACGCTGGTGATTACCTGGGACCACGAGGGACCGTCGTACATCGTGGCGCTCGACAAGCGCACCGGTGAGGAGATCTGGCGCACCGCCCGCGACGAGATCACCACCTGGGGCACGCCGCTCGTGCTCGAGCACGCCGGACGCACACAGGTGATCACGGCGGGTACGAATCGCGTACGCAGTTATGATTTCTCCAACGGTGAGCTGATCTGGGACGGGCCGGGCCTGACGCTGAACTCGATTCCCTCGCCGGTATTCGCCGATGGCGTCGTCTACCTGATGGCCGGATTCCGCGGTAGCGCGCTGCGCGCCGTGCGCCTCGACACGGCCGTGGGCGACATCGGCGATACCGACGCGACCGCTTGGCAGGCCGATCGCGACACTCCCTATGTGCCCTCACCGCTGCTTTACGACGATGCGCTGTACGTCTTGAAGAGCAACGATCCGATTCTGACCGTGTACACCGCCAGCACCGGCCAGCGTCGCTATGGCCCACAGCGATTGGCGGGGCTACGCGAGGTCTATGCCTCGCCCGTGGGGGCGGCCGGCCGCGTGTATCTCGTCGGCCGTGATGGCGGAGGCCTCGTGCTCGAGAATGGGCCGGAGTTCAAGGTGCTGGCGCAGAACAGCCTGGATGACGGGTTCGACGGTTCCCCGGCGATCGTCGGTGGCGAGATGTACCTGCGAGGCGGACGCTATCTCTACCGCATCTCGTCGAACTGAGCCGTCGACGCAACCCTTCAGCCAATAGGGGGGTTGCGGGCGCAAGACCCTGTCGCCGGGCCCACCACACTTCCACCACGGCCCGCTAGCCAAGGTTCGCTGAGTCTGCGATGCTGCTGGGCGGCGCCGCTGCGTGTCGCGACGGTGCGGTGGCGTGTGGCGCACTCTCTGCGCTCGGTCGCATGGGGGAGCTTTGGCCGCCGACAGCAGGCCTGATTTGGAACCAGGAGTAGGCCCCGACCGGGAGTCCGGCAACAACTTCGTCCGTACGATCGTGCGCGATGACCTCGCCACCGGGAAGTACGACGGCATCGTGACCCGGTTTCCCCCCGAGCCCAACGGCTTCCTTCATATCGGACACGCCAAGGCGATCTGTGTCGACTTCGGCATTGCGGCGGAGTTTGGCGGGCACTGCAACCTGCGCTTCGACGACACCAACCCGGCCACCGAAGATCCCCGCTATGTCGACGCGATCAAGGCCGACGTACGGTGGCTTGGGTTCGACTGGGGCGAGCACGAGTACTACGCCTCCGACTACTTCGAGCGTCTGTACGATTGGGCCGTCGAGCTGATTCGCAAGGGCAGGGCCTACGTCGACGACCTGACCGAGGAAGAGATCCGTGCCTATCGCGGCACGGTGACCGAACCCGGACGCCAGAGCCCTTATCGCGACCGCTCGGCAGCAGAGAACCTCGATCTCTTCACGCGCATGCGCGCTGGCGAGTTCCCCGACGGTGCCAAGGTGCTACGCGCTCGCGTCGACATGGCCCACCCGAACATGAAGATGCGTGATCCGCTGATGTATCGAATTCGTCACGCGCACCACTACCGGAGGGGCGACGAGTGGTGCATCTACCCGTTCTATGACTGGGCGCATGGCCAGTCCGACGCCATCGAGGGGGTCACGCACTCGCTCTGCACGCTCGAGTTCGTGAACAACCGCGAGCTCTACGACTGGTACATCGACAGCCTCGATCTGGGGTCGGCGAGGCCCTGCCAGTTCGAGTTTTCGCGTCTCAATGTCGACTACACGATCACCAGCAAGCGCAAGTTGCTGCAGCTGGTGGAAGGCGCGCACGTCGACGGTTGGGACGACCCGCGCATGCCGACGATTGCCGGGTTGCGGCGCCGCGGAGTGACGCCGGCGGCGATTCGCAACTTCTGCGATCTGGTTGGTGTGGCCAAGACCGAGGGCCGCGTCGACATCGCCATGCTCGAGTACGCCATCCGCGATGATCTGAACCACGAGGCCCCGCGGATGATGTGCGTGCTGCGGCCGCTCAAGGTGGTGGTCACCAACTGGCCGGCCGGCAAGGTGGAACAGATCGATGCTCCGCTCTGGCCCCACGATGTGCCGAGGGAGGGTTCGCGCCCGGTGCCGTTCGGCGGCGAGCTGTACATCGAGCGCGAGGACTTCATGGAGCAGCCACCGCCGAAGTTCTTCCGCTTGGCTCCGGGTCGCGAGGTGAGGCTCAGGTACGGCTACGTGATCCGTTGCGACGACGTCGTCAAGGACGATTCCGGCGAGGTCGTGGAGCTACGCTGCAGCTACGACCCCGAGACCAGCGGCGGGTCCACACCAGACGGACGGCGGGTGAAGGGGACGGTGCACTGGGTTTCGGCGGAGCACGCGGTCGCTGTCGCCGTGCGGCTCTACGACCGGCTGTTCGCCGTCGCCGACCCCGGACGAGACGGAGATCTGATCGCTGATCTGAACCCCGACTCGCTCAACGTGGTGGAGGGAGCCCTGGCAGAGCCCAGCGTGGCCAAGACCATGCCTGGTACCCATCTGCAGTTCGAGCGGCAAGGCTACTTTTTCAGCGACCCGGTCGATTCGGAGCCAGGCGCGCCGATCTTCAACCGCGTGGTCACGTTGCGTGACTCGTGGACGAAGGCTCTGGCGGCGGACGAGCCGGCGCGGCGCGCGGATGCACCCGGTGGGGCTGCGGTCGATGGCGAGCCAGCCTCAGCGATCGGCACGGAGTGCGACCACGAGGGACGCAAGCGCCGCAAGCGCACGCCGGCCGAAGCGCGTGCGGCGGCTCGCGATTCCGATGCCGATCTGGCGTCGCGCTATGAGCGCTATCGAGCCGAGCTCGACCTGAGCGCCGCCGATGCCGACGTGCTCACCGGGTATCCTGCGCTGGCGGACTTCTTCGAGGCCGCCGTCGCTGCGCCGGCCGATGCGGCAGCCACGGCAAAGTGGATCGTCAACGAAGTGCTACCGGCCACCAAAGAGCGTCGCCTCGACGACCTGCCCTTTGACGGAGGTACGCTCGGCGCCTTGGTGGCGATGGTCGAGACCGGGGAGATCACCGCCCGCGCTGGCCGTCTGGTGTTCGAGCTGCTGGTTGCCGAGGGCGGTGATCCGCACGCTATCGTGCGACAGCATGGTCTGGACGCGGTTGTCGACGAGGCGGCGCTCGCCGTGGTCGTCGACCGCGTGGTTGCCGCCAACCCCGACAAGGTCGACGAGTATCGAGCCGGGCGTGAAGCGTTGATGGGATTCTTCATGGGCCAGGTGATGGCCGAGGTGGGAGCCGGTGCCGACGGCGGCATCGTCCAGCGGCTGCTACGCGAGCGCCTCGCTGGCTAAGGCGGTGGTGGAAGTGTGGCGGGTCCGGCGACAGGGTCTTGCGAGTGTTCCGCACGCTACACCCGAGGCGGCGCCGCCGGCGCGACAATCTGCGTCGCTCGTCGGGTACGATACGAGCCTTTTGGCGTTCCCGAGGTGACCAGGGACCGCCCGAACAGGAGTGGCTGATGGCAAGCGAAGTGTCCAAGTTCCGCTGGGAAGACATGCCGAAGGAGAAGGTGACCGATCTGATCGACCGTCGGCTGGTTACCTGCGAGCGCATGATGCTGGCGCACGTGTATATCAAGAAGGGTGGCATCGTGCCGATGCACTCACACGACAACGAGCAGCTCACCTATGTGCTCGATGGTGTCCTGCGCTTCTGGGTCGGTAGCGAGGATGCCGAGCCGATTGATGTGCACGCCGGCGAGGTACTCACCCTGCCATCGAACGTTCCACACAAGGCCGAGGCGTTAGAGGACACGCTCGACGTCGACGTGTTCTCACCGCCGCGTCAGGACTGGCTCGACGGCACCGACACCTATTTCCGCGACGGCTAGCGTAAGGATCTCGGCCTGCAGGGCAAGGTCGCCTTGGTTGCCGCAGCAAGCAAGGGACTAGGGCGCGCCGTCGCCGAGGAGCTCGCCGCCGAAGGCTGCAAGCTGGTCATCTGCGCGCGTGGTGAGGAGGCCCTCGAGGAGGCGTGTGCGTCGCTGACCGCCGTCGGGGCCGAGGTAATGGCGGTGCCGGCTGACGTGAGCCGCGCCACGGATGTCGACGCGGTGGTGGCGGCTGCCCACGACGCTCACGGGCACGTGGACGTGCTGGTGACCAACTCCGGTGGACCTCCCGCCGGACCGTTCGAGGCACATTCGCGGCAGGTCTGGAGCGACGCCGTTCTGGGTACGCTCGATAGCGTCCTCAACTTCAGCCGCGCGGTGTTGCCTGGCATGAAGTCACAGGGGCTGGGGCCGCATTATCAACATCACTTCCATCGCCGTGAAGCAGCCGGTCGACGGGCTGATCCTGTCGAACTCGATCCGTGCAGCGGTCACCGGGTTCGCGCGGACGCTCGCCAACGAGGTTGCTGCCTCGGGGGTGACGGTAAACAACGTCATGCCTGGATTTACCTGGACCGAGCGTGTCGAGCAGTTGGCCAGGCATCAGGCCGAGACGACGGGCGGCAGCCGCGATGAGATCGTCGCCGCCTGGGAGGAGGCGATACCCATGGGGAGGCTGGCGAAACCGCGCGAGTTCGCGGCGATGGTGGCGTTTCTTGCGTCCGAGCGCGCCAGCTACATCACCGGCGCGTCGATCGCCGTCGACGGCGGCTGGATCCGCAGCCTCATTTAGTGGCCTGTAACAGGCCGCTAGCAGGTCACACTTCCCGGCCTGCTAACTGCTCGCGGCCGGTGGGCCCGCCGCCGCTCCAGGTTGCTCAAACGAGATCGATGCGGCGTCGCTTGCGCAGCGGCCGAGCATCTCGGGCACGCAACGCTATCAGGGCGCCGGCCAGCACCAGCATCTGCGCCGCTGTCTCGGGACCACCGATACCCGTTGACAGGTGCGTGTAGATGGCTCCTATCATGACCGTGGCGATCAGCAATGCGCCGTACGCAGCGAATGAGGGGACCAGCACGATCAGCGCGCCGGTGGTCTCGGCTATGCCGACGACCCGTGCGAAGCCGCCACTGTAGCCCCAGCCCTCGAATCGCTCGACCAACGCCGGCGAGGGGTTGAGCTTGCCGGGTCCGGTTTGGATGAAGAACAGTGCCAGCAACATCGCCACTGCCCAGGCGGCGACGACACGGACACGGATGCTCGGCATAAGAGCCTCGATGCGCCGAATGGGCGGCATGCGGCAACTGTCCAGCATGCCCTGGGATGATCCGATTCTTCAGTTATTGTCCATCGAGACAGGGTCGTTTCGATAGCACTCGAACCACGCCAGCAGGTGCGCCACATTGGCGAACAGCTGGACGGGGGCGGGCCGCGATGCTACGGGAGGCCTGGTAACCAGATCGTCGGGCGGGTACAAGTTACCGGTAGAGTCCGAAAACCGGAGCACCACCACACTTTCACCACGGCCTGCTAGCCTCGGCAAACCCCCGATCGCCGATGATCCATTGCGTCCGTCGGGCGAAACGACAGGAGAGTGACATGAGAGTTCTATTGGCGACCGTGTTGACCCTGGCATTTACCCTGGCGCTGGCTACGGTGGCGCCGGCGGAGGCGGTCGGCCAGTCGCCGACTACCGCCGCCGAGGCGATGGCGTACTACGAGAGCGACCTCGACGACTGGCTGGATGGCCCGGTGGAGTACCTGATCCTCGACGAGGAGCGCGATGTGTGGAAGGAGCTACGGACCTCCGACCAGCGCGCCGCCTTCATCACCCGTTTCTGGGAGCGTCGTGACGCCGATCTCCGGAAGCCGGGAAACCCGTTCAAGGACGCATTCTACGAGCGCGTTGCCTACGCCAACCTCAGGTACCGCGACACGCCGTTCCGCGGCTGGAGGTCTGACCGCGGCCGCATCGCGGTGACGCTCGGGTTGCCGGATAGCGAGCGGCCCATCCGCTCTGGCACTGGGCTCGTCTGGACATACTTCACGTTCGGTGCTCACGCCGAGGGCAAGGGCTTCAGTAGCGTTACCGGCCGAGTGGAGATCGCCTTCGTGTCGCGGGGTACAGCGCGCAACAACTACACGATCTCCGGCTCGCAGGACACCGGGATCTACCCCGCGTACGTGCTCTATGCGCTCGACTTCAGCCGCCGCGCCGCGGTCGGTGAGTCAAGCGGCCGACCCGTCTCCTGAGGGTTGAGCTTGGCGCGCCGATAGGGAACCGTGGCGGTAGTCGCTGACGCTGCTACGCCAGACAGGAGGTTCCCGGTGCGCCGTTCCCGAGCCAGAATCGTTCTCATCTTGCTGGCAGTGGCCGCCCCATTGGCGGCCGCTGCAGCATTCGCCGCGCAGGACAAGCCGCGAGCACGCGACCTCGGGGTGCCTTTCGAAGGACGCCCGGGACCACTCAACGCGATCACCGATGTCGCCGGCGTCGAGGTCGGCTACACGACATTGATCTCTGGCGAGGGCCCTTTGGTGGTCGGCAAGGGACCGGTCAGAACCGGCGTGACGGCCGTATGGCCGCGCGGCAAGGACGATGCGGCGCCGGTGTTTGCCGGTTGGTTCGCGCTCAATGGCGACGGTGAGCTTACCGGCACGACCTGGGTCGAGGACTCGGGGATCATGGAAGGCCCGTTCATGATCACCAACACCCTCAGTGTTGGCATCGTGCACCACGCTGTCGTTCGCTGGGGGGTACGCAAGAGCGTCGACTATCGCGGCGACGGCTATCCTCCGTGGCTGGCCTCGTTGCCCGTCGTCGGGGAAACCTGGGACGGCACGTTGAACGACATTCTCGGCCAGCATGTCACCGAGGAGCACACCTTGGCGGCGCTGGCCTCGGCCACCGGCGGCAAGGTGGTGGAAGGGAACGTCGGCGGCGGAACCGGAATGATCTGCCACGGGTTCAAAGGCGGCACCGGCACCTCGTCGCGTCGGGTGAGTGTCGCGGGTGCGGAGTACACCGTCGGCGTGCTGGTGCAGTGCAACTACGGCTTGCGTCGGCTGCTGCGCGTTGCCGGGGTGCCGGTGGGGCTGGAGATTCCCGATCTCATGCCTGGTACAGATGGCGGGGCGCCGGTCGCCGATACTAGTGCCTGGCCTCCCGGGCTCGCCCGTGAGGGACGCCACGGCCCGCCGCGCGATGTCGCCTCGCCGCCCGATGAGTTGGGGTCGATCATCGTGCTCGTCGCCACCGACGCACCGCTGCTTTCCCATCAACTAAAACGCGTAGCGCGACGTGTCTCGCTCGGGCTCGCACGCAACGGTAGTGTCTCCGGCAACGGATCCGGCGATATCTTCATGGCCATCAGCACCGCAAATCGCCATGCCGCCAACACGCGCTCCGGTAGCGCCAACCTCGAGATGCTGGCGAACGAGGAGACCGGCCGGTTCTTCGCCGCCACGGTAGAGGCGACCGAGGAGGCGGTGATCAACGCCATGGTGGCGGCCGAGACCATGACCGGCGCTGACAGCGTCACCGTCCACGCACTGCCCCACGAGCGTCTGCGTGAAATCCTGCGGCGTTATAACCGTCTGCAGGAGTAGACGAGGGGTGTTCGTGCGGTCCACCGCGAGCCATCGTGGCCGAGGCTGATGGGGGAGCTTGAGCCGATGATGTCTGAGGTGCCACGATGGGCGACCATGAGATCCCGGTTCCCGACGACGGTTCCACTGCGACTGGCGCTTGCTGGCGCGATCGCCATTGCGCCCGGCATGCAGGCTGCTGCGCAGCAGTCTGCGGAGACGCTCGAACAGGCCATACAACCGGGCGAGATCGCCGACAACATCCAGAGTCTGCACGACCCGGAACAGACGTTCGCCGTTTATCTGCCGAGCGCGTACACACGCGAGCGGTCGTGGCCGGCGCTGTTCCTGATGGATCCGCGCGGGCGCGCGCGCGTACCGTTGGAGCTGTTTCGTCCTGCGGCAGAGCGGCTGGGCTACGTGCTCGTAAGCTCGTACAACACCTCATCGGACGTATCGGAGGACGTCAATTCGCCGGCGCTCGAAGCGATGCTCACCGACAGCACGCGGCTGTACGCGCTCGACAACCGGCGGTTCTATCTAGGTGGGTTCTCCGGCACCGCCAGGTCGGCATGGGAGTTCGCAGGACAGCTCGAGTCGTTCGTTGCCGGGATCGTCGGATTCGGTGGAGGCCTGCCCGGCAACTTCGTACCTCCCGACGAGGCTCCGTACGGCTACTACGGTGCCGCTGGGACCACGGACTTCAACTATGACGAGATGCGTGCGCTGGATCGCCGCCTCGACAGCGGTGCTATTGCCCATCGGTTCGAGTACTTCGTCGGCGGCCACTCCTGGGGCCCGGAAGAGGTTTGCTCCCGGGCGCTCGAGTGGATGGAGCTACAAGCGATGAAGACCGGGCTCCGCACGCCCGATAGATCGTTGGCGGCAGATCTCTATACAAGACGCGTGCTCGAGGCGCAGGCGTGGGAAAACCGCGCGCGGGCGGCGTATTCCGGTGGCGGCAGTGCGCCGGGCTCGGTAGCGAGCGATCCAGTCGTCGGCCGACGCGCCATCGATATCTACGAGGCTTGGCGGCGCTACTCGGGACTGCTGGCTGACTTCGACGGGGTGATCGGCCGTTCGGTGCTCGATCAGATCGCCGAAAAGGTCCGGGCTTTCGAGGATCTCGACGAGGTCGTCGCGGCGGTCGATCTCGCCGACCGACTTTCGGCGCGGCACCGCGCCTACGTGGAGGAGCTCGCTGCCGTCGTTGAGCAGCTCCGCGCCGGCGATCGACAGCTCAGTGCACAGGAGCTGATCCAATACCTGAATTTGGAGGAGCTCAAGCGCCAGGCGCGTGTGACCGACGATCCCATGAGGGCGCTGGCGGTACAGCGGCTCCTCGAATCCACCTTTGTGCTGTTCGCTTTCTACCAACCTCGCGACTACCTGGCGCAAGGCGACCCGGAGGCGGCGCTCGAGCTGTTGGGGGTGGCCGACTTCATTCGGCCCGACAGCTTCAACGTGCTGCTGTACCAGGCCCGCGCGCACGCCCAGATCGGGGACGGCGAACAAGCCATCGAGACGTTACGCCGAGCTCAGGCGATCAGCGACCTTGATCCGAGCGTGCTCGATGATGATCCCTACTTCGACCCGATCCGGGAAACTCCCGGATTCCAGGAGCTCATCGCGCAGATCCGAACCTCTTCGCGGCTGCCGCGTTGAGGCGCGCTTCAACGACCGTCGGTGACTGGCTCAGCGGCCTTATCGAACACTCGGCGAATCGAAATCGGATCGTCGAGCCTCGGGCTCTCGATCTGGAGTATCAACACCAAGCGATCGGCCTCGGGCAGCACCTCCCACGTCTCCGTTGTCTTGAATCCGCGGTCGACGGCGGTGGTGATCTTGAGCTTGCCGTCAGCCCACTCTGACTTGATCTCGGCGCGCGAGCCGTCCGGAAGCTTGCGCTCCACCCAGAGCCCGTCGGCAAGGACGTAGCGCAACAGGCCAGTCTCGTTGGCCATCATCAGGCCGGGGTCCTTGCTGGTGATCTCGATCTCTTTGCTGGCTGCCCATCCCAGACCGGGCCCGCCGCCGGCGCCTGGATCGGGCCGTCCCCCGCCACCACCACCCGGTCGCCCGCCGCCGCCGCCACCACCGGGTCGTCCTCCGCCGCCGCCACCACCGGGTCGCCCACCGCCGCCACCACCGCCGGGGCGTCCGCCGCCGCCACCACCGCCGCCGCCACCACCGGGGCGTCCGCCGATGCCCATTCGCATGCCACCGCGGCCGCCGCGCATGGCGTCACGCATGGCCTCGCGGGGGTCCTGGCTCAGCTGCTCGTCGAGCAGCCAGGTGCCAGCCATCAACGAGACGGTGGTTGAAAACTGCGGCTTGACGTCTTGCTGCAACACGCCGCCGATCATCACCGTCGCGATCAAGATCCAGGTGCTCATGGGCTCTTCCTAGGTGCTTTGGGGCACGGACAACCTTTCACCACGGCCTACTAGAGGTTGGACGCCATGGTGGCGCGCAAAGACGACACCGTTGCCGTCTTGGGTATGTAAAGAAGTGTATGGATCCTGCACTGGTGCTCGGTTCGAGGATGGGTCTGGCTTTCCCGGCGGCGATCGCGGCCTATTAGCGACGCGATCAGGCGGTAGGATGAACGGGCGGGGCACGGGCTCCGCCGGGCGCTCTCCGTTGGAGGCGTGGTTGCCTCCCAGTCCTGCCCCTCTACCGTTAGCTGCGATCGATGATCTCTGTCTCCGGCCTGTCGAAGTCGTTCGGCGCTCAGACGCTGTTTACCGACGTGACGTTTCGACTCAACGCCGGCGAGCGCTATGGGTTGGTTGGCGCCAACGGTTCGGGTAAGACGACATTGCTGAATCTCCTCATCGGTGTCGAGGAGCCGTCTGAGGGCTCCGTATCCATCCCGAAGCGCGTCAAGTTGGGAACGCTGCTGCAAGACCAGTTTCTCTACGAGGATGAGGAGATTCTGGGCGTCACGATGATGGGCAATCGTGAGCTATGGGAGGCGATCGTCGAGAAGGACGAGGTGCTGGCGAACGCCGAAACGGACTTCGACGGCGATCGGTATGCCGAGCTCGAGGACATCATCGTGCGCCACGACGGGTATTCGGCCGAAGCTCGTGCGGCCGAGATTCTCGAAGGGCTCGGCCTGCCGACCGCGGGTCATCGCGACGCCCTCTCGACGCTCTCCGGTGGCTTCAAGCTACGGGTGCTGTTGGCGCAGGTCCTGGCCGGCTCCCCCGACATCCTTCTGCTCGACGAGCCCACCAATCATCTCGACATCGTGTCGATCCGCTGGCTGGAGAAGTTCCTGCAGAATTTCGCCGGGCCGGTGGTGGTGATCTCGCACGATCATCGCTTCCTCGACAACGTCAGCACCAATATTCTCGACGTCGATTATCAAACCGTGACTCTTTATACGGGTAATTACAGCGCCTTCCTGAGCGGCAAGCTGGCGGACCGCGACCGCAAGGAAAAAGAGATCGGCAAGCGCGAGAAGGAGATCGCCCACCACCGGGCCTTCGTTGACCGCTTCCGCGCCAAGGCCAGCAAGGCTCGGCAGGCCCAGAGCAGGGTGCGGATGATCGAAAAGAAGGCCGAGGGCCTCGAAACCCTGCCGCCGAGCTCGCGGCGTTACCCGACGTTCCGCTTCTCGCAGGTTCGTCCGAGCGGCCGGGAAACGCTCAAGATCAAGGGCATCGCCAAGGCGTTCGGCGACAAGCAAGTGCTGCACGGCGTGGACCTCACCATCCGCCGCGGCGATCGGCTGGCGATCATGGGACCCAATGGCATCGGCAAGTCAACCCTGCTGAAGATCATCGTCGGGGAGCTCGCCTGCGACTCCGGCGAAGTCGAATGGGGCTACGAAACCTACCCCGGCTATTTCGCCCAGGATCATCGTGAACAGCTCAAGCCCGAGGGTCAGACGGCGGAGGCCGCCATCCACGATGCGTGCCCGGGCCAGACTATCGGCTCGGTGCGTGCTCAGCTCGGCCTGGTGCTGTTCTCGGGCGACGACGCGAAGAAGCGCCTGGGCTCACTGTCGGGTGGGGAGGCGGCCCGACTGGTGTTCTGCCGGTTGGCCGTCCAACAGCCTAATGTGCTCGTGCTCGACGAGCCCACGAACCATCTCGACCTGGAGTCGATCGAAGCGCTGGTTGAGGGCCTGCGGCGCTACGAAGGCACGCTGATCTTCGTCTCGCACGATCGGTGGTTCGTCGCCCAGCTGGCTACGCGGATCGTCGAGATCAAGTCGGATGCGATCCTCGACTACAAGGGCAGCTACGACGAGTACGTGCACTACTGCGGCGACGATCATCTCGACGTCGACACCGTCGTTCTCAAGGCGCGCAAGAAGAGGCGCAAGGCCAAGTCAGCGGTTGGTGGGCGCACCGACGGCCAGCGGCCAAGCCCACAGCTGAAGACGAAATTGCGGCAGTTGAGGTCACGTCGCGATCAGATTACCGCCGAGATCGAACGGGCAGAAGCGCGCGTCGACGAGATCAACGAGCTGTTCTGTGACTCCGCCTACTTCGATCGCAGTCGGCCGGTGGTGCGCAAGGTCGAGGCTGAGCAGGCGCAGCTCAAGGTGCGGGTAGACGAGCTCATGGCGGAGTGGGAGACCACCGAAGCGGAGCTCGACAGCCTGCACTAGGCGCTTGCGAAGGTAGTCACTCCGACCGGTTGCTGCACCGAACCGGTTCGGCCCGGGCTCGCGGTTTTCGCGCCGTATGCAGGTCCATCACCACCTCCCCCTGCGACAGCTCCCGCGCCTCCGTATCTACGAAGCCGGCGTCTCGCAAAGCGGCCTGTATGTCCTCGGCCTGCACACCGTGCAGCTGCTGCACGTCGTGGTCCTCGGCCACGTAGAACCGGCCTCCTGGGACCAGCACGCGCAGCACCTCGCCGAGGCCGCTGCCGATGTCGTCCCAGTGATGCAAGGAGTTGATCGACATCGCTACCGTCGCCGTGCAGTCGTCGAGCTGTAGCCTGTCGGCGCCGCATTCGATGAGCTCAATGCGCTGGTGTGCGGGGTGTTCGGCGGTCTGCTGCCTGGCGATCCGCATCATGCCCGGGACGGGATCGCAGCCGATCAGCCGGCCCTCGGTGATGTATTGCGCGGCGTGACGAAGCGCACAAGCAGTGCCGCAGCCAATATCCACCACGACATCGTCGGCTCGCCAGTCGATTGCCTCGACCGTCATGCGGTTGCTAGGCCACTCACCGTATTCTCTCGCGTACCACTCTGCCGTTTCGTCGGACCAGTCGTGTTGATGGCCATGCTCCTGTTGATCGGTTGCGCTCATCGGCGTCTCCATTTGAGAAGTTCGGCTAACTAACTAGTTGGCGACGACAGTACCACTCAGGAAGTCATAGCTTGGCTACCTTGGCGAGGGCACGCTCCAACTCGCGGTATTGCTCGGGCTCCAGCAGCTTCTTCATCCGCGCCGCCGTCCGCGTATAGACGGCATGCGCCTTCGCAAGCAACGTGCGCCCCTCGTCGGTCAGCATGATGTGCTGTGCTCGGGCGTCGTACCGACAGGGGACTCGATGCACAAAGCCGCGTCTCTCGAGCTTCTGCACCATGGCGCTGGCCGAGGCCTTGCGCACGCGCATCTCCGACGCGACCTCCGAAACGTGGTGGCCGTCGGCGAGATCGTCGGGCGAGGCAGAAAGCGTGTTGCCATCGAGCGTATCCACAGCGCGTAAATACTCGTATTCGTTGTAGGTCAGCCGGCTCGCATCGCCTGAGTGCTCTGCGTTCTGCCAGCTGCGTGCGAGTTGGCGCTGCAGATGTTCCAGGGATTCGCTCAGTTTCATGGGGCGTATCGTCGGTTAGATAGTTAGGAAGACTAAATAATAGTTTACCACCATCGGACCGTCAAGAATCTCCAGAAGGGTGCGTCGATTTTGTCCAACAGTCAGCGCGGCGGCCACCACGTCCAGGCGCGTGGGTTGTGCTCGAAACCGACGTGCGGGTAGTAGTCGTTGGCGGCCGGCGCCGAGAGCAGCGTCACGAAGCAGGTGGGCTCGAGGCATCGCTTGGTGATCTCGATCAGCTCGACACCGATGCCGCGGCGTTGCCATTCGATGTGCACGGCCAAGTCGGCGAGGTAGGCGCAGTAGGTGTAGTCGGTGAGCGTCTGTGCGATGCCGACGAGATCTCCGCCGTTCCAGGCAGTCACAATCAGGTCGGCGTTGTCGATCATGCCCTGCATCACGTGCCGGTCTTCGATCGGCCGCCGCTCGCCCAGCGTCGAGATCCGATAGAGCTCGATTACCTGATCCAATGTAGGTCGCCGTGAGCTCGAGTAGGTAATCGGCATATCGGTCTGCTAGCCGCTAGTGTCCTAGCGCCCCTTGATCTCCTTGGCGCCGGCGTTGAACGCCAGCAATACCGGGTCGCCGGTGTGACGCGAAAGATTGAGCCACTCCGCAAAGTGCCCCTTGACCTGGCTGAGGTAGCCGAGCAGATGTACGTCGGCGTCCCAAAAGACGCTCGGGAACACCAACCACACCTTGTTCAGCACCCCCATCGCAAGTGCTTCAATGGCTTTGCGCTTCTGTCTGGGCAGCGCCGGCGTGAACGACACGTCGCCCGACTTGAGCACCCCGAGCGGTAGCGTTACCACGGCACGATCGCCCACGAATGTGCCCCGATCCGTCACTGCCCGCACTCCGAAGTTGCCATACTCGATCGCCGAGACGACCGTATTGAGCTCGGTGGCGAGTCCGTCGGCCATCGCCGTGGTGATCGCGTCGTAGCCTCCCGGGAAGATCACGTCGCCGCCACGGAACTCCCTGCCCTCGTCGAGCGTGCGCACGGACATCAACGCGGCGTCGGCGGCGAACTCGTGCTCCAGCTGCGTGTTCACCAGGAAGGCGAGCTGTCGGTCGCTGAGGAAGTCGAGATCCCCGTCGTCGCGCGCATCGTTGACCATCGCCTGGACGGTGGCGTTTGGCGCCCTGCGCAAGTAGCTCTTCGCGTAGGTGGTGAGGGTGCGTTCCCAGTTGCCGAACTGGGCGCCGGAAAGTGGCTCGGGGGTGCCGTCGAAGTCGTACTCGGCGGAATTCTCGTAGTCAGTCGGCACCCTGGCGAGGTCGAGCTGGTCTGCCAGCGCGGTGATTGGATTTCCCTTGACACCGTGGATCCAGTTGGCGCCCATGTCGAGGGCGTGCCCGGTGCCACGATCCGTCCAGGCGCGGCCGCCGAGGTGATCCTTGGCCTCGAGCACGACGACATCGTAGCCAGCGTCGTTTAGATCTCGGGCCGCCGCCAGCCCGGCGATGCCACCGCCGACCACCACGACCCGCTCTGCCGCGGTCTCGACCGAGACGGCCATGGCGCAACAGGTGAGCGCCAGCATGGCCTGGCGGAGTGCCAATCGATACCTCCTGATCTGACGTGTCTCAACGCACGATGCCCGCTGACGGTATCGTACTAGCGTCCGCGGCCGGCCTGCCGGCGTGCTAGAACCCTGACCCTGACTTCTTCCAGAAGGAACATGCCGTGCGCCTCTGCCCCACCACGACCCGCGTCGTCGCCATGCTGGCGTTCAGTTTGCTGATCATCGCGAGTCTGGCGCTCGCCGCACCGCAGGAGCCCAACTGGCCTCGTTTCCTCGGGCCCGCCGGGATTCCGGTCGGTGACCACCCTGACCTGCCGGACACCTGGTCGCGGACGGAGAATGTCGAATGGTCGGCCGAGATACCGGGCATGGGCTGGTCCTCACCGATTGTCTGGGGCAACAAGGTGTTCCTTACCGCTGCTACCAGCGATCAACCGATGAAGCAGCCGAGCTTCGGTGTCGACTTCTCCAACGATTACATCGCCGAGCTGCTGGAACAGGGGCTGGAGATGGACGAGGTCATGCGCCTCAGCGAGGTGCGCGATACGGAGCTCGCCGATGAGATCGTCATCCGACTGATGCTCTACTGCCTCGACCTCGAGAGCGGACAGATTCTCTGGGAGCGACAGGTACACGAGGGCAACCCGGCGGTGGGGCGTCACCGCAAGAACAGCTTCGCCTCGGAGACGCCGGTGACCGACGGTGAGGTCATATACGTCTACTTCGCTCACCGGGGGCTGTACGCATACGACTTCGACGGCAACCGGCTCTGGGCGACGCCCCTCAACCCTTACCAGGTCTATTTCGATTTCGGCGGCGGTGCCTCGCCGGTGCTACATGAGGATCGCATCTACATCCTCAACGACAACGAGGAGGCAGGTTTCGTCGCGGCTTTCGACAAACGCACCGGAAAGGAGATCTGGCGTCGCGCGCGCCTCGGGCTCGGGGAGCACCGCAACTCTGGCTGGTCGTCACCGTTCGTGTGGAACAACTCGTTGCGTGCCGAGCTAGTCACCATGGGGCCGGAGACGGCGATCAGCTACGACCTGGAGGGAAACGAGCTGTGGCGCATGGAGAAGATGTCGTTCATGCCGATCCCGACGCCGTTTGCCGCCGCGGATGTTCTGTACCTGACGGCCGGGCCACCGGGGGCCGGCTCGTGGCCAATCGCGGCGATCACGCCGGGCGCCGCTGGAGACATCACACTGGGCGGCGGCGCGACGAGCAGCGAGCACGTGGTCTGGTACGACGGGCGCGCCGGCACCTACTTGAGCACCCCAGTGCTCTACGAGGGATACCTGTACGTTCTGCAGGACAAGGGCATCATTGCCAAATACGATGCTGACACGGGCGAGCGCGTCTACCGGTCGCGCATCGGCCCTGGCGCTAGCGCCTTCACCGCGTCGCCCTGGGCCTACAAAGGCAAGATCTTTTGCCTGAGCGAAGACGGCAACACGTACGTTCTCGGCACCGGCGACGAGTTCGAATTGATCGGCGTCAACAAGCTCGAGGAGTTCGCCCAGGCGACGCCGGCGATGGTCGGTGATCGCTTGTTGCTCCGCACCCAGCGGCACCTCTGGTCGATTCGTGCCTCCGACGCGACGGGCGCTCGCGACTAGTCAGCCGCCGACGCCTACTGGCCAGCGTACATCTTCCCGAGCACCGGGCGACCGGGGCGTGCCCCTTCGACGGACTCCCCGTCGCGTACCACGAAGGTGCCGTTCACCAGCACGTGCTCGACGCCTTCGGCAAACGACAGGTCGTCCTCGAAGGTAGCGGTGTCGATGATCCGACCGGGCGCGAACACCGTGATGTCGGCGTCGGTGCCCACCTGAATACGCCCCTTGCGAGCCATTGCCGGGGCGACCTTCTCGAGGCGTCGCGCCGGCATGAGCGAGACCTTCGACAGAGCCTCGATCAGGGGCAGGATCTCCAGCTCACGCACGTAGTACCCCAGGAAGCGCGAGAATGTTCCGGCGCTACGCGGGTGGGCGCCGGGCGCGTACGGCATGCCGTCCGAAGCCACCATGACGAACGGCGTGCGCATGGCCAGCTCGATCCACTCGGGCTTCATCACATGGATGATCACCGTGCCGCCCTCGACGCGGTACTTGTTGAAGGTCTCCTCTGTGAGGCGTTCGCCGGTGTCCTCCCATTGGATATCGCCGTAGCTGATGCCGAGGCGCTCTTGCCAGCCGTCGTCGAAGATGGCCGAGCCCAGACCGGTTGACGCGGCCGTGTACGGGTAGGCCTCGGTGGTGATATCCATGCCCCGCCGCTGGGCAGCGCCGATCATGTCCAGCACGGTCGGCAGATTGCCCAGGCTCATGCTGTTGACGTGCACGATATGCAGCGGTGCGCCGGTTATCGCCGCGTTGGCGATGACTTCCTGAAATGCTCCGACCTCCATGCTACGCACATGCGTGTAGATGGGAACATCCCACTCGGCCGCCATCTGGAAGACCCGGAAGATCTCGTCGTGGTCGGCGCCGGGGTAGTACTGGTGTGGCACCCCGAGGCCGAGTCCGCCGGCTCGCAGGCCACGTTCGAATCGCTCGCGCAGCCGGCCGATGGCCTGACGATCGATGGGGTCGTAGCCGGTGCGGGCGAGCGCCTGCGTGACCTCCGTGAGCCCATCGTCCATCGCCGATCCCGACGCGAACACCTCCTCGAGACGCGCCACCTCGTCCGCCTTGTCGGGCATCGCCCAGACGCGATTGAAGTCATGCGCTACCGAGGCGCCGAAATTGAGGATCGAGTCGCCGCGGCGACGGTTGAAGAAACTCGCCACATCGCCGACACCGCCTTCGAGCTCGAGCGCAGTCGTAACGCCGTCGCGGGCCTGGTAGACGTTGGCCTCGTTGCTCTGACCATGGGCGTGCAGGTCGATGAACCCCGGCGCCACCACCAATCCGGCAACGTCGACGATCACATCGCCCCGCAGCGGGCCCTCGGAGATCGCGTCGATTCTGTCGCCGCGAATGCCGACGTTACGTATCGCATCGAGCCGGGTCTCCGGATCGAGCACGCGCCCGCCCGCCAGCACGATGTCGAAGATCTCACCGGTCTGTGCGTCGCTGGGCAAGGCGAGAGCAACGATCGCGACGATGAGCAGGCCGAGGGTGGATCGTTTCAACGCGGTTGACATGGGGGGGGTCTCCTTGAGAGCACTCCGGAGATCGTGCGGCGGTCGCGGATGGGCCATCGGGCCGCACCATAGCAGAAGCTCGTCCGCGCCGGGCCGCGGGGAGGCTCGCCGGCGACCAAACCGCCGGGGCGACAGAGTCTGCAGCCAACTTCGCCGGGCGGGCACCCTGCTAAACTCGCGCCGCTACCGATACGGTGTTTCCAATCACGGCCTGCACGGGGGATCTTGGTGGCAGTACACGCTCGAACGGCATTCTTTGCGGCGCTCTGCCTGCTGCTGACCTCGACGCTGGGGGTCGCTCAGTCGGAGCCGTTGCTCACCGAGGACGACGTCGAGGGGGTGCTCGGTGTGTCGGTGGAGGTCGACAGCCGCGGCAACGACGGGTTCTCGTTCACCTCGTCGGACCCGGTAGGGTCGATAACCATCGATCCGCTCGATGCAGTCGTCTTCGCGATGATGCCGAAGAATCCGGAGAGCGCCGTTGAGGGTGTCGGGGACGAGGCGTTCTTCCAGTTGAGCATGATCAATGCCGTCGTTCTCCAGGTCGTGAAAGGAAGCAGCGGGTTCATCCTTTCGGTCACCTACCTGATCGGGAAGCCCACCGGGATCACCGATCTGGAGGACACAGCCGTGGCGCTGGCCAAGATCGCGGCCGCGAAACTCTGAGCGGTGATAGGGTGCGCTACCGGTGACAGCCCTTCGGCCGGGTTTCTGAGGCCGATCGAAAGCAACCAGCAGGAGGTGCCACGTCGTGGGAGACTCCCGTAGGCGCGACCTTGGTATGGACCGTGAGATCACGCGGCGCGACTTCGTCAACGGCATTGCAGTTCCGATAGGTAGCGCGCTCGCCATGCCGACCTTCGGTCGCGGCGCTCGTGCCGAGGTCTCCGGTGGCCACGATCTTCGCGGCGCGCATCAGGACCCGGCCGACTATCCGCCACTGCGACACGGGCTACGCGGCAGCCACGACGGCTCGTTCGAGGTCGCCCATCAGATGCGCGATCAGCGCGGGTGGGACTTCTCCGATGCCGTCGACACGGGCGAGCGTTACGACCTGGTGGTGGTCGGCGGCGGCATCAGCGGCCTGGCCGCGGCACAGATTTTCGTCAAGAACATCGGCCGCGAAGCGCGCGTCCTGATCCTCGACAACCACGACGACTTCGGCGGCCACGCCAAGCGCAACGAGTTCCACTACAACGGGCGTATGCTGGCGCTCAATGGCGGGACCTACAACATCGAGTCGTACGGGCGCTACGACCAGCCGTCGCGGCGGTTGCTGGCCGACATCGGCATCGATCTTGACCGCTACGTGGTAGACAACGCCGATAGCCAGCAGATGTACCGGCGCATGGGGCTCGGATCGGCCTACTTCTTCGATGCCGAGACCTGGGGTGAGGATCGGCTGGTGAAGCGCTCCGGAGGGTACGGTGGGCTCGACGCCGATTTCCTGGCCAAGACGCCGCTGTCGCCCAAGGCCCGGCACGACTACCTGGCACTCTACTCGGGAGACCAACCGGACCACTTCCCGGGCCTGTCGTCGGCCGAGAAGAAGGAGCGGTTGGCGAAGATTTCCTACACCGACTACATGCTCGAGATGGTGAAGGTCGATCCCGAGGTCATGTGGTTCTTCGCTGGCGCCGGCAACAGCGTGTTCGCGGTCGGCGCCGACGCGCTGCCGGCGCTGTTTGCGTGGAGCATGGGGCAACCGGGGTTTGACGGCCTGGACCTCGAACCGATGCCCGACGGCGTACTCGCCGACCTACCCGGCGGAATTCACGGACGCCAGCGACCAAGCAGCGAAGAGGTTCATTTCCCCGACGGCAACGCCACCATCACGCGGCTCCTGGTGCGATGGCTGATCCCCGACGCCGTTCCCGGCAAGACCCAGGAGGACGTCGGGGCTGCACGGGTGGCCTACGATCTGCTGGACCGTGAGGGCCAAACTACCCGCATCCGGCTCAACAGTACGGTAGTGCATGCACGGCACACCAATTCCTCAGGCAACGACGCGGTTGAGGTCAGCTACGTGCACGGCGGCAGGACCTACCACGTTCGCGGGCGCCACTGTGTCATGGCGTGCTGGAACCGTGTGATCCCGTATCTGGTTCCCGAGATGCCAGCGAAGCAGAAGGAGGCGCTGGCGTACGCGGTGAAAGGCCCGCTCGTCTTCACCAGCGTTGTCCTCCGCAACTGGAACTCTTTCGTGAAACTGGGCGTGAGCTCCGTTAGTACGCCGACCATGCACCACTCTTCCGTCGGCCTCGATCAAGCGGTGAGCCTCGGCGATCTCCGACACGCCGAGTCGCCCGAGGAGCCCATCGTTCTTTCGCTCGAGGGCTTCCTGAACTACCCGGGGCGGACGCGCAAGGAGCAGCACAAGATGGGCCGCGAGGAGCTCCTCGCTACCTCGTTCGAGACCTGGGAGGAGAGGATCCGCGACCAACTCGGTCGGGTGCTGGATGGCGGTGGCTTCGATCCGGCGCGCGACATCGTCGCCATCGCCTTCAACCGTTGGTCGCACGGATACGCGTATACCTACAACAGCCTCTACGATCCGATGGATTGGGTGTTCACGACCAGCGACGAGCGTCCCTGTGTGGTCGCACGGCAGCCCTTCGGATCGATTACGATCGCCAACTCCGACGCCGCCGCCAGCCCACACACTGACGCTGCCATACTGGAGGCACACCGCGCCGTGCAGGAGGTGTTACAGCGCCGCGCCATGCCGGCGATCGGCAGGCCGGCCAGCGGCTAGTGTCCTGTAACAGAGGTTCGTTGCATATTGTGGCGCGCGCGACTGAGTCGAGTCCAAGGAGGCTCGACGACAGCGATGCTGAGGGTATCGCAGAGGAGGGCCGACGCCGGAGGTGGCCAGTCCCGCGGCCACCCGGAGGGCTGGGTCGATATGGGGGCAATCTCAGCGTTGCGATTCGTCGACGATGGACACCGCATCGCCATCCTCATCGCGCCTTGAGCTTGCCCCCATCTCGACCCAGCAATATGCAACGAACCTCTGTTACAGGACACTCGCAGGTCGCGGTGAAAGTGTGGTGGGTCGGGCGTGTGGGATTTGCGAGCGGCCTAGTCATTCGCGCGTAACTCCCAGCTGCTCAAAGGGATACGTCGCCAAGGCGTATCCGATGCTAGGTTGTGCGATCAGAGGCATGCTCTCGGTCGGGTCTTGAGTTCGAGACCGGCTGTAACCAATTGGCAGGAGGTGCTGGGTGGGACGTAGACGTGACCTGGGTATGGGCCGACCGATCACTCGGCGTGACTTCGTCAACGGCATGGCGGTGCCGGTGGGCGGGGCGCTCGCTTTTCCGAGCCTGGGTCGGGGCAAGGCCACGCCAGCTGCGCGGCACGCGGCGCCGGCGGTACCGCAGGATCCGGCCGACTACCCGCCAGTGCGACACGGGTTGCGCGGCAGCCACGACGGCTCGTTCGAGGTTGCGCATCAGATGCGCGATCAGCGCGGTTGGGACTTCTCCGACGCCGTCGACACGGGCGAGCGTTACGACCTGGTGGTGGTCGGTGGTGGTATCAGCGGCCTGGCGGCGGCGCACTACTTCATTAAGAACGTCGGTCGCGACGCTCGTGTGCTGATCCTCGACAATCACGACGACTTTGGTGGCCACGCCAAGCGCAACGAGTTCCACTACAACGGTCGCATGCTGGCTCTCAACGGCGGCACGCTCAACATCGAATCTCCGGGACGCTACAACCAGCCTTCCCAGCAGTTGCTCGCGGAAATCGGCGTTGATCTCGATCGCTTCCGGGCCGACAACTCCGACAGCCGGCAGATGTACCGTCGCATGGGTCTCGGGTCGGCGTATTTCTTCGATGGCGAGACCTGGGGAGAGGATCGGCTGGTCAAGCGCGCCGGTGGACGCCGCGGCGATGCTGAATTCCTCGCCAAGACACCGCTGTCAGCCAAGGCACAGCGCGACTATCTGGCGCTCTATTCCGACCGTCAGCCCGACTACTTTCCCGGCCTGTCGTCGGCCGAGAAGAAAGAGCGACTGGCGAAGATGAGCTACACCGATTTCATGCTCGACCTGGTGAAGGTCGATCCGGAGGTCATGTGGTTCTTCAAGGGCACGGGCAACGGCAGCTTCGCGGTCGGCGCCGATGCGTTGCCGGCGTTGTATGCCTGGGGCATGGGGCAGCCGGGGTTCGACGGCATGGGCCTGGAGCCCATGCCCGACGGTGTGCTCGCCGACCTGCCTGGTGGCCACCATGGTCGCCAGCGGCCCGGTCGGGGATCTGTCCACTTCCCGGACGGCAACGCTACGGTCACCCGGCTGCTGGTCCGCTGGCTCATCCCTGACGCGGTCCCGGGGAATACCCAGGAGGACGTTGGCACCGCCCGTGTTGGTTACGGCCTGCTGGACCGTGAGGGCCAAACGGCGCGCATCCGTCTCAACAGCACGGTTGTGCATGCACGGCACACCAGCTCCTCAGGCAACGACGGGGTCGAGGTCAGCTATGTCCACGGCGGTCGCACGTACCACGTTCGTGGGCGCCACTGCGTGATGGCGTGCTGGAACCGTGTAATTCCTTATCTCGTACCTGAGCTGCCGGCGAAGCAGAAGGAAGCGCTGGCATTCGGGGTGAAAGGCCCGCTCGTCTATACCAGCGTCGCGATCCGCGACTGGACCGCTTTCGAGAAGCTCGGAGTCAGCTACATCAGCTCACCGACCATGTATCACTCCGGAGTCGGTCTCGATGAAGCGGTGAGCCTCGGCGACCTCCGACACGCCGAGTCATCGCAGGAGCCCATCGTGCTCTCGCTCTACCGCTACCTGAACTACCCGGGGAGACCGCGCAAGGAGCAGCACAAGATAGGTCGTGAGGAGCTCCTGGCGACGCCGTTCGAAACCTGGGAGGAGAAGATCCGTGATCAGCTCGGGCGGCTACTCGGGGGTGGCGGCTTCGATCCGGCGCGCGACATCATCGCCATCGCGGTCAACCGCTGGCCGCATGGCTACGCCTACACCTACAACACCCTCTACGACCCCATGGAATGGGCGTTCACCGCGAGCGACCAGCGTCCCTGTGTGATCGCGCGGCAGCCGTTCGGCTCAATCACGATCGCCAACTCGGACGCCGCCGCCAGCCCCCACACGGACGCAGCCATGCTGGAGGCACACCGCGCCGTGCAGGAGGTGTTGCAGCGCCGGGCCATGCCGGCGATCGGCAGGCAGGCCGGCGGCTAGCGGGCCGCAGCGAAAGCGTAGCGAGTCTGACGGTGGAAGTTGCGAGTGACTCAGGCATTGGCTTGTAACTCCCATCTGCCCGACGGGCTACGTCGCCAAGGGCGTATCCGAGTGATGGTAGGTTGTGCGATCAGAGGCAATGCTCTCGGTCGGGTTTTGAGACCGATTGAAACCAATTAGCAGGAGGTGCTGCGTGGGACGTAGACGTGACCTGGGTATGGACCGTCAGATCACTCGGCGCGACTTCGTCAACGGCGTGGCGGTTCCGATTGGCGGGGCGCTCGCCCTCCCGAACCTGGGCCGACGCAAGGCCGCACCAGCTGTCCGGTCCGCGGCGCCGGTGGTACCACAGGATCCCGCCGACTATCCGCCACTGCGACACGGGTTGCGTGGCAGCCATGCCGGCTCGTTCGAAGTCGGTCACCAGATGCGCGATCAGCGCGGCTGGGACTTCTCCGACGCGGTGGACAGCGGCGAGCGCTACGACCTGGTGGTGGTGGGTGGTGGTATCAGCGGCCTGGCCGCGGCGCAGATGTTCGTCAAGAACGTCGGACGCCAGGCGCGCGTGCTGATTCTCGACAACCACGACGACTTTGGCGGCCACGCCAAGCGCAACGAGTTCCACTACAACGGGCGCATGATGGCGCTCAACGGTGGGACCCTCAACATCGAGTCGTACGGGCGCTACAACCAGCCCGCCCGGCGGCTGCTGGCCGACATCGGCATCGATGTGGAGCGCTTCCGGGCTGACAACGCCGACAGTCGCCAGATGTACCGTCGCATGGGGCTCGGCTCTGCCTACTTCTTCGATGCCGAGACCTGGGGCGAGGATCGGCTGGTCAAGCGCTCCGGGGGTCCCTACGGTGGGCTCGACGCCGACTTCCTGGCCAAGACGCCGCTGTCGCCCAAGGCCCAGCGCGACTACCTGGCGCTCTACTCGGCAGACCAGCCGGACCACTTCCCGGGCCTGTCGTCAACCGAGAAGAAGGAGCGGTTGGCGAAGATCTCCTACACCGACTACATGCTCGAGGTGGTAAAGGTCGATCCCGAGGTCATGTGGTTCTTCGCCGGCAGCGGCAACGGCGTGTTCGCCGTCGGCGCCGACGCGCTGCCGGCACTGTACGCCTGGGTCATGGGGCAACCGGGGTTTGACGGCCTGGACCTCGAACCGATGCCCGACGGTGTGCTGGCCGACCTGCCTGGAGGGATTCACGGACGCCAGCGCGAGAGTGAAGAGGGCGCCGTCCACTTCCCGGACGGCAACGCTACGATCACGCGGCTGTTGGTCCGCTGGCTGATCCCCGACGCCGTTCCGGGCAAGACCCAGGAGGACGTCGGTACTGCACGGGTGGCCTACGACCTGCTGGACCGTGAGGGCGAGACGGCGCGCGTCCGGCTCAACAGCACGGTGGTGCGCGCCAGGCATACCGGTTCCTCGGGCAACGATGGCGTCGAGGTCAGCTATGTGCACGAAGGCAGGACCTACCACGTGCGCGGGCGCCACTGTGTGATGGCGTGCTGGAATCGAGTGATTCCGTACCTCGTTCCCGACATGCCCGAGAAGCAGAAGGAGGCGCTCGGCTTCGCCCTGAAGGGGCCGCTGGTGTACACCAGCGTCGCCGTCCGGAACTGGACCGCGTTCGAGAAACTGGGCGTGAGAAGTATCGCCACGCCGACGATGTATCACGACCGCGTCGGTCTGGACGAGGCGGTGAGCTTGGGCGACCTGCGACATGCGGAGTCGCCCGAGGAGCCCATCGTGCTGTCGCTCAGCCGCCACCTCAACTACCCGGGTGAACGGCGCAAGCGGCAGCACGTGATGGGCCGCGAGGAGCTCCTGGCGACCCCGTTCGAGACCTGGGAGGAGAAGATCCGCGACCAGCTCGGGCGGGTGCTGGGTGGTGGCGGCTTCGATCCGGCCGAGGACATCGTCGCCATCGCCGTCAACCGCTGGCCGCACGGCTACGCATACACCTACAACACCCTCTACGACCCCATGGAGTGGGCGTTTACGAGCACCGACGAGCGCCCGTGCGTGATCGCGCGCCAGCCGTTCGGCTCGATCACCATCGCCAACTCGGACGCCGCCGCCAGCCCGCATACGGACGCCGCCATCCTGGAGG
Source organism: Acidobacteriota bacterium (assembly GCA_963666055.2). GTDB lineage: Bacteria > Acidobacteriota > UBA890 > UBA890 > WLXD01 > DASCOT01. The sequence goes on along the minus strand of CAXWPH010000015.1, from coordinate 17,549 downwards.
CGCATCGTGCCGTGCAAGAGGTTCTGCAGCGGCGGGCGATGCCGGCGATCGGCATGCCGGCCGGAGGCTAGTGGCCTGGAACGATTATCTGCTACGGGTCGGTAGTCTCGCCAATGGTCGCGGTAGTCAGGGCACCGGCTGTCCATTGGTCGGCCGCGGGTCCCTGTACCGCGACGACGATCTTCCCGGCAGCAATCTCGGCGTCGAAGGGCCCTGGCCGCCAGGCCACGCGTGGCAGCCCGCATTCCAAGAACACCGTCGCCACAGTTAGCAGGATGCATCCCATCGCGGTGCCCTCGAACACGATGATCGCGGTCGACATCAGGGGGACGATCGGCATGCCACCGGTAACAAGCGGATAGGCACGAGCCGTCAGCGCCACCAGCAAATAGGCCGCCACGCCGCCAAGTGCTCCGCCGAGCACGGCCATGAGCGGCACGCGAGAGCGTAGCCGCTGGCCCGCGGGCTCGACGCTGTGCGCGTCGAGCGGGATGGAGCTACGAACCTCGATGTCCTCGGGCTCGCCGCCGCTCTGGACGAGGAGGTCCAGCGCCGTGCGTACCTGTGGGCCGCTGGCGAACACAGCGTGGGTCACGGTCACCTCGGTGGCCATCCTACGACTCCCCGCCGACGGGCCGAAGCGACGGCTGGCTGCCGCCGAGCCCCGCTTCAGCAAGATGCTCGCCCTCGCGCACCTCCCAGATCGACACGATCGGGGCGAGGTGCAGGAACATGAAGTAGAGGAACCCGAAGAGGCCGAACGATCCGGCGAGGATTCCCCATTCCACCCAGGTCGGCTGGTAGTAGCCCACGGTGAACTCCAGGCGCGGGCTTGTGCTTGAAGTGCACCATCGCAGCGTCGGGGATCACGTTGACTCGGTTCCAGGCCAGCGGCTCGCGGTTACGGAAACGCTCGATCACCTTCATCACCTCCGGGTGATCGGGAATGATGGCCCGCCGGTGGCACGTGGCGCAGCCGGCGAGCGGCGTGAGGCCGGCCTGAGCCTGGGTCTCGGCACCCGGATGGCAGCTCGTGCAGGCGATCTCGTTGTCCACGTGCGCCTTGTGGCTGAAGGCGACAGGCTGGGGGGGCGGCTGTGGCTCCGACGTGCATCCGGCGACCCAGAGCAGGCACATGAGCGGCAGCAGATTGACCCGAGATCGGCACATGACGGCCAGACTATCGGACGCGCTCGCTGGCGAGTGAATCCGCTTGGCGGCCGGATACCGCTTGTGGTTTTCAGCACGCCCGTGGAAGACCCACCACACTTTCACCACGGCCTGCTAGGCGACGGCAGAAGCCGCGCTGGCTCTCGATGCTCGGCGATCCCCCTTCCGCCAGACGGGCCCCTGAGGCTAAGCTGCCTCGATTCGCAGGTTTCCCCGCCGTTTGGGTTGTCCTGATCGAGAGGTTGAGGGGTTGAGGAGCTGGATCACCAGGAGCATCACCGGCGCCGCGCTAGCGGCGATAACGGTCGCCAGCGCTAGCGCGGGCCAGACCAACCTCACCGACAACCCGGCCTTTGATGGCAGCCTCGCCTGGTCACCCGATGGCAGCAGGATCGCGTTCGTGACCAATCGCGATGGTGATCGCGAGATCTACGTGATGAAGGCGGACGGCTCCGACCAGGTCAACCTCACCGCCAACCACGAGTACGACGAGTGGGATCCGGTGTGGTCCACCGACGGTTCGAGGATCGCCTTCGAGTCCGACCGGCACGGCCGCACGTCGGCCTGGAACTTCATCATGAACGCCGACGGCAGCGATGCAGACGTCCTGTCGAGCAACGGATACATCAACGGCGACCCGCGGTGGTCTCCCGACGGCAAGTGGATCACCTTCTACACCAGCTCCGGACGGCTCGGGAACGGCGACATCTCCATCATGGATGCCGAGGGTACCGAATACGTCGCCTGGTACGGCAAGTACCTGAACCTGACGCAGAACGGCCTCGGGAACCGGAACCCTGCATGGTCGCCCGACGGATTCCACATTGCCTTTGCGAGCCATCGTGATGACAACGGCGAGATCTACGTCATGGACGACGACGGTGCCGAGCAAGTGAACCTCACGAACAGCCCCGCGGACGACGACTTTCCGGCCTGGTCACCGGACGGCTCCAGGATCGCCTTCGTGTCTAGTCACGGCCTCGGTCTCAGCGACATCTGGGTCATCGGCGAGGACGGCAGCGATCCGCGCAACCTCAGCAACGACGACTCGATGAACGAGAGCCCGGCGTGGTCGCCCGACGGCACCCGGATCGTCTTCGTATCCGATCGGGACGGCAACCGCGAGATCTATCTCATGAACGCGGATGGCGGCGATCCCGTCAACCTGAGCAACGATCCGGCCAGGGACGACAGCCCCGCCTGGTCGCCGAGTGGCGACCGGATCGCGTTTGTCGCCAGCCGGGACGGCAATCGCGAGATCTACGTGATGGATGTCGAAGACAACCGGTGAGGTCGGATTGATGGCGAGCAGCATGCGAGCCTCAGGAAGTCGTCGGCGTTGCGCTTGGCTGGCCGCCGGCCTCCTGATCGCCCTGCCCACGGCCGCGATGGCGCAGGAATGGAGTCAATGGAGGGGGCGCGACCGCGACGGGGTAGTGCACGATTTCGTTGCGCCGGAGACGTGGCCGGAGGAGCTGCACCGGCGCTGGAAGGTCGAAGTCGGGACCGGGCATTCGACACCGGTCGTCGTCGATGACCGGATCTACCTGCACACCCGAGACGTGGAAGCGGATGCCGAAGTGGTGCGGGCACTGCAACTGTCGGACGGACAGGTGATCTGGGAGGACACGTACTCGGCGCCGTACCGCATGCACCCTGCCGGCAGAGCGTTCGGCAAGGGGCCGGTATCGACGCCGGTGGTCGCCGACGGCAGGTTGTTCACACTCGGCAAGGGTGGCGCGGTGTCGTGCTACGACCTCGCGTCGGGCGAGCGCCTGTGGCAAGGGGACTTCGGGGGGCAGTTCGCCGCCAAGTTTCCGCTGTACGGCGCCGGCATGTCGCCGATCCTCGATGGTGGCAGGCTGATCGTCCAGGTCGGCGGACCCGACGACGGGGCGCTCATGGCTCTCGACCCGGCGACTGGCGAGATCATCTGGTCGCTGGAGGGGGATGGCCCGAGCTATGTCTCGCCGATCGTCGTCGAGCTCGAAGGACAGCGGCAGATCGTCACCCAGACCGATGCGCACATCATCAGCGTCGCGGTCGATTCCGGCCGCCTGCTGTGGCGCATGCCCTTCCGCACCGAGTTTGACCAGAACGTGGTGACGCCGGCGCTGCACGGCGACAAGCTCATTCTCTCCGGCCTGAACCAGCCCCTGTTCGCAATTCGGCTGACTCGAGATGCTGAAGTGTGGACACCGCAAGAGCTGTGGAGCAACCCGTCTACATCGCTGTACATGAGCACTACGGTGTCGGTCGGAGATCGGCTCTTCGGCATGACCCATCGTCGCAAAGGGCAGTTTTTTGCCATGAGCGCCGAAACGGGGGAGACGATTTGGACCAGCGAGGGTCGCGAGGGTGACAACGCCTCGTTCCTGGTGCTCGACGGTCTAGTCGTGGTTCTTACCGACTCGGCGGAGTTGATCCTGCTGCGTCCCGACGCCGACGAGTTCGAGCCGCTGCGACGCTACACGGTCGCCGACAGCCAAACGTGGGCGCACCCGGTCGCCACGCGCGACGGGTTTCTGATCAAGGATCTCTCGAGCCTGGCGCTCTGGGGATTCGAGGGGAGCTGACGAGTGACTGAGGTCGACCGCGTCGCCGGCGGTGTGCTGGAGCAGGCCGCCGACTGGCTGCGTGAGGGTAGGACGGTGGTGCTGGCCACCGTGGTGCGGACATGGGGGTCTGCCCCACGCCAGCCCGGCAGCCACATGGCCGTCGAGGAGGGCGGACACTTCGTCGGCTCGGTCTCCGGCGGTTGCGTGGAGGGCGCCGTGGTGTCGTCAGCGCGCCAGGTCATGGACACCGGCATCCCGCAACTGCTGGAATTCGGCGTTACCGACGAGGAGGCCTGGGCGGTCGGCCTAGCCTGCGGCGGCCAGGTCGACATCTGGGTCGAGCGCGTCGATTGAAGCTCGCGCTGCTGGAACGCATCATCGCTGACCGCGCCGCAAAGCGCGCCGTCGTGCTGGTCACCGATCTGCAATCGGGCGACCAGCGCTTGCTGTATCCAATCGCTTCTGACGGCGACGTGGCCCCAGGCCCGGAGAGCGGCGTTTCGGTTGACGACCTGCTGCTAGAGGGTGCCCGGGTGTCGGCGCGTGATGATCGCTCCGGGATCGTAGGCCACGGCGATCGCAAGCTGCTGTTTGATGTGTTCAACCCGCCGGTACGCGTCGTCCTCGTCGGCGCGGCGCACATCGCTCAGGCAATGGCGGCGATGGCGGCGATCAATGGCTTCGAGGTAGTGGTGGTCGATCCTCGTCGAGCGTTTGCTACACGGGAACGGTTTCCAGGCGTCGAGTTAGTGCGGGACTGGCCGCAGAAGGTATTGCCCGGGCTGCGTCTCGATCATCGCACCGCGCTGGTGGCGCTGAGCCACGATCCCAAGATCGATGACCCGGCGCTGCAACACGCCGTAGGGAGTCCGGCGTTCTACATCGGCGCCCTGGGCAGCAAGCGCAATCACGCCGCGCGCATGGAGCGACTGGCCGAGGCCGGGTGTAGCGGCGCCGACCTGGCACGCGTGCATGGCCCGGTGGGGCTCGACATCGGCGCACGGACACCGGCCGAGATAGCCACCGCGATCCTGGCCCAGGTAATCGAGCGACTGCGCAAGCAGCGTGGCTCGTGAGCCGTGTGGAGTACCGGATCGGCGCGGTACTGCTGGCGGGCGGGGAATCGAAGCGCTTCGGCGATCGCAACAAGCTACTGGCGGAGTTTGCCGGCCGGCCGATGGTCAGGCACGTGGCGCGCATCTTGACGCAGTCGCTCGCCGATCCGGTCGTCGCGGTCACCGGCCACGATCGCGCCCTGGTGGCGGCGGCGCTCTCGGGACTCCCTCTGCAGGTTGTTCACAACGCCGACTACTCGCACGGCATGAGCAGCACGCTTCGTGCCGGTGTCGCGGCGCTAACCACCGGCCACACGCCGCCAGTCGACGGTGCGTTGATCTGCCTGGCCGACATGCCCTGGGTGCGACAGGAACATCTGGACGGGCTGATCGGAGCCTTCGATCCTGCCGCAGGGCGTCCGATCTGTGTGCCGGTGTACGATCGCAGGCGCGGCAACCCGGTTCTATGGTCTGCCGACTACTTCGGGCAGATTGATGAGATCAGCGGCGATGTCGGCGCTCGCGAGCTGCTCGCTCGTCACCTTGCCTGGGTGCACGAGGTAGCGTTCGAGGGTTCCGGAGTGGCACTCGACGTTGACTCACCGGACCAGATCTAGGCCCAGCAATATGCAACGGATTCCTGACTCAGGACACTAGGAGCACCGCGGATGTTGCAAGACCGAGACAAGGACGACCGGGGAAAGTCATGGCGTCGTTGAAGATCAGCGAGTCGTTCAGCCTGCCGGCACCGCCAGAGCGCGTCTGGCCATTGCTCACCGACCCTGCCGGTATCGCCGATTGTCTCCCCGGCGCACAGTTGGACTCCGCCGACGGAGACGTCTACCTGGGTTCCGTCCGGGTCAAGGTCGGTCCGGTCACGGTGAACTACAACGGCCAGATCCGCTTCACCGAGGTCGACGAGGACAACCTGCGACTGCGTATGGTCGGCGAAGGTGCGGATCGTCGCGGTGGCGGCACCGCATCGCTCACCATGCAAACCGTTGTGACCGAGGACAACGGCGGTTCCCGCGTCAGCATCGACGCAGATGTACAGATCACCGGCAAGCTGGTGCGCTTTGCGCGCGGCATGTTTCAGGCGGTGTCGAAGCAACTGCTCGGTGAGTTCGCCGAACGACTCTCCCGAAAGCTCCAGGGCGAGGCCGCGGTGCCCGAAGGTGAGGGCGAGGCGCTGGACGGCGGCAAGCTGCTGCTGCGGGCGCTCGCCGGCAAGCTCAGGCGGTCCGACGACGACTAAGACGCCGCGATAGCGCCGCGCCGAGATCGTCGAGCGACGAGATACTGTGCGCCGCACGCAGCTCGTCAACATGCGGCAGCATGGCGCGGATTCCTGCAGCACGTGGCTCGAAGGCCTCGTAGCGCAGCAGCGGATTGAGCCACACGAGCCGCCTGCACGAGCGCTTCAGGCGAGCCATCTCGCGTCCGAGTCCCTCGCCGTTGTCTCGGTCGAGTCCGTCGCTGATCAGCAGCACCACCGCTCCCTGGGCTAGCACCCGGCGCGACCAGCGGAAGTTGAAGTGGCGCAAGCAGGCGGCGATGCGCGTACCGCTGTCCCAATCCGGCACCTGGTGCCCGAGGCGCGAGAGCGCTGCGTCGATGTCGCTGTGCTGCATCGTGCGGGTGACGTTGGTAAGGCGGGTGGCGAACAGAAACGTGTGTACCCGATGAGCGTCGCTAGTGAGCGCATGGGCGAAGTGCAACAGCATGCGACTGTACGTGCTCATCGATCCGGAGATGTCGCATAGCACCACCAGCACCGGTGCGCGCCGTCGCGGCGCACGCCATCGCAAAGGGATGCGGTCGCCGCCCTCGCGCAAGCTGGCACGGATTGTGGCGCGCAGGTCGGCGTGTCGGCCGTGCGCCACGGCGCGCGTCCGGCGTGTAGCGAGCTGTGCCCATGGGGGTCGAAGTCGGGCGATCATTGCTTTTGCCTGGGCAATCTCGTCGGCGCTCATCTGCTCGAAATCCTTGCTACGCAGCATCTCTCGTTGCGACCAACTCATGCGAGCAACGAGCTCGTGTGGCGAAGCTTCTTGCGAACCTGTCGGCGTGCGCTGCTGCCAGGCCTCGGACAGGCGCCTGCTGCCCGGGTCCGACGAATCTGGCGCAGGCAATCGCGATTGCGATCGGAGCGCGGCGAGCGCCGGGTTGATCGTGGCGCGTCCCGGGTCTCGCCAGAAGCGACGAAAGGCCAGGCCGAAGAGCTCACGCTGCTCTTCGTGCTGCACCCACACCGCATGTAGGGTCCAGTAGAAATCCTCGCGACGCATGATATCGATGGCACGGAGCGCACGCAGAGCCGCCAGGCTCCGTCCGGGGCCCACGGGAATTCCCAGGGCGCGCAGCAGGCGCCCGAAATGCATCACGTTGGCGGCCAGTTGGCCGCTCACGCTCCGGGCTCGATCGGTGCCGCCGCCAACTCCTCCTCGACCTGGCGAAGGATGCTTGCGGCCTCGTCGCCACGGATGCGCGACAGGTCGTCCTCGTACTTCAGCAGCACGCCGAGGGTGTCGTCGACGGTCTGCGGGTCGAGCGAGGTGCGGTCGAGTGCTTGCAGCGCCCGCGTCCAGTCGATCGACTCGGCCACTCCGGGTAGCTTCAACAGCTCGTGGTTGCGCAATGCCTGCACGAAGCCGACCACCTGCCGAGTCAACGCTCCTGCCACCTCGGGGGCGCGGGCCCGTAGGATCTGCAGCTCCCGAGCGGCGTCTGGATAGTCGATCCAGCAGTACAGGCACCGCCGCTTGAGGGCGTCGTGAATCTCGCGCGTGCGGTTGGATGTGATCACCACAATCGGGGGTTGCTCGGCGTGAAACGTGCCGAGCTCGGGCACGGTTACCTGGAAATCGGACAGCATCTCGAGCAAGAAGGCCTCGAACGGCTCGTCGGCGCGATCGAGCTCGTCGATCAGCAGCACTGGCGGCCCGTTCGGGTGCGGCTCGAGCGCTTCCAGCAGCGGCCGCCGGATGAGGAAGCGCTCGGAGAAAATGCCGGCTTCCAGCGCGGCGCGATCCTCGCCTCCGGATGCCTCGGCGAGGCGGATCTCGATCATCTGGCGCGGATAGTTCCACTCGTAGACCGCGGTGGCCACGTCGAGACCCTCGTAGCATTGCAGTCGGATGAGCCGGCGGCCCAGCGCCGTCGCCAGCACCTTGGCGATCTCGGTCTTGCCAACCCCGGCTTCGCCCTCGACGAAGAGCGGCCGGCCGAGGGTCAACGACAGGAAAATCCCCGTGGCCAGCGACCGGTCGGCGATGTAGTCGTGCTGCAGTAGCAGCTCGGATGTCGCGTCAACGGACTCCGGCGGCGCGCCTATCCGCAAGCCTCCACCGCCCGCTTGGTCATTACCTTGATCAGGTGGGCTCGGTACTCGGCGCTGGCGTCACCGTCGTCCAGCAGGTCAGCGTCGTCAATCTCGACGCCGTCGACTGCCGCGGTGCTGAAGTCAGCAGCCAGAGCGGTCTCCAGAGCCTCGGAGCGGTGCGCTCCGTAGGCCGCCCCGGTAACCGCGACACGCGTGCCGGTGTCTGTCCGGGCGACCATTACGCCTACGAGGGCATATTTCGACGCCGGGTTGGCGAACTTCTCGTACGCCGCCGCTTGTGGAACGTTGAAACGCACCGCGGTGACGATCTCGTCCTCCGCCAGCGCAGTTTCGAACATCGCGCCGAGAAAGTCCTGAGCCGCTATCTCGCGCCCATCCGTGATCACCGTCGCATCCAGTGCCAGCAACGCCGCGGGGTAGTCGGCGGCCGGATCGGCGTGTGCTACCGAACCTCCGAGGGTGCCGCGGTTTCGGACCTGTGGGTCACCGATACCGCCAGCCAGCTTTGCTAGCGCCGGGATCGCTCCACCCACCACCTCCGATGCGGCGACCTTGGCATGGGTGGCCGTTGCTCCGATCAGCAGCTGACCGCCCTGCACCTGGATGCCGTCGAGCTCGGGTACGTCGCGTAGGCTGACCACGTCGCTCGGCGCCGCCAGGTCGAGCTTCATCACCGGCAACAAGCTCTGACCACCGGCCAGCAGCTTGCCTTCGTCAGCATTTTGGAGCGCCTGTTTGGCTTCGTCGATCGAGCGCGGACGATGGAAGTTGAAGTCTTGCATCGTGTCCTCCTTCAGGCGCTCGCTTGCGCGTTGCGAATGGCGCGCCACACCTTCTCGGATGTGGCGGGCATATCGATGTGTTCGATGCCCAGGTGGGCGACGGCGTCGACTACGGCGTTGATCACCGCCGGTGGCACGCCGATTGAGCCCACTTCACCGACGCCTTTGACCCCCAGCGGATTGTGGGTACACAGCGTAGTGTTGTGGCCGGTCTTGTAGAACGGCAAGTCGCTTGCGCGCGGCATCGTGTAGTTCATATAAGAGCCCGTCACCAGCTGACCGTCCTCGTCGTAGCGGCATTCCTCAAGCAGCGCTTGGCCGATCCCCTGTGCCAGGCCGCCGTGTATCTGCCCGTCGACAATCATCGGGTTGATTACCCGGCCGACGTCGTCGACGCAGGACACGTCCACTAACTGGACCACTCCGGTATCCGGATCGACCTCCACCTCGACCACGTGGGCCCCGGCCGGATAGGTGAAGTTCTTTGGATCGTAGAAGGCGGTCTCGTCCAGACCGGGCTCGAGCTCCTCGGGGTAGTTATGGGGCACGTACGCCATCATCGAAACGTCGGCGAGCCCCACCGATTTATCGGTGCCGGCGACGGTGAACTGCCCGTCGGCGAACTCGACATCGCCCTCGGAAGCTTCCATGAGGTGAGCAGCGATCTTCTTGCCCTTGGCGATGACCTTGTCGATCGCCATCTGGATCGCCGAGCCACCTACCGCCAGCGAGCGTGACCCGTAGGTGCCCATGCCGAAAGGTACCTGCCCGGTATCGCCGTGCACCACCTCGACTTGATCGATGGGCACCCCGAGACCCTCGCAGACGAGCTGCGCGAACACCGTCTCGTGACCCTGGCCATGGCTGTGGGAACCGGTAAACACCGTCACGCTGCCGGTAGGGTGCACCCTCACCTGGCCAACCTCGTACAGGCCTGCACGGGCTCCGAGTGCTCCGGCGAGCGCCGACGGCGCCAGCCCGCACGCCTCCACGAACGTCGACAGACCGATCCCTCGCAGCTTGCCCCGGTCGCGCGCCTCCTGACGCCGTTGCTCGAAGCTGTCATAGTCGGCCAGCTCGAGTACCGCTTGCAGGGTGGCGTGGTAGTCGCCGGAGTCGTACTCCAGCGCCACCGGGGTGGCGTAGGGGAACTCCGTGATGAAGTTCTTGGTGCGGATCTCCACCGGGCTCATGCCCAGCTTGCGCGCTGCGAGATCCGCCAGACGTTCCACAACGAACGCTGCTTCGGGACGTCCGGCGCCGCGGTAGGCGTCGATAGGTACAGTGTTGGTGAACGTTCCCTTAACGTTCACGTAGATCGCCGGGGTACGGTAGCAGCCGGCAAACAACGTTCCGTACAGCCAGGTTGGCACCGACGGACCGAAGGTCGACAGGTAGGCACCGAGGTTGGCATGCGTGTGTACCCGCATGCCCAGGAACGTGCCGTCGGCTCCGACCGCTAGCTCTGCCTTGGTGAGGTGATCGCGGCCCTGAGCATCGGAGATGAACGACTCCGAGCGCTCGGCGGTCCACTTTACCGGCCGGCCGATCTTCTTGGCTGCCCAGGTGACCATCGCCTCCTCGGCGTAGTGGAAGATCTTGGAGCCGAAGCCGCCCCCCACATCGGGCGAGATCACCCGCAGCTTGTTCTCCGGAACCTGCAGTACGAAGGCGCCCATGAGCAGCCGGATCACGTGCGGGTTCTGGCTGGTGGTATAGAGTGTCTGCTCGTCCTTATCGGGGTCGTACAGGCCGATCGCCGCCCGCGGCTCGATGGCATTGGCTACCAAGCGATTGTTGACCACCTCGAGCGTGACGACGTGCTCGGCGCTATCGAACGCCGCGTCGGTGGCGGCCGCGTCGCCCAGCTCCCAGTCGAAGCAAACGTTGTCGGGTGCGTCGTCCCACACCGCCGGGGCGCCGTCGGCGATCGCCTGGTTGAGGTCGGCGACGGCCGGCAACGACTCGTAGTCGACCGCGACCAGCGCCGCAGCCGCTTTCGCCTGTGCCTTGGTTTCGGCGATCACCATTGCCACCGGATCGCCGACGTGACGCACGCGGTCGGTGGCCAGCACCAGGTGCGGCGGCTCGACCATTGGCGAGCCATCCTTGCTGTGAATCTGCCAGCCACAGGGCACGCCGCCAACGCCCTCCAGGTCAGCGCCGGTGAAAATCGCCACCACCCCGGCAGCGTCGGTCGCGGCGCTGACGTCGATGCCGCCGATCGAGGCATGCGCTTCCTGCGATCGGACGATCACGGCGTAGGTCTGGCCGGGCAGGTTGATGTCGTCGGTGTAGCGTCCGCGTCCCGTCAGGAAACGGGCGTCTTCCTTGCGGCGTACCGCTGCGCCTATGCCTTGCTCAACCATCGCGCTCACTCCCGCGCCGCCGTCGCGGCGGCCTGAATCGCCTCGACGATGTTGTGGTAGCCGGTGCAGCGGCAAAGGTTGCCCTCGAGCCACTCACGTATCTCGGCTTCATCGGGGTCTGGGTTACGGCCCACCAGATCGACCGCGCTCATCACCATGCCCGGAGTGCAGAACCCACACTGCAGCCCATGGTGCTCGCGGAAGGCCGCCTGCATAGGGTGCAGCTCGCCGTTCGTTTCCAGACCCTCGATGGTGGTGACCTCCTGGCCGTCCGCCTCGAGCGCCAGGCACGTACAGCTCTTGATCGACTGGCCGTCGAGCAGCACGCAGCAGGCGCCACACTGGCTGGTATCGCACCCCACATGGGTGCCGGTGAGACCGAGTGATTCGCGGATGAACTCCACCAGTAAGGTCGGCGCCTCGACTTCGCCGCTTACCGACTTACCGTTAACTGTCATCGAAACGGTGGGCATCATGCCTCCGGCATTTCTGTCATCGTGTCGCGGCCGAACCACCGCGCCTGGCTCGTTGAGGAACGGCAAGTCTGCGCGGAGCCCCACGTAATCGTCAAGGGGCTCCCGTGCCGATGTGTCTATCACAAGAGGCGGCAGGCGGTGGCGGGGCTGCGGTCATGCGGTCGCGATGGTTGCTACGGCGACTCAGCAGGATACGCAGTTGTCGTTGTTTTTGGAGCCCAACCGCTCCAGCAGCGCCACCGTCTCGGAAAACGCCTGGGTACGTTGCTGCGGGCCGTTGGCCATGTCCGCGGTGGTCTGCCCGGCCCGGGTGACCACCGTGACATCAGCTCCGCGTTCCACCAGGAAGAGGATCATCTCGTTGTCCCCACGGGCTGCAGCGTTGTGCACGGGCGAGAAGCCCTCGTGGTCGCGCGCGTTCACATCGGCGCCGAGCTCGTCGACCAGATAGCGCATCGCAGGCATCCAACCGTCGGGCACATGACGGTGCGAGTTGCCGGCGAAGCCGGTGCCGTAGCCGTGCCCCGAGGTTGCATGGATCGGCCAGACCGCGGGTCCGCCAACCGCCACCAGCGGTAGTCCCGAGGGGTCCTCGGTCGGCTCTTCTTCCTCGTCGGGCGCGTTGAACCGCCGCTTCGGCGCCTTGCGCGTCGGAGTGTCCGGCTCGGCGCCATATTCCACTAGCAGCCGCATCGCCTCGACATCGAGAGCGTGGGCGGCGCGCCAGAACGGCGTCGCGCCACGGGTGTCGACCTCTAGATGGGTGAACGTGTACTCCATGTACCAGAGGTGCTTGGTGAGCCTGACGTTGGGGTCGGCGCCGGCGGCCAGCAGCACGCTCATGAGCTCGAGGTAGGTGGTTTGCTGCTGTAGATACGCCTGCTGCTGCGGGTAGCGTGCCTTGGGAGCCCACTGCGCGTTGATCGCGGTGAACAGCGGCGTTGCGCCGGCGTCGCTGGCGATGTTCGGGTCCGCGCCAAGCTCCAGCAGCGTCATCGCCAGATCGAAGTGCCCGTTGATCGTCGCCATCAGCAACGGGGTCGTGTGGTCGCCGGCGCTTGGCTGGTCGATGTCGGCGCCGGCGTCGATCAACGCCAGCGCGGTGTCGACATGGCCTTCTCGAACAGAGTGCAACAGGGCCGTCAGTCCGCCGTGGGTTCCGACCAGGTTCGGGAACGAAACGTTGTAGGCGTCCGCCGATGGCGGACCATCCGGGTCGGCCGGTTGGCCCGCCGCCACGAGCGTTCCCAAGCCTTGATCGGGTACGGTGCCTTGCTCGGGTGGGGCGCCGAGCGTTCCCAGGTCCTGGTCGATCGGGAACCCGAAATCGTCAAGCTTGTCCGGGATGTTCGCAGCGGCTCCCGGGGGCGGGTCGTTGGCGGCGCGCACGGCTGCCTGCACCTGCGCCGGTATCGGCTGCCAGGAGGTGCCTTCGGGCTGGTCGCCGCGGAACGATGCCAGGACTTGGTCGCGCACCTTTCCGCCAACTCTCCTCTCGGTCGCCAACGCCGGCAGGTCGGCGACCTGCGTGGTGATGGTCATGTCCGCGCCGGCGGCAATCAGCCGCTTCGCTACGTCGAGCCGGCCGCGTGAGGTGGCGAACATGAGCGGTGTCTGCCCCCAGCGCTCCTCGAGAGCGTCGACTTGCGCGCCGTGTCCGAGCAAGGCTTCGACCGCCGCCACGCTGCTCGAGCTGGCCGCCAAGTGAAGCGGCGTGGCTCCCCCGCTCGTCGTCTTCGCCTGCGGTCTGGCGCCAGCACCGAGGAGCACCTCGACGACTCCAGCGCGGCCACCTCCGGCTGCCATATGCAGTGGGGTGTACCCACCGAGGCGGGTTGCCGCGGCGAGATTGGCGCCGGCATAGATGAGCACTCGAGCTAGCTCGTCGTTGCCGCTTCTCGCCGCCCAGTGCAAGGCTGTCATGCCGTCGCCCTGTGCTGCGTTGACATCGACACCCCGTTGCAGCAGCACCCGCACCAGGTCCATGTCGCCACCCATGGCGGCGTCGGCCACGGGCGCGTCGGGTGGCGCCAATCCGAGCGTCAGCACGGCGCCCAGCAATGCTGCCGTGGCAGTTAGCGACCGGGTCCTCATGGCTCTCTACCGGTGGCTCCCGTTCAGCCCCCCGACGGGGTTGCGGCTTGCATCGACAAGGACAACTCGCCAGTGCTGTCGCCGAAGCTGTCGAGGTCCTCGTGCCCGAGCTTGTGCAAGAGGGTCAGCATGGCGTTAGCCATCGGCGTGCCGTCGGCGGCCTCGACGTGTAGGTTTCCACCCAGCTTGCCGTTGGCACCTCCGAGGACGATCAGCGGCGCGCGCCTATGGTTGTGAATGTTGCCGTCCGCCATCGGCGATCCGTAGACGATCATCGTCTTGTCGAGCAGGGTGGCGTCGCCCTCGTCGATGCTGGCCAGCTTCTGGAGGAAGTACGGCAACATCCCCACGTGGTACCTGTTGATGCGATAGAAGTCGCGGATCGCCTCCTCTTTTCCACCATGGTGCGATGCGGGGTGGAAGGGCTTGTCGGTGCCGCTCTCCGGGAACACTCGGGCCGAGGAGTCGCGTCCCATCTTGAGCGAGAAGACGCGCGTGGTGTCGGAGGCGAAGGCCAGCGCCTGCAGATCGAACATCAGCTTGACGTGCTCTTCGAATGAGTCGGGCACGCCGGCCGGTGCCTCGGGAAGCTCCCGCTCGGCACCGCTGGCGTTGCGAACCTCGGTGCGCTCGATACGACGCTCGATCTCGCGGACGTTTTCCAGGTATCGGTCGAGCCGGTGACGATCGTTCGGCCCGAGGTCGCGCCGCAGTTCGGCCACCCGATCGGCAACCCAGTCAAGGATGCTGCGACTGGCCCGCCGCCGCGAGGCGCGATCCTCGGGCGTGCCGCCGGCGCCAAACAGCAGCTCGAACGCCACTCGCGGATCGCGGATCACCGGCAGCGGCTCGGTTGGCGACGCCCAGCTGATCGAGTCGGTGTATACGCACGTGTAACCGTACGCGCATCCACCGGATTGGTTGATGTTCTCGATGCATAGCTGCATCGACGGGATCGGCGTGTCCTGGCCGAACCGTTGGGCGTGGATCTGGTCCAAGGATGGGCCCACGAAGACGTCGGATCCCTCGGTTTGCTTCGGATGCGACTGGGTGAGGAACACCGCGCTGGAGCGGAAGTGATCGCCGCCGATCTCGTGGGGCTGGAAGGCCTCGGCCATGCGGACGTCAGTGTTGCTGATGATCGTCAGGTATTTGCGCCACGGGTCGAGGGATACCAGCGCGCTGGGGTCGAGGTCGAAGTCGCGACCCGCTGCCGCCGGCGACCAGAAGTTCTGCGTAGCGCCCCACTGGTTGCAGCCGGCAGCACCGTGCACCATCTCGATCCCCACCAGGCGCGTGTTCTCCGACTGGCGCGTTGCCGCGGCCGCCAGGCGGCCGGCCGGCACCATCGCGTCGAGGAACGGTAGCGCCAGCGACGCGCCCGCGCCGCGAAGGAATGTCCGGCGTCGAATGTGTTTCCCGGTGATGAGCTCCATCTTTCAGTCCTCGGGCCGGAGTGCCTCGCGGCCAGTTCCTATTCGTCGGACAAGGCGTCGTCGGCGACGGCGCCGGCGCGCTGCATCTGGAAGGCGTCGCTGTTGACCACGCCCAAGATGAACGCCGAAATGCGGAAGCCTTCAGCCTCTGCTTGTCGAGCGATCCGCCGCACTGTTGGCTGATCGTAATACTCGACACGCCTGCCGAGCGCGTAGGCCATCAAATCTGCGGTGAAATTTCGCACCAGCAGCGCCGGTCGCTTCAGCAGCGCCGCCTGCAGCGAGGCCGGGCTATCGACCGGCGTGCCGTCGTACATCTCGCCGCGCGTGTCGAGCGGCTCGCCATGCTCACGGATCCGCCAGCGGCCGGTGACGTCGTAGTTGTCCAGCGCTAGCCCGATCGGGTCGATAAATCGGTGGCAGGAGCTACACGACGGGTTCGAGCGATGCTCCTCCATGCGCTCGCGAGTGGTCAGCGTGCGCCCGTTCACCACGCTTTCCGTCTCGTCGAGGTCGGGGATGCCGGGCGGCGGCGGCGGCGGCGGTGTGCCCAGCAACACCTCCATCACCCACTTGCCGCGCAGCACCGGTGATGTTCGGCCAGCGTGTGATGTAAGCGTCAGAATGCTGCCGTGGCCGAGCAGGCCGCGCCGGGTGTCGTCGGGATAGGGAACCTGGCGGAAGTGCTCGCCGCTGACCCCGTCGATGCCGTAGTGCCGGGCGAGGCGCTCGTTCAGGTACGAGTAGTCCGCCTGGAACATGTCGAGAATGCTGCGGTCGTTCTGTACCAGGCCGGTGAAGAACAGCTCGGTTTCGCGGCGCATGGCATCGGCGAGCTGCTGATGGAAGTCGGGGTACAGCAACCGGTCCGGATGTACCTTGCTCAGGTCGTCGAGGCGCAACCATTGCGCCGCGAACCGCGTTCCGAGCGCTTCGGCGCGCCGGTCGGCCAGCAGCCTGTGTACCTGCGCCTCGAGCTCGGCTGGCTTCGACAGCTGGTCATTGGCAGCCAGGCTCAGCAGCTCGTCATCCGGCGGCAGCCCCCAGAGGAAGAACGACAGCCTGGTGGCCAGGTCCTCGTCGCGGAGGCGGTACACGGAGCCCGGCTCGATGCTCGGCGGCGCCTCCTCGAAGCGGAAGATGAAATCGGGGCTGGCCAGGATAGCCTCGAGGGCGGTGCGCACGCCCTGCTCGAATCCGCCGCGCTCGGCGCCCGCTTCATAGAACCGCATCAAGGCGTCGAGATCGCCCGCCTTCAGCGACCTTCGGAACGCCCTGGTGCCGAGTCTCGAGACGATCTCACCGGCGCACGGGCGTTCTTCGTCGCGCCTTGTCGGTCGGCAACTGAACAGCCGCTTTCGGATCGAGTTGTCCGATACCCCGTCACCCTGAAGGGTCCGGCAACCACCAGATCCTTCAAATGCGCTATCGAGGTGACGCCATAGCCGCTGACCCCGATCTGCCGATCGGTCAGCGACCACTGGTGCGGTGACAGAAGGTCCTCCATCGGACCTTCGCTTTGCATGATGAACGCTGCGGTTACTCGCCGGGGCCCGCCACGGACGAAGATCGACCCGGTGCGCATGTTGACGCCGTTGGGGTCCGCCACGCTCATCCAACGGTCGACATCGAGCAGCGCGACGCGCACACCGTCGATCGAGACCTCGATCTGCTCACCCTTGGTGACGCCGCCGAAGTAGCCCCCGGTGGTGGTGTGCTCGAATGCCATGCGGAACTCGTAGTCACCGTCCGCAGGGAAGATATGGGTCACGCTGATGCCGCCGCGGGTGCCGAATGGGGCGCCCTCGACGCGGTCCCACTGCGACACGTAGCCGGGGTTTGTGTACGTCGACGAGGTTGCCGTGGTGTTCGGATCGCCCACCGCCAGCCGACTGATCTCGGCGGCGGCGTTCAGGTAGGCGTCGAGCAGGGTAGGCGACAGCAACTGCACATCGGCGATGTTGTCGAAGTTGGCGCTCTTGGTGTCGAGCGGCAGGTAGTCGGCTGCGTCGATCTGCAGCCCCAGCAGGTCGCGGATGGACAGCGAATACTCCGCCTGGTTCAGACGCTGGAACGAGCGGCTACCGGGGTTCGGGTTGGCGGCGTCGGCCGCGTCCAGCTGCGTCTCGAGCGACTCCACCAGCGCGATGACTGCCTC
Organism: Acidobacteriota bacterium; assembly: GCA_963666055.2. Lineage (GTDB taxonomy): Bacteria > Acidobacteriota > UBA890 > UBA890 > WLXD01 > DASCOT01. The sequence continues at coordinate 108 of CAXWPH010000015.1, read as the reverse complement.
GTCGGGCGGGCGCCGCGCGTTCGGGGGCGGCATCATCCCGGCACGCAGCTTGACGATCATCTTCTCGGCGAGCTCGGCGCTCACTTGCGGCACCGCCGCGTCGAAACG
>CAXWPH010000014.1:0-584537 GCA_963666055.2 Acidobacteriota bacterium | reverse complement strand
CCGCGCCTCGACGAGATCAGCTTCGACACTCGCGTGCTCGGGTTCGGCATCGCCGTGTCGCTGATTACCGGGGTTCTCTTCGGCCTGCTTCCCGCGGTCCACGCCTCACGCAGCGACTTGCAGGGCACGCTGAAGAAGTCCTCGGCGCGCACCGGCGGCGCGCGGCAGGCAGATTCGTGCCGTTCTCGTGGTTGCGGAGATCGCCATTGCCCTGGTGCTTCTCGTGGGAGCGGGTTTGCTGCTGCGCAGCTTCAACATGCTGTTGCGCGAGAACATGGGATTCGATCCGCAGCGTGTGTTGACGTTCCAGCTGTCGCCCGCATCGGCGTACCCGGATGCGCCGGGCCGCCACGGCTTCTACCGCGACGTCTCGCAGGGTCTCACATCGCTGCCCGGTGTCGAGATTGCCGGTGCCAACACCGCGCCGCCGCTCAGCGGCGTCGACTGGACATCGACGTTCGCAATTGAAGGCACTCCGCCTGCCGCCGCCGGCCAGGAGCCTTCGGCGCAGTTCAACGTCGTTACCCCCGATTATTTTCGAGCCCTCGCCATTCCGGTTCTGCAGGGCCGCGTGTTCACCGAAGACGACGACGGGCAACGACCTCCAGTCGTGGTGATCAACGAGGCGTTCGCCAACCGCTACTGGCCTGATGAAACGCCCCTCGGCCGCTCCATCGTGATCGGTGGGCGGGAGGGCGGCGACGAGTCCTCAGAGAGCCCGGCATCCGAAGTGGTGGGCGTCGTCGGTAACACGCGCAAGCTCGGCATCGACCGCCAGCCACCACCCGAGTTTTACGTGCCCTACGGCCAGTCCGTGCCCTACTTCATGAACTTCGTCGTGCGCACGGACGGTAACCCGACCCTCGTGGTAGGCGCCGTGCGCACGTTGATATGGGAGATCAACGACGGGGTTGCCATCGAGGACCTCGGCACAATGGCGGGGCTCATGGATACGTCGATTGCCCAACCCCGCTTCAACATGATTCTGGTGGGCGTGTTCGCCGGCCTGGCTCTGGTACTCGCAACTCTGGGGATCTATGGAGTCGTGGCCTACTCCGCCGCCGAGAGAACCCGTGAGATCGGCCTTCGCATGGCGCTCGGCGCCGAGGCCCCACGACGTGTTCCGCCTGATCCTCGGCCAGGGCCTGATCATGACCGGTGTCGGCCTGGCCGTAGGCTTGGTAGTAGCCATCGCGGCGAGTCGATTGCTCTCCGGTTTGGTCTACGGCGTGGCCACCACGGATCCGGCGACCTACGTGGTCGTTGCCATGACGCTGGCATCCACCGCATTGATCGCCGCATGGATTCCAGCGCGCCGCGCCGCGCGCGTCGATCCAGTCGTCGCCTTGCGCCAAGACTGACGGCGCCGAGCAAGCGCAACGCCGCAGACACCCAACGCCCCGGGGGGCGCGTAAAGGATGTGGATGCAAGGCGCGCAAGCGAGGCCAACTGAGTAGTACTTATCGTACTGCGAAGGAGGCCGAGCAAGCGCAACGCCGCAGACACCAAACGCCCCGGGGGGCGCGTAAAGGATGTGGATGCAAGGCGCGCAAGCGAGGCCGACTGAGTAGTACTTATCGTACTGCGAAGGAGGCCGAGCGCAGCGCAACGCCGCAGACGCATTCTTTACGCACCCCCCGTGCCCCCCGCGTTCTTGGCGGAGGCCATATCGCTTGATCATCTCGTTCAACGTCGTCGGCTTCACGTCGAGCAGCTTGGCGGCTTCCTTCTGAACCCAGGACGTCTTGCGCAACGCGTCGACGATGAGCTGCTTTTGGAACTCCTGTACGACGTCCTTCATCGGCAACCCTTCAGGCGGCACCGTCATGGTCGGCGTGGCCAGGTTGAAACCCTCGGGCTCGATGTAATCACGGATCAGGCCGACACCTATCTCGCCGCTGGGCGGCGCCAGGACGACGGCACGCTCGATGGCGTTCTCGAGCTCACGCACGTTGCCCGGCCAGTCGTGCGTCCTTAACAGTTCGAGCGCCTCCTCGCTGATCCGGAGGTCTTCGCGGCTGTTCTCAGGCCCATACTTGTCGAGGAAGTGCTGGGCCAGCAACGGGATGTCGTCGATCTTCTCGCGCAGCGGCGGCAACGTGATCGTGATCACGTCGATACGGTAGTAGAGGTCCTCACGGAAAGTCCCTTCGGCGACCTGCTTCTTCAGGTCGGCGTTGGTGGCGGCGATGATGCGCACATCCACCTTGACGGTTTCAACCGATCCGAGGCGCATGAACTCCCTCTCCTGGATCACCCGCAACAGCTTTGCCTGCACGTCGAGGCCGATGTTGCCGATCTCGTCGAAGAAAATCGAGCCGCCGTCGGCGGCCTCGAAAAGACCCTTCTTGCTGGCAACCGCGCCCGTAAAGGCGCCCTTCACGTGCCCAAACAGGTTGCTTTCCAGGAGATCCGACGGCATCGACCCCGAGTTCACTACCACGAACGGGTTGTCCGAGCGCGGGCTGTTGGCGTGAATCGCCTTGGCGATGAGCTCCTTGCCGGTACCGCTCTCGCCAGCGATCAAGATCGTCGAGCGCGACGGCGCTGTCTGCTCGACGAGCGCGTAGACCTCCTGCATGCGGCGGTTCTTGCCGACGATGTTCTCGAATCGATACTTGTCCTTGAGCGCCTTGCGGAGGTTCTTGACCTCTTCTTCGAGCTGCCGCGTGCGAATTGCGTTCTGCAGGACGACGAGGACCTCGTCGTTCTTGAACGGCTTGGTGATGTACTCGTAGGCGCCTTGTTTCATCGCCTCGACCGCCGATTCCACCGACGCGAAGGCCGTCACCATGACCACCGGCAGACCGATGTCGATTTGACGCAGCTGCTGCATCGTCTCGATGCCGTCGATCCCCGGCATCATCAGGTCGACGATGGCGCAGTCGTAGAAGCGCTGGCGCAAGAATTCGGTGCCCTCCTCACCGGAGCCCGCCACGTCGACGGCGTAGCCTTCCTCACGCAGGAACTCACTGAGAATCTCCTGCATGATGACCTCGTCATCGATGACGAGAATAGACGCGAGCTCTGACATTAGCCGGCCGTCACAGCGCCTTGCATCTGCGCCCTCCTCGCCTCAACCAGACCCATCACACTTTCACCCACGGCCGGCTCAACTGGCGCGCGGCGCCTGCGCTGCGGCAGCAACAGGAAGGGCTACTCGGAAGCAAGTGCCGCTGCCCGACTCGCTTCGAACCGTGATCGTGCCGCGGTGCTCCTGGATGATGCCGTAGGTAACCGACAAGCCGAGCCCGGTTCCCCTGCCGGTTCCCTTGGTGGTGAAGAACGGGTCGTAGATCTTGTGGATCTGGTCCTTCGGAATCCCGGCGCCCGTGTCCGCAACCTCTAAAACGATCTCGCCGTTTTGTCTTGCCGTACGGATATTCAAGTTTCCGCCGCTCGGCATGGAATCGCGGGCGTTCAGCACCAGGTTCATCAGAACCTGCTGCAACTTGCCTGGATCTCCCCACACCTGCGGCAGGGTCTCGTCGAGAACCGTCTCGACCTGAACCTTGCGTTTCGAAAGCGGCAGCTCGGCGAGTGTCAGCGTCTCGTTGACCACCACGTTGATGTCGACAGGCTGCATCTCCGACGCCTGTTGACGCGAGAAGTTCAGCAAATTGTTGACGATGCTCGAGGCGCGGAACGTTTGTTTCTCGATCTTCTCGAGGATCGGCCGCCGCGGATCATTCTCCGGCAACTTCCGCTGCAACATCTGCACATAGCTCGAAATACCGGCCAGCGGCGTGTTGACCTCGTGCGCCACACCCGCGGCCAGCAAACCAACCGACGCCAGGCGGTCTGACTGGCGAAGCTGCGACTCCAGTTCCGTGGCGTCGGTAGCGTCGTCGACGATGACGACGGTGGCGAACTGCCCGGTATCACCTCGCAACGGCGTGGCTGTGATGTTGACGACGCGGTCGACGCCGTCGCGGCTGCGCAACCCCACACGATACGCCGATGCAATCGGCTCGCCGGCGCCCTCAACCCGCTCACGTGCCTGGTCAAGCGCCGACATGAAGCTAGAAGGAAACAGTTCATCGACCTGACGGCGTATCGCCTCGTTCGCCTTGATACCGTTAATGTCCTCGAGCGAATGGTTCCAGGAGCGCACCCGGCCATTGGTATCGAGCACCATCACCCCCACCTTGATGCTCTGCACGATGTTCTCGTTGAAGGTCTTGAGACGCTCGAGTTCCTCGGCTCGGGCGTGCGCCTGCTGGTACAGCAGAGCGTTGTCCAGAGCCAGCGCGGCGTGCGACGTCAGCATCTGCAGGACCTTCAGGTCTTCCGACGACAGATAGTCTCCCGAGAGCGTGCGACCCAGTGCCAACAGCCCCAGCACCTCTCCCTTGACGATCAACGGCAGAAAATACGCCAGATCCTCTTCAGCCAGGAGCTCACGGTCCTGGGAAAACTCCTCGAGGAGGCTCGACATGTCCTCGACGTAAATGAAATCGCGGTTGGTGAGCGCGGCCGACAGAAACTCGGAAAACGCAGATGAGAGGCGCGGCCCATCGCCGAACGTGCTGTCCGCCATCACCAGCCGCAGACGCGGCCCGTCTTCCTCGCGCAACAAGACACCGATGCGCCCCACGACTACCATCCGACGCACTCGCTGGACGAGTAATTCAACGACCTGTCCGAGATCGAGCTCGGTGTTGAGGTCGCGGGCGAAGTCGAGGATGCCGCGGCGAGAACGGTAGCGCTCGCGGTAGTAGATCTTGTCGAGACCGTCCTGGATCAAGTCACGCAACGGCGCGAATGCGGTCGCCACGATCAAGGTGGCAATGAAGGCCCCGGCCCGTGCGAGCTGCAGATCGATGCCCTCCAGCAAGTTGCGGATGGCCCATTCCGCACCGACGTATACGCCGAGCACGGCAAGCGCCGCCATCGAGTAGGCAAGAGCGCGCTTGAGAATCACCTCGACGTCCCACAGTCGGAAGCCGACGGCCGCGTAGCCGAAACAAACGGGAATCAAGGCGAACGGCAGCACCGTAAGGTCGAGATATGGGTGTCTGACGCCGAACACGTAGAGCGGCACGTACACGGCAACGAACGGGAACAGGCCGACCGCCATGCCGCCGACCAGCCAGGTCAGACGCCGGCGCTCGATCGGGGCGACGGTGATCTTGTAGCTGTGGGCGATGAGCAGGGTGCCGAGCCCCAGCGAGACGGCGATGTACAGAAGACCGATGCTGCTGAGGAGATTCACGGCGGGGTAGAAAGTAAGCGGGGAAAGCCGCATGGCCTCCCGACCGAAGTTCAACGTGCCGTGCGACAGAAACAGCAGCACTCCCGGCCCGAAGATGCCGGTCAACCAGGCGACGCGATGCTCGACGAAGTGCGTCTTGGGCCGCGGAAACGTCAACGCGAAGTACAGGAAGAGCCCCGGCAGTGCGTTGCGCGCCAACTGGTCAACCCAATAGATGGTGTTGTAGAAGGGATCTCCATCGCGGGTTACCGAAAGCACCAGCACGGCGTAGAAGGCCGCCGCGAGCCAGAAGAAGCGTGCCGCTACGCCGGTAAGCTGGCCGCCGGAACCGGCCTCGACTTCCCGACGACGCATCAGCACGAACACACCTGTAATCAGCGTCGCGGCGCCGACAAGGCACAGATAGAAGTAGGCGTAGTTGTCGACCGGCAGGCCGCCGATCTCGATGGGGATCTCGAACCGCTGGCCGCCGCGGTCGATCAGGTAGGTGAGCCTGTCGCCGGGGATTCGGTAAAACACGACACTCTCGACCCACTCGCGAATCTCTACCCGGACCGGCAGGTTGCCGATCTGCAACAGCTCGTCACCAACCACGAGGCCGGCGCGCTCACCCGGGCCGCCCGGCGCCAACGACTCGGCGATGAGCCGTTGCTCGCTCTGCAGCCACACCACCCCGTCGGTCGACTCCTCGAAGATCAAGCGGTTGACGAAGCTGACGACGCCCAGAAACACCAGAGCGCCGGTGAGCGCCACCAGGGCGACCAACCTCAGCGTGTCGATTCGTTGTTCTCTTGCCGTCATCTAGGCTGCGCGCCGATCAGGCGTGGTTCCCCGCCACATTCCCTTGTTGGTAACCAATGTCTACATTGAAAGATAGCAAACCGCGTACCACTTGCAGAAGCGTCCGGGGTTTCCTTATATTTTCTTTGTTCCAGATGTTTAGGAAAACTCAGGTCCACTCTCCATGTGGATCTGGAAACGTTGATCCAAAAATTTGGTCCACCTACTTCAAAAACTTTGGACACCAACCTCGGGGCAAGGACTCCCCCCGCAAGCGCACGAAGACCACATGGGGAGTACGGGGAGCGAGCTAGAAACGAACGGCCAGTCCGCCGGTAAGCAGCCGCGACAACACCGGGGCATCGCCGACGCCGAAATCTGAAAAACGCCGTCGTAGCTGTAGCCGAGAACGTTCTGCACCTGGATCAACGCCGACCACTCCGCTGGCCAGGGCGCGGAACGGCAGCGGCTGCCGCACACGAAGATCGAGGCGCTCGTACACGTTGTGCATATTGCCGTCGCGGACCACGGGAACGCCGCGCTTCCAGCGATTAGGTGGCCTGCAAGCGCGTGTCGTAGCCGACGACGGTCTCGATGCTCGCAGCAAGCTCGTGGACGATATCAACGGCCGCCACGTTGGGACCGACGTCGCCACTCACGAGCCCGCGCTCGGCCACGATGTTTGCCGGCAAGTTGGCCCCGTCGCGCCGCCCGTACGCGTAGCTGAACAAGCCTGAGATGCTGTTCGCCAGCGTCTGGCGCACGTCGAACTCGAAGCCCTGCGTAACGGCCTCGCCGATGTTGGTGACCACATAGTCGGTGGATCCGGACGGATTGGCGAGGTAGATGCTGATCAGCTCGTCCTGAACCTGGTCGTGATAGGCCACGAGCCCGCACAGCCGTGGTTCGCGTGGAGCGTTGGACGCCGACATCGAGACCGCATCGGTGCGCTCGGGATCGATTCCATCAAGCGTCAGAACGTCCATGTAGCGGACGGCCAGCGGGTCGACCTGGAAGCGGAGCTCGGCGAGCCCCGGTGCCTGGGCGTCGTACGACACGCCCGTGGTCAGAGTGACCGATTCGATCGGCACGAAGGCGACCTGAACGCGGCGACACGGCGATATGACGGCGGCTTTTGCGAGATAGTTGTAGTGCTCGAAGCGCAGGCCCCAAACCGACCTGCACGGCGTCGTTAAGGCGCCAATAGTCTTCCGCAGCGAAGCTGCCGACCCACATGCGGCGTCGGTCGTCGTTGATTCCCGGGATCGTCAGATCCTTGCCGGCGAAGCCGAGCCCGAGGCGCAGCGTGTGGGAATCACTCATGACGCGCGAGATCTCGCTGTGCGCCCTGACGACACCACCGTCGGCCACTTGGCCGCGAAGAATCCAGTTTTGCTCGCCGCTGCGCGAACCGAGGGAGACCTCGGTGGCGGCGCGGCTGTCTTCGGCGCCACGACCACTGCCCGGAGCTACGGCCCAGAGGTTGAGCTCACCGCCGACTCGATCCCAAATCGACGTGCTGTCGTCGAGACTACCGAGCCAGGTCGGGGCGCCGGTCGGCGGCGCCAGGCCCGTGGGCTCGGTACCGGCGCAGGATGTCGCGCACGCGCGGCCGGAAGGCCCAGCCAAGATCGAGAGCAGCGCCGTCGGACAGCAGCGAAACTACCTGGCGCTCGGAGCGCAACTGCAGCTGCACCGGCGTGAAGCGCGGGATCGCGACCTCGGGAACGACCGCGCTCACGAAGCCGAAGCTCCGCGCCCATGAGTGTGTAGACACCCGGCGCCAGCCCGCTGAAAGAAAAACGCCCGCGGGTATCCGAAATCGTCATCGCCATCGGCGACTCGCTGCCGGGAGCCGCCACGGCAATCAGGGCGCCGAAAAGAGGCAGCCCGGCTCCGTCATACACCGCGCCGGTGAGCTCGCTCTGTTGCGAGCTCTGTCCCGCCGGGGTCGCCATCGCCGGCTGTGCAGCCAATACCGACACCAGCACCAAGAGAATCAGGCGGAGATAGCGGTTCTGTGTGCGATCCGAATTCGGGAAGGTGATCATGTGCAGAGGTTGCCCCTTTGCTGCCACTCTACCATTCGCCGCAAAACAGGATCAACAGATACAAGCTCGCCGCGGTGCCAGGCACCTAACGCTGATTTCGTGAAACGCCCCCAGTAGTCCGTGGCAAGAGCCTGATGGGACACTAGCTTGCCCTACTCACGGTCAACAGGCATTCTGCCGACGTGAGCAAGCCCCCGCCTATACCTGATTGACGTCAGCGGCCACATTTTTCGGGCTTTCTACGCCATTCCTGAGCTGACGACGTCGAAAGGGCTGCCCACGAACGCCACGCTCGGCTTCACCAACATGATTCGCAAGTTGCTCCGCGAGCAGAAGCCCGACTACGTCGTCGCCGCCTTCGACCCACCGGGACCGACGCCATCGCCATGCAGCCTTCGAGGGGTACAAGGCGTCACGCGACGAGACCCCGGAAGACCTGTTGAAGCAGCTTCCCTACGTTCGGCGCGTATGTGAGGCGCTGCAGATTGCGATTCGAGAAATTCCCAGGCTACGAAGCCGACGACGTCATCGGCACCCTGACACGCAAGGCCCGCGAAGCCGGCATCGAAGTGGTCCATAGCGTCCGAAGACAAGGACCTGCTGCAGCTTGTCGACGACGGCGTCACGATGTTCGCCGAGCGGCAAGGACGCGTCATCTACGACCGCGCCCGCGTCGAGGACAAATACGGAGTTCCGCCGGAGAGCATTCCCGATTTGCTCGCCCTCATGGGCGACAGCGTCGACGACATCCCGGGCGTCAAGGGAATCGGTGCCAAGGGCGCGCAAATGATCCTGCAGGAGTACGGAACCATCGAGGAAGCCATCGAGCACGCCGCCGAGATCACCAAGATGAAATACGGGGAGAAGCTCGAGGCGGGCGCCGAGATGGCGCGCCTGTCGAAGGAATTGGCGACGGTTCGCAAAGACCTGCCGCTCAAGCTCGACCTGGAGTCGTTCCGCGCCCGGGAACCCGACCGCAAGTTGGCGCGCGAGCTGTTTGCGGAGCTCGAGTTCCGGTCCATTCTGGAGGAGTTCACCGAAAGCGGCATCGACGATGTCGACTACCGGACCTTGGAGAACGTCGACCAGCTCGCCGAGGCGCTCGATCAGGCGCGCGCCGCCGGGCGCCTGTCGTTCGACCTCGAGACGACGAGCGAACAACCGGTGCGCGCCGATCTCGTCGGTGTGGCGTTGAGCTGGGAGCCCGGCCAGGGCGTGTACCTGCCGCTGGCGCACACCACCCTCGGCGCCGGTAACGCCATGACCGTCGCCGAGGCGCTCGACGAGCTCGGACCCGTGCTGAGCGATCCGTCGCTCAAGCTCATCGGCCAGAACCTCAAGTACGACCTGATCGTGCTGAAGCGCCACGGACTCGAGGGCATCGAGCCATGGTTCGACACGATGATCGCCTCGTACTTGCTGCATCCGACACGCACCGGGCACGGCCTCGATGGTCTAGCAATCGACTATCTCGGCATCAAGATGACGCCGTTCAAAGAGATCATCCCGAAGAAGGGTGCGACCTTCGACGAGGTGCCCGTCGACGCCGCGACGATCTATGCCGCCGAAGACACGGACGTGGCGCTGCGCTTGAGCGAGATTTTCGAACCGGAGCTCGAGGCGATCAAAGTCGCCGAGCTGTACCGCGACGTCGAGCTGCCTCTCATGCATGTTCTCGCCGACATGGAGCTCAAAGGCGTGCGGATCGACTCCGACTACCTCGCCAAGATGGGGGCCGAAGTCGGTGCTCAGCTCGATGCACGGCAAAGCGACATCTACGAGGCGGCGGGCGAGGAGTTCAACATCAATTCACCCAAACAACTGGCCGGCGTGCTGTTCGACAAGTTGGAGTTACCGTCGGGCGGACGCACTGCCAAGACCGGATCGCGCTCCACCAAGGCGGAGGTCCTCGAGAAGCTGGCGCTGGAGTACCCGATCGCCGGTCAGGTAATCGAGTATCGTGAGCTCGCCAAGCTCAAGGGAACGTATATCGACGCCCTCCCGGCGCTTGTGAACCCGGACACCGGGCGCCTGCACGCGTCGTTCAACCAGACGGTGGCGGCTACCGGACGGCTGTCGAGCAGCGACCCGAATCTGCAGAACATCCCGGTACGCTCGGAGCTCGGGCGCCAGATCCGCAAGGCCTTCATCCCCGCCGATGGCTGTTTGCTGCTCGTGGCCGACTACTCCCAGATCGAGCTCCGCATCATGGCCCACTTGTCGGGCGACCCGCGGTTGCTTACAGCCTTCAAAGAAGGCGCGGACATCCACCGCGCCACGGCGGCGGACATCTTCGGCGTCGAGCCCGAGGAGATCACCTCGCAGCAACGCGACAGGGCCAAGGTCATCAACTTCGGGATCATGTACGGAATGGGCCCACAGCGCCTGGCGCGTGAGTTCGAAATCTCCCTCAAGGAGGCCCGAGCGTTCATCGACAATTACTTCGAAATCTACTCCGGAGTAGCCCGCTTTCTCGAGGCGACCGTCGAGCAGGCCAAAACCGACGGCTACGTGACAACGCTGCTCGGGCGCATCCGCTATTTGCCGGAGCTACACAGCCACCAGCGCTCGGTGCAATCGTTCGGCGAGCGCGTTGCGGTGAACACGCCGTTGCAGGGCACGGCCGCCGACATGATCAAGCGCGCCATGGTCAATCTTCACCGGCGGTTCGCGGATGAGAACCGCGACGCGGCGATCATCATTCAGGTGCACGACGAGCTGGTGCTCGAGGTTCCCGAAGACCAGATCGAGGCAGCTACCGCTGCGGTCGTCGAGGAGATGGAGGGTGCGATTGAGCTCGACGTGCCGCTGGTCGTCAACGTCGGCGTCGGACCGAACTGGATGGAGGCAAAATAGTCTTCTTGATTTCCCGCCACCCGTTTTTTTCTATTCCCACCACCCACCCCCGACCTCTCGCTGCCTCCGGCAGCTCGCTGCCCGCGATGCGCACAGGTGGTAGGTCGGCGCCAGCCCGACGCCACGTTATAATCCGAGTTCACTGAGTTATCCCCGTTCCGGCGCGCTTTTTCGTTCGATATTCCAAGAGTTCTGAAATGCCCATCTATGAGTATGAGTGTCGTCGTTGTGGTCACCGCTTCGAGCTCATCCAGAAATTCTCCGACAAGCCGCGGCAGCGTTGCCCGGAGTGTTCCGGCAGGGTCGACCGCCTGATCAGCCCGCCGGCCATCCGCTTCAAGGGCACCGGTTGGTACGTCACCGACTACGCCGACAAGAACAAGGGCAAGCGCGCCGAATCCGAGAGCTCCGAGGGGGAGTCCAAGAAAACCGACAAGAAGACCGAAACCAAAAAAGAAAAGAAGGCCTCGTAGCTTCACCACGGCCCCCTATGCATGACCTCGCCAAACTGCGCAAAGATCCCGAGACGGCGGCCGCGGGCCTGGCGCATCGCAACGTCGACTTCGATCTTTCCGACCTGTTGCGCCGTGACGAACGGCGCCGCGAGCTGATCCGGCACGTCGACGGGCTCAAGTCGGAGCGTAATGAGGCGGGCAAGAAAATCGGCGAGCTCAAGAAACGCGGTGAGAACGCCGACGAGATCATTGCCGAGATGGCGGCGGTAAGCGAGCAAGTCGAAGTGCTCGATGACGAGCTCGGCGGGCTCGAGCGCGGAATCCGCACCGATCTTCTGGGGCTGCCCAACCTGCCGCACGACAGCGTCCCGGTGGGCGTCGACGAAAGCGCCAACCTGGTCGAGCGTACCTGGGGTGAGCCGCGTGAGTTCGACTTCAAGGTTCTCGATCATGTGGACGTCGGCGAGAACCTCAGGATCATCGATCTGGGGCGCGCCGCCAAGGTTGCCGGCGCACGCTTTCCGACGCAGTTCGGTGCCGGCGCCCGGCTTGAATGGGCGCTGGCGGCGTTCATGCTCGATCTGGCACGCGACGAGGGTGGCTACCTGGAAGTGCTGACGCCGTTTTTGGTGTCGCCGGAGTCGATGGAGGCCTCTGGGCAACTACCCAAGTTCGCTGATGAAGCTTTCTATCTGGAGCGCGACGACTTCTACTTGATTCCGACGTCCGAGGTGCCGCTGGTGAACCTGCACCGCGGCGAGATATTGGCGGAAAGCGAGCTGCCGATCCGCTACTGCGCCTACACGCCGTGCTTCCGCCGCGAGGCCGGATCGTACGGCAAGGACACGCGCGGCATGATCCGCGTACACCAGTTCACCAAGGTCGAGTTGGTCGCCTACACGACCCCCGAGCAGTCATACGAGATGCTCGAGACGCTCACCGGTGACGCCGAGCGCGTCCTGCAGCGTCTCGAGCTGCCGTACCAAGTTGTCAGCCTGGCGACCGGAGACCTCGGATTCGCCGCCGCCAAGACCTACGACATCGAGGTGTGGCTGCCGTCGCAAAACCGTTACCGCGAGATTTCATCGTGCAGCAACTGCGAGGACTTCCAGGCACGTCGCGCCGAGATCCGCTACCGACCCGAGGAAAGCAAGAAACCACGCCTCGTGCACACGCTCAACGGTTCCGGCGTCGCCATCGGCCGCACCATCGTCGCCCTGCTGGAGAACTACCAAGAGGCCGACGGCAGCGTCACGATCCCCGACGTGCTGCGCCCCTACATGGGCGCCGAGCGCATCGAGCGGCTGGAGCGACCGGGCGACTGAGGCGCTCACGCGGGCAAAGTCGGCCCGCCGGGGGGCGCCGACAGCGATCCTGTAGGCGCGGCAACGCGATGCGCCCGGAGCGCTGGATTTCTCGCCGCGTTTCGGTCACGCTGCCGAATCGAGGAGGAATCACATGCACAATCGACGCCTGTCCCTAGCAGGCCGCGATGGCCTGTTAGCAACGGTGATCGGTGTTCACGGCCGTAACGCTCGTCGTGACAAACGCCCCGGCAACTCCCGCTCAGCACCTCGACCCGCGCTTCGGCGTCGGCGACGTGTTCCCCGACCTGGCGCTACCATCGCTCGAGGACGGCACGCTGACGCGGCTGTCGGACTTTCGCGGCCGCAAGGTGATGCTACATGTGTTCGCCTCCTGGTGAGCGGGCTGCCGCGTGCACGTGCCCGGGTGGCACGAAGCGACAAAGGAGTGGCAGGACGCCGGTGACCTGACGATGGTCGGCATCATCCAGGAGCAGCATCCCGACCGCGCCCGTCTCTTCATGCAGTGGAAACAAATGGACTGGCCGATCCTCGTCGACTCCCTGAATCTGCTTGAAACAACGGTCGTGCCGCTGACGTTGGCCATCGACGAGCACGGTGTGATCCGCGAGATTCAACCACCGCGTGACGATCTCGAGACGTTCCGTGCCGAGTTCGTCGACGCCGAGTTCGAGCCGCCCGGAGACATGACGACCTCGCTTCCTCAGATGAGCCGACCGGCGACCGACGCCGTGTCGATGTATCTGTGGGAACGCACTGCCGATCCCGACGCGCTGATCGCGGCGTTCGAGCGTGCCGTCACCGCCGATTCAGGCCACGGCTACACACTCTTTCGCACCGGCGTTGCCTACCGCTGGCGGTACGACTCGCCGAGCTCGAAGCCGGAGGACTTCCAAGAGGCCGTGCGCTACTGGGAACGGGCTCTCGATGTCGATCCCAACAACTACATCTGGCGCCGGCGCATCCAACAGTACGGCCCGCGGCTGGAGAAGCCTTACCCGTTCTACGACTGGGTGTCGACGGCGCGCCAGGAGATCGCGGCACGCGGCGAGACGCCGGCAGCGCTGGTTGTGGAACCCGGCGGCGCCGAGTTCGCGAGCCCGCAACGCTCTTTCACCGCTGATACCGAAGAAATCAATCCCCCCACCGTCGACGAGCGTATCTACCGCGACAACGGAGAGTTCGTCTCGGCCACCGCGACGATGGTCCCGAGCGTGATCTCAGCCGGCGGCAGCAGCCGGGCGCACGTCAGCTTCGTCCCCAACGAAGCCATCAAGGCGCACTGGAACAACGAGGTCGACGGCCTGGTGTTCTGGATCGATGTGCCCGCAGGGTGGCAGGTCGACCGGCGCGCCGTGCGGGTGCCCAACCCGCCCGAGGTGGTGAGTACAGAGACGCGCAAGGTGGAGCTGGAGATCAAGGCGCCGGACGACGCGCGCGGCCGGCATCGTTTTCTCCGCACACGCGCTCTATTACGTCTGCGAAGACGTCAACGGCGTGTGCCTGTATCGCCGCCAAGACGTCACGTTGACGCTCGACGTCAAACGTTAGCCCGCCGCAGACGCCGAACGCACGAACGCACCCCGAAGTGAAAAGGGGTGCGTTCGCGCGAATACGGATTTTAGCTACTGATGTGCTCGATCTCGTCGATCACCAGGATCTTCACGCCACCGCGCTCGGCCCACTCGCCGGTAATCCGCACGGTGTGGCTGGCATGGGCTCTGAGATCCGCGTTCGGCGACTGCATGCTCTGGCTCGAAGCAAGCCAGATGACCTGCTCGGTCTCAGCCTCCAACAGAGCCAGCGGAATGCCATTGTCGGCGCACGTCTGGGCGCACTCCCGATGGCCTGCGCCACTGGCGCCCATCTTGATGAAGCAAGCTGAATCGATGACTTGGCCGGTTGCCGTGACCTGTTGTGTCGCCATCGTCGGCAACGCCATGGCGATCATCACGGCGATTACGAAGATCGATACGTAGTAGGAACGCTTCACTCCACACCTCCCTGGAGAAGATTTTAGTGAGGCCATATTATTGGCCTCGCGGCCCCGAGCTTCAAGGGAAAGCGGTGGGGGCGCCGCGAGCTTGCTTACACTCCTCGTCGTAGGGCCTTGACCAATACCCTGTACCCGGGTGATCTTTGTTTCACAATTTGTGCGCGCGGGGTCAGGCCCCGCGCTCACTCCATCGACATTTCGGTCCGCGACCGTCGCGGCGGGTGTCGATGCATGGAGCGAGCGCGAGGCCTTTTGCGATGAACAAAAGTAGTTTCGCGCTCCTGGACGGCCGCTAGCGCTAAGAGGAACATCATGAGCAACAGCGAAACATTTCAACAGGCCCGAGAGCTGGTCGACCGGTTCGCCGACGGCCCCCAACGCTTCCCCTCGTACCTGGCCCTCGGCGAGATCGGCGACGACGCCCTTCCCGCCGTCCGCGAGGGGTTGGGTAACGGCAACTGGCAGGTGCGCCGATGGTGCGCCATGTACCTCGACCACCATGCCGACCTCGAGTCGATCGAGCACCTGGTGCCGTTGGTGCGCGACCCGAAGGCCGCCGTGCGCCTGTGGGCGGTGCACTCGGTTGCGTGTGACCGCTGCAAGAGCCAAGAGAACCCGGTCGACTACGTGCCGCTGCTTATCGAGCGCGTCGAACTCGACGAGAGCATCCGCGTCCGGCGCATGGCCGTCATCATGCTGGGGTGCGGCGAGCCCGACGCCCGCGTCGTGCCGGTGCTGGAGTCGGTACTGCGCAACGAAACCGATCGCAAGCTGCGGCTGCACGCCGAGGCCGGTTTGGAGCGTTGCCGCGAAGTAGGTTTGGCCGCACGACCCTCGGGTTCATAGTCCCCGCGACCGGTGGGCTGCGGCAGGCTTTGGAGAGCGACAAATTGCCCGAGATCATCGCGATGGAAGCTGGCAAATCTTCATCGAGAGGGACCCGCGCAACACACGGGCCCGAATCCTGGTCCCAGCCGCCCCTTTCCATGCCACCATCGCGGCAATACACTGCAAGTTCATGGGTGTGTGCCCTTCGCGCCTTGCGGTTCCGCCTTCCCGGAACGACTCGATGAATCACCTTCAGCCGTCGAAGCCTCGATCCGCCGCGCGCACGTTCACTGTTGCCGCTGTCGCCGTGGTCTCGGCGACCGCCGCCTGCTCGAGCAGCGACACGGTGGCGCCCGTCGATTTCGGAGTGGCGCGGCCGAACGTGGTCTTAATCTCCATCGACAGCCTCCGCGCCGATCATCTCGGTACCTACGGTTACGAGCGCGAGACGAGCCCGAACATCGATGCCCTGGCAGCCGAGGGTGTGGTCTTCGAGAATACCGTGAGCAGCTCGACCTGGACCTTGCCGGCGCACATGTCGATGCTGAGCTCGCTGAATTCCCGCGTCCACGGCGTCATCAATGACCGCAAGAAGCTCACTGACGCCGCGACGCTGGTCTCGGAGGTTTTTCAACGCAACGGCTGGCGCACCGCGGCGGTGGTTGCCGCCCCCTACCTGAACCACCAGTTCGGCTTCGCCCAGGGGTTCGACGTCTACGACGACGAGACGCTCTTTTTCGCCAACAACAGCGCCTCGCACGTCGGAAGAACGTCTCTCAAAACACACCAGCGGGCGCTCGAGCTGCTCGACGACTCCGGCACCGAACCCTTTTTTCTGTTCCTCCACTACTGGGACGTCCATTACGACTACATCCCGCCCTATCCCTTCCAGTTGATGTTCGATCCCGACTACGAGGGCGACATCAGCAGCCGCCGCTTCGAGCGCTCGGCGGTGATCAACCCCGATATGGATCGGCTGGACCTCGAGCACGTCGTGGCGCTGTACGACGGCGAGATCGCTCTGGTCGACATGTTCCTCGGGCGGCTTTTTCAGCAGTTGAAACGCCGCGGCTTGTGGGACGAAACGATGGTGATCGTGACCGCCGACCACGGCGACGAGTTTTTCGAACACGGCAACAAGGGACACCGCAAGAGCCTGTACCGCGAGACCCTGCAGATCCCGCTGGTCATCAAGTTCCCTGCATCCCGCTGGGGCGGTGACCGTGTTTCGGCGCTCAGCGGGGTGGTGGATGTCGCCCCGACGATGCTGGAAGTTGCCGGCCTCGAGGCGCTGCCCGAGTCCAACGGTTGGAGCCTGCTGCCCGAGATGACCGGCGGAGCCGAGCCGACGGTCTACTTCGCCGACCTGCGCGGCAGGCTCGGCGCCGTGATATCGGATCCGCTCAAGCTCATCCGCGGCGTCTCGCGGGGAACCGAGACCATCGCCCTGTTCGACACGCACGCCGACGTCGACGAGATGAACAACCTCGCCCAGGAGAGAGCTGAGGACTTCGACGCCCTCGCGACCCTGCTCGATCGCTGGATCATCACGAGCCAGGCCTTGGCGGCGAAGCTGGGCACCGGAGAGTTCGAATACGAGGCGGAATTAGCCGAGACGCTTCGCAGTCTCGGCTATCTGCGCTGATCGTCTCGGGCAATCTCGACCCAGTCGAACAGCACCGCCGGACTGCGGGGATCGTCTCGCGCCCCGTCTACATCGCGAGGAGCGATCGAATAGCCGTAGCGGAAGCGGATCTCGCTGAAGGTACGTCGCACGCTCTCGGCGCGAATACGCACCGAGTACTCGCGCATTTCCTTTTCCAGCTCGAGCCGAGTGACGACCTCACCGTCGACCTCGATCTCGATCGTCTGGGCGGGTGAGCCGCCCCACCTCGACGACCGTCAAGGAGCCGTCCGGATCGCGATAGTAGAGCTCCTCGACAGGCGTACTGCCGTCGACAGGTCCATTGTGCGTGACAAAAACAGGATCGTCTCGCCCCTGAGCCGTGAGTCAATGGGGTGGCTCCGAGAACGCCGCCATTGTCTGCCCATCCGCATCAAGGAACACGAGTCTGCCGCCGTCGTCCGAGACCGTCATCTGGAGACGGGGCCGACCTTGCTGATCGTGCATCGCGAAGAAAGCTTGCGGCCCCGGCGTGCTGAGCGTGATCAACGGCTCACCGAGAGGACTATTGAAAGTCAGACGGGGACCCTCGGCGGCGATCGTGATGACGGCGCGCCAGACGCCTCGGTCGTCCTGCAGGATCATCGCCGGCGCGTTGTTTCGGACTCGCCACATTCCTCGCTGACGATCGCGGTCGTCATGCAACGCGTAGCGGCGTGATCGCACAATGCTCACTGGCGAGATGACGCTCAGAACGAGTCCGAGCCCGACTAGTGCGCTGAAGAGGGCCAGCCATCGATTGTGCCGTTGCAGGCGTCCAACGCTCAATCGGAGCTCTTCGAGGGATTCGACGTCGGTACCCATGATTTTTCTCCAATCTGTTGCTCTCGCGGTATGTCGTTGCCCGGCGGGAGCGTATCCTCAGACACTGCCATGCGCCGAATCAGCATACATCCGTCAGTCGTGCTCGTGATCCTCGCGGCGTGCCTGCTGGCCGGATCGATCGGCGGATCTGACATCGGCCGCTATCGGGCATGGGTTGTCGCGCTCCGTGGCGGCGACATCTTTTTGATCCAGAGTAGCGTTGGCTCCCCGCTGGGGCTCCCCTTGACGCACTGGTCGCCCGGTCCAGGGATGTTGTTTGTCGTGCCTTGGTTGGTGCTCGGAAATGTCGTCGACGCCAACCTTGCACCCCTTGTCGCCGGATGGCTCTCCACGCTGCTGTTTTGGTGGGCCTACTTCCGCATACTTGCCTGGGCGTCGCGCGGCACCTTCGCTCTCACAGCCCTGGGAGCAGGCGCGGCGTTTCTGGGAACGCACGCCGGCTTCCTTAGCCGCTCTCACGCCTCGGAATCGCTAGCGATTGCCTTTGTAGCGTTGCTCGTAGCAAGTGCCGTCGACCCGGACGAAGGGCTCGTCGCATCGAGCTGGACCGTTGGCTGTTCAACGGCGCTGCTCGTCGCGATTCGGTCCCACTATGCCGTCTACGCGTTGCCCGCGCTGCTACTCGCTGCCGGGAGAATCTTCGACGTCGGTTTCGCACGCTCCGGCATCGGCAGAGACTCCAACGAGGGAGCGCGCCACAGGTTGGTGGCTGCGCTTCTGCTGTTGGCTCCGTTGCTGATCGCAGTCTTTCAGCAAGGGATCGTGAATCGTTGGATGACGGGCTCGGTTGCATCGTCGCCGTATGTCTTCGGAGATTCAGTGTTCCGCAGCATCAATTGGCTTGATCCGCTGTTCTTTCCGGTTGTGGCGCACCCATGGCACGGCCTGCTTGTTTACCATCCGCTCTACGCACTCGGCTTCGTCGCCGCCGTGATCTGCTTGATTCGCTCCACCTCGCGCCGCGAACGGATCTTGTGGGCGGGCGCGATAGTCGCTGTAGCCATCAACCTTTGGATACAGGCTGCCTGGCACGTGTGGTGGCTGGGTACCCGCACGTACGGCGTGCGTGGCATGGCTCCGGCAGCGGTGGTTCTCGTCCCCGCGGTCGTGCGCGTCATCGCTGACGCCCGATCTACTGACGGAATCGCACAGGTGGCGAAACGCAGGGTCTGGGTCGTGGCAACGGCGCTGTCGTGCCTTTGGTCGTTTCTCATGCTCCTCCAAGGTCCGAGTCAGTTTTACACCTGGAGTGCTGTATTCGCCGGCCAGAGGGCCGCGATTGCCGGGCTGCTGGACGTAGAAAGGGCCGCATGGGTCTTGGCCGTCGCCATGCTTGCCGGTGTCTGGCTCTGGGCCCGCTCGCACGACCGGCTTGTGGGGGCAGATCTTCTGGTCGTTTTGTCTGCCAGCCTACTGTGGTTGCTGTCGCTGGAATACGGGCTGGCGTCGGCCCTTCGGGGGTGGCGCTCGGGGAACTCCAAGCTCTTTCTTCCGGCCGCGCTGATCCTCATTCTCACCGGCTCGATCTTCGTTCTGACGCGGCTGGCTGCAGGTTTGATCGATCGCTATCGCCGCCAAGGTCAAGACCGCGTCTCTGCGTCAGACGAGCTCGCACGGTCGTTGGCACGCTTGTCGATCACCTTGGCGTTCTTGATGGGCACCGTTTTGTTTGGGCGGCTGGCTCTCAACACGGAGAATCGACTCGCCGAGGGAGATATCCCAGACCGCAACTATGCGTACGTCGCGAGCTTCGACGTGCAGTCTGCATTGACCGGCTTCCGTGAGTACCACCGAATTGACGGCTTCGAACGTCGCAAGGAGGCGCTGCGGAGATTCCTGAGCTCGTACCGAGCCGACCTGGGCCGCTAGGTCTCGTGGCGCCCGAACGTTTGGATCGGGATTGGCCAGGACGATCAGCATGTCCCGGTTTGAAAGTATCCGCTCAGGGGGTCGCGCAAGCGCATCTCGAGCCGCGCGCCGCCGCGGGCGGATCAGTACATGCGGATTCGTAGCACGCGCATTGGAGCGCCACTGACGCGCGGGCGGATGAAAACACCAACGACGCCCGCACCGAAGCGACGAATCGAAAGCTCTATAGTGAACGTCTGCACGCCGCCCGGTGCCGCGGGCATGCGGGTCGCGACCAGCTCCCGCCCTGTCGACTCGAATTCGAGGACGAGCGGCGCGCCCTCATCGGCCGGGGCAACGACGACGTCGAGTGTGCGGTCGAAGGTGCCGAGTGGTGGTAGGAACAAGCTCGCACCGGTCGGTGGGAGCGCCAGACCAGGCCGCGGATCGGGTTTTTTGGACCATTCGGGGCCGAGGAAGTCAAGAGCCTCGTTGCCGTCCAAGCGCAGCTCGAGGGGTACATCGGCAGCGGGGATTCTTGGCGCCTCGAAGACCGCGAAGTCGGGGCCCTGGTTGCCACCGAGGAAGGCGTCGACGGTAATGTATTCGACCCGAGTCAGCTCCTCGAGAATCGGATGACGGAGAAGCGTCTCCTGGACGACGATCCAGTCGTGTGCGCCGAGCGCATGAAGACCGCCATCGAGCCATTTCTGCAGCGAGACGACACGATTCAGGTCAAACCGTCGACGGTCGAGATCGAGCCACCGTCTCTGGATGAGAAGGCTGTCACCGACCGACGTGTTGTGCTCGAGCCATTCCTCGGCGATCCGGTAGGTCGGCGTCCCGAAGCGGCGGTTCAACTCCGTGGCCGTGCGCCAGACGACAGGCGACACGAGCATGAGCGCCACGATTGGACCCGCAGCCCAGGCGAACCGGGGGGCGGGCCGGGCGACAGCATCGGCGCGCCGGCCCAGGTACGCCGTCACCGCCACGAGCCCCGCCGCGGCCGCGATCGCGGCGAACGGCGCCGCCGGGTACACCCAGCGTGGCAGCTGCGAAGGGCGACTGGAGACGAACCCGATGTAGACGAGCGGATACACCGCGAACAGCCACCAGCGCCATCTGCCCGCCGCGAGGTGAGAGGCGACGGTGACGGCGCCGAGAATGAGCAGCGGCCAGCCAACGACACGGTTGACGAGGACCATGACGTGGAACGTGGCGGGGTTGTCCTGGGCCGCCCAGTGCGCCGGGCCGGTGATCGCCACCTGCGCGGAGAGCTGGTAGACAAGTCTCGGCAGATCGGTGACGACGAAGTGGTTCGAGATCAGCGCCGCGGCGATGAACCCGCTTCCGGCGAGAACGAAGGCCCGGCCGCAGCGCGCCGTGTCTTCCGTGCTCACCGCGGCGAGCAGCACGGGTACGAGCACGAAAACACCGGTGTATTTGACGCCGGCGGCCAACCCGGCGAGAGCGCCCGCCAACGCCGGTGCGTACCCCGCGTGGCCGCGCCGATGCACGCCGAGGGCGACATAGACGGCGGCGACGATGAACCATCGTCTGGGCCGCGTCGTTGCGCAGCTGACGGCCGAGGCTGATCGAGAGAGGCGCGATCGCGAGCAAGCCAGCCGCCCACAGCCCGGTCGTGGCTCCGGCCAGACGCCGGCCCAACAGCCCGACAAGGACGACGGTGGCGACGCTTTCGGCGGCGCTCACCAGCCGGCCGGCCGCAAAAAAGATTTCGCGCGGCATCCTCGCAAACGTTTCAGCCAGACCATCCATCAGTCCGCGCAAATAGGCGAGGAGGTAGCTGCCCGTCAGCAGCCAGTAATGAATGCCGGGATAGTGCTCGACCGTGCGGTGGTCGATCTCACCGGTGCGGAAGAAACCGAGGATGCTCGAGTTGAGCCGATTCTCGTCGATACCGGGCGCCACGTGGCCAAGGTCCTGGGTGATCGCGGCCAACCGCACGACCGTGGCAAGCAGGGCCACGGCCGACAGCCCGAGCCAGAAGCTGTTGGCGGAAGCCCAGACGCGCAGGTCCGCGACGACCTGCGCGCGGCCATGAGAATGAACGGCGGCGGCCCAGCGTCCGGCCGCTAGAAGGGCCACGAGGATGGCCAGGCACACATACGCCGAGGGAATCATGGCCGCACCGTAGCCGCCGACCCTCAAGAGTAACGCGGCGGCGGCGATCAGCCGCGCCACGTGGAGCACTCGCTGGACTGTGGTTGGCGTCTTCATGCGATCAATACGATAACCTTTCACGCGCATGCAAGCTTTCGTCACCACCCAATCGTGAGCGCAACGCCGCGCCAGCGGGCCACGGTCGTCATCCCCGTTTACTGCGAGAGGGCGACGCTCCCGCAGCTCGTCGACGAAATCTTCCGGCAGGATGGCGATGTGGAGCTCGAGGTATGGGTCGTCGACGACAACTCGCCTGACGGAACCGCCGCGGTCGTCGAGGAGTTGATGCAGCGGTTCGACCGCTTGCATCTGATGTCGCGCCAACGCTCGAAGGGCAGGGGAGATGCGGTCGTCGATGCTTTCGGGCGGCTTCTGGAGTCACCGGACCCCCCCGATCTCATCGTCGAGATGGACGGTGACGGCTCTCACGAGGCCGCCAGCTTGACGCCGATTCTTGCCGCCGCTGCCGACGCCGAGGTCGTGATCGGCTCCCGCTATATCGCTGGCGGAGCGGCCGACCTCAGCGGCAAGCGCCGCCTGTTGTCGAGGTTGGCGAACGGTTTCGCCGCAACGGTCCTCAGTCTGCCGTACGCCGACTGCAGCACAGGGTATCGATGCTATAGGCGCGAGGCGCTCGGTGCGGTCGATCTCGATGCTATCCGCAGCGGCGGCCACGCGACCCATCTCGAGCTCCTCTTCCGTCTACACCGGTCGGGTGTCGGCATCACCGAGGTGCCGATTCACTATCGCGTCCGCGCCGGCGGCGAATCGAAGGTCACCTTGAGTGAAACGCTGCGCGTCGCCTGGGTGCTGCTGCGGATGAGATTGGCCGCCGGCAAGAGCCCTCCTTCCGGATGAGTCGGGCATGAGAGGATGGCGGCGCCAACGACGATTCGTAATCAACAGGTCCGCAGTTCAAACGCGCGTCCGAGGGTCGCCGCCGTTCCTGTTTCTGGAAGTAGTCAACCGGGGGAACCAGCCTAATTTAACCAACGTCGGAACGCAGTACCTCGAGCGGCGGCCGATTGCAGATGCCGCGACTGCTGATCATGCCGACCATCAGTGTCGCGAGCACGACCAGTGTGGCGGCGCCCACCAGTGCACCGAGTGGCGCCACGAAGGTGACATCGAAGAGGTAGCGGGCCAGCAGCCAGGCGGCGACGATCGACAGAGACAATCCGGTCAGCGCCGCGAAGGCGCCGAGAAACAAGTACTCGGCGCGCAGGATGCGGTTGATCTGGGCGCGCGAGGCACCGAGCGTGCGCAACAGAACGCCCTCGCGAACGCGCTGCAATCGACTCGTGACAACGGCCGCAACGAGCACGACGATGCCGGTGGCCACCGTGAACAGCGCCATGAAGCGGATCACGAAAGAGATCTCGTCGAGGACCTCCTCGACGGTTTGCATTACGAAGTTCAAGTCGATGATCGCCACGTTGGGAAACTCGCGCACCAGCCGCCGCTGGATCGCCGCTGATTCAGTCGGTGTGCTGGTGCTCGAAACGATGACGTGAAACTGCGGCGCTGCCTCGAGCGCGCCTTCGGGAAAGACGACCAAGAAGTTGGGCGGCTCCTGCTCCCACTCGACGCCACGGATGCTGGCCACGACGGTGTTGAGCGAAATCCCCTGCACGTCGAAAACAAGCTCGCCGCCGACCTCCACACCGAGATCTTCGGCCACCTGGCGGTCGATCGAGATCGGCACGGGATCAATGTCGGGATCGACGCGCCCGATCCATTCGCCCGCGACGACCCGCTCGGACCCGCGCAGCTCGCGCCGATAGGTAGCCGAGTAGTCCCAGCGCGTCGCCCAGGACCGCCGGTCCTCGGCGGTGACGGACGTGCCTTCGACGTGGGAAATGCGCATCGGAACGACCGGGAAAGTCCGTTCCACAGGTAGGTTCTCGGTGTCGAAGGCGGCCCGCACCCCGTCGATCTGATCGGCCTGGATGTCCCAAACGATCAGATCGAGCTCGTTCTCGTCGAGCACCTCGCCGACCCCCGCCACCAACGACGCCTGGATAAGGATCAGTGTGAGGATCAAGAAGGTTCCGAGGCCGAGCGACAGCATCAGCAGCGAGGTCTGGTTGCGCGGCCGGTACAAATTGGCAAGGCCCTGCCGCGTCTCGTACCTCAGCCCCGCGGTGGGCAGAGCACGGGCCAACCGCATGATCAGCTGCGCGACGATGAACAACAGCGCGAACACACCCAGCATGCCGCCGAAGAGGATCGCGCCGGTACGTGGCGATGGGCTGGTGAGCATCAGATACGCGGCGCCCGCGGCCACGATCAAAGCCGCCAGGAACCAGCGGCGCGGGTCCTTGCGCGCCGCGGCCTTCTCTTCGCCGAGCGCCCGGAGGGCGAGCAGCGGGCTGACGTCACGCACCGCCAGCAACGGAAACGAGCCGAAAAGCAGGGCCACGCTGGTGCCCACGGCAACGCCCTCGAGAATTGCCAGCGGCGCGATGAAGAAGGGGATGTCGGTGGGCAGGAAGCCGGCCAGGACGAGCGGCAGGGCCATTTGCACGGCGACGCCGGTAGCCGCCCCGAAGCCGGCGCCGACCAGGCCGAGAACCATGATTTGGATGACGAAAATGCTCACCGCGCTGGAGGGCTTGGCCCCCAGGCAACGCAACACCGCTACCGTCTCGAGCTTGCCGCTGACGTACAGATGGATCGAGCTGGCTACCCCGACCGAGCCGAGCAGCAGCGCGCTGAAACCCACCAAGGTCAAGAACGCGTTGAGGTTCGACAGCGCGGTGCCGACGTTTTTTTTGCGACGCTGCACCGTATCGGCGCGCAATCGCAGGTCGCGAAGGCGCGGGCGGAGCTCTTCAACCAGCACGTCGGGGTCGAGCAGCGGATCGTCGAAGGCGATGTACGCCGTGTATCCGGCGCGACTGCCGAGCTGGATCAGCTCGGTCGCGACGAGCTCTGCCATCGGAATGTAAACGCGCGGGCTGATCAGAGCCCGGGTCGGGATCTCACCGGCCACGTTCAGCAAGCGGCCGGCGATCCGGAACGTCGTTTGCCCGAGTCGCACCTCGTCGCCGACCTGGAGCTCGAACTGCAACATCAGGCCGTCGTCGACCAGGGCCTCGCGACCGTTGCGAAACGCGGCGGCGGCCTCGATCGGATCCGTTTCGAGCTCGCCGTAGTAGGGAAACCCGCCTTCGAGAGCGCGTACCGATACCAGCCGCGACGTGTCGGGCCCCGGAAAGTAGGCCATCGAGGCGAATTCGACCTGCCGCGACTGCAGGGGGGACAATGATCGCAACAACTCCTCGGCCTCGGCGGAGAAGGCGCGCTGGCTGTCGATGCGCAGATCGGCGCCGAGCAACGTCTTGGCGCGATCCTCGATCGCCGCGTTCAGGTTGGCCTGGAAACTACCGATAGCAACGAGCGCCGCCACTCCGGCGACGATCGATGAGACGTACAGAAGGAGGCGACGCCGGCTGCCGCGGCTGTCGCGCCAGGCCATCCGCCAGGCCCACCGTGAAGCGATGCCTCGCATATCAGCGCCCGCCGCCCTCGGGGTCAGATGCCACCCGACCGCCACGCAACCGGATAATGCGTTCGGCCTTGCCGGCGAGCTCGAGATCGTGGGTTACCAGCAGCAACGTCGTGCCGGCCTTGCGGTTGAGGTCGAAGAGCAGCTCGACCACCAGGTCGCTGGTCTCGATGTCGAGGTTGCCGGTGGGCTCGTCGGCGAACAGCATCTTGGGTTGGTTGATGAAAGCGCGCGCCAGCGACACGCGCTGTTGCTCGCCGCCGGAGAGCTGCCCCGGATAGTGATCGAGGCGGTCTTCGAGTCCCGTTACCTTCAGCAACTCGCGGGCCCGGCGCTCGGCGTTGTTGGTGCCATGCAGCTCGGCCGGCACCATCACGTTCTCCACAGCCGTGAGCGTCGGTATGAGCTGGAATGTCTGGAAAACGAAACCGACGTGCTGATTGCGAATCTCCGCCAGTCGATCCTCGGACTGCTTCCTCGAGCGGGATCCCGACGAGCCGGACGGAACCCGTGCTCGGACGGTCGAGCCCGGCGCACAGCCCGAGCAGCGTTGTCTTGCCGCTGCCCGACGGGCCGACCAAAGCGCAGGAGGCGCCCTCCTCGAGCGTGAAGCTCACATCCTCGAGCACGGTCAGCTCACCCCCGGCGCTGGGGTAGCGCTTGGTCAGCTTGTCGACTCTCAGGACGGCACCTTGGCTCATGGCACCTCTATAGTATGAGTGTCAGGGAGGTGGTGCTGTCCGCGGCCGACCTGTATGTCGCGGCGATGACCAACCGATGAACCGAACGCACGATAATCGAGGGCGGCACTCTGGAGCTGCGCTGGCGGCAATCGTTGCCGTCGGTATGGCGACCGCGGCAGTCGTAGGCACTCCTGCGGGGGGGTCGATCTCCAACAGCGGCTCGCCGCCCACCACCACCGGGCTCCGGCAGGAAGCCAAGACGATCCTCTTTCTCGGCGACAGCCTGACGGCGGGCTACGGGCTGCCGGTAGAGGAGTCCTTCCCCAACCTGATCGCCCGGCGTCTCGAGCACCAAGGGTCAGGTGTCGAGGTTCTCAACGCGGGTGTCCCCGGCGATACCTCGGCCGGCGGCTCGCGCCGCATCGACTGGCTGCTGCGTCGTCGCATCGATGTTTTGGTGCTCGAGCTCGGCGCCAACGACATGCTCCGCGGCCTGCCGCTCGGGCTGACGCGCGACAACCTGCAAGCCATCATCGACAAGACCCGCGCGAAGTACCCGGAGGTCAAGGTCGTCGTCGCCGGAATGCTGGCGCCACCCAATCTCGGCCCCGAATACACCGCGGAGTTCCGCAACCTGTTTCCGGAGCTGGCGCGAGCCAACGACGCCGCGCTGATTCCCTTCCTGTTGGAGGGCGTTGCGGCGCGCCCGGAACTCAACCTCGCCGACGGCATCCATCCCAACGCCGAGGGCCACCGGATCGTCGCCGAACAAGTGTGGGCGATCCTCAAGCCGCTGCTCGAATAGCCGCCGGTCGCCCGCTTCCTCCCGGTCCGCGGCTGATGCCGCATCGGTGCCCGTCTCGGGAGACCGCCACCGGAAAGTTACTACGATTGTAGTTGTTTAATAAGCTGATCCGTACCCCTCGACGTGTGACGTCGCGAGCGAGAGCGACGCCTACACCTTCGACGAACCGATCGCGGCTCAAGTACTCGCAAGCTCGGCAAGACGCTCGACAAGGCCGGCCGGCGGGACCGCGGAGTCTACGGCTGCGGAGTCGACGCCTGGTCGGGCACCGAGCAAACGCGCCAGAATGCCGGTTACATTGGCCACCGCGAAGCTGATTCCCTTGAGGTTGCGCTCGGGCGGCACGCCATCGATCGGTCGTGGGTAACCAGAGGCGAAGATATCCGCTGAGCCCGCGTCGAGGCGCAGCGCATCACGCGGACACTCCCAGTCGAGCCGCACGCCGATGGTTTCGGGGAGGCTTCCGGGCAACCAGACGTGGCCATGGGATTCGGCGGCCGACACGACCACCGCACCACGCTCCCCCGCACGCCTCACGGCATCGCGCAGGATCTCCTCGTGCTCGGGCTTCTCGGTGCCGAGGCTCAAGTTGATCAGCTGGACGGCGCGTTGCGCCGCCCAATCGATCGCCTCGACCAGAACCGGCGCGGGGGCCGACAGCGAGCGATCGAAAACCCTCACCCCCAACAGCTCGACGTCCGGAGCCTTCTCGAGGATGGCGGCGCTTACCGCGGTTCCGTGTCCGAGCCGGTCCACGTAGTCACCGTGCGGTGTCCGATCGACCCCAATGCCGACACCACCGACGATGCCATGGATATGGTCATGATCGGCGTGCACGCCGCTGTCGATCACCGCCACCCGCACGCCCCGACCGGTGGCCGCAGCAAGCTCGGGATGGTCGAGTCCGACGAGTCGATCGCCGGCGGCGGTATGCTCATCGCTTCGATCGCCGTGACCTCGAAGCTCCGGTGCCGAAGCGCTCATTGCGCGGCGCCGACAAACAGGCGCGGAAACGCCCCGCCCGCGTCCCACAGCTGGCTCGGCGCTCCTTGCTCGACGATCCGTGCGTCGTCGAGAACGATCACCCGATCCGCCTGGCGCGCCATGTCCAGTCGGTGCGAAATCAGGATCGTCGTTCGACCCTGCATGATGGCCTCGTATCCGGCGATCACCTGCTGCTCGGATACGGGATCGAGGGAGGCCGTGGCTTCATCGAGGAGAAGCACCGCCGGGTCGGCGAGAAACGCCCGCGCCACCGCGATGCGCTGGCGTTCGCCGGCCGACACGGCCATTCCCCTCTCCCCGACTTCGGTGTCGAAGCCTTCGGGAAGCTGCTCGATAAAGGAGTCGAGGCCGGCCGAGCGGGCCGCGGCAGCAACCTCGTCGTCGGATGCCTCGGGACGTCCATAGCGCACGTTCTCGGCAATCGTGGCGTGGAAAACGAACGGCTCCTGCTCGACCACGACGACGTGACGCCGCAGGTCGGCAAGCGACAGGCCCCGCAGGTCGTGCCCGTCCAGAGAGATGGCGCCGGCATCCGGATCGAGGTGACGCAACAGCAGGTCGACGATCGTCGACTTGCCGGCGCCGCTCGGCCCGACGACGGCCAAGGTAGATCCGGCCGGCACGTGGAACGAAACATCGTC
The DNA here is from genome assembly GCA_963666055.2 of Acidobacteriota bacterium. Classification (GTDB taxonomy): domain Bacteria; phylum Acidobacteriota; class UBA890; order UBA890; family WLXD01; genus DASCOT01. The sequence goes on along the minus strand of CAXWPH010000014.1, from coordinate 555,845 downwards.
GAGCACGGGGCCGCGGTCGAACGCGAAGCTGACGTCGTCGAAGCGTATGCTCCCCGCCACCTCGGTGAGCGCCACCGCGTCGGGCGCTTCGACAATCTCCACCTCCGCGTCGAGGATCTCGTGGACGCGACGCAGCGACACGCGCGCCGTGGCCAGGTTGGTGTACAGCCCCATCAGCCCTTGCACGGGGGCCGGCAAGCGCATCTGATATGCCATGAAGGTGACGAGCGTGCCCAGCGTTATCGCGCCGTTGATCACCTGGCTGCCGCCGTACAGAAACACCACTGCGGTCCCCGCCGAGATGAGGAGACCCGGCAATCCTCCCGACATGTAGCCGAGCCATCGCATCCGCATGAGGGCGTCGATGAAGGCGTCGTTCTTGGCGCGGAAACGATCGACCTCCCGCTCCTGGGCGTTGCTCGTGACAATGAGCTTCACACCCTGGATTGTTTCGATCAGGAAGTTGCCGATGTCGGCGCTGCACTCGCGTAGAAGCTGGATCCGCCCTTCGAGCCGTCTTCGATAGTGCACCAGAGCCCACAAGCTCAGCGGCATCACTGCCACGCCTACGAGAAACAACCGCCAGTCGAGCATCAGCAGGATGGCCACCGTGCCGATGAGAAACAGCACGTTGCCGACTCATGCCAGGGCCATCTCGGCGGCGACCCGCTGGATCTCGCCGATGTCGTTGTTGATGCGTGACACGATGTCGCCGAGCTTGGTGCGCGCGTAGAAGCGCGGGGAGAGCGCCTGCAGGTGCCGGTACAAAGCCAGGCGCATGTCGAACAGGATCTCCGCCGACACCCTCGTGTAACGCAGGCCGCTGACGACGTTGAGCACGAAGCTCAGCAACGTGATGCCGGCGAACAGCGCCACGATACGCACCAACACCGCCATGTCGCGGCCCAGCATGGCGTCGTCGACGAGCGACTTCGACAGGTACGGCACGTACAGCGACAGGCCGGTGCTCGCCAGGCTGATGGCCAGAACGAGAGTCAGCCGCCGCCAATACGGAACAATGAAGCGTCCAGCCCAGCGGAGCTCGCGGTCGACGGCCATCGACGGGCCGGGTCAGTCTTGCGGCGGCAGGACCAGCAGGTTCGACGTCGTGTCGGCGTCGAGCTCCAACCGCCGGATAAACCGATACGTCGAAGCGTCGTAGGCGTCGATCGTGTTGCCGGCGTTGTAAATGTAGAGCTGCTCGCCGTTGGAGCTGACTGCCAGAGACATGCGCGGCCGGCCGTCGAAAGGTTGCTTGCTCGCGACGCCGCGGTTCACGAGATCGAAGGTCCAGAACTCGTGCTTGCCGATGCCCGAGGAATAAAGACCATAGGCCTTCGTACGGTCCGGGGCGATGGAAAACCCTACGGGCTCGTTCGGCCCGAGCATATAGAAATCGACGTCGCGCGCCGCCAGGTTCACGCGGGCGATTCCCATCATGCGTCGCCCTTGTACCGGGTCGGTCATACGAAACAACCCGGTGAAGAAACCCTCTTCTTCGTACAAGCTGGCGTTGAGCGGCGGCGTGAACCGCCCGAGGCCGGGCTCCAGCGGCTGCGAGATCTCCCACTTGTCGACCTCGGTGAAGTCTTCGGTCTCGAGGACCAAGATGTCGCGGGAGAAGAAGTACACGTGGCTGCCGTCGGGAGAGAAGATCATCGCAGCGCCACGGCGCGGGCGTTCATCGGGCCACGGAATCTCGCGCATGACCGCGTGGTTTTGCAGATCGTATTGCAGCAACTTCGACTCGCTGACCTCGAAGCGATCTGTGCGGTTGACGTACTCCTGCACGGTCATCAACGCATAGGTCTGGTCGGGATGTACCACGAGCCCGTTGATCCGCACCCTCAGGTCGCCCTCGCTCAGCGTGAACGAGTCGATTGACCGCCGGGTCTCGATGTCGAGCACTTCGATGATCTCGGCCTGGACCTCCAGCACATAAAGGCGCTTGCGGTCGTGTGACAGCAACAAATTCCTCGGGATGCCCGTGGTCGTCGCGATCTTGTCGACAACCTGCAGCGTCGCCTCGTCGATGACGTGCACCGAGTTGTCGTACGCCGCCACGAAGATCGTCGCGTTGCCACCGCTCTGCTGTTCGGCTGCTGGGGCGGCGGGAACCAACGGAGCGATCATCAAGGCGACAATCGCCACCATCAGGACGGCCGCATTGCGGCCGCAGCGCCTACCGGTCGGCGCGTCGCGTCGCCAGCCCGGGTGCAACGATGCGTCAGGATGACATGTGCTGTGCCGGGTCACGGAGTCGCCTACGGGAAGATCAGGTCCAACTTGCGCCAGTCCTTCTGCGCCGCCGCACACTTGTCGGTCCAATCCTCGGCATGGTTGAGTTGGTCGGGCACTTGCGCCGGCCAGAAACACCCGAGGTGACAATCGAACAGATCGCGCTCGACCGGCTGACAGAGCCCCGCAGTTCCGCCGGGTCGCGAGCTCACCGTAAATTTGCAAGCAGGTGTCGGTCCAACCGCGGATCCACTCGCAATAATGCAAGTTGGGACCCGTGGTGGTGCCGTAGCGCGTGTGGGCCTCATGGTAGCAGCCGCCCGCACACAGCGGCCGGGCCCAACAGGTATGACAATCCGTCTTGTTCGAGATGTGGTGCTTGTCGAAGAAGTCCCTCTGGAGGTCACGGTCGATGCCCTCGGTAACCGATCCGAGGGTATGCTCTTCCGAGCCGGCGAAGCGGTGACAGAGCGCCACGTCGCCGGCCGTCGAGACGCCCATGAGCCCCAGCCCGGCGCCACACGGGTACGCCTTGCTGAACCCCTTGTGGATCTCCTCGAGCGTGTCTTTGACGTTCGAAAAGCCGTGGTGGCGATTCTCCACGGACGCTTCGAGAAAGTCCCACGCCAGAGCGCGAAACTGATCCAACATGTCGTCGAAGCCGTCGTCCTCGATAGCGTAGTCGCGCCCGTTCGCCGTGGTCACCGGCGCGAACCCGACCTCCCAGAAGCCGATCTCCTCGGTGAGATGCGTGAAGATTCGCTTCACATCGAGGGTCTGCTTGGTGAGCGTGACCCGGGCGCCGATAGGTCGACTCGTGTGGCGTTTGAGCAGCTCGCGAACCTTGGGTATGAGAACGTCGTAGCTGCCCGAGCCGCTCTTGTAGACACGGAACTCGTCCTGCATCTCCTTGGGACCGTCGATCGACACGGTCACGCCGATGTCGTTGTCGGCCAACCACTTCGATGATCTCCGGACGCAGCAGCGTGGCGTTGGTCGTGAGGCTGAACTCGACGCGCTTGCCGACCTCGTCGCCGCGCCGCCGCGCGTACTCGACCGTCTCCTGAAGAATCGGGAAGTTGAGCAGCGTCTCGCCGCCGAAAAACGTCAAGTGCACGACCTCGTTGGAGGTCGATTGGCTCAGCATGAACTCGACGCTTTCGCGCGCCGTCTCGCTGCTCATGAACTTGGGTTGGGCGCCGTTTTCGGTGTCGACGATCTTGTCCTCGCCGTACTCGTAGCAGTACGTACAACTCAAGTTGCACTTGTTGGTGACATTCAAGACCATCGTCGAGAGTGGAAAGTCTTCCGGCGGTACGGCCTTCGGGATCGGTTCCTGCAGGACGTCTCGGTCACCGATGGCGCGCAGCTGCAGCAGCTCGCCGATGGTTGCGCCGACTTCCTCGGTCGCGAACCGATTGGCCAGCGACTCGACGATCTCGGAGGGCGTCATGGCCCCGCCGGCCAACTCGCCGATCACGGCATCAGCCGTGTCGTCGAGCGCGAACACCGCGGCGCTGGGCACCAGGTACACGAAACTTCGCCCGGCCGCCTCGAACTTGTGGAACTCGCGCAACGCCAGCGTGCTCATCTACCCTCCACCCCGCCGGTCGCCCACGGCTCCCAGCGCATGTAAAGCGGCACAGTAACCAACAGATGCGCCCGGGCGCGCAGTTCCTTCGCGCCGGCCGCGCGCATCGCGTCGTCCGGAATGAACGTTCCCACCACCCAGACGTCGCCGATGTTGTTACGATCGCCGCTGCGGTTTGGATTCGGCCCGTCTTCGGCGGGGGTAAACAACCCGCCGTCATCGATGCCGCCCACGAAAGCCAAGTCGTCGTCGTCGAGCACCGCAGCGTATTCCTCGAGACTCCAAACGACGTTGGCGGTGCCGAGCTCCAGATCATCGTCGGTACCGGCCTCGCCGTCGGCGCCGTTGCTGCGGGCGGTCGCCTCGAACTGTTGGAAGCCCTTGGGGAACACAATGCCACCGACGCGTGCCATGCCGGCGCGCGGCATCACCTCGATGGCGTCAACCGTATCGTACACGGTCAGCGCATCGCGATGCGAGGTGCCGGCAACGAAGAGGTCGCGGCCGCCGACGTCGGCATCGGCGGTGGCGCTCACCTGCACCGTAATGGCGTCGGCGCCGGCGCTGACCACTTCGGTCACCACGATGCCGCCGCCGAAATCCAGGTCACCGGCGGCAATCGAAACCGGCAGGGTGGCACCGTAAATGGTGATCTCCAGCGGCGATTCGCCGCGGCGGATGATCGACGGAAACACGCCGGAGACAAGAGGATCCGCGGTGACGCGCTGCAACGTAACGTCGAGGCCGATTTCATCGTATCCGCCAGTGTACCAGCGTCCCGTTATCGATCGCCGATCGCGGTCGGCCGACATGACCTCACGCAACCCGGTCTCGTCGCCGTCTTCATAGGAGCGCCCGCGCCACTGGAAGCCGGTGTACACAATCGACCGCCCTTGCCGCCGCACCTGCTGGCCGCTGCGGGCATAGGTGTATACGGCCTCGGTGGTGAACTCGTCTTCGGCGGGGGGATCGGCGGTAATCGTGACGTGTCCGTAAATCGGCCCCTTGCCCGGTTCGTAGCCGCTCATGGCCCAAGTGCCGGCGAGGCGTGGTTGGCGCATGTTTGCCGACCACGACGCCCACGCGGCGGTGTCCAAGGGGAAAGCTTGCGACAGGTGCGACACGGCCTTGTCCATCGGATGGCGATTGTCGGGCGGGCTGCCGTCGGGGCCCGGCTCGGTACTCCCTGGGCCAGAGCGAATGAACGCCTGAAAATCGATGAGCGGGTAATAGTAACGATGCGTCGCCATCAGCAGGTCCCACTCCTGCTTGCTGCGCCGTTGCGTGATCACCCGGCCCATCGAGTGGCACCGAATGCAGGTATCCTCGGTGTCCGCGTCGGCGGTGTAGCGATAATCGATGAGCCGGCGTTGGACCTCGAAATCACCCGGCGCCGCTTCCTCGGGCGCCAGCCCCAGGTTGTTTGCCAGGTATTTGACGATCTCACGGGCGGCGGCCGGATCGAGCTCGACGTCTTGCAGCAGCACCATGCGACGCACCGACTGCTGCCAACCCTCGGGCGTCTTGCGTAGGTACGAAATCCGCGTCATGTAGCCGTCGTCGTTCATGGCGTGACAGCGCACGCACCGGGTAACGAGGGTGGCGTTGTCGACCGGGAAGCCGTCTTCGAAGTCGAACTGGGTGTCCGCTTCGTCTGCTTCCGTCGCTTGCTGAGCCGCGGTCTGCACCGAGGCGGGCGACTCGAGGGCGGCGGCGATTCCGGCGGCAACCAGGCACGATACAGCGATACCGACGACGGCGACGAAAACACGGACCTTCATGAACACGGCTTTTAGCACGCTCGGGTGCGGGAAACAACGACCCCCGGCAGGGCTCAGTCCCGCGAAATCGTGTTCACGAGCGCCTCGCGGGCCAGCAACACCGACAGAGCACCCAGAAAATCGGGCAGGATCACCTGCGGGCAGCGGCGATTGTAGGCCTCGAACAGATCAGGCACCTGGTCGTGGCCGCCGGCAAGGTCGACCAGCTCGGCGAGGTCCACGCCGCGCAGGAAGCGCACCGCCGGCAAGCTCGGGGTTTGCAACTGCGTCTGCAACACCACCTGATTGGCGCGAATCGCCGGCCGTTGCACGCGTTCGAGCCGCTCCCCGTGGATCAGGCAAATGGCGGCAGTGCTCTTGAGTCTCTCGAAGGCCGCGAGAACCGCGGGATCGCGGCGCAACACATCGATGTCGAGATCGGCATCGTCTGCGGGATCCTGCGTCGCGGCATCCGCCGCGTCGGCGCGACCGGTCCAGAACGGGTGGCCGTGATCGGCCGCCGCAGATTCGAAGAAACCTACCGACTGCTGCCTGCAGGCCTCCCACACGGCGCGCTCACGGCTTTCATACAGCTCGAGGGCCGGTGCCTCCAGCGCGGCATTGGAAACGCACGTGTTGGCAACAATCGCCGCCATCCAGCCCGATGCCAACGCCTTCTTGACGCCGTACGACGACAGCGGATCAAGGCACGAGGCGGCGTCGCCGACCAGCAAGAAGCCGGGGCCGGTAAAGTGTTCCGCCGAATACAGCGAGGCGTCACACCCGAACGGCTGGTCGACGGCCTCGGCGCCTTCGAGCAGCGCATTGAGGTGCGGCGCCTTGCTCAGCTCGGCGCGATAGACGGACTCGATTTGCGGGCCGGACGCCGATTCGTCGCGCCTCAGCCCGGTTACCCGAGGATCCACCATCGGCGTGAAATAACGGGTGTCCGGCGACACCGGAATCGACCACACCCAGCCATCCTCGTAGCTCTCCACGAGCGTGTGGCTTTCCTCGTCGAGGCCCCAGCCGCCGGCCTTGCGCCACACGCCAACCAGCGCAACGGTCGTTGAGTTCTTTTCGTAAACGCGCAGGCCGTGGCGCGCTATGACCCCGGCCCTGCCGGAGCAATCCAGCACCATCCGAGCCTGAAGACGGCGCGACTCTCCTTCCTCGTCGAATGAGATGCACGCCAGCCCGTCGGCGCTCGGCCGACTCACCTCGCGCACCTTCGCGTTGCGGCGTACCCGGGCCCCTTCTTCTTCCGCGGCCTCGAGCAGCAGCCGGTCGAAATCGCGGTGCACCACTTGGTAGCCGGTCAGCCCGTCGGCAAACGTCTCCGAACGCGCCTCGCCGCCCCACCAAACGGTGTTGCCGGTACTCGGGAAGAATCCGGCGGCATCGACCTGCCGCAGGACCCCGATGGTCTCGAACAATTTTCGACAGCTCGGTGGCAGCGACACCGCCAACGTGTGGCGTGGCTCCGGACGGGTGAGCACGACGACGCTACGCGTCCAGTGTGCCAGCAGGCGCGCCGCCGCGGCGCCGGCAGGCCCGCCGCCGATGACGGCAACATCGCACTCGCGCGGCGCGGTCCGGGGGGAGCTCATGTCACAGACGGATCAAAGGTGGGGACGAATCGAGAGCACCGGAACTTGCTAAAGCTCGACGCTCGGGACGGCGCGCTCTGCCTCTTGCATCTCGAAGAACGGCTCTTTGGCGAAGCTGAACCAGCCGGCCACCAGGACGCCGGGAAACTGCTCGATGCCCTGGTTGTAGTCGGCAACGTTGGCGTTGTAAATGCGGCGCGCGGCGGCGATTTGATCTTCCGTTTCGCTGATCGCCTCTTGCAATTCGAGGAAATTCTGGCTGGCCTTCAGGTCCGGATAAGCCTCGGATAAGGCGAACAGTTTGCGCAGCGCGCCGGTGATCATGTTCTCGGCCTGCATCTGCTGCTCCGCAGTGCTGGCGTCGATGCCGGCCTGCCGGGCTTTGACTACGGCATCCAGAGTTTCGCGCTCGTGGCCGGCGTAACCCTTGACGGTCTCGACAAGGTTGGGAATCAGATCGTAACGGCGCTTCAACTGTACGTCGATGCCGCTGTATCCGTTGCGAACTGCGACGCGACGGCGCACGAACGCGTTGTACGTGATCATCAGCCAGACGCCGAGGATCGCCGCGAGACCAACAATCACAACAGCCGCGATGCCCATGGAAGCCTCCTCGAGGCAGGCCGGGTAAGACCCGTCGGGGTCTTACCATCGCCTGCTCTCAGTCGCCGACGTCGGCAGGGAAATCGAAGTGTACCAGCACGTCGCATTCGATCCCGCCTCGCTCACGCCACCACGAAATGCAACGAACTCCTGACTCAGGACAAACGTCAACATACTTATGATCAGGAGCACTAGTCGCCGCGGTACAATCTCAGGCGCGGGAGGGATGGCCGAGTCTGGCTTAAGGCGGCGGTCTTGAAAACCGCTGACCGCGTTCGCGGTCCGAAGGTTCGAATCCTTCTCCCTCCGCCTAGCTAGCCTGCATTTCTCAACGGGATGCGTAACGAGGGGCGGGAAGGGGCGCGGATACGAGGCGCGCGACCGAGGGCCCCGCAGGCGTACTCGTTAAGTACGTCGAGGAGCCCGACAGAGCGCAACGCTGTAAACGCGCCCCTTCCCGCCCCCGTAGTAGCATCCTGTCGAGAATTGCAGGCTAAAGGAGGGGTGCTAGAGTGGACGAATAGGGCGGCCTGCTAAGCCGTTGCACTGGGTAACTGGTGCCGTGGGTTCGAATCCCACCCCCTCCGCCATTCTGTTTCGGCACGCCTGTGATGCGCCGTAGCTCCCCTCCAACGAGGGCGAAGTCCCGTTCTCCACCGGCGCGGCGTAGCAGATGCTGAAGAACTCCCGGGGGTGCCACACCGGGGAGTTTTCAGCCACCCTGTTAGCGGGAGGACCCCGTGGAATTCCAGTTCTGTCCGCACTGCATGGCGTACAAACGCATGCGCCCGACGTCGGCGTGGGGAGAACAAACCTCCGCTGGGGTGATTGCAGCGATCATGCTCGCTTGGATGCTGAGCCGCGATTCGATCCACTGGACCTCGTGGGTGCTCGCCGCCATTGTTTTTCCGATGAGCGCCTACTTCGCCTGGCCGCACAAGAAACACGTACGATGCGAGGGTTGCCACAACGTAACGTCCGTCGGCGACTCGCTTTAGCCCGCATTTTGCAACGGGTCGCGGCTGCGGGAACGCAATGGCGCACGATGATTGCGTTGCGCTTGAGAACTCCCCGGGTACCGCGCATGGGTGTTCTTCAGCACCCTGTTAATGCATCACGGGCCTGATGTAACCTGCCTGTACTCATGAGCAATAGCCCCAGCCAAGCCGCACCGCCGATCGACTCACCGGAGTCGGCCCACAGCGACCGACAGCGCGCCATCCGATCTGCCGCGGACGTGCTCGCCCGTGACGAACAAGAAACAGCGGACGACGAGGACCGCTGTCCGTCGTGCGACACTCGAGCCGCGTGGCAGGTGAGCCGTCGGCACCGATTCAGTCCTTTCGGTTCGGTGCTACTGGCCGTCGTTGCCTTCTGGAGCGCGGTTTTTTCGTGGCTCTTCGGCTTCGGCTACGTGCCGGCCTGGACCCTGTTTGGAGCTGCTGTACTCATTTCCCTGGCGACTCGCAAGGCGGAAATCTGCGAGGCCTGTGGCTACGTCCGCCGCCAACGGCGCTGAGGATGCGGGAAACGGCGCGTTCGCGGCGTTGCGCTTGCTCGGGCTCCTCGACGTATGACAAATACGTCTCCGGGGCCCTCGTGGCGCGCGCCTTGAGACCACACCGTTTCCCGCACCCTCAGCACTAGAACACCAGGGAACGCGGCGTTCGCGGCGTTGTGCTTGCTCGGGCACCGGCTGGCGGGCATATGGGGGCTGGGCTACCATCTAGGTTCAGTAGCTCTTGCGGCTGCAGGGAGGCGCCGCCGGCCAATTCCCCTTCTCCGGCTCGCGGCCACTGAATTCGCGACTTACCTGAACGAGGTTTGAAATGGCCGATTCTTCTGAGGTGCGCGTACGCTTCGCGCCCAGCCCCACCGGCGAGCTTCACGTCGGCGGCGCCCGCACGGCGCTGTTCAACTGGTTGTATGCGAAGCATCACGGAGGCGCGTTCATCCTGCGGATCGAGGACACCGACAAAGGTCGCTCCAGCGAAGAGTCGGTGCAGGGAATCTTCGACGCGCTGAGCTGGCTGGGGCTCGACTGGGACGAAGGCCCGCTATACCAGTCCGAACGCCTCGATCTGTACCGCGACTACGTGTCGCTGCTGATGAACTCCGGCCACGCTTACTACTGCTTCTGCAGCGCCGAGGAAATCGAAGCCAAGCGCCAAGAGGCTCAGGAGCAGGGCGACGGCTGGCGCTACGACGGCACGTGCCGCGACCTGTCGGCCGATGAGGTTCAAGCCAAACTCGACGCCGATGCCCCCAAAGTGGTTCGTTTCAAGGTGCCTACGGAGGGCACGACGGTCGTCAAAGACCAGGTTCACGGTGACGTCAGCTTCGAGCGCGACAACCTCGAGGACTTCGTGTTGTTGCGCTCCGACGAGAAGCCGACGTATCACCTGTCGAACGTGGTCGACGACATCGAGATGGGCATCACCCACGTCATCCGTGGCGCTGATCACCTGCCCAACACGCCGAAGCAAATCCTTGTGTATGAGGCTCTCGACGCCAAGCTGCCGGTTTTCGCGCACCCGCCGCTCATCCTCGGCGAGGACAAGAAGCGCCTGTCGAAGCGGCACGGTGCGACGTCGGTGACACATTTCCGCGACAAGGGCTACCTGCCCGGCGCCGTTGTCAACTACCTGGCGCTGCTGGGCTGGTCGCCGGGAGACGACCGCGAGGTCTTCACGCTCCACGAGCTGACCAAGGAGTTCAGCCTCGAGCGTGTCAACTCGTCGAACGCCGTTTTCGACCCCGAGAAGCTCGCCTGGCTCAACGGCAAGTACATCTCCGAGGTCCCGGCTGGCGAATTGCTCAACTCCGTCCGCGACGCCCTGAGCAACCGCGGCTGCTGGCGGGAAGAGCTCGATATGGAGCGGCGCGACTACATCTTCGCGCTCATCGACCTGTGGCAGTCGCGCTCGCGCACGATCAACGAGCTAGCCGACAACATCGCGCCGTTTCTCACCGAGGCGTTCCCGTATCTGCCGGATGCCGTCAACGCCCACATCAAGGGCAAAGAGCTACTTGGCCCGCTGCAGGCTGTTCGCGAGGCTTTCGGCAAGGTCGACCCGTGGAGCCAGGAAGAGCTCGAGGCGACGCTCCGGCAACTGGCGGAAAGCCTTGAGATGGATGCCGCCGACTTGATTCATGCCAGCCGCGTCGCGGTAATCGGCAAGGCATCCTCGCCGGGTATCTTCGAGGTCCTCGAGCTCATGGGGCGTAATAGCACCGACGCGCGCCTCGACCGGATGCTCCGCTATCTGGGCAAGGTCCAGGCCGCTCAGCCGGCCACCAGTCAGACCGCCGGATAAGCCAAAGAATTACGTCGCGCGCGAGCGCTAGGGGGCGCGAGGACAAGGCGCGCGCCGCGAGGCCGACTGAGTAGTACTTGGCGTACTGCGAAGGAGGCCGAGCAAGCGCAACGCAGTCATCGCGCCCCCTAGCGCTCGCGGTCAGAAATTGAATGAGAACTTTGTACGCAGCCTGAAGGGGACGCTGTTGCGGAACTCCCCGAAGGCCGGATCGGCGAGGTTGGCTATCACCTGACGGGGATTGTCGTGGCTCGTGAGGTTCGTCAACTTCACGCCGGCAATCACGTAGACACCGCCCACCGTGAAGCCCTTCGTCGCCTGCAGGTCGAGCGAGAAGAAGTTCGGGAGGCGCTCGGTGTTGGGCTCGCCGAAGTACGACTGGTCTTCAGCCAACGCGCTATAGGGGAAGCCCGACCTCCACTCGAACACCGGGGCGAGCTGCACGTCGGCCGGCAGGTTGATCGTCGCCCACGCCAGGATCCGGTGGGGTACGTCGAGGGCGCGCTGCGCCCGGCGGTTTTCCCGAATGATGGGGTCCGGGGCAGCGGCGGACATGATCGTGAAGTCGTTCAGGTCGCCGAAGCTGGAGGAACGTACGTACGACACCACCAACTCGCCGCCGGAGGTAATCCGCTTGGCGGCGGTAACCTCGAGGCTCCAGGAGGTCGACTCGCCGGCATTCGACAGCAACAGCGACCCCGCCTCGATGGTCGGATTCTGCGTGAAGAACGGCAATGGATCGTCGTCTTCGAGGGCGACACCGGGTGGCTCGACGCGTTCGGCAATGATGTTGTCGCTGCCACTGCGATGCGAGAGCTTGGTGCGAAAAAGCCAGCCCGACTCGAGCCGATGGCTGAAGTCGCCGGTGAACAAGAGCGTGCGGGGCGCCGAGAGCTTCTCGTCGCGCGCAGCTACGAGGGGAACCAAGGTTGCGCTGCCGTCTTCTGCGAACGTCGTCTCCAGGCGAACCGGCAGATCTTCCCAGAGAATCTTCCCCAGGTAAACCCGTCGATACATGATCCCGGCGCCGGCCTTCAGCAGCGTGCGCCGGTCGCCCACGGGATCCCATGCGACGCCGATCCGCGGCCCGATGCGAACCACCGTATCGGTAAACGAGTCCCCCGAAAGACGCACTCCGATATCCCACCAGAATCTGTCGCTGTGGGTCCAGCGGTCTTGGAAGTAACCGGCCCACTCGTACTTGCTGTACGAGAGGTCAGGCGAGTCGGTGAAATCGACCCTCTGCAGCAGTCGGCCATCCACGCCCCGCACCAGAATCGTATCGTTGGCAAACTGGCCGCTCAGGTGGAGACGATGAAAGTCGGCGCCGATCTGGACCAGGTGCGACCTTTCGCCGCCACCGCTCCGGCCGTCGCGAGTAGTTCACCTGAATCTGTGTGTGGGTCGTCTGCCGGTCCTCACGGTGAAACTGGTTGCCGCCGAACCCGTCGGTCAGGACTTCGTACGGCGCCGCTCCCTGCGGCTCCGAGCGAATGCCGATGCGGTTGTACTGGATCATGGTCTCGAGCGACCGGTTACGGTCGCCTCGATACGTGTGCTTGGCGAACAGCGCCTCGGCATCGCGCTCGACGTTGAAGGTCGCCTCCGGTGGTGTAAGCCCGTCGAGGCCGACGAACTTGTCGTGCTGCGGAAACGCCAGGCCCGAAACCATGAAGCTGTGCTGGTCGTTGGGTCGCCAATCCACCTGCGCCGTGGCGTCCCACCCCTCTACCTTGACGTGATCTTGCGCCGGATCGCCCGGCACGTCCTGCACGTCGATGCGATCGAAGTGATACTCGGCGGAAATGGCCATGTACGTTTCGCCCGGCTTGATCGGACCGGAAACCCACAGGCGGGGAGATGCATTGCCGATGCCCTGTATTGTGCCGTCCCGAAACCGCGGCCTCGGAACGAAACTGGCAACACCCCACCCCCAGCTCTCGGCGCCGGGCAACGTACTGATATCGACGACGGCGCCCACCGTGTCGCCGTATTGTGCTGGCACCACACCGGTATACAGGTCGACGCGATCGATGGACTCGAGCGGCAGGCGAACCCGGTACTCACCCGAGTAGGGATCCATCAGGTCGATGCCGTTGAAGAGCATCACCGAATCGGTCACCAACGTGCCGTCGATCGCTAGTTGGCCGCTGTCGGAGCGGATCACCGTGGGCATCAGCGGGAGCACCTCTAGGGCCTGCTCCGCCGGCAAGGGCAGCCAGTTGATCGTCGTTCCTGGTACGATGCGCCGCCCTGCGGTCGACTCCGGGTCGACGAGATCGGCGTCTTCAACGCGCAGCGCCCGAGCCTGCACGATGACGTTGATATCTGTACCCCGCAGGTTCAGCACCAGCGTTGTTTCGACGCGCGTTCCTGCCGTCACGATGACGTCGAGATCGCTGCCGGCGTCCACACCGGTGAGCTCGATCGCCAGTCGGTAGCGTCCCGGCGGCGTGTCGCGAAACACGAAGCGGGCGTTGGCGTCGGCAACCAGCTCGCGTGTGGTGTTTTGTGGAAACGGCCCTTCCAGCCGCACGGCGAGCCCGGGAAGCGGTGTGCCGTCGAAGTCCACGACGCGACCGGCCACCTCGCCCGGGCGGGCCTGCACCGCGGCGCCTTCAGCCTGCAATAGCCCGGCGGCGACGAACAAGACGTACAGCAGGCACAGCTCGAGACGCGGGGTGCCGGTATCGAATGGTACTTTCGGGGTGCGCACGCCCAGATGATGGCGAAAATCGATTGTCGGCGCCACACGAAGGCGCATTTCCGTGTGATTGCGACCGTGCTTTTGGCGGCCTAGACTTCCGTTTGCCGGCTGGGACGTCGTCCAATAGGCAGGACATACGGCTCTGGACCGTAGAATCGGGGTTCGAATCCCTGCGTCCCAGCCAATTTCTTTGTCTTGGTCTTCCGCCGGGCTAGGAAATCATCACGCGGCGCGGAAACTGACCGTTATTTTCCCACGTCGTTTTCTTTGCCTCGAGATCGGTTTGTGCTGGCTGGACCCTGCCGTCGGTGTCGATCGCGCGGGAGGTCATGGTGTGCTCCCCAGAGGTCGCTCCTTCCCACCGGTAGGTAAAGAGCTGCCACGAATACCGCGTGTTGCGCTCATCGAGAGTGGCACGGTTCCACAGCCCGTCGTCGATTTGCACTTCAATCCTGTCGAGCGGCGTGCCGTCGGTGAGTGCGAAGCCGTGGATCGTGTGATGGGCCGGGGCGCGCGTCACACGAGAGATGACCGACTTGAGCTTGATGCGGGTGATTGAAGTCTCGGTGGCCTTGAAATTGTCCCCGACCGCTTCGTCACGCAGAGTCACGTACTCCCTGGCCATGAACTTGCCCATGAACCGGTCTCTCTGCACGTGGATCTGCTCCAACCACTTCACCTGCGCGACGCCGTACCAACCGGGGACGATGAGCCGCAACGGCGCCCCTTGGTTGACCGTCAGCGGCTCGCCGTTGAGCTCGTAGGCGAGCATCGTGTCATCGCTCAGGGCGTCTTCGAGCGACAGGCTGCGGGCGAATTGCTGCTCCACATCCCAGCTCCTGCCGCGGATCGTGATCGTCTCCTCGGCGCGGTCGGCACCGAAGAAAACGACCTCCCGTCCGGGGGGCTCCAGGCCGATGTCCTCCAACAGCGCCTTCAGGCTGGTGCCGCCCCACAGGCCGTTGCTGACCAAGCCGTGGAAGCGGCGCCCGCTGTTGCCCGAGCACTCGTAGGCGCAGGCCAATTCGATTCGCGGTCGGCGCCGAATATCGGCCATTGAGACCTTCTGAGGACGCGAAACGAGCCCGCTGATCTCGAGCTGGTGGCTCGAAGCGTTGACCTCCGGCTGGCCGTAGTGCTGGATCGTGAAGAACTCGTCCGCCGGCGTGAAAAAGTCGTTGATATTGCGGATGTCGACGAATCGAACGATCGGGGAGGGATTCGTGTTGTACTCGTCGGGCATGTCCGTGAACGGGACGAGGGTTTCCTCCTGGGCCAACAACGCAAGCGCCCATTCCGGGGCGCCGAACGTCGCCGCCCCGGCGATCACTGCGCCTCCTCCGACCACCTCTCGGCGCGTCATCTTGTTCGCCATCGTCGATCTCCTTTGATTACGCGATCTCGTGCAGGAATCGTTTTGCCTCCTGCAAGCCCGGGAACGCGTCACGACCCTCCCAGACCTCGGTCAGTTTCCGGTACTGCTCGGCGGCGCGTTTGCGGTCACCCGTGCGTACATAGGCGCGGGCGAGACCCAGCAGCGATCGCGGCCGGTTGGGCATCCGCAGCAGGGACATCTCGAGTTTCTCTATCGCCTCTTCCGGCCGGTCGAGCTCGAGCAGGATCTCGCCGTAGAGCTCGTACGCCGGCTTCACGGGATTCGCTGCGCCGTTCGGGGCGCGCATCGGGCGCATGATCTCGACGGCTTCGTCCATCAGCTCGATCGCCTGTTCGGCCTCGCCCTTCGCGGCGTGGATGGAAGCCATGACTTCCCGGTACATGATGCGCGTCGGCGGCGCGCCGCCACCGGCACCACCCCCGGACTCCACGAGCTTCTTCAGCGCCGCCGCCGCCTTCTCGGCGATGACGAGGTCGGCCGTTCTTACCGCGCTCAGTCCGGTTGCCAAGAGCTCGGGGGCCGAGGACTCTTCGGTGATCGGCGCCGTTTTCCATTCTTCGGTTTCGACGATGTAGCGGGCTTTGAGGAGGGGAAGACTGCGCGCGGCGCGGCCGGCGCCGGCGGCCTCTTCGTTCACCATTGTCAAGCGGTCGATCCACTCGCTCGCCTTGGCGTAGTCGCCACGCTGTAGATCGCCGTACTGGCCCCAGTCGAGGGCATGGACCGTGGCCGAGACGCTGTCACCCGGCATCCATAGCTCTCTCGCGGCTTCGTATGCCGACTGGTTGTGATCGCCCACGTAATTCCACATGCCGTGTTGGATGAAGATGTGGGTCGGCATGTGACGAGCATGGGAGACCAACGGTGCGATCTCTGCGAACGCCAGCGCGGCCGGCAGCGCGAGCGGCGCGTGGATCGGGTCATCGAACGAGTGGATCGTGTAGTGCGCCGCGCCGGGGTGCTTTCGGTTTCTGTTGAATACATCGAGCGCGATCGTGCCTGCTCTCACCTCCAACCTGAGACTCTGGTCACCGCGCGCCCGCGCCGCACTCAGCATCGACACGGCATAAAACGTCGCGATCTCGTCGTCGTCCGGGTACTGCTCACGGAGCTCGCCCATCGCCTCCATGTAACCGACGCGCCGATCGCGCCAGTCGCCATCGCCCCAGAGAATCTCGACCGCGTTCAGCAGACCCTTCTCGCGATCGGTTGGGGCCTTGGCGAGGCGCTCGGCACGCGTCGGCGCTAGCCGCGCCAGCACCGCCCGCGGCGATTCCACGTCCGCCTCGCCCATCAGCGGATGGTTGTAGCAGAGCGTCTCGCCCCAGTAGGCCATCGCGAAGTTCGGGTCCAGCTCTTGCGCTGCTTGGAACTGCCCGATCGCCTGCTTCCAGCCGAAGCTGTGCAAGATCGAGACGCCGCGCAGGAAGTGCTGTTGCACTTCCCCCGTCGCGGAGGTGGGGAAGTCGATAACCCCCACACTCTCGAACTGGGCGTTCGCCGCTGCACCTGCGGCCACCACCACACCGAGGATCACGAGAATGGCTATACGGAGCTTCAAGAACGACCTCCTTCCGGACGGCACGCGAGTCATTGACAAAGGGAATTATATCCCAAAGTCACAATCGGAACCGAATAGGTCACGCCGTTACTACGGATGGTCCAGACAACCCGTTGCTCTCCATCTGCAAAAGACGCCGGCACAGTCACCGTGAAGATACCCCGGTCTCGACGTGGATCGACGGGGAAGTACGTTGGCTGGTTCCCATCGAACTCGGCTGGTTCAATGAAGTTGTCCTCCCCAAGGGGAATATCGAGCGTCTCCTCTGTGTTCAAATTGAAGTAACCGAACGAGAAGGTGTATGTGCCGTCCGGGTTCGCATACCAGCCTTCGAAAAACGGCGCTACCGGCTCGCCGCTGGGTGGTCGCGGCGCCAGGGGAAGCCTCTGCACCTGCTGGGCCTCGAGGAGTGCCACGCTCAGCGCCGAAAGCGCAAAGACGAGACTGCCCAAGAGCATGCGACTCTTCATCGTCTGTTTCCTTGTCAGTTTCTCCCGTCGCTGTCTTGGGCGGCCGCTTCTTTCTTCCGTTCCCTCTCGGTAACCAGTCGCTCGTAGCCGTCTTCGTCGAGGTGGGTTATGGCGAGCCAGGCGTGTGACATCTCGTCCGTCGTACGGCTGCCTCGCGCGTACCACACTTCCGCATCGGGAGTCAGTGGGTTGGCCTCCGTGTTGTCGTACCACGCGGTGAGAACCAGGACAGTGCCCGTCGGCAACATAGGAGCCGTATCGTCCTCATAGATGTAGCTGTGGTGCCATCTCGCGTCGAAGTTGCTCACCATACTGAGGAGCTCCCGGGAACCATCGGGATAAATCGCTTCCATGGACATCGCATGGAGGTGCACATGCCCGTGCGGCTGGAAGCTATCGAGGCGAACCGGATGATTCCACCGGTGGAAGCCCTGGGTCATCGCGGTCCCACCCGGCGCCAGGGCGATGTCACCCTGCAGCGGATAAAGGTTCAGATTCTGCATGAAATCCGCCTCGTAGCCGTCGGGATAGAACCAGAGGCCAAGCTCGAGCTGATCGTCCTCAACGACATAGCCCATCGGGTAGTAGTGGGCGTCCCATTCGATCATCGCGTTCGCCGGCAGCAGACGGGCGGCGTCGGCCGGGAGGATCTCCCCGATCTTGCCCATGGCATATTCCGAAAGGCTCCCGGTACGGACCCACTCGCCTTCGTCGTTTTGCGTCAACAGTCGAGGGATGGCGTGGTGCACCGCTTGACGGCCGGCGGGGAAGGAGGGCCGGGTTTCAAAGGCCCGAATCAGTCGATCCTCGGTGAGCCCCGTCTCCACCCGCGGACGCCACCACAAGTCGCCCCCCTCGGCCGGCACCATAAAGGGCTTCGACTTGATCACGTGATCCGGCTTGCCCAACCGGTCTTCGAGCTGCCATTTTCTGAAGTCCGGCCATTCCACCGCGGCTGGCATGTCCGCCGGGTCGCCCTCCGCGGCTCCCGTATCGACCCAAGCGACGATGGTCGCGATCTCCTGCTCGCTCAACCTCCAGTCATTCTTGATCGCCTGGATCCCGACACCCGTATCGAGGTGATACGGAGGCATTTCCTGCGCCGCCACTTTGTCCTTGATGGTTCGTGCGTAGGGCCTGACCTGTCGATAGGTGAGCAGCGACATCGGCCCGACCGAGCCCGGCCGATGGCAGATCTGGCAGTTCTCCTGCAGGATCGGCGCAACGTCCCGGGTGAACGTGACGGCGGCCGGGCCACCCGCTGCCGGCTCATGCGACTGCTGCGCCGCGAGCGCTGCGCCCTCGAAAGCCAGCAGCGCAAGGACCGCTAGCACGAGCGCCCCCGACCGTAGAAGTTGATGAATCGTGCCTGCGGAATTGTTTCCCCTAGTCAGGTCTCCTGCCGGCAAAGGCTATCGTCGAACGCTGCCATTCTTGTACGTCAGGCTAGGCGCAGAGCACCGCAAGCGTCAAGGAGTAGCTGACAATCCGCTCCGGCCCCCTCACCCACTAGGCGGTAGCGGAATCGAGTCCGAGGTTCGTGGCGCGGATCCGCTCGGCCTGGAGCGGCCGAGCCGGGATCTCGGCGAGCATCAGGCGGATGAACTCCTCTTGATTCTCCAGAGAGAACGCACGGTTGTGGCGGCGCTCGAAACCGATCGTCGAGCTCGGCCTCCCACTGAGTCCGCGCCCACAAACGGAGCCGGAGAAGGCCCCCGGCATCACCTCCAGATGGTCCGGCAGGCCACGCAGCCGCGTGGCGCTCTCGAAGAGAGCCTCGGCCCCTTCTTCGGCCGATGTCGCGAGCTCCGTTCGTCCCATGTCGCCCACCATGAGCGTGTGGCCGGTGAGCACGAACCACGGCTCGTCGCCTCTGCTGTGATCTGTCACGACCAGGGAAATGTGCTCTGGCGTATGCCCCGGGGTGTGGAGAACCTCGGCCTGCGTGTTGCCGATGTCCAAGACCTCACCGTCTTCCACGCCGCGGAACGAATAGCTGGCCTCGGTGCCGGCGAAGAGCACATACTCCGCTCCGACCGCCTTTGCGAGCTCGCGCCCGCTCGAGATGTGATCGGCGTGCATGTGCGTTTCGATCACGTAGCGGATGGGCACGTTCCCCGCCTCCGACTCCTTCAGGTAGCGCTCGATGTCCCCGATGGGATCCACGACGGCGCCGATTTCCTGCGTCGGGCAGCCGAACAAATATGACACGGCCACCACCGGGTCTTGGTCCAAGTATTGGCGGAAAAACATCGCACTTCCTTGTCTGCGGTAGCGGCGAGCGTTGGCGAAGCGAATCTTAGCGCGTCGCCGCCGCAGACTCGAAGGGTCTCTGTGTCCACACGTTGCCCCTCCACACAATTGGGCTGATACTCGTTTCAATGGATATCCAGGTTTACACGAGCCGTTACTGAATGCCGTGCGAGCAAGCGAAGGAGTTCCTTCGCCGGCACGACGTCGCATTCGAGGAGATCCACATCGAAGATTTCGACGATCCGATGGGTGAGCTACGCGCCGTCACCGGCGGGCCGGCCGCCACCCCGACCGTAGTTGTCGACGGTGAGGTGATCGTCGGCTTCGACGCTGATTGGCTGGGCGAGCGACTCGGAATCGACTGAAACCGAAACTCCTCGCGGCGCCAACTAGCCTGTAGGATCTCCGCAGGCCACCGCCTGCACCCCACGAATTAAGGACTCCGCGATGTTCCGACGACGACTTTCGATCGCCGCGCTTGCAGTGCTGGTGCCGGGCCTGATTCTTGTGGCGGCTGCATGCCAAGGGGACACTCCCGCTCCCCCCGCCGCACAAAGGGCCGACGCCTCGACACCGAACGCGGGTTCCGCCACTGCTGCGGCCGGCGAAAAGCCCACGGCGGACGCGGCGGGCGCGCAGATGACCCCGAGTGAGGATGAGAGCGCCGGCGCCGAGGCACAACTCTCCCGCCAGACCTGGGCAGAGATCGGCACCGACAACCCGCTTTACGACCCGTGGGCGCGTGTGCTCGAGGACTACGTCGACGGTGAGGGTTTGGTCGACTACGAGGGGCTCACCGGCCCCGGGCGCGCCGACCTGCAAACGTTCATCGAGGCCATCGGCAACGTCGACCCCGACAGGCTGGCGAGCGACAACGAGAAGATGGCGTTCTGGATGAACGCCTACAACGCGGTCGTCGTGTGGCAGGTGGTCGAGCGTTACCCGCTCGACAGCGTTCGCGATCTGGATCGGCTGTTCGGCCTGGTCGCCGGTTTCTTCAAGCAGGAGAACCGCGTCGGCGGTGTCGACCGCACGCTCGACAACATCGAGCACGACATCCTGCGCGCTGATTTTCCCGACGCTCGGCTCCACTGGACGCTGGTGTGCGGCGCTTTCGGCTGCCCACGGCTATTGCGCCGGCCCTATGTCGCCGAGGACCTCGACCCGCTGATGACAGAGCTATCGCTCGAGTTCTTGAGCAGCCCGCGCGCCCTGCAGATCGATCGAGAAGAGAACATCCTGTACCTGTCGAGCTACTTCGACTGGTACGGCGGTGATTTCGAGGCCGAGAAGAACGACGTCGTGGACTGGGTGTTGCAATACGCCCCGGCCGACGAGGCCGTCTGGATCCGCGAGAATCGCGACTCGCTACGCGTCCGCTTCATCGACTACGACTGGACGCTCAACGGCCAATCAGAGGGCCCGCGCCGCGCCCGGCCGATCGAACGCTAGCCCGCACATCTCAACGCTCTCCTGCTACGGGCACCGAGAAGCCCGCCTCTGGGGCATTGCGCTTGGTCGGGCTCGTCAGTACTCCGAAGGGTACAGCATGCGGATCCAGCGCTTCTGGTTGGTGCGCGGGTGCGGGTCGAGCTCGACCTTGATGACCCGGTCTTCGGCGTCGACCCAGAACTTGCGCATCGAGCCGCTGGCTTCGACTCGCCACGCGCTCACCGTGCGCACGCCCATCTCGACGCCCTCTTCGTACGCTTCGAACTCGATGGTCATCTTGTCGAAGTAGCGCGAGATGCTGCGCTGCGTGTCGCGTTCGCGTCGCACCCAGCCGCTCATGTCCATCAGCCCGGCCGGCATCGTGCCCACGCCCGCCGGCTTGAAGAACAGGAACTCGCGCTTGTTGACCTTCTCCTCCCGCAGAACCGGAATCACGATGCTCAACAACCCCGGGTTGGCGAACGTGATGTCGCCCTCTTCACAGCGCCGCGGCCTGCCGATCATCGCCGGCTGGCCCATACAGCGCAGCGCCGAGGGCAGAAACGTGTACAGACCGGTTCGGCTTTCGAGGTTGAGATCCTTGTTCTTGGCGATGCTGATCGGAAAGCGCCACTCGCGGCCTTCGATGCGCACGGCCTTGGTGTAGCGCTCGCCGTCGAACGTGAAGATCGTGGTTCGCATGTCGCTCTCGGTGCGGCGTTCGCCGGCGACTTCGTGCTGCTCGCTCATCACCACACGCAGCGGGAACCCGAAAGCGTTGAGCGTAAGGACGGACTCGACGCGGATTGTCTGAAGGCGGCCGGAAAGGCCGCCGAACATGTCCCGAATCAGCTCGCTGCGCTCGTGCTCCAGATTGAAGATGAACCTCAGGTCCTCGCCTTCACCGGCGACGTCTGCGAAGCGAATGCTCCACATGCCGTGCTCCCCCGGGCGCAGCGCCTTGTCGGGCTCGAGGATGTAATGGCGCTCCTCCCCGAGTTGATACCCGAACACCTCGCTGTACTGCGCCTTGGTCACCGGCGCGGCCGGCGGCGTCGCGCCACCGGTGACCAGCGACCAGATGACGAGAGTCAGGATCGGCGTCGGGCGGGCGAGAAACATGAGGCTACTGCCGTACGCAGTTTTTCAGCACCATGGCCGGCTAGTACTCCGACGGAAAGAGCATCCGAATGTGGCGGTCGTTCCGCGTCCACGGGTCGGGATCGAGATCGAGGCGAACCACGTGGCCGAACTCGTTGACGTAACCGGTACGAATCGGCCCACTGATGTGGAGACGTCGCACGTTGAGCGTACGGCCGCCGATCTCCAGCTGCATCGACTCACCGATGCGCACGGTGCTCTGGTCGTAATAGCGGCGCAGGCTGGCGAGCCGGTCGCGCTGCAAGATGGCCCACTGGCCGCGGCGATGGCCAGCGGAGTAACAATTGCGACCGCCAACGCCCCGATGACGCCGCAAACCGCCGTGGCTGCCTTGAGATTGCGCATCACAGATTGACTCTTAGTCAGCTGGAAACCGCAGCTCTGGATACAGACTACAATGGTTCGAGCCCTCGTTTCACAGACTGGTGGAAGCGCCATCACCCGACATGCCCCTGAAGCACTGCTGCGAGCAAGAAGCTGAGAAGAATCTGGCGAAGCACCGCGACATCGCCACCTGTGATGAGTGCGGGCGTCTGCTGCTCGCCTACGCCGACGGCGCCACCTACAACCTCACCGTCGAGGAGCTCGAATCAAAGGGCGCGAACTTCGACACCGGCGAGCACAACTCGCTATGGGTGGTAGCCAAGCGCCGCTAAAGGGTCGTGAAGCGAGCAGGCACGGCCGGGTCGTAGCCAAGCGCCGGTAGAGGCGAGCGGGCGCAAGGCTCGCGAGGACAAGGCGCGCGCAGATTCGAGCGCGCAGGCGTACTTAATGTACGTCGAGCACTCGAATCAAGCGCAACGCAGTCATCGCGATCCTTGCGCCCGCTCGCCCGCGCGCAGGGCGGCCATAAACCGCGGGATGGTTTCCCAAACGTCACCCACGATCGGATGAACCACCGGATTCGGGCGCTGCTCGTTGAGCCTCATCAGGGGCGCGTCGGGGTCGACGTTGAAGGCGAGGATGACAGTCTCGTCGTCGATCCAGTCGACGTGTTGCGGGGCGCCTGAAACTGCCAGCGCTACCAGCACCTTGGGGTGTACACGCACACCGGTCTGTCCGATCTGGCGATCCATGGGCAGCACTTCGAGATCTTGCGTGACCTTGCGCGTCGCGCCGATCATCGCGTTGGGCAGCCCGAGCTCGTCTGCCAGGATGCTCAAGAGCGGCTCGGCGAGTTCCGCGAGGCCCTCCCGACCCCCGGCGCCATAGCCGAAATCGACGATGTATTCGGCCGCCTGCAGCGTCAGCTCTCCGCCGCCCAGGCGACTCATCAGAGCCGCCGCCGGATCGGACGCGAGGTCGTAGTCGAGCCGCGGTTGGTAGGCAAACACTTGCGTCGCATCAGCGGAGCTCGCGATGTCCGGCAGATCGATTGCGGCGGCGCCGGCAAACGTGACGATGCGCAAGCCGCCTGTTTTCGGCACCGTCGCGACGGCGCGAGCCGCACCGTCGAGAATGGATGTGCCGAGTCGGATCTCCGGTCCACCATTGCTCACCCGCTCGACACCGAACCAGGACCAGCTCCTTTCTACGGCGGGCGGTCCCTGGCCGCCGAAGTAGGCGAACAGCGTGCGTGCCCATTCCGGCCCGAGCAGCCATTCGGGCTGGCCACGGTACATGCCCCAGAACTCCTCGAGCCACTCGATGTGACCTCGGTAGCCGAGCCGATCGATGTCGGCCTGCTCCAGCACATAGATGCGCCGTGGCCCGACATCGGCAATCACCTGCCCCACTCCCGCAGCGAGAGCCTCGGGACCCGTCACCGGCAACACCACGTCCAGCGGCAAGTCGACGCCGGCCGCCAGACGAGCAGCCGATTCCAGGGACGCCTGCGTGGACGATTCCATGTCGGTGGCGGCCACAGGCGCGCAAACGAACAGGCAGACAGGAGACGGGTCTTCCGGCTGCTGGCCGAAGCCGGCCGGATCGCCGGCGTAGGAATCGGCCTCGGAACTCGACACCGCATCGGTCAGCCCGGACGTGCGCAACAACACATCGGCGGCATCCTCCGGCGTGCGGGCGATCTGAACCGTAGTGCCGCCGCCGGCAATGGCACGAGGCACGTGGGCAACACGCAAAGCACCGACTTCCGAATCGCGGGCCTCGAGCCTGCCGATTGCTGCCGCTAACGCGGCCACGAAACCACCGACCCGGTATTCGGCCTCGGCGTGCTCGGCGTGCGCCGCCGTCGCGATGACGCAGGGCACCGGCACATCGATGTGGTGACCTTGCCAACCGCTTGCGCCGACGTGCAACAGCGGCTCCGGCGCCGGACTCCAGCGCACTTCCGTAACGCCGGCGAGAAACTCACGGCCCAGAGCACCGGCGAGTGCGGGGCCGACGATACCTTGCGAGGTGTCCGAAGCGGCGGCGCCGCAGAACACGATGTCGGCCGGCTTGTCCTGCAGCCAACCTCCGACAATGCGCGCCACCCGGGCGGGGTCTTGAACCGGTACCGTCTCGCCACCCACCAGAATCTGCGCTTCGTCGGCTCCCATCGCCAATGCCTGGCGGAGTGCCTCGTTGCCGGTGGCCCCAGCCAGCGTATAAGCGGCCACGGTTACCCGCGCCGGATCTCGGCGCTTGAGATCGAGCGCCATCTGCAGCGATCGGACGTCGACCTGGTCGATTGAGTGCAGCGATTCCTCGAACGACTCATGGCCGACCCGCGGCCGCGGGGCAACCGAGGGCACCGACTTGATGAGTACGACGATGCGCACATCGTCGGCCAGCGGCGGTAGTTCCGGCTGCGGGCGACGCGACGCGGGCATGACCCCCCACGCCTCGGCGATGACGCCGGCCTCGTCGAGAGCCAGGAACCCGAGCTGCACATCCGGCGGGTAGCGCCCGTCCTGCAGATAGGCGTGGGCAGCAGTGAACAAACGCTCGAGCGTGTCGATGCGCACCCCGCAACGGCGAAATGCCAGGCGCGAAGCGCGCTCGAGGCGCTCGCGGTACACGGCGGCCACGTCGTGGGCGGCCAGCCATTCGAGGCGATACAGCACCGCGTCCATCACCTTGATGAGGCCGGAAATCTCGGCCAGCCAAAAGAAGCACGGCTGTAGATTGACGTTCGACCAGATGAGTTGGCCGAACGCCGCGTCGGCGTCCTGCAGCCGTGACATCAGGCGCTGCTTGACGTCCTCTAGCTGCCGGCGCAGATCGGGATGCGCGCCGGCCGTGTCTACTTCCGCGCCGTCGCTATCTTTCTGAGCCGCCTTCCACGCCGGCAGCACGCGCTGCGCCAGGTCGCGCAACAACAGGTAGCGCTGAACTTCGTTGGTGCCTTCGTAGATGTTGAGCACCCGCGCGTCACGGCGCGTCTTCTCGATGCGATGGCGGTGGGTCAAGCCATCGAGCCCACGCAATCGCTCCATCCACTCGATGCCGTCGTGCAGCGCCTCGCTGCCGTAGTACTTGCCGATCGCTGACTCCATGCGCACGTTCTTGGTTAGTGGATGGTCGAACAGGCCGATCAGCTCGTTGGCAACGGCGGCGGTGCCGATGAGCTCCTCGGTAAGGCGTCCCATCCAGTAGGTCTGCAGCGCGGTCGCCGGCGCTCCCTGCTTCGGGTACGCGCTGGGTCGCGTCTCGCTGAAGAACGCCACTGCGTCCTCGAGTATTTCCTGGATACCGGAGCGCGCCGTCACCGCCAAGCCGGTACGCCCGGTATTCAGCGTTTCGAGGGCGTTGACCTGGCCGCGGCCGCGGAAACCGATGATGCACTCGCGCGGCACGCGCACTCCGGTGAGCGACAACTCGTTGGTGGGCGAGGCACGCTGGCCGAGCTTCTCTTCGTCGGCGCCGACCACCATGCCCTCGGCGTGGCGGTCGACCATGAAACCGGTAACGCCCTCCGGCTCGGTCGTGGCGTACAGCGCGAAGCAATGGGCGAAGCGCCCGTTGGTGATCCACATCTTGACGCCGTTGAGCTCCCAGTACTCGTACCAGAGGTCACCGGCCTCATCCTCACGAATCTGCGCGATGTCGGTGAACGCAACGTCGCGATCACCGTGACGATAGGTGCGCCACTTGCTCGGCAGCTCCCGGCTGTCGTAGTCGAAGGCGTCGTGGTTGATCTCCGCAGCTTCGGCGTCTTCTGAGAAGCGATAGAGCATCTTGTGGCGATCGAAGTCGAACCCAACCCGGTCGGCGTCGAGGAGGTTGCGCCGTTCGCTTTCGGCCTTATCGTCGAGCCAGAAGTACAGGACGCCGTCGTCGTCGCAATAGACGCGCCGCCGATCAAGGCGCGCCGATGTCTTCACGCCGCCCGAGTCGGATCCTGCAGTCGGCTCGGTGAGCGCGAAGGCCGAGATGTAGCCGGCCGAGATCATCTTCAAGAACAGCTCGTGCGCCCGCTCGCGGCGCGGGTACTCGATGAGCCGGTCCTCGACACCTTCGAGGATCTCGTCGAGACGCTCGCGGGCTTGCCGCAGGTTGTCGGCAAAGCTGTCGAGGTCACGCTGCTCGCCGGCCTGTCCGGCGGCGAAGAAAGCGCGCAGGAAGCCGCCGCCGATGTACTTGAGCACGCTCGACTTGACGATGCGCGCCTTGACCAGCTCCATCAGCGCCAGGTAGTCACGCTGCAGCGCCTCGAGATCGGGACGCGCCATGCCGGCGATCAGCTTGTCGAGGCCGTCGTGTATCTCGCCGAGCAGCGTCGGGTCGCCCTTGACCCTCTCGAGCTCGGCGCGGGCGCGCGGCAGGTCCTGTTTGAGACCGAGGAGCATGGGCGTCGTGCCGATACTCGTGTTGGCCATTATGGCCAGCGACAGCGCCGCGTCGCCGTAGCGACCCGTCATCTCGCAGACGATGTAGTAGAGCGCCTTCAGTACCCCTTCACCGCCGAGCGACGTCGGGATCGGCATGCGCAGGAAGCCTTCGTCAACCAGGTAGTCGAGATCATCGCGCGGCACGATGTGCAGCTTCTCGAGATACCGGTTGTACGTCAGCCCGTCGAAGCGTGGCTCGACGTAGCGCCGTCGCTGCTCCGCCTCCACCCTGTCGCGAAACGCGCCTAGCTCCGGGTCGTTCCACAGGATCTCGGGCACGTAGCGGAGTCGCTCGCCGTCGAAACCTCCGACCAGCCATTCTCCGGAATCGGCACCGTGATCGGTCTCGAGCACGGCGCGATAGGGCTCCGCGTCGGCGATGTCGGCGGCGGGCTCGAAATCGCCGTGGATGATCGTCTCGTCACCGACTTCGAGAGTTTCAGCAAGAAGTTGAGCATCGTCGATGACCCCCGGAACGGCGGCACAGAACTCGTCGTTGAGAAGGTTGGTCGCTGCGCGCGTCGCCTGGGCAGGCAAACCGGACTCGAGACGCCAACCGGTGCGCAACAGACAGACCTTGACAGCCAACGCCGACGCAACCACGCCGCCGGCTTGAAAGCACAGGAGCTCGGCCATTGGTTCGTCGGCCGCCGCGACGCTATCGGCCCACCCGTCGATCTTGGCGCAGGCTGCCTCCCAGCGCGGCACCGCGGCGGCCAAAGGAGCTTCGTCACCCAGGGCACCGAGCCACGCCGCCTCGCCCGGCGACAGCGGGACCAAAGAGTTGCCCTGCCGTACTGCTGCAAGTCGGCGGCGGCCGATCTCGACACGCAGCGCGTCGTCGTGGGCGAGCAAGAAGCGGAACGGACTGCTGTCGCGGTAGTACTTGGCGATGCAGTCGTCTTCGGAAAATGCCGTGCCAGCGAACACCTGGCCGCAGTTGTAGCCCAACGAGCCTCGATTCGGCCCGAAGGCGTCGGCGGCGAGGACCTTGCGCACCGCGGCACCAATCCACGGGTCGTCGGTCGGTCCCGGATCGATGATACTGAGCGACTCCACCAGGATGCGCTGCGCTTCCATCTCGGCCATGAGTCGCTTCACGGCGCCGAACTTGGCGATCGTGTCCCGGCCGGCCTCGTCCTGGAAAGAATCGGGGAACTGAACCCGAGTGGCGGCATGCTCACGCGCACGCTGCGTCAAGTAGGTGCCCGCGCCCCGCACGATTGCCAGGTGATCGAGCACGCCGATTCGCAGAAGATCAGCAAACGGCTCGCCGACGGCCGGCGCCGTAAAGGCAGACCTTTCGTCGATCGAAGGAACATCGAAGAGGTGTTCCGGCGGTACAACGCAACCGTCGAAGATCACCCGCCGCACGGCGGCGCCGACCAGCCCGATGCAACCCACGTCCTCGAGCTTCACTCCCGGGTCATCGATCGGCACTAGGTAGCCGCGATTGTCACGCACCACGAGCAACCAATCGGCCAACGCCGTAGCAACCAACGGTGCTACGCCGTGAAGCTCGACACCCGCTTCGGCTGCCACAGCGGCAACACCCTCCGCCGCCTTGCCCGAGACGATCAGCTCGTTGCAAATGGCTCCCTGCGATACGACAGTCGCCAGCTGCCGTCCGGCGCGCAGGTTGTCAATCAGTGTCGGATCGGCTGCCGCAACACCGTCGAGCAGATCACAGGCGAGCAGATGCTGGGCGGCCAGTGCCGCCAACGACGGATCACACGCAGAGAGCTCCTCGAGCAATACGTCTCGCTGCCCGTAGCGGGGCGTCGCCGGCGTGGCGCGGTTTGCCGGGTCCGACCAGGTTTCGCCATCGCGCCCCGACGCAACCGCCGTCCTGAGCTCCGCGGCAAGCCAGTCGCGAAGTTCCGTGCTGATCGGCAGCCCCTCCTCGAGCCGGTTGAGAACGGCGGAGTCGACGTGCGCGTCGCACCAGTCACGAATCGTTTTGCGGTGCGTTTCGAATGCCAGCGGCCGGCATTCGACGGCCGGCCAACCGGCGATCCACGACCATGCCTCGCACGGTTCGGAAGGCAACCCGTGCTGCGGAGCGAGTTGATCGACACCGGCAGCTTCACGCCGCAGTAAAACGAGAAGTCCCTCGACATGGTGCTCGCGAAGTTGCTTGCCCACCACGTCCGACCAGAAATAGCGCTTGGCAGCAGCGTGCCGCGCCAATTCCTCCACCCTTTCGGCGGCGTCGGCCCACACTGCCGCCGCACCGTCGGCTGCTGCGCGCAGCGATTCCAGCGCCTCCGTCTGCCACAGCGCCCGCGCGGCTTCGAAGCGCCGCGTCGCCGAGGCCAGCAGTTCCTCCAGGTAGTAGCGCTCGCCTTGCTCCAGCGCCGGCGGCGAATCGCCGAGCGCCTGTGAGTAGCCGTCCAGCGCCGCGCTAAAGCGACGCAGCTCGGCCTCGACACCCGTCAGAAGCGCCGCTTGTTCGGAGCTCGTCGACAAGTCGGAAGATCCCGACCAGTACGCCTCCCAGTAGCTCGGCAGCCGTCGCAAACGTGCCACCGGCTCGGTCCGCGTCAGCAAGTAGTTGCGCAGCTCGGCATGGGTCGGCGTATAGGTCTCGTAGATCAGCCGCTGCTGCGTTGCCCGACTCCAGTGCACGTCGGGGGTGGCGCGCCAGCAAGTCTCACACTTGACACAGTTGTCGAAGTTGACGACGACGCCGGGCATGCCGCGCGGATTCCGATCGACTTCGTAGACCTTGGCGGGGCAGACGTTCCACAGCGGCGAGTCGACCAGCTCACCACGCGCCGCAAGATCGTCGGGCCACAGCACTTTGATGTGCGAATGCTGCCCCACGCGATAGCGAATCGTGCCGAGCTTGTGCTCGTAGGACGTCCTGATCTCCACGGCGTCGTCATCGAGGCGGATACGGCGGCGATTGTCATCGAGCAACCGGGCGACGAACTGCTCGCGAAACGCCGACAGATCCTTCTTCAGCACGGCGTACTGGAACCACTCGATCGAAGACTGGGCCAGCAAGGTCAGGGCTCCCGCCACCAAGGAGACGACGGACAGCACCGCATCCCACGCGGAAAACTGGTCGATCAAACGACCCAAGGCACGCGGCAACTTGGTATCCAGCGGCTCGTCGTCGTTCGTGTAGACGTCGGCGAAGGCATCGCCCATCGCCGGGCCGAAGCGTTTCCAGTACCACCGGGCAACGAGCGGCAAACGACCGGGCACCTCGGCGCCCGCCAGGACCCGATACGTCACACGAAACTCGCCGCCACCGGGCGTGGTGGCGATCGCAACACCCGTTGACTTGTCGCCGCCAATGGATGTGCGGCGGCTCGGCAACAAGGCTGAGACGGTGTTGAACAACCAGCGCACGGGTGTGCCGATACCAAAACCCTCCCGGGCGGCCCGCCCGAGGCCGAGGGCCCCGGAATTCTCCCGCAAGTCAGCAAGCACGCTCTTGAAGTGCTTGGTCACGATGAGCCGGCGCTCGAGGCGCAGCGCCTCCCACCAGCGACGCGGCGCGGAGATGTCGGGACGCGACACGATGAACGCCACGCTATTGGCGAGATCGACCTGCTGATCGAAGAAGAAACGGGTGCGCTCGATGTACCCGGGCCAGTCGGCGAGGCGCTCGACGTTGCGGTAGTAGTGGGTTCGCTGCAGCGGCCTGACGTAGGTCTGCTCGAGCGCCGCGGCGCTGAACGGACAGTCGCCGGAACCGCCGCCCGGACCGCCGTTGTCGGCGGCGATCTTCTGCACAGCGGCGGCGAACAAGAGGCCCATCGCCGTCGCCGGGCCGGTGAAGTTGGGGTACGGAAAGTCGAGGCCGATGCCGCTGGCGGCGCCGCCGATCGCCAGGCCATCGTCGATCAGCCGCGGGATCTCACGCAAGCCGCCGCCGCGGATGATCTTCGCGCCGTAGGAAGTTACTTCGCCGCCGTCAATCCAGCGCTCGATCTCCGGCAGCCCCTTGAACCACTCCATCAGCAGGTTGTGGTCGCCGTCGAAATTCTCCGCCAGGTTATCGACAGGCAGCACGAATCCCAGTGACAAGCTGTCGCGATTGGTGTAGATGAAGCCACCCATGTTGAGGCGCACGGTGCGGCCATGGCGTGTGCCGTTGCGCAGCAGTATTTCGTAGGCGCCGCCGCCCCCGGCCGGCAGCCCGAAACGCTCCTCGATGATCTCGGGCGACAGCGAAACGACTTCCTTCACGC
This sequence comes from Acidobacteriota bacterium, assembly GCA_963666055.2. Taxonomy (GTDB): domain Bacteria; phylum Acidobacteriota; class UBA890; order UBA890; family WLXD01; genus DASCOT01. The sequence continues at coordinate 524,767 of CAXWPH010000014.1, read as the reverse complement.
CCTGCAGGAAGTGCGGGCCGCTCTCCGATCCCCCCTCGCCGGCGTCCGGACCGACGCGCTCGTAGCCCTCCTGCGTCACCAGGTGCGAGGCGTCGCCCTCGGCCAGGAACACGACATCGGCATAGGCCGGACCGCGCTCGGTGTGCACGCCGATGATGCGGCCCTGGTGGCGGATCAGGCTCTGGACGGTGGTCTCGCACAGCAACACGACGCCGTGCTCGCGGGCAAGCTCAGCGAGGTAGCGGTCAAAAACCGGCCGCAGAACCGTGTAGCAGGAGCGGAACACCTTCGGGTCGCGCAGTGCCGCGCCCAACATCGAGTGGCCGTTGTAGGAGTAGAAGCCACGCTCGACGAGCGGGCGCTCAATGGGACCGCTTTCGATCGCCGCCCGGCCGAAGGCCTCCGGAGCCTCGATGTTCTCGGCGAAATAAACGGCGCCGGACCAGTTCTCGGCTCCTGGATACACCGCCGCCTCGCAAACGAGTACCGAGAACCCGGCGCGGCCGAGTGCGGTTGCAGCGGTGATACCGGCAGGGCCACCGCCTACGACGATGACGTCAAAGCGGTTCTGCTCCAAAATGAAGAACTCCAGCCATCATGAGAAACGCGTGTCCAAATCGCCCGGGACGTATGAAGTACGGCTCGAATATAAAGGGTGGGGCCTCGGCGGACGGGCGCTTGAGGCTGCTTTTTACAAGGATATCGGGCTGCCGCCCGGTGCGGTAGCCGACGACCTTTCCGCGGCGCGCCGCGCCCCCCTTGCGCAAGCCTCCAACGCCACGCAGACTCGTGCCCGAGCAACAATCGAATTACCCGGGAGACAATCTCGATGCGACCTAACAGCGTCAGAATTCTCATCGGCCTGTTCATCGCGGTGCTCACGATCACCGGCTCCGGCGCCGCGCAGCAGGGCCGTGTGCTGCTGATCAACGCGACGATCGTCGACGGCCTGAACAGTCGCCCGTTCACCGGCCACGTGGTGATCGAGAACGGGCGCATCGTCAGCGTCGAGGAAGGCAGGCGCATGGAACCGGGTGACAATCCGAGCGTCATCGACCTCGACGGCCTCGTGCTGGCGCCCGGATTCATCGACATTCACAACCACTCGGACCGCGCCATCATTCGGCAACCTCAAGCCGAGGCGCTGATCTCCCAGGGGCTCACCACCATCGTCGGCGGCGCCGACGGCGGCTCGCAGTGGCCGGTCGGTGAATACTTGCGCCAGGTCGAGGCGGCGCAGCCGGTGGTCAACGTGGCCACCTTGGTCGGACACGGCACGGCGCGCCGTCAGGTAATGGGCGACGACTTCAAGCGCCAGGCCACGGCGCAGGAAGTAACGCAGATGGCCGAGCTCATCCGTACCGGCATGGAAGAAGGCGCCTTCGGCCTGTCGAGCGGCCTGGAATACGACCCCGGCTTCTACTCGAGCACCGAAGAGCTGATCGCACTGGCCGAGGTAGCCGCAGGCTTCGGCGGCTTTTACATGTCTCACATGCGCGACGAGGAAGAGACCGTCATGGACGCCATCGACGAAGTCATTCGGATCGGGTTTGAAGGCGGCCTGCCGGTGCAGATCTCACACATCAAGATGGGCAACGCCAGCGTTTGGGATCGATCGGAGGAGGCGCTCGACAAGCTCGCCGCGGCGCGCCAGAGCGGCCTTGACATCACGGCCGATTGGTATCCCTACCCGGCCTGGGCCTCGTCGCTGTCGATCGTCGTGCGCTCGCGCCGCTTCAGCGATCCGGAAGCCGTTGCCGAAGGGCTCGCGGCGCTGGGCGGTGCCAACCGGATACAGGTAACGCGCTACGAACCCGACCCGTCAGTAGAAGGATTGCGGCTCGACGAGATCGCCGAGCTTAAGAACAAGACCCCGGTCGAAATGTACATCGAGATGATGGAGGCCGGCGGCGGCGGCGTGATCGGCCACACCATGAAGCTCGAAGACGTCGACCGGTTCGCCGCCAGTCCGTTGGTCATGGTGTGCAGCGATGGCGGCATCGGCAGCGCCCATCCGCGTGGCGCCGGCACCTTCCCCCGCGTCTTGGGGCGCTACGTCCGCGACGAGCAGGTGATGTCGCTGGAGCTAGCCGTGCACAAGATGACCTCCATGCCGGCGCAGCGCCTTGGGCTCGAGCAGCGCGGCGTGGTACGGCGCGGCGCGATTGCCGACCTGGTGGCTTTCGACCCCGGAACGGTAGGCGATCGCAGCACGTTCGAGGAGCCCGAGCTGTTGTCGACCGGGATCGAGTACGTCTGGGTCGGCGGTGAGCTGGTGTGGCGTGACGGCGCGCCAACCGGGGCGCGGCCGGGGCAGGTTTTGCGAAAACGCCAAAACGTCCGCCGGTAAGAAGTTTGGAGCCCTGAACTACTGCAGCGGCAGCTCGCCGCCCACCTGATCGAGGGTTGCCATGTCGAGGAGCGCGAGCATCAGGCGGCCACGCTCGGTCACATCACCGGCCTCGAGCAGAGCCTGCCTTTCGGAAGGGCCGAAAGGACAAGACATCGCCAACGAGTTGATCAGGTGCTCGTCGGTGGCCTCCTCGAGCATCTCCCAATCGGTGTCGAGATCGCGCGACTCGAAGTACACACGCAGCGAGGCGTAGAGCCGCTCTCGATCGATGGCGCCGTCGGCTTGCTCGATCAGATCCGAGCGATATCTGTCCCAACGCGGCACTATCTGACGATACGGCGAGTCGGTACCGAGCTCTGACTCGACGTCGAAGCGGCTGACCCCGGTCAGGATAATCAGCATGCGGCCGTCGTCGGTTTTGCTGAAGGAGCTGATGCGCCCCGCACAGCCTGTGGGGAAGATATCGGGGCGATGGTCGAACGGTTCAGGATCGCGCGGCTGCACCATGCCGATGAAACGATCGCCGGCCAGCGCATCTTCGGTCATCTGCAAGTAGCGCGGCTCGAAGATGTTGAGGGGGAGACGGCAGCGCGGCAGTAGGAGGGCACCGGACAACGGAAAAACCGGAAGCACCCCCGGTAAGCTCTCGAATGTCGGCTCGAACGGTCGCGGTCCCATCAGGCTAGTTGCCGGCTTCGTCCTTCGAATAGATCAAGTAGGTGAACAACCCCGTGGCGACGAGTCGACGAGTCTGCATGACGTCGACCTCGCAGAGGGCAATCGTTTTGCCCTGCCGTACGAGGCTGGCCTTGGCGGTAACCGAACCCGCATCGATCGAAGCCGGGCGCAAGAAGTTCATCTTGAACTCGATGCTCGTCATCGTTTGGTCGTCGTCGAGAAACGGGGAGATCGTATACACCGCCGCGGTATCGGCGAGTGTCGTAAGGACGCCGCCGTGCACCACGCCTTCTTCCTGCCAGAAGGACCGTTTCAGCGGCATGGCCACCTCTGCCTTGCCGCGCCGGACCGACTGCAGCGAGAACCCGAAGTGGCGGTTTACGGGAACGCGGCCGAAATCGAACGCGGCGGGCAGCTGGTCCGGGATTTGGCCTTTCTTGGCCATGGGCGCCTCGGTTGCCGATGAATGGCGAACTTCCGGGCAGTGTGCGCGGGCGGCGGCCCAGAGGCAACCAAGAAACGCTCAGCAGGGTGCTGAGAGCCCCCCGGGGGTGCCGTTACGGGCACCCTCGGGAGTCTTTGAGCACTCTGTTAGAAGAAGCGGTTGAAATCGTTGGTGAATCGCGGATTCACCACGTTGTTGAAGATCGACCCGAAGGTGTAATTGAAGCCCACCCTGAAGCTGTAGCGCGAATTGGTTGCCAACGCCCGGCGCTGGAGAAGAATCTCCTCGTCGGTTTGGCCGCCGGCGGCGATAAAACGCTGGTCGTGGATGGCCGCCCAATTGCCCCTGACGTTGAAGTTCAACCCTCTGACGATGCGGAACTCCAATCGGCCTTGGAATACCAAGCGCCACTGGCTCGGATCGGTGAAGTACTGCGCCGCGTCCATTCCGACCTCCAGCTCACCCCAGGGCTGCACCGCGTCGAGGTTCACCAGCAGCGAGTGGTCGAAGAGGGTCTCTTCCGTCACCCCGAAGATCGTTGGTTCAATGTACTGGTTGTAGCTGCCGCCGACTTGATACGTGATCGTGAACGACCGGCGCGACGATTCCGAAAAGGGAAAGATGTTGTACTCGATGCCGGGGGCGATGGTAGCGACCAGATCGGTGTTGACGAACGTCGCGTGCATTGTCGATACCTCGAACGATGCCCCCCAATGCTCGCCGAGGCTCTTCACAGTCTGGTGGTTGAGCCACCAGATGTGGTTGAACGAAAACGATTCGCTGCCATCGTCGAAGATGAACTTGCGGTCGTCGTAGCGCAGGTTGGCGTTGAAACGCAACTTCCATTCCTCGGTGGTGCGGTTGGCCGAGGCGTTGAAGTTGACGTTGCGGTTGGAGCGTCTGTCCTCGCCGCCGATGCGGCCGTCGACGCCGAAGCGAAACACCCAGAAATTCCACGGATCGTCGGCCGGGTCCACCACCAGGAACCGCCGCTCCATGGTTTCAACTGCCGCGCGGATCTCAATGTCGTTGATCAGCGGCGTCTTGGCCAGGTAGTGGAGTATGCCGACACGGAGCATTTGCGCGACGCCGGCGCGAGTTTCGTCGTCGGTGTCCGTGCTGCTCGACGTGTACGTGAAGCTGTGGTCGTCGCCCTCGAACTCCCGCAGGCCGATGAAGTCGAAGGTAAATTCCTCGCCGGCCCCGGCGCGCTGCGTGGTTACGAGTACATGGATCTGGGCATCCTGGCGATCGCGCATGTAGTTGATGAACGTGATCTCGCGGCGCAGGTAGTCGAGGTCACAATTGCGGCGATCGCAATCGAGGAACACGAGCAAGCCGGCGGGACCTTGCTCTTCTTCTTCCTGCTGGGGCTGCTGCGATGCCTGGGTGTCGCCGCCGGTGGATGTCTGCTGCTGTTGCTGGGCCGCTTGACTGCCCGGCAACTGTTGCCGCGGCACCGCAGCACGGTCGAGGCCTTGGGCCGACGCCGCTGGTACAGCCAGCGCCCAGAACGCGAGGGTTGCGCAGACGATCGATCTCATCTCGACAAGCCTGAATGTAGACAAGAAAGGCGGAACAGACCAGGAGGGGATCGGGAGCCACGCACAACGGGGACGGCTCGCCGAACGGCAGTGTCGCACGGTAACCGGCCGAGGACAAACTCCCACGGACAGGCACGCAGGGGACGACATGCGCCTGTACACTCTTGCGGCGATGGCACACACCGACACGAGAAAGCTGGGGCTGATCGGACTCGGCAGCTTCGGCCGCCTGGTGGCCAAACACCTGCGCGATACCTTCGATATCGTCGCCGCCGACGAGCTCGATCGCTCGGCGGCCGCCGCGCAGCTCGACATCGATTGGGGCACGGTCCAAGAGGCTGCGGCCTGCCCGTATGTCATCGTCGCTGTCCCCGTGCAGGAGCTTTCGGCAGCGCTCAACGCCATGCGCGACCACGTGCGGCCCGGCGCCCTCATTATCGACGTGGGCTCGGTGAAGCTGGTGCCGGTAGAGCAGATGCTGCGCATATTGCCAGAGGACGTCGAGATCCTCGGCACCCATCCGATGTTCGGCCCGCAAAGCGCCGGCGACGGCCTCGACGGCCATCGCATCGTGCTGTGTCCGGCGCGCACCGAGCGGCTCGACAAGGCTCGTGCCTTTCTCGAGGAGCTCGGCCTCGAGGTCATCGTGTGTGACGCCGAGACGCACGACCGCGACATCGCCCAAACGCAGGCTCTGGCCCAGTTCGTCGGCCGCGCCCTGGCGCAGCTCGAGAAGAGCGAGTCGCTGATTCGCACGCCCGGCTACAACCTGTTCCGCGAGGTCGCCGAAACCGTGGGCGAGGATACCTGGGAGCTGTTCACCGCCATCCAGAACCTCAACCCGCACGCCGCCGGCACGCGCGCCCAGCTGATGCGCCATCTGCAGGACATTCAGTCACGGCTGGCCCGTGAGCCCGGGGTCCCCCGGATTGCCGACGATCCATCCGCGAAGGGTGTCGATGCGGCGGCCGCCGCGACCTCCGGCGACGACTGAATCGTGCTGCGCTCCGCAGAATACGGCCCCGTACGCTTCTTTTCGCTGGCGCGCTCCGTCGCCGGTCGTTACTACTTGTCGGCCGGTGTCTATTTCGTTGATGGCCTACTGATCGATACCGGGCCGCCGAACGCGCCCGTCGAGTTCGCCTCGATCATGGGCCAGGTCGACGCCGATCAGATCGTGCTGACACACCACCACGAGGACCACACCGGCAACGCCGCGTTCGCCTCGCGGCACATCGATCGCCCTCCCCTCGCCCACCCGTTGACGCTGCCGCTGGTGCGCAATCCTGGGAACGTGCCCCTCTATAGAAGGGTCGTGTGGGGCACACCCGAACCGTTCGAGACCAAGCCGCTCGGCGCCGGGCTCAGCACAGCGCAATACTCGTTTCAGGTGCTGCACACCCCAGGGCACGCCCCCGATCACATCGTCCTGTACGAGCCCGATCAGCGCTGGCTGTTCGGCGGCGACGTGTTCCTTGCCACACGGCTCAAGGTGCTGCGCTCCGACGAGAACATCACCGAGATCATCCAATCACTCCGTACCCTCATGGAGCTGCCGGATTGCACGCTGTTCTGCCAGCACTCGGGTATGCACGAGAGCCACCAGGACAGGATCGGCAAGAAGCTCGACTTCCTGCTCGGCCTGCAGCAGCAGGTCGTGGTGATGCACGACGAGGGCCGCACCGTCGCCGAGATCGTCCGCGAGCTGAAGATCGAAAAGCATTGGTGGAAGCTCACCAGCCGCGGCGAGCTCTGCGCCCGCAATCTGATCGAGCAGCTGCTGCGCGACGCAGCGGCGGAGGCGGCGTGAGCCGGCGCGGAGCGCTGCCCGACGACCACGCCACCAGAGTGGCAAATCAACCAAACTCGCTGCCGCTCGAGCTAGCCGCCGAGCTCGTCCACTGGTACCGGGAGGTCGGTCGCGACTTGCCGTGGCGCCGCACCCGCGATCCCTACGCGATTCTGGTATCGGAGATCATGCTGCAGCAAACGCGCGTCGAAACCGTGCTCGGGCGCTACGCCTCTTTTCTCGAGCGGTTTCGGACGATCGCCGCGCTGGCCGACGCCGAGGTCGGAGAGGTTCTCACCGAGTGGTCGGGCCTCGGCTACTACCGCCGGGCGCGATCATTGCACCAACTCGCTCGAGTCGTCGTTGCCGACCACGACGGCCGGATCCCTGAGGATCTTGCCGCGTTGCGCGCCCTGCCCGGGCTCGGCCCCTACACCGCTGCCGCGGTTGGCTCTATCTCGTTCGGCATCGCGGCGCTGTCGGTGGACGGCAACGTCGGTCGCGCCCTGTGCCGTATCGGGGGCATCGTCGACGACCCACGCCGCGGGCCCGTGCGGCGGCAGCTCGAGGGGCTGGTCGCCGAGGCAATGCAGAAACACGAGCCGGGCGACCTCAATCAGGCGATCATGGAGCTCGGCGCCCGCGTCTGCACGCCGCGCTCGCCGGGTTGCGACGAGTGCCCGGTGGCAAGCTGGTGCGCGGCCCACGCCCTCGGAATCGAGGAGCTGATCCTGCCGATCAAGCGCCAAACCGTCCGCGCCGTCACCGAGCTCGCCACCGTAGTCGAGCGCGACGGGCGGGTGCTGCTGCTGCGCGGCCAGCGGCCTACCCTCGTTCAGGACATGTGGGAGTTCCCGACGCTCGACTCGCGCCTCGGCGCGTCGCGCGCCACCAAGTCGGCCTTCAGCCGCCATCTCGCCGAGCTCGGTTGGCACATCGATCTCGGCGACAAGTTGGGCGAGATCAAGCACGGAATGACCAACCGGCGCATTGAGTGTCGCGTTTACTCGGGTCGGCTCTGCGATCAGCAGGAAGGGCGCAGCAACGGTTTGCGCCAACCTCCCGAAGGGAGCGGCGAGATCACCGTACGGGAGCCCGAGCTCGACAGCACCGTCGCCACGGAATCCGGCTGGTTCCGGCCCCAAGAGGCCGCCGAGCTACCGCTGGCCGCCTCGGCGCGCAAGATTCTCACCGAAGTGCTCGGCAAGACCTTGAAGGGCTGAATTCACCGCCTCTCAGCAAGCTTGCCCCGGTCAAAGAGCCTCGTTAAAGTCTCTGGGTCCCTGGGCATTCAAGTAGCTATGACCTCTGGCGGCCCTATCGTCTAGCCTGGCCCAGGACACCGCCCTCTCAAGGCGGAGACACGGGTTCAAATCCCGTTAGGGCTGCCAATTTGTTTTTCTGGTCCGTGAATCCCTGCAAGTAGCTGAAAACAGGGCTAGTTACGGCGGTTCCAAGTCGTTCGCCGTCGAAAGTCAAACCTCCGGGATACACAACTCTCTGCAAGGCAGTCTTCGCCGAGGGTTCAGCCCGGTTCCAATATCCGGCAAGGTCCGACATCACCTCGGCAGCAAACGCGATCACCACCTCAACATCTGGTTCGTCAGAGCGGATACCAATCCGCTGTGACTCCGCCTCGGCGGTCTCCTTTCGCAATTTCTCGTCGTGCTGCCGATATGTCTCGTCGTCGACCGCGCCGCGCAAGAGCGCATTCAGGAGCCGCTCACGAACCTTCTCTCGATCTTCTATGCGCCTCGCGAGCTGGCGAGCCTCTGCGTCTTCAAGGCTTCGCTCTTCGGTCCACAAGTCGCGCACAATCTCCGCGAATAGCGGCAACACACGCGGGTCCGGTTGCACACAAGTGAGTTCCTCAATGAAAGCCTCTTCAAGAACGTGCCTACGGGCGCTAACGCCGGGACGGCTGCACTTCGGGCATCGGTAGTAGGCGTAGCTCGCGCTGCGCCCCCGTGACCATCCGGCAGTAAGCCGGCTGCTCGCATCTCTCACAGCGAACAAACCGCCGAAGCGGAAAGTCCGGGTTGTCCCTCATGCGCGGTCTACCCCCATCGAGACGGCGCTGCACCTGCTGGTACGTCTTCTGGTCGACCAATGGTTCGAAGTCGCCCTGTTCGTCAACGCCCAACTTCTCGCATACAACCCGGCCACCGTACACAGGCTTCCGGAGCGACTTCGCGAATTCTTGCGGCCGCAATAGCTTTCCACGCTTTGTTCGCAGCCCCAAAGCCGTAAGGGTTTCCAGTACCGCTGCCTGCGACTGCGCACCTTTTGCCATCAGCTCGAAGCCCCTGCGCACCAAGTCGGCCCGTTCGGGGTCAAAGATTAGGCTTGCTTCACCACGACTCCTGTTCCCCGGCAGGTACCCCAGCGGCGGCGGAAACGTCCATCTTCCTCGCTTGAGTGCGGCACGCATGCCGTCGATGGTCCTTTCCCGGCGAACATCATTGTCCAACTGGCTTACCGCGGCGACCATGGTAGCCATGAACTTGCCGGTAGGGGTTTCATCGATTCTCTCCGTCACTGACCGGAGAAGAATCCCCCATTCGCCCAACTGCCCGATCACGTCGACGTGGTCGTAGACGTTCCGGGCGAAGCGATCAAGCCGGTAGACAACGACGAAGTCGATACTCCGGGCGTGCCGACGGCAATATACAAGCATCGCCTGGAAACTCGGCCGGTTCGCTGTCTTCGCTGATGCCCCTCGGTCGACAAATATCTCTCGAACCGCGAAGTCAGCCCGTTCGCAATGGCGTCGGCAGAACTCCTCTTGAGTCGTGAGGCTCAGATTCTTCACCTGATCCTCGGTGGAAACTCTGCAATAGATGACAGCGTTCTTCATTGCTGTTTCCGCGCCTTCCACGCGTCGAGCTGGATCAAAGCCGCGTCCTCCGCTTGGTCACGCTGCATTTCACCCTCGAACTCGCAGATCGCGGCACGTTCCTCCAACACCTCGATGTCACAGATACGAATCCGCGCATGGGCTCGCTGAACCTCGGCCATCGTGAGTCGGGCGACGCTGTAAAGGGCATCGCGGGATCTCCTCGATCGCTTGTTCGGAGAGATCAGTTGCTTCGAGCAGCTGCCGGCAACGGTCCACCGTGAGCACTGGCGCATCCCCAACGTCCTCTCAGTAGGACGCTAAGCTGCCCAGCCCTCGGGTTCCTTCCGCTGTGCCAGGTGGGTTGTTGGTTCATTGCGAGCTGTTTCGTTTCTTACGACGCGCAGGGTCTTTCTGCTTCGTCGCGTACAGGTCCTCGCTATTCGGTTTGAATGCGATCTCACGGACGGCGCGGACAACCTCACCATCCCGTTTCTTCAACGTAATCGTTTCGTACTTTCTTTCCTCAACCACTGCTTGAATGCCCTCAACGGTCAAGTCAACGAGGTCCTGTTCTGCTCGGATCAGTTGCACTTGACCACCTTTGAGCACCACTTCGATTCGTTGAAAGTCCCGGCTCCGCGCTAGGTCGAGGATCTTCAGCTCAGCTTCATTCCGGACTGCGAGCGTCTCATTGACAAGTCGGAGGATCTTGTAGCCTCGTCCGTGGTACGGAATCGAGATCGGCTCCTTAAGGCAGCCGAGAATCCGGTTCACGATGGGGTTCACAACCACGACTGCATACGCTCCGCCATCGCTTCCGTCGGCCTCTCCGCTGAAATACCCGTGCTTCATGAGATCGATCCACTCAAGGACAGAGTCCATCACAAACATCTCCTTGAGATCTGTGATGAGCAACACCGGCACTCCGAGTTCGCCCATCATCTCTGCGGCAGCCTGAAAGTGATCGGCATCTTCCTGCAACATGCAATCCCGAACGAACCTGATCGACTCCAACGAGGCACCGAATTTGTCACGCAGCTTGGAGCAGACCATGATCGTGAACAGGTCCCGTGGCGTGAAGCGACGCCATTTGCCCTCTGCGCGAATCGCCCCAGGCAGCAGACCCTTTCCATCCCAATCGTTAAGCTGGCGATAGCTGAGGTCCGCCATCTCACGAACGTCCTTGGCCGTGTACTGCTCGTCAGAGCGAGCCGTCTGATCTTCCGCGCTCATTACTCCAAGCGTACCAGAAAATTGAACGAGTATGTACAAAACTTAAGTTAACCTGGAGGGTCAATATGGTTGGTTGGATTGATTGACCAACGCCCGGCAAGGCACAGGGTCCTGAAGCCGCCCCCAAGGGTCAGAAGAGAGGATCACCCGAAGCCGCCGGCCAGTCGAGAAGCCCCTGCCGGAACCTATACCGGATACGCCAGAGAACATCGCGCATGCATGCACGCAGGGTCTATCCGCTACAAACCCCACTGCCGTAGCGGATACGAATGGCCGTAAGTCATTGGAAACAAAGGCTTGTCGCGGTGTTGCGGATACGGGTCCCGGCGAGCTCGCCGACTTGCGGCGCGGTCAGGTCGCAGGCGTCCGATGGTAGCTGTACGCCGTAGGTGGCGGGTATAGCCTCGATGCAGGCGTGCGTGCACGTCGGCCGTGGCGGGGACGTGCCGTCGCGCCGGCAAAGGTACGGGGACCCGGGGGGCGGGGGGGGGACCCACGTGTCGGGTGCTCGGCGCGCGTCCTGGGCGATCCTGCGAGCTCTCATCGGCTCGTGGTGAAGACCCACCCTTCGGTCCCTGTGGGATCCTCCCCTCAGGCAACGCCGCGATCTTCTACCAGCGGCTAACCGGGGGGCACGGCGCGACGCTGTCCCTACATCAATCAACAAGATATGATCCTCGCCGAAACCGTTCATGGCCTTGAAGATGCGGTGCCATCGGCAGCTGTTGGAGATATCGCCGGTCACGATGTAGGTCCGTTTGTTGCTCGCCTACCTTGACGAGTTCGCGCCGCCGTGGTTCCAACCACGGCACGCATCGCCAAACTGGCGACCATGCTGGCGCTCATCGACGAACCACGCCGTATCGTGTACTCGCGTTTCACCACGAGCTCGACAGCGCCTCACTACCGCCACCGCTGGACGCTAAGAAACCCTGGCAGGTCCTTGGAGGAGGATCCGTGGACCAACCTCAACTCGGCTGGATCGCCAACTTCATCTGGGGCATCGCGGACGACGTGCTGCGCGACCTCTACGTCCGTGGCAAGTATCGGGATGTGATCTTGCCCATGACCGTGCTGCGGCGGCTTGACTCGCTCCTGGAGCCGAGCAAGCCGGCCGTGCTGGATATGAGGAGTTCGCTCGATGAAGCAGAGATTATCCACCAGGACCAGGCACTGCGTCAGGCCGCAGGCCAAGCGTTCTACAACACCTCGAAGTTCACGTTGCGCGACCTCAAGGCCCGCGCCAGCCAACAGCAGCTCAAGGCCGACTTCGAAGCCTATCTCGACGGCTTCTCGCCCAACGTCCAGGACATCCTGGAGAAGTTCGAGTTCCGTAACCAGATCCCCCGCCTGTCCAAGGCCGACGCCCTCGGCACGCTGATCGAGAAGTTCCTGTCGCCGGACGTGAACCTGAGTCCTCACCCGGTGCTTCATGGCGACGGGTCGGTCAAGCATCCCGGCCTGGACAACCACGCGATAGGCACGATCTTCGAGGAGCTGGTCCGCCGCTTCAACGAGGAAAACAACGAAGAGGCCGGCGAGCACTGGACCCCGCGCGATGCCGTGAAGCTCATGGCGAAGCTCGTGCTGCTGCCTGTCGCCGACCAGATCGCCTCCGGAACCTACCTGGTGTACGACGGCGCCTGCGGCACGGGGGGCATGTTGACAGTGGCCGAGGAGACGTTGACGCAGATCGCCCAGCAGCGCGGCAAGCAGGTCGCCACCCATCTCTACGGTCAGGAGATCAATTCCGAGACCTATGCCATCGCCAAGGCGGATCTCCTGCTCAAGGGCGAGGGAGAAGCGGCCGACAACATCGTCGGGGGACCGGAACACTCTACGCTCTCCAACGACGCCTTTCCGTCGCGCGAGTTCGACTTCATGCTTTCCAACCCGCCCTACGGCAAGAGCTACAAGAGTGACCTGGAGCGCCTGGGCGGCAAGGCGGGCATCAAGGACCCGCGCTTTCTGATCCAACACGACGGTGATGCCGAGTACTCGCTCATCACCCGCTCCAGCGACGGTCAGATGCTGTTTCTGGCGAACATGCTCTCGAAGATGAAGCACGGCACGCCGCTGGGGAGCCGTATTGCCGAGGTCCACAACGGCAGCTCCCTGTTCACGGGCAACGCCGGGCAGGGAGAGAGCAACATCCGCCGCTGGATCATCGAGAAGGACTGGCTGGAGGCGATCGTCGCGTTGCCGCTGAACATGTTCTACAACACCGGCATCGCCACCTACATCTGGGTGCTGACGAACCGAAAACCTGCCCATCGACGCGGCAAGGTCCAGCTCATCGACGCCACGCAGTGGTTCAAGCCGCTGCGCAAGAACCTGGGCAAGAAGAACTGCGAGCTGTCCGAGGAGGACATCACCTGCATCTGCGACGCGTTCCTGGCCTTCGAGGAGACCGAGCAGTCCAAGATTTTCCCGAACGCCGCCTTCGGGTACCGGAAGGTGAAGGTCGAGCGACCCCTCCGGCTCACGGGGACCGACCCCGACCGAGCCTACGCGGCAAAGGAGATCAAGGCCCTCAAGGAGACCGCCGAGCGGGACGAGAGTGCACCGCCCGTCATCAAGAAGATCCACAAGCGAGGCGTTGAACCCAACCCACTGGTCGGCCTGTTCGAGGTGACCATCAGCAAGAAGCAGTGCGTGGTCGAGTACGAGCCGGACACCGATCTGCGGGACACCGAGCAGGTGCCGCTACTGGAGCAGGGCGGCGTCGAGGCGTTCCTGCGCCGCGAGGTACTCTCTTACGCGGCCGACGCCTGGTACGTCCCGGGCAGCGTGAAGATTGGCTACGAGATCAGCTTTACCCGTTACTTCTACAAGCCGACGCCGATGCGTTCGCTCAAGGAGATCCGCGCCGACATCCTGGCGCTGGAGCAGGAAACGGACGGCCTGTTGGAGGAAATCATTGGGGGAAATGCCCGATGAAGGCCACCGAAGTCAAGTTCCTCGACTTCCTCAAGAAGTCACCACAGTTCGTCATCCCCATCTACCAGCGCACCTATAGCTGGACGGAGAGCGAGTGCCGTCAGCTCTGGGACGACATCCTGCGGACGGGGAGAGACGAGGATATCGCGGCCCACTTCGTCGGCTCCATTGTCTACATCGAAGAGGGGCTCTATCAGGTCTCCAGCCAGTCGGTGTTGCTCGTCATCGACGGTCAGCAGCGCCTGACGACCGTGATGCTCATTCTCGAAGCTCTAGCGAAGCGCGTGGGTAACGGGGAGCCCGTGGACGGTTTCTCGGCGAAGAAGCTACGCAGCTACTATCTGCTCAACCCGCTGGAAGAGGGAGAGCGCGGCTTCAAGCTCCTCCTCACCCAGACGGACAAGCAGAGCCTGCTCGCCCTGATGCAGCAGAAACCGCAGCCGGCCGACCCCTCGCTCCGCATCATGGAGAACTTCGCCTTCTTCGAGAAGCGGGTGCAGGCGGTTGGCGCCGACTTTGCGCCGCTGTGCAAGGGGCTCGCAAAGCTCATGATCGTGGACATCGCCCTCAGCCGCGATCAGGACAACCCGCAGCTCATCTTCGAGAGCATGAACTCGACTGGCCGCGCGCTGAGTCAGGCTGACCTGATCCGCAACTTCATCCTGATGGGTCTGGACACTGCCCAGCAGACGAGCCTCTACGAGGAGCACTGGCGGCCGATGGAGGTCGCCTTTGGGCAGGAGCACTACGGCAAGCACTTCGACCGCTTCATGCGTCACTACTTGACGCTCAAGACCGGCGAGATCCCGAACATCAAGGCCGTCTACGAAGCCTTCAAGGGCCACGCACACTCGCCCGATGTAGCAGCAGCCGGCGTGGACGCCCTGGTCGGCGACATCCACGCCTACGCTGATTATTACTGCGCGATGGCGCTCGGCAAGGAGCCTGAAAAGGACCTCGCGCCAGCGTTCCAGGATCTCCGCGAGCTGAAGGTGGAGGTGGCCTTTCCATTCCTCCTGGAGCTATACGACGACTACGCGCAGGGCCGGCTCCGGAAGGAAGACTTCGTCCGGGCCGTGCGGCTGGTCGAAGCCTACGTGTTCCGCCGGGCAGTGTGTGCCATTCCCACCAACTCGCTCAACAAGACCTTCGCCACCTTCGGACGTGTGCTCCAGAAGGACCGCTACATCGAGAGCATCCAGGCGCACTTCCTCGCTCTGCCGTCCTACCGACGCTTTCCGCTCGACGGGGAGTTCAAGCGCGAGCTGTCCGCGCGCGACCTCTACAACTTCCGGAGTCGGAGCTACTGGCTGCGCCGTCTGGAAAACTATGGCCGCAAGGAGCGCGTGCCGGTGCACGAGTACACCATCGAGCACATCCTGCCGCAGAACGAGAACCTCTCGGCAACGTGGCGTGAGGCACTCGGCCCGGAGTGGCAGCGCCTGCAAGAGACCTGGCTGCATACCCTTGGCAACCTCACGCTCACTGGCTACAACGCCGAGTACAGCGACCGGAAGTTCGGGGACAAGCGCGACATGCAAGGCGGCTTCAAAGAGAGCCCGCTTCGGCTCAACGAGGGTCTCGGTGCCTTGGACACCTGGAACGAAGGCGCCATCCGGAGGCGGGCAAGGCGGCTCGCGGAGCAGGCCACGCAAGTCTGGGCGCCCCCCGCGCTGTCGCCCGAGGTACTGGAGACATACCGCCCGAAGGTGGAACGCCTCCCCGGCTACACCCTGGACGACCACCTGTATCTCGCCGCGGACAGTCCTATGCGGCCGCTATTCGAGATGTTCCGTAAGGAGGTCTTGACGCTCGACCCTTGCGTCAGCGAAGAGATGCTGAAGCTCTACGTCGCCTACAAGGCCGAGACCAACTTCGTGGACGTGGTGCCGCAAAAGAGCCGCCTACGCCTTTCGCTCAACCTGCACTTCCACGAGCTACACGATCCCAGAGGCTTGGCCAAGGACGTGACGAACATCGGCCGATGGGGCAACGGCGACGCGGAGGTGGGCTTGAGCACGCTGGACGAGGTGCCCTACGTGATGGGCCTCGTGCGTCAAGCTTTCGAGAAGCAGATGGGTAACGGAGAGGCCGAAGCGTGATCGCTGACCTCAAGCCCTATCCCTCAATGAAGGACTCCGGCGTGCAGTGGCTGGGGGCGGTTCCAGAGCACTGGGATGTGCGGCGGTTGGGGACCTCCGTTCACGGGTGTATCAACGGGATCTGGGGAAATGATCCAAACGGCCGCGAGGACCTGCCTTGCGTACGTGTCGCAGACTTTGATCGGGTCCGTTTGCGCGTAAAACTGGAGAACCCCACGCTTCGAGCAATAGCGCCGAACGAGCGAAACCGTCGCTTGTTGAAGCAAGGCGACCTGCTCTTGGAGAAGTCTGGTGGAGGCAACCTGCAGCCGGTAGGCGTAGTGATTTTATATGACCACGATGTTGAGGCGGTGTGCTCGAACTTCGTCGCCCTGATGCTGGTTTCCGCTCATTGTGACTCAAGCTACCTGACGTACCTGCACTCGCACCTTTACGCCATCCGACTCAACGTTCGCTCGATCAAGCAAACGACGGGGATACAGAACCTCGACTCGTCTTCTTACCTAGGCGAGCCTGTTGCTTTTCCACCCCTCCCCGAGCAAGCCGCCATCGTCCGCTATCTCGACTACGCCGACCGGCGCATCCAGCACTATATCCGCGCCAAGCAGAAGCTGATCACGCTGCTACAAGAGCAGAAGCAGGCCCTCATCCACCAGGCCGTCACAGGCCAGATCGACGTCCGAACCGGCCAGCCTTACCCGGCCTACAAGCCCTCCGGCGTCGAGTGGCTGGGGGAGGTGCCGGAGCATTGGGAAGTCACCAGGCTTAAGGATGTAGCCGCTGTTCAGACGGGGCTGACGCTGGGGAAGAACTATCGAGGCAGTGATACTGAATCCTACCCGTATCTCAGAGTAGCGAACGTCCAGAGTGGTCGTCTTGATCTTCAGCACGTCAAGCAACTGGATGTTCCACCTGCTGCAGCGCAGCGTTCCACCCTTCAGGCGGGGGATGTCTTGATGACCGAAGGGGGCGACATCGACAAGCTCGGGCGTGGCTGCGTTTGGGGTGGCGAAGTAGCGGAATGCTTACACCAGAACCACGTGTTCGCGGTTCGTTGTCAGCAGAAGGACGTGCTGCCTGAGTTCTTGGTGGGCCTCATGGCTTCGCAGCTCGGACGCAGTTACTTCCAACTCACCGCGAAACAGACCACGAACCTCGCCTCCACTAACAGCAGCACGTTGCGTGCCTTTCCGATTTTGTTTCCGTCGGTTGGGGAAGCAGGAGGAACTTCTCCGTGCGGTTTCCGAACTAACTGCCGACATCGACCGGGCAGCTGCCCGCGCAGAGCACGAGACTAGCCTTCTCCGGGAATATCGCACCCGCCTCATCGCCGACGTTGTCACCGGCAAGCTCGACGTTCGGGAGGCGGCATCCCGGCTACCGGATGAGGCCGAGGAGCCCGAGTCCCTCGACGAGGCTGAAGCCCTCATCAACGGCGAGCAAGAGCCCACCGAAGGTCTCGCCACCCCCGAGAAGGCCGCAGTGTGACAACCGACACTAGCGAACGCGGACTCGAACGGTTGATCTGCACCGCCTTGACCGGCAGTGCCTGCGATGCCGCGTTGGCGCAGGCAGGTTTGGAAGGTGAAGACGCCGCCCCTTCGGGTGGGGCCGGATGGATCTGCGGCCACCCCAACGAGTACGACCGGGAGTACACGGTCGATCCGGCGCAGCTGCGGGCGTTCCTCGTGGCAACGCAACCGGATGCGTTCGAGGGGCTGCACCTGGAAGACGACGGGCCAGCGCGCCGGAAGTTCCTGGCGCGCCTCCAAGGCGAGATCAGCAAGCGCGGCACCATCGACGTGCTGCGCCACGGCCTCAAAGCACGGGGCGCATGACCTGGACCTGTTCCATGGCACCCCGTCTACCGATAACCCTCTCGCCGCTGAACGCTACGCACAGAACCGCTTCTCGGTCACGCGCCAGCTCCGCTACAGCCGCGATGAGACCCAGCTCGCGCTCGACCTCGGCCTGTTCATCAACGGCCTGCCGGTCGCCACGTTCGAGCTGAAGAATAGCCTCACCAAGCAGACAGTCCAGGATGCCGTGCAGCAGTACAAGCGTGACCGCGACCCGCGCGAGAAGCTGTTCGAGCTCGGCCGCTGCGTGGCCCACTTCGCTGTGGACGACAACGAGGTGCGCTTCTGTACACATCTCGCCGGCAAGAAGTCCTGGTTCCTGCCGTTCGACCGGGGTTGGAACGACGGCGCTGGCAACCCGCCGAACCCGAACGGGATTAAGACCGACTACCTCTGGAAGCGCCTGCTCACCCGCGACAGCCTGACCAACATCCTGGAAAACTACGCCCAGATCGTCCAGACCAAGGATGACAAGACAGGCAAGAAGAGGAGGGTGCAGATCTGGCCACGCTACCACCAGCTCGACGTGGTGCGTCGACTCTTGGCCGATACTTGCCAGCACGGCGCAGGGAAGCAGTATCTCATCCAGCATTCGGCCGGTAGCGGCAAGTCCAACTCCATCGCCTGGCTTGCGCACCAGTTGATCGGGCTACGTAAAGACGACGCGGAGGTGTTCGACTCCATCATCGTGGTCACGGACCGACGCATCCTCGACCAGCAGATCCGCGACACGATCAAGCAGTTCGCCCAAGTCGGGGCCACCGTCGGGCATGCCAAACGCTCGGCAAATCTCCGCGCGTTTATCGAGAGCGGCAAGAAGATCATCATCTCGACGGTGCAGAAGTTCCCGTTCATCCTCGATGAGATCGGCAACGAGCAGCGGGGCCGGCGCTTCGCCATCCTTATCGACGAGGCGCATTCGAGCCAGGGCGGCAAGACCGCAGCGGCGGTCCATATGGCGCTTTCGGAGGCGGGCGCCGAGCAGGAGGAGGAGACCACCGAGGACAGGATCAACCGCATCATGGCGGCGCGGAAGCTCCTGCCGAACGCGAGCTACTTTGCCTTCACCGCCACGCCCAAGAACAAGACGCTGGAGATCTTCGGCGAGGCGTACGGCGCGGGCGGGCAGAGCAAGCACCGCTCCTTCCACAGCTACACCATGAAGCAGGCGATCCAGGAGGGCTTCATCCTGGACGTGCTGCAGCACTACACGCCGGTCGAGAGCTACTACAAGCTCATCAAGAAGATCGAGGGTGATCCAGAATTCGACAACAAGCGCGCCCGGAAGAAGCTGCGCCGCTATGTCGAGAGCCATGAGCATGCCATCCAGCTCAAGGCCGAGATCATGGTGGACCACTTTCACGAACAGGTGCTGGCGCTCAACAAGATCGGTGGCAACGCACGCGCGATGGTGGTGACAAGCGGCATCCAGCGCGCAATCCAGTACTACCACGCGATCCGGCAGTACCTCGTGGAGCGCAAGAGTCCGCATCAGGCCATCGTCGCGTTCTCAGGCGAGCACGAGTATGGCGGGGCGCAGGTCAGTGAGGCATCCCTGAACGGCTTCCCCTCCGGGCGGATCGCCGACGAGATCCAGCACGACCCTTATCGGTTCCTCATTTGTGCCGACAAGTTCCAGACCGGGTACGACGAGCCGCTGTTGCACACGATGTACGTGGACAAGATCTTGTCCGGGATCAAGGCGGTGCAGACGCTGTCGCGTCTCAACAGGGCGCACCCGAAGAAACACGACGTGTTCGTCCTCGACTTCATGAACGATGCCGACGCCATCCAAGAGGCGTTCGCTGATTACTACCGCACGACGATCCTCAGCGAGGAGACCGACCCCAACAAGCTGCACGACCTCAAGGCGGCGCTCGACGGTTATCAGGTGTATGCCAACGCGCAGATCGACCAGCTCGTGACGCTCTACCTGGAAGGGGCCGACCGCGACCGGCTCGACCCCATCCTCGACGCCTGCGTAGCGGTCTACAAGGAGCAGTTGGACGAGGACGAGCAGGTGGACTTCAAGGGCACGGCCAAGGCGTTCGGGCGCGTGTACGGCTTTCTGGCCTCGATCCTGCCTTACACGAACGCCGAGTGGGAGAAGCTCTCTATCTTCCTGAACTTCCTGGTGCCGAAGCTCCCCGCACCGGTGCAAGAGGATCTGTCCCAAGGCATTCTTGAGCTCATCGACATGGACAGCTACCGGGTCGAGAAGAAGGCAGCGAGACAGGTCCAACTGGCGGACGAGGAGGCCGAGATCGAGCCGGTCCCGGGTACCGGCGCTGGTCACAGGCCGGAACCCGAGCTCGACCGCCTCTCGAACATCCTCAAGACCTTCAACGACCAGTTCGGGAACATCCCCTGGACCGATGGCGACCGCGTCCACCGACTTATCACGGAGGACATCCCGAACCGCGTGGCGGCCGACAGTGCTTACCAGAACGCCAAGCAGAACTCCGACAAGCAGAACGCGCGGATCGAGCACGACAAGGCGCTCCGGCGGGTGATGACGGCGTTGCTGAAAGACGACACGGAGCTGTTCAAGCAGTTCAGCGACAACGAGTCGTTCCGCCGGTGGCTGACGGACACGATCTTCTCGATCACCTACGAAGCTGCGTAGGGGTACGGGGATATGTGGGCTGCGGGCGCCAGATAGAAGTGAGGAAGGCGCGCCGGGGTGCAGAGTGAGGCTGGGCGACATGACTGCAGCCTGAGTCGTGACCCAAACCCCGAGAACTGGTCCAGCTGGAGGTTGACGGAATCGGAGTAACGTGGTCCTCGAACAGGGAGGACCGATGAAGAAGAAGAAGTACACGGACGGGGCAGATCGCGTACGCGCGGTCGCGGGGACGCCGGTGTGCTAGATCTGCCGGAAGATGGGGGTGAGCCCGCAGATGTTGTACGCATGGCGGCGAAAGTTCGCGGGCATGATCCATGATCTAGCCTGGTGGTTCTTTGATGATGCCGAGAGAGTCGGCAAGCTTGATAAGGAACTTGCTATGCTGTGTCGGCCCACTGCATCGAGCGTACGATGTCTCCTCGTCGGCAACCGGCACCCATTACTGCCGCTGCCGACGCATTCGCGACCGTTTTGTTAACTGTTTGTTAACTTTCGCCGCTAAAGTGGCGAGAGGGAACCGAAAACGAAATGCCCCATTACCCTTGGTATCTTCTTATTTTATAAGAGGTTAAACCGAAGTTCCCAAGGATGGACTTGAACCCCCACGGGCCGAAGCCCACTAGGTCCTGAACCTAATTGAACCTGTTCACGCCAACCCGGCGGCCCCGGAGGGGGCTGGACCTCCGTGTCCGGTTCCAAGCCGGCAATGTCAACAAGACGAGCGCGGCTGGCGACGTGAACGACTTTCTTCCTCCTCTGCGCTCAGGCAACGCCCCAGCGTGGTCGACGTTCCCTCGCCACCGCTGCCAGCGCCCCGGCGACCGCATTGGCGACGTCGTCGTGGCCTGTCCCGTCAGCAGGCCGCTGCCGGTGGTGATGGCGGCGATGGTGGCGATGGATACCGCCCCAGGACCCCGATTCGCACACCGGAAACCGCCCTGCAGCCGCCACTTCCCCGCGCGTACGGAGGATCCATCACCGCGATCAACGTCATCACCGCGTCTCCTCCGGGCTCTCGACCAGCCAGACAACCCCAGATCGCCCTTGCATCCACCGGCGCAGCACGAGGCCTCCGACCGGTCGGTCAACTGCATTCCGGAACGCGTACCCCAACGATCGGCCGGTCGGCTTCCCACCACGTCTCGGCGCAGCCGCTACGTCCAGCGCAGCGGCTAGATCCTCGTCACTGCGCGAGCGGGTCACCACGTCCGCGGCCGTAAAGTCGCCGCGGGGAAAGGCGTCGGCCAACGCGCGCAGCAGCAGCCGCAGCGTCTCCGTATCGTCATCCGCTTGCGACCGTACTCGCCCCCGTCCGTGCTCCGGATCCGCGGACGCAGGGTCGGCCAAGCTGGCCCAGATGACCGCGGATCGGATCAGGTCATCCCAGGCCTCGAAGCTGCCCATGCGTGGTCCCCCGTGCGCCGGCCGACCTGCTAGGTGAAACGCTCGCAGGATCGTCAGGGCCGCGGTCACCAGGTGCGGCCGGCGCTCGCGGACGTGCCCCCTCAGGTCCGCGTGGCGGAATCCGACCCGGTCCTCCGGCTGCTCCACCCCCGCGTCCAGGTCGATCGGGATCACACGCCGTCCGAGCGTGCGACGAAAGCCGAGATTGTTGCCGGTCACCATCCACACCACGCGCAGCGGCACGCGGACAACCGTGTTCGTCCCGAGGATGCGGTCTTCCCAGTCGGTCGCCGTCAGCGCGGCGGCTAGGGTGTCGGACCCAAGGGTGCCCGACACGTTGTCGAGGAGGATTAGCGCAGCACCCTCGACCGCAAGGGAGGTAACCCGCTTCCGCAGCTCCTCCGACTCGAAGGTCATCGTCATAACGGGCGGGACACGCCCTGTGCCCATGATCCCGATAACGTCGGCCAACAGCGTTTTGCCGGTCGCCGGCGTCGGCGCCCGAATGGCCATCAACGGAACCGGCCCGTGAATGAGGTGCCGCGCCAACAGAGTCAGAATGACCGCGATGGCGGCCGCACCGTCCGATTCCGCTTTGAAAGGGAAGTCTTCCAATGGGTCCCGCAGCATCGCGATGCCACGGCGTACGTCCTCCCCAGTCGGTTGCTCCGGCACCGGCGGCCACGTCGCTGCTCCCGGGATCGGCTCGTATAGGAGACGGGACGCCTGGTCCCACCCCGGCGTCTCCAGGATCGACCCGTCAGACCGGATGGTCGGCGTCTCGGTAACCGCCTCCAGGTACGGCAGCGGCCACTCCAGCCTTGCACCCACCTGCTGCGCGACCCACGATGGCGGTATCGCGGCAACATACTCCTTGCGGCGGCCGTCGAACTTCACCCACGCGGCGGCTCGGTCGAGGACGTCGAGTACCTGTGCGCTCGCCATGGGAACGATCACCGGAGACCCGGGCCATCGCTCCAGCCAGCACTCCGGCGGAGACCCGTCCCGCGCGACGCGCACGAGTTGGCGGCCGCGGACGTAGACTCCGAGGCTCGGCTGCGCGGCTATCGCGTCGATGGCCTCATCGGTTACGCCAGTCAGGTCGGGCCGGATCTCGATGGTTGTGCAGCGGTCCTCCACAGTCGGTTCGTCGGCAGCCTGCGGCTCCCATTGATCCGCCCCATTCGCTATGGTGGCAAGCCGCTCGGCAGCTTCCTCCGCGTCCCTGCACGCGTTGATGAAGTCCGTGACATCCCCCTTGGGAGCTAGGTCCGGCAGCTGGAGCACCTTCACCGACGCGACCTGACCGTGCAGTGATGCGGCCACCGTCTCGGCGTGCCGGCGACCGGCGTCGTCGTTGTCCGGCAAGACAACGACCTGGTGCTCGGCAGTGAAGGACTCCGTGTACTCGTCCCGCCACTTCCCCGCACCCCCGGGGTTACATGTGGCCGAGAGACCGATGCCGTGAAGTGCGTCGGCGTCCTTTTCTCCCTCGTTGATGTGCACGACCGTGGCCGTGCCAAGCTCGGGCAGCCGGTACAACACGCGGCGCACACCGTCGACGTTCCACACCCACCCGCCGTTGCCGTCCGGACGCCGTTGTCGGAAGGACTTGGGCCGCAGGCGCACGACCTGGAACAGTAGCTCACCGGCGTGGTCCGTGTAGTCGTGAGTGGCAACGAACTTCGACGAGACCCGCTCGCCATCAAGCAGATCGTGGTCGCGGAGCCACGAGAGTACGGCCTGCTTGTCGTCCGGATCGAAGCCGCCAAGGAACGCCGCCAGTTTCCAGGCCCCGCCACCAGCCTCACACGGCCCGCAAATCCACCGGTTCTTGCGCTCATTGATCGACAGAGAGGGCCGAGTGTCGTCATGCTGGCAACACCGGAACAACCTCTCCGCGCCGACGCGACGGCCCTTCTCCAATCCCGCGGCCCGAGCGACGTCGACGCACGTGAAGCTCATTGCGTCCTCGCAGAAGAGCTCAGTTCTGCGCCTGCCCAAATGTCCGCGAACTCCGCCCCCTCGTTCGCCCCGCAG
This sequence comes from Acidobacteriota bacterium, assembly GCA_963666055.2. Lineage (GTDB taxonomy): Bacteria > Acidobacteriota > UBA890 > UBA890 > WLXD01 > DASCOT01. Next base: position 500,915 of record CAXWPH010000014.1, on the reverse strand, counting down.
CACGGGCAAGTTACCAACCATCCGCCGCGACGAGGGCGACTCACGAAGTCCCCCGCCCGTGTTTCCGCGCCCCACTCCCGCGGGTCATCCATCCAGGCGTTGATGTCTGTGGCCCAGTGCAGGGAGCGCTCGGCAGTCGCCTTGATCGGCTCCGGGAACTTGCCGACCCGGCGCAGGTGCCAGCGCGTGGGTCGCGACAGAATGCCCTTCAACGCCGCTTTCAACACGTGCGGCGACTTCTTCGCCGGTGAGCCTATGCTGGCCGACAGCGTTGCATGCGCCTTCGTCATTTCAGAGCATCCCGATGCGCTGCGGTCCGCCGGGGATGAATTCTTCTTCTGCCGAGCTTCCGGCCTGCTGTTGCTCGCCCCCGTGGGCACGTGCCACGGCGCGGAACATTTCATCCCAACTGCCACTGACGCCGAGTTGTCGTGCGCGCTCGGCGAGCGAGCTCGTATCGGCGCAACCCGTCGCGGCGGTCTCTCTTGCGCTCAGGACGATGCCCCAGCGCCGGCGCTTCCCTTCCGCTATCGCAACCAGCGCACCGGCGACAGCGTTGGCGACGTCATCGTGGCCGCCGGGAGCATGATCTATGCTGTCGCGGCCACCACGGGCCACACGCCTCTCGAGGCCACCGAGCTGGGCTGCTAGTCGCGGCAGATCTAGCAGCTCGATGCCGCCACTGTTGAGTGCGGGCAAGAACTCACGGTACAGATCGGTCTTCGCCTTGTCTGCCGCCTTGAGGTCGATCCCCTGCCGTCTCATCGCCTCTGTCGCGAAGTCGGCAGCGTAGCGATCGGCTGTCGCGCGGGTGACCCGGTAGCGCTTCAGATCGCCGGCGAAGTCGCGACACACCTGCTCCGGAGAGAACGGCGGCCGGACCTCTCGCACCAAGTCGAGGACGCCCATGCTGCGCTCTTCGCGGAACTCGAGGTGCGTGATCGCCAACGTAGCGGAGTCCTGCCCGGAGCCACCCGCAAAGTCAACGAAACCGGTGTAGCTGACCCCCTGCACCGGTGGCAGCTCACGCCGGCCGGGCACCGTGCAGCCCTCGACAGCCTCACGCGAGATGAAGCCTGAGACGTTGGTTCGAAACTGGGCACCGTACTCCGCAGAAGCCGCAACGGGGTCTTCGGCGTATGCGCGCTCGATCTCCCGCTCGTCGAAAGCCGGATTCAGCGTCAGCGTATCGGCCTGCACAACGAGCACGGAATCGGAGTCGTCCTTGCCGAAGCGCTCCTTCCAGGTCCGCCACAGCTCGCCCCGGCGTGCGTAGGGGCTCGATACAACCGCAAGCACCGACCCCGGCACGCGAGCGAGAGCGGGCCGTAGCGCACGCAGCAGTTCCTTGTCTGGGTCGGTAGCGTCGTCAGCGGGCAAGAACGCGGCCTCTTCGACGATTGCCAATGCGTAAGAGCGGCCGCGCGGCGCCGCCTTGGAGGCGGTGATGACTTCGATGGTGACGCCATTGTCAAGATCGACGCTCTCGCGCAGGGAGCGGCGAACCATGCGCTCGAGAGCCGGCACGGCGCGCAGTAAGCCGAGCACGTAGCGGAACATGACGCCCGCCTGCTTTCGATCAGGCGCGAAGATGCCGATGAAGATCCGCTCGCCAGGGACGCGCCTGTAGGCGCGTCCGCAGGCGAAGTAGACAGCGAGCCGAGCACAGAAGCGCGACTTGCCCCCACCGCGGCCGACGATTGCCCAGAACTCTTTGACGGGGTCGGATGGCACGCGCTCGCGGCCGGTGATGCGCCGCACCAGTTCGGTGTCCTCCGGCTCGACGCCAAACATGGCGTCCTCGACCGAGGCCCACGGTGCCCATGAGTCGGCGTCGAACTCCGGCCACAAGGACCGGAACTCACGCGGCGTGTACTCTTGTGCACCGCTCATCCGCCTACGTTCCCGCCTTTTGGCGATCATTGATCGCATCGGCCAGCGAGACAGCCTTCGCCCTGCGCTCGAGGCCGAGCGTTTGCGCCAGCCGCGTCTCGCGATCGAGCGCTTGTAGGTACGACGAGAACAGAGCGCGGGCTTTGCCTTTCGTGGTCACCGGTCCGCCCAGCTCGATCAAACGAAGAAACATCGCGTGTCGTAGGACCCGAGCTTCGGCGTACCCGTCAGCGACGCCGACGAGCGTCTCCGCCGCGGCGCCATCGTCCGCGCCTAGGTCGGTGAGCACCCGCTCGGCGAGTTCACGTTTCGCGGCGGAGACCTCGGACCAAAACGCCTCCGAGCGTGCCGGCCATCTCGAGCGCCCGGCTACCTGATTGCCTTTTACGAATTGCCCCGTCTTCGGGTCCCGGTCTGGACGCTCCTGTACGGCCTCGAGCGCGGTGCTGACAGCACGGGCCGACTCGGTGCCATCGGTGTCGAGTTCTCGAAACGGCCGAGCTTGCCCCCCGGATGCCTCGCTTGACCTTCGGGCTGTCACCCTAACTTGCTCTTGTAAGTCCCTATCATTCAACGGCTTTCAAGCTTCCATGCCACGGAATGCCGCGGCTCGCAGATGCTCGACGAGCCCGGCGCGCGGGTCGAGCCGTACGCGGAAGAATGCGAGGAAGGAGGGGCGGGAGCGGCCGCCGTAACGCCCGTATGAGCACCGACCCGGCCGATACGCGTCGTACACGTCCCCCTATATAGGACGTAACGCGCGCGCGCGTTATGCCGGATAGCTATACGTCCAAAAAGGGGGCACCCGTACGATAGGTATTCTCGGGCATGCGTCCGAAACCGGCGCACCCGTACGACGCGTACGCTCATGATTCTGGCCCTCCCCCGGGCTCTGGCATCAGCCCGCGATATCCGCGCTGGTTGGAGCGCGTGAGGGGCTCGAAGCCGCGATCCTGTAGCTGCTGGCTGAGGCGTTTCTTAGAAATCAAGAACTCGCCGGCGGTCTCGGTCCACTGTCGCCAGCTCTCGTAGAGATCTGCGGACGATGCCCAGCGCTGGGGATTCTCCGTGACGCGCTCCTCCAGCCAACGGCCCACAGTGTCCTCGCCGGCGAGATACTCGTCGGTCGCCGCCAAAACAGCCCCCGGTGGATCAAGCCCCCGTTCCTGCCATTCGAGGCAGCCGTCGATTGCCCAGCGTAGGATCCCCGGCCACTCGGCGCGGAGCTTCTCGGACAGCTTCGGGTCCCGCTCGGCGGCCGGGATCTTGACAATGAACGGCACAAGGTGAAGCCGGCGTCGGATGGCCTCGTCCACGCCGCGCAGGAACGGCTTGTGGTTGCCAACGATGAACAGTTTGAACGTCGGGTCAAACTCGGAGAAGTCCTGCCGCATGAACCGCGCCGCGATCCGGTCGCCGCCGGTGAGCGACTTGATACGCCCCTGGGCCCAGGTCCTGCCGACCTCTGTCTCGGAACCGATCGCAAGGCGCACACCCCCAAGCCGCGCCAGCTCAGTCGGGTGGCGCTCGTTTCGCGTCACCATCAGCATCTCGGTCGGCACAGTGTTGGCGTAGTCGCCGAGGACGCCTTGTACTGTCCCGGTGAACACGCCCTTGCCGTTGGCGCCGGTCCCGTAGCCGAAGACGAAAGCATGCTCCTCGATGCTGCCGGTGAGCGCATAACCGGCGAACCGCCGCAAGTACCCGATCAGGTCCGTGTCCTCCGCCATGATGCGGCGGAGGAACGTGTCCCATATGGGCGTCGGCGTCCCGGGTGGCGCGGGCTCGACGGCGGTCACCTTCGTGATGTAGTCGTCTGGTCGCGGGTCTCGCAGCTCGCCAGTACGCAGGTCGACGGTGCCGCCCGGCGTGCCGAGCAGCATCTGGTCGCGGTCCCACTGACCGACGTCGGCTGCCTGGTTGGCGTTGCTGCGCGCGAGCCCGATCACCTGAGCGATGGTGTGGGCGCTCCGGAGCTTGTCGCCCTTGGCCTTGCGCTCGGCCTTGTGTCGCAAGAAGTCACGGCATCGCGTCATATGCAGCAGGGTCTTGTCCGGCGCCCAGCGAGCCCCATCCCAGAACAGCCATCGCCCCCACGCGGCCACGTAGCGGGCGTCGGGCCAAGCGTCACCCAGCTCCAGCGCCAGGCCGTCGTGGCTGAGCCCGTGATCCTCGGACCGCTCTCCACGTGCCCGGGCGGCGATCCCCAGCAGGCGCGCCACCTGCCGGTCGTCCTGGGTCGCCGAAACCTGCCCGTGCCGGTAGCTCCTCAGCGCGGCCTCGATGGCCTTGTCGGGGAACCCCATCGCGCCGAGCGTTGCTGCGAGGCTCGCGTCCAGCCCGGATCCGGACTTGTCCCCTCCGTCCTTTTCACCTCGCCAGAGCCGGCCGGCTGCGGTGGTCTCGTCCTCCAGGGCGGGCCACAGCTCCTCGGGGATTTCTGTTGAGCCGGTGGGTTCGCGCTCCCGGCGGGCGCCCCCGCCGTTGCGCACGGCGTGCTCTGCCAGCTTGGCGCTCAGGCGGCCCCAGGCCTCGCCGGCGTCCGCGATGCCACCGCCGTTGACGGCATTGCCCGTGAGCGCGAAGTAGCGGCCCGAGACGTACGCCTCCAGCGCTGGACGTTTGCCGTCGATCGGTTCGCCGGGCATCGGCAGCACCGAGGCCGGCAACGCGGCCGGTGCACCCAGCGCGAGGATCTTGACCCCCGTACCACTGGGGCTGATCTCGGTGTAGCTGTGAAACTCCTGAATGCCCCCCCGCGCCCACCCAGCGATCTCACCCGTCTCCGGGTTGCGGCACGCGTCGAGATCAACCCCTCCGAGCCCGCGCCCGAGCACGATGCCGATACCGGAGTACCCTTCGCGGACATGTGCCTGGACCGCGTCGTCGAGGGTCGACCACGTCGTGGGATCGGTCGAAGACGCCCGGCGCCCGTCCGGCTGGTAGGGGACCTTGGTCGGCCTGCCTCCGCGATCTTCCGCCCGCCAGCAGACCCACCGTTGCTCGTCGGTGAACTCGCCGAAAACCTCGGCGACACTGGCGACGTCGACCTCGACGCTCACGTTCCGGACGCTCACGTTCCCTCACCCGACGGGTCCCACCACCGCGGTGGCCACGCAGGCTGGGCCCAGGTGGCCCGCCCGCACGCGTGGCACCGCAGCAGGGCGAACAACGGCCGGGACTCGGGGCCCACCGTGACGTTCACCGCGCCGCACGCCTGGTACCTCCGGCGCGTCAAGCGCGCTCCGCTGCTTCGATGAGGGCGCTGCAGCGGCGAGGCGTCATGCGCGTCCATGGTCGTTCCCCCGTCCTCGGGCTCGTATCCACATTTCGATCTCGCTGGCCCGAAATTTGATGTATCTCCCCACCCGGTAATACGGAAGACGTGGCGGATCGTGTTCGACAGCCGCGTAGATCCACGACCTCGGCACGCCCAGCAGATCGCTCACTGCCGCGACGTCGAGAAGAGGCTCAGGGAGCGGCATGGCCCACCCTCGCTGCGGTCGTGCTGTCCTCCTTCACCTCGTCAAGAAGCTCATCGGCCGGTATTCCGAGCGCATGAGAAATCCGCCCAAGGTAGAGCCGTGTGGGGTGGAATCGTCGACATTCGATCCGCGACACATCGCTCTGCGTCATGCGGGCGTGATAGCCGAGTGTTGTCTGGGTCCACCCTCGGCGCCGTCGCTCGAATTCGATGCGAGTCATTCCGCTGTTCCCTCAGGTCTGGGTTCACAGATTCTCTCTCGCGCCTATTTATTATAGAGGCACGGCAACAAATAATAGATTGATGCGTTGACGAACTAAATTACATTACGTCAACAGATATATATGTATAAGATGCTAGTTGTGTTGCCGTGTACAGCCCTGCGAGGTTTATCGACGTGAACGAGGCCGACCCGAAGGGAATTAGGTGGCTGTTGGACTTCCTGCAACAGGAAATCGCCTTTGGCGGTGATGGGCGGATAACGACACTTCGCCGCGGAGAGATGCTCGATCTCTGCACCGATGTCGAGCGCTATCTATTGGGTCCAACCGCAGATTCGAACGACGTTCTCACCGCGCCAAGCGAAGGAGAAGTCTGGCGGGACAAAGTGCTGGCCCGGTTCCAGGCCACATTGAAGCGAGGCATGGAGCAGCTGGCGACTGACAAGAGGTGGTCCGTATCTGAAACTGTGTGGGCTAGGGGCGAGCCCGTCGACCGCCGCGTTGGATGGGCGCTAGAGCGTCAAGAGGACGGGACGCTACGGCGCTGGTACGAAGGCGCTCCAGTCGAAGCCCTTCTCTTGGCTGCGGCGTCCGACCTAATTATTCAGTGGTGGCCTCAACTGCGCCGGTGCAGGTACGACGTGTGCGTGGCGTGGTTTCTGCCCCGAGACAAGCGACAGCTCTACCACGAACCCACCTGCCGGCACCGCAACTTCGCGCGCGACCGCAGGCGCGACTACGCGGAGGAGCACCAGCGCCGCGTGCGTCGAGCCACCGGCAATCCGAACATCAAGACCCAGAAGCGCAGGGGAGGCGCGAAATGAGAGGAATCATCCGCACGCGCATCCTGCGAGACGGCACCAAGCGCTATGACTGCCGATATCGAACCCCTGAAGGCGATCACCGCACGAAGACGTTTCGCCGCAAGAAGGACGCTGAGGCTTTCCTCGACAAGACGTGCGGCCAGCTCCGAGACGGAACCTTCCGCAAGGTTCAGCCGGCGCCGATGAAGAAAGTCTTCAAGACGTGGCTCTCCGACGAGCTCGACGTTCGCCTTGCCACTGGCGACCGCATGAAGCCGAGCACGGCCCGGACCTATCGCAACATTGTCGAGAAGCACTTCATTGACGCGTTTGGCGACTGCCCTTCCGACAGGCTCACACCGACCGCGGTCGCCGCGTGGCGGAAGGAACTGGCCGCGAAGGTCGGTGAAGGTGAGATGAGCAAGAAGACGCTCAACAATCTGCTTGGTCTGCTCCGGCAAGTCCTGACGTGGGCGCAGGAGCCAGCGCAGGGCTTCCTCAAGCACGATCCCATGCTCGGCATCAAGCGGATGCAGGTCGACCGGGCCGACCGCCGCGCGTCCCGTCGTGACTTCCTGCAGCACGAAGAAATGGCCGCGCTGCTCGAGGCGTGCGCAACGCCCGAGGAATCGGCCGCGGTTCATCTAGCGCTGTACTGTGGGCTACGCCGCGGTGAAATACTCGCGCTCAAACACCGTGACATCGAAGCTGGCAACAACGGCAACGGTGGCCGGATCCACGTGCGCCGCGCACTGTCGGCGGGCGAGGTGTCTACGCCCAAGACAAGCGGCAGCGCCCGCACCGTCGACGCACCACGAGACGTGCTCGCCGCTCTTGAGCATCTGCGCGACACGGACAGCGCCGGCTCCAACGATTACGTGTTCCGCACACCGAAGGGCACCCCGGTCGACCCCGACAACTGGAACACCCGCGTCTGGGCGAAGCTGCGGGAGCGTGCCGGCCTACGGAACTCGATCGGCCTGCACTCCCTGCGGCACACCTTCGCGTCGCTGCTGATCGACAATGGCGAGAGCATCAAATACGTGAGCCGCCAGCTCGGCCACGCAAGTGCCTCCTTCACGCTCGATGTCTACGGGCACTGCTTCGAAGAGACCAGCGACCGCGCAATGGGACGCTTGCAAGAGGCGATCCGCGCGACGAAGCGTCGCCGGTCCGATGTCCTCGAAGGAGGTGCCTGAGTGGCCCTGGTCATGCCGCGAAATGCCACGGACGGAGCCGAAGCGGCAAGAATCAGCGGGAATCAGATGGAAGACAGGTAACCTGTAACCTGCTGACAACACGAAGGTTATCAACTTATCTCGAACGAGAAGGAATGAGCCGCAAACGCCCCAAACAGACTCATAACCCGAAGGTCGTAGGTTCGAATCCTGCCCCCGCTACTTCAGAAAAGCCCTGGTGGCGTAGCGATTTTTCCCCGTGCTCGTCACCGGGGCTTTCTGTGTCTGGGGTCGATATCTAACAGCCATCTAACGATCGACACCGATTGACCGTTCGTACACCCCAGATCGGTCGGATGAAGGCGGCCCCATAGTGCGATCGGAGCAACTGATTCGTAATCAGCAGGTCCGCGGTTCGAATCCGCGCGCTGGCTCTTTAGATTCAATAGCTTACAGCCAGAGCCCACTCGGGCCCGATCCAAAGGGAGTTTTCTTGGTGGGACGTACCTGGAAGGGGTACTGTCAAGTTAACCGGCAGGCTGGCAGAGTTCGGCGATGAACACCATCCCGCATAGCTACCGTCGACACCGGTTTCCTCCGGAGATCATCAGCCACGCCGTGTGGCTGTATCATCGCTTTGGCCTGAGCCTCCGAGATGTTGAGGACCTGTTGGCCGAGCGCGGCGTGATCGTCTCCTACGAGGCGATCCGGTATTGGTGCACAAAGTTCGGGCCCAAGTACGCAGCGAAGCTTCGTCGGAGGCAAGGTCGACTCGGGGACACCTGGTTCTTGGACGAGGTCTTCGTCAGCATCCGCGGCAAGCGGCACTATCTGTGGCGCGCTGTTGATCAAGATGGTGACGTGATTGACATTCTGGTCCAACGACATCGCAACGCCTACGCTGCCAGACGTTTCTTCAAGAAGCTGTTGAAAGGGCAGGGGAGCGAACCTCGATGGTTGATCACCGACAAGCTCGGAAGCTATGGGGCCGCACACAGGAATGTGATGCCCTCGGTGGAGCATGTCACGGCGCGCTACGCGAATAACCGAGCAGAGATCTCGCATCAGCCGACCCGGCAAAGAGAGAGGCAGATGCGCAAGTTCAAGTCCGCGGCTCAAGCTCAGCGGTTTCTGTCCGTGCACGGTGCAGTCCGGAGTCTCTTCAACCTTAGCCGGCACCGATTACGATCTGCGAACTACCGGGTGCTTCGGACTCGCGCCTTTGTGACCTGGGGCGAGGTCGTCACCGCCTGAGGTAACCCGGCTCCAGGCCGCAGCTTGCCCGAATCCGAGCGTCGCGTCCTTAACTTGACAGTACCGGATCGGGAGCTCAAGATCTCGTCCGGCGGTGGGACCGAGCCCATATGGTCGAATCACTGAGCGCTCGCACCCTGCGACACGAAGACCAGCGAGATCAGAATACTCCGTTGAGCGCTAGGATCGTGCGATCGGCGCCGTCGCGAAAACGCTGCTCGACCAGGAACCACAATACGCCGCGCTTCGAGAAGATCTGGTAATCGGCATAGAGGTGGTGCGCAGCCGTGCCGAAGCTGGAATCGTCGAGTCGGTAACCCAGGTTGAATCCGGCCGCTGGCTGGTACTCGGTCCACCAGCTGAGGCGATGGTCGGATACCCCGTCCACGACGCCGGAGCCGATGGCAAAGGTCGTATTCCACCGCCCCGGATCGAGGCTGAATAAGCCGGTGTACAGCTTGCTGTCGCGGCCGAGGTAGGCGTGGCCGCCGATTGATGACAGACCATGCCGGTAGTAGCTCTCCAACACGACTCCCTTGGCGCGGGTGTCGAACTCGAAGCTGGCGCGATCCCGTGCCTCGGCGGTCAACGGAATTGAGAACTCCCCCGGGAACGGTACGGCGGCGTGCGCATACCAGCCGTCAGCGCTGTTGCTGCCACCGCCGGTCGGGGCGTGGTAGGTGAGCATTGCCGACGGCGAGCGGCCGGCCGGCGAGAACCTCCGCAGGGAGGCCTGGCGGTCGGTGTCGCCGGGTTGCCGCTCCCCGCTGATGCTGCCGCCGAGGGCGAGCGGGGTCGATGCCGATAACCTGAGCGAGGCGTCGAATTGGTTGAAGTGCCGAAACTGTCCGGCGGTGAGCGTTAGGCTGTCGGAGAGGTCGAAGCCGACGAACAGATCCTCGAACCGGCCGGATCGGTCCGAGAGGCCACCTCCGTCCTGCAGGCCGAGACTCACCGCGCGCCATTCGGCAAAGTAACTGACGCGACTACCTAGCCGACCACCGCTGATGAGCTCGACCTTGTCGAAAACAGTGCCGCTGGTATCGGCGTCGGGGCGATTCTCGTAGCGCCCGCTCACCCAGGCCGCCACCGCCAGCGTCTGTCGGGCGGTGAATCCGGGGAGCGAGTAACCGTTCGCCCGGAACGCCAGCCCAGTTGTGTTCAGCTTCGGCACGACGGAATGGCAGCTGTCACAGCCCACGTCGTACTTGCGGGCAAAGTACGGAATGGCCTCGGCCGGTGCGGCCAAGAGCAACGTGCCGGTTACCAAGAGCAGTCCGATGGTTGTGGATTGGGCTCGCATGCTTTCCATGGGTTGGTCCGAGGAGATGATCGAAAAGTTAGCCAAGGCTAATTTAGCCTTGGCTAATAATCAACTCGGTATCGAGGTGTCCTTCCCGCTGATCCCAGCGCGCCTGCGGCCGCCGGCCACCCTTCCAGGTGCACACGAATCTCCGAAGGGAGCGATTTCTCCTATGGGCGCACTCCTCCAAGACGTTCGCTACGCTGCCCGCAGTCATAGGAACACCCCCGGCTTCACGGCCGTGGCCGTCCTGACGCTCGCGTTCGGCATTGGCGCCACCACCGCGATCTTCAGCCTCGTCTACGGCGTCATGCTGCGCCCGCTGCCGTTTCCACAGCCGGACCAGCTGGTCACCGGGTGGGAATTGCCCGACCCGACCGATCCTGACCAGATCGGTCGGGTCTCGCCACCCACGGCGCTGGTGGCCAGATAGGGTCTTGCGACGGGACGAACGCGGTTGTCGCTGGTCCGCCGCAGACTGTTCGAGTGACTCACGGCGGCGCCCATTAGTCGTAGTCGGCCGCCGCCAGCGAGGCGCGGAGAATCTCGCGGTCGTTGCGGTGCACGATATGGCGGTTCGCGTAGGCGGGGTGCGACCAGTTGACGAGGCGGTCGTAGCGCCGCCTGACACCGATACCGGCGCTGGTAGTCGGCTCGATCAGCCGCGTCCGGCTGAGCTCCTGGTCGCCCTGCGGCGTGAACCGCGCGATGATCAGGTTCCCCTCGTCGCTGTTGATGAAGTAGCGATCGCCCTGTCGCACCATGAAGGCCGTACCCCACCGGATTACTCCCCACTGCTGACGCTCGTTGGCGTTCATCGTGAGGTCTTCCCACACCCGCTCGCCGGTCCGGGCGTCGAGACCACGGAGCTCGCCGTTGACCCCCAAACCATAGAAGTAGTCGCCGATGATGATCGGACTGCTGATCGTCGTATGGAGCCCCTCGGGCCGGTCCAGGTTGCGACTCTGTCCTTGCCACAACACCGTCGCCGCCGGTCGATCCGAGCTCAGCCGCATCATCGTCGAGCCGTTGTGGAGCTGGGAGACCAGGAGATAGTCGCCGGCCTTGACCGGGGTCGCGACCGCCATGCCGGCGCCGGCCTCGATCGGCTGCTCCCAGTAAATCGCGCCGGTGTCTGGGTCCAGCGAGACGAGCGCGGAGGCATGCCAGACGATCAACTGACGGACACCACCCGCTTGGTAAATCACCGGTTGGCTGTAGCCCATTTCGCCGCTAACCCGGACAGCGCGCCAGCGCTCTGCACCCGTGTGCTTATCGAACGCCATAACCATGCCATCTGGTTCTGCGCCGACCACCGCGATCAAGATGTCGCCGTCGACGAGGGGCGCGCTGGTGGTGCCCCAGGTTGGGATGCTGGTCCCGTAATCGTCGGCGTAGCTGATGTGCCACCGGACCGCGCCGGTCTCGACGTCCAGGCAGAAGAGCCTACCGGTGGCGCCGAGGACATAGACACGGTCGCCGTCGATGGTGGGCGTGGCCCGCGGCCCGATCGCATAGGACGCCATCAGCATCCGGTAGCTGGTCTGCCACGCGTGCGTCCAGAGGATTTCCCCCGTCTGCTCGTCCAGCGCGAGCAAGCGTTCGGTGCCGTCCATCGTTCGCGACTCGGGGTCTTCAGCCCAATCCGTGACGAAGACCCGTCCGTCGGCAACCGAGGGCCCAGCGTAGCCTGCGTTGATCGGTACACGCCATGTGACCCGAAGCTCGGCGGGGAGCGTGTCGACGATGCCGGTGTCATTCCAGTGCCCAAGACGGTCGACGCCGCGCCACTGTGGCCAGTCGTTCTCACCGGCCTCGAGGCCGACGCCGGCGACCGCCATGGTGAGGACGAGGGCTCCTATTGCCTTGGTGCTCATTGTTTGTGTCTCGGGGTGTCCCGCTCCGTGTTCGCGACCGCAGCCAGAGGGTGTCTCCAAACTCCCGTCGAAGGGAACCTTGATCGCGACATCACGATCCAGGTTGGAATCGCGTGCTCTGGTAGGTCTACCGTCCCGGCCCCAGCAGCACGGCGTTGATGAACAGCAGCTGGGTTGCCTCGGTGTATGCCCGGTAGTTGGGATCCTCCGCGAAGGCGACGATCTGGCCTCGCCCGACCGGCTGGTGGATCAGGAAGGCCTTGCTGGCGAGCTGCGGACGGCCCTCGTCCCAGACGATGCCGCTCAGCACCAGGTTGTCGAGCTCACCGTAGCGACCGACGTTGGTTCCGTCGCCCAGCTTGACGGGGCGGAACACACGCGTTCCCTCGACGAGCACGCTGATCTCACCATCGGTACCGGCGGCCAGCCAGTGCTCGGTGTCGAGCACCACGCGTAGGATGGCGCCCGGGACGGATTCTGGCGACTCGTCCTCGGGCACGATCTCTTCCAGGTACTCGATCGGTTGCTCGGGTGGTTCGCCTGCGTCGGGGTCATCGTCCTCGGCGCGGCCGCCGCGCCGCTCCGCGGTGGTTGCCAGCAGACCCGAGCGCGATGCCCAGCGCGTCGACTCGGCCAGCGTGATGACGGTTCCGCCTTCTCGCATCCATCGGCGGATCGCGTCGAGCATCCCGGAATCGACGGAGCCTTCATAGTCTCCGCTGGGAAAGACGATGACGTCGAAGTCGCTGAGCGCCGCCCGCCCGAGGCTCGAAGCGCGCACCGCGGTGGTGCGCACACCGTAGCGGCGCTCGAGCACGTACCGGGCCCAGCCAACCGAGTAGGATCTTCCCGGCGCGTCGTAGACCAGCATGACGCGCGGATCCCGCAGCGCCGAGACGCGCCGGCTTCCGAGCGACATGCCGTCGCGTACATAGGAGTCGTCGATGGCAACGACCTCGGCCCGGTGGGTCGCGGCGATTCGACCCAGCCGCTCCCTCAGATCCGGCCCGTTCTCCGCCGTGCGGACGATCGCTGTGCCGACGGCGTACTGTCGGTCCCCGAGGGTGAACTCACCGCCGCCCGAGCGCACGCGGATACCCTCGCGGAGCGCCTCGGCGACCGTCGCTGCACCGCTGGTGCCCCACGGAATCAGGTATCCGACCTGCGCAGGAGGCAGCGTTGTGTCGGCTACGGTCGCGGCTGGCTCGGGGCTTATGAGGCTGCCGGCCGCTCCGGTCGCCGCCTCCGCCTCGAGCACCTCGACGTCCCACAGCAGCGGCTGGCTCCAAGCTGTCAGGTCGTAGATCTCGTCGCGCTTGCGCGCCTCGCGCAGCTCTAGCTGCCGGCGGACGAAGTCCTCGTCCATCGGCACGTGCTCGTCCAGCAGGTTGTGCGCGAAACGATGCGCCGGCTACGCCATCGGCACGATGTAAGTGCCGGCGGCTGACAGCGTGCGGTCTCCGATCGTGACGGCACCAGTCGCTTCCCGCACTTCGATCCCGTTTCTAACCAGCATGCGCGCCAGTCGCTCTGCCATCCCAGGGTCGTGGGCGGAGTGCAGTACGAGCTCTGCCGGCCCCCGCTGGCCGAGCTCGACCCCCTCGCGTCGAAATTCCAGGTAATCGCGCAGGATTCGCTCACGGTTGCGTGCTGCGGTCTCGGCGCTGGTGATCGCCGCGGTGAAGTGGTGCAGCACGCCGTCTCCGTAGGTCAGCAGATCGCCGTCGGAACGCTTCAACACGAGCGCCCGAGCCGAGGCCTGCTCGTAGGTCATGCCGAGCGCCCCGTGGCCCATCGGCCACATGTCGACATAGCCCGGATAGAACAGGTCGTAGACGTCGCGGTTGAAATAGGCGAAGCCGCGCCGATCAAACGCCGTCGCGTTGGCGCGACCGAACACGTCCATCAGGGCGATCTGACGCTCGCCGTACCAGGGGTTGGACGGGGGTGCGGTGGGCGGGAAAAAGTAGGTCGCGTCGCCCCCCATCTCGTGCAGGTCGACGACGATCTGCGGCCAGAAGTCGAGGAACAGCTTCACCTTGCCGCGCGTCTCCGCCTGGCTCTGGATAAACAGGTCGCGGTTGAGGTCGAACAGGTAGTGGTTCACGCGCCCGCCCGGCCAGGGCTCGTCGTGCTCGGCTGAGAAGGGCGCCGGGTCGGGCCAGCGAGCTTGGCCCATGGTGTTCTGTTGTACGAATCGGGCACGCCCGTCCGGGTTCTCGGCCGGATCGATGAGCACCAGCGACTCCGCCAGGATCAGGTCGACGGTGGCGTCTCCCTGCGCCGCGAGCAGGTGGTAGGCCTCGGCCATGGCGGCGCCGTTGGAGCTGATCTCGTTGCCATGCACCCCGTGCATGAGGGCCGTCACGACAGGTAGCCGACCGATGAGCTCGGTGGCCTCCGCCTCCGAGAGACCTTCGGGGTAGGCGAGTCGTCGCAGGTCGGCCTTGACCTCGTCGAGCCGAGCCATGCGCTCCGCCGAGCCGATCACCATGACGACCAGCGGACGTCCCTCCCAGCTCTCGGCATACTGAATCAGACGTGTGCGCTGCGGCGCGGATGCGGCGAGTATCTCCATATACAGAACGATCTCGTCGGGTGGGGTTATCTCCTCCCGAAAGTCGTGCCCGACCGCTTCCTTGAGCGTCGGAATACTCGGGTCGTAGCGCGCGCCGACAACCAGTTCTTGGGCCGGAGCGGCGATCTGCAAGGCTGCGATGAGTGCAAGGGTTCTCAGCATGTGAGGGTTCACCCGTTTCGTGTGAGCGAGGCACTGCGTATCGGCGGGGTTGAGCCTGCGGATACGCGGACAAAATAGCGTACTAGCAGACCGTGGTGGTACGCCTACGGGAAGCCGATGTCGACCGGGCGCCGGCGAGAAGCGACTCAGCGCCAAGCAGGCAAAGCGTTCGGCGCGCGGGTCAGACGTCGTAGCGGAGCGCTGTTGCCGGGTCGATGGCGGCCGCACGGCGTGCCGGCACGTAGGCCGCCAGCAATGCGGAGGCACCGAGCGAGGCGACCACGGTGAGCATCGTCAGTGGGTCGGTCGGCGCCACACCGACCAGGAAGTCGCGCAGTAACGGGCCGAGCAGGGCCGACACGACCAGGCCAGCGGCGCTGCCGGCGCCGACGATCCGCAGCCCGAACTTCAGCATCAGCGACCGGACGTCGGCCGGACGCCCGCCGAGCGCCATGCGGATGCCGAGCTCGCGCCGCCGTTGACCGAGGGTGTAGGAGACGATGCCGTAGACACCCGCAACTGCGAGCAGGAAGCCCAAGGCGCCGAGTGCCCCGGCCACCCGGCTGGCCAGTCGTTGCGGCAGCAGGAAGATCTCGATCAACTCCGACAGCCTTCCCACCGTGGGGACCTGCAGCGTGGCGTCAGCACGCGCCAGATGTTCGGCCACCAGACGCTGCAGGGTGCCCGGTGCCGTGTCGCTGCGGAGCACCAGGCTCATGCGCCCGCCGGGGTGCTGCGCGAATGGCAGGTACACCAGCGGATCGACGGTGTCACTCTGGATCACGTAGCGCGTGTCTCCGACCACGCCGATGATCTCGATCTCCCCGCCGTCGATCATCAGGCGCTGGCCCACTGCACCGCGCGGCCAGAAGCGCGCCGCCATGCGAGCGTTTACGACCGCCACCGGAGCCCCGGTAGCGTCGTCGACGGCGCGCAGCGCGCTACCCTCCTGTACGACGATGCCCACCGCGTCGAAGTAATCAGCGCTCACCACGTGTACATCGATGAAGAAGGCGTCCTGCCCCTGCGGCGGCTCCTGCCCGGGGACGGTCATCGCCATCGGGCTGCGCGCCACCCCCAGCGGTGTGTTGGCGGTCAACCCCACCGCAGCGATATCGGGCTCGGTGGCCAGACCGGCGGCGAGCGCCTGAAAGAACACCCGCGCCTCGCCATCGGAATAACTCTCTGGGGGCAGCCCCACGCTGGCCATGCTCAGACCGTTCGTCGAGAACCCGGGATCGAGCTGTTGCCCGCGCTGAAAAGCACGCAGGAACAAGCTGGCGGTGATCAGCAACACAACCGATACCGCGACCTGCCCCACCACGAACAATTGGCGGAGTCGAGTGGTATTCGAGTCACCGCTGCGCGAGGTGCGCAGCACCGCCGCCTGCCCGCCGCGGATCGCTTTCAGAGCGGGGCCGAGCCCGGTTGCCAGCGCGGTGATCAGCGCCACGGCCCCGGTTATCGCCAGTACCCGAGCGTCGAGCGTCAGGCTGAAGCCGAGCCCTACGGGAAGCGACTCGATGAAGGCGCCCAGCAGCCCGTTCACCTGCAACGCTACCAGCACGGCCGCGCCGGCACCGAGCGCGAACAGCAGCAGGGTCTCAGTGAGGATCTGCCGCACCATCCGTGCCGGTGTGGCGCCCAAGGCCACTCGCGTGGCGATCTCGGCGCGCCGTGCGGGGCCGCGTGCCAGCAGCAGGTTGCCGACATTGAGACACGCCGCCAGCAACACCAGCGTCGACAACACCAAGAGGATGCCAAGGAACCCCATCACCGGGCTTACCAGGCTCTGGTCGAGACCGCTGAAGACCGATAACGTAACGCGTCGGTTACGGTTCATGTCGGGATGTTCGCGCTCCGGCTGCGCCGCGATGGCGTTGAGCTCATCGGCGGCGGCGGCAATCGAATCCTCGGCGCGCAGACGCCCGAATATCTCCAGCCCCTGCTCGGCGCGCGAGCGCAATTCGGTGCCCGGTCGTAGCCGATCCATCATCGCCAGTGGTAGCCACACCTCCGACGGGAAGCCAATGAACCGCCCGGTGAACCCGGCTGGCAGGATTCCCACAACGGTAAAGTCGATACCGTTGAGCTCGATATCGCTGCCGAGCAGGTCGTCGGAGCCGGCGAAGCGTCGCTGCCAGAACCCGTGGCTGACTACGGCGACGTTGCCGCGGCCCTCGGTCTCTGCCTCCCGGGCAGTGAACGTGCGGCCGCGGGCCGGAGTGACGCCGAGCACCTCGAAGTAGTCGGCAGAGTTCAGCTGACCACGGATGCGGTCGCCGCCGACTTGGTCGCCAAGACGCAACCCGATGCCACTGTGCGCCACCAATCCCTCGAGCGATTTCCGGCGGGAGCGGTAGTCTTCATACTCCAGAAACGAGAAGCCGAGGAAGCTGTTGGCACCGGGCTGGTCGAGGTGCACGTCGACCAGTTGCGCGGGCTCGCGCACCGGAAGCGGCCGCAGCAGGATCTCGTTGACGAGCGTGAACACGGCCGTGTTGGCACCCATGCCGAGACCGATCGCCGCGGTACAAAGGAGGGTCAGAGCGGGGGCCCGTATCAACCCACGGGCGGCGTAGCGAATGTCCTGCAACCATCCATCCATTGATGTTGCCTCGTCGTCGTGTCGGTCCGACCGGCGCGTGGGAAACCTACGTTGCATGGTGCTGATCCAAGCGGGCAGCAGGCCCGTTGACAGGTCGAGGCTGGCGCGCAGCCAGAACCTCCAGGCCGGTGAGACGGCACCCGACTCGTTCCACGCCGCGGCCAGCGCCTCGTCGATGGCGGCACGATGCCGAGCCCGAAAGCTGGGCGGTAGCATGCGCAGCAGAGCGCGATAGGGCCAGGGCTTGCTCATGCGCCGCGGTGTCCGAGATTACGCCGTGCTACCGAGGCAAGCTGGTCGAGCCGATCCGCCTCCGCCGCCAGCCGGTCGGCACCCGCGTCGGTGAGGCGATAGAAGCGTCGGCGCCGACTCTCGCCTTGCGGGTGGCCGCTGCCGCTGAGCTCCTCTACCAGGTCGGCGTGGCGCAGCTCATCGAGGGTTCGATACAGGGTTACCGGCCAAAGGCGCACGGCGCCTTCGGTGACCTCCAACACCCGCCGCACGATGCCGTTGCCGTGCCGATCCTCGTCGGACAGCGCCAGAAGAATCTGAAAGCCGTGTGCGGTGAGTGGCCTTACCATGCCCTTTCCCGGTGTGTGGAATCTATATGTTACATATATGTATCATACATATCGATAGCATATTTCGAGTCCTGCCGCGTGCCTACAATGCCGGGCGTTTGGCGAGAGGCTACAGCGGAGATCGGCTCCTCCTACTTCGTACACGCAGCGTGTTACCTTCGCTCCCCTCGTGCCGAGCGATCGTTGCTCACTCCCGACGATGCAGCCATGGAGATCAGCCTCGACCAGTCACCCTACGCCCGGTTCTTGGGCGCCGAGCTGGTGCGTGCGGAAGAGGGTCTGATCGAGATACGTCTTCCTTTCCGAGAGGATTTCCTGAGGATGGACGACTCGGATTGGTACCACGGCGGGATCATTTGCGCCCTGGCCGACATCGCGGGCGCGTTCGCGGTGGTGATGGCGGCGGGCAAGGGGAGCGGCGCGACCGTCGATCTGCGCATCGACTACCTGAAGCCGGCCCTACGGGGAGACCTCGTCGCGATCGGTCGGGTGGTGAAGGTCGGCCGTCGGATCTGCCGCGCCGACATGGAAGTTCGCGCCGCCGATAGCGACCTGGTGGCTATCGGTCGGGGCACGTTCCTGGGTTCCGGACGTTGAGCATTACGCCTTCCTGGGGTCGTCTCCCACCTGCACCAGCATCTTGCCGATGTTCTCCCCCCGCAGCAGGCCGATGAACGCCTCGACGGCGTGATCGATGCCCTCGACGATGGTCTCGCGGTACTTGACCTTGCCCTCGTGTAGCCAGCCGCCGACGTCGCGCGCGAAGTCGCCGAGCCGATCGAGGCGGTCCGTACAGATGAAGCCCTGCATCAAGAGCCGCTTGGAGATCACGGTGAACAGATTCTTTGGCCCGGGCGTCGGCTCTTCGTCGTTGTAGTGGGCGATCATGCCGCACACTGGAATCCGTCCGAACGGGTTCATGTGCGCGAGCACCGCCTCGAGCATCGGCCCGCCGACGTTTTCGAAGTAGACGTCGATGCCGTCCGGGCAGCTCTCGGCCAGCTCCTTGTGCAGGTCGGCGCCTTTGTAGCTGAAGGCGGCATCGAACCCCAGCTCGCCCGTCAACAGCTCGACCTTTTCTGGCGAGCCGGCGCTGCCGACCACCCGGCAACCCTGGATCTTGCCCAGTTGTCCGACCAGGCTGCCGACCGCTCCGGCGGCCGCTGAGACGAACAGGGTCTCGCCCTTTTTCGGCTTGCCGATATCGAGAAGGCCGACGTAGGCGGTGATGCCGGGCATGCCGAGCACCCCTAGATAGGTCGACAGCGGAGCGGCGGCGGGATCGATCTTGCGCTGGCCGGTGCCGTCGGTCTTGTAGTACTGGCGCCATCCCTCCATGCCGGTCACGAAGTCGCCCGTCTGGTAGTCGGGGTGGTTCGACTCCACCACCTGTCCGACCGCGCCGCCGCTCAGCACTTCGCCGATTTGAAACGGTGGCACGTACGACTTGGCATCGCGCATTCGGCCGCGCATGTAGGGGTCGACCGACATATATATGTTGCGCACCAGGAGCTCGCCGTCGCCTGGCTCGGGGATCGGCTGCTCGACGAGCTTGAAGTCGGTGGGCTCGGGTAGACCTTCGGGACGGGCGACAAGATGGACTTCGCGGTTGCTATCGGGCATCGAGGCGGACCCTTTTCGAGGCGCGAGGAATCGAAGCTCGCGATCGTAGCAGTTCCTGTCTGTGGATGGCCGGTCAGCAATTGCGCGACGCATCGCTTGGTCCGACGGCGGTTGTCAGCCCTCGGGGCCGAGGTTCGCTGCTCCGTAGGCCGCTCGCGTCAAGAAAGTTCCACGACTAAGTCGGGACGCGCCCTCGCCGCCCCTCACTTGACAGTACCCTCTCGCCGTGACCGCGTCGCGAGTGTCCGGCAATCGCGTGGTTGCTGTTGTCGGTGACGACCGGAGGAGGCGCAAGAATGAAACTTCGATCGTTCAGGGTTGTCCTTCTCCTCGCAGCAGTCGTCGCGACAGCAGCCTGCAGTACCTTCGCGAGGCCGCTCCGCATCGATGTGCCGGCGCCTCAAGAGCCGGTCTCGGTAGCCCAGCTCGTTGCCGGCGCCTCGCGCGTGGACATCACACCGCCGCCGGGGATCTCGACCGGTGGACATTCGGTTTCCGCCAGAACGGCGCGTGGGTTCTGGACCCGGCTCTTCGTGCGAACGTTCTACCTCCAGGACCAGCGTGGCCATCGGCTGGTAATCGCGGTATCCGAACTTCCCTTCATGCCCGCCGGTCTCGGTGATCGCGTTGCGGAGATCATCGGTGCCGAACCGGGCCCTGCGATAGGTCGCGGTGACTTCATCTTCGCCGCGACCCACACCCACCACGGCCCCGGGAACTTCGCCACCGCTTCGGTGTACAACCACTTGGCGTCTCGGTGGGCGGGGTTCGACGAACGGCTGTTTGAGTTCCTCGCAAACCGGATCGCCGTTTCCGTTCTAGAGGCGCGGCAAAACGCCCTGTCGACTGCCGCGCAACTCGAAGTAGGTTTTCGAGATGTCTACAGCGTTGCCCGAAATCGAAGTCTGGATGCGTTCCTCCTGAATCGAGACAGCGCCGAGATCCTCGCGGAGAACAGCAACGCCCCGATAGGTCCGACCAACGACCTGTACCCGTCTGTCGACGCCTACAGAGCCGTGGCGCCCAGGCTCAGCGTCCTCAAGTTCTGGGACGTGGGCAGCGACCGCCTGATCGGGGCTCTCGGTTTCTATGCGGTCCACCCGACCGTCCTCCCCGCCGACCTCGATCTTTATCACGGCGACCTCTTCGGCGCCGCGGCGACGCTAGCCGAACAGAGCCTCGGCGATGCTGGCCATGCGCCTGTCGTGGCCTTTGTGAACGGGCCCGAGGGCGACCTCTCGCCGATATGGGATCGCCGAGATCGTCGCGAGGCGCTCCATCTAGGCCGCCGTCTGGCTGGTGCGCTCGAGAGCGTGCTCGGCGGCGGAGCAGGGACGGTGCTGGCCCCTGAACTGCGATCGCGTTTCGTGCGGGCCTCGATCAGAGGTGTGTGTGTTCCAGCAACAAGCGCGTGGTCGTTCCCCGCACTCGAGCCCTGCACACCCGATGAGCCGGCCGCCGGCACTGCGCTCGTCGGTGGTGCCGAGGACGGGCGCAGTCCGCTGTACGAGCTCGGATTCAAAGAGGGAGTCAAACGGGCCGGGCGGCTCGACAAGGACAATAAGCTTCGCCAGGGATCCAAACATCCACCCTTCGAAGCGACCCTTCCGCTCCCCTGGCCGCTGAGTGGCGACCTCACGAAGTTGCTGCTCGGCAAGACCGACGTTCCATCGGACGTACCGCTCGGCGTCCACCGAATCGGTGACCTCACCCTCGTCACGCTGCCGGGTGAGTTCACCATGACAATGGGGCGCCGTATCTTGAAGACTGTAGCAGCCGCAGTCGAGGTCGACGATTCACTGGTGGTGCCGGTCGGTCTGGCCAACGAATACATCTCCTACGTTGCCACGCCAGAAGAGTACGAGGCACAGCATTACGAAGGCGCGTCGACTCTCTGGGGACCTGCCGTCGGTCCCGTCCTGAGCGCGCGACTGGCGATGCTTGCCCAGTCCGCGTCGTCATCTGCCAAGCCTGGAAAGAGGACCTACAAGCCGGGCAAGCGTGAAGAGTTCCGCTTCGAACGCATCGGCGACAGCGCCTCGTTACCGGACGATGGACTGGGCGGAATCGTCAACGATCTGGCCACCGGCCGGCCGGTCCGCGATTATCCGCGGGCGTGCTGGATAGACACGGTTCGCGACCTACCCGACGCCAATCGCCTGAACATCTCTACGGTGATGGATCTGAGGATTAACCCCTACGTTAAGATCCAGTCGCGCACCGGGATAGATGGGCCCTGGACTGATTTCCGCCACCACGGTGTCTTGGAAGATAATTTCGGCCTCCGTCTCGTAACCGTGGCAGCAAGCCTCCGTCCGCATGTTGCTTCGGTAAACCGATATGTTCCTGCCGCCCGCGACGACCGGAATCGAGCAGTGTGGTGTGCGATCTGGATGCCTCCGCCGGGCGTGAAGTGGATGGCCAACGACTTCGCCGACCGCCATCGCTTTGTTGTCGAAACGGTCGCGGGAGGCGAACGCACGTGCGCCGCTCGCCGAGACGGGTCGTTCGGTGCCGGCCTGTGCGGGCCGTAGCGGGCGATCGTCGTTCCGGGCCGAGATCCGCCCTCGTAGGCAGCGATCATCAACCCGGTGCGCGCCAGGATCATGCGCATCACGTCCGCGCCGCGGGCGCCGAGGGCCATCCGTACGCCGATTTGCCGCGTCTGCTGAGTGACCCAGTACGAGATCACACCGTACAGGCCGGTGACCGCGAGGATCAGGGCCACCGCGACGAACATTCCGCCGAGCGTCAGACCGTGTAGTCGGTGAAGCTCACGCGGAAGAACACCGCGTAGAGGATCGGCACCACACCCAGCGTCAGGACGGTGGCGAAGATCAGCCCGCCCATGATGGCCACCGCTAGCGGCTCCCACATCGGACCGCCGCCGAGGTACAGCGGCAGCAGTCCACCCACCGTGGTGCAGGTGGTCATGACGATTGGCCGCAAGCGCCGCTGGGCCGACTCGATGATCGCCGCGGCGGGCTCCAGGCCATTGTCCTCGATCTCGATGTTGATACGGTCGATCAGCACGATGGCGTTGTTGATGACGATTCCCGACAGCGAGATGATGCCGAGCAGGGTCATGAAGCCGAAGTACAGCTGCGTGGCTAGCAGGCCGAACACCACACCGATGAGACCCAGGGGGATCGTGATGAGCACGATCAGTGGTTTACGCACCGAGTTGAACTGCCCGACCAGCAGCAGCACGATGATCATCGCCGCGATGGGCAGCTTGGCGCCGATGGCGGCGTTGGCATCGCCGGAGTTTTCCTCCTCGCCGCCGAACTCCCAGGAGTAGCCGGGCCCCCAATCGGCGCTGATTTCGTCGAGCCAGGGGCGCAGCTGCGCGTTGACGTCGGCGGCCGTTACGCCGGGCTCGGTCCCGGCTTCCACCGTCACGGTGCGCAGCCGCGAGCGTCGTCGGATGGTGCTCGGCTGCCATTCGAGCCGCACATCGGCGACCTGCTTGAGCGGCACCGACAGCCCGCTGCTCTGCGAGTACACGTTGAGGCTCTCGAGCCGGTCGAGGTTGTTGCGCTGGGCAGCCACCGAGCGCAGCGTGACCGGGATGATCTTGTCGCCCTCACGGTATTCCGTGGTCACGATGCCGCTCAGAAACGACTGCAGCGAGACGGCGATGTCCCGACTCGACACCCCGGCGCGCAACGCCCGCGGCTGGTCGACCTGCACGACGAGCTTCTTGGAGCGTGCACCCCAGTCGTCGTCGATGAGCTTTGTGCCGCGAACCTCATGCAGCCGTCCCTTTACCTGTTCGACGATGTCGAACAGCACCTCGCTGTCGCGGCCGGAGATCCGCACCGCCACCGGCGGCCAGGCAGGCGGCCCGAGCGGGATCGGCCGCGCCGTGATCTTCAGGTCGGGGAAGTGATCGGCACCGAAGCGCTCCACACGCGGCATGATCTCGTCGACCACCGGTCGGGACGTCGTGTTGACCAGTAAGTAGGCGTAGGACGGGTTCGGCTGTTCGGGTGCATACGGCAACACGTAGCGTGGCGCCCCCTGTCCGATGAACGACGCCCAGTTGGTCACCCCTTCGGGACGGTCGGCACCGGCGACCAGCTCCTCGGCGATGAACGCATCGAAGCGCTGCACCATTTGCTCGGTGCGGGCGATCGGCGTGCCGGCGGGCAGCTCCAGCTCGACGGTCATCGTGGCTCGCGACCCCGGTGGGAAGAAGATGTTGGGGATCAGCCCGAAGAGGCTCATCGTGGCGACGAAGACGACCGCTACAGCGGCCAGCGACGCCCAGCGCCAGCCGACTGCGAGCACCAGCGTGCGGCGGTAGAAGCGATAGAACGCCGTGTCGAACATCCCTCCAGAGCCACCCTGCGATACCGGCTTGACCTTAAGGAAGAGCACGCACAGCAGCGGAATCAAGGTCATCGAGATGAGCCACGATGACAGCAGCGTGATCGACACCACCTTGAACAGCGGCGCGGTGTACTCGCCGGTGGCGTTCTCCGCCAGGTAGATCGGCAGGAAGGCTGCCGCCGTGGTGAGCGACGAGGTAAGCAGCGGAATGCGCAGCTCGTTGGCTGAATCCACCGCTGCCCGCACCCGAGGCTTACCCTCGGCCATCGCCACCATGATCGACTCCGACATGACGATGGCGTTGTCGACCAGCAGACCAAGCGAGATGATCAGCGCCGCGATCGACATCTGATCCAGGCCGATGGCGAAGAATCCCATCAGCGTGAGCGACGTCAGGATGGCGGCCGGAATCAGGCTGGCCACCACCAGCCCGGTGCGCACGCCCAGGAACAGCAGCATTATCGCAGCGACGATCGCCACGGCTTGCAGCAGATTGCCGATCAAACCGTCGACCAGGGTCTGAACATCGGCGGCCTGAAACTGCACGTAGTCGAAGTCGATACCGATCGGGTAGAAAGCTGTCAGCTCGTCGATCTTGGCGCGCACGGCCTCGCCGAGCAGCAGGATGTTGCCGCCCTCGCGCATCGAGATCGCCAGTGCCAAACCCTGCACGCCGGACACGCGCACCTTGCTCTCCGGCGGGTCGACGTAGCCACGGTAGATCTCTGCCACGTCGCGCAGCAGCAGCAAGTCGCGACTGCCCGGGAGGTTGATCACTGTCTGGCGCAGGTCGTCGATGGTCTCGAAATTGCCCGATGGCTCGAGCACGAGGATCTCATCGCCGGTGTCGATGTTGCCGCCCGGTGAGACGATGTTGCGCGCCGCCAGAATATTGCGCAGCTGTTCCGGCGACAGGCCTATTTCCGACAGGCGAGCGTTGTTGTACCCCACGAAGATGCGCTCGTCCTGGGCGCCGTAGATTTCCACCTTTGCCACATCGGTGGCGAGCAGCAGCTCGTCGCGCACCTCGTCGGCGATCTGCTTGAGCTCGGCGTACTCGAAGTCTTCCCCGGTGATCGTGACGATGGTTCCGAATACGTCGCCGAACTCGTCGTTGACGAACGGCCCGATGACTCCGTCGGGCAGCTCACCGCGCGCCGAGTCGATCTTGCGCCGCAGCGAGTCGAAGATCGGCCGCATGTTGCGGTAGCTCTCCTTGAATTCGACGATGAGCTCCGACACGCCGGTCTTGGAGTTGCTCACGATGTAGTCGAGCTCGGGCATCTCCTGCACCGCTTTCTCGAGCTTGTCGGTGATTAGCTGCTCGACGCGCTCCGGGCTGGCGCCCGGAAAGCGCGTGATTACCAGCGCGGTGCGGATGATGAAACCGGGGTCTTCGGCGCGCGGCATGTTCACGTACGCTTGGTAGCCAGCGCCGACAACCACCAGCGCTGTAACTAGCGTGACGCGCGACTTGTCGATGGCCCAGGCGGTGAGTCCCACGGCGTTCTACCCTGCCTCTCCGAGTCGGGTGTCGGCGAGCCGTACTTCCTGGCCGTCGGTGATGCGCCGCAGGCCGGCGGTAACAATGCGCTCGCCAGCGCGCAGGCCCGACAAGACCTCCACGCCGGTGCCACGAATCTCACCGATGGTTACCGGCCGCCGCCGCACCACCCCACGCCCCTCGCCGCTGGGCTGCAACACGAACACGAACCGACCCTGGCGATCCTCGCCCACCGCCACCAGGGGTACCAGGAGTGTGTCAGCGCTGCCGTCGTCACCAAAGCGGAAGCGCACGTCGGCGGCCATGCCCGAACGCACCTCCGGTACGTCGACGTCGAGGCGCACAGTTACCGGGAAGGTGGTCGCGGTGCCCAAGGCAGCTACTCCAACCTCGGTCACCGTGGCTGCGAGGCGGCGCCCGGGAAGCGCGTCGAACTCCACGTCCACACGGCTGCCGCGCTCGACGCGACTGATGAGGTTCTCCGGAATGGCGACGCGCACCTCCGGCCGTGATCCGGAAGTCAGCATCGCCACTACCGAGCCGGCACTGACGTTCTCGTTCGCGTCGATGTCGACCGCGGCGATCGCCCCGGCAATCGACGCCCGCAACGTCGCGTAGCCGAGCCGCAGTCTTGCGAGCTGCAGCTGTTTCTGCGCCGAATCTACGCCGGCCGTTGCCGATTCGGCCTGCGCCCGTGCGGCATCATACTCGTTCTGCGAGGCGTTGTTGTTTTCGTACAGCTCACGGGCGCGCTCGAAGTTTGCTTCGGCGTTGCGCCGGCTCGCCTGCGCCTGATCGAGTGCAGCCTGGGAGCTCTCCAGCTCCAGCTGCAGGTCGCTGGGGTCGAGCTCGGCGATTATCTGACCGGCCCGTACCCGGTCGCCCACCTCGACAGCGACGCGTATCACGGTGCCGCCCACCCGGAAGCTGAGCTGCGATTCGATGCTCGCGACGGCCACGCCCGAGAAGATGCGCTCACGGGCCGCCCCGGCCGGCTCGACCGCCTGCGAGCGCACCGGTCGCAGTACCGCCTCGGGCGGCGGCTCCTCGGTGGCGCAGCCGGCCAGGCATAGCGTCGTGAGCACCGTCAGGAGCGTTCGGTTCATCGTTTGGACTCCGTGCTCTGGTCGTAGAAATCGTTCAAGCGTCGTAGGAAGTCACGCGCCTCTTGCTGGCTCGAGAACAGGTTGAACTTGGCCACCGCGCGCTCGACGCTCACCAAGTCGATCAGGTAGTCGTAGACCGCGGTGGCGGCGCCCAGGTCGGCTACCAGAGCGGCGTTCTGTGCGTCGAGCAAATCGATAATGTCGGCGACCCCCTGTGAGTAGCCGTCTTGTACGAGCTCGAAATTACGGGCTGCGGCGAGGGCGGCTTGCTCGGTTAGCTCGAGGGCGGCAAACGAAGCGCGGGTAGCGTGCATGGCCGAGCGAACGCGCTGCTCGATGCGCTCGGAGGTGGCACGGCGCTCGAGGTTGAGTCGATCGAGCTCGTACAAGGCTCGCTGCCGCTCGCTGATACGAAATCCGCCGGTCACCAGCGGCAGGCTCGCTGAGATACCTAGGCTCCAGCTGTTGTTTCCCGGCACCGGGAAGGTGAACGGCAGCTCGACACCGCTGGACGACGGATCACCGGCGCCGCCTCGCCCGAGCACCTGCGACAGCTGCCCCGACAGGCCGACCGTCGGCGCCCAGAAAGCCCGCCGGGCACCGCGTAGCACGCGCTGCTGGGCGGCGATGAAGGCGTCGAGCTGGCCCAGCTCCGGGGAGTCGCGCAGGGCCTCCAGGGCCATGAAGTCACGGAAGATGCTGAAGCTGGTCTGGTCGTTGAGATAGGGGTCGAGCTGCGCCCGCAGCGCCGTCGACTCGTCGCTTTCCAATGGGTTGGCAGCGATGCCCTGGTCGACGGCGCGGAAGCGCTCCTCGAGCGGCCGGTTGAGAATGCGGTTGAGGGCGATCTCGGCCTGGTTACGCAGGGCGCTGGCGTTGATCACCTGGCTGCGCTCCGTGGCCACCTGGCTTTCCCAGCGGAACACCTCGGCCGGGTTGGCGGCGCCGATGCTCTGGCGTACCCGCGACAGGTCGAGGTTGGTGCGGGTGAGCGACAGGTTCTGCTTGCGCACGCCCTCGCCCGTTCCGGCGCGGAGTACGTCGAGAAAAGCTATGGCAGCCTCGGCGATCACATCGAGCCGCAGTTGCTCGCGTTGGTGCTCGAGCGCCTGCTGGCCGTATTCCTGTCCCGAGATCTGGGTGCGCAGCGCGTCCGACAGATCAGCTGCGTCAGACCGAGCTCGCCGGTCAACGTGCGCTGGCGCTGGGTGCCGAAGCTCGCCTCGGCGCGATCGGCATCGATCTGCACACCGGTGAGGGTCACGTCGAGCTGCGGCAACAGGTTCGACCGTACGCTGCGAACCTGCTGTTCGCCCGCCGCCACGGCTCGGTCGAAGGCCATCAGGTTGAGATTGACGTCGAGCGCCTCTTGCACCGCCTGCGCCAGCGTGATCTCGCGTGCCAGATCGAGGCGCTCCTCGAACAGCACGGTGGCCTCGGTGAGCAGCTCGAACGAGGGCGAGAAGCCGATTGCTCGCGCCGTGGCCATGTTGAACGTCACGTCGTTGTTTTGTGCCAGGTCGATCGACAGCTCGCTGGCGTTCTCGCCCAGCAAGATTCGCTGGATGTTGATTGCCACCCGTCGCCCGATGCGCTGAAAATCCGACCCCGGCGCTACCCCGAGCATCAAACCGCGCTCCACGTCGGGGCGCCCGAAAACCGCGTAGCTCGGCAGCCGGCGCGAGATCAGGCCGTCGGACAGCGCGGCGAACTGTTCGGCCGACAGGTACCCCATGAAGCCCACCATGACCGCCTGGACGTCATCCGGAATCGCCGCCACCGTGGCCGGGATATTGTCGGTCACGGGAACCACCCGCAGATCGTAGTTGCCGGCCTCAGCCGCTAGCCGCACATGTTCCTGTAGTGCGGGGAAGCCGGCGACCAAGCGCTCGTCGATGAGCAGCGCAACGCGGTCGAAGCCAGTGATGCGACGCAGCTCGAACAGGTCACGGTCGGTGTTCCACGGCGGAATCAGGTAGTTGAGGTTGTCGATGCCGCTCACCCGGATCGTGCGGCCGTCCGGTCGGCGCCTCACCTGCGGGTGGAAGCCCTGCAGCTCCTGATCGATCACGAACGGCGCGATGACCGGCTTTGGGAAATCCTCCCGGCGAGCTAGCTCGCCGGCGGCCAGCACCCCCATGGCGAGCACGATGTCGACCTCGGGGTCGGCCAGCAGCCGATCGAGCGCCGCCACCGCCCCCGACGCCGTCCAGTTACCGTCGAGGGTCTTATCCTCCGGGAAGCGTAGGTCGAAGTCACGGCGGTTCAGCGCGATGATCTCGGCGCGCATGAGATCGACAATGTCCTCGATGCCGGTCGGCGCGTCGAGCACCACGCCGATACGAACCACCGGAAGCGCCTGCGCGGCGGCCTGGGACGCGGGAGTCAGCGCGCCCAGCAACGACAGCGCCGTGGCGAGCGCGCCGGCGCCGACGAGGGAACGCTGCTGGCTCGAGCCTGCCACCCTTGTCGCCTCCTCGGGATCCCGACACTGGACGCGCAAGCATCGAACCCCGCGGGTCCGAAGTCAAATGGGCCTGGCGTTGGCCGGCTCAGTCGGCGCGCAGCGCGATCTGCGGGGCGACCCGGCTGGCGCGGCGTGAGTGAGCCGCCGGCAGACCGCACCGATCGCCTGCTGCAACGGGAGCCTGCTCACCGGCCTGGTTTCCAGGACAGTACTTTCTTGGATCGAGGAGATCGACGAGGTCGTCCACTGCGCACAACAGCTGTTCAACGTCGGTGCTTGACGTGGCCGTGGTCGAGCGGCAGGCTCGCCGCACGACCCGACGCACGGGCCCCAAACATCCGGCGAAGACGAGGCTAGCTGTGGGAAGAGCTCTGGATGGTGTTCGTATCCTCGATATGACCCATGTGCAGTCAGGACCGACGTGCACGCAGATCCTGGCGTGGCTCGGCGCCGACGTCATCAAGGTGGAGCGGCCTGGCTCCGGCGACGCGACGCGTGGCCAGCTGCGCGATATCCCGGACGTCGACAGCCTCTACTTCACCATGCTGAACGCCAACAAGCGCAGCATCACGTTGAACCCCAAAACGGAAGCGGGCAACAAGATCTTCGCCAAGCTGATCGAGAAATGCGACGTGCTGGTGGAGAACTTCGCGCCCGGCGCGATCGATCGTATGGGCTTTCCGTGGGAGACGATCCAGGCGCTCAACCCGCGGATGATCTATGCCTCCGTCAAGGGATTCGGCCCCGGTCCGTTCGAAGACTGCAAGGTGTACGAGAACGTCGCCCAGTGCACCGGTGGCGCAGTGTCGACGACCGGCGAGATCGACCGCGTGCCGACGGTAACCGGCGCCCAGATCGGCGACACCGGCACCGGCATACACCTTGTGGCGGGCATCCTGGCGGCGCTGTTGCAGCGGGAGAAGAGCGGCAGGGGACAGCGGGTCTCGTGCGCCATGCAGGATGCCGTGCTGAATCTGTGTCGCGTGAAGCTGCGCGATCAGCAGCGCCTGGCGCATGGCCCGCTCGAGGAGTATCCGCAGTATCCGGGCGGTACCTTTGGCGAGGCCGTGCCGCGCGCCGGCAACGCCTCGGGCGGAGGCCAGCCGGGGTGGATTCTCAAGTGCAAGGGGTGGGAGACCGATCCCGACGCCTACACCTATCTGATCACCCAGGCGGCGGCGTTCCCGGCGCTCGCCAAGGCGATCGGCCGAGAGGAGTGGCTCGAGGATCCGGAGTGGAACACCCCGGCCGCCCGCCTACCCAAGCTCGACGAGATGTTCGCGGAAATTGAAAAGTGGACGATGACCAAGGACAAGATGGAGGTCATGAACACGCTCAATCCGCTGAACGTGCCGTGTGGCCCCGTGCTGTCCATGAAGGAGCTGGCGGTTGAGCCGTCGCTGCGGCAGACCGGGACCGTCGTCGAGGTGGACCACCCGGAACGCGGCCCGTATCTGACCGTCGGTAACCCGATAAAGCTGTCGGATTCGCCCACCCAGGTCGACCGCTCGCCGCTACTGGGTGAACACACGGAAGAGATTCTCAAGACTGTCGTTGGCCTCGATGACGACGACATCGAGGCGGCGCGCCAGCAGGGCGCCATCTGAGGCAGTCTCGGCGCCACCGTTTGGGAGATGCAGTGGAGAAATACAACGTACTCATTCTGGGCGCTTCCTACGGTTCCTTGTTCGGCACGAAGTCGCTGCTGGCCGGGCACTCGGTGACGCTGGTATGTACCGCACCCACCGCCGAGCTGATCAACCGCGATGGGACTATGGTCCGCCTGCCGATCCGTGGCCGCGAGACTCCCGTGGAGATCTCCTCACAGGGGTGTGACGGTGAGCTATCGGCCTGTACACCGGGTGATGTCGACCCCGAGGCGTTCGACCTGGTGGTACTCGCCATGCAGGAGGCGCAATACGGCGCACCAGGCGTTCGCGAGCTGATGGCGCGGGTCGCCGCCGCACACGTGCCGAGCCTGGCGATCATGAACATGCCGCCGCTCCCGTACCTGGAGCGGATTCCGGGGCTGCAGACAGCACCGCTGATCCAGTGCTACACCGACGCCAGCGTCTGGAAGGGCTTCGAGCCCGGGCTGGTGACACTCGCCAGCCCCGACCCGCAGGCGTTTCGCCCACCGGACGAACCGAAGAACGTTCTCCAGGTGGGCCTACCCACCAATTTCAAGAGTGCTCGGTTCGAGGCCGACGAGCACACCGAGATGCTCCGCAACATCGAGGCCGGCATCCTTGCCACCCGTCACGACCCCGGCGACGGCGCCATCGAGTTGCCGGTGAAGCTTCGAGTGCACGACTCCATCTTCGTGCCGCTGGCGAAGTGGCCGATGTTGATGGCCGGCAACTACCGGTGTATCCGGCGCGACGACATGATCCCGATCCGCGACGCGGTGCACGCCGACCTGGGGCTGTCGCGCCAGACTTACGATTGGACTCGACAGCTATGTGGCAGCCTGGGCGCGGCGGATGCCGACATGGTGCCCTTCGAGAAATACGCCAAGGCGGCCGAAGGGCTACGCAAGCCCTCTTCGGCGGCGCGGGCGCTGTTCGCCGGCGCCAAGCACATCGAACGGGTGGACTGCCTGGTTCGCCAGATCGCCCAACAGCAAGGTCTCCAGTCCGACACGGTCGACGAGATCGTCATGCTCGTGGACCAGCGTCTGGAAGCCAACCGCGTCGCCCAGTGACCCCGCCAACCACACCGCAATCGCTATGAGGGCCGTCCTGCTCAAGGGATTCGGTGGGGCCGATATGCTGCGTGTCGGCGAGACCGACCGGCCAGCTCTGGGTCCCGGGCAGGTGCTGATCAGGGTGATCGCCAGCTCGGTCAATCGCGCCGATATCACCCAGCGCCAGGGCAACTATCCGGCGCCGCCGGGCGAGTCGGAGATCCTCGGGCTGGAGGTGGCCGGGTTGATCGCCCAGCTTGGCGAGGGGGTAGGTGAGGGGCCGGGTGAGGGCCTGGATGGCGCCGAGGGCGCTGGCTGGAAGCTCGGCGACCGGGTGATGTGCCTGGTGGGCGGTGGCGGGTACGCGGAATACGCGGCCGCGTACGCCGAGCATCTGATCGCCATTCCCGAGAACATGAGCTTCGAGGAAGCGGCTTGTGTGTGCGAGACGTACATCACCGCGTTCCTCAATGTCTTCCTGATCGGCGGCTTCGAAGACGGTCGTACCGCGCTGCTGCACGGTGGCGGCGGCGGTGTGAACACGGCAGCGATCCAGCTTTGCCGCTTGCTCACACCGCATGCCAGGATTCTCGTCACCGCTTCGCCGCACAAGCTCGAGCGCGTCGAAGCGCTCGGAGCGCATCGGGCCATCGACTATACGTCGCAAGAGTTTGCCGCCGCCGTCGGCGAGCTTACCGACGGCCAGGGCGCCGACTTGATCCTCGATCACATCGGCGCCAAATATCTGGCCGGCAACATGAAAGCCCTGGCCCTGGGTGGCAGCCTCATCATCATCGGGGTGATGGGCGGCATCAAGGCCGAGCTCAACCTGGTGCGCATGATGGTCAAGCGCCAGCGCATCATCGGGTCAGTGCTCCGTTCGCGCCCCGTCGAGGAGAAAGCGCGGATCGTCGCCGAGTTCACCCAAGCCGTGATGCCACGGCTCGCGGATCGCACCATCGAGCCGTTGATCCACGAAGTGTTTCCGCTCGACAAGGTCAGCGAGGCGCACGAAACGATGGAGCAAAGCCGCCACTTCGGAAAGATCGTGCTTGCGGTCGGTCGCTAGATCCTGATTCAACCGGATGTTCCCGCGGCGGCCGGTACCATGATCTGTCACTATTCCGTGCAGCGCTCCTGCCTCGACGGCAGGAGTCCACTGCAGGATCCCCACGGTGAATCACTCCAAAATCGTCTCGTTCCTCTGGGATGTCGCAAACCTAATCCGCGATACGTTCAAGCGAGGCAAGTACCAGGACGTGATTCTGCCCCTCACCGTCCTGCGTCGCCTGGACTCCGTCCTTGCAGAGAGTAAGCAGGCTGTCCTCGAGACTGAGGCGAAGTACAAGGACGAGCTCGAGAATCGCGATGGCCTGCTCCGCACAGCCTCGGGTTTCGCGTTCTACAACACCTCGAGCTTCGATTTCGATCGTCTACTCGCCGATCACGACAATCTCGCCGCCAACCTGCGCAAGTACATTGCCGGCTTTAGCCCCAACATGCGCGAAGTCGTCGAAAAGTTTGACTTCGACAACACCATCAGCAAGCTCGACGAGGCTGGGCTTCTCTTTCAGGTCATGCAGCGCTTCAACGATCCGAAGGTGAACCTGCACCCTGACCCTGCACAGGGCGGCGTCGACAACGCCACCATGGGCACAATCTTCGAAGAGCTCATCCGCAAGTTCAACGAAGCCCTCAACGAGAACCCGGGCGAGCACTTCACGCCCCGCGATGTCGTACACCTCATGGTCGATCTGTTGCTCGCCGGCGACGAAGAACAACTTCGCACGCCCAACAAGACGCTGACCGTCTATGACCCGTGCTGTGGCTCGGGCGGCATGCTCACCATCGCGAAGGAGCACATCACCGCCGGGATTCGCAAGGAAGAGCAGAGCGGCGCCAATGGCGCTGAGGTGGAGTTCGAGCGAGGCGCGATCAACGACACGGCCGACATCCATCTCTTTGGTCAGGAGGTAAATCCGGAGACTTTCGCCGTCTGCAAGTCTGATCTCTACATGAAGTCCAAGGACGGTGGCGACGCCGAACAGATCCTTTACGGAAGCGTGCTCTCGAACGATCGTCACGCAGATCAGCCTGGCTTTGACTACCTGATCGCGAACCCGCCCTACGGCAAGGATTGGAAGCGCGATCAGGATGCCGTCCGCGCCGAGCACGAGAACATCAGCGGGCGCTTCGGTCCGGGGCTACCGCGCATCAGCGATGGACAGCTCCTTTTCCTTCTCCACATGCTCGCGCACGCCAAAGAGCCTGAGCAGGGGGGCTCTCGCGTAGCCATAATCATGAATGGGTCGCCGCTCTTCGCCGGCGATGCGGGTAGCGGCGAGAGTGAGATCCGCCGCTTCATTCTCGAGAACGACTGGCTCGAGGCGCTGGTCGCGCTACCCGAGCAGCTCTTCTACAACACGGGCATTGCGACCTACGTGTGGATCCTGAGCAATCGCAAAGTGCCGGAGCGCAAGGGCCAGGTGCACCTCATCGACGCCAGCTCCGAGTACTTTTGGCGCAAGATGAGGAAGAGCCTGGGCGACAAGCGCCGCCGCATCCCTTTCGACCGCGCCCAGGAGATCCTCCAGATCTTCGCTGACTTCGAGCACGACGCAGTGCGAACGATCCCCGCACCGGATGGCGATCCGGAGAAGGCGCGCGAGGTGACGGTCAGCAAGATCTTTCCGACCCCACACTTCGGGTTTCGCAAGATCACGGTCGAGCGCCCCCTGCGGCTCAACTTCGAGGCCAGTGCAGAGCGCATCGCCCGGCTTGACGACGTGCGCGCCTTTGCGAACCTCGCTACTTCGAAGAAGAAGCAGACTGCCGCCCGCGAGAAGGAGGAGGAGGCGGGCCGCGAGCAACAGGGCGAGATCCGCCAGCTTCTCGCAGCACTGCCGAGCGCGCGTATGGACGATCGCGACGCGTTTGAAGCAGTGCTGGTGAGCGCCGCCAAGGACGCGCAGATCAAGCTGCCAAGCCCGATCAAGAAGGCGATCCTCGCGACCCTTTCCGAACGCGACCCCGAGGCGCCCCCCTGCCACAATAGCGACGGCGAGCTGGAGCCCGATCCCGAGCTGCGCGACACGGAGAGTGTGCCCCTGTCCGAGGCCATCGAGGCGTTCTTCGAACGCGAGGTGAAACCACACGTGCCGGACGCGTGGATAAGCCTTGGCAAGTACGACGAGAAAGACGGGGAAGTCGGAATCGTCGGCTACGAGATCAACTTCAACCGTTACTTCTATCGCTACACGCCGCCGCGTGAACTGGCCGACATCGAGGGCGATATCCGAGCGATCGAGAAGGACATCGTTCGGATGCTTGCTGAGATCACCGGCAGCGCCTCCGAAGATCTGCTCTGCTAAATCGCGGGGATGGACGTGTTGCCGCTTGGCGCCTAGCTCCCGGTGCCTGCGTCCACGAGACACTTCCCATTCGAAACGTTTACAATTCCGCTTCTCGCCGACGTTTCCGGCCTTTCGGTCGCTGAAAACGTCGGCGCTTGCGCATTTTTGTGTTCAGTTTCATAATCCCTGCACTATGAAGCCCGAACTCACATTGAGCCAACTCCAGCAGGTTGATCTGGGAGCCTTCTTCCGCTCGCGGGATCTCGAGCTTCTCGGCATCGGTCCGGCCGAGCTGCGGCAGCTCGTCGCCGCTGGGGTCGTCGAGCGCATCTCTCGAGGTCTCTACCACCTCGCCGAGGCCGAGCCCACCGAGGACTATTCCCTGGCTGCCGTCAGCGCGCGCGTACCCGAGGCAGTGCTCTGCCTCCTCACGGCGCTGCGGTACCACGAGCTCGGCACCCAGCTTCCACGCAAGGTCTGGATCGGAATCGCCCG
This sequence comes from Acidobacteriota bacterium, assembly GCA_963666055.2. Lineage (GTDB taxonomy): Bacteria > Acidobacteriota > UBA890 > UBA890 > WLXD01 > DASCOT01. Next base: position 465,404 of record CAXWPH010000014.1, on the reverse strand, counting down.
CAAGGCGCGGGCGCCTCACATTCCAGAGCTGCCGGTCCGGGTCGTTCGGTTCAATGCCGCCCAACTTCAATACGGCGTGGAGGAGGTGCGGCTGGAAGGCGTCCCCGCCCGCATAACCAATCCTGCCCGCACCGTGGCCGACTGTTTCCACCCCTGGAAGCTCCGCCTCGTGGGCAAAGACATAGCCATCGAAGCGCTGCGCGATGCCATTCGCCAGCGCAAGGCCACCCCGGCGGAGATCGCTCGAGCCGACGAAGTCTGTCGCACGAGCAAGTCGACATCCGTCATCACCCCGTACCTGGAGGCGCTGGCGCGATGACAAACGCGAATAAAATCAAGAATGTCGTCGCGTCGGTGCGCCAGCGGCTCAAGAACTGGGCGGACGCAAACAACGCGGTCTTCGACCTCGTCCTGCAGCGCTACGCGGCAGAGCGATTCCTCTATCGACTCGGCGTTTCCAGCGAGGTCGACCGCTTCACATTGAAGGGCGCGGCTCTCTTTCTGATCTGGGGCGGCGACGAGTTCCGGGCCACCCGCGATGTGGATCTCCTCGGCACCGGGGCAGCTGACCACGAGGCCATCCGCGAGGCCATCGCAGCAATCTGCGCTATCGAGGATCCCCGGGACGGCCTCACCTTCGATCCGGCCACGATTCGCATCGAAGACATTCGCAGTGAGCATGGTGACGCAGGTCTGCGCGTGAAGCTCGTGTTCCAACTCGGCAACGCGAGGATACCGCTCCAGGTCGATGTCGGCTTCGGCGACACCATCCACCCCGGCCGCGAGGTGGCCGAGTATCCGACGCTGCTCGATCATGCCGCTCCGCGCGTCTGGGTCTATCCGCGCGAGACCGTGATCGCCGAGAAGTTCGAGGCGATGGTGAGTCTCGGTGTGGGCAACACGCGCATGAAGGACTTCTGGGATGTGGTCGTTCTTTCGCAGCAGTTCGACTTCGACGGGGAGACGCTGCAGACGGCAGTCGACGAGACTTTCCGGCAGCGCGGGACGCCGATGGGGGACGCTGTGCCCGAGGCGTTAAGCCCCATGTTCTATCAGGACGAGCGTCGCACCCAGATGTGGCAGGCGTTTCGACAGAATTCCTTTGTGAGACTAGAAGTCCCCGACTCCTTCGCAGATGTGGGTGAGCGAGTGATCGCGTTCCTCGGGCCGTTGCGAGAGAGCCTGGCGCACGGTGACGACTTCGCTCGAGCATGGCCCAGGGGAGGCCCGTGGCAAACGACGCGTGGGCACGGCGAGTTTGGGGCGCGCGGCCTTGGCGGAGTGGACAGAAATGTCTGAACAAAAGAGCGAGTGGCATGAGATGTCTGGTGATGCCATCAGTGGGTACCCAAGTATGAGGCCGTCAGGTTGTGCTTGGATCGGAGACGTTCCCACTCACTGGCGCGTGAAGAGACTCAAGTACGTGGCGCCGATTTCTGATGAGCGAGCCTACGCTCCAGAGCCAGATACTCCGTACGTTGGTCTCGAGCACATTGAATCCGGCACCGGGCGACTCCTGGCAACCAAGGGCCGCGAAATCGCCGAGAGCGTAACGGCCAGATTTCTCAAGGGCGATGTGCTGTTCGGCAAGCTCCGACCTTATCTAGCAAAGGTAGTTCGGACCCGCTCCTCGGGGACCTGCTCAACCGAACTTCTGGTTCTGAGGGCCTCGCCGGAGATAGAGCCGGAGTTTCTCTGTTACCAACTCCTGAGTCGCGGGTTCGTTGCCTGGATCAACGCAGCAACGTATGGCGCCAAGATGCCGCGCGCCAATCCCGAACGGGTCGCGAACAGCGAGGCGGCGCTGCCGCCTCTCAACGAACAGCGAGCTATCGTGGCGTTCCTGACTCGGGAGACAGGGAAGATTGATGTGTTGGTGGCGAAGAAGGAGGAGCTGATCAAGCTGCTCCAAGAGCAGCGCAACGCCCTCATCAGCCACGCCGTCACCAAGGGCCTCGACCCGAGCGCCCCCATGAAGGACTCCGGTATCGAGTGGTTGGGCGAGATCCCAGCGCATTGGGGGACCTCTCGAACAAAGTTCCTGTGTACTCGAATTGTTGACGGTGTTCATCACACCCCCAGGTATGTGGAAGTGGGCGTGCCGTTCGTAACAGTGAAGAACCTTAGTAGGGCGGAAGGAATATCGTTCGACGACCTCAACTACATCTCAGAAGATGATCACCGGGAATTCGTGAAACGTGCGAATCCGCAGAGGGGTGACATTCTCCTCACAAAGGACGGCGCGACACTGGGAATCCCGCGCGTAGTAGACACAGACCACGAGTTCAGCATCTTCGTTTCGGTCGCTCTGATGAAGCTCCGCACCGAGAACATTGCCTCTGACTTCATGCGGTTCGCTATTGAATCTTGCCCTGTGCAAGAGCAACTTCAGTCAACAAAGGTCGGATCAGCGCTGCCTCACATTCATCTCGTGGACCTGCGAAATGCGACCGTCCCTATTCCTCCGATTGCGGAACAGCAAGTGCTCGCGAATCGCTTGAACTGTCAGCTTGAACATCTGCAGAAGGTGGTCGCGCGAATTGGCACCGCGATAGAGAGGCTCGCGGAACTCCGCACCTCCCTTATTTCCGCGGCAGTCACCGGCAAGATCGACGTTCGAGTGAAAGTCGCATGAGTCCCGAGATCTCGGAACGCGCCTTCGAAGACGCTATCGAGTGTGCGCTGCTCGAGCGTGGGCCGGATGCCTGCGTGGGCGATTCGTCGCTCGTGCGCGAGGTGGCGCCCACCTACGGCGAGGACGCGCCTGGCGGTTACCGCAAGCGTTCGTCCCGCGACTACGAAGCAGGGCTGTGCCTCGTCCCGGTGGACGTCCTCAACTTCATCCTCGCCACCCAACCGAAGGAGTGGGAGAAGCTCGAGCAGCACCACGGGGCGGATTTGCGGGACCGCTTCCTGAAGCGCCTCTCCCGCGAGATCGGTCGGCGGGGCGCCCTCGATGTGCTTCGCAACGGTATCAAGGACTCGGGCTGTAGGTTCCAGCTCGCCTACTTCCGGCCGCCGAGCGGGCTCAACGAGGAGCTCCAACGACTACACGCCGCCAACCTCTTTGCCGTGCTGCGCCAGCTGTATTACCGGCCGACCAGCGACGACGAGGACAAGAAACTGACCGGGCCCAGCGTCGACCTGGGACTGTTTCTGAACGGCATTCCGATCTTCACTGCGGAGCTCAAGAACCCGCTTACCGGGCAGAATGTCCAGGACGCCATCGAGCAGTACCAAGAAGACCGCGACCCCCGTGAGCCGCTCTTCACCTACGGGCGCTGCCTGGCCCATTTCGCCGTTGATCCCGATCTCGTCTACGTCACCACGGTGTTGCGAGGTGAGAAGACCCTGTTCCTGCCCTTCAACCAGGGGAAATTCCGCGGCGCTGGCAACCCTCCGGTGCCTCCCACCGAGCAAGGCTACGCCACCCGCTACCTGTGGGAACGTATCTGGGCGCGCGACAGCGTGCTGGACCTGATCCGCCAGTTCATCCACGAAGTGGAGGAAGAGAACGACAAGGGCCGCAAGACGGGCAAGCGATTCATTATCTTCCCCCGCTACCAGCAACTCGAGGCGGTACGCAAGCTGGTGGCCGATGCGCGTCGCCGCGGCCCGGGGCAGCGCTACCTCATCCAGCACTCGGCGGGCAGCGGCAAGAGCTTTACGATCGCCTGGCTTGCCCACCAGCTCTCGCTCCTCTTCGACCGCGACGATCGCCGGGTCTTCGACTCCATCCTCGTGATCACCGATCGCCGGGTTCTCGACCGTCAACTACAGCGCAGCGTGCGCCAATTCGAGCAGACCCTCGGGGTGGTGGAGAACATCGATACGACCTCGCGCCAGCTGAGAGAAGCTGTGGCCTCCGGCAAGACCATCATCGTGACGACGCTACAGAAGTTCCCTGCCATGCTGGAGGCGATTCGCGAGATGGCGCGCAAGGACGCCAAGCAGGGCAAGGCACTCGGTCCCGCCCAAGAGGTGCCCGGTGGCCAGTTCGCGGTGATTGTCGACGAAGCCCATTCCTCACAGGCGGGCGACAGCCCCGAGGCCATCAAGCGCGTCTTCACGGCCGATAGCCTCGAGGCGGCGGCCCGCGCTGATCTGGGCGAAGAGGAAGACGACGGCCAGCGCCTATGGGTCGAGGCTGCCGAGGGACGGCGCTTCCCACCCAACATGAGCTTCTTCGCCTTCACCGCCACTCCGAAGGAGAAGACCCTCGAGCTGTTTGGCAGGAGGGACGACGCAGGCGAGTTCCACCCTTTTCATCTGTATAGCATGCGCCAGGCCATCGAGGAGGGGTTCATCCTCGATGTGCTCGAGAACTACACCACCTACAAATCGTATTGGCGCCTGCTCAAGACCATTGAGGACGATCCGCATTACGACAAGCAGAAGGCCGTATTCGACAGGAGTTGGCGCGGCTTCGAAGGATCGACCGAAGACGCCCACACGTCATCCCCGGGAGCATCATCATGCAGATCCGACACACTGCCCTGATCACCGCCGTCGTACTGTTGGCGGCCGCCCCCGCGAATCCTCAAGCGCTCATCGAGCCTGAGCGCGACGCCACCTTGCCGGCCAGCCCGCAGCAGCAGCAGCGTCCGTGCTCGACGCCCGAACATCGGCAGTTCGATTTCTGGATCGGCGATTGGGAGGTCTTCAACCCGCAGGGACAGCGAGTCGGGAGCAATCGAATCGACAAGGTCCTGGGCGGCTGTGCTCTGCACGAAAGCTGGCGCGGGAGCACGGGTCATCGCGGTTCTAGCTACAACTTCTACGATGCTGCCAACGGCAAGTGGCACCAAACATGGATCGATGTTGACGGGGCACCGCTATACATCAATGGCGGCTTCGAGAACGGCAGGATGAGGCTGGTCGACGATGCCGGAACCAGCCGAGGGCAGGACCGATATGTGGGCGAACTCCGCGTCAGCGCTCCTCCACGATGGCCCCAGACATCGCCTACCTCGCGCTTCCTTGATTTTCTCCCACATCTCGCTCCTGCAACGTCACCGTACTTATGATCAGGAGCACTAGTTCTAGGTCGAGACGCCAGCGCCGTGCCGGCGAGCTCTTGAACGGCCCTGGCCGGGGCTCCCCTCATCGCGAGATGAGAACAGAACGTGTGCCCCGGCACGTGCACGCCGCGAGGTAAACCTTGTAAGGAGGAGACAGATCATGAGCACGGGATCAAAAGCAGGGATCCGCATCGTCGCGGTGATCGGCACCGTGAGGCCCGGCAACTACACTGGCAAGGCCCTCAACTTGGTCGCCGCTGAGATCCGCCGGCGCGACGATGCCACGGTGGAGGTAATCGACCCATCCACCCTGACGCTTCCTTTTCCGGGACGGGAGGACACAGACGGCTCCGGCGAGAGTTTGCGTGAGGCCGTCTCTCAGGCTACCGGCGTCATCCTCTCCACGCCCGAGTACCACGGTGGTTACAGCAGCGTCATCAAGCTGGTGATCGAGAACTTGGGATTCCCGTCCGTCCTGGCGGGCAAGCCCGTTGCGCTGCTCGGGGTAGCGGCTGGCCAGATCGGCGCCATCAAGTCGCTCGAGGCCTTGCGCGGCATTTGCTCCCACGTTGGGGCCATCGTCCTGCCGGGGCCGGTCTCTGTGGCCGGAGTCCAGAAAGTCTTCGACGAAGAGGGCAACTGCCTTGATGAGGCCACGGAGAAACGGATCCGCGGCGTGGCCACGAGCCTCCTCGACTACATCCACGACAACATCTGTCCGCGCATAGCTCTGGAGGCCATGGTGCGCTCAGGCGCCGCGTGACGATCTGGACGACCGATGTGCTGACCGCCTGTTAGGCGTCAAAGGGAGTAATCATGTTGAAGACGACACGCGGCTCGGAGGTATGGTTGATCACGCAGCCGGCGCACGCGGAACTGGCCGGGACGATGGCGGTGCATTGGGGCAACGAGGAGTTCAAGCGCCCCGGCGATTTCGCCGCGTCGGAAGACTCGGAGCGCCTGCGCCAGGAAGTGGTGCTCGCTGTAGCTGAGCACGACAACGGCTGGTGGGAGTGGGAGGCGGACCCGCCGCTTTCCGCCGAAGACGGGCTGCCGCAAGGCTTGGCCGAGGTGCTCGCTGACCCGGTGGCGGGCATGGAAAGATGGCTGCTGGGCATTCCGCGGCTGGCCGAACAGCATCCGTATGCCAGTCTGCTGATGAGCGATCATGCTTATTGGCTCTACGCGGTGCAGTTCGATACCGATCCGCCGCCGGAGTTCACCCACCACCTGCAGCGCGGCCGCCGTGCGCTGTATTCGAAGGAGCTGGAGTCGGAGGCGCGCCGGTTTCTGGCCGACGTGCGCGAGATGCAGGGAGCGTTCCAGCGTCGGCTCGAAGAGGACAGTTTCTGGAGCGCCGCACTCGAGCCGGAACAGCGAAACCCCCATGCGCGCCTGCTACAGACTCTGGACGCCTTCTCGCTGGCGATATGCGCTGCGGCCATCGCGCCGCTGGAGGGCGAAGCGAAAGGGCTCGGGGAGGACCATATCGTGTTTGAAGACGTGCCGCGGCGAAGCTGGGAGGATCGAGTTTCGATCGAGCTCAACCCGGCGGGCGCCGGCCAGCTAGTGATCGATCCGTACCCGTTCGACGAGGCACCGCTCACGGTTTCCGTTGCCGCGCGGGTCGCCGAGCCGAATACGTCGTGGCGCCAGGCGCCGAGGGTTCTGAAAGACTTCACGTACCTTCGGAAGTAGGTCGTACTCTCGCGCGGCGGGCTTTCGCAAGACAATTAATAGTTGGGCGCCACTACAAAGTTGCAGGAGTCGACGATGAACTCGATCAGTAAGTCTGATCATGAAGGCGAGTTTGAGCGGGCCTGGAGCGATCCCAACAATACGCGGTCCGACCTGCCTCCGGTCGACGTCAACCGGGTGCTCGCCGAGCGCTACCGCACGAGCGAACCGCTCCTATTCACCTGCACCATGCTATGGGACATGGAGGTTCAGAAGGGATGGAGGCCCGACCGCTATATTCCCTCCGTTGTACGGCATGGGAGCGCCCACGCTTGGGGCGGGCGCTCGGCGGCCGACGGAACCGAGTGCTTCGTAAGATCGTCGCAGCAGCGGCTTTGGCTCGAACCTACCGAGTACGGGCTGGTCCTGGAACACGTCCGTCTCGATTCCACGGAGCAGAAGGTCACTTTCATCGGAGCGGCAGAGCTTCCGGATCGCGACAAGAACCTTCTTCGCGCCGGTGAGAGACAGCCCCTGTTTCACGTCGAACACGCGGTTGGTGGCGACGAATCGAGACCCCTGAACACATGGCGTATCGTTCACCTCACCGACAGGCCTGAGCACAGGTTGGTCGAGCGATTTACGCTCATAGCGAACGACGTGTGGCTACCCGAATTCATCGAGATCTACATCCGAAGTGACCTGAACATCGAGTTGATCCGCCGCGACATCGCCTGACCCTTGTTCAGCTGTTCACGAGTCCAGCCTCACGACCGGCTACGCTCCGCTTTGCCGGCTCCAATAACCTCTTGCCAGCACCGATTCAATGAGTTACGAAGTAGCCCAAACACTTGGCGCAGGTCATGGGAGAGAAGGCGGACCCGCGGGATTCATCAAGTGGCACATGACCGAAATCGCACCCCACGCCTGAGGTAAGCCATGAGCGACCGCGACCTGGGAATGAACCGCGATATCACCCGACGGGATTTCGTCAACGGTGTCAGTGTTGCCGTCGGCGGGGCGCTGGCGCTGCCGGCCAGACTACGCGCCGCTGGCATGACACAGACCTACGCACCCGAGAAGGCGGCAGGCTACTACCCGCCGGCTCGCACCGGTATGCGCGGCTCCCATCCGGGCTCGTTCGAAGCGGCGCATGCCGCCCGCGACGGGATGAGGTTTGATGGAGCCGAGGATACCGGCGAGACCTACGATCTGATCGTCGTCGGTGCCGGCCTCAGTGGTCTGGCTGCGGCGTATTTCTTCCGCAAGGCGGCGAGCCCTGACGCCCGCATCCTGATCCTCGAGACCCACGACGACTTCGGCGGCCACGCCAAGCGCAACGAGTTCGAGCACGACGGCGAGGTGCTGCTCGCCACCGGCGGCACGAATTACATGGTGCAACCAGCGCTTTACCCGTTGCCGGCGCGGCAGATGCTCGAGGACATCGGCGTCGAGCTCGACCATCCGACCAACAACGTGCATCGCGGGATGTTCAGGTCGTTGGGGATGGAGCCGGCCGTGTTCTTTCACGAGGAGAGCTTCGGGAAGGACGTCCTGGTCAGCGGCAGTGTCCGGCAACCTACCGAGGAGTTCCTCGCCAAGACGCCGCTCTCTGAGCCGGTACGCCGGGACCTACTGCGCCTCTGGAACGACCGGCGCGACTATCTGCCGGGGTTGTCGAGGGAGGACAAGATCCAGCGGTTGCAACGCATCAGCTACCGCGATTACCTGCTCGATCTCGTCAAGGTGCATCCAGACGTGCTGCCGCTGGTGGGTGGGGTCTGGTGTCTGGGCGCCGATACCTCGAGCGCCTGGTTCGCGCTCTATCGTGGCCTGCCGGGTTTCCGGGGATTGGGGATCCCGATTCCGGCGGAGTCGCCGGCGCTCCCCGAGCACGGCAAGACGGATGTCTACTTTCCCGCCGGCAACTCCGACATTGCGCGGATGATCGTGCGGTCGTTGATCCCGGCGACCCTGCCGGCCGGGTCGATGGCCGACCTCGAGTTGCGGCGAACCGATTACTCGAAGCTCGACGAGCGGCGCTCGCCGGTGCGCCTGCGGCTCAATAGTGCCGCCGTAGGGGTACGGCATGCCGGGGATCCACGGGAGCTTCTGAGCTCGGACCCCCGCGAGACTGAGGTCACCTACGTGCGCGATGGGAAGGCCTACCGGGTGCGGGGCAAGGGCTGCGTGCTGGCCTGCTACCACACCATGATCCCGCATCTGTGCCCCGAGCTCCCGACCGAGCAAAAGGAAGCGCTGAGCCTCGCGGCACGCGCCGTGCACATGAAAACCAACGTCTTGGTGCGCGACTGGAGGCCGTTCGAGGAACTGGGGGTCTCCAGCATTTCGTGTCCGGGCTCGTTCTACAGCGACATCATTCCTCGCGCATCGATCACGCTGGGAACCTACGATCCACCGCGCTCGCCCACCGACCCGATCGTCGTCTTGATGGACTCTGCCGGCGGGGTGCTCGCCTGGGAGCCGATGGTTCGAGGTCTACGCCGTGGAGAGCCGATTCCACCGGGCACCCCGGTTCGGGAGCAGATGCGCGCGGTGCGACAGGCGCTCCTGGAGACATCCTTCGAGGACTTCGAACGGCGCATTCGCGAGCAGATGGCGCGAGTGCTATCGCCGGCGGGCTTCGACCCGGCGCGCGACATAGAGGCGATCACCGTGAACCGCTGGCCGCACGGCTACGCCTTGGCGACCAACACGCTCTTCGATCCGGAGTGGGCTCCCGGCGAGGAGCCCTGGAAAGTCGCCAGTCAGCCGTTCGGGCGGATCACGATCGCCAACACGGATGCCTCGGGGATCGACCTCACCCAGACCGCCTTCGACGAGGCTCACCGCGCCGTCGGGGAGCTCATGCAAATGCGCCACGGCTGGTTCCCGCGGATCTGAGTTCCGCGTCGATAGCCACTAGCACCGCTGCGGTAAGCGGACTGCCAGGAGAGCAGGCCGCGGCATGGTCCCACGTCGTCCTATAGCGAGCGAACCAACAGATGTGTCAGCTGTGTTAGCCGAGATCCGCGCAGCGCTGAGGAGCCTCCGACGGCGACCCGCGACCACCGTGGCCGCCGCCGTGACGCTTGGCCTCGGGATCACCGCCGTTGGGCTGGGTGCGGCGACGCTGGAGCAGATGCTGATGCGGCGGCTTCCTTTCGAGAACCCCGCGAGTCTGTTCACCCTCTATGAGACGCAGAGCGAGCGGAACGCCTTTCGTGAACTCTCATATCAGGAAGTGTTGTCGCTTCAGCACGAGCTGATCAACCGAGCACAGCTCGCCGCTTTCTCTCGGATATGGGCGCCACTCGGTGAGGCTGATCACCCATCTCAAACAGTAGGCGAGCTAGTAACACGGAATTACTTCTCAGTGCTCGGCGTTGAACCAGCCGTCGGGAGGTTCTTCGATCCAGCTGAAGGAGCGAGCGATCTGGTTGTGCTGAGCCACCGACTGTGGCGACAACAGTTCGAGGGCAGACCGGATGTCATTGGACGGACGGTGCGCCTCAATCGCAATTCCTTCACCGTGATCGGCGTGGCGCCGGCGGGTTTCCGCGGGCCCGCCTGGGATCCCGATTTCTGGGCACCGATCGAAGCGGAAGCAGCGATCTGGGGTAGTGACGAGGAGCTCTTGCAGGACGCGTCGCTGCACTGGCTACAGACCATCGGACGATTGCGCCAGGGTGTTGTTCCAGAAACGGGCGCTGGCCCGGTATTCGACCGCATGGACCACCCCGACACCGACGACGCTGCGAACACCTGGGCTCTGGAGATGTTGCCGGCGCGCCAGCTGCGCATCTGGCCCGCCTACCGCGGCACGGTTGCCCGTGTACTCGGTGGTTTCGGGATCCTGGCTCTATTGGTGCTCGCGACAGCGGCGGCCAATCTGTCGACGATGATGATCGCCCAAGGCCAGGTAAGGGCTGAAGAGATGGCCATCCGTCGGGCGCTGGGAGCCGGTCGGGCTCAGTTGTCGCGCCGGCTCGCCGCCGAAGTCGGCATCTTGGGGGCAGCGGGGACCTTTCTGGGTCTTGTGTTCATGAGGATCGTCGCGCCGCTCGTCGTGGGCCTGCCGCTACCCGTGCCGGCTCATGTTGACCTGTCGTTCGACGGTGGCGCTGCGGCGCTCGGGGCCTTTGCCGGCGTGTGCGGTTGCCTGCTTCTGGGCCTGCTGGTGGGCTTGGTTGAGCTGCGCGATGTCGACGCGACGCAAGCAAGCATGGGTGGGCTCAGGCAGTCGCGGGTCGCAGCCACCTTGGTGACCGCTCAAGTGGCAGGCTCAACCATATTGCTTGTCGCCATGAGCTTGCTCCTACGCAGCGCCTGGAACGCGGCGGCCATCGATCCGGGCTTCAGGACGTCGGGAATCACCACCGCCAGCATCACACTCGATCGCAATACCTATGACGACAGCAACGGCGGTGCGTTGTATGCGCAGCTGCTGAGCGCGCTCGCCCGACATCCGGGCGTCGAGGCTGTCGCACTTAGCTCCTCTCTACTGCTGCAGCCGGTTCGCACCAACGTCGAGATCACGTCACCGGCGGACGCTTTCGACGTGATCGACGCGCGCCTGGCGTCAGTGTCTTCCGGTTACCTCGAGCTTCTAGAGGTTCCGCTTCTGGCGGGCCGAGCAATCACCGACTCGGATAGGCGCGATGGCGAGCAGGTGGCGGTCATCGGCGAAACGCTGGCACGACTTCTGGGAGGCACCCCGGTGGGGAGCCAGATCCGGCTCTCCTGGGACGCAGGCTCGCGCACCATTATTGGAGTCGTTGCGGACTACCGATACAACTCCCTTACAGGAGCCGGTGTCCCGTTCGTCCACGTTCCACTCGACCAGTTGTATTGGCCGCAGCTCAGCGTACTGCTGCGGGCGCGAGAGCCGGGCTTGAACCCGGCCATGGCGGCCCTGCGCGACGCTCTCTCTCGCCTCGACAGGCTGATTCCTATCGATGACCCCAAGCCGCTGGTCGCGCTGGTCGACAGGGCCCTGGCGGAGTCGCGCACGAATGCAGCCATCGCCAGCGCATTCGGCTCGCTTGGACTGATCCTTGCGGTCACCGGTCTGTACGGAACTGTGGCGCACTCGTTGGCGGCCAGGCGCCGGGAGATCGCAATCCGGTCGGCCGTGGGGGCGACTCCCGGCAAGCTACGTCGAGAGGCGCTGACCAAGCCACTCCGTGGCGTGCTGGTCGGCGTGGCGGCCGGCCTGGTCGGTGCCTATCTGGCGGCCGGCGCGTTGGTGGCATCGCTGGTCGACGTGCCCGCCCGCGACGTGGGGAGCTTCGCAGCTGCCGCCATGGCAGTCATGGCGGTCTCCGTTGGCGTGGGCTGGCTCCCCGCGACGCGCGCGGCGCTGCAGGAACCAGCGGGAGTTTTGCGCGCAGAGTAGCTCCGCGAGGTGGCCCCAACTCGCCGTAACCAGGCCCACCACACTTTCACGACGGCCTGCTAGCCTCGCTTGCGGGCTCGTCGTTGCTGGCTGGACTGATGCACCGTCAGGCTCTCCGCCTCGCCGGCCTCATCGAGATTGAAGGTGTACTGGTCGTAGTGAGTCCATCCGCCCAAGAATATGAGGCATGCTTTGCCGATACCAGTCGTATGTCTTCTTAGGAGCCCTGAGAAGCCTCCCCTTCTGGGGGCTTTCGGAGTCTGGATCACGACCCCGTCAGCGCCAGAGCCGCCAGAGTCCCTCATTCGCCGCTTCTACATCGACTATCCACCAGAGACTGCTTTCGAGAGCACTTCCACCCTGGGTGTTGCGATCTCACCCGATGGCAGCTCGGTGGTGTTCAACGCCAACCAGCAGCTATGGCCGGCGAGCTGCTGGGCGACGGCGAGCTCTCCGCCGGCTTCGAGGAAGGCTGTAATACCGGTGGCTTCAAGTCTGGACACCGCTCGCCCCGCTGAAGCGCTCTCCGTTTCACTCATCAAGCGCTCACGCATACGGCCACCACGAAGTCCGCGGTTTCCAATCCCTCACGCGTGATCGGATAGTCGGATGGCCGGAGATCTTCGGGAAGGGGCACTCGGAACAGGTGGTGGAGGCCGCGATACAGGGGGCTGGGTACCAGACGCCGGATCCCCAGCGGATCGAGCCGGGCAAGCCGTTGCTCGAGGGGCGTTCCGTGTTTCCATGAATGCGCCCGCTGACTTCCGCACTGACCGTACAGGTCCACCTGCGGGAAGAACTCGCGGAGCAGGGCCGCTAGCTCCTTGGACGAGAACTCCTGGACATGGTGTGGGTTGGCAGGGGGTACAGGATCCTCCGGGCGGCGGTTGGGGGTGGATACCACAAACCTTCCGCCGGGGCGCAGCACGCGTTCGATTTCCCGGATCATCTCGCGATGACCTGCAACGTGCTCGATGATCTCGAAGGCGCAAACAAGGTCGAAGGCAGCCGTCGTGAACCCCAGGTGGTTGCAATCCATCTGAAAGAAGCCCAGGTTCGGGCTGTAGAAATCGCGTAGGCTCGCGACTACCGCTTCACGAGCGATGTCCACGCCCACCACGTACCGTGCCGTGCGGGCCAGAAGCGCCGCCCCGTATCCAGTTCCCGAAGCCGCATCGAGCACGAGCTTGCCGTCTGCCAAGTGCATCGCAAACTGGTAACGTGCCAGGTGCTCCTGGAAGACTGGTTCGTCGCTCTCGGCCAACGAGACACGCTCGAGATACGGCCGGCACCCCATTTGTCCCGTGGCCATCATTGCTTTTGCCCCCTACGTCTTCCACACCCGCCCGCTCTTCACCGGCAAGACGGGACAGAAAAGAGTCAGCTGCCGAGCCGAATCCGCTCGATCTCGCCGATGCTGATCTTCTCCGCCCGGCGGGCGTAGAGCTTGGTCGTGCGTGGCGACTCATGGCCAGCGAGCTGCTGTGCGACGGCGAGCTCGCCACCAGCCTCGAGGAAAGCGGTAATGCCAGTCCCCCGCCAAGAGTAGCAGCCGATGTCTGAGGTTATACCGGCGTCTCGGCCCGGCGGCGGATCATGCGCCAAACGTCGCTCTGGCTCATCGGGTTGGTTGTGAGAGCACGTGTGCGACCGCGGGCGGTACGAAAGCGAGGCCCGCGGCGATCGTCGGCGGCGGCTACATACTCCTCAACGTACTCGGCCGCCACGTGGTGCGCGGGGACCTTGTGGAACTTTCCGCCCTTCTCGTGAAGGCGAAAGAAAGCGTGGCGGCCCTGGGTCGAGTAGTCAGAGACGCGCATCGCTATCGTGGCTCCTACCCTGGCGACGGCGTACGAGGCGCGGCGAACGGACATGGTGCCGCGATCGGCTTCGAGGAAAAAGTAGGCACGATTACGGCCGGGTGGAGCGTTGGAAAACTCCAGGAGTCGTTTTCCGCATCCGACCCTGTCGAAGTCTCGGACATCGTCATGCGTGCCGCTAGCAACTTCGATGTCACCGCCGATGGCCAGAAGCTCCTGGTGACGGTGCCTGCTGGTAGTGAGGAGACTGGGGGCGCGGCACCCGGCACACGACTCAACGTCGTCCTCAATTGGTTCGAGGCACTGAACGGCTAGTGCCGACGGACGGCTCTTGATGATCGGCAAGACGCTCGGCCACTACGAGATCATCGCCCCGCTCGGCGCAGGCGGGATGGGCGAGGTGTACCGGGCACGCGATACGACGCTGGACCGTGATGTTGCCATCAAGGTGCTATCGGAAGAGATCGCGAACGACCCCGTTCCTCTGGCTCGATTCGAGCGCGAAGCTAAGCTCCTTACCTCCTTGAGTCACCCCAACATCGCTACCATCCACGGGTTCGAAGAGTCTGACGGGGTGCGTTTCATCGTCATGGAGGTGGCCGAAGGTCACAGCCTAGTCGAGCGGATTGCTGCCTCCGGCCGGATCGTGGTAGACGAGGCGCTCGACATCACTCGGCAGATCCCCCTAGCGCTCGAAGCGGCTCACGAGGCTGGCATCATCCATCGTGACCTGAAGCCGGCGAACGCGCAGGTCGCACCCGATGGCAAGGTCAAGGTGCTCGACTTCGGGCTCGCCAAGGTCCCTGAGGCGGACGGGCCGGCCAACGACCTGTCGCTCAATGTGAGTTATTCGAACGAATCGAGAACTGAGAGTGCGCGGTCGATATCGGCGGGTGTGTTGTAGAGATGCGGAGCAACCCGCAGGGCGCCGTTTCGAAAGGCGATGTCCACCCCTGCGGCGGCCAGCGCTGCATGCACGTCGCGGTTCCGACCCGGGTCGCGGTGCGAGATGAAGACCAGGGTCGAGCGGCGCGGCCCGTCGGCCGGGCTCAGCAGCTCGTAGGGCTCTGGGAGTCCGGCAATGAGCCGCGATACGAGCGCCTGGTCGTGCGCTCGAATTCGCTCGACGCCGAGCTCCAGCAGCAGCTCGACCGCTGCCGCGGCGGGCTTGAAGTTGAAGAAGTTCGCCGTCCCGAACACATCGAAGGCGCGGGCGCCGAGACCTTCTTTCAAGGCCACGTCGACGACTTCATCGCCGAGCTCTTCCTGCGTCTGCATGGCGAGCCAATACGCCTTGACCTGCCGGAGCCGTTCGCGCAGGTCGGGACGGAGCCAACAGATTCCCGTGCCGTATGGGCCGCACAGCCATTTGTGCCCGGCGCTCACCAACCCATCGATCGGAGCGGTTCGCGTATCCAGCGGCGCGGCGCCCAGGCCTTGAGACACGTTGAGCAGAAAGATGATGCCGTGCTCTCGGCAGATCTTCCCGAGGCCTGCCAGATCGATGGTGTAGCCGGAGAAGGAGTGCACCCAGGTGGTGCACAACAAGCGGGTTCTTGGGCCTAGTGCGGCGATGAGATCCTCCGGCTCGATGACCCGGTGCGCGGGGCGAATGCGACGGACGGTCACATCCTGCCGTTGTTCGAGGGCGAGCCAGGGGAGGATGTCGGCGGGGAAGTCGCCTGCCATCACCAGCACCTCGTCGCCGGCCTCCCACGGGAACGCTTGGGCGACCAGGTGCAGGCCGTACGAGGCGCTGTTGGCGAGGATGATCTCTTCAGGCGGAGCATGGAGCAGGCGACCGATGGCGGTGCGAAGCCGATCGGGCACTCCTCGAAAACGCTCCGGCGTGAGACTTCGCGGCGCGAGCTTCCACTCGATGGCCTCACGGACCTCGTCGGCGGCGCGGAGGGGAAGCGCACCCTGGTGTGCCGTGTTGAGCCAGGCTCGGCCCTCGAAGTTACCAAATCCGCTCGAGAAGTCCATCTCAGCCGGCATCCACCGAGGATCTGATTGGGCGCGGGTCACTCTGACACACGGAGTGCATCTCAGCACAAGGCGTCAAGATTGACAGAAAGGCGGCCGACTAGTCCTGTTCGCCGCCCAGCAGCTCGCCCTCGGTGCCTACCTAGCTAAACGCCGTCATGATCCGGGTCCGACCAGCCTCCATCGTCCCAGAAGATTGAAGTGTTTGATGATAGCGACTATGCGTGAGCGAACCCGTCAACGCAATCGGGGGAGACGATGTGCACGAGGCCTTCGCCAACCAGGACGTGGTCGCCGACAAGATCGATCTGCTGGCGATCGCCGGTCCGGCACTCGGCCGACCACACGCTGACGCGGTGAGGTCGTTGCGCGCCGATTGAGCCTCGGCGACCGCTGCGCGGACGACGCCAAGGCGAGCAGGGTGAGGCCCGACAGAAGGAGACCTTACTCGGCCGTGCCGGCCTTCATTTCCTCGAGGAAATCGCCAATCGGCTGCTGGTTGAGCTCGCGGTATTCCAGGTTCTCATCCAACCACTCATTCAGGTGCTCTTCTGACCAGAAGAGATTGTCGACCGCTCAGCCACCGCCCCGCTGAACCCACACCGTGTCCGGAATGAGGTGGGTGATCTCGGCGGCGTCGATCTCGACGTTGATCGGCAGATAACCGTGCGCGCAGGAGTCCTCTAGGGTGATGTGCTTGTCTTTGTACTCGTCGCTGTTGACCAACAGCAGGAAGTCTATTGCTCACCAAACGTCGAGTGGCGCGTTGCCGTCGATCCGCACGGTATGGAAGTTGTGCTGAAGAGGCCCGGCCCACCGTTGAAACCCGGGTGCTAGTGCGAAGCCGAGGTCGTTGGCAGCCGTCTCCAGGAAGCCGGACTGCGCCATGAACGCCATTCGGGCACGCAGCTCGGCCTCAGAAATCTCGAGTGCCTGCGCGGCCTCGGTGGCCGTCGGCAGCTTCTCGGCGCGCTTCTGGAGGAGGACCAAGTACTTGGCGAGTCGCTTCTCGAGGTTCGAGAACAGGTAGTTGTTGGCCCCCCACCACTGGAGGTTGCGGGCCAGCCCATCGTTGTCGCGTAGGTGCGCCACCACCTCGAGCCGTAGGTCGTCTTCAACGTCCATTCCCATGAACTGCATGGCGTGTGGAATCGTCGTCGAGCTGAACTGGCGTTGCCAATCCTGCAGCAGATAGTCGACGACGCGGCCGGCCTCCGCCGAGAGCTCCTGTCCGTGAACCGCTGGTATGGCCCAGAGGCTCACGCTGACCAGCAGCACCACGGCTCGTGTGATCATTCGTCGCATGGCTCCTCCTGTCTGATAGTGATTCAAGGCACGTTTCCGAGCAGCAAGCGAACGTCGGCACCGATGCGCTCTTGGAGGTCGGGCAGTGCGCCGACGTACTTGCGGACCTTCCGACCTTCTTGGTCGATCAGGAAGTAGCTGGGGTAGCCGATGACGCCGTAGTCAAAGGTCAGATCGTTGTTGCCGACGACAACCCGGTACTCGATGCCGTGTTGTTGGGCGAAGCTGGCGACGTCCTCGCCCGGCCCGGAGTACACGGCATAGCCGATCACCTCGAACTCATCGCCGCCGAACTCTGCCTGCAGTCCATTGAGCTTCGGCACGGCGGTGATGCACGGAGCACACCACACCGCCCAGAAGTCCAGCAGCACGACCTTTCCGTGCAACTCCGCGGCCACGAACGGCATCCCGTCTAGCTCCACGCCGTCGTAGCCGGCAGGTAGAGGCTCACGGTCGAAAGCCGCGGGTAGGGAAAGGGAAGAGGTAGCCACGCCCTCGCCGGAAGGCCGGGGGTCGAAGACGGCGGCCGCATAGGCGGCGCCCGCGACGGCGAGAAAGACGAGGAGCCTAGTCGCTCGCATCCCGGAACCCCTGCACTACGCGGTCGGCGAGGTCTGGCTCGAGCTCGCCGACGACAATGATGTTGACGTTGTCGTCGTTGAATATCTGAGCCGTGAGATTGGTGCCGGCCCAACGGAGGCTGGTGTAGGCGAGCCCCGAAAGCTCAGCTCGCCGAGCCTCCACGTCGCCAAAGGACACCGGGTGATCATCGTGGCACTCGAACACATCGAGCACGCCGGACGGCGACTCGTAGCGAAGTTGGACCGTGTAGCAGCACGCGTCCTTGAGCAGCTTGGCGCTCGTAACTCGGAAGCCGCCCGGCAATCGATCGGGCACGTTCGGTCGAAAGTCGAGCTTGTCGGCGAGCGCGCCCGGCTGAGTATCGATCGCCCCGTAGCGTATCCAGAAGGCGTCGGGTGATCCTCCCGACACCTGCTGCACGTAGTCACCAACCGTCAATGTCAGGGGAGGTTGATTCAACGTGGCCGGAGCCGGCTGACGCAGCCGCGCCGAAACGTAGGGATAAGCCACACCCAACCCAAAGGCGACGGCGAAGGTAGCGGCTGCGAGGACCAACTGCCGATTCCAGCCCCCAGGTCCGCTGCCCAGCCATGCCCCAACGGCGGTGGGCTCTTGCTCCGCCAGACGGTGCTCGATGTTTGCCCACATCCTCACCGGCTCCGGCTCGGGCAGCTCGAGTTCTGCGACGGCCTGACGGAGTCGCACCAGGTCGTCACGAAGCAGCGCGCAGCTGCGACAACCGATCAGATGCTCCTCAACCGCCGAGGCAGACGATCGCTCGAGCTCTCCATCGACGAACGCACCAACGAGCTCCCGGACTTCTTCGCACTGTGTGCGGGCACTGCTCATGGCTCGCTCCAAACCACACGATGGGATGCTGTCGACGGTGAATTGCTTTCAACCCCGTCGCCCGACTCCGTTGCCTCGGATTCGGATGTTGGATGTGCAGCGAGGTCGCTTTCTTCCGGCGGTCGCGAAATCTCGTTGACGATGGCCCGCAGCCGTTGGCGCGCGCGGCTCAGCCGCGAGCCTACGGTGCCAATGGCGATCTGCAGCGCGGTAGCGAGCTCGCGGTATCGGTAGCCCTGCAGGTCGTGCAGCACGATGATGGAGGCGTCGTCGGGATCCAACCGAGCCAGGGCTCGGCGGACGAGATCGCGCTGCAAGCGCGCTTCCTCGCTGCGACTGATGCCTCCCGTGACCCAGCCGCCCCGAGGATCAGCCCGAGGAATGCCCTCGACGTAGCGGCGCCTTACCTCTCGGCGTCGGTGTACCTCATACAGGCAGTTCAGCGCGATGCGCGTCATCCAAGAGCTCACGCGCGCATCGCCCCGGAATGTGGCCATGGCCTCGTAAGCGCGCAGAAAGGTCTCCTGTGTCATGTCTTCCGCGAGCGCTGTATCGCCGCACTGAGCGATCAGAAACCGGTAGATCGCCCGGTGATGGCGCTCGAAGAGGGCCTGCCGGGCCCATCGAGCGCCGCGCCTGCAGCCCGCAATGACATCTGCCTCGTTGGGTATCTGGCCGTGACTCATCGTTGATTGGATGCGCTACCCGCTGGCTTTCTTCCCCTCGCCGGTCCCACTGATCGTCCTTGTTGTCAGGTGCAAAACCACGTGGTGTGTGTTCGGCGGAATAGTCTCCAAGAACTTACGCCACGGGATGGCCCGGGGTTTTTCGGTGTCGCCGTCGCTCATCCTTTCCTCCGCGCCCCCGCCGTATCCTCGATCGCCCGCCGCGCCTCCGGCAGGCTGACATCAGCACCGCGCGGGCGCGAGGAGCACGGGTAGCGCGCCGTGCTCTACCCGTTGCCGGGACGCTCCAGGAGCTCGCGCACGCTGCGCGCCAGCGCGTCCGACGTGAACGGCTTCCGAAGGAAAGCCCTCCCCTGATTCGATAGGTCGCGGTCGACGAGGGCCTCTTCCGTATAGCCCGATATATACAGCACCTTCAGCTCCGGGCTCAGCATGGTCAACCGCTTCGCCAGCTCGTGGCCGCTCATTTTCGGCATGACCACATCAGTTAGCAGCAGGTTGATCGGCCCCTCGTGCCGCTCGAAGATCTCGACGGCCTCTGGCCCCCCCGGCGCCTCTAGAACCCGGTGCCCCTTCCTCTGGAGGACCTGGCGGGCCAGGGCGCGCAACATCTCTTCGTCTTCCACCAGCAGCACAGTCTCCATGCCCTGCAGCGAGATGACAGTGCTGGGTTCGGGCGGCTCGATGGGCTCATCGACCCGCGGCAGGTAGATCTTGAACGTCGTGCCATGCCCCGGCTCGCTATCAACGCCGATAAAGCCGTCGCTCTGTTTGACGATCCCGTAGACCGTCGATAGTCCCAGACCCGTCCCTGCGCCCGTGTCCTTGGTGGTAAAGAAGGGCTCGAAGATCTTCTCCCGGGTCTCCGCGTCCATGCCGGAACCCGTATCGCTCACCACCAGCATCACATAGCGGCCCGGCACCATGCCGTCCTGCACTTGTGCCTCGGCCTCGTCCACATCCGCGTTCGCCGTCCCGATCCTGATCTCACCGCCTTCGGGCATCGCGTCTCGGGCGTTGATTGCGAGGTTCATGATCACCTGATCGATCTGTGCCGGGTCGGCCTTGACGCTGCCCAGCGCAGAGTCGAGCTCGGTGATCAGCTCGACGTCCTCGCCGATCAAGCGGCGGAGCAACTTCTGCATTTCGGCCACGGAGGCGTTCAAATCGACTACCTCGGGCGCCAGCATCTGCCGACGGCCGAAGGCCAGGAGCTGCTGGGTCAAAGAGGTGGCACGCTCCGAGGCTTTCCTGATCTCCTCGACCTCTGCGCGCTGCCGGTCGGTGAGGTTCAGATCGTCGCTCCGTAGAAGCTCGGCGTTACCAATGATGGCCGTGAGCATGTTGTTGAAGTCGTGGGCCACTCCTCCAGCAAGAGTGCCGACAGCTTCCATCTTCTGCGATTGGCGCGCCTGCTCCTCGAGGATTCGCCGCTCCGACTCCAGCTGCTTCTGGTTCACGAAGGCTAGAACTACGAGGACAAGAATCACAGCCAGTACTAGGAACTCTCGATATAGCCTCGCGTCCGGATTAAAGACACCTGTCCAGTAGCCGCCGAAATGTAATACCGGGATTACCGCGAGATACAGGATCGGCGAGCCTCCAAGTCTTAGTGGACTCTGTCGAGAGACCCGATGGTCGTCTTTGGCAGGCGTTTGTTGGGGAGCTGCGTAGTGCCGCAATCGTGCGGCTGCGAGGATCGGCAGGTAGGGCACGACAGAGTTGAAGATCATTCGATCGTATACAAGCGGCACTATGCCCGAATTCACCAGGAGTTCGGAAGAGGTCCGAAAAACCCACAGACCCGACGCCACTGCCATTAGGGCGTAAAGGTTTCTCCAACGAATGCTCCCGCACGTTCTGCTGAGGTACGCGAAAGTTCCAGCGGCCAAGAGATCGTGAAAAAGGTACGTGAGTTGATTCGGCACAAAGGATTCAGCACCGCGGACGAATTTTGTTTGAATGAGAAAAACATAGGCTATTGATCCCAGTGCGAAGACGAGGCTTGCGGCGCCCGCAGTCCAATACCGTGTGTTTCCCCTGCTCCATCCGGGCTTTAGGTGAGGGTTCGTTGCAACTGCCACGAAAAGCGTTGCGTAATACAGCAAAGCCAGAAGTCCCTCATTGGTCTGGCGCTGCATTGCCTCAACATCGGGCGCGAAGAATAACAAGAGCTCGACTACCAACCAGCCCGCGAGCCCAAAGGCGATCAATAACCAAAACCTTCGTTCCTCCGGGTGCTTGATCTGTCTCACTCCGTACAGAAGTGCCCCGACGGCGAGGACGCAAGAAACCATGTCAGGTTAGTGATCGAGGTTGGGCGGCTGCCGGCTCGACAGCAAGGGTGTCCAGTACACCAGCACGACGCCGATGTGGAGCAGGCCCGTGATTCTGATTATTGGGTCGGCCTTGAGATGGGCCCACACGTCACGCATTCGAGCTCTCGGTTCGACGTGGCCGAATCGATAGCAAGCACGATGGCCGACGACCAGCGCTTCCACTGATCCGGCCTGCCGTCGGCGGTGCTGCGCAATAGCTGCTCAGCTTAGCGGAATAGAAGGGCTCTCACCACGTAGTGAAATCGCACCGACGGCAGCTCGTCGTCGCGAAGGTTCGGCCGACTCTGGGGTCGCACGGCGGTGTACCAGGCCGACTGACCCGGCACCATCGGCGACCAAAGCTCTTGCCAAATGCACCCGGAGCGGATCACCGAATGCTGCCGCGGTTGATCAGACTAGGCTAATCCCGATCGGTCGCGGAGCGCTGCCGCTGGGTCGGCGCGCATGGCTCGCATGCCGGGAATCGAGCTTGCCGCCATGACAACTTCCAGCAGGCCCACGGCCACCCCGATGAGGGTCAGAGGGTCGGTCGCGGGGATGCCATAGATCAGTCCCGCTAGCGCTCGGCTCAACGCCACAGCACCGAGAGGCCGAGTGGCGCTCCCCACGCGACGATGCGGAGCCCTTCGTGAACGGTCAGGCGTAGCCCGTCGGCGCTTTCGGCGCCGAGGGCTTTGCGGATCCCGAATTCATGAAGGCGCTCGGTAACGGACTGGGAATAGTCGCCAGCAAGGAACTCGTGGCACGGCGGCGAGATCCAACCATTCGGTTCGTGGTAGCGTCCAATCATTGACTCCTCCTGTTTACCGAGAGGAGAGTGTCGAGCGCCGTGGAGCACAAGCGCGGAACTCCGGGAACGGACGCCATCGACCAGGACATGGAGCGAGTATGGGAAGTCGGAAGCCCGACATGATCAAGGGCACACTCGACATGCTGATCCTCAAGGTCGTGTCGCTCGAGCCTATTCACGGATGGGGAATCTCGGAGCGCATTCAGCAGATCTCCGAGGATGAGCTTCAGGTGAACCAGGGCTCGCTCTACGCGTCGCTCCATCGCTTGACCCGGCAGGGATGGCTCAAATCTGAATGGCGCGTGACCGACAACAACCGGCGGGCGCGCTACTACTTGATCACGCGCGCCGGGCAACGCCGCCTGGGAACGGAGCTGCAACATTGGGCTCGGCTCGCGGGTGCCGTCGAACGCATCGTCGAAGCGAACTAGGAGGCATTCATGCGCTGGCTTTCGAATCTGAGGTGGCGGCTGCGGGCGATATTTCGCCGCTCCGAGATGAACCGCGAGCTGGACGAAGAGATGGCGTTTCATCTCGAGATGGAGGCCAAGAAGAACCTTGCCAGCGGATTGGAACCGCAGGAGGCGCGCCGTCGCGCTCATGCGAGCTTCGGCGGGAAGGATTCCCAACGAGAGCTTGTCCGGGCGTCGTGGGGTGTCGGGATGGTCGACGTGACCCTGTGGGATCTCAGGCAGTCCGTCCGTCAGCTCCGCAGGCATCCTGCCTTCACCACGCTGGCGACGCTGACTCTGGCGCTCGGCATCGGCGGAACGGTAGCCCTGTTCAGCGTAGTCGACGGGGTGCTGCTGCGGGCGCTCCCCTTCGACGCCGAGGAGCGCCTCCTGACTTTCTGGAGTGCCCAGAACTGGCGCGGCTCCGAGTTCGACTATCTGGAGGAGCGAGTCAGCGTGTTCGAGGGCTTCGCCGCCTACGGTCAGAACGGCAACACGCTCCGGGGACGAGATGGCAGCACTCTGGTGACGTTGTTGGAGGGCACCGCGACTCTGTTCGACGTGCTCGGAACCCCAGCGCACCTGGGCCGCACCTTTGTCACTGGAGACGACCAGCCCGGGGCCGAGCCGGTCGCGGTGCTGAGTCACGGACTCTGGAGTCAGGAGTTCGGCGCCGACCCGGCGATCCTCGGCACCCGGATTGATCTGGGTGGTGTTTCGACCACCGTCGTTGGCGTGATGCCCGAGGGTTTCTATTTCCCCACTCCAGAATTCCGCCTGTGGGTTCCGCTGGTGCGCGATCCGGACGACCAGAACTACCAGGGGAACGGCTGGCTGGAGCTCATCGGCAGGGTTCGCGCCGACGTGGCGCCGAGCCAGCTCGAGACGGAGCTGGTGTCGATGACGACGGCGCTCGGCGAGCGATTCGATTATCCGGATGCCTGGGACAAGACCAAAGGAGCCTACTTCACGCCGCTCCGCGAGCACCTGCTCGGGGATGTACGCCCCGCAGTGCTCCTGTTACTGGGATCGGTAGCGCTGGTTCTCCTGATGGCCTGCGCCAACGTAACGGCGCTCACCCTGACGCGCACCTGCGATCGGAGTGGCGAGCTGGCGGTACGAAGCGCACTCGGGGCCGGACGCGTTCGATTGGCGAGGCAGCTCCTCACGGAATCGCTGACCCTGGGGCTGCTGGCGGGTGCGGTGGGAATGGCCCTTGCTGTGGGGCTGTTCGATCTGCTGGTGGCGAGCCTTCCGCTTCAGGGTGGCTTTCAAGAGACGCTGTCGCTCGACTGGACGACGTTCGCCGTGGCCCTGGCGCTCTCCTTGGCGGTCGGCGGCGTGGTCTCCGCCATTCCCATCCGGGGCTTACTTGCTGGACGTCTCGAAGGAGCGCTCGGCGGCGCACGCGGACAGGGCGGCGACGCCGCACCCGACGGGCGGATGCAGGGCGCGCTCGTTGTTGCCGAGGTGCTGCTGGCGGTCATGCTGGTGACCGGTGCGACCCTCTTGGTTCGTAGTGTGTCGCACCTGCAATCGCTCGATTCGGGCATCGATCCCGAGGGGGTGTTGGTATTGGATGTGTTGGCGGAGCAGACCATGGACGACGCCTCCCTACGAGCCTTCCATGAGCAGGTCGTCGAACAAGGCGCCGCCCTTCCGGGCGTGCAGGCCGCCGGGCTGATCAACCGGCTGCCGATTCGCGACGGCGGCTGGCAGGGCCCCGTCGGTGTGGAGGACCGACCCGATCTGCGCGACGAGCGGCGCCCCAACAGCATGTGGCGCACCGTGTCACCGGGCTATTTCCAAGCCATGGGGATCGAGATTGTGCAGGGTAGAGCCTTCGATGATCGCGACGGCCCGGATGCGATGCCGACGGCAATGGTGAGCCGCTCCTTCGCAGCGACCATGTGGCCCGGACAGGACCCGATCGGCAAGCGCGTGGGCGACCGCATATCGGGCACCGAGTCGGTCACCGTGGTGGGGGTTGCCGAAGAGGTACGGATGTACGGCCTCGTAGGACCCAACACCATGGCGATGTATCGGCCCAAAGCCCAGCTGGCGCCCGCATCCGGAAACGTGCTTGTCCTTCGGACAGACATCGAACCGACGGCGCTGGCGGCCCAGGCCCGCGGGCTCATCCGCCGACTGAGCTCCGGCGTGGCGATCGACCGCATCACCTCCATGCAAGCAGTGGTTGCGGATGCCATGGTCGAGCCGCTGCGAATCCGGTTCCTCCTGAGCCTCTTCGCACTGCTCGGACTGGTTCTCGGCACGGTCGGTGTCTACGGAGTCGTGTCCTACTCGGTAACGCGCCGGAAGGCCGAGTTCGGCATCCGAATGGCGCTCGGAGCTCAGCCCGCGGTACTCCTCAGAGAGGTGGTTCAGGGGGGAATCGTCCCTGTCGTGGGTGGGATCTTGGGCGGTATCGTTGCCTCGATCATCTTCGCGGGAGCTCTTGCCAGCTTCTTGTTCGGGGTGGAGCGCACGGACCCAGCAAGCTTCGCGCTCGCCGGCCTCGTCTTGCTGGGGGCGGGCGCGCTGGCCGCCGCGATTCCCGGGTACCGCGCCAGCCGCACTGATCCGGTGGAGGCCCTCAGGGGTGAGTGAGGGGCGGCGTCTCGTTTGCCCGCAGCAAGGAACTCAGGGTCGCCGGTCGAAGGCAGCAAACCTCGAGCGGGGATCTGCCCTCAGTCGCCCCGTAGGGCGATGAGCGGATCAACGCGCGTAGCCCGACCCGCTGGCACCCAGCAGGCCAGTCCGGCGGTCAACACCAGCACTGCGGTCATGGTGAGGTAGGTGAGCGGGTCGACCGGCGTCACTTCGTACAGCAGGGTGCCAACCAACCTGCTCATCGCAACCGCGCCAGCCAGGCCCAGTGCCACCGCTACTGCGATCAGGCGCCCTCCCTCCGTTAGCACGACCCAACGAACGGCGGCGGGCTTCTGTCCCAGCGCCATGCGAATGCCGATCTCGCGGGTGCGCTGCGCAACGGCGTACGACAGCACGCCGTAGATGCCTACCGCCGCCAGCAGCATCGCCACCATGCCGAACGCGGTCATGACTCCCAGGGCCAGTCGGGCAGGCGCGAGCGCGTCACCTACCAGCTCTTCGATGGCGCGGATGTCCTCGACCGGAGCCCCGGGGGCGAGTCGGCTCATTTCGGCCCGCACTCCAGAGACCAGCGCGTTCGGATCACCCGAGGTACGGACGATGACGCTGAAGCGGCGAGAGCCGTTCATCGGCCAGTAGATCTGCATATTATGCGGCCGACTCAGATCGTGGAGGCGCAGATGCGACACCACCCCGACCACCTGGGTGTAGCGCTGCTCCTCTGGCGCCGCATTCGGCCCGACCTGGAGGGCCTGACCAACCGCTTCCTGGCCGGGGAAAGCCCGCTCGGCAAGCTGATCGTCGATGATCACCACGGCGGATCCGCCGAGGTCGGTGCTGTCGAAGAGGCGGCCTGAAACGACTTCGGCGCCGACGACCTCGAAGAATCCGGGCACGACGGAGCGCGCATCGGCACTGACGCTCTCCCAGTTGGAGGCGGTCTCCTCGTCGTAGGCGAAAGGCTGCATTGGCCCCGAGCCGGTCAGCGGCAGCTGGTCGATAGCGCTCACCCCGGTCACCCCCGGAAGGCGCCAAAGGCCGGTGGACAGCTCGTCGACGAAGGCACGACGCGATTCGCTGTCGGCAAACCGTTCGGCGGGGAGTGACACGCGAAAGGTCAGAGCGCCCTTGGTGGAGTAGCCGGGCTCCACCGACATCAGCTCGGCGAACGACCTGACCATCAAGCCGGTGCCGATGAGCAGCATCAGGCTTGCGGCGATCTCCCCGACGATCAGCATGTCTCGAAAGCGTCGGTCGCGCCGTCCAGCAGTGGAGCGGGCGAACCCCATTGCCGGATCGCTCGCCGTTGTCCTGAGCGCCGGAACAAGGCCGAACAGCGTGGCGCTTCCCACCGTTACGCCGACCGCAAACAGCAGCACCATGCCGTCCATCTGCACCGACTCGAGCCGCGGCACGCTGGCCGAGCCCACCACTTTCAAGGCCGCCACGCACCCCCAGGCCAGCAGTCCGCCCAGTGCGGCTCCGGCCCCGGCCAGTATCGCGCTCTCGACGAGGGCCAGCCGCACGAGGCTGCCTTTCCTGGCACCGAGGGCGGTCCTGAGCGAGTACTCCTGCCGTCGAGCATGGCCTCGTACGATCAGCAGGTTCGCCACGTTGGCACATGCGATCACCAGCACGAACCCCACCGCGCTCAACAGTAGAAACAGTGTCGCTTCGGCGTTCTTGACCACATCCTCCAGCAGGGGAACGATGCGAGCTTGCAGGTTGGCGCTGGCGTGCACCGGATGCTCGGCCTTCAGCTGGGCTTCGACGACGTCGAGCTCCTGCTGCGCCTGCTCGAAGGTCACGCCCGCTTTGAGTCGACCGAAGCCAGTGTAGAAGGTGACGTTGCGGGCTGGCTCGTTGGCGGCGTCGATACGCGCCGTGGTCCACACGTCGGGATCCCGCAGGAAGAGTGCCTCGGGTGGCAGAATCAACCGGAACGTCGCCGGTAGGACCCCCACGACCTCCATGGCCGTCCCGTTCACCGCGATCACATCGCCGATGACGGCGGGATCGGACCCGAAGCGGCGCACCCAGAGTCGGTGGCTGAGGGCCGCCACACGTGCGGCGCCGGGCGAGTCATCTTCTCGTGAGAACGTTCGACCATGGATCGGCGATGCTCCGAAGAACTCGAAGAAGCCAGCCTCCGCGTTGGCCACGTCGACGATCTCAGGGTTGTCGTCTTCATCCAGAATCGCCTCGAACCCGCTGGCCATGGTGAACGTCTCGAAAAGCTCGGTGCGATCCCGATAGTCGCGCAAGTCCAGGGAGTGCACGAGCGGCAGATTCTGGGCGCGCTACCGAACTCGTGCCACAGGACTCCGATACGCTCGGCCTGCGGATAGGGCAGGGGCTTCAGCAGCACTCCCCGCACCACCGAGAAGATCGCCGTGCTCGCACCAATGCCGAGGGCCAGCGTCAGAACCGCCGCCAGCGCAAAGCCCGGACGGTGCCGCAGCGCGCGGGCGGAAATAATGAAGTCCTGCATGAGCACGTCGGTCATCGACTGTCTCTCTCTCCGCTGTTCGGAATGTCCTCGCCCCGAAGGGTTAGCCCTGCCCACGGCACGCCGGCGCAAGCTCGATGCCGTGTTCGCGGGCAGCCGCGCCCAGTACCAGAGGATTGCGGCGGCTCGCCCGACTCGGGCGCGGCGCCGGAACGCCTCCTCGAGGTCGCCGAGAATGAAGTCGCGATCGTCCGGGTGCAGGGCGAGCGACAGAATCAGGCTGGCGAGCCGCGGCGGGCGCGGCCCCGACCCCGGCTCCGGGCGTAGTCCCAGCCCGCTGCGACCGGATGGCGGAGGCGGGGTCGAACGGCGCTGCTTCATGGCTGGGCCGTCAGCTTGACGTCCTTCCACATGCGCTCCATGAGCTGTCGCTCCTTGCGCAGCGCCCGAACCCCGGCCGCCCGAATGCGAAAGTGCTTCTTGGATCGCCCGCCCCGCTCGGGGGTCGGCTCCGACAGGCGCGACTGCACGAGCCCGCCACGCGCCAAGCGGTCGAGCGCTCCGTATACCGCCGCTACCGACAGCGAGCGCCCACCGCGCGAGGCAATCTCGTCGCGCACCGACATCCCCTCGACCGCGGCACGCGTAACGCTGTCGAGCGCCACCAAGCGGGTGGCAATGCCTCGTGCGCGGTCGGCCGCGACCATCGCCTGGATTGCCCCGGCGATGCTCTTCCAGCCGGCGTTGCCGTGCTTGCTGCGCATCGCCTTCCTGTTGGTCACGATCAGCTTCATCGAGCCTGGCGATGCAGGCGGGCTTCCCCCTGTGCCACCGCCTGATGGCTGCGCCGTGCCGTTGGGGGCTGCCGGGCTCGGCCCCGGTGAAGTCTTCGATCCGATCTGCTTGCGCAGCCCGCGCGATAGACAGTCGGTGAACGACTTGTCCGCCGCCAGGACGCTCTTGGGCGTCTTGCGCTTCGGCATCTTGTTGGTCGCCTTCGCGCCGAGCGCTTCACGCACCGAGGGATTGGTGGTCACATGGAACAGCAGCTCGTGTCCGTGCCTGGCGAGCACTGCGCCGAGGCTGGTCTCGTCGGTCGACAAGAAGTCGATCAGCGCCGCGCGTAGCCCGGCACGATCGACGTCCGGAAAGTGCGGCACGAAGGGCTCGAGCCGGCCGCTGAGCGGCGGTGCGCCGCCGCCCGCCAATGTCTTCATCCCGCCTGCCGGCGCCCTATTCGGTAGCGTGGCGCTCAACACCTTCACGGCGTTGACGATCCCAGCGCCGTCCTTGGTCGTGTTCCAGCCCGGCGGCGTATCGACCCCATGATTGATGAGAATCTCCTTGAACACGGCCGCCAAGCGGGGGAGGCCGTACTTGTCGACCAGCCGCTTGCGGCCATGGTGCGCCTGCCATAGAGCGCAGATGCCCGCCACCACTGCGACCGCGTATGACGTTCCCGAGCTGGGTTTCACGTCGAACGGGCTACCCGAGTGGGCCTTCTCGGTCTTCGCCCGCCACACCGCCGCGCCCGGGGCGGAGACATCCACCTTCGAGCCGCGCGCCGACTTCGACCAGCGTTCCCGTTCGCAATTGCAGGCGCCGACACCGATCACTCGATCCAACCGCGCCGGGTAGACGACCCAGGGCCATACGTTGCCCGCGGCGGACAGAACGACGACGCCGCTGTCGACGGCGTGCTCGATGGCGCGCTCGAGAAAGCCGGACCGGAGCGGCCCGCCCAAGCTGATCGAGATCACGTGGGCACCTTTCGCCGTGGCGTGGAGGATGCCCTTGGCAAGGTTTCTAAACGACAGCAGAACGACGCTCGTAGTCACCCGAATCGGGACGAGCTCGACGAGCGGCGCCACCCCGGTTACGGCTGCCGGGCCTGCCATGGCGTTCGCCACCGGCGCACCGATACCGCTCATGATCACGCTCGAGGTGCTGGTGCCGTGCGACGGGTTTTCCAGCACGCCGTCTTCGAGAGGGTCGCGTGGGTCCTTCTTGCCGTCTTCGAAATCGTAGCCATCGGCAACGCGAAGCCGCCCACCCTGCGCCTTGATCGGTAGGATCTCCGGGTGCTGCGTGTAGCCGGTATCCGGGTGACCGACGATGACGCCCTTGCCCATGGCGCGGCCGCTGGGGTCGGTCGGCACCAGGTTCCAGGCGTCGTCGGCGGAGACCAACTTGATGGCCCAGTTGTCTACCTTGGCGCAGGGCAGGTCAGCATTGTCGCCGCTGCTCTTCGCTGCCAGCTGCTCGGCCTGCGTGAAGAGTTTCCCTACCTGCGCCTCGTCCGGCGCGTGACCCGGCAGCACGAATGCCGGCTCCGCCGCGATGACGTCGCGGTGCGCGTTGAGCTTGCTGGTCAGGTTCCAGGCGGTCGAGATACGGATGCTCTTGTCGGCGCGAGCGCGGCGCACCTCGAAGTCCCGCGAGCCCGCACCGAGCGGCTGGACGCGCCACTTGCCGCGCAGCGTTTGGCGAACCACCTGGCGGGCAAGTCGCAGGGCGCTGGCGTCGTCCGGCTCCGCCCGACCGACCTGAACTACGAGCGCATCGCAGCTGCGCTCGAATGGCTCCTCTGTATGAGCTCTTGGCATGGCGCTGATCTCCCCGAGGTTGGTCCGCAGGGGTCCCGACCGGGACGTGTCGCCGCCGGTTTGGATCCACTCGCCCTAATAGACGAGCCTGGACGCAAGATTCCGATCTGGAGTGCGCTCTCTGTCGCGGAGAACCGGCGAACGGCTTCGACATTCTCGCACGAGCACCCTGCAGCGCCGCTGATCCGACCCCGGAGGAGCGGGGCATCTATCGGCCACCTGGCGGCTCAGGTGGGCTCGATCTCGCGCACCTCCACGCGGCCGCCGTGCACCGCATGGGGGCATGCGCGCGCCAGCCCCAGGGCTTCATCCAGTGACTCGGCGCGGACGATGAAGAAGCCGGTGACGCGCTCGACAGCGGCCGCCACCGGGATTTCGGTGCCACCCACCACATTGCCGTCCCAGGCGAGCTTCTCGCCGGCATCCAGCATGCCGTCTTGTGCCAGCTCGCCGGCCCAGTTGCGATACTCGACAACCCGCGCTGCCTCCTCGGCGGCGGGCAACGGCGCGTCGGCCGGCTCCAGCAGCATGAGCAGGAAGCGGCGGCCTTCGGGCGCCGGCGCCGGGCCGGAGCGTTCGTATCGCACCCCGAGGGCGAACGCCGCGAATGCCACGGTCGCCGCTGCTGCCGCCGCGGTCAGGCGCCAAAGTGGCGACCATCCCGGTGGCGCCGCAATCAGCTTGTGCTGGCGCAGCGACGCCGCCACTCGGTCTTCCAACCCGGCCGGAGGGTGCAAGTGCTTGCCGATTGCCGCGAGCTGCTCACGCTCCTCTCCACTCAGCTGATCATCCATGTCGGGGTGTTCCTTTCTGGTCAAGGGGGCTGCTGTCGAGGAGCGCCCGCAACAACTGGCTCTTGGAGGTGCCCGCCTCGATGCCGAGAGTGGCGCCGATCTCCAGGTGCGTGAAGCCTTGAACGTCGTGCAGTAGCAGCACCTCGCGAGCGCGCTCCGGCAGCTCCTCCACCGCACGCGCCAGATCGAGACGCAGACTCTCGCCGCGTGCCAGAGCTTGGCTCGCGGCCGCTGGCGGAGGTGAACGCTGCTGTTTCCGCCAGACCTCGCGGCAGCAGTTGAGCGCGATGCCGGTGAGCCAGCTACGCAACGAGGCCTGCCACTGGAACCGGTGGAGCTGGCGCGCCGCCCGAATCCAGGTTTCCTGCACCACATCCTCGGCGCTGTCGGCACCCACTCGCAGCACCGCGAACCGATACAGCGAGCTCGTGTGCCGCCGGTACAGTTGCCTGAAGGCCCGCTCCGAGCGACCGCGCAGATAGGCTTCCACGAGCAAGCGGTCGGGCGCCTCGTCGTTGCTCACTCGTCGCGGGTCGCGTTTAGTCGATGCGCCGATACTCGACATCTTCGAGCCACTGTTCCTCGCCGTCCTGAAACCAAGTCCAGCGCGATGTGAAGCTGTCCTCGTCGATGAAGCGGTAGACCGCGCTGTCCATGTGCCCGTAATCGCGCGTCGGAATGTTGCCACCACCGGCAAACGTGAAGGTAACCGTGCCGGCCTCGGCATCGAGCTCGGTGGCCCGCAGCGCCGGCTGGTTGCGAGCCTCGCAGTAATGCACCGCGACCAGCTCCGTGCCGTCGAGGTAGTACATCGTCACCATCTTGCGGTCGGGAGCATCGCGGAACGACACGGAGGCCATCACCACTGAGCCGCGCGCGATGATCTCGAAGGTGCTCACCTCGTTCCAGCCGGCGGTGCTTTCGGCCTGCCAGCTACCTTCGAGCGCTTTGAAGCGTTCGAAGAGCCGGCTCGCGGCGTCGGGCTCTGCAGCTGGTGCCAACGCGGGGGCTGTCAAGAGTCCGAGGATCAGGCCGATGTGCGGGAGCCGCGTCAATCTAGCGAGTCGCATCGTCGCCACCTTGCAGGGAGAGTCTCATGGGTCGGGCGCGGCGCTCCGCAGGCGCGGCTACCCGACGATTCGGTTGTAAGTGGCGCCGGTGCCTCGAAGGGTTGCATGTAATAGTGGCCGAATCGGTCGGAATCCGTGGCGCTAGCTGCTTTCTACGGAGAACCATTGGCTCGATGGCCGTCCATCTCTGATGAGGGTCACGACGGGCGTGATGCACCCCAGGCGAAGGCGAGTTACCCGGTGCCGACTGAACCTCTGACTGAAGATCCAGATCCCACTGCACCGTGCCGGGGCGTGTCGCGCGCCAGTCCGAAGCGGGCAAATGCGAGCGACCCTGTCGGCGATGCGAGAGCGGAATCGTCGGGAGACATGTATCGACCGGCCGCCTTGCCTGATGCGGTTGCGGAGGTTTTCCGTCACGGCGCGGCGGCATGGAAACCATTCATCGAAGAGTTTTCACCGTTCTTGTTCGCTTGTATCCGGCGTTTGACACGGCAATACGACGAGCGAATGGAGATCTACGCTCATATCTGCGAACGGCTAAGGGCCGAGGATTGCAGGCGAGTGAAGCAGTTCAGGGGAAGCGGTCCTAGCGGCGCTTGCAAGTTCACGACCTGGTTGGCTGCCGTGACGTTCAATCTCGGTCGCGAGTGGATTCGGACTTCGCGTGGTCGACGACGCATGTACCTAGGTGTCCAGGCCTTGCCGCAGGTACGTCGTATGGTGTTTCGCTACTACTACTGGGAGGGGTACTCGGCCCATGAGGTTGCGCAGATGTTGCGGACCAATCACGGGATGGAGTGCACGGAAACGGACGTAGAGGAGAGTCTAGCGGTCATCCGCGAGACGCTCAGCCGTGATCATCACTGGCGGTTGACCCTCGCTGGCCCGGGACGCGGCAGCATGGTGTCGCTGGACGCGGAGCCGCGGGACGGAGAACCCAAGAGAGTTCGCGAACTGGCCGTCTCCACGGTCGCCCCGGAGGAGCTGGTGACCCAGGAGCGTGCCGTGGTTGTGCTCCGCGAAGCCATAGGGAGGCTGTCGAACGCCGAGCGGACCGCTGTGAGTCTACGATTCCGCCACGGCATGTCGGCGCGAAAGATCGCCGTATTTCTCGAGATAGGGAACTACAAGCAGGTGTATGAGCTTCAGGCGAGGGGCTTGGCTGCACTTCGCGAAGACCTGCTCGCTGCGGGCCTCCGACTTGGCGATTTTGGCACCCGGCCGGCACTGATGGAGGCGCTCAGATGAGCTCGACCGCATCGCGGACCCCGGCGTGCCCAGAGCCCCAGATGTTGGCCGAATGGGTTCTCTCCTCCGATCCCGTTGGTCTGCGCCACCTGAGTCAGTGTCCAAACTGCATTCGAACTGCCGGCGAACTCGATGCCGTTGCGACGCTGCTCAGGACATGTGCTGACGAGATCTTCGACCCGACGGCAGAGCCAGGTGTCGAACTGCTTGGCAGCGTCGGCCCACCAGTGGCCAGGCCACCTCGCCGCCCTCCGCACGGACGGCCCGAAGTCTCGCCAGCCCTTCAACCCTCCTTCATCCGGAACCGGCCTCGCCGGGTCGTGGCCGCGATCCTCGCGGGGCTCGGCGTGGGCATCGGGGCCTTCCTGGCAACACCGGTGCAGCTCCCTCAGGGTGGCGAACTGCGTGGGCAAACGATGATGTTGATAGCCACCGCGACTTTCGAGCCCGCGACGGAGACCTTGAGGCTGGTTTGGCGTGCAGTACCGGGCGTAGATCGCTATACCGTGCGCGCCTGGAACAGTGAAGGTCGGCTGTTGGCCGAGCGAACGCTCACGTCACGAGCCACCGCGATTGATCTATCGATTCGTTCGGGAACGCCGCGAGTGTACTGGGCGGTCGACGCTTGGGCTGGCCACTCGCGCGTCGGCCGTTCGGGAATGGGGGAAACGGAAATGAGCTATCGGTAGCTGGAGGAGTTCCTCAACGGTCGGCAATCTATACCTCGCTGTGCTCCTCCTCTTCGTTGCAGGAGCATCCGACGGCGGTGGCGCGCGAGTCGATCTTCCGGTGTTGTGGGGCAGTGCACTGCCGACCTTGCCCGGAAGCGCAGCCATAGAGGAGGCGGCTCGGGCTCGACAGCGCGGCCAGTCGCGGAGAGCGTTGTCGAAGTACGCACACACCATGATCCGGGAGCCTCGGAATCTGCGAGCAGGCCTCGGGTACGCGTCGGTGGCATCGGATATCGGGTTGCTAGCAGAGGCGCATCAGGTTGCGTTGGCGATGAACAGGCGGCACCCCGGCATTGCCGTTCGCGCAGCGCTGGCCGAACTGTCGCTGGAGCTCGGACATGAACATAAAGTATCGATGCTTGCTCTGCGTCCTGGATCGCACGCGCGCGCGCGCCGGCACGCCGTAGTGTTGACTGCGGTGGCCGGACTCCTTAGGAGCGGCCCCGCCAGCGTTGTTGATGCGTTCGCGAAGCTCGGGGATGCTCTACCCGAGTCGATTCATCTCGGGTACCCCGAGCAGCATGCCCATTCCTACCGGTTCGTCCGGCTAGTATCGGCGGCGCTACCGCAGCGCGGCGCCCAGCTGGCGTGGGAGGGGTTGCGCGAAGCTGTGGCGTCGGGGTCCGTCTCTGGGCTCGCCGACTATCTAACTGTCGTCGCCGCGATCGACTCCGCGAAAGGCTCGATGCAACGTGCGTCGACGCTCGCACGCGAGGCGAGACGCCGATCGATTGTTGCCGGCGATCGGCGGGGAGTGTACTTGAGCCTCGTTCAGTCATTTCAGTCCTTCGCGGATCGCGACGGCTTCCCGACAGTCTGCGATGCGCTCGTTGGAACTGCCCCGCAGCTAGCTGTCGACTGCCGGCTGCAGCGTCTTGCCGAGCTCTGGAGTAGGGGCGAATTGGAGCCAGCGATTGCCATTTACGAGCGGCTCGCCGCGATCCCACGACACGACAGCTCACCCATTCTGATCGGGCGGTTCGCTGATGTCGCGGCACCGTTGCTCCTTTTTCTCGGTCGCTGGCAAGCGTTGGAGGAGACACTCGATCGCGGCGCATGGGCTGCGAACCGGCTGGGGCGCCATGACGCCGCGACTCGTATTGAACTCATGAGAGTCGCGGCATTGCGTGCTTTTGGCAGAACCGCGGAGGCGAGCGAGCGGCTGGCGGCACTCGGCGAGACCAAGTCTTCGGCGGAACTCGAAACACGGATCTGGCTCGAGCGCGCCCGCCTCGCGTCGGCTTCCTCTCGGCAAGCAGAGGTAGTCGATCATCTGCGCAAAGCGCACTTCAGCGCGATGCGTGCGTCGGATTCTGCACGCACGCTGGTCACACTTACCAAACTGGAGATCGGCGACGCCGACTTGGGTTGGTGGGAGCTCGACTCGCCGGATCTTGTCTCTAATCTTCCGTCGAGCGGCGCCCCCTTCCCCTTGGCGCAGGCAACGGCGGATGCTGTGTTAGCCGAGAAAGCGGGGCGACCGGAGTTCGCGGTGCAGGCCTACGCCAGGGCAGAGGTGGAACTCGGGAAATGGATCGCAGAGGTAGGTGATTTTGCGACCCGGCTGAGTGCCTTGTCCGCGTGGGAAGGCCTCGGACGGCGTCGGGCACGCCTTGAGCTTGACGCCGGGAGGTGGGCGGCGGGATTAGAGGCTCTTGATCGATCCCGAAGTAGCCTTCGCGACGAACGGTCGATCCGATTGGCTCATCTCCAAACCCATCTGCAGGCAGACGAAGCAGTAGTGACGTTTCGGTTCTTGGGTACTGAGGCTTGGGTATGGCTAGTACGGTCGTCGAAAGTGCATGCGATGCGGCTGGCAGCATCGGCCGCTGAGATTCAGGGTGCCGCTGATCTTTGGGTTGAGAGCATAAGCACCGCCCGTCCGAACAGCGCCTGGAGACTGCTCGGAAGGCAACTTGCTCGATTGACGATGCATCAAGTCGAGGCTGTAGGTTGGCTCGATGGGCTACAGACTCTTATTGTTCTTCCAGGTGGAGGGTTGGCAACGCTCCCTTTGGACTCGTTGCCTTCCATGGCGCCAGTCAACAGCTTTTACGGGGATGGGATCGTATTCGCCCGCTCGCGTACGATTTCTGACCTGGATCGTTCGATGCATCGCCGGCCGCGCGGACATTTGGCCGTGGCGTTCATACCGAGCGGGAGGGCAACTGCCTTGCCCGAAGTGGAAGGTATTCTCGTGCGCACCTTGGGTCGGGCATTCCTGGGAGCCGATGCCACGGAGGCAGCCTTCGTAGACCATGCGCCGCAGAGCAGCCTGATCCATTTCGGCGGTCATTCACGTTCGCCGAGCGCCGGAAAGGATGCGGGTGGGCTAACGTTGCGCTCGTCCGCCTCGCACAACGGCTTCCTGAGTTTCGCTGAGATCGCTGCGCTCGATCTTGATGGGGCGACGGTGGTGCTCCTCGGCTGCGACACAGCGCGGGCGACGATTCTCGGCGCGGGCGACTTAGGCGGGCTTCCGACGAGCCTCGCCGATGCTTTCATGGCCGCGGGGAGCCGCAACGTAGTCGGTAGCCTGTGGCCACTGGACGAGCGCACTGCTGGCGAGCTCGCACAGCTCTTCTATTCCGCTGGCGGACCAGAATCGGGGCGGCCAGCCTCGCGACGGCGAAAAGGGCGCTGCGAGAACGATACCCTAGCGAGCCCTTCCGTTGGGCCGGGGCTGTTTGGCAAGGAGCTCCGCGAGGACTTGAGTAGGAAAGACCGACCAGCTCATCCTTGTGGACGGAGAGCTGTGGGGACTTGTGCTCGTCTTTACAACTCTTTACACCTCTTAACTTGTGCCCCCACCATGCCACCAGGCACGCTATTGTCATCGGGGTTTCCTCTCCTGACGCACAATCTCCATTCCTCGAGGTGGGGCGGTGAAGACTGTCATCAAGCTACTCAAGCAGGTAGTCACGCTGGCCATCGTGGCCGGGGTGGGCTACTTCGGCTGGATGTACTGGCAGGAGCGCCAGGCTGCCGAGGAGGAGGAGGGGCTGGGTGAGGTTCCTACTCAAGCGGCGGAGATTCGCGATATTACGGTGAGCGTGTCGGCCACCGGCACGCTGCGGCCGGTGCGCATCGTGCAGGTGAAGAGCAAGGCGGCGGGGGAGATTCTCAGCATGCCGGCCGAGCTCGGCGAT
The DNA here is from genome assembly GCA_963666055.2 of Acidobacteriota bacterium. Lineage (GTDB taxonomy): Bacteria > Acidobacteriota > UBA890 > UBA890 > WLXD01 > DASCOT01. The sequence continues at coordinate 427,836 of CAXWPH010000014.1, read as the reverse complement.
CGGATTGAAGCCGGCGCGCTGATTGCCCAGATCGACACCGAGACGCTCGATCAGGAGCTGGCGCAGGCGCAGGCCGACCTGGAGTCGGCCCAGGTTCGTCTGGATGTGTCGGAGCGGCAGTACAACCGCGCCCAGGCGCTGTCGGAGCAGGACCTGGTTTCGATGCAGGACCTGGATACCTCGGAGCAGAACTACACCACCGCCAAGGGCAGCCTGCTGCGCGCCCAGGCGGAGATCAAGCTGCGCGAGGAGCGCCTCGACGACGCCACGGTGCGGGCGCCCAGCGCCGGCACGATTATCAGCAAGACGGTGGAGCAGGGCGTGATCATCCAGTCGTCGGTCAACAGCGTGCAGGGCGGCACCACGCTGGTGGAGATGGCCGACCTGACGGTGCTGGAGGTGCGCACCCTGGTCGACGAGATCGACATCGGCCGGGTGAAGCCGGGATTGCCGGTGGAGATGACCGTGGAGGCGTATCCGGAGCGCACGTTCATCGGCGAGGTGATCAAGATCGAGCCGCAGGCGGTGGTGCAGAACCAGGTGACGACGTTTCCGGTGCTGTCGCGCGTTTCCAACCGCGACGGCTTGCTGCTGCCGGGCATGAACGCCGATGTGGAGGTGGTGATCCACCGGCGCAATGAGGTGATCGCGGTGCCCAACGAGTCGGTGAAGACGATGCGCGATGCGGGCACCGTGGCGGGCTTGCTGGGCATTCCGTTCGATGAGGATCAGCTGCGCTCGGGCAGCAGGAACATGGCCGACGACGATCGCCAGCCGCCGGCCGGCGGTTTGGTGGCCAACGCCGCCTACGCCGACGAGGCGGGGCCGGGGGAGCGCGGCAACGCCGTTGCGCAACCCGGCGCGGACTCCGCTGGTTCGGGCGCCGGCGACAAGGAAGACGGCAAGGAAGAGGACTTCGACTTCAGCAAGATGCGCTCGATGAGCCAGGAAGAGCGCCGCAAGTACATGGACAACCTCACCGACAAGCAGCGTACCCAGATGCGTCAGCAGATGGGGTCGCGCTTCGGCAACCGCGGGGGTGGCAACTCGCGTCCCGACGGCGGCTCAGGCGGCCGGCCCGGCGGTGGAGGGCCCGGCGGCGATGACCATGGCGACGGCGGGTTCGACGGCGGGACAGGGGGTAACGATCGGGCCGGAAACACCGTGTCGATGGACGCGTTCGGTATCGGTCGCGCGCCGCAGCCGGCGGTGGTGTTTGTGATGGCCGACGGCCAGATCGCGCCGCGCCAGGTAATGATGGGTGTGCAGGACTGGGAGTTCACCGAGATCGTCTCCGGGCTGCGGCCCGGCGACGAGGTGGTGCTGTTGCCCTCCACGTCGCTGTTGATGTCGCAGCAGGCGTTGCGCGACCGCTTCTCGCGCTTCAGCTCGATCCCCGGCACGAGCCGTCGTTGATGGCCTAGGAGAGCGCGCTAATGCTCGGCTTCGAGATCCTCATCGTGGCGCTCACCTCGCTGCGCACCAACCTGATGCGCTCGATGCTCACCATGTTGGGGGTGATCATCGGTGTGGCGGCGGTGATCACCATGGTGGCGCTGGGCGAGGGGGCGCAGGCATCGGTGCAAGACCAGCTCGCTGGCCTGGGTGCCAACCGTCTGACGGTGCGCGCCGGCTCCGGTTTTCGCCGCGGCTTCTCGCACCGTGGCGCGCAGATGAAGGTCGAAGATGCGTACGCGGTGCAGCAGAAGGCCACCTCGATCGAGGCGGTGGTGCCGTCGCTGTCGCGCAACAATGTTCAAGTGGAGTGGAAGAACACCCAGGGCACCAGCTCGATCACCGGCACCTGGGCCGACTACCTGCGTATGGAGAACTGGCCGCTGGCCGCGGGGCGCTTTTTCACCCCCACCGAGCAGGAGGGCCATCGAAGGGTGGCGGTGCTGGGCTCGGAGGCGGCCACCACTATCTTCCCGCCCAACATCGATCCGATTGGCGAGGAGCTGCGCATCCAGAGCATCGCCTTCGAGGTGATCGGCGTGATGGGCGAGAAGGGCGGCAGCTCGTTCTTCTCGCGCGACAACATCATCATCATCCCCATGTCCACCGCCCAGCGGCGGCTGTTCGGCACCGAGCTGATCAGCTCGATGACCGTGGAGGCGCTGTCGGAAGAGCACCTCACCATGGCGATGGCGGAGATCGAGAGCATCCTGCGACGCCAGCATCGGCTGCGCCCGGGGGTCGAAAACGACTTCTCGATCACCCGGCAAACCGAGTTTCTCAACGTCATGCAGTCGGCCACCGAGAGCTTCACCTTCCTGCTCGCCGGCATCGCCGGGGTGAGCCTGATTGTGGGTGGCATCGGCATCATGAACATCATGTTGGTGTCGGTTACCGAGCGCACCCGTGAGATCGGCATCCGCAAGGCGATCGGGGCGCGCCGCAGCAGCATCCAGCTGCAGTTCCTCATCGAGGCCATCGCGCTGTCGTGTCTCGGTGGCGCGATGGGCATCGCCCTGGGCTACTTCACCTCGCAGCAAATGGCCGAGTCGGCCGGCTGGCAGATGCTGGTGTCGGCCAACTCCGTCGGCCTGGCCTTCGGCTTCTCGGCCCTCATCGGCATCGTCTTCGGCTTCTACCCGGCGCGTCGGGCCTCGCGGCTCGACCCGATCGAGGCGTTGCGCTACGACTGAGACGCTTTGCCGCAGCGCGCCGGCGTCGGAGCCGGCAGCTCTCGCCGCCACTTGCCCGTGATCTCATCGATCCGCGCCAGACGCTGTGGCGTCGCCGCACCGGCGTGGTCAAGCTGACCTATCTGAAGGCGTTCTGACGCCGGCCGCGCCGATGGTGCGGCATCGACGGTCAGGAGCGGCCAACAACGGGCCTGCCACGACGTACGCGGCCACCAAGCGCCGCGGATGGGTGCCTCTGTGCGCTGTTATGATCTGTTCTAGTTATTAAAAATAAGATTTGAAGATTAAAGATTAATATAAACTACTAAAGAATAAGCTTGAGCTAAGAAAGCCTTTTCAGCTATCTTCCTGTCCAATGCACAAAGGTACTCCCCTTAGCACTCCAGACTCCAGCAAGGGCCAGCCCCGATGAACAGGAAGCAATCCAAAGAGAAGCTGGCATTCGGTGAGATGCTAGACGCCGAGCCCGAGGCTGCCCGGCTGGTCAGCAATCCGGTGCTGATCGCGCGTTGGGTGCTCGCTCTCGCGGTCTGCTACACCGTCCTCTTTTACGCCCCCGACACGATCGTGCCGGCGCTCAAGCAGAGCTTCGTGGGCGGGGTGTTGGGCTTTACGTTGCTGGCCACCTGGGCGCTTCACAAGAACCGCAGCAAGGCGCTGCGTAGCCTGGTGTCACTGATCGACATCGGCATCGTTTCGGGGGCGATCGTTCTGGTGGAGAACGCCTCCACGGAGTTCTTCCTCGTCTACCTGGTGGTGGTGACGTTCGCCGCCCAGAGCCTGGGTCCGGTCGCCGCCGGCGCTCACAGCCTGCTGGTGGCGGCGATCTACGGTGCGCTGCTGTTTCGCGAGGTCGGCAACGAGGTGTTCACCGATCCGCAATACCTGGTGCGGCTCGGTTTCCTGTGCGGGCTGGGGTTTGTCTTCGCCTTGATCGGCGACGAGGCCAAGCGTCACAAGCGTCGCGCCCAGACGATCGCCACTCGAATGCAATCGGTGTCCGTGCATGCGCGCTCACTGGCGCGCGACAAGTACCGGCTGCGCGCACTATCGGAGATCGGACGTCTTGGCCTGGTGGGTGCCGCCGCCTCTGACAGCGACGTGTTGTTCGAGATCAGCAAGCGTGTGCAAAAGGGTGTGGGTGTGGATCGGTGCTCGCTGGTGGTGTTCAGCGGCGACGACGAGACCGGCTACGTGGCCGCCAGCAGCGATGACTCCTCGGTGGAGGTTCGCCCCATCAAGATCCGCGAATACCCCGAGCTTCAGGAAACCCTGGCGCATGGCGAGATCACCGAGTTTCGTCGCGGTGAGCCCGAGGAGCTGTGGGCGAAGGTAACCACCTTCCTGCCGAACGCGAGCTCCTTCAACAGCTTCCTGGTGGTGCCGATCAAGGCCAACGAGCAGGTGTTCGGCGCGTTCTATCTGCGTGATCGCAAGGCCGACCGTGTCTTCGACGACGAGGAGCGCGACTTCTGCTGGGCGTCGGCATTGATGACTGCGTCGTTCATCCGCGGCCGCGGCTTGTTGCAACAGCTTCGACAGCAAAGCCGTATCGACGGGTTGACCGGCCTGCTCAACTTCCAGGCGTTCACCGAGGAGGCGGAGAACACCCTGTCGGCCGAGAACGCGCGGACCTTGGCGCCGCTTACCATCGCGGTGATCGACATGGACAACCTCAAACAGGTCAACGACAAACACGGCCATATGGCCGGGAACCGCGCCATTACCGAGCTGGGCGACCGCCTCCGCAACACCTTCCCCGACGCGTTGGCGATGTGCCGCTACGGCGGTGACGAGTTCGTGGCGCTGGTGCACGGTTCACGCGCCGATGCCAAGCAGGAGCTCAAGAACATGCTCAACGAGCTGTCGGGGCTCGAGTGGGACGCGCCGTTCAACGTTCGGGCCTCGATCGGAATCGCCGAGTTCCCCGGCAACGGAGACACGGTCGAAACGCTGCTCGAGGCAGCCGATCAGGCCATGTATCTGGCCAAGGGCCGCGGCGGTCATCGCATTCGCATGGCCGAGCTCGATCAGGACGAGGCGGAGCTCTACGAAGCGGTTGTCCATGTGCAGACGCGTCGAATCGTTCCGAATGCCATCGAGAGCTTCAACGAGCAGCTCGGGGAGCTGAAGCGTCGGTCAATGCTTGGCCTTCAGGCGCCGGCGGTGCGCGAAACTATCGCCGCGCTGATGGAGTCGGTTGAGCTCTTCGACCCGCACAGCGAGGAGCACTCGTTGCAGGTGTCTCGGCTCTGTGGCCAGCTGGCCCGCGAGCTGCGACTATCTCAAGACTACGGCCTGACGGTGGAGATTAGCGGACATCTGCACGATATTGGCAAGATCAAGCTGCCGGCCGAGGTTTTCACCAAGGAAGGCGAGCTCAGCGCCGACGAGCGCGGCATCGTCGAGCGAGTGCCCGGAGAGGGCGCCGACATCTTGGCATCCTTGCCGGGACTCAGCGAAGTCGCGGATATCGTGGGTGCGTACCAGGAGCGCTGGGATGGCAGCGGCTACCCGCGCCGCCTGGCGGGCGACGCTATTCCGCTCGGCGCCCAGATCGTCGGTATCTGCGACGTCTACAACGCCTTGATATCAGCGCGTGCGCAGCGCCCGGCGATGAGCATGCGCCGCGCCAGCGGCTTCATCGAACAGGAGATCGGACGACACTGGAACCCGCAGGTCGCGCGCGCGTTCCTTGACCTAGTGGCGCGAGAGTACCTGCAAGTGGCGGTCAGCGACAGCGACGTTCCCAACCACACGGACATCCAGACAGCGAGTGGATAGGAGGCACGACATGAAACGAGCAAGAGACAGCCAGTACGACGAGCAGGCGCGGCCGCGGTCGCTGCGTGTTCTTGGCGAGTTCATGACCGTCGAAGATGTTGCGGACATGCTCCGCATCAACAAGTCGACGGTGTATCGGATGGCGAAGGCGGGACGTATCCCGGCAACGCGCGTCGGCCGTCAATGGCGGTTCCGTCTATCGGCTCTCGAGGACTTCCTCGACGCCGGCGGCGATAATGCCTTTGCCGAAGTGGAACACCAAAAGGACGAGCGCAAGGTGGTCAACCGCTGGTAAGCGTCGTTACCCGTCGCTAAAGGCTCGTTCGGTTTCTGGGGCCAAATCAGTGCCAGCGGCATGTGTTTGGCTGCTCAATTCTGCGCTTCGCTGCGCCATCCCAAGGCGTAGCTTGCGTTCGTCCTTGTGCACGTAAATCTCCGTTACTACCACGCTCCCCCGGGGCCTCGCGCGTCGATTTTGGACTATGAAACTTGATTCTGGATTCTAGTGACCCGTGGCCAATGCGATAACGGAAGCCCCCAGGTACACCTCTCCCATGCCGCCTGCACCGAGCTGCTCGAGGATCTCGTAGGGGCCTAGTTTGGTGCCGGGTTCCATGGCGCTCCCAGAGGGGTGGGTGAGCGTCTGAAGCGTATCGTCAGGGCGTACGAGATCCAACGGCAGAGAATCCGGGACAACGATAGGTAACCGTCAACGCTCGCGGGTCAGCAACCAGATGTCCGACTCGAGCTCGCGGCGAATGAAGTAGAGCCAGCGACCGTCGGGTGACACGACCATCTGTTCCTCGAATGTCCAGTCGGGCCCGTCGTTGAGCAGCAGCACCGTTTCGCCGGTGCGCCGATCCATCAGCAGCATCTCCTCTCGTCGCGTTGCTACGCCGCGCGTCTCGGCTGTGCCGACGAACACGAGGTAGTCGTTTCCGAGCCAAGCCGGGTGAGCGTGACCGCGGAAGCCACCGAGCTCTATGTACTCCCTGGTCTCGACGTCAAACAGAAGCGGGCGGGGGTCGGTGAAGGCGTCGCTCCAACCGACGATCCAGCGGCCGTTCGGCGACCAGTAGTTAGGTTGGAAAGTGTCTCCTTCAGGGTTCGGGATCATCTCCGGCGTCTGCGACTCCCACTCTTGATCCAGGGACATCATGTAGATGACGTAGTCGTCGTCGGTGATGACGCGATACATGAGCCTCGACCCATCGGGTGAGAACACGGGGTCGAAGACGGTCCATTCGCCGACCCGGGTAAGCTGGCTAGTGATTCGCGACCCGATATCCATGCGCCAGAGCTCCGTCGAGCTGCCTCGGTCGTTGTAGTAGACGATTTGCCGACCGTCAGGCGAGAACCTCGGATTCCGATCCCAGTACTCGTCGTCGGTCAGTTGCTGCACCTGTCCGCTGCCATCGGCAGAGATCAAGTACAGGTCGCCCGGACTTGCCTGGGTTGCATACACCAACCACTCGCCATCGGGAGAGATGTCGAATCTGATCACCGAATTCGAGCCGCCGGTGATTGGCTCGGGGGCCCCGATTACCCGTCGGGATTCCGGATCGAACGCCACACGCTGCAAGTTCGTGGGCGCGCGACGCGCCGTGTAAGCGATCGATGAGCCATCGCCCGACACCGACAACCATCCCTGGTCAGCTTCGCCGGTGCTCACCCGCTGCGGCTGACCTCGCGGCACGCCTGATGCCTCGTCGATCTCCACCCACCAGATGTTCTGGATTCCGCCCCGGTCACTTGAAAAGTAGAGTCGCCGTCCATCGGGAGCCCACGCCGGAGCCCAGTCGACTGCCGCGCCGTCGGTGACTTGTACCGCGTCACCACCGCCGGCCGGGATCGTGAAGATACTGCGCTGATCGCCTTCGGAGAAGTCGAAGTAGGCGATCCGATGCCCGTTCGGCGAGAATCTGGGCAGGTAGCCGTTGTCGTGAAGCTCCACGACGTTCGTCGGATCGCTAACCTCGACCTTGGCAAGGCCGCCGCGAATCAGGTTCGTCGGGTCGGCGACGCCAAGATCCGAGAAGACGACCCATTCGCCGTCGGGCGACCACGACGGATCGTACCCACGACCGATCAATGGTCGCGGGTTCTCGCCGAAGCCACCCATGATGTAGATACCGCCATCGCCGCGTTCGGAGCGGAACGCGATGCGGCTGCCGTCGGGGGAGAACGACGGCTGGTGGTCGTCGGCTGCCGAGCTCTCCGTCAGGTTCTGCACATTCTGCCCGCCGACGAGCTGCCAGTAGATGTCGTGGTTGCCGCGCTGGTTGCTCGTGTAAACGATGAACTGCCCGTCCGGCGACAGGCTGGGCTGGCTCTCGATCGACTGCGAGCGGGTAACCTGATGCAGGCTCCAGACTTCCGGAGGCGCAGTCGACCCCAAACCGCGCAAGAGGTAACCGGCAATCAGTGCAACAACCACGACCCCGCCGATACGCACGGTTCGTCCGAGGCTGCCGGACGCGCACCGACAACCATCCCTGGGGTCTTTCTCCAAGCAACGCCGCAACAGCCGTAGTACCAACGGTGGTGTGGTCGTTGGCACGAATCTCCAATCAGGCTCCCGCTCGATGACCGCTACGAGAACATCGCTGATAGTCTCGCCAGCGAAGGCTGTCTGTCCGGTCAGCATCTCGTACAACACACAGCCGAACGAGAAGATGTCGGTGCGCTTGTCCAGAGGCTTGCCCCGCGCCTGCTCCGGGCTCATGTAGTGCGCCGTACCCATGATCACGCCGGTCGCCGTGGGTAGCATCGCGGTGGGTGACTGGCTCAGATCCGATAACGCCTCCGGCTCGTGGACCTTGGCGATGCCGAAGTCGAGCACCTTGACGGTGCCGTCGGGTGCCACCTGCACGTTGGCCGGCTTGAGGTCACGATGGATGACGCCAGCCTCGTGAGCAGCCTCCAGCGCCAGGGCGATCCGTCGGGCGATCTCAAGCGCTTCATCGACCTCGATGCGACCGGAAGCTTGGATGCGCTCGGCGAGGCTTTGCCCCTCGACCAGCTCCATGGCGATGAACCGCACGCCGTCGGATTCATCGAAGCCGAAGATCGTGGCGATGTTGGGATGGTTCAGGGAGGCGAGCAGCTTGGCTTCGCGCTCGAAGCGAGCCAGCCGGTTGGCATCGCTGGCGAAGTCCTCCGGCAGCACCTTGATGGCGACATCACGATCCAGCGTCGTGTCGCGTGCTCGATACACCTGCCCCATTCCGCCTTCACCGAGCGGGGACAGGATCTCGTAGTGGCCGAGCGTCTTGCCGATCATCAAGAGCCGCCGGTCGGCACGAGCCGGTTCAATTCCTCGAACCAGTTGAGGACGACGTTGAGTCGTGTGCTGGGTGCCGTGCCCCCAGTCTCATCAGTACCAACGGGCACCGTCACCAGGAACTTCTGGCCATCGGCGGTGACATCGAAGTTGGACACTGCATGCATGACGATGTCCGAGACTTCGACAGGGTCGGATGCGGAAAACGACTCCAAATCCACTTCCGCAACGAGGATGCCTGAGCTTACGGGGGAGCGGTAGTAAATCTCCCTTCCATCCCGTGACCAGCGAGGGATAGCACCACCACGGGTACTCGTAGAGACCGGAAATGTCCGACCGCTCGATACCTCCCGCACGTACACCTCGTATTGCCCGGTCTCGCCCGACATGAAGGCGAAGAAGCGACCGTCCGGCGAGAAACTGGGCCAATCCTCATTGGCGGCGGTATCGACCAACAATTCCGTATCACCTGTATCGAGAGCCAGTATCCCCACGTCACGACTCTCTTGGGGGCCGCTGACAAATAGCAGCATCTCACCGTCGTCCGAGATCGACGACGGGTGCACGGGAGCCTCTGTATCCAACACCAGCTCGGCGTCGAGACTCCGGTCAGCCCGGCGCTTCCAGATGTCGTTATCGCCACCCCGATCCGACCTGAAGAAGACCCACTCTCCATCGGGCGACCAAACGGGCAATTGGTTGCTGCCCTCCGTGGTCAGCAGTACCTGGCTACCTCCTCGCTCAACCTCGTAGATCCAGATGTCCCACTCCCCATCATCTCCGGGGATTTGGAGCGCGATGCGCTGGTCATCCGGCGAGAGGTCCAAGTACCGAGACTGACGCGGCTCGAAGGGCAGCGGCTCGACTTGGCCGTCACGATCCACCCAGGCGAGTTGGAAACCGCTCGAAGCGCCGCCACCCCTCATGTGATAGACGAGCATCCCGGTGTCGGAGAAGTCGAACGAGACCCCGCCTCCAGCGTCGGCGGCGAGGTTCTCGACGACGGGTAGCGGCGAGCCGGTCGTCTCCAAGGTATCGAGGTCGAAGGGCACCGCGAACAACGCTCCGGCGTTTGAATACACCAGATGGCCCGTCGGCACATATCGGCCGTAGGTGCCGCCCCGGTGCACGACCTGGCGCTCGCCGGTCTCGAGATCTACGACCTCGAGGTTGGCCCTGTCGAAGTCTTCGGTCTCCGCCGAAGTGAATAGCACGGCCTTTCCGCCGGGTAAGAACTGGGGCCAGCGGTGGCTGCGCTCGCCCTCGGAAAGCTCGGTGAGCGATCCCGGCTCACCCTCGACAGCCGACACGAGAGACAGGCCGCTGGCGGAGGTTGGTGCGAAGACGATCGTATCGTCGGGCCCCCAATCCGCACCTCGGTTACGGTCCACCGGCGCGATCGACTGCGGGGGGCCTCCGGCTATGGACGCTTTCTTCAGCTCCGTGGTGGTGGAAAAGCCTACCCACTGCCCGTCGGGCGAGAAGAAGGGATGGTACGGCGAACCCGCGCTGGTTGCCGACGACGCGAGTGTCGTCGAGTCCTGCTGGTCGAGAGCGCGAAGGTACAGCGCCCTTGCACCCGTCCTGCTACCCTCGACGTAGGCAACGTGCCGTCCATCGGGCGATAGCACTACTGCGGAGCCGAGCTGACTCAGGATCGTGTCGACGAGGGGGTCGAGCTGCAGGCGGATGGTGCTTCCGGGCTCCGGTCGCATTGTCCACCAGGTGGCAAGAACCGCCAGCATGAGCGCGGCAGCCACAGGGGCCGCCAGCTTCCATGGGATGCCGCGAGCCGTTTCCACGGCGACAGGGGTTGTCGGAAGTGCCGCACCCGACTCCACCTCACCGGCCAACGCCTTCAGGTCCACCACCACATCATCGGCATGCTGGTAGCGCCGAGCGGGCTCCTTTGCCAGGCACTTGTCGAGGGTCCATTGCAGCTTCAGTGGTAGCCTGTCGCTCACCGGCTCGGGCTCGCTGTTGAGCAGATGATGGAGAACCTCGGCGACGTTCCTGCCACCGAAGGGTCGCGTTCCCGTGGCCATCTCGTACAGCACGCAGCCGAAGGCGAACAGATCGGCCCGATGGGTCGATCTGTGGGGAGCCCTCCACTTGCTCCGGGGCCATGTAGCCGGCAGTGCCCATCAGCTGGCCGGCGGCAGTGCCCATCGCTGTGGGTGAATGCGTGAAATCGTCGGGCGAACCCGTCGCGGCCACCTCGGTCAGCTTCGCCAGGCCGAAGTCCAGCACCTTGGCGTGGCCCTGTCTGGTGACGAAGATGTTCTCCGGTTTCAGATCCCGGTGGATGATCCCGGCGGCATGTGCTGCTGCCAGAGCCTCGGCGATCTCGGTGGCCAAACCGAGCGCCTTCTTGAGCGGCAGCGCACCCTTTCCCAGCGGTTCCCGGAGCGTGTCGCCCTCCAGGTACTCCTGCACCATGAAGTGGGTGCCGTCTTCGACGCCTACGTCATGAACGGCTGCGATGTGCGGGTGGTTCAGAGCAGCGGCAGCTCGTGCCTCCTGCTCGAAGCGGGCGAGGCGCTCGGGGCCAGAGGCGAACTCGGCGGGCAGCACCTTGATGGCCACCTTGCGGCCCAGGCGCGTGTCCTCGGCGAGATACACCTCGCCCATGCCGCCCGCGCCGAGCAGCTCGGTGATCTCGTAGGGGCCTAGTTTGGTGCCGGGGTCCATGGCGCTCCCGAAGTAGGGCGGGTGAGCGCCTGAAGCCTATCGCTGCGGCAATCGAGGGTCCACGGGAGAGGCGGGCACGCCGGGTCGTCGCGAATCGAACTCCTGATGCTTGCCAATGAGCGGACCCGGTACTTCGAAGCGCCGATGCCCAAGGAGGCCTTCGAGTTTGGAATGAAGAACGGCAACTTGCTGGACCGCGGGAGCGTAGTGGCACCGGATCGACCCGGTCTGGGCATCTAGTAGACTGGGATCGCCTGGCCACGGCAAACTTTTACAGCTGTGTGTTGTCCCAAGGGAATTCTTCGATCACTGCGTCAGCGGCGCTGTCTCACTGCCCCCACCTTGACGCTCGAGGAGACATGAAATGAAGAAGAGCGATCGTGAGCTGGGCATGAACCGGGAAATCAACCGTCGCGACTTCGTGAGCGGAACGAGCATCGCGATCGCGGGAGCGGCCCTTGTGCCGGGGGATGTGGGGGCGCAGGGGCGCGATGCCCGGCTGGCTCCGGCCGCATCTCCAGTCGTCGATCAATCTCCGAGCCAGGAGACGTACTATCCGCCGACACGTACGGGGATGCGGGGCAGCCATCCGGGGTCGTTCGAGGTGGCTCATCGCATGCGGTTCGGCGAGACGTGGGACGACCCGCAGGAAACAGGGGAAGAGTACGACCTGATCGTGGTGGGTGGCGGGTTGAGCGGTCTCGGGGCGGCCTACTACTTCCGCAAGGCGATGCCTGAGGCTCGGGTCCTGATTCTGGACAACCAGGACGACTTCGGAGGGCACGCGCAGCGGAACGAGCACATGGTCGACGGGCGCCAGGTCATCTGCTACGCCGGTACGGCCTACATCACGGGAGCCTATACGTACGAAGGCCTGGAGTTGCTCCACGACATCGGTCTGGATGCGGAGGTGTACGGGCGTGCGAACGTGGGACGTAACTTCCGGGCGCGCGAGCGGGGTTTGGGAAGCGCGATCTTGTTCGACGAGGAGACGTTCGGGGCAGATCGCCTGGTGGTAGGAGAACCCGGATCGGACGAGCCGGAGGCCTGGACGAAATGGCTTCGAAAGACGCCGCTCTCGGACCGGGTGCAGAAGGACATCGCGAAGCTGTACCAGACGCAGGAGGATTACTTCCCCGGATTGTCGGTGGAGGAGAAGATCGCTCGGCTCCGCAAGATGAGCTATCAGGACTATCTGCTGAACGTCGTCGGCGTCGACCCGGACGTGATCCCCTTCTTCATGCGCCGCGGCCCGGATGCCAATGGCACGGCCGGTATCGATACGTTGAGCGGATGGGCTGCGTTCCGGTACAGCGGTTTACCCGGGCTGCAGGGCCTCGGGCTCGGGGAGCCGCCGCCGAGAGACGGATTCCCCGGGCTGGAGAATCCGTTCGATGACATGCACTTCCCCGACGGAAATGCTGGCATTGCCCGCCTCCTCGTGCGCTGGCTGATTCCGGGTTCGCTACCGGGCGACACGATGAACGATTCGGTGCCGATGCGGGTCCGGTATTCGACCCTCGACCGGGCGGAAAACGACGTGCGCATCCGTCTCAACAGCACGGTGGTGAACGCTCACCACGTGGGCGAACGGGCAAAGGCGAACGCGGTGGACGTCACGTACGTGAGGGACGGCCAGGCGCATCGCGTGCGCGCAGGCACCTGCGTGATGGCGTGCTACAACTCGGTGATCCCGTATCTGTGTCCCGAGCTGCCGGAGGACCAAAAAGAACACCTGCATATGGCGGTGCGCAGACCCTTCGTTGCGGCCAACGTCATGGTTCGCGACTGGCGAGCGTTCGAGCGGCTTGGTGTGGCGCGTATCCATTGCCCGGGCGCGTACTTCGAAAGTGTCAGTCTTGACGATTGGAGCAACAGCTTCGGGGATTACCAGACCGCCCAGTTGCCCGACGAACCGGTCTCTCTGAGGCTCTGGGCATCTCCGATCGCTCCGGGGCTTCCCGTACGGGACCAGTGGCGGGCCGCACGGGAGGAGCTTCTGACCATGTCGTTCGAGACGTTCGAGCGTGGTATCAGGGATCAGCTTGCTCGTGCCCTGGGGGAGGGAGGCTTCGATCCCGCCCGGGACATCGAGGCCATCTTCGTCAACCGCTGGCCGCACGGGTACGCGGGAGCGGACAATGACCTCTTCGACCCCGACTGGGGGTACGACGAGGCTCCCTGGGTATTGGGCCGTAAGCGGTTCGGGCGGATCGCCATCGCCAACTCCGACGCGGCCGCGACGTGTCTTACACAGGCGGCGTTCGACCAGGCGCACCGTGCGGTCCAAGAGCTGATCACCGACGTCATCCGGCCCGAGTTCCAGTATCCTTGGGCGGAGAGGACCTAGGCGGGAGAGATGATCGCCCACCTCTCCTTAGCGGGTGTGGCCAATTATCCACGAACTTACCCACAAGATCGGGCGTTCGGTTGTGCGCCGGCCAGCTCAGGGGCGCTACGGGTCCGTCGGCACGAGCCGCTTCAGCTCGTCGAACCAGTTGGTGATCAGGACCATCTCGTCGAGCCCCTGATCGTCCTGCCGGATCACTACGAAGCTCTGCCCGTCCGGTGCGATGTCGAAGGTTCGCTCGGCGCCGAAGACATCGCTTGTGAGGTACGCGCCGCCAAACAGCGGTCGAGCTTCACCCACAGTGAGCTCGCCCGCTGGCGAAACCGCAACAGACATGAGCATGCCGGCGCTCGACCAGAAGAACAGTTGGCGGCCATCTGGCCCCCAAAGCGGCGAAACCCCGCCTTGGGTGGAGATCCGCACGCGCCTGCCCTGGCTTGAGAACGGCGTCACGTAGACCTCGGACCTGCCGGATTCATCCGACGCATAGGCGATCCATCGTCCGTCAGGTGAGAAGCTCGCCGCTGCTTCCATGAACTCCGTTTGTACGAGCGGCCTGGGGTCGTCCGGCTCCATCGTGTCGAGCACCCAGACATCCAAGTCGGTGGCGCTACTCTGTTCGGTGTACAACAGGAAGCGCCCATCGGGGCTTAGGGAAGTCGGGTATCTGTAGTTCCCGCTGGTTGCCAACACCTCCGCAACGGGGCCACCGGTCGTCAGCTTGCGGAACAGATCCCCATAGCCAGCGCGATCGGAGCTGAAGATCAAGCTCTCGCCGTCCGCTGCCCAGAGCGGCGAGTAATCGTCGGCCCCATCGGTGGTGAATCGATCGGTTGTCCCCCGATCCAGATCATGGACCCAGATGTCGGTTTGATCCGCCAAGACGTAGGCGATCTGCCGTCCGTCGGGCGAGAAGCGTGGTTCTGAGAACGCACCTGGCTGCAGCGGAAGCGGCTGTTCTCGGCCCTGCCGATCGACCAGAACTAGGCTGTGCTCGTTCGGAAGCGCTGGCATATAAACGACGGTCCCGGTGTCGGCGACGGCAAAGTACACGGAGCCAGGGCCGGCGACGGTGACCAGGACGCCCTCGATCACGGACGCAGGTGACCCGGTTACCTCCAGCCGGTCCACGTCGAAGGGAACAGCGAACAGCGACTCACCGCGTCCAAAGACGAGGTAGCCGGGCGGGACGTAGTGAGGGTCTGTTCCGACCACCGGCAGCACCGTGATCTCGTCGGTCTCCATGGACAGCAACGCGATCGCCGACTGGTCATACCGGCCGCTGGTCAGCATGTTGAACAACACCGTCTTCCCATCTGGTAACACCTGCGGCCAGCGGTGAGAGTCGTTGCCCTCCACGGTCGTGATGGCTTCTGGCTCACCGCCCGCTGCGGGCACTCGCATCAAACCGTGTTCGAGACCTGGTGCCAGGATGATCGTGTCGTCAAGAGCCCAGCTGGCTCCGCGGAGCAACTCGACGTCGGTGATTGGCAGCGGGGGCCCGCCGGTGACCGAGATCTTCAACAACCTGCCATCGGCGGCAAAGCCGACCACTCGCTATCCGGCGAGAAGAACGGCCCGTAGGCGCCCTCGGTGCCGTTCAGAGGGGTCGCTGACAGCCCATGGATGGGGCGCAGGTAAAGCCGGCTGATACCGTCATCGACCCCCACATACACCAGGTGCGTACCGTCGGGCGCGATCGCCAGTGGCGAAGGAGCTACGGCGTGCTGCAGCCGAACGTCCGCGGAAGTAGCGATGCTGGACCTGGCGACCACTACGGCTTCACGAGGCTCCCCGCCGGGGCCTGACAGTACCCACGCCGCCACTGCAGTTGTCGCGGCCATGGCGAGCGCCACGGGTGTAGGTATTGCGCGCAACCATGAAGGCCGCGTCGCCTCGGCGCGGCCAGCGGTCAGACCGACGCCCACATCGGACCCCGCCATGGTGTTCATGATCTCGATGCGGGCATCGCCAATGTCCCGTAGACGTTGGGACGGATCTTTCTCCAAGCAGCGGCGCAGGACGTGCTGGACGATCGCCGGAGTGGCTCTCGGCACGGCCTCCCAGGCAGGCTCACGCTCGATGATTGCGGCGATGACGTCGCTGACGGTCTTGCCACCGAACGCGGCCTTGCCCGTGAGCATCTCGTAGAGCACGCAACCGAACGACCAGATGTCGGTGCGCTTGTCGACGGGCAGACCACGCGCCTGCTCGGGACTCATGTATGGAGCGGTGCCCATGATCACGCCAGTGCCGGTGGCGGCCATCATCGTCGGCGAGTGGCTCAGGTCGGACGACGGATCGCCGCCTTCCGCTTCGTAGGCTTTGGCCAGCCCGAAATCGAGCACCTTGACGGTGCCATCGGGTGCGACCTGCACGTTGGCAGGCTTGAGATCACGATGGATGACGCCGGCCTCGTGAGCGGCTTCGAGCGCCAGGGCGATCCGGCGAGCGATCTCTAACGCCTCATCGACATCTATGCGGCCACTGGCTTCTATCCGCTCGGCGAGGCTCTGACCCTCGATCAGCTCCATGGCGATGAAGCGCACACCGTCCGACTCATCGAACCCATGGATGGTGGCGATGTTGGGATGGTTGAGGGAGGCGAGCAGCTTGGCTTCGCGCTCGAACCGTGCCAGCCGGACAGCATCGCTTGCGAAGTCTTCCGGCAGCACCTTGATGGCGACATCGCGGTCAAGGCTGGTGTCGCGAGCGCGGTACACCTCACCCATCCCGCCAGCGCCGAGCTGCTCGGTGATCTCGTAGGGGCCTAGTTTGGTGCCGGGTTCCATGGCGTTACCAGAGGTGGGTGGGTGAGCGCCTGAAGCCTATCGCCAGGGCAGGTGAGGGTCCACGGGACAAGCCGGAATGCCGCCTCTCAGTGGCCCTCTAACGTCCACGGACGGACCGTCGACCCCGAAGTGCCCGAAGTGCCGGTGACGCTGCCGGCGGCCCGTAGAGGGGCCTTCTCGGGGCTCTTAAACAGATATATGACTGGTGTCTGTCCTGGCATTGCGGACGAGCGGAACCGAAGGTCGCTGGGTGGCCGTCGTGGAAGTGTGGCGGGCCTGTCGCCCGAAGGGTTACGGCGATTTGGGGCTATCTGCGGCGTTGGCCTTCCTCGACGATCGCGGCAGCATCGCCAGCGTCAGGCCGAATTCCAACTGGCCCCAACTCGCCGCAACCAGGCCCGCCACACTTCCACCACGCCGTGCTAAGGGTCTGTTGGCACCAAGCGTTTCAGCTCCTCGAACCAATTGAACACCATGTGTGGTTGCGGCAGATCGCGGGGTTCCACGGCGATCAAGAACCGACGCTCTGAGGACACGTCCCAGTCGCCATCCCCGACGCCTTCCAGGAGAAGTAGGGGCGATGTAGTGCGCAGCCGGTCCTCTTCGACGACGTCGGCAACGAAGATGCTGGCGCCGGACCGGTAGAAGATCTGCGTGCCATCTTCAGACCATCGAGGCAGCAGGCCGCCGCCGGTTGTGACCTTCCACTCGTAAACATCAGGTCCTGACGGGTAGGGCGCGACGTAGATTTCGTTGCGGCCTGTCTTGTCCGACTGGTAGACGATGTAGCGGCCGTCCGGTGAGAATCTCGCAAGATCTTCGTCGGCGATCGTCGCCACGAAAGGCGCCCCTGCGTCAGGATCGTCCAGGGGGTAGACCCAAGTATCTTCGCTCTCCCTCGATCGCTGGCTCACGGCGATCAGGCCGTCGGGCGACCATGACCGGACCTGCTTGTAGACCGGCCCGACGATGGCTGCTGTCTCCGGCCCGCTGCCGTCGGCAGCGCGGAAGAAAACGTCCCCGGACCCGAGCCGTTCGGACGAGTAGGCGATCCTCTGCCCGTCCGGCGAGAAGACCGGAAAGTGGTCCCAGGCTTCGCCCTGGGCGATCGGCACCATGTCGTCGCGGTCGAGATCATAGACCCAGACCTCCTCGCCCTCGATAGGATCGTTGATCGCGATGGCCAGCCGCTGCCCATCTGGCGAGAGGTCCAGGTCGCCGTAGTCAGCGGTGCCAAAGTCGGCGCGGACGTCACTTAGTGGCCGAACCCCGCCGTCGAAGTCGAACCGAAGCAAGCGCGCTTCAGGATCGCCAGCGGCCACCAGATAGACCAGGGTGCCCTCGGCAGAGAACGCATAGGCGGCCACACCGTCGGATTCCCTCGCCAAAACGCCATCGAGGAGCTGGATGGGCTCGCCGGTTTCCAGAGTGTCCGGATCGAACATCGCCGCCATCAGCGCGTCGCCCCGAACGAACACCAGGTGCCCCGTGGGAGCGAAACGCGGCGCCTGCCCGCGGTCGACCACGATCGTTCGGCGCCCGCTGGTCAAAGACCTGACACCGATTCGCCAATCCGTGTCCCAGAAGCTGTAGAGCACGTGCTCGCCATCGGGCAGCATCGACACGCCGCTGTGAGAGATCTCCCCTTCTTCGAACTCGAACAGCGGCTCAGGAGTTCCGCCCTTGACCGGCACCTGCATTACGGTACCTCCGAAGGCGGGAGTGAACAGGATCCGATCGTCACCAGACCACGAGGCGCCGGTGAGCCTTGCTGAGGTCGCCCCAGGAACCGCCTGCGGACGACCGCCTCCTTGGGGAATCAACGTGAGCCGATTGTTCACCGCTTGGAAACCGAGTTGCCCGGCAGGCGAAAAGAACGGGCTCATAGCGCCCTCCGTGCCGGGAATCGGTTCGAATTCGTCGCCTAGGGCCAAGTCGAGAACCTGAATCGGAGCGTCGACCGGAGTAAACGCCAGGCGCCGTCCGTCCGGCGAGATGGCGATCTGTATCTGGTCCCGGCTGTAGGTCAACCCTTCTATGTCGGCCAGCCGGACATGGCGTGGCGCACCGCCCGTGCTCGAGGAACCCGTTGACCATCCCATGATCACCAGCACCAACGCTGCCCCTGCTGCCAAGCCCGCAAGACCGATACCCAAGTACGACAAGGGCTTCGTGACCTCACCGGATCCGTCTGCTCGAGACATACCGCCTTCTGGATCGTCGATAGCGCGTTTGACTTCGATACGAGCATCCGCAATGTCGTGGAGACGTTCATGCGGATCCTTCGTGAGACATCGGTCAAGGAGTCGCCTGAGTGCACTCGGTGTGGCCTCCGGAAGCGATGCCCACTCCGGTTCCTCCTTGATGATCGCCGCCATGACATCGCTGGCCGTCTCGCCAGAAAACGGCGGCTTCCCCGCCAACATCTCGTACAGCACACAGCCAAACGACCAAATATCGCTCCGCTTATCGACCGGCTGACCCCGTGCCTGCTCCGGGCTCATGTAGGGAGCCGTGCCCATGATCATGCCGGCCCCGGTAGCCGCCATCATCGTGGGCGATTCGCTCGGATCCGGTGCCCCCTGGGGATCAAGGGGTTTGGCCAGCCCGAAATCGAGCACCTTGACGGTGCCAGCGGTTGCTACCTGCACGTTGGCGGGCTTCAGGTCGCGGTGGATCACGCCGGCCTCGTGAGCTGCTTCTAGCGCCAAAGGCGATCCGCCGGGCGATCTCTAGCGCCTCGTCGAACTCGATGCGTCCGGAGGCTTCAATGCGCTCGGCGAGGGTTTGGCCCTCGACCAGCTCCATGGCGATGAAGCGCACCCCGTCGGATTCCTCGAACCCGAAGATCGTGGCGATGTTGGGGTGGTTCAGCGAGGCGAGTAGCTTCGCTTCGCGCTCGAATCGGGCGAGCCTGTTGGCATCGCTTGCGAAGTCTTCCGGCAGCACCTTGATGGCGACATCACGATCCAGCGTCGTGTCGCGGGCTCGGTATACCTCGCCCATACCGCCTGCACCGAGCGGGGAGACGATCTCGTAGTGGCCTAGCTTGGTGCCGGGTTCCATAGCGATACCACAGAGGGGTGGGAGAGCGCCTGAAGCCTATCGCTGGACCGTTCGAGAGCCAACAGCAGACGCAAGCGGACGGCACCGTTACTACGCCGTTACCCGTCGTCTTGCCGGGCGATACTGTCGAGCCTGTCCGGGTCGGCGACGCGGAAACCGCCGCGCCCGGTGGCTTCGAGTATCCTCTCCCGGCGCAAGCCCGCGAGCTCGCGGACTACGACCTCGCGCACGGTCCCCAGCTCCTCGGCGAGCTCCTCTTGTGTGCCGCCGAGCTCGATGGAGTCGGAGGGTGCTAACGCTAGCCGATCGAGCAGATAGTCGGCCAGGCGTGAGCGCACAGTTCCCGCCGTGAGCGACTCGAGCCGCGCCGCGAGCAGCCGCACGCGACGGGCGAGCCCCTCGAGCAGAACCCAAGCTAACACCGGATCCGCCGCCATGGCGGCACGAAGCGGGCGCATGCCGATGACGATGCAGCGCGTCGGCGCTGCCGCCACCGCAGTGGCTGGGTATCCACCAGGGGCGAACAACGGCACTTCACCCAGCGTAGCGCCCGTCCTCTCTGTGTGCACCACGTATTGCCTCGCTCCGCGGGAGCCCAGAATCCGCACCTGACCCGATACGACGAAGAACAAACCGCGCGGCTCATCGCCCTCCAGCCAGATCGTCTCGCCACGGGCAAACTCGCGCTCCACGGCGCCGCCAGCGAGTTCGCAGCGCGCCGATTCGCTCAAACCGGCGAACAGAGGGATCTCGGCGAGCCGTTCGATTCCCATCATGTGAATGTGACTTTTGTTCCAGACACGGCGCACAGCGCCGAATAGCGTCTTGACCAGACGACACCAGTGAACTGTAACAACGTAGCCCTCACACCGGAGGAAACATGCGCACTTGGTTGATCTTCCTTGTCATCGCGCCTCCCATTGCGGGAATCGCCCAGGAGCAGTCCCCGCGCTCGCTCCACGCCGCACATGAGATGTCCGAAATTCCCTCCCTCACGCCGACCGAACTTGAGCAGCTACGCAACGGCGACGGGATGGGCTTAGCCAGGCCAGCCGAGCTGAATCACTTCCCGGGGCCCAAGCACGTCCTCGAACTCGCCCCTGAGCTCGGGCTAACACCCGAGCAGCAGACACGAGCCGAGGAGATCTTCGCCGAGATGCAGCAACGGGCCCGCGACCTCGGCGAGCAGATCATCGAGGCCGAGCGGCACCTCAACATGCAGTTCGCACACCGTCACGTCGATGAAGCGGCACTGCGCGAGTCCACGGCATCAATCGCCGAGCTTTACGGTCGGCTGCGTTTTGCGCACCTGGTCGCCCATCTGGCGGTCGGGAGCCTGCTCGAAGCGTCCCAAGTCGAAGTGTATGACGGCCTGAGGGGTTATGCGGGGACGAGATAGAGAGCTGGCGCTGCTTGCGAGACTAGGCTGACAGCGCTACGGGTCCGTCGGCACGAGCTGCTTCAGCTCCTCGAACCAGTTGGTGACGATGTTTACCCGGTTCCTTCCTGTGCCGCACGATTGCCATGCAGGAGTGGTTCCACGAGCAGAATGACGGCCGCCAATGCAGCTGGTAGACGAGCCCCGCTCGACGGGCAGCCGCGTCCTCACGCCGTCGGTGCGGCGGGTGATCTAGCGCAGCCAGCCTGGCGGGATGCCGCGGCGGCGAGCCTCACGACGCAATCGCCGCTCCTCCTCGTCGAGCTCCTCGAGCCGGTCCTCGACGCGCTGGATGCGCTCGTTGATGCCGGTGAGGTTGTAGTGCCCGAACGTCATCGCGCGGCGCATGCGCCGCAGCCCTCCGTCCAGTGGTCCGGCCAGTAGATCGCGCAACTCGGCGCGTTCGTCGCGGATCGCCATCCGCTTCCCGAACCAGTACTCGCGAGTGTCCTCGGCCAACGGCGTTTCGGCCACCGTTTCCGTATCCGCGGCCACGTCCTCGCCGGCAGAAGGCACCGGACGAACGGGCATCGGCGGCGACGGCACCGGGCCGATCTCGTCGTTGTCCTCGACGCGGTCAACCAGCTCCATGGACAGCGCAGCGGTGGCGCCGAACTGGGTGAAGATCACGCGATCGCCCTCGACGCGGGCCTCGTCCGTATGAAGCATGCGGCCGGACTTCAAGTAGATGGTGTCGGCCGTGACCGGTGCGGCGAACAACACCACCAGCGCGGCCATGGTCGATGCCAATCGACAATGCTTGCCATTCAACATCAGGGCCTCCCGCGGTGACGCGGCGGTTCGGCCACCCCACCTCCGATTCAATCGGTTACACCCCCGCTGCCGCAAGGGCGTCCAGCGTCGTGTCGCGTGCGCGGTACACCTGGCCCATCCCGCCTGCACCTAGCGGGGCGAGGATCTCGTAGTGGCCGAGCGTCTTGCCGACCATCAGGAGCCGCCCGTCGGCACTAGCCGGTTCAATTCCTCGAACCAGTTGAGGACGACGTTGAGTCGTGTGCCGTATGCCGGCGCGCCAGTCTCATCACTACCAGCGGGCACCGTCACCAGGAACCTCTGTCCATCGGCGGTGACATCGAAGTTGACGAAGCGACGCCTGCGGGTGGCTGAGAGTTCGAGAGGGTCGGATGCTGAAAACGGCTCCATCGTCACTTCCGCAACCAGGATGCCACCAGCTCCGAGGGCGCCGTAGTAAATCTCCCTTCCATCCCGCGACCAGCGAGGGTAACCACCACCACGGGTACTCGTAGAGACCGGAAATGTCCGACCGCTCGACACTTCCCGTACATACACCGAGGGTTGTCCGGTCTCGTTCGACCGGAAGGCGAAGAAGCGACCGTCCGGCGAGAAATCGCCTCTGTCCTCATCGGCGGCGGTAGCGAGGAGCATTTCCGGCTCCTGATCTGTATCGAGAGCCAGTAACCCCACGTCGAGATTCGATAAGACCCCGCTGTCAAACAGCAGCACCGCACCGTCCGCCGAGATCGACGACGGTGAGACGGGAGCCTCTGTATCCAACACCAGCTCGGCGTCGAGACTCCGGTCAGCCCGCCGCTTCCAGATGTCGTTATTGCCGCTCCGATCCGACCTGAAGAAAACCCACTCTCCATCGGGCGACCAAACGGGATGTTGGTTGTTGCCCGCCGTGGTCAGCACCACCTGGCTGCCTCCTCGCTCGACCTCGTAGATCCAGATGTCGGACTCCCCATCATCTCCCTGGATTTCGAGCGCGATGCGCTGGCCATCCGGCGAGAGGTCCAAGTTGAGAGACGAACGCGGCTCGAAGGGCAGCGGGTCGACTTGACCGTTACGACCCACCCAGGCGAGCTGGTAAGCGCCGCTACCACCCGGCATGTACACCAACCCACCGCGATCCGAAAAGGAGTACTGGCTTGCTCCCGTGATGCCGGTCGCTTGTTGGACCCCCTCGACGATCGACACCGGTCCTCCGGTAATCTCGATGCTGTCTGCATCGAAAGGCACCGCGAACAGGTTGCCTGCGAGCGAATAGACGATGTGGCCGGTGGGTACGTAGCGGGCATCGGTGCCGACAATGCCCAGCTTCTTGCGCTCGCCGCCGGAGACCGGCTGCGCAACAATGCTCGCCCCGTTCCACGAGTTGGAGCCGCTCGCCAGCGTAAACAGCAACCACTCGCCACCGGGAAGAAGTTGTGGGCCGTGGGCCTGCTCGCTTTCTTCCATCTGAACGACTAGCTGTGGTTCACCGCCGTTGTCTGAGACACGCAAGATCCCTCCGGCACCCTGCCCGAAGTAGATGTAGCCGTCATCTCCCCAGCTCGCCCCGTAGGCACGCACAGGCGCTGGCCCCAGCAACACCGGCGTACCACCGGTGATCGAAACGCTCTTGATCTGGCCGTCGCCTCCCCAAAAGCCGAGCTGTTGGCCATCGGGTGAAAAGAACGGCACTGTGGCTCCCTCCGTGCCACGGATGGGTGTGGCTACCGGATCGTCAATCGCTCGGAGCCAAAGCTGCCGGTTGGCGTTGAATACCACCGACTTGCCATCGGGTGAGATTGCAACACCGAGGGTGGAAATCATCTGGAAAGTAGCTTCTGGTGGATGGTCGATGAAGAAGCGGCGAACGATGGACTCAGGCGGCGACGGGGTCGTGACCCAGACTCCGAAAGCTGCCAGAAGGGCGCTGGCCACAGGGGCTGCCAGCTTCCAGGGGATGCCGCGTGTCGTGTCCTGGGCGACAGGGGTTGCCGGAAGTGCCGCACCTGACTCCACGTCTGTACCGAGCGCCTGTATGTCGACGACCAGGTCGCCGGCTGTCTGGTAACGCTTGGCGGGCTCCTTGGCGAGCGACTTGCGTACGATGCGTTGCAGCTCGTCGGGCAGAGACTGCTCGGAATCCTGAATCGGCGGCGGGTCATCGTGCTGGATGTGTGCCAGCGTCTCGGCGATGCTGCGCCCGGCGAATGCTCGATCTCCAGTCGCCATCTCATAGAGCACACAGCCGAAAGCGAACAGGTCGGCCCGATGATCGATCTTGTCGGAGCCCTCAACCTGCTCCGGGGCCATGTAGCCGACGGTGCCCATCACCTGACCAGCAACCGTCCCCATCATCGTGGGTGACTGTGTTGCACCGCCCGGTGAGCCTGCCCCCGCCACCTCGGTGAGCTTCGCCAGGCCGAAGTCCAGCACCTTGGCGTGGCCTTCCTTGGTGACGAAGATGTTCTCCGGCTACAAATCCCGGTGGATGATCCCGGCGGCGTGTGCAGCAGCGAGTGCCTCGGCAATCTCAGTGGCCAGACCGAGCGCCTTCTTGAGCGGTAGCGCACCCTTTCCCAGCGGCTCCCGGAGCGTGTCTCCCTCCAGGTACTCCTGCACCATGAAGTGGGTGCCGTCCTCGACGCCCACATCGTGAACGGCTGCGATGTGCGGGTGGTTCAGGGCGGCGGCGGCGCGGGCTTCCTGCTCGAAGCGGGCGAGGCGCTCGGGGTCAGAGGCGAACTCGGCGGGCAGCACCTTGATGGCCACCTTGCGGCCCAACCGCGTGTCCTGCGCCAGGTACACCTCTCCCATGCCGCCTGCACCGAGCTGCTCGGTGATTTCGTAGGGGCCTAGTTTGGTGCCGGGTTCCATGGCGCTACCAAAGGGAGGTGGGGGAGCGCCTGAAGCCTATCGCTGGAGCGTGTGAGATCCAACGGAGTCGACTTGGCCGGCGCCGGATCCCATTGGATCCATCGATTTCGTACGGCCCTGTTCGGGCCGGTCGCCTGGCGGCGCTACGGCTCCGTCGGCACGAGCCGCTTCAGCTCGTCGAACCAGTTGAGCAGCACGTTGATCCGACAAGAGGCGGCCAACGGCTCAGGCGAATCCTCCCGATGACCACGCGCCAGCGCGAGCCTAGTAGAGGATCGAACACAGGTACGGTCCGGCAGGCTCTCTGTACTGTCCGCGCGCCATTAAGGTCATCAACTGCGTTTGGCGCAGGCCATTCTCCAGGCACCAACGAAAGACTTCGCCGTTACGCGCCGGCAGCAGGAACCCCGGGTGGGGAATCTCGGACGCCGCGCCGATGAGAGCCTTCAAAGCGTCGTTGGTCATCGCGACGCTGTGCTCGAAGAAAAGGACCCCCGTTGAATAGCCGGTAACGGCACCGTCGCACTCGACCACCGACGCGCCCCCCTGGCCGATCGCATCCTCCAACTGGCCGCTGCGATCGAAACCGTGCACGTTCCTGCAAATCTCGTTGCACGCGGGCACGTCCGCCAGGTCCGCTTTCCGAACGACATGACCGGGTATTTCGATTCCCAGCGGTTCGCCGCAGAGATTGGAGATCGGCTCGCACGTGTCGAAGCCGAGCTTCTGGTACAGACACAACGAGCCGTTGTTGTATGCCGCTTGGAGCAAACGAACGCTCGGCGCGCCCTTGTCGGTCGTCCGATCGATCATGTGCTGCATCAGCTGGCGACCGACCGACCTGTCTTGAAACTCAGGATCGACGGTGATCGGACCCAGGCCGAAGACCTCGCCCCGCTCGTCCATGAAGTTGCTGCCGACAGTCCGACCTTCGGACTCGGCGACGACACCGTAGAAGCGCGGATGAGCGACCATGTACCCGATCAGCTCGGCGGCACCACGAGAAGTGGACGACGGTGCCCACGGTCATGAGACTCAGAGGGAACACCAGCGCGAGATGCCCCACGGCGTAGTACAGACCGACCGTTCCGGCGCTGAGGATGAGCCATTTCAGCACCTTGCGCCATCGCGCGGTCTCCACCTCGAAGACCGCGAATACCGATGTGCCGACGCCAAGAACCACCAGAAGAACGTACAGCTCAAGCTCGATCCCCATAGGACTCTCCCTTGGTCGACCCTAGCGTACCTCACTCTTTCTTGACACGCGGTAAGCAAGTCGGGCCACCAGGCGGGTGCCTGGTGGCCCGTCGACTAGCGGTCTGGAGTCGCTACTCGCGTGGCACGCGCAGCGCAGCGAAGATACTGCTGCCGCTGCTGCTGTCGTAGAAGTAGATCGACATGGCGTCGCCGTCCCCGTATGCCGAGATCGCATCGTCGAACTCGTCGATACTGGAGATCCTGATGCGACCGACGCGGCGGATGACGTCGCCCTGACCAAGACCCGCTCGGGCTGCCGGGCTGTTCGGGGCCACGCTGGTCACCACCACGCCGTCGACCTCGGAGGGAAGGTCGAGCTGGCGCGTCAGCCGACCGGTGAGCTCGATCACCCGTAGACCCAGCCGGCGGCCGCTCATCGACCCGCGGTCGTCTGGCGAGTCGCGATCGCCGCGATCGTTACCGTCGCGTCCACTGTTCAGCCGGCCGGCCAGAATCTCGGCCTCGTCGGGACGCTCGGTAAGCAACACGGGGATATCGACCTCGTCGTAGCCGTCCTCGTTGTTGCGCAGCACGTTGAGCACGAGCTCCTCGCCCGGTGCCTTGTTGGCGACCCGCTGTAGGAAGTCCGGCTGGCTCTCCAGCGGAACGTCATCGGTGCCGACAACGATGTCGCCCGGCTCCACGCCGGCCTCGAGCGCCGGACCATCGGGAGTGACCGTGTTGATGATGGCGCCGCGTACCATGGGATCCAGCCCATAGCCTTCGATCAGGTCACGCGATAACGCCTGTACGGTGACGCCCAAGTAGCCGCGGATGATGTGACCATGCTCGCGTAGTTGGTCCATCACTCGGCCAGCCAAGTTGGCAGGGACCGCGAAACCCACGCCGCTGAAGGTCGGGTTGAAGCCACCCCCGGTGGCGATCGCTGTGTTGATTCCCACCACCTCGCCGCGCAGGTTGACCAACGGTCCGCCCGAGTTGCCCGGGTTGATCGCCGCGTCGGTCTGCACGAAGTTCTGGTACGCCGTCTGAGCCATACCGCCGAGGTTGGCGCGGCCGAGCGCCGAAACGATGCCGGCGGAGACGGTGTTCTGCAGCCCGAACGGGGCACCGATAGCCATCACCCATTCGCCCACTCGCACCAGGTCCGAGTCGCCGAGCGGGACGAAAGGAAGGTGCAGCGCGTCGATCTTGAGCAAGGCGATGTCGGTGCCCAGGTCGGCACCGATGATCGATGCCTCGAAGATCTGATCGTCGGCCAGAGTGACCCGCACCGAGCTGGCCAGGTCGGTCGCCGCGGTCTCGGTGTTCAGCACCGACACGACATGCGCATTGGTGAGGATGTAGCCGTCCGCAGTGACGAGCACACCGGAGCCCTGGCTCCGGGCACGATCGTCGAATTGGAACTCGTCTTGCTCGGGCTCCTCGTCATCGCGGTCGCGATCACGGCCGAAGAAGTTGTCGAAGAAGTCGTTGAAGCGACCGCCCGTGGCTCGATGCTGCTGCGGACGCTCGGCCTCGATGAAGACCACCGCGCGGCTGGTCTGATCGGCAACGTCGACGAACAGCCCCTGCGGCACCATGTCCGGCATGGGAGCGTCTCTGACCACGGCGTTTTGCGTTTGCTGGGTCATGGTACCGACGGCGGACGTGCTCCCAGCCATCGACAACCCCAGGAGCAGCCCCGCGCCGACTAGCGTGACGGTGGCGGCCAGGCGTCCGGTCGTGTTCCAGATGCTCATTTGCGCTGTCCTCCTCGAGAAAGATTCATGGTCGCGTGGTTCGGTGCGGGGAGAGTGACCCCGGTTCTGCTGGCTTAGACGGGACAGCTTCGTGAATAGACGAGCCCAACAGCGCCCCCTCCGTATGCAAGCTTAGCGCGAACCGCACCAATCGACCATGAGCGCCCCGCTCCGGGGAGACTTGAATGTTCTGGGATCGGCCAACTGCGGCGAGACCGGGTCACCGTGGCCGCAATGCGAGGGTGTCTCGACACCGCTCGCCGCGAGCTAGCCGCGCTCGGCGACGGGGACGTAGGCGCGATGTGCAGGCCCGATGTACTCGGCGCGCGGGCGAATCAACTTGTTGTCGGCGTATTGCTCCATCACATGCGTTGTCCAACCGGAGATGCGCGAGAGGGCGAAGATCATCGGGAACAGGTCGGGGGGAACCCCTAGGTACGAGTACAGGCTAGCCGACCAGAAATCGACGTTGACGGCGAGGCCCTTGCGCTCCGCCACGATCTCTACCAATCGCTGTGAGATCCCCACCAGGTCGGTGTTGCCGTCTAGCGTGCCCTGGAGCGCACGCGCGTGCTCGCGCAGATGACGGGCTCGTGGGTCCTCCACTTTGTACACACGGTGGCCGAATCCCATGATTTTTCGCTTCGCTTCGAGCTCGGCATCGACCCACTCCTCGACTCGCTCCACGGTGCCGATATCGTCAAGCATCTGGCGCACGCGCTGGTTGGCGCCGCCGTGCAAGGGGCCCTTCAGCGTGCCGATCGCCGAGGTTACGGCCGAGTGCATGTCCGAGAGTGTCGCTGCCGTGACCTTGGCGGAGAACGTCGAGGCGTTGAAGCCGTGGTCGGCGTGCAACACCAACGCGACGTCCAATGCGCGCGTCGTGGCCTGGTCGGCGCGCTCGCCGTTCAGCATGTACAGGAAGTTGGCGGCGTGGCCGAGTGCCGGGTCCGGTGCCATTGTCTCGAGGCCCAGCCGGCTGCGGTGAATCGCCGCCACCAAGGTGGCGAGCTGCGCCGTTAGCCGCCCCGCCTTCCGCTTGTTGGCGGCGACGGACATGTCCTCGGCGTCGGGGTCGTACTGCCCCAGCGCCGAGACTGCAGTGCGTAGCAGACCCATCGGCGTGACGTCGGGGGGTACGGCGGCAATGAAGTCGAGGATGGCCGCGTCCACCGTACGCTGAGCGGCAAGTACCGTGGTGAAGTCGGCGAGGTCGGCGCGCGACGGCAGATCGCCGTTCCACAGCAGGTAGACGGTTTCCTCGAACGATGAGTGCTCGGCGAGGTCGTGAATGTCGTAACCGAAATAACGGAGGTCTCCGACCTTGCCGTCGATGAACCCCACCGACGACTTGCCAGCGACGATGCCGGCAAGCCCGGCGGCTTTCTTCGGTTCGCTCTCGACCTTCGTCTCGGTCATGGCCCACATCCGTGCATGCGCGGTGGTCTCGACAGATCGGTAGCGCCTCGGCTTCGCAGGTTGAGCGGCGTCTCGCACCCGTCGAGGTCCATCGTACTGTCTACCCGGCGGCCCCACAAATCGCCTGCAGCGGTTGGTGCCAAGTAGCCCACGTGCCCTTCCCATGGCCACGTCCGGCGATCGTCTCAACGTCGCTGGAGCTGCTCCATCAGAGCCGCCAGACGGACAGAGATCTCTACCGGATAAGCTTCCGGCTGGCGCAGCCTGCGGACTCCGGCGGGGAGCCTGGCGACTTGGTCGGTAGCTCGGGCGCGGATTTCCTCGAGCGCTGGAGCGCGCCGCAACAGCCGGCCGTTGGCCATATACGGAACCAGCAGTGGCTTGCCGGGCAGTTCCTCGTCCTCCAACCCCACGGTGTCGCCAATGAGCCTGCCGTCATCGTCGTATCGACGCCATATCTGCTTGCGGCCAGGCAGCGATATCTTGGCGGCACTGAGCTTGATCACCGGAACCTCGTTGCCGGCGTTGCCCTCATAGGCGACCAGCTTGTACGTGCTCGAGAGGGTCGGGGCGTCGCCGCTGGTGCCGAGTTGGGTGCCCACTCCAAAACCGTCGATCTTGGCGCCGTCGGCCACCAGGGTGGCGATCTTGTGCTCGTCGAGGTCGCCGCTGGCAAAGATCTGCGTATCGCTGGCGCCGCCGGCGTCGAGGATCTCGCGCACCTGCACGGAAAGCTTGAGCAGGTCGCCGGAGTCCAGTCGAACGGCGGCAAGGCGTTGGCCGCGCGTCGCCAACTCGGGCAGCAGCCTTACCGCTATTCGTGCGCCCTCGAGCGTGTCGAATGTATCGATGAGCAAGGTGGGATCGTTGGGGTAGGAGCGCGAGAACACCCGGAACGCTTCTTCTTCGTCGCGGTGAAACATCACGAACGAGTGCGCCATGGTGCCAAAGATCGGAATCCCGAACTGTTCGTTGGCGAGCACGTTGGAGGTGCCGACACAGCCCCCAATGTACGACGCCCGCGCTGCCAGCAGCCCGGCCTGAGGTCCGTGGTCGCGCCGCGGTGAGAAGTCGATGACTGTCCGGTCGTCGGCGGCACCGACCACGCGTGAGGCCTTCGAGGCAACCATGGACTGAAACGTGATCGTGGTCAGCAGGTAGGTTTCCAGGATCTGCGCCTCGATGATCGGTGCGGTGACTCGAAGCAAGGGGCCGGGTGGGAAGTAGACCGTCCCCTCGGGTATGGCATCGACCGAGCCGGTGAAGCGCATCGACGCAAGGTAGTCGACAAATTCCTGGCAGAAGTGTCCCGAGCCCTCGAGATAGGCCAGCGCCTTGGGGCGGAAACGCAGGTCGCGTATGTAGGCCAGCGCCTGCTCGAGCCCGGCGGCGATCAGGTAGCCGCGTTCCGTCGGCAGCGCTCGCACGCTGAGGTCGAAGGTCGCCCGGCGCTCGACGATGTCGGCGGCGAGAAACGCTTGCGCCATCGTCAATTCGTACAGATCCGTCGACAACCCCATGCGTTCGAGGGCCATGAGCGCGTGCTTCATCGGGCTCCGTGAGCGTCATCGCGGGGGCGGGGATGGGCCGGCTTGGGGTCGAAAACCCTATGTTATGATGCGCGCCCGCGCCTGGTGTGGCGGCGTAGTCCGGCTTTTCGGAGCCCACCTTCAGGAGGCAGCAGTGGCAGAGATTGCCAAGATTATCGAGATCGTGGGCTCGTCCCCCAAGAGCTGGGACGAGGCGGCGGAGAATGCCGTGCGCACGGCGTCCAAGACCGTCAACAACATCACCGGGGTCGAGGTCGAGCACATGACCGCCAAGGTCGAGGGCGGCGAGATCGTCAGCTACAAGACGACCGTGAAGATCGCCTTCGGGGTTGACTGAGCCGGCGTTACTTACCGATCTTCGAGACCGCACCCGCTGCCGCGTGGCGGTGGGTGCGGTCATCGTGTGCTGAGGCGTCGATGCGTATCTCCTTTCACGGCGCGGCGCGTGAGGTTACCGGCTCCTGCCATCTGATCGAGACCACCGCCGGCCGCGTGCTGCTGGATTGCGGCATGATCCAGGGCGGCAAGGAGCGGCACGAGCGCAACCGCGCACCGTTCCCGTTCGACCCGGCTTCGATCGATGTGGTGCTGCTATCGCATGCCCATATCGATCACTGCGGCCGCCTGCCGCTGTTGGTGCGCGGCGGTTTCAAGGGCTCGATCTACGCTACCGCGGCCAGTGTGGCGCTCGCCAAGATTCTTCTCGCTGATTCGGCACATATTCACGAGGAAGACGCGCGCTGGACGATCAAGCGGCTGAAGAAGCGCGGCAAGGACGCCTCGGGCATCACCCCGCTGTACACCGCCGACGATGCAGCGGCGGTCTACCGCCTGTTCGTCGAAACCGAGTTCGATCGATGGAAGCGTCTGGATGGCATCGGGCGGGTACGGTTCGCGATGGCGGGGCACATCCTCGGTGCCAGCATCGTGGAGCTCGAGATCGACGACGGGGACGGTTGCCGCCACGTGACGTTTTCCGGTGATCTCGGCGCCGACGGGGCGCGTTTGCTGTCGCGGCCGGCCCCGGTCGAGGCGGCGGAGGTGATGATCCTCGAATCGACCTACGGCGACCGCGATCGTGACGCCGCCGAGGATCCCACCGAGTTGCTCTACGACATCGTCAGCCGTACCGCGAGCAAGGGAGGAAAGGTGGTGGTGCCGTCGTTCGCGGTCGGGCGGACACAGGAGATCCTGGCGCGGCTCAACGATCTGGTCGAGTCTGGTCGGCTCCAAGGAATACCGGTGTTCGTCGATTCGCCGATGGCGGTCGAGGCTACCCGCGTATTCACCCAATTCCCCGAGGCCTACTCAAAGGAGGCACGCCGCCTGTATTGCTCGGGCGACAAGCCGCTCGAGTTTGACGGCCTCAAGCTGGTAACTAGCGTCGACGAATCCAAGGCGATCAACCAGAGCCGGTACCCGGCCGTCATCATCTCGGCATCGGGCATGTGCACTGCCGGACGCGTCAAGCACCACCTGAAGCACAACATCTCGGACCCGCGATCTACCGTGCTGTTCGTCGGCTACCAAGCACGGGGGACGCTCGGGCACGTCATTCAGTCGGGGATCGATCCGGTGCGCATCTTCGGCGACTGGTATCCGGTTCGGGCGCGCATCGAGAGCATTCGGGGATTCTCGGCGCACGCCGACCGCGCCGGCCTGCTCAAATGGTTCAGTAGCCTGGGCACCGTGCCGAAGCGAACCTTTGTAGTGCACGGCGAAGCCAAGGCCGCAGCGGCGCTCGGGCGTGCTTTACGGGACGAGCACAGCGCGGACGTGCTGGTGCCGGAGCTCGGAGACGACTTCCAACTAGACTGATCCGTGCACGTACGCTCCAGCCGTGTGATCAGGCCACTAGTTCATCAGTGGTATCCAGTCGCGAGCTCGTTGCCGAAGCGCCACTCGACTTCGGTGCCCTGGACGTCGCGTGCCAGCAGCCCATCGGCTGGGTCGCCGATGCGCAGGTGCGGCCCGCCCTCCTGAGAAAGGCTGGCCGCCGCGGGCAAGAAAAAGAGCCCCGCGGCATCGATGGTCTCGAGCGCTTTGGCCTCCTCGAGGTCGCCCACCTCGACTATCGTGCCGCCGGCCTTGGACAGTGTGTCTGCGTAGTTGATCGCGAA
Organism: Acidobacteriota bacterium; assembly: GCA_963666055.2. Taxonomy (GTDB): domain Bacteria; phylum Acidobacteriota; class UBA890; order UBA890; family WLXD01; genus DASCOT01. The sequence continues at coordinate 395,108 of CAXWPH010000014.1, read as the reverse complement.
GTCGGCCCTCACCGGCTCACGCCCCGGTAACACGATCGACGCACCGCGAACGATCAGGTCGTACACCCACGCGGTGTTGAGTGGCAGATCGAGATAGCGCTGTGGGGAGACGTTGCTCCAGCTGCCGCTGGCGATAGCGTCGAGGGCGACCAGCAGGGCCACGTAGTTGGCGCGCCGCAGCATCTCCTTGTGTGGGTCACCAAGCTCGCCACCGGACTCGATCAACACGACGGACGTTCCCCAACGCGCCATCGAATCGCCGAAGGCGCGCGGGTTGAAGCTCTCGTCGTAGCGCGCCACCTGGTCATCGACGATAGGCTCGAGAGCGCTGGCCAGGAGGGAGCACATACGTCTCGCGGCGCGGTTCACCTCGGTGACCTCACCGGGCCCCGGAGGTGGTGCCAGAAGGGCAATGCGCACATCGCGGCCGGTGCTGCCGAGCCGCGTGCGGACGTTCTGGTCGTGCAGGTTGAAGCCCCAGTCGGCGTCGATGTCGTCGCGCACCGCCTTGAGCGCCCGTGCCTCTGGCGTGGCCAGGCGGCGAGCATCGCGGTTCAGGTCGATCCCAAGAGCGTTCTGGCGAACGAAGCGCACAGCTCCATCGGGGTTGACGACGGGTACCATGGTTACGGCGAGCTGTCTCTCGATGCGGCGCACCATCGGATGCCGGCGGTTCTCGAGCAGGAAGCGCAGCACGTCGACCAGAGCCCGCGACGCGGTCGACTCGTTGCCGTGCATCTGTGACCACAGCATCACCGTGGTGTCGCCACGTCCGAAGTCGATGCGGCGCAGCGGTCGACCCTCGACGCTGGTGCCGATCGGCGCGACGCGAAATCGATCCGGCGCGCCATCAACGACGGCAAGCAGCGTCCGCCAGTAGTGCGCTGGATCGAATTGCCGTTGTTCCAGACCGGGCGAGCGATAGGCATCGAACGACGCCCCGAGCGACTCCGCCAGCCCCCTGGGAGCCGTGCTGATCTCCGGGTTCTCGCCGGGAACGACCTGCGGACGGGCCCCGCCGCAGCCCGTGCTCAATACCAAGCCTGCGGCGAGCAGCCAGGCGAGCGGCGATCTCAGCGACCGTCCCACTCGCGCTTCCACTCCTCGAGCTGACGAGCCGCGACCTCGCGGCCGCCGATGCCGAAAGCGAGCGCCATGGACAGCGCGATGGCACCGAGGATGATGCCGAAAGCGAGGTTGATGATGTCGCTGGCAAGTCCCATCTGGCTCATCGCCATGGCGCCGGCCAGCGTGAGGATGGACACACGAGCCGCCAACGCCAGCAGGTTCGCCTGCGCAGCGTCGCTCGAATGAATAACTCGTGCCGCCAGGTTGGCCAAGTACAGCCCGACGGCGAAGATTACTAGGCCGAGAGCTACCTGGCTGGCGAACACCAGGAACTGCGCCACGAGGTCGGCGAGCACGTCGAAACCGAGCAACCGAGACGCCTCAACCGAAGCGAAGAGCACGATCGACACCTGCACGAGGTAGCCGGCGATCTCCGCCGCCGAGCGCTCGCCTTCCTCGACGCTGCGACCGACGCCCAGTTGGGCGAGCACATGGTTGAAGCCGATACCGGCGAGCAGGTTGGCGATCAACCCGGCGACCACTCGACTAACGATGTAGGCGATGAACAGCAGCAAGGCGGCGGCGAACACCAGCGGGATCGCCTGCAGAATGGCATCTAGCATATTGGTCGCCGGCTGCGTGATGGCTCGCAGTTGCAACGCGTCGAGCCCGGCGAGAAACACCGGAATCAGGATGAGGATGTAGACGATCAACCCGACGACGCTCGACAGTCGTTGCTGACCGAGTAGCGTGCCGAGGCCGAGGTTTTCGCCCAGCTGATCGACACCGAGAGCGGCGAGGAGGTTCGCGACGATCTGCTGCAGGATGCGGGCGATGAACCACCCAACGGCGGCAATCAACGCCGCGGCGAACAGGTTCGGAAGGAACCCGAGAACCCGATCCATCATTGTCTGCACCGGGGCAAGGAGCCCTTGCAGGTTCAAGGTGTCGAGAACTGCCGGCAGGAACAGCAGGAAGATGAGCCAGTAGATTGAGTCGCCAAGGGTCTTGGCGATGGAGATCTGGCGCGAGCTGTCGAGCGCCGCGGCGGAGCCCAGACGCTCCTCGAAGTTCGACGCCTGGAGAATGCGCGAAACCGCCAGCCTCAACACGGTGCCGATGATCCAGGCCGCTGTGAGCAACGCGATAGCGCCGGCGATGCGCGGCGTAAACTCGAAGATCTCGCTCAGCAGGGCGTTCAGAGGTTCCGTGACGATGGCCAGCCCGAGCGTGCGCAAGAACGCAACCAGCACGAACAGCAGTACGACGTAGTAGACAAGGCGAGGAATCCAGCGCTCGAAGGCGTCGTGCGGCAGCGTGTCGTCGTCGCCGATCCACAGCGCCAGCCGGTCGTCGAGCTGCGTACGCTTCATGACGCTGCGCACGACGGCCGCCACCACGAACGCCAGCAGCCACCCCACTACCAGAACGGCAAGTGCGGCCAGCAGCGCTGGCAGATTGCCGCCGAGCATCTCGGTCACCCGACTCCAGGTATCTTGCACGGGCCCACCTCCTCGCGGTGCGGTGAAACGGGGACTGACGCGGACCACCCCGCCCCAACGGTCCAAAGTCAGGCTCAATTGTAGCAGCGGCCAGAGGTGTCGACAGGAGGAGCGAGACCCGAACGAGGCCGCCCGGCATGCGCCAGGATCGGCCGCGATGCGCGGCTGGCGAGGATCCGGGCCGCCGAGCGCCGTCGCCTATTCCCTGGTGCATAATCATGCTCTTAGGTCGCGGCGGGTCGGGTTGGTCAGGCCCCCGGTGGAACTCCGATGGGTCTGGTTGCGACGCCGCGCGCATAGTTGCAAGGCAAGGCGACGCCGGCAACGCTGGCGTGAACCGGCGAACGAGCGTGTCGACGAACCCCTATCTCGAACCTGCGTCAGCCGACTTCCGATCGCTCGAAGAGCTCAGTAGCTCGGCGGCGGCACGCGAAGCGAGCCTGTTGGCCGATGCGATTCACCTTCACGATCATCGGTACTACGTGCTCGATGACGCGACGATCTCGGATTCCCGCTACGATGCATTGTTCGCTCGCCTGCAGGCGATCGAAGAGGCTTTTCCGGAGCTGCTCTCTCTCGAGTCACCGACCGCACGCGTTGCCGGCGGCGTGCTGGAATCGCTCGCCGAGGCCATTCACCTGGCGCCGATGCTGTCGCTCGATTCAAGCGCCGACGACGACAAGGTACGCGAGTTCGATGGACGCGTTGCTCGCAATCTCGATCTCGAGTGCGCGCCCTACGTCGTCGAGCCGAAGTTCGACGGCATCTCGATCGAGATCGTGTTCCGCGATGGAGCCTATGCGCGCGCCGCAACCCGCGGCGACGGCGTGCGCGGCGAGGACGTGACCGAGAACGTGCGGACGATTCGTAGCGTTCCACTGCGGCTCCGCGACGATGCGGGTCCGGTGCCACCGGTGCTAGCGGTGCGGGGTGAGGTGCTGATGCCGCTGGCGGGGTTCCACGCCATGAACCGTGCTCGCATCGAGCTTCAGCAGGATGCGTTCGCCAACCCTCGCAACGCCGCCGCCGGTGCCATCCGGCAGCTCGATACCGCCGCCGCCGCGTCGCGGCCGCTCGATGTATTTTTCTACGACGTGCTGGCGATCGAGGGTGCCAAGTTGCCACCCACCCACTGGGAAACCCTGACCTGGATGCGGCAGCTGGGTCTCAAGGTCAGCCGTCGAGCGCAGCGCTGTGCCGGCATCGCGGAGGCAATCGCGGTGCACGACAACCTCGATGCGGGGCGCGATGAGCTGCCGTATGAGATCGACGGCGTGGTGATCAAGGTCGACGGGCGGCAGCATCAGGAGGAGCTCGGGGCGCGCTCGCGGACGCCGCGCTGGGCGTTCGCCCACAAGTTCGTGCCGCGCGAAGAGGTAACACGCGTCGACGGCATCGCGCTCCAGGTCGGGCGAACTGGCATCATCGTACCGGTGGCCTTGCTGGCACCGGTCGAGGTTGGCGGGGTGACGATCTCCCGAGCCTCGCTGCACAACTACGATCAGGTACGCGCCAAGGACATCCGGACCGGAGACAGCGTGCGCCTGCATCGCGCCGGCGACGTGATCCCTTATGTTGTCGAGCGCGTCGACGATCGCGGTGACGACGAGCGCTCAGCGCCGTTCGAGATGCCCGAAACCTGCCCCGTGTGCGGCTCGCAGGTTGAGCGCGAGGGTGCCTACTTTGTCTGTACCGGTGGCATGGTCTGCGCAGCGCAACTCAACGGGGCGATCGAACACTGGGCGAGCCGGCACGCGCTCGATATCGAGGGCCTGGGGTCGAAGACCGTCCGTCAGCTCACCGACGCCGGCCTGGTGAAGGACTCCGTTGCAGATCTGTACCGGCTGAAGCCCGACCAGCTGCTGTCGCTAGAGCTGTTCGGTGAGCTCAAGGCCGACAACCTGGTGGCCGCCATCGCCGCTAGCCGCAGCACCACCCTGGCGCGATTCATCTACGGGCTCGGCATCCGACACGTTGGCGAGCACGTCGCCGAGGTACTGGCGCGCGAGTTCGGTGACTTGACCGCGTTGGCGGAGGCCGACGAGGAGCGCTTGCTGCGCGTGCACGAGGTGGGACCTCAGGTGGCGCACAACGTGCGGGAGTTCTTCGGCGAGCCGGGTCATCGTCGGGTGATCGACGAGCTGCTCGAGCTCGGCGTAGAGCCGCAGGCTGAGGAGCGTGGCGAAGCCGTGTTGGCAGGCGAGAAGTTCGTTCTCACGGGCACGCTCACGAGCATGAGTAGGGCAGAGGCGACTGCTTTACTCGAGCGGTCGGGGGCGCGCATCACCGCATCGGTGAGCGCCAAGACGGACTACGTAGTCGTGGGCGAGAACCCGGGATCGAAGGCCGAAAAGGCGGCGACACTGGGGGTGACGATTCTCAACGAGCACGAGCTGTCAGCGATGCTGCGCGAGCGCGGCGTCACCGAGGGGGATACAGGAGATGGGTAAGATCCCGGGTTTCTACAAACGGTTCATCGAGCGCTATCCAGATATCGGTCGCTCGTACACGGCGCTGGGCACAGCCTGCAAGGAGGCGGGGCCGCTCGATGACAAGACCGCCGAGCTGGTGAAGCTGGGCATCTCCATAGGTGCCGGCTTGTCCGGGGCGACGCATTCGCACACGCGAAAGGCACTGGCTGCCGGTGCCACCGACGACGAGATCGTGCATGCGGTGCTGATGGCCACCACGACGATCGGATTTCCGAGCATGATGCGGGGCCTTGCCTGGGTCCGCGACGTGCTCGACGGTGAGGTAACGTGACGGTCGAGGCCGCCTGGCAGGAGGAAGCCGCAAAGGGCAAGACGTATCAACTTCGGCTGGTGCAGGCGCTTGATCGCGATCCGATGGTGGAGACGGCACGCTACCTGTTCAGCGTCGAGAGCGCCCTGACAGGCTTCGAGATCGAAGTGCGAATTGCGCCGATCTGCTACCACCTCGCTTTGCAACAGCAGCGTTCCGACATGGTGGGCGTCGCGCATGACCTGGTTCGCCGGCTGCTGGATACGGAGGCGGACCCTCCACACGTCGTCCACGTCGGTAGCGATGGTGCTGCGCGAGCCGACGGTAAGGTCTTTGCCCGTGTGTTTCCGCTGCGCTAATCGTCCTGACAGGCGCCATTGACGCGAACGGCGAGCCACTCGGAATTTCGATAAAGCTCGCTGAAGCAATCGGAGCGCTCCCATGCCCGCACGGCAGCGTCGCTGGGCACGAGCACGATCGAGGCTCCCAGCGCTTCGAAGCTCTGTGCCGCCGAGCTCGGTGACTCGGCGGCGTACGCCTGGCGCAGCGCCGCCTCGACTTGTGCCACTTGCGTTGCGCTGGCCCCGAACAGGCGCGCGTGTCGCTCGTCGTACATTGCTACCGACCTGCGCAACCAGTAGGCGTGCCCCGGAAGAGGCGCCACCGGCATGGCGACCACGTCGTCCGGCGCGCTGCGCTCGTTCACTGCACGCGCTGTCCGTACAGCCGTGGCGGGGCTTGCCCAGAATAGATAGCCTTCGACAAACGTCCCCACTGCCGCATAGAGCGTTCCGGCGAAGCAGACCGCCGCAGCGAATCGCCAGGCGAGGTTTCTGCGGTGCTGCCACTCGGCAGCTGCAAACGGCGCCAACAGCATCCACACGGGGAGCAGGCCGCGTGCGTAGAGGTTGTTGGGTCCACCGACCGGCGGCCTCACCAGCGCCGCAAGCACCACGATTGTGCCCGCCAGCACCAAGGCGCGCGTTCGGTGCGCGCTTGGCGAGGTGCCGCGCAGCGTGCGGATGCTGAGCACCGCGAGGATTCCGATGATGCCGAAATCGAGAACATAGAGCGCCGGTGTGTCGAGGATTCGAGTCGCCACGCCATCGCCGAGCAGCGCCGTGAACAAGGCGCCATTACGCCACGAGCCGGCCGCGGACGGCGCCAGCTGGAGACCGCTCGCGCCCGAAGCACCGAGGCGCAGGAACGGCAACGCCAGCAACAGGGCGACGACGCCGGCCGACAGCCATCGCCCGCGTTCGGCGGATGTCGTTGCCACCGCGAACGCCACCGCCAGCCCGCTCGCCACCGCCAGTCCCACGTAGGCCGACAGCATGGGGGTTGCGGCGAGTAGCATGGCGGCGGGTACTACATCGAGCCGGTTGTTGCTGACGTGTGGTTTGGTCGACAGCCAGTGGAAGCCGAGCACCCCGGCACAGGCGGCTAGTACGTGCTGCGGCGCCCAGACCGTCGCTAGATAGGGGGCGCTGAACTGCCGCTCGTTGTGCTGCAGCCAGTAGTCCAGGTGTGTGGACGGGACGAGCTCGCGGAGCCCTGACAGCGTTAGCTCGCCACCCCAAACGGTTATCGCGTTGACCGCCGTGTGCAGCAGCAGCACGAGCAGATCGAAGCCCGCCAGCAAGGTGGCGCCCAGCGCCGCCAACCGCGCCACCCCGGGCCAGTCGAACAAGCCGTTCGCCACCACGTAGACGGTCAGCGGAACGGCCGCCGCGGTAAGCAGCGTCAGTGCCAGCAACGCCGCGTAGATCGCCGACGCCCCGCCGGCGGCGCGTGCGAGGTCTGCCGCCAGCAGATGGAACCCGTGGTAGTAGGGCGACGCACCGGATCCGCGCAGGAACGGATTGGCGGGTGGAAACTCATCGTGCAGCGTCATCTCACCGGCCAGCATGAGGTGCTTCTGCCAGTCGGTCATCGCCATGCGATGCACGCCGTCACGGCGCTCGAGCCCGTGGGGCACGAACGCCACCGCGCACAACAACAGCGATGCCAAAGTCGTCAAGACCAGCGACCGGATGGCGCCCAGCCGCGCTGGCTTCGGCCGGCTCATGGGCCCGTCGGTCGCCAGCCACATGAGCGCTGCAGCGAGGGAGCCGGCGAGCAGGGTCGGCAGCGTGCCGATGCGCAGCTGAGTCGCCACGATCCACAGCAGCGGCAGCGCGGCCACCGGACCGAACGCAGTGGCAATGGCCACCTCGAGAACCTCGTCACCCCGCCGCTGCGACCACCGATACATGCCCCAAGCGGGCAGTAGGAGCGCCAGCGCAGCGGTCGCCGATGCCGCGAGGCTCATGACAGCGCTTCCTCGAACAGCTCCACTAGCGGTGCGGCGACGGCTGCGGCCGAAAAACGCGCGACGAAGCGCTGCGCCGCACCGCGGTCGGGCTGCCAACTGTGGTCGACGATGGCCGACACTGCGTTGGCGAGAGCGGCCGGGTTCCGTGGTGGTACGACGATTCCCACGCCATCTTCCTGCACGAACGCCGCCACGCCGGTGGTCTCGGTGACCACGAAGGGCGTACCGGCGGCCGCCGCCTCCATGCACACGCGGTTCAGCGACTCTAGCAGCGACGGTACGACGACGGCGTCCGCGGCCGACAGCATCTCGATTACCTCGGTGTGTGGAACGCTGCCGAGGAGGCGGACTCGGTCGGCGACCCCCTGCTGCCGCGCCCGGTTGAGCAAGTACTCCGAGTAGTCGCCGAAGCCGCGCACTCTCAGCGACGGACCGGCGATGAGAAGCTCGGCGTCGGGGAGCCCGACCATGGCATCGACGAGCACATGGATGCCCTTGAAGGGGTGAAGGCGGCCAAGCGACAGGATGAGCGTGTCGCGATTCAACGCCAGGCGAGCGCGCAGGGAGGCACGAGCCGCGCGACGCTCGGACTCGATGGCCTCTGACGGTCTGCCGGCCGCAACGACCGTGGAGCTGGCAACGTTCAGTGGCACCACGGCGCACTTCTTTCCGAAGGCCTCGACGCGGTCGCACACCATCGGTGAGATACAGCGTATTGCGGCGGCGCTGCGCAACGTCCAGTCTCGCGCTCGACGGGGCAGGGGATAGCGGCCAAAGCCGTACGCTGCGTCCTCCACCACCAGTATGTCCTCGCCCATGGGACACACTACGGTGGCGCCGTTCCAATTCGTTCGGCGTCGCGCCAGGTTCATCGCCGTGCCAAGTGGATAGGCGATCTCGCAGTAGAACAGGTCGAGGTCGCGTCGCTGCCGTAGGTAGCTGCCTAACGCCTGCGATGTGCTCAACAAGGAACGGCAGCGCGTGAGCGGTGCGGCGAGGCTATCGAGCCACCGTGCGCTCCGGCTCGTGCTCAGGTAGTGGGTACCTTCGTACGCTGCGGGAGGTGAGCCGTCGGGCACATCGGTGAGCAGTGTCAGCTCGGGGCCCTGAGCACGAACCGCGGTGGCGAAGTCTTGGTAGATCGACCAGCTCATCGAGCCCGGGCGTAGCCCCGGCATGTACATCGCGATCTTCACGGCTGGGCCTGCCAGGAGCTCATGCGCGCGGTTTCAACCACGCGATAATAGTCGAGCGTCCGGGCAGCTGCGCGCGCTCGATCAGGTCCAACTCGCGCGGCCCGAGCACGCGGAACACTCGCATGCCGATCGCCACCACCGCTACGCCGAGCGTTGTCAGGGCGACCACCTCGACCCAGGACGTCGACCACATCGAACGGGCGGCGGTCAGAATCGCCAGCATGGCGAGGCTCGGCAACGCGGCGCGAAGCGCCAACGCGAACGGAAAGCGCACTCCGAACCGACGCTGTGCCATGACATAGCCGAACAGCGTCGCGGCCACCCGACTGATGCCGAACGCAGTCGCCGCCAGGCGAAGGTCGCCGTGCGCCGCCAGCCAAACGAACAGTGGAGCGCCCAGCAGGCGCATCGCCTGCGCCTGCATGACCGAACGGTACTGGTGGTCGACCGACAGGACGATCGTTCCCAGGTTGAATATCGCTTCGCTGAAGAGAAAGAAGCAGAGCACCCTCGCGAGCGGCACGGAATCGGCGAACACATCACCGTACAGCAACGGAATGAGATCGCCGACCATGATTGCTAGCCCGGTGCCCGCCGGTAGCAACAGCGCTACTTGAACCTTGCTGACTTCCGAGAAGGTGGCGCGGAGTCGGGTGCGCTCCGAGTCCTTGATCAGCCGCGCGAACAGCGGCCGATACAGTCCCTGGAAGCCCGCCAACACGATTACCACGGCGAGCATCGGGAACTGCAAGCCGGTGGCGAACAACGCCACCGGCCCTGGCGTGTCGTACAACGCTGCGATCGCCAGGCTGGCGAACGCCGGCGATGCGAAGTAGCTCATCGTGTCGTGCGCGTACATGAACAGCGAGAAGCCGGCGAACCGCCGGGCGCTGATCCCCGCCACGATCTCGCCGCGTCGCGGAGCCGAGATCGTGTCGGCGCAGGGCTGTGGCACCGACGCCACCTGCGCGACTCGCCAGCGAACGACGCTCGCCGCGACGATCAGCAACGCTGCCGACGCCACGATAAGCGCCACCATGAGCTGCAGCATGCCCATGCCGGCTGCCAGTGTGATGGTCAGCGCTGCCACCACGAGCATGGCCTGCGCGAGCTGGATGGCGTTGGCGGCAAGGTGCGACAGCAAAGACTGCAGCGTCTTGAGGGCGAGCTCGTGTCCGGTGCGCAGGAGCGCCAGCAGCGAGGCCAGGTGCACCAAAGTGGCGCCGTGCTCGCCGAGGTGAAAGAACTGGCCGACGGCGTCAGCGTTGATGTTCACCGGCACCAGGAAGAGCGTCAGTGACAGGAGCCTCAGTGCCCCGGCGCGGCGGATGAACGCCCAGACGGAGCGGCGATCGCCGCGCGTCTCGAGCTCGGGTATGAACTGTGTGAAAGCGACCGAAATCCCCAGCCCGGGCCAGAGCATCAGTGAGTTCACGACGCCGATCAAGGCGTCATACAGCCCCGATGCCAGCCCGAAATAGTTGCGAATGAGCACCGACGAGACCAGGTTGAACACGGTGATCAGCGGCAGCAGCGTCGCGTTCCAGAACATCGAGCGCGCGGCGCGCGCCAGCAGCGTCGATTCTCGGTCCCTGGCTTGCGCAGCCTCGGGCGCTGGCCCTTCAACCATCGGTCACCCGACCGGCGCGAAGCTCGTCGTAGTAGGCCAGGTAGCTGGCGGCGACCGTGCGCATGTCAAACTTCCCAACTGCGCGAGCCCGAGCGGCGTCGCCGACGGAGCGGCGCAGGGCAGGGTCAGCCAGCAGCCCGCAGACCGCAGTGGCGAGCTCGTCGGCGTTCTCCTGTGCCACCACCACGCCGTCGGTTTCGGGGTCCGCTTGCAGGTCAGCCGCCGCCGGGGAGGCGAAGATGAAGTCGGTGATGCCCGGCAGCTCGGTAACTACGCAAGGGAGCGAGCAGGCCATGGCCTCGATGATCGCCGAACCGAAGCCCTCGCGTCGCGTCGGTAGAACGAACACATCGGAGGCGCCGACAATTGCCTCGGTGTCTTCGCGGACGCCGAGGCGATGGACACGGGCGCCGGCGGCCGACGGCAGTTCCTTCAAGCAACGCTGCAGCAACTCGCGGTTCGGGTCACCGGGGTCGAACGCGTCGGGGCCCACCAGCAGCAGACGCGCCGTCGGCCGGTTCGCCTGGATCGTGCACCAGGCGCGCAGCAACACATCGATACCCTTGCGGTGCACCAGTGACCCGACGAAGACGACGAGCGGCGCGTCATCTTCCAGGTCGAGCTGTCGACGGATCTGCAGACGGTGCCGCTGGTCGCCGGCACGAAAGCGCGCGACGTCGACACCTTGCGGGATCAGCCGCAGCCGGTCGCCAGGCAGCGATGCCCGCCGATAGGGGTCGAGGAAGGCGCGCGACATCGCCACATAGCCGTCGCAACTGCGGAACATCCGCCAGCGTAGCGCCCGCGGCCGCGCCCGGTTGGCGCGCACCGACATCGGATCGTCATCGCCGAGCAGCGTCATCTCGAAGATCAGGGGGGCGCGGCGCAGCCGCGCATACAGCCAGGCGCCGTAAAGGCCGTCGGTCAGGGTGTGCACATGCACCACGTCGGGTCGGTCGCGCAGCAGTGCCAGCAGCAGGCGCAGCGCGAAGATCGGCGTCCACCGGAGGCGTCCCGGCAGCAGACCTGTGGCGAGGCGGCAAATCGTGTAGCCGGCGCAAGCTTCCGAGCTCGACTTGGCGCCGCTCGGCGCGATCGCGTAGATGGTCGGCTCAGCCCCCTGTGCCACAAGCTCGCGCACCAGCGTCTCGAGCTGCACGCCCTGACCGGAGAAGTGTGGCCGAAACCGCTGGATGACCATAGCGACGCGGACCGCCCGGGCCCGTTCGCTCACACGATCGCGTTGTGTCGCCGCGGGCGTTGCCGCCAAAGCTCTCTCCTGTCAGCGGGTACACCAGCCGCTGGCTACAATACCCGACCGGCGCCGCCGCCGCGGCGATGGACGTGCGAGGGGAGCCACTTGCCAATGCTGCGTGAACAGGTGCTGGTGACCTGTGAGCACGCGTCGAATCGCCTACCGAAGGAGCTCACCCTCGATCGACGCCTGCTGGATCTTCACATCGCGTGGGATCCGGGTGCGCTGGTGATTGCCGAACGCATCGCCGAGCGATGGCAGGTGCCGGTGTGGAGTGGTGAGTTCTCTCGCCTGGTAGTCGATCTGAACCGCTCGATCGACAACCGGATGCTGATCCGGCGGATCTCCGACGGTCATCGCGTGCCGTTCAACTACGGACTCAGCGCCGGCGATCGGAAGTCTCGTATCGATCGCTACTACCGCCCCTATCGGGATGGGGTGGCGGCTGCCGCCGACCAGATTGTCGCCCGCCAGGGACGTTGCGTGCACGTGTGCGTACACACCTTCACGCCGGCGCTGGCGGGAAATGCCCGCGGCAATGACATCGGCCTCCTACACGATCCGCATTGGGGCATCGAACACGCCGTGTGCGCCGATATCAAGGCTCGATTCGAGCGCACGACCGACCTCGTGGTCTGGTTCAACCGTCCCTACAGCGGCACCGCAGACGGTATCTTGCCGGCGATGCGGCGGGCGCATTCGCCGCAGCGTTTCGTGGGAATCGAGCTCGAGGTCAACCAGCGGCACGCCAGCGACCGAGCTTGCTTGCATCGCATCGCCGATGTGGTGGTAGAGGCGCTGGAGGAGTCGGCGGCGCTCAATGGCTAGCGGCCCGCCGCACTTCCACCACGCCCTGCTAGAATCGCCGCATGGTTGAGCTGGCGTGGCAACTGATGATGGGCGTCGGCCTGGCGGCGTCCGCCGGCCTGCGGGCATTCCTGCCCCTGTTGGTGGTGGGCCTGGCGGGCCGCTTCGAAGTCATCGCGCTCAGCGGATCCTTCGAGTGGATGGCCTCGACTCCGGCGTTGACTGTCTTTGCGCTTGCGGTGGGTGCCGAGGTGCTCGGCGACAAGTTCCCGGTTGTCGATCACCTGCTCGACGTGGTCGGTACGTTGGCGCGACCGATCGCCGGAGCCGTAGCTGCCGCCTCACCGATTACCGCCCTCGATCCGCTCACCGGACTGGTCGTCGGTATCATTATTGGCGGCTCGATAGCGGGCGGTGTGCACGCCGCCAAGTCGGGTGCGCGCCTGGTGTCGTCGGCCTCGACAGCGGGTGTCGCCAATCCGGCGCTCAGCCTGGTGGAGGACGTGGCGAGCTTGTCGGGCTCCGTGCTGTCTATCTTCGTGCCGGTGGTGACATTCACCCTCGCCATCGGCTTGCTGTACTTGCTGTATCGGGTGTTTGGCAGTCGCCGGCGATCGGCAGTGAGCAGCGCATCGGGCTGACCGGAATGGCGACGCCTCATGGCGCGATCCGCAGCACCTTGCCCGGGTTCATGAGGTTGAGGGGATCCAGGGCCTGTTTGATGGCGCGCATGACATCGACCGCAGCCCCGTGCTCGCGCTCGACCAAGTCAATCTTGCCGCTGCCCACGCCGTGCTCGCCGGTGCACGTGCCACCCATGTCGATAGCGCGCTCGGCGAGCCGGGTCACGAACGACTTGGCCGCCGCAACTTCGTCCTCGTCGTCGGGGTCGCACATCACCTGACAGTGGAAGTTGCCGTCGCCGATGTGCCCCACTATGGGGGCGAGCAGCCCGTGCTCCTCGATATCGGATTGTGTCGCCTCGATACATTCGGTGAGCCGGGACAGTGGCACACAGGCGTCGGTGATCATGCCGCGCTTGCCTGGCGCCAGCGCGATGACGGCGTAGTAGGCGTCGTGACGCGCCTTCCATAGACGACTGCGATCTTCGCTGCGGCTCGCCCGGCGTACCTCGGAGCCACCGTTGCGCGCGCACACCTCGGCCACCAGGCGGGCCTGCTCATCGACCGATTCCGGAGTGCCATGGAACTCGAGAAAGAGGGTCGGCTGCTGGGCGTACTCGTCGAGGCCGGAATGTAGCGCGAAGCCCTTCATCGTCAGCGCGTCGACGAGCTCGCTACGTGCCAGATCCACGCCGATCTGCATTGCCTCGATTACTGTTTCGACCGCGTCGCCGATGCGGTCGAACTGACAGACGGTTGCCGAGATTGCCTCCGGAATACCGCGCAGCCGTAGCTGTACCTCGGTGATGATTCCCAGCGTGCCTTCCGAGCCGATGAACAATCGCGTCAGGTCATAGCCGGCCGAAGACTTGCGTGCTCTACCTCCGGTTTGCACGATGGTTCCGTCGGCGAGCACCACAGTGAGGCCGAGCACGTTCTCGCGCATCGCGCCGTAGCGCACGGTGGTAGTTCCGGAGGCGCCGGTGGCGGCCATGCCCCCCAGCGTGGCGTCGGCACCCGGGTCGACAGGGAAGAACATCCCCTGTGGCTGCAGGTGTGCATCGAGCTGCTGGCGCGTCACCCCGGCCTGCACACGGCAATCGAGATCCTCCTGACTCACCTCCAGGATGCGGTTCATGCGCGTCATGTCGACGGACACGCCGTGCGCCGGAGGAACGACATGCCCTTCGAGCGAGCTGCCGGCACCGAAGGGAACAATGGGGGTGCGATGTTGGGCGCAAATGCCGACGATTGCCGCCACCTCCTGGTTGGCTTCCGGAAAGCAGACGCCGCCGGGAAGCACCGGTCGGTCCCAGCCTTCGCCGTGGGCATGATGGTTGCGGATGGCGTCTGCCGTGCTGAAGCGCCTGCCCAGCATCGAGCTCAGCTGGGCTGCGACGGCGTTGCCGAGCGTCGGTAGCGGCTCCATGATCAATCTGCCGCCGGTCCGCTAACGCCGGAATCGTGGCGGCGTGAGCTGCGCCGAGGCGCCTGGAAATACGACGACGCTCTCGTTGCCATCGCGTCCCACGGCGGCAACGCCGAACAGGAAATTGTCGATTACCAGCCCGTCGAGGGTGTATTCGCGGCAGTCATCAGCCGCCGTCGACTCGAAGCTACAGGCGTTGCCGTTGCCGACCCAGCGTGATTTCTGCCACTGGGGTGCCGTGGTCTCGCGCCAGTAGAGCTTGTATCCGGCGACCAGCGGCGAGTCGCCGCGAAGCCAGCGCAACGTTGCGGCGGGGCGCACCGCGCCGGAGATCGCCACCTCCGCTGGTTGAGGCGGCGCCCAGGCAAGCGCTGCCAGCGACGCAATGTTCACCGCGGTCAGCTTGCGTGCGTAGTCGAAGTTGACCCCCTCGATCACGTCGCCGTAGCGGATACCGTCCTCAATGCGCAGGTCCTGGTGCTGGCGCGTGTAGTTCTCATGCGTCTCCATGATGCGTACGCCGGCAAACCCGGCGTCGTTGAACGGACGGTGGTGGCCGCCGCGACCAAAACGGTCCAGCCGATAGATCATGATGGCCCGCAGGTTGGTCATGTAGAGATCGGTTATGCGCGCCACATACCGGGCGAGCTGTCGCGAGACTCCGTCGACCTCGCCACCGGTGGTGCGCCTGCGCCGCCGGGTCTCCTCCGACTCGGTGACCGGCGTAGGCTCGGAAAACACCCGGAAGGTGTCGTTGGAAATGACCCCGTCGACGCCCTCGATGTTGCCGATCATGTCGTTGTTCAGGATGCCGACGATATCCCAGCCCTCGGCCCGAGCCACGGCCGCCATATGGCGGCCACCGAATAGGCCCTGCTCCTCTCCGGACAGCCCCACTAGGATGATGCTCGACCCGTACTTGTAGCGCGACAGAACGCGCGCCGCTTCGATGGTGCCTGCCAGTCCGGAAGCGTTGTCGTTGGCGCCGGGTGAATCGCTGGTGGCGTCGAGCCCGTCGGACACTCGCGAGTCGATGTCGCCACTCATGATCACGTAACGGTTCGGGTGCACCGTGCCGCGAAGAATCGTAACGACGTTGACGATCTCGGTATCGGTGGGGATGCGGGTGTTAGGGCCACCCTCTTGCAGGTAGCGTTGGAAGCTCACCTCGAGGCAGCCGGTGCACTGTTCCGAGATATTGTCGAGCTCGGCCTTGATCCAGCGGCGTGCGGCGCCGATGCCCCGGGTTTGCGACTCCGTCTCCGACATCGTGTGACGGGTGCCGAAGCCAACCAGGCGCCGGATATCCGCCTCGACGCGGTCGGCAGAGGTCGCGTCGACGAGCTCATAGATACGCGGGTCGACGGCGGGCGGCGGCGGGGCGGAGGCTTGTGGGCGCGCCTCGGCAGGAGCGACCAGACCGGTCAGGAGTACGATCGAGAGCAGCGGTGTGCGGACCATCGGATTCTCCGTCGACAATGGGGCGCGGACACGCCCGCCGGCTACTTTAGCCGATGGTTGAATTTCGCGGGCTCGCAACCCCTGAAACCCCAACAGTTACGGGGATTGGTGCCGCGTTCGGGTGCTCATTCTGCACCCTATACGCACCCTGGGATTCACGCTGGGTGCGGAGTCTGGAGCACCGCAGCATGACAGGCCCAAGTCAAGAATCCGCGATGCCTAGCTTGACCGTAAGCTCGAGTGTCTCGCCAGCCTCCACGGTGCCACGCCGGCCGCGGATCACGGCGGCCGCGGATCACGGCGAAGACCTGGGAGCCATCGGGGCCTCCGGTGAGCTTGCCCACGGTGATCTCGAACTGCGCCTCGATGGTTGCGTCCTCGGCCTCGTTTATGGTGCGCCTGGCCAGCGTCTTGCGCTTGCCCGATGGCTCAATGCGGACGATCGACAGCTCCCATCTGCGCGGCGCCCTCGCCGCCCTGTTTGCGAGTGAAGCTACACGGGCGCCCCGACGAGGCAAAACGCCCCCAGACAATCTGGCCACAACTATTCTTGCGAGATCATCGTCGTCGATTACGCCGGCCTGGAAGAGGAACTTCGCCGCCACGTCGATGGTCTGAAGGCGCGGCGCTGGGCTGCTCACGGCGCGCCCGGAACCGGCTAACGGTTGACCCGGGTGAAGCTCGACCTCGATTGGAGGCTGTCTGAGGGTGGCGGAGTAAAGGGTCGGGAGCTCCGCAGCTGTCGGGCAACCAGGGTGCTGGGGACAAAGACGATCATCTTTCATAGCCGATGGCATGACAGGTGGGGTTGGATCCGAGACAATATTCCTTGTTGGGGGGCTCTGATCACGAGTAGCTAGGTTTGGGGGTGGGTGATGGGCTCTGCGCACACAACGTTCGTCCGCGTGGTTTTCTTCGCGGTACTTCTGGGGGCACTGCTGAGCCCCGCCGCGGTCGCCGCACAGGAAATCGCGCTGACTGTCGGCCGCGTCGTCGGCGACGACCTGCTCGACGCCGCCGATAACGGGGTTGCCCTGGGCTTTGGCGATGCCGGAATATACGGTGCCCGCGTGTCGCTGGGAGCGATCCTGTTGCAAGGCGAAGGAGCGATTCTCTACAGTCCGATTGATCTGTTCGTTGACACCCCCGGGCACATCGGCTCGAGTATCACGTATGCCGAGATTGCCCTGGCAATCAAGCTGATTCCCGGTCCGGTAGGCCCCTTTCTGGCGGGCGGCATCGGATACCACCGGCTGTCGTTCGACGTCATCGATGCCGACAATTACACCACCTTGGGCTACAACATCGGCGCCGGCGTGAAGCTCGGACTTGGCGCGTTGGCGGCGCGCATCGACGTGCGTGACCACATCACCCCGCTCAAGATCGACAAGATCGATCCGGACGTGTTACCGCTGCTCGGCCTGACTGCCGACAAGACCGTACATAACTTCGAGATGTCGGTTGGGCTGGTGCTGAGCTTCTGAAAGGCACTATATTCGGCGGACCGATCGTCACCCCTGCGAGGAACGACTGCCCTTGTCGCGTATCTGCCTGAGCTCGCTCGCTGCCCTCTGTTTTCTTCTCACCGCAGTGCCGGCGCTCGCTCAAGAGGCCGACTATGCGTTGCAGCCGCCCGCTGTGGCGCTCGTCGGAGTGCCGACGCAGGTTGCCGCTACCGGCCCACCCGATGCTCTGCCGGGGCTGGTTCTGCGCGCCGGCGGAGACGTTTATCAGGCGAGCGTCGACGGTGACACGGCGACTTTCGTCGATGTGACGCTGCAACGTGGCGATTCCCGGTTGGAGTTGGTGTCCGCCGGGACAGTGGTGGCCACCGTCGATGTGCGAGTGTTGCCGGGCTGGATTTCGGTGGTTCCGGCGCTGCTGGCGATTGCCGTGGCGTTGACGTTCAAGCAGGTGATCCCGGCGCTGTTCTTCGGGTTGTGGTTTGGCGCCACGGCGTTGGTCGGGTTCGGGCCGGGGGGAATCTTCCGCGGCCTGCTCGATACCTATGCGGTCTACGTGCTGGGCGCCGTCTCGACTCCCAGCCAGGCGCAGATCCTGCTGTTCTCGTTCATGATCGGCGGCATGGTCGGTATCGTTATCAAGAATGGTGGAATGCAGGGTGTGGTCAACATCATCGTGCGCTTTGCCACCGACCGGCGCCGCGGGCAACTCACCACCGGCGCTCTCGGCGTGGCGATTTTCTTCGACGACTACACCAACACGCTGGTGGTCGGCAACACCATGCGGCAGGTAACCGATCGCCTGAAGATATCGCGCGAGAAGCTCGCCTACATCGTCGACTCGACTGCCGCCCCGGTCGCCTGCGTGGCGTTGGTGTCTACCTGGATCGGCTATCAGGTAGGTCTGATCGATACCGCGATCGCGTCGATCCCTGCAATACAGGTGTCGAGCTACGCAATCTTCCTCAACTCGATTGCCTACAGCTACTATCCGTTCCTGACCATGTTCATGGTGTTCACCGTAGCCGGCTTGCGCCGCGATTTCGGACCCATGCACGCGGCCGAGACGCGAGCCCGCACGACCGGCCAGGTTCTGGGACCCGGCGCCAAGGTCGACGACGCGGCGGCGGCCAATGCCACCGAGCTGCGGCTCAAGGAGGGCCGCCCGATACGCGCCATCAATTCGATGGTCCCGTTGGCGGTGCTCATCTTCGGGGTAATCGGCGGACTCTACGCCACCGGTACCGGCGATTCGATTCGCGACATCATTGGCACCGCCGACTCCAACACGGCGCTGATGTGGGGCTCGCTGCTGGGCACTATGGTGGCAGTTGCAATGACGATCGGTCAGCGCATCCTGACCCTGACGGAGATCGTCGACGCCTGGTACGCAGGGCTCAAGCAGATGCTCTTCGCGATGATCATCCTGGTGTTGGCGTGGTCACTCGCCGCTGTTTCCGGCGGACTCCAGACAGCGAGCTACCTGGTCACGATCCTCGGCGATTCGCTGACGCCGGCTGTGGTGCCGTCGCTGGTGTTCATTCTCGCTGGCGCCACGGCGTTCTCGACCGGGTCGAGCTGGGCGACGATGGGAATCCTCATGCCGCTCGTCGTGCCGCTCGTTTGGGCCGTGTTGAGCGCCGCGGGCGCCCAGAGTCAGATGCACATTCTGTACTCGTCCGTGTCGTGTGTCCTGGCGGGTGCGGTGCTCGGGGACCATTGCTCGCCGATCTCCGACACCACCATCCTGTCTTCGATGGCGTCGGGCTGCGATCACATCGAGCACGTGCGTACGCAGATGCCGTACGCCTTGCTGGTGGGCACGGTGGCCGTGGGGCTGGGCACGCTGCCGAGCGGGTTCGGAATGCCCTGGTGGGTCGGAATGTTGGCGGGGGCGGCGGCGATCTACGTGGTCGCGCGGTACATCGGAAAACCGACAGGGTCGGAAGGCGTCGCCTGAATCGTGCTCCTGGGAGTTACGAATCCCGGTTCCTGCAGAGCGCCGCGCCGGTGCTGACTCAGAGCACCATGCGGACGGATCGATGCGCTCGCAGCGATTCGTAGAACCCAGTGCGTTGGTTGGCGTTGGAAACCCGGACCGCGACGTTGATCGACACGTAGTTGCCGCCGGAGCTGGTGTTGGACAGCTCGATTGTCACTTCCTGCACGTCGATGACCTCGAGAACAGCCTGCCGTAGCGAGGTCTCGTCAGCGCCGATCAGCTTGTAGAGCCACTGGCATGGATATTCCATCTCCAGCTGTTCCGTGACCGGGTTGACGGTGACGCGCGGGGGCTCGCGTTCGTCGTTGATGATGACCTCCTCGGGCGCCTGTGCTGGTGTTGGAAGGACCTCGCGTCCGTTCGAGACGATGATATCGCGCGCCGATCCGCGTCGAATCAGCCCATCGGCATCGGCAACGCCACCAGCACCGCGGTGACCAGCAGGAGCACGGTCGCCCAGGTTAGCTCGACGGCGACGCTGCGGCGCAGGCGATCGGTGCCGGCGCTGGTACCGAGCTGCGGGCGTATCCGTCGCCAGTTGATGTAGCCAATTGACCCGATGGCGACGAACAGCAGAGCCTTGAGCACCAGCGTTTGCCCGTACACCGTTGTCCAGAGCGCCTTGATCTCGCCCACGTAGAACCACGAGGTGGTGACGCCGGTGAGCACCAGCGTCGCGGCTGCGGTCAGCGCCAGCGGCGAAAAACGCTGAATGGCGCGTGCCACCTCGTCGTGGGTGACTGCCGCGCCGGGGCGGAGGAGCAGCGCCGCCAGCACCGCTAGCGTGCCGATCCAGGCGGTGGCCCCGACCACATGCAGCATCTGTGTTCCGACCGGTACGCTCAGCCACCCTTGCTCCACGGCGTGCCCGGTCAGCGGCACGCTCAGTGCCGCGCCGGCGCAGCCGACCGCGGCCACCAAGCGCCCGGCGGATGCTCCGCCCCGACGGAGTGCAAAGCCGATCAGTGCCACGATCCCGGCGGCCACCTGGCATCGCCATCCGGTCCCCCAACTCGTCCGCATTGCCACCACTCGCACGAGCTCGAACGTAACCGGTTCATCGAGCGCGAACAGTAGCCATGCCTGTGCCCAAAGCAGGCCGGTGCGCAGTGCCACCAACCCGGCGGCGGCGGCAATTGCTGGCCCGGCGAGTCGGCGGTCCATTGCTCCGATGTCGACGTTCGCGCCGACCAGCAAGAGCTCCGCCAGGACAGTGCCACCGATCCAGAGCGTGCACGCGTAGGCGAGCCAGCGACCGGCCGCGGCCAGCCAGATGACCGTCGTGAGGTCGTCGACCATGGCTCAGCTCAAGGGCCCGGCGAGGCCGTGTTCGGCCTTTGCTTTGATGTGTGTCGCCGGGGCGGCGCCAAGGATTCGCACCTACAGCTTCGGAAATTCGCCACGCAGGCTGTTCCTTGGGTGTGGGTTTGCCAGAAACCTCATCGTGACGCCTGTTAGAAGCGGGAGTCAAACCTGGCGAACGAGCGATTGCTTGCTGGCGCCATTGTGAGTCATCGAGACTCGATTTTCAGAGGAACTACAACTTGAGACAGCTCGGTACGCTGTTCGGGCTTGCTAGACCCAGCGAGTCCGGGGAGGGCTAGAGAACCATGCTCCGGTTGCGTATGCCCGAATGGGCCGGCAGTGCGCTGTTGCTGACCCTGTCGATGGGCGTTGCCTACGTGATGTGGTCGCTCGCCACGGAGAACCGTGAGCTCGAGAGCGAGATCGCCCAGCTGCGCGCCCGATCGTCGATGCTGGGCCCCTCGATGCAGCCTGGCGACGAGTTACCGATCGTGTCGCTCAGCGATCTCGACGGTCGGCCGGCAACGCTGGCCGACCTGGTGCCGCACGGTGGGGTGATCGCGTTTCTTACTACGACGTGTCCGTTCGGCAAGGAGACGCTGCCCGCCTGGGGCGAGGTTGCTCGGGCGTTTGCGGCAAGCGACGTGCCGTTTGTCGGCGTCTCCCTCGATGATGCAGAAGCGACGCGCGCCTACGCGCTGGAGCTGGGGGTGGCTTGGCCGCTGTGGGTTCCCGAGGAGCCGCTCGTCGCGAGTGCCGAGCTGAGGGTACCGCTGGTTCCACTGACAATCCTGGTAGGCGCCGACACCGTCGTGCAGCGCATCTGGTCCGGGGCGCTGAGCGAACTTGACGTTGCCGAGCTACTTGACGCTCTCGACCACCAGGTGCTGACCACAAGCGCTCTGTCCGGGTCGCCTGGCGCAGACCCTGGTTGCTGCGAGGTCCCTGCGGTTGGCACAACCGCGGGCGGCTGATGTGGCAATCGGCCGCGCGACCATTTGCCTCCCCGATAGCTGTGCCAAAGGGGGAATGACCCGACACCTGTGAAGTGTTCTATTCCTCATCGGGTTCCTTCATCGAGGGGGCCCCTCCCCGGAGTAGAGAGGATGACCAAGCGAACGCTGCGCATTGCAGCAACCCTGCTTTTCGGCGCCGCTGTGGCTCTCGGCATCGTTCAGCTGAGCGCCGCGCCGGCCCTGGCCGCCGGAGACTCGTGCGTCGCGGCCTGTATCGCGATGGCGGTGGCCCAGCGGGCTGCGTCAGGAGTTGCCGATAGCAGTGCGCTGTGCTCCGAGCAATCGGAGTTGAGCTGACGGGGGTGCCCCGCGGTAGGCACAACCGCGGGCAGCTGATGTGGTGATCGGCCGTGCGACTGTTTGCCTCCCCGAATAGCTGTGCCGAAGGGGGAATGACCCAACACCTGTGAAGTCTTCCAAACCTCATCGGGTCCCTCCATCGAGGGTCCCTCTCCCCGGAGTAATGAGGATGACTAGGCGAACGCTGCGTATTGCGGCAACGCTACTCTTCGGCACCGTTATGGCTCTCGGCATACTTCAGCTGAGCGTCGCCCCGGCCGAGGCAGGTCCGCGCTCGTGTATGAGAGCCTGCATCGCATCGGGCGGATCCGTATCGGGCTGCTGGAGATCGTGCCGCTAGAGCGGTACCTGTGCTCCGAGCAATCGGAGCTGAACATATGGGGGTGCCCGGCTGTCAATCGGGTACCCCCGCTTTATTTTCTTCGGGCTTCCTTCAAGCACCACGAGCTAGCTAAACTATTCCCTTGGGTCTGTAAGGGGGATACTTGATACATAAGTGGTCGATACTGTCGATAGTTGCCTCTGGGGCACTATTGATATCTTGTGGCGGCACGGAAGCGGGTGATACGAGCGCCGACGAGGTTGCTCTCTATGTAGCGGCCGACGTCCCCCGTCGCAGCATCGCGGTGGTGGCCGCGGGTCCTGGTCGCGTTCGCGTCGGCACCGTGGAGGAGCTGGTGATCGACGTGGCTCCGGCAGACCCGCAGTTCCCCAACGCCGTGGCCATCGCGGTCGGCTCCGGGGGTAGAATCTTCAAGTTCGATACGCTCGCTGATGTGTGGGTGGGGGCGTTCACACCGCAAGGCATCGCCGTGGGCGACTGGACAAGCGCCCAGGTGGTGCTGGAGTCCACACTGCCGGGTAGTCTGGTGACGATCGGTGCTCGGCATGATGGCTTGGTCATTGCCCAGTGGTCGCCTGACCCTTCCGAGCCCGGCCGCCTGTCCACCTTCGCGTCCGATGGCACGTACCTACGTGGTGTCGAGACAGCGCCGGGGATCGTCTATCCACACCCGATTCGTGATGAGCGGACAGTCGCCTACGAGCTGTCCACCGGAGTGCTGAGTCTAGTTGCCGAGGATGGCAGCGTTGTCGGCCGCTTCACCGTATTCAAGGTGCTCGAGCAGGATCGCGCCGGTGACATCCACCTGTGGCCGAAAGAGGCGTTCGTGGTAGGAGGCGATCGTGTGTATGCCACCGCCAGCGCCACCTACGAGGTAGCCGCGTTCGATCTCAACGCCGATGTTGTCTGGGTGCTGGAGGCGCCCTGGCCGCGTGTGCCGATTCCCGAGCACCTGGTGGCCAAGACCACCGGACGAACCGAACGGGTCGGGCGCACGATGGCGGCCAACCTAGCCGACGATGCGGATGTTATCTGGCCCGAGCACTTCCCGGCGCTGGCGGACATCGAGACCGATGACCAGGGCAGGCTATTCGTCTTCCCGTATGTGGTGAACGCCGATGTTGCCGAGTTTCCGGTGGACGTATACAGCCCCGATGGTGAGCTCATGGTAAACGGGAGGCTGCCGTTCCAGGGATGGGATGCTCATCTCGGCGAGCACGTATTTCGGGTCGAGCAGCGAGCCGGACGCACTGTGATCGTGCGTTATCGGCTGCAGCTGCCGGCACCCGCCGTCTCGGCGGTGTCCGCCGGGCAGTAGCGAGGCGGGTGCTGCTAGCGATAACCCTCGTAGTAGTCGGCGCCCAGGTGAGTGATCTGCTCTTCGCCCTTCATGTAGCGCAACGTGTTCTTCAGCTTCATCAGCTGGATGAAGATGTCGTGCTCCGGGTACAGCTCGGGAAGTGTCATCGGCGCCTTGAAGTAGAACGACAGCCACTCCTGTATGCCGGCGAAGTCGGCACGCTTGGCGAGGTCGAGGAAGAGCGCCAGATCGAGAACGATCGGTGCCGCCAGAATGCTGTCGCGGCAGAGGAAGTTGATCTTGATCTGCATCGGGTAGCCGAGCCACCCGAAAATGTCGATGCTGTCCCACCCCTCCTTGTTGTCGCCACGCGGCGGATAGTAGTTGATCCGCACCTTGTGATAGATGTCGCTGTACAGGTCGGGGTAGATATCGGGCTGCAAGATGTACTCGAGCGCGCCGAGCTTGCTCTCTTCCTTGGTCTTGAACGAGCCCGGATCGTCGAGTACCTCGCCGTCACGGTTGCCGAGGATGTTGGTCGAGAACCAGCCGCTGACGCCCAGCAGCCGCGCCTTGAGGCCCGGCGCCAGGATCGTTTTCATGAGTGTTTGGCCGGTCTTGAAGTCTTTGCCGGCTAAGGGTGTCTGGGTCTGCTTCGACAGCTCCGTGAGCGCCGGGATGTCGATGTTGAGGTTGGGGGCCCCGTTGGCGTAGGGGATGCCCATCTTCAGCGCCGCGTATGCATAGACCATGCTCGGCGGGATCGCCTCATCGTCGTTCTTCAAGCCCTCCTCGAACGCCTCCAGCGACTGGTGGACACGACTGGGCTCCAGGAAGACCTCGGTGCTCGCGCACCAGATCACTACTACCCGGTCGACTCCGTGGGCGTCCTTGAACGCCTGGATGTCGGCGATGATCTGCTCTGCGTAGTCCCAGCGGCTGCCGCCGGACTTCACCCAGGTGCCGGTCAACGCTTTGACGTAGCGTTGGTCGAAGACTGCTTTCATCGGTCGGATTGCTTCGAGCTCGTCGCGGACCTTCTCGAGATCTTCCTTGTTGAGGGCGCCGGCGTTCATCGCAGCTTCGTAGGCGTTGTCCTCGAAGATGTCCCAGCCGCCGAACTGCAAATCGTCGAGCTCGGGCAGCCCGACGAACTCCTTGATCGTCGGTACGCGCCCTTCTGTGCGCTTGCCTAGGCGGATGGTTCCCATCTGCGACAGAGAGCCGATCGGCTGAGCCAGTCCCTTGCGCACCGCAAGCACGCCGGCAATGAAGGTAGTGGAAACCGCGCCGATTCCGACGGTCAAGATCCCGAGGCCGCCTTCCGGCGGCGCCAGCTTCACCTGGGGTAGTTCCTGCATTGCCTCGGATCCTTGTAGGGAACACGCACGATCCCTCGCTGCCCGCGTCGGCGGGCGCGCCAGAGGGTACACCCTGAGGTTCGGAGCACGTCGCGCTTCGTGCGCGCCTCCTCGCCGGAGTGCGTGACCGACGTCGCAACAGGGTACGTTAAGCGGACGGACCGCACTAGCAGGCAGTGGTGTGTGGTGCGACCCTAGAAGGAAATATGTCTGCTACAAGGCTGGCCGCTACGGTACAGCATCGCTTACTTCCACCACGGAGGCATGATGCGTCGCGCACTTCGGCTCGGGGTGCTGATGAGTCTGGTAGCGGCGGGAGCTGTGGCGTGGCCGGTCCTGCCGCTGGAAGCGGGGCAGCAACGTGAGCCCGACGCCGCCCGGCAACAAGCGGAGCCGGCCACTGATCCTGTCGATCCGTTCGCGGTGATCGATGCACAGCTAGCTGCGTTCAATGCCCACGACGTCAACGCCATGGTGGCCAACCTCGCGGAGGACTTCGCGTGGTTCGCGGTCGATCCGGACATGACGCGCGTGGAGCTGCGTGGCCGCGACGAGTTTCGTCGCTCGATGGAGCCCTACTTTGCGTCTGTGCCCGGTGCCCGGGCGGAGATCGAGGAGCGCCTCAGCGTGGGGCGCTTCGTCGCGGTACGCGAGCGCGCGTACTGGATACAGGGCGGCGAGGAAGTCTCGCAGGCTTCGCTTGCTGTCTACGAGATCCGCGACGGCCATATCCGGCGGGTTTGGTACTACCCGGTCGAGTAAGCGACGACAGATGGCCAAGCTGCGGTACAATCCCGTCGAGCTGCAACCCAGTCGGGCGTTGCTTGCTCCCAGCTTCGAGCAACACTACGCCCTCCCAGGACGTTGCTGCTTTGGAATCGCCGACCCGGCGCGCGGAAGCGAGCGCGGTACCCCAGGAATCCTTCGTTGAGCCGGTTGTTGGCGCCATACCGGCGCTCTGGCGTGCCGCCAAGCAGCTCATCAAGCTCCCCTTCTATGCTCTCTACGAACGCCGTCTAGCGGCCGAAGCGCATACCTGGAAGTTGCCTCGGCACATCGGCATCATCATGGATGGCAACCGCCGGTTCGCGCGAAATTTTGGCCGCCGACACGTGCTGTTCGGACACGCACGCGGCGCCGAGAAGCTGCGCGAGGTGTTGCGCTGGTGCCAGGAGTTGGGCATACCGGTAGTCAGCGTTTGGAGCTTCTCGCTCGATAATTTCCACCGCGACGAGTCGGAGGTCACCGATCTGCTACGCCTGTTCGAGGAGCGAACCCGCGAGCTCATCGATAGCCCCGATGTTCACGAGAGCGAGATACGGATTCGTTACATCGGCAAGACAGAGCTATTACCCGAGAGCCTGCAAGCGGTGATCGAGGAAGTGCAGCACGCCACCCGTCACTACGACCGCTTCAAGCTCAACATAGCGATGGCCTACGGCGGACGCCAGGAGATCACCGAGGCGTTCCGCGCCTACCTACGCGAGCAGGCCGAACGCGGCGGAGATCTCGCGCAGATGGCGAACGAGTTCGACGATGCGTCGATCGAGCGTTTCCTATACACGTCGGGCCAGCCGGAGCCGGACCTGATTCTGCGAACCAGCGGCGAGGTGAGGCTGAGCGGTTTCCTGCTGTGGCAGAGTGCCTACTCGGAGTTCTACTTCAGCGACACGCACTGGCCGGCATTCCGCCGCATCGACCTGTATCGTGCGCTGCGCGCCTACAGCCAACGACAACGACGTCTTGGCCGCTGACACCGGAGGGCCGCTTGGCCGATAGTAAGCAGGGCAGCGCCCTCGACCGGTTCCTGCGGCTGTTCACGGATATCCGCCCCGGCGAGGGGCTCACCGCCGTGCTGCTGGCCAGCAATGTCTTCGTCATCCTCGGCTCCTACTGGATGATCAAGCCGACGCGGGACGCCATCGTCACGGCCGAGTGGGGCCCGGAGATGGCCACCTACCTGCAGGTCGCCAACGTTGCCGTCCTGGCCCTGCTCGTTCCCTTGTACGGCGGGCTTGCCGACCGCCTCCCGCGGCGCCGACTGATCGGCCTCGTCACCTGGATCATCGCCGGATTGCTCGTCGCGTTCGCCGTTGCAGGCATGGCTGGCGTCGGTATTGGCATACCGTTCTTCGTCTTCGGCAGCATCTTCAACGTGATGATCGTGGCGCAGTTCTGGTCGTTCGCCAACGATATCTACAAGCGCGACGAGGGCGAGCGTCTGTTCCCGATCGTGGCCGTTGGCGCCTCGGTCGGTGGGGTGGTCGGCGCGATGTTCGTCGAGGGCCTGATCGCGCCCTTCGGCCTCTACATCCCGATGATCGTGGCGGCGGTGATCTTGCTCTTTGGGCTGCTAATCACCAACTTTGTCGACACGCGGGAGCGCCGTATGCGCGAGGCGGGGGTGCCCGACATCAAGACTACGGCCACCATCGCCGCAACCGGCGCCTTCCAGGCCCCAAAGACGATCGAAGAGCTGGAGGAGCTCGCCGAGCGCGAGCGTGAGCTGTACGAGGCCAAGGAGCGCGGCGAGGCCATCGAAGACTACGAACAGCCAGGTAGCGGGATGTCGGCGTTCCAGCTCGTGTGGCGCACCCGGTATCTGCTGCTCATCGGGGTCCTGGTCCTGTTCCTCAATTTGGTCAACACGCTCGGCGGCTACATCCTCGGCCGCACTTTCTCGGAGGCCGCGACGGCGGCCGTCGCCGCCGGCGGCGAGCTCACCGGCGGCGAGTACCTCGGCAGCTACTACGCCAGTTTCGCCGCCGTCATGAACACCGTGAGCCTGGTGATCCAGCTCTTCATCACCTCACGCGTGGTCAAGTATCTCGGGCTCCGCTGGGGTCTGCTTCTGCTGCCGCTCTATTCGCTCGGCGCCTACGGTTTGATCGCCATGGTACCGACGTTGGCCGTCGTTCGCTGGAGCAAGACGTTCGAAAACGCCACCGACTACTCGCTCCACAACACGTTGCGCGCCATGCTCTTCCTGCCGACGACGCGCGAGCAGAAGTACAAAGCCAAACAGGTAACCGACTCCTTCAGCGTGCGTGCCGGAGACGTGCTGGCCGGGGGCATCGTGTTCGCCGGCACTACCCTCGGCCTGACGATCAGTGGCTTCTCGGCGGTCGTGATGGTCCTGGTCCTGGGCTGGCTCTTCGCGGCGTACTCCATCGGGCGCGAGTACGACCAGCTTGTTGCCAGCGGCAAGCCGCCGCAGCCGCGCGGGGTGCGCTTGGCCCCGACCGAGGTCGGCGTGATCCGCTAGGCTCAGCCGGTGTCGTCACGCGCCGAGATGCTGCGCCGGGCCCTGCCAGCTCACTCGGCCGCAGTGTGTCGGACCGCACGGCGTACCCACAGTAGCTGTGCCACGTGCCCGGCGGTGAAGGCGGCGTAGGCGACGTAGATCCCCGGCACCCCACCTCGGAGCACGCCGAGGATGAGACCGGTGATCGAGATCGACAAGAACGCGATCATCGATTCGGTGATCGGGCGGGTCCTGCGCCGATGCACCAGCACACCGACGTAGGCGTTCTGCAGCACACCCATGGCGGGAAGCAATACGGCGATCTTGAGGCCGTTGCCGGCCAGCGTCGCGAGCTCGGGTGTAAGGGCCGCGAAGCGTATCAGGAGCACGTGGCTGAGCGGCGTGAACGCCAACAGCGACAGCCCCAAGCTGATCAGTACCAGCGACACGGTGAATCGGCGGAGGGCCGGTTCGGGGTCGGGCCGATCCAACAACGCGACGACCACCTCTTTGTACGCCGTGCCCGGGCTCCGCAGTACGAACACTATTCCGACGACCACGGGCCAGGCCGCCAACGATGGCAGCGGCAGCGGCATGCGGCTCACGGCGGCGCTGCCGATCGGCTGCATGATCAGCGCCAGCAACGAAGTCAGCGCCAGCGGCACGTAGAAGCGTAGGAGCTCGCCGAGAGCGATGCCCTCCCCGGCCGGGGAGTCGAGGTCGAAGTGCTGCCGAATGATCGGTGTCACCCGCCAGCGGACGAACGCTGCCTCGGTCACGACTCCGGCGAGCACCGCGCAGCTGCCGAGGGCCACCCCCGAGGGCATGAGCTGCGGCGCAACTCCATGGAGCCAGAGCCCGGCGCCCAGCACCACGACGTTGGCCGCGAGCCGCAGCAGCGTGCCCACACCAACGGCGCGAGAGGCACCGTGCCGGATGAGGATTCCCTGGTTGAACCGGCGGTAGGCGATCGTCCAGGTCCACGGCAGCGCGATCAACAGGCCGACCCGGGCGGGTTCGACCACCGCTTCGGGGACGGCGATCAACCGCGTCACCACGAAGTCGTAGAGGGGCGTGGTCGCCAGGACGAGCTGCAGCAGCGTGAGCCCGGCGCTCAACCGATGCATGAAGTTGCGCAGCGAGAGGTAGCTGGCAGCGTTGCGCGACAGCGCCGTGGAAGCAGCCAGCAGCATGATGATCGGCGACTCGACCAGCAGCAGCAACGCCATCACCACGCCGCCATAGGCAGCCAGCTGGATTTCTGGCTCCGGCAGGCGTGCAAGCGCGGCACTGACCACCGGCAGCTCGAGCGCCATGAAGAGCCAGCTGAGCGCCAGCGGCCACCAGGTGGTGGCGATCTCGCGGCCGGTCAGGCCGGTTTGCATGCGGGACATCGTAGTTAGCTGGCCGCGGTGGAAGTGTGGCGGGCCTGGTTGTGGCGAGTTGGGGTCGGATGCAAGGCGGCCTGCTAACGCTCGGTCAGGACGGTGGGATCGTCACGTCGCGCGCCAGGTAGTCGGCGATCGCCATGCCGCGGGGCGTCGGGTGCACGCAACGGCCACGTACGACAACCAGCCCCTCGGTGGCGAAGCGCTCGAACGTTGCCTGGTTCGGCGTCCACACGTCGGTCCCCCAACGCTCCTGAACGGCATCGCAATCGAGCCCGGTGCGCGTGCGCAGCCCCAACATGACCGCCTCCAGAGCAAGATCTTCGCGGCGCAGTCGTTCCGATCCGCGGAGCGGGCGGTTGCCGCTGTCGATGACGCTCTCCCAGTCGTTGAGCTGGCGCAGGTTCCACCAGCGACTGCGAGCGCCGCTGAAGGAGTGGGCCGAGGGGCCCAGACCGAGGTAGGGCGCATGGCCCCAATACTTGCGATTATGACGTGATTCGTAGCGCGGCGCGCGCGAGAAGTTCGACACCTCGTAGGCACGGTAGCCGGCGTCGGCGAGAAACTCGTGAGCCAGCAAGTAGAGCTCGGCCTGATCCGCGTCGGGCAGCTCCTGTATCTCGCCGCGTCGCCAACGTCGATACATTGGCGTGCCTTTGTGGAGGGTCAGTTGATAGCAAGAGAGGTGATCTGGTCGGAGCGCCACGGCTCGTTGCAGATTGGAGCGCCAGACATCGGAGCGTTGATCGGGTAGCCCGAAGATCAGGTCGAGCGAGACCGACTCGAAGCCCGCGTCGAGGGCCACCTCGACACTGCGGGCCGCGTCGGCGGCGGTGTGGCTGCGGCCCAGGAAGGCGAGCTCGTTGTCGTCGAACGACTGCGTTCCCAGGTTGATGGTGTCGAAGCCGAGATGGCGCCAGGCGGCGGCCGATTCGACGCTGACGTCCTCGGGGTTGGCCTCGAGGGTGTACATTGCGTCGGCGCGTATCGGTAGCTGAACGCTGGCGCACTCGAGCACTCTCGCCAGCTGTTCGGGATCCATACACGAGGGCGTGCCGCCGCCCACGTAGACCGTGTCGATCACCCGGGTCCACTCTCTGTAGTGCTCTATCTCGTCGATCAGGTGGTCGACGAAGCGCACGCGCCGGCGCCCGTTGCCAGTGCGTACGGCGAAATCGCAGTAGGGACAAACGCGTGCGCAGAAGGGGATGTGTAGATAGAGGCCAGCGTCTCCGTACGTCGCCTCTTCGACGCGCTTGTCTGGCATGCGGTGCGGGCCTCCAGCCCGTCGACGGGCCCACGCAATGATGGGCGACGATCGCCCCGTCGGTTGGCAACCAGCGACCCACGATGTCGCCAAAGCGTGTTGTAGCATGCCACGATGGAGGAGGGGAACAGCGCACCGTCGTCGCACCTGGACAACCTCAACGAGGCACAGCGACGAGCGGTTCTGTATGGGCTGGATGGCGATCTGCGTGCCGTGCCGCCATTGCTGATTATTGCCGGCGCCGGCTCCGGCAAGACGTTGACCCTGGCCCACCGCGTTGCCGAGCTCATCGTTCGGGGGGTCGATCCACGGCGCGTGCTGCTGTTGACTTTCAGTCGTCGGGCGGCGCAGGAGATGCGCCGACGGGCCGAGCGCATCGTCGCCGCTGCGGTGCGCAGCGCCGACGCCGCGGGGCGTCCGATGCGAGCGACGGCCACGTCGCTGCAATGGGCCGGGACGTTCCATTCCGTCGCCAACCGCCTGCTGCGCCGTTTCGGTCCGGCGGTAGGACTGTCCGAATCGTTCACCGTGATGGACCGCTCGGACTCGGAGGACCTACTCAACCTGGTGCGCAACCAGCTCGGCATGTCGGAGCGGGCCAAGCGCTTCCCGCGCAAGGGCACCTGCATGTCGGTGTACTCGCGGACGGTAAACAGCGAACGATCGCTCGACGAGGTCCTCGGACGACACTTTCCCTGGTGCGCGGAGTGGGAGGAGTCGCTGCGCAAGCTCTTCCGCGCCTACGTCGAGCTCAAGCAGGAGCGCGCCATTCTCGACTACGACGACCTGCTGCTGTACTGGGCGCACATGATGAACGAAAAGGAGATTGCCGGGTACGTTGCAGAGCTTTTCGATCATGTGCTGGTCGACGAGTACCAGGACACCAATAGCCTGCAGGCGCGGATCCTCTTGGCGCTGCGTCCTGGCGGCGACGGCATCACCGTGGTCGGCGACGATGCGCAGGCGATTTACGCATTTCGGGCCGCGTCAGTACGTAACATCCTCGATTTTCCGGCTTGCTTCGAGCCCCCTGCCAGGGTGGTCACCCTGGAGCAGAACTATCGCTCCACCCAGCCGATTCTCGAGGCCGCCAACGTCGTGATCGCGCAGGCGACGGAGCGCTACACCAAAGACTTGTTCACCACCAAGGTCTCCGACCAGCGGCCGCGCCTGGTGGCGGTCGAGGATGACAACGCCCAGGCGCAGTACGTAGTCCAGGCGATCCTCTCGCGGCGCGAGGAAGGTGTGCTGCTCAGGCGGCAAGCGGTGCTGTTCCGTACCTCGCACCACAGCGACCTGCTCGAAGTGGAGCTGGCGCGCCGCAACATCCCTTTCGTCAAGTACGGCGGCTTGAAGTTCCTCGAGGCGGCCCACGTCAAGGATCTGCTCGCCCTGCTGCGCTGGGCGCAGAACTGTCGTGATAGCCCGGCGGCGTTCCGCGTGTTGCAGCTGCTGTCGGGCGTCGGTCCCGGGACGGCCCAGCGTGTGATCGAGCACCTCGACGCGGCTAACGGCGACTGGCAGGCGCTGCGCGAATGCCAGGTCCCGCCCGCCGCCCGCCAGGAGTTTGTGGCGCTCCTGGAGCTACTGATCGAGCTGGCCAGTGCTGATGTGCAGTGGCCGGGAGACGTGGGCCGGGCTCGTGTCTGGTACGAGCCCTACCTCGAAGCGCTCTATGAGGCGCCGGTGGTCCGAGCCGGCGACCTGGAGCAGCTGGAGCACATCGCCGGCCGTTATCCGAATCGCGAACGGTTCCTCAGCGAGCTCATCATCGACCCCCCGCAGGCGAGCGGCGATCATGCTGGGCCGCCGCATCTAGACGAGGACTACCTGATCCTTTCGACCATCCACTCTGCCAAGGGTCAGGAGTGGGACAGCGTGCACGTGCTCAACGTCGTTGATGGCTGTATCCCCTCCGACATGGCGACCGGCACGACCGAGGAGATCGATGAGGAACGGCGGTTGCTCTATGTGGCGATGACGCGGGCAGAACGCGAGCTCCACCTCATCCACCCGTTGCGCTTCTACGTGACGCATCAGCGCCGCCTCGGCGGCCGACATGTGTACGCGCCGATCAGCCGGTTCCTACCGGTGCAGGCCCGTGACCGGTTCGAGCGTCTCGCCCCTGGCGGTGAAAGCGACGAGGGCGAGGCAGCGGCGGTCGGAGGGGTCGTGGCGGACGTGGGCGCGAAGCTGCGCGAGATGTGGTGACGGCTCGCTAGTACGCTCGAGGTGCTTCGCGGCGCCGCCGTGATCTGTACGGTCGAGGTGCTTCGCGGCGCCGCCGTGATCTGCCCCACACTCCTGATGGTGCCGGAGCCCAATGGCTGTAACCAGCTTGC
Source organism: Acidobacteriota bacterium (assembly GCA_963666055.2). Taxonomy (GTDB): domain Bacteria; phylum Acidobacteriota; class UBA890; order UBA890; family WLXD01; genus DASCOT01. The sequence goes on along the minus strand of CAXWPH010000014.1, from coordinate 361,750 downwards.
GGGCAGCGGCGAACAAACCTCCGAGCACCGCGCCGCTCACCCTCGCGGTCGCCAAGGAACGTCTGCCGCGAGGCGCCATCCACTCTAGCTCCCCGGGAAGGGTTCACGATGCGAAAGCTGCTTGTCCTCACCGCTCTGGTCGGTCTGATCGCCGCCCCGTCGTTCGGCCACGCCGCCGCCGGGCTCGACGCGCGCACATGGAATGTCGATGGTGCCCATACCGAAGTCGGTTTCAAGGTGCGCCACTTCTTCACACCGATCAGCGGGTCGTTCGACGACTATGAGATCGACCTCGTGTTCGATTCAGAGAATCCAGCCAACAGTCACGTAGAGGCGACGATTGCCGTTGCCTCGGTCAACACGGGCAACGAGCGCCGCGACAACCACCTGCGCTCGGGGGATTGGTTCGAAGCCGACGACTACCCATACATCACGTTCAGCAGCAGCGCGGTCAAGCGAATCGACGCCGCTAACTTGGTAGCCACCGGCACCCTCACGATCAAGGGCGTCGCCCGCCAGGTCGACGTGCCGATCGAGGTGCTCGGGGTGCAATCGATTCCCGCTCCGATGCGCGACATGCTCGGCGGCATCACCGAAGCTGCCAGCTTTCGGGCCAGTCTGACGATCGATCGCAGCGATTTCGGTGTGGGCGTGGGTTCGTGGGCGGAGACCGCCATTGTTGGCGGCGAGGTTCAGATCGAGTTGCTGGTAGAGGCCAACCACCAGTAGGGCGCTTGCCCTGACGTCGGTCAACGGGCCGTTTTCCAGACGCTCCGGTCGGCAAGGTGCTCCGACCGACCTGAGCGCTGGCGGCGGCCCGTGACCCGCTATGGGGCGCCGCTACGGCCTGCTAGCCACACAGCCAGGGAGCCGCCGACCGCCGCGGTGCCGTAGAGGATGGCCAGCGCGCCGAGGTGTCCGAAGCGAGCGCGCAGACGATGGCCGCTGTGATCGGTGCCGCCGGGGGTGATCGGATTGCTGCCGCGCAACAGGCGCGACACCGTTACCAGCGCCGTATCGCATATGGCCACCAGCAGCACCAACGGTGGAAAGAGCAGGGCGGCCCGTGAGGTCGCCGTCGCTGGTATTGCCTCCAGGCTCAGCGCGGCAAGCACCAGACCGATGGGCAGGCTGCCGGCGTCACCCAGAAAGATCCTGGCCGGCGGCAGGTTGTACACCAGGAACGCGCCACAGGCGCCGGCCAACGCCGCGGCCATTGCTGCCACCGAGGCGCCGCCGTTGCCAGCCGCCACCACTACCAGACAAGCGGCGGCGATCGCGGCAATGCCGCCGGCAACCCCGTCGAGATGGTCGAGCAGGTTGATCGCGTGTGGTATCGACACGAGCCAGACCAGAGTCAGCGTCAGTTGTAGCGCCGAGAGATCGGTGGCCGGCCATCGCGTCCCGGAAGCGATCACGACGAGAGCGGCAATGAGGGTCGCCAGCAGCTTGAGTCGTGGCGACAACGCCCGGCGATCGTCCCACAAACCGACAACGGCCAGCAGGGTGGCGCCGACGTACAGGCCAGCATGACGCACATCGGTGGCCGGGCCTCCCGCTGCCAGCAACCCGGAGAGCACCGCACCGTAGATGCCGATCCCGCCGAACAGCGCCGTAGGATTGCGATGCGCGCTGCCTGGCTCCGGCGTGTCGATCCAGTCATAACGACGAGCCACGGTCCACATTATCGGGCCCAGCACCAGCGAGGCGACGAACGCGACGGCCAGCGACACATGGGCGTTGCCGATCACGAAGCCGTCCTCTCGATTGCCGCTTCGAGGTTGTCGATGAGCCGGGCGATCTGACGGCGCTGCCAGCCCTGCGCCCGTTGGTGCGCTCGTCGAGCGTGTGGCAGACCCACGGCGGGCCGGCTGGTACGGCTGTAGAGGCCGGCCAGGGTCCAATGCGCAAGCGCTTGCTCCGGGATCGCCTCCGCGAGCCGGAATGCTGCCTCGATCGCGGCCTCGAACAGGCCGGCCTCGATGAAGTGTTCGACCAGCGCTGCGTGTACCTGGGCCGGCGTTATGGCGCCTACGTCGGGCCCGAGCTCGGCCAGGGCGTTGCTTGCCTCCAGCAGGTCGGAGCTGAGCAAGGGGCGCACCCAGAGGTAGGTTTGTCCCTGCGTCGGGTCCAATACCAACGAGCGGCCGAAGCGCCAACGCGCCGGTTCGAGCTCGCCCTGGAGCACGCTCAGGCGCCCCCACTCGGCGTAGTAGCGAGCCGATTGTGGGCGTATGACAAGGGCGTTGCGATAGTGACGATCGGCACGCGCCAGCCTGCTGGCTTGCTCCGTGGCGTCGACTTCGGTTTCTGCCCACAACGTGTACAGGCGCGCCAGGTTGGCGTGTTCGGTAGCGCCCGCCTGCTCCGCTTGAAGCGCCAGCCGAAGCTGGCGTGCGGCGCGGCCAAAACGGCTATTGCGTACATCACCGGAGGTCTCGCCGGCCCAATCGGTCTGTACCTTGGCGAGCCCGATGCGGTAGACAATCTCGTCGGCGCGCAACGACAGCGCCTCCCGATAGAGGCGACCGGCGCTGGCGAAGCGTCCTGCAAGCCGCGCCCTCTCGGCATGTGCGGCCAGGATATCGGCACGCGCGGCGGCGACATGCGGGGCGCGCGGCAGTGCCATGCCGAGCGCCAGGATCAGCGTCACCGCGAGGACGGTGCGCGCCGGGGAGCGATCGCCGACGTTCTGATCGTCGTCGTGCTTTGACGCCGCCAGCAGCACGCCGGTTGCTAGCGTGGCTGCCAGCATCCAAGCCTGGTACCCGTCGAAGAAGGTCGCGAACGTCGACGCGGCAGCGAGGTCGTCGCCGCGCGCCTGGAGGACGGTGGCGGTTGCCGTCTGCAGCTTGTGGAAGCCGATATACGCCGCCATGAGCGCAGCGCTGACCAGTGCGAAGCGCCGGCCGCGCCGGCCGAACAGGGCCGGTGCTGCCATGCCCAGCGACGAAAGCACCCAGCCGCCTAGCCACGACGCCAGGAGCACGAGCGCCACAACCAGCGGCACAGCAGCGCCCGGAGTCATCAAGCCGAATACCAGCGTCAGGAGGATCGTGCCGACTACGAGGCCGTCGACCGTGCCGCCCGGCGCCGCCGCATCGGCTGCGTCCCCCGGGCTCCAGCCGCGGTAGCGGAGCGCTACCAGCGCGCCGGCAAGAAGCCAGAAATACGTCTGGCTGGCGGTCACGGCAATGCCGAACTGGGTCTCCACGAGATGCGCCACTATAGCGGCAGTGAGCAGCAGCGCCAGCCATCGCTGGCGACGCGGCTGAGGCGGGCTCTCGCCGACGCCTTCCACCCGCCCAATCAGGTAGCCCAACGCTCCCACGACCATGCCCGGGATCAGCCCCACGGCGGCGAGCGACCATCTACCCGACGCCGCGAGCGCGGCGACGGCGCCTAGCGTACTTCCGGCCAGCAACGCACTCGTGAAGCGCCGCGTCGAGCCCGCCTCGATCAGCAAGCCGGCGGCTCGCAGTCCGATGGCCAGCAGCGCTGCGGCGGTGAGCAGGTAGCAACCGACCCCCAACAGGCCGCGCGTAAGAAGGATCTCCAGTACCTGGTTGTGCGCCCGGTCGGGCAGCGATTGCCAGCTCTCGACGCTAGCCAGCCCGGCCGGGTACGAGTGCTCGAGGGCTAGCCAGGTGGTCTCCGGCCCGAAGCCGACGAGCCAGCGCCACGCTGTGTTGCGCACTTCCTCGGGGTCACCGGCCGAGGCCAGCATGGCTTGCTGAACGGCATCCCAGATCAATAGTCGAACCCGGTTGGTGTCGCGCTCCGGGTTGAACATCGTCGCTAGCTCGACCACCTGATTACCGTCGGCGGTGCGATCCGCGGTGGCACCGAGCCAGACGATCGCCGCGACTACGGCCACCGATGCCAGCACGATGGGGCGCCGCCTCCAGCGACCAGTGGCGGAGCGCGGTGGCGCTGAGTCGATGCGCCGCATGGCGAACGCCCCGGCGACCAGAAGCGACAGGCCGAACAGCAGCCCGATCAACGCCGCGGAGCCGCGCGTGGCAAGCAGCGCCGCGAGCTGGAGAGTGATGATCAACGTCGGCAGCGCGGCGCGGCGTAGCCCCAGGCGCGCCGGGTGGGCGGTCACCGGCTGCCCGCCACCCCGCATGCTGGTAGCCGTCTCGACGACGAAATCGGCGGTCACGAACAACGTCAGCAGCAGGAAAGCCCCGAGGAAGGTCGGGTTGCCGAATGTGGCGTTTACCTCCAGGGGCTCGTTGCCCAGGAGGATCGGGATGCCGGATCGCTGCGCCAGCGCCAAGAGGCACACCGGGACGCTGGACGCGGCGATCGTGAGCCTCAGGCGCCGCCATTGCTGCGCGCTGCGGAGTCGTGTTGCCAGCGCGGCGAACAGGGCAACGTAACCGATCTCGAGCCACGCACCTTGACCGCGATCGTATGATCCCCACCAGCTCAGGGCGGGAGCGATGGAGTTCGCTGCGCTGAGCACTACAGATGCCGCCCAGGTCGCGAAGATGCAGGCACCCACGACGGCGGCCCGCGGTGCTCGCGCCGCCGACCTTCCACCATACGCGCACAGCGCCGCCCAGCACCCCAGCATCAAGAGAAGGTAGGCGCGGGCCATCGTCGCCTTGTCGGGCTCGAAGCTGGTAAGCGAGTAAGGGTTGAAGTAGAGCGCCGTGGCGACGAGCAGTCCCAGCCATGCCGCTTCGATCAAACCCGATAGCAATCGGCTCAGTTGGCTTCCTGACAGCAGCCGGCTGGTACTGCGTTGTTCGTCGCTCAAGTCTCGTGTTAGGTTCAAAATCGACTGTTATCGCAATGGGGGCCGGATCCGCATGAAAAACGGCAGGCACACTATGTTACCGGTGCTGGCAGTCGGGTACCTGGTGGTGAGCTTTGCGGTTCCATCCGGTGCCGCCGCCGTACAGCAGTGGGTGAGCGTTTTGTACGGCGCCAGCTACGAGAACCCGGCCGGCGGCGATCTCTTCCTGCCGGGAGGTACGCTGGACCCGGCCGACCTGCTCGCTGGCCTCGGCAGAAACACGAAGGTCGTCATCGGCGCGTCGATCTCGATTGAGCGTCCCGGAGCTGTCAGCAGCACGGCGCAGATCAGCAACGCGGTGGAGGTGACGGCGAGCGTCGAGGGAAAGAAAAAGCCCAAGGTGCTGGCCCGTCTGAAAGGCACCCTCGCCCAGGGGCAAGGGGACTTCAGGAAGACAGTTTCGGCGAAGAAGCTGATCGACAAGGGGATGGTGACGTTCGAGATGAGCACGTCGAATGCCCAGGTGGCGGCGTACAACGCCGACGTTACGTACTACATTGCGCTCGCTGCAGGGCTCGCTCGAGGCGCTGACCACCGGTAGCCCGCCCTCAGAGCGTCGACACCTCTGCCGCCACGCGCTCGGCTGGCGGGCCGGTCCAATAGGCGAGCACGTCGTCGATGATCTGGTCGATACCGATCGTCGGCACCGAGCCGAGCAGCCGCTCGAGCTTCGTTACATCAGGTGCCCGCCGCCGAATGTCCTCGAACCGTGTTCCGTACGCTTCTTGGTACGGCACGCGAACGATCTCTGAGTCACTGTTGGCGCGTCGCTTTACGCGTCGTGCGAGATCGAGAATGGTGAGCTCCTGTTGGGCGCCAACGTTGTAGATCTGCCCGTGGGCTGCCGGGGTCGCTAGCAGCCGGATGAGCGACTCGGCGATGTCGCGCACGTGGGCGAAGGACCGCGTCTGCGCGCCGTCGCCGAACACTGTCAGCGGCTGATTCCGCAGCGCTTGCCGCGCCAAGCTCGGCACCACCATGCCGTGATCGGGGATCTGCCGTGGGCCGGCAGTATTGAACAGCCGCGCGATGATTACTGGGAGGCCGGCCTGACGCTCCCACGACAGCGCCAAGCGCTCGCTGTACAGCTTCGACACGGCGTAGGCGGAGTGGCCGCCTCGCAAGGAGATTTCCAGATCCATGTCCTCGCACAGGGGAATCGTGGAACGCTGCCCGTAGACCTCCGAGCTCGACGCCACCAGCACCGGAACGCTATGCCGTGCCGCCGCCTCCAGGACAGCCTCAGTGCAACGCGCGTTGATCTCGAGAGCCCGCGCCGGCTGCCGCAGCACCAGCTTCACGCCGACCACAGCGGCCAGGTGCACGCAGGCGTCACACTCCGATAGCAGGGTTGCCAGCATTTCGGAGTCGGCGGCGGAGCCGACCTCCAGGGTGAATCCGGGGTTCCCGGACAGCTGCTCCAGGTTGTCGAGACTGCCGGTCGACAGATCGTCGACGGCGACCACCGAGCAGCCTTGCTCGATCAGCGCATCAGCGACATGCGAGCCCACGAATCCGGCGCCGCCGGTGATCAGCACTCTCCGTGGCAAAGCCGCGTCGAGGGTCCCACGCGCCGTCCCGGTCATTGGTGAGTAACCTCCTCGTACAGCTGAACGAGCTTGTCGACCGTGCTGCGGACGGTCGCTTCTCTCAGCACCCAAGCGCGCGCCAGTGCACCGCGGCGCCGGAGCAGGTTGCGATCCGACAGCGCCTGAAGCAATCCCGCCGCGATCGCCGACGCGTCGTGGCTGACACAGATCTCGGCACCGTCGATCTCGGGCAGCACCCCGACCGCTGGTCCGATAAGGGTACGCCCGCACGCTGCCGCCTCAACCGCCACCACCGACTGGCTCTCGAAGTACGACGTCACCACGACAACGTCGGCCTGCCGGTACACGCCCGGCATGTCGACATGATCGATGGTCCCATGGAACCGAACATCGGCCGCGAGATCCATGCTGCGCGCGGTTTCCATGAGCCGCTGCCGCAGCGCACCCTCACCGACCAGGTGCAATCGCGCCTGCGGTAGTTGTTGATGGACGGTGGCGAAGCACTCCAGGAGCAGCTCGGGGCCCTTGACGGGGACCAGCGCTCCGACGCTCAACAGGCACGGATGACCATCCAACTGCGGTGCGTTGCCTGGCGCTCCCTGCGGGGAGAACTTCCGTGTGTCGACTCCCAGCGGGAGTCGATGCCAACCGGCGACCGCGTAACCACGTTGCGCGCCGAGATCGCGCAAGCTCTCGGACCCTACGGTAACGGCATGGGCGCGCCGCAACGCCAAGTTGCTCGCCCACCGGTTGAAGCGTGAGAGCTGGCCTCCGTAGCCAATGTCCGGGAGGTCCGTCAGCTCGCCACCGAGCAGAGACACCAATGGGCGTCGACCGGTACCGACAGACGCCGCCGTGGCCACCAGCCCGGGCTCGTGTGCCCACAGCGCGTGCACACCATCGAGCTGGTCGGCGCGTAACGACGCTCGCACCGCGCGCATGGCTCGGACGATCATCGGTAGACGCCCGAGCCGGCGCGCCTCAGCACCGCCGAACGGCACTACCGGCACGTCGAAGACTCGGTACGGCGACGTCGTGTGGGGATAGCGGAGCGCAAACACCGTGAGATCGATATGCTCGCGGAGTCCGACTACCAGGTCGCGCAGCGCCGGGATCCACCAGTCGTGCTCGTCGGCGCTGAAGCCGGGCACGACCAGACCGATGCGCAGGCGCCGAGCAGTCAACTCGGGGCCGCCTGCAGCCGGCGCCAGACGGGGTTGGCGTTCCAGGCGTCGGCATCGTCGGAGGCCGCGGCGATGCGTTCTCGAAGAGCCGGAAGATCGCCGACAAGCCACTTGGAGCTGCCGTCGATCAGCGTGCGCGCCGGCCCGAGGCCCAGGGTTGCGGCGATATCGGGGTCGGCGAGCACCGGACGGCCGGCGACCAGCACGAGTGCAAGGTTGGCCGAGTGCGCTTCCAAAAGCGCGTGCGCCGCGCGTGTTGCCTTGTCTTCGCTGTCAGATGTGGGCATCGATGGAGCGCTGTCTCCAGGAGCGAGGATGATCACGTCCGCTGGGCCGCCTTGCTGAATGCGGCCGCAGCCGGCCTCGAGGGCGAGCATCGCGGCCGGCACGGTGGTTACCATCCCCAGTAGGCGCACGGCGCTCGCCGCGCCCGTGTTGCGTGCCATCCGGAGCTCGTCGAGCAGGCTGGCTGAGCCGCTGATGGTGGAATCGGTGCCGAGCGCCACGTTGACGCCCTCGGGCAGGGAGCCCACGTCCACCGTCTTGCCGTACAGGAACAGGTTCGAGGTGGGGCACCACACCAGCGCCACCCCCCGTGCCGCCAGCCGCCGCCATTGTGCGGAGGTGATCGCGATGCCGTGCACAAGGATGGTGTCGTCACCAAGCACGCCCATGTCATCGAGCTCGTCGAGCTCGCGCTTGCTGCGTTCGTCAACACCCTCGGCGGCGTGAATCACGAACGGGCCCGCACCGTTGGCGTACGCTTCGCGAGGGTCGACGCCCAAGCCCAGTGAGTGCGCCCAACGGTAGGGGTGGGTGACGTGCACCGGGAAGCCGTTCTGGAAGATGCGACGGTGGTAGGTGTCGTGGTGCATGACGGTGGTGACGCCGGCGACCGTGTTCCTGTAGGCCCCCCACCAGAGGCGGTCCGAGAGCGTTACGTGACGCAAATCTCGAATCGGCGGCTCGTCGGGGCGGTAAACGTCGTCCGCCCAGTCGTAGAAACTAGGGTAGGGGGGGGTCCCGAGCCGTGGAAGGAAGTCCAGCTCGAGATGATCGTGAGCGTTGATCAGGCCCAGGTACGCAAGGTGGCCGTCGAGATCCAGAGTACGCTCCCCGGAGCCGGCCGCCAGACGGTCGCCGATCTCGGCAATGCGACCCGCCGACAGGCGAAGATCGCCATGGAATACTTCACCATCGCTGTAGCATTCCAGGTTCCGCAACAGCAGCGAGGGAGGCTTGCGTCGCCGTCCTAGGCGCTCGAGCATCGACCTGTCCATGAGGATCTGTTATGTCCAACCATACTGCCCGCCGAACGCGGATCTAGCGCCGGCAGACTATCTCGATCGCTTTCCGCTGCTAAGGCACCTGCCTCGGCAGGTATCGCGGCTCGGACACCAAGTCGACGTTGTCGTGCAGCATCCGCATGCCAAGCAGCACCGCGAGCATGGTGTGCGCTACCACATGGTTTCGGAAGGGCATGCGGCGGCGACGCTGGGTCGTGGTCTGGCCCGGTTGGCGCGGATTCCTTCGTCGCACCTGATCCCTGCTCGCACGACCATCGCCCGCGTCGTGGATCTAGAGCCCGATCTGGTCCACGTTCATGGGCTGGTACCGCACATCAACTTGGCGCTCTTAGACCGGGCGCTGAGGCGTTGCGGCATCCCCTGGGTGGCACAGCATCACGGCGGCGAGCCGGCGCGCAGCTGGTTGGCGCGGCGACTCCAGCGACGCTGGCTCACGGGGCCGGAGGCGCTTGTCTTCACGGCGCCCGAGCATGCTCAACCATACGTCGACGCCGGGTTGTTGGCGGACCGGCACGAACGGGTCGCCCAGGTCGTGGAGACTTCGAGTGCCCTGAACCCCCAGGATCGCGAAGCGGCGCGACGGTGTACCGGATTCGACGGCGCGCCGGTGCTGTTGTCGGTGGCGCGGTTGCATCCGGTCAAGGACCTGTTGACCATGCTTTGCGGCGTCGAAGCGATCGTTGATGCGCTGCCGCAGGCGCGCTTGCACTGCGTGTACCAGAGCGCTGACCTACTCGACGAGGTACGTGGTTTCCTGCGATCGCGCCCGCGGTTGGCGTGCCGTACCACCCTCCACGGCGAGGCTCCCGCTGCGCAGATGGAGGCGATCTACAGCAGCGCCGACTTCCTTCTCCAGGCCAGCCGGCGCGAGCACAGCGGTAGTGCGGTGCTCGAGGCCATGTCGTGCGGCGTAATCCCGGTGGTCACCGACATTCCGGCGTTTCGCGAGATGCTCGGCGCGGAGCTCGACGGCCTGCTGTTCCCAGTGGGAGACGCCGCTGCCCTGGCGCAGAGAGTGCAGAGCATCTGGGCCGAGGGTCCGGCCGAGGTGGCGCGGCGTGTCGCCGAGCGGTTCGATTGCCGGCTCAGCTTCGCCGCGATGGCGGAACGCCTGGCGGCGCTCTATGAACGAGTTGTTCAACGCCGTGAGGCTCGCGATAACGTCGACTGACGAGTGTGCCGGCACGATCACAGTTCATCGTCACGACGCTCCATCTCCAGTAGGTAGTGATCGCTTAACCACGCGGCCGGTCGTAGGTGTGCGATGCGCTCCTCCCAGCGACGCAAGCGCTCGAATGCCGCCGTGCGCCGCTCCACGAGGTGGGCGAGCTGCGAGGGCGGTAGCAAGACGCCGATCCCACGCGTGCCGAGAGCTCGAAACCACGGTGTCAGCTCACGCCGCAGGCGCCGCGGGGTCGGATAGTCGACGACGACGGTGTGGTCGCCGATAGGCGCGCGGGCGCGTCCACGCCGCCGCCGGCAGGCGCTCGGTAGCCGGCCGCGGAGCGTGAACGAGGCGATCTCCCAGGGGCATACGGGGCCCATCACGACAACCGTGAGTCGTGCGCCGGGGCGCATAACGCTGGCGACCGCGCCGGCGAGCGCCGGGCGAGCACCGACGCAGTTGAGTGCGCCGAAGTTCGACAGACAACCGTCGAAGAGCTCGTTGTTGACCGGCTCGTCGCCCGCCAGCGCTCGTTGCAGGTCGGTCGGAGGCGCATTGAGATCGACCTGTTGCAGGCGCACGCGATCGGCGAGCCCGGCGCTGCGGAGCTTGCGCTCGGCTACCGACAGCATTGCCGCCGAAGCGTCGATGGCCACCACACGCACACCGCGCTGAGCCAGCCACAGCGCGTCCTCGCCGGTACCGCAGCCGAGCTCGATGACGCGATCGCCTGCCGTGTATGCACGCAGCCGAGAATGCACCGATTGACGCAACCAGCGCCCTAGGGTCCGGTGGCTGAAGGTGCGGTCGTAATCGTTTGCGAGGTCGTCGAAGGCGGCCGAAGCGCCAACGAGCGAGGCGGGCAGTGTGTTCATGGCTGCGGTGCTGCAGTCCGCTGCTGGTGCCGCAGGAGGTGCATACCGAGACGCCCTACGTGGGCCTTGACGGTGGCGCGGGCGAGCCGCCCATAGCCGGGTCGGTCGCTGCTGCGTAGGCGCGCGCGCTCGACCTCGTTGACCATCCAGCGGGTGGCGCAGCGATAAAACCTGTCGGAGTGCCTGCCACGCACCGAGATGTCGCGATCGGTGCTGGTCGCCCACGACTGCGGCACGACGAGCCGATCCGAGACGCGCTGATAGTACTTGGTTCCCCTGATGGGATAGGCAACCGTGGTAACGAAGCGGTCTGGCCGTGCCCGTTTGAGAAACGCCACGGTCTCCTCGATGTCGCTCATCCGCTCGCCTTCGTAGCCGAGCATGATGAACAGACCGACCTCGATGCCGTGTTGTTGTAGCTCGTGGACGATCTGCTCGACGCGCGGTGCGTCTGTCTGGCGCTGCATAGCGTCGAGGACACGCTGCGATCCACTCTCCGCGCCAACCCATAGGCGGCGGCACCCCATGGAGGCGAGTCGCGCGATGCTCTCGGTATCGAGGCGATCCTCGCGCGAGATGGTCTCGAATGGCACCCGGAGACCACGGCGCTCCAGTTCGTCACCGTACTCGTGAAGCCAGCGATGATTGATCGTGAACACGTCGTCGGCATACCAGACCTGGTCGGGGCGGTAGCGGCTCACGATGTGCTCGAGCTCGTCGGCGACACGCACCGGGGATCGACGCCGGTGAGAGAAGCCGAACACGCTGTGGCTGCACCAATTGCACTTGTACGGGCACCCTCGAGCGGTGATCAACGATACCGAGCCGGCCCCATGATGGGTGCGCCACACGTCGACATAGCGATCAATGTCGATGGCCTCGCGGTCGGGGTCGGGAAGCGTATCCAGATCGCTGATCTGTGCTCTCGCGGCTGTGCGTACGGGGGCGCGTTGGTCGGCACCGTTCGATGTGTCGGGGCGGTAGATGATCCCGTCGATCGCATCGAGGTCCGCAACGCCGTGTTCCAGCAGGTGCGGCACCAGCTCCCGTAGGGTGATCTCACCCTCGCCGTCCACCACGACGTCGGCGCCGGCTGTGAGGTACTCGTCGGCGTACCCGGCCGGCTCCGGTCCGCCCACCACCACGATGCTGCCGAACTCGCGACAGTCGGAGATCGTCTGGAGGGCGCTAGCGCGTGTCATCAGGTTGACGTAGATGCCGACGATGCGGGGCCGCGTACGCTGCAGGTGGCGGCGGAACTCGTGCCGCGAGCTGAAGGTGGTGTCGAAGACAGCCACCTCTGTCCCGTGCGCTTTGAGGTAGGCCGAGATATAGAGGAGCCCGAGGGGCGGATACGGGCGCATGAGCTGCTGCTCGTGTCTGTCCTGCTGGAGAAAATACGCGTGGGTGAGCAGTAGGTTCATGGGCTCAGGAAAGCTGCGGTGTGGGCGCCAGTTGCTCAACGACGAGCTTCTCTATCGGCAGCGCGAAGAAATCGTGTCGGCAGCGCCAGCGAGCCAACCAAGAGAGCGGTCGCTTGAGCAACCTGTCCGGCCCGCCGGCGAAACGGTTGTAGAACTTGAACCGCTCGACATGGCGAAAGAGCTCAGCGCTCACCCAGGGGCCGGCGGAGCCGATGAAGTCGAAGTCGGCCCAACCCTGCAGATCGGCCGGTAGCTCGTATCCGTCTCGCACCGCCTGCGCGGTGATCGGCGAGCCCGGGTAGGGCTTGAAGTAGAAGATCGGCGTCTCGAAGCGCGGGCTCATGCGACGCAGCCGGTGCGCCAGCCGCAGCGAGCGCTCGACGCTCTCGTATCGCTCTCCGGGGAAGCCGACGATGAACGGGAACTGCGCTCCGACTCGGTGGCGTGCGCAAAGCTCGGCGCACTGCATGACCTGGTCGATCGTGATGTCCTTCTGCATCCAATCGAGCGTTGCCTGATCGCCCGACTCCACCCCGATCAGCAGCCGGCTCATGCCCGAGCGTACGCAGTGCTCGAAGATCTCGTTGGTGAGCCGAGTCCCCTGGTCGGCGCGCATCGTCGCCGTCCAGCTGAAGCGCAGGTCGCGCCGCAGGATCTCCTCGGCGATCGCCGCCACACGATCGCGGTAGGTGAAGAAGGTCTCGTCCTGGAACGCCAGCTCATCGAAGCGATAGCGGCGCCAATGCTCCTCGATCAGGTCGCCGAAGCGCGGCGGCGACAGCGCCACCCAGCCGCGCTTGTATACGAATGGATCGGCGCAGAAGGCGCAGCGGAAATGGCAACCGGTCGAGGAGATGAAATCGAACTGCGGCGTGCCCTTCCTGGCGAAGTAGGCGGGCACGTCGATGAGCCCGTAGTCCGGCTGTGGCAGCTCGTCCATGGAGGCAAGTGCGCGCGGGGCGTTCTGCAATGCACGGTCGCCGTCCCGATAGGCGATGCCTGGCAATCCCGCCAGGTCATCGCCCCGGTTTAGCCGCTCAACGAGCTCGGCGAACGTCTGCTCGCCTTGCCCCTGCACCGTTATGTCGATGGCGGGCTCCTGGAGCGTCGCGGTCGGAAAGAGCGACGGGTGCCAGCCGCCCCACACCACGGGCAGCTCGGGGAAGCGGCTCTTGATGGCTCTGGAAGCCGCCAGCGCGCCGATCCCCACACAAACGGCGTCCTTGGCGGCGGTAACGAGCGCTTCATGCGGCCTCGCTTCCAGCCGGGCATCGATGATCCGTACCGAATAGCGGCTGGGGTCGAGCGCCGATCCGACCGCCAGGAGACCGAGCGGCATGGTGAAGAAGACCGCCTGCGGGTTGTACAGGACGACATTCCGCCGCATCGCTCTCAGCCTTGCGGGGCTCGCAGCGCGGTTGGCTGCGGGGTGGGGTGCGGCGCAGGCTGCGGGGTCGGAGTGGCGGCATCTTCACGATCGACCGGCTGCGCGGTGAGCTGCGGCCCGCCCGGCGATTGCCGCCGCAGCCGTTGTAACTGCCAACGCTCGAATGGCAAGCGCAGGGTGTGCGCCGTGGCTGCGGCGACACACCGCAGTCGTCGTCGGCGCGTCGAGGTCGGGCGGTGATCGCGGCCGATGGACTCGGCAAGCGCTCGGTCGCGACGGAACTCGAGCTGCACAACGCGGTACAGCCGACGGTAGAACGAGGGGCTGTACGGGCCGGCGTAGAGCATTGCCATGTCGTCGGAATCTACCCAGTTGCGCTGCGCGCCGAACTGCTCCTGAACGCGATCATGGAACTTGGTGCCGGGCAGCGGGTACGACACCGAGATGCCGATCTCATCGGGCGAGCAGCGTCGCACCAGCCTTCGCGTCTGATCGATGTCAGCGTAGGTCTCGCCCGGATAACCAAACTGCAGGAAGAACCCGACGCCAATTCCCGCCTGGCGCAGCTTCGCGCTGGCCTCCTCGACCTGCTCGACCGTGGTGCCCTTCTCCATCGCATCGAGGATCTTCTGCGAGCCCGACTCTGCCCCCATCCAGACGGTGCTGCAACCGGAGCGTCGCAGCGCGTCGATCTCGCCTTTGCGCAACAGCAGGTCGGTGCGGCTCAGACACTTGTAGGGCACGCCGAGCCCGGCGTCGGCAAGGCAGTCGGCAAATTGCCCCAGCCATCCAGGCTGCAGTCCCATGATGTCGTCGGCGAAGTCGATGTGCTCCACGCCGTATTGCTCGACTAGTTGCGCCATCTCGGTGACCACGTGCTCAGGGCTACGGATGTGGTACGCCTGCCCCCAGATGGGCTTGGCGCACCAGTTGCAGTGAAACGGACAGCCGCGGGTGGTGGCCATGTTCAGCGAGAACACACCGTGGCGTTGCCGCCAGATCGACGCATAGCGCTCCATGTCGATCAGGTCCCGCGCCGGTGCAGGCAACGCATCGAGATCGGTTAGCAGCGGCCGGCTGCCGGTGTCGCGAAGGCTGCCATCGGCTGCCAGGAAGCGCAGACCTGCGATCGCTTCCACGGGTTGTTCGCCGCGCCCGGTACGCGAGGCCAAGAGCTCGATCAAGGTGGCCTCGCCCTCGCCGCTGAGCACGTAGTCGGCCCCCTGCTCGAGGTACTCAGGCGAGTGATCGGTGGCATCGGAGCCGCATACGATTACCTCGCACTGGCGTTTGCGTGCCATTGCGATCATGCGAAACGCCGCCTCGCGCATGCGCAGCAGACACATCTTCGACAGGTAGTTGAAGTTGTCTTCGAACAGCACAGCGAAACGCGGATGCGCTTGCTCCAGCGCCGTCGCCCAGTCGTCCTCCGACTCTGCAAGCATGGCGTCGAACACCTGCACCGAGTGGCCTTGCTCGCGGGCGCACGATGCGGCCCACAACGATCCCAGTGGCGGCTGCGGCCGCATTGCCCGGTGGAGCTTCGGGTCGAAGCGTAGGAAATAGGACTGGCCCACCAACAGGTCGCTCACTGGTCTGCTCCGTAGCGAGCCTCGAACTGTTGCTCGTACAGCAGCGGCGATTGCCGGCTGTGCGGCCCGTTCGCGGTGCTGGCGTCGCCAACAGGGAGCAGGCGCGCGACCCTGGCGCCGCGGCGCCAGGGTCGCCGAGAAGCTCGCGCAAGTGCTCGGCAAACCGGCATCGAACGATGGCCTCGTAGCCCCCACCAACCACCAGTTGGCGATCGCGGCGGTAGTAGTGGCGCAGCTGTTGCAGGGCTACGCCGCGGGCGCGCAGCCGCAGCCCGTAGTAACGGAGCAACGTTTCATAAGCCACGCGGTCGAGCGCGTCCCCGAACCGGCCGGCGAACAGACGTTCGACGAACGCGGCGCCTCGGCCTTGGTGGCCACCCCATGGTCCGCCGTCGGGCGCATCGGTGGCCCCGCCAGTGTTGTCTATTTCTGCACTGCGCGCGTTGGGTAGTAGCTCGTCGAGCCAGTCGTTGGCGTCGACGAACTCGCGATAGACGGCCTCACCGGCTAGTGGCACAGCCTGGATGATCTCGTGGGCGGTGTACAGGTTGCGGTCGTCTAAGCGCAGGCTGCCCGCTGACAGAAAGGAGTTCGGACAGATACGTTGGCGCGCCAACGCCGGCAACCGGCGCAACAGCATCGCCGCCGTCTGCCCCCACCAGAGCCGCCCACGGACGGTGATGCAGAAGATGTCGATATCGCCGTGGTCGTCGGCGTTGTCTACTGCCAACGAGCCACACACCGCCACCATCCGTACGAACGGGCACCGGCTCAAGGCCCGCGCGTAGCGTCGCGCGGTGTCCCATCGGGGTGCGCTCGAACGCCGGCGGCGGAGCCGCATGTCGACGGTGCGGCGACGTCCGGCGACGAACACATAGCCGTCGCGACGCTCGATGCCCCGTCCCTCCAACCGGTCGACCGTCGCGGTCACTTCGGCCAGATCTGCGGCGGTGCCGACGAGGTAGCGATGTATCTCCGGCAGGGTGAGCGGATAGTCGAACATGTTGGCGTAGGCAATGGTCGTCACGACGTCTCGCTCTATCGCAGTCAGCACTCCTGGTGAAGTTCCCCCGGACTCCCGCGCACTGCGTTTCTCACGTGGCGATGCGGGTGCGAGGTGCGAGCTCACAGGGCGTCCTCGTAGGCGTCGAGGGTGGCGTCGACCATCTGGTTCGCGGCGTAGCTCGCACGAGCACGGTGCGACGCGGCGCGCCCCATGCGCTGTCGCAGCGCCGTGTCTGCCAGCAGCGTGTGGAGCGCATCCCGCAGTGCCGCCGGATCGTCGGGGGGCACCACCAAGCCGGTAACGCCATGCTCGTTCACTTCGCTCGTTCCAGTGCTCAGCTCGGTGCTGACCACCGGAGTGCCGCTCGCCATGGCCTCGACCAGCGTCAACCCGAAGGCCTCGCTGCGCTCCGTTGAAGGGAACACGACGACGTCGGCGCGAGCGTAGCAACCGGGCAGCTCCTCGTCGGTGACGTCGCTGAGAATACTGACGCGAGAACGCGCCGGGGAGTGGCGAATCTGACGCTCGAGACGGGCTCGTTCGGCTCCGTCGCCCACCAGCACCAAGTTGGCGTCGAGTCGCGTCATCGCCTCGACCAGAACGGACAGCCCCTTGTAGTGGCGGAAACGGCCTACGAACAGGACGACCTGTCCATCCACGTCGATCGGCGACCGGACGGTGCGCTCGGGCTCGGCGAAGCGGTCGATGTCGACGCCCAGGGGAACGACCCGGCACTTGTCGCGCATGCGGCTCAGGGTCGGAGAGCTGCGCACATACGCGGCACTGGTAGCCAGCACACATCGGGTGCGTCGCAAGAACCGCCTGCGCAGCGGGCCGAGCAATCCTGCCCACGTTCGCTGCCGCACCACATCGCTGTGGTAGGTCACCACACAAGGGCGCCCGCCCCCCATGGTGAGCTCGGCAAGCTCAGCCAACGGATACGGCATGTGCACATGCACCACGTCGGCGCGCTCGCGTCGCAGTTGTCGCACCAACCGCAGGCTGATGGGTGTCGAAGCCAGCTCCCCAAGCCGGCCGGCGCGGACCACCCGTACGCCATGCTCCTGGTCGATCGATGTGCGGCGGTCAGGCGAGGTGGCCAGCACGGTCACCTCCAGCCCGCGTTGAGCCTGCGCCTCTGCGAGCAGACGTATGTGCCCCTCGATGCCGCCGATTACCGGTGGATAGTCCTTGTAGACATGCAGTATGCGCACAGGTTGATTTTAGGGGGTCAAGGTCAGCAAAACAGGGTGGTTTCGAGCCGTTTTTGGCACCAACTTGGCACCAGCTCACAGTTGGGTGCTCATTCCGCACCCTATACGCACCCTGGGAATCGCGGTGGGTGCGGGCGTGAGGCACTTCCGCCTGATCTGCTCCGACGTGCTCGAGAGGCTAGCACGACTACTCGCGGATCTGGCGAACCCCGACCCCGGTTCAGCTCCTTCGTTCGAAGGGTAGATTTGCTCCATCTCCGCCGTGATCGCCTCTGGTCTCGGCGCTCCACCCAGGTTCCCGACGGTGCGCCTGTACAAGGCCTACGAGCCGTGGGGTCGGGCGACAGTGGAGGAGGCGCTGGAGGCGCGGGGCTGGATGCGGGGCGTGAGCCTGTTCGTACATCCGGTGAGATCGTGATGCTCCGAAACGAGGATCGGAAAACGTGAGGCGACTCCAAGGCCCCAGAATAGGCCGCCCTGCGGTGTGCCTCAATGAATGAGTTCCTCTGCGATGTGGAACGAAGGAAGTGCCTGCCTGAGGATATTGGACTTGCTGAAATCTGCTTCCGGCAAGCCGGCCTCCTTCATCAAGGAACGAAGCCAATCACTCGCCGACTCCCACTGCACAGCGAAGAGTTCCTGGAAAAGGACTACGTCAATCTCGTAGTCGTCAAGTAGGCACGCGATGCGCGCGGCACGTGCCTGCCAGGAAGCTAGGTCAGCCTTTAAGCTTCGCAGCCCCACGTTCAACGTCGCTATATTCATTTTCAGTGTGGATCCCTGTGCCCCAATCGGGGCACAGGCGCTGGGAATGACGGCGCCAATACTGGCTGCGGCGCCGGCCCGATGATCTCGTGAGTCGTGATGGCGGCGGGATCGTCGGTCCTGCCGGGCAGATGCAGAGCCGTAGAATGGAGGCATGGGCACCAACGTTCACACGATTGACGGCAAGCCTTCTGCCCCGTTGCCGGGAGAATCCAGGAGCTCGCGCACCCTGCGCGCCAGCGCGTCCGGTGTGAACGGCTTCTGAAGTAAAGCCCAGCTGTTACTCGACAAACCGCGGCCGACGAGTTCCTGTTCCGCGTAGCCCGATATATACAGCACCTTCAGTTCCGGGCTCAGCATGGTCAACCGCTGCGCCAGCTCGTGGCCGCTCATTTTCGGCATCACCACATCAGTTAGCAGCAGGTTGATCGGCCCCTCGTGCCGCTCGAAGATCTCGACGGCCTCTGGCCCCCCCGACGCCTCTAGAACCCTGTACCCGTTCCTCTGGAGGACCTGGCGGGCCAGGGCGCGCAACATCTCTTCGTCTTCCACCAGCAGCACAGTCTCCATGCCCTGCAGCGAGATGACAGTGCTGGGTTCGGGCGGCTCGATGGGCTCATCGACCCGCGGCAGGTAGATCTTGAACGTCGTGCCATGCCCCGGCTCGCTATCAACGCCGATAAAGCCGTCGCTCTGTTTGACGATCCCGTAGACCGTCGATAGTCCCAGACCCGTCCCTGCGCCCGTGTCCTTGGTGGTAAAGAAGGGCTCGAAGATCTTCTCCCGGGTCTCCGCGTCCATGCCGGAACCCGTATCGCTCACCACCAGCATCACATAGCGGCCCGGCACCATGCCGTCCTGCACTTGTGCCTCGGCCTCGTCCACATCCGCGTTCGCCGTCCCGATCCTGATCTCACCGCCTTCGGGCATCGCGTCTCGGGCGTTGATTGCGAGGTTCATGATCACCTGATCGATCTGTGCCGGGTCGGCCTTGACGCTGCCCAGCGCAGAGTCGAGCTCGGTGATCAGCTCGACGTCCTCGCCGATCAAGCGGCGGAGCAACTTCTGCATTTCGGCCACGGAGGCGTTCAAATCGACTACCTCGGGCGCCAGCATCTGCCGACGGCCGAAGGCCAGGAGCTGCTGGGTCAAAGAGGTGGCACGCTCCGAGGCTTTCCTGATCTCCTCGACCTCTGCGCGCTGCCGGTCGGTGAGGTTCAGATCGTCGCTCCGTAGAAGCTCGGCGTTACCAATGATGGCCGTGAGCATGTTGTTGAAGTCGTGGGCCACTCCTCCAGCAAGAGTGCCGACAGCTTCCATCTTCTGCGATTGGCGCGCCTGCTCCTCGAGGATTCGCCGCTCCGACTCCAGCTGCTTCTGGTTCACGAAGGCTAGAGCTGCGAGGACGAGAACCACAGACAGCATTATGAACTCTCGATATGGCTTCGCGTCCGGACTGAATATCTCTGCCCAGTAACCGCCGAAATGGAATAGCGGGAGTACCGTGAGATACAGGATCGGTGAACCTCCAAGTCTTAGTGGACTCTGTCGAGAGGTCCGCTTGTGGTCTTCGGCAGGCGTTTGTTGGGGAGCTGCGTAGTGCCGCAATCGTGCGACTGCGATGAGTGGCAAGTAGGGCACGGTAAATTCAAGGATTGTTTCCGCCCTGTAACCAAGCGGCCATACGCTCAAAGCCGCCAGGAGATCGACAGAGGACGCGATCGCCCACAGACCCCATCCCACTGCCAGTAGGGCGTAGAGGTTTCTCCAACGAATGCTCCCGCACGTTCTGCTGAGGTACACGAACGTTCCAGCGACCAAGGCATCGAGACAGAGGTACATGAGTAGATTCGGCACGTAGGATTCAGCACCGCGGACGACCGTTATCTGAATGAGAAAAACGTAGGCTACTGATCCCAGTACGAAGAGAAGGCTTGCGGTGGACGTAGTCCAATACCGTCTGTTCCCGCGGCTCCATCCGGGCTTTAGGTGAGGGTTCGCTGAAACAGCCAAGAAAACCGCTGCGTAATACAGCAAAGCCAGAAGTCCCTCGCGGGTCTGGAGCTGGATTGCCTCAGCATCGGGCGCGGGGAGATACAAGATCTCGATTACTAGGAAGGCCGCGACCCCACAGGCGATCAATAACCAAAACCTTCGTTCCTCTGGGTGCTTGATCTGTCTCACTCCGTACAGAAGTGCCCAGACTGCGAGGGCGGCAAAAATGAAATCGAGGTAGTCACCGAGGCTGGCCAGCTGCCAGCTCGACAGCAAGGAGATCCCGTACACCAGAATGAGGCCGGTGTAGAGCAGGCCCGTGATTCTGATTATTGGGTCGGCCTTGAGATGGGCCCACACGTCAGCCATTGGAGCCCTCTGTTCGAGGTGACTGATCGATAGAAGCACGATAGAGGACAATCATCGCTTCGGGGTGCTCCAGCGGGGGACGCTGTTGACATGTTTGGCTGACGGTAGTCCCTGTCGGAGCTTGAAACAAACAGAGGCCGCAGAGCGTGAACTCGACAGCTCCGGGGCTGTGGCTGGCGCGCTGTTGGCCGTTCCTCTACCTCCGCCTCCGTGCCCCCGCCGTATCCTCAATCGCCCGCCGCGCCTCCGCCTGCGTCACGTCAGCGCCTCGCTAGATCGCGGATCGCCAACCGCGCCTCATCCATCGACACGCCGCCCCCGCGTAGGTGCACATCTAGCAGGTCAGCGATCCAGCGGCGCGTGAGCTCCGCGCGGATCTCTGGCTGCTGTGCGCTGGTCGGTGCGAGCACTCGGGCGATCACGCCGATAGCCTTGCGGTCCGGCGGGAGGTAGCGTCCGTGGCGGTAGTTGCTGAGGTTCCCCGGAGACACGCCGATTCGCTCGGCTAGCCTGGGTCTTGAGGTAGGGTGAGCGTCGATCAACTCGCCGAGGTAGGTGCCGAACGTGCAGCGGGGGTAGGCGACAGGGCGCGGGGTGACGGCGGAACGGCCTCTCATTCGTCCGCCTTGGGTCGCAGGCCGGCCAGGCGATTAGCCAGCCTCTCTGGAACGGCCCCAGGGACCTTCGCTTGTCGTTCGTACCGCTCGAGGATCGCGAGCTCATCGGCTGACTGCTTCTTCTTCCGGTAGATCATCGCAAGCTGCTCGTAGTACCACGGATCAACCCCGCAGCCTTCGCTCTCGGCGGCGGCCTCGGCCTCTGTGGCGTCCACCAGGCGCAGGAGAAGCTCCGTGGCGCCATCGAGGTCGCCTATCCGCTTGAGGCGACGAACCTCCACGTAGGCCGAGTAGTGCCCGCCAGCGACGAAGCCCGGCTTGCTCATGCGCGGCGGCTGCTCACTCGGGGACTCGGTAGGTGGCGGGGGTCATTTCGGTGTGCCTGCTCCGGGTTGCCGTCGGCGGTGCTCCGCAAAGGCTGCTCAGCCTAGCGGAATCGATCGGCTCTCACCACGGGAGAGCTGCCGGGCGATTTGCGAGGGGAGGCGTCGCGACCGCTCTTCCGAAGGGTTTCGGAGCCGACTGGTAGAATCCGGAGGGGCGTTCCGAGCATGCAAGACGACGGGAGGCAAGTTGGCGAAGAACAAGAGAACATCGAGGAAGGTGGCGTCGAAAGCCGGCAGGATCTTGCGCGATCCGAAGAACACGAAGGCACAGCGGAGCGTCGACCGAAGAGTACAAAGGCACAGCGGCGGGTCGCGGGGTCAGCGCTGACACAGACGAACGACCGCAAGAAGAGTCGTTCGTGTTCGGCGGGCGCTCTTGCTTTTGGTCCCCGTCGTCGTCGGTCACGTGGCTATTCGTGCTCCCGGGCAGAGGACTCGGTAGGTGGTCGGGGTCACTCGCTCTTGCGGGCCTTGGCGCGGAGCCCTGCTAGACGCTTGGCGAGTCTCGCGGAAAGAGCGTGCGGGGTTTTTTGCTCGGACGCATTGTCCGTGTCGCGCGGCCCAGCGGTGGTTTCAACGGGCGCCGCGATGGGTTCCTCTTTGGCGATCGGGGTCCCACAACCGGCGCACCTCATCTCCTTATCCGACACCTGGTGCCCGCAGCCCCAACACTCAATGAGTGCCATTGCTACCTCCCGTTAGTCCTTCGGTCGCCAACTACAAAGCGACCGCAGTCATGTTTCGTTCTTGCTCCCTTTCGCTCGCAGGTCCGGGAAGGGGTCTGCGGTCATCACTGATCCGGGCTACCGTCGGCGGTGCTCCGGAAAGGCTGCTCAGCCTAGCGGAATAGATCGGCTCTCACCACGGGAGATAAGGACCTCTCGACAAAACCGTGGGTGTATGTATGAATCCTGGCCCGCTGACACCGACAAGACCCAACATCAGGTGGTGTCCTAATTTGAACGCTGCGACTAATCGCGCTTAACCCCCAACCACTGACTCTCTCTCTTGAAGTCTTTGACAATCGCAGCCCGAACCGCTTTCGCGGGCGAGTCCACCTGCTCGGTGTGTAGAACCGCGTAGAAACGCCGCTTCCGAGATCCGGCCACGGGTGACGACCAAGCGTAGCAAAGGTCAGCCGTGGGATGGTACGTGAGGTCGAAGACGTGGACGACGCCACGCCATGCCGTCTCGCTACCGAAGCGATCATGGACCTCAACTGCGGCGCTGCAGGTCGCTGCGCAGTCGTGTAGGCGCTCTACGTGGCGTTGTAGCTCACTCGTCGCTACTTCCGTCAGCTGGTTCCGCATAGGATTCGCCTTGCCGGTCGAGATGCTGTTCGCGCCCGACCTTCACGGTATTCACGCCTATTCCGAGCCTGGTTCCCTACGCTCCTGCACTCCGGGAGAGATCACTTCGCGGTAGCAGACACCGCGCTTGATGGGTTGGAAACGCCGGCTTTGCTCAGTGCGCGCACGCGAAAAGTATAGGTCTCACCGGCCTCGAGGTCCTCGACCAGGTACTTCTTGACGTTCTTGCCAGTCTCCGTAACGGCCTCGAAGTCCCCGTCGCCGGCGGCCATCTCCACCCGATAGCCGGTCTCGCTCTTGGCGTTGTCCTTCCAGCGAAGCAGTACGCGTTGGTTCGAGCGCGTCTTGGCCCGCAGGTTGCTCGGCGGCGCCGCACCGGGATCCTCGCTGCCCGAGTAGCAACCGAGGAGGTAGGGGAAGTCCTCGGTGGCGTGATAGTGGTAATCGCCCTGGGGTCCCTCGTGCCCGTTGCATTGATCGAGGTACTTGTCCTGCTTGCGCTCAGCGTACTCGTAGGCGTCCCAGGCGAACGTCGATGGGTCGCCGATCTGCTGCCAGGCGCTCTGATACTCGATGACCTTCGAGCAGTCCGCATCGCTGCATCCGAACGGACCGTAGATCGGGAACCCGTCGTTGGCATAGCCGATCACCGGGGAGGCATCAGTACGCCCGATAATACCCTCGATCGGACACGTGACCAGCATGGCGTGGTAGTGATAGTCGCCGCGCTCTGCGGTGTGTCCCAGGCAATCGTCGAGAAGGCCGTTGAACACCGGATCGCCGAACGGATCAGGCAAAGGCCCCTCGTTGGGGCCAAAGATCGGAATGCCGTTGACCGCGAAGGCGACGGTGTCCAGCAGCGGAATTTCGGTCGTCTCGCCCACCAGCGCCGGATACAGCGGCACTTTGAACGTGTGGTCCTGTGCCTGCAGCTCGTTGGGCGTAGTCTGCACGAACTCATAGTTCGGGATGCCGTTGCTCCTCACCTTGAGGTACTTCGAGTTGCACGAGACTTGCACCGAGGGATCCGGGTAAGCACCATTTGCGGGATCGGCGCTGACCTCCGGGAAGTTGCTGGTCGGGCAGTCGCCAGCGGCTCGCGCGGCGGTGCCTCCTACAGCCGGGTTTGACGGTGACGCCGGCGCGGAAACGGCCTCCGCGGGCCCCATCACCCAGACGTAGATCAAGATCCCGAGCGTGGCGGCGATCCCTGAAACGCTGCGAAGTGCGGTCATCCGGTGTTGTTCTCCTCCTGCTCGCTGTGGACGCTTGGTGTAGGGGACTCGGTAGGTGGTCGGGGTCATGGTCGATCAGTCTCGGGTGTACGGATCGCCGGTCGCGGGTTCCGGAAGGGGCGGTGCGCTGCAAAGGCTGCTCAGCCTAGCGGAATAGATCGGCTCTCACCACGGGAGGGTGCGCTAGATGATTCGAACGACGATGAGTGCCAGGCAAACGCTAACAGAACGACGATGATCACCAGGGCAAGTCGGCTACGCATCATGTTCGTCTCTCCGGCTTGCTGTGGGCGGACGGGGTAGGGGAGCAGGCGGACTGCTCAGCCTTGAACTGCGTAGCATCGTGCGCCGATTACGCGATGGCAGCCTAGACAAGCGAAACGAGATCATCACAGTCCACGACCACACACGTAGACCCGAGAATGACGGGCAGGTGTCGCTGCTGCCCGAGACCAACGGAGAAGCGGGCGACGACAACTAGGCGGTTAGATCCTTGTACACGTGCAGAACCCGCATCCGACTTACGCCACCCGTGCCGCCGGTCGGGCGATATCCCGGTAGATCTCGACCGTGGAGGCGGCGGTATGGTTCCAATCGAGCTCGGCGGCGCGCCACAGACCGGCGCGGATTCGATCGGCGCGGCCGCGCTCGTCGGCAAGCAGGTGTCGAAGGGCGGCAGCGATGGAGCCCGTGTTGAACGGATCGAAGTGGATCGCTGCCGAGCCTGTGAGCTCGCGGAGGCCGGCCGTTGCCGAGCAGGCGACGGGGACACCGCAGGCCATCGCCTCGAGCACTGTAAACCCGAATCCTTCCTCGATGGACGGTTGCACGTACCCCTGGGCTCGCGAGTACAAGGGTGGCAATACGGCGTTGGGAATACGACCGAGGATCCGCACGTTGTCGAGCTCACGACTCGCCGCCGCGGAGGAGCTCGGCATCTCATCGCCACCGGTGGCGCCGGCGAGCAGCAACTGCGCCCCTTGCCTGTCGTCTCCAAGCCGTCCCCAGGCTTCCAGCAGCCGGGCCAGGTTCTTGTGGGGTCGCCGAGCACCAACGTAGAGCAGGTAGCTCTCGGGAAGGCTCAGCCCGGCGAGCGCCGCGCGGCTCGCAGCGGCGCCGATCGGCCGGAACTCTTCGCCCGCCGCTGCCGGTGTTACATGGATCGGTGTTGGAGCACGCGGAAACGTGGCGTTGATCTGCGCCCGAGCCGCTTCCGACAGCGCCACCACGACGTCGGCGCGCCGCATTGCCAGCCGAACCAGCTGCCGGAAGGCCGCTCTTCTCGGCGTCGACAGGCCGCCGTCGGGGCGGAGCGGAATCAGGTCGTAAACGTTCACCACCATGGGGCAGGGGAGGCGCATGGGCGCTAGCACGTAGGGCGCGTGGAACACGTCGAGTCGGTGGCGCTGTGCCAGACGCGGCAGCTCGAGCTGCTCAGCCAGCGATCGCACCCGCGCCCGCACCCTTATCCAGAGCAAGGTATCTGGGCGTGCTCCGCGCGCCAGGGGGTCGAGTGGTTGCTCGGTGCGGTGGAAGACGCATACTCGACCGATGCCGGCCTGGCGAGTTAGCGCGGGAATCAGATTAGACACGTAACGCCCTATCCCCGGGTAGGCCGGATCGACGAACCGTGCATCGATGCCAACGCGGAGCGTCATCGCGGATCGACCTCGCGCGCCCGTTGCGCCGCATGCCGAATCGCGGCCCTGAAGAATGGCGGCGTGCCGGTCGGTAACTCTCCCTCGTCGAACCACCCATGGTCGGTAATCTCGGCGCCGAGCCGAACGTCACCGGCGAGCACCCGGCCCAGAAATACGATCGTTACGTGTTCGGGCTCGCTCTCGATCTCGAGCTGAGCTATCTCTCCGATTTCGACGTCGAGCCCGGTCTCCTCAAGGAACTCGCGCCGGGCTCCGTCCTGCGGCCGCTCATGCCGCGCCAGCCAGCCGCCAGGCAGACCCCAGGGAGCCGCCGGATGCAGTACGTGCCGCAGCAGGAGCACGCGGTCGTCGTTGTCGAAGGTAGCGACGAACACACCGATCCGGTGACGCGGCGCGAACAGACGTGCCATGTTCCGCACGATCGGCTGCAACGCGGCCGAGCTCCCCGGTACCGAGAGCCAGCGCTTGATTCGTGCCTCCGCCTCGACCATGGGATGTAGCGTACCAGCATCGCCGGGGTGATCCTCGGGGCGGCTCTGCTAGGCTGTCGGCGTGCCCGCAACCCCGGTATTTCGGCTCATCTGTCCGGAGTGCCGTGGCCCCCTCGAGGAGTCGGTCGGCGACGCCCGCCGTTGCTCGAGTGAAAACCGTGTGTGGAACGCCGAGGCGGGAATCTGGCGGCTCCTGCGTGATGCTGACAGCATCGCCCACCAGGCTTTCCTGGATCACTACGAGCGGGTGCGCGAGGCCGAGGGCTGGGGCAGCGACGACGCCGAGTTCTACCGCGCGTTGCCGTTCGAGGATCGCTCCGGCCGTTACCCCGAAGTATGGAGAATTCGGGCTCAGAGCTACCAATGCCTGGAGCGGTGCATCGTCGGCCCGATGTCGCGTACGGCCGCCCTCCGCATTGTCGACGTGGGCGCGGGTAATGGCTGGCTCAGTCACCGCCTCGCGTGTAGTGGTCATCGAATCGCCGCCGTCGATGTCAATGTCGATGAACGCGACGGCCTCGGCGCTCTCGCACGCTACGCCGAACCCGGCTCGATCTTGACCATCCAGGCGGGCTTCGATCGCCTGCCGTTCGCCGACAGTGACGCCGACATGCTGATCTTCAATGGCAGCATCCACTACTCCACTGCCCTTCGAGACACGTTCTCGGAAGCGCTCCGAGTGCTCCGCCCGAGCGGCAGCCTGGTTGTCATGGATACGCCCTACTACCATCGTGAACACGACGGCGAGCAGATGCTCGAGGAACAGCGCCGCGCCATGCGCAGCTCCGGCCACGATACGGACTGGTTCGGCGGCATCGGTTTCCTGACCCCGGCGCGGCTGGCGCGGATCAGCGAACAGCTGCATCTAGCCGTCCACCTGGTCCGCCCACCAGCCGCCTGGCGCGCCGCCGTGGCCACCCTCAAGGCACGTTTGCTGCGCCGCCGCGCCCGCGCTGGGTTTCCGCTCATCGAGCTGTCCCGGCAGCGCGCTTGACGACCCCTGGAGCCTGTCGTACCGTCTTTTTCCTGGATGCGGGGTGGAGCAGTTCGGTAGCTCGTCGGGCTCATAACCCGAAGGTCGCAGGTTCAAATCCTGCCCCCGCTACTGAAGTAAGTCCCGGTGGCTCAGCAACTTACATTCCCCGTGCTGGTCACCGGGACTTACTGCGTCTGACCGAAATGCCACGTACATGCCGCGATTCGGCTCCTCTCGGGAACGGGCCCCGCAGTCTCGACGCTCCCTGCTTCACGGGAAGCGCCAGCGTCATTCATTCGTACAGGGATCTGCCGATGGATCGGTAGCGTCGTAGCTCAGTCTCACGAAACGGCACTTTCCGTGGACCCTCGCCCGCCCCGGCGATAGGCTTCAGGCGCTCACCTACCTCCTTCCTAGAGCGCCATGGAGCCCGGAACCAGACTAGGCTCCTACGAGATCACCGAGCAGCTCGGTGCTGGCGGCATGGGTGAGGTGTACCTGGCACAGGACACGCGCCTGGGACGCCGGCAGGTAGGTTTGCGGTGATGTGTGAGGTGCCCTTGGGCGCAGGAGATCTTTGGTGAAAGAGCGTGAGCACGCAATTCGGTTCATCGGCCTCGTCCTGGCGTTGACCGTCACCGGACTACCGGTTGCGAGTGCCGTCGCGGTGGCCGGCGCGAGCTGGAGTGCGGCGTCTTTCGTGATGCTGGCTCAGGAGGCGCTGCCGGCGCAGACGCCGATGTTCCGGTCGGCGGTCAGGCGCGTGCGTGTCGACGCCATCGTTGCCGATAAGGACGGCAACTTCATCCACGACTTGAAGGCGGACGACTTCCGGATCTTCGAGGATGGGCTCGAGCAGGAGATCTTGAACGTCCAGCTCGTCAGCCTGACAAGGGGACAGGTCACCAACGTGGCCTCTCACGACGAAACGGTCACGGCGCGCGCGGAATCGCTCGCTGTGCCAGCGGAGCCCACACCCGTCCGGCGAAGCCCTGCAAGTCTCGGGGCTGTGGTCTACCTGGTCGACCTGCCGAGCCTGGATCGAAGGAACAACCCTCGGCTTATCAAGACTCTCGGGAGTTTCTTCGAAGGGGAGGGTGACCTGGAGGTGCCGCGCAGCGTGTTCCTGATCGACAACACCGGCACAGTGCAGGAGATGGCCCCACTGACGACCGATCGTGAAGTGCTTCGCAACGCGGCGGCGTCGGTGGCGGCGGCGGGGCTGACGAGCATGTCTATCTTTAGCCGCATGGAGCAGGAGTATGAGCCATTCATGCAGTTGGCGATCGACGCGGCGAATTCGCCGGGGGCGCTGCGTCGCGCCGCTTTGACCCCGGTCATGCTGCTCCAGCTTCTCGACAACCTCGAGCGAAAGGCCAGGTTAGATGGCGAGCGCGAGCGCCGGCGCGCCGAGCAGACACTTCGGACTCTTCTTCACTTCATCAACGCCTTGTCGGCAATGGAAGGCCGCACTGCCCTGGTGTGGATCTCCTCCGGTGCGATGATCACCGAGGGGGGCCCCTACTCGGCTTTCGCAACAGCGGTGCGTGAGGCAGTCAACGCTCCGACGGGGACTTCGACTGTTGAAAGGTCGGCACTGAGCCAGCGCGTCCTCGACTTGATGGACGAGGTGTACGAAACCGCGAACACGGGCAACGTGAGCATTTACACGGTCGATCCGCGCCCGACCTCGGAGCTCAACAGCCTCGGCAAGAGTGCCTCCATCGGCACTGGCGTGGTCTCCAAGGCACTGCGACGCCACGTGCGGCCAGCCTATCGCGATCTCACCGTACCGCTCGTGGACCTGGCTGCGAAGACCGGCGGCCGGTCGTTCATCGGCTGGAGCGATCTCGACCGGGCGTTGGAGGAGCAGTACAACGACGCGACGCAATTCTACTTGATCTTCTATGAGCCACCGGCGCCACACGAGGATGGCGAGTACCACGAGATCGAGGTGCAGGTTAGCTACCCGGAGGCGGAGGTTCGAGCCCGGTCAGGCTATCGAGAGCTGCCGGATTCGGAGCTCAGGGCTCGCAAGGTGGCCGCAGCATTGGCGCTGCCGGGCTCAGTCATGGGACGCCCGGTGCCCGCCGCCGCGTTCCACCGCTTTGAGCCCGACGGCTCGCCCAAGATCCTACTGGTTGTCGGGTTGCCGCGGCCCGCGGAGACGATCGCCGGTACCTGGGCGCCCGCCTTCGAGGGGATCGGTCCCGCCGCGGATAACCGCGAGGAGCTGGTCGACGTGCTCGGCATCCCGTACTTCCAGGTGCATGCCATCGCGTTGGATCGTGCGGGCGAGATCAGCGGCGAGACTCACGCGACGGTTCTGCCACACACCGATCTGGCAGCGTACGCACCGGTTGCACCGTTCCAGCACATGCGATACACGACGGAGTGGTCAGTCGAGCCAGGAACCTACGATATCCGGCTGCTGATCGCTGAAGACGGCGGTGACCGATTCGGCACGTCGAGGCTGCAGGTGCAGGTTCCGTCCAGCGACGGGTGGACGATGGCGGATCCGATGCTCGGCGTACTGGAGGCCGATGCCGCGTTCAGACCGCTGCTAGACCAGGGCGTATCCGAGGGCTTCCAGATCTTCGCGAGCGTTCAGGTTAGCGGCGCGACGGACCCCTACGTTTCTGCCTTGATCTTCCAAGAGACCACACGAAACACCATCGCCTGGGTACCGCCCCAACCATTGCGGTCCGAGGGTCCGGGCGTATACGGCGGGCTTCTGCGGCTGCCGTATCTCGCCCCCGGCGAGTACCTGGTCGAGCTGCAAGTAGTGGATACGACCCCCGATGGCCAGGCGGTCCGGCTGATGCCGCTGCGCGTGGTGGAAGGCCACTAGCAGGCCGTGGTGAAAGTGTGGTGGGCCTGGCGACAGGGTCTTGCGAGGCGCAGGCAAGGAGAGAGGAGGAGGCGATGGTTACCCCATCGTTGACGAGGAACGACGCAGGATACGCGCGCAACCCCCGGTCGCCCGAAGGGTTACGGCGATTTGGGGCCATCTGCGGTGTTGGCCTTCCTCGACGATGGCTAGGGACCGCCGCGTGGCTTCGTTGGCAGTGCCTTCAATGCGTACCGCTCGCTTGGTACCACGCTTGATTGTTGTCGCCACGGCATCCGCGCCATACAAAAGCTTCGCGTACACGGCGGCGCGTCGGCAAGATGCAGTGGTATCTGCGCCCGCTCAGATGTAGCCGAGCGACGCTTGCCGGAGTGGCGGACAGGACTCTCGTCCCGTGGAACCCTGCGTGCTCTGGCGATAGGCTTCAGGCGCTCCTCCACCTGCCTCTGGTAGCGCTATGGACCCCGGCACCAAACTAGGCCACTTCAAGATCATCGAGCCGCTCGGTGCGGGCGGCATGGGAGAGGTGTACCTCGGCGAGGACACTCGCCTGGGCCGCAAGGTGGCCATCAAGGTGCTACCCGATGAGTTTGCCTCTGATCCCGAGCGCCTGGCCCGCTTCGAGCAGGAGGCCCGTGCTGCCGCCGCCCTCAACCACCCGCACATCGCTGTCGTTCACGATATCGGCACCGAGGACGGCACCCATTTCATGGTGCAGGAGTACCTGGAGGGAGACACGCTGCGGGAGCCACTGAGCAAGGGCGCGCTGCCGCTTAAGAAGGCGCTCGGCTTGGCCACCGAGATCGCCGAGGCATTGGCAGCAGCTCACGCCGCCGGGATCATCCACCGGGATCTGAAACCGGAGAACATCTTCGTCACCAAGGAGCGCCACGCCAAGGTGCTGGACTTCGGTCTGGCGAAGCTGACCGAGGTGGCGGTTACGGGCTCACCTGGCGGTGCAACGCAATCACCCACGATGATGGGGACAGTCGCGGGTCAGGTGATGGGCACTGCTGGCTACATGGCCCCGGAGCAGGTGGAGGGCTCTGACAAGATCGACCATCGGGCGGACCTGTTTGCCTTTGGTGCGGTGTTCTACGAGATGGTCACGGGACGGCGGGCGTTTGCGGGCGGCAACATTCACGAGACTCTCAGCCGGATCATCAGCAAGACCCCGCAGGCGGTTCGCGAGATCCGTGATGATCTGCCATTGAAGCTCGAATGGATCATTGACAAGGCGCTGGCGAAGGACGTGAACCGTCGCTACCACACAGCGGGCGATCTCGGCAAGTTGCTGAAAGGGCAGGGGAACGAACCTCGATGGTTGATCACCCACAAGCTCGGAAGCTATGGGGCCGCGCACAGGGCCACCGCCCCCTGAGAAGCTGTCTCTCCGGATGCGGGAGTCACCGGGCGGAAGGCTCGGGCGATGAAGTTGACAGTGCCCACTGAGGGCCGCGGTGCTGCCCGCATAGATGCATAGCGGGCACGAGGCCTTCCTGCTCTCATCGATCGGCTCGACGGAAGCATTCAGTGCGTTCGCCCATTACGCCCTTAAAGCACGCGTAGTTCTGCGCCGCCGTAGGCGAGTCGATTTCTTCTTCTAGCAGCACCAAGCATTCTGCGCTCTTGAACCCGACACGGCGCAGAATTTCGATATGTCTTGCTATCTGAAATCTGCCTGGCTCATATTCGTAGATGGCCTTGTCAGGCTTGATGAAGTCTCCGTTCAGCAACATCCCGCCGTCTTGAAGTACCTGCGCCCAGCTCGCATAGACCACTTCGACGTTCTCTTGGCTACCGAGATCGTGTAACGCCCAGGTTGAAACGATGGCATCGACTGGCGTAAGGATGCCAGTCCACCAATTGTCCTTTACGAGATCAGCCTGAATATGAGTGGCTCGAGCTGAATGCGGCATCAGCCTTTGCCGCGCAACAACGAGCATCGGACTGGAAAAATCGACACCATAATATTGAATCGAGGGCATCGCGCTCAGCAGATGATCTGCTAAGTACCCAGGACCAATCCCGAGTTCAACTACGCAGCTATTCGGTGGGATTCGTGATGTCAGCTCCGAAAGAATGACATTGAACAATTCCAGGCGTTCGGGTGTCGGTGCGAAGCGGTTAGCCCATCCCGCGACGTATTCGTCGTCATGGAATTCGTGATGCGCACCTACAACTTCATGCATTGTTCGTTGCTCCCTTTCGGATCGAACTTCGACGGCATCACCGAGCGGGCAAGTCGGCAAGATGAAGTGGTTATCTGCCCCGGCTCAGGTGTAACCCAGCGTCGCCGACAGCAGCGCCGCGGCGTCGCGGACGGCGGCGCCTGCACGGCTCCGCGCCTTGCCGGTGAGCCGCCCGGACGGTCCGCCGATCGATATAGCCGCTAACGGACGCCCATCGGCATCGAGGATCGCGGCGCCCACCGCACTGAAGCCCACCTCGAGTTCGTCGACGGCGGTAGCATAGCCACGCTTTTGCGCCAGCTTCAGGTGCTCGTCAAGCCGCCGCTTGCTGGTCACCGTCTTGGAGGTCAGCCGCGCCAACCGACCCGGGAGCAGTTCGGCGCGCTCGTCAGGCTTCAGCGCCGCCAGCAACGCCTTGCCTGTGGAGGTAGCGTGGAGTGGCGCCGAAGTGCCCACCTCGTGAGTCACGCCGACGAGCTGGCGCGCGACTACCTGATCTACGATCAAGATACTACCGTTCGACAAGACATGGAGGGTGGCGGTCTCGCCACTGTCGGCCGCGAGGCTCTGTAGATGAGTGTGGGCGAGAATGCGTAGCTGATCGGAGCGGCCTGCTCGCATTGCGAGCTGTATCATCCCGGGTCCAAGTCGGTAGGCGCCGCTGGGCTCCCGCGTCACCAGATCTTCACTTTCCAGCGCCGCGAGCAGGCGATACGTGGTGGTGCGAGCGAGGCCGACTTTCCGGGTCAGTGTGGCAAGATCCTCTTCGCCATGCTCGCTGAGCGTCTTGAGTAGGCGCACCGCGCGGAGAACCGATTGCGTGCCCGCCGGCGCCGAACGCGAGCTCATACGGTTGAGTCCTACGCGACGATTCAGAGAGGCGGCGTGGCCCTTAGGTACGGGCTGCCGCCGGCTAACCAAGGCGGCCGCCCTTCCAGTCGGCGCCGATGCGCGCCGCGGCGTTCTTGCCGGGGATCCCGGTAATCCCGCCGCCCGGGTGGCAACCCGGCCCGCCAAGGTACAGGCCGTCGACCGGAGTGCGGTGGTCGTACCATCCGGCGATGGGCCGCATGTAGAGAAGCTGATCCATCGACAGCTCCCCGTGGTACGGATGCCCGCCCAGGATCCCGAGCTCGTCCTCCAGGTCGGCCGGCGTGGTGACGTCGACATGCTGGACCGAAGAGGCGAAGCCCGGCGCATGGTTATCAATCGTATCGATCACCGACTTGCCGAGCTCATCGCGCTTCGAGTCCCAGCTCGAGTCGCTGAACGCGTGCGGAACGTACTGCACCCAAGCGTGCATGACGTGCGTTCCCGCCGGCGCCAAGGTCGAGTCCGAAAGGCTGGGCACCGTGATGTCCACAATCGGTCGCTCCGGTAGGCGACCGTACTTCATTGCGTCGAACGACTTCTCCAGATATGCGAGGCTGTCACCGATCTGAACACGTCCCGCCCATGCCGACTCGTCGAGGCCGGCTACCTGCGGCAAGGCGTCGACAGCGATGCGCACAGCCGCGACCGTGCCGCGCATACGTATGTTCTGTGCGGCGGCGACATGCTCTGGGTCGAGCCATCCGGTGTCAAGCAACCCCGTCAGGGTGGTGCGCGGGTCGATCGCCGACATTATGGCCTGGCAGGGGATCTCCTCGCCGTCTTCGAGGACCACACCGACAGCCCGATCGTCGTCAACCCGGATGCGAGCCACACGCGCCGAGCTGCGCAACTCTGCGCCCGCAGCTTTCGCCGCCGACTCGAGCGCCGCGGCGACGCTGCCAGTGCCGCCGACAGCGAATCTGGGCGCGCCGAAGATCGGTCCACCCCAGGCGGGCCGGTGATAGAGCAGCGTGTAGCCGCCGCCCGGTGACCATGGGCCGAGCCAGGATGCCGCCAACCCACGCCAGGCGATGGCGGCCCGCAAGCGTTCGTCGTCGAAGCGTTCCTGGACGATGTCGCACAGCGACATCGGCAGAAGGCGCATGGCCTGCGGCATATCGCGCCGGCCGAGACGGCGCATGCGCCATCCGAGGGTCAGCAGTTCGAACACCGCGCCGACCCCGGCCGCCTCGAGCTCGGGCAGCGCACCTCCCATGATTGGCTCGAGCGCTCCGGCGATGCGCGACATCAGGCGCTCGAACTCCTGATAGGCGCGCAGGTCGGCCTCCGAAAGCTGGGGCGACGCTCCCCCCTCGGCGATCTGCAGGGGCTCCGAGGCGCCGAGAACGGTGGTACGTGCGGCACCTGAGATCACCTGCAGGCCGTGCTTGGTCAAATCGAGGTCCGACACCACCGACGGATGCAGCATGTCGACGGTAGCGAACAGCATGGGCGCTCGTATTCCGGGGGCGAACTCGACGCTCGCCGCGGTGCCGCCGAACGTTCCCTGTGCCTCGAGAACGACCACCCGACGCCCGGCGCGAGCCATATAGGCGGCCGCAGTGAGGCCGTTGTGGCCGCCGCCGATCACCACCACGTCGTGGAAATCAGTCATGCGCTCAGGCCGTGTCCGCGATGATTCGCTGTGCCGCGAGCTTCCCAGGTGCGCCCATGATGCCGCCGCCCGGGTGACAGCCGGAGCCGCACATGTAGAAGCTCCGCAGTGGAGTAGTGAAGTCGGCGTATCCCGGCACTGGACGGAGAAAGAACAGCTGCTCGAGCGTCAGCTCGCCGTGGAAGATGTTGCCCTGCGTGAGGCCCATCATCTGCTCCATGTCCCAGGGCGACAGTACTTGCCGGTGTAGGATTATGTCCTTGATGTTGGGCACGAACTCCGACAGCGTGTCGATGACCGCATCCCCGAACACCTCGCGATTGTCCTCCCAGTTACCCTCGGCGAGCTCGTAAGGCGCGTAGGCGCAGAAGATCGACATCACGTGCTTGCCTGCTGGCGCCATCGTCGGATCGATCAGCGACGGGATGACGATGTCCATGTACGGGTGGCGCGAGTGGCGCCCGTACTTTGCGTCGTCGTAGGCGTGCTCGAGGTACTCGATGTCGGGGCTGATGGAGATAGCCCCGGACAAGTAGGGGATGCGCTGGTCGGCTGAAAGGTGGCGCAAGCAGGTCACGTCGGGCAACGCATCGAGCGACAGGTTCACCTTGCCCGAGGAGCCACGGATCTTGTAACGGTCGATGTCGGTGCGGAAGTCGTCCGGAAGGTGCTCCGGCTCGATCAGCTTTTGAAACGTGCGCTTCGGGTCGAGGCTCGACACCAGCACCTTGGCGTGAATCTCCTCGCCGTCTTCCAGCACCACGCCGGTGACGCGGCCGTTCTTGACGAGCACGCGTTCCACGCCGGCCTCGGTGCGAATCTCGGCACCGTGAGCGCGCGCCGCCGAAGCGATCGATTCCGACACCGCTCCCATTCCGCCGCGCGGCAAACCCCAGGCGCGGAACTCTCCGTCGATCTCGCCCATGTAGTGATGCAGCATCACGTAGGCCGACCCCGGCGAGCGTGGGCCCAGGAAGGTGCCGATAATGCCGCTCGACGCCAGTGTCCCGAGCAGCGCCGGCGTCTCGAACCACTGCTCGACGAAGTCCGCCGAGCTCATCGTCATCAGCTTGGCGAAGTCGTAGAGGTAGTCGGTGCGCTTGCCGAACGTACGCGCGATATCCGCCAGCTTTGCCAGCGTTGCTGGTGCCAGCGAGGTCGGATCGGGCGGCGTCATCGACAACATCGGTCGAACTGCCTTGCCGAGGTGATACATGAGCATGGAGAAATGCTCGTAGGCCTCGGCGTCGGCGGCGGAGTGGCGCATCAACTCCATCCGCGTCTCCGCGGCGTCGTGCCAGCGCATCAGGTGATCGCCGTTGCGCATCGGCGTCAGCGTTCCGTTCAGTGGCAGTAGCTCGAAGCCGTATTTGGGCAGTTCCAGGTCGGCGATGATCTGTGGCCGCAGCAAGCTCACCACGTACGAGCAGACGGTGTACTTGAACCCCGGGTAGATCTCCTCGGTCACCCCCGCGCCACCCACCAGATGACGGCGTTCGAGCACCAGCACGCGCCGACCGGCGCGCCCCAGATAGGCGGCACAGGTGAGGCCGTTGTGGCCGCCTCCGATGACAATGGCGTCGTAGGACTGACTCATCGCCTGAACAAAGTGCCAGTCGACCCGGAATCGTCGCCGGGCCGAAGTTCGCGACGGTGGACTTGGGTTGGGGACATAATCAACGGGTCTCAGGCACGCATGCGTGCCGGGCGGAAGAAGCCCTTGTCGGCCACCGTTGCAGCGACGCGGGAACGTCGATACTGCACCGTTACCTCCATCTCGAGGCGGCTGCCAATCTGTGCACAATCCGCGTCGATGGTTGCCAGGGCGATATACTTCTTCAACAGCTTCGACCACACTTTGCTGGTCGCGCGGCCGACCTGTAGGCCTTCGCCCGAGTAGACCGGTACCGGTTCACGACACACCGTCATCGGCAATTCCGGCATCAGGTCGGCAGCCATGTACGCTTCCTCGAGCGGCTGCCACTCGATTTCCAGACCAACGACGCGGCGCCGTGGTCCGGTCTTGTTCGCCACTCTCAGCGCCTTGCGCCCGACGAAGTTCCCCCTATCGAGCTTGACCGCCCATCCGAGCCCGAGCTCGTATGGCCTCACCAGATCATCATCGGTGTGCGCGAACTCGGAACTGACGTAGTCGACGCTTATGAGGATCAAACCGGCTTCGACACGGGCGATGTCCATCGCCACCAGGCCACAAGGCGTGATCTGCCAGGGCGCACCGACCTCCATGAGGCGATCCCAGACGGACACGGCTTCGGCGGCCGGGATCCAGATCTCGTATCCGAGGTCTCCCGTGAAGCCGGTGCGCGAAACCGCCACGTCGACCCCGCCAATGCGTGCTCGGGTGCAACGGAAGAACGCGAGGGCGCCGATGGCACCGTCGGTAGCGGCGTCGAGCACGTGGCGAGAATGTGGGCCCTGGAGCGACAGCATGGCAACCTGGGCGGACCGATCGGTCACCTCGACCTGATATCCGACGGCGTTGCGCAGAATCCATTCCAACGCCGGCTCGGCGGCGTAGAGCTCGAAGCGATCTTCCTCGTAGCGGAACACCGTGCCTTCCTGGCGCACCATTCCATTGGGATCACACCACGGTGTGTAGATCACCTGGCCGACGCTCATTCCGGCGGCATCGTGGGTCACGATCCGGTCCATCAACGCCGCGGCATCGGCACCGTTGACCGCATACTTGTAAAGCGGCGACAGATCGATCAACGCCGCCGAGTTGCGAATCGACGCGTACTCCGGCTGTACGAAGTCGTTGTACGAGCTAACGCTCAGATAGCCGGACCATTGCGTCCAGTCGTAGCTGTGACAGAGCGGCTCGGTGCGGGGATGAAGCGGTGTACCGATGGCCATGATGAGCGCAGGTCTTCCAGTCAGAGGTCCAGATGTTATGCCGCGGGCATGGGAAGACGGGTTACCACGGAGATACGTCCCAAGTCTCACCCACTCACAAGTCGCTGTCGAACCGGTGCTCGACCGAATCACTCGGCCTCGGCACCTGGCAGGGTAATCCATCCGTGCGAGCATCGCCGACCAAGGCGCGCACGAGAGATCCCCGTGTCGCCGGGCCCTCATGACGCTTCTCTCTGTTGGTGTACTCTTCCAACCGTCTCTCCTGAAGATACGCGTACCAACCACATAGTGAATACGATGGCTACTATGTGGGACGGTAGCACGCACGGTGGTCACGCGATTCCGGAGTGATCTCAAGTACGGAGTCGCCTAGACAAGACGTGGTACCAACCCGGGAGGTAAGGTCAGTGTCCGTAGGCAACATCGATGCGGCGAGTTCCGATGCTGTGGTAGCCAAGGAGCGGCACTCCGCACCGATGCTCCTGTTAACGGAACAGGAGATTCGCGACAGCGTCGACATGGCAATCGCTATTGATGTTGTCGAGAGAGCGTTCGAGGCGCTGGCGCGAGACCAGGTCACGCAGCCGCCGCCGATCGGCCTCGACATACCTGATATCGACGCCGAGATTCATGTGAAAGGGGCGCACATTCACGGCAGCGATCACTTCGTGTTCAAGGTCGCGTGCGGTTTCTACCGCAATCCGCAGATGGGGCTGCCCATGGCCAGCGGGCTGGTGCTCGCCTTCGACGCCAACAACGGCCAGCCTGCTGGCTTGCTGTTTGACAATAGCCACCTCAGCGACCTGCGAACCGGCGCCGCAGGGGCCGTCGCCGCGCGCTATCTGGCACCGCAAGAGCTTCGCGGCGTCGCCGTAATCGGTGCCGGCATTCAGGCCCGCATGCAGCTCCGCGCGTTGGCCCAGGTACGCACCATCCCCAGCGTGTCCATATGGAACAGGCACCTGGAACGAGCGCAGCAATGCGCTGCCGAGATGGCCGACGAGCTCGACGTTGACGTGCAAGCGGTGGAACGGATCGAGGACGCGGTTCAGGGGGCGAATGTGGTGCTAACGGTGACCGTCGCCCGCGAGCCCTTGGTGCGTGCCGAGTGGATCGAGCCGGGCACGCACATCACCGCCGTCGGGTCCGATGGCCCGGAAAAGCAGGAGCTTGACGTCGAGCTGCTGCATCGCGCCGATCTCGTGGTCGCGGACCGGTTGTCCCAGTGCCTCGAGCTGGGCGAGATTCACCACGCCGTCGACGCCGGCCGGTTGCGGGCCGAGGACTGTGTCGAGCTCGGAGCTATTGTGGTGGGCAAGGTCCCTGGTCGTGAAACAGAAGAGCAGATCACGATTGCGGATCTGACCGGCTTAGGCGTCCAAGACGCCGCCATCGCCAGCGCCACACTGCACGCCGCTCGTGGGAAGGGCTTCGGGACACCAATCGAGTCGTGACCCCAGGCGCAAGCGACTAGCTGATAGGGTGCCCCCGAAGCTACTGCAAAGCGGCAATCTCAACCTGGTCACCCGAGCCCTCCAGTTGGTTGACAATGCCCCCAGTAAGGGAGCGATTCAGAGATGGCCGGAGTTGAAGGACGGGTGGCGTTGGTTACCGGCGCGGGCCGCGGCATCGGCAAGGCCACCACGGAGATTCTGACCGCGCGTGGCGCGCGCGTCATGGCGATCGCACGCTCAGAAGCGGAGCTGGTGGCCCTGGGGGTCGAGTACACCGTCGCCGACTTGGGCACGCTTGAAGGCTGCACGCTTGCGGTTGAAGAGACTGCTGGAAGGCTCGGCCCGGTTGAGATATTCGTTTGCAACCATGGAATCGGTTCGGCCCACGAAAAGGTGATCTGGGAGCAGGACCCCGACGTCTGGTACGAATCCATGCGGATCAATCTCGACGGGCCGTTCCACATGTCGAGGTTGCTGCTGCCCGGCATGGTGGAACAGAACTACGGGCGCATGGTCTACACGAGCTCGACAGCAGCCCGCTTTGCCGAGCCGGCCGGCAGTGCCTACAACTGCTCCAAGACTGGTCTGCTGGGGTTGATGTGGTCTGTCGCGCAGGATGGCGGTGCCTATGGCATCACTTCTAATGCCGTGCTGCCGGGCTGGGTGCGAACGGAGATGGCCGAGCGCTCAGCGCGGGCTGAAGCACGCGACCGTGGTGTTTCGCCGGAAGAGATCTGGAAAGAACGGGATGCGATGTATCTGCCCGGCCGTGTAGTGAAACCTCGGGAGGTTGCCGAGATGATTGCCTTCCTCGCTTCGGAGGAATCCAGCGGGGTGAGCGGCCAAGCGATCACCGTCGCCCTCGGGAACGCGTCGTAACAAGATCTTTGACGGGCCTGGCGACGGGGCCGAGTATTTCGGGCCCCGGGGCCGCTGAGTGGGGCAGCCTGGAGGTCGGAAAGGATGCCGACTTCATGGTCCTCGAGGGTCACCCCTTCGATTATCGTGCGCTGCCACAGATGGTCTTCATCGATGGGAGGCTGGTCGTTGATGCGCGCTCGGAGTAATGCTCGAAGGCCCGAGTATGGGATGGCCGACGTAGACAACACAGTCGTTCGCATAGAGGAGTTTCCAAGAATGAAAAGGTCACTTGCTGTGTGCATAGCGGCGTTCCTGTGCGCCGGATCGGTCCTGGGAGAGGAGCCCGTCGATCTCGACATGATCAACAAGATCCGGGACGAGGGGGAAGCAGGCTAGCGTGATCATGGCGAGCTTCCTGTATCACGCCGCCATGCGTGACGAACGTATGCCCAGGAAGCCCGAGCCTGTACCGTTCGCAAAGTAGGATGAGTGGAAGG
Source organism: Acidobacteriota bacterium (assembly GCA_963666055.2). GTDB lineage: Bacteria > Acidobacteriota > UBA890 > UBA890 > WLXD01 > DASCOT01. Next base: position 321,214 of record CAXWPH010000014.1, on the reverse strand, counting down.
AATAGTCGGGGCAGAAGCAGAACCACGGCCTGCTAAGGTGCCTGTTTGGTGCCGCGCCACGATCCGCGAGCCAAAGCGCGAATGGCGTATGCGACGGCCGCGGCGCTAATAAGCGCGGCAATGCTGACGGCCTCTTCGGCCGGCACCTGCAAAAGCAGCCAGCCGACGATGAGGCAGCTCAACAGCGGAATGAGAGGTCCGAGTGGCAATCGGAACTCTCCAGCTTTGGGCAGACCATCACGCTGGCGCAAACGCAGCACGGCAAGGCTCACGCCGAGGTCAATGAGCAGCAGCGACCCGGTGGCGAATACGGCCAGGTACCTGAACGTGCCACTCAAGGCAAACGCGCACACGACGATTGCGAAGAAGACCACGGCCACATACGGCGTTTTGTACGTTGGGTGCACCTTCGACAGGGACCTCGGTAGGTTGTCGTCCAGCGATGACGCGAATATGACCCTCGGGGCACCCAGCATGTCTCCGCTGATCGCGCCATAAATCGAAATAACAACGCCGACGAGCAGCATCGTGCCGCCCCAACTGCCGAACACTTCGACCGCAACAGCCGCCAGCGGCGCCTCGGTGCTGTTTGCAAGTTCCGGCCCGAGCACGCCCTGCGCCACAGTTTGTAGCCCAACGTAAAGCACAAGAAGACCGCTGATCCCGATCAATAGCCCCATCGGCACGGTCTTCGATGGGTTCTTGATCTCTCCACTGGCGTTGAGCGCAGACTCTGCCCCGGTGAAGGCAAAAAACAGCAGGATGGCGCCGGCTCCAATTTCCCCAGCGGAAGGCCATTCGGGTATTACAAGATTCTCCATGTTGATGGCGAACAGTCCGGCGACCAACAGCAGCACCAACGGGATCAACTTGGCCAGCGTGTTGAACACGTACAGTCGTACGCCCGCCCTGACGCCCCTGATGTTTACGACGGCCATAAACATGAACAAGGCGATGATAAACACTGCACGTGGAAGGCTCCCGCCAAGAATCGGGAACGCGATGGTCATTACTTCAACCATGGCGACGGTGATCGCCGCATCCGCCAGGGCAGAATAGCCAAACCAGAGCAGTATCGACGCGATGAATCCGGCAAGCGGTCCGAACGCTTCTTCGATGTACGCGTAGGCGCCGCCACTGCGGGTTGTGCGACTGCCGACTTCGGCGAAACACAGGAAGATCAACGCTAAGGCGACCGAACAGACGAGGTAGGCAAGAATCGCGGCAGACCCCAGCTCTGCTGCGATGCGGCCCGGCAGGACAAAGATTCCTGCGCCGACCACCATGTTCACAACGCTCAAGCCAAGTGCGCCGGTTCCAATCACGCGCACCAGTCCCTCATTCCGCGCCCTTCCCGGGCCGGCCGCCTTCGGCAATGCGCTGTCGCTTCTCATCGGAGCTCGTACACCGGCGGTGAGCCCCGCCGTAGGTAAAGCACTTTGACGGGTCGCGGCAACGTGACGGGGAGGACCAGATCGGTCAACCAGGGATACTCAAGCAGAGGGCTTACCCGATGATTCGTTTGAACACTTCCAGATCGATATTTCGTCCACAGAGCACCGCGACCACCTTCTTTCCCTTGAAGCGCTCCTTCTGCTTCAGGAGACCCCCGACCGCCAGGGCCCCCGAACCCTCGACCACCAGTCGATGTTGCTCGAACAGCAGGCGGATGGCGTCTTCGATCTCTGTCTCGGTGAGCAGCACGATCTCATCCACATACCGCTGACACAGATCCAGGGTGATGCTGTCCAGATCGACGCCGCCGGCGCAGGTATCGGCCAGCGTCGCGAAGGTCTCCATCTCGACCACCTTGTTGGCCCGCATCGATTCATGCATCACCGGGGAGTTCTCCGGCGAGACGCCGAAGGCCTCTACATCGGGGTTGTGGGACTTGAGCCAGCCCGCCGACCCGGTCAGTAATCCCCCCGCCCCGCAGGCGAAGAGGGCGGCATCCAGGTCGGGAAGTTGCGTGGAGATCTCGTACCCGCAGGTTCCCTGTCCGCCGACCACGAGCGGATCGTTGTACGGCGACACGTAGGTCTTGCCGTCTTCTTCCGCAGCGCGCCGGGCCCCCTCCTCCGCGTCCCAGGCTCGTTCGCCGTGGATGACCAGGTCCAGGTCATGGAACCGCAACAGCTCCAGACGTGATGGCTGGAGATCCTCCGCCACGTAGACGGTGGCGCGGCGTCCGCGGATCCTCATGGCCTCGGCAACCGCCAACGCGTAGTTGCCTGTCGAGGCCGAGACCACCCCACGGTCCAGTTCCTCTTCCGTGAGCGAGAGGATCTTGTTGATCGCACCGCGGAACTTGAAGGAGGAGGTTCTCTGCATCGAGTCCAGCTTGAGCCAGACATCGCCCTCGATCTCCTTGCTGAGGTACAAGGAGTACTCCAGAGGTGTGGGCGAGAGGTGGTCCCGGCATCTCTCGCTGGCCTCCAGGACCAACTGGGGTACATCCAACTGCTGTTGAACTTCGATAGTCATGATCGCGACCTCGCTCGCGGTTGACCGCCCCGGCGAGCACCGGTGCGAGATGCAGGTGGAGGGGAGAATCCCTGAACCACAAACACGTGGTTGGGCGCGTCTCGCGCCCAGCTCAAGAAGAGGGGAAGTCGCGCCTGGTTCCGATGACAGGGTCTCCCTCTGAGTTTGCATCATAGACGGCGGGACGATCGGCGTCAGGGGCGCCCTCAGTCCACTCGGCGAAGATGATCGCGTGAGGATGCCCAATTGGCCGGGTTCGATGTCGAGATTTCGACCATATAGTAGCCACTATGTTTACGATATGGGATACGGTTCCGCCGCAATAACCGCGCGCTTGTGTTCTGAAGAGGCGTCGGAACTTGACACACCAGTACCGGATTACCTCGTGCGATTTGTCTTCGGAGGAATCGGCCCCGTGGTCATTCGTCGAGCAAGAGCTCGTGAGCCCGAGCACTGACGCGAACCACGTCCTGCACTACTCCGCCGTCCATCAAGACGGCTTGCTCCGCAAGGTTCACCGTGGGGCACACATGCTTCGGCACCAGGTGCAAGGGCGTGCCGCGCGCCGGGCGCTCGCCGCTCGTCACGTGGAGCGGCAGGTGCTCTTCACTCGGCGGTTGCGCAACAAGGTGGGGATGCCCGATGACGAAGGCGCAGGGATCACCATCTTCCGCGGCGATCGACTTCACTCCCGCGTCGCAGGTGACGAGCGCCGCGCTCGGGTGGCTGACCACGCGCGTGAACAGGGTGGCTGCAGGCGTGAGCGCGAGCTCGGGATTCGCCTGTTCGCCGTTCACGTCGTGATAGACGACCGTGCCCGGGGAGACGCGGTGGCGTGTCTCCCCGAGCTCCGCGAAGCGCTCAAAGGCCAGCGCGTGTAGAAACGTCGGTGTGCCGCTGGTGATGATCTCGGGCACTGAATGTCCCGCAGACTCGAGCGCAGAGACCAGCTCGAGCAGTCTGTCGTAGCACTCGAAGGCTGCGCGCCTGCGATCCGCGCTGGCAAGATCGTACAGGTGCCCGTCGTAGAGGTGCACGCCGCGGAAGCGATCGCCTGCAGCCCGCGCGACGGCCAGGATCTCTTCGGCGTCGGCCATCGGTATGCCGGTGCGGTTCATGCCGGGGTTGACGTCGACGAACACGGACAGCTGTGGCGCAACCTCCGCTACGCGGACCGGCTCCTCGCAAAGTACCGACAGGCGCGTCTCGGGGTGTTGTTCGGCGATGCGGCCGAGGCGCACGAGGGCCGGGCCGACGAGCGGATAGGCGAGCAGGCAGTCGCCATCTTCGATGCCCTCTTGCCTGAAAGCGTCGGCCAGGAGTGCCGCCTCGCGGGTGGTCGCGCACTTGAAGTTGCGCACCCCCATGCGCGCCACCTCCGCAAAGACCTGGGGGATCTTGGTGGTCTTGACATGTGGGCGCCAGCGATTGGCATCGGCGCCAGCGCAGTCGATCACGCGACGCAGGTTGTCGCGCACCTTGTCGAGATGTACGACCAGCGCGGGGCTGAGCACGCGCCGAGCGAAGTCGTCCGGGAGGGCGTAGTCGGACTCGCGGAGCGTTTCGAAACGGGTGGCAACGCGCTGGACCGCAGGCTCCACACCGCTGCCCATAGCTACTCGACGACCGGATTCGTCAGGATGCCGAGTCCTTCGATCTCGACCTCCGTCACATCGCCCGGGCGAACGTAGACGGGAGGCTGGCGCGCGAAGCCAACGCCGGCGGGCGTGCCGGTGGCGATGACATCGCCGGGCTCTAGCGTTGTGAACGCGGAGAGACTCGAGATGAGCTCAGGCACCTGGAAGATCAGCTGGTCCGTGCTCGAGTTCTGCAGCGTCTCGCCGTTCAAGCGGAACTGGATCTGGAGGGAGTGCGGATTCGCGATCTCGTCGCGCGTAACGATGGCTTCGCGCGTGGGGCAGAAGGTATCGCAGGACTTGCCACGCTGCCATTGTCCGTCGGCGAACTGGAAGTCGCGCGCGCTGACGTCATTGATGTTGGTGTAGCCCAACACGTAGTTCATGGCGTCAGCCGTCGAGACGCGCGATACGCGGCGACCGATCACGACACCGAATTCAGCCTCGTAGTCGACCTCGACGCTTCCAGGCGGGATGCGCACGTCGGGTCTCAAGGGAGGGCCGTTCGCAGGAGTAGGGCGTGAAGCGCGCCCGGTCCGTGCACTCCGACGACGAGGGTCAGTTCGATGTCCGCGGTTCGGGTGGGGCCTGTGGTCATCAGATCACCAGTTCGGTGCGCACGCCACGCACGTCCATTTCGAATTCGATGCCGATCACCGGCGGCCGGGTGTGATGCAGTCGAACGGCATGACGACGTGCCGGGCCGAGTCGCTTCCAGAGAAGATCGTTCAGCAGCAGGTCGACCGGGTGACAGGTATAGACATCCACAGCGTTGACCGATGCCCATGTGCCACCGAGTCCGGTCAGCCGTTCTTCCATAGCGTCCATGACGTGCGCTGCTTTCTCGAGCATGGCACGGGGATCGATTTGACCCCGGCGGACAATAGCTGCTTCGTCGAGGCTGCCTTTCCGCAACTCTCCGGCGCCGGCGACCACCAACGTCGCAGGTCGATCAGCCGCTGCCTCGATGGTGTAGGAAAAGGCGTGCAGCGTCACGTTGCCCGGAGGGTCCTCGACCGGTGCGACATTGGTGCGGGCGACGGGATTATCACCGTCAACGTAGAGATCCCAGGACGCCAGCACATCACAGTATTCCCGGTTGAATTCGATGAACCCTTGCATTGTGAAGGGTGCGGGTGACCGAAGTTCCATGCCGCAGAGGGCGTGGCGGTCTCTTGCAAGTTCCCGCAGCTGCGTTTCGACGCGGTCAAAACCCGTCCGCCAGGGCAAGGGCTCGGCCAGCGTGGCACGCACGATCTCCCACCCGTCGTCCGCGACGACACCGCACGAGTAGGGGGCAATGCCCTTGAGGAATCTGTAGTGCCCGTCGGGTTTGTGTATGAGCATGATGAATTACGAATCGCCACCGGACAGAACAATCTCTTTTGCGGGTGCTGTCAAGTCAAGGATGCGACGCTCGCATTGGGGCCCGCGACGTGGAGTAGGGCCCGCCGTTGGCCTGCTAGCACGGCCTGCTAGAGGCGCTTCTTGATCTCGGGAACCACTGTCGTGCCTGTGGCCCGACACACGAGGACAGGGTCCTTCAGCACATCCGCGGCCGAATCGTTCACATCTGGCCGAACGCCGATGACCTTGTAGGCTTCGAATTCACAACGTCGCGAGGTGTTGCCGATCTTGATGATGCGGCCCTTGGCCTCGATAAAGTCGCCGCTGTAGACAGGGGCCAGAAACTCCACTTCATCGTAGCTGCGAAACAGGCCCTCATCGCCGTCCTGTTGGATGGCGAGCTCGGTGATCAAATCGCCGAAGAGCTCGAGCATCTTGGCGCCGGCTACCAGGGTTCCACCGTAGTGGGCATCGCGGGCTGACATGCGCACGCGCAACACTGCCTCTTTCGACATCATTCCTCTCCTTTTTCGTCCTTGGTGACGGCCAGGGCGTCCACAGCCACGGCGCGGCCGCCGATCTGCTCGGCGCGCTCCGCCGCCTGTTCGGCAGTAGCCGCGACGAGCTCGCGGGGCCGCTCGATGTCGTACGCGGCGAAGATCCGGGCGCTTGCTGTCTCATCGAGCACGCCCGAGGGGATCGAGATGTCGGGCCTATCGACGCTGCGCTTGGAGGTGGGCCGCTGCTGTCGAGAAATGCTGATCAGGCCACCAATCGCGATGGCCGACGCGGCGTGGCCTTGCAACACGGTGACACCATGTTCAGCTAGCAGCGTCGCCGTGCGTGGAGGATACGAGAACGGGGTTGCGAGCACGGAGATGACAGGCTTGCCACTGGAACGCTGTACCTCTGCCGCGTGCTTCAGGATCACGTTGACTAGGGAGCCGCCGTCGGGGTCGCGGCGACTGGGCGCGACGTCGATTACGACGATACCCACTTCCGGGTCCGCTGCCAACGCGTCGATCGTGCCGCAGTAGATCTTGCTGTCGAAGACCGCCTGGCCGGTTACGTCGAGCGGATTCCGGGGCTCGGTGAAGTCTGGCAGGATCTCTCGCAGCGCGGCGGTTGTTTTCCGGCTGAATTCACCGAGAGTGACCTCGGCATCGTCGAGTGCATCGGCGAAGAGTGTGCAGTTTCCGCCGGACTGCATGGCCACGGCAACCGTGCCACGAACGCCTGCTGGGGAGCTTTCGATCAGCAGGGCGGTCTCGAAGAGTGCGATGGGGTCGTGAACCACCACTGCGCCGCGTCGACGTAGGAAGGCGTCGCGCAGTGTCGTATCGTCCAGCAGCTCTCCGGTGTGCGCAATCATCGACCGACGCGCCGCTTCAGCCGCCACGCGGGGGCAGCACACCACAACGTGCTTGCCCGCCTGTGCCATGGCGTCGAGACCACTCTCCAGACGGGACACGTCGCGAACCGTCTCGACGTAACACGCGACGACGGAGGTCGCCTCGTCGGTTGCGGCCCACTGGAGCATGTCTCCGATGTCGAGGATGGCCTCCACGCCGACCCCGGTGACGAGTCGCAGGCCGACACCGCGATCGCCTGCCATGTGCGCGAATGTCCATGCCGCGGTGCCGCTCTGGGAGAACATCGAGATCGAGCCGACGCTGGAGCTCGGAGGCATCTCGGCCCCGTAGCCCGCGACTCGATCGCGATAGTTGATGAAGCCCTCGACGTTGGGTCCCAGCACGGTGACGTTGCTCGCCTTGGCGACGGCAACGAGCGCCTCCTGGATGTCGGCGCCTTCGCTTCCAGCGTCTCGGAAGCCGCTGGAGACGACCATTGCCGCCGGGATACCGGCCGCGCCACACGCCGCTACGGCGTCGACTGCCGCGCTGGCGGGGATCGCAATGATCGCCAGGTCGACTTGGTGGCGAATCTCCGCGAGGCTCTTGTAGGCATCCCGGTCCCAAACGCTCGGCCGTCGCGGGTTGACCGGAAAAATCTCGCCCCGGAATCCGAAGCTCTGGAGATTGTTGTAGATCTCGAGCGTCCAGGAGCTGGCACGATCGCTGGCGCCGACGATCGCAATCGTCCTGGGATTCAACAGGGCATCAAGCTGGGCGGTGCTCACGGTGTGAGTTTCTCTGCGTTGGATTTGGCTAACGCGCTGTCGGCGAAACTGCCCAGCCGTCGAAGGAATCGAGCAACGATCGAGAATCGGCTGGCCAGCGGTGCGCAATCCCACATGCGGTGGCGGAACCGCGGCGGCCTCCTAGATCCTGCAAATCGACGCCGAGATTGCTTGGCGTCAGCTGCTAAGAACCGACTTCACTTGACAGTACCCTCAGAGCAGTTCGACGACGATTTCAGTTGGTCCACCGGGCGCATTGATCGCCCAACCAGGCCCCTCCAGGTCGTAAGGGCACGAGGAGACAGCGCAGATGAGGTCCATGCGGGCCTTGAGCACGACGTAGCCGCCGGGCTTGACCACCGGCGCAACCGGCGTATTGAACATGAATCCGTCCTCCACCGTCGTGTTGGTGAAGAAATTTACCGCCAGGGGGGGCACGATGATCTCGTGGCCAATTTCACGCATGGCGATCTCGAGGTTTTCGGCGCAGCTCCGGTGATCACCCTCGACGCCGAACTGCTTGTACCGGATAGCGTCACAGGGGGCGATGATCAGATCATGGATGCCATCGGCTCCGTCCTCGACAAAATCGAGCATCGGCTGCCGGAAGCAGCTGAGGAAGGTGTCGCCGGCTCGCGGGTGCAGCGCGCGTGTCGGCATCCAGGTGTGCGCTGGGGAAAAGCACTCGCTGATGTCGTCGGCGCGGAAGGCGAAGAGGTCGGCGGACTGCTGCCCCTTGGGGGTGATGATGCGCAGGCGCTGGCCGTCGGTAACGTGAAACGCGCGGCCCTCCCCGGCTGGAACAACCAGTGTTTCCATGTGCTTGATTCTCTCTATCGCCCTGATATCCAGACGATCGTCGAGATGAACAACCGTTACCGGCCTCTACGGGGTCGCATCGGTCCGCGTTTGGCGCCGCCGCGAGGCGCTATCTTGACACTGTTTCCCAATCGACGTCATCGTTCACGCTGTCTGGCTAGACCAACGCTTCTGCCTGAGCTTGCGCGACGTCAAGGATCTCCTGGCGAAGCGAGGAAGCGTAGGGAGGGAGGCGTGCCTCAGGCTCAGGGTGGCGGCTATGCTCTGCCTCAGTGGCGTGTTCGTGACTCCATCTGCGGGGCAGCGATGAGCATCGCGCAGGACTACGGGTTGCGCCTCGTGGTCACCGGAGGAGTGGAGGCCCACAAACTGGCCGACGAGCTCGCCGCGGCCGACGTAGGAGTCATACTCGGCAACTCCGGCAGCGCCGCCTCCGACATCCGCGGGGGAGGGGACGGCTGGAGCATCGAGGGCCCAGCGATCCTCAGCCGGGCAGGCGTCAAGGTGGCCTTCTTCGGCCCCGGTGCGTCGCGCCGGGCGTCACCGATCGGCCGTCGGGGTGGTGAGCCCATCCTGAATAGCGCCTGGGCGTTCAGGAACGGCGTGCCAGAGGTCGAAGCGTTGCGGATGGCGACCCTCAACGCGGCCGAGATGCTCGATATCGAAGACCGGATCGGTAGCATCGAGGTAGGAAAGGACGCCGATTTCGTCGTCCTGGAGGGACACCCGTTCGACTACCGGGTCGTGCCGTCGTACGTATTCATGGATGGGAGGCTGGAGGCGGAGCGTCGTTAGCGCCCGACGCTCGCCCAACCTGGCGCAGTCTTGCGGCGCTTTTTGATCGAAGACGTTTGAAAGGAAGTGTCCAATGTCTATTCGAATCGCTTCGCTGTTGATCGTTCCTGTGTCTGTCTTGTTGTGTTCCTGTGGCTCTGAAAGAGACGCAGCATCGACCGATACGACTACGACCGAGGCACTAGCTCGGGATGAGAACGACCTGAAGGAATGGAATCATCGGATTCGTCGAGACAAGTTCGACATCGTCCTGCCTGGAGTCATGCGAAAGAACGACGTCGACATGTGGATTCACGTGATGAGAGAGGCCATTCCGGATCCCTTCGGTGCAGAAGACTTGGGGAGTACCTCCGGTGTTTTCGTCTTCACGGACCGTGGCGGCGACCGGATCGAACGGGCGGTTCTCGGACGTCGCTGGGGAGCTTCACATGCCGGAGAAACATGGAGGGTGACTTGGGAGACTGAGTCGGTCGAGGAATCGGGAGCCTACGACATACTCCATGACCCGGTTCTGGTGAAGCAGCCGCCGGGAGGGCCGGAGACGGAATATGACTACCGATTCCAGGGCCTCGGAGAATTCGTTGAAGCACGTGACCCCGAACGCATTGCCCTGAATTTCAAGTTCGACCTGGGGCCCTATCCCACCACGACACGAGCGCAAGACGGCCTCTCGTATACGGACTACCTGCTATTGGCCGCGGAGCTCGGGGAAAAATACGCCAACCGGATCGTCTCGTCTGAATTCGTGATGATGGAGTACGTAGCCACACCGGTGCCAAGTGAGATCGAGCTGCTCAAGAAGCTGCGCGCCGACGAGGTTGAGCGCGTAAAGAGCGCCTTCGAGGAGATCGTGCCGGGCGTAACAAGGAATCGCGACGTGGGAATGACTGTTTTTCGCCGTAGAGGCACGGGAGTCTCACAAAGGGGACGGACTCCAGGTCACGAGGATGTTGTGATCCAGGGAGGCGACATTGTTGCGGCCCCGAGCCAGGGAATGTACGCCTATGTGCTGCGTGAAGGAGAGACGGAACCGCCTCCAGAGATCAAGGAAGTCTGGGCAGAGTACCGAAGAATCGATCAGATCCTGGCAGAGAACATCAAGGTGGGCCTTACCCCGCGAGAAATAGTCAAGAACTACACGGCGATAATCGAAGACGAAGGGATAATTCTCAGGGACGAGCAGTTGCATTTGTTCACCCCAAGGAACGAGCTCTCCGCTTATACCGCGGGCTTTGACCCTGACAAGACCCACCTCAATATCGACTGCCATGGCATGGGAAAGGGAGCGCGCGCCAGGACGTTCGAGAACTATTTTGGCCCCAGGATCGGATCTAACGGTCCCGAATGGATGTGGGACATACCGCTCCCACCCAATCACCACTTCGTTCTGGAGTACTTCATCTATATGCCGTGGGCTTCCGGCGAACACGAAGACCAATATTTGCTCTGGTGGGATCATGAGCAGGCGATTGCCACCGAAAGTGGAGTCGAATACTTGTCTCCGCCGCAAGAGGAGCTTTATCTCATCAAATAGGATGAGATGGTCAGGAGATCCTCTCGCCGCGCCACCTCGATGCCGCGCTCCACGTGGGTGAGCTCGCGGCGACAATCGGATCACGCCTCGCTCAAAACGGCAAACGCGTCGACCTGAACACTAGCAAGGTGCTGAAGAAACTCTGCTAGCAGGCCGTGGTGAAAGTGTGGTGGGTCTGGCGACAGGGTCTTGCGAGGGGGAGGCAAGGAGAGAGGAGAAGGCGATGGAACCCCCATCGTTGACGAGGAACGACGCAGCATAGGCGCGCAACCCCCTGTCGCCCGAAGGGTTACGGCGATTTGGGGCCATCTGCGGTGTTGGCCTTTCTCGACGATGGCTAGGGCATCGCCTGTGTCAGGCCGCCTTGCATCTGGCCCCAACTCGCCGTAACCAGGCCCACCACACTTTCACCACGGCCTGCTAGCGCTGGCACTGTCAAGTCAATTACCCGGCTGGCACAGTGTGCCGAACGCCGGTCATCTCAGTTTCGGCCGCTCCAGGGGTCGAGTAATCCAGATCAAAGGTCGACAGGATGCGACCATTTCGGTGAGTGGAAGCGACCATCATGCGACACCGTTATCTGATACCGCCAATCGCCATGGCGCTCTCATTGGCCGTCTCCGAGGCCTCGCAGGAGCCCAGGTAAAGGACATTCGAGCTCACCACGGCCACCATCGCCGACATCAACGCCGCCTTCGATTCCGGCAAGCTCACCTCCGAGAGGCTCATCGAGCTCAGCCTGGCACGAATCGCGGCTTTCGACGATGCCGGTCCCGAGCTCAACGCGGTGATGGCATTGAATCGGAGCGCGTTGGCGCAGGCCCGGGCCCTCGATACTGAGAGGGCGACGAGTGGGCCGAGGTCACCGCTGCACGGCATTCCCGTCCTCCTGAAGGACAACTTCGATACCACCGGCGGGTCGTTCGTGCTGGCCGGATCGCTACCTCCGGATGACGCGTTTCTGGTGCGCAAGCTACGCGACGCCGGGGCGGTCATCCTGGCGAAGACGACCATGAGCGAGTTCGCCTCGGGCGACTCCTTGAGCTCCATCGGGGGAGTGACGCGGAACCCACACGACGTCGAACGGTCACCTTCAGGGTCATCCATCGGTACGGGAGTCGGCATCGCGGCGGCGTACGCGCCTCTCGGCCTCGGGACCGACACGGGCGGCTCCGTCCGCGCCCCGGCGTCGGCCAACGGCATCGTGGGTCTGAGGCCGACGTACGGTCTCCTCAGCCGGGACGGCATCATCCCGCTCGGCCTGTCCTTCGACATGGCTGGCCCAATGGCTCGCCACGTCTACGATGTGGCGGTCTCCCTCGGCGTGCTGGCCGGAGTCGACCCCGCCGACGAAGCCACCGCCGGGGTCGCCGGCAGGGTCGAGAGCGACTACACGGCCTACCTCGACGCCGACGCCCTCGACGGCGCTCGCATCGGGGTCGCCCGTCAGTTCCTCGGACAGGATGGGGACGTGGACTGGGTCGTCGAGGTCTCGCTGGAGGCGATGCGCGACGCCGGTGCGACCATCGTCGAGGTGGAGTTTCCGGAGTGGCTGCTGCGTTCGCGGGAGGAGCTTTATTGGACGGTGCGCCTTCCCGAGTTCAAACCGCAAATGGGCGAATATCTCGCGACCTTGGACGAGAAGTATCCAAAGACCGTTGAAGAGCTGTATCGGCGGTCGACCATGCTCAGGTCGCCGTCACCGGAGGGGTATGTTCCCAACGCGTCGCGCTGGCATCTGCTCAAGAGGGAAACGGAAGCCGGCACGTTGAACGACTATGACTATCTCGCCGTACGCAAGCACGGCCTGCCGCTGATTCGGGATATGGTGGCCGGGCTATTCGAGGTCAACGAGCTCGACGCCATCGTCTACCCCACATCTCCTACCAGACCCACCTGGATCGACGCCGATCCACCGCCCCAGCTGGTTGGCGGGAGTGCGCTCACCGCGACTATGGGCAGCACTCCCACCAACATTGCGAGCTTGGCGGGCTTTCCCGCTCTCGCCGTCCCCGCGGGCTTCACGACTTCCGGGCTACCGGTAACGCTATCGTTCATGGGCCGCGCATTCAGCGAGCCGCGTCTGCTGGCACTCGGCTATGCGTTCGAGCAGCGTACCGCAGCGCGGCGTCTCCCCCGTCACACCCCACCACTGCCAGGGGAGACTCTGTCGTATTGAGGAGCGCGGCGACGGGTCCGTTGCGGGCCCGGCAACCGGCCACTTCAACGCCCTCCGCCATCGACTCGCTCGATCTCGCCCCAAGCATCTAATTGGGGCTCCGACTCGATCATCGGCGACGCCTCGATCTTCTCGAGCGGACCCATGACGGAGACCAGCATGCGATCGGGGTGGATGTACCTTTGTGCCGCCGCCTGTACCTGCTCTAGCGTCACCGCGCGAATCCGCTCCGTATAGCCGGCCGACCAGTCATGGTCTCGGTCACGCAGCCATTCCAGCGCAAAGCTCCGCGACGCATCAAGCCCCGTCGCGTACTGTGACGCGTACGTTCCGTCCGCAAGCGCTCCCTTGGCGACGAAGAGCTCGTCGTCGCTCGCTCTCGTGTCGCGGATCTTTTGGAGCTCCCGGAAGGTGATCTCCACGAGCAAGCGCACCGCCTCCGGTCGGCCGTAGGTGCGGAACGTGTAGCTGCCGGGACCTCGCACGCCGGGCTCGAGGAACGAGCTGTTGTCGTTGGTGAGACCGCGCAGCTCCCTCGACTCACGGTAGAGCCGTGAATCGAGGTGATAGGCGCCGAGGATGTAGTTCATCACGTCGAGCGCGGCCTGATCCTGCCGCGGCACGATGGGGATCTCATGGCCGATCACGACCCAACCCTGGAGCTTGTCGGCGTTCGCCTGAAGCACGCGACGCGGCGACTCCGTCGTCACGTTCGGAAACGTCAAGGCACCGGCACGTTCGCCGCCACTCCACCGCGAGAACGCTTCGGCGGTACGATGCCGCGCCTCCGCCGCGTCGAAGTCGCCGGCGACCGCGAGGACGACGTTCGCAGGAACGAAGTACGTGCGGTGGTAACGCTCGGCGCCCCCGGCGTTGGCCTCGTCCACGTCGTCAGCGGACGGACTGCGCCCGAACGGATGGCCCTGGTACAAGCGGCTGTCGAACGCGGCGATCGCCCCGGCGATCGAGCTCGCCCAGTCGATTCCCTCGGCCTGAGACGTGCGCGCCGGGCTGCCGGCCGACGAGGCGCCCAACGCCGGCCCCTGGAGGGTGGCGGAGAACAGGTCGAGCGCCCTCCACGCATCTCCGGCGGGCACGTCCATGGTGATCTCGGTCTCCTCTCGTCCCAGGGTCACCGTGTACGCGGCCGCCATCTGATCGAGCGCGGCACGGAAATCCGCCACGGACATCGATGCCGGCCCGCGTCGCAGCGCCGCCGCCACGGCCGCGGCCTCGCCGGCCTCGCCGTGGGCCGATCCGGCCGCGACGAACGCCGTCAGCGTCATGAGCGGCGCCCGGTGATCCTCGGCCACGTACGCGCGAAGGCCGTTATCCAGCTCCAGGCGAAGACCTTCAGGATCGGGACGCTCGAACGAGGGGGCTGGAAGGTCCATGTCTTGCGGATGCGTGGTGTCCTGTGCGACCGCCGGGGTCGTGTGGAGCACTAGCGTTGCTGCCGCGATGAGGAGGGGCCGGGTCATCATGGCCGCTCCTCCGAGGTTGGCCGCCGGGGCGCTCGTGAGCGCGCCACACCCACCGAGCGGTTGTCCGGCACGAAGTAGAGCTGCGCGACCCGTGCGATGTCGGCTGCTGACGTGGTGTCGCGCGCGTCGAGGAACGCTTGTAGCGACTCCCAGCGGTCCATCGTCTGGAAATGCCCGATTTCGAAGGCCAGCGCGCTCGCGTCTCTCGCGGTACGGTGCCACGCGGTGCGAAGCACCTTCTGGGCACGCCTCACCTTGCTGTCGTCCAGGGGCGTCATAAGCGACTGGATCGTCTCTTCAAGCAGGGCTTCCGCCTCTTCGAGCCTCCCTTCATCCAAGAGGACCAGCTCGAAGTTGATCGTGCTCGGGACGCCAAAGCGCGCCGTGTGCACCACGCGTGTGTTCACGTTGACCCCGGCCGCGATCCCCTCGCCGGCGAGCCTCTCCACGAGCCGACCGGCTGCGACCTCACCCAGCACGTCGAAGACGGGCCGATCGGGGTGACCCACCGCGGGGATCTGATAACGGAACTCGACCCGCGGCTCGATCTCGTCGTTGCGGTAGACCAATCGGCGCTCCGAGCCGGGACGCGGCTCGACTGCGGGAGTCCGGCGGGGTTCGGGAGCACGCTCCATCCACCCGAAGTAGTGCTCGACGCGCGGAATCAGCCCCTCGAGGGAGACCCCGCCGACGAACACCAGCGTGGTGTTGTTGACCACGAAGTACTCCTCGTACATCGCTCTCTGCGACGTGCGCGTGTACTCGTCGAAGTCGGTGCTGTAACCCTCGGGCCAGAACACCGGATGCACGATCCCCGACAGCGCGTTCATCTGCTCGTAGTACGGCGTCGACGCGTTGTTCAGATCGCCGATACGCTGCTCCACGAGGATCATCCGCTCCTGCTCGAACTCCCGGAACACGGTGTTCGACATTCGGTCCGCCTCGACCCGAAGGAAGAGGTCGACGCGCTCGACGGGCAGGATGATGTCGAAGTTCATGTACTCCTGCTCGGTGGTCGCGGTGAGGCCCGTACCCCCGTAGGCCTGGTACCACTTCGACATCGGGCTACTCTCACGGTACGTCGCCGCCTGGCGCTCGAGCTCCGCCAGCCCGGTGAGCAGCTCGTCCATACCGGGCGTGCTCTCAACATGCCGGTAATCGTCCATGATGCCGCGCTGCCGGATGTCGTTCCGGGCTCGGTTCTTCTCTTCGATCAGATCGGCCTCCACCTCCCACATGCGCTCCCGGATCGGCTGTTCCGCTTCCCAGTCGGTCGTGCCCAGCGTGGGAGTGCCCTTGAACATGATGTGCTCCTGGAAGTGCGCCGCCCCGAGGAGCCCAGGGACTTCGTGGATCGCGCCCATGTCCGTGAAGATCTTGCAGGCCACTCTGGGGTCTCTGCTGCGCTCCAGGACGAGCAGACGGAGCCCGTTGTCGAAGACATGCTCTCGAATAGGCAGGTCGTAGTGCGATTGCGCGGCTGATGGTCTAGGCATCGCCACGAGCAGAGCGGACAGCGCCAGCAGGCTCCACTGGCCATGGGCACGACGCGAAATGTTCATGAAGACTCCTGCGAATTTTCGTTGCGTCAAGCTCCCTACTCCCTCCAGGGAAACGGGGGCCTTTGAAGATGCCAGTCTGTATCGCGTTGGAACGACATGCCGAAGTCGAGCACCGCTTGTTCGTCGAAGGGAGACCCGACGATCTGAAGGCAAAGCGGCAGGCCGTCAGGGTCGAAGCCACACGGAATCGACAGGCCGGGGTGTCCGACGAGGTTGGCGATGTAGTTGAGCCGAGGGGTCTGAGCGTCGATCTCGTCGGGGGCTCCCACTCGTTGCGGGCCGGGATGGGCCAACCGTCTCGGACCTCACGAAGCGCCGCGCCGTTCGGCCACGTGGGGGCGATGACGGCGTCGTACCGAGAGACGATCTCGTCGGCCTCGCGGGTCAGCTGACTGCGGATCCGTTGGGCCGTCAGATAGTCCGCCGCCGGCATCATGCGGCCTGCCATCCACCCCGCGGCTCGGTCCTGGTTGAAGGAGAACATTCCATTGGCTCGGCCGTCATCGAACAGGGGCTTGAAGATCGTGCCGCTCTCGACGGTGACGATGGTCGAGAACAGGGCTCCCGTTGGGTACCGAGGCAGCGTGATGTCCTCGACGACCACGCCCATCTGCTCCCAAATGTCAATCGCCTCGTCGACCGTCGATGTCGCTGGCCCACATGCCGCCAGGGACAACGCCGTCGCCGCCAAGCTGGCGATCACGCACAGGCCGGTCGTTGCTGATCGCCGAAACTTTGGTAGGGTGCCTGTTGACATGGCGAAGTCAGAAATCGCGGGGAGTGCACCAATACTGTTGGTGAGGGACGTGGTTGCGTCTGCCAACTACTACCGAGACAAGGTCGGATTTAGATACGAACGCTTCTGGGGCGAGCCTCCAGGCTTCTGTATCCTTTCACGTGAGATTCCCACTTGATGCTCAGTCAAGTCGAAGACCCCAAATTTATCGTTCCACACTACGAAGCGGTACAGAAAATGTGGAACGTATATTTCTGGGTGAACGAGCTCGCCGTGCCAGCCTAGCGAGATGTGGCCGTCATCTGCCCAGCTCGACCCGTAGGCGCCTCAGGCGCTGGCCCCAGCGACAGCGGCGCACCGCCGATGATCGAGCCCTCCTTCATCTGGCCGTCACCTCCCCCTCCCCAAGAGCCGGGCTGTTGGCCATCGGTGGAACGAACGGCACTCTGCCTTCCTCCGTACCACGGACGGGTGCTCACGGGGCCCGGTGGTATCCTGCGGCGCGAAACCCGAACGCGGAGGAGGATCAACGACATGAAGGTTGCCGTCATCGGCCTGGGAACGATGGGCGCGCCAATGGCCGCCAACCTGATCAACGCCGGAGTCGAGGTCACGGTGCACAATCGCACCAGGAGCCGCGAAGAGCCCCTTGAGGCCCAGGGGGCCTGGCGCGCGGCGAGTCCGCGGGAGGCGGCGGGGAAGGCGGACGTGGTGCTGATCTGCGTCTCGGATACCGACGACGTGGCCGAGGTGCTGGCCGGTTCCGACGGCGCTCTGGCGGGGCTGGCGCGCGGCGGCCTGGTCGTCGATTGCTCGACCATCTCGCCCGAGGGTGCACGCGACCTGGCGAGGAAAGCGGAGGACAAGGAGATCGGCTTCGTGGACGCGCCGGTCTCCGGCGGCTCCGAGGGCGCGATCCACGGAACCCTGGCGATCATGTGCGGCGGAACGGAGGTCGACTTCGAGCGTGCGCTACCGGTGCTCGAGATCATCGGCGGAAAGGTCACCCACGTCGGACCGGTGGGCTGCGGCCAGATCGCCAAGGCAGTGAATCAGGTGATCATCGCTGGAACCTACCAGTCGCTGGCCGAGGGCATTGCCCTGGCGTTCCGCGCCGGTGCTGACCCGCGCCGGGTCATCGCCGCCATCAACAGCGGCGCCGCTGCGTCCTGGATCCTCGACAACCGGGCCGAGAACATGGTGCGCGACGAGTACCCGCTGGGTTTCCGGGTACGGCTGCATCGCAAGGACCTCGGCATCGCTCTCGACACCGGCCGCGCCGCCGAACTGCCGCTGCCAACGGCGGCGTACGTGGCCGGCATGGAAGACGCGCTGATCGCCCAGGGCCACGGTGACGAGGACGTGTCCGCCATCGCCCGCGTAGTGCGCCGCGCTGCGGCGATTTCGGACGGCCCGATGGAATAGAGGGTTGCGTCCCACCACAAGCGTTCGCCTGCCGTACGTTCACCGGTCGCGCCGTCCACGCCTAGTACTGATGTGCGCGCTTGCGCTCGGCATCGGAGGTCTCCCTAGCGGCCGGGCACAGTCTGTGGGCCCCGGGGAGCCACCCGGTGCACGTTCTTACCAGGGATCGGTCCGGTGGCGCTCGGCGTCGGTTATCGCGAACACGATCTCGTGGCCGTCGGCGTCGGAAACGATGAAGAAATCCATCCAGTTGGTCTTGTGAGTTTCTCCCGACTCGACGCCCCACGCTTGCAGCCGGGTGCGGTGGGCGTCGAGGTCGCGCACGCGAAAATAAATGCGCTGCTTCCCGACGCGGGCCTGCTGCTCGTCATTGATAGGTTCGTGAAGTCCGAACTTGCGGCCTTTGTGGAGCACCACGATCCCGGGGCTCGGGCACTCGAGCCCGATCGTCTGGGGTGACCGGATCTATCTGACAACGGCGGTGAGCGATGATCCCGATTCGATCTTTCGCTACGGGACCGACGGCCGCCAGGATCGTAGGTCCGATCGATCGCGCAACGCGTGGTATGTCTACGCGCTCGATCGACGCGGTGGCGAGGTGGTATGGGTGCGCCAGGCGAGCAGTGGCAACCCGAGCGTGCAGCGCCACCCCAAGAACAGCTACGCATCCGCAACCCCGGCGACCGACGGAGAGCACGTCGTGGTCTTGCTGGCCACCGGCGGCTTGTTTTGTTACGACTTCGAAGGCGAGCTGCTGTGGGATCTCGATCTCGGACCCCTGGATTCGGGTGCCTCCTACGACACTGCCTACCAGTGGGCTGCCGCCAGCTCGCCGATCATTTGGCAAGACCTGGTGATCGTGCAGGCGGATCAGCAGGAGGGCTCGTTCATCGCCGCCTTCGATATCGGCACCGGCGAAGAGGTCTGGCGGACACCGCGCGACCTAATCTCGTCGTTCTCGACGCCGACGATCCACGTCGGCACGGAGCGCACCGAGCTGGTGACGAACGGTGCCGGCACGATGCACGGGTACGACCCGGCGAGCGCCGAGGAGCTGTGGAGGATGTCGGGCAGTTCCTTGAACACGACGCCGACGCCGGTCAGCGATCAAGGTCTCGTCTACGTGACCAGCGGCTACCGCACGCGGCCGATCTTTGCCATCAGGGCGGGCGCCACCGGCGACATCTCGCTCGCTGCCGGCGAGAGCTCGAACGCCCACGTCGCCTGGAGCTCGTCACGCGATGGGCCCTACATCACCACGCCGCTCGTCTACCGCGGCTACCTGTACGCGGTCTCGGCCAACGGCGTGTTGACGGTCTTTCATGCGACCACCGGTGAGCGTGTCTACAAGCGGCGCATCGGCGACACCGGCGGTGCCTACAGTGCCTCGCCCATCGCCGCGGACGGTCGCATCTACCTGACCAGTGAGGACGGCGACATCTTCGTCGTCAGGGCCGGGCCCGAGTATGAGCTGCTGGCAACCAACCGCATGGGCGAGGTCTGCCTGGCTACGCCGGCGATCTCCGAAGGGCAGATCTTCATCCGCACGACGGGCCATCTTGTTGCCATGACGGACGGCATCGCGCCGGCGGTTGCAGCGGCCGAGGGCGCCGTGTCGACTCCGTTTCCCGCCGAGCTGGCGGCCGGACTCACGCTGCTCTTTGATTCGTTCGAAGATGGCGACCTGTTCGCACACACCGGCGTTCATTGGCAAACGTTCACCAATGGAGTGTCCGCCGCGGCCCTGCAGCTGGTCGACGACGGCGCCGCGGGCACCTCGAAGGCCGCCCGGCTCGACGGTGAGCTGGCGCTCGGTGCGGCCCGCGGGCCGCTCGCCCAGATGTACGTCCCGTTCGACCGTGGGGCGACGGCGATCAGCCTCGAGAATCTCGGCGGCGTTCGTTTCTACGCTCGCGGCAACAGCTCCCTCGAACTGACGTTCCGCTGTGCTGACGGCGAGTTCGGCAAGGAGATAGCGGCGTCCGAGGAGTGGCGGCGGGTAGAGCTCGGCGCCGCCGAGCTGACGCCGTTCTTCGAATCGGAGACGCCAATCGATTGGAGCGGCGCCGATTGCCGCGGCCTGTATCTCTCGCGCCGAGGCGACGCGAACCTCGGCGAATTTTGGTTCGAGGTCGACGAGATTACGTTTTACGGCGTTGACGCCTGGGAATCACGGGACGGATAGACACTGTGAATAGCGGATCTTCAGCACCCTGCTAGGCTCTCCCGGACTCTTCGGCCACCGCCGCCCGCGACGTGCTCATCGTGGTTTGGGTGATCGACAGCAGCCGAGATAGAGAGTGTTCGGCGCGCCCGATCGGCCGGCGACGATGTCGGCGACTCCGTCGCCGTTGACGTCGCCGATGGCCACCCCGTACACGGCGCCTTGGGCGTCGCCGAAGCGGGTCAATGTGAACCCGTCACCGGATCCGTCGTTGGTCAGGATAGCGCCGGGAGCCCCAGCATTGCCGACCACGACATCCTCGTCGCCGTCTCCGTCCAGATCGGCTACAGCCAACGCGAAGACGACGTCGCCGCGGTCACCGATCGCCCTGGACTCCTCGAAGGAGGCGTCGCCGCGGTTGATATACAGTCGTGCCCCGCCCTCGACTTCATCACCCACGATGATGTCGAGGAGGCCGTCGCCGTCGAGGTCGCCGAGCGCCACCGCGCGGGTCGCCGAGCGCTTCGGGCCGACAGTGTGGCGCTCGTCGAAGCCACCGTCGCCGTCGTTGACGAACAGGTAGCTTTGGCCACCATCACGATGCGGTACGAACAGGTCGATGAACCCGTCACCGGTCAGATCGCCCGCCGCGATCGTGGTGGCCGACTCACCCGACAGCACATCGCAGGCGGGAAAAGCACCGGTGCCGTCGTTGACGCAAACGTAGTTGGCGCTGAGATTATCGGGCCCGCCGCGGTTGGCAACGATGATCTCGGGGCGGTCGTCGCCGTTCAAGTCGGCCACCGTGACGTTGCGCGTCGGCCACTCTGAATCGCCGAACGTCCCAGCGAGGCTGAAATGACCCTCGCCGTCATTGAAGTAGATGCGCTTGTCGTCGGGGCGATCGTTGCCGATCACCAGGTCGAGGTCGGCATCGCCGTCGAGGTCGGCGAGGGCTGCCGTGTAGGTCCGATCTGCCGAGCCGCCGACCTCGTGGCGTTGCTCGAACCCACCGGCACCGTCGTTGATCAAGACGAGGTCGACCAGGGGCCAATGGCGTCCCTTGGCGAGAACGATATCGAGGTCGCCGTCGCCGTCGAGGTCGCCGAGGCTGGCGTTGGCGCTGGTCTCGGCGGTTTCCTCGAGCGCCACGCTTTGCAAGCTCTGACCGTCCGAGGCCAAGACAGCGAGCAGTAATGCGTAGACAGCTGACTTCATCGAGTGTCCCCGGCAGTCCATCTACCAG
The DNA here is from genome assembly GCA_963666055.2 of Acidobacteriota bacterium. Classification (GTDB taxonomy): domain Bacteria; phylum Acidobacteriota; class UBA890; order UBA890; family WLXD01; genus DASCOT01. Next base: position 299,662 of record CAXWPH010000014.1, on the reverse strand, counting down.
CTGATGTACTTGTACATCAGCCGGATCAGCTTGTAGCCCTCGGTCATGTTGCGAGCCGTGTACTCGACCGTCGTGCCGTCGACGCGCTGCATGTCGGGCACCGCCTGCAGGATGTCGGCGCGGGTGATGGTCGCGAAGCGCACGCGGACAACCGTCGGTTCGTCGGGAACGAGGGGGGACATCGTGGATAGGTTGGCGAGCGCGTCGAGGGTTGCATCGCGGAGCTTCTCGCGAACCACTGCCGGGTGGTCGAGGCGCGCCACCTGAGCGCCGATCGCCTCCTTGGTGGCCACGGTGCGGGTGCCCGAGCCGACCAAATCCGAGAACTGCTTGGTAAAGACGAGGTCGCCTGAAGCCACGATCACCGGGACCCCGTGGGAGCCAGCGTAGTAGGCGTTCATGCCGCCTTCTCCCACCTCCACTCCGTTGACCCACAACCCCTTGACCGAACCCGATCCGGTGTGGGCGAGGAAGCCCCCTTCGGTACGCGCCCGGGCGTGATAACCGATGAAGATCGCGGCGTCGAACGAGCCGTCGAGCCCCTGCACCATGCCGAGCGGCTTGTTGTTGCCTTGAATGTACTCGACGCGCGGATCAAGACGCGTGTGGAGCAGGTTCTGCATGCTGCCGTGTGAGTCGTTGACCAGGATCTCGGCCGGCCCATGCTCGAAGATCGCCGCAGCCACGGTGTTGACCTCTTCGGTCATGAGCTCCTGACCGAGCCCGTAGCCCCTGCTTCCGGCGCTGGTCATGGCGCTCGTGCCGATGCCGCCGATCCCTTCCATGTCGACTGAGATGAAGACCTTGAGCGATTCTTGAGCTCCGGCTGCCGTACCTGAAGAGGCGGCAGCCAGCAGCGCAACCGCGAGCGCGATCCGGGTCATGCGTATCCCACTGTTTTGCCTCATGTCGTCGCTCTCCTCCATGCTATCGAATCTGCGGTCATGGGCCGTGGCACCGTCAAGTGACCTACGCGCCCGCGGCCTCGAGCGCCGCGAGCACACGCTGGTCGCGAAAGGGTGCGCGGCGAAGGCGAACGCCGGTCGCATCGTAGATGGCATTGGCGACCGCCGCGACCATCGGTTTGCAGACCGCCTCGCCGGCCCCGTAGGGCGGCAGATCGGAGCGGTCCGGATTGGGATCGCCGTTGACCAGCACCACCTCGATCTCGTCCGGCGTGTCGGTGTGCCTGAGGCTGGGATGGGACAGCCAGTTCAGGCTGGTGACCTTTTCGGTGTCGAACTGTACTTCCTCGTGGAGCGCGCGGCTTAGCGAGTGCAACATGCCGCACTCGATCGTGCGGCGGAGTCCCTCGGGGTTGATGACCAATCCGCAGTCATGCGCGCAGACGAGTCGCTTTACCCAGACGTGGCCTGTCTCACGGTTCACCTCGACCTCGGCGATCTCGGCGACGATCGTTTGGCTACGGAAGGAGTACGCGATCCCGCGTCCGGTCAGAATCCTTCCCGTTCCGCGCCGTTTCGGCGAAGGCCGCGTGTCCCAGCCATAGGCGTCGGCGGCCGCGCGAACCACCGCGATCGAGCGCGCCCGCCTGAACCCGCTGTCATCGTCGCTGCGGCCGGTGAGCAGATTCAGCCGGAACTCGACGGGGTCGGCGTGCGTCGCTGCCGCCAGCTCGTCGATGAACGATTCGGAGGCAAACGTGACCTGCGGTCCGTTGGGATCCCGGAGGTTGCCGGTTCGAAGCGGCGTTTCCCAAATCAAGGGAAGCCGAACTACCTGAGCCGTCGTGCGCCGGTGCGGAATGACATACATCTCGGACGGCGTCGAGGCGCGACCCCTGTTCGGTGTCGCGAGCCGTGTTCCCATGAGTTGTGAGATCAAGACCGTCTCGACCTCGTTGTACCCAACGTGGTTGTAGTCGGCACTCTGCGCGTCGTACTCCAACGCGACCAGCTCGCCCTGGGCGTCGAGCCCTCCACGCAACCTGAAGGTGAACGCCGGCCCCTTCGTTTCCCAGGCCGTTTCCTCGTCCCTCATCCACTGCATGCGAACCGGTCGGCCGATCTCTTTGGCCAGGAATGCGGCCTCGAATCCCGCATCGTCGGCGGCCGTACGGCCGTACGCTTGGGAACCTTCCATCCACACGACGCGCACCCGGTCCCTGGGCATGCCGAGAAACTCGGCGATGCCGTTCCGCATCCCGTACGATTTCATGTCGTTGGAGTAGATCGTCATCTGACCGTCGGAAGGGTCGGCCAGAGCGTGAGCTGGACCGAAGGCCGTGTGTCCCTGGAACGGGAAATCGTATTCGGCCTCGATTACCTGTGCCGCGCCCGCCAGCGCCACCTCGGGATTTCCCACCACGTCGGGTTCGCCGCTCGAGGTGGGCGTCGCGCTGCGCATGTACGCATACAACTCATCGGACGTCGGGAACGGTGCGGCCGGCGGTTTGTCCCAATCCACCTGCAGCCGCCTGGCGGCGTCGATCGCCTGCTCTTCCCGCTCGCAGATCACCGCCACGTAGTTCCCCTTGCTGATCACTCGGATAAATCCCGGCAGGTCTTGGACCGATGCCTCGTCGATGCGGCGGAGCGCAGCGCCGGCAACCGGCGGCTTGACGTTGCGTGCATGAACCATCCCGGGCAGCGTCACGTCCACCGCCCATGTCAACGACCCGTCCACCTTCGGGGGAATGTCGTAGCGCTGCGGCGACTGGCCGACGATGCGGAGATCCTCGACCGGCTTGACGTCGGCCACCCCTGAGATCGCGTTGACGTTGTCTCCCGTCAGCGTGACGTTGAACCGCCTCTCGCCGACCAGCTCCGCGTAGGTGACCTTCTTGGAGGGGTCCGATCGCAGCGCGATCACCGCGTCGCTGACGTCGAGCTGCTCGACCGGCACCCCGAACCGATCAGAAGCCAGTTCCAGCAGGATGCGCCGGGCCTCGGCGGCGACACGCCGCATCGGCCAGCCGTCTCTCTGTATCGCATCGGAACCGCCCGAGCCGCCCTGGTCGGGGGTGACGTCGGTGCTACCCATGACGAGGCTGGTCTTGTCGTAGGCGATATCCAGCTCGTCGGACATCATCTGCCGAAATGCCGTTCCCGTGCCTTGACCGCAGTCCGTCTTTCCGACATAGAAAGTCGCCGTGTTGTCGCCATGAATCACGACCCATGTATCGAGCTGGCTGAAGTCGGGATCGGGATAGGGACCCGCCGACCGGGCCAGGGCTGTTTCGCCGCTGCCGGCCACCGCCGCGAATGCATCGGTAGCCGTGACTGCCGTCGCGCTGAAGCTCACGACAAGAGCGCCCGAGGTCTTGAGGAAGTCCCTCCGAGAGCTCGAGGGGTTGCGGTGCGCCAATACATCTTCGATGGCATTCGGAACTCTCGTGAAGATCGTCATTCGACCATCTCCGTCGCAATGCCCTGTTCGCTGCCCGGCGCGCTGGCATAGGCCCCTCGCGCCACGCGCTTGATCGCCGCTTGGACCCGGTAGTAGGTCATGCACCGGCACAGCGCTCGGGCCATGCCCTGGCGAATCTCGGCATCCGTCGGATTCGGATTTCGGTCCAGCAGTGCCTTGGCGGTCATGATCTGCCCGTTCTGGCAGAAGCCGCACTGCGGAACCTGCTCGTCGATCCAGGCTTGCTGCACCGGATCCAGCGTGCCGTTCTTGGCGAGGCCTTCGAGCGTCGTGATCTCGCCGCTGACCCGCGACGCGCGCGTCACACACGACCGAGTCGCGACGCCGTCGATGATCACCGTGCACGCCCCGCACTGGCCGAGTCCACACCCGAACCGCGGCCCCCGCAAGCCGAGATCATTTCGCAAGACATAGAGCAGCCGAGCCGACGGGTCGATGTCAACCGTGTGCGTAGCGCCGTTCACATGCAATGTAACGCTGCTCATCATCCATGCTCCTCCGCCACTCCCTAGCAGGCCGTGGTGAAAGTGTGGTGGGTCTGGTTACGGCGAGTTGGGGCCAGATGCAAGGCGGCCTGACACAGGCGATGCCCTAGCCATCGTCGAGGAAGGCCAACGCTGCAGATGGCCCCAAATCGCCGTAACCCTTCGGGCGACAGGGGGTTGCGCACGTATGCTAGGTCGTTCCTCGTCAACGATGGGGTAACCATCGCCTCCTCCTCTCTCCTTGCCTCCACTTCGCAAGACCCTGTCGCCAGACCCACCACACTTTCACCACGGCCTGCTAGTGGGCCACTTCGTAACTCATTAGGTCGGTGCTGACAAGAGGTTGTTGGAGCCGGCGTAGCGTAGCGTAGCCGATTTGTCACACCGATCCTCGCCCGCTCTGACGTCGGGCTTCACGGCCCCAGATCGCCGAGCAGCTATTCGGGGATACCGGAGCGTATCTGGCTGCTGACCAGCGATTGCTCTAGGGAAGCGCCAGTGCGACGTACTCCGGCGGGTGATCCTGCGCCCCAATTGACACCACGATGTACTGCTTGCCGTCGAGCATGTAGGTCATCGGGCCGGCGGTGGTTCCGGACGGCAACTCTGTCTCCCAAATCACCTCGCCCGTCGCCTTGTCATAGGCGCGGAATTTCTTGCCCCATGCCCAGTCCTCGTTCAGCGTTCCGCTCACCGCGTTGCTGCCTTCGCCGAGGAACAACAGGGTCTTGGTGACAAGTGGAGCGGGACGGTTGGGACTCCCCAGCGGCGGCAGGTTCAGGTCCTTCAGCAGCGGATGGTTGCGCGGCCCATCGCCGTTGGCGGTCATCCACAGCTGCTCGCCGCGGTTCAGATCGAGGGCTGTGATCCGGCCGTACGGCCCCTTGTTGAAGAAGAGCCCGTCGAGCTCGAGTCGGGCGCTGGGGACGTAGGCATATTCCATCGTCGCTTCCGGGTCGGTTTGTTTGACCACAGCGCGGTTTGTCGGACCATACGAGGTGTTTGAGACCGCGTAGTAGATCGCTGTTTCGGGATCAAAGGCTCCGGTGTTCCAGTTCCCGTTGCCCCACGCTCCCGGATATACGATCGTCCCCTTCGTTCCACCCGGTTCATCGCTCGGCACCGACGGTGGCGTATAGAGCGGACCGAGTTGATAGTCCTTGACGAGCTCGCGTGCCCGTTGCTTGAGCTCCGGTGTGTAGTCGATCAAGTCGTTGTCGGTCATGCCCTGTTGGTCGAAGGGCGGCGGCTTGGTCGGAAACGGCTGCGTCGGCGAGGACTCCTCGCCGGGCACGGTTGACCGAGGTACCGGTCGCTCCTCGATCGGCCATACCGGCTCGCCGTTGGTACGGTCGAGGACGAATAGAAACGCATTCTTGTTCGGCTGCATCACCGCCTTGATGCGCCTGCCGTCGACCGTGATGTCGCCGAGTATCGCGGGGCCGATGTTGTCGTATTCCCAGAGGTCGTGGTGAATCATCTGGAAGTGCCAGACGCGCTCGCCGGTCTTCACATTCAGAGCGACCAAGGTATTGGAGAACAGGTTGTCACCGGGTCGCCAGCCGCCATACCAGGCAGACGTCGGCGCTGACAGCGCGATGTAGATATAGCCGAGCTCTTCGTCCGCTGTCATCAGAGCCCAAGCGCCGAGATCGCCCGCTACCTTCCAAGAATCGTCGCCCCAGGTGTCGGTGCCAAACTCGCCTTCCTGCGGCACCGGATGGAACGTCCACAGCAACCGGCCCGTCTCGGCGTCGAAGCCACGCACGTCCTCGGGCGCCGATTCCTTCTTGTTGCCGCCATCGCCGGCTCCGCCCGTGATCCCGGTGACGACAACGACGTCGCCAACGACGAGAGGACCCGTGCTGTCGCTGAATGCACGGGCCAAGGGCTGACGCTCATGGAACCGCAGGCTGACCCTGCCGTCATCGCCAAAACCAGCGTAAGGCTCGCCGGTCCTGGTATTGAGCGAATAGAGATACTCGCCGCGGATGGCGAGGATGCGCTCGTCGCCGGTGCCACTGCTCCAGTGATCAACACCACGAGTGCTCGACGCGTCGGCCTCTTCCAGTGTCGACACGACGAGCTCCTGTTGCCACAATGTCTCGCCGGTCTCGCCGGTCTCGCCGGTCTCGCCATCGAGGGCGATCACCAAACCGTGGGCATCTTGGGTGTAGAGCACGCCGTCGATCATGATCGGCGTCGCCCTCAGGTAGGCATCGGGGTACAGATCAGGAAACGCCTCGGTAAGTTCGTCGCGCACTGCAGGGCGACGCCAGACGATCCGCAAATCGTTGACGTTTTCACGGTGGATTTGATCGAGCGGGGAGTAGCGAGTGAAACCCTTGTCGCCGCCGAAGTAGCGCCATTCGTCTTGCTGAGGTCGTTCCAACAGCCTTGTTGCTGCCGGCAGTGCCCCGGCAACAAGGCTCACCAAGAGGCAAATAGCGAAGAATTGCCCGAAGCGTGCCACTTGATGCCCCTCCCCAGTCGATCTTCAGTGTTGGCCAGAGCAGAGTTCGATAACCATAGCAGGAGACACCTGAGCGCAGCGGCTCTTGGCAGAAGAAACGGCGGTGACCCGGGCCGCTTTCGCCCTGCCGACAGCGGTGACACTCTTGCGCGCATGAGCGACGCCCGGAATGAAGGCATCACCGGTCCGATAGCGTCTCCTGCGCTCGGCGACAGCGATCCGTTCGACGCGGACGCGGCCGATGCTAGGTGCTGGTTCTGACCCGAGACGGGACTGTTGCCCGGTCTGGGCGACGAGGCGAAGGAACTGGCCAACGTGGTGCCGCTGCGTATGCTCTTGGGCGCCGTGACCGGGCTGATGCTGGCGGGCGCGTCGGGTTTCTTGCTCTGGAGCCTGACGACGGGCTCGACGCGCGGCGCCGCAGGGCTCTTTCTCGTAGTGCTCGTTCTTGCTGGCGCCGTCGCCGTACTTTTCGTCCGGGACGATCCCACCGTTGACGAACTTCGCTGGATTGAGCGCGCCGTGTTCGCCACGCTGACCTCGTACCTGGCTTGGACGGCCTACGCAGCGTTCGATCAACTGCTGGCCGTTGGCGACGCTCAAGGGCTGGTGTCCCGATGGAACCTCGCCCTCGTGCAGTTCGTGTTGCTCATGGTCACGTATGGGACCGCGGTACCCAACTCCTGGTCCCGTGCCGCTCGCGTCATTGGCGCCCTGGCGTTGACCCCGGCTGCGTTGGTGACGCTCCTGTGGCTATCGAGCCCGCAACGCGCGACGGGGCTGCGCGACGTCGCTGTGCCAGGCCGAGTTGCAGAGTCGGTGATCGTATTGGCAACTGCCGCGGTGCTAGCCATCCTGGCTGCCTACGTGATTGACCAGTACCTGGCGCTCGCCCGTACCACCCGGATCACTCTCAGGTATGTGCTGAAGCGTAGAATCGGCCAGGGCGGCATGGGCGAGGTCTGGCTGGGCGAGCACAACCTGCTGGCACGGCCGGCGGCGATCAAGCTGATTCGTGGTGACGCGGTCGACAAGAACAGCCCTGCAAAGGCGGCCCTGGTATTGCGCCGCTTCGAGCGCGAGGCCCAGGCCACGGCTCGTCTGCGCTCGATCCACACGGTCGAGGTATACGACTTCGGCGTCGCCGGCGATGGCACGTTCTACTATGCGATGGAGTATCTCGACGGCGTCGACCTGAGTAGCCTGGTCAAGCAGCACGGACCTGTTGCTGCTGAGCGCGTCGTCTACCTCCTCGAGCAGGCCTGCGAGTCGTTGGCCGACGCGCACGACCAGGGCATGACGCATCGAGATATCAAGCCCGCCAACATCTTTGCCTGCCGGCTCGGAATGGCCCACGACTTCGTCAAGGTGCTCGATTTCGGTCTCGTGACGGGCGGGACGCTGCCGGCACTTGGCGCCGATGAACCGACTGAGCTCACGCTCGAGGGGGAGATCAATGGGACCCCTGGGTATATGGCTCCGGAACTGGTGCTCAACGGCGTCGAGCCAGACCACCGCGCCGATATCTACGCTTTGGGCTGTGTCGGCTACTACTTGTTGACCGGAACGCCGGTGTTCGACGGCCCGCCGCTCGGCGTGCTGCTGGATCACGTCAAGACCTCGCCGGTGCCACCCTCCGAAAGGGTCGAGACGGAGATTCCTGCCGGGCTCGAGCGCGTCATTCTCAGGTGCCTCGAGAAGGATCCGGGCGCCCGCTATCCGAGCGCCGCGGAGCTGGCGGAAGCTCTGGTAGCCAGCTGCCCTGAGCCGCGATGGACCGCCCGTCGAGCGGCCGACTGGTGGCGACTCCATCTGCCGCCTGCCACCATCTGACGATGAGGTAGTGGGTGCGTCTGATCGCGCTCCATGGAAACCCGAACACTTGCTGGGAGGCGATGTGAAGAGATCAGGCGCGGCACCCTCCGTGCTGGTAATTCTGGCGCTGGCGATCGTATCCGACGCCGCGATAGTCCCTGGCTACGCCAGGGTCTCGGGGACCTACGGCTACACGGCAGCAAACGACCTAGTTCCTCCCGTGGATTGGGGAGACATCTCCATCACCTGCCAGACGGGAAAGAAGCAGTCGCCCGAGATACGCGAGTCAGCGCGCCACAATTTCCGCGTTGTGACCGTCGTGGAGGCGCTGGACCAACCGTGGTCCATGACCTGGCTGCCGAGCGGCGAGATGCTCGTGACGGAGCGACCCGGCCGCCTGAGGATCGTCCGGGACGGGGTGCTCGAGCCCGACCCGGTCGCCGGGCTTCCCCAGGTGTATCGGCAGCGGGGACAGGGAGGGTTCATGGATGTGGCTCCCCATCCGGACTTCACCACGAACCGTCTACTCTATCTAAGCTACGGCAAGCCGAACGCCGACGGCTCCCGCGGGACGACCACCGTCGTGCGGGGGCGCCTGGAGCCTGGTCCGGTGGCGGGTGATCTGGAAGGGTATCGCGTGGTCGACGTCGAGGAGATCTTCGAGTCAAGCGCCTGGGGCGACAACAACAACCACTTCGCAGGCCGAATGGTCTTCGACCCGGACGGTTACCTGTTCGTCGCTGTGGGCGACCGGATGGTCTCCCCCGACTTCATGGCGGGCCATCCAGCACAAGACCTGACGAACCACATGGGAACGATCATCCGCCTTCACGAGGACGGCAGCGTTCCCGCCGACAACCCCTTCGTCGGGCGCGCCGACGTCCTCCCCGAGATTTGGAGCTACGGGCACCGGAACCAGCAAGGGCTCGCCGTCCACCCGGTGACCGGGGAGGTCTGGTCGAACGAGCACGGTCCCAGGGGAGGCGACGAGCTGAACCTCATCGTCGGCGGGGAAAACTACGGCTGGCCGGTGGTTTCCCACGGGATCCACTACGACGGGACGGTCTTCACGACAGAAACGCAACGGCGGGGGATGGAGTCGCCACGGTTCGCCTGGATCCCGTCCATCGGCGCGTCGGGCTTGATGATCTACTCGGGCGAGCAGTTTCCGTGGTGGAAGGGCAGCGTGTTCGTAGGCGGGCTGTTGGGTCAGCAGCTTGCCCGGATCTCGTTCGACGGGCACAGGGCGGTGAGCGAGGAGACTCTGCTCGAAGGTGTTCTGGGGCGCATCCGGGACGTGCGGCAGGGTCCAGACGGCTTCATCTACCTGGCGCTCGAGGGGCCCCGAAGGAAAGCCGATGACGAGGATCGTGAGGCTGGAGCCGGTGGCGGGAGACGTGGCGACGCCGAGATAGGGGCCTCCGGCGCGGGCGGATCGCCGAAAGACAGCCCGTGGTATCACGTGCTCGTCGACGGAGCTGACCACACGACCTACGTGGCCGAGCGAAACCTCGAGCCGGACGACGGCGGTCAGCCGATCAGCCACCCGCTGGTGACCACGCTGTGCGGCGAGTTCCAGGAGGGGCGGTACGCCATGAGCACCACGCTGCACTAGCACCCGATTTCCCTCAGCTTCGCAACGAAGTCGATCCGCATGAGATCCTCGATTTCGCCGGGGGCAGCGGCCAGGACTCACCACCCGCGCCTGTCTCTGACGGGCACATCGCCGGCAGCCAAGCCGGTCGCTACTTCGATATGCTCTCGTTACTCCAGCAGCTTGAGGTGTTGCCCTAGTACGTAGGGGCAGAAGAGGGGGAGGTGTCTTATGGCAAAGTTCCTGATCACGGGTACTCACGGGGCCGATGATCCTACCCGTGCAAGCTTGCCCTTCCACATCGCCAAAGGGGCCAAAGAAGCCGGGCACGATGTCGGTATCGTGTTGGCCGTTGACAGTCCGGTGATCCTCAAGGACGGGCTGCGGGAGAGCCTCGTTGGCGTCGGCATGCCGCCGCTCAAGGAGCTATTCCAGTTTGCCGTCGATAACGGTGTGCCGATCTACGTCTGAGGGGGTTGCGCGAAGGCCCGTGAGGTCTTCGAGGCCGATCTTGAGGGAAAGAACGCCGAGTTCATCGATCCGAAGCGCTACGCTGAGCTTGCGGCAGAGAGCGACAAGCTCATGAACTTCTGAGTCATCGGATGCATGTCGTCCTCACACGGTTCGACGAGCTGAAGCGGCTCGTGCCGACGGACCCGTAGCGCGCGCTCAGGGGAGCCTCGCGAGCACTGGCGGCGCTGCCGCGCTACGTCTCCCGGTGCTCAACCCCAGCCACCTCAGCAGCCTCTAGCAGAATCGCCAACTGCTGCTCGTGGATCTCCGACGGTGTGGTAGCGAGGTTGATTAGCGGCAGGTCCTGCAGCGTGCGGATGTTGCATTGCCGCAGGGCGAGCGACGTAGAGATCCAGATGCCCTTGAGGTGGACGATCTGGGTTTCGGGTGTGAGCTTCATGCGCGGCAGCTTACTCGCCGCGTGGCCACGTTGAGGGCCGTCATGCGGCGGGCTCCAGTAGCCGCACCCAGCGTGATTCCCAGGGTGCGTATAGGGTGCGTTTTACGCACCCGGTAGCAGGGTGCCTACCCCGAAAGTATTGTGTATTCGGGGGTTGTATTGAGTCTCGATAAAGCCCCCGGCAATAACCCCATGGGCAACCGCCGACCTGTTCAGAGCCTCTGGGGTCGCACTGTCTACCGCGTAGAGAGCTAGCGTAGCCGGACTGGCGCCGACCCCGGCGGAGTTGATGTTGCCCATGATGGCGCGCGCCCCGGGCGGAACGCTGGGGCGATCCATGGCATCCGACCAGTCGACGGTTGCGCAGCCCCATATCGGGTGGTCGCTGCTAGCTGCAACTCGACGACGCTCCCGACAAGCGCCGCACGGGGTTCAGTCGGCAGGATCGATCAAGACTGCAAGGATCGCTCCGGCTATTACAGCGACGCCCGTAAACAGGCGGCCCATTCGAGCTCCCTTTCTTCCAGCCACAAACGCGCCACCTGTGACACTGCGATCTCATAGGGCGTCAGGACCGTCCCCGTGGCGGAGCGGGTCTCGATCGTGCCGTACACGGTCTCATCGCGAACCTCGCCAGATCGCGCGAAGGGCACCTCCTGGTTGTCGATCGTGGTGACCCCCACCACGTTGCCGAGTGGAGATTCCTCGGCAGGGGGTGGCGCAACTCGGAGCACCTGCGTGTTGTAGCACCCAGCGAGATACGGGAGCAGAACGATTAGCCCCAGCAATGCTGCCGATTGTCTTGTTATCGCTCGTGTCAAGGATGTCCTCTCGTAGCATTGGCCGCATGAGAAGTTCGCGTATCGGCCGCACATGTTATCCCGAAGCTTGCCACCGTCGAGGCCCGGGCACCGGGCGCGCCGCTAGCTGGCCTCGGGAAGGTCGGCCTGGCGATCGTCGTGTGGACGCGAGGTTGCTGTCGACGAGCTGGCTAACGCGCCAGTCGGCGGCGATGCTCGCCAGGGCGTATGCGGCTCCGCCCTACGGTATCTCGCCCCTGAGACGCGTGCCGATCGCTTGCCGGTCGATCTTGGCGCCGCCCAGGTAGACCGATGAGATCCGCCTTGTGTGGGTGATGTCCTCGAGGGGGTTCGCATCCAGGACGATGAAGTCGGCGCTCTTTCCGGCCGCCACCGTTCCCACATCATCCCAGCCCATGAGCTCTGCGGAGCTACTGGTGGCGGCCACGATGACGTCGGCGGGGGACATTCCCGACCTCACCATGTCCTCCATCTCCTGGTGGGGTGCCCACGCGGCGCTGCCGTCGGTGCCGAACGCGATCGTCACGCCGACGCCGCTGAGCCTTGCCAGATTCCGGCCCTGAATCCCGAAAGCCTCCTGGGCTGCTGGGCGATCTACGGAATCCTCCTGCATTTGCTGCAGCTCGGCGGACGGTACCGTTCCGCTCAGCCACCCGAGGTCTCGCGCCACTCCCGGGCCCGGGAGATTCGGTATCAGGACCACGTTGGGACGCTCGGTCCACAGCGTCACCAGCTCGTCGTCGACGTCCAGGTCACGGATGCCGTGGGCAAAGACATCGATGCCGGCGCGAAGGAGCCCCTTTGCATCCTCGAGGTTGAAGACGTGCGCGGCGACCATCAAGCCGTGCTGATGAGCTTCGTCGATGATCGCACCGTAGAGGGCGGGGGAGAGCTTGTCGTATTGGCCGCCGCGATCGTCGACCCATATCTTGACGATATCGACCTCCTGGGCGGCCAGTTCCTGCACGGCGGCCCGCGCCTCTTCCTCGGTGGTAACCCAGAAGGGGACCTCCGACCGCCCGGGCTCCGGGGACGTGATCCCTCGTCCCGCGGTGCGAGACCGGGCGCCGTCGGGCACGATCTCGCCGCGCATCTCGAACGGCGCGTCACCGCTGTCGTGGCCGAGGCTGACGACGGCGCCGGCCCCATAGTACGCAACGTGCTGGAGCTGAGAGGTCCGTTCGGATCGCTCCGGTGCCAGGTGCATGTGGGCGTTGACGATCGCCGGCATGACGGTGTTGCCGCTGAGATCGACACGCGTGGCACCGGTCGGAATCTCCACGTCCGCCGCCGTCCCGACATCCGTGAAACGGTCGTTCTCAACGAGGAAAACCGCTTCCTCGATCACCGCGCCATCTCCGGTAATGAGGCGGGCTCCATGGAACGCGGTGACCGCCACGCTCGCGCCGTCGTCCGGAGCGGCGCAGGCGGTTATCAGAACCGCCCCAACACAGAGCCACGCGGGCATGGCGATTACGACGCGGATCAGTCTCTTGCCTTGGCGCATGTGGATCCTTCGGATTCGGGGTGAAAAGATAACGCTGAGCGCTGCCATTGGGCACAGCTTCAACCTCCACGAAGGGTACGTGATGACGCACAAAGCGCACTCACGGTCTCCGTCGCAGCGCAATAGTGTCAGGAGACGATGAGGATCGCCTCCCCCGAAGCGCCGCTGATCCCGCACGAGTTGACGGCGCGCACGTGCACGAAATAGGTGCCGGCAGCGACGCCGTCGGCCACGAAGGTGGTGGCCGAGCTGCCGGTCTCGAAACTGGCCAGGTCGGACTGCCCCGACGCCGATCCCACTTCGATCATGTACGAGGTGGCGTCCTGGCCGGGCCCTAGCGCCCAGCTGAGGGTTACCCTGGAGCCGCTGGATGATGCGGTCAGGCCGTACGGCACGCCGGCCGTCGCCGTGCACGTGCTTGTGCCACCGGTGATTGTGGCTAATACGTTGTTGGATTGCGCGCTCGTGCCGGCCGCGTTGACCGCCCGCACGGTGATGTTGATGGTCGCAGCGCCAACATTCGTGGCGGTGAGCGACGTGCTGGAATTACCGGTATCGAAATCTGCGAGATCGCTGCCGAAAGGAGCGGAGCCCGCCTGGATCCGATAGGAGGTCGGCGCACCTCCGGAGGTGGGCGCATCCCAGCTCACCGTTACAGTCGAGCTGTCGACCACCACTTCCAGCTCTCCGGGGGGGCCCGGGGCCGTCGTTTCGCCCCCCCCCCACCCTCCGGCGGCAGCGCATTGATGGCGCTGAACACGAGGCCGCCGAGAAAGTCGTAGCCGGCGGGAGACGGGTGTAGGTGGTCGACGAACAGATCACTGCGCCCCATGAACGGGCCGTGCGTATCCACCACAGTCGCACCTGCGGCGGCCGCCGCCGCGGGGAGCCGGCCGTTGAGGTCGTTGGTGGCTGCGTTGCGGCTGCCGCCGAACCCTTGCTCGTTGCGTGGCAGGACAGCCGCGAGCAGGGTTGTCACTCCGGACCCCGCGGCGAGGATCGCCATTTGCAGGAGATTGAACGCCGACAGCGAAGCGGCGAACCCGACGCTGATGTCGTTCGTTCCTTCCATGATCACCACGCCCGTGGCGGCCGTCCCGGCGAGTGCTCCAGCGAAGCGGTTCAAGCCGGCTACGGTGGTCTCGCCGCCGACCCCACCGTCGAAAACTTCAGCGCCCCCGGGGAGCGCTGCACCGAGCCGCGACCGAAGGTTGTCCGGATAGCCCGGATCGATCACCGGCTTGCCACCGACGAGCGTGTAGCCGTCGGTGATGCTGTCGCCGAAAGCCAGCCAACGGCGAGCCGAGGAGATCTTGGGCACGACCGGTGGAGGGAACGAGCTCACTGGAGCCGCATCGCCGGTCTGTCCCAAAACCACTTGAAGCTCAGTCGCCCGATCTCGGAACAGGGCGCCGGCACTCTCGGCCATCGTCAAGCCGCCGCGCAGGTTCGTCCATCCCAAACGCAGTCGGCCGTCGGCACCGGCTGCGGCGGCAATGTTGGCGTTGGCAGACAGCACTAGATCCCGGGGCCGTCGCCACGAATCTTCAACAAGGCGACTCCACCGCAGGACACTTCGCGTCGACGCTGGAGAGTTCTCGGGCACCGCCCAAATCAAACCCAGCTCCCCCTCGGTAGCCAACGCCACCGGAGAGCTGCCAGCACGGCGTGAGATTCTACGGGGCGTTTCCCATCCTCGCTTGGGATTCCCGACAGTCACCTCCGTCCAATAGCCGCGCTGCCTGAAGGAGCTCCACGCTACGACCCAGCGGTCGCCGCTCACCGCTATGCTCGGCGAAACATCGGGCGTTTCGTCGTCGGTTAGCGCAAGCGGAGCGCTCCACCCTGTTGGTCCGCGCCAGCTGATCCAGATCTCGGAGTGTCCACGGTCACCGGCGGCCCAGGCGACCGCTGGCAGCCCGCCAGCATCGACGGCAATCACCGGGGCCATGGGCTCGCCGCGCGGTTGCGGCAAGCGTTCGGGCGGCGTCCAGCCGTCACCCGATCGACGCGAGGCGTAGAGCCCCGGGCGCCCGCTGCTGCCGAACTCCTCGGATGCAATCCACACTGCCCACAGAGCCTCGCCGCCCGAGGCTAACGCAGGGTGGCGATCGTATCGCCCAGCCGAAGGGCCACGCTCGGCCCGGAGCCAGCGTCCCCTGTCAAAGTGTTGCGCCCAGAGACGGCTTCGCGAGCCGCCAGAGCGCGACGCTATCACCCAGGTCGAGCCATCGGCTCGAGCGGCGCCCGCCGGCTGGCCGTCGTCGCCAGGCGACGCCGGGCCGAGGCGCCGGGCGGGCGTTTCTGGCGGTACCGCCGCATATACGCTGGCGCCCGTCCGACCATCGGCAGATCGCCAAACTAGCGCCGCTGTGCGGCCCGCCGTCATCACGGGGTGCCCCTCGATCAGTAGTTCTCGGAACCCTTGCCCCAAGGCCAGCCCGGTGCCGAGCCCCGGCGCCGCTACGCCGGCAATCACCACGCACGCTAGCCACAGCCGGCGGTGGCACGAGCGGTTTGGCGTCCGCGGCACACTGAACAGGAGCGCGTTCGTGCGATGGCGGGTGGGACTCATCGGTGTTGGATGGTGCCGAAATAGGGCTAGCAAGGCAGCGGATCGGGAGCGCATCGGGCGCCGAGGCCCCCCGGGGAAATCGGATGCTACTGAGCGGCCAGGCGTCTGGCAAGAGGATCGACGATCTGGAACTATCTGGCCGCCAAAGGCCGGTCTGGAGCGGACTACGGCGGTCAGGTACGCCCTCAGCAGCGCAGGTATCGGCATCGAGCCATGCCGATCGGAGCCGCAGCGTCTTGTTCAGAATCAACGCTCAGCACGCCTCATCTCGAGCCGACTTCAAGCGTCGGATGAGTGGCCCAGCCGGGCTCTACCACCGAGAGCGCACTGTCGCGGTCAGACGATCGAATCGAAGCCGATCATGTTGATCGACGGGAACGAAGGCCCGGTGCGCAGGATACGAAGAGCACCGGAAACATCGCCGTCGGAAAGCCCATCGCCTGACAAATGACGCCGGAGTAGAAATCAACGTTAGGGTAGAGCTTGCGGGAGATGAAAGTAGTCGCCCTCCTTCCAGGCGGGTGAACGAGGCGAGGATGTGCCGACATGAGTTCCGGGTACAGCTTGAGACGGGCGAGCAGCGCTGACCTCGACACCCTCGTCGCCTTTACGCTGCAGGCGGCGCGGCAAGCCGAAGGCGCAGACAAGGACATCGAGGCGGTCGGTCGAGGTGTTCGATCGGGTCTTGAAGACCCAACTCTTGCGGCCTATTGGGTGGCGGAATCGATCGGCTGTGGCGTCGTCGCGAGCACTTCGATCGTCACAGAGTGGAGCGATTTCAACGGCGCATGCTACTGGTGGATCCAGAGTCTGTTCATCATGCCCGAGCATCGCGGCCGTGGTCTGGTTGGACTCATGTTGGACCATCTGGCTGACGCGGCACGAGAAGCCGGTGCCCTGGAGCTCAAACTCTATGTGAACAATGCAAACCAACGGGCGCTGAAGGCGTATCACCGGTGTGGCTTCAAGGAGGTCCCTTGCACGATCATGAAGAGGCAGTTGTCTGATCGCTGAGCACACATCCGCGCCGAGCTTCGGAACGGCGAACGCGCCTGCCAGCGAGACTCGAGGACTGCGATCAGTCCAGACTCAGCGCCCGGACGGGGTCGACTCGAGCCGCTCGCCGCGCTGGCAGCCAAGCCGCTAATGCGCTGATGCAGGCGAGCACCGCGACGACGAGGCCAAACGATATCGGATCGGCGGGGCTCACCCCGTAGAGGAACGAGCGCACAGCGCCGGAAAGCAGTAGGGCACCGCCAAGTCCGGCAGCGACTCCGGCGACCACCGGAACGAACACGCCGCGCGCCACCATCCCGACGATGCGATGCCGATCCGCACCCAGCGCCATACGGATACCGATCTCGCGGGTACGTTGGCTGACGCTGTGTCCGACCACCCCGTAGATCCCGACCGCCGACAGCAGCAGCGCCAACAGCGCAAAGGCGCCCAGCAGCGCGGCGCCCATACGTTGCGGCATCAGGACTGTCTGCCGGAGAGAATCGAAGGTCGATACCTGCAGGATGGGCATGTCGCTGTCGAGCTCCAGTAGTTGTTGTCGCAGCGTTGTCATGATGGTCTCTGCCCGCCGGGTGCGCACCAGCAGGGTAATCGGTCTATTCGCCGCTCGGCTTCCGGTCATCGGCATGTAGGCGAACGGATAGTCGTCGGTGAGCATGCCGTCGTCCCACTTGGTGTTGGTCGCGATCCCCACAACTCGTGCGCTCTGTTCGCCGCCGAAGAACCGCATCGTGCCGCCGACAGCAGAACGTCCCGGCCACCATCTGTCGGCCATGTCCTGATTGATCACCAGCGCAACGGGAGCGCCCTCCACCAGGTCGCTCTGTTCGAACACACGGCCCGCTACCAGCGGCAGTCCGAGAGCGGTGAAAAAATCCGGCGTGACGATGTTGTACTCGAGTCGCAGCTCTTCGTCTGGCGCGGGTTGGTAGTCGACGACCGATTCGAGCATGAGAGCCGTGCCGCCGCCGGTCATCAACGGTACCCGCGTGGCGGCCGCAA
Organism: Acidobacteriota bacterium; assembly: GCA_963666055.2. Classification (GTDB taxonomy): domain Bacteria; phylum Acidobacteriota; class UBA890; order UBA890; family WLXD01; genus DASCOT01. Next base: position 282,070 of record CAXWPH010000014.1, on the reverse strand, counting down.
AGGCGACGACTCCGGGGGTGGACATCATGCGCTGTTCGATCTCCTGCAGCAGCGCTTCAGCATCCCCGGCGCCATACTGCAATAGCGACAAATCGATGGTCGTGAGCACCAGCTCATCGTCGCTCAGGAAGCCGAGATCGACATTGAGCCCCGCTTGCAGCGCCCGCAAGAAGAGGGTGGCGCCGACCAGCAGCACCAGCGATACCCCGACCTGTACTGCTACTAACCCGCCCCGAACCCACGCAGAACGCAGCGTGCTCGTGCGCACACCGGCGGCCAGCAACTGCATACTGTTGCTTCTGCCGCTGCTCAGCGCCGGTCCGATGCCGAAAAGCATGCCCGTCGCCACAGCGAGGGCGAAGGTGAACAGGAGCACGGGCACGTTGAGGCCGGTCTGAAGGCCAGCGATACCGATTCGTCCCGGAAGTTGGTAGCCGGCCATGGCGATTAGCAGGAACGGCCCGATCGCCAGCCCGGCAACTCCTCCAAGCATGGAGAGCACCAAGCTCTCGGTGAGAGCCTGTCGGATCAAACGACCACGGCCCGCGCCGATGGCGGCGCGGATGGCCAGTTCGTGGCGCCGACTGGCGGCGCGGGCGAGTTGTAGGTTGGCGAGATTGGCACAGGCGAGGAGCAGGGTCAGGCCGACGACAACCAACAACAACAGCAGGAAACGCGAGAAGCTAGCCTCACTGGCGATCGGCAAGATCAGCCGATGGGCTTGATCTACGGTGATGCGCCGCGGTCCCCGCGCGCCGGGGTCTTCGGCGGCGAGCTGGTCCGAGATGGCTGACATCTCGCTGCGCACCTGCTCGAACGTCGAGCCGGGAGCCATGCGTCCGACAAGCTGGCCAATCCAGCGAGAACCACGCTGGCTGAAGCGCGAGTCGTCGACCACGAAGCCGGAGGCCATGCTCGGGCCCACCAGCAACGCAATATAGATGTCGGGGCCGTCGCCGACGGTGATACCGCGGAAGCTCTCGGGTCCTACGCCAATAACTTCGAACGGGTTGCCGTTCAGACGGACGGTACGGCCGACGACGTTGCTGTCGGCGGCAAAGAGATCGCGCCACAGGTCGTAAGACAGTACCGCCACGGCCGCTCCGCCCGGCACATCGTCGCTCGGTGACAACAGCCGCCCCAGCTCGGGTACGACGCCGAGCAATGGAAAGAGGTTCCCGGTCGACAGCTGTACCGTAACCACGCGGCTCCCAGCATCGTCGCCCAGGCTGGCGCGTTCCATCGTGTACGCGGCGAGATCTGTGAGGGTCGACGATCGCTCTCGGTAGTCGATGATGTCGGGGCGCGCAGCGCACGGCGGCGCGCTTCCTCGGGGGGCAGGCCGTGACGCTCGTGCTCTTCGGCACGCCGGGCGAGGTGGAACTCGAGCTCCTCGTCGACCGCATCGCGAGGCCTCGGCTCATCCATGGCGACCTCTAGCGGGGATCGATGACCTTGGCGACGGCGTCAACGTAGCGCTGCCATGCGTCGGTTTCGGACTCCAGAACTTTGATACCTGGCGGCGTTATTCGGTAGAACTTGGCGCGGCGACGTGATTCCGACATGCCCCATTCGGCATCGATGAGCGCACGAGCCTCCAAGCGGTGCAGTGCCTTGTAGAGCGCCGCGTCTTCTACCTCGATCTCACCAGCCGTTCGTGAGCCGATCTCTTGGGCGATCGCGTAGCCATGCAGCGGGGCGTTGCGCACAGCGGTCAGAATCAAGATGTCGAGCGTTCCTTGCAACAGGCTCAAGGGAGCTACTCCGGCGTTGTTCGTTCTCTTACCTAACCAAGTGAGGCGACTATACCTAACCAGGTGAGGTGGCACAAGCGAGGGAACAGCCGACGGCCATGCTCGTAGAATAGGCTCCGGGAGCCGACCACATGCGGGTACTCGTTGTTGAGGATGAGGCCGATCTCGCCAGGCAGCTGGACGGCCTGCAGGTGCTCGAGAAGCTGCGCGCGGAGGGAGTGGCCACACCCGTCCTCGTGCTCACCGTGCGTGGCCGATGGCACGAGAGAGTAGCGGGGATAGACGCGGGTGCGGACGACTACCTCCCCAAGCCGTTTCGCATGGAGGAGCTTCTCGCGAGGTTGCGGGCGCTACTGCGACGTTCTGCAGGACGTGCGTCGCCGGTGCTCCGGCACGGGGCTGTGACTCTCGATACGAGGTCGCTCGAGGTCAGGCTCGAAGGCGAGCGCGTTCATCTGACCGCGTACGAGCTCAAGGTGCTGCGCTACCTGCTGCACAATCAGGGCCGGGTGGTGTCGGTGTCGGAGCTCGTCGAGCATGTCTACGCGCAGGATTGGGAGCGCGACTCCAACACCATCGAGGTGTTCATCGCCCGGCTGCGCCGGAAGCTGGGCCGCGATCTGATCCGCACGCTGAGTGGCCTGGGGTATCAAGTGCCCGAGCAGACGGGCTCTGACCACCCGGGCGCTGGACTCGCTCGAGGCCGCACGGTATGAACGTGAGGAGCCTGACGCGTGCCACCACACTCCGTTCCGCGATCATTTCCGGTGGCCTGCTGTGGGCGGTCGGCGCCTTGGCGCTCGGCGCCGTGGGCTTTCTGGAAGTCGAAGACTTTTGGGTCGGCGTTATCTGCTTGCTGGCGTTCGGCTTGATGCTGGGCGGTGCCCTCCGGGTCGCCGCGAGCCTCCTTCCACTGGCTCGACTGGGCCAGCGCCTGGCGCCGGTGCGGGACGGATCGGCTGCCCGGCTCGAAGGCGAGTATCCGGCAGAGGTGCATCCCCTGGTGGACGAGGTCAACGACCTGTTGCGGCGCAATCAAGAGGCCCTTCGGCGATCACACCTGGAAGCAGACAGCTTGGCGCACGGCCTGAAGACGCCGCTGACAATTCTCACCAACGAGATCGAGCGGCTGCGAAAGGACGACCACCCCGCAGCCGAGGGCCTGCGCGAACAGGTCGAGGCAATGAGCGACCGCGTGACGCTGCACTTGTCCAGGGCCAGTGCCGCCGCGGCTCGGCTCGCCCACCCCCCCCCCCCCCCCCCCCCCACAGGGTCCTGCCCCGTCGCTCCGAGCGTCGATGGGCTGGTGCGTGCGATGCGCCAGCTGCACGTCGGCCGCCGGCTCGAGATTCGTTGCGAGGTCCCTCCGGACCTGAACTTTCATGGCAATCCGGAAGATCTCGAGGAGATGCTTGGCAACGTGCTCGAGAACGCCTGCAAGTGGTGTCGAGGTAGCGTCGAGGTGCGGGCGCATGCCGCCGAAGACAGGTTGCTCATCGTCGTCGAGGACGACGGACCGGGGCTCAGCGAAGCGGTGCGAGACCAGATATTGGCCACCGGCCGACCCGAGTCGGTGCACAGCCCGCGTCGTGGCGTCGGGCTTCGGATCGTCCAGGCCCTGGTCGAGCTATACGGCGGCGGGCTGAGGCTGGACCGGTCAGCGAAGCGCGGCCTGCAGGTGACCCTCGAATTGCCCGCGACGGGTGCCGCATAGAGCGCTGGCACCCTCGTGCGTGCGCTCGGCAGCGCGTTCAGCCCCTGTTCAGCGCTGGTCGTCCACACTCGCCGGATGAGTGAGGACCATGGAATGAGTCGTTCTGCTGTTGAAACCGGCTACGAAGGCCGGAGATGGGTCATCTTGGCGACGGTCGCCGTTTTGCTCTGGCGCGCGATGGCACTCCTGTGGCCGTCCTCGCTGGTCAGCATACCCGACAGCCTTCGTCTGCCGATCACCCTGCTGGGAGTGCTGTTTCTGGTGTGCGGGGCGGCGGCGTGGAGGCTGCGTCCCGGACGATTCACGGTCGTCCTACTGCTGTATGGCGTGGGTGGTGGAATCCACTGGGGTGGAACCATCGGCGCCGCGCACGCCGGGATCGAGCTCAGCCTCCTCTTCGTGTACCTGGGATTCTGTGCACTGGCCGAGGCCGCCTTCTTGCACCTTGCGCTGATCTTTCCGAGCGGCGGGTCGGTGGCACGAGTTGTCCGGGTCGCGCTCTATGCGCCGCCGGCCGTTGCCTGGCTGGTGGCGGCGATCGCAGGCATGGTTCCGCAGGCGACGTTGCAGATCATCGGCGGACTCGTGCTGCTGATCGCCAATCTGTTTTCCGTCTTGGCGGCCGTCGTTTTTGTCGTGCGTCTAGTACGCGCCGATCGCGCCGTGCGTCGCGCCGCGCACCTGCCGTTGGTGGTGGCTACCATGTGGACCGGCGGCGTCATCGCTGAGCTCGGCTCGCGGGGGCTGTTATTCGGACAGCCGCAGGCATGGAACCTGCTCTTGGGAGCCATCCCGATTAGCCTGGCCATCGCGCTCGTAACCCACGCGTCGGACTCGCCGTTGGCGGCTAGCACGACTCGTCAAGAAGGCGCCAGCGGGGCTTCATTGACCCTCCGGTTCTCGCTCCTTCAGGTGGTCGCGTTGCCGGCCCTGCTGACAAGTTGCGGCGGGCCCGCAACGCCCGCCGCCGATTTCACCGGAGAGACCCGCACTGCCCTCTACGTCACCGACGTTCGAAAGAGCACGACCTTCTACGAGAGCCTCGGCTTCGAACATCAGTACTACTACGACTACCGGGAAGACAGCTACGAGCTGTCGTGGAACAGACCCTATCCAGGCCGTGGCCCGGTTCAAGCACGCTGTCTCAGCTGGTGAGCGAGGACGTAGCGTCGCGACCTGCGGAGCGATGCGAGTCGTCGTTCAATCGCGGGGCCTACGACGATACCGGCGGCGCCTGTGGCGCCGATGGCAATCAGACCTGCGGTCTCCGAAGAGATTGCGGCGAAGCTCAGTAGGAGCGGAATGGCGACGAGAACAGCGGTTCCCAGCGACGATTCAACCGCGCTGGAGGTTCCTTCCTGGGAGAAGAAGGCAGAGTCGTAGGGGTCAATTCGCCGAGAGTTGCTGAGGGAGATCCACACACAAACGGGGGGCACACAGCCGAAATTGAAGATCGCGAAGCTGGTCGCTACGAAGAGTCCACCGTCGAGGATTGCAGCGAACAGGAGCGCCGCGAGCGCATACTGAATGAGCACGAGTGATCGAAGGCTCAGAATTTGCCCGCGGACAACGTCGCGTTCGTGGCGCTCGGCGTACGCCAGAAGATCGTAGAAGCTGCTCTGCCAGCTCAATCCCAGCTGCCCGATGAAGAAGGCCAGACTCCCGCTGCTGTAGAACCCAGCGAGAACACCCATGCCGATGAGCTGGTTGTCGCCGTAGCCGGGATTGAGCCAATAGATCAAGACAGCGGCTCCGGTCATCAGGGCGCCGCCCAGTATGGCGGTCCGGGCCTTGGGGACCCGGGCTATCAGGCAGAGCATGAGCGCTGCGTAGCGGGTTGCGGAGTTGGCTGATCTCAGCAACTGACTCACGAGGGGCCACGGCCGCCGGCCGTCGGCCATTGCCGCGGTATCCAGATAGGTCGACTCCACGAGGCTCAAGTACGCGGCCCAGACAGCTGCGCACAGGGCCGCGAGCCCGGTGGAGATTGCTGCCCTTTGAGATGTCTCGGCCCAGGCAAAGTAGGCGCTCGAAAGATTCGACAGCCAGCCCAGCGATACCGCCGTGAGGCCCAGCCCCGTAAGAATCACGTAACCGACGGACCTCCGGAAGAGCCATCTCCTCAGCGTATGCACGGCGAGATCAGCGACGATCCAGATCGTCGCCAGCGCGATGAACCAGCTCGGGGGCACCCGCTCGCTGGCCCCTTGTGCCAGCCGTGACGCGAGCAGCAAACCGCTGGCGAACAAGCAGACAATCAAGGCGTATTTATTGAACAGTGATCGGACGATCACGAATGCCGTCAAGCTGCGGCGGGAACAGGCTAGTGCCACATATGGAATCGGGTTGAGTCCGACGCCGCGGTCGAAGGCTACACGAACGGTCGTCAAGACCACCAAGCACGGTAGGGCGTACCTGGAAAGAGCCGCGATCCCGTCGATTCCAAGCTCGGATGTTGCCTGAACCCACACCATTCCCAGTGCGAAGCACATGCCGACGAGCGGAAGCAACAGGGTTGCCAGGCCGATCCTGATGCCGAGGCGGGTCGCGGTGAACCCGAGACCTCGGCGAATACGAGTAGCTTCGTGTCGCAGCAGCGATTCGATCAGCATCGCCAAGCGTCCTGGCTGAAATGCCGGCGCAAGCTGGCCTGGGTGTACTCGGTCTCGTCCCAGATGATGTGACCTTGCTCCAACAGGAGGACGCGGTCGGCGATGTCGGCAACGTACTCGAGGCTGTGGCTCGACACGATGTGCGTGGCGTTGGTCGATGCGTGGCGTGTTTGGAGCTGGCGTATGAGTGACAAGCAAGACGGTGGATCAAGGTTGGCAAACGGCTCGTCGAGTACCAGGATCGGTGAGTTTGCCAACAGCGCACCGGCGAGCCCGACTTTCTGGCCCATACCGGTGGAGAGCTGGCGGATCAGCTTGGCCGACCCGTCAAAGCCGATGAACTCGTCGAGCTCCTGCCTCGCGGTGGCAATCTCAACCGTCTCCAACCCGAAGGATCGGCCGACGAACGCCAGGTACTCATCCACGGTCAGATAGGGGATCAGAAAATCCTCGCCCAGGTACCCGCTTAGCAGGCCTTGGCGCCGTGCCTGCTGCGGCGAGAGAAGACCAAAGGTGGTTGTGCCGCCGGTTGGTCGAACCAGATCGAGGAGTATCCGCAGCCAGGTGGTCTTCCCGGCGCCATTCGGGCCAACGACGACGATCCGTTCACCAGGCTTGATAACCAGATCGTCGATGCACAGTACCTCTCGTCTGCAATAGGTCCGAGACAAGTCCGTACAGCGCAGCGTCGTGTCTGCTGGAGCAACACCCCTCATGTTACGAGCACGCCGCGGGCTAGAAGGACAGCCCCGACAGGTGCGAACACGCTCATCACGGCCGTAACCATCGTAACGCCGTGGACTCGCCGTGCCGCTACTGCCACCCAGCCGAACAACAGCACCTGCGCCGCGTTGTTGAGTGCTCCGTACCAACGTAGCCGAGCGCGTAACGGAGCCCCGATCATCTCACCCGACTCTAGGGCCGCAGAGATCTGAGGTGAGATGTCGATCACCGCCACGAGTGTAATCAGCGTAGTCAGGAAGTAGGGGAGATAACCGTAGCCAGCGCCTACAACGAAACGACCGTAGTCACCTCGGCCATCCATGATCAGGCAGATGATGTGAGCCATTGCGGTTATGAGCAGCCAGAAAACGATCGCCAGAGCACAGGTCATCAGTCCGTTGAAGCCCGCGAAGAGTGCTGCCCAGGCCGGCATGATGACAGTGGTGATGCTGCTGGCAACGGTGGCTGAGATCTGACCTTGTACGAGCGCTGTGCCAACAACCAGGAGTGTGGATAGAAACCTGTCGGTCCCCGTGTCGAAGGTCACGAGCCGATCTCCGACGCCGTGCTTCGAATACGCTCCGCCATAGGCAACGACACGCCTGTCTCCAAGGCGGCTGCCGTGACGATCAACCCCGCAAGTGCAAGCACGACCAGGGCAAGCGTCTGTGGCCTGAGTGAGGCCGGGAGCTCGCTGTCGTTCACCAACGACATCGCCAGGCGAGGGCCGAGGAACCCTACAGCCGCTGAAAGCCACAGCGCGACAAGCTCGAGGCTATGGGGAAGAGTTACTGCGACGAGTGAACTGAGGCCGAGGCCTTCTCGGTAAGCCTGCCCAAGCACCATGCCTGCCTGAAGCCCGTTCGCAACGACAGAGCCAAGGGTGCTGATTCCCAGACTGGCTACACCTGCGATATTGATTCCGAAGACCCACAAGTTGCGCGCCAGGATCACTCCGAACGACACGGCGGCTCGGTCGGTGTCGAGCACGGCGGCGGAATCGGAGCTAAGAGCCAGCGGGGTCGAGTCGATGTAAAGACCTGCCCCGACGGTCGCCGACGCTCCCCAAAGTACCGCCGCAGCCATTGCAGGCATGGTCAACGATCTCGCTGTCGCAGTTGGTTCCACGCCACCCGCTGGGATCTCCTCGGGGCGGGCTCACAGGTGCTGAGCTCCGCCCCCTGAGGTGGATCTGTCGACCGACTAGAGTCCGTAACCGACGCCCGCGGCGAAGCCCGCCGGCCCGCCGAACACGGCTCCGATGATCGCCGAGTTGATTGACGTCTGGAGCACACCCACAGCGCCTACCATGGCGCTCGCCCGTCGGTCTTCTGTCAGGTATGCCAGGCCGACCCAGAACAAGCTGCTCTGCTCGGTGGCAGTCATCGTCGGCGCCGCGTCTGTGTCCGCCAGCGAGGGCGTCGTGGGTACAGACAGAACCACCAGGCTCAGTAGAAGTACGAGGAAACAGCTGACAGCACGGCGCTTGGATTCTTGGATCCTGCGCTCCCAGGAAGCTTGGCCCATTCTTACCTCCCAAACGGGTGAACAAAACGAATACTCTCCCGTTGGAAGGCCATGCAGGCGGCTTTTCAGGCGGTCGCCTTTTAAGCGCCTACAGAAAGCGACCGGCAGAGAGGCGCGACAGGATCGCGATGGCGACTAGCAGGCCGTGGTGAAAGTGTGGTGGGTCTGGTTACGGCGAGTTGGGGCCAGATGCAAGGCGGCCTGACGCAGGCGATGCCCCGGCCATCGTCCAGGAAGGCCAACACCGCAAATGGCCCCAACTCGCCGTAACCCTTCGGGCGACAGGGGGTTGCGCGCGCATGCTGCGTCGTTCCTCGTCAACGATGCGGTAACCATCGCCTCCTCCTCTTCTCCTTGCCTGCACTTCGCAAGACCCTGTCGCCAGACCCACCACACTTTCACCACGGCCTGCTAGCGACGCCGGCACCCTCACGGCTCTCACGGACAGAGCCCGGGGTCGTGAACGAAGAGGCCGTCGAGGCCGATGTCGTTCAGAAGGTGCCGAATGTAGGCGGCTTCGTCATCGAAATCGCTCGGTGGAAACGCCTCGAACGCCGTCCAAGCGTGAACGGCGAGGCCCCTGTCGTGGGCCCTTTCGACGAGCGTCGGGTCACCGAGAACGAAGGTCAGGAACGGGCTGACGCCCTGCGCGTACTCGCCCACGTGGTCGAGCCCCTCGTCGCTCAGAAAATCTCTCCATTGGTCGATCCACACTAGCTGAATCAGATCGTAGTGATCGCCGCCAAGCTGTCTCAAGGTGCGCAAGCTGCTCTCATGGAAGGACTGAATGAGGACCGGCGTGTGGCGCTGGCCCTGGCGCGTGTCGAGCCCGTTCCTCACCAGCAGCTCGTGGAGCTTCCGATCGACGTCGACGCCTCGCTCGAGATAAAAGTCAGGGTTCTTGGTCTCCGGGTAGATGCCGGCCTTGCCGGCCACGAGATCGATCAGCTCCTGCAGCGTAGGGACTTGCTCGCCGGCAAAGGCGGGGTCGAACCAGGTACCGACATCGAGGCGGCGGATCTCGTCCAGGGTGAAGTCATTAACCAGCCAAGCCTTCACCTGACGGCCGCCGCGCATGACCTCCGTGGCGCGTTCCGGATACAGCTTCTCGACATTGGTCGTTCGCTCGAGCGAGAGATCGTGCAGGCACACGAGCACGCCGTCGCGAGTCAGCTGCAGGTCGGGCTCGACGAAATCGGCGCCCAGCTCCAGGGCGCGCCGGTAGGCGGCCATCGTGTGGGGTGGGGCAAGGGCACTGGCACCGGCATGCGCGATGCAGCTCCGCGCGCCGATCAGCGTCGGCTGGGCAATGGCCGGGCTGCCCGACGCGCAAATGCCGAGCAGCCAACAGGCGAAGACCACGCTGCGGCCAGCAAGCCCGGCAAGCGGTCTTCGGCGAGGAAGGGAAGACGCATTATCGCCGGGCATTCTTGAATTCTCCTCGTCCAACGGCACAGCCGGTGCCTGGTCGCAGCGACCAGAGCGCCACCGCGACGCAGCCAGTGATCGCCTTCACCATACCCGACGGAAAGCGTGCCGGAGGACACTACGGACCCTTCGCACATTCCGCCTCGGCAGCCCAGCGGTCAAGCGGGGCCGCATCTGGCCGTCCGCTCGCTCTTCGCTGGAGATGAGGTCGTGCGTGCCCTCAGACCGGCGATGTAGTGTAGTGGCGCAGAGCCTCGTCGCCGCCACACGGTCCCGGAAATCTCTCGTCGTGCACAAGCCCAGATTCGTTGTTGTCGTCTGCATTGCGCTGGTGGTTGGAGCGAGCCCGCGGCTGCAGGCTTCGACCCCGTCTGACGCTGGTTCTGGAGCGGGCAAGCGCCAGGCTCAGTCCGCCCGAGCTGCATCCGCCAAGGTGGAACCCGGGCGGCCAAAGCGGGCCAGGCCAGAATCCGCCAAGCTTGAGCTGGCCACGGACGACTCGCCCAAGACCGAGGCCCCGGGGCCGCAGCGGGCAGCTGGGCGGCGTGCGATTCCGGTCCGCATGGTGGCTTCGAGCACGCCAGCCAGCTCGCCAAGGGTGCGGGCGGCCGGGACCGGAGGAGGCGGCGGCCGCCGCCGAGCGCCTCTGACCGTGGTCGTCCCGGCACCGAGGAGATATATCCCGGTTCGTATGGTGGTGACGAGTGAGCTGAACGCGCCCGTTCGCCTCGCCGGCGCTCCGGTCATGGATCCCGATCGTGTGCAGCCTCTGGCACCAGCTCCGTTGGTTGCAAGCGACGCGATGGCCGTACCTCCGGGCGGCCCCGGGTACCTCCTGGTACAACCGATCAATCCCGGTGACTCCGCCAGGCGACCGACGGGACCAAGGAGTTTGCCCACCGTCGTTCCCGGGCGTGCGACGGGCCCGGGAGGCGCCGGCATTCCGGCGCCCACCGAGCCCGAGGCGGTGTTCGGAGTGGCCCGACCCCGATCGGCGCGAGCACCCGGTGTGGCTCCCGACATGACCGTGACACGTACCGTTGAGGCTCCGGTGATGGACGGCATCGTCGATGACGCCGTTTGGGCCCTGGCCGACGTCGCCACCGACTTCCTGCAACGCGAGCCACAGGAAGGACGGCCCGCATCTGAGCGCACTGAGGTGCGCATTCTGTACGACGACCAGAACCTTTACGTCGGGCTGATCGCCTACGACACGAACCCGAGCGGTATTCTTGCCAGTGAGCTGCGACGTGACGCGCTTGGCGGCGGCGGAGGGTTCTTCGGCGGCGGTGGAGGTGGCGGCGGCTCGGATGACACCTTCAGCGTCGTGCTGGATACCTTCCACGACGGACGCAGCGCCTTCCTGTTCAGGGTCAATCCGCTGGGCGCGCGCTACGACGCCACCATCCGCAACGAAAGTCAGATCAACTCCGAATGGGACGAGGCTTGGGAAGCGGCGGCGCAGATCACCTCACGCGGCTGGGAGGCCGAGCTGGTCATCCCTCTCGGGATCTTGCGCTTCTCCACCGGCCTGGCCGACTGGGGCGTCGACTTCGAGCGCCAGATCCGCCGCAAGAACGAGCAGGTTGCCTGGAGCAACTACCGGCGCGACTTCCGGTTCATCGCTGTGTCGCAGGCCGGCGACCTGCGCGGCTTCCAGGACCTCTCGGTGACCCAGCGGTTCCGCCTGCGGCCGTACTTCCTCGGTAACGCCACTTCGCTGTTCGAGGATCCGGGACGTGCGAACGACATCGACGAGCAGTTCGGCATCGACGATCTCAAGATCAAGCTCACCTCGAACCTGACCGCCGACCTGACCTACAACACCGATTTCGCCCAGGTCGAGCTCGACGACCAGCGTGTCAACCTGACGCGCTTCTCACTGTTCTTCCCGGAAAAGCGCGACTTCTTCCTCGAGGGCGCCAACAACTTCAGCTTCGGTCCGAGCGGTGGAAGTGGCTTCAGCGCACCGGTGCTGCGGCTTTTCCACTCGCGCAACATCGGGCTGTCGCCGTCGGGCGTCCCAATCCCGATCGACTTCGGTACCAAGATGACCGGCAAGGTCGGAGGCGGCAGCGTCGGCTTCCTCCACGTCCGCACGGACGACTCCGTGTTGGGCGCGGGACAGGGGTTCACGGCGTTGCGCTGGCGTCAGGATGTGCTGGCCCGATCGAGCGTGGGTGCGCTGGTAACCAACGTCGAAGGTGCGGACGGGGCCACCAACACGGTTGTCGGCGCCGACGCCAGCTTTACCTTCTTCGACAACCTCAACATTTCCGCTTTTGCCGCCCGGGCTACCGACGACGACGTCGAGGAAGGTAAGTTCGCCGGCCAGTTCGGCGTCGGCTGGCAGAGCGATCTGTGGCGCGCCAGCTTCGACATCATGCGCGTCGACCCCGACTTCCGTAGCGATCTGGGCTTCGTCCTGCGCGATGACGTCGTGCGGCGAGCCTTCCGCGGTGCGTGGAATCCACGGCCTGATATCTCTTGGCTGCGGTCGGTGAACTTCGATGTCAACTACACGACCTTCCACGATACCAGGGGCGACCTCGTGAGCCGCGAGTCGTGGTACGGCGGCTTCCTCAACACCGAGTCGGGGGACGGTATAGGTGCTTACTACTCGAACACGTTCGAGCGGCTCGAGCTTCCCTTCCAGATCCACCCCGACGTGTCGATTCCACCGGGCGAGTACACATTCGACACCCTGTACCTTTTCTATTTCACCTTTGGCGGTCGCTGGATCAGCGTGAGCGGCGACGCGAATATCGGGGAGTTCTACGACGGTACGATCGTCACGGTGTCGCCCGGGCTGACGTTTCGCCTCAGTGAGAGGCTGCTCATCGCCCCCACCTTCAGCTACAACAAGATCGACCTGCCGGGTGGCAGCTTCACGAGCAACGTGCTTAACGCGCGCGCCAGCTACAGCTTTTCGGACCGCTGGCTCACCGACGCGCTGGTGCAGTACGGCAACGTTTCAAACGGGCTCTCGGTGTTCGCCCGGCTGCGTTACATCTACCGCATCGGCGACGATATCTATCTCGTCTACCGTCAGGCGGGCGCCTACGATGGACTCCGCTTCGGACGCCACGACCGCTCGCTCACCCTCAAGGTCACGCGCTCGTTCGATTGGTAAGCCTGGCGGTTGCAGTGGAGGTTGACCTGAGTGCCATCGCCGAAGCTCCCCGGTCGCGATGAGCTACCGGATCGGGGTCGACATCGGCGGTACCTTCACCGATCTGGTGCTGGTCGACGACGCCGGGGCGGTCTTCGAAGTGGCGAAGGTGCTGACCACCTCGACCGACCCGGCCCGCGCGGCGGGGGAGGGGATCGAGGCGCTACTGAGTGCTACCGGGGTGCCGGCCGAAGAAATCTCGCACGTCGTTCATGGCACGACGCTGTTCGCCAACGCACTGATCGAGCGAAAGGGGGCGCGGACGGCCCTCATCACGACGGCTGGATTCCGCGATGCTCTTGAGATCGCTCGCGAACATCGCTACGACATGTACGACCTGCGCTTGGAGCGTGCGGCCCCTCTGGTGCCTCGCCATCTCCGCTACGAAGTCGAGGAGCGGGTGCTCGAGGACGGTTCCGTCCATCGAGAGCTCGATCTCGATGGGGCGGCGCTAGTTGTCGACGAGCTGCGCGTGCAGGCGGTCGAGGCGGTGGCGGTTTGCCTACTGCACAGCTACGCGAACTCGGACCACGAGCGGGCGATCGGAGAGCTGCTGCGCGAGCGCGCGCCCGAGATCGCCTGCTCGTTGTCGTGCGATGTGGCGCCTGAGATCCGTGAGTACGAGCGCACTTCGACGACGGTGGCCAACGTGTTTATCCAGCGGTTGGCGGGTAGCTACCTCAACCGTCTGGTCGAGCGACTACGCGAGCTGGGTATCGTCGGGACGCTGTTCGTCATGCAATCCAACGGCGGTATTTGTACGGTCGACCTGGCTTGCAGGCTGCCAATCCATCTGGTCGAGTCGGGACCAGCGGCCGGGGCGCTGGCGGCGGCTTACTACGGTCGGCGCATGGGGCAGCCGGACCTGCTGTCGTTCGACATGGGCGGCACGACCGCAAAGGCGGGCGTGATCGAGGCGGGCGAGCCGCTGATCACCCGGGAGTTCGAGGTTGCGCGTGTCTATCTTTTCAAGCGCGGCAGCGGCCTGCCGATCAAGGCGCCGGTTATCGAGATGATCGAGATCGGAGCAGGCGGCGGCAGCATCGCGCGGCTGAGCCCTCTGGGCCTGTTGGGCGTAGGCCCAGACAGCGCCGGGTCGGATCCCGGTCCCGCCTGCTACGGCCGCGGCGGTACCGCGCCCACGGTCACCGATGCCGATCTCATCCTCGGATATCTCGACCCCGACTTCTTCCTCGGCGGCGATATGACGCTCGATCGCGCGGCTGCGCACGCCGCGATTGTCGCGCATGTTGCCGAGCCGCTCGATCTGGACCCGTTGCGCGCTGCCTGGGGAATCCACCAGGTAGTCAACGAGAGCATGGCAGCGGCGGCCCGGGTGCACGCGGTGGAGCGCGGCAAGGACTTGCGTCGGTTCCCGCTATTCGCGTTCGGCGGTGCGGGCCCCGTACACGCCGACCGGGTCGCGCGGATTCTGGGTTGTCCGCGCTTCATCTGCCCGCGTAGTGCCGGGGTGACCTCGGCGGTCGGCTTCCTGGCCGCTCCGCTGTCCACCGAATCGGTGCGCACGTTGCCGGGCAAGCTGGCATCGCTCGACTGGTCGGCGGTCAACGGCTGCCTGGCGGAGATGGAGCACGAGGGCCGCTCGATCCTCGAGGCGACGCTGCCGGCGGAACAGATATCGGTCCGACGCTGGGCAGACCTCCGCTACAGCCTGCAGGGGCACGAGATGCGCATCCTCGTTCCGGGCGGCAGTCTCGGGGATGCCAGGGAACCGGAGATCAGGGTTGCCTTCGAGGCCGAGTATGAGTCGATCTACGGGCGCACACCGCCCGGTCCGGAGATCGAGGTGGTGAGTTGGCGTGTGTCGTGCGCCGGCCCGCTGCCCGAGCTGCACCTGCCCGAGGCACCGGCCGACTCGGTCGATCAGCCGGGGACCGGTGCTCAAGCAGCGAGTCCGATCAAGGGGCACCGGCCGATCTACCTCCCCGAGGAATCTGGCCTCCTGCCGGTGCCGGTGTACGACCGCTACTTGCTGGCGGTCGGAGCGCGATTCGACGGCCCGGCCGTGGTGGAGGAGCGCGAGTCGACCGTTGTGCTCGGACCCGACACCCGTGCCCACGTGGACGAGTCACTCAATCTCGTGGTGGAGCTGTCGTGAGAGCAACGCAGCCGCAGACAGCGGCGGTCGGGGCAGGCTGATGGATGCCATCCTTCTCGACGTGCTGTGGAATCGCCTCGTCGGCGTGGTCAACGAGCAGGCCGCGGCCCTGATGCGCACCTCGTTTACCTCGGTGCTGCGCGAGGCCGGTGACCTGTCGGCGGGAATCTTCGATCGCCGTGGCCGCATGATTGCCCAGGCGGTTACCGGGACCCCAGGGCACATCAACTCCATGGCCACGAGCATGGGGCACTTCCTCGGCGCCTTCCCTATCGATTCGTTGCAGCCGGGCGACGTGCTGGTCACCAACGATCCCTGGAAGACGGCCTCGCAGCTCAACGACATCACGGTTATTACTCCGGTCTTCCACCGATCGCGCGTCGTCGCCTTTTTTGGCAATACCTGTCACGCGCTCGACATCGGAGGCCGTGGCCTGTCTGCCGACTCCCGCCAGGTGTACGAGGAAGGGATCTTCATCCCGATCATGAAGTTGTACGACGCAGGGTTGCCGAACGATACGCTGCTCGCCCTTCTTCGTGCCAACGTACGTACCCCCGACGAGGTGCTCGGCGACATTCACGCTCAGGTAGTGGCGAATGAGGTAGGGGGCGATCAGCTCCTCAAGAGCCTGGCGGAATTCGACCTTCCTGACATTGAGGCGCTGTCGGATCTGGTCGTCGAGCGCTCGGAGGCGGCCATGCGCGAGCGCATCGCGACGATCCCCGACGGGGAGTATCGCTCGGAGGTCATGTGCGACGGGTTCGAGGAACCGATCCGTATCTGCACCAAGGTCGTCGTCGAAGGGGATTCTCTGCGAGTCGACTACGCCGGAACTTCGCCCGAGGTGAGCTGGGGTATCAACGTGGCGTTTAACTACAGCCATGCCTACACCACCTATGGCGTGAAGTGCGCGATCGCACCGGACGTGCCCAACAACGAGGGCAGCTTCCGGCCGGTGGCGGTCACCGCACCAGCCGGGTGCATCCTCAACGCCCAGTTCCCAGCGGCCATCGGTGGCCGACACCTGATCGGACACTACTTGCCCGGCGCCATCTTTATTGCACTGGCGGAGGTGCTGCCTGACCAAGTCTCGGCCCCGGGCTTCGACAGCCTTTGGGACACGCAGATCTTCGGGCACGATACGCGCACCGATGAGCCGTTCAGCTACGTCTGGTTCTCCTCCGGTGGTACCGGCGCCATGGCCCATCGCGACGGTCTGTCGGCCACCGCCTTCCCGAGCGGCATCGCCGGTGTGCCGGTGGAGGTCATCGAGGCGGTCTCGCCGGTGATGCTCACGCGTCGGGCGCTGATACGAGACTCCGGCGGGCCAGGGCGGTTTCGTGGCGGCCTCGGACAGGTGATACGGATCGCCGTGCGCACCGATCGTCCCTACATGTTCTCGGGGCTCTACGAGCGTGTGCAGTTCCCGGCTCCGGGTCTGGCCGGAGGGCGACCAGGTGCTCCGGGTGCCGTGTACGCGAACAACGACGTATCGGTGTATCCGAAGATCCGCGCGCAGCTGGCGCCCGGCACGGAGGTGACGCTGGAGTTGCCCGGTGGTGGCGGCTACGGCCCACCCGAAGAGCGCGACCCCGCCCTGGTGCTCGAGGACGTGCGCGACGGCTACGTGTCGCTAATGCGAGCTCGCGATGACTACCGGGTAGTGATCGATGCGGAAACGATGCTGGTCAACGAGGCCGAGACGCGCCAGCTGCGGCAGGCATGAAGAGGTCGAGCCGGCGGTTGGATTCGATGTGCGGCGCGGACTAGTCTGCCGGCAGGGTAGCTGAACCCGGCAGGGCAGCTGAACCTGCGTACGGGTCCTCGCAACGCCAGCCGAGGGGAGTGGGTCATGAGGTCGTCTCGAGTTCTGTTGTCTGTCGCCATGCTTGGCTCGCTCTTGTCGCCCGCGTGCTCGGGAGGCCGGGCGCCGGATCCGGAGCTGGCTGTCGCTGAGCGCAATGCACTCGCGGCTCGCGCCGGGGCACCGCTGTTCGATGGCATGGGCGACCACAGTCGCCCGATCACCACCAGCGACCCCGCCGCCCAGCTCTACTTCGACCAGGGCCTGGTGATCGACTTTGCGTTCAACCACGCGGAGTCGGTGCGTTCGTTTCAAGCCGCGCAGCGCCTCGATGATGACTGCGCCATGTGCTACTGGGGCGAGGCGCTGGCACTGGGTCCGAACATCAACGTGACCTTCAATGGAAAGGTCGTGATGGCCGACGAAGATCGCCTCGCCGCCTACGCGGCGATCCAGAAGGCGGTCGCTCGGAAGGGTGGCGCGGCGCCCAAGGAGCAGGATCTCATCGATGCGCTCGCGGTTCGCTACAACGGCGACCCGACGACCGAGCGCGGGCCGCTCGATCTGGCATACGCCGGTGCCATGCGTCAGCTGCATCAGAAGTACCCCGACGACGATGATCTGGCGGCGCTGTTCGCGGAGTCGCTGATGAACAACATGCCTTGGGATTACTGGCTCGACCCGGACAGCCCGAAGCCCGAGACGGTGGAGGTGATCGGCGCGCTGGAAACCGTACTGGCACGCAGCCCGGATCACCCACTGGCAATTCATCTGTATATCCACGCGGTCGAGGCTTCATCCGCTCCTGAGCGCGCCGAGCCGGGCGCCGACGTATTGGCCGAGCTGGTGCCGGGAGCGGGGCACCTGGTGCACATGCCGGCGCACATTTACTGGCGCGTGGGCCGCTACCATGATGCTTCCGAGGTGAACGTACGCGCCGCGGCCGTCGACGAGGCCTATATTGCCGCGTGCAATGCTCAGGGTTTCTACCCCGCCGCGTACTACCCGCACAACATTCACTTCCTATGGGCAGCCTCGACCATGGAAGGACGTAGCCAGGTAGCCATCGACGCGGGCCGGCGGGTGGCCGCCAACATCCGGCTGGAGATGATCGAAGAGTTTCCGAGCGTGGAGTTCTTCCATACCATCCCGATGCTCGCGCTGACGCGATTCGGACGATGGGGCGAGGTGTTGAATGAGCCCCAGCCAGCCGAGCACCTCGATTTCTCGAACGCAATCTGGCGTTACGCGCGCGCCACCGCCTATGCGGCACAGGGCGACCTGGAAGCCGCGAGGGGCGAGCGGCAAGCCCTCGTACAGCTGCTGCAGACCGACAAGATTCACCAGATCGACTCGGTCGACTATCCGGCCAGCATATTGCTGTCGATCGCCGATGCCCTCGTTCTCGGTGACATCGCCATGGCCGAGGGTGACCTCGACGCGGCGATCACGCATTTCGAGCACGCCGTCGGCACCCAGGACGAGCTGCCGTACACGGAGCCACCGTTCTGGTACTACCCGACCAGGCAGTCGTTGGGCCGGGCGCTGCTGGCGGCGGGAGACGCCGCCGCAGCCGAGCAGATCTATCGCGACGATCTGGCCGTGTTCCCGCGCAATGGCTGGTCGATGTTCGGGCTCGTCCAGAGCCTTCAAGCGCAGGGCAAGGACGCCGCCGACGAGCTCGACAGGTTCAACCAGGTCTGGTCACTAGCCGACGTGACCTTGACCGGCTCAAGGATGTAGCGACGTGCGCCCGGTTGTTCTCAGCGTTGTTGCCACGATGGCGCTGCTGATAGCCGACGTAGCCTCGGCTCAATCGCACCGAGTAATCTTCGACACCGATTTCGCCATGCCACCGCAGGACGACGGCATGGCGTTGCTGCTGGCGTTGCAGTCTCCGGAGCTGGAGATCGTCGGCATCACCACGGTGGCAGGGAATCTATCGCTCGAGCAGGCAAACGCCGACGTGCTGCGACTGCTGGAAATCGCCGAACGTACCGAGATCCGCGTCTACTCAGGCGCCGACATGCCGCTGGTGCATGAGAAGTCGGACTACGCGATCCAGAATCACGGGGAGTGGTGGTCGAACGCTGTGCCCCGCGAGCCGCCCGGAGGCTTCGCCGCGAAGACCCTGGAATCTACCGGTGCGGTTGAGTTCATGCTCGAGACGGTGCGCCAGCAGCCAGGGGAAATCACCATCCTGGCCATCGGCCCGCTGACCAACGTGGCGATCGCTATACGACAGGACGCCGCCTTCGCCCGGCGCGTGAAGAAGCTGGTCATCATGGGAGGCGCCGTCGCCACCCTTCCCGACGGGCACGGCAACGTGACGCCGAACGCCGAGTTCAACTTCTGGGTCGATCCAGAAGCGGCCCGCGCGGTGTTGCGCGCCGGAATCCCTATCACCCTGTCGCCGCTGAACGTGTCGCGCAAGACCTCGCTTGATCGAGCTGCCTACGAGCGCATCGTAGCCACCGACACGCCGATTACCGAGCTGCTCCGCCGCGAGATGGGGCCTGTCTACGAGGAGCATCCGTCGACGGTGTGGCTGATGTACGACCAGGTGGCGGTGGCAAGCTTGATCGATCCCTCGCTGGTAACCACCCGTGAGCTGTTTGTCGACGTCGATATCAATCGCGGAATCAGCTACGGAACCTCGGTCGGAGGCGATCGCATCTGGCCGGGAGCAGAGGGAGCTCAGCGCATCGAGGTTCAGTTCGATCTCGATTGGCCGCGCTTCATCGAGATGTTCGCGGAGCGCGTATCGAAACCCTTGACAGGCCGCTGATCTGCCGCCGCGTTCAGTGGATCACGGTCTTCGAGAACACGTTCATGACGATCACGCCGCCGACGATCATCGTCATGCCGAGCACGGCGGGGGCATCCGGAATCTCCTCATAGGCGACCGCCCCCGCGATTGCCACCAGTACAACGCCCAGCCCCGACCACACCGCGTACGTGATCCCCAGCGGGATGCTCCGCAGGACCAGCGAGAGGAAGTAGAAGGAGACGCTGTAGCCGGCCGCCACGGCCAGGCTGGGCGCGAGTCGCGTGAATTCCTCGGATGCCTTTAACGAGGTGGTTCCGAACACTTCCGCCATGATTGCGATGGCCAGATAGACGTATGCCATTTCGCCTCCAGAAAGATTTCGTAGATGCATTCTCGGGTTGGCGCTCACGTGGCCGTGCTGATCCCGCGTCCAGTCAAACGCCACAGCCTCTCCGTCGAGGAGAATCTCGACGCGCAAGATACCGTTAATTCCGGGTGTCCCAGGGCCGCGAGATGATGCAGGCGTTTATGCCCCCGACACCCATCGAGAGCTTGCCGGCTGCGCCGGGTCCGGGCGTGTAGCTCTCGTCGAGCACGTAGCGCAGCGGGGCGCTTGCCACGCTCGGGTTCAGCCGTCCGGCGGTCAGCGGCGTCGGATGAATCCGGCCCTCGGCGAGACCGAGATGCTGCGCCATCAGCTCCCAGCCGCCGCAGCACGACATGCCGTGGCCAAAGGTGCCTTTCCTTGCCGTGACCACCACGCCGTCGCGAACCATGGCGCTCAGGTTGGTGACTTCCTGGTAGTCGCCGGGTGTGGCCGTGGCGTGCAGGTCCCAGTTGGAGATCTCATCGGCCGAGACGCCGGCGTCCTCGAGAGCGCGTCGGATCGAGTCCTGCGGCCCTTGCGTTGACGGTGTGATGATGTGGTCGGCGTCCGAGGTAACTCCTACGCCGAGGAGCTCCAACCCTACCGGTGAGAAACCCTGACCTTCCATGAAGTCGCGGTCGCCGACGATCCACACACACGCTCCGCCGGCCACGTGGGTGCCGCGGAGATCCGTGAGCGGCACGGAGGGCGCCTGGTCGGAAGCCAGCACGCGGGCCCTGTAGAAGGTTCCGACGCTCAGCATGTGGGGCGGCGGGTCGGCTGCACCTACCACCACCGCCTTTGCTTGTCCGGTGCGAATGGCTTGCATCGCCAGGTGCAGGGCCACGCCGAAGCCCGAGCAGGCCGCCACCGGAGCGTAGGCGGCGCCGGTGATACGGCCCAGCATCGACACCTGGGAGGCCGGGATATTGTGGAGGTTCCACAGCAGGTTCGCCGACACCGCCAGCCAGGGCGGTGTGGGGCAACCCACCTCTTTCTGCAGACGCCCGGTTTCCGTACGCTTGCGGCGCAGTAGTCGTAGCTTGCCTTGCTCGACCTCGCCTTCAACGCCTTGCGCCTCGATCGTATTGAGGCGCTCCAGGAACGTGGTCAACCCATCCGATCGGTCCGCCCAGAAATGATTCCAGGCCTCGGTGGCGTCATCACGCGCTGCCGCCTCGTCGATTCCGCCGGGGCTCACCGGCACGTTCCAGCGTCGGCTTAGATCGGCACGGTGCTCGCTGTTGCCCGAGTCGAAGTCGGCTCGGTCGGCGTTGCGCTCCGCTTGGGCCCAGAACTCCTCCCATCGACGACGTGCCCGGTACAAGCTGACCGAGCAGTCATAGTAGGTCGGCAGGTCGCCGAGCCCCGTGGTGATCAGTACCTGGGCGTGGGCGCCAAGCGATTGCAGCGTTGCCTCGATGCCGGGGTTCTGCCCGAGAGATTGGATGAACGCTCCGATCGCGTATTGCGTCGTCGAGCCCATCTTCTGGCGCAGCTGGGCGAACTTGGTGGGTGCGAAACGTTCGTCGATCCAGGCTCGGTAGGCAGTCAGGTCGAACTCGGGTGTGCCGGCGAGGAAGTTCGACCTGTCGGGGTCGGAGAACGGAGCTAGCCAGGTATCGGATTTCCCGAGGTTGGTGGCGAACGCGGCCACATCGGGAGAGCGTGGCGCAACCACACCCCACCCGTAGATTCCGATACGGGTCATGTGTCTAGTCGAAGCGCGGCAGACCTACTGCGGGAAGGCAGGGCTGGCTGAGGACTGCGGAGCCAGGCGATCGTCCCCGCCCGTGTTGGCCTCGTGTTCTGGAGGCGGCGGGGAAAGAAGGTAAACCTTCTCGCCGGGTTTCACCAGACCCAGGCGTTCGCGGGCTTCGCGCTCGATCGTCATCGGCTCGCTGCGAAGCGCTTGAATTCGCTCGCGAAGGGTCTGGTTGGCGTGCTCGGCGGCGACGATCTCCTGCTGCAGTTCCTGCACATCGGCGCGCGCACGATAGACGCCGACCATGCCGCCAGCGCCGAAGAAGGAGTAGGCGACGCCCCACATCCCGAGCCCGGCCGCCACCCACACGAATCGCCGCGTCGGTGTTGTACCGCGTTTGCGTCGTGGCTTCGGGATCAGAATCCGAATGCCCATGTTCACCCGCTATGCCAATGCCGCGAACGCATTCCCACCAGCGTAAGCGGCTGCCCCACCCAAGGACTCCTCGATCCGCAAGAGCTGATTGTACTTGGCAATACGCTCTCCGCGCGAGGCGGACCCAGTCTTGATTTGGCCACACCCGGTGGCGACCGCGATGTCAGCAATCGTCGTATCGCAGGTCTCGCCCGAGCGGTGGGAGATCATCACGCCGTAACCATGCTCCTTGGCCAGCCGCACGGCAGCCAGCGTTTCGGTCAGCGTACCGATCTGGTTCGGCTTGATGAGGATGGCGTTGGCGACGCCGGCGTCGATGCCGCGCTGCAGCCGATCGACGTTGGTGACGAAAAGATCGTCGCCGACGAGCTGCAGCTGGCTACCTAGGCGCTGGGTCAACGCTGCCCAGCCTTCCCAGTCCTCGTCGCCGAGACCGTCCTCGATCGACAGCAGCGGATAGTCGTTGGCGAGCTGAGCATAAAGGTCCGACAGCCTTTCGGAGTCGCCCGAAGCGATGCCCTCGCCGGGCAATTCATACGGGCTTGCTCCGGCCGAGCTGACCTCGGTGGCGGCCACATCGAGCGCTAGGTAGATGTCCTCGCCGGGCCGATATCCGGCACCCTCTATGGCAGCACACAACAGGTCTAGCGTCGTCCGTGCGTCGGAAAGCTGCGGCGCGAAACCACCCTCGTCGCCCACACCGGTCGACAGCCCGCGCTCGCGTAACAGCCTCTTGAGGGTATGGAAGGTCTCGGCTCCGGCGCGCAGCGCCTCTGCGAAGGTCGCCGCTCCGACCGGCGCCACCATGAACTCCTGAATGTCGAGCGACGTATCAGCGTGTGCGCCGCCGTTGATCAGGTTCATCAGCGGCACCGGGAGCACCTGCGCGGTGTCGCCGCCGAGGTAGCGATATAGCGGCAATCCGGTCGCCGCCGCGGCGCACTTGGCCGCCGCCAGCGAGACGCCGAGCAGGGCGTTGGCGCCCAAGCGCCGCTTGTTATCTGAGCCGTCCAGCTCGATCAGGGCACTGTCGATCGCCGCTTGCGCGGTTACGTCCATGCCCGCGACGGCCTCCAGCGCTGCTCCGACGTTGCGCACGGCGTTGAGCACGCCCTTGCCCAGATAGCGGCTGTGGTCCCCGTCGCGCAACTCGAGCGCCTCGGCGTGACCGGTCGACGCGCCCGACGGAACGGCCGCTCGACCCATGCTGCCGTCATCGCCGTAAACGTCGACCTCGACGGTCGGATTGCCGCGCGAATCCAGGATCTCGCGGGCGACGATGTCCTTGATGAGCGCCATCGATCTCCTCAGGTGACGTTGGTGTTGGCGAGCCGGGGAGTCGGGCTGTCGACGCCGGCGCGAATCAGACGAGCGCTAGGCCCACATCGAGGTCAGCCAGAAGATCGTCGGGATCTTCGACGCCGACGGAGATCCGCACCAGTCCGTCCTTGACCCCACGGGCCTCGCGCTCCGCCTTGGGAATGGAAGCGTGGGTCATCGAGGCAGGGTTGGAGATCAGTGTTTCGACTCCGCCGAGGCTCTCGGCAAGGGTACAAATTTGCAGAGCGTCGAGGAATCGCTTCACCGCTTTCATGCTGGCGAGCTCGAACGACACCATGCCGCCGAATCCCGACATCTGGCGCTTGGCGAGCTCATGCTGTGGGTGTGATTCGAGGCCCGGATAGTAGACGCGGTCCACTGCTGCGTGGTCGTCGAGATAGGCGGCGACCCGCCGAGCGGTCCTGTCGACGCGCTCCATGCGGAGAGCCAGCGTCTTCACGCCGCGCTGAATCAGCCATGCCTCGAAGGGCGACAGCGTCGCGCCGACGCTCTTGGCAATGAAGCGCAGGCGTTCGGCATCGGCGTCGTCGTTGGTCAGCACGATTCCGCCGATGCTGTCGGAATGCCCGTTGATGTACTTCGTGGTGGAGTGCAAGACGAGATGGGCGCCGAGCTCCAGCGGGCGCTGAAAATAGGGACTCATGAAGGTGTTGTCGACCACCACTCGGGCGTCTCGCTGCCGCGCCAGGTCGGAGATGCTGGCGATATCGGTAAGCGTCATCAGCGGATTGGTCGGAGTCTCGAGAAAGACCATCGAGGTCTCCTCGCGCCACGCCGCTTCGACGTTGGCGACGTCGGTTGCATCGACGTACTCGAAGTCGAAACCGAAGTCGCGCAGTACCTGCTCGAACAGCCGATACGTTCCTCCGTACAGATCAGCACAGGCGATGACGTGTGCCCCCGGGCGCAGAAGTCGCATGACGGAGTCGGTTGCTGCACAGCCGCTGGAGAACGCGATTCCGTGCTCCGCCGACTCGAGCGACGCAAGGTTGAGCTCCAGCGCGGTGCGCGTCGGGTTGGCACTGCGTGAGTAGATGTACTCACCCGGCTTGCCGAACTCGAACTGCACGAATGTCGATGTGGCGTGTAGTGGAGGAATCACCGCGCCCGTTTGCGGGTCGGGATCCTGGCCGACGTGGACGGCGCGGGTCGCGAAGGAACTCTTGGAGTTGTGTTCATTGCTCATGCGAGCAGCCTAGACGGAGGAGGTGACCCGGTCAAAACACCTCCTGCGCCGGCGCGGCCTTGACGAACGCTATGGCGCGCGCGAGCCTCGCGGGATGCGCGACATTGGTAGCTGGTTCGGGCTCACGAGAAGAGATGGCGAGCAACAGACGGCGCTGATTCTCGGATGCCCGGTCGACGGCGCCGCCACCGGTCGGTCTGGAGCTTCGGCGGGCCCCGTTGCCATCCGACGCTGGGGGGAGAGTGCCGAAGCGATCGATGAGACCGGGCGTCGGATTACCGGTCTACAGGTTCGTGATCTAGGTGATGTGATGCCCGATGTGCCGGCGTGGCCGACGATCGAGGCCGCGGCGCGCCAGGCGTTGCGCCAGGAGCCCAACGGATTGCTCATCGGCCTGGGAGGGGACCATTCGGTGACTCCGCCGCTGGTAGCGGCGGTAGCCGACCGATACTCGGATCTCGCCTTCTTGATGCTCGACGCCCACGCGGATTGCTTCGATACCTATGACGGCGATCGCAACTCGCACGCTTGTGTCGTTCGCAGGGTCTGGGACACGGTCGGGGTGGAGCCCGTTTCCACCTGCCTTGTCGGCCTGCGGTCCTTTGCTCACACCGAGCTCGAGTCGATCGACGAGGCCGGCCTCGTCGTTACCGCGGCAGCCTGGAGCGCCGCCGGAAGCGAGGAGTTGGCCCGACAGATCGCCGAGTCAGTCGGCGACCGCCCCCTGTACCTGTCGCTGGATATCGATGTCTTGGATCCGGCCGCGGCACCGGGGACCGGCTACCCGATAGCTGGCGGGCCCGACTGCCGGGCACTTCTCGACTTGCTCGCATCGCTGTGGAGCAAGACACGTGTCGTCGGCATGGACCTGGTCGAGGTGGCACCAGCGCTCGATCCGAGCGACAGCACCGCGGCCGTGGCCGCGCATATCCTGCTCCAGGTCCTGGCGCACATCTCGCGCCGGGGAGCGGAACGATCGGAGTAGAATCCCTAACATGGCGCATTCTCATCACCAAGTTCGCCCGCACGGCTCCGGCCGGCGCCGCACGAGTGAGCGACGCGGCCTCATGCTGGCGTTGGTCACCACCAGCGTCATCCTCGTGGCGGAGTTCGTCGGCGGTTGGCTGAGCAACAGCCTGGCGCTGCTGGCGGACGCCGGCCATATGCTGTCGGATGCGCTGGCGCTGCTGCTCGCCTACCTGGCGGTTAGCTTCGCGTCGCGTCCGCCGACCCGAAGCAAGACCTACGGTTGGCACCGACTCGAGATCCTCGCGGCTCTGGTAAACGGCGTTGTGCTGGTGGCGATCTCCGGAATTATCGGCTGGGAGGCGTACGAGCGGCTGCTCGAGCCGCCGGCTGTCGACGCTCCGCTGATGATGGGGGTTGCGGTCGTCGGCTTGATAGCCAACGGCCTCGGGCTGTTCTTCCTGTCAGGCCACACCCACAGCCTCAACCTCCGCAGCGCCTACCTCCACGTGCTCGGCGACCTGTTGTCGTCTGTTGCCGTTGTTGTCGGTGGCATGGTGATGCTTGGCACCGGCGCCTACTGGATCGACCCGGCGTTATCGGTGCTTATCGCGGCCGTCATCGTGGTCGGCGCCTGGCGGGTGTTGCGCGAGTCGGTCGACGTGCTGCTGGAAGCCATGCCAGCCGGCATCGAGTACAGCGAGGTGGAGGGGGCGATCTCGGCGCTCGACGGCGTTGAGGGCGTGCACGATCTACATATCTGGAGTCTGACATCGGGAGTCAACGCCCTCTCTTGCCACGTCGAAGTCAAGCGCGAGCGGCTGGTCGAGTGCGAAGGGATCCTGGACGCGGTCCGACTGGTGGTGCGGGAGCGTTTCGAGATCGACCACACAACCGTGCAGATCGAACCGGAGCACTACAAGAGCCGCCAGCCGATCCGTTGGCAGGTGTCCGAGGGAAGCCATGTCACCTGACCGGCTCTCGGCGGAGCAGACGGAACGCTATCAGGCTCACCTGCAGCTTCCCGGGTTCAACGTCGCGTCGCAGCGCCGCCTGATGGCGGCGCGAGCCCTGGTAATCGGCGTGGGTGGCCTCGGGTGTCCCATCGCCCAGTATCTCGTTGCCGCCGGGGTTGGTACCGTCGGCCTGGCTGATGACGACATCGTCGAAGTATCCAACCTGCAGCGGCAGGTGCTCTTCGACGACAGTGATCGCGGTCGCGGCAAGGTGGGAGTTGCGGCGCTGCGCCTCCGCGCCCAGAACCCCTCGGTACAGATTCGAGAGCACGCGGTGCGAGTTACCGCCGCCAACGTGCTCGAGCTCGTCCGCCAGTACGACTTGGTGTTGGACGGCAGCGACAATTTCGCCACCCGTTACGTGGTCAACGATGCGTGCGTGCTGGCCGCGGTCCCGCTGGTCACCGGCAGCCTGTATCGCTTTGAAGGACAGGTCACCGTCATAGCTCCGCCGATCACCCCCTGCTACCGATGCGTGTTCCGCAGCGCGCCAAGCGAACAGCCGCCGTGCCACGACGCCGGCCTGCTGGGTGCGCTCGCCGGCATTGTCGGTAGCATCCAGGCAGCGGAAGGCCTCAAGCTACTCGGTTATCAGGTGACAGCGCTCATGGGGCGTCTGCTGCTCGTGGACACCCAGCAGATGAGCTTCCGGACGGTGCAGTTGCGCCGCGATCCGGAATGTCCACTGTGCGGACAGGCGCCAAGCATCGACAGACCCACCGCGGTTGCGGTCTGTGCGCCGGCGAGCCGCTGAGCGCGGGCTCGCCGAACAAGTGAGCGGCCCACGGATTTGCGTGAGCCTGGCGGCGGCCGAGCTCGCCGACGTGTTTGCTGCGTACGATCAGCTCGAAGACGCCGATCTCGTCGAGGTTCGCCTGGATGCGCTCGTACCGATGGTGACCGCGGCCGATGTGGTCCGGGTCGTAGAGCGTGCGCCGGTCGATGTGGTGGCGACTTGCCGCCGGCGCTCCGACGGTGGTGGCTTCGACGGCGACGAGGAGGCGCGGCGCGAGCTCATCAGCGCGGCGCTCGGCGCTGGTGCAAGGTATGTCGATGTCGAGCTCGATGCCGAGTGGGCGCCGGACGTGCTGACCGAGGCGCGCCAGCGCATCGTGCTGTCGCACCATTGGACGCAGGCTCGGCCGGGTGACGTTGACCAGCGGGTTGGCCGGATTGTGGAGCTGCGTCCCGCCGTCGCCAAGCTGGTAACTGTGGCGCAGGCACCGGACGACGCTCTGCCGATGCTCGCCGCGGGCGACACGTTGCGAGCCGCCGGGATCGACTGCACTTGCTTCTGTATGGGGCCGGCCGGCGCCGGCAGCCGGCTGATCGATCTGTCTCGAGGCGGCGTCTGGTCGTACGCTTCGGCGCCCGTTGGCCATCCGACCGCCCCGGGACAGTGGCTCGCGCGCCTGTTGCGGCGCCAGCTTCGCATCGAGCGCTGGCGTTCCACCCATGCACGCTATGCGGTCATCGGCGATCCGATCACCCGCTCGTTGTCACCGGTGGTGTTCAATGCCGCGTTCGAGCAGGAAGGGTGCGAGGCGCTCTACCTGCCGCTGCCGGGAGACGATTTCGCCTCGGTCATGCGCATGGTCGTTGCCGCTGACGTAGTCGGTCTGAGCGTGACCATGCCGTACAAGCGCCACGCAGCGGACTTCGCCGACCTGCTCTCGGCCGATGCCGAGCGCATGCAAGCGGTGAACACACTCGTGCTACGCGCCGGACGCTGGGAGGGACACAATACCGACGGCGCGGCCCTCGTCGAGGCACTGAGCACCGTCGCCCCCGTGGAGCACAAGCTCGTCGCGGTACTGGGTGCGGGGGGCGCCGCTGCGGCCGCGGCCGTCGCACTACAGCAAGCCGGGGCGCACGTGATCCTGCTGGGGCGCTCGATCGAGCGTGCCCGCAAGGCCGCCGCAGCGCTTGCTTGCGAGGCGGCGAGCCTCGAGGAGATCGCCACGACCGGCGCCCAGATGATCGTCAACGCCACCCCGGTGGGGATGAATGGAACCGCTCAATCGCCTGTCCCGACCGCCTGGTTGCGAGGCGACGAGGTGGTGCTGGATAT
Organism: Acidobacteriota bacterium; assembly: GCA_963666055.2. Taxonomy (GTDB): domain Bacteria; phylum Acidobacteriota; class UBA890; order UBA890; family WLXD01; genus DASCOT01. The sequence goes on along the minus strand of CAXWPH010000014.1, from coordinate 253,360 downwards.
GGTCTACCGTCCGCTGGAAACGGAGTTGCTTCGACAGGCGCGAGCTCGCGGCTGTTCGACGATCACCGGCCTGGAGATGTTCCTGCGGCAGGCCGCAGCACAGTACATGATATGGATGGGCGCCCAGCCGCCCACGGACCGAATGCGGACTGCGGCGATGAGCGCGCTCGGCGCCGCCTGAAGGGAGGTAGCCATGACCGACATGGTGGACTCGACCGAGCGGTCCGATGCGGAGCCCGCACGAGGACTCACAGCGGTTTTCGGCCCCACCCTGAACGCTATCTTCGCCCCGACTGAGGCGTTCGAGGTGCTCGCCGAGCGCCCGTTGCTGGCTTGCTGGCCGTTACTCTGGTTGACCGTATTGATGATGCTGCTCGGGGTCGTGAACTTCGAGATCACGCGTCAGATCATGCGGGTGGGGATGATCGAGGCAATGGCCCAGCGAGGTCAGCAGATCGAAGCGGAACAGCTCCGCAGCATGGTCGAGACGATGGACAGATGGGCGCCGGTCTGGGCGGTCGGGTTCAACCTGTTCATCATTCTGGCTGTCGGCGTCTTTGCCGCGTTGATCTGGATCGGTGCCAGCATCATGGGGGGATCGACTAAGTTCTCGCACAGCTTTTCGGTGGCTTCGATCGGCGCCGTGATCCACCCGCTGCTGGCCACCGCCTTCGTGACCCTGGTCTGGCGTCTTGATCCGCCCGAGATCCGGCGCATGGCCGACTTCGTGCAGTCGACTCCCTCGCTGGGGCTCAGCCTGCTGCTCGACACCACCGAGCTTTCCCCGGCGATGGCGCAGGTGGCGGCGCGTGTCGACGTGTTCAACTTCTGGTGGATGGCCGTGGTGGTCATCGGCGGACAACAGTTACTCGGCCTGAAGCGTGGCTCGGCGATGACGTTGGCGATCGCCCTGTGGGGTTTGTCGATGGCGCTGACGGCGTTCTGGACGAGCCTCGGTTCCTGAGCCCGGCAGCACCCCCGGTTTTGTCGAACACACGCCGTGACTGTGGCGCGGCGATTGACCGCGGCCTGACTCGGTTGCTAGGCTCGTTTGCACTGGGGCGAGACAAGCGTTCCGGACGACATCCGTGCAAGATCGCCCGGGGTGCCCGGAAGCCATGACGACGGAGAGCGCGATGAGTTCCGACATTGCGAACCTGACCCGCGAGTTGTGCGCGGGCTCTCCCTCAAACCTCGTCCACACCGCACCGCACGCTTGGCGCGATGGCTACTGGTATGGGCGATACCGGCGGCCCGCCTGCGGCGCGTAACTCCACCCCAACGGAAACCAACCGGAGGCTGGCCGTGAGGCGACGGTCCTCGTGTATGTGCGTCCGCGAGCGCAGGTTATGGGGCTAACTGCGTATCCCGACCTCGAGGGGTTCGTGGAGGCGTCAGCCGACGCTACGGTTGTGCCGATCTACATGGAGCGCATCGGCGATCTGTTGACGCCGGTGTCGGCCGCTCTGCGGTTGGTCGGGCACGTGCGCCGGCCCTTTCTGCTGGAGAGTGCCGAGGGCGGCGAGCACATCGGGCGCTATTCGTACCTGGGCGGCGACCCGTTCCTGGAGCTGCTGGGTGATGCCGATGGGCTCGTCTTGCGTCCCGCGGACGGCCCCGAGCAGCGGCTCGAGGGCGATCCGGTGGCCAACCTGGCGGCGGTCCAAGCGCGCTATCGGGGCGCCGAGGTGGCCGGAGCGCCTCCCTTCTCGGGTGGCGGCGTCGGCTACATCGGCTACGACGCGGTGCGCTGGGTAGAACGCGTGCCGTACCCACGGAAGGGAGACGAATTGCCCTGGCTGTACATGGGGTTCTACGACACTCTGCTGGCCTTCGACCACCTGAAGCACCGCATCAAGCTGGTGGCCAACGCCCACGTGGAGGACCCGAACGACGCCGACGGTCTACGGCGAGCCTACGACGATGCGGTCAAGCGCTTGACCCGACTCGCGGCCCTCCTTGATGCGGAGGCGCCCCCTTGCGCGCCGCTCGATACGGTGGCGCCGGACGAGGCACCGGCGTTGTCGACGATTGAGGAGCCTTCCCGCGAGCGCTTCTGTGAGGGGGTCGAGCGCGCGCGCGAATATATTCGAGCTGGCGATGTGTTCCAGGTGGTCCTGTCGCGGCGGCTCGAGTGCCGCACCGATGCTTCACCCTTGACGGTCTATCGGGCCCTTCGTGCCATCAATCCCTCGCCCTACATGTTCTGTCTGGACACCGGTGCGGCAGCCATCGTCGGCTCGTCGCCGGAGATGCTCGTACGGGTCGAGGACGGGGTGGTGGAGAATCGCCCGATCGCCGGTACGAGGCGCCGCGACGCCGATCCCGAGATCGACCGGCGCTTGGAGGAAGAGCTTCTTTCCGACGAGAAGGAGTGCGCCGAACACCTGATGCTCGTGGACCTCGGACGCAACGACATCGGGCGGGTGGCGGAGTACGGTGCCGTCGAGGTGCCGGAGTTCATGCGCGTCGAGCGCTACTCGCATGTGATGCACATCGTGTCTTCGGTGCGCGGTGCTCTACGCGCCGACGTGTCGCCCACCGAAGCTCTGTTTGCCGGCTTTCCGGCAGGCACGGTGTCGGGGGCGCCGAAGATCCGCGCCATGGAGATTATCAACGAGCTCGAGGAACATGCTCGCGGCGTCTACGCCGGTGCAGTGCTGTACAGCGACTTCGCCGGGAACCTCAACTCGTGCATCGCGATTCGGACTATCGTCATGCAGGACGGCATCGCGCGCGTGCAGGCAGGTGCCGGGCTGGTGATCGATTCGCAGGCCGAGCGCGAGCTGGTCGAGACCGACGAGAAGGCGGCGGCTCCGCTACAGGCGCTGGCCTGGGCTGATGCCGCCACTGCCGCGCAGCGGCCGCGTGCCGGCGCCGATTCAAAGGTGGTCTCGTGATTCTGGTCGTCGACAACTACGACTCGTTCACCTACAACCTCGTACAGGCGCTGGGTACCCTCGGTGCAGATTTGCAGGTGCGACGCAACGACGAGATCGACGTCCAGGCGGTGCGCGCGATGGAGCCGGCAGGCGTCGTGCTTTCACCGGGCCCCGGGCGTCCGGAGACCGCCGGCTGTTGTATTGACTTGGTGCGGGGGATAGACGAAGGGACACCGGTGCTCGGAGTGTGCCTTGGGCATCAGGTGCTGGGCGCCGCGTTCGGTGCACAAATCGAGCTGGCGCCGGAGGTCGTGCACGGCAAGACGGCGCTGGTTCAGCACCATGGCGAGGGGCTTTTCGAGGGCCTCTCGTTGCCGCTGAAAGCGGCCAGATACCACTCGCTGGTGGTGTCGGCGAGTGGTTTTCCGGAGGAGCTCGAGGTCACCGCGACGGCCCCCGGCGGGTTGATCATGGCGATGCGCCATCGAACCAGGCCGTTGTTCGGCGTGCAGTTCCACCCCGAGTCGATCGCGACGCGCGAGGGGCCGAGGTTGCTGCGCAACTTCCTCGCCCTGGTCGCCGGGCCGGTGCGCGCCGGCGTCGAGGAGCCGGGATGATCAAGGAGCTGCTGGCGCGAGTCGTCGACGGTGAGAAGCTGGAGCGCCAGGAGGCGCGATCGGCCATGCAGCTCATCATGCGCGGTGAGGCAACGCCGGCACAGATTGCCGGCTTCCTGGTGGCGCTGCGGATCCGTGGAGAGACGGTCGACGAGATTGTCGGTTTTGCGGATGCGATGCGCGGCGCCGCGAATCCCGTCGACCTGGAGACGCGCGGCCTGGTCGACACTTGCGGAACCGGGGGCGACGGTGCGGACACGTTCAACATTTCGACCGCTGCGGCGCTGGTGGCGGCCGCGGCCGGCGTGCCGGTCGCCAAGCATGGCAATCGCGCCGTGTCCAGCGAGTGTGGCAGTGCCGATGTGCTAGAAGCTCTGGGCGTGACGCTCGTTGCCGACCAGGCGAGCCTGCGGCGTAGTCTCGCCGACGCCGGTATCGCGTTCCTGTTTGCCCCCTCACAGCATCCCGCCATGAAGCATGCAGTGGGGCCTCGACGTGAGCTCGGCCTGCGCACCGTTTTCAACCTGCTCGGGCCGCTTACCAATCCCGCCGGGGCGCGGCGCCAGGTGGTGGGCGTGTACGATGCCGCGCTGGTTCGGCCGTTGGCGGAGGTGCTCGGACAACTCGGTGCCGCGCACGCCATGGTGGTGCACGGTGCCGGGGGCATGGACGAGCTATCGCTGCTGGGCGCCACCGAAGTGGCGGAATGGGATGGCAGCCAAGTACGGACGTACTCGGTGACGCCCGAGCAGGTGGGCCTTACACGCGCGCACGCGCCGCAACTCGCCGGTGGCCCGGCGGCAGACAACGCCGCCATCGTTCGCTCGGTCCTGGCGGGTGAACCTGGGCCCCGTCGCGACATCGTATTGCTGAACGCCGGTGCGGCACTGCAGATGGGCGGCGCTGCCGGCACGTTGGTGCAAGGAGTGGAAGCCGCCGCCAATGCGATCGACACCGGGGCGGCATCGACGACCCTGGAGCGATTAGTGGCCTCCACGAGCGGCGAGCCGGCGTCATGATTACCCTTGAGCGTCTCGTCGAAGCAGCGCGCCAGAAGGCAGTTGCGGACCGGGCGGTGACCCCGCAGGCCGAGCTGCAGGCAAAGCTTCGTGATAGCGACGCGCTAGGCCGCCCAGCGGGGCGGCTGCGCCGGGCGCTGCGCGGCGAAGGCGTGTCGGTTATTGCTGAGGTCAAAGGTGCCAGCCCTCTGTCGGGCCCGCTGCGGACGCCGTTTGACCCGGTGGACCTGGCACGGCAATACGCCAGCGCCGGAGCCGCCGCGATCTCGGTGCTGACCGAAGAGACGTTTTTCGCCGGCAGTCTGGCGCACCTGGCCAGTGTGGCCGGAGCAGTTGAGCTGCCGGTGCTTCGCAAGGACTTCATCATCGACGCCTATCAGATCGAGCAGGCGGCTCTTGCCGGCGCGGCAGCAGTATTGCTGATCGCCGAGGCCTTGGAGCCTGCGGCGCTGCAGGAGTTGGTGGCGCTTGCTCATCAGCTGCGGCTCGATGCGCTCGTGGAGCTGCACGACGCGGACTCCATCGGCGCCGCCGTGGCAGCCGGAAGCGGCCTGATCGGCATCAACAACCGTGACCTACGCTCGATGCGGGTCGACTGGCGTCACTCGCTCCACGTCGCCGCGCAGCTCCCCTCCGGTACCGTGCGGGTGAGCGAGAGCGGCATCCAGTCGGCCACCGAGCTACACCAGCTCGGAGCCGCCGGCTATGACGCCGTGCTGGTGGGTACGAGCCTGGTGCGCGCCACCGATCCTGCGACCGCGCTGCAACGTCTGTTGCAAGGAGCGGGATGATGCCGCTGCGCTGGAAGGTGTGCGGAATTACTGAAGAGGTCGGAGCGTTGGCCGCCGTGGAAGCTGGCGCCGACGCCATCGGATTTGTCTTCTATCCGCCGAGCCCGCGCTCGGTATCGGTCGACCGCGCCGCTGCGATCGCAGCTGAGTTGCCCGAGGAGACGTGGCGGTTCGCGGTATTCGTCGACCCGGATCCACTCGAGGTGGTCGCCGTCGTGGATCGTGTCGGCGTCGACTTCGTGCAGCTTTCCGGCGACGAGGACCCCGAGATCTGCGCGCGCCTGCCAAGGCACGCGTTCAAGGCGTTGCGTCTGCAGGAGCAAACAACCGGGGCACAGGCTCAGCAGCTAGCCGATCGGTATTCCGACTTCTCCCTGCTGATCGACGCCGCTGTCGAGGGCGCGTACGGCGGCACCGGTATGCGGGCCAACTGGTCGGCCGCGGCAGCGTTGGCGCAGCGGCAACGAATTATGCTCGCTGGCGGCCTGACGCCGCAAACAGTGGCGGCGGCGGTAGAACGGGTCGAGCCCTGGGCGGTGGACGTGTCATCAGGTGTGGAGTCGCAGCCAGGACTCAAAGATCCACAACTGATCCGCGCCTTCGCGCGGGCACTGGAGCCCTTTCGATGAGCGAGACGTCAACTACGGCGGGACGTTTCGGGGAGTTCGGCGGTCAGTACATTCCCGAGACGTTGATGCCAGCGGTGATTGAGCTGGAACGGGCCTATGGCGAGGCGCGCGCCGACAGCGCGTTTCGGGCTGAGCTGGAGGCTCTGCGCGCCGACTATTGCGGTCGGCCCACACCTTTGTACCGGGCGAGACGCCTCTCGGAGGAAGTTGGTGGCACGACGATCTGGCTGAAGCGCGAGGACCTGCTGCATACCGGGGCACACAAGATCAACAACACCGTCGGGCAAGCATTACTGGCTCGCCGCATGGGTAAGCGGCGCGTTATCGCCGAGACCGGCGCCGGGCAGCACGGCGTGGCTGCAGCAACGGTGGCGGCGATGTTCGGCATGGAATGTGTCGTCTACATGGGGGAGGAGGACATTCGCCGCCAGGCGTTGAACGTCTTTCGAATGGAATTGCTCGGCGCGCGCGTCGTGCCGGTGACCTCGGGCAGCCGTACCCTCAAGGATGCTACCAACGAGGCGATCCGCGACTGGGTGACCAACGTCGACACAACGTTCTACATCATCGGGTCGGTGGTCGGCCCCCACCCGTACCCGACGATGGTGCGTGACTTCCAGCGTGTCATCGGCCTCGAGGCCTCCGAGCAGTTGCGCGTCAACGGCATTGAGCAGCCGGACCTGCTGATAGCTTGCGTGGGCGGCGGCAGCAACGCCATCGGGCTGTTTCACCCCTTCATCGAAACCGACACCCGTCTGATCGGCGTGGAGGCTGGCGGTCGCGGCATCGATAGTGGTGAGCACTCCGCCACGCTGTCGGCCGGTACTCCTGGAGTGCTTCACGGCGCCAGGTCTCTGTTGCTGCAGGACGATGACGGTCAGGTGCAGGTCGCGCACTCCATATCGGCCGGGCTCGATTACCCCGGTGTTGGCCCGGAACACGCCTGGCTGCACGCCAGCGGGCGTGCCGAATACGTGGCGATTACCGACGATCAAGCACTTGCAGCGTTCGATCGCGTGTGCCTGATCGAAGGGATCATCCCGGCGTTGGAGTCGGCGCACGCCATCGCGCACCTGTTCGTCATGGCGGAACGCGGGGAGTTGCGGCCAGAGCACCACGTCATCGTGTGCCTGTCGGGGCGGGGCGACAAGGACGTCGCTACGATTGCCGAACACCGTGGGCAGGCGGGCCAGTGAGCCGGATCGATCGAGTCTTCGCCGATCGCGGTGCCAGGCCACTAATCATCCCGTTCGTGACGGCAGGATACCCGCAACTCGATTCCACCGTATCGCTGGTGCATGCGATGAGCGCCGCCGGAGCAGACTTGGTGGAGATCGGCGTGCCGTTCTCCGACCCGCTGGCGGACGGTCCCACCATCCAACGATCCAGCGAGAGGGCGCTGTCCAACGGCATGACGGTGGAGCGGGTGTTGTCGGTAGTGGCGGAGCTGCGTGCGGATTCCAACACGGCGGAGCTACCGCTGGTGCTCATGGGTTACTGCAACCCGATCTTCCGTTTTGGCCTCGAGGCGTTTTTGCGCACTGCCGCGGAAACTGGCGTTGACGGGTTGATTGTTCCGGACTTGCCGCCGGAGGAAGCCACCGAGTACCGGGACGGCTGCGCGCAGCACGGCTTGGCAGCGGTGTTTCTCATGGCCCCCAACGCCACCGACGAGCGTATCGGCATCGTCGACAAGGCCTCGACGCATTTTTCGTATTGCGTCAGCGTGACGGGTGTCACTGGAGCGCGTGGCGATGTGCAGGCGCGCACGATTGAGTTTCTCGGCCGCGTCCGTCGCCAGGCGCATAAGCCCTTCGTCGTCGGCTTCGGCGTCAAGCCGCCGGAGCACGTCAAACGGCTCGGTCCGTTGGCCGATGGCGTCGTCGTTGGCAGCGCGTTGATCGACGCGATCGACGAGGCTACCGATCCGGCGGGCGCTGTGGGCTCGATAGTCAAGGAGCTACGCGCTGCCGCCGACGAACTGGCGGCAACCGGCACCGAGAAGCGGGAGGGCGAATGACCACCGGCCCGGAACGTGCCCGCGACACGATGATCGAGTCCCGGCGGAGCATCGACGAGATCGACCTGGAGCTTGTGGCGTTGCTGAACCGGCGCGCCGAGTATGCTCGACGTATCGGCGCTGCGAAAGAAGTGCTCAACGAGCCCACCTATCAGCCGCGTCGTGAAGAGGAGATCTTCAGGCGCGCCGTAGAGGCGAACGGCGGACCGCTAGAGGACGCAGCAGTCCGGCGTGTATTCGAGCGCATTCTCGACGAGACGCGCCGTCTTCAAAGGGTCGAGTAGGCTTGACGAAACGCAACGAGCTCGCCAAACGCAACACACCTCTCATAGGACACTAAGATTCAATAGGACACTAAGATGTCAACAATCGCGGCAGATCTAGCCAGTGCGATCGGTACAGGAGCCGGTATGGTAATCGTCATGGAATCAGGGGCCGATGAGGTCCAAATCCAGCGCGTCATCGAGCGGCTGACGGCGCTGGGGTTCGACGCGCACCGTTCCTCTGGCGTCGAGCGCACGGTCGTCGGCGCGGTCGGTGGCAAGGCGGTCGAGGTCGACCCTCGCGAGTTGGAGGTTCTCACTGGCGTCAAGGAGGTCCTCAAGATCTCCAAGCCATACAAGCTTGTCGGCCGCTCCTTCAAACCGGAGGGCACCCGCATCCGGCTCGGCGATGTCGTGATCGGTGGCGAGCAGGTGGTGATGATGGCTGGCCCCTGCGGCGTCGAGAGCGAGGAGCAGATCCACAAGATCGCTGAGTGCGTGGCGGGCGCTGGCGCTCAGGTGCTTCGTGGCGGTGCCTTCAAGCCACGCTCCTCGCCGTACTCGTTTCAGGGCCTCGGTGGTGACGGGCTGCGTTTTCTGCGCGCTGCCGCCGACGCACAGGGTCTCAAGACCATCTCCGAGGTGATGGACGCACCGCAGATCGAGCTCATGTCGGAATATGTCGACATCTTTCAGGTCGGGGCGCGCAACATGCAGAACTTCGCGTTGCTCAAGGCGCTCGGCCGGCAGCAGACGCCAGTGCTTCTGAAGCGGGGCCTCTCGGCGACCATCGAGGAATGGCTCATGTCGGCCGAGTACATCATGGCGGGGGGTAACCAGAACGTCATTCTGTGCGAACGCGGCATCCGGACGTTCGAGGTGTACAGCCGCAATACCTTCGACGTCTCGGCGTTCCCGATCGTGCAGAAGCTGTCTCACCTGCCGATCATCGGCGATCCGAGTCACGCGATCGGTATCCGCGACAAAGTGCCGCCGTTGGCGTGCGCTGCGCTCGCCGCAGGAGCGGACGGGCTGTTGATCGAGGTGCATCACGACCCCGATGCGGCGCTGTCGGACGGACCACAGTCACTGTATCCGGAGCAATTCGAACGGCTCATGGGCCAGCTGCGTCTCATCGCACCGGCGGTCCATCGCACCGTCGCGTAGGTCACATGAGCCGGGGATCGGGAGCTGTTTGACCCGCGATCCGGCCATGGTAGCCTCGCTGCTTGCCCGCAGTAGCCGCACTGATCGGTGTGTTCGCTACCGTTGAAACCGTTGGAGGTACAGCCGTGAACACCGCTGAATCCAGTGTGCTCGGAGCTCGTGACGACGTGGTTTCGGTGGCTCGTTTGCTGGCGCTTTCGGTTGCCTTCGCCGCGGCGCTGGCAGTGGCCGCGCAGATCCGTATTCCTCTGCCGTTCACCCCGGTACCGATCACCCTGCAAACCCTGGTGCTCTACGTCGGTGCGGCTTGGCTCGGCCGGCGCGCGGTGCTTCCAGGCCTGGTGCTGTATGTCGGTCTGGCGATCCTGGGGGTACCGATTCTGTCTGGCTGGCGCGGCGGGCTGGCGGCGTTCACTGGCGCCACCGGCGGCTACCTTCTCGGCTGGTTCGTGGCGGCCATCGTGCTCAGCACGCTCCTGAGCGGGCGCTCGCAGTCCTGGCGACGCACGGCGGGCTCGATGGTGGTCGCGTCCGTCATCATACTCACGTGCGGAGCTCTCCACCTTGCGCTGCTGCTGGACCTGTCGCCTGTACAGGCGTTCCTGATGGGTGTGGCGCCGTTCGTCCCCGGCGACTCCCTCAAGATCCTGCTGGCTTCGGCCGCTGTACGGCGTTGGCCCAATCCGTTGTCGACGCGTTGAAGCTGCACGAGTACCAGTCGAAAGAGCTGCTGCGTCAGCGCGGGTTGAACGTTCTCGCGAGTGCGGTGGCGACGAGTGCCGACGAGGCTCGCGAGGTCGCCGAGAAACTCGCCGCCGAGGGGGCAACGCGCTTTGCGGTGAAGGCTCAGGTACACGCTGGCGGGCGTGGCAAGGGCGGCGGCATCAAGCTTGCCGACACCCCGCAACAGGCAAGTGAATTCGCTGGAGCCATGCTGGGGAACGCGCTGATCACGCCACAGACCGGACCCCAAGGCGTGCTCGTGCGCCAGGTATTGATCGAGGCTGGCGCCGATATTGCCAACGAGCTCTACCTCGGGCTCACCATCGACCGGTCGGCTCGCTGCCCGGTGGTGATCGCATCCGCCGAGGGCGGCGTCGAGATCGAGGAGGTCGCCGCGCGCAACCCGGAGGCGATTCTCAAGGAGCCCTGCGTTCCCGGATGGGGGCTGCGTCCGTTCCAGGCGGCGCGCCTCGCCTACCGGCTTGGCCTCGACGGTCGCGTGGCTCGCCGAGTTGCTGCAACGATCATGAAGCTGGCGCGTGCCTATGACGAGCTCGATGCTGCGCTCGTTGAGATCAACCCACTGGTGATCGGGCCGGACGGCGAGGTCATCGTGCTCGACGCCAAGATCGTGCTCGACGAGAACGCCTTGTACCGCCATGCGGATCTGGCCGAGTTGCGCGACAGCAGCGAGGAGGATCCGCTCGAGCTCGAAGCATCGGAGCATTCTCTGAGCTACGTAGCGCTCGACGGCACCGTGGGCTGCATGGTGAACGGCGCCGGGTTGGCGATGGGCACGATGGACGAGATCAGCAACGCCGGAGGATTCCCCGCCAACTTTCTGGATGTGGGCGGCGGCGCGTCGGTCGAGCGCGTCGCCAACGCGTTTCGAATCCTGATGAAGGGCGAGCAGGTGAAGGCGGTGTTGATCAACATCTTCGGCGGCATCGTGCGGGGCGATCGAGTAGCGCAGGGTGTGATCGAGGCGTTGGACACGGTCGAGGTGAAGGTTCCCGTCGTGGTTCGACTCCAAGGCACCAACGCTGAGGAAGGGCGCGAGATCCTACGTAACTCGGAGCTCGAGTTCATGGTTGCTGAAACCCTTCAAGAGGCGGCGCGGAAGGCTGTGGATGCGGCCGGCGGAGGATCTGGTTGAGCATCCTGGTTGACGCGGACACGCGCGTCCTCGTTCAAGGGATCACCGGTACGGAAGGCTCGTTTCATAGCCGCCAGTGCATCGAGTACGGCACCCGCATTGTCGCCGGAGTGACACCCGGGAAAGGCGGCACTCGCTTCGACGACACGGTGCCGGTATACGACACGGTGCTCGACGCGACGCGCGAGACCGAAGCGGAGATCTCCCTGGTGTTCGTTCCGCCGCGGTTCGCTCCCGACGCGGTAATGGAGGCGGCTGATGCCGGGTTGCGACTGGTCATCTGCATCACCGAGGGTATTCCGACGCTCGATATGGTCGCCGTTGTCGGCTACTGCAACGGACGGGGTACCAGGCTCATTGGTCCCAACTGTCCGGGCGTAATCTCGCCGGGTAAGTGCAAGGTCGGCATCATGCCGGGGTTCGTGCATCAGCCAGGGCGTGTCGGGGTGATCTCACGTTCCGGCACGCTCACCTATGAGGCGGTAGACCAGCTGACGCGTGCCGGTCTCGGCCAAACGACATGCATCGGTATCGGTGGTGACCCGGTGATCGGCACGACCTTCCGCGACTGCCTGGAGCTGTTCGCCGAGGACGAGCAGACGGAGGCCGTAGTATTGATCGGCGAGATCGGCGGCAGCGGCGAGGAGGAGGCCGCAGAGTATATTGCCGACGACTACGCGCTGCCGGTGGTTTGTTTTATCGCCGGACAGACTGCCCCGCCCGGCAAGCGCATGGGGCACGCGGGCGCCATCATCGCGGGCGGCAAGGGGACGGCGGCGGAGAAGATGAAGGCACTGCAAGATGCTGGTGCCCACGTCGTGGCCAGCCCGTCGGACATTGGCGCCAAGGCTCTCGAGGTGCTTTCGAGCTAACGGCCGGCTACGGGCGCTGTCGATAGGTCTCGACTCTCGGCCGCTGGTGCCGCGCCCGCTTGGCGAAGACTCCGACGAGCACCAGGCCGGCCACGAACCCGCCGACGTGCGCGTACCACGCCACCCCGCCGTGCCGCCGCTGCTTGCCGACCAAAGCTGAATCAGGAACCAGATTCCCAACAGCAAGATGGACGGCAGGTACATGATGCGGATGAAGATCACCAGGACTACGAGGGTCAACACACGGGCCGTCGGGTACAGGAACATGTAGGCACCCAGGACCCCGGCGATGGCGCCGCTCGCGCCTACCATCGGAATGGTGCTGTCGGGCATGAGGACCACTTGCGCGCCCGCTGCACTGAGTCCGCACAGTAGGTAGAAGGCCAGAAAGCGAACCGAGCCGAGGCGGTCCTCGACGTTGTCGGCGAATACCCACAGGTAGAGCATGTTGCCGCCCAGGTGGAACAGGTCACCGTGCACGAACATCGAGGTCAGTAGTGTCAGCCGTGCCGGGATGGGCATCTGCATCCACTGCGCCGGCGAGGTCAGGGCGACGGGAACTAGCCCAAGCCGTGTGACCAGTGCCAAATACGCCTGGTCGCCGCCCGTTATTCGCACCTGCAGCTGGAAGACGAAGACCGCCAGATTGGCGCCAAATAGCAGATAGGTCACCCAAGGTGTGTTATCCGTCGGGTTGTCATCGCGCAGTGGAATCATCGGGCGTGCGCCATCCTGAGCGCGGCTACGGCATCACCGACCGCGGCGGCCACATCGCTCGCGGAGACTTGAGGATCGGGCTCTATCGGTGCACCGATCCGCAGCTGAATGCTGCCGGGATCCGCGAAGCGCCTGCCGATCGGCATGAGGTCACCGCTGTTCACCAGCACCAGCGGCACGATTGGCACGCGAACCGCACACGCTAGGTCGGCGCCGCCCTTCCAGAAGCGCGGTAGCTCTCCTTCGGCGGTGTGGGTGTCTGCGGCGAAGATGACGGTGGATATCGACCCGGCGGTTTCCTGCCGGGCACTCGAGAGTGCCTCGGCGACCGAGTCGTCGGCGCCCGCGTTCACCCGCATGCACCCGACGTGTCGCAGGTACCAGCCGACGAACGGGATGCCGAACAGCGATCCCCTAGGCGGCAAGCGGAAGGGCACGGGCAATCCCACCAGCAAGGCCGGGATGTCGAGGGCCGACTGGTGGTTGCCGACGAGCACGTAGGCTGCGTCGGGGTCGAGATTCTCGCTGCCTTCGGTTTCCACCACGACACCGTGGATCCACAGGATCGCGCCACCCCAGATTCGGGCACAGGCGTGAGTCATGGTGTCACGCGCGGCGAATAGCGAGACGAGGATTTCCGCTGTGCCGAGAACGATCGTCGCCAGCATCGTGACCGCCGAGCTGCCGACGTACCGGAGGCGCTCGGCGCCGTGGTAGTAGCCCAGCTGTGCGGCGGGGGTGGTCATCGTTCGCGAGTGTACCAGTGTGGCCAGCGCGATTTCGGCAGGGCCACGGACAGCGGGGTAACATAGCCGCCCTCCCGGCCCCGAAACCGCCCTTACCAAGCAGATCCATGTCGACGTATGGCTGGCTGTCCATAGCGCCCCCGATCCTGGCCATCGTCATGGCCTTGCGGACCCGCCAGGTGCACCTGTCGCTGTTCGCCGGGATCTGGATCGGTACCACGATCCTTGCCGGCTTCAATCCGCTAGCTGGCGCCGCCACCGCTATCGAACAGCTCGTCGGCGTGATTTCCGATGCCGATAACGCGCGTACGCTGATGTTCACCTTGATGGTGGGTGCCTTGATCGTGCTGTTGCGTGAATCCGGCGGAGTCGCTGGCTTTGCCGAATGGGCGATAACGCGCGGTTGGGTACGCGGCAAGCGCTCCGCCCAGCTGATCTCGGCGTTTCTCGGGATGGCGATCTTCATCGAGTCGAACATCACATGCCTCGTAACTGGCACCGTGTCGCGTCCGCTCTACGATCGCGTCGGCCTTTCGCGCGCCAAGCTCGCGTACGTGTGCGACTCGACATCCGCACCTATTTGTATGCTGATCCCGATCAACGCTTGGGGTGCGTTGATCATCAGCTTGCTCGCCGCCGAAGGGCTCGCCGACCCGCTGGGTGTGCTGATGGCCGCTATCCCGCTCAACTTCTATGCGCTGCTGGCACTTGCGACGGTTTTCCTGGTGGCGCTGAGCGGGCGCGACTACGGGCCCATGGCGAGAGCCGAGGCTGCGGCCGCGGAGGGCGCCGGCCGCGTCGATGGCCCGACGGTAGATCTCGACGAGCGCGCGCCCGAGCAGGGCAAGAAAGCGCGCAATCTGGTCTTGCCGGTGGTGGTCACGGTGGTCATGGTGCCGGTGGTCCTGTACATCACCGGAGCCGGCGAGTGGCTACAGGGCTCGGCCTCGACCGCCGTATTGTTAGCGACGTCGTGCGGCGTGCTGGCGGCGATGCTGCTGTATCGGGCGCAGGGGCTGTTCTCGTTCGCCGAGATGACTAATTCGGCCATACGGGGCTTTCAGGAGCTTGTGCCTGTGGCCGCGATTCTGACGCTGGCGCTCGGCATCGGAGCAGTCTGTCGGGCGCTCGGCACCGGGCCCTGGGTGGCGTCGATCGCGGCGCCGCTCTTGACGTCGATCACCGTGGCGCCGGTCGTCTTCGGCACCGGATGCGTAATCGCCTTCTCCACCGGCAGCTCGTGGGGCACGTTCGCCATCCTCATACCAATCGCTGTTCCGCTGGCGCTTCAGAGCGGCTCTTCGGTGCCACTGGCCGTGGCGGCGGTGATGGGTGGCGGGATCTTCGGCGACCATTGCTCACCGATCTCTGATACCACCGTGGTCTCGTCGATGTCGGCCGGATGCGACCACATAGAGCATGTCACCACGCAGATTCCGTACGCGCTGGCGGGCGGAGGTATCGCGGTGCTGTTGTACCTCGTGGCCGGCCTGGTCGTATAGCAGGGTGCTGAAAAACCGGTGGGTCTGGTTACGGCGTCGTGGGGCCGGATGCAAGGCGGCGCGACGCAGGCAATGCTTGTTGTATCGTCCAGGAGGACCAACACTGCAGATGGCCCCACGACGCCGTAACCCGTAGGGGCCTGGGGGTTGCCGGCGATCTCAGCGTCAGAGCTCCTTGACGATGCGCCCTGGTATCGCCGTCGTCGCTCCTTCTTGATCTCGCCAGCAGGACCCACGCGCCAGACCCACCAGAGTTCTTCAGCACCTTGCTACCAGGCAACGAATGGCACGATTTCATATCGGACGCGACAACTGGTTCCTGGTGATCCCCGCGGCGATCCTCGGATTAGCGACCCTCTACACTGTGAACCGGATGTATCGGGCAGGCGACATTCGCCGATCGATCGAGGTGGTAACAGCCTTCGAGGCCGGTGGACAGGCGCCGCTGGGAGAGTTCATCGCCGACGACGAGGGTGATCTCAACTGCACGGCGGAGGTGCTTTCGAGCTTCTACGGAACGCTTGACGTTCATTGCGTCCCGCGTGATACGGGCATCAACTATCGCTGGCGGGTACACGTGGGGCAGCGGGCATTTGCGCCGATCAACGGTGGCACGAAGGCGCTCATGCGACGCTATGCCCCGGACATCTTCGCGGAAGGTTCCGACGAAGGGAGGGGAGATGACCGCTGATCGCCGGGTTCAGGCGACGCTCGACAACGGCCTGCGAGTCGTGGTGCAACCGCTACACAATGCGCCGTTGGTGTCGGTCTGGTGTTGGTACCACGTGGGCTCGAAGAACGAGGCGCCGGGGCTGACCGGAGCCTCGCACTTTGCGGAGCACATGAATTTCAAGGGCACGGCGAACATCTCTCGCGAGGATCTGAAAGTGTGGGTCGAGCGCGCCGGCGGCAGCTGGAATGGCTACACGTGGATCGACCAGACGACTTACTTCGAGACCCTGGCCGCAGACGAGCTCGACCTGGCCTTGCGGATCGAGTCCGATCGCATGACGGAATGCCTATACGAGCCGAAAGAGTTCGAATCTGAGCGCACGGTCGTGCTTGCCGAGATGCACGGCAACAGCAACAGCCCGGAGTACCTGCTCGACATCGATGTCACTGCGGCGGCGTTACGCATGCACCCCTACCGGTGGCCGACCATCGGCTGGCAGAGCGATCTGGAGGCGATGACGCGGGACGACCTGTTTGCTCATTACAGGCAGTATTACCATCCGGGTAACGCGACCCTGGTGGTAGTTGGCGATGTCGATGCGGACGCGGCAGTCGATGCGGCCAGGCGCCGTTTCGGTGGTATTCCGGCCGCCGAGATCACTCCGTACCAGAACGTGCATGAGCCCCGACAGGACGGCGAGCGTCGTGTCGTGCTCGAGCGGCCTGGCACGGCGGCGTATTTGCAGGTCGTCTATGGAGCACCGGCCTTCTCGGACAGCGACTTCGTGCCCTTGCTGGTAGCCGACGCACTGTTGTCGGGCGGCAAGGGGATCAACCTCTGGAGTGGCGGCTTTGGTCGCAACGCGCGGGTTACGTCGCCGCTCTACGGGGCGCTGGTAGACAGCGAGCTGGTGGTGTCGATCAGCTCGGCTGTGCTGCCTACTGAGGAGCCCTACCTCTATGGCTTCTCGGCGACACTGCGTGACGGGGTGGAGCCGCGGCGCGCCGAGGAAGCGCTGACCGAATCGGTGGAGGGATTGGCGACCCAGGATGTTGACGACCGAGCCCTCCACAAGGCGAAGAACCAGGTGCTGTCGGCGCTGGCGTTCGAGTCCGAACGCGTCACCGACGTGGCACATCAGCTCGGTTATTTTGCGACGATCGCCACAATCGACGCACTGGATGCGGTGCCGAACGCGGTAGAGGCGACAACAGCCACGGATGTCCGACGCGCCGCGGCGCGGTTTCTGCGGCCCGAGGCGAGGACGGTGGGGTGGTTCGTGCCGCGGAGGGACTCGTGACCGCCGGATTTGCGCCCACCCGCACGCAGCTCGACAACGGACTGGTGGTGATGCACCAGTCCAACCATGCGTCTTCGGCGGTGACCCTCAGCCTCAGCGTTGCTGCTGGCGCCTGCTTCGAGCCGGCAGAGCAGGCGGGGCTGGCGACGCTCATGGCAAGGGGGCTCACGCGTGGAACCGAGCTGCGCGACAAGGCTGCGGTAGGCGAGGTGCTCGACTTTCGGGGTGCCCACCTTGGCGGCACTGCGGGACGCCATACGGCCGGCTTGGTAGCCAAGTCACGCGCCGAGGACATGCCCGAGGTCATGGGCCTGCTGGCGGAGTGTGCGCGGCGTCCGACTTTCCCCGATCCCGAGGTCTCCAAGCTCCTCGGCGACCGTCTGACCGCGCTCCGAGAAGATTGCGATGACCCGGCCGTCGTGGCAATGCACGCCCTGCGCGAGCTGGCATACCCGGACGGCCACCCGTACGCGGCTCGCGTGCGGGGGACCTTGGCGACGGTCGAGGGGATCCGGGCAGACGATCTCCGAGCATTCCACGCACGGTTCTTCGGTCCGTCGGCGGCGCTGCTGGTGGTCGCCGGCAACGTCGATGCCGACGCCGCCTTGGCAATCGCCCACGACGCCTTTGACGGCTGGATCGACGACGCACCTCGCGGCGGGTATCGACAAGCGCAATGTGCGGTTGCCGACGTCGCGCCACCGCAAGAGGTCCAACGTCACGTCGCGGCGATGCCCGACAAGGCGCAGGTCGATATCGCCCTCGGCCATGCTTCGATCCGGCGTAGTGACGAGCGCTACTATGCCGCTGCCCTGATGAACACAATCCTCGGTCGATTCGCAATGGGCGGCCGGCTGGGGCGCGCGGTGCGCGAAGAGCAGGGTATGGCATACTACACGTACAGCGCCTTCGCTGCGGGCCTCGGTCCAGGGCCGTTCGTGGTTCGCGCCGGTGTTCAGCCACAGCATGTCGAAGCCGCCGTCGAGGCGATGCTCGCGGAGATCCGGCGCATCCGGGCCGAGCCGGTCACCGCCGACGAGCTCGACAACGCCAAGGCCGCTACCATTCGGGCCTTGCCGCGAGCGCTCGAAAGCAACGAGGGGGCGGCCGGGCTACTGCATGAGATCGAGATGTTCGATCTTGGTCTCGACTACCTAGAGCGGCTGGTGGGCTACGTGAATCGCGTCGATACAGAAGCGGTACAGGCTGCGGCGCACGAGTTGCTGTACCCGGATGCGTATGCGCTGGCGATAGCCGGACCATGGTCTCCGTCGACGGACGGTTCTTGAAGTAAGGTAGCCGCGAGCCCCGACACCCGGAGACCCGCATGGCAGCGCCGCTCGCCGACATCGCCGCCTTTTTGAACGCTTACCTCGACATCGACGCGGTGCCGGACGTCTCGCTGAACGGTCTTCAGGTCGAGGCTTCCGAGCAAGTAGAGCGTCTTGCCGTGGCGGTCGATGCGGCGGCCGAGACGATCACGATGGCCGCCAACGCTGGGTGTCAGCTGATGATCGCCCACCACGGGCTGCTATGGGGCGATCGCGCGCCTCTCAGGGGTCGCTTGGGCGCCCGCGTCGGCCAGTGCTACGCCAGCGGAGTGTCGATCTACGCGGCCCATCTACCATTGGACCTGCACCCCGAGGTGGGCAACAACGCGTTGCTCGCCGGCGCCTTGCAGGCGGTACCCGAGTCGCACTTCGGCGACCATAACGGTGTGCTGGTGGGTACCCTGGCTCGCCTGCCGGAGGCGCTTCCGCTGGCGACACTAGCCGGTCGGCTGGCCGCTGTCGGCTGCGACGATCAGCTGATGTGGGCGTTTGGCGCCGACGAGGTGCGCACGATCGCGGTGGTAACCGGTAGCGGGTGCAGCGTCCTCGATGACGCTGTGGCGCTCGGCGCCGATTGTTTTATCACCGGTGAGCCGCGCCATTCGGCCTATCACGATGCTCGGGAGGCTGGGCTCAACTGCATCTTTGCAGGACATTATGCGACCGAGACCTTCGGCGTACGGGCGGTGGGCGACTTGGTGGCGGAGCGTTTCGGCATCGAAGCGCGTTGGATCGACTTGCCGACCGGCATCTGAGATGAGCGACATTCCAGGCGGCACTGATTGCACGATCCGTCGGCTGGAGAGCATTAACGAGTACATCGAGTGCGAGGAGCTCCAGCGGCGCGCCTGGCATTTCGCCGGCGACCTCGACGTGATCCCGCGGACCCAGCTGGTGGCGGCACAGAAGGCTGGCGGAATGGTGCTCGGAGCATTCGACTCGAACGATCAGCTGGTTGCCTTTTGCTACGGCTTTCGCGGTGAGGACGACCGCGGTCGGGCGCTGCATTACTCGCACATGTTGGCGGTGGACGAATCGCGCCGTTCGATGGGCCTCGGGGCGCGTCTCAAGTGGGCTCAACGGGAGATCGCGCTGCAGCAGGGACTACGGCTGATGGCCTGGACGTTCGATCCATTGCGGTCGCTGAACTCCTATCTCAACTTCGGCAAGCTCGGGATCATTGTCGAGACCTACTTCGAGAACCTCTACGGCGAGACAACAAGCCGATTACATCGGGGCACACCAACGGATCGTCTGCTGGCTGCGTGGCACCTCGACTCCGAACGGGTCGCGGCCCGCGAGCGCGGCGAGCGCGGCGCGTTGGCGCAGGAGATTGCCGCCGGCCGATTTGACCTTCCCGAGGCTCTGGCGACTGTGACCCCCGACGATCTCGTGCCGCTACCCGGGACACCCGAGCTGGGTCTGGATGCGAAACATGTCGCCTGCGAGATACCCACGGCGATTCAGGCCGTTATGGAAGCGGACCCCACCGCCGCTCTGGCTTGGAGAATGGCAACGCGGCAGGTCTTTCAGCATTATCTGGGCCGTGGCTACTTCGTACGCCAGTGCGTGCGCCTCGTCGTTCCGGCGCCGCGGACCTTGTTGGTACTCGAGCGCGGCGCTCCTGAAGCCGCCCTTGGCCCGTTTCGCATCGACAAAGAGCATCGGAGGGAACATTGAGGATCGAAGCGGTGGACTTGATTCAGATCCGTATTCCGCTCGTCGGTTGGTTCGAGATCTCGCGCGGTGGCTTCGGCGAGCGCAACATCCTGCTGGTGCGCGTGCATTCCGAGGGGGCCTTCGGGTGGGGCGAGTCGGGGGCCGATCGCCTGCCCTTCTACACCTACGAGACTGTCGGGACCTGTCGAAACATCATCGAGGATCTGCTGGCACCGGAGCTGTTCGAGCTCGATCTGCCGGAAGCGGGTGCCGCAACTGCCGTCGCTTCCCGTATGACCAAGTGGCCTTGGCACCCGATGGCAAAGGCAGCGATCGAGGAGGCTGTCTGGGACCTCGAGGCTCGCCGACGCGGCGTGCCGGTGCACCGCCTGTACGCTGGCGACAGGCCGGTGCGCGACCGCATCATGGTGGGCATTTCGCTCGGCATTCAGCAGGACTTCGAGGTGCTGGCCGACCAGATCGATACAGCGCTGGCTCAGGGCTACCGGCGAATCAAGCTGAAGATCGCCAAGGGGAAAGATGTGAGCGTTGTCGGCAAGGTGCGGGAGCGGTTCGGAGACATTCCGCTCATGGTCGATGCCAACTGCGCGTATCGGCGCGAGGATATCCCGCACATCGTCGAGCTCGACCGCTTCGATATGGAGATGATCGAACAGCCGTTCGAATACGACGAGCTCGAGTTGCACGCCGAATTTCAGGACCAAGTCGCAACGCCGATATGCCTGGACGAATCTGCCAAGACAGTGGAGATCACCGAGCGGGCATTGGAGGCGAAGGCGGCGCGCATCATCAACATCAAGTGCTCGCGGCTTGGTGGCCGGTCGGCCGGAATCGCTGTGCATGATTTGTGCGAGCGGCGTCGGATTCCGGTGTGGTGCGGTGGAATGCTGGAATCCGGCGTGGGCCGGCTGCACAACATCGCCGTCGCGGCGCTGCCCAACTTCACGATGTCCAACGACTTGTCGGCGTCGCGACGCTACTGGGAGCAAGACATCATCGATCCCGAGGTCGAGCTCGACGGCGATGGCCACGTTCGCGTGCCACAGGGCCCGGGCATAGGCCACGACGTTTGTGAGAGTCGCATCGAGCGCTATTTGGTAGACCGACGGACTCTGCGAGCGTAGCCCGCTGCAGGCGTGGCGATCTCGTCGCCTCGTGAGACCCAGTAGGGGCCGCCGTCGGTACTGAAGATGTGGAAGAATCAGAGGCGGCGCAGGCGGCCGACCGCCGCCACTCGACCGCGGTTTTACCCTGTTCATCAAACGCCCCGGCGCCATCGCAACCAGTCAGAGGATCTCGCCCATGTCTGCCGTACCAGCGGGAATCTTCCGCGCCTACGACATCCGGGGCATCGTTGGAGACGATGTCAACGCCGATGTGTTCCGGCGTATCGGGCAGGCGTACGGCACGCTGGTTTGCCGGCAGGGCGGTTCCCGTGTGGTGGTCGGACGTGACGGTCGCCTTTCGAGCCCGGAGCTTGCCGGCGCCTTCGCAGCCGGGGTGAACGACGCCGGTTGTGCGGTTCTCGACGCCGGCCTGGTGCCGACACCGATGCTGTACTTCGGGATCCATCATCTGCCCGCCGATGGCGGCGTGGTGGTTACCGCCAGCCACAACCCTGGCGACTACAACGGTCTCAAGTTGTGCCTCGGAACGCGCACACTTTTCGGCGACGATATCCAGGCACTGCGGCAGGCGATCGAAGCGAACGATCTGGACAGCGGGTGTCACGGTGTGGAAACGGTCGACCTGGTGGAGCCGTATGTCGACATGATCAAGGAGCGCGTACGTCTCGAGCGTCCGGTGCGTGTAGTGATCGACGCCGGCAACGGCGTTGCCGGGATGATCGCGCCGCGCATGTACCGTGAGCTCGGCTGCGAGGTCGAGGAGATGTACTGCGACGTCGACGGTACGTTCCCTAACCATCACCCGGACCCCACCGTTCCCGAAGCCGTGGCCGAGCTGAGTCGTCGTGTGGTCGAGGGCGGTTTCGATCTCGGCCTGGGGTTCGACGGAGACGGGGATCGTGTCGGGGTGATCGACGAGCGCGGCGAGATCGTCTGGGGCGATTACCTGACAATTCTCCTGGCGCGAGACATGTTGGCCAGGAACCCCGGAGCGACAGTGATCTTTGATGTGAAGTGTTCCAGTCTGCTCGCCGATGACATCGTCGCGCATGGCGGCCGGCCGCTCATGTGGAAGACCGGCCACTCGTTCATCAAGCAGAAGATCCGCGAGGAAGGCGCCCTGCTGGCGGGCGAAATGAGCGGTCACCTGTTCTTCGGCGAGAACTTCTTCGGACATGACGACGCGGTGTATGCCGGGGCCAAGCTGATGGAGATCTACTCACGGCAGGACGATACTTTCTCCATGCAGCTCGACGACCTGCCCGAAGTCTTCTCGACGCCGGAGATTCGCCATCCGTCTACCGAGGAGCACAAGTTTGCAGTATGCGACCGGCTGCGCGACGAGCTCGCAGCGGATCACGACGTAGTAGCGATCGACGGGGTGCGAGTCGAGTTCGATGACGGTTGGGGCCTGGCGCGGGCGAGCAATACCGGGCCGCAGATCATTCTCCGATTCGAAGCGCAGAGCCGGGAGCGCCTGGAGGAGATCCGGTGGCTCGTGGAGAGTCGGTTGCATCGCGTCGAGAAAGAGCTCGGCGCCATCGAAGGCGGATGACGATGACCGAGCTTGGCGACCCGCATGCCTACGCCGTGATCATGGCCGGCGGCAGTGGGACGCGCTTCTGGCCACTGTCGCGGCGCGATCGTCCAAAGCAGTTCCTGCCGATCGTCGGCTCCGACTCGATGTTGCGCCAAACGTGGGAGCGGAGCGTAGCGGTGGTCGGAGATCCGGAACGTGTGCTGGTGGTCACCACCGCCTCTTATACAGCGCTGACGGTGCAGGAGCTTCCGGAGCTGCCATCCGCCAACCTCCTGGCGGAGCCGCAGGCTCGCAATACGGCCCCGTGCCTCGCCTGGACAGCGGCGGTGCTGGTGCAGCGTGATCCGGAAGCGATCATGTTGGTTTTCCCCGCGGATCACGTAGTGGTCGATGTTGCCGGCCTTGCACGCACCGTGAACGCCGCCGCTGCGGCGGCTCGCAGGGGGCATCTGGTTACCTTCGGCGTGTCCCCTCGGTACGCCGAGACCGGCTACGGCTACGTCGAAATAGGCGCCAGGCTAGAGCTGGATGGCGCAACGGCCGAGGTTCCGGTCAGCAAGGTGGTCGCGTTCCGCGAGAAACCGGATCTCGAGACGGCGGAACGTTATGTGGCGGACGGCTCCTTCCTCTGGAACAGTGGAATGTTCGTTTGGGAGGCGCGGGTGCTGCTGGCCGCAATGGAGCTGCACTTGCCCGACGCCGTGGAGGCCGCCAAAGCGATGCTTGCCGCGAACGACGACACGAGTCGTGCCGACGCGTACCGGGCGATGCCAGCCACCTCGATCGACTATGGCGTCATGGAGCGGGCCGAGAACGTCGCCTGTGTGAAGGCCGAGTTCGATTGGTCGGACGTCGGCTCGTGGGAGGCGCTCAAGGAGCTTGTCGAGGGCGACGACCTCGGCAACGTCGTTGCCGGACAGTTGGTGGCGCTGGATGCAAGCGACAATCTGGTGCATGCGCCGGAGGACATGGTGGCGCTGCTAGGGGTCAAGGGGCTGGCCATCGTGCGCACCGGCGGCGTGCTCTTGGTGGCGCCGCTGGATCGCTCCCAGCAGATCAAGGCGCTGCGCGACAAAGTGGCGGAAGCATCGCTGGATCGGTTCCTGTGATGCTCGCGCAGCGGCACGACGCACGTGCCTGAGCTGGCATTGGTCGGCGGCGATCCCATTCGCGTGCGCGCCTATCCTCGTTGGCCGCAAGCTGGAGCACGGGAGCGCGAGCTCCTCGATGTGGTACTTGATTCGGGCGATTGGGATAGCCGGCACGGGCAGTTCGTGCGCCGTTTCGAGACCGAGTTCGCCGCCTATCAGGGCGCCCGATATGCGGTCTGTGTGAGTAGCGGCGAAGCGGCGTTGCGGGTGGCGCTCGAAGCGCTGGACATCGAGCGAGGATCCGAAGTCGTCCTTCCGGCCTACACATTCGTGGCGTCGGCCACGGCCATCCTGCAGGCGGGACTAGTTCCGGTGTTCGCCGATATCGATCGGCACTCCTACTGTCTCGATGCCCGCAGTGCCGAGTCGGTGCTCAGCGAGCGAACGGCGGCGATCATGCCGGTCCACCTCGGCGGTGTGCCGGCCAGTATGGGAGCGTTGCAAGAGCTGGCAGAGCGTAACGGCTTGGCCCTGATCGAAGATGCCGCCCAGGCCTGGGGTACGCGCTACGACGGCGCCGGTGCCGGGACGATCGGCAACGCGGGTGGGTTCTCTTTTCATGCCAGTAAGAACTTGGCCTGTGGCGAAGGAGGTGTCGTGGTTACCGACGACGGCGACCTGGCCGAGCGTTGCCGATCCGTTTCTAACAACGGGCGTGCCGCGGTGGGTGGGCAGTACACTCATGTTCGGCTCGGTGGCAACTTTCGCCTGTCAGAGTTCCAGGGCGCGGTGTTGTGCGCTGCCCTCGAGCGCTATCCGGAGGAGCTGCAACGTCGGGCCGCGAACGCGATGCAACTACGCCGGGCGCTCAACGACATCCCGGGAGTGACCTGCCAGACGCTTCCGCGCGGCACCGAGCAGTGCTCTTGGCACCTGGTCATCGTTCGTATCGACGCGGAGGCCTTCGCGGGAGCTCCGAAGCGCGCCTGTGTGGAGGCTCTTGTCGCCGAGGGGGTGCCGGCGTCGGCGGGCTATGATGCGCCGGTTTACAGTCAGCCGATGTTCGACGACGCTCAGCGGGCACCGCACCGTAGCGGCGCCTGTGGAGTTGCCGAGCACGCCTGCGCGAGCGAAGCTGTGTGGATCCGCCACAATGCGCTTATCGGGAGCGCCGAGGATGCGCTGGACGTAGCCCGTGCCTTCGAGAAAGTGCAGCGTTACGCCGCCGAGCTCGCTCCAACTGATCCGTTTATTACGCCTTTGTAACGCTCCACCTGGCACGGAGCACGTCACCTCAACTCGCCGTGCCCATCCAGGGCCGTAGCCAAGAAACCACCATGACCGATGCAACCGGGCTGTCGAGCCTCGATCCTCTCGTGTCGCTGTGCAAGCGCCGGGGGTTCATCTTCCAAAGCAGCGAAATCTACGGCGGCCTGAACGGATTCTGGGACTATGGTCCGCTCGGCGTCGAGCTGCGGCGTCGGGTGGTCGATCTCTGGTGGAGCCGCCTGGTAGTACAGCGCCACGACGTCGTCGGCTTCGACGCGTCGATCATCATGCACCCGCGCGTCTGGCAGGCATCCGGGCACGTCGAGTCCTTCTACGACATGATGGTCGACTGCAAGGAGTGCAAGCGCCGGTTCCGGCTTGACCATCTCGTTCAAGGAGCGGTCGACTCGGGTGATCTCGGCAAGATCTTCCCGGGCCATGAGGGCGACCTGCCGCCCACGGACGGCTCGATTCCCAGCCGCTGCCCAGTCTGCGATGGTGAGCTGACGCCGCCTCGTCAGTTTGGCCTGATGTTCGAGACGCGCGTAGGCGCCGCCGAAGACTCGAAGTCGGTAGCGTACCTTCGCCCGGAGACTGCACAGGCCATTTTCGTGAACTTCCGCAACGTGCAACTGTCGACGCGCATGAAGGTACCGTTCGGGATTGCGCAGGTCGGGAAGGCGTTCCGCAACGAAGTCACACCACGCAACTTCACCTTCCGCTCACGCGAGTTCGAGCAGATGGAAATGGAGTTCTTCGTTCACGCGGACGACGAGCGGGAGTGGTTCGACTATTGGGTCGAGCAGCGTTATCGGTGGTACGCCGAGCTCGGGATCCAGGCCGACCGACTACGACTGCGTGAACACGAGCCCGACGAGCTAGCCCACTACGCCAGCTACACGACAGATGTGGAGTACAAGTTTCCGTTTGGCTGGGCTGAGCTCGAGGGGATCGCCAATCGCGGCTCTTTTGACCTGAGTCAGCATGCCGTGCACTCGGGCAAGGATCAGAGCTATTTCGATCCTGTGCGCAACGAGAAGTATGTACCTTCGGTAATCGAGACCTCGGCCGGTCTCGACCGCACGGTGCTCACCGTACTGGCCGATGCCTTCGACGTCGATGAGATCGCCGGCCAGCAGCGCACCGTGTTGCGGTTGGCACCGCATGTGGCGCCACGTCAGGTGTCGGTCTTTCCGCTGGTCAAGAAGCTGGCAGAGCCGGCCCACAAGCTTGCGGACACGCTGCGCCACGGCTTCGCGGTGCTCTACGATGACGCCGGGAGCATCGGCAAACGGTATCGACGTGAGGATGAGGTGGGCACACCGTTCTGCGTCACGGTGGACTTCGACACCCTCGAGGACAACGCGGTGACGGTGCGTCATCGTGATACCACGGAGCAGGAGCGCATCGGCCTGGACGCCCTGCCAGCGTATCTCGGCGAGCGGCTCGGGGTTTAGCAGGCGGTGCTGGAGCCAAGTGCCGAGGGCCGCGACGGTCGTGGCGCGTAAGCGTCCGCGCTCGCGAGCGCTTGCGACGCAACGCCGCGCGCTTGGTGTGCTGCACGACAGGCTTCGGGAGCTGCACGGCGAACCGAAACCGGCGCGGGCGCTGCCGCCGCTCGACGAGCTTGTATTGACGATTCTGTCGCAGAACACCACCGACAGGAACCGTGACCGTGCCTGGGAGCAGCTACGCCAGCGCTACCCGGACTGGCAAAGTGTCGCGGCCGCTCCGCGTCAGCATCTCGAACAGGCATTGCAGCCGGGTGGGCTGCAGCGCGTCAAGGCGCGCCGGATCCAGGAGATTCTGTCCCGAGTGTATGAGCAACGAGGTGCGTACGATCTCGACCACCTGGTCGAGATGGACCTCGATGCGGCTCGCCACGAGCTCAGCGACATAAAGGGGCTCGGTGCAAAGAGCGTCAACTGCATCCTGTTGTTCTCGCTCCGGCTCGAGGCGTTCCCGGTGGACACGCACGTGTACCGCGTGCTCCATCGATTGGGCATTCACCGGCAGCGTGACCTCGGGCGGGCGAACGACGAGCTGCAGGCCGCAGTCCCTCCCGGAGCGGCCTTTCCCTTGCACGTGAACGTCATTCGGCACGGCCGCCAGGTCTGCCACGCGCGGCGGCCCGAGTGCTGGCGCTGTGGAATCGAGGACCTCTGTGGCTACGACGACAAGAGCGCGGAGCCGCCGACGGCGACGACGCGGTAGACTGCCACCACCGACCGCGTGTGGGCGATGCAGTGGGGACGGCGGCGCGACCGGCACTTCGGCCTGGAGTATGGAGTGGGCACGCAGCGTTTCTACCTGACGACGCCGATCTACTACGTCAACGATGTGCCGCACCTCGGGCACGCATACACCACCATCGCCGCGGACACGATGGCGCGGTTCATGCGCCAGCGGGGTGTCGAGGTCTTTTTTCTCACCGGCACCGACGAGCACGGCCAGAAAGTGGCGCAGGCGGCCGCGCGTCGAGGCGTGTCCGAGCAGGAGCATTGCGACGAGCTGCATCGCAACTTCAAGCAGCTCTGGGAGCGGCTCGGAATCTCGCACGACGCCTTCATACGGACGACCGCCGCCGAGCATAAGGAACAGGTACGCGAGGCTCTGCAGCGACTCTACGATGACGGGCAGATATACGAGCAGGATTACGAAGGCTGGTACGACGTTTCGCAGGAGATGTTCGTCACCGACACCGATGAGATCGCGCGGCTCAAGCAAGACGGAAGAGTCGAGCTCGTGCGCGAGTCGAACTACTTCTTCCGTATGAGCGCCTACCAGGACAAGCTCGTCGAGGCGATCGAGAGCGGCTCTCTACAAATCCATCCGCAGACACGACGGAACGAGATTCTGGGATTCTTGCGCCAGCCGCTTGGCGATCTGTCGATTTCCCGGCCGAAGTCGCGGCTGGCCTGGGGCGTCGAGCTTCCTTTCGACACCGAGCACGTCTGCTATGTCTGGGTCGACGCGCTGTTGAACTATTGCACGGCGCTGCGCTATCTCAACCCGGAGACGCCCACCGACCCCAGGTACGGGCCCTTCTGGCCGGCCGACTACCACCTCATCGGCAAGGATATCTTGACGACGCATTCCGTCTACTGGACGACATTGCTGATGGCGCTGGATCTGCCGCTGCCGCGCAATATCTTTGCTCACGGCTGGTGGACCGTGGAAGGACAGAAGATGTCCAAGAGCATCGGCAACGTCGTCGATCCGAACCGGCTCATCGACGAGTTTGGCGCCGATCCGCTGCGCTACTACGTGCTCCGGCAGATGCCCTTCGGTCAGGACGGCGATTTCGCCGCCGCGGCGCTCGTGGAACGGATCAACGCGGATCTCGCCAACGATCTCGGCAATCTCGCCTCGCGTGTCCTCACCCTCGTGGAGCGTGACGGGGGGTCATTCGCCGTCGATACGCAGCCCACGCCTGCCACCGCCGAGTTGCTGCGTGGGTTCGAGGAGATGGTGCCGGTATACGAAGCGCAGCTCAGCGACTTCGGATTCGCAGCCGCGTTGCGCACGCTCTGGGGATTCGTCGGCGCCGCCAACAAGATGATCCAGGACACCCAGCCGTGGCAGCTGCGCAAGAACAGAGAAACTGACCCGGAGGCCGGCGTCACGTACGACGCAGTGATGGCGGCGTGTGGCAGTGTCTTGAAGAGCATCGCCGTGCTCTTGGCACCGGTAATGCCCGGCAAGATGCAGCAGCTCTGGGCCGCGCTCGGCGAAACCGGCGGGCTCGACGAGTTTCGCTACAAGGGCGCGGAGCGGTTGCTTCATGTGGGCTCAGGCGCCGCGGCTCACCGGGGCGAGATGTTGTTTCCCCGCATCGACGCCAAGCAGGTCCGCAGTTTCACCGAGCGCGCCCGCGAGATCGACTGATCGTGGGTGTCGGGCGTACTGCTGGGGCGTGCAGGCTCGCACTTACATGGGCGGCACGGCGGTGCGCGCGATCGACGGATTCCTCGAGCGAGCACCCTAGCGCCAGCAGGGCCGCAAGCGTCCCCGACGCGGTGGCGGCGGCGGCCGGACCCACCGGTTGCGGGTAGTCCATCACTGCGGTGCGCTCTCCGTAGGCGACGAAGTCCACTGCACGCGCTCCGTCCAGGTTGCCGCGCACCCAGGCTGCATAGGCTCCGGCGTCGAGTAGCTGCTGCGCCAGGACTGCCTGGTCATCGGTATCGGCTAGGTCGAGCAAGGAGCTGATCTCCAGCGCCGGCAGCAAAGCTACGGTCGTCTCGGGCAGAAGAGCGGCCACCTGTGCTTTGCGATTCGCTGCACCGAGCGTGTGGCCGAGGCCTCCACCTGATATCACGTCGGGGGCGTACACCAGGGTTTCGGGTAGTGCCTGCGCCAGGCTCTGCGAAACTGCCCGTGCCTGCCAATAGCTGGGTAACAGCCCGATCAACATGCCGTCGACGCGACCTTGAAATGCTCCATGCAGCACTCGCCGTAAGCCTCGTGCTGCCGTTGGACGCACGCGCACCGACCCGTCCCGCGATCGTTCGATCTCCCCGGTGGTGATTGGCAGGATCTCGTCGACTCCGGCGGCCGCAGCGGCCCTGGCCGCGACCGACAAGCCAGTCTGACCGCGTGGATCGAGGATATCGAGAATGAGCAGACGGGTCGCCATCAGCGAGGCTCGCAGCGAGACGTGGCGTAAACATAGGGCCGCCGACAACAAAGCGGCCGACAACAGGAACAGGCAGGGCCGCCAACAAAAGGGAGGCCCCAAGCCCGCCAACGTGTCACGCTATGATAGCAGCAGGGGAGATCGGAGACGTTCTCCGCAGCCTGCGCTTGATGCCCTGCCCGCGGGCGGATTGGAGGGCCAATGAGATCGCCGAACCCTGCGAGAGAGCTGCTGCTGGTGGCCGCGCTCGTGGTGCTCGCTGGCGCGGCTCAGCCGGTGGCGTCCGCACCGGGTGGCCCGACGCGCGTGGCCAGCCAGGAACGCTCCGAGCTGCCGCTCGATGCTCTGTTGCGCCGGGTACAGGAGCGCTATCGAGCGCTGCAGGATCTCCGTGTTCGATTTCAGCAGCGCAGCGTTGCACGGCCTGGAATGCCGGCTCGCGAAGCTTCGGGCATCTGGTTTGCACGCCCACCGGAGAGGATCCGAGTCGAATATGACGTCAGCGGGCGCCTTCTTGTCGCCGATGGCAAGGCACTCTATTGGTACCTGCCCGAGGATCGGCAGGTGCAGATCCGTGCCCAGGATTCGGTGGCATCGGGGCAGACGCCGATGCTGTATCTGACCGGTGGGGGCGACTTCGGTAGCGACTTCGTGGTGACCGGCACCGAGTGGCAGGAGAAGCTGGCCCCAGGCAACGTGCAGTTGCGGTTGGATCCACTGAACGAGGATACCGCGTACACGCACCTGATCCTCGAGGTCGACCCGGACACCGCCTTGATCGCTCGACTGGTATCGTTCGGCCTTCTCGGCGAATCATCGGAGTTCCTGTTCCTCGATGTCGAGACCGACCTGGGATTGGCAGAAGAACTGTTTCAGTTCACGATTCCTGCGGATGTCGATGTCGAGTACCTCGGCAGCTGAGCCACCAGCACGCTAAGAAATGCGCGACGGCCACCCCGTTACCCAGATCGCCGCCTTTCACCTTGCGAAAGACCGGCTGGAGCTCGTCGAGCGCGAGATCGCGGCCCTGCGCGACTCCGACATCCCGTTGGTACGCGAGATTGCGACCTACCTGTTGGACAACGGTGGCAAGCGAGTGCGTCCGGCGCTCGTGACGCTCTGCGCCCAAGCATGTGGCTACCAAGGCACCGGTGACGTCGACCTGGGGGTCATTGTCGAGTGCATCCATACAGCATCGCTGGTTCACGACGACATCGTCGATGGCGCCGAGGTGAGGCGCGGACAGAAACCCGCTAATCGCGTTTGGGGCAATCGGCTCGCCGTTCTGTTCGGCGACTACCTGTACGCCAAATCGCTGGCCATGAGTGTGGCGCTCGGCAAGCTTCGCCTGGTGGAGGTGCTCACCGATGCGACCTCACGCCTGGTCGAAGGGGAGATGCTAGACGTGATCCACAACGGGGACGCCGAGCTCGACATGGACACCTATATGGACATCATTGATCGCAAGACGGCTTCGCTTTTCGCCGGTTGTGCCCAGGCGGCGGCGGTCCTTGCGGATACATCACCGGAACAGGAAGCGGCGCTCGCCGGTTACGGCCACGACGTGGGTCTCGCGTTCCAGCTTATTGATGACTTGCTCGACTATGATGCCGACGTGGCCCATCTCGGCAAAGACCCTGGCACGGACCTACGCGAGGGCAAGATGACGTTCCCTCTCATTCATCTGCTGCGCGAGGGCGACGGATCGGTGCGAAGCCTGGCCGTTTCGTGCCTCGGCGACGCCGATCGTGTGGCCCGTGGGTTCGGCGAGGTGGTCGACGGAATGCGAGCCGCCGGCAGCCTGGACGCAACGTTGCAGGCGGCGCAGCGCTACGCTGAGCAGGCGCGCACGGCCCTGACTGTGTTGCCCCCGAGCGAAGCGCGCGACGCGTTGGCCGAGCTACCGGATTTTGTTGTTCGCCGGCGCTACTAGCAGGCCGCGTGGGCTCCTGCAGGCGCGGTGGATCGCATCGTTGCTCTTGGTCGTTGGAGTGGCTGCCTGTGGAGGCAGCGCGTCGCCGCCGACAACGATACCGCCATCGGCAGCAACGCCGTTTGCTGAGTCGACCGCAGAGCAGCTGGCGGAGATTGCCAGCAGCTTTCGCGCCCGTCTAATACGGCTCCAAGCGAGGATCGGCGCCTGTCACCGAGATCGTTGCGTCAGCCTCGAGGGAACGCTGCTGGTAGCGCGAAGCGGCGCATTCGCCGCTCGTCTGACGGGGTCTGGGGGCGACGTCGTGATGGCCAGCGACGGTCGCATGCTGGAGCTCCGACTCGGCAGCGCTGCCGAGCCCGAGGTGCACGACGCGCTTCGCCTGCCTTCCAGCGGTCGATCGCGGCCGCATCTGGTGCTGGCACCGCTTGATATCGCCGATGCGCTGTTGCCACAAGTCGTGTCAGCGGTTTCCGCAGGCGGGGCGTCGCCGGTCGTTGAGCGACGTCCAGGTGAGGTGGCGCTGATGTTGATGGCGACGGACCCTGTACGGCTGCTTCGACGCATCGTCTTCGATCCCTCTTCCCAGCAGATCCAACGCATCGAGCGGTTCGACGACACCGGGTCACTTCGTCTGATCACCACCTATGACGGATGGGATCCGCGCCGGGGGCCCCCCAGTGGGCACTTGCAGCTAAGCTGGCCGCAGCACCGTGCGGTCCTCGAGTTGACTATCGGCGCCGTGGAGATCGAGCCCTCGGTCGATCGGCAGGCCTTCCGACTCGCGTGCCTTAACCAGCCCCACAACGCCTCCACCACGGCCTGCTAGTGTCCTGAGTCAGGACACTAGACGCCCGGCAACGCGAGCAACGCGGCGATGATCGCGGCGCAGACCAGGTCGTACTGCCACGACCCGCGCGGCCAGTTCAGGAACAGCCAGCGCCCCACGGTTCCCCACGCTTCGAGCCCTTGAGGCAGTGGCGCACCCTGGTCGGGATCGCAGCGCCGTCGCCGCAGAATGCGGTACGCGTGCAGCAAGCGCTGCACGGTGGTCAGCCACGCCAGGAAGGCGAGCAGCGTCACCGCCTGCGCAAGACGTCCAGCGAACAGCCCCAGCATCAAGAGCACGAGTCGCTCGCCGCGCTCGGTGAACCCGACGCGGCACTCCGGGATCACGTTCTCGGCCCGCGCACGCGTATAGGACACGCCCAAGGAGCCGCCCAACGATACAGCGCTGAGCACGACGTAGAGCGGCTCGCCCAGGGTGTGGAAGTGATAGACGACGCCGATGTGAACGAGCGTGTCCGAGGCTCGATCTACCACCGAGTCGAGCACCGCACCGAACTCGGTCGTCGTACCGTAGGCGCGTGCCACCGCCCCGTCGATAAGGTCTAGCGCGCCACCGAGAACAATCCACCCGGCAGCGGCGAATGGCCGACCCTGCGCCAGGCTCCATGCAGCGATCATCATCGGGATCAGCGACGAGAGCGTGAGCACGTTCGGGGGGATTCCTAGCCCCCCGATGACCGCCGCGACAGCGTCCTTGAGCACCGTCCCGCCGCGTCCGAGTCTCTCGCTGATCATGTCATCCCAGTGCGTCGCGGATCGTCGGTCGGTCGGGTTCTGTGCACGGATCGAGCGCTGTTCTTACCCTCGATATGCCGTCGTCCCCGCAAAGCGCGGCTACGATAGGCCGGTGCCGAAAAGCTGTCAAGAACCGCCAACCGGCGGAGTCGAGTGATGCTGACATGTCGTCGGATTCAAGCGCTACCGTCTGCAACGCTCTGCAACAAGTTGAAACCGTAAACTACTGATTAAAAACGAGTTACGTGAATTTACGGTGTAGCGGTTGGTATCATCTTGTTGCAGAGAGTAGCGCTCAAAACCAAGCCCCAACGGACCCCCAGACCACGGAAAACCAGCACATGCCTAGAATCAAACTCTCACATCAAGGAATCAAAGGTATCGCACCACCGACGCAAGGACGCGTCGACTACCAAGACACCGTCGTCCCCGACCTTGTGCTGCGCGGGAGCGCATCCGGCCGTCGTTCCTACAGCGTGTCGTATTGGTGCAAGAGCAAGCGGCCGCGCGTCACCTTGGGGGACGCATCGCTGCTTTCGTTGGCAGAGGCGCGAGAGCAAGCCAAGGAGATCCTCCGCAGCGTTAGGCTCGGACTCGACCCCGCGAAAAACGCCGCCACTGGCGCCGTCGATCGTAGAGCCGTCGCCGTCGCCGGTGCAATCGGGTCCGGGACCATCGCAGCCGACGGTGCGGCAAGCGCCCCTCGAACCCTCGATGGTTCAGCCGCGCGAGGAGGTCACGCGCGCGGATCGCGCTCCGGTCATCGGTGCGCCGAATCCGGTCGAGAATTCCACCTTCACGACCGTCAGCGGATTCTCCGAGTACCGCATCGGTGTGGGAGATCTCTTGGAGGCGACGATCTTCGTCGGCCCTGAGCCCGTCATCGTCAGGGCGCGGGTGAAGCCGGATGGGTCGATCTTCCTGGCACTGTTTGACATGGGCCGAGTGGAGGTCGCCCACAGCTCGCCGACACAGGTCGGCGAAACCCTCATGACTCGGCTGCGCGAGTTTGCCCCGTCGGCCTACGTCGAGATCGAGGTCGAGGAGTACCGTGCGTGGACCGCATCACTGCTCGGCGAGGTCCTCGCAACTCGCCAGATGCCGGCAGGCGGAGGCGCCGGTGAGTATGCGCTGAAGGGCAGGACGACCCTAATCGAGTTCATTCTCGACCACGGCGGGGCCACGGCCGAGGCCAATCTCTCGGCGGTACAGCTCATCCGTGACGGCCAGCCGACCACCCTCGACCTGTCGGCTGCCCTGCTGAAGGGGCACGTTGGGAACAACCCCGTTCTCGATGACGGGGACGTGGTGTACCTGCCGCCGCACTCGGTGGGCGGCGGGCGCATCTTCGTGCTCGGCGAGGTCGCGAACCCCGGAGCGTTTCGCTTCCACGAGGGGCTCACCGTGATGGATGCCCTGGCCATGGCCGGGAGCTTCACCAAGGATGCGGACCCCAAGAAGACCTATGTCGCGCGCCACGATGCCACGGGGGCCAAGGCGAAGCTCCTCCCGGTGGACGTCCAGGCGATCCTGGCGCAGGGTGACTTCGGTCGCGACCTGCGCCTGAACGCGCGGGACCTCATCGTCGTCGAGCGCAAGGGAGGAGTCGGGAAGTTCCTCGAAAAGATCTTCCCGGCGCTCCGCACGCTCGTGGAGATCGCAATCCTCGTGCAACTGGTCCGCTGAGCGTCCCGAGGAGGGACGAACGATGCATTACGATCTGACGATTCAGGACTACATCCGGATCTTCCGCAAGCGCTTCTGGATCATCGTGTGCCTGCCGATTCTGGCCGGGTTGATAGCCTATTCGCTGATTCCCGTGCCCGAGCCCAGCTTCCAGGCGTGGGGGCGAATCCAGGTGTCCAAGAGGACCCCGACGACCGAGTCCGGGCTCGTCGGGTCGCGCTCCTACGAGCTTGGCAACTATCTCCAAACCCAGGCCGAGATCGTCACTGGCCAGGACGTCATGAAGGAGGTGGGCAGACGTCTGGGACGGATCCCGGAGACGGCGAGCGACGAGGCAATTCTCGAGAACAGGTCCTACTTCCGCGTGCTGATGGATCTCAGCTCGTCGGTCGCAGCGGAGCCTGTGCAGTGGACGAGCTTGCTGGCGGTTACCGCGGAGCGCGACGACCCTGACGAGGTTGTTAGCATCGTCAACACCGTCATGGATGTTTATGTCGAACAGCACACCTACCGGCTCAACCAGGAGGTGATCGAGAGCCGCCGGCACATCGCCCAGCAGCTCGAGCACTACCGGCAGGCCCTCAAGCAGGCCGAGGACGCCCTGTCTGCCTTCAACCTCGAGAACGCGGCAACGGTCAGCCTCTCCTCGGGCGAGCACGCACAGACGCAGGAGGAACTGGAAGGTGTGGAGACGGACATCACGGCGATCGGGGTGCAGATCGACCTCATCGACGACAACCTCGATCCGTCCTCCGTAATGAGGCTCGGCTTTCTGTCACGCCTGTCGCTGCGGGAACCCGGTGTCCAGAGCTTGCTGGACGCGCTGCTGCGCTTGCGGCAAGAGCGCGAGCAGCTGCTCCTCTACCAGACGCTGCGCTCGCCGGAGGTACAAAGACTGGACCAGAAACTCAGCGTCTCGCTATCCGTCCTCAGGGCGGAGCTCGTCGGCGTCCGCGCCCGTCTGATTGCCGATCGAGACCGACTCGATGGCAAGCTGCGAGCGCTCCCATCCCACGACGTCCAGCGCGGCCGTATGGAGCGCGAGGTAGAGGTCAACGAGCAGATGTACCTGTTGCTCAACGCCGAGGATCAGCGAGCCAGCATTCGAGAGGCCGGAACAGTGCCGGAAGTCAGCGTAGTGGAGCGCCCGGTCCTGGCGAGTGGCACCGCGAGGACGGGCCGGCGCATAAAGGTCCTGGTGGCACTGGCGCTCGGGCTGCTCATGGGCGCAGTCGTCGCCCTGATCGCCGAGAGCCTCGATACCTCGCTCGGCGCCATCGAGGAGGTCGAGAGCCTCCTCGAGGTCCCGGTCATCGGAGTGATTCCGCCGTTTGACTTGCAGACGAGCCGAAAGCGGTTGGCCGAGGTGGTTCCGCGCGCCGGCGCCGGCTCCCGCAACTTCCCGGAGCTCGCCTCGTTGGTGGCGCACTCCGATCCGAATGGTCCCGTTGCAGAGGCGTACCGGGCGATCCGAACGACGATCCGAGAGAAGCTCCCGAACGACGAGGGCAAGATCATTGTGGTGACCAGCGCTGTCCTCGGCGAGGGTAAGAGCGCGACGGTGGCGAACCTCGCAGTTGTCTTTGCTCAGATGGGTCACAAGACCTTGGTGGTGGGTGCCGACCTCCGACGACCGAACGTCGAGAAATGCTTCGGGCTCGATAACGATCGCGGCCTGATCAACGTTCTCTCCATGGGTATGCCGCTGGCGGATGCCGTGCAGAGAATCACGGATATCGTCCTCGGCGATCTCGGTATGGACGGCGTGTTGCTGACCCCAGGGCTCGACAACCTGTTCGTGTTGCCGTCCAGTTCAAGAAGAACGAATGGCAGAATCGCAACCGCATCAGGACCCATGAGGGCTGGCAGTGGCTGACCGTCCCGGTGCGCCACCGTTACCCGGCGTCGATCGTGGAAGTCGAGATCGACCGGCGCTCCGCGTGGCAGCGCAAGCACCTCCGGGCGCTGCAGCTCAGCTACGCGCGAGCGCCGCATCGCGATGTCTATTTGCCGTTGATCGAGGCGGCCTTGGGCAATGGGCACACGCATCTTGCGCCGCTCAACATCGACCTCATCCATACGATCGCCGAGGATCTCGGCCTCGACACACCGATCTTTCTCTCATCGACGATCGACACGGATAGCGGACGTACGGGCCGGCTGGTCGGCCTTTGCCTGGCGCTCGAGGCCGACGTCTACCTGGCCGGCGCCGGCGGGCGTCAGTACATGGACGTTGCTGCCTTCGAAGCGGTGGGCATCGAGGTGCGCTTCCAGGAGTACGGTCATCCTGTGTACCCGCAGTGTTTCGGAGGCTTCGAGCCCCACCTGTCGATCGTAGATCTCTTGCTTAACTGCGGCCGGGAGAGCCTCTCCGTTCTCAGATCCACGGGGGTTGCCGCGCACCCGGGGATTCCGGCAGCCTCAGAGCGATCATCAGCGCGGCCGGTGGCGGGCCAGCCGACCAGGAGTGTGAGATGAGAATCCTGGCCCTGGGTTCGCATCCCGACGATATCGAGTTCGGTTGTGGGGGGGGCGCTCATCAAGTACGCCCAGGCCGGGCATCAGATCCACGTCATGATAATGACCAGCGGGGAGGCCGGCGGCGACCCCGACCTGAGGCGAAAGGAGCAAGAGGCCTCGCTAGCACTCATGGGCTGCGAGCATTGCTACTGGGGGGGCTACAAGGACACCGAGGTCCCTCTCGATCGTGCCCTGATCCGACGCCTGGAGAACGTCATCGCCGAGATCGATCCGGTGTTCATCTTCGTTCACTCGCCGGACGACACCCACCAGGATCACCGGAATCTGGCGACGGCGACGATTACCGCGACGCGATACACCCGCAACGTCTTGTTCTACGAAGGCCCCACGACCCAGAACTTCTCGCCCACCGTGTTCGTCGATATCCACGAGGTCCTGGAGCGCAAGGTGGACGCGCTGGGGGCGCACGGCTCGCAAGTCTCGAGAACGAACATCCAGGATCTGAGCATCGCCGACGTGAGCCGTGCCGCCGCCCACTTCCGCGGAGTGCAGGCGCGCGTCACCAACGCCGAAGGGTTCGTGCCCTTGCGGTTGTTCATCAACATCGACGAGGGACATTGAGGTTGTCCGCCCGGAACATGGAGTCTCCGAGCACGGCCCCCTGCGCCGCGTCCGGGCAGGAGATCCCGCACTCACGCCTGTCCATCGGTAGCGCCGAGGAAACCGCCCTGCAGGAGGTCGTTCGCTCGGGTTGGCTCGCCCAGGGACCACGGGTCGCGGAGCTCGAGAGCGCCATGGCGGCGACGGTGGGCACAGCCCCGCCGGGCTCTCTCGGGGCGGTAGCGGTGAGCTCGGCCACCGCCGCGCTCTACCTGGCGCTGCGAGCGCTCGGCGTGGGACCAGGCGATGAGGTCCTGCTTCCGGGGTACGTTTGTGCAGCTGTGTTGCAGGCGGTCCGCCACGCTGGGGCAACGCCGTGCTTCGTCGATTGCGACACCCAAACCTGGAATATGGACCCGGCGGACGCGGGGCGGCGTCTGACCTCGAGATGCGGGGCCATCATCGTCCCGCACCTGTTCGGCCTACCCGCAGATCTGGAACCGCTGCTAGCGCTCGGTCCGCCGGTCATCGAAGACTGTGCACAGACGCTGGCCGCCGAGTACCGTGGCCGACCGGTGGGAGCTTTCGGACAGGCGTCCGTTTGTTCGTTCTACGCTACCAAGCTGCTGGGCGCCGGTGAGGGTGGCATGGTGCTTAGCTCCGCCCGTGAGCTCCTGGCGCGCGTCGCCGGCGACCGTAACTACGAACCCGATGCCGCCGGCGCCCGGGACTGCGACAGCCAGGCTGTCGAGCCGACCGCAAGTGCGCCAGACCCGAGCTCGCACGGCGCAAGCTCGATTGGTGGCTTCAACTTCAAGATGACCGACCTGCAGGCGGCGGTGGCGCTCGCCCAGTTGCGCCGGCTGCCGGAGCTGCTGCAACGGCGCCAGGCGCTCGCCGCCCGTTTCCGGGAGGACCTCGCCGATCTGCCCATCACGCTGCCGGCGCAGCCGGCTGATCGCACGCATCAGTACTATCGATTCGTGGTGACGATCGACACCGACCTCACCGGGGTACTGCAGCGCACCGAAGCCCTCGGGCTTGCCTGCCGCCGGCCGGTCGGCTGGTTGCCGGAAGCGGTGCGCGAGCGGCTCGAATCGCTGCCGGGCTGTCGGTGGGCCTGGGAGCATGCCTGTTCGATCCCGTTGTTCCCGGCACTGACCGACGAGGAGGCCGGAATGGTCGTGGACCGCTTCCGTCGCGCCGTGCGAGGCAACCGCATCTCGGCATCGCACGGTGCGGAAGATTCGTGACTCAGGCCGCCGGGTGGCGCTCCGCCACACTCCTCATGCTCGTGGTGGCGCTGCTGCTGCCGACCGTCCGCCGACTGTTCTTCGATCCCGGCAACCGATGGCTCTACGTGCTGTTCTTGAGCTTCTCGATCACCGCCTTGCTCACACCGTGGGTGCGGCGACTGGCCCATGTCGCGGGCGCCCTCGATATTCCGGACGGGCCGGATGGTCGGAAGATCCACGCTGCCCCCACCGCCCTCCTCGGCGGGGTGGCGGTCTATGTGGGGGTGGTGGCGTCGATCGTTGCCAACGGGGTGTGGCCGCCGGGGCTGGCAAGGACGCTGATCGTCGCCAGCGGAGTTTTCCTCTTCTCCCTCGCCGACGACCTTCGTCCGGTGGGCACGCGGCTCAAGCTCGCGGTGTTCATGTTGGCGGCCGTGGCGGGCGTTGCTGCCGGCGCCAGGGCGACGGTGTTCGGGACCAGCCCCCTGGGCGAGACCATCAACGCGATCGTCAGCTTCCTGTGGATCCTGGGGATCCTCAACGCGCTCAACTTTCTCGATGGCATGGACGGCCTGGGGCCCGGGCTGGCAGGATTGATCGGGCTATTCACCGGGACCGTCGCCTACCAGACCGGCCAGCCCGCTCTGGGATGGGCCGCGGCGGCCGTCGTCGGAAGCTGCGTCGGGTTCTTTCCATTCAATTTCCGGCCCGGCCAACGGGCGACCATCTTTCTGGGCGACGCCGGGAGCAACTTCCTGGGCTTCGTTCTCGCCAGCATCGCGCTGATGGGGTACTGGGGCGATGCAAACCCTGTGGTGGCGATCAGCAACCCGCTGCTCATATTCGGCATCCTCATCTACGACATGATCCACATCACCGTGACCCGAATTACCAGCGGCGAGGTCACGACCTTCTACGAGTGGATCCACTACAGCGGAAAAGACCACTTCCATCACCGATTGCAGGCTGTTCTCGGAAATCGTGCCGTGACGGTCGTCTTCATCCTCCTCGTCAACGTCTGCCTGGGGCTTGCCGCCCTGGCGGTACGGAGGTCCGACACAGTGGGCGCGCTAGCCCTGCTGCTGCAAGCTGTGCTCATCCTCACGCTGTTCACCATTCTGGAGCGTCGTGGACGTCGCCTGATAACCGAATGAACGCTGATTCTGAAGGGTCACGTACTGTACCGGAACCTGGCAGGTCCAAAGAACTCCAGAGCAATCTCTGGTCAGCAACGCATAGAATTACGCTTTTATGCTAACCTTGAGATATTCATCGTCTACTTCAGACTGCGTCGGAGACTCGCGTGTCAACTTCGTTGCACCCTCAACTCGAGCCGGCCTCCACCTGAATGCGGAAGCTCGACCGCCTCGGGTGGGCGGATGGGACCTGCTTCGTCGCCTACGGGCTGCGAGTCGGGGTCCGGGTGAACGCTCCGGGGGCCATGGATCGGCTTCCCGCTCTGCTGCCGCCCGGTTGGAAGCCCGCTGGTTCGCCCGAGGTCGACCGCCTCTACTCCCTCATCGTCGGTGGCGAGGGGTCGCGCCCCAACGTCCGCCACTTCAACTTGCTGTACGCGAACTCAGCGCGAATCGCTCGCTCGATGGATCTCGATCCGGTGTTCTCCAACCTCGAATCCGACCTGCAGCTCTATATCGCGGAGCGGGCGCGACGCAGGCTGTTCGTGCATGCGGGGGTGGTCGGCTGGCACGGCCGGGCCATCGTCATCCCTGGCCGTAGCTTCAGCGGCAAGACAACCCTGGTGGCGGCGCTACTCCGCGCCGGAGCCACCTACTACTCCGACGAGTTCGCAGTGTTCGACGGGCGCGGGCGCGTGCATCCCTACCCCACACCGTTGTCGATCCGGGAAGGGAAGGATGCGCGGGGCAAGAGGTGCCCGCCCGAGGCCTTGGGCGGTCACCCCGGAGTCGGACCGCTCCCGGTCGGCTCGGTGGTTGTCACGAAGTACCGGCAGGGGGCGCGCTGGCGACCCCGACAGGTCACCCCGGGGCGAGCCGTGCTGGCGCTCCTGGCTCACACCG
Organism: Acidobacteriota bacterium; assembly: GCA_963666055.2. GTDB lineage: Bacteria > Acidobacteriota > UBA890 > UBA890 > WLXD01 > DASCOT01. The sequence goes on along the minus strand of CAXWPH010000014.1, from coordinate 212,048 downwards.
TGCCGGTTCGGCGGCGACCGAGGGCCGCGATCACCAGGCTGCGGAAGGCGGTATCCGACGCGCTGGTTCTCAAGGGCGTGCGCGGCGAGGCCGAGGAGATGGCCGAGTCTTTGTTGAGACGACTGGAAGAGCGCGTGATCGCGGTGCCGGCAGAGCGCCTCCCACAAGGGGCTGCTTGAGCGCGTGAGCGCGGAGCGGCGAGCAGGCAAGGAGGTCATGGTGGGGAACGCAAACAATCCGACGCCGAGGGCGAGGAAAGAGGGGTTGCTGGTAGAAGAGTTGCCGGATGAAACCCTGGTATACGACTTGAAGCGCGACAAGGCCCACTGTCTGAATCCGACGGCTGCCCTGGTCTGGCAGCACTGCGATGGGCAAACGACCGTCGCCGAGCTGGCCGCGCTGCTGGAGAAGGGATTGGAAATACCAGCAAACGACGTGTTGGTCTGGATGGCGCTGGAGCGCCTGCGGAGGGCGCACCTGCTCACCGAGCCGGTGCGCCTGCCAGCACCTCAGGCACGCTACTCGCGGCGGCAGGCGATGCGAACGTGGGGTTGGGTGCGGGGCTGGCGCTAGTTGCTCTGCCCGTCGTGGAGACGATCGTCGCCCCTCATGCGGCGGCGCAAGCATCGTGTATCACTAAGGAAGAGTGCAAGGCTTTTTCTCCACCTTGCCCCGGCACGTGCATCGTTAACAGACCCGGGGATTGTTGCTTGCAAAACGGGAACAATTGCAGTGAAAAGGAGAGCTGTATATGATCGACGGGGCGAAGGGCCTACGCTGAGATCACGGCAGTCCGGTCCGCAGCCTGATCAGCAGGTGGGGCCAAACGGTGAGCTGGTTGCATCGGTCCTCGCCGGCACCTGGCGCCGGTCCCCGCCGCCGCTGTCTCTGTCGCCAGCCGCCCTGGCCGAGATCACGCCGTTGCTGCTGTGGACCGGAGCAGGGAGCTTGGGCTGGTGGCGGGTGCGCGATTCCGACCTGCGGACCTGCGCCTCCGCCCTCGAGCTTCGCCAGGCGTACCGCCGCCATACGCTTCAGGCTGGGCTGCACGAGCGCCGCATCGCGCGCGCCATCGCGCTCCTCAGCTCGACCGGCGTGGAGCCACTGCTGGCCAAGGGCTGGGCGGCAGCGCGGCTCTATCCGGAGCGTGGCCTGCGCCCCTACTCAGACATCGACCTGTGGGTTCGAGCGGGAGATCATGCGGCTGCAGTAGCGGCCCTCGAGAGCCCCGCTGGCCAGCGGCTCCGGGTGGACCTGCACGGGGAAATCCGTCTTGTCAAATACCTCGACCGTAGCTGGGACGAGCTTTGCGATCGCTCGCGGCTGCTGCCCCTCGGTGAGGTGGAGGTGCGCATACCGGGGCCGGAGGACCACCTTCGCCTCTTGTGCCTGCACATGTTCCGCCATGGCGCTTGGCGACCGCTCTGGCTGTGCGACATCGCGGCGGCGCTCGAGAGGCTGCCAGGGGACTTCGACTGGGAGCATTGCCTGAGCGGAGATCCACGCAGCTCGGATTGGGTTGCCTGCGCCATCGGTCTGGCGCACCAGCTTCTCGGCGCCCGCGTCGACGGCGCCCTCGTGGCCTGGAGAACACGACACCTGCCCCGATGGCTGCTGCCCGCCGTGCTGCGCCAATGGGGGGCAGCGGAACATTACATGATCAGCCCGTCGATGGCCTTCTGTCTCCGGCATCCCGCTGGAGCGCTGAGAGCTCTGGGCCTGCGTTGGCCGAATCCGATTCTGGCCACGGTAGGCGTGCGAGGGCCGTTCAACGAGCTTCCCAGGTTGCCGTTTCAGCTTGCGGAATGCCTCTCTCGAACGACACGGTTCATCGTGCAACTTCCAAGGCTACTCGGCCGAAATGCTGCCGGCGGCCTGGCGGACGGCCGCGGCGCTGGGGCAGGCCAAGGAGTGCTCTGACGTCCTGCATACCCAAGCGGATGGCGCGCTCAGTGTGATTCGTTTCTCGGCTGGAGGACCGAAAATCCCTTTGATACCAGAGCCCCCCTGCTGACATGTCGTCGGTAGTGGTGATCGCCAACCCTGCTGCTGCAGGTGGTGCCGCACGCCGCGCGTTCGAACGCCTGCGGCCTCGCCTGAACGTGTGGGCGCCAGGCTGCCGAGTACGCTGGACTTCCAGCCCGGGGCATGCGGAGACGCTTGCAGAACAGGCGCGACGCGACGGGGCTGAGCTCGTGGTCGTCGCTGGCGGCGACGGTACGCTGCACGAGACTGTAAACGGTCTGCTGAAAGCAGGTACGAACGGCTTGCCGGACCTGGCGTGTCTGCCACTCGGTACAGGCTGCGACCTGGCCAGGTCTGTCAATCTCGCCGCGGCGGAAGATGCTCTCGAGGTCCCCCTGTCTCGCTACCAACGTCTGTCGCTGGATGTGGGGGTGGCGGAATTGTCGTCCTGCGGGAAGGGGGAGCGCCGAACGAGTGTCTATTTCATCAACGATGCCAACGCAGGGCTGGGCTCGGTCGTTGCTGACCGGTTGAGTGGCTCGACAACCTTGCGTCGATTCGGGGCCGCAGCCTACGTGCTGGCAGCCGTTCCGGCGCTTGTACGCGGCGCGCGGACCGAGTTTCTCTGGGACGGTGATGCGGGCTCGGGTCGCGCCGCCCTTCTCAACGTGTCGATCTGCAACGGACCCTCGTTCGGTGGCGGGATGCGCCCCTGCCCGCAGGCTCGGCACGACGATGGGTTTCTGCATATGGCGCTGATCGATGCCATACCTGTGTCCAGGATCCCCGGCTTGCTGCTCAAGGCGGTGCGCGGTGGCAGCCTGGTGGATCCGGCCATCCGCGTGTCGCGCGGGCGGCACTTGACGCTCCAGGGCGATGCCCTGGTCGAGACCGACGGCGAGGTGCGGGGGCGCCTGCCGGGTCGCTTTTCCGTACTGCCGGGGGCGCTGACGCTGCGAGTGCCGCCGGCGGATTGAGAGGCCTCGGGCGTCGGTGTACCTTCATCGCGACTCCACCACGATATGCAACGATCATCTGTTACAGGCCACTAGAGCATCGCCAGCGTCAGGCCACCTTCCATCCGGCCCCGACTCGCCACAACCAGGCCCGCCACACTTCCACCACGGCCTGCTAGGAGAGGCTGTGGACTGCATCGCCGTGATCCCGGCGCGATTCAACTCGAGCCGCTTCGCCGGCAAGCCTCTGGCGATTCTTGCCGGGCGGCCGCTGATCCAGCATGTAGCGGAGCGAGTTACGGCGGTGGCCGGGGTCGAGCGCGTGATTGTCGCCACCGACGACGAGCGTATCGCCGACGCGGCACGTGCCGTAGGTGTCGAGGCGATGATGACGCCGGAATCGCTTGCTTCGGGCACCGACCGCGTGGCTCATGTCGCCGAGCAGCTCGAGTGCTCGATGGTGCTCAACGTCCAGGGTGACGAGCCACTTATCGACCCCGGCGAGCTGTCGGAGGCACTGGCGGGCTTCGCTGCCGGCGACTATGAATACGGCACCCTGCGGGCCCCGCTCGTCGACGCACGGGACCGCTGGGACCCGAACGTGGTCAAGGTGGTGGTCGACCGCGAGGGACGGGCCTTGTACTTCAGCCGTGCGCCGCTGCCGTTCCCGAAGGAGGCCTGGCGGGCGGCCCCGAACATCGCCGGAGAGCCGCGAATAGCGTTCGAGACTGTTTCGCTGTCGGAGGTCCCGTGCTGGATTCACGTAGGCGTGTACCTGTACACGCGTCAGGCGTTGTCCACGTGGGCTAGAATCCCCCGGTCGCCGCTGGAGCGGGCAGAGGGGCTGGAGCAGCTGCGGATTCTGGAGGCAGGCAAGTCCATCCAGACATTCCCGGTGACAGAGGCAGTTCCTGGGGTGGATACGCCCGAAGATCTGGCGCGCGTGCGGCGCCTCCTGGAACGAGACTGAGCGGGCTAAGCGAGTCGTACGGGGTGGGTGTATGAGCGAAGGCATGACCAAGTACATCTTTATTACCGGCGGTGTGGTCTCGTCGCTGGGCAAGGGACTGGCCTCGGCGTCGATTGGCCGTCTCATGGAGTCGCATGGCTACAGCGTCAACCTTCTGAAGCTTGACCCGTATATCAACGTCGATCCCGGCACCATGAGCCCGTTTCAGCACGGCGAGGTCTTCGTTACTGACGACGGGGCCGAGACCGATCTGGATCTCGGTCACTACGAGCGCTTCACCAGTGCCAGGATGAGTCGGGCCAACAACTTCACCAGCGGCCAGATCTACGAAACGGTGATTCAGAAAGAGCGGCGCGGTGACTACCTCGGCAACACGGTGCAGGTGATCCCCCACATCACCGACGAGATCAAGACGCGTATCACCGATCTCGGTGACACGGCCGACGTGGTCATCGTCGAGATCGGCGGCACCGCCGGCGACATCGAAAGCCTGCCGTTCATGGAATCGATCCGGCAGCTGCGCCAGGAGGTGGGTCGCAAGAACGGTATCTTCATTCACCTGACGTTGGTTCCCTATATCGCCACTGCGAAGGAGCTCAAGACGAAGCCGACCCAGCACAGCGTCAGGGACCTACGCTCGATCGGTATCCAGCCTGACGTGCTGATGTGCCGTACCGACCGCTTCCTCCCGGAAGAGATCAAGCGCAAGATCTCGTTGTTCACCAACGTTGAGCAGGACGCGGTGATCACCGCGGTAGACGTGGCCTCGATCTACGAGGTGCCGCTGGTGTTCCGTGAGGAGGGGCTCGACGGCATCATCTGCGCGCAATTGGGCTTGGAGATGCGCGACTCTGGGCTCGATGACTGGGAGCGGCTGGTGCGGACCTTCAAGTCACCCAGCGATCGTGTCCGGATCGCGTTCGTGGGCAAGTACGTCGAATTTGCAGAGTCGTACAAGAGCCTGAGCGAGGCCCTAGTCCATGGTGGGGTGGCGCACCAGCTGGGCGTGGATATTGATTGGGTCGAGGCGGAGCGCTTCGAGGCGGGCGAGGAACCGGCCGAAGTGCTCGCTGCGGCGGACGGCGTTCTCGTTCCCGGCGGCTTCGGAGTGCGCGGAGTGCGCGGCATGCTGCACGCGATCCGATTCGCACGCGAGGCGGCGGTGCCGTACTTCGGCATCTGTCTCGGTTTCCAGTCGGCTGTCATCGAGTTCGCCGAAAGCGTGGCACGGCTCGGGGACGCCGCCGATAGCTCTGAGTTCGACTTCCACGATGGTCGCGGTAAAGACAAGGTGATCTATAAGCTGCGCGATCTGCTCGGGGTAGAGGATCTGGGCGGAACGATGCGGTTGGGTGCCTACACATGCTTGCTGGAGCCGGGAAGCCTGGCGCATGAGGCTTACGGTTGCGCCGAGGTGTCGGAGCGTCACCGCCATCGATACGAGTTCAACGCCCAGTTTGATGAGCCGCTAGCCACTGCCGGCCTGCGCGTTACCGGGCGCTCCGAAGACGGTAAGTTCGTCGAGATCATCGAGTTGGCCGAGCACCCCTGGTTTCTGGCCTGCCAGTTTCACCCGGAATTCAAGTCGCGTCCGCTGCAGCCCCATCCACTGTTCTCAGCCTTCATCGGGGCTGCCTACGAGCACAAACAGCAGCGCGAACGTGGCCGATGGGTGGCGACCACGTCGGGCGACGTGTCTCGGGTCTGACGCGGCATGGGCGCGGTGACGGTCGCCGACGGCGTAGTCTTCGGCGACGGCAAACTCGGGCTGATCGCTGGCCCCTGCGTCATCGAGAGTCGCGACCATTGTCTCCGTATGGCCGAGGCGGTGGCCAAGATCAGCCGGCGAACGCGGACACCGTGCGTGTTCAAGGCTTCCTACTACAAGGGCAACCGAACGTCGGTTTCTTCGTATCGCGGGCCTGGCCCTGACGAGGGGCTGCGAATCCTCGCCGACGTTCGCGATGCTGTCGGCCTTCCGGTGCTGACCGACGTACACGAGCCGGCGCAAGCGGCCGCAGCGGCGGAGTGCGTTGATGTCCTGCAAGTTCCGGCGTTCCTGTGCCGGCAGACAGACCTGGTGCTCGCCGCGGCTCATACCGGCCGTCCGGTCAACTTGAAGAAAGGCCAGTTTTTGGCGCCCTGGGATATGAGCAGGGTTGTCGAGAAGGCGGCGTCCACCGGCAATGAGGCGTTGCTGGTCACCGAGCGCGGCACATCGTTCGGATACAATAATCTCGTTGTCGACTTCAAGGGCTTGAGCTATCTCGCCGGGCTCGGCTATCCCGTAGTTCTCGATGTCACGCACAGCTTGCAGCTCCCGGCCGGTCAAGGCGAGAGCAGCGGCGGAGAGCCCGAGTTCGCCGAGCCGCTGGCGGCGGCGGGCGTGGCGGCCGGAGTCGATGTCCTGTTCCTGGAAGTCCACGACAACCCACCGGCCGCACTGAGCGATGCCAGCACGCAGCTGCCACTGGAACGACTCGAACCGCTGCTCGAGAAGCTGATAAGGATCCAAGCCGCGGCCCGCGACCACGGCCTGCTGAGATGACCGCAGAACGTACTGGCACGACCGCCCGCCGCGCCGGGTTGGAGATGGCGCGGCAAGTATTGCAGACCGAGGCTCGGGCGTTGGAGAAGCTCGCGGAGGGGCTCGACGAGGAGGCGCTAGGTCGGGCGTTGGACGTGCTGCTTGCATGCGATACGCGTGTCGTGTGCTCGGGCATGGGCAAGTCGGGCATCATTGCCAGAAAGCTCGCAGCCACGTTGGCATCGACTGGCAGCCCGGCGTTCTTTCTCCACCCCGCGGAGGCCGGCCACGGCGATCTGGGTATGCTCGTCGACGGTGATGTGTTCATCGCCCTGAGCCACAGTGGCGATACCGGCGAGATCGTCGCGTTGCTGCCTGCGATTCGGCGCCTGAACGTGCGGTTGATCGCCATGGTCGGCGATCCTGATTCGATCATCGCTCGTGAGGCGGACGTGGTGCTGTGCATCGACGTCGATGCCGAGGCGTGCCCGCTGGGACTCGCCCCGACCGCGTCGACCACGGCAGCTCTGGCGCTTGGCGATGCTCTGGCGATGGCGCTGCTCAAGGAGAGGGGCTTCGGTGTCGACGAGTTCGCCCGTTTCCATCCGAAGGGATCGCTGGGACGTCGTTTGTTACGCGTGCGCACGGTAATGCACACCGGCGATCAGGTGCCGCGCGTCGGCGAGACGGCTTCATTCGCCGTGGCGATCGAGGAAATGACCGCCAAGGGCCTCGGCATGACGCTCGTGGAGTCGGCCGACGGTAGGGTCGTTGGCATCATCACCGATGGTGACGTTCGGCGTATCGTTCAGAGCGGTATCGACACCGACAGCTCGGCGCGCGACTGCATGACGCCGAATCCGGTCCTGATTGACGCCGACGCCCTGGCTGCGGAGGCGCTGCGGGTGCTGGAGGAGAGCAGGATTACCGTGCTGGTCGTTGACGGCGGCGATCGACGCGCCGTCGGTGTCGTGCACTTGCACGACCTGTGGCGTACGCAGATGGTCTAGCAGGTCGAGGTGAAAGTGTGATGGGCGTAACCCCTCGGGCAAGTGGGAGTTGCGGGCGAATGGCGGCGTCCTTCCTCCTCGACGATCGCACCAGCATCGCCTCGTCGTCGATTCTTGCCCTCGCCCGTGGGTGCCACCTGCCAGACTCACCACACTTCCACCACGGCCTGCTGCCAGGGCGTCGCCTGCGTCAGGTGGCCTTGCATCCGACCCCGACTCGCCGTAACCAGGCCCGCCACACTTCCACCACGGCTTGCTAATGCAGCGACTCTCCAAGCAAGCGTACGAGGATCGCCTGCGCGAGCTCCGTCTGCTCATTACCGACGTCGATGGCGTGCTGACCGACGGCTCGATCGTCTATGCCGGAGCGGACTGCGAAGCCAAGGCGTTCCATGTTCGCGATGGCAGCGCCTTCTATATCGCTGCGGTTATCGATCTGCAAATTGCGGTGGTCACGGCACGCGAATCGGCCGCCGTGGCGCGACGCTTCTCGGAGTTGCCCGTGCTCGAGCTCCGGCAGGGGGCCTTCGACAAAGTCGGAGCCTGTCTGGACATGCAGGCGCAGCTCGGGCTTGAGGCGTCGCAGGTAGCCTTCCTGGGGGATGACCTGGTTGATCTGGCGGTGATGCGCCACGTCGGTGTCGGTATTGCGGTGGCCGACGCACACCCGCGGATTCTCGAGGCGGCTGACTGGGTTACGACGGTGGCTGGGGGACGGGGCGCCTTGCGCGAGGTGGTGGACGACGCCGTGACCGCTCGCGATCTCTGGAGCAGCGTGCTGCAAGACTATCTTCGCCGCCAGTCGGTGGTGCCCGGCGCCGATGCGGATGCGCCGTGAGCTGGTGAGACCGCGCCAATGTCCAGGAGAAGCAACGCATGCAGGGTGACTGGCCGCTGACGCTTGGCGCTGCGCTGGCCCTGCTGGCGTTCGGCGCGCTCCTCGGTGAGCTCTGGGCACGTTTCCGGACGCCGCGGGTGCTGCCCCAGAGCTCCGGCGCTCGGCCTCACTACCTGCTTGGCCTGAACTTCTTGGTGTCGCACCAGCCGGACCAGGCGATTCGCGAGCTCTCCCAGGCCGTGCGACACGAGACCGATGCTCTCGAGGCGTACCTCGCACTTGGCAACCTGCTGCGCGAAAGCGGGCAAACTGAGCGTGCCATCGATGTTCACCGCAGTCTCCTGCACCGGCCGAACCAGTCCCGGTGGGAGCACACGCAAGTGCTGTTCTCGCTGGCGATGGACTTCAAGCGGGCCGGCTTGATCGATCGTGCCGCCAGCACCTTCCAGGAGGTCGTGGATGCCGAGCCGGAAAGCCTCGCGGCTCTGACGGCACTGCAGCAGATCGCCGAGGAGAGTGGACGTTGGGAAGAGGCACAGCGCTTTCACCAGCGCATCCAGACGATGACGCGCGGCGCGGAACCGGACCTCCGCCCGGCTCTGCAGACAGAGTGGGGCAGGGCGGTGGGGGCCGATGACCCGGCGGCGGCGGCGGTGCATTTTCAAGCCGCGCTTGACCTGCGGCCCGACTATGCACCGGCTCGAATCGGGCTAGCCACATGCCTGCTCGAGCAGGGCAGTGCCGAAGTGGCTCGAGATCACCTCGAGCAAGCGATCCATGCGGGACCGCCGTGGGCGCTGGCGGCGATGGTCGTCCTGAGGCGCGCCTGTCGAGTGCTCGGCGATGAGGCTGTTCTCGAGAGATCCTGCAACGCGATCCTCGAGCGCGATCCTCGCGCCTGGCGAGCGTGGCTGGAGCTAGCGCGTGTTCGGACCGAACGCCGGGAGTTTGCCGGCGCTCGCGAGGCGTTGCGGGCGGCGCTCAGCGAGCGGCCCGGGTCGCTCGCGGTACAGCGTCAATTATGGGAATTGTTGCGCCTCGAAGGCGAGGGAATCGAGCAGTTCATAGAGTTGCTGGATGAGGCGCTCGACGATGCCCGGTTGCTCGATCCGTACGTCTGTTTCCAATGCCGGTTCAAGAGCGCCGAGCTGTTTGCGCGATGTCCGCACTGTCACGCCTGGGAGACCATGGGAGAGGAGCGTCAGGATTGAGCGGGGCAGCCACCTTCGACGTACGCATCGAGACGAGCTTCCGCGCCCGCCATCGCGTTGGACCGGACGGCAACAGCGCTGCCGAGCATGAGCACGATTGGCGTGTCGTGGTGCAGGCTTCATCAACCGAGCTCGATCGAATCTCGATCGTGGTCGACTTCCGCAAGCTGCGCGGGCAGACGGAGGAACTACTCGACGAGCTGCGCGGGACCGCTCTGGAGGAGCACCCCGAGCTCGGCAAGAACTCGGCAACCGCCGAGCAGGTGGCCCGCTGGTTGTTGCACGGCTTAGCGCGTAAGAACCGCGGCGAGGCCTATCGCATCACTGCCGTGGAGGTGGGCTGCGACCGCGGTACGGACTACATCCTCAGCGCGGCGACAGGTTGATGCCGGCCACCAGATTATCGAGATCCTCTCGTAGCGCCACGAGGAGCCCCTGCACGAGCTTGGCGGTAGCCTCCAAAGAGCCACTGTTGTCGACCGTGTAGTCGGCTACCGCAACCTTCTCGGCTTCGGGCATCTGGGCCGCCATGCGGCCGCGGATGTCGTCCTCTGCAAGACCACGCTCCACCAGCCTCATCCACCGCGTCTCGACCGCTGCGGTGACCACGACCAGGCGCTGGTAGCGCGCTACTCCTCCGGTCTCGACGAGCAACGCGGCTTCGGTGACGGCGATCCCGCACTCGACTCCCCAGGCGGCAATACGGTCACGTTCCAGCGTTGGAATGCGCGGGTGGATGATCGCCTCGAGACGCCGACGACCACTGTCGTCGGCGAACACGATGCTCGCCAGCACGGCCCGTTCTATGCTGCCGTCCGCGGCGCGGACGCGTTCGCCAAATGCCGCCACCACCTCGTCGTTGGCCTCGGTGCCAGCCGCCAGAACATCGCGGGCCAGAAGGTCGGCGTCGATGAGAAGGCAGCCAGCGCTCTGCAGCATCGCGCCGACGGTGCTCTTGCCGGCACCGATGTTTCCGGTGAGGCCGACGCCAAGAATGGTTCGCACGCGCGGCTACTCAGTCCTGCGCCGCCAGCGAGCTGCGTTGAGGGTATTGACGAGCAGCATCGCAATGGTCAGCGGACCGACGCCGCCCGGGACCGGCGTCAGAGCTCCGGCGATCTGTGCCACATCAGGGCGAACGTCCCCGACGACCAGATAGCCACGCTCGTCGTACTTCGACCAATCGGCGGCATCACCGAGGATTGCTTCGGCTTCGTCGCGGTCGGTTACACGGTTGATACCCACGTCGATCACCGTGGCTCCAGGCTTGACGAAATCCTCTGTCACCAAGCCCGGCCGGCCCACCGCCGCGACCAGAATATCGGCGCCATGCGCTACCTCCGCGAGGTCGGGCGTTCGCGAATGACAGATGGTTACGGTGGCGTGACGCTGCAGAAGCAGCATTGCCATCGGTTTGCCGACAATGTCGCTGCGCCCGATAACGACGGCGTACCTCCCGGACACTGAGATGTCACTGCGCGCCAACAGCTCGATGATACCGGCGGGGGTGGCGGGGGCGAACCGTGGACGTCCTTGAATCAGGCGGCCGGCGTTCTCGGCATGGAATCCGTCCACGTCCTTTCGGGGGTCCACCGCGTCGAGTACCGCCTTGGTATCGCACTGTGCCGGGAGCGGAAGTTGCACCAGGATGCCGTCGACGCCGTCGTCGGCATTGAGCTCGTGCACGACGGTCAGGAGCTTCTCGGTGCTCGTGCTCGCCGGCAGGATCCGCGCGTCTGAGCCGAAGCCGACCTCGTGACACTTACTTGTCTTTGAGCGCACGTAGATGGCAGATGCGGGGTCGTCACCCACCAGGACCGCGGTAAGGTGCGGCGGCGCTTGTCCCGCCGCCACGTAGTCCGCCGTCGCGGCGCTGACTTCGGCGAGGATCGCCTCTTGTACCGGTTTGCCTAGAAGGAGCTTGGCGCTCACGAAATATACTCCTTGCCAACCGCTCCGGCGGTCGATGATCGGGGCTAAGAACCCCAGTCGATTTGATCGATGATGCCGACGATCGCGGCGTTGGCCGGGGCCAGGTCGATTCCCATGGCCTGGCTCGCAGAACGTCCCTCGACGACCACCAAGACCGTCTCGCCCGCTCCCGCACCGACACTGTCCACTGCCATGATCTGGGCGCCGGAATCGTCTCCGCCTCGGGCCAGCGGCTGCACGAGCAGCAGCTTGCTGCCGTGGTACTTGGGATGCTTTTGCGTCGATACGACGTTGCCCACCACCCGTCCGACGATCATGAAAGGTGCGACACGCTATCGACGATGCCGACGATCGACACATCGGCGACGACGGAGGCTGGGAGAAAGGCGAACGAGGCCTCACGGCCGGTGACGTAGAATACCGTCTCGCCGACGCCGGAACCCACCGAGTCAACCGCTACGAGTGGCCGGCCTTGCGGCGTACCGCGTGGTGTTACCGGTTGCACCAGTAGCAGCGTCGTACCCTTCAGGGTGTCATCCTTGATGGTGCAAACGACCGTGCCGATTACGCGCGCCATGTCCATCGAGCGCCCCGTCCTGTTGCCGGTTGTGTCTACGACCCTTCGTCGATGTGCGTTTCGTCGACGATGCCGATGATGGCGGTGTCGACGGGTCGGTCAGCGAGCCCCTCGGCCATACGAGCGGACGACCCACGAACGCACAGAACCGTCTCTCGGTACCCCGCGTCGACCGTATCCAGCGCCACGTGGTAACCGTCCTCGTCGTCGCCGTTCACATCGACCGGGACGACGATCAACAGCCGACTCCCGACCAGCTTCGGGTCCTTGCGAGTCGCTACTACTGTGCCCACCACGCGAGCGAGAAACACGGCTCCTAGTCGCTCTTGCCGATCGGTAGGCAGTCCTCGAGGCCATCGTGTGGTCGCGGGATGACATGAACGGAGATCAGCTCGCCGACGCGTCGCGCCGCCGCAGCGCCCGCGTCGGTTGCCGACTTCACCGCTGCCACGTCACCTCGAACGATGGCCGTCACCAAGCCGCCGCCAACTTTCTCGTAGCCGATCATGGTTACCTTGGCTGCCTTCACCATGGCATCGGATGCTTCGACCATTCCGACGAAGCCCCGCGTCTCGATCATTCCGAGGGCTTCTCCGTAATCTCCCATGGACTGCTTCTCCTCGTGCGAGCCGTTTGCCGAGATGGCAGACTTCAGCGGATCGTGCGTAGTGCATCGGCGATCAGACCGACCAGTTCATCGTGAGTCAGCGTAATGGTGCCCGATTCATCGGTTGAGGGGTAGCAGATCGCTGGAACGGGTGCACCGCCAGCCGCTTCGCGCAGCTGGGAGAGTTCCTCGATCTGCTCGCGACTGAAGTGCTGGGGCCCGCCAAGCAAGTGGGCCACCAAGGCGATTTGAGCGAAGTGTTCCAGCTGTACCATGCGCTCCTCCGCCTTCTCCAGGGAGGTCCCGACCGTTACCGCACCATGGTTGGCGAGCAACACGACGTCGAAATCGCGTAATGGAGCGCGCACGGAATCCGCCAGCGCCGCCGTCGACGGGGTGCCGTAGGGTGCCACCGGAACGCAGCCCAGGAATGCCACGACCTCAGCGAGTGCGGCCGGAGGCTGCTTGCCGGCGACAGCATAGCCTGTGGCGATCGGCGGATGCGCGTGGACCACCGCGCGTAGCTCCGGGCGTTCCTCGTAGATTGCCAAGTGCAGTTTGAGCTCGGAGGAGGGCTTGCCGTTGCTCAACGGCTTGCCGGTCATGTCGACGAGCACGAGATCGGCCTCGCGCAGGCGTCCTTTGTGCACACCGGAGGCGGTGGTGAGCAGACGATCGGATCCGATCCTGGCGCTCAGGTTGCCCTCGTAGGACGCCAGGATCCGACGCTCGTATAGTCGACGGCCGGCCGACACGATGGCCGCGGCGACGTCGGTTTGGCTAGACATCGTGGGCGCCGGTCTCTCGCACGGGTCCTCTTGGATGGCTGGGCTGCGGGAGTTTAGCAGGTAGTGTTTGCCAGCGGTCCGGGCAGCGTCTACCGTTGCGCGCCGGGAGACCACTTGCCACCAACAAGGACAGGGATTCCATGTCCCGTCGGATCCAGCTCGTCGTCGGACTGCTGTTGGCTGCCGGTCTCGTCTGGCTGTTTCTTCGTCAGGCTGACCTCCGAGAAGTCTGGGTGGCCGTACGTAATGCCGATCCGTTATGGATTCTGGCGTCGCTGGGCACCATCTTGCTGACCACGTTACCGCGGGCGTGGCGCTGGCGGCAGCTGCTGTCACCTCTCGGTACTGTCGGCCTACGGCCCCTGGTCGATTGCACTCTCATGGGGTGGACGGTGTCGGTCGTTCTCCCCGGCCGCCTGGGCGAGATCGTGCGCCCAGTGCTGCTGGCGCGGCGTACACCGATTCGCGCCAGTGCTGCGATAGGCTCGGTGGTGCTGGAGCGCGTATTCGACGTGGTAGCCGTGGTGCTCTATCTGGGCATTTATCTGGCCGTCTTTCCGCCGCCACCACACCTGGAGGGCGATGCTGTAGCGGTGTTCGAAGCGATCCGCCTGGTAGGTATTCTGGGCGCGGTCGGGATCGCGACGGGGGGAGTTGCCGTCGTCGTCGCAAGCCGCAACGCGGCGTTCCCTGGTTGGTGGCGCGTATCATCGGCAGCTCGATGTTGCTGTGGGGCGTCATACATTTGATGTACGTGGTGCTGTTCTGGGCCTTTCACATCGACCTGCCCGCCTACGCTTCGATTCCGCTCGTAGCCCTGTTGGTCGCCGGTGTGGCGGTGCCGACACCGGCGGCTGTCGGGGCCTTCCATAAGGCGGCGCAGATCGGGCTCGTGACGTTATTCGGGATCGATAATGATGTTGCGGTGGCGTTCGCGATCGTTAGCCACACCATCGGCTTCCTGCCGCTGGGAGCTCTCGGAGCGCTGCTGCTGGTACGTGAGGGACTCACGTTCGCAGCGCTACGCCGGCTGGGTGAGACGCCGGGCGGGCCGCTACACGAGGACCGGACGTTATAATCCGCTCGATGTCTTTGACGCGGTGCGGGGACCGCGTTACCCACGATCCTAGGCCTGCGTGCCATGAAGTGCCCCTACTGCGGTCACAACAACGACAAGGTGGTCGACTCACGCGAGGTGCGCGAGGGCAATGTCATCCGGCGGCGACGGGAGTGCCTGGAATGCGGCCGTCGCATGACGACCTACGAGCAGATCGAGGTGGTGCCTATCGTCGTGGTGAAAAAGGACGGTAGCCGCGAAGGCTTCGATCGAGGCAAGCTGCTGTCGGGAATCATGCGCGCCTGCGAAAAGCGTCCGGTCCCCGCCGAGGAGCTGGAGGCTATCTGCGACCAGGTCGAGACTCGGGCACAAGAGGGCAGCGGGCGCGAAATCGACAGCCAGGAAATAGGGGAGCTGGTGATGGATCGCCTCAGGAACCTCGATGAGATCGCCTACGTTCGGTTCGCCTCCGTGTACCGTCACTTCAGGGATGTCAATGCGTTCATGGAGGAACTCAAGACTCTCCTCGACCAGCAAACCTGAGGCGCGCCGCGCCGATTGGCAGGGCTTGGCGCGCTTGCTTGCCGGGGTTCCTCTGGCCCCCCTTGCGGCCCTCGCGTCCGACAGGATCAAGGTGGCTCTGGTCGGAGGGGCCATCCGAGACGTGTTGCTCGGGCGAGCGCCGACGGACCTGGATCTGGTCGTGGAGAGGGGTTTCGAGCGTTATCTCGATGCCATTGAGGCTACGCGCGGCGCGCGTCCGGCAGATATCGGCGACGCGTTTCAGCACACCCACCGGTTTCGCTGGAAGGGCATCCAGGTCGACGTCGCGCGCAGCCACGGCAGTCTCGAGCAGGACCTTGCCCGGCGTGATTTCAGTGTCAACGCCCTGGCGGTGCCGATGAGTGGAGTGGGAGATCCGCAAGCGGCGCTCGTCGACCCGCACGGCGGCCTGGCCGACATCCTCTCCGGACGCCTACGGGAAACATCTCCGGGCGTGGTGGCCACGGACCCGCTCCGCGCTTTGCGCGCCGTTCGGTACGCCACCGATCTCCCGGGCTTTCGTTTGGAGGACGAGACTGCGGCCGCCGTCTCGTCTGCCGCGGCGCAGCTCGCCGGCGTTGCGCGTGAGCGCACACAGGCCGAGTGGAGTCTGAACCTTGGCTCCGCGAATTGGCGCGACGCCCTGCGCCTGGCCAGCGAGTTGGGTGTGTGTGGGCCGACCCTGGGCGAGCTGAGCGGCTATGCCGCCGTCGACGCCTGGGCGGCGACCGAAGCGGAACTGCGCCTCGATCCTCCGCAGACGCGAGGTCGGTTGGGAGCGCTGATTCTCGATTTGGCTACCGAGGTTGGTGTCGATGCGGTGGTGGCACGCTTGCTCGATAGACGCTGGCCGCCGGCACAGGTGCGTAGCGCCGAGCGCGTCGCCCGCTGGACCGGCACCTGCGGCGATGCTTCATCGGCACGGTTGGCGGCGTGGTCATTGCGCGACCCGGGAGCGGCGATTGACGCCAGCGCGCTGGCGTCGCGCCTGACCCCCACCGGCCGGGGGGGCGAGCTGTATCGTGCCGCGCAGCGCGCCGCAGAGTCGCGCTGGGTCACGGGCGATGATCTGATCTCCTGGGGCATGAGCCCTGGCCCGCCGTTGGGCCGCGTCCTACGTGAGCTGGCGCTGGGACAGATCACACGCCGATGGCGGACGGTGCAGCAGGCTCGTTCCTGGGCACGCGCGCAGGCTCGACAGAGCGTCAGTCGAGAGGGGGACGCGAGATGAGGCCGGCGAGTGTAGACGAGATCGGTGAACTGAAGCTCGTGGAGCGCATCCGGTCGGGCCTGGAGACAAGTGTGCGGGGTCTCCAGGTCGGACCGGGCGACGATGCTGCGGTAATCGATATGTCGTCGTGTCGCCTCGTGCTGACCACCGACCGTCAGACCGAAGGCGTGCACTTCCGACGCTCGTGGCTGTCGCCATGGGCGCTGGGTCGGCGTGCGCTCGCCATTTGCGTCAGCGACCTGGGGGCAATGGGAGCGACCCCCACATGGGCGCTGTGCGCGCTGGAGCTGCCGGGCGAGCTCGAGGTCGACTGGCTGGATGAGCTCGTCCGCGGCCTGCGCGACGGCGGACGCGAGCTCGGATGTCCTACGATCGGCGGCGATGTGACGCTTTCGTCGCGCGGCGTGGGGCTGTGTCTTTGCGCCGGTGGGTCTCTCGCCGAAGGCGTGCCGCCGACGCTACGCGATCGGGCGGTCGCGGGAGATGCCTGTTGGGTGATCGGCGACCTCGGGTTGGCTGCTGCCGGCCGGCTGCTGCTGAGCGCCGGAGCGAGCGAATCCACAGACCCGCTGGCGCAACGAAGCATCGAGGCATATCGGGCCCCGACGCCGCCACTGTCCTTCGCCAGCCACGTCGCCGAGCGTCGGCTGGTCGGCGCGATGATGGACGTCAGCGACGGGCTTGGTCTCGACTTGAGTCGGTTGTGTGCTGCGTCGAGCGTCGGCGTGGCGCTGGACGGCGACGCGTTGGTGCATCCAGACGTCGCGGCTTTGGCCAACCAACTCGGCAGCTCGGCGCTAGAGCTTGCCGTTGGCGGGGGAGACGACTACGCGCTCATTTGCTCGGTCGCCGACGACAGCCAGGACGATCTTGCGGACGCCGCGAATCGCTTCGAGCTGAACGCCCGGCGCATCGGTGTATTCGTGACAGCCGCCAATGGATTGACCGTCCGTATCGGCGCTGCCGACGAACCTTTGAAGACCGCCGGCTGGGACCCGTTTGCAGCCGGAGCATCAGGGTGATCGCGTTCGGGGTCGAGCACAAGGACGCTGGCTCCGGGGCGCGCACGGGGCAACTGCAGACTCCGCATGGCTGCGTGCAGACGCCGGCGTTCATGCCCGTCGGTACATACGGCGCCGTCAAGGGTATTGCCGGCGAGCAGCTCGAACGGCTCGGCGTGCAGATTCTGCTGACCAACGCCTATCACCTATGGGAGCGGCCGGGCGCCGAGATCATCCGCGAGGTCGGCGGAATTCATCGATTTATGGGCTGGACGGCACCGATACTCACTGACAGCGGCGGATATCAGGTGATGTCGTTGGCCGATCGCCGCAGCATCGATGACGACGGCGTGACGTTCCGCTCGCCCCTCGATGGTCAATACCGACGTCTCACGCCGGAGCTGGTGGTCGAGATCCAGGCGATGCTGGGCGTCGACGTGGCGATGGTGCTCGATGAATGCATCGCCAGCCCGGCGGAATACGAAGATGCTGCCCGTGCGGTGCGCCGCAGCCAGACCTGGGCGGAGCGCAGCCGGCCGCTTGCCGGAAAGCTTGCCGGAGGACTCTTTGGCATCGTGCAGGGAAGCGTCTACCCGAAGCTACGTGAGGCGCATGCGCGCCAGCTCGCGGCGCTGGAGTTCGACGGGTACGGGATCGGAGGCCTCGCCGTCGGCGAGTCGAAGGGTCAGACCTGGACCGCCTTGAGTGCCGCAACAGGTGCGCTGCCAACCGATCGACCGCGCTATGTGATGGGCATGGGCACACCGGATGACCTGATCGAGGCAGTGGCGCACGGCGTAGACCTGTTCGATTGCGTCATGCCGACGCGCCACGCGCGAAACGGAGTCGCGTTCACCAGCGAGGGGACCGTGACCGTACGCCACGCGCGCCACGCGAGCGACGACCGGCCGCTCGATCCTAACTGCGAGTGCCCCACTTGCGAGCGCTACAGTCGGGCGTATCTGCGCCATTTGAAGCTGCGTAGGGAAATGCTCGGAGGCGTGTTGATGACGATCCACAACCTATGGCACTACCTTGACACCATGAGGCGCATCCGGCACGCTATCGGTTCCGGCGCGTTCGCGGAAATGCGCGCCGCGACGCCGTATCGCGGCCGCTCGAGCGGTAACGGTTAGCGCCTCGAGACGCCGATCCCAATCGCCTCGCCGGAGGTAGTTCCGGCTCTCGCTGGAGCGAGTTCGCTGCACTCCCTACTGCTGATGGCCGCCGCGCCGGGCCAGAGCGCGATCACCGGGTTGATCCCGATCGTTGCGATGGTTCTGATCTTCTACTTCCTGCTGATCGCTCCGGTACGTAAGCGACAGCGTCAGCACGACGATCTCGTCGCCAACTTGAAGAACGGCGACAAAGTGGTGACCAGCGGCGGCCTGTACGGCACCGTGGTGGGCATTCAGGACGACCGTTTTCGACTCAAGATCGCCGATCAGGTGAAGGTCGACGTGACCAAGCAGAGTATCGCCGGCCTAGCCGAAGGCTCCGACTAAGGCTCCAAATTCCCCGGAGGGGCAGAGAATGCAGGAGTTGCGCCTGAAGATCATCGTGATCGTGGCGATCACGGCGGTGTTCGCGTTCCTTGCCTTTGCCGAGGATGTAAAGCTCGGCCTCGACCTGCGCGGAGGCATCCATCTGTTGCTGCGCGTCGAGACCGAGGAGGCGGTTGCAGCTGAGGTGCGCGACAACCTCGACTCGCTGCGCCGGCTGTTCACGGACGAAGCGGTGTCGATCGACGATGCCTCCGTCGACGGACTCGGCGGCACTACGATCATTGTCTCCGGTGACGGCGACGCCGATCGGGTCGCCGAGCTCGTGGCGGAGTATTTCTCAAACACCTACAGCGTCGACCGAAACGATCGAACGATCGACTTGACGCTGTTGAGCGCGGCGGACGCGGCGATACGCGATGGCGCGGTTCGCCAGGCTTTGCAGACGATCCGCAATCGTGTCGATGGCTACGGTGTCAGCGAGCCGGTGATCCAGCGCCAAGGTTTGACCGGTGATCGTCTTCTTGTGCAGCTCCCCGGAGTGGAGAACCCGGAGCGGGTGAAGGCGCTCCTGCGTAGCACGGCGCTGCTCGAGCTGAAGACGGTCGTGGCAGGGCCGGCGCTCACCCGACAGGAGCTCATTGCCGCCAGTGGTGGCAGCATGGCGCCGAACACGGAGCTCCTCGCTGCCAAGCCCGAAGACGGGCTCCCGGTGGGTTTCTACGTGGTCCAGGAGGAGCCGGTCGTTACCGGCCGTGACCTCAGAACCGCCCGTATGAGTCAGGACGAGCTCGGCCTTCCGGCCGTCAGCTTCACGCTCAACGCTGATAGCGCTCGGAAGTTCTCCGAGTACACCGGCGCCAACATCGGCCGCCAACTGGCCATCGTTCTCGACAACGAGATCTACTCGGCCCCGGTCATCGAAGGCCGCATTGCTAGCAACGGACAGATCTCGGGGCGCTTCACCGTTGCCGAAGCCGAGGATCTTGCGCTCGTGCTGCGCTCGGGTGCGCTTCCCGCTTCGATCCGCTATCTGGAAGAGCGGTCGGTGGGCCCATCGCTCGGTAGAGAGTCCATCAATCGCGGCGTGTTATCGGCCGCCGTCGGGTTCGCAATCGTGGTTGCTTTCATGCTCGTCTACTACCGTGGGGCCGGCATCAATGCCGTCGTCGCGCTGACGCTAAACCTGGTGATCGTGTTGGGCGTGATGAATGCCCTCGGGGCGACGCTGACGTTGCCGGGCATCGCCGGCATCATCTTGCTCATCGGCATGGCGGTCGACGCCAACGTGTTGATCTTCGAGCGTATTCGTGAAGAGCTCGATGTCGGCAAGACGGCACGCGCGTCGATCGATTCCGGCTTCGCCAAGGCATTCTCGGCCATCGTCGACGCCAACATCACGACGTTGATCGCCGCCGTGTTCCTCTTCCAGTTCGGTACCGGCCCGGTGAAAGGCTTCGCGGTAACGATCTCGATCGGCATCCTGGCGTCGATGTTTACCGCGATCTTTGTCTCGAGAGTGATCTTCGACTTGTGGACCCGACAGCGCCCGCGGGCGCTCAGCATCTGAACGGCGGTTCGATGCGGTTTCTCCGCAGCACCCACTTCGACTTTCTCGGGAAGCGCCACATCGCCCTGGTTGCCTCGGCGATCGTGATCGGCGCAGGGCTTGCCTCCTTCTTCGTGCGAGGCCCGGTCCTGGGCATCGATTTCGCCGGCGGATCACAGATCGTGGCGAAGTTCGCCCAGCCTCCCGACCTCGTCGCGTTGCGTCGCGCGCTGACCGAATCGGGCCTGGCCGAGGCCACCATCCAGGAGTTCGAGCAGGGTTCGAACGAGATTCTGGTGCGCACTCCAAGGGTCGAGGAGGGGGAGGCGTTGGACGTTGCGGTGGCGGCGATCACCGAGGCTTTCCGCAGCCTGAGCGACTCCAGTGAGTCACGACTCGACCTGAACATGGCTGGTCGTGACCAGTTGCTGGATTTGTTCATGGAGAACAATCCGCTACAGCTCGACCTCGATGGCGGTCTCGAGAGCGCTCAGACTGCCTATCAAGCCCAGGCTCAGCTGGTATTGGACGCTAAGCGAACGGTGGGCCTGTTCACCGATTGGGACGCGCTAGTCGGGGCTGGGCTCGATGTCACGGTACTCGACAGCTTGCGCTCGCAGGCCCACCTCGGCGGCTTCACGATTCGCGACAGTCAGTCAGTCAGCCCGCAAGTGGGGGACGATTTGAGGCGACGGACGATTCAGGCGGTGGTCTGGGCGTTGTTCGGAATGCTCGCCTACATCAGCTATCGATTCGAGTTCAAGTTCGGGGTCGCGGCGGTCGCGGCGTTGGTTCACGACGTGTTGGTGGTGCTCGGCGCCTTCGTGATTACAGGTCGAGAGTTCAACTTGCCGGTCGTAGCGGCGTTCCTCACCATCGTCGGTTATTCGCTCAACGACACCGTCGTGGTCTTCGACCGCGTCCGCGAGAACACCAGCGTGCTGCGTCGGACGTTGCTCTACGAGCGAATCAACATCAGTTTGAACCAAACGCTTTCCCGAACGCTACTCACCTCGACGACCACGTTGATCGTGGTGATCTCAGTGTTCCTTTACGGCGGCCCGGTGATCAACGACTTCTCCTTCGCCTTGCTCGTGGGAGTGTTGGTAGGGACCTACTCGTCGCTCTTTATCGCCAGCCCGCTGGTCTATGAGTGGCAGTCGCGCGAGCAGGCCCGGCGTCGACGCTGACCCCAGGTGGGGCTGCGACAGCCGCGGCCGCCAAGCCGATCGCCACGGTTTCGGTGGTATCCTGACGTAGCGGCGCCTGTCCCGGGCGCCGGGATCCCTCATGGGCCGCCCCGTGCGATGCCGCAATCCCGAGTTCCATGTCCACCCGTAGTGCACCCGGAGAGCCTGACAGGGCCAGCAGCTTCGCCGGATTGATGGAGCAGCTCGCCGGGCAGCACCCTGCCGAAGATTTGGATCTCATATCGAGGGCGCATGACTTCGCGTGCGTGTCGCACGCCGACCAGGCTCGCCGTTCCGGCGAGCCGTACGTCAACCACCCGGTGGCGACGGCGAGCATCCTCGCGGAGCTGCACCTCGACGCCGACAGCATCGCGGTGGCGCTGCTTCACGACGTGCTCGAGGACACCACCGTCACTCGAGACGAGCTGGCGGAGTCGTTCGGTGAAGATGTCGCGAAGCTCGTTGAGGGCGTAAGCAAGATCGGTCAGATCGAGTTTACTTCCAAGGCGCAGGAGCAAGCCGACAACTATCGCAAGCTGCTGCTTGCCATGGTCGAGGATGCCCGGGTGTTGCTGGTGAAGTTGGCCGACCGGCTTCACAACATGCGGACGCTCGGTTGGTTAGGCGGTGATGCGCGCCGGCGCATAGCGCGCGAGACCAGCGAGATATACGCACCACTGGCTCACCGATTGGGCATGGGGCGTATCCAGACCGAGCTCGAGGATCTGGCGTTCGCCCACCTCGAGCCGGAGGCTTTCGAGCGTCTCAAAAAGCTGGTCGATGGGCGTACCCGGGCCGGCAAGGAATTTACGGAGCGCATCAAAGGGGAGATCGAACAAGCGCTCGCTGACCACGACATTCCGTGTCGAGCAACCCATCGCATCAAGGGGCTCTATAGCCTGCACCGCAAGATGCGCGGCCGCGACCTGGACTTCGACCAGGTATTCGACCTGATCGCATTTCGGATCACCACCGATACCGTCCGCAACTGTTATGCGGCGCTCGGCATCATGCACAACCGGTGGAGTCCGTTTTCGGGTCGTTTCAAGGACTTCATCGCGATGCCAAAGCGCAACATGTACCAGTCGCTTCACACTACGGTGATGGACCGCGGCAGACCGTTCGAGGTGCAGATCCGCACCGAGGAGATGCATCGGGTGGCCGAGGACGGCATCGCGGCGCACTGGCTCTACAAGGAGGGCGTGGATGCCGCCGCGGCGGAGATCCAGCCGCTGGCGTGGCTGCGCCAGCTGGTGGAGTCGCAGGGTGAGGTGTCGGACCCAGGCGAGTTCCTGTCATCGTTGAAGCTCAACCTGTACCCGGACGAGGTCTACGTCTTCACCCCCGACGGCGATGTCAAGTCGCTGCCCCGGGGTGCGACGCCCATCGACTTCGCCTACATGATCCACACCCAGATCGGGCAGCACTGCATTGGCGCCAAGATCAACGGCAAGCTCGTGCCACTGCGTCAACAGCTGCGCAACGGCGATATCGTCGAGATCAGCACATCGCCGGACGCAACTCCGAGCCGCGACTGGCTCAACCTCGTGGAGACCTCGCGGGCTCGCAATCGGATTCGTAACTGGCTCAACAAGCAACAGCGCGCCCGTAGCCTCGAGCTCGGACGGAAGATGCTGGAGAAGGAGTTCCGCAAGTACGGGCTGCGGCTCAAGAAGCTGATGTCGGACGGCACCCTGGAGCGAATCGGCGCGCACTTCGGTGCCTCGAGTGCCGAGGACTTGCTGGTGGCGGTGAGCTTCGGCAAGGTTGCCCCGCGGCCGCTGATCGAGAAGATCCTGCCGCCTGACAAGATCGAGGCGCCTCCGACTAGGGAGCCCTCTCGCCTGCGCCGAATCGTGGATCGGGCGTTCGGTTGGAACGCGCAGGATGCCATCCAGGTCAAAGGCCTGGACGACATCATGGTCTATCGGGCGCGCTGTTGCGGGCCGGTTCCGGGGGAGGCCATCGTCGGCTATGTGACCCGCGGCAAGGGTGTTTCCGTACACTCCACCACCTGCGGAAATATTGCACGGCTGCTGGAAACCGAGGATCGACGGATCGACGTTGTCTGGAAAGGGGAGGAAGGAAGCGTCCTTCCCGTGCGGTTGCGGGTCGAGTTCGACGACTGCCCCGGCTTGTTCGCCGCGCTTACCTCGAAGATCGCCGAGGGAGGCGCCAACATCCGACACATCGAGTCGAAGCTCGAAGGATACAAGGGGCGGGTGGATTTGATTCTCGACGTGACCGACAGTCAGCATCTGCGCACCCTCGTGGCCGCGATCGAGATCGTCGAGGGCGTCCGGTCAGTACACCGCGGCCGCGTTCCCTAGCAGGCCATACGGCCTGTTAGTGTCCTGACTCAGGATGCTAGCGCCCCGGCCGGGGCGCTAGGATAACTGGCAGATCATAGCCAACCATTCACGGAGGTCACTTGGGTCATCGCGCCATTCATACCGACAAAGCTCCGGGTGCCCTGGGTCCCTACTCTCAGGCCACCGACATCGATCTGGGTGCTGGCCGCCTGGTGTTCTTGTCGGGTCAGATTCCCATCGACCCCAGCACCGGCGACGTGGTCGACGGTTCGATCACCGACCAGGTACATCGCGTGATGGCCAACCTGGCCGCCGTGCTGGAGGCCGCCGGCAGCGGCTTCGACCGTGTCGTAAAGACGACGATCTTTCTGGTCGACATGGGTGACTTCGCCGAGGTCAACGCTGCCTACGGTGAGTACTTCGGCGACGCGCCACCGGCGCGCGCCACGGTGGAGGTGGCACGGCTACCGAAGGACGTACGGGTCGAGATTGACGCGGTCGCTACTGCATGACCACCGCGGTGCCCTGACCCTGCGGCGCCACGCACCGAGCCGAGTCCCGACGGCTCCGAATTGTTGCTCCCGATGGCCGTCTAATCGGGTGAGCTAGGCGCGGAATATCCGCCCGCCGCCGTGGCAGATTCGGTTGACTTCGTTTGCCTTCTGATGCGCATACGGAGGCAAAACTTCTCGGGGAGGCTTGACACTGCCCACCGCCGACGATTACAACTATGTACGGGCGAAAAGCGAGCTGGGTCCGTTCTGGGGTGGGAATTCATGTTCCTGAGCCGGACCCGACAGATTGTGGGGCTCGATATAGGCTCGTACGCGGTCAAGTTGGTCGCAGTGCGCGCCGTCAAGGGCGACTTGCCCTTCGAGCTCACTCACTTCGCTACCGCCGAGCTTCCGAGCGAGGCCGTCGTCGATGGTGCGATCATCGAACAGGCGGCCGTCGCCCAGACCATCGCCGAGCTTTTCGACCAGCACAAGATTCGTACCCGATACGTCGCAGCATCGGTTTCGGGTAACGCGGTCATCGTGCGGCGCGTCACCATGCCTCGCCAGGATCCCGACGAGCTCCGGGAATCGCTCTCCTCTGAGGCCGAGGAGTACATCCCGTTCGAGCTCGACGACGTCGACCTAGACTTCGCGGTGCTCGAGGAGGACGAAGAGAAGGACACCATGGACGTCGTCCTCGTGGCAGCCAAGCGCGATCGTGTGGACGACCATGTCGCGGTTATCGAGGCGGCCACGCGGACCGCGACGATCATGGATATCGACGCGTTCGCCGTGCAGAACGCCTTCGAGTTCAGCTATCCCGAGCGCCAGTTCGAGGACGTCGCGATCCTGAACCTGGGCGCATCGGTGATTAACCTCGCGGTGCTCGAGGGTGGCAGACCGGCCTTCTGGCGAGACATCGCGGTGGGAATGAACCGCTACAGCGCGGCGTTGCAGCGTCAGTTCATGCTCGATCCGTTCGACGCCGAAGAGGTTTTGCGACGTGTCAGCCGCGAGAGCGCCACCGGCGGATCGCAGGGCAAGAACCTCGGGCTCGCCGAGTGGAGTGACGACGACGAGGCGGGTTCCGAACTGCGCGACGCTGCAACCGATCCGCGTGTGCTCGAGGCTATTGGCCAAGTCTCCGAGCAGATCATCACCGAGATCCGTAAGACGTTCGACTTCTACCAGACTCAAGCCCTACGCGATCGCTTCGACGCGATTTTTCTGGCCGGCGGCGGCGCTCATATCGCCGACTTGTGTCCACCCGCCTCGAAGATCGGCTCGGTTGGCCAGTCGAGCAGTTCGATCCGATGCGGCGCATCTCGATACCCGACGGCGGCTTCGATCCGGAGTACGTTTGGGAGACCGGCCCCGAATCGACCGTTGCGCTAGGTCTGGCGCTACGCGGCGTGATGGAGTGATGGGCGGATGATCCGTATCAACCTGCTGGGCGCCGATGCCGCCAAGAAGAGCAAGGGTCTGCGCGCCATCCGGTTGCCGGAGTTCTCGGTTGGTGCGGTGCAGGCGGGCATTGCAGGGATGTTCATTGTCGTGCTACTGGGCATCGGACTCGCCTGGTGGTTTCAGAGCAACACGCTTAAGCAGCTGCGAACCGAGCTCTCTCTCGTGCAATCCGAGCGCGCCCGGGTGCAGGAGGTAGCGGACCAGGTGGCCGCGCTACAAGAGCGCACCGATCTGCTGCGCCAGAAGCTCAGGGTCATCGTCGAGCTCAAAGCCAATCAGACGGGCCCAGCAATGTTGCTCGACGAAGTCAGCCGGCTGATTACCGATGGGCTCTGGCTGACCGGCCTCGATCTTGCCCGCGGCGACGTGACGCTCCGCGGCGCAGCTCTGTCGGACAATTCGGTGGCCGACTTTCTTACCAACCTCCAGGCCTCGCAGTATTTCGAGCAGGTGCGCTTGCGCACGCTGGGTGACTCCGGCGAGACGGTTAGGTTCCAGATCAGTCTCGCCTTCAAGGCGAACAACCTGGCTGCTGGAGCGGAGCCGCCCGCCGCGGCCGGCGGCGGGGGGGGCTGATGGCACTCTCATTGAATGACCTGTCGCCGAAACAGCAGTGGCTTGTGTCGGTCGCTCTCTGCTTCCTGTTCGTCGGCATGTACTACATGCAGTTCTGGCGGTCGACCTCGCAGCAGATCACTCGAACAGAGAACGAGATCGCCGAGCTCAAGACCGAGCTGCAGCGAATACAGGCGGTCGCCAACAGCCTGCCGGAGCTTCGCGAGGAGCTTTCCGGCCTCGACCGTCGCCTCGAAGTCTTGGCACACATCTTGCCAGAAGAGTACGAGACCGCTGACCTGCTGCGCGGCGTAGGGACGCTCGCGGCGCAGTCGAACCTTGACATACGCGATCTCGAGTTCCGTGACCCGGTTCCGTACGAGTTCTATGCCGAGTCGCCGATTGCGCTCGAGCTTACCGGCACCTATCACGATCTGGCGCGGTTCTTCGACCGTATTGGCAAGTTCGCGCGCATCATCAACGTCGACGACGTTTCCATTTCGGCGTTAGACGAAAGCGACGCGTCAGTCGAGGCCACGGTAACCGCAATGACATTCATCTTCATGGAAGACGAGTTCGACAATCTCGCCGCCGACGGGTTCGAGGAGCTGCTGGCTCAATGAGCGTTCGATGTGGGTCCTGGGGAAGGAATGCAGGTTTGGCGCTTGTCGCACTGATGATGGCCAAGGCAGTCTTGCCGCTGCGGCCCGGCTAACGCCCGTGCGGACCGGGGGCGCGGCAGTGGCCGCGGCGCAGCAAGAGGGTCTGCCAGAGTCGCAGGAATCGGATGACGCCGAAATCGATCCGGTCGCCGAACCCGAGCCCCCTGCATTGATCGATCCCGGTGAGCTACCGGTGATCAGCGCCGGCATGACCGCCGACGAGGAGAAAGCGGTGCGCCTCGTCGAGCAGATCTTGGCCGAGCAGCAAATGCTCTTGAGCGGGCAAAACTTCGTGTACAACTCGGGCGGCCGCCGCGACCCCTTTCGTAGCCTGCTGCTGCTCCGTCAGCGCGAGCTCACCGCGCCCACTCAGCGACCTCCGGGGTTAGCGGGCTTCATGCTCGGTGAGATAGGCATCTCGGCCCTGGCGGAGTTCCAGGGACGCTGGCACGCCATGCTTATCGGGCTCGACCGGCGTACGTACTTTGCCGAAGTTGGCACCGAGTTATACGACGGCCGCATCGTGGCGATCAACGAGCACGAGATCGTGTTCGAGCAGGAGATCGAAGACCTTCTGGGCGCGCGCAGCAAGCGGCAGGTGGTCAAACGCCTGGCTAAGGAAGCGGGAGAGTAGGTGGCAATGGGCACACACACTCGTGCAGCAAGTCGCCGGAGCCGCCGTCAACGGCGGCGGGCGGCAGCTTTGGTGGTGTCTGTTTCCATCGCCCTGCTGCCGGCGCGCATCGCGGATGCGTCTGCACAGCTACCACTGGCCAGGCCCCAAGCGGAGATGCCCGCAGAGCAGCGGATTGCCGCCGGACAGTTGCCGACCGAGTCCGACATCCTGGCGATGGGCGACCACCAAGGCGTTTCGATAAGCATCAACTTCGTCGACACTGATATCCGCGACGTGGCGCGTTTCTTCTCGAACCTCACGGGGCTCAACGTGGTGGTCGACCCGGAAGTCTCGGGCCCGGTGACCGTGAGCTTTTTCGACGTCCCTTGGGATACGGCCTTCCAGGCGATCCTGCGCGCCCACCAGCTGGGGTTCAGCATCGAGGACAACATCGTGCGGGTTTCGTCGCTGCGCCGTATGGCCGACGAGGCTGAAGATCGCGCCCGACTCGCCAACCAGGCGGAGCTAGCGTCTCCGTTGGAGATCCATACCACGCGCCTTTCCTATGCCACGGCCGCGAACCTGGTGCCGATCATCGAGGCACAGCTGTCGCAGCGCGGCGAGGTCATCGTCGACACCCGCACCAACACCCTGGTCATCAAAGATACCGCCGAATCGTTCGACGCTATCCTCGCCCTGGTGACGACGCTCGATATCGCAGCGCCGCAGGTATTGATCGAGTCGCGCATCGTCGAAACCACCAAGGAATTCGGTCGTGAGCTCGGCATCCAATGGGGCTTCAGCGGCGTGGCCGATGCCCAGCACGGCAACACCACCGGTCTGGTCTTCCCCAATAACATGGGGATCCAGGGTCTCAACAATCCGCTCGGCGCCCTTCAGCAGGTGGGGACAGGTGGCGTACCGTTCGCCGTGAATCTGCCGGCACAGAACGCTACCAGCGGCGTTGCCCTGACGATGGGCAACATCCTCGATACCTTCCGGCTCGATGTGGCGTTGTCGGCCATGGAGGAAGAGGGGCGCGGCAAGATCATCTCGTCGCCCAAGGTCACTGCCCAGGACAACGTCCGAGCATCGATCGAGAGCGGTCGCCGGATCCCCGTGCAGACGCTGATCGACAACACCGCATCGATCACCTTTATCAACGCCCAGCTGCGGCTCGAGGTGACACCGCAGATCACCTCAGAAAGGACCATCATGCTCGACATCGTCGTCGACAAGAGCGAGCCCGATTTCGGTAATTCGGTGCTGGGGATTCCCACCATCTTCACGCGCCGAGCCGAAACCAAGCTCCTCGTGCGCGATGGTGGCACCACGGTCATCGGTGGCATCTTCCAAATGACCTCTACCGAGCAGGAATCGCGGGTGCCGTTCTTCCACCGCATTCCGCTGCTCGGCTCTCTCTTCAAGAGCCGCAAGACCGAGCAGACCAACAACGAGTTGCTCATCTTCATCACACCACGGATCTTGGAGCAGTGACGATGCGCCCATCCAGTACCCGACGGGTAACGGCCACCGCGGCGGTGTGCAGCCTGGTGCTCACCGTTGCCGGCTGCGGCACCAGCGGTGGGCTGCAGAACACTTCTGCGCCCGTCGTCCTGATCGTCTCGTCGCTGCTCGCCGGCAACGCGCCCTTCGGTGATGTTCTCAGCACCGACGGAACGCTGCCCGAGGACACTGTCGTCGTCACCCTCATCGCGCGGATGAAGAACCCGTCCGATTTGTCGCAACCGGGGCTCCAGGACATCCTTGTCGAGCGCTATGAGGTGACCTTTAGCCGCACCGATGGGGGAACCGCCAAACCGCCGGGCTTCCAGCGTGCCATCAGCGCCAAGGTTCGCGTGACCCCGAACGGCTCCACCACCGAGACGATCACCGGCCTCACCCTGGTGCTGGTCCCGTCGACCCTCAAAAGCCAGCCGCCCCTCTCGCATCTGATTCTGCCTGGGTTCGAGCCGGTCACCGGCTTCGTCAGCATCCAGGCGACGGCCACCGTGCGTTTCTTCGGACACACGATTGCTGGAGACGCTGTTCAAGCGGAAGCGGCGATAGGCCTCAATTTCGCAGACTTTGCTGACTGATGGGGAGCTGACGACGCCATGAAACGCGGATTTCTGTTCGGCCGGTCGCGCCCGGGTGTGATGGTCGTGATGGTCCTAATGGCGGTCGTGGCGCTGTCGCTGTCTTGCAAGACCAACGATCCGTCTGCCCCGACAGCCCCTGTCGATCTGACCGGCAATACACCCAACATCACGGGCACGTTTTCCGGGCTGATCAGCGTCAGCGGTGGCGGCACAGGCAGCGCCGACGGCCTTACCGACCTGATAATCAACGTGCGCGTGCGCGACGCTAGCGGCAACCCGGTGGCCAACGGCACCCCGGTGAACGTCTCGATCGACATCGGCACCATCCGTCTGTTCGGCGCCGACCCGGCCACCGCAGCGAGTTCTGTGCGGGCAGGAACATTCGAGGGCAATGCTTCGTTCGCCGTGCGCAGTACGGTCAGCGGTTCGGGGACTGTGACAGCTTGGATTGCCGACGTTGCCACCGTACTGCGTGTCACTTTCGACCGGGTACCGTTGGAGGCGTTGGTCGACTTGGTCTTCCGCAGCGGCGGCGCCGATACGACCAGCGTTCGCGGTGTTGCCCCCATCGATTTCACCCTGGTGGGAAAAGTCAAGACCCCCGAGGGGTTGGCGATCGCCGGGGTCGAGGTCGAATTCCACATCATCGAGGACCTGACGATCGCTTCCGGCCACGGAGCGGCCTTCTTCGGCAGCCCGAGCCGGAGTCTGACCGACTCCTCGGGTGAGGCCTTCGCCACCATTCTCCTGCAGGGCGAAGGTACCGTCACGCTCACCGCCGACGTGCTCGAGCCGGTGGACGGGCGCGTCATCTTCACATCCAACCAGGTGACCGCCATCGCCACTGCTACGCAGGAGAATACGGCGGTTACGTTGACCTTCGACGACGGTTCGACCTCTACCACCAGTGCGCCCAACGACGGTGTGGGAATGTCCGCAACGGTGACCGATCGCGACTCCGGCACGGTCTTGAGCGGGCGCCTGGTGCGCTGGGCGATCGTTGAAGACAGCACCGACGTCGGTAGCCTCCATGCCACCTTCTCAGATAGCACCCCGGGTCGTACCAACACGCTCGGCACGGCGTTCAACACGGTGTTTGGTCACGAGCCGGACGCCATCATCGTGATCGAGGCCCATCTCCTCGACGACGTTACCTTCGCGGTGCAGGCGGTATCGAACCAGATCACCCTTCGGATCACCGGCGGTACGCCGGAGGCGAGCTTCATCTTCTCGCCTGATGACCCCGCTGCTGGCGATGTCGTTTCCTTCAGCGCTACGTCGTCATTGGATCCGGGGGGCGAGATCGAGGAGTACCGTTGGGACTGGGGCGACGGCACGAGTCCGACCCTCGAGGTGACTCCGTCTGCGACGCACATCTTCGCCATCGCAGGCACATACACCGTGACCCTGACGATCCGTGACAACTTCGGCGCCACCGCGTCCACGACCCTTACGGTGACCGTCAGCTGAACGCCCCCGGCAGCGCGGGCGCCCTCCGTCGACAGCGACTTGTCGAGTCGCTCGAGGCGGCGGGCTTCGGCACGTTCCTGTGCACCCAGCGCGCCAACGTCCGTTACCTGACCGGGTTTACCGGCTCCAACGGCTGGGTTGTTGTGGGTGCGTTGGGCGCCACGCTGGTGACCGACGCTCGCTACGCTGAGCAGGCAGTCGACGAAGCACCGGACTGCGAACTGATCATCGCCGCAACCGGCCTGACGTGGGCGCTGACGGCGCCCCTGGAGCGCGCCGCGGCTCCCGTTGGCTTCGAGTCCCGGGACGTATCGGTTGCGGTCTGGGAAGAGCTCACGCGCGCCCATGACGGGATCGAGTGGAAGGGCGTCGGCGGGTTGGTGGAGCAGCTTCGCGTTGGCAAGGACCGCACCGAGATCCAAGCAGTCCGGCGAGCCTTGGAGGTGGCGGAATCGGCGCTCGAGGAAACCGTCGAGGCGTTGCGGCCAGGGACCACCGAGGTTGGGTTGGCGGCAGCGTTAGAGAACGCCTGCAGGGTGCGGGGCGCAGAGCGCATGTCGTTCGACACCATCGTCGCGTCGGGCCCTCGCGGCGCTCTGCCGCACGCACGCCCTACCGAGCGCTTACTTCACAAGGGCGATCTGGCGGTTGTCGACATGGGTTGTGTGGTGGACGGCTACTGCAGCGACATTACTCGGGCGGTGTTGCTGGGCCCGGAACTGCCGGCTGACTGGAAGCGTGTGCACGAGGCCCTGAGCGCGGCTCGTGAGGCGGCGTTGGCGGTGGTGGCGGCGGGGGTGTCTGCTCGTGAAGTGGACGCGGCGGCGCGCCAGGCGCTCGCGGAGCGGGGCCTCGGCGAGGCGTTCGTCCATTCCCTCGGACACGGGGTGGGCCTCGAGGTGCATGAGGCTCCGCGCCTGGCGCAGCGTAGCGACGACGTGCTCATGGTCGATACCGTCGTCACGATTGAGCCGGGTGTCTACCTTCCGGGGAAGGGCGGCATGCGACTTGAAGACATGGTGCTGGTCACAGAGACCGGCGCGGAAGTGCTGAACCGGTTGCCACCGCGAGCCATGTTCGCGCCGATCCAACAGAGCCTGTAGGCGTGTGAAGCTCCACCTTACCGGTGGTATTCTGAGGTCCGCCTATACTGGAGACCGGCATTGGATATCGATCGCATTCGCGAGTTCGTGGACCTGATGATCGAGCACGATCTGGCCGAGTTGCAGATCGAGCAGCATGGGGTAAGCCTACGCATTCGACGCCCCGAGCCACAGGTTTTCGCCGCCGCCACACCCATCGTATCCGCCGCAAGCACGATTGCGGCGGGCGCAGGGCATGGCGATGCTGACGTCGCTGCTACCGACCACGGCGGCGCACACGTGATTCGGTCGCCGATGGTGGGGACGTTCTACTTGGGCCCGGAGCCGGGGGCGGAGTCGTTCGTACAGGTCGGCGACCGCATCGAAGAGGGCCAGACCCTGTGCATTGTCGAGGCCATGAAGCTGATGAACGAGATCACCTCCGATGTTGGCGGAGAGCTCGTCGCGGTGCTGCACGAGAATGCCCAGCCAGTAGAGTACGGCCAGGAGCTCTTTGCCGTCCGGCCTGACTGACCCGTCGCTGTCTGCGGCCGTGCCTTTGGAATGCTTCGATGATCAAATCCGTCTTGGTGGCCAACCGTGGCGAGATCGCGCTAAGGGTCATATGGGCCTGTCGCGAGCTGGGCATCAGCCCCGTGGCCGTCTACTCGGAGGCTGATCGCGACTCGTTGCACGTGAAGTTTGCCGATGAGGATATCTGCATCGGCCCCGGCCCCGCGGCGGAGTCGTATCTCGACATTGCCTCGGTGATCGCTGCCGCCGAGGCGCTCAAGGTCGACGCCATCCACCCGGGCTATGGGTTTCTTTCCGAGAACGCGCATTTCGCGGAAGTCTGTGAGACCTGCGGATTCAAGTTCATCGGGCCGCGTCCAGACCATATTCGTCGGATGGGCGACAAGGTCGAAGCCAAGCGGCTGATGCTCGAGGCCGGTCTGCCCATGCTCCCGGGCAGCGACGGTCCCGTCGGTGGGCCCGATGTCGCGGGCGTGATCGCCGAGGAGATCGGCTACCCGGTGCTGCTCAAGGCGTCGGCCGGGGGCGGTGGGCGCGGCATGCGCATCGTATTGAGGGGCGACGACCTGGCGGCCGCGTTCCGGACCGCCTCGCGCGAAGCGGAGGCGGCGTTTGGCAACGGTGAGATGTACATGGAGAAGTACCTGGCGCGCCCGCGCCATGTCGAGGTGCAGCTCCTGGGGGACACGCATGGCAACCTCGTACACCTCGGCGAACGGGAGTGCAGCGTACAGCGCAAGTACCAGAAGATCGTCGAGGAGACGCCAACCGCGGCGTTAGACCGCGAGCAACGCGAGAACATCCTGGCCGACGCGGTGCGCGGAGCGTCGGCGCTCGAGTACGTGTCCGCTGGCACCATGGAATTTCTCGTTGACGGCGATGGCAAGCACTACTTCATGGAAATGAACACCCGCATCCAGGTCGAGCACCCGATCACCGAGGCGGTGACGCTTGTCGATCTCGTAAAGGAGCAGATTCGGATCGCGGCTGGCCTGCCGATTCAGTACACCCAGGACGAGATCGAGTTCCGCGGCCACAGCATGGAGTGTCGCATCAACGCGGAGGATCCCGAGACGCTGGTTCCCTGCCCGGGTCAGATCACCGCCTTCAATGTTCCCAAGGGTCCGGGAGTGCGCGTCGACACGGCGGCACATGAGGACTACTACGTGTCGCCTTTCTACGACTCCATGATCGCCAAGGTCATCGTCCACGGGCGCGACCGGGCCGAGTCTCTGGCGCGCATGCGCCGCTGCCTGGAGCTCATGATCATCGAGGGAATCAAGACGAATATCCCGCTACTTCGGCGTGTCTTGGACCATCCCGGGTTCGTTGCCGGCGACTACGATACTCACCTCATCGACGAGATCCTGCCCGGGGCCGGGCCGCAAGTCTGAGCGTCGATGCCGCTGCCATGGGTCACCGGCCGAATTCCGGCGATGCTGCCGATCTATGACCCGGGCATCGCGAGGTGGCCGCTGTCGCCGACCCTGGAGGCACTCGCGGAGGCCGGTGCGGAATGGGTGCAGTATCGCGACAAGCACGCCACCGACGACGCGTTTTTCGCCGCCGCTAGCGTTGCCGAGCGCCTGTGCGACTCGCTGGGTATTTATCTGCTGCTCAACGACCGCGTCGGGGTCGCGGCGGCGCTGACTGGCGTCGGCGCCCACATCGGCCAGACCGACATGCCCGTCGAGCGGGCTCGACGGCTACTGGCAGAGGAGTGCTTGGGGCTGTCGGCCGACTCTCTCGGTGACGTTCAGGGGTCTGGCGAGCTGCCGATCGACTACCTTGCGGTGGGTCCGGTGTTCGCCACCGGTAGCAAGGCAAACGCCGGATCCGCCGTCGGCCTGGAGCACGTGCGCGCCGCGCGTCGACTCACCGATCAGCCGCTGGTGGCAATTGGCGGTATCGACGCGACCAATGCACGTGGTGTCACTGCCGCCGGCGCCGACTGCGTCGCCGTGCTCTCGGCGGTGGTGGCGCAGGCGGATCCGCTGGGCGCGGCCCGCGCCGTTCTCGAGAGCGCGGTCAGTGGCCTGGGCGATCGCGGCGCCCGCTAGCAGGCCGTGGTGGAAGTGTGGCGGGCCTGGCGACAGGGTCTTGCGAGGCGGAGGCAAGGAGAAAGGAGGAGGCGATGGTTAGCCCATCGTTGACGACGAACGACACAGCATACGCGCGCAACCCGCTATCGCCCGGAGGGTTACGGCACACTTCCACCACGGCCTGCTATACGAACTTGTGTACGCAGGGCGGCGCGTATTCGGGCCTGCGCCGTGATCAGCCTTCCAGCGGCCGCAGGATCGAGCGCGCGATGATGTGGCGCTGAATCTCGCTGGTGCCGTCCCAGATGCGGTCGAGCCGCGCGTCTCTCCAGAAGCGCTCGATGGGCATCTCCTTCATCACCCCCATACCGCCGTAGATCTGCACCGCATGGTCGGTGACCATGGCGAGCATCTCGCTGGCGTGGAGCTTCGCTACCGCAGCATCCCGGTCTGTCATCGTGCCCTGGGCGCACTTCCACGCCGCCTTGAGGGTGAGCATGTCGGCGGCTTCGATCTGCACCGCCATGTCGGCGATCTTGAAGCCCGTTCCCTGAAACTGGCCTATAGGCTTGCCGAATTGCTTACGCGTTGCCGCCCATTCGGACGCCATCTGGAACACGCGCTTGGCTCGTCCGACGCACAGAGCGCCCATCGACAGACGCGCCGGCGACAGCCACACCCCTGCCAGCTTGAAGCCCTCGCCGGGCTCGCCCAGCATCTGGGTCGCGGGCACGCGGCAGCTGTCGAAGAACAGCTCGGCGTGGTCGTAGCCGCGATGCGACACGCAGCTGCCGCCGTACTGCCATTCGAAGCCCGGCGTGCCCTTGTCGATCAGGAATGTGGAGATCTCGTTGCGCGGTCCGCGCGGCGTCTCGGTGACGCCGGTGACCGCGAATAGAATTACGTAGTCGGCGCGCATGCCGAAGCTGATGTAGATCTTCGAGCCGTTGATGACGTAGTCGTCGCCGTCCTTCTTGGCGGTTGTTTGCATGCCGCGCAGGTCCGATCCGGCGGCGGGCTCCGTCATCGCCAGGCAGTCGAGGCGCTCACCGCGTACGGTCGGCTTCAGGTAGGTCTCGATCTGCTCGTCCGTTCCCGCCTGCAGGATGTTGCAGGGGCGGTGCACGATGTACTGCAGGGCGTAGGAGGCCCAGCCGAGCTCGCGCTCGAGCAATGTGAACGAGAGTGGGTCGAGCCCGCCCCCGCCGTACTTGGTGGGGATATCGGCGGCGTACAGCCCTTGCTCGAGGGCGCGTTGCTTGACTTGCTCGTATAGCTCGTCCGGGACTTCGTCGGCTTCTTCGACAAGGTCTTCGTGCGGCAGCAGCTCCCGCTGCACGAACTCGCGGGTGCTCTCGATGATCAGCTCTTGTTCGTCGGTCAGTGAGAAATCCATGGTCGTCCTCGCTCCGGAGCGGCCCCTGTCCCGATCGTTTCCTAATGAGACAGAGTTCCCGCGGGCGGCGCAGATGCCTGGGCCAGTTGCGCGTATGTTGCCAGCGCCGTCGGGCACTGATCGGGCAGCATACGGCATTCGGCAACTGGGAGAGGCTGCGCGGCGTTTGCGCGCCGCGGCTCCCGGGTCGTGGTTGGGGCGGCGTTCCGCGGAATCGTCCGACGGCCCTCGGCAGATCAGTGCGCATCAAAGCAGTCCAGAACAACTCATAACAAGCGTTAACTATTTATTAATATTCAAATCTATTTTAATCTATCTATAACTATTGAAGACTAGTTTGAAATACTGTTTTTATTCTAATGAGTCGTGATTCTGATCTTGTCAATGTTTAACTAAGTTAGCCTATTCAAGGGTGCCAACCCGGATGAGGGCGGGGCTTCGCCGGGACGTGGATCGATTCGGACGGCGTGCGGTCGCGGTTGAGTTGGCCAGCCGGCGCCAGTCGCACGACGGCCAGCGACGGGCTAGAATCCGCCCGCTCGCCCCGGTTGCTCTGCCCGCCTCACCAAGGCCGAGGCGACCCGGCAAACGATCGGATGGATAAATCTTTTGAAATCAGCAAATTACAGAGACTCGATTCAGAGCCGCTGGCGATGAAGACACAGGAGCAGTTCACTTCCAGGTTCGGTCTGTTGGTGGCGGCGATCGGGATGGCTGTCGGCACCGGCAACATCTGGCGATTTCCACGTGTTGCGGCACAGAACGGCGGCGGGGAGTTCCTCATCCCCTGGCTGGTGTTCCTGCTGCTGTGGTCGATCCCGTTGCTGATGGTCGAGACGGCCATGGGGCGGCAGGCGCAGAAGGGCGCCGTCGGCGCGTTTGGCAGGCTGGTGGGACGCAACGCCTCGTGGATGGGAAGCTTCGTCGGCTTCTGCTCGATGGCGATCATGTTCTATTACGCGGTGATCGCCGGGTGGTGCTTCAAGTACCTGTTCGGAGCGCTCACCGGGAAGGTGCTCGAGCAGGGCGGGCGTGAGTTCTGGGAGGCGTTTCAGGCATCGCCGAGCGAATCGGTTTTCTTCCACCTGGTGGCGATCTCTTGCGCCGGGGCTATCGTCTATCGCGGCGTCGCCGGCATCGAGCGTGTCTGCAAGGTGATGATCCCGCTGCTGTTCTTGCTGCTGGTGGCAGGGGCGGTGCGGGCGGTTACCCTTCCGGGAGCGATCGGCGGTCTGAACTTTCTCTTCAACCCCGACCTGAGCGCCCTGCTCGACTACCGGATCTGGCTCGAGGGCTTGACGCAGTCGGCGTGGTCGACCGGCGCCGGCTACGGACTGTTGCTGACGTACTCGATCTACACCAGCCATCGCGACGACATCGTGATGAACTCGCTGACCATCGGCTTTGGTAACAACGCCGCCTCGTTGTTGGCCGGCATCATGGTGATCTGCTCGGTGTTCGCGTTGGCGCCGTCGAACCCCGGTAGCCCGCCGGCCGAGGAGCTGTTGCAGCTCGGAGGTCCAGGGAACACGGCGCTGAGCTTCCTGTGGATTCCCGAGCTGTTCCAGCAAATGCCTTTCGGGCAGCTCTCACTGGTGCTCTTTTTCCTGGCGCTGGTCGTAGCGGCGATATCTTCACTGGTGGCGATGATCGAAATGTCGTCGCGCCTGTTCGTCGACGCCGGCCTCAGCCGAGGGCGCGCCGTGCTCTTCGTAACGCTGGGTGGTTTCCTATTCGGCTTACCGGCGTCGCTCAGCACCGACTTCCTTGTCAACCAGGACAATGTCTGGGGCATTGGCTTGATGGTGTCGGGCTTTCTTTTTGCCGTGGCGGTGAACCGCTTCGGTGCGGCGCGTTTCCGGCGCGAGCTCATCGAACCGGCTCGCAACGACCTGCCGATCGGTCGCTGGTTCGACGTCTTGCTGCGTTGGGTAGTGCCGGCTCAGTTCTTGATTCTGATCACCTGGTGGTTGTATCAGGCTGCCATCAGCGAGCCGGACTGGTGGAACCCGTTCGCTTCGTTCAGCCTGGGAACCTGCCTGTTGCAGTGGGGAGTCGCCTTCTTCATCTTCTGGCTGCTCAACGATCGAATCGCCACCGCGACGCTGGGCGCCGAGACAGCACCAGACCCTAGTCGAGGAAGTTGACGATGGACGCAGGCGCGATTGTCATGATGCTGTTCGTTCTCGGGTTCATATGGGGCGGCTTCGGGTTGCTGTTGTGGCGCTCGGCACGGATCGACCGCGACCGCGGTGAATAGCCCGGACTGACACCGCCCATGGATCGTTGGGATCTCGAACCTGCGGCTGGCCTGCACGGTCGGATCGAAGTTCCGGGTGACAAATCGATCTCCCATCGGGCGCTGATGCTGGCAGCGGTGGCGGTTGGAACGAGCCACATTGATGGACTATCGCGGGGACAGGACGTGCGCTCGACCGCGGTGTGCTTGCGGCAACTCGGTATCGAGATCGACGAGGGTTCGTCCGATGGGTCGACGCGGGTGCGCGGTGCGGGGATAGACGGGCTGCGGCAGTCCGCCGATCCGCTTCCGTGCGGTAACAGTGGTACGACCATGCGGCTGCTTGCTGGCCTGGTGGCCGGCAATCAGTTTCGTACCACGCTGGACGGGGACCGGTCGCTGCGCGGTCGCCCGATGGAGCGTATTGCAGAGCCGCTGCGGGCGATGGGTGCGACGGTGAGCACGCGCGAGGGTGGCCGTCCACCGCTCATCATTGAGGGCTCGCAGCTACGCGGGGTCACATATCGAACGCCGGTGCCGTCGGCTCAGGTGAAGTCCTGTGTGCTCCTGGCCGGGCTGCGCGCCGCCGACGACACCGTGGTGCACGAGGAGCGGCTCTCACGCGACCACACGGAGCGGATGCTCGCATCGATGGGAGCGGAGATTAGCGGCGACGCAGCTGACGGTGGCGTGAGGTTGCGCCCACGGCCACAGCTCGGACCGCTGCACGGCAGAGTGCCAGGTGACGTGTCGTCGGCTGCCTACTGGGTTGCAGCTGCAAGCGTTGCCCAACAAGCGGAGCTGGAGCTCCCAGGTGTGGGTGTCAATCCAACGCGCTCGGCGGTGCTTGACGTGCTGCGCGACTGGGGTGCCACGATCGAGCTCGAGCCCGAGTCCGATTGGCACGGCGAGCCCTGCGCGTTGCTTCATGTGCGCCATGCCGGTGGCCTGCGAGGCGGGGTCATAGATGCAGGGGCGGTCACAGCGCTGATCGACGAGCTGCCGTTGCTGGCGTTGCTGGGACCGCTGACCGAGGAGGGCGTGGAAATTCGTGGCGCCGCCGAGCTGCGGGTCAAGGAGAGCGACCGTATTGCAGCAGTTTGTGCGGCCCTGAGGGCGCTGGGCGCGCAGGTCGACGAGTTCCCAGACGGTTTAGCCGTACCCGGCCGTCAGGGCTTGATGGGCGGGACCGTCGATGCCTGCGGAGACCATCGCATTGCGCTGGCGACGGCCGCTGTCGCCGGTGCGGCGAGCGGCCCCATCGAGGTCCTCGGTGCCGACGCCGCGTCGGTGTCGTATCCCGGCTTCTATGAGCAACTGAGGTTGGTCGTCCGTCGATGACCGCTGATGCCACCGAAAGCCTTGTCACGATGCACCACGATGCACGTGGCAAGCGGCAGGTTCACCTGGTGGGCTTCATGGGGTGCGGCAAGAGTACCGTGGGACAGTTGCTAGCCCGCCGCCTGTTATGGAACTTCCTCGATCTCGATGCTCTTATCGTGCGGCACGCCGGCCGTTCGATCGCCGAGATCTTCGCCGAGGAAGGCGAGGAGAGCTTCCGGCAAACGGAGACATTCGTCCTCCGTCAGGCGACCCAGAAACCACGCACTGTCGTTGCCCTGGGTGGCGGAGCCCACATGGCGGCGGAGAACCGCCAGCTGTCGGCACAGATGGCGACGTCGGTATGGTTGCGATGCGACTTCGCCGAGCTGCAGCGGCGGGTCGGCTCTGCCGAGGTGCGTGCGCGAGGCACTCGACCGCTGTGGCCCGATCCGGCGGCTGCCCGGGCGCTGCTCGAGCAACGGGAGCCGATTTATGCGCAGGCGGACCTGGTCGTCGACGCCGGGCTGCTGCCGGATGAAGTGGCGGCGACGATCGAAGCGCTGCTACGAGCCTGATTCAGTAGGCCTTGGCGAATAACGCCACGTGCTTGGCGGGCCCACCGCTATAGAAACAGGGCCCACGGGGCTCTTCGTCGAGCAATAGGCAGCGGATGCTGGCCGAGGTCTCTTCCTTGATGCGGGCCTCGAGGTCGGGGTCGCCGCACCAGTTCACCTTCAGAAAGCCGCGCCGTCCCGACATGATCTCGCGGAAAGCGTCGTAGCTGTCCACCTCATGGGTGTTGTCGGCAGTAAACGCGCGCGCCGACTCCAACATGGAAGTCTGAATTTCGTCCAGCAATGTCGCGGCGGTCGAGGGCGCGTGGTCCACCGGCACGAAGCTCTTCTCACGCGTGTCCCGACGCACCAGCACGGTCTGCCCCTTGGCGACGTCGCGCGGACCAATCTCGGCGCGCAGCGGCACGCCACGCATCTCCCATTCGTTGTACTTCCAGCCGGGAGTATGCTCGTCGCGGTCGTCGAGATAGACACGAAGGCCGGCGGTGACGAGCAGGTCGCGCAGCGCCCTGGCGGCTGGCAGCACCTCCTCCTCGTAGGAGCCCGCCCGGATGGGAACGATCACCACGTGGTAGGGAGCGACACGCGGCGGTAGCTGCAATCCGGAGTCGTCGCCGTGCGTCATGATGAGCGCGCCGATTATTCGAGTGGACATGCCCCAGGAGGTGCTCCAGACATACTGGAGCTCCTGGTTCTGGTCCTCGAAGCGGATATCGAATGCCTTAGCGAAGCTCTGTCCCAGGTTGTGCGAGGTTCCGGCCTGCAAGGCGCGTCCGTCGGACATCAACGCCTCGACCGTGTATGTGCGGTCGGCACCAGCGAACTTCTCACGATCGGTCTTGATACCCGGGATCGCCGGAATGGCGAGGTCCTCCGCCAGGAAGTCGCGGTAGACGCCGAGCATCTTCAGAGTCTCCTCCTGTGCCTCCTCCGCAGTAGCGTGCGCGGTGTGCCCCTCCTGCCAGAGGAACTCCGTGGTACGTAGGAAGAACCGCGTGACTTTCTCCCAGCGCACCACGTTTGCCCATTGGTTGATCAGCACTGGTAGGTCGCGCCAGGACTGCACCCACTTGCTGTACATGCTGCAAATGATCGCCTCGGATGTGGGGCGGATGGCGAGGCGCTCTTCGAGCTCGTTGTCACCGCCGTGTGTGACCCACGCGACTTCGGGCGCGAACCCCTCCACGTGCTCGGCCTCCTTTTGCAGCAAGCTCTCCGGGATCAACAACGGAAAGTAGGCGTTCTGATGTCCGGTAGCCTTGAAGCGGGCGTCGAGCAGGTCGCGAGCGTTCTCCCACAACGCGTAGCCATAGGGTCGGATGACCATGCACCCCTTGACCGGCGAGTAATCAGCAAGCTCGGCACGGCGGACGACGTCCGTATACCAACGCGAGAAGTCCTCGGACTTCGGCGTGATCTCGGTGACGAACGAATCGTCAGATGCTCGGTCTTTGGCCATGCTTCGCAGGCGGGGCGACGGTCGGGAGAAAGGTCCCGGAGGCGGAAGAACGGCAAGCTAGCATGCCCCCAGGAGGCGCGCAAACGTGGCCTCATGCGCCGAAACCGGCCTTTCTTCATGGCTTTCGACGCTCTCCCGGACGAAGACGCGTGGCCGCTGCGGAGGCGCGCCAGAATCAGGAATTCGAAAGTCGTTGACCGTCTCCTGGTGGCGAGGCGCGGTGAGGTCGCGGCGCCCACAGAAGCCAAACAGCAATTCGGAGGGAAGCATGATCTGCGGATTGATAGGAGCTGCAGCGCTGGTGATTGTCGCTCCCGCGTCGGCGCTC
This sequence comes from Acidobacteriota bacterium, assembly GCA_963666055.2. GTDB lineage: Bacteria > Acidobacteriota > UBA890 > UBA890 > WLXD01 > DASCOT01. Next base: position 169,935 of record CAXWPH010000014.1, on the reverse strand, counting down.
AGCGTCGTCGAGCGGCAGGCGGTAGTCAACCTGTCGATGGCTCGACAACAGGAAACAGGGCGACACGTTACCTGGCAGCAGGAAGCCCCAACGGCACGTGTTGATGTGAACCGCGCCGATGAGGATCAGCTGCAGACGGTTCCTGGAATCGGGCCGGCGACAGCGCGTCGCATTCTCGACTGGCGAAAAGAACATGGGCCGTTCGAGCGGCTCGAGGATTTGCTAAACATCCGCGGAATCGGGGTGACGACGCTGGAAAAGTTGCGTCCCTATGTGACCGTCGATGCTCGGGGTGACTCAGGGGCGTGAGCTCGAACCGCGCCTGCCGCAGCACAGGCAGCTCAATCATCGAGGTGGTGGTGGTGCTGGCGGTGTTGGGAATCGTCGTCCAGACGGTGGCGCCAGCGTTTGTGCGCTGGCGCCAGGCGCGGAGGTTGGAGGCAGCCGCAGAGGAGCTGGTGCTCTTCGCGGTGGGCTTGCGCATGGCTGCGGCTGCGGCCGGTGCTTCACGTGGCATCGCCATAGATTCGAGGGCGGGGGAAATCGTCTGGACGCCGGTCGCCGATGGGGATGGAGATGGGTTGCGGCGTGCCGACTTGCGCGCTGGGCGTGATATCGCGCTCGGCCCGGAGCGCAACGTGAGCAGAAACTACCCGGGCGTGGTCGCCGGGCTGCCGCCGGGTGTGCGGACGCCTACTGGCGGCACGCCGCCACCAGACGGCGTTGCGTTTGGCCGGGGCGATCTGCTGTCACTGTCGGCCGACGGCACGGCCACGTCCGGTAGCCTCTACCTGCGTAACCAATTCGGGGACGCCGTCGCAATTCGGGTCTATGGTGCCACGGCCCGTTTCTCGCTTTGGCGCCGCCGTCACGCCGACGGAGTCTGGCAGCGCCGTTGGTAGGCGGTTCTTGTCCCGTCGGCGTGTCCTGGAGTCCCTGGAGCCGCTGCGGTCCGGTCGCCGACGTTGGTGGCAGGCAGAAGACCGTAATCCGCCTGCTATGGTAACTTCGAAAGTCGCGCTAACGCTTGGTAGCGCTCGAAGCCCTCCTTTCGAGTTGCAAGGGACGTCTATTGTCGGAGCCGCGAGCGACACCGCTACACGCGTGGCACGTACGGCGAGGCGGCCGAATGGTCGATTTCGACGGCTGGCATATGCCCGTACAATTCAGCGGCCTCGTCGACGAGCATACCGCCGTACGCGAGCGAGCCGGCCTGTTTGACGTCAGCCATATGGGCGAGATTCGACTGCGCGGAAGCGAAGCGCTCGCCAACGTGCAGCGGCTGATCACCAACGACGCCGCCAGTTTGGAGATCGGCCAGGCTCAGTACACCGCCATGACGCGTGAGTCGGGCGGAATCGTCGACGATCTGCTTGTCCACCAGGTGGCCGATGACGACTACTTTCTCGTTGTCAATGCCGGCACCAAGGACAAGGACTACGATTGGATATGCGCCCACCTCGAGGGCGATGTGGTGGCCGACGACGAGAGTTCGGATTGGGCCCAGCTGGCGCTGCAGGGACCGCGGAGCGAGGCTATCCTGGCCCGAGTCGTCGACACGGACCTGGCATCCATTCGCTACTATCGCTTCGTAGTTACCGAGTATGGTGGGGCGCCCGCGATCATCTCGCGCACGGGCTATACCGGTGAGGACGGATTCGAGGTCTACCTGGCACCGCAGCACGCCGAGGCACTCGCCGACCGCCTGATGGAGGTCGGGGCTGCGGATGGCATCGTGCCAGCAGGGCTTGGCGCGCGCGACACGCTTCGCCTCGAGGCCGGCATGTTGCTCTATGGCAGCGATATGGACGACGCGCGCACCCCGATTGAGGCAGGAATCGGCTGGGTCGAGAAACCGGACAAGGGTGAGTTCATCGGCAGGCAGGCGCTGGTTGAGCAGCAAGCCTCGGGGCCAGCGGAGCGCGTCGTGGGGCTGGAGATACCGGGCCGCGGCATCCCGCGCCACGGCTACGGAGTGCTCGAAGAGGGGGGAGCGCAGATCGGTATGGTGACCTCCGGCACCTTCAGCCCGACGCTGAGAAGGGGCATTGGGTTCGCCTGTATCGAGGCGGACTACACCACCCCCGGTACTGAGGTGGCGGTAGAAATACGCGGCCGAGCGACACCGGCCACGGTTGTGAAGACACCCTTTTATCGCAGACAACAGTAGAGACCCGGGTTCGCGAACGCGGCGCGGGACCGAAGCTGCCGGCGCGTCCGGCGGCTCGCTGAGAGGACGAGGTCATGGCCGATTACCCAGATACGTACAAGTACAGCTCGGAGCACGAATGGATCTCCGTCGATGGTGGTATCGCCACTGTGGGGATCACCCACCATGCCCAGGATGAGCTGGGCGATGTCGTCTTCGTCGAGCTGCCGGAGCCTGGTACGACTTGCGCCCAGGGCGTGGTTTTCGGCACGATCGAGTCGGTCAAAGCGGTGTCTGATCTGTACGCACCGGTTGCCGGAGAGATCGTTGAAGCCAACGATGTGTTGATCGATACCCCAGAGGTCGTCAACGACGATCCGCACGGCGCCGGCTGGATGGTGCGGATCAAGCTCGATGATTCGTCGTTGCCCGATGCGTTGATGAGCAGCGCCGAATACCGACAGCACATCGAGGCCTAGTAGGCCGTGGAGGAAGTATGGCGGACCTGGCGACAGGGTCTTGCGAGGCGGAGGCAGGGAGAGAGGAGGAGGCGATGATTACCCCATCGTTGACGAGGAACGACGCAGCATACGCGCGCAACCCCCTGTCGCCCGGAGGGTTACGGCGATTTGGGGCCATCTGCAGCGTTGGCCTTCCTCGACGATGGCCGGGGCATCGCCAACGTCAGGGCGCCTTGCATCTGGCCCCAACTCGCCGTAACCAGACCCACCACACTTCCACCACGGCCTACTAGCGTGGGGGACACTTCGCCGAATGCAGTGGCCGCCGCGCGCAACGACGCTGGCGGCGGCGGTCGCTACCTGTCGCTCGGTCCCGCGGACCGGGAAGCGATGCTGTCGGCCGTCGGGGTTGCCGATATCGACGCGTTGTTCGCGGCGATTCCCGCGGCGTCGCGCTTTGAAGGGATGCTCGGGCTGGAGCCCGCGATGTCGGAGATCGAGCTCCTCGATCATCTCGAGGAGCTGGCAGCTGGCAACGCCCCGCATCGTCGCGTCTCGAGTTTTCTCGGTGCCGGCTGCAATCCCCACTTCGTGCCTAGCCACGTCGACGCGTTGATCCAGCGCCAGGAGTTCCTCACCGCTTATACGCCCTACCAGCCCGAGCTAGGGCAGGGCACGCTGCAGGCGATCTTCGAGTTCCAGAGCCTGGTGTGCATGCTGACCGGGATGGACGTGTGCAACGCGTCGGTCTACGACGGAGCCAGCGCCGTCGCCGAGGCAGTGCTCATGACGCGTCGGCTGGCACGTCGCGGTGGACGAGTGCTGGTGTCGGAGGGGTTGCATCCTGCGTACACGGTGGTGGCGCGAACCTACGCCAGATACATCGAGGATATTCAGTTCGACGTACTGCCGCTGGACGAGCACGGACGTACGGTCGTAGATCAGGTGGACGACGATGTGATCGCGCTCGTGGTTCAACAGCCGAACTTTTTCGGCATCGTCGAAGACCTGCGGGTGATCGGCGAGCGGGTGGCGGCAACCGGTGCGAAGTTCGTGGTCAACACCACCGAGCCCGTCGCCTTCGGGTTGGCGATACCCCCCGCCCAGGCAGGCGCCGATCTGGTTGTGGGCGAGTTACAGAGCTTCGGCAACGGCATGAACTTCGGCGGGCCGCTGGTTGGATTCATGGCCTGCCGGGACGGAGACAAGCGCAATCTGCCGGGGCGTCTGGCCGGGCGCACTGCTGATGAGGAGGGTAAGGAAGGCTACGTCCTCACCCTGTCGACCCGTGAACAGCACATCCGCCGCGCCCGAGCAACGTCCAATATCTGCACCAACGAGGCCCTGTGTGCCCTCGCGTCGTGTATCCACATGTGCAGCTTGGGCCGCAACGGAATCGTCGAGCTCGCCCGCGCCAATCTGGCGAAGGCGACGTACGCGCGCCAGGCGCTTGCAGCGCGGGGCGTGCCGGCCGTGTATGACGGCCCATATTTCAACGAGCTCGCTGTACGCGTCGGTGGCGATGCCGCGAAGGTTGTGGATCGATGTCTGGCGCACGACGTGATTCCCGGTGTTGCGCTCGGCCGGTTCGATGCGTCGCGAGCAGATCAGCTGTTGGTCTGCGTTACTGAGGTGCACAGCAAGCAGGCGATCGACCGGATGGTGGACGTGCTCGCGGAGGCGGTGGCGTGAGGGGCGATATGACGGCGTCGGCAAGCCGGCAGGGGCAGCTCAAGCAAGAGCCGCCGATCTTCGAGCGCGGCGGCCAGGGCCGCGTCGGCTACTCGCTGCCGTTGCTCGACGTTCCAGAGGTCGAAGCGGCGGATGCGTGGGGATCGGACCTCGTGCGAGACCAGGTAAGCGGGTTTCCCGAGGTCTCCGAAGTGGATGTCGTGCGCCACTTCACGCGGATCTCCCAGCACAACTACGGCATCGATCTTGGCCTGCACCCGTTGGGGTCGTGCACCATGAAGTACAACCCCAAGTTGCACGAGCGGGTGGCACGGCTACGTGGGTTTGCCGAGGCGCATCCGTACATGCCCGAAGCCGCCTCGCAGGGCGTGCTCGAGCTCATCTGGCGCCTGGAACGAATTCTCTCGCAAATCACTGGGCTGCCGTATCTCTCGATGCAACCGGCGGCCGGTGCACAGGGTGAGCTGACCGGGATCATGATGATCACCGCCTATCACCACAAGCGCGGCGAACGGCGGCAAGAAGTGCTCATTCCGGACTCGGCGCACGGTACGAACCCGGCGACCGCGAGTTTGTGCGGACTCGAACCGGTCGAGATTCCCAGCAACGAGCGCGGCACAGTCGATCTCGACGCGCTGCGGGCGGCAGCGGGCGATAACACGGCGGCGCTCATGCTGACCAACCCGAACACGCTGGGTTTGTTCGAGGATCGCATAGACGAGATCGCCAACATCATTCACGACGCCGGCGGGCTGATCTACTGTGATGGCGCCAATCTGAACGCCATTCTCGGCAAGACACGGCCGGGTGATTTCGGCGCCGACGTCTTCCATATCAACATGCACAAGACGTTCACTACGCCTCACGGGGGCGGCGGGCCAGGATGCGGCCCGGTGGCTCTGTCAGAGCGTCTCGAGCCCTTCCGACCGCGCCCTGTGGTAGTCCGCAACGAAGATGGCAGCTACCGGCTTGACGACGACCGCCCCGACAGCATGGGGAAGATCCACGGCTTCTACGGCAACTTCTCCATGATGGTGCGTGGCTACGCCTACATCCGCGCCCACGGAGCGGAGGGTCTCCGGCAGATCGCCGAGGACGCCGTGCTGGCGGCCAACTACCTGAAGGAGAGGCTGAAGGGCGAATACGAGCTGCCGCATGATCGTCCCTGCATGCACGAGGTGGTCTTTTCCGACCTCCATCAGAAGAAGCACGGCGTCGCGGCAATGGATATCTGCAAGCGACTGATGGACTACGGCTTCCATCCGCCGACGGTGTACTTTCCGCTCGTGGTCCCGGGTGCATTGATGATCGAGCCCACCGAGACGGTGTCTTTGCAGGAGCTCGACGGGTTCGTCGAGGCCATGCTGGCGATTGCCCGCGAAGCCCGCGACGACCCCGAGCTGGTCAGGGGCGCACCGCATACGACCTATCACCGACGACTCGACGAAACGCAGGCGGCTCGACGACCCGTACTTCGCTGGAAGCCGCAATCCGAGGAACCCAGCGAGAACGACACAGCTGGCTCGTGAGTGATAGAGGCTTCCGTACCATAGGTGTTCTCGGGGGGATGGGGCCGGCGGCCACCGCGCACTTCTTCCAGCGGTTGGTGGATCGGGTTGCCGCCGAGAGGGATCAAGACCACCCGCCGTGCCTGCTCTACAACGCCACCCACGTACCTGACCGTACGACGCACCTCACCGGCAAGGGAGCCGATCCGACCCCGGCGCTTCAAGCTGCGAGCCGCGCCTTGGAGCGCGGCGGAGCCGACTTCATCGCCATCCCATGCAACTCGGCGCACGCTTACCTTGCCGCGATCCGGGATGCTGTACAGATCGAGGTGCTCGACATGATTGGTCTGGCCGCCGCCCGCGCCGCAGCGGCATTACCTTCCGGCGGTGCCGTCGGAGTGCTGGCAGCCAACGGGACGATGGAGCTCGAACTGTACGATCGGGCGCTGGAGGCGCGTGGCTTGCGCACGCTGCGGCCGCAGTCGCAAGCGCAGGCCGGAGTGATGGCGGCGATTCGCGCTGTGAAAGGCGGCGGAGCTGGGGCGCGGGAGCGGCTAGCCCCCGCCATCGACGAGCTCATCGCAGCTGGCGCGGAGCTGCTGATCCTGGGGTGCACCGAGCTGCCGATCGTCGTTGAGACCAATGCGGCGCCAGCGCCGATGCTCGACGCCACCGAAGTTCTCTTGCTGGAGTCTCTGTCGCGTTCCGGCGCTTCTGCGGCAGGCGAGCCATGAGCGTCGAGCGACGTATAAAGGTGGCGTTGGAGCGCCCGGCCGCGTCCGCCTACGACGTTGTCGTAGGCAGCGAGCTGATAGCGGGAATTGGCGAGCAGCTGCGCGAGGTGCTCGGGGGAGAAACGCAGATCGTCGTGATCGCCGACGAGGTCGTTGCCGGGTTGCACGGAGACCGGCTACGCGGCGCACTCTCGGCCTCGGGAATCCGCTTCGTCGAGCTCACCGTACCGAACGGTGAGCGCTCCAAGACCCGAGAGGTGGTTGCAGAGCTGCAGGATGACGCGATCGACGCCGGCGCAGATCGACAATCTGCGGTGCTAGCGTTCGGCGGAGGCGTGGTCGGCGATATCGCCGGCTACGTTGCGGCGACGCTCTACCGTGGCGTTGCGTACGTGCAGGTTCCGACCACCCTCCTGGCGATGGTCGATAGCTCTGTCGGCGGTAAAACCGGCGTCGATACCAAGGCCGGCAAGAATCTCATCGGCGCCTTCTGGCAGCCTCGGCAGGTGCTAGCCGACATCGACCTGCTGCAAACACTGCCTGAGGAGGAGTTGCGGGCCGGGCTAGGTGAGGTCATCAAGTACGGGGTCATCCTCGATGAGCAGCTCTTTGTCGATCTCGAAGACGGCCTGCTGGAATCGTGTCTCGCCAAAGTTCCGGAGGCGCTGGCGCTCATCGTCGAGCGCTGCGTACGCCTGAAGGCGGCGGTTGTGGTCGCCGATGAGCGCGAAGGCAACCGTCGCCAGATCTTGAATTTCGGCCATACGGTTGCCCACGGCGTGGAGTCGTCGCAAGGCTACTCGATGCGGCACGGCGAGGCCGTGGCCATTGGCATGGTGGCAGAAGCGCGGCTCGCCGAAAAAGTCGTAGGAGCCACCGCCGGCCTTGCCGAGCGAATCGCCTCCCTATGTGTGCGCGCCGGTCTTCCGGTGGCGCTGCCGGCGGGCACCCAGCCCGCCGACGTGCTCATCGCAGCCCGCCACGATAAGAAATCGCGTTGCGGCGTGCTGCGCTGCGCGCTCGCCGAAGACATCGGGCGCATGGCCGAGCGTGACGGTAACTGGGCGGTAGAGATTGCTGACGAAGCCCTGATCGCGGCGCTGGCAGATTAACAGGGTGCCGAAAAACTCTGGCGAGTCTGGCGCGTGGGTCGAGCAAGTGCGGTTGCCGACCCGCCGACTCAGCGAGTAGTCGCGTGCAGCTGCCCGCGGAACCAGGGCACGGTGCGTTCCAGCCCGCTACGAAGCTCGATCTGCGGCACCCAGCCGAGTTCGCCGGTGATACGCGTCACGTCCGGCCAGCGAACCTTGGGATCATCCACCGGTAGCTCTTCGAAGACGATCGGGCTGGCGCTGTCGCACAATTCGATCACCAGCTCGGCAATCTGCAGGATGGTTACCTCGTTTGGATTACCGACGTTCACAGGCGTGCTGACGTCGGAACGCAACAACGTGAGCAGGCCGCGCACGGTGTCATCGACATAGCAAAACGAGCGCGTCTGCCCGCCGTCGCCGTACACCGTGAGGTTGTTGCCCGACAGTGCTTGCATCATGAAATTCGGCACCGCGCGCCCGTCGTCGATACGCATGCGCGGACCGTAGGTGTTGAAGATACGGGCGATCCGGGTCTCGAGCCCGTGGCTGCGATGGTATGCCATGGTAATGGCCTCCGCGAACCGTTTGGCCTCGTCGTACACGCCGCGTGGCCCGATCGGGTTGACGTGGCCCCAGTAGGTCTCCGGCTGTGGGTTGACCTGCGGGTCGCCGTATACCTCGGACGTCGACGCGAGCATGAAGCGCGCCCCCTTGTGGCGCGCCAGCCCAAGGGCCTTGTGGGTGCCCAGCGCGCCGACCTTGAGCGTGTGAATCGGATACTTGAGGTAGTCGGCAGGTGACGCCGGGGAGGCAAAGTGGAGCACGTAGTCAAGCGGCTCGTCCACAAACACGTAGTTGGTGACATCGTGTTCGATGAACAGGAAGTCGCGATTCGCAAAGCGCGCTACGTTCGCCGCCGAGCCAGTGAGCAGGTTATCCATGACGATCACGCGATGATCGTCGTCGAGGAGACTCTCGGCGAGGTGAGAGCCGATGAACCCCGCACCACCGGTGATCAAGACCGTCTTCTTGAGCGCCATGTCAGTAGGCGTGCTCGTGCGCCATGCCGTTGGCCACCGTCATCCAGAGGATCTTCAGGTCGAGCGACAACGACCAGTTCTCGACATAGTAGAGATCGTACTCGATGCGCTTCTCGAGCGACGTCCTGCCGCGCCAACCGTGCACCTGTGCCCAGCCCGTCAGACCGGCGCGGACCCGGTGACGGAGCATGTAGTGCGGGATCCGATGGCGAAACTCATCAACGAAGTAAGGACGTTCCGGGCGTGGCCCGACCAGGCTCATATCGCCGCGCAGGATGTTCCAGAACTGCGGCAGCTCGTCGAGGCTGAGCTTGCGCAGGAACGCACCGATCGACGTGCAGCGCGTGTCCTGCTCGTTGGCCCACACCGGCCCGGTGTGCTTCTCTGCATCAACGCTCATCGAACGAAACTTGAGGATCTCGAAGGCGCGGCCATCGAGACCCATGCGCTTCTGCCGGTAGAGAATCGGGCCGGGTGAGGTGATCTTGACAGCCAGTGCGATAAGCGGGAAAAGTGGGGCGAAGAGCGTCAAACAGGCAGCAGAAACGACGATGTCGGAGGCTCGTTTCAGCATCGCGGCGAAGCCTTCCATATGGATCCGCGACAGGTTGACGATCGGCACCCCGTCGAGATCCTCCAGGCAGGCGCCGAGCGTCAGGTACTGCAGCAGGTCGGGCACCACCTTCACCTCGACAATCTCATTGGCGACGCTTCGCCACACGTCCAGTATCCGCTCGTGGGACGACATCTGCAGCGCCACGTAGAGCTGGTGCACACCCTCGTCACGAACCAGGCCGGGGACATCGCTCAGGGGTCCGATGATGGGAACACCACGGTAGCCCTCGGCCTCGGCATCGTCTGTAACCATGCCGATCACCTCGAAGCCGAATTCCTCGTGTAGCCGCACGCGGTCGATAACGCTATGGGCCAACTCACCGCTGCCGGCGATGAGAATGCGCCGGATGTTGCGTCCAGATCGGCGTATGTGATCCACCCAGGCCTGCAGGCTCATCCGAGCCCCCACCGTAAGCACCATGACCAGGCTCGAGAAGATGAGCAGGAACAGGCGAGACACGTTCCACTCTTGCACCCGCATGAGGGCCGTGTCGGTTCCGACCACCACCGGGATCCATTGGGTGGGTCGAAAGAACAGCGACACGAACGCTGCCACCAAGATCATTCCGAACATCACCGCCCCGGCGGTGCGAAAGTACGTCTCGGTGCGCGAATCCGCTCGTCGGATTCGGTACAGGGCGGCCGATGACAGTGCCAGCGGCAGGATGATCAGCGCCGCGACGAGCACGCGGAGGTAGCTTGCCAACGTCGGGATGTCGCCGGGCAGATCGCTGGCCGGCAGAATCTGAAATTCGAACCGTAGCCAGTACGCAAACAGGAAGGCGCCACTGATCGCCACGACATCGGCCACCAGCAACGCGATCGCGATCGTGACTCGGTGTCGGTTGATCACCAGCGTCGTTCCCCGTCAGGCAGCAGAATCATGAGATGTCCGAAGCGGAGGCGAGCCGCGTGCTGTCGAGGGCGCGCTCGATAAAACCGACGATCCGCCGGTCGAATACGTCGAGGGAGTAGTCCTCTGCGTGAGCACGGATGACGCCTGTATTGAAGGTGAGCCCTTCGCAGCTGTCAACAACGTTGACGATTGCCTCGGGTGTTGGCTGCGGAATGTGTAGACCGGTGACTCCAGGCAGCACGGTTTCCATGGCACCGCCGGTTGCCAACACCAGCGCCGGGCGACCGCACGCCATCGCCTCGATCGGTGCGATACCCGCATCCTCGATACCGGGAAGTACGAATCCCCGGCACCGGCGATAGAGGTCCACCAACTCGGCGTCGCTGACCCGCCCTGCCAAGCGAACCGTCGGCCCCGCGAGCTGGCGCAGGTGCTCAACCTCCGGGCCGGAGCCCACGATCACGAGCTCCCGGCCCATGCGGTTGAACGCCTCGATGGCCACATCGACACGCTTGTAAGGACTCAAGGCGGTGACCATGAGGTAGAAGTCGTCGGGCGGCGCGCCTGACGGGGTAAAGCGTTCCGTGTCGACAGGTGGAGGAATCACTTCCGCCTGGCGCCCATAGTAGCGACGAATGCGGCCGGCGACGTATCCCGAGTTGGCCACGAACGAGTCGACGCGCGCCGCCGTGCTGCGATCCCACCGACGCAGGCAGGCCATCGTCGGCCGGATAAGCGCACGGCGTAGCCGACCAACGCGCTCGGCAGAGAAGTAGGTATCGAACTGATCCCAGGCGTAGCGCATGGGGGTGTGGCAGTAGCAGACGTGGTGGGCGTCCGGGCGGCTGATTGCAGCCTTGGCGGCACAGTGGCTGCTCGAGACGACGAGGTCGAACTCCGTCAGGTCGAAAAATCGCATCGCCAACGGGTAGAGAGGTAGATACCAGCGATACGATTGTCGAGCCGGAAGCCGTTGCAGAAACGAGGTATGGATCGGATGGTTTTCCAGGGCCGCGCTGACACTGTCTGGATGATGAAACAGCGTGTAGATGGGTGCCTCCGGGAACATCGCCGCGAGGCGCTCGAGCACTTTTTCGCCACCCCTCATCCCGGTAAGCCAGTCGTGAACGAGCGCCGTTCTCACGTCGCACCGCCCGCCGCTTCCGAGTAGGCGAGCATGGTGGCTTCGGCGGCTCGATCCCAGCTCAGCTGTGTGGCGCGTTCGCGGCCGCGGCGGCGCAGCTCCTCCGATAGGTTCCGGTCGTCGAGCAGGCGCGCGACTCCAGCGGCGATCGAATCGGTCTTGCCCGGATCCACCAACACGCCCGCCGTACCGACGATCTCCCGCAACCCACCCACATCCGCTGCAACCACCGGCGCTCCGGCGGCCATGGCTTCGAGCGCCGGGAGTCCGAATCCCTCCCAGAGCGACGGCAGCACCAGCGCCGTGGCGCGCTCGTACAATAGCCGCAACGCCTGGTTGCTGATCTTCCCGAGCGCTCGACACCGCTCCGGGCGGATCCGGGGGCGCGTCAGAGCGTCCACCTGGGCAGGTCTCGCACCGGCCAGCAACAGGTGGAGGTCTTCGTGCTGTTGCGCGAGTCGCTCGAACGCGCATACCAGCCGCTCCAGGTTCTTATGTGGCTTCGGGTTACCGACCCACAGCAGGTAGCGCTCGGGCAGCTCGAGGCGCCGCGCGATCGCAGTGGCCTGTGGCTCTGGCGTAGGTTCGTGCCAGAACTCGCTGGCGCCGTTTAGTACAACGCGGAGGCGGTCGATCGGAGCCGACAAGCGCTCGATGAGGTCCTGGCAGGTGGACTCGGAGACGGCGATCACTCGGACGGCGCTGGCCACCGCATGACCCATCATGGTGCGTGCGTACGCGTAGCTCAGAGACCGAGGCAAGAAGCCGAGCGGCCGCGGCAGCTGGCCACGAAAGCGCAAGTGGATGCAATCGTGCACCGTCACCACCAGCGGGCACGGTAGCCTCGGTGGAACGACGTAGTGTGGTGCGTGGAATACGTCGGCACGTGCCCTGTGGACAGCGCGCGGCAGGCTGACGAGCTCGCCGACTCCGTACTTTCGAGAAGAATTGGCGATCCATGTGACGTTGGCGTGCTCGTCGAGCTCTGGCGCGGCCCTGGGGTCGCCGATCAACACGAAGCGCCAGTCAGGGCGAGCCCGGGCGCTCGCATCGACCAGCCCCCGCAGATACGCCCCGATCCCGTAGTCGTTGATCTTGCGGGCATCGATGGCGACTCGCATCAACTGTGGCTCGCCGTGTCAGCCGCCGTCGCCGCCGGTTCGCCGCGCAGCCAGTCGGCAACGGCGCGCGCCCGCATGCGTCGCTTCCGGTCTCCGAACCGCGACATCAGCGCATAGCGAATGTGCAGATACATGCGCAAGCTGGCCAGAGCGACGCGGGAGCGGTGCTTGTCGTAGAAGGCAATCTGGCTGGCGCGATACCAGCGCTCGCTCAGCACGGGCTGCACTGCTGCGGAAGCGCCACGGCGATGCTTTACGCGCGCCTCGGGAACATAGCGCAGATGCCAGCCGGCCCGAGCCAGCCTGCGGCACAGGTCGACGTCTTCGGCATAGAGGAAGAAGCGCTCATCGAGGCCTCCCAACTGATCGAAAGCCTCACGGCGCAGCAGTAGGCATGCGGCGCTTAACGATCGCGTCTTTCGGGCTCGCCCGTAGCGGCGCTCGACGAGACCGTGCAGCATCGGGAGTCTGGCGTGGTGTGCGCTTCCGAGGATCTTGAACCACGCTTCGTTGGACAGGCTCAGGGTGCGGCCGACGGACAGCTCGGTGCGGCCGTGCTGGTCGGTCAGGCGGGGCCCGACTGCGGCTGCGTCGGAGTCGTCACGGAGCGCCGCCGCCAACGCGGCATAGGCTCCCGGGAGCAGCTCGGCGTCGCTGTTCAGCAGCAGCAGCAACGCCGCATTGCCGGTGGCGGCACCCCGATTGACGGCGCGGCCGAAACCCAGGTTGCGGTCGCTGGCGATGAGGGAGGCCTGCGGGAATCTCTCGCGTACCATCTCGGCGCTACCATCCTCAGAGGCGTTGTCGACCACGATCAGGTGGGCCCGTGCGCCGAGCTCGGCGATGCTCTCGCAGCACTTCGCCAACAGCTCGCGGCGATTGAAGCTCACCACCACGACATCAACTTGTGTGGCGCTCATTGCCGGTCGCCTGCAGCGGTCGCAAGCCGGTCCCGCAGACGCGTGGCGCTAGGCTGCCAACTCTGGGCTCGAGCCCATGCGGTCCCGGCGTCGATAGTGCGTTGACGCTCGGTCTCGTCGTCGAGCAGTGCGGCCAGCGCGGTCTTCCACGCGGTCCCGTCTCCATGCGGAACGAGGCGCGCATGGTCGGCGTAGACCTCCGCCAGGGCCGATGTGGCCGATACTACCGCGGGCGTGCCACAGGCGAGCGCCTCGAGCACGGACAGCCCGAAGCCCTCATACGACGATGGGTAGGCAACGACGGTGGCTGCGGCGTACAGGGGCGCCAGGTCGTCCTCGTGGACGTACCCGAGGTGCCGCATCGAAGTCTCGTTACTCCCCGCCTCGGGCCGGGTTCCCGCCGCGAGAAACTCCACGTCGGGGCGAGTGGCGGCTATCTCCGTCATCCAGTTGTCGAGATCCTGAAGGCCACGTCGCTGCAGGCCCGAGCCGACGAACAGCACGCTGCGGCCGCGGATTCGGTAGCGCTCTCGTACGGCGACAACGCGTTCATCCGAGACCGCGCCGAAGCCACGCGTAAGCCCCCAGGGGACCACCAGCAGACGCTCCTGGAGGACCGCGAGGTGCTTCTGGGCCTCGTCGGCCGCGAAGCGTGACCCCATGAAGAGGAAGGCCGCTCGGCGCGCTGCGATGCGCGCGCCGACGCGCCGACGCCACCGTTCGCGTGGCCTAAAACCCTGTGGCACCGCGAACGGTGCACAGTCATGCATGCATACGGCAGTAGGGCAGGGAGCGCGCAGTGGCATGCTGTAGTTGGGAGCGAGGAGGGCGTCGGCGCCGCTGTGGCGCACCACGCGCGGCAGGCGAAGTTGCTCCCATACCGCACCCGGCATCGCGGCGGATCCGGAATCGACGATTGTGCCCCACCCCGAACGCAGCGGCGCGGTAGCCAGAGGTGTGCGGCTTATCAGGCAGATCTCATCGCCTTCGGGCCATGCCTCCAGCAGTCCCTGAATCACGCGACCGACGCCTGTTCGGCGACCGGCCATCTCACGGGCGTCGACGGCGACCTTCATGCCAGCAGCTGATGGTAGACGGAACGGGTGCGTTCGGCGGTGTCTTGCCACGTGTAGCGAGCCGCACAGCCGTTGCCTGCAGCAACCAGACTCTGGCGATAGCTCGAGTCGGAGATCACCCGATCGCAGGCCTGCGCCATCCCCTCCGCATCGCCAACATCGAACCAGGCGGCCGCATCACCCAGAACTTCGGGCAGGGCTCCGGCGCGCGACGATACGACCGGCGTACCGGAGGCCATGGCCTCGACGGCGGTGAGCCCGAATCCCTCCCAGCGCGAGCTCAGCACGAGAGCCTCTGCACCGTCATACAGAGCGGCGAGGCGGGCGCTCGGCTGGTGGGGCATGCAGCGGCTACGCTGCCGTGCGCTGGGTGGGGCCGCATCCCATATCCGCTCCCAGCGATAACCGTCCGGGCCTACCAACAGCAGGTCGAGATCCGGGTGGCGGGCAGCAAGCGGGGCGAATCCCGCCAGCAGGGTAGCCAGATCCTTGCGCGGATCGCGTCGTCCGACGAACAGCAAGTAGGGACGATCGACTCCGAGCGCTGTTCGCGTTGCCTGCTTGTCTGCCACATCCCCGCGTCCGTATGCGGCGTCGACGCCGTTGTACGTGACGTGGATACGCTCGGGCGCCACATCGAAGAGCTCCTGTAGCTCTTGCTTGGTGGTTTCGGAAACGGCGATCACCGCGTCGGCGCGGCGCAGGGAGTCGGCGACCAGAGGTACGTAGTCGCGACGAACCGCCCCCGACACGTCGTCGGGCCGGCGTGCAAAGTAGCAGTCGTGCACCGTGACCAGCCGACGGGCCTTACGCGTGGGAACGAGCATCGGCGAGGGCGAGTGAGCGATGTCGATCGCGCCGACCCAGCGCTCCACCGGCGGCCATCGGCGCCGATGCCACAGCCAGTCGACCAGCCGCACCGGCAAACGCACGTCGCGTATCCGAGCGCCGGGAGCGTCGGGGATGGAAGCGAGGCGGTGTTTCCACGAGGCAGAGAACGCCGTATGGCGGTCGTCGGGGAAGGCACTGACGAGGGCGGCCAGAAGGCCGCGAACGTAGGTGCCAACGCCCGTACTCTCGTGAAGCGCCGGGCGGTAGTCGATACAGACGTGCATCCGGGAGGCGTGGGATTGCCGCGGCGGAGGCAGGTGCGGCAGGGTTCGAATGGTAGCACGGGTGGGGCCCGCCGCGGGCTTCGGATCGCCGCCTGAAGCGCTCAGGGCGGAGGAGCATCGGGTACCCTCTAGGCGATCGAGGGGTTCTGAGCGATGCACACGAGGCTTCAGCGACTGATCGGAGTGTCGGGGTGATGGCGGCACCGCAGCAGCTCGATGCCGACCTGCTCATGGTCGCCGGAGAGGCATCGGGCGACCTGCACGGCAGCAGTCTCATCCGCGAGATCAAGCGGCTACAGCCACAGATCGACATCATCGCTGTCGGTGGCGATTTGATTGCCGCGGCCGGGGCCGAACTGCTGGTGCACTATCGCAACCTGGCGGTGGTCGGCATCACCGAGGTTCTCGGCCACCTTGGCGATATCCGCCGTGCCATGCGCCGCGTGCTCGACGCGGCCACCATACGGCGAGTTCGCGCCGTGGTGCTGATCGATTATCCGGACTTCAACCTGGCACTTGCCCGCCGGCTTCGCCGCGTCCGGCCCGACTTGCCGATCGTCTACTACATCAGCCCGCAAGTCTGGGCGTGGCGTCGAGGCCGCGTACGGCAGATTGCACGACTGGTGGATCGCATGCTGGTGATCCTACCGTTCGAGAAGGCGCTCTACGAAGGAGCTGGATTGCCGGTGGAGTTCGTCGGGCATCCTCTGTTGGACGTGATCCCGGCCGACGGTGATGTGGGCGCCTTTGCCCAGCGTCACGGGCTCGATCTCGATCGCACTTGGGTAGGGCTGCTACCCGGCAGTCGCGCCGCCGAGGTGGAACGGCTGTTGCCGACGATGTTGGCAGCAGCTGCACAATTGGCCCGCGAGGGTGCCTACGAGTACATCGTGCCGGCGGCGGGGGCGCTTGACGGCGAGATCTACACACGAATTCTCGAGGGGCTCGGCGCCGAGTTGGCGCGGCACGTGCACCTGATCGAGAACGACACCTACGAGGCGGTCCGACATGCCCGGGCGGCGGTGGTCTGCTCTGGTACTGCGACGCTGGAGGTGGCACTGCTCGGGACGCCCGAGGTCGTCGTTTACAGGACATCCTGGCTCACTTACAATCTCGGAAAGTTACTCGTGCGCATCCCAGATATCGCTCTGGTCAATGTGGTCGCCGGGCACCGCGGCGTGCCTGAGCTGCTCCAGCACCAGGTTACTTCGGACGCGATCGTCACCGAGCTGCGGCCGCTACTGAACGACGAAGAGCACAGGGCTCGGGTCAGGCGCTTTCTGACGGGTGTGCGCGCGACACTCGGCGAACCCGGTGCTTCGGCGCGCGCCGCGCGGGCCGTTCTTGCCACTCTGACTTCGGCACCGTCCAAAGAACCTGCGATCTGATGGCCAATCTCAAGCGCCTGCTCAGAATGGTCCGGCCGTATGCGCCGCGAATGTCCGGCGCCATCATGGCTATGGGGGTCGTGGCAGCGGCCAACGGCGCCATCCTCTGGATGGTCAAGCCGGTGATCGACGATGCGTTTCAGCCGAGCGCGCAGTCGTCGTATGTGCGCATGCTGGCAGGTGTGGTCGTGCTCCTGTACCTGACGCTGGGAATCGCGCGTTACTCGTCCAGCTACCTCATGGGCAGCGTCGGGTTCGCGGTGGTCAAGGATCTGCGAGTGCGGCTCTACGGCCATCTGCAGTTCTTGCCGCTCGCCTTCCACAAGCGCCGCACAACCGGCGGTCTCATGTCGCGTGTGACCAGCGACGTGATGGCGATTCAGGAAGCGCTGACGCGGGTTCTGGTCGACCTGTTGCGCGAAAGCGCCACGCTGACGGTCTACTTGGGGATCATGTTCGCCACGGATTGGCTCTTGACCTTGCTGATCCTGGTGGTTGCTCCGTTGCTAGTAGCGGTTATTGCTTGGCTGGGGCAGGGTCTGCGCCGGGTCAGCCACGAGGCCCAGCGGGGCCTCGGGCAGCTGTCGTCGCTGTTGCAGGAAACTCTTACTGGCATTCGCGTCGTCAAGGCGTTCGGTATGGAGCAGGCGGAGACCGAGAAGTTCCGCCGATCGGCCGAGCGCTTGTACCGACATTCGCTGCACGCCGAACGGCTGGCCAGCATCGGCTCGCCGCTGATCGAGTTCATCGCCGCCAGCGCCGGTGCTCTGGTGATGATCTACGGCTCCTGGCGAATCACTACAGGGAGCCTTTCGACCGGGGATCTGGCGCGAGTGCTCTTTGCCGCCTTTGCGACCTACGCTCCGCTGCGCCGGTTGAGCTCGGCCAACGTACGGATCCAGGCTGCTGCCGCTGCGGCCGATCGTATCTACGAAATCCTCGACGCGCCGCTCGAGCCGCTGCGAGCCGGGCTGGCCGCCGCTGCGGCCGGTACCGCCAACATCATCCCGGGTAGGTCGACCGACCTTCCGATGCCACCCCTGGTCGAGGGAATCCGACTGGAACAGGTCTCCTTCGCCTACGAAGACGCGCCCGACGAAAGGATCCTGCACGATATCGACCTCGAGATACGGGCCGGCAGCGCGGTGGCGCTGGTCGGCTCGTCGGGCTCCGGCAAGTCCACCCTCGCCAACCTGATCCCGCGGTTCTATGTTCCGACCGCGGGGGTGGTGAGTATCGATGGTGTCGACCTGAGAGATATTTGCCTCGACGATCTGCGCAACCAGATTGCCGTGGTAACGCAAGAGACCATCCTGTTCAACGACAGCGTCCGTAGCAATATCGCCTATTGCCAACCCGGTATCTCGGACGCGGCGGTTCAGCGCGCGGCGCGCGCGGCCTTTGCGCACGACTTCATCGAGCAGTTGCCGAGCGGCTACGACACGGTCCTCGGAGAGCTCGGCCTGCGGCTCTCGGGTGGGCAACGCCAACGCATCGCGATCGCCCGCGCGTTGTTGAAGAACGCCCCGATCCTTATCCTCGACGAAGCTACGAGCAATCTCGACGTGCGGTCAGACCGGCTGGTGCAGGAGGCTTTGGTCAACTTGATGGAAGGCCGCACGACGCTCATCATTGCGCATCGGTTGTCGACCATCCAGGGAGCCGATCTCATCGTGGTGATCGAGAGCGGTCGGGTGGCCGAACAGGGGACACACGAGCAGCTTCTGGCGCGTATGGGTGCCTACCAGAGACTCTACTCATTGGATTTCGCCGCCGCCGCCGGGTCCGGATTTGCCCTCGAAGGCTGAGCGCGCCGTGGTAGCGTGCCGCGGCGACGCGGAGTATCGCTGATGGCATCGCGGGCCAACGGCCCGATGGCGAGTCGTCAGGAGGCGAGCGACGCCACGGACGTGCTGCGTGCGTTGAGCCCCCGGGCGCTCATCGCTCCGTTGGGGGCGGCGTATCTGCGTATGGTGCACGCCACGATGCGGGTGACGCGCGAAGGGGCTGCCGATGCTCTTCCGCAAGACGGCGGGCCGGTTATCTACACCTTCTGGCACGAGCAGCTTGTGATGATGCCGTGGGTACAGTTTCGTCCGCCCACCTCGGTGCCGATCTCGCGCTCGCGCGATGGCGCGGTGATGGCCCGTCTGTTCGCTTATCTGGGTGTTGACGCCGTGCGTGGATCGAGTTCGCGCGGTGGCGCAGCAGCGGCTCGCGGCATGCTCAGGGCAGCGCAGCGCGGCCGCGACCTGGGCATTACTCCAGATGGGCCACGCGGCCCGGCCCGCGTCGTGCAGCCGGGGGCAACGTGGATTGCCAAGGCAACCGGTCGGCCGCTGCTACCGGTCGCTTTTGACTGCTCGCGATGCTGGCGGCTGCGGAGTTGGGACCGCATGCTGCTACCGCTGCCCTTCGCCCATGGCGTCTTCGTCTACGGGCCACATCTGTGGGTGCCCCGAGATGCCGACGCCGCGGCGCTCGCGAGCGCCGACAGAAAGCTCGCGCAGCAGCTTGCCGAGCTCACCGACCGCGCCAGCTCGGCAATCTCGAGGTGATTGAGAGCCGTCAGCCGACGGCGCCGCGACAGGCGTACACCGCCTCGAGGGCGAAGCGTGCAGCCAGCAGAGCGCCGCGCTGGCCCTCGTCATAGCGGGGTGATAGGCAGCACAAATCGAAGCCGGCGAAGGTCGCCGCTGTAACCGCCGCGTGCATCACCCTGAGGATCTCGCGGGGCGCAAGTCCGGCGGCGTCCGGGTACTTCTGGGCGGGGCAGAAGCTGGGATCTACGACGTCGATATCGAGCGACACGTAGACCGCGTCGGCTTCTTGGAGACGCCCGGCCAGCTCCGCACAAACGGCGGCGATTCCTCTGTCGTCGAGCTCGCGTAGCGGCACGACGTGGACGCCATGTTGGCGTGCGTATTCGATCTCCGACAGGGAATGTCGTACGCCGCGAGGACCGACAATGGTCAGATCGGAGGGTCGCAGGTGCCCGGCGTCGATCAGCGTTCGCCATTGCGAGCCCGCCCATAGCGGAGGAGCTGCGTGGAGGTCGAGGTGCGAATCGAAGACGACGACCGCCAGGCGTCGCTGATGCCCTTGCTGCAACCCGCGGATCAAAGGTAGCGGCACGAGGTGATCGCCGCCCAGGGCGACCGTTACGCCTCCGGCCTCCGCCACCGAGCATGCCAGCTGCTCGCAACTCTCGAGGGAGTGGTTGCCGGCGTCCACTAGGTGCAGCTCGTCCGACAGCCGGGCGAAATCGAGCTCGGCAGCGACGCCGCCGTCGTGCTCGAGCGAGTAGATGACGCTCGTTCGGCGAATTGCGTCGGGCGCCGCGTCGGCGCCATGGCGTGCGTAGAAGGTCTCGGGCGGTCGCGAGCCTGGTGGATACAGCGTGTGCCGGTCGCCTACCAGGACTCCCTCGTATGGTACGCCCAGCAGAACGACTCCCGACAACTCCTGGTCGGCGATCGGGGCCTCGAAGAGGGTGGGAACGTCGTCGTGGAGCATTCGGGCCAAGCGCCGGTCGTTCATTGCAGCTCCTCGTTCACGGTTCATGCTCGAACCGGACACTTCAACCACGGCCTCTGGGGCTCATATTCCAGGAGGCGAGAAGCGCCCGTCGATCGCCGTCCATCCGCCATCAACGAACAACACAGCCCCGGTGACATAACTGGCGGCTTCGGACGCCAGAAAGACCGCCGGACCGACCATCTCCTCGACCCGCGCCCATCGCCCAAGCGCGTTCCTGTCGGCGTAAGCCTCGTACCAGCCCTCGTTCCTCTTGATCGGCTCGGTCAGCGGGGTGTCGACCACTCCGGGCGCGATGGCGTTGACGCGCACGCCAGAGGGGCCAAGCTCCGCTGCCAGCGCCCGTACCAGCTGCACGATGCCGGCCTTGGTCGCAGCGTAGACTCCTTGGCCGGGCTCGACGACCAGCGCGCGGATCGACGAGTAGGCGATGATGCTGCCGCAGCGCTGTGCTGCCATGATCCGACCTGCTGCCTGAAGCACGTTGAAGGTACCTTTGAGGTTGACGTCGATGACCCGGTCGAGCTCCTCGGGAGCGTAGTCGAGCACGGTCTTGCGTACGTTTACGCTCGGGGTCGAAACGACGATGTCGATGTGGTCATGCTGCTCGGTTGTGCGCCCGAAGGAGCGGCCGACCGCCCCGCTGTCACGGATGTCCAGTGGACTGCTGCTAGCCTCGCCACCGGTGTCTCGTATCGCCTTGGCGACCTCTCGTGCAGCCTCCTCATTGAGATCGAGGCAGACGACGCGCGCCCCACGCGCGCCGAATCCCCGCGCCACCGCGGCGCCAATTCCGGACGCCGCACCGCATACCACAGCTACCTTTTTATCCAACCGAAAGCTCGTATCCCGCATGCTAGTGGCCTGTAACAGATGATCGTTGCAACTCGTGGTGGCGAAATGGGTGCGGATGCCAGGCGCGACGACGAGACGATGTTTGCCCATCGTGGAGGAGGAGCAACGCCGCAGACGGGCCGATTTCGCCGCCATCCTGCGGACAGATGGGCAGTTGCGGGCGATCTCGGCGTTGCGCCTCGTCGACGATGGCCATTGCATCGCCTTCCTCGCCGCGCCTTGATCTCACCCGCAAATCCCATCTGCGATATGCAACGATCATCTGTTACAGGCCACTAGCAGGCCGTGGTGAAAGTGTGGTGGGTCTGGTTACGGCGAGTTGGGGCCAGATGCAAGGCGGCCTGACACAGGCGATGCCCTAGCCATCGTCCAGAAAGGCCAACGTCGCAAATGGCCCCAAATCGCCGTAACCCTTCGGGCGACAGGGGGTTGCGCGCGTATGCTGCGTCGTTCCTCGTCAACGATGGGGTACCCATTCGCCTCCTCCTCTCTCCTTGCCTGCACTTCGCAAGACCCTGTCGCCAGACCCACCACACTTTCACCACGGCCTGCTAGGCTCCGTCGTTCGTGCGCAAGTATGTTAGGGCGAACGGTACTCAAGAAATGACTCCACCGACGGGCCAAGGCCACCAATGACAAACGTGTGGGAACGGGTACTTCGCGAAGTTGAGGCGGCCGCGGACGAGATCACCGCCTTCGCCGCCGAGCTCGTTCGTATCCCGACGGTCAACCCGCCCGGCGAAGAGTACCGCGCGGCGGCCGAGCTCATCGCCGACCATCTGCGGCGCGCCGGAATGGAGGTCGAATTTTTCCAAGTCTCTCAGCAACCGGAGGACCTTCCCCGACCCAACGTCGTCGGGATGTTGGAAGGAGATTCGCCCGGACCATGCGTGCACTTCAATGGGCACTTCGACGTGGTGCCCCCCGGTGAGGGCTGGACGGTCGACCCGTTCGGCGGCAAGGTTGCCAACGGTCGGTTGTATGGCCGCGGCAGCGCGGACATGAAGGCAGGTCTGGCAGCGGCGCTCTTTGCCGTCGAGTCGATACGCCGCGCCGGGGTGCAGCGTATCGGGCGATTGGAGGTCAGCGGCACCGTCGACGAAGAAAGCGGCGGCCAGGCCGGCGTAGCTCATCTGGCGAAAATCGGCCGCATCGCCGCGCACCGCACCGATCACGTGGTGATCCCGGAGCCGTTTGGAATCGACCGTGTTTGCCTTGGGCATCGTGGTGTCTATTGGTTCCGGGTCACGGCCAACGGCATGATGGCACATGGTTCGATGCCGTTCCTGGGTGTCAACGCTATCGATCGTCTGCAGCCCTTCCTCGAAGCGGTTCGCACCCGCCTGGCGCCGGCCTTGAGAGATCGAGTTACACGAGTGCCGATCGTCCCGGAAGGATCGCGCTGCGCCAGCATCAACGTCAACGCGATCGAGGGAGGCCAGACGGGACCGGCAGCTCAAACACCTTGCGTTCCCGACCGCTGTTCTGCGACCTTCGACCGGCGATTCTTGTCCGAGGAGGCGTTTGACGAGGTCAAGCTGGAGATCGTGCAGCTGCTCGCCAGCATCGAGCCCGAAGCGGACGCGTTCGAGCTCGTGGACTTGCTCGTTGTGCAGCCAACGGCAACCCCGGCGGATTCGCCGCTGGTGCAGTCGTTCGAGCGCGCCGTCTTCGAGATCGTCGGGCAACCGGCGCAGTTGGTCGCCAGCCCCGGGACCTACGACCACAAGCACGTGTCCGGAATCGCGGGTGTCGACAGCTGTATCGCCTATGGTCCTGGTGAGCTCGAGCAGGCCCATCAGGCGGACGAGTCTTGCGCTGTCGACGACATCATTACCTCGACGCGGGTGATGGCCTTGGCGGTGCTCGACCTTTGGGAGGCGCTGAGCTGAGCCCGGCGCAATCCACGGCGCGCGGCGGGTCGCTGCAGTCGGAAGAGATCAGCGCCGTACTTGCCCTGTCGCTTACGGGTCCCTACGATGCAGCGTGCTGCAAACTGCGCACGACCAAAGTCGCAAAGGCTGGAGGCCTCTGATGTTGAGAAGAGTGTTGTTGACGGGCACCTTGACGGCGATTCTCGCGTTGTCCGCGTTGATGGTGCAGTCGCTTTCCGCGCCTGCCTGGGCCCAACAGGAGCCCCCCGCGGTGGCCTCCACCGCAAGCATGGTGTCGCCCTTTGAGGGGAGATGTGCCTCCTGTCACGACAACCGCAGCCCTGACAGCATGGCACCCAGCCGGCAAACGCTTCGGCTGTTGGAGCCGGAGCGCGTGCTTGCCGCCCTTACGACCGGGCCGATGGTGGAGTTTGCGGACGGCTTCAGTGAGGCACAGCTACGGGCGATGGCGGAGCTGGTGACCGGCAAGCCGTTCGGCGGCACTGCCGACCGCACCGCGGCGGCCATGAGCAACCCGTGTAGCAGCCCTCTGAGCTTGGACGATCCATTCGAGCAGCCGAGTTGGAACGGTTGGACTCCCGATCCGACGAAGTCCTACCGGTTCCAGCCGCAGGAAGCCGGCGGATTGACCGCCTCGCACATGTCGCAGCTGAAGCTCAAGTGGGCGTTCGCGATTCCAGGTGCGGCCTCGGCTGCGTGGACGCAGCCGACGGTTGTCGGCGGGGCGTTGTTCATCGGCAGCGACAACAACTTCGTGTATGCGCTGGATGCCAAGACGGGCTGCATACACTGGTCGTACGAGGCACCGGGGCAGGTTCGCACGGCGGTGAGCATCGGCGAGATCACGGAGATCTCCGGGGTTCGTTACGCCGCCTATTTCGGCGACTACATGGGGTATGTCACCGCGGTCAACGCGGAGACCGGCGAGGAGCTCTGGTCGTTGCTTCCCGACGACCACCAGGCCGCCAAGATCACCGGCCCGCCGACGCTCGATCCTTCGCCCGGCGGCCATCTCTACGTCGGGGTCTCGTCGTGGGAGCAGATCCCCGGACGGCAGCTGACCTACGAGTGCTGCAAGTTCCAGGGCAGCCTCACGGCGATCAACGTGAACACCGGGAAAGCAGTGTGGAAGACGTTTACGATGACCGAGCGTCCGCGTCCGCTGCGCAGGAACTCGGCGGGCACGCAGCTTTACGGGCCAGCCGGTGCCGCGGTCTGGAACGCACCGACGATCGATCTCAAGCTGCGCCGCGTCTACGCCGCTGCCGGAACCTGCTACATCTCGGAGTTCTTCGAGCAGAAGGCCGGATTCGACGGTGGTGCCTGCGTCTCCATCATGGCGTTCGACATGGACACCGGGGCGCGGCAATGGTCGACGCAGCTCGTGCCGATGGATCGACACGGGGGCGGGTGCGGTCGGACTCCGGAGGAGATGCGGCTCAACTGCCCCGGCTACGTCAACGATCCGGACGATGACCCGTCGGGGGCGCCGGTGCTGTACACCGCACCTGACGGTCGCCGCATGATCATCACCGGACAGGAGAGCGGGCGGATGACCGCCCTCGATCCCGACAACAACGGGGCCATCCTTTGGGTCTCCCAGGCCGGCGACAGGCTGGCGGCGGCCAACGGCGGCTTCGGAGGTGCCTTCGACGGTGAGTACTACTTCAAGCCGCTGCCGTTCCGCGACGGGACCGGTGCTATCGCGGCGATACGCCCAGCCGATGGCTCCCGCGTTTGGTACACGGAGCTCGAGAAGCCGGACGACTGTCCGGATCCTGAGGCGAGGCAGTGTTCGTCGGCCAACTGGTCGTCGGCGAGCGCTATCCCCGGCGCCGTGTTGACCGGATCGTGGAACGGCGTCCTGCGTTCGTACTCGTCCGAGGACGGTACGATTCTCTGGGAGTATCCCACCCAGCGCGAGTTCGAGACCGTGAACGGTGTGGCGGGCTTCGGCGGTGGAATTGGTGGCGGCGCGCCGACGATCGTCGACGGGATGATGTTCATGGGCTCCGGCTACGCGATTCTCGGCGGCGCGCCGGGGAATGTGTTGCTGGCCTTCGGACTGGACTAGCCTGCCACTCTTCCACCAGCTCGGAGTTACGTCGAACCGCGCAACGAGATAGGGCGGCGTCCTGCTAACATGGCCCGCCATGGTTCGGAGTATGAGCGGTCACGGGCGCGGCGAGGCTTCGTCGGAGAATCTGCAACTCACCGTCGAGGTTCGCGCCGTAAACCACAGGTATTGCCGTGTTTCGCTGCGCCTGCCGGGCATGCTGGCGGCGTTCGAGGAGCCGGTGCGCCGTCGCGTGCTGGCGCGCGTCCACCGCGGCAAAGTTGACCTGTCCGCGACGCTCGGCGGTGCCGGGGCGGGCGCGCCGCACATCCGTCGCGATCTGCTGAGTCATTGGCTGGGCGAACTACAAGATGTCGCCGAAGAGCTGGGTACGCCGTTTGCGCCCGACCTCCAGACCCTGCTGGCGCTCCCGGGTGTCGTTGTCGACGGCGCCAGCGCGGCGGACGCGGAAGAGCTGCGGCAGCTTCTAGATCGTGCCGCCGGCCAGGCCCTCGACGCCCTGGATGCTATGCGCTGTCGCGAAGGGGAGCATCTCGTAGCCGATCTTGCCACCCGCGCTGCGACGCTCAGTGCCGGGGTGGAGGCCATCGCAGTGGCGGCGCAGGAATTGCCCGCCCGCATTCGCGATCAGTTGCGGGAGCGCATTCAGGGCCTGCTCGTAGACACCGGGGTGGCCGTCGATGAGGACCGGATCGTGCAGGAAGCCGCGTACCATGCAGAGCGCGCCGACGTTACCGAGGAGGTCGTCCGATTGCGCTCGCATCTGGCGAAGCTCGAGGACCTGTTACAGCGCGACGAGCCCGTCGGACGTACGCTGGACTTCCTCGTTCAGGAAGTTCACCGCGAGCTCAACACGGTTGCATCCAAGGTCAAGGACCTCGTCGTTGCTGAAACCGTGGTGGAGCTCAAGGCCGAGCTCGAGCGTATTCGTGAGCAGATACAGAACATTGAGTGAGGACGTTCCGTTCTGCTTTGTGGTGTCGGCGCCCTCCGGCACCGGTAAGACCTCGTTGGCCGATGCTGTGCTCGGCCGGGTCGAACGGCTAGAGCGAACCGTTTCCGCCACTACCCGTGCGCCGCGCCCTGACGAGCAGGATGGGCGCGAGTATTACTTTCTCGACGCGGAGGAGTTCGACCGGCGTCGACAGGCGGGAGCGTTCCTCGAGTGGGCCGAGGTGCACGGTCACCAATACGGCACGCCACGGGCGGAGATTGATCGCATCCAGTCCGCAGGGAACGACGCGGTCTTGGTCATCGATGTTCAAGGGGCCGCTGCCGTCCGTGAGGCGCTCGACACCGCCGTCACCATCTTCGTGCTGCCGCCGTCTCTGCAGGCTCTGCAGCGGCGTCTCCGGCGCCGCGATGGATCCGATCTGGGGCGACAGGCTGATCAAGCGGCCCGACTCACAGTGGCAGTGCACGAAATCGAGCAATATCTGAGCTACGATTACGTTATCGTCAATGACGAGTTTGAAAC
This sequence comes from Acidobacteriota bacterium, assembly GCA_963666055.2. GTDB lineage: Bacteria > Acidobacteriota > UBA890 > UBA890 > WLXD01 > DASCOT01. The sequence goes on along the minus strand of CAXWPH010000014.1, from coordinate 143,181 downwards.
CGCCGTTGCCGAGCTCGAGGGAATCGTGCGGGCTGAGCGCAGTCGACAGGCCCGACGGGTCGGGGAGGCTGAGGCTATCCTCGCAGCTTTCCGGTGTTCGGCACAGGGGTAGCCCAATCACGGGCAGAACGCGTTGGAGCAAAGATGAGCATGCCAGACAGCGAGTATCTATTCGTCGAAGTCGCGGCCAAGCGTTGCTTGCAGTTGATGCGAGGAGCGCGGCCCAAGGTCGACTCCAACGCTCGCAAGTACAGCACGCTGGCGATCCAGGAGGTACGCGCCGGAGTGGTCCCGTGGGAGCTGCGTGATCCCAAAGCCGCCGACCTCGTGACCGCTGGATTGCAAGAGGCGGTTGGGGAAAAGGAAAGCGCCGAATAGGAGCAGCAGGCGGCGGCTACAAGCGCCAGGCCTGCCTGAACGCCATGAGCGCTGAGTCGAAGGCGCGCCAGTTACAAGTAGTGCTGGTGGTAAGCGGCGGTATCGCCGCCTACAAGGCGTGCGAGGTGGTACGGCGATTCCGTGACGCGGGCGCCGATGTGCACGTCGCCATGACGCCAGCAGCGACAAAGTTTGTCGCACCGCGGACCTTCGCTGCGCTCTCGGGCAATCGTGTGGTCGCCTCGCTATTTGACGATCCGTCGCCCGAGCAGATCCCGCATGTGCGGTGGGCCGAGCGAGCCGACCTCGTATGCGTGGCTCCTGCGACCGCGAGCTTCATCGCCAAGATGGCGCACGGTATCGGCGACGACTTCCCTTCGACCTTACTGTTGGCGGCGGCCGGCCGGGTGCTCGTTGCTCCGGCGATGGAAGACGATATGTATCGGCAGCCGGCGGTGCAGAGAAATCTGGAGTTGCTACGCCAACGCGGCGTCCAGGTGGTGGGCCCGCGTAGCGGCGCGCTGGCGTCCGGGCGACAGGGGCCGGGGCGCATGTCAGAGCCCAACGAGATCGTCGCAGCGGCTACTCCACTGCTGAGCGAACGTGCGACGGTGCGGCCTTTGCAGGGCGTCGGCGTCTTGGTCACCGCCGGCCCTACGCGTGAGGCGCTGGACCCGGTTCGAGTCCTTACGAACCGCTCTAGCGGCAAGATGGGCTATGCCATCGCCGCCGAGGCCGCGCTGCTCGGCGCGCGTGTGCGCCTGGTGTCGGGTCCGACCTGCTTGCTTGACCCTCCGGGTGCGCTGGTGGAGCGGGTCGAAAGTGCGTCGCAAATGGCGGCAGCAGTGTTTGACGCCGTGGATAGTTGCGACATCGTCATCATGGCCGCGGCGGTCTGTGACTTCACCGTTCCCACACCGGCCGCCGACAAGATCAAGAAAGCCGGATCGGACTCGCTTCAACTCGAGCTGACGCGTACCGTCGACATTCTCGCGGAACTGGGCACCCGATCGGCCCCGCCGCTGCTGGTGGGATTCGCTGCCGAGACGCGTGACCTCGAGGCGCAGGCGCTGGGCAAAATGGAGCAAAAAGGATGTGATCTCATCGTCGGCAACCTCGTTGACGCCACCGGCCGTGGCATGGGAGCTGACGAAAACGAAGTGGTCATCCTCGACCGACGTGGCGGGCGGGCGCAAGTCGGGCCCGCGTCGAAGGCCGAGATCGCTGGTGCCGTGTGGGAGGCGGTTTCTCGCTTACCGCGCCGAGGCGAGCTCGTGACCGGCTCCGGCCCGACCGACGACGGCATTCGGCGCCATCTCGTTGTGCATTTGGAAACCCTTGAGCGCGAGGGGGTCTGGGGCCTGGAGACCGAGACGCGGAGTCCGGTGGAGGGTCCCACAGTACTGGCGGGCGCGTCAGGAGGAGAAAGCCTCGAGGAGATCGCCGCGGAATCGGCCGGATGCACTTTGTGCAAGCTCTGCGAGGGACGTACGAACGTAGTGTTCGGCGTCGGCCCGTCACATGCCCGGCTGATGTTCATTGGCGAAGGCCCTGGCCGCGATGAGGACTTGCAAGGCGAGCCCTTCGTGGGCCGCGCCGGGCAAATGCTCAATCGCATCATCACGGCGATGGGGCTGCAGCGTGAAGAGGTCTACATCGCCAACGCTGTCAAGTGTCGCCCGCCGCGCAATCGCAACCCGGAATCGGACGAGCTCGAAGCGTGTGGCCCGTTTCTGCGACGCCAGGTGGAGGCGATCCGTCCGGAGATCATTGTGCTCCTGGGGCGCGTCGCAGCGCAATCGATACTCCAGACGAGCGAGCCTCTCGGCCGGTTGCGTGGTCGGGTTCACGAGTGGCTAGGGATTCCCGTGGTCTGCACCTACCACCCGGCGTACTTACTCCGGAATCCGGCCGACAAGGGCAAGACGTGGGAGGACGTGCAGGTGGTGATGGAGCGGCTCGCAGCGCCTTGAGTCGATCGAAGCTCACGGCTCGGTCGGTCGCCCATCGGATCGAGCCGCGGGCGTGACGCGACAGCCTTCGCTATACGACGAAGCGGCACGCTACGCGCTCGTGGCTGTGCCGGCGCCCGTCGACGACGTCTTCTCCTACCGGGTACCGGAGGCGCTCGAGCCGCAGGCGATCCCCGGGATGCGGGTGAGTGTGCGTTTCGGCGGGCGCAAGTTGCAGGGGGTCATCGTTGAAACGGCCGAGGAGCCACCCGACGGTGTCCGATCCCCGTCGGGTGCGGACCGTGGACGATTGCCTCGATCGTGACGCGGTTATTGGCCCGCTCATGCTGGTGCTGATTCAACAGATTGCCTCGACGTATCTGGTCGGACCCGGCGAGGTGGCGCAGCTGGCCCTGCCGCCAGGGAAGCCAGGATCCGTCGGCCGGCCGGCGAGTGCGAATCGAGCGGGCTCCGGCGGTCGACGATCGACTGTCGCCGGCGGCCCTTTCCGTCTTCGAGACAGCGCGTGCCGTCGGCGCCGAGGCACGCTGGGTGACCGCCTCGGTGATACGCCGACGGACGAGCCCGCAATCAGTGCACGCGTCGCTCTACGAGCTGAGCGCCGCCGGTGTCGTCGAGGTGCGCGATGAGTGGAGCGGCGCCGAGCCCGGGGCGCACCGGATCACCGCCCGACTGTGCGCTGGCGTTGATGTCACATTGGCCTATGCGGCAACCGAGCGCGCGCCGGCGCAGCGGCGCGCGCTGGAGGCCCTGCTAGCCGAGTCGTCACGGCGCATCGATGCGGCGACGATGACCAAGCACCTCGGTATCGCCCATTCGGTGTTTGTCGGCGCTCGAGCGCAAGGAGTTGGTCGAGCTCGAGCGTCGTCCGTTAGAGGAAGCCACGACCTGGCAGCTCGGAGCCGGCGGGGCTGGCGGCTTCGTCCTCACCGCCGATCAGGAGCTTGCCCTGGGCACAGTGAAGCGCGCTATCGACGAGCGCGTGCTGCACCCGGCGTTGCTGCACGGAGTGACCGGGAGCGGCAAGACCGAGGTCTATCTGCGCGCCGCTGCGCACGCCCTGCGCGCCGGGCGTTCGGTGCTGCTGCTGGTTCCGGAGATCGGCCTGACACCGCAGCTCGAGCAGCGCGCTCGGGCGGTGCTCGGCGATCGGGTCGCGGTGCTCCACTCCGGGATGTCTGATGGAGCGCGCGCGCGTGCCTGGTGGCGTGTCCGACGCGGCGATTCGCGTGTGGTGGTGGGACCGCGATCTGCAGTATTCGCGCCACTCGCCGACGTCGGTCTCATCGTCATCGACGAGGAACAGGACGGCGCCTATAAGCAAGACGAACGGCCGCGCTACAACGGCCGTGACGTCGCCTGCTGGCGCGCCCGCCTCGAGGGTGCCGCGGTGCTGATGGGATCAGCAACTCCGGCGGTCGAGAGTTATCGTCAGACATCGGCCGGCGCATGGACGCTGTTGCGCCTGCCGTGCCGCGTGCGTCGTCAACCGATGCCTGCGGTGAGCCTTGTCGACATGCGGCGTGAGTGGAAGGAGTGCGGCCGGAGCCTTATTTCGAGGCGGCTCGAGGAGAGTATCGCCGCACGCTTGGAACACCGCGAGCAGGCGCTGATCCTGCTCAATCGGCGCGGGTTTGCGACGGTTCTGCTCTGCCGTGCCTGTGGCGAGCGCGTGGAGTGTCCTCATTGTGCCGTGAGCCTCACGGTGCATCGATCCGACCGCACGCTGCGGTGTCACTACTGCGATCACCGCGCACCGGTGCCCAGCGTGTGCGTTGCCTGCGGGGCGTCTGTGCTGCATGACCTCGGCCACGGCACCGAACGTCTGCAGGAGGCTCTTCGGCAACGTTTTCCGGGCGCTCGCATCGAGCGCTTCGACGCCGATCAGACACGGCGGCGGGGCGCCCACGCACGTATTCTGTCGCGCTTCGGGAAACACGAAATCGACGTGCTTGTCGGTACTCAAATGCTGGCCAAGGGACACGACTTTCCCGGCGTAACACTGGTCGGTGTCGTCGGTGCCGACGCCGCATTGTCGATGCCCGACTTTCGCGCCGCCGAGCGGACCTTCCAGCTGCTCACGCAAATGGCGGGACGCGCCGGTCGTGGCGAGGTTGTTGGAGAAGTGCTGCTGCAGGCACACCAACCGCACCACTACGCCATCGAGGCGGCGATGCACCACGACTTCGAGGCATTCTATGAGCGCGAGATCGAGTATCGACGACGGCTGCGGTATCCGCCCTTCGTGGCGCTTGCAGCGTGCGTCTGCAGGGGTAAGCTGGCCGCGTCGGCGCAGGAGGATGCGGACCGCTTGGCGGCCGCGCTACGAGCTCATGCGGGGGAGGGAGTCGACGTGCTTGGTCCGGCGTCGCCGGCAATCTCGAGGCTGCGCGGTAAGTACCGTGTCCAGCTGCTGCTCAAGGCCGCCACCCGAGGTGATCTCAGTGACCATCTGAGGCGATCGATGCGACGCTTGCGGCAGGCACGCCGGTTGCCACGCGACTTGGTGATCGATATCGACCCACAGAGCCTCTTGTGAGCTGCGTACGACAGCATGAACTCGTCACCCATATACTTCGACGAAGGGCTCCAAGCCCCTACCCGATAGAGAGTCACGGGCTCGTAGCGCCGGCGTCGTGGGCCGACGAGTGCCGCCGCATTCTGAAGCTGTTCGAGGACAACCTCAGGTGAGCAGACAGCGAATCCTGATTCTCGACTTCGGCGGCCAGTACACCCAGCTCATCGCGCGTCGCGTGCGTGAGGCGGGCGTGTACTCGGAGGTCCTCCCGTTTCACGCTTCGCCCGAGATCCTGGCCGACGATGCTCCGGCGGGAGTGGTGTTGTCGGGCGGCCCGGAATCCGTCGCGGACTCCGAGGCGCCGCGTTGTCACCACGCCTGGCTGGAGGCGGAAGTCCCTGTGCTGGGGATCTGTTATGGCATGCAGCTGCTGGTGAGCGAGCTCGGCGGCACGGTGGAGCCGTCGAGATGGCGCGAGTACGGTCGCTCCAGCGTCGAGCTCGAGGACAGCTCGTCGCGCCTGCTCGCCGGCTGGTCGAGCGGTGACGCTGTATGGATGAGCCACGGCGATACGGCTCGCGACCTTCCGGCCGGCTATCGAGTCACCGCCCGGTCGGATGGCGTGATTGCTGCCATCGAGAACGGTGATGCGGGCCGCTGCGGGATCCAGTTCCACCCTGAGGTCCACCACACTCCGCGCGGGCCAACGCTGTTGGGTAATTTCATCTTCGACATCTGCGGTTGCGAGCCCACCTGGACGCCCGAGGCTTTCGTCGATGAGCTCGTCGCCGACGTCCGCACCAAGGTGGGCGACGGCAGTGTCCTGTGCGCTCTGTCGGGGGGCGTCGATTCGGCTGTCACCGCACTCCTGCTGCGGCGAGCACTTGGCGATCGTGTCGTCTGCGTGATGGTCGATACCGGCCTGCTGCGGCGCGGCGAGCGGGCGGCATTGGAGCGATCGTTCGAGAAACGGCTTGATTTCCCGGTACACGTCGTCGACGCAAGACAGCGCTTTCTGGACGCGCTGGCGGGGGTCGAGGACCCCGAGATCAAGCGCAAGATCATCGGCCGCGAGTTCATCGAGATATTTGCTCACCAGGCCGAACAGCTGGCGAGCGCCCGTGGGGAGCGATTCGAGTTCCTCGCTCAGGGAACGCTTTACCCTGACGTGATCGAGAGCGTGTCGGTACGCGGTCCCTCGGTGACCATCAAGAGCCATCACAACGTTGGCGGTCTTCCCGAGCACATGCCGATGGGTCTGGTCGAGCCATTGAGGGAGCTCTTCAAGGACGAAGTACGCCGCTTGGGAGTGGAGCTCGGCCTCGACGATGAATTCGTCCACCGGCACCCGTTCCCGGGTCCCGGCCTTGCGGTCAGGGTGCTGGGTCCGATCGATGAGGACCGACTCGAGCGCGTTCGTGGAGCCGACGCGATCTTCATCGAGGAAATTCGGCGCGCTGGGTTGTATGGTGCCGTCTGGCAGGCATTCGCCGTGCTGCTCCCCGTTCGCAGTGTTGGCGTAATGGGGGACCGGCGCACCTATGACGAGGTCATTGCTCTGCGAGCGGTGCATTCGGTGGATGGTATGACTGCGGATTGGGCTCCGCTTCCGCATGACGTGCTGCAGCGGACGGGGTCGCGCATCGTCAACGAAGTAGAAGGCGTCAACCGCGTCGTCTACGACATATCCACAAAGCCCCCGGCAACGGATCGAATGGGAATAGTCGCGTGGCGCGGATGAGTCGGGATCAGGCGCGATCGTCGTTTGTGCACCTCCACAACCACAGCAACTTCTCGCTGCTCGATGGGGCAACCCGTATCGACGACCTGATGGTGCGCTGCCGAGAGCTGGGGATGCACGCCGTCGCGCTGACGGATCACGGCAACATGTTTGGTGCGATCCAGTTCTACCGCCAGGCGATTGCCAACGATCTCAAGCCGATAGTCGGCATGGAGGCGTATCTGGCACCAGGTTCGCGGCTCGATCGTTCCGCTCGTCGAACTGGTGAGTCCGCCTCCCACCAGGTGCTCTTGGCCAAGAACGCCACCGGCTACCGCAATCTGATGAAGCTCTCGAGCATTGGCTACCTGGAGGGGTTCTACTACCGGCCGCGCATCGACCGTGAGGTGCTCCGCCAACCATGCCGAGGGCCTCATCGGAACGACCAGTTGCCTGTCCGGGGAGGTCTGCCGTAGGTTGCTAAACGGCGACACTAACGGTGCCCGGCGGGCTGTCGGCGAGATGATCGAGATCTTCGGGCGCGACAACTACTACGTCGAGCTCCAGGACCAGGGTCTCGACGAGCAGCGCCGCATCAATCCCGACCTGGTCCGCCTGGCCGGTGAGTTCGATATTCCGCTCGTTGCCACCAACGACTGTCACTACCTGCGCCGGCAGGACGCCAGTCCGCATGACGTATTGCTATGTATCCAGACCGGTAAGGGCATCAACGATCCTAACCGCATGAAATTCCCGAACGACGAGTTCTACATGAAGTCGCCCGATGAGATGGCTAGGGTCTTTGCGGAGGTGCCACAGGCACTCGCCACCACCACGGAGATCGCCGATCGCTGCGACCTGGAGATCGACTTCGGAGCGACGCACCTGCCGCACTTCCCGGTTCCGGAAGGCCGTACGCTCGACGGCTATTTCGACGAGGTTGTCAAGGACGGTTTCGAGCAACGCATGCTGGCGCTGGGTAAGGGCAACGGCTGGCGCGGGAGCGCTTCGTACGAGGAGTATCGGCGACGCCTCGAATTCGAGATGTCGGTGATCCGCCAGATGGGGTTCCCCGGGTACTTCTTGATCGTCTGGGACTTCATCTGTTTCGCACGCGAACGTGGCATTCCAGTGGGTCCCGGACGCGGTAGCGCCGCCGGAAGCCTGGTGGCGTACTCCCTCAGGATCACCGATGTCGACCCGCTCGTGTACGGCTTGGTGTTCGAGCGCTTCCTCAACCCGGAGCGCATCAGCATGCCCGATATCGATATCGACTTCTGCATGCGCCGACGGGGAGAAGTGATCGAGTATGTGGCCAACAAATACGGTCGCGATCGCGTCGCGCACATCATCACCTTCGGCACCATGGCGGCCAAGGCGGCCATACGGGACGTCGGCAGGGCATTGGAGATGTCCTTTGGTGACGTCGACCGTATCGCCAAGATGATCCCCGCGGAGCTCGATGTCAGCATTGCCGGGGCCCGGGCTACCGAACAGGCGCTGCGGGAGGCGATCGACGCTGATCCGCAGGTCGAGCGGCTGGTGGGGCTCGCCGAGCAGCTGGAAGGACAGGTACGACACGCCTCGACACACGCCGCCGGCGTGGTGATCGCGGACGAGCCACTGACCAACTATGTGCCCCTCTATAAGCCGCCGACCGGGCAGGGCTCCGACCAGGACCACTTCGTGGCCACGCAATACCCGATGAACGACGTTGATGCGATTGGCTTGTTGAAGATGGACTTCCTCGGCCTACGAACGCTGACGCTGGTACACGACTGCCTGGCGACCATCTCGCATGAGCTCGACCGCTCGTTTACCACCGCGGACATTCCACTCGACGACGCCACCACGTACCGACTGTTCGCTCAGGGGGCGACGTCGGGCGTCTTCCAGTTTGAGTCGTCCGGGATGCGCGATGCCCTCAGACGCCTGAAGCCGACGCGCCTCGACGACCTGATCGCCATGAACGCGCTGTACCGCCCCGGCCCGATTCGCTCCGGCATTGTCGACGAGTACATCGGCAGGAAACACGACACCTCGCGCGTCAAGTATGTGCGCCCCGAGCTCCAGCCGATCCTCGAAGACACCTATGGGGTCATCGTCTACCAGGAACAGGTGATGAGGATCGCGTCGGAGATGGCGGGGTTCACGCTCGGTGAGGCGGATGTGTTGCGCAAGGCGATGGGGAAAAAGAGTCCCGAGGTGATGGCGTCGATGGAGGAGAAGTTCCTCCACGGCAGCGAAGCGAGCGGCATACCGGCCAATACCGCCAAGCCCATCTGGGACATGATCGTCGAGTTCGCCGGATACGGTTTCAACAAGTCGCATTCGGCCGCGTACGCGCTTCTCGCGTACCAAACGGCGTACCTCAAGGCCAGGTTCCCGATTCACTTCATGGCCGCTTTGTTGACTACGGAGCAGGGCAACACCGACAAGATCGTGCAGTACATCAACGAGTGCCGCGGCATGAACATCCAGGTGTTACCTCCCGACGTCAACGAGAGCTCGGTGCATTTCGCGCCAGCCGGCGAGGCGATTCGCTTCGGGCTGGCAGCGATCAAAGGTGTTGGCGAGGGGGCTGTCGAGGCGATCATCGAGGCGCGCGAGCGTGTCGGCACCCTTCGGCATCTGCTGCAGTTCTGCGAGGAGGTGCAGCTGCGCGGCGGGATCAACCGCAAGACGATCGAGAGCTTGATCAAGGCGGGTGCCATGGATGGCTTGGTCAACGACGGGCAGCTCGATGTCGGAACCGCCCGCGCCATGCTGATGGCGCGGCTCGAAGGCTCGTTGGCTGCTGGGCAGAAGCTGCAGCGGGACCGCGCCGCCGGGCAGCGGAGTCTGTTCGGGGGCGGCAGCGATCGCAGCGAAGAAGACCGGTACGTGCCGCTCCCGGCGCCCCCCGAGCGGTGGTCGGAGCGCGACGTCCTGAACGCGGAGCGCGAATCGCTCGGCTATTACGTCACCGGGCACCCCTTGCAACGCCATGCGGCCGATATGGAACAGTATGCGGATACCACGACGCGGCAGCTTGGCCAGGGGCGCACGGGGCGCGAAGTGCACATCGCGGGGCTCGCCAACTCCATTCGTAGCTTGACCACACGCAAGGGCGAGCGCATGGCGGTTGTCCAAGTCGAAGACATGGAGGGCCACGCCGAGGTGGTGATCTTCCCGGCCGTCTACCGGCGCTGCGCTTCGTTGCTCGAGCCCGATGCCGTGCTGTTATTCAAGGGGCGTGCCGAGGCCAACGAGGATACGCCGCGGCTGCTTGCCAGCGAAGTGGGATTGCTCAGAGATGCCTCCAAGCGGGCGCGACACGGGTCGGCACAGACGCTGCGTATCGCTGTAGACGTTGGCGACGTGGTGCCGCATCTGGCGTCCACGCTGCGCGACGTGCTCGAGCGACATCGCGGCTCGATTCCGGTTTATGTGGATGTGAGCCGCAGCGAAGCTGACGGGTTCCGCGCCCGCATTGCCCCCCACCGCTATCTATTCGTCGATCCGACCGATGCGCTGGTTGGCGAGCTTGAGCAGCTGCTGGGGCCGGGTTGCGTTCGCCTGACGAGCTGAGCGCGGTGAACGACGACGCCGAACGACTAGAGACCCGGCTACGGGCGATTCCGGCGCGTTCCGGGCTCGTGGGCGAGCAGGAAGAGCAGTTTCGGCGTCTGCGTCAGCGCATCGGACAGCGACAGGGCGACTGGCGCCGAAGTATGGGCTCGCTAGGGTCCCTGTTCGATGACGATGCACACTGCGCCAAGGCGCTGGCCGGTAATCTCGCCACCGAGCTCACCGAGATCCTCAAGGTTTGGGCGCGGATTCGGTCCGAGGGCGGCCCTCCCCAGGGGAGCGAGCTGCAACCGCTGCTGACCTGGATCGACGACGTCGCGGCGCAGTGGCGGGCTGAGGCGCGAGGCTACGTGGCGCTGGAGGGCTGGACTGGCGACGCCGTCGACGTGTTCGACGGGTTTCTCGACGAGCTCAGCGCGCGAGCGGTCACGAATGCCGTGGAGCGGCTTCACCGGGTCGAGCCGACGCGGCGTGCGGGTGCCGGGCGCTGGGGTGCGATAGGGGCGTGGATCGCTACTCTCATGGGCGCCGTAGAGCGCGTTTTTCACCCCCGACCCCCTGAATCCCGGTAGCGTATCTGGCCGCCAGCGGGTTGATAAAGCCGTGCTAGTCTTGCGCCATGTTGCGAAAGGCAGAGGAGCTAGAGAAGCCGATTCGCGATCTTGAGCAGCAGATCGTGGAGCTGCAGCGATACCCGGAATCGATGCAGCGTGACGTCAGGCTACAGCGACTAGAGGACAAGCTCGACAGTACTCGGCGGGAGGTCTACGCGAATCTCAGTCGCTGGCAGACGACGCTGGTCGCTCGCCACCCCAAGCGACCCCATACGCTCGACTACATAGGGGGCCTATGCGGGGACTTTGTCGAGTTGCACGGCGATCGGCTTTTTCGCGACGATGCGGCGATGGTCGCCGGTCTGGCCTCGTTCGAGGGGCGGCCCGTGGCGGTGGTGGGGCACCAAAAAGGACGTAACACCAAGGAGAAGCTGTACCGCAACTTCGGAATGCCCAACCCCGAGGGCTATCGCAAGGCGCTGCGGGTGATGCGGTTGGCAGAGAGGTTCGGAAACCCGGTGCTGACCTTCATAGACACACCGGGCGCGTATCCAGGCTCCGGTGCCGAGGAGCGTGGCGTAGCCGAGTCGATTGCCATGAATCTGCGCGAGATGGCAGGCCTGCGCGTACCAATCATCGCCACGGTCATCGGTGAAGGCGGCAGCGGCGGGGCCCTTGCTATCGGTGTGGCGGATCGAGTCAGCATGCTGGAGCACGCGGTCTACTCGGTGATCTCGCCCGAGTCGTGCTCGTCGATACTGTGGCGTGACGGCGAGCACGCTGAAGAGGCCGCCGACGCGCTACGTCTCGCCGCGCCGGATCTCGTCGAGATGGGAATCGTCGACGAGATAATCAGCGAGCCGATCGGCGGTGCACACGCCGACCACGCTGCCGCCATCGCTGCCGTGGGTGACGTGTTGCGTCGGCAGCTCGTGGAGCTCGATGCCCTGGATGTCGACACAATGCTCGATCAGCGCTATCAGAAGTTCCGGGTCATGGGGACGTTCGCGTCCCAGTGATCAAGAGCACAAGCGAGCCGGCCGCCGACGCACCCATCCTGGCGGCTCGGCAGCCCTGGCGGGTGCGTGATGTGGACCTCACGCTCGCTGCCCAGATCGAAACCGCGCTGGGGCTACATCCGATAACCGCTCGAGTGCTCGTGGCGCGTGGGTTTGACACGGTCGCTGCCGCCGAGGGCTTTCTGGCGCCCGGGCTCGACGAGTTGCACTCGCCATTTGCCTTCGTCCAGATGGAGGCGGCAGTCGATCGATTGATGTCTGCGCTGCGCAATGGCGACCGTATCGCGGTACACGGCGACTACGATGTGGACGGAATCACGGGCGCCGTCCTTCTGGTGACTGTGCTACGTCATCTCGGTGGTGGGGTGGAACTCATTCTTCCTCACCGGATCGATGACGGCTACGGGCTCAACCCGAGCGGCATCGACAAAGCGCATGCCGCCGGCGCTGCGGTGCTCATTGCTGTGGATTGCGGCATCACGGCTCTTGAAGCCTGCGCCCACGCACGTTCGCTCGGCATCGATGTCATCGTGGTGGATCATCATTTGCCGCGGCCAGAGCTACCGCAGGCGATCGCTCTGTTGAACCCGCGGTTGCCCGATTCCGGCTACCCCGAGCAGGAGCTTGCGGCGGTAGGCGTAGCTTTCAAGCTGGCACGCGGGCTTCTCGAGCGGCACCCCACGCGGCTCAGCGGGATCTCGATGCTGAAGCTCGTCGCCCTCGGAACGGTCGCTGATCTGGTGCCGCTACGTGGAGAGAACCGGGTCATGGCGTTCCACGGTCTTCTGGGTCTTGCCAACGCAACCAATCCTGGGTTGAAGGCGTTGATGGACGTGGCGGGCGTCGACGCACAGCGGGTAAGCGCCTCTGACATTGCCTTTCGCCTGGCGCCGCGTATCAATGCGGCTGGCCGGCTGGCACATCCGAACGACGCTGCCGAGATGTTCCTGACCGCCGATCCAGCTCGTGCCCGGAAGCTTGCTGGCAAGTTGCAGCGGCTCAACGCCCTGCGCCAAGACACGGAGCGTGGCGTGTATGCGGAGGCTGTCGCGGTGTGCAAGGGCGAGGATCCGATCACGGTAGTCAGTGGCGACGGCTGGCATCGCGGCGTAATCGGAATCGTCGCGTCACGGCTGGTGGAGCGCTTCGGCCGGCCGGCGCTGGTGATCTCGACGGATGGCGAGACCGCGCATGGCTCGGCGCGGTCGGTTCCCGGCTTCAACGTGGTGGCGGCTCTGGAAGCGGTGGCACACCATCTCACCGCCTACGGGGGGCATCACCAGGCCGCCGGCTTCCAGCTGCCCGCGAATCAGTTGGATGCGCTACGCGCCAGCCTTATCGAGCATGCGGATCGCCAGGATCCAGAGGCACTGTGCTCCACCCTCACGTGTGATGCTGAACTGCAGCCGGAGAGCATAACGGCGGCGCTCGCGCTCGAGCTGGAACGGCTGGCACCGTTCGGAATCGGGAACCCTCGCCCGCGCTTTTTGTGCCGCGATCTCCGCCTTGCCGCGCCTCCGCGCTTGCTCAAGGAGGAGCATGTGAAATTATATTTTCGCGGTCCGGAGGCCGACATCGAGGCGGTGGGCTGGCGTCGGGCTGACCTCGCCGAGTCGCTCCGCGGTGCCGAGCGGATCTCGCTAGTCGCCACGTTGCGGGCGCGCAAGTGGAAGGGTCGGCTCACGGCCCAGTTGGAGATCGGCGACGTTAGCGCGTGAGGCGGATCAGCTGCGCGGCGCTACCGCCCATGCGATCAGGATCCCGATGGCGTACAGAAACAGCATCGGCAAGGCCAGGATGGTCTGCGTCGCCATGTCCGGGGTCGGGGTTACTACAGCCGCCACCACGAAGATGACCAGCACCGCATAGCGAAAGTTTCGCCACATGCTTCCAGCCGTCAGTATGCCCAGCCGCGCGAGAAACAGCACGACGATCGGCCACTGGGAAAATGAGCGCGCAACCAAGGAGCGTCCGGGTGAGGAAGCCGAAGAGGTTGTTTACTGCCAGTACCGGTCTGAAGTCGCTACCCAGCGACAGGAAGAAATTGGCCATCACCGGGAAGAGGACGCGGTATCCGAACAGGGCGCCCAAAAGGAAACACCCCACCGAGGACGCCACGACCGGAAACACGTAGTGTCGCTCGCGCCGGTACAGTCCCGGCGCAACGAACATCCAAACCTGGTAAATGATCACCGGGGACGCGACCAGGAACCCCGACAGCGCGGCGACCTTCAAATAGAGCATGAACGGCTCGGTAAGCGAAAGGTACGCGGGCCGTGCGTCGCCGGGGAGCAGCTCGACGATCGGCCGGGTCAGAAGGCTGTAGATTTCCGCCGCGAACGCCCAGCACACCACCATCCCGATGACGAAAGCCACCAAGCTGACGACGAGGCGTCGGCGGAGCTCGGTCAGGTGGCCGAGCAACGTCATTTCCGGTAGCGTCTCGCTCCGGCCAGCTCCAGGCTGGTCGTCGGCCACCGTCGCGCCTTCAGACTCGCTCACCGCGCGGTTACTCCGACCACTCGTTCAGCCGGTTCACTCGCTCAGTCAGTATCGCGAGAACCCGCCTGCTCGCTACGGTGCTCATCGAGCATGATCTCATCTTCAAGCGAGCGTTTGAGGTCGTTGGAGGCTCGTCGGAATTCACGCAGGCCCTTGCCAATCGTGCGCCCCAGCTCCGGCAGACGCTTCGGGCCGAACATCACGAGCGCGATCACCAGGATGATGAGGAGCTCTGTACCCCCGATCGAGCCGAACATAATTTCCTCACGATGGTTTTCCGAAACCGGATAGCGACTATCATATTGCCCCTTGGGCTGCAGCGACACTCCCACTACGATCGGCGGAGTGACGATCGTCGGTTATTCCACAATTGCAGCGCCGGCCGCCCTACGTCCACCACGACCTGCTAGCCGAGCGATGACAGGTACTTGTATGCGTTGCCGGTGAGGAAACAGACGACGCGCCCGTCGCCGTCAAGTCGGCCCTGACGCGCGAGCTCGGCCGCTGCCACCAGCGTAGCCGCGGCCTCAGGAGCAGCGTAGATGCCCTCCATGCGCGCGGTCATGCGCAGCATGTCTAGCATTGCCTCATCCGACACCGTGATCGCGTCGCCGCCGGAATCGCGCAATACAGCGAGGATCTCTTGATCGGCGAAGGCACGAGGAACGCGGAGTCCGTTGGCTATGGTCTGCGCGTTGGTCCAGGGTTCGGCGCCAGCATCGCCGGCTTCGAATGCCCGCACGATGGGCGCACAACCCTCCGCCTGCACGGTGTACATTCGGGGCCTCTGCGACCCGATCAAGCCCAACGCCTCGAGCTCGTCGAAAGCCTTCCACATGCCGAGCAGGCCGGTTCCACCGCCGGTGGGGTAGACGATGCTCTCCGGCAGCTTCCAGCCCAACTGCTCGGCGAGCTCGAAACCCAACGTTTTCTTGCCCTCGAGTCGGTAGGGCTCCTGCAAAGTGCTTACCGGGAACCAGTCGTCCGCCGCGTCGGCTGCCATCCGCGCACCAGCATCGGCAATGGTGCCTTCGACCGTCACCACCTGCGCTCCGAGATCGCGGCACTCAACGACGAATTCTCGCGGTGTGTCGACAGGCATGTAGATAATCGCTTTCAGTCCGCCGCGGGCGCAGTAGGCGGCCAGGGCGCTGCCCGCGTTGCCCGCTGTGGGGATCGACAGCGTCCGGGCACCGAGCTCGCGTGCGCGACTCACGGCGATGCATAGACCACGGGCCTTGAAGGAACCGGTCGGGTTGACGCCCTCGTCCTTCAGCAACAGACGATGTAGGCCGAGTTGTTCGCCGAGTCGCGCCGCCGACAACAGTGGGGTGCCACCCTCGCCTAGGCTCAGGCGGTGTTCGGCTGCCCGCACGGGCAAGAGCTCAGCGTACCGCCATAGGTCCCAGGGCCGTCGTCCCAGTGTCGCGTTGTTCCAGGCCACTCGGGTGGCGTCGAGCTCGTAGCGCGGATACAGGGGACCGCTGCAGCTCGTACAGAACCTCTGGAGCCGATCCGCTTCGTGCGACAAAGCGCACCGGCTGCAGGTCAGATCGCGAAGGAGGGACTGCGGCGGCATCGCTGAGCCTCGAACTGGAGTCCTTCTCGGTGCCTCCGGGCCATCAGCTGCCACGGCAACGAGACGGACGAAATCCCGTCAGGGACACTAACAGGTCGCTGGATTCGGCTCGCTCCGGTGCGCTGCGCCGAGGTCGTGCTCGTTGAAGGCACGCACCATTTTTGTTAGGGTCTTACTAATTCGGGTACCTCGGAGAGGTGGGCCCCAGCGCCCGCCCTTTTTTTGTTAGGGGGTTTTTTGGCAACGCATGCGAGCCAGAAAATGGAGCTGAGCGACGCACCATCGAGCCAGAGCCCATCCGGGGAAGTGGCTTCCGGCGGCGTCGCTGAGCGGCTCCGGCCGCATGCGGAGCGCGTTGCCCGGCGCGAGGGATGCACCCTGGTCGACCTTCGACATTTGTTCGAGGGCGACGGTTGGTTATTGCGCGTGGTGATTGATCGCGAGAGTGGTGTCAACGTGGACCACTGCGCCCGCGTCAGCCGCCAGCTGTCGGCCATTCTGGACGTCGAGGATCTATTGCCCGGTGCCTACCGTCTGGAGGTGTCTTCGCCGGGGCTCGATCGGGTGTTGCTCGTTGCGGCAGATTTTCGACGATACGCCGGGCACAGGGTGCGAATCCTGGCTCGGGGACCGGACGGTGAACGTTTGCATCAGGGCCTTCTGCGTGGCCTGCAACACGGCACTATTCTGCTCGACGATGACGCCACGGGACGACTCGAGATACCGCTGAAGCGGGTGACTGAGGCGTGCCTGGAAGTCGAGATCTGAGTTGGGCGAGGAGAGCGCATAGATGCTGCTCCAAACGATCGAGCAGATTGGTCGAGAGAAGAACATCGAGCCCAAGATCATCGTGGCGGCGATCGAAGAGGCGATGGCGGTAGCGGCGCAGAAGTTCTACCACACCGAGGATTACCTCGAGGCGGAGCTGAACCCTGAGACCGGGGTGGTCGAGCTACACGCCGTCAAGACCGTGGTCGAGGAGGTGGAAGATCCGTACTCGGAGATCACCGTCGAGGACGCGCGCCAGGAAGGCATGGAAGATCCGCAGATAGGCGCGCAGATGCGCACCTCGATGGCCACCGACCAGCTCGGCCGAATTGCGGCGCAGGCCGCCAAGCAAGTTCTCTATCAAAAGGTCCGCGACGCCGAGCGCGACAACATTCACGCTGAGTACAGCGATCGGATCGGCGAGTTGCTCACTGGAACCGTCAAGCGCTTCGAGCGTGGCGACATGATTGTCGATCTGGGGCGCGCCGAGGCGCTGCTGCCCCGGCGAGAGCAGTCGCGTGCCGAGCATTACAACATTAGCGATCGAATCCGCGTCGTAATCGTCGAAGTGCTGCGCGTTGTTCGAGGGCCGCAGATCGTCGTCTCACGCAGTAGCCCAGACCTCTTGCGGCGCCTTTTCGAGATGGAGGTGCCTGAGATCTACGACGGCACGGTGGTGATCAAGGGAGCCGTACGAGAGGGCGGCGATCGTGCCAAGGTTGCCGTCTACTCCAAGGATGCCGATATCGATCCTGTGGGGGCGTGTGTTGGCATGCGCGGCTCGCGCGTGCAGGCGATCATTCGCGAGCTGCGAGGCGAGAAGATCGACATCGTAGAGTGGGCCGAGGATCCGGATCAGTACGCCATCAATTCGCTCAAGCCGGCGCGTGTCAGCCGAGTGGGTGAGCTGCTGGTGGTCGACGATTACGGCCGAGAGGAGCACCATCTCGAAGTCATCGTCGACGAGGACCAACTGTCGCTGGCGATCGGCAAGCGAGGACAGAACGTGCGCCTCGCCGGAAAGCTCCTTGGCCGTAAGATCGACGTGAAGAGCCACGAGCAGAAGCGGCAGGAGCTGGCGCCGCCGGCGGCCAAGCCGACCGACGCCGGGGGCGATCCGGCGGGTTCAGAGGCTTCATCGGTGGAGGCGTTGCGGCACATACCCGGTATCGGACCGAAGGCTGCCGCGACGCTGTTTGCGGCAGGATTCACCAGCGCCGCGGATATCGTCGAGGCGGACATAGAAGCGTTGGTCGCCATCGACGGGTTGGGGCCGAAATCTGCGGCGAAGATCCAGCAGGCCGCCTCGACCTCTGGGATCGTCGACCCGGCGGTGCCCGAGCAGGAAGTCAAACCCGAGCCGGAGACCGGTCCAAACGCAACGGCGCCGGAGGCGGAGCCCGCCTAGATGCTGCTCGCCGTGGTCGGCACCCCTAGCAGAACCCACACGTAGTCAAGCACCCACACGCAACGACGTTCAGAGCCAAGAGACAGAGAGATCCGATGCGGGTACACGAGATCGCCAAGGAGCTCGACATCGCGAGCAAGGTTGCCATCGAGCGCCTCAACGACCTTGGCGTGGCGGTGAAATCGCACGCCAACGCCATTTCAGATGCCGACGCTGGCCGGCTTCGCGAGCTGCTCGCCGGCCAGGCCGACACGGCCGACGCCAAACCCAAATCCAAAGCCCAGGCCAAAGCGAAGCCCAAGGCCACGGCGGAGCCCAAGGCCAAGCCCGAGCCGTCGGCAGACATCGAGGCGAAGCCTGAGCCGGCCGACACCGTACCGGAGGTCGAAGCCAAGGCCGACGTTGTCGTCGAGCCAGAGTCCGGCGTCGACGTGACCGAGGCGGAGGGGACGGCTGCACAGACGCTCGACTCGGAACCAGTCGAGGTCGAAGAAGGGGTTACCGTCCGCGAGCTCGCGGAAGCGGCCGGAATCAGTCCCACGAACATCATCACCGAGCTCATGGCCAAGGGCATCATGGCCAACCTCACTCAGTCGCTCGACGCCGAGGCGGCGATAGCGATCGCCGCAGAGCACGGCGTAAGGCTCAAAGTTGTTACCGCCGACGAGCGACTGCTCGGCGAGCCGGACGCCGGCGACGAGGCAGATTTGGCGCCGCGGGCTCCTGTGGTGACGGTCATGGGCCACGTAGACCACGGCAAGACGCAGCTACTGGATTCGATTCGCGAAACCAACGTCGTGGCACGGGAAGCGGGCGGGATCACGCAGCATATCGGCGCATCCGAAGTCGACTGGAAGGGCAATCGCATTGTGCTCATCGACACGCCTGGCCACCAGGCGTTCACACGTATGCGCGCTCGCGGAGCGCAGATCACCGACATCGTGGTGCTGGTGGTGGCCGCCGACGACGGCATCATGCCGCAGACCGTTGAGGCTATCGAACACGCGCGCGCGGCGGACGTGCCGATTCTCGTGGCCATCAACAAGATCGATCTGCCACAAGCCGACGTCGACCGTGTCAAGCGGCAGCTCAGCGAGCACCAGCTGACGCCCGAGGATTGGGGTGGGGACACGGTGTGCGTCTCAGTGTCCGCCAAGACCAAGGAGAATCTCGACGAACTGTTGGAGATGATCATCCTGTCGTCGGAGCTGCTCGAGCTGAGAGCGAACCCGAAGATCTCGGCTCGCGGCACCGTGATCGAGGCTCAGCTCGATCGCCAGCGGGGCGCCTTGGCCACCTTGCTGGTTCAGGAAGGTACCTTGCGCGTAGGCGATTCCCTCGTCGCTGGCACCGAGAGCGCCAAGGTGCGTGCGATGATCGATGCGCGCGGCCAACAGACGAAGGACGCGCCTCCGGCGACCGCTGTGGAGGTGCTCGGTTTTTCCGGCGTGCCGGGAGCTGGCGATAGCTTCCAGGTGGTCGAAGAGGCTTCAGTGGCTCGGAAGGTTGCTGAATTGCGCCAGTTCAAGGCGCGCGCTGTCAACCTCGCCGCCGGCTCGCGGTTGACGCTTGAAGACCTTCACGCTCGGATCCTCGAGGGTGAGCAGGTAAAGCTCCGGGTGGTACTGAGGGCTGACACGAAGGGGTCCGTGCAGACGCTCAGCGATGCCTTGACCCAGCTCTCGGGCGACTCGGTGCAGGTGGAGATCATGCTCGCCGCTGTTGGTGGCGTGACCGAGACGGACGTGCTGCTGGCGTCGGCGTCCGACGCCATCATCGTGGGCTTCAACGTACGGCCGGAGCGTGGGGTGGCCGACGCAGCGACGCGCGAGCGTGTCGATCTGCGGCTGCATACCGTTATCTACCGGCTTATCGACGAGGTGCGGGCGGCAATGGTTGGCAAGCTGGACCCGACGTTCGAAGAACGTACGATGGGCTCTGCGGAAGTACGCGATACGTTCCGGGTGCCGCGCGCCGGCGTCGTGGCGGGTTGCTACGTAACCGACGGCAAGTTCTCCCGCGGTGCGCGGGCTCGTCTGGTACGCGATTCACGCATCATCTACGACGGCAAGGTCAGTTCCCTGCGTCGGTTCAAGGAAGATGTGCGCGAAGTGCAACAAGGCTTCGAGTGTGGCATCGCGCTGGAGAACTTCAACGATGTCAAGATCGGTGACGTGCTCGAGGCGTACGATCTCAAGGAGATTGCTCCCAGTCTCTGAGCGTCCCGCCCCGAGGTGTTTCGGACCGGCTCTTCCGGCGCCGGGCAGCGGTGAGGCCAGGTCATGATCATCGGAGTCTGCAGCCTTGAGTTTCATCTCCAAGGTTGTAGGAGCCTCAAGGAAAAGCGCATGTTTCTCAATCGCCTGAAAGGACGGCTGAAGGCTCGCTTCAACGTTGCGGTTGCCGAGGTGGAGCATCAAGACTTACGGCAGCGAGCTGGCGTAGCAGTGGCGTCGGTATCGGCATCGCAGCGGCCCCTGGAGGGATTGTTCGAACGTGTGGTTCGCGAGGCAGAGGCTCACGACGCGCAGTTGCTGCGCCACCGTATCGAGTACCTGTAGGTACGCCGACCCTTGCACCCGTCGCGGGTGACGGCATGATACCGGGCGGAATATTTGGCAGCTGGGCCTGCTAGGCAAGGAACCGGACGATGCGGCATCGACCACGACGTGTTGGAGACAGCCTGCGGGCAGCACTGGCTGACCTGTTGTTGAACGAGGTCAAGGATCCGGGGCTGGGCTTCGTGACAGTGACCGAGGTGCGCATGAGCGCCGATTTGGGTCACGCGCGTGTGTTCATCAGTGTGCTCGGCGACGCCGACGCGGAAGCGAAGTCGATGCAAAGCTTGAATCGGGCGAGCGGCTTCCTCCGCAGGGAGGTCGGGCGACGGGTGCAGCTGCGCCGCACACCGGAGCTGCATTTCGAGGTCGACCGCACCCTCGATCACGGTGATCGAATCGATGAGCTGATCCGGCAGGGTGCGCCGCAGGAACCGGAGGAAGGTGGGTCGGATGCCGCCGACGGGTGACGGAATGGACCGTGCAGTTCGGTGGATCGAAGGACGCGATGATTTCGTCATCGCCTCGCACACCGATCCAGACGGCGATTCGCTTGGCTCATCGCTCGGCCTGTCCCTGATGCTCGATCAGGTCGGTAAGCGCTCAGAGGTGGTGATCCAGCAGCCATTCCCTCAGCGCTTTGGTTGGTTGCCGGAGTGCTCACGAGTTCAGTCCCTCGATGCGGTGTCACGCCGGGCACGCGCCAGCATTCTGGTCGAGTGTTCGGATTTTGCTCGCGCCGGGGTCTCGGGGCTGGATCGAATCGAGTCGCTCAACATCGATCATCACAGTCAGAACGCAATGTTCGCCAACGTGAACTGGATCGATCCACAGGTTGCTGCCACCAGTATGATGGTGGCGCGTCTAGCCGAGCCCTTGGGCGCCGAGATCACACCCTCAATAGCCACCTTGCTGTATGTTGCGGTGCTTACCGACACCGGCTCGTTCCACCACTCCAATACCGACGCCGCGGCGCTGCAGTTTGCCGCCGACATGGTGAGCCTGGGGGCTGATGCGTCAGAGATCGCCGGGGCGGTGTACGGCAATGTGCCGGCGGCGCGCGTCTACCTCCTCGCTGACGCGCTCGCGACGCTGAAGTTGGAGGAACATGGCTACGTCGCCTGGATGGTGCTCTGGCGTCGGGACTTCGAGCGTCGGGGCGGCGGCGATACCGAGGGGTTGATCAACCAGGCGCAAGCGATCGCCGGCGTCGGAGTCTCGCTGCTCTTCAAGGAGGTCGCCCGCGATCGTTTCCGGGTTAGCCTACGCTCCGATGGGAGCGTAGACGTTGCCGAGCTCGCCGCGTCCTACGGGGGTGGCGGCCATCCGCGCGCCGCCGGCTGCCAGCTCGATGGCTCGCTAGGGGAGGTGCGTGCGAGCATCATGGCGAAGATCAAGACCAAGCGAACATGAGGCGTGCGAGGTTGAACAACAAGCTCGTCGGCATGCTGGTGGCCGACAAGCCCGCCGGCGTGACGTCTCACGACGTCGTTGCCAGGGTGCGACAACGACTCCGATGCCGCGCCGGCCACACCGGGACGCTCGATCCGCAGGCAACTGGGGTGCTGATTCTGTGCCTGGGTCGTGCGACGCGCTTGGCGAGGTTTGTGCAAAGCCAAGACAAGCTGTACGAATGCGGCGTTCGGCTCGGTTGGGCCACGGATACCTACGACTCGGAAGGCGAGATGGTAGGCAGTCGCGCGCCCGTGCCGGCCATAAAGCCGCAACGGCTGGCAAAAATCCTGAAGTCGTTCGTCGGCGAGATCCAGCAGGTCCCGCCTGTCTATTCGGCCAAGAAGATTCGCGGCCAGCCGGCCTACAAGCGCGTTCGACGTGGAGAGGTGGTCGTTCACGAGCCGGTGCCCGTGCATGTTTATTCCATTGATCTGATAGATCACGACGCCGATGTCCTGAAGCTACGCGTGCACTGCGGATCGGGCACATATATGCGGACCCTGGCGTACGACATCGGGGTGGCACTGGGCTGTCCGGCGCATCTTGCTTCGCTGCGCCGCTTACGCGTCGGGCGGTTCGATCTGTCGGGGGCGCTGAGCTGGCAGGTCTTGACCAGCGGGCCGACGGAGGACATCGAGGCGAGCGTTTTGCCGCCGGCGGCCATGGTGCAGGAGTGGCCCGCCGTAGTAGTAGATGGGGCCGGGGTCGATGTACTTCGCAACGGCGGAGTGATCGAGCCTCACTGCATTGTCGAGCGCGTTCCGGCTGACGGTTCGGCACCGCGGCGTAGTCGCGGAAGCTGGGTGCGCGTGATGGATCCCGAAGCGCATCTACTGGCTGCGGCGGAGCTCCTTCCCGGGGGAATGCTGCAACCGCGCATCGTGTTGCTTTAACGTATCTGTGGGGCGCGGGCGCGCCGCGATCCAGACTGTCCGCTGCGCCCTTATAGCGCCTGCGGCGCGTTTACAGTCGACAGCCCCCATGCTACCGTTGCCGCCTGCTTGGCACTCCTGCGTCTAGACGCCCTACGAACCTTGTGTGCCTGGGCAACCCCCTGAACACGGTAGTAGGAAGCGAGCTACGCGAAGAGGATGATGAGCCAAGCGGAGATAGCGATCGACGAGTATCGGCAGCACCCGACGGACACGGGGTCGTCAGAGGTTCAAATCGCGCAGCTAAGCTCGCGCGTACTGCACCTCACGGAACACATGAAGGCCAACCGGAGCGACTATGCGACCCAGCGCGGGTTGCAGATGCTCGTCGGCAAGCGTCGCCGTCTGCTCGATTACTTGCGGCGCGTGGACGTGGCACGATACCAGAATCTAATAGAGAGGCTAGGATTGCGACGCTAGTCCTGCGCCTGCTGCGGAAGGAAACGGGGTAAGAAAAAGAAGCGGAACGCGGGGCGCGGCGAAGGGAAACTTCGAAGCCTCTGGGAACACACCTCGGGGAAGCACACTCCACCCCACCCCCCTGATCGTGTAACCAGGCTGCACGCTCGCTCGCCTGTACCGAGGTCGCTGTGCGGCTTGGAGGAAGACCCTAGATGATCGTGCAAGAGAAGATCGAGCTGAATGGCCAGACAATCGAGTTCGAGCTCGGCCACGTGGCTCGCCAGGCGGATGGCTCCGTGGTGGTGTCATGTGGCGATACCAAAGTGCTGGTCACCGCGGTAATGGACCGCAAGCCGAAAGCCGCATCGTTTCTGCCGCTCACCGTCGACTATCGTGAGTGGACGTATGCTGGCGGGCGTATTCCGGGGGGCTTTTTCAAGCGTGAGGGACGGCCTGCAGACAAGGAGATCCTTACCTCTCGCATGATCGATCGCAGCATCCGTCCGTTGTTCCCGAAGGGGTATCGGTACGAGACGCAGGTGATCGGGATGGTGCTTTCGGCCGATGGCGAGAACGATCCGGCGATCCTGGCCAAGATGGGTGCGTCGATGGCGCTGAATTGTTCGCGCATCCCGTTCGACACACCGTTCGCGGCTTTTCGCGTTGGGCTCGACGAGGACGGCTACCTGCTCAATCCTACCTCGTCGCAGTTGGACAACAGCTGCCTTGACCTCATCCTTTGCGCGCGCCGCGACGCGGTGATGATGGTCGAGGCGAGCGCTGACGAGGTCAGTGAAGCCGAGATCATCGGGGCGTTCGAGTTCGCGCAGCCGTATGTCGAGGCTTATATCGACCTACAGGAGCGTGTCCGTGAGCAGCTCGGCGTCGAGAAGTTCGTCTTTGAGCCGGCCGAGCTCGACGCGGATCTGTGCGCCTACGTCGACGAGATCGGTGGCGATGGGATCCGCGAGGCCCTGACGATCGCCGACAAGATCGAGCGCCGTGACCGGATGGGGGAGATCAAGACCGAGATCAAGGACGCCGTCGCCGAGAAAAACGCCGATTGGGCCGCCGACGCTGGCGAGGCCATCTCGGAGCTGGTGAGGGGCGCGACGCGCCGCTCAGCGCTGAGCGAGGGCAAGCGCTTCGACGGTAGAGCCTTTGACGAGGTGCGACCGATTCGGTGCGAGGTGGGCTACTCACCACGCGCCCACGGCTCGGCGTTGTTTACCCGCGGTGAGACGCAGGCCTTCGTTACCACCACGCTCGGTACGTCGGACGATGCCCGTAAGGTCGAGGGGTACGACGGCGAGTTCTGGAAGCGCTTCATGCTGCACTACAACTTTCCGCCGTTCTCCGTTGGCGAGGCGCGCTTCATGCGTGGCCCCGGTCGCCGTGAGATTGGCCATGGAAATCTTGCCGAGCGGGCGATCGAGCCGGTTTTGCCGACGGACGACGACTGGCCGTACGTGTTGCGGACCGTCTCGGAGATTTTCGAGTCGAACGGGTCGTCATCGATGGCCACGATATGTGGCGCCACCCTATCGCTGATGGACGCCGGGGTGCCGATTCGCGCCCCCGTGGCAGGGGTTGCAATGGGCCTCATGAAGGATGACGACACTGTCGCCATCCTGTCCGACATCGCTGGCGAGGAAGACCACTACGGAGACATGGACTTCAAGGTGGCGGGCACGCCAAGTGGTATCACCGCGCTGCAGATGGACATCAAGATCTCCGGTTTGTCGAGGGAGATCTTGGAGCAGGCGCTCGAGCAAGCGCGCCAGAACCGCATGCAGATCCTCAAGACGATGAGTGAGGCGCTGGCGGCGCCGCGTGACGAGACCAGTCGCTGGGCACCGAAGATCATCAGCGTGAAGATTCCGGTCGATCGCATTCGCGACATCATCGGCCCGGGTGGACGCATCATTCGGCAGATGCAGGAGGACACGGGCTGCAAGATCAACGTCGAGGACGACGGAACCGTGCAGATCGCGTCACCGGACGCCGACGCCTGCGCGGCTGCGCAGAAGATGATCTCGGACCTTACGCAGGAGGCCGAGGTCGGCAAGGTGTATCGCGGCAAGGTGCGCTCGATCAAGGACTTCGGCGCGTTCGTCGAGATCCTGCCGGGAACGGACGGCTTGCTGCATATTTCCGAAGTGGCAGATCATCACGTCGACGATATGCGTGAGCATGTGAGTGAAGGGCAGGAGCTCACCGTCAAGGTGGTCAAGATTGAAGCTCCGAACCGCATTCGGCTGTCGCTGAAGGCGCTGACCGACGCCGAGCGCGCCTCTGTCGAGGTCTAGGGGTGGGCAACGAGACGCTGGGTACCGCCAAGATCACGCCGGTTGTCGGACCCGCAAGACAAGGTTGATTCGATGAGCACGCCATACCCATCCGCCAAGGACATCGAGCGTCGTTGGTGGTCGTTCGACGCTGAAGGCCAAGTGCTGGGCCGTCTGTCCACGACAATTGCCCGCCTGCTGATGGGGAAGCACAAGGCGATCTACACACCTTTTCTGGATTGCGGCGACCACGTCGTGGTGGTGAATGCCGAAAAGATCGTCTTGACGGGCAATAAGCTCGACGACAAGAAGTACTATCGCTACAGCGGCTATCCGGGAGGCCTGAAGGAAACTAACGCGCGTCGCATCCTGGCGACGCATCCCGAGCGACTCCTCGAGGCCGCGGTGAAGGGGATGCTCCCGAAGACCCGGCTGGGTCGGCAAATGTACGGCAAGCTGCGCGTGTATGCAGGTCCCGACCATCCGCATGCGGGCCAGCATCCCGAGCAGTTCGCTGGCGACAAGGCTTGACGAGGAGACGATGACTGAGGCTCGGTATTACGGAACTGGCAAGCGGAAGTCGTCCATCGCGCGGGTGTTTATGCGCCCGGGCACCGGAGAGATCACCGTCAATCGACGGACGCTCGAAAACTACTTCCCAATTGCTACTCATCGGGCGGCGGTGACCTTGCCGCTGCAGGTGGCCGAGGCTGAAGGTAAGGTCGATCTGTTGATTACGGTGAAAGGCGGCGGGCCGTCGGGGCAGGCAGGGGCGGTGCGACACGGTGTGGCGCGTGCGCTCCTGGACTCCGATCCCGGCCTCCGCGCCGCCCTCAAGGTACACGGATTGCTGACGCGTGACGCTCGCAGGAAGGAGCGCAAGAAGTACGGCCTCAAGGGTGCGCGCGCCAGGTTCCAGTTCAGCAAGCGTTAGGAGGAATCGTGGTCGGCGTTTCGCTGCGGCAGCTGCTCGAGGCCGGGGTCCATTTCGGTCATCAGACCGGGCGCTGGAACCCGAAGATGAAGCCATTCATCTTCGGGAAGAAGAACGGTATCTACATCATCGACCTGCAGAAGACGCAGGTGGCGTGGAAGGACGCGCTCAGCTTTCTCGAGCAGGAGGCGGCACAGGGCGGCAAGGTGCTCTTCGTCGGTACGAAGCGTCAGGCCCAGGAGACGATCGCCGAGGAGGCCACCCGCTGCGGGCAGTACTACGTCAACCACCGCTGGCTTGGGGGGCTGCTCACCAACTATCAAACGATCCGCAAGAGCATCGAGCGCTACAAGGATCTCGAGGCGATGGCGGAGGATGGGCGCTTCGGTCTTCTGCCGAAGAAGGAGGTGCTGAAACTCAAGCGTGAGCTCTTCAAGCTCCACCGCAACCTCGTCGGAATCAAGGACATGGGGGGCCTGCCCGATGTGGTCTTCGTGATGGACATTCGGCGCGAGCGGATAGCGGTCGACGAGGCTTTGAAGCTGGGGATCCCGGTCGTCGCGATTGTTGACACGAATTGCGATCCGGACGGGATCGACTTTGTCGTTCCGGGCAATGACGACGCCCTGCGTGCGATCCGACTGTTCTGCTGGGCGGCCGCTAATGCGCTGCTGGCGGGCCGAGGCACGTACGAGGCCACCCTCGAGGAGGTCGCGGAGGTCGCGGAGGTCGCGGAGGTCGATGATGCGAAGGAAGGGGCAGTCGAAGCAGCGGCTTCGTCGGACGAGCTGGCATCCGACGATGCAGAGGCGGGAGACGAACTCGTAGTAGAAGCGGCGGCTACGTCGGCTGAGGAAGGCCCGGCCGACGACGAGGCAGCTGTGGCCGTTGCGTCGGAGGAGTCGGACACCGACTCGGAGACTGCGTCAGAGACCGACGAGGCCTGACGCCGAACTCCTACCAGACACCGCTGGTGGAAGCGGACACTTCCGCGACAACCACGAACTTTGCGCACGAGGAAGGCAACAGATGGACATCAGCGCGATCGCCGTCAAAGAACTCAGGGAGCGCACCGGCGTCGGCTTCATGGATTGCAAGCAGGCGCTGCGGGAAGCCGCCGGAGATATCGACGAGGCGATCAAGATTCTCCGTACCATGGGCAAGGCGAAGGCCGCCAAGAAGGCCGGCCGCGCGGCAACCGAAGGGCGCATCGAGGCATACGTGCACATGGGAGGCAGGATCGCAGTGTTGCTCGAGCTCAACTGCGAGACCGACTTCGTGGCACGAAACGAGGCCTTCGTTTCCCTCGCCCGCGACCTTGCCATGCACGTGGCGGCAGCCAACCCCAAGCACATCGGCCGTGAAGAAGTCGATGCCACGGCGCTGGAAGCCGAGCGGCAACTGTACCGCGCGCAGGCGCTGTCAGAGGGTAAGCCGGACAAGATCATCGACAAGATCGTCGACGGAAAGATCAACCGCTTTCTGGCGGAGACGTGCCTGCTGGAGCAGGGCTTCCTCAAGGAGCCAGACAAGAAGGTCACCGATCTGATCACCGACGCTATCGCGAAACTCGGAGAGAATATCCGCGTTGGCCGCTTCTCACGGCTGGCGATTGGTGATTCAGATGCCACTCTAGCGGTGAGCAAGCCTGTTAGCTCCGACTAGCCGCCCGGACGGGTGACCGTTCAACCGGAGGGTCGCGCATGACCAACGACGCTCGGCCAGCGTATCGCCGCGTGCTTCTGAAGCTGTCCGGCGAGGTGCTGATGGGCTCGGTGGGCTACGGAATCGATCACCGGGTCGCCCACGACATCGCTGAGCAGATCCGCGAAGCGCGCTCGGCCTGCGAGGAAATGGGCATCGTCATCGGCGGTGGAAATATCTTCCGGGGGTTAAACGCCAAAGATCTCGGAATCGATCGTGTCACCGCCGACCACATAGGTATGCTGGCGACGGTGATGAACAGCTTGGCGTTGCAGGAGGCCCTCGAGAAGACCGGGCTGGACACCCGTGTCATGTCCGCACTGCGCATGGACCAGATAGCCGAGCCTTTCATCCGTCGTCGGGCATTGCGGCACCTGCAAAAGGGTCGCTTGGTCATCTTTGCGGCCGGCACCGGTAGCCCGTACTTCTCCACCGATACGGCGGCCGCCTTGCGGGCGCTGGAGATGGACGCCGATGTGCTGATGAAGGGCACCAAGGTCGACGGAGTGTTCACCGCAGATCCGGCCAGTGACCCGGACGCGCAGCTCATTGAGCGGACCACGTTCGAGGAAGTGCTGAGCCGTCGGCTCCGGGTAATGGACTCGGCGGCCGTGGCTCACTGCATGGAGAACGAGCTCCCCATTCTGATCTTCAACATGCGGAAATCCGGTAATATCGTGAGGGCAGTCCGCGGTGAGCCTATCGGATCGTTGATCGCTCCCGCGGAATACTCGCATAGCAACTGAGGGGCTCGAGCGATGACGGAAGATGGCGTCCAGCAGGCGTTGCACGCCGGGCAACAGCGGATGAACGATGCGTTCGAAGCAATGGCTCGGGAGCTACGGACGATTAGGACCGGTCGCGCCAGCACCGCAGTCCTCGACGACGTGCTAGTCGACTACTACGGCACTGCGACACCGTTGAATCAACTCGCCAGCCTGGCAGCTCCGGAGCCGCAGCTGCTCGTTGTGCAGCCCTACGACAGAGGCTCCATCGTCGCCATCGAGAAGGCGATCCTGCGGGCGGACCTGGGGCTCAACCCGAACAACGACGGAGCGGTGATCCGCGTGCCGATCCCCGAGCTGACGGAGGAGCGTCGGCACGACCTGGCCAAGAACGTCGGGACGATTGCCGAACACGGGAAGACGGAGATGAGGCAGATTCGTCGCGACATCAACGATGAGGTCAAGCGACTCGAGAATGCCAAGGAACTCTCGCAGGACGACGCTCACCGCGCCCTCAAGCAGGGACAAGAGCTGACCGACAGGTTCTGCGAGCGTGTCGAGGAACTGGCCGAGACCAAGCGGCAGGAGCTCCTCACGTTCTGAGGGCAGATCTGAGAGGCGAACCGCTTCATTTCGACAGCACACGACTCGGCGCCATGGTATTGGCGGCCGGGAAGGCTGTCCGCCTGCGGCCGCTGACAGACGATCGCGCCAAGGCCGTGGTGCCGTTTCTGAACCGACCGCTCCTGGACTATACGCTCGACTGGCTCCGTCGCTGCGGCTTTCGACAGGTCTGGATCAACCTCCACCACCAACCGGATTCGATCGCCGGCACATACGGTAGGCGAGCGTTCCATATGACGATGCGCTATAGCGTCGAGGAACGTCTGCTCGGCACCGCGGGAGGGCCTCGACGCGTCCTCGAGCAGCTCGGTCAGACGACGCTGCTGGTCAATGGGGACACTATTTCGTCCATGGCTCTCGGCCCGCTACTACGTCAGCACCGCAGCGGGGCTCTGGCGACTTTGGGACTGTACCGCGGCGAATCGGCGCGTGGTTATCCGACCGTGATCGCAAGCCAGGCAGGGCGCTTGCTGGCTTTTCCCGGTGATCCGGCGCCGTCGAACGTGCGCACCGTGGAGGGAGTATTCACCGGCGTGCACCTGGTCGAGCGCGAGGTGTTGGAATTGCTTCCAGCCGACACTCCGCTTGGCATGGTCGATCCGGTGTATCGATCGCTGCTGCGCGCCGAGCTCCCGGTGCACGCACTACCGCTGGCCGGCAGCTGGTACGAAGCCGGTGATCTGGGCCGCTATATCGATGCCCAGCTCGCGGCCCTGGAACGCGGCCACGCGTCGCTCGGGTATGCTCGAGCGCGGCGCCTGTTGAGCAGCGGTTACGTGAGCCCCGATACTCACATAGAGAACGTCAGGTTGGAGCCGCCCTTTCTGGTCGGCGCTGGAACACGCCTTAAACACGGCAGCATATTGAGGGGTCTCGTAGCGGCGGATGTTTGTCGCATCGAGGGCGGTAGCCGAGTGACCGAGAGCGTGCTTTGGAAGGGCGCCAACGTAGGGCCGCGGTGCCGATTGCACCGGGTGGTAGTAATGGACGGGGTTGCGGTACCGCCCGGTACCGAGGCCGAGGAGGCGGTGTTCACGCCCGAGGGAATGGTTCCCTTCGACGCTGCGTCGCGGTCGGGCAGCCGCTTATGACGGGTCAAGCGACATTCGCCGAGCTTGCGGTCGAGGGCGTCCTGGAGGGGCTGGCGCTGCCCCCCGGTGTGCACTTGGAGCGACTGACCGGTCACGCTTCGAGCCGTAGGTTCTTTCGCGTGGCCACAGCGCCAGAGTCGAGCATCCTGGTGGTCTATCCCGCAGACGAGCGTGATGGTGCGGCCCGCTACTTGAAGACGGCGGAATTCTTCCGGCGCGCCGGGGTCCGAGTGCCGCGGGTGCGATCGGTCGGTGCTCGCGCCTTGGTGGTAGAAGACGGTGGCGACGAGCTTCTCGATCAGGCCAAGCCGGGACGACTCATGCGACTGTACCGTCAGGCGGCGCGGGTCATCGTACGTCTGCAGCGCCATGGCCGCCGCGCCGCGGCCCCTAACTCGGATCTGCGCCTGGATGCTTCTCGGCTACGTTGGGAGCTCGATTTCATGGAGCAGCATGCGCTGCGCGGTTGGCTCGGGGTCGGTGACGGTGGCGGTCGCCGCGCTCGAGCCTACGACCGTCTGGTATCCGAGGTTGAGCGGCAGCCGCTTGTGCTGTGCCACCGTGACTATCACGCGCGCAATCTGCTGGTGACCGGCGACCGGTTGATGGTGCTCGATTTCCAGGATGTCATGCCGGGGCCGCTGTTGTACGACATGGCGTCGCTGGTCTGGGACAACTATTGTGACGTCGACCCGGCCGTGGCGGCCGCCACGTTGGCGAGTTTCTGGGCAGGCTGCCGCTGTCGGCTCCAAGCCTCTGATGGCGCCGAGATTCCGACGGGCCCGGCCGGCCTGCCGGCCTCAGCTCGACAGGCCTTCTGCCTGGTCGGCGTGCAGCGCTGCCTCAAGGCTCTCGGGACATTTGGATACCAGGTAACGATCGCCGGAAATCCCGACTATGCGCGCTACGCACCGCGGACGTGGAAGAACGCCCGCGCCGCGCTGGTGGCGCTGGGTTGGGACGATGTCTTGCGGCAGCTGCAGGCCTTTGATCGCCTCACGGCGTGACTTGCACTGAGTGCGACGGTACCTTTCCTGGTCACCTCCAATCGCTGACGGAGCCGGTAATTTGCCACCGTTCGTATACATCGAGGATCTCGCCGATCACCTCGATTCGGAGGTGTGCCTCCGTGGCTGGCTCTACAATAAACGTTCCAGCGGCAAGATCGCATTCTTACAGGTTCGCGATGGCACCGGCGTCGTGCAGGCAGTGGCGGTGCGCAGCAAGATCGGCGACGTGGTTTGGGAGTTGATCGACGGATTGGGCCAGGAATCAGCGATCGTTGTTACCGGGCGGGTGAAGGCAGACGAGCGCGCCCTCGGCGGCGTTGAGATCGGGATAGCCGAGATGGAAGTGCTTCAGCAGGTCCACGATTACCCGATCACCCCGAAGGGGCATGGCATCGAGTTTCTGATGGACCGGCGCCACCTGTGGCTGCGGTCATCACAGCAACACGCGATCCTGCGGGTTCGCAGCAAGCTCCAGAAGCTGTGTCGCGACTATTTTTACGATCGCGGCTTCACCCTCATCGACAGTCCGATCCTGACGCCGCTGTCGGTCGAGGGTACGACGAGTCTGTTCGAGACCGACTACTTCGGACGTTCGGCCTATCTCACGCAGAGCGGTCAGCTGTATCAGGAGGCCGCAGCGATGGCGCACGGTAAGGTCTTCTGCTTCGGACCCACCTTCCGTGCCGAAAAGTCGAAGACGCGCCGTCATCTGACAGAGTTCTGGATGCTCGAGCCGGAGGTTGCGTACGCGGACCTCGAGGACATCATGGATCTGGCAGAGGACTTTATCGTCACGGTGGTGCAAGGAGCATTGACGGCTTGCGCCGACGAGCTGGCGACGCTCGAGCGCGACACCCAGCGGCTGCAGAACGTGCTCAGCCCGTTCCCGCGCATCCACTACGACGAGGCGGTGCAGATCCTCCAGAAAGCCGGGGAGGATTTCGATTGGGGCAGCGACTTCGGCGGCGGCCACGAGACGGTCATCTCGGACGCCTACGATCGTCCCGTATTCATCAACCGATTCCCGACCAAGATCAAGCCCTTCTACATGGAGCCGGACGCCGAGCGGCCGGATCTGGTGCTGGGATGCGACATGATTGCCCCCGAGGGCTGCGGGGAGCTCGTCGGCGGCGGCCAGCGTATTCACGATCCGGATCTGCTGGAGTCTCGTTTGCGGGAGCATGGCTTGCCCCTTGAGTCGTACTCCTGGTACATGGATCTGAGACGCTACGGAACGGTGCCGCACTCGGGCTTTGGCATGGGGTTGGAGCGCCTCGTTGCCTGGGTCACCGGCCGTTCGCACCTGCGCGAGACGATTCCGTTCCCCCGAATGCTCGGGCGTCTGGAGCCGTGAGCCCGATCACTCGGGCGTCGCGGGTACTGACGAGCTGCTTGGGTATCGGGTTCATTTGGCCTCCGGGAACCTGGGGCTCCCTGCTGGGATTGGCGCTCTTCTGGCCGTTGCTCGCCGCACGACCTGCTGCTACCCAAGCCGCTGCTACGCTCGTGGTGATCGTGGTCGGTGCGGTGGCCGCGACCCGCGTTAGCCGATCCCTGGAGACGGAGGATCCTTCGGAGGTGGTGGTCGACGAGCTCGCCGGCATGTGGGTCGCTTTGCTGGGCACGAGCGGCTGGGCCGCCGGAGTGCTGGCGTTCTTCCTCTTCCGATTCTTCGATATCGTCAAGCCGTTCCCGGTGCGTCAGGCCGAAGCTTTGCCGGCAGGGTGGGGCATCATGGCTGACGATGTGCTCGCTGGTCTTTACGCGCTGGCGCTGGTGCACCTGGTGGCGCCATGGTTGCCGATCTGATCACTGTCGACGAGCTCGCAGCACGCCTGGTGGCGCTGTTGACCGCTGGCGGGGACACGCTCGCGGTCGTGGAGTCGTGCACGGGCGGCGAAGTCGGCGCAGCGCTGACCAGAGTGCCCGGGGCATCGGTGTGCTTCTGGGGATCAGTGGTGGCCTACACCGCCGATGCGAAGCGCCAGTTGATCGGCGCGTCCGCCGACATGCTTGGCGCGCACGGCACGGTGTCGGAGGCCACCACACGTGATCTGGCATGCCGCGTGCGTGACCTCGCACGGAGTACGTACGGGGCGGCCGTTACTGGTTGGGCCGGGCCGAGCACAGACGGCCCTGATCCGGTGGGGACGGCCTACCTGGTGGTTTCGGGAGTCAACCGAGTGCGTGCGCTGCGGTACGTATACGATGGCGATCGCATCGCTGTGCGCCAAGCCGCGACGGGCGGCCTGTTGCGCTGCCTCATTGAGGAGGTCGTGCGCGATCACGACCCCGCTCTCGTGCAGGAGTAAGCGTTGGGAACAGCCGTCGTCGCGCTTGTCGCGGGGTTCGCTGTCGGCAGCGTGCCGTTCGGGTTTCTCCTCGTGCGCCTGCTGGGTCGAGGGGATATTCGTTCGGTGGGCAGTGGCAACATCGGTGCCACGAATGTCGGCCGCGTGCTCGGTCCGGTTGGTTGGGCGCTGGCGCTCGCTGCCGATGCCGGCAAGGGGGCGGTGGGAGTATTGCTCGGCGACATGCTGGCACCCGGTGTTCCGGCAGTGGCGGTCGCCGGTGGAGTGGGTGCAGTACTGGGCCATTGCTTTACGCCCTGGTTACGGTGGCGCGGTGGCAAAGGAGTGGCGACAATGTTCGGCGCCTTCGGTGTGATGAGCCCGTGGGCTGCCGTGGTCGCGCTGATCGCCTTCGCGCTGGTGGTCGGATGGTCTCGAACGGTATCGTTGGCGTCGCTCAGCGCCGCGTTGTTGCTCCCGATCGGCGGCCTCGTCACGGGTGAGCCTACGGCGGTAGTAGTAGGCGCGGCGCTGGTGGCGGCCGTGGTTGTCGTGCGCCACGCCGACAACATCGCTCGGCTCCGCGCCGGCGACGAGCCACGGACCGGGAGCGAACGACCATGACCAGGTCATCGTTGCCGCAGGCCACGCGGGTCGCAGTGATGGGTGCCGGGTCGTGGGGCACGGCACTGGCGATTCACACCGCCTCTGCGGGACACGATGTCGTGCTCTGGGGTCACGACCCCGCCAAGGTGGCACGCATGCGCGAGGAGCGCGAGAACGCCGTCTACTTGGCCGGTGTTCCCTTCCCGGAAGCAATGCGCGTGACTGCGGTAGCCGGGGAAGCGTTGCATGGCGCGAGACTGGTGATCAGCGCGATTCCCTCCCGTTTCCTGCGTGACGTGTGGGCGGGACTGGGGGCCTGTGTCGAGGCCGAGGCACACTTGATCTCGGCAACGAAGGGAATCGAAGAAGATAGTGGCCTGCGCATGACCCAGTTGCTGCAAGAGGTAGTCCCGGTCTCGGTGCGGTCTCTTTCCTCCTTGTCGGGACCCTCGTTCGCGCGCGAGCTGGCCGAAGGCCAGCCTACGGCGGTGACCCTCGGCTGTGCCGATGCGGTAGCCGCCGCGGACGTCCAGACCGCCCTCAGCTACGGTCCGTTGCGCGTCTACCGCAACCCCGACCTCATCGGAGTGGAGATCGCCGGCGCTCTGAAGAATGTCATCGCCGTGGCAGCAGGGATCGTTGTCGGCCTTGGGCTCGGTGCCAACAGCAGTGCAGCCTTGATATGTCGGGGGCTGAAAGAAATGACGACGCTTGCCCTGGAGCTTGGCGGGCGGGCCGAGACAATGATGGGGCTGGCGGGTCTCGGTGATCTCGTGCTCACGTGTAATGGTCCGTTGAGCCGCAATCGTGGTGTCGGGGTGGCCATCGGTCGTGGCCAGACCCTCGAAGAGGTGACACGGGGCATGGCGATGGTGGCCGAAGGGGTCGCTACGACGCGTTCAGTGCGTCAGATCGCTCGGCGCCACGGGGTGGAGATGCCGATCGCCGAGCAGGTCTATCGAGTGCTTTACGGCGGCAAGCCGGCGAGACAGGCGATCGATGAGTTGCTAGCGCGAGCCCTGGTCGAGGAGTGGGGTTAGCTGTCCCTGTTAGCAGGCGGTGGTGAAAGTGTGGTGGGACTGGCGACAGGGACTTGCGAAGTGGAGGCAAGGAGAGAGGAGGAGGCGATGGCTACCCCATCGTTGACGAGGAACGACGCAGGATACGCGCGCAACCCCCTGTCGCCCGAAGGGTTACGGCGATTTGGGGCCATTTGCGGCGTTGGCCTTCCTGGACGATGGCTAGGGCATCGCCTGTGTCAGGCCGCCTTGCATCTGGCCCCAACTCGCCGTAACCAGACCCACCACACTTTCACCACGGCCTGCTAGGGCATCGCCTGCGTCAGGTCCCCTTGCATCTGACCCCAACTCGCCGTAACCAGGCCCGCCATGCTTCCACCACGGCCCTGCTAAGGCGTCGCCAAACGGCGTGTCGTCACCCGGACGGAGCACCGGGCTGAGCACCCGGCCGCACGGCCGCCCGGCGGTCCCTCCGCGCACCGGGCATGCTACGATCTCGGTGATTGCCGGGGGGCGGCTATCAGGTTCTGAACGTACTCTGGTTGGGGGACGCGTATGCTCCGGAGCATCGCCCTTGCACTGCTGATCGCTAGCTCCGGCGTGCCATTAGCCTCGGCGCAGCGTGCGGTCGATCCGTTGATCGCCAACAGCGACGATCCCACTGAGTTGCAGCAGTTGGCAGTTCAGTTCATCGCCAACAACCAGCTCCGCCAGGCGTTGGTTGCTCTCCGCAAGTCGGTGGGTATCTATGCGGAGAACGCCGAGTCGCGTATGTGGCTGGGAGTCGTCTACACGCAGCTCGACGACTTCGAGGCGGCCGAGGCGGAGTTTCTCTCCGCCTTGCGGATGAATCCGCAGCTCACCGAGACGCACAACTGGCTCGGCGTCCACTGGGTTCGGCGCGGCGACCTGGCGCGCGCGATCGAGCACTATCGAGCCGCCCTGGACGACCCGGTCTACCCGCGTATCTCACGCGCTCGTGTGCTGGTAAACCTCGGCAACGTCTACTTGCAGCAGGGCGACGTTGAAGCGGCCATCCCGGTCCTCAGCGAGGCGACTCGCGCCGCGGTTCCGTCGAACGATCCGTTGTACCCGCTCATGCACATGTCGCTTGCCGACGCGTTAATCAAGAACGGGCGGCCACGGGAGGCGCTCGCGGCCCTGGAGAGCCTGGGCGCTGTGCCATCGTCGCCGCGGGGCGAGTTGCTGCGAGGCCTGGCGCATCGAGATCTCGGTACCAGCGAACAGGCGGTCGATCATCTGCAACAGGTTCTCCGACTGGCACCGGGCAGTCCGCTGGCCGAGCAGGCGCTGGAGATCCTACGACAGCTACAACACTCGGAATCCAGCTAGCAGGCCGTGGTGAAAGTGTGGTGGGTCTGGCGACAGGGTCTTGCGAAGTGGAGGCAAGGAGAGAGGAGGAGGCGATGATTACCGCATCGTTGACGAGGAACAACGCAGCATACGCGCGCAACCCCCTGCCGCCCGAAGGGTTACGGCGACTTGGGGCCATTTGCGGCGTTGGCCTTCCTCGACGATGGCCGGGGCATCGCCATTGTCAGGCCCCCTTGTATCTGGCCCCAACTCGCCGTAACCAGACCCACCACACTTTCACCACGGCCTGCTAGGATCCGCTGGCCGGCGACGGTGGCCAACTTCCTGACACGCTCGCTGAGCAAGAGCCGCGTCCGGTTGGCGTCGGCGCTGGGACGGCTGCTCCCCGGCGGGCTCCTGGCGGAGCGCGACCTCGAGGCCCTGGAAGAAGCGCTCATCGGTGCCGACGTTGCAGTCGATACTGTCGATGAGCTGCTACAGGTAGTTCGCGGCGCCAGCACTGATCCGGGTGTCGCGCGGGCGCGGCTCGTGGAGACAATGGTCGAGTTCCTCGAGGCTGCCGAGAACGATCCACCGGCCCGGCGGCCGCTGATCGTCCTGCTGGTTGGGGTCAACGGGTCGGGCAAGACGACCACCGCTGCCAAGCTGGCGCGCTGGTATCAAGCCCGAGGTCAAACGGCGATCCTGGGTGCCGCAGACACGTTCCGGGCTGCGGCAGTTGAGCAGCTACAGACGTGGGGTCGCCGGCTCGACGTAAGGGTCATTGCTCACCCGCACGGCGGCGATCCTGCAGCCGTGGTGTTCGACACCTGTGAAGCGGTGGTCGCACGGAAGGCCGACGTCGGCATCATCGACACCGCTGGTCGACTGCAGACGCACGACAACTTGATGTCCGAGCTCGACAAGATCCGACGCGTCGCGTCGCGGGTTGTAAAGGATGCGCCACACGAGACCCTGCTGGTACTCGATGGCACCACTGGTCAGAACGGTCTCCAGCAAGCCGAGCAGTTTCTCCGTTACGCTGACGTCACCGGGCTCGTACTCGCCAAGCTCGACGGCACCGCCAAGGGGGGGGTGGCCTTGACCATCGCGCGCCGTCTAGCACTGCCGATAAGGTTCGTAGGCACGGGCGAGGGGGCAGAGGATCTCGCGAGATTCGACGCCGCCGGTTATGTTGAAGCGCTGATCGGAGAGACCGACGGATGAGCAATCGACCGGCTAGCCAAGACGACGCGCACCTGATCCATATTCAGGAGTGTCTCGATCTGGCGGTCAAAGCGCGTGGCGACACTGGCTCGAATCCACTCGTAGGCGCCGTACTGGTCACCAATGGTGAGGTCATCGGCCGCGGGTATCACCGTCGCAGTGGCGATCCGCACGCCGAGCAGGTGGCCCTGGCACAGGCTGGTGCTGCGGCGCGCGGCGCGACGCTATACACCAATGTAGAACCCTGTTTCCACCAGGGGCGAACGCCACCGTGTGTGGAAGCGATCATTGCGGCCGGCGTGCGTGCTGTGGTGTCATCGCACGGCGATCCCGACGAGCGTGTTGCCGGCCGCGGCTTCGAGGCACTACGGGGCGCCGGAGTGGAGGTCTTGATCGGACCGTTGGCGACCGAGGCCGCTGAGCTCAATGCCGCATACCTGAAGCTCAAGCGTACCGGTAGGCCTCTGGTCATCGCCAAGGCCGCCTTGTCGCTTGACGGCCGTATGGCCACCAGCAGCGGAGGATCCCAGTGGATCACCGGCGAGGAGGCACGGCACTTCGCACACCAAGTGCGCGGCACTGTTGACGCTGTGGTCGTCGGGATAGGTACGCTGCTCGCGGACGATCCGCGACTCACCGCGCGTGCAGCGGGCGCCCATCAGCCGCGCTATCGCGTCGTCGTCGACGCGCGGCTCGATACGCCGCCCGATGCACGGCTCCTGCAGGAGACAGCCGGCGCGCCGCTGGTGTTCACCACCTCGGCGGGCGATGTGAAGTTGCGCCGACGTCTAGAGGCCAGCGGTGCACGGGTCATCGACGCCAAGGCGACGTCTAGCGGTCGCGTCGATCTCGAGGACATGCTGGCTCGACTCGGTGATCTCGATGTGGCGTCGGTGTTGATCGAGGGCGGTAGCGCCCTGCTAACCAACGCGTTCGAGCTTGGTATAATCGACAAGGTGATGCTGTTTTACGCTCCGCTGTTGATCGGCGGGCAAGAGGCGCTGCCGCTCTGGGGCGGCGACGGCATTGCGGAGCTCGCCTCGGCGCCTCGGGTGCAGCGAGTTCGCCTGCACCGGCTCGGTCCCGATTGGGCCATAGAAGGGTATCTCCAGCCGCCCGAACCGCCCGCTTAGGGTCCCGGACCCACCCTCCGTTTCATCCCGCCACCGACGTGTACGGCGGTCGGAGCCTCATCGTCATGTTCACTGGTTTGGTCGAAGAAGTCGGCGTCGTCGTTGGTGTCGAAGCGCTCGCAAGAAGCTCGCGCCTTCGCATCGCGGCAAGGGGCGTGCTCGCCGAGCTTGAGCAGGGTGACAGCATCGCGGTCGACGGCGTGTGCCTGACGGCGCTCGATATCGATGGCGACGCTTTCTCGGCGGATGTCTCCCCGGAGACGATCGCGAGCAGCAACGTAGCGCTTTACCGGATCGGGACTGCCGTGAATCTCGAACGCCCGTTGTGCGTGGGGCAGCGATTCGGCGGACACTTTGTCCAAGGGCACGTCGATGGTGTGACCCGCGTCGTGCGCACGCTCGACGAGGAGGACTTCTTGCGCGTTACGTTCGAAATCCCCGCCGGGCTGCGCGCCTACCTCGTGCCGAAAGGCTCGGTGTCGGTAAACGGGGTATCGTTGACCGTCGCCAGCATCGAAGATCGCTTGTTCGATGTACAACTTGTACCGCATACGCTCGAGCAGACGAACCTCATTTCCGAGGATCGTTGCGAGACGCTCAACCTCGAAGTCGACATCCTGGGAAAATACGTAGCCCGACAGCTCGACCATAGACGCGAAGTCGGCCTTACTGCCGAGGGCCCTGAAGGCTCCGGTACCGGCTGACGGGAAGACTGCCACCATGGCTTTTGCGAGCATTGAAGAGGCGATCGGCGACATCCGTGCCGGCCGCATGGTGGTCGTCGTCGACGATGAGGATCGGGAGAACGAGGGCGACCTGACCATCGCCGCTGAGAAGGTCACGCCGGAGGCGATCAACTTTATGGCCAAGCATGGTCGCGGGCTGATCTGCCTGTCGATGACTCGCCAGCGCCTCGCGGAGCTTGAGATCCCGCTCATGGTGTCGGAGAATTCCTCGCGTTTTAACACGGCATTCTGTGTATCGATCGAGGCGAGGCGCGGTGTGTCGACGGGCATATCCGCCGCTGATCGTAGCGTCACCGTACTTACCGCGATTCAGCCCGACACATCGCCGGATGACTTGGCGCGCCCCGGTCACATGTTCCCGCTGCGCGCCGTGGACGGCGGCGTGCTGCAGCGCGCCGGCCAGACCGAGGCCGCGGTCGATCTGGCGCGAATTGCCGGACTCTACCCAGCGGGCGTCATCTGCGAAGTGATGAACGAGGACGGCACGATGGCGCGCGTCCCTGACCTCGAGCGTTTCGCCGAGCTACACGGCATCAAGGTGGTGGCCATCGCTGACCTTATTCAGTATCGGTTGCAGACCGAACGATTCGTGAGGAGGGTGGCATCGCCGGAGCTGCCCACCCGGCACGGCGACTTTCGGATTTACGCCTACGAGAACGAACTTGATGGGAAGGAGCACGTGGCGCTGGTGATGGGCGACGTGAGCACTATTGAGCCGGTTCTGGTCCGGGTGCATTCCGAGTGCCTGACCGGAGATGTGTTCGGGTCCGTGCGGTGCGACTGCGGCCAGCAACTGGAGTTCGCTATGCGACTCATCGCAGACGAGGGCCGGGGCATCATCATCTACCTGCGCCAGGAAGGTCGCGGGATTGGGCTACACAACAAGCTGCGGGCCTATGAGCTTCAGGACCAGGGCGCCGATACGGTCGAGGCCAATGAAGCGCTTGGCTTCAAAGCGGATCAGCGCGAGTATGGTATTGGTGCTCAGATGCTGACCGATCTGGGTGCTTCGAAGTTGCGTGTGATGACCAACAACCCACGCAAGTTCGTGGGGCTGTCGGGGTACGGGCTGGAAATCACCGAACGGGTACCCATCGAGATTCCTCCGCAGTCGGAGATGACGCGCCGTTATCTCAAGACCAAGAAAGACAAGCTCGGCCACAGACTCGAGTCTGTCTGAGTCTCGGAGACCCACGGACGCATGTTCGAGCACCTCACCGAACGCCTGCAGGGGACGCTGCGTAAGCTCCGCGGCACCGTCAAGATCGACGAGGCGAGCTTCGCAGAAGTAGCCCGTGATCTCCGACTGGCGCTGCTCGAGGCCGACGTTCACTTCGCTGTCGTCAAGAAGTTCCTGGCACGCATCAAGGACAAGGCGCTGGGCGAAGAGGTGACGGGCTCACTGTCGCCAGGCCAACAGGTGATCAAGATCGTTCATGAGGAGCTCATCGAGCTGCTCGGAGGGGCGCCGCAGCAGCTTCGATTGGACGGCCCGACGCCGCATGTGCTCATGGTTGTTGGCCTGCAAGGTACGGGCAAGACAACCACGGTTGCCAAGCTCGGGAACTGGCTGCGCTCGCGAGGCCGATCACCACACTTGGTAAGCGTCGATGTGTATCGGCCGGCGGCGCGCGATCAGCTGCGGATTCTTGGCGAGAGCGCCAACCTGCACGTCTACGACGGCGACGAATCGACGGCAGTCGGCTTGGCGGGAGCGGCGCTCGCGGCGGCGCGACGACGCGGCGACGATGTCTTGCTGGTGGATACCGCCGGCCGCCTTCACATCGACGCCGAGATGATGTCGGAGGTCAAGGACATTGCGAGCAGGGTGAGCCCGGAGAGCGTGCTCTATGTCGCCGACGCGATGGTTGGCCAGGATGCCGTCCAGGCAGCGACGGCATTCGGTGAGGCGCTAGAGCTCGACGGCCACGTGTTGACCAAGCTCGACGGCGACGCGCGAGGAGGCGCTGCGCTGTCGCTGGTGGCGGTCACGGGATTGCCGATCTTTTTCGCCGGGATGGGTGAGGGGATCGACGACTTGGAGATCTTTCACCCTGATCGGGTAGCCTCGCGCGTCCTCGGTATGGGAGATGTGCTGACGCTCATCGAGAAGGTGCAGGAAAATGTTGACGTCGAAGCCGCTGCAAATATGGAGAAGCGTGCCCGGCGTGGCGATCTCAACCTCGAGGACTTCCAGCAGCAGCTGTCTCAGATTCGCAAAATGGGGCCGTTTTCGGAGCTGCTCGAGATGCTTCCGGGGGCGAGCTCGACTCCGGGCCTGAAACAGATGGCGCCTGACGAGGACGAGCTGCGCAAGATCCAAGCGATCATCGATTCGATGACCGTGCAAGAGCGGAGGCGACCGCAGATCATCAGCCGCAGCCGTAAGCTAAGGATAGCGGCAGGCAGCGGCAGCGGCGTACCAGACGTCAATCGACTACTCAAACGATTCGCCCAGACAAAGAAGATGATGAAG
Organism: Acidobacteriota bacterium; assembly: GCA_963666055.2. GTDB lineage: Bacteria > Acidobacteriota > UBA890 > UBA890 > WLXD01 > DASCOT01. Next base: position 100,657 of record CAXWPH010000014.1, on the reverse strand, counting down.
AAGCTCGGCAAAAAGGGTCGAGGCGGAATGCGTTGGGCGAACCTGCCGGGTCTGTGATCCGAAGATCGCATAGGCTCCGGTTATAACCTGTGAGAGGAGGAACATCGTGCTGATGATTCGCTTGCGTCGTACGGGCGCCAAGAAGGATCCGCACTATCGTGTCGTCGTTGCCGACCGGGCGGCGGGCCGTGATGGCGCGTTCTTGGAGATCCTGGGGCACTATCATCCGCGCCAACAGCCGGCCGAGGTCTTCTTCAACATGGAACGGACTGAGACCTGGCTCGGCCAAGGCGCCCGCATGAGCGACACTGTTCGTAGTCTCTATCGGCGCGCAAAAAGGGGCAGCGTGGAGGAGGTGTCCGAGGCCCCGCCTGCGGCTCCGAGCGACGCGGAGCTCGAAGCGGCGGCAGAAGTGGAGGCAGCTGACGTGAGCGCCGACGCCGAGGGCGACCCCGTTGCTCAGCAGGCGGCCGAGGAAGCTGACGCCGAGCCGGCAGCGGATGCGGATGCGGCGGAAGGAGAGGTAGAGGGCGACGCCTCGGCGGATGAAGAGGCTGAGGAAAAGTCGAACGAGGTCTGAGTACCAAAGCCGGCGCGACCGACCTGATCGCAACCACCACGAACTGATGAACAACGCTGAAGAAGAGGTGCGATCGATGAATCTCAAGCGGATGATCGAAGAGGTAGCACGTGCCCTGGTCGACAACCCCGACGACGTAGTCGTCACCGAGGTTCAGGGCGAGCAGACGACAGTGCTGGAGCTCCGGGTGGCGCAGGGCGACCTCGGCAAGGTGATCGGCAAGCAAGGGCGCACGGCGCGTGCCATGCGCACGCTGCTCGCTGCCGCTGGTATGAAGCACGAGATGCGGGCAGTTCTCGAGATCCTCGAATAGGCACCATGGGCGGCGAGCCCGATCTTGTTCGGGTAGGACGGGTAATCAAGCCCCACGGATTGCGGGGCGAGCTCGTGATCGTTCCCCTCGGGGACACGTTGGGCTCGCTCTCGCCGTCAGCCCCGATCTGGGTCGGGAGACCGACCCCGTACCGAATCGGATCCGTGCGCTCGCACCAGGGCCGGTTGCTGGTGACGCTCGACGGCTGCGACGATCGCGACGACGCCGAGTGCCTTCGGGGAGCGGACGTGCAGGTGAAACGCGATCGGCTGGCCGAGCTGCCCGCCGGCGAGTGGTACGTCGATGATCTGGTTGGGTACAGTGTCGAGGACGCGGGCGGCGGCGGCGAAGGACGGGTGATCGCCGTTGTGGAGGGCACTCACGACATGCTCGAGGTAGCGTGGGACGGCGAAACCGTCCTTGTTCCAATGGTGAGGGAGTGGCTCGTCAGCACGGATCCCGCTGCCCGACACATCGTAGTGCGCTTGCCCGACGGCCTGCTCGAGGTCAATGGCCAGAAGCGTCAGGGCTGAGATGAGCCATCGTTTCGACATCATTACGATTTTCCCGGGAATGTTCCCGGGCCCGCTCGCTGCCGGGGTCATAGGCAAGGCCCACGAACGGGGCCTGTTCTCTATCCAAGTCCACGATCTTCGCGACTTCGCGGACCCACCGCACCGCCAGGTCGATGACGAGCCGTTCGGCGGCGGTGCCGGAATGGTCTACAAACCGGAGCCGTTGTACCGCGCCCTCGATCATGTCGCCACCAGCGTTCGTTCGAACAAGCTCCAACCCGGCCTGGTGGCGTTACTCACCCCACAGGGACGGCGGCTTGATCACAGCCTGGCGCAGGAGCTTGCAACCGCTTGTCAACTCACGCTGGTCTGCGGTCGTTACGAAGGCGTTGACGAGCGTGTACGTCAGCATCGCATCGATCTCGAGCTATCAATTGGCGATTATGTGCTGACCGGCGGGGAACTGGCCGCTATGGTGCTCATCGAGTGCGTCGTACGGCTGATACCGAGCGCATTGGGCGATCCGGACTCGGCGCGGCACGACTCGTTCGTCGATGGACTTCTCGATCATCCGCACTACACGCGACCGGCGGAGTACGCCGGGCGGCGGGTACCCGAGGTGCTGCGGTCGGGAAATCACGCTGCTGTTGAGCGCTGGAGGCGCCGGGAGGCTCTCCGCAACACTGCGTTGAAGCGACCCGATCTGCTCGACGGAATGGAGCTCAATCGCGAGGATCGGCGCTTCGTCGATGCGCTGCTACGCGGCGGCGAGAGCGACCGCGAGAAAGGCTCTACTGAGGTACAATAGCGCCCGACGCGCCCGGCAGCGCGGCCCTCATTCGACCGACCGGCGCAGGAGTGGACGAACGATGACAATGGAACTACTGAACGCCGTCGACGCCCCGTACATGTGCGACGATCGGCCGGAGTTCGCTGCCGGCGACACGGTCAAGGTGCACTTGCGCGTGATCGAGGGGAACAAGCAACGAATCCAGGTATTCGAAGGTGTGGTGATCGGCCGCCGCGGCAGCCGCACGAACGCCACCTTTACGGTGCGTAAGATCTCCTCGGGTATCGGCGTCGAGCGCATCTTTCCGCTGCACTCGCCGAACATCGAGAAGATCGAGGTGGTCCGGTTGGGCAAGGTGCGTCGCGCCAAGCTTTACTACCTTCGCGAGCTGCGTGGCAAGGCAGCTCGGATCAAGGAAAAGCGCCTCCGCTGAGCCCGTGCCGCTGCAGCTTGTGGCGATGGAGCCGTTCGAGGCGGACCTGCAGCGACGCGGAGCGGAACACGTCGCGGGGATCGATGAGGTAGGTCGCGGCGCTCTGTTCGGGCCCGTGCTGGCCGCGGCGGTGGTCCTGGATCCGGAGATTCCGGTGGCCGGGCTGAACGACTCCAAGCAGCTTAGTGCCGCTCATCGGCTCGAGCTATTCATCCAACTGCAGGAGCACGCGATCGACTGGGCGATAGGCTTGGCGTCGGCCGCCGAGATCGACCAGATCAATATCCTGCGAGCCTCGCGGCTCGCTATGGTCAGGGCAGTACGTGGGCTGCGAAGGCGCCCCGATCATTTGCTGATCGACGCCATGGAGCTCGACGTTCTCGATATTCCGCAAACTCCGATCATCAAGGGTGACGCGCGGTGCTGTTCTATCGCTGCCGCATCCATAGTCGCCAAGTGTGTGCGCGACGATCTCATCCGGCAGTATGACAAGAGCATTCGTGGTTACGGGCTGAGTCGCAATATGGGATACGCCACTGCTGAGCATCGCGCTGCGATCATGAGCCGGGGATTTTCTGAAGTACACCGCCGTACGTTCCGCGTGCAGGGGACGTTGCCGTTCTAGTTGAGATGAGAAGGCCAACCCGCTGAACGCGGTAGCCTGACGGCTCTGCACATATCACGGGCTCGAAGCCCTGGGGCATTGGCTACGACGTTGACGCCCCAGCGCTCGGCGCATCGGGAGAGAGAGCTTGCTGCAGACATTGAGGTCACACGTCGCGGAGGCGATCCGAGTTGCGGTGGCCGCTGTTACTGGTGAGCAGATCGAGTTGCCGCAGGTCGAGGATCCACCTCGGCCCGAGGTGGGCGACCTGGCGTGCGCCATAGCTCTGCAGCTGTCCAAGAAGCTGGGCCGCAACCCCCGCGAGCTAGCGCAACAACTAATCGAGTGTCTGGAGACGTCCACCGTTGCTGGTGTGTTGTCATGGAGCATCGCCGGGCCCGGATTCCTCAACGCCCACCTCGACCGTGGGGCTGCCCTGCTGAGGCTAGTCGACGGCCTCGACGACGGTGTGCCGGCGGGGCGGCGCGAGAAGATCTTGATCGAGCACACCAGCGTAAACCCCAACAAGGCGGCGCACGTCGGACACCTCCGGAACGCGTGTATGGGTGACACGCTGGCGAAGATCTGCGCGACGGTCGGACACCCGGTCGAGGTCCACAACTACATCGATGATACGGGCGTGCAGGTCGCCGATGTGGTGATCGGCTTCCTCGACGTGCGCCGTTTGTCACCCGATGAGGTCCGTGAGCTTCCCGAGCCCTTCGACTACCTCTGCTGGGACCTGTATACGGAAGTGAGCGCTCGCCTGCAGGACGATGAAGGGCTAGCCGAGAGGCGCCGCGAGGTATTGCTGGCGCTGGAGGAGGGCGACAGCGTCGAGGCCGAGATGGGCCGCGTAGTCGCCGAGCGCGTCGTGGCGCGCCACTTGCTCACCATGGGGCGACTGGGAATCGAATACGACCTGTTGGTAAAGGAGGGCGACATCCTGGAGCTCGATCTGTGGTCGGAGGCGTTTGAGCGCCTCAAGTCGAGCCCTCAAGTCGTCTTCGTAGAGGAGGGTAAGCACGCCGGCTGCTGGGTAATACGTCTGAGCGGCACGGAGGGCTTCGAGCAGCTCGAGGAGGCCGACAAGGTTCTGGTGCGCTCGAACGGTACGGCTACGTATGTGGCCAAGGACATCGCCCACCACTTCTGGAAGTACGGGCTACTGGAACGAGACTTCAACTACGAGATCATGCCGGGAAGTCGCCCCAAGCGCGACGGCAGCCGAGTGTGGCGCACGACGTCGGGAGCTGGCCTGGAGGCGCGATTCGGTCGCGCCGACCGGGCCATCTCGGTCATCGACGTCCGGCAGTCGTATCTGCAGTCGATCGTCGAGCAGGCCTTCTATCTGATCGGCGAGGATGCGGCCGGCGATAGCTTCACGCACTTCGACTACGAGATGGTTGCACTGTCGCCGCGAACGGCAAAAGCGCTCGGTATTCCGATCGCGGCGGCCGAACCTGGGACGGGCGCCGAAGATCGGCAGTTCATCGAGATGTCCGGTCGGCGCGGACATGGGGTCAAGGCGGACGATCTACTCGATGAGCTGGTTCGCCGCGCTACTGCCGAGGTGGCTAGTCGCAACGAGCACCTCGCGCCGGATGCGCAGGCGGCGATTGGCGCCCAGATCGCGGTCGGGGCGGCCCGCTACTTTCTGCTCCGATACGCGCGGAACACGGTCATCGTCTTCGACCTCAACGAGGCACTCAACTTCGAGGGCGAGACCGGGCCGTATATCCAGTATGCGGCGGTGCGCGCGGCGCGAATCTTCGACAAGCTATCGGAGCGACTGGGTGCGGACGCGTCCGAGGCTCTCGAAGCAGCGTTGAGGGGCGAAGACAGCGCGCTGGCTATCGATCGCGCCGCTATCGGGGCACGCCTGCAGGAGGACGACGGGCAGCTCTGGAGCCTGGTGCTTGCCCTGGGCGGCTATAGGGAGGTGCTGAGCCAGACAGCCAGCTCGCTGGAGATCTCGAGCCTGGCGCGCTACGCCTTTACCTTGGCGCAGCACTTCAGCCGCTTTTACCACGGTTACCCGATCCTGCAGGCGGACGACGAGGACGACCGCGCGCTCCGCCTTCTGGTGGCCTATGCCTTCCAGAAGCGACTATCCGCAGTTCTCGACCTGCTCGGCATCCCGCTTCCGGAGCGTATGTAGGGCCCCATGGCCCTTCCCGGGCCCGATAGCAGGCCGACCGGCGCTCTCGGTTGGAAGCCGACGCGATCCGGTTGCGTTGTGCGCCGCGAGCGGCCCCTGCTAGCATGAAACCACCCCCGCGGTCCCTTTTTTCGAGCACCATGAGCCGATCTGCCAATCTTCTCAGACCATGTCTTGGGGCCCTTGCGCTTGCTGTCGTTGCCGGCGGCCCGGCGCTGGGCTCGGCGCCACGAGTGCAGGCAAGCGCGGCGTCGACACCCGAGCTGATGAGCTTCTCGGAGGTCCGCGTCGGCATGGTGGGCACCGGGTATACGGTCGTGCGTGGTACGGAGCCCGAGAGCTTCAGCGCCGAGGTGCTCGGTGTGCTGCACAACGTGTTCCCGAGGCATGATCTGATCGTCGCGCGGCTCACCGGGTTGGGTCTCGAGCGCGCTGGGGTGCTGGCTGGGATGAGCGGCAGTCCGGTGTACATCGACGGCCGCCTAGTGGGCGCCGTGGCCTATCGCTTGGTGAACTTCGGGCACGAGGCGGTCGCCGGGATCGTATCCATCGAGGACATGTTGCAGGTGTCGGCACTCGAATCCGCCGGCTCGGGGACGTCAGTGGCAGTGGATGTCTCGCCTGAGCTCGTCCTGCAGGCTGCGGCCAATCTGCTGACCGGCACGGGTGGTGCGGAGGCGCTGCTGCCGCTGCAGGGGGCGATGCAAGGAATACGGCCGATCTCGACACCGATCGCCTTTGCGGGATTGGCGCCGGCGCTCGTCGGGCGCCTCGCTCCACTGTTTGATGTGCTCGGGTGGACGCCCACGCTTGGCGGAACCGCCGGTTCGATGGAGATCGAAGCCAATCTCGAGCCGGGCGGCATGGTTGCCGTTCAACTCGTCCGAGGCGACATCAACATCACCGCTTCCGGTACGGTCACGTATCGCGATGGAAATCGGCTCCTCGCTTTCGGACACCCGTTCTTGCACGGGGGCAACGTCGACTTCCCGATGGTCCCGGCGCAGGTCATTACCGTGCTCAGCAGCTCGCAGGCTTCCTCTAAGCTGGCGGTTGCCGGAGATCAGGTGGTAGGAGCCATTCGGCAGGACCGGCAAGCGGCGATCCTGGGGATCATCGGCGAACAGCCGCGGATGGTCCCGGTGCACACGCGGATCGAAGCGGCGGGAAGAACGGAGCACCTCGATTTCGAGATCGTCGCCGACCGGCTCATCACGCCGCTGTATCTGTTCTTTGGCCTGGTAAGCGGTATACAGAGCCTCGACCGTGCCTTCGGTGAGGGCTCCATTGAGGTCGACGCACAGATCGATCTTGGCGACGAGCTCGATCCGGTGCGTTTCGACAACCTGTTCTCCTCTCCCAACCAGGCGATCCTATCGCTGTCGTCCACCCTGGCCGGTGTCTTCGGGGCGCTTTACGACAACGCGTTCGAGCCCATCGATGTGCGGGGGATCGAGCTGTCCATCAAGCTGCGGCACGATCGCAGAAGCGCGACGATCAGCCGCGTTTGGTACGACCGGGCGAGCGTCAGACCGGGCGAGACGGTGACGTTGACGGTGGCGCTGAAGCCATTTCGCGGGCCGGAGGTTCTCGAGCAACTGAAGTTCACCGTGCCGCCGGGCACGCCGCCTGGCCCGGTGACGCTTGTGGTTGGCGATGCGGCGTCGATCGAGCAGCAGGAGGCCACCGCGATTCAGGGAGCCAACCGGCCGCGGAATCTCGCTCAAATGATCCGGGTGTTGAACAATCTCCGCCGCAATGATCGGCTGTACATGCAGGCGACGCGCGCCGTCGCGGGAGTGCTGCTGAACGCAGAGACGCTGCCCGCGTTACCTCCCTCGGTCCTACAAGTGTTGAGCTCCGAGCGGGCAAGAGGCGACGTGCTGCAGCTCGATCGTGCACTGATTCTGGAGACTGTGCAGCCGGTTGACTACGTGGTCAGCGGCTCCCAGAAGATCGAAGTGCGGGTACGGAGTCGCTAGCAGGCCGTGGTGAAAGTGTGGTGGATCTGGCGACAGGGTCTTGCGAAGTGGAGGCAAGGAGAGAGGAGGAGGCGATGGTTACCCCATCGTTGACGAGGAACGACGCAGCATGCGCGCGCAACCCCGTGTCGCCCGAAGGGTTACGGCGATTTGGGGCCATTTGCGGCGTTGGCCTTCCTCGACGATGGCCGGGGCATCGCCAGTGTCAGGCCGCCTTGCATCTGGCCCCAACTCGCCGTAACCAGACCCACCACACTTTCACCACGGCCTGCTAGGCCACTAGGCGAGGTGCCGTGGTGCTTGGCGCCTGGGCCCGACATGGAGGAAGCTTGCATAGCACGATTGCCACTGGGGTTGCTGCGGCGGCGCTGGTGATCGCCGGCACGGGGCTAAGTAGCGGCCCGGCTGTCTGGTCGCAGGCTGGCGCCAAAGACTTCTCGGCCGGCGAGCCGCTCGGCGTTTCGATTGCGGCGGATGGCGCTCTCCGCCTGGCACCATCGATCGACATGGTGTTCGACGCTCATCGGCCGCGTGTTTGGGGAGTTGCGACCGATGGCGCGAGAAGCATCTTCGTCGCTGCGGGTGAAGAGGGGGACGTGACGCGAGTGCGGCCGGATGCCGAGGCCGAGGTGTTTTTCACCGTCCCTGGCGAGGGATTCGTTCAGTCGATTGCTTGGGCGCCCGACGGACATCTGTTTGTGGCGGCGGGACCGCGTGGGTCCGTATACCGGGTGCCCGACGCCTACGCGGGCGACGAGCAACTGGAGGCCTGGGCCGAGCTCGACGTGGCGTATGTTTGGGATCTGGCGGTTGATCCGCAGGGCCGCCTGGTCGCGGCTACTGGCGGAGACGCAGCCATCATCCGCATCGACGATGGCCGGCTAGAGCGTTTGTACGAGACAGCGGAGCCGAATGTGACGACGGTCGCTGTCGACGCTGCCGGTGGGATCGTCGCCGGTACCGACGGCAACGGCTATGTCTATCGTATCTCGGAGTCCGGCGAGGTGTTCGTTCTCTATGATGCCCCGTTGCCCGAAATCACCGACGTGTTGCTGCGGGATGGGTCGGTGTGGGTGGGGGCGTTCGGACCGGCCGACGACAACACGGGTTCGGAGGCAGAGGCACCGTTGGGCGGGCGTGTGTCGCTGTTTACTCCCGAGGACGGGTCGGCCAAGGCATCGGGAGCGGTGTATCGGCTTGATGCGGACGGGTTCGCAGAGACCGTCTGGGAGAGCACTACCGAGGGTGTCTACGCGCTCGCGATGGCACCGGACGGTGTGCTTGTGGGCACCGGGCCCGGTGGGCGCGTCTACCACGTCCGCGCCGATCGAAGCACAACGTTGTTGAGCCAGCTCGACGCGGAACAGGTCGTGGAGTTGGTGGGAGTAAGCAGCTCGGTAACGTTGGCCGCGACCAGCAACATCGGGCGTGTACATCGTCTGGGAGCGTCCTATCGTGCCCAGGGAGAGTACCTTTCGCAGGTCAAGGACACCGGCACGACGTCCACGTGGGGAACGCTACGTTGGCGGGCCGAGACTCCGGATGGAACGGCTGTGCGGCTCTACACGCGCAGCGGCAATACCGGCACGCCCGATGACACGTGGAGTGCGTGGTCGAGTTCGCCGGGCGATGCGGAGGCCAGTGGGGTTGCCTCGCCTGCGGCGCGCTTCCTGCAGTGGCGCGCCGAGTTGGTGACTTCCGACGGCGGGCGGACACCGACGTTGTATCGCGTCGAGATTGCCTACGTTCCGGGTAATCTCCCCCCTAGGCTCGACGCACTTCGGGTTCATCCGGCCGGAGTGATCTATCGCCAGACCGCCGCATTCGAGGACGGCCTGCCCTTTGCGCAGATCCCATCGTCTGTGGCCGAGGCGCTTCGCGCCATGGATTCTTCGGCTTCCGCCAGCGCCGCGCGTCCGTTCCTCGGTCGGCCGCTTTACATGCACGGCTTGCGCACCTTCACCTGGGAAGCGAGCGATCCCAACGGTGATGGGCTCGAATACACCCTCGAGTTCCGCGGCGAGGAGGAAGCCATCTGGAAACCGCTTGCCGAGCAGCTCGACACAACGCAGTTCACGTTCGATACAGCCCGTCTGGCCGACGGCAGGTATGCGGTGCGCGTATCGGCGAGCGATCGCCCATCCAACCCGCCGGCTTTGGCCAAGTCGGGGAGCGCGACTTCATCACCCTTCATGGTCGACAACACGGCGCCGGTGTTCGATGCGTTGAGCGCTATGATCGATGGCAACGAGGTGCGCGTTTCCGGGCGCGTTCACGATGCCACATCGCTTCTGCGGCAGCTCCGATATTCTGTAGACGGGGCAGTTTGGCATACAGTATTGCCCGCCGATGGTGCGGCCGATTCAGCCATCGAGGGTATTGAATTCAGCATCGGAGACCTCGCCCCCGGCGAGCATACGGTGGTCGTTCAGGTGACCGACACGGCGCTGAATCGTAGCGCCGGGAAGGTCGTTGTGGTTGTCGGCGATCCCGGTAGCGCCGAGCGCTCACCAACGGAGACCTGAGGCCAATGGCGGTCAAGGAAATGAACGTGACAGTCCGATGCGGGAGTCGGCGCGAGTGGATCGATCCGCTGCAGGCGCTCTCCGAGCGCATCTTCGCGATGGCGGGGTTCGACGACGAGCAGGCGTACTGGCCGGTCCTGGCGGTGCGGGAGGCGGTGATGAATGCCGTCCTGCACGGCAACAAGGAGCGCCCTGATACCTCCGTCAGCGTCGACTATCGGCTCGGCGAGGGACGCGTCGAGATATCGGTGTGCGATCAGGGCGAGGGCTTCGACCCCGGCACGCTGGGCGACCCCTTGTCGGCAGAGAACCTGCTCAGCGAAGGCGGTCGCGGCGTTTACCTCATGCGCCAGTTCATGGACGAGGTGCGCTTCTCGTTCCCGGACGGTGGGGGCACGTGCATCTCGTTGGTGAAGAACCTGTCCGCCGAAAGTGGCGACAGCTGATCGGCCGCTATCGACCGTTGCTTTGAAAGCGCGAAGATTGTCGTGGCGGAGAGCTGGCAAGACCCTGTCGCCAAGGCCACTACAGCGACGTCAGGTAGCTCGAGTCCACCAGCACCCTTCGGGCCTTCGAGCCACTCGGCGGCCCGACGATTCCTTCTTCTTCCATCATGTCCATGATGCGACCAGCGCGCGCGTATCCGAGGCTGAGCTTGCGCTGAATGTTGGAGACTGAGGCCTCGCCCGCGTTTACCACGACGCGCACGGCGTCGGCGAAGAACTCGTCGCGCGCCGACGGGTCTGCGCCCTTGCCCCTGCCAGCCGACTCCGGGGGCGCCTCGGTGACCTTAGCCGAGTAGGCCGGACGCGCTTGATCGCGCCAGAAGGCGACTACCGAATTCACCTCCTGCTCGGTAACGAAAGCGGCGTGTACTCGAGACAGTCGCGACGTTCCGGGCGCCAGGAACAGCATGTCGCCGCGACCGAGCAAGGTCTCCGCCCCGTGCGTGTCGAGAATCACTCGTGAGTCGACCCGCGAAGCGACGCGGAAGCTTATTCTCGCCGGCAGGTTGTTCTTGATGACGCCGGTGAGCACGTCAACCGAGGGTCTCTGAGTAGCCAGGATAAGGTGAATGCCGACCGCTCGCGCCATTTGCGACAGTCGGATGATCGCTTCCTCTACAACGTTCGAAGAGGTCATCATGAGATCGGCGAGCTCGTCGATAATGACCACGATGTAGGGAAGCGGCTTGAGCTCTTCGGCAGCCTTGTCTATGTCGCCTAGCTCCCGTCCGCCGCGCTTGAGAATCAGGTTGAACTGATCGATGTTCCGTACGCCGTACTCGGCCAGCAGCTTGTAGCGTCGCTCCATCTCGCGCACAGACCAGCTCAGGGCGTTGGCGGCTAACTTCGGCTCGACAACGACGGGCGTGAGCAGATGCGGGATGTCCTTGTAGAGACCGAATTCCAGGCGTTTGGGGTCGATCAGCACGACCTTTACTTCGTCGGGCGTGGCTTTGTAGAGCAGGCTCAACAGCATGCAGTTGAGTGCCACGCTCTTTCCGGCACCGGTGGTGCCGGCGATGAGCAGATGCGGCATGCGTGCGAGGTCGGTGACCGTCGTCTCACCGTGGATCTGCTTGCCGAGCGCTAACGTTAGCTTTGACTTGGAACCCTGGAACTCGGCGGACTCGATGATGTCGCGAAAACCGATCACGGCGCGGTCGCTGTTGGGCACCTCAATGCCGACAGTGGCCTTGCCGGGCAGACGGGCGATACGGATCGACTCCGCCTTGAGCGCTAGGCTGAGGTCCTCTTCAAGGTTGGTGATGCGGCTGTACTTGACGCCGGTGCCGGGCCGGAACTCGAAAGTGGCTACCACCGGCCCCGGATGGATCGCTACCACCTCGCCGGTTACGCGGAACTCGGCCGCCTTGGAGGTGATGGTCTTGGCCTTCTCCATCAGCTCTTTCTGGTCGATTACCTGGCCGACTTCAGGCTGTCGCAGCAGGTCGGTTTCCGGCAGCGCGTAGTCGCCATCAGGGCCGGCCGGCTGTTCGAACGGCAGCGGTGCGGGTGCGTAGGGCTCGGTGAGCTCGATCCGCGGCATGCCGGCGTCGTCGTCGGCTTCAAGCCCCACATCGGGTTCGAGCAAGAGCCCGGGAAGGGGAGCTCCGAGGCGGGTGGCATTGACCGGCACGCGCAATGTCAGCAGAGCACCTGGCTCAACGGCTGTCGATTTTGTCTCGGTCTCTTTTTCGGCGTGCCGGGCGGCGTACTTCTTGATCACTGTGCGCCGCTGGCGCGTCTTGCGGCGCCGTTCCCGCCAGCGCGCTGTTGTCGTACGCCCCTGCCTGATGCGGGCCGTACATGTCGACCACAGCATGGCAGTGCCGCGGGCGAGCGATAGCTTGGTGACGGCGATCAGCGCCAACAGCGACGCCGTGGCGGCCACCAGTGGACCCCCAACCGATCCGAACGCCCCCTGCAACGTATGGCCACCAGATACGCCGAGTAGCCCGCCGGCGGGCGAGGGGCGCCCACCGAGCCCAACATCCCCGAGTCCGTAATGCGCCAGAATGCAACCGAAGCCGATGAATGTGAACAACCCGATGGTCTTGGTGATCACCGCGGGGATGTGCTCCCCTCGAATGCGACACCAGCCCAGGGTTCCGCAAGTCGCCACTCCGACCCACGCGCCGATGCCCAACATCTGGAAAGCGAGCGCGGCGATCGTGGCGCCGACGGTGCCGCCGAGGTTCTTGGGCGGGTCGCCGGCGATGTGGATGAAGAGGTCCCCGTCGGCGGCGTCGTATGAGTACAGCGACACGAGCAGAAAAGCGGTTGCTGCAAGCACGATCATGCCGAGGAACTCGCCGCGGTGGCTCGGATGCCGGCTTCTGGCGCGGGATCGACGCGCTTTCCGAGTCACTCGCTTGCGGGCCGTGTTAGCGCGAGCCGTTTGTGCCTGAGCCCTGCCTGTCCGAGCCAATGTCTGACCTCGATGTCAGTACGTCGGTCTCGGCCGGCTTTCGCCCCTACCGCGCGGCCGCGAGCAACACCAGCGCTCCGAACCAGCAATACCATGCGAAACGGTACCACCAGCCAGCCCGGGTAGCGCGGTGAACGAGCCCGATGCAAAAGTAACCAACGAGCCCGGCCGCAAGGATAGCAAACAGTAGATGGCTGAACAAGAGCGCGGCGGGGACCGATGAGAGACTCAATTGCACAGCATCGAGCACTGATGCTCCCAAGATCGCTGGGACTGACAGGAGCAACGAGAAGGTGACGGCCTGAGCCGGCCGCACCTTGGCCAGCAGCGCCACGCTGATGGTCAAGCCGGAGCGCGAAAAGCCGGGGAAGACAGCGAGCCCTTGCACGGCGCCTATCAATAGGGCAGTTCTCCAGGTGATCTGTCGATCGGCGCGGGGTTGCAGACGCGAGGCCATCAAGAACGCACCGGACACTACCAAGCCCAGGGCGATCGCGTACAGGCTGCCGAACGCTGCATAGACGGCGTCGCGTAACAACAACCCGAGGATGGCGGTCGGCAGGCTGCCCACCAACAGCAGTAGCCACCACTGCGGGCGCTCGATGCCCAGCAGCGCCGCCCCAGGCCGGTGACGGAGCAAGCCTGAAACCAGTTCACGATAGTAGACCAGTACCGCGATCGTGGTTCCCAGATGGGTGGCAAGCTCGAGGGTGACGCCGGGATACGCCCTGTCGGGGAACAGCAGTTGTGCGGCTCCCAGGTGACCGCTGCTCGATATCGGCAGAAACTCGGTCAGGCCCTGGAGGATTCCGAGGAGGATAGCGGTGCCGAACGTCGGCCCGGTAGCGCTCATCGCGGCAGGGACGGCAGCGTTGCGGCGAGCCGGCGCCACTGGTGGGGTAGGAGGGTTTCAGCGCGCGCACCGCTCCGTAGGCTGATCTGAAGGCATGCGTTGGCGACCACCTCGGCGTTCCAACCGGCGTGCACCAGCCCGTTTACGAGTGTCTTGCGTCGATGAGCGAACCCCGCTTGCAGCGTTCGTATCTCGTGCACCGAAGGTTTCGGTGCCTCCGAGAGGGGGCGCGGGGTCAGTCGCACGAAGGCCGAATCGACTTTCGGCATCGGGCGGAAGGAGCCGGCGGTCAGACGCTTGACCACGTCGACCTCGAACTCCCATTGCGTACGCACAGACATCACACCGTAGGACTTGGTTCCCGGCGGACTTGCGGTACGCTCGGCGACCTCACGTTGCAGCATGTAGTGCGCATCAACGATGTCGGTCCGATGCGTTGCCGTCCACCGCAAGAAGGGCCCACTGAGGTTGTAGGGTAGGTTCCCAATCAGCCGTAGCGGCTTCGTCTGCCACGGCAAGTCCTTATCGAGCACCAGCGCGTCGCCCTGAATCAAGGTGAGGGCCGCGCCAGCGTAGAGCTGCCGCAGCTCTTCGCAGCATTCCGGGTCAATTTCGACCGCGACCACCCTCGCATGGCGGCGCAGTAACGCGCCGGTGAGGCGCCCGGTTCCGGGGCCGATCTCGAGGAAGGTCTCGCCGGGACGCGCGTTGACCACCGTCGCGAGAGTCTCGGCCAAGGCGTCGTTCGCCAGCCAGTGCTGCCCCCATTTCTTCTTGGCGATCGCCATCGGCCGGATTATAGGGGGCTCGGCGGCTGCTGGCCTGCCCAGGTGGAGCCGCTGTGGGTACATTGACAGGTCGTCGACGTCGCGTTTTGATTGCCTCTCACTTGAATCGCCGGTACGGCCTGCCAGGCCCAAGCTTGCATATTTCCAGGCGGTTTCCCCCGACCGACCCTCGATCGAGATTCATGGACGACAGCATATCTGCACCGTCGACCAGCGAAGACATGCCGACGGGCTTCGAACCTGAGGCGGTCGAAGAGCGCTGGCGGGCTGCTTGGGAGGAGGCGGAGATCGGCCGCGCCGATCCTCACTCCGGCGCGGCCAAATTCTCGATGGTGATACCGCCGCCCAATGTTACCGGGGCGCTGCATCTGGGGCACGCGCTCGATCAGACTCTTCAGGACGTCATGGCGCGATGGAAGCGTATGCACGGGCTCGACGTGCTCTGGCTTCCGGGTACCGATCATGCGGGCATCGCCACCCAAAACGTCGTCGAGAAGGCATTGCTGAGTGAAGGGATCGAGCGCCGCTCGATCGGACGCGAGGCGTTCGAGAGGCGTGTCTGGGAGTGGAGGGAGCAGCACGGGGGCAGGATTCTCGATCAAATGCGGAGCCTGGGACTCTCGGTGGACTGGTCGCGATTACGTTTCACCCTGGATCCAGACATGTCGAAGGCCGTACGGAGGGCGTTCGTAGACCTCTACGAACAGGGTTTCATTTATCGCGGCGAGTACATGGTCAACTGGTGTCCGCACGACCAGACGGCGATCTCCGATCTCGAGGTCAAGCACGAAGAGGTCGACGGGAAGCTATGGAAGATCCGCTACCCGCTGACACCCGACCCCGAGGGAGAGGGACGCGACTGGCTGGAGGTCGAGACGACACGGCCAGAGACTATGCTCGGCGACACCGCGTTGGCGGTCCACCCCAACGATACTCGCTATGCCGCCGTCGTCGGTCGCACCGCTGTGCTACCGCTGCTCGGCCGCGAGATTCGGGTCATTGCGGACGAGGCCGTCGATCCGGAGTTCGGTACAGGAGTGGTGAAAGTAACACCAGCCCACGATCCGAACGATTACGAGATCGGTAAGCGTAACGAGCTTGAAAGCATTCAGGTCATCGGCTTCGACGGCCGCATGACCGATAACACCGGTCCCTATGAGGGGTTGGACCGCTTCGAGGCTCGTGAACTAGTCCTAGAGCATCTGCGGGAGCGCTCGCTGCTGATGGGCGAGCGCGCCCACAAGCACGCTGTGGGGCACAGCGAGCGCAGCGGGGCCGTCATCGAGCCACAGATATCGACCCAGTGGTTCGTCAAGACCGCGCCGCTTGCCGAGGCGGCGCTGGCGGCGGCGGAAGACGGCCGGGTACGATTTCACCCCGAGAGCCAGTTCAAAGTGTTTCGCGAATGGATGACCAACATCCGCGACTGGTGTATCTCGCGTCAGCTTTGGTGGGGCCATCGCATCCCAGCCTGGCACAATGATGCTACCGGCGAGATCATCGTCACGCTCGAGGAGCCCGATCCGGCCCTCGGTCTGCGCCAGGATCCGGATGTTCTAGACACCTGGTTCTCCTCGGGGCTCTTTCCGTTCTCTACCTTGGGCTGGCCTGAGGACACCGTCGATCTCCGCCGTTACTACCCGACCGACGTGCTGGTCACCGGCTACGATATCCTCTTCTTCTGGGTCGCTCGCATGCTGATGATGGGGCTTCATTTTCGGGGCGAGTCGCCGTTCAAGGAGGTGTTCCTGCACGGGCTGATCCGCGACGCCGACGGCGTCAAGATGAGCAAATCGCGTGGCAACGGCGTTGATCCGCAGGAGATCGTCGACAAGTACGGTGCCGACGCGTTGCGCTTCATGCTCGTGGCGTCGGCGACGCCTGGCACCGATCTCATCTTTTCCGAGGAGCGTGTTGCCGGATATCGCGCCTTTGCCAACAAATTGTGGAACGCGACGCGCTTCAGCTTGATGAATCTCGGTGACCGCGCAGAGGCGTTGCAAGCGAGCGCCGATGCCGCGGATCCGAGCGCCACGAGCTTGCCGGATCGTTGGATCCTGTCGCGCATCGTCACCGTCGTGGAGCGCTTCGAGCGCGATATGTCCAAGTTCCGGTTCGATGAGGCGGCACAAGGGCTCTATCAGTTCATCTGGCACGAGTTCTGCGACTGGTACCTTGAGATGGCGAAGGTGGCACTCAACGGTGACCAGCCTCACGCTCGACGCGAGACGCGGGCGACCCTGCTGGCGACGCTCGAGATCGTGCTGCGCGCGCTCCATCCCGTGATGCCGTTTCTTACCGAGGAGCTCTGGAGCCGGCTGCCGGGAGATCGAGATCTACTGGCACTCGCGCCATTCGCTGCGGCTCAAGATGAGTGGCGCGACGACGAAGTGGAAGCGGCCGTGCGTACGTTGCAGGGTGTCGTCACAGAGGTGCGCCGTCTACGCGCCGAGATCGGCGTCGAGCCAAGGAAGAAGATTCCGCTCGTGCTGATCGCGGAGTCCGAAGATCGTCGCTTGGAGCTCGCAGCGGCGGAGTCGTTGGTTCGCAGCTTGGCGGGCTGCAAGGAGGTTCGCATCGTTGCTGATGACGATCCGGTCGTTGAACGCGTCGTTGGTGTGATCGGTGACATCCAGGTACTGATTCCGCTCGACGATGTCGATCTCGATCGCGAGCGAGCGCGCCTCAAGAAGGTGCTGGACCGGGCCGTGGGTGAGCTCGCGGGGATCGACGGGCGGCTGACCAACCGGGGCTTCCTGGCCAAGGCGCCGGAAGAGGTGGTGGCGAAGGCGCGGCATCGACAGGCCGAGCTAATCGCCGAGCGGCAGCGACTCGAAGAGCGCCTCTCCGCAATCGGAGGGTGAGGGGCGCGATGAGTACGGCCAGCGCGCCAACCAATCGACCCTTGGATGTGGCGCGGTTCCGGGCCCTGGCGGTGCCGTCCCGTATGGCCCGCGAGGTTGTCGCTCACCAGACGGTGGCGTCGACGAACTCCGTTGCGCGTGAGCTCGGCCGCGCGGGCGCCGATGATGGCACGCTGATACTGGCCGAGGAGCAGACGGCTGGCCGTGGTCGCCGTCGGCGTCGCTGGGAGTCTCCCGCGGGGCTAGGACTTTACGCGTCGGTGGTGCTGCGCCCCCCGACGCCTTCGGCCGACTACGCAACCGCGGTGCAGTTGGCCGCCGGTATCGCTGTAGCTGAAGCCCTTGCGCACGTCCAGCCGCACGCCGCGGAGCTTCTCTGGCCGAACGACTGCTATTGCCTCGGTCAGAAGATTGCCGGCGTGCTCGTCGAGGGCGAGGCGATGGGGCCGGAACTCGATTTCCTCGTGTGCGGGTTCGGCGTCAACGTCAACCAGAGACGCGCCGATTTCTCCGACAAGCTGAGCGGTGCTACCAGCGCGCGACTGCTGGCCGGCCATTCGGTCGATCGCGAGGAGCTGCTGGCACGGCTCATGACCGGCATGCAACGTTGGGACGACATCGCTCGTGATGCTGGCCTGCAGCCGATAATCGATCGCTGGCTGATGCTGGCACCGTCGGCGGTAGGCAGCCTGGTCGACGTCTGCACTCAGGACGGCCTGCTCCATGGCCGTTGTGCGGGTCTCTCCTCGAGCGGCGGACTCAGGGTCGTTGTCGATGGTCGAACCCACGAAGTCAAGGCTGGGGAGCTGATCCGAGTAAGGAGGCGGTGGTGAGATTGAAGGCGATCCGCGGCACTCGGGACATCCTGCCCGGAGAGGTCGAGCGCTGGCAACGCGTCGAGGCGGCTGCACGCGAGGTGTTCGCGCTCTACGGCTTCCGGGAGCTGCGCACGCCGATCTTCGAGGACAGCGCCGTGTTCTTGAAGGGGACCGGAGAAGCCACCGATATCGTGCGGAAGGAGATGTACCGGTTCGAGGATCTCGGGGGAAACGATCTTACGCTTCGCCCCGAAGGCACCCCACCGGTTATTCGTGCCTACCTGGAGCATGGCCTCGGGCAGGGCCTCTCCATGGATCGTTTCTACTACATGGGCCCGATGTTTCGTTACGAGCGTCCTCAGAAGGGTCGCTACCGGCAGTTCCATCAGATCGGAGTCGAGGCGCTCGGCTCGGGGTCGCCGCGCGTTGATGCCGAGATCATGGAGATGGCGATGCGTTGGCTGCACGAGCTCGGTGTGCATCAGCCACATCTCATGCTGAACACGGTGGGCGATCAGCAAACGCGGGCCACGTACCTGGCGGTTTTGGTGCGGGCCCAAGCGGAGCACCTCGACGTCTTGTGCAAGGACTGTCATCAACGCCATGCGACCAATCCGCTGCGGGTTTTCGACTGCAAGATTCCGGAGTGCCAACCAATCCTCGACCAGTTGCCGACCATCCACGGTTCGTTATCGTCGCGATCGGCCAGACACTTCGAACGCGTGCAACAGCTGCTCGATCTCTGGCACGTCGCATACGATCTCGATCCACGGCTTGTGCGCGGGCTCGACTACTACCGGGAGACGGTCTTCGAGATCACCTCGGAGGCACTCGGTGCGCAGGACTCGCTGCTGGGCGGCGGCAGATACGATGGGCTCGTAGCGCAGTTGGGAGGAGACGATCGCCCCGGCACGGGATTCGCCTCCGGCGTGGAACGTATCCTGCTTGCCATGCCGGACGAGGCCGCCGGCGGTGTCGCAGACGTTTTTGTCGTGGCGTTCGATGAGGAGTCGACCGAGGTCGCCCACGACCTGTTGCACCGACTACGGGCCGCTGGAGTGCGTACGCTCAGCGCTGCATACGATGCTCGTAACAAGAAGGCGCAACTGCGGGCGGCAAAACGTTCGGGGGCTGCATGGCAGCTCGTGGTGGGGCCGGATGAGATCGCCGCCGGCCGATACACTCTTAGGCGGATCGCCGACGGTGAGCGCGTAGAGATCGCCGCCTCCGAACTGCCCAACAAGGTTGCACAGCTACTGTCCGATGCGCGGGGCACGCCGGGATGAACGGCGCCGCCGGCATCGGCGAGGAATGAATGCGCAGAACGCATCGTTGTGGCGAGATCACAAGCAAGCAGGTCGGAGCACAGGTGTGCCTCCAGGGGTGGATCTGGCACCGTCGTGACCTCGGCGGCCTGATATTCGTCGACTTACGTGATCGTGCGGGGTCGGTTCAGTGTGTGCTCAACCCGGAGGGGGCAGCTGAGGCACACGCCATTGCTGGCGATTGGCGACCGGAGTATGTCGTCGAGGTGCGCGGTGTTGTCGTCGAGCGCTCCGCCGATACGGTCAATCCGGCGACGCCGAACGGTGACGTCGAAGTCCGCGTCGAAACCGTGATGACGGTGTCGACCGCCGAGACGCCACCGTTTCTCATCGAGGAGGACGGCAGGGCATCCGAGGAGCTACGTCTGCGCGAGCGGTTCCTCGACCTGCGGCGGCCACCCTTGCAGGAAGCGTTGGCGCTAAGACACCGGCTGGCGATGGCGACGCGCATTTTCCTCGACGAGCACGGGTTCCTGGAGATCGAGACGCCGATGTTGACTCGCTCCACTCCGGAAGGCGCGCGCGACTATCTGGTGCCTAGCCGCGTGCAGCCCGGTAGCTTCTATGCGCTTCCTCAGAGCCCCCAGCTGTTCAAGCAGCTGCTGATGGTGTCAGGGTTCGATCGCTACTTTCAGATCGTGCGTTGCTTCCGCGACGAGGATCTGCGCGCTGATCGACAGCCGGAATTCACCCAGATCGACGTCGAGATGAGCTTCGTCGATGCCGACGACGTTCGCGCCCTTGCAGAGTCGCTGATGATGCGGCTGCTGTCGGTCAGCGGTCATGAGGTTGAGCCGGGGTTCCCGCAGCTAGACTTCCACGAGGCGATCAATCGCTTCGGCACGGATCGTCCTGATATGCGGTATGGATACGAGCTCGTCGATGTCACGGAGCATTTTGCCGACAGCGGCTTCCGCGCTTTCGCCGATGTGTTTGCCGGCGGCGGTGCGGTCAAGGCGTTGCGTATCCCGGGTGCGGCGAGCTGGGGGCGGGCTCGTTTCGACAAGCTTACCGTGCGCGCACGAGAGTGCGGTGCCAAGGGCTTGGTTTGGGCCAAGCGGACCGACGGCGAGGTCAGCTCGCCGATCGCCAAGTTTCTCGAGGCCGGCCTGTTGGAGTCGGTGGCCGACGTCGCGGCGCTCGAGAACGGGGATGGAATGGTGATGGTCGGCGACGAGTGGGAAGTCGCTGCGACAGCCGTCGGGACCCTACGTACATCGCTGGCCAAGTCCGAGGGTTGGGTTGGGACCGGGCTGCGCTTTCTCTGGGTCAATGAGTTCCCGCTTCTGCAGCGTGCTGGCGAGACCGATCGACTGGCCGCACGTCATCATCCATTCACGTCGCCGGTGGAGCAGGATGTCGACTTGCTCGAAAGCGCTCCGCTGTCGGTCAAGGCGCAGTCATACGATCTGGTGCTCAACGGTGTCGAGCTTGGCGGTGGGAGCATCAGAATTCATCGTGGCGACCTTCAGAAGCGCGTACTTGCTGTGCTCGGCGTCGATGAGAACGAGGCCAACGAGAAGTTTGGTTTTTTACTCCGTGCACTCCGCTACGGGGCCCCCCCACACGGTGGCATTGCCCTGGGGTTCGATCGTATCGTGATGATGATGGCCGGCCGAAGCAGCTTGCGAGAAGTGATCGCGTTTCCCAAGACCACACGCGCCTCGGACTTGCTGACCGAGGCTCCCGCACCGGCTTCTGAGGAGCAGCTCGAGGAGTTACACATATGCGTGCGTGGGCTACCGACCAACGTTGCTGCCGGAGATGGGCTGGATGACGCAGGGTAAGCTGCGCGCCGCGCCCGGACGCCGGATCGAGCTCGCAGAGCGTGCCGCCCAGGTGCTCTTCGGCATCCACGACGAGAATCTGCAGCTACTCGAGAATGAGCTCGGGGTGCAGATCTCGGCGCGCGATCAGGAGATATTTCTCGAAGGTGATTCCGAGCGCGTCGAGATCGCGGCTCGCATCTTGACAACGCTCGGCCGACTGGCCGAACACGGGCACGAGATCAAAGCTGCCGAAGTTCGAACCGCTATCCAGGTAGCGACCGAACAACCGGAACTATCGCTCGAGGACTTCTTCACCGATATCGAGATACCGGCGTACAAGGGGCGCTCGGTACGACCCAAGGGGCCGAACCAGAGGCGCTACTTGGAGGCGATTCGGACGCACGATCTTGTCTTCGCGGTGGGACCGGCAGGTACTGGTAAGACGTTCCTGGCGATGGCCATGGCGGTCGAGGCGCTCAACATGCGCCGTGTGCGCCGCATCATACTGGTGCGACCCGCCATTGAGGCAGGCGAGCGGTTGGGCTTTCTTCCGGGCGACATGATCGAGAAGGTCAACCCGTATCTGCGTCCACTCTACGATGCTCTCTACTCGTTGGTCGGGTTCGATCGCGCCACTCGCCTGATCGAGCGCGATCAGATCGAGATCGCGCCGCTCGCTTTCATGCGCGGACGAACGCTGTCCGATGCCTTCGTAATTCTCGATGAGGCGCAGAACACCACGCCAGAGCAGATGAAGATGTTGCTGACTCGCCTCGGGCTGAACTCGTGCGCGGTGATCAACGGCGACGTAACCCAGACCGATCTGCGCCATGACCAGCCCTCCGGCCTCGTCGAGGCGCTCGACTTGCTTGCCGGAATTGAGGGCATCGCCCGCGTCGAGTTCAGTCGCGGTGACGTGGTGCGCCACGAGTTGGTCAAACAAATCGTCCGAGCCTACGAGCGACACGATCAGCGGGGTGGTGTCGGCGATTCCAGTTTGTCGAAGGGCCGACATGACTGAGGACGCCAGCCGAGCGCGAAAAGTCGGCCATCTCGAGAGTTTGTTGGACCGTGAACATTTCTGGTCCGTGATCGCCGGTCTGGTCATCGTGTTTCTGATCAGCGGCCAACAGAGCATCCGCACCTACGACTACTTGGCCGGCGACATAGTGGAGGCCGACATTGCGGCGCCGATCGAGCTGCGTGTTCCAGATCCGGAGTCTACGGGGCGTCGGCGCGACGAAGCGCGTGCCGCTGTGCTTGACGTCTACGACTTCGATCCGTTTGCGTGGCGTGAGCCGGTGGCATCGTTGAATGAATTGTTTGCCTGGGGTCGCGAGCAGGTTCTCGATGCTGGCTCCTGGTCGGAGTTGGAGCGCGATCGTCGTGCGCAGTTGACCTCGGAGGCGGACACCCTCGTAGGGTTGATGCTTCCCGACGACGTCATCGGCCTCGCTTGGGACGAAGGCTTCACCGCCGAAACCGAGCTGGCAGCGGAGAGGCTACTTCGAAACCAGGTACAGCACTCGCTACTCGGGACGACGCAGGTGCTGAGCTTGGGCCGCAACAACTCCATCCGCATACGGGACATCGCCGATCAGGAAGAGCGCGTGCTCGACGACTTGAGCGACATCGTCGATCTCGAAACTGCCCGTGCTCGCATACGACGTCAGGGGATGGAGACGCTCGATGTCGATGCCGCGATGGAAGAGGGGCTGGTGGCGCTGCTCGGCAAGCTGCTGCGGCCGAACCTGACATACAACAGCAACGAGACCCAGGCGCGCCGGCAGGGCGCTGCCAGCGCAGTAGACCAGGTCTTCTATCAGGTGAAGAGGGGTCGCACTATCGCCCGAGAGGGTGATGCCGTTACGGATCGCGTGCTGCGCGAGCTGGCGGCCTTCCGACAGCAAGGGGCACCGGGCGGTTCTCGTACGGCGACCGGCGGCATTCTGTTGCTCGTGGGGCTGGCGATCGTCGCAATGTGGCGCTACGTGCGCCATTACCGGACACGGAATCATGTGGTCCGGGTCGCGAGGTTGCATCACTTGCTGCTGGTGCTGCTTGTGGGTACGACGATTGCCACACGTATCATGCTGTTTATTGGCGATGCCGTGGCGCGTTCATTCGCGCAGCCGCCCTACAACGTGGCGGAGGCTTATCCCTACGCGTTGCCGGTTGCCGCCGGGGCGCTGCTGGTGGTGTTACTCGTTGACGCCGATGTGGCGTGGATTTATGCGGCGGTTCAGGCGGTGATCTTGGGCGTCATGACGGGCAGTCTCGAGCTGGCGCTGTACGCGTTGCTGAGCTCGTTCGCCGCGGTATTCGCGCTGGTGCGGTACAGCCAGCGGACGGCTATGGCGCGGATGGTTGTGGTGGTCGGCGTGGTCAACGTGCTGGTCGTACTCGGCTTCGCGCTGCTCGCACAGCCAGCGCCTCCGTGGTCACTCACCGGCTTTGAGGGCGCCTTGGCCCTATTCGGCGGTATCCAGGTCGCGGTGCTAGCGATGGCCGTCTTGCCGCCGCTCGAATCTGTGTTCAACACGCTCACCGACATCAAGCTTCTCGAGCTGTCGAACATGAACCTGCCGTTGCTCAAGCAACTGGCGGTCGTCGCTCCGGGGACCTATCACCACAGTGTTGTCGTTGGCACGCTGGCCGAGAAAGCTGCCGAGGCAATCGGAGCCAACCCGCTGTTCGCGCGCGTTGCCGCCTACTACCACGACGTCGGCAAGATGCGTCAGCCGGAGTATTTCGTCGAGAATCAAAAGGATGGGCGGAACCCGCACGATGGGCTGGCGCCACACATGAGCGCGCTTATCCTCATACGTCACGTCAAGGACGGTGTCGCGTACGCCAAGGAGCAACGGCTGCCGCAGCCACTCATCGATATCGTGCCGCAGCACCATGGCACGAGATGCATGCGCTACTTCCACGAGCGCGCCAAGCAACAGGCGGGGAACGAGACGAGCCGGGTGCGCGAAGAGGACTTCCGCTATCCGGGGCCGAGACCGCAAAGCAGGGAGGCGGCGCTCATCATGCTCGCCGACGGGGTTGAGGCGATGTCACGCCTCATCGACGAGCCGACCGAGGTCAAGCTCCGCGAGATGATTCGCAAGAACGTTCGCGACGTTCTCGATGACGGCCAGCTCGATGAGTGCGACATGACCATCGCCGATCTGTCGAAGGTCACCGAGGCGTTCGTCGGGGTGCTGTCGGGCATGCACCACCATCGGATCGAATACCCCGAGGACCGTTCGGAGTCTGCCGAGCCATCTGACCCGGAGTCCGTAGCCGCGGCTTCCGCCCAGTCCCTTGCGACGCCGGCGTCCAATTGAACGTGGTCGTGCGGAACTATCAGCTTCGACCGGTGCTGGCGGCATCGAATCTTCGCCGGGTGGCAGAAGTAGCCCAGGCTGGTGCTGGTCGGGGCACCGGAACAATCGCGTTCGCATTCGTGCACGATGCGCGTATGACGGATCATCATCGCCGTTTCGTCGGCAAGGACGCCACCACTGACGTGTTGTCGTTTCGGGCCGACGATGGGGCAGTGCCGGACACCAAGGCGGTGCGGGTGGGCGCTGGCGACCCAACGTATTGGGGCGATGTGATGATTTGTACTGACCAGGCGGCACGTCAGGCTCGTGAGCTTGGTCATCCGTACCTCTACGAGCTGAGCGTGTTGGCGCTGCACGGGGTGTTGCATTTGGTCGGATACGACCACACGAGCGACGGTGGCACGATGTCACGGCTGGAGCGCGCTTTGCGTCCGCGTTGCGTGTCTGCGGGGACGGCGACATGACACCGGGGGAGGTCGCTGCGCTCATCGGCACCGGCCTGCTATTGGCGATCTCCGCGGCGGTTTCCGTCGCCGGACGCAGCCTGAGCCGCTTGCAACGGCGCGAATGGGCCAGCGGAACCCTAGCCGGCGATGTCGACGAGGCGGGGTCTTCGGCGGTCGAGGTTGCGTTCGTGTCGATGGGCGTGGCCCGGCAGTTGCTGCTGGTCGGCCTGGCGGTACAGATCGCCGAATATGGCGTGCGCCATGCGTGGCAGCCATGGCTGCTTGCCCCGTTGGTCGTCACCATCGCGGTATATCTGATCGTCGACAAGCTGCTGCCCTATTGGCTAGTCGCGCTTGTCGGCTCAGACAGGGTGCTCCGGGCAGGCGCGCTGTGGTTCCGTTTGGTGCGGCTCTTGTTTGGCCCGCTGGCGTCCTACCTGTCCCGTACGGCTGACCGCGCCCGAGCTCGCAACCTGGCCAACACGGATGATGCGTTGCGCGACGACCTGGGCGCATTCCTGGACCTGGCGGAAGAAGAGGGTTTGGTTAGTGAGTCCGAGGAAGCGCTGCTTCGTGGCGTTGCCGACTTCGATGAGACAATTGTCCGCGAGGTGATGACACCGCGCGTCGAGGTGATCGCCATCGACGCCAAAGAGAGCCTTGCCCATCTACGCCGGCTGATCGCCGAGCACCGATTCTCACGTATTCCCGTCGTGACTGATGATCTGGACCACATCGTAGGGTTGGTGAACCTGAAGGACCTCCTTGCCGCACTGCAGAACCAGCTCGACGAAGAGCCGGTGACCAGCATCGTGCGCCCAGCTTTCTTTGTTCCCGAGAGCAAACACGTCAACGAGTTGCTAGGCGAGTTTCAGCGTCGACGGGAGCAAATGGCGATTGTCGTCGACGAGTACGGAGGGACGGCCGGTCTTGCCACACTCGAGGACGTCCTCGAGGAGATCGTCGGTGAGATTGAGGATGAGGACGAGCCCGAGGAGCGGCTGGTCGAGATTCGCGCTGACGGTGTGGTCGTTGCCGGGAAGGCCGAGATCGAGGATGTCGAGGAGGCCATTGGCCGCAGCATACGAGAGGGCGAGTTCCACACCATCGGCGGTATGGTCTTCACACACCTCGGCCGTGTCCCGGAACCCGGGGAGCGCTTCGACTGCGAGGATCTACATGTCGAGGTCCTCGACGCCGAC
This sequence comes from Acidobacteriota bacterium, assembly GCA_963666055.2. Lineage (GTDB taxonomy): Bacteria > Acidobacteriota > UBA890 > UBA890 > WLXD01 > DASCOT01. The sequence goes on along the minus strand of CAXWPH010000014.1, from coordinate 74,420 downwards.
GAGAGGCGCATTCACCGGCTGCGCATTACGACGCTCTGAGCCCGCTGGCGGCGTGGAAAACACCGGATGTTTCATGGACGGTAGGTATCCCGACACCAGGTCACCAGTTGATGGGTTTCGATGCGGCACGGTTACCCTGGTCGGCCGACCAAACGCCGGCAAGTCGACTCTGCTGAACCGGCTGGTCGGCACCAAGATCTCGATTGTGTCGAACAAGCCGCAAACGACTCGGCATCGCATCAGCGGGATCTTGACGGAGGATCGCGGTCAGGCGGTTTTCGTGGATACGCCGGGGGTGCACCGTCCCCATTACCGTATGAACCGTCGCATGATGCGAACGACCCGCCAGGCGATGCTCGACGTCGATCTGGTAGCGGTGATCGTCGATGCCACCGAACGGCGAGGCGGCGGTACCGACTATCTCGTGGACACCATACGTACCGTTGCCGCTCCGACCATTCTGTTACTCAACAAGATCGATCGTATGGCGAAGCCACAGCTGCTCCCGGCTATCGACTGGTTCCGACGGCGGCACGACTTTGCCGATATCATCCCGATCTCTGCTCTCGCGGGCGATAACTTGGATACGTTCGTAGACGCTGTTTTCCATCACCTTCCGCCGGGTCCGGTGCTGTATCCCGACGAAGCCATTACGGATCGATCGGTGCGCTTCATGGTCGCAGAGATGGTGCGCGAGGAGCTCTTGCACCGGACTCGCGAGGAGCTCCCGTATACGACGGCGGTTACCGTAGATCGCTGGGAGGAGAGCGATGATGGTGAGGGTAATGTCGAGATCGGCGCCACGATCTACGTCGAGCGCAGCGGGCAGAAACCCATCGTCATCGGCAAGGGCGGATCGATGTTGCGTCGGGTAGGTACGGCGGCTCGCCGTCAGATCGAGGAGCTCATCGGTCGGCATGTAGTGCTCGAGCTATGGGTCAAGGTGAAGCCGGAATGGAGGCAGCATGCCCGGCTGCTGGACGAGATGGAGATCACCTGATGCATCGCCAACACGTCAGCCTGATGGTGCAGCCGTTGCGGAGGTTGCTGCAACGCGGTGCGCGTGCTCACGCGGAAAATTTCGTCTCCAAGCTGCATGCTGCCGACGTGGCCCGGCTGATCACGCGACTCGATGAGGATGAGAGCATTGATGTGTTCAGCCTGGTTCTCGCCGATGCGCCGCGGCGCGCCGGCGAGGTGTTGGCGGAGCTGGAGCCCTCCGACGTGGCGCGGCTACTGCAGGGGCGACCCGAAACCGAAATCGCCATGATCCTGTCGGGGGTGGGTGCCGACGACGCCGCCGCCCTGGTAACCGCCTTACCCGAGGATGTCGCCGAGCGCGTGCTCGCGCAGCTCGAGCGAACCGGGCACGAAGAGGTCGAGGGCCTGCTCGGCTACGACGAGGACACCGCCGGCAGAATCATGAGCCCGGAGGTGTTCGCGCTACACGAGGACTCGACGATCGCCGAGGCCATCGAGGCGCTGCGGCAATCGCGCTCCGAAGATCTGGAGATGGCGTTCTACCTGTACGTAGTCGATGAGCATGGCCACCTGATGGGTGTGTGTTCGTTGCGCGATCTGCTGCTTCGCGGTGCCAGCGAGCGCTTGAGAGATGTCATGAAGACGCGATTGGTTGCGGTAAGTGTCGACACCGATCAGGAAGAGGTCGCGAACTTGGTGGCGCGCTACAACTACCTTGCGTTGCCGGTCGTGGACCACGACAACAAGTTAGCGGGCATGGTTACCGTCGACGACGTCATCGACATCATGCGGGAGGAGGAAACAGAGGACATCCTGCTCATGGCCGGCGTCGGCGAGGACGAGGAAGAAGTGCTGACGGCACCGCTGTGGCGCAACGTGCTCCTACGTCTGCCGTGGCTGTTCGCAGCGTGGATCGGCGGCATCGTGGCAGCCCAGGTCATCGAGCACTTCGAGGATCTGCTGTCGCAGCTGATCGTCCTGGCTGTGTTCATCCCGATCATCGTCGGTATGGGCGGTAACGTGGGCACGCAAGCGGCGACGATTGTAGTGCGCGGCATGGCCACGGGACGGCTGGTCGCCGGGCAGCGCCTGGCGACCGTGCTACGCGAGCTACGAGTGGCGCTCACGTTGGGCCTGGTGTTCGGGGCCTTGCTGGGTGTGACGGTTTACTTTCGGAACCCCGAGATCCCGGCGCTGGCGGCGGTGGTCGCCTTGTCGCTGGTCTCGTGCATGGTGCTGGCCGCCATCGTTGGCGCGTCGACGCCGATTCTGCTCAAGCGCTTCGGCGTTGACCCGGCAATCGCCACCGGGCCTTTTGTCACTACGGCGATCGACGTTCTCGGCATCGTGGCGTATTTCAGCATCGCCACCCTCCTCGTTGTGTCCTGACGTGGCAATCAAGCAAGCGAGCGGATATGCGCTTCGCACGCGACCGCTGGGAGAGGCGGATCTGATTGTCGACTTCTACACCCGTGAGTATGGTCGGATACGCGGCGTGGCCAAGTCGGCGCGACGCATCAAGAGTCGTTTCGGCAGTGCCTTCGAGCCCTTCACTCGGTCACGCATCGTTTACTTCCAGCGCGACAAGGATGACCTCGGTCGGGTGTCGTCATGCGAGCTCGAGCGTTCGTACTTCGAGGCACTGGGACAGCCCGAGGAAGCTGCGCTGGCGGCGTACCTGGCCGAGCTGATCATCGGGTTCGCCCCCGAGCACGACGCCTCACCGACGCTTTATCGATTGATTGGTGCCTGTCTCGACTGCCTGGAGATCGACGGCGCCCCGGATGCGCTGATGCGCTACTTCGAGGTCTGGATGCTGCGTCTGGCCGGGTTGCTCCCCGGCGTCGAGGAATGTAGTAACTGCGGTCGGGAGCTTGGCGAGGAGATCTGGGTATCGGATGTCACGCTGGGATTCCTCTGTGGCCGCAGCTGTGGGCAGATAATCGCACGGCGCCGCCTGGCGCCGGCGGCGAGGCACCTGCTGGCCGCAATTCTGCGAGAGGCACCCAGCAAGCTCGTGGCACAGCATTCCGACCCGGCTGCCATGCGCGGACTGGGCGCGGTAACCCAAGTGCTCATCGTTGGACACCTCGACCGCACGCCGCGCTCGTTGCGCGTCATGCAGCGCCTGCGAGACACTAGCAACTCGCAATGGATGGCGTCGAGTAAGACCCGCCTATGAAAGCCATTCACATGCTCGATGGCGCCGTCATCGATCGCATCGCCGCAGGGGAGGTCGTCGAGCGCCCCGCCTCTGTCGTCAAGGAGTTGATCGAGAACGCTCTCGATGCGGGCGCCTGCCGAATTGGCGTTCGTATCGAGGCCGGCGGACGGCGGCTGATCGAAGTCGACGACGACGGCCACGGGATGACCTCCGAGGATGCGGTCTTGGCATTTCGGCAACACGCGACGAGCAAGATCGCGACGGTCGAGGATCTCGACGACATCCGCACGCTCGGTTTCCGCGGCGAGGCTCTTGCCAGCATTGCCGCGGTGGCTCGCGTCGAGATGCTTACCGGCACGGGCGAGGGGGTCGGTGCCGAGATTCACGTCGAGGAGCGCCAAAGGCCGAGCGTACGCACGTCCGTAGGCCGGCGCGGCACGCGTGTGCGCGTGCACGAGCTCTTCAGCAACACGCCGGCACGGCTAAAGCATCTGCGTACCGATTCCACCGAGACCGGGCACGTCGCTGCGGTGGTCGAAGACTTTGCTCTGTTGCGCCCGGACATCGGCCTGACGCTTTCCGTAGACGGCCGTGAGCGCCTCGTGGCACCCCCGGTCGCGGCGCTCGATGAGCGCGTCCATCAGGTGCTCGGCGCGGCGGTCGCCGAGTGCTGGGTGCTGGTCGAGGGCGGCGGTGAGATACGTGTCGTCGGAGGCGTGACGAGTCCGGAGCACACGCGATCCAACCGGCGCCATATCCACCTGTTCGTGAACGGCAGGGTGGTCAGCGACGGTCGCCTGGCCCACGCGGTCGTGTCAGGCTTCGATTCGCTGCTGGACCATCGGCGGTTCCCGGTGGCGGTGTTGTTTCTTTCACTCGATCCTGCCGATGTAGATGTGAACGTACATCCGCGCAAGGCCGAGGTGCGCTTCGTCGAGCCGGGCCGCGTCTTCGCGGCGCTGCGTCGAGCCGTCGCGACGTCGCTCGCGAGTCGGCTGTCGCCACCGCGCGCATGGCCACAGTCACCGATGCCCGACGGGGTGGTTCGAGATGCCGCTGGTGGCATCTCGGCGATCCCAGTGAGCGCGTCGGGGGCGCCCAGCCTGCCCTTGCGGCACTGGGTGTCAATCGGCGGCTCGGGGATCGGAGCGGGGGTCCTCGAAAGCCAGGCTGCGACGCCGATCGTGGGCACCCCCGGCGCCGTCCAACCGATCGCACAGTACGCCAACACGTACATTCTCGCGGTCGACGACGACGGACTGCTGATCATCGATCAGCACGTGGCGCACGAGCGCGTGCTGTACGAGCAGGTGCTGGAGCAACGTGCGCGTCGCCGGGTACCGGTGCAAGGATTGTTGGTACCCGAAACCGTGGAGCTGACTGCCCTCGAGGTGGCGGCGGCCGAGCAGCACCAAGAGCTGCTGGCCACCTTCGGTTTCGAGATCGAGCCGTTCGGCGGACAGACCTGGACATTGCGCACTGTTCCGGAGGTGCTGGGGACGCGGCGCGGCGCGCCGACGCTGCGCGCGCTGCTGGCGTCCTTGGCCGATGAGCGTGGCGGCGAAGCGGCCGAGCATATCCAGAACCAGGTTGCCGCCTCGATCGCGTGTCACGCGGCCGTCAAGGCGAATCAGCCACTGACACGCGAGGTCATGGCGAGCCTGATTTCTCAGCTTGGAGAGTGTGAGTCGCCAACCCGCTGTCCACACGGGCGTCCGATCATGCTGCGGCTCGATCACCGTTCAATCGAGCGTCAACTCGGGCGCCACTAGCAGGCCGTGGTGGAAGTGTGGCGGGCCTGGCGACAGGGTCTTGCGAGGCGGAGGCAAGGAAATAAGGAGGAGGCGATGGTTACCCCATCGTTGACGACGAACGACACAGCATATGCGCGCAACCCCCTATCGCCCGGAGGGTTACGGCGATTTGGGGCCATCTGCGCCGTTGGCCCTCCTGGACGATGGCTAGGGCATCGCGAGCGTCAGGCCGCCTTGCATCTGGCCCCAACTCGCCGTAACCAGGCCCGCCACACTTTCACCACGGCCTGCTAGAGGGCGGATCGGCAGCTATCCAGGCGTGCGGCTTCCTGGCTTGATCGCGGTACTCCCGGCAGCACATGACGGGCACTCATGCGGCTCCCAAACCGGCGCATCGAGCATCATGAGAGCCAGCAGTGGCAGCTCGTCGACCTGCGCGGCCCCGAGGCGATTGGCGATGCAGGCGGCAGCGATCGGATGGCCGCCGTGCTGGCGGATCACCTGCAGCGTTTCGCGACTGCTGAGTCCGGTGGTAATGACATCCTCCACCATCAGCACACGCTCGCCAGGGGTTAGTGCGAATCCACGCCGCAGCTTCATGACCCCTTCGACGCGCTCCGTGAAGCACGCTCGCAGGCCCAGGGCTCGCCCTACTTCGTGTCCGATGATCAGACCACCGAGGGCGGGGGAGACAACCACTTCCGGGGTCTCAGCCAGCTCGTCTCGGCAGAGCTGGGCGAGCTCCGCCCCGAGTCGCTCAGCGACGTTCGGATGTTGCAGGGCACGAGCGCACTGTAGATAGCGATCCGAGTGCCGCCCCGAGGAGAGCGCGAAGTGACCCTCCAGCAGGGCTTCGCTGTCGAGCAGCAGGGTGCGGACGTTCGGCGCGGTCACGTCTGACGCCATGCGATCTTTCCGTCGACGACGGTCAGCATGGGCCAGCCATAGAGGGTCTGTCCATCGAAGGGGGTGTTTTGGGACTTACTGTGAAACGCCGAGGCGTCGACCGTCGCTTGGCGCTCGGGATCGATGACGGTGAGGTGGGCGGGCGTCCCGCTGGCCAGGGTCCCGCCGTCGATTCCGAGAATCCTGCTGGGGTTGACCGACATGAGCTCCACGAGCCGGGCGACGTCGATGACATCAGTGCGCAGCAGGTGGGTACAGGCGAGTGGGATCGCAGTCTCGAGGCCAACGATGCCAAACGGTGCCTGGTCGTATTCCAGCAGCTTTTCGTCTCGATGATGCGGAGCGTGGTCGGTGGCGATGGCGTCGACCGTGCCGTTGCCGATCGCCTCGAGCAGCGCCTGGCGGTCCGACTCGGCACGCAGCGGCGGGTTCATCTTGGTGTTGGTATCGAAGCCACGCACGGCCTCGTCGGTGAGCGAGAAATGGTGCGTCATTACCTCACACGTCACGTTGACGCCGCGTTCCTTGGCGTCGCGGACTAGTCGCATGGATCCGGCCGTGGAAAGGTGCGCCAGGTGCAGCCGTCCACCGGTCGCCTCGGCCAGCAATAGATCGCGCGCGACAATGATCTCTTCGGCGGCCGCCGGCCAGCCGCGCATCCCCAGGGCGGTGGAAACCGCACCCTCATGTATCACGGACGCGGTGGTCATCGAGCGCTCCTCACAGTGATCGATCACCGGGATGTCGAACATACGGCTGTACTCGAGCGCCTTCCGCATGAGCTGTGCGGTGGCCACCGGATAACCGTCGTCAGAGACCGCCACGCACCCCGCTCCGACAAGCTCGCCAATCTCCGCCAACGCCTCGCCGTCTTGACCGATGCTCACCGCGCCGATCGGATGGACCCGGACGTGCCCCTCGAGGTTGGCCCGCTCGATGATGAACTCCGTCACCGCGCGGTGGTCGTTCACCGGCCTGGTGTTGGGCATACACGCCACGCCGGTAAACCCGCCGGCGGCGGCCGCCATGGTCCCAGTGGCGATCGTTTCCTTGTACTCGAAGCCCGGCTCGCGAAGGTGAACGTGCATGTCAACGAAACCGGGAGCGACGATCATGCCACCGCACTCGATCGTCTCGGCGGCGGCATCGTCGATCTCGGGTCCCGTCTTCTCGATGACGCCGTCGACGACCAACAAGTCGCCAACCATATCTACGCCATTCGCCGGATCGACCAGGCGGCCGCCCCTAAGCAGCAGATTCGACATTCTTCGGGTTTCCTCCTGCCAGCAAATAGAGGATCGCCATGCGAACCGCTAACCCGTTGGTAACCTGCTCGAGGATCACCGATCGGGGCCCATCGGCGACATCCGAAGCGATCTCGACACCCCGGTTCATTGGTCCCGGATGCATGACGATCGCATCGTCTCGGGCGAGCGCGAGGCGGCTCTCGGTGAGGCCGAACAGCTTGAAGTACTCCGCCGCGCTGGGCACGTTGAGCTTGCCGCCACGCTCCACCTGGATACGCAGCATCATCACCACATCGGCGCCCTCGAGCGCGGGCTCGATTCGGTGGTGGGCAGTCACGCCCAGCGATTCCACCTGCACGGGCATGAGTGTCGGCGGCGCTGCCACGGTAACGTCGGCCCCCAACTTGCGCAGGCACAGGATGTTCGATCGCGCCACCCGGCTATGGCTGATGTCGCCCACGATCACCACCCGCAGCCCGGCGATCTTACCCTTGCTGCGACGGATCGTGAGCGCGTCGAGCAACGCTTGGGTCGGGTGCTCATGGGCTCCATCGCCGGCGTTGACTACGGCGGCTGAACAGTGCCTCGCGAGGAAGTCGGTAGCGCCGGCGCTAGCGTGACGCAACACCAGAATATCGGGGAGCATCGCCTCGATATTGCGAGCGGTATCCAGGAGGGTTTCTCCTTTGACCACGCTGCTGGTGGACGCGGAGACGCTCTGGACGTCGGCCGAGAGCCGCTTACCCGCTATCTCGAAGCTCGTCCGTGTCCGGGTCGATGGTTCGAAGAAAAGGTTCACGACCGTCTTGCCGCGAAGTGCCGGGACCTTCTTGATGGGACGCTCGGAGATCGCTCTGAAGTGCTCCGCTGTGTCCAGCACGAGTCCGATCTGCTCGGCCTCGAGTGTCCGGATGCCGACGAGGTTCTTCGGAAACACGATGTCCTGCTCGGGCGGCTCTGAAACCATTGTCGCGTCATCGAGAAGTGTGGTGGTTGTCGGATCCATCGTCATTGCCCCCATCTCAGCGGATCGCGTCCTCGGTCTCCAAAATGGTCACCTGATCCTCGCCGTCGACCTCCGCGCAGCCCACCTTGATCACCTCCCGCAGCGAGGTTGGTACGTTCTTGCCGACATAGTCGGCGCGGATCGGTAGCTCGCGGTGTCCCCGGTCAACCAGCACCGCGAGCTGAATCGAGCGCGGCCGGCCGAAGTCCATCATCACGTCCATGGCGGCGCGCACGGTGCGCCCAGTGAAGAGCACATCGTCTACCAACACCACGTCGCGGCCATCCATCTCGAAGTTGAGCTCGGTGGCCTGCACCACGGGGTTGGGGGCGATCTGTGACAGGTCGTCGCGGTACAGCGTTACGTCGACCGTGCCGGTGGCCACCTCGGTGCCTTCGAACTCGGCGATCTTCCGCGCCAGCGCCTCGGCGAGCGGTACGCCGCGGGTGCGAATGCCGACCAGGGCGAGTTGACCGGGCTCGTTGCGCTCGACGATCTCGTGGGCGATGCGCGACAGGGCCCGGTCGATTTGCTTGCCGTCCATGATGTGTGCCTTCAACCGCATCGGTTGCTCCCGCATGTACGGCGCCGCCTCGGATTCTCCGGGCTGGTCGCTGGCAGCTGCCGACCTGGGTCGAGGCGTGGGTCCCGAGACGGTCGTTGGCAGGCAAAAAAAATACCCGCCCGAACGTATGTTCGGCGCGGGATTCCAAAGCACGACTCCGACATGTACGCGCCCTTCCTGGCCTCACAGGGCCAATCCTTAAAAGGTCGATACTGTCAGCCTACTTACCCATCGAGTGGGCGTCAACTCGCAAGACGGCGGCAGTTTGCCGGCTTGCCGGACCCCATGCTAGCCTGCGCCTGATGTTCGAACGGCGGCTCGCATTGGAGTCAATCCACACTCTTTCGGGCCGCTGTTTCGTGCTCCGATACCGTTGTCCAGATATCGCCGCCGCGTCCCTCCCGGGCCACTTCGTGATGATCTCGGCCGGTGACGCAATCGATCCCCTGCTGCGTCGGCCGATGGCAATCTACCGGATCGTTCGTGAGGCGGGTGCCGCTGTGGGGTTCACGCTATTGGTAGAGCGCACCGGCCGCGGCACGACGTTGATGGCGCGCGCCAGGGCCGGTGACATGGCGGACGTTCTGGGCCCACTCGGGCGCCCATTCCGTCTGCCGGCGACGGACGTGCTGGATGATGAGGAGGATCTGCTGGTGATGGGTGGGGTCGGCGCGGCGCCGTTTCCCCTGCTGGCGGAGGTCCTCGTAGGCCGCGGCGCCCGGGTGCGGGCATTCGTCGGAGGTCGAAGCCGAGAGGACCTGCGATGCCTGGACGACTTCGCACAGCTGGACGTGCCGGTTCACGTGGCCACCGACGACGGGTCGGCCGGGCACTGCGGGTTTGTCACGGGCGCACTCGAGGCGCACCTGCAACGCGCCGCGGGCCGCCCCCGCATCTACTCCTGCGGACCAACGCCGATGATGCGAGCGGTCGACGAGCTTGCCGCCCGCCATGGTTGTGACCACCAAGTGAGTCTCGAAGCTCCGATGGGCTGTGGAATCGGAGTGTGTCTGTCGTGCGTCGTTCCAGTCGACCGCGGTGATGCTTGGATCTATCAGCGCATCTGTCGCGAGGGTCCGGTGTTCGACGCGGCCACCTTGGGCTGGCGATGAGCGATCCTGAAGGGCGGGCCGATCTCGCGGTGAAGGTCGGCGACGTCGAGCTCAGCAATCCGATGCTGCTTGCATCCGGAACGGTGGGATACGGCGAGGAGATGGCCGAGCTCATCGATCTGAACCGACTCGGCGGTATCGTAGTCAAAGGCTTGTCGCTCGAACCTGAGCGCGGCAATGAGCCTCAGCGAATCGTCGAGGTTTCGGGAGGCATGCTGAACTCCATCGGCCTGCAAAACGTCGGAGCCGACGCATTCGTGCAGGACAAGCTTCCGTTCCTCGAACAGTTTGACCTCAAGGTGATCGCCAACGTCTGGGGCAGGACGGTGGAGGAGTACGTGGGCGTTGCTCGCCGCATGGACGCGGCCGACGGCGTACACGCGCTCGAGCTCAACGTCTCTTGCCCGAACATCAAGGAAGGCGGGATCAGTTTCGGCACTGATCCTGTGCAGATCCACGCGGTCACGGCGGCGGCCCGTGCCGCGACCGAAAAGCCCCTGTGGGTGAAGCTTGCGCCCGGCGTGACGGACATTGGTGTGATGGCTCGAGCGGCCGAGGAAGCGGGCGCCGACGCGCTCTCGGTGGCCAATACCATCCGGGGGATGGCTGTCGATGTAGGACGCCGTCGGCCGCTCCTGGCCACGATTTACGGTGGGCTTTCTGGTCCTGTCATGTTTCCGATCGCCCTGTACTTACTTTACGAGGTATCTCTGGTCTCGTCATTGCCTTTGATAGGCATTGGTGGCGTATCTGAGCTTGATCATGTGCTCCAGTATTTGACCGTGGGCGCAACAGCGGTTCAGATCGGCACGGCAAACTTTTACGATCCAACCGCGTCACAGCGCTTGGTCGATGAGCTGGCGAGATGGTGTTGCGATGAAGAGATTCCCACGGTCCGCGAAGTCATCGGGTCGCTACAGGTGGGCGAGCTGTGAGGGCTCTCGGAGGGTGACGCGTCGGCTGCCGGCGGCGATCGCTATTAGCGCCATGCTCCTGGTGGCAAGCGGGTGCGCAACGCAGCTTCGTCCCGCAGCGCGACCTGGATCGAAGGTCGCGGTAATGGTCGCATCCTGGTATGGACCCAAGTACCATGGCCGCCAGACGGCGAGCGGCGAGGTGTTCGACATGTACGCGCTGACGGCGGCGCACAAGACTCTGCCGTTCGGGACACGCCTGCGAGTCACGCACCCGGGCAACCGGCGCTCCGTAGTGGTAGAGATCAACGACCGTGGACCGTTCATCAAGGGACGGGATCTGGACTTGTCTTTGGGCGCCGCGCGGGCGCTGGTGATGGTCGACGAGGGAGTCGCTCGAGTGCGCATTGAGCGAATGAATTGAGCCGGCCGCGACTGATCGTCGCGCTCGATGTCCCCAACGCCGAACGTGCCCTCCGGATTGCCGAAGCACTGCAAGGGCACGCCGACCTCCTCAAGGTCGGTCTTCAACTGTTTATCGCTCAGGGGCCAGGCTTGGTGCGTGAGCTCATGTCGATCGGATGGGGGATCTTCCTCGACCTCAAGATCTGCGACATTCCGGCAACCGCCGCCGGCGCCGTGCGGTCGGCCGCGGAGCTCGAGGTGGAGTTGCTCACCTTGCACACCAGCGGCGGGCGCAAGATGCTCGAAGCGGCGGTGGCGGCGCGCTCGAAGCAGCGCGTCCCGCGACTCCTGGGCGTTACCTTGCTCACTAGCCTTTCGGCCGAGGATCTGCCGGCCGTCGGCATCCACGATGACCCGGCCTCGGTGGTCGACCGGCGCTGTCAGCTGGCCCACGATAGCGGCTGTGACGGTGTGGTAGCCTCGGTTCGAGAAGTTGCCGCAATCCGCGCGCGATGGGGGCCGGAGTTTCTCCTCGTTACGCCTGGGATTCGCCCGGCCGGCGCTGACGCACACGACCAGGCCCGCGTCGCCACCCCAGCGGCGGCGGTGCTAGCCGGGGCCGATTATCTGGTCGTCGGGCGCCCAATTCTGCATGCCGACGACCCGGTGGCGGCGGCGGTCGCGATTCGCGCGTCGATGGAGTTGCCGACAGGTGCAAACTGATCGCAGCATCGGTGATTCGCAGACCGCGCGTGACGGCGGCTCGCTCGCTCCTCTAGAGCAGCGGGTCGGGTACAGCTTCGACGACCGTGCGCTGCTGGTTCGCGCCCTGACGCACCGCTCGTATGCTAACGAACGGGGCGGCGGCGTGGACGACAACGAGGTCTTCGAATTTCTCGGTGACGCGGTGTTGGGGCTGATCGTCAGCGACCTCCTATGTCGTCGATATCCGTCGCTCAACGAAGGACAGATGTCTAAGCTCAAGTCGTTCCTGGTGTCGGCGGAGACGCTCGCCAAGCTTGCGGATGATCTCGGGCTGGGGCAGTTCGTCTTCCTGGGCCGCGGCGAAGAGAATACCGCGGGCCGCACCAAGAACTCGATCCTGGCGAATACCTTCGAAGCGCTGATAGCTGCCCTTTACCTGGACGGCGGACTCGATTGTGCTAGCGAGTTCGTCCTCGCGCGGCTCGACCCGCTGATCAGCCCGGCCGCCGATCAGTCGCCCCCCACTCGTGACTTCAAGTCGGCGCTCCAGGAGCATGTACAAGCTGCGGGGCTACCTCTGCCCTTGTATGAGGTTGTCGATGAGTCGGGATCCGATCACCAGAAGACGTTCCGCGTTCAGGTGACCGCTGGCGACAATCAGCGCGCCGTAGGCCAAGGCAGTACCAAGAAGCGAGCCGAGCAAGTGGCGGCACGGATGCTGCTGGAGCCGCTCTTGAAGCAATCGCGCGAGTCGGCGGATTAACTACTGCCCCGCACGTCCCATCATGCGGTGGCGGCCTCGGGCTGGTCGGCTTGCTGGCGGATGATCCAGCCGCCGCCGAGCAGAACATCGCCATCGTAGAATGCTACGCCCTGCCCGGGGGTAACCGCGTGCTGAGGCTCTCCGAACGCAACCTGGTAGCGGCCTCCGTGCATCGGGGTGACGATGGCCTCGGCTTCGCGATGTCGGTGACGGATGCGTGCCCTGACCCTCAGCGGAGAGTCCGGAGCGTCAATCGCCAGCCAGTTGCAGCGTTCAGCTACCAAGGTAGAGCTCTCCAGGCCTTGGCGCGGGCCGACGGTAACGCTAGCAGCTTCGGCATCGATGTCGAGCACATACAGCCGGTCGCTCGCGACGATGCCTAGCCCTCGCCGCTGGCCGATCGTAAAGCGATGGAGGCCGTTGGTCTGCCCGAGCGAATGGCCGTCGGCGTGGCGCATGACGATCGGCCGTTCCGAGCTCTCGGGTCGGTGCCGCTCGACGAACGCGTTTTTGTCGCCGTCCGGAATGAAGCAAAGATCATAGCTCTCAGGCTTGTCCGCGACGTGTAGATTCAATCGTCGAGCCTCGTCGCGGACCTCGTCCTTGCTGAGTTCTCCTATAGGGAAACGGACGTGGCGAAGCTGCTCCGCAGGCACGTCGAAGAGGAAGTACGACTGGTCCTTGTCGGCATCGACCCCCTTACGGAGCAGCGGTCGGCCGGACCGCTCGCCGAGGCGGGCATAATGGCCCGTCGCCAGCGAGTCGGCACCGAGGCTCCGCGCCAGTCGTCGGAGCAATCCGAACTTTACCCTCCGGTTACATCGGATGCACGGGCTCGGAGTGTCGCCGGCGGCATAGGAGTCGAGGAACGGCTCGACGATCTCCGACCGGAACGCGGCAGTATGGTCGAAAACGTAGTGGGGGAAGTCGAGCTGTGCCGCCACCGCCCGAGCATCGGCGATATCGGCCGGGGAACAACACCGTCCCCGTCCGCGCCCGCGGTTGATGTCGCCGTAGTCCCAGAGCTGCAACGTGAGACCGACGACCTCGTGCCCCTCCTGGCGCAGGATAGCTGCGGCGGCACTCGAATCTACGCCTCCGCTCATCGCTACGGCGACACGCCCCATCTCAGGCTCCCACCGCAGGCAGGCTGCCCTCGGTTGCGGCCACAACGCACCGGACGATGCGCGCCGCGAGGCCGGCAGTTTGCTCGCGATCGGTATCGTAACCCAGGGACAACCGTAGCGCTCCGGTCTGGTAGCGCCTCGGCAGTTCGAGCGCCTCCAGCACATGTGAAGCATGCGCCACACCGCTGGCACATGCCGAGCCGGCTGACGCCGCGATGTTCTCCAGGTCCAGGCATGCGACCAACAGGTCGCCTGGGCACTCGGCGAAGCATAGGTGGATCGTGTTCGGTAGTCGGGGCGCAGCGGGCACGGTCACGTGTACGTCCGGCGCCAGGTCGACGATTTCCGCGGCGAGCTCGCTGGCCAAGCCGCCAACACGCTTCGCTTCGACTCGGTGCCGTCTCCGAGCGCGATCGCAGGCGGCACCAAAGCCGGCGATGAGGGCAGTGGGCTCAGTGCCGCCGCGCCGTCCGCGCTGCTGCCCGCCGCCGCGCAGCATCGGGGTGAGATCCAACGGTCGGCGCAGCACGAGGGCGCCGATGCCGGGTGGTCCGCCGATCTTGTGACCAGACAGGCTGACCATGTCGACGTCGCCTAGGAGATCATCGAGATCCAGCCAGGCGGCGGCCTGCACGGCATCGCAATGCACGTGGATGCCGCGGCGTCGCGCCATGGAAGCAACCTCGCGCACCGGCTGGATGGTGCCAGTTTCATTGTTGGCTGCCATGACCGATACCAGAACCGTATCGTCGCGCAGGGCTGCGGCAACCGCGTTCGGATCAACGCACCCTTCAGCGTCGACCGGCACCCGGGTCGTCTCGACCCCGAACGCGGCGAGCGCGTCGGCAGGCTCCAGGACGGCAGGATGCTCGATAGCCGAGACCACCAGATGACCGCGAGGCGGCCATCCCAACAAACCGGTCAGGGCCAGGTTGTCGGCCTCCGTCCCACCGCTGGAGAACACCAAATCGTGGCCTCCACATAGCTTCAGGACCTGCTGACGCGCGGTCTCCACCGCGGCGCGCGCACGCTGGCCGTCGCGGTGAACGCTCGATGGATTGGCAGCGGTGTCGGCTAGCCACGGCTCCATGACGGCCCTGACCTCGGTGGCCACGGGCGCGGTGGCGTTGTAGTCGAGATACACGCGGCGGCTGTCCATACTGTGAGCATGCCATGGCTATTGGGGGTGCAAAAGACGGCGCTGAGCCGCCGTGCGGAGCGCATGGTAGCCTCACTGCCCGACGTCCATTGATGCACGGCCAGCTCCCACAACGCCCGCCGCGAGGTTGGGGCCCATGTCCGCGTTCGAAGCGCTCGATTTCTACGCTCTGGATGAGCTTCTCTCAGACGAGCAGAAGCTCGTTCGGGACACCGTCCGGCGTTTCGTGTCGGACCGTTGCCTGCCGATCATCGAGGAGCATCAGGCGAGAGGGGAGTTCCCCACGGAGCTGATCGAGCCTCTCGCTGAGCTCGACCTGCTGGGAGCCAACCTTCCCGAGGAGTATGGCTGTGCCGGTCTCCAGAGCAGCACCTACGGGCTGATCATGCAGGAGCTGGAGCGCGGTGATTCAGGGATCAGATCTTTCGTCTCGGTGCAGGGGGCGTTGTGTATGTATCCGATCTTCGAGTTCGGCTCCGAGGAGCAGCGCCGACGCTGGCTGCCCGATATGGCGACGGCGAAGGTGATCGGCTGCTTCGGTCTCACCGAGCCCGACGCCGGGTCCGATCCCGGCGCCATGCGCACGCGTGCAGTACGCGACGGCGACGACTGGGTGCTCAACGGCGTCAAGATGTGGATCACCAACGGCACGATGGCGCATATCGCGATCGTCTGGGCGGTCACCGATGACGGCATTCGCGGGTTCATCGTGCCCACCGACACGCCTGGATTCCAGGCGCTCCACGTGAAGGGCAAGTACTCGCTGCGAGCCTCCGACACCGCCGAGCTCGTGCTCGACGACGTGCGGGTACCGGCGGACGCCGTGTTACCCGGCACCGGTGGTCTCAAGTCGCCGCTCATGTGTCTCAACCAGGCGCGCTACGGGATTGCCTGGGGCGCTATCGGGGCGGCGCAGGCGTGCCTCGACGAAGCGCTGCGCTACGCCGGCAATCGCATCGTATTCAACTCGCCGATTGCCGCCAAGCAGCTGATCCAGGAGTTGCTCGCCGAGATGGCGTCTGAGATCACCAAGGCGCAGATGCTGTGCTGGCGCTTGGGACAGCTCAAGGATGCCGGCCAGGTAAAGCCGGCGCAGATCTCGATGGCGAAGCGCAACAACGTACGCATGGCGCTAGAGACCGCCCGCCGCTGCCGCGAGATTCTGGGCGGCAACGGTATCCTCGACGAGTACCAGGTGTTTCGCCATCTGGTCAACTTGGAGACCGTGTACACCTACGAGGGAACGCATCAAGTGCATACCCTGATCATTGGCCAGGCGCTCACCGGGCTGTCGGCTTTTTGATGGCCGCCAGCGCCCGCACGACGATGCTGCGCATCGTTGACCCTGTTAGTGCGGCGTTGCTACAGTCATCGCTTCACGGCGTCGGTGCAGAGGTTGCGACGCGGGTATAGCTCAGTTGGTAGAGCGTCGGCTTCCCAAGCCGAAGGCCACGGGTTCGAGCCCCGTTACCCGCTCTCGAGGTCAAGTTTTAGCAAACCGTGGCAAGCGGTTACTGCCCCAAGCTACCGAGGACACCATGTCGGACAAAGCGAGTAGCACGCGCTCCTACCTGGGCCCGGGTTGTGTCTTCGAGGGGAATATTCGGGGCAGCGGATCGCTCGAGTGTCATGGCAGTGTCACCGGTACGGTGACGCTGGATGGCGACGTGGCGATCGGAGAGCGAGGTCGCGCCAAGGGCACGTTGTGTGGTGATCGGATCACGGTCGATGGCTACTTGGACGGTGACGCCAACGGAATACAGAAGGTCGAGGTAGGAGCGACGGGCCGCGTCACCGGCGATATCCGAGCGCCCTCCGTGGTTTTTGCCGAGGGGGCGGTCTTCGAGGGCAACGTGGAGATACGGGCCACCGACAAGGCGGGGAAAGAAGCTCCCCAATGAAGGTCGGCGTCGTCAAGGAAATAAAGCCGCAGGAGCACCGCGTCGGCCTGGTTCCGGCCGGTGTTCGACAGGTTGTCGCCGCCGGTGCGGAGGTGCTTGTCGAATCCGGCGCAGGGCTTGGTAGTGGTCTCCCCGATGACCAGTACGTGGCGGCCGGCGCGCGCCTGATCGATAGCGCTCAGAAGGTCTGGGCGGAGGCCGATCTGATCATCAAGGTCAAGGAGCCTGTGGCGGCAGAGTTCGGGTACCTGCGGCCGGACTTGGTCCTCTACACGTACCTGCATCTGGCGCCATTGCCGGAATTGACCGAAGCGCTGCTTGAAAACCAGGTGACGGGCATCGCCTACGAAACGGTTGAGCTTCCGGATGGCTCGCTGCCGCTGCTTGTCCCGATGAGCGAGATTGCCGGACGCATGTCGGTACAGGTCGGGGCCCACTTCCTCGAGAAGGCCGAGGGCGGTCGAGGGGTCTTACTGGGAGGCCTGCCCGGTGTGAATCCCGCCGACGTGGTGGTGATTGGCGGCGGCATCGTGGGCCGCAACGCCGCGCGCGTCGCCTACGGGATGGGCGCCCACGTCACCGTCCTGGACAACAACGCTCACACGCTGCAGTACATCGACGACGTCTTCGGTGGCCACGTGAACACCATCATGTCGCACACGACGACCGTCGAGGCCTGGTGCCTACGGGCTGATCTGCTGGTGGGCGCGGTGCTGATTGTCGGAGCATCAGCTCCGAACGTTGTCTCACGTGAGGTGGTGTCGAAGATGAAGGACGGCGCGGTGATCGTCGACGTGGCGGTCGATCAGGGAGGTTGTATCGAGACAACCCGCGCCACGACGCATCGCGAGCCCACCTTTGTCGTTGATGGGGTAGTGCACTACGGGGTTACCAATATGCCTGGAGCCGTGCCGCGTACGTCTACCTTCGGGCTCACCAACGTGACGGCTGCGTACTTGGTGAAGCTCGTCGCCCTGGGCGTCGAGGCTGCCCTGCGTCGCGATCCGGCCCTGGCACTGGGCGTCAATACCTACAAGGGGCACGTCACCTGTGCTCCGGTGGCTGCTTCGCAGGGGCGCGCCCATATGCCGTTGGACGAGCTTCTCTGACAGGCAGAGCCCGCCGGCATGAATTCCGAACATCACTCTACGCAACTCCGGGTACTGCTCGATGGAGAGCTTTCTGGGGCGGCCAATATGGCCATCGACGATGCGCTGCTGGGCGGCTCCTCGGCGCACCAATACAGCATGCGCTGGTACGCGTGGGCTCGTCCCACCGTCTCGCTCGGCTACGCGCAGCGGTGGCGTGACGGCTTCGACCCCCGAGTCGCCAGACGTCTGGGTGTCGACTTGGTGCGGCGACGTACGGGCGGACGTGCGGTGCTCCACTCTGGCGAGCTCACCTATGCGCTTGTCGGCCCGGCCACGGCAGGCCCCTTCGCCGGTGGCGTCCTGCCAACCTACCAGGCGATTGCCGCCGGCATGGTGGCTGGCTTGCGGCTCCTCGGCGCCGATGTTTGTCTCGAGCGCGCCCGTGGGCGCCGATCCCGCGATGAGCCTGGAGCCTGTTTCGCCGCCCGCGCTCTGCACGAGGTGACAGCCGAAGGGCGCAAGCTACTCGGCAGCGCCCAACGGCGGGAGGCCGGCCGCGTGTTGCAACATGGGTCCCTGCCACTCTGGTCGCCCGATCCGGCACTGTGGAGTGCGCTCGGTAGCAGCGGCGCGGGCGCGGCGAGCGAGTCGATCGGACTCTACGAGTTACTTGCAGGACGGCCGAGTCGGCGAGCCATCGCCAGCACGCTGTCGGAAGCGGTCGCCAAGGCCCTCGGCCTGACCCCACGCATTGGATCCTTGAGCCGCGCCGAACGGGTTACCGTGATCCGTCACCAGAAACTCTACAACGATCGGCGCCACACGTTTCGTTGCTGACGGTTCGCCGTGCTGGCGCCGCTAACGGCGTGCTATTCTCATTCTCGAGGGGTTGCGAGGGCGCGTAACCTGAACAGTACCTGGGGTTTGGACGCGCAGCCGCCATGCCGGTCCCGATCCCGTCACGGTCACGCATCCCGGCGGTTACCTGCGAGCGCGCAAGGTGAAATGACTGATATCAGCCGGCACCAGGCTCGTCGGCAGGGTTTTACCCTCAGACGCGCGGTGGTATTGGCCATCGCGTTGCACCTGCTGCTCGGTGTCCTGGTGACCTGGTGGCCAGGGCTCTTGTTTCCGCCCCCGGCGGTTGCCCAGATGGAAGAGCCGGCGCTGCAGTTTACCTTCGTGGACACGCCGGAAAGCGAGCCGCCGCCGGAGCCGCCCGACAACTCGGCGGCTTCGGACATCGATCGCGTCGCCGCGGATACCTCGCCGCGCGATGACCAGCCGCTGCCGTTCTCGGAGGGCAACACCACCGCGCCGGTGCTTCGGGCCGCTGCGCTACCAATCGAGACGCCGGCCGCCGAGCCGCAGCCGCCGGCACCGGAACCGCAGCCGGCGCGGCCGGAGGAGCGTCCGGAAGCCCCAGATCGCGTCGCCGATGCGCCCGAGGTGGCGCCGGAGGCGTCGGATACCGAGGTCGCCGAGGCGGATACCGAGCCGGTCGAGGAGCCCGCTGAGACCACCGAGGACGCCGCCGAGACAGTGACCATTCCACCGCGCCAGCCGAGTTTGAGAAGTCAGCTGACGAGACTGGAGTCGTTTATCGATCCGCAGGTGTACGAGAATCGGCAAGGTGGTGTCGATGGTTCGGAGGGACTAGCTCAATTCGACACGCACGGCTACGATCTTGGCGCCTACCTGAACGAGGTAATCAGGCGTATCGAAGGTCACTGGCGAGCCAATATGCCGCCGCTCATCCGTACCGGGATAAGCGGTGCCACGTTCGTCGCCTTGTCGATACGCCGGCAGACCGACGCCAGCGGCAACGAGGTGGCGACGATCGTCATCGAGCGAACCTGGTCCTCGGGCCAGCCCGCATACGATGCCGGGGCGCAGTTCGCGCTGCAGCTATCGGATCCTCTGCCACCGATCCCGGATTACTATCCGTACGACGACATCAGCGGTCGCTTGGGGTTCATCTACAACATGGGCACGGCCGACGTGACGTTTCCTGATGGGCGCTAGCAGGCCGTGGTGGAAGTGTAGTGGACTGCTACGCGCCTGCTATCAGACGGGAGTCTAATCACACATGATCGAGGTGTTGCGGAGCGGCGGACCGGTAATGATCCCGCTGGGGTTCTGCTCGGTGCTCGCAGTGGCCATCATGGCCGAGCGATTCTGGAATCTCCGCGATAGCAAGGTACTTCCGCCCGCTGAAGTGGCGCATATCCATGCGCTGATTGATCGGGGTGAGTTCGTCCGTGCCGAGGAATACGCAGCAAGCCGACCTGGTCCGTTGAACAACGTTCTCTTGCCCGCGCTGCAATCACGGGCTGAGCCGCGGGAGTTCATCCGTGAGCTAGTGCGCGACGCTGGCCGCCAGGAGGTTCCGGAACTCGAGCGTTACCTGGGTGTTCTGGGAACGGTCGCCAGCATCTCGCCGTTGCTCGGGTTGCTCGGGACGGTGTTGGGTATGATCCAAGTGTTCTCGGTAATCTCGCTCCAGGGAGTGGGACAGGCAGGCGCCCTTTCGGGGGGTATTTCCGAAGCGATGATCACCACCGCTACGGGGTTGGCCATCGCCATCCCGGCGCTGGCCGGCTACAACTACTATGTTGGCAAGGCTGAGGGCATGGTGTTGGAAATGGAGCGCCTCGCGCTGGTGATGATCAAGTTGATCATCGAGCGTCGGCGTGAGCAGACGCCGGGCGACGATCTATCGTGATCGGCGCGACTCGCGGGCGGCGCTACGCCCACGACAGCGCGGGCCGATAGTGTCCTGTATTAGAGGTTCGACCCAGCCCTCCGGGTGGCCGCGGCACCGGCCGCCTCCGGCGTCGCTCCTCCTCTGCGATACGCATGGCATCGCCATCGTCGGGCCTCCTTGGATTCGACTCGGTGGCGCGCGCCACAATATGCAGCGAACCTCTGCTACAGGACACTAGCTGATGTTGACCGAGACACGGCAACGAAAACGCCGCGCCAGCGTCGACATGTCGCCGCTGATCGACGTGGTGTTCTTGCTGTTGATCTTCTTTGCGGTGACCACGACGTTCCTCGAGCAGTCGGGTATGGACCTGGAGTTACCCGAATCCAGTACCGCACTTTCCACGACCGCTGCTCCGATCGTCGTCGAGATATCCGGCGCCGGTGAGATTCGCCTGGATGGAGAGGCGCTGACCGCCGACGGGCTCGAACAACGAGTGGCGGCGCTCAGTGACGAGGATCGGACCAAGATCACCGTGCGCGCCGACCGGTCGATCGATCTGGGTACCTGGGTGCAGGTGATCGACGCGCTGCGAAAGGGCGGCGCGGAGGGCATCTCGCTGCCCATGGTGCCACTGGATCAGTGAGCCCCGTCAGGGGGCACGACGGCGGCACACCACCTTTGCTCGTGGTTGTCGGACCGACTGCGGCTGGTAAGTCGACGATAGCCGAGCAGCTTGCCGAGAGCCTCTCGGGCGAGCTCGTTTCCGCCGATGCGCTGCTGGTGTACCGAGGGCTCGATATCGGTACCGCCAAGCCGACGGCCTCCACACGGGCACGCTGTGCCTACCACTGCATTGACTACCTGGATCCAGTGCAACGTTGTTCGGCGGGCGCCTACGCGGCGACCGCGTGGCAGGCTATCAACCAGGTTCGGGCGCGAGGCAGGCAGCCGATCTTGGTGGGCGGCAGCGGATTCTACGTGCAGGCGGTCGTCGAGGGACTCGACGAAGCTCCGCCGAGCGACGCGGTGTGGCGCGAGACGTTGCGGAGGCTCGGCGACCGCTACGGCATCGAGACGCTCCACACTTGGTTGCGCTGCCTCGACTCTGATTGGGCGGCGAGGCTCGGTAGGCGGGATGCACAGAGGATCTTGCGTGCGTTGGAGGTGATCTTTCGCACCGGTCTGCGGATGAGCGAGGTAACAGAGGCGAGTACCGGCACCGCACCAAGTGCACCCGACGCGGTCTGGCTCGGCGTCACCTGGCCGCGCCCGCTCCTGTACGAGCGCATCGAGCGCCGAGTGGACGAGATGCTCGCCAGCGGCTGGGTTGATGAGGTCGCCCGACTGCTCGACGCGGGTGTGCCGGCCGAGGCTCACGCTCTGCAGGCCATCGGCTACCGTCAGCTGGCGCGGGTCTGTGTTGGCGAGCTCGACCTTGGCGCGGCTCGCGACGAGATTGTGCGTGCCACACGGCGCTACGCCAAGCGTCAGCTCGCCTGGTATCGGCGCTGGCCGCAGATTTGCTGGCTGGAGCATCAGTCTGGCGAGGATCCTGCAGGCGCGATGGAGCGTCAGCGCGCTGTTCGCCTGGCGCGCGAGTTGCTTGCCGCCAAGGCGCAGGCTGCCGGCGGATGAGATGTTGCCGCGTCGCGACCCGAGAGTCACAATGGAGGCGATGAACGCACGTAGGCGATCTGTAGCGGTGGCTGTTTGGGCCCTCGTCGTGCTGGGTGGCTGCGCTACTACGACGGCAACACCTGAGTCGCGGCCGAGTGCTGCCGTCGGGCTCGATCCGGCGCGAGTACCGCCGCCGCCCGTCGCCGCTTCTGGCCCGCTGAGCGAGGCGTGGGACGCGGTGCGTGACGTGCCGCCGGGCGGCGCGCTGATGGGACTCACGTTCGAAGAAGCAGCGAGCCCGATCGGCAGGACGGTAGCTGGATTTGCGGCGCTGCGAAAAGGGAATCTCACCGCTGCGCTCGACGACTTCGGACTGGCGCTCGGGTCGGAGCCGCGTTTGGCGGAGGCGGCATACGGGATGGGTCTGGTGGCGTTGCTGCAGCAGCGCCTCGATTTGGCGCGAGGCTGGTTCGAGACTGCGCTGCAAGCGGATCCCGGGCTGACGCGTGCCGTTCTGGAGCTGCGACAGCTCAGGCTTGGCGACGTGGGCCCGCTGCTCATGCGCGCTGAACTGGCCGCGAATAGCGGCGATGCCGAGGCCGCCTACAGGGAGGCCATTTCTGCAGCCCCGGAGCTGCAGGGTCCGTACCTGCGTATCGCCGCCCTGCAGGAGGAGCGAAGCGATCTCGAGGCGGCGATTCGGGTCCTCAGCGATGCCCGTCGGCGTACCGCGGACGGCCCATTGATCCTGGAAAAACTCGGCATGCTCTATCGCAGCGCGCAGCGGTACGCCGACTCGAACGATGTATTCCAACGGCTAGCCGACGCACTCCCCGACGATCCGCGTATTGCGGATCTGGCGCGGCAAGCTCGCGACCTGTACGAACGGGACTCACTGCCGGCTGAATACCGGGAGCTGGCGACCAAGTCGGTGATCACCCGGGAGGAGCTCGCGGCGCTACTCGCCATCAATCTGCAAATGCTCGAGGGGCATGCCGATGAGCGTCGCGGCGTGATCGTTGCAGACGTCGGAGCCCGCTGGTCGACGCCATTCGTGCAACGCATGGTGTCCTGGGGTGTCCTCGACGTTTACCAGAACAATGATTTCTTCCCGCAGATGCAGGTACGCCGAAGCATGTTGGTGGAGGCCTGCTACCGAGTGCTCGAGCTGGTCGGAGCAGCGGCCGACGCTCCACGGCCGGGGCTCGACGATCCCCCACCGGAGCATCTTCTGTACCGACCCGTGCAAGCCGTGGTCGGGTTGCGCATCCTGTTGCCCGATGACGACGGCACCTTCGATCTGCTGGCGTTGGTATCGGGAACAGAGGCCATGTCAGCGGTCGAGCGCCTGACCGCCGTTGTGCGCAGGAACGCGGACTAGTGTCGCGTGTGGCAGACCAGGCCCGCCACACTTCCACCTCGGCCTGCTAGGAACCGCTAGGGCACCGTTTGCGCCCATAGATGGCGACGTTTACGATCAGCCCGCAGGAGGAACGAAGTGTGACCGGCTCCGCAGACGAAATCTCCATAGACGGATCCGTTGCCGGCGACGCGGAAGAGAGCGGAACGCCGGAGGCGGTCGCCCGCGATGAGCCCGTCGCCCCGCCGCGTGTGGTGTTTAGCTGCGTGCTCGCCTGGGCAGTGCCCGGAGCCGGCCACATCGCCCTTGGCCGCTGGGGGCGGGGACTCCTGTTCGGATCCCTGGTACTCGCCTTGTTGGTTGGTGGAATCGCGCTCGAGGGCAAGGTGTACAGGCCCATTCCTGGTGAGCCCCTTACGTACTTGGCGGCGCTTGGTGCCGCTGGCGTGGGCATCCCGTTCGCGCTCGCCCACGCCTTCGGCTGGGCCGACGGTAACCTCAGCGGCGCCTACTTCGAATACGGCAACACGTTTACGCTTGTTGCAGGACTGCTGAACCTGCTTATCGTGCTCGATGCCTTCGATGTCGGGATCGGACGCCGATAGGTGATTCACTTTCTTTTTCTCACTATTTTCTGCCTGGCGGTGGGTCTCGTTCTCGGGGCGATGTTGCGACATAGTCCTCGCGACGCGATGGCGCTGGCAGGCTGGATCGCTGCTGGAATGGTGGGCGTCGCCTACCTGATGTCGTGGATGATGTACCTCCTGCTGCCCTAAGCCCGTGACGAGCGTGGCACGCTGGCTGCCGGCGGTGGCGGTTGCAAGCGGCATCTTCTGGCTTTCGCACCAACCTTCTCTCGATCCTCCTGGGTCGGGAATCGACAAGCTCGAACATGCATTCGCATACGGCGTGCTGACGCTCACCCTCTGGTTTGGTTTCGGGACCAAACTGCCAGCGTCGCAGGCGGTACGCAGACGCGCTGTGATCGTTGTGATGCTCGCCGCTCTGTACGGTTTCTCTGACGAGTTTCATCAGAGCTTCATTCCCGGTCGTGAGCCCTCGCTGTACGACTTGATTGCCGATGTCGCTGGGGCAACGCTGGTCGTAACGATGCTGCTCTGGGCATCGTTTGCCGGCCTCTGGGGCGTGTGGGACAATCGAAGTCGGTGACCGGGCACAGCCGTGTCTCGGCGCCCGCCACCAGCCGCGCCGTCGCCGCTACGGCGCCCGTTGTCGCTGGATGGGGCCGGCGACCACGCGCTCGGACCCGATCTTGGTCTCGTGCGACAGGTGCGTCCTCGGCCGAAAACGAAGGAGAGCTCGATGAGTCGCGACCTGTGGGTGCTGGGTGGCGCGCGTACGCCGATGCGACGCTTTCTCGGCGACTTTGCCCGAACCTCCGCCATCGATCTATGTAGCGTTGCCACGCGCGCCGCGCTGCAGCGCGCCGGCGTCGCTCCGCAAAACATCGAACACGTCGTTGTCGGCAACGCCATGCAGACGTCGACCGATGCGCTGTACGGTGCACGCCACGTCGCGTTGAAGGCCGGCCTTCCTGAGACCATTCCGGCGCTTACGGTCAATCGCCTTTGTGGCTCCGGCATCCAGTCGATCATCTCCATCGCGCAGTTGCTCCTTACCGAGGAGATCGACTGCGGTGTCGCCGCTGGCATGGAGAACATGAGCATGGCGCCACATGTGGTGTACGGCGCGCGCCAGGGGTTTCGCATGCGGGCTGCCGAGATGAAGGACTCCTTGATCGAGTCCCTCATGGATCCATACTGTGGCTGCACGATGTCGATGACATCAGATAACTTGGCGCGCAAGTACGGCTTCACCCGCGAGCAGCAAGACGAGTTCGCGCTGCAGAGTCAGCAGAAGGCCCACGCCGCGCAGCAGGCGGGGCGGCTGGCTGAGGAGATCGTTGCGGTCGAGATCAAGAAGCGCGGCAAGTCGATGGTGATCGATACCGACGACCATCTGCGCCCCGAGACCACACTGGAAGACCTGGCCGGGCTGCCAACAGCGTTCGGCCAAGAGTCGTTCGTTAGCGCCGGCAACGCCAGCGGCATGGTCGACGGGGCGGCGGCAATGATCGTTGCCGCGGCCGGTTGGGCACGCGAGCACGGGCATGAGGGGCTTGGGCGAATCATCTCGTGGGCCACTGTGGGCGTGGACCCCAGCATCATGGGAATCGGTCCGGTTCCAGCGACCCAGGCGGCTCTGAAACGGGCCGGATGGCAGCTCAGCGACGTCGACGTGATCGAGGTTAACGAGGCATTCGCTGGCCAGTACCTTGCGGTCGAGAAGGAGCTCGGCCTCGACCGAGACAAGGTCAACGTGAACGGCGGCGCCATCGCGCTCGGTCATCCGCTCGGGGCGACGGGCACGCGGATCACCTACAGTGCGCTGCGCGAGCTGCGGCGCCGCGGCGGAGGCAAGGCGGTGGCGACCGCATGCATCGGCGGCGGCCAGGGGATCGCCATGTGCCTGCAGGTAGACTGACGGTCGCGGGAGACGGGGATGTTAATCGAGAAGGTCGGGGTTGTCGGTTGCGGTCTCATGGGCAGTGGTATTGCGCAGGTGTGCGCCCAGGCTGGCTACGAGACGATCGTCCGCGAAGTCGATGAGGCACTCGTCGATAAGGGGCTGGGTCGGATCCGCAGCTTCCTCGCCAAGGCAGTCGAGCGTGGTAAGGCAACACAAGACGACGTGGACGAGGTTCTAGGGCGGCTGACAGGAACCACCGAGCTGGGCGACATGGCCGATTGCGACCTGGTGATCGAAGCGGTTACCGAGGACATCGAGATCAAACGTCAAACCTATGCAGCTCTCGATGAGGCTTGCAAGGCGTCCACCATCTTCGCCAGCAACACGTCTTCGTTGAGCATCACGGAGATGGCAGTGCTAACCAAGCGGCCGGATCGGTTCATCGGGTTGCACTTCTTCTCTCCCGTGCAGCTGATGAAGCTCGTCGAAGTGATCTACACGCTGCTCACCGATCAGGCGGTCGTCGAGGCAGGGCAGTCCTTCGGCGAGTCCATCGGCAAGACGCCGGTCGTAACCAAGGATCGCACCGGCTTCATCGTCAACCGCTTGCTGGTGCCCTACATGCTGGATGCGATACGCGTGCTCGACGAGGGGCTGGCGTCGGCCGAGGACATAGACAACGCCATGAAGCTTGGCTGTGGCTACCCGATGGGCCCGCTTGCGTTGCTCGACTTCGTAGGGCTCGACACGAAGTACTACATCGCCAACATCATGTTCGAGGAGTTCAGGACGCCGCAGTTCGCGCCGCCCCCACTGCTCAAGCGCATGGTGCTTGCAGGACACCACGGTCGCAAGAGCGGGCGCGGCTTCTACGACTACAGCGACTAGTCTCGCCGGGGTCTGTAACCCCTTTAGAGTCAGTAGTTACGGCGGGCGGGTCAGCCTTCGGGTGCTCATTCCGCACCCTATACGCACCCTGGGAATCGCGTTGGGTGCGGCCGCGTGTCGCGTTGTCGACGGTCCGCGCAGAATTGGCTGCTGGCTCCTCGACGGTCCCGCCAGCACCCAGATAGCCCAAGGGGCTCTGTGGCCTGTGGTGACGAGAAGTGCACCCTATACGCACCCAGGAGTAACCATTCTGGGTGCGTCTCAGGATAGCGATCTTCGAGGGCCGCGAGTTTCGGCAGTTTCTTGGAGCGAGACTGTTCTGCCGAGCCGCCGGCAGCTACCTAGACGAAGGGTACGGCCGCGACTAGCGTGGGCGTATGCGGGAGGGTTCCGGGTACTGGAAGGACGCTAGAGTCAGAGTTGGTCGCTTCCCATTAAGGGAGTGCGGCGGCTTTATCGTGTCCGGCGGACTCAAGCTGTTGTTTCCCCCTCAGATCATCATGAATCCCCTGGGGGAGGCGGTTATCGCGGGGGTGCTAGGTGCAGCGATTGTCTATGGGTGTCACCTCGCGCACGCGGCCTGGCTAGAGCCCGAGCATCGGGCAGCGCGGACGGTCAGCGATCTTCAGCAGCAACGCCGAGAACTGATCGCCGAAAAGAGGCAACTTGAGACGAAACTCAAGGAACTCTCGTTCCCGGAGCTTTGCTTATCAGCAGACGACGGTATCGGCGTTGGCTTTAAGGACGCGGAGGATGGCCAACCTACCGATGTAGCCGTGTTTTTTGTCGCCTGTCTTACCAACCGTGGAGCCGCGAGCGTTGCAGACAATTGGGAGGTCTACATCACGCCAGCCGGTGGTAATCCTGAGAGGATGACGATCGAGGATCATGCAGACAGTGTGACCATCAAAAGATCGTTTCTGAACAGGTCCGACTTTCAGTTTTCTCAGCAACAGTCGATCCGCGAAAAGGCACTCGCTAAACCAATCGAGAAGGGCGACAAGATCAAGGGATTCATGGTTTGTACTCTTGCCACGGACGATCCGGAGAAATACAGACGGCCGGGAACCAAAGTGACGATTCGTTTCAGCGACGTTACGGGGCGTGAGTATTCATGTAGCAGCCCCATCGGTGAGTTGTCTACGAGTCCACCTACCCACCACCCCGGCCTGTCTAGGCCGTGAGTTCCTTGTACTCCACACGCTTTCAGGCCATCGGCGCCCGCAGCGTGTGACCCCATCCACACACGTCACCCCTGATCCCCAGCCCGCCCGACAAGATCGCTAGTAATCCCTCTGCTCGGGCACGTCCTGATCTCCCGCAGCGCGGCGCTGTTTCCCGCTCGCTGAACGCACGCCCGACCGAATCTTCCTCGTGGGCTAGCGGTAGCTGTGTACTGTAACTCGTGTAACAATCAGTAAGTGTTCCTTCTTACTCTCTGGAATCCCATACCGATGCACGAGACGAAGCGCTCCGATGGACTAGGCAAGCTGACTGAGCCGCTGGTCCTCGAAAGTGCAGAAGACGCTCGTCACCTGGCTATGACGCTGAAGAATGGGAGGAGTTACACGGCGTTCAGGCAGGACATGGCTGCGCACGGCATCAGGTCGACAGCCAGCCTGCACGGGTGGTGTAGAGGTAACCGAGTGCCCACGCTGGAGCACCTGATCACCTTGGCCGGAATTGCTGGTGCGCGTGTCGTCATCGAGCCCGATCCGGCGCCCTACCGACAGCGAAAACGGTCTGAGACGTTCTCCATAATCGTCGGCCGGTAGACGAACCCTTTAGTCATCGGCGCTTACGTCGCGATCTCTAGTTTCCATTTTAATCATTATCATCAGAAGCGCGCACCGCACGGATCAGCCGACCGTGGGTGGTCAGCTTCTTGCCCCGCTAGTTCGAGGCCGGCAGACGGAGCGGCGACGATTCCCTGGCGACCACACCCCCGGGGGGCATCAGATGGGACCCGATGGTGAGGAACCGCTACCGCCCACACATGTTGTGAAGAATCGGCAGAAGCTGCCGGCAGCATGACGGCTGAGCGCGCTACGGAACGGTCGGCACGAGCCGCTTCAGCTCGTCGAACCAGTTGGTGACGAGCGTCACGCGCCCGGCGTTGCTCTGTCTACTCCGGCCTTCGCCGGGGAACATCACGATGCTGACCGCGCAGCCATCGAAAGCCCGGGGGCCACGGTTGGCATACGAAGTTCGGTCGTGCCGCTGCCAGGATTAGCTGAGCCGCTGCTGTCAACCTGCGGCCAGCGAGATGCCGACGGCAGGCGAATAGACATGCTCTGCGAGGTTTCGGGGTGACACGCTCGCCCCGTCGACCCATTCCCATTAAGTAGCCCAGGTAACCCGGACTACCCGACCTTTAGAGATCCAGCCACTATTTGATGCCGTCCAGGCTCTGGGCCCGCGAGCGCTTAAAACGGCGGAGGGTGACCCAGGGCACAAGGAGGATTAACTTGTCGAATCCCGCGCGTTTCCTCGTATGTTTGGTCTTGGTGGCTCTTATGGGCGTTGGTTGGGTCGGAGCGCGCGAGGGTGACGCGCCTGCGGGCTTCAGCCCGCAGGACAGCATCCTCTCCGTGGGGAATTCCGAGGGTCACACGGCCGACCAAGATGACACGGGCATCGCTGGGACATGGTCGGCCGAAGTCCCGGTCGGCCCTCTGGCCGGGGTGAGCGGCGCGACGGCGTTCTGCGACTTCTTTTACGACGACACCAACAACCAGGGCGTTGGCGGCAATGGGAAGATGACGTGCACCGGGAAGATCGGCAACAGAAAGCTCGTAAAAGGAACGGATAAGTTCAGCAAGAACTTCCCAGATACGTATTTACGAGTAACTGACGACGCCGACCTGAGCAACTTTGACCAGACGGATGTCTTCACCTGTGTTTGCAAGGTCAAGGGCAAAACCACGATCTCGGCGGGCACCGTGGCCGGCCCCGGAGCGGTCCTGACGAAACAAACGGACACTGCCGTAGGCCGCACGTCGAACATCGGCCAGGAGCGCGCTCGTCGAGGCCGAAGCAGACGTCCGTAACAGGCCACGGCAGCGTCGTCCGCGAAGTCCTCCGGCAGCACCTTGATGGCGACATCACGATCCAGCGTTGTGTCGCGTGCTCGGTACACCTGGCCCATCCCGCCTTCACCGAGCGGGGACAGGATCTCGTAGTGGCCGAGGGTCTTGCCGATCATCAAGAGCCGCCCGTCGGCACCAGCCGGTTCAATTCCTCGAACCAGTTGAGGACCACGTTGAGTCGTGCTCCGCGTGCCGTGCCCCCGGTCTCATCACTACCAGCGGGCACCGCCACCAGGAACCTCTGTCTATCGGCGGTGACATCGAATCTGAAAAAGGGATGCATGACGATGTCCGAGAGTTCGAGAGGCTCCGATGCGGAAAACGGCTCCATCTCCACCTCTGCGACGAGGATGCCTGGGCTTACGGGGGAGCCGTAGTAAATCTCCCTTCCATTCCGCGACCAGAGAGGGAACCCACCACCACGGGTGCTCGTAGAGACCGGAAATGTCCGACCGCTCGATACCTCCCGCACGTACACCTCGTATTGCCCGGTCTCGCCCGACATGAAGGCGAAGAAGCGACCGTCCGGCGAGAAACTGGGCCAATCCTCATTGGCGGCGGTATCGACCAACAATTCCGTATCACCTGTATCGAGAGCCAGTATCCCCACGTCACGACTCTCTTGGGGGCCGCTGACAAATAGCAGCATCTCACCGTCGTCCGAGATCGACGACGGGCGCACGGGAGCCTCTGTATCCAACACCAGCTCGGCGTCGAGACTCCGGTCAGCCCGGCGCTTCCAGATGTCGTTGTTGCCACCCCGATCCGACCTGAAGAAAACCCACTCTCCATCGGGCGACCAAACGGGAAATCGGTTGTTGCCCTCCGTAGTCAGCAATACCCCGCTGCCTCCTCGTTCGATCTCGTAGATCCAGATGTCCCACTCCCCATCATCTCCGGGGATTTGGAGCGCGATGCGCTGGTCATCCGGCGAGAGGTCTAAGAACCGAGACTGACGCGGCTCGAAGGGCAGCGACTCGAGTTGGCCATCACGATCCACCCAGGCGAGTTCCGCCTACTCATACGGTCGATCCGAGAGTGGGCAACAAGCGGTCCAGGATGCTGCGGGCGGCCCGGTGCGACTGGCGCGAAAGCGTTTGACGGCCTGACCCGAAGTCGGTAGGCTTGCTCCTTCTGGCCGCACTACGGCACGCCCTTCGTGCACAGGCAAGAAGATCAGGAGACGGTGCACCGCTTCCGCGCCCGGCTCCCCAACCAGGAAACCGAACCATGGCTTTCGTCCGCATCGAGGACGGCGAGTCAATCGAACACGCCCTGCGGCGGTTTCGTCGTGTCGTGCAGCGAGAGAACATTCTCCGCGATGCCAGGCGAGCGCCGGCGTGCGAAGCAAGCGGCGGCGCGACGATCCATAGAGCAGCGTTCAGCGCCAATGCCGTGCTGACTCGCCTGGAGCGGGTGGGCTTGTCGTTGCCATCGTCGTAGCCCTCTTTCCGCCCATGTTGCCGATGCTCAGCCCGCCGGTGTGGCTCATCGCGCCGGGTCTCGTCGCCACGTATCTCCTGGGCGTCGTGGTAGATCGGCTGGCCGACGAGTTGTTCAAATGGCGGCTACTGGCTGGACGGCACGCAGCCAACGACGACACCGAGTACCGCCGCATGAGAGATGAGGCGGTGAACAGCTCAGACTTCTTCCTGTCCGCCTACTCATACGGTAAGAGCCGACAACGGATCTGCCGAGCCTGGACACCGCTGGCGCTGGGGCTCGCTGTCGCGGTGCCGGTTGCCACCGTCAGAGGGGGCTATGCGCCGCCGATCACCCTGGGCGCATCAGTCGGGTTCGTCCTGCTCGCGGCCGGCTGTTTCGCGGCGTGGCGGATGATGAAGCGCGACGAGGACAAGGAGATCCGCCGGGTGGCGGCGACCCGACTAGTCCCCGGCTCCAGATCCGACCCCGCTGGCACTCGTGATGGATAACGGTTATCCGTGCGCCACTTGATTGCCTGGGCTGATCGACCGGGTGCCCTCGGAGTAGGCTCCCGCGCATGAAGCGCACCCCCAGCACCCAGATCGCCCACCTCGCCCAGAGCAGCAGCTAGCGTTGCTTCTGGAGGCTGCTGAGGTGGCTGGGGTGGAGTTCACCGTTACGGAGTAGGTCGTAGATCGTCCGGGGCGGCAGCCCGACCGGATCAGGCAGGAGGTTTTCGCGGGCGCTCGAACGGGTCCATACACCTGTGAGACGTACACGGCCTCCGAGATTCCGCCCAGCCTCTCCGTTGGATCTCGGAGGCACTGGCGATGCCGCCAGGCGGTCACGAAGAGCGGTCCGCCACGCGCGACAGGTCGATCTCGCCACTGCACGTGTTCGATACCTCTTCCGCCGATCGGCGGTGCTTCCTAACGTCTTGCCATTCAGCTGCCGGGCGAAGCCGATCAGTCTGCAATGGCGTGTTAGACGGCGCATCCACTACATCGAAGTCAAGTGACCTACGAGTTCTACCGGCGCCGACAAGAATGGTGAATGGTCCGTGTCCATCGAAATGACTCTCTCACATGAGGTTGCGCTGTACATTTGCTTCTGCACTGTCGGACTTATGGCCTTGTCACGCAAACATTCAATGTATACCCGTGGGATCCGCCCGAATTTCCCCGGCGTGACGTGAATCGGTGAGCCGAGGGGAGCCATTGCCTCGGGCTGAAGCAGGAGTCGCGCCAGCGCCACTTCCTCATCGCCACAACAGCCGTAGAACGCCTGGCGAATCGCTTCCCCCCGAATTGTCGCGTACCCTTGGTCCTCGTCGACGATCATGTTGGGACCGACCTGTGACGCTGTATCCGTCTGAGCGACCTGCGACACCGACTCGCCATCGCTAAGAAGAAAAGCAGTTAGGTAAACGAGGGTCTTGACTTTCCGTGGCCTTGCTTCTGCAACTTGGCTGATGACCATACCGCCACGGCTGTGACCTACGAGAACAACTGGATCCATTTCTGCATCGAGGATCTGGCAGATGCTCTCAGCCCAAGTGTTCGGTGCCACGTCCGAAATCGGAGTCTTGTCGCTCCCGAGGCTCGGCAGATCGGGCGCAATGACGCGATGACCAGCCTGCTCCAAAAGAGGTATGACCTTGTACCAGCACCAAGCCCCGTGCCATGAGCCATGAATCAGAACGAATGTACTCAACGGTCACCTCCTTGCCGTCCTGGCCACCTGCTGAGAGTGGTTAGAAGCTCAAGTCGATCGTTATCGGCACGAGTGTGAACGAAGTCATGAAGACGAAGATGGCCAGCACAAGCAATAGCGATCGCGTCATGCCCAGACTTCCCTCGAAGGTCAACGGGCGAGGGTGGCGTATTCCCAGCACGAACAGCACCAGGAACGCGAAGACCAACCAGCCGCTGAAGAAGCGCAATCCAGCAACCACCATCACCAGCACCATCAGCAGAGATATGGCGCGGTGTAGGCGAGGTGTGATGGCGTAGAGCAGATGCCCGCCGTCCAGCTGCCCGACCGGCAAGAGGTTCATGGCGGTTACCAGCAGCGCGAACCAGCCGACGAAGGCCAGCGGATGTGCGAGCAGGGTCTGCTCGGGGCCCAACGGTGGCGCGAAGATGGCACTCAGCGGGCCCCAAATCAGCGGCTCGCCCATGGTTATGGTGCCGGCACCCAGGTCTCGTAGATTCACAACGCGTGATTGAGCCAACCCGACCGCGAGTATGGGGAGCGCCGCCGCGAAGCCGGCGAGTGGTCCGGCGATGGCCACGTCGAAGAGGGCGCGACGGCTCTTGATCGGTGACACGATGCGGATCACTGCTCCCATCGTGCCGGGTAAGAGCACCAACCCCGGTACGGGTGGGATCGGAATGAAGTAGGGCAGGGTGGCGCCTATTCCGTAGTACCGGCAAGCCAGATAGTGACCCATCTCGTGTGCAAGGAGAAACGCAATGACAGCGAGCCCATACGGCAGGCCGGCGAGCCAAAGCATGGGCTCGGACAGGGGATTGAGCGTGACGAGGTCATCGAGGTAGTAGACCTGATACTGAATGAAGCCCCAGTAGCTGGTGGTCAGGACGGTCAGCGCGAACAGCACCATATGTCGCCGGCTACGCGGGGGCGGCAGTGCCGGCAGCTCCAGCGTCATCTGGGGATCGGTGCCGTAGTCGCTTTGAGGTCTCGGCTCACCAGGCGGCCAATCTGGAGGTTGCCAGGGCCCGGGAGGCGGAGCGGACGTATCGTCGCGGTGCAAGAAGTACTCTGCGCGGGTCAGAGGTCGGCAGGGAGATTCGACAGATGTTTTCCGGGCTTGAAGCGAGCCGTCTTCCCCGACGGAATAACGACTTCTTCGCCGGTGCGAGGGTTCCGCCCGATGCCGCTCTTGCGCGGGCGGACATCGAATACTCCGAATCCCCGGAGCTCAATGCGTTCCCCGCGTGCGAGGGACTCCTTTACGACTTGTAGGATGCGGTCGACGGCACGCTCCGCCTGGATCTTCGGGATGCCGGTGGCGGCGGCGATGCGCTCGACGATATCTGCCTTGATCATGCAGTTTTCAGGGTCGAGTGGGCCGTTTCGAGTGAAGAAAACCGAAGCTTAGCATAGTCTCTACGACCTGCCGCTGACGCCGTGCCCGAGCCCCCAACGATGGCCGAAGATCGCCTACCCGAAGTCGTAATCGTCGGTCGTCCGAACGTCGGCAAGTCGACCTTGTTCAACCGCATCCTGGGTCGCCGGCAGGCGATCGTCAGCGCCGAGGTGGGCCTCACACGAGACCGGCATTCTGCCGCGGCGGAGTGGTGCGGGCATCATTTTCTGCTCAACGATACCGGTGGAGTCGAGTGGGAGTCCGCCGATGAGCTGCTGCGGAAGATCCAGGACCATGCCCTATACGCGGTAGAAGACGCGCAGTTGGTGCTCTTTCTGGTTGATGTTCGCGAGGGCATGGTGCCCGTCGAGGCGCGCATCGTCATGGAATTGCGCCGCCGCGGCATCCCGATGTTGCTGGTTGTCAACAAGTGCGATACCGAGCAGATCGCCGTGGCGCGCGGCTCGGAGTTCCATGAGCTGGGTGTGCAGCCGGTGTTCACCATCGCGGCGGAGCATGGAGATGGGGTGGCGGACCTGCTCGACGCCATCATCGCAAGGTTACCGGCGTCCGATGCCGAGCCCGACCCGTTTCCCGAGGGAACGGTCAAGGTTGCCGTCGTCGGGCGACCCAACGTCGGCAAGTCGTCTCTCGTAAACGCCATGCTGGGCCAGGAACGGGTGATAGTCAGCGAGGTTTCGGGCACTACGCGTGACGCCATCGACACCTTGATGGTGCGTGACGAGCGCCCTTATCTGCTCATCGATACCGCCGGAATCCGGCGCGGCGGGCGCCGCGAGGGATTCGTCGAGATGGTGAGCGTCACGATAGCTCGACGGCGGATGCAGCGCGCCGATGTGGCGCTGCTGGTTGTCGACGCGACGATCGGGCTTACTCGGCAAGACGTCTCCATTGCTGCAGAGGCGGGCGAGTCGGGCTGCGCCGTCATCGTGGTGGTCAACAAGTGGGACCTGGTAACCAGCCAAAGCGGAAAGGCAGACGTCTGGCAGCGCGAGCTGCGCAACCGGATGGGACGCATCGGGTTCGCCGATGTGGCGTTTACCTCCGCCAAGACCGGGCGCGCCGTCGACAGCTTGTTCGCGCGCGTCGACCGCGTTCAGGGGAACCGTATGCAGCGCGTTCCCACCGCAACCCTCAACGCCCTGTTCGAACGCCTGGAGCAGCGTGGGGCCCAGGGCCCGCCCGGCTCGCCGCAGCTGAAGTATCTGACCCAAGCCAGGGTCGGTCCGCCGAGCTTCGTGGTGTTCGTCAGTGGGGGACGCCGGAAGCTCCCAGACAACTTCAAACGTTACCTGGAGAACCGCTTGCGCGACGAGTTCGATTTCAGCGGAACGCCCGTACGCGTTTGGGTTCGGCGCACCAAGGACCGCCGTCGGAAGGCCGTGGAAGGTGTGCTATAATCCCGTCGTAACAAGGGTCAAGTTGCATCCCCAAGGCGTCATGACGCTCACGAAGCGAGAGATCGCCCACGCCATCCACGCCGCGCAGCCTGCGATTTCGGTCGGTGACGCGGTCAGACACGTCGACAGGGTGCTCACAGTCTTGCGGCGTCGCCTGGCGCGTGGCGACAGGGTCATGATCACGAACTTTGGCGCCTTTGAGGTAGTCGAGCGCGCCCCACGCCGAGACGTCAATCCGGCCACCGGGGAGAGCATGCTCATTCCGGCCCGTCGAGCCGTTTCCTTCCATCCGGCACCTGCGTTGCTCGAGGCGATAAATGGGTGAGTCGGCGGTGCTCGCGACTGGATACCGCAAGGGCTTCTATCGCATGGGCGAGGTGTGCAGCCTGACCGACCTGGAGAGCCACGTCCTACGGTACTGGGAGCATGAGTTCCCGCAGCTCTGCCCCCGCAAGAGCCTCGGCGGTCAGCGCATGTATCGCCCCGACGATATCGAGCTCATCCTCCGAATCCGCGACCTGCTGCACCAGGAGGGCTACACGATCGCCGGGGCACGGAGGCGGCTGCGGACGGAATTGCCTGGTGCCGGGGAGCCGGATGCGGCCACCCTGCTCGAGGACGTCCGGCGCCAGGTTGACGCGATCTTGACCCTGTTAGAGGCCAATGACAAGCTCTGATCGGGGGCGGGCAGCACCACGCCGACCCCGCTTCGGGACGTGGCGCAGCTTGGTGGCGCACCTGACTGGGGGTCAGGGGGTCGGGAGTTCAAATCTCCCCGTCCCGACTAGCTTTTGTAGTTCACTCGTCGGCCCAGGGGTCGGTCTGGGGGGTCGGCGGCGACGAGTCGGCGCACCTCTTCGCCGGTCAATTCGACGCGTTCGAGTAGTTTATCGGCAACAGCATCGATCGCCGGCCAGTGCTCAGCGACGAACTGACGGGCCGCCTCCATCGCGCTGTCGTAGACGTCCGAGGCACCCTCGCTGCTACCGCCTAGCCGTATCGCGAACTCGACCACGTCCTTGTTGTCGTTGTCGGCGCCGACGGCGTTCCAACTACTCGGCAGGTATCGAGTTGGTGATGCCGCCGCCGCCCTCGACGGACAAGCCCCCCCGTCACACTGTTCTGTAGGGAAGTCATGAAGGAGGCCGTCGAGGGCAGCGTCCAGGAGGAATTGCTGTAGGCTCGCTCGAACACGACACCCTCCGAGGCCAGCCGCTCCAGGGTTGGGGTCGTGCGACGGTTGTAGCCGTACACGCTCATGTAGTCCGCCGCACCGCCGTCGAAGACGTAGAAGACGACGTTGGCGAGAGGCGGCTGCCCGCCGCCCGTCACGGTCGGCGCTCCCCACAAAGCGACCCTCCCTTCGGCTTTGGCTTCGGCCTCGAGGCCGAGCGTCACCGTCTGGCCCGCAAAGTCGGCCAGATCCACCGAACGCTGGCCCCAGGCCTCCTTGTCCGCATAGTGCTCCTCGAACAGCGCGGTCGGTTCGCCATCCCCGGCAGCATCAGGGATCGCCGTGACCCGAAAAAGTCACGGGCACGTCTTCTCGCAAGACCCCCATGGCGAAGTCGAGCCGGCCGGCCTCCGGGATCTTCACCCGATACTCCACCCCCCCTCAAAGTAATCCAGCCGCAGCCGGTAGGTCTGCACCATGCCGTCGCTTGCAACAGGGCCCCCAACGTTGGCCCCGGCCGTCGCCTCCTGGTCGTTGTTGGCCGCTACTGTTCGGAGCTTTCTCGGTTGAGTATGCCGTGCCTCTTGAGAATAACTCGCCCCGGCTGTTAGCCTTTTGATCCTATGAGGTGGGGACTTCATTAGAGACGCACGCTGGTGGCTGGTGTCTCGGACTTCAAGGCCAGATTGGCTGGGAGGACAACATGTACCATCTCTTCGCTACACTGTGGACTGACGAATCTGGGCAGGACATGGCTGAGTACGGCTTGTTGCTGGCACTTATCGCGGTCGTCGTCTCGGCAGCCGTCATTCTGTTCCGGGCCCAGATCGTCGCGGCGTTCGACCGTGCCACAGCAGTACTAGCGGGCTAAAGCCACCGACTTCGTTTCCAGCAATACTTCGGCCGCCGGTCTGTCAACTCGACCCTTGCGGGAGTGGTGCTATTGATCTACCTCGATGCTGCGACCACAGTCGGTCTCGTGCTAATCGCGGTAGTCGCTGCGTTCTTCGATATTCGCGAGCGCCGAGTGCCGAACGTGTTGACGGTCGGCGGATTGGCGACCGCGCTGTTGCTGGGAGCGGCCGGTGGCTGGGACGGCCTCGGCGCCGCCGCGGCCGGCGCCTTGATTTCGCTCCTCGTCGCGCTGCCGATTTTCTTGTCGGCGGTCTCGGCGGGGGCGACGTCAAACTGCTCGTGGCCGCCGGTGCGTTTCTAGGACCGGCGCAACTGCCACTCGCGCTCGTCGCCATCGCCGTCATCGGCGGCGTCATGGCGGCAATCGAGGTGATCCGGCAGGGAGCTATCCGTCGCACCCTGCTCAACATGCAGCTGATCGTCGAAGGAATGAACTCGAGGACGTTCTCGCGCTGGCGCCGCCGTGCGTCAGGCGAGGCATTGACGGTGGACGCCGCCGCCGCGGTCACGGTACCGTACGCCCTGGCCATTGGCTTGGGCGCCGTATTCGCCCACATCTGCTTCCATGAGAGTTCCGGCCACCAAGCTGGCGAAGTTTCGGCGGAATGCCGGGAACGCCTGCGAGCGGTCCGCAGCGCGTCGATCGCTCGACGGAGCGAGGCGACCCACGCGGAAATGCGGGGTACTCCGGCGAGCGGACGAGTCCGGTCAGGCGCTGGCGGAGATGGCCTTGGTGATCCCCGGCCTGCTACTCCTCGTGTGGGGCATTATCGAGTTCGGCGCCGCTTGGAGAAGCTACCAGGTCATTACGAATGCCGCCCGGGAGGGCGCGCGTCGCGCGGTGATGGCCGATGCCGGCATCATCGACCCGAGCGAGCCCGCGGTACTCGGGATCATCGAGAACACAATGACCTCGGGCGGCCTCGCCTTCGATCCGGCCGTCGTTACCTTCAGTTGCAACGGTGTTGCGGGCGCGCTGTGCGACGGCATCCGGGGCGCGGTGGAAGAAGTGCGCATCGACTTCCCGTACCAGTTCATCTTGCTCGGTCCGCTGGCTGATCTTGCCTGCGCAGGCATGGGCTGCAACGGAGACAATTTTGGCACGATCACTCTGTCGACCTCATCCGCTATGCGGATCGAAGGCTGAGGACGCGAAGGCAGGTTCATGATGAACAGACGCGCCGGGTTCATGCTTGCGGCGGCCCTCATCACCGGAGGCCTGGCCGCCTACCTTGCCTTCGGCGTTCTGCGGGGGCGCGGCGGAACTGAGCCGAGAACCGCCACCCTGGAGGTCGTCGACGTCGTTGTGGCGGCACGCGATATGGGCGCCGGGACACTGCTCGAACCCGAGGACGTCAAGCTCATCGAGTGGCCCGCCGGGGCCGTCCCTACGGGATTCAGTCGCTCGCCGGCCGAGGTTGTCGGCCGAGGACTGTTGGCAGACGTAAAACTGAACGAGCCACTGCTGACCTCCAAGGTGGCCAGCAGCGAGGCCGGCGCCGGACTGCCCGTATTGATCCCGCACGGGATGCGCGCCATGAGCGTGAAGGTGGATGACGTCGTCGGCGTGGCCGGTTTCGTCCTGCCCGGCACGCGAGTCGATGTGCTCGTCACCCTCGACCAGATGGCGGGTCAAGCTGTTCCCAGGACCCGCATTCTGCTCCAGAACATCCGGGTCGCCTCGGCGGGCCAAATCACCGAGCGGGATGCTCAGGGTGAGCCCCAGTCCGTCCCGGTGGTTACCCTGCTGGTGACACCGGAGGAGGCCGAGAAGCTGGCCCTCGGGTCCGGCAAGGGCACCATCCGTCTCGCGCTTCGCCACAGCCTGGACACCGACCTGGTTGCGACGCCCGGTGTGCTGGCGAGCCGACTCATCTCCGATCCTCCCGCGCCGCGGCCGTCGCGGTCCGCTTCGCGACCGCCCCCTCGACCACCCGTAGCGGCAGCTCGCCCGGCTCCTACTCACTTCGAGGTGGAAGTATACCGGGGGCCCGAACGTTCGACCTCGACCGTGGAAATAAACCAGGAGAGAGCGGAAGGCGAGGATGCGGAAGCAGGAGATGAAGGTGAAGGAAACTCCAGTGGCGACCGCTGAGCGTCTCCGAAGCCGCCTTCTGCGGACGGTTACCGTCGGCTTGCTGGCGGCGGGAGCTACGCTGCTAATCGCGAACTCCGCGACGGCCGCGCAAGATCCCGATATTGATGAACAGGATCCTGTGGTGGCAGCGCAGGCCCCCGCGCCAGCCGAGCAAGACAGCGGCGCGGCGCGTTCCGCGACGTCGTTGCAGGCCGTAGCTACCTCTCCGCCCATCGTCCTCGTGCGGGGCACCTCCGAGATCATTGACCATAGGGGCACGCTCCAGCGCGTGTCGATCGCCGATCCCAATATTGCCGACGCCGTCGTCGTCTCGGCCAACGAGATAGTGGTCAACGCCAAGGCTCTTGGGCAGACGACCCTCTTGCTATGGGATCAGGGCGGCGGTAGGGCCATGTACCAAGTCCATGTGACCGCCGACGCCGCAGCTATCCAGAAGCAAATCGACCGGCTGATGCCGGCGATGGGGATTCTGGCTACGGCGTCTGGCCACTCCATCATCCTCTCGGGTTCCGTCCACGACCCCGGTGTCGAGGAGCGCGCCGTCGCGCTGGCGACCCTGCTGGCGGGTGATGCCCAGGTGCTGAACCAAATCGCCGTCGCCGACCGTGGGCAGATTTTGCTCAAGGTCCGGTTTGCCGAGGTCAACCGGACCGCGCTGGACGAGTTTGGACTTGAGGCTCTCGCGTTCAACGACGACAACATCGCAGCGGGGGTCGGGTCCGGACAGTTCTTTCGCCCTCCCGACGATAACTCCGACGCGTTGGTCGAAACCTCGCAGGAAGCGGTTAACTTTTTTCTCTTCGAGCGGACTTCCCAGGTCGTAGGCTTCATGCGCGCCTTGCAGACCAGGGGACTCCTGAAGAGCCTTGCCGAGCCCAACCTGATGGCGGTACCGGGGGGCACGGCATCGTTCTTGGCAGGCGGCGAGTTTCCCTTCCCGGTCCTCCAGGGCGGCGGCGTTGGGAACGC
This sequence comes from Acidobacteriota bacterium, assembly GCA_963666055.2. Classification (GTDB taxonomy): domain Bacteria; phylum Acidobacteriota; class UBA890; order UBA890; family WLXD01; genus DASCOT01. The sequence continues at coordinate 33,352 of CAXWPH010000014.1, read as the reverse complement.
CGTTACGATTCAGTTCAAGGAATTCGGCATCCGGCTGAACTTCGTCCCAACGATCACGAATAGCGGTTCCGTCCGGATCCACGTCGCGCCCGAGGTCTCGCAACTCGACTTCAGCCAGGGGCTCGAGGTGAGCGGATTCCGCATCCCGGCGCTCCTCACGCGCCGCGCGGAGACAGTCATCGAGCTGTCCGACGGGCAGACCTTTGCTATCGCGGGGCTGGTAGACAACACCATGACGAAGCTGGTCAACAAGATCCCCCTCTTAGGGGACATCCCAATCCTCGGCGCACTCTTCCGCTCGGAGGAGATGCGGCAGAACCGTTCCGAGCTGCTGGTCCTCGTCACCGTCCACATCATCCGTCCGGCCGACGGGCCTCCGCCCCCGGTGCCCACCGGCGAGCCGGAAACCTGGGAGGGGAAGCTCGAGGCTGAGCAACCGGAACGCCAGGGCCAGACTCGCCCGGATGGCAGCGATACTGGTGGCGATGTCGAGACCGGTGGCGGTGGCGAGACCGGTGGCGACGGGGATGCCGAGGCAACCGGATCAGGCCGACCGGCGGCGGTACCCAACGGGACGGGCGAGACTCACAGCCGAGGACGCTCCCGATGAACGGGCAGCAGAAGCTACCGGCCCCGCGTCCCCGCACCCCACAGTCTCGTCTCCCGAGACGCTCGCCTCTTGCCTGTTTCTGGACGGACGATCGAGGTTCGGTGCTGGCGTTCTCGGCCATCGCCATCTTGGGCATCCTGGGCATGCTTGCCTTGAGCATCGACCTCGGGATGCTGTACGAGGCCCGCGGCGAGGCGCAGCGTACCGCCGACGCCGCGGCACTTGCTGGCGCCGGCGCCCTGGTCGATTTCGGCAACGACCCGGGAGTCGAGGTCCGCGTGTTCGAATACGCCTCGATCTACGCCGCCGCGAACCTCGTACGCGGGCAAGTCGCCAGCATGGAGCCGGCCGACGTGGTCGTGGACCTCGCCGCGTGGACCGTGACCGCTACTGTCCATCGGACAGCGGCGCGTGCCAACCCGGTGGCGACCGTGTTCGGACGGATTATCGGCTTCAACACGATTGACGTGAACGCGATCGCCACGGCCCAAGCTACCGAGGCGGGATGGGTCAATTGTCTCCTACCTTTGGCGCTCCCCGACCGCTGGTTCGACGCCAACGCCGACGGCCTTTACGACACGGGGGACGGCGACTTTTACATTCCGTGGCCCGAGGCTGGCGCCACGGGCTACGGCTACAACGACGTCGGCACCGAGCTGATCATCAAGCCCTTCAAGGGCAGCAAGTTGAATGAGAGCTGGTGGTACGCTTGGCGGCCGCCCGGCCAGCAGGGCGGCGCCGACTTCCGGGCAAACATCGCCGGTTGCACAGACCCGGACCTCATCCTGGGCTTCGGCGACACGGTAGATACGGAGCCTGGCGCCATGCTCGGTCCTGCCAAGCAGGGTTTCAATGACCTCATCGAACAGGATCCAGGGGCTGTCTGGGACGCCGGTCTAAAGTGTGTTACCCATGGCGGCGGTATCTGCGGCTACAGCCCGCGCATCCGTCCCATGCCGATGTTCGATCCGCGCTTTGCTCCTGACCCGGGTAAAAAGCCGTTCACCTTCACGAACTTCGCCAACGTCTTCGTGGATCGGATCCAGGCCAACGACGTCTACGTCGTGTTGATGGGTCTGGCCGGAGTCGCTGCCGGTGGCGCAGGCGGCGGTGGCGCGGCGGTACGCATCGTCCGCCTGGTCCGGTAGGACAGCCATGACCGGGTTTCGAGCGAGGACGGCGCTATGAGCGCGCGTGCGCTCACCTGCGCCGTCGTCTCCGCCGACTCAGGGTTCGTCGAGGCGCTGCGGTCGAGCGCGCTCTTCGAATCGGGCGACTTCCGCGTCGACGCCGAGATCCAGGCGCCCTACTCGGACATCACGGACGTCGACCTGCAGAAGCTGAGGTCACTCGCCCCCGACATCGTGATCCTCGATCTGGAGTCGAACTTCTCCATTGGCTTGAAGTTCGCGGAATTTCTCGGCGACGAGAAGATCGGCGGGGTGATGGTGGCGTCGGGCCCACCACAGTCGCCGGAGATGCTGATGGACGTGATGCACGCCGGGGTCGCGGATTTCATCCCTAAGCCGATCACCTCCGAGGCGATCGAGAAGGCGATGAAGAACGCTCGCCGAAAGCTCGGCAAGCCGAAGACGAGCGAGGAACGGGACGCCTGGTCAGGTGATCGTCTGCTTCAGCGCCAAGGGCGGTACCGGTTGCACGACGGTATGCACGAACACCAGCGTGGACGTGTATCGAGCCTCCCGGAAGAAAACGCTGCTCCTGGACCTGGACCTCGAGCTCGGCGAGTCGGCGCTGCAACTCGGCGAGGAGCCGCGTTTCAACATGGTCGACCTGGTCCGGAACTTCCATCGGGTCGACACGGACCTACTCGCCTCGTACATCGAACATCACAAGTCCGGCATCGACCTACTGTCAGCGCCCTACAAACCCGCCCGATTTCGAGGCCTTGAGCGGTGACCGAGTCACCGACATCCTGGCGTTCCTCGGGAACCAGTACGACTATATCTTCGTGGATGCACCGAAGACCCTCAATCCGGCGCTCAACCCAGCCACGATCGCCGCGATCAGGGCGGCCAACTACCTGCTTCTGATAACGACTGTGGACCTCCCCAGCATTCGTAACCTCACGCGTTGCCTGCCGCTGCTCAAGGAACTCGGCGGCGACCGGCCGAGCGATTGGATCCGCGTCGTCGCAAACCGCTACGACTCACGAGGTATGATCTCCCTCTCGCAGGTGGAAGAGACCACCGGTCACCCGGTGTTCGCGACCATACGCAATGACTACAAGGTCGTAATGGCCGCCATCAACGAGGGGACGCCCGCCGTGATGACTGGCGCCTCGGATTTCGCCGAGGACATCCGAACCCTTGCCGGCCGGATAACCGGCATCGAGACGGCACCGAAAGCCAGAGGACTCGGGGCGTGGTTCCGTTCGTTCCGGACAAGGAACGGACGCAGGAGCCCAAAGAACGAGGGAATGACCGGTGAGTGAACGCCAATCACACGCCGACGCGCCCAGCACGCCGTCGGCCGGAAAGTCGCGCGGAGACTCAGGCACCAGCCACGCCGACGCCACGAGCTGGTCGCCCGCAACCAACGGCGATCACGCCGATGCCACGGGCACGTGGGTGGGCATCGAAGTGCAGGCGGCCCAGCCGAGCACCGACAGACAGTCGCCCGAGTTCGAGGAGCTCAAGACGCAAGTTCACCGCCGTCTGCTCGAGCGGATGAACCTGGACACGTTGGGAGCCCCGCGATACCGAGCAGCACCGCGGGGAAGTGCGATCGGCGATACGAGAGCTGCTCGGCCAGCAGGACATGCCGCTCAATCACGAAGAGCGCAACGAACTCGTGGAGCAGGTCCTCAACGAGGTCTTCGGCCTCGGGCCCCTGGAGCCCTTGCTGCAGGATGCCTCGATCTCGGACATCCTGGTCAACACCTACGATCAGGTTTTTATCGAGCGCGACGGGCGAGTCGAGGAGACCCAGGTCAAGTTCCGCGACGACCAGCACCTGCTACAGGTCATCGACCGGATCGTCTCGGAAGTGGGCCGGCGGATCGACGACTCTTCGCCTATGGTCGACGCGCGTCTGGCGGACGGTTCGCGAGTCAACGCCATCATCCCGCCGCTGGCGATCGACGGACCGCATCTATCGATCCGGAAGTTCCGGCGAGACGTCTTGTCCGGCGAGGACCTGATCCGGGGCAGGTCTATTGACCCCCGCACGCTCGAGCTCCTGCAAGGCTGCGTCAAAGCGCGCCTCAACATCCTGATTTCTGGAGGGACTGGTTCGGGCAAGACGACGCTGCTGAATGTCCTCTCAGGCTCGATCCCGACGAACGAACGCATCGTCACTATCGAGGACTCGGCAGAGCTGCAACTTCGCCAGCCGCACGTCGTGCGACTGGAAACACGCCCCCCGAACATCGAGGGCGCCGGCGAGGTGCGACAGCGGGAGCTCCTGATCAACAGCCTCCGCATGCGACCCGACTGGATCATCGTGGGCGAGGTGCGCGGCGAAGAGGCCGTCGACATGCTGCAGGCCATGAACACCGGTCACGACGGCTCCCTCACTACGCTGCACGCCAATAACCCACGCGACGCCCTGGCCCGGCTCGGTACGATGATTTCGATGGCCGGATTGGACTTGCCAGAAAAGGCGATCAACCAACAGATTGCCAGTGCCCTCGACATCGTGATCCACGTGTCACGGCTCTCCGACGGCGCGCGCAAAGTGATGCGCGTGGCGGAGATCGTCGGCATGGAAGGCGAGGTCATCACGATGCAGGATCTCTTCCTTTTCGAGCGTCTGGGCCTCTCCGAGGACGGTCAGGTACTCGGAGAGTTCCGAGCTACCGGGATTCGGCCGAGCTGCGCCGAGCGCCTCGAGCAGCATGGGGTTAGTCTCGAGGAGACGCTCTTCGCGGAAGCTGTCACTGTCAGCGACGCGTCGACCAGCTGGCTGCCCCACCGGGGGGCTGATGCAGCTGCCTACTTCTCCGTGGGTCGGCGCCGTACTGATATTCGCGGCCGTGGCGATGAGCGTGGTTTGCCTGAGTCTTGTCTGGGAGGCTATACGGCGAATGCGCCAAGAACACAAGGTCGCGCACCAGCTGCGCGAGCTTGCTCGGCGGATCTCGGAAGTCGGCGTGGAGTCGAGAGAGGGGCCGCTTTTCAGAGCCGAGGGGAAGGAAACGGGACTTCCGGCAGTCCTGGTGAGGTTCCTGCCGCACGGGGCGGACCTCCGACGATTGCTAGAACAAGCCGACGTGCATTGGGGCGTCAGCACGTTCTTAACGCTCACCCTCGGCCTCGGAGCCGGGGCTGGGCTGGCATCGAGCCTCGTGTTCGTCGGCCCTGTCGGCCCATTGGTCATCGCGGCAGGGGCCGCCCTGCTCCCCTACACGTACCTTCGACGCCGGCGGAGTCTCCGGGCCGCTGCGTTCGAGGAGCACTTCCCGGAGGCGGTCGAGTTGCTGGGGCGCTCGTTGCGGGCCGGGCATGCCCTGTTGACCGGACTGGAGGTAATCGCTCAGGAGTCTCCCGAGCCGGTCAACCGCGAGTTTCGACAGGTCTTCGAGCAGCAGCGGTTCGGCCTGCCGCTGCAAGAGTCGCTCCTCAGCCTAAGCGACCGCATTGATACGGTCGACGTCCAGATGTTCGTCACTTCGGTACTCATCCAGCGTGAGTCGGGCGGCAACCTGGCGGAGATCCTCGACAACCTAGCGCATCTGATCCGCGAGCGATTCAAGTTTCGACGCCAGCTGCGCGTGCACACGGCCCAGGGCCGAATGACCGGCTACCTGCTCGCGGTGCTGCCGGCAGCCGTGGGGGTGATGCTGTTCATCATCAACCGCGACTACATGATCGTCCTCATACAGGAGCCCACTGGAAGACTCATGCTCCTGGGCACCGCCGTCATGCAGATTCTGGGTTTCCTCTGGATCCGCAAGATCGTCGACATCGAGTTCTGATGATGTGCGCCCCAGCCCCAGCCAGCGCCGATGCCCGCCAATGATGATCTACCTGATCGTCTTGCTCGTTGCCCTTTCGGCAGGTCTGCTCGTAGGAGCCGGCACAGCCGCTACTTCGAGCAACGCGGAGCGGACTGTGAACCGGCAGCTCGCCTCCATCCGTGCCAGCAGTGTCGGTTCCCGCCAGTTGCTGGACCAACGCCGTCGGCAGGCCCGCCGGGTCAAGCTCCAGGGTCTGCTAGAGGCCCTCGGCGAGCGCATGCGCGTGGAGGACAAGCGGACCTCGAGGCTCCGACAGCTCATGCAACAGGCGGGGATCCGACACACCAAGGCGGTGGTCTACTACCTGGCCTCCCGGGCCGTGGCCGCAGCCAGCCTCGGAACATTGGCCCTTTTCCTAGGCAGTGTGGCCCTGCTGAGCATGGCCGAGATCTTCCTGGCAACCGTGATCGCAATCCTCGCCGGCTGGATGTTGCCCGCGTTCTTCTTACGCATGCGCGTCCGACGCCGCCAGCACGAGCTCCTACAGGCGCTGCCTGATGCTCTCGACCTCTTGGTGGTGTGCGTAGAAGCGGGGTTGGGATTGAACGCGGCGCTCGTACGGGTGGGCGAGGAAATGGAACGCATCTCGCCGGCGATCAGCGACGAGCTGATGGTCCTGAACCTCGAGATCCGCGCTGGTAAGCCCCGTTCGGAGGCTCTCCGCGGCCTTGCGGAACGTACGGGTATCGCCGACATCCAGTCGCTCGTCGGGATGCTGATCCTCAGCGACCGTATCTATGTGCCCCATTCGAGCGCTGGATGGTGGCCGAACGCAGACAGTTCCGTGACCGGCTCGCCGAGCGCGAGGAACACGCCTCGAAGCTCCTCGGAAGGGCAGGGCTTCTGCTCGACCGCCTAGAGCGGCTGACGAGTCAGCTCATCCGTCTCAAGGTCCGCCGGTCGAGTTGCCGAGACGAGATGGAATTGCGCCGGAACAGCGAAGGAAGCCGACGCACACCTGGACTCTCGACAAAGACCTACATCGTTGCCCTCAGCTTTTTGGGACTCGTCGAGTTCTTCGCCAATGCACCGGTTTTCAGCACGCTACTGCCGCGGGATCCGCTCACCGAGAGGCAAATCGGCGTCATCGTGGAAACGAGCGCGGGTTGGATGGCCGGCATCGAGCGCGTCCTCGCCCAGATCGTGCTCCGCCCCGACGCCGCGTTGCTGGCCGCGGGGGTGATCACGTTCCTGTGCGTGCTGGCACACTTCTTCGGGCACTCGCTGCGCGAGCTGATCATGAGGAAAGACGACCGCGTCCAAAGCAGCGTGATGACCTCGCGCTCGGCCATCGAGAATGTCGTGCCGATGACCCTCACCTGCCTCGGTCTCGTGCTCGTCCTGGGTGTGCTGTTCCAGTCTCGCGTCATTCTCGGAGAAGTCGGTGGGGAACGCTACCGGCACGACATCCAGGCGGTATCCGAGTTGCGCCGCGAGGCCGGTTGGCTACAAACCGACGGCAAGTTGCTCGAGGCCAATCAGCTCGCCGATCGAGCGGACGACATGGAGGTGGCTGCTACCCGGCTGCTGGAGTACGCGTCATCGATGGCCCGCATGACCTACCCCATTCTCCTACTGAACCTGACGCTCGTCCTGGCCGCGATCATCGCCGCCTATTTCCACCGCCGTGAAGCAACCGCGGAGTACTTCAACGAGGATCTTTACGAGGACGACCGCGAAGGGATCATCGAAACCGCCGAGTCGACCGCTGTCGAGCTCAGCGACTCATTGTCTCAGGCCCGGCCTCCGATTCGCGAACTCGAAAGCTTCGCAGCGGACGGCTTTTCCCGCGACCCCAAGGCTGTGGCCAGTCACCTCGAATCGATCATCACGCTGTACCGTCACGAGAATGCGCGTGCGCGCGGAGTAACCGCAGAAAGCGTCGCGGCTTTCCGCGCCACGGTGCGCTTGCGACTTGTGACCGACGGCTCCGGATTGAACCTCGAGTCCTACCGGAAGGTGGTCGCGGACGCCCAAGCCGACCACCGACATCTGAGCAATCGATTCACCGAGGCGCGCGGCCGCTTCAACCATCAGCTCCAGTCGTGGGAGGCGGACGGCGGCGATGCGTGAGGGAGCGCGCCATGGGTGGGTGCGCCGCCGATCGACTACCACGTTGGCGGTCCTCGCGACCATCGTACTGGCCGCATGCAGCGGCGGTGCGACGGAGATCCCCGGGCAGGACACGCCTCCGGAGTTGGTGATCTTCGTCTACGACCGTTCCGGCAGCATGTCGGATTACCAGCTTGGACTGGCTCGAGACCTGACAGCCGGCCGGGTGCGCGAGCTCGACCACGGCGACAACATCGTTGTCATGGAACTACTGGAGGCCTCCCTCGACGAACCTCCCCGCCGGTGGTCGCAGGGTGTGCCCGAGCGGGAGTACCCGGGCATGGAGGTGGAGAGCGACGCCATCAGCCGGACGCGGTTTCTCCGAGACGCCGTCGTCTACATGGCACGATTCACGGACACCGGCTCGCGGGCACCCACTCGCGGCACCGACATCCTTTCCACGCTCCACGACGTGGCCGCCGACCTGCGGGCGCTCCGCGACCACCGCGCGACCCTGTACCTGTTCTCGGACATGCTCCAGGCTAACGCCATCCTGAACTTTGAGAAGTCCGACGCCCGGCCTCGCATGAACTAGGTGGAACGCGCCGCGAGCGAGAACAAGCTTCCGGACCTCCAGGGGCTCTGTGTCGTGGTCGTAGGTGCCCGTACAGACACCGAGAAGGGACAGGCGGTGAAGGACTTCTGGCTCAGCTACTTCGAAACCACCGGGGCGACACTTCATAGCAGGAACTACATGTTGCGTCCCGTCGAGCTGCCGCGGGCACCCTGCGGAGCTACGTAGGCTCCCTTCAATCGCGCTGACCGACTGCAACGATGCGTCCCTAGCGTGCGACGACCGCGCCACCTTCGTAGACGGAGTTCACCTGATCGCTAGCGAAGACGCCGCCTGATCAGTCTTCCTCAATCCACAACATTTGCAAATAACTCGGAAAAAGGAAGGCTGCGAACTTCGCCGCCAGAACCGAGGGGTCGACTTCTAGGCGCGAGCCCCTGACGATGCCCGTCATGGCGTGCGTAGCAGTCGCCCACAGTGCGCCCGACTGGCGGTGGACCCACATGAGTTCGCCTTGTCGCCCGTCCGGAGCAGGCCCACCGTGTTGGTGTGGAAGGCTATTTCGTCAGTCTCTACGCCGGGAATGAACACTACGGTTTTGGGTTGTTCGCCCTCGGCGTCAGACTGTGCAGGCGACTCTTGGGCGAGGGCGGAGCATGTACCCCGGCGCAACCAGGCTGGCGCCTAAGAAGAGCCCCCCCATGAGCACGGGCGAAGAAATCGATCGGCGAGATCGTCCTGATCGACATGATGTTGTTCGCCACGCCGAAGTCGATCAGCGAGACACGCCCACGAAGGGACTAGCCAGCGATCAACCGCGGGCCTGTCGCAATGCAGGGCCTCGGTCCTCAGCCCACCGCCGGAAGTCCGAATTGTACATCCAGCGCACGACCAGCCAGCTTCCATCGGTTTGCTCCACGCAGTAGAACAGCTGCGATCCCGAGTCCTTGACCTCCTGTCCGTCGATCAGCAGCGTCATCTCATAGGCCGACCAGCCGACGGCCACGTCGCCGCTGCCCTCAAAGTGCACATGTCCGTCCCGGCTGATCCCGCCCACGCGTAAGGCTTCGCGACCCTCTTTACGGTGGTTGAGAGTGTGACCGTGAGCCATCTCACGGCCGAGACCGGGTCCTGTGAAACGGCGTCTTCCACACGGCCAACCCACAAGTACATGGCAGCGCAATGCCCGCCCTCTTCCGTGTTGGGGGGTGAATCGCCGGGGATGGGTATCGATAGGGCCCCCCCCCCCCCCCCCCCCCCCCCCGGCGCTTACCGGAGCCGGCGGCCTGTCAGGCTTCGTCAGATTTCTTTGAAGGCTTGATTGCCCATGTAGAACGAAAAGCAAAGCGGCCCTTCTATGCGTGACACACCATGCTTTTCGCACACTTTGTCGAGCTCGCCGCAGGTACCGCAGTCGGCGTCGCCGACGAATACATGTTGATACCCATCAGCACGCGCCTTGTGGATTGCGCTGTCCATAGCTGGGGCAATTTTCTCTGGATGATAGTGGTAGTCCGCGGGCAGGCACTTCAGGTCGACATAGTCAAAACCCAACTGCGCGTTTACCGCCATGACTTCACGGGCAAGGTGCAGGGAATGTGGTGCAAGAAGTGGTGCAACGGGAATCGGCTCGCGAGACTCGGCTAAGCGCGCTACCGATCCGTCGGCACGAGCCGCTTCAGCTCGTCGAACCAGTTGGTGATGAGCGTGACGTAGCCGGTCTCGCTCTGGCTGCTCTGGCCGGTCTCGGGGAGCGTCACGAACCGCTGACCGTCGCCCGTCACGTCGTAGTCGGAAAAACTGCCGGTTCCACCGACGGTTCTCAACGCCGCCGATAGTTTTCGATCCACACAGTACTCACCAGCGGGCTTTGTTCGTGTTGCTCTGGCCCTCCGCCCAGTTGACTCGGAACTCGCCGTCCGAGATGGACACATACTCGCGATCTTCCTGGTTTGTCATGGAGCCACGAAAGAAGCGACCGCTGAACGTGCCCGTTATGTAGTCGCCGTCATATTCGCTCAGCTCCAGCGTCGCCTGTTGGGCGTAGTACTGCCGCCTCTCCTCCGACTCGGCGTGGCGCAGGTTGAGGTCGAAGTTCTGATTCATATTCAGATCGTCGGGATCGAATCCGTAGGTTCCCAGCGCTTTGGCGTCGATCTTGAAGTTGATGTCGAGTGCCCAGTCCTCCGCGTCGCTCTCGAGACGAAACACTGTCTGCTCTCGATCCAGGTAGGCCATCCAGTAGTTCACGTTGCGGGATCGAACGTCTGTAGCGAAACTCGGCTCCAAAGTCTCGTTTTCAAAGCCGTCACCGTCGATGGTGAAGCGGAGGTAGATGTCGCTGCGAACATCTTCCGAGATGCTCGCAGGTTCGGCCGATTCCGAGTTCACTTCGGTCTCTCCGCAGCTAATGGCCAATCCGCAAGACAGAGCCAGCAGGACCAGTACTCTCGTTTTGTCGATCATGTGACGACCCTCCCGGCGTCTAGTTCCGATTCGCGCTGTTGAGACTGCCTCCAGCAGGTCGCTTTGGGTTCCTTCCGCTTTTTCACTCGTCACTCTTCTGCGACCCTTACTCATGACAGTGATCCTCCATTGCACGTGGATGCCCCCGAAACTCTATCGGGGTCGGATCACCGTGACCTTCTTCCACGGAAAGCGGGACACTACCCGAGCCTACCTTCCCGAGTCATAAGAACCAGCAGCACCCGGCAGCTCGATCTCGCGAGTCGAACGAACTTTCAGTGTCTTGGGATCATAGACGACAAAGAAGTAGCTTCCAGCATCGGTTGCGCTGTCGCGTAGAGGTATCCCAAAGAATGCGTTTCCCTTCGGAAACATCTCCGTGCCAACATTGTCGGGTCCGGTGATCCGGAGAACCTTCTCGCCTTCCTTTCCGGTCGGGAGCTCCTCGGCGAAATACGCTATCTCATTGCCCCCGGTAGCATTGACCAGCCAGACTTGAGAGTTCCCAGAGCCCGAGGCCGCGGCAATACGCTTCGCCGGGCTTCCGAGGATCGCTCCGTCGATGCAGCCCTGGCCACATACAGGGCTCGTTGCACCAGCACCGGGTACGAACGGAGTCCCGTCTCTTGTGGTAGTCCCCGGTTGTCCGTCGACTTCGGAGTGCGTAACGAGCTCCTGCGTCTTGACGCACGTCCCTGAGATGTTACGCCGGCTCACGCTCTGACCGCCAAAATCGAAGATGAAACTCAGGATGTTCGTGTAGGACGCTTTGCATCCCATGTTGATGGGGTCGACACCTGAACGTATCCCCACAAGTCCAGCACCTTGGCGTGCCCCTCCTTGGTGACGAAGATGTTCTCCGGCTTCAGATCCCGGTGGATGATCCCAGCAGCATGTGCCGCTGCCAGTGCCTCGGCGATCTCGGTGGCCAGGCCGAGTGCCTTCTTGAGCGGCAGCGCACCCTTCTGAAGCGGCTCCCGTAGCGTGTCTCCCTCCAGGTACTCCTGCACCATGAAGTGGGTGCCGTCCTCCACGACCATGTCATGAACGGCTGCGATGTGCGGATGGTTCAGGGCGGCGGCAGCGCGAGCCTCCTGCTCGAAGCGGGCGAGGCGTTCGGGGTCAGAGGCAAACTCGGCGGGCAGCACCTTGATGGCCACCTTGCGGCCCAGGCGGGTGTCCTGCGCCAGGTACACCTCGCCCATGCCGCCAGCACCGAGCTGCTCGGTGATCTCATAGGGGCCTAGTTTGGTGCCGGGTTGCATGGCGCTACCAGAGGGGGGTGGGTGAGCGTCTGCAGACTATCGCTGAGGCACGCGAGGGTCCACGGGAGAGGTCCGGGAAGGCGCTGAAGCGGAATCGGTGGACCAGGTGATATAACTCGTGTCACAATCCAGCCCGAGGTGACACCATGCCCAACCACGGCAAGCCTGACGCTTACGAGCAGGTCATAATATACGTTGCTATTGTTGGGTATACTGGGTCAGGGAGGCAATAGCACAAGCGGTACGGTGCTCTCCGATGATCTGATTCAGTGAGCGCGATTTCGTTTGGTCGGCAGAATGGTCACGGTGGGCTCCCCGTTCCGACGCTGTCCATGTGGATCGCGGCGTTTGCTGCTCATGTTACCCTAGGGCTATGAGGATGACGGCGAGCACGGGCTGGTCGGAAAGGGCTCCGAGGGAGACTGCGAACCCGCGGATATCGCGTCCCATGCTGACTAGGACCCACCGTGATCGACCTGATTCGCTGCGACTCCGAGACCTTCTGCGATCTACGCGACAACAGGTACGCGTGGGTCCCGGCGAGTCGATTCTCGATCGCGCCGCGCCTGTCGGATGCGCGGAGACGGCTGTGGCACGAGTGGGAACATCTCCGGCCGGATCGCTACCTCAAGAGCGGCGCGAGCTTCCGGATGCGGCGTATGGGCTACTTCGAGCTGACGCCCACCACCGGGGAGCTTCGCTCTCTGAGCCAGGCCGTTTACTACCAGTCGCCTGACGTCAACCGCTACGCCGGCGGGATCGATCGACAGTTCGCCCCACTGAGGGACTCGACCGTCGCCAACCCGTTTCTGCGTGAGCTCATCCGATTCGACTTCAGCCAGTTTCCGGTCGCAGGCTGGGAGGACGTCCGTACGTGGACTGTCGATATCCATATGTTCCGGATCATCGGGCAGCCGGACGAAGTCGGCGAGCCGACACCGGAAGGCATCCACCACGATGGAGATGAGTTCAACGCGGTCCACCTTGTTCAGCGCCAGAACGTAGTAGGTGGCGTCAGCGGCGTCTACGACAACGACCGGTGCCTGCTGCAGAGCGTCACCCTTCGGGAGTCCATGGACTCGCTAATCCTCTGGGATCCGCACGTGATGCACGGCGTGTCGCCGATCAGACCCAAGACGTCTGGGCAACCCGCTATCCGCGACGTCCTGGTCATCGGCTACAACCCTGACCGGTCCGTGGCCTTCTTGGAGGCCGAGATGCCCCGCCCCCTCCCAACGGATCCGGAGGTAATGTCACGATCTGGGTCAGGAGCCGGAGGCCAGAACGCCGAGTAGATCGTGCGCAAGCTGGGAGGCTGAAGTGAGCTGGCCCGAGGCGCGACGGTCAAGGATGCCTGCCGCAAGCTAGCGGCCATCGAGCACACCTTCACGTTGTTCCCTGTCCCGACTGAACCAAGATCCGTTGTGACCAAGTCGATACTCGTGACCAACGACGACGGAATCCACTCGCCGGGGCTGCATGCTCTCGCTGACGCTCTGCGCCCGCTTGGCGAGGTGACGGTCGTGGCTCCCGACCGCGAGAAGAGCGCCGCCTCGCACGCCCTTACCCTGCATCGGCCGGTGGCCCTGCGGCGCATCGACCCGGGTATATACACGGTCGATGGAACGCCGGCCGATTGTGTCTACCTCGGGGCGCTGCGCGTTCTCGAGCGGAAGCCCGGCCTCGTTGCTTCGGGAATCAACCGTGGCGGCAATATCGGCGACGACGTGACGTATTCGGGCACCGTGGCCGCGGCACTGGAGGGGACGATCCTGGGGATCCCCTCGATTGCCATCTCGCAGGTTGGGCAAACCAGTCAAGATCGTGGGCAGAACGATGCGGTGACCTTCGGCTGGGACACCTCGTGCCGGGTGGCCCGGAGGATCGCTGATCGGGTACTCGCGGAAGGACTACCCGACGATATTCTGCTCAACGTCAACGTGCCGGTCGACCCAGTGCGCGGGGTGCGCTGCACGCGTCAAGGGAAACACCTTTACGATCAGGTTGTGCACGAGGCAGTCGACCCGCGCGGTCGCATTACCTACTGGGTTGGCAGCGGAGAGGCCAGGGCGATGGAACAGCCCGAGGATACTGACTACACCGCGGTGAAGAGCGGCTACGTATCGATCACCCCGCTGCACCTCGATCTGACGCACCGCGCCTTCCTGGAGCGCATCCGGCGCGCCTGGGAACCCGGTCTCGACGCTGAATTCCGGACGGAGTGATCAGCTGTCCCCGAGCCTCGAGACCACGAGCGTGACGACGGTGCCGCCGAGCACCAGCAACAGGCCTGCGCCGGCCTGACCGGAGGTTGGCCGAAACGACTCGACCGGCCAATCGGAGCGGTCGATGTCTTGGAGGTTCTCCGACGTAACCACAACACCTTCGATGCTCGTCCCCAGGGGCGGCTCGACCGCTTGCTGGAACGGCCAGAGGCCGGCAACGACGCCGGCCAGCAGCCCCAGTAACACGCCGAGTGTGGCGGAGCGATGCCGGTGCAGGAGGTAGCGAAGCAGGTTGCTGATCAACGCAACACCGATCAGAATGCCGAGTCCCAACGGTACGAATACACCGAGCACAGGGTCCGCGAGTCCGGCGAGGTCAGCGCTGCGCGCCGCGTCGATGCCACGCTCGATGGCGGTCAGGATGTGCACGTACTGACCGAGAAGGAGCAACAGGTAGCCGCCGCTGATGCCCGGCAAGATCATCGACGCGGCACCTGCCGCGCCGGCGATGATAAGCGGAACGAATCCGCCGCCGGCGCCGCTCGTCGCCGCAACGCTGCGTTGCGCGATACCCAGTGCCGCCATGCCGCCGACTCCCGCGGCTACACCCACCCAGAGTGGCAGCGATCCCGGCCGGGCAAGTCGCCACAACGCCGGGATGCCGCCAATCGTGAGGCCGACGAACAGGCAGTACATGATCCACCGGTGGTGCACGACGAGATCTCTGACCGGCCCGGCCAGGAGGGCGATGCCGAGCGCCGCTGTGCCACCGACCAGCAGCACCAGCAGCACCGAGCGCCGACGCCAGCGGAATCGGGAAATATCGGCCACTGCGTCGATGAACTCGCCGTAGACACCAGCCGCCAGCAGCATCGTCCCGCCGCTGATGCCGGGGACGAGGTTGGCCACCCCCATAAGGAGCCCGCCGATGGCTGCGCGCACCGTGCGAACGCTCGGCGTCGGGCCAGGAGAGGCAGTAGCGGCCGGCACATTGTCGAGCATTGGTCCATGCTACACTCGCCTTCCGCCTGGGGTTTTCGTGTCGGGGCGTAGCGCAGCTTGGATAGCGCGCACGGTTCGGGTCCGTGAGGTCGGGAGTTCAAATCTCCCCGCCCCGACCATCTCTTAATGCTTGACGCGGCGGTTGTCGCGCTGTGCTCATCGGTTAACGTCGATGGACCTTTCTGCGGCAGAAAACCGACTTCGCGGGTTGATTCGCGACGTACCCGACTTCCCGACACCGGGGATCGTCTTCAAGGACATCACCCCCTTGCTCAAGGACGCCGGTGCCTTTCGGGTGGCCGTACAGGCGATGTGCGAGCCGTTCCGCGACCGACGCCCGCAGATGCTCGCGGCGGTCGAATCGCGCGGTTTCCCGTTCGGCGCCGCCATGGCGCTCGAGCTAGAGTGCGGCCTCGCGTTGATGCGCAAACCAGGGCGGCTGCCGGCCGCGACAGAGCGCGTTCACTACGACCTCGAGTACGGCTCCGACAGCCTCGAGATCCATCGCGACGCCCTGTGCCCCGATCAGCGGGTGTTGGTTGTTGATGACCTTCTCGCCACCGGTGGAACGGCGCGAGCCGCGGTCGAGCTCGTAGGTCGCCTCGACGCGGAGGTGCTGGGCGTGGCGGTGCTCGTCGAGCTCACCTTCCTGGAAGGGCGAAAGCACCTCGAAGAGATCGAAGTGCACTCCGTTCTGAAGTATTGACTCCGCCCGGCGGCGACGACCGCATCCATGCATCCTGTCACCGCCACCGGTTACACGCGCGCGCCATCCTTGATGCGGCGATTGCCTCGGTGGACGGTGAGCGCATCGTCGACGAGCAGCTCCAGCTGTGTGGCAGCCCGCAGGGTGAAGGCGCACTGTTGCGTGTTGGGAGCAGCTCGACGTTGCTGCCGTCGGGCCGCCTGCTGGTTGTAGGCGCCGGCAAGGCCGCGGCGCCGATGGCGGCGGCAATGGAGCGCCTTTTCGGGTCGCGTATCGCTGACGGAATGGTGATCACCAAGGACGGGCACGGGCTGCCGCTACAGCGCATACGTGTCTATGAGGCGAGCCATCCTGTTCCCGATAGGCGCGGATTGACGGCCACTGCCGAGCTGCTACGTCTGGTCTCGGCAGCCGGCGAAGACGACCTGGTCGTTTGCTTGATCTCGGGCGGGGCGTCGGCGCTGATGGTTCAACCGGCGATAGGGATCGAGCTCGAACAGCTGCAGCAAACCACTGAGGCGCTGCTTGCCTCTGGGGCGCCCATCGATAGCGTCAACGCGATCCGCAAGCACCTATCGGCGGTGAAGGGAGGGCGGTTGGCTGAAGTTGCCCGTCCGGCCGAGCTGCTCACCCTGATGCTGTCAGATGTTGTCGGCAACGAGCTCACGGCGATCGGCTCCGGGCCCACCGTGCCCGATCCCACGAGCTTTGCCGACTGTCTCGCGGTGGTCGAGAGCCACGGGCTGCATGACCGCCTCCCGGCGTCCGTTCTCGAACACCTCAGCCGCGGCGCGCGTGGAGAGATCCAGGAGACGCCCGCGCCAGGTTCGCCAGTCTTCGAGCGCGCCTGCAGTGTGGTGGTCGGTGACAACACCCGGGCGCTCACAGCAGCCGTAGCCCAGGCATCAGATCTCGGCTATCGGCCATTCGTATTAACGGCGACGCTGCAGGGGGAAGCACGATCTGTCGGACGTCGCCTGGCCGCTGTCGGTGCGTCGTGCGTCGGCACCGATGGAGCGCCGATTTGTTTGCTGGCGGGCGGCGAAACCACGGTAACGCTGAGCGGAGCGGGGCGCGGTGGCCGGAATCAGGAGGCTGCACTGGCAGCGGCAATACATCTCGAGGGTACCGACGCGGTGACCTTCGTCGCCGTCGGCACGGATGGCACCGATGGCCCTACTGATGCGGCCGGTGCCTTTGCCGACGGCACAACCGTCGGTCGGGCGCGGGCACGCGCCTTGGACGCCGCTGATTTCCTGTTGGACAACGACTCGTATACGTTCTTCGATGAGCTAGGTGATCTCGTTCGTACCGGTCCTACGAGGACCAACGTGATGGATCTACAGATCGTTCTGGTGGGAGCACCATCGCATGGCTGAAGAGCCTCGCGTCACCGCCAAGCTGGATGCCCTCGAGGCTGCCCGCGTCGCCGTCGAGGCGGAGTACCTGGAATGCATGCACCGGTTCGAGATCCGCGCCGACAGCCTGCGAGCTTTGCTGGATCGCTTTGCGCTCGCGTCGGCCGAAGACGTGTCCGGCGATCCTGCCGCCGCTGGAGACAGTGTCGGTGCGCCGCAGGCGCCACTGCTGGCGACGGCCGCGAAGCCCGCCAGACCCGCGGAGCGGGCCGCGTGGAGGCTTCCGGCCGCCGGCTTGCGCGGCTGGCTCGCCAACTGGCTGATTGGCGACTTGCTGCCGACGCTCGACCAGCGCCAGGGAACGATCGAGCATGCGCTGGCCGATCTGCAAGGCGACATCTTGGCGCTGCGCAAGGAAGTCTCCGGGACCCTCGAGCGCGTCCAGGAGCATGCGGCAGCGCAGCTCGAGGCGGGCCTCGCGGCGCTGAGGGCGACGCAGGAGCGCTGCGACGATCTGCGCCGCTGGCACGGCGTCGGCGAAGCGCTCGAACACGTGGTCGAAGCTCTCACCCTGGTCACACGCCTGAGCGAGAGATTGCGCAGCGTGGTCGATGCCAAAGACGCGGAGACGTTACAACGCGCCGTGGATGGTCCGTCGCTGCAGCTCGAGGTGATCATCGACGAGCTGACGCGTCGCCAGGAAGCTCTATTGGCGGAGCTCGTCGGTCGTCGGCAGGAGCTCGATGAACTGATCGAGGCAGTGTCGCGCAGCGACTGATCGCGCTTGTCGAACAGGGGATGCTAGCAGGCCGTGGTGGAAGTGTGGCGGGCCTGGCGACAGGGTCTTGCGAGGGGCAGGCAAGGAGAGAAGAGGAGGCGATGGTTACCCCATCGTTGACGACGAACGACGTAGCATACGCGCGCAACCCCCTGTTGCCCGAAGGGTTACGGCGAGTTGGGGCCATCTGCGGCGTTGACCTTCCTCGACGATCGCGGCAGCATCGCCAGCGTCAGGCCGCCTTCCATCTGGCCCCAACTCGCCGTAACCAGGCCCACCACACTTCCACCACGGCCTGCTAGGGTGCCGATTTGCCGCGCCTGCGGTCGGCGTCTCGAGGTCGCTCGAGTAACGGGTCGATTTCTTCGAGTGGGTTCGGGATCCTGCCGGCGATCCGCGCGGCAAGATGTGTCAGGCGATCCTGGCCCCAGAACAGCTCATCGCCCAGGCGACAGGTCGGCACCCCGAAGACGCCTCGCTCGATAGCACGTGAGGTTGATTCTCGCAGTCGATTCTTCGTCTCGCTGGCGGACAGTCGCGCCTCCAGGTTGCTGGCGTCGAGGCCGGTTTCTGCGACAACCTCTGCGAGCGTACCGAGGTCGGCTAGGTCGCGGCCGACGCCCCAGCACGCGTGTGCCAAGGCGGTCGACAGGTCCCGGCAATGCGGCTCCGCGGGTTACAGGCACACCGCTCGCAGCGCCTCAAGTGATCGAAAGGGGTGCGTCGGAGGGCCGACCAACGGAATCCCGAGTAGCGCTGCGCTGCGTCGCACGTCGGCAAAGGTGTACTGCCGCTTGACTTCCACCTCGACAGGGCCGACCAGGCCGGTGTGGTTCAGCAGGGCACCATAGACGACTGGCTGCAACCGCCATTCCACGCCATGGCGTTCGCCGAACTCGGCAGCCTGTGCCAGCAACAGATACGAATATGGAGAGACGAAGTCGAAGTAGAGATCAACCCTGACCACATTTCCACCCCGGTCGGCTAGAGGTCATCAACCGAATCGTCTGCTTCAAGGGCCTGCCGTAGCCGATCCCGCGCCGCCTCATCCCCGAAGAGTGTGGAGCCGGTACGCAGCAGATCGGCAACGACTGCGTCCATGCCCCGCGCGCTGCTGCGCCGCTGGTGCTCGCTGAGGTCGCCGATAAAGGGCCATAGGCGTGTGCGAATGTCTGGCGGGAGTACCTGTTCCAGATACTCGAGGGAGATGCTCTTGAGCTTGGCGTCGTCCAGAACGATGCCGTGAAATGCCGTACGGATCGGGTCGGGCTCGAGGACTAATGACAATAGCCGGAACGTATGCTCGAGCGAAAGCTCGCCGCGCCCGTATACCCGATCGCTGACAAAATCGTCCTGAGCCGGTTGATCACCTAGCAGCCGTTGTAGCTCCCAGATCGGTCGATCCCGGCCCACCTCGGCGGGCACCGCGCTCCAGACTCGGTCGGCGACATCGTGTTTGGCGGCGGCGCGCTGCTTCTTTCGTCGACGCGCCAGCGCTACGCCGCTTCGGTAACGCACCTCGAAGCGGTCGCCGGCCAACCCGTCGAGGAGCGCGTCGTGGGCGCGCACCAGATCCATCGCGGCGAGAACGCCTGGAATGCGGCGCCGGATGACGAAATCGGCAGCCGGATCCAGCAGCAGGCTGGCCAGAGGTTCGATGGCGTCCTCGCCGAGGCTACTCAGGATACGACCAGCTCGTCGGTAGAAGACATCGCGGGCAAGTAGTCTGATCAGCGCCTTTACGTGAGCGGCGCTCCAATCGTCAGCGTCGTCGAGCGTCGCCGAGATCACCGTCGGGTCGCCGCCGATGATGCGCTCCAGGGAGGTAGCGGCCTGCTCGGGCGGCGCCGTTGCCGGCTGCTGCTCCGACCTCGCTGCCAGGGGCATCGTCATGCCTGTCTGGGTCAACGCCGCCTTGAGGTCGAACTGCGTCACCGTCATGGTCATCTCGCCGCCAGCGAAGTGGGTCTGGACCAAGGAGTCCTCGATGCTGTCCTGCCCCTCCTTGAGTCTGTCGAGCAGGGTGCGGAAGTACTCTGTCCCCATGCTCTTTGCGAGCACCAGGAACGCCGCAGCGGATACGGCCACGACGATGGCGAGGCCGCGCGACGGAAGCCCGGCGAAAACCACCCAGGCGAAGATCACTGCCGCCGCGACGCCCTCAGCAGCGCTGTCGACGAACGAATCGATAAACGTCTTCGTTTGACGCCGCTGGCCGGTGGGAACGGGGACGTAGAGGTATTCCAGCACCGATCGGTGAACCGATTTCCGTAGAGTGTTGTCGGCGCCGCGAACCACGGTAGCGGTGATCAGTCCGGGCAGAAAGAACAGCGCCGCGGAGCCGGTGAGGAGGAAGATCGGCAATATCGCCAGGCTGACGCCGATACCGGCGAAGCTGAGCAGACGCGATGCCACCAGCATCTGGATCGCCAACGCCACCACGCCGCTGATGCCGTAGAACGTACCGAAGAACGCTGCCAGGTCCGCGTCGTCGGTGTAGAGAGCTCCCGCCGCCTCTTTGAACTGGTAGTCGATCAGGCCCGACGCGAAGGTGGCCACTGCCACGATCATCGCCATGTTTCGTAGGTGCGGGTTGCGGGCGACGAGCGCCAAGCTCTTGCTGGCCGCCGGGCTGTCGACGTCGCGCGGCGCCGGAGTGGCGCTGGGCCCCGGCAGCCAGCGTAGCAACAGACGCAGAGAGCCCAGCGTGACCATCAGACCCACCACGAGTCCGCCGTTGCCGACGATCCGCACCAGCGGGCCCAGCGAGATGCCAGCGAGCATGGCGCCCAACGTTCCACCCGCGCCAATCATTCCGAACAGCCGCTTCGCGTCACGCAGCGCGAACCGCTCCGCGGTGACCACCCAGAACCCCGAGGTGAGGAGCAACGTTCCCAGCGCCGTGAACACGTAGAACGCCACTGTACTGAGACCGTCCAACGCGGGTGATACGAGGAGCGGACGAGACACATCGACGGGGCCGGGTTTGCCCAACAACGAGTTGATAACCCAGAGCACGGCAAGGCCCGCGATGAGCATCGAGATCAGCCTCTGGTAGACGGCCTCGGGCTTGTGGTGGGCCATCAGGCGACTGAATGCGCCGACCGAGGGTAGGCTGACGAGCGCCGTGAGAATGATCACGTACGGCAGCGACTCGACCGCGAACTCGTTGATGAAAAAGGCCTCGCGAAGGGCGCGCGCGGAGACGCTGAACGACATGACCAGAAAAGCGCCCAGAGCCGACACCGAGAACGTGCGGTACTGGTGCGGGCGGACGTCCAACCAGCGGGCAAGCGCCAACAGCGGGTTCATGCTGTCGTCGCTTTTGCTACCACCCTGACAACGGATCCGGTAAACCTACGCCAGCGAGTCGATAACGGGTCTAGGTTCACGTGTCCTCGCGGGCCGGGGCTCCCTGCGGGCCGAGGCGGGCGATTGTAGCACCGGCCGGTGGTGCTAGACTCCTGGTCAACGAACCTTCGACCAGGGTAGGGAGTGATGGAAGCATCCGATCAGCGCGCTACCGAAGTGGCTTCGCCGCCGGTCCGGTTGACGGAAGCGGCGATTGCCAAGGTTACCGAGTTCGCCGCCCAGCACGATGAGGCTGCCGGCAAGCACCTGCGGATATTTATCCAGGGCGGCAGCAAAGCTGCCTACGAATATGGCTTTACGTTCGACGAGCGCCATGGTGGCGACGAGGTACTTTCGCAAGGCGGCGTTGAGCTACTCGTCGATCGGTACTCGCTCATGTACATGCAAGGCAGCAAGGTGGATTTTGTCGACGACGTTCGCGGCAGCGGCTTTGTAGTCGACAACCCCAACCTGCCGCCCCTGATGCAGGACCCGGTAGCCGCCAAGGTGCAGCAGATTCTCGAAGAGCGGATCAATCCTGGTGTTGCCAGTCACGGCGGCTGGGTCTCACTGATCGACTACGAAGCCGGCCGTGTCTACCTGAAGCTGGGAGGTGGATGCCAGGGTTGCGGTATGGTCGATGTGACCCTCAAGCAGGGTATCGAGCGGGTTCTGAAAGACGAGATCCCGGAAGTGATCGAGGTGCTCGACACCACCGATCACGCCTCCGGGACAAACCCGTACTTCTCGCCTGGCAAGTAGGCCTCACGGCGAGCTCGCTAGTCGATCACGAAGCGCAGCCGGGCATGGGCGTCGCGCAGCGCCGCTTCGACATCGGATGGCTCCGCCGCCCGGGCGAAAATGAATCCCAGGTACCGATTCCCTTCCGGTAAGGGCACCAGCGCTTGGCCGCTCAGGATCGAGATCTTGATCTCGTCGATACCGCTGACTGAGCGCGCCGCGGCGAGTCCCTCGACGCACCGTAGGGTGCCGGCGCGGGGAATCGGGATCATCATCACTCCGGCCGCCGAGCTCTCGCGTGTCAGCCCGTCCACGTCGTAGCCCAAAGCCGCACGCATTACCAGCTCCTCCAGGCTGATCTCGGCACCGAACCGGAGCACGCCACCGCATCGACCGCCGATGCTCCGCGGCGCTACTTCGAGCAGCATCGCTGCCCCCTCGTGGATGCGGAGCTCTGCATGGACCGGACCATGGGTGAGCCCGAGCGCGGCGATGGCGGCCTCTGTGGTGTCGACTGCCGCCCGTTGCTCACGCTCCGGTAGCCGTGAAGGTGTGATGTAGAGCGTCTCCTCGAAGAACGGCCCCTCGAGTGGATCCGGCTTGTCGAATATCGCCAGCAGACGCATGGTGCCGCCCACCAGTAAGCCTTCGACAGCTACCTCTACGCCGGGCAGATAGCTCTCGATCAGCAGCTGGTGGCCTTCGGTCGGACGACGCTCACGCACGTCAGGCTGATCGAGCAGTCTGACGATGCGATCTGCAGCGCCCAGCAGCTGGTCGGGAGAGTCGGCCCGAATGACGCCGCGCGAAGCTGACAGAAACGTCGGCTTGATGACGCACGGATAGGGCACCTCGTGTGCCAGTTGTTCAATATCGGCAGGTGCAACGCTCCAGAACTTCGGCCCCGCTATGTTGCATGCGGCGAGCCGCTGTCGTAGTCGAAACTTGTCGCGCGCCATGATCACCGCCGCCGGTGGATTCCCGGCAAGTCCGAGATTGGCCGCTGCGGTGGCTGCCAGCAAGGTCGTCTCGTCGTCGGGTCCGAGGATTGCGGTCAGCGGCTGTTCGGCGTGGCGCGCGGCGATCGCCCGCCATGCGGCATCCGGATCTTCAAAGTCGAGGGTCAGCGTCGCCGCGCCCGGAAGCGACTCGAGAGCCTGGTGTCGGTTCGTACCCACCACGACGTCGACGCCGAGACGAGCGGCAGCCCCCAGGAGCGCGTCGGCTCGATATGTCGTGGCTGGGATCAGTATCAGAACCCGGGGCATGGCGCGACGCCGGGCTCCGTCATTGCGCCGGCCCCCGATCCCACTTCTGTACGCTGGAGATGTCGGGCACCCCCCAATCGTCGCCGTTCCAGCCGCTGAAGCCCTCCATACGGAAGGCCCAGAATCCGGAGTAGGCGTCGGAGAGGACGATCAGCCCGTCCGCGTTGCGCACGTCGACCCCGAAGGCACCCCACACGATCCGAGAGTTGTCGGCGTTGACCTCTGGGAGATAGGTGTCGTACCAGGCAATGGTCTGCGGATTGTGTGGGTCGGCGAGCGTGAACACCTGCAAGCCGTCGACGTAGCCGGAAACGAAGACGAACGGCCAGCGCACTTCGTGATTGTGTACCAGGTGGCGCCAGTCGGCGGTCCAGGCGGAGATCGGCTGGCGGATGTTCTCGACCTCCCCATCGAGCGCTGGCTGGAGATCGAAGATGCGCAGCGGCGCGTATTGATACTCGGTTTCGGCGATCACGTAGCGGCCGTCCGGTGACGGCGTGAACGTGTGGCCGAACTGCACTCCGGAGATGCCCGTCAGCGAGATTTCCAGCGTCGGGTTCTCCAGGTCGGTGACGTTGTACACGTAGTAGCCGCCGGTGCCGCCGCCGTAGAAGCGATCCTGCTCGGTGTCCGGGTGAAAGCCCACGTACATGTCGTGGTACCCGCGCAGGGCGTTCTCCGACATGCCCACCGGAACCCTGGCGACCAGAGCATCACGCCCTCCCTCGCCGCCGACCCCGTCGACGATGTATCCGAGGTCGAATACCAGCGCGTGCGGCGCGCTGGCGGTGGTGAACAGCAGCACCCGACCGTTGGTGTGCTTGTAGATGAAGATGTTGTGAAAGCCGCCCGGGTGGTCCGGGACGCGAATGCGACCGACTTCGCGCACCGACGAGGTGTCTGGCAGGTCGGTCACGTCGAAGATGATCGCACCCAGATCGGCGTCAGGGCCGCCCTGACGGAATTGAAACGACTGCACCACGTAGTGGCGGTCGTTCCACTCGAACAGCTTGACGTCGAGACCGCCGCCGATGTGCAGGTCCGAGTCCTCGATCCGCCAGCGGTAGAGCACCGAGGCGTTTGCCGGATCGCGCAGGTCGATGATGTCCATGCCGCGCTCGTTGCCCTCGAAGGCATCGCGGCTGACGTAGGCGTAGGGACGGTCGAGGTCCTGTTCGATCTCGATATCGGCGACCGAGTCGCCGCCGAGCGGCACGTGAGCGACGACCTCGATGTTGTCGCTTCCGCGCCTGTCGGCTGTCCACTGGGCTCCAAGACACAGCGATGCCAGGACAATGCCGATCACGACGCGGGCTCCGCAGAGCGACGATGGCGCTCCTCCCATCAGCTCCTCCCTTTGGGGCTGTGATCGCTCACCGGACGTCGGTCACACTAACAACGCCAGTGGATCGCGACAAGGAGGGTCCCCGAGCTCCCCGTCGCCCATGGAAACACCTTTCGAGTGCAGTTCGAGCAGACGCGCGACACTCTCGAAAGCCCCCCTTTCCCCGATCAACTTCGCGGCAACAGCGAACGCCTGCAGCGAACCAGCGGGTATCCTCAACGGATAACTCCTTTCGCCCTCGTAGCTCAGGTGGATAGAGCACCGGCCTCCTAAGCCGGGTGCCCAGGTTCGAGTCCTGGCGGGGGCACTAGCAGGGTGCTGAAAAACTCTGATGGGTCTGGCGGGTGGGTCTTGCTGGCGAGATCAAGGAAGAGCGACGAGGGCGATGCCAGGGTCATCGTCGAGGAGCTCTGACGCTGAGATCGCCAGCAAGACCCACCCGCCCAACGGGTTACGGCCTGCCAGAGGATCGCCTACTCGGGCGGTAGGTCTTTGAACCTCCGGCGGCGGGCCGGATCGGCGGCGATGGCGCGCCACTTCGAGACAAACACCAGGCTACCGCCGATCATCACCAGCACCCAGATCCAGGTCGATCGCAGGTACCACGCGTCGACCGGAGCGCGCAGATCCTTCCACAAGTGCACGGTCAGGTAGAGACCTAGCAGCGCCATCCCACTGAGGCCGATCGCTGTGCGCACGGCACCCGAGCGCGCTACCTGAATGGCGCCTGCGAGAGCCGGGTTGCGTCTCGAGATGCAGACCACAGACAGACAAACCAACAGGAAGTTCACCAACATTGCGGTGACCAGGACGTCGACGCCGAGAAAGAAGTCGCCTGCCAGGTGACTTCCCGCGACACCCGCGGTGGCCATGGCACCGCTGATGAGAATGGCGATATGAGGCGTGCGCCGTCGGGCGTGAATGCGCTTGACGAAAGCCGGGAAGATGCCGTCTTCTGCCCAGGCGAGCATCAGGCGGGACACCGACAGGAGCATGGCCGGGAGGTCGTTGATGAGCGCAATCGCGGCCCCCGCCACGATTGCCACCGTCCACCGGGGTGAAAGCAGGTAGCCGAGCAGGCCGGGAGCGGTGAGGTCCTCAAGCAGCGCGCGCTCGGCGACATACGCCCAGGGGATGGCGTGATAGACGGCAGCGGTGAACGCCAGATAGAAGCCGCCGACCGAGAACACCGCGATGCCGATCGCCAGCGGCAGGTCGCGTGCCGGGTTACGGGACTCGCCGCCGGCCTGCGCGATCGAGTCAAAGCCGATGAAGCTGGAAAACAGGATCACCGACGCGCTGAGGAACGTCGAGGTGCGAAACGTCGCCGTGCCGTCGAGTGTGATCTTGACGCCGTCACGAGCCTCCACCGCGGCAGCGAAGTCGCTCGGGTCGAACGAGAACCCGGCGACGATGACCACCGCCCCGCCGAGGAACATGAGGACCATCAACGGCACCAGGATGCGCTCGTACAGCCGTAGTCCGATCACGTTCACGCCGATGAAGGTCCATAGAAACGCCAGCGCTACGATGACCCGTCCCGGACCGTCGGCGATGAGCGCGGCGAGATCCGAGTACTCGAGCGTCGTGGCGATATCGCGCAGGAACGGCACCAGGAGATACGAGACCACGCCGATCGCTACACATAACCCGAACCACTGCGAAAAGCTCGCGACGAAGCCGAGGTAGGGGTTCAAGGAGCGGCTCACATAGACGTAGCTACCGCCGGCGCGGGGCATGGCCGATGCCAGGATCGCGTAAGCCATGGCGGCCAGCACCGCCGGTACCACCGCTAGCAGATACGCCGGCAGCACATACGGCCCGATACCGGGCACGCTGCGCTGCACCATCAACGGCACGATGTTGATGGCGGCGCCCATCATCGAGCAGATACCGGTGGCGACGAGGCCGGCCAACCCCAGCTGTCGCGTCAGCCTCGGCGGCGTTGCCGACGATAGCGGATCTTTGGCGCTGGATAACATGGCGAGCGGTATTGTAGCGGCCTGCTTGGTGGCGCCATCACAAACCGAAACGGCCTCCGGGCCGGCGCCCGGAGGCCGCGGTTCGACTTGTCTATGGGGCGCTAGTCTTTGGAGCTCTCCAACAGCGACTTCAGAGCCACGAGGAGTGCCGCGGGCGCCACGAAGGCGGCCAGGTTGCCGGTGATTGTGGTGACGATTCCGCCTACCTCCGGGATAACGCTGACCGACGTGGCGGTCAGCATCAGGGCTATGGCGGCGATCAGGAAGCCCTGCGATTCGGAGCCGCTGACATTGAGGAACCCGACGACGAGGCCGAGAACCGCAAGGATCAGGACGCCGTTGGGTACGTTCACGAACGCCATGACGAGCGCCAACCCGACGCCGCCAAGGAACGCGTACTTGCCAATGTTCGACATAGGGACTCCTGTGTTGGGAGCGGGAACGGGGTCGGCCGGGAAGTTACAGGTATGCTCGCGGTCCCACAACCGGAGGGCGCCGGTCGCCGGCGCCGTGTGCCGCCGGTGGTAGCGTTGGCGGGAGGCCGGCCTGGTGGCTCTTGGTCGTGCGCGGCGTGGCATAGAGTTACGGCAATCAACTCGGGGGACCTTCGATGGCTGAGGTGCATCTGATGGACGAGGCGCTGGGAAGGCTCGGAATCAACAGCGAGAATCCCGGAGGGTTCTGCGGCGACTGGATCGGTTCGGGACCGCTCCTCGACGTCATTACGCCGATCGACGGCAGTAGGCTCGCCGGCGTGCGTCAGGTCACCGAACAGGAGTACGACACCGTTGCCGCGCGAGCCTACGAGGCGTTCGCGGGCTGGTGCTCGGTGCCCGCCCCCCGCCGTGGCGAGATCGTTCGACAGATCGGCGAGCGCTTACGTTCGGCTAAGACGGATCTCGGACGGCTCGTGACCCTGGAGATGGGAAAGATCCAGGCAGAAGGCGAGGGCGAGGTGCAAGAGATGATCGACATCTGCGACTTCGCCACCGGGCTCTCGCGGCAGCTCTACGGCCTCACCATGCACTCCGAGCGGCCCGATCACCGGATGTACGAGCAATGGCACCCGCTCGGCGTAGTAGGCATTATCACCGCCTTCAACTTCCCGGTGGCGGTGTGGAGCTGGAACGTCACGATCTCGGCGGTGTGCGGCAATGCCTCGTTGTGGAAACCGGCGAGCAAGACGCCGCTCACCGCCATTGCGTGTACCAAGATCGCGGCCGACGTTTGCCAGCGCAACGGCGTCGATCCGGCTATCTTCTCGCTTGTTGTCGGACCCGGGCGCACGGTTGGTGAGCGTTTGTTGGCCGACCGCCGTGTCTCACTGGTATCAGCCACCGGCAGCTGCACGATGGGCCACAGGGTGGCCGAGGCGGTCGGCCACCGCCTCGGGCGAACGATCCTCGAGCTGGGCGGCAACAACGCAATCATCGTCACGCCGAACGCCAATATGGACCTGGCGTTGCCGGCGATCTTGTTCGGTGCCGTGGGCACCGCCGGCCAGCGCTGTACCTCGACGCGGCGCATCATCGTTCATGCCAGCAAACATGACGAGCTGGTTCGTCGTCTGTGCGGCGCCTACGAGAGCATCGCTATCGGCGATCCGTGCGACGGCGCCACGTTGATGGGACCGCTGGTGACGGTGGGGGCCGTCGAGGCGATGATGAGGGCGCTGCAACAGGTGCGCGATGCGGGCGGCGAGATCGCCTGTGGCGGCGAGCGGCTGGAAGGCGCCCGTTATCCCGGCGGCCACTACGTAACGCCTTGCGTTGCCGTGGTGGAGAACTCCCTCGCCATCGTCCAGGAAGAGACCTTCGCGCCGATTCTCTACATCATCTCGTACGGCACGGCCGAGGCGACGCCTGCACAAGCGGTGGATGAAGTTGCGGAGGCGATCAGGCTGCACAATGACGTTCCGCAGGGCCTGTCCTCGGCGATCTTCAGCGACCACGTGCGCGAGATCGAGCTGTTTCTCTCCCACCGGGGTAGCGATTGTGGCATTGCCAACGTCAACATCGGCACCAGCGGTGCAGAGATCGGCGGCGCTTTCGGTGGCGAGAAGGAGACCGGTGGTGGCCGTGAGTCGGGCTCCGACGCCTGGAAGGCTTACATGCGGCGGCAAACGAGCACGATCAACTGGAGCGTCGAGCTACCGCTGGCCCAGAGCCTGGAGTTTGGCGACTGAACAGACACGCGGCCGGACGCCAGCTGGAGATCGGCCGATCTTGTGGAGGGGGTGTGCGAACCAAGTGGACGATCGTAGTTGTCCTACTTTGGCTCGCCGCTCCGCGCGTCGCGTCGGCGCAGGACAGCAACTACTGGACCATCCAATACGGCAACCGCGCTCGCTTGCTGGGAGGGTCCGCCGTCGGTAGCGCCAGCGACCTGAGCGCTGTGTATTACAACCCCGGCCGGTTGGCGCTTGTGGAGCGTCCCGAGCTGTTGCTGTCGGGGACCGTCTTCGAGCTGACCACGATCGATCTCACCCAGAGGGAGAGCTCACGGGCGCTGTCGGCAAGTCGGTTCGCTCTGAGCCCTTCGCTGTTCGCCGGTGAGCTGCGCTTCGGATTCCTCGGCAATAGCCGGCTCGCGTACTCGTTCTTGACCCGTCAACAGTCGGGTTTCGACTTGCGGGGCTTCTCGGCGGACACCGGTTCCTCGGGTCTTGGCCTGTCCTCAGAAGGCGCGGTGACGGATTCCGTGCGGTTGGATCACCGGCTGACCGAGTACTGGGGCGGTCTTACCTGGGCGCGTCCAGTCGGCGATCGCTTCGGTGTCGGGATCAGCACCTTCGTGGTCAGCCGGAACCACCGCGGTTTTGCCCAGCGCATCTTCACCGCCGCCGGTGACCAGGAAGATGCGGCGCTAGTCCTGCAAACCGACGACTACAAGTGCGGTCACTGGCGGATGGTCTGGAAGCTTGGCGTGGGTACCCGCCTCGAGGGTTGGGACCTGGGCGCAACGCTCACCCTGCCGGGCCTGTCGCTCGGAGGCAACGGACAGGTGGCGGTCGACGACGTACGGATAGGCGTTAGCGGGGCGCCGCCGAGCGTCGCCAGCGTCGGCCAGCAGGGCCTCGAGGCGCGATTCGAATCGCCGCTGTCTGTGGCCGCCGGGGGCTCACGATCGTTGGGCGAGTCCCGCGTCCACCTGACGCTCGAATGGTTCGCTCCTCAGGGTCTTTACACCGTGGTCGAAGCGCTCCCGTTGGTGGCAGCAACGGGCGACGTCATACTCGATCCCTCGCTGCAACAGCAAGCCGGCGGCGTGATCAACGCCGCGGTTGGCTTCGAGCACCGTTTCGGTTCGGAGGTTACCGGATACGCTAGCATCCGCAGCGATCGCAGCTCGGTGGTGGACGGAAGTGTCTCGAACGTGGCGTTCACACGATGGAACATCGTGCACGCTGCCGCCGGCGCCACGTTCTCCACGGGTGACACCGATTTCACGCTTGGCGTGATCGGCGCGTTCGGTACCTCGCGGGCGACGCCTCGATCAGCCGCCGGGGACTTCGATAGCAGCTATCGCCGCCTGACGCTGGTTCTCGGCTTCTCGTTCCCGTTTGGCTCACGGTGAACGGCAAGCTCAGTGCGATAGCTCCGGCCGGTCAGTGTACTGCTTCAGGGCCTCAGGGTTCGCCAGGGCCCCGATGTTTTTGACTGGCCGGCCGTGAATCACATTCCGCACCGCCAACTCGACGATCTTGCCGCTCCTGGTGCGTGGTATGTCCTGCACCTGGAGGACGACCGCCGGCATATGGCGCGGTGAGCAACTGGTGCGAATCCGCTGACGTAAGTGGTCGGCCAGGGCTTCATCGATCGTCAGCCCGTCGCGTAGTCGAACAAAGAGGATCACGCGAACGTCGTCTTCCCAGTCCTGCCCCACCACCAGGGCTTCCTCGACGGCCGCAATGTTCTCGACCACGCGGTAGATCTCTGCCGTTCCGATCCGTACGCCGCCGGGATTGAGCGTGGCGTCGGATCGCCCATGGATCACCACCCCGTTGTGCGGTGTGATCTCGGCGTAGTCGCCCTGGTGCCAGACGCCCGGATAGCGCTCGAAGTAGGCGGCACGATAACGCGATCCGTCGGCATCGCCCCAGAACCCGATCGGCATGGAAGGGAAGGGCTGGGTGCAGACGAGCTCGCCCTTCTGCTCGAGCACCGGCCGGCCATCGTCGTTGAACACCTGCACGGACATCCCGAGGCCACGTGCCTGAATCTCGCCACGCCATACGGCACCGATGGGGTTGCCACCGACAAAGCAACCAACGATATCGGTACCGCCGCTGATCGACGACAGGCACACGTCGCCCTTGATGTGTTCGTACACGTAGTCGAATCCTTCGGCGACCAGCGGCGATCCGGTCGAGGTGATCGTGCGTAGCTCCGGCAGCCGGTGGCGCTTGCCAGGATCGGCGCCGGCCTTTCGTAGCGCATCGATGTACTTGGCGGATACACCAAACAGCGTGCCGCGCTCCTCTTCGATGTAGTCGATCAGCGTCTCGGGATGCGGGTGAAATGGGTCTCCGTCGTACACCAACAGGGTCGCTTCCGAAGCCAGCGCCGAAGCCAGCCAGTTCCACATCATCCAGCCGCAGGTAGTGAAGTGGAATACTCGGTCGCCGGGGCGTACGTCGAGCATGAGCCGGTGCTCGGAGAGATGCTTGAGCAGCGTGCCGCCCACACTGTGGAGGATGCACTTGGGTGGTCCGGTGGTTCCCGACGAATACAGCACGTAGAGCGGATCGTTGAATCCGACGTGGACGAAGCACAGCTTTGCGTCGCGGTGAACGGCGATGGCGTCATCGAGCCACTGCGCCGAGCTCAACCCGCGCAGGTCGGGATCGGTTCCGACATAGTGGCTCACGAACACGTGCCTGATGCTGGGAAGCTGCGGTAGAAACTCGCCGACGCGCGCCAACGAGTCGAATTTCCGCCCTTTATAGAAATAGCCATCGGCACAAAAGAGCACCTTGGGCCCGATCTGCCCGAAGCGGTCAACGACGCCGCGAACGCCGAAGTCGGGCGAGCAGGACGTCCACACCCCCCCGAGCGAGGCGGTCGCCAGCATTGCCACGAACGACTCCGGCACGTTGGGCATGAAGCCCGCCACTCGATCCCCGGCCTCGACTCCCGCATCGCGTAGGATCGCAGCGACGGCAGCTACCTGGTCTCGTAAGTCGTCCCAGCTCAAACGCCGTGAAACACGATCTTCACCGCGGAAGACGATGGCGTCTCCCGGACCCTGCCGGCGCAGGAGGTTGGCGGCGAAGTTCAGGCGCGCCTCTGGAAAGAACCGTGCTCCAGGCATTCGATCGCCGTCCACGAGACATGTCTCGCCCCGCTGACTCGCGATAACGCCGCAGAAATCCCACAGCGCCGCCCAGAAATCTTCCTTGTACTCGATCGACCACGTTTGAAGCTCGTCGTACGTCGAGGCTGGCGCTGCGAAGCGCTTGTTCACCAGACGCATGAACGCCGTGATCTCAGCAGCCTGGGCTCGCTCTGGTGAGGGTGTCCAGAGTGGCGAGCTCAAGCGCGGTCTCCGCGGAGGCTCTCAACAACACGCCGGGCGTTGCTCAGACCCACTGCGTGTCGTCCATGCGCAACTCTCCTTGCCTCCGCCTCGCAAGACCCTGTCGCCAGGCCCGCCACACTGCCACACGGCCTGCTAGAGAATCTCCGGAATGTACTTCTCGCGCGCCAGGCGCCACAGCGAGGCGAGGAACGCGGTCAGCGGAATCGCCAGGATCATGCCGAGGATACCCCCGAGGGCAGTGCCCCAGAAGAAGATCGCCACGATGATGGCCATGAAATGTAGCCCGGTCCGGTCGCCCATGATCTTCGGTGTGAGCACCCAACCCTCGATCTGCTGCACGATCGCGAACACCGCCAGCACCAGGGCGCACGGCACCAGCCCTCCACCCTCCTGAAACAGCGCCAACGGCAGCGCGATCCCGAGCCCGATGATGCTCCCCAGGTACGGGATGACGTTCAACATGCCGAGCAGCAGGCCGATGACGAACCCGTAGCGCAGGCCGACGAGGCTGAAGCCGGCGGCGTACATCAACCCCTGGAGAAACGCGATCACCAGTTGGCCACGAAAGAACGCCACGCTGATGTCGACGAACTCCTGCCCCAGGTACATCACGTCGCGCCGGGTCTCGGATTTCAGGAAGGGCAGCAGCCGGTCGGCGTCGACGCGCACTCCCCGGGAGGTCAGGAAATAGGCGAAGTACACCGGGACCACGGCCCATCCGAGCAAGGCACCCACGCCGCGGGCGATGCCGACGCCGGCGGTGAGCGCCTGAAACCCGATGCTCTGGATCCCCTGCAGAATTGTCGACAACTGCGATTCAGCGGCGCTGCGAAGTCGCTCGCCAGCGCCGCTGCGCTCGATCAGCTCCGCCACCTCCGGGACACGCTGCATCACCCATAGCCGCAGCAACTCCCACCATTCGGGAAGATGAGCGGCGAGGCTGACCAGCTGACCTACGAGGATGGTACCGAAGAACAGGACAAACGCCGTCAGCGGTCCCAACACCGACAGAAAGACCGCCAGGACGGCCACCGCCGCGGGTAGGCGCAAGCGCTCGTGGAGCCAGTCGTAATACGGCCGGCAGACCAGGGCCGCCACCGCCCCAAC
>CAXWPH010000013.1:0-79405 GCA_963666055.2 Acidobacteriota bacterium | reverse complement strand
GGGTGTCGGAGAGGCGAGCCTGCCGAGTGCTGGGCCAGGTGCGCTCGAGGCAGCAATATCGGCCCAAGGCGCCTGGAGACGAGACACCGCTGGTGAAGCGAATGACCGAACTGGCGACGCAGTACGGACGCTACGGGTACCGTCGGATCACGGCTCTGATGGAACGCGAAGGGTGGCGGGTGAACCACAAGAGGATCGAACGGTTATGGCGTCGTGAAGGACTGAAGGTACCGAAAAAGCAGCCCAAGCGCGGACGCTTGTGGCTCAACGATGGATCGGCGTGCGGCTGAGGCCGGAAAGGAAAGATCACGTGTGGGCCTATGACTTCGTGCACGAACGAACTCACGACGGGCGAGCGGTTCGTCTGCTGACGATCGTGGATGAGTACACCAGGGAGTGCTTGGCGATCGATGTGGCGCGCAGGCTCAACTCCGAGAACGTGTTGGAGCGACTCGCTGAGCTGTTCGTGAACCGTGGTGTTCCCGACCACATCCGCTCCGACAACGGACCGGAGTTCACTTCTCGGGTAGTGCGTGGCTGGCTCGAGCGGGTCGGTGTGAAGACGTTGTTCATCGAGCCCGGCTCGCCGTGGGAAAACGGCTATGTGGAGAGTTTCAACGGCAAGCTAAGAGACGAGCTGTTGAATGGGGAGATCTTCTACACGCTGAAGGAGGCTGCAGAGCTTGGTGCAAGGCTGGCGACGCGAATACAACCAGGTGCGGCCACATAGCTCGTTGGGGTATCGGCCGCCTGCAACCTCTTGCCAGCACCAATTCTATGAGTTACGAAGTGGCCCAAACACTTGGGGCAGGTCAACACTCCGCCTGCACCACCGCAAACTGACGCCTGATCCGCCCGGGGAGCAGTCGACCGGTTCGGGTCTCTCGAGCGATTGATGCAAGAGTCCGCCAAGTTCGCCTGCGAATCTCCGCCCGACTAAGACCGTGGGCTTCTGCAAGTGCCGCCTCAACGTGCCCAACTTCGCCCGGCCGCTGAAGCCCCCGGCACTTGTTCCCAAACGGATGATCCGTTTCCGGTAGCACACGATCAAGCGGTATTAGTGCGAGAAGATCTCTCCTGCGAGCCGATGAACGATTAACTGAGAAGTAGCAGCCAAGCTCAACGGCACGATACGTCTCGCTCTCGGTACCCAGCCACCAGTGGAGGATCAGGCCGGGCTGTGGTAACTCGGCTATCAGGCTCAGGATCTCACTCGTGGCCTTGTAGCTGTGAAGGGATGTGATCCGTGGCCTCTGCTGCAGCACACCGAGTGCACTGGCGAGCGTCTGTCGTTGCATATCCATCGGAGCTCTTGACGCACCATCAAGCCCGATCTCGCCCACGTAGGGAGGTCACCTCGGCAAGCGCCTGAAAACGTTTCGGATCGAAGGCCTTTTGAACTCCGACGAGGCCTGGATGACATCCGACCCCCCAGATCGTAGTCCTGTCCGACCGTTTGAGAGCCTGCTCCGCTTCGTCCAGTGAGCGAGTGACCGCGAACACGATGGCCCGCAGCGCAGTCAGCTCGGCGGCTTCGATTCCTGTGTCGACATGGGCGTGCAGATCGAGTGGAGGAAGAGCCTTCAAGAGACGAACTCCCGCAGCTCTTGCACGCCGCGCCCACAAAGGCTGCGCGCATCGCTGAGCGAGTAGCTATCCGGCAGGCTCATCGACAGGAGGTCCCGCCGGGTCACGCCTCTCCTGACGAACCGTCGCATGTCCGGAAGGACTGAATTGTGGTCAAGCCACTTGGCGAGATCGTCGGAACTGCTCGGATCGGCGTAGACAGTCGTGTCAGTCAACCCTGCCGCAGCGAAGGAGGCACGTCGAACCACACAGCCGAAGCAAACCCCGCACTGTGTCGTCGTGGAGATCTTCTTTGAGCGCTGGCCTGTGAGGCCACACGAATGTGTGGCGCTTAGAAGGTCGCTGATCGCGGCCTCACTAAACTGGTCGGCAGCAGCACGGAACATCTCTCCTTTGGTCATGCGAGCGAACGGATTCACGATGGCCGGGTGCGCCCCGACGTTGTTGAGGATCCGCGAGAGCCCGTCAAGAAAAGCCGGATGAGTGGTCCGCGTTGAGAGGGCGCCGCGTCGGTTCGGAGCCAAGGGCGGATTGAGCGACGCGAACCCATTCTCAGGAATCCACAGAGGCACTCTGTGGAGAGACGCATGCGCAAGTCCGAGCGCCAAGAAGAGAAAGGAACGCGATCGAGATGACGGCTCGATCTTGAACTTCGAGCCGTCCGCCTGTCGCTGTCGTCGAACCAGTCGAATCTGCTCAACCGACTGGGCCGGCCCGGGAGCGATCGTCGATGCAGTTTCTGCAACCCTGCGCTGGATTGGGGCCAGCGCAGTGAGACCGACATGCGACACGAGTACATGAGACTCGGCCGGGTCGAGTTGACGCCGGGACTCAAGCACACCAAGCGCAGAGTCGGCACCGCCGCTCATCAGAACCACCCGGGAAGGCCCTTGCAGGTCGGACTTCTTGAGCGCCTGCTCCTTCGGCGGCCGTGCGTTCCTGAAGTCAAGCGCCCAGGTGTCCCCGGTGAGGAAGGCAAGCAGGCCGCCCAGCTCGTCTGAGACCGTGTCCCATGACCGCGCGTCGGACACTGGGACCGTTAGAGAGAAGTCCCTGCTCGACCAGTTCGTTGTGCCGACCCTTCGAATCGTTGAGCGGTCCGCTGCAAACACGAGCAGTGCTAACCGCACCAGGTCAACATTGGGCGGTGGTACCGCCCCGATAGCCGCAAGACGGGGGCCAAATGGTGCGGAAAAGCTCGATGGGCCCTCCGCCGGCCAATAGAACGTTGCCAGCGGATCGTCCCGACTGCCGCGCGTGCGAGGCCTGAGCTTCAGCTCGTAGTGGAAGCTCACGATCCGCCTCCGTAGATCTGTCGGAGCTTCTCGATCCCGTCCTCGATAGCCCTGGTCAATTCGTCCTCTGTTGGACCTGAGGTGCTCAGCTCCGTCTGCCCTGCAAGCACCGTGGCAGCATCACGGAGTTCGTCCTCAGCGACGTCGGCAACCGCATTAGGTCGATCGCGCAGTGCCGCGCCGAGTTCCGATGAGAGGACCTCAGTGACAATCGTGGCTATCGCATACCGAGCGACATCGTCCACATCGGGCAGCTCCCCGTCTTCGCTCTGTTCCAGCACCCAGACGGCAACCGAAGCCGCTACGTACCGCTCCTCGGCCTCTTCCAACCTGCCATCATCCTGCTGACCGCACACGGCATCAACAATTCGACGTGTCACCTCGAGGGGATCGTTCAACGTACGGAGTTCGCCGTAGTCGAGACCCAACGAACGCAGCCCAGCCGCATCCCCGCGCGCGTACGCGTAGGCGCCCGCAGCAGCCCGACCGCCGACGGATGCGAGACGCCGCGACGATCGGCCCGAGCCCGCACGAGCACGACCGCTCCCGCCGGGAGCCGAGCCACCCCCCGTCGCAATGCCACCTCCGCCGGCGCCGGGGCCATCACTTGAACCACCGCTAGTGGATCGAGGCCGGAGCAGACCCAAGAGCCCGCTCACGACCTTCGGCGGAAGCTGGGTAACGGGCTTCTCGCCTGCTCCTGTCCCGTCCAAGTTCGGTGTGGTGTCACCGCCGTCTGGACTGCCCGGTAACGAATCGAGCCAGTCGCTGAGTCCCTCCCCCGTCTCCTTGCCGGCCTTGCCGCCCGCTCCCGTGTACGCGCCGCTTGTGCCCATCAGCTAGCCGCTCGTGGATTGAGCTGAGCAGCGACGGCGTTCTTGACGCTTGATTCGGTGGTCCCATCTCTCCAGCGCTCAAGCACGGTCCGGTACGTCAACGCATCGTTGTTGGCGAACAAGAGAACCACCGGTGCCTTGATCTCCTTTGCTGGGATCGCCATCAGCGCAGTTGCAGCAACCGATGCGGCATCAGCGAGTCTTGCCACACGCAGGATCGCACCGACGCCGGCTAGATCACCGGGCCGATCCCTCGCCATTCTGCTGAGGTGCTCGATCAGCGCTTGGACATCAGCCGGGGTGAGGCTCTCGATGTCAGCATCAGTGACCGACTTCTGCGAGGCACGACTTGACGACAGGAAGTTTGCAGCGACATCCCTGAGTCGTTCGGGCAGCCCCGAGTCGATGAGAGGAGTCCCAGCAAAGGATGCTGCGAGGTGCATATACGGGCTCAAGTCAATGTCGTCGAGTGATGGTGGAAGCTTCGCCCATCGAACGAGGTTGTCCGTAAAGCTCTCGTCCTTTCCGTTCTTGTCGTCGGGCTTGTCCGAGGTCGATTTGCCCTGCTTGGGGCGAGGCTTCTTCGATGTGTCCTCAACCGACTCCTGGTCTTCGACCTCGTGAGGCTTCTTTGTCGGGGAAGACCGGCCCGCGATCTCCTCCAGTCTTGCAAGCTGATGCCGCAGCTCGCCGCGGGCGAGCCAGCCGAGAACCATGTCGAACTCTTCAGGCAGCAATAGCTCCAGCACCATGAGCTTCGCGACCACCGAGACATCGAGTTCGATTCCCCTGCGTTGAGCGATGGACGAACGAACACCGAGATCGTTCAAGAACCGCTTCACGCGTCGCGGACTACCCCGCAGCTTCTCATAGAGGATCGGTGTCAGCCGAGCAGCGAACTGCATCTCAGCAGCGATGTCGAGGCCCTCTGGGATCCCTATCGAATCAATGGTCCCTGCAGCGATGCGCAGCTCCGCACAGCCCTCTACGATCTGCCCGAATTGAGTCTTGGTCAGCTGCGCATCCACCTTGCGCTGGAGGAGCAGAAGCAGCAGATACGACTCCGTGTCGAACCGGCTGAGCGCAGGAAGGCGAAGGGTCGTCTGGACGATCTTGTGCAGATAAAGACGGGCTGGAGCTTCCGGGTTCCCAGCCAATCCGTTGTCCAACGGATAGCGATCCCGAAGGGCGTCCGCCACGCGGTCCTCGTCAGCTGCGATGACGAAGGACATCTTCGGGACGGACAGGAAGAGCCTCATCGTTTCGAGAGTGTCGACGACCGTGTCCGGCAGGCATCGGTCGAGGTCATCGACCAATACCACAACCCGTCGTAAGTGACGGAGTTGCTCGTCTGCTAGCAACTTCGCGAAGTCGTGGCGGAACTCGTCCAGGTTCCGCGGCTCAGGGTCGCCCTCCACGTCGCCCTCGTTGACAAGGCTGGACAAATCATCAATTCCAGGGAGTTGGAATGTGATAGAGGAGCGAGAAGCAAGCTTGAACGCCTTCACCCAGTTCACCCGCTTGGCCAACTTCTTCAGAGCGCCCTCGACCTCCTCAGGCACGCCGCCGTGTTTCTCAAGCTCGGCTGCCAGGGCGTTGAGAACCTCGAGTATCAGCGTGGCCTTCGCTCCGACATCCGGGTCGTACCTCCAGGGGTCGGTCTCTACCACAAGAATCCGCTTGTCCGCTCTGGCTTCGTCCTCACTGACAGCGTCTCGTGATGCCAGTTCGGCTTTGATCAGCTTGAGGACGGTGCTCTTCCCGCTTCCCCAAGGCCCAGAAATGCCGAGGGCAATTGGGTCAAGC
The DNA here is from genome assembly GCA_963666055.2 of Acidobacteriota bacterium. Lineage (GTDB taxonomy): Bacteria > Acidobacteriota > UBA890 > UBA890 > WLXD01 > DASCOT01. The sequence continues at coordinate 73,881 of CAXWPH010000013.1, read as the reverse complement.
GCGTCGTCTAGCACCGCCTCGACCGCCGTCTCGGCGACAGCACCAAACGCTAGGAGATCGACTGACGTTGGCTCGTCAGACCAGAGTTGTACTGGCTTGTAGTTCATTCAACGGGCTCCACTTCGATTCGGGAACCCCCGCATGAGACTCTCGAAGAGACGTGCAATCTGCTGGGGTCGCCAAAACGAACTCGCGCCGGATCGCGGGCAGGGCGCATTCTCCGCGTTCGATGGATTCGAGCGCCTTGGTGATCGTGATGGGGGTCTGAGACGCCATCTCTGTTGGTCATGCCTCCTTTAGGCCACCGAGTGCCGGGGTGTCGCTCGCTCGGCAATCTCACGTCCCGCCTCGATCTCCGTTCGGCGAAGCTCCCAGGTCTTCTGCAGATTCAACCAGAGTTGCGGCGTCGTCCCGAAATACCTGGCCAGCCGCAACGCCGTATCGGCGCTCACGCCCCGCTGGCCGTTGAGAATCATCGTCACCCGGTTGCACCGGCACACCGAGCGCATGCGATAGCGCATTGGCTGACAGCCCGAGCTCGTCGAGTTCCTCGCGCAGGACTTCTCCCGGATGCACCGGCCTCATGCCGTTCTTCGCGTTCATGTCACGCTCTCCTAGTGATAATCCAAGATCTCGACGTCGTACGGCCCGTCGTCGGTCCAACGGAAGCAGATACGCCACTGCGCGTTGATCCGAATGCTATGTTGACCGGCGCGGCTGCCCCGCAGCGCTTCCAACCGGTTGCTGGGCAGTGCTGCTTTGTTTACAAATGTATCTGGGATTGCCGGATCCTCAAACAGCTTTATTGCGCCGATTCTTCGTGCCGTTCATGGGACCGTAGCGCGCACAGGCTGCGGAAGGCGCGGCCGGCTGGTGGGACTCACGGCCTGTTCAATGAGAGGCATCGAAAAGCCGATCCGGCGGTCCGCTCTGTGACCCCGGACGAGATTCCCTGAGTCTGTGAGCCCCAGGGTGTCAATAAGAGCAGCTTCCACCTCTAAAGCCACCTCGTCGCTTAGTCCGTGCCGCACAATATCGATGCCGACGTCGTCCCCGCGGGCAAGGATCGCGCGGATGGTCTCCAGCTTCTCGATGCCACGCTCGTTGGCCCGTGCCTCGGCAACGTGGGCAAAGCAGCGGTTGCCAACGCCCTTGCCGACGTAGAACAACTCGTTGTTAGCAGGGTCCCGTAGCGAATAGAAATAGGCACCGATTGTTTCGCACACCTTCGGGTCAAACTCCGTAACGCGGCAGCCTCATTGAAGCGATCATCGTCTGGTTGCGGGCCCTGCTCTCAGACGCCCGCCCGCCCAGTCTGGGAGCATACCCGCTCGCCGAGCCCGTCCGCAGCGATCCGTACTCGGATACCGCCGGGTGCGGATGATGACCGGCAGCCACCCCACATACGCCCGGGCTTGATCCGCCCTCAGGCTCGCCCACAGCGCGCCGCGTTCACCACGTGGAGCGGGCACGCATCGTGTGCCAATCGCAGAAATCCGACACCCGCGATAGTCCGGTGGCAGCCGATAGACCTCGCGCCAGGACGACGCAAGGCTCGCGATCGGAGAGTGAAGCATGGTTTCTCGCTCACGCCTTGACCTTCCGGATCGTCTTTCGTTTCGCCGCCCGTTTACGACTACGCCCGACCCGAACACCCGACCGCTTCGCGTTCCGTTTCACCCGGCGTTTCGACCGTGCACGCGATGAGGTCTTTTCGGTCACCAGCGGATCGTCGTTGCCGTCGGCGAGTTCCTCGAGCACTTGCCGGATCAGCGCGTCGAGCGCGCCCGTCGTCTTGGCGTCGATGTCCAGCATCGACGGAATCGCCACCAGCTTCGTCCGCACCGCTGCCGCGTGTCCGCTCCACTCCGCTATCACTTCGTCCTTCGCGACGAGGTCCCCGGCCCGAACCTTGAGCGTCTGCTCGGCAAGACGCCTCTGCGCCCGCTCCTTGAGCGCCCGCTCACGCACCGCGTCGAAAAACTCGCCCGGCTGCATCGTCTCGTCTCGCGCCGCGAGCCACGCTTCGACATCCTCGAGCCGATAACCGTGTGGTGCCCCACGAGCCCCACGCCGCGCCACTGGCATCCCTGCATCGACGAGCTTGTTGATTTGCTTGGCACTCCGCCCGATCGCCGCCGCGAGCTCCGCGCGGCGCATCAACTTCTCGACGCCGAGAATCTCGTCGATATGTGCACGCCCCAGGAAAGAGCCACCCTCGAACGCCTCGCCTGGCCGTTGCAGCTCCCACAGCTCTTCCACCGCCGCGAGGTACTGGCCGGGCAGATCACCACCGGCAAAGAGCGTGAAGTTCTCGAGACGCTTGTTCGCGTTCAGGTTCGCCGACGTCGTGTACAGGACGTCCAGCTTCCCGCCCAGCACGAGCACGAACTTCGCGTGGCTATTCCACACCCGGAGCGCTTGGTCGCCGAACAGGTGCCGCGCCCGCCCGCAATAGCGCGGTTGCCTCGACTCGAACGACCGATCCACGAGTAGGCGCAGCGTCTTGATCCGCCCGTCTCCGAGCAACCGCTCCGCCCGCTCGATATCCGCGTTCGCCGCGGTCCACGTCGAAACCGTGACATCGCTCGGTCCGCACCGATCAAGCAACTCTTCGATCCCGTCGATCAACGACCACGTCCCGTCAGAGAGGCCATGGATCGAGCAACCATCCGCGAGCCCTTCGAACGCCTCCGCCGGTCCTTTGCTATTGCGACCGACCCACGCCGTGCGCGCTTGACCTTTCGACAACCCATAACCCCCTAGGGACGCACAAAAAACTTTACGGTATTTTGCGCCGATCACACCCGTTCTTGTCGGTCCCACGAAAAACCTACAGCCCCCAGCACCCCCTCCCCTCGTCATCGGTCCGGCTCCCGTTGCGCGTGCTGTCGCAGTCGGTCGTCAAGGAGTCGGGTCAGGGCGGCGCCATGATCGCGGCAAACTGTGACGCCACCAACGGATGCGCTCCCATCCCGTCCGCAGCGACCTTCACGTAGCGTTGCCTGGCAGCGTTGAAGCTCAAGGCGACGCCACTGGCGAAGCTCGTTTCTCCGCATTCGTTATTCGCTCCTCGCGACGCTACGCGGATGATCGCGTCGGTCGTCGTTCCCTCCCATTCTTCGAGGGCCCTGTGGAACGGCTCGTCGTCGTCGGCGCCTGGCCTCGATCCAGAACCACTCGACCGCTGCCTCGGTCGTCTTCACGGCGGGTGTCAGCCAGTCACTAGGTTTGCCAACTCGTCGGTAAAGTTCATCGAGACGGTCACACGCATCCCACACCGCGACCTGATGTCGGCGTTCCGCGTCCTCTCTCAAGTGGTCGAGGATGGCCGGCTTCCACCGGCGTAGGTCTTCGAGTAGGTCGTCCGCGAGCACCGGCTCAGCACCGCGCACGCGCAAGCGGTCGCCTGTCGGGATCAGTGTGAGGCCGGCGTCGCTAGCGGACTCGATCAACTGTGCAGCGGCGTTCACAGCTCGACCTCCTGGCCTTCGGCTGCAGGGCAAGGCGCCAAGGTGTCCCTAACGTAATTATTAGGCGCCTTGACATGTATGGCACCTTGAAAAGCCCCGTCAGACGGGCAAGGCGCCAAGGCGCCAAGATTCAAAGTGTCAGGAGGCGTGGTGCCTTGGTTGGCGCCTTGGTCGGTCGATGCTTCTGGGGTGGCCTCGAGCGTCCAGATCCACCCGTTCTTGGTCCTGCTCGTCCTGACCCCCGCGCGCTTGCGGGAGCGCTGGAGCGTGCGCGATGAAAGCCCGTCGCGCTCTGCTGATCGAAGGATCTCTCCTGCCGGAGCTGTGCCCCCTTGGTCGTGCAGGTATGCGATGAGCCACTCGACGGCCTCGGAGCGCGCGCTTCGCTCCTCTGGCTCTTGGTCCGCGAGCATGTCGCTCGCACTCACGCCCTCCGCATTGCCGAGCCAGGCGATGGCACACGTTGGGATTGTCTCGCAGCCGTGCGCAACATCATGCCCTTCGATGCGATACCGAAGGGAGGGCGCTAGGGCGCCGCTGTTGCTCTTAGCGTGGCAGAGCACGCGATCCTCGCCGTCGGGTGCTTCGCCGGGCCAGCAGTACGTTCCGTGCCGCGGCCACGAACGCAACGGACCCCATCACCTTCGCCGATACAGACCGCGGCCGACGAGCCTCGCAGATGCGCTACCGCGAGCACGACGGCGCCGGTTTCCTGAGCGAGAACGGATAAAGGCGCAAGCGCTCGCCGCACGCTCGCGTCCCGATGGCTATCAACTTCCGCACCGAGGTGTGCTCCGATCGGATCGACGACGAGGAGCGCTGCTTCCTCGGCCTCGACACCGGCCCGGATCGCTGCCACGTCATCGGGCAAGGTGAGCGCACCGGTCAATCCGTCCTGTGTCACGCGGACAATCTGCACGCGCTCGAGGTCGGCCCCCACTGCCAATAAGCGAGGCACCACCGTGTGGCGAGGGTCGTCCTCGGCACTGGCGAGAATCACAGCACGCGGCGTCCCGAGTACGTCGCCAGGCAGATCACCCCGTGTAATGCGTGCGGCGAGCCATGTGGTGACGGTGCCCTTACCCACCCCAGGCTCGCCGGCCAACAGGGCCAATTCCCCTGCCGGTAGCCGGCCGGCCCAGGTCCATATGATGCGTGCGGGTTCGATGTCGGCCGCCGATAGCAGCTCGACCCGACGGCCCACTGAGCCGGCCGAGTCCTCACCAACGGCTTCGAGGGCCTGCCGTGCCTCCTCGATGAGCTCGGTAGTATCGCAATCGGACGCCATAGCCGTATCGACGACGCGCTCACCGAGCCGCGCAAGTTCTCGACGCTGGGCTGCAGACCTGATGATGCGGGCGTACCGCTCGACGTTGGCGGCGACAGGTAGGCCGTCGATAAGCGACGAGAGGTACGCGGCGCCGCCAGCGAGCTCGAGCACGTCGCGCCGCTCGAGCTCCGCGCGCAGAGTCACCGTATCGATGGCCTCGGAGCGCTCCGACAACCACGCCATGGCTTCGTAGATCAGCCGGTTGGCATCTTTGAAGAAGTCATCCGGCGACAGGATCTGCGCCGCGGCGGTCAGCGCCTGGTTGTCCAACAGCACCGCGCCGAGGATCGAGCGCTCGGTCTGGGTGTCCGCGGGCAGGGCTCGCTCCACCGCGGCAGGCGCCTCCGTCACGACGCGCGCTCCCGATGGGTCTCGATCCAGCGAACGAGATCGTCCTCTCGAATACGCACAGCGCGGCCGATGCGGACGCACTCGATATCACCGCGCGCGATCATCGTGTAGATCGTCGTCGCGGGTACCGTAGTCGCTTCGGCCACGGCCTTCACACTCAGCAACCGCGGCACGCGCGATGCTGGCGTGCTGCGATTCACTGGCCGAGTTCCCGCGGCCAACTCCGATATGCGCTTCGAGTTCCGCGCGTCAATTTCCGGACGACTCATGGCACGGCTATACCCGCATTGCCTGGACGGGGAAGAGGTCGCGCACCCGTGCGCCTAGCCGGCGAGCGATCTCAACCTGTCGCATCGGCTTGAGCTGGCGCCTACCTCGCTCCGCCCTAGACAGCATGGCCATCGATACTCCTGTGAGGTCCGAGACCTCTTCGAGCGTCAGACCTTGGCTGAGGCGCCAAGCGCGCATGCGAGATGGTTGCGGCTTCATTCGGCGTGTCTCCTATCGAGCATGTCGAGCGGCATGCTCCGACTCTAAGCCGGCCCCGCAGCTCCCGTCAAGAAGTTGGTCAAAGGTTAAAAAACCTGTTATGAGATTCTTGACGCCACCCATCGCGCGCAGCTACAGTCAGGCAATGACTATGGCAACAGCAGTTTCCTCAATCGTCGGCGAGCGGCTGCGTGCTTGGCGCAACGCCGAGAGGCTGCGGCAGGAGGACATCGCCTTGGGCGCTCGTGACTGCGGCCTAGGATGGACACAAGCCACGGTTGCAGCAATCGAGGGCGGGCGCCGAGAGGTGAGCCTGCGGGAATTCCTCGCGCTACCACTCTTGGTCAAGAAAGTCGGAGAAGCGCTTCCCCTCCGGCTTCCGCCGGAGCACTACAACCTTGCCTACTTTCTGGACCGCATGGCTGTGCTGATGGACACGCCGCCGCCCGACGATGCCGAGGATTTCATCGTCGCCGCGGCTCAGCCGCTTGATCGCTCCGCCCGCATCAGAATTGATGCTCAAGGCGAGGCCGAGCGGAAGGCCGCCCGGCGATTCGGCACGAGCCCCTACGATGTTGCCCGGCAAGCTCTCAACCTCTGGGGCCGGTCGCTGACCGACGAGAGAGAGCGCCGTGTTCAAGCACGGCTCGATCACTCTCAGACCTCCGCACCCGCTCTCCAGGCACACCGAGGACACGTCACGCGGGAGCTGCTAGACGAGTTGCGCGGGGAGTTCGATCGGATTCGAGGCAACATCGACGAACACGCGACCAACCTCTGGGGCCGGCCATGGGATGCGGAACTCGACGCGCGTGCGAGTGACCGAGGCGCGACCGACAATGCTGCGCGCATGGCGATCTATCGCGAGATGGCGAGGGAGATTCGCCCCGTCATGGACGCCGCCGCTGAGGCAGAGGAGGACTGATGGGGAGAGCTACGCAAACGCGGCAACATTTGGTGGCTGCGCTACTACCGCGCCGGGCGGCGATACGAGGAGAGCTCGGGAAGCACCCGGAAGGGCGACGCCGAGCGGCTACTACGAATCCGGGAGGGCGACGTAGCTCGAGGGATTCCGGTCACTTCGAAGGTCGGCCGGCTCCGCTTCGATGAGGCCGCGGCCGACGTCGTTACCGACTATCGGGTCAACGGCAAGCGATCGCTGAGGGACGTCGAGCACCGCGTCCGGCTACACCTCGAACCGTTCTTCAGCGGTCGCCGGATGGCAACGATCACGACGGCCGACGTTCGCGCGTACACTTCGCACCGCCAAGGTGAGGGCGCGGCCAACGCCACAGTCAATCGTGAGCTCGCGATCGTGAAGCGCGCGTTCCGGCTGGCGGTCCAGGCGCGCAAGCTGCTCCACATGCCGCACATTCCCATGCTGCGCGAGGCCACCGCCCGAACGGGCTTCTTCGAGCGAGACGAATTCGCGGCCGTCCGCGACGCGCTGCCTGAGCCATTGCGCGCCGTGGTGACGTTCGGCTACCTGACCGGCTGGCGGGTGCGTTCCGAAGTCCTGCCGCTCCGATGGTCGCAGGTAGATCGGAGCGCCAAGACGATCCGGATCCAGCCGGGCATGACGAAGAACCGCCAGGGACGGACGCTTCCCTATGACCTACTGCCGGAACTCCTCGACGTGATGGAGCGGCAGTGGCAGGAGCACAGGGAGCTGTCGAAGGTCGGCGTGCTCTGCCCCTACCTGTTTCACCGGGAGGGGAGGCGCATCAAGAGCTTCCACGACGCCTGGCGCTCTGCTTGCACCAAGGCCGGGCTACCCGGCAAACTCGTGCACGATTTTCGGCGCACCGCGGTGAGGAACCTGGTACGGGCTGGCGTCCCAGAGAAGATCGCCATGACGATCACCGGCCATAAGACGAGACACGTGTTCGATCGCTACGACATCGTGAACGAGGCGGACCTTCGAGGAGCCCTTGGGAAGCTGGCGGCCGCCGGAAAAGGGACAGAAAAGGGACAATCAGTCCGATCAGGCCGCGTCCGTAAATTCTTTAAGTCTCCCTAAATTGCTGCTTGTAAACGAGTTACATTCGAGCGGAAGCGAATAGGGTCTGGTGGCCTTCGCGGACTTCAAATCCGTTGGGGGGCGTCGGAAGGCGTCCTTGCTGGGTTCGATTCCCAGGCGCTTCCGCCATTTTATCTCGCTGACCTGTAAAGACTTAGGGTAGGGGAGGGCGATCATCATTTTCCTTCCCCTGCCGCGCGGTCTTCATCGTCGATGACAAAATCGATGACAAATCCGGGCTTCTCGCCAGGCCCATGCGTCAGTGCTTGGGCGGCGTCATCCTCAGTCAGATGGATGTACCTGTCGGTCATGACGCGGGTCTTGTTGCCTAGAAGCGCCTGAACCGTTGCTCGCCGAGCGCCCCTTCGAATGAGTTCTGTCGCCCCGCCGTGGCGTAGGTCATGGATCCGAAGGGTCTCGGGCATTCCGGCAGCCTTGAGCACGCGTTTGGAGGCGTCTCGGATAGACCCGTAGTCGGCTGGCCCCGTGTTGGACACGTTGGGGAAGAGCCACTCGGACTCACCCAGTGCTCGGAAATGTTGCTGCCAGACACGTCGCACGCGGAGGCTCAGGGGAACGTCTAGTGCCTTCTTGCTCTTCGTCCACGGAACGTGGGCAAGGCCTCGTAGCGTGCCGTTGCTGTCGCGCCATCGCCAGTCGATCTGATCGCGGCGCAGATCCAGGAGATTCCGAATTCGAAGGAGGGTGTCGAAGGCTGACAGCAGGATCACTTCGATATGTGGATTCGAGTCCTGCGCTGCGTGTGCGAGCAGAATCTGCAGCTCTTCCTCGGTGAAGGCGTAGTAGCCATCTTCGGTCTCTTCGTACCGGTCCACCGCTCGAACGGGGTTGGTACCGAGCAGCTTGGAGTAGAGCTTGAAGACGCCGCTCAACGTGCTCAGGTAGCGGTTCACCCGTGGACCAGAGACGCGCTTGTGGAGGTCGCGTCGGAACGACTCCACCTTCCAGGCGTCGATCTCGTCGAGCATGAAGTCACCGAACCGCGGGATGAGCTCTTTGTTCAACTGGCAGCGTTTGTCGTAGAGAGTCCTCGCGGACTCCTTGCGCTGATCGACCTTCCGTTGGCACTCATCGACGTAGTGGACGGCCGCCTCGGCAAAGGTGGGAATTCGATCGCGGCCATGTGTTCGGTGGAAGCTACCGGAGCGAAGCGCACCGTAGATCTCGTCTTCGTCGCGCCGGGCGAGCTTCTGCTCTTGGTGCCACGATCCGGTCGTGAGTCGCCCCTCCACCATGACACGGGCTCTGTAGCGTGCCCCTGACTTGGTCTGCTTGCTCTCGATCGTCAACTCAAACCCTCGTGTGCCGTCCGAACCGACTTCGGTGCTCGATCTCGATCGGACGATCGCAGTCCACTAGGACCCACTTTCTCACTTCGTCGGGCACGAGGCGCAGGAGACCGCCAACTTTCCGATGCGGGATCTTACGCTTCGCGCACCATTGCCGAACAGTCTTCGGCGAGCACTGCAGAAACTCGGCAGCATCCTCTGGCTTCCAGAGACTGAGGCGGGAGCTCGGATGCTGCAAGATATCGCTCACGCACACTTCCCTTGATCTTCAAGACCCTCGCCGTCCAACGCCGCAGCGATCATCAGCGCTCCAACGATCTCAGCCACCATGGCCGGCGGCAGCGAGATTCGTTGCGGCGTTGCGAAGAACGGGTACGCGGTCCCGGTTCGTCTCCACAGCCGGATCTGCACCCCGCGCTGCCCGTGGAATTCGTCTCTTGAGATTCGATACTCCTCGCATGAGTTCTTGGCGAACCTTGGCGATGACCTGCTGCCGGCGCTTGCTCATGCCGACGCCTCCTCAATTCGCTGGTAGGGCAGATCAAAATTCCAGTCGAACTGCGCCGAGTGCCCGGCTTTGTTCTTGAGCAGGTTGCCTCGGAGCAGCGCCATTCGCGGTCGCGTGGCGACTTCCTCTTCGTATCTCGGCCGCCACAGTCCGAGGATGTAGTCGGATTGATCCTCGATCACACCGCTGTCACGGAAGGAATGCTCGAAGACCTCATCACTCTTCGCCTTCGTGTCGTGGCGATTCAGGTGTGCAAGCAACATCACCGGGACCCGGAGGTCAGCGGCCATGGCTTGCAGATCGACGAACGCTACCGATGTCCGTTCGTACGGGCCCCGAGTTCCGGGAGCCTTGAGCTTACCCAAGTGGTCCACGATCACGAGATCCACCTCGCCGGGTACCGACGCCACAGCCGATTCGATCTGCCTGATCGTCCGTTGAGAGCGGAACATATGGAACCGCTCCATCATGGCGTCGTACTCGGCAAGCGACAGGCCCATCTCCACCGGTCTGTCAGCACCGCCTCGCACGAGGTCAGCGGCCTCAGAGTCGGTCACGCGACAGAAGGCCATGATCTGCCGACGGACGATTTCCTCTTCGGGCATCTCCAGGTTGAAGAACGCCACTTGCGCCGCTGGACGGCTCATGAGGATCCGCTCCGCGGTCTGTAGTGCGAACGGTGTCTTGCCCACCGCGCCCTTCGCCCCCACGGTTATCACCGTGCCCCTGGGCAGCCCCCACGCATGCGCCGGTCCAGTTTCGGCCCCATCCCAGCGGCACTCGATCGCCGCGCTCCAGGCTCGCGAGCAGGAGCGCTGAACCCCGCAGCTCCGGTTCCCTGGCACCGGCAGCTCGCGACAGCAACAACCGCAGATCCTCGATAGCCTCCTCGATGGCCTCCTCCGCATCAGTCCGGCGTGTCCATCGCCCGGTGGAACGCTGTGTTGGTAACGCGGATGAGCCGGCGCCTCAGGGAATATTCGCGCACGACCCTGGCCAACTGCGGCACGTTGGCTCGCATCGGGAAGCCCTCGATCAGGTTCGAGATGTAGGCTGGGCCGCCAGCGCGTTCCAAGCTGTCGACCCGCTTCAGCTCGGCCAGTATCGACACCGTGTCGATGGCCTCCCGACGAACGCCGCCGATCTCTTGCATCGCCTTGAATACGAGCTGGTGAGACTCTGAAAAGAAGTCGTTGGCTTCCAGCTTAGCCTGTGCCTCGTGCCACGCCTCTCGGTTCAAGATGATGGCAGCGAGGATCGCCTGCTCAGTGGAAGTGTCGTTCGGGAGCGCGCGCTCGACCACCGGCTAGCCCCTCGGGATTCGGAGTTTCTTCGAAGCATCAACGGATGGCCGCACGTCGGGCCGGTACTTGCCCTCGAGGAGCTTCACGTAGTTGCCGTCGTTCTCGATGAACCAGTCGAATCCGAAGCCGCGGAAGCGGGTCCAATCTTCCTCGAAGCCGTCGACCCGAAGAAGGCGCCCTCTCGAGGGACCTGCCGCCTGTTGACAAATGTAGACATTTCAGAGGCCGTAGCCACAGCGCAGGGACCTCACAAAACTTCACATTTCTGAGGAGCGGCGCCCGGCTCCGTGGTGTCCGATTCTGTCACACCCAGCGGTCTCCTCGGCGCCGCCGGGTTTGCCGCTTGAGGCCCTTGTTTCTAGGGGTAATCGAGCTTCGCGTTCTGCGCCGAGGGTCCCATCGTGTGACACCACCACGGCCCGCCGAGTTTCAGTCGAGTTCACAAGCCGCATTCCAGGCCGCGTTGGCCGACGAGCGCGCCGAGCGGCAGGAGCTACGGCCATGAACGACCATCTCCGCGCCACGGTTAGGTTCATCCGGCCAGGCCGGCGGTCGCGGGGACCACGTCGCCAGCCGCCTTGGGGGTGGTTTTTCCCGAGCCATCTCCGGGCGGCAGCGGCGGGCACTAGGAGGCCACCACCAGGAGCACCGGAAGGCGTACCGAGCTCGAGAGCAGTTGGTGGGATCACCAGAAACAGTTCGGGCCGAAGCAGAAACGGCTTCGGCCCGAGCGCTTTGGGGGTGGGGATTCCCGTAGCAGGCACACGATGGCCTTTCCCGGCCGTGGTGTCCAGGGGTTGAGCGGGAACGAGATGCGGGTAGCCGGTCAACGACGTCCAGGCTCGTCCGGCCGTCGGCGGTGCGATCAGGTCTAGAGCGCTCTACGCGTCGAGGCAGAGGGAGTCGTCGAGGCGTCCAAGGAGAGAACACCAGTCGACACCGGAGCACTGCGCGACAGCCACCAGATCGGCTCGCCGAAAGTGAACGGCAAAGAGATATCGCTCGAGATCGGCGTAGGCGCAGGACTCGACTACGCGATTGCCGTCCACGAGCTGAGGGAAGTGGAAGGCGGAACAGTAAGCGGCCCGAAGTTCTTGGAGCAGTCGCTCAACGAAGCTTCACATGGATTGGTTCAGCGGCTGGGAAAGCAGATCGATCTCAAGCGGATGCTGCGATGATGACTATCTCCGCCTACTCCAGCACGGTCTGCGTCAGAGCCTCCTGCAGCATCACACGCCCACCAGCACAGCCGCCACCAGCAACGCCGCCACCGCGCCGAGGGCAATCTTTAGCCTCCGGTTGTCTCGCTTCAGCCGCTCAACTTGCTGTTCAAGATCCATCGCGCACCTCGCTCGTTTGGGATGCCCTTCAGCCTGCCGCCCGGGCTTCGCTCAGCCTAGCGGAATAGATCGGCTCTCACCACGGGAGAGCGCAGCCGGGCGATTTGCGAGGGCGCTGAAGCTGGCGATGCTCGGGGCGCTGCTGGGCGTGGATCCGAATATCTACTTCAAGCTCCGCAAGGAGCTCGCTCGTTGTAGACTCGGCGTTGGGGGTGAACGCTAGCGTGGAGGGCGCGATGTCTGACGCCACGGTGTTACCGTTCAGCCACCCTCACCCGCCGCAACCAGCTGCCCTGAAGTGCGGGCGGACCAACTGGTTTCGGGACCGCGTCCGCGACGCGTTCTGCGCGGCACTGCATCGGCTCGGTGCGCCGGGGGCCATCCGCCCGATCAGTTACCGCGACCAGGTCACCGGTCAGCAGCTAGACGTGCGCGTCGGCCGACGCTACACACAGTTGACCGTAGGCGGCCGAGACTACTACTTCGATCGAGTCACCGGCTGCCTGGAGGGTACAGGTTCAGGCTGCAGCCACTAGGGCTACGCCACGTTGCAGAGCGGCTGGCACTCGTTGATTAGGACGCGCTCTCGCGCCTCACGTGCAGCGTGGCCACCGTGGACCAGTTCGGCTACGAAGTGTGACGGCCAGCTGCCTGTGATGCAGGAGTTGTCGCCGCCGAGATGCTCCAGCAAGCGTCGCCGAACGTCTTCACTCTGGCCGACATAGACCCATCGGTCCCCGCGGTATAGCCCGTACACACCGGGCTGGTTTGGACTCAGCGCTTCGATGCCGTCGCGTGTGAATACGCTCGGCTGTTGGGTCACGAAAGCACCCATGACTTCATCTCCTCGCCCTGCCGCAGCACGAAGGCCGCTCGGACTTACAGGCATTGAGGACCGCAGCAGCCCACCCCAGTGGACGCGCGGAGCCGACCATAATTGACCGGCGGCCGGCGAGGACGTACCGTCCCACTACTGCAGTTCGTTTTGCGGCCCGTGGAGTTCGCAGCTCCCGGGCCGCTTCTTATTGTACCGGGCGTCGGCGAGCCCAAACAACACAGCTAGTCGGGCTTCGGGTCGAAACAAGGACGACGCGCGACCAGCCGATTCTCAATGGCAAGCTGGTGAAGTTCATCCGGGAGTGGTGGGAGCTGCGGAAGAAGGAGCGGCGGTAGCCTCCGGGTTCCTCTACCTACGGCTCCGTGCCCCCGCCGTATCCTGAACCGCCCGCCCAGCACGTGGCGTCATGACGGTCTCACTCCCCCAGATCGTGAATCGCCAACCGCGCCTCATCCAGCGACACACCGCCCGCGCGCAGGTGCGCATCAAGCAGGTCGGCGATACAGCGGCGCGTGAGCTCGGCTCGGATCTCCACCTGCTTTGCCCTGCTCGGCGCCAGGACTCGAGCGATCACACCGATAGCCTTGCGGTCCGGCGGGAGGTAGCGCCCGTGGCGGTAGTTGCTGAGGTTCCCCGGAGACACGCCGATTCGCTTGGCTAGCGTGGGCCTCGAGGTAGGGTGCGCGTCGATCAACTCGCCGAGGTAGTTGCCGAACTGGCAGCGGGGGTAGGCGAGTGGGCGGGGGGTGGCGCTGCTGCGGCCTCTCACTCGTCCGCCTTGGGTCGCAGGCCGGCCAGGCGATTAGCCAGCCTCTCTGGAACGGCCCCAGGGACCTTCGCTTGTCGTTCGTACCGCTCGAGGATCGCGAGCTCATCGGCTGACTGCTTCTTCTTCCGGTAGATCATTGCAAGCTGCTCGTAGTACCACGGATCAACCCCGCAGCCTTCGCCCTCGGCGGCGGCCTCGCCCTCTGTGGCGTCCACCAGGCGCAGGAGAAGCTCCTTGGCGCCATCGAGGTCGCCCATCCGCTTGAGGTGACGAACCTCCGCGTAGGCCGAGTAGTGCCCGCCAGCGACGAAGCTCGGCTTGACGTCGAGTTCCTTGTTGGTGGATCCGTGGCGAACTCGGTAGGTGGTCGGGGTCATGGTCAATCAGTCCTGGCCATACAGATCGCCGGTCGCGGGTTCCGGAAGGGGCGGATCTCCGTAAAGGCTGCTCAGCCTAGCGGAATAGATCGGCTCTCACCACGGGAGAGCGGCCGGGCGATTTGCGAGGGGGGGGGCGTCGCGACCGCTCTTCCGAAGGGTTTCGGAGCCGACTGGTAGAATCGGGAGGGGCATTCCGCGCATGCAAGACGACGGGAGGCAAGTTGGCGAAGAACAAGAGAACATCGAGGAAGGTGGCGCCGAAAGCCGGCAGGGTCTTGCGCGATCCGAAGAACACGAAGGCACCGCGGAGCGTCGACCGAAGAGTACAAAGGCACAGCGGCGGGTCGCGGCGTCAGCGCTGACACAGACGAACGACCGCAAGAAGAGTCGTTCGTGTTCGGGGGGCGCTCTTGCTTTTGGTCCCCTTCGTCGTCGGTCACGTGGCTATTCGTGCTCCCGGGTAGAGGATTCGGTAAGTGGTCGGGGTCATTCGCTCTTTCGGGCCTTGGCGCGCAGCTCTGCTAGGCGCCTAGCCAGCCTCTCTGAAACCATCCCCGGGGCCTTCGCTTGTCGTTCGTACCGCTCGAGGATCGCGAGCTCGTCGGCTGGCTGCTTCTTCTTCTGGTAGATGATGGCCAGCTGCTCGCAGTACCACGGATCAACCCCCCAACCTCCGCCCTCGGCCTCGGCCTCTGAGGCGTCCACCAGGCGCAGGAGAAGCTCCTTCGCGCCATCGAGGTCGCCCACCCGCTTGAGGCGACGAACCTCCACCACGTAGGCCGAGTAGTGCCGTCCGTCGACGAAGCCCATTCCGGAAGGGTTCTGACTCTCTCTCTTGAAGTCTTTGACAATCGCAGCCCGAACCGCTTTCGCAGGCGAGTCCACCTGCTCGGTGTGTAGAACCGCGTAGAAACGCCGCTTCCGAGATCCGGCCACGGGTGACGACCAGGCGTAGCAAAGGTCAGCCGTGGGATGGTATGTGAGGTCGAAGACGTGGACGACGCCATGCCATAACGTCTCGCTACCGAAGCGATCATGGACCTCAACTGCGGCGCTGCAGGTCGCTGCGCAGTCGTGTAGGCGCTCTACGTGGCGTTGTAGCTCACTCGTCGCTACTTCCGTCAGCTGGTTCTGCATAGGATTCGCCTGCCGCCAGGGCTTCGCTCAGCCTAGCGGAATAGGTCGGCTCTCACCACGTGAGAGCGTGCAGCCGGGCGATTAATGGTGGCAGAGAAAAACTTCCCCACTGGATGCCGATGCGCTCCTCGTCGCTCATGCGCCCCTCACCAGACGGTAGCGGCGAACCAGCCACGCGTAGCCCTCAGGCCCCCAGCGCGTACCCCCAGGTCAAGCACGAACCCGTCGGCCGTCTCGATCTGGATGAGCAGCACGGCGTTGTTCTGGAGCAGCGAGTCTATCAGGTTGGCGGCTTGCCGGGTCCGTGGCCACAGGGTGATCGCTACGGACTCGCGATTCTCGCCGCGTGGGGCGGGGTGGCCGGGCGCGAACGCAGTGACGTCCGCCCTGGTGAGCACGTTCCCGTCAGCGTCGCGCACCGTAACCGCTTCGTGTCGTTGAATCCGGCCGAGCTCGGCCCCGTCCTCGTCTCGAACGACGAGGGTGTCGCCGTCGATGATCTCGAGCGTATTCATGGGCCTACTCCTCGAGCTCCGGGAGACCGGCCATCTGTCGGTGTCCGTTGACCTGAGCCTGACTGAGGTCGAGCCGCAAATGACCGCAGCCGCAGTAGTCGACCGCTCCGGTAGATAGGTTCGAGGCGTGAACCCGGACGATACGCCTGCACTTGCACCGATAGCTGACCTGTCCTGACAGAAGGTCCATCTTTAGGGCGATGAGCTGGCTTCTCATTGGGCAGCCTTCGCCCGCAGGCCGGCCAGGCGCTTAGCCAGCCTGGGCCGACTGGGGCGCCCTCGATGACGACGCCTGGTACGATCGCGTTGAAGCCGACTTCGGCCTCAAGGCGCGGCCGGGAGACCTGGAGTGAGCCGTAGCTCCTAGCCAACCTGCGCGAACCGCGCCACGTACTCCGCGTGGTGTTCGAAATCGTGACCGTTGGGGCTACTCGCCCTTTCTGCGCGGTCCGATCTGCCCGGCCCCTGTCCTCTCCCTTGGACGCTCGCAAGCTCTGGCGATAGGCTTCAGGCGCTCACCCACCCCGCATCGGCAGCGCCATGGACCCCGGCACCAAACTAGGCCCCTACGAGATCAGCGAGCAGCTCGGCGCTGGCGGCATGGGCGAGGTGTACCTGGCGCAGGACACGCGCCTGGGCCGCAAGGTAGCCATCAAGGTGCGGCGATGACGGTAACCGAGCGGTACGAGATGGCGAGCCCCGACGACATCTGGTACGAGGCCACTATCGAAGATCCCGAGACGTTCTCGCGTCCGTGGACGATCCGCCTGCCGTTGTACCGCAATATCGACCCGGACGCCCGCCTCGGTCAGTTCAAGTGCGTGGAGTTCGTCGAGGAGCTACTGTACGGGCATCTGCGCAAGAACCCGATTGGTTAATAGGGGAAACAGATGAGGATCGCGACTCGCAGCGCGCTAGCGGGCCTCGCTTGTGCCGTGCTGGCGCTTGGCCTGGCGTTGCCGGCCCTGACGCAGACACAGGACGCCGCCACCGAGGCCTGGGTCCTGCCACGGACACCCGACGGCCATCCGGATCTGCAGGGTAACTGGACCAACGCGACGATGACGCGGATCGAGCGTCCGCCGGGATACGAGCGTGTGATGGCGCCGGAACAAGTCGCTGCCCTCGAGGGCGACCGAGCGACGTTCATCGATACCCACTTGGCGGACAGCGACCCCGACCGTGAGGCACCGGCGGTGGGGGGGGTACCCTGGGGCGATTCGCTCGAGAATGAGGCCTCGGCGCTCTACGATAAGATCTCGGCGCTCTATGATCCGCCCTTCGGGGGAGCCGGTGCCTACAACATCTTCTACTTGGACCCGGGCGATCGGGTGGCGATCTGGAACGGCGAGCCACGCAGCTCGTTGGTGGTGGACCCGCCGGACGGGCGTATCCCACCGTTGAGCCCCGAGGGAGAAAAGGCGCGCAGCGAGCTGGCGCAACAGCGGGCCCAGTTTGGCGAATTACGACAATCCGGAGAATCTCTCGCTTGCCTTGCGCTGCTTACTTTCGTTCGGCTCCAACGCCGGCCCGCCGATGATCCCCAACTACTTCTACAACAACAACTACACCATCGTTCAGACCGCCGATCACGTGATGGTCATGACCGAAATGGTGCACGACGCTCGCATCATCAAGTTGGGCGAGCCTACGCCGCTGCCAGCGCACATCCGTCCGTGGTTGGGCGACTCGTGGGGCCGTTGGGAAGGAGATACGCTGGTGGTGGAGACGACAAATCTGCCGCGCCAGCAGCTCAACGGAAACACTAACTTTGCTGGCGGGTCGGAAGATTTCAAGGTGACCGAACGCCTCACGCGCGTCGATGAGCACACCATCAACTACGAGTTCACCATCGACGATCCCGCCTTCTACTCGAGGCCATGGACTGCTCAGGTGCCGTTCAAGGCACTGCCTGATCTGGTATACGAATACGCCTGCCACGAAGCCAACTACGCGCTGTCCAATGTGCTTCTCGGGGCGCGGGCGCAGGAACGTGAGACCGCCGAAGCGGGGGGGGGGGAGCCGAGGTGAAGTCGCCGGTCTGAACGCGTCAGACTACGACGTGACGGGTGACGGTCAGCGGTTCGTGATGTTCCCCGACCCCGGCCAGGACACCCAGACGGGCATGGTGACGCTGGTCACCAACTGGTTCGACGAGCTGAAGCGGCTCGTGCCGACGGACCCGTAGCGCCGTTGGCTATCGTCGCGCAGGAGCGTCACCCGACTAGTGTGACGTTCCGAACTGTGCCCACGCGCGCACGAAGCCGCAGCTGCCGCTATGGCCTCATCTCCGCGCCACCGTCTAAGCTTCCCCTGATGATCTCGCCGTCCATGATGACCGCTTCGGGTCGAACCTCGTGGATCTCGTAGCGATCGATTTCGAACAGGTTGCGATCCAACACGACCAGGTCGGCGAGCTTGCCTACCTCGATTGAGCCAAGCTGCTCCTCCATACGCAACTGATAGGCGCCGCTCAAGGTATATCCCTGGACCAGATCCTCCAGGTCCAGGCGTTCGCTCATCGGCAGCCTTATCGGCGCAGCCTCACCTTGTTGATGGTATTGGCGGTTGTGGCCGATCTGCATCCCCAGGTAAGGGTTGGCCCGCTCCATTGCCCTGAACGATGTCACGCCGCTGGAGAAGGCCACCACCGCGCCGTCATCCAGTAACGGTTGCACCAGCAACATTCTTTCGAAGCGGGGGCCAAGGGTACCGGCGGTCAACGGCAGTCGGTTTCCCAGGCCGTGCCACTGGGGCGTGTAGTTGGCAATGACACCCAGCTGTTTGAAACGGGGGTAGTCAGCCGTATCGATGATGTCCAGCTCACACAGGGTGACGCGTGGATACAGTTCGCCGTCGACCGACCTGCGCGCTGCTTCCACCGCATCCAGTGCGATGCGCACGCCCCGGTCGCCCACGATGTGCATGTGCAGATCGATCCTGGCTTCGTGAAGCTGCACGATGAAGTCACGCAGTTCCTCGGTGTCGAGCAGGGTCGTGCCCCGGTTGCCCGGGTCATCGCTGTACGGCTCGAGCACCGCGCCGGTACGAATCTCATTGGTGCCGTCCAAGTGAATCATGATGGTATTGAACCGTAGACGTTCGCTGCCGTAGGTGCGGCGCAGCCGCTGTAGCTCATCGATCGCATCGGGCACATGATCGGGCAAGAAGATGTGATAGCTGCCCTCGTAGCGAACCGGCAGACGACCGGCCGCCTCTAGCTCAGCCAGGAACGAGTACGTGAGATCGTGGTAGTTGAAGTTGCCAGCGTCAAAGAGTGAGGTAACGCCGTGGCGTGACAGGTACTCCAAGAAGGTGACAATACCCTCCTTGTTGGACTCCAGGTCAACGTCAGTAAGGTGCTGCGCATAGGGCCAGATGGCATATTCCTTGATCCAGCCGGTAGGCTCACCATCGGCATCTCGTACGAAGTATGCAAGACCGGGTACCGGATCGGGTGTGGTGCTGTCGACCCCCATCATCTCAAGCGCCACGGAATTGACCCAAAGGCTATGGACGCTTCCTAACATCACTGGTCGATCCGGTACGACGCGATCCAAATCTCTCCTATGTGGGCCCGCGACGCCGTTCAGATCCCCGGACCAGCTACCCATCTCGATCCAGGCAAGGTCCAGGTTGGCTTGGGCATACGCCTCCACCGCAGCGAGGATCTCCTCCTTGTTCCCGTCCCTGGGCAGCGTCCCTCTGGGACCACCACCCACGGGGACCGCGGTAAACCCGGCCGTCTCCCGCCCCATCAGACCTGGGTGTGTATGGGAATCCACTAGACCGGGAATTGCCAGCTTGCCGCCGAGGTCATGGCGATCGGTATCGGGGCCAACGAAGCTCTGTGCACCAGCGTTGTCGCCTACGTAGACGAACCTGCCGTCCTTGATCGCGACGGCTTCAGCCCAGACCTGGGCTTCGTCGACGGTAAAGAACTTACCGCCCTGCAGCACCAAATCGGCAGGGCTGGCAGCATCGCCTGGCGACGCGTCCTGCGTTGACGGCTGACAAGCCGATACGCTCAGGCTCGCCAGCAAAAGGATCCACAGCCCGGGCCTGGTTTCCGTCATCGATCCTCCAGCCACGGTCTACCTCCCGGGATTTCCGAGATAACCCTGGTCGAGTCAGGCTCTTGGCTTGGTCAGTATCGGGACGCCTGGATACAACCACCGATCGTTGGGCTCCTCAAGGGATTCGCTGCGGGACAACTCCCAGACGCTCTCCGCCGTGGATCCGACGGAGCATCTCTGATGTGCGGACTGACGTATAGCGGGTGGCTTCGCGCCCCGTGGACCTTCGCATGGCCTGACGATACGCTTCATGCGCTCAGCCACCATGCTTCGGGAGCGCCATGGAACCCGGCACCAAACTAGGCCACTACGAGATCCTCGCCCCGCTCGGTGAAGGCGGCATGGGGCAGGTGTACCGAGCACGCGATACGACGCTGGATCGTGATGTCGCCATCAAGGTGCTGCCTGCCGAGTTTGCCTCTGACGCCGACGTTGCTGCCGACGGTCAGCGTTTCGTGATGTTCCCTGACACTAACCAACGCCAGATCAGCAGTGGCACGGTGACGCTGGTCATCAACTGGTTCGACTCGGACCGAAGCGCCAACGCGCTTTGCTTCGTAGGTTCGGGTCCCTTGCCGGGGTGCGCCGGGCCTCAGAGGCGGAATTGGCCGAGGTCGTCGGCATCAACCTCGCCGGGTCGATCCGCGACGTTCTAGCACCGACCAGACCGGCGGGATAGCATCACACTATGGAGGGAGCCGGCCTCATCGTCACCCAGATCGTCGCGCTGCTGTTCGCGATCTCGTTTCACGAGTCGGCGCACGCCTGGTCGGCCGACCGACTCGGCGACCCGACGGCACGGATGCTTGGCCGAGTGACCATGAACCCGCTCGCCCATATCGATCCGATAATGACGATCTTGTTCCCGGCCATGATGATCTTCGCCGGGCTGCCACCGTTCGGTGCTGCGAAGCCGGTGCCGGTCAATACGGCCAACCTGCTCCGTCCGAAGCGAGATCACGCCTGGATTGCCGCCGCGGGGCCGCTGAGCAACGTGCTCTTAGCGGTGATTTGCGTGTTCTTGATACGTTTGATGCGTGCCAACCAGGAAGTGCTCGTCGGCCTTGTCTCAGCAAGCGTGTTTCTGCCAGTCCTGCAGTTGCTGGTGGCTTCCTTGCTGATCAATTTGCTGCTGGCCGCCTTCAACATGATCCCGATTCCGCCGCTGGACGGCTCGTGGATCCTCTCGGCGACGCTGTCCGGCTCGGTGGCGCGGTTCTACCGCTCCATACAGCCATACGGCTTCTTCATCCTGATCGCGCTGATATGGCTCGGCGCCTTACGGGTGTTCATCTTGCCGGTGATCCGTTTAGGGCAAACCCTTGCGGGCCTCGGATAGGCGCGACGATCCGATCGTGGCCGATGAAAACTCAACCCCGTTTCTCGTTCATACGGAGTCTTTTGATTGAGTGCGCTCGTTATCGGTCTCTGGTTGGTGTGGTCTCCCCAATCGATAACGGCCTCGGGTTTCGTGCAGGATCCACCGGACACCCAAGCGACACTCGTGGCGGCGATACCGGATGCGCTGGAGCGCCACAATGTCGTGGGAGCGGCCGTTGCGATCGTCGAGGAGGGCGCGGCGATTTGGGCGAAAGGCTTCGGAGTCGCCGATGCAGAAGATCCCGTCATCGCTGCGGAGACGATCTTCAACGCCGGGTCGATCTCCAAGACCGTCACGGCGTGGGGTGTCATGAATCTGGTGGAGCAAGGGAAACTCGATCTCGACCGGCCGGTAGCCGCGTTCCTCAGTCGTTGGCGCCTCCCGGATTCGGCGTTCGACAGTGATGAAGTGACGGTGCGCCGTCTCCTGAGTCACACGGCCGGTCTGTCGATGCCAAGCATTCCGGGATTTGCAGTCCCTGCGCCGCTCCCGACCCTCAAGCAGAAACTGTTGGGCGACTACACGGGTAGCGTATATGCCAGCGGGGGATCACCGGTTGTCCAGATTCAAGAGCCGGGACAGGGATTCCGTTACTCCGGGGGCGGTTTCGTACTACTCCAGCTGCTTGTCGAAGAAGTAACGGGCACCACGTTCGCTGAATATATGCAACGCGAAATTCTCGATCGACTCGGCATGACCAGTAGCCGATTTGGTTGGGACGAGTCACTCGCCCCGATGGCGTCCCCGCACCGGTCGTCGGGCGAGACACATCCGACCTATCGCTTTGCCGGAACGGCTGGTGCCGGTCTCTACACGACTGTCACCGATCTGGCCCGATTCGTGGCCGCCAGCATGGTTGGTCCGAACCGGGCCGCCCCGGGGCGCGGCGTCCTCGAACGCGAGACCATCGCCTCAATGTACCAACCTGTTTCCATCCATGACGGCACCGCACAAAGTGGCCTCGGCTACATGACCGGCCCGCTGGGAGCCGAGGGTGTGCGGAGCGCAAACCACGGTGGATCAAACTTTGGATGGCGAGCGCTATTCGTATCCGCCCCACACAGACGACGGGCGATCGTCATGTTGACGAACAGCGATAACGGTAGAGACGTGTTACGCGATCTGGTGTGTATCTGGGTTGAGTCACAGTTCGGTGCGCCGGCTCCGACCATTCCCATTGGTCCCAGAGCGGCCAGCATATTGTGTTCGACGAGCGAGATCCCGCAATGACTCAGGGTCGTCTCTGAGCGGGTTACCGACCGGCGGGATTCCTGATACCCCCGCCCCCTGGCGTGGGCATGGAGGTCGTCTGAGAGCAGGTGCCATCCTGCCTGCCCCGTGGACCCTCGACTGCCCCAGAGATAGGCTTCAGGCACTCCCCTACCCCGCATCGGAAGCGCCATGGAACCCGGCACCAAACTAGGCCCCTACGAGATCACCGAGCAGCTCGGTGCGGGCGGCATGGGAGAGGTGTACCTGGCCCAGGACACCCGCCTGGGTCGCAAGGTAGCCATCAAGGTGCTGCCCGCCGAGTTCGCCTCTGACCCCGAGCGCCTGGCCCGCTTCGAGCAGGAGGCCCGCGCTGCCGCCGCGCTGAACCACCCGCACATCGCGGTCGTTCACGATATCGGCACCGAAGGCGACACCCACTTCATGGTGCAGGAGTACCTGGAGGGAGACACACTTCGGGAGCCGCTGGGCAAGGGTGCGCTGCCGCTCAAGAAGGCGCTCGGATTAGCCACCGAGATCGCCGAGGCGCTGGCTGCTGCTCACGCCGCCGGCATCATCCACCGGGATCTGAAGCCGGAGAACATCTTCGTCACCAAGGAGGGCCACGCCAAGGTGCTGGACTTCGGCCTGGCGAAGCTGACCGAGGTGGCGGCAGGCTCACCGGGCGGTGCAACTCAATCACCCACGATGATGGGCACGGTGGCCGGTCAGGTGATGGGCACCGCCGGCTACATGGCCCCAGAGCAGGTGGAAGGCTCCGACAAGATCGACCATCGAGCCGACCTGTTCGCCTTCGGCTGTTTGCTCTATGAGATGGTCACGGGCAGGCAGGCATTCGGCGGGAAGAACGTCCACGAGACCTTGGCGCACATCCTGTCCGATGAGCCGCCAGCGATTGGGGAGATCGACCGGTCGTTGCCGATAGAGTTGCAGAGGATCGTCCGCAAGGCACTCGCGAAGGAGCCGGCCAAGCGTTACCAGACAGCCGGCGATCTGGTCGTCGACATACAGGCGCTCGGTACAGACGTGGAGTCAGGAGCGGCGCTTCCGACACCCCCTGTCGCCGTGGAAACGACACGCGGCATCTCGTGGAAGCTGGGCGTCCCGATAGCTGTGGCCAGCGCCCTTCTGGCGGTTCTTGCCACCTGGTGGGCAATGCAACCGGAGCCCGGAAACACCATCCGCCTGCAGCTCGACCCCCTCGTCGACACGATCCTGAGTGGGCCCGGCTCCGCAGTCGTGCTATCGCCCGATGGACGGCGCGTTGCCTACGTCGAGGGTGACCCGGACGGTGGAAGCACGCTGTACCTTCGCGCTCTCGACCAGCAGGACTCGACGACACTCGCGTCCTCGGCAACCATCCTGGGTGCGCCGTACCATCCCTTCTTCTCGCCCGACGGGCAGTGGGTAGGGTTCGTCACCATTTCGGAGCTGAAAAAGGCGTCCGTAACTGGAGGCACCCCGCAGTCGATCGCGCCGGTGGACAGGAGCCGAGGTGCGGATTGGGGGCCCGACGATACGATCGTCTTCACACCCAACGTCAACAGCGGCCTGTTTCTCGTGTCGGCTGTCGAAGGTGAGCCGGGACTGCTCACCGAGCTTTCAGAGGGCGAGCGCAGCCACCGCTGGCCCCAGTTCTTACCCGGCGGAAAGGCAGTGCTATTCACTTCGACCGAGACCGGAGGTTTCGACAGGGCCAACCTCGAGGTCGTAGATCTCGAGACCGGCGAGCGCCAGGTCGTGCACCAGGGCGGCACCTACGGCCGATACGTGCCAACGGGCCATCTGGTGTATTCAAACGCCGGAGCGTTGTTCGCGGTGCCCTTCGACCTCGATACCCTGGAGACGACCGGCTCGCCGATACCCGTGGTCGAGAACCTCGCCGCCGACGTTGAAGGCGGGGTCTCGTTCGACTTCTCCGAGACCGGGATGCTCGTCTATCACATGAGGAATGGCGGCGCTTCGGGCAGTTCCCTACTCGTCTGGGTGGATCGTGACGGCCAAGTCGAGCCGCTGCCCTTCGAGCCCCGTCGGTCTCAGTACTTGGGCCTCTCGCCGGATGACCAGCGCATCGCGCTCCAAATCCAGGGAAATGATGGGGACTGGGACATCTGGATCTACGAGATCGAACGAGGGGGCAGCCAGGTGCTGCTGAACACGGAGGGCAACAACGAAGTGCCCGTTTGGTCGCCCGATGGACAGTGGGTCTTCTTCAGGTCGGATCGGGGCGGCAACAACGACATCTTCAAGCGCCGGGCTGACCGGAGTCTCGACGCCGAGCTGGTGTTGGATACAGAGGCTGACGTGTACCCGATATCGATCTCGGACGACGGTGAGATGCTGCTGTTTGGCAGCGGGCCCGAAAATCAGATCGACCTGGGGATACTGGCTCTCGATACAGGTGATACGGAAATACACGTCGATACCGCCGCCAGTGAGTTTTGGGCCAGTTTCTCGCCGGACGGTCGCTTCTTCGCCTTTCATTCCGACGAGACCGGGCAATTCGAGGTGTACGTGCGGGAGGTATCGAGCGGTCGGACATTTCCGGTCTCTACGAGTACCCGTGGTGGTTGGTGGCCTCGCTGGTCGCGGGATGGAAGGGAGATTTACTACGAATCCTGGAACAGCCCAGGCATCCTCGTTGCGGAAGTGGATTTGGAGTCGTTTTCCGCATCCGACCCTGTCGAAGTCTCGGACATCGTCATGCAGGCCCTGTCCAACTTCGATGTCACCGCCGATGGCCAGAGGTTCCTCGTGACGGTGCCCGCTGGTAGTGATGAGACCGGGGGCGCGGCACCCAGCACACGACTCAACGTTGTGCTCAACTGGTTTGAGGAATTGAACCGGCTAGTGCCCACGGGCGGCTCCTGATGATCGGCAAGACGCTCGGGCACTACGAGATCCTCGCCCCGCTCGGTGAAGGCGGCATGGGGCAGGTGTATCGAGCACGCGATACGACGCTGGATCGTGATGTCGCCATCAAGGTGCTGCCGGAGGACTTTGCTAGCGACGCCAACCGACTAGCCCGGTTCGAGCGCGAAGCCAAGCTGCTCGCCTCACTGAACCACCCCAACATCGCCACGATCTTCGGCTTCGAGGAATCGGACGGTGTTCGGTTCATCGCCATGGAGTTGGTGGAGGGCGACAACCTCGCGGATCGCATCAAGTCCAGTGGCCGCATCGGCGTAGATGAGGCACTGGAGATCGCCCGACGGATCGCCCTGGCACTGGAAGCCGCTCACGAGGCTGGTGTCATCCATCGTGATTTGAAGCCCGCCAACGTCCAGGTTGCACCCGATGGCACCGTCAAGGTGCTCGACTTCGGGCTGGCCAAAGCCTACGAAGCGGCAGGCAGTGAGCCGTCGTCCGGCCTTAGCCAGTCGCCCACGATGATGGCCGCCACAGGCACCGGCGTGATCATGGGCACGGCTCCCTACATGAGCCCGGAGCAGGCACGGGGGGAGCCCGTCGATAAGCGTAGCGATATCTGGTCGTTCGGCTGCGTGCTGTACGAGATGCTGGTGGGCAAGCGCGCCTTCGACGGTAAGACAGTCAGCGACACCATGGCGGCGATTCTCAGGGCGGAGCCGGACTGGGCAGTGCTCCCGGCGGCTACCCCGAGAGCATTACGACGACTTCTCGACCGGTGTCTTACGAAGGAACCGCGTGACCGTCTTCACGACATCGCTGATGCGCGAATCGGCATCGTCTACGTCATCAACGACCTAGATGGTGGCCTCGGTCTGACGGTTGGCTCGGGTGAGGCTGCAAAGCCGTCTTGGTGGCGTTACGTCCCCATGCCTGTGGCAGCCGGTCTCGGCGTCGCCATCGCCGCAGCGGCAACCTTTTTGACGTGGACCCTGACAGATCACAATCATCAGCCACCTGCGTCCCCCATGCACCTGGAGGTGAGGCTGGCCGATGATGATCTTAGCTTGGCTTCTGAGGGAGTTGTCCTATCGCCGGATGGCACACAGATCGTCTACATCGTGGGTATCGGAGTAGACCGAAGGGAGCTATACGTTCGCTCGCTCGATCAGCTAGCGGGCGTTCGCTTGGTCTCTGGCTCTGTATTGGCACCATTCTTCTCACCGGACGGCCAGTGGATAGGTTTTTTCAGCGGCGCGGAACTGAAGATAGTCCCCGTCATAGGCGGCACCCCCCTGACTATCAGTTCCTTCGGTTCTGGCACCCTGACGGGAAGCTGGGGGGCGGACGACACGATCATCATCGGCTCCTTCTCCGGCCTCTCCCGCGTGTCCGCCAGCGGGGGAGAACCGGAACCATTGACTCAACTCGATCAAGGGGAACTCTGGCACAACGACCCGCAGGTGCTGCCTGACGGCAAGTCGGTGCTGTTCTCCTCCTTGGCCGGGGAGCCAGGAGCGTATTCGTCTGCCATCGAAGTGCTGGATCTAGAGACGAGACAACGACGGGTCGTGCAGCAAGGCGGACAAGGACGTTACGTACCTACGGGGCATCTCGTCTATCACAACCAGGGAACCCTGTTTGCTGTCGCGTTTGATCTGGGAGAGCTGGAGGTGAAGGGCTAGCCGGTACCCATCGTGCAGGGGCTTGCCACCTTTGGTTGGGGGGGGGTTGTCGCACAGTTCAGCTTCTCAAGTACAGGAATGCTGGCGTATCTGAGCGAGGCCGTTCTTCAGGAGGCATATCCCGTCGCATGGGTAGACCGGCAGGGCAACGCGACACCGCTGTGGGATGAGCCTGGCTCCTACAGTTCTCCTCGGTTGTCGCCGGGCGGCACACGGCTAGCCGTGCGCGCCTTGGTCAACGAAAACGCTGACGTATGGATCTATGACATCCAGCGGGGTGTGCCGACAAGGCTGACGTTTGATGAAGCGAACGACGACGAACCTGTTTGGTCACCGGACGGGCAGTTTCTCGCATTCATGTCGAACCGCGACGGAGCGACGAACATCTATCGGACTCGTGCCGACGGATCGGGAACTGTGGAGCGGCTGACAGAGAGCGACAGGGGACAGTGGCTGTATTCGTGGTCTGCGGATGGCAGGTTTCTCGTATACGGCGAGAATCACCCACAGACGACCGGCTGGGACATTTTGGTGTTGCCGCTTGAGGAGGATCGGGAGCCGGAGGTCTTTGTGAATACCGATGCTACCGACGCGTGGTCGGCTTTCTCACCGGACGGTCGCTGGATCGCTTACGACTCCTACGAGTCGGGAAGCAATGAAGTCTATGTCCGGCCCTATCCTCCTGGACCGGGCAAGTGGCAGCTCTCCAGCAGCGGTGGCGGCCAGCCCAGATGGTCAGCCGACGGTCGGGAGCTGTTCTACCGCACCGATACAGGGATCATGGTGGTTGCTGTAGAGACGGAAGGTGATTCCTTCACCTACAGCAGAGCCGAGCAGCTTTTCGAGGGGAGTTTTCTTGGCGGGCCAGACGGAATGACTATCAACAGTGGATGTTGTTATGCCGACTACGACGTGACGGGCGACGGTCAGCAATTCGTGATGTTCCCCGACGCCGGCCAGAGCCAGACCGGCAGCGGCCATGTGACGCTGGTCACCAACTGGTTCGAGGAGCTGAAGCGGCTCGTGCCGACGGACCGGTAGCGCCGTCAGCCTCGCGATCCACCACGCGGCATCGAGTTCAAAACAGCGCTCGACGGTTGTAAAAGCGCTGCGTTTCGGCTTCAGTGCGCCTGTGTCGCCGGCTCCCCTTGGCTCGCTGGTGGCGTTTCGAAGTCCGCGTCTTCGCGTTGGTCGCGGAAGCGCAGCTGAAAGGAGCGTCAGAATGCCCGAACGTGTCCTCATCGCCCTAATCGTAGTCGTCGCGATCCTGGGAACCGTCCCGGCCATTGCCGAAGCGGTCCCGTACGCCGGACTCGCCCTCGTCGTCCTCGGTTTGGTTGCGGGTTTCATGGGCAGCGACAACGCTGATGTCAACCAACGGACGGTGATCTACGTCGTTGCGGTGACACTCCCGGTCTTTTCCGACAGTCTGGACGCCATCGCTGTTGTCGGTCCGTGGGTCAATTCAGTTCTCGACGGCGTTGCGACCGGCGTCCAGGGGATGGCTGTCGCGTTGGTGCTGATGCAGCTCAAGGCCAGGATCATGCCCGCCGCCTGATGGCGTAGCTCGGCGAACCCGTGTCCCTCAGGAGGGGCGAGGTGGCGGCGCGTCGGCACCCCGTTGGAGTTGAGGGGCCGGTGTATCTCCACACCTGTCTCGACTGAAGACCGATGTGGTTCTGATCACCAACTGGTTCGACGAGCTGAAGCGGCTCGTGCCGACGGACCCGTAGGGTCGTAGCCGAGTCTCGCGAGCCGCCTAGCGACCTTCGATTCCGCTCGTCCGTAGCGCCAGGAACGATCACCTAGGCTCCGCCCTATCCAAACTTCTTCCATGTTAGCTGGCCGGTGATGCGACCCTCAGCGTTCTTGATGGACAGCGTCAGCAGGTCGCCGTCGAACTCGTAATACCGCACCCAGCCCTCGCCCACCGATCGCGCCGCTACTGGCGAGCCGATCAAGTGGTGGGTGACGGTGCCTTCCTCGATGTTGATCTGGAACTTGCCGAAATAGGCAAAGCCACGTCGTGCCCGTTCGTCGTCCGACGCTCGGTCGAGCTCTGGCAGGTCTTTCGGCATGCCGATTGCCGCCATGTTGCCGTAGGCGTCGTACATGATCCGAGCGACATAGTGCCGCGCAACGACCTCGCCAGGCGACGGAAACGACTCGTATTCTACGAGCTCGTAATTGCCCACGAACATCTGCCGAACCGCTTCGACCGAGTCGGCCACCTGGATGGACGCCTCATCACTGACCGCTGACATGGGCCCAACGAGCAGCACCACCAGCGTCAATACAATTCGCCCCATGAGTTTCATCGCGGCACTCCTCACACAATGGGCAGCGGGGCCCGTGTCTGTCACCGTGGGATGCCGCTGATCGTAGGCCAAACCGGGGATCGACACGAGGAAGGGGCGCAGCATCAGGTACAACCGGCAGTCGAGAGTCTGCTCCGTCACGTACAGCGAATGGGCCCTTCTGCCCCTGACGCTGATCACCAACTGGTTCGACGAGCTAAAGCGGCTCGTGCCGACGGACCCGTAGCGGCCCCAGCCTGATTCCCGAGCGCGCGACCGCCGCTGCACGGGACCCGGGGTACCCGGACGCGTCTAGGGCAGTGACGCTGTGACGACGATGACGATGATCCGGCAACTCCGGGAGCGGCTATCCGCCTAGGCCCCCGGCCTCCAGTTGTCCCCGAGCTTCTCCCTCGTACACGAGATCCCGGGGGCGGTACCGGGCCGGATCGAGCTGTTCGTGTACCAGGGAGACCCAGTCCCGGGCCTCGGGGATACGTGTCGCTCGTCGGTGAGAGCTCCACAGGCTCGGGCGGTTAAGTTGACAGTGCCTTAAGCCGGGCTCTGCCGATGTAGTTGGTGTCGGTCCCAAACCAGATCTCTCGACTTCGTTCATCGAAGTACATGTGACGCACCGTCCCACCACCGCTTTCAATCTCGGTGATGCTGAAGAACTCCGACGTAGCCGGGTCGAATCCAACCAATCGATTTGGCTGCGGACCGCTCTCCACGAACCAAAGGCGGTCGCGATCATCTACCGCCATGCCATACGCCAGGGCGCCGCTCCCGGCAGGCACTGGCCATTCTTCGATTTCGTGGGTGACACCATCGAGCCGACCAAGGAATCCTTGACCGTAGTCGACGTACCAGATCTTGTCGTCTGAGGTTACTGCGAGTCGGCGAGGCCGGGTCTCCGGGCGGGGCAGCGTTATCTCCTCAAGTGCCATCGTGTCGGGATCAACAGTCGCAATCTTGTTGACGCCGAATTCGACGATCCACGGCCGGTTGTTGGAGTCGATGACAATGCCGTACGGACGCGCACCTTCTGTCGGCACAGAGATCAACTGAATCTCGCCAGACCGAGGCGACAGCTTGCCGACGAAGTTCCCCGCCTGCACCGTAAACCATATGTCGCCATTCTGGTCGAACACGAGCGTGTGCGGATCCCCCGCTGCCGGATCTGGCATGGGGAGCTTGGTGATCTCTCCGCTCTCCGGATTTAGCTTGCCGATATGGGCGGCTGCATTTCCCGCGTACCAGACGCTGCCGTCATCATCCACGATCAGGTTGTGCGGGCCGGTTCCAGGATCCAGGTCGAAGCGGGTGAACTCGCCAGTCGTTGGGTCGAAAGATGCGATGTAGTCTCCTCCCTGCCCAACGAACCAAACATGGTTCTGCGGGCCCACGTACGGATCTCGAGGAGTCGTGCCCTCCCACGGAACCAGCCATTCCGTGATCTCGACCTCAGCGTCAGGTGCAGTCACCGGATCCTCACCCGCAGGCTCGGGAGCGGGTGAACCGCAGCCAAACAGGGCGAGGGTCAGGATCAGAGGAGCGGTACGTCTCATGGCTTCCTCCACGTGTGGGGCAGGACTGGCAATGAAGTTTGACCTTGCCCTGCGCCGAGTGTTTGGGCCACTTCGTAACTCATAGAGTCGATGCTGACAAGAGGTTGTCGGACCCGGCGGGATGGGCGAGGTGCACCGGACACGTGACACAGTCGGCGGATTTCCCTCCGACGTGCCGTGGCGCTCAGCCCAGCTGGGCAGTAGGCTCCGGAACGGTAGAGCTTGGACACGAGAGGAATCGGTAGGGACTCGAGAACCGACGTTCCGCGCAGCTACGGCGTCAAAGAATCCGGAGGACCTGTGTCCAGCAGTGATGATCGTGATCTCGGGATGCACCGGGAGATTACCCGTCGCGACTTCGTCGCCGGTGTCAGCGTTGCGCTGAGCGGCAGCCTCACGTTCCCATGGGCGCAGACGAACGCCTTGGCGAGCCCTGAGGCTCCGGGAGGGGTCTCACAGGCCCTCGCCGACACGTATCCACCCATCCGCACTGGTATGCGCGGCAGCCACGACGGCTCCTACGAGGTTGCCCACCAGCTTGTCGAAGGCATGCGCTGGGACAACGCGGAGGAGACGGGTGAGCTCTATGATCTGGTCGTGGTTGGCGGTGGCCTCAGCGGCCTCGCGGCGGCGTGGTTCTACCAAGAAGCTGTTCCCGGCGCCCGCATCTTGATTCTCGATAATCACGACGACTTCGGCGGTCATGCCAAGCGCAACGAGTTCCGGCTCGACGGTCGGATGTTCCTGTCACATGGCGGCACGATCTTTATCTCCAACCTGAACGAGTACGGTGAAGGAGCCCAGCGCCTGATCCGCGGGATTGGCATCGACGTAAGCCGTTACTCCGAATTCGTCGATAGCGATCTGTACAGCTCGCTCGGTATGCGCGGATCGGTTTTCTTCGACCGCGAAACGTTCGGCACCGATCGGCTGCTAGTAGGCGAAGGCGAGCCCTCTTGGCGCGAGTTCCTGGCGCGCGCGCCCCTGTCCGAAACGGCACGCGATGACCTTGTAAGACTCCACGAGCCGAACATCGATTACCTGGCGCACCTCAGCTTGGAGGAAAAGGTCGAGTTTCTTCGCAACACGAGCTACGAAGACTTTCTCTTGAAGGTGGCCAAGGTAGGTCGCGAGGCAATCTCCTTCCTCGAGACCTCCGGCGGTTGGACTATCGGCCTCGATGGCGTCCCCACCTGGCTCGGCGCCGGCAGCTGGCCTGGGACCACCGGGCTGGGGCTCGGCGAGGACGATGATGGTGCCGATGATACCGCCGAGGAGCGTGCTTTCTTCCAGTTTCCGGATGGCAACGCGTCAATCGCGCGTCTGATCGTCCGGTCGCTGATCCCAGAGGTCGCTCCCGGCAGCACGATGGAGGACGTCGTCGACGCTCCGTTCGACTACGGCAAGCTCGATCGGGAGGGCTCGGCTGTCCGCGTGCGTCTGGAGAGCACAGCGGTGCGGGTAGCTCACCGTGGCGATCGACGAACCGCCAAGGAGGTCGAGGTCACCTACGTCCGCGACGGCCACGCCCGGCGCGTTCGCGCCGGTCGTTGCGTGCTCGCCTGTTACAACGCCGTGATCCCTTTGATTTGCGAGGAACTGCCGGATACTCAAAAACGGGCGCTATCGAACGCACTCAAGTCGCCCCTTGTCTACACCAACGTCCTGATCCGCAACTGGACCGCCTTCGCCAGGCTCGGTGTGAGCAGGGTGCGCTGCCCGGGGAGTTATTTCGAGAACGTGAATGTGCCGCCACCCATCAGCATCGGCAACTACCGACACGCGAGCACGCCCGAGGAGCCCATCGTCGTGCGCATGTGGCGCGTTCCCCTCGTACCGGAGGCCCGCGGGCGGTCCGTGGCTGAGCAGTGGAAGGCAGCCCGCCATGGTCTGTTGGCGACGACGTTCGCGACCTTCGAGCGCAAGATCAGGGACCAGCTCGGCCGGATACTGTCCGCCGGAGGCTTCGACCCGGCGCGCGACATCGAGGCCATCACGGTGAACCGCTGGCCGCACGGCTATGCCAAAGGCCTCGATCCGAAGACGGGTCAGATCGCGTGGAGGCCCGATGAGGTGCCGCCCGAGCGTGCCCCGTGGGTCACCGCCCGGCATCCTCGTGGCCGGATCGCCATCGCCAACTCCGACACCGGCGCACGGGCCATGACGGAGATCGCCATCGGTCAGGCTCACCGCGCCGTGAGTGAGCTTTTGTCGGCGAAGACCTAGCAGGCGAGTTCGGCGACTCGCGACGCACGAGGGGTTGAACATAGGCGTCTCCAAAACGTCTCCACGACGGGGGTTCACTCCAGTAGACGCCAGTCGACTGGAGTCGACTACTTGAGCCGCCGCAAACGGGTCCCTGTCAACGAGAAACGGCGAAAGCCGTGCGCCTCATGCGCCCTGCGGATGGCAGCGGCACGCCGCGACAACTCCTGGAGGCCGAATACCCCATATACCCGCAATCCTTTCCACTGACGGTGAGTTCCTCGCCTACCAACAGATCCATCCAAAGACTGGAGAGAACATCCGGCTCCTGCCGCTGGAGAACGGAGGACGGCCGCTGGATCTGTCCGCCTCTACGGCTTGGGAGAGCGGAGCCATGTTCTCACCGGATGGCAAGTGGATCGTCTACCACTCGCTGGAGTCAGGCGACTGGCACACCTATGTCCAGCCGTATCCAGGGCCGGGCGAAAGGACGCAGATCTCGACCGATTCCGGGGGTTGGCCAGTCTGGTCCAGGGACGGGCGTGCGATCTACTACATGACCAGTGGGGGAGGCGCGATGATGGTCGTTGATGTGAACTACGACTCGGGTTTCGCTCCCGGGAAGCCCCGCCGGCTATTCGAGATGCAAGGCCGATTCGCAACGGCGCATGGTCCATTGAGATCGCATAGCTTCGACATCACCCCCGACGGCGACTTTGTGATGATCCAATGGGCCAAACCGGAGCCAATCACGCAGATCCACGTCGTGCTCAACTGGTTCGAGGAGCTGAAGCAGCGGGTGCCGACGGGACGGTGACCGACAACAAGTGAGGAGGTACCCGTGAGCTACCGACGAAGTGCCGTGGGTTTCCTAGCGTTGATTGCCGTGCTTGCTTCGGCGCAGGTCAGCGAGCCGACCCAAAACCCGCAAGTTCCCTGGCCCACAGGGGAAGTCGAGGTTATGTCCGGGTCAGTGCCATGTGACGGGGAAGGCTGCGAGATTCAGGTGACGTGCGCGAACGTCGCCGCACCCGCACGGGCCATCGTGAAGGTCGGGATGCCGACCGAGCCTCCGGCCAGGGGGACGGTTCTGATCGCGTCCGGTGGCGGGGGGACGAGGTTGTATGAGGAGAACTACCAGCATGGGCAACGAATCGTCGATGGACTCCGTTCAGCGGGGTTCCACACCGCGCAGCTTCAGTGGGTTGATGGCTGGCTAATGGCTTCGCCAGGCGAGGAAGCAGGCCATGCGCGACTTGCCTGCCGACCAGCAACGGTGGCTCGTTGGGTTTACGAGAACATCCACCAGCAGCTTCCGGAGCTGGCCTACTGCGCGACCGGGCAATCAGGCGGCGCGGCGCAAATCAGCTATATGTTGACTCACTACGGCTTGGACCAGGTACTGGATGCCGTTGTGCCCACCGGTGGTCCACCCATGGGCCGCCTCGACCTCAGTTGCCTTCGAGATGATCCGGACAATGAAGTCATGCGCCTTGGACTCGAGAACGATAGCTTCCCAGCGGACCGGCTAATAGATGAAGGTTTCGGCTATCCACCGGATGGTTCTGGTCCTTGTGCGCAAGGCGACAACGCATTCCGCGATCAACTCCGAGAGGCGAGCGTGGCCTCTGGGTACGGCGACTATTTCTACCCGGGGACGTTCGTTTGGTTCGTGCAGGGAGAAAACGATGAGCCCAACATCCGGCGCGGACTGACCTATCACGACCTGCTGATCGAGAATCACTCCCCGATGGGTCGCGTGGATGTGCTGCCCAACGTGGCTCATCGCGTTCCCCGGACTCCGCAAGGAGCGGACAAGATCCTGGACATTCTCATCAACGAGTGCCGTCCCCGGCACGAATGACCGATACCTGCCCCACCTGGCCCACCCTTCTCGCCTGGCTGGAGAACGACCTGCCCGACGAGGAATCCCAACTACTCAATATCCATGTAGCTGACTGTGATAGTGCCGGGAGAAGTTGGGGTTGATGAACGCGATTCAGGATGTGGGGGATGTGGGCCAGTAGGCCCAGCGCGAATGCGCTCCCTCATGGAACCGCCTCGTGTTTGAGCCGGAGTATGTCTCGAAACTGTCGCATCGGTAGCCGACGCTGTCGGCATCCACGGATCCTTCCTCTCTGGAACCTGGGACGGCCGCGGCGCACTGTGTTCTGCGGCGTCGCCCATCGCTAACCGAGGCGCGTAGGGTAGAGCGTTCGGCCTGAGTTATTGCCGCTCGGGCTCCGGCAGCAGCTCGACCCACGCATTCAGCTCCGCATGCAACTCGCGCGCGAGCTCCGGGCGGTCACGGAACACGTTGTTGCGTTCGCCGATGTCGGCTTGCAGGTCGAACAGCAGCCCTGTGCTTCCGTCGCGCAGGTACTTCCAACGACCGCGCCGCACCGCCCGCTGGCCGGTGATGCCGGTCCAGAAGAGGCTACGGTCGGCTGCACGAAGAAAGGCTCTGTGGCCCGTAGAGCGACTCCATTCTTTGATCCGTCCCGAAGCACTCAGGCGGCTGTCGGTGCGCCTCACGTGGCGATAGCGGCTCGCTAACCGACCGATAACGGCCTGTTTTCAGAGGTCACGGACCTAACTCTCGAGAGGCGGGAGGGGGCAGGTCAAACGCTCCGTCACCCTGTAGGCGATCTCTATCGACTCAAACGGCCGACGGCTTCGGGGTCGATGACGACAGACAACCCCTGGTCCTTGGAGCTGGTCAGGAGCAAACATTTACGGGGATGCCCTTGTCTGCGCGCCGCGCTCGGCCCACGCTAGTGGAACAAATCACTACGAACGGTGAGGGGCGCGATGGATTGGGAGCAGCGGCTCGACAGGCTAGAGCGCAGGAACAGGCAGTTGAGATTGGTACTTACGGCCCTGGTGGCCGTGCTAGCCGCACATGCTGTTACCGAGGTTTCTGCTCTTGTCGAGGTACCCCTTGCCGCCCCCTACCAGGATGACTCGGGCGATGCCGCTGTCGTCGAAGTACCGGATGCTCTCGGCGGATATATCACGGCACGCGCGGTGCCGCTCCAGCCGCCTGCACCAAGCTGCTCGGTGATCTCGAAGTGGCCTAGTTTGGTGCCGGGTTCCATGGCGCTACCGGACGGGGGTTGGGTGAGCGCCTGAAGCCTATCGTTGGGGCACGCGAGGGTCCACAGACGATGCCCTCATGCCAACCCGACCGAGTGCCACCGAGCTTTCACCGGATTTTTGAGTCCGACAACCCTGGTTGTTTCCGCACCACGCAGATGCGGGGACATGGGCGCCCTTCCTCTGCTACTACATGACCCCTTCAGCTTGCGCCTAGATAGGCTGCTGCCTCTCCGAGGGCCGGCCTGTCGCTGCTCGCTTCGCTGGCCAGCTGCAGGAGTTTCGAGTAATACGAGGCCGCCTGCACCCTATCGCCCGCGCCCGCGGCCGCCCGGGCAGCCCCCAACAAACTATTGAAGCGGCGCGGCCACGCTTTGAGGGAAGCCTTGTAGGCGTCGAGTGAGTCTGTGTGACGTTCCAGTTCCAACAGCAGGTCTCCCAGCAGCTCGTATGCTGGTTGAATGGCCGCAGGCGTGACCGGATGTTTCTCGGTTGACTCCTCCAGCGCGGCTGACGATCGCATCAACCGCAGCGCTTCATCGTCCTTGCCTTCAGCGTGCGCAAGCCAGGCCGCAACCGCCATTCGCCCGATCTCAATCTGCTGAGCGAAGTACTCCTCACCCGCCGTCTCCGCCGTCTCCCTCAATGTGGCCAACCTGGCCGCCGCCCTTCGGGCACCGGCGAGATCGCCAGAGCGTGCTGCTCCGAGACCCCGAGCAAACTGGTTGGTCGCCTCAGGCCAGGGGAACAGCTGCCAGGGAAACGAACGCGGGGTGCGCTCTGGTATCGCCGCGGCTTCGGCCCATTGCCGTTGCTCGACCAAGTAACGCGCTGGGATCGCCGCCAGATGGTAGGCGCTAATGAACGTTTGCTGGTAGTTGTCTCTCGAATCGAGCGCCTCGAGGATCTCCTTTGCCCGATTGTCGTCACCGCGTTGCAGGTGAGCGTAGATCAAGTAGTCGAGGGCATGCGGGTAGTGATGCGAAGTCGCATCGCCGGCGGGGAAATTCAAGGCGGCATCCGCCGACTTCTCGTTCCAGCGAATCACCTCCCCCCAGTCGCCGAGCCTTACGAAGATGTGGGTCGGCATGTGCAGCGCGTGAGGAACGCTCGGGGCGATGTCATCGTAGCCCTGGACCACGTCCAGCGTTTCCCGCTGTCGACCCTCGATATCGTTCGCGTGAATGGTGTAGTGGAGAGCGCCTGGGTGAGTCGGCTCCGCCTCGTAGTTGTTTAGCAGAATCTTCGCAGACTTCGCATGGTGGGCCAGTCGATCACTCGATTGCGGCGCCGTCGCCAGATGTGACAGCGCATAGAACGCCGCGGCCTCCCGATCATCGCCATAGGACTCGTGCAGCTTCTCCATTCCCTGCTCGAAGCGCCGGATTCTGGCCCAGTAATCCGTGCTCTCCGGTTCGCGATAGAAGTCCTCGACCGCCGCGATGTAGCCCTTCTCCCGGTCGTTCCCAGGAGCCCGTTCCTTTGCTCTCTGGATCGCCTCCCAGCCCCTCGTGAGCTCTTCTGGCCCCGGCCGGGTCGGCCACAACGGTTGGAACAGCGTCATGGCGACACCCCAATGCGCCATGCTGCACCCGGGATCCGTTCTCGCAATGTCCTGAAAGGTACTCCGAGCCTCGACGTACATCATGTGATGGAGCAGGGCGACCCCACGCTTGAACTCGGCCTGCACGGCAGGAGCACATGAGATCGGAAACACGACCACCCCGAGAGCGCCGTCGGTCGCATGCTGTTGCCCCTCTTGGGCCAGGGCAGAAGACGCGCCGAGAACAGCAGCCACGAAGGACAGACCCATCAGGGTCAAGTCACGGGAGTGGCGACGGTGGAACTTCATGAGACGACCTCCATACCGAGCTTTCCAGGAGAATGGCTACATAGTAGATCGCTGTCCCATCCGCCGACCAAACTGGCCAACCCCCGGGCTCCGAGGGGCAGATCCTGTTCGTCCGTTTGACAGGCGCTAGTGGTCCGTCGGCACGAGCCGCTTCAGCTCGTCGAACCAGTTGAGGACGAGCGTCACATAGCCGCTGTTGCTCTAGCTACTGGCCCGCTGTATGACGCGACATCAGTCATTCGGTCGCGTGACGATGTCGGCTTTCGTGCTTCCGATGATCTCCAACAGTTCGCTCTGTTCTTTCTCCGGCACGTTGAATCCGTCGAGGACCATGATGAAATCCTCGACCATCTGATCCCATTCCGTCCCGCTGATGTTCATGTCTGCATGGGACTCCTTCATGGACCGACCGGTGTATTCCTGAGGCCCCCCGGTCGCCTGGCACACCAATGCCGTGACGCTGGCCTTCAGTTCGTCTGGGTCGGCCCGGTCGCGGGCTTCCTTAATCGCGGGATTCGCGTTGAGAACGTCATCGCTACTGAGCACGTCGATGAACTCGTCGACGACGGCCGCGATCGCACCTTCACCGCCGAGCCGCTCATAAAGGGATGCTTCTGGCGCAGTGACGGCGCCGGCCTCGGCTTTGGGCGAGGCTGCCTCCTCGGCGGCCGGCTCCTCTGCAGCAGGCGAGCAGCCCGCAACAATCGCGATCAGAAGTAACACTGCGGCGCTGCGCACGGCAGTCCTCCTTATGTTTGTTCCAAAAGGGTTAGCTTCGGTGTTGGCCATAGTCGTTAAGGCTTCGACGGGACATTAGCCGTTCGAGTCTCAGGGTGGATCGCGTGTATCGGCCCCGACGATGGCAAATATGTCTCCAGTCCGTCGGGCAAGGCTGAAAAGAATCGACGTGTCATCATGCGACCATGAAGGCAACTCAATCAGTTGGTTGTATCCGCTGTAAGAGTGAACGAGCCGCTCCGTACCGCCGGCCGTTGGCATGACGTAGATCTCTTGGTGGTTGCGGAGGAAAAGCAACAGCTCGCCATCGCGAGTCACGGCGGGATGGGCATCGTCGACGTTTCCGCTCGTGACTTGATGCGACTCGCCGCTCTCCAGATCGACCATCCAGATGTTCCGGCGGCTGAGCGAATCGTCCAGCTGATAATAGATAGCATTGCCGTCGGGTGCCCACGACGCGTTGCCGGGACTTCCCTCTGGGGTCGGTATGATCGTGGTCCCTGCGCCGTCGATTGCCGCCGAATACAGACGATAACCGGCATCAGAGGTCCATCCTTGGAAGGCCACCCGTGTGCCGTCGGGCGAGAAAGCCGGATACGCTGCGAGGATCTCGGGCACGATCGTGTGAATACGCATGGGCGGCACCCTGGCCTTCACGAGAACCCGGTGCCAGGCTTCGTTGATCGCGAAGTAGGAGATCGGTGCATCCTGCACGGGGCTCGGGAAGCACCAGTCGCTGTTACCGACCCGCATCCGCTGCTCAAGCAGTTCCTCGCGAGCCCGTAAACTCAGCGGCCCCGTCTGCCGCTTCCCGGCCTTGGTGCGCTCCCAGGTGATGATCCCCCGACGGGTTCCGCTGCGATCGCACCAATCGAAGTCAATCGCTTCCCACCGCAGCGGCCGGATCTCATCGATGCGGGCTGCGATCTCGAAGCAGAGCAGGACAATGGGCGCCAGATGCCGTGACCCGCTCTGCCTCGCCACACCGATGATGTGCTCCACCGTCGGCCGCGACGGAGCCTGCCAGGCGTCCGTGTTCTCCTCGTACCGCGTGACGCCGGCGACCGGGCTGGTCACTCGCCTGCGGTAGAACTTGAACAGGCCCGAGAGGGTCGCGAGATAGCGGTTCGCCGTCGGCCCCGACTTGTTGCGGTACAGCCACCGCTTTACAACCTCGACCTGGTCGACGGTGATCTCATCTAGCCGCTGCGGTCCGAACCGGGGCAGCAACACCAGCTCAAGGTGGGTCGCCTTGGCATCGTACGTCCTTGGCGCCTCGTCGCCCTGCTCGACGCGGGCGGCACAGTGCGCGAGATACTCCTTGGCCGCCTCAGCAAACGTGGGAATGCGATTCTGTCCGTAGTCGTCGCCGAGCGTACCCTGATCGCGGGCCTTCTTCAGCGCTGCCTCGTCCTCTAGCGCCTGCCATTCCGCGTTGCGAACCCGACCGTGGATCACGGCACCTTGATGGACGAGGCGTGCACGGAAACGCTTGGCGTCCTTCTTTGTGCGCCAGCGTTCGATCGTCATCGACCTGCCCCCCTGACCGGCCTGTCGCAATCCTCAAGTGCCCAGGAGACTACCTCAGACATCATGTATCGGACCACGCCGTTGATCTTCCGATGTGGAATCTTCCGCTTCGAGGCCCACTTCTGGACCGTGTTCGCTTCCACACCGAGCCAGTTGGCGACCGCCTGCGCGTCGACGAGATGCTCCACCGGCGAGTTAGGGTGACGGAGGACCTTTGCCGGCTCGGTCACGCTACCCTGCCCCGCGCCGGCGCCATCTCCTCGAAATCGATCTCGTGCCCGATGTCGTCGCCGACCACGAGCAGCAGGCTGCACACCGCCGACATATTCACTGGACCCTCAGCGAAGCGCCGGGCCAGCGGCAGCTAAAGCAAGCCTCGTCATCGAGGTCATCCGGCTGCAATCCGCCACCGCAGGAGAAGCAGTGACGGGTAACACCGCGGAGCGCCCACGGCCCTACGTCTCCAGCCTGTTCACGCTCACGCGAGCGGATCTCCACGAGCAGCTCGGGCTTGTGGGAGCGAAGACAGTCGACGAGTTCTGGAGTGAGCCGCGAGGCAGGCTTGAGCAGTAACCGATCATCCACCGCCCAAATCTCAACCCCACTGAGTCGGACCTGCTCCAGAAGCTCGGTGGGGCTCATAGTTCAATCACGTCGGAGTCAGGGGCCGGGGCGGTTCCCCTGCCAACCCATAGGGGTTGGCGGGGGGGAACCACGCCCGGTTCCGGCTGACTTGCCCGTGGAACCAGGGCGGAACCACTATCGGGAACCACCTCCTCATGGGGGT
This sequence comes from Acidobacteriota bacterium, assembly GCA_963666055.2. Lineage (GTDB taxonomy): Bacteria > Acidobacteriota > UBA890 > UBA890 > WLXD01 > DASCOT01. The sequence goes on along the minus strand of CAXWPH010000013.1, from coordinate 32,804 downwards.
GGTTCCGGGGCTGGGAACCACCTACGGCATGCAGCCGCATGGACTTCTTGTCGCCTCGGTTCTCAAGATCCTCGTTGTCGATCAACTGCTCTACTGCCTCACCGATAGCGGCAGTGCGTCCACCCACAGCTTCCCGCAGCGCACGCATTGAGCAGCCGGGGTGCCGGGAGACGTGTTGGAGAACTCTCGCCTCAAGCGGGCCGGAAATGAGTTCGTACCGATGGTCGACGAGGCGTATGGAGTAGTCGTCGACGCGCCACCGTGCTCTGACTTGGAGGTTCCGAGCGTTACCGTCGCCGCTTTTCACAGACATCTCGATGATCGCGTCTACACCAGCGCCAATGGCGCTGCTATCGCGGTACTTGCCGTCGGACTTTCGAGCGTGATGGATCAGGATAAGCGCAGCGTTCGTGTCCCTGGCGATCCGGGTGAGCGCCGACATGATCGCTACCCACGCGGCCGAGTTACCGGGGTCAGGGCTGTCGGCGCAATGCGCCACCAAAGTCGAGAGCGTGTCGATGATTACCAGCGCTGGCCGACGCTCCGCGACTGCCGAGTGGATGGCGGCGAGAGGATCTCGCGCCCCATGTTTCACGCTGACCACGTCGATCTGAGGATCCGCGCCGAACTCTTCGAGACGTTTGCCCAGGTCGTTCTTGTGCTCCTCCACGCAGATCCACATCACCTTCCCTCTCGGTGCCACGGCATCGAGCCAGAACGCGCCATTCGTGACAGCGGAGGCCGCTCCCGACACCAACGTGGATTTGCCTTCCTTCTCCCGTGCTGCCAGCAGCGTCACGCGACCCGCCCACGCGAGCCGAGGAACGACCACGCTCGGGCCGCACAGCGCCTCGGGGTCTTCGAGGATCGACGCGAGCGAGCAAATCTCCAGATCTGACCGCCAATCACCCACAACGGCGATGGCGTCTAAATGACCACGAAGCCGCGCGCCGAGGCCAGCAGGGTCTTGCCCGCCTTCGAGCGCCTTCGTCCCCGTCTCGAAACACACTCGTGCCAGATGCCGGCACACCGCATGGTTTTTTACGATGCGGACGTAGTCGGCCACGTTCGCTACTGCCGGCAAGCCATCGATCAGGGACGAGATGCGCGCCTGGCCACCGACTCGTTCAAGATCACCCCGTCGATCCAGCTCGGCACGTAGCGTGATGTTGTCGATGGGCTCATCGCGCTGGTAGAGCGCCAGCATCGCCTCCCAGATCGAGAGGCTACCGTCGCCGAAGAAGTCGTCGCCGGTCAGACCCGCACCAACGGCGGCGACGAACGCGCCGTTTTCGAGCAGGATGCTGCCGAGGATTGCCTCCTCGGCCTGCGGGTCGTGCGGCATGGAGCGTTTGCTGGCGCTCAGGTTGCTTCTCCCCACCCGCGCCGGTCCTTTGTAGATGGAGTCGTATGGAACATCTTGAACGGGTCTGGCTAGAGTCGACGCTTCAAATCCTTGTGCCAAAAAAGGTCAAGTGCCATAATAACTTATCCGATTTGACATCGATAGGGAGAACCCCTTGAAGAACCGGCCTCGGGACTATGCGCCGATTCGGCGCGTGCTTGCCTTCGCCAACACGGAGCCGGAGCACGTTTGGAACAGCTACCAAACGCGCTGTCGTGCTGCGGGGGTGGACCTTAGATTCGAGCGATCAGACGTCGCGGAGATCCACTCCCGAGTAGCTGAGCTACTGGAATTCCTTCAAAGCTTCACCCAGTGGTCGCTGGGACTCCCCAAGCCGTGGTTGCCCCACAGGACGGGGAGCCTAGATGATCGTCTTACGATCAGCGAGGGGCACGCGACCGCGACGCTTACGGCTATCAAGGAACTCCGTGGTCTGGAGGCTAAGTTCGACGCAGCGACCGACCTGCTCACGGACGAGGTCCTCAGGAACGGTATGTCCATCGAGGCGTTCCATATGGGGCTCGCCCTGATCGTCGACGGCGCGACTAACCGAATCCTCGAGATTCACGTATGTGCGCGCAACGAGTGCAATAACTTCTTCATCGAAGACCGACAGATCGCGAGGCCATCGCAGCGTCAGCAATTTTGCCGGTCCTCCTGCCGACAACGCGCGAACAATGAACGGCGGCGTGCAGAGGACCCGGATTACTTCCGTCGTGCAAAGCGCCGATCTCGAGAACGGGCGAAGCGGCAAAGTTAACGCGCTACTTCGTCCGCGCCAGGTATCCAGATACCGTAGAGGGGAATCAACAGTGACTGACGCGGACCACATGCTCACATGCCCGCGTGTCCGCTTACGACGGTTTCGCAAATGTAATGGCGGGGGCACGGATACCCTGAGGCCCAGGGGCCCCGGCCGGCCCGGTACCCCCCCCCCCCCCCCCCCCCCCTCCCGAATCGGTCGGCGTCGTTACCTAGCGTCCGCGTTGCACCGTCTATCGATCTCCGCTTCGAGCAATCTGCACAGCTCGGCGAGTTCCTCTAGCCGCTCGGGCACTCTGTCGGAAGCAAACGGCAGGTAGGCGATAATCCCCGCGCCGCGCCACCAGACACGCCAGACCGGCCGGAACGTCGCCGCGGCCACGAGCAGCGGCGGCGGCGCTACCGGGACTTCTTGGAGCATCAGTAGTCAGCCCCCATGTGCTCGTTCGTGGCGAATTGGAATCTTGGTAGCCAAGGTTATCCGACTCTTGGGCTTGGATAACGAGTCTTATGGAAGCTGCGGTCGGGGCGCCCCTAGAGCTCCGTCTCTGAGTCCGCCTGGTCCTCGAGGTCGAACGCCGGCGACATCTCGCGACGACGGGCCGCCCGAGGCAACGGCGGCGGTGCGACCGAGGCCGCCACCTCCAGCAGCGCCCGGCCCGACAGCGCGATCTCTTGCCGCACGTCCACATGGGTCTGTGAGGCTCGAGGTACGCCGCCACGGTCCAAGATGGAGTCGGCGGCTCTCTGCCTGGCTGAGGCGCTCGGACTGTCGAGGCCGGCCGCTAGCGTCTCGATGGCCGCCGGCACCAGGGCGCGGACATGTTCCGGGGCCGGGAGTCCGGCTGCGACGATCATCTCCCTCACCTTCGGATGGGCCGCCAAGACTGACCCTTGGCTAGAGGCCGTGCTCGGGCTCGCACTCGGAAACAGGCGGGAATACGCACGGGCTAGTGATTCGCCCTGTGCGACGAGGTAGGCGAACGTGCGAATGGCCGGCGAGGTGGGATCGGCCCCGTAGCCTTCCAGGGCGAGAGCCTCGGTCTTTGGAGATGGAGCTCGCGTCGGGTCGAACTTGGGCAATCCAGAGAATCCCATTGACAGAGGAAACACGCCCCCACCGAATCCCCTACAGGATACTCGGCTGCCACGTCGGGGACGTTGGGATGCACTGAATCATCGCACGCACGATTCGCTTCGGCTCTTGTGCGGTTTGTGCTGCGCGTGTTGCTTCGTCTCGCCTCCCAGCGACAGGCAGCACGGAGGCATCTTTGGGGGGGGGGGGGGGGAGTCCGGCCGTGACCCGCGTGACTCGCTGGTATCTGCTAGCAGTTTCGGGTAGCTTCCGGCAATAATGTATAGGCGTACGCAACATTTGTAGGCAAGAATTGTTGCGTATCGGAGATACACCCCGCACGCCGTGTGACTACAACCCGCCCCGCATGCCATCGTCCAAGGTCGTTTTCCAGGGTCAGACCGTCGACGCCGAAACCGTCGCCGTTACGGAATTCGATGAGCATGCCAACGTCTATAAACTCGAAGACGGCACCACTTTGACGATGCGCACCGTCGTGGTACAGGTTGCTCGAATTGACGGGATGTACGACGACACTGGCAACCCGATCTACAACGTTCGGTCACAGAACGTGCTGGCAGTCGAGTCGCCAGAGAATCTCCGTCTTACCGAAGACGACACGAGTCACTGATCATGCTCTACCAAGAAGACGATACCTCGCAGTTTCATCCGGTTGGCAATTCCTGGGCGGCCTGGACGGGAGACGCCGAACAGGAGGCGACCTCCGACGCAACTAGTGTAGTCACACGGCCCATCCCTGGGAGCGCTACTGCAGTTTGTCGTACACGCCAGCTCCGGCTTGCGATCTTGGAGATGGTGACGATCAATCCAGGTGATCTCGACTCCGAGATCATCGCCCGCATGCTTGGCATCCCGTTCGCCTTCGTGGACGACGTGGTGACAGAGATGTGCGAAGAGGGTCTTCTCGCCCCGGATGCTTAGGGCTGCCAGAGCCTCGATCCAAGGCCCCAAGATCCGCTACTGTTTCGGACACGTTCCCGATTCGGTGCCACAGAAAAAAGGCCGGTACGTGGGAACGTTTTCGCGGAACGGATGGGCTCGAGTCGTGGCAAAGCTGCGAAGAAGCCCGGACGGTAAGCGAGCTTCCGTTTCTGAGCTTGAGTGCGAGTCGGCGCGGTTCGCGTGTGATCGCAAGCCCAAACTGCCCGGCGAGAAGGTCCATTACAAGAATCACCGGGCCTACGAAGGCATTATCAAAGGCAACGCGCACTGCCGAATACAAGCGCCTCATCGGCCTCAAGCGACCTAGCTAGGCCGGCACCGATATCCGCTTCCGCAGCTTCTTACGCAGTGCCATCACCGAGTTGAACTCAGTCACCGGGACTCCGTGACCACTCGGAAGCGTTGAATGCGGGGACATGGAGCGCGAGATCGGCCGGGGAGCGTGTCTCCGCCGGGCAGGTCGGAGATCAGCGGGCGCTGTGATTCCCGGCGCTCGAGAGTGGGTGAGGGCAACGACGGCTCGATACGGATACGGGCGGTAGAGCGCGCAACGCTCCCTATCCGCGGCCTTCGTTGGATCTCGCCCCCTCCAGCGATACGCTTCAGGCGCTCACCCCCTCCCTGCTTCGGGAGCGCCATGGAACCCGGCACCAAACTAGGCCCCTACGAGATCACCGAGCAGCTCGGTGCTGGCGGCATGGGCGAGGTGTACCTGGCGCAGGACACGCGCCTGGGCCGCAAGGTGGCCATCAAGGTGCTGCCTGCTGAGTTCGCCTCTGACCCCGAGCGCCTCGCCCGCTTCGAGCAGGAAGCCCGTGCTGCCGCCGCCCTGAACCATCCGCACATCGCGGTCGTTCACGATATCGGCACCGAAGGCGACACCCACTTCATGGTGCAGGAGTACCTGGAAGGAGACACGCTGCGGGAGCCGCTACAGAAGGGTGCGCTGCCGCTCAAGAAGGCGCTCGGGTTGGCCACCGAGATCGCCGAGGCACTGGCGGCAGCTCACGCTGCCGGGATCATCCACCGGGATCTGAAGCCGGAGAACATCTTCGTCACCAAGGAAGGGCACGCCAAGGTGCTGGACTTCGGCCTGGCAAAGCTCACCGAGGTGGCGGGGGCAGGCTCACCGGGCGGTGCGACGCAGTCACCCACGATGATGGGGACGGTCGCCGGGCAGGTGATGGGTACAGCCGGCTACATGGCACCGGAGCAGGTGGAGGGCTCCGACAAGATCGACCATCGGGCCGATCTGTTCGCCTTCGGCTGCGTGCTCTACGAGATGGTGAGCGGTGTACGGGCGTTCGCCGGTCGCAGTATCGCCGAAACGCTGGCACACATCCAACACGATGACCCAACGCCGATTCAGGAGTCTGATCCGTCACTGCCCGACGAGCTACAACGCATCATCCGAAAGAGCGTGGCGAAGGAGCCCGGTGGTCGCTACCAGGGTGCCGGCGATCTCGCAGTGGACCTGAAGGCAATCGCCCTTGAGGTGGAGTCGGGCACCGCACGTTCTGCGCACGACGCTACGGCAGAGGTAACGGATCCTGCGTGGGTGGTCTCAGGGGCGCGTGTGCTCCCATGGGCCGTTGCCGGTGTCTTCGCCGCTCTCGCTGGCGTGTTCTTTGCGCAATCGCTACCCCCGCCACCCCTACCCACGGAACACTACGAAGTCGAGATGCCGGGCATCCTGTCGGTCGGTGCCTCCTCGGCGCTGTCGTCTGACGGTCGGTTCATCGCGTACACGGGCGTTAACGGAGAGGGAAACCAAGTCATCTACGCGCGCGCGCTGGACCATCCGAACGTGTACGAAGTCGAGGGGACGACGGGAGGCGAATATCAGTTTTTCTCACCCAACTCCGAGTGGCTCGGCTTCCATGCCCAAGGTGTGCTGTGGAAAGTCCCCATACAGGGAGGTAGGCGCGAGGCTATTTGTGAAACGCCTGAAGCGGTGGGCGCGACCTGGGGACCGAAGGGCGAAATCATCTACGCCGTGCCCCCGGGAGACGAGGGGACGGTCCATGTCTGGCCTCACTTCCTGCCCGGGGGAGAATCGATCTTGTTCACTATCTCGGGGGGCAGCGATGATCGCTCACAGGTGGCGCACCTTTCACTGGCCGATGGCATCACGACGATCTTGCTCGACGGATCCGCGGCGGCCTACACGTCAACGGGGCATCTCCTCTTTCGGCGAGGCGGAGCCTTGTCGGCGGTGGCCTTCGACATCGCCTCGGGAGATGTGCTGGGCGATGCTGTTGAGGTAGTGGCCGAAGTGCAGTGGGTGTTCTATGGCGGCGCGCATTACGGGGTGGCCGACAGTGGCCATCTCGTCTATCTGGAGGCTGCGACCCAACTGGTCGAATCATCGCTGGTTACGTTGGACCGCGATGGCAACCCGACGCCCGCTTATGCTGCGCAGGACGCGGGATGGGTGCAGCCACAGTTTTCGCCGAGCGGCTCCAGGGTTGCGTACGCTCGCATTCCGCGGGGTGGTGGCTCAGGTATCTACAGCCTTGATCTCGATGCTGGTGGACGCCGTATACCGCTCTACCGCCCCGGCACAGGGCTCGCAACCTGGCCAGTGTGGAGTCCGGATGGAGAATGGGTCGCCTTTGTTTCCTTCTCCCCCACAGGTATTAATACGTTTCGCGTCCGTGCCGACGGAAGCGGGGGCGTGGAACAACTGACATTCGAGAGCAATGTTCGCACCATTCCGAGTTCCTGGTCCGCCGACGGCACTCTTGCTATCGAGCAAGGTCCCAACAATCAGCGGGACGTTCTCCTGCTGCCGATGGGCGATGGCCAGGAACACGATCTGCAGGAATTCCTCGTCGGCGAGTACAACGAGCGCGGGGCGAAGTTCTCCCCGGATGGCCGATGGCTTGCCTACACTTCCGACCGCTCAGGGCTCGATCAGATTTGGGTCGTCCCTTACCCGCAGGGCGGCGCGCCCGTGCTGGTTTCAATCGGTGGTGGCAAGGAGCCCGCCTGGTCGCGCGCCGGCGCGGAGTTGTTCTACCGGAACAATGACGAAATGTGGGTCGTCCCCTATGAGGCTGGCGCGACCTTCAACCCAGGCGACCCCGAGCTGCTTTTTCGCGGTGACTATAGCTATGGATACATCGACTGGGCCTTCAACTACGACGTCTACCCGGATGGACAGAGGTTCCTGATGGTGAAGGACGGCCCGGTGCCGAAGCTGCAGGTTCTGGTCAACTGGTTCGAGGAATTGAAGCGGCTGGTGCCGACAGGCGGCTCCTGATGATCGGCAAGGCGCTCGGCCACTACGAGATCCTGTCCCCGCTGGGTGAAGGCGGCATGGGTCAGGTGTACCGAGCACGCGACACGACGCTGGATCGTGATGTCGCCATCAAGGTGCTGCCGGAGGACTTCGCCAGCGATGCCAACCGACTGGCTCGCTTCGAGCGTGAAGCCAAGCTGCTCGCCTCGCTGAATCACCCCAACATCGCCACCATCCATGGGTTCGATGAGTCCGACGGAGTGCGCTTCATCGCCATGGAGTTGGTCGAGGGGCAGAGCCTCGCCGAGCGCATTGAAGCCACCGGACGCATCGAGATCGATGAGGCGCTAGAGATCGGCCGCCGGATCGCCCTGGCGCTCGAAGCCGCTCACGAGGCTGGTGTCATCCATCGCGATCTGAAACCCGCCAACGTGCAGGTGTCACCCGATGGCACGGTCAAGGTGCTCGACTTCGGGCTGGCTAAAGCCTACGAAGTGGACGGCAGCGATCCGTCGTCGGATCTGAGCCACTCACCCACGATGATGGCCGCCACTGGCACCGGCGTGATCATGGGTACGGCTCCCTACATGAGCCCGGAGCAGGCACGGGGTCAGCCCGTCGATAAGCGCACGGACATCTGGGCCTTCGGCTGTGTGCTGTACGAGATGCTCGCCGGCAAGCGCGCCTTCGACGGCAAGACCGTCAGCGACACGATGGCGGCGATCCTCAAAGAGGAGCCAGACTGGATCGCGGTGCCGGAGACGACCTCCCCGCTCATCCAGCTTCTTCTGCGACAGTGCCTAGAGAAGGACCCTGAACGGCGGCTCCACGACATCGCCGATGCCCGTATCGGCATCGTTAATACCATCAACGATCCAGATGGGGGCCTCGGCCTGAATGCTGGCTCTGGTGAGGCTGTGCGGCCCTCCTGGCGACGCTACATCCCGACACCTATCGGAATTGGCGCGGTCGCGGTCACGGCGCTGGCGATGTGGTCCTTGATGCGCCAAGATCCTCAGCCGCCTGCGCCCCCCATGCACCTGAAGGTGCGGCTCACCGAAGAGGGCATCAACCAAAGTTATCGGGGGGGAGCTGTCCTATCGCCGGATGGCACACACATCGCCTACGTCACGGGCAGTGCCGGCGCCCAGCCCGAGCTATACGTCCGCTCGCTTGACAAGCAAGAGAGCACTCTCCTGTTTTCTGAGTTCCCACGCTCCCCGTTTTTCTCACCGGACGGCCAGTGGGACCTCCCAGGCCGCCGATGCGAAATCAGCGCGACCCCGGACAGACTTGCCGTTTGGTCGTGTCAGAGGGTTCAATTGTCCCATGATTGACTGGTCACGACGACGCGTGCTCGGCAGCCTCGGAGCGATCGCGGCACCAGCCGCGTTCGGCTTCGGCGGTGGCCTGGTGGCGCGGTCTCTACCGGCGGCTGGGGGGGGGGGGGAGTGGACCGACGCCTGGACCGTACACGCCAGCCGGTTTGACGGGGCTTCCGGACCCCGCGCTTGAGCGGCATGGTTTTTCCTCGTTGGAGATGGAGCTGCGCTATGGCGGCGCCGACCTCCAGCGGCTCATCCTCGCTGCCGATCCCTCGAAGCGCGCCGGCGTCGCCTTCCCGTGGGCTGAGTTCGGCCGGCTGCTGAAGCTACGGTGCGGTGATCTGAACCGCCACTTCATCTTCGAGTACTACCCCTGGTACAACAACGATCCTTTCCGTCACTGGCAGCAGTGGGATCGCGTCCCACCGCACGACCTCGCCGCCACCAGCGTTCCAAAGTTGGGAGCCTACAGCTCCCGCAACAGGAAGGTGATCGAGCGGCACGCACGCTGGATCAAAGAAGTCGGGGCGGGCGCCGTGAACTTGAGCTGGTGGGGCGCCGACAGCTTCTCCGGAGGGTCCGCCCATGCCGTGATGGACGTGATGGCCGATCACGACATCAAGGTGATGTTCCACATCGAACCGTATCGGCACGATCGTGCCCACCGTTATCTCGACGACATCACCTACCTGATCCAAGAGTACGGCGAACGGCGGGGCTGGGACGCATTTCTGCTACTGCGCGACGCCAACGGCAAGGTCGGGCCAGTGTTCAAGTCTTTCCGCACGATCGTTGCAGCGCAGGTCACCGATTGCCACGACATCGTCCATGACGTACCGGACTACACCCCCGACGAGATCTGGAAGCAGCAGACCGACGGCGTCCGCGAGCGTTTCGCAGGGGAATTCGACCAGGTGACGATGCTGGCCGATTCCTTGAACATGAACCGCACCCGCAAGTCCGGCTTCGATGGCATCGCCGTGTACGACAACTTCCTCGACCCGTCGACCTGGCAAGGGCACTCCGAACGCGCCAACAGCGACGGTCTGGTCTACTCGTTCAATACGAACCCCGGCTTCGACAGCATCGCCCGCAGAACAGTCCCTGAGGACTCGTGTTATGTGCCCAACCCATTCCATCCGCCCGCCCAGGTGAGCTGGAGCGAAATGGAGGAGCGCGAGCGCGCCAGGCGACTTTCGATGACGCCGGCTTCGTGAGCGGCTTCGAGCGCCAGTGCGATCCGGCGAGCGATCTCTAGCGCCTCATCGACCTCGATGCGACCAGACGCTTCAATGCGCTCGGCGAGGCTTTGCCCCTCCACCAGCTCCATGGCGATGAAGCGCACGCCGTCGGATTCCTCGAAGCCGAAGATCGTGGCGATGTTGGGATGGTTCAGGGAGGCGAGCAGCTTGGCTTCGCGCTCGAAGCGAGCCAGCCGGTTCGCGTCGCTGGCGAAATCCTCCGGCAGCACCTTGATGGCGACATCACGATCCAGCGTCGTGTCGCGTGCTCGATACACCTGCCCCATTCCGCCTTCACCGAGCGGGGACAGGATCTCGTAGTGGCCGAGTTTGGTGCCGGGGTCCATGGCGCTTTCGAAGCAGGGTGGGTGAGCGCCTGAAGCCTATCGCCAGAGCGGATGAGAACCAACGGGGCGGGGGCGGAGGCGGGGGAGGCACCTCGAACAGTGGCGAAATGGAGGTAGTAGCCCCACGGTCACGATTTCGAACACCACGCGGGGTACGTGGCTCGGCTGGCGAGGGTGGGCTAGGGCCGTGGAGATGCACCGGACGCTCAACTCCAACGGGGTGCCGATGCGCCGCCATCTAGGCCCTCCCGAGGGGCATGGGTTCGCCGAGCTACGCCATCAGGCGGCGGGCATGATCCTGACCTTGAGCTGCATTAGCACGAACGCGACGGCCATGCCCTGGATGCCGGTCGCAACGCCGTCGAGAACTGAATTGACCCAGGGACCGACGACAGCGATGGCGTCCAGACTGTCGGAAAACACGGGGAGTGCCACGGCGACGACGTAGAACGCCGTCCGTTGGTTGACATCAGCGCTGTCGCTGCCTATGAAACCCGCAACCAAACCGAGGACGACGAGGGCGAGTCCCGCATACGGGGCCGCTTCGGCAATGGCCGGGACGGTTCCCAGGATCGCGACGACTACGATCAGGGCTAAGAGGATACGTTCGGACATTCTGACGCTCCTTTTACCTGCGCTTCCGCGACCAACGCGAAGGCGCGGACTTCGAAACGCCACCAGCGAGCCAAGGGGAGCCGGTGACACAGGCGCACTGAAACCGAAACGCAGGGCTATTACAACCGTCGAGCGCTGTTTTGAACTCGATCCCGGCGGCACGGGGCCTCCTGCTCGAAGCGGGCGAGGCGCTCGGGGTCAGATGCGAACTCGGCAGGCAGCACCTGCCTCTACCGTCCACACATGTTGGTCAAGAATCGCGCAATATCTTCCGGGGTTGGACTGAGCCGGATCTAGCAGCCTTCCGTTGACTGGCCGGCTGGCACGCGGTACTCCATGGCCGTTGCTCGTGGCCTGCTAGGAAGCTCTACGCTCTATCGCGCAGCCGACCCAAGGAGTCCCGCCATGAAGTACCTCGCCCTCGCCTCATGCCTGTTGCTGGCGTCGCCCACTGTAGGTGCCTCGCAATCCACCGCTGGATCTATCGAGGAACAAATCACCGAGGCGTTGCTGCCGCTGCCCGATGCGCTCAAGGACGGGGCCATGGTCGTCACCTATGACGAGGACGGCAATCGGAAGGTGCTGCGGGAAGGCGACAACGGCATCTACTGCGTCCCGAACTCAGAGCCCCCCGCCAGCGTTTATGGTGCTTTGCAGCCGTGAAGCGGAGTTGGTACACGAAGATGCCGTGCGCAAGTGGCGGATGGAAGGGAAATCCTTCATGGAGGCCGATACCCTACTGGTCGAAGCAGTGGAGACAGGTCAACTTCCACTCTGGGGCTACGGAGCCATCGGGTACAGGGTGATGAGCATGGACGGTGAGAACGCGGTTGTGGCTAATTACATGTTCTTGCCCAACGCCACGCCTGAAACAACTGGCCTGGGGTTATACAGCGAGATGAACCATGACGTTCCCTCACTCATGCTGTCGGGCATGAAGTCTGCGCACCTCATGTTTGCCCAGACGCCGTTCGAAGGAGCGTGGAAGTAAGGACGCCCCAAGCCGGCATTGTCAAGTTAACGACGCGTCTGGCAGATTGCGCCGATGGTCAACTGCACGCGTCGCTACTACAGGCATCGGTTTCCTCCTTAGATCATCAGTCACGCCGTCTGGCTCTATCATCGCTTTGGCTTGAGCCTCCGAGACGTCGAGGATCTCCTGGCGAAGCGAGGTGTGACGGTCTCGCACGAAGCAATCCGGTGCTGGTGCGGCAAGTTCGGACCCAAGTATGCGGCTAAGCTACGGCGGCGGCAGGGTCGATGGTTGGTGACCGACAAGCTCAGAAGCTATGGGGCCGCGCACAGGAGTGTGATGCCCTCGATGGAGCATGTCACCGCGCGCTACGCGAACAACCGAGCAGAGGTCTCGCATCAGCCGACCCGGCAAAGAGAGAGGCAGATGCGCAAGTTCAAGTCCGCGGCTCAAGCTCAGCGGTCTCTGTCCGTGCACGGTGCAGTCCGGAGTCTCTTCAACCTTAGCCGGCACCGATTACGATCTGCGAACTACCGGGTGCTTCGGACTCGCGCCTTTGTGACCTGGGGGGAGGTCGTCACCGCCTGAGGTAACCCGGCTCCAGGCCGCAGCTTGCCCGAATCCGAGCGTCGCGTCCTCAACTCGACAGTACCCAGGATTCGGCTCCGCCGGCCTGGAGCGAGGGCCTGAGAAGCCCTGCGTCGGTGGTTCAATTCCGTAACCAGGGGCGCCTTATGTCGCCTCTACTGCCGCACCATGGGGACGAACCGCACCGGGATGACGCGCTCCTGACGCACCTCTCCCTCACTGGTCTTGCGCAACAACACCAGTTGCTGCACTCCGCCTTGGGGACCGACCGGCAGCACCATCCTCCCCCCGGTGCGGAGCTGCTCAACCAGCGCCGCGGGGATCTCTTCCGGAGCCGCCGTCACGATCACCTTGTCGAACGGCGCCTCGTCGGGCCAACCCAGGTACCCGTCGCCATGACGAACGTGGACGCGGTCGTAGCCGAGCTCACCGAGCAGCGTGGCCGCCGAGGCTGCCAGCTCCGGAACGATCTCGATGGTGAATACCTCCGCGCCCAGCTCGCCGAGCACGGCGGCCTGGTAGCCGGAGCCGGTGCCGATCTCCAGCACGCGGTCGGTGGGTTGCGGATCGATCAGCTCCGTCATCAACGCCACGATGTAGGGCTGCGAGATGGTCTGGTCGTAGCCGATCGGTAGCGGGTGGTTGGCGTAGGCGAGGTGGCGGACGCTGCGCGGGACGAAGCGCTCCCGTGGTACGCGATCGAGCGCCTCGAGCACGGTATTGCTCTCGATGCCCTGATCCCGTAGCTCCCGCAGCAGGGCAGCTCGCTCGACCGCGAGAGGCTCCGCCTCCTGTTGATCTGCGGCACGCCGTGCATCGGCATCGGCTCGGCACCCGGCCGCCACCGACGTGATCACCGTCAGCAGCAGGCACACGAACGCGCCCATGTCGCGAGCGGCTGTCTTTCCGTGGTGGGGTGGCACGGGGTTTCGTCGGCGCGTCACGGGAGGGTCGACCGTTGACCATCGATCATAGGCAGCTCGGCACCCTTGGTAGAAAGGCGCTCGGGGCATCTTTTGCGGCGCCAACAGCGTAAAGAAATGTCGGGTTTTGCAAAGATCCAAACAAGCTCGGGCTTACTACGCAAGCCCCGGCAAACCATTGGGCACCAGCGGCAAAGCACGCAGACGGACGCCGGTGGCGTCGAAGATCGCGTTGCCCACGGCCGGAGCGATACCCACGATCGGCGTCTCTCCGGCACCTGCAGAGGGCAGATCCGGGCGATCGACAAGAATCGTCTCGATTTCGGGTATATCGCTGAAGCGCGGTACTCGGTAGTCGGAAAGGCGCGGGTTCAGGATGCGGCCGTTGTCGAAGCGCACCGCCTCGAAGAGCGCCCCGCCGATGCCCTGCACAAGGCCGCCCTCGACCTGACCGCGAAGGTGCGACGGATTGACGATCGCACCGCACTCGAACGCTTGCGCCGCCCGTAGAATGCGAACGTCGCCCATCGACCCCACCTCGACCTCGGCGCAGCAGGCGACGTAGCCGCCCTTCTCGGTGCCGATGCCGATGCCGGCGCCGCGCCCCGGTGCTGTCGAGCGACCGGCCCACCCGAAGGCGTCAGTCGCGGCGACTAGAACGTCGCGAAGCCGGCCGGCATCGAGGTTGCGGAGCCGCATCTGCAACGGGTCGATACCGAGTGCGGCGGCAAGCTCGTCGATGGCGGTTTCGCGCGCGAAGACGTTGGCAGTCGCGGCCAGCCCGCGGTAGGAGCCCTGCCGAAGCGGGTAGTGGGTACGGTGGAAGTGGATGCTGCGGTTGGCGACCTGATACGGAGTCGCGATGGCGGAGGCGCCGGAGTTGTAGTTGTGAAACTCCCAGGCGGTCTCAGCGCCCCATCGGCCGCGGCGGCGGCCCTGACGTCGATGACGCCGGCCGGGCGGAAGTAGGCCCAGGTGAACTCCTCCTCGCGAGTCCAGACCACACGAACGGGCCGGCCTGCCGCCCGTGCCAGGCGCGCCGCTTCGACAGCAGTCTCGCCGGTGTGCTTGCCGCTATATCCTGATCCGGTGTCAGGCATGATTACGCGCACCCGCACTTCCGGCAGCCGGAAGGCCTCCGCGAGCTCGGTACGAACGCCGAACGGTCGCTGGGTACCCGTTTGAACCGTCAAGCCGTGTTCATCCCATGAGGCTATCGCGGCGCGCGGCTCCAGCGGCACATGCTGGATGTAGGCCACCTCGTACGTGGCCTCCACCGTTACCTCGGCGTTCTCGAACCCCTGCTCGAGCGAGCCCGCCACATCGCTGCGCGAGCGCCCGCCGCCTCCCTGCGACTCCTCGGTGGCCTGGGTGCGCAAGTAGTCGAACAACTCCCGATCACCCTGTTGAGGTAACGACGACCACTCCGCATCGATCGATGCAAGGGCGGCCTCCGCGCCACTCAGCGTTGGGGCCGCAACTCCGACGAAGTCGCCGTCGTGGACGACGGTTACGTCCGTCATGGCCTCGGCGGCGGAAACGTCGATGCGCTTCAATGTGGAGTTGAGGGCCGTCGGTCGCAGCACCTTGCCGTGAAGCATGTCCGGGAGCGTCACGTCGGACGGGTACAGGTGCTGTCCGGTGACAAACGCTCTGCCGCCCACCTTGGGTACCCGAGTGCCGGAGATTGTCCAGCGAGTCGGTTCGGTCACAGCCTCGTCGTCGCGCACCGTGCGAAGGATCTCCCGTCCGCCGGTTAGCTCTCCGAAGTCCAAGCTGCGGCCGGAAGCGTTGTGCGCCACGTGGCCGGCGCTCACCTCCAGATTCGTGGCGTCGATCTTTAGCTGCTCGGCCGCCAAACCGAGTAGCGTCGCCCGCGCCGCCGCCGCCACCCGGCGAAGGTGAGACGACATGATCGGCGTGGTGAGGCTGCCGAACGTGCCCCGGTCGTAGGGCACCCGATCGGTATCGCCCATCACGAGTCGGACCGCGTCGGCGGGTACGCGCAGCTCCTCACATACTGCCTGGGTCAGCGAAGTGCGGATGTTTTGACCTACCTCGACCTTGCCGGTATAGACGGTGACAGCGCCTGCCTCGTCGATGTGCAGCCAAACGGCAACGTCACGTGGCAGCTCCCCGCGCCGGCCGGCGCGGCCAGATTCCTGGGCGTGCGAATCGCCTCCTAGCAAGAGCGCCACCGCGATGCCGCCGCCGAGCACGCGGAAGACCTCACGCCGGTCAAGAGCGAAGGTATGGGTGGGGCGCTCCTCGAGCTCGTAGCGTTCGGGCTCTACTGGGGGAGTGGCGATCGGCTCGACCTCGGCCGGTCGCTGTGTCGGGCCGCTCATCGCTCCTTCTCGGGTACCGTTTCAGCCACCGATTGGATCGCCGCGACGATGCGTTGATAGACGCCGCAGCGGCAGATGTGACCCACCATGCGGCGGACGATCTCGCGACGTGACGGGTTCGGGTCACGTTGTAGCAGGGCGGCTCCCGACATGATCATTCCCGAGGTGCAGTAGCCGCACTCCAGCGCGTCCTGTTGGAGGAACGCCTGCTGCAACGGGTGCAGCCGGCCGTTTTGGGCGAGACCCTCGATCGTCGTGATCGCCCGGCCGGCAACATCGCCAACGGCGATGATGCACGACCGGCGCGGTGTGCCGTCAACCAGCACGGTGCACGCACCGCACTGACCCTCGCCACAGCCGTAGTGGCTGCCAGTGAGGCCGAGGTTGTCGCGCAGCACCCACAGCAGCGGCTGGCGCGGATCGACATCCAGCGGAAAGTCGGCGCCGTTGACGTTGATCGCCGCGACCCGTCGAACCGATGTCGTCGGCTCTGCTTCGCCGGTCCCGCCGTCAAGCCTGCTCTTCATGTCTGCAGAGGCTACCGCTACGGCTCCGCCCTCAACAAGGGGCCCGCTAGCAGTCCGGCGTCGAGTCAGCGCCCCTTCCACACCGGATCGCGTTTTTCGGCGAACGCCCGCGCGCCCTCGAGCTGGTCTTCGCTCGCATAGAGCGCGTCGATGGTGCGGAGCTGGCGTCCGTTGAGGCGGTTCATGGCGTCTTGGAAGCGCATGTCCTCAGACTCGCGTACGATCTCTTTGATGGCGGCATAGACCAGGGGAGGACCGGACTCGAGCAGCCGGGCAACCTCCCAGGCGCGGGGCATCAGCTGGTCTGCCGCGACGATCTCGTTGATGAGGCCCCAGCGGTGGGCTTCCTCCGCGTCCAGCCACCGGCCGGTGAAAAGCATCTCCATGGCGATGTGGTAGGGGATGCGCTTTGGGAGCTTCACCGAGGCGGCATCGGCCACCGTACCCGAGCGAATCTCTGGCAGCGCAAAGGTAGCGTGATCGGCGGCGATGAGAATGTCGCCGGAGATCGCCAGCTCCAAGCCACCACCGCAGCAGATGCCGTTGATGGCGCTGATGATCGGCTTGTTGAGATCTCGCAGTTCCTGGATGCCGCCGAAACCACCGACACCGTAGTTGCAGTCGACCGGGTCGCCGGCCGCCGCGGCTTTCAGATCCCAGCCGGCGCAGAAGAACTTCTCGCCTCCGCCCGTAACGATGGCGACTCGCAGGTCAGGGTCGTCGCGGAAACCGGCGAAGACCTCACCCATCGCCTGGCTAGTGGCTTGGTCGATCGCATTTGCCTTGGGGCGGTCCAGGGTGACTTCAAGCACACCGCCTTCGCGGCGGGTGCGAATCGGCTCATCGGCCATGGCGTTCCTCGATCTGATCGTCGCTTCGTTATCGAGATAGCTCGCGGCAGTCTGTCACATGTTCTCGGGGTGCTGGCCCCGCACCGCCGCGGGCCATTGCGAGCGCGAGCTCACGGCACTATGTTGCGATCTACTTCTCTACCTGGGAGCCGCCGATGACTGTTCAACGTCGTAGCCGCGCGACAGCGATCCGCGTGGTTGCGGTCGTCGCATGTCTCTCCATGTCCACGCCGGTCTTGGCGAGCTATTGCGTCTACGTGGGCAAGAATCTCACCGCCAACGGCAGCGTTTTCCTCGGCGGTTACGGCGACGAGCCCTCGAGCCATTGGTTGGAGATCGTGTCGGCACGGACTTTCGCCCCCGGCGCGATGACCCGAGTGGGTGTGACCGACCGTGCGAATTACCCCGGCGTGATGAGCGAGATACCGCAGCTGCCGCAGACGGCCAAGTACATCACCATGAACTACTCGGAGTATGCCGGCTTCCCGGCGCCGCTCACCAATGGCGGACTCAACGAACACGGCGTGGCGGCGCGCGACGTGTGGTCGACGAGCCGCCAAGAGCTGCGCGACATGACGCCCAATCCGCAGACCGGGGGGCCGAACTACAGCGACCTGGCGCGCATCGTCATGGAGCGCGCGCACACGGCGCGCCAGGCGGTGGAGATCGTCGGTGACCTCATCGATCGTTACGGGTTCAGTACCTACGGCGGTAACTCCCATCTGTTCGCCGACGCCGACGAGGGCTGGGTCTTCATCAACTTCGCCGGCGGGCAGGGACTTTGGGCGGCGGAGCGGCTCGGACCCGACGATATCCGCGTTTCGCGGCCCGGTTACATCCACGAGTTTCCGCTCGACTTTGATAGCCGCTCCGACTACATGGCGTCGGACAACTTCATCAGCTTTGCGGTCGAGCAGGGCTGGTACGACCCGGGCTCCGGTGAGCCGTTCGACGTCACCGAGGTCTATGGTCAGGACGAGCGTCCGGGCGACCCCACTCCCGAGCTCATCACCAAGAACCATCTCGGCGTTCACCATATCGAGGACCGGCTCCGTAACCTCGGGCGTCGCGTGACGCTCGAGGACGTCATCGCCATCGTGCGCATGGGTCAGGTGACCCACGATAGCGCCGGCTACGGTCAGGTGGCGGAGCTCCGCAATGCCGAGCACCCGGAGTTGGCGCTCCTGTGGGTGGCGGCCACGACACCGGAGACAGCCCCCTTTATCCCGTTCCGCATTGGCGTGACCGATGTCCCGCCCGAGCTCAAGTACCATCGGTACCTGAGCTCGGGGCAAGCGCGGGACGCCTACATCGATGAGGAGATCAGGGGTCTCGAATCGACCCGCTTCGCGCTGCGCACCTACAAACGACTCCGATACCTGATGGAAGAGCACGAGGAGAAGTTCCTCCCCGAGGTGACCGAGGCGCTGGTGGCGTTCGAACGTCGTCTGATCGCCGAGCAGGCAGACGTGGAACGTACCGCCTTGAAGCTCTTCGAGGCCGGCGAGTCCGAGCTGGCCCGCCGGTACCTGACGTACTACGCCGGCACCGAAGCGCTTAACGGGTTGCGCCTCGGGGAGGCGCTAGCCGATAGCATCGAAGCGCGCACCAAGGCGATCTACGGAATTCGCCAGTGATGTCGGCCAGCGGTTGCCGCGTCGTCGAGGGCCAACTCGGCCTGCTAGCTTTCGTACAGACCCATGAGCTCGACTTCATCGAGAACGCTGCCGGCCACGGCCTTTTCGATGGCGGCACGCGACGCGCCCTCCGCCACCCCGAGAGATGCCACGTCGAGAGCGAACACCTTGAAGAAGTAACGATGTGGGCCGTTGGGCGGCGGGCACGGGCCGTCGTAGCCGTTGCGGCGGAAGTCGTTGCGGCCCGAGACGCCGTAGTCGCCAACCTGGAAGCCTTCAGGTAGCTCGCTTTGAGCCGGTGGAATATCGACCAGCAGCCAGTGGGTGAACACACCTCACCGCGTCGGGATCATCCATGATCAACGCTAGGCTCTCAGTCTCCGGCGGTGCGTTGTAGATGAAAAGCTCGGGCGACACATCTGGGCCGGCGCATGTATGGCGGGTCGGAATCGTCCCACCTTCCTCGAAGTCGGAGCTGTCGGTGCCGAACGGCGCATCGATCGTCCCGTTGCACGAGAACACCAAGGGCGCCGCACCCTTGGCGCTGATCGGCGAGGTGTACACGCCGGCACCAGTGTCACAGCAGCCCGCTGTAGCCGTCCAGGTGTAGGCCTCGCCGTTCCTCTTGAACTTGACGCGCTTGCCCTTGCCATCGCGGACGGTGATCTTCTTAACCCTTGGCTGGGAATCCGCGACCCTTGAAGGTCACCTTGGCCTTGCACCCGACGCGGTTCTCTACGACCAACCCTGGCGGCCCGGAGCCCCGTGTGGGCCGAGGAGGCAGCCGACGCCGTGGCCCTGGCGCCGTGGGCCTGAGGCTCCACGATTTGGGGTGTTGCCGGCGAGCCGGTCGCTGGCGCTCCCAAGGGTGAGGCGAGCGCTAGCGACGACAGCAAAACGGCGACCAGCAGCGTCAGCGGGCGGACGTTGATCGGGTGGGTATCCATCGGCGACATGCTTCGAGGTTTAGCACCGCGGCCACCAACTCGGCAATGCGCCGATCCTCGATAGCGGACTTCTGCGCGCCCCGGCCATCCTCCACCATCGTGGTGCGGAACGGGCATGCTCGGATCGGTCGGAATGCGCCAGCCAGCCGGGTGGCCTGCTAGCAGGCCGTGGTGAAAGTGTGGTGGGTCTGGTTACGGCGAGTTGGGGCCGGATACAAGGCGGCCTGACACAGGCGATGCCCTAGCCATCGTCGAAGAAGGCCAACGCTGCAGATGGCCCCAAATCACCGTAACCCTTCGGGCGACAGGGGGTTGCGCGCGTATCCTGCGTCGTTCCTCGTCAACGATGGGGTAACCATCGCCTCCTCCTCTCTCCTTGCCTCCACTTCGCAAGACCCTGTCGCCAGACCCACCACACTTTCACCACGGTCTGTTAGGGGCGTTCAGGCGCCGAGCGCTTCGGCGACCAGCTCAGCGATGTCTCGATCCTCGATGGCTGCCTCCTGCGCACCCAGACCGTCCTCCATCATCGTCATGCAGAACGGGCATGCCGAGGCGATGGTCGCAGGCTTGTTGCTATCGGCGGCTGACAACGCCGTACGGGCTTGGGCAATGCGAATGTCGTTGACGCGCTTGCCGGGCTCTTCCTCGAACCACATGAGCCCCCCGCCAGCGCCGCAACACATGCCGTTCTCGCGGCTTGCTTCCATCTCCACGAGCTCGACGCCTGGAAGCCGACGCAAGATCTCTCGAGGAGCTTCGAAGATGCGGTTGTGTCTTCCGAGGTAGCAGGAGTCGTGGTAGGTGATGACGCGCTCGGTAGGTTGCGTCAGCTCCAGGCGGCCCTGCTCGAGCAGCTCGAGGATCAGCTCGGTGTGGTGCACGACCTCGTATTCGCCGCCGAAGTCGGGGTACTCGTTCTTCATCGTGTTGAAACAGTGCGGGCAGATGGTCAGTACCTTTTGAATCCTGTACTGCTTCATCACCTCGATGTTGGTCTCGGCGTGGATCTGGTAGAGGTACTCGTGTCCCATGCGCCGTGCCGGATCGCCGGTGCACGACTCCTCCTCGCCGAGCACGGCGAAGGACACCCCGGCAGCGTTCAGGATACGGACGATGCTGCGAGCGATCTTCTGGTTGCGCGCGTCGAAGGCGGCGGAACAGCCGACCCAGAACAGGTACTCGACGCTGTCGCCAGCGGCGGCCACATCGGCCATCGTCCGGACGTCGAGACCACGGGCCCAGTCCAGCCGCGCGCTCGGGTGCTGGTTCCACGGGTTGTTGCGTCGCTGGAGCCCGGAGAACACCTCCCCGTAGGTCTCGGGGTACTGATCCTCGAGCATCACCTCGCTGCGCCTCAGCTCCAGGATCTTGCCGAGAGGATCGATCCCCACAGGGCACTCCTCGACGCATGCCATGCACGAGGTACAGGCCCAGATCTCCTCGCGGGTAATGCTGTTCTCGATGATTGGCTGGGGCGTCTGACCGGCGCCGAACAACGGCTGCTCGTCGTTGAGCTGATCGCGTAGTTGCAGCACGATGTCGCGCGGCGACAGCGTCTTGCCGGAAAGATGAGCCGGGCAGCTGATCTCGCAGCGTCCACACTCGGTGCAGCTGGTGAGGTCGAGCAAGTCCTTGCGTGTCAGGTCGGTGATCGTTGCATAGCCGAGTACTTCGTCGTTCTCAAACGCCGTCTCGACGTCAACGGCCTGCAATCTGCCCGCCGGTCGCAGATCCTGAAGCAGGATGTTGATCGCTGCGCTCAGAATGTGGACGACCTTCGGAGCGAAGGGCAAGGCGGCGACGAAGCCGAACACTATGATGGCGTGGAACCACCACAGGGTGCGGTGCAGCGTCATGAGAGCCTCGGTACTCACGCTGGCGGCGATCAAGGAGATCGCGAACCCGACCGGTGACCAGCGAGGGTCGTAGGCAAGCTCACCGCTGGTGGCGGCGAGCCGCGTACCTTCGACGACGAACCCCGTGGTGGCGATCAGCAGCAACCCGAGCGGCAGCAACAGGTCGCTAGTGCTCCAACGTAGCTCTGGGTTGCCCGGGCCGTAGCGTCGTATCAGGGCGAGAACCAGCCCGATGATGAACACCGCGCCCAGGACGTCGAGCACGAGCTCGTAGCCCAGGAAGAAACCCCCGGTCCAGAAGCCGTGCTCGCGCTGCAAGAGCTTCTGGAACACGTCGTACTCAAGCGCCACGATGATCGTGCCGACAAACAGCGTGATGAACCCCCACATGATCGCCAGGTGCATCATGCCGGCGCCGCGATCGGAGCGTGCGATGGTGCGATTCGTGGCCACCGTCCCCAGAGTCCGGACCAGTTGCCCCAGCAAGCGACCGGGCGGAAGCGCGACGCTCTTGCCGCGCAGTATGCGCCGCACGTGCGCGACCAATCCGCCTACGCAGATCGACGATGCCAAGAACGCCAGCGCCAGAAAAACTGACTCCGCGGCTGCCGAGATATTCCAGAAGACTTCGCGGGTTACAAGGTCATCAGACACGGTCGCGCCGGGTTCCTCGCGTGAGCTTCACAACTGAGCAATTCGCAGCGCTGCAAGGGTATAGGATGCGCGGATCAAGTTGAGAGACCGGTTCCGGCTTTCGAGCCCAAGCCCGGAACAGTGGCGGCCAACGCCAGCAGGACGCGGGAATCACCAAGGAGCGCTCAGTGCGTGAGCTACCCAAGCATGCCAACGTCGTTGTTGTTGGCGCCGGCATCGTCGGAAACAGCCTCGCCTGGCACCTCGCCCGACTGGGCTGGCGCGACATCGTGCAGGTCGACAAGGGGCCGCTGCCCAATCCGGGTGGCTCGACCGGTCACGCGTCGAATTTTGTCTACCCGATGGACCACTCCAAGGTGATGACGGAGATCACCGCCGACAGCACGCGCCAGTACGAAGAGATGGGCGTGTTCCGCCAGAGCGGTGGCCTCGAGGTGGCCCGCGACGAGGCGCACTTCATCGAGCTCCGTCGCCGGCTACAGTCGGCCAAGTGTTGGGGCGTCGAGGCCGAGCTGCTGAGCCCCGATGAAACGCTGAAGCTGTTCCCGTGGATTGATCGGCAGGTCATTCTGGGGTCGTATTGGAGTCCCACCGTCGGCGTCGTCGACTCGCTACGTGCCGGAACCATCATGCGGGAGCGCGCCCAGGCGCTCGAAGCGTTGAGCGTGTTCCCCAGCACGGAGATCCTGGGCATTGATGTGGAGAACGGTCGGGTGACGGGTGTGCGCACCTCGCGCGGTGACATGACCGCCGAGCACGTGGTCGTCGCCTGCGGCGTGTGGAGCCCGCGCATTGCGGCGATGGCGGGGGCGACGATCCCGCTGACGCCGATCATCCACCAGATGATCGACGTCGGACCGATCGAGGCTTTCGAGGGTGCCGAGAGCGAGATCGAGTACCCGATCATCCGCGATATGAGCGTCTTCATGTATGAACGCCAGGCGGGGAACAACCTGGAGATCGGCTCGTACGCGCATCGGCCGATCATCCACAACGCCGACGACATCCCGTCCAACGACGAGGCGGCGCTGTCGCCCACCGAGATGCCGTTCACGCGCGAGGATTTCGATCCCCAGCTCGCTCATGCGATCGAGCTGCTGCCGGAAATACTGGATCGCGACGATGTCGAGATCCAGTACGCCATCAACGGGCTGTTATCGCTTACGCCTGACGGGGAGCCGGTGCTGGGCGAGACGGTCGAGGTGAAGAACCTATGGTCGGCCGCCGCCGTCTGGATCAAGGAGGGACCCGGGGTCGGGCGCATGATCGCCGAATGGATGGTCGACGGCCAGCCGGAGATCGACCCCCACGAGCTCGACATCTCGCGCCTCTACCCGTTCGCCCGCACCAACACGCATGTGGTGGCGCGCGCCTGTGAGAGCTTCAACAAGATCTACGGCGTGGTGCACCCCATGGAGCAGTGGGAGTCGTCGCGGCGAGTCCGCTGCAGCCCCTTCTACGCTCAGGAAGAGTCCCTGGGCGCGGTGTTCTACGAAACCGCCGGTTGGGAGCGCCCGCACTGGTACGACTCCAACCGGAGCCTGCTCGAGGAGTACCGGGACCGCATACCCGATCGTCCGAACGAATGGGACGCGCGTTGGTGGTCACCGATCATCAATGCCGAGCACCTGGCGATGCGCGATCGTGCCGCGATGGTCGATCTGTCGGCGCTGGCGATCTTCGACGTTTCCGGCCCGGGCGCTCTGGGGTACGTTCAGAAGATGGCGGTAAACCAGATGGATGTGCCGGTTGGCCGGGCCGTCTACACGCCGCTGTTGCACCGCAACGGTGGCTTCAAATCCGACCTGACCATCATGCGCACCGGTGACGAGTCATTTCGCGTCGTAACTGGTGGCGCTGACGGGAGCCGGGACGAGAAGTGGCTGCGGGTCAACCTGCCGGACGACGGGTCGACGCACTTCGACAACCGCTCGTCGGCGCTTTGCACGCTGGGACTCTGGGGGCCGCGGGCGCGCGATATCCTGCAGTCGCTCACCCGTGACGATGTCTCGCACCAGGCTTCCCGTTCGGTACCGCACAGCATATCGTCGTCGATCGTGTGCCTGTATGGGCCCTGCGTATCTCCTATGTCGGAGAGCTCGGGTGGGAGCTATACATGCCGATGGAGAACGGGCGTTACGTCTGGGATCTGTTGTCGGAGGCGGGGCGGCCGAGTGGGCTGATCCCCGCAGGTATCGGCGTGTATGGCACTACGGGCCGGTTGGAAAAGGGATACCGACTGTTCGGTGCCGAGCTCGAGGGCGACACCAGCCCGGTCGAGGCCGGTCTTGCTCGTAAGACGGTCAAGGAGCAGGACTTCGTTGGCAGGGAGGCCTACGCGCGAGCGCTAGAGAACGAGCCGGCGGCGACACTGTGTACACTGACCGTTGACGACCACACATCGTCATCGGGCGAAGCGCGGTTCATGCTCGGTCGCGAGCCGGTGCTGACCAAGGATGGCAAGCGGATCGTCGATGCGCATGGTCGCGGCTCATACACAACGAGCGCTGGCGCCGGGCCGTCGGTGGGGAAGTACCTACTGATGGCGTATCTGCCTCCGGAGCACGCGCAAGAAGGCACCGAGCTACTGGTGGAGTACTTCGCCGAGCAGTATCCGGTAACGGTGGCGGTTGCAGGCAGCAAGCCGCTCTTCGATCCCGCCAACGAGCGCATGCGGAAATGAACATCCTCGTCTGCGTCAAGCGTGTCCCGGACACGGGAGCCAAGCTGCGGCTCACCGAGGACGAGCGCGCCGTGGACACGAGGCGGCTGGGATTTACCATCAGCCCGCATGAGGAGTGCGCCGTCGAGGAGGCGGTGCAGATTATCGAGCGCGAGGGCGGCGAGGGCGTGGTGCTCACGCTTGGCCCAGCGGAGGCCGAAGAGCAGCTGCGCGACTCGCTGGCACGCGGCATGGATCGCGCCATCCTGTTGGAGATCGATGGCGAGGATTGGGATCCGCAGCGCACCGCGGAGGCCATCGTCGAATCGGTACGCCGGGAGGCGGCTTCCGGCCACCAATATGACTTGATCATTTTCGGCAACGAGTCTGCCGACAGCGGTGGCTATCAGATCGGGGTTCGGGTGGCCCATGCACTGGATCTGCCTTGTGTTACCGGCGTCAAGGGCATCGACATTCGCGGCGGCGTGCTGCAGGCGAGGCGTGAGATCGCTGCTGGATGGGAGGTTTACGAAGTGCAGATGCCGGTCGTCCTCACCACCAAGGAGGGCCTGAACCTGCCGCGATATCCGTCTTTGCGCGGCACCATGGGTGCCAAGAAGAAGCCGTTCAGCCGGAGCTCGCCGTCGCATAGCGAGGGGGACCTACGTTTGCAGCGTGTCCTCCACCCGGCGGATCAAGGAAAGGAAGTCGAGATTCTGGGTGAGGGGCCGGCGGCGGCACCACGCGTGGTCGAACTGCTCGAAAAGCTGGGGTTGCTCGAATGATTCTGGGAATCATCGAGCACGACCGCGGGGTGATCGAGGCGACCTCTCTGCAGATGCTCACCCTGGGCCGTGGCCTCGCCGAGCAAACGGGAACCTCGCTCGAGGCAGCGCTGATCGGCGACGACGCAGCATCGCTGGAGGAGACCATCAAACCGTTCGGCATGGCGGCGATCCACCGAGTTACCCATCCGCAGCTGGACGACTACGCGCCCGCGGCATGGGCGGAGGCGGTCGTTCAGCTGGGGCGAGCTCGCGGTGCGCAGGCGATCCTGGCGGCGGGCTCGGACCGCGGCAACGAGGTTCTCGCGCATGTGGCGGCCAAGACCGGGCTGGCCATGGCGGCGAACTGCGCGCAAGTGGAGGCCGGGGATGTGTACCGGGTCCTCCGATTGCGCTGGGGTAGCAGCTTGCTGGAGGAGGCTGAGCTTAGCGGTGAGATCAAGCTCTTGAGCGTCGCGCCTCACACCGTCGAGGCGACGGAGGCTCGTTGCGACACCGTGACCGTGGAAGATTTCGAGCCGACGCTCTCGGAGGCCGACCTCAGGGTCAAGGTGACGCGGCGGGACGAGACCGCGAGCTCGGGCGTTACACTGAAGACAGCTCGGGTGGTTGTCGGCGGCGGTCGCGGCGTCGGCAGCGCCGAGGGGTTCGCAGTGCTGGAAGAACTGGCCGCGGTCCTGGGAGGAATTGTCGGTGGCTCGCGCGTCGCCACAAATAACGGCTGGCGGCCGCATACGAATCAGGTCGGCCTGACCGGTACCCGCATTGCGCCGCAACTGTATATCGCCTGCGGGATCAGCGGCGCTATCCAGCATCTGGTGGGCTGCAAGGGTGCCAAGCACATCTTGGTGATCAACACCGATCGCGAAGCGCCGTTTTTTTCCAAGGCAGACTACGGTGTCATCGGCGACTTGCACGAGGTGGTCCCGGCTCTGGTGGCCGAGGTCAAGAAGCGCGGCTAGCAGGCGGTGATGGAAGTGTTGTGGGCCTGCTAGACGAAGGCGTCGGGCATTGACGCCTTGCGGCGCGCGATGAACTCCAGCAGCTCCTCATCGATCGCCGCATCGATCGGTGGCGGCTCGTACGAGGCCAACTGCTCCTTCCAGAGGACATTGGCCCGCTGCACGGCGGTCGTGCTGCCTTCCTCCTCCCACTGCTCGAAGCTGGAGTTGTCGGCCACAGGCGAGCGATAGAAGGCTTGCTCGAAGTTTGCCAGCGTGTGGGCCGTGCCGAGGAAGTGCTGTCCGGGCTCGTTTTCGAGAATCGCGTCTAGCGCCTGACCATTGTCGGAGAGATCGATCCCCTTGGCGAAGACCTGCATCATCCCGAGTTGATCGGCATCCATGACGAATTTCTCGTAGCCGACGGTAAGGCCGCCCTCCAACCAGCCAGCCGCGTGCATGACGAAGTTCACTCCCGCCATCAGAGTTGGAATCAGTGTCGCCTGGCTCTCGTAGGCCGCCTGGGCGTCGGCCGTCTTGGATGCTGTGAGAGCCCCGCCGGAACGGAACGGCACACCGAGCCGTCGCGCCAGGGCGGCGACAACGTAGAGCGTCAAAGCGGCTTCCGGTGTACCGAAGGTCGGAGCGCCGGTTTGCATCGACATCGAGCTGGCGAACGAGCCGAAGATCACCGGGGCGCCGGGTCGGACGAGCTGGACGAAGGTCATACCGGCCAGTGCTTCTGCCAGGGTCTGAGCCGCGACGCCGGCGACGGTTACCGGGCCCATCGCACCAGCGAGTATGAACGGCGTGATCAAGTTGGCCTGATTATGTTGTGCGTACACCTCCATCGCCGCCAGCATCGAGGCGTCCCATACGAGGGGAGATGAGGCGTTGACCAGGCTGGTCATCACGGTGCGATCGCCGAGATCGCCGCCGAAGGCAATGCGCGCTAGCTCGAAGCTGTCCTCGGCGCGCTCCCCTGCTGTCACCGAGCCCATGAACGGCTTGTCGCTGTAGCGGATATGGGCATACACCATGTCGAGATGCCGCTTGTTGACCGGCACATCGACGGGTTCGCAGACCGTTCCGCCGGAGTGATGAATGTAGGGCGACAGATACGCCAGCTTCACGAAGTTCTGGAAGTCCTCGATTGTGCCGTAACGCCGACCACGATCGAGATCGGTCACGAACGGCGAGCCGTAGTTGGGGACGAACACCGTCCCGTCACCCCCGATGGTGACGCTTCGCGCCGCGT
Source organism: Acidobacteriota bacterium (assembly GCA_963666055.2). Lineage (GTDB taxonomy): Bacteria > Acidobacteriota > UBA890 > UBA890 > WLXD01 > DASCOT01. Next base: position 4,874 of record CAXWPH010000013.1, on the reverse strand, counting down.
TGCGGGCGTGCTGAACATAGGTCCGGGGTGCGTTCGAACCGACAATCTGACGACACATGCCAGACGGAAACCGGACGCGCTCGCCATCGATATCGGCCCCCGCCTTGCCTAGCAGCTCCAAGGCACGAGGGTAGTCGCGAAACTCGATGCCGGCCTCTTGGAGGATCGTGTCGGCGTTGCGCTCGATGATCTCGAGGCCCTCGTCGCCGACCAGATCGACTGGGGAGAGCGCGCGCGTGAGGAAGGGGGCCGCGACTGGGCGCGCCGCTGCCCGGGCCGCCTTGCGGGCCTCGCGCCCGCCACCGCGCCGCCTGCCAGTGCGCCTGTCGGTCAAGCTGCTCCTCCCGGTGCGGACACCATGAGTCACCGGCCCACTGGTTCGGAAGCCGACGGCTACACTGGGCCGTGCGCGGATTGTAGCCTGCACAGGCGACCTATCAAGCCAATGGTGTAGCTGGAGAACGCGAAACGATGCGAGTCCGAATGACATCCCGCTGGCCGATCGCCGTGGTGGCGATCTATTGCCTCTCTGGATACGCGTCGCCGAGCGCTGCCAATTTCGACCTGTTGATCGAGGGCGGCAGGATCATCGATGGCACTGGCAATCCCTGGTACGCCGCCGATGTCGGCATCATCGGGGACACGATCGTCGAGATCGGCGACCTCTCGGACAGACGGGCAGCGCGCACGATCGATGCCAGGGGCAAGGTCGTCAGCCCCGGATTTATCGACATGCATACGCACGTCGACCGTGGCTTCGACCAGCCCGACACCGCCGCCATCCTCAACTACCTGCACCAGGGTGTGACGACTGTCCGGCCCGGGTCCGACGGCGGCGCGTCGCATCGCGTCTCCGAGACCAAGGCCCGATGGGAGGCGAACGGCATGGGTTTGAACGCCGTCCATATAGTCGGGTTCAACACTGTGCGCCGCGAGGTCATGGGGTACGACTTCCTGCGCGCCGCTAGCGCCGACGAGATCGAGCAGATTCAGTCCCTCGTACGGCAGGCGATGCGTGAGGGCTCATGGGGAATCAGCGCCGGGCTCGAGTACGAGGGCCTGCACCTCCACGCCAGTACCGAGGAGCTCATCGAGGCTACCAAGCCGGTGGGTGAGTTCGAAGGTGTCTACATCTCTCATATGCGGGATGAGGGCATTCGTCTGCTCGATTCGATCCGCGAGATCGTGCATATCAGCGAGGGTGCTGGAGTGCCAGTGAACGTCACTCATATGAAAGCGGCCGGACGATTGCAGTGGGGCTTGATGACCGAGGCCGTCGAGCTGATTCAGGCAGCGCGGGATCGCGGCGTCTCGATAACCGCTGATCAGTACCCATGGGATCAGTCCGCGCCGTTCGGGTACATTACCGCGCTGGTGGATGTGCCCAACGATATGGAGGAGTTGGCCGAGCTGCGGGACCGGAGTCGCGACCGCGGGCTGTCGCACGAGGAGAGGATCAGTGCTCGCTCGCGCTACGTGGCGGCGCTTCAAGAAGCGCTGCGCGACGACAGTCAACGGCAGTTGATGCGAGCCTCGACGTACGAGGAGCGCGACGCTGACTGGAGTGCAGTGGCCAAATGGGGTTGGCAGGACTTCCGCATCAAGCACACCTCCAGGCACCCCGCGTTACTGGATAAGAACCTGCTGGACCTCGAGCGGGAGCAGGGCAGGGACGGCTTCGACATCGTCGTCGACCTGGTTCTCGACGAGCCCGACATGTTGTTCGCCGGGGGCTCGATGTCACCCGATGATCTGCGGCACGCGATGGCGCAGCCGTGGGTGATGATCAGCAGCGATGGTGCCGGCCCGTTCGCACCCGCCAGCTACCCTGTTCCCAGCCACCCGCGCTCGTTCGCCAGCCAGGCGGTGGCGCTCCGTCAGTATGTGCGTGACGAGGGCGTGCTTACGCTAGTCGACGCGATACGAAAAATGACCTCGTTGCCGGCCCAGTTTCTCGGCATGAGAGACCGTGGCCTGATCGCCGAAGGGTTCAAGGCAGATCTGGCCATCTTCGATCCCGGGCGCGTCGAAGATCGGGCGACGTGGGCCGACGCACACCGTTATGCCACCGGCATCGACTACGTGATTGTCAACGGCGGCGTGAGTATCGACGCTGGCGAGTACAACGGTGCGCGCCACGGCAGGTTGCTGCTGAAGCGCTAGCAGGCCGTGGTGAAAGTGTGGTAACCCTTCGGGCGACAGGGGGTTGCGCGCGCATGCTGCGTCGTTCCTCGTCAACGATGGGGTAACCATCGCCTCCTCCTCTCTCCTTGCCTGCACTTCGCAAGACCCTGTCGCCAGACCCACCACACTTTCACCACGGCCTGCTAGGCGCGGCGGATACGATGTCCGAGTTCGTCGGCTCTCCGGCCCAGGCGGATCGACCGGCCTACCTACTGGAGGAACGCACTATGCGGTTGAGCGGCCGGCCGGCCGCCAGCATTGTCGCTCGCAGTGCTCTGCGCCTCGGCGCGTTGCTCGGGGCCACCCTTGCCATGGCTGCAGCGGTGCCGACCGCGCCGCCGGATCGTGCGGTCGACGTGAAGCTGATGTTCACCGACGTCACCGAGCCGGCCGGATTGGCCGTCGAACATCGCTTCGACGGTAACGTCTCAGACATCGGGATGGCTGCCTGGGCCTCGGGCGGCATCGCTACCGGAGACGTGGATGGCGACGGCTTCGTCGACCTGATTCTGGTGCGCGCCGATGCGGGTAAGCCGGCCTTGTTGATGAACCTGCGCGATGGGACGTTCGCGAAACCGCAGCCGATCGCTGGCCTCGACGTGTGGGCCACTGGGCCAACGCTGGCAGATTACACCGGCGATGGGTGGCTCGACCTGATTAGTGGCAGCGTCAGCTCGGGTCAGCCGCGGTTTCTTACTGGCGGCCCCGGTACCCGTTTCATCGATACCGGCGCCGGCGCGACTGTACGGACTGCGAAGAACACGTTCTCGACTGCGCTGGCGGATATCGATGGTGACGGTGACCTTGATCTCGCGATGACGCACTGGGACCTGAACTGCCGCGATGGCTGCGCCGGCGATCACCTGTGGCAGCCCGACGGCGCCGGGGCCTTCAGAATCGCCGACCCGCAGTGGAAGCTGCCGAGCTACGAGGAGGACTACTCGTTTACGCCGAACTTCGCGGATATCAACTCCGACGGCTGGCCCGACCTGTTGGTCGCCGCCGACTTGCGCACCAGCCGTGTGTTCCTCAATGACCGCGGGCGCGGCTGGGTCGAGACCACCGACCAGAGCGGCATGGGCGCTGCCGTCGGAGACTACGACAACGATGGCGATTTGGACTGGTTCGTGACCAGCGTCTGGTACGAGTCCAACCCGAACAGCGGCAATCGTCTGTATCGCAATCATGGCGACGGGGTCTTCAGCCATGTCACCAGCCGAGCTCGGGTGCGCGACGGCGGCTGGGGATGGGTGCGTGCTTCGCCGACTTCGACAACGATGGCTGGCTGGACATCTTCCACACCAACGGCTGGTTCACCTATGGTGCCGATAGATCAAGGCCGTTCATGAACACCCGTGGTCGTTTCCGCGAGCGCGGCGAGAGGCACGGCATCGCCGACCAGGGCTCCGGCCGCGCCGTCGCCTGCTTTGACTACGACCGCGATGGCGATACCGACATTCTGGTGGGGAACCACAACGATCTGCCGCGCCTGTATCGCAATGATGGCGGCAACGGGCGATCGTTCCTCGATGTTGTATTAGTGGATGACGGGCCGAACACGGCCGGGGTCGGGGCGAGAGTGTTCGTGACCGCCAACGGCGTCACGCAGATGCGCGAGCTGCGGTGTGGCAGTAACTACGTCTCGCAGAACCCGATCGAGGCGCATTTCGGTCTCGACCGGGCGACCCATGCCCGGGTGGGTGTGGTCTGGCCCGATGGCGAGACACAATCGCTCGGCCGCGTGGCGGCGAACCAACTGCTGGTCGTCGATCGATCCTGAGGCGTGGAACGCCCGAATCGGACCCCCGCGGGGCGGCTCGCGAGCCCGTCGCGATTTACTCGAAGGGCTCGTCCACGCGTATCCAGAACCACAGGAGCCCGGCCACGATCGCCATCACAGAGCCGGTGCCGAGGGCGCCAACCCATCCGAACCAGCCTACGAAGATCGGAATCAGCGGCGCGGACACCACACCGGCCAGATTGCCCCCGGTGTTCAGGATGCCGGCTGCGTTGTAGGTGTGTCTTCTAGCCACGAAGCTCGTGCCCGCCCAGTAGCTGCCCTCGGTGAATTGCGTGAGGCTGAAGCAGATCGTCAGGAAGAAGATCGCCCAGGGAGCGCTCTCCGCCAGCGCGCCGAGCAAGAGGAAGACGCCGACGAGCGGCATCGCCACGGCGCACGGCAGCCGGCAGCCCCAGCGCGGGCCGAGCCGTTGACACAGCCGGTCGCATGTCTCGCCGCCGACCGACGCCATGACCGCCCCCGCGAGCCATGGCAGGGAGGCGACGAAGCCACCGGCCAGCATGCCGAATCCGCGCACCTCGACGAGATAGATGTAGAACCAGTTGAAGAAGATATAGAAGACGTAATTCATCGAGAAGTAACTGAAGGTGATGAGAAGTATGTTGCGGTTGCGCAGCAGCCGCCTCCAGGCGGCGGTCTCCGGTGCCTGGGTGGAAGGCTCGCCGTTGCAGCTGCCACGGTTCGCCGCATTCTCTCGACCGGCACGAATCAGCGCGATCTCGGCGGCGTTGGTGGCCCAGTGCTCGCGCGGATCGTCACGGCTTAGTCGCCACCAGATCCACGCGCCCAGCAGGGCCAGCGGGGCAGTGGCATAGAAGGCTCCCCGCCAGCCGATCTCGAGCATGAGCCAGGCGACGAGTGGAGGGGTGACCGCGCCGCCTAGCCCCAA
>CAXWPH010000012.1:0-477975 GCA_963666055.2 Acidobacteriota bacterium | reverse complement strand
CTCCGACCACGTGATCGATGCCGCGTTGGCGCCGCCCCAGCCGTTGTCTGGGGTGCCGACGACCAGTCGGTCTTCGTCGAAGGTCTCGCGGTCGAAGAACACGCCCGGCTGGAGGTCGTATCTGGCGAGCGGATCGGAGTCGTCCGTGGCGCCCCCCGTAGCGGCGTTGAAGCGCTCGGCGTTGAGCCCGATGTCGTCGAATAGGGTCACGCCCTCTGGGGTATACGCCCCGGTGATGAACATCGTGCCGCCGTAGCCGATGATCTGCCGGTCTCCGAGCATGAACTCGTTGCGCTTGGCGTGGCCGCCGAAGTCATCGTGGTTGTCGAGCACCAGGACCTTGGCTTCGGGCAACGCCTTGCGGAAGTAGTAGGCGGCGGCCAGGCCGCTCAGCCCACCGCCGACGACGATCAGGTCATAGCTCTCGCCGGTGTCCTCGGCCTCGTCCCAGGTCTTGCCGTAGCGCATCTCGTGCGCCACCTCGAACGAGCCCGGGTGGCTGCCGCGCATCCCGGTGAGCTTGGGCGGGTAGTACTCGTCGGAGCGGAAGGGCCCCGGACTCTGGGCGCGATTCACTGGCGGCTCGTCGGCGAGCGCCACTCGCGTGCCCATCGCGGCGCCAATTGCACCGGCACCACCGATCGCCACGCCGGCGCCGTTGAGAAAATCGCGGCGAGTAATGTCGCGACCCATGCCGAGCTCACGGTCGGACTTCTTCATTGTGTCTTCTCCTCAGCGCGATGGAATTCGTCGTTCGCAGCGTTTGTGTTGAACTGTTGTCCGCCGGGTTGCGTGCCGGATTCTGGCACACTTTCGGACCGCGCTCACAGGGGCGCACCGATACGGGGTGGACCCTGCCCCGCAATCGCCGATCCCGAGGAGCCCTCGGAGGACATCCCTGGTGATGATTCTGAGCGGGGCGGTGCTATACGCGGTTGGGCGTCGACGCATCGGGTCAGGTCAGCCTGAGCCGCGAGCTTAGCAGGGAAGTTCGGGCGAGCGCCGCGTCGCCTAGGCAGTGCGCCCGTAGAAGAGTTGCTGGACCTCCGGGCTGTTGCATTCACCGGGCTCGCTCTTGTAGCAGAGGACGGCGACGTATCGGGCAGTACTGCCGATCACCGGAGAGACACGATGCAGAGCCTCGTGGCCTTCGAACATCATCAACGTTCCCGGTGACACCTCGAGGCTGCGGGCAGCTTGCGTGTCGCCGGCAAGAATCCTGCCTCACGGCCTCGTACTCCTCGCCGTCGGGTCGGCGCAGTCGCGGAACATACTCGAACTCACCTCCCAGAAGCGGAGCCTGCAGCATGAGGGTGATGGTGGTCTCCGACTCGTCGAAATGCCATCCGTGATGCTGCCCTTCGGCCATCACGTTGATGGTCAAAGCGGCGAGCGGATCGCCCATGCGAAACATCGGCACATCGGACGTCGCTGCGGCGACGAAATCGGTAAGCAGATCCCACTCATAGAGGGCGCGGAGATCGTGGCTCTCGACGATTTGATCGTAGGCAACCGACCTCAAATGTGTTCGTTGCGGCTGCCGCCGGGGGTGATCCGACGGGAAGGAGTCGTCGTCGGGCTCGAGATACACGTTGTGCGTCGTGTCGCAGCGATAGCTCTCACCCACGACCTCGTCGACCTGCGCCGCCATTAGGGCCGCGACCTGCGGGGCAAGAAAGTTTGGCAGTAGGCACACGCCGTCTTCGGCCAGCTGTTCGCGGCAGCGCCGCACCAGGGGTCCGTCCCTCTTCCGACGAGAGCTTGTCGATCGGGTAGAGTTCGAGATTCACCAGGGTGGTCGGGGCCGGCGCGCGGCGCGAACCTCGATCCTGTTCTGCGGAATTCATGCCGATGCCTCCGTGATCGTGGACTGGGGGGAATGATCGCATACGGGCGCGATCGATCGGGTAGGGGAGACGATGCGTTGAGCCAGACGGCGATCCTGTTAGCGAATGGTCTGTTCGAAACGGCCTGGGCAAAAACCGCTCATGGCCTTGTCCGTGGCCCAAGCCGGTACACGATCGTCGGGGTCATTGACGCGAGCTGCGCCGGTGCCGACGCGGGCGAATTGCTGGACGGACGGGGGCGCGACATTCCGGTCTTCCGGTCGGTGGCCGAGTCGCTCGACAAACTGTCGACGCGGCCCGACTTCTGCGTGATCGGCATCGCCACCGAGGGTGGAGTGATTCCGTCCGACCTGCGTGCGTCCCTGCTAACCGCGGCGAAGGCCGGTATCTCGGTGGTGAGCGGCCTGCATCATTTCCTTGAAGACGATGCTGAGATCGTCGCCTCTGCGGCGTCAAGCGGCGCCAGTATCCTTGATATCCGTAAGCCGCGCCCGACCCCGGAGCTCCACTTTTGGGTGGGGAAGATCCGGCAAGTTCGGGCACCGCGGATCGCCGTGCTGGGAACCGATTGCGCCCTCGGCAAGCGCACCACAACCGCTTTGCTGATGAAATCGCTAACTGCTGCGGGCACGAAGACCGAGATGGTCTATACCGGGCAAACGGGCTGGTTGTCGGGTCAGAAGCACGGGTTCATCCTCGACGCCACCCTCAACGACTTCGTCTCCGGTGAGTTGGAGCGCGTCATCGTCGACTGTGACCGTGAGCAACAGCCCGACGTGATCCTGCTCGAAGGTCAGTCGGCCCTACGCAACCCGAGCGGCCCGTGTGGCTCCGAGCTCATCATCTCCGGCGCCGCCAGTGGGGTGGTCCTGCAGCACGCGCCTGGGCGTCCATCGTTCGACGGCCTCGGCGAAGCCGGCGGTCCCATACCGCCCCTGGAGGAGGAGATCGAGCTAGTGCGCCTGCTGGGCTCACCAGTGTTGGCGCTGACCCTGAATCACGACGGCCTGTCGACGGAGCAGTGCGATGACCTACGCGCCAACCTCGCCGATCGCTTCGACCTGCCGGTGGCCTTTCCGCTACTGGACGGTGTCGATGAGATCGCGCAGGCGATCATCATGCGCCTGGGCGAGCTGCGGGGCGATTGAACGCCACAACCACGGCCTGCTAGGGCTCCACTGACCGTACCAGATCAACGATCGCACCGAGCTCAGCGGGGGCCCGAATCGGCGCGTTGGCGAAGCGCGAGTCGACCCCCTCGAGCTCACCGCGGTGATAACCGACCACCGTATCGGAGTCCTTCAGCAGGTGCCCGGTGAGGATGCCGCAAACGCTGTCGGCGGGGTCGATGACACCGGCAGCCACCAGCTTGCGCGCTCCGGCGACGGTGGTGCACGAGGCAGGTTCCGCGCCGATGCCGGCCGCGTCTACCTGCGCCTTGGCGTCGAGGATCTCCTGATCTGTGACTTCTTCGACGACGCCGTCGCAGGCAGTGATACCGCGCTGGCTCTTTCGCCACGACACCGGGTTGCCGATGCGGATCGCCGTGGCAAGCGTCTCGGGATTGGCCAGCGGCTCCACCGGGGTTCCGTCTAGGAAGGCGCGATATAGCGGGTTGGCACCGGCCGCTTGAATCACCGCAATGCGCGGTACCCGGTCGATGAGGTCGAGATCGCGCAGCTCCATCATTCCCTTCGACAGGGCAGCGTTGTTGCCGAGATTGCCGCCGGGAAGCACGATCCAGTCGGGTACGGCCCAGTGCAGATCCTGCAGCAGCTCGAAACCGATCGCTTTTTGACCCTCGATGCGGAACGGATTGACCGAGTTGAGTAGGTAGATGCCTTCGCTCGCGCATACCTCCTGCACGAGCTCCATGGCGCGATCGAAGTCACCGGCCAGCTGGATGGTGATGGCTCCGTAGGCGAGAGCCTGTGAGAGCTTCCCGTAGGCGATCTTTCCCTCTGGAACGAAGACCAGCGCCTGCATGCCGGCCTGCGCGGCATAGGCGGCCATCGAGGCCGACGTGTTGCCGGTGGAGGCGCAGGCGACCCGACGCATGCCGAGCATCTTGGCTACTGTCACCCCCACGGTCATGCCGCGGTCTTTGAACGAACCGGTAGGGTTTTCTCCCTCGTGCTTCAGACCGAACGAATCCAGGCCGACGTAGCGGGCGATGGCATCCGAGTAGTACAGGTTGGTATTGCCTTCTGGCTTGGTGACCGGAGCGTCCGCGTCTACGGGTAGGATCAGCTCGCGGAAGCGCCACACGCCGGATCGGTCGGCGAGCTGCTTCGACCCCAGCCGGCGATCGAAGGTGTCGAGATCGATCGGCTCTGCGGCGGCAAAGTCGTGTACGACATCGAGTGTCTCCCCGACATCGGACCGATAGCGCACCTCGAGTCCCGGATAGGTGGCGCCGGTCGCCACGCATCGCAGCTTCCACGGGGTTACGTCAGCGCCCATACAAGATGCCTCGCTCAGACCGTCCGGGCGCCGGGGCAGTCGGCGGGGGAGACGTGGGTGGAGGATCCCAGGCCGACGGTCTCGAACGCGGCCGCCATCGCAGCACCAGCACGCTCTGCCTCAGCCTCCGATCTACAGAGCGCCATGATGGTGGGGCCTCCACCGCTGATCGAGCTGCCGATCGCACCCGCTTCGTCGGCTGCCCGCGTCGCCTCACCGCTTCCCGGGATCAGCTCGGCGCGAGCCGGACCGACGATATCGTCGGTGATGCATGCGCCCAGCAAATCGAGATCACCGGAGTGACAGGCGCTCACCAGGGCTGCGAGGTTGGCGCCGTTGCGGACCATCGCTTGTAGCGACACCTGCTGCGGGAGTATGGCGCGCGCCCGCCGGGTCGAGACCTCGATCGACGGGGTGGTGAAGGCCACGAACACTCCAGCGGGCACCGGGACACGCACGACGTCGATCGGATCGACCGACCGGACGAGGATCAGGCCGCCCATCAATGCGGGCGCAACGTTGTCGCCGTGTCGGCCGGAAACTGCGCTCTCCGCCTCGATGCACGGACCCACTAACTCGTGGGCGCTCAGCGGAGATCCGAGCAACACGTTGACCGCGAAGGCGGCCGCGGCGGCGCTGGCCGCGGAACTGCCTAGACCCGATCCGATAGGCAGTCCCTTGTCGATCTCGATCTCGACGCTGCCGTCCAGCCCGATACGTTTCAGAGTAGCCAGCGCCGCTACCCCTGCCGTGTTGGTGTGCGTATCAACAGGGAGAGCTCCGCCGTCGCCGCGGATGGCGACAATGCTCACGCCGCGCCGCCCGGTGGGGTCAAGGCGAGCCGTGACCGTGTCGCCGGGCGCATCGAGTGCCAAACCGAGTACGTCGAATCCCGGGCCTATGTTCGAAATCGTCGCAGGTGCGAATACACGCGTTTCCATCTCAACCGCACTCTGCCACAAGCGTAGATCAGCCGCCGTCCGTGCGCCGGCGATAGGCCGAGGTGTCGTAGACCTCGGGGTTGACCGGGTTGGCGGCCCGCTGGCGGCGCAGATGGGCGAGGGCGTTGTTCGCCGCCATGCTGCTCATCTTGCCGCGGGTGTCCGTCGAGGCACTGGCGATATGCGGCAGCAGCACCGCGTTGGGGAACTCGCTGAGGCTTGGCGCCATCGCCGGCTCGTTCTCGTAGACATCGAGGCCGGCGCCGGCGATCCAACCCTCGCGAAGCGCCGTCACCAAGGCCGCTTCGTCAATCACCGGGCCTCGCGAGGTGTTGACCAGATAGGCGGTCGACTTCATCTGACGTAGTTCTGCCGCGCCCATCAGGTGGTGGGTCTGGTCGCTCAGCAACGGGTGCAGGCTGACGAAATCGCTGCGCTCGAGCAGCTCCCCGAAGTCGGCCCAGCTGGCCCAGTCCGACTCGTCGATCGCCTCCCGCGCATGCGGATCAAAGGCCAGAACGTCCATGTCGAATCCGAGCGCTCGCTTGGCCACCGCCGCGCCGATGCGGCCGTACCCCACGATCCCCAATACCTTGCGCACGCCGCTGGCGCCCGGGCCGACGTCCCCGCCGAGGAAAAGGTTCGGTCCCCAGATCTTGTACCGCCCTTCGACCATGTAGTTGTGGGCCTCCGGGATCCGCCGTGCCACCGCCAGGATCAGCGCCCAGGCGAGGTCCGCGGTAGTGTCCGTCAGGACGCCCGGGGTGTTGGATACTGGGATTCCCAGCTCGGTGGCGGCCGCGATGTCGATGTTGTTGAAGCCCACGGCCATATTGGCGACGCCAAGCAGGCCCTCGTTGACCATCATCAGGTCGCGGTCCACCGTTTCGGTCAGCAGCGATACGAGCACGTTGCAACCGCGCACCCCCTCGATCAGGTCTACCCGGCTTACGCCTTCGTCTTCGATCTCTTGGCAGACCGTGATCGCGGCTTCCGAGGCGGCGAGAATCTCCATTCCCGGCGGTGGCATCCTGCGGGTCACGAAGATCCTGGGACCGCTCATACGGTGCCCCTCTCTCGGCGCTGTAGGGCGCGGCTCAGTCCCATAGGTGCTGCTCCTCGAAAAAGGCCTCGAAGCCCTGCCGATCCTCGACCGCCTCAGCGATCCGAGCCACGCCACGCTTGATTTCCTCCATCCCGGTGGCAATCGAGAGCCGCAAGAAATGTTGGCCTTCGGCGCCTACCTGGCCGAACGAGGGACGATCCATCGTCGCCACGCCGTAGTGGTAGAGCAGGAACATCTGCAACATCCCCGATGGGCTGGTCCGCGCACGGACCTCGGGCGCCATGCCAGCGTGGGCTTCGAGGACGCCCAGACGCTCACAAGCTCCGGCGACGTTGGGGAACACATAGAAGGCGCCCTTCGGGTTCTGGCATCGAAAGCCGTTGATGCCGGCTAGCGCTGGCACCACCCAGTCGCGGCGCCTCTCGAAGGCCGTCACCAGCTCACCCACCGTGCGCTCGGATTCAGGGTTCTCGAGGGCCTCGCGGCCAGCCTCCTGGATGAATGCCGGCACGCAGGAGACGATGTTGATGTTGAGCTGTTTGAAGATCGCCGCCTCCTCGAGGCTCGGCAGCACGGCGAAGCCGAGTCGCCATCCGGTCATCGCGAAGCCTTTCGAGTGGCCGCTCACTAGGACGGTGCGCTCGGGCATCTGGGGATGGGAGGCGATGCTGTGGTGGGCCTCGCCGTCGAACAGAATGTGCTCGTAGATCTCGTCGGAGTAAATTCTGACCTCCGGGCGGCAGCGCTCGCGAATCACCGCGGCGATCTCGCCGAGGTCTTTCCGGGAGACCACTCCGCCGGTCGGGTTCGACGGCGAGCAGAGGATGATCAGCTTGGTGCGCTCGGTGATCAGCGTCGCTAATTCATCGGCGGAGAAGCCGAACCCGGCGTCCTCGGAGAGTTGCAGCGGTACCGGAACGGCGCCGACGAACGTGACCCACGACTCGTAGATCGGAAACCCGGGGCTCGGGTAGATGACCTCGTCGCCAGGGTCGACGTAGGTCTGGAAGGTGTAGCCGATCGGTGGCTTGCCGCCCGTGGTCACCACCACTCGGCCGGGATCGACGTCGATCTCACGGGTCGCCGAAACATGCCGTGCGATGCTCTCGCGTAAGCCGAGCAATCCGGCGGGGTCGCAATAGTGCGAGTTCCCCGCCTCGATCTGCGCGATGGCCTCACGGTTGATGTGCGGGGCGCTGTCGAAGTCAGGCTCGCCCAGATTGAACCTGATGACCTCCATACCCCGCTCGACACAGCGCTGGATATCGGCACCCAGCCGAAAGGCATTCTCGGTCCCCAGGGTTGCGATACGGCCGGCCAACAGCGACATGGGCTCCTCCCAAACGGCGCATTCTAGCGCGCCGTCTTTCTCCATGTCGACGGGGGTCCCGGGCTGCCTCGCAGGTCGGCGAGAGAGGGTCGACCAAGATCTGCGCGCCGATCTCGGTCTCGCTATTTCGCCACCGCGTGTACCCTCTGTGGAGCCGTTCTCAGATGCACGGGGCGGGCATGCGTGAGGCGGGCTGAAATCGGCGGGGTGTGACATGAGCAATCCGAAGAAAGGACTGATCGAACAGCTCGACGCCGGAGTCGTCATCTGTGCGGAAGGCTACGTGTTCGAGCTCGAGCGGCGCGGTTATCTACAGGCGGGTGCCTTTGTGCCTGAAGTGGTGCTGGAGTTTCCGGATTCGGTAAAGCAGTTGCATCGTGAGTTCGTGCGCGCTGGCTCCGACGTGATCGAGGCGCTGACCTACTATGCGCATCGTGAGAAGCTGCGTAGCATCGGTAAGGAGGACCTACTGGAGCCCATGCAGCGTCAGGCGCTGGCGCTGGCGTTCGAGGTGGCCTCGGAGTTCCCAGCCAACCCACCGCTCGTCGCCGGCAACATCTGCAACACGAACCTGTGGGTCGACGCAAGCTCGGAGTCCGAGGTGCGGGCGATGTTCGACGAGCAGATCGAATGGGCTGTCGAGGCGGGCGTGGATTTCATCATCGGCGAGACGTTCCCGTACTGTGGCGAGGCCGAGCTAGCGGCCAGCGCCATCAAGGCGGCCGGAGTGCCTGCGGTGGTCACTTTGGCACTGCACGAGGATCCGCGCCTGCGCGACGACGTGACCGTCGAGGAAGCGGCGCAACGGCTCGAACAAGCAGGGGCGGACGTCGTGGGTCTCAACTGCACCCGCGGTCCCGCAACCATGTTGCCAGTCGGGGAGCGTATTCGCGCCGCCGTTTCGTGCCACGTGGCGTTGCTCCCGGTACCCTATCGGACGACCCCCGACTGCGAATCGTTCCAGGCGCTGGCCGATCCGGCATGCGATTGCATACCGGAAAGCCGGCCGTTTCCGGTGGCGCTCGACGCGTTCACGTGCAACCGCTACGAGATGGCGGAGTTTGCCCGCCAGGCACGTGACCTCGACATTCGCTACCTGGGAATCTGTTGTGGGGGGGCACCGCACCATGTTCGTGCCATGGCCGAAGCACTCGGACGCCAGCCGCCCGCCAGCCGGTACTCACCGGACATGTCGAAGCACTATTCTCTCGGCGACGCGGAGACAGTCAGCGAGGCCGATATCGGCTACGTAGCTGGCTTGAGGAGCTAGCGGGCGTCTCGGTGCACCGGATGCTCCCTCCCGAATCCACACCAGAACCGGACCTCGATGAGCTTCTGCGCTGTTTATCGGTGGCGCCGCCGGAGTTCAGCGTGGCCGATGCCGCTGCAATTGCGGCTGAGGCCTTCGGCTTCGTGGGAGAAGCCGCAGCGCTCGGTGGGGAGCGCGACCAGAACTTTTTGCTCACCGGCGCCGATGATGACCGGCGCGTCCTCAAGATCGGCAACCGGGCCGATTTTGCCGCGCTGATCGACCTTCAGTGCACGGTTCTTCGACGCCTGGCATCGATGGCTCCGGCGCTTCCCGTGCCGCGTCTATTCGAGGGCAACACGCGCTCCCATTGGGTTGAGGTGCTCGACGACCAGGGACGCCCGCACCACGCCAGGTTGCTCAGCTACCTGCCGGGCATGCTGGTTGGGGACGCGCCCGACGATCCGCGCATGATGCACGCGCTGGGCGCCATCACCGCCAAGATCGGCGTCGGCCTGCGCGGACTGTTTCATCGGGCCGCCGACCATCCCTTGGCCTGGGATATCAAGCGCGCGGGGCGGATCGGCGAGCTGGCGAGCGGAATTGTCGACCACCGGCATCGAGTGCTGGCGGAAGCCGCGTTCGAGACGTTCGATCGCACGGCGGCGCCTCAGCTGCAGCGCTTGCGCGCCCAGATCATCCACAACGACGTCTCGTTCCACAACGCGCTGGTTGACGCCGATCGCCCCTGGAGTGTCGCTGGCGTGTACGACTTCGGCGACGTGATCCACGCCCCGCTGGTCCAGGATCTCGCTGTCGCAGCGGCAGAGATTCCGTCCGGACGCAAGGGCGAGCTGGCGCTGAGTGCGCGGATCGTTGCCGGGTTTCACTCGGTGACGCCGTTGGAGCCCCTCGAGATCGAGCTGCTACCGGTGCTCGCAGCCACCCGGTTGGCGATGTTTTTCGCCATCGAGTCGTGGAAGCCATTCTCGGACGAGCGCGATCACTTCGACAACATCGAGGAAGATCTCGCCAACTCGCTCGAGGCCATGCAGGCGGCTGGTCATGAAGAAGTAGCGGATCTGTACCGAAGCGCCTGTGGGATATCTCCAGCGACGGTTACCGTTCCGGCGGAGACGTCTACGACGGCTCTACAGCGACGACGGGTGGCACGCCTGGGCAGCGGCTACGAGCTCTCGTACGAGACACCGGTCCACACGGTGCGCGGTGAGGGAGTGTGGCTGTACGGCCCTGAGCAGACCGCCTACCTGGATTGCTACAACAACGTCCCGCAAGTGGGGCACTGTCATCCGAGCGTGGTGAGCGCGATCGCCCGCCAGGCAGCGACCTTGAACACCAACACCCGCTACCTCTACGAGCACATTGTAGAGTTCGGCGATCGGCTAGTAGGCACGCTGCCCGGTGAGCTCGAAGTATGCATGCTGGTTTCGTCGGGGAGCGAGGCCAACGACCTGGCGTGGCGTATCGCCGCCACCTGTACAGGGCACAGCGGAGCCCTGGTGACGCGCAACGCCTATCACGGTGTGACCCAGATAACTCACGATCTGTCGCCCTCAGGCCGCCACGGTGATATTGCCCCCTATGTCGAGACCATCGATCCGCCGGACGATTACCGCGGTCGATGGCGCAGAGACGATCAGGATCGCGGAGCGAAGTTTGCTGCCGGCGCCGACACGGCCATCGCGAAGTTGCGTGACAAGGGTCACGAGCCCGCCATGTTCCTCATCGACACGGTGCTCAGTAGCGACGGGATCTTCGACATCCCGCCGGGGTTCCTGTCGGGTGTCTTCGACCGCGTGCGGGCTGCTGGGGGACTATGTGTTGCCGACGAAGTTCAGGCCGGCTTCGGACGCACCGGAGCGCACATGTGGGGATTCGAGGTCGACGGTGTCGTGCCTGACATCGTCACGTTCGGCAAGCCGATCGGCAACGGTCACCCGGTAGGTGCGGTGGTGACGCGACGAGAGCTGGCGGAGGAGTTCCAGGCGGCCAGCGGGTTCTTCAGCACCACCGGGGGCAACCCGGTGTCGTGCGCTGCGGCGACGGCGGTCCTCGATGTCATTGAAATCGAAGAGCTGCAGCAGAACGCTCAGCGAGTCGGCGCCGAGTTGCGTACGGCCTTGGAAGAACTGGCAGATCGTCACGCGGTGATCGGAGACGTGCGCGGCCCGGGTCTGTTCATCGGCGTCGAGCTGGTGCTCGACCGAAGCACACGAGAGCCGGCGCCGGTGGAAACACGCCGGGTGGTGAATCAGCTGCGGGAGCGTGGCGTGCTGGTGGGGCGTGAGGGCCCGCACGGTAATGTATTGAAGATCCGCCCCCCGATCGTCTTCGCATCCAGTCATGCGGAGCGGCTAGTGGCGACGCTTGACGCGGTGTTGGACTCGATGGCCTGAGCGCCTATCGAACGTCACGCGCAGCCGTGATCGGATGTAGCTCGCGAATCCTGGGATCTCAACAGACGCGCCAGCACGAAGTAGGCGCCGACCCCGACCACCGCGATCATCGCAAGGAAGGCGAAGAAGTTCTGGTGGCCGGTGACGCCCGGTGAGTAATCGAGAATCCGCCCGGCGATCGACGCGAAGAATATCTCTGGCGTGAAGCCGACGACGGAGATCACGCCAACCGCGGTACCGGTGCTAGTGCTCGGCACCTTGGTCTCCTCCAGCAGGGCGAAATAGATGCCGCGAAGACCGTAGGTAGCGGCGAAGGTTACGAGGAGGTTGGCGTAGATGACACCGACCAGTCCTGCCGCCGGGCTCGACAGCGCCAGGGCGACGTAGCTCACCGTCAGAATCATGAAGAGTCCGGCCAGGGTTCGCCGGGCGGTGAAGCGGTCGGCGAGTAACCCGGCGCCGATCGCCCCGAACAGGCGGAGGTACGTCGCGCTGGCGGTGAACTGCGCCGCCTGGA
This sequence comes from Acidobacteriota bacterium, assembly GCA_963666055.2. GTDB lineage: Bacteria > Acidobacteriota > UBA890 > UBA890 > WLXD01 > DASCOT01. The sequence continues at coordinate 466,145 of CAXWPH010000012.1, read as the reverse complement.
GCTCGCTCATTCCCATCACCTCGACGGCGTAGAGCGAGTAGTTGTCTAGACCTTTGTAGGCACAGTAGGCGCACACGACGATAAGCGCCTGAGCCCAGACGGACGCCGTACCCACGACCGCCCGCAGCGCCGGAAGCGGGCTGCGCGGGGACGAGAGGTGGTTGCGCTTCGACTCGGGTATGACGAGCAATACGAGGGCCCCCGCGGCGATGGTCATTGCGGTGTAGAAATAGATGACCGCGCGGAGCGCAGCGAGCCGCTCGGTCGCCGTTATCTCAGTCGTCTCGCCGGGTAGAAACAGCCCGAAGAGCACGACCGCGACGCTGGCCATGGCCGCAGCTGCCAGACCACGGCCGCCATCCAGCAATCCGAACGCGCGCCCCTGCGCCGCCACGCCGCCCCACTCGCGGGTAGCGCGGATCATCGCGGCCCACAGGAAGAGGATGGTGGTGGCCCCCCAGTACCCGAACAAGAACGTGGTGCCGGCGAAGCCCGGGATGCTCGCCATGTAGAAGCCACCCAAGCCAGTGGCGAATAGCGACGTGGCGATCAGCTTGCGCGCGGAGAAGCGATCGGCGAGCGGGCCGCCGAAGAAATAGGAGAGCATCGCCGTGACGCCGTAGACCGCGAAGGCATCACCGAATTGCGTGTTCGAGAAACCGAACACGGCGAGGGTCGTAGCGCGGAAGAACCTGCCCACGTGGAATGGCAGAGAGAACACCATCTCTCCGGCCACTATCAGGCAGGCGAGGATCACGTACCGATTACTTCGTATTTTCAACTCTCTACCGCTGGTTCTTCGATCACGGGGTGGTTGCTTGGCGCATGGTGGAGCGGCGGCTATTGTATCCGCGCTCATTCGCGGTGCACCCTTCGTTGACTGACCGTGCTGGCCGATGGTACGTGTACGATCTCTTCCACCTGCGGGCGCACACAGGATTGCCCCGAGCGCCCATGTGCGGATCCTCCTCAGGAGAGCCGATGTCTAGAGGTCGCGTGGCATTAGTACTGCTGACCGCGGTTGCCGTCGCTACAGCTAGCACGGCACTCTTTGCTCGCCAGCTACCGCTCGGGCCCGTGGCAAGGTCAGGGGAGGGGGTAACCCCGGTCTTCGAGGGCTGGTACATAAACTCGGATGACACACGGACGCTCTCGTTCGGCTACTTCAACCGCAACTCGGAAGAGCTCGTCGAGATTCCGCTGGGTCCGAACAATCGTTTCGAGACCGGCGACCCCGACCGGGGCCAGCCGACCCGCTTTGGGCCACGTCGTCACTGGGGCGTGTTCGGCGTCAAAGTGCCGGCCGATTTCGGCGACCAGAAGCTCTTCTGGACGATCGTCATTCGCGGCAAGACGTACTCGATACCGGGGCACCTGGAACGCGGCTATTACATCGATGCCCTGGAAGGCGAGGCGGGCGTGCAGAACACGCCGCCGGTTGTCAAGTTCGCCGCTGATGGCCCGGGAGGTAGCGGGCCGGGAGGAATCTACGGTCCGCCCCGGACCGTTGCCGTCGGCGATCCGCTGACCCTCACGGTCTGGGCGATCGACGATGCCAGAAGCGAGTCGTATTGGCACCGGAGGTCCACCGGAGACACCCTCGACCTTACCTGGCACAAGCACCAGGGCGAGGGGGAAGTCTCGTTTGGCGATGCCACCCCCTCGGTCGATCGCGCAGATGGCGGAAAAGCGACCACCACCGCGACATTCAGCGCACCGGGAAAGTACGTCCTTCGAGTGCTCGCCAACGACGTCTCGGGGACCTTTGCCGCGGGGCATGCCCAGTGCTGCTGGACGAATTCGTTTGTACGAGTCACCGTTACTCCATGAAGGAGCCCACCATGACAAGCAACCGGTCTTACCCTCGCGTGTTGCAGAGCCTCGCTATCGCCAGCGTCGCCTTCGTCGTGGTATTGGCCTTAAGCGGGAGCGCCTTCTCGGGCAGTGCGCCGATCGCGGACGACGACCCGATCACATTCACCAAGGATGTAGCGCCGATCCTCCAGGTGAAGTGTCAGGAGTGCCACAAGCCAGACTCCATCGCTCCGATGTCGTTGCTGACATATGAGGACGTACGAGCTTTTCTCAGGCCGATTCGCAAGGCGCTGGTAGCGCGTCGTATGCCACCCTGGCACATCGACAAGACGGTCGGAATCCAGCGCTACAAGAACGACCGTTCGCTGACCGACGACGAGTTGGCCACCATCGTTCGTTGGATCGATGAGGGCGCCCCCATGGGTGATCCCGCCGACATGCCGCCGCCGCGCGACTTCCCTGACCCCGCCGAATGGCGGCTGGCCGACGAGTTCGGTGAGCCCGATCTGATCGTCCGTTCGGAGCCATACACCGTGGAGGATCTCGGCGAGGACAAATGGTGGCGCCCCATCGTCGAGACCGGCCTGACCGAGGCACGTTGGGTGCGCGCCATCGAGATCAAGCCGTCCTACCCTGGGGGACGCAAAGCAGTGCATCACGTCCTCACCTATCTACTCCAAGAGGAGGACGACATTGTCGGCCTGGCGAGCAACGTTCCTCCAGAGGCACGCCGCGCCGGGACCTTCATGGAGTGGGCGATCGGCAAGGTCGGCGAAGTGTTTCCCCCTACCGCGGGCAAGCTGATGTTGCCCGGTTCGATGATTCAGTGGGAGGTGCACTATTACGCGTACGGCGCACAGGTGACCGACGACGTCGTCGAGCTGGGCGTGTACTTCTATCCCCGCGACTACGTGCCAAAGCACCGTACGATGCTGGGAATGATTGGCGAGGGGTCGCGCGAGTCCCGGCTGGACATCCCGCCGCACCAGGTCAGCGTCATCCAGCACCAGCAAGTGCTCGTCGCCCCGGCGCGGATCGAGAACTTCCAGCCACACATGCACATGCGTGGCAAGGCGCAGACCTTGGAAGCGATCTATCCGGATGGTCGTCGGGAGGTACTCAGCCACGTCGGCGATTTCCAATGGAACTGGCACATCAACTACATCTATGACGATGATGTGGCGCCGTTGCTGCCTGCCGGAACGACGCTGCTGGTCACCACCTGGCACGACAATACCGAGGACAATCCGAGCAATCCGGATCCCGATCAGTGGGTTGGCTACGGCGACCGCACCGTCGACGAGATGGCGCACGTCTGGATCGACTTCACCTACATGGAACAGGAGGACTTCGACGCCGAGGTCGACAAGCGCCGGGCAGCGGCCGAGAGCGAGGAGTAGGCGGCGGAACAGCGTTCTGCCCGCGGCGCGGCGCGACTACCGCCGGACGTACTTCACCAGCGTCCGATTCGTTACCTCGGCGCCGAAGACGTTGCCCATGGCGTCGGCCGCGACCCCCTCCGCTCCACTCGTGATGTAGTTCCCGGGGTTGGGCTCAGGGTCGGGGATGAAGGCGGAGACCCAGCCGTCCGTGGCGCTGCCGATGCGGATACCACGGCTGTAGCCAGGGTTGCCCGAGTGCGACTCCGAATCCGCCACGTACAGAACGTCGTTGGCGTCGATAAACAGGCCACTCGGCCGCCCGAACTGCGTCCACGTAGCAAGATGGTGGCCGTCCTGATCGAAGATCTGGATGCGGTTGTTGCCGCGGTCGCCGACGAAGATACGACCCTGGGAATCGATGTCGATAGCGTGGGGATCGTGAAACTGGCCCACCCCGCTTCCGGTCTCGCCCCAAGAGGTGACCAACTCACCGTCGCCTGTGAACCTCACCACACGGTTGTTACCGAGCGGGCCGTGTCCGTCGAGGACGAAGATGTCGCCGGCCGCTGTGACGGCGACGTCCGTCGGTCCGGTGAACGAGTCGGGGCGGTCACCGTCGACTCGGCCCTTGAGGCCCAGGGCCAGCAACAGCTCGCCCTCCGGGCTGAACTTCAGCACCTGATTGCCCTGGCCGCTCCGAACCTGGGCGTCGGTCACCCAGACGTTGCCCTCCGCGTCGACCTCGATGCCGTGAGGCCACACGAACAAGCCGGCGCCGAAGCTGTTGAGCAGCTTCCCGGACGCATCGAAGTGCAGGATGGGAGCCTCATCTCGTCCGAGGCAGCTATTCTGGCCGCATCGGTCGGCAACCCACAGGGTCCCGTCAGGTGCCGGGTGCACCGCGCTTATGGATCCGTAGGTACGACCGTCGGGGAGCTCGCCCCAGGCCGCATCGGCGACGCGGTAGGGATTGTCCTGCGCCCGGGCGAAGACCGCCAACGGCACGAGGAGCGCGAGTAGGGCGGCTCCGGTCGCCGCCTGAATTTGTTGCGTTGCGCGCATGGTCTCTCTCCTGATCGCTACCGCTCTCGCGAGGTTTGTGGCGGCGCGCGCTCGGTCGCTACTGCTGGATGGCCTCGAACATGATTCGTTCTAGCGCAGAGGTGCGCGAAGTCAGCTCGGACTCGCCGGCCGGAAACTCGTTGACCGAAAACACGAAGGCGAGGATGTCGGCCTTCTCCTGGCGACTCACGCTGTCGGGATCGTCAACGGGCATCGACTTACGGATGCGTTCGAATAGCGCTCCGACCGTCAGCCCGTTCCAGGTCCAGACGAACTCGCCGCCGGCAAGCAGCGGCGCTTCGTCGCCGCCCGTGAGGTCGGCGCCGTGACACCCGGCGCAGGCGGTTTCGTAGAGCGGCCGGCCACGTTCCGCCTGCTCCACGGTATAGATCCCGTTCCACACCGATTGAGTCTGTCTTGCCCCAACCGTGGCGGGCGAACCGAGCGCGGTGAGAAAACCGCCCAGAGCCAAGCAGGTGGCCGTGGCTATTGTCGTAGGTCGAAGCTTCATGTCGGCGCCGTGTTTGGGGATTCGGAATGCTCCTGCGTGGGGATCGTAACGGCCACCCTCGGTATGGAGCAATCGCGACCGGCCATGGACGCTTGAACGAGTTGCCCGCATGGTGAATGCTTGCCGCCGAGTTCCGAGCCAACTGGCCGCGCGCCTTGGTGTGCGCAGGAGAGAAACCATGCGCCGCAGATTGATTTTGACCCTCGTCATACTCATGTTCGCCGTTGCCCCTGCCGGAAGCGAGCCGACCCCGACACCGACCGAACAAATCGCCACGCCTACTGCCGCCAGCGACAAGCAGTTTCTGTTGACCTATCCGAACCTGGCGAACCCTGACGGCGAGGTGCTGCTCGAGAACGAGCTTGTTGTGGTGCAACGGTTCGTCGTGGGCGCGGGCGAGTGGGAGGGGATCCACTCTCATCCCGGCAACCAGGTCTACGTGCATGTCAAGGGCGGGCAGTGGTCCGGCATTACTGGAGGAGGCGAGCCTACCTCTTCCGGTTCCCCCTCCGCGGACGGTTCGGTGGGCTGGATGGAGGCGATTCCGCTCAGCGAGGGGCACGAATCCGGCAACACCGGCGATGCCCCGATCGATCTGATCTGGGTGACGCTGAAGAAAGATGCGCCGGTTGGTCCTGCCGACAAGCAGGTTCTGTTGACCTATCCGAACCTGGCGGACCCTGACGGCGAGGTGCTGCTGGAGAACGAGCGCGTCGTCGTACAACGGTTTATCATCCGCCCCGGTGAGTGGGAGGGCATCCACTCGCATCCCGGCAACCAGGTCTACATCCACATCAAGGGAGGCATCTGGTCGGGACGCCGCGGCGGCGTGCAGCGCGATCCGTCACCGTTCTCCGAGACCGGCTCGGTCGGCTGGATGGAGGCAGTTCCCCTGAGCGAGCAGCACGAGTCGGGGAACACGGGCGATGCCCCGATCGATCTGATCTGGGTGACGCTCAAGTAGAGGCGCGATCAGGCCGAGAGAGCCAGCGTCGCCCGCCCGTCAGCAGGAGACGCAGTTATGGCTGTTCGTGGCGCCCAAGCTCTCGAGTAGCGCGATGGTCTCGGGGAACGGCTGGATGCGCTGTACGGGTCCGTTCGCCATATCGACCGTCGTCTGACCGCGGCGGCTTATCAAGGTGGGATCGGCGCCGTGCTCCACGAGGTAACGGATGAGCTCATTGTCTCCTCGTGCGGCGGCATGGTGCAGCGGCGCGTACCCGTCATGGTCGCGGGTGTTGACGTCCGCACCGAGCTCTTCCATCAGATACGTAACGGTCGCCAACCACGCGTCCGGCACATGCCGGTGCGAGTTCCCTGCGTAGCCCTGGCCGTATCCCACGCCTGAGGCGGCGTGGATGGGATATACGGCGGGCCCGCCGATCGGCACCGGGGGCAGACCCGAGGGGTCCGACTTGCCGTCCTCGCCGCCGCTGTCCGCGTAGCGCCGGCGCTTGGGCACTACCTGGGTGGGCACCTTCGGATCGGCGCCGTGGGCGACCAGTAGCCGCATCGCCGCGACATCGGTGGCGTAGGCGGCCCGCCAGAGCGGCGTCGCACCTTTGGAGTCGACGCCGAGCAGGTGGAAGTTGTACGACATATGCCAGAGGTGCTTATTGAGCCGAACGTTCGGATCGGCCCCCGCATCCAACAGCGCCTGTAGCAACTCCATATAGCCAGTGCGCTGCTGCGTGTAGGCGTACTGCTGTGGGTACCGCGACTTGGGCGCCCACTGCACCTTTATGGCGGCGTAGAGCGGTGTCAGGCCGCCGGTGGTTGCCAGGGCCGGATCGGCACCTTGGTCGAGAAGGTACATCGCCAGGTCGAAGTGGCCGTTCACCACGGACATCAGTAGCGGGCTGGTGCGATCGCCGGCGTTGACCAGATTGACGTCGGCTGCGGATTCCAGCAAGGCCTGTACGGTGGCGCCATGACCTTCGCGTGCCGCGTGCAGCAGCGCCGTCATGCCGCCGTGCGTACCGACGAGGTCCTCGTAGTTCGGCGGCTCTCCCTCCGCCTCTTCCTTGTCCTCTTCCTCTTCGAATCCGGCCGAGCCGGCGTCGGGTGGAGATGGCGTCTCCTCTGACTCAGGCTCGGGCTTCGCCTCGGCAGCCGGTGTCGGATTGGCGGTCGGCTCGGCCGGCGTTGCGTCGAGCGGCTCCCTCGAGGCCGTGGGCTTCACAGGCTCGACGGAATCCTCCGGATCGATCGCCTGAAGCACCGCGATGCGTCGGTCGCGCTGCTCCTTTTGGGCGTTCAGGCGTTCTTCGAAAGCAGGAAGATCGACGACCTTGGCCGTGATAGAGGAGTCCGCGCCCCGTCGAACAAGCAGGTCCACCGCCTCGACGCGGTTCGCTGCGGCAGCAAACATCAGCGACGTCTGTCCCCAGGTCGACTCGCGTGCGTTGACGTCGGCGCCATGGTCCAGCAGCGCGGTGATGGCGTTCAAGTCGCCCGCTGCCGAGGCGAAGTGCAGGGCGCTCGCGCCTCCCGCCGTTGTCATGGCGTCCACCCTGCTGCCGGCCCGCAATAATACCTCGACCGCTTGCGCGTGCCCGGATTTGGCGGCCAGGTGAAGCGCAGTGTAGTCGCCGATTCGTGTGACCGCGGTGGGGTTGGCACCAGCGTAGATCAGCATCTCGAGCATGGCGCTGTCGTCGTTGCGCGCCGCCCAGTGCAGGGCGGTCATGCCATCACCCTGGGCCGCGTTTACATCGGCGCCTTGCCGGAGCAACGAGTGCACTGCCTCGGCATCGCCGCGCATCGCCGCGTCGGCTACCGGTGAGGCACTCGGTGCCGCTGCCACCAGCGCGGGCAGACAAACGGCGACGATCAGCGCGACGGTCGGTCGGCCTGCGTATCGTCGGAGCATGCTGTTTCGTCGAAAGCTCATCGCTGACCGAATCACGCCGGCGCCGATAGCGAGAACTCGCCGGTGCTATCACCGAAGCTCGTCATGTCGTTGTGGCCGAGCTTGTGCATCAGGCTCAACATGACGTTGGCCATCGGGGTGGCGGCGTCGGCTCGCAGGTGGAGGTTCCCATCGAGCTGGCCGTTGGCGCCGCCGACAACGAACAACGGGCACCTCTTGTGATTGTGGAGGTTCGGATCGCCCATCGGCGACCCGTAGATCACCATGCTCTTGTCGAGCAGACTACTGTCACCCTCCATCGTGTTCCGCAGCTGCTCCAGGAAGTACGGCATCAAGCTGACGTGGTAGTCGTTGATGAGGGCAAACTCGTCGACGTTTTCTTCCTTGCCTCCGTGGTGTGAGGCGGGGTGGAAGCCCTTGTTGGTGCCGCTCTCTGGATAGACGCGCGACGAAGCGTCGCGCCCCATCTTGAACGAGAACACGCGGGTCACATCGGCAGCGAAGCCCAGAACCTGGAGGTCGAACATGAGCTTGACGTGCTCCTCGAAGGAGTCCGGCACGCCCGCTGGGGCCGCGGGCAGCTCGCGTACCTCACCGCTCGCGTTGCGCTCCTCGATTCGCAGTATTCGGCGCTCGATCTCACGAACATTCTCGAGATACCGATCTATGCGCCGCCGATCTTCGGGTCCGAAGCCGGTCTTCAGGCGTGAGACCTCGCCGGTTATCCAGTCGAGAATGCTGCGATCCGCTCGCCGGCGCTCGGCGCGCTCCTCCGGGGTACCCCCGACACCGAACAGCTGATCGAAGACCACGCGAGGATCTCGGATCATCGGTAGCGGCCGATTCGGGGCAGCCCAACTGATCGTGTCGGTGTACACGCAGGCGTATCCGTACGCGCATCCGCCTGCGGCATCGACGTTCTCGATACACAGCTGCATTGACGGAATCGGCGTGTTCTGACCGAAGCGCTGGGCGTACAGCTGATCCATGGAGGTGCCGACGCGCACGTCCGAGCCCTGAGTTTGCAGCGGGTGCGCCTGGGTCAGGAAGACGGCGCTCGAGCGGAAGTGATCGCCGCCGATCTCCTTGGGGATAACCGCCTCGGCGCCCTGACAGTCGGTATTGCTGATGATGGTCAGGTATTCGCGAAACGGCTCGAGGGCGCGCAGCGAGCTCGGGCTGAGATCGAATTGGCGGCCCGTATCGGCGGGCGACCAGTAGTTCTTCGAAGCACCGTAGTCGTTGCAGCCGGCAGCGCCGTGCACCATTTCGATACAGATCAGCCGAATGGGATCGGTGGTGTTGACGCCAGTCCGCGCCCAGCTAGCTGCTGGCACCATCGCGTCGAGCAAGGGCAATGCAACGGTTGCGCCCACGCCGCGCAGAACTGTGCGGCGCGGAAGCGGCTTGTTCAGAATGAACATCGTTCCTCCAAGGCTCGGTTGTATACCGCCGTCCCCCCGTTTCCGCGGGTCAATCGAGCTCCAATTGTTCCGGCAAGGTTGCAGTCAAGGTCGGTGTTCGACGCCATCGCCGTCGGCTACCTGTATGCGCAATGCGCGGTCGTTGGTCTGGAATAAGGGACTGCGAACGATGCCGAGGATGAACGACGACATCCTGTCGTCATTCCTACGCGCGTCGGCAACGATGGCCCGAATGAAAGGCATGTCGGTGTACTCGATCCGCCGGCCGAGTCCATAGGCCATGAGGTTCTTGGCGAAGTTCGTGATGATGGCGTCGGAGTAGTTCAGCAGCGCCCGTTGCAGGTCGATGGGGCCCTCCAGCTGCGTACCGTCGTACAGCTCGCCCGCAACCTGAACCGGCACGCCGTTGTCGTTGATGCGCCAGGATCCCATGACGTCGAAGTTCTCGAGCGCCAGGCCGAGCGGATCAATAACCCGGTGGCACGACATGCAGGTCGGATCGGCACGATGCTGCTCGAGTCGCTCGCGCACCGTGGTGAGCTTGGTATCGCCGACGAAATCGCTGTCTTCGAGATCCGGCACGTCCGCAGGCGGAGGCGGAGGCGGAGTGCCCAGCAGAACCTCCATCAGCCACTTGCCGCGCAGCACCGGAGAGGTTCGGTTGGAGTGCGAGGTGAGGGTGAGAAAGCTGCCGTGCCCCAGAATACCTCGTCGATTGCGATCGCTCTGGGGCACCTTGCGGAAATGCGTGCCGGCGACATTCGGGATTCCGTAGTGTCTGGCCAAACGCTCGTTGACGAACGTGTAGTCGGCGGTCAGCAACTCGAGAACGCCACGATCTTCCCGCACGAGATAGTTGAAGAGCAGCTCGGTCTCCTGGCGCATGGCATCGGCGAGCTGTCGTGGGAAATCGGGGTACATCACCGCATCCGGCTGCACCAGGTACAGATCCTGGAGGCGAAGCCATTGGGCGGCGAAACGCGTGCCTAGCGACGCCGCGCGCGGATCGGCCAGCATCCGGGCTACTTGGACCTCGATAACCCGCGGGTCGGACAGCTGACCGTGCCGGGCCAGCTCAACCAGCTCGTCGTCGGGGGCGGCGGCCCAGAGGAAGAATGACAGTCGCGAGGCAAGGGTCAGATCGCTGATCCGATGCGATGCGGCTGGCAGGTCGGCAGCTGCCTGCTCGAAACGGAAGATGAAGTGGGGGCTCGCCAGGATTGCCTGTAGGGCATCTCGGATTCCGATCTCGAACCCGCCCCCGGCGGCACCATTCTCGTAGAAACTGATCAGCGCATCGACGTCGGCGCTTGTCAGCGGCCGTCGGTAGGCCTCGGTTGCCAGGCGCGAGACGATCTGGCGAGCGCACGGCAGCTCCTCGTCTGGAGCCGTAGGCCGGCAGCTAAAGATATGGTCGCGGCTCGGCGTTGCCGACACGCCCCTCGCGTTGTAGGGCCCACCGATGATCAGGTCCTGCAAATGCGGCAAGGAAGTCACCCCGTACGAGCTGCCGATCTTCTTGTCGGCCAGGCTCCACTCGTGCGGTGAGAGCGCGTCTTCGACAGGCCCCTCGAAGCGCTGTAGAAACGCCGCCGATACGCGTTGTGGTCCCGCCCTGACAAAGATCGGAGCATCGGCCTCGAGGAGACCGTTGTCGGCGTTCATCCACCGATCGATATCTACCAGCGCCACCCGCTCGCCATTGATGGAGATCTCGATCTGCTCGTCGTGTAGCGTGCGCATGCCGAACAGCGCGGCGATCGGCGAGTCGTAGAAATCCATCGCAAACGTGTACTCGGCATCGGCCGGGAAATGGTGGATCACCGAGAGTCCGCCGCGCGTGCCGTAAGGCGCGCCGTCCACTTGCTGCCGCTGTGAAGCGAAGCGCGACACCGAATATGTCGTCGCGCTCGGCGTGGCCCTTACGTTGCCGAGCGCCATGCGGCTCACTTCGCCGGCCGCCGCCAAGAACCCCTGCATCACCGTTACCGACAAACCCTGTACATCGGCCACGTTGTCGAATCCCTCGCTGATCGTGTCGGGCGGCAGATAAGCGTCGGCATCGATCTCAAGATCCAACAAGTGGCGCACGGAACGCTCGTACTCGGCGCGATTGAGCCGCTGAAACGTGCGGCCCCCGCCGTAGAATCCGGCCGCCGCAGCATCATCGATGCGCCCTGCCAACGACGTCACCAGCGCGTTGACGGTCGCCCGGTCGGGCCGGCGCAGCGGCGGCGGCGGCATCATGCCGGCCTGCAGCTTGCGGATCATCTTTTCGACGATTTCGGCGCTCTCGTCGGCACGAGCCACGTCGAACGACTCGAGCGACAGGCCGGCGGTACGGTTCGCGTCGTTGTGGCAGCGCACGCAATACTGGCCGATGACACGATTCTGCGACTGGTAGCCTGCGGCACTCGCGGCGATCTCGTTGGCCGCCGGTGGCAGATCGACCCGCCTCGTGTTGTTCTGCGCCGGGCCCGCGGCGCTCAGGCTCGTTGCGACCAAGCCGGCACCCAGAGTAGCTGCTGCCAGCCGCGACATCGCACGGATGCGCTCCGCACCAGCTCTCACGACATACGTCTCCCGCCCGCCCTCGGCGTTGCTCGCGCCCCGCCGGCGGTCACCGATCGATGGTGGCCCGATGTTGCCCTCAAGGATGACATGCAGCTACGCGCATTGCACCATGGAGGGAGGACATTCTCAAGTGTCGAAGGGCCTGTCTACGACGTTCGGAAACTCACTCCTTGTCCTCGAGGCCCGATGGCGCGAGGGCGGCGAGTTTCACCGACAGCCACGATGGCTTGCGGTCGCGAATCTCGGCGCGTTCCTTGCTGGCCACCGCCGCACGAACGATATGGGCACCGACGAACCGAATGGGCTCAGGCGGAAACCCGGCAGTGGGCCGGTCAACCAGCGGATGGTTTGACCATTCGTCCTGGGTTCGCAGCGCCAGGCTGGCGAGGACCTTGCCCCCGACGACGCTGGGCCCAACCCCGTTGCCGCTCCAGCCGACCCCGTAAACGATGTGCTCGAGCCCTCCGAGGTGGCCCATCAACGGGAGGCTGTTGGGCGTTCGATCGATGGGCCCCGACCAGTCATGAGTGATGGGCACATGCTCGAGTGACGGGTAGTAGCGTCGGAAGTCCGCCTCGACCTCGCGAGCGCGGCGAGCGCTGCGATCGAAGGCGCCTCCGACGTTGCCGCCGTAGGCGAGGGTACTGCCGCCCTTGCCGAAAGCAATGCGGCCGTCTCGGGTGGTGCGATAGTAGTCGACCATGAGTTGCGAATCGGTGATCGCCAGGTCGCGTTCCCAGCCGATGCGGTTCAGCTCTTGCGGGATCGGCGCGGTAGCGATCATGTCGCTGGAGACCACCACGATGGCGCGTGAAAGTTCGGGGATGCGCGCCGCCCAGGCGTTGGTGGCGATGACCAGCATGTCGGTAAGCAGCGTTCCGTTATCGCACTCAACCGTGACCGGTCGACGACGCGAGAAGGTTCGCATCTCCGTGTGCTCGAAGATCCGAACGCCCATCTCCAATGCGACGCGACGCAACCCGCGGGCTAGCGCGGCCGGCTGCACGATGGCAGCCGTGCTCTCGAAAACACCCTCGCGATGGGCCGTCGAGCCGCTGCGGCGTCCGACGTCGGCAGGGTCCAGACGCCGGAAGGCGTCCACCCCGTGGCGAGCGCAGAGATCGAGCAACCCGTCCCACGCGCCGCGTTGCGCCTCACTTGTGGCGGCCCATAGCCACCCACCTTGGCGATAGTCGGCGTCGATGGCGTGGTCGGCGCAGAAATCGCCGATCTCGGCTATCGCTTGCTCGGAGCTCCGCGCCACACGAATCGCCTCGGTGGTGCCGATGATCTTGCTCAGCGAGGCAAGCTTCGGCCACCACGAGAGCACGAAGCCACCGTTGCGGCCGGAGGCACCTCCACCGCAGATGTCCTGCTCGAGAATAGCGACATCGCATCGCGGTTCTGCCTGCTTGATACGAATCGCCGTCCATAGTCCGACGTAGCCCCCACCGATGATTGCAACGTCGGCTCGGGCGCGGCCGCGCAGTGGAGGTGCGTCGGGCGCGTCGCCCGCTACTTCCTGGAGCCAAAGCGAACGATGCCGAAAGGACATTTCAACTCCGGCTGGGGCTCGCTCCGTTGTGAACGCTGCCTCAGAACGCGCCCCGACCCAGCTGTGCCGCGACGAGTCGTCCAACTTCTGCCGAGCCAGCCTCGGTGAAGTGAACGTCGTCGAAGAAAGTGTCCGTGCTGCGCGCCAACACCGCAGCGAGATCGAGACATTCGACGTCGCGTTGGCGACAGGTGTCAACGAGCACGTCGTTATAGCGTTGCATGGCATCGGCCAATGCGTCGACCGAGTAGTACGGCTGACCGGGTAGCTCCTGGTAGTCGCCGACACCACCGAGCCATAGCCGTTCCTGCTCGGCGGCCGTCATGCCCGGTCGCCATACGGATGGCTGGGTGATAAGAACCAGCCGCGCTTCATGGGCAGCCGCGAGATCCACGATCGCATCCAAGTTGCTGTGATACTCAGTCAGCGCGCTCGCCACGTCGGGGAGATGGTGGCGCAGTTCGGCGGCATGACGGCTATATATAGGAAGACCTTTGCTCAACGCCATGCGGTCGTCAGCCCGCGAGGCAAAGGCTAGAATGGGCGCATGAAGAAGTCAGACTGTGAACTGGGGATGGACCGGGAGATCACCCGGCGCGACTTCCTGAACGGCGCCAGCGCAGCAATCGGCGGCGCGGGCGCGATCGGTGCGGGAGCACTCTCAGGTGCCGAGGCCAGCGCGTCGGAGCCGCCCAGGACCTCTTCCGGCCAGACACCGTCGGCACAGGACTCGCCCGGGTCCGAGGTCTACTACCCGCCAAAGCTGACCGGGATGCGCGGCAGCCACGAGGGGTCTTTCGAAGTCGCGCACGAGATGCGCGACGGGAAGACCTGGGACGAGGCGGAGGATACCGGCGAGAGCTACGACCTGATCGTGGTGGGAGGAGGGTTGAGCGGGCTGGCCGCCGCGTGGTTCTTCAAGAAAGCGCTCCCTGAATCGAAAGTGCTCGTGCTCGATAACCACGACGACTTCGGCGGCCATGCCAAGCGCAACGAGTTCATGGTGAACGGCCGCCAGGTGATCGGCTTCGGCGGCACGATGTCGATCCACGGCGCCAACAGCTACCCCTACGAGGCCAAAGCGCTGCTGGAGGAGATCGGCATCGACAAACCGCGTTACCTGGCGACCACCGAGGCGGACCGCGGCCTCTACCGGAGGATGGGCCTGCAACCGGGTGTCTTCTTCGACCGCGAGACCTTCGGCGCGGATCGGCTAGTGGTCGGGAGGACGCGGCGGAGCTCCCAGCCGGCCCGACCCGGCTCGCTCACCTGGGAGGAGTTCCTCGCCAAGACGCCGCTGTCGGACAACGTGAAGAAGGACATGCTGCGGCTCCACGAGGACAAGCGCGACTACCTGCCGGGCTTGTCGCTCGAAGAGAAGAAACAGCGGTTGCGCAAGATCAGCTATCAGGACTATCTGCTCGAGGTCGTGAAGGCGGATCCGGGGGTAATCCCCTTCTTCATGCGGCGGGGCGACGCCAACGGCTCGGCCGGGATCGACTCCTGTAGCGCCTGGGGCGCCCTGCGCACCGGGTGGTTCCCGGGGTTCGATGGGCTCGGTGTGGAGCAGCCGCCGCAGAGCTGGCTCGGGGAGGGAGACGATTTTGGCCCCAGCATCCACTTCCCCGACGGCAACGCCACGGTCGCTCGGCTGATCGTCAGGTGGCTGATCCCGAAGGCTCTCCCCGGCACGACGATGGAGGACTCGGTGGCGACGCCGGTCAACTACGCCGCCATCGACGAGGACGGCAGCCCGGTGCGCATCCGGCTCAACAGCACGGTGGTCAACGCCCGCCACGTCGGCGAGCGCCGCACCGCCAGCGAGGTCGAGGTGACCTACGTGCGCCACGGGAAGGCGCACCGTGCGCGCGGCGCCACCTGTGTGATGGCCTGCTACAACGCCATGATCCCCTATCTCTGTCCCGACTTTCCCGAGGAGCAGAAGGAAGCCCTGCACATGGCCGTGCGCCGGCCGCTCGTCTACACCAGCGTCGTGCTGCGGGACTGGAAGGCCTTCGAGAAGCTCGGCGTGGCGAACATCTACAGCCCAGGCGGATACCACGAGGTAATTGACCTGGACTACGGCCGCAGCCTCGGCGACTACCAGTGCGCACAGACGCCCGACGATCCGATGGTGCTGCATCTGCAACGCTTTCCGATCCACCCGGGGTTGACGGCCCGCGACCAGTTCCGTGCCGGCCGCGAGGAGCTGCAGTCGACCTCGTTCGAGACCTTCGAGCGCAATATCCGTGATCACCTGGGCCGTGCGTTGACGGATGGCGGCTTCGATCCAGCTCGGGATATCGAGGCCATCACGGTGAACCGCTGGCCGCACGGCTACGCCGGCGGCGCCAACGACCTCTACGACCCTGAATGGGGTTATGACGAGGTGCCCTGGGTACGCGGCCGTCAGCGCTTCGGTCGCATCACGGTAGCCAACTCCGACGCCGCCGCCACCAGCTTGACCCACGCCGCCATCGACCAGGCACACCGCGCGGTCCAGGAGCTATTGACCGACGTCATCCGTCCCGAGTTCCAGTATCCGTGGGCCGAGCGAACCTGATCGCGGGCCCCCGGTGGGTTGTCCGTCGCCAGGGCGGGTGGCGATCGCAGGCGCTTCTATGTCCCCATTTGGCGCAGCAACTCGCTGGCGCACATGTAGCCGGGGGTTCCGGCTACCGAGCCGCAGGGGTAGGTGCTGGAGCCACAGATGGACACGTTCTCGAACTCGCCGAACTGGTAGAAGCGCCGGTTCGCATCGTCGGCATATTGCCGATCGAAGTAACTTTGCCCCTCGACGAGCATGGTGTGTTCAATGTTGCCGCCTGGAATTCCGAAGGTCTGCTGCAGGTCCCGAGGTGTGAGTAAGCGAGTCCAGACGCAATCTTCGGGATTTGCGATAAAGCTCAGGATGAGCTCCTTCACCTCGGCTTCCACCCCTGCGAGTTGTTCTCCGGTTTGCGCCAGCGCGAGATTCTTGAAGAACACCGTCAGCCGGTCATAGGGCTCGACGAGGCCCATGTGACGCATGACTGCGCCTTCGCAATAAACCTGGAAGTAGCCGGGGGCGAACTCCTCCCCATCTACGACCGCCAGGGTCGCTGCTTCAAAGTCTGCCATCGTGTCCACGGCAAACATGTAGCGGAAAGCGGCGTCAGCTTCCGGATTCTCACCGCCGTGTTTCCACCGCACAGGATTGCGGAACATGAGGTTGAGTTTGCCGGCAGTGCCAAGCACCCGTTCCTGAGCCGTGTGTTTGATTAGCGCCGCATCGGCAGTCAGGCGCGCGGCGGTTTGAGGATCGGTAGCAAACGCTACGTGGTCCGTGTGAAGCGTCTGCGGGCCGGAAGAATTCTCATAGCGCACGAGGCCGGTCTTCGCGTCCACTTCGTGCACCGTGCAGGACAACACGAGATCCACGCCGAGTTGCTGATTGATTCGGCCGAGTTCACGTGTGATCTGCCAGATGCCGCCCCGCACGTAGCCGTAGTAGCCGCCGAATACTGAGCCGGAGCCCATCATCGGAACAATGAATGCGGAGTAGGGCTCGGACAGGGATACCGGACCGCTTTCCGTGACACTCATGGCAATGTGCAGCTTGGTACGTTCGGCGCTCAGGTAATGATCCAATAGCGTCCTGACGCTCCCGGTGATCCACAGCGCCGTCAGGTCTGCCCCCAACTCAGCAACCGTTTCCTCCAAGCTGGGCGGCTGACCGGCTCGATAGCCGGCTTGCAGAAAGCGCACCACCCGACCTTCGTCGGCGCGGTAAGCCGCCAGATCACCTTGTTCTCCCCACCTGTCGGCGAACTCCCCGGCCGCCTGGGACGCATCACGGTAGATCCGGGTGGGCTGTTCGATGCCAGGGAAGAACACCAAATCCGGATGGCTGCCTGCCCAGCCCTGCAAGCGATCCGCCAGACCGGTCTTCCGCCAGACAAAGTCCTGCATCAGCCCCAGCGTCGAAGCGCCGAGCGGGTAATCTTGCCGGATGCCCTGCACCTCGACGGTCTCCGACACACAGGCGCCGCCAACCCGATCGCTACGCTCGAGCAGGGTGACCTGGTGTCCAGCGCGCACCAGGTAGTTGGCCGCGACCAGGCCGTTGATACCAGCACCGATGACAGCGATGTTCTGTGAGTTTTTTGTCACTGGGCACAAGCTAGCATTCCATCCGGATTTCTAGCAGCGTTCTCGTTCTCCCTTTCGACGTCGGCCGCGGAGAATCGGAGCCGCCAGGAAAGAACAGCCGACGATGTACAAGCCATTGGCGGAGGATGTAGGACGCGCGCCCATTGACATCGGCATCGGTACGGTGCTACTAACCGTATGGCAAATTGGTTAGCTCGAGTCCGGGCGACGACGTTTTCCCTGCGATGAAGGCGTCGCCCAGGGAAGAGGTGTAATGCGCGCTACGCTCGCCGTCATGACTGTTGCTATGTTGCTGATACTCCCCACGCAGGTCATGGCGCAGGGGGACCAGTTGACCGGAATAGTCGACGGAGAGGTTGTGGACGCGGATGGTGCGGGGCTGCCCGGTGCCACAGCCACCATCGAGGGAGAAAACCTCATCGAGGCATCTCGCTCGGCGACGAGCGACGTCGCGGGTGAGTTCCGGTTCCGTAATCTCAGGCCGGGAAATTACATCGTGACGGTCGCGCTCACCGGGTTCCAGACGATGGCCTACAACGTCCGGGTGAGCGTCGGCACAACCGCAACCGTGATTGCGGAGCTGGAGCTGGCGGGGATCTCAGAGACAGTCACAGTGGTCTCCGAGACGCCGTTGATCGACATCGAGTCGTCATCGCTTACGACGTCATACGGCGCGGATATGCTGGAAAACGTTCCGGTGGTGCGTGATTTCACCGACATGACGAACTTCGCCCCTGGCTTCGCCGACAAGGGAGCCTATGGCGCCGGCGGCAACCACGCCGAGGGCACCAGCGCGCATCGGGTGGGTTCGGCAACCAACGGCTACCGGCTCAACGGCGTTGATATCACCGAGAACGAATGGGGTACCACCTGGGTCAACCCGAACGTGGATACGATCGCCGAGATCCAGATTGTCGGTGTCGGCGCCAGCGCCGAGCACAGCGAGTTCACTGGCGCGATGATCAATATAGTCACCAAGGGGGGCACCAACGAGTTTCACGGCACGGGCTCTTTCTACTGGGAAAACGGCTCGCTGAGAAGTGACAACTCCGGCGACATCATCGATCTCGAGCGCGGAAAGTACTCCTACGACCGCGAATGGTCCGTCACTGTCGGTGGCCCGATTGTGCGCAACAAGCTGCTCTTCTTCGGCAGCGTCGGCCGTAATGAGACGCTCGATTCGGTGGTCGCCGACCAGATCTGGCTTGACGGCGGAATCGCCGTCGAAGATGCCCAGCAGGGTAACGATAGATGGACGATGCACGGCAGGGTAGATTTCTTGCTCAACGACACCAACACGTTCGGGTTCATGATCAACAACGATCCGGGCAGAGAGACGAACCGCGACCTGCGAACAGGTTCACCGCTCGACGTCGCCATGGATACCGACTACGGCAGCATAACCATGTTGTTGTCCTGGCAATCCCAACTGGGCGACAACACCTTCACCGATCTCCGCTTCGCATCAAATGCGGCGGACTTCTTGCGCCTCCCTCTGGTGTGCTGCGAGCTACCCGATTACTGGTTTAACGGGTCGAGGAGGATCACCCGGGGCTTCCTGGAGGACGAGGACAACGCCCGCAAAGAGATCTCGGGAACGGTGACCCAATACGTCGACGACTTCCTGGGCGTCGCGCATGACGCCAAGGTCGGTCTCCAGTACAAGGACAGTTGGTCCAGCTGGATTGCTGGTTATACCGGCCTCGGGGGTCTGTTTACCTATAACTATTATGGCTACTCGTACACATACGGGTCTATCTACGACATTGGCCTCGAGGGCCAAACCGTAACCTCCGCAGCCTTTATTCAGGATGACGTCACCGTTACCGACAACGTCACCCTCAACCTCGGGCTGCGCTTTGAGAGGACCAACTGGCACGAGAGACTCGACGGCAAGCCGACCGGCGCCCCCTGGGTGCACCAGCTCAACTACTTGGCGCCACGCTTTGGTGGGACCTGGGACCTGGGCGGTGATGGCCGTGGCGTTGTGCATGGCAGCTGGGGGCGCTACTTCGAAAAGAGCGTCATCTCACACGTCTCCACAGCCAGCGGCACCGCGTACCAGGACCCATACCAACCCTACGCGTCGTACTACTTCGATATACCTGACGGTTTGTTGGCTGACCCGAACAACCCGACGGACGCGGAACTGTTGGTGCTGCAAGAGCTTGTTTTCCAACCCGGAAACCTGGTTTCGCTCGACGCCGCTACAATTCCGCTCGCCCCAGACTTGCAGGGGATGCACACGGATATCTTCAACATCGGATTCGAATATGAGTTCGTCGACGACTGGGTCGTGGGCGTCGACTACATCCACAAAGACGACAGCAACTTTGTCAGGGCGATCGACACCATCACGCACAACTACACAGCCTTCGAATACACCAGCCCCGACGCGACGTTAGCGAACGGAACCGTGGTGCCCGGGACGTCGCAGACGCTCTATTCCAAAGATGACGGCCTGCGAACGCCCTTTCTCGGCAACCACGACTACTACAAGCGGACGCACGACATCGTGACGCTGACGCTGGACCGAAGGCGAACGGGTTCCGGTCTCAACATGAGCACCTCCCTCACCTACCAGAACAACAGGGGAACGCTGGAGAATGGCGACGGCGAGAGCCTCTGGGGGTGGGGCCCCGACGCAGCAAACCACCCGAACTTCAACGGCAACCCGTTCGCCATGGATGGTCCGTTGCGCTTCAGCAGGAAGTGGAGCTGGAAGGTACTGGGCAACTACAGGCTGCCCGGAGACATCCTTGCGGGTATGTACTGGAACCTGTCGTCGGGTCGGCCGTGGAACCTCCAGGTAGATCACAACAGCCGAGCGGGGGGACTTCGCATTTTGCGCAACATGCCCTACGGCAGCACACACATCGAGAAGATCGGCAGCAGGACGTGGGACTCGCTCAATCAGCTCGATCTGCGGTTGTCGAAATCCTTCAATATGGGGGCGCAAGGCCGGTTGGAGCTGATGGTCGACGGATTCAACTTGCTCAACAACTTCTCCCCGACCGGCGTCAGCGAGCGAATCCACCGCACGTTCCCCGTGGCCGGAGGCTCCTCGGTCGGGTCACCCCGGCGATCAACCAATCTGCTGCCCGGGCGGCAGTTTAGGCTCGGGGCACGACTCTCCTTCTGATCGGAATGGACGCGAGCGGCACTGTCAAGTTAACTCGAAAATCGGCGCCAAACTCGCGATCCATGAACCTCGAGTCCTTTACCCTGGCCGGGCGTTTCAGGCCCGGCCAGGCAGCCTCATAGCGCTCAAACCGAGGCGTCCCTCAGGTACGTTCGGCCCAGGGGGCAGTTCCTGAACCGCCCGGTGCCCCTGATCGAAGGCGGCCTGGGTGAGACAGACGGCAGCCGCGTCGGAGTTGGCGATCGTGATGCGCCCGGATATCGCGCGCGTCTCCGACCCCTGACGATGGAGGCGAGTAGGATGCCGAGCTTCGACCGCGGTCGGCGTATGCCGCGGCCTGGTGTGATCGCAGCGCTCGCCGTTCTCGCGTCCGTGTCCGCGATCATCCTGCTGACGATCAGCTGTGGCCCGGGAGCGTCCCCGGGGGCCAATCTCGACCAGCTCCGCGGCGACCGCAGGCTCAACGTCCTGCTGGTGACGCTCGACACGACGCGGGCCGATCACATCGGAGTCTACCGATTCGACCAGGTCGACACGCCCGTCATCGATGGTCTTGCCGCCCGCGGCGTCACCTTCATGCGCGCCTACGCCTCGACGCCGCTGACGCTGCCCTCGCACACGTCGCTGTTCACTGGCACCCACCCGCCCTACCACGGGGTGCGCGACAACGGCGTGCACGTCGCGCCGGAAGGGCTGCAGACCCTGGCCGAGAGCTTCCAGGAGGCCGGCTACCGCACCGGCGCCTTCGTCGGAGCCTTCGTCCTCGACTCGCGCTGGGGCCTGGCCCAGGGGTTCGACCGGTACTTCGACGAGTTCGAGATGCCCAAGCAGCGAGCGATCTTTCTGAGCCGCGTGCAGCGCCCCGGATCAGAGGTCGTCGATACCGCCCTGGCGTGGGCCGGCGAGGACGACACGACCCCGTTCTTCATGTGGGTTCACCTGTACGACCCGCATACCCCATACGAGCCACCCGAACCTTTCAGGTCACGATACGCCAACCCCTACGTTGGTGAGATCGCCTGGACCGACTCCTTGGTGGGCCGGCTGACCTCGTGGCTGGACGACTCCGGCCGATCCGAAGACACCTACGTGGTGGTGGCAGCCGATCATGGCGAGAGCCTCGGAGAGCACGGGGAGAACGAGCACGGGCTGCTGCTGTACGAGTCGGCCATCCGGGTGCCGCTGATCATCGCCACCCCATTCGACGAGCCGCAGGGCATCCGGCGCCACGAACTGGTCTCGTTGATCGACGTCATGCCGACCGTGCTGGAGTTGACCGGGCTGGAGACCCCCGGGCAGGTGCATGGCAGGAGCCTGGTACCGCTGTTTACCAACGACGCCGAGGTCGAGGGCAGGACCGACGAGCGTGTCTACGCCGAAACCTTCTACCCGCGCCTGCATTTCGGCTGGAGCGAGCTCCAGGCGATCCTCGAGCCCACCCACAAGCTCATCATCTCGTCCGAGCCGGAGCTCTACGATCTTCTTCAGGACCCCGAGGAGCAGGAGAACCTCGCATCAGAGCGCGCCGCCACGGCAGAGGCGCTGCGCCGGGAGGCCGAGGAGCTGGTGGCGCAGTTCGAGGAGAACGCCAACCCGGCGAACACCGTCACGCTCGACCAGGAGACTCTCCAGCGGCTCGCCGCGCTCGGGTACATCGGCGGCTACAGCGCCGATGCAGACGACCCGGAGGTCAAGCGCGCTAACCCGAGGGACAAGGTCGAGATATACAACGACCTGCTGCGGGCCCGCCGTCTGACCGTCCAGAACGAACCGGCCGAGGCCGAGGTGCTGCTGCGGGGGGTTATCGCCGAGGATCCCGGCGTGGTCGATGCGCACCAGTCGCTCGGCAACCTGCTCGTCGAGCAGCTCCGCTACAACGAGGCGATCGAGGCCTTCGAGACCGCACTCTCTA
Source organism: Acidobacteriota bacterium (assembly GCA_963666055.2). Classification (GTDB taxonomy): domain Bacteria; phylum Acidobacteriota; class UBA890; order UBA890; family WLXD01; genus DASCOT01. The sequence continues at coordinate 443,744 of CAXWPH010000012.1, read as the reverse complement.
TGAGGCCCGAGGATGCGGCCCTGGTGCTCTTTCTCGCCCGCACACAGAGGCAGGCCGGTCGGATAGACGAGGCCGAGAAGGTGTTGCTGGACTTCATCGACGTCCTGGAGCCGGATGCCCGACTGTATATTAGCCTCGGGCGCATCAAGCAGGCCAGGCGCTCATACGACGAGGCGGCGACCTATTTCAACGAGGCGTTGCGCCTCAGCGAGGATGTTCCGGCGGACAACATCATGGCCGCCGCACACGTCGGGATCGGGGCCGTCCACCTGGCCGCCGGCCGCCCGCGTCTGGCGGAGGAACACCTGAACCTGGCGCGTGGCTTCAACGATAACCTCGCCGATCTGCACTTCAATCGCGCCTTGCTTTTCCAGGCCCGGGGACAGCCGAACGAGGCGATCGGAGCCTACCGCCGCGAGCTCGAGAACGCGCCGCGCAACGGCGAGGCCGCCTTCAAACTCAGCGCCATCTACCGCAACCGCGGCGACCTCGTCGAGGAGGAGCGCTACCTGCGTCTGGCCCTCGAGATCGACCCGCAGTTCGCCGGTGGGCGCCTTTTCCTCGCTCGCATCTACCTGGTGAAGAACGAGCGCCTCGACGAGGCCGTGTCGCTCGTCGAGGGGGCGCTGGAGCGACTCGAGTCGGCGACTGCGAGCGGGGTGCCGCAAGAGATCACCAGGCAGGACCAGGTGCTGGGTCATCTCTTACTGGCGGATATCTACAATCAACTCGGGAGAAGCGAGCTCTCCAACCAGCACGCGCGTCTTGGGATGCAGCTCCGAGAAGGGATACAACGCTGACGCGGAGCACGTGCTCAAGGCCGCAGCTTGCCCGAATCCGACCGTCGCGTCCTTAACTTGACAATATCCCGAACTTGACAATATCCCGCTTCGGCTTGAGCCTCTAAGATGTCGAAGAGGGCCCGTTCGTGATCGGCACCGATCTTCTGCTCGTCTCGCTTACCCCGCCAGGAGGGCTGAGGTGAGAGCTTGTGAACACCGGCCCACCGAGATTTGCTGAACCCTCAAACAGCAGGCACTGGGAGCGCCCTGCACGACTGTCGCTCACGATGATCAGAGCGGGAGCCGACGGCGCCTGGCATATGCAGAGGTGTGCGATGCGATGGAAGTCGATGCTGGTTATCCAGCTCGGTTTCGGCTTGATGGCGGCCACCGGGCTTGCAGAAGTCGTACGATTCGAGATCGTCGAGGTCGAGTCACCAACCTTCGACGGTCGGCGTTTTGGTAGCATCGGCGTCTACGAGAAGCTGATCATCAGAGCGACTCTTGAGGTCGATCCGGAGGCACCATGCAATGCCGGGATCGTGGATCTTGCCGCTGCTCCTCGGAATGCTGCCGGGCACGTCGAGTTCATCGCCGATGTCGTGCTGCTGAAGCCGGTCGACCTGGAGCGCGGCAACCGTCGGATCTTCTACGATGTCCTCAACCGTGGGGAAAAGATCGGCCTGAATCTGATGAACGATGGGCCCTGGGAGGATGATCCGACGACGGCCGAGGATGCGGGCAACGGCTTTCTCATGCGACAGGGCTACACCATCGTCTGGTCCGGCTGGCAAGGCGACCTGGGTCCGGGAGAGAAGCTCATGAGTCTCACGGTGCCGGTCGCCAAAGGCATCACTGGTCCGAGTCGGGACGAGTTCATCTTCAACGACGACATCAATCCGGTTGTGGCGACGCTCAGCTATCCGGCCGCCGACATGGATCCGACGCTGGCGTCCCTGACGGTCCGCCAGCAGCAAACGCATCCCCGGCAGTCGCCGGACGATCTGTCTTTCGAATACTTCAGCGTTCGCCGCTCCGGAATCTCGTACCGGGACCCGCGTCAGATCCTGATCCAGAGACCGGCCGGTTTCGATGCCGGGGCAATCTACGAGATCGTCTACCCGGCCAGAGATCCGGTCGTCATGGGGTTGGCCTTCGCCTCCGTGCGCGACGTGGTCGCGTTTCTTCGGCGGCAGGTGGAGGACTCGGTAGGTAACCCCAATCCGCTGGCTCCCAACGGTGCGCCCCTAATCGAGCGTGCCTACGCCCTTGGTATCTCACAGAGCGGTCGCTTTCTGCGTGACCTCCTCTATCAGGGGTTCAATGAAGACGAAGAGGGGTTGGTCGTCTTCGATGCCCTGATCCCCGACGTCGCCGGTGGCCGCAAGACGTACATCAACCACCGTTTCGCCCAACCGGGTCGGTTCTCGCGACAGCACGAGGAACATCTCCAACCCGGAGACCAGTTCCCCTTCACCTACGGCATCACGACCGATTCCCTGACCGGGAAGCGTGACGGAGTACTTGCCCGCTGCCAGCGGGCAGGAAACTGTCCGAAGATCATGCATGTCGACTCGTCGACAGAGTTCTTTCAGGCGCGTTCGTCGTTGGTGGTGACGGACACCGACGGCAAGCCGATCGAGCTACCCGGCAACGTGCGCGCTTACTTGATCTCCAGCACCCAGCATTCGGCTAGGATCGACGCTCTGCCCGCGCCGACGAGAACCTGCCAGCAGCCGAGCAATCCGCTCCATAAGGGCGGACCGATGCGGGCCTTGCTGGTAGCGCTCGACCGTTGGGTTACCGATGGCGTCGAGCCGCCCGTTAGCCGCTTCCCGACGATCTCGGATGGGACGCTGGTTGCTGCCGATCGAAAAACCTTCGGCTTGCCCGCGATCCCCGGTCTGCGCTACCACGGCCAGATCAACCACCTGCACGTCGTCGATTACGATGCCCAGCCTCCCCCAGAAGGTGCAGCCTACCCATTGTTCGTGCCCGCGGTAGATGACGACGGCAACGACATCGCCGGCATTCGGCTGCCGGCGGTCGAGGTTCCAGTTGCCACCTATCTTGGTTGGAATCTGCGGCGTGCGGGCTATGCGGAAGGCGCTCTCTGCGGTGTCACCGGGTCCAGCATCGCGTTTCCTCAGGATCGTGAGGAGCGCTTGGCAACGGGTGATCCACGGCTGTCGATCGCGGAGCGCTATGCGAGCCACGAAGACTATGTCCGCCGGTTGGCAGAAGCCGCCCACCGACTGTTACAACAGGGCCTGCTGTTACCAGAAGACGTCCAGCGCATGATCGATCGAGGCATCGAGCTTGCCTCCTTGAGGTAACCCGGCTCAAGGCCGCAGCCAACCGACTCTTCCAAGTAGAGGGATCCGTACTTACGGTAGCGGAACATCGGCAAGCGCCCTCGCGGCTTCCCGGAGCTTGCCGCTCACGATGAACAATGCCTCACGCAGCGAACCCTCCGCCTGCGCCTCGAGTCTGGCGATCCCGGTGACCGAATCAGAGCCGCGTCCCGCCCCGAGCTGCGAGTAGATGGTGTGGAGTTCCGGACCGATCGGACGCGCGTGCTGGTCGAACTCCCACATCCAACCGACCGGCTCGTAGGAGAGCAGCCTCTCAGCGCGGTAGGTCCCGGGCGAAACCCGCTTGCCCCACTGCATCGTGTTGACCTCTTCGAGCGCTCTCGCTGCAGCCTCCGTATCTCCATCCGTGGCAGCGAGGCGGGCTCTCTGGAGTGCAGCGAAATCTTCCACGTAACGGCTTCCTCTCAGGCGTCCTTCTGTGTTCAGAAGCCAGGGAACGAGATCGTGTCGGGTCCTCATCATGAGAGCATTGACGACCGCTGCGTGATCGACATCCACTACTGACGCATTAGCCGTTGCCAGCCTTTTAGCCTGCGTGCGAAGGCGCTCTGCCGCCTGTCTAGCGTCGCCAAGCAGCTCCGTCGGTGCCGAGAGAGCGGAGAGTATCTGCTCGATCCTCTCGAGCTGTTGGGCGACCCAGTCAGCGATCTCCGAGAAACCGACGGGCAGGACAACAGCTTGATCCATCCGAAGCACGCCGAGTGCTCCGACTCGCAGGTGGTCCTGCAGGTTGGTGTAATCCTCCGCGCTATAGACATCGTGCTGCGTGTGGTAGTAGCGGCTGAAGGGGACGTCACCGATCCAACTCATGTATGCCACCGCTCCGCCCCGAACCCCTCCCAACGACCAAGCATCGACGCCCGTACCGATAATCTCACGTACGGTCACCCGCTCGTCGAGGCCGAGCTCTGCCAGCAAACCGCTTTGGAAGGCAACCTGGTCGAGGGTGGCATACAACCGGCCCTCACGCCCCTTCCATCCAGCGCCATCCACGTTGAAGGCATAGGCCAGACGCGAGGTGATCTCGGGGTGCGCCCGAATGAACGCATGGGAACCCGCCAGCCAGTCGTACTGTGTCCACAGTCCTCCGACTTCTTCGCTTCCAAAGGAAATGAACAGAAAGCTGCGCCGCGGTCGGTAACTTTCCGAGATCACGCGGGCCAGCTCCAGCATGACGGCCACACCAACGCTGTCATCCTGGGCTCCTTGGAACCAGCGGTCGTGGTGTGCTGAGACCACGATCCACTCGTCGGGATACTCCCTGCCCCGTAACATGCCGATGACGTTCTCGGAAAAGCCGTAGTCGACATCGACCCGGTTCTCCAGCTCGATCATCACCTGGCCCTCGGCAAGCCGTTCCTTGAGCCATGCGGCATCACGGTTGCTGATCGTCACGGTCGGGATCGGGTCGCGGTAAACGATGCTCATCTGCTGGATCGAGTCCTGGGGGGCCTCGGCACCGCTGTCGTAGTCGTAGAGCAAGATCGCGGACGCTCCCTGTTCTGCGGCCTCCATCACGACCTGGCTGTTGAGCCAACCCGCTCCGCGGCGCACCAGCACGGCTTTACCGCGCACCTCGCTCAGGTTCGCGTAGTCATGGACCCAGCCTTCTCCTGCATCGAGTAACGCCGTCCGCAAGCGCTTCCCACCAGACGTGTTGCCCTTGGTGTACGGCACTCGCTCGACCGTACCCCAGGTCCCTGCGCCGGAGTGCTGGGTGATCGCCGGCAGCTGTTTGCCCGATGCCCGCAGCAATACTTCCCCGTAGTCGTAAGCGTGCACGGGGAAGCTCTCCCGCCGCACCTCCAAACCTATCCGCTTCATCTCCGCCTCGATGAAGCCGGCCAACAGGCGCTCATCGGCGCTGCCAGCGATGGCCGAGCCGGCACCCGCACCCGAGTTGTTCTTGACGAGTTCCTCCGAGAGGCGGCGGGTGAGGGCGATTGTCCTGTCGCTATCCAGAGCGCTCAGGATCTGCCTTTCGGTCGGGGAGAGCTGCCCGCCGGCGTGCGAAAGCCCCGCCAACAGCATGATGGCGGCAAAGGAGCTAGCGAGCCTTGTTCGGCGCATTGTCTGCTCCAGCTCACCTCGTACCCGGCGCCGACGGTCTCCCGCTCAGCGCGCTCCGTAAACAACAGAGGAGGGTGAACCCTACCCCCGAGATCCAGCTAGGACAACGTGAAGAGCGGACTCCCGAGGCCTGCAACCTACCGTCTATGTCCAACTGCTGCAGGAGGGTGCAGTTACCTGATGTTCCCAAACCCGAGTCTTTCTCGTTTTCGACGGACCAAAGTTGGGGTACACCTCATCAGTAGCGCATATGAGATAGGAAGTGGTACAAGTACAAGTCCTCGGGGGAAAGGTCACCGCGCCGGAATACGCATTGCGGAGGAACTGATTATGAAGGATCACGTGTTGGCGACGATTCGTGGTATCAGCACTCATAGGAAGCCATATTTGTTTATCTCCCTACTCCTCCTCTCTTCTGCAATAGGCGCAGGACCACAAGTTTCTTCTGCGATGCCCGCAGGAGCACAAGGCAGGCCAAATATTCTCTACATAGTGGTCGACAACCAACCCGCCTCGATCCTGGGGGCTTATGGCAACCCGGATGTCAGGACGCCCAATATCGATCGACTAGCCAACGAAGGAATACGTCTTACGCGTGTTTTCGCCGTGCACGGTTATTGTTCTCCAACACGTGCAACACTGCTGACCGGACTTATGCCTTCTCAACATGGCGTTCATTCCTGGCTAGATGACGGAAAGATGGAGAATTGGCCCGAAGATTGGAATGCGATCAGAGAGTATAGAACATTACCGCATACACTAAAGAATCGAGGATACCAGACATCATTAATCGGTAAATGGCACCTAGGCCAGCCACGTCCGCCGGACGACTGGTTCGATTATTGGGTGACGTTCAGTTTGGGCCATACCCTCGATTTCTGGTCCAATGAAATCAATGACAACAGCAGAACGTACAGATTAGAGGATAAGCACAGTGTCGAGTTCTTTGCCGACAAAGCAGTCGCATACTTGGAGGACTATGATCATCAACGGCCCTTCTTCCTGCTGGTTACCTTCAACGGTCCTTATATGCAACCTCCAACGAATCTCGGTCCCGCCAGGAACCCGCATTATGAATACTATAAGGACAAAGAGTTTCCTTCGTTTCCTAGAAACAGGATCAACGACAGGATACTCGAGCAGTTAAGGCCACCCTACTCCGGATGGTACGCCAGCTTAGCTCGCATGCACAACGACCAAGCATCGATGGCTAATGTAGCGTCACAAAATACGATGGTGGACGATGGTGTCGGCCGTCTATTGACAACACTGAAGGAAACCGGACTCGAAGAAGACACGTTAGTGATTTACACGAGTGATCAGGGAAACTTCTTCGGACAACATGGCCTTTGGGGCCATCCCGCTAGCACATTTCCAGCGAGCCTCTACGATACGCCGATGAACGTACCGTTCATTGCTCGCTATCCAGGCACCATTAAGACAGGGCAAGTAAGTGATCTGCTCGTTGGGCAATACGACCTCATGCCCACAATACTTGATCTAGCTGGGTTTGCGGATGTGGAAATAGCCAACTCCCCTGGAAGGAGCTTTGCGGAACACCTGGAAGGGAGGAAGCTCGAGGCATGGGCCGATGCCGTGTATATGGATGAAGAGGCAACTCGTGCAATCAGAACCGATCGTTATTCATATTGGAAACGGCTGAAAGGTACGGGTGAGCATGAGCTCTATGATATACAAGAGGATCCTGAGCAAATGCACGATCTATACGGGACTCCTGGCTACGCCGAAGCGGTTTCGGAACTGGATGGAAAGCTCACCACGTTCTTCGACACCTATTCTGATGTTGAGTATGATCTTTGGCGGGGCGGCACCGTGAAGGGATCGACCGACCACGTTCGAGTTTTCAAGTCTCTTTACGGTGAGCAGTGGGAGGAGGAGGCAAAAGTCAAACCAGCCTTTAGAGAACAGTAGCATTGTCCCGTAAGCTCGCGGGCTGAGCGATCGATCTATCCGGCACTGGCACGTTAACTTCGCCGCCTCGAGATCAGGTCAGACTGCTTGGCATCGAGCTGGCCTTTCTCAGTCAGCCGCGACCTCGACCCAAGCCGCTAAAGCGCGCCCTCGAAGCGTCCGATAGTCCGCTGCTCGTAATCGGTGCCGACTTAGGTCGAAGAGATTGCGAACGAGGCCACGCACCGCCAAGAACCGCTGCGCCTGAGCAGCGGATTTGAACAGGGCATCACACTCCTGTGCGCGGCCCCATAGCTTCCGAGCTTGTCGGTGGTCAGCCATCGAGGTTCGCTCCCCTGCCGTCTTAGCAACTTGCGGAAGAATCGCTTGGCGGCGTGGGCGTTTCGTCGACCTTGCCGCCGCCGTAGCTTCGCCGCGTAGCCGGGTCCGAACTTCGCGCACCAGCAGCGGATCGCTTCGTAGGAGACGATCATGCCGCGTGCCGCAAGAGGTCTTCCACATCGCGGAAGCTCAAGCAGAAGCGGTGAGATATAGCCAAACGGCGTGACTGATGATCTCAGGCGGGAACCGATGCCGACGGTAGCTGTGCGGGACGGTGTTCATCGCCGAACTCTGCCAGGCTGCCGGTCAACTTGACAGTACCCTCTGGCTACGTCACGACGTCTGTACGGCCCGGGCGACCTCCTCGTGGGTCGCGAACCAAACACCGGAGAACGATCTCATATACCGCACGAGCTCCTCGAGCACGACGATACGCGAATGTCGACCGATGATGTGCGGATGGTTGGTCAGAAGGAAGAGCGTCCCCTCTTCGTAGGCGCGGTCGAACTCCACCACGCAGGAGAAAATAGGGAATGATCTCCGCGTCGACCTCCGACTATGCGAAGCTGGGGCCGAGGCATGAGGTAATCAAGGAGACTCTACCGTTCCTCGACAAGTACCTGGGGGCCGTCCAAACAGCGGGCTCTGGTGGATAAGGAACAACTGCCTGCGAGTGGCATCAGAAACGAGGAGCTGGAGCGGCTTCGATGAGCGACGTGGTGGCTGGGGATTCGCTGGCCGTGGCCCCCGACGAGCTGATCGACATCGTCGTCGACGCCACTAGGCGGTCCCGCAAGGCGCGCACGAAGCCGAAGCTGCCGCTATGGTCTCATCTCCGCGCCACCGTCTAAGCTTCCCCTGATGATCTCGCCTTCCATGATGACCGCTTCGGGTCGAACCTCGTGGATCTCGTAGCGATCGATTTCGAACAGGTTGCGATCCAACACGACCAGGTCGGCGAGCTTGCCTACCTCGATTGAGCCAAGCTGCTCCTCCATACGCAGCTGATAGGCACCGTTCCAGGTGTATCCCTTGATCAGATCCTCGAGCGCCAGCCGCTCGGTCAGGGGCGGTCGGATCGGGGCCGCCTCACCTTGTCTCTCGTGTTGGCGGTTGTGGGCGATCTGCATCCCCAGGTAGGGGCTGGCCCGACTCATTCCCGAATCGCTGGAAAAGGTGACAATGGCACCGTCATCCAACAGCGGTTGCGTCAGCAACGTCCTGCTGTATCGCTCATCACCCAAGGCGTAGGGAACAGGGCCGTCGGTGAAGCCGTGCCATGCCGGCGTATAGCTCGCGATGACGCCGAGTTGCCTGAAGCGCGGATAGTCGGCTGTATCGATGATGTCCAGATGGGAGACTGTGACCCGCGTGTAGAGATCGCCGCTGAGCAATCCCTGGGCCGCCTCCACTGCGTCGAGCGCGATTCGGACGGCCCGATCTCCGACGGTATGTAAGTGCAGGTCGATCTCGGCCTCGTGTAAACGAAGAAGGAAATCGCGCAACTCGTCGGTGCTCAACAGCGTATTGCCGCGGTTTCCCGGATCGTCACTGAACGGTTGGAGCACGGCGCCCGTACGGTTCTCGTTGGAACCATCGAAGTGAATCTTTATGGTGTTGAAGCGCAGCCGGTCACCACCGTAGCTGTCGCGCAAGCGCAGTAGCTCTTCGACCGCCACGTCCTCCTGACCGGGAAGGAACATGTGATAGGTGCCTTCATAGCGGACCGGCAACTTCCCTGCCCTGTCGAGCTCGGCGAGGAATGAATAGACAGCGTCGTTGTAGTAGGCATTGCCCCCATCGTAGAGCGAGGTGACGCCGTGGCTCGCAAGGTAATCCAGAAAGCCGACGATACCCTCTTGGTTGGCCTCTTCGTCTACCTCAAAGAACTTCTCTCGATAGGGACGATAAGCGCTCTCCTTGACCCAGCCAGTAAGCTCACCATCGGTGTCGCGTGCAAAGAGCGCTAGACCAGGCACGGGATCGAGCGTATGGCGATCAACACCCATCATTTCGAGCGCCTTCGAATTGACCCAAATACTGTGGCCAATATTGCTGCCCAACCAAACCGGCCGATCCGGCACGATCGCATCCAGATCTCTCTTGTGAGGCCCTTCCTTGCCGTTGCCGTATAGGTGCACTGGCCAGCAACACATCACGATCCAGGGCAGATCCGGGTTCGCCTCTGAATACGCCTTCACGGCAGCGAGTATTTCTGTCTTGTTGGTTCTCGGCAGGCTTCCCGAAGGCCCGCTGAAGCGGCCCGTGCCCCCGGGATGGGTATGGGCATCCACCAGCCCAGGAATAACCAGTTTCCCTTGCAGATCGTGACCGACAGTTTCGCGGCCAACGAACCCCTGTACGCCCGCATCATCCCCCACATAGACGAGTTTTCCGCCTTTGATCGCAACGGCCTCGGCCCAGGGTTGGTCGTCGTTCACCGTAAAGATCTTGGCCCCGTGCAAGACGCGGTCAGCAGGACCGCTGATACCGCCAGCCCCCGGCTGCGATGAAGGCTGACAGGCCAGCACGCTGAGGCTGGTCAACATGACACCCAGCACTCGCGACCACGTCATTACGAGCGGATGATGCTGCCCCTTCGTCCGCTTCAGCCCGGCGTCGGTGCGTTCGTTATTGCTCATCACGTCCTCCAAGCTCTCTCCGCCGCCGGTGGCGTCGTCATGGCGTGCTACAACTCGATGGTCCCCCAACCACCCGGTTCGAGACCCTTCGAGCGCAACATCCGGCACCAGATGGGTCGGGCGCTTTCGGATGCCGGCTTCGATCCGGCCAGCGATATCCGGGCGATCACCGTCAACCGCTGGCCACACGGTTACGCTGGCGCCGGCAACGACCTCTACGATCCGGGACTGGCCGTACGATCAGGCACCCTGGGTCCGGGGCTGCAAGCGCTTCGGGCGTATCACGACCGCCAACTCCGACGCGGCTGCCGTCTGTCTCACCCAGGCCGCCTTCGACCAGGGGCACCGGGTTTAGAGGTGGTTACGGCGCCGCTCGCGTGTATTCCGATCAGAAGGAGAGTCGTACCCCGAACCGAAACTGCCGCCCGGGCAGCAGTGAGGTTGATCGCCGGGGCGACCCGACCGCGGAGCCCCCGGCAACGACGAACGTTCGGTCGATTCGCCCTTCAACGCCGGTCGGGGAGAAGTCGTTGAGCATGTTGAATCCGTCGACCATCACCTCTAGCCGGCTACTACTCCCCATATCAAAGGACTTCGAGAGCCGCAGATCGAGCTGCTTATGCGAGTCCCACGTCCTGCTGCGGACCGGCTCGATGGCCGTAGTGCTGTAGTTGGCGGTGAGCAACTGGGGAATCCCCCTGAGTCCGTGCCTGATCGTGAGGTTCCATGGCCGACCCGACGCCAGGTTCCAGTACATACCCGCGAGGATGCCTCCAGGCAGCCTGTAGTTGCCCAGCACCTTCCAGCTCCACTTCCTGCTGAAGCCCAACGGACCAGACTCGGCGAACGGGTGGCCCCTGAAGTTCGGGTTGTTTGCTGCGTCGAAGCCCCCACCCCAGACGCTGTCGCCGTCGCGATTATTAAACGTTCCCTTGTGGTTCTGGTAGGCGAGCGAGGTGCTGAAGTTGAGGCCGGAACCCGTTCGCCGTCGGTCCAGCGTCAGCATCACGATGTCGTGCTGCCGCTTATAGAAGTCGTCGTTGCTGCGGATGGGGGCCCACTCGCCGCTCTCCCTCGAATAGAGCGTTTGTGTCAACCCGGGCACCACGGTTCCGTCCGCTAACGTCGCGTCGGGGGCGGTGAATTCGAAGGGCGTGTACACATGCTCGATGGTGTTCCTGTGTCGGAACATGTTGCGGTCATCTTTGTGGATGTAGTCGACCCCCGCGACCCAGTTTCTGGCGAATTCATACTCGAATCCGACGTTCCAGACATCCGTGTGCAGCGACTGCAAGTTTGGGTCGAGCGGAAATATAGCGGCGCTGACACTAGTCTGGTTTTCGGGTCGGAAAACAGCGTCTTGCAGCGCGAACAACTGCGCGTCGGTCGGATTGAGCGGGTCGTAGTCGGCAGGGAAAAACCCGTCAGGTATCACGAAGAAGTACGACGAGTAGGGTTGGTATGGGTCCGAGTACCCGGTGCCGCTAGCGCCAGAGATGAAGCCGACGGTCATCTTTTCGAAGTAGCGCCCCCAGCTGCTATGCACAACGGCACGGCCATCACCGCTCAGATCGAAGGTTGCACCAAGGCGTGGCGCCAAGTTCCTGAACGTTACCGCCGGACCCTTCCCGGTTGACTTCCCACCGAGTCTTTCGTAACCGTTCGTGTGGTCATAGCGCAGCCCGAGGTTGAGGGTGAGGTTGTCGCTAGGGGTAACGACATCCTGAATAAAGGCTGACATGGGTCGGAGTTGGCCCTCGAGGCCAAAGTCGTAGACAGACCCGTATACGTACGAGCCATAGGTAAACAGACCCCCGAGGCCGGTATAACTAGCAAGCCAGCTGGCCCAGCTGTCCTTGTAGCCGAGGCCGACCTTGACGTCATGCGCGGCGCCCAGGAAGTCGTCGACGTACTGGGTCACCGTTGCCGAGACCTCTTTGCGGGCGTTGTCCTCGTCCTCCAGGAAGCCCCGGGTGATCCTCCTCGACCCGTTGTACCAGTAATCGGGTAGCTCGCAGCACACGAACGGGAGGCGCAAGTAGTCCGCCCTATTGGCTGCGAGGCGGAGATCGGTGAAGGTGTTGTCGCCCAGTTGGGATTGCCAGCTGAACAACAAGGTCGTGCTGCCGTAGCTACTATCCATGCCGATGTCGACCGGCGAACCTGGTCGCAGGTCCTTATTGGACTCTCTGCCCGGATCATAGTTGATCATGAAACCGAGCGTGTTGGAGTCGTTGAGCAAGAAATCCAGCCTGCCGTGCAGTGTCCACCTATCGTTACCCTGCTGGGCATCTTCGACGGAGATTCCACCGTCCACCCAGATCTGGTCGGCGACAACCGACTTGAGCGTTTCTTGACGGGCGGCGCTGGCAAAGAAGAGCGCCTTGTTGCGCACAATCGGGCCACCGATAGTGACGGAAAGGTCGCGGTCGTAGGAGAACTTTCCGCGCTGCAGATCCACGATGCCGCGCGAGTTGTCGGCTCTCAAATCGCCGTTCTGGAAGTAGAAAGCGCCGGTGCCATGAAACTCGTTGGTGCCCCCCTTGGTCACAATATTGATCATCGCGCCGGTGAACTCGCTGTACTCGACGCTGGCGCCGATACCGACAATCTGGATCTCGGCGATCGTATCCACGTTCGGGTTGACCCAGGCGGCACCCCATTCGTTTTCGGTGATGTCAACGCCGTTGAGCCGGTAGCCGTTGGTTGCCGCACCCACCCGATGCACGCTGGTGCCCTCGGCGTGGTTGCCGCCGGCGCCATAGGCTCCCTTGTCGGCGAAACCAGGGGCGAAGTTCGTCATCTCGGTGAAGTCACGCGCCACCGGAACGTTTTCCAGCAGATCCGCCGTGTAATTCGTCGCGAGCGATGCCGACGCCACGTCGATCAACGGCGTCTCGGAGATCACAGTGACGGTCTCTGCGACCCCCGCCAGCTGCAGCTCCGCGATCACGGCTGAGGTTGCGCCGACGCTCACCGGGACGTTGTAGGCCATCGTCTGAAACCCGGTGAGTGCGACCGTCACGATGTAGCTTCCCGGCCTGAGATTACGAAACCGGAAAACCCCCGCGACGTCGCTTACCTGCGAGAGAGATTCCTGGATGAGGTTGTCTCCCTCGATGGTGGCGGTGGCGCCGGGCAGCCCCGCACCATCCACGTCCCGAACCTCCCCGGCGATAATTCCGGTCGTCCGCGCGCCCTGCGCCATCAGCTGCGCGGGGAGTATCAGCACCATAGCAAGGGTCATGACGGCGAGCGTAGCGCGCATTACACCTCTTTCTCCTGGGCAACGCCCGCGCCGTGGGCAACGCCGTCACCCGATGTCAAACTAGTTGATGCTTCGAAGGGGGTACTAGCACCGCACCGAGGCCGCTGTCAACTGACTCGGCCAAGCTTCCACCAAATATGTGAAGCATCCCGCGAGCAGCGAGGGAACCAACCACCACGGGTAGTCGTAGAAACCGCGAGTCACCGATTCGCAACTCATTACTCACTGCACTGAGATTTCTCAGTCAGCTGGCTTCTTAGCACCGCATCGCCCCCGGCGCCGACGAAGCCGACCCGCAGAGGCTCCAGCCCGAAGGCTACGGGGCCGCCTCACCGAGCGCGAAGGCCACCGTATTTCGGCGGCGACAAGGCGTTCACTCGTCCGCTCCTCAGACGGATCGCTTAGCCCGCGAACTTACTGGACAACGCCATTGTTCTCTCTAAAGGCTGGTTTGACTTTTGCCTCCTCCTCCCACTGCTCACCGTAAAGAGACTTGAAAACTCGAACGTGGTCGGTCGATCCCTTCACGGTGCCGCCCCGCCAAAGATCATACTCAACATCAGAATAGGTGTCGAAGAACGTGGTGAGCTTTCCATCCAGTTCCGAAACCGCTTCGGCGTAGCCAGGAGTCCCGTATAGATCGTGCATTTGCTCAGGATCCTCTTGTATATCGTAGAGCTCATGCTCACCCGTACCTTTCAGCCGTTTCCAATAGGAATAACGATCGGTTCTGATTGCACGAGTTGCCTCTTCATCCATATACACGGCATCGGCCCATGCCTCGAGCTTCCTCCCTTCCAGGTGTTCCGCAAAGCTCCTTCCAGGGGAGTTGGCTATTTCCACATCCCCAAACCCAGCCAGATCAAGTATTGTGGGCATAAGGTCGTATTGCCCAACGAGCAGATCACTTACTTGCCCTGTCTTAATGGTGCCTGGATAGCGAGCAATGAACGGTACGTTCATCGGCGTATCGTAGAGGCTCGCTGGAAATGTGCTAGCGGGATGGCCCCAAAGGCCATGTTGTCCGAAGAAGGTTCCCTGATCACTCGTGTAAATCACTAACGTGTCTTCTTCGAGTCCGGTTTCCTTCAGTGCTGTCAACAGACGGCCGACACCATCGTCCACCATCGTATTCTCTGACGCTATATTAGCCATCGATGCTTGGTCGTTATGCATGCGAGCCAAGCTGGCGTACCATCCGGAGTAGGGGGGCCTTAACCGCTCGAGTATCCTGTCGTTGATCCTGTTTCTAGGAAACGAAGGGAACTCTTTGTCCTTATAGTATTCATAATGCGGGTTCCTGGCGGGACCGAGGTTCGGTGGAGGTTGCATATAAGGACCGTTGAATGTAACTAGCAGGAAGAAGGGCCGTTGATGATCATAGTCCTCCAAGTATGCGACTGCTTTGTCGGTAAAGAACTCGACACTGTGCTTATCCTCTAACCTGTACGTTCTGCTGTTGTCATTGATCTCAGTGGACCAGAAATCGGCGGTGAGGCCGCCATCGAACGTCACCCAAGAATCGAACCAGCCGTCCGGCGGGCGTGTGTGACCTAGGTGCCATTTGCCGATTAATGATGTCTGATATCCTCGAGTCCTTAGTGTGTACGGTAACGTTCTATACTCTCTGATCGCATTCCAATCTTCGGGCCAATTCTCTATCTTTCCGTTATCTAGCCAGGAGTGAACGCCATGTTGAGAAGGCATAAGTCCGGTCAGCAGTGTTGCACGTGTTGGAGAACAATATCCGTGCACGGCGAAAACACGCGTAAGACGTATTCCTTCGTTGGCTAGTCGATCGATATTGGGCGTCCTGACATCCGGATTTCCATAAGCCCCCACGATCGAGGCGGGTTGGTTGTCGACCACTATGTAGAGAATGTTTGGCCTAACTTGCGCTCCTGCGGACATTGCAGAAGAAACTTGTGGTCCTGCGGCTATTGCAGAAGAGAGGAGGAGTAGGGAGGTAAACAAATATGGCTTCCTATGAGTGCTGATACCACGAATCGTCGCCAACACCTGATCCTTCATAATCAGTTCCTCCGCAATGCGTATTCCGGCGCGGTGACCTTTAGCAGGCCGTGGTGGAAGTGTGGTGGCCCGTAGAGGTTGTGCCGCGAAGGGGACATAGGCGGCGTTGCCGCTCCTGAACGATGCGCCAAGGCATCGCCGGCGCGGCACCTTGCATCTGCACCCTTGGCGGCGCAACCAGACCCATCACACTTTCAACACGGCCTGTTAGTCCCAATCAACGATACTCGATCAGTAGCGTATGAGCGGCCGTTCCGCCTGGCTTGCCCCGAGGACTTGTACTTGTACCACTTCCCATCTCATATGCGCTCCTGATGAGGTGTACCCCAACTTTGGTCCGTCGAAAACGAGAAAGACTCGGGTTTGGGAACATCAGGTAACTGCACCCTCCTGCAGCAGTTGGACATAGACGGTACGTTGCAGGCCTCGGGGAGTCCGCTCTTCACGTTGTCCTAGCTGGATCTCGGGGTAGGGTTCACCCTCCTCTGTTGTTTACGGAGCGCGCTGAGCGGGAGACCGTCGGCGCCGGGTACGAGGTGATCTCCCCGACCGAAAGCCAGATCCTGAGCGCTCTGGATAGCGACAGGACAATCAGCGCTACGCTGATACCGGAGACGAAATCGCGACGGGTGATCTCCCGGTGCATTCCCAGATCAAGATCCCGATCTCTCATGTGCACCTTCGGTCCGCGCAGTTCGCGGGTTGCCCGCAGTCGCTACCTAACGCAGCAACTCGGAGATTCAGGTCAACCGCGCACCCACTGGACCCTCGCCGGCGGCAAGATCTTCACCGCAGATCACTCTCTCGGACACCGTAGCTCGTCAGTATGGCAGCGCTGGCCCGACGTCACCCGCTACGGCGTTCATGTACCAGTGGATGAAATTAGCCGGCAAGATCCGGCCAATCTCATGGGTGGAGTAGCGCCCGGGCCCGTAGGCGCCTGAGCAGATGCCGGCGTGGTTGTTCTCGCACAACCAGATATCCTCGAGGAGCGTGACGAACCACAACTCCTTCAGCCTCTCCGCATCGTAATCCACGCCTCGCTTCGCATCCGGGTGCACGAGCCAGAGGCATTCCACGTCAGTGAGGTCGACATCACGGGGGGTGAATCGAACCGCGAAGACGTAATCGTCGTAGCCAAGCCAGTAACCGGTCGACCAAGCCGTCGCCGTTTGGCTCGACGTTATTTCTCTGCGCTCAAAGGCGGGCAGCAACGGTGCCGCCGGCTTGCCGTCGAGCGTGCCGGTGACGAAGCCCGGAGCCTTCCCTCGCGGAGGCCTTTGAGATTCAGGTATCGAGAGGTCAATGCTTGGGGTCACCCTGCAAAGGTACTCGTGCGACGGCCCGCAGTGGTAGCACTCCAGGAAGTTCTCGAGCGCCAGCTTCCAGTTGGCGTGCATCGGAACGAAGACTCGTTCGCCGACCTTCAATTGTGCGGTGCCGTGTTTTCCGCCCACTTTGCGGCGGAAGGGCTCGATCGCTGACTCGAACTCCGGCGGTTCCGGCTCTCGCGAGAGGTTGATGAAGATGAAGCCGTCTGCTGAGCGGACGTGGCAGGGGATGAGACCGTTCTCCGCTGGGTCGAAGTCTTCCTGCATGCCATAGGCATAGACGAGCTTGCCGCTGAGGTCGTAGGTCCAGGCGTGGTACGGGCATCGGAAGACCGGCGTGTTGCCCGTCTGCCCGAGCTGTCGAACCGACAGGCGTTCATCCTGCGGGACGGCGTCGGCTTCGTGGCGACAAAGCCTTGATCCACGATGGCGGCAGACGTTGTAGTAAGCGCGCACCGCGCCGGCGTCATCGCGCAGGATGATGATGCTGTCGCTGCGCCCGTATTCGAAGGCGAAGTAGTCGCCCGGGTCGGGAATCCTGCTTTCGTGATCGGCCATGAGCCAGAAATGATCGGCCACCAAGCGCTCATCGAACGCGTAGCGCTCTGCGTCCGTGTAGTACTCCGCGGCAACAGTGTTTTTTAGCCACCCTGCGGCGCCCGATCCCCCGCCGCCCATCTGGCCCGTATCTAGAATATCCCTGGCAAGCAGGTTCCTTGGCAACCCCATGGCGGCGGCGGTGTACGCAACAACGGCGCTGCGCGCCAAGTCACGCCGGGTCGACTTGTTGCCTTCCTCTTTCTTGCTCATCCCGCCCTCCAAGCTCTCTCCGCCGATGCACTCTGAGGAGTTGGCGCGTCCTGAGCCATGCGCACTCTAATCGCTGCCAGCGACGAGCATCAATCGAGTACGGCTCCTTCGATGCATAGGAGTATTCGGCCATAGTTCGACGTCTCACGCCATCGGAATTCAAGCACGGCTTCGCGGCTTTCTCCAGGGATCCTCTGCCCAATCGACGGGTAGCGCCCATCATGACCTGGTATCCCGCAAACCCGGATACTCCACCAGTCCGGATCCGTCGCCACGAGCCGCTTCAGCTCGTCGAACCAGTTGAGGATCAGCGTAACGGTACCGCTACCAATCTGGTTTTGGCCAGTGTCGGGGAACATCACGGAGGGATGGGTCGACCAGCGCGTGAAGCTCGACAAGCCGATCATTCCTTCCTCTATGGAGTCAAGCGGCTCTTCCAATTAGAGAGATGAGTGCTCACGGTAGCGGAGCCTCGGCAAGCTTGCTTGCGGCTTCCCGGAGTTTGCCGCCCACTATGAACAGCGCCTCGCGCAGCGAGCCCTCCGCCTGCGCCTCGAGCCTGGTGATCCTGGAGACCAGACCTGAACTACTGCCGCCCACCCTGAGCTGCGAGTAGATAGTGTGGAGTTCCGGACTGACTGGACGCGGGTGCTGGTCAAACTCCCACATCCAACCGATCGGCTCGTAGGAGAGCAGTCTTTCTGCGCGGTAGGTCACCGTTGAGACCCGCTTGCCCCACAGCATCGTGTTGACTTCCTCGAGTGCCCTCGCCGCTGCCTCCGTATCCCCTGCTGCAGCAGCAAGACGAGCCCTCTGGAGAGCGGCGAAGTCTTCCGCGTAGCGGCTTCCTCGCAGGCGCTCTTCTGTGTTGAGTAGCCAAGGAACGAGGTCGTGGCGGGTGTTCATCAGCAAGGCGTTCAGCAACGTTGCATCAGCGGCATCACCTATCGACGAATAGGCCGCCTCTGCCTTGTCGGCCTGCGTACGTAGCATGTCGGCTCCCTTCTGAGCCTCGCGGAGCAGCTCGGACGGCCCGGCAACGTCGGAGAGCCTCGCTTCTATGCTCCGGAGTTGCCCACTAACCCAGTCGGCGACGTCCGAGAAACGAATTGGCAAAACGACCGATTGATCGACCCGAAGCACGCCGAGTGCTCCGAGCCGCAGGTCGTCGATCAGGTTTGTGTAGTCCTCGGCACGGTAGACATCATGCTCCGTGTGGTAGTAGCGACCGAATTCACCCTCCCAGGAGAGATATGAGACCGCTCCGCCCCGGACGCCTCCGAGCGACCAGGCGTCGTTCCATCTGGCCACACCCGCTCGCACCGTCACCCGATCCTGAAGATCGAGTTCCGCCAGCAATTCGCGCTGCAAGGCAACCTGGTCGAGGGTTGCATACACTCGGCCCTCACGCCCCGACCACCCGGCGCCATCGACGTTGAAGGCGTAGGCCAGTCGCGAGGTGACCTCGGGGTGAGCCCGGATGAACGCATGGGAACCCGCCAGCCAGTCGTACTGGGTCCACAGTCCCCCAACTTCTTCGCTTCCAAAGGCAATGAACAAGAAGCTGCGCCGCGGTCGATAACCTTCCGAGATCACGCGGGCCAGCTCCAGCATGACGGCCACACCAACGCTGTCATCCTGGGCTCCTTGGAACCAGCGGTCATGGTGTGCCGAGACCACGATCCACTCGTCGGGATACTCCCTGCCCCGTAACATGCCGATGACGTTCTCGGAAAAGCCGTAGTCGACATCGACCCGGTTCTCCAGCTCGATCATCACCTGGCCCTCGGCAAGCCGCTCCTTGAGCCATGCGGCATCGCGGTTGCTGATCGTCACTGCAGGGATCGGGTCACGATACGCGAGGGTCATCTGCTGCAACGCGTCTTCCGGCGAGTCACCGCTGTAATTGCCATAGTCGTAGAACAGGATGGCGGAGGCTCCCCGCTGTGCCGCTTCCATCACCACGTAGCCGCTGGGCCATCCTGGCCGGCGCACGAGTACCGCTTTGCCCCGCACTTCGTCCAGCTTCGCATAGTCCGAGGCAAACCCATCCTCGGCGTCTACCAGCTTCGTCCGCAGTGTCCTTCCGCCCGCGGTGTTGCCCTTCGAATAGGGCACTCCCTCGGCTGCACCCGAGGTACCGGCGGCGGTGTGCAGGGTGATCGCGGGGAGCCTTTTCCCAGCGGCGATCAGCGACACTTCGCCGTAGTCATAGGCGTGCACGGGGAAGCTCTCCCGCCGCACCTCCAGACCTAGCCGCTTCATCTCCGCCTCGATGAAGCCGGCCAAGAGGCGCTCATCGGCGCTGCCAGCGATGGCCGAGCCGGCACCCGCACCCGAGTCGTTCTTGACGAGTTCCTCCGAGAGACGGCGGGTGAGGGCGATGGTCCTGTCGCTATCCAGAGCGCTCAGGATCTGGCTTTCGGTCGGGGACAGCTGCCCGCCGGCGTGAGAAAGGCCTGCCAACAGCATGATTGCGGCGAAGGAGCTAGCTTGCCTTGCTAGGACAACGTGATACTTGGCCATGGAACCCGCTCCGGTGAGCCATCTTGTGATCACTATGAAGTTGTCTCGCCGCCGCAGAACCTGCGCCGGCAGCGAGGTCATCTTGCGGATCGCGTCCGCCAGGGACCGCAGCGGCTGATCGCGCACCTAGTATCCCAATACGCGGGGGAACTTGCCGTAGAGGCGAGGGTGGTGGCCAATCCGAGCGCCTTCTTGAGCGGCAGTGCACCCTTGCCCAGCGGCTCCCGGAGCGTCTCCCTCCAGGTACTCCTGCACCATGAAGTGGGTGCCGTCCTCGGTGCCTATGTCGTGAACGGCTGCGATGTGCGGGTGGTTCAGGGCGGCGGCAGCGCGGGCCTTTTGCTCGAAGCGGGCCAGGCGTTCAGGGTCAGAGGCAAACTCGGCGGGCAGCACCTTGATGGCCACCTTGCGGCCCAGGCGGGTGTCCTGTGCCAGGTACACTTCGCCCATCCCGCCAGCACCGAGCTGCGCGGTGATCTCGTAGGGGCCTAGTTTGGTGCCGGGTTCCATTGCGCTCCCGAAGTAGGGCGGGTGAGCACATGAAGCCTATCGCCGGAGCTTTCGGGGTTCCACAGGAGATGTGCTGGAGGATCGGCCAGTAACCAGGTCAGTGCCACAGTCAATACTGCGGGGCTTTCGCCCGCCGGGGCAGCTCTCCGCCATCGCAGTTCAGTTCTGTTTACCTGAGTATTTCGCCAGCCGGACGTGTGAGATGAAGAACGCATGTGCGGACCAGCCGGTCAATGTAAGAAGATGTGCTTGCCGGTACTCGAGCGTGACTTGCCGATGAGCTTCCCAGAAGCGATGTCAGGTCGGAGGGGAACTACCCGTACTGATCGGCCGAGCAACACCAACCGAGGGAACGAATCGTGAAGAAAAGCGACCGCGAACTGGGTATGAACCGCGAGATCACCCGTCGCGACTTTCTCAACGGGGCAAGCGTTGCAGTGGGCGGCGTTGATTCCATCGGTGCGTTGGGAGCGACCCAGGAGTACAGCCCGGCGATAGCGGGGGGCGGGTTACACCAGGATGCCTCCCCATCTGACGATGCGTACTATCCGCCGAAGCTGACGGGCATGCGGGGAAGCCACGACGGGTCCTTCGAGGTCGCCCACGAGATGCGATACGGGAAGACCTTGGGACGAGGCGGCGGATTCGGGCGAGCACTACGACCTGGTCATCGTCGGCGGCGGACTGAGCGGCCTTGCCGCCGCCTACTACTTCCGCAAAGCGCTCCCCGACGCCTCCGTACTGATCCTCGACAACCACGACGACTTCGGCGGGCATGCGAAGCGCGTGGAGTTCGATGTCGACGGCCGACAGCTGATCGGCTACGGCGGAACCCAGTTCATCGACGGCCACTACCCCCCGGCAGGCGTGTCGCTGCTTGAGGACATCGGTCTCGACGCTGCGAACCTGCCACGCGGCAGCTCCGGCAGCCTGTATGACGAACTGGGCCTCCAGTCGGCAGTGTTCTTCACCCGCGAAGTGTTCGGTGAAGATCGACTCGTCGTTGGCGAGCCCTGGGGCTCCTTCTCCAGTGGTGTGATCGGCGAAAAAGGGCGCCAGCGGTGGACGGAGTACCTGTCCAGGACGCCGCTTTCGGACGACGCCAAGCGCGGCATCCTGACGCTGTTCGCCGATGAAACCGACTACCTGCCGGAGCTCACAGTGGAGCAGAAGGTCGATCGTCTGCGGAAGATGAGCTATCAGGACTACGTCTTGAACGTAGTGGGCGTGAGTGAGGATGTGATCCCTTACCTGCGGCAGCGGGGCGACGCGAACGGAGCGGCGGGCATCGATTCGTACAGCTCCTGGGGCGCGTTTCGCGAGGATACGTTTCCCGGCTTCCAGGGACTCGGCCTGCCGCGGCCCCCGCGAAACGCCGGGACGGAGAGCAACCCCTTCCACGGACTCCACTTTCCCGACGGCAACGCCGGGGTGGCGCGCCTCTTGGTGCGCTGGCTCATCCCGTCGGCGCTGCCCGGGAGCACGATGCACGACTCGGTGACCACGCCGGTGCGCTATTCGCAACTCGACCTTCCGACGAGCCCGGTGCGAATCCGCCTGAACTCCACCGTTGTCGGTGTGCGACACGTGGGTGAGCGTCGCGGTTCGTCGGGCGTAACGGTGACGTACGTGCAGGACGGCAAGGCGCTTTCGGTGGCCGCCGATACGTGTGTCATGGCCTGCTACAACGCCATAATTCCGTTCCTGTGCCCGGAACTGCCAACCGAGCAGGCCGAGGCGCTGCGAATGGCCGTGCGCAAGCCGTACGTCTACACACAGGTCGCGATCCGCAACTGGACTGCCTTCCAGAATCTTGGAGTTCAAGACATCCACACCCCGGGTGGGTTCTGCGAGTTCATCGATCTGGATTGGGGCGTGAACCTGGGGGACTATCGCCACTCGGCGTCTCCGGAGGAGCCGATCTTGCTGTGGTTGCAACGCGCCCCGAACCGGCCGGGGTTGTCGGCCCGCGACCAGTTCCGCGCCGGGCGCGAGGAGCTGCTGGCGACCCCGTTCGAGACCTTCGAGCGCAACATCCGCGACCAGCTCGGCCGTGCCCTGGGCGAGGGCGGTTTCGATCCGGCACGCGATATCGCCGGCATCACCGTCGGCCGCTGGCCGCACGGCTACGCCGGGGGAGCCAACGATCTTTACGACCCGGACTGGGGCTACGACGAGGCCCCGTGGGTCGTTGGGCGCCAGAGGTTCGGGCGCATCGCGATCGCGAACTCAGATGCCGCGGCGATCTCGCTCACGCAGGCGGCGTTTGACCAAGCCCATCGAGCCGTCCACGAGCTGTTGACCGACGTCATTCGACCTGAATTCCAGTATCCGTGGGCGGAGAGGACCTAGGTCACGACTGCGTCATGAAGGGTACTGTCAAGTTAACCTCGCAACAGGTACTGTCAAGTTAATGACGCGACGCTCGGATTCGGGCAAGGTGCGGCCTGGAGCCGGGTCGCCTTAGGCGGCAACTACCTCGCTCCAGGTTCCAAAGGCGCGAGTCCGAAGCACCCGGTAGTTCGCGGATCGTAGTCGGTGTCGGCTCAAGTTGAAGAGATTCCGGACGGCCCCGTGCACGGACAGAAACCGCTATGCGTGAGCCACGGACTTGAATCTGCGCATCTGTCTCTCGCGTTGACGACTTGGTTGGTGCGACACCTCCGCTAGGTTGTTCGCATAGCGCCTGGTCTCGTGAACGACTGACGGCATGACCGAGCGGTGGGCTGCAGCGTAGCTTCGGAGCTTGTCGGTGACCAACCGCCGCGGCACCGTCCCTTGCCCCTCCAGCAGCTTGCGAAAGAATCGCCTTGCAGCGCGGGCGTTTCGTCGGCGTTGGAGCAGGATATCGAGAAGATCACCAGCCTGGTCAACGGCACGCCACAGGTAGTGCCGCTGGCCGCTGATGCTTACGAAGACCTCGTCCAATAACCAGGTGTCGCCGAGTCGACCTTGCCGCCGCCGTAGCTTGGCCGCGTAGATGGTCCCGAACTTGGCGCACCAACACCGGATCGCTTCATGCGAAACGGTCACTCCTCGCTGCGCCAAGAGATCCTCGACGTCGCGCAAGCTCAGGCAGAAGCGGTGATATAGCCACACGGCGTGGCTGATGATCTCTGGCGGAACGGGATGTCGATGGTAGCGCTGCCGGTCGTTCCTCATCGCCGAACTGTGCCAGCCTGCGGGTTAAGGAAGGTCTGATCAATTGGCCGTCAGTCAGGATGGAGCCTGATTGGAGGAACTGGTCGGCATGAGGGTGGGAATGCAGTCGCCCTCCGAGCTGCTGCCGACGGGTTCAACCGCGACGGCGGCCTCTCAGGGTGCCTGTTTCAGGTGTGCGCGAGCAGCACCTTGCGTGCCATGAATAGGTTGGCCAACGCGCAGGTCACGAAGAGCCGGTGCGCGTTCTTGTGGAGCCCTCGGTATCGGACCTTTCTGAAGCCGAAGATGCGCTTGATCACCAGCATCGGGTGCTCG
Source organism: Acidobacteriota bacterium (assembly GCA_963666055.2). GTDB lineage: Bacteria > Acidobacteriota > UBA890 > UBA890 > WLXD01 > DASCOT01. The sequence goes on along the minus strand of CAXWPH010000012.1, from coordinate 419,669 downwards.
ACTTTGGCCCGCACCTTCGACTTGGTGCGGTTTCGAGCTCGGTCTCGCTCGGTCAGTGGCCGGTGACGGTGCCCTTTCTTGTTGGTGAAGTCCTTGGCACCGGGAGCACACCGGACAATGACCTCCCGTCGGCCCGTATAAGCGCTGTCTCCCCACACCCGCGTCTCCTGCCCATGCAGCAGATCCTCTAGCACCTGGCTGTCATGGACATTGGCGGCGGTGGCCACGACCGAGTGAATGAGCTTGGATTTGCTGTCCACACCGAAGTGTCCCTTCATCCCGAAGTACCATTGGTTGCCCTTCTTGGTCGAGCGCATCTCCGGATCCCGCTGCTTGGCCTTGTTCTTGGTCGATGACGGGGCGGTGATGATCGTCGCGTCGACGATGGTGCCCGTGCTGACCTTCAGCCCCCGCCCCTGCAGGTGCTCGGCAACGATGTGGAACACCTGCACGCCCAGCTCGTGGGTCTCCAGAAGGTGCCGGAACTTGCACACCGTCGTCTCGTCCGGCGCCGGCTCCCGTCCCAGATCGATCCCCACGAAGGCACGCATCGCCCGCGAGTCGTACAGCGCCTCCTCCACCCCCGGGTCCGACAGGTTGAACCACTGCTGCATGAAGTAGATGCGCAGCATCCTCTCCAGCCCGACTGGGCGCCGTCCCGCTCCCTTCGGCTTCGGATACACCGGCTCGATCAAAGCGCACAGCTGGGCCCACGGCACCACCTGATCCATCTCTGCCAGGAACCGCTCCCGGCGGGTCACCTTCCGGTACTGCTCAAAGGACCCTTCGGCAAGCGTCTGCTGGCGCATTCCCTTCTCCCTCTGGCGGCGTGATCGGATCCGCGTGCATTATCCCATCGAACCCGAATTGATCAGAGGTTCCTTAAGGTGGAATCCGGGTTCATGATTCAAGCTGCCTTGGGCTGACAGGAGACGGGGCGTAGCCCCCGGCTCCTGTCAGCCGTGTCGTCAGTGTACGCCTCGTCGGGCGTCCGGTCGTTGAGCGACGAGTGCGGTCTCCGCTCGTTGTAGAAGTCGATCCACCAGCCGATCCCGGCGCGGGCCTCGGAGCCGGTCGCGTACTCCGACAAATAGACCTGCTCGTACTTCAGCGATCGCCACAGCCCGCTCGATGAACACGTTGTCCATCCAGCGGCCCTTGCCGTCCATCGAGATGCGAATGCCAGCCTCCTTGAGGACGCCGGTGAAGTCGAGGCTGGTGAACTGGCTACCCTGATCCGTGTTGAAGATCTCGGGCGCACCGTAGTGCTCGAGAGCCTCTTGCAAGGCCTCGACGCAGAAGGTCGCATCGAGCGTGTTGGACAGGCGCCAAGACAGCACCTTGCGGCTCGCCCAGTCCATCACCGCAACCAGGTACAGAAAGCCTCGCTGCAGTGGGATGTAGGTCGGTACTGTCAAGTTGAAAGCGGAATCCGAGGAGGCGGGTGTGATCCGTGGACCGGAAACCCTTGAATCTCGGGCGTTCTCGGTCGGGCCGCGACGTCCAAACGGGCGAGAATCAGCTTGTTCTACCTATTTAGGGTTACGGGAACCACCACCGACCGGCTCCAAATGGCTCCGAAACGAGGGCTATTCTTGGATCCCTGGAACAGCCGAATCGTCCGGCCTACCGCTGCAAGAAGACACGTGCGTGGTGCGCCCAGGTTGACGTGCCCGGCGAGCGGCTGGATGGTCTCCTCTGAGGTGTGAACCGCCGAGCCGGCGAACGGTAGCCGCTACCGTAGCCGCTTCTGGTGCTGAAGCATCCATTCAGTCCAAAGGGCACACCTAGTCCCCCTGGTCGGAAGTGGTTGAGTCGCTTGGAGTTGAGTTAAGTTCTTGTTCTTCAGCGACTTGCGCGGAATCCCCGGATTCGGACTTCAAATCCGTTGGGGGGCGTCGGGAGGCGTCCTTGCTGGCTTCGATTCCCCACGATTTTTCGAACTCTCGTTGCCGAGACGGGCGTGAGGCACTTCCGCCTGATCTCGCGATCCAACGTGCGTAGCAAGCAAACTACCGGAGCCGTGAAGTTCGATCGAGAGACCGGCCGGTGGGCAGTTGACGGGTCGGTGCCGGATCCACTGACGGCCGAAACAGAACCGCAGCGGGATCGCTTCGAGAAGCCCGAGCATGACAGGCGCCAGCGTGGCCGCGCCATTTGGGCGAACACGTTGCTCCGCCTGAAGCGTTGGCAGAGATGGCGGCTCGCGGCCTGGGACCATATCGCCAGCCGCACAACTAATCCGGAGGCCGGTACCGTCGATGATAGCCACAGTGTGCGTCGTGGTGCCTGACGGGCCTCTCCCACTTCGGCCGGCACAGACGAGGGATTCTCGTCCAGAATGACGCTGCTGCCCTCGAACCAGGAGTAGACAACGCTATGCCTGAACAAAATCAAAACTACTGCGTGGTCATGACCACTGCGTCCGACCAAGAGCAAGCTCGCTCGCTTGCGTCCTCATTACTTGGTCATGGCCTCGCGGCATGTGTTCAGATTCTGCCCATCCATAGTCTTTATGTTTGGCAAGGCGCGATCGCCAATGAGCCGGAAACTCTAATACTGATCAAGACCCGTCGCGATCTCTATGATGAAATTGAGACCGTCCTCCAATCTGAGCATTCCTACGATGTCCCAGAGGTAATCTGTCTTCCAATCACGGCCGGATCTGATCCGTACCTCCAATGGATCACGGAGGTCACTCGGGCTTGAACGAAGGCGGCGTCTTCGCCAGCGATCAGGTGAACTCCGTCTACAAAGGTGGCGCTCGGCTCGCGAGTCAGACCTACCACATCGTGAGATATCAGAACTCGATACCTCTCGATGAGGCCGCTGCCGGCGGAAGTGCCGGGTGCCTACTGCAAATAGCCCAGGGCCTTGAGCTGACGGAGCTCTTCCTGGCTCAGTTCCACGGGGCCGGCGATGTAGCCCGCCTTTTCCCACAGGGCTTCGCGGATGGCGGTCAGGCGGTTCCACAACTGTCGGCCCTTTATCGGTCGTTCTGACGCTACGTTGACCAACTCGCCGGGATCCTTCTGAAGGTCGATGAGATGACCGTCGGCGAAGATCTTGAAGCGGTCGATGATCAGGGTCGCGTCGTCCCAGTTCGGATTCTCGGCGAATACCTCCCGGGCCTCCTGCTCTGAACCTGCCCAGATCGGCTCAAGGCTGGTGCCCTGCCAGACCTCCGGGATCTCGACGCCGGCCAGGCTCAGCAGGGTCGGGGCAACATCGATGTTGCGGACCAGCTGATTGAACTCGCGGCCCACGGGCACGTCGGGTCCGGCGATGATCAACGGCGTGCGAAGCACCTCGTTGTAGAGAGTCCCGTGACGTGCCATGTGGCCACGCTCGCCGAACTCCTCGCCATGATCCGACAGGACGACCACGATGGTGTTGTCGCTGAGCCCAAGCCTGTCGAGCGACTCCAGGAACCGTCCGATGACGTCGTCGAGATGGGCCAACTCGGCGTCATACAACGCCACCACGTAGTCTCGATCGTCGTCGGTCGTCTCTCCTCTCGAGTTCATTTCCGACATCAAGCTCTCCGTGATGTCGAGGTCGAGTAGTGGCCCGTCGTAGTACGGCGCCACGAAGCGCCGTTTGTATTTCTCCAGCGGCTTGTACCCGAGATGTACCTGATAGGTGTGCATGAATAGGAAGAATGGCTGGGTCTGCCTGCCGACCCATTCCTGCATCTCCTTGAGCGTCGACTCGAGGTCGGGATCGACGGGGCCGGTCTCCCATTCCCCGTCACGCCAGATGTACTCGTCGAATCCTCTGCGGAAACTGTGACCCATTAGCTGGGAGAAGGCGCCGGTTGCGTAGCCGTTGTTTTGCAATACCTCTGCCAGCAGAGGAATTTTCGGGTCCAGGACCTGGCCCTGTTCGATCACCTTATGAACCGAGGCGTACATCGACGTGAGGATCGAGGTCTGGGATGGTCCGGTCCAACCAGCCTGAGCGTAGTTCCGCAAGAAGAGGCTGCCACGGTCCGCCAAAGCATCTATGTGCGGCGTGGTATCGCGCTTGTACCCGTAGGAGCCGAGGTGATCGGCTCGTAGCGTGTCCAGGTCCAATATCACGATGTTCGGTCGCTGGGGCGGTCTGGCGCAGCCACCGGCTACCGAGCCCAGGAAGCACAGCGCGAGTATTGTGACGAGACTTCGCACGCCGCACGCGCGGTCCGGATCGGACCGGTTCGTGAGGTTGGCTTCTGCCACAGCGCGTGGTGCAGGCATAGCGAGCCTCGATAAACCTGCCTCGCCTAGTATCAATCGCCCTTAACTATTAGGAAACAACTTCAGACCGCATTCTGCAAGGACTCTGACCAGACCTGGCCCTCGGCCACCGATGTCGTTCAGTAGGGCACCATCCGGAGGTGGCGCTCAGAGGACGTGCAACCGAGCCGTCTAGCGACCTTACCTGGTCGCATCCCCACAGACAGCAGTCAGTTGTCCGGTAGACTGTCTAGCAGGCCGTGGTGAAAGTGTGGTAACCCATCGGGCGACAGGGGGTTGCGCGCGTATGCTGCGTCGTTCCTCGTCAACGATGGGGTAACCATCGCCTCCTCCTCTCTCCTTGCCTGCGCCTCGCAAGACCCTGTCGCCAGGCCCACCACACTTTCACCACGGCCTGCTAGGGGAGCAGCGCAACCAAATATGGTAAACAGGGTAACCCCTGAGGTTGTGCGGTCGTCGTGAGGCGCTTGTCTACCGCGCCAACTGTCGTGAACGGTCTCAAGGCGAAGGGCGTGTCCTTGGGCTTAATCGGAGAGTATCGGCTACGATCCCGGCCAAGGGAGACCGGCCAAGATGTCGGACGCGGATAGGTGGAACAAGCGCGAGCCAGGGTCAGCGGATCAAGCCGGCGGTCTTGCGCGCTCCGAGGGTACGGACACCACAGCCCAGGACAACAAAGACGGATCACGGGTTGCGGCGCTACTCATGTCTTGGGCTGCAGCCTTACTCATGCCCTGGCTCGTGGGCGCGATCGTCTTCTTCTGGGTATTCGCTGCAATCGATACGTTTGCCGAAATCCCGCATACCGTCCGCCAGGTTCTCTATGGTGTCTTTATCGCACCCTGGGCGCTGTTGTTCATCTCGTTGGTTCCCTACTCGGTGGTCAATGGAATCACGTGGTTTCGTAATGCTCCGCCCGCCGATACCAGGGAGACGGTCCGTACGATCGTTGGCGTCGTCCTGACCCTCATCGCTGTGGCCATGATTCTGAGTGGCATCTTCGATCCGGCAATCGACCGAATCGTCAGTTTCTTCGCCGCACTTCGGACAAGCGTGTTCGGCTGAAGCGCCACACATTGACGCCTGAGCCGAGCTTTTCTTGCTCGAGCAAGTTGTCCTCCGCGATGGGTCGGGTCTCCTTGGAGAAAAGCTGCCCTCCGGAGACGGCTGGACGCGCCCTACCTCTTCACGTTGAGCGGCCGGAACGGCACGTATCTCACCAGACGCTCGCGGTTGATTTCCCCAGCGTAGATGTTGCCGGAGAAGTCTACGCCGAGGAACTCGAGCCCCGGCCCGACGTCCGCGTCGTGTTGGGGAACGAAGTGCACGACCCAAGCCTGTTCCTCTTTGAGGTCGCCGATTCGGATCCCCTTCTCCCACCCGAAGTTGCTCCGCCAAGGGTCGGGGGGGCCGGTTCTTGGCGTGCCCGAAAGGCCGTCGGCCGCGTAGAGGATATCGTCGCGGTCAATGAAGAGCCCGCTCGGCTTGCCGTATTGCGTCCAGATGTAGAGGAGGTTGCCGGCCGGGTCGAAGACCTGGATCCGGCTGTTGCCGCGGTCGGCGACGTAGACGCGGCCCCGGGAGTCGAGCTTGACGTCGTGCGGGTCGCTGAACCGACCCGGCTCCCGGCTCTCTGAACCGACGCCACCGCCCACTTCGAGAAGGAAGGTGCCGTCACTCGAGAACTTGACGAGGCGGTTGTTCCCGCCCCGGTGTCCATCGGCGACCCAGATGTCCCCGTTTCTGGCGACCGCGACGCCGGACGGCCCGTTGAAGTGGTCCGGGCCGTCTCCCCAGACCCCGGCCTCACCGAGCCGCATCACCACCTCTCCTCGCTGGTCGAGCTTCAGGACCTGATGACCCAACCCCAGGCTCTCACCCAGCGTCGCGCGGGCGTCGCCGTGTGACCCTCCCTCGGTTACCCAGAGAAACCCCTCGTGGTCCAGGTAGAAGCCGTGAGGAAAGGCGAAGATCCCCGCACCGAAGCTCTCCACCAGGTTGCCGTCGAGGTCGAACTTTAGGATCGGGTCCAAGTCGGTCCCAGCGCACTGATTCCCGCCACACCGGTCCAGCATCCACAGGTGCTGGCCATCGAGGTCGGGAAAGGCTCCGCTCATGATGCCCAGCGTTCTTCCTTCAGGAAGTTTCTCCCAGCCCAGCGTGACGCGATACGGATTGGTCGTCGAAGTTTGGGCGTACAGCCCCCCGCCCGACGTCACTGCCAACAAGCTCGAGACGGCCGCTACCGCCGCACTTATCCGATGGGCATGCCGCATCCGATCCTCCTTCCGAATCCGTGATCCGGGAAACGACCACGCACGAGGCTATCGAGGAATAGGGGAGAGGAGCAACGGAGGGAACTGTGCAGATAAGCACAAGCACACCGCTGAGAGGGCCGGGCATGTAGTCGTGTCAGAGCCTGCCCCGTTTCACGGTGCGATGTGTCTGTTAGACGAACACGGGCGTCACGGTCCCTGATCCGCGCTGATACCGTACATGTCCATGACCTTACTCTCGAAGGCCGCTGCTTGCTGTTTCGTTCTTGCCGCACTGGCGGTAGGGGCGCAGAATCCCGAGACGGTGAATCCCGCCACGGTGCTGCCCGATGATTCGGTGGCGCTGGAAAACCAGGTCCGCCACAGCAAGTTCGATCAGGTTCTGCCGCGCGTCATGCGGGACAACGAAATTGACATGTGGATTCATGTCATGCGGCCGTGGGCTCCCGACCCGCTGAGCTTCGAGCTCGGCAGCGCGGCGGGGATCTTTATCTTCACCGACCGCGGAGGAGATCGAATAGAGCGGGCCGTGTTCGCCGGAGACGTCGACGACGCGGCCGCCTATGACGTCATCGCTCGGTCGCTCGTGGAGCTACCCACCTTCGTCGACGGTGTCATCACCGAGCAGCCGGGCGGCGATGAGACCGACTATCTGGAGTTTCGCTTCGACGGTGTGGGGGAATTCGTGGCCGAACGCGACCCACACCGCATCGGCGTGAACTACTCGGAGGCTTTGGGGCTTTCGGCGGCGTCGGAACGTGCTCCGCTGACCGACGGGCTCTCCCATACCGACTACGGTCTCTTGATGGACGCGCTAGGCGACACCTACGCCGGGCGTGTCGTCTCCGCCGAGCACCTGATCATCGACTACCTGGCCGGTCGCGTGGCTGAGGAGATCGAGCTCTATCGCCAGTTCGGGTTGATCGCCGCGGACAACCTCGACCGCGAGTTCGGCAAGGTGGTGCCGGGAGTAACCGAGCTCCGCGACTTGGAGGGCAACGTTTTCCGGCGCGATCCTGACGGCGTCGAGTTCCACGTGAGCGATCCGCAACCTTATGTCCTGCAGCCGGGCGACGTCTTCACGATTCTTCACGGCGCCGGCAACCGGATCTTCTCGTCCGACCTCGGGGGCAACGCCTATTTACTGCGCGAGGGAGAGACAGAAGCACCGCCGGAGATCGAAGAGATTTGGCAAGTTGCGCTCGAGACCCGCCAGATGCTGCTCGACAACATCGTCGCCGGGCGCACGGCAGGAGAGACCCTCGATCTGCTGATCCGGAAGATCGAAGAGGCCGGCTACCACTACAACCCCGTCGACCAATACGACCCGACTGCCGATCCGTACAAGGCGCAGGTCCATCTTGATGTGCACGCCGTAGGAAGAAGCGGCCTGGTTGCTCCCAGGATTTCTCCGCTCGGCTCCGACTGGGAACGCGAGATGACGATCCCGGTGCTGCACACCTTCACGTTCGAGTACATGATCCACATGCCGGTACCCGCGTGGGGGAGGGGCAAGCACATCTACATCGCCTTCCATGACGGTGCGGTAGTGACGGAAGACGGCGTCGAGTTCCCTTATCCGCCGGACCCGGAAATACGGCTCATCCGCTGAGCACTGGCCAGCGGCGTGCAGGAAGGCTCGTATCGCTCAGTCGGCGCGCAGAGTTCTGGCTGGGTCGATGCGCGTGGCTCTGCGGGCGGGGAGCCAACAGGCCATCGTGGCGACGATGAGCAAGGAGGCACCGACGGCCAGTAGAGTGAGCGGGTCGGAGGGCGAAACACCATAGAGCTGCGACGCCAACGCGCGGCCCAGCAGGAGTGCGCCGCCCGAGCCGACAACCACTCCGATCAGAGCAAGGCCGATGCCATTGCGCAGGATCAGCCGTAGCACGTCCGCCGGTGCGGCGCCGATTGCGAGTCGCAGACCTATCTCCCGGCGGCGCTCCGCCACGCCGAAGGAGAGCATCCCGTAGATGCCGATTCCCGAGAGCACCATCGCCAGAATGGCGAAGCTTGCGATCAGGCCGAGCCGGAGCCGCTCGCCGGCGGTGGTCTCGTGCACAAGCTCGCCCAGAGTGCGCACCTGGTACAGGGCCAGGTTGGGGTCGGCCTGGCGCACCGCGTCGCGCAGCAGCACGAACGCCTGTTCCCCAGGGACCGTCGTGTGGAGCACGAGCGACAGGTTGCTGACGCTAGTTTGGTGCCGACTCAGGTAGTACATCGAGCGCGACTCGTCACCCAGGCTGAACGCCTTTACGTCGCTGACGACGCCGACGATGCGGCGTTCTCTGGAGTCGCCGTCGACGCCCGTGCCGTAGCCGATGTCCAACACGGCGCCGAGCGGTTCTGAGTCCGGGAAGAAGCGGTCGACAAATCGCTTGTTCACCACGACCACGTGTTCGCCGTCAGCCGTGTCAGACCGCTGCAGGCCACGGCCCCGCACCAACGGGATGCTCATGCTGTCGAAGTAATCGGGGTCAATCACGCGTAGCTCGGATGTTGGTCGGTTCTCGTCGTTCGAGTCGGTCTGGCCGACGATGCTGAAGCTGATGCTGAAGTTGCCGCCCAGGGGCAGTCCCGAGGTCGCTCCGGCGCTCACTACAGCGGGGCTCACTCGAAGCGAATCCAGCAGCCCGTCGTAGAAGGCAATGCGGGTTGGTCGATCCGGATAGCTCCCCTCCGGGAGGGCGATCCGCGCGCTTACACGCTGATCTACGGCGAAGCCAGGGTCGACGTCTTGCAGCTCGACCAGGCTGCGGGCGAGCAGGCCAGCCACGGCGACGACACTCATGGCGAGGGCGACCTCCACGACGACCAGCGCGCTTCGCAGGCGAGCGTGCCCGCGCCCGGGGCCGCTTCCTGCTCCGCCTTCCTTGAGCGCCTCGGCTGGCGTGACCCGCATGCCTCGGAGCGCCGGGACGACGCCGAAGACCAGCCCGGTGACAAGCCCAACGGCCAATGTGAAGGCCAGCACGGTGAGGTCGATGCCGACCTCGCCCATGCGCGGCAGCGTGTCGCCGGCGAACGCCTGGACCGTGCGCAACCCGGCGAACGCGACGCCAACCCCGAGGATTGCTCCAGTGGAGGACAACACGATGCTCTCGGTGATCATCTGTCGGAACAGGCGCGAGGCTGAGGCGCCGAGCGAGTGACGGAGCGACAGTTCGCGAGCGCGGTCGCTCGAGCGTGCCAGCAACAAGTTGGCGACGTTGGCGCAGGCGATGAGCAAGACCAGCCCGACGGCACCGAACAGCATGGTCAGCGAGCGATTGGCGCGCTCGGTGATGTCTCCATGCATGCTCGCGGCTACCGCTGACCAGCCACTCTCTCCCAGGGGCAGCCGGTCGGCGACCAATTTCACGTCGTTGCTGGCTTGTTGGAGAGCCACCCCGGCGTGCATTCGCGCCACCACGCGCCACCAGTGGGCCCCGCGCCCCACGGTGAATTGGCCGTCAAGATCGATCGGCATCCAAATGTCCGTTGCGCTCGGCACGGCAGCGGCTGGATCGGCCAGAACCCCGATGATCGTGCGACCGGAGCCGTCGACGATGATCTCCTTTCCGAGCACATCTGCCTGTCTGCCAAAGCGTCGTTGCCACAGCCCGGGGCCGATTACCACGACGTTGGCACCGTCAACGTGCTCGTCGCGGCTGAATCCGCGGCCCAGTGCGAGCTCTGCGCCGAGTGTCAGGAAGAAGTCGTCGGCGACCATTGCGCCGGCCACAAGCACCGGCTCGTCGAGGCCCGTGATAGTCGCCGTCGTGTCATACAGCCCGGTCATCTCGCTGAACGAAACGGTCTGCTCCTTCCAGTCGCGGTAGTTCTGCGGCGACACCGAGAAGCTATCCCAGCCCCGGCTCAGGTTGGTCTCCCACAGGTGGACGAGGCGATCGGGCTCTTCGAACGGCAGCGGCTGGAGGAGGATGCCGTTCACCAGGCTGAAAACCAGCGTGTTGACTCCGATGCCCAGGGCCAGCGCGGCGACCGCCACGGGGGTCACTCCGGGGGTGCGGAACAGGTAACGAATGCCGTAGCGGATGTCCTGCAGCGGGTTTTCCAACGGATTCTTCTCGGGGTGGGGAAGCCGACAAAGAGGGTCCGACGTGTTGCTGCCGAATAGCCGGTCTCGGCGCAGTCGCAGCGCAGTCAAGACGACATCGAGTATCAGGTGGGGCGCGGTGCGCAGGAGCGCCAGGAGGAGGCCGTGACGGCGGCGGTCGTGACGAAACTCATCGACCGCCGCGTCGCGAGCGGCCCGCCCGTGAGCATCGCGAAATTCGCGCGGCCAGGTGCGAAGCAGCAGCTTTAGGCCTGCTAGGGTGAGCCCGCTCATCAGGACTCGTCCGGCAGAAAGTCGCGATCGCGTGCCAGCTTCACCAAGTCAGCGAGACGTCGCGACTCCGCCTCGGCTACTCGGCGACCCGCTTCGGTGATGCGGTAGTAGATGCGCCGCTCGTCGTCGGCGTCCGGCGCAGGCCGCTCCTTGGCCGCCGCGATCAGCCCCTTGTCGAGCATGCGCTGGATCGAGTAGTAGAGCGTGCCCGGGCCTAGCTTCACCTGCCCGCCCGAGCCCTCGCGCACCTGCTGCATGATCGCGTAGCCATGCATCTCGTCGCTGGCGAGCGCCAGCAGAATCTGGAACACCGACGGGGTCAGCGGCTTCTGCGCTGCGGAGGCAACCTGGGCCACGTTGATCAACCTTCTCTCACCGAACTCTCAGTCGAGTTCAGATATATCGAACTTCGAATGATGAGGTTATATCAACTTTCGATACAGTTGGTCAACGACTGGCGTGGGAAACCGGTTGTAGATCTGGCGTCGCTCAGCTGCCGGTGACGCGTTCCCACACCAGAACGCTGATCGCGCCGCCAGTGCGGCCGGGGTCTGGCGCCGTGCTCAGCGTTATCCGATCCGGCCCGTCGAACGTGAAGCTCCGCGGCCGGTGTGTGCCCACCCAGTCCGGCAGAAGTGCTCCAAGTACATGGTGGGTAACCACACGGTTCTCCTGGTCTACTGCGTAGGTGCCGTAGTAGGAGAAGAAGCCCCGGAGGATGGCGGCCCCCATCTCCTCTCCGGTCACCGACTGCGGATCGGGGAATTCTCGCCCGGGTCGCATCAGCTGCGCCGACATGCGTCCATCGGCCGTGTAGACGATCTGTCCCGCGGCGTCTGCGCCGTAGGGCTGCGTGACCGTGCCGTCCTCGGCGGTGCGCTCCCAGGACACCAGGGTCCACGCCCCGACGAGCTGATCGATGCTGGCCGTAGGAGGCGCTGCGGGGGCTCCGCAGGCGGTGAGCGAGACGACGAGCGCGAGCGCCGCTCGACACGAGCCGCTCTTCGGGTGTAGAGCAAAGATCATCGGGTCCTCCGGATGGAAAGTTGCCGGAGGATGTTGCATGTATCGACCCGCGTCAACGACGAGGAACGAGGGGCGCCTGCAGCTTGGTCGCGATCGCTGCCCGCTCCGCCGCCGGCTAACGACTAATCCTGCCCCGATAGGCGGCGAATAGCTCGTCATCGGTTTCGGGTTCGCCTTCGTAGCACAAGGCGTCGCCGGGCATGCGCACCCAAGGCTGCGCACGCTTGGTCCAGATGTGGGCGGCGGGACTCAACACACTGGTGTCGTCCAGTGATCCGGCCTTGACGCTGATAACGGCGCTGTCGTCGCCACCGTCGTGACACAGCCGTACACCGCAGGTCGGACAGAAGTTCGCTCGGTTGACTGCTCCTCGATCCGACCGCCGCTCCCAGCTCGTCAAAGTCCCTTGAAGCAGCCTGAACGCTGAGCGCGGCAGAATGATCGACATTCCAAAGGCGCTTGCTGATTGCCGCTGACACTCGCGGCAATGGCAACAGATGAGGGTCAGTATCTCGGCCGGTGCGAGCTCGTATCGGATCGCGCCGCATTGGCAGCCGCCAGCCCAGGTCTCCATCCTATGAGCCTCCTCCGTGTGTCGTTCTACCAGACCTGTCCAGACTAGCCCGGACATCGACGGAACGGAGGTTCCCTTGCAGGTGCGGAGTTGGGCTAGCACACTGGCCGCGCAGCAGATGCCGTCTTGCCCCTCGATCCAGACGCCGGCGGGGAAGTCCTATGGTCTACACGGGTGGGGAAGGGGAGCGCGCTGGGTGGCATCCACTGGGGCATGGCGACCGATGGGCAGCTGGTCTTTGCCGCTAACTCGGATCGACCCGGGGTCGTGATCGTCGATGTCAACCCCGAGCAGCAGCTCACTCCGGGCCTCTATGCCCTCGACCTGATGACGGGTGATGTCGCGTGGAGCGCCAAGGCGTCAACGGATACCTGCGCTGGTAAACAAGGCTGTTTCGCGGCAAACTCCGCCGCTCCAACCGTGATTCCCGGGGTCGTCTTCGCGGGCGGATTGGACGGGCATATTCGGGCGCATTCTACGGAAGACGGGAGTACGCTGTGGGAGTATGACACCGTACGTGAGTTCGAAACAATGAACGGCGTGCCGGGGAACGGTGGCGCCATCGACGGCCCCGGGCCGGTAGTCGCCGCCGGGCTCGTCTTCGTCAACAGCGGGTATGGTTCCTTCGGACAGATGGCAGGGAACGTTCTGCTGGCGTTTGGCGCTCGTGGTGAATGACGAGCACCGTTCAACGCCAAACGTGAACCGGAAGGGGATTGCTTGATGTCGAGCGGCTTTGAATCGCCAGTACGTGTCGTGGGCAGGGCTGTCGTCGGCACATTGCTTGTAGCTGCAACGTTGGCTAGCTATGGGTGCGCTCAGGGCACCGAGATTCCCAGAACCGCCTCAGGCAAGCCCGATATGAACGGCATCTGGCAGGCGCTGGGCAACGCGCATTGGGACATCGAGCCGCATCTGGCCCGACCGGCGCTGGCCCTGCAGCCAGGTCCGGTGGTGCCGGTGCCGGCGAACGAGGTGCTGGCGTTCGGCGCGGTCGGCGCCGTGCCCTCCGGTCAGGGTGTGGTCGTCGGTGGTGAGATTCCTTACCTGCCGGAGGCGCTCGCCAAGCGCAATGAGAATCGCGCCAACTGGGTCGACCGCGACCCCGAGATCAAGTGCTATCTACCAGGGGTGCCGCGGGCCAACTACATGCAGCATTCGTTTCAAGTCTTCCAGAGCGAAAGCAAGTTCTTCATCGCCTACGAGTACGCCGGGGCCGTTCGCGACATCTATCTCACAGACCCGGGCCCGGCGCAGATCGACTCCTGGATGGGCCAATCGGTGGGCCAATGGGAGGGCGATGTGTTCGTCGTGGAGGTTACCGGCTTGATCGAACAGACGTGGTTCGACCGGGCGGGAAACCACCACAGTGGCGCGATGAAGGTAACCGAGCGGTACAACATGACGAGTCCCGATCACATCTGGTACGAGGCCACCATCGACGATCCGCAGACGTTCTCGCGCCCTTGGACGATCCGCATGCCGCTGTACCGTAACATCGACCCGGAGGCCCGACTCGGTCAGTTCAAGTGTGTGGAGTTTGTCGAAGAGCTGCTGTACGGGCATCTTCGCAAGCACCCGGTCGGTCAGTAGGGGGAAAGGGATGGAATTTCTGAATCGAAGCTCGCTGGCGCGGATCGGCTGCGTGGCGCTGGCCGTGGGGCTTGCATCACCGGCCCTCGCGCAGACCCAGGGCGATGCCACGCAGGCCTGGGTCCTGCCCCGGACGCCGGATGGCCATCCGGACCTGCAGGGCAACTGGACCAACGCGACGATGACGCTGATAGAGCGACCGCCCGGATACGAGCGTGCGCTGACCTCCGAGCAAGTTGCGGCACTCGAAGGCGACCGAGCGGCGTTCATCGAGATCCACTCCGCCGACAGCGACCCCGATCGCGAGGCACCGCCGGTGGGGGGGGTGTCCTGGGGGGACTCGCTCGATGATGAGGCCTCGGTGCTTTACGATCAGACCTCGGCGCTCTACGACGCTGCCTCCGGCGGAACCGGTGGCTACAACATCTTCTACATCGACCCGGGCGATCGCGTGGCGGTTTGGGACGGCGAGCCACGAAGCTCGCTGGTTGTCGACCCGCCGGACGGCCGCATCCCGCCGTTGAGCCCCGAGGGAGAGAAGGCTCGGAGCGAGTTGGAGGCGCAACAGGCCCAGTTCGGCGATTTTGACAACCCGGAGAACCGGCCGCTCGCTGAGCGTTGCCTCCTGTCGTTCGGCTCCAACGCCGGCCCGCCGATGATTCCCAACTACTTCTACAACAACAACTACACTATCGTGCAGACTGCCGATCACGTGATGATCATGACCGAGATGGTGCACGACGCGCGCATCATCAGGCTGGGTGAGCGCACGCCGCTGCCGGCGCACATCCGCCCCTGGCTGGGTGACTCCTGGGGTCGCTGGGAAGGCGACACGCTGGTCGTGGAGACGACGAATCTGCCGCGCAAGCAGCTCAACGGGAACCGCAATTTCGCCGGTGGCTCCGACCACTTCAAGGTGACCGAGCGATTCACGCGCGTCGATGAGCACACCATCAACTACGAGTTCACGGTGGACGATCCCGCCTTCTATTCGAGTCCATGGACTGCCCAAGTACCGTTCAAGGCGCTGCCTGATCTGGTCTACGAATACGCCTGCCACGAGGCCAACTACGCGATGTCCAACGTGTTGATCGGCGCGCGGGCGCAAGAGCGTGGAGCCGCCGAAGAAGGAAGGGTGCCGAGATGAATACAATGCCAACAAAACGCCTGACGCTGATTGGGGGCATCGTGGTCCTCGCAGCTCTCGTGTACGCGGCACCCCTGGTGGCGCACCATGCCTTTGGCGCCGAGTTTGACCGCGACGCGCCGATCCGACTCGCCGGCAAAGTGGTGAAGCTCGAGTGGGTGAACCCCCACTCCTGGATTCATCTGGAGGTCGTCAGCGACGACGGCACCACAGTGGTGTGGATGGTAGAGGGCGGCACACCGAACGTGCTCCTGCGGCGCGGGTTGCGACGCGATTGCCTGACCTACGGCACCGAGATCATCGTCGACGGTTATCAGACCAAGGACCACTCGCTCAAGCGTGCGAACGGCCGCGACGTTACATTTGCCGACGGCACCAAGATCTTCCTGGGCTCGTCTGGCACCGGTGCCCCGGACGACGCCGAGCGCTTGCGAGAGCGGCGGGCGCGAGGGCGATGCTAGTGGCCTGAGTGAGGACACTGGCAGGCCGACGGACAGCGACCGCTAACCAGAGAAGCCGATCCAGCGGCCGGCCGCGGCAACGATGAACCAGAGCGCGATAGAGATGGCGCCGACGAGACGGGTGCGCATCGAGGCGTCGAGTCCGCCGGTGCCGGCGACGCGCGCTCGGACGGTGAAGCTGAACAGCAGCGCCACCGGCAGCGTCGTGATCTTCATCCAGAAGGCGTCGTTGTAGTAGCACTTGATGGCTTCCGACAGGAACAACAGGAGTCCTGTCATGCCCATCACCACGAGCGCGCCCAACAGCCACGGACGCATCTGCTCGGCTAGCTCCGCGATCGTCTGCCTCTTGAGCCCCACCCCCAGCAGCCGTAGGTCCACCACCAGCAGCGCTCCGCCGAGCAGCGAGAGGCCGAGTAAGTGTACCGCCTCGATGGCTGGAAACAGCCACAGCGAGTTGCGGACTGCCGCCCCCAGGGCGGTAGCGTCGCACCATTCGAACACCCACAGCAGCATGACGTTACGGCCCCGCCCTCAGTCGGTGCAGCAAGCCCGCCATTCCGGACAATCGACTTCTCGTTAGGGTTGAGTCACGCATCCGGCAGCCCAGTTGACCCAGTCGGCCTGCGGCTGGATGCTGCAGTCGAACCAGTTGTAGGCGATCATTCGCCCGGTGACGACGATCAGCGCCCAGGCGACAAGCGACACAGCACCGGCCACGCGTGCTTGGCGCGGCGGGAGCGCCGCGCGACCCCACTCCGCGACTCCTCGATGAACTCCGCGGTGGAAGACGAACGCGTTGAGGCCAGCCACGATCAGCAGCCCCACCTTCACGCGGAAGAAGATGTTGTGATAGTAGCGGAGGGGATTGGAGTAGAAGATCAGCAGCCCGGTGATCACCATCACGACGAAGCCTAGCCGTGTCCAGGGCAGCAACCGCCCAGTGATCTCCCAAACGGGGACGCGCCTCATGGTCCAGCCTAGTAAGCGCAGATCGTTCATCACGGCGGTGCCGACAAACAGACCCAGGCTGAGGACATGGGTCGATTCCAGCAGCGGCCACGCGTAGAGAGACTCCAGGAGCGCCACGCTCCAGCTGGTGCTTCCCAACCACTCCAGGAAACTCAGTATCACTCCTGTCCCTACTCGTCGCGGATGTCGCTTGGCCTGAGAATCTCGGGCGCGTACGCCGTGTGGCAAGCGGAGCAGGCGTAGTAGACTTCGGCGCCGGCGTCAAAGACAGCGTCTGTATCCTCAGCTTCCGCCGCCTCGAGCGCCTGACCTCCTGCCTTGCTCATCGCCCTCGACAAGGCCGTCCATGCGCCCTGGTCTATGGCGCGACTCTCCATCATCAACAAGTCGCCGGACTCAGCCATCACCACGGCGGCGTTGCGCACCGCCTGCCACTCTGCGGCGCTGCTGGGCGCGATCTCCAGTATGCCGTTCTCGTCGATGATCGTTCCCACCGCGTCCCAGTAGACCTCGGCAGCAGGTTCGATCACCGCATTCATCAGCTGCTTGACGTTGGCCATTCTCACGGTCGGTGGGGTATCCGGGGCACACCCGAAGAGAACTGTGGCCAGAGCGAACACCGTCAAACGCATCGCTCTCATGTTGAATACCTGATTTTGTTCTCGAGTGCGCTGTACACCAGCATCTGGAGTTTCGCCCGAGGGCGACCTACGAACCATGGGGGCCGACGCGGGAACGATGAAGTCGCTATCGACCGTACGAGAGAGCGTGAGGATTCTCGCACGGAAGGCTCCTTCAATGCACGCGTCCATCCCTTGCCGCGTTGGATGCTCAACCAGACGTCGTCACCGACTGCGGGACACCGTCTTGAGGGTGCATTCGGGCGCCGGTTCCGTAGAATGGCGGCACCGATGAGTCAGCCGCCGAGCTGCAGCGGAAGGGGGGTGTCTTGATGGCCCGCGCGCCGTGGACCGTGCTCTTGCTCCAGTCCGACACGAGTGCGGATTGCGTCGGGTCCGGCGCGCCACGACGCCGCGTAGACATGATCAGACTGCTGGGCACCGTGCTTGCGGTGGCTGTCCTCGCCGGCGGTTGCGGCGGTCGGGCGGCGCGCGATGCTACGGGTGCGACGGCGGCCTACTTCGAGAGCATTCGAGACGACCCGGTCAGGCTTGACCAGTTCCTCGATCGAATGCCACTGGGCGGCGACCTGCACCACCACATGTCGGGCGGCGTTCGTCCGGCAGCGCTCATTCGCCTCGCCGCCGAAGATGGCCTGTGTCTGCCGACCGACCAGGAGTCGGTCTGGATCCTGCGAGCACCGCCCTGCACCGGCGATACGCGACCGGTGGCGGCGGCGCTCGACGACGGCGCCTTCCATCGCGAGATCGAGAGGCGCTGGTCGATGCTGGATTATCTGTCCGACAACACGTCGATCGACCGAAACCAGGCCAACGACTACTTTTTCACGACCTTCGAACAGTCTGGCCTGGCGCGACGCGACTTCGGGCGCGTACTCGCTGCGGCGAGGTCGTTAGCGGCCCAGCAAGGCGTCGTCTATCTCGAGACGTCGACCGGCTACACACCGGTGCCGGAGGCGCGCGCCCGCCTGATCGCCTCGGTGGGGTGGGACGATAATCTTGCCGAGCTTCGGGAGACGATTCTCGCCCGTCCGGCGTTGGGTGAGATCCGCGACCGCACCGTGGAGGCGCTATCTCGAGAGCTGGCTCGCTCCGACCAGATTCTGAGGTGCAGCGGGGAACACCCCGACTCGGGGTGCGACACGCTGGTGCGCTTTCAGCAACTCTTCGTCCGTACCGTGGACCCGACGAGCTTCTTCGTCCGACTCCTACTGGCGTACGAGATCGCCCAGGCCAGCCCAATTGTTGTGGGTATCAACCTTGCCGGTCCTGAAACGCACCCCGTGTCGCTGAGCGACTATGAGCTGCACATGAAGATGTTCGGTGAGATGGCGGCCTTCTATCCGGAGGTAAAGCGGACGTTGCACGCCGGAGAGATGACCGTCGCGCTGGCGAGCCTCCTCGGCGCCGAGCGGCACATCGCGCTCGCGGTCGCGCCGGCTGTTGGGGGCGGCGCGGCCGCCCAACGCGTTGGCCACGCAGTGGCGCTGAACGCCGATCCTGATCCAACCCGGTTGATGGCGCAGATGCGGCAGCGAGGCGTTGCGGTCGAGATCAATCTCGAGAGCAATCGGCAGTTGCTCGGTGTCGGGCCCATAGGGCACCCGTTGCTCGAGTACTTGTCGGCCGGTGTGCCGGTGGTGCTGTGCACCGACGATCCGGGGCCGATGTTCTCTGATCTACAACAGCAGTTCGCACTGGCGGCGCGCAACGACGAAGTTTCTTATCCAACGCTGAAGACCCTGTCACTGAACAGCATTACCTACAGCTTTCTGCCGGCGAGCGACAAGCAGCGACTCCTGGGTCGGCTGGGAGAACGCTTTCAGGAGTTTGAGGCGACCCGGTGGGCGTCGAGCTGATGAGGCGATAAGGCAGGCTCAGCGGCGATCCCGGCGGTCTCTCGACGCTACTGTGGTGTGCCTGCATCGTGCATCATCACCCGGCGCATCCATTGGCGCGCCGCGTCTATGTTGTCGGGCAACGGCAGCATGCCGGACTCGCTGGCTCGATACATGACTGGGCCGCAGGTGACGTCGGCGGCGGTGAGCCGGTTGCCCACGAGCCACTCGTTGTCGCAGAGCCGTTCCTCGAGTTGTAGGCAAGCAGACGCCAGGAGCTGCGTGGCCTCCTGAACCTCAGACGGATCATCTCGACCCGCCCGCCGCTGACGAACCAACATCAGCAGCGGTCGCGCCAGGGTGGCACGTCCCCAGCTTTCCCATTCCTCGATCTCGCGCAGCTCGTCGTAGTCACGACTGTACAGCTGCGGAGTATCCCGGAAGTTGGCGTCGAGGTAGCGGAGAATCGCCGCCGAATCAGGGATCACGACGTCGCCGTGGACCAGCACCGGGGTGAAGGGTTGCCCGGAGACCTCGATCACCAAGGACCTGTCGTCCGGGGCGATGGTGTGGAACTCGTAGGGGATGTCCTTGTAGCCGAGCGCCACACGGATTTTGAAGTTGTTCGAGGTCTCGAACCCGTAAATCTTTATCAATGAAATCACCGTGGTTTAGGGGTCGAATAAGGGTAAATGGCCGGTAAAAGGGGGTAAATCGGTATCAAAGTGGTATCAGCCATTCCGCACCCTATACGCACCCTGGGATCTTGGCCTTCTCCTCGGGCGACAGCTCCGCCTAGCGGAATAGATCGGCTCTCACCATGGGAGAGCAGCGCCAGATGAATCGGACGACGAGGACTGCCACGGTAGCCTCTATTCCGCGGTGCCGAGAAACACGCTATTCCCGCCGACAAAGTTCGGAGCCCTGTTGTCCCAGAACTCGGGGACGTCGTTAATGCGCCCCCCCCAGGCGCCGAGCGGTGGCAACATGTGCGCTGTGTAGGGAACTCCTCCCGGCGGGTCCCCAGGTCTACCGCCAGTATCGGTAACTTCCTCCGCCGTGAAGGAATGGTAGTGGTAGGCGTAGCCACCGTGTTCATGCCCGCCGAAGTCGTCCAAGGCGACTCTGGCTCCGTCACTCTTTCTGTCACCTGCCAGATAGAAACCGTAGCCCGCCACACCGTCGAAACCGATGCTGACGATGGGAGGGTGCGAACGTCCCTCGTAATCCGCGTCGTTGTACAGATTCAGACCTTCTCCCTTGGCGCTGTGCGCGTCCGCGTGATAGTGCAAGCCGAGGCCGCGTCCGGAGTGCATACCATGGGCCGAGAGCTCCGCGTCCGCTTGCGCGACGTGCAGCGAGTTGTTGAATGTCGGATATATGATCACGCCGTCAATGGCCATTCCGGTCGCCGACACGCTCGTTCTGTTGTGGTGAGTGAATTCCGTGACGCCGACGTCGCTCGCGAGGTCGGCGTTCATAACATTCTCCGTCAGGCTCTCGACCTCTCCGTAATCTCGCAGGGGGATCTTCGTCAGAAAGCCTTCTCGGTGGAAACTGCGCGTCACTGATTGGTTCGTGAACTCAGGATCCACACCGTCACCCGGTGGCCTTGCCACATCCCACAGCAGTGCCAGGCTGTCGGGTAGTCCGTAACTAGCGATCACCATGAAGGGATGGTGGACCCCGTCACCGTCGGTTTCGTTGGTGAAGTACACGTACGGCACGGTGAGTTGGCCGAGCACGCCATCGGTCGATTCTGAGGATTCGAGGGTCCGCGCGAGGAGTCCATCGCGGAAGGTCATGTAGAACTCGGCGGGGTAACGCATCTGGGCACCCTCGGCTGCAAGATCGTCCTCGATTGCGGCTAGCATGGCGGCTGCTGCTCTTGACGTTCCGGCGTTGGCGCCAGCCGCTGCAATCTGAGCTTGGTATTTATCCACCACTTTGCCGGCGGTCTCAGAGACCCTGTCCTCTGTGACCACCGGCGTTGCCTCGGCGTTGCTGACGCGCTCGGTTCCATCCGGGTTGAAATCGAATGGGATATCCAGGTCGATGGAAGCCGCGTACAAGCGCATCGGCGTGCCCGCGCCTTTTTCCAGTACCAGGCTGCCGTTCAGCAGAGTTACCTGCTGGGTTTTCCAACTGGGGTCATCGACGAAATCATCCCCGAAGTCAGACCGACGTTTGGCCATCTTACGTCCTGTTGCGCTCAGGACGATCGGGCTGCCGGTGGTTATCTCGAAGGTGAGATAGCCCGCGACCTTGGTGTCTAATGAACCACTCCGGACATCCCGCAGGATGAGCTTCCTGGTGCCGCCAGACCCCTCGGCATCCAGCGCGTAGTTGCCGTGTTTTGTAGAGACGATGCGGAAGGTCCCGTCCGAATTCTCGATGAACTGAAACATCGCGCGCAGCAGCTGGTCGTTCTTACGCCGCTTCTTGGAGGCCCATCTGCGGCCGATCGAGAGATCCTCATCCACACCTGGGGATTTGCGGGGCCCCTCAGGTACAGAATCGGTATCACCAGGAGAAAAAGCCAGCAGCGACGGACTATGACGCTAAGAACCCGTAAACCCGTACAGCGTCGGACATGAGCGCTAGAAGTTAACCACCAGTGCAAGCGTCAATAGGCTGTCTGTCTTGCCGAGTGGGGTCAGTACGATGTCTCCCGGCACGAAACCGTCCAAGAGTACCAGGGGTATTCCGACGAGCGCCGGCCGGTTGTCCCAAATCACTTGGAAGCTGATCTTGAGCGCCAGTCGGTCGCTCATCGCTACCGCCAGCGAGTTGAGGAAATCAGCCCGCAGGTCGGCCGTCTCCGCAAGGTTGTCATCTACGATCAGCTTACTCTCGAAGGTTGTGGAGTCGCTCAACGCTCGTCCAACGTCCCAGGAGAAACGCAACCCGCCGAAATCGGCGCCGTCGATAGAAGTAACGAAGCTCTCTTGTGTGTATGTGAGCCCGAGATCTGTGCGCAAGTGCGAGCGCTCGTTCTCGAACCAAATACGAGCCAGGCCGGCGGTGATCGCGTAGCGGCTGTCGATTCCGGCGAAATGGTTGCGCTCCCAGCCGCCGCCCACATACCAAAGGAGGTTGCCGCCGAGCGGATGGTCAAAGCGCACGCGGGCGTAGTAGTTCTCCGCAGTGAGGCTGGTCAACGTCTCCTCCAGTACCGAGAAGTCATCGATGTTGCCGATCGCCGTCAGAGTGCGCGTGCTCGACTTCACGCGAATTCCACCACCCTCCAGCGCCACGCTGCCGCCGAGCCAATCGCGACCAATCGCCAGGCGAAAGCCGAGGCTGCTTGCCGAGGAGTTGCCGCCGGTGAACACGAACGTGGCCTCCGCAGTGCCCGACCAGCCCGCCGGCTCGGTTGGCGGGGAGGTGCCTTCCTGTGCGGTGGCCGCGACGGGAATCGACAACAGGCCGAGCACCAGAGTTGGCCCCAGGATTGGATCGAATCGCATGCGCAGCGTCTCCGAGGAGGTCGGTGTATGCGTAGGGCACCAGCGGCGACAACGGACCCTTCCGGCGACCCGAGTGTATCGGCTGACGGAGCTTCCTAGCGTCCGGACGGGAGGGGCGAGCCACTTCCTGAACGGCTAACGCTTCGGCAGGTACAGATCGGTCAGCGTGCCCTCGACGGCCTCGGCAGCGAAGGCCAGCGTCTCCGAGAGCGTCGGATGCGGGTGTATCGTGAGCCCGATATCGGTGGCGTTGGCCCCCATTTCGATAGCCAGCGCAGCCTCTCCGATGAGGTCGCCGGCGTGCGCACCGACGAAACCGGCGCCGAGCAGGCGACCGTTCTTGGCGTCGAAGAGCAGCTTGGTCAACCCCTCGGGTCGACCCAGTCCTTGAGCGCGACCACTTACACCCCAAGGGATACGCCCCTTCTCGACTTGGACGCCCTGCTCAGCGGCCTCCTCCTCGGTGATCCCCACCCAAGCGACCTCCGGGTCGGTGTAGGCGACCGACGGGATCACGCTGGCGTCGAACGCGCGCGCCTTGCCGGCGATCACCTCGGCCGCGACCTTTCCCTCATGAGTCGCCTTGTGGGCCAGCATGGGCTCGCCGGCGACGTCGCCGATAGCGAAGATGTGCGCCACGTTGGTGCGCTGTTGCAGGTCGGTGGCAACGAAGCCGCGTGTGTCGACGTGGATGCCGGCGACCTCCGCTCCTATGCGGTCGCCGTTCGGCCGCCGTCCGACGGCGACGAGCACGGCGTCGAAAGTATCGACTGCGGGTGCTTTCGGGCCCTCCATTGTGACCTTGAGCCCGCGCTTGAGCGGCTTGATCGCGGTGACTTTCGTGGCTGTGAAAATGTTCTCGTAGCGCGTCTTGATACGACGCTCCAGCAGGCGTACGAGGTCGCGGTCCGCTCCGGGCATGAGCCCGTCGAGTAGCTCGACCACCGTGACCCTGCTACCGAGTGAGGCGTAGACCTGGGCGAGCTCGAGACCAATGATGCCGCCACCGACCACCAGCAGGCGATTCGGTATGCAGTCGAAACGGATGGCGTCGTTCGAGGTCCATAGGCGGTCGTCGTCCTCGGGTACCCCGGGAAGCATGGCGGCGCGCGACCCGACGGCGATGATGGCGCTCTGGTAGGCCAACGTCCGTTGGTCTTGCTGTTGTTGAATCAACAGCGTGTGCTCGCCCGTAAACGTCGCTCGTCCCTGAACCACGGTGACGCCGCGCTTCTTGGCGAGCTGCACGAGCCCCCCGGTGAGCCCGTCGACGACGCTGTCCTTCCAGTTCGCGAGCGCCGGGAGGTCGAATTTCGGCGTTCCGAAATCGATGCCGCGACTCTTGAACTCGGCCGCCTCGTCGATCAGCGCGGCCGCGTGCAGCATGGCCTTGGACGGGATGCACCCGACGTTGAGGCACACTCCACCGAGGCGTGCGAAGCGCTCGACGAGCACCACCTGCTTGCCTAGATCGGCGGCTCGGAATGCGGCTGTGTAGCCGCCGGGGCCGGATCCGATCACCACCACTTCGGTCTGGATGTCTGCGGTGGGCAACGGTGTTTCCTGCGGCAGCGGCGCGGCCGGCGAAGACGCTCGCGGCGGAGGTGTCGGCGATGGCTGCTCGGGCTCCGGCGCGGCGGGTTGCTGGCGGACCTGCGGCGCCGGCGGCTCGGCATGGATGTCGGCACTGTCGCTCGGCTCGATGGTGGCGACCGGCGACCCCTCCGATACCGTATCTCCGATCGTCACGTGCACCTTCCGCACGATGCCACCCACTGGCGCCGGGAGCTCGAGGCTGGCCTTGTCGCTCTCGAGCACTATCAGAGAGGCCTCGGCCTCGACGACATCGCCCGGCCGCACCATTAGCTCGGTGACCTCGACGTTGTCGAAGTCGCCGATGTCGGGCACCCGAACTTCAATCAGATCCGTCATCAGTGTTTCTATAGCAGCAAGTTGCGGATGTCCGAAAGCACGCCGGCCAGGTAGGTGGTGAACCTGGCGGCGGCGGCGCCGTCGATGACCCGATGGTCGTAGGAAAGGGACAGTGGCAGCATGAGGCGCGGTGCGAACTCTCCGTCCTGCCAGACGGGTCGCATCTGGGCGCGCGAGACCCCGAGGATGGCGACTTCCGGGGCGTTGACGATCGGCGTGAAGGCAGTGCCGCCGATGCCTCCAAGGCTGGAGATCGTGAAGCTCCCCCCCTGAATATCGGATAGGGTGAGCTTTCCTTCGCGGGCCCGCGAGCTGATGTCGGCGAGCTCCTCGGCGAGCTGGAAGACACGTTTCTTGTCGACGTCACGGATTACCGGTACGACGAGACCCTTCGGGGTCTCAACGGCCACGCCTATGTGCGTGTAGCGCTTGGCGATGAGCCCACCGCCGGCCGGGTCGAGCGACGAGTTGAAGCGTGGAAACTTGCGTAACGCGGCGGCCGCCGCCGTCAGCATGAAGCCGACGAAGGTGAGCTTGAACCCGAGCCCCTCGGCCTCGGCCAGGTGTGCCCTGCGGAAGGCTTCGAGCTCGGTAATGTCGGCCTCGTCGAATTGCGTGACGTGCGGCACGTGTAGCCATGCCCGGTGCAGATTCTCACCGGTTAGCCTCTGGATACGAGTCAGCGGCTGGACCTCGATCTCTCCGAACTGTGTGAAGTCGATCGCCGGCATCTCGGGCAGCGCCGAGCCTGTGGTCGTGGCCCGGCGGGCGCCGGTCTCGACATCCGCTGGTGTGACACGCCCGTCGCGTCCGCTGCCGACCAGTGTCGAGAGGTCGACCCCGAGCTCGCGGGCCAGCTTGCGGGTCGATGGGCTCGCCCAGGGAAGGGAAGCTGGATCGACGGGCTCGGCGGTTACCCGCGGCGCATGCGCACGAGGTGGGGGCACCGGCGAGGCCATCTCCGGCTCAGGCGCTCGCGGTTCCTGGTGGAACGCCTTGAACGGATCTCCGCCCGACGACGGCTCGTCAGCGGATGCGGCGCCGGCTGGTTCGAGGGTCAAGATCACGTTGCCCTCGGCCACGGTATCGCCGATGGCGACGCGGAGCTCGGCAACGACGCCCGCTACCGGCGACGGCACCTCCATGGAGGCCTTGTCGCTCTCGAGCGTGATCAGCGACTGATCCACCGATACCGTGTCGCCGGGCGCAACCAGCAGCTCCACAACCTCGACATCGTCGAAGTCGCCGACGTCCGGGACCTTGACCTCTCTTATTTGAGCCAACTCCGTCTCCGTTGTCGCGGTCGGGCCTACACCGTTGCCGGGTCGGCAGCTTCGGGGTCGATGTCGTACTTGTTGATAGCGGCGGCCACCGTCTCCGGCTTGACTACGCCGTCGTCGGCAAGCGCTTTCAAGGCCGCGACGACAACATGGCGACGATCGACCTCGAAGAACGCGCGCAGCTTTGTGCGTGTGTCGCTGCGCCCGAAGCCGTTGGTGCCCAGAGCCACGAACCGGCGCTCGACGAATGGCCGGATTTGCTCGGCGAATGTCTCCAAGTAGTCGGTCGCGGCGACCACGGGCCCGGGCCTCTCGGCGAGCTGCTGGTGCACAAAACATCGCCGCGCCGGCGCTTCCGGGTGGAGACGGCTCCAGCGCGCCGCCGCCATGCCGTCGCGGCCAAGCTCGGTAAAGCTGGTGACGCTCCAAACATCAGCCGCGATCTCGAAATCGTTGCCCAGCATCTCTGCGGCAGCCTCGACCTCGCGCAGGATCGCGCCACTACCCATCAGCTGTACCTGAGGTGTCGCTGCTGCGCTGCGGAGCAAGTACATGCCCCTCACGATGCCGGCGGCAGCGTCCTCGGGCAATCCCGGGTGCGGGTAGTTCTCGTTCATCAGTGTGACGTAGTAGAACGCCGCTTCGTCGTTAACGTACATCGCCTGTAGACCATGCTGGATGATGACCGCGACCTCGTGGGCGTAGGTTGGATCGTAGGCTCTGCAAGTAGGGATCGCCGAGGCCAGCACGTGGCTGTGCCCGTCCGCGTGCTGTAGGCCCTCGCCGGCCAGCGTGGTTCGACCCGCGGTGGCACCGAGCAGGAAGCCGCGAGCTTGCATGTCGGCGGCGGCCCACGCGAGGTCGCCGATGCGCTGTAACCCGAACATGGAATAGTAAATATAGAAGGGGATCATCGGCAGGTCGTGGTTCACGTACGCCGTCGCGGCGGCTATCCACGATGAGAACGCTCCGGCTTCGGTGATCCCTTCCTGCAGAATCTGGCCGGACTGGTCCTCGCGGTAGTAGGCGAGCTGGTCGCGATCGGTTGGTGTATAGAGCTGTCCGAATGGAGCGTAGATACCCACCTGCCGGAACAAGCCCTCCATGCCGAACGTGCGCGCTTCGTCAGGCACGATCGGGACCACACGTGGACCGATGACCTCGTTGCGCAATAACGTCGACAGGATGCGAACGAACACCATCGTGGTGGAGAACTCGCGATCGCCAGATGGCCTCAGCTGCGCCTTGAAGGCGTCGAGCGCAGGCACCTCCAGCGGCTCGGCAACGACTCGTCGTGTCGGAAACGGGCCGCCGAGCTCGGTGCGACGCTCATCCAGATATTTGGCGGCGTCATCAGGGAGCTGGACGTAGGGCAGTTCGTCGATCTCCTCGTCGGAGATCGGTAGGTCGAGCCAATCGCGGTATGCCCGAATCCCCGCGTCGGAGAGCTTCTTCTGCTGGTGGGTCGGGTTGCGCGCCGCGGCAGTCCCCAGTCCATAGCCCTTGATGGTCTTGGCCAGGATGATCGTCGGTTGACCGCGATGCGCCACGGCAGCGGCGAACGCGGCGTAGACCTTGTGCTCGTCGTGGCCGCCACGCCGCGACGGCATGACGGCGATCTCCGCATCAGTCATGTCTTCTACCAGGCTGGCGAGCTCCGGATAGCGGCCGAAGAACTCCTCACGCAGCAACTTGCCACTGCCATCTGCGGCATAGGCTTGGTAGTCGCCGTCGACCGCCTCCTCCATACGACGCACGAGCAGGTCGGCGTGCGGCCCGGTGAGCCACTCGTCCCAGTCGGTTCCCCATAGCACCTTCAGAACGTTCCACCCGGCACCTCGGAACACTGCCTCGAGCTCGCGCACGATGCTGCCGTTGCCGCGCACCGGGCCGTCGAGCCGCTGTAGGTTGCAGTTGACGACGAAAACCAGGTTGTCCAGTCCCTGACGAGTCGCCACCGTGATGGCGCCCAGGGACTCGGGCTCGTCCATCTCGCCGTCGCCGAGGAAGGCCCAGATCTTGCGGTCGCTTTGAGGAACGAGGCCGCGGTTCTCCAGGTAACGCAGAAAACGAGCCTGGTAGATCGCCATGATCGCGCCCAGGCCCATCGAAACGGTGGCAAACTGCCAGAAGTCACGCATCAGCCAGGGGTGCGGGTACGACGACAGCCCACCGCTCCCGGCCTCTTGTCGGAACCTGTCGAGATCTTCCTCGCTCAGACGTCCTTCGAGATAGGCACGTGCGTAGATCCCTGGCGACGAGTGCCCTTGAAAGTAGACCAGGTCGCCGGCGTGCTCATCGGTGCGAGCATGGAAGAAGTGGTTGAAGCCGACCTCGTAGAGTGCCTCGGCGGAGGCATAGGTCGACAGGTGGCCGCCGAGCTCGGGCGCCTCGCGATTCGCCCGCACCACCATCGCCATGGCGTTCCAACGTACACATGCCGAGATGCGCGCTTCGAGCTCGAGGTCGCCGGGATAAGAGGGCTGGCGGTCGACGCCGATGGTGTTCGTATAGCGTGACGGAAGCGTCGACACCTCGATTCCGTCGAGACGGGCGCGGTCAGCCAGCCGAGCCAGGAGAAACGCCGCCCGCTGCGGGCCGTCGTGGTGCAGAACGGCCTCGAGACTTTCGATCCACTCGCGCGTTTCGCGCGGGTCGACCTCGGACAGAGGTGTGCGGCGGGTGGACATTGCCACCGATTCTACGATGGCGTCGATCCTGTCGCCGGCCCGGGTGTCGGTGGGGCAACTCGCCCAGTGGAGGGTTGCTACCAGCCGAGCCTACTGCAGGATGCTCCCAGCGTGCAGCACCAGGCCTATGCTCAGGCGGTAGTCGGTACGCTTGACGTCATTGAACCGCGTGCGGACGATTGCCGGCTGTAGGACGCGTAGCCAGATGTTGTCCGATAGCCGCAGGTCGAGATGTGCCTCGATGGCCCAAGTAAAATCGACGTCATCGCTCACGTCGACGCCTCCATCGGCGGTCTGGAACCGGCGCCAACCGGCACCTGCGAGCGCCCGCAGGCCAGCTTCCGATGTGTGGCCCCGCCACAGGACGGCGTGAGGCCCGGCGAGTAGGGTGTACCCCCGGAAGTCGAACTCCGGCGTGCCGAATACGTCGACGCCCGCATCCGCCGGCCCCTTGTGGTAACTGCCGCTCACCACGAAGCCGAAACGGCGGTCCATGAAGTATGTGTAGTCGACCACGAAGCCGTGGATGGTGGCCTTGTCCAGGTCATCCCCCTGGTTGAGTCGCAAGAGGGAGTAGCCGCCGAAGAGCGCGGCTTCCTGGTCTTGCTGCGCCCAGGCCGGGACCGCCAGAAACGCACCGGCCGTTACCAGCACTATCAGGATCAATAGCTTCTTCACGTCAGCCTCCAGCGACTACGCGTTGGCCGACTCGCTCTATGGAGCCGGCCGCTTCTACACGAAATCAAAAAGGTTCAGGGTCTCAGGAACAGGCGCCGCGACGGGTTGCACTCGCAGCTGGGCGGGCGTCAGTGAGAATGGTAATCTCCCGATCCCGCGCTCCCGAAACCCTTTTTTCGTTCTGCACAAAGGACTTCAGCGAGACAGGGGAGGGGAAACGGAAACCAAGGGACTACGAAGGGCAAAGGGTACGGAAGTGGGACTAGACGATGTCTCGCCTGATCGGCTGGCCGAATGCATGGTCGGCTACCAGAATGGCAAGCTCGAGGCCTTCGAGGAGCTGTTCGCTGTCCTCTCGGTGCCGCTACGCAACTACCTCACGTCGCTTACGCGTGATCAGTCCCGGGGCGAGGACCTGATGCAGGAGACTTTTCTGCAAATGCATCGCTCGCGTCACACCTACATGCCAGGGCGACCGGTCAAACCCTGGGCATTCGGGATAGCCCGACACGTGTATCTGATGTACCGGCGTTCGGCAGCCCGCCTGGCCAAGCATGAGGGACCGGGTCCGGAGGTGCTGCCGGAAATCCCCGTAGCTCCCATCGCGGAGCTGTTTCCACAGCGTGAAGATCTCGGTCAGGCGCTGCTTGATGTTGCGGAGGACCGGCGCGAATCGCTCTTACTGCATCACGTCTGGGGGTTCACGTTCCGGGAGATCGGTAACATGCTCGGCATCAGCGAGCGTGCCGCCAAACTTCGAGCGTTCCGAGGCATGCAAGACTTACGGCAGATTTTCGGCGCCGACCGGGTGCCGGCATGAGAGCGTCGCACCCCGATCTGCCGGATCGTCTTCGACTGGCGATCGGTGACCGTCTCGAGCCGGTGAAGCCGCTGCGGTCACCCTGGAAGCGGTTGTTGGCCGTGCTGCCGCTGGTGCTTGCGGCGATGGCGATGCCCTTCGCGTACAACCAGCTACGCGATACGGGCGAGCTCGGCATGATGTTGGCGTGGGTTCCAGTCGCTATTCAAGTACTGCTCGCCTTCGCACTGCTGATCTTTGCGCTGCGCGAAGGGATTCCGGGCTGGCACGTCTCGTCCACCAAGATTTTCGCCTTCGTCCTGACCGCCTACGCGCTTCAGATCGTTGTCAACCTGCTGATCTTCGTTCGCGCCCCCATGTCGAGTGGCGGCACGGTAACGATGTGGATGGCCTGCTTTCGTGCCGAGTCCCTGATCGGCCTGCCAGCGCTGGTGCTGATCGCCTGGCTGGTGGCTCGCACGTTGCCGCAGCGGCCGCTGATAGCGGGATTTCTGACCGGCACCGGAGCAGGGTTCGCCGCTGAGGCATCGTGGCGCATGTTCTGCCCGTACTCCGACTCTGCGCACGTGCTGATGGGGCATACCGGCGGCATCTTGGTCCTGGGCTTGACCGGGTTCCTGTTGGGATATCTCTGGAGCCTGTACGGCCGCGAAGCGGTCGCCAGCTAGCGACGCTCGCTAAAGCGTCCGGGCGGCCGTCGCCAATCGCCGCGAAAGGACTGTAACCAACGCGCCACCGACGGCAAATCGCCCTATGAAAAGCAGGAAGCGAAGGCGTGCAAGGTGTTCACGAGAGTTCGATCGCGGAGGAGAAGGATGGAAGCGTCTTTAGCGGTCTCGCAGGCCAAGTACTGGCACCTCAAGCAGATGGGGATGTTCAAGACTCTGGCTGACTGGGAGCTCAAGCAGTTGGTGAACATCGCCGACCTGCGTCTGTTCAAGCGCGGCGAAGATGTCTTCCGTGCCGGTGATCTGTGCGATCATTTCTACGTTCTGCGTACCGGAACGGTGAAGTTGTACCGCGAGATTGCCGGCGGCAAGCAGGTCATTTTCGGTTTCGAGGGACCCGGCGCGATGTTCGGCGAGACGGCGCTGATCGGTGCCGATCGGCGCCGCGACAACGCCCAGATCGCCGACGACGCGTTCATCTGCGTAATCGAGCGTGACCGCTTCGCGGGTTACCTGGCGCAGCATCCGGACTTGTCGGGCTGGGTCACGGCGGTCATCGCCAAGCGCAAGGCGGCGATCGAAGACCGTATGATCGCGCTGCTGTCCGAGGACGTGCGGACGCGACTGGCACACGCCCTCGTTGGGCTTGCTGACGACTGCGGCGTTGCCGATGATCGCGGCTTGCGAATCGGACTACGGTTGACACAGACAGACCTCGGTCAGCTGGTGGGATCGACCCGAGAAACCACCAGCATGGCGTTCAACGGTTTCCGTCGTGAAGGGCTGGTCGAGTCGAGCGATCGAGTTATCTGGGTGCTCGACAGAGAACGCCTCGAAGCTTACTGAGCCGGCGCGCCGAGGGTGCTTCCCCACGCCACTCCCTGATCGGCGATACTGCCCGCGTGACATTCTGCCGGGGGTGCAGCGTCGCCGAGCCGCACGGCTGCTTACCCCGGTCGGTACCTACCGTCATCGGGAGCCCCGCGTGTTGGATCAGCTCATCGACCTTGCCCACGGTGCCGGTGCCGTGTTGATGCGGTACTACGGCAACCTGGATGCGGCGGACGCCGATCGTAAAGGTGGCCGTCGGCGCGATCTCGTCAGCGCTGCCGATATCGAGACGGAGCGCTGGATTCTGGATCGGATCCCCGACGAAGACGACGTGCTGGCCGAGGAGTCTGGCCGTCGCGGCGGCGGCTCCGATCGCCTATGGGTGGTCGACCCGCTCGATGGCACGGTCAATTTCCTCCATCGGCTCCCGTTGTGGTGCGTTGCGATTGCAGTGATCGAGGCTGGAGATCTGGTTGCGGGCGTGGTGCACGCCCCGATGCTGGAGATGACTTTCGCGGCCCAGCGTGGCGGCGGCACGACGCTGGATGGTGCTCCTGCAGTGGTCTCCGACACAGTCGAGCTGAGCGATGCGATTCTGGCGACCGGATTTCCCTACGCTCGCGACACGCTTGCCGACAACAACCTCGAGAACGTTCCCCGCGTCGGTGCGGTGGCGGGTGGGCTGCGCCGGCTGGGGTCCGCAGCACTGGACCTCGCCCTGGTGGCTTGTGGTCGCTTCGACGGCTTCTGGGAGCTGCATCTCGAGCCTTGGGATGTTGCGGCCGGGATCCTGCTGGTGAGCGAGTCAGGTGGATGCGTGACCGACTGTGCGGGGAACGACGACCTGCAAACACTGCTCCATGGCCGCAACCTCGTGGCGACGAACGGGCACGTGCACGCCCACCTGCGCTCCCTTCTGGCGCCGCTGCGGGATGTCTAGCCCCGGCCGCCGTGGCCTGTCTGGCGGCTTCGTCGAGAGCAACTCACGGGCCCTCTGCAGCGCTTCTCACTCGCTATTCGAGAAGACGGGCGCCAGTAGATTGTCGACGGGTGCGTGGTCATCGGTCAGCACCAACCCACCGCCGCGCTGCAGCACTGTCGCCATCTCGCCGCCCAGGCGATCGGCCTCGGCCCAGGCGAACAGGTGGCCCCAGGCGTCCGGAACGTTCTCTTTGGATCCGATCTCCAGGATCGGTAGGGCTCGTCGGGAGCTCACCACGATGAAGGTGTCGCGCTCGTCCGTGGGTCCGTCCGGGTCGCCGGCGAATACATAGACGAAGGGGAACGTCAATCGTACGGTGCCCACATAGGCACCCAAGAAACGCCCCAGACCCTCACGATAGATATCGATGACGTTGATCATGTAGACGCCATCGTGCGTCATTACCTCAGCCAGACGTTCGTTAAAGCCCCGTGTGGTCAGGTGGTAGGGCACGCCGAGGTCGTTGAACGCGTCGCCGTATACGAAATCGAATTGATGTGGGTCCCTGACGCGTCGATTCCGCCGCCGCAGGTCGTCGATGTAATTGCGTGCGTCCAGCGTGTGTGTCCGGATGCGGGTAGCATCGTCGGGGGGCAATCCCAGAGCGGCCTGGGCGGCTTGCTTGACGGCGGGATCGATTTCGGCGACGTCGATGTCTGCTGCCGCGAAACGCGCCTCGAGATAACGCGGAAAGGTGAAACCACCGCCGCCGATGAACAGCGCGCGCAAGGGTTGGTCAGTGTCTACCAGGTGGTGGGTCACCGCAGCGTAGACGGTCTCATAGCCGTACTCCAGCTGCGTCACGTCGTCCATGTTCACGTAGCTGTGCACAAGGTGATCCAGCGCCAGCACGCGCGTGTTGTCGAAGTCCTCGGCGTCATAGATCTCGATCGTGAAGTAGCTGCTCTCGTCCTGATAGTGGAGATGGTCGGTGGCGAAGCGCAGGCCCAAGAAATGACCCCAGCGCTCACTCCACGCCCACGGCGCCACCGAAAGGGCAGAGATCAGAGACAGGAACGATAGCCACACCACGAAGAACGAAGCAGGGCTGCGGCGCAAACCGCGTCCCGCTAGAAGGCCCAGTATCCCGAGGCCGGCGGCGATGCCGCAGACGATGGTCTTGGTGCCAAGGGCATCGATCAACACGTAGCCGGTAAGGAAGGTGCCGAGGATGCTGCCGGCGGCGCCGCTCGCATACAGGGTTCCGACCGTGGCGCCCACGTCACGGTGCGCTCCGAGCGCCAGCTTGGCCGCCACGGGCGAGATCGTGCCCATGATGGTTGCCGGGGCGAAGAACGTGAGAGCGACGTTGCGAAGGATCCAGAAAGGCCAAGAAATGGCTTCCGGCCTCTCCCAGGAGCCCATCCAGTCGACCACGAACAGCACGGAAAGGCTCGATATCGAGGCGAACAGGAACAGGGTGGTCAGCAGGGCGCGCGGCGGGTACAGGTCAGCAAGCTTACCGCCGACGTAGTTGCCCACGGCGATCCCCGCCAGCACCACTCCGATTACCGCCGTCCAGGTGTAGAGCGATACACCCAGATGCTGTGCAACGAGGCGCGCGGCGACGATCTCCAGCGTCATGATGAACGCCGAGCTCGTGAACACGACGAGGCTCGCACCCACGATGGCACGACGCGACGAGGCTTGGGTGGAGTCCGGAGGCGGCATCTCGTCGGCTCAGGGGGGGCGTTAGCAAGTGGGTCGGGCTGCGACGCCAGCCCCCCTGTGGGGGCTCTACGACAGCGGCCTTATGCGAAAATAGGCATCAGCTCTTCGCCGCCCGGCGGCTGACGATACCCGCAAGCCTTGACGATTACCAGCAGGGGGAGTGATGCGACGCCGCATTGTTGTGCACCCGCCATGCCGGTGACGATTGCCTCGGCTCCGTCACGAGCTGAGATCGACTCGGCGGCGGCGCGTATTGCGCCCCATGTACGGCGCACGCCGGTCATCGAGATCGCCGGTGCGGAGCTCGGGCTATCGGACGTGCAATTGTTCCTCAAGCTCGAGATTCTCCAGCACACCGGGTCGTTCAAGCCTCGCGGTGCTTTTAACCGGTTGCTCTCCGCCGACGTTCCGGAGGTCGGCGTGCTGGCGGCATCGGGAGGCAACCATGCTCTGGGCGTGTCGTTCGCAGCGCGAGAGCTCGGCCACCGCGCCGAGATCTTCGTGCCGGCTAGCACGCCGACCATCAAGGTGCGTCGGTTGCACGAGCTTGGCGCGCAGGTTGTACAGATCGGCGAGTTCTACGATGAGGCGCGTCACGCCGCTGAGCAACGCGCGCTGGAGACCGGCGCGCTCATCGTTCACGCCTACGATCAGCCGCAGATCGTCGCCGGGGCTGGAACGATCGGTCGCGAGCTACAGCAACAGGTGCCTGATCTCGACACTGTTCTGGTGGCCGTCGGCGGTGGCGGATTGATTGGCGGAACGGCTGCCTGGCTGCGTGAGGAGGCCACTATCGTGGCGGTCGAGCCTGAGCGATGCCCGACGCTCTCGCGAGCCCTCGCGGCTGGAAAACCGCTAGATGTCGAGGTCGACGGGCTGGCGAAGGACTCGCTCGGGGCCAGCCGGATCGGCGATATCGGCTTCGCTAGCGCCAGTCGTTGGGTCGATGAATCCGTGCTGGTCTCGGACGCCTCGATCAAGCGAGCGCAGTACCTGCTGTGGAACCATCTGCGGTTGATCGCCGAGCCCGGCGGCGCCACGGCGCTTGCGGCGCTGGTATCCGGTGATGTTCGGTGTCGCCCGGGCGAGCGTATCGCGGTGCTCGTTTGTGGTGGCAATACTGATCCGGCACTGGTGGCCAACCTGTCGGAGTAGCCCTGGCCCGCCATCGTTGCACCCCCGGCCTGCTGGATTGCGGCGGTCGGTGGCGGTCGGCGCCCGGCGGATCAGCCGAAGCGGGCCGGCGAGAACGGGTCTATGGGCAGCTGGGTGGCTCCGTCGACCACCAGGTCGGCAAGGACCTCGCCCACTACCGGCGCGAACTTGAAGCCGTGGCCGGAAAACCCGGCGGCGATGAAGACCCCTTCTGCTGCAGGGTGCGGCCCGATGACGAAGTGCGTGTCGGGGGTGTTGGTGTACATGCAAACAGCGCCCTCGAGCCATCTTCCGTTGAGGGTCGGAATTCGATCGACGAGACAGCGGCGGACGGCGTCGATGTCGGCCTCATGCACGGTTCGATCCAGGTGATCTGCTGTGGTCGATTCGCCGCCATGGTGGAGTGCCACCTTGACCCCCCCACGCGCACCATCGAGCGCTGGCAAGCCGTAGAGAACGGGACCCACGCGAGGCTCCCACAAGTAGACGGGGAGGCGATCTGGAGCGAAGGCGTCGATGCCGCCCGTAGGCTCGAACCAATGCATCACCTGCCGCTCGACGCTCAGCGCGGAGTCGATCTCGGGCAGGAGCTGCGAGGCCCAGGCGCCGGCCGTGATGATGAGTGCCTTCGCTACGTGCTCACCTGCCTGGGTACGCACGCGCACGTTGTGGTCGTCGCGATTCCAGCTCAACACCTGCTCGCCGTAGCGTAGTTCGGCTCCGGCGGCCGACGCGGCGTCGAGGCAGGCGGAGACACAGGCCTCGGGTTGGAGCACGCCGGCGACCTCTTCGTAGAACGCTGCCAGATCGTCATCGGGCTGAAAGACCGGAAAGCGTCGCCGGATCTCAGCGGCGTCGAGCAACTCGTGAGGCAGGGCGTGCAACCGCGCGCTCGCTAGGCTACCGGCTACCGCATCGCTATCCGGGTGCCCGATCATCAACAGGCTCGTTCGACGAAGAAGCGCCTTGTCTGTCGTGGCTTCGAGCTCGCGCCATAGCTCGAAGGAACGCTGCACGAGCGGCACGTAGGCCGGGTCTTCCATGTAGGCGGTGCGAATGATGCGCGACCTGCCGTGTGCTGATCCGAGCGCATGCGGTGGAACGTGGCGGTCAAGGCCGAGCACCGAGCAGCCGCGGGCGGTGAGCTGCCACGCAGCGGCGCTGCCCATGGTACCCAGACCAACGACGATGGCGTCGTGTGACAAAGGGGTTCTCCGGCGTGGCTCCCGTGGCTCGCCGCGATCGCGGCGACGACGCGCAGCATACCGCGGCGCGTTCCTGACGGTAGTGGGTCATGTTGCTAGTTTTTTAGCACTATGCTAAAGAAACAACATCACGGGTCAGCGAGGGCGCCCCGACGCAGGGACGCTATGACCAGCGAGTTGCCATGGACGATCAGATTCACCGCGACCTGAGCCGACGAGAGCGCCAGATCATGGACATTCTCTACGAACGTGGTGCATCGAGCGCGGCCGACGTTCGCGGTCTGCTGCCCGCCCCACCCAGTTACTCGGCGGTTCGCGCCATGCTGCGGGTGCTGGAAGACAAGGGCCATATCGGGCACCAGCAGGATGGACCACGTTATATTTATCGGCCACGGGTGGCTCGCGAGGAAACGCGGCGGAGCGCTTTGCAGCATCTGGTGCGGACGTTCTTCGATGGCTCGCGCCAGGCCGTTGTTGCGGCGCTGCTGAGCGAAGGCAGCGGCGACCTCGACGAACAGGATCTCGACCGGCTTTCGAAGCTGGTGAAAGCGACCGCTCGAATCGCCGGGTAGAACCAGGTCGGCCCTGCCTCGTATGGCGACGGTGGTCGACGCTCTGTAAGCTAGCGGCGCCCGCTGACCAACCGGAGTCGCCGTGCCGGCTGAGCCGCTGATTACCAACGACGCCGTTGTACTCGGCGTCTTGTTTGCGACGTTGGCGTTCGTGTTCACGACGTCACAAAGCGGATCGCGCTTTTGGCAGCGCTTCTACTCGGTCGTGCCGACGGTTCTCGTTTGCTATTTCCTGCCGTCGCTGTTCAGCACACTTGGCATTATTTCCGGCGAGGTTTCCAACCTTTACTTCGTCTCCTCCCGGTACCTGCTGCCCACCAGCCTGGTGTTGCTGACCCTCAGCGTCGACATGCGCGGCATCGTCCGTCTCGGACCCAAGGTGCTGATCATGTTCTTCACGGGTACGGTCGGCATCATACTCGGGGGCCCGCTGGCGATCCTGGTGGTCGGGGCGATCGAGCCGAGTATCGTCGGCGGTGCGGGGCCGGATGCTGTGTGGCGTGGGCTTACCACCGTGGCGGGGAGCTGGATCGGCGGCGGCGCGAATCAGGCCGCGATGAAAGAGGTCTTCGAGGTAGGCGACGAGCTGTTCTCGGCGATGATCGCGGTCGACGTGATCGTCGCCAACGTCTGGTTGGCGGTATTGCTCTTCATGGTCGGGCGTGCGTCGCGCATCGACGCCTTCATCGGCGCTGATACCTCGGCCATCGATGAGCTTCGTGCGCGGGTGGAGCGCCAACAACATGAGCACGCCCGCATCCCCAGCCTCACCGACCTTATGCAGATCTTGGCCGTGGGCTTCGGTGTAACCGCCGTGGCGCATTTTCTCGCCGATCAAATAGCTACCGCGATCGAGCGGGGGGCGCCAAGCCTGGCAATCTACAACCTCACATCACAGTTCTTTTGGCTTGTCGTGCTGTCGACGACGATCGCCATCGGGCTCTCGATGACGAAGCTACGACGACTCGAGCACGCCGGCGCGTCGAAAATCGGCTCGGCGTGCCTGTACGTGCTGATTGCGTCGATCGGCATGCGCATGAACCTGATGGCAGTCTTCGACAACCCCGGGCTGTTCGTGGTTGGCAGCGTGTGGATGGTCATACACGCCGGCATCATGCTCGGGGTGGCATGGTTGATTCGTGCGCCGGTGTTCTTCATGGCGGTGGGCAGCCAAGCGAACGTCGGCGGTGCGGCGTCGGCACCGATCGTGGCCGCGGCCGTGCATCCCGCGTTGGCCCCTGTCGGCGCCTTGTTGGCGGTGGTTGGTTATGCCGTGGGCACGTATGGGGCGTACCTCTGCGGTCAGATCATGCGCCTGGCGGCGGGCTGACGGGCGAATCCGGCAGCGTTTCTCCGGGACGCCATCCGGCGGCGTCGAGCTCCTGCAACATATTCAATACTTCCTCGCGCTGGGCGTGAAGCAGCAGCATGAGCAGATCGCCCGGCCGCCCCCAGCGCAGCGCCGACCTCACCGCCTCGATCTCCGAGGCGACCACCTCAATGCGATCGGATGGGGCGCCTAGCTCCAGCAGACGCTGCCGGAGTCGCTCGACCACTTCACCCTCAACGCGGCCGCGCAGGTAGTCCGGCATTTGCTTGAGGACGATGCGCTCCGGACGGGTGCGCCAGGTGACTTCGGCAAGGCGGTCGATCGAGAAATCGTCACGATCGCCAGCCTGCCCGAGGATCACCAGGCGGCGCTCGGCGGGAATCACGGCCCCCATCTGCAGAACCAGCTCCAGGCCCTCCGGGTTGTGGGCGAAATCGGCGTACGCCTTCAAGCTGCCGAACTCGAAGTAGTTGCCACGGCCGGGATTCTGCTCGACGTCGCTACGGAACCCCTTCAGGCCGGCGCCGATGGCGCTGGCGGCGAGGCCGATGGAATCGGCGATCGCCGCAGCCGCGAGCGCGTTGTAGACGTTGTGACGTGCTGCGCCGCCGAGGGTGGCCGGCGCAGCGATGGTCTCGAGAAGCGCTACAAAGCGACCGTCCTGCAACCGGCCGAGCACCCCATTCTGTTGGACGTACGCTACTCCGGAGCGTCTCGCCGCGCCGACCAGCGGCACCTCGGCGTCAAGCGTGAGCCAGGTGACCGGCACACCGGCGGAGGCCGCGTGGCGTCGCAGGAGCGCATCGTCGGCGTTCAGAAGCAGTACCCCGCCCGGGCGGATGGCTCGGGCCACGAGCAACTTGACTTGCGCCAGAGCGTCGAGATCGATGACCCCGTATTCACCCAGATGGTCGGTGCCTACGTTGCTTACATAGGCGACATCTGCGCGCCCGACAAGTAGCCCGCGGCGCAAAAGACCGCCGCGCGCTGTCTCCACCAGTGCCAGATCGACGCGCGTGTCGCGCAGCAGGGTCCGGGCGCCCTCGCCGCCTGTGTAGTCGCCGCTGAGCACCGTCGTACCGTTGATCTGCACACCGTCGGTCGACGTGTTGCCGCAATGAATGCCGGCTTCCGTAGCAATCGCGGCCAGCATTCGGACCGTCGTCGTTTTTCCGTTGGTCCCGGTGACCAGCGCCACCGGCACATCGTGCGCCTGGCCCCAGGTCACCGCATCGGGGGCCGGCAGTTGGTCGACGGGCCACGCCAGGCTGCCTGACCCGAGCCCGACCGATGCGACCTCGTCGTCGCAAAGGAATGCGAGCCCATGATCGGCCGCCGCCTCGGCTAGGGCCAGCAACGCCGGGTTGGCTTCGGCGTCGACCAGCTCCTGCAGTTGCGGCAGGCTGTAGCTTGCAGGCTGTGCCTCGCCAAACGACGCTAACGCAGTCGCCCAGGCAGCCTCGTTGATCTCGCAGGCGGCGTAGAGCCCGTCGATGGGCGCGCTGATCGCCAGGCTGGCGCCTCCGTCGTAGTGGCGTACGGCAGTTCGCTCTTCGCCCCATCCGACCGCGGCGAGGAGTCGCTGCGCCTGTCGACGCCAATTGCCAACGAGCTCCGCGGCGCCGTCTTCCGGAAGCTCCACCTCGATGACCGCGCCGGCTTCGTCCTGGACCAGGCTTGGCCCCGTGAGGCGGCGCGAATCGATCAGCCGCATGCCTCAGTCTGCCTCTTCGACCTCGCGCGCCAGCCGCACGCCGCGTTCGTCCCGGATGAGTCGTTCGTCACCCGTAAGCAAGCTCACGGGCACCTCGGGAAGATCAATCGGTGCGGCCACCGGAACCGTCGACGGCTCGGCCGCAGCGGAGGGCTCGAAGTGGATGATCTGGTTCCAACAACGGGACAAGTTGTCGGCGAAGACGAGGAGGAGATCGCCGGAGGCGGCGCTACGCAGCGCCGCATCGACGGATTCGGCCTCGTCAGGAATCACGCGTATGGCTTCGTCCGCGACTCCCGACGACTTCAGGGTGTCGGCGAGTAGCTGTGGGATCTCGTCGGTGCCGCGTCCGCGTAGCCGATCATCGCGCCTGCAGAAGAACTTGTCGAAATGGGGCGCGGCGATCTGTGCAATCCGGCGGACGTCTTTGTCGCGACGATCCCCGGGTGCTGCCAGGACGCAGATTGCCTTGCCCTTGCGATCGAGGCGGCTGACCAGATCACACATGGCGCGCACCGCAGCCGGGTTGTGCCCGTAGTCGAGGATCACCCTGAACGGGTGCTCGTCGAAGATATTCATGCGCCCCGGGGCCTGGAAGAAGGTCGTATCGAACGTCTTCAGACCCTGCTTGATGTTGTCGAGGCCGACGTGCAGGCAGTGGGCCAACGCCGCCGCGAACATGGCGTTCTGCACGTTGTGCATGGCGCGTCCGTCGAGGGTTGCGGGGATCAAGTAGGTCCACAACAGTGGTACGTGGGTGCCGCCGTCATAGAGTGCGATCATGTGGCCGTGCATGCCCTCTTCGAGCACTACCGCCTGGCCGCCGGCACGGATGTGTGCCTTAACCAGGGTGTGCTCGCGACTCATAGTGACGTAGCAGATCTGCTCGGCCTCCGTGTAATCCGCCATCCGCAAACAGTGGGGGTCGTCGGCATTCAACACCGCTGCGACCGCCGCTACCTCGATGGGGATTCGCTTGACCTCGGCGAGTTGCTCCAGGGTGTCGATGCCATGCATGCCGAGGTGGTCTTCCTCCACGTTCAGGCAGCAGGCCACATCGCAGCGGCGATACCCCATGCCGGCGCGCAGTAGTCCGCCGCGAGCCGTCTCGAGCACTGCCACGTCGATGGCAGGGTCACGCAGCACCATGCGTGCCGCCACCGGTCCGGTCATGTCGCCCTTGACGCTGAGCTGGCCGTCGATGTAGACGCCATCGGTCGACGTCAGCCCGACCCGGCTTCCGGATAACTTGAGGATGTGCGCGAGCATGCGTGCCGTGGTGGTCTTGCCGTTGGTCCCGGTGATTGCCGTGATCGGCACACGACTCGCGCTGCCCGCCGGAAACAACATGTCGATCACCGCACCGGCGACGTCGCGTGGCTTACCCTCGCTGGGAGAAACGTGCATTCGAAAGCCGGGGGCGGCGTTGATCTCACAGATAGCCCCGCCGGACTCCTTGTACGACTTCGAGATGTCGTCGGTGAGGAAGTCCACGCCGGCCACGTCCAGCCCGATGGCGCCGGCGGCACGCACTGCCATCTCGCGGTTGTCCGGATGCACGATATCGGTAACGTCGATCGCGGTGCCGCCGGTCGACAGGTTGGCGGTTGCACACAGGTAGACGATCTGGTCGCTGGGCGGCACGCTCGTTCGGCGGTAATTGCTCTGAGCCAACAGGCGGTCGGACTGATGGCTGAACTCGATGCGGGTCAAGACCTTCTCGTGACCGATACCTCTCCGCGGGTCTTCGTTTACCTTGTCGACGAGCTCCTCGATGGTATGGATACCGTCGCCGACTACGTGCGCGGGCATGCGCTTGGCGGCGGCCACCAGCTCTCCGTTGACCACTGCCAGACGGTGATCGAGGCCGGTGATGAAACTCTCGACCAGCACGCTGCGGGTGTGCTCTTGTGCTTGATCGACCGCCGCGGCCACCTGCTCGGCATCGCGCAAGTCGATCGAAACGCCTCGCCCGTGGTTGGCGTTGTACGGTTTCACCACTACCGGGTAGCCGATGTGCTCTGCAGCGCGCACGGCGGACTCCGATGAGCGCACCAGGCGCTGCTTCGGCACCGGCAAGCCGAGGCCCGAGAGGATCTTGTTGGTCTCTTCCTTGTCGGACGAGATCTCGACCGCGATGTGGCGGGTCTCGCTGGTGATCGTCGCCTGGATGCGCTTCTGGTAGCGTCCGAAACCGAACTGCACCAGGCTCTGGTTGTTGAGCCGGATCCAGGGAATGTCGCGTTCCTCCGCCGCCCGCACCAGCGCCGCCGTACTGGGCCCCAGGGCGCGCCTTTGCGCCCAGCGGATCAGCTGGTCACGTTCGTCGGCGAAATTGAAGTCGGCGGGGACAGCACCCGGCGGCTGTAGCTCTTCGGGCAGCAAGCTGTGCAACAGTGTGAGCGCCAGATCACCGGCCGCGCGTCCCACGTCCTCTTGCTCGTACTCATACACAACGCCGTAGACGCCGGCCTCGTTGTCGAGGGCTCGGGTGCGGCCGAAGGTCACGTGGCTGCCGGCGACGTTTTGGACCTCGAGGGCGCAGTGCTCGAATATGTGGCCCATCCAGGTACCTTCGTCCTCGCG
Source organism: Acidobacteriota bacterium (assembly GCA_963666055.2). Classification (GTDB taxonomy): domain Bacteria; phylum Acidobacteriota; class UBA890; order UBA890; family WLXD01; genus DASCOT01. Next base: position 376,986 of record CAXWPH010000012.1, on the reverse strand, counting down.
AAGCCGCCGCTCGAAGCCCCCGGGCTGGCGATAGGAGCAGCCGTGGTCGGCTAGGCCGGGCAGCGCGCCGAGCAGCGCATCGATGAACCCCTCCCCGAGCCGAGCGCTGGGCCATTGCTCGAGGTTGCCCAGATCGACCGTCATCTGGATCACCGGAAAGTGGGCGTAGAGGCTCGGACCCAGATAGACGCGCGAATCGAGAATTTTCATCGGCTCTGTGTCTCCCTCGGCGGAAGCGGGCTTCGAGTCTGTATGTCGTACGTGCAGCCATGCAACAGTATGTGCAGGCGCACACCGAGCAGACAGACCGGATCGCCGGCTTGCTCTCCCACCGATGAGTGCTCGAGATCGGAGCCGTCGACCAGAGTGCACGATCCGGTACCAACGATCTGCATGGTCCGGTCCGGCGCGATGAAGGCGGCGGTGTTCTCGTCGAGTCCCATGCCGACGATGGAGGGGTTGTATGCCAGTACGGTTAGCAGGCGACCGAGTCGGTCGCGCTCGCGGAAGTGTTGATCGATAGTGAAGTCGCGGGTGAGGCCGATTCCCGACGCCAGCGCCACCATGTGGGTGCGGGGTGAGGCGCCCTTCTCACCGAAAGCGATCATGTGCTCGGAAAGATAGCTTGCGCCCGCCGAGGTGCCGGCGATGTGGACGCCGCGGTTCGATGCTGCTCTCAACGCGCTAGTTACCGGTGTTCCACCGAGCGTTCGACTCAGCCGTAGCTGCGAGCCGCCGGTGAGAAAGATGCCGGTCGCCTCGGCGATGACGCGTAGCCAATCGGCGCGATTGCAGTCGGCGCGATCGGCGAACGGCAGTGAGGTAGCGTTACCGGCGCCGAGCTCGGTAAAGATGCGCGCGTACCGCGGCCCCGTCGTACGCATCTTGGAGGCGGTCGGCACCACGACGATACGCGCGTCGCGCCCGCCGCACATCTCGACGAAGCGACTGAGGATTACCGGGTCACGCGCCTTCTTCTCGGCGCCGCCTATGGGGATCAGATAGCCGCTTGTCGGCTCTTCGGACGAGGTGCTCAGCATGGCGCGAGATTCTGCCACGCCCTGCCGATGCTGTAGAGCCGACTCGCCGCTGGTGTTGGCTCAGACGACGGCGACCTGCTCGTCAACGACCATGCCGTCGAACAGGTGGATGGTGCGCTGAGCGTGCTCGGACCACCTGGGGTCGTGGGTGACCATGCAGATAGTGGCGCCGCCCTGATGGAGCTCGGCCATCAGGTCCATGACGGCGGCGGCATTGCCAGAGTCGAGGTTACCGGTGGGCTCATCGGCCAGCAGAATGGAAGGATCACCAACGACGGCACGAGCCACGGCGACGCGCTGCTGCTGACCACCGGAAAGCTGGCTGGGCATGTGCTTGGCGCGATGCGTCATGCCGACCCGGTCGAGCGAGGCGTTGGTGCGCTCGCGACGCTCCGCAGAGGCCATGCCGCGGTAGGTGAGCGGTAGCTCGACGTTCTCGTACACGTTGAGGTCGCCGATGAGGTTGAAGCTCTGGAAAATAAAGCCGATCTCACGGTTGCGCACTCGGGCGCGCTCGGAGGCGGTGAAGTTGGAGGCGTCGTTGGCGTTGAGCAGGTAGCTGCCACCGGTGGGTGTGTCGAGCAGCCCGAGGATGGAAAGCAGCGTCGTCTTGCCAGAGCCGGACGGACCGGCGATCGACACAAACTCGCCAGGTGCGATGTCGAACGAGACCTCCGACAAGGCGTGCGTCTCAACTTCCTCGGTTACGAAGACCTTGGTGATCTCCTCCATCTTGATCAGCGGCTCACCAGACATCGGATGCTCCTTCACACGGGGTGGCGGGTGTCCGGAGCCGCGAACGCGAGACAGGACACCCGAAAGCCTCGTTGAATTAGACGCACGCGAGGCGCAGAAGGTTCCGCAAATTAAAAGCGAGAATCAGTCCTCGACGACCTTCGTGCCGGCCATCTTGTCTCCCAGCCGGCGTCCTTCCGCGTCCGTGAGCACGAGAACCAACTCGGTCACCATCAATGCCAACGCCGCCAGTAGAACGAACGGCACGAGCACCCATCCGACGATCGTTATGATTAACAGTGGCACCAGTGGCGCGAGCGCGAACATCCAGTTGCGCTTGAGCGATGTCGTGATATCAAGCGAGGCTCCGTCGACAGACTGCAGGTGGAGTTTCATGACGTGCTTGCCGATCGAACGATGGTTCATGAAATCGAATTCCATGCCGTCTCGAAGCACCATGTACGCGGCGCCGATCAATGACCCGATCCCTGGTATGAAACCGATGGCGAACGCGATGGCGCTATCGATCAACACGGCGACAATACGCTTGCCGATATCCGCTTTGGCGTCGGAAGCGGTAGCGTCACCCGTTGACGCGGGTGGATCGGGCTGTGCGGCGGGCTCCTGAACGTCGGGCGCGGTGGCGTCACCCGTCGACGCTGGTGGATCAGGTTGCGCTGCGGGCTCTTGAGCGTCGGAATCGGTCATTGAGCTACCTCCGGGCGAATTTCGATGGAAACAACCCTGTGCACCCCCTACGTACGCCATTCTCCGGCGCATATCAACCGAACATCCCCTTCGGCCAGCCCGGCCGCTGGCCCCGGACCTGTGTATCGCGTCCTGGCGCTGGTCGCAGCCGCCGCGGGTCGCTGTCGCCCCAGCCCGTCGGTTGCCGCTCCTGTCCACGCGCTTGAGGAGCGCCATGCGGTTGGTCTGGTCGCCGCCGCCGGCGCGACCCAACATGGGCGCAAGCGGGAACCATGCCGAACGCCAGCAGTACCCCGTCTCACGACCTGTAGCAATCGCGACGCCGTCCAGGAGAGCGACAATGAGAGATCACGCCAGGCACATGGTTTCGGCGGCGGCGCTTGTCGCCATCACGGCAGCGGCAGGTTGCGCGCCGGGCCGCTCGGTTGTACGCGGTACCTGGCCGGACGGGCGCATCGAAGGTCCGGCGATGACTCGGCCCGTACCCGTAGAGATCGCCTACATGCGTCCCGAGGTCGCCTTAGAAACCGATGACTGGCTGCCCGCGGAGGCTACGTACGACGGGTTGAGCGCCGCAGAGCTCAACCGCATGGGTGTCTTGCAGCCGATTTACTTTACCTTCGATCGGGCCGATATTGATGCCGATCAGATGGCGGCGCTCGACGCCAACATCGAGTGGCTGGCCCGGGTTCCCGACGCCGCCATCGTTGTCGAGGGTCACGCCGATGAGCGCGGCTCGCCTAGCTACAACCTGGCCCTCGGGCAACGACGTGCCGAGGCGGCCCGTGACTACCTGGTCTCGCGTGGTATCGCCGCATCGAGGATCGAGGTGGTGTCGTACGGAGAGGAGCTTCCGGCCAACCCCGGGCACAATAATGCCGCCTGGGCCGCCAACCGGCGCGACGAGTTCGTGATTACCGCGAGAGGTCGCTAGCAGGCCGTGGTAAAAGTTCGGCGGGCCTGGCGACAGGGTCTTGCGAGGTGGAGGCAAGGAGAGAGGAGGAGGCGATGGGTACCCCATCGTTGACAACGAACGACGTAGCATATGCGCGCAACCCCCTGTCGCCCGAAGGGTTACGACGATTTGGGGCCATCTGTGGCGTTGGCCTTCCTCGACGATGGCTAGGGCATCGCCCGCGTCAGGCCGTCTTCCATCTGGCCCCAACTCGCCGTAACCAGGCCCGCCACACTTTTACCACGGCCTGCTAGTAGGGCCAGCGCGCACGCATGGCCCCCAACTAGCGGCTGCACTACCATGGCGCCCTGCTTGACTGTGGGGAAGACGTACGCAGGTCGCCATGTTGGAACGGTTCTTCGGGCTAAAGGCCGCAGGTACGAGCGTACGCACGGAGGTCGTCGCCGGGTCGACGACGTTCGTCACGATGGCGTACATCATTTTTCTTCAGCCGGCGGTTCTCAGCGGCGCGCTGACCGGTTCGCCCACCGGCATGGACTTCGGTGCGGTAACGGTGGCCACCTGTCTCGCTGCGGCACTGGCAACCGGTGTCATGGGCCTGTATGCGCGCTTTCCAGTCGCGCAAGCTCCGGGAATGGGGCAGAACTTCTTCTTCGTGCTGTCGATCATTCCAGCGGCCGCGGCGACCGGCCATCCGGAGCCCTGGCGAGCCGCGCTGGGAGTGATATTTGTCGCCGGCGTGCTGTTCCTCGTACTGTCGGTGCTTGGTGTGCGGCAGCTGATGATCGAGGCGTTGAGCACATCGATGAAGAGCGCCATCGGCGCCGGGATTGGCATCTTCATCGCCTTCGTCGGCCTGCAAAACGCGTCGGTGATAGTACGCGACCCGGGAACGGCGGTGTCACTCACGGCGGCTCTAGACTCGCCTGACAGCCTGCTGTTCTTCTTCCGCCTGACGGTGACCTCAATCCTCTATGCCCGGCGGGTCCCGGCGGCGCTCCTGCTGGGCATGGGCGCGACGCTCGTCGCCGCCGTGGTGACGCGTTCCTTGTTGTCGGCTGCCGGGGGGACGCATGCAACCTCGATGCTCATGACCCGGTTCGAGGTCGCCGACCGGCTGATGGCATCCCCGCCATCGATCGCGCCGACATTCTTGCGACTGGACCTGGCGGCGGCTCTGTCGTGGGAACTGCTGCCGTTGGTGGTGCTGGTGCTGTTCATGGACTTGTTTGACACCATCGGAACGTTGGTGGCGGTGGCGCAGCGCGCTCGTCTCATGCGCGGCGGCCAGCTATTGAGATCCGGTAGGGCCCTGATATCGGACGCGATCGGCACCGTGGCGGGTGCAGTTCTCGGCACAAGCACGGTGACGAGCTACGTCGAGAGTGCCGCCGGCGTGGAGCAGGGGGGCCGCACCGGCCTGACTGCGGTCGTCGCGGCGGGCCTGTTCCTGCTGGCGTTGCCGCTGACGCCCCTTATCGCCATGATCGGTAGCTATCCGCCGATCACGGCGCCGGTGCTACTGATCGTCGGTGCTCTGATGATGCGCGCCGTGACCACGATCGAGTGGGACGATGCCACCGAAGCGCTTCCGGCCTTTTTGACCCTGATCGGCATTCCGCTTACCTACTCGATCGCCGACGGCATCGCGCTCGGGCTGATCGCCTATCCGATTCTCAAGTTGTCGACCGGGCGCGGCCACGAGGCGAACTGGATGTCCCGCCTGCTGGCACTAGTGTTAGCCGCGTACTTCGTGTTGCTACGACCTCAGATCGGCTGATCAGCGTAGCTTGCGGGCCGACTCTACCCAGTTTCCGCGAACGATTCGCTTGACGTTGGTCCCGAGCGCCTTGGCGATGCGTTCGACGTCGTCGGGGGTCCACTGGGCGATCTGCGCGACGTGCGTGACCCCGTTCTTGCTCAGCAGTCGCTCGAAGGCCGGCCCGATCCCTGCGATGAGCTTGAGGTCGTCGTGGTCCGATTTTGGAAGCGGCGGATGTTGCTCTTCCTCGAGGTCGGCCAGCCGACGGCGATACGCGATGATCTGCGACTCGCGCTCGGCAAGCGCTTCCCGCCAGTGTTCGCTGTTGTCGGTACCTGTACTCCTGCCTGATTCGAGCTCCTTGCGGATCGACAGTGCGTTGCGGGCCTCACCGCGCAGTGTTTCGAGCTCGCGGTGCAGGTTCTCTACGACGGAACGGTGCACCGACTCCTGCTTTCGGTTGCGTTCGATCTGTCGCTGAAGCTGGCGCGTTGACTCGTCCTGTTCGTGCTGCAGCCGGGCCGTGCTGGCGTTGCTATCGGTGAGCGCTCGGTTGGCACGTCGGTGCTCGTGGCGCGCCGTGTCGAGCTCGGCGCGCAGGTCGTTGACGCGCGCGCGGAGCTCATTGATACGGATCTCGCGCGTGTTCAGTTGCTCTTGCAGCGCACCTGATGTGGTCTCCTGCGCCGGAGGAGGCGCAGGCACTGCCGCCACCTGAAGCTTCTCTACCCTTGCCTCACTGCGCCGCAGCTTTTCCTCGAGCGGCTCGAGCTCGATCATGCGGCTTTCCAGCTTGACGATACGCGCGGCACGCTCATCGACGGCGCCTCGAAGGCTCTCGATCTCCGAGCGTAGGGAGAGCAGTGTTGACGCTTTCTCGCGTAGCTCCGTTTCTGCTGTGGCGCGCAATCGGCGCTCGCCGGCGAGGTCGTTACGGGCATCCCGCCGCTGCCGAGCGTCCTCCAGCACCTCCACCGCGGCTCCGCCCCGCGAGCGCTCGGGAATCGTCTCGGGCACCGCTCGACGCACTGGCGGCACCAGCATCGACCGTGGCGGGGCCTCCGGTGGGGGGGCCTTCGATGTCTTCTCGTCGAGCTTGGCCTCGAGGCTACGGTTCGTACGCTCTAGCGCGTCGCTTCGCGACCGCAGGCTTTCCACTTGCCGAGACGACTCTGACAACTCGCGATCCTTTACGTCGACCGTAGCGCTGAGGGTCTGACGCAGATCCTCGACCTGATCGATCTCCCGAAACCCTCGCATCGACCAGCCGACGAACCAACCGGCCAGCGCTGCGAGCAGCAAGCACAGACCGATCTGTACCAGTAGCCAGGTCACGCGTCGCCTCCGCCGGCTGTACCGCCACGGGCGTTGAACAGTTCGAAGCGCCAGCATAGCGCCGGGATCAACGACGCCAATTCGTCTATGCGCCGCCGCTCGGCATTGCCGCGCACGCGACCGGCGAGGATGGCCTGGTCCCCACGGACGCTGAGCCGGCCCGTATCCGACAGGGCGTTCATGATCCGAACCAATGCACTGACATCGAGCATCCAATCGCTCGCCTCGAGCTGGGTGTCGACGCGCAGGTCGGAGCGCACACGGCCGGCGCCAAACGTACGTTGGGCGGCGTCGACGAGGTTCTGTGCGTCGATGCCTGATACACGTCCGGAGATGACGAGCCTCGAGCCCAATCGCTGCAGTCGCAGTTCGGCCTGCGCTACGCGAGCCAGCGTGGGAGTGGACTCGATCACCCGCTCGACGATGAGCTGGTCGCGCACCGCACGCACACCGGGCACGGCGCCGACGATCGCGACGATGCGTTCAGCCTGGTCGCTCGACGGCACGAAGCCACCCAGGACCGCGTCGCGGCCGTCGAATTCCAGTCCATAGTAGGCAACGCCGGCGCTGGCCAGTGCGGCCTGCGCACGCCTTAGCAGGTCAGCCTGGATGCTGCCCACTGTCACCACGACGCCCAGGATCAGCGCTCCGATGAGCATGAGTGTGATGGCACCGAACCGCGCCCGCTCGCTCATGGCGACGCCTCCGGCTCGGCGAGCTCCAAAGGCCGGCGGCGCCCAGGCAACATCAGCCCGGCGACCAGCAGCGCCAGCCCGGCGCCCAGCGCCGCAGCAAGCAGCATCAGCTGTGTGCGAGTCACGCCCTCGTAGTTGTTGAAGCGAATTCTCAGCTCTTCAGGGTCAACCGGAACATGCCCCGGTCCTTGGCGTAACTCGCCATCCTCGGCCACTTGCAACAGGGGCTGGTCTCCTATGTAGACTTCGACCCGCGAGCCCGCTTCGCCGAGGCTCGGGGCGTCCTCGAGCAGCGGCCAATAGGCATCTTCACGTAGTGGGTTCGACACCTGTACAGCCATAGCGACCGCGAGCGCTAGGCAGACGCCGGCGGGCACCAGCAACGCAATTCTGGACGGCGTGCGCCTCATCGGCCCTAGCAGGCCGTGGTGAAAGTGTGGTGGGTCTGGTTACGGCGAGTTGGGGCCAGATGCAAGGCGGCCTGACACTGGCGATGCCCTAGCCATCGTCGAGGAAGGCCAACGCCGCAAATGGCCCCAAATCGCCGTAACCCTTCGGGCGACAGGGGGTTGCGCGCGCATGCTGCGTCGTTCCTCGTCAACGATGGGGTAACCATCGCCTCCTCCTCTCTCCTTGCCTCCACGTCGCAAGACCCTGTCGCCAGATCCACCACACTTTCACCACGGCCTGCTAGACAGTTCAGTGTTCAGTTCGTGGGATTCTGACCGTCCTTGTACCTTATCCGACTCGGGGCGGTTTTTCCTGGCGTCCGGACGTCTGCAGCTTGGCGCGTCCGCCTGCTCGCTGCCGCCGTACGGCGAACAATTGCAAGGGAAAATCCGTACAATGAGGTTTTCCGCGAGTCGGAAGCCCCTACGGACTGGCTGCTGCCGGTGATCGTCGTGGCCTCGTCTCGGGGGGGACACCCAGCCAGGTCGCAGGAGCACGTGATGTCCGACTCCACGAGCGCGCCGTTGTCAGGCCCCGGCACGAGTCGTACCGAGCGCGACTCGATGGGTGAGATGGAGGTGCCGGCCGACGCCTACTACGGTGCCCAGACCCAGCGCGCGGTGCTGAATTTCCCCATCAGCGAGCGACGATTCCCGCGCCGGTTCGTGCGCGCACTGGGCATGATCAAGCTTGCCGCGGCACAGGTGAACCGCGAGCTCGGCGATCTCGACGATCGCATCGGCGAGGCGATCGAGCAGGCTGCAGCCGAAGTGATGGAAGGGACGCTCGACGATCACTTTGTCCTCGACATCTACCAGACCGGGTCGGGAACCTCGACGAACATGAACGCCAACGAGGTGATCGCCAATCGAGCCACGGAGATTCTCGGTGGTGCCGTAGGCAGCAAGCTGGTGCACCCCAACGATCACGTCAACCGAGGACAGTCTTCGAACGACTGCATCCCGACGGCCATTCACATTGCCGCTCTCGAGGGTATCGAGGCCGACTTGCTGCCGGCGCTCCGGCGCCTGCACGAATCCTTACGTGCCAAGGCGAGCGAGTTCGACGACAACGTCAAGATCGGGCGCACGCACTTGCAGGATGCGACACCGGTGCGCCTCGGACAGGAGTTCGGCGGCTACGCGCGACAGATCGAGCTCGGAATTCGGCGCGTAAAGGCAACGCGTCCGTCGTTGGCGGAGCTCGCTCAAGGTGGCACGGCCGTGGGCACCGGGCTCAACACGCGCCCGGAGTTCGCCGCCGTGCTGGCCGTGAGGATCAGCTCGATTACCGGGTTGGAGTTCGGTGAGGCGGAGAACCACTTCGAGGCCCAGGGGGCACAAGACGCCGCGGTCGAGTGCAGTGGCGCGCTGCGAACGGTGGCGGTGAGCTTGCTGAAGATCGCCAACGACATTCGGCTCATGGGGTCGGGACCCCGCTGCGGCTTCGGCGAGCTGCTGCTGCCGGCCGTGGCCCCCGGCTCATCGATCATGCCTGGCAAGGTGAATCCGGTGATCGCCGAGTCGGTGGTGCAGGTGGCGGCGCAGGTGCTCGGCAACGATCTGGCGATTACCCTCGGTGGCCAGTGGGGCTTCTTCGAGCTCAATCTGATGCTTCCGTTGATCGCCTCCAACCTGCTGGAATCGATCGCCATCCTTGGCAACGCTTGCGATAATTTCGCGGTGCGCTGTATCGACGGCATCGAGGTCGATGCCAAGCGTGCGGCGGGATTGGTAGAGGGCTCGCTGGCGATGGTCACCTCGCTCGCTCCAGTGATCGGCTACGACCGCGCCGCCGAGATCGCCAAGACAGCCTACCGGACCGGCAAGACAGTCCGCGAGGTCTGCGAGGAGCAGCAGGTCCTACCGCAGGATGAGCTTGACGTGGTGCTCGATCCGCGGCGGATGACGGAGCCCGGCAGCGCCTGAGCCTATCGGTCGGACGCCGTTCTGCTCAGTCGACGCAGGACCGATACCACCCGCACGCCAGGCAAATTTGCTTGCAGTGGTGCTCGTGAAGCGCCTGAATGCCACACCACGGGCAATGCCGCGGGGTGTTCACCGACGGATGTGTCTGCCAGTCGAAGCTCTCTTCAGGCTGCGGCTGCTTTTTTAGCTGCGGCTCGGAAGCGCTCACCACGGAAGTTCTTTCCCGGTGAAATCGAAGAAGCCGCCGTTGTCGTCGTGGCCGAGTCCGTCGATCAGGTGAACAAGCCCTGCGGCGCTCTCCCGAACCGGCGTCGGAGCGGCCGCCCCGCCCATGTTCGTTTGCACCCATCCGGGGTGCAGAACGGCGCATATGAACCCCTCTTCCGCCAGATCGATCGACAGGCTGCGGTTGAGCATGTTGAGCGCCGCCTTGCTGGCCCGGTAGGCATAGGAACCACCGCTGGTGTTGTCGCTGATGCTCCCCATCAGGCTCGTGAGGTGCATGACCTTACGCGCTTTGCCGCGGCGCAAGTGCGGCAACAGGGCTTCGGTAACGCGCATCGCTCCGACCGCATTGGTGTCGAAAAACCGCAACATCTTGTCGAAGTCGAGGTTGCCGAGGGGTTGGCCCCGGACCCCAACACCGGCGTTGTTTAGCAGCACGTCGAAGGCGCCAGGCTGCAGAGCTGCGGCAAGTTCCGCAACCTGGTCGGCGTTCGTGACATCGAGTGGCTCGACGCGTACGTCGAGGGAGCGCAGCTCATCCGCCGCATCGGGATTGCGGGCCGTCGCCACGACCCGATCGCCTCGCTGCGACATGTGACGCGCGATCTGGAGCCCGATGCCGCGATTGGCGCCGGTGATCAGAACATCCAAAGCCATGTTTCGCCCTCCCAGTCGACTCGCCACGCCACCAACTCCGCCCCGCTGTGCCGAGTGGGTCCCAGTCTATTGCCCGCCCGCCAACGACACTACAGCGAGCGGCCGAGCTAGTCGACGAGCTCGAAAAGGCGCATTTGTGGCAACGCGCTCGCTTGCGCCTGGGCGCCCACGGGAAGCTCCTCGAGTCTTCCGAGGTTGGCGACCCCGAGTCCGATCAGGCGGATACCGGTCCCCGGTTGCAACTCAACACGGCGGGCCAGCTGACGCGCGATGGAGCGTAACTGCTCGCTGCTGCGTACCGGATCGCCGGGCGTCAGCGAGCGAGTCACGGTGCGAAAGTCGTGGAAGCGTACCTTGAGCACGACGGTACGCGCCCAGAGGTCTCGACGCTCCAGCGATGCAGAGACTCGTTCGGCGAAGCGACGAACATGCGGCGCCGCCTCTCGCCAGCTGCGGATGTCCTGGTCGAAGGTGGTTTCGGCGGAGATTGACTTCGGTCGCCCCGGCTTGGATACCGGTCGCGTATCAATGCCGCGCGCCAGCTCGCCGACGCGCAGGCCGTTCTTGCCCAGAAGCTCCCGCAGCCGCTCCGGGTCGGCGGCAGCCAAGTCGCCGATGCGCGGCAGGCCGGCGTCTCGCAGCCGCGCTGCAGTCGAGGGTCCGATACCCCAGATTCGATCGACGTCTAGCGGGGCGAGGAAATCGACCGCATCGGCATCGGCGATCGCTGTCAGGCCGTCCGGCTTGTCGAAATCGGAGGCGAGCTTCGCCAGGAACTTGTTACTTGCCACGCCGGCCGAGACGGTCAGCCCGGATCGGGCAAGAACATGCCGTCGGATGATAGTGGCGATCTCGACGCCGCTTTCGGGGCGCTCCGAGACATCGAGGTAGGCCTCGTCGAGCGACAGTGGCTGCATGAGGTCCGTCCACTCTCGATAGATCTCGAACACTAACCCCGACAGTTCGCGGTAGCGGTCGAATCGGGGCCGCAGGTAGACCCCGTCCGGACAGCGGCGTCGTGCAATCGCCATCGGTAGTGCCGAGTGGACACCGATGGCGCGAGCCTCGTACGAGGCCGATGCCACCACGCCGCGCCGTCCGAGGCCGCCAACGATGACCGGTTTGCCGGCAAGTTGCGGATCGTCGAGAACTTCGACGGCGGGGTAGAACGCATCGAGGTCCAGGTGCAGGATCTGTCTCGACATGCCGTCGTCATCGTATCAACGACTGGATGCGAACATGATGAATTTGGACGACCTCCCGACACCGGCGCTAATCGTTGACCTTGACAAGCTCGAGGCCAACATCAGCTCGATGGCCGGCCGCGCGCGGCAGCTCGGCGTGTCGCTTCGTCCCCATGTCAAGGCGCACAAGTGCATCCAGATCGGCAAGCTGCAAGTGGAAGCAGGCGCACGAGGAATCACCGCGGCGACGCTCTACGAGGCCGAAGTATTTGCCGACGCTGGATTCGATGACATCACCTGGGCGTTCCCGCTGATTCTGTCGCGCATTCCGCAAGCGCAGGTGCTGGCGCAGCGCGTTGAGCTCGGTGTTGTCGTTGACTCCATGCACGCCGCCCAGGCGCTGGTGGCAACCAAGCATCCGTTCAAGACCTGGATCAAGGTCGACTGCGGCTACGGTCGCTCCGGAATCGATCCTGCCGCCGATACGGCCGAACGTCTCGTTGGCCTGATCGAGGCCGAGCGGCTGCGATTCGCCGGCCTGTTGTCTCATTCCGGCGATGCCTACGATCACGACACCGTCGAGGGGCGTGCCGCCGCCGCCGAGCAGGAGCGCCGGGTCCAGGTCGAGGTTGCCGACCGCTTGCGGGCGGCCGGCTACGAAGTTCCAGCGCTCAGCGTGGGCTCGACCCCATCGATGACCGCCGTCCGCGACCTCGATGGGATTAGCGAGGCGCGTCCCGGAAACTACGCCTACTTCGACCTGATGCAGGTTCGTCTGGGCTCGTGCACCGTGGCCGATTGCGCCCTTACAGTTGTCAGCAGCGTGGTCTCGTCGAGTCGTGACCACGCGGTTGTCGACGCGGGCGCGTTGGCCCTTTCCCAGGATCCCGGGCTTCCACCTGCGAGCATGGGAGCGATCTACGACGACTACGAGGCCGGCACCCTCGATGACGATTTGCAGGTGGTCTCATTGAGCCAGGAGCATGGCAAGCTGTCGCTGCCTCGACCCGTCGGTAGACGTCTCCGGATCCTACCGAACCACTCCTGTCTGACCGCCGCATGCTTTCCGGAGTGCTACGTGGTTCGCGGACAACGTGTCGTCGATCGATGGCGGGTATGGAACGGACGCTAGCAGGCCGTCCGACTGCACCGCAAGCGGTGCAAACCGCTCAGAGCCTCGCGTTGGTGCCCGCCCGCCCGAGGACCGTCGTTTTTCAACAACGGTTTCCACAGGTTCAGTGAACAACGAGTTCACCGTACGACGTCCTCGTATAGGTCGATCAGATGACGGTTCGACCGGCCTACCGAGACCATGGTCTAGGGGAACGCGTCGTGCGGGAGCTCGAGGACTGGGCGGTTGAGGAAGGCGCCCGGGAGTTCGCGCTCCACCCACAAGACGGCCGATGGTCGGACTGACGTTGCGCCCGCAAGCTCGAGCAAGGGAAAACCGTAGGCTGGGGCTTGGCGTGCTACTGCGTCAGTACTTCAGCCGTTGACGAAGATCATAGTGCTGGCTGCACAGGTCGAACCGCGCCAGCAACTCGCGTGCGGCATCATGAACGTAGGCAGTCTCGTAGTCAACGCCGGCGAACTCGCGAACCGAAGGCAGGTCGTCGAACCATAGGATCGTGACGAACTCGACCTCGTCGTCCGACACGATACGCCGCAAAAGACGGACGCCACGATATCCGGCTACGCCCTTGGCGGCGATTCCAGGGAAGATCTCGGTGCGCAGCAAACGCTCGTAGGCGTCCGCGTTCTCAGGTGTCGTCCAGCCGTGCCAGATTCGCGCCAACGACGGTCCGGGCTCGACACCTTGTGCGATCTGCCGGTCGTATTCCGCCGCGTCGAAGTTGCCGAGTGACTCGTCGATCAGCCCGTCGGCGCCGATCCTCCATTGTTCGAAGCCGCTGATGTGGACTTGGTTGCCGGTTCCACCCGGGCCTGAGTTCGTGCCCACCAGCGTCCAGCGGAAGATCGGTAGCTCGCCCTCCAGCTCGAGCCCGTCCATGTGTAGCATCATGTCCGGGAGAGCGGACATGAACCCCTGCGCCACCTCGGTGATCGCCTCGCGCCCGGCCGCCGGCTCGCCGTCGTTGACGCACAACGATCCGTTCTCCGAATAGAACTCGGCGACCCTAGCGGGTTCGTGGCTACACCAGGCGCCGGCATACCTCCTGGCGAAGTCGTGCAGCTCGCTCATGGGCTCGATAGTCCGCATCGATCCAAATTCATCGCCTCAGACGGATGGTCCCCTGATCCACGCCGGCGCTGATCGCGCGGCGGAGGGACTCGTACGCAAGCCTGCTCAACTGTCGGTCATCGCCCTCTCGACGCCGGCCTTCATATCAGCGAGGTCCATCGCCGGTGTCACGGTGATGCCAGCCTTGAGTTTCGTGAAGAACGGTTCGGCGATGGAAGGAAGGTTGGACGAATCTTTCATGTCGAAGAAGAACAGGGCGGTGCGCACGCCACCTTCTGCGATGAAGTACGAGGCCTCCGGCTGCATTTTCTCCACGAACTGCATCACCGCACCGGGCAGCGAACCGTCGGCGATAGCAGCATTCCCCGCTTCTACCGGAATCGTAACCTTGAGCATCATCCTCATTCGCGCACTCCTCGTTAGATGGACGTCGATGGCCGCTGAGGCTACAGGCGACGGCGCCGCCGCGCCAGGAGGGTCTTGTGTGCCCCGGGGTGGTGCTCTACGCTGTGCGGACCATGTGGAACGGCGAACACTACCATCACCACCATCATCACGGCCCCATGGGCCGGGGCGGTGGCGTGCGCTGATCGTGTAACGCCGAATCAACAAGATCTTCCGCCGCGGCCTGTCGAGTTCGACGGGCCGCGGTTTTTTTCGTGAGTACAGATTCGAGGTATCCGATGATACGCATTGCCCTGCCCAACAAGGGGCGCCTGGCTGAGCCGTCTCGCGAGCTCATAAAGGAGGCGGGACTCGTGTTCTCGCACATAAGCGGGCGAGCCTTGCAGGCGAAGCTCGGCGATCGGTTCCTGGCGTTGTTCGTGCGTGCCAATGACATTCCGGAGTTTGTCGCCGACGGCGCCGCGGACCTCGGCATTACCGGCCGTGACCTGGTACGCGAGAGCGGGCGATCGTTGCACGAGCTGCTCGATCTGGAGTTCGGCCGCTGTCGCCTGGTGGTTGCGGTACGCGACGAAGACAGCGTGCATTCGATCCAGGACATCCCGGATGGAGCGCCGGTGGCGACATCGTTTCCCTCTTGCAGCGAAGCCTTCTTCTCGGCTGCGGGCCGTCGCGTCACGCTGGTGCCCGTATCCGGGGCTGCCGAGATCGCACCGCACCTAGGCCTGGCCGACATCATCGTCGATCTGGTCTCCACCGGCTCGACGCTCAAGACGAATGGCTTGCGCGAGATCACCACCGTCATGGAGTCGAGCGCTGTGCTCGTGGGCCGAGCGGGGGCCGCCGAGGGAAACGGCAGTGGCGCCGTAGTGCGCGATCTAACCGACGCCCTCGAGTCCGTGGTGCGGGCGAAGGACAAACGCTACCTGATGGCAAACGTACCCCGCTCGGCACTCGACGAGGTGCGGCGGGTACTGCCTGGGCTCGACGGCCCGACGATTATCGACCTGCTCAATGGCGGAGACCTGGTGGCGGCGCACGCGGTGATCGGCCAGAGCGAGGCCTTCGAGGTCATCTCCAGACTGAGGCAGCTCGGAGCGACCGGCATCCTGCTCACCAAGATCGAAAGGTTATTGCCATGACGGTGGGCTCTTCGGCACGTGAGAGCGGCTCCAACGCGTCGTTGTTCAGGGTTCGCGGGCCGCTCGCCGAGCTGGACGACACGGCACTACGGTGCTTGCTGGAGCGTGCGGGGGGGCGCGACGGGGAGATCGTTGACACCGTGCGCGGCATCATCGCGGAAGTTCGGCGCGATGGAGACGAGGCGCTGCGGCGCCTAGCGCGACAGTTCGATGGCGCGCAGCTGGAGAATCTAGAGGTAGCACCCGCTGCCTGGAGCGAGGCGCTGGAGGGCCTCGACCTGGAGGCGCGCGTCGCGCTGGAGCGTGCCTCCGAGGCAATCGCAGCGGTGCATGAGGCGCAGCGCCCACGTTCGACGGTTGTCGAGGCGCAAGTGGGCGTTCGAGTCGAGCGCCGTCCCGTACCGCTTCGACGCATAGGCGCCTACGCTCCGGGCGGGCGGGCAGCCTACCCGAGCAGCGTCCTGATGTGTGTGATCCCAGCTCGGGTGGCGGGAGTCGACGAGATCATCGTATGCTCGCCGCCGCGTTCTGATGGTATGCCGTCACCTGCTGTCCTCGCCGCCTGCCGGATTGCCGGCGCTGATCGGCTGTTCGCTGTCGGTGGCGCCGGCGCGGTCGCCGCGATGGCGCTGGGAACCGCAACCATTGCGCCAGTCGACAAGATCGTCGGACCGGGCAACGCGTGGGTCGAGGAAGCCAAGTTGCAGCTCGGAGCCGAGGTTGCGATTGACTGTCCGGCCGGGCCCTCCGAGCTGCTGGTGATCGCAGACGGCGATGTCGACCCCGGTCTGGTGGCCGCAGAGGTGCTGGCACAAGCAGAGCACGATCCGCGCGCGGCTGTGTGTGTGATCACCGACGACCGTGGCCTCGCTGAGGAGATCGACGAGGCGGTGACCGAAATGTCGCGTCGGATGGCGGCCACGACGCGGGCCACGATCGAGGAGTCAGTGGCGACGCGCGGCGCACTGCTACTGGTCGACTCGATGGAGGAGGCGCGCGACTTCGCTGACGCGTACGCGCCGGAGCACTTGCTTGCGGTGGGTCGGCTGGCGGAGGAGGCTGCCGAGCGCGTGCGCTTCGCGGGTAGCGTGTTCCTCGGCGCGCACAGCTCGGTCACCTTCGGCGACTACGCAAGCGGCTCGAACCACGTGCTGCCGACCGGCGGGCGGGCACGCACCTATTCGGGCCTGTCAACCGACGCCTTCATGCGCTGGACGAGCTTCCAACGGATCGATCGGGCGGTCGCCGTGGCTCTTGCCACCACCGCGTCTACGCTGGCGGATCTCGAGGGGTTGCCAGCGCACGCCGCCGCCGCCGCGCGACAAGGAGCGCCGGCGGCGCCGAATCGACGACAAGAGCGTGCCGAGCCTCAAGCTCGTGACAACATTCGACGGTTACCGCTCTATGCCCCTGGACGTCGAGACGCGGAAGTGGAGCTGAGCGACAACACCAGCCTGTTCGGGCTGGCACCCGCCGTGCGCACCGGCCTTGCCGAGGTCGATGACGAGACGCTGTTGCGCTACCCGAGCGTGTATGGCGACGGGCTCAAGCAGGCCCTGGCGGAAGAGCTCGGGGTGGGTGAGGAGTGCATTGCTACCGGCTGCGGATCCGATGATCTACTGGACGCCGCGCTACGTGCCTTCGTCGAGCCCGGCGGTACCCTGGCGCACAGCGAGCCGACCTTCTCGATGATCGCCGCCTTCGCGCAAGTCAACGACATTCGCCGGCTCCCGGTGCCGACCGGCGCTGATTTGCAACCCGACCTCGAGGCGCTCGCGGCGCTGCGCGCACCGGCCACCTATCTGTGCCGCCCGGAGAATCCCGCCGGTGTGCTCGCCAACCGAGAGGCGACGCAGCGCCTCGCTTCCCGACTTGCCGGAATCATGCTGTTGGATGAAGCCTACATCGACTTCGCGCCCGAGCCTTCGCTCGCACCCTGGGCAGCAGCATCGCGCAATACCGTGGTGCTACGAACGTTTTCGAAGGTTGCCGGGTTGGCGGGGCTGCGCGTTGGCTACGCGGTGGGTCCACCGCGATTGGTGGCCGAGATCGAGCGAGCGCGAGGCCCCTACAAGCTCAACGCGCTGGCTGAGCGGTTGGCCGTGCGCACGCTGCGCGCAGATGCTGCGTGGCGACGCGATATCGTGTGCCGCGTCGCGAGACACCGCGAGGTGCTGAGCGGCGCGCTCCAGGCGCGAGGAATGCGCGTGTGGCCATCGTCTGCCAACTTCCTCCTGGTCGGCGTGTCGGAACGCGTCGATAGCGCTGTCGAGCTCGAGGCGGCGCTGCGTGCTCGAGGCGTCGGCGTACGCGCGTTCCCGGGGCTTTCGGTCGGCGACTGTGTACGCATTACCGTCGGCCCGTCCGACCTCATGAAGCGGTTGCTGGTGGCGATGGATGCCGTTCTCGCGGAGGCGGCGCGATGAGGGTCGCGTTACTGGACTTCGGCGTCGGTAACCTGCACTCGCTCGGCAAGGCGCTGCAGGCCGGCGGAGCCGAGGTAAGGGTGTGCACGGACGCTACCGCCGCCTTGCGGGAATCGGCGCTGGTGTTGCCGGGAGTAGGAGCCTTCGGCGCCGCCGCCGAGCGGCTCGGGGAGTCGGTCCACAGTATCCGGGAACGACTGATTGATGGGCATCCTTGCCTGGGCATCTGCCTCGGCATGCAGTTGCTCTACGACCGCAGCGAGGAGGCCGCCGGAGCTGGAATAGGCCTGCTGCCCGGGACCGTACGGCGTCTGCGGGTGCGGCGCACGCCGCAGATGGGCTGGAACAGCATTGCGCTCGAAGCAGGGCTCGGCAACGAGTTCACGGCCGCAGCGACAAGTAGTGCAGATGACCCACTCCTCGTCGGCGTCGAATCGCCTGTTGTCTACTACGCCAACAGGTACGTTGTCCCGCCGCCGGTGGGCGGCCAGGTGATCGCCTGGTCGGACTATGAGGGCGACCGGTTTCCCGCCGTGGTGCGTGTCGCCAACACCTGGGGCACGCAGTTCCATCCGGAGAAGAGTGCCGCGGCCGGCCTGCAAATGCTCCGCAACTTCATCGCGGCGGCCCGGGGGTTGCGGTGATCGTGCACGCAGCGATCGACCTGCTCGACGGTCACGTCGTGCAACTGGTGCAGGGCGATCCGGCGCGCGAGCGTCTACGCTTGCCCGACCCTGCTCAGGTGGCGGCGGACTGGATGGCTGCCGGAGCGCCGGCGCTGCATGTCATCGACCTCGATGCCGCGCTGGGACGAGGAGGTAACGGGGCGATCCTCGAGGCCCTTCTCGGCGCCGCTCAGGTGCCCGTCCAGGTGGGCGGCGGTATCCGCAGTCGCGGCGACGTGGAGCGCTGGAAGCGGGCTGGCGCTGCGCGCGTCGTGGTCGGCACGCGCGCCGTGCGGGACCCGGCCTGGCTGGCCGCGTTGGTGGAGAGCCATCCGGACTTCGTCGTGCTGGCAGCAGACGTGCGTGCCGGGTCGGTGGTTGTCGACGGGTGGCAATGTGATACGCGGTCTACGCCTGCCGGCCTCCTGCGGGCATGCGATGAGCTCGCCCTGGCGGCGGTGCTGGTCACTGACGTGGGTCGCGAGGGAACCTTGTCCGGAGTCGATACAGCACTCTTCAAGACCCTGCTTGCGGAGACTCGCCATCCGCTGATTGCCGCCGGCAGCATCACCACCATGGACGATCTGGCACGCCTGCAGGAGGCGGGTGTTGCCGAGGCCGTTGTCGGCACTTCCCTCTACACCGGCGCTATCAGCGTCGAGCAGCTGCGCGGAGCCTACTGGCAATGACGACCATCACACGCAAGACAAACGAGACTGATATCGAGCTGGCGCTGGGTCTGTACGCCAGTTCCGACCAAGATGACGCGGGGAACGACAAGCGGTCCAGCATACGGACCGACAGCGGTTTCCTGACCCATATGCTCGAGACGCTGTCCCGCTATGCCGGCATTGACCTGTCGGTAACCGCCACCGGTGATCTCGAGCACCATATGGTTGAGGATGTGGCCATCACGCTCGGCCTGGCCTTTGCTGCGGCGCAGCCCGACACCTGCCGCCGCTACGGCGAGGCGACAGTGCCCATGGACGACGCGCTGGTGCAGGTGGCCGTCGACGTCGGCGGACGCCACTTTTACGACGGGCCGTTGCCCGATCGTCACTACGAGCACTTCATGCGCTCGTTGTCAGACAACGCTCGCTGGACGCTGCACCTGCGGGTGCTGCGCGGCAGCGACAGGCACCATGTGGTCGAGGCCGCCTTCAAGGCGTTGGGGCTGGCGCTACGAAGCGCTCTCGTTGACCAGGGTGTGGTGTTCAGCACGAAGGGCGCGGTGGTCGTCGAGGGCGAGACCTGATGCTCCGCAAGCGCGTCATCGTTTGTCTCGATGTGAGCGGTGACCGTGTCGTCAAGGGGACGCGCTTTCGTGAGCTGCGCGAGGTCGGCGATCCGGTGCAGCTGGCGGACCGCTATCAGCAGCAAGGGGCCGACGAGATCATCTTCCTGGATGTGTCGGCCTCGGTGCAAGAGCGTGGCACCGTGCTCGATGTGGTGCGGCAGACCGCCGAACGACTGTTCATTCCGCTGACCGTGGGCGGCGGAATCCGCAGCGTCGACGACGTTGGACGGCTGTTGCGCAGTGGCGCCGACAAGGTCTCGGTGAACTCCGCCGCGGTCCACGATCCACCGTTGCTGACCGCCGCCGCCGCCAAGTTCGGAGCGCAGTGCATTGTCGCGAGCATTGACGCCAGGGTGTGTTCGCCCAGCGGCGATGGCTCCGGGGCGGGGGAACGCGGCCCGACGAAGGGTGACGGCGATGCCGCTGCGACCGTCTACACGCACGGCGGACGCCGGGCCACCGGGTTGGTTGCGACAGAGTGGGCCGAGCGCTGCGCTGAGCTTGGTGCCGGCGAGATTCTCATTACGAGCATTGATCACGACGGCGTGCGCACAGGCTTTGACGTCGGGCTTACGCGTGCCATTCGACAGGTGGTCGACGTTCCGGTGATCGCCAGCGGTGGTGCTGGTGGGCCGCAACACTTCGTCGACGTGTTCCAGCAGGTCGACGTCGAGGCGGCGCTCGCCGCCGGCATCTTTCACAGTGGAGCCGTCAGCGTCCACGAGGTAAAGGCCGCACTGCGACTCGAGGGGATCGAGGTTCGCTAGTACGCCGTCGTGGAGGTGCGCGGTCGGCCACCACCCTGTCGCCAGGCCCGCCACTCAGGACACTAGGAGAACGCCATGCATATACGCGTCGTGGAACAGGTTGCTGCGATCGACTTCGACAAGGGAGCCGGCCTGGTTCCCGTTGTGGTACAGGACGCCTGGACCGGCACGTTGCTGATGCTCGCCTATGCCGATCGCGAAGCGGTGGAGCGCACGCTCGCCAGCGGCCAGATGCACTTTCACTCCCGATCGCGGCAGGAGCTGTGGCACAAGGGCGCCACCAGCGGCAACGTCCAGGAGCTCGTGAGCCTCCACGCCGATTGTGATGCCGACGCCCTGCTGGCTCGGGTACGGCCAGCCGGGCCTGCTTGCCACACCGGGGAGCGTGGCTGTTTCGATGGTGTCCCCACGCTGGTCGAGCTCGACGATGTGATCGCCGACCGCGCACAGTCGGCGACGGCGGATAGCTACACTGCCAGGTTGCTCGCGGACCCGAACATGGCAGGTAAGAAGCTCGGCGAGGAGGCGGTCGAGTTGGCCGTGGCGCTCAGCCGGGGCCGCCGCGCGGAGATCGTCGGCGAAGCAGCCGACCTGCTCTACCACGCGCTGGTGGCATGCCGCGGCGTCGGCGTCACGCTCGCAGATGTGCTCGCCGAGCTGGGGCGGCGGCGTGCGTCGCACTGAGCCACGGTGCCGATCTTGGACACGGGTCCGCGGTCGACTCGACGCCGCGATGCTTGGCGACTACGCTCGCCCAGGCCACAGAGGCGCGCGCAGAGTACGCGAGGATCCGTACCGACCTGCGACTGCTAGGATCTCCGCATGGCAGTCGACGTGGGGAAAACGGAGCTGGCGGCAGATGCGGCGCGCATCGTCAGCGAGAACGAGCCTGATCCCCAGGACGCCAATCCCCAGGACACTGTCATCGACGGCCGCCGGTATCGGCTGCATCCCAAGTCGGTCGTCGCGGCCCAGCTCACCGCCGCGATCTGGGCGGTAGCGGTTGCCATGATCCTGCTGATCGCCGTGCTCGTGGTCGTCCTGGCGACCCCGCTGAGCGGTGCACTCAAACTGGCGGCCCTCGCCAGTTGGGTGGTGCTGGCGGCGCTTGCCGGGGTGTTGTGCTACCGCTGGCCGCGCGTCCGCTACGACCATATTCGGTATCGCGTCGACGACAACGGCTTTACCGTTTACCGAGGAGTGTTCTGGCGTTCGGTGACGTCGGTGCCAAAGGCGCGCGTGCAGCATACCGACGTGTCGCAGGGCCCGCTGCAACGTGGCTATGGCCTTGCCAGCCTGGTCATCCACACGGCCGGTACGCAAGACTCTTCGGTAACTCTACGGGGTCTGCCACACGAGGTGGCGATGCACATCCGCGACTACCTGATCGATGGCAGCGATCGAATTGCAGTCTGAGGATCATTCAAGCGACCTGGATCTCGGCATTCCGCCTGGCAGAGACGCGACCTGGGCTGATCGTCGCCTTCACCCGCTGTCGTGGCTGTTCGCGACCGCCAACTTTGCCAAGGGCTTCATCGTGCCCGCCATCCTGGTGCTGTTCGCGTCGGGCGGCGTGAACTACGAGCTGTGGGCGTCGGTGCTCATTGTGCCGCTGGCGGTCAGAGCGGTCGTCCAGTGCATCGTCTTCCGCTACGGCTTTGCCGACGACGAGATGGTGGTGCGCGAGGGGGTGCTCACCAAGACGGAGCGCCACATCCCCTATGCCCGCATCCAGAACATCGACCTGGTGCAGAACCCGTTTCATCGTTTGCTCAAGGTAGCTCTCGTGCGGGTCGAGACTGCCAGCGGCGGTAAGCCCGAAGCGGTGATCCGGGTGCTGTCGTTGGAAGCCGTGGAAGAGATGCGCGGGCGCGTATTCGGAGCTCGAGACGAAGCTGGTGACGTGGCATATGTGGCGTGCGAGAGTGCCGCCGCACCGTCCGACCGGAGCGCCGTGGCGCCCCGCCGTACGCTGCTCGAGACCCCGGCGCTCGAGCTCGTCAAGCTCGGTGTCATTTCCAACAGAGGCCTGGTGGTCGTCGGGGCTGCTGTCGGGCTGCTCTGGCAGCAAGATGGCTGGTGGGAGCTCGATTGGACCGACGGCGCGGAACGCTGGACCGGATCGGCGCGCGCCTGGTTGGAGACGGCCTGGGGCAGTCCGGTGCTGGTGGTGGCTTTCATCGGTCTGACCATTCTCCTGGTTGCGGCCTTCTTGTTGCGCGTGTTCTCGATCGGCTGGTTCTTGTTTCAACTGCACGACTTCACGTTGACGCGGCGCGGCGACGATCTGCGCGTCGAATACGGCCTGTTCAACCGCGTCTCGCGCACTATTCCCCGACTGCGAATTCAGATGCTCAAGACGATCGAATCGCCGTTGCATCGTTTATTCAACCGCCAGTCAGTCGAGCTGCGGACGGTCGGCGGTGGCAGCGAGGAGGCGGACTTCGAAGATGGCGGGCCGAAGACCCAGGGTCGTTGGCTGGCCCCGATGATCCCGACCTCTGGAGTGCCGCAGCTGTTGCGCGAGGTGTTGCCTCAGGTGAAACTCGAAGAGGTGCAATGGGAGCCGATCGCTCGGCGCGCTTGGCGCCGGGTGTTCAAGCGCTGGGTCGCCTTGGTGACGGTCCTGACGGTGGTCGGTGCGGTGTTCCTCGATCCCTGGGCGGTGGCACTTGGTGCGGCGGCGGCGGTGCTTGCCTACATGCATTCACGCCTGTACGTGAAGCACGCTGGCTACGCGCTTACCACCTGGGGGCTGCTGCTCAAGAGTGGTTGGTGGGAACGGACGACGAAGATCGTGCGCTACGACAAGATCCAGACGGTTGGTCGGGAAGAATCGCCTTTCGACCGACGCAACCGCATGGCGTCGGTCCTGGTCGATGTCGCCGGGGCCGAGATGATCGGCTACACGATCGTCATACCGTATCTGGAGACTGCGGTGGCGGCCGACGTCAGCCGGCGTCTTTACGAGGAATCGAGTCGTCGCGCCTTCCGACTCTGATCCGCAACTGTCGACCCGGACCGGCCTGTTACAGGCCATTAGGTGATACCGAGATCCTTGCCGACGGCGATCATTGCTTCGGTAAGCGTATCGACACAGAAGTCGATCTCCTCACGCGTGATGATGAGCGAGGGGGAGAGGACGTTCAGGTGGGCGATGGGGCGCACGATGAGCCCGGCCTCCTGACACTTGCTCGAAACGCGCTTGCCAATATTGACGCTGGCGGGAAACGGCGTCTTTGTGGCCTTGTCCTCGACGCTTTCGACACAGGCCATCAGATGGTGGCCGCGCACGTCGCCTACCGTCGGCAGCTCGAGGAGCCCTCGCAGACGCTCCTGCAGATAGGGGCCAGTCTCGCGCACGCCCTCCAGGATGCGCTCGTCTTCCATGATGCGGATGTTCTCGAGCGCCGCTGCACAGCATACGGGGTGCCCGGAATAGGTAAACCCGTGAGCGAACACGCGGTCGGGGTCCGGGCCGTTGATGACCTCGTGAATCTCATCCGAATACAGCAGTGCACCCAGCGGCAGGTAGCCAGAGGTGATGCCCTTGGCGCAGGTGATCAGGTCAGGCTCGATGCCGAACACGTCTTTGGCCGAGAACCATTGCCCGAGACGACCGAACCCGGTTACCACCTCATCGCTCACGTACAGCACGTCGTGCTCTGTACATACCTCCCGTGTGCGGCGGTGATAGTCGGCTGGCGGCACGATCACGCCTCCTGCACCCATGATGGGCTCGGCGAAGAAGGCGGCGACCTTGTCTGGCCCAAGCTGTTGGATCTGGTCCTCGAGCTCGTCGATGAGGTGATCGCAGAACTCGCTCTCCGACATGCCATCGGGGGCGCGGTAGCAGTTGGGTGCCGACACGTGGTGAATCGTTTCGGTTTCGTAATCAAACTGCGGGATATGGTCGGCTTTTTTCCCGCCGATCGACATCGCCATGTATGTCGAGCCGTGATAGGAGCCGTCGCGGGAGATGATGTGTCGCTTCTCGGCCTTGTCGCGCGTGCGCTGATAGAACTGGATGAGCCGGTACGCGGTGTCGATCGCCTGCGAGCCGCCGGTGGTGAAGAAGACGTGGTTGAGGCTTCCGGGCGCGATCTCGGCCAGTTTCGCCGCAAGCTCCGCGGCCGGCACGCTGGTCATGTCGGAGAAGGTGTTGGAATACGCCAGCCGCTCGACCTGATCTGCGATGGCGGTGGCCATCTCCTTGCGGCCAAGCCCGATGTTGTTGCACCACAGCCCGCCGTTAGCGTCCAGGTAGCGGCGGCCGTCGGTGTCGAAGATGTAGCAGCCGTCGCCGCGCGCGATGGCCAGCGAGCCCTCGTCACGAAACGAATCGAAATGGGTCCAGGGATGCAATAGGTGGTCGCGATCCTTGCGCCAGATGTCTTCGGAGTCGAGCACGTCCTTATCCATCGTCGCCATCGTTCACCCTCTCTTTACGCCAGGAAGCACACAGAGGATCTCGAACAGAATGTTAGCCCCGGTCAGCGCCGTGTTGCCGGAGGTGTCGTAGGGCGGTGAGACCTCTACCAGGTCGCCACCGATGATATCCATTCCGTGGCATCCGCGGACGATCTCCAGACCTTGGATGGAGGTCAGGCCGCCGATCTCCGGCGTGCCGGTTCCCGGCGCATAGGCCGGGTCGAGGCTGTCTATATCGAAGCTCACGTAAACGGGCCCGGCGCCGAGTTGCTCGCGAACCTCGTCCATCAAGGGGCTCAGCGAGCGATGCCAGTACTGTTCCGCTTCGACCACCCGGATGCCCTGCCGGCGCGACCAATCGAAGTCATCGGGCGCGTATCCGCTGCCGCGCACGCCGATCTGCACGGTGCGCCGCGGCTCGATGAGTCCCTCCTCCACGGCGCGCCGAAACGGGGTTCCGTGGGCGATGTCCTCACCGAACATCTCGTCATTGATGTCGGTGTGGGCGTCGACATGCACCACCCCGACGGGACCGTACTTTTTGCGCATGGCGCGCAGGATCGGCAATACGATGGTGTGGTCGCCGCCGAGCGTCAGGGGGACGCAGTCGTGCGCCAGGATCTCGTCGTACGCCGCTGTGATGATGTCGACCGACGCCTTCAGGTTGAAGGTGTTGATGGCCACGTCGCCGATATCCGCGACGGTCAGCGAATCGAACGGCGCCGCGCGAGTGGCCATGTGGTACGGGCGGATTAGCGCCGATTCCATGCGGATATAGCGTGGCCCGTACCGGGTCCCCGGGCGATTCGAGGCGCCAATATCCATCGGTACGCCGACGAAGCATGCGTCGAGGCCGGCCGCGTCCGGTCGGGAGGGCAACCGCATCATGGTGCCTGGGCCGCCGAAGCGGGGCATCTCGTTGCCACCGAGGGGCTGGTTGCGCTCAGACATCGAGTCGTCCTTCGAGGTGGAGAGGGGCGCCATCAAGATACCAGTCCTGGCCTTCCGACCGATCCTGCGAGGGCCCTTCACATTCGGTGTTACTTCGCCGAGAATCGCCTGGACTAGATCGGTTACCGACGTGATACGAGGGGGCGCAATGAGCTCGAAGGCACTCGCCAGGTTGTCGCTGGGCCTGATAACGGTCGTTAGCTTGAGCACGGCACCGGCCGCTGCGGCTTCCGGCGCCCCGCAGGATCCCACTGCCGGCATACCCACACCGGAGTCGGTGCTCGGCTTCCGCGTCGGCGACGACTTCAAGCTCGCCAACTACGAGCAGTCGATCGCCTACTTTCGGGCCCTGGCGGCAGCGTCCGACCGTGTCGAACTGCGGCAGGTCGGGCGCACCTCTGAGGGTCGTGCCACGTACATCGCGTTGATCTCCTCGGCAGAGAACCTGGCCAACGTCGAGCGCTATCGCGAGATCGCGCTGCGGCTGGCCCATCCCGACGACCTCACCGACGAAGCGGCCCGCCAGTTGGCCGATGAGGGCAAGGCGATTGTCGCCATCGACGGCGGCCTGCACGCCAGCGAGACGGCTCACGCTCAACACACGATTCAACTGGCCTACGACATCGTCACCGAGAAGGAGGGTGCCGAGGGGCGTGCCATTCTCGACAACGTGATCCTGTTGCTGTGGCCGTCGATCAATCCCGACGGCCAGACCATGGTTGCCGACTGGTATGCGGAGAACCTCGGCACTCCGTACGAGACTGCTCGCCTGCCGCGCTTGTACCAGAAGTACATCGGCCACGACAACAACCGCGACGGCTACGGGCTCAACATGCTCGAGTCGCGGGTCGCCGTGGGTGTGAACCGGCACTGGGAGCCGCAGGTCATCTACAGTCACCACATGACGGCGAGCATGCCGGCGACGATCTGGCTGCCGCCCTATGGCGAGCCAATCTATCCGAACGTGCACCCGCTGATGAACCGCATGGTGAACCTCATGGGAACGGCGGCGGCGGCGGCGCTCGATGAGCGTGGGCTGCCGGGGGCCGAGCACATGGGCGAGGTGTACGACGCGTGGTACCCCGGCTACATCGACTTCATCAACTTCTTCCACAACATCGTCATCATGTTCAGCGAGGCGGGCCTCCACGGCTCGCCAACGCCGCGGTTTTACACGGTGCGCGATTTCCCGCCAGACGATCGAGCGCTGCTGCCGGGGACGTTGCATGCCAGCCTCTGGAGAGGTGGCTGGTGGCGCCTGCGCGACTCGGTCGACTACATGCTCGCCACCTCGACGTCGACGCTCGATGTGGCTGCCAAGTATCGCTGGGACATTCTCTACAACCGCTACCAGGCGGCGCGGGACACAATTCAGGGCTTCCGTGAAGGACCGCGCTACGCGTATTTCGTGCCCCAGCAGCAGCGCGATCCGGTGGCGGCGGTGGAAATGTTGCGGCGGCTCGCCTACCACAGCGTTTCCTTATACCAACTCACCGAGCAGGTAACGTTCGAGCAGCAGACGTTCGCGGCCGGCACCTGGGTGATCCCGCTGGACCGCTCGACCGGGAGCTTCACCGACTCGCTGTTATCGGTGCAGCGATATCCAGATATTCGACAGTTCCCCGATGGCCCTCCGGACCTGCCCTACGATCACGCCGGCTGGACGCTGCCGTACCAGATGGGAGTTCGGGCGGTGGCGGCGGGGTCGCCGCTGGACGCCACGGTGCTGGCCGCTATGCAACCGGTGCGCGGTGAGGCGGTTTCCTGGGAGGTCGCCGACGACAACGCCAGCGAGCCGGATGCAGCGCCCTTCGACAACGCCCCGGGCGTCGGGTTCGATAGGAATCCGGTAGCCGCGGGAATCGTGCCGCCGGCGGGGGAGGCGCGCGGTAGCGGCCCGGCGTTGATCGTCGATCCGGGCCAGAACAACGCTTTTCGTGCCATCAACCGCGCCTGGAGTGGGGGAGGGCGTGTGACGTTCGTCGCCGATGACGGGGACTCAGGAGGCAGCTATGCGATCAGCGGGCTGGATGCCGCGACCGTCAACTCGATGGTCGCCGATCTGGCGCTGCAGGCGCGGCGCGGCACAGCTGCTGGCACTCGGGTCGAGCGTCCTCGGATCGGGTCGTATCGACCATGGCAGCCGAGCATCGATGAAGGCTGGACCCGCTGGGTGCTGGAGATGTACGACTTCGACTATCGCAATATCTATAATGCCGACATGCGGGCCGGAGATCTGATCGACCGCTACGATGTGATCGTCTTGGCCGATATGCGCAGTCGGCAGGGCGACGCCATCATGGACGGCGCCGCCGTGGGCTCGGTGCCGCCACGCTACGCTGGCGGCATCGGACCCGAAGGAGTGCGGGCGCTCGACGAGTTCGTACGCGCCGGCGGCACGCTGGTTTGCATGAACAACAGCAGCCTCTTCGCCATCGATCAGCTGCATCTGCCGGTGCGTAACGTCGTGGGCGAGCTGAGCCGGACGGAGTTCTTCTCGAGCGGGTCGATCATGGAGGTCACCACCGACCCGACCCATCCGATTATGGCGGGTATGCCCGAGCGTGCTCCTATCCTGGTGACCAACAGCCCAGTGTTCACCACCGAGGAGGGGTTCGAGGGGGCGGCGCTGGCGAAGTATCGCGAGTACGGTTCGCCGCTGCTGTCGGGGTTTCTGCTTGGTGAGGAGCACCTGCGAGGCTACGCCGCGGCGCTCGATGTGCACCACGGCGACGGCCACGTGGTCCTGTTCGGTTTCCGGCCGCAGTGGCGCGGTCAGTCGCTCGGCACGTTCCGCACGCTGTTCAACGCGCTGCTGTTTCACGGCGGACATGCCGCGGGCGAGGTGGGCGACGCTGACTTCTGGGCACCGCCGGCCGACGAGGCCGACGTGGAGGAGGACGAGGAGGAGGCCGCGGCAGAGGGCGCTGATACGCAGCGCCGGTAGCCCGTCGAGGCGGACGAGTCGATGACCGACGACATGAGATCAAAGTGACACGAGCAGGCATGTGCTCGCCGACCGGGCTGCGCAGTGCCCTTGGCCTGCTGGCCCTGCTGCTGCCCGGCCATCAAGCCACCGTCGTCAAGTTCCCCGACCCGGATATCGGCGAGCAAACACTGCAAGCACGCCGCGCCGCCCAGCTGGCTGCTGCCGAGAGCATCAGCGTGGCCCACGACTTCCAGTTCGTCGACCGACTCCCGGAGAGCGGCATCACGTTTCGCAACCGCGTCGTCGACGACGCCGCGCGTACCCACAAGGCAGCGCACTACGATCACGGAACCGGGCTGGCGGTAGCCGATGTCGACGGCGACGGGTTGCTCGACCTGTACTTCGTTAACCAGATCGGCGCCAACGGGCTGTGGCGGAATCTCGGTGCCGGTCGCTTCGAGAACATTACCGAGCGTGCCGGGGTAGGGCGCGCGGACGTGGTCAGCGTCGGCGCCTCGTTCGCCGACATCGACAACGACGGCGACCCGGATCTGTTCGTCACCAGTGTGCGGGGCGGCAACGCGCTGTTCGAGAACCTCGGCGGACGCTTCCGAGATATCTCTGCCGCCGCCGGCGTGGATCATGTTGGCCATTCCTCTGGCGCGGTCTTCCTGGACTACGACGGCGATGGCCTGCTGGACTTGCTGGTAACCAACGTCGGCACCTATACGAGCGACGAGCGCGCCGACGGCTTCTTCACGGCGCTGGAAGATGCTTTTGAGGGGCACCTGTTTCCCGAGCGCAGCGAGACCAGCATTCTCTATCGCAACCTCGGCGACAACGCGTTCCGCGACGTGTCGGCCGCTGCCGGGCTCGTCGACGACTCGTGGAGCGGCGACGCCAGCATGGTCGATTTCGACGCCGACAATGATCCGGACCTGTACATCTTGAACATGCAGGGTAGCGATCATTACTACGAGAACACCGCCGGCGTGTTCGTCGACAGGACTGCCGCCAACTTCGCCCGTACCCCATGGGGAGCCATGGGTATCAAGGCGTTCGATCATGATAATGACGGCGATCTCGACCTGTTCCTGACCGATATGCACTCGGACATGAACGACGAGGTCGGGCCGGAAGGGGAATCCGACAAGCAGCGGTTCCGCTACTTCTATCAGGAGGCGTTCATCCACATGATGGGAAATGCCTTCTATCGCAACGATGGCGCCGGCGGCTTCACCGAGATTTCCGACGCCATCGGACTCGAGAACTTCTGGCCTTGGGGGACCAGCGTGGGCGATATCAACGCCGACGGCTGGGAGGATGTCTTCATCGCCTCGAGCATGAACTATCCGTTCCGTTACCAGATCAACTCGTTGCGCCTCAACCAACGTGGCGGGGGCTTCGCTGCTGCCGAGTTCGTCCTCGGGATCGAGCCGCGCCGGGAAGGCCGAATCAGGGTCCCATGGTTCGAAGTCGACTGCGGGGCCGACGATCGACCGGAGACGGAGTTGGTGGCCACCCACTGTGCCGGCCAGGACGGTCGGATCGGCGTGCTCGGAACGGTGGGCACACGCGCCTCGGCGATCGTCGATCTCGACAACGACGGCGACCTCGACATCGTCACCGGCGAGTTCAACAGCGAGCCGCAGTTGCTTTTCAGCGATCTGGCCGAGCGGCAGGGGATTCACTGGCTCAAGGTGAGGCTCGAGGGCACGGCGTCTAATCGCGACGGGCTCGGCGCCTGGGTCGTGGTGCACACCGCCGAGGGACAGCGAACCCGCTACCAGGATGGCAAATCGGGATACCTGTCGCAAAGCTCGACGGCTCTCTATTTCGGGCTCGGCGAAGCAACCTCGGTCGACCGGGTGACGGTCACCTGGCCGGGGGGCGCGACACAGGTTCTCGAGGGTCCGATCGCGTCCAACCAGCTGTTGAGTATTCGGCAACAGTAGACTCGGTGCGCCAGGTCGACGGGCGCGGGCAACGCGACGGTGGGCTTCGGCGGCTACTCCTCGGCGAGAGCCGCCATCGGGTCGATGCGCGTGGCGCGGCGTGCGGGTATGAGGCAGGCGAAC
Source organism: Acidobacteriota bacterium (assembly GCA_963666055.2). GTDB lineage: Bacteria > Acidobacteriota > UBA890 > UBA890 > WLXD01 > DASCOT01. Next base: position 346,057 of record CAXWPH010000012.1, on the reverse strand, counting down.
AGCGCCACCACCGCCAGAACCCCGCTCACCGTGAGGACAACCGCGGGCTCCATCGCCGAGACGCCGAACAGCTGGCTCTCGATGACTCGACGTAGGGCCAGCGCGCCGCCCATTCCGAGCGCCAATCCGAGGCCCAGGATGGCGGTGCCTTCCCGCAGCACCAGGGCGAAGATTGACCGCGCGTCGCCTCCCAGGGCAGACCGAATGCCAAACTCCTTGGTGCGAAGCTGAACCAGATAGGCGAGGACGCCATAGATCCCCACGGCGGCGAGCATCAGAGCGACGCCGCTGAAGCCAGCGGCTAGCAGCATTGGGGTGCGCCGGTTGGTCATCGAGGCATCGAGGCGTTCCTGAAGTGTCCGGATGTCGAACAGCGGCAGGCCGGGGTCGATGGTGGCGATGACGCGGCGCACGGTGTCGGTGAGCAACCGTGGGTCGCCGCTGGTGCGGATCGCGATATCGACTCCGCTTCTGGGGTCCTGCTCGTAGGGGAAGTAATAGGCGCCGGTCTCGCTGAAGCCGAGCTCGAGCCGACCCATCTGCACCGGTTCGACGATCCCTACGATCTCGAAGAACTCCGCATTCTCGGTGTTCATGATGTCTTCGGCGCTACCCGGTAGCCACATGCGCTTCCCCAGCGCCTCCCCCGGGCCCCAGAAGCGCGCCGCGAGGTGCTCATCGATGATGATCGTCTGGAGACCGTCGGCCGTGTCGCGTGAATCAAAGCTGCGGCCCTGCGTCACGCGGATACCGAGCGTGGCGAAGTAGTCAGGTGTCACCACGTTCTGTTGCGGGGAGACCGCCGACTCTCCGGGCTCCATGACGTGGCCCTCGGCGAAGATAACGCTGTCGCTGCCGCCGCCGCCGAACGGAATCTGGGTTGTGAAGCCGACGGATTCTACTCCGGGGAGACTGGCGATCGCCGGCAAAGCCTCCACGGCGAAGGCGCGCAGATCGGAGTCCTCCGGATAGTCGGTAGGCGTGAGCGAGACAGCTCCGGTCAGCACCCCCTGCGGATCGAATCCGGTATCGACGTTCAGCAGCTGGCGGAAGCTGGCCATGAGCAAGCCTGCGGCGACCAGCAGCATGAGCGCGAAGGCCACCTGCGCCACCACCATTCCCCGGCGCAGGTGACGAAGTCCTCGCGACGCGGTGCCGGAACGGCCCTCCTGCCGGAATACGGCGCTCAGGTCTAGCCGCGCCAGTCCGGCGAGCGGGATGAGCGCTACCAGTACTCCTACCGCGAGTGACAACGTCACCGTGAACAAGACTGCCGTGGCGTCGAGCTCGATCTCGCCGGCGCGCGGCAGCTGGTCGATCCCCATGGCGCCGAGCGCTCGTAGGCCAGCCTGTCCGAGCAGTAGTCCCGCCGTGCCGCCGGCGATGCTCAGCACGGCGATCTCGGTCAGCAGCTGCTGAACGACGCGACGATACCGGGCGCCGAGCGCCAAGCGCGTCGCCAGCTCCTTGGAGCGGGCCGTCGAGCGCACCAGCACCAGGTTGGCGACGTTCACGCAGCCGATCAGCAGCACCAAGGCGACGCCGCCCCAGAGCATGAAGAGCACGCTGCGCACGTCGTGGGTCAGATCTTCCTGGAGCCCGTAAAGCGGCGTGTGGAAGCCTGCGTCCAGCAGCAATGGCTTGAGCGCCGGCATCTTCTCGAGGTTGGCGGCGTTGAGGGCGTCGACCTGCTGCTGCGCCTGCTCGATTGACGTGCCGGCACGAAGGCGAGCGAACATCGTCAGGTTGTTGGCGTGATATTGCTGCCGTCGTTCGGGCGTGAACGCGAGAGCGGTCCATAGGCGCACATCCGGATCGAGGAACGCGAATCCCCGCGGCATGATGCCGACGATGGTGAACGGCGTGGCGTCGATGCGCATCTCGGATCCGACAACCGACGGATCGCCGGCGTATAGCTGTTCCCACAGTCCGTGGCTGAGCACGACGACGCTGTTTCGCCCGTCTTCTCCCTCGGCTGCGGTGAAGGTTCGCCCCGGTGCCGCTTCGGCGCCCAGCACGCCGAAGAACGACGGCGTTGCTTGCTGCGCTGTGATGCGCTGCTGAGTGCCCTCTATCTCGATGCTTCGACCTTGGTACCGGTAGGCCGCGACCGACTCGAATGCGTCCAGCGCGCTGCGATCGTAGAAGTCGGGGGCGCTATTCGAGCCGCGAAGTCGGCTCGTTCCGCTGCTCGCCATGGCGCCGGGATAGGCGTTCCACATGGTAACCAGGCGCTCCGGCTCCGGCACGTCGAGCGGCTGCAAGACAACTGAGTTGACGACGCTGAAGATCGTCGTGTTGGCGCCGATGCACAGCGCTAGGGTGAGGCCGGCGGTGAACAGAAACCCCTTGTCCTTCCAGAGTTGTCGAACCGCGAACCTAATATCCTGCAGTAGTGCGTCCAAGGAGGCCTCCGCGCCGATGGAGTTAGCAGGCCGTGCTGAAAGTGTGGTGGGTCTGGTTACGGCGAGTTGGGGCCAGATGCCAGGCGGCCTGACACAGGCGATGCCCTAGCCATCGTCGAGGAAGGCCAACGCCGCAAATGGCCCCAAATCGCCGTAACCCTTTGGGCGACAGGGGGTTGCGCGCGTAAGCTGCGTCGTTCCTCGTCAACGATGGGGTAACCATCGCCTCCTCCTCTCTCCTTGCCTGCACTTCGCAAGACCCTGTCGCCAGACCCACCACACTTTCAGCACGGCCTGCTAGCTCATGGTGGCTATACGGCCGGAACCGCGGCGGGTTTCGTCTGGGCGAGCCAAGGTTCTGGGCGCTCGCCAGAGAAGGCGCCAAGGCAAAGTCACCACGACGGTCGTAGATGAACTACGACGAACGTAGTAAAATCACTGCGATGGCGAACTTCAAGAGCAAGCCGGGTGGCCTAGGCGATCTCGAATCTGCGGTGATGCGGGTTGTCTGGGAACGCGGTCAGGCCACCGTGGCCGAAGCTCGCCAGGCGCTCGAGCCGGAGCGATCGCTGGCCTACACGACCGTGATGACGGTGATGTCGCGGTTGGCAAACAAGGGTCTGCTGCGGCGTCAAAAGGAGGGCCGCTCCTACGTTTATCGACCAGCGGTGGCACAGGACGAGGTAGCAGGCAGGCTGTTGAGCTCCCTGGTCGGCCGTCTCTACGGGGGCTCGCCGGCTCACGCCATCGCCTACCTGATCGAGGCGGAGCCCGCCGTCGATGATCAGGAGCTTGCCAGGCTCGAGGAGTTGATCCGCCGCAAGCGGGGCGGTGGCGATCGATGAGCCCGGTCACCCGCTTCCTGTTCTACAACCTGTTGCCAGCGATGGTAGCCGGGGCCTTCGTCTGGACGCTGGTGCACGCGGGTGTGCAGTTGTTGCGGATTCGGCACGGCAAGCTGCGCTTGTGCCTGTACATGGCGCCGCTGATCAAGTCGACCCTGGTCTTGGTCGGCATGACGCTCGTTTTGCGTTGGCCGCGTGACGTGTTCGAGGGCTGGCGCGCCGGCGCCTTGCCGCCGCAGACCGTCGCCCCGATCCTGGTGGTGCTCACCGGGCTGGCGTTGATCACACGCCGCTTTGCGGTGCGCCGCTCAGAGCGCATTCTGCTGGCCGGTGCTACCTCGGCGGATCAGCTCTCGCCGCCGCTGGCCGAGGCCTATGGCCGCGTGCTGCGCGCCTTCAAAGAACGCGGCGCTCACCGGCTCGGGGATTGTGACTGGGTACCTGAGCTTCCCGCTCCCCGCTTGATGGTGACCGACGCCGACCTGCGCTCGCCCGCCGTCGTGTTCGGAGACCAGCCGACCATTGTGTTCCCGCGCGGCTTGATCAACCGGCTGCAAGAGACCGAGCTGGATGCGGTGCTCGCGCACGAGCTCGCCCATGTCTACCTGCGCGCGCCGTTGAGCTGTTTCTCCGCCGGGGCGGCGCGGGCGCTGACACTGGTGAACCCGATGGCCGGTCTGATGGCGGCCCAGCTGCATCGGGAAGAGGAGAGCGCCTGCGATGACATAGCCGTCGCCGCCACCGGAAGCGCCGACCGGTACGCCGCCACACTGCTCGAGTGCTACCGCTACGCCACCGAGTCGACCGGCCTATTGACCGCCCGCCTACAGCACGTGCCGCAGCTGCTGGGAGTTCGGCCGATGCTGTCGGAGCGCATCGAGCGGCTGGTGAGCGGACGCGGGCCGGCCGAGAATCTCGGCGCACAGTACATAGCGTTCGCGCTTTTGTGGACCGTGCTCTGGGTGCTCGTTTTCTCGGTGTGAGTTTTTTTGTTGAACCTAAATCCTACAACCGTAGTAGAAGAAGGCTGCGAGATGGATCGACGAATGATCGACGAGCGGCAGGCTGGCAGGGGAGAGACCCGTATTGTCTACACTTGCTGGCCCTGGCCCTGGCCCTACGGGACGCTGTTTTGCGGCGTGTCGCGGTGGTGATCGGTGCCGCGCTGGTGCTCAGCACGTTCAGTGCCGGCTGATGCTTCTCTAGCCTGATACCAGATAGCCGCGCGCCCGGTGTTCGTATTCGAGCACCTGGTCTTGCGCCCAGCGCTCGTCGCGGCACAACTCGCGCGCCAGAATAGCTGCGACCGTCGGGGCCGCCTCGATGCTGGCACGCGCATCCAGCAACAGCATGCGCGTGCGGCGCGCCAGCACGTCGTGGACGGTGCGGGCCATTTCCTCGCGCACTGCCCAGATGACCTCACAGGCACGGTGCTCGAAGCTCGGATGAAGGAGCGCTGCGCAGTCGGGATCGGATGCCGCCAGCTGCTCGATCGCCGGTGCGTCGGAGCCATAGGGCGCCAGCCTCCCGAAGCGCTCGGCGTGTGCACGGTAGCCGTGCGCGTTGATCTCGCTGGTAACGCAGGGGCGCGTGGGAAGGCCGCCGACTACGGCGGCCTGGTCGATGGTGTCCTGGGCCATTTTTCGATAGGTGGTCCATTTGCCGCCAGCAATGGTTACCAGCCCCGAGCGCGAGACGCTGACGGTATGGTCGCGTGAGATCTCGGCGGTCGACTTACCGTCTCCCGAGTGGACGAGCGGCCGTAGGCCAGCGAAGACACTGAGCACGTCGCTCGCCTGCGGATCACGCGTCAAGTAACGGGCGCAATGACGCAACAGGAAATCGACCTCGTTGGGAAAACCGCCGGGGCTCGGACTCGATCGATTCGACCGGCGTATCGGTAGTGCCCACCAGCACCCGCCCGTGCCAGGGGATGGCGAACAACACCCGTCCGTCGTCGGTGTGGGGAACCATGATGGCGCTGTCGCCCGGCAGGAAGTCGCGATCGAGCACGATGTGTATGCCCTGGCTGGCGCGGATGATCGGCTTTATCGCGGCGTCGTCGAGGCGGCGGATCGAGTCAGCGAAGACCCCAGTGGCGTTGACCACCGAGCGGGCGCGGATCTCGCGCCGGCCGGCGCTCTCGAGGTCCTCGACCACCACCCCATCGATCAAGCCGTCCCGGTGCAGCAACTCGGTGACGGCGGCGTAGTTGAGCAGCGCGGCGCCCTGCTTGGCGGCCGTCTGCGCCAGGTTGATGGCCAGCCTGGCGTCGTCGAACTGGCCGTCGAAGTACAAGACACCGCCGCGTAGCCCCTCGGTCTCGATCGTCGGGATGCGCTCGATGGTCTGCTCCCTGGACAGGATCCTCGATGTGCCGAAGCCGAGCTTGCCCGCCAGCAGGTCGTAGACCTTCAAGCCGATGCCGTAGAACGGCGCTTCCCACCAGTCGTAAGTGGGCACCACGAACTGCAGGTCGTGCACCAGGTGCGGTGCGTTGCGTCGCAGCAATCCGCGCTCATGGAGCGCCTCGGTAACCAGCGTCACGTCGCCGCGCTGCAGATAGCGCACGCCGCCGTGGGCGAGCTTAGTACTGCGGCTCGAGGTGCCCGAGGCGAAATCGGCGCGTTCCACCAGCAGCGTTCGGTAGCCGCGCGCTGCAGCGTCTACAGCGCATCCCAGGCCGGTGGCTCCGCCTCCCACAACGACGATGTCCCAGCGCCCCGGCTCGTCGAGCCGGCGCAGCATCGTGTCGCGGTTCACGGCCCTTCGCGGGCCCAGCCACGGCACCGTTGCACCGCTTTGCTCCAGCCTGAACGCATCGAGGCCACCTCCTCATCTGCTAGTTGCGGCTCGAACAGGGATTCGATGCCCCATCGGCGAGCGAGCTCGTCGGTGTTGTCCCATACACCGGTCGCTAGCCCCGCTAGGTAGGCAGCACCGAGCGCCGTCGATTCGAGCTGCGTGGGTCGCACGACCCGGGCACCGATGAGGTTTGCCTGGATCTGGAGGAGTAGATCGTTGGCTGCCGCGCCGCCGTCGACGCGCAGCTCCGGAATCTGCACCCCGGAGTCGGCCACCATCGCCTCGAGCACGTCGGCGACCTGGTGGGCTATTCCTTCGAGGGTGGCTCGAGCCAGGTGGGCCGCACTGGTGCCGCGGGTGATCCCGAGCACGGCGCCGCGCGCATAGGCATCCCAGTGCGGCGCCCCGAGGCCGGCGAACGCCGGGACGCAGTAGATATCACCGCTGTCGTCCACTTGCGCTGCCAGCGTCTCTACGTCCGACGCGGAGTCGATGATTCCGAGGCCATCGCGCAGCCATTGCACCGCCGCTCCGCCGATGAACACCGAGCCTTCGAGTGCGTATGTCGTCTGTCCGCCCAGCCGCCACGCGACGGTCGTGAGCAGGCCGTTGTCGGACGCCACCGGCTCGGGGCCGGTGTTCATGAGCAGGAAGCAGCCGGTACCGTAGGTGTTCTTGGACATGCCGGGTTGCACGCACATCTGGCCGAACAGCGCCGCCTGCTGATCGCCGGCGATGCCGGCCACCGGAATGGCGCCACCGAGCAAACCAGGATCGGTTTCGCCGTACACTTCGCTCGAGTCGCGTACGGTGGGGAGTACCGCGGCGGGCACGTCGAGGGCAGCCAGCAGCTCGGGGTGCCAGGTCTGCGTGTGAATGTCGAAGAGGAGTGTGCGCGAGGCATTGCTGGCGTCGGTGGCGTGGACGCGGCCCCCGGTCAGGTTCCAGAGCAACCAAGAGTCGACCGTGCCGAACGCCAATTCGCCCGCCTCGGCGCGTTGGCGCGCCCCGTCAACGTGATCGAGCAGCCATGCCACCTTCGTACCGGAGAAGTACGGGTCAATCTGCAGCCCCGTGCACTCTCGGAACAACGTAGCCGTCGACCCGGATCGAAGCTCGTCGCAACGCTCCGCTGTGCGCCGATCCTGCCAGACAATGGCGTTGTGGATCGGCTCACCGGTATCACGGTCCCACAGCACGGTGGTCTCGCGCTGGTTGGTGATGCCGATCGCGGCGACCTCGTGCGCCGCTAGTCCGGCGGCTGCGAGGGCATCTCGCGCCACCGCGAGCTGCGTTTGCCATATCTCGGACGGGTCGTGTTCTACCCAACCCGGGCGCGGGAAGATCTGTTCGAACTCCTGCTGCGCCTGGCCGAGCGTGAGGCCGTCGGCGTTGAAAACTATCGCACGGCTGCTGGTGGTTCCCTGGTCGAGCGCGAGGACATTGCCCATAGGTGCCTCCGATCGTGGCGCGCGTTGTTGAAAGCCCTTCAAGGTAGCCGTCAGATACTGTCGGCGAGGATCTCTTCGGAAGGATCGAGCCGGTCCCAGAGACTACCGCCAACGCCGGCGAGCGCAACAACGATGGCGAGAACCGGCATGGCGCCAGCGATCCCCAGCACGGGCAGCTCCCAGGCGCTGAGCGGGATCCCCCAGAGCCAAACCTGAGTTGCCAGTGTGGCGCCGATCACCAGCACGCCCGGAGCGAGGCCGAAGAACAGCGCCATGGATATCGCCATGAACACCAGCAGGTTGTGACCAAACTGGGAAGCCGCCTGCTTCTTCATGCCGAGCGGTACCCAGCCAGGGAATGTTAGCGCCGCGAGGTTTTCGAGGCCGATCGAAAGCAGCGCCACCGTCAGGCTCAGCGGTAGCACCCCCAGCACGACCAGAGGTGTGAGCAACAGCGACGAGACACCGAGCCCCGTCGCCAGGTCCGCTTTTCCGGCCGCCTCCCAGAGTCCCGATGATTCGGCGAGCCCAGCGCCACCGGCGAAGTTGATCAGGCCGAGCTCGAGGGCGGTGTCGACGCTGACCAGCAGCAGGGCGCCGAAACCCACGCGCATGGCTATCAAGACGAATGGTGCCGCTACCTGAGCCAGGAACATGCGCGCTCCAGCGAGCGGCCAGGGTCGGATCATCTCGAGCTTGAGCAGATCGGTGCGCAGGTCGTTGCGTAGCGTACGGGTGGGAAACACCGGTGGAAAGATCATCAGCGCGGCGCCGCCGATCTGCAGTACGCCGACCCATCGCGCCGGCAGCAGCCCGGTCAGAGCGGTGGCAATCAGCAGCACGATCAAGGCCACACCGGCGGCGAACAGCGTCTTGAACGGAAGCCGCTGTACGAGCATCACGTTCTTCCAAACAACGACCATCTCGGGCCTGCTGCGCGGCGTCAAAGGGAACGGCTGCCACTGCCTTCGACGCTGCGATCGGCGCCAAAGACGGGCGGCGGGGTCGGCGTCGCGGCCGCGTCGCCTCGCCTGTTCGAGGGCGGCCTCCTCGAAGCGCGCCTGCCCACGCACGACCCACTCGTTGTGCGCCAGCAACAACAGCAACGGAATCGCCCAGGTGGCCAGCAGCTGGATGGGGTTCGTTGCTCCGATGCCGGCAAAGACGGGGGCGATGAGCCACAGGAATGGGGTCAGCGCCCAGCCTAGAGGGCCGCTCCAGGCATTGTCTGCGTGCACGGAAGCCATCTCGACCAGGTTGTCCAGGACGTCACCGCTCAGTTCTGTCGGCGTGGCGGGCGTCGCGAGAACCTCGACAAAGACCGCGTTCAGACCGGCAATCAGCAGGACCCACAGGATGAGCAGTGCCGCCCATACCAGGATCCGTCGCCGCCAGGCGGCGCCGCGCGGCATCTCGGCCAGTAGCGCTAGCCACAGGCCCCGCCCCTTCGAGTGCAGATCCCAGATGCTCATGAAGATCCAGACCGCTGTGAAGGTAGTCAGGGCGGCGCCGATCTCACGAGGTCGCGAAAAGAAGGTGACAATCGCTACCCCGAATAGCACTCCAGGCTGACTGCGTAGAACGCCGTACTGGATCAGCCGGCGGCGCAGCAGCGGGGCGGGCAGCAGCAGGTGTAGCTCGGATTCACTGAACTGCAGCGCGTTCCTGCCGAAGGGCACCAGCCACCATACGGTGACACCGCCGGCAAGCAGCAGCGCGATGCTGAGCTGTAGGGCTTTGCCGAGCGGGCCCGCGAGCGACTCGACTGCTTCGGCCGGTAATCCGAACTGCACGTCTCCCGAGAAGTCGAAGCCCACCGGCGACCTCCCGAACAGGCTCGACAGCCAGAACGCCGCCCATCCGGCGCCGATGAGGAAGCCGATCAGGTAACGTGGTTCGCGCAGGCGCCGCAGCGCTTGAACGGTGCGCCCGCGGGCGGACCTCACGAGCAGGAAGAGCAACGCTCGCGTCAAGGCGTGTCATCTAGCCCGGTGGCGCGCATGAAGATCTCTTCCAGGTCGGCATCGCCTGAGAGATCGGGAACCGCGGCGCGGATCTCGTCGAGGGTGCCGGCGACGGCGCGGCGGCCGTTGTTGATGATCAGGATGCGCCCGCAGATCTCTTCTACCAGGTGCAGCATGTGGGACGAGATCAGCACCGCTGCGCCCGCCGCCGCCGTGGCAGTGATGGTGCGCTTGGTGCGGCGCATCGCCGCCGGGTCGAGCCCGGTGAGCGGCTCGTCGAGGATCAGTACCTTCGGCGAGTGCAACAACGCGCACGACAGCAGGAGCTTCTGCTTCATGCCACGCGACAGCTCGCCGGGAAAGGCGTGGCGGCGATCCCACAGCGCGTTGTCGCGCAGCAACTTCTCGGCGCGCGAGGCGCTCTCGGCAACGTCGTATAGACGAGCGAACAGCTCGAGGTGATCGGAGACCGTTAGATGGTCGAACAAGTGCGGCTCGTCGGGAACGAAGGCCAGTCCTCGCCGCGCCTCGACGGGTGCTTGGGTCAGATCGTGTCCGGCAATACGGATCCGGCCGGAGGTAGCCGGTACAATTCCGGCCAGGCATCTCAGCGTGGTGGTCTTGCCAGCGCCGTTAGGCCCCACGAGACCGAGTATCTCGCCGCTGGCCACGGTGACCGACAGCCCGTCGACAGCTCGGTGCCCACCGTAGTCTTTTACCAGCTCATCGATTTGAATCAGGGCGTTCACTGGGCCATGGTACCCGCTTGGCGAGCAATGCCTCGGCACTCCGATCGCGGTCGGTACGAGCTGACCACCGAGCGGTCGCCGGTGGCGATCGGTCGGCCGGAGACACCGGTTCGTGCGGGTGAATCGGCGTATCATCAATTCTGGAAATCCGGTCCTGTGGCCCCTGTGTAGGAGTTCGATCCCATGCCCCGAATGATGCTGACGCGAACTACGACCATCGCTCTGGCTCTCGGCTTCGCGATGCTGCTGACGCCAGCGTTGGGTACGAGCCCGGCGCCCCAAACCACGGCTCCGATTGCCGGCTACGAGACCGAGTCGCGTCGCATCATCGCGGTGGGCGACATCCACGGTGCCTACGACGAGTTGGTCTCGGTGCTCCGGGTTGCTGGCATCATCGATGCTGATTTGAAGTGGAGTGGCGGCGACACCGTGTTCGTTCAGACGGGCGACTTCATGGACCGCGGCGCCGCCGTCCGCCAGGTGATGGACCTGTTGATGCGGCTGCAAGGGGAGGCGCCCGACTCAGGTGGCGAGGTGGTCGTGTTGCTCGGCAACCACGAGGTCATGAACCTGATCGGCGAGTTTCGCGACGCGACCGACGAGCAGATGGCGCAGTTTTTCGACGACGATGCGGACGACGTTCTCGATAGCGCCTGGGACGAGCTGCAGCGCGTAATCGAGTCAACGTCGACCGGTCGGATGTCGTCCCGGCGGCGCCGCGATCTGCGCAACAGCTGGCAGGAGAACACGTCGGCCGAACGCATTGCGTACGTGCGCGCCGTTGGACCGGGTGGATCCTACGGCGCCTGGCTCAGGACCCTGCCATTGTCTGCCACGATCGACGGCATTGCCTTCATGCACGCTGGTGTGGCGCCCGAGCACTCCGCCCGAGGGCTCGAGTCTCTGAATCAGCGGGTTGCCGACGAGATTGTCGCCCTTGACGCGTATAGGGAGGCGCTGATCGGGGCTCGTCTGGTGACCTCGTTCGGGGAGTTGAGGGAAGTTATCCGGGGCGCGACGCAGCAGACCGGTGGGCTCGAGTGGCTCGACCGGGCCAAAACAGGTCTGCCGGAGCTTTCGAGTGCGAGTGGCGACTCTGAGGCCGACAAGAGGGCCTGGTATGAGTCGCTCTTTCGCATTCAGCGGTGGTACGTGTTGGCCGAGCGCGGCCCTCTTTGGTTTCGCGGCTTGGCAACCTTGTCGGATCCGGATCACGCCGCGGTGCTCGAGGCGCTTCTCGGCGCCCTGGAGGTGCGGGCGATGGTCATCGGGCACACGCCGCAGGCCGACGGCATTGTCTCTAGGTTCGACGGCCGGCTGTTCATGATCGACACTGGCATGCTCGCCTCCGTGTACGAAGGCCGGCCGGCGGCGCTCGAGATTAGCGGCGACGGCGCCGCGGCCCTTTATGCCGACGGCACACGGGTGGAGCTACCAGGTCCCGCCATGTCGATCGTTGTCAGCGGCACCCGCTGATCCTTGCGAGGGTTGAGCAGATGGAGGTGAGCTGGCGCCGCCTGCTCGGGGCTCGGATGAGCCGCGAGCTCGCCGTGTGCGTGGTCTCGGAGGGTGTTGGGACGTTCGTCCTCACATTCATGGCGGCGGCGGCGATCTGTACCGACTCCTACAGTGGCGGCGAGGTCGGCATCGTGGGGATAGCGTTGGCTCAGGGGCTGACGTTGGCGGCCATCGTCAGCTCGCTCGGACACGTGTCCGGGGCGCACGTCAATCCGGCGGTAACGTTGGGGGCGCTGCTCGTGCGAGCGATCGATCCGTCGCGGGCCTACGCTTACTTCGCGGCCCAGTTAATGGGAGCGCTCGTTGCCGGCCTGATGCTGGCAGCGACTTTCGGCGCCGACGTGTGGCAGCCTGTGCACCTTGGCGCGCCGGCGCTGGGACCCGGCGTGGAGGTCGGGACGGGCGTTTTCCTGGAGATGATCCTGACGCTCGTGCTGGTGTTCGTAGTCCTGCAGATGGCGGCTGCCCGGCGCGCTCCGCAGCATGTGCACGGCTTGGTCATCGGTGCCACGCTGGGCGCCGCCGTGCTTGTCGGCGGTCCCTTGACGGGCGCCGCGCTCAACCCGGCGCGCGCCTTCGGGCCGGCGCTCGCGGCCGGGTACTGGACTTCTCACTAGGTATACTGGCTGGGGCCGCTGCTCGGCGGCGTGGTTGCGGCGGTGCTGTATGGCTATCTCAACTCCGGTGAGTCGATGAGCTTGGGTGAGGACGGGGAATGACAAGGGTGGCCGTGGCGGCAACCATGGCGCTGGCGGGATTGGTTGCAGCCTGCTCGGCGAGCACTCCGGAGATGGCGGTACCGCAGCGACTGGTGCTGATCACTGTCGATACCTTGCGCGCCGACCACATGTCGAGCTTTGGTTATCCCATCGCCACGACGCCGTTCCTGGATCGACTGGCTGCGGAAGGGACGCTGTTCACGCGCGCCTATGCGCATTCCGCGACCACGAAGCCTTCGCATGCGTCGCTGTTCACGTCGCTGTATCCAGTGCAACACCGCGTTCAGAACAACGGTCTGGTTCTCGACGAGGAGTTCGAGACGATGGCAGAGCTACTAGGTGCAGCGGGGTACACGACGGCGGCGTTCGTGAGCACGGACGCGGCGCTGGGGGGCAACGTTGGGCAGGGTTTCGAGGTTTGGGATCAGCATCGGGTCGATCGCCAGACGGAGGGGGGGCGCAAGCTGTACCGCGCCGCGGGCGACACTGTCGATCGTGCATTGGCCTGGGTCGACGAGGCGGTCGCTGACGGTCGAGAGAGGTTCTTTCTCTGGGTCCATGTGTACGACCCCCACAAGCCGCTTCAGCCGCCGTACGAGGTTCTCGAGGAGGTCGAGGGCATGATCGCCGAGTATGGCGAGCAGGCGTATCGTGATCTGCTGGCAAGCCGTGGCATTCCGGCCGTCGACGAGGATAGCGTCGTGCGCAACGATGTGGCCGCTTATGACGCCGAGATCATGTATGCGGACCGGCAGCTGGCGCGCTTGTTTGCGCACTTCGACGCCACCGGTCTCAACGACGAGGCCCTCTGGATTGTCACCTCGGATCATGGTCAGGGACTCGGCGCTCATGATTGGTTCGGGCATTCCAAGCAGATCTACAACGCCCAGCTCTGGGTACCGCTGCTGTTCTGGAGCGCTGACGGCGCGGTGGGGATTCGCGTACACCAGCGCGTCGTTCAACATGTCGACGTATTGCCGACGGTGGCGGCGATCTTTGAGCTGACCCCAAACCAGATCATGCCCACGCAGGGCCGATCTCTCACGCAGTATCTGGGCGGTGGCCGACCACGCGATGCCGGATGGTTTGCCTTCGCCGAGCGCAGCTATTACGAGGACGCCTCGATGCGGCGGCAGCAGCGCGGCAACTACGAGCCCGGCGAGCGGTACGCGGTCCAGGACATCGAGTACAAGTACCTTCTCTACGAAGAGGGCGACGACGAGTTCTATGACCTGCGCAGTGACCCGTACGAGCTTGTCAACTTGATCGCCGCGCCAGAGCTCGCCGATCGGCGCGATCAGATGCGCGACGTGCTGGCTACTCTGTTAGAGAACATGCCGAGCGAACGCCAGGCGCGGACCGTATCGCCGGAAGACATCGCGCGCTTGCGCGACCTCGGCTACCTGCAGTAGGCAGGCCACTAGATGGTTACACCGAAGCGGCCCTTGAGAGCGAAGGCGAGGGACATCGTCAAGAGGAAAAAGACGATCAGCCAGTCGGTCTCGAAACCAAAAAGACCGACAGCGCGTGTCGGGTAGTTGACCTTGATCTCGATGACGATCCCGTCGCTGGGCAGGGAGGGCTCGGCCGGGTACAGCAGCGTGTTCACGAAACCGGGCTTCAGCCTATAGGGCGATCGACGCACGACAGCGTCGGATACCACGATCCGCTTGGTGACGCGTTGGCCGGCGGTTTCGATCTGCACCTCGAAGTCACCTGGGCTGTCGGCGACGATCCGCCAGGCGAGCTGATTTCGCGCCGGCATCCACACCCGCGGGCTGTCGAGCCGTAGGCCCGCGGGCAAGGTGACCTCGGCCTCTGGCGCGCTGCTGGCGGCTAGTCCGTCCCCGAGGCTGACCTGCAGAACGGTCGGCTCGCCAACCGTCAGGCCTCGATATCCGTAGTGGAACTGCAGCTGGGCAATGACCAGGACAAACGGCAGCATCATGAACACCATCGGCACCAGGTTCAGGCCGAGATAGGTCATGTTATTGCGCAGGATGCCGCCCTGAGCACGTAGGATCGCCAAGATGTCGTCGTTGAACAGGCGGATCTCGAACAGGCCGGCGGCGATCCTGCGTTTGACGCGCTCAACCGCCGGCTGATTGGAGGTGGCGCGGTATCCGAGCAGCATGAGCACCGCGCACCCCAGCGACACGATGGTCAGCCCGATCATCGGGTGTAGCTGCCGAAAGGGCAGCAGCATCAGGTCGAACAGGGGGCGCAGCAGCCCGTTCACAGCGCCGAGAATGGCGTTCATCGTGATGTGCTCGTTGTCAGGTCAGGAAATGTAGCCGAGCCCCTGGAGCTTCTTGCGGATCTCTTCCTCGGAGTCGGCCTCCTCGAGGACGGCGAGCTCCTTCTCGAGCGCATAGGTAATGAACTCCTCGACCGAGGAGTAGCCGGCTATGTCCGCATACTTCCTGACACGGTTCAGTAGGCCACTGTCCAATTTGATCTTGCCGCCTCCGAACATCCTTCGTCTCCTGTTAGCGTTGTCGTTGCTTCTTGCCCCTGCCCGCAAGTGCCACTTGCCAGACCCACCACGCTCTCACCATGGCCAGCTAGCGCCTGCACCGTCAATTTGTCTCAACCGTGACTGGGGTGCTGCCGTCCCGGAAGCCGTCGATGCCGTACTCGGCGAGCAGAGATGCTGCCAGGTTCTGCAGCGACGACGCCGGCCGTATCAGCGCGCGGTTGGTCAGCAGCACACCCGGAACCGCCGTCGGGTCCCAGATGTGGTCGCCTGACCAATCGGCGGTGTTGTCGACAATGAACTCCGCTGCCAGCCCGCCGAGAGCGCCGTTGCCAGAACCGCGCACATGCGGTGCGTAGCCGACGATGATGTCGGGCCCTATCTCTAAGTGGCCGCGGTCGTGGAAATCGCGTTCACGAATGAACACCCGGGTGATGGCCGGCTCACCGGTGGCCGGGTCCACGGTCGCCAACAAATCTTGTTCGAGCTGAAGGAGTAACTCGTCGCGGTCGCCGGGCGCCACCAAGCCCTGCGGCTCACGGCCGCGCATGTTCAAGTACAGGGCGCTGATGCCGACGCTGTACGCCTGAGTGGCGTCCCAGTCGACGCCGGCGAAGAACTCCCGAATCGGTAGGCGCGTGCGACGCTGCAGTGCCATATAGCCGTTATCGTGCAGCCACGTATTGAGGTTGAACGATCGGCGCCAGCTGCCAAACCCGTGGTCCGACATGACGACCAACAGGGTATCGTCGGCGATGCGATCCAGCGTGTAGCCGACCAGCGCGTCGAACTCCTCGTACAAGCTCGGAATGACGTCACGGTATTGGTCGTGACTCTCGGCCACGTATGCAGGGTGCTCGGGGTCGCGCGTCAAGCCCCACATGACATGCGAGATTTGGTCGGCGCTCCCGAAATAGGAGAACAGAAAGCCGCCGGTCCAGTTCTCGAGGAGATACTTGTACTGCGCCGTCGTCTCGGCGCGAGTGAGCGTGACCTGCGTCAGGTACTCGTCGAGGTCGAAGACGCCCCACTGGAGCGCCTTGGTGTCCTGTGGCATCTCCTGTGTGTAGTAGCGGCCGGTGGCGTTGCCCAGCTCGGTGGCGAACGAGTCCGGGTGCGAGATTGCCGACCCGGGGTTGAGAGGATCGATCTGAATCGGCGTGATGTAAAGCCCGAAGTCCGGACGTACCGACTTGAGGTAGAAGCGCACCGAGCCCGATATCGACATTACGTAAGGCACGAGATCAAAGTCGGCACTTACCCAAGGGCTCCACTCGCCTTCCTGCAGGATGAGCTCTTGGTCGTTGATTACGATCTTTGCAACGGGGTTATCGGGATCGATGAATACCTCGAAGTCGGCTGCGACCGCATCGCCCTCTTCCAGCGTGAAGGGATTGTCGGTGAGGGCGTACAGGGTTCCGTTGAACACGCCATCGATGATGTCGGCGGGGTAGATATGCCCGCCCGATACGTCGGTCTTCATGAATTGGCGGCGATCGGTGGAGAAGAACGTGAACTCACCGGGCGTGCCGCCGAGGTCCGGGGTCCCCATGCCCGAGAGCTCGCGGGTACCGGCGCCGACGGGCGGAAAGTTGGCGGGCATGCGTATGAGAGTGCTGTCGATACCGTTGTCGGTGAGCAATTGCCAGAACGGTGTGCCGTATCGCGCCAGTTGGATGTCGCCGCCGCTGAGAGGGAAGGACCAGCCGCCAAGCGTGAGCGACCGGCCCACCGGAGTCTCCTTGGTCATCGCCTGATAGGGCCAACCGAAGGGCAGCGGCGGATCACGCTCCAGGTCACGATGCAGGAAGTCGTAGATCCCATGGCCGCCGGAGTCCATGCCGGTAATGAAGTTCGACCAGGCCACCGGACTCTGCGGAGTCAGCGACGTTTCCAGAGGCCCGAAGGCGCCCGAGTCCGCCAGCCGCTTGAAGTTCGGCAAGCGGCCGGCGTCGATAAGCTCCCGCGTCAGGGTGTAGTCGAGGCCGTCTATCCCCAGCACGATGACGTTCGGTCCGTCTGATCTCGAGCTGCTGCCGCAGGCGCTGCTCGTCGACACGACCAGCAGAACGCTCCACAGCATGACGGATCGCATCGTTGGCCGGCCGCCGCGAGGCGCACTCAAGACCCAGCCGAATCGGCCTCGGCGCCCTCTTTGAAGAGCGGTCGGCCGTCCATGTACTTGGGAGTCGGGACACCGAACTGCTGTAGCGCCGTTGGGGCGATGTCGATGAGCGCAGGATCGTCGACGTCGATGGCGCGATTACAGAACAACACTCCCGGAACGAGCCGTGGGTCGACGCAGTGGTCGCCACTCCACGCCTTCACGTTGTCTTCGAATAGCGGCGCATCGACTACGCCGGTGGCGCAATCCCAGGAAGTACGGTAGCCGCGGTTGTATCCGATGATGAATTCGGGAGCGTTCTCGAGATACGGACCCCGGTAAAGCTGGGCGGTATCGAACGCCTCGACGATGGCCACCTCGTTGTTCTCCTCGTCGCGCAGCCCTTTGAGCTTGGCGCCGATCTCCGCTTTCAGGGAATCGACTTCAGAGCGTTCGACGATGCCCTGCGACTCGCGGCCCTTGATGTTGAAGAACATGCCCGACAGCCCGAGACAGTAGGCTTTGGTACGCGACCAGTCGACTGCGCGGAGCCACTCGGTGGTGCCGTCGGCGCCGTCCTTGAGAGCGAGGTAGCCGTTGTCGAGGAGCCACCGATTGAGGTTCAGGCCACGGCGGAATGAGGTAAAGCCGTGGTCTGATAGCACCATCAGCAGGTCATCCTCGGTGACTCTCTCCAACACCTCACCGACGAGCTTGTCGTTGCGTACGTAGAGCTCCTCGATGGTGTCGCGACAGTCGTCCTGGCTGCCATCGTCGGCCGGATGTCCCTCGTCGATGTAGCGCCAGAACATGTGCTGGATGCGGTCGGTGGCGTCGAACACGCACACCAAGCAGCCGCGGCGCAACCGCTCCATCGCGGCGAAAAACATGTCCTTGCGCTCGTCGTCGATGTCGAACGTCAGTTCCTTGAAGTGGCGGTCGTCGATCACCTTCTCGTTCAGTGCCCAAGTATCTTCGGCAAGCCCTAGCGTCGAGTACTTTCCCTGCATCTTCGACAGGTACACGGAGTAGTAGTTGGGGTGGGAAATCGGCATCGCCGGTCGCTCCGGGTCGAGCGCTATGGGCGTCATGTACATGGAGAAGTCGCCGTTCATCTCGGTCATCATGACGCGCCCGATGCCGCGGACCTTGATGCCGGGCGCCGCAGGAAACGTCAGCGGTACCCAGTCGGAAAGCTCGCCGAGGGTCAGGTCAACGCTCTCGGAACCGAAAGCGACACGCGCGCGGCTGGCGCCACGGTCGAGCTCGGCGACGATCGGTAACTCCAGCGGTGGGCTGCCTTTGCGCAGGATATTCTCGGGTCCCAGCAAGGTCCCCGTGACGCGGTCGCCCTCCATGGTTACCGGCACTCGCTGGCCGCCCTCTTTGAACTTGGTGCTCTCGGGCCGGGTGGTGAAGAGCAGGAACGTGCCCTGCGTTCCGAGAAGGTCCGGGACGCACATCGCCGAGAGCTGGGCGCCATAGAACCGGTCGGGTGGGAAGGTGATCGGCACCCGAAGCACGGTGCTCCAAATATTGTGCTCGCCGAGGACGCTCCAGAACGGCTTCGACTTGCGTAGCAGTCGGAGCTCCGGTTTTTCGAGCGGAATACGAAACGGTCCCAGGTTCAGGAATCGATCGACCGAACCGATCTTGGTCGATGACAACACCGGCAAATATGTGCGGCGGTCGCGGTCAAGAAAGTCGTAGATGTTGTGCCGCGCAGGGTGAGCGCCGGTTGAGAACGACGACCAGGCTACCGGAGAGATCGACGGGAACGTTGTCTTCAATGGCTTGTAGCAGCCCATGTCGGCCAGCTTCTTGAAGTTCGGCAGCTTGCCTTCGGCCATGAAGCGGTCGGTTAACTGCGGATCCTGTCCGTCGAACCCGACGACGATGAGGCGCCGGATCTTGGGCGCCACCTTCGTACGGCGCGTGATCGCCCGCCACAAGGTGCGGAACGGCCAGATCAGCAACGAGGCGATGACTGCCAGAATGGTCGAGAACAGCACCAGGAAGCTGCTGATAAACGCGAAGCCGGCTCCGGGACCAACGTAGGCATCGGCGACATGCGGGTACGCCAGGACGGCCAGCACGGCCAGGACGAGGCGCGACACGAACCGGGACGGCGTGCTCACTTGTCGTACTCCTGTTCAATATGCGCGGCGATCTCGCCGATCCAGAGGTCGCCTTCGATGGGGTGGGGTGTCAAGAGGAAGGCGTCGTCGTACGTGTGCATACCCACGAGGTCGCTGCGTCCGAATACCTCACTCGCCGCCGGGGACGCCTTGAGGTCGAACCCCGGGAAAGCGAGAGCGACAAGGTCGGGACCGCGCGCGGAGCAAGGCCCCTGTTCGTAGATGTCCGCAGCATCGAACACCTCGCGGACGACCCGTTGCCCATCATACCGCAGCTCTTTGATCGCGTTGGCGATCTCCGATTTGAGCGCCGGCGCATCGCTTTCGGCGACGGTGCCACGCCCGAACCGTTCGGATCGATTCAGATAGATGCGCCCCGGATCCAGCGCGAACGCTCGGCTCGTTGGCTCGAGTGAGGTCAGATCTACCGGCGCCTCGGCCCCGAGGGTCAAATAGCCCAGGTTCTTCAGAGCTGCGTTCAGCTGCACCTCCTGGCGAATGGCGCAGAAACCGTGGT
The DNA here is from genome assembly GCA_963666055.2 of Acidobacteriota bacterium. GTDB lineage: Bacteria > Acidobacteriota > UBA890 > UBA890 > WLXD01 > DASCOT01. Next base: position 326,366 of record CAXWPH010000012.1, on the reverse strand, counting down.
CCGAAAGCATCCAGAAGCAGGACTCCGGATCGGTCTCTTCGGCCGCGAACCGGTCCCATATCTCGCCCACCAAGGTGTCCACATCGTGGTGGTAGTCGAGTGTTTGCTGGTGGCGCGGATGCCGCGTGTCCTCGACCGCATCCCAGAGGTAGTGATAGAGGCGGTCTGTGCCGGTAACCACGACTTGCAGGAAGCGCCAATCGACCTCGTCCCAGAGCCGCATTACCGCTTCGCGCCTTGTTCGAAGCGTCTGCCGCAGGTCGCGCATGAGCCAATCGTGGTCCTGGCGGCTGCGTGCGGTATCGATATCGATGCGGTAGTTCATGCGTCGCAACGGACCCAGCCACCGTAGTGGCTTGACCGCGCGAGTGAGATCCACTGCAACGAAGCCCGAGACCATGACGCCGGGAATCGAGCGAGCTGGATAGGTTGCCGGCTGATTCACCACTACCGAGGTTACGCCGCGGCGGCCGAGCCGGTCCCACAAGGTTGGAATGCGCACATCGGCAAAGCTCGGAAACGTGAGCCCGTAGCTCTGAGGCTCGATATCGGTGAAGCCGTAGATCCCATGCTCGCTGGGACCCGCCCCGGTCATGAAGCTCGACCAGCTCACCGAGGAGATTTCCGGCAATGAGGCGCGCATCGAGCGTAGGTGTGCGCCGGCGATGCGCTCCGCCAAGCGTGGCATGACGCCGTCGTCGGCAAGGCGTCGCAGCAGCTGTTCCGGTACTCCGTCGAGCCCGATCAGACAGAGTCGCTTGCTGCGCGACATTGGCGCCCCCGGCGAGCGATCAGAGGTATCCGAGCGATTCTAGCCGTGCGCGGATCGCCTCTTCTTGTTCCGGACTGGTGTGGTGGTCCTCGGCGGGCGGAATGTACCCCATGAGCTCGAGGCTTCGCACGATCTTTTCCAGGCTCTCCTCCGGCGTCTCCTTCTCCGTATCGCAGACGACCTCGGGGTTGACCGGTTCCTCGTAGGGATCGGAAACGCCTGTGAAATTGGGGATTTCACCTGCCAGGGCTCGTTTGTATAGCCCCTTCGGATCCCGTCGTGCGAGCTCTTCGATACTGCAGCGCGCGTAGACCTCGACGAAGTTCTCGATCGATCCGCGTAACTCGTCGCGGATCTCTCGATAGGGAGAAATGGCCGCGGAGACCGCCGCCACGCCGTTGCGGCTCAGCAGATTACAGACGTAGCCGATACGGCGGATGTTGGTGTCGCGGTCTTCCTTCGAGAAGCCGAGTCCTTTGGACAGGTTCGTCCGTACCTCGTCGCCGTCGAGGATCTCGACCCGCAGACCGCGTTCGAGGAGAACCTCTTCGACTGCCGTGGCCAGCGTCGACTTGCCGGAGCCCGAAAGCCCTGTAAACCAGAGCGTGAAGCCCTTCATCTGAGCAAACTCCTTGTGGTGCCTCGGCCGGCGCCGGATTGCCGACGCGCTGGCGCTAGTATCCTCACCGACCGGTCACACCACGGCGCCGGCAGTCGACCCCTGATAGTGACGACGCAAGATCTCCGCTACCTCGGGCCGGGTAAATTCCTTTGGCAGCTCTTCACCGCGTGCCAGCATGTCGCGGATTTTCGTGCCGCTCAGGAACACGTGCTGTTCCTTGTCGTGCGGACACGTCTTCTGTGACGCCATGTTCTGGCAAGCGTGGCAGTAGAAAGCGTGGTCGAAGAAGAGCGGCGTGATGCCGATCTCGAGCGCTTCGAATTTCTCGAAGATGGTGTGCGCATCGTAGGTGCCGTAGTAGCCGCCGACGCCGGCGTGGTCACGGCCGACGATGAAGTGCGTGCAGCCGTAATTCTTTCTTACGATGGCGTGGAAGATGGCCTCAAGAGGGCCGGCATAGCGCATCGCCGCCGGCAGAATCGACAGTGCAACGCGTGCCTTCGGGTAGTAGTTGTGCAGCAGCGTTTGGTAGCACTCGAGCCGCACGTCGGCCGGGATATCGTCCGACTTGGTCTCGCCCATGATCGGATGAATCAACAGTGCGTCGACCAGTTCGAGAGCACACTTCTGCAGGTACTCGTGGGCGCGGTGAATCGGGTTTCGGGTCTGGAAGGCGGCGACGCTGTTCCAGCCCTTGGCCTTGAACAGCACACGGGTTTCGCGCGGATCGAGCCGCGAGCTCTCGAAGCTGGCGTGATGCGGGCGCTGGAGCAGCGTGATCCTGCCGCCCAGGTAGGTGTCGCCGGTCGACCGTAAGTATGCGACTCCGGGGTGCGCGTCGTCATTCGTCAGCAGTACCTGGAGCGCCTCGCGATCTTTGTCGGGCTGGTAGACGTCGGCCAACTCGAGCACACCGTGTAGCGTGCCGTCGGGCCCCTTGAGCGCCACCGGGTCGCCGATCCCGACGGCGGCCGCGGTCGAAGAATCGACCGCCAGCGTGATCGGTATCGTCCACGGCAGGCCGCCGGGCAAGCGGCCGTGGGCGCATACGTGCTCGTAGTCGTCGCGCCCCATGAAACCCTCGAGCGGGCTCAGGGCACCGGTGGCGATCATCTCCAGATCGGAGGTTTCTCGGCGGTTCATGGTGACGGCAGGGAGCTTGTCGATACGCTCGAGCCACTCGGTGTGTCCGGTTGCTGATGCGAAGCGCTCGATGAGGCGCCCGCCGTGAGCTTTGATCATTAGAGGTATCCGAGGTTTTCTAGCTTCTTGCGGATCGCCACGAGCTCGTCCTGGCTGAGATCGGAGGACGACGATGCCTCCGGTTCCAGGCTCCCGACCAGGTCGCGAAGCACGTAGACGATGAAGTCGGTGGCCGAGCTGAAGCCCGACCCGTCGATGACCCGCTGCAGCCGATTGTAGAGCGGCCGGGGAATCTTGATGCTTACACGGTCGGGCATGGGCAGCGACGGAATGAGCTGTAGCAGGGCACTGATTGGGTCCTAATCGTAACCCAATTAGAACCTAATGCAAGTCCGATCGCCCTTGATCTGGCCAGCCAGACCCACGCGCCGACCCACCGGAGTTCCTTCAGCACCCTGCTAGAAGTAGCCGCGCAGTCGTTGCACCAAGTCGTCGTGGCGGGTGCCGTTGCTCCCCAGCAGGCCGCGGCGATTCACGATGTCCTGAGGGTCATAGTCGATCGGGTGGCCGTCGAAGTCGGTGAGGCGGCCACCGGCGGCGTGCAGAATCGCCTCCGGAGCGCAGGCGTCCCAGAGCTTCGTGCCGGATGCCGGCTGCAAATAGAGGTCGCAAACCCCGGTACCGATCTTGCCGATCTTCAGGCCGACGCTGCCGGACTGCAGCATGCGCGAGATGCCGAGCTCGTCTTTCATGCGCTCGACGATCTCGGGGAGGTGCGAACGACTACAGATCAAGGTCAGCTCGGCGAGCTCGCTGGTCGTTCCGACGCGCATCGTATCGACGCCATCCGGGTGCACGCGTTCCGCCCCCTCGCCGACGATGCCGCGGTAAACAATCTCCTCCGCGGGCTGTGCGACGACGCCGAGCACTGGTGTGCCCTCCACCACTAGTCCGATCATCACGGCGAACTCGGTTAGGTGGTGAGTGAACTCCTTGGTGCCATCCATCGGGTCCACCATCCAAACGCGCCGCTTGCCGACGATCGCCGCCGGGTCAGCAGATTCCTCGGCGAGAATGCCATCGTCGGGGAAGTGCTCCTGCAGTCGAGCGACAATGTGCTCGTTGGCGGCGCGGTCGGCCTCGGTAACGGGCTCCCCACCGGCCTTGGCCTCGACCCGATAGTCGCCTCGGTAGTAGCGCATCAGGATCTCGGACGCCTCGCGCGCGATTGTCTCGGCGAGGGCGAGGTCGCGAGTAAGGGTCACGTGGCTGCCGGGGCGATGAGAAGCGGATGAAGCGGGACGGCGGAACTCTGGACAGTAGCAGGACGGCAACCGTATCGTTCCCCGATCGGTCCGGGACCGTCTGTCAGGCGAACGGAGAGCCCCTTTTTTCTTGGCAGCAGCAGCTACAAGTTGCGCGCTCGCACTTGACCGCCATCGACGAGCGCTGTATCTACCGCTCATCACCAAGAAACTTGTGGCACACCCACTGGGAGACGCACATGGCCGTTGCACGACAACTGACCGTCGGGTGGCAGAATCGGCCCGGCGAGTTGGCGAACTTTTGTGAAGCGCTGGCAGCGGCGAACGTGAACATCCTGGCATTGGCGACGGCCGAAGCGGGTGAATACGGCGCTGTACGGCTTCTCGTAGACGATGTCCCGCGGGCGCGCGAGGTGTTCCGCGACAGCGGCGTGGCGCACACGAGCATCGAGGTGTTGGTGGTGACCCTGGGGAGCCACGCAGGGCAGCTGGCGAGGATCGCCCGTCTGCTCTCGGACAGCAAGATCAACATCGAGTACTTCTATGCCTCGACGTCACCGGACGACGGGCTCGCGATCGGTGTCTTCAAAGTGTCGGATGCTGCTGCCGCCGACGCGTTGCTGGGGTCGGTCCAGGATTGAGCCGGGGTGACCGGCGTACGGAGTCGCTGCACATGAGTACCGTTTCTACCGCGCAACCGTTGCTGGTAACCGAGCTGGGCGATGTCGACCTGATCCACCGCGGCAAGGTGCGCGACGTGTACGGAGTCGGCGATGAACTACTGCTTGTGGCCACCGACCGTATCTCCGCCTTCGACGTGGTGCTGCCCGGAGGAGTGCCGGCGAAGGGGACGGTGCTGACTCAGCTGTCGTGTTTCTGGTTCGACCGCTTGCAGCACGTGGTTAACAACCACCTGATCAGCGCCGATGTGGACGAGTTTCCGGACCTGCTGCAGCCATACGCTGAACAGCTCGCCGGGCGTAGCATGTACGCACGCCGCGCGGCGCGATTCGATGTCGAGTGTGTGGTGCGCGGATATCTCATCGGATCGGGGTGGCGCGACTACCAGCGCACCGGTCAGGTCTGTGGCATCGAGTTGGCCCCTGGCCTGCAGCAAGCGGCGCGGCTGTCCGAGCCCATCTTCACGCCCTCCACCAAAGCCGACTCGGGCCACGACGAGAATGTGTCGGTGGCGCAGATGGCGGAGCTGATTGGGTCGGAGTGGACCGCGCGACTGGCTGAAGTGTCGCTGCGCCTGTACTCCGAGGCCGCCGAATACGCCGAGGCACGCGGCATAATCATTGCCGACACGAAGTTCGAGTTCGGGCTGGTCGGGGACGAGCTGATCCTCATCGACGAGTTGTTTACACCGGACTCGTCGCGCTTCTGGCCGGCAGACCAGTACCGGCCGGGAACCAGCCCGCCGTCCTATGACAAGGAATTTGTGCGCAATTACCTTTCCACTCTGGACTGGGACAAGATGCCCCCTGGCCCGGTGCTGCCCGACGAGATCGTGCAACAAACGTCGGCCAAGTATCACGAGGCGTACGAGGTGCTTACGGGCACAGCGTTGCCCGACTTTTCCTGAGCGTTCAGCGAATGAGTCGCAAGCCCACTCTGAAGGTTCGCCTACAGGAACTCGTCGGCGACATGGTGAAGAAGGGAATCCGGCTTCAGGAGGCCCACGAGCAGCTGGAGCGGCAATTCCTCAGCGAGGTGTTGTCGGCCTGCGGCGGCAACCAGAGTCGGGCCGCCGAGGCGCTCGAGGTGCATCGCAATACGCTACGGCGCAAGCTCCGGCAGCACGGCCTGCTCTGATGGTAGGGGCGCCGGCGCTGACCGTCACGACACGGTTGGTGACGGCCGGTCAGGAGCTTGCCGCCAGTGGGCATCATGTGTAGGATTGGCACTCACCTTAGTAGAGTGCTAGCGGAGTCCAGGTCAAAGCGCTAATTCCGCGCGGACGCGCAGCCAGCAGACGAATGGACAAGCAGCAGCGTCTGCGAACACCCACTTCACAAGGAGCTCATAGTCAATGGCGAAGAAGAAGAGTGTCGGCGTGCGCCCTCTGTACGACCGGGTTTTGCTGCGTCGTTTAGACGCCGCCGAAGAGGTTAGCGGCGGCATCATCATCCCCGACACGGCCAAGGAGAAGCCGCTGGAGGCGGAGGTGGTGGCGGTTGGTCCGGGCAAGCGGCTGGACGATGGCTCGAATGCCGAGATGTCGGTTTCGGCCGGCGACACGGTGCTGGTTGGCAAGTATGGGGGGACGGAGATCAAGCTCGATGGGGTCGACCACCTGATCGTCCGTGAGGACGAGATTCTCGGCATAGTCGGCTAACGCAGGCACTGAACTCAATACTGGAGAGGACACACCATGGCCAAGCAAGTTGTCTTTGGCGAGCAGGCGCGGCAGGAGATCCTGCGCGGCATCAACAAGCTCGCTGATGCAGTCAAGGTGACGTTGGGACCCAAGGGTCGCAACGTCTTGTTGGACAAGAAGTTCGGATCGCCGACCATCACCAAGGACGGGGTGACCGTAGCCAAGGAGATCGAGGTCAGCGAAGCGACCGAGAACATGGGCGTGCAGCTGCTCAAGGAGGTCGCCAGCAAGACCTCCGACGTTGCCGGTGATGGCACCACGACGGCGACGGTGCTGGCGCAGGCGATTTTCCGTGAAGGTGCCCGCAACGTCACTGCCGGAGCCGACCCGATGGCGCTCAAGCGCGGCATCGACAAGGCGGTGGTGGCGACCGTCAAGTACATCTCGACGATATCCAAGCCGGTGCGGGGGGAGATGATCGCCCAGGTGGGCACGATCTCGGCAAACAACGATGCGGAGATCGGCGAGATCATCGCCGAGGCAATGGAGCAGGTCGGCAAGGATGGCGTCATCACGGTCGAGGAAGCCAAGGGTCTGGAGACCACGCTCGAAGTGGTCGAGGGAATGGAGTTCGACCGCGGCTACCTGTCGCCCTATTTCGTCACCAATCCGGAGCGCATGGAGACTGTTCTGGAGGATGTGCTGGTGCTCATCCACGAGAAGAAGATCTCCAGCATGAAGGACCTGCTGCCGTTGCTCGAGCAGGTCTCGCGAGCCAGTCGTCCGCTGCTGATTCTGGCGGAGGATGTCGATGGCGAGGCTCTGGCGACGCTGGTGGTCAACAAGATCCGCGGAACGCTCACGGTGGCGGCGGTGAAGGCGCCCGGCTTCGGCGATCGCCGCAAGGCGATGCTCGAGGACACCGCCATCCTCACGGGCGGTCGGTGCATCTCGGAGGATCTCGGCATCAAGCTCGAGAACGTCAACATGGAGGACCTCGGTCAGGCCCGCAAGATCGTCATCGACAAGGACAACACGACGATCGTCGAGGGTTCCGGCAAGGCGGCCGACATCAAGGCGCGGGTGGATCAGATCCGCACGCAGATCGACAACACCACGTCCGACTACGACCGTGAGAAGCTCCAGGAGCGTCTGGCGAAGCTGGTTGGTGGGGTGGCGGTGATCAACGTGGGCGCCGCGACCGAGACCGAGATGAAGGAGAAGAAGGCTCGCGTCGAGGATGCCATGCACGCTACCAAGGCGGCCATCGAGGAGGGGATCGTACCGGGCGGCGGCGTCAGCTTGCTGCGCGCCCAGAAGACCCTCGACAACATCAAGGGCTCCGACGATGAGCTACTCGGGGTAAGGATCGTGCGCCGGGCGCTCGAGGAGCCCCTGCGTCAGATCGTCAACAACGCCGGGCTCGAGGGTTCGGTGGTGGTGGAGAAGCTGCGCGCCAAGAAGCAGTCGATAGGCTTCAACGTGGCGACGATGGACTACGGCGACCTGGTCGCGGCAGGAGTCATCGATCCGGCGAAGGTAACCCGCACCGCGTTGCAGAACGCCGCGTCGGTGGCCGGCCTGCTGCTTACCACCGAGGCCATGGTGACCGAGATCCCAGAGGACGAGAAGGCGGCTCCTGACATGGGCGGTATGGGGGGCGGTATGGGTGGAGGAATGGGCGGCTTCTAGTCTCGCGCCCGTTTATCTGACCACAAGATCACTCCGGGCTCGGGGCGTACTTGTTTCGCCCCGGGCCCGATGTGCGTCGGTCAATCCCCAGAGACAGCGGAAGGTCTCAGGGTGGACGGCCAGATAAATTGCCGCCCCGGAACGCGCTTGCTACGATTGGGTGACGGTCAGCGACATCCCGTTGCGGCCGTACCCTCCCTAGATACCGACCTCGCCAGGAGTATGATCCGATGCGGACGACCACCAGCTTGCTAGTCGGCGCGGCAATGTTCGCGTCGGCTGTTTTTTCCACCCCGCAGTCTACCGGCACCCGTATCGTCTTTATCGATGGAGACTCGGTGCTGACCGGATCAGAGATTGGACGCGTTGCCCGCGACCGACTTGAGGCCGAAGCTGTGAGGTGGCAGGAGAATCTCAATGCGCAGACGACGGAGCTCGAAGCGTTACAGCGCCAGCGCCGAGATCAAGCGCTGACCCTCAACGACGCTGCGTTGGCGCGGCTTAACCAGGACATTGAAGAGAAGCAGGTGCTGGCCCAGCGCACCAACGACGATGCCCGTCGTGAGCTCGAGCGCATGGAGCAGCAGATCACGCTCGATGTCAACGAGCAACTCGGACCACTGGTCGAACAGTTCGCCGCCGAGAACGGCTACGATGTGATCTTCGATTCTTCACGGGCGCAGGGCGTGCTCTACTTCGCTAACTCGACAATCGTCACCACCGAGTTCCTGGCGCTGGTTAACTCGAGCATCGGTGACGGCACGTCACAGGACTGACAGGCTTCCAACCGGCGTGTTCGGCGTGCTGCACGGCGACGCGAGGAGTTGCGGGGCTCGAGCCTTGCAGACGAAAGACAGAGTGCGGGATTGACCCGCGAGGCAGGGGAACCGCTGTCGAGATCATCGGCAGAGGAAAGTCGGGACTCCACAGGGCGGCGCGCTGGGTAACCCCCAGCGGGGGCAACCCCGGGAAAGTGCCACAGAGAACAGACCGCCTGCGGCCCTCGGGCCGTCGGTAAGGGTGAAACGGTGGGGTAAGAGCCCACCAGTGTCGGGGGTGACCCCGGCAGCTAGGTAAACCCCGCGTGGAGCAAGGCCAAATAGGGAAGCGATGGGCTGGCCCGGCCCGGCTTCCGGGTAGGCTGCACGAGGCGTCGGGAGACCGGCGTCCCAGATTCATGGTTCCCAGCCTGGCTTCGGCCGGGTGAACAGAATCCCGCTTACTCGCCTCGCGGGTCAGTCATTGTTTGCAAGCTAAGGCAAGCGCGGGGCCCGCTCGGTATTTCTCCTCGAGCGGGACCTTCGCGGGGTTGGCCCCGCCGGCGGCTCCCGCGGCTGGCTAGAAGGGGATGTCGTCATCGCTAATGGGGGCGTCGCCACCACCGCCACCGCCACCGCTCGCACCGCCGTCGGGGCCGGGGCCACCAGCCGGGCCGGGATCATCGTGTTCACCGCCGCTACCGCCGCCACCGGCGCGGCCGAGCAGCTGGATGTTGTTGGCGACGACCTCGGTGGTGTAGCGCGTGTTGCCGTCGCGATCCTCCCACTGGCGCGTCTGTAGACGACCCTCAATGTACAGCTGCTTCCCCTTGGGGGCGTACTGGTTGACGATCTCGGCAAGGCGTTGCCAAGCAACGATCGTGTGCCACTCGGTTCGTTCCTGTTGATTCCCGTCGCGGTCCTTGAATCGGGAGGAAGTTGCGACGCGGAAGTTGGCCACGGCGGTCCCGCTGGCGGTGTAGCGCAGCTCGGGGTCTCTGCCAACGTTTCCAATCAAGATGACCTTGTTGACCATATTGCCCCCCTAGGAGTAGTCGCTGTTCGGCGCTACACGCTGATGAGACGGCCGCGTGACGCCGCGATTCTGAGCACCAGAGTGAGAGTGACCGGACGGTAATCCGTCGCATCGATCGTCGCAAGGCGGTTGGTTGACCGTGTGGACAGCGGTGTCGGGCCCCAGCCGCGGGTTGGCACTGGCGCCGCCGGTGAATGTTCGGCGGTGCCCGCGTCAGGGCTTCTGGACGAGGACGGTAAGCGCCAGGTCGCCGATCCACCACGCTGCGGCGCCCCCGGAGGGTGTCACCTGGATCTGCAGGTCATAGTTGCCGGCGGCGAGCTTCGCCGGGACGGTCATGCTGGCCATCACCCATCCGTCGTTGAACCCGGCGAAGCCATTGCCCGAGCAGAACGTATCCTGGTCGCCCCCGCTGGGCCTCAGGGCGTCGCCGTTTACGAGCAACTCGATGCTCACCCACTGCTGCTCGGCGCCATCAACAGCGCATTCGGCGCTGAACGTGATGATGACCGCGCTATCTTCCACCAGATCGAAGGGGAGGGTGTTGCCAGCGTCGTTATTATCGATGTCCGTGCCCAGGTCCAGGAGGTCCTGGACGGTCCCCATCTGATTGCCGGGATTCGTGGCGCCGAAGATCTGCACTGCCCATGCGGCCGACGCGGTCGTCAGCACCAGGGCCATGGCCAGAGCCAAGGTTGGCAATCGCTTCATCGGGGAACGCCTCTCATCGCGCCAGCGGCGATCACTGCTCGCAAATGCCGGGACGCTGCAGACCTAGCACGCGCAGCTGGCCGCAGGCCAGGAACGCCGCATCGCTGTCGGCGTAGGCTTGAATGAGCCGTCGAAATGACTCTGCAGCGGCGCGTTCGCGACCCTCCTCCTTAAGAATCAGCCCGTCGTTGAGCATGGCGTCCGGAACCAGCTCGCTGTTCGGGTGGTCGCGGACCACCGACTGGAACGCCGTGTGAGCCGCGGAGAGCTGGCCGCGCTCTCGCTCACACATGCCGATCCAGTATCGGGCGTTGTCGGTACGATCCGACGAGACGTAGCGACGCACGTACTCTTCGAACCCCTGCACGCATAGTTCCCAGTTCTCTCGCAGGTAGTCGTTGTAGGCGCTGTTGTACAGCGTGGTGGCGGCGGTCTGCTGCGAGCCGGTTGGCTCCTGGGCAGTGGTCACGCGCGATCCGCGCGGCGGCGGCATCGCCGTACCCGTGCGCCTCGTCTCGGAAGGCGGGCCGCCGCCGGCTGCGAACTGCTCGGTGAGGCGTGCGATCCGTGCGTTTATCTCGGCCACCTCGGCTTCGAGCGCCGTGACCTCACGTTCCATCGAGCGCAGGTCCTCGCCGCGGTCGGCGGACTGCGTGCGGAGCGGCTGCAGCGAGTTGTCGAGCTCCTGCCGCACCTGCACCAGCCGGGCGGTGATGTTCTGCTGCGCGGTTTGCAGGTCGGCGACCTGCGCCTCCAGGGCGGCCTGACGCGACTCGATGTTCACCAGCCGCTGCTCGCCGGACGAGCAGGCGGGGGCAAGGGCGAGGAGCGCAACCGAGGAGACCAACAAGCTCCGTCGTTTCATCATCACCCTTGTTTTCTGTGCTGCACCCTGGAACAGAAACGGCGGACAGGAGGTTGTCGCACCCGCCGCCCGCCGTTGCCGAACCTGCTACTCGTTCGTCTGGCCTGCTGAGGTGGCCACGAACTCGCCGCGGCGGTTCTGCGACCAGTTCTGCTCACCCTGGCCCATAACGGCAGGGCGCTCTTCACCGTACGAAACGATCTCGACGCGGTTGGCGCCGATGCCGAGCGAGACGATATAGTCGCGCGTTGCCGAGGCGCGGCGGTCGCCGAGCGCGAGGTTGTACTCGCGCGTGCCGCGTTCATCGCAGTGGCCTTCGATCAGGACCGCGACGTCCGCATGCTCACGCAGCCAGTCAGCGTTCGCCTGGAGCGTCGCCCGCTGGTCGCCGCGGATCTCATCCTTGTCGTAGTCGAAATAGATCGGCTTGAGCAACTGGCGTCGGTTGATCTCCTCTGCCGACAGGAAGGTCTGCTCGGGAGCATCAGCCTCTTCCCAGTCGCCGGTTTGGGCCGGCTCTGTCGGAGCAGCCGGCGCCGCGGGGGCCGGGGCCTCCGGTATCGGCTCGGGCGTTGGCGCGGGCGGGACGTCTTTGCTGCATGCGGGCAGTGCAACGACCACGGCCGCGAGCGCGATTAACGCGAGTCGCTTCGCGGGGCTAGACATCGTGGTTTCCTCCATGCGATGGCCGCGTTTCATTAGGGGCGGGCCATTAGGGGCGGGTTCCCCAAGTCGGGGTCATATTGTTACCCACGTTCGTCAGCATACGCTGCCGCGAGCCGTCAAAGCCCATGGCCCAGATCTGTGTGCTGGGGCCTTGGGTCCACTCGAAGGTCAGCTGTCGCCCATCGGGCGACCAGGCCGGTGCCTCCTTGCGGCCGCGACTGCGCGTTAGCTGATGGACGCGATCGGTCGTGAGATCGTACACGAAAATATCGAAATTGTTACCACCAGTCGAGGCGGTGAAGGCGATAAGTTCGCCGCGCACCGGTTGCCACGCTGGATCGTCTTTCTGTCCACCGGGTGCCGAGAGCCGACGAGTGTTCAAGCCGGTCGCGTCCATCACGTACAGCTGCTGGCTACCGCTGCGGCCGGAGACGAACACCAACTGGCGACCGTTCGGCGACCAACCGGGGGACACGTCGCTGGCCGGGTTGCGCGTCAGCTGTTGCATTCCCTCGCCGTCGGGCTTGATCACATGGATCTCGGAGTTGCCTCCGCAACTGGAGGAAAAGGCAACCAGCGTACCGTCGGGGGAGAAGGCCGGGCCGGTGTTCGTGCCGCGGCAGGTGACGAGCGGTCGCGGCCGACCGCCGCTGTTGAGAATGATGTGGATCTCGGCATTTGGAAAGCGGTCGCGCATCACGTACGTTTGAAACGCGATCCGGTCCGACTGCGGCGAGAAGGATGGCGACAGCGAGATCGAGGAGTTGTAGGTGATGCGTCGTTGCCGCTCGCCATCGTAGTCCATCAGGTAGACCTCTTTCTGTGGCGTACCCACCGGTGCTTGGCGATCTGAGACCCACGCGATGTAGGAGTTCGCCACTCCCGGCACGCCCGTGTAGTTGAGCGCCGTTTCGTCGTTGAATGTATGCGCGATGCGTCGCACACGATAAGCAGCGTCGGGAGCCGAGAGTCCCTCGGTGGATTGCGAGTAGCGCTTGCCGCTGATCTGTCGGCCGGTGTCGACGTCGAAGAGCCGGAAATCTGCCACCACGAGCGAGCCCTGCACGCTTACCGATCCCTGGATCAGTCCGCGCGCACCGGTGCTCTTCCACGCCTGCCACGGTATCGGCTCGTTGGGGGCGGCGTTCGGATAGACGCGGCTATCGACGAGGTCGAACACCATGGAATTTTGCAGGTCGTTCAATAGGACGGCGTGGATGCGCTGAGCATGCTCGGCGGCGCCGCTTGCCGCCAGCAATGTCGGCACGGCGACCTTGATCGCGGGGGCGCCGCGTTGGCGGATCTCCAGCTGTACGTCTTGGTCTTGCGCCGATGCTGCACCGACCACGAGCACGAGCACGATGAGCGGCCAAACTGAGGTTCTACTCCGTAACGAAGGCAAGCCCAACTCCAAGTGATTGCCCGTCGTACTCGCGGGGCAGAGGGGGGAATGGAGCAGCAGCCGCGACGGCTCGCATAGCGGCTCGATCGAACGTGGTATCGCCGGATCCGTCCTCCACTCGTGGCTGCACGACCAGGCGGCCGTTCCTGCCGAGTCTGAAAAACACCTCGGTGCGACGCTGCAGCCCGTAGGGGCCGCTGGGCGGTGGTGACCACTGGGCCGCGATCAGGTCACGAATCCGATAAAGGTAGTCGGCGAACGGAAACTCCTCGACCGTGTAACCGCTGTCGCCGCTTTGGGTGACGTCGATTCCCGTACGCCGGGCGCTTTGGCTCTGCGCCGGGGGACGTTGTCCGGCCCGCTGCGGCTGTCGACGTGCCTCGTCCTCGCGTCGGCGGCGCTCTTCTTCAGCGCGGCGCTGGCGCTCGAGCTCGGCCTGATGCTGCCGCTCCGCCTCGTCGCGGCGGAGCTGCTCCTCGGCCTCGCGCTCGCGCTGCAGCTCGGCCAGGCTGCGGGGCACGGGCTCGGGCTCACTGACCACCGGCTGCACGGGCTCGGGCTCTGCCTCAGCCTCCTCCTGTGGGGCTTCGGCGGGCGTGGCTGGCTGCGCAGCTGGCGGGGGTAACTGGACGAGCCTCACCGGCGTGAAACTCGGCTCGTAGCGCGGCACCGGGATAAGCATTGGGCCGAACAGCAGCGCCAGGAAGAACGCCAGATGCGTGGCGGCAGAGCTGATGACCGCAGCGCGGAAGCGCTGCTCGATCACTTGCTCGTTCAACACGGCTTGCTGCTCGGCGTAGCTCATGCTGTCAGCTTAGCAAGCGGCCAGGGGCGGCCGCTCGGCATGTACTCGCCCCGTTAGCGGCGCGGGACGGGCTCGGTGACCAGGCCGATGTCGGCTCCCAGGCTCCAGAGAACCTCGATGACGGCTACCACGCGCCCGTATTCGCCCGCCCGATCGCCATACAGCAGGATCGTGCGCCCGGGCGTGATGCGGGGCGACAGGCGGGCTTCCAACTCCTCGAGCGGCACGGCATCGCCATTTACCAGGATCTGACCCTGATCGGTGACCGAAATGAAGATCTGCTCCTGCGGAAGGCTGTCCATTATCTGGGTTCGCGGCAGCCGGACCTCAGCTCCTTGGATCATCATCGGTGCGGTGATCATGAAGACGATCAACAGCACCAGCGCGACGTCGACCAGCGGCGTAACGTTTATATCCGAGAGGATGCGGTCATCTTCCTTGAACCAGCCCTGTTTCATTGGGCGCGCTCCGCTTGCCACGATTTCTGCACCACGTTGAGGAACTCGAGACCGAAATCCTCCATGTCGCCACTGAGGTCACGAACGCGCGATAGCAGGTGGTTGTAGGCGATCACCGCAGGAATGGCGGCCGCGAGTCCGGCCGCAGTGGTGATCAACGCGGCGCTGATGCCGGGCGCGACAACGGCAAGATTGGCGTTGCCGAACCTGCCGATGCTCTCGAAGGCGTTCATGATGCCCCACACCGTGCCGAACAGGCCGATAAAAGGGGCGGCGGAACTGGTGGTGGCGAGGAACAACATGCCGCGTTCCAGCCGGCGACGCTGCTGGTGCGCTGCGCGAGTAAGCGAGCGCTCGAGCGCCTCCATGTTCATGCGCGAGCTGCCGGGTAGCTGGCCGGATTGCGCTGTGCCCTCGAGCTGCGACGAGATCTCACCGTACCCTGCGTCGAATACTCCCGCCAGCGGCGTCGTTTCCATCTCCTTCGCGGCGGTGCGCACGTGCGAGAACTTCGAGCTGGCGCGAAACACCTCGAGGAACTTGACAGTCTGCTTCTCTGCCTTTCGATACAGCAGGATGCGATCCACGATCACAGCCCACGAGAGAACCGAAAAGAAACCCAATACCAGCAGCACTGCGAGGGCGAATGGGCCCAGGTTACGAGCGATGCTCAGGACGCCTTCGGACATGAAATCGGCCTGCAACAACAACAAAGAGGTCCCCTCAGCGTTCCGAGGTCAGAAAAAGACGTCCGTTTGCCGAGCCCCCCAGCCGCACCGAACCGCATCAAGGTACCACGATGGCCTGTGTGTGTCATCAATGCGTATCACCCGTCAGGCTGGTCGCGGAACCGATCTTGGCTCTTCCGGTATATTTGCCGGGCCCATCTCATCCCAGCAGGTTCGACCGATGCTCAGTTACTTACGGATCCGCGACCTGGCGCTCATCGAGGATATTGTTATCGAGCCGCCGGCTGGCCTCATCGCGTTCACCGGTGAGACCGGTGCCGGAAAGTCGATCATCCTGGGCGGACTGTCGTTGGCCACGGGTAACCGCGCGACACTCGATCAGGTGCGCACCGGGGCGGATTCGGCCACTGTTGAAGCCGTGTTCGACATAGCTGGTCGGCCTGACATCGCCGAGCTGCTGGAGCACGAGGGGCTATCGTCGGAGTCCGGTGAGATTCTCGTTCGCCGCACCCTCGGCAGCCGTTCCAGTCGCGCCTATCTCAACGATCGGCTGGTCACCGTGGGCCTTGTCCACAAGCTAGGCACTCGTCTTGTGGATGTCGCCGGACAACACGAGAACCAATCGCTGCTGGGGTCGGCGACGCAGCTCGAGCTGCTCGATCGTTTCGGCGATCTGTGCGCACAGCGCCTCGCCGTGGCGAGTGCATGGGATGAAGCGGTGGATCTGCAACACCGACTACAGGCGCTGGAGACGGACGATCGTGCTCAGCGCGCCGATTATCTACGCTACCGAGCACAGGAGATCCGCGCCGCCGATCTCGGCGTCGATGAGGCGGCGGCGTTGAACGCTGAGCGCCAGCGGCTGCGACACGCCGAGGACCTCTCGGCGGCGACCGAGGAGGCGTTGGATGTGCTCTACGAGCGCGAAGAATCTGCGGCAGCGCTCATTCGCCGTGCGCAAGTCGTCATCGAACGAATTGTCCGGCTCGATACCAGCGCGCCCGCCAGCGGCGATGACGTCGCCGAGGCGGGCTACGCGATCGAGGAAATCACCCGCTCGTTGCAGGCGTATCTCGATCTGGTGCAGGTGGACCCGGTGCGGCTCGACGCGGTCGAGGAGCGTCTGGCGACCTTCGATGGTTTGCGGCGCAAGTACGGCGATCGAATCGAGGACATCCTGCGGGTAGCCGACGACGCTGAGCGCGAGCTCGCCTCGCTGCAGAACCGGGACCAGGAGATCGCCGAGCTGGCCGGCCAGGTAAGGCTAGCAGTGCGGGGCTTCGACGAGGCTGCCTCGCACATGAGCACGCTGCGGGCCGAGGCAGCGGCGCGACTATCCGAGCACATCACTTCGGAGTTGCAGGAGCTCGGTATGGAGGGAGCCCGTTTTCAGGTTCGGTTGAAGCCTCGCAGCGCCAACGCCGAGGGTGGACTACCGCCCGGAGCCAGCCGCCGCGGCTATGAGACCGTCTCGTTTCGCCTCGCCGCCAACCCGGGGGATGCGGTGCGCCAACTGACGCGAGTCGCCTCCGGCGGGGAGCTCTCGCGCGTGATGCTGGCGCTCAAGCTAGCCGAAACGCGCCAGGCCCCGGCCCAGACGCTGGTATTCGACGAGATCGACGCCGGGGTGGGCGGGGGCCGCGTTGCCGACCGACTGGCGGCGAGGCTGGTCGAGCTCGGGACCAGCCATCAAGTTCTCGTGGTCACGCATCTGCCGCAAATCGCTGCCCGAGCGACGACGCACTATCGCGTCCGCAAGGCCGAGCGCGACGGACGCGTGTGCGTATCGGCGGCAGCGCTCGACGTCGAGCAGCGCATCGATGAGCTGGCGCGCATGCTAGGCGGTATCGGCGAATCTCGTGGTGTGCGCGAGCATGCCCGCAACCTGCTGGGCGAGCCGGCCTAGCAGGCCGTAGTGGAAGTGTGGCAGCCATGATGCTCCAGTCGAGGACGGGATGGAAAAACGAATCGGTGTGATCGGAGGCAGCGGCCTCTATGAGATGGACGGGCTGACGGTTCTCGACGAGATGCGCCTGGAAACGCCGTTCGGCGATCCTTCCGACGCGTTCGTGATCGGTGAGCTCGACGACCGGCCGGTGGCGTTTCTGTCGCGGCATGGCCGCGGCCACACCTTCAGCCCTTCGAACGTGCCCTACCGGGCCAATGTGTACGGATTTCGGCTGCTCGGCGTGCGCAATCTGTTCTCGGTGAGCGCCGTCGGTAGCCTACGCGAGGCGATCGCGCCGTTGCAGTTCGTAGTACCCGACCAGTTCGTCGATCGAACCCACAATCGGATGACGACCTTCTTCGACGAGGGCGTGGTGGCGCATGTAGGGTTTGCCGATCCCATCTGCGCTCGGCTGGCAGATCTGCTCGCTACGGCTGCTGAAACGGTTGGCGTCGAGGTGCACCGTGGCGGCACCTACGTCTGCATCGAGGGGCCCCAGTTCTCCACTCGCGCCGAGAGCAATCTGTATCGCTCCTGGGGAATGGATGTGGTTGGCATGACCAACCTCACGGAGGCGAAGTTGGCGCGTGAAGCGGGAATCGGCTACGCCACCCTGGCGATGGTGTGCGATTACGACTGCTGGCACGAGGAGCACGCGGATGTCACGGCGGAATTGGCGATTGCCAACCTGGGAAAGAGTGTCGACAATGCACAGCGTGTGCTCCGTGAAGCGATCAACAATCTCCCAGCAGACGCACCTTCATCGTGCGAGGCTGCTATTGCCAGTGCCATCATGACATCTCCCGATAATTTCCCGCCAGCGCTTAGGCGCCGTCTGGCGCTGCTTCTCGAGCCGGACAATGGAGCACAGGGTTGAGCATCGTCGTAGTCGGCTCGGTCGCGTTCGACACAGTGACTACTCCGCACGGTCGGGTTGACGATGTCCTGGGTGGGGCGGCCACGTACTTCGCGGTGGCGGCGTCGTATTTCTGTCCAGTACAGGTGGTGGCCGTCGTCGGCAATGACTTCGGCGCCGAGCACGAGGCAGTGCTGTCGGAGCGCGGCGTGGATACGAAGGGTATCGAGCGGGCAGACGGCCGGACGTTCCGCTGGGGTGGCGAGTACTCCAGCAACCTGAACGAGCGCCAAACGCTGTTCACCGAGCTGAATGTCTTCGAGACTTTCGCACCGGTGTTGCCGGCGGAGTTCCGGGACACACCCTATGTGTTCCTGGCGAATATCGCGCCGCAGCTACAGCAGTCGGTCCTGGAGCAGGTGGAGAGGCCGAAATTGGTGGCGCTCGATACGATGAACTATTGGATCGAGGGCTCGCTCGAGGCGCTGAAAACAACCCTGCAACACGTCGACATGCTGGTCATAAACGATGAGGAGGCACGCGAGTTAGCCGGTGTCTACAACCTCGTTGAGGCCGCCGAGTCCATTCGGGCGCTGGGACCAGCCAATGTGATCATCAAGCGTGGCGAGCACGGCGCGACGGCCTTCCTGGAAGGCGATATCTTCAGCGTGCCGGGATTCCCGTTGCGCCAGCTTGCCGACCCGACCGGCGCCGGCGATACATTCGCCGGAGGCTTTATGGGCCATCTTGCGAGCACCGGCGATCACAGCACAGAAGGGCTGCGTCGGGCAATCGTAGCCGGCAGCGTTCTGGCCTCCTTTTGCGTCGAGAGCTTTAGCCTCGATGGGATTCGGGGGCTCGGCAGCGACCAGATCGCCGCTCGGTACGGCGAGTTTCAGGCGCTGACAAGGTTCGACGACATCTGACGAGGCGCAAGTGCTCCTGGCAATCGATGTGGGCAACACGAACACTCAGTTTGGGGTGTTCGACGGCGCTACCCTGCGGGCTGACTGGCGCTTGGCAACGCGCGGCAACGGCACCGCTGACGAGATGGGACTATTGTCGCTGTCGCTCCTGGAGCGCGAGGAGATCGCCACCGAGGATATTTCCGGCATTGTCGTGGCGAGCGTCGTGCCACCCTTGACGGGGGCCCTCGCGCGTATGTCGCAACGGTACTTCGGCGTCGAGCCACTGCTCGTGAGTGCCGACCTCGTTGATGATCTTCCGGTGCTTTACGATCCGCCGGGCGATGTCGGGGCAGACCGTATCGTCAACGCGGTTGCGGCACGCCAAAAGTACGGCGTCCCTGCCGTGGTAGTGGATTTCGGTACCGCCACAACGTTCGATGTGATCAACGACGAGGGCGCCTATCTCGGGGGCGTGATCGCTACCGGTGTCGGAGTGTCGGCCGACGCCCTGTTTGCGCGTGCGGCACGCCTCCCGCGAGTCGACATAGCGCGGCCCGAGCAGGTCATCGGTCGATCTACCGTGGGCAGCGTGAGGTCGGGTCTGTTCTATGGCTACGCCGACCTCGTAGATGGGCTGCTCCGCCGCATCAGCCTGGAGCTGGGTGCCGAGCCGACGGTTATCGCCACTGGTGGATGGGCGGTGACCATCGGGGAGGCGTGCGAACGCATACAGCATATCGATCTGTTGCTCACCCTCGAGGGCCTGAGGTTCATTCACGCCAACTACGCGAGCAAGCAATGAGCCCTCCGAAAGAACTCGTCAAGGCGATTCGGCGCGCCGTGAGCCGCATCGACAAGGGTGGACTCGATGGCGAGGTGCCCGAACGCGAGGTCAAGGCCGTCATGGCATTCGGGGCAGGGGTGGAAGCGGGGCTCCGAGAGGCGGTTTGCAGCGCGCCGCCCGAGCGCCTCGCGGCCACGATCCGCCTGGTGCGATTGGCGCGTTCCGGCGGGTTGGCAAACGAGATCGCGTCGCAGGCCTTGCGCCATGCAGTACCGCTCGAGGCCAAGGGGGAGGCGATTGACCTACTTCGCGACGTCGGCGTCGAGATACCGCAGCAGGTCGAGGATACGCTGCGCGCGGCACGTCAGTTCGTTGAAGCTCCCGACGCCAAGGGTTTGGATTCCGTGCTGGCGTTGCCGGAGGCTTGGAAGGAATCTGTGCTGCGCGCCTGGCTGGCGCGCTCAGGTTCGGATGCCAGCCTTCTTGAAACTGTCTTGGGACTGGACCCCCGGATGGACCCCATTGTCGTCGAGCGTCTCGGTGCGTCGGGGAACCAAGAGGCCGCACCGTCTCTGCGGCGACTGGTTGCAGGGGAGGATCGCAAGCTGCGAAAGATTGCCAAGCGGGCCCTGCATCGCTTACGAGCCGCCGGCGTCGACGTGGCCGAGGAAACGCCGGCGCAAGAAAGATTCTCGCTGCAGATTGCGCCGGACATGCAACGCGAGTCGCGCAGCTTTGCCACCGGCATCGATGGGTCAGGCGGGCGCATCGTATGGGTGATGGCACCCTCTATCAAGGGTGGCTACCGCTTGCTGGAGGCGGTCGTCGACGATCAGCAGGGGCTGCGAAAGTCCGAGGTGATGTCCGTGGCGCTGAAGGAGTTCAGGGCCCACATCGAGCGCCTTCGAGCCAATCCGACGCTCTTGATAGCGCAGCTCGAGCTGGCACAAGCGGTGGCGATCTTGCGCGCCGGGGAGGCGTTGGCCGCCGCCGCCGGAAACGATCTGCCACCCGAGTACGAGGCATGGCGCGACGATACGGCGGCAGAGTTGTTTGCCGCATCGGTCGGGGTGCCGCAAGGCGGGAGCATGGCGGTGGATTCAGCAAGGGAGAAGGCGAAGGAAGGCGCGCCAGACGACCAGGGCGGTCGCTCCGTCCCAGAACAGCGCGAATTGTTGGCACAGTCGGCCGATCTGCTCGGCGAGCCCTACTTCGCCAACTGGGCCGTTCTCGGCGAGGCAGTCGAAAGTGCCGCGGCCGGGGTTCGTCGTGCCGAAACGAGCACCCTGCTGGTAGACGAGGAGCAGCGAAAGCAACAGGTGGACCGCGAGATTAGCGGCGTCGCCGAGGTCTTCGACGAGGTCACACGCATGCGCTACAGGCAGCGGTTGGAGCAGATGACGGATGTCTTGAGGGCGACGAAGCACGAGCGCGAGGCGGAGCTCGCTCTCGCTGCCGCGCAGGGCTTCACCGATGTCGCCGATCTGTACTCCGATCACCCGTTTGCGCGCGCCCTGATCCAGCGCGGCGTGCTGGCCGCCTATCAAAGCGTACGTCAGGAGGAGGACCGTGAGTCGTCCGAGAGTCGCATTGTGCAGCCCTGAGGCACGGTGCAGCGCTGAGACGCCATGCAGCCTTGAGGCTCGGCGATCGCGGCGGCTCGATTGCTCACGTCTTGCACCGTCGAGTGTCCTGCTTGCGGCGGTGCTGGCAGTTGCCTGTGCGGAGGATCGCTCGGCGCTGGAGTTGGCCCGCGAAGCGGCCGACGACCGTGACCGAGGGCGCGCGATCGGACTGTATCAACGGCATCTCGAGCAGTTTGGCGATGATTTCGAAGCGCGGCTGGAGTACACATTGCTGCTCGGCGAGGCCTGGGCGTTCCGCGGCGGTGATGCTGCCCCCATTGTCGAGAGCCTGGAGCGACTGTACGAGGCCCAGCCCGATAACCTGCGGGTCAAAGAGCTGTACGCGATGATGCTAGTGCGCGAGGGCCAGGCCGCCGGGTCGGCGCGGCGCTTCGAGGATGCCGAGCGCTACTACCAACAGGCCCTGGAGGTTCATCCGGATGTCGGCACGCCCTACTACCACCTCGGGACCATGTACCAAGAACAGGGTCGTAACCAGGCTGCCTTTCAAGCGTACATTGCCGCCGCGCTCAAGCGGCCGCCGCTTCCAGATCTGTACCTCCGACTCGGGCGCGAATACCTCGAGCGCGGTGATCTGGATCGCGCCATCAACACGTTGCAGCTCGTCGATGAGCTACGCGGCACCTCGACTTACCTGCTTCCCGCTGCTCATTGCGCCTTGGCGGAGGCTTATCACCGGCGCGACGATGACGACAGCGCTCGGGAGCACCTGCTCAGGGGCGGTGAAGAATGCGTCGTCGCGGGGCTTTCCTAGCACGCCGGCGTGCTGGTGGGGCTGCCGCCGCACCAGCACCTATATGAAGACGAGATCGCCAGTCTGGTCGAAGGGTTCGCGCTTGATCATGTCGATCGAATCCCACGGGCAGTACCGCGCGCATAGCAGGCAGCCGATGCAGGTCTCCTTGTCGATGAGCACGTACTTCTCTGCCGGGTTTCCCCCCGGCTGCACCAGATCGATGCAGTCCACTGGGCAGAAAATGATGCAGGCCTCGCACCCTGTGCAGTCGTGGCGACGCACGATGGCGATCGATGCAGAGTGTTTCTTCGGGCGTTTCTTGACCGCGCGAGCCATGCGTCGTCCCCCACAATGGCGGCCATCCGCCGCGCCGACGAAACCATCGATTCCTATCTGGCAAAAGAGAATACAGCCCCAACAGGCGACACTCAAACGCTCCGTGGGAACGTGTCATAGACCTCCATCTGACGTCCACCTATAATCGTTTATAGGTGGTCGAACGGTCTATCGGGCAATCTGAACCATGAATCTCGGCGGCGATCGGTATCCGAAAATTCAACTCCGCGACGAGAAGTCTCGGCGGTGGGCGAAAATGCGCCGGGAGTCATCCGGCGCGCCTTCCGCTCCCGCCGGCACCGGTGTGGAGGTGTTTCGGGAGTACCTCGAAGGAAAGAACTCAGAGCGCACTGTCTCGTTGAAGAAGTCGGGGATCTTCGCGATCGTCGCCCACTTCATTGCGTTCCTGTTGGTGATACCCGCCGCAATGCCCGAAGTCGTGGAGCTCGAGCGCACTGCGGCGACGGTCGTGAAGCGGTACACGCCGCCGGCGCCGCCCGCCAAGGCGAAGAAAACGAAGAGAAGGAAATCGGCTTCGGTGGTGCCGATTCCTGATCCGACGCCGGATGATCCGGAGCCCATCGAGCCCGAGGCGTCAGATGTTGACAAGGGTGAGTTCGACGACGAATTCGCCATCGGCGATCCGCTGGGCATTCCGGGCGCCGGCGGGCTGCGCGGACGGGCGTTCCGGGCTGGCGACGGTGGAATTCTCTCGCCGCAGGTATTGCGCCAGGTGGACCCAGAGTACACGCCGGAGGCTACCCGTAAGGGGATTCAGGGGGAGGTCTGGATCGAGGCGGTCGTGGATGTCGACGGCTCGGTCGTCGATCCGCGCCTGCTTCGCGGGCTTCCGGACGAAGAGCTCAATACCCGCGCCATGGAGGCCATCCAGAAATGGGTCTTCAAGCCGGGGATGAAGGATGGTGTGCCCGTCCCGGTGATCGCTGTTTTCACCGTTACCTACAGACTGCACTAGTGTCCTGTAACAGAGGTTTGCGACCCAGCCCTCCGGGCGACCGTGGGACCGGCCGCTTCCGACGTCCGCCCTCCTCTGCGATGTACACAGCATTCCCGTCGTCGGGCCTCCTGGGATCCGACTCGGTGGCGCGCCACAAGTTGCAACGAACCTCTGTTACAGGACACTAGCTCACCCCCGCCGATGAGAGTTCCGCGACGGGCTCCTGTGTCTTGCTACGCGCCCTGATCACCGGCGTCGCTATGGCGCTGATCATTCCGATCGGTGGATCGATTGGCCTGTTGGCCGCCTGGATCACCGGCTCGCCACGGCCCCTGTACGCCCTCGCGTTTCCGATCGCGCGCGGGCTGCTCCGCGTCGCCGGGATCCAGCTTCGGGTGATCGGGCGAGACCGGTTGGATCCGGAAGCCACGTATGTCTTCGTGGCGAATCACCTCAGCAACGTCGACCCGCCGGTGGTGTTCGTTGCGATCGGCCGGAACATCCGTGCGTTTGCCAAGGCGGCGGTCTTCAAGCTGCCCGTATTTGGGGCCGTGCTTCGCGCGGCGCAGTTTCCGCCGGTGCATCGCCACGACCGCGAACGCGGCATGCGGGCAGTTGATTTGGCTGCCGAGGCGTTGCGCAAGGGATACGACTTCCTTGTCTTCGCCGAGGGCACGCGGAGCAAAGACGGTCGCCTGCAGGCCTTCAAGAAGGGACCGTTCGTGATGGCCATCAAGGCACAGGTGCCGGTCGCTCCCGTGGTCGTTCGCGGCACTCGCGGGATCCAGCCCAAGGGGAGCATGACAATCACACCGGGGATCGTTGAGATCGAGTTTCTTTCCCCGATTCCGACCCGAGGTCTAGACTTCGGCAACCGGAACGATCTCCGAGATCGCGTCCATGATGCCGTCTCACAGGCTCTTGTCGCGGCGCCCGTCGACGCTATCGGAGCCGGATTGCAATGACCCACGGGCGCCCGTACTCTGCTCGCACTGAGTCCCCAACTGCGTTCGCCAGCGCCTCGAGGGCCTGATGCCCCCTGATTCACCGGTGCGTTCACAACCTGTCGACGCGGCGTCGCGCTTCGACCGGGAAGGGATGCGTGACGCCGTGGCGCACTTCCTGGCCGCCGCAGGCCTGGCGGAAGACGCAGCGGGCGAGGCTCCTGATAACACCGCCGCGGCGTGGATCAACGACTTGTTGAGCGGCTATGCGATCGATCCGGGGTCGGTGCTCGAGCCCACCTGGCCGGAGCGCAGCGGCGACATCGTTACGGTTACCAGCATTCCGTTCGTCTCGGTCTGTGCGCATCACCTCCTGCCATTCTTCGGGCAGGCGCACGTCGCCTACCTGCCCGACGAGCGCCTCACCGGGCTCTCGCGCATCGAGGAGTTGGTTCACTGCCTGTCGCGTCGGTTGCAGATGCAGGAGCGCCTAGGCGAGCAGATCGCCGAGGAGTTGATGTCGGGAGTGGCGGCGTTAGGCGCCGCCTGTGTGCTCGAGGCCGAGCATCTTTGTGTGTTCGCGCGCGGTCGGCGCCAACGCGGTAGCGTTACGCGTACCGCAGCGTTCGCCGGTAGTCTGGCCACTGATCAGCGGTTGCAAGATCATTGCCTGGCCTGGTTGAGGCCGGCGAGCTCGACCAGGGGCGATCAAGACGGGTTGCAAGATGCGGCCCGCCAACAGGAGTAGGAACGGATGAGCGACAAGCGAACGGGAGTGGGGGTAAACGGCGAGCCCGACGACTTCGCCGCGCGGTACGACCGCATGGTCTTGGGCGGTGGTTCGGGCTGGGTCGTCAAGACGATCATCGGAATTGTCGTCCTGTTGGCGCTGATCGCCGCCGGGCGCACCGCGATCGGACTCTAGGCTGCTGTGGACGCCGATGCGTTGCGGCTGAAACCCGATCAGCTACGCAATACGTGCGATCCTGCCATCTTTCCGTTCGAGACCACCGCCGATGTTAAACCGCTCGACGAGATCATTGGGCAGGATCGCGCCGTGCGCGCGATCGAGTTCGGACTGGACATATCCAGCTCCGGGTTCAACCTGTTCTTGGCCGGGCCGCCCGGGACGGGGCGTAAGACCATCTTGCGGCGGATCCTGTCGCGCTGCTGCGAGGGGCGTTCGACGCCACCCGACGTTGCCTACGTCCACAACTTCGACGATACGGACTCTCCGCGCGTACTAGTGCTTCCGGCCGGTATGGGCGCGCGATTGCGCGACGACCACAACGAGCTGGTCGAAGAGCTCGAGGAACGGGTTCCCAAGGCGTTCGAGGGGAAGGCATACGAGGAGCAGCAGCGGGCTACCAGCGAACGGTTCCAGTCGCAGAAGCAAGGGCTGCTGGACAAGCTCGAGGGCGAGGCGGCGGAGCTGGGGTTCGAGATCAAGAGCACGCCGATGGGTTTCCGCACCATCCCCGTCCGCGAGAAGAAGCCCCTCACGCAGGAGGAGTATCAGGACATGCCGGAGGACGAGCGCAAGGAGCTCGACTCCCGCATGGAGGGACTGCAGGGGAAGATCCGCGAGGTCATGTCCGAGATCAAGGACGTTGACCAGGCGCTCAAGGAGGAGGTCCGGGACCTGAACCGCCAGGTGGCGACCAACGTGCTCGGCACGCTGATGAGCGATCTGCGGCCGCGCTACAAGGATCTCGACCCCGTTCTCGAGCACCTCCGCAGGATGGAGCAAGACGTGCTCGAAAACATCGAGCAGTTTCGTCCGAGCGACGAGCCACAGCTGCCGATTCCGGGCTTGCGCCTGCCGCGGCAGGAACCCGATCTGGCGCGCTACGAAGTCAATCTCATCGTCGACAACGGAGCCGCGGACGGCGCCCCCGTGATCGTCGAAAACAACCCCACCTATGCCAACCTCGTCGGCCGCATTGAGCGCCGGGCACAGTTCGGCGCCCTGATTACCGACTTCACGATGATTCGCGCCGGCTCGCTGGCGAAGGCCAACGGCGGCTACCTCGTGCTCGACATCGAGGATGTGCTACGCAACCCGTTCGTTTACGAGGCGCTGAAGCGTGCCCTGGTAAACAAGGAAGTACGGGTAGAAGACGTGGCCGAGCGCTACGGATTGTTTTCGGCGTCGACGCTTCGGCCCGAGCCGCTCCAGCTCGATGTGAAGGTTTGCCTCATCGGACACCCGCGCTATTACCACTTGTTGTTCGCCTATGACGAGGTGTTCCGCGAAATCTTCAAGGTGAAGGCCGATTTCGACTATCAGGCGGAGCGCAACGAGGAAGCGCTGTTGCGATTCGGGCCATTCATTGCCCAGCTCGTCGAGCGGGAGAATCTACCCCAATTTCATCGCAGTGCGGTGGCCGCGGTCGTCGACGAGAGCTCACGCAAGGTCGAGGACCAGCAGAAGGTGTCGCTGCGCTTCGGCGAGCTCAACGATCTCATCCGCGAGGCTGCCTATTGGGCCCGTCAGGATGACTCGGACCCGGTCATGGACCGACATGTCGAACGCGCCGTGGAGGAGTCGGAGTTTCGTGCGTCGCTCAGCAAGGAGCGGGTACAGGAGTTCATCCAGCGCGAGATCATCCTTATCGATACCGACGGCGCGGTGGCGGGACAGATCAACGGTCTGGCTGTGCACATGCTCGGTGACTACCTGTTCGGCCGACC
Organism: Acidobacteriota bacterium; assembly: GCA_963666055.2. Lineage (GTDB taxonomy): Bacteria > Acidobacteriota > UBA890 > UBA890 > WLXD01 > DASCOT01. The sequence continues at coordinate 299,349 of CAXWPH010000012.1, read as the reverse complement.
AACGCGAATCACCGTGTCCGTTCATCTCGGTCGCAGCGGTGTCGTCAACATCGAGCGCCGAGTGCGCATGTCCCACGCTACCCATGACAAGGGCGTGCTCATCATTACGGGTTTTCTGGGCGATCGCTTTGCTCAGGATCAGCCGCTCACGTTGTCGGCAGCGCTGACGTTCGAACAGTCGTATTCGGAGATCGCTGGTGACTCGGCATCAAGCACCGAGCTCTACGTATTGCTATCGGCGTTGGCCGAGGTGCCCGTCAAGCAGGGCATTGCGGTGACCGGATCAGTCAACCAGCGTGGGCAAGTACAGGCAATCGGGGGTGTTAACTACAAGATCGAGGGCTTCTTCGACGTCTGTGCTGCACGGGGCCTCACCGGCGAGCAGGGCGTGATGATCCCGAGCGCCAACGTGCAGCATTTGATGCTGCGCCAGGATGTGGTCGATGCGGTTGCCGCCGGTACGTTCAATGTCTGGGCGGTCGATCACGTCGATCAGGGAATCAGCATCCTGACCGGGGTGCCGGCCGGGGAGCGCGACGAGAAGGGCGACTGGACCCCCGACTCGATCAACGCTCGTGTGTACGCTCGCCTGCGAAGCTTCGGCGAGCAGCTCATGACGTGGGGCCGGGGCGCTCGGGACTCGACAACGGAAATGGTGCAGCCTACGGAAGCCGGCGATGAGATGCCGCCTCCACCCAAGCCCCCCGATCGACCGCCCGAGTAGGTAGTGCGGCTCTAACAGGCCACACTTCCACCACGGCCTGCTAAGGGACCAAGGGGGCACGTCGCGATGGGCCCGCTCGGTGGTCGCCCTGGCGTGCTCAGGAGGCGTCAGAGTCCGATGCCGATTCCGAATTCTCCTTATCGTCGTCGGGGACGTCCCAGTCGAGCGCCATGTCGCCCAGAGAACGCGGCGCTGTCTCGGTCGGACCGGGTGTCACTTTATGGAGATGGTCCTTGAGGCGACCGAGCTCGCGATACGGCAGAGCTGCCGGAGGCGCACTCGAAGGAGAACGACCAAGCGCTATGTCGAGTGCACGCAGCGCCTCGTAGATGGCCTGATCGAGGCCCTTTAGCGCTGCGTGTAACCGTAGCAACACCGGGTCTTGATCGACCCTGCTTTCGGCTGCCGCCGGTGCTGTTCCGATCGACGGAGGCTGTTGAAAGTCTTGTGCCATGCGATTCTCCATAGACAATCATCAAATCCTAGGTCGCTAGGCAGCGCGTACCAAAGCAGAAAGAATCGGCAGAGGAGATGTTGAGGGCGACGGTTTTGGGAAGCGACGATGGTGGCTGATCACAGAATCAACGACAGGAAGGGCGTCCGGTCACAGCGCTTGAGGTCAGAAGTCGAACGCCTGCGCGCCGCAAAGGCTGCTGCGTATGACGAGCGCAATCGCCTCGTCGCTGCGCTTGCCAGGCTGTTCCCATCCGGCGTACAGCGCACCGAGATCGACGACGCGGATCGGCAATGGCACGGTTGCGTCTACATCGATCTGCCCACCGGGCAGGCATCGTGGCATTTCCAAGGGGATCAGGCACGGCACTTTCGTGACCTGCCGCCCTACGAATCCACCTGGGACGGACACACGATGGAGGAGAAGTACGAGCGCTTGGCTGGCGCGATGGCGACGATTGGCGATCTCGCCGAGTTGCGCACTCGTCTGGAGTTGGCGGAGGCGGCGCTTCGTGAGCTGGTGGCAGCCGATGATGGACCGACGACCAGTGCCGAGGCGCGTGCGGCGCGGCAGCGGGGCCGCGAGTACCTGGAGCGTATCGACGGCAACAAGTTGCGGCGCTAGCAGGCCGTGGTGAAAGTGTGGTGGATCTGGCGACAGGGTCTTGCGAAGTGGAGGCAAGGAGAGAGGAGGAGGCGACGGTTACCCCATCGTTGACGAGGAACGACGCAGCATACGCGCGCAACCCCCTGTCGCCCAAAGGGTTACGGTGATTTGGGGCCATCTGCGACGTTGGCCTTTCTCGACGATGGCCAGGGCATCGCCAGTGTCAGGCCGCCTTCCATCTGGCCCCAACTCGCCGCAACCAGGCCCGCCACACTTCCACCACGGCCTGCTAGGGCATCGCCTGTGTCAGGCCGCCTTGCATCTGGCCCCAACTCGCCGTAACCAGACCCACCACACTTTCACCACGGCCTGCTAGCGTGCCGCAGAAAGCATCTCAGGGAGTATTGCTACGACCTCGCGAATCTCGTCGCGAACCCGCCGATAATGCTGCAGCGCTTCGTGCCGCGATGACGCGACGGCTGCCAACTTCGGCGGATCATCGAAGTAGAAGTGCCGCACGATTGTAGATCGCGGATACCTTGGGCAGTGCTCTTCGTCATGCCCGCAGACGGTGACGACGGCGTCGAAGTCGACCGCGGCGAGCTCATCGACGTGTTTGGCGCGATTGGAAGAGATGTCTATCCCCGCCTCGCGCATGATCAGCACCGCGTCCGGGTCCAGATGCTGCGGCTTGATCCCGGCCGAGTAAGGTACGAGGTCGTCGGGTCTGAGGTGCTGCGCCCAGCCCTCCGCCATCTGGCTGCGACACGAGTTGCCGGTACACAGGAATAGTACCGTGAGGCTCATCCGGCGAGAGCGTCGGCTCGCGCAGCCATGATGAAGTCGTTCACGTGCAGCCCGCGGATCTTGTGAGTCCACCACGTAACACTGACTTTTCCCCATTCGGTGACCAGCATCGGGTGGTGGTTTGCTTCCTCGGCGATCGAACCTATCTGGTTGGTAAACGCCAATGCCTCCGCGAAGTTGCCGAATCGGAATGTGCGGGTGATGCGCTTGATATCATCCACTTCGATGAGCTCCCACGCCGGTATCTGTCGGTGCAGCTCGGCCGCTTCCGCGTCGGTCACCATCGGGGCGCCGACCCGACACGCCTCGCATTTCCGTGTTGCCAACTCACACATGGTTTCCTCCTGCCGCCAACCCGCGTTTGACTGAGTCGGAGAGCGTATGGAAATCCCGAAGGACGACTACGAGCGTATTGCTGGACTGATCGATAGCGCAGCCAGTCCCGTCGGCATCGACGCCAAGAAGACCCATGTGCTCATCCTGCACAAGCTGGAGCAGATCGAGCGCCGGCTTGCCGTCGTCGAATCACGGCTGGGGCAGGGTGCGCAAGCCGAATACGGCGTCAGCTGATCATCTGTTACAGGCCACTAGTTCTCCCGGTTGTTCCGGGCCCACCGTTCGAGCAGGTCGACGCGGCGTCGCACGTCTCGCGTCAGGTCGCCGATCGAGGTGATATCGGTCAGCGTCATTGGCAGGGAGAAGGCGATGTCGTTGGTCTTCGTATCCACCAGCTCGAGTAGACCCTTGAGCTCGTGCCTGCCTGCCCCAGGGCGCAGGCCATCCTGACGCGCGAGGTTGATATTCACGTCGCCGACGCGGTTCTGTAGCCCGGCGCCGGCCGCACCGCCGTAGTCGGCGACATTCACCACCACGATGTAGTCGGCGAGCTGGCGCGCGCGTACGAGGCCGAAGTTGGGCGAGTCGCGCAACGCCCGCGCGACCTGTTGCTGAACGATCGCCAGCTCTCCCTGAACCTGCATGAGCGCCGATTCCATCGCACCGTTCTGTTCGGTGACGCTGGTGTCCATCGGGCCCATCAGCACGCGCGGCGCATTGATTCTCTCCTCGAGATCGTCCGGCGGGTCGGCGACCTCCCTGAGCTGGGCGATCTCCTTGGTCATGTCGCGTCCCGCCTGATGCGCGAGGATCGTTTGCTCCCAGCAGGTCTCGTAGTCGCCGATGCCAAAGGAGGCGATCCCCGCCATGAAGTAAACGTCGGGCACCCCGGGCTGCCGCTCGTCGGCGGCCATGAACGACGCCAGCGCGTCCTTCTCAGCCCCCTTTTGCCCGTGTGCCATGCCCTTCAAATAGTGGGCCGTCCACAGCGCGTCATCCGCCTCGAGCACCTCTTCAAGCACCTCGAGAGCGTACTCCGGCTCACCCTGGTCGATGTATTCCTGGGCCCGCTTGAGCTGTTGCTGTTGCTCCTGCGTGGGCTGCTGTGGCACCGGGCCGGCCGCAGAGGCCGGGATCGAATAGACGGCAGAGACCACCAGGATGGTGACAGCGAGAACGACGATTAGTCTCGAAATTCGTCTCATGAGTGTTCCGGTTTCCCTAGGCAAGAATAGCTCGCAGCAACTTTACGATGCGCCTGACGCGATGGCCATGGGTCTCTCCAAGCAGGTCAAGCCCTCCGGTTGAAAGAGGAGCGCCAACTTGCCGACCCTTCACGGTCGAAAGCGCGGCACGTCACCACGGTTGTTCGGGATACGCTAGGTTCGGTGCGAAGATTACCGACGAGACAGCCAGCAGGCTAGGTCCGGGAGCGATCATGAACTCGAAAGTCATCGTGACGTGTGCCGTCACCGGGTCCGGCGACACGGTCGACAAGCACCCGGCGATCCCGGTTACTGCGCAGCAGATCGGCGATGCAGCGCTGCAGGCGGCCGATGCCGGGGCCGCTATCGTTCATTGCCACGTGCGCGATGTGGAGACCCGCAGAGGCGTGCGCGACGTGGGCCTGTATCGGCAGGTCGTGGAACACATTCGATCCCAGAATACCGACGTGATCATCAACCTCACTGCCGGCATGGGCGGCGACCTGATGATCGGCGACGGGGAGCGCCCACGGGATTTCGACGAGGAGCTCACCGACCTGGTCGGGCCGGTTGAACGGCTGCTGCATGTGGCGGAGCTGCGCCCGGAGATCTGCACGCTCGATTGTGGCTCGCTCAACTTCGGGGACACACACTCGGTGGTCATCCAAACACCTATTCAGCTGCGCGAGCAGGCCAAGCTGATCCGCTCGTACGGGGTGAAGCCGGAAATGGAGATCTTCGATTCCGGCAACCTGTGGTTCGCGAAGCAGCTATGTGCCGAAGGATTAGTCGAGGATCCGCCGATGTTCCAGCTTTGTCTGGGCATCCCATGGGGAGCCCCGGTCAACACCCAGACGATGACCTATATGGTGAGCCAGCTGCCCGACGGCTGCGTCTGGGCGGGCTTCGGAATCGGCCGCTGGGAGATGCCGATGGTGGCCCAGGCGGTTGTGCTCGGGGGGCACGTACGCGTCGGTCTGGAGGACAACCTCTATCTGGAGAAAGGGGTGTACGCCTCGAACGGCTCGCTCACCGAGCGTGCGATCCAGATCGTCGAGCTGATCGGTGCAAAGGTCGCTTCGCCCGATGAGGCGCGAAATATCCTGGGTCTCGAGCAGCGCGGCGGGTGAGGCTTGCTACTCGGCGGGCCGAAGTGAAGAGGGTCCGGACTATCGGTATTGCCGGTGCCGGGCTGATCGGAGCCGGATGGGCCGCTCGCGCTCTAGCGCGTGGCTTGGACGTGGTGGCGTACGACCCGGCAGCGGCCACAGAGGAACGCTTTCGCGCCAGCATCGAGAACGCTTGGCCGTCGATGCTGAAGCTCATGGACCGCGAGCACGTCGAGCGCGGCACCCTCAGCTTCACACAGAGCGTCGAATACATGGCGGCGCGCGCCGATTGGATACAGGAAGCCGCCCCGGAGCGGGAAGATCTCAAGATCGCTCTGTTCGCGAAGATCGACGCTGTGGCGCGCCCTGACGTTGTTATCGCCTCCTCGTCTTCCGGTTTCTTGCCGACGCGCCTGCAGTCTCGATGCGTGCACCCCGAACGGTTGCTCATTGGCCACCCGTTCAACCCGGTCTATCTCCTACCGCTCGTCGAGGTCGTTCCCGGCGAGCAGACGTCGGAAGATGCGATGCGATTCGCCGGCACTTTCTACGAGTCCCTCGGCATGTATGTGCTGCGGCTGAAGCGCGAGATTGACGGCTACCTCTGCGACCGACTGCAAGAGGCGCTCTGGCGTGAGGCGTTGCACCTGATCGACAAAGATATCGCCAGCACCAGGGAGATCGATGATTCGCTCGTATTTTCCGCCGGGCTACGATACGCGTTCATGGGCCCGTTCCTGACCTACCATCTCGCCGGCGGCGAGGGCGGAATGCGGCATTTCCTCGATCACTTCGATCCGGCCGAGGAGCTTCCGTGGACGGAGCTGAGGTTCCCGGAATGGTCCGACGAGATGAGTCGTCGGCTTATCGAGGGTTGCGAGGAACAGGCCGGCGGTCGGTCGGTGGCGGAATGGGAGGCCAAACGGGACGAAGTGCTGGTGGACCTGATGAAGGTGCTCGAGAAGCACGGCATCGGTGCGGGGACGGTGCTGTCGCGCGAGCGCGCAAAGGAGTAGGACAAGCCGACATGGGAGCGCCTCGGTTCTATATTGTCGGCAGCGCGTTGAAGCGCCCCGCCAGCCGTAAGACGATCTTCGCTGATGGCGACTCGGACAGCACTTTTCGCGATGGCGTGGACATCGAGCTCAGCCACTGGGTACCCAACAAGACGCCATCAACGTACAAGGCCGACACCTCGACGGGCTGTTGTATGAAGTTCATCGAGCAGCGCGCTACCGACGACTGGGACCTGGCGATTAACAACCACCTGGACGTTGACGGCGTACTCTCGATCTTCACGCTCGTTGATGCGGCGCTCGCCCGCGCCGAGCGGCAGACGATCGTCCAGGCGGCCGAGATGGGCGATTTCTGGGGCTGGGGCGAGCAGCCGGCGCAGGTCCTCTTTCAGGGGCTCACACTACTGATGGACAACCTGCAGGCTCACCAGGTCGATGTTCAGGAGATCTACGAGCGGTGCTTCGATCGGGCCCGTGAGCTGATCGGCAACAGCAATGAGGACGATCCGGGGATACGCGAGGGGCTGGCAGCTCTCCGCCGCTCACTCGACCTCGTGGAGTCGGGGGTCATCGTGCGGCGCGGTCTACACCGGCGGTTTACGCACTTTCATGTACCGTGCTCGGTCGCTCAGGAAAGCTGGGAGTTAGCGCTCAGCGTTCCAGCCTTCAACGCTCCGCTAGGCGAGGCCATACCGCTACTGCCACAGGTCCGCAATCGGCGAGATCATGACCGCGTACAGTTGGTGTCGATCGAGTCGGTGGATGGCTGGCACTACGATCTCTACTACCCCGGGTACATGTGGGCCGATACGCCGGAAGCTTGGCGCGCGCCTGGCCTTGAGTTTAGCGGCAGCAAGAATGGCTATTACTATGGTCATCGGCCGCTGGACCAAGCCGTGCTCGAGCTCGAGGAAGCGGAAAGTGGCGCCGGCCGCTGGCGCATTGCAGACGAGGTGACGCCGTTTTCCACCCTCGCGGGACGAGGCTTCCCGGTGGTGTTGAGCTTTCTCGACAACCAAGACCGCCCGGCTCGCAGCCACCTTCCACCGGCGAGCGTTGCCTCGATCTTGGCGGCTGCGTTCGACTCCTGAAGACACGGAGCGATCACATGAGGATTGCCCAATGCGGCATGCTGGTCGCGCTGCTGAGCCTGAGCGCGGTGGCTGCTGCGGTGCGGGCACCTGAGGCCGCTGACCTCGTTCTCCACAACGGAGCCGTATACCGCGTCGATGCGGCGCGGAGCTGGGCTGAGGCCGTTGCGGTGGACGGAAACAAGATTGTCTACGTCGGACACGATGCCGGGGTGGAGCCTTTCGTGGGGCCGGACACGCGGGTTATCGATCTCGACGGCCGGATGTTGCTGCCGGGGTTTCAGGACTCCCATCTGCATCCTGGCACCGGAATGCGTCTGCAACAGATCGATCTACAGGGGGTTCTTGAATCCAGCGAAGTGATCACCAAGATCGAGCGCTATGCGGCAGCGCATCCGGAGCATGCCTGGATCCAGGGCGGGGGCTGGGAGGAGGGGGCTTTCGGCCCCCAGGGGTTACCGAGCCGCCAACTGCTCGACAGCGCAGTGAGCGACCGACCAGCTGCTCTCCGGAGCGCCGGTGGCCAGGCAATCTGGGTCAACTCGCGCGCCCTCCAGGCGGTTGGGATCACCGCAGCGACTCCCGATCCGCCGAACGGGCGTATCGCGCGCAACGAGCGCGGCGAGCCCACCGGGGCCCTCTTCGGTAGTGCCCTCGCTATGGTGCTGCGGCAGGTTCCCCAGCCCAGTGAGCGCGTCCGGCTCGATGGTTACCGCGCGGCGTTGCGTCTGATGAGGCGCAACGGCATCACGGCGATCACCAACGCCTCCTCCTCAGCGCAAAGTGAAGCAGACTTCTCCAAGCTGGCGGAGGCCGGCGAGCTCACGGTGCGCGCCACGCTCTGCCAGCGGTTCCGCCTGGAGATGGACGACGAGGAGCAGGCCGCCGATTTCCTCGCACGTCGTGCTCGGCTGCCCTCAGGTTCATTGCGCGCCACCTGCGTCAAGATTTTCCTCGACGGCACGCTCGCCAGAGAGACGGCCGGGTTGTTGCGTTCGTATGAGGGACGGCCCGGCGATCTGGGCGAGGTGTTTGTCGAGCCGGTGCGCCTCGCCCGGCTCTTGACCCGGCTCGATCGTGAAGGCTTCCAGGTCTTGATTCACGCGATCGGCGATCGGGGAGTGCGGCGAGCGCTCGACGGGCTCGCTGCGGCACGAGCCGCAAATGGCCCCGACGGTCCACGACACACGATCACGCACATCGCTCTGATCGACCCGGCCGACGTGCCGCGCTTCTACCAGCTTGGCGTGATCGCCAACATGACGCCGCACTGGGGAAGGGCCGACGATTGGAATACGACGTCCGGTGTTCCATCGCTGGGCATCCAGCGCGCGCAACAGATCTATGCCTATAAAGGGCTGCTGGGCAGTGGCGCCCACCTGGTGTGGGGAACCGATTGGGGCGTGTCACCCATCGTGCCGATGGAAGGGATCGAGGCGGCTGTGACACGCCGGCACATGGGTGGTCGCGATGCCGCTGGTAATCCGGATGAAGCCTGGGGCGCGGCAGAGCGCCTGACACTCGGTCAGGCGATTGCCGCATATACCATCACCGGTGCCTACCTCTGGTCGCAGGAGGAAGCGCGTGGATCGATTGCCGTCGGCAAGCTCGCCGACCTAGTGGTGCTTGAGCGCAACCTCTTCGAGGTGTTGGAGACCGAGATCCACCAGGTCCAGGTCGACATGACGGTGCTCGACGGGCGGGTGATCTTCGAACGTGACGCGGCGTCGCCGTGCAGGCGGTGGTGGAAGTGTGGCCGGCCGAAGGGTTTACGACGATCTAGGAGTGCGTCTCGTCCGGGTCAGGTCGTCGATCGGCCGAGAGGTGCCCCTTTCCCGGGAGGCAGCCCCCAACGGCGAGCGGCCTGGCCGTCTTGAGGTTGATGATGTTGTAGGCGATCTCGGTGACGTCTTCGGTGGAAATGCCCGGCTGGGCGAGCTTGGCCGCTTCGACATCTACGTCGCTCAGGCCGCACCCTTTGAGAAAGGCCGACGCGATCGCTCCGCGCGAGCGAACTAGCGTATCGGTGGCGAGGCTCGACGGCGCCAGGTGCTCGACGTCCTCGAGACCGCGCGCCGCGCCCAAGTCGACGTCCACGATCACGGTGCGCGCTAGAGGTTTGCCTCGCACAAGTTGGCCCAGGAAACGTCCGCTTGAACCAAGTTGGCGGCAGTGAGATTGCATCCTGCGAGATTGGCGCGGGTAAGTCGCGCGCCTGATAGGTCGCCGCGCGATAGATCGGCTCCCGCAAGGTCGGCGCTCGACAAGTCGGTTCGGTTGAGCGCTGCGCGCACCCCCTCGACCTGGTCGGACTCCAACCAGAGTCGGTGCTCGCGGACGATGCGATCCAGTTCGTCGCGGCCTAGCGGGTGTCGGTTGCTACTGCCTGTCAAACTCATGCACTGCGCAGCCTATCGCTCGCTGCTTCATGCATCTAGTGTGGCGCGGCTCTGAACCCGACGCGGGTAGTGTCCGCGGTTGGCCCTTGTGGGGATGGCAAGGGCGCCGGCCACCCACCGCCGACACACCCGCTCTGCTAGATTGGGAGGTTCAGCTTCGCGCAAGCAACTCGCAGCCTCGCGGGGCTCCACGATCGACGAGTGACGAGTCTGTGTGTGTAACCCGGGAAGCGCGGGGGGAACTCGGTCCGACCCTTTGTCGAGTGTTGACTCTCGTCACCGTCTGCTTGGCACTTGCCAGCTCGGCCATGGCTGCCGGGCAGGAGCGCCGGGAACAAGATCGGCGTCGACGCCAGATTCCGGTGCGCCTGGTTCGCCCCGGCGAGTCTGGGAGCGCTGTGCGCCTGGGCCCGCGGCGCAGCATTCCGGTACGCATGGTTCGACCCGGCGAGACGGGGCAAGTGCAGTTGCCGCCCGCAGTGGGCGCACCGCTAGCGAATGCGCCGATTGCAAGCCCCGGTGGAGCCATTGCCGCAGGTGTCCTCCAGCCTGCTGTCGCTAACGGCCCCCTCTCGGTGAGCGCGGATCGTGTGTCGCTACCGGAGAGCGGAGCAGCGCCACCCTCGTTCCTCGATGACCTCGCGGATTCGGTAGCGCGAGGCGGGGATACCGGCGCTGTCGCAGGAGTGCCCCTCGACCCGCCTATCGATGGCAAACGCGCCGCGGCGACATGGACGGACACGCCCCCCGTTCTCGATGGCCGGATCGACGACGCAGCGTGGCTGCTGGCCGACGTCGTCAGCGATTTCGTCCAGAAGGAGCCCATCGCCGGATCGATGCCGACAAAGCGTACCGAAGTGCGCGTCCTGTACGACGAGGACACCCTCTACATCGGCTGGATCAACCACGACGATGAGCCCGACAAGATCGTCGCCACGGAGATGCGGCGCGACAGATACCCGTCGGCGGACGATTGGGCGGTGGTCTACTTGGACACGTTTCACGACCATCGCAACGCCTTCGGCTTTGTAGTCAACGCGCTCGGCACCAAGTTTGACTTCACGCTGCGTGACGAGAGCCAGTTCAACATGAACTGGGACGAGAACTGGGAAGCCGCGGCGAGCATCACCGAACGCGGCTGGGAAGCCGAGCTCGCTATCCCGTTCGCTGCCCTCCGGTATGCCACCGGAAGCAACATCTGGGGTATCGAGTTCGAGCGCGAGGTTGTACGCACCAAGGAGCGCATGACCTGGAACAACACGAGCCGCGACTACGACTGGCGCGCCGTTTCACAATACGGCAATCTCGTCGGGCTGCAGAACCTGGCGCTCACCGATCGGTTCCGCCTCAAGCCCTTCGTGACCGGCGGCTACGACTCCTTCCAGCAGCGTGACGATCCGCTGTCTGATGGCAGGGGCGATATCGGCATCGCGGTCTTCAAGGTGCAGCTGACCCCCAGCCTCACCGCCAACCTGACGGTGAACACCGACTTTGCCGAGGTCGAGGCCGACACCCAGCAGGTGAACTGACCCGTTTTTCGCTGTTCTTTCCCGAGCAGCGTGAGTTCTTTCTCGAGGCCGCCAACAGCTTCACCTTCGGCACTCTGGCACGGCGTAGCTCGGGTGATGGCGAGGGAGGTGGCTTCCAGCGACAGCCGCCGCTGGCACTGCTGTTCTTCTCACGTCGTATCGGTCTGGGGCCGGAGGGGCAGCCGGCCCCCATTCGCTTCGGGGGCAAGCTGACGGGGAAGCTCGGCAGCGGCAACGTCGGCTTCGTGAACGTGCAGACAGGCGACTCGCAGTTCGGTGTCGGTCAGAACTTCACGGCCTTTCGCTGGAAACAGGATGTCCTTGAGCGATCGAGCGTCGGCGCGCTGGTCACCAACGTGCAGGGGCCCGATGGCCAATACAATCGCGTTTTCGGTGCCGACGTTGACTTCACATTTTTCGACCACCTGTTTCTGTCGGGGTTCGTGGCCGGTGGCCAGGACAACGACGTCGACGGCACTTCATGGGTGGGTCAGCTCAGCGCCGGATGGGATACCGAAGCGTGGGGACTAGGCGGCGATGTCACATACGTGGCCGACGACTTCGACAGCGACCTCGGCTTCGTCCTCCGGCGGGACATCGTGCGTTACAACTATCAGGGACGCTGGTCGACGCGCCCGAGCTGGCCGCTGTTGCGGCGCATGTCGGTGAGCCCCTCGTTCGAACGTATCACCGACACCAGCGGCCGACTGGTTTCGCGGCTTGGCAGCCTGAGCACGCGGCTGGATCTGGAGTCTGGTGACATCATCCGTTTTCGCGTCAACCGCAACTACGAGCTGTTGGATGTCGAGTTCCCCATCGACGAGGATGTCTCCATCCCGGTCGGCGACTACTCCTGGACCGACGGCGAGGTCACCCTGCGCTCAGCACCCCGCCGGGCGCTGAGCGGCAACCTGACCCTCAGCCTGGGCGAGTTCTACGACGGCACACGTTTCGGGGTTGGCGGCGGGCCGCGGTTCCGATTCAGCGACCGCTTCGCGCTGAACCCCGAATACAGCTTCAACCGTATCCAACTGCCCGGTGGGAGCTTCGACACCCACCTGGTGCGGCTACGCGCCAACCTGTCGTTCTCGGAGCGAGTGCTGTTTGACTCGCTGCTGCAGCACAGCAGCGTAACCGATCAGCTCTCGGCGTTCGTGCGGTTGCGCTACATCTACCGTACCGGCGACGACTTCTACCTGGTGTACCGCCAGTCAACCGCCTTCAGCGGCGTGTTCGACCGCTTGGACGACCGCTCGCTCACCGCCAAGATGACGTTCACGTTGCAGCGCTAGGACACTAGCGAGCCGTGGTGGTGGTGTGGCGTGCTAGCCGTGGTCCGGCCCGGCGCGTGCCGCCAGCAGCATCGAGAAGGCGGCGTACGTCACCACCACCACCACCAGCCAACGGATGGCGGTGAGTGGCAGCGAGCCGACGATGAAGGCGGCGGCCAGGACCGCGGGGATGCCGCCGAGCAGCAGGCCTAACGATGGGCGCAGCGCGTAGCTGTTCTTGCGTACGAAGCGCATACCCGCCACCGGCATGAGGAAGGCGCATGAGCCCATCATGATGGGGAAGGCAGCCCGCGGATCCATTCCCATGAGGCTGACCATGATCATGCACGGGGCGTACATGCCGATTCCAAGTGTCATGAGGGCGCCGAGGATCAGGTTGCCGAGGATCGCTGCCACCAGCAACGGGCCGTGCAGAGCCAAGGCCTCACCGCCGGCGGGAAACAACCCGAACTGCGTCATGACCATCAGGCCCGCTGCCACCAGAAGGGCGATTCCCATGCCCAACTGAATGCTGCGCCGTGGTAGCTCAGCGACCACGCCGGCGCCGAGCCAGGCACCGACAACGGCGGCGGTGATTAGTAGGATTAGCGTCCACACGTTGACCTCGATAATCGCCATGAAGATGGACGCCTGCACGACGATGGCGAGGCCGCCACCGACGTTGAGCGTGCCGGGAATGATCCGATCGGGGACCATCTTGAAGAACTTGTAGGCGGCGGTCGTCGGCGCGAACGAGCCGATGCCGAGGGTGTCGAAGAAGTTGACGATCGCGCCGATGGTGATCTCCTTGAGATCGGGCCATTCCCATCGAGCTGCCGGGTGGGAGGCCGGCAGCGTGCGGCGAGCGTTCCGTGCTGCGGCGACCCAGACGGCGAGGAAGGCGGTTGCGACGAGGCCGAGAGCGATGAAGATCGCCGCCTTGGCGGGCGAGATCATCGCCCCACCACTGGTGCCGAAATCGCCACCGGCCGGCTCGTCAGGCCAGGCCGGCGAGTCGCTGGCAGGCTTCCGCCAGCACCTCGTCGTCCTTGGCGAAACAGAAGCGCAAGTATCTCTTGGCGTCGGTTCCTTGGAAGAACGCCTCGCCGGGAACGGCCGCGATCCCGGTGGTATTCAGCAGGTGCATGGCTCGCGCCTTGCCGTCGTCGCCCGGCAGATGAGAGGCGTCGGCGAGCACGTAGTAGGCGCCGGCGGGAACACACGGAGTGAGGCCTGCGCTATCGAGCGCGTCACAGAACCGATCTCGCTTGGCCTCATACTCGACCGCCAGGTCAGCGAAGAAGGTGTCGTTCAGCGTGTTGACGCCGGCGGCGACGCCGTACTGCAGCGGCGCCGGCGCGCATACGTAGACGAGATCGTTCATATAGCCGATGATCTTAGACCATCGTGCCTCGCTGGCCGTATAGCCGATGCGCCAGCCGGTGATGCTGAAGGTCTTCGAGTAACCCGAGATGGTGATCGTCCGATCGCGAATCTGCGGCAGCGATCCGGGGCTGATGTGCTCGGCACCGCCATAGAGGAAGTACTCGTAGATCTCGTCGGTGATCACCAGGAGGTCGTTGCGCACCGCAAGCTCGGCGATCCACTCGAGCTCCTCGCGGGTGAACACCTTTCCGGACGGGTTGCCCGGCGTATTGACCAGGATCATCTTCGTACGTGGCGAGACAGCCACTTCCAGGGCGGCCCGATCGAAGTTCCAATCCGGAGGCTGGAGCTTGACCATGACCGGAACCGCTTCAACCGAGCCCAGCGTGTTGACGTGGTAGCCGTAGTAGGGCTCGAAAACGATGACCTCGTCTCCCGGATCGAGAAACGACAAGCACACGGCATAGAACGCCCCAGTCGAGCCTGAGGAGATCACGATGTCGGTTTCGGGATCGACCTCGACGCCGTTGTAGGCCGCCAGCTTTCGCGCCACTGCCTGTCGCAACACCTCGAGGCCGTCGTAGCGGGTGTAGGTATTGATTCCCTGCTCGAGAGCCTCGCGGACACCCTGGACTACCGGCTCGGGGGTCGGCGTGTCGCAGGTACCCTGCGCCAGGTTGATGCCGTCGACGCGCTCGCACTCGATGAACATGGCGCGGATCTCGGCCTGCGTAATGGAATCGGCGCGTCGGCTCGGCGCGATTCCCGAAGCTACAGCAATCTCACTACCCAAAGGACGGATCCGGTAGGAGCTCAGGTCCACGGCGCACGATTGTAAGGTTGGCCCCGGCGGGCACGTTCTTGACCGTCTTCATCGCGTTGCTGAACTGCGTCGTGCCGCAGAACGGATCGGCTAAGTTGCTGGGATTCGGGCAGTTGATCGGACCGACCCGGAGCTCATCGCCATTGGCGCGCGCCGCCGCCGACTCGTCGGCGAAGAAGTTCTGCGCCAGCACCTCACCGGCCCCGAGCACTAGCAGGTCGCCGCCGGCCCAGATCGAATAGGTGGTCATTTCGTCGAACCCCCGATTGCCGTTCGCGGCATGTGTGAAGGAGAGCATGGGAAGTGCCGAGCCGAAGCCCGGGAAGAACTCTGCGTGGTGGGCCCTTACCCCGATGATCTCATCCGTGGAGCGCGGCTCGAAGTTGGAGACATGGATATTCGACGCATTGCCCTTGATGTTGGGGCGGCGCGTCGAGCTTTCTATCACGCAGGCCGCGTCGGCCACCAGAGCCTGTGCGGCGATGCCCGCTGCAACGGAGTTTAACGGGGGTCCCGCCGTCAGGCCTCCAGCACATGCAATCTTCGCGGCATGTGCGAAGGGACGAACTGACGGGCCGACATTTGGCACGGTTGAGGCGCCCCAAGCAGGAGACTACGATCAGCGCAGCAATTGCGCCGTGGGCACGGGCATTGCGCCGTTTCCACGAGAGACGGGGGAGCTTCGAATGACCGACCTCGAGCGTCGGCTAGCCGGGCTGGAAGAACGCCTCCGCCGACTCGAGGAGGCGCGAGGGGGCGCGGGTTCGCCGGCCCCTGCCGGGCAACCGATCGAGAGCGCCAAGGCACCGGCCGCCGCGCCCACGCCGGCGAGACGCGTGGTTGCATCACCCCCGCAGCCCGACAAGCAGCCAGCGATGCCGGCTGCTGCTGGACGATCCGACGGGTCCCGGCTGTCGATGGCGACGGGTGTTCTCGGCATCAGCGGGGCCGCCGCGTTGGTGCTTGCGGCCATGTATTTGATTCGCCTGGCGATCGACTCCGGATGGTTGACGCCGTCACGACAGATGGCGCTGGCGGCCCTCAGCGGGCTGGCCCTCATCGCGTTAGGCCTGGCCCTTGCCGGTCGCAGGCGGCGTTACGCGGCATTGCTGCCGGGGGCCGGTGTGGTCATCTTGTTCCTGACGGTCTTCGGAGCGCATGTTTATCACGGATTGATCGGTGCTCCGACGGCCACCGCCGCGGTTGCCGACAACCGCAAACAGAACGTACATGTCGGTGCGGAAGACGTGACCGAGCCAGAGCGAAACAAGGCAGACGACGTCGACCCCCTTCCTACTGCCCACCTGGCGGCCCGATCTCGAGGATCTCCTGATCTATTTCTCTGCCTGGAGCGTGCTGTTCTGCTTGCACGCTCTTTGGGTCGGCTCGCGCACCGCTTACCTGGTGGCGATGTACCTGGCGATCGTCGGGTTCGATCTGATCTGGCGCGACGCCGGGCAGCCTGATTGGGGGACCGCGGCGATCTACCAGGCACTGCAGCTACTTATCTTCACGGTGACCGCGGTGGTGTATTCGGTGCGGCACGAGTCTCCGATGACCGAGGCGGAAGCCGCGTACGGCCACATGCCGGCGCTGCTTATCTTCTATGTGCTGGAGTACTCGATCCTCGACCGGAACGTCGAAGCGTGGGCGCCCTGGATCGCCTTCGGGAGCGTGGCGGTGCTGCTCGGCGCGCACTTCGTTGCCACGCGCCTGATGCGTCAGCCCACGACCGCCAGCGCCGGGATCGTCGGCGCCTATGCCGTGCTCGTGACCATGCACGCTGGTTACGTGGAATTGCTCCCGGAAAGATTGGCGCCGTGGGTGGCGCTCGGCGCCGTGGTGGCGTACGCGTTGATGACGCGTTCGCGCAATACTGCTGGCCTGGTCGCGCAGCTGGCGAAGTTGGCGGTGTTCGCCGTCTTCGCGCTCAACTACCTGCGTGTGCTGAGCGATGTGAACATGGATCAGGTGCCCGCGGATGGATGGCTGCGCCTTCTCTACCCGATCGTTCTGTACGCTGGCTACGGCGTGCTGCGACAGGAGGCGGGGGTATTCGGGTTGCGCCAGCCGCTTCTGTACGCGGCGCACGTGGCGGCCATGGCCGCGGTGGTGTGGTTCGTCGATGCGAGCTTCCTGACCTCGGTGCTCTGGGGAGCGATCGCCGTTGCCGGGCTCATCGTGGCTCTGTGGTTGCACGACACCACGCTCGGACGATCGTCGTTTCTGGTGTTCGCGGTATCGGGCCTGAAGGTGTTGCTTTATGATCTTGCCGGCGCCGCACCGCTGGTGCGTATCGGTAGCCTGGCGGCGCTGGGCGTGAGCCTGTTCGTTGGCGGCTGGCTCTATCAAGAGCTCAGCACTTCCGCCCCTCGCCAGCAGCAAGACGAGAGCTGATCTCCGCACAAATGTCCGACGGCGGTGCCATCTTCAAGAGACACCCGTCTCGGACACGCGGCTGGCGGCTGCTCGCCTGCGCCGGTTTGCTGGGCGCACTGCTGGCCGCGCCCACCGTCGGGGCGCAGACGGGACCCGAGGAGACCAAGCTCGCGACGGCGACCTTCACGAGCACCCCGCCGGTGCTCGACGGCCGAGTTGACGACCTCGCTTGGGAAGCGGCCGAGGTGATCACCGACTTTGCGCAGAAGGATCCCGTCGCGGGGGCGCCACCGTCGCAGCGCACCGAGGTGCGGATCCTCTACGACCAGGACAACCTCTATTTCGGCTGGACGCTGTTCGACGACAACCCCGAAGCGATCGTGGCGACGTCGCTCGAGCGCGATGCGTTCAAGGTCGACGACGACCACATCACGATGGTGCTCGATACGTTCCACGACCACCGCAACGCCTTCATGTTCGCCGCCAACCCGTTGGGCACCAAGTTCGACTGGGTGATCACCGACGAAAGCCAGGTGAATGGAAACTGGGACGAGGCCTGGGAGATAGCCACCGCGTTCACCGATGAGGGCTGGGAGGCCGAGGTGGTGATTCCGTTCGCCATCCTCAGGTATCCGACGGGCACACACGTCTGGGGCCTGGAGCTCGACCGTGGCATCGGCCGCCACCGCGAGGAGATCAACTGGAACAACTTAGGCCGCGACTACGATTGGCGCGCCATCTCACAATCGGGGCACTTGGCGGGATTGGAGAACCTGAAGCTCACCGAGCGGTTTCGTCTCAAGCCGTTCGCCACCGCCGGTTACGAGTCGCTGAAGCAGCGCGACGATCCGGTGTCTGAGAGGACCGGCGAGTTCGGCCTCGAGGTCTTCAAGATCCAGCTGACCCCCAACCTCACCGCCAACCTCACCGCCAACACCGATTTCGCCCAGGTCGAGGTCGACGACCAGCGCGTCAACCTCACCCGCTTCTCGTTGTTCTTTCCCGAGAAGCGCGAGTTCTTCCTCGAGGCCAACGACAGCTTCACCTTCGGCACCCTGTCGCGCCGTGGCCAGGGTGGAGGCGGCGGCTTCGGCCGGCAGCCGCCGCTGGCGCTGCTGTTCTTCTCGCGGCGAATCGGCCTGGGGCCGGACGGCGAGCCTGTCCCCATCCGTTTCGGCGGTAAGCTCACCGGCAAGCTCGGCAGCGGGACCCTGGGCATGCTCAACGTGCAGACCGACGATTCGCAGTTTGGCGCCGGCCAGAACTACACGGCGGTGCGTTGGAAGCAGGACGTGCTGGGTCGCTCCAGCATCGGGGCGCTGTTCACCAACGTGCAAGGCGCCGATGGCGAGTTCAACCGCGTGTTTGGCGCCGATGTCGACTTCACGTTCTTTGACCACCTGTTCGTATCCGGCTTTGTTGCCGGGATGAGCGACAGCGACGTCGAGGGCGCGCCGTGGGCCGGTCAGTTCAGCGTCGGTTGGGATACCGACAAGTGGGGCGCTTCGGGCGACGTAACCTACATCGAAGAGGACTTCGACAGCGACCTCGGCTTCATCCTGCGGCGTGACATCATTCGCCAGAACTATCAAGCGCGATGGTCTTCCCGGCCTGGGTGGGCAGTCCTGAGGCGGACTTCGTTGACGGGATCGCTCGAGCACATCACCGATACCTCCGGGCGCCTCGTCTCTCGCCGCGCTGCCGCCGACGCGAGCTTGGAGCTCGACTCCGGCGACCGGCTCACGTTCAGCGTGCACCGAAATTTCGAGCACCTGGACTTCGATTTCCAGATCGACGAGAGCGTGACCATCCCGATAGGCAGTTACTCCTGGACCGACGCACGAATCAGCCTGCGTACGACCAATCGCCGTTGGCTCAGCGGCAACGTGAGTGTTGACCTCGGAGACTTCTACGATGGCACACGGGTCGGGATCGGCGGTGGCCCCTCGATCCGGTTCAGCGAGCGCTTCGGCCTGCAGCCCGAGTACCGCTACAACCGAGTGCGGCTACCCGGTGGCGAGTTCGAGACCCATCTGGCCCGAGTGCGCGCCAATCTGCACTTCTCGGATCGAGTGCTGATCGACTCGCTCGCACAGTACAGCAGCGTGAGCGATCAGCTGTCGCTGTTCGCGCGGCTGCGCTTTATCTACCGCCCCGGCGACGACTTTTATCTTGTCTATCGGCAGACGACCGCTGCCGAGGGCATGTTCGATGGTCTCGACGATCGGTCGCTGACCGCCAAGATGACCTACGCATTCGATTGGTAGCGCTGTCCGCAGAACACGCGCCGACGAGCTCGGTGCGGTCACTCGAGTAGGCCTGTCAGTCGTCTTCGTACTCGTGCTCGGCTTCGATCAGGGCACCTTCGGCGAAGCGTGCGGGCCGAAAGGCGCTGATGTCGACCGTTGAGGCTGCACCGTCGAGCAGCAGCTCCGACATCACCACGCCGATCGCCGGTGAGATCTTGAAGCCCATCCCGGAGAAGCCTGCGGCGACGTACAACCCGGAAACCTCGGGCACCTCGCCGAGTATCGGGCGAGTGTCGGGGCTGACGTCGTAGATGCCTGTAACCGCGCGTTGGATACCGGCGTCCACCAGCGCCGGGATCCGACCGGTGGCGCTCATCACCAGCTCGGCGAGATCTTCCTCGGGGGGATTCTCCTGGAAGTCACTCGGGTCGACGTTGCGGTCCCCGTAGAAGTCGCCCACCAAGGTGAGATCGCCGGCGTCGGACCGGAAGTACGTCCTCGTGATGGAGTCGATGCAGGCGCAGCCCTCCGACTTCATGCCGGGGGGATTCCGCAGGATGGCGACCTGGTGGTATTCGGGTTCGATCGGCAGGTCCAGGTGCAGCGTGCTCAGCAACGGCCTGGTCCATGGACCGATCGCCGACACCACCACCGGGCTCTCGATGGTCCCGTCGTCAGTCTCCACGGCGCGGATCCGGCCACCCGCGGCACGGAGCGCCGTGGCACTTGTGTGCGGTAGGTACTCGACACCCATTTCCCGTGCACGTGACAGGAAATCGCCGGCGACGACGGCGCCGTCGCCGTACCCCGAATCGGGCTCGTAGGCGGCCAAGGCGACGTCGTCGACGGTCCAGTCGGGCTCGATCTGGGCAAGGTCACCGGCCCCGATGAGCTCGACGTTGGCGCCGAGACCGCGCTGCATATCGACCTGTGCCCGCAACCGCCCGACCTCCGCCTCGGGCACCAGGCGTACGAAGCCGACATTGCGGAAGTGTGCCGGGCGCTCGACGATGTCCTCCCAGTTCTTGAAGATCTCCAGGCTGCGCAGCGCCAGCTCGACCTCGGGCGGGAAGCTGTAGTGCATACGGATGAGGGCCGATGATCGCCCGCTGCCTCCGGCCGCCACCACGTCTCGGTCGAGCAACACGACCCGTCCGGGAGCGCGGCGGGCGAGCTGGAAAGCGATCGACGTGCCGATCACCCCAGCGCCCAGGATGACGATGTCGGCGTTGTTGTTGCTGTTCATGCGCGCCTCCGGCGTAGATCGCCAAGCACCTGCTTGGCGGCGTTGTGGCCTGGTGCCGCGGTAACCCCACCGCCGGGATGTGCGCCAGCGCCGCAGAGGTAGAGACTCTGCACAGGTGTTCGGTACTGCGCCCATCCCGGCACAGGCCGCATGAAGAACAATTGCTCGAGACTCAGGTCACCGTGGAAGATGTTGCCCTCGGTAAGTCCGTAGGTGCGCTCCAGGTCGAGCGGTGTGAGCACCTGTCGCGCCACCACGGCGCCCGGAACGTTTGGCGCGTACTCGCCGATCGTGGCAACCACGCGATCGCCGAGCAGGTCGCGGTTATCGTCCCAGGTGCCCTCCCGTAGCTGGTAAGGGACATACTGCACGAAACAGCCGACAATATGCCTCCCGGGCGGCGCCAGCGTATCGTCGATCGCCGAGGCCCACACACAATCCACCCACAATTGCTCCGGGATCTCGCCCATCTTGGCGATGTCGTAGCAGCGCTCGGCGAACTCGAGCGATGGCACCAGCGTGAATAGTGACCGTTGCTCGGGGCTGGCGTCCTCGGGCATGCCGTTGACGCGCGGCTCCTCGGACAGCACCAGGTTCACCTTGGCGCAGGGGCCGTCCATCTTGATACCGGCGATCGCCGACCGGAATTCGTCGTCGAGCACATCGGCATCGACGAGGCCAAGGAACGTGCGCTTGGGGTCGGCGTTCGATACCACAGTTGCGGCGCTGATCTCGCTTCCGTCCTCCAGAACGACACCGCGGGCACGCCCGTCGCGTACGTCGATCTGGCTCACCGGGCTGGAGGTGCGGATTTCCACGCCGAATTGCCGGCAGGCAGTCGCCATGGCCTCGGTAATGGCACCCATGCCGCCGATGACGTGTCCGGAGAAGCCCTGCTGGTCGTGCTCGCCGCCAGAGAGCAAATGGAACAGCAGGCCGATGGCGGTACCGGGCTGGTAGGGCCCGCCGTGCTTGCCGTAAACGTTGTTGGCCAGAAACAGCGCCTTGACCTCGTCAGACTCGTAGTTGCGATCCAGGAACTCGCCCAGGCTACCGGTCAGAAACGACACCAGCCGGCCCATCTCGTCGCCGCTCATGCCGAGGAAGCGACGTCCCACCCGGATGAGCTCTAGCAGGCCAGCGAAGCCGCGCTTGTGGACATCGGGGGGCGGCTCCATGAAGAACGGCTGTAGGTAGCGCGCCAGCTGCTTGAGCTCATCGTCGACGCGCACGAAGGTGCGGGCGTCGCGTGCTGAAAAGCGGGCGAGCTCCGCGACGGTGCGATCGCGGTCGTGCCACCATGGCAGCACGGTCCCGTTGGGAAACGCCACTTGCAGCGCGGGATCGCACGGCACCATGCGGAGCCCGTGCTCGCCCAGGTTCAGGTCACGGATTACCTCCGGACGCAACATGCTGGCGATGTACGACGTGGTCGAGGCGCGACATCCGGGAGCGATCTCCTCGGTAACACACGCGCCGCCGACGATCTCCCGCCGCTCGAGCACCAGCGTACGCAGGCCCGCCTTGGCGAGATAGGCTGCCGCGACCAGGCCGTTGTGGCCGGCCCCGACCACAATGATGTCGAAGTCCGTGTCGCTGTAGCGCATGGCTCGCAGTGCTAGCAGGCCGTGGTGAAAGTGTGGTGGGTCTGGTTACGGCGAGTTGGGGCCAGATGCAAGGCAGCCTGACACAGGCGATGCCCTAGCCATCGTCGAGGAAGGCCAACGCTGCAAATGGCCCCAAATCGCCGTAACCCCCCGGGCGACAGGGGGTTGCGCGCGTATGCTGCGTCGTTCCTCGTCAACGATGGGGTAACCATCGCCTCCTCCTCTCTCCTTGCCTCCACTTCGCAAGACCCTGTCGCCAGACCCACCACACTTTCACCACGGCCTGCTAGGCGGGGGAACTGCGGCCTGCTAGCCGACTCCCTGCCAGAGATCCTCCACCCTGAACACCACCGCACCGTCGCGGCGCACCGTCCACGCGGTGATCGGATTGAGATGGTAGGAAGTGTCGGGACGGCCGCGCATCTTAACCAATTCCGGCCCGGTGGGCTGCACGTAGCCGCTCTCATCGACGCTGCGGCTCAGGATCTGGGTCTCGGCGCCGTTCCATTGCCACAGATGACGGAAGCGCGTATGGGCCTTGGAAAGCACCGGCGGCTGCAGTTGCGCCGACGCCCAGGAGTGCCCGGAGTCGGTGCTGATGTCGACCCGCTGGATCTTGCCGCGGCCGCTCCAGGCGAGGCCGCGGATCTCCACCCAGCCTGGCTGCAGACGGTTCGGATAGGCGGGGAACGTGATGATCGAGCGCGCGTTCATGACGAAGCTGAACATGTGAGCCGTGCCGTCCGTGTATACCTCGGTATACCGGGCGGTTTCCTCACGGGTCATGAACGGTGCGTCGGCCACCTCGATGCGGCGCAGCCACTTGATGCTGGTGTTGCCTTCCCAGCCCGGCAACAGCAGGCGCATCGGGTAGCCCTGCTCGGGGCGTATCGCCTCGCCGTTCTGTGCGTAGGCGATCATGGCGTCGTCCCATCCCTTGCTCATGGGTATGCTGCGCGTCATCACAGCGGCGTCGGCCCCCTCGGCGAGAAACCACGTCGCCTTCGGCTCGATGCCGACCTCGCGGAACAGGGTCGATAGCAACACCCCGGTCCATTCGCTCTGGCTGGTCATGCCACAGATGTCACCCGGGGTGTTCTCCTCACGTCCGTACCAGTAGAGGTTGCCGGCGCATTCGAGAAAGCAGATCCGGGATACCGCCGGGAAGCGCTTGAGCTCACGGAGCGAGAGCTTCAGCGGCCGCTCCACCATCCCGTGGATGAGCAGGTTGTGGCGATCTGGGTCGATCTGTGGCACGCCCCCGTGGTGACGCTCGAAATGGAGTCCGGAAGGCGTGATCATGCCGTACAGATCTTGCAACGGCGTGCGCGCGCCGCGCTCGCTGGTGAGGATGCGCTCGGGTTGCTCGAACGGCGAGCGGCCGCCGATCACGCTCGACGTGGCGCCCGGCACCTTGGTGGGATCCTCCGGGGTCTCCGGAACGTTCTGGGCCGTCGTCTGCACCACCCTGCCGTCTGCCGTGCGCGTCAGGGCGACGCCGGCGGTGGCAGTGGCCGCGGTGATCAGCTTACGGCGGCTGATGAGGCCAGCGCGGTTGATCGTCTGGTTATCGTTCATGGACCCGGAAACGATCGACGGCCGGCATGACCACCTGCGGCAGTGACTCGCGGTTCAGCTGGATTTCCTCGGGAACGATCTCGTTGAGATGCAGTAGGTACGCGGTGAGCCCGTAGACCTCATCGTTGCTCAGTGCGCCAGGAGTCTCCGGTGGCATGGCGCGGCGAATGTAGTCGAACAACGTGGTCGCATACGGCCAGTAGCTGCCGATCGTCTTCGGTTGGGTCGGATCGTCCGCAAACGGGAAGGCGTCGCCGGGCTGCCGGCCCACGAGGATGTTGTAAGGACCCTCGACGCCGGTGGCCCCGTGGCAGACGCTGCAAGTCGCTGCATAGACGGCAGCGCCCGATGCGACGGTGCCGCCGCCGGTTGGCAATCCGGTGCCGTCCGGCCGTACATCGATGTCCCAGGCAGCGATCTCCTCGGCACTGGGAGCGTGTCCAAAACCGAAGTGCACTGGCCATTCCTTCTGCCGGCCGTCTTGTGCTGCCGCGCCGTCTGTTGGTGTGCCGTCTACCGGCACGCACGCTGCCGCCGGCTCCGCTGCCTGCGCTTTGGCCGCTGCGGATCCCGGCTGAGTCAGCAGCAGGGCCGCGGCCAGCAGGGCCGCAATCCTCACTGATCCGTGCACCGGCACACGTTGGTCGAGGGGCGTCGTAGGCTGGCGCCATCGGATTGGCGCACCTTGCGCGGCTGGCTCGGTTCGACGGAAAGAGATCGCTCGACGCATCGTCACGCGATGATACCGTTCGCACGCGAGCGACGTCAGGAACACGTACCGCCGAGCGCGGCGGCACGCAGGGTACCGGGAGGCCACGATGACGAGACGCATGCTGAGCGCGCTGGCGGTTGCTTTGCTGGTTGGTGTGGCGTGCACGTCGTCGCCACCGGATTCGCCCGAACCCCGTGTCGACGAGACTGCCGGTCCGGCAAGCAGATCGTTGCCGGGAATGGCGGACGGAGCGTTCTCTCGCGTACACGAGATGGCCGACGGCGTGTATCTGTACGAGCAGCTCGCCGGTCCCGACGAGGTGGTCACCACGGTCAGCATGTTCGTGGTTACCTCGGGCGGTGTGCTGGTCGCCGACGGGCAGGGGAGCCCTGCGGACACGCAGCGGCTGATCGACGAGATCGCCAAGATTACCGACGAGCCCATTACACACGTGGTGATCTGCTCGGACCACGGCGACCATACGCGAGGCAACGTGGCGTTTCCGGCAGAAGCCGTCTTCTACGCCCATCCGACGTCTGCGGCGACGCTGGAGGCGAGAGCCAACCAGCCAGATCAACCCGCCGACGCGCCCCCGATCATCATGCCCAGCGCACTGGTCGACGAGCGGCTGGTTTTGCAGCTCGGCGGCAAGGAGATCCAGATCTTGTTTCTGGGTCGCGCCCACACCGGCGGCGACCTGGTTGTCTACCTGCCGGCGGAGGAGGTCCTCTTCATGGGCGAGACCTTTTTCAGCGATATGTTCCCGGCGATGGGCACTGCCTACCCGACGGAATGGGTGGCCATGATCGAGCGGGCCGAGGTGATGGACGTCGACATGTATGTCCCCGGCCATGCGGTGGTCGGTTCAGCGGAGATTCTGGGTGGCGCGCAGCTGACCATCCACCGCCACGCCGTGGAGCAGATAATCGCTGAGGTCAGGCGCCTTCACGGCGCCGGCATCACCGCGGACGAGGCGGTGGAACAAGCGAGCTTCGGCGATCTGGAGGGCTGGGTCGATCGGTCGTTGCAGGGTGGGCGCGCCGTGCGGCGTGTGTATATGGAGCTCGACGGCGAGTTGCCTGGCTGACTGAAGGAACACTGGGCTCTGCACTGGCCGGACTTGGCCGCTCCTGGCCGCTCTTGTCCGCCCGCGCATCTTGTGAGGTAGCTACCAGTTGAGTACGCTGCCGCCGGTCGCGCTCGACGCGCGTGCCGATCGACTTGCCAGATCCGGGAGGACCCATGACCGTCAGTCGCGCGCCTTTCAGTTGCGCCCTTGGCTCGATGCTTCGGATAGTCGCCTGTCGCGCCGGGATCGCCTTCGGGTTGCTGCTGGGTCTGACGATCCCGGCATCCGGACTTCTCGCACAGGAATCTACCCGATTCGAGATCACCGGCCTCGACCAGTCAGTCGAGATCCTCGTCGACCGGTGGGGTATCAGCCATATCTATGCTGACACCGAGCACGACCTGTTCTTCGCGCAGGGCTGGAACGCCGCGCGTGATCGGCTGTTTCAGCTCGAGCTCTGGCGCCGTCAGGCGACGGGGACGGTGGCAGAGATCCTCGGGCCGCGTGAGATCGAGCGCGATCGGGGAGCGCGGCTGTTCAAGTTCCGGCGCAACCTGGAGCAGGAGCTGAGCCACTATCACCGCAACGGGGTGGCGATCATCGGTGCCTACGTGGACGGTATCAACGCCTATGTCGAGCAAACCCGGCGGGACCCGAGCCTGTTGCCGATCGAGTTCGAGTTGCTCGGCATCACCCCCGGCACCTGGACGCCGGAGATCGTTATCTCACGGCATCAGGGGCTTCTCGGCAACATTGGTGCGGAGCTACGCACGGGTCGGCTGGTTGCCGAGCTGGGCGCGGCGAAAGTGAAGGATCTCGGCACCTACGGGCCTGGTGACCCTCTGCTCGAGCTCGACCCGGCGATCGATGGCGGGGCGCTCTCTGACGACATCCTCGGTATCTACAACGCCTTCCGTGGCCGCGTACGCTTCGGGCCCGAGGACATCATCGCCAGGCATCGCGGCGATGCCGAGTCTTTCGCCCGGCTCGAGCGCGCCGCGGAAGCCTCCTCCGCGGCGCTAGGCTCCGACCCGGAGCTGGACATCGGCTCCAACAACTGGGTGGTCAGCGGCTCCCGCTCCGAGAGCGGCTATCCGATCATGGCGAACGACCCACACCGCGTGCAGGCAGCTCCGTCGTTGCGCTACTGGGTGCACCTCGTGGGGCCCGGCTGGGACGTCATCGGCGGCGGCGAGCCGAGCCTGCCGGGCATTTCGATCGGGCACAACGCCCACGGCGCCTGGGGACTGACGGTGTTCTCGACCGACGCCGAGGATCTCTACGTCTACGAGACCAACCCGGCCAACGGCAACGAGTACCGCTACCGCGGCGAATGGCAGCCGATGACGGTGCTGGACGAGGAGATTCCGGTGAAGGGACAAGGCGCGCACCGCGCCGAGCTCAAGTACACGCGCCACGGCCCGGTGGTCTTCGAGGATCGCGGCCGCAATCTGGCGTACGCAGTGCGCGCCGGCTGGATGGAGATCGGCGGGTCGCCGTACCTGGGCTCGCTGCGCATGGACCAGGCAACGACCTGGGAGGAGTTCGTCGAGGCGAGCAACTACTCCAACATCCCAGGCGAGAACATGGTCTGGGCAGGGCGTGACGGGACCATCGGCTGGCAAGCCGTGGGAATCGCTCCTATCCGTCGCAACTGGAGCGGTCTGGTACCGGTCCCCGGTGATGGCCGCTATGAATGGGACGGCTACCTGCCGATCAAGGCCAAGCCGCATGTCGTGAACCCACCCGAGGGCTACTTCGCCACCGCCAACAACGACCTGGTGCCACGCGACTACGAGTACATGGACGCGATCGGCTTCAGCTGGTCGGACCCGTATCGCTGGCTGCGGTTGGTCGAGGTGCTCGGCAGCGGCACACGCTTCTCGATCGCCGACATGATGCGTCTGCAGACCGACGAGCTGTCGATCCCGGCGCGGCAACTGGTGCCGCTGCTCGAGGAGATCGAGGCCGGCGACGATCGCATCGAGTGGGCCCGGCAGCTTCTGCTCGAATGGGACTACGTGGTCGACAAGCGGTCGACCGCCGCGGGGCTGTACGTGGCCTGGGAAGCGCAGTTGCGCCGCAGCGTCAACGCCGCTCTAGTGCCGCCGGCAGCTCGAATGACCCTGTCGTTGAAGAAGACGATCGACACCATCATGGTCCCCCCCGGTACGCTCGGAGCCGACCCCCTACGTGCCCGCGACGAGATCCTCCTGGATGCTCTGGAGTCGACGGTCGACGCGTTGACTCAGAAACTCGGCCCCGACCCTGCCAACTGGGTCTACGGCCAGCCCGACTACAAGCACGTCACCCTGCGCCATCCGTTGGGGGCAGCGGTGAGCGAGCCAATGCGGGCCCGGCTCGAGGTCGGCCCGCACCCGCGGGGTGGCTATAGCTACACCGTCAACCAAACCAGTGGTGCCGACAACCAGACGTCGGGGGCGTCGTTCCGGATCATCATCGATACCGGCGACTGGGATCGTGGCGTCGGGATGAACACGCCCGGGCAGAGTGGCGATCCCGACTCACCCTTCTACCGCAACCTCTTCGAGGACTGGGCGAACGATCGGTTCCATCCAGTCTTCTATTCTCGGGATAAGATCGAGGCGGCGACGGCGATGCGAATCGAGCTGACGCCGGGAAGCTAGGCAGTTCGGGGTCGCTCGCGTAACGACCAGGTCAGAAACCAAGGAGCAGGAACCATGAAGCAAGCGCTATACGGCATTGCGGCAATCGGATTGATGATCGTCGGCGCGCTGGCGGCGACGGCGGTCGCCGGCGAGGATGTTGTCAGGCCGGCAGAGTTGACCGCGGCGGAGATCGCCGGGGCCATCTTCGATCACCCGGAGATCGTGGTGACTACGCGCAACGATCGCACGACGCACGATTTCATCACGCACCGGAGCAGCGACAAGAAGTTTGTCAGCGGCATGTATCGCGCCACCGAGGGACACTGGACCTACGACGACCAGCCGTATGGTGTCGACGAGTTCATGTACTTCACCGAGGGCAGCGTCACGCTGACCTCGGAGGACGGCACGGTACAGGTGATCGAGGCCGGCGAAGCGGCGACCATTCCGAAGGAATGGAAGGGCACCTGGGACACAATGGGCTATAGCAAGATCTACGTGATCTACTCGGCCGACGGAGTCGAGTAAGCGCCCAGATAGGCATCGATCACCGGGTCGACGTAGTCGCTGCTGTCGAAGTCGCCGCGGTTCGAAAGCAGGATCACCGTCAGCCCGATCTCCGGATGTCGTGCGATGTGCGTCCGGAAGCCCACCCAGCTGCCACCGTGCGCGATGCGCTGGTGGCCACGGTACTCGCCGATCGTGAAGCCGAAGCCGTAGCCGGTGCCCTCTCCGTTGTTGAGTTTCGCGGGCGTGAACGCTTCCCGCAGGGTTGCGCTGCTCACCAGCACCCCTGTGTAGAGTGCCTGGTCCCATTTGTAGAGGTCCTCGAGGGTGGAGAACATGCTGCCCGAGCCGACGATGCCGTTGAGTGGGTGCTGGTCGTTCTCCACGTACCCATCGCCGTCCGGGTCGTAACCGACGACGCGACGGGCGATGTGCGGGCCAGTGTGATCGTGAATCAGGGAGTCGTCCATTCCCAGCGGAGCGAAGATACGCTCACGCATGAAGTCGGCGAAACTCATCCCCGAAGCTGCCTCGACCACCACGGCCAGCATGTCGTATCCGGGGTTGCTGTACTCGTAGCGCTCCCCCGGCGGGAACACCGGCTCGCCCTTGCTCGCTAGCTGAGCTAGCGCGTCTGCGTTGGAGGGCATCCCAGCCGAAGTGTCGATGTCGCTGTAGTACCCCGGCAGGCCGCCTTGGTGGTGCAGGAGGTGTCGAATCGTGATGTTCTCGCCGTAGCGGGCCAGCTCGGGCAGGTAACGGGCGATCGGATCGTCGTAGTCCAAGTCACCGCTCTCGGCCAGCAGCATGATCGCCATGGCGGTGAATTGCTTGGAGAAGGAACCGAGTCGGAACGTCGAGTCGGTGCCGATGTGCACCCTGTGCCCGATCTCCGCATAGCCATAGCCTGCGCTGTGCACTACCTCTGCGTCGCGGATGACCATGACCGCAGCGCCCGGCTGAATGCCCTCGGTGTAGTGGGCGAACAAGGCATCGACCTGCGCCGACGGTTCCAACGCCGGCGTCTCGACCACGGGGGTAGGACCACAGGCGAGCGCCAGACAAGACAACAGACCAGCCATCAGCAGGCGGCCGCGCTGGTCCGCCGACCTACGCATGTTGTCCCCGGTTGGCGCTCGCCGCGTCGAGGGCGTCGCGGATCATCCGACGCTGCTGGACGGGGTCAGACCAGCGCCGCTGGCTCTCGACGGGGAGCATGGGGATGGGGTCGAAATACAGGAAGTACCCATGCTTGACCGACGGCGCCGTGTAGACGCTGATGCCGGTGTCCGGGTCGTAGTGCTCGTACGAGTGGATGTCGCGTTTACCGCCGCCGCCGGGCGCGTCGACGACCACGGTGGGGGTGTTGAATCCCGCCGTCACGCCACGCACGTGCTTCTCCACGGCGATGCCGGTGACGACGGTGGTGCGTAGGTCCTCGACGCCCTTCACCAGATCGTGCATGTACACGTAGTAGGGGTGCACGTTGATGTAGCTGAGCCGTTTGACCAGCCGCTGCATGGTGGTGACCTTGTCGTTCACCCCGCGCTGCATGACGCTCTGGTTGCGCGACGTCATGCCGCGCTCGAACAGCACGTTCATCGCATCGTGGGTGATGCCGGTGATCTCGCGCCCGGTGTTGAAATGCGTGTGGAGTACCACCTCCTTACCTAGCTGTCGCCCTCGTTCGTGCACATCGGTGAGCGCCGCGACCCAGGCGTGGTCGGTGAGCAGCTTCTGCGGCATCACCGCCGGCCCTTTGGTGGCGAATCGCATGCGGCGGGTATGATCGATCTCCAGCAGCGTTATGCCGATGGTGCGGATCTGCTCGGCACGCAGGTTGTAGGCATCGCCACCGGAGATGACGATGTCCTCGAGCTCAGGTCGCGATCGCACGTACTCGAACATCAGATCCCAGCGCTCGGCGTTGACTTTGAGCTGGACCTTCTCGACTTCCTCGGTGTCGATGCCCACCGCGTAGCTTCGGGTGCAGAATCGGCAGTACACCGGACAGGTATCGAGAGCGAGAAACAGTGCCTTGTCGGGGTATCGGTGCGTCAGGCCGGGCACCGGCGCATCGGCCTGCTCGTGCAGCGAGTCCAGCTCGAGCTTCGGATGGTCGGGCAACAACCGCGATCCGACCGGGATGAACTGGATGCGCAGCGGGTCCTCGTAAGGGTCCTCCCAGTTGATCAGGCTGAGAAGGTAGGGAGAAACCCGCACGCTCATTGGCGAGCGCTCGAAGCCGTTGCGTACGTCCTCGATGAACGTGTCGCTCACCAGCCCGCTGAGCGCCGCCAGCAGTTTCTTCGGGGTCGTGATCGAGTTCCTTGCCTGCCATAGGTGGTCGAGGAACTGGGGCTCCGAGACGTCGCTGTATGCCGGGACATCGCGCCAGAACTCGCCGCGAACCAGATCGCGATGGCCGAGCGCCGCCGCATCGACGGGTTCCTTGAGATGCGCGGTGTCGCCGCCTTCTACTGCAGTGGTCTTCAGGGTGCTGGACGACATGCTTGGGATCCTTGCTTCACCTTGGGGGCCGATGGGACTAACAGGCGCCCCCCTAGGGGGGCGCGGTCACGTCATCAGGCGTCGACGTCGGGCTGGTGAAGGACGTTCAGGTTGAACCACATGCAGGTCACCGGCGAGCGGGTCGAGATATGAGCCTAGCCGCCATATGAGTCCACGTGCCGCCGTCACGACGTCGGCAAAGGTGGAGGCCACTTATCTATCATCCCATCGCACCGCGAGCTTGGGCAACCGCTGACCGATTCTCCGCGCCGAGCGGGATGCGGCGACTTGGCGACAGGAATACGATGTCCGCCTGAGATCGATCACGCGACGGGACGAGACGATCCGCCATAGCGATCCACCAAGAGGCGACCTCGATGGCCGAAGGATTCCGCGTTACCTACGCGACGCTCGCAGCCGACCCGAACATGCACGCCGACTACGAGCGCGGCATCGAGGACGCCAAGGCGTGGCTCGGCCAGCGACATCCGTTCTACGTGAACGGCGAAGCTCGCGAGGGTGATGGCTGGCACACCGAGGTGTCCCCGATCGACTCCGACATCGTGCTCGGCGAGTTCGCCAGGGCGACCCCGCAGGACGTAAGCGATGCCATCGCCGCCGCCAAGGACTATGCGCTGGCCTGGGACGCACTGGGATACCAGAAGCGCGCCGAGATCCTCGACCGGGCCGCCAAGATCATCGAGGAACAGCGCTACATGATGTCGGCGCTGATGGCGATGGAAGTGGGGAAGAGCCGACTCGAGGCGGTCGGCGACGTGCAGGAGTCGGCCGACCTCATTCGCTGGAATACCCACGCGATGATCCAAGCCGAGGGCTTCAGGGTGCCGATGCAGCCGCTAGGCGAGGCCGGCGACTACTACGACATCATGCGCCCCTATGGCGTCTGGGGGGTCATCAGCCCCTTTAACTTTCCGATGGCGCTGGCGGCTGGGCCGTCGTCGGCGGCGCTGGCAGCCGGGAATACGGTGGTGTTCAAGCCCGCCTCGCAGGGGGCGGCGACCGGACACATGCTCTACGAGGCCTATCGCGAGGCCGGCATGCCACCTGGCGCGTTCCAGTTGCTGTCAGGGTCAGGTGAGGTGGTCGGCGATGGCATCGCCACCCACCCGGATGTAAAGGGCCTGACGTTTACTGGCTCCTATGAAGTCGGGATGAAGATCTACAGGGAGTTTGCGAGGGACTACCCCAAGCCGGCTATCTGCGAGATGGGCGGCAAGAACCCGACGATCGTCACCAAGCATGCCGATCTCGACAAGGCTACCGACGGCGTATGGCGCAGTGCATTCGGCCTTCAGGGCCAGAAGTGCTCGGCGAACTCGCGGGTGTACGTCGAGCGTGAGCTGTACGACGAGTTCGTCGCCAAGCTCAAGGAGAAGACCGAGGCCCTGGTGGTCGGCAACCCGCTTGAACAGGGTGTGTTTCTTGGACCGGTGATCAACCAGGCGGCTGTCGACACGTTTGAGGAGGCTGCCGATGAGGCCAGACGGACGGGAGAGGTGATCGCCGGCGGGGAGGTAATTACTGACGGTGATTTTGCGCGCGGCACCTACGTGCAGCCGACGGTGGTACACGTGCCGCGGGACTCTTGGCTGTGGAAGCGCGAGCTGTTCGTGCCGTTCGTGGCGGTCGATGCGGTGGACTCGCTCGACGAGGCGATCGGGCTTGCCAACGACACCGAATACGGGCTCACGGCGGGTTTGTTCAGCGAAGATCAGGCCGAGATCGACCGCTTCTGCAACGAGATCGAGGCCGGCGTCATTTACATCAATCGTTCCTCCGGAGCCACCACCGGCGCGTGGCCGGGCGCCCAGCCGTTCGGCGGCTGGAAGGGTTCCGGGACGATGGGCAAGGCGGCGGGTGGCCCCTACTACGTGCTCCAGTACATGCGCGAACAATCCAGGACGGTGATCGGATGAGCAGCACTGAGCTTTCCATCGCAGATCTCGCCGGAGTAGCGGCTCCGCAGATCGTCGTCTCGCCGCCCGGCCCCAAGGCGCAGGCGATCATCGAGCGTGACCAGCGGGTGACGTCGCCGTCGCTGCCCCGAGCGTATCCGTTTGCCCCCCGACGGGGGAGCGGCTCGGTGGTCGAGGACGTCGACGGCAACCTGTTTCTCGACCTAAACGCCGGCATCGCGGTCAATGCCACGGGCCATTCGCACCCGGCAGTGGTCGAGGCGATCCAGAAGCAGGCTGCCGAGTTGCTGCACTACTCGGCGTCGGACTTCTACCTGCCAATCTACGCTGAAGTTTGCGAGCGGCTCGACGAGATCTCGCCGTTTTCGGGCCGGGCGCGCACCTTCCTCACCAACTCGGGTACCGAGGCCGTGGAGGCGGCCCTGAAGCTGGCACGCTACGCCACCGGCAGGCACAACGTGATTGCGTTCTACGGTGCCTTCCACGGTCGCTCGTACGGCAGCGTGTCGTTGACGGCCTCGAAAGCGAAGTATCACCGCCGCTTCGGACCGCTGCTTCCCGGCGTCTACCACGC
The DNA here is from genome assembly GCA_963666055.2 of Acidobacteriota bacterium. Lineage (GTDB taxonomy): Bacteria > Acidobacteriota > UBA890 > UBA890 > WLXD01 > DASCOT01. The sequence goes on along the minus strand of CAXWPH010000012.1, from coordinate 265,594 downwards.
CCCGTACGGCGACGGCTACGGTTGGGGATTGGACCTGGCCGCCGGCGATGATGGACTCGCGAGTATCGATTACATCGAGAAGGTGCTTTTCAAGCACGTCCTGGCAGCCGACGAGGTGGCGGCGATCTTCGTCGAGCCGGTGCAGGGCGAAGGCGGCTACATCTTCCCGCCGCAGGAATTCCTCACCGAGCTGCGGCGGCTGTGCGACCAGCACGGCATCCTGCTGGTGGCCGACGAGGTGCAGTCGGGCATGGGCCGTACCGGTAAGACCTGGGCCATCCAGCACTTCGGCGTCGAACCCGACATCGTCCTGTCGGGCAAGGGCATCGCCAGCGGCATGCCGCTGGGCGCGATGATCGCGCGCGAGGATCTGATGTCCTGGGAGTTCGGTGCGCACGGCTCCACCTACGGGGGATCGCCGACGCCGTGCGCGGCGGCGCTTGCCAGCATCGATCTGATCGAGAACGGCCTCAAGCAGAACGCCGCCGAGGTCGGGGCCTATCTGATGGACGGGCTGCGCCAGCTGCAGTCGAAGCACGACGTGATTCGCGATCTGCGCGGGCTGGGCCTGATGATCGGCGTCGAGTTCCCGAGCCATGACGTGATGGGCCGGATCGAACAAGAGGCCTTCAAGCGCGGCTTGCTGATGCTGGGCTGCGGCGACAACGTGATCCGCATCACGCCACCGCTGGTCTTCACGCGACAGCAGGCCGACCGGGGTCTCGAGGTGTTCGAAGAGGTCCTCGGCGCGGTCGGCGGGTAGGGGCGACAGTGGGCAAGGTGGTTTCGATGCAGGACGCCGTGCGCGATCTCGTGCGCGATAGCGACACGGTGGCGATCGAGGGGTTCACCCACCTCATCTGTTTTGCGGCCGGGCACGAGATCATCCGACAGCGCAAGCGCGATCTGACCCTGGCGCGCATGACCCCCGATGTGACCTACGACCAGATGATCGCCGCCGGTGTGGCCAGCAAACTGATTTTCTCGTGGTTAGGCAACCCTGGCGTCGGGTCGCTGCATGCTATTCGCCGTCGTGTAGAGAGGGCTGACCCGGCGCCCCTCGAGATCGAGGAGTACAGCCACTTCGGCATGGTGTGCCGCTACATGGCAGGGGCCTCGCGCCTGCCGTTCATGCCGCTGCGCTCGTACGAGGAGTCCGACATTCCGTCGGTGAACGATCAGATCCGCTGGCTCGACGACCCCTTTGGCAGCGGTCGGATCGCTGCCGTGCCGCCGCTGAACGCAGACGTCGCGATCATCCACGCGCAGCGTGCCGACGCTGAGGGCAACGCACAGATCTGGGGCCTGCTCGGTTGCCAGAAGGAGGCAGCATTTGGCGCTGACCGCGTCATCCTCGTGGTCGAGGAGCTGGTTGGCGAGGAAACGGTACGTCGCGATCCCAACCGCACGGTGATCCCTGGCATCAAGGTAGACGCGGTCGTGGTCGAGCCTTTCGGCTGTCACCCCTCCTATGTTCAAGGTCACTACGATCGCGACAATGATTTCTACGTGAAGTGGGACACGATTGCGCGCCACGCCGATAGCCTCGACGCCTGGCTCCGGGAGTGGGTCTACGACCTGTCGTGCCATGCCGACTACGTGGAGAAGTTCGGTGCCGCCTACTGGGATCGCCTACGCCCGACAGGCCCCGCACTTTCCGGTGAGGTTGACTACGGAGAGTACGCGTGAGCGTCGCGCAGCCGGAGCTCGGTTTCTCGCGCAAGGAGATGATGATCGTGCGCTCGGCGCACGCTCTCGAGGGAGAGAGGATTTGCTTTGTGGGCGTGGGTATGCCGAACATCGCGGTGAACCTCGCCAAGCGTACGGTGTCGCCCGATATCCAGATGGTGTACGAGGCCGGCGTGTTCGGCGCCGCGCCGGCGCGGCTGCCGCTGTCGATCGGGGATCCGACTCTGGTCACCGGGGCGACGGCGGCGACCAGCATGTTCGAGCTCTTCGCCTTCTACCTGCAGGCCGGCCTCATCGATGTGGGCTTCCTGCAGGGGGCCCAAATCGACCGTTACGGCAACCTCAACAGCACCGTCATTGGCGACTACGAGGAGCCCAAGGTGCGTCTGCCCGGCTCGGGAGGCGCTTGTGAGATCGCCATCAACGCCCGGCGCGTCTTCATCATCATGCCGCAGAGACGGCGTTCGTTCGTGCAGCAGCTGAGCTTCCAGACCTCGCCGGGACACAATCCCGATCCAGAGGTCGAGCGCGCCCGTGGCTGGCTCGGGAGCGGGCCGCAGGTGGTCATCACCGATCTCGGCGAGTATGGCTTCGACGCGCAGACCGGCGAGATGGAGCTCACCTCGCTGCACCCTGGCGTGTCGCTGGACGAGGTGCGCGAGAAGACCGGCTGGGAGATGAAGGTAGCTGACGATCTGCGCGAAGCTCCTGCGCCCACCGCCGAGGAGTTACGGCTGATCCGCGAGGAGCTCGATACCGACGGGATCTATACGCGATGAGCCACATCTTCCGACGGGCGCCCGCGGGCATGCCGAGGGCGGTCGCTGCCGAGGGTGTTTGGATCACTGACGAGCACGGCAACCGCTATCTCGACGCCGCCGGCGGCGCCGTGGTGGTGAACGTCGGCCATGGCGTGCCCGAGATCCGGCGCGCCATGCTGGAGCAGGCCGAACGCGTGTCGTACGTACACGGCACCGAGTTCACCACCGCCGCTCTCGAGGAGCTGGGGGAGAAGCTGGCCCCGTTGTTGCCGATGGAGTCGCCGTCGATCTACCCCGTGTCGGGGGGCTCGGAGGCGATAGAAACAGCCTTCAAGATGGCGCGGGCCTTCCACCTGGCCAATGGACAAGATGGTCGGCACAAGATCATCAGTCGCTGGGGCTCGTACCACGGCAACACGCGCGCGGCGCTCGCCGTCAGCGGTCGCGCGCCGCTGCGCGCCCCGTACCTACCTTGGCTCGGCAGCGCCATCCACGTACCGGCGGTTTACGAGTATCGCTGCCCGATGCCGACGCATCCGCGTGCCTGCGGCGCGGCGCACGCGGCGGCGCTCGACCGGGCCATTACCGAGGAGGGCGCCGATACGGTTGCGGCCTTCATCGCCGAACCGATCGGTGGGGCGACGCTCGGTGCCAGCGTGCCGCCGGATGACTACTGGCTGGCGACTGCCGAGGTCTGCCGGCGCCACGGCGTCCTGCTCATTGCCGACGAGGTAATGACCGGCTTCGGTAGAACGGGGACGTGGTTCGGTGTCGACCACTGGGATGTGCAGCCTGATCTCATCGCCAGCGGCAAGGGGTGCTCGTCGGGCTACTGGCCACTCGGGCTGACGGTCGCCAGCGGGCGCGTGGCGGCCGCACTGTATGAAGGTGGTTTTGTGCACGGCTTCACCTACTCACACCATGCCGTCGGCGCCGCGGTCGGCGTGGCGGTGATCGAGCGTCTGCTGGTTGGCGACCTGGTGGCGCAGTCGCGCGACAAGGGAGAACGCCTCAAATCCCTGCTCGTGGAGCAATTGTCGAACAACCCGTACGTGGGTGAAGTGCGCGGCCGTGGCCTGCTCGTAGGGGTTGAGCTGGTCGCTGATCGCGACACCCGCGAGCCCTTTCCACGATCTTCTCAGGTTACCGAGCGCGTGCTCTCGGCGTGCAAGGCGGAGGGCCTACTGGTCTATCCGGGAACCGGCATGGTCAACGGCACCGACGGCGACGTGATCCTGTTCGGCCCGCCGTTCGTCATCTCCGACAGCGAGTTGGATCAGGTAGTCGAGATCACCGCGCAGGTGCTGGGAGCCCTCGAGACGCTGCCGTCGGCCTGTTAGGGGCCCACTAGCCGACGATCGGGGGCGTGCCTGGCTACTCCTTCGGGTTCACTCCTCCTCTTCGTCCTCTCCCTCGGGCTTCGGCGGGCGCGGGCGATCGAGCCAGAGCCGTACGCCACCGCCCCAGTGGCTAGTGCCATTGCGGTCGACGCTGTGCTCGCCCTCGTACAGGTAGTCGAGGATCGCCTTGTCCCACTGTAGACCGGCGGTGGCGACGATCTTCATCCAGTCGCCATAGGCGGTCTCGTCGGGCGCCTCGGTGCCGCCGTTCCAGATCGTCACCTTGGGGTTGAAGCCACCTCCGAAGGCGCCGCCTTCGCCAGATCGGCCGCCTTTGAGCGGCATCTGCACGTTGACCCCATCGGTCATGTCCTGTCGATAGATGATGGGCTCGTAGTCACTTCCGTAACGGTTGTAGCGGTCGTAGGCGCGCTCGTTCATCGCCCGCACATCCTCGGCGGCGTTGATGTAGCGGGTGACGTAGTCGCGAATACGGAAGGCAGCGTCCTTGTGGCGCGGGAATTTGGGATCGTCCAGGTAGCCGAAGCCGGGAATGAACCAGCCTCGATTGACGCTCCAGTTACGCTCGGTGATGCGGCCCCGACGTACCAACCCGGCATACTCCGAGAACAGCTGCACCACCTCGTGCGACGGGTACCCGTGCGGATTGAGGAAGATATCCGGGAGCCAGGTTCTCCATAGTGTCGGTCGAATCTTCGACTCCGGATATATGGGCATGTCCTCGCGAGCCCCGTTCGTCGCATCCTGGCCGAGCGCGCCGAGGTAGCCGGCGTGGAGAATGAAATCGGGGGTGATCTCGTAGAGGTCGTAGGCCAGCTGGGCCCCATCCGGGTTGGTGAACGGATGAATGATCACGTTCACATCGAGGAGCTTCTTCTTGAACTCCTCGTCGGTCAACAGCAGCTCGGCGAGCTTCAGCACGTGGCTGGTCGACGAGACCTCATTCGCATGCTGGCGGGCCGAGTAGATCACCGTCGGCTTGTGCGTCGTGAGCTTGTAGCGAGACCAGTGGCTGGCCTCGATGGGGGGCATCAAGAGCATCGCCCAGATGTCCTTGCCGAGGTAGCTGCGGCCTGTGTAGTACATCGTCGCTTCGGGAAACGTCGACATGCGCGCCAGGATGGCGTGCCCCTCGGGCGGCGGGATGGGTGTATCCCACTGCACCATCTCCTCGCCAGCGTAGCTGTAGCCACCCTCCGGAAGCAGTGCCGCGATGGTCGGATAGGCAGCCGCCGCGCCGTTGGCGTCGAGCGTGGCGACCGCCTGCGTGTCGCGATCGATCTCCCATTCCCACCCGGCGGCGAGGCGAATCGTGCCCAGGCCATGGAACGCGAGCTCGCTGTCATAGAGGTCGTTGGCGCGCAGCTCCTCGAGGTTGTCGATCATCGATGTCGCCTGGGCAGCGCTCATGACCCTGCGGTCGACCTGGAACTCGTCGGCCTGTTGCAACAGATCGGCGCGTTGGTCGTCCTCGAAGTCCACCTTGACCCGCAGATCCAGGCTGTCGAGGCCCTGCTGCCCGGCGCGCACGGTCGCGGCGAGGGCGCTAGGTCGTTCCACCGCAACCACAGGGATATCGCGACGCAGCTGTGCAGTGGTGCCGTCAGCCTCGGCATAGTCGATCACCACCGCAGGTCGGCTGGTGGCGAATCCGGTTAGGCGGATCTTCGCCCAGCCGCCCTCGCCACTGCTGTTGGGCCGCATGATCGGGATGACGCGCCCGATGTGGCTGAGCTCCTCACCCCGCGCCATGCGCCCCAGGATGCGGAAGAAGAAGAGGGTGGGGAAGTAGATCTCCTCGTGCAGAGAGTCGAGCGACGAAATGTACTCCTTGTCGATCCCGAGCAGATAGTCGGGCTCGCTCAGGCTTACCTCGACGGTGAGCTCACCGAAGTACGGCGCGTCGGCGCTCCGCGGGTTGCCGTCGTGTATCTGCATGACATGGTCGTAGAGTCCGCGCAGCGTTTTCGATTGGTAGTGGTCCCAGAAGCTCTCGATGTCGGTGACGATGCGCTCGTCGATCAACGTGGTGCCGCCGCTGCTGGCGGTGATCCAGCCGGTCGTGACTCGGACCATCTCGTAGTTGTCGAAGCGCTCATAGTACGGCTGCAGCACGTACTTCGGCTCGAACGTCCGTCGCAACAGCTCGGTGCCACTCGATGAGGTCACCACGACCTCGTAGGTAGGGGCGTCGATGGGTGCCATGTGGAAGTCGATGAGCTCCGGATCCAGCGACAGGTCGGCCGCCATGACCTCGTCGACCGGCCAGATCTCCTTGAGCCAACGGACCTTGTTGTACATTGCCTGCTGCGGCCAGTCCTCCGGCGGACCGGTCTCGGCGAAGTTCACGCGGATGCCGCCGATGGCCTGATCGGCGCCGCCCGACTGCAGCCGCTGGAGCTCCGGTACGATCACCTCACGTAGCCACGAGAAGCCCTGCTTGAAGGCCGAGAGCACGGTTACTTCCGTGGCGTTCGCGTCGGCTCCTGCTTCGATCAGCAGATCGCGGGCTTGTTGGGCAATCCGTTGGCGCACCTCGCGCGGCTCGCTGAGCCGCGCTTCTATTCGCACCGGCTGGCCGCGGCGCACGCCCGGGACAACCTGCGAACGGAATCGGTTCCAGAAGGCTTCGACCTCGGACGGGATGTCGATCTGCTCCTCGCTGAGCACGGCGGCCTTCTGGACGTCGCGATCGTCCAGGTGCACCGAGAGGTTGGCGACGTTCAGAGGTGCGAGCCGTTGACGTACGATTGCTTCCAGCCCTGGCTCGATCTTCTCGAGCGAGACCGTGACCTCGGCGGAGTCGATCTGCTTCCCCTGTAGCTCCTCGACCATGCGGTCGATCTTGTAGAGTGCGGCGGCCGCCTGACCTCCCGGGCTGCGTTGCGACAGGAATTGCCACACCGCCAGCTCAACCGCGTCGACCGTCGACCGATCCTGGCCGCGCTCCGACAGGTTGGGGAAGTGCTCCGACAGCTGTTGTAGCGCCCGCGCCACACCGGCGGCGTCGCCGCCGGTAACGACCACCGCGCGCTTGTCGCCGAAGGCGTTGGGCACCACCTCGATGAGCCCCTCACCGGCCGCGAGCGACTCGACGCGCCCCGGCGCCAGCTTGCCGTCGTCGACGAGGTCGGCGATCAGCGGATGATCGAGCCCGATGATCACCAGCGTCGGCTCGCTCCCGGCTTTGTCGATCTGATCCGGGGTGCGACCGAGAGGCAAGGTGATTCCCGCCGACTCCAGACCGAGGCGTGCAGCCAGATCGATCGTTCCATCCACACCCGGACCGGAGGCGCTCAGCACCGCATCGATGCGGTCGGGAATCACGTTGCTGTCGCTGTCTCCGAGCAAGCCCTCGGCGTCGAACAGCGTCGATAGATCGAGGTCGTCCTTGCCGCCGGACCCCGGACGCGCTGGGGTCGGGCGTGACGGAGCCTCCGGCTCTACGCGTAGGATCTCCACATCGACCGCGGCTCTGCCTGCCGCGGTCAACGCAACGTGCAGGCGCTCAACACCAGCGTACGACAGCAGCTCGGATGGGTCGTCGTCGTTGTCCTCATCCTCGTCTTCCATGGTGCTGGCTTGGCGTCGTGCTGGCACCTCCATCAGGGCGGTCCGCGCCCCTTCGGCGTCGGACGCGGACAGACGCACGACCACGTCTACCGAGGAGAAGATGCCGTCGTTGCTGTCCTCGGCGTGGATTGTCGACACAGTGACCGCTTGCACCACGATCCCTTCGTCGCCCAGGTATGCCTCGATGTCCGTTGTCAGGTCGGCGAGCGTGGCGCCCTTGGCCGCACCAACGTGTGGCAGGCGACCGGCAAAAGCTGCGGCGGCGGCGCGGGTGCCGGCGTCGTCGGCTCCGGCGATCACCAGCCAGTCCTGTCCTTGTGAGCGGGTCCGCATGACCAGGCCGGCGCCGGGCTCTAGCTCGTCGAGGGCCGGTACGCTGAGCCCGAGGCGTTGTGCGCCGCCGCGCCCGACGACGATGCCGAGGCTGCCCTCTGGCACATTCCGGGGTATCGGAATGTCCATGGCCATGGTCTCGAATCCGAGCCGCGCCGCGATATCGATCGCCGCGGCCAGGTCGGAATCCGAGCGTTCCAAGCCTAGAACGATACCGGTATTGACGAAGTCGACGACCTCATCGCCGTTTCGATCCTGGAAGATCAACCCGGTATCGAACAGGCTCTCGAGGCCTGCCGAAGCTTCCCCGCCTGCTTGGCCGCCGGCTGGTGCCGGGATGCCAACGGCGCCAAGGGTCGCGACGAACGCGACCAGGAGGAGTCTCCAGAGGCCATTCGTGATGCGGGGTCGGATCATCGTCAGCTCCTAGGTTGGTCGTCTTCTCGTAAATCGCTGCTTTCGCGAGTTGCTGCTGTCAGCTCCCGGCGTCGCCGTCTCCAGTCGCCCCGAAGCCACCCCCGCCAGGGGTGCGCACGCTGATGATGTCTCCAGCCTGGAGCAATTTGGTCACCTTGCCCGGAAGCTCGTGTTCGTCGTCTCCACTGACGAGGACGTTGCGCCCCGGGCGCCCCGAGCCGCCTCCCTGCAGGCCATAGGGCCCTTTGACGCGCCGATCGCTGAGAATGGTCAGCTGCGCCGGAACGAGCAACTGAATGTCGCGGCGAATCCCATCGCCGCCGCGCCAGGTGCCGGATCCGCCAGAGCCGCGGCGGATCTCGTAGCGCGTAACGCGGTAGGGGTAGGCGTGCTCCAGCGCTTCTATAGGCGTGTTCAGGCTGTTGGTCATATGCGTGTGGGTGGCGTCGAGGCCATCCGCGTACGGTCGTGCGCCCATCCCCCCGGCGACGGTCTCGTAGTAGGCGAATTGCGCCCCGGACAGATCGATCCCACCGAGCGTGGTGTTGTTCATGGTGCCGCTGCTGGCGGCCGGAATGATCTCCGGGATTGCCTGGGCGAGCGCGCCGAGCACCGTGTCGACGATGCGCTGCGAGGTCTCGACGTTGCCCGCGGCCATGGCGGATGGTGCCTGGGCGTTGACCAGGCAGCCGTCTGGAGCCACCACCTCCAGCGGCAACAGCGTTCCGTGGTTCGATGGAATCGGGAACGGAACGATGACCCGGAAGCAATAGAACACGGCCGCCAACGCGATGGCGTAGTTGGCGTTGATGTTGCCTTGCGCCTGCGGTGCCGTGCCGGCGAAGTCGATGCGGGCCTTATCGGCGGCAATGGTGATGGTCACCACGATGGCGAGCGGGCCGTTGCCCTGGCCGTCGTCGTCCATGCAGTCCTCGAACCGGTAGGTGCCGTCCGGTATCTGACGGATTGCTTCGCGCGTCATGCGCTCCGCATAGGTCATCAGGTGACCCATGTAGGCCTGCACGACGTCGAGACCGTACTTTTCTACGATCGAGAGCAGTCGGCGCAGCCCGGTGCGATTCGAAGCGATCTGTGCGGTGAGGTCACCCTCGCGCTCGCGCGGGGTGCGCACGTTGGACAGGATCATCGACATCACGTCGCCCACCAGCTCGCCACCACGCACCAGATGCACCGGCGGAATGCGGATGCCCTCCTGGTAGATTGAGGTCGCCAGCGGCATGGATCCTGGAGTCATGCCGCCGACGTCGGAGTGGTGCGCGCGGTTGGCGACATAGAACGTCGGCTCGGTGGCGCCTTCGACGAAGACCGGCTCGACGAGCGTGATGTCGGGCAAATGAGTGCCGCCGCGGAAGGGATCGTTGACTATCACCACATCGCCGGGGCCCATGCTGGTGTCCTCGATTGCCGCTGCAACCGAAAGGGGCATCGAGCCCAGGTGAACAGGCATATGGTCGCCCTGCGCAACTACGCGCCCGGCACCGTCGAAGATGGCGCACGAATAGTCGCGGCGCTCCTTGATATTGGGGGAGAAAGACGTTCGGCACAGGGCCACGCCCATCTCTTCCGCTGTCGAGTGGAAGAGGTTGCGGAATACCTCCAGCTGAATGGGGTCGTATTCCGCGCCTGCTTCCGTTGGCCGCAAGCTCATGGGGCGATCTCCATGATCAAGTTGCGGTGGCCGTCGATGCGACAGCGAATATCCGGCGGGACCACCGTTGTCGTGCTGTATTCGACGACCAGCGCCGGGCCGATGAATGTGCTCCCGGGGTGTAGCTGGTCCCGGTCGATGAGCCTTGCGGCGTGCGTCTGCTGGTCGAAGACCATCTCGTGTTCTCCGAGAACGGCCGCGGTGCTGTCGGACTCGGTCAGGGGCTCGCTCTCCATCGCCGGCTTCTGCGTAGGTGCCACGACACGTAGGCGGACATTGACCACCTCGGTCGGTCGCTGGGGATCGCTGTATCCATACCTTTGCTCGTGATGCTCATGGAACGCCGCCTCGAAGTCCGCCTGCATCGGCACCTCGAGCTCGTAGCCCTGGCCGATGTAGCGCAGCTCGACGCTACGCTCGTAGCGCAGGTCGGCCGCATCCAGGCCATCGAGCGCGAAGTCTTCGAGCGCCCTGGCCTCGAGCTTCCTGAACTCTGTCTCGAGAACCTCGGGTTGGAGTGCTGTTGCAGCGACCAGCAGCGTCTGCGAGTAGTCGCGCACGATGTCAGCGAGGAGCATGCCGAGCGCCGAGAGGATTCCCGCGGCGAACGGAACGATCACCCGAGGAATGCCGAGGTCGCGCGCCAGCGCCGCAGCATGCATCGAGCCGGCCCCACCGAACGACACCAGGCTGAAGTCTCGCGGATCGAACCCGCGCTCCACGGAGATTACGCGAATCGCCCCGGCCATGGTCGTATTGGCGACGCGGAGGACGCCCTCGGCGAGCTCGATGGGCTCCATGCCGAGCTCGGCGGCGAGGTTTCCCATCGCCGCCTCAACGGGTTCCTCGGCTAGCTGCTGTCCGCCGCCCAGGAAGTGGTTCGGGGCCAGGCGACCGAGGAACAGGTTGGCGTCGGTGACCGTCACCGCGGTGCCTCCGCGTTCGTAGCAGATCGGCCCGGGCTGGGCGCCGGCGCTGCGGGGGCCGACCTTCAAGGCGCCACCCGGGTCGCGGTAGGCGATCGAGCCGCCGCCGGCGCCAACGGTGTGGATGTCGATCACCGGGAGGCGGATCGGCAGGCCGCCGATGCTCGATTCGGCGGTGCGGCCGGGCTCACCCTGGCAGAGGCTGACATCGGTGCTCGTGCCCCCCATGTCGAAGGTAATGCTGTTGGGGAAGCCGGCCAGCCGCCCGATCTCGGCGCCGCCGACAACGCCGCCCGCGGGTCCCGACAGCACCGTCTGAATCGCCGCTCGCTGCGCTGACTGCAGCGAGATCGAGCCACCGTTCGACTGCATGATTCGGATCGGCGATCCCGGCAACTGGTCGGCCAGCTGTCCGAGGTACCGTCGCATGATCGGGCCGACGTACGCATTGGCGACGGTGGTACTGGTGCGCTCGTACTCGCGGAACTCCGGAACGACCTGGTGCGATGCCGTGATGAACCCCGCGAACCTGTCGGCGAGGGCGCTCAGCACCGCCCGCTCGTGTGCCGGATTGGCGTAGGCATGCAACAGGCAGATCGCCGCGGAATCGTAGTTGCCCTCAGCGATGCGATCGGTGACCGCGGCGACGCTGTCGGGATCGACGGCCTCGACGATGGCGCCCTGTGGGTCGAGGCGCTCGCGCACCCCGAAGCGGTCGCCCGCGGCTACCAGCGGCGCCGGCTTGGTCACGCCCAGCTCATAGATCGCCGGGCGCGTCTGCCGGCCGATCTCGAGTACGTCCTCGAATCCGGCCGTCGTGACCAAGGCGACGCGGGCGCCACGTCGCTCGAGCAAGGCGTTCGTCGCCACCGTCGACCCATGAACGATCTCGACGCCGTCAACGCCCATCTCTCGAAGCCCGCTGAGGATCGCAGCGGCTGGATTATCGGGTGTGGAAGGCTCTTTGTGGACGCGGACCTTGCCGTCCTTCATGAGGACAAAGTCCGTGAAGGTGCCGCCGGTATCGATGCCGATCACAAGCCTGTTCACGACTTACTCGCCGGCACCGTAGACAAGCTCTTCGATTGCGCCGTGTATCCGGTTGACGGTGGCAGCGGACGGGGCCTGGCTCAGGGGCGATACCAAGAGCGCTATCAGGCCGTTCGCCAGCAGCGCCCACACCCCACCGTGGAGGGTCAGTGGGTGGGGCCAGACGACCAGGGTGAGGAACAGCACTGCCAGGCCGACCCCGATGCCTGCGAGCACGCCGGTCGCAGTGAGTCGGATGCGCGCCGGGAAGGTGACGCCGAGCACTGCCGGCAAGAGCTGCAACGCCCCGGCGCCCGAAAGCGTCACCAGGATCACCAGGTACTCGAACGTGTAGACGCTGAGGATGTAGCCGATTACCAGGAACCCGACAATGAACACTCGGCTCACGGTGACGTAGTGGCCCACATCGGCGTCAGGGCGTACGTAGCGCTGATAGATATCGCGTGTAAGAACCGCCGAGTTGGCGTGAAGTATCGAGTCGAGCGTCGACATCGCCGCGGCCGTGGCCCCGGCCAGGATCAGCCCGGTTAACCAGGCCGGCGCGTAGGCAAACAGCAACTCCGGGAAGATCCGGTCCGGGATGGCAATGCCCGGCATCGCCAACGCGCCGCCCAAACCGACGAACGCGGTGGGGATGAACAAGGTGAGCAAGAAGATCGGGATCGTGGCGCCCAGCCATTTCAACGTCCGCGCGTCAACCGCGGTGTAGTAACGGATCAGGATGTGCGGCTGAAGGACGACCCCGAACGACAACGCGATCATCATCCCGAACCACATCGGATAGGTGAAGAAGTCGCGTGGGCCCGGGATGGTCATCAGGTCGGGTCGCTGCTCCCTGACTGCATCGAGCAGCTGCAGCGGCCCGCCGAACAACTCGTAGGAGAGGTAAATCGCTCCGGCCCAGACCGCGACATACATCCAGACGCCTTGCAACACATCGGTCCAGTAGACGGCGCGCAGGCCACCGGCCATGAGGTAGGTCGCGGCCACGATCAGCAACACCGCAGTGGCGACCTCAAACGAGACCCGATCGCCGGAGGCAGCGCTGATGATGTAGCCGAGTCCCTGGGCTTGAACCTGGATGTACAGAATCGTGAAGACGACTGATACCGCCGCCACCACCACCCGCACCGGCTCGCTTTCGTAGTAGTCGGCCAACATGTCTGCGGGAGTCATGTAATTGAACTTCTTCCCCAGAGCCCAGATCCGAGGACCCAGTACGTAGGTGATCGCGCCCGCCATCAGGGTCCAGGTACCCGCAACCCAGAATCCGATCCCATGCGTATAGAAGAAGCCGCTGCTGCCTAGAAACGCGAAGGCGCTATGGTAGGTGGCGACCATCGTGAGGTAGAGGACGAAGAAACCGGCGCGACGACCGCAGAGCAGGAAGTCCTCGAGGTTCACCTCGAGGCGTCGGTTGGCAACCACGCCCAACAGCAACGTCATCACCAGGTAGACGCCGATCATCGACAGCGCCACTACCCACGGTTCCACCGCTCAGCCCCCTCGGCTCACAGTTGTTGACGTGCCGCGTAGATCAGCACTGCCAACTTGGCGGCATAGACAACCGACAGATAAGCGAACAAGAACGGGAACCCTAGTACTGTCGGTTCGATTCGATTTGCCAGCGGTAGCAGCGGCCACTCGGCGAACGCGAACGCGCCGATGTAGAGCAACACGGCACCGCGCCCCTTGGCGGTACGCGGCAAATAGTGCGAGCGGAATTCTCGGTAGCGGCTTTGATCGCCGGTCGTAAGGCTCACTCGCGGAGTCGCTCCTAGCAGGCCGTGGTGAAAGTGTGGTGGGTCTGGTTACGGCGAGTTGGGGCCAGATGGAAGGCAGCCTGACACAGGCGATGCCCTAGCCATCGTCGAGGAAGGCCAACGCTACAGATGGCCCCAAATCGTCGTAACCCTTCGGGCGACAGGGGGTTGCGCGCGCATGCTGCGTCGTTCCTTGTCAACGATGGGGTACCCATCGCCTCCTCCTCTCTCCTTGCCTCCACTTCGCAAGACCCTGTCGCCAGACCCACCACACTTTCACCACGGCCTGCTAGCGCTCGAGGCTCACTCGCCCACAACTACCCACGGTCGATTGTGAACAACGACCGGGCGCGATGAGAAGCGCACAGGGGAGTCGGCCCGACGCGGGAAAACTGCAGTCGGGCAGTCTAATACCAATCGCGCCGGCGAGTACGATGCAATGTTTCAGGCTGCGGCAACTGAGACAACTTGTTACAAACAATTACGTTAGATCGACTTGGTAGAATGGCAGGCGATCCAAAGTACCGAAGAGTGGAGTGGTTGATGGCGAGACGGAGGGGCCGGGCTCGGAAGCGGCGTTCCCAGGTTGGTGTGCGTCAGCTGCCGTGGCGCGAGGTGGTCAACCCGTATGCGCCGATGGAGGTGCTCAGCGACGATCAGGTGGAGGCCATCCACCTTGCATCGCTGAGGTTGCTCCAGGAAATCGGCGTCCGCGTGCTTCAGGGCGAAGCTCGCAGCCTGCTTTGCGAGGCTGGAGCAGACGTCGACGAGGCGGCCCAGATGGTGCGTTTTGATCCGGCGTTCATCGAAGAGAAGGTGAAGCTGGCGCCGTCGGAGTTCATTCTCCACGCCCGCAACCCCGATCGTCACGTCAAGATCGGCGGCCGCAACATCGTGTTTACCTCCGTCGGCGGCCCGGCATTTTGCAACGACCTGGATGGCGGCCGCCGCACCGGTACTTACGAGGAGCAGTGCGACTATCTGCGCCTCGTCCAGAGCCTCAACATCGTTCACCAGGAGGGCGGTGGCCCGTTCGAGGCGATGGATCTACACCCAGAAACGCGTCACCTCGATCTGTACCTGGCGCAGGCCCGGCTGCTCGACAAGACTTGGCAGCCACAGGCGCTTGGCCGGGAGCGCGCCGAGGACGCTATTGAGATGGCGTGCATCGGCCTCGGTGTTGACCGTGCAGGGCTGATGCGGCGTCCGGCGCTGCTGTCGATCATCAACACCAACACACCGCTGCAGTTCGACATTCCGATGGCCGAGGGCACCATCGCGATGGCGCGGGCTGGGCAGTCGGTCTGTGTCACACCGTTCTCGCTGGCCGGAGCCATGGGGCCGGCAACGCTTGCCGGTACGATGACGCTGCAGAACGCCGAGGCGCTGATGGGTATCGCCTTCACACAGATCGTCAATCCGGGGACGCCGTCGGTGTATGGAGCCTTCACCTCGAACGTCGACATGCGCTCGGGCTCTCCGGCCTTCGGCACACCCGAGTACACCAAGGCAGCGCACGCCAGCGGTCAGCTGGCGCGCCGCCACAACCTGCCGTTCCGCTCCAGCAACACCACCGCGTCGCCTACCGTCGACGAGCAGGCGGTGTACGAGAGCTCGATGTCGCTATGGGGCGCCGTCTTGGCGCACACGAACCTGGTGGAGCACGCCGCCGGTTGGATCGAGGGCGGGCTGACGGCCTCGTTCGAGAAGCTGATCATCGACGCCGAGATGTTGCAGATGTTGGCGGAGTACCTCCGCCCGATCGAGGTCAACGAGGACACGCTGGCGTTCGACGCGATACGGGAAGTCGGCCCAGGGGGACATTTCTTCGGCTCCCCGCACACCTTGGAGCGCTACGAGACCGCCTTCTACTCACCGATGCTTTCCGACTGGCGCAACTACGAGACCTGGGAGGAGGCCGGGTCCGTCGCTACGCGCGCCCGCGCCAACGGCATCTGGAAGCAGCTGTTGCAAGAGTACGAACAGCCGCCGCTGGATTCGGCGATCGACGAGGAGCTCTGCGCCTATGTCACCAAGCGTAAGGAAGAGCTAGGGGCTCGCTCGTAGCAGCGTCTCGAGCAGCTCGGCAGCGCGCCTCGGGCCGTTCTGTGCCCGCATCTGTGCGCTGGCGGTCATCAGTCTGGTGCGCATGGGCTGATCGTCCAGCAGCGTCGTCAGGGCTGCTGCGAGCTCGACATCGGTCCATTCCGATCGATGCATTTTGAGGCCGTGTCCGGTTTCCTGGACGCGAGTGGCGTTGTCGTGACCGTCCCACACGAAGGGGAGAACGAGCGCTGGCTTGCCGAAGTACAGGCACTCCGTGAAGCTGTTGTTGCCACCATGGTGGATGACCACGTCGGCCTGCGCGATCACCGACGGCTGCGGAAACCACGACGCCAGGCGCACGTTCGGCGGCGGAGCTTCGGAGCGCTCAAGGTAGTCACCGACGTTGACCAGCGCCCGATACGGTAGCTTGCCGAGAACGCCGATGATGCGTTCCAGTAGCGCGGTATCGCCGGCGCCGAGGCTGCCGAAGCTGACGTACACCAGCGGTCCCTCGTTGTGGGCCTCGAACACCGGCATGTCATAGCCTTCCTCCTGCCGGACGCAGCCCTCCAAATACTGGAACCGCAGCGGATCAAGCGGAACACGCCGCACGAACCTCACCGCCTCGGGGTAAAGCAACAGGTTCAGGAACGGCGATGGCTCGAAGAACTCGCCGAGCGCATAGGGCTTTTCGCCACACTCGTGCAGGAAGGCGTTGAAGCGTCGGTGGATCGGAGCGATGACGTCGTTGAAACGCTTCGTGTAGCGTGCCGCACACTCCCGGTCGGACGCGCCGCATCCCGACAGGTGCGGTGGCAAGTCCGGATCCGGAATCTCGTTTTCACTACACGAGATAATGCGCACCCACGGCGCAGCGAAGCGCTTGATGGCTGGGAAGAGGATGACGTTGTCGACGCACACGAGGTCGGGCCGCAGCTCGCCGAGGGCCATGGGTAACTCCTTTTCGGCCCAAATTGCCGTATCGACGATTGCCGCCCAGCAGTCCTTCACATAGTTGTCGATCTGGTCGTACGGCGACTTTCCGAAGTTCGGAAGTTGACCGTTGATGAAATCGGACCAGTAGCGCGTCATCTCCTCCGTCGCCATGGGCTTGGACATGTTGATCGTCCGTTCCTCGAAGCCGTAGCCTTCGAACACACCGGCGAACCCCGGATCGCACAGGAACACCGCACGGTGCCCGAGCTCGCGGCACTGTTGGGCAATGCCCACCGAGTTCAGCGCAGGTCCGAAAGCAGCCTCGGGAAAGAAGGCGATGGTCTTGCGATTGTCCACCGCAACTCCTCAGGCTAGGAGCGCTCCGAAACACAGGCGCAGGTGGCTCGCCAACGGACGGACATGATGGGCTCGGGCGCGATCGGGCCCGGCGAGCGTCTTCCCGTCCCGATTCACCCGCCGATGAACTTGACTTCGAAGCTACCGGCGGTGATCTGCAAGGTCTCTTCGGTGTTCTCGTTGCTGCCGGTGAGCTCGAAGCTCCCGCTGACCCCGCTGCTCGTCAGGGTGTCGATGGTGAACGTACCGGCAATCGCAACGATGTAGACGCCGTTCTGTGGCTGGAAGGCGAGCATCGTGTCGCCGGCACTCCCGTTGGCGTTCAGCTGGATCTCGAAGTCATCCACGGCGGCATTTTCCACCTGGATCTGCACAACGTTGCTGAGGCTGGTGATGATTAGCTTGTCGCCGTCCATCATGGCGAAGCTGGGGTTCGTAGAGAAACTCCGGCCGTCGAAGAGTGCGCTCACCGTGCCGGCGTTCAAGGCGTTCAACGGGTTGGGGAACTGGGCATGAACGGAGCCAACGCAAGCGAGGGCGGTGCACAGCGCACCGGCGAAGATCGCCAGGATATGTCTTGGCATGATGTTCTCCACGGGTAGCAGCTAAACCTCTGTTACACGACACTAGCAGGCCGTGGTGGAAGTGTGGCGGTCGCGTCGGAGTGTGCTATAGGTTGCCTATCTGGTTCTGAACAAGTGGAGAAACGCTGATGGGTGAGCCTCTGGGCTTCTACATCGACGGGCAGTGGACGACACCTGAGGGTGACGCAGTGACCGCCCCGGTGATCAATCCCGCCACCGAAGAGACGATTGCCGAGATCTACATGGGGAGCGCGGCGGACATCGACCGTGCCGTCACAGCAGCCCGAGTGGCCTTCGAGAGCTACTCGACCAGCTCGGTGGCAGAGCGAGTCGAGCTCGCCGAGCAGATCGTCGCGGTGTTCAAGCGTCGGTACGACGAGATGGTCGACGCCATCATCGCCGAGATGGGGTCGCCGCATGACCTGAGCTACCGGTCGCAGGCAGCCTGCGGCCCGGGACACTTCGAGGCTACGATTGCCGCCCTGCAGGATTTGTCGCTGGAGCACAAGTCCGGGCGCAGCGGCAACGTCGTGCTCGAGCCGATCGGCGTTTGTGGATTGATCATTCCCTGGAACTGGCCGATCAACCAGCTGGCCTGCAAGGTGGCGCCGGCGCTGCTGGCCGGTTGCACGATGGTGCTCAAGCCCAGTGAGCTGTCACCGCTGTCAGCGCATTTGTTTGCCGAGTTCGTCGATGAGGTCGGCGTGCCGCCCGGCGTGTTCAACATGGTGCACGGGGAGGGTCCGGTAGTGGGTGCCCGGCTTGCCGAGCATCCCGATGTCGACCTGGTGTCGCTCACCGGTTCGACGCGCGCCGGGACCGCCGTCGCCAAGGCCGCTGCCGACAGCGTCAAGCGGGTGCTACAGGAGCTCGGCGGTAAGTCGCCCAACGTGATCTTCGAGGACGCCGACCTCGAGGGGGCGGTGCGCAAGGGCGTGCTGCACTGCTTCGAGAACACCGGGCAGTCGTGCAACGCCCCGACTCGCATGCTGGTTCACGAGAGCGTCTATGAGCAGGCGGTGCAGACCGCAGTTCGAGTAGGCGAGGGCGTCGAGGTTGGCGACCCCACCGAGAGTGGGTCCCACATTGGACCGCTGGTGTCCAAGACACAGTTCGACAAGGTGCAGCGCTTGATCAACACCGGACTCGACGAGGGGGCAGAGTTGGTGCTGGGCGGTCCAGGCAAGCCAGACGGCTACGACACCGGGTACTTCGTCAAGCCGACGATCTTCGTGGGCGTCAACAACCAGATGACCATCGCCCGGGAAGAGATCTTCGGCCCGGTGCTCTGCGTGATCCCGTTCGCCGACGAGGAGGAGGCGATCCACATCGCCAACGATACGCCGTACGGTCTCGGCGCCTACGTTCACACGCAGGACTGGGAGCGTGCTCGTCGGGTCGCCCGGCGGCTCAAGGCCGGAAGCGTGTACCTCAACGGCAACGCGCAGGACTACGACTCCCCGTTCGGCGGCTACAAGCAGTCGGGCAACGGCCGCGAATGGGGAGGGCACGGGCTCGAGGAGTTTCTCGAGACGAAGGTGATCAACGGTTTCTATGCCGAGAAGGCCAGGTACTAGTTCAACGACCGCGGTAAGCGACCGTCTGGTCGTGAGCCGGCTCTAAGGAAGGCGCACGAGACGATCTGCCCATGAAGATCGTCGACGCCAAGACCTTTGTGGTCGGTAACCCGGAGCCACTCAATTAGAACCATGGAATCTAAGCCCGCGGATCAGTCCGCCGACCGCATCCACAGCGCCCGGACGCTCAAGTACCTTCAGGTGCTGTTGCTGTCGCTGGCGGCGTCGTTTATCTACAGCGCCCCCTACCTTCGGCAGCTGTTCAGGTCGCCGCTGATGGAGGTCTTCCAGCTTACCGAGGCGCAGTTGGGCAACCTGAGCTCGACCTACGCGGTGGCGTGTGTGATCTGCTACCTGCCGGGGGGCTGGCTGGCCGACAAGGTGGCGCCGCGGCGGCTGGTGATTATCTCGCTGCTGACCGGCGCGGTGACGTTCTTTTGGGTCGCCACCATCCCCGGCTACCGGTCGCTGCTGGTGATCTATGCGGCGTGGGGTGTCATCGGCGTGCTAATCCTGTGGTCGGCGATGCTCAAGCAGGTTCGATTGCTTGGCAGCGCCGACGAGCAAGGGCGACTGTTCGGGTTACTGGAGGGCTCCCGTGGGCTGCTCGAGGCGATCATCATGACCATCGCCTCGGTGCTGTTCAGCTGGTTTGCCACACAGACGCTGGGCATGTCCGCGGTGTTCGGCTTCTACGCGGTGCTGTCGGCCGGGATCGGACTGTGGATGCTGTTCGGCACGGCTTCCGCTGATGCGGTCGCCGAGGAGCCCGCCGGCTTCAAGCTGTCGGAGGTGTTGCTGATCGTCCGTGAGCCAACGGTGTGGCTGATGTGCATCATGTTGACAGCGGTCTTCCACCTGTTCTGGGCAGCCATCGAGTTCCCGAGCTTCGGCGAGCGTGCCGGGTTCGGGATGACGGTGGCTGCGACCCTGGCGCTCGGAACGGTGCGAGTGTGGATGCGGCCGATCGGCGGCGTATTCGGTGGCGTCGTCGGCGACCGGGTAACCAACCCGCGGGCGTTGCTGTGGCTGTTCGTCGCCGGCGCGGCGATCTGCGTGTTCCTGGCGACGATGAACACGAGCCCCGACGCAGCCTGGATCTTGTGGGCGCTGGTCGTGCCGTTCGGCAGCCTCGTCTACGCTGTCCGGGGTCTGATCTGGGCGGTGTTGCACGACTGCCCCATTCCCACCTATCTCACCGGCACCGCCATCGGGTTCATTTCCATCGTGGGTTACTCCTCGGACATCTACATTCCGCAGGTCAGCAGCTACCTGATCAGAACGTACCCTGACCAAGTCGCCTATCAGCTATTCTTCGCCTACATCGCCGCCGCGTCGCTGATCGGCCTTGGAGCCACCTGGTGGCTGATGCGCCTACGCGTGCGGTCTGCGCCGGAGTCATATCGCGCTCCGTAGCACTACAGTGTGATCGCCTCGGTCGCCGTATTGTCGCAAATAGACCCTGTCGCAGCAGGGAGGCAGACGTGAAGAACTGGAAGTTGATCGGCGCCGCCGCAGCGCTCATGACCAGCGTTGCAGCGCTCCCGGTCGATGATGGCGAGTCGCAGGAGTGGATGCAGCTGTTCAACGGTACGGACCTGACTGGGTGGACTCCCAAGATCACTGGCTACGAGCTCGGCGACAACTTCGGCGATACGTTTCGGGTGGAGAACGGCATCCTGAAGGTGGTCTACGACGCCTACGACACCTTCGACGGACGCTTCGGGCACCTGTTCTTTGCCGAGTCGTTCTCGAACTACGTGCTTCGCGTCGAATACCGGTTCGTCGGGGAGCAGGTTCCGGGGGGGCCAGACTGGGCGATCCGTAACAGCGGCATCATGATCCACGGGCAGCCTGCGGAAAGCATGCAGCGCGACGCGGACTTCCCGGTGTCGATCGAGGTGCAACTGCTGGGGGGCGACGAAGCCACGGAGCGTCCCACCGCAAACCTGTGCACACCTGGCACCCACGTTGTCATGGACGGCGAGCTGGTGACGCAGCACTGCACGAACTCGATCTCCAAGACGTACCACGGCGATCAATGGGTCACGGTCGAGGTCGAGGTGCGGGGCAATGCCCTTGTCAGGCATCTGATCGATGGCGACGTGCTGATTGAATACTCGGAGCCGCAGCTGGACGAAAGCGACCCGGTGGCGCGGCAGCTTGCTGCCGGCGGCATCATGCTGAGCGGCGGATCGATCTCGCTACAGTCGGAGAGCCACCCGGTCGAGTTTCGCAGGGTCGAGCTGCGAAGGCTTAGATAAGACAAGCACATCCGGCGCGACGAGCACGGGCGCGTGTCAGCGAGAGCTGTCTGGCAGGAGGCCGCGCGCGATGGCGAGCTCGGCGGCCAGGATCGCGCCACCGGCGGCACCCCGTACGGTGTTGTGTGACAGAGCCACGAACTTGAAGTCGAGAACCGGGCAATCGCGTAGGCGGCCCACGGACACCGACATGCCTTTCCCCAGATCTCGGTGCAGTCGCGGTTGAGGATCGGCTCGCCCGGTCAGATAGTGCACCGGGCGCGCCGGTGCTGAAGGGAGTCCGAGCTGCTGGGGCTCGGCGCTGAAGCGATCCCAAGCTCTCAGCAGGTCGTCGTGCGTCGCCTCGCTGGCCAGCCGGACGGAGACGCAGGAAGTGTGTCCGTCGATCACCGCGACGCGATTGCATGCGGCGCTAACGATGATCGGCGCCGGATTGATCGCACCTTCTTCCAGCACTCCGAGGATCTTGCAGGATTCAGTCTCGATCTTGTTTTCCTCTCCGTCGATGTACGGCAGTACGTTGTCGAGCATCTGCAGACTCGATACGCCGGGAAGCCCTGCGCCCGAGACCGCCTGTAGCGTGACCACGGAGAACGCCTCGACACCGAAGGCGTCGAACAATGGCTTCAAGGCCAGCACAACGCCGATGGTCGAGCAGTTGGGGTTGGTGATGATGGCACCGGAATGTTGTTGCAGAGGAGCCAGATCGAGGTGCGCTGAGTTGACCTCGGGTACGAGCAGCGGCACGTCAGCGTCCATGCGGTGGTTCTTGGCGTTGGACACGACCAGTGAGCCGGCCTCGGCGAAGCTGCTCTCGATGTCGCCGGCGACGCTCGAGTCCAGCGACGAGAACGCCAGCGGACAGTCTTCGCGCGGCTCACACCGCTGCACGATCATTCCGGCGACGCGGTCGGGCAGGGGAGCGGATTGAACCCAGCTAGTGGCCTCCGAGTAGCTCTTGCCGGCAGATCGGTCCGAGGCCATGAGCGCACGGATGTCGAACCAGGGGTGCTCTGCCAACAGGCTTACGAACCGCTGGCCGACGCTCCCGGTCGCGCCCAGCAAGCAGACCGGGATCTTTTCACTGAGTCCGAGGTCTTGCAGTGTCCTCACGTGGGTCCTCCCTCTCGTGCTGGCCTCGCGCCCGAGTTTCTCACTGCGCTGAGGATATCCACTAGCACGCCGGCGGCGGTTACCTCGGGACCAGCCCCGGGCCCTTGCACAATCAGCGGCGTATCGCTGTAGCGCTCGGTCCAGAAAGCGAAGAGGTTGTCGCGATCTCGGACACCGGCACACGGATGGTCGGAAGGGACCTCCCGTAGACCGACGCTTGCTCCCTGGTCATCCAGCGTGGCCAAGTAGCACAGGCTATGATCGCGTTGCGCGCTTTCTTCTTGCCGCTGCGCGAACCCTTCGTCGAGGGTCTCTAGCCGGACCCAGAACTCATCGAGCGATGCCGCGGTGAGCGATGCATCGGTGACCAATGGCTCGACTCGAACGTCGCCAGGCTCCAGCGTGTGCCCTGCCACGCGCGCCAGGATCAGCATCTTACGGGCAACGTCCATGCCGCTCAGGTCATCACGCGGATCGGGTTCCGTATAGCCCGCCTCGTGCGCCTGGCGGACCGCGGCGCTGAACGCCACACCGTGTCTCAATCTGTCCATCAAGTAGCTCAATGTGCCTGAGAAGGTGCCCTCGATCTTCAGCAAACGGTCACCGCTCGCCAACAGATCGGTCAGTGTGCGGATCACCGGTAGGCCGGCACCAACCGTAGCCTCGTGGTACAGACCAGCGTCGCCCATCGACGCCCTGTAGATGGTCTCCCAAGCATGGAACGTGCCCGCCAGCGGCTTCTTGTTTGCGGTGGCCACGGCGACGCCGGCACGCAGCAGCGGCGCATATACTTCGCCGATCTCGTCCGACGCGGTGCAATCCACGAACACCCGACACCCGTCGAGGCTGCGAGTCCACTCCACCAGGTCGGTCAGGTCCGCGGCGCGCTCCTCCGCTTCCCCGTCGGCCAGGCCCGCGATGCTTGTCCTCATGACACGGCTGTTGGCGACTCCGGCGACCACCAGGCCGGGGCGCATCTCGGCGGCTGCCTGCAGCTGTCGTAATAGCTCCGATCCCACTCTACCGGTGCCTAGCACCACGATGCGTGCTGCTACGGGGTCTTCGAACAGGGACGCGTGCGTCGCCTGGAGCGCCCGGCGTTCATCCGCCCTCTCGATCACCAACGAGATGTTGAGCTCCGAGGAGCCCTGGGCGATGGCGTGAATGTTCACCCCGCCGGCCCCCAGCACGCTGCACAGCTTGCCGGCGATTCCAGGGGTGTGGCGCATGCCCTCACCGACCGCCGCCAGCACGGACAGGCCATGCTCTACGACGAGCTCGTCGATGAGACCGGTACTGCGCTCGAGACGGAACTCCCTGTCGATCCGGGCGCGTGCCTCGTCGACCGCGTCAGCTGGAACCGCCAGACAGATGGAGTGCTCGCTGGATGACTGGCTGATCAGGATGACGTTTATCTCCTGACCAGCCAGCGCCCCGAACAGGCGCGCCGCAATTCCGGGCGTACCGACCATGCCGTCGCCCTCCAGACGTATCAGACTGACCCGGCTAATCGACGCGATCCCGCACACCGCCCGCGGCCGATTTGGGCGCTCGTTGTCGATGCGTGTACCGGCGAAGCCAGGGTTCGTGGTGTTACGGATCACCAGGGGGATAGATGCATCGCGTGCCGGGCGCACGGTCGGCGGATAGACGACCTTGGCGCCGAAGTGCGACAGCTCCATGAGCTCTTCGTAGCTCAGGTGGCCGATGGGGCGAGCCGAGGGGACAAGGCGCGGGTCGGCGCTCAGAACGCCGTCGACGTCGGTCCAGATTTCGATCACTTCTGCGCCGACGGCCGCCCCGGCCAGCGCCGCTGTGAGATCTGAGCCGCCGCGGCCGATCGTGGACGTCTTGCCGTCGGTGGTGGAGGCGATGAAGCCGGTGAGTACCGGTATTCCTTCTACTTCTGTGAGACGAGCACGAAGACGCTTGTAAGTGGCTTCCGTTTCCACTGCGGCGGCGCCGAAGCGTCGGTCGGTGACGATCAGCTGTCGAGCGTCGCAGGCCTCGGCTGCCAACCCTTCGCGTCGCAGCGCTTCGGCAACGATCTCGACCGACAGGCGCTCTCCGACAGAGAGGATCGAGTCGAGTGTCCGCGGGCTGCTTTCGCCCACCAGGGCGACGCCTCGCAGACGGTCGCGTAGCTCACCCAGCACCGATTCGAGGCGCTGGCGCAGCGCGTCACGGGTGGTTGGATCCCCAAGGATCTCGAGCGCTTCCATGTGGCGCGATTCGATCTCGTCGCAGGTAGCCTCGAAGTTGGCGCCCACGGCCGCGTGCTCGGACGCACCTAGCAGCGCGTCGGTGACCCCGCCCATGGCGGACACCACCACGCAGATCTCGCTGCTACTTGCCGCTTGCGCAACGATGCGCGCCGCCGCCGTTATCCGGTCGGCGTTCTGCAGCGAGGTCCCGCCGAACTTCAGGATCTTCATGTGAACAACCGGGGCCGGTGATCGCCGTGGTCAGTAGACGCGTCGGTACTCGCCGTCGAACACCGTAGCCCAAGTCGCGCTGCCGTCGGCGCGTTGTTCCCAGTGCTGGCGGACGTGGCCGCTCTCGAGCGGTGTCCAAGTGATGCGGCTAGTGCCGGCATCGTCGACCATCCTCATCCGCCCGTCCTCGAAGCTGCCGTTGATGTACAGGGGCGCTCCTGCGACATCGATCCAGGTCTGATGCCAGTTCCCGTCGGCAGCGTCGTAGAAGTTGTAGCTGGAACCGCGATGGCCCGTGCTGCCACGCCAGCTCTCGTGCAGAGCGCAGCCACCCAGGACTTTGTCGATGCGATTACTTCCGACTCGTTGGCCCTGCGGGTTGAAAACCTCCCAATCCCCGATCCAGAAATCGAACTGCCGGTGCTCGGGCGTCGAACACGGAGGTTGTTGCTGTTGCTGTAGGGTGCTGACAGGCGATCGGGCGTCGTGCGCGGGCCCGATGTGCCCCTGCGAGTATGCGGGTGCGGCCGCCACTAACACAGCGGCGGCGATCAGCGCGGTGTGTTGAATTCGCATGTTGATGCTCTCGGGGACGAGTTGCGGGCGTTTACGACGCCATGCGTTTGTCGGACAGCTCTCGTATGGCGTCGGCCGATTTCGGCTGGTTCTCCAAACCCATGCCTCGAAGAACCGCAGGTGTCTTGCTGAACTGGATGCTGGCGTACTCGACGATCTGAACGCGGTTCCCCCAAGGGTCTCGGAACTCCAACCCCGAAGACGGAAGGATCTCAACCTCGAGGCTTGCCAGGTGCGCGCGAACGAGCTCCATGTCGTCGACGACGAGGCCGAAGTGCCTTTCCTCGTCGGGCTCTCGCGAGGCGTTCTCTGCAAGGGCGAGGAACTGGTCGCCCATATCCAGAAACGCCATGTGCTGGAACCGGTTGCGGAACACGAGCTCGAAGATCCGACCGTAGAAGACGAGCGCTTCATCCAGATTGCCGACCTCCAGCACGACATGGTTGATGCCGATCATACGTACCTTGCGAGTCGTGTCGGTCATACGCGTTCCTCGACGGAGCCAAAGCAAGCAAGTGGGGATTGTGTCCTAAACACGGCAGTGGAGTGAGCGCTGCCGCATGCGCGCCGTAGATCCGCACCGGCTCGTTCTTGCCGCGGATCGAAACATCATTTTCTTGGTCCCAGCGCGGCGCCTTCGTCGATCAGCTTCACGGCGAAGTTGGCCGCCAGAATTCGCTGCGGTGCTCCTTGTTCAGCCGATCCACGGGGCCGTGACGTATACGCGATTGGCGACTGGATTGCTGGTTCTCGCTCTGAGCCTTGGAGCGGTGAAGACTATCATCGCGGCGCCCCGTTTCGACCAGAAAGACGATGTGCTAGCTTGTGCCGCAGCTACGGGGCTCGGCCGGGCTTGAGGCACCCCTACTAGCAAGGCTTGCCGAGCGGCGCTCCGCCGCTACTGCCCCGCGAGACCGAGGAGACAGCCATGAAGTTCACCGACCGTGAGCTCGGGATGGATCGTGCCATCACACGGCGCGATTTCCTCAATGGCGCCAGCGTTGCGATCGGTGGCGCAGGTGCGATCGGCGCGATGCGCCCGGCCGATGCCCACGCGGCGAGCAGCTCGAGCGCCGCAACCTCCCCGAGCGCTGGCTTCCAGGATGCCGACGAGCACTATCCGCCGGGCCTGACCGGAATGCGGGGTAGCCACGAGGGCTCGTTCGAGGTGGCGCACGAGATGCGCTATGGCAAGACCTGGGACAACCCCGAGGATACCGGCGAAACCTACGACCTGATTGTCGCCGGTGGTGGGCTGAGCGGTCTGGCGGCGGCGTATTTCTTCAGGAAAGCGCTGCCCGAGTCGAAGGTCCTGGTGCTCGACAACCACGACGACTTCGGCGGGCACGCCAAGCGCAACGAGGTCATGGTCAACGGTCACCAGGTCATCGGTACCGGGGGTACCTCGTACATCACCGGTGCATATACGCCCGAGGGTGAAACCCTGCTCGAGGACATTGGCATTGATCCTCACCGTTTCCACGCGCTCGGCGGCGAACGCGGCATGCTGGCTCGAGAGTACGGCCTGATGAACGCAGTGTTCTTCGACGAGGAAAACTTCGGCGAGGATCGACTCGCGGTGGGGGTGCCTGGACGTCGCGCCAGCGGAGCGCCGCCGCTGCCGTGGTCGGAGTTTCTGGCCAAAACGCCGCTGCCGCGGCAGGCGCAGCAGGACATCGCCGACCTGTATGACAACTCGCGTGACTGCATGCCGGGCGTGAGTGTCGAGGAGAAGGTCCGCCGCCTCAAGAAGATGAGCTACAAAGACTTCCTGCTTGACGTCGTAGGGGTCGACGCCAGCGTCGTCAAGTACTTCTGGCATAGCCCGGATTCCAACGGCGTCGCCGGTATCGACACCCAGAGCGCCTGGGGTGCGTTCCGGTCAGGATGGGTTCCGGGACTTGACGCGATGGGGCTCGAGCGGCCGCCGCGCAACTGGCTCGAGGGGCACGACAACCCGTGGGAGGGAATCAAATTCCCGGATGGCAACGCCGGGATCGCGCGGCTGATCGTTCGCTGGCTGATCCCCGACTCGCTCCCCGGCACCACCATGGAGGACTCGGTCGCCACGCACGTCCGCTACGGGGAGCTCGACAAGCCGAGCAATGCGGTGCGCATCCGTCTGAGCAGCATGGTGGTCAACACCCGACATCGTGGCGAGCGCCGCACCGCCGGCGAGGTCGAGGTGACCTACGTGCAAGACGGCAAGGCTCGCCGCGTCCGCGGCGGCACCTGCGTCATGGCCTGTTACAACGCCATGATCCCGTACCTGTGCCCTGACTTCCCGCAGGAGCAGAAGGCGGCATTGAAGTGGGCGGTTCGTAAGCCCTATGTCTCGACCAACGTCGTGTTACGAGACTGGCGCGCATTTCACGAGCTCGGAATCGCCCGCATTAGCTGTCCGATGGGCTACCACCAATCAATCTCGCTCAGTGACTGGGCTCCGAGCATCGGCGACTACAAGCGCTCCCGAGGCCCCGAGGACCCGATGATGCTGCATCTGTCATTCGTGCCCATCAAGCCGGGACTGCACCCCAAGGAGCAGTTCCGCGCCGGCCGCGAGGAGCTGCTGGCCACCACCTTCGAGACCGTCGAGCGCAAAACCCGCGATCAGCTCACTCGCGCCTTGGACGGCAGCGGGTTCGACCCGGCGCGCGACGTCGAGGCGATTATTTGCAACCGCTGGCCGCACGGCTACGCGGGCGCAGCGAACGACCTCTACGATCCCGACTGGGGCTACGACGAGGCTCCCTGGGTGATGGGGCGCAAGCGTTTTGGCCGCATCGCGGTGGCTAACTCCGACGCTGCGGCCACCTGTCTCACCCAGGCGGCGTTCGATCAGGCGCACCGCGCCGTGCAGGAGTTGGTCACCGACGTCATTCGCCCGGAGTTCCAGTATCCCTGGGCGGAGCGCACCTGACGTTCTTTGGCGAACACCGGAGCCAGTACATTCCCGCGGGTCGTCGCTCCGCCAGTAGCCGCAGACGCTGGCGGCGCCGGAACGGCTGCAGCTCCGCGTACTGATAGCTCGACAGCTTCGCCGCGTCGTCGATACAAGGGATGCTCGCTACCCGGTGTGTGGCGGCCAGGCGAGCGGCGAGCAACTCACCGGTACCGGCATACACGAAGTCGTGCTATCTCGATGATCAGGTCGTGGTGGCGCAGGGCTTCGGCAGCGTCAGCGGTAAACAGCCACCGCTCGTCGCCCTCGCAATCGGCGATGATCAAGGCCCGATCTCCGAGGGGCAGCTTGATGAGCGCGTCGGCAGTGCAGTGTTCCGAGACCTGCAGGCGCTCCTGCACGCGGTTGGCCTGGGCCATCCGTAGGCAGGCGTCTCGCGCCTGTGGATCTGTTTCGAAGGCGAACACCTGCACCTCGGGAACCCGGAGCGCCAACCCGACAGCGTAATATCCCTCTGCGCATCCGATGTTGACGATCGCGGTGGGTCTCTTCTGGACCGATTCCTCCATGGCCTCATGAAGCTCGCGTTCGTAGCTGCCGAGCACTTTGGGAAAGAGCACGCTGCCGAAGCTAGCAGCAGAGGGGTAGACGAGCCCGGCGAACGGTCCGTGGCGGACGGTGAGCTCCGGGAACGCGCGCCGTATCGCCGCCTCGATGAAGACGCGGTCCTTGGCGCGAACTTGCCGCTCGACCTCGCGCAGGGTGGGTAGCAGCGCAGCGCAGGCGCGATCTGAGCGGGCCAACAAGCCGAGGGCCCTCTTGAGGAGCCCCTTTGCGGAAACCATGACCGTTGCTGAGACCTTGGACCTGCCGCGGAACAATACGACGGCCCGGTCAAGAAACGAGACGATCCACCAGGCGTTATACATTGTGGAGCGGGGCCGGTCGATCGGAGTCTTGACGTCGGTTTGCTGTTTCGTGCCGTAGGGATCCCCGCGCCACTGGACGATAAGCGGTTGCGGCGGTACCGTCGGGGCGAGTGCCAACTTGGAGGTGAGTTGAAATGGCGGACTACAAGCTGCTCGGCAAGAATTACACGCCCCCGGATCTGGTTGCCAAGGTCCAGGGCAAGGCGAAGTACGCCGAGGACTTCCGTGCCGAGGGGATGCTGTTCGCCAAGCTGCTGGTCAGCCCGATGCCGCACGCGCGCGTGCGTCGTATCGATGCGAGCCGCGCGCTGGCCATGCCCGGCGTGGAAGGCGTGTTGACCGCCGACGATATTCCAGAAGTGCCGATGCACCGCGAGCCGGCGCTTACCAACGAGCCGCTGTACGAGGGCGCGCCGATCTTGGCTGTCGCTGCGGTCGATGAGACTACCGCTGCGGATGCGATCGAGCGTATCGACGTGGATCTGGAGCCGCTGCCGTTCGTCATCGATCCGCTGGACAGTCTGCGGCCCGGCGGTATCAATGCCCGATCGGAGGGCAATGTCTACGGTGGACGCGAGTTCCACACCATTAAATGGACGGAGGAGGACTTCGCCGAAGCCGATGAGGACCGCTTGCCGATGGGTGAGCCGTTCTTCGAGTGGACGAACGGCGACCTGGAGGAAGGGTTCGGCATTGCCGATTTGGTACTGGACCAAACGATCACTCACCAGTCGCTGACCCACCATCCGCTCGAGCCGCGCAGCGCCATGGCGTACTGGCAAAACGGCAAGCTGTACTTGCATGCCTCTACGCAGAGCACCGCCAACAGTGCTGCGGGATCAGCGCGAGCCTGTGGCGTCGAGCCGGAAGATCTGGTGCTGATTGCCGAGTACTGTGGCGGTGGCTTCGGCAGCAAGATCGGCGGCTCCGTCAATCTGCCGGTGGCAGCGCTCCTCTCCAAGCAGACCGGCCGGCCGGTGATGCTGCGGGTGACGCGCGCCGAGGAAAATTACTTCGGCATGGCGCGGCCCGGCTTCCAGGGTCGGGTCAAGATGGGATTTCGCGCCGACGGCCGCATGACGGCGCTCGATTTCTACGTCGTCCAGGACAACGGCCCCTATCTGGGCGAGGCGGACTACTGGATTGCCGGCGAGATGGCCTCGCTCACTTACACGCCGCTTTCGATGCGCTTCCGGGCTGTTCCCGTGGTAACCAACACGCCGCCGCGGTCGGCGCAGCGGGCCCCTGGTGGGGTACAGGCGACGGCAATGTTGGAGCCAGTTGTCGACCGGGCGGCGCGTCAGCTGGGGATCGACCGACTGGAAATTCGCCGTATCAACGCGCCCGACGCCGCCAGTACCTACGGGTCGGGGCAGGGGAGCCTTTCGAGCGTCTACGCGCAGGAGGCTATCGATCGCGGCGCCGAGCTGTTCGACTGGGAAGAGCAGAAGCAGCTCAGCGGGCAACGCCGCGGTACCAAGGCGATCGGCACGGGCGTGGTCCTGAGCCCGTTCTACGCCGGCAGCAGCGGATGGGATGCGTTGCTGGTGATTCGGCCGGACGGCAAGCTATACATCCACCAGGGTGTCGGCAACTTGGGCACCCACTCGACGTTCGATACGGCGCGCACGGCGGCCGAGGTGCTGGATCTTCCCTGGGAGCAGTGCGAGGTAGTTTGGGGCAGCACCGCTCGACACTTGCCGAACACCGCGTCGCAGTCGGGCAGCCAAACGACCTGGGCGCACACGCGAGCCAACTACGTGGCCGCGCTACACGCCAAGGCATTGCTGCAGGAGATCGCGGCGCGTGATCTCGGCGGCTCTGCCGCTAACTACGACGTCGGTGGCGGCAGGGTATACGCGCGTGCCAATCGGAGCCGTGGGATGAGCTTCGCGCAAGCGGCCCGTCGTGCCATCGATCTGGGAGGCAAGTACAGCGGTCACGAGCGCGCAGAAGACCTCGACGATATGACGGTACGGTCGGTCGAGGCGCTCGCCGGCGAGGGGTTGATCGCGGCGACCAAGGACACCCTGCCTCACGAGGGCGACACCCTCTCGTTCGTGGTGGGGTTCGCGCGAGTCGAGGTCGACGTCGAGACTGGCCACGTCGATATCGTCGACTATCGGTGCGTCGCCGATTGCGGCACCGTGATACATCCGCGTGGCCTCGGGGCACAACTGTTGGGAGGAGCGATCCAGGGCTTTGGTGTCGCCCGCAGCCACAAGTGGGTATACGACCCCAAGTGGGGCGTGCCGTTCACCAAGGGCTTCCATGCAGCAAAGCCGCCGACGATCCTCGACGTACCGCTCGATGTCCAATGGGAGGCCGTGAACCTGCCGGACCCCTCGAATCCTGTCGGCGCCAAGGGTATCGGCGAAGCTTCGATGCCGGCGGGCGCCGCGGCGGTCGCCTGTGCGATTCAGGACGCCGTCGGCGGCGCGGCATTCAACCGTACGCCCATCACCACCGAAATGGTGTTGGCGGCGCTACAGGAAGACCGCCAGCCGCACGGCGCGCTAACCCAGCACGTCTAGCTCGGTGGGGCGGAGGGCAAGAGCCCGTTGTCCAGCAGATGGTCCGCCGTGTGGCGTGCGCGTAGCCCGTTGCCGGCGGCGCTGAAGTGGTATCCGTCGACGAAGTACTGCCCATCGTCGGGCATGAGCTCGGCTAGATCGAGCAGCGTCGCGGCGGTGCTGTTTGAGCCGAGCGATTTCAGCACAGCGTTCTGTTGCGCGATGGCGCGCTGATACTCGGGTGTAGCCAAACGTGTCTCGTGGACGGAGGATGGCGCGTAGGCGAACGTCGTAAGCACGACGGCTACCTCGTTTGCGGCGGCGACCTCGAGCAGGCTATTGAGGTTGCGTTCGAAATAGTCTGGCCCGTTCTCGGTCAGCATCTGGCTGGCCGAGGCCGTCTGGAATACGCCGCGGGGGTAACGGCCGTCGCGCACCTGCATCCAGAAATCGAGCGCCCGGGACGTTTCCGGCGGTGATCCGAACGCACGGCGGAGCGAGGTCTGGGGCTCGGCAAGTCCGAATCGCAACATCAACATCCGCACCAAGGTGCTGTATTCCCAGATTGAGGGAGAACGGACGCTCCACGACAGCCCGTTGTGCCCGGAATTGTCGCCGCGGAAAGCCTCCGGCGGCCATACGAGCCTCGGGTGGATATCGTTGAAGCCGTGGTACACGATGATCAGATCCGGCGCCAGATCCAGGATTCGGGACTGGAAGTTGATCAACGTCTCGAGCGTCCCGTATCCGGGCACGCCTGCATTGATGACCTGCACGGAGGCGAAGCCACGCTCGTTAAGTTGAGTTTGGAGCGCTCGAGGGTAGGAGTCGTGGAAGTCGTCTACACCGCCGGAGTAGACGGTGGATCCGCCGAGGCAGACGATTCGGAACACGGACTCTGGCTTGTCGCGGCCGATCTCCTCGCCGCGGAAGCCGAGCGAGTTGTGCTGGTTGGGGCCACGTCGGTACCCTTGTGTCGGCACGTAGCCGAGGTAACGGTGGGGTGAGAACTTGGGAACCGATTCCGGCCGATCGAGTACCTGCGGAATCGAGGCGTACCACGTGACCTGTTCCGGGGTTGCCAAATAACGTAGGAATAGCCGCGCCGAGACCTCCACAAAGATGAAGCCGAGACCGAGTGACAGGCACATGAGAAAGAGCCGTGCCAGCAGGCGTTCGGAGTAGGCTTGGGCGCGCATCGTCGTAGCTCCCGAGTCGAAGCCGTCACGCACGGTTGCTTCCAGCGCGCAGGCAGAAAATGAAACGATCGTTGCCAGACTACGATTTCGTCCGCCCGGGGATCAAAGGTCGGGTCGCAGCGGGGCTGCGAGCGACTTCGATCTTCGTGGCGGTCCTCGCAGTAGCTAGCCCGGAGGTCGGCGCGTTGGATCAGGCGCTTTCTGAAACTGTACCCTTCCAGTTGCTAGAGGCCACGGTCTCGGAGTTGCAGGCTGCGATGGCGGCGGGCACGACCACGTCGCGCGACCTCGTCGAGGCCTACTTGGCGCGCATTGAGGCGTACGACCAGGCCGGACCAAAGCTCAACGCCATCATCACCATCAACCCGAGGGCGTTCGAGGAGGCGGCGGCGTTCGATGAGGAAAGGGCGCGGCAGGGCGCCAGAGGCCCTCTGCATGGGATTCCGGTGATCCTCAAGGACAACTACGACACATTCGATATGCCGACTACTGCGGCATCCAAGGCGCTGGAAGGATCGATGGCGCCTGACGACTCTTTTCAGGCTCGCAGGCTGCGCGAGGCTGGAGCCATCATCCTGGCGAAGGCGAATCTGCACGAGCTGGCATGGGGTTGGGAGACGTTCAGCTCACTCGGGGGACAGACGCTGAACCCATATGACTTGAGCCGTAATCCGGGGGGGTCCAGTGGTGGCACGGGCGCAGCGATCGCGGCGAACTTCGCGGCCGTGGGCATGGGCACCGATACCTGCGGCTCGATCCGCGTGCCCTCCTCGCACAACAACCTCGTTGGCATCCGCCCGACGCGCGGGTTGTCGAGCGTCGATGGAATCGTTCCGCTGGCGCTCACTCAAGACACCGCCGGGCCGCTGGCACGCAGCGTCGAGGACGTCGCCATCGTGCTCGACGCCACCGTTGGCTTTGACCCGGAGGATCCGGTGACGGCGCTTGGCGTGGGAAACATCCCCGACACCTACACGCGCTTTCTGAAATCCGATGCGTTGCAGGGATCGCGCATCGGGATCTTCCGGGAGCTGTTCGGTGAGACCGACGCCGATCAGGAGGTCAACGATATCGTGCGCCGGGCGGCGGGCGACATGGCGGCGCAGGGCGCCGAGTTGGTTGCGGTGGGCAGCGCCGCGATCGCCGCTATCCTGGTGTTGCCCGACCTGGAGATCCCCGAGTTCCGTGCCCATCTGGAGGGCTACTTGGCTGCCACGCCGGATGCGCCAGTCAAGACGCTGCGCGAGATCGTCGAGTCCGGGCTGGCTCACCCTGGCGTGCTCGGCTATCTCCAGCAGTCACTCGACTCCGACGGCCTCGGCGGCGCGGAGTACAAGGACATGTTGATTCGTCGCGACGAGCTCAGGGTCAAGATCTTGGCGCTGATGGCGGAGCATCGGCTCGAGGCGCTGTTGTATCCGACCGTCAACGAGCCGCCGGCTCCTCTCGGTCCGGAGCAGGGCGGAGCGATGCCCAATTGCGACCTCAGCGCCCGGTCCGGCTTGCCGGCGATCACCGTGCCGGCGGGGTTTACGGTGGACGGACTACCGGTCGGAGTGGAGCTGCTGGGGCGCGAGTTCGATGAGCCGACCTTGATCGCGCTGGCCTACGCCTACGAGCAGGCGACGCGCCATCGCCGGCTGCCGGATACCACACCAGCGCTGTCTCAATAGAACCGCCACTCGGAGGGATGATGAGAAGACGAGCCGCGCTCCTGCTGGCAGCGCTGACGCTGATTGCAACGCCGGCGCTCGCTCAGGATGAGGAAGACTTCAGCGGGGTCGAGATCCGTACAACACGGCTGAGCGACTCGATCTACATGCTGGAGGGCAGCGGCGGCAACATCGGGGTGTGTATCGGCGAAGACGGTACCTTCATCGTCGACGACCAGTTCGCGCCGCTCACCGACAAGATTACCGCGGCGATCGCGCAGCTAACCGACCAACCGGTGGAGTTCGTGATCAACACGCACTGGCACTACGACCACACCGACGGCAACGAGAACTTCGGTGAGGCGGGCGCGTTGATCGTCTCGCATGAGAACAGCCGCCGCCGTATGGAGGCCGACCAGTTCCTCGAGCTGTTCGATCGGCCGCAGCCGGCATACTCGGCTGCCGGGTTGCCGAAGATCACCTTCACCCGCTCGATGAGCTTCTATCTCAACGGCGAGACCATCGACGTGTTTCACCGTGGCGCGGCCCATACCGACGGCGACGCGGTGATCTACTTTCGCACCTCCAACATCGTCCATTCCGGCGACATATTCGTACGCTACGGGTTTCCGTATATCGATCAGCCGAATGGCGGCTCGATCGAGGGGATGATCCGTACGGTCGATTACCTCGCCAGCATCACCGACGCGGATACGAAGTTCATTCCCGGTCATGGGCAGCTCTCGACCCGCGATGACCTGCTCGCTTACGGAACCATGTTGCGCACGATTCGGGATCGCGTTCAGGCACTGATGAATCAGGGTAGATCGCTCGATCAGGTGATCGCCTCGAACCCCACCGCCGGGTATGAGGAACGCGGCACTGCCGCCGCGGATTTCGTCAAGATCGTCTACGACAGCCTGCGCCCGCGAGAGTAGTGGCGATGCTCGAACCTGGTGTTCGAGGCAGACGAGGGTGCTTGTCGGCTACACCAGCAGGTTCGCCGCGATCGCCATCAACGGCAGCGCGATCGCCGTGCGCAGACAGAAGATGGCGACTAGCTGACCGAGCGACAAGGGGATGCTCGAGCGCAGGATCAGGACCGCGGTCTCGGCAAAGAAGATCAGCTGCGTAACCGATAGTCCGGCGAGCAGGAAGCTGGTGGTTTGGTTGTCGATGGTGCCGGCGATCAACGCCGGCACGAACTGATCCAGCAACCCGACAACGACGCCAGGGGCGGCGGCCGCCGCCTCGGGAATCTGCAGAAGGTTCAGTAACGGGATCAGAGGTCGGGTCAGGGTCTGCAGCACCGGTGTGTGGTGATACGCAACCAGGGCGACGAACTCGATTGTCATGGCCGCCGGCATCATGGTGAAGAAGATGTCGAAGACTACCTTGAGGCTGCGTTTGAACATCGCTCCGAACCTCGGAGCGGTCCGGGCTTGCGCAACCGCCTGTTGTACGGCCCAGCTGAGCCGCGAGCTCTCGTTGGTCACTTCCTCGTGTATCTGCCGGCCCACGGGCTCGTAGTAGGTATCGGCAAAACCCGACAGGGGAGGAAGGTGTGGCGTGATCACGGCGCACGTAAGTCCGACCACCAGCATCGACGCGTAGAGCGCGACGAAGTGCTCACCGATGCCGGCGACCTGTGAGGTGAGCACCACGAACGGAATCGACACCACCGAGAAGTTGGTGGCGATGACGGCTGCCTCCCGCCTCGAGTAGAAGCCCGACTCGTACTGCCGTACCGTCACCAGTATCGCCACGCTCGAGGCGCCGACCCACGACGCTAGCGTGTCGATGGTAGCGCGCCCCGGGAGGTTGAAGATGCGCTTGAACGGGGCGCGCATCAGCGTACCGACGAGCTCCAGCAATCCGAACTCGGTGAGGAACGGAAGCAGCAGACAGGCGACGCCGATGATCAGGAAGATAAGACCAGCGATCTCGACGTAGGCCGTGCCGCCGGTCTGGGCTCCGTGGACCCACGCGGGCCCGACCGCGAACATCGTCATCGGGGCGCCGATGCCGGCGATTACCCGCATGGTGAGCCACACTGCGTTGGTCTCGAACACCGAGTCCAGGTAGGGGAATCGTGCCTTGAGGGTCGCAGGACCAAGCGTGAACGCCACCGAGAGCAGCGCTCCGGTGACGAAGATAGGCGTGGTGAACAACGCCATCCGGTCGCCGATGAGGGTCTGGAGCATCGAGGTGATCACCCCCATCACGATCGTCACGTCGCCGCCGAACCGTATGGGGACCAGGAACAGTGCAACCCCGACTGCCGACGGCACCACAACGCGCAAGTAATCGCGCACCGTGGTGTGTGGCGGATCGTTCGTCGGCGCCTCCGGTTCGGGATTCCTCATCCGCTCACCAAGTCGTGGCTGGGTTGCCGACGGCCCGGCCGGGACCTACTGTCAGTCTGGTCATCGTTTCTTCAACATCCGCCGGGCCTCGGAGCGCGTGAAGCCTATCCTCATAGGGCGTCGCGATCCTACACCGGGGAGCGGCAGCGAGGTCGGCCATGGAGTTCTCGAGCCTGCGTAGTTGTTCTAATCGCGGCGCCTTCAGGGTGCTGATTCTCTCCATGCTGATCTGCTCGTTGGCGCCGCTGTCGCCGGCAGAGGCACAGTTCAGCTTCGGCCTCACGGTCGCGGCGCTGGAAGACGAGGTGCTGGTAGGGGAGCCGGGCAATCGCATCGCGCCCGGCTTCGTGTACGTGTACCGCGCCGATGCCGGCGGTTGGCAGGAGGTTCAACGCCTGACGCGCTCAGCGGCGACCAACGGTGATGCCTTCGGGCAGGGACTGGTGGCCGACGGCGATCGGCTGCTGATTGGTGCCGCGCCGGACGGTCAGGGGACTGTCTATGTCTTCGAACGCCGAGATGTTGGCTGGATCCAGGCCGGACGGTTCGCAAGCCACGATGGCGAGCCGCACGACAGCTTCGGGACGGCCATCGCCATGAGCGGCGATGTGGCGCTCGTCGGCGCCGCCGGCAGCGGTGGCGACAGCGGGGCGGCGTACCTGTATAGCCTCGAAGGTGATGGCTGGCGGCTGCTTCAGGCGCTCAGTCCGGACGACATCGTCACCGACGCCTCCGACCAGGAGGACGCGGAGGATGCCGACGACGATGGCGAGCCGACGGCCCGATTTGGTGCCGCGGTGGCGATCGATGGCGACTGGGCGATGGTCGGTGCCCCGACCGAGTCGGGGACCGGTACCGTCTATGCCTTTCGCCGCGAGGAGGAAGGCTGGCAGTTCTTCGACAAGCTGGCGCCCGCCGACGCGGACGAAGAAGGGGGATTTGGCTCAACGGTGGTCTTGACCGACGGCGTGGCCCTTGTTGGAGAGGTCGGTGCGGGCGCCGTTGGCACGGTGCACGTATACGTCTTCGACGACGAAGATGGCGATTGGATCGCCGACAGCGTCCTGCAGCCGTTCGACGGACAATCGGGTGCGGGGTTCGGCACGGCAATCGCAGTCGGCGATGGCGAGTTGTTGGTTGGTGCGCCCGGCGCCGACGACGACGGCCGCATCTATCAGTTCAGCTACGACGACGAGGGGATCTGGACCGGTTCGACCAAGCTGGGAACCTCCTTCTTGGGCTTTCGCGCCGGATTCGCCTCGTCCCTGGCGCTCAGTGGCGACGTGTTGGTGGCCGGGGTACCGGAAGATGATCTTGGCGCCGGCTCTGCGGTCATCATGGAGCGCTCGCTTGGTGGCTGGGATCGCACCAGGGTGCTCAGCGAGGCGCTGGCCTTCGACCCGGTGGTGGGTGGCGTCGTGGAGTGCGTCGAGGGCATGGCGGGCCTCTTCCCTTGCGACAACTTCGACCTGATCTCTTTTCTGCCCAACCACACGATGGGCGGCAAGCGCGGCACCTGGGCCAACGATGTATGGGGCTGGACAGATCCCGAGACCGGCCATGACTACGCATTGGTAGGACTCTCGGGGCGCACGTCGTTCGTCGACGTTACCGATCCGTACAACCCCGTCTACGTGGGCAACCTCCCGAAGACCACCGGATCGCCAGATAGCTACTGGCGCGACATCAAGGTGTACGCCGACCATGCCTTCATCGTTGCAGATGCCGCCGAAGAGCACGGTGTCCAGGTTTTCGACCTGACGCGGTTGCGCGAGTACGACGGCGCCCCGATGGTGTTCAGCGCCGACACACGCTACGACCGCATCG
Organism: Acidobacteriota bacterium; assembly: GCA_963666055.2. GTDB lineage: Bacteria > Acidobacteriota > UBA890 > UBA890 > WLXD01 > DASCOT01. The sequence continues at coordinate 226,776 of CAXWPH010000012.1, read as the reverse complement.
ACAGCGCCCACAACATCGTCATCAACGAGGAGAGCGCTTTCGCATACGTGGTCGGAGCCAGCGGCGGTGCTGAGACCTGTGGCGGTGGCTTGCACATGATCAACATCGAGGATCCGAAGCAGCCGATCTTCGTCGGCTGCTTCTCCGACGTCGGTACCGGGCGCGCCAGCACCGGGTACTCACATGATGCCCAGTGTGTGATCTACGAGGGGCCGGACGAGCAGTACGCGGGCCGTGAGATCTGCTTCGGTTCCAACGAGACAGCGGTCAGCATTGCCGACGTCACCAATAAGCGGAATCCGGTGGCCGTGTCGCTGGCGACCTACCCGAACGTTGGCTATACACACCAGGGATGGCTGACCGATGATCATCGCTACTTCTACATGAACGACGAGCTCGACGAGGCGTCGGGGACGGTCGACGGTACCCGCACGCTGATCTTCGACGTGCAGGAGCTCGACGATCCGATACTGGTGGACGAGTACATCCACGACACCGACGCCATCGACCACAACCTCTATATCGTCGGGGATCGGATGTATCAGTCGAATTACAACGCCGGACTACGGGTGCTCGACATCAGCGATCCCGAACATCCGGAGATGGCGGGCTACTTCGATACCGTCCCGTGGGACGAGAACGAGGCGCAGTACTCCAGCTTCTCTTGGAGCAACTATCCGTTCTTCGACAGCGGCTATGTGCTCATCACCAGCATTCGCGAAGGGCTCTTCATCGTCAAGGAGCGCTGATTTATCGCTAGGCCACGACCAGCAGATCTGCCGGGGTCATCGAGAGTCGCCGACAACGATCGGTCTCGTGCACGAACGTGTCGATCAACGCCGTGCTGCCGGTCGAGTAGCTCTCGTAGTTGAACACCTGGCGCTCCTGGATGATCCAGTCGTTGGTGTCTTCCTCACCAACGCTGAAGCTCCACCATCCCACCCAGTCGGGTGGGAAGCTGATGCCGAGCTCATAGCCCCCGGTGTAGCCGCTGATCTCGCCACGCTGGCGCATCTGCCACGCACCGGTCTCTTGATAGAACTCACGCATGATCTTGGTGAGCTCCTTCAGCGGCATGCCAGCACGAGCGTGATGGGCCAGCGTTTCCATGGCGCGACCGTTCATCTTGTAGAGGTCGGCCAGCTTCTTGGGCGGGTCGCCGACGAAGAAGCCGCGGGCGGTGTTGGAGTGGTAGCGGTTCTTGACGCCACAGATGTCGCAGATCACGTGATCGCCCATCTGCACCACACGCGTCGAAGCGATGCCGTGCAGGAACGTCGCGCCGCCTACCTTGATGGATGACAAGAGCCCCGACATCCCGCCTCCGGCTCGGGTCATCGCTCGTACCATCTCGCCGTAGACCTCGAGCTCGGTGACTCCCGGCTGCAGCGTCTCCATGATCGCCTGCAGACCGATGTCGCAGATGCGCGCCGCCTCCATTATGACGTCGATCTCGGCGGGCGATTTGTGCAGCCGCACGTCGGCCATGATGTCGGAGCCGTCGACGAGCGGACATCCGCGCGCCTCGAACACGGTTTCGAGCTCCTTCATGCGCGCCGGCACCGGCCGGTAGCTCCAGTACTGCAAGCCGACGGTGCCGTGCAGCCAACCGGCGGCTTCGAGTTCCATGGCGTGACCTTCATAGGGACGGCCGCCACCGCTCTGCGGACGTCGGATATCCTCGGCTGCCGACGTGGCCGCCATCAGATCGTCGTGGCTATCGAAGTGGATCAACGTGTCGTGGTCGACGTGCACGGCGGTGATCGAGTTCATGCCCCATGCCTTGGGGCCGTTCTGCTGGAACCAGTTGAGCTCGATACCGTGCAGGTAGCACATATCCTCGGGCATGGTTACGAACAGCATGTCGATGTTGTCCTGCGCCATGCGCTCGCGGACGCGATTGAGTCGCTCCTTGTACTCGGCCTTCGAGAACGGCGGTGGGGGATGCGCGCCGATGGTTGCCCCGGGAGTCGTCCGGTACGGTGTGAACCCGCCCGTGGCGGCCCTCGCCGAACCGGCAGCGAGCAGACCCGCGGCGGACGCGGCCGAGGTCGCCATGAAGTTTCGTCGATTCAACTCCGGATTCTTCATCGATCTCCTCCCAGGCGTTGGCCGGATGGAACTCATCGTCAGTGGAAGCGGCGAGCAATCCAGCTATGCGCGTCAAAGCTGACGCGACACTAACTCCGCGAAGTAACGTTTTCCACTGGGAGATCGTTCTTATTCGGATGTCCTCCCATGAGCCGCTGACCGGGGGGTTCGCCCATTTCGTTGCCCCAGCGGCTGGTCAACGATGTGTACGGATTGCACGAGGCAAGGACCGCACGAGCTACTTCTGGCCAAGCGCGACCAGGATCACGTCACGCACGTCGAACACCAGAGAGACGACGATCGTAGTGGCCAGCAGCATCACCCAGATACCGTAGAGACTGCCCGGATTGAACCCGTCGGCCCTTACTTCGTTCTTGACCAGGTATATCAGCAGTGGAGTCCACAGAATCAGGTGCGCGAGCCCCAGCAGGTGCACGTTGCCGCTGAGCGCGAAGATCGCCACCCCGAGCGGCACCGTGAGGACCGTCACGGCCAGAGTCCATCGCGCCGCCGTGTGCTTCCAGATAAAAAGCAGCGAAAGGAGCAGGCACAGCGTCATCCAGTTAATCCACATCTGCACCGCTGGCGAGAGCGCGTCCATTTGGGCCTGCATTTCTGCGAACATTCGAATCTCCTGCGGAGGGTCAGGCTTGCGTCAATGGTCCTCGTGGTCGCCGTTACCATGCGAGCGACTTGCACCAGTCTCGACCCGTAGCGATTCGAACTCTACCGCGGCGAGCTTGGCCAGACACGGCGAAGCCGAATGATGGTGGATCGCTGTTGAGCGTCGAGGTCGCGGGCAGCCTAGCAGGGTGCTGAAGAACTCTGGTGGGTCTGTAACCCGTTGGGCGCGTGGGGGTTGCTGGCGATCTCAGCGTCAGAGCTCCTCGACGATGACCCTGGCATCGCCCTCGTCGCTCTTCCTTGATCTCGCCAGCAAGACCCACCCGCCAGACCCATCAGAGTTTTTCAGCACCCTGCTAAACTCCTCTCCTGATCCCGGTCGCCTGAGACAAGGAAGTCGTCGAGTGCCAACGACATCGAGCCTGAGTGGAAAGACTCTGTTCATTACCGGCGGCAGCCGCGGCATCGGCAAGGCAATCGGCGTGCGCGCGGCGCACGACGGGGCCAACGTGGTCATTGCCGCCAAGACGGTGGAGCCCCATCCCAAGCTGCCCGGGACGATCCATACGGCTGCCGAGGAAATAGAGTCGGCCGGGGGCGCGGCTCTCGCCTGTCAGGTCGACATCCGCTTCGAGGAACAGGTCGAAGCCGCGGTGGCACTGGCGGTCGAGACCTTTGGCGGAATCGACATCCTGGTCAACAACGCCAGTGCCATCAGTCTGACGGGTACGCTTCAGACCGAGATGAAGCGCTACGACCTGATGCACTCCATCAACACGCGCGGCACTTTCGTGTGTTCCAAAGCGTGCATCCCGCATCTGAAGAACGCCGACAATCCGCACATTCTCAACCTCTCGCCGCCGCTGGATATGCAAGCGCGATGGTTCGCGCCGCACCTCGCCTATACGATGGCGAAGTTCGGCATGAGCATGTGCGTGCTCGGGATGGCGGAGGAGCTCAGAAAAGACGGCATCGCCGTCAACGCTCTCTGGCCACGGACTGTCATCGCCACCGCCGCGGTACAGAATCTTCTGGGTGGTGATGAGGCGATAAGGCGGTGCCGCAAGCCCGAGATCATGGCCGACGCCGCGCATGCCATCCTTACCAAAAGCAGCCGCGATTTCACCGGCAACTTCGTGATCGACGACGAGATCCTCACTGCCGAAGGAGGAACGGATCTCGACTCCTATGCGATGACCCCTGGTGGGGAGTTGCTCCCCGATTTCTTTGTCTGAGAGGTCCCATACGATGCCACGAGTGGTGCGCGTTCCTTTGAAGCAACTCACGCGCGAGAATGCCGAGGGCTTCGGCAAGGTGATTCGCAGCCTCGATGAAGTGGAGCCCGTGGTTCGCGAGGGCGAGATGGTGACGGAGCGCATGGAGATGCTCCGTAAGGGCGACGAGCTGTACTTCGCGAATCTCGCGGTGGGTGACGAAGGCGTGGTGGCCACCCTGGTCGAGGGCGCGGCACACGTCAGCCACGTGAACTTCCACAGCGATGCGACACAGGCGTTCATCGGTGCAGATCGCAAACCTACCGTGTTCCTGCTCGCCAAGCCGACGAACAACCTCCGCCCGGAGGACTTTGTGGCGTTCTATTCCGATGGTTCTCTCGGTATGAGCATGCTCCCCGATGTGTGGCACACATCGCCGCTACCGGTCGAGGGGAGTCAGAGCTACGAGAACACGCAGGGCAAGGGCTACCACCATGCGACTGTCGGGCACGATTTTCTCGACGAGGACGTGGTGTTGGAGGTGCCGCTCCAGGCACCGGAGCACCGGTAGGGCGCAAGTCCGTGCAGAGATGCGCGCGTCTCCGCCGCTCTCGCGCTGAGCGCGTCGCAGTGTCGGTGGTGGTCGCCTTCCTAGGGTCGCCTGCCGGCCCGGCGGAGGCATCGCCGCGGCCTCAGTCGCCAGGAGCAGGCGAAACGGTGCTCCACGCGACACGTGTTGCTGAGGCGCCGAGGCTCGACGGCGTCCTCGATGAGCGGATCTGGGACCAGGCGGTGCCCTTCGATCAGTTCCTTCAGCAGGTGCCCAACACCGGAGCGCCGGCGAGCGAACTAACCGAGGTGCTGATCCTGTATACCGACACCGATCTGTACTTCGGCGTACGCGTCTACCAGCGCGATCCGGACACGATTCGTGCCAACGAGCTGCGCTACGACCAGCCACAGATGCACCGGCAGGACGACACCATCTCCATCATCCTCGATACCTTTCACGACCATCGCAATGGCTACGAGTTCATATTCAACGCTTTGGGAACGCGTGGCGACTGGGCCTGTACGGACGAGGGGCGCCACTGGAACCGGTTCTGGGATCCGGTCTGGGATGTCGCCACGAAGATCACCACACAAGGCTGGACCGCCGAGGTGGAGATCCCATTCAAGAGCATTCGCTACCGTAGCGGAGGCGGGCGCTGGGGGATCAACGTCCGGCGCGCCATCTTGTACCGCAACGAATGGGTGCACGCGACCCAGATATCGCCGGCCTACTCTCATCCGTCGCAGGGCATCGGCGAGCTCTCGTCGGCCGCCGATCTGGATGGGCTGGAAGGGATCGGCGGCGGCCATAACGTGGAGATCAAGCCGTATGCGTCGATCGACTCCAGCGCCCAGGTGGCAGGGCTGGAGCGCACGCAGTCGGGAGTAGAGCCGGGACTCGATCTCAAGTACGGGTTCACCCCGAGCCTGAACCTCGACCTGACGTACAACACCGACTTTTCCCAGGTCGAGGTGGACGAGCAGCAGATCAACCTGACCCGCTTCGGGTTGTTCTTCCCGGAGAAGCGCACGTTCTTCCAAGAGGGGCAGGGGATCTTTGATTTCGGCGTGCGCAACGGCGACTACCGCGTGCTGCCGTTCTTCAGTCGTAGAATCGGGCTGGAGGATGGTGTGCCAGTGCCGATCGGCGGGGGCGGCCGCCTGACCGGCAAGCTGGGTGGCTACAGCGTCGGTGTGCTGGGATTGCGCACTGCGGCGGAGGGGCAATACGAGCGCAACGACTTCTCGGCAGTGCGCATCAAGCGAGACGTCTTCGGTCGGTCAAGCGTCGGGATGCTCTTCACCGATCGCCGTTCCAGTGGCACCGACACCGCCAACCAGGTGTTCGGACTCGACGCCAACGTGGCGTTTGGGGCGCGTAACAAGGCCGACCTGTTCTGGGTGCGCAGCAGCGACGATCGGGCCGGCGAGAGCTCGTCCGCGTACCGGGCGCATGTGCTGCTGGAGAATGACCTGCTGGGTTTCGAGACCGACTGGATGCGCGTCGGTGACGCCTTCGACCCCGGTGTTGGCTTCGTGCAGCGTCGCGGCATGAACCGCCGCTATATCAAGGCACAGGTGAGCCCACGGCCGGGACGACTCGGCATTCGCAAGATCTACCTGCGCACGGAGCTCGACTACGTCGAGGATCTGCAGGGTATTCTCGAGACGCGGGTCTGGGAGGAGAGCCTGACGATCCAATCGGAGTCCGACGATACGCTGTTGTTCGGGTGGCAGAGCGCTGATGAGGTAGTGCAGCAGCCGTTTCTCGTCGCCGGCGTTTTGCCGGTAGAAAACGGGAGCTACGGGTTCAATTACTGGCAGCTTCGCGTCGCTACCTCACAGAGCCGGAATCTGTTTGCAACCCTACGCCTGCGCGGCGGCGGCTTCTTCGGCGGTACTCGCACCGATGTGGGCGCCGACGCGTTTCTCAAGGCCAGCCGGCACCTGCTGGTGGACGCCGGCTACTCCAACAGCAGCATCCACCTGTCGACCGGCGATCTCGATGCCACGCTAATGCGCTTGCGCGGCACCTACATTTTCAACCCGCGCATCTGGACGTCAACGCTCGTGCAGTGGAATAGCGTGAGTCGCGAGCTGGGCGTCAACGCGCGTCTCCGTTACACGTACCGACCTGGCAGCGACATCTACGTGGTGTTCAGCGAGCGTGCCATCAGCCCCGAGAGCGCCTGGCTGCTTCGCGAGCGTAGCCTGATCGTCAAATGGATCTACTTGCTTCGACTGTAGGCGTCGTGTCGACGCTCGATCGTGCCGCTCAGTCGGATCCGCTCGGGCGGAGCCCTCGGATCCGGGTCGGCAGCTCGGAGAAGACCAGCGGATTGGAGCTGTCGGCGTTCGCCATGATGACGAAGCCGTACCCCTCCTCGAGGTGCGCCACGAGGTTGCTCCGAAACCCCCAATTGCCGCCGGCATGTCCGAAGTACTGTGGCGCTTCACCGGCCGGGGCCGGCACGTGTGGGGAGAGCGATCCGACCGTGAACCCCAACGCATAGTGGCCGATGCCGCCCTGGGTCACCATCTTCCGGGTCGTCTCTCGGGTGAGGACCTCGTTGGAGCGCCCCTGGAGCGATAGCTGAACTTCAATGAGGAACTTGGCGAGATCCGTCGGTGTCGTCCACAGCCCGGCGGCGTAAAGCTCAGGGTACACATGCCACTTGGCTTCGGCAGAGCCTCGGTGTTCGTCTGGCCGGTCCTGCCACTCGTATCCTCGCGCGGCGTTGACATCCAGGCTCGCGGGCAGTGGCTGGCAGAAGCAGCTCATGCCCATACCGATCGGATCCAGAACGTGATCCTTGACGAATTGCGCGAACGGTGTTCCTGCGGCATCCGCGATGGCCAGCTGCAGGATCGTCACGCCCCCGCCGGAGTGCTCGTACCTGGTGTTCGGCGCCCAGTCGACAATCACCGGAAGGGTGTTCACCAATGCGCTCCCCGACGAGCCTGCGAGCACCTGCGGTACCGTGGGGACCATGCCGGTAGGTAGGTAGCCGGGAAATCCGTAGACGGTCGTGCCAGCGGTCATGCTCATGAGTAGGCGCGGCGTGACGGTTGTTTCGTCGAGGTACTCCTGCTCCGCGGTGAGCTTCCAGGAGGTCAGAATCGAGTTGATGTCGTCATCGAGGCCGAAGAGCCCGTCCTGCACGGCCTTGAGCACGGCCATCGCCGATACCGGCTTGCTGATCGAAGCGGCCTGAAACAGCGTCTCGCTGGTAGCACGCAGGCCCGCCTCGACGTCTGCCTGGCCGTACGCCTTGGCCCAGGCGATCTCGAAGTCTCTCACCACCGCAATGCTGAGCGCTGGCGTATCGAGCTCCTGCATGAGCTCTGCGAGCGTCATCCCCGCGAGCCCATCGGAACCGGGCTCCCGCGGTGCCTCGATCCTGGCGATATCGCCGGCGTACTGTGCCCGTCCGACCGCCGGGTGCGCCGGCGCCAAGGCGGTGGCCACGAGGGCGCAAGCGAAGAGCGCAACAGCTGCGAGGGTCGGGATGCGATGCTCTCCCATGGGCGCTCCTTGGAGGCGACGAGAATTGGTGGCGTCGACGGGGGTCTAACGCAGCCCCACCTGGCCCTTGACCGAGTCGAGCAGCTTACCGGCGTCGAAGCCAACACCATCTTTGAAAACGATGCTCACGTTACGGATCATGCTTGCGTCCGCGGTGAGGTCGCCATCGATCACCACCAGGTCTGCCAACTTACCAACCGCGACCGTGCCGAGCTCGTTGCTCACGCCGAGCACCTCGGCGCCGTTCGCCGTCATGATCTGGATGGCCTCCTCCGGCCGAAACCCCGACTCGATGAACAGCTCGTAGTTGCGATGATCGCCGAATCCCGGCAGCGCCCCGCCCGCCGGATCAACGCCGCTCGCCAGCACGCCCCCGGCGTCAACGAACGCTCGGTTGAACGCCATGGCGTTGGTCAGCAACCCCGTCATGAAGGCGCGCTCATCGGCGGTCTCGCGAGTTCGTTCGCGAAGCTCCGCGTACTCCTCGCGCAGCCGCGGAGTCATCATCTCGAGGGCCCGCGGATGTATGTCCGGGCGGTTGGGGATCCTCCACTCGAACACCGACAGCGTCGACGTCAGCGACACCCCGTGGGCGACGATGTGGCGGATGGATTCCTGTACCTCATCGCTGGCAATGTCCAGATTGGCAAGCGTCGCGCTCATCTCGGGCGGACACTCGTTGACCTCCTTGCCGGGTACGAAGTCGCTCATCGTGATGAAGGAGTGCTCGAGGTTGTCGATTCCGAGCTCGACCGCCTCGCCGTGGGTCACCGAGCAAAGATGCCCGGTTACCTTGAGCCCACGTTTGTGCGCCTCGTCGATCGCCGCGCCCAGGGCCTCGCGGCTGATGCTGGTGTACGCCTTCAACCACTCGATGCCCTCCTCATCCCAGTAGGCCACGAGCCTGCGGGCGTCCTCTGGGGTGGCGGTCTTCGGCTCGATCGTGTCGAGGGGGTTGGCGCTGTTGTCAAGGTAGGGGCCGGTGGCGTGGATTCTCGGTCCGGGAATATCGCCGCGGTCGATCTGCGCTTTGATGTTCAGATCGCTATAGGCCATCAGCGTGCCGGTGGTACGGATCGTCGTGACGCCGCTCCCGAGGTAAAGGCGAGGCGCCGTGAACACCATGTGGCTGTAGTTCGCGCCGGGCGATGTGTAGAAGGTGTGGTTGTGCAAGCCAACGAGGCCGGGAATGACCGTGTGGCCGCTCAGCTGCAGCACCTCGGCCCCTGCCGGGATGGTTACTTCGTCGGCGGGACCTACGGCGGCAATTCGACCGTCTCGCACGAGCACGGTGTGGCCGGTCTTTGGCGGCCCGCCAGTGCCATCGATCAGCTGCACGTCGGTCAGCGCGACGATCGGAGCGTCGACGCTGACGAACTCCATGGTCTCCGGGGCGAGGCTAGATGATGTTTGGGCGGCCACAAGGCTTGCCTGTGCGACAAGCACCGTAGCCCAGACACAGGTCCTCGACATTTGCATGCTCCTGCGCCGCACGCTCTGGCGCGTGGCTCGGTGGACGGCCTTCATTCAGTTCTGCACGCGAAGTTGTAACGCAACGTCCTGGCTACGATAGAGACAGATACCGTTGACGTCTTCGCAGACGTAGTAGAGAGCGTACCCAGGAAGGGTTATCTCGCCACTCGTAGCGTTGCCCGGAGCTCGAATCTCCAACTCGACCGTACGCGGCTCCAGGCTCACGGTTTGTGGTGGGTTGGCTACCGTCACCAAGCGACGATCGACCTCCCATCCGTCGGGAGGCTCGATCCAGAACACGAGATCGTCGACCTCGTTGTTCCAGTGCGCCTTGATCGCCGCGTTGGGCAGGAACGTTATGTGAGCGCGCGTGCTGGCACCCGGCGCAACGGTGCCGGGGACGAGCGTGCTCTCAGCGACGATGTAAGTACCGTCGTCGCGCAAGATGCGGTCGTCAATCTCGGGCGGCTTGGTGGCGTCGGCAGCGAAGGCTGGTGCTGGCTGCGCGAACTCCGCACCACCGGGCTCGACAGCCAGGCTCGCTGGCACGTCTCCGCGGGCGGCGATCTCGGTGCGGGCTGTCGGCACCCAATCGTAGAACGGGTAGGGTTTGTCGAGCCGTGGGCCGTACTGCTGGATGCGGCGGCGCCAGATGTAGTTGTTAGGATCGACCGTTAGCGCAGCCTCCCAGTAGTGCACGGCGCGCTGGAAGTCACCGAGGTGCGCCGCGGTTGAGTCGTGCCGGCGTCGGTATGCCACGCCGGTGCGGAACAGCCCGTAGCCATGCTCCGGGCTGTCGCTGGCGGCGGTCTTGAATGCATCGACGATGGCGTCGATCTGGGTGTCGTCACCCCAGCGGTACAGATCGTGGGCCCGCTGACGATGTAGGTCGGGTGGCGCCATCGACGTCGACGCCGTGTTGTCTAGCGGCTCAAACTGCACATCCACGAACGTACGCCGCAGCTCATCCGGACGATCCAGCGGCGGATGGATCTGTCGGATGATGCCGTGCTCGTCGATCGCGAAGGTCAGCGGAACGACCTGGATCTCGAGCAGATCGAGAGAGTCGACCAGCACCGGCCAATCCATCTCCTTCCATTGCATGAACAGGCGCGCTCGTTCCGGATGCTGTTCCTGAACGATGCCGAGCATCTGTACGTCGCCGGCCGCCTGCCACGCCTTCGTCGCTTCGTGCCACCCGGGCACGTGCACGCGGCAGCCAGCTCACCACGAGGCGAACACATGCAGGATCAGCTTGTGGCCACGAAAGTCGGCAACGCTGCGACGGTTGCCGTCCAGGTCTGGCAGCGCGATGTCCGGGAAGGGGCGGCCGATCTGCAACCCGCCCTGGTCTTGCTGTGCATGACCGTTGGCCGGCAAGAATGCCAGCAGCATCACTAGAATCTCGAGCGTCACGGTGCGCAAGGTCATCGAATTCCTCGCTCCAACGTTGCGGCGCCTGGGTGGGGTCCGCGACCGGCGGCCGATCACTGGTCACGCAGTCTACCCTGGTTGCGCTTCAATACACTAACAGGGTGCTGAAGAACTCTGGTGGGTCTGGTTACGGCGTCGTGGAGCCAGATGCAAGGCGGCGCGACGCGGGCGATGCTTGTCGTATCGTCCAGGAGGGCCAACGCTGCAGATGGCTCCACGACGCCGTAACCCGTTGGGCGGGTGGGTCTTGCTGGCGATCTCAGCGTCAGAGCTCCTCGACGATGACCCTGGCATCGCCCTCGTCGCTCTTCCTTGATCTCGCCAGCAAGACCCACCCGCCAGACCCATCAGAGTTTTTCAGCACCCTGTTAAGCGCCTGTCGACATATCTCCCTGCGGAAGCGCTCGATGACGAGAAGCGGACGGCTCGGTTGGCCCAAGAGACTCGGCGGCATCCTTGCCGCCTTGCTGGTCGCGGCAGCTTCGGCTGGATCGCCGACCGATGCTCGGCAGGGCGTCGATGTCGCCTCGGAGATCTGGCAGGGCGACTTGGCCCACCGCCTGGCAGTCGCGGACCACTTGGCTGAGACGGGTTCTTTTGACGAGATCTTCGCCGCGCTCGAAGCTGGCCCTCGCTACGGGAGCCAGGTTGCCACGGGTCGAGTACAGGGGAGCCACCGCGTTGGTGGCCTCGAGCACCCCTATCTGGTGCTGGTGCCAGATGGTTACGACCCCGAGGCGCGTTACCCGGTACGCGTCTATCTGCACGGCGGCGTTGCGCGTCGCGAGTTGCCGACCAACGGCGACTGGTGGCGTGATCCAGACCGGCTGGCGAGCAACAACCACATCGCCGTGTTTCCCGCCGCTTGGGGCGCGTCCAAGTGGTGGCAAGAAAGCCAGCTTGCCAGCCTTGCGGGAATACTGGAGCGTCTGAAGCTGATCTACAACGTCGACGAGAACCGTGTGCACGTGGTGGGGGTGTCGGACGGCGGCACCGGTGCCTGGTATCTGGCTTTTCGTGACCCGACACCGTGGGCCGGCTTCGTGCCGATGATCGGCCACCCGGCGGTACTGGCCAGCCCACGGACAGATGTCGGCGGCCAGATGCATGTGTGGCACGCTGTTGCGCTGGGCGGCCCGTGATCTAGACCGTTCGATGCTCTTCGCCGCGGAACTCGAGATCCGGGTTCCCGCTGCCGGCTGCCTGGCGTGACGGCCTCCGCGTGTGGGTGGTCGGGTTCCTGTAGTCTGGCCAAGGACTGCTGACTTCTGGCGCCAAGCCACCGCAGGTAGGGAAGCGAGCATGCCGCTGGTCGCCCATTCTAAGCTGCCGACTTTTGATCGCTTGCGAGCGCGAGGACAGGAGGTTCTCAGCTTGGAGCGGGCGCTGTCGCAAGACATACGGGAGCTTCATGTTGGCCTGCTGAACATGATGCCGGATGCCGCTTTGAGGGTCACCGAGCAGCAGTACATGCGGCTCATCGGTAGCTCCAACAAGATTGCGCAATTCTACGTCCATCCCTTCTCGGTTTCCGGTCTACCGCGTAGCGCCGAGGCCGAGGCCTACATAGACAACCATTACACCAGCTTCGACCAGTTGCGCGAAGCGGGCCTCGATGCCCTCATTATCTCGGGGGCCAACGTCACCAGCCCTTCAATCCAACTGGAACCGTTCTGGAAGCCACTACAGGACGTCATTGCGTGGGCCGCTGAGAACGTCACCAGCGTCTTGTGCTCATGCTTGTCTACCCATGCACTGGTCAAACATCTGCATCAGATCGACCGGCATCGGTTGCCGTGCAAACGTTGGGGAGTGTTTAGCCATCAAGTGCTGGATAGACATCATCCGCTCATGCAAGACATCAACACCCGCTTTGATGTGCCGCACTCTCGTTGGAACGAGGTGCGGCGCGACGAACTGGAAGCGGCAGGTCTGAAGACCCTGGTGGAAAGCGAGGTAGCAGGAGTACACATGGCGGCCAGCCCGGACCAATTCCGCATCGTCTACATGCAGGGGCATCCCGAATACGATTCCAATAGTCTGCTCAAGGAATACAAACGTGAGGTGTTTCGATTTCTCAACGACGAGGTCGACGCGCCGCCCCCATATCCCGAGAACTACTTCAACGACGCGGCCGTCGATATTGCCGAGGCCTATCTGCGCAGTGCGATGCAAGCCAAGAACACCGGGGACGCCGTTCCAGAGTTCCCGGAGGTGGAGCTAACGCCCCATCTAGACAACACCTGGAACGATACCGGCAAAGCCATTTTCAACAACTGGCTCGGACTGGTTTACCAGTACACGAACCATGATCGTCGTCGGCCGTTCGCCTCTGGGGTAGACGCGAAGGACCCGCTCGGCCTTGGGCTTGGTTCCCGTTGACTCGCCAACCATCCGCAGGTGATTTCGCTATCGTCGACGACACAGGTAACTGACAAGGGAGAGAAGATTCACATGAAGGACGAAACGCTGGCCATACATGCCGGCTATACAACCGACCCGACAACCAAAGCGGTGGCGGTACCGATCTATCAAACCGTGGCCTACGAGTTTGACAATGCGCAGCACGGGGCCGATCTCTTTAATCTTGCCGTTCCGGGTAACATTTATACCCGCATCATGAATCCCACGGCGGATGTGCTCGAACAACGCGTTGCGGCACTGGAGGGGGGCGTCGCGGGTCTGGCCGTGAGCTCCGGTCAAGCCGCGACCAACTATTCGATTCTCAACATTGCCGAAGCCGGCAACAACGTGGTCTCCGTGCCCCTTCTGTATGGCGGTACCTACACGCTATTTGCCCACATGTTGCCCAAGCAAGGCATTGAAGTGCGCTTTGCGGAAGACGACAGCTCTGCCAATTTGGAAAAGCTGATCGACGACAAGACGGTTGCGGTTTTCGCGGAGACCATCGGCAACCCCGCCGGCAATATTGCCGACATCGAAGCGATCTCGACGATGGCGCACGAACACGGTATTCCGGTCATCGTGGACAACACGGTGGCTCCGCCCCCGCTGCTCAAGCCGATCGACTACGGCGTCGACATCGTTGTGCACTCGCTGACCAAGTACATGGGCGGCCACGGTAACTCGCTTGGCGGCCTGATCGTCGATAGCGGGAACTTTCCATGGGCCGATCATGCCGACAAGTTCCCGGGCCTCACCCAGCCTGAGCCCTCCTATCACGGCGTCGTCTATACCGACGCCCTAGGCCCGGCCGCGTATATCGGACGAGCGCGGACTGTGCCGCTGCGCAATACCGGTTCGGCCATCAGCCCGTTCAACGCGTTCCTGATCTTGCAGGGCATTGAGACGCTGCCGCTGCGCATGGAGCGGCATGTGGACAATGCGCAGGCGGTAGCGGAGTTTCTGCAAGGACACGCCAAAGTGGATTGGGTGCACTATGCGGGCTTGCCGGACTCGAAGTACTACGACCTGGCGCAGAAGTACACCAACGGCCGTCCATCCGCGCTGTTGAGCTTCGGGGCCAAGGGGGGATTTGACGCCGGGGTGAAATTCTACGATGCGCTCGAGTTGTTCAAACGGCTGGTGAACATCGGCGATGCCAAATCACTCGCCGCCCACCCGGCGTCTACCACCCACCGGCAGCTGAACGACGCCGAGCTAAAGGCCGCCGGCGTGACTCCGGACATGATCCGGCTTTGCGTGGGCATCGAGCATATCGACGATATTCTCGGCGACTTGGATCAAGCGCTGTCTGCGTCATAGCGGCACGCGTTGGACGGCAGTCCAGTGGCCGAAGTTTGCTGTGCGTGAGTTCCACTGCTGACCTGGAGGGCGAGACATGAAGACGGGAGGGGTGCGCGCATCCAATATTGCGGGCCTGGTGGTGCTGGCGGTGCTGGCGGTATCCGGGGTGGCGCCGGCGGCCGGACAGTGGGCTCAGGCGCCGCCTCGTGAGGTCGTGATCACCGGCGGCTGGCTGTTCGACGGCATCCGCGATACACGCGTTCGCAACACCGGGATCGTCATCCGAGACGGCAAGTTTATCGAGGTCGGCGCCGACCTCAGCGGCCGCTATTTCCCGGCGGCACGGGTGATTGAGCTCGACGACGGTGCCACCATCTTGCCGGGGATGATCGATCTCCACGCGCACCACAACATGAACATGGTGGGGGTAGGGCGCGCCGAGGAGGTTACCTACAACTCGATCATCTTTCTGGCAAACGGTGTGACCGCCACCTGGTCGGCGGGGGAGTTCTTTCCCGAGCGCGTCATCGAAGCGCGCGACCGGATCGATCGTGGCGAGGCGATCGGGGCGCGCGTATTCGCGTCTGGACCCTACTTCGGTGCGTTCCGATGCGAGTACCAGATCCAGACAGCCGAAGACGACTGCCCGGCGTGGCCGAACGACATCACCGAGCCGGAGATTCGTGCCGAGGTGGATTACTGGGCGCAGCGAGGAGTCACGAGCATCAAGATCAAACAGTCGACTCCGGACGAGATGCGCATCCTCATCGACCAGGCGCATCGACGTGGCATGACGACCACGAGTCATCTCGCTAACTACGCTGGGGGCTACGACGTTGAGCCCGAGGATGCTATTGCGATGGGGCTCGATCGAGTCGAGCATTGGATCACGCGTGGCAGCAGCGAGGACCCGGTCGAGCTCGAGCGTCTGATCGACCTGTTCTTGGAAGAGCAGGTCTACTTCGATGCCAACTTGCAGATGTTTGGCGGTGACATGGCCAATCATACGAAGCTGGACATGGTGTGGGTCGACGAGTTCAAGTTCTTCACGCCGTACGCGCAAACGCGGATCAGGGAGCGTCTGGCCTCCACCCCGGCGCGCCAAGGCGACTACGTGGAGTCGGTGAGCTTTCGCCAGCGGATGGCCGAGGTTGGAGCGTTCTTCGAATCGGGTGGCGCCGATCTGATCATCATCGGCACCGACGAGCCCACTTCAGGGCCCTGGCTGCCAGGCTTCGCCTACCAGCGCGAGTTGATGGTCATGGCCTACGCCGGGCTGCCACCGGCAGCGGTGCTGAAGGCCGCCACGATCAACGGCGCCCGGGCGCTCGGGGTCGTGGATCGCCTCGGCTCGATCGAACCCGGCAAGCTCGCGGATCTGTTTATTGCCGAGGGCAACCCGCTGGAGGACATCTCGACCGCTCGCAACGTCCGCGTGGTGATCAAGGCAGGGGTGGTGTACGACCCGGCGGCGTTGCTGAAGTCAGCCGAGGGGATGATCGGCCCATCCGGGCCCGACGATCACGATGCCTGGGAGCTGAAGATCCGACCGCTCACCAGGCAGTAGAAGGGCCGCCCTGTTCGCGGGCTCAGTCCGGCATCTGGGTGCCGCGTGCGCCGCCTTGCCAGGCGCGGATACACAGGTACTCGAGCACAATCGCCGCCCCGGCGAGCAACGTGATCTGGGCGTGATCGTACGGCGGCGAAACCTCGACGAGGTCCATGCCAACATAGTCGATATCTGTCAGCTTTCGCAGGATAGACAACGCCTGGTGCGTGCTCAGGCCGCCAGGTACAGGAGTGCCGGTGCCGGGCGCAAAGGCCGGATCGAGACAATCGATGTCAAAGGTCAGATAAGCTTTGCGATCGCCGACCGTGCGTTGGATCTCCTCAGCGATCTCCTCGGCCGAGGAAGCGTGGACCTCGTCGACGTATAGAACCCGCATGCCGAACACTTGCTCGCCTGGGTAGGTGGTGCGGATGCCGATCTGCACCGACCGTTGCGGATCGATGACGCCGTCCCGAATAGCCTGGCCAAACATGGTTCCGTGGTCGATGCGCTCGCGCCCGCCGGGTTCTACGTCCCGGTGCGCATCGAACTGAATCAACGATAGCGGTCCATGGTCCTCGGCGTAGGCTCGTAGAATCGGGTAGGTGACGTAGTGATCGCCGCCGATCGCCAGCGACGATGCGCCGCCGGCTATGATTCCGCTGATGTGTGTCTCGATCGCGCCTGGCGCCTTCGTCGGGCTGCCATAGTCGAGCAGGCAATCGCCGTAGTCGGTGACCGCCAAGGTGTCGAACGGGTCGAACATCCATGGCCACTGCGGTCCCCAGGCGTAGTTCGCCGATGCTTGCCGCACCCCCTGAGGCCCGAGGCGTGTGCCGGGACGGTTGCTGGTGGCCTGGTCGAACGGGATGCCGGTGACCGCGATATCGACCCCGGCCAGGTCACGGGTGTACTTGCGCCGCATGAACGACAGCGCCCCGGCGTACGTCGACTCGATGCCGCTGCCTTTGAGATGCTTGCGCCGAAACGCCGCGTCACCCGTCACTTGAGTTGCACGAGCTGCTCTGGATCCACCCGTACCACCAGGTAGATGATGTCCGTCTGCAGCTCGCTGAACCCGTGCGGCACACCGGCCGGGATGATGACCATGTCGCCGGCTGTGATCTGCCGGCTTTCGCCGCCTCGAATGCCGCTGCCGTAGGAGCTCGGGCCGGTCAGCTGCTTGACGACGTCGCCGTCGGAGGGGAGACGCTGACCGTCGATCAGCTCGCCACCCGTGATCAGCGTCCCCGAACCCGCCAGGACGCGGTAGATCTCGGTTTGCTTGTCGTGTTCGATCGCACCCCCGGGCGCCGATGCGGGCCGCTGTACCACGCCGATGCCGACGTTGTACCCGCCGGCGTCCACCATGCGGAACTGCACGTCGCTGACCCGATCTTCTGGAGCCGCGTCGATGACAGCTCGAATCTCGGCATCGGTTACGAGCGTGGCGGCAGCGACCTCGGCGCTGCTCTGCAGGAATGTGCCCGCAGGCGCGCTGGCGAGCTGGAGCGCGATGACGATTCCGAGCCCGATGACAGCATTGCTCATGAAACCCTCCGTCGGCAGTTATCTACTGGAAGACCCAGGGGCCCAGCGGCACATCGTTCGTGCAGCTAGCGTCGACGACAGCGTACGGGTCTTCGAGGAAGCCCGCGATCATCGTCGTGCGGCAGGTCCCCGGGATCCCGTGTCCGAGCGCCTGGAACTCCACGAGCTGCAGGTTGGGCATGGTCCTGGCCACGTAGTGCCCCCAACGAATACCGCAACACGAGTCGACCTGGCCGTGTAGCGACAATCCCGGAACTTCGGAGTGGAAACGATCGTTGTGTTCGGACGGAACGGCGCCATCAACGCCCCACCAGGCGCAGATCTTGATGTCCTCGAAACCAAGCAGGGCCGGCTCGCGCTCGAGCATGGCGCGAACGTCGTCTTTGGAGGGACGGTTGGTTCCCAGGTCGCCACAGATATGTGCCAGGTAGTAGCCGTAGGGGAGAATGCCGGAAGTATTGTCGCCCGACACCTCGACCCACTGATCCGTTCCGAAGAAGTCGTCCAGGGCCGAGTAGTCATGGCGCTGGATCCTCGAGAGGACGTTCGGCAACCTGGCGTAGATGTTCTCGAAGTCGCGGTAGATCTTGCCCATCAGCGCGACGCCGTCGAAAGACAACGTGCGCGGCTCGCCTGTGCTGGTCTCGACGGCGCTCAGGAAGGGCTTTTCGTCGAGGGCGCGCCGGGCGCGATCGATGGCGTAGTACCAGGCGGGCAGCAGCTCTCGGCAGTGTGGATCCTCGGCCACACAGAGCCCCAGGATGTCCGTGTACTTTTGTTTCAAGGTGTAGAACTCGTCGATCGCGGCGCGGTTGCGGTATTCGCCGAACCACGGCGCGCCGAGGACCATGGAGCGCACGTTTTCCTGGTAGTAGCGCAAGTACGAGATCACCCCACCGCCGCCGGTCGACCAACCGAGGATGTTGATCTTGTCGTAGCCGAGCAGGGCACGAATCTCGTCAACGTCGCGGGCAACGTCGTACTCGTTGTAGTGGGCAACGTCGATGCCCTCGCCGACCAGTTTCTCGTAGCAGCGCTCGACGGATTCGGCATGGATGCGCAGCCGCTCCCAGGTGTCGGTGGATGAGACGATCGCTGGCGACAGCTGGTTGAACCATGGAGAGAGCTGACTTCCCGGGCACTCCAGGTGTGGCTTGGCGTTGGCGAACCCGCGATGATCAATGACGACGACGGCGCGATCACCGCTTACGTCGAGCAACCAGTCGAAGCCGCGGAGCGGTGACCCGCCGGGGCCGCCGGGAAAGTAAAACAGAGGGTCAACGGACGGCGCGGTGCCGCTCTTTGGCGGGATGATCCCCAGGGGTAGCTCGACCACCGTACCGTTGGGGTGGTCGCGATTCTCCTGTGCGTAGAAGCGATAGCAATCTGCGACGGCGGCCGCCAGTTCCTCGGTGACGCATTCCGCCGGCTCCAACCGCGGGATGTCGGCGGGTTCCTGTCCGTTTGCCCAAGCGCCGAGGGTGAGGATCAACCCGGCCGCCAGCGTCCTTGTCGTCGGTATCTTTGAAGCTCGGCGCTCGCTCATCCGAAATCTCCTGATCCAAGGGGCGTGGACGCGGCGACCAGTAGAATGGAGCCCGCGCACACCGGACGCAACGACCCGACCCGGATGACCTCGACAAGGGGCCGCTCCGATGGCCGCGGGAACCCGAGGTGTCGCAGTCTTTTCCTTGCTTAGCTCGGCATTGGAGCGTCGTTTGATAGTCTTCTCATCATCGCGGCCATCGTCCCCAGCAGATTGATCATGCACGGCGGTGTCGTTCTGCGTGAGGCAGCCAAGCTCGAGCGCAAGCTGGGCGATGAGTACCGGCGATCCGAGACAATAGGTGCGGCGATGGCGGCGACGCCCACATCCAGGGTTGGCGGGCAGTTGAACCGGCCCGTGCCCGGCAGATAGGTTTAAGGCGATGTGTGAGATGCCCTGGGGCGCAGGAGATCTTCGGTGAAAGAGCGCGAGCGCGCGATTCGGTTTTTCGGGCTCCTCCTGGCGTTGACCTTCACGGGGCCGGCGGTTTCGAGCGCCGGCGTGGCGGCTGGCGCGAGCTCGAGTGCGACGTCGTCTGGGAAGTTGGCGCAGGAGGCGCTGCCGACACAGAAACCGAACTTTCGGTCCGCGGTGACGCGCGTGCGTGTCGACGCCATCGTTTCCGACAAAGACGGCAGCTTTATCGACGACTTGAAGGCGGACGACTTCCGGGTCTTCGAGGACGGGGTCGAGCAGGAGATCTTGAACGTCCAGTTCGTCAGCCTGACAGAAGGACAGGTCACCACCGTGGCATCTCATGACGAGGCGGCCACGGCGTTCAATGGCGACATTGACGGCAACCCGGGGGACAGCCAACCGCTGGCGCGCCCGCAACCGCCCAACGCGCCGGCGGAGCCCACGCCGGTCCGGCGAAGCCCGGCGAGTCTGGGTGCGGTCGTCTATCTGGTCGACCTGCCGAGTCTGGATCGACGGAACAAGCCGCGGCTGACCAAGACTTTCGAGGCGTTCTTCGAAGGGGAGGGCGACCTGGAGGTACCGCGCAGCGTGTTCATGATCGATAACAGCGGCACCGTTCAGGAGCTGGCCCCATTGACGACCGATCGTGAAGTGCTTCGTAACACGGCGGCGGCGGTGGCGGCGGCAGGGCTAACGAGCACGTCTATCTTCAGCCGCATGGAGCGCGAGTATCAGCCACTGATGCAGCTGGCTATCGACGCGCAGAATGCGGCGTCGGCCGGCGCACGAGGCCTGGACGACTCCATGCCCATTACGGTGCGCAACATCGTCGAGAATCTAGAGCGAAAGGCCGAGAGAGACGGCGAGGTCGAGCGTCTGCGCGGCGAACGGACGCTCCGCACACTTCTTCAGTTCACCAACGCCTTGTCGGCAATGGAGGGCCGCACCGCCCTGGTGTGGATCTCGTCGGGTGCGATGATCACCGAGGGTGGACCCTACTCGGCGTTCTCGGCAGCGGTACGTGAGGCGGTCGACGCTCCGATGGGAACATCGACTCTGGCAAGGTCGGCACCCAATACGCATATCCTGGACTTGATGCAGGAGGTGTACGAGACGGCGAACACGGGTAACGTGAGCATCTACACGGTCGATCCGCGACCGATCTCGGAGCTCAACAGCCTCGGCACCAGCGCCGCCATTGGCCAGGGCTTGGTCTCCACGGCATTGCGACGCCACGTCCGGCCGGCCTATCGCGACCTCACCGCACCGCTCGTGGAGTTGGCTGCCAAGACCGGCGGCCGGGCGTTCATCGGCTGGGGTGATCTCGACCGGGCGTTCGAGGAGCAATACAACGACTCGACGCAGTTCTACCTGATCTTCTATGAGCCGCCAGCGCCGCACGAGGATGGTGAATACCACGAGATCGAGGTGCGGGTGAGCTACCCGGATGCCGAGGTGCGAGCGCGGCCAGGCTATCGAGAGCTGCCGGGCTCGGAGCTCGAGACGCTCAAGGTAGCCGCCGCCTTGGCCTTGCCGGGTTCGGTCATGGGACGCCCCGTGCCTACCGCGGCGTTCCACCGTTTTGAGGCCGACGGCTCGGCCAAGATCGTGCTGGTTGCCGGGTTGCCACGGCCCGCAGAGGCGGTCACCGGTAGCTGGGCACCGGCGTTCGGAGGAATCGATCCCGCCGAGGATATCCCCGAGGCAATGATCGACATGCTCGGCATCCCGTTCTTCCGCGTCCATGCGATCGTGTTGAACCGTGCCGGCGAGATCAGCGGCGAGACCCACGAGGTGGTTCAGCCACGTGCGGATCTGGCGGAGTACGCACCTGATGCAGCCTTCCGACACTTCCGCTATACGACGGAGTGGTCGGTCGAGCCGGGGACCTACGATATCCGTCTGCTGGTGGCCGAAGACGGCGGTGACCGACTCGGCACCTCAAGGCTGCAGATACGGGTTCCGTCCAGCGCTGGGTGGACGATGGCGGACCCGATGCTCGTGGTGGTGGACGCCGATGCCGGGCTCAGACCCTTGCTAGAGCAGGGCGTGCCTGCGGGCATCCAGATCTCCGCGAGCGTTCAGGTTCGCGGCGCCACGAGCCCCTACGTTTCTGCTTCGATCTTCCATCGCGCCACGCGACGTACCATCGCCGAAGTGCCGGCCCCAGGCACTGCAGCTGGAGGGGCCCGGCGTACACGGCGGGGTTCTGCCGCTGCCGTATCTCGACCCCGACGAGTACCTGGTCGAGCTGCAGTTAGTGGATACGACCGCCGATGGCCAGGCGATCCGGCTGATGCCGTTGCAGGTGGTGGAAGGCGAGTAGCCAGGCGAACCGCCGCGTGGGTTCGTTGGCAGCGCCCTCAACGCGTGCTGCTCGCTTAGGGTCACTGGATGCCCTGCGCGGCTTCGTAATGTTCTGGATCATCGGCGGCGAGGACATCGTCCACGCGCTCGCCGAGCTCACCGGCTGGTCGTTGGCAGTGTGGGGCTCGATCCAGCTACGTCATGTCGAATGGGACGGGTTCGTCTTCTACGACCTGATCTTCCCGCTCTTTCTGTTTGTCGCTGGCGTGGCGATGCCGTTCTCGCTAACCGGGCGCCTGGAGCGCGGCGAGGACAAGCGGGCGCTGATCCTCCACGTCGTCCGGCGCGGCCTCGTGTTGGTCGCCCTGGGAGTCGTCTACAACAACGGGCTGTTCCGCGTGAGCGCCGAGCAGATGCGCTACCCCAGCGTGCTGGGGAGGATCGGTTTGGCGTATATGTTCGCTGCTCTCATTGTGTTGAACACTCGCTGGCGCGCGCAGGTCGCTTGGTTCGCTAGCTTGCTTCTCGGCTATTGGGCAGCCATGACGCTGATCCCGGTGCCCGGCCACGGCGCCGGCCAGCTGACCGTGGACGGGAGCCTCGCTGGCTACCTCGATCGACTACTGATTCCCGGCAGGCTGCACCTGGGTGTCCATGATCCGGAGGGATTGCTGTCGACGATTCCAGCGATCTCGACAGCACTGCTCGGGGCGTTCGCCGGTCATCTGCTGCGCAGCCGCCATGCCGGCGTCACAGCCGTGCGCAAGGTTTGGATCTTGATCGGGGCCGGTGCGGTGGGCTTGCTGTCCGGGGCGCTCTGGGATCTGGTCTTTCCGATCAACAAGAACTTGTGGACGAGCTCCTTCGTCTTATATGCCGGCGGGTGGAGCCTGCTCCTGCTCGCCGCCTTCTACGCGGTGATCGACGTGTGGGGCAAGAGGCGATGGGCGATGTTCTTCATCGTCATCGGCATGAACTCCATCCTCATCTACATGGCCGGGTTGATCGTCGACTTCGGCCACTCGACGGACTTCTTCCTGCAGGGCTTGCTGAGACCGTTCAGCGAGCCCGCCAGAGCGACGCTCTGGTGGAGCGGCTTCGTGCTCGTCGAATGGGGGTTCTTGTACCTCCTCTACCGAAAGCGGGTCTTCCTGCGGATCTGACCGGCGCACGGGTCGGCCGCAGGTCACGAATGTGCCGTCGACAACAGACCGGAAGCTGTTCGGCTGCGGTAGAATCAGGCGGCGCTCAGGCTGCGGCCGCGAGCCTCCTACCGTGAAGGACACCTCCATGAGCTCCATTTCGACGGCGACGCTGGTGCTGGTCACGCTCGCTGCGACGGTGTCACCGAGTGCGGCGGGCGCAGCTGCGCAAGAGGTCGAGGCCGAGCTACAAGATCAGACGATTCGAAGGGCTCAATGGCATATTGATCACGATGAAGCGGAGTTCGCTCTGCGATTGCTCGACAGCGCCCTGCAGGAGGATGGCGGCCTGTGGACGGCACAGTTTCTCAAGGGTATGGCTCTTGGACAGCTCGGAGATGAGAAAGGCGCGCTAGAGGCGTTTCTGGCCGCCGACGATCTCAATCCCGGGGTAGCCGATATCTACTTCTGGGCTGGGATTGCGTCCTTCGGCCTGGGTGACTACGACATCTGCTGGGAGCAAACTATCCTTGCCCATCAGGCGGGCCGGAACATGAGCCTCGAGATCGAGCAGCTGAAGGAGGTGGCCGATCCGCCCCGCGACCTGAAGGAACGGCTCAAGGCACCGCGCGCTTTCGTCGCGGAGATGGATACGTCGGTAAGAGAACACGACACCGGCCTGGACAACGCACTGATGCTCGGTCAGGGAGAGCTGGCGACCGTGCAGCAACAGCTCGGGCAGGCGCTCCGGAACTCACCCGGATTCGGCCTGGTGCGTGCCCGAGAGCTCGCCGAGTACGTGGTCGCGCTCAGCGTCAGCGACTACGGCAATGCCGCCTACGCCGACTCGGCCAGCAACCCGGGCGATCTGCCAACGGAGGTGGTCGACGCCGAGATGATGTCGACAAACGCCAACCCCAACACGCATATGACTGGCACCGAAGAGCCGCTCACGCACGCGTTGCAGGGCCATCTCGAGCTGGTGAGGGCAGACACTGGTACGGTGGCGTTTTCGGTCCCGCTGAGCATCGAGGACATCACCTCGATGGGCGACCTCAGCCGGGAGCTGCGACGCTACGTCGGCTACCTGGAGCGCTGGGCGCGAGAAAACAGCTGAGCGTCGCCGGCGGCGGCGGCGGTAGCTCCGATCCCAGATCGAGGGGCGACTAGCGCCTACTCCTTCAGTGGAACCGGGTGGACGAAATCCGGCGTGTCGGCGCCGTAGAGGTACTCGTCGAACCAGGCGAGCGCGTGTCACCGGCGTTCCTCCTGACGCGCCCGACGTGTGACCGCCAAGGCTGAAGTAAGGCGCAGCTACAAAGTTGACGCTTCCCTGGCCCACGAGCCGCTCGGACCAACGTACGTGATCCGCCTCTTGCTCATGGCTCGATGACTACCGAACCGCCTTTGATCACCAGCATCACGTTGCGCAGGGCGGAGATGTCGCGCGTCGGGTCGCCAAGTACTGCGACGAGATCCGCGAGCATCCCGGCGCGGATGAAGCCGAGATCCTCGTCGAGCTCTCGAAGACGGCGGCGTTGCCGGCGGTGGCAGCGCGTAGCGCGGCTCTCGGCGTCATGCCGTAGTTCACCATCAGCTCGAGCTCACGCACATTGTCGCCGTGCGGATACACCCCGACATCGCCGCCGAAGCAGATGGACACACCGGCGGCCATCGCTGCGGCGAAGCTGTCGCGCTTGCTCCGCACCCGCTCGGGCTCCGGGTCTTCTCCCTTTCGCCAGCCGCTGTACTGCAGGATCGCGTCGCCGGCGGCAATCGTCGGGCACAGCGCGACGTCGTTGGCAGCCAAGATGGCGAACGTGTCGGCATCGCCGCCGTCGCCGTGCTCGATGGTACGGACACCGGCCAGGGCGGCGCGCCGCATGCCCTCCGCGGTAGCGGCGTGGGCCACCACCCGCCGACCCGAGCTTTCGGCTACCTCGACGACGAGCTCTAGCTCGCGTTGGGTGAAAGTCGGCTGCGCCGTGCCGTCCGGGCCCCAGCGATAGTCGGCGTAGACCTTAATCCAGTCGGCGCCGCGGCCGATCTGGTCGCGCACCACGCGGATCAGCTCGTCGTGGCCGTCGGCGATCTCGGCCCCTTTGTGGAAGCGGATCTCGGGGGCGCCACGTGGGCCGTAGCTGCCGGTGGTGACGATCGCTTGGGTCGCGACCAGCATGCGTGGTCCGGGTATCACACCTTTGTCGATTGCTTCCTTGAGCCCGGCATCGGCGTAGCCGGCACCCTCGGTGCCCAGGTCGCGCACCGTCGTAACCCCGGCCAGCAGGGTCTTGCGGGCGTGCACGACCGCACGAGCGGTGCGTTCGGCCAACGATTCGCGTAGCACCTGATCGGTCCACGAGGTCTCGTCGTATGGGTGCAGCAGGAAGTGCGAGTGCCCCTCGATGAGGCCCGGCAGCAACGTCGCATCCGCGAGCCGCACCACCCTGGCATCGGCGGTTGTCACGAGCTCGGCGGCGGGACCCACCTGGACAATCCGCTCGCCCTCCACCAACACCGCCCAGCCCTGGTGGCTGCGTTCGCCGTCGAAGACCCTATCGGGCACCAGCAACAGCGGGCCCGGCGGCTGCTGGGCGGCTGCCACTGCCGTAGTCATCAGCGCCAGCCCGGCGACGCCGGACAGCGCCGCGCCACGCCGGGTGGCGGCGAGCAATCGGCCTCGAAACGAGGTGCAGGAGAAAAGAGCTTTCATGGCGGTGAGCCCCAGAGTCGTCGAGTCCAGTTGCCTTCACAGCATGGTGGGTGGCGTCTGAAGCCTATCGGCCGAGCGGGTACCCGGCCACTCACCTTGCGGCGTGCGGATCACGGTGCCCTCTGGGCACGCGGAGACGACCCCCCTGGCAGAGCATAACGGCGGCGAGAGAATCACCTCGAACCCGTTTGCCGATCGGTTGAGAGCCTTCGGCAGACCCTTCTGGGCCGGCATCGGACGGCGACCCGGAGGTCGCCCCCGCACCGAGCCCCCGCTACCTGGCGGGTGAGAAATCGGTCGGGTTCATGAACGTCGACTCGACATCCGTCACGATGGGTCCGTCCGCAACCGACGCTTCACGCATCCTCTCCCAGTCGGGATCGTCAAAAAATCCTTGCCACGACTCCGCCGCAGCTTCGCGACTGTCATGCGCGAGCATGTAGATCATCGTGTTGTCCGAGCCCGGCGCGTCATCCGGCACCCAATAGCCGACGCTGGTCATGCCTTGCTTGTGAAACAGCTCGAGCTCGCCTCCCCCGAAACGTTCAAGCAACGCTGGCAGGCGGCCCTCGGCCGTGGTGTAGATGCGGAGCTCGTAGATCTGGTTGCTCTGCGCCGCCACCGTGGTCGCCGCGGTGACCGACATGCCGGCAACGAACGCAAGAGCCGCCACCCCAACCACAAGACCGTATTTGCGAATCATGATGTTCTCCTTGTTTGGTATCAGCCGGTTGCTAGAAAGCGCGTGCGAATCCATGCATCAACAAGAGGTCGCTGTTCAGAAAGCGCTGAGCCGCTCCACCGTAGTAGCATCGAGCCGGGTTAGCACGGCGATCAGCAGATCGACCGCCTGATCGAAATCGCTACGCTGGATGATGCCGCTATGCGCGTGCAGGTAACGGGTCGGCACGGTCATGTTCACCGACGGCCGTCCGGTGTCGTAACGCTGGATCTCGGCCCCGTCTTCCCCGTAACCGGTTAGCACATCCGCTTGAAGGTCGAGGCCCTCCTCATCGGCAACGTCAAAGAAGAAGTTGCGCAGTTTCTGGTTGGGGATCATCGAGCTGTCGAGCAGGAAAATGCCGGGACCGTCACCGAGTCGCTCCTGTGCCTGCTCCGGCCGCGCTCCAGGGTAGTCGGCGGCGACCCCAGCCTCGATCGAGATGCCAAGGTCTGGATCGACGATCGGCACCGATGTCTGCGCACCGCGCAGACCGATCTCTTCTTGCACGGTCGCCACCCAGAAAACCCGGTTCGGCAAACTGATGCTCCGCTCGGTAATGCGCCGCGCCGCTTCGAGCATCACCGCGAGGCCGACTCGATCATCCCAGGCCTTGGCCGCGTATCGGTCGTTGGGAAGCATCGCGAAAGGGCTCCAAGGCGCGATTGGATCTCCTGGTCGGATTCCCATCGCCGCGACCTCGTCGGCCGATCCGGCCCCCACGTCGAGAAAGATCTGCTCGAGGGGCCAGACTTGGTTGCGTTCGCTCTGCGGTGTTACGTGGACCGTCCGCAGGCCGCTTATCGCCAGCACTGGCCCATTGGCGCCGACGATCATCCACCGTTGGTCCGGAAGTGCTTGCCGGAGCCAGCCGCCCAGCGTCTTGAACTTGATGAAGCCGTCGGGGCGCACGTGCTGCACCATCAGGCCGACTTCGTCCAGGTGCGCGGTTACCATGATGCGCGGCCCCTCAGCAGCACCGGGCAGCGTCGCGATGACGGAGCCGAGTCCGTCGTACTCGATCGCCGCGTTCAACTCCCCGAACTCGCGCACGACGATCTCTCGCACTGGGCCTTCGAATCCCGACGGACCGGGGGCGTTGGTGAGCTCCTCCATCAAGCGCGCGGTGCGGTCGAGTTGTTGCGCCACACTCGAGGTATCAGCCGAGAGGGCGGAGAGCAGCGCGAAGAGCGTGAGCGTGGTTCGGTTCATGGCGTATTTTCGCCACGGCCCGCTAGCGCCGATCATGCATGAACCTGTGAACGGCTTCCCGGATCTGGTCGTCTTCCGCGTTCAACTTCGAGATGAGGCTGAGGTGGTCGCGGTCTGGGACCTCAATCACGGCTACCTCGTTGCTCCCCACGGCGCGCATGGCTTCAGCGAAGCTATCGTTCTGCCGCCTGCGCCATTCGGCGTCGTGATCGGCGTAGATCAACAGCATGGGCCCTTTTCCGGCGGCAATGTGCGGCGTGACTGACGCGTTCGACCAGGCGGCGGGATCCTCGCCCCAAACGTCCTTCGGCCGGTCTCTAGCAGTCTCCTCCACGTAGAGAAACGGACTGATTGCAATCGTTCCGCGGATCGCGCTCAACTCCAGATGATGTTGGGCTAGATGGGTGGCGTCGAGCGCCAGGAGGGCGGCGAGGTAGGCACCAGCCGAATGGCCAGCAACGTACACGTTGCTTGGATCACCTCCGTAGCGATCGATATTCTCCACAACCCAGGCGAACGCCGCGGCAGCGTCTTGGACATGGGCGGGGTGCATCACTCGGGGGGAAAGTCGGTAGTTGGCCGATACCACTCCAATCCCAGCTGGAACGAAGCGGTCGGCGAGCGCCTTTCCCTGGCTCTTGTCCCCGGCGCGGAGGGCTCCACCGTGGTAGAAGACGATGACCGGAACACGATCGGCACGATCTGGCATATAGACGTCGAGTAGGTCTCGGTGGTCTTCGTACTCCGCGTCAAGCCGGTAGTCCAAGTCAGTTGTTGCGACAACCTGCGACTCGGCCGGCGCCGGCCCGAGACCGAGAATCGCGGCGATCAGGCCGGCCAACGGTGCAACCCAAAGAGTCATAGTCCTACCTCCGTGGACGATCGAGCTGCGCCATCGAAACGGATGACGGTCAACCTACGCCGCCTCAGCAACGGCAGCGCGTCCTGAAGCCTATCGTCAGAGCGTCCCTCGATCCAAGGAGGGTGGCTCGCCAGGGTCGCGCGAAGGTTGTGCGGGGTTGTCGCTTGTCAAGCCGGCTCGAGGCCACACCACTCGGCGATGAACAGTGCGATCGTGCCGGTGATCCGTTTGACGGACGCCAGGCTGACGCGTTCATCGAACGCGTGGATGTTCTCCGAGCAGGGGCCATAGACGAGGCACGGACAATCGTCATAGAGCACGAACACGCGGCCGTCGAGGTAGCCGGGCGTAACGAAGCTCTGCAGCGATGTTCCGAAGGCTCTGACATGGGCATGCGTCAGCGTCTGTTCCGCGTCGGAGTCTTCTTCAAGCACATAACCTTCGGCGAAGAAGCCGTTGAACTCGACCTCAGGTGGGTTGTTTGCCAGAAACGGGGTGGCGCGCGCCGCCAGTTGCCGGAAGATGAATTCCTGACAGGTGTGCTCCCGGCCGCGCAGCGATGGGTGGCGGATCAGGTCCTGGGTAAAGATGGTCTGCGCTTCGAAGCTGGCCTCGACCGCGGCGAGGATATCAACGGCGAGCTGGTCGTCGATGGTCTGGGGAGCCGTCTCGCTCAACTCGTCTCCCGACCCTGTGTGCTCACGCTGCATCTCGTCTCACCGGTAACGTGATGCACCGGATGGCGCCGCCCCAGAAGCCGATCGAGTCGCATGGGGTTGGAACCGGCTCGATGCCATGCTTGTCGAGGATGTCCATGATTCGGCTGAATCGTGGGTTGATCATGTAATGGCTGTCGTCGAGGCTGACGCCGACGGTGGCGTGCGCGTCCATTTCCTGGCGTGTGATTTCCAGCACTTCCCAATCCCTGAGTCGCTCCGGTAGCCCCTCCTCGAGGGCTGGCAGATGGGCCATGACCAGACCCTCGCGCAGCAGGCACATGACGCCCAGCGCATGGAGTATCCCGCCCTTGATCGGCATGCGGTGCACCCGGTAATCGAAGCCTCCGATGTAGCGGGCGAGCCAGCCGACACCCGCGCGGTCCGAGCACAGATCACCGACACCGACAATGACATCCCGGCCGTGGATCAGAATGTCGCCGCCCTCCAGGAACGGACCCGGCCCTTCGTGCGGCGGTGTCCAAGGGCCTGATGGTGGCATGGCCACGTAATGGGCGTCGGGGTCGTCCTCGATCATCGGCAAGATCAGGTCGCGCAGCGGGAAAACCTCTTTGCGGCGATAGGCGCGCCGGATCGAAACCTCTATGTAGTGCTTCCCGATAACGAATACCGGGTCGGCGACATAAAGCTGGGAATGGCCACGTTGCAGGTGGTCAAGGTAGAGGGTCTCCTCCGGCGTATAGGGGCGCACGCGATGCACCGTGATGCCGAATCGCTCATAGGTCGCGGCGATGGCGTTCATTTGATCGAGGGTCGCTTGCCAACGCTCAGGAAAGGCCGCCCTGATATCGAGCGGCTTGCCGTCATTGTTGACCAGCGCGGCGCGCAGTTGCTCGTTGTAGTGACTGAGATCCTTGGAGAACGGCGGCAGAGTCAGCCCGTCGGCGATGCCGACCACCACCTCGCGCAGCCGGCCGAACTCGCTGTGCGAGCCGAAGCCCGGCTCTTGCATCTCAACGTCTATTGCCATGTATTCTCCGAGCTCGTGCAGAGCCAATCAACGTCATGACGACGGGGGACGCAAGCGGGCATGCAACCGAATCTCGAGGTATTTCTGCTGTTCTTCAATGCCGTGCTGAGCGTGGCGGTGTCAGTGACGCTAGCCGTGCTGATTTCGGGGTCTCTCTTCGTCAACCTGGGACTCTAAGGAGCGAACCGTGGACTCCACCGACGGTGCGTCGGCGCCGCAGATCGACCGCGTCATGCTCGCAGTCGTGCTGCTGGTGGTGGGCTCCACGTGCATACCCCTGGGTCTCATGCCGGAGCGGGCGGGTGCCTTCGTCTCCGAGCTCTACGATGCTCTGACGAGCAACTTCGGCTTCCTGTACCAGTGGTTGGCCGTTGGCGTGATCGGCTTCTTGGCGTGGTTAGCGTTTGGACGCTTCGGATCGGTGCGTCTGGGGGCCGAGCACGAGGAGCCGGATTTCTCGACATTCTCGTGGGCTGGTATGTTGTTTTGTGCCGGAACCGGGGCCGCGTTGCTGTCGTGGGGGGCGGTGGAATGGGTCGCCTATTACAGCAACCCGCCCTTCGGCGCAGAGCCTCGTTCCGCCGAGGCCCTCAGTTGGGCGACTGCCTATGGTCCGTTCCACTGGGGGGTGGTCGCGTGGTGTATCTACGCGTTGCCGACGGTGGCGATCGCCTACCCGTTCTATGTCAATCGGGTACCGCATCTATGCGCCAGCACGGCCTGCTACGGACTGCTGGGGCCGGACGCGCATCGGAGCCTCTTCGGCCGATTGGTGAACCTCGCCGCCGTGCTCGGAATCCTCGGCGGCGCCGGCACTTCGCTGGGCTTCATTGCCCCCTTGATCGCCGCGACCGTTGCCGAGCTCTTCGGCATCGCCACCTCGTTCGCCTTGGAGGGTCTTGCGATGGCGGTCTGCGTGGCGCTGTTCGGTGCCAGCGTGTACCTGGGCCTGGAGTCGGGTATCAAGCGGCTCAGTGATCTGAACGTGGTGCTGTTCGGCCTTCTTCTAACCTACATCTTCGTCGTCGGGCCGACGTTGTTTATCCTCAAGCTGTCCACCGAGACGCTCGGATTCATGATGGCGAACTTCGTCCGCATGCTCACTTGGACGGATCCGGTCCGGGATGCCGGTTTCGTGGAGTCGTGGACCGTCTTCTACTGGGCTTGGTGGATCGCCTTCGCGCCGGTGGTGGGCACCTTCGTGACCCGTATCTCGCGTGGCCGTACGCTTCGCCAGGTGATCCTGGGGATGACCTGCCTGGGCAGCGCCGGCTGCTGGGTCTTTTTCTTTGTGCTGGGCAACTACGCGCTTTTTCTGGAGCTCGAGGGCCTCCTGCCGGTGAGCGACATCCTCGCCGAAGCGGGCATGAGCGTGGCGACGGCCAAGATCCTGGCCTCGCTCCCGGCAAGCGCCGTGGCGCTGGCGACCATGGCCGTGGTGAGCATAGTGTCTGCCGCCACGAGCTATGACTCGGCGTCCTACACGATCGCCGCGACGGTGACCCAGGAGCTCGAGGCGGCCGAGAACCCGGGTCGAGTACACCGGTTGTTCTGGGCGCTAGTGCTCGGTGCGTTGCCGCTGTTCATGTTGTTCGTCGGCGGCCTGCAGGTCATACGGCTGGCGGCGCTTCTGGCGTCGTTTCCGATTTTGTTCGCCGGCGTGGCGATGGCCGTGTCGTTGACGAAATCGCTCCGTTCCGACGAACGGGCATCGACGCCGCCTCGGTAGACGCGGCCGGGGTCCCGTGAACGTCAAAGCTGCATCGCTCGCGTCATGTCGAAGCCGCCATCGATCTTGATGTTCTGTCCCACGATATAGTCGTTCAGCGGCGAGACCAGGAACAGAATCAGGTTGGCAATGTCGAGTCCCTCGGCGCGCCTCCCGCGGGGGATGCTCTCGGAGATCTGCCGTTCGACTTTCCCGACCGAGGTTCCTTTTACGCTCGCGTACCACTGCAGCTCGTGCTCGCCCATCTGAGTGGCCACCCAGCCCGGCGTGATCGAGTTCACCAGGATGTGTTCCGGCGCGAATTCCTGGGCAACCGACTCGGTCATCGACCACAGCGCGGCCTTGCTGGCGATGTAGGCGCCGTATCCGGCCCCGCCGGTGAACGACGTCACGACGTTGACGATCCTGCCGCCCCCGACCTTGCGCATCTCGGGTATCGCGGCGCGCATGGTATAGAAGGGCCCCTTGGCGTTCACCGCGAAGGTCTTGTCCCATGCCGGCTCGGGAATCTCCAGAAATGGCACGGTCCCCACCGTGGTGGCGGCGCAGTTCACCAGGATGTCGAGTCGGCCGAACGCCTCGACGGTTGCCCGAACAAGGTTCTCGACGTCGTGGCGGCGCGTAACGTCACAGCACACGGCCAGGGCTTGGCCACCGATCGCCTCGACGACGTCGTCGAGATGGGCCTTGGATCCGAGCACCGAGTTGGCCTCCGGCGTGCGTTCGCCGAGGTCCTCGGCGTAGGGGTGGCAGATGTCGGTGACGACCACCGCGGCGCCTTCCTGCGCCAGCTTGAGAGCCGACGCCTCGCCCATTCCGCGTGCCCGACCGCACCCCGTGATTACCGCGACTTTGCCTTCAAGAACTCCCATCTCGGTCTGGCCTCCAAGTCGTACAACAGTCACGCAACGCAGGCGCGCCTAGCCAGGTTCGTTTCGTTAGTGCCGCTATAGACCCTCGGCCTTGCTGCAGCGGCGAGGATCGCCGCAGGCGGTCAACCTGCCTGAGCCCGGTTCGAAGTGGATTCCTTCGAAGGCGCCGTGATAGAGACTCCAGGGATTGACGACGTCGAAGTCAATACCCCGCTGCTCCACGCTCTCGCGGACACGTTGGTCGTAGTTCTTCTCGATCGTGATGCCGCGGCCGCCGACCGGGCTCCCGTAGCGCGGACGGTTCACCGATTCCTCGATCGGCATGGCGAAGTCCATGATGTTGACGGCGTTCTGGAGCATGCACTGGGAGAGGCTCCGACTCGGCGACCCGCCGGCGAGAAAGGGTGCCCCGTCCTTGAAGACGACCATGCCGCCGGGGCCCACGAGCCCCCGCTCGCCCGGACTGCCACCATAAACCCGCAAAGAGCACAGGTTGACGCCTTTCACCCACAGACCGGTCTCGAAAGGAGCCTGGTTGGACGAGTGCACCATGCAGGCGACGTTCCCTTGTCCGTCGGCAACGGTCACGGCGCAGGTGTCTTCGGGCAGGGAGTCGGGAAACGTGTCTGGCGCTACTTCCTGAGTGTTCAGTTGCTCGAGGCGCCGGCGCGCCAACTCGTCAGGGTCGAGGTCGCGTGAACCTTGTCTGAGGTAGTCTCCCTCGACGATCGTCAGGCTGCGGATCATCTGGTACATGGTGTCGGGCGATTCCGTGGGCGGGCCCTGCGCCGGGATATCTAGCAACTCCAGAACATCCAAGGTCTCGGTAATCACCGGCAGCGCGTAGCCCTTGAAGTCACGGTAGGCGATCGGCAGCGCGCGTACCTCGAATCCACGGTAGTTGCTCGAAGCTGCTTCTTCGGTCGTCGCCTCGTAGCGCTCCATGTCCTGGCGGGTGACGTTGCGGCCGGCTTCGTGGGAGATACGGCAGAACTCCTCGGCGAAATCACCGCGGTAGAAGTATTCGTTACCTCGCTCGACCAGATGTTCGAGCGTATCCGCGGCCTCAAGCTGGTAGAGCATCTCGCCCGGGCGGGGGATGGCGCTGTCGGGCATGTAGATCCTCAGCCCAGCATCGGAGCGGCCGATCTTCTCGGCCTCCATGAAGATCTCTCCCCAGAGGAACGGATGGGTCTCGAACCCCTCGCGAGCGTAGCGGATGGCCGGAGCCATGAGCTCTTTCTTCGACTTCGTACCGAAACGAGAGAGTGACTCCTCGAAACCGGCCCAAAACCCCGGCACCCCAACTCCCCCCCAGCTCTCGGGAGTGGCGTCAGCTTCCTCGGCTCGAAGCGGTACATTGGCACTGCCATCGACATACATCGTCTTGCCGCTCGCGGCGTCGTAGTACGTCAACGTCAAATACCCAGTAACACCCACCAGGTGTGGCTGGATGACGGTCTGCGTGATGGCTACGCAGAGCGCTGCGTCGCAGGCGTTGCCGCCCGACTTCAGGACATTGACGGCTTCGCGCGTGGCAAGCGGATGAGAGGTGATCGCCATGCTCGTCCGGCTCTGCGCAGGCGTCTTTCGACCGAATCGAGCTTCAGCGATGAGCTCCTTCCGCTCCTGATCACCGATTCTGTCAACGGCCTGCAGGAAGGCCAGATCTCGTCTGACGTTTGAGTTCGAGAGACCGAGCTCGCCCACTCCCGCTACTGCCGCGCCGGCGAACGCGTTCCTGAGAAAAGCTCTTCGATCATGTTGCATCAGGCTTTCCCTGGTTGAGAACGAGCGCCTCACACGGCCGCTGGCTGTGGCTACGGGCCGCGTGTCCGACGCGACATCACCGCTCGTACAGCGATGTCTCTGGCGTGGTGGCGGTGCCGACCTCGGCTTCGGGCGAGGCTGCCTCCTCGGCGGCAGGCGAGCAGCCCGCAATAATCGCGATCAGGGTCAACACTGCGACGGTACGCAGAGACGATCTCATGTCAATCCTCCTTGTTCCGAAAGGGTTCGGCTTCGGTATTAGCCATTGTCGTAGTAGGCAGGAAGCCCTCTCTGGAAGCTCTACACGGATGTTGGCCTATCGGCAGCCGTGGCAGGTGAGGTCGATGTGGAGTGGGTTTTCAGAACCGCCGAGGCCCGTGATGCTGAGCTGTTCTTCTCCGCCACCCGCAAGACCGATGCCGGCGACGGCAGGCTGAGGAAACAGGGCGGCCATGAGGATCAACGTCCACAGGCCGGCGGCGATGATGGTTAGTACGATCTTGGTGTACCGATCTACTTTCACGGCAGCTTCCCCTACTAGCGTTCGAAGTGGGATTTCGGCAGGCCTCCTTGGTTGGTCTGACTCGAAAGGCAGCCCAGGTTAGCCTTGCCCAAGGGTTTGGGTACTTTCGTAACTCATAGGATCGGTGCTGACAAGAGGTTATTGGAGCTCGCCCCCGACGCGACGTTGTTAAAGCCGGCTGCGCTCCGCTGGGTTACAAGGCGTCAGTTCGCGGATCAGCTGAGCGGCGCCACGGCGCTTCTGTCGTTTACCTTTGGTACACGATCTGCCCGAGAGCGGACCGCTGCCGGGCTCGGGACTCGGGTGCAGCTTGAGGACAAGTCTGGTGCCGGATAGGGGAGGAGTAGCCCCAATGCAAGGATGTTGAACACCACGCCGAGTATGTAGCGCAACCTCGCGAGGGTCGGGTGAGGGGCGCCGCGGCGCAACTGCGGAACGTCGGCATGGTTAGCCGCCGCCGGGCAAGCCCCCTGTCACACTGGTTTGTAGAGAAGCCATGAAGGAGGCCGCCGAGCCTAGGCGTCCGCGCAGATGATGTAAACGGTATAGCTACCTCCTTCGACGTTGGCAGTGGCCTTGTTTGTCACCGTCCCGGTCCAGGCGTTGGCGGCGCTCGGGTAGCTTGCCTGCAAGTCGACGTTTTGTCCGATGGCCGCGTTATCGATCAGCACACCGCCCCCGATCACCCGACGAGTCGGTGTGGGACACAACAGGGTGTTGGTGCTGCTGGCGCCGACCGTGCCGCCCGTGGCAGTCGTACCGTTCAAACCGGCGATGTTCGTGGTTACCTGGGCGGTCTCGAGGGTCAGGCTGCCTCCGGGACCGGGTCCGCCCGGCACACCCTGTAGACCTGCCGGACCCGGAGGCCCGGCGGGACCGGGTCCGCCCGGCACACCCTGTGGACCTGCCGGCCCCGTTGCACCGGTGTCACCCGTCGGCCCCTGCTTCCCGGCCCGCTCGATATAGACCTCGAACTGCTCTTCCTGGCCGCCATCGCAGCGGATCGACAGCAGGTGCGAGACGCCGAACTCGATGAGCCTGCGGTCGAAGGCGAGAATCATCAGCCGTTCGCGGCTAGAGATGACCGTCAGCGGGTCACCGCCGAGGAACACCGCCTTCACCTTGTTCGGAGTCGGGCACAGCCTGCCGCCGCGGACAATGAGCTGATCGACGGTGAAGTCGACGAAGGCGGTCATGGGGTTCGGGAGGTTGGCGGCGCCGCGCCCGCCCTGCTGTGCGAACGCCGCAGCAGCCGAGAAGACGAACACGAGCGCCAGGGCGACTCGGATCGATCGTGAAAGCATGGGCTCTGCTCCGGCGGGCCGCGGAGACAGGCCGACCGGTCGACGGCAACCAGCGTTGCCCCCAGCGACCCGCCCGACGTCCCCGTAGCACGATTGCCTCGCTGGGGTGGCGGTGATCAGCGCCCAGCGTAGGAACACCCTCTGGCGAGCGAAAGACGCGCAGCACGCGCGGCTGATGGCCGAGCAGGATCGACTCGGCACGAGGATAGCGATGCTCGGCACGCCGGAGATCACGAATCCGGAGGCGACGGTCGACCGAGCGCTATGCGGCTCCCACGAGTTCCCACTTCACTGCTACTACGAGTACCCAAACTCCAAGCGTTCAGGTGTCCACCAAAGTGAGGTAACTCCACGCCCATAACGCCCATGCCGCCCAAACGCGCTTCTGGGGAGGGCTTCGTGGCTCGTTGTCATCCCGCGCAGCACGAGTCTGGGCGATACGGGCGACACGGGCGGCATCTTTCGGGCCCTTGGATTCGAGAGCAGCCTACGAGCCGTTGGCCACTCTGGTCGTGCACCGGTCTCAGTTCGACCAGCCCACACAAGCGTGTTTGGAGCAACGTACACGAGCTTGACCTGGCCCTCGCTCAC
Organism: Acidobacteriota bacterium; assembly: GCA_963666055.2. Lineage (GTDB taxonomy): Bacteria > Acidobacteriota > UBA890 > UBA890 > WLXD01 > DASCOT01. The sequence continues at coordinate 189,638 of CAXWPH010000012.1, read as the reverse complement.
CCTAACCAGGAGACCACCGGGAGCCTACGTGCTGCCAGCGCTCGGGCAGAGGTGGCTGAGTGAGCGAGGCGGAGCGCCTACGCATCAACACCGAGCGGGAACCGTTTGTGAAAGTGACGGTCATCGCAAGGTTCCTCGGCGTTAACCCGGCCACTGTCTACCGCTGGGCGATCAAGGGTAAGATCCCGAGCCATGCACTCGGCCCACGTACACGGCGCTTTCGATTGAGCGAGGTGGAACGCTCAATCTGCGAGCAAAGCTGATGGGCGTCTTTCGTCGGACAGATCGCCCGGGAAGTCCGTGGGTTGCGGAGAAGCAATACGGGGGGCTTCGGGTTCGCTCGCCGTGTTTCCGCGAGAAGGAGGTACCCAACGCCAAGAGCACGCTGGGCGACAAACGGAATCACCTCACGGTTATTGGGAACCTGCTCCCCGGCCTTCGCGTCGACCGCATCACCAAGTTCACGGTCCGACAACGTAAGAAGGACCTAATCGCGGGGAAGGGCGGTGCCTCCGAGCGCAAGCGAGGTGGCCCCACCGTGAATCGATACCTGGCGACCCTTTCGGATTTCATGTCGTGCCTCGAAGAAGATGATCGGATCAAGATCAACCCAGTCCGCCGAATCAGGCGGTACCCCGAGAACACCAGCGCCTGGTCCGTCCCAACAGAGGCGGAGTTCGACCTGATCCTGGCTCATTCTCGGGATGACCTCTTGCCGTTTCTCGCAGTGATCCTGACGGTCTGTTACGACTCCGGCATGCGAATCGGCTCCGAGGTGCTGAGGACGCGCAGAGAGCACCTAAACTTCGACTGGCGCAACGGCAAAGGGTTGATCACGACTCCGGCTGCGAAGCGCGGTAAAGAGGGGGGACTCGCGATGACAAAGCGGCTGCGATCAACCCTGCGTGAGCACTTCGAGTCGCTGCCTAAGACCTCCGAGTGGTTGTTCCCGAATGCGGATGGCAGCGGTCCCATCGATTACGACAGGTTGTACCGAGCTTTTCGCCGCGCGCTCAAACGGGCTGGCCTTTCAGGCCTGAGGCTGCACGACCTGCGCCACGGATTCGCCACGCGGCTCGGTGCGGCGGGCGCAACCGAGGCCGAGATCCAGAACTTCCTCCGGCAGCGGACGGGATGGATGACCAAGCGCTATGTGCATTTGGGAGAAGAGCAAACCGCTCTCGCGGCTGACCGCTTAGATAGTGCTACCCAGAGCGCTACCCAAGCAGATAAAACGGGCGTAGACAAGTTCTCCAATAGTTCTCAAAGCATTGATAAGACGCGGGTTGTAGGTATTGCCGGGGTGGCGGAATTGGCAGACGCGGCGGACTTAAAATCCGCTGGCCTTAGGTCATCTGGGTTCGAGTCCCAGCCCCGGCACTGTTGATAACAAAAGGCTTAGGTGGATTCAGGGAATTCCACTGCGCGGCCAGATTGGTTGAATTGATGCTTCTATGACTGTCAAGCGGTCATCGCCGTCGACTCCAGGAGCTTAAAGAGGCGCCGAGCGACGAAGCGTTAGAGGTGGACCCCATCCATTGGACAGGTTTTGGTCACAGCTAAGGTGGAATCCGGGTTCATGATTCAAGCTGCCTGGGGCTGACCGGAGACGGGACGCTGCAACCATGCAGTGCTAGTCTCCTCCATCCTCGCGGTGATCTGGCTGGGCATAATCTTGATCGCGGCGAACCTGAGGTAGGCCAACATGGAATGCTCCCCAACAAGATCGCGGCGCGCTGCGACCCTGGCGCTATTTCTTGCACTCCTGCTGCACGCAGCGTGCGTCGGCAGCCCGGCCGGCGAGAGCGGAGATCGCGCCCCGCAGGCTCCGCCGGCCCGCGTTCACCAGCTGCCGGCAACCCCGGCAACGGTGGCGTGGGGCTACTACTGGGCCGAAGCCGAGCCAGTGCTGCGGATCGAGCCGGGGGACATCGTCGAGGTCGAAACCCTGCTGACCTCGAGCCCGACGAGGCTGGAGGGGGCGGGAATTCCGCCAGAGGAAGTCCAGCAGTCCCTGCGCGACGTATACGAGCAGGTGACCGACCGCGGTCCCGGCGGCCATATTCTCACCGGCCCGATTTACATAGAGGGGGCGGAGCCGGGCGACACCCTGGAGGTACGGGTGCTCTCCATCGACCTGGCGATCCCCTACGCCTATAACGGCTGCAGCGGCTTCATGCCGGAGAACTGCGATGAGCAGCGGATGCGCATCTTCCGGTTCGATGAGGAGCGCATGGTGGCACCGTTCAGCGGCGGCATCGAGATTCCGTTGCGACCCTTCTTCGGCAGCATGGGGGTGGCGCCGCCACCCGATGCGGGCCGCATCAGCAGCAGCCCGCCATGGATTCACGCCGGCAACCTCGACAACAAGGAGTTGGTGGCCGGTACGACCCTGTTCATCCCGGTGCACGTTCCGGGGGCGCTGTTCGAGGTAGGCGACGGGCACGCCGCCCAGGGTGACGGCGAGGTCGATCAGACGGCGATCGAGACCTCGCTCGACGGCAGCCTGCAGTTCTTTCTGCACAAGGGTGCTCGACTCGCCTGGCCGCGGGCCGAGACGCCGACTCACTTCATCACCATGGGCATGCACGAGAACCTCACTGAGGCAACCCGCATCGCCGTTCAGGAAATGGTCGACTTCCTGATGCAGACTCGGAGCCTCGAGCGCGGCGCCGCATACGCCTTGGCGAGCATCGCCGCCGACCTACGCATTACCCAGCTCGTCGACGGCAACGTCGGCGTTCACATGATGATCGCCAAGGAGATTTTCCCGGAGGCTGGCTAGCCTATTTGGGCTTGCCCCTCCACGTGTGTACGTGGAGCCAGATTCTCGAAGCGGAGGAACCGTGACCCGCCGGCATCCCAACGTCCTCGACGCAGATCCGCGGCCGCTGTTCTTTTCAGTTGGGAACGCCGAAGCTCTCGGGTTGGCGCCGCCGGCTGTTCGCCATGGTGCGTCGGTGCGTACCTGGGTTCGAACGCTCTCCGGGATGCAGAAGGAGGCGATCACGATCAACGGCGCCAACGACGACGCCTGGCGGTTCACCAGCGACGAGGGGCCGTACCTTGCGGGGCACGATGTCGGCCCGTGCCCACTTTCGTTCTTCACCACGGGGATGGTGGCTGCCTACATGAACGAGATCCTCGCCGCAGCGCGGCAGCACGACGTTGAAATCCGAGATCTACGGCTCGTCCTCGACAACTACTACTCGATGCAGGGCAGCGTGCTTCGCGGCACCATGACCGGCGGAGCGTTGGCGCCGGAGCTGCGTGTGGAGATCGACGCAGACGCGTCGGAGTCGGCCTTGCAGCGTCTCGTCGCGAAGGCGGTACAAGCCGCGCCGGTTACCGGACTGCTTCGGGGAGTGCACGAGAGCCTGTTCACGCTGAGTCACAACGGTGTCGAGATCGTGCCAGCGAGGGTGAAACACCTCCGAGGCGCGCCCCAGCCGGATCCGGTGGATGGTTTCTCTGAAGTCCGCGTTGCGGAGGAGCCCGTCGGTGACCTGATCCGAAAGTTTGCCGAGGCCGAGAGGGTCGAGAGCGAGCCCGGCGGGATCAACACCAGCCTGACCGAGAGTCAGGACCGCCGGCTTCACTGCCGCGGCGTGTGCACTGTTCGCGAGGATGGTGTACGGCAGATCGACCAGACGCTGTTCAAACCGATCGGCTCGAGCTTCCGCTTTCTTTCTGAGGAGGATTCGGTGTCCGGTCGCCGCCGCCGAGCTCCGGACGCCGCAAGCTACATCTCGGCCGGTATTGCCTTCTGCTTCATGACGCAGTTCGGCAGGTACGCAGACATCGTCAAGCATGATCTCGACGCCTGTCGGGTGGTGCAGGACACCTACTTCTCGCCAGGAGGCGTGAGCGGCGTGTCGGGTGTCAAAGGAGTGGCAGATGCAGTCGAGACCCACGTCTTCCTGGAGACTCCTGGCGACGACGCGTTCGCTTGCACCGCGCTGGACATGAGCGAGCAGACCTGTTTCTTGCATGCACTGTGCCGCACGGATCTCGAGACGAACGTCGACGTTCGGAGTGTGGCTGGTGGACTGTAACGGCCGCACGGTTGGTGCAGTGGATTCCTTGTGGAACCGGTCCCGCTACGGGGGCCACAGGAGAGACGTATGCGAGTGATCCAGCTTCTAATCGGTGCGCGACCGGTGGCCTCGATCTCGCTGCTGGCCGCCCTGGCGGGCCTAATTCTCCCCGGCGCGCTGGCGGCGCAGACACTGAGCCTGACGGAAGCGACCATCGCCGATATCAGCGCGGCGCTCGACGCGGGCACGCTCACATCCGAGGCGCTGCTGCGGCAATACCTGGCGAGGATCGACGCATACAACGACAAGGGGCCGGAGCTCAACGCGATTCTCTGGATGAACCGCGATGCCCTCGAGACTGCGCGAGCGCTGGACCGCGAACGTCGCGAGGGTGGCCCTCGCTCCCGACTTCACGGGATCCCGGTGGTGCTGAAGGACAACGTGGATACGCACGACATGCCGACCACTGCGGGATCGGTGTTGCTTGCCGGCTCGATCCCGCCGGACGACGCGTTCATCGTTCGCAAGCTGCGGGTTGCCGGGGCGATCATCCTGGCAAAGCTGAATATGAGCGAGTTCGCCTCGGGCGTTCCGATGAGCTCGATGGGTGGCTACACGCGCAACCCACACAGCCTGACGCGCACTCCATCCGGTTCCTCTGGTGGCACGGGCGTCGCCATCGCCGCCGCGTTCGGGCAGATCGGCATCGGCACTGATACGGGTGGGTCGGTGCGCGGCCCGTCTGCCGCCAACGGGATTGTGGGGCTGAAGACCACCCACGGTCTCGTGAGTCGGGACGGCATCGTGCCGTTGGGTCTTTCTTTTGACACCGCCGGTCCCATGGCTAGGCACGTTTACGATGTCGCGGCGATGCTCAGCGTGCTGACTGGGGTGGATCCCGCCGACGACTCGACGCGAAAGAGCGAGGGGAAGGTCATGGCCGACTACACCATGGCGCTGGATGCCGACGCGCTCGACGGTGCGCGATTTGGCATCGCGCGCGACTTTCTCGGGCAGGATCAGGAGGTCGACTGGATTATCGAGGCCTCGTTGCAGGCTATGCGGGACGCCGGCGCCGAAGTCATCGACGTGAAGTTTCCCGAGTGGCTACTCGAAGCGCGCGCCGACATGTACACTACCATTCGCTGGCGCGAGTTTCGGGTCCAGATCGCCGAGTATCTGAGCACGCTGGGCGAGGAGTACCCGAAGACGCTCGCCGAGCTCATCGAGCGCTCGCAGAAGATTACCGCCAGAACGGAATACGGGGCGCAGCCAAACCCGACGCGTTGGGCACTACTGCAGAAGGAGGAGGAGAGCGGCGAGGTGACCGACAGCGAGTATCTCGCTGTTCGAGATCACGGCCTGGCCCTGGTACGCGCCATCGTCGAAGGGATTCTCAGCGAGTCCGAGCTCGACGCCATCGTCTATCCGACCCGGCCAACACGCCCGAGTCTCGTGGAGGGCAGCACCGGTGGCGGCGGGAGGTCGGTGACCAACATCGCCAACCTCACCGGGTTCCCCGATCTGACCGTACCGGCCGGTTTTACCAGCAACCGGCTGCCGGTGAACATCTCCTTCCTGGGCGCGGCCTTCACCGAAGCGCGACTGCTGGCAATTGGCTATGCGTTTGAGCAGCTGACCAGAGCACGCCGCGACCCCTTGCATACCCCGGTCCTGCCGGGCGAAGGGATCGAGCAGTAGTCGATACAGGAGCCCTGCTGGCAGCGCGCCGCGCTTATTGACAGGCTGCCGTGACGCGTGGTCGGATTGATTGCTCGCCTGAGGGCATTGGTTCGGTCGTGGCGGCCGGCAGCGGGTAGCACGACCTAGTCCATGGGGGCCGCGAATGGGAGCGATTGCGAAGATCCGACCGTTGGTTATCGTCACGGGGGTCGCCCTGCTGCTGCACGGACCGGACCTTCCGGCTGGGGCGCAAACCGGTGAGTATGTCGAGCTGTTCAGCAGCGCAGCAAGCGCCCGCGAACCGGTCCCCCCGAGCATCCTGGGTATCGCCATGCCGGGGTCCGTGGAGCGCCTGGACGCCGATCTCGAAGCGCTGAGATCGTCCTCTAGCCTCACGGGGTTTGTCCGCTCACCGAGCCGCTCGGGAGTTGGGGTTCCCCCAGCTACACGCGCCGTGTCTCTGTGTGTATGCTGAGCCGGGTAGGCCGGAGGGGTCCAGCAGTAGGTTGATGATCGAAACCATACGACCCCGGTTCGGAATCCGCTGGTTTGCCGTTGGGTGCCTGATGCTTGCCGCGGGGGCCGTGGGCGCGGGGCGAGCGGCGCCGCAGGCCTCAGAGGAGCCGCGGCTCGATCTGATCATCCGCGGCGGGCGTATGTTCGACGGTAGCGGAAATCCCTGGATCCGTGCTGACGTTGGCATTCAGGGCGAGCGAATCGTCGCGGTGGGCGATCTTTCCGATGCCTCGGCCGAGGTCGAGATCGACGCCACCGGGCTCTACGTGGCACCAGGCTTCATCGATGTCCATTCGCATGCCCTCGCCGGGTTGATCACCGAGGATCGTAGCGCTGCCGCGCCGCTGCTGTACCAGGGTCTGACGACGGTGGTGATCAATCCCGACGGGGGCGGCGGCCTCGATGTCGCCGAGCAACGGGACGCTCTGCTGGCGCATGGCCTCGGCGTGAACGTCGCCCAGATGGTTGGTCATGGAACTGTCCGTGGCGCGGTGCTCGGCATGGAGGATCGCGCTCCGACGGCCGATGAGCTAGCACAGATGAGGGTGCTCGTCCGCCGGGCCATGGAGGATGGAGCGTTCGGGCTTTCCAGCGGCCTGTTCTATGCACCGGGCAGCTATGCCGAGCTCGACGAGGTGATCGAGCTCGCTAAGGTCGTCGCCGAGCTCGGGGGCGCATACGGTGCCCACATCCGCGACGAAGCTGACTACACGATCGGCGTCGTTGCCGCGGTCGACGAGGTCATCCGGGTGGCACGCGAAGCCGGCATCCCCGGTGTGGTCACCCACATCAAAGCGCTTGGGCCAAACGCCTGGGGTGAATCGGAGACCATCGTCGAGCGCATCGATGCGGCCCGAGCCGAGGGCGTGGAGATGTACGCCGACCAGTATCCCTACGAGGCTTCGAGCACGGGCCTGTCCGCGGCCCTGTTGCCGCGCTGGTCGCAGGCCGGGGGCAGCGACGTGCAGGCGCGGCGCTTTGCCGACCGCCAGACGCGCGCGCGAATTCGCCAGGCGATGGTCGACAACCTGGCGCGGCGGGGCGGTGCCGATCGACTCCAGTTCACCGGCGGCGGCCCGGAGATGGAAGGCAGGACGCTGCAGTCGCTGGCCGATCAGCAACGAACAGATCCCATCGACGTCGCCATCGAGATCATCACCGGCGGACTGCCCGGCTCGATCATCTCGTTCAACATGCATACCGACGACCTTCGCCGGCTGATGGTACAGCCGTGGACGATGACCTCCTCCGACGGAGGATTGCCAGCCTTCGGTGCCGGCAAGCCGCATCCCCGATCCTATGGCACCTATCCCCGCAAGATCCGCAAGTACGTGCTCGAGGATGGTTTCGTCACGCTACCGGCGGCGATCCGCAGCATGACCAGCCTTCCGGCGACCGCCTACCGCATCGAGGAACGAGGGTTCATTCGATCCGGGACCTTTGCGGATGTCGTGGTCTTTGATCTCGATCGCATAACTGACCGGGCAACCTATACCGATCCGCATCAGTACTCCGAGGGTATCGTCCACGTGCTCGTCAACGGCGACGTTGCACTGCGCGACGGCGAGCCGACCGGGGCGAGATCCGGCGTCGTGCTACGGCGGAACGGCGCCAAGTAAACTAGCGGTACCGGGCACTTTGGCGGCGTAGATTACTTACCGGAGCAATCGGAATCGCGGTAGCCTGGGCGCGGCCGGGCTCTGCTGCCGGGCATCTCGATAGCGAGAAACGTCGATGGACCGCTCCCAGAAGAGTCGCGCGCCTTGGCGCTGGATCCGCAAGCTGTTGCGTGTGGAGCCGGGCGAGGCCGGCATCGTCAGCGCGATGCTCGGTTACTCGATCCTGTCCGTCGGCGGGGTCGTGATCACCGGCCAACTGGCCGGTCGGGCGCTGTTCTTGAGCCGTCTACCCGCCTCGGCCATCCCGTTGAAGTTCATCTTGCCGCCGCTGGTACTGGTAGCGGTGATGGCCTTGTACACGCGGTTCTCGGACCGTTGGACCCGCGCGCGTCTGATTCAGCTGACGTTTGTCGTTGCGATCGTCATTGTCGCGGTCGCACGCCTGCTCCTGGCTACGCCGTTGCGCGACAGCCTGGCGCTACTGCTGGCGGTGTTCGTGTTCTTCGACATCCTCGGCAACGTCGTCATGATCCAGTTCTGGACGTTCGCTGGCGACTTGTTCCACCCGCGGCAGGCGAGGCGGCTGTTCGGCATCATCTCGGGCGGCAGCGCACTGTCGAATATTGCGTTCGGCGCCTTCCTCAGCGAGCTTGCCGACACCGTGCGCCCCGAGGATCTGCTTTTCGTGGTGATCGGGAGCCTCGCGGGGTCGATGTTCATCGTGGGGCGCTTGAGCGGCGCTCGCCTCGAGCCGGAGCCCAGCTCGCAGCGGAGCTCGGCGGTAGCATCGGCGCCGGCAACGCGCGGAACGCTTGCACGAGACCTGCGGGAGGTCTTGCGGTCCAGGCTGATGGTCACAATTGGAGCCATCGTCGTGGTCATCGCGCTGGTCAGCAGCGTTGCCGACTTCCAGCTCGACCTGGCGCTAAAGGACACTTTTGGCGACGACGGACAGGGAATGGTGCGCTTCCTCGCGGTGTTCCGGCTCTGGGCCGGCGTGGTGGCAGCGGTGCTGCAGTTCTTGGTAGCCGGCTTTCTGATGGAGCGATTCGGCATTCTGCCGGCACTCTTGCTGTTGCCCGGCACGATCGCTCTCGGCGGCCTGTCGATTCTGATCACCGGCGGTGCGTTGTGGGCCGTGGCGATTCCACGGGCCGCGGACATCTCGCTCAAGTACACGGTGAACGACTCGGTCTTCAACCTGCTGTACCTGCCGCTGTCGCCCACCTTGCGTGCCAAGGCGAAGGCGGTCATCGACGGTGTGATCAAGCCGCCGCTCGTGGCTTTGATGGGCGTCGCGTTCTTCGTCATGGGCAGGTTCGAGGGCTTGTCGGCGACCACCTGGGCGCCGTTGCTGCTGCTGCTGTCGGCACTCTGGGTGTGGTTGTTGTTCGTCGCCTCACGGCGCTACGTCACCACGCTCGGCCGCAGCATCGCGTTGCGCCGCCTCGACCTGGGTGCCGAGGCGATCGACCTGGCCGACGAGACCAGTATCCGCGTTCTCGCGGAGGCGCTGCAGCATCCCGACGCCATGCGCGTTATCCACACCCTCGGTCTGATCCGCGAGGCCCGCACCGTTGACTGGACCGACCGGGTCGCGCCGTTGCTGGAGCACGACGACGCCAACGTGCGCGTCATGGCGCTACGCTACCTCGCCGAGAGCTCTGCCACGGATCAGGTCGAGCCGATCCGGCAGCTGATGGGGAAGGGAGACATCGACGTTCGCCGGGCGGCGATCGAGGCCTACTGTCAGCTCTGCGGCCCGCGGGGCGTTCGTCAGGTGATTCCCTGTCTTGCCAGCGCATCAGACGATGGAACGGACCCCGACGAAGAGCTCGATCCACGGCTTCGCGATACCGCCATCGTCGCGCTGATCCGGTTTGGCGGGCTCGAGGGTGTGCTGCACGCCGGGCGACAGCTGCACAGCTTGCTCGAAAGCGATGACGCGCAGCAGCGGAGCCAGGGCGCCCGGTTGCTCGGTGAGCTGGGGGTCGGCGGTTTCTACGCGCCGCTGCTCGAGATGCTCGAGGATGACGACAGGCGCGTGCGATTGGAGGCAATCTGCGCGTCGCTTACGGTACGGGCGCCCGAGCTCGTTCCCGGGTTGCTCAGCAACGTGGACGATGCCAGCACGCAGGCGGAGACCGCACGCGCGCTGGTGGCCTGTAGCCGTGAAGATCCGGCGCTGTTGCGTGAGCTCGTGATGGAGCGCGGGCTGCCGGCACCGGTGCGCCAACAACTTGTAGGGGCGCTCAGGCAGGCCGGTGCAGTAGGCGGCGAGGTTCTCGTTGAGCTCATCCACGAGCTCGACGATGGTGTCCGGGGCACCGCATACGCGACGCTGTGTCGGTTGGATGCTGCCGAGAGGCCCGAGCTAGCCAAAGACCACCTGCGCCGCAAGCTCGGCGATGAGCTGCGCGTCGCCTACGACCGCTGGCTGTGCTGGCGCGATCTGCGCTCCAACGCCGACGAGATGCCACTGCTGGTCGAAGCGCTTGCCGCGCGTGTCGATGGCGACCGCGGACGAATACTGGCGTTGATCTGTCTGCAGCACTCCGACCTGTCGTTTGGCTCGCTCTCGAAGGCTCTGGATAGTACGGATAGCCGTCTGCAGGCCAACGCGGTCGAGTTGATCGACAACGTCGTCACCACCCATAGGGAGCTGCTCATTCCATACCTCGGCGGTCCGGATCGTCGCCGCGCAGAGGCAGCACGCCGCCGGCTGCGGCTGGGCTCGGTGTCGACGGTCGATCGTCTCCGAGACCTGGTCGAGGCGCCCGATTCATGGGTCCAGGCTTGTGCGCTTCACGCCATCGGGCTCACCGGTGCGACGCAGTTGACCGAGCAGGTTCAGGTGGCACTCGAGAACGATGATTCCCACGTTCGCTACACCGCCGCTTACACTTTGTTGCAGCTGGGTCGGTTGGTAGCCGCGGACGGTACCGGTGACCGGTCAGGCGGGGCAGAATCGGATCGCGATTCGACGGCGCTCATCAAGGAGAAATCGGGCATGGCCCTCGCTCCGCTGGAGAAGATTCTCTTTCTCAAGCAGATTCCGATGTTCAGGCAGATCCCCGCCGAGGAGATCTCCGGGCTGCTGCCGATCGTCGGCGAGGCGGCCTTCCGCGAGGGAGAGGAGATCCTCCGACAGGGCGATGAGGGCGATTGTCTCTACAACCTCATCGAGGGCGAGGTGGCAGTCGAGATCGACGGGAGTCGAATCGACACCGTACTGCGGACCCGTGATGTCCTCGGAGAGTTGGCGATTCTCACCGCCGAGCCACGCGCCGCTACTTGCGTCGCGTTGAGCGATGTCCTGGCGCTGCGCATCGATCGTGATCCGTTCTGGCAGCTCATGCGTGAGCGGCCAGAGGTATCGATTGGCGTGATTCGCGTTCTGCTCAAGTATCTCAAGAAGTGAGCCGCGTCCAGCCGGTGCAAGATACCGAAGGGCGCATCGATGGAGCCGCTATGACACCGATCGTATTTCCCCGGCGCTGTCCTTCACCCGTTCGTGCGCGCGCCCTAGCGGTCGTCGTCTGCTTGCTGCCGATGGCGACGTCAGGTTGTGTCGTTCGTAGCCAGTAGATCTCCAGCCGGGCGGTGAATTACAACGTCGCCGCGGAGCAGGCGCGCAACGAGATGCTGTTGCTCAACGTTTTGCGGGCGCGCGACCGCAAGCCGATGGTCTTCACGGGTCTGACGCGCATTACCGGTAGCATTCGCCAGAGCGCTGGAATCGGCGCCTCGGGGACGGCACGTAGTGGCGCCTCCGATAGCATCGGCATGGGGGTCGACCTGAGCGTCGTCGACGCGCCCAGCTTCGACGTTGCGGTTCTCGACTCGCAGTCGTTCACCCGAGGCATCATGACGCCGCTGACGTTCGAGCTTGTCGAGTATTTCTGGGACCAGGGATTCTCCCGCGACGTGTTGTTCTTTCTTGCAGTCGAGCGCATCGAGCTGGAATGCCGCAACGCCGGCGAGGTTCGTTCGATGGAGCTCATCAACGAGGTAGGGGTGCCGTCGTGGGACGACTTCCAGGAGCTGGTGGGGGCCATCTATCGAGGCGGGCAATGGGAGCTCGATCCGCACCAGACCATCCAGATCGGGCCGCCGGTCGCACCTGCCGAGGTGGCGCGACTGGGAACGCTGATTCAGGTTGCCGGGAGGCCGCTTCGACTGCAGGAAAACGCCGACGGCAGTTGGCGATTGGAGCGCCCATCGGAAACACTCCGCCTAGTCGTACCAGGGGCGTCCGTGTGCAGCGGTAACGTCAGCTCGCCGGGCCAAGATGGGACATCGTTGCTCCACTTGTACGACTCTAAAGCGGCGTTCCGGGCCGCGTCCGAGCAAGACCGCGACGAGCTCAAAGGCAGGGTGGTGCTGCGCTCGCCGCAATCAGTCTTGTTCTACCTGGGCGAAATCATGCGGCGCGGCAGGCAGGTGCACATCATTGCGCGGTCGCCGAACCAGAACGCGGCGGAGCGGCGGCTGTTCGTGGTCACGCTGGCGTCCGAGTGCGGCAACGCGATTATCGCGGTCAACTACGAGGGTCAGCGGTACTCTGTGCCCAACGGCACGGGCGAATGCAGCGGCGGGCGGGCGATGCAGTCGCTGGCGCTTGCCGCGCAGCTTCTTTCCCTGCAGCAGTCCGCCGCCGACCTGCCAGCGACTGGGACGGTCCGAATCATCGGACAGTAGATTGACGCGACACCACCCCGGAGAGCCGATGGCCGAGTCCCCCATGGTCATACGCACGGATACTCCGTCGTACGAAACGCTCGAAGACGAGTTCGGCTGGTGTATCCCGGAGCGCTTCAACATCGCCGAGGCGGTATGCACACGCCACGCTCGGTCGATCCCGGATTCGCCGGCGGTGATCGAAGACGATCCCGTGAACGGGCACCGGATCGTCAGCTTCGGAGAGCTCGAGGCTCGGTCGAACCGCGTGGCGGCAGGGTTGCGGGGTCGCGGCGTCGGAACCGGCGACCGGGTCGCGATCACCCTGGAGCAGGGCGCCGACGCCTTGGCGGTGCACCTGGCGTGCTTCAAGATCGGCGCCATCTCGGTACCGATCGCATCGCTCTATGGCACCGAGGGACTGGCCTATCGACTCAACGACTGTGGGGCGCGCCTGCTGGTTACCGACCTGGTCGGCGTAGCGAAGCTCCACCCGTCAGGGGCGACCAGCCGACGGCAACGGCTGCCGGCGCTCGACCATGTCGTCGTTGCCACCAGCGCTGTGGGTATCCCGCCCGCCGTCGATCCAACCCCGATCGCCACGATACCCGGTGTCTTTCCGCTCGACGAGCTCAAAACGGCACTTGACGATCCCATCGGGGCTCGGTGTGCGGATAGTCGGGCCGACGACCCAGCGATCCTCTTCTACACCTCGGGCACAACCGGACCCGCGGCGGGCGTGCTGCACGCCCACCGCGTGCTCATCGGCCATCTGCCAGGCTTCCAGATGGTGTTCGACCTTGCGCCCCGCCAGGCAGACGTCTTCTGGACTCCGTCGGTATGGTCGTGGGTGGCATCGCTGGCCGAGTTGGTGCTTCCGGCGCTGTATTTCGGCTGCCCTGTCGTTGCGAGCGCCGAGCGCTTCTCCATCCGGGGTGCGTATCGGATCCTGTCGGCGCACACCGTCACCTGTCCGTTTCTTGCGCCTGCAGCCCTGCGCCGCATGCGGGCGGAGCCCCCCGCGCCTGACGTGCAGTTCGCGCTCCGAGCCGTGATGACCGGCGGCGAGGTTTCTCCGCCAGAGGTTCTCGAGTGGACCCATCGGGCCCTCGGCACCACCGTCAACGACATCTACGGTCAGACCGAAGTCAACCACATCGCCACCGGGTGCAGTGCCCTCTTCGAAACGCCGAAAGGTGCCATTGGCAAGGTCGTTGCGGGACGTCGAGCCCGAATCGTGGACGAGCATGGCCAGGAGGTGGAACCGGGCACCTCGGGCGAGATCGCCGTGCACCGTGACGACCCTGTCGTCATGCTCGAGTACTGGAATCGGCCCGAACAAAGCGCAGCGAAGTTTGGCGACGGCTGGATTCGTACTGGCGATGCGGGCCGCGTCGACGCCGATGGCTTCCTGTACTTTGCGGGTCGTCTCGACGACATGATCACGGCGAGCGGCTATCGCATCGGACCAGAAGAGGTGGAGGGAGCGCTACTGGCTCACGACGCTGTCATGGAGGCGGGCGTCGTGGGCCTACCGGATCTCGACCGAGGTGAGATCGTGGCCGCGTGTGTGCGACTCAATCCTGGTTTCGAGCCCAGCGATGCGCTCGCCGCCGAGCTGCAAGACTTCGTCGCCACTCGGCTGGCGGCACATGCACGCCCTCGGAGGCTCGAGTTCGTGAGCGCGCTCCCCGCCACCTCGAGCGGCAAGACCCGCCGCGCGGAGATCAGCAGTCGGCTGCTCGCGGGAGCTTGAGCCAAACTCATCCGGCTCCGGCACTGCCCTGTTGCCGACCGCGTCGTCACCCATGTAGTCGGGGATGGCCACCCGCGGCTGGAAGCCATGGGCGATCTGGAATGTCAGCGTTGGATCGAATAACTCGCCGGCCGAGACACGACGGATGTACTGTTCGGCGCTCATCGACTCGATGTGGACGTAGCGACGAAAGCCCGCGGCCGGGGCGCCTGGTGTGCTCTGGTGCGGCAGGCAATACCGATGGAGTACGCCGCGCCATGAGCTTCCCTAAAATAGGTCGGCTCCCCAGCCGCCGACAACGAAACGTGAACCTGACAGGACCTACCTATGAGCTTCCCTGCCGACTTCGAGATCGCTAGCTCGGCCGCCCTGCGCCCTATCACCGATGTGGCAGCCGAGCTCGGGCTAGAGCCCGATGACCTCGATCTGTACGGATCTGACAAGGCCAAGCTACGTCGGGCCACCCTCGAGCGCCTTGAGCCTAGGTCGAAGTTGGTGATCGTTACCGCGACAACACCGACCGCCGCGGGCGAGGGCAAGACGACGGTCAGCGTTGGACTGTCTCAGGCGCTACGGCGCATTGGGCAGAAGGTCGCGACGGCTATCCGTGAACCGAGCCTGGGGCCAGTGTTCGGGATCAAGGGTGGTGCCGCGGGTGGCGGCTACTCGCAGGTTCTACCGATGGAGGACATCAACCTCCATTTTACCGGCGACTTGCATGCCATTACATCGGCCAACAGCCTGCTGGCGGCGGCGATAGACAACCACATACACCAGGGAAACAAGCTCGGAATCGATCCGCGGCGTATCACGTGGCGGCGATGCATCGACATGAACGATCGTGCCTTGCGCCGAATCGTCATCGGACTCGGCGGTCCGATGAGCGGCGTGCCTCGTGAGGACGGATTCGTGATCACCGCCGCCAGTGAGGTGATGGCGACGTTCTGCCTGGCGACGGGTATAGACGATCTCGAGGTGCGTCTCGCTCGAATCATCATCGGTGCGGACCGCGAGGGCCGCCCGGTCTTGGCGCGCGACTTCGAGGTTACCGGCGCCATGACCATGCTGCTCCGGGATGCCATCAGACCGAACCTGGTGCAGACTATCGAGGGTGGCCCGGCTTTCGTGCACGGCGGCCCGTTTGCCAACATCGCCCACGGTTGCAACACGCTGGTTGCAACGCGCGCGGCCATGTCGCTGGCCGACGTGGTGATCACCGAGGCGGGGTTCGGATCGGACCTCGGCTTCGAGAAATTCTGCAACATCAAGTGTCGTCTGGGTGGCATCAGTCCGCAGGCAGCTGTCCTGGTAACCACAATTAGGGCGCTGAAGCTGCATGGAGGTGCGGCGGCGAAAGCGCTGACCACCGAGAATATCGCCGCCGTCGTGGCGGGGACCGCGAACTTGGACGCACACGTTGCCAACGTGCGCCAACACGGTCTGCCGCCCCTCGTTGCGATCAATCGCTTCGCGACCGATACCGACGCGGAGGTCGACGCCGTTCTGGAGCATTGCGCCGCGACCGGCGTCTGTGCCGATACGTTGGAGATCCATTCCCGCGGTGGTGAGGGTGGCGAGTCGTTTGCCCACAAGGTCGTGGCAGCGCTCGATAGCGGGGAGGCTGACTTCAAACACGCTTACGAGACGGACCTTTCGATTGCCGACAAGATCGAGACGATCGCTACGAGCGTCTACGGCGCAGCGCGCGTCGAGCTGAGCTCGAAGGCGCGCAAGTCGATCGACTTTCTAGAGGCCAACGGCCTCGGACACACGCCGGTGTGCATGGCCAAGACGCCGGCCTCGTTGACCGATGACGCGAGCCGGCTCGGTCGACCGACGGGCTTTACCGTAAGCGTGCAAGACGTTACGCCGTCGGCCGGAGCCGGTTTTGTCGTTGCCCATCTCGGCAACGTGATGACCATGCCAGGGCTCCCGAGGGTGCCGGCCGCGAACCGCATGCGCGTCACACCTGAGGGGGGCGTCGAAGGCCTGTTCTGATGTCGCGGGACAGTCGGTGGTTGCCGGGAACCGCAACGTGAGTGCGGCTGCGGGCTGGCGTCATGGCTGTTTCCACAGCGGCGTCATCTTTTCATCGAGCAGGTACAAACTCGGCGATCCGTCGCCCTGAATCGCCATCGCCACGCGTGGTGCGCCTTCCGCGTCACGGAGAATCACGAACGCTGTTTTGCCGCGCTCTCCGATCACGGCGCGTGGGTTGCCGGAGCTGCTGAAGAAGCTGAGAATCGGCCCGTCGGACTCGACGGCAACGGCAACCCGAAGGCGCCCGCTGTCATCGTAGAGGGTGAGGGCGGGTTCATTCTCGGTCATGCCCAGTTGCGCGCGGCCGAGCCCGTTGGCGTCGCGGACGACGAAGGTCTTCGCCTCGATGATTCCACCGCGCTGAGCCTGTCCGCTGACGACGATCACGCCGACCCCGATGATCAGTCCTGCGGAGGCGAGTCGCCACCGCCGCTCCCTGCGCTCCGTTGCCGTAGGCGGTGCTCGATGTCGTCGAGACGCTCTGCGATCTCCATCGGCTCAGATCTCCGTCGTTGAATGGAAGCGACAGGGCGGCTGCAGGGGTGCGCTTGCCAGCGGGACCGACCGCTGCCACAGTTTGCGAACAGCCGCCCGGCCACCGCAAGCAGTGCCACGAAGGGCGACCGTTGCAAGCAGCTTACCTGCGACCCCGGACTCTAGTGCCTGTATCCAGATATTCGTTACGTATCACCGGCCACTAGTGTGACCATTGCGCTCGCGGTGCACGGCGGTGCCTGGAACGTTCCTGACGGCGCTGTCCATCAGCACCTGGTCGGCGTCGCCGAGGCGTTGCGCGACGCTTGGAGGATGCTGCGCGCGGGAGCCGGATCGGTGGATGTCGTCGAGCATGCGGTTCGCCTGCTCGAAAACGATCCGGCGTTCAATGCGGGCAAGGGATCGCATCTCAATCGGTTGGGCCGTGTTGAGCTCGACGCGTCAATCATGGAGGGCGATGGCCTTGACGCCGGAGCGGTCGCGGCGGTGCAGGGGGTGCGCAACCCGGTCACGCTGGCGCGTCGCGTGATGGACAGCTCGCCGCATGTGTTGCTCGTAGGATCCGGTGCTCGCCGCTTTGCCGAGGAACACGGTGTGCCGCTGTGTGGTGCGCGCGATCTGCTCGTAGGACGAGCACGGGAGCAGTATTTGCGAGTACGCGCCGGTGAGACTGCGCTGGTTGACGAGGAGTTCGCGCCTGGCCCCGATGATCATATGGGCACCGTGGGCGCGGTCTCCCGAGATCGTGATGGCCTGATCGCCGCCGCCACTTCGACCGGCGGCACGCTCGACAAGTACCCGGGGAGGGTAGGGGATTCGGCGCTCATTGGCGCCGGAACGTACGCTGACTCACGCCATGGTGGCGCCTCTTCCACCGGATGGGGAGAGGGGATTCTGCGCGTCGTGATGGCGAAGGCGGCGGTTAGCTCCCTGGCATGGGGATACGATGCGGCGGCCGCTGGCCGCGCTGCCCTTGCCGACCTGGAACGCGTCGATGGTCGGGGCGGGCTCATCGTCGTGGATCATACTGGGTCGGCTGCAGCGGTCTTCAATACACCACGAATGGCCCGGGGAGTGGCCACGCTGGAGAGTGGCCTGCGAGTCGGTGTCGATGCGAAGCTGGAGGACTGCAGCGCCGATTGACGCCGAGTGACGTGCGCTCTTTTGGCACGCGCCGTCCCATAAGCGGACACTTGATCGACGGCCCATGCCAACCGCCGCACAACCACGGGCCGCCAGGGGAGTTTGACACCGACAAGCTGGCACAGGGCTTGCTGCTCTAGTTCCGCACGGTTACATCCACCACCTGACGAACTGAACGACCCCTCGCTGGAGCCGATAATGTCCATGAACTCGAATCGCCACTTCGCGACGATCCTGGGCTCCCTGTTTCTTCTGGTGCCCGCAATTGCCGCCGCCGCCCCCCAATCGGTGACTCCGACGGCCGTGCTGTCGGCCGACATCCCACTCCATCCGGTGTCGAACGAATCGCTTGCGCTGATGCTGGAACAGGAGGAGGCACAAGTCCTGGAGCTGTCGCTGCGCCAGGTGGTTGAGCTGGCACTGCGCCACAATCTCCAGGTGCGCATCTCGTCACTCAACCCGGACCTGACCGAAGAGCAGATACGTTTCGCGCGGTCGAGGTTTGACCCCGTGTTCGTGTTCAATCTGCCCCAGCAGTTCAACCGATCGACCCAGCCGACAGCCTCCGTTCTTGGCGGGGCCGATGTGCTCACGCAAGAATCGATCGTAGCTGGGTTCAGCGTGTCGTCGAACACCTCGTTCGGTTTCGGGTGGTCGGTCTCGGGTAGCGCATCGCGGCTGGTCACCAACAACGAATTTTCGACCTTCAACCCGCAATACACCACGAGCATGACGCTGTCCGTGCGGCAGCCGCTGCTGCGTAACTTCGGCCGCACAGCGAACCGACAACAGCTACTCGTGGCACAGAACGACTTTTCGGTAAGTCGCCACCAATTCGGCCAGCAGCTACAGCAACAGATCGCGCAGGTGATCGTCGCCTACTGGAATCTGGTGTCGGCGTACCGTTTCGTCGACATCGCCGAGCAGAGCCTCGCGCTGGCGCTGGAGCAACTCGACCGCAACAACACGATGGTGCGCATCGGTACGCTGGCCGGGGTCGACGTGATTCAGACGGAGCAACAAGCGGCAGACGCCGAGCTCACGTTGATCCAATCGCAGATCGCGCTGCAGAACCAACAGGATCAGGTGAAGTCTCTGCTCAACCTCGACTCGGTGGTGGCCGAGGGGTGGAGTGTAGAGATCGTTCCCACCGACGAGCCGGCTAGGAACGCACCCGAGATCGACATGGAACTAGCAGTCGCGGAGGCGCTGCAGAAGAGCCCGCTCATCCGGCTCGACCGGGTGAACGTCGAGAGCAGAAAAATCGACCTCAGGGCGGCGCGCAACGGTATATTACCACAGCTTGACCTCATCGCCAGCGGCACTCTCAGCGGGTTGGGTGGCGATCAGATCTTTCGCTCCGGCGGCATTTTCGGGAGCGGCAGCGTGGTTGAAGTTCAGGAGGGCGGACTGTCCAACTCGCTGAGGCAGTTGCTGTCAGGTGACTTTCGCAACTGGTCGGTCGGGCTGCAGGTGTCGTTTCCGGTGCGCAACGACGCAGCGCGCGCTCAGCATGCTCAAGCGTCTATTCGTGAGACGCAGGCGGTGACGCAGCTCCAGGACCGGCAGGTTCAGATCCGCCTGGCCGTCCAGCAGGCGGCCAGGAACGTGACCGGGGGCGTTCAGCAGGTGAATGCGGCGCAGAACGCGTTGGCCTTGGCGGAGCGCCAATACGCTGCAGAGCTACGGCGCTTCGAAGCGGGAATTACCTCCACCTTCCAGGTGCTCAACTTCCAGCGCCAGCTGACGCTGGCACGGACGCGGCAATTGGTGTCGCTGATCGGCCTCAATCTGTCGCTGGCCAACCTGGAGCTCAACAAGGGAACATTGCTGCAGCAATTCGGTATCCAGATCGAAGATGCCGGTACCGGCGGGCCGATGATGCGCTCGCGCTCGGCACCTGTCCGGCAGGTGCCGTTGGCGCTCCCTGACCCGCCCGCCGATCAGTCGCCGCCCCGTTAGCGTCCCGTGCGCAACGTTTGTTGGCACTCGAGGGGGGCGGCGGATTCAGAATGGCAGGTCACCCTCGTCGAGGCCAAAGTGGTGACCGATCTCGTGCAGCAGCGTCTGGCGCACGATCTCTGCGATCTCGCCGCGGTGACGCGCCTCCCGTAACGTCGGGCCACGAAAGATCACGATACGGTCGGGAAGGCCCCAGCCGCCGCTCTCGCGCACGCTCTGAGGCGTGCCCTCGTACAGACCCAACAAGTCTTGGTCATCGTCGTCTGGATGGATCCCGACCCCGGCAAGCTCTTCCGCATTAGGCTCGTCCTCGATCACGATCGCGACGTTGTCCAGACGGTTGGCCCACTCGGGTGGCAGGCTCGCCAGAGCCTCCTCGACAATGGTCTCGAATCTCGCCAATGAGATCTTTCTGGGCATCGGTTCGCGTCCGCTGGGTGCCGTCTATACTGCGCGACGATGAGTGAAGCGTCCGGTGATTTTATCGAGTCGCTCCATAGGCACGCTACGGCCCACTCGGCGCGGCCTGCGTTCCGGCTCGCCGGCGAGCATGGCACGGTGCTGCTTACCTACGGGGCCCTCGCGGAGCACGTGCAAAGACTCGGTTCCGCGCTGGTTGCGGCGCGGCTATACGATGGCGAGCGTATCGCCCTCTGCATGGAGAATCGGCCTGCATGGCCGGTGGGCTATCTGTCCACCTGGTACGCCAACGCGACGGTAGTACCGATCGATCCGGCACTGGAGCCGCAGGCGATTCGGCGCGTGCTCGAGCATTCAGGCACGCGACTCGTGCTGACTTCTCACAGATTGGGACCCAAGTTCGTGGAAGCTTGTGCCGGGCTCGACGAGCCTCCAGTGTGTCTCGACGTCGATGCCTGCGGCGATCGACGCTGGGACGGTGAGGCCGAGGAGGATGGGATGTCGGCTGCCGGCGGCGAAGACTGTGGGGCCGCCTGGGACGAATTCGTCGCCGAGCATCGCGGGTCTTTCGATTGGGCTCCCCGACAGGCGACCGGCGTGCCGGCGACCATCATGTACACGTCCGGCACCACCGGGCTACCCAAGGGCGTCGCGTTGTCGCGAGTCGCGCTGGCGACCAACATCGAAGCGGCCCTGCGGAGCATTGGCCTGACCGAGGACGATCATGTACTCGGGGTGCTGCCCTTGTTTCACGCCCTGCCCTTGATGGCCAGCTGTCTGGCTCCGGTCTTCATCGGCGCGCAGGCGACGTTTCTCACCGACCTGCATCCGGACCGCATCATCGCCGCATTTCCGCGCTTCGGGATCACCGCCTTCGCCTGCGTACCGCTGTTCTTCTACCGCTTTCACGATCGGGTCATGGGTCGCATCCAAGCGCTGCCGCCACTGCGTCGCCGGTTAGCGCACGCGCTCCTCCGGCTGAGCCGTTTCGCCCGCAAAGCCTTGGGAGTGTCGATCGGGCGTCGGTTGTTCCCTGCCGCGCACGCGCCGTTCGGGTCGCGGCTGCGAATCTTGTTGACCGGAGGTGCGAAGTTCAATGCCCGGGTCTTCCAGGACTTTCTCGACCTCGGTTTTCCGCTTCTCCAAGGCTACGGGCTTACTGAGGCAACGGCACTATTGACCGTTCTCCCGCCGAACGAGCTACGGCCTGACACCGTGGGTAGAGCGATCAACGGGGTTGAGCTGCGAATCCGTTCGCCTGACGAAGCCGGGGTGGGAGAGATCATGGCGCGCTCGCCTAGCAGGATGATCGGCTACTACCGCAATCCCGAGGCCACCGCCGAGGCCTTCGATGGAGATTGGCTGAAGACCGGAGACCTAGGCCGCCTGCTGCCGAACGGTCATCTCCAGGTCACCGGACGCGCCAAGGACGTGGTAGTGCTCGCCTCCGGTAAGAACATCTACCCGGAGGAGCTGGAGGATTTCTACGGCCAGTCTGAGTTTATCGACGAGATCTGTATTCTGGGCATGGAAGATCCTGCCCGCCGCGGTGCCGAGCGCCTGCACGCGGTGGTCGTGCCGAACCTCGACCACGCTCGGCGACACGGACACGTGAACATCCGCGAGATGGTCATCTGGGAGATAGATGGAGCTGGCCTCCAGCTGCCGGCACCGCAACGTGTCACGAGCCTGGAGGTTCGTAGCGATCCGTTGCCGCGCACCACGACGCGCAAGCTCAAGCGCTTTGAGCTGAAGCGAGAGATCCTGGCACGCGGCGACGTCAGATCGCAGCGTGAGGAGCCAGTTCCCGAGGTGGCGGTGGATGAGCCTCCGTGGGCTCGCTCGGTGCGCGGCATCGTGGCGCGCCATGCGCGGGTAGACAGGGTGGCGCGCACGCAACACCTCGATCTCGATCTCGGTCTCGAGTCGCTCGACCGAATAGAGATTCACGCCGAGCTTGCCGATGCGCTCGGTTTGGATCTACCGCAGCAAGCTGCGGCGGGGGTGCAGACGGTGGGTGAGCTGATCGACTTGATCAGTACGTACATCGACGGATCGGCCCCCGTCGACGGTGCGGCCAGCGATCGCTGGGCAGGCGTACTGGCGGGCACGTCGCCGAAAGTCGAGCCCTACCTGCGCACGCGAGCATTCTGGGAAGCGGTGCTGTTCCGTATGTTCCGGATGGCTCGCTGGTGCCTGTCATGGTGGGGCTTCGAGGTTCGCGGGCTCGACCACCTGCCTGAGGATTTTCCGTTCATCCTGGCTCCGAACCACCTGAGCTTCGTGGATCCGTTCCTGCTGGTCGCGGCATTGCCGCGCCGCGTCTACCGACGGATCTTCTTCGTCGGCCACAGCGCGTATTTTCGTGGCCTGGTTCTGGGTAGCGTCGCGAGGCTGCTGCGCACCGTTCCGATCGATCAGAGTCGCCATCTAGAGCGAGCTATGCAGGCGGCGGCGGCGGGGCTCCGGCGTGGCATGGTGTTGGGGATCTTCCCGGAGGGCGGCCGTTCTAGCGACGGCAGGGTGAAACAGTTTCGTCGTGGAGCCGGCATCCTGGCCCGGCATCTAGAGGTACCCGTCGTGCCGGTGGGACTTTGGGGGAGCTACGAGATGTGGCCACGTGATGGGCGCTTCCGGGCGCACGCTGTCGCCGTAGTGTTCGGAGAAGCGATGCGATTGCCGCGCGCCGCCGACCGCGAGTCGCAGGAGCTCTTCATGCGAGCGTTGCGTGCTCGGGTGATTGATCTGGTGCGCCAGGGAGCAGTGCTCTATCCGCCCGAAAAAAAATGAAGAACGCGTCGCCGACTGTCCCACCTCCCCGGTCGTAACACAGGCGACGCGCTCCTCAGAGCATTTCCTGGTCTATGCAAGGGGGAGACCCAATCCCGCTCGCTGTGACTCAGTATGTTCAGGAATGTATCGAACTGATATGCAGAGTGCAACACATTTTTAATATCGGATAGAACGTTATAAGTACTTATAGTGATTAATAATGACTACTACAGGACAGGAAGGGTCACAGGTTGCGCCTGCTTTCCCGCGTCCGCGGCGGTTTGCTTGCGTCCAGGTGATTTCAGTAGGTCGCGCCGACTCCGATGAGTCGGCGCACGCTGCTCATCGTCTGGGCGGCTATCTCGGCGGCTCGCTCGGCGCCGGCGCGTAGCGTTGCCGCGATGTCGGCATCGGCGAGCTCTGCTCGCCGCGCGCGTATGGGCTCTAGAGCGGCGATTAGATGCTCGACGACGGCAGCTTTCAGATCGCCGTACATGAGCTCACCTTGCCGTGCCGCGGCGCTCATCTGATCGGCGAGCTGGTCGGCGTCCAACAGTCGCAAGATGCCGAGGAGGTTGGTGACACCGGCACTTAGCTCGTCGCCCGCCGCGCCGCCGCTGTCGGTTACTGCGGAACGGATTTTCTTGATCGCCGAATCCGCTGGCTCCATGATCCCAATGTAGTGCTTGTCGCCCAGGCTCTTGCTCATCTTCTGGGTCGGATCAGCCAGCGACATGATGCGGCTGCCGGCAGTGAGAATGGTCTGGACGTCGGGAAAGAACTCGGTGCCCACTGTTTGATTGAACCGGTGCGCAATGCCTCGCGTCAGCTCGAGGTGCTGGGACTGATCCTCGCCGACCGGAACGCCATCGGACCGGTACAGGAGAATATCCGCGGCCTGCAACACCGGGTAGGTAAACAGCCCCGCGTTGACGTAGCCGCTACGTTCGGACTTGTCCTTGAACTGCGTCATGCGGCTGAGGTCGCCGTGCGCAGTGAACGCGCTGAAAACCCACGCGAGCTCGGTGTGCTCGGGCACGTGCGACTGTACGAAGAGGATCGAGCGCTCGGGGTCGATGCCGCACGCAATCAGGTCACCGGCAAGCCGTAGCGAATGTGCGGGAAGGCCGTCGGTGTCGATCTCGTGGGTGATGGCGTGATAGTCGACTACGCAATAAATGGTTTGTTCGTACTCGTCTTGCAATCTGACCCAGTTGCGCACCGCGCCGAAGTAGTTCCCCAGATGGAGATCGCCGGTGGGTTGAATTCCGGAGAATATGCGCGATACCGCCACGTCCACACGTTGCTCCTGCCGGGGTCGTCCGAGTAGGCACCCAAATGTAGAGAAAGCCGGGACGAGCCCGGCTTTCTCTGAATTTCAATCCGGTGCGGCGGCCAGTTTGGCCGCCGCACCGGTTTCTGAGCAGAGGGATTCCGGTGGGGTGGGCTGTGGTGGTACCCGGAATCCCTTCAAAGGGCGGGGGTCGGGGGTGTGGGGGGGCTGACCATCCCGCCCTCAGCGGCTGGGGCAGTACGGAATCATAGCCGGGACCCCATCATGAGGCAAGATGGGATGCCCAGTTTCCTTGACAAGTCGTTACCGTGCTACCGTTCGTGCAAAAGGGGGTAGGGAAGCCGTGTCGCACCATCGTTTCCGAATATTCTCTCTGGACGAGGCGAATCGGGCGCTACGCCTGGTCAACCAGGTGACCGCGAGTACGCGTCGACGCATGCGCGAGCTGCGCCAGGAGCAGGAATCTGACCCGTCGGCAGCCGAGGAAGTCGACGCCGAGACTCGGCTGGTGCTCGATGAGTGGGCGCGCGTGATTCTCGAGATTGGTGCCCAGCCAAAGGGTATCTTCACGGTCGATTTCCGCAGCCCCGATCCTAATGTTTTGTGGTGCTGGGCGCCCGATGAGACCGAGATATTGCACCGGCATTTTACCTGGGAGTCGTTCAAGGACCGGATCTCCATCGATGCGGCCGACGCCGGATGGCCGGCGCTGAACTAGCCAGCTGCTACCTTCTCCCGGAGCGGCGAGTCGCACTGCGACCCGAGGATCTGCCGGATGCGCCGCGCGACGGGGCAGAGAACGACCGCCCGGATAGTCCACCGCTGCGGCTGCTAATGGATGGCCCTCGAGGCGCCGAGAAGGATCGTGGCGCCGAGAAGGATCGTGGTGCCGAGAAGGATCGTGGTGCCGAGAACGATCGTCGGCTCGACCCGCTCGACCCGCTCGACCGAGAGCCGAACGCGTTTCGCAGCTGGATCGACGGCATGTACCGTGACCTCGCCGACTGTTGCGTCCGCAAGGGAGCGTAGCGTGGCGAGGCGGATTGGTAGCGCGGCTGCGGTGTCCTGGTAGACGCCTCGGTGGGTCGGTAGATTCCGCTGCGTGGCTGATAGCGACTCGTATTGGGCTGGTAGGTGCGAGTCTGAGGTTGGTACTGGCTGGTGCGCGGCGTGTAGCGGCTGATCGGCGTGCGCGATACGGCGCGCCGCGCGTCGTTGCCTGTTGTTGAAGCACCGGTCAGGTTAGCTCGCGTTGGCAGATCCGGCCGACGCGCCAGCGCCGCCGAGAACGAGTCACTCGAAGTCCCGGAGCGCGGCCTGGCCGCGCCGGCTCGTGGTTTCGAGGAGCCCCGTGACGAGGATCCGCCGCGCGGCCGAGCAGTAGCTCGTCCGCCGGCACTCGATCCTCTTCCGCTGCGCGGCGAAGACGGCCGAATGTTGTCGCCGCGAGCCGTCCGCGGCCGCGTCTGGACGACGTCCCGTGGGGAGCTGCGGCGGGTGGCCGACCTCGCCCCGGAGGCCACGTCCGGCCTGGACAGCGAACCGCGGGGTACCGCCGAGCGACTGCCCCCGGGAGCTCCGCGGCTCGGTAGTGTGGCGCCGACTCCGTTGCCGCGCGAGCTTGCAACGTTGGCCAGGAGGCTCGGCTTGCGGGGCCGGAGGTTGCCCTCGAAGCTCACCGCGCTGCCCGTCGCCTGACGAGGAACCGCGTTTCGCCCGATGGCGCGAAGCTCTGTCTTGCCAGTTCCGAAATGATCGGCGTTTACGAAAGTCCAGCCATGGTCGGCGTCAAGGTTGCGAGCGTACCCCAAACCAGCCACTGCCTTGCCGCCGCGGCGCACTGCGTAGTCGTAGTTGCGGCCGCCGTGATATCCGCTTCCGTAGCCGTAGTGGCCGCCGAAGAAAAGATTCACCGACAGAAACGGCCGGTTGTAGTAGCCGAGCGGGCTCCAACCCAAGTAGCCGCTGCCGGCGTACCAACTCACCCAGCCCGGCGAATACACGGCTCCAGGGAACCACATCCAGCCATAGGCTGGGGTGTGGTGCCAGCGCCCATAGTGCGACGTCGCCCAGCCCCAGGACGCGTACGGCACCCAGGTCCAACCGGCATAGGAGTAGACCCAGCGCCCATTACGGTACGGCGCCCAGCCGGCAGCGACAGAAGGTTGCCAGGCGTAGGATGAGAAGTCGTCGTAGTAGACCCAGTCGCCGTTGCGCTCCAGGTCGGCGGCGTACGGACGCGCTTCCGCAGGCAGGTAATCGCGGTCGCGAACGTGGTTCTGAGTGTCCACCATGGCCACCCAGCGCTCGACCTGCCAGCTGGAAAAGTTGTCGTGTTCTGCGGTATTGAAATCGACTACTTCGGCGGGCGCCGTTCCGGGCTCGACGTAGGTCGTTTCGCCGGCCGCGATGATCTCGGTGAGTCCGCCGGCGTCCATGGTTGCGCTGCCGTCGTACACCGACAGCCAAGTGCGATGCTCGTCGTCGAGATCGACGCGATAAGAGCCCTGCGGTCGCAACACGATGGCGGCGTCGGCGGTATCCACTCGAAGTACCTGCTCCGGGCGACCATAGGCGCCCGGTCGCTCGGCGATCAGCGAGCCGCCCCACAAACGGACGATCGTGTCGCCTGTGTCAGCGCGAGGTAGTGCCACGATGTCGACGGTCGTTAGGTGGTCGAGCCAGATAGTAGTGCCGTCGCCAAACGTCAGCTCGACGCGCCCCTGATCGTTCGTCCACAGGCGGTCACCGGCGTCCAGTGGCAAGTTGACCAGGGCGGCGGAAGTTTCGGCGGCGTGCGCACGTTGCACGGTGACGGTGCCTTCGAAGTAGCGCACGCGCACCGGGATTGGATCGTTCCCTTCTTGTGCGTTCGCCGGCGCCGCGAGGGCGAGCGCAAAGAGCAGGGCTCCCGCCAAGGAGAAATGACCGCGGTTTCGCATCGTCGAACCCCTTCTGTCTGGGGGACCCACCCCTTGCGGGGTAAGGGGATTCGCCAACGGAGATCAGCCAGAGGACTCCTTGACGATACCTGCCACGATGGCAGCGGGTCAAATCTTGGCCGCAGCGTCCCGGCTTCGATGCAACCGCTGCGTGCCGGTTCAGGCGCCTTGCATCTGACCCCAACGCGCCCTAACCAGGCCCGCCACATTTTCACCAGGGCCCGTTAGCGAGTCACCAGACCGGCAAGGTAGTCGCGCGTCTCTTTCCGGCACACCGAGGCGAGTCCGATCAAGCCGATCAGGTTCGGTACCGCCATGGCGGCGTTAAGCGCATCGGCGAGCTGCCAGACGAAGTCGACGCGTCCGATCGCTCCAACGAAAACCATCGCCGTGAACAGGACCCGATACGGCGTGATAAGCCTAGAGCCGAACAAGTACTCGATCGATCGCTCGCCGTAGTACGACCAGCCCAGGATCGTCGAGTAGGCGAAGAAGACCAGCGCCAGCGGAACTACCACACCGCCCGCGGCGCCGGGCAGGCCGGCGCTGAAAGCGTCGACCGACAAGGGGGCACCGTCGACACCACTGCTCCAAACCCCCGTCGAGATGATCACGAAGCCGGTCATCGAACACACGACAATCGTGTCGATGAACGTCTGCGTCATCGATACCAGCGCCTGGGTAACCGGGTGCCGCGTTTGCGCTGCCGCTGCCGCGATCCCGGCAGAGCCCAGCCCGGACTCGTTCGAGAATACGCCGCGGCCGATACCGTAGCGCATCGCCTGGGCAACGGTGGCGCCCAGGAAGCCACCTGCCGCAGCGGTTGGCGAGAAGGCCTGGCTAACCACCAGCGCCAGCACCGAGGGGATTTGGTCCAAGCGCGTCACGATGACTACGAGAGCTGCACCGACGTACAGCAGGATCATCCCCGGCACTAGAAACTGGGTGACGCGCGCGATGCCGCGAATGCCGCCGAGTATCACGGTCCCGGTCGCCAGCGCGATCAGCAGTCCGGTGGTCCAGACAGGCCAGCCGAAATAGCTCTCCATCGCCGTGGCGACGGAGTTGCTCTGCACCATGTTGCCGATGCCGAACGCCGCCAGGGCGGTAAGCAGTGCGAAGGCACTGCCCAGGAAGGGGCTCCCTAGGCCATCGCGGAGGTAGTACATGGGGCCGCCGCTCATCTGGCCGCGCGCGTCAGTAGTGCGGTACTTCACCGCCAGCAGCGCCTCGGCGTACTTCGTAGCCATGCCGAACAGTCCGGTCACCCACATCCAGAAGAGCGCCCCGGGGCCGCCGGCGGCGATCGCCGTCGCCACTCCCGCGATGTTGCCGGTGCCGACGGTGGCCGCTAGGGCCATCATCAGCGCCTGGAAGTGAGAGATGTCGCCGTCCGCGTCGCCTTCCTCGCGACGCTTTACCAGAGCGAGGTAGAGCGCATGCCCGAGCAGGCGGAACTGAATCCCGCCCAGCACCACCGTCAAGTAGACCCCGGTCCCGACCAACAGCAGCAGCATGGGAGGACCCCAGAGGTAACTGTTTATCAGGACAAGAATTTCGGTCGCTCGCTCGGACACCGATGGGCCTCCCTCGCTCGCCGCCGGCGGACGAAGTGTGTTGGATCGAATCGCGGCGGCGCGTGCGCCGGTTCAAGGCGCCGCGATGATAACCCGCACCATCGATTCAACTACCGGCCACGGCTCATTCAGCTTGCTCGGAGCGGCGCCTCTCACTACCGTTTTCCGCGTCCCTACAGACGAGGTCGGGCGAATGTCGAGCATTCACCGTGAGCTGCAGCCGTACGCGGTGCGATCAGAAGAATCGCGCGGGCGCTGTTTTCCCGAACCCGAGCACCCATACCGAGATCCTTTCGAGCGCGACCGCGACCGCATCGTTCACTCGCGCGCTTTCCGGCGGCTCGAGTACAAGACCCAAGTCTTCCCCAATTATCACGGTGACCACTTCCGCACTCGCTTGACGCATACCATCGAAGTAGCGCATCTGGCACGAACGGTGGCACGGGTCTTGGGACTCAACACGGCGCTCAGCGAGGCGATCGCTCTGGCACACGACCTCGGTCATCCGCCGTTCGGACACGTTGGTGAGAGCGTCCTGGACGCGATGATGCGTGACACGGGAGGCTTCGAGCACAACCGCCACACGCTGCGCACGGTGGTGGAGCTCGAGGAGAAATACGCCGGGTTCCGGGGGCTGAACCTGACGTACGAGGTACGCGAGGGAATCGCCAAGCACTCGGCGGGCTATGAGCGCTTCGCCGGCGAGGAGATGCGGGAGTTTCGACCGCACGAACGTCCGCCGCTCGAAGCCCAGATCATCGATCTAGTGGACGATCTCGCGTACAACGTGCATGACATCGACGACGGCGTCGAGGCGCATGTGCTGTCGGTTGATGAGCTGGTCGCGGATGCTCCACTGTTCGGACGCATCTATACAAAGATGAGCGCCGAGCTTGCGGGTGCCTCCCGACGCGAGCTGTTCAACGAGACCATCCGGCGGATGGTAGACAGTCTCGCAACCGATCTGATCGAGAGTAGCCGCGAGGCAATCGCGGCGAGCGGAGTACGCAGCCTGGCCGAGATTCGCGCCCTGCCGGCGAATCTGGCCTGCCATTCGGAGGAAGTCGAAGCGGACATGGCGGTCCTGGGCGAGGTGCTCTCGCAACGTCTCTACCAGAGTCCGTTGGTGCGGGAGCAGATGGAGAGCGCCCGCCTGACGATGGAGCGACTGTTCCACGCCTACCTGGACAATCCCGAATTGCTACCTGAGCGCCATAGGCTGCGGGCGGACCGCGTCGGCACGCGTATCGCCATCGGTGACTACGTTGCCGGCATGACGGATCGCTTCGTAATCCGTGAGCACGAGCGGATTGTGGAGGGCCGCTAGTCGGTGCCGAGGGTCGTGTCGGCATCCCCTATTGCATGGTCTCGTTGTCTTCGTTGACCTCCACGAGGTTGACTGCGGGCACCGCGACAGCCTGACCCCACTTGTCGAAGAGCACTGCGTAGACCCGTTCACTGCGTTTCGGGTGGAAGCCGGCATCGGCGAGCTCCTTGTCGCTGAGCTCCCGCTGCACTGTGCCGAGCCAATCCTTGCAAATCATGATCTTGTGACCGATCTCGTCGCGTAGCTCCCCTGGCGTACGAACAACCTTGACGCGCATCTGACTTCTTTGCTCCCGACCAAGGACGCCCCGTCGGACCGGGCGTCAAGCCACCCCATTTCGTCGCGTCACGCCTCCGAAAACGCGCGTCGTGCATGATCTCGCGACGACAGGCACACTACCCACAAGTGTAGCATTCTCGGGGCGTTTCCGACTTCCGGATCGTTTGCTGGGCACCCAGGCCGATGGTACGCTCAACGCGCCTGCCGGGTGCGCCCTGCGCTCCTCCTCGCCGCCCGGCGCGTGTCCTCTTTCGGTTCGACGGGAGTAGTCTGTTTCCTCCCTGCCTCGCTGGAGTAGGTCTATGGCCTGGACGATTTTCAGTCTCGAGAAGCAAGACGGGGTAGCGCTCGCCACGGTGACCCGCGATCCCGCTAGCAGCTACAACTCCGACCTCCTGCACGAGCTAGCGGAGGCTGTCGAGGACGTCCGGCACGACTCGGCCGTGCGCGTAATGGTGCCAGCCGGCGGCGGTGACAAGTTCTTCTCGGCCGGGGCCGACCTCAACCTGCTCGCCCGCTATACCTCAGCGGGCGGCCAGGAAGGCATCAAGGCGTACGCTGCTCGACGGGATCCAGATTTCCAACGTCGCTGAGCCAAGAGGGAGCGGCATGCTCGATCTGCGCGATGGTCGGCGCGTTTTGATTGCTGGCGCGGTACGCACCCCGATCGGTGCGTTCGGCGGCGCCCTGCGCCCCTTGAGCGCGGTGGATCTGGGCACGCACGCCGTGACCTGGGCCATGCAACGCGCCGGCGTCGAGCCGACTGCCATCGATGAAGTCATCATGGGGCATTCTCGCCAGGCGGGTTGCGGGCCAAACACCGCCCGGCAAGTCGCTGTCGGCAGCGGTATTCCCGTCACTACTCCAGCGTTCACCGTCAACCAGGCCTGTGCCTCGGGTATGAAGTCGATCATCTTGGCGGCGCAGTCGATCTCCCTCGGGGTCTCCGACGTTGTTATTGCGGGTGGCATGGAGAGCATGAGCAACACGCCGTACCTGTTGCCGACGGCGCGTTGGGGGGCGCGGCTGGGGCACGCGCAGCTTCTCGATGGGCAGTTCCAGGACGGCTTCATGTGTCCGCTGTGTGGCGATCTGATGGGACTTACTGCCGAGCGTCTCGCCGAGCGATACGAGATCTCCCGCACCGAGCAGGATGAGTACGCGGCGCGCAGCCAGCAACGCGCGCAGGCGGCGCGCGCCGCCGGCGCGTTCGATGCTGAGATCGTTCCGCTGGAGGTACCGGGCCGGCGTGGCACGACGGTCGTGACCCGCGATGAGCACCCACGCGACGATGTGACCCCCGAGAGCTTGGCGCGGCTGACCCCGGTGTTCAAGAAAGGCGGCACGGTTCATCCGGGCAATAGCAGCGGTGTTACAGACGGCGCGGCGGCCCTTGTGATGATGTCGGAGGCGGCGGCGGAGAAGCATGGAGTGGAGCCCGAGGGACGGCTACTCGTCGCTACGCAAGCGGGCGTAGATCCGGCGGTCATGGGCATCGGGCCTGTTCCGGCGGTTCGCGAGCTGCTCGAACGGACCGACATGAGCCTGGCCGACATTGACCGGGTGGAGCTCAACGAGGCTTTCGCGGCCCAGGTGCTGGCGGTGGATCGTGACCTGGGCTTTGACCACGCGCGGCTCAACAGCGACGGCGGGGCGATCTCGCTCGGCCACCCGATTGGCTGCACCGGGTCACGCATCGTGGTCACTTTGCTGCACGCTCTACGTCGCCGCGACGAGCACCGCGGCCTGGCGACTCTTTGCGTCTCGGGCGGGATGGGCACCAGCATTCTCGTGGAGAGACTGGGAGACAGCGGGTGAGCGCGCCGCTGTTGGTAACCATGCAGCGCCACGGTGCGGTGGCCGAGGTTACGTTGTCGCGGGCCGAGAAACTCAACGCACTGGCCGATGACATGCGCGAGCAGCTGCACGATCGCATAGTCGAGGCAGCTCGCGACGAGCGAATCGCCGCGCTGGTGATCACTGGCGGGGGCAACGCCTTCTGCGCCGGTGGCGATGTCGACGTAATAGCAGAGCTTCGCGATGCGAACGACCATCGCGGGTTCCACCAGATCCTCCATGCGAGTGTGGAGTGCGTTCTCGCGCTCCAAGCGTTTCCCGGATTGACGGT
The DNA here is from genome assembly GCA_963666055.2 of Acidobacteriota bacterium. GTDB lineage: Bacteria > Acidobacteriota > UBA890 > UBA890 > WLXD01 > DASCOT01. The sequence continues at coordinate 156,968 of CAXWPH010000012.1, read as the reverse complement.
GGCTGCGATTAACGGGGTGGCAGCGGGCGCCGGGTTCGCGCTGGCACTCAATTGTGACTTGCGAGTTGCTGCTGACAGTGCCCGACTCACCGCCAGCTGGGGCAACATCGGCCTGACGCCCGACTGGGGCGCGAGTTTCTGGCTGCCGCAACTGGTCGGCTACTCGCGAGCCCTCGAGTTAGTGATCAGCGGCCGTTGGGTAGATAGCGCCGAGGCGCTACAGCTCGGGTTGGTACACGATGTGGTGCCCCCCGGCGAGGTTCGCAAGCGTGCGGCGGTGCTGGCTCAGCGTGGCACGGCCCACGAAATGGTCCGCCAGACCAAGTACCTGTTGCGGCGTGGATTGGAAGGCTCGCTGGAGGCCAGCTTGGCGGCCGAGACCGAAGCTCAGGAAGATCTGTTTACCAGCGATGACCTAGCCGAGGGACTGAGGGCGTTCCGCGACAAACGCGTACCTGTGTTTGACGGACGCAAGAAGTGACTCGGGTGCGCGCTCAGCTGCGAGTCAACGACGGGTAGCTCGACCTCGTGGAGGTAGCGCGACGCCGATCGACAGTGTCATGCGGTCGCCGGCCTGCGGATCATCGTAACGAGAGCCCAAACCACCAGCCCCAGCAATAGCAGCGGCACCGCCAGGATCACGAGCTTCAGCAGCAGTAGGGTTCCGAGCAGTAGGGCCACCGGCAGCATCAGCACCATCACCGGCAACAACAACAGGCCGCCGAACACCCAGCCGATAGTCGAGAAGGCCACCTGCACACCAAAGCCGATCAGCTTCATGAGCACGACCAACGGCAGTAGCAGCACGCCGAGGAGCACCACGAGCACAGCTCCGACCGCGATCACGGCGATCAAGCCGATCAGAACACCAATGACTTCCACGATCTTCTCCTGTTGCCCCGGAGCCTCGGTTCTCTATACGCCAACCTCGACGATCGGTTTCGGTGTTCGTCAGAAGTACACCGAGAACACGATTACGTTGGCGACAAAGTGGGCAGTCACTGCCGACTCCCAGCCACCGCGTAGGTAGCTAACCGCCAGCAACGGAGACAACACTATCGCCGGCACCGGGCTGAACGGATGGGCGAGCCCGAACAGCACAGATGAGATGAGCACTGCCGCGGCAACCATCCAGCGGCTCGGCTGCGGTTGGGTCGTGATGGCTCGGGCGGCGCCGCCCTCCAGTCGCAGGCGGTGTTGTCGCGGCCTCATCCTCACGACGATCGAGACGAGGAACGGGATCATGAACAACCTGAAGAACGTCTCCTCGAGCAACGCTGCGCGCGCCGAGAATAGCACCGTTCCCAGGGGTGTCTGGATGCGCCTCCAGAACCAGGGACGAAGAGCCACCCCCTCTCCGCTGGACAGCACGATGCTGCCCATACACAGCAGCAGCCCAACGCCGACACCGTAGATGGCCCACCGCCTCCAGAGCGTTCGCGCTGGCAACGGAGACAGGATCAGCAGGCTCGGCAGGCCGATCTCGTCCGCCGTCCACACTGCGAAGGTGGTGATGATGCCCGAGGTAGCAATATAGAACCCGGCGATGGTCAGGAAAGTCGCCGGGGTCAGACTGCCGGTGAACGTCTCGTAGGCCAGGGCCACGGCGACCATGATCGCGACATAGCCGGCGACAGCCGCTGCTCGCCTCACTGGAGGTCGCTGTTCCGTGCCTCCCGGTTACCAGACACTAGAGTTTCAAGCTCTCTTCGAGCTCGCGATTGGAGACATGGAGTCGGTAGCCGTCGTACTCGGCGATCTTGGTTTCGACCAACTTGTCGACGACCTTCTCGCCCAGGGTTTCTCGCAGCAAGTCGGACTGGCGCGCACACTCGACGGCGTCGAACAGATCGTGTGGCAGCGCCTCGATGCCTTTCTCGACGCGATCCACGGCGGACAGGTGGTACAGATCCTCGGGGCTCTGGTCGCGTAGCGGCAACTCGCGCTCCAGACCATCGAGCCCTGCCGCCAGCATGCCGGCGAATGCCAAGTACGGGTTGCACGCGGCGTCCGGGAATCGCATCTCTATGCGGGTCGCCACCTCCTTGCCGGGCTTGTATTGGGGGATGCGCACCAGAGCCGATCGGTTGCGCACCGCCCAGGCGATGTACACCGGGGCCTCGTAGCCCGGGACGAGCCGCTTGTACGAGTTGTACCACTGGTTGGTAAGCAGGCAGATTCCCTTCGCGTGAGCCAGCACTCCTGCAAGGAAACACTTTGAGGTGGCCGACAGATGGTGCTCGTCGTCGGCAGAATAGAAAGCGTTGCTGTCGCCGCTGAAGATCGACAGGTGGGTGTGCATGCCGCTACCATTTTGGCCCGCCAGCGGCTTGGGCATGAAGGTCGCGTGTACGCCGTTGCGCCGTGCGACCTCCTTGACCAGCCACTTGTAGGTCTGCAGCTTGTCGGCCATCCGCAGCGCCTCGTCGTACTTCAGGTCGATCTCGTGCTGCGACGGCGCTACCTCGTGATGCGTGTACTCGACCTGGATGCCCATGGCTTCGAGCGCGAACACCGTTGCCTCGCGCAGGTCATCGCCAGCATCGGTCGGTACCAGGTCGAAGTACCCAGCCTGATCGAGGCCATCGGTCGAGTGCCCGTCGCGGAAGTAGAAGTACTCCGCTTCGGGTCCGATGTTCATGTGGGAGAAGTCGAGGGCAGTCAAGCGGTCGAGCTGGCGCTTGAGGATATAGCGTGGATCGCCTGCGTAGGGGCGGCCGTCAGGGTTGCGCACCTCGGCAAACATGCGGATACAGCGCGAAGGGCCGATCTGGAACGGAATGAACTGAGCCGTTTCCGGGATAGGCACCGCAACCATGTCGCTCTCTTGAATGCGCTGATATCCATGGATCGACGAACCGTCGAATCCCATGCCTTCTTCGAAGGCGCCTTCGAGCTCGTGTTGGGTGATCTCGAAGGTCTTGAGGAACCCGAGGATATCAGTGAACCACAGACGGATCGATGTGATCTGGTGCTCTCGAACGAACGCCAGCACCTCGTCGACGCTCGACAGGCTCAGCCCCCGCGGTACGCCCGCGACGACGTCCAAATGCTTGGACGTATAGCGCACCATCTGGTCGGAAAATTCCTGAACCTGCTGGATAAATTGGTGCCCGACAAACCCCATACAACGCTCTCCATACAGTCGATTCCCAGACGGGTACGGCAACAGATCGGGCTAGCGCTGGTGCAAGGAAGAACCCCCGAGCCCCCATGCTCGCCCCCGATCCACGCGGCCACCGCACGCCGCTGGGGAGGCCCCTGAAGTGGTCAGCCTATCCACGCCCCTGGCGGCCGTCAACCAACCTGAGCGTTGCCGACACCTTTCGACCGCCAGGCGAGGGACTGCCGATCGAGCACGGTGCAAAATGCATGCCCGCCACGCCCAAGTCTGCTAGCGTTCTGGCTCTGGTCAGCCCTGCTGAGCGGAGCCGGCGGCCTTGGGTAAAACGATCCCGAAGATCTTCATCGATGCGCGCACCCTGATGTTGGAATCGGTGCGCCTGGCACGTGAGATCTGGGACGATGGCTTCCGCCCTGACTTTCTCATAGCGATCTGGCGCGGCGGCACGCCTCCGGGGATCCTCATTCACGAGTACTTCCGGCTGCGCGGCCTGGACCCGTACCACACCACCATCAAGACGCAGTCCTACGAGGGGATGCAGCGCGGTGACTCGGGGGTGGAGATCAAGGGGCTCGAGCACATCATCAACGTGATCGAGGCTGACAACCGCGTGTTGCTCATCGACGACGTGTTCGACACCGGTCATACGATGGCGGCGATCCTCGAGCAGATCCGTCGACGGGCGCGTCGCAACGCCCCGGAGCTACGCGTCGCAACCGTGTACTACAAGCCTCTGCGCAACGAGACCGGAATTCGGCCGGACTATTGGCAGGTCGAGACCGATGAATGGATCGTATTCCCGCACGAGCTCGAGGGCCTGTCCGACGAGGAGCTGCGCAACAAGGGCGAGGCAATCTACCAGGTGGTTACTGGCTGAAATGGTGTGTTATTGAACGGCGACTGTGAAGATGCGGCGAACCGTGCCGTCGACGGAGATCCGAAACACGGCGCCGGCCTGCGGATCGGTCACCACGTAGCCATCGTCGTCGCGCACGATTCCTTGCGGGTTTATCAGCGGGTCTCCCTGGGCTAGCACGCTGACGTCACCGTCCGGCGAGACGCGAAAAAGGGCAGCAGCGTAACCGTCGGTCACCACGAAGCTGCCGTCCGGGTCGCGTACCAGATCGTGCGGGAAGTCGAACGGTTCGCCAGCCGCGATCGTAGAAACCCGGCCTGCCCGCGTTATGCGGAACAGCGCTCGCGCCCCATGCGACACGACTGCAAAGGCGTCGGCGCCATCAGCGACGATGCCCTTGGGGCTGTCGACGTCAGCGAGGAGAGTTACCCGACCGTCGAGGGTGACGCGGTGCACTGCCCCGATGCCGCTGCGCAGATCCGACACGAGCACCGATTGATCATCGAACCTGGCCAGACCCTGCGGAATGTCGAGCTCCGTCGTGATGGTCGATAGCTCACCACCGGCACTCACACGGTACAGCCCGAACGTGCCCGGATCGGCGACGACCCAGCCGTCGCCGTCCGGTGAAGCAACCACCGAGCGCGTGCCGTACAACGGCGAGCGGGGCATTCCCGACCCCTGGTAGATGGGCCTGGCCTCGCCGGCCTGCGTCAGTCGCAACAAGCCGTGTGCCTTGAAGTCGGCGATTACCCATCCGTCGTCGTCGGCCACCAGATCGACCGGATAGACGAGGGTCGGCGGCGGCTCGTGCGCCCAAGCCAGCAGGCAGGAAAGGGCCAGCGCCGTCATACCCGTCAAGCTAGCCTTCCTGGTGAGCCGCATCGAGCCTCCGTTGGTGCAGCCTAGAGAATGCCACAGAAACCTGCCCGGACGGGTGCCCTTTCCACCACGGTCTGGCTAGGCGTCCACGGCACACGACTGCAACGCGAGCTCGATCTCCTCGCGAACCCATACGTCGGTTTCCGCCGCGCGTGCCGCGGTTAGCGAATCGCGCGCCGTCTGGCCACCGAGGCGGCCCAGGGCCCAAGCGCAATGGCCGCGGATCAGCGGCTCGTCATCGCGCAGACGCTCGGCGAGCACAGGAGCCGAGGCTGGGTCACCGGAGTTGCCGAGCGCCACCGCGACGTTGCGGAGGAATCCTGCGTACTTGGCCCGCCGCACCGGGCTGTGGCGGAAGCGACGGCGGAAGCCTTCCGGGTCGAGACGCATGAGCTCGCGTAGGCTGGGCGCCTCGTTGTCCGGGCGCGGCGCAAACATCGGATCTTCCGTCATGCGTGCAAAGCGGTTCCACGGACATACATCCTGGCAGTCGTCGCAGCCGAAGATGCGGTTGCCGATCGGCTCACGCAACGAGCGCGGGATCGGTCCGCGGTGCTCGATGGTCAAGTACGAGATGCAACGACGCGCATCGAGCACGTAGGGAGCAACGATCGCCTGCGTCGGGCACACGTCCATGCACGCCCGACAGGTGCCGCAGCGGTCGCGCTCGGGCGTGCCGTAGTCGAGGTCGACATTCAGGATGATCGCAGCCAGGAAGAACCAGGAGCCCGTGCGGGTGCCGAGCAGGTTGGTGTGCTTGCCGATCCACCCGAGCCCGGCCAGCTCGGCCCAGGCCTTCTCCATGACCGGACCGGTATCGACGTAGTAGCGTCCTACGGCCTCTGGACAGAGTCGCTGGATGCGGCCGTAGAGGCGCCGTATGGCGGCACCGAGCACTTCGTGGTACTCGTCGCCCCACGCGTAGCGCGACAGCCGGCCAAGTCGAGGGTCCTCGGTGGCCGCGTGGTGGGTTCGATAGTCGCGCGCCAACATCAACACAGAGCGGGCCCCCGGAACGACGACACCGGGCTCACAGCGACGATCGACATTTCGTTCCAACCACGCCATCTCGCCGTGGAGTCCTTGACGTAACCACTCCCGGAGGCGTGGCGCGGCGTCGAGTGCCGCCACCGGAGCGGCGGCGCAGCGATCGAATCCTTCGTCGCTGGCGGCCTCGCGAATGGCGTCGGTCAGGCGCGCGCGGGCTTCCATGGAGAGCGAGTCTAGCCTGTTACACTGCACCCCGATGAGCGCCGACACTGAACGCGCCGCGATGCGTCCCTTCGCGACCCTGGCCAGCTATTCCGAGGTTCGAGCCGCGGCGGCGAAGCTGGCGATCCCCATCGACCGCACCGAGAAGATCTCGCTCGTGAGCGCTGTCGGCCGCGTGTTGGCGAGTCCGGCGGTCGCCGCCGTCGACGTCCCGACCGCCGACCGGGCAGCGATGGACGGTTTCGCTCTACGCGCTGCGGACGGTGCGACGGAGGGCGACGTTCTCGTCTGCCGCGGACGGATTGCCGCCGGACAGCCCGCTGAAATCGAGGTCGAGCCGGGTACGTGCGTTGAGATCGCTACGGGCGCCCCCCTGCCGTCCGGTGCCGATGCGGTTGTGCCGGTCGAGCACACGACGCGCGACGGAGACAAGATGAGAATCGGCGTCGCCGTCGAAGCGGATCAGCATGTCTCGCGCCGCGGCGAGGATCTGCTCGTCGGCCGTGCCATCGGGAACGCGGGACAGATCGTTCATGCCGCCTTTCTGGCGGCGTGTGTCGCAGGAGGTCTGCAAGAGGTCGAGGTGTGGGCTCGGCCGCGTGTGTTGGTGACGCCGACCGGTGATGAGGTCGTGCCGCTCGGCACTGAGTTGAAGCCGGGTCAGGTATACGACTCCAACGCCGCCGGGCTGCAAGCTCTGCTTACCCGCGCCGGAGCGGAGGTAGACCGTGCCGACATCGTCGTTGATCACCCGGACGCCCTCGCCGAGGTATTGCAGCGGCCTGGCTTCGACCTCGTGGTGACCATCGGAGGCACCTCGGTTGGCCGGCGCGACCTCATCGCGGATGTGGTCGGGGACCTCGGCCAGGTCCTGGTCCACGGCGTCGCGGTGCGGCCCGGCAAGCCTCTGCTGGTGGGTCGGGTAGGCGGGCGCCCGGTTATCGGCCTACCGGGATTTCCTACGACTTGCATGATGCAGGCGCACGCGCTTGTCGATCCGGTCGTGCGGCGCATCGGTCACCAACCGGAGGGGCCCAATACTCGTATCTGTGACCTCGGCGAAGAGGTGCGGTCGCCCGCTGGCATGACGCAGTTGTTGCCCGTCATCGTAGAGGGGCACGTTGCAACGCCTTCGTTCAGGTTTTCCAGTGCGGTCAGCAGCATGGCGCAGGCGAGCGGCTGGATCGAGATCGACCCCGATATCACGTGCGTTGCCGCGGCCGCAGAAGTCGAGGTGTCGTTGTTCTGACCACCAATCCGAATGCCCGGAGGACGGGCTGTGGTCTACGCCGGATCCGTTGAATCGGCGGGGTTGGCCGGGTCGGCGTATACGCCTTCGATTCGTACGAGATCGATCCGGTTGCGGCTTGCCCGCCGGATGTGGAAGGTCAGATCTCCGTGCGTAAGACGCTTACCGGGCTGTGGGATGCCACCGCTCCACTCCATCAGCAGACCGGCCAGCGTGGTGCTATCGCGAGCGTTCAGGTCGAGGCTGTAGCGTTGGTTCAGAATGCTTATCGGGCAGGTGCCCACGACCAGCAGGGTACCGTCGTCAAGCTCTAACAGCTCGGGCTCTGGCGGCTCATCGTGCTCATCTTCGATGTCGCCGACGATCTCCTCGAGCAGATCCTCCAAGGAGACGATGCCCTCCACTCCGCCGTACTCGTCGATGACCAGCGCCATGTGCTGGCGATGGTGGCGGAATAGTCGTAGCAGTCTCTCGAGCGTTGCCGTCTCGGGCACGTAGACCGGCTTACGCATGATCGCCGCGATGTCGAGATCGGCGATGTTCTCCCAATATCGAAAGACGTCTTTCGAGTGCAAGATGCCGACGATGTCGTCGAGGTTGTCGCGATACACCGGCAATCGAGTTGCGCCGGAGTCCCGTAGTGCGTGCAGCACCTCCTCCGAGGTTGCGTCGAGGGCGACGGACTTCACCTGCGTGCGAGGGATCATCACGTCTTCGATCGTGGTCTCGGTGAGACGGAAGATGCTCGACAGCATGCGGCGCTTCTCGCGGGCAATAACGCGCTCCTCCTCGCCGACCTCGAGCATGCCCCGGATCTCCTCCTCGGAGACGCGCGGAGGGCCCGTCGCAGTGCCCACGATGGGTCGGATCAGCAGGCCCGCGATGCCGGCGGCGCAACTCGCGAAGGGATGCAGGAGCCGAACTGTCAGCTGAATCGGGCGCGCTACGAGCAGCGCTAATTGTTCCGGGTTACGGGCGGCGATCGTCTTCGGCGCGATCTCGGAGAAGATGAGGATCGCCGCGGTCATCACGACCGTTGCCACCCAGAGGCCGTTTTCACCGGCAGCGCGGATGGCGATGGCGGCAGCCAACGATGACGCCGCAATATTCACGAAGTTGTTGCCTAGCAGGATGGCCGACAGCAGGCTCTCGGGGGCTTCGATCAGGCGTCGCACGATCTGTGCGTTGCGCACCCCGCGCCGCTCGAGATAGCGCAGGCGATAGCGGCTGACGGCCATCAGGGCCGTCTCGGCGCTGGAGAAAAACCCCGACAAGGCCAGCAGCAGGATCAGGCCGCCAAGCGGGGCGACCAAGTCGGACATTCCGATCTCCGAATAGGGTGGTAAGCGCCGTCGAGCATACCACCCGCAGCACCGTCTCCGGCGCCCTCTGGCCGCCGAGACAGCGTGCTACAGTAGCCGCCCCATCGCCTTCTCGGTGTGCGCACAGCGCCCGTCTCGCGCCGCGGCCGCTTCTCTCGCGTGCGGCGAAGCGCCGCGTATCAGGAGACTCAACCCGTGGGTGACACGATCTGTCCGGGCGACCAGGTGCTCGTGACTCTCGAGGACGGGAAGACGTTCCTGATTCGCCTGCGGGCGGGCCAAAGGCACTCGACGCACAAGGGCGTGATGGACCACGACGACGCCATCGGACGGTCCTGGGGGGAGGTGCTCATCACGAATACCGGGGCGCGTATCTTCCTGCTGCGACCCCGATGGATCGATCGCATGATGAAGGTGCACCGCCGCACGAACATCATGTACCCGAAGGACGCAAGTTTCTTGATCGCTGCCCTCGGCCTGCGATCCGGAGCAAGAGTAGTCGAGATCGGTTCCGGGTCGGGAGCCATGACGATAGCCCTGAGCTGCGCGGTGTTGCCGGGTGGAAAGGTCTACTCGTATGATCGGCGCCCGGAGTTCCTCGAGCTGGCGCGCGACAACACGGCGGCGGCGGGAATCGAGGAAGGCCTGGAGTTTCGCTTGCGCGAAGTCGGCGACCCGCTCGAACCTGGAGTCGACGCCGTATTTACCGACGTTCCTGAGCCCTGGGCCGAGCTCGATGCCATCGCCGAAGCGTTGCGCGGCAGCGGTAGGTTCGCCGCCGGTACGCCGACGTTCAACCAAGCGGAACGTTTGGCCGGCGCCCTGCCTGGCTGCGGGTTCGCCGTGGTCGAGACCATCGAGATCCTGGTGCGCGAGATCCTCGCCCGTCCCGGCAAGACACGGCCAGGCCATCGAATGGTGGGTCACACTCAGCTGCTGACCACCGCCGTGAAGGTTGTGGAGTCCAGCCAGGGTGAATCGGTGTCGTCGGTCGGGGGCATCGACGGCGCCATGGCGGATCGGAACTCGCCAGACGGACCCGCCGGAGCGGTCGGATGATGGGGCAGCGAGAAACTGAAGTGCGCGCTGCGGAGATCCTCGATCGACTCGCGCATCGTTATCCAGAGGCCCGGATCGAGCTTGATTTTGATGGGCCGCTACAGCTGCTCATCGCCACGATCCTGTCGGCACAATCGACTGACAAACGGGTCAACCAGGTAACGCCGGAGCTGTTTCGCAAGTACCCCGACGCCAAGGCGTTGGCGGCGGCGCCCCGTGACAAGCTCGAGGAGGAGCTGCGCAGCACGGGCTTCTTCCGCCAAAAAGCCAAGAGCGTGCAAGGTTGCTGCGCCATGCTGGTTGAGCTCCACGGCGGTGAGGTACCGCGCGGCATGGACGAGCTGACCGCGTTGCCTGGAGTGGGGCGCAAGACCGCAAACGTTGTCCGCGCCGGAGCCTTCGGCTTGCCGGGCATAGCGGTTGACACCCACTGTCGGCGCGTCAGCCAGCGCCTCGGCCTGACCACCGACGCGGATCCGGTGAAGATCGAGCGCTGCCTCGGCGATCTATATCCGGAGGTTCGCTGGGCGGACATCTCGCGTCTCTATGTCTGGCATGGCCGCTACACATGTAAGGCGCGCACGCCGGCGTGTGCGGGCTGTGCACTGGCCGATCTGTGTCCTTGGCCGCGGGATCAGGTGGACTCCGCATAGGCGGAGATCCTTTGAAGGCGGCGACCGGATACCAGAAATTGTGTACCATAAATTTATTTGGTATACTCGGCCTCGATTTCACTGACGGAAACAAACGCCCGTCGGCAAGTCCGTTGCGCACCGCGAGGCCTGATGAGATGACGACCCTGACCCGCCGCCAGAGAGCGATCTACGACTTTATCGTCGGACAGGTCAGCCTCGACGGCATCCCGCCAACCCTTATGGAGATCGCCGACGCGTTCGGCCTCAGCTCTGCCGCGGGGATCTCCGATCACCTCAAAGCGATCGAGCGCAAGGGTTTTATTCGCCGCCGTCCAGGCGCCTCACGTGGCATCGAGTTGGCTCGCATGGCACGCCCTCGGGCTGGACGCCGGTCGATTGGCGTGCCGGTGGTTGCCGGGGTGCCCTCGGCGCGCGGCCTCTCGAAGGCGCGGACGCGTGAGGTATACGTCGATGGCAGGCTGGTGGGGCCCAACGCGATCGCTGTGCAGGTGCGCTCAACCTCGCTGGGCGCCCACGGGATCCTGCAGGGTGACCTCCTGGTAGTCGATTGCGATGCCGAGGCGCGCCGCGGAGATCTGTTGCTCGGCCTGCAGTCACGCAGAGTTCTGTTGATGAAGATGGCCGCGGATGACCGAACGGCGGTGCCGTTGGCGGGGCGATTCGACGCCAGCGCCGAAGTAGAGGTGGTGGGGCGCGTGGCGTCGGTGATTCGTGATCTGAACCAGCACCCATTCTCATTGACACTCGAAGGACGACATTCGCCCGGATGGGGAGGGACAGCCAGATGATCCGCTTCGACAGATTCACCGTGAAGGCGCAGGAGGCGGTCCAGCGCGCCCAGGCGTTAGCGCAATCGCTTAGACACCAAGGCCTCGCGGGCGTCCACTTGTTGATGGCGTTGCTCGAGCCGGCCGACGGCGTCGTGCGCACCGTTCTCCAGCGGCTCGGAAGCGATCCGGATGCCCTGCTCCAGGCCCTCCGTGCGGAGGCCGAGCAACGTCCGAAGGTGAGTGGTGGAAACCTCGAGCCCTATCTGGAGGCGAGCGCCAAGTCGGCCTTCGAGACGGCTCATACCGAGGCCGATCAGCTGGAGGATCGATTCGTCTCCACCGAGCACTTGCTGCTGGGGTTGCTGGGATCGGGCGCCAGAGCAGCCGAGCTGCTCGTCAGCCATCGCGTAGGCCGCGACGACCTCTTCGCCGCGTTGCAGAAGGTGCGTGGCGGCATGCGGGTCACCGATCCCAACCCGGAGGACAAGTACAACGCCATCGACCAGTACGGGGTTGACCTTACCGAGCGTGCCCGCCGCGGCAAGCTGGACCCGGTGATCGGCCGGGACGAAGAGATCCGGAGGGTTGTACAGGTCCTGTCGCGGCGGACCAAGAACAACCCGCTGCTGCTCGGTGAGCCGGGTGTGGGCAAGACGGCCATTGTCGAGGGGTTGGCGCAGCGCGTCATCAACGGTGATGTGCCGGAGACGCTGAAGAACCGCCGTGTGATCAGCCTGGACCTCGGCGCCATGCTGGCCGGGGCCAAATATCGGGGCGAGTTCGAGGATCGGCTCAAGGCATTCTTGCGCGAGGTCACCGAGACAGGCGACGTGATCCTGTTTATCGATGAGCTGCATACTGTTGTCGGCGCCGGTGCTGCCGAGGGCGCCGTCGACGCGTCCAACATGCTCAAGCCGGCGCTGGCGCGCGGCGAGCTGCACGCGATCGGTGCCACCACCCTGAACGAGTTTCGCAAGTACATCGAGAAAGACCCAGCGCTCGAGCGCCGCTTCCAACCGGTGCGGGTACAAGAGCCGGCGGTAGAGGAAACCATCTCGATCCTGCGCGGTCTCAAGGAACGCTACGAGGTGCACCACGGGGTACGCATCCGTGACGCTGCGCTGATCGCAGCCGCGACACTCTCTCACCGCTATATCACCGACCGGTTCTTGCCTGACAAAGCGATCGATCTGATGGATGAGGCGGGGGCGCGATTGCGAGTCGAGATCGATAGCAAGCCGGCACCTCTCGACGAGATCGAACGGCGCCGCCGCCAGATGGAGATCGAGCGCGAGGCGCTACGCAAGGAAGACGACAGCGCCTCAAGGGATCGACTGGAGACGCTCGAGGAGGACCTCAGCGCGCTGGTCGTAGAGCATGAGCGCCTGAAGGCGCGGTGGGAGGAGGAAGTTCGGCACGTGCGTGGCATTCTGGAGCTCAAGCGCCAGATCGAGGAGGCGGGCATCGATGCCGAGCGCGCCGAGCGCGACGGTGACCTGGCGCGCGCCGCGGAGCTACGGTACGGCGTTATCCGTGAGCGCCAGGCAGAGCTCGAAACCTCACGCCAGCGCCTGGAGGAGCTTAACGGTGACGGCAACGCCATGCTCAAGGAGGAGGTCGACGCCGAAGACGTGGCCGCCGTGGTGTCGCGGTGGACAGGCATTCCGGTCAGCAAGCTCATCGAAGGGGAAATCGACAAGCTGCTGGCAATGGAGTCCCGGCTACACCAGCGCGTCGTCGGCCAGGAGCCAGCGGTGCGGGCCATCTCCGATGCCATCCGCAGGGCCCGTGCCGGACTGCAAGAGCCCGGCCGTCCCTACGGCTCGTTCATGTTCCTTGGTCCGACCGGCGTAGGGAAAACCGAGTTGGCGAAGGCCCTGGCGGAGTTCATGTTCGACAGCGAAGAGGCGATGATTCGTCTCGACATGACGGAGTATATGGAGCGCCACGCGGTGGCGCGCATGATCGGTGCACCGCCCGGTTACGTTGGCCACGAAGAAGGTGGTTTCCTTACCGAGGCTGTGCGCCGGCGCCCTTACTCGGTCATCCTCCTCGACGAGATCGAAAAGGCGCATCCCGATGTCTTCAACATCCTGCTGCAAATCCTCGACGATGGGCGCCTTACTGACGGCAAGGGGCGCACGGTCGACTTCTCCAACAGCATCGTGATCATGACATCGAACCTCGGCAGCGAGCATATGCAGCGGCTGGACGAGATCGGGCCGGAGGGCATCGAAGCGGCAGTGCTGGACGCCGTGCGCCGCACCTTCCGTCCGGAGTTCGTGAACCGCATCGACGAGACGATCGTCTTCTCGTCCTTGTCGGTGGCACAATTGCAAGAGATCGTGCGCATCCAGCTAAGCCAAGTGGCCGAACGCGTCGCCGATCGTAACCTCGAGATCGAGTTCAGCGAGGCTGCTGAGCAGCTACTGGCGGAGCAAGGCTACGACCCGGTCTATGGCGCCCGCCCGCTCAAGCGCCTCATCCGCCAGCTGGTCGAGAATCCTCTAGCGCGGGCGATCTTGTCAGGTGAGTTCGTCGACGGCGACCACATCCGCGTGGACACGGATCCCACTAGCTCCGTGCTGACGTTCCGCGGTACTCGAGTGACTGCCGAGGCCGAGGTGACATGAACAGCCCTAGAATGGCGGCCCTGACGACCCACATTTCCACCACGGCCTGCTAGATGCCGCGCCACGACTACTATGCCGTTCTCGGCGTCGCGAAGGCAGCCGCGGCGGACGAGATCAAGCGCGCCTACCGTAAGCTCGCCCGGAAGTGGCACCCGGATGTCAATTCCGGCGATGCTAAGGCCGAGGAGAGGTTCAAGGAGATCTCCGAGGCCTACCACGTGCTCGGCGATCTCGAGCGGCGCAAGAAATACGATCAGGTGGGCCCTGAGGCGTTCGCTCGCGACTTCGACGGATCGGCGTTCTCCGAGCAGTTCGGCAACTTGTTCGGCGGCGGCGGCGGCTTCTCGGTCGGTGGGTTCAACATCGAGGAGCTCCTCGGTGGGTTCGGCGCTGGTAGCCGGTTCGGTGGCCGCCCGCATGTTCGTCAGCCGCCGTCGCGAGGGCGCGACATACGTATTCGTGTCGAGCTCGGGCTCGAGGAGGCGGTAAACGGAGCTGAGCGCCTGATCAGTTACCGCGGCGAGAACGGCGACGTGCAGCGTACCCGCGTGCGAATCCCCGCCGGGGTGCGGCAAGGGAGCAAGGTTCGGGTTCGAGGGAAGGGTTCCGCGGGACTCAATGGCGGCGCCCGCGGCGACCTGTATGTCGTGGTCGATATTGCGGCGCACCCGCGGTTCCGGCTCGTCGGCGACGATCTGCACACCAACGTGCCGATCACCATTTATGAGGCGGCGCTCGGTGGCCGCGTGCAGGTGCCGACGCTCTCCGGGACGACGACGATCAGCTTGCCAGCCGGCACGTCGAACGGGCAGGTGTTCCGCCTGCGCGGCAAGGGCGCCGCACGCAAGGCGGGCGGCGCAGGGGACTTGATGGCGAAGGTGGCGATCGAGCTGCCGAAACAGCTCGCCGATCCAATGGTGGAGATCTTGCGACAGATACGCGATCAGCATCCGTACGATCCACGCCAGGAGAACGAGTGAGCCCCGAAGCGTGGCGCCTGTTGGGCTGCGTCATGCGGCCGATGGGGGCGCGGTACCATACGCGAAGGCGAATGCGCTGCAACTTACTCAAAGAGCAACCGAACACACATGCCTGAATCCGATCCGTTCCACGCTCACCTCGACGCCGAGATTCAGCAGGAGCTTGGCCGCGAGGCAGGAGGGGAGCTCGAGTTCCCAGCGACGCTACCGGTGTTACCGCTGCGCGGGTCTGTGCTGTTTCCCGGGGTGGTCATGCCGGTGCTGGTGGGGCGGAAGGCCTCCCAGCAGCTGGTAGTCGAGACGATGGATGCCGATCGGCTGGTGGCTGTCGTAGCGTTGCGCAACGCCGAGATCGAAGAGCCTAAGGCCGACGATCTGCACGAGATCGCCACGCTGGCGCGACTGGTGAAGGTTCTGAGTCTGCCTAACGGTAATCTCAACGTGATTGTTCAAGGCATTCAAAGGCTGCGTCTCGACGCGGTCACCTCCACCGACCCCTACATTCACGCCACCTGGAAGGACATCCCCGAGCAGGCTGCGGTGGCCAACGTCGAGATCGAGGCCAAGCGAGTCAGTGCATTGCGCCTGTTGCGACAGCTCATCGAGCTGTCGGCCGATCTGCCCGCCGAGCTGGAAGGGCTGGCACGTGCGGCGACGCGGCCCGGCGCTATGGTCGACATCATCGCGGCGCATATTGCCACCGCGGTCGAAGACAAGCAGCGGGTGCTCGAGACGTTGTCGCCAAGCGAGCGGCTCACCGTGCTCCTGGGGCTGCTCACGCAGCAGGTTCAGGTGCTCGAGCTGTCACAGAAGATCGAGTCTGAAGTCCAGGGGGAGATCGACCGCGGGCAGCGTGAAATGTACTTGCGCGAACGCTTGCGGGCCATCAAGCGCGAGCTCGGCGAGGAAGAGGACAACGCTGAGATCGAGGCGCTTGGGCGGCGAATCAGCGAGGCCGCGATGCCCGACGACGTTCGTAAGACAACAACCCAGGAGCTCGATCGGCTTTCCCGGATGTCGCCCGCGGCAGCGGAGCATCACGTGCTACGCACGTACATCGAGTGGATCCTCGACATGCCATGGGGTGTCTATACCGAGGACAACCTCGACCTCAAGATCGCGGCAGAGCTTCTCGACAAGGACCACTACGACCTGGAGAAGGTGAAGAAGCGGATCATCGAATACCTGGCGGTGCGCAAGCTCAAGCCCGACAAACGGGGCCCGATCCTGTGCTTCATTGGACCTCCAGGGGTAGGGAAGACGTCCTTGGGTCGCTCCATCGCCGCCGCCCTCGGACGGAAATTCGTGCGCCTATCGCTAGGCGGAGTGCACGACGAGGCGGAGATTCGGGGTCATCGTCGTACGTATGTGGGTGCCCTGCCCGGCCGCATAATCCAATGCATCAAGCGGGCCGGATCGATGAACCCGGTGTTCATGCTGGACGAGATCGACAAGATCGGCCAAGACTTCAGGGGCGACCCTTCTGCCGCCTTGCTCGAGGTGCTTGATCCGGAACAAAACGACACGTTCTCGGACCACTATCTCGAAGTCGCCTTCGATCTCTCGCGCGTGCTGTTTATCGCTACGGGGAACACGCCCGAGGGTATCCCTGCCGTCTTGCGCGATCGCATGGAAGTTCTCGAGCTGCCCGGCTACACCGCCGAGGAGAAAGTCGAGATCGCACAACGCTATTTGGTGCCACGACAACTCGACGATCACGGGCTCACTCCCGAGCAACTCAGCTTTGCCAGCGACGCCATCGGTGCGATCGTCCGCGACTATACGGAGGAGGCCGGATTGCGCGGGCTAGAGCGCGAGATCGCGGCGATTTGCCGTGCCCAGGCCAGGCTGGTGGCGGAGCAAATCGATGACCCCGACGCCAGCCCGGCGGAGGCACTCGATGTGACCGTGGCGCACCTCCATCGCTTCCTGGGCCCGATAAAGTTCTTCTCCGACCTGGCGGAGCGAACCGCTGTTTCGGGAGTCGCGGTGGGCCTCGCTTGGACGGTCACGGGCGGCGACATCCTGTTCATCGAGGCGACGCGAATGAAGGGCAAGGGCGAGCTGCGCCTGACCGGTCAGCTCGGTGATGTGATGAAGGAATCTGCGCAGGCCGCGATGTCGTACCTGCGCGGTCACGCCGCCGATCTGGGTATCGCGGACAGCGCGTTCAAGAACCACGACGTGCACCTCCATGTGCCGGCCGGCGCCACTCCCAAAGATGGTCCGTCTGCCGGGATTGCGATGCTCGTAGCATTGGCCTCGTTATTCACCGGGCGGCGAGTCGCCAGCGATCTGGGCCTCACCGGCGAGCTGACCTTGCGGGGGTTGGCGCTCCCAGTGGGTGGTATCAAGAACAAAGTCCTGGCCGCCCACCGAGCCGGGCTCAAGCGAGTCGTCATGCCGCGCAAGAACGAGAAGGATCTCGAAGAGATTCCGGAGAAGGCGCGGCGGGGCTTGGAGTTCCTGTTCATCGATCGGGTCGAGGAGGCACTGGAGCACGCGCTGACGTCTCCGCCGCCGGCGCCGCGAAAAGCGGCGATCAAACGACCACCTCGACGCAAAAAGAAGGCAGCTCGACGACGTCCGGCAGGTATGGGCTAGTCGGCGAGATCGGGTGCGCCGCGTGGGCGGCGGCCTCTCGCGAAGTCTCGAAGTCGCTTGGCTATCCCGATCTCGGCACCGCGCTCGCCGGCGACGTAGAAGCGTCGATCACTGATCTCCGCAGGGAGGCAGTCCATCGCGGCGACCCCGTCATCGAGATCGTGCGCATAGACATAGCCCGCCCCGTAGCCCTCCTCCTTCATCAGCCGGGTCGGAGCGTTGCGTAGCTGCATCGGTACGGCGAGGTTGCCGCTCGCCTGAGTCTCATCGACCGCAGCGCGGTAGGCGGTAAGGATGCTATTGCTCTTGGGAGCTGCGGCTAAGTAGATGGCGACCTCGGCCAGCGCCAGGGCACCCTCGGGCATGCCGATAGCGTGCATGGTCTGCATGCCGGCAACGGCGAGCGGTAGCGCTCCGGGGTCGGCCAGGCCGATGTCCTCGCTCGCCATGCGCACCAGCCGTCGCGCCACGTACAAGGGTGCCTCGCCCGCTTCGAGCATACGCGCCAGCCAGTAAAGCGCCGCATCGGGGTTGCTGTTGCGGACGCTTTTCTGTAGCGCCGAGATCTGGTTGAAGTGCTCCTCGCGATCGTAGCGGAGGTGGGGGCGTTGGAGCGCCTCTTTGACATCGTCGTCGCTCACCGAAAGCGGTCGCCCACCCCGTTGGCGAGCCAGGCTCACGGCGAGCTCCAGTGCTGACAGCGCGGCACGGGCGTCGCCGTCCGCGAGAGCAGCGATCTGACGCAGCAGCCGTTCGGGAAACTCGATCGCCGAGGCTGCCAACCCGCGCGGCAGCGATGTATCGAGGGCGCGCCGCAGCAGTAGCTCCAGGTGCTCCGGAGTCAGGGCCTCGAGGCGAAGGACGCGACAGCGCGACAACAACGGTGGAATAACCTCGAACGACGGGTTCTCCGTCGTGGCGCCGATAAGGACGATCGACCCGTCCTCAACCCAGGGCAGAAGAGCGTCCTGCTGACCCTTGTGGAAACGATGGATCTCGTCGATGAACATGACCGTGCGGCCGCCAGAATGCTGGCGGAGGCGAGATGCTTGGTCGGCGGCCTCGCGTACCTGCTTGACGCCCGAAGAGGTTGCGGATAGCGCCACCAGCCGGCTGCCGGTAGCGACGCCGATGATGCGTGCCAGGGTCGTCTTTCCCACCCCCGCCGGGCCCCACAGGATCAGCGACGTCGGATGCCCTGACGCTACTAGCTGGCTCAGAAGCCGGCCCTCACCGAGCAGATGCTCCTGACCGAGAACCTCCTCGATAGTGCGCGGACGCATACGCTCGGCGAGGGGCGAGCTCGGATCGACCTCGGCAGTCATCGACGGCCCGTCAGGGGGGCCAAACAGGTCTCCGGATGCGGCGTCTGGCATATCGAGATTAACGGCGACTCGATCTAAGAGAAGCTGATCATGGCAACGTGGAACGATGATGGGCAAGAGGTCGCGCAGCTCAGGTTATCCTGAAACGGCCCGCCTGGGCCGGAGGCCAGATGCAGCGCTGGGTGATTCATTCGGATGCCGACCTCGATCTGGAGCTTGGGGCCATCACCGCCGCCCTCGAAGAAGGTGGGATCATCGTTGTGCCCACCGGCAGCTTCTATGCGCTCGCAGCCGACGTGCGTTGTGGCGAGGCGCTCAACCGAGTGCAACGGCTCAAGGGAAGGGGCCTGGAGAAGCCCTTGCTGGTTCTGGTGGCCACCACATCCGCCGCAAGGGAGCTAGCACCGGCCTCGCCGCCATTGCTCGAAGAGCTTGCGACGCGTTTTTGGCCGGGTCGACTGACGCTTCTTCTGCCAGCACGAGATGACTTGGCCGGGCCTCTCGTCAGCTCAACGAGGGCGGTTGCCGTGCGGGTACCCAGTAACCGGACGTCGCGGCGGATCGCCGCTCGGGTGGGTGGCGTGACCGGTACATCGGCGAACCGAACCGGCGAGGCGCCGGCTCAGGACCTCGAGACGTTAGCGGTTGACCACGCCGCGCTCGCCGGGATCGTCGACGCCGGACGGACCGCGGGAGGCAAGCCTTCTACTTTGCTCGATATCACCCAGGCACCAGCTCGAATCGTCCGCCACGGGGCGCTGGACGAGTCGGAGCTGCGGCAGTTCTTGGGCGCACGACTGGTATAATCGGTCCTCCGCGGCGCCGTGTACGCGGTTCCAATCGCGGAGTCCTTCAGACCGAGCCGCACCGGACAGCCCTTCGAATGACCGATCTCGACAGCCTGCGTACGTCTGAGACGAATGTGAGCCCGTTACGCAAGCCGCGTTATTGGATCAAGACGTTCGGCTGTCAGATGAACGTGCACGATTCGGAGATCTACGCAGGCCTTCTCGACGGCATGGGGTACGAAGCCGCCGAGCAGGCATCCGATGCCGATCTCGTGCTGGTAAACACCTGCTCGGTGCGCGAACGTGCGGAAGACAAGCTCTTCTCGCAGCTCGGCAGGCTGCGTCAGATCAAGGATGTGTTGTCGCGCGAGGGCGGCCGAGGCGGCCAGCCGCGCGAGTTGCTGGTCGGTGTTACTGGTTGCATCGCGCAGCAGCGTGGCGAGGAGATCATCGATCGCCAACCCAGCGTCGACTTCGTCATCGGCACACGGGCTATACATAGCCTGGAGAGTGTTCTGGGCCGGGTACAGGCTGGCCTCGGCCCGCAGGTCAATACCGAGGACAAGGTTCAGTTCGAAACTCCAGAAGTCCACCGAGCAGACCGCGTTCGCGCCTTCGTGACCATCATGGAGGGATGCAACAACTATTGCTCCTTCTGCATCGTTCCGAGCACCCGCGGCTTGGAGATCTATCGGCCGGCGCACGCGATCGTGAACGAGATTCGCGGCCTTGGATTGCGCGGCTATCGTGAGGCGACTCTGCTGGGGCAGAACGTCAATTCGTGGGTCGACCCCGAAACCGGGATGGACTTCCCCGGCCTCCTCGCAGCGATCGACGACATGCTGCGGTCGACTCCGAGCGCGGAGCCGCGCGTCGAGCGCGTTCGTTTTCTGACGTCACACCCCAAGGACTTGTCGCCGCGCCTCATCGAGGCGATGGCCGAGTGCCCGACCGTGGCCGACCATATCCACCTGCCGGTGCAATCAGGTTCCGACCGCATCCTCCATCAGATGAACCGCCACTACACGGTCGATTCGTATCGCGGGCAGATCGAAGAGCTCCGCCGTCGGATACCGGAGGTCGGGCTGTCGACCGATATCATCGTCGGATTCCCGGGCGAGACCGACGCCGACTTCGAGGCCACCCTCGGTCTCGTACGCGAGGTCGAGTACGACTCTTTTTACTCGTTCGAATACTCGCAGCGTCCCGACACGGCGGCGCTCAACTATAAGGACGACGTGTCCGCGAGGGTCAAGCGCGACCGCCTCCTGGAGCTCCAAGACGTCGGCCGCGAGATTCAACAGCAGCACAACGCGTCGTGGCTGGGCCGCCGTACGGAGGTGCTAGTCGACTCCATCAGCAAGCGTACGACTGAGGATGTGTCGGGCCGCACCTCCTCGAACCACATCGTCAACATGCCCGGCGGCCACCGGCTAATCGGTAGACTGGTCGACGTGAAGGTCACATCGTACGCGGCGCACAGCCTCTACGGCCGCGTGGTCAGCGATCCACAGTGACGATCCGGTCAGGTGCAGCGCCATGCTTGATCCGATCTCCGACGCACGGATATAGTCGTATTACATAGCGAGGAGCGCCGCATGCAGGTGGAGATGAAGGTCAAAGGGTTGATGGTTGACCCGGTGACGAATATGCCGATCGTCATCCTCAAGGATGAGTCGGAAAACCACGTCCTGCCGATCTGGGTGGGAATCTTCGAAGCCAACGCCATCGCCTTGAAGGTCGAGGCGATCGATACGCCGAGGCCGATGACGCACGACCTGCTATACAACATGGTCGGAGCGTTCGGTGCCCGAGTCGACAAGATCGTAGTCACCGAGCTTCGCGAGAACACGTATTTCGCAAAGATCCACATGAAGATCGAAGACAGCGAGATCACGGTCGACTCGAGGCCGAGCGATGCGCTCGCATTGGCCCTTCGAACCGAGGCGCCGATCTTCGTCGAAGAGGCGGTGCTCAATCAGGCGCGCTCCGTCGACGACGACCGAGACCCGTCGACTTCGGAGAGGCTGCGACGCTGGTTTGAGAACTTGGACCCCGACGAGTTCTCAAAATACGAGATGTAGGCGTCTTCACGGCCACATTCGGTTGCGCTCTCTGGGGTCCTCCTGCATGATGGGTCGTCCCGCGGACAACGACGGGTTCGCAGCCGTTCGGGGGATGCGCCGCGCACGAGTTGAGGCGAGCGAGGCGCATGGTGGGCGGGCATAGAACCCTGGCAGCCGGGAAAGCAGTCGCCTCGGGATGGCCTCGTCGGGGGCGAGGGCGGGTGCCGGCGCCGGCGCGGAAGGACTTGCTCAGGGTGGTATCTGGGAACGGCCGTAAGACAAAGAAAGCCGGTCGCCCGACGATGATCGTCTCCGTGGCGAACCAGAAAGGTGGCGTGGGAAAGACCACGACCGCGGTGAACCTGGCGGCGGCACTGGCGCTAAAAGGGCACCGCACGTTGCTCGTCGACTTGGACCCGCAGGGACACAGCACGATTTCCTACGTCGACCCGAGTGAGTTCGAGTTGACGATTTACGACGCTCTGATGGAGACAAGCCTCGGCCTCGAACGAATCGTCTGCTCGACGCAGCTCGAAAATCTCGACGTGGCTCCGGCTCGAATTTCGCTGGCCAAGCTCGAGATCAAGCTATCGGGCGAGTTTGATGGTCACTATCGACTGCGCGACCAACTGGCTACTATTAACGATACTTATCGTTTCGTGATCATTGATACGCCTCCGACACTAGGATTGCTCACGATTAACGCGCTTGTTGCGTCTTCGCACGTGCTTATTCCCATACAGTCGTCGTATCTGGCGATGGAAGGCACAGACGACTTGCTCGACACGGTGCAGCGCGTCCGGCAGCGAGTAAACCCGAAATTGGAGCTGCTCGGAGTGTTGATCACGATGCTCGATCGCCGCACGGTTCTGGGACGTGATATTGTCGAGCAGGTGCGGCGCGTCTTTGGTGACAAGGTGTTCGATACGGTGATCAGCCGAAATGTAAGGCTGGAAGAGAGCCCTGCATACAAAGAAGCGATCTTCACACATGCGCCGTCGTCGACGGGCGCGGAACAATACGCGAAGCTTGGAGAGGAGGTATTGGCGCGTGTCTAAGCGACTTGGGCTGCCGGTCAAGACACGAATGCGGCATGACGCTCATTTTGTAGAGGAGTTGGCGGCCGAGCATACCCGTGCGATTGGGCAATTCCTGGCATTGGACTTGATACGGCCTAACCCTAACCAGCCGCGGCAAACGTTTGAGCGACTCGAGGAACTCGTTGCCTCCATTCAGCGCGTCGGCATACTGGAGCCATTGCTGGTCCGACGAGCCGCAAGTGGCTACGAGATTGTATCGGGCGAGCGTCGCTACCGGGCGGCCCGCGCTGCTCAGCTCGAGGAGGTTCCCTGCATAGTCCTCGATGTTGATGACGCGCGCGCGCTCGAAATCGCGCTGATCGAGAACCTGCAGCGCCAGGATCTATCAGCTTTCGAGGAGTCTGAAGCGCTGCAGGCGCTCATCGACCAGTTCGGATTCACCCACGACGATGTCGCGGAGCGGATCAGCAAGTCGCGTTCGAGCGTCACCGAGTCTCTAAGCCTGCTGGCCATGCCACGCGAGGTTCGCGCGCAGCTGGAGGAGGCAAGGATCCGTGGTAAGTCACTGCTGCTCGAGATCTGCCGTTGCGACACGGTTGAGGAAATGGCAACGCTCGCACAGCGCGTCATCAGCGAGGGCCTGACGCGAGATGATCTTCGCAAGATGCGGCGGGCCGCACAAAAAGCAGCGGCAGCCGAAGAGACGGCCAGCACTACGAAACGGCGGCCGCCTCGACGGATCACCTTCCGGTCCAAGGGAGGAGTGACCGTGACCGTGTTCCTGGGAAACGACGAGGTCTCGCTAGCCGACGTCGAGCGCTCCCTGCTCGAGGCGATCCGCAGCCTGAGATCCAACGGCATCCCCGCAAGTTAGGCACGAGCGCTCTCCTTCGTCGCGCGATACAAATCGGCGGTGCCCCGGATCGCGGAGGCCGCGTCGGTCTGAATCGCCCCGGTGCAACACGCTGCCTCGGCCGGACGACTTCAACCTGAAGTAACATCTCAGCGAATGTCGGCGCGCCGACATTCGGAGCTCGTTGCGGAGGCAGCCCGCTTCCTTTGCACGGCTGGGGGGTGAGATGTTTGCTGGCATCCGGGATCAGGGGAGCCACCGTCAAGCTCAGTGTGTAGCGGACGACCGTACGCGCCGCCGCGATCTCTGCGCGCCACCCGATCAGGTCCTTCTTCTCCAAGGCGGCCCGGCATCCGGCCGGTGGCACGCCCAGGGTATCGAGGTGGCGCCGTTTGTCTGGCCGGGGTCGATCGCGGCACCGGCTGGATGCCTGCTTGGTCCAACGCGTTGGGGCAGCGGTGCTCCTAGGACCCGGCAATTGCGAGGTCACGGTCAAGCGCAGCGCGTCCGCGTTCGGTGATCCGGTACTCGTAGGCGCGACCACGGCGCCTTCGGTCGACTAGATCTCGCGCCGCACGTAGCGCGTTGCTCACGTTTGTACGGTAGACGGACCGCACGCGGCCACGCTCCGCCAGGAAGCGCTCGATCTCGCTCGGGGTCATCCATTCGATCCCCAGCTGCAAGCTCGTGGCCTCGAGGGCGACCAGCGCCTTTAGAAGCATCTTTCCAGACGCCGCCAGAACCGGCACGTACCGTGCCAGCCGCAATCGCGAGGTGCCGGCCTCAGCGTGCGGGGGCACCGTCGTCCCCAGCTCACGTTCCGACTTTCCAATCGCGCGGGGGAGGAGAACCCGGACAATTTCGACCCGATAGGCCTCGGGGACCCGTTTCTCCACGATGGCAATCAATGAGAGGACGCGATCTACTTCGTCGGATAGGTCGCCGCCGGCGTGCTGGCCGGCCTCTGCGGACTCGCTCTCGGCGCCAGGTGCCGGTGTCGAAGCTGGATCGCGTGGCTCGCTCAACGCTCCATCCCGTCTCGGTCCCCCGAAGAAGTGACTACACCTGCGCTACCTTCTACGAATGTCATCGTCGTGCACCTTGCCGTCAGGGGTTGCTGTGGATAATCCGTGGTAGGAGCAGCACATCTTGCGCCGCGGCGAGGGTGAGGCGCCTGTGTACAGGGGCTTTCGGCATAACAGAGGAGGAAACACCAGGCTGGCGGAGCTGTGGAAAAACTGTAGATAATCGTTAATACGATTTTAATACGATAACTATATCAATGGAACGAGACGGAAGTGCGTATAATCCGCCGCATGAACGTCCCGCAGACGATGCCGCAACGCTCGAGCCTTCGTTTCTGCAAGGCGTTTTTCGAGGTTACCGACAGCGCGGCGACGCATGAACGCCTGCTCAGCCTGGGAGCGCAGGAGTTGTCGGAGCCGTCAGGTGACGCTGCCGCCGACCGTTGGTATTGGTGGCACGGCGAGCCGGACGATGGCGATAGTAGCTACGACGCCTTCCTGATCCGTCTGCGTCCCGCCCGGCTGGTGCTGGAAGGAGCGACTGCGGGGTCGGTGGGCCGCGGTTGGCGTGTGCTGGATCAGCGATTGCGACCGTACGCTCGGGCTCGGGTCGCCGCGCGCGACGACTTGTCGCGCTTCGTGCCGGGCCGGCGACAGCACTCCGCAGACCGACCGGAAACGTGGAGCGCCGAGCACGAGGCGCGCGTATTGGCCGAGTTCTACGCTTCGTTCGCGGCGCGCTGGGCGCAGCAACCCCACTCGCGTCTCGGAGGGATGAGCCCGCTGGAGGCACTGCGGCATCCAGAGAAGCGGCCGTGCGTCGACGAACTGCTGGCGCGCATGGAACGCCTCGAAGAAGAGCGCCGGCAGCGTGGCATGGAGAGCTTCGCAGTCGAGGATTTGCGTCGAGCTGTCTTCGGCGCTGACGGAGGCGTGGAGTGAGGACCTTCTGGTGCCCGCGTATTGCGGCAAGCATTGCGCTCATTCTGCTCACGGCGACTGCTCTGGCCGCGGCGCCGCAAGCCCCGGAGAGGCGCGGCCGCGCTCGCGTCTTCGGGATTGCGCCAGGCGTTCTTGCTCCTGGGCCGCTGAACGCCATTACCGACGTGGCCGGCGTCCTGGTTGGCCACGTCACGATCGTTGTACCGCCCACCACCAACACCGGGGTGACGGCGATTCTGCCCCATTCCGGGAACGTCTTCCGCGACAAGGTCCCCGGTGCGGTCTTCGTGGCCAACGGCTTCGGGAAGTTGATCGGCATCAGCCAGATTCGCGAGCTCGGAACCATCGAGACGCCCATCCTGCTCACCGGTACGCTCAGTGTTCCGCGCGCCGCAGACGGGTTGATCTCGTACATGCTCGGCCTACCGGGCAACGAGGATGTTCGCTCAATCAATCCGGTCGTGGGCGAGACTAACGACGGCTACCTGAGCGACATTCGCGCCCGCCCGATCCGGCCTGAGCATGTACGCGA
Organism: Acidobacteriota bacterium; assembly: GCA_963666055.2. Classification (GTDB taxonomy): domain Bacteria; phylum Acidobacteriota; class UBA890; order UBA890; family WLXD01; genus DASCOT01. The sequence continues at coordinate 131,050 of CAXWPH010000012.1, read as the reverse complement.
GGCGATCGAGTCCGCCAGTTCCGGCGCCGTTGTGGAGGGCAACGTGGGAGCGGGAAGCGGGACGATCGCGTTTGGGTTCAAGGGCGGCATCGGCACCTCATCGAGGCGACTACCTGAGCGTGTGGGTGGCTGGACAGTCGGTGCCCTGGTGCAGACGAACTTCGGAGGCGTGCTCACTATCGCCGGAGCACCGGTCGGCGTGGAGCTCGGACGCTACTACCTGCGCGATATGTTGACGGGTTCGGCCGATGAGAGCGACGCAGCCGACGGATCCTGCATGATCGTGATCGCTACCGACGCACCGGTAGATGCCGCCAATCTTGAACGCCTGGCGCTGCGTGCTTTCATGGGCATGGCGCGCACCGGGGCGTCGGGATCGAACGGTAGCGGCGACTATGTAATCGCCTTCTCGACTCATTCCGGACTGCGCTCCGGACCGGATGGCGAGGCGCGCCGACGCACCACCCCGCTGGCCGCCGAGCGCCTATCGCCGCTGTTCTTGGCTGCCATCGAGGCCACCGAGGAATCGATCTACAACAGCCTGTTTCAGGCGCGTACCACCGTCGGCGCTCGAGGCACCATAGAGGCGCTGCCTTTACAGAGGACGCTCGACATCCTCAGAGAGCACGGCGTCGTGGAACAGCGCTAGCAGGCCGTGGTGGAAGTGTGGCCTGCTAGGCAGGCCACCGCCCGGCCACGCCTGCTAATGTAGATGGTCTGTTTTCGCGACCGCCTCGCAGCCGGGAGCAAGATGTGTTGAACGCCAGCGTCCTCGTTCTGAACCGCCTTTGGCAGGTGGTCAACGTGGTCAACGCGCGACGTGCAATCACGCTGCTCTACGTGGGGCGAGGGAAGGTCGTCGCCGACGACTTCGCTACCTACACCTGGGAGAGTTGGACGGAGGCCTCCGTGCTAGCGTCCGAGGATCTGGCCAACTGCATTTCGGGACCGTCGTTGCGCGTCGTCGTGCCGCGCATCATTCAGCTGCTCGAGTACGACCGGGTGCCTCGCCCACGGGTGAAGTTCACCCGCGCCAACGTGTACCTGCGCGACCACAACCAGTGTCAGTATTGCGGCCGCGTCACACGGCCCTCGCAACTGACGCTGGATCATATCCACCCACGGTCGCGCGGTGGCCGCACCACGTGGCGCAACATCGTCGTCTCGTGCTTCCGATGCAACGCCCGGAAAGCCAATCGAAGTCCGGAGGAAGCCGGCATGGAACTGCTCCGTGAACCTCGGCAGCCGGCCTGGCACCCGGCGACCTCGCTGCTGCCCGCGATCGCTCCGTACGACGAGTGGATCCCGTTCCTGGACTGGGGGCACGGAGCTAAGGTCGCGGCGCCATAGGAGGCTGGCGAAGAGCCTCTGTGAGCAGACCGCTATGCTACACTTGGCTCGCTACGCGTCGCCCGCCACCGCACGGCCGTAGACCGCTACGAGCCGGTCGAGCGTGCCTCGACCGCATCCACGAACAGGCGCCCACGAGCTTTCGCGAACGATGAGCCAGCGACCCATCCGTGCACTCGGGCTGATGTCCGGAGGACTCGACTCGACGCTCGCCGCGAGCATCCTTCAGCGCCTCGGTGTTGAGGTACTCGGGTTGCACTTCTCGACCGGATTCTGCGTCGCCGATCGCCATCGCATCATGGGCAACGCGAACAACCGGAACAAGCCGTACCGCAACGATGCGCTCCATGCCGGCGGGCAACTTCAAATCCCCGTAGAGATCATCGATATCAAGGACGACTACCTTCAGCAGGTCGTGCTGAATCCCAAGCATGGCTATGGCTCAGGAATGAACCCGTGTATCGATTGCCGCATCTTCATGCTCAAGCGTGCCAAGGTGATGCTGGAGGAAGGCGGCTACGACTTTATCTTCACCGGCGAGGTGCTCGGGCAGCGCCCGATGAGTCAGCGGCGACCGTCGATGCAGGCGATCGAGCAGGAGACGGAGCTCGAGGGACTGCTGCTACGCCCATTGTCCGCGAAGCTGTTGTCGCCGACGATTGCGGAGCAGAAGGATTGGGTGCGTCGTGACGATCTGTATGCGATCTCAGGCCGCTCGCGACACGAGCAGATGCGCTTGGCGGACGAGTTCGGCCTGGTCGACTACCCGCAGCCGGCCGGCGGATGCTGCTTCCTACCCGACGAGAACTTCGCACGTAAGCTTCGTGACCTGCTTATTGACCGTGGCAACGTAGTCGACCCGGACGACATGATGCTGCTCAAGGTCGGCCGCCATTTTCGCCTTGGCGATGGCGTCAAGATCATCGTCGGACGCCACGAGGCGGAGAATGACTTTCTCGAACGGTTCCGCGTCGGGCGAGGAGCGGTGTGGGTTGAGGAGTTCAGCTCACCGCTAACCCTCATCGAGGGGGCTCCGTCGGCCGAGCAGCTCGAGCTCGCCTGCAAGATCACTGCGAGATACTGCGCTGGTCGTGCCGAGAACGAGGTACCGGTGCACTGGCGCCTCGACGATCATGCGGGGCGCTTGCTGGTCGAGCCCGTGCGTGAGGATGGTTTCCTCGACGAGATACGGATCTGAGATGTTGGTGAGCTGAACATGCTGCGCCACGCGCCGTACCGTCGGAAGGCGCGGTTTCGCCGGCAGGTGAACGGTAGCGCCACCGACGACCAGCTGCGCTCGCTGATCGAAGTCGCCGAGGTTGCGGTAGACGCGCGGGGCACGTTCTGCCCGGAGCCCGTGATTCGCGTACAGGAGGCGGCCCGCGCGATGTGCATCGGCCAGACGGCCATGCTGCTAGCCGACGACGCCGGCGTTGAGTTGGACCTGCCCGCCTGGTGCATGAGCACCGGCAACGAGTACCTGGGCCTAGTGCGTGAAGACACCTTCCTGCGGGTCTTCATTCGACGCAGCTAGCACGACACGCTCGGCCCATGAAGGACACCACCGCTCAACCGTAGTGGTACGTGACCCCGTAGCCGCCCTGCGGGTTGTTCCACGTCGTGTAGCGGCGCGCCACCTGACAGGTGCCGCACTCGAGGCAATCCTCGTAGTTGACAATGCAGCTCGAGTCTTCGGCGTTGAGCTTGAATACCTGGGCCGGGCAGATAAACAGGAGCGCCTGGTCGGAGTCCTGACGGAACGCATCTTGATCTACGTGGATATGGCTCTCGTCAGCGAACCGCCGCTTTACGAGGTCGAGGCGCTGAGCCATCGACAGCGACTTGTGGGGCGTCAAGTACTCGCGAACGTCGATTGCCATGAATACCTCACAGCATGGTTTTGCGGGCGCGCCACATTTGTCGCGCCGCCTTGAAGAAGCTGACTTCGTCGCGGATGACCCGCCAGAGCTCTCGAATCACGTCGTCCTTCGGCGTGTCGTCGATGGTGAAGTAGCGCCGGATCAGGCGCACGGTCAGGTCCGGATAATCGTTCACGAACTCTCGGTTCTCCAGCAAGAAATGAACCGTGTCGCGGTAACGCTTCAGGTCCTTCATGACCCAGGAGTGCTCGAGACGCTCGCGATAGGTTGCCAGCGCCGCTTTCGAGAAGTCGTTTTTTTTACGTGCCTCGAGCACCGCCTCCGCCGCTGCCACGCCGGATGCCATCGCCAAGTTCGTGCCCTCATGATGAATCGACGGATTCACCAGGCCGGCACAATCCCCGATGAGTAGAAGCCCGTCCTCATAAAGATCGGACAGGTGGTCATACGAGTCCTCAGGAATCATCTTGGTGGCGTATTCGACCGTCTCGCCGCCACGCAGCAGCGGTCTGACCATCGGATGCGCCTTGAACGAATCGAGCATCTCGTAGGGAGCGAGCCGCAGCCGTAGGTACTCGGCGATGATGCTACCGACGCCGACCGAGAGGCTGTCGTAATTGGTGTATATGAACGCCGAGCCAACGGTGCCTTTCACCGCGCCGCCGAAGTACTCGATCGCGGCACCCTGTTTGCCCTCGAGATGGAATCGATCCTCGATGATCTCCGGCGGCAACGCGATTACTTCTTTGACGGCGTTGACCCGGTTGGTCGGGCTCATCTTCGGCCGGAAACCGGCGCGCTCCGACAGCAGAGCGTTCGCGCCCTCGGCGAGGATGACGCAATCTGCTTCGACATCGCCGTCATCCCGGCCGGTGCGGACACCACGAACCCTGCCGCGATCGACGATCAGATCCTCTACGTTCGTTTCGCAGATGATCATCGCCCCGGCTTGCTCGGCCTGGTCGGCGAACCACCGGTCCCATTTGGAGCGCAACGCCGTGAACGTGTTGTTGTAAGGCGGGACGTCGAACTTGGCGCTCTTCAGATCGAGGCCTACCTGCGTGTCGTCATCGAGCACCAGCCAGCGGCGGTTGATGATGTGTCGCTCGATCGGCGCGTCGTTCCAGAACTCTGGGATGAGCTCGTTGACTACGCTGGTATACAAGATGCCGCCAAACAGATTCTTGGCGCCCGGATAATCCCCACGCTCGAGGACGAGCACTTCGACACCATTGCGCGCCAGCGTCAGCGCTGCAGCAGCGCCGGCCGGGCCGGCCCCGACGATCACTACCTCGAAGCGTTCGTCCGACATCGTTCAGATTCCGTTCCGGCTGTCGGGCAGGCGACGCTGCTGCAAAGCGTGCAACATCCTGGCTGGGCCTCTGAGGTATCCGCGCTATTTTGGAAAGCGTTTATTTTCAGTAAGATACGACGTATCGCGGCAAGCCCTGTGAGGGCGCGAGCGCTTCCGCAAGCCCGGTTTGGCACTTCGGCCCGATGCTATACTCGAACGCATGATGGATATCCGCAAGGAGTTTTGCCGCGCCGTCGCGTGTGCAGCGCTGGTGGCGATATCGGCGCCTAGTATCTCGGGGGCGGCAGCGCCATCAGCGGCGCAGGCGGCGACCCTGTACCTGTCCAACGCGCCGATTCGGTTCGAGTATCCCGAGCCGTGGCGCGACTGGGCGATCAACCTGGCATCGTTCGCCGACGTGGCGGCAACCCGCATCGCGGAGCTGACCGGGGTGCCCGTGCCGGCGGGCACGATCCGCTGGGAGCCGACGGCTTCCGGGCCGGGCAGTAGCGCCGACGGGGTCGTGGAGGTGCGCGGCGAAGGCCGGGAGGCGGTCGTCGTCATGCACACCAACGTACCCCTGTTGCTGCAGGACTTCGGTGCTGCCCACGCCCTCGGCTACGCACGCTGGCTCGGCGCCTACGTGGTGGCGCGAGTTGCCATGGGAGCGCCGGGCAGTGATGCGCCATGGTGGACCGAAGGCGCGGCGCTGTACCTCACCGACCGGATCTACCGTGATCTCAAGTCGACCACTCCGGTGCTATATGGCATCGAGGCGAACTTCACACGCGCTGCCCAGAGTCGGCGCCCGGTTGATCTGTCGGAGAGGGTGCTCACCGACGCCGCGCGGGGCAAGGCCTACGCCACCTTCAAGCTGCTGGAGGGACTGTACGGTGCCGATGCGGTCACTTCTGCGATCGGCCAGATGGTTTCCCGACCCTCGGTGAACTTGGCGGCGATCATCGACGCCATTGGCCGCGAGCGTCAGCCCGACCCGGATGTCGTGGTGCGCGACTGGCTCAAGCCAACGGTGACCTTCGATGTGGGCATCGACCGGGTCAGCCTTCGAGAAGGTGATACCCGGCTGCGCGCCCGGCTGCTGCGCGAGGTGCCGTTCCCGGTGCCCCTAACAGTTCAGGTGCGCTGTCCGGACGGTCAGGTGATCACGGAATCTGTGGCGGCAGGTATGGACGACGAGTCGTTCGAGATGGAGTTGCCCTGTGTTCCGGTCAGTGTGGCCGTCGATCCGAACCGCCTGATCCCCGATGTGAACCGCTCCAACAACAGCCACGGCTTTGGCGATGCCGACAAGATCCGTCGGTTCTTCGCCTTCGACGAGCGCTTCACGGTCGGGGAGTTGCGGTTCTCCGCCGCGATGGTGCTGGACGAGGCACAGCAACGAATCGAGCCGTTTCAGTTGAGGATCACGAATCGTACCGATCGAGCCACCGGTGTCGGCGTGTTGATTAGTGCCGAATGGTTCCATCGTCCGGAGCGCGTGCAGCGCGCCTACTTCGTGAACCTGGGCCCGCGCGAAACGCGCCTGCTCGACGAGTCGCTCGGATACCCGAATCGCGGCACCGGCCACGCGCGGGTGGTGGCGAGGTTTTGGGAAGCGGGCAGCGTCGAGGACCTGACGGACCGGATCGTGGCGCGCCCACCCGGCGCCATCAACTCCTACGTCGTGGTGCGCGATGCACCGGAGGCGCCACGTCGGGCCCGACGTGGCATCTACCGTCTCCCGCCGACCATCGCCGAGACTACTGCCATCTTGAGCGACGAGCCCGAGGAGCGGTCCACAGCAGCGGTGACCCGGTTCTCGAGCGGGTTGGGCACGCCGTCGAATGGCGCGGGCGTCGACGGCGCGGGCGGCGCGGCGGTCGAAGAAATAGCCACCGAGGGAGATACGTTCCGCGTCCGGATCCGGTCTCCTGCACCGGGCACGTTGCCCATCGGGGACGTCGAGCTCGTCGCCGATGTGCTCGGAAACCGGCCGGCCGAGCGAGTCGACTTCTATGTCAACGACCGGCGTGTCGGATCCGCGGAGGACGAGCCTTTCCGAGTTTCGTGGAGCTTTCCCGACGACGAAGAGGTTTTTGTCATACGGGCGGTTGCGGTAGCCGGCGACCGCGTCGCCAGCGACGATGTGGTGCTCGATCGGGCCACGGTCTCCTTCGGCGCGACCGTCAACCTGGTGACCCTACACGCTACCGTGCGCGACTCCGCAGGCCGTCTCGTGCGCGACCTGACACCGGAGGATTTCCGGCTGACGGAAGACGGGGCGGACCAGAAGATCGTGCAGTTCGATTTCGGCGAAGTTCCAGTTTCGGCGGCCATCTCGCTCGATCAGAGCAGCAGCATGCTGGGCGGCGGCGTGCGCGCCGAGCGGGCCGGCGGGCTACGCCTTGTCGAAGCCCTGGTGAGCGACATCAACCGGGCCATGATTCTTGGTTTCAATGACCGTCTTTGGCTCTACGCTGATTTCACGCATGACAAGGACGCGTTGATAGCGGCGCTGGAGGCAATCGACCCGGATGGAAGCACGGCGCTCTTCGATACGCTGGCCGAGTCGATTCGCAAGCTCGATCGGCGCACCGGAAAGCGCGCGTTGGTGGTGTTGTCGGACGGGCTCGACACCAACAGCAAGATGGCCTACGCGGATGTGCTGGAGTTCCTTCGCCAATCGGATGTTCTCGTCTATACCATCGGCCTTCAGCTGATGCAGGAGGGCACCGCGTTCGGCGATGCGAGCGGCGCAGTGAAGCGGGGAGTCGAACAGCTGCGGGCAATCGCCGATGCTACCGGCGGCGCCTCCTATTTCCCCATCGCCCTCCAAGAACTCGAGGAGATCTACGGTCTCATCGCCGACGAGCTCAACAGCCAGTACGCGCTCTCGTACTACCCCACCAATAGCCGCTACGATGGCAACTGGCGAAGGTTGCGTGTTGAGGTCAAGGGAAGGCCGGGAGTCTGGGTACAGGTGCGCGAGGGTTACTACGGCGTTGAGCCCGACGGCCGCTGACCGGCCGCGGGATTCTGCACAACGCGGATATCGCCCGCGTTCTCGATGAGATCGCCGACATCCGTGAGATCCAGGGCGCTAACTCGTTCCGCGTCCGTGCCTACCGCCTCGCCGGGGAGACCGTCCGCGGGCTCGGCCAGCCTCTCGAATCGCTGCGTCAGATCCACCCCGTTGCCGAACTACCTCACGTCGGCAAGAGCATCGCCGCGAAGATCGAGGAGCTGCTCGACACTGGTGTTTGCCGAGAGCACACGGAGCTGCTCGCCAGTCGTGAGGGTGGCCTGGTGGAGATGGTGCGGCTGCCGGGCATCGGCCCCAAGCGGGCTCGCGCGATAGCTGACACGCTGGACATCGCGTCTCTTGAAGGTCTCGAGATGGCCGCTGCGAGCGGCGCCCTGCGCGACGTACCAGGACTCGGCACGAAAACGCAGGCGCGTATCCTTCGGGCGCTCCACCGCCGCCGCAACGAGCATGGACGCATCCTGCTCGGTGATGCGCTGCCGCGAGCAGAAGCTCTACAGCAGGAACTCTCGAAGCTCCCGGGCGTGCAGCGCGTCGAGATTGCCGGTAGTGTGCGACGTCGCCTGGAGACCGTCGTGGGCGTCGACCTGGTGGCGGCATCGAGCCGGCCGGCCGAGATCGTCCACCGGTTCGTGAGTCGTTCCGACGTCGAGCAGGTCTTGTCGCACGACAGCGACCGGGCGCGTGTGCGGCTCGGCGACGGAACAGTCGTCGACCTTCGCGTCGCCGGGCCGGCGTCCTTCGGAAGCCTTTGGCACTTGGCTACCGGCTCCGACGAACACACTCGCGCCGTACGTCGCCTCGCAGAGCAGCGCCTCGTCCGCACAGCCGACAACACCGACCCAGCGGCCGGCAGCGCCGAACCAGGCGAAGCGGCAACCGAGGAGTGCGTTTATGCGGCCGCCGGCTTGCCGGTGATCCCGCCGGAGCTCCGCGACCAAGTGGGCACTCTGGAGGCAGCGGCGGCTGGCGGTCTTGCGGCGCTCGTGGAGCTTGACGATGTGCATGGCGATTGCCAAATGCACACCACCGCGAGCGACGGGCGCGCTGATTTGGCGGCCATGGTCTCGGCCGCAGTGCAACGAGGCTACCAGTACGCCGCGGTCACCGACCATTCAAGGCGAATGCCCGGGGGACTGGACGCGGGTCGACTTGCCCGCCAGTGGGCCGAGGTGGAGCAACTAAACAGCCGGCTCGGAGCGTTCCGCCTCTTGCGCGGGGTAGAGGTCGATATTCTCGATGACGGTACACTCGATCTCGACGGCGCTTGTCTTGCGGATGCCGAGATCGTCGTTGCTGCGGTGCATTCGCAAATGGATCAGGAGCGCGAGGAGATGACGGCGCGATTGCTGCGAGCGCTCGACAACCGCAACGTACACATCTTGGCTCACCCGACCGGACGCCGCCTGCTGCGTCGTGAGCCGTACGCCATATCCTTGGAGCGTGTCTTCGTCGCCGCCCGCGATCGCGGCGTACTACTCGAGTGCAACGCCCACCCGCAGCGTCTCGACCTCTGCGACGATCACCTCCGCCGAGCAGTCGAGGTCGGTGCCGACGTGGTGATATCCACGGATGCCCACGACGTCGCCGGGTTGGGTCACATGCGGTTGGGGGTGGCGACGGCGCGTCGTGCGGGGCTGACCGCACAACAGGTGGCGAATACGCGGAACGTCGATGAGTTCTTGGCGCTGATAGGCTCGACTGGCTGAAGCTGCGCCGGTCACCGGGGCCTGCGGCGCCCATCGGAGGTACGAGACGATGCCGAACTGGACCTACCTCATACTCCATTTCTTGCATACCGCCGCTCTCGGCGTCTGGATCGGTGGGATTGTCACCCTCGGTGCTGTTGCTGCGCCGGCGGTATTTCGCGACGCCTCGAGCCGCCCGGAGGCTGGTCGCATCATGGCGGCGGTGTTTCGTCGTTTCGACGTCGTCGTGATGGGGTGCATACTGCTGTTGTTGATTACCAGCCCATTGTTGGTGGTCTGGTTTGGCCGGCTGTCTCCCTGGTACGCCATCGAGTACGTTTGCATCGCCATGATGAGCGCTAGCGCCTTCTATTCCGCCCGCGTCGTCTCGCCGCGCATCCGCCGCCTGCGTGAAGAGGGCCATGCTGCCGATAGTCGGCAGTTTAACCAGCTGCATCGCGCTTCCGTGCTGAGCATGCAATTCAACCTCGCCTGCGGTTGCGTGGCGCTGTTTTTCTCATGACCTGCCTGGCCGCTTGCGTGTGCGCTACGATCGCCTGCACGGCGATCTCTGCGCAGACGAGCGAGGTGGCGTATCCAACAGAGAACGAGAGTCGGCTAGGTCGCGAGCTGCTAGAGCTGTTGAACGTGGCGCGCACCGCCGCGGCTGTTACCGAGCTGCAGGGTCACCCGGATCTGGACCTGTTGGCGTACCAGCACAGCCGAGAGATGGCGGCCAGCGGTGTCGTGACCCACTACTCACATCGCTACGGAGTGAGTACTGAGACGCGCGTCAAATTGGCGTTTCCACGCGTGTTTCAGTTCGGCGAGAACGTTGCTCTCGACGGGACCGTCGAGGCGTTGAATACGGCTCTGCAGGCGAGCGACGGACATCGCCTGAATCGTCTTGATCCGGCGTTTACGCACGTTGGTCTCGGAGTTGCACAGGCCGGCCGCTACCAGCTGTTTCTGACCGAAGTGTTCGTGCGCGTGCTCCAACCAGCGCTCATCGACGGAATCGACACGCTCTACACAGAGGCTCCGCCCGAGTCCTTGCCGGAGGATCAACCGCAGCATGGGTATCTTGTGGGCTCGACGGTGCGTGTCGGCGCGCCGGAGCCCGACAATCCGGCGTACTGGACACATCGCGGCATCACGGCGTACTTGGACGAGCGCTACGCGGATGCGATTGGCGAATTCCGCCACGCTCTGGATCTTCAGCCAGACTACCGATATGCACGCTATGACTTGGCGCGGGCCCTTATCGCGAACGATCAGCCAGCGAGGGCCGCCGAGGTGCTGGCTGAGCACCTGAGCCGCCACCCCGATGATCTGGATGGCTGGGTCACCAGCGGTACCACGGCGCTTCTGTTGCAAGACTACGAGACCGCCGAACGGGTTTTCCGCCATGTGATCGAACACCGTGCCCGAGATGCTGGTGCTTGGTATAACCTCGGCCTGTCGCTGGAAATGCAGGACCGGTTAGCTGGTGCGGAGACGGCCTACAGGCAAGCCCTTCACCTCGACAACACCTTGCCGGCTGTCGTCGTCGCCTTGGCGCGCGTCCGACGCTGAGCGCGCCGGTCTGCCAACCTTGCGGCTGGCGATCGAGCTGCCAAATCCGCAACCTTCTAGCCAAATCAGGACCCGCCGATGGGCATTCGTGAAGACCTACTGAAGAACCTCGCCGTCGAAATCAGCGCCTTGGAGCGCGAGCTCAAGGTCGAGTTGCCGCGCCAGCTGGCCGAAGCCGCCGCGCACGGTGATCTGAGCGAGAACGCTGAGCATGAAGCGGCGAAGGATCGTAAGGACACGGTCACCGCCCTGCTCCTGCGCCTTTACCAAAAACGGCAGGCCATCTCGAACATGAACACCGAGATGATTTCTCGCGACACGATCGGTTTCGGCTCGACGGTGGAGTTGCTTGACCTCGACAACGACGAAGAGATCTCGTACGCGCTCGTTTCCGGCGACGAGACCGACCCGAAAGCGGGCCGTATCTCGATCACCTCACCAATCGGCCAAGCGCTTGCCGGCAAGGTGGACGGCGACGAGATCACGGTTCAAACACCCAGGGGCAGCCGCAACTACGAGGTTCTGAGTTTCCGCACGATCCACGATGGTGAGCCCGGCTGAACGCTTGGATTCAACCGCGTCCCCCGGTGGCCGGCCGCCGTACGGTAGCAGCGACGTAGAGTACCGTCGGCGCCTGCAAGCAGCGCGCCTAGGCCTTGCGGTGATCGCCTTCATCCTGATCGCCGGTACCGTCGGTTACGTGCTCGTCGAGGGCTGGACGCTCGTCGACAGCTTGTACATGGTCATCTTGACGTTGAGCACCGTCGGCTTCCAGGAGGTGCGGCCACTGAGCACCGGGGGGCGGGTCCTCACCATGGTCTTGATCCTTACCGGAGCGAGTGCCTTTCTGTACGTCGCCGCGATGTTCTCGCGCCTGGCGATCGAAGGGGATCTGCGCCGTGTGGTCGGGAGGAGAAGGATGGACAAGGAGATCTCGCGCATCGCCAACCACCACATTATCTGCGGCTATGGCCGAGTCGGGCGTGAGGCGTGTCGACACCTCTTGGCAGACGGGGTCCCCGTGTTGGTGGTCGACATCAATGAGGAAGCTCTCGGCGATCTCGACGCCACTGGCGTGCCACACTTGCGCGGCGACGCCGTGGAGGAGAGCGTGTTGCGAGCAGCAGGGATCGAGCGAGCAGCGGGCTTGTTGCTAACCCTCTCGCACGAGGCCGACAACGTTTACGTGACCCTCCTGGCGCGCGATCTTTGCGTCGGACTGCAGATCATCGCGCGCAGTGTCACCGAGCAGGGTGAGCGACGGCTGCTTGCCGCAGGAGCTGATCGAGTGGTGTCGCCAGAGCGTATTGGCGCCCGGTCGATGTCGAACTCCGTGACGCGCCCTCACACGGTGGATTTCACCGAGATCGTCACCGCCAGCTTCGGACTGGACCTGCAGCTCGAGGAGCTCAGTATCTCGACCGGCTCGGGTTGATCGGCAAATCCATCCTGGATTGCAACCTGCGGCACGACTTCGGTGTGATCGTTGTGGGCATTCTGAACACTGACGGCGATTTCTTGTTCGATCCGTCGCCCGATTATTGTTTGGAGGTGGGCTCAACTCTGATCATCCTGGGCAAGCGGAACGATGTCATCCGCTTCGCGCGTTCCGCGTGAGGTGATTGCTATCCGCAACTCGACACGCCTCCGTATCGGCGCTTATAATGCGCCAGCCTCGAAACACCCCGCTGGCGTCTCTGCCAGGGAAGACCAAAGCTAGCAATCCCACGAAACCCAGCATCACGTCCTGCGGAACGGCCCGATGGCGCTCAAAACATTCGTCACAGATCCCCTCAACTGGCTCCTGCTCTTACTAGCGGTGGCCTTCGGCTACTACATCTTCGCGGTACCGTACTTCACCAACTTCTACTTGAAGTCACCGCAGCAGCTGACCTTGGCCGAGTATCTTGCAAGCCCGAGCCATCCGCGGCCGTTCATGCTGCACGCGCTGAGTGCCCCGCCGCCGAGCATCGAGGTCGTGGTCACCGGGCTGCGGGTCGAGCACATTGACCAGGACTCGATCATGCTGGTGGACGCCGACACCGCAGCGCCGGCGACGACGCCGGTCGCGGTCCCGGCGGCGACCGGGGATGAAGGGGCTGGCGACGAGAGCGCCGCTGAGGATCAAGGTGCCGCCGATGCCGAGCCGACGCTCACGTTTCAGCAAGAAGGGCCGCCCCCTGCCGGGCAAATCATCATTCCCGGAGAGAACCTCGATCTGCTTGCCATAACGGTCGGGCAGACTATCGATCTCCGGGTCAATGGCCTCTACGAGAGCCCACTTGGATGGGTACCGCAGAATCCGGCACTCGATCGCAACGACGAGGAGCTGTTTACGAAGGAGGAGCTCGACGCTCTCGAGTTCATGCGCGTGCTCGTGGATGGCAACGAAATCCTGATGCCGTACATTCCGGCAGATGAGCTGCGCTTCGCCGCCAGCGTGCATCCGTTGGGCATGCCGGCGGCCCTCGAGGAGTTGGCGAACGACACCACTTATATTCAGACCGTTCAGCGGTTGGCCGGTGGCACCGTCGATCTGTACGACGTGCGACTCACTGAGAAGCGTTTCGTCGAGCGTGCTCCGTACTTTGTTGTCGAGGACGGGGAAGGCCGGAGGGCGCAGATTTTCTTCAATTCGCGCTTGCTGTCGGAATGGTATTGGGCGCTCGATCGCCTGGGTGGCCAGGACGTCGTGGCTCGCGGTACGCTGCGTCCATTCACCCCAAGTGATCTACGACAACTCGAGTCCGACGACAATATCCAGGTGGTCATGGACGGCTATGCTCTTCTGTCGCGCGACGGCACCACAGTCGTGAGCCTCGAGAACCCGCTCGGCGGCTTCGGCGCCATCCAGTAGCCTTACCTCGACCGCGATGGTCCCGACGCGGCAGCAGGCCTGGGCGTTGCTCAGCGAGCACACGCAGAACGCCAATCTCGTCAAGCACGCCCTTGGCGTGGAAGCTGCCATGCGCGGCTACGCGCGGCGCTTCCAAGAGGACGAGGAGTTGTGGGGGGTTGTCGGGCTGCTGCACGACTTCGATTACGAGGAGCACCCTTCTTTGGAGGAGCACCCCTACGTGGGTGCCAGGATCCTACGCGAGCTCGGTTACGCGGAGGAGATCGTTCACGCGATTCTGGGGCACTCCGATCATACCGGCGTCGAGCGTACGAGCCGCCTCGACCAGACGCTCTACGCCGTGGACGAGCTCGTAGGGCTCATCGTCGCGGTGGCGCTGGTGCGTCCGAGCAAGTCGGTGGTCGATCTTCCGGTGAAGTCGATCATCAAGAAGCTCAAGGACAAGGCGTTCTGTCGCGCCATCGATCGCGAGCATCTGCGCGCCGGCGCCGCCGAGCTTGGTGTTGACATGAAGGAGCACGTGGCCTGCATCGTTGAGTCGCTGCGCTCCATCGCCCCCGAGCTCGGCCTAGCAGGGTGCTGAGTCAGGCCACCAGAGTAGGCGGCGCCGTCAGCTTTCGCGATCTCTTCCGAGTACCAATCCGGCGCTGGCGGCGAACGGCAATGTGGTGGCGAAGAGCAGAACCATGAGTACTTCCGAGTCAGAAAAGTTGTACTCGAACAGCCCCATCGTGAGGAATGCCCCGAGGGCGGCCAGGGCGGCGCGGGCCTCCGGTCCGCCTTCCGCGAAGGGGCCCGTGTAGCGTAGAACTCGCCAGGCGCCCACGGCGAAAGCGGCCATTAGCCACAGCCACGTTGCCAGTCCAAGCAAGCCGCGCTCGGCCGCTAGGTGTAGCGCATCGTTGTGCAAGTGGGGGTTGGTCTCTTTCACGGCCCATTCCACCCGCCAGGCCGGGTAGACGCGGGGAATCAGCCCCGGCCCGACACCGAGGAGAGGATGCGCCTGGATGATGCGCAACCCGGTAGCTGCCATAGCCAGGCGATCGAGGTTCGTCGGGTTGTCTAGAGAGAAGATGCTCGCGCCGCGCTCGTACAGCGCTTCCGGGCCGGCGAGCGTCAACAACACCACGCCTCCGACGACGACGCCGATGAGCAGCAGCACTACGTATGCGGCCCATCGGCGAGGCGGCGGGCCGCCGCCGGCTGAGCGGCTGGGCACGAACCGCAAGCCGAACCAAAGTGCGAGGCCGACCACGCAACCGATCCAGGCAGAACGGGTCATCGTGAGCCCGATGACCACGAGCGCTCCCAGGGCCAGCGCACGGTGGAGCATGCCGACCCATCCGTCGCGCAGCACCAGCAGCATCGGAATCGCCAACATCAGTGCTCCCGCATACGTCATGTAGTGCCCGAGCGTGCCATCTGGACGATACGCTCCCGGGAACGCGCCTCTTTGAACCGCCAGCACGGTGCCCAACAGCCCGACGATGATCGCTATCAACACGCCGATTCCGAGGGCACGCAATCCGAGCCGGCGCATCGATGGGTGCCGGTAAGCAAGGTAGGTGACCATCGGGGCCGCGAACAGGAATACCTCACGCAAGGACCAGAGGCTCTCGACCGGTGCGCGCGACGCGAGCGCCGAGATCATCGAGACCCCCCAGAACGCCATCAGAGGGGTGCCGACAAGCGAGAAGACGTCGCCGGCGGGGCCGCGGGCCGGCGGCTCAGGTACCGAACCGGCGCGTGCTAGCTCCAACCGAAGCCAATTGGCGCACCACAGGACCAGAGACGTCCACAGCGCAATCTCCGCCACGGCAATGGAAAGCGGAATTGCCAGCGACCACAGCAGGGCCATGCCGAGAAAGAACTGGCCCCAGGGATCGCGACCGATGCGTGAGCTGGCAAACGCGGGGAGTCGAATGGCTATACCTCCTGATGAAGCTCGATATTAGCGCCGCCAACGTGCCATTGTCGGTAGAATGGTGGTTGATGAGCACGGTTCAACGCGTTCGCCTGCGAATCCGAGGGCGGGTCCAGGGAGTGTATTACCGCGCCCACGCGCGCACCGCAGCGACACGACTCGGTCTGCGGGGGTGGGTTCGCAACTGCGACGACGGGGCCGTGGAAGCTGTCGTGGAGGGACCACCGGCGACAGTGGAGCACTTCATTGCGTGGTGCCATCAAGGCTCGCCGACCGCACGGGTGGATCGGCTCGAAGTGAGCGACGAGCCTGACGAGGCTGCGCTGGCGAGCAGTTTCGACGTCGTATTTTGAGTCCTGGACGAAGGTAAGGCGGGGGCGGGCGGATGGCGCAACGGCGGAGTTCCTGGACCTGGGTAATCCTGGGGTTCCTGTTGTTGATATTGCTGTTCTGGTGGGCAACCCAGTTCCTCAATCGCGCCGTCCTCGGACAGCGGGGGAGTCTCGGCACAGACAATGTGCTAGAGGTCAGCCTGGTGGGGCAGGTGGTGGAGCGACCAGCTTACCTCTGGGGCAACCGCTCGATCGGTCCGCTGTCGGTTCGAGAGATCGACAACGCGCTGCGCCGAGCGGCCGATGACCCGCGCGTCTCCGCCGCCGTGCTGTGCGTAGGTCCGATGCTTGGCGGCTTCGCGAAAGCGCAAGAGATCCGTTCCGCCGTGCATGCGTTCCGCGATTCGGGCAAGCCGGTGGTGGCGATGCTCGAGCTCGGCACGCTGATCGATCTGTACGTTGCTTCGGCTGCGGACACACTGGTTCAGGTGCCCACCGGTAGCTTCGTCCTGGGACTGGCCGCCCGCACGCAGTACTACCGAGAGCTGCTCGACAAGCTCGGGATAGAGTTCGAGACGTTCGCCACCGGGCCTTACAAGTCGGCGATGAATCCGTATACGAAGACCGGCATGAGCGACGAAGAGCGGCTGGTGTTGGAGAGCTTGCTCGATAGCATCTATGGGCAGATCGTCGACGGCATCGCCGAGGATCGAGATCTTGACCGCGAGACAGTGCAGGCGGCGATCGACCGCGGCATCCTCCCCGCAGCCGCAGCTCAGGAGCTTGGCCTCGTCGACGAGCTCGGCTTCCACGACAGCCTCGCCGAGGTCCTCGGGGGTGGCGGCGATGCTCAACGCGTCGGCGTTCGCGATTACTGGGAGCTTGCCGGACCCAGCGGCTGGAGCCTGGGGCGTCCGGCCATCGCGCTGGTTCACGTCGACGGGCTGATCCTGCCGGGTGACGTCTCCAACGATCCGTTCGGTGGTGCTGTTGCCGGCGGCGATACGATCGCCCGGGCCATCCGGACGGCGCGTCAGAGCGCTCGCGTGCGCGCTATCGTCGTGCGCGTTGACAGTCCGGGGGGGGCGGTCACGGCGTCGGATGTGATCTGGCGTGAGGTAGCGCTGGCGGCGGAGTCCATGCCGGTTATCGTGAGCATGTCCGACGTCGCCGCGTCGGGCGGGTACTGGATTGCCACCGCCGGAACTCGCGTGCTTGCCGACGGTGCCACCTATACCGGTTCGATCGGCGTGACCATGGGTCGTTACAACTTGGCGGGTGCCTACGAGAAGCTCGGCATCGCCAACGATGCCGTCACACGGGGTGCTAACGCCGGCCTTTTTCTCGATTCGCAGAGGCTGTCGCCGTCGGAGCGCGAGGTTATCGAGGCCTCCATCGCGGAGACCTACCGCACTTTTCTCGAGAAAGTAGCTGACGCCCGTGATCTGAGCTTGGCGGAGGTTGAACGGTTGGCCGCTGGGCGGGTGTGGACCGGTGAGCAGGCTCTGGAAGTGGGTCTGGTCGACGAGATCGGCGGACTGCGCGCCGCCCTCAGCGCCGCACGGCGCGCGGCCGGCATCGACGCTCGTACCGAAGTGAACGTGCGGCTGTATCCGCGACAACGCACCATGTTCGAGCAAATCAGCGGCCTTCTGACCGGCGCTAGCGCGGCGGCGGCGCCGATTTGGACGGTCGATGATATCTCTGGTGTTATCCCAGATCCCACCGCCCTGGCCCGCCGAGTGGCGTTGCTGCGCTTGATGAGCTCGGGCAGCGCGCGTTGGGCGCTGATCGACGGACCCGTTCCAGCGCCGGCCCACTGACGCGATGGCGCGGAAGTTCCTCATCCCACGCCGCGCTGGCCCGGCGCTCGATGTGGACTTCGAGGGCGACCTCAACGAGCAGCAGTACGGCGCCGTAAGCTGTGGGGACGGTGAAAAGCTGGTAATCGCCGGCGCCGGCACGGGTAAGACGCGGACGCTGACCTATCGCGTAGCCTGGCTGCTTAGTCGCGGTGTGCCCGCCGATGCGATCCTTCTTGTCACGTTCACCAACAAGGCCGCACGCGAGATGGTGGGCCGGGCCCGCGAGTTGACAAACGTGGAGACCGACCGCCTGTGGGGCGGGACGTTCCACGCCGTGGGAGCAAGAGTTCTGCGGCGGCATGGGGCGTTGCTCGGCTTCACCGACTCGTTCTCGATCCTCGACGCGGGTGACCAGCGCGACCTCATCCGGCTCTGCATCACGGACGTCGGTGTGGAAGTCGAGCGGCGACGCTTTCCATCTCCGAAGGTGCTGGCATCGCTGATTTCGCTGCACGTTAACTCACGCACGGAGTTCGCTGATCTGTTGGCAACGCGTTTTCCGCGCTTCCTGGACTGGGAAGAGCA
The DNA here is from genome assembly GCA_963666055.2 of Acidobacteriota bacterium. Taxonomy (GTDB): domain Bacteria; phylum Acidobacteriota; class UBA890; order UBA890; family WLXD01; genus DASCOT01. The sequence goes on along the minus strand of CAXWPH010000012.1, from coordinate 112,717 downwards.
GATCGCGGCGGTCTCTCGAAGGTACGCAGAGCGCAAGCTGGCGGCGAACGCGATGGATTATGACGACCTTCTGGTGATGTGGCTGCGCCTACTCCGTGAGGTACCAGAAGTGTGCCGCCGTTACGGCGAGCAGCTGCGATACGTACTCGTCGACGAGTACCAAGACACCAACCTGATCCAGGGTGAGCTTGTAGAGACGCTGGCGCGCGCCAACGGCGGCAACCTGATGGTCGTGGGCGACGATTGCCAGAGTATCTACTCCTTCCGCGGCGCTCACTACGACAATATCCTCGGCTTCGCGGAACGTCATCCGAACGCCGAGGTGTTCAAGCTGGAGATCAACTACCGCTCGACCCCGGAGATCCTACAGCTGACCAACGCCAGCATCGGCTTCAATACCGGCCAATATCAGAAGGAGCTACGGGCACGTCGCCAGTCGGGCCAACAGCCCGCGCTGGTGCCGTGCAACTATGCCGAGCAGGAGGCCGCCTTCGTGGCGGAACGTATCCTGCAGCTACGCGATGAGGGGACGCCGCTCAACCGCATCGCGGTGCTGTATAGGGCGCATTCGCACAGACTTTCTGTCGAGACCACACTGCTCCGCTACGACATCCCGTATGACGTTCGTGGCGGTTTGCGCTTCTTCGAGCAGGCGCATGTCAAGGACGTCACCGCCTACCTGCGGCTGGTCGATAACCCGCGCGACGAGATTGCGTTTCGGCGTGCGCTCATGCTCCAACGAGGAATCGGCAACGTCACCGCCCGCCGCTTGTGGGAGGCGCTGACAATGGCGAGCTCGGCCGACGAGCTGATTGTCCAGCTCTGTTCGGAGCGCATTCGTCACCTGCTGCAGCGACGCGCGCACGACGCCTGGGGCGCTTTCGTTGCACTGCTGCAGGCAGTGGCCGCGTACCTGGCCGAGCCAGAGGCGGCTATTCGTGCTGTGATCGAGGGTGGCTACGACGATATCGCGGCTACCCAGTTCACCAACTACGAGTCGCGAGTCGAGGACCTCGAGCAGCTGGCCGTGTTCGCGGCGCAGTACGAGTCGATCGGCGCGTTCCTGGAGGAGCTGGTCCTGCTCGGGGAGCTCTACGGACAAGATGTGGGCAGCGACGGCGACTCGGCCGACGAGCGGGTGGTGCTGTCGACCGTTCATCAAGCCAAAGGGCTTGAGTGGGACGTGGTGTTCGCCATCCACCTGGTCGAGGGTGCCCTGCCGAGCCGGCGATCGCTGGACGAGGTGGGTGGGGAGGAGGAGGAGCGTCGCATTTTCTACGTCGCCATGACGCGAGCCCGCGACGAGCTGTATCTCAGTTATCCGATCGTGCAACCGGGCGGAGTGGGCGGTGCGTTGCTGCAGCAGCCTTCACGGTTCCTTCAGGAGTTGCCGCGCAAGCTATTGGAGCCATGGGAGCTGTTCGAGGCAGACGACACCAGCCAGAGCGCGCCCGTTTTTTCGGACTCCGTGGCCACGACGGTCAGCGATGAGTACGACCCCAACGTCGATCCATTGTGGAACGACGAAGACTACCCGCAATGAGTCCGGCTGGGTCGGCCGCCAGCGGCTCTCGCGCAAGGTTCCGGCGGTGCTTTGACCCTCGGACAGCGACCATGCTAGCTTCGATCAATGAGGGTAATCGGTTCTCCGTTGCGCAGGGCCGGGTGGCTCGACGAGCGTTGGCACGCGTGACGCGCCGCTCCCGGACACGACTCGCAGGCGTGTTGGTGCTCGCCGCGCTTCTAACGCCACTGGGTGGATCGGTCCTGGCGGCACAGCTTCTTCGGCTGGGTGAGCACGAATTCGATTGGAGTACGGTCGAGCAAGAGCGCGTTCACTTCCGTTGGTCTGCCGAGGTCATCAACGACAGGACCCGCGCGTTCGACGTCGAGGTGGCGATCGATTTACTCGACGACGACGACGGCGTGCTGCACACCGACACCGGAACAGTGACGGTGGTGGCGGGCGAGGTCGTAACCCTCGAGCAAGAGGGTTCGATGCCCTTCGCTGGCGCTGCCAACGTGGTGTCGTTTCGGTTTCGATTGCTGCCGAGCCCACCTGCGTCTCGCCGACAGCCGTAGCAAAACGAGAAATTCGACCTCATCTGGCCTCGAACCCTCGCCAGAGCCATAAGTCGGCTGGCGGCCGCTGGCGCTTCTTGCTATAAACGCGCCTCTATGTCGGCACGCCGTTCATCTCGTGTTACTGACCGTTCTGCTCCCGGATCCACCGCCCGATGAGGAATGCAAGCGAGGTACGTTCCTACTTCCTGGGCAACTGGCGAGAGGTCGTCCCCGAGATTCTGGTAACCGGCGTGCGCGTCGGGACCGCGCCCGAAGACCAAAGCATGATCGAGGTGGAGCTTCTCGGTCAGGCGGGTGCGATCCGGAGACTTCTATACCTCCCGCTTGCCTCGGGCGAGCCTCGCCAGCTCCGTGGGTTGCTACCCCGAGTGCGTCGCATTGCCGCCAAGCCGGGCACCGGGGCCGGGGTCATCGTGCCGCATATGGGGGCAGCCGGCGCCCGTCTGTGTCGAGAAGCGGGCATCGGGTACCTCGATTGCTCCGGCAACGCGTACTTGCGGTTCAACAGCGTCTTCGTACAGATCATCGGCAACCGTAATCGTTTCACGCAGCGCAAGCAGATCCGCACGCTGTTTCACGACAAGGCCACGATCCCGCTGCGCGTCATGATGCAGCGGCCCGGTGACTGGCTTACCACACGCGAGATTGCCGAACATGGTGATCTGAGCCTCGGCTGGGTTTCGCAGATCCTCCAACAGATGGCCACGGATGGCTACATCGAGCGCCAGCGTGGCGGCGGCTCGAGGCTAGTGCGGCCGCAGCGGTTGCTGGCCGCCTGGCTCGCCGAGTACGCCTTCGAGACTAACGAGGTGTTTCCTTACCAGCTGCGCGACCAGGATCCCGAAGCTGCCCTGCAGCGTCTCCGGACGGTAGACGCGGACCTGTCGGATCGCTACGCGCTGACCCTCGAGTCGGCCGTACACGCCTTGCAGCTGAAGCCACACCAACGGCGGCTACCGTTCGAGCTGCACGTGTACGTTCCCGATCTCAACGGAGACCTGGAGAAGACGCTGGACACGTGGCGTCGGGTGCTGGGCTTGCGACCAGCCGGTCACGGTGCCAACTGTTTTCTCGTGAAGCCCGCGTATCGGCATGCGGTGTTCTTCGGCACGCAGGCAAGCCACGGCCTGCGGACCGTCTCGGACCTTCAGCTATACCTCGACTTGTATCACTCCCCAGGAGAGGGTCGCGTGCACTCGGACAACTCGGTGGCGTCGCGATTGCCCTTCGAGGTCGGCAGAGGCCTCTCTGGTATTCCTGACTCAGGCCACTAGAAGGCGCCGCCGCCGCCTCCGCCGAAGCCACCGCCCGAGAACCCTCCGCCGCCGGAGAAGCCAGAGCTTCCGCTGCTGCTGCGGGGCTGGGTGGCGAGCGCCGTCCCCAGCGCTGATCCCATGCTCCCCATTCGCGCGCCGAACAACGAGGGGCTGAAATGCGGTGTCGGGCCTGCGTACCACGTCGGCGGCTGGCGCAGAATTCCTTCGAACAGCTTCGCCCAGTGGTCGGCGACGCCGAAAGCCATGGCGTACGGAAGGTAGCGCTCGAAGGCGGTCTCGGAAATACCGTGGGCCTTGAAGCGGTCGGCCTCGGTACGGCCGAGGAATTCCTCGAAGCCTTGCAGTGCAACGAAGGTCCTGCGCCCCTTCACGGTTCGGGCGGGCATGAACGGTGCGAACACCCCGATGGCCAGCGCCACAAACGGTGCGGCGATTGCCATCGCCGGCTTCTGCAGCAAGACGGCGAGCAGGATCATTGGCAACAGCGACACCACCGCCAGGACAATCCAGTTCGTACGCGCGCGATCAGGTCGCGACCGAAACAGGCCACGTTCGGTCATGCTGCCGTAGAGTTCGTTCTTGATGTCGCCAATGCGGGTGTAGAAGCTGCTCTTCAGATCTTCCATGGCGACGCGCTCGCCACTCTCGAAGAGGCCCTCGAGCACCGACTTCTCATACGCGCGTAGCGCCTCGTCGGCCGGCTTCAAGCGCTCGAAGGTGGTCTTGGTGGTATTGCTCAACCAACCGGGCTCGTCGGTCTCCTCGATCTTGAGGTAGCCGCGTACCGCCAGATCGATGACCGTCGCCACGATGTCGCGCAGGTCGACCTTCTCGTCGATCAGGGTACCTAGCTCGGCCGGCAGAAAGCCCTCTGGCGGCTCGTAGCGAACCATTACCGATTGCCCGATCTGCGGGTCGCGCCCGCGCCGCCGGTGAACCAGGAACATCCCGAAGAACGCCAGGAATGGCAGGCCGAGGGGCCAGTTGTCGGCCAAGAGATCGCGCGCCTGATCGACGACTGTCGGCCGATAGATGAGCCCCGACGGCCAGCCGACGACTACGGTAAGTCCCTCGCCGGGCTCTAGTCGGCCACGAGTGCTGATGCGCACTGAATTGATGGCGAGGTTCTCGATGTCGGCCTCGTGCGCTCGAGCTCCATAGGGACCGGTGTGGGCCAGGGTCCATGGCGGTTGGCGGAGGCCCTCTGGCAGGCTGATCTGTGCCGTTGCCGACAGGATAGGCACCGTCCAACCCATGCCGGTCACATTCCAGTAGAGCTGGTCGTGCGACTCGAAACCCTCTTCCGTATCTGGAAATCGCAGTGCGCGACTAACCCGGTAGCGCAGGACTACGGTGCGAGAGGCGTTGTTGGCATTTGGAACCCAGACTTTGAAGCGAAGGTCGTCGCCGCTGGCACCTGCCTCGTGGCGCAGAGTAGCTCCGTTCGGTGTGGTGACCGCCAAGGGCTCCAAGCGCAGCCTGTAGTCAAGTCCCCAGGGCGTTTCGTACTTGATCGGAATGTCTCGATAAATACCGTTGAACGAACCCTCGAAATGAAACGTGAGGCGCTCGGTGACATCGATCTGGCCGTTCTCCAGGACGCGGATGTCGGCCTCGAAAGACTCGACCCAGTATTGGCGACCCTGAGCCGATACCACGCCCGGTACGATGCACGAGGTAAGCACCAGGAGGAACGCCGCCAGGGCCACGCTCTGCCTACGCATCCAGATTCACCCGTACCGCCTGGCGCTCGAGAGGGCTGTCTACTTCGAAAAACTCGCGTGCTGGGAACCCCATGGGCGAAGCCAGCAGAATTGCCGGAAAGCTGGCGATCGCGGTGTTGTGGTCACGAATCACGGCGTTGTAGTAGCGTCGCGCCGACTGCAAGTCGTCCTCGATCTCCGAGAGTTGCCGCTGCAGCGTTCCATAGCGTTCGTTGGCCTGGATCTCTGGGTAGGCCTCGGCGAGCGCGAACAGGCCACGCAGGGCCCCCACGAGGCCGTTCTCGATCTGCGATGCATCCGCGTCAGGAAGGCGTCGTCCCTCGACCTGCTGGGCCTCCGTGCGCATTCGGGTCACCGCCTCGAGGGTGCCCTTCTCGTGCGCCGCGTAACCCTTCACGACTTCGACCAGTGCCGGTACGACGTCGTGGCGACGCTTGAGCTGGGCATCGATATCGGCCCAGGCGCCCTCGGCGCGCTTCTGCAGCCCGACGAGGCGGTTGTAGAGAATTACCGACCCGGCTATCAGGAAGGCCGCGAGGAGGCCGAACGCCCACAGCACGACTCAGTCCCCTCCGGATTGCTTGCTCAGTCCAGGCGGTGGGATTGTCCTCATCGCGAAGGCTCAGCGCTCAGCCCATGCCCTCATGGAGGGTCTCGAGGAAGTCACGATTGCTCTCGGTCTGCCGCAGACGCTTGAGCAGGAGCTCCATGGCCTCGTCTGCCGGCACCGCCGCCAGCGCCTTGCGCAGCATCCAGATGCGCTGCAGGTCGACAGGGTCCAGTAGCAGCTCTTCCTTGCGAGTGCCTGACTTGTTGATCTCGATAGCCGGGAAGATGCGCTTGTCGGCGAGCTTGCGGTCCAACACGATCTCGGAGTTACCCGTGCCCTTGAACTCCTCGAAGATCACCTCATCCATGCGGCTGCCGGTTTCGATCAGCGCGGTCGCGACAATAGTCAACGAGCCCCCTTCCTCCACCGCGCGGGCCGACCCGAAGAACTTCTTCGGTTTCTCCAGAGCGTTAGCATCGACGCCGCCGGTCAGCACACGACCCGACGATGGGGTGACGGTGTTGTGGGCGCGGGCTAGCCGCGTGAGCGAGTCCAGGAGAATCACCACATCGTGCCCGCTCTCAACCATTCGGCGCGCCTTTTCGAGCACGATCTCGCCAACCGCCGTGTGACGACTGGCGGGCTCGTCGAACGTCGAGTATACGACCTCGCCGCGTACCGACCGCCGCATGTCGGTGACCTCTTCGGGTCGCTCGTCGAGCAGCAAGACGATGAGCTTTACGTCGGGGTGGTTGTGTGCGAGCGCCTTGGCGATGGCCTGCAGCAGAATTGTCTTGCCCGCACGCGGCGGCGAGACGATCAGCGCCCGCTGCCCGAACCCCAGCGGGCTCAGCAGGTCGATGACGCGGCCGATGAGGTCGTCGCCAGGTATCTCGACCTTGATTTGGCGCTCTGGGTGATAGGGCGTCAGGCTCTTGAACAGGGTGCGATCGAGCGCTTTGTTCGGGGTGTCGTAGTTGATGGAATCGATCTGCACCAGCGCGAAGTACTTCTCACCTTGTTTCGGTTGCCTGATGCTGCCGGCGAGTGTATCCCCGGTGAGCAGATTGAAACGCCGGATCTGGGTAGGGGAGACGTAGACGTCCTCGGGCCCGGGCAGGTATGAGTGCTCCGCGGAACGGATGAACCCGTAGCCGTCGGGCAGGCGTTCAAGCACCCCTTGCTTGTAAACCAGGCCGTTCTCTTTGGCTTGGGCGCGCAGGCAGGCCTCGATCAGCGCCTCGGCCTCGAGCTCGGTGGGATTCTCCACCTTGAGCTCGCGGGCAATCTCTAGCAGCGCTGCCGGGCGTGCCTCCATCAGATCGTCGACGCTATGCGTGTCCTGCAGCAGCAGCGCCGTGTCCTCGTCGCGCGGCGGGGTGAAATTCTGTGGCTGGTTCGGTTGGCCGCGACGCCTTCCGCGGCCACCGCGGGAGCGCCGCCGACCGCGCCGCCGGCGCTGCCGTTGTTGCTGCTCTGTCATGGAGTGAAGCCCCGGTTGGGAGAAAGTCGGATCGCGCTCCTCTCGTGATTCGCGGAAAGCTCAGCGACCCGATGGCGCTCGGACACACTCGATCCGGGCGGGCAGTGACTCGGGAGGGGCCGGCGCCGACCGTGTTGAGAAACCTGGGCGCCTGGCCGATTGAGGCCATTGTGTTCGCCACCATGTGGGACTGTCAAGACCCGATCGTCGGGAGGTCAAGTACGGCCAGCTCCCGGTGACGCGCCAAGACGATCAGTCTGGCCCGTGCTTCACCAGGGCCGGCTAGCAGGCCCTGGTGAAAGTGGGGTGGGTCTGGCGACAGGGTCTTGCGAAGTGGAGGCAAGGAGAGAGGAGGAGGCGATGGTTACCCCATCGTTGACGAGGAACGACGCAGCATACGCGCGCAACCCCCTGTCGCCCGAAGGGTTACCCACCACACTTTCACCACGGCCTGCTAGGGCGACTCTTCCTCAGTGAAGGCTTTCAGAACGTAGGCGGCGACGGCGAAGATCTCGTCCTCGGTGAGCAGCTCCTCGAAGGGTTCCATGTCGGTGTCGGGGATACCCTTCGCGGTTGCCGCGATCATCTCTTCGAGGGTGGTCGATTCCATATGGGTCCAGACGCCAGCGGTGAGGTCGCGTGGCGGCGTCGCCAGAAACCGGGCCGCCGGGCCGGCGCCCTTGCCGTCGTCGCCGTGACACGGCTGGCACTGGTCGGTGTAGAGCTCTCGGCCGAGCTCGAGTACCTGGGCATCGACCTGTTGCTGGGTGACAGGCCGCGGCGGCGCTGTCTCGCTGTTGGCGCTCAGCAGCAGCGTGGAAGCCGCTAGCAGGATGAAACCTCCGACACCGATCAATACCATTCGACCTTTGCGCAACCGCATCACTCCTGCCCGTTTTCGAGATTGATATTGTCATTATGCCAGCCACCCGAGCGGCCTCGCACCTCGCCGGCGATGGCGGCGGCGAGCCCCACATAGGCGGCGTCGAGCTCGTCGTGTTGGCTCGTGGTCAAGTCCCGCCATCCGATGTGCGGGTAGCCGGACCCCGGTTGCAAGAAGGCCGCGAAGGGCTCGATGGCGCGATCCTCGACGCGCGTGGTCAGCTTCCAGAGTGTGAAGCCGCGCAAAGTCTGGAAGCCACCGGAGCGCACCACGTCGGCGAGCGCCTGCAACGCCGCCACGCGCTCGCCAGCGTCGTTGGGCTGCGAGTCCCAATAGACGCAGGTCCGCCTGTCGTCTGTACCCGCTGTTTCGAGCACCTCGAGGCGGTCATAGGAGTACGGGCGGACGGTACTGCCGAGCCGCCGGGTCCACCCCAGCTCGACCAAGACCACGGGGCGGGAGTCGCCAACCAGCGCCAGCTCGGCGGCGATACGGCGCCAGGCGCTCGCCATACGGTCGACGCGTGCCTCAGGCTCGAGGCCATAGACGCTCAGCGGGAAGTAAGCGTTGACCGCTACGAAGTCGAGAACGTCCCAGAATCCGACCTCCTGGAACTGATCGAAGTTGGCGCCGTAACTCACCAAGCCGTTGTAGCGCCGGCGCACCTGCGTCACGAGATCGCGCCAGAAGGCCTCGTAGCGCGCCCGGCGGGAGTTCAGACGCTCCAGACCCACGCCGGAGCCTCCGAGCGTCTGTAGCGTCCAGGCGCGGCGCACGCGCTCCTCGTTTCGGAGAACGGTCTCGAGATCGTCAGCGCGCCCCCCGTCGAGATGCGCCAGCCCGCCCGCTTCAGCACGCGCCGCGCAGCGAAGAAGATCGTCGCGGACGGCCCCCACGCTGACCGGGTCGAGAAAATATGCGTAAAGCTCGGGGAGGGCCTCGAGCAGCGTCGTAGAGGTCAGCGAGCTGAGCTCGTTGCCGATCACGAACAGGTCGACATCCTCTTGCGCGGCGATGCCGGCTCCCCAGAGCGCGAACTCGGAATAGCTATCAAACCAAGCCTGTAGCTGATCCTGGCGTGGCCAGATCATCCCGTGCCACAGATGGCGATTGGCGGCGAGGCCGTGCTCGAGGGCGATGCGCATCACCAACATGACCCGCAACCCGGCGCGTTTCGCGGCGCGGATTTCGGAAACCACCCAGGGAGCCTCACGATCCCAGTAGAGCGCCGCCTCGTCCCAGCGCTGGTGGCGGGCGTAAAGGGTGACCTGGACAGAGTCGAGGCCGGCGTCGGCGAGCGCTGCCATCCAGCGATCGTGGTCGGGTTCGTTGACCTGGATGCCGCCAAAGAACGTCGGCGGCGCTTCCTGGGCCACCAGGGGGCCTGTGAGCACCAGGGTAGCGGCGGTCATGAGGGTGAGACGCCACCTGCAGGACGGTCGGCCGCAGCGGCGTGCAGGGTCGAGTTGTTTAGTTTCCATAAGGTTCTTTATCATAAAACAAGAAGAGAAAGAGCGCCCCCGAAAGAGGCCACGGCCGCGATTGTCAGGCCAAGGCGATGCTGGGCCAAGGTGGCCGTCGAAAGCGAGGCGCAGATCCCTACCTCGCTCGACTCGGAATCCGCAGCTGCTGGCCGATTCGGATAACCGTCCGGCGCCCCATGTTGTTAGCCCCTTGGATCGCGGCGATCGTAGCCCCGTAGCGCCGCGAGATGGTGGTCAGATTCTCGCCCCGAGTAACGCGATGGACGACGTAGGCGGGCCGCGCCGGAACGGTCCGCACACGCAACAGCGTGCCCGGGGTGACGGTCTGGCTCCACAGGCCGTTGTCGCGCACCAAGCGCCACGGGCTGGAGTCCGTGTCCTCGGCGATCTCGGCCAAGGTCTCGTTCGGTTTGACCTCGCGTATCTTGTGATCGCTCTCCCAGCTGAGTGGGATCCTGAGCAACGTTCCGGCGGCAAGCGTTTGCAGGTGCCAGAGCGAGTTCTCCGCCCGCAGTTCATCGAGGTCGATGTCGAGCGAGAAGGCGATGTTGAAGTAGTTGTCGCCGAGCCGCGAGCGGTACTCCAGGAAAGTGCCGTCGACCCGATAAAGGTTGTTACGAGGTGCCGGCGGGTAGGCGATCAGCTGCCCTTCGCGCAGGGTTCGCCGTGCCAGGTACGGGTTATGCAATCGCAACTGCAGGAGGGTGAGACCGAGTCGCTCCGAGAGCGCCCACCAGTCCTCCCCCTGCCCCACAGTAGTGAGCCCCAATGCGGAGGCATGTTGCCGAATTGAGCGCTCGTGGAGCTTCAGCATGGTGCGGTAGTAGCCGACGCCGAGCACGTACTGCAGCGACTCGAGTCGCATTGGTCGACTGCGACCGACGCTGGTCGGGCCCCCGTTGTAGGCCGCCAGCGCGTAGTCCTCGCGATCGAACCGTTCCACCATCTGGCCGATGTACTTGATGCCGGCCTCGATGTTGGTTTCCACGCGAAGCGAGCGGAAGGTCGCGGGCATCACCTGGAAATAACCTTTGGCGCCTGCCCAGGAGGTCAGGTTCGCGTTACCGCCCGACTCATACATGCAAGTTGCGCGGGCGAGCTCGTAGTCAACCCCGTAGCGGTCGGCGTGCCCCTTGATCACGTCCTCGATCTCCATCATCTTGCGGTAGATCCCGAGGAGGGCCGGTGAGAAGTCGTCAAGCGGCAGCAGGTCCTGGAAACGGTTGCCGCTCTCCTGTACCAAGGCCGGCTGCGCGGCGACACTGCCGTGCAGTCCGCAAGTAAGCGCGAAGCCGGCCACAGCCAGAGCTATTTTCCGTGCTGACACGTCTTGAACCTCTCACTCGCAGGAAGAACTCACCGTCACATGTGCCATTGAAGCAACTCCGGCGTAGGAGAAGCAATACCCCTCGCGCCCTTCGCCCCCTCTCGACCAACTACGCGGTGCGGCTCTGCCAGAGTTGCGTGTCGTGGGCGCCACCATATAATTGGTGCCGCGATTCGCAACGCAACCCCCACCGCCTTGCATCGGCTGAGTTCATTTGCCCTCACCGCAGCGCCAGAGCCTGAAATTGCGCCTCACCATCGATGCGTTCAAATCTGTGCGCCTGCGGCTGACCTACGAGTCCGACAACGACTTGGCGTTACGGTGGCCGGTCGCCACGCTGGGGGCGGTGCTTCTCGGCTGGGCAGCGCTGCTGGTGCTGCCCGCGAAGCCGATCTCGTCGCCATACGCGCCGTTGACCAGCGCCATCTTCCCGGCGCCCGAGGTGCCACGCCCATGGCCGCAGTCGGTGGCACTCACGGCTCAACGTGTAGTTCACGAGCGGTTCGCCAGCGGCAACACGCTCGATGGCGAGCTGCGGCGAGCCGGGGTCAGTGCCAATACCTCGGCCGCGGTGGTGCGCGCGGCGTCCGATTCGATCGACCTGCGTCGCATCCGTCCAGGTCAGGAGTACCACCTTTACTTCGACGCCGACGACAAGCTGGCGGCAATGCGCTATCAAGTCGACCGCCAGACGGCCTGGTTCGTGGCGCGCGAAGGCCCGGAGTGGACAACCAGCAAGGTGGTCATTCCCGTGGAGATCCGTCCGGCGTTCGTCACCGCCGAGATCGTCAACAACCTGCACTCGGCGCTCGCTCACAACGCTCCGCCCGGACGCTCGATCAACGACCTGTTGCTGAAGATCGGTGACCTCTATGGATGGGACGTCGACTTCAACTACGACCTACAAGTCGGCGACCGGCTCGACCTGGTCGTCGAGGAGCGCTTCGTGGAGGATCAGTTCCTCGGCTATGGGCGAGTTCTGGCGTCGGAGTTCAAGGTCGGCGGTCGTACGCTCCCGGTAGTGCGATATCTCGGTGCAGAAGGCAACGACCAGTACTTCACGCCAGAGGGCGCCTCGTTACGCCGCGCGTTCCTCCGGTCTCCGGTGCGCTTCACACGCATCAGCTCTCGCTTCAGCCTGCGACGCGTTCATCCGGTTACCGGCGTGGCGCGCGCTCACCGCGGTGTGGACTATGTCGCCGATCCGGGGACGGAAATCGTTGCCACCGCGGACGGCGTGATCCAGGAGGCCGCATACGGCCGCGAGCCAGGCCGCTACGTGAAGATCAGACACGGTGGCTCGTACAGCTCGGTCTACATGCACATGTCGCGAATCCACAGCGGCATCAAGCGGGGCGTCCAGGTCAAGCAGGGGCAGACCATCGGATATGTCGGCAGGAGCGGTAACGCCACGGGGTATCACCTGCACTACGGCCTCGAGCAGGGCGACCGCTACGTTGATCCGGCGAGGCTTCAGCTACCATCCGCTGATCCCATTCCTCCGGCTAACTGGGATGGGTTTGTCGAACAGCGCGATCGCTGGTTCAACAAGCTGCGTGCCGGACAGGCGGCCCGCACCGCCGTAGTTGCCGGCGGCGGCGGCCCCTGAGCTGGACCGCGGCGCGCCGCCGCCGGCACGCGTAGTTCAGCGACTGGGCTAACTCTCGGCGGGGGCGGCGCACGAGGTTCTGTTGCGGCGTTTCCCTTGGTTGGTTAGAGTGCGCGCCCATGCGTGCTCTGGCTTTGACGCTGGAAACCATCTCCGGCCACGCTTCGACTGACGCCAAGGTACGGTCTGCGGCTGCGTATCTGGCGAGCCAGGACGCGCTACGGGTCGCCACCGCCGCCCGCTTTCTTTCCGGTGCTCCCCTACCCCCTCGTACGCCGGCGACGCGCGTGGGCCGATCGACGCTGATCGATCTAGTGGCCGCCTTCGCCGGCCAGGACCGGCGTGAGTTGCTGCAGCGGGCAACCCTGGAGGGCGACCTTGGGATCGCGGTGGGCGCGCTTCTCGAGGGGCACCGGCGCGCCGGCCCTCGTCTGACGCTGGCGGAGGTTGCCGAGGCGCTGCAACAACTCGGCGAGGTAGGCGCGACGCGGCGCACAAAGCTATTACAGGCCCTGCTGGCGCGCGTCACCTCGCTGGAAGCCAAGTACCTCGTCAAGCTCCTCCTCGGGTCGCTGCGTACCGGTGTGCAGGCGGCGCGCGTCGAGGAAGCCATCGCACTGGCATTCGACCAGCCTGCTGCAGCGGTGCGGCGGGCGCATATGCTGCTCGGGGATATCGGATTCGCCGCCGAGCACGCCGCGTCCGAGACGCTCGATTCCGTATCCTTGCAGGCCCAGCGCCCGGTGCGGGTCATGCTCGCGCACCCCTGTAACAGTGTCGCCGCAGTGCTCGAGAGCCTCAGTCCGCCGGTCGTCGCAGAGGACAAGTTTGACGGCATCCGCGCTCAGCTGCATGTCTCTTCCAGAGAACAGCGGCTCTACTCGCGCACCCTGGAAGATTTCACCCATTTCTTCCCCGAGCTACGCCGCGGGATCGACGGCCTGGAGGGCGAGTGGATCCTCGACGGCGAGGTTGTCGCCTGGCTCGACGATCGCTGCCTCTCGTTTGCCACGCTGCAAAGCCGTCTGGGTCGCAACCAAGTGCCACTGACCCTACTGCTCGACGCCCCGGTTGTCTTTCTTGCGTTCGACGTGCTCCGCGCCGCCAGCGAGGACCTGATCGATGCGCCGTTGTTGCATCGCAAGGAGGCGTTGAACAGTCTGCCCATCGATGGATGTGTGCGGCGCGCCCCTTGGGAGCTGCTGCGCACCGAAGGTGAGCTCGCTGCGTGGTTCGCCGCCGCAGTGGAGCGCAACAACGAAGGGGCGGTGTTCAAGGATCCCGCGAGTCGCTATGTGCCCGGCAGACGCGGCCGCTCCTGGGTGAAGCTGAAACGACCGGCGGGAACGATCGACGTCGTGGTCACGGGCGCCGAATGGGGGCGCGGCAAGCGTGCCGGGATGCTGTCTGACTTGATCTTCGCGGTACGCGGCGAAGATGGCCTGCTCGATTCCGGTCGCGCGTACAGTGGCCTCACAGACGACGTCATACGCGAATTGACTCGCCGCTTCCGTAAGCAGACGCTATCGGGTGACGGCTCGATCCGGCGCCTAGTCCCGGAGGTCGTTCTCGAAGTTGCCTTCGATGAGATCCGGCGGAGTCGCCGCCACCCGAGCGGCTTCGCCTTGCGCTTTCCACGCATCGTGAGACTCAGAGTCGATCTGACGCCGGACGATATCAGCACGGTCGAGGAGCTCGAAGAGCTGTGCAATCAAAGCCGCGGCGACAACCTGGAACTCGACTGAGCGTCGGCGTGCCGGCACGGATCGGTTTACCCGCGACGCTCGGGCTTGTGGCCTTCGCGGGTGCCACATTCTCAGCGGCGACGCTGGGGGCGCGTTTGGCGGAGATTCCGAGCGAGACCCTCGCCGCCTTCGAGCGCTACGCCGCCGTTGCCGCAGATGCGGCAGCGGTCGAACTCAACGATCCCGATGTTTTTCTGAACATCCGAACGCCTGGGTACACCACTGGATCGGCACGACATTCGTTCCCTCGGCACGCCTCGAGGAGATACTCGCTATCGCCCAGGACTACGACGCCTACGCGCCTATCTTTGCCCCCGATGTGATGAGTGCCCGTATCGTGGAACGCCGCTCCGCCAACGAGATGCTCGTCCATTTGCGGGTACGCCAGAAGAAGATCATCACCGTGACCTACGACACCTACCACGAAGTCCGCTACGAGCGCCTGACTCCGACCCGCGTCTTCTCGATGGCCCACGCGTCGCGGATACGCGAGATCGGTGATGTCGACAAGCCTGGCGAGCACGAGAAGCCCGAGGGTGACGGCTATCTCTGGCGCATCCGAACAGGTTGGCGCTACGAGCAGGTCGAAGACGGTGTCTTTATGGAAAACGAGAGCCTCATACTGACGCGGCGCGGGCCACTGCTATTGCGCCCGATTATCGGGCCGCTGGTACGCAACGGCCCGCGATGGAGTGCAGAAAGGGCTCAGCGCCGTGCGGCGCGAGATCGAGCGCCGGCGTCAGTGACGCGATAACCGCGCTAGTCCGCCTTGAGTGCCTCGATCAGCGCCGGTACCACCTTGAAAAGGTCATCGACGATGCCGTAGTGCGCGTACTCGAAGATGGGAGCCTGGCCGTCCTTGTTGATGGCGACGATCACGTCGCTCTCCCGCATGCCGACGATGTGCTGGATGGCCCCGGAGATCCCCAGCGCGATGTAGAGCTGCGGTCGTACCGTCGTGCCGGAGGAACCGACCTGACGGTCATGCGGTACCCAGCCCTGGTCGACCACCGGACGCGAAGCTGCCATGACGCCGCCGATTGCCTCCGCCAGCTCCCGCACCAGAGGGAACTTGTCAGCATCGCCGAGGCCGCGACCGCCGGCCACGACGATCTTGGCGTCGGTGATGTCCTCCTCGCTGGGCGCTGCGTGATCCAACGACACCAGCCGGGTGCGTACCGCGGAGCCATCCATGGCGCCATCGACACGTTGTACGGGTGCGGCGTCGCCCGCAGGCGCAGCTAGGAATGCTCCGCGCTGGACCGTGGCGACCGCCGTTCCAGGTGTGGTGACGCGCTCGCGTGACACGAGCTTGCGGCGGTATACGGATCGAGTTCCCACCAGCCCGGCGTCCCACTCGAGCGCGAAGCAGTCACTGATCATCCCGGTCAACAGACGGGCGGCGAGCATCGGTCCGAGGTCACGTCCGAGTGGGGCGTGAGGTAACAGAATCACGGCCGGCGAATGCGTCTCCGCCAACGTCACGATGGTCTGCGCGTAGCCTCCTGCCGTGTAGTCCTCAAGCGCGTCGTCTTCGATCAACAGCACGCGGTCGACGAAGGGCGCCACCTGCTCGGCAATGCCGCTCTCTACGCCGGCACAAACGACGGCCACGACCTCATCTCCGACGGCGCGGCCGGCCGTTGAGAGCTCCGCTGCGCCACGATGTAGCCGGCCTTCCTGATGCTCGGCGATGATCCAGACGGTCCGGCTCACAGCACCTTCTCCTCTTGGCGCAAGATACGAACCAACTCGGCCGCCGCTTCGGCAGCCGTGCCCTCGATTAGGCGGGCGCGCTGCCGCGCTGGTGGTGTCGTCAGGTGCAGCGTTTCTACGCGCGGCGCTAGCGCCGCGTCCGAGACCGCGAGGTCGGATGGTGTAACCACCCTAAGCTCCTTGCGCTTGGCTGCCATGATGCCCCTGAGGCTGGGATAGCGCGGCTCGTTGATGCCTGTTTGG
This sequence comes from Acidobacteriota bacterium, assembly GCA_963666055.2. Lineage (GTDB taxonomy): Bacteria > Acidobacteriota > UBA890 > UBA890 > WLXD01 > DASCOT01. The sequence continues at coordinate 96,591 of CAXWPH010000012.1, read as the reverse complement.
ATGGTGAGCACTGCGGGCAGCTCGATTTCGATCTGAGCGTGGTCGCCGGCTTCGAGCTCCCGCCGTACCGACATTTTCCCGTCTACGATCGGCGAGGTGCCGACGACCAGTGTGGTGGATGCGAAGCCCAGCGCCTCCGCCAGCAGCACCCCTACCTGCGAGGTGCCAACGTCGTCCGATTCGACTCCTGCCAACACGAGGTCGAAATTGCCCCCCGCAAGTGCGGCGGCCAGGAGCGTCGCGGTTCCGTGGGCGTCGAGTCGATCCGTGTCGCAATCCACGTGGATGGCCGCCTCGGCCCCCATCGCCAGGCCCTTGCGAAGTCCCTGCATGGCGCCCGTGGTGCCGAGTGTGATGGCCGTGACCTCACCCTCGCTCGCCTCGGCGAGGCGAATCGCTTCCTCAACGGCGTAGAGGTCATATTCGTTGACCTCGTAGTGCAGGTTGTCGGCGCGGAGCCGCCCGTCCGCGTCAAGCTCGATGCGTGCCTGCGGATCGACCACTGCCTTCATGCACACCGCGATACGCACCTCTTTCCTCCTCCAACGGTCGACATGGAGCTCGCCCCGAGCGCCAAGACACCGAGCCGGGACGGTGCGAGAGGCGTGAGTCTAGCAGGCTCCTGGCGGGCACGAGTGCCGTGTCAATGGCCGCGGATCGTGGCCCCGACAGCTTACCTGTGGTCATAGCGAGCAAGCCGCGTGCGGCGCCGCCGCGTGGCCTCCAACATCAGCTCGCGTTGCTCGTCGGTCTCCGCGATGAGCTCCGGGACGGCGGCTGGCTGGCCGTCGTCATCGAGGGCGACGAAGGTGAGGAACGCGGTGGTTGTTTGCCGTACATCTCCGGTGATCGGGTTCTCGCCGTGCACGATTACGCGCACCTCCATCGACGTGCTGCCCGTACAGGTGACCATGCCATCCAGGATCAAGATATGCCCCACCGGCACCGGAGCGACAAACGCCACGTCGTCGAACGACGCCGTAACCACCTGACGCCTGGCATGGCGAAGGGCGGCGACCGCGCCGCAAATGTCGATCAGGTGCATGACGCGACCGCCGCTTACCGTACCGTGCGGGTTGCTGTCGTTCGGCATGACGATCTGTGTCATGCGTACGGCAGTGGCACGCATCGTGCCGGTCGGTCGGCGCTGATCGGAGGGACCAGGCGACGGGCTGGCTTGCGAATCCTCGCTCAAAGGATGACCTCCATCAGATCGCTGGCGATGGCGGTTTCGGCGAAGACCGCAGCGGCTTCGGCGAGCAATGGCCTCGCGTCGTGGTATCGCGCCGACACGTGGGTGAGCACCAGGCGCTTGGCTCCGGCCTGTGTAGCCATCTCGGCTGCTTGCGCAGCGGTACAGTGCCCTCGACTATGCGCTTCCTCTACGAGCTCGCTACCGAATGTCGAGTCGCAGAGGAACAAGGTGGCATTTCGGGCCAGCTCCACAGCGGCGCGACATGGTCGCGTGTCGACACAATACGCCACCCGTCTGCCGGGGCGCGCTGCTCCCAGCACCTGGTCAGGCATGATCACCCGGCCGTCGCTCAGCACCACATTCTCCCCGCCCTGAAGAGTCCCAAACAACGGACCTGGCTCCACCCCAAGGGACGTCGCGGCTTCCACGTCGAAGCGTCCGGGCTTGTCGGACTCCACCAGGGCGAAGCCCAGGGTCGGGATCCCGTGGTCCAGGCTGGCGGATTCGATGTGGTGATTGGTGCCGTCGAGGAGCCGGCCCCCGTCAGCCTCGACGATCTTCAGCGGGTATCCCAGCCGGACTCCCTGGAACCGGCCGAGGGCCGCCCAGTAGTCGGCGATGCCCGGTGGCCCAAATAATCGAAGCGGTTCGGAGCGGTCACTCAGAGAAAGGGTTTGCAGCAGCCCGACCAGGCCGTTGAGGTGGTCCCCGTGCAGGTGCGAGATGAAGATCCCTCGCAGGCGCCCGAAGCGCAGACCGGCGCGGCGCCACTGCAGCTGGGTACCTTCGCCACAGTCGAACAGATAGACGTCCCCCTCGAACTGCACGGCGACCGCAGCGGGCTGCCGGTAAAGGGTGGGCAGCGACGCACCGCTCCCAAGAATCACGACGCGGAACATGGCATCGGATGGTATCCCAGCCCCAGGACCGCCGCTAATGACGTCCGAGCGGCGGCGGGGGCCCGCGATGAGCGGATTCGAGCGGCACCGCGACGTGCTGAGATACACTGGACGGGCAGAGTGCTCCTGCAACCAGCGTGCACCTCACCGAGGTGCCGGTCACCCTCCTTGGCCTGTCGAAGCTCACGTGCGCCTGAGTGTCATCGTCCCGGTTTGGAACGAGGAGTCTGCCCTACCCGCCCTGCTGGGCGAACTCCGCGAGCAATGCGCCGAGCCCGACTGCGAGCTAGTGTTCGTGGATGGTGGTAGCAGCGACGGCACCGAGCGACTGCTGCGCGAATCCGGCGTCGCTTGGATAGCCTCGGCGCGCGGCCGGGCGGCGCAAATGAATGCCGGTGCCGCCGCCACCGCCGGCGACGTACTTCTGTTTCTGCACGCCGATACGCGACTACCTGCCAACTGGGGGGCCGTCGTCATCCAGGCGATCGAATCCGGCTACGTCGGTGGATTCTTTCGCCTGCACCTCGACTCTCCGCGATGGATCTTGCGAGTCGTGGGGCGCTTGATCACCCTCCGCAGTCGATTGACGGGCGTGGCAACCGGTGACCAAGGGCTCTTTGTCACCCGACAAGTATTCGAATCTACCGGTGGCTACGCGCCGTTGCCGTTGTTCGAGGACGTCGAGTTCACGCAGCGTCTGAAGCAGTTCGGTAGCTTGGTGCCGGTGGAGGCCACCGTGGTGACTTCGGCGCGGCGGTGGGACCAGCTGGGGCCCTGGCGCACGATCGTGCGTATGTGGGCACTGCGCGCCATGTACGCGCTAGGAATGCGGCCTGATCGCCTGGCGCGCTACTACGAGATCGCAAGATGAGCACGCTGGCACATGAGGCTCCGGTGAGCGGCCTCAGCCGGGTGGCAGGTCGGTTCAGGCCGGCGTTCATCCTGTGGCGGCACGTTATCCAGGAGATGATCGCTCCCACGTTGCTTGGCTTCGGAGTGTTCACGTTTCTCATGCTGATGCGCTTCCTATTGCGCATCTCGCAGATCTGGATTCAGTACGGCGCCGAGCTGGCAACGGTGCTGTGGGCGATCGTCTACAGCCTGCCGTTCATCGTTGTGCTGACCCTTCCGATGGGACTGCTCGTTGGCGGTCTGATTGCGTTCGGTCGCATGTCGTCGGATTTCGAGATCGTCGCCCTCAGGGCCTCGGGAGTCAGCCTTCTGCATCTGATGCCTCCGGTGTTGATTCTGGCCGGCATCGCTTGGGCGGTGACCAGTTACGTCTTCATGGTGTCGCTTCCGTGGGGCAATACGAGCTTGCGGGAGATGAACTGGGAAACGATCACCAAGCGCGCTTTCTCCGGTGAGATCAAGCCACGTGTGTTCATCGAGGACTTTCCCGGCCTGGTGCTGTACATCGAGGACATTGTCGACGACGGGCGCGAGTGGCGTGGAGTTTTCGCGGCGCGGACAGACAACGACCCGCCGAATATTGTCCGTGCCGAGCGGGGTTTCCTGCGTATCGACGAGGATACGCGTAAGACCTATTTGCTCCTCGAGAACGGCACCCTGATCGGGTCGGCCAAGGACCCGCTCGAAGCCACGGTGACACGCTTCGAACGCCAGACGATGCTGATCTACTCCGAGGAAGAGGACGGGTCGGTACTAGGGCAGCTTGGCAAGGACGGGCGTTCGATGACGTTGACGGAACTGCGACGGGCCATCAAGGACCGTCAGCAAGTCGGCGACCCCGCCTACGACCTGCAGGTCGAAGTTCACAAGAAGTACGCCTTCCCGTTTGCCTGCATCGTCATGGGACTCATCTCACTGCCGCTCGGCATATCGACCCAACGACAGACCACGGCGGCCGGTTTTGGCATCGGCACAGTGGTGATCGTCGTCTACTACTTCTTCCTCCAGAACGGCGAGCAGCAGGGCGATGTCGGCAACATCCAGCCGTGGTTGGGCATGTGGGCCGGCAACTTGATCATGGGTACAGTGGCGCTGGTGCTGTTGTGGAAGAAGAGTCGCGAGGTCGACTTCGGCATCGTCCGCCGAATACAACCGTTGCTCGAGCGCCGCAGCGCCCTGGTGCAGCGCTTCCGCGACCTGCTCCGCCGACCGGCACGGCGCGCCGGACGCCGCCGCGGTGCCAGTTTTCCGCGTCTCCTCGATCGCTACGTACTGCGCAGCTACGTTGCCATTTGGGTGCTTACGTTCGCCGCCTTCGTGACCATCTTTGCTACCACGACATGGATCGACAAGGCGTCGTACGTGACCCATCCGGAGATGATCCCCACGTACATGAAGTTCCAGATCTGGGAGATCGTCTTCAATGTTCTGCCCATGTCGGCAGTGGTCACGGTGCTCGCCACCTTCAGTCTCATGGCGAAGCGCAACGAGGTGGTGGCGGCGCTCGCAGGCGGCGTCAGCCTTTATCGGTTGATGCTGCCGATCCTGCTGCCGGCAGTGGCGCTGACTGCTACTCAGTACGGCGTGCAGGACTACGTGTTACCTGTGGCAGCGCAGCAGGCGGCCATCGTGGAGGAGCAGATGAACCCCACCGGCGCCGTCAGCTTGCAGCGCGATCAGACCTGGGTGTTTTCCGAGGGTGGCCGGGTCTTCCACTTCGCCGAGTACGTGGCCGAGCCACCGCAGCTCCTCGGGCTACGTGTTTATTACCTCGACGACGGTACGGGCGGCATTGCGCGGATGGAGTTCGCCGATCGCGCTGAGTTCACCAACGGCCGCTGGGAGGGGCACGACGGCTGGCGCCGCTACTTCGTCGCCGAGGACGAGTCCGCCAACCTATCGCCCACCGAGCTCGAAGAATTCCGCTTCTCCGTGTTACCGATCGAGCTCACCCCGGCCTACTTCGGAGAGAGCCCTCGTCAACCCGAGCAGATGTCGACGCTCGAGTTGCAACAGCACGTCGAGCTGTTGCGGCAGCGAGGCTATGAGACGCATCGAGCTCTGGTCGATCTGAACATGAAGGCTGCCACGCCGGCGATCGTCTTCGTGATGACCGTCGTCGGCATACCGTTCGCCTTCCGGATGGGCCGGCAGGGCGCTCTCACCGGCGTTGGAATCGCCATCGCCCTGGTGGCCGTCTACTGGATCGCCTTCGGAGTGTTTCGTGCCCTTGGCTATGCCGGCCAGCTGCCGCCGGGGCTGGCGGCCTGGGCGCCGCATCTCATGTTCCTGTCGCTCGGCGGTTACCAGGCGCTCGGGGTACGCACCTAGCAGGCCGTGGTGAAAGTGTGGTGGGTCTGGTTACGGCGAGTTGGGGCCAGATGCAAGGCGGCCTGACACAGGCGATGCCCTAGCCATCGTCGAGGAAGGCCAACGCTGCAGATGGCCCCAAATCGCCGTAACCCTTCGGGCGACAGGGGGTTGCGCGCGTACGCTGCGTCGTTCCTCCTCAACGATGGAGTAACCATCGCCTCCTCCTCTCTCCTTGCTTGCGCCTCGCAAGACCCTGTCGCCAGACCCACCACACTTTCACCTCGGCCTGCTAGATTGCAGCGTCTCGATCGGGACGGACGCCAGAATGCACCCGACGAACCGAACCCTCGTCCGCCAGCGCGCGAATCAGGAGCATGGCGTGCAGGTCGATTCTTCGCAGGGCACGAAATGTGGCGAGAGCAGCCGCGCCAGCAGCGAAAGAGGAAAGAGCCTCAGTCGGCCGCTAGCCCCAGCAACGAGCGCACCTCACCGGCGAGCGCCGTCGACTCCCAAGTAAACTCGTCGCGGCCGAAGTGGCCGTAGGCTGCCGTGGTCCGATAGACCGGCCGGCGCAGGTCGAGGTGTTCGATCATGCCCTTCGGGGTCAACGGGAAGATGGCTCGAACGGCTTCAATGATGCGCGCCTCAGGCACCCGCGCGGTGCCGCGCGCCTCTACCATGATCGAAATCGGGTCGGCCACGCCGATCGCGTACGCGAGCTGTAGCTCGATGCGCTCCGCCGCTCCCGCTGCCACCAGATTCTTGGCGATGTAGCGCGCCATGTACGAGGCGGTACGGTCGACCTTGGTGCAGTCCTTGCCCGAGAACGCTCCGCCGCCGTGGCTGCCGACGCCGCCGTAGGTATCGACGATGATCTTGCGTCCGGTAAGGCCGCAGTCACCCTGCGGGCCGCCGGTCACGAACCGGCCGGTCGGATTGATGTGATACAGGGTCTTGTCGTCGCGCCACTCATCCGAAACTACGGGGTAGATCACCTTCTCCAGGATGTCGTCGCGAATAACGCTCGTTTCCACGTCTGCGGCGTGTTGCGTCGAGATCACCACGGTGTCAACGCGCGCCGGACGGCCGTCGACATATTCGACGGTAACCTGAGACTTGCCGTCCGGCCGCAGGTAGTCCAGGATTCCGTCCTTGCGAACTTCAGCAAGCTGGCGGCATAGCTTGTGGGCCAATGTAATTGGCATCGGCATGAGCTCGGCGGTCTCGCTGCAGGCGTAGCCGAACATCAGACCCTGATCACCCGCTCCGCCAGGGTCGACGCCCATCGCGATGTCCGGTGACTGTTCGTCGATACAGGTAATGACCCCGCAGGTCGCATAGTCGAAACCGTAGTCCGCGTTCGTGTAGCCGATGTCGCGGATCGTCTGGCGCACGATGCGCGGGATCTCGATGTACGAGCTGGTGGTGATCTCGCCCGCGACAATCGCCAGGCCGGTGGTCACCATCGTTTCGCAGGCGACTCGCCCCATGGGGTCGTTGGACATGATCTCGTCGAGAACCGCATCGGAGATCTGATCGGCGATCTTGTCCGGGTGCCCCTCGGTCACCGACTCCGAGGTCAGAAAATAGTGTCGTCCCTCTTCCATTGGATTCCTTTTGGTCGTCGCCGCAGAACAGGCGCCGAGAGCGATTCGCGTGTGCGTGGGGCGCGGCGTTGAAAGCGGGATCGGCCGCGCTGAGATAGCCGCACGGGGGCCAGTTGCCAGCCGTCAAGAAGAATTGCAGAAGCCCACGCACGCTATCATGCGCCTCCCAGGCGATCAATTTGGCAGGGTGCCGAAGAACTCTGCTGGGTCAGAGTTTCTCAGCACCCTGTTCTAAGCGGGCCTTGATGAGGCGTCGTGCCAGGCGCTCCTCGTCCGACCTGTCAAGAACTACGTCGTTGATGCGCGCCACGCGCAGGGCGCGCAAGATCTCCCCAACCGCGGGCCCCTCCGGACAGCCCATGCTCTGCACACCTGTTCCGTCGAGCGCTGGGGTGACGTGGCGATCATGGTCCAGGTACCGGCGGATGGCGCCGCCGACCCCGCCGTCGACCGCCGCGTCGATTGCGATCACGACGCGAAGGCTGTCCGGAGCGAGCTGGTCGAGAACGGTGGCGCGTTCGCCAGGGCTATGGAACTTCGACAGCGCCGCGCGAGCTCGTTCCCAGGTGGCCCCCGAATCCATCAGCGCCTGCCTCCCCGACCGCGACAGTCGTAGTCGGCGTACTAGGTCGCATCTTTGCTGCGGCGTCAGTTCGGTGGCCGTAACCGCCAGTACCAGCGACCAGGCCTCTGCCTGGCTATCTGCCGGCCGGCGCTCCAGCTCGGCAGACAACGACTCGAGTGCGTCACGACGTGCCTCCAGGTCCGACTGGATGGGCTCCAGGAGGCCGGCTTCTGCCAGTGCCAGTGGGCCCTCCACCGGTGCCTCGGTGTAGAGCTTGCGCAGCTCGCGGCGCAAACGGTCACCGGAGATCGACTCGAGGTAGCCTCCGCGAACGCCCTCGGCGAGCGCTCTCGCGGTGCCGGCTTCGAGCCGATAGTGAAGTCGGAGCCGGAAACGGATGGCTCGTAGCAACCGCGTCGCGTCATCGGCGAACGAACCAGCGTGCAGGATGCGTACGAGGCCGGCGTCGAGATCAGCGGCACCTCCGAACTCGTCAACAAGCTCACCTGCCGCTTCGGGGCTGAGCGACAATGCCATCGCGTTGATCGAAAAATCGCGACGCGCGAGATCCTCATACAGTGTGCCCCCCTGCACTTGAGGCAGCTCCCCGGGGCTTGCGTAGCATTCGCGCCGGGCACTGGCAAAATCGACCACGCGTCCGTCGTTGAGATCGACGCGCGCAGTTCCGAAGCTGTGGAACCGGGTCAGCTTTCCGCCGTTACGCCGCGATAGCGCCTGCGCGACGGCCATGCCGTCGCCGACGACCACAATGTCGATGTCCATGGAATCACGGCCAAGCAGCAGGTCCCGGACACGCCCACCCACGAGATAAGCTCGCTCGCCGCGCTCCGAAGCGAGGCGCCCACAAACACCTAGCAGCTCACGCGTGGGAGCATCGAGGCGTTCGAGCAAGCTGTCCGTGACGGTCACCGCGCACGCGGATGATGGCGGTCGTACACGCTTCGCAGCCGGCGTCGATTGACGTGCGTATAGACCTCGGTGGTGGAGATCCGCGCATGCCCCAGCATCGCCTGCACCGCCCTCAGGTCGGCGTCCGCCTCAAGCAGGTGGGTAGCGAAGCTGTGACGCAGAACGTGTGGGCTGATACGCTGCGAGGCGATCCCGGCCTGCACCCCATATCGCTTCAGCAGCTTGGCAAACCATTGGCGAGATAGCGGGCGACCACGGCGGGTCAGGAAAACTGCGCCTTCGGTGGCGGTCCTTGCCGATCGCTCCCGGCCTCCCTCCAGGTAGCGATCAAGCCAGTGCGCGGCCTCGTCGCCAATCGGCACCAGGCGCTCGTTTCCGCCCTTTCCACGGCAACGCACGACCCCCTCCTCCAGATCCAGGTCGACGATACGCAAGCCGACGAGCTCCGACACTCGCAAGCCACAGCCGTATGCCACCTCGAGCATGGCGCGATCACGTAGACCGTCGGGGATCTCCGTGTCCGGCTGCGCCATCAGCCGCTCGATTTCCTCCGGCTCGAGTGTGCGCGGCAACGATCGCCGTCGCTCGCGCGCTCTCAGCAACTCACTGGGGTCGCTGTCGATGCGCCCTGCCTCGACCAAGTACCGGTACAGGCCACGCAACGCCGACAGCTTGCGCGCCCGCGAGCGGGCACTGATGCCGCTGGTCTCCAGACTTCTGAGCCAATCGCGCAACGATCGCACATCGACGCCGAGTGCGCTGAGGTGCCGGCTCTCGCACCACTTGCCGAACTGTGCCAGGTCCGAGGCATATGCTTCGACGGTGCGCGGCGAACGGCCGCGCTCGACCCGAAGACGCTCCAGGTAGTCAAGCTCCCAGCCACCAAGCCATGATTCGGCGTCAGGCATCGTCACCATCCGCCAGCTGCTCGTCGGCGCGCTGCGGTTGACGCGAATCAAGCAGGAGGGTTACCGGACCGTCGTTTACCAGGTGGACCTGCATCGGCGCGCCGAAGACCCCGGTTTGAACCTCAATCCGGTCTCTTCGTAGGCGCTCCACCAACTTGATGATAAGCGCTTCCGCCTTGTCTGGCGGCAGCGCTCGACCGAACGACGGACGGCGACCCTTGCGCGTATCGGCAGCGAGGGTGAATTGTGAGACCAGGAGAACGGAGCCATCGACGTCGTGCAGCGAGAGGTTCATGCGTGCTCGTGCGTCGGGAAACACACGCAGGGTAGCGAGACGCCGCGCCAGATACTCGACATCCCGTTCGCTGTCGCCGCGGACCGCACCCACCAGCACCAGGAGACCGAGACCGATGCGGCCGACCTCCTGCGCCTCCGCAATCACGTGCGCGGAGCGTACACGCTGCACGACCGAGATCACGAGTCGCTAGCGCCCAGGCAGAAACATGAGTTACTCCTCCCCGGAAGCCTCCCCTTGATCGCTGAGGGTATCAGGTACTCCGCCTCGAGTGACCGATCGTAGCTCCCCTATCTCCGGTGCGCGCATGGCCACCAGTGCGGCCAAGTAGGTGAGGACGCCGACGGCGATCACCGCCAGCAGCTTGCCGAGATCGATGAGTCCGCTGCCTGTACCGTCGTGCCAGGCGACCTGTCGGACCGCGTCCACGACCCAGCCCATGACCGCGGTCGCGGCCGCGACGCGCGCCAGGCTTGTTGTCAGACTCCATAGCGGCAACGCGCCGACGCGGCGTCGAAACAGGATCAGAAGGAGCACCGAGTTCACGGCGGCGGCGATCGAGTTGGCGAGAGCGATTCCGGCGTTACCGAGCGCCGAGCGCAACGCAAGGCACGCGACGATGTTCACCAGCATGGCGACGGCGGCCACGCGGACGGGGGTCACGGTGTCGCGCAGGGCGAAAAACGCCGGAGCCACGACGCGCACGGTGGCTACACTCACCAAACCGACGGCGTACCCCCACAGAGCAGCGGCGGTCAGGCGGGTCGAATCTACGTCGAACTGGCCGCGTTGGTACAGCACTTCCACGATCTCGTGGCGCAGCAGGATCATGCCCACCGCCGCCGGTACTGTCACCAGGCTGATTTGCCGCAGTGCGAACACCAGCGTGTTGCCGAGCGCCGCGAGGTCCGTGGCTGCTCCCTGGCGGGACATCAGGGGCAGCACCACCGTTGCTACCGAAATGGCGAAGACACCCAGGGTCAGCTCGTTGATGCGCGCCGCGTAGTCGAGCGAGGCGACGGCACCTTCGCCGAGCTGACTCGCCAGCGTGCGTCCGACGATGATGTTGATCTGGATGATCCCCACGCCGAATAGCCCCGGCACCATCAGGCGGCCGATCTCGCGCAGAGCAGGGTCGCCCGTCGGTCTGAGTGGGCGAATCCTCATACCCAGCCTGCGGGCGTAGGGAATCAGGAACAAATACTGGGCTGCCCCACCCAGCACCGCTGCGCCGGCCACAACCCAGACGGCGCGGGCGGGCTCGGTGATGCCTAGCCACCAGGCGGCCAACCCCGCGCCCACGATGCTGATGTTGAGGAGCACAGGAACGAACGCCGCCGCCGCGAAGCGGTCGCGAGAGTTGAGTACCGCTACCAGAACAGCGGCCATCGAGATGAACACGAGAAATATGAATACGAATCGTGTCAGCTGGACGGTGAGCTCGACCTTGCCCGGAACGGCAGCGAAACCTGACGCGAACCAGCGCACCAGGACGGGCGCCGCCAGCGCGCCGGCGAGGGCGACGACGACTGCCCCGATGGCGACCGCTGTGTGAAACCGTTGTGCCAGTTCCCAGGTCCTGCGCTCCTCGCGCTGGCGCCCCAAGCGAGTGAATATGGGCACGAACGCAGCCGAGATGTTCCCTTCGCCCACGAGCCGTCGTAGCGAATTGGGCAACATGAAGGCGATTGCCCAAGCGTCGGCGGCGCTTCCCGTTCCGAGCAATGCGGTGATCACCGCCATGCGTAGGAGACCGAATACCCGCGACAGCAGCGTCAGGGCGCCGACAGCTCCCGCAGACCGCATGAGGTGGCTGGTCGAGGTCCCAGAGGGTGTTTGACCGTCGGCGTCCGGCGGCCTAACCTTCATGTCTCACGCGGCCGATCAAGGAGTTTTTCTGAATATGCCGAACAATGCATCTGCCAAGAAGCGCATGCGCCAAGGCGAGGTCCGGAGGGGTCGCAAACGGGCACATCGGTCACGCCTGCGCTCCGCGCTTCGCCTGCTCGACGAGGCCATCGAAGCGGGTGACCTCGAGCGTGTGCGCGAGCGCTGGACGGAGACGCAAACGCTGCTCGATCGGACCGCTCAACGCGGAATCATCCATCGCAATCTCGCAGCGCGGAAAAAGTCGCGCCTGGCCCGAAGAATCCGGGCGATCGGTAGGTAGGGCCAGAGCCGACGTCGGTGCCGTCGGTAGCCGCGTTCACCGCTAGGCGGCACAGATCTGACGGCAAAGCGCCTCCAGCTTCCCCCGGGCTGGCCTCAGTCTGTCCGCTCCGGGGCGCACATCGCGTAGCCGCTTGATGAACAGATCGGTGTCCGCGCAGGCACCGATCGCCTCCGTGAGGCCCCCGCGAGCCGCGCGCTGGGCCCGATCCAGTACGTCGCCGCGTTGCTGCCAGCGGCCGCCGATGGCTTCCATGCTTTGGCGCCTTGAGGCGCCGGAGGCGGCAACGTCGTGCGCGATCACCAGCTGTCGTGTGATCCAGGCAATCATCGCCAGCACCCTGGACGGCTCCTCACCATCATCCAACAGCACGTTGAGCAGTCGTAGGGCCCCTTCAGGATCAGCTCGCACCAGGGCGTCGGTAAGCTCGAACACCGAGTGCTCCCGGCTGCGCCCCAAGAGGCCCTCGAGATCCTTGGCGCGGATCTGGCCGCCATCACCGACGTACAGCATCGCCTTCTCGAGCTCCTGCTCGAGCGCTGTGATGCTTGTTCCAGCCATCGCGATCATGTAGTCGAGCGCGTCGGCACCAATCTCGTACCCGCGCGCCCGTGCGCTCCCTTCGAGCCAGCGCCGCACGTCCTCCTCCCGGCGCGGTGGCTCACAGTCGACCACGGTGGCCGCCGCCGCAACCGTCTTGTACGCGAGCTTGCGCTTGTCGAGCTTCGAGGCCTCCAATACGAGACAAGTCGCGTCGACCGGATGGCTCAGGTATGTGGACAACTCGTCGATATGCGCGAGATCCATGTGTTCGAAGCGTGACACCCAGACCAGATGAGCGGGGCCGTCCGCCGCCATTGCGAACAGCGACAATGAACGCGCCGCGTCGATCATGTCGGCGAGCGAAGCGTTCGCCCCATCGATCCGGTCTATGGCGCCGGGACCGTCAGCGCGCTGCTCGAACGCGTCGAAGAAAGCCTCAGCCACGTGGCGTCGAAGCGCGTCCTCCTGCCCCAGCACAAGGTACACGGGCGCGATGCGACCCTCGCTCAAGGAACGGCGGACCTCCGGGATCGTTATCGGCTTGCTGCTGGCCACGCCGGGGAACCGCCCTCAGAAGCCCTCGAGAATGCTCGACACCACGGCCCGGGCGAACTCCACCGAGATCTCGTCGATCGACGACACCTCAATATCGACCTGCCCCTCCGATGACGCCGGGAACTCGAACTGCTCCTGGTACTGGAAGGCACTGTTGGTAAAGAGCACCTCGTTGGCGACGAGGTCGGTGAAGGTGACGCGTGCTCGAATCGTTACTTGCCACGTATCGGCTCGGTCGCGTGGATTGAGCCCGATCGGGGTTACGGTGAACGAATGGATCTCGCCCTGCAAAACGCCGTCGGCGCCCGCTTGGCTGGCTACTACGCGGTAGTTGCCGCGCGACACGAACTCGCGGGTCACCGCGTCGGTGACGCGTACCTCCAGTTCGAAACGTGGCGTCAGGTTCACGAACGTCGGAATGGCAACGACGCGGATGTAGTCGGGAAGAAACGCACCAGAGCCAACCAGGGTGTAGCCGCACGACAGGCACGCCGCCAGCGCCACTACCACCGCCACACGAGCGCGCCAGGCCGGTCGTCCGCAGTTGCGATGTCTTCCGTTCATCCCCCCAACCCCCATGTCCCTAAAGGACGATGTTGACCTTGGGCTCCTGGCCCTTGCGCGCCGCGATGAAGATCACCCGTCGCGGCTCGATGCCACCCTCCAGATACCGCTGGGCACCTTCGGTCGCAAGGCCGAGGTGCTTGGCCTCGTCCTCCCCTATCCCGGCCGACACCTCTACATGATCTCGAACTTTACCATTGACCAGAACCACCAGGGAGACGTTGTCCTCGGCGGCTTTGGTGGCGTCAAACCGAGGCCAGGATTGCTGGTGGACGCTGTATTCGTGGCCGAGCCGCTCCCATAGCTCCTCCGCGATGTGCGGCGTGAGCGGTGCCATCAGACGCACCATGGTACTGAGCGCAGATTCCCACGCTGGCGCGCCGATTCGCGCCTCGCGCAGTGCCGCACGCAGATCGTTACGGAAGGCCATCAGGGCCGCAATCGCGGTGTTGAAGGTGAAGTTCTCGAGCCCCGCCTGCACACGCTCGATGGTCTGATGCAACCGCCGCTCGAGTTGGACCTCCGCCTCCGGCGTGCCAGACCCCGACGGTGGTCCCTGCGTTGCGATCTCCCAGATGTCATTGATCCACCGGACCACACCCTGGATACGGCTGCTGTCCCATGGGCCACCCTTTCTCCAGTCGAAGCCGAACATCAGATACGCGCGCAGCGAGTCCGATCCGAAGCGCACCACCCACTCGTCGGGGTTGACGACATTCCCTTTGCTCTTCGACATGCGCTCGACTTCGAGGTGGTGGCGAAGTTGATTGACGTTTCTTGCACCCTCGACGCGCGGAATGTCGAGCTCGGCGTCTGCGGCCACCTCGACGGTGGCGCGGCTGCCGTCGAGCTGGCGAACCGTGAGGATATTCTCCGTTCGCCGAAGGATCTCGCCGATCACGTCACCGCTGCCGTTGCCGTCGGCCTCCTCGAGCACTCGCACTCGCGAAGCGCGCAGTACGTTTCCGTTCCACTCGCCGTACGCCGCGATCGTGTCGCCTGGATGCTCCTCACCGAGCACCTGGCCCTGATTACACAGCCGCAGCATGGGTTCGTCGAAGAGCGCCTCCGGGTTGCGCTCGTGACTGCGCATGACCTCGGCGGTGCGATCGAACATTCCTAGATCGCGCATCGCCTTGGTGAAGAAGCGCGTGTAGAGCAGATGCAGGGTGGCGTGTTCCGCGCCGCCGGTATACATGTCGACGGGTAGCCAATAGGCGGCTTCCTGCGGATCGAAGGGGCCGTCCTCGTAATCGGGGCTGAGATAACGGTACTGGTACCAAGATGAGCACACGAAAGTGTCCATCGTGTCCGTCTCACGCTCGGCCGGCTTGCCCTCCGCATCTTGCGTGGTCAGAAAGCCAGGATGGTTCTGGAGTGGACTTTGCCCCGTCGGCATGAACTCGACGTCCTCTGGCAAGAGTACCGGCAGCTCGTGCTCGGGCACGGATTCGTAGTCGCCGGTCCCCGTCTTTACGACCGGTATGGGCGCTCCCCAATACCGCTGCCGCGAGATCAGCCAGTCGCGCAGGCGGTAGGTCACCGCCTCGTCACCGGTGTTGTGCTTCTTCAACCAGTCGATTGTGGCGGCGATGCTAGGGTTGTTCAGACCTTTCGCTTCGTTGCACGGCACGTTGTCGATCGCCCCGCTGTTGGTCATCACGCCGGGACCCAAGTAGGCTTCCGCCATCGTCGTTCCGTCCAGCTCCCCCGTTGCCGGGCGGATGACAGGACGTATCTCGATGCCGAACTGGCGCGCAAACTCGAAGTCGCGCTGGTCGTGTGCGGGCACCGCCATGATGGCGCCGGTACCGTAGGTGAGCATGACGTAGTCGGCGATCCAGATCGGGACGCGCTCGTCGTTGACTGGATTCAGTGCGTAGCCGCCGGTGAACACGCCGGTCTTGACGCGGCTTTCGGAGCTGCGTTCGATCTCGGTTGCCTGTGCCGCCTCGAGCACGTAGGCGTCGATGATGGGACGCTGCTCGCTGGTGGTGACCTCTGCGACCAGCGGATGCTCAGGTGCGAGCACCATGAACGTCGCGCCCCATAGCGTGTCCGGGCGCGTCGTGAAGATCTCGATCGGCTCGTCTTGCTCGGTTCGGAAGGTGACTCGCGCACCGGCGCTGCGTCCGATCCAGTTGGTCTGCGCCTTGACGACTGACTCGGGCCAATCCAATTGCCCGAAGTCGAGTAGCTCGTCGGCGTAGTTGAGGATGCGCAGAAACCACTGCGACATGAGCTTCTGTACTACCGGCTGGCCGGTCCGCTCGTCCGTGCCATCGATCACCTGCTCGTTGGCGAGCACTGTCTGGAGACTCTCGGACCAGTTGACGAGCGCCTCGGCACGGTATGCCAAACCGTTGTCATAGAATTTCTTGAAGAGCCACTCTGTCCAGCGATAGAACTGCGGCGTGCAGCTGATCGCCTCGCGTTCCCAGTCGAACATCGCCCCCATACTGTGGAGCTGACGCCGCATGTTCTCGATGTTGGCGTAGGTCCACTTCCAGGGGTGTATGCCGCGCTGGATCGCAGCGTTCTCTGCAGGTAACCCGAAGGCGTCGAAGCCCATCGGGAACATGACGTTGTATCCGCGCATGCGCATGTAGCGGGCTCGGGCATCGGAGGGCACCATGGCGTACCAGTGGCCGATGTGAAGGTCACCGCTCGGGTACGGCAACATGGTGAGGGCGTAGTGCTTGGGTCTCTGCCAGTCGACCTTGGCGCGGTAGAGCCCGTCGGCATCCCATCGCGCCCGCCACTTGCCCTCGATCTCCTGATGCGGGTAGCTGCTCATGCGCCGGTTGCCTTGCTTCGACCAGGTTGCGGCTCGAGGCCTAGGTCGCCGTTGGCTGGTTGCCGCTGGAGCCGTCGATAGATTCCGTCGAGCACGCCGTTGACGAACGTGCCTCCCTGCTCGCCGCTGTAGCGCTTCGCTAGTTCGATCGCCTCATCGATGACCACCGCCGCAGGGGTGTCGGACTGATCGAGAAGCTCATAGACCCCCAGCCGCAGGATGCCGCGATCGACACAGCCCATACGCTCCAGACGCCAGTTCTCCGCCTGCTGCTCGATCAAAGGGTCGATGCGGAGCACGGCATCTACCGTGCCTCTTACCAACACTTCGGCGAAGTCGCGCACTCGCTGCGGTTCCGGCTGCGCCCTCCAGAATCGTTCAAGAAGCCCGTCGAGCTCCGCACCGGTGCTCTCCCATTGATACAGGCACTGCAATGCGCGCTCACGAGCACGATGGCGGTATCCCATCGCCTACCTTCCGGAGCCGGCGCTGAACAGGACGGCCATCTCGATCGCTGCGACGGCGGCGTCGATGCCCTTGTTTCCGTGCTTGCCTCCGGCGCGCGCCTCCGCCTGCTCGACGGTCTCGCAGGTCAGGACGCCGAAGGTGATCGGCAGTCCGCTCCGGCGTGCGACGTCCTGCAATCCGGAGGCGGTGGAGTGGGCCAGCACGTCGTAGTGGATTGTTTCGCCACGGATGAGGGCGCCCAAGCATACGATGGCGTCGAAATGATTCGTCGAAGCCAGGTGCGCTGCGGCTATCGGGAGCTCGAAGGCGCCTGGGACCCAGGTCGTGGTGATGTCGGATTGGGCAGCCCCGTATTCGAGCAAGGCGCTCAACGCCCCCTGCCGCAGCCGGTCGGTTAGCGTCTCATTGAACCGACTGACCACCACCGCGAAGCGCAGACCACTAGCGGCGTCGCTGCGCAGCGGGTTGGTGGATCGGGCCTGGCTCATGGCTCACCGTTGGTAGCGGTCAACAAGCTCGTTGTGTTCTGCAAGCGTTTGCGAGAAGGCATGTGTGCCGTCATTGCGCGATACGAAGTACAGGAAATCGACGTCGGCCGGAAGAAGCGCGGCGTCGACACTCGCCAGTCGTGGATTCCCGATCGGACCGACCGGCAACCCGGGGTAGAGATACGTATTGTATGGAGAATCTCGACGCAGGTCTGACTGATAGATGGTACGGCCTTCGCGGCCCGCCAGGTGTCGGGCGTAAATTACAGTCGGGTCCGTTTGCAGCAACATGCCGCGCGCCAACCGGTTGTGGAACACTCCCGAGACGACGGGGCGTTCTGCCGGCGTCAGCGTCTCCGCCTCGATCAGCGACGCCAGGGTCACCACCGCGCGCACGCTCATCTCCAGCTCGGCCGCGCGGCGTTGGTAGGCCGGTGTCCAGACCTGGTGGAATGCCTCGACCATACGGACGACCAGGTCCTCTGCATCGTCGCTCCGCGGCGCCAGGTAGGTTTCCGGAAACAGGTATCCCTCGAGCGTATCCGCCACCGGGTCGAGATCTTCAATCAAGTCGATGCGGCCGGTAGCCACCAACGCCGCCTCGTAGGAACCGAAGCCTGCGGCGGCAATCGCTTCGGCCACCTGCCAGCGAGTGGATCCCTCGGTGATCGTCACCGAGTAGAGGCGTACTCGACCCGACGTAACGACTTCAGTGACCTCTAGCACCGAGGTGGGCCCGACAAAGCGGTACTCTCCTGCCTGCACGTCGCCACTTCGCTCGGTCCACCACAACCAGCCGGTGAGTAGCGCCGCCGACTCCACGACACCGGCCTCCTCCAGTAAATCGGCGATCTGGCGCGCCGGCATTCGGGGACGTACGACGACGTCCATGTGGGCGCCCTCGTAACCTTGGAACGGCGCCCGCACGTGGCGCTGCAGAGTTACCACTGCGACTGCGGCCGTTGCGGCGGCCAGCAGCGCCGCCGCTATCGCCAGGCGGAGTGGCTTCACGAGGGTAGCTGCACTGGGGGGCCGAGTGAGTCGAGGTAGCTCTGCAGAATGAGCGCTGCCGCGACACGGTCCACCAGTTGCTTGCGACGCTTCGGGCGCACGCCTGATTCGACCAAGCGCCGGGTCGCCTCGACCGTCGAAAGACGCTCGTCCCATAGGATGACAGGCATGCGAAGCAGCTCCTGCAGCTCGGTGGCGACCGTCTCGACGGCAACGGCCTCGGGTCCCCGGACACCGCTGAGCCGCTTTGGCAGTCCGATCACCAGCCGCTGCGCGTCGGTGTCGCGGACGAGTGGGCGCAAGCGCTCTGCGAACGCGGCGGTTGGCTCGCCGCCCGGCAGCGTATCGAGGGGTCGCGCAAGCATGCCAGTGGGGTCAGAAACCGCCACGCCAATACGGCGCGCGCCCATGTCCAGACACAGGTAAACCATCGGGTCAGGGTACCATCGCCCTCCCTTGACATTTGGTCCCGCATATCGAACCGTCAGTGGCGTCGTTTCGCCCATCGTGTCGCTCCGAGCATCATGTATCTGACCAAGCGCCAGAAAGAGATTCTCGACTACATCAGCGGCTATCTGAAGGCTGAGGGGTACGCTCCGACGCTGGAGGAGATCGGCGCCCATTTTGGTCTCTCGTCGCCCGCCACCGTTTACAAGCACGTCCAGCAACTCGTACAGAAGGGCTACATCAGCAAGGCGAAGCACCAAGGCCGTGGGATTCAGCTCGTCGATACCGAGCTGGCCCGCGGCGTCGAGGTGCCGTTGCTGGGTCAGATCGCTGGCGGCCGTCCTCTCGAGCCAATTCGGCCCGCCGAGAGCGTCAACTTGCCTTCGTCCTTTGCTACCGGGGGCCCGCTGTACGCACTGCGCGTGAAGGGCAACTCGTTGTCCGACGAGCTCCTCTTGGACGGCGACCTCCTGGTGATCGAGGATCGCAGTGTCGCCACGGACGGGGACACCGTCGTCCTGGTGCTCGGGGATCAACTTGCCGCTGTCGGCAGGTTCTTTCAGGAGCCGGGCCACGTGCGGCTCGAGCCGAGTCACGGTGCCGGCGAACCGCTCTACCTGCCGGAATCTCAGGTGCGTGTTCGCGGCGTGGTGGTGGGGTTAGTGCGCCACTATCGTTCCTCTTCCGCGGCACAGCGGCCGAGGTACGCTGCCGCGGCCAGATAGCCGCGTCGGTGCCCCACGTCGTAGTGGCGCCCGTCGATCCGGTAGGCTGCGAGCCCGGCGTGGTCGATCAAATGCTGGAAGGCGGGAACGTCGTCCCACTCGCCTTGGCTCGGCGGACCGGTCGCCAGGAGCGCATCGTAGAACCGCGTGTCGACGACGTAGCGCGCGCAGCCGCGCAGAACCGGACTCTTTCCTTCGGGCGCGAACACCCCGGGGAGCTTGTTCTGTAGCGTCAGCACTCGGTAGCAATCACCATCCAGCCGCCGCAGGCCAACGCCGCCAACGTTGCCGAATAGAGCACGCTCTTGGGCAGCGACCTCGGTTAGCCCCAGGCTGCACAAGCCGGTCTGCGCGTAGGCCCGTGCGACCTGCTCGATCGCCGGTGTAGTGGCGTCGAACCAGTTGTCCGGGAGCAACACCGCGAAGACGTCCTGACCTGTTACCTCACGACAGCGCACGAAAGCATCGCCGACGCCGAGCGGCTCCGCTTGCTCGATGAAGCGAATGTCGCGATCGAGCAGACCGCGTCCGAGGCATCCCAGGTCCGTCTTCTCGTTGCGTCGCCCGGCCTCTAGTGCGGCGTCCAGATAATCGCGAACAAGCTGTTGGTCGGGCCCGACGACCACGATGATGCCGGGTATGGCGGCTCGAATCGCTTCGACGAGCGCCCAGTGCAAGATCGGCCAGGTGCCCACCGGCAGTAGCGCCTTCGGTACGACCGCGGCAGCCGGCTGCATGCGCTTGCCGTGTCCGGCCACCGGGATCACCGCCCATTCGATCATCTGTTACAGGCCACTAGTTGGCGCGCTGGACGCGCAGCCCGCTGCGAGCGATACGCACCGGGAGGACCCGGCCGGCGACTGCCTCGACGGCGGCGGTAACGGTCTGGCGGTCCTGTGGATCGCGCAGCAAGAACAACATGCATCCTCCGGACGCCGCACCACAGCCCTTCGCCGCAGCTGCTCCGGCCTCCAAACCGGCGCGCTCCAAGCGACGCAGGTCGGGTGGCGCTAGCGTTGCGTCGATACCCTGGCGCGCCTTCCAATCGTCGCTCATGGCGTGTCCGAGGCCGCCCCAGTCGCCGTGGCGCATCGCCTCTCCAGCAGCGAGAGCGGCACGAGCGATCGCCTCGAACCCGTCGCGTGCTGCCGGGTCCCCCTCGATGCGGCGCCGGTAGAGCCTCCAGTTCGACGGTGCCGAAGCATGTGGCTGGCCGCTGTACACCAGCAACAGGCGCTCCTCTAGCGCGTCCAAATCCACCGGAAGTCGCTCCATTCGAGTCCTGCCGGGACGATAGTGGAGCTGCAGCGCCCCGCCGTAGATGGCCGGGTAGTAGTCCTGAACGCCAGTCGGGAATCCCAGCACCTGGGCTTCTAGATCGCGTGCCAGGCTCGCTAGCTCCTGGCGCCGCAGTGGTCGCCCAGTGGCGCGGCAAGCGAGACCGTAGAGCGCCACCAGCAATGCCGATGAGCCCCCTATGCCGCCACCCGGAGGGCCGTCAACGGTGGTCGTTAGCCGTCCGGCCTGCCGCAGCCCGGTATGCGCCAGGACGCGGAGCACGAGGGCGAACGGGTCGCCGTCCCGGCTTTCGGTAGCGGCGTCAGCAAGCGCGGATGCAGCGAACTGGAGCCGCGCTCCGTGATCGCCGGCTCGTAACTCCCAGAGTCGACCGCCGGGCTCGTACGTGGCGCGCGCGCGCAGGGCAAGTGCCACATTAACCGTCGAGGAATCTGCATGGAGCAAGTACAGGGGCCACAGGTCGAGCGTTCCTCCTGCAAGATCCGCCCGCAACGGTGCGCTCGCCACCCAGCCGCTCACGTCAAACTTCCCACCCGCAGCGCGATCCCCGTATCGGGACCTACTGTGGCCGGTATGCGGTGCCGCATCCGACGGCGACATCGGCGATGCTCGATCAAGTTGGATACGCTTGCTGTACGCTCGATCGATCCATACCTAGCCGTTCCAGGGAGCATGCTTGAAGAGGGTACCGCACCTGATTGGCGGCTCGATCCTAGCAGGCCGTGGTGAAAGTGTGGTGGGTCTGGCGACAGGGTCTTGCGAAGTGGAGGCAAGGAGAGAGGAGGCGGCGATGGTTACCCCATCGTTGACGAGGAACGACGCAGGATACGCGCGCAACCCACTGTCGCCCGAAGGGTTACGGTGATTTGGGGCCATCTGCAGCGTTGGCCTTCCTCGACGATGGCTAGGGCATTGCCAGTGTCAGGCCGCCTTGCATCTGGCCCCAACTCGCCGTAACCAGACCCACCACACTTTCACCACGGCCTGCTAGGCGATTGGCGCCAGGGTATACGTATCACCATCCGCGGCAGCAACCACGGGGCCACTAAAGCGTTCGCTCGCCTCGCGTAGCAGATCGGCCTCGGTGTGCTCGCTCGCCTCTCCCAGATGGGTCAGGCTCAGTTCCCCGACCCGGGCTGCTGCGGCGATCTCACCGGCCTGGCGGGCGCTCGAGTGCTGCCCTTCGAAGGCTGCGAGATCCCGGTGCAGCCCGGCACAATCATGCATGAGGAGATCGACGTCGGAGCTCAAGGCGGCCACCGCGTCGCTGGGACCGGTGTCCGAGGCGTAGACAAACGCCCGGCCGCTTTGCTCGAAGCGTAACGCGAGGGTGTCGCGGCTGTGGGCCGCCGGTGTCGCAACAATGCGGCCGGCCGGAGAGGCGGTAACCTCGGTATCCGGTCGCAGCGCCACACTTCGCAGGTCGAGGCGATCGGCGCACGCGGCATCGAGCCCGTGAATCTGAAGCATGGCGCGTAGTGTTTCTAGGGTCTGCTCAGGCGCATGCACGACGAGGGGCGATTGCTCTGCTGACAAAACTAGAGCGTGCGCCAGATGGACGAAGCCGTAGACGTGATCGACGTGATTGTGTGTCACCAGCAGGCGCCGCAGGTCGGCGAGATCGGCGCCCAGGCACGCCAGCTTGTGCACTGCTCCACCGGGGCAGTCCACCAGGGTCCACTCGCCGCCGGCTTCCACCGCCAGGGCAGTGGTGTCACGGCGGCGCCCGGCGGCAGCGTTGCCCGAGCCGAGGACATGAATCCGCAACACGTTGACGCGTCAGCTCCGGCTCAGAGGGGAACGTCGGGTTCTAGCACCAGAGAGCGTGCCTCGTCCAACAGTCGGAGCTGCACCGCTACCAGATCGCCTCCGAGCTCCTCCGCCAGCGCCCGTTGGTACGTCGCCCCGTTTCCGGATTCGATGATCTCCGACAGCGTGCGGAGATGCGACTCGGTGCCGAGCGAGGCACTCGCCTCGCCAGCGTCTGCCACCATGAGTCGGGCCATCTCCCGCATCGACATGATCTCATGCGTCTCCGCGTCGATTACTGTAGCGTCGAGGCCGAAACGCATGCCTTTGAACCGCCCGTCATCGAGAAACTCCTGATCCTGGGCCGGCTCGGCCTCTCCGGCCCGATGGCGCTCGCCGTATCCCACCACCAGCGCCTGACAAAGAGCAGCGATCGCAGTGGTGCGACGCAACGACATCTGCACGTCACAGGCGCGAATCTCGACGGTGCCGAACGTCGGATGAGGGCGCACGTTCCACCACACGTGGCGTGGTGTCTTGATGCTGTTGGCCGCCTGAAGCCCTCCCATGACCTGTTCGTAGTGCGCCCAGCTCCGCAAGTGTGGAGGAACTCCGGAGCGCGGGAAGCTGCCGAAGGCAACCGAGCGCGCCGAATCCCAGCCGGTATCGACACCGTCGAGGAACGGCGAGTTGGCGGCTACTGCGATCAGCGGCCCAATCCATCGCCGCAGCCGGTTGGCCACGTAGATGGCACGCTCCGCATCGTCCACGCCGACGTGAACGTGGAGGCCGAACGAGAGATTGCGTCCGGCGATGTAGCGCAGTTGGTCACGGACCCAACGGTATGACTCGGTATCGACGAATGCAGTCTCGCGCGGATCGGCGTACGGATGTGCCCCGGTGATGCCCAGCGTGCAGCCTTCCGCTTCCGCATACGAGAGCACAAGCCGGCGCTTCGCGGCCAGGTCAGCGGCTGCCTCGTCGACCGTCTCGGCGATATCCGTGACCGCTTCGATCAGTCCCTGAATAAGGTCGTGGGCCAGAAAACGCGCCGTGCCCTCATCGGCATGGGCCATCAGCTCGTTGACCCGCGGTACTAGATCTCCCGTGCTCGGGTCACAAATCTGGTACTCCTCTTCGACACCGACGGTCGGACGCGGGCTCGCGTTGTAGCGGTATTTCATCGTCTCGTGAACCACGAAAGGCACTCAGGAAGCGCGAGAGTTTACCATGGGGCTCGTGGTCGGCCGAGAGAGCCCACGCCACGCTCAACGCCGCAATGCCGGATCGTGCCCAGCACCTCTCTATCCCTTGGCGACAGGCTGGTGGGCAACGGCCCGCCGCGTCATCGCGTCGCGGATGCGAAGCGCTGTTTCCAGGGCTCGACGACCAGAGGCTCCGTCGACGCGCGGCGCATCCCTGGTCCGCACTGAGGCCAGGAAATCGTTCAGTTGACAAGCCAGTGGCTCGGCTCGGTCGACCTTTACCGGGACGGCCTCGATACTGGGGCGGCCCCCCTCGTGGCCGAGCCGGTAGTGCGCTACCTCCTGGGCAGAATAGTCAACCGAGAGATACCCGGAAGGTGCGAAGATCCGGACCTTGCGGACGCGCTTTAGACTCACCCGGCTGGCGGTCATGTTTACGATGCAGCCGCCGCTGAACTCGAGGCGAGCGTTAGCGATGTCGATCTCGTCCGACAGCACGGGAACACCGACGGCGCGAACCTCGTCGATATCGCCCTGGACCATGGCGTGGACGATGTCGATGTCGTGGATCATAAGGTCGAGGATTACATCGACTTCGAGGCCTCGCGCCGCGAATGAACCAAGGCGATGAATCTCGACGAAGCCCGGCCGCTCGACACGGCTCAGCAACGCCTCGACGGCCGGGTTGTAGCGCTCCACATGCCCGATCTGCAGCAGTCGGTCTTCTTCCGCAGCGCTGGCGATGAGTCGGTCGGCGGCGTCGATGCTGTTGGCGATAGGTTTCTCGATCAACGCATCACAGCCGGCCTGGAGGCAGCGCAGCCCTACGTCCTCGTGAGCCAGCGTCGGCACTGCTACGCTGACCGCGTCGACGCTATCGAGCAGGGTGGCGAGCTCGTCGAAGGCCCTGCATCCCGTGGTTCGCGCCAACTCGATTGACCGATCTGCGTGAAGGTCGTATACGCCAACCAGATGTGCCGCGTCGCTATCGGCATAGATGCGCGCGTGGTGTCGGCCAATGGAGCCTACTCCGACGACGCCGACGCGTACCCGGTCAGGCATCGTCAGCTCTAGCGATCAACGCGATGTCCAATTCCTGCGCCAGCTTTTCGACGCGTGCGCGGTCGAACAGGACCGTCATGTCCGCTTCGATCGCTAGCGCCGAGGCGCCGACCGCATGCATGTTCTCCAGCGTACGTGCGCCGACCACGGGCACGTCGAATCGCAGATCTTGATCTGGCTTGGCCACTTTCACAACCACCGAGCCGGGGCCGCCGAGCTCGCCGCCTCTTCGGACGCAGGCGTCCGTCCCTTCCATTCCCTCCACGGCCAATACGGCTTTCTCCTTGACCACGACGGTTTGCCCGATGTCGTGCTCGCCGAGAGCCTTGGCGATCCGCCAGCCGTGTCGGATGTCGGCGTCCTCGGCAGCCGTCAGCTGGCGCCAGGCAGTCCACCCCGGCGCCGGCATCAACTGGCGTAGATAACGCGTCGACTCGACCAGACGAATCCCGGCCGACTCCAGCACCTTCGCCACCGCGCCGAGCAGCTGGTCCGTGTGGCCGGATGGGAGCTCGGCTAACATCGCCTGCATTCCGCCGTCAGCATCGCGCTCGTACATGCGCTTCTGTTCGACCTTTCCCGCCATGATGGCTTCGGTGATGCCATCCCGCCGCCAACCATCGAGCACGCTGAAGAAAGCGGGCAGGTCTCCCCAATGGAGCCACTGGACGCCGTCGACGTGCGCCTCGAGCGCAGGATCGGTGATGCCGTGGATGGCAGCGGCAACAACGCGCCTGCCGGCCTGTCGAGCCTGGCGGGCGACCAACACGGGCATTTGTGTGCTGCCGGCGATCAGCGCCAGCGGCTCACTTGGCGATTCCGAGCTCACTGCTCTTTACGAATGACACCAGCTGGTCAAGCTCGGGACCCGCGAGCCCGACTGCGGCGATCTTTGCCAGCGCCTGGGTGGTGTTGAGCTTCTCACGGAATAAGATGCGGAAGGCTCGCTTGAGGTCGCGGCATACCGCATCGTCGAAGCCGCGGCGTTGCAGACCTACCGAATTCAAGCCCAGGATGCGCGCGTGGTTGCCGCGTGCCCGGGCGAAAGGCACGACGTCCTTGGTAATCCCGGCCTGCGCCGCCAGGAAGGCGTGTGCGCCGACACGGACGAACTGTTGGATGCCGCAGAAAGCGTTGAGGATCGCGTAGTCGCCGACCTCGACGTGTCCCGCCAGGGTGGCGGAATTGCCGAAGATAGTGTGATTGCCGACCTGGCAATCGTGCGCCACGTGCGAGTAGGCCATGAAAATGTTGCCCGAACCGATCCGGGTCACGCCGCCCCCGCCTTCGGTACCCCGATTCACTGTTACGAACTCGCGGAACGTGTTGCCCTCGCCGGAGTCCAAGAACGACATCTCGCCATCGAACTTCAGGTCTTGGGGCTCGGACCCGACCGAGGCGTGCGGGAAGACGCGCGTCTGCGCGCCCAGAGTAGTGTGATCGTGCACCACCGCGAAGGCGCCAATCTCCGATCTGTCGCCGATTGCTGCGGTCGGATGAACGATGGCATACGGCCCGAGCTTGACGCCGACGCCGAGCTCTGCTCCCTCGTATACGATAGCCGTCGGATGGCACTCTACCTGCACGCTCATCGCGCCACACCGGTTCCCGGATCGACCATCAATGACAGTAGAATAGCCTCGGCGGCGAGCTCTCCGTCGACCGTCGCCCGGCCAGCCATCTTGCACGCGCGTCGACGCATAGAAAGAACCGTGAGCTCCATCCGTAGTTGATCGCCGGGGACAACGGGCCGACGGAAGCGCACCTTGTCGACACCAGCAAGGTAGAAAAACTTGCCGGCGAGGGCTTCGCCGCCGTCGCGAATCACCATGACAGCCCCAGTCTGCGCCATCGCCTCGACGATCAGCACTCCGGGCATTACCGGGCTGCCCGGGAAGTGACCGGGAAAGAACGGTTCGTTCACGGTAACGTTCTTGATCCCGACGACCCGTTCACCGGGATCCATCTCGACGATGCGGTCGACCAGCAAGAACGGATAACGATGTGGCAGTGCCGCCATGATGCCTGCGATGTCGACGGTCAAAGCCTACTCCTCGCCGCGGCTCTCGGCCGCCTTCTCCAGTCGCCGTACGCGCCGCCGCAACTCCGGAAGCTTGGTGAGCGTACCGACAACGCGTCGCCACAAGCCAATTTCCATATGCGGAGAGCCTCCGACGACCGAACCCGGAGGCAGGTCGCCGTGGACCCCGCTTCTGGCGGCAAGCATCGAGCCGGCTCCGATCACCTGGTGGCCCGAGGTGCCGACGTTGCCACCGACGATGACGCCATCCTCCAGCACCGTGCTGCCGGAGAGGCCAGCCTGGCCACTGATCGCACAATGCCGACCAATGTCGCAATTGTGGCCGATCTGCACCAGGTTGTCGATTTTGGTCCCGGCGCCCACCCGCGTGTCGCGTAGCGTGCCGCGATCGATGCAGGAGTTGGCGCCGATATCCACGTCGTCCTCGAGTATGACCCCACCAATCTGCGGGATTTTCCTCTGATGTGATCCGTGGCGCGCGAATCCGAAGCCGTCCGCGCCGATCACCACGCCGGCGTGAAGTACGACGCGGTCGCCGATCCGTGTGCCCTCGTAGACAGTGACGTTCGGATAGAGCGTGCAATCCTCACCCAGGCGCACGCCCGGCGCGATCGTGCAGCCATGGCCGATTTGGCTGCGGGCTCCGATTACGGCCGCGGCACCGATCTCCACGTGGGCGCCCACGGCCACGTCGGTCGCCAGGTCCGCCCCCGGATCGATCCTGGCGCTAGCGTGGATTCCGCTTGTTGTCGGCTGGAGGGGATACAGCGCATCGAGAACGAGGGCGACGGCGCAATACGGATCTTCGACCCGTATCAGATTGATTCCCTTGCCTGGCGTGTGTTGTGCGACCTCCAACTCCTGCGGTACGAGCACCGCGGCGGCACACGTGGTCGCCAGTGCCCTGGCTCGCTTGCTGTCGGTGACGAATACGATGTCGCGTTCGGTCGCCAGTTCGATCTCTGCCACGCCCGCAACGATACGTTCGGGATCGCCTTCCAATGTACCGTCGACGAGGTCCGCAAGCGCGGTCAGCCGCAGCCCGGCGATGGATCTAGAACGTCGAGCCAATCGCGAACTCGAACGTCGACCTCTGCTCCCCGAAGATC
The DNA here is from genome assembly GCA_963666055.2 of Acidobacteriota bacterium. Taxonomy (GTDB): domain Bacteria; phylum Acidobacteriota; class UBA890; order UBA890; family WLXD01; genus DASCOT01. The sequence continues at coordinate 68,734 of CAXWPH010000012.1, read as the reverse complement.
TCCAGGGGATCGAAGTTGTAGGCCCAGAAGAAGCGCATCGGTATATTGAAGACGGGCGCGAAGATCTCGAACTCCAGCCCCACCGTACGACGCATGTCCCGGATGCTGATGTCGTCGTCTGATAACCAGGCCTGTCCAGCGTCGTGGAACCCCTTCACGCGCAGTGCCGGGGTGAGAGCGAAGATGTACTCGAGGTTGTACTGCAGCCCCTTGGTGCCGCCGAGAATGTTGCCGAACTCGTCAATCGGGCCAATCGACCGCAGCCGCGTACCCCGAACCGAGTTGGTTCCGCCCAAGAAGAAGCGCTCGAAGATCGGCAGCTCCACGAGATCCCCCAGCGGCTCGGCATAGTCGGCCCTGACATTGAGCACCAGGATTTGCTTGGGGGTGCGAATGAACCCGGAGCGGGTCGCGGTGGGGATGTACCAGGTGGTGCGCAGGCTGGCGCGCCAGAAGTCGAGCGTGCCACCGAGAGGTCCGCCAGCGTACTCGAACGAGGCACTCGTGCGGCTGCCGCGCGATGCCATGAAAGGGTTGTCGAGATTGGAATGGAACACGAACGGTCGTATCGAGCTGGTGACGCGGCGCCCCCGGGTCAGGAAGAGTGCCTGGAACAGCGGCGACGAGATGCTCCCTAGTGAGCTGCTGACGTTGCCGATATCGATGACCTCGTAGTTGTACTCGAGGAACGCGGCGATCGTCTCGTTGACGTTCAGCGGCAGGCCGAAGCGGATCGCCCCGCCGGTGCCTGACCGTTGAAAGTCGGGGAAATCAATGGCATCGCGGAATATGTCGACACCGAAGCGCACGCGCTTGCCGAGGAAATATGGATCCGAGAACGATAGCCGTACGTTCTGACGGAGCTTTCCAACCTGCCCGTTGATCGACACCGTCTGCCCATAGCCGAACAGATTGCGGGTCGAATAGCCGAACTGGACGAAGCCGCCTTCGAGCGCTGATACACCGCCGCCGAACGAGATCTGGTTGCGACCGATCTCCGCGACTCTCAAGTCGACATCCACAGAGCCGAACTGCGGATCGGCCGGCACTGCAGGATCAAGGGACTCCCCGGGGGGGGCGCTAGCGAGGTTATGCTCGACGTTCTGAAAATAGCCGAGACGCCATAGTCGGTTGAGACTGGTGTCGAAGCGGCTTTGATCCCATTGCGCCAGCTCGTGCAGGTTGAGGTTTCGTCGGAGGACGAAGTCGCGCGTGTTTGTATTGCCCGAAAACTCGATTCGGTTTACCCGATAGATGGCGTTCTCCTGCACCTGGTAGGTCAGGTTGGCGAGGCCGGTCGACGGGTCTTGATAGGGAATCGGAGCAATGGCGACCTGTAGATATCCAGCGTTCGTGTATTTGTCGGCAAGCGCCTGGTTTGCCGCCTGAACTTCCTCGATATTCAGAATGTCGCCGGGACGGAGCCCGATCTCCCGGATAAGCTCTTCGTCGCTGAAAGCGGTGTTTCCTTCGATCCTGATGTCGCCGATGTGATACTGCGTGCCCTCATAAATCGGAATCGTTATCGCCAGTCGTTCCCGATCGTCAAACCACAGCGATCGGTTTTCGGTAAACACCTCGATGCGCGGCTCGTCGGCATCGAACTCCAGGTAGCCGTTGCGGTGATATAGCTTCTGAAGCTCGACCATGTCGAACTCGTAGCCGGCGCGCGAAAAACGATCGCTCTTGCTGAGGAACGACATGAAGTGGTGCTCGGCGGTGCGTTTCATCGCCCATCGCAGCTGCTGATCGCTGAAGACAGTGTTGCCTTCGAACTGCACCAGCGCGATGCGCACGGAGTCGCCCTCGATGACCCGGTAGATCGCGTCCACCCCGGCACCGAGCTCTGACTCCACGACCTCGAGGTCGATCTGCACGAACTGCAACCCGTCGTCGCCTTGCAGCATGAACGTCAGCACTTCGATGTTGTCACGCAGCAGTTGCTCGTCGATCGGGTCGTTGATGGTCACGTGGCGCTCGATCAGATCGAGGCGCTCGAAGAAGTCGTCCAGGCGTACCTTGCGGGTTCCTTCGATGCGGACCTGCCGAAGCAGGGGTAGCTCCTCCACGTCGATGACGAGCACGATGCTGCCGTTGGTTCCCTCTTCCCAGCTCATTACCAGGTTGTAGAACCAGTTCGTATTGAACAGCGACATGTAGTCGAGCTCTGCGGTGGCGGTATCGAAAGGCGCCCCGGTACGGCTCGCCATGTAGAAGCTGATCGTGTCGGAATCGAATCGCTCGTTACCGATGATGCGGATCTCTTCGATGTTCCGGCCTTGTGGACCGCGCGCGGCAGCGGCGACCTGTGCGGGCGGCAGCTGGGCGGTGGGAGCCGCGAGTAGCAGGCTCGAGTCGACCACGAGGATCACGAGCACCGCCAAGGCCGTTGCCCGGAGGGCGAAGAGATAGCGTGACTGATCGCTCGGGAGAAGGTCCATGGCGTCTTCGGGCGCAGGGGGAGTTTGTACGTCTCGCGCCCACGCGGCGGGTCGCGAGCACACCATACGAAGGATGATACCGCATCGGCCCGCTTGTGGCCCGACCAGCTTACTGCCTTCGTACCCCCGCATGCTCCAACGGTCCGGTTTACACGACCGCGCTCGCCGGCTCCGGCTCGACCAGCTGGATATCGAAGTGCAGGCCGTCGTCATCCGTTGACACTAGGACGTGCGTGCCGGTCCCCAGATTGCCGCGGATGAGCTCTTCAGCGAGGGCGTCCTCGATGTACTTCTGGATGGCGCGCCGCAACGGCCGGGCGCCATAGCTGCGATCCGCGCAAGTCGTGTCGATCAACCACTGGTAGGCCGCCTCGTCGAGCTCTATCTGGATACTCTTGTTGGCTAGGTGCTCGTTCAACTGACCCACCATCAGGCGGATGATCTGCTGGAGGTGCTCGTCGGTCAACGCGTGAAACACGATCGTCTCGTCCAGCCGGTTGAGGAATTCCGGGTTGAACGTGCGCTTCACTTCCTCGACAACACGATCTCGCATGTCGTCGAATGTGGCTACTTCGTCGAGGGCTCGGAACCCGACGCCGCCGCGCTTTTCCATGAAACGCGCGCCGATGTTCGACGTCATGATGAGGATGCAGTTCTTGAAATCGACCGTATGGCCCAGGCCATCGGTGAGCTGGCCGTCCTCGAACACCTGTAACAAGATGTTGAAGATCGACGGATGGGCTTTTTCGATTTCGTCGAGCAATACCACGCTATAGGGACTGCGCCGTACCTGATCGGTCAGCTGGCCGCCCTCCTCGTGACCGACGTACCCGGGTGGAGAGCCGATCAACTTCGACACCGAGTGACGCTCCATGTACTCGGACATGTCGAAGCGAACGAGTGACCGGTCGTCCCCGAACAGGAAGGCGGCAAGCGTTCGTGCCACCTCCGTCTTGCCTACGCCGGTGGGACCCAGGAACAAGAAGGAGCCCACGGGACGCTGTGGTGACTTGAGGCCGGCGCGCGACCGACGGATAGCCCGGGAGACTACCTCGATGGCTTCCTCCTGGGCAACGATCCGCTTATGCAGCCGCTCCTCCATGTTGATCAGCTTGTCCATCTCCTCCTGTCTTATGGAGGCGATAGGAATCCCGGTCCAGTTTGAGACGACCTGTTCGATGTCCTCGACGCTGACTAACAGCGGAGCCTCCTCCTCAGGTTCCTCCTCGCGGTCAGCTCGGAGACGTTCCAGGCGTTCGCGCTCGCGCTTCATGAGGTCACGAAAATGAGCCGCCTGCTCGAACTCCTCATCGGCAATTGCTGTGTCCAGCTGTGTCGCTAGCTCTCGAGAGCGTGCCTCGAGTTCTCGAACGCGGCTCGGCGCCGAGGTCATAGCAAGCTTGACGCGCGCGCCGGTCTCGTCGAGCACGTCAATCGCCTTGTCGGGCAAGAAACGATCGGTGATATACCGATTGCTCTGATATACAGCCGCGACCAGTGCCTCTTCGCTGTACTTCACGCCGTGGTACTTCTCGTAATGCTCGCGGATCCCGCGCACGATCTGGACGGTCTCTTCTTCGGTCGGCTGGGCAATATTGACGCCCTGGAAGCGCCGCGCAAGCGCTCGGTCCTTCTCTATGTACTTGCGGTGCTCGCGCGGCGTCGTGGCACCGATGCACTGCACCTCACCTCTTGCCAAGGCGGGCTTGAGGATGCCGGCGGCGTCTAGCGATCCTTCAGCGGAGCCGGCACCGACGAGCGTGTGCAGCTCATCGATGAAGATCACGACGTCTTTGTTTTCGAGCAGCTCCTTCATGATCGTCTTGAGCCGTTCTTCGAACTGGCCTCGGTACTTGGTGCCGGCGACCACAGATGAGATGTCGAGCTCCAAGATGCGCTTGTCGGCGAGGAACCGCGGCACCTCGCCGCTGCCGATCCGTTGTGCCAGGCCTTCGACGATCGCGGTCTTACCTACGCCGGGCTCCCCGATCAGAACAGGGTTGTTCTTCGTGCGGCGACACAGAATCTGGATCATGCGCTCGAGCTCGCCCTCGCGCCCGATCAACGGGTCGAGATCGCCCTTGGCAGCCATCTCCGTCAGGTCGCGCGAGAACTCCGACAGGAACGGTGTCTCCTTCTTCTTCTCGCTGAGGTTCTTTTCTTTGAGCAGATAGAGGAGGTCCTCGCGAGCAGTCGACAGCCGCATGCCTTTTTCGACCAAAATGCGCGATGCCAGCGACTTCTTCTCGCGTAGTAGCCCCAACAGGATGTGCTCGGTGCCGATGTATTTATGCAGCATCTTCTCGGCTTCCTCCGCTGCGTACGCCAGCACGCGCTTTGATTCGACCGAGAGGGGGATCTCTACCGAGGTGGAGATCTTCTCGCGTACCTCCGTACGCGTCTGGATCTCTCCGCGGATGGCTTCCGCCTCGATGGCTGAGCGACCCAGGAGCTTGCCGGTGAGGCCGTTGTTCTCGCGGATCAGCCCGAGCAGCAAGTGCTCGGTCTCGATCGTGCGCGAGCCTAGCTGGCTGGCTTCGTAGCGCGCAAAGAAAATGACCCGTCGAGCTCGTTCGGTATAGCGCTCAAACATCGACCCAGCCCCATTCGCAGGAGCCCCCCCGCAGGCCGCGTGCCGTGGCGCCGCGTCCGTTGGGTCTCCTGTCGCAAAGGGCGACGCCAAAGGGCGCCGCTTGGTTTCGAGTATAGCGGAGCGATTTTCCAGCCGCCAAGACGTTAGCAGTCATGCGCGGTACCCAATCGGGGATCCACGCCGCTGATGGGCACGTCACAGGCAACCGTTCCCTCGGCGCGCGGTTCATTGACGTTCTCCTGATACATGCGCCCTGAGTTGGCCGCCGAACTCCATCACCAGAACGCGGTCGAAGTCGGCCACCAACTCGGGGTTGTGCGTAACCAGCACCATGGCGTTGCCATAGCTCTCGTGAAGTCGCAAGAAGATCTCCAGGACTCGCCTGCCGTTGTCGCGGTCGAGGTTGCCGGTAGGCTCGTCAGCAAGCAGGACCTCGGGCTGCCGGACGAGGGCGCGCGCAATGGCAACCCGCTGGCACTCACCGCCGGATAGCTCGGATGGGAAATGGTGTGCCCGATCGGCCAGCCCAACGTCCGCCAGCAGACCCGTGGCGCGCTCCTGTGCCCCATCCACGTCGCCGTTGATCAGTAGCGGCATCATGATGTTCTCCAGGGCGCTGAACTCCGGAAGCAGGTGGTAGAACTGAAAGACGAGGCCCACGTGACGACCTCGAAACGCCGCCAGGTCGGGCTCGGACAGCGATCGCAGCTCGCGGCCGCGGAAGCGGATGCTGCCGCTGTCGGGACGATCCAGTCCGGCCAGCAGGTGCAGCAGCGTGCTCTTGCCGACGCCGCTCTGGCCGATGATGGCGATACGTTCGCCTGCCGCCAGACGTAAGTCGCAGTCCGACAGAACTTGTAGTCGGCGGTCGCCGGAGCGGTAGCTCTTATCGATCCCTTCGACGGTGAGGAACTCTTCAGCGTCATGCATGACTACTCGTAGCGAAGGGAGGCGACCGGGTCGAGGCGTGACGCGCGCAGTGCCGGATAGAGCGTCGCGGCGAGGGAGATGACCACGGCGACCAGGCAGACGCGGCCGAGGTCGACCGAGCGTACGTGAAACGGCACGTACGCCAAGTAATAGACTTGCGCCTCCAACCGGATGAGCTCGTAGTGGTCCAGCGTCAAGGAAGTAGCGACGCCGAGAATGCACCCCAGTGCGGTGCCGATGAGCCCTATCATCACGCCCTGGATCATGAAGATCTGTCGGATATGCCGCCGCGTAGTCCCGAGCGACATCAGGATGCCGATATCGCGTTGCTTGTCCTTGATCATCAGCACCAGACTGGCGGCGATGTTCAGTGCGGCTACCGCGGTGATCAGGCTGATGGTGACGAAGAGAGCGAGCTTCTCCAGCTGCAGCGCCGCGAAGTAGGCGCGGTTCATGCTCTGCCAGTCCATCAAGAAGTAGCCTTCGCCGAGACGGTCCCCCAGTTCTTCGACCACTGGAGCGGTGTTGAAGGCATCCTCGACGCGGACCTGCACCAAGGTCACCCCATCCCCCGCCTCGACCATGCGTTGCGCGGTCTCGAGGGGAATGAGGGCCCAGGTGTTGTCGTACTCGTACATACCCGCCTCGAAGATCCCCACTACGTCGAAGCGAACGATCTTGATCCCGCCACTGCCGCCGAATGGGGTAATCATGCCGCTGGAGTGAACGCTGACCTTCACCTGGTCGCCAACGTCGACGAAGAGACTCGCGGCCAGCTCGTTGCCGAGCACCACGCCGGGACGGCCCGATGAGCTTGCGCCTCGTGCTATCAGGCCCTCGGCGCTGCCCTTCACCATCCGATCGAGAAGCCTCGTGGTGCGGGCCTCGCCGCCGGCATCGACACCCTTGAGATTGACGAAGCGCGGCGTCTGCGAACGCCCCTCCATGAGACCAGGCGTCAGCAAGGCCGGCGCCGCATCGATCACGCCGCTCACCGATCGGGCCGTGTCTACGACATACGCGTGGTCGTCCAGATAGGGGCCGAACGGCTGCACGAAGACGTGCGCGTTGGCGCCGATGATCTTGTCCTGGATGTCTTCCTGGAAGCCGGTAAGCAGCGCCAGCGCGATGATCAGCGCTGCCACCCCGACGCCCACGCCGAGGATCGAAACGACGCTCACGACCGACGTGAACGCCTGCTGGCGGCGCGCCTTGAAGTAGCGTAGTGCGATATACAGCTGGAATCGGCTCGCCAGCCATAGGGGTTCGCTCTCCCGCATCCTGCCCTCGTCGAGTGCCTAACTGAGGTCAACACCTCGGTGGGCCTGCTTTCGAAGACTCCACATAGACTGTAGCAGTCAAGGGAGAACTTAAAAATCTATGACTAACTAATAGTGACTTTTAGTTAATTAGACTAATTCCTTCGGCGTAATAATGGGAATAAGATCACGTCTCGAATCGTTGGTGAGTCAGTGGACAGCATTACAAGGCGGTCCACACCAATGCCGATACCTGCTGCCGGGGGCATACCATGCTCAAGCGCGGTGATGTAATCGGCATCGACGGCGGGCGGGATCTCTCCGTCGTTTTCTCGCCCGTCCACTTGTTCCTGCATACGGCGCTGCTGCTCGCGTGGATCGTTCAGCTCCGAATAACCATTGGCCACCTCCATCCCACCCATGAAAAGCTCGAAACGCTCGACCGTATCGGGGTCGTCGGGGCGAGCTTTGGACAGCGGTGAGAGCTCTAGCGGGTAGTCGGTGATGAACAACGGCGAGCTGACCTGCGGCTTGACGGTCTTGTCAAACGCAGCCTCGCGCAGCGCCCCTAGACCCATACCCGCCGTTGGTATGTCCTTTGTCCGCAACCAATCGGAGAGTTTCGACGCGTCATCGACTAGCTCCGACTCGAGTCCGCCGATGTCGAGGAGTGCCTGGCGCAGCGGCATCCGCCTCCAGGGGCGTTGCAACGAGATCTCATGGTCCTGGTAGGGGATTCGGGCCTCGTGCCCGGCGCCACCGAGGGCGGCGCAAAGCAGATCTTCGGCGTACTCCATCATGCGCTCGTAGTCCCAGTAGGCGGCATAGAACTCCAGCATGGTGAACTCCGGATTGTGCTGCCGGGAGATTCCTTCGTTGCGGAAGTTCCGATTCAGGTCGTAGACCCGCTGGAATCCGCCTACGAGGAGCCGCTTGAGATATAGCTCAGGCGCAATTCGAAGGTAGAGGTCCATGTCGAGCGCGTTGTGATGCGTTTTGAACGGGTGCGCCGTGGCGCCGCCATACAGAGGCTGCAGGGTCGGCGTCTCGACCTCGAGGAAGCCGTTCGAATCGAGGTGGGCCCGCAGGGTCCGGACGATCTCGGCACGACGCACGAAGACCGCCCGCACCTCCGGGTTCGCCATCAAGTCGAGGTATCGCTGTCGGTAGCGCACCTCGGTATCGCGCAGCCCATGCCACTTCTCCGGCATCGGCCGCAACGCTTTCGACAGCAGTCGGTAGTCCTCGACCCGGGCGGTCAGCTCGCCCGTCCGTGTGCGGAACAGCACGCCCTCGACGCCGACGAAGTCGCCCAGATCCAAGTCTAGCCAGGCCCGAAAGCGATCTTCGCCGAGCACCTTCTGCCGTGCGTGACATTGAAGCTTGGAGCTGCCGTCGTCGAGGTCAGCGAAGACAGACTTGCCGTGCTCGCGCACCGCCACGAGGCGTCCCGCGATTCGCACGGCCGGTTGCGCCTCTTGCAGCTCCTCCGCCGTCGCACCGCCGTGGGCGGCACTCAGCTGCTGCAGGGTGCCATCGACTGGAAATCGGCTGGGAAAACCATTGACTCCCGCCGCTTCCAACGCGGCAAGCTTGCGCCGGCGGGATTCCAACAAGTCGGCTTCGACCATATTCAGCTCTCGCTGAGAGGGGCTCGTGGAGACGCCGTTCAGCCGGCGTAGCGCTTGAAGATCAGTGCTGCGTTCGTGCCGCCGAATCCGAACGAGTTCGAGAGGCCGTATTCGAGATCTATCGCCCGCGCCTCGTTAGGGACGAAGTCGAGATCACACGCGGGATCGGGATTCTCGTAGTTGATCGTCGGGGGGACCCGGCCATGCTTTAGCGCCAGTATCGTAACGCCGGCTTCTACGCCGCCTGCAGCGCCGAGCAGGTGCCCCATCATCGATTTGGTCGAGGATACGGCCAGGTTGGTTGCGTGGTCGCCGAAGACCGACTTGATCGCTTTCACCTCTGCCGCATCGCCCACCGGTGTGGAGGTGCCGTGGGCATTGACGTAGTCGATCGTGCTCGGCTCGAGGTCAGCATCGTCGAGCGCCGCTTGCATCACGCGCACGGCCCCGTCTCCATCCTCGGGCGGCGTGGAGATATGGTAGGCGTCCGCGGTCATGCCATAGCCGACGATCTCGGCGAGGATGGTGGCCCCCCGCTGTCTGGCTTTCTCCTCGGCCTCAAGAACCAGGATCCCGGCGCCTTCGCCCAGCACGAATCCATCGCGCTCGGAGTCGAACGGTCGACTCGCCCGGGCCGCATCGTCGTTGCGCGTCGAGAGGGCGCGCATGGCGCTGAACCCGTCGATGGCGAGCGAGCATATGACCCCCTCCGTACCGCCACAGACCATAGCGTCGGCATCTCCGCGGGCGATCACCCGGAAGGCATCGCCGATGGCGTGGTTGCCAGTCGAACAGGCGGTACATACGGAAGAGTTCGGCCCCCGGAGCTTGTACCGCATGGAAACCCACCCGGAGGCGAGATTCACGATGAGCGCCGGAATGAAGAACGGGCTGACCCGACCGGGCCCTCGCCGGAGCTGAACCTCGTGGAACTTCTGCATGATGTTGAGGCCGCCGATTCCCGATCCGATGATGGTGCCGATTCGTGCCGCAGCATAGGCGCCCTCGACACCGGACATTGCCCACGCGTCGGCCGTGGCCGCCAAGGCGTAGACGATATGCAGGTCCATCTTCTTGAGGTCTTTCTTCGGGACGAAGTCGGTGGCGGTTAGGTCACGTACCTCGCCGGCGATCGTGACCGCGTAGCCGGTGGCATCGAATTTGGTGATTGGACCCACACCGCTACGACCCTCGAGCAGAGCGCTCCAGGTGATGTCGGTGGTCAGACCGACCGGCGTGATCAGTCCAACGCCCGTAACGACGACGCGACGATCCATGAATCCCCCATCCTCCGCCAGCTGTGCTGTCAGCCGACCTTGCTCGTGATGTAGGAGACGGCGTCTTGGACCTTGGCAATCTTCTCGGCGTCCTCGTCGGGGATCTCGAGGTCGAACTCCTCCTCCAAGGCCATCACGAGCTCGACCGTATCCAGAGAGTCGGCGCCGAGATCCTCGATGAACGAGGCCCCAGTGGTCACTTCCTCAGCATCCACACCGAGTTGCTCGACGATGATCTCCTTTACCTTTGCTTCGACGTCCATGCCTTCCTCCAGCACAGCAGGTTACAGGTAGTTTGGATGACGCGTGCAATAGCAGGCGCCCGTGACTCCGAAACCAGGATTCACATACACATACCGCCGTCGACGCTGATCACCTGGCCGGTGATGTAGGCGGCGTCATCAGACAGAAGAAAGCTGACCGTCCCGGCGACGTCGTCACCGGTCCCGAGCCGGTTGAGCGGAATCTGTTCCTTTAGCTGCCGCTTGGCCTCCTCGGGCAGGCCGTGGGTCATGTCCGTTTCGACATAACCCGGAGCCACAGCGTTCACCGTAATGCCGCGCGACGCCACCTCGCGCGCGAGTGCCTTCGTGAAACCGTGCACTCCGGCTTTAGCGGCGGCGTAGTTCGTTTGGCCGGGATTGCCGAGCAGCCCGACGACCGAACTGATCGAGACGATCCGGCCCTCTCGTCGGCGAAGCATCGATCTTAGCACGGCGCGCGAGCACAGAAAGACGCCAGTCAGGTCGGTCCGGAGCACGTCGTTCCAGGCGTCGTCCTTGAGTCGCAGGAGCAGTCCATCACGTGTGATCCCGGCATTGTTGACCAGGTTGTCGATCTGCCCGAAGTGATCCAGGACGGCCTTGACGGCAGCCTTGACGGAGTCGGGTTCGCCGACATCCATCTCCAACGGAAGGACGTCTACGCCGTGCGTCCGAGCCTCCTCCGCAACCGACTCGCATGCCGCGGCCGTACGTGCTCCGATCGCTAGATGGCACCCCTGGCTCGCGAGGCTTAGGGCGATAGCCTTACCGATGCCGCGCGAGGCCCCGGTAACGATGCTGACCCGGTCCTGCAAGCTGCCGGACAATCTTGCCCTCCGTCGAGGAGTTGGAGTCAACCCGCCACCAAGGCGAGTAGCGCGTCCACATCGGTCGGCCCTTGCACCGAGCGTATCTGGGGTGCTTCCAGGGTCCGCTTCGCCAGACCCGCGAGTACTCTACCTGGCCCGACCTCCACATAGGTCGTGGCACCGGCATCGGCGAGCCAGCGCAGGCTGTCCACCCACCGGACGGCCGCCGTGACCTGTTGGATGAGGGCTTCACGCACCTCGTCGGCAGTCGACAGGGGCGTGGCGCGTACGTTGCAAACGACAGGCACCCGCGGCGGCGCGAGGGGAACAGACTGCAGGTCGGCCGCAAGTCGCTGCTGGGCGGGGGCCATCAACGAGCAGTGGAACGGTGCCGATACCTCTAGCATGAGGGCACGGCGGGCACCCCGGGCCTTTGCCATTTCCACGGCACGCTCTACTGCTTGCGTGGCACCGGCGATCACCACCTGGCCGGGCGAGTTGAAGTTCGCCGGTTCGACCGGTTCGGTCTGGCGCGAGGCCTCCTCGCAGGTAGCGATGATGGCGTCGTCATCGAGACCCAGCACAGCCGCCATGGCCCCTTCGCCGACCGGAACCGCCTCCTGCATATAGCGCCCTCGAGCCCGCACCAAGCGCACGGCATCAGTAAGCTCCAGGCTGCCGGCAGCGACCAGGGCGCTGTATTCGCCCAACGAGTGCCCGGCCATCCACCTGGCCTCTACTCCACGCGCGGCGAGGGTACGCTGTAACGCAATGCTTACGGTCAAGATCGCCGGCTGCGTGTTCTCGGTGCGCCGAAGCTCGTCTGCATCGCCGGCGAAGCACAGCTGCGAAAGGGAAAAGCCCAACGCGTCGTCGGACTCGGCGAACGCCGACGCTGCCTCCGGGAACGCATCGTGCGCTTCCTTGCCCATGCCGATGTACTGCGCTCCCTGCCCCGGGAACAGGAACGCGACGGATGACGGGCCGTTCATGTCGTAGCGCTGCCGCTGGCGGAGGTAGCCGCCGGCGCTTGCATCTCGGCCAGTGCCGCCTCGATCCGTTGATCGACGCCATGCTGGCCGTATTCGACAGCCACTCGCACACCATTGCAGATCGCCCGCGGGTTGGAGCGTCCGTGGCAGATTACCGCCAGGCCGCGAAGGCCCAGCAGTGGCGCGCCACCGAACCCCGCGTAGTCGACCCTGTCTCTCAACCGGCGGAAGGCACCGCGACCCAACAGGCCAGCCAAGCGGCCCCTCCAGGTACGAGTAAACTCGGAACGCATCAGGACCCTCAGCGTCTCGACCGCGGCCTCACTGGTTTTCAACAAGATGTTGCCGGTGAAACCGTCACACACCACGACGTCGGCACCACCACGATAGAGGTCGCGTGCCTCGACGTTGCCAATGAAGTTCAGTGCGGAGCCCTGCAGCGCGGTGTACGCGTTGCGCACTAACTCGGTGCCCTTTCCGGCTTCCTCTCCGATCGACAACAAGCCTACCCGCGGTCGCTCGACTCCGAGGATCACGCTCGCGAAGTGGGCGCCCATCACCGCAAACTGCACCAGGTGCCGGCTCTTGGGCGATACGTTGGCGCCGACGTCAAGCACCATCGCGCGGCCCGTTTGCGTCGGTAGGACAACCGCCAATGCGGGTCGATCGACGCCGCTCAGGGTCCCGACGATTACCTTGGACACGGCCATGACCGCACCGGTGTTGCCGGCCGAGACGAGGCCCTGCACCTCGCCGCGGCGGAGTAGACGGGCGGCCTCATGAATGGATGACCGACGCTTGTGTCGCACCGCTACGACGACTGGCTCATCCATCCCGATGGCTTCGTCGGCGTGGACGATGTCGACGCGATCCGGGGAGCCATGACGCGCCAGCAGCGGTGCGAGTATGGCCTTATCGCCAACGAGGGCAATCTTCACCTCGGGGTCCCGGGCTGCCATTACGGCGCCGTTCACCGGGTGTTCCGGAGCGTGATCCCCGCCCATCGCATCAACGGCGATCCTCATGTGACCTCCGCGAGCAGAGCGCTTGACCTCAGGGTCCGGAGCGCGAAACGAGTGAGCTCAGCCTTCGTCGCTAGACGAAATCACCTGTCGTCCCCGGTAGGTGCCGCAGTGAGCACACACGCGGTGGGGCTGCTTGGCTCGGCCACATTCGGGACACAGGGACTGCGGAGGGCGTTTCAGAGCGTCGTGCGTGCGCCGCTTGTCGCGACGCGTACGCGAGTGTCGTCGCTTGGGAAGTGCCACGGGTTATTTCCTCAGGTTGGCGCGAGCAACGTGCCTATGCGCGCTAGCCGCACAATAAATTACCGACGATCCCGCAACGCGGCCAACGGTGAGAGCCGTGCATCCACAGCAGGTTGGCAATTACAAGCCTGCTTGCTACGGTTCGCGCCGCACTGCGGACAGAGCCCCTGACATTCGTTGCTGCAAAGTGGCTTCATCGGAAGGTCGAGTAGAACCTGCTCGGTCAACACGGACCGCAGATCCAAAGCGCCACCCGCGTAATAATCGACTTCGAGCCGTTGGGCGTCAAGCTCGGTGTTGTCCGGCGGCGGTGCCTTTTCCGCCGAGTGGAAGACCAGCTCGAGTTCACGATCTACTACCACGGGCGTGGGCTCGAGGCAGCGAGCGCACGGCACGCGGACCGTCGAGTGAAGCCATCCCGTGACCTTGACCCGTATCGAGTCGCCGTCGAGCGCTACAGTCGCAGCGAAGGCTATCGGAGCGGCCAGGCTGACGTCGTGCCCATCGGAAGACATTGCCACGGTGCCGGCAAACCGACACGGCCCGTCCTCCAGAGTGGCGATCCGGACCCGCATGTCTAGCAGGCGGTGGGGGAAGTAACATCGCAGATGGCCCCAAATCGCCGTAACCCTTCGGGCCACAGGGGGCTGCGAGCGTATGCTGCGTCGTTCGTCGTCAACGATGGGATAACCATCGCCTCCTCCTCTCTCCTTGCCGCCGCCGCGCAAGACCCTGCCGCCAGGCCCGCCAGACTTCCATCACCGCCTGCTTAGGCTACGGCGGTCACCTTGTCGAGCATTTCCATGATGGTGTCGCGCGATGCAGCCCCAACCATCTGGTTCTGTACCTCGCCATCATGGAACAGCAGCAGGGTGGGAATGCCACGGACGTTGTAGCGCGTTGCCACGTCACCGTGATCGTCGACGTTGAGCTTGCCGACTTTGACCTTGCCCGCATAGGACCCGGCAAGCTCTTCTACAAGCGGGGCGATCATGCGGCACGGGGCGCACCAAACAGCCCAAAAGTCGACCAATACCGGGAGGTCGCTTTGCAGCACTTCGTTCTCGAAGTTCTCCGTCGTCAGCTCGATGGTGCCATCGCTCACAAATCGCCTCTTCCCTGTTCTCGTGTGGCCCGATACCGCGCCAAACCCCGGCTGGCCAAACCCGCCATGCTCGTTGGCGCGCCCCCTATTCTTTGATAAGGGTGTCGCGATCGGCCCTCTGTTGTCTGAAGCTTGGAGTATCCCACAGACCTCGGAGACCGACTACACAGTTGGCGGTCCGGTCGCAGCTGTCGCCGCGGCAGCGAGCAGCGTGCGCGCAACAACGAGTCGCTGGATCTCCGAAGTCCCCTCGTAAATGGTGGTGACCCGAGCATCTCGATAGAAACGCTCGACCGGATAGTCGGCCACGTAGCCGTAGCCGCCGTGCATTTGCATCGCCTGGTAGGCGATCCGGTTCGCTGCTTCGCTGGCGAAGAGCTTGGCGATTGCCGCTGCCTTGGTGTTGCGAGCGCCGTGATCGCGTAGCGCCGCGGCTCGTAGGTATAGCAGCCGTCCAGCGCCGATCTCCGCGGCCATGCGAGCCAGCTGATGGCGCAGCCCCTCGAAGTGCGCCAGCGGGCGGCCGAACGCCTCGCGCTCCAGCAAATAGTCGCGGGCCGCGTTGAAAGCTGCTTGGGCAATGCCGACGGCCTGCGAGGCGATCCCGGCGCGCCCCCCATCGAGGCTGTCGAGAGCGATACCGAGGCCGTCTCCTTCCTTTCCAAGCCGATGCGATACCGGTAGCACGACATCCTCGAAGCTCACCTGATTGGTGCGCGACGAGCGCAGCCCCAGCTTGTCCTCCTCACCGAGCACTTTTACCCCCGGATGGTCGCGCGGCACGATGAATGCCGAGATGCGACGTCGTTCGGATTTCTGATCGGTAACCGCGAATACCAGCATGGCTCCGCACACCGCGCCGCTGGTAACCCATGCTTTCGCCCCGTTGAGCACGTAGTCACCGCCGTTGCGCTCGGCACGCGTCCTGATTGCGGCGGCGTCGGATCCGGCCTCGGGCTCGGAGAGGCAAAAGGAGCCGAGCCACTTGCCGCTGGCGCACGGACGAAGCCAGCGCTCGCGTTGCTCGTCGCTGCCGTACTTGTTCAGCGGAGCGCAAAACACCGAGTTGGTGACGCTGATCGCCACGCAGGTCGAGGCATCGCCACGTGCCAGTTCCTCGAGGGCGAGACAGTAGGCGGTGCCGTCGAGCCCGGCGCCGCCCCATTCCTCGGGCACGATCATGCCGAACAAGCCGAGCTCGCCAAGCTGCGTGAAGGTCTCCGCCGGGAAGCGCTTCTGGCGGTCCCAGTCCGCTGCTACAGGCGCCACCTTGGCATCGACGAACTCGCGCACTGTGTGCCGGATCATCTGTTGATCCGGTGTTAGCTGCCAGTCCACGTCTCTACGGTCCTATCGGGAAGATGCGTGCCAGGTCGTCGGCGCTTCGTCCCTAGCAGGCCGTGGTGAAAGTGTGGTGGGTCTGGTTACGGTGAGTTGGGGCCAGATGCAAGGCGGCCTGACACAGGCGATGCCCTAGCCATCGTTGAGGAAGGCCAACGCTGCGAATGGCCCCAAATCGCCGTAACCCTTCGGGCGACAGGGGGTTGCGCGCGTATCCTGCGTCGTTCCTCGTCAACGATGGGGTAACCATCGCCTCCTCCTCTCTCCTTGCCTGCACTTCGCAAGACCCTGTCGCCAGACCCACCACACTTTCACCACGGCCTGCTAGCGCGGCAGGGTAGGTAGCAGCCCGTCGGCGATGATTCCAAGCTGGTCTTCGTTCGTACCGCCCAGCACCTCCATGACCTTCGCATCCCTGTAGAGGCGCTCGAACACCGAGGCGCGCAGGGTACCTTGTTCCCCGACTATCTGTATGGCGCGGCGGCTGGCTGCGACGGCGGCCTCGGCTGCCAGCAGGCGGCACATCGCACCGGCCTCGTACGCGTTGCCGGTACCGAGCTCCAGCGCAGCGTGCCACAGCGACAGCCGCGCCGCCTCCGACTCGGTGGCGATATCGGCCAGCATCCACTGAGTTGACTGCGGCGGCTGGCGCATATCCTCGGCAGTGTTGGCAGAGGCCAAGTGCGTCAAAGCGGCGTCCAGCGCGCCCGTTGCGATCCCCACCGCTTGGGCTGCGTGAGCGATACGCGTGGCGTCCAGGAGCCTCGAGACCTGTTCTAGATCCCCCACCCGCGCGGACGGCGTCAGCCGGGCCCCTGCCCACGTGATGGAAGCCGTGCCGCTGCCCGCCAGGCCCATCAAGACCTCCGTAGGTCCGACGGAGACGCCGTCGGCGTTGGCGAGAACGACGAAGACACCGGCGGCGCTTCCTTGCTCGCAGGCCACCACGAAGGCCGTCGCGTAGGCTGCGCCCGGTGCCAGGTCGACGGTTCCCTGCAACACCACTCCATCGTCGGACGCCTCCGCCGAAAGGGCGGTGCCGCCGTAGACAGCAACGTAGATGGGGCCATTGTCGGCCACCGGCGCGTCGAGCTTGCCGTGGTCGCGTGCGATGAAGCTCCCGACCCCGTGGGCCGCCGCAATGGCCGCCGCTGCGGCGCTGTGGCGAGCCACTTGTTCCAGACGCAAGGCCAGGTGCATCGGCGTCGGGCAGGCGCCGTCGACGTGGTCGGAGATCAGCGCACAGAGCCGCTGCACGAGCTCGTCCGGGCAGCAACCGGAGCTATCGATAACCGCCGCCCGAGGTGCAACGTGCTCGAGGGCCAGGTCTCTTGCCTGATCACGCACCTGTTGCTCGATAACACTCAGCAGTGGGTTCACGTTGGTTCCCGCATGCGCCACCTACCCCTGCGACCAGACTCGACTGGCGGCGTTTAGGAACAGGGGCTAGCGATTGACGAGCTCGCGAAGCTCCTTGCCCGGCTTGAAGAACGGCACCACCTTGGCCGGCACGTCAACGCGCTCGCCGGTCCTCGGATTTCGGCCAATGCGTGCTCGGCGGCGGCGCAACTTGAAGGTGCCGAAGCCACGGAGCTCGACCTTGTCGCCCCGCGTTAGCGACTCGACGATGCTGTTGAAGAAAGTGTTCACGATGACCTCCGAACTCTTCTTGCTGAGCTCGGAAACCACCGCTACCTCTTCGATCAGGTCCGCTTTGGTCATCGCTACACGGGCGTATTGTTCGGCCACCGGCCGGCGCCGCTACTCCTCGTCCACGTCTGGCTCGTCCGGCGGCGCGTCGTCGTCGGATTCTGACGCCGCGTCGGATCTGGAGCCGAAGATGTTCCCAACCATGTCCCCGAGCGTCATCGTGCCGTCCTTCTCGTAACGGCTGGTGGGCTCAGCCGGTGCGACCGGCTCGTAGTCACGCGGCGGTGCCGCGCTGTCTCCTTCGCGCAGAGAGAGGGCGATCTTTCGAGCGTCGGTTTCGATCTTGAGTATGCGTACGTCGACGGTATCTCCGACCTTCAGCTCGTCTGCCGGGTCCTTCACGTGCCGATCCGCGATCTCGGAAACGTGCAGGAGTCCCTCGAGGCCCTCCTGCAGTTCCACAAACGCACCGAAGTTGGTCAGCTTGGTTACTTGCCCGCTGATCTGGTCGCCCACGTGATGTTTCTCGATGAACTGGTCCCAGACGTTCGGCCGCAGTTGCTTGAGACCGAGCGACAGGCGCTGTCGCTCAACGTCGACATTCAGCACCGCGACCTCAACCTCCTGCCCCTTTTGCAGGACCTCAGAAGGGTGTTCGACGCGCTTGGTCCACGACATGTCGGAGATGTGGATCAAGCCGTCGATGCCATCCTCGATCTCTACAAAGGCACCGAAGTCGGTCAGGTTTCGGACCCGGCCAGTGATTACCTGACCCTCATGATACTTGTCGGCAATGACGCGCCAGGGGTTGGGCTCAGTCTGTTTCATGCCCAACGAGATGCGACGGTTGTCCTCGTCGACGTCAAGAATGACGATGTCCACCGGGTCGGCGATCTGCACCAGCTTGGAGGGGTGCTTGATGCGCTTTTTCCAGGTCATCTCCGAGATGTGGACGAGCCCCTCGACGCCCTCCTCGAGCTCCACGAAGGCGCCATAGTCGGTAAGGCTGACGACCTTCCCCTGGAGTCGCGATCCGACTGGATACTTCTCGGTCACTCCGATCCAAGGATCCTGCGTGAGCTGCTTGCAGCCCAGCGACACGCGCTCGCGCTCCGGGTCGAAGCTGAGGATGACGACCTTGATCTCATCGCCGATCTTGAACATCTCAGTGGGGTGCGAAATGCGTCCCCAGGACATGTCGGTAATATGCAGCAAGCCGTCAATACCACCCAGATCGGTGAAACACCCGTAGTCGGTGATGTTCTTGACTACACCGGGAAGGATATTGCCAGTGATGAGCTTGCCGAGCGTGCCCTTCTTCTCTTCGGCGCGAGCCTCTTCGAGCACCGCCTTGCGCGACACGACGACGTTGGCGCGGCGCTTGTTTACCTTGATGACGCGGCACTCGATTTCCTCGCCGCGCATTGCCTCGAGGTTGCGCACCGGGCGCAGGTCGACTTGGGAGCCTGGCAGGAAGGCGCGCACCCCGATGTCAACTGACAGGCCACCCTTGACGCGGTCCGTGACGATTCCTTTGATCGTCGCCTCATCGCGGTAGGCTTCCTCGATCTTGCCCCATACCTTCATCTTCTCCGCTTTGTCCTTGGAGACGATGACGTTACCGTTCTGATCCTCGCGTCGGACGAGCAGCACCTCGACCTGGTCGCCGGCGGCAACCAGCAACTCGCCGAGGGGATCGCGGAACTCGTTGATGTCGACGAGACCTTCCGACTTGTAGCCGATATCTATGAGGACGTCGTTCTCGCGTACTTCGAGTACGTTTCCGTTGACAACTTCGCCCTCTGCGAGATCCTGCAGGCTCTCTTCGTAGAGCTGCATCATGAGCTTGGGGTCGATCTGCCCGCCTTCCATGGCGTCGAGCTGGGCGAGCAAATCGTCCAAGGGGCGCGAGTTTGGTTCTTCTTCCGTCTGGACCGACATGGGGTTGGGTATCCTCCTGAACGCGGAATTTGCCCTCTGGGCACACCTATGCCCTACGGGGGCAGCCCCTAATCCTAGGGGGGTCTCGGGTGACTGTCAACGCGACGCGCGGACCACACGCAGGAGCCGCTTCAGGCTCGTCTCCTCGTCCTCGCCGCCGGTATTGATGACGGTTGCCCCGGGCGAGACTCGCAGCGGTGATGCGGCGCGTTGCTCGTCGCGCCGATCGCGATCGCGGACATCCTCGGCGACCTCGGCAGAGCTGGCCCCGCCGAGCTGGCGGGCGCGTCTCTCTAGGCGCTCCGCTTCGGGCGCCGTGATAAAAAACTTGGCATCGGCGTCGGGAAGCACCACGCTGCCGATATCGCGTCCCTCGAGGACCGCGCCGTGCTCCGCCTCGTCGCGCTGCCGCTGCAGCAACCAAGCACGCACTGCGGCAATCTGAGCCACCTCGGAAGCGCGGCGGCCGATGCTCGGGGTCCGCAGCTCGTCGGTTACGTCGATCCCCCCGACTCGGACCCGGAAGTTCTCCGGGTCCGCGGTCACCTGTAGATCCATGCCGTCGAGCAGTGCCACGACGTCGTCGGAATCTAGCGCGCTGGCCTGCATGGCCTTCCAGGCGACGGCGCGGTACATCGATCCGGTGTCGAGGTAGCGCAGGCCCAAGGCTCGAGCGAGAGCCCGTGCCAAGGTCGACTTGCCTGCCCCACTCGGTCCGTCGATGGCTATGCGCAAGGGATGATCGCTCATCGCGCCTCATTCGGCGCCTGTCGCAGGGCCTGCCGCTTCAAGACGGTCTCCTCACGCTTGCTTAGCCTGCGGTACGACGCGGGCTGCAGATCGCCGAGTCTGACGGGGCCGATCCGCGTGCGAACCAGCTTCTCCACGCAGTAGCCGAGATCGCCGAACATCCGTCGAATCTGGTTCTTCTTCCCCTCGTGCAGGATCACACGGAACACGGATTGCTGCGGGGCGGACCCTGGCAAGGGTTCGACGCTGCACGCCAACAGGCGGTGCCCATTCAGCCGCGTGCCGGCGCGCAGCTGATCGAGATCGGCTTCATTCGGGACCCCACGGACGTGCACTGTATAGACTTTTTCCACCCCGCCGCCCGGTCGGGTCATGGCCTGCATGAGCGCCCCGTCGTTGGTCAACAGGATAAGCCCCTCGCTCTCGCGGTCGAGCCGGCCCGCCGGATAGACGCGCTCCTGGATGTCGCTCCCCAGTAGATCGGTAATGACGCGCTGCGCATACGGGTCATGCAGCGAGCTCACCCCCCCGCGCGGCTTGTTGAGCGCCAGGTATACGCGCCGTGGACGCGGCAGGGGTTGGCCGTCAACGCGCACATCATCAAGGTCGACGTCGGCTTTGGCGCCGAGGTCCGAGATCACGGCGCCATTTACCGTCACCCGCCCATTGACTATCAGTCCCTCGGCCTTGCGGCGCGAGGTGAGCCCGGCGGCGGCGATGAGCTTCTGGAGTCGCGCCGATGGCATCGCGGCGGGCACTCAGGCTTCGAGCAACTCTTGGAACTCCTCCTCCGACGGCAGCTCCGTGAGGTCTCGGAGGCCGAAGAGCTCCAGAAAACGATCTGTGGTGCCATATGTAAACGGACGTCCAACCGCTCGGCGCCGGCCTGTGATTCGCACCAACCGCAGATCGCGTAACCGGCGTAGGGCAGCCCCGGGGTCCTTGCCACGGATCGAGTGGATCTCAGCAATTGTGGTGGGCTGGCGGTAGGCGACCACGGCCAGCGTTTCGAGTGCCGGCAACGACAGCTGGGTGGGCCGCTCGACCTGTCGCAGTAGACGAATAATGGCATCGAAATGCGGCCGGGTACCGAGACGGTATCCTCGAGCAATCTCCATGACCTGTAGCGCTGAGGCGTTGGCTCGATAGCGCTCCTCCAGTTCCAGGCATGCCGAGCGCACCGTGTCCACGTCGAGGTTGGCGTCCCCATCCCCGTCACACGCTTTCGAGACGAGCTCCACCAACCGGTCCGCCGATACCGGCTGATCGGCGGCATAAAGCACCGCTTCGATAGTGCTGAGCAGCTCAACAGAATCCGCGGACTCGGTCATGCGGTCGTCTCGTTGGTGCCGACATCATCGTCAGCGTCAGTGGAAAAGACCAAGATCGTGCCCAGCGGCCCGTCCTGGAACGCGCGCACCATGGAGCCGCGTATCAGGTCCAGTAGTGCCAGAAACGTCGCGATCAACTTGCCGCGCGGTGCTCCTGACTCGAAGAGCTCCAGGAACGGTACTGGCACGCCCAAGGCGAGCTTGGCGCGGATCTCGGCGGAACATTCGGCCACGGAGAACTCCTCACGCGGAACCTCGAAGGCAGCAGGCTCCTCGAGACCAGCCACGACATTGCGGAATGCCGTCACCAGAGTGAACAGGTCAGCCTCGACGATCTCGCTGTCGGTGGCCTCGATGCCGGCGGGGCTGACCTCGCCTCGGAACCACACCGCCGCGGCTTGGTTTTCGCGGTGACGTAGCTGCTGTGCTGCCAGGCGAACGACCTGGTGCTCTACGAGCTGCTGAAGTAGTACGGCTTCCTCTTGCGCAGCGAGCTCAGGGTCTTCTGGAACCGCTGGGCGCGGCAGCAGGGCCCGGGCCTTGAAGCGCATCAACGTGGCCGCGACCTCTAAGAACTCTGCAGCCGGCTCCAGCTCGAGCTCGGCCATGAGCTCGAGGGTCTCGACATACTCAGCGGTGATCTGCGCCAGCGGCACCTGTTCGATCGCAACCTCATGGCGGCGCACCAAGTGGAGCAGCAGGTCGAGTGGTCCGTCAAAAGACTCCGTATGAACGAGAAACGGGGTTGAGTTTTCATCGGCCACGATCGGATCGTCGCGCCTATCCGAGGCCCGCAAGGGTTTGCCCTAAACGGATCACCGGCAAGATGAACACCCGTAAGGCGCCGAGCCATATCAGCGCGATCAGGATGAAGAAGCCGTATGGCTGTATGGAGCGGTAGAACCGCGCCACCGAGCCGGACAGCGTCGCCGAGAGGATCCACGAGCCGTCCAGCGGCGGAATCGGGATCATGTTGAAGGCGGCCAGCAGCAAATTGATCAGCAAGGAAGCCACCAGCAACTGCAGGACTGGCAGAAACACGCTTGCTGAGACAAGGCCGACGAGCACTTCCTGGTTGGCACGCATCAAACGTATCAAGAACACGCAAATCACCGCTAAGAGCACGTTGCTCAGCGGCCCCGCGGCGGCAATCCAGGCGTGATCTCGCTTCGGACGGAGCAGGTTGGCCGTATTGACCGGCACCGGCTTCGCAGCACCGAACGGTGGCAGCCCGGCGAAGATCATCATGGCCGGGAACAAGATCGTCATTATCGGATCGATATGGGCGAGCGGGTTCATGGTCACTCGGCCAAGCATCCGTGCCGTCGGGTCGCCGAGTCGGTCGGCCGACCAGGCGTGCGCCGACTCGTGAAACGAGATCGCGAACAGCAGCGCGACGATCTGGGTGACGATGAGGCCGGCTCCCTCCATAGAGTGATGCTATCCCGCCGGTCTGGTCGGTGCTAGAACGTCGCGGATCGACCCGGCGAGGTTGATGCCGACGACCTCGGCCAATTCCGCCTCGGAAGCCGTGCGCACCCCGGCAAGGGACCCGAACCTACGGAGCAAAGCGCGTTGGCGCTTCGGTCCGACGCCGGGGATCTCGCTCAATTCTGACCGCAGCACCGACTTGCTACGCAGTGAACGATGGTAGGTGATCGCAAAGCGGTGGGCCTCGTCGCGCACTCTCTGCACCAACTTGAGCGCATCCGCATGCGGTCGCAACGGAACAGGAGCGGCGCGCCCCGCGAGGAAGAGCTTCTCCTCGCCCTTCTCGATTGCAGCCACCGCCTGCTGCTGCATGCCGAGCTCCGTCAATGCCGCATACGCCGATGACAGTTGCCCCTTGCCACCGTCGATCAACAACAGGTCGGGCGCTGGCAACTCGCCGTCCAGCACCCGCTGAAAGTGTCGCCGAACTACCTGGGCAATGGACTCGAAGTCGTCCTGTCCAGCCAAGTCGCGGATACGGAACCGCTTGTAACTCGACTTATCGGGTTTACCATCGCGCAGCGACACCAAGCTGGCAACGATCTGTCCCCCCTGCAGATTCGACACATCAACACATTGGATCAGCTGCGGCGGATGGTCCAAGTCCAGCAATTCCTGCAACCGCTGGGCGCCGCGTTCTGCCGCGCCACGCTCGTACCGATGCGCGTACGCGAGCTTGGCGTTCTGCACTACCAGCTCGAGCAATCGCCGCTTGGGCCCGCGCTGCGGAACCACCAACTTGACCGCTCCTCCACGAGCGTTTCTTAGCCACTCCATCAGCACGTCGGCCGAATCAAGCGCCGTTGGTACGCATACCTCGGGCGGAATCGTGGTGCCGCCGTGATAGTACTGCTGCAAACTCGTAGTCAGAAGCTCCTGCTCGTCGGCGCCCTTTACGTCGTCCCAGAAATACTGACGCCGTTCGACGACGAGGCCATCGCGCACCAGGAAGACCTGCAGCGCGGCACGCTGCCCCTCACGATAAAAGGCGAACAGGTCACGATTGCCGAGGTCTTTCGAGGCCATCTTCTGCTCACGCGAGGAGGTCCGGACGGTCTCCAGAAGATCGCGATAATGAGCGGCGCGCTCGAATTGCTGGTTTGATGACGCACTCAGCATCTTGGCTTCCAGATCGCCCTCCAGGTCTTCGCCCTTTCCCTGGAGGAACAGCTTCACCTCCTTGGCGATCTCGGAGTAACGCTCTTCGTCGCAAAAGGCACGCACGCACGGGCCGGCACACTCGCCGATGTCGTAGTAGAGGCAGGCGCGCTCCCACGAGCCGTCGATGTCGATGTTGCACGGACGCAGACCGAAGTTTCGATACACCACCACCTGCATGAGGCGCGCCCGGGTGTTTGGGATGTAGGGGCCGAAGTACTCGTCGCCGTCCTGTTTCATGCCGCGCACCAGCTGCAGGCGGGGAAACCTCTCACTCTCGGTCAAGCGCAAGTACGGATAGTTCTTGTCGTCGCGCAGCAGCACGTTGAACCGTGGTGCGCTCTGCTTGATGAGGCTGTTCTCGAGCGTCAGTGCCTCGACCTCGGAATCGGTAACGATCACCTCCACATCGACGGCCTCGTGGAGCATGCGCTGCTGACGGCGTTCCTCCCCGCCGCTGGTGAGATGCGATCGTACGCGGTCACGAATACGGTTGGCTTTGCCGACGTAGATTGTGCGACCTCGAGCATCCTTGAAGAGGTAAACGCCCGGCTTCGCTGGCAGGTTGCCGACGAGCTCGCGGATCGCGTCGATCGGCATCAGGGGCGGTTTCGGCGGCGTTTCATGAAATGCCGAGCTGCCGCCGGCGCAGCTCCTGCATGCGGTCGCGAATCTCGGCCGCCTGCTCGAAGTCGAGCTCCTCGGCGGCTGCCAACATCTGCTTCTCGAGCTCGCCAAGGCGCTCGTGTAGGCTCACGCTATCCATCGGAAGCTCCGGTTCCTCGGCCACGTTGAGGTCGACGTAATCGCGAGCGTAGAACTGCCCAAAGATGTCCGAGATCCGCTTCACTATGGTCTCGGGAACGATGCCGTGCTCGTCGTTGTAGGCCTGCTGGATAGCGCGCCGACGAGTCGTCTCGCCGATGGCATGTTGCATCGAGGCGGTAACGCGATCGGCGTAGAAGATGACCTTCCCCGCGACGTTACGAGCCGCGCGACCGGTTGTCTGGATGAGTGCCGTTGCCGACCGCAAGAAGCCTTCCTTGTCGGCGTCCAAGACTGCGACGAGAGTTACTTCGGGTAGATCGAGTCCTTCGCGGAGCAAGTTCACCCCAACGAGGACGTCGAAGTCGCCGCGGCGGAAGTCACGCAGCAGCTTGATGCGGTCGAGCGTATCGATGTCACTGTGCAGATAGCGCACCCGAACGCCCAGATCGCCGTAGTAGTCGGTGAGCTCCTCGGACATGCGCTTGGTTAGCGTCGTCACCAACACGCGCTCGGAGCGGTCGACACGGGTTCGCACCTCCGCAAGCAGGTCATCTACCTGCCCGGAAGCCGGACGCACGTCAATACCCGGGTCGGTCAACCCGGTGGGCCGGATGATCTGCTCGACTACGACCCCGCCGCTCTCCTCGAGCTCCCAGGGTCCCGGAGTGGCCGACACGTGGATAGCCTGCCCGACGAGGCCCTGAAACTCGTTGAAGTTCAGAGGTCGATTGTCGAGGGCTGAGGGCAGGCGGAACCCGTGCTCAACCAGAGTAGTCTTTCGCGATCGGTCGCCCTCGTACATGCCCCGTAGCTGAGGCACCGTCATGTGCGATTCGTCGATGAAGACGATGTGATCCTCCGGCAGATACTCGATCAGCGTCGGCGGGGGTTCGCCTGGCTCGCGACCCGTCAGGTGTCGCGAGTAGTTTTCGACACCGTGACAGTAGCCCACCGTCTGCATCATCTCGAGATCGAACATCGTGCGTTGATGCAACCGCTGTGCCTCCAGCATCTTGCCCTCGGAATGGAGCTTTGGCAGCCAGTCATCGAGCTCCGCCTTGATCGTCTTGATCGCCTCTGTGCGGCGTTCCAAGGTGGTCACGTAGTGCGATGCCGGAAAGAGGCCGAGCTTCGTGTGCTGGCGCAGCGTCTCCCCCATGAGCGGGTCGATTTCGGCCAGCCCGACGACCTCCATATCATCGAAAGTGACGCGCAACGCTTCCTCGCCGTAGGTGGGAAGAACCTCCACCTCTTCGCCGCGTACGCGAAAGCTGCCACGTTCGAGACCGTGCGCTCGCCTTGTGTAGTGCAACTCCACGAGTTGCCGCAGGAAGTCCTGCCGGTCCAGACGCGTCCCCACTTCCAACGGCAGCATGAGCCCGTAGTAAGAATCCGGTGCTCCGAGACCGTAAATACAGGACACTGACGCCACGATCACGACGTCACGACGGCTCCACAAAGACCGCGTCGCCGAGTGCCGCATCCGATCGATTTCTTCGTTGACCAGCGTTTCCTTGGCGATATACGTATCGGTCGACGGAAGGTAGGCCTCGGGCTGGTAGTAGTCGTAATAGGAGACGAAATACTCCACCGCGTTGTCAGGAAAGAAGTCACGAAACTCCTGGTACAGTTGCGCTGCCAGCGTCTTGTTGTGTGCGATGACCAGGGCGGGACGCTGCCGGCGCGCGATGATCTGCGCCATTGTGAAGGTCTTGCCGGAGCCGGTGACCCCCAACAGGACCTGGTTCGCCGCGCCCGCAGCGAGCCCTGCCTCGAGCTCCTCGATGGCCTGAGGCTGATCGCCTTGGGGCTCGAAATCAGCTGTTAGACGGAACTGGTCCCCGGCGATGGTGGAGCTCATCGCGGCAACCGCAGAGGGTGCAGCATCGCGCTGGCCATCACTCTGTGCGCCGTCTAACCTGCCGCCAGGGTCGCACACGCCGTCTCGAGTCGGTCGAGCGCGCGCTCGAGCGTTTCCATCGACGTCGCATACGACAGGCGCAGGAAGCCGTCGCGGCCGAACGCTGTCCCCGGAACGGTGACCACATGGGCATGATCGATGAAATAGCCCGCCAGCTCGGCGGATGTCGGGTACTGCTCCGAGAACAGGGCCGAGACGTTCGGAAAGGCGTAGAAAGCACCCTTTGGCTCGACACACTCCACGCCGGGAAGGGCCCGGATACGCGGCAGGACTCGATCCCGTCGTTCCGCGAACGTGGCCAGCATCTGACGAACTGGCGTTTGATCGCCGGTCATCGCCTCGAGCGCAGCGTACTGGCTAACCGACGAAGGGTTCGACGTCGTATGACCCTGCAGGCGAACGCAGGCGGCGATGATCTCACGCGGACCCGCGAGGTAGCCGATGCGCCATCCGGTCATGGCGTAGCTCTTGGAACACGAGCCGCATACGACGGTGATGTCCTTGGCTTCTTCGCCCAAGCACAGGGGGGTCACGTGCTCGGCACCCTCGTATACCAAAGCGGCGTAGCACTCATCAACCAGCAACAGCACACCGCGCTCGAGCGCGAGCTCGGCCAGCTTGAGCATTTCACCGCCGTCGATGACCGCGCCGCTGGGATTGTTCGGCGTGTTCACGACGATCACACGGGTACGCTCCGTGCACGCCGCAGCGATGGTGTCGGCATGCAACTCGAAGCCATCGGCCTCGTCGGTGTCGACGGTTACGGGTGCCCCACCTGCCAGCTTCACCTGCTCCGGGATACTTACCCAGTAGGGTGTCGGGACGATCACTTCGTCGCCTGGGTCGAGCACGCTCATGAAGAAGTTGTGCAGACCTTGCTTGCCACCCGCCGTGATCATTGTTTCGTCGGTTCGGTAGGGCACCCCCTCGCGCGTGCTATAGAGATTGGCGACCGCCTCGCGTAGCTCGGGGATACCGGCTACCGAGGTGTAACGGGTACGCCCTTCGCGGATTGCTCGGATGCCGGCCGCGCAGATCGCCTCCGGTGTATCGAAGTCAGGCTGGCCGGGGCCGAGGTCGAGTACATCGACGCCCTCGGCGCGAAGCTGCCGGGCCTTTTCGCTGGCGGCGAGCGTAGCCGACGCGCCAATGCGCGACACGGTGCTGCTGAGTCGCAAGGCGTTACTCCTTTGGGCAGGTGAAATGCTCACGTAGCTGCTCCTCGACCTCGGCAGGGACCATGCCTGTCACAGTACCTCCGAGCTCGTAGATTTCCTTGATCAAACTGGATGAGAGGTAGGTGTAGTCTTCGTGCGGCACCATGAACATGGTCTTGATCTGACCATCGAGGTGCCGGTTCATCATGGCCATCTGAAACTCATATTCGAAATCCGTCACGGCGCGCAGACCGCGGATGATGACGCTGGCACCGCGCTCCTGCGCCACCTTGACTAGCAGCCCATCGAAGCTGATTACCTCGATACAGTCGTCGTCAGCGAGCAGCCCCTCGAGCATGGCTGCCCGCGCTGCAACTGGGAACATTGCGTCCTTGCGTGTGTTGCGTAGCACCGCCACAATCAGACGCGAGAACACCTGCCGGGATCGCCGGATGATGTCCAAATGTCCGTTGGTGACGGGGTCGAAGGACCCCGGGTATATGGCGGCGGTGTTCACGATCTCGGATCCCATTGCTAGCCTCCACCCCTGATTCGGAAGCTACCGTCGCACTTTAGCAGGGCGCACCGTCGGGCTCTACGCGGCTACAGATCAGAAACACTGTCTGCCCTATCCGTAGGGTTCGCACCGCCGACCATTCTTCAGGCAGCTCGGTGCTTTCATCGCGACGCTGCTCCAGAACCACGCGAGCGCCCTGCGTGTCGAGCCCATGTGTGCTCAGAAGCTCGAGGCACTCTGTGCCGCGTCCCGAACCGTATGCTGGATCGATGAAAACGAGATCGAACGAAGCCTCGCTGGCCCCGAGCCGCTGTAGTGCGGCGCGATAGTCGGCAACGATCACCTCACACTCGGATTCCAGCTGACAGTGAACGATGTTGGCGCGTAGCGCGGCGACGACCTTGCGGTGGCGTTCGACAAAGGTGGCGCTGCGCGCTCCGCGGCTTACTGCTTCGAGGCCCAGTGCCCCGGAACCGGCGAACAAGTCGAGCACGCGAGCCCCATCCAAGAGCGGCTGCAGCACGCTGAAAAGCGTCTCCCTGGCGCGGTCGCTGGTGGGGCGTACTCGAGCCAGATCGGGGACACGCAACCGCCGCCCTCTCGCCCGCCCGGCAATCACTCGCATCAACCCGCCCGAGCCAGCCGCATGCGTGTACGCCAGGCGCTTCGTAGCTGCTCGCGATAGCGAGTCGCGGCCGCGTCATCGCTCTCGACCAATGTCCGAGCGATGCCCCGAGCTTCTTCGACCCAATCCGCATGCGCATAGGGGTCCCCCATCCTCAGCTCCACGGGGCCGGCCTGGCGTGTTCCGAGCACCTCGCCGGGGCCACGCAGCCGCAGGTCTTCCTCGGCGATACGGAACCCGTCGTGCGTATCGCACAGCGTACGCAAGCGCTGCGTCGCGATCTCGCTCAGAGGGCCGCGCGAGATCAGCCAGCAGCGGCCGGGGAGCGCCCCCCGGCCCACGCGACCCCGGAGTTGATGCAGTTGCGCCAGACCGAAGCGTTCAGCGTCTTCGATCACCATCAGCGTGGCCTCCGGTACATCGACGCCAACCTCGATAACCGTCGTTGCGACCAGCACTGGGGTATCCCCGGTGACAAACTGGCGCATAGCACGCGCCTTACCCTCTCCGTCCAGATCACCATGCACCAGGCCGACGCCGACATCTGGAATCCGCTCCTGGAGCTGCCGAGCCAACTCGACGGCCGAGATGCCGCCGGTCTCGGCTTCGTCGATGCGTGGCACCACCACGAAGGCGCGTTCTCCGGCTCTGGCAACTCGTCGAAGTTCGCGATCCACCGCACCGGGCTCGGCTTCGCGGATCCACCGCGTCGTCACCTCGGTGCGCCCCGGCGGTAGCTCGTCGACATGGCTCACCTCGAGATCGCCGTACAAGCACAGCGCCAGGCTCCGGGGAATGGGCGTGGCGGTCATCACCAGCAGGTCGGGCTGGGCGTGTTGTTGACGTCCTTTCGCCCCTAGCAAGGCTCGCTGAGCAACACCGAACCGGTGCTGTTCGTCGACCACCACGAGGCCGATCCGCTTGAATCGCACCCGCGGCTGCAGCAAAGCCTGGGTGCCGACAACGACTTTGCAGCGCCCGTCCTCGAGGGCTGCGAGAACCTCGCGGCGGCGGGCACCATCCGTGGCCGCGGTCAGTGACGCGACCTCGATGCCGAGACTGGTGCCCCAAGCCTGCAGGTTCCGCGCGTGTTGGTCGGCGACGATGGCGCTCGGCACCAGCAGTGCCGCCTGCTCGTCATGCAACGCCACAGCGAACATGGCGCACGCCGCTACAGCCGTCTTGCCGCAACCCACATCGCCCTGCAGCAGCCGGTGCATCGAGCTTGGAGCACAGAGGTCGGCCATGATCTGGCTCGTGCAGCGCTGCTGTGCTGCGGTCATCCGAAACGGCAATGTCGCCTCGATACGTCGTCGGCCATTGTCGTCGAGCCGGCGCTCGATGCCGGGCTCGCGTGCAGCACGTCGGCGCTGCAGCATGAGTGCCGCCTGGTAGTCGATGAATTCCTGCATGATGAGGCGGCGGTGAGCCGGCGAGCGGCGGGCGTTCCATATCTCCAGGTCGGCGTCGGCTGGTGGGTAGTGGACGTGTCGCAGCGCGGTGCGCAGATCGAGCAGTTTGCCCGGACCGACCAAGAACTCCGGCAGCGGATCCAAGAGCTCATCTAGGTCGTCGAGCGCCGCCACCAGCAGGCGACGCATGGGGCCCGAGCCGAGGCCGCCCGCCCTGGGGTATACCGGAACGTGGCGTCCGATATGAGGGGACTGCGGGTTACCGTCCTCGATCAACTCATGTACCGGGTTCACCATCTGCAACCCACGGTCGTGTAGTTGCGCGCGGCCATATAGGCGGACGCGGCTGCCGGTCGGCAGAGCATCGGCCACGTACGCCTGATTGAACCAGACCGCATGGATCGAACCGCTGGCGTCGGTGGCACGCAGCTCGGCGCGCGCGCGCCTCCCGCCACCCCCGACGCGCCGCGATGAGCGCACCACGACATCGACGCAGGCCGCTTCACCGACGACGAGATCGGAAACCGGAACGAGGCGCGAACGGTCCTCGTAGCGTCGCGGGAGAAACGTCAGCAGGTCGCCCACGGTCAGCACCCCGGCGCGGCGCAGCTGTTCGGTGCGACGCGGACCGACCCCGGGGACTGACTGGACACCGTCCGCTAGCTGCATGCGCCGCGCTCAGCGGCCTCCGGGCGACACGGGAGTGCCGAGGTTGCAGCGAAGCCTCAGTTCAAACGAACCGACACCAGCTTGGAGACGCCGCTCTCTTCCATAGTCACGCCGTACAGCAGGTCGGCGATCTCCATGCTGAGCTTGTTATGGGTGATCATGATGAACTGCGCCCGGTCCTGGAAGTGGTGCAAGGTGCGGATGAAACGCGCCACGTTGGTTTCGTCGAGCGCCGCGTCGGCCTCGTCGAGAATGCAGAACGGCGCCGGATGGTATTCGAAGATCGCGAACATCAACGCCAGGGCGATCATCGAGCGCTCCCCACCCGACATCAGGCGGATGCTCTGGAGCGTCTTGCCGGGCGGTTGCGCCGTGATCTCGATGCCACTATTGAGCGGATCGTCTGGGCACTCGAGTCGCATTCCGGCGCGGCCGCCGCCGAACAGTTGCCGGAAGATGCGGTTGAAGTAGCCGTCGATGGCCTCGAACGCCTCGGCGAACCGCCCGACGCACTCCGCGTCGATCTTCTTTATGGCCTCGCGCAGGTTCGTGGTCGCCCCGTGGAGGTCGGCTCGCTGGCTGTTGAGCTCCTCGAAACGATCCTTCTGCGACTCGTAGTCCTGGTAGGCCACCAGGTTCACCGGGCCCAGCCGATCGATCGCGGCGCGAACCTGCCCGATCTCCTCATCCAAGGCGGGTTCGTTGGGTGCCTCCGTGGCGGCGTCCGATCGATCATCCTCGTGGGTCTCGGTGCAGACCGAGGCCAGCAACTGCGCCGCGTCCGTATCCAATCGTTCACGAATCTGCTCGTGCAGGTGCTGGCGCTCGATACGCACCTCGGCGGCATGCACCTCATGGGCCGAGCAACGTGATTGGGCACGCTCGAGTGCGCTGCGGTGCGCTCCAACGGCACACTCCAACGCCGCCAGCTCGAACTCCTCGGTCAGGTCGCTGCCATCATCTTCCCGCAGTCCTGCCTCGAGCTCAGCGCACCGCTTGCTGCACTCTTGGGCCCGCTGGTCGGCGGCTCCAGCGCTCGCTTCGGCAGCGGCGCCGCTCGCTACCAGCGCCTTGGCATCGGCGTATGAGCGGGTAATCTCGGTGTCCTGTCGCCGCACGCCCGCTTCCGCTACTTGGAGCTCGCGGGCCCCAGCGGCAGCCTGTGCACGCGCCGCCCCGAGCGATGTCTCCGCTCGATCTACCTGCAGGCGCAGGGCCTCCACTGGTGCCGAGGGCACCGCTTCCGTCGCGGTGGCAGGGAGCTCGACGCGGACTCCGGCGCTCGCTCCCTCGGCGATGCGGTCGACCGACTCGTTGCGGTATCGGATCTCCGCGCCCCGGGCCCAGACCTGGCCGTGGGTATCCACAAAGCCGTGCGCCGGATTCTCGGCCGCCAGGCGCAGCGCATCATCTGGCGTAGCCACCAGCCAGGTATCGGCCATGAGGTCCTCAAGAACCGTCTGCGCGGCGGTGTCCCGCCCACGCGCTGCCGCGCCCAGGGGCTCGAGATCCGGCTCAGGCGCTCCGTTCACGGACCTCGCTGTACCGGGAGGGCGCAGCCCGGCCGACACCCCGCGGCGCGCCTCGGCGGCCTTCAACCAAACATCGATCTGCTTCGCCGACAGCATCGGCAACCTCAGGCTGTCGCCCAGCGCTAGGGCGACCGCACCACGAAGCTCCGGCTCCACCTGGATACTGGCCGCCAGCGTGCTCAGCTGCAAAACGTTGTCGCCCGCCGCCCTGGCGTCAAGATGCGTGATCGGGTCCAGGCGCTGGCGCGCTTCTTCTAGCAGACGCTCCGCCGACCGCGCCGCTTGATCCCCCTCGTTGGATGCAATGCGTCTCGCGTCGGCGATCGAGCGGGCTTCCTCACGGGCGGTTTGCAGAGCTTGTAGCTTGCGCTGCAGCTCCTCCTGGCGCTCCAGGACGAACGCGGCGCGATCACGTTGCCGCGATGCCTCCGACCTGGCCCGTTCGTGCTCCACCTGGGCGTGGTAGAGCTTCTGCCGGCATTGCTCACGCTCCTGCCTCTGCTCGCGTCCAGCCTGACGAGCGCGCTCCCACGCTCGTGTCGCGCTCTCGAGCTGGTCGCGGGCGACCTGCTCCCCCAGGCTGGCCGCCTCTACCGCCGCAGCGGCGCTTCGCGCCCCGCTCTGGGCCGCAATCAACCGCATGCTGAACCACCTTCGTTCCAGATCACGCAGTCGTTCGCGCAGCTCACGGTAGCGACGCGCCCGCCCCGCCTGCCGCTTGAGGCTCCGCATCTGCCGGGCAACCTCCTGGCAGATGTCGTCGAGGCGCGCCAGATCTTGGGCCGTCGCCTCGAGCTTCAGGTTGGTGCCATGCCGGTGCCGGCGATACAGCGAAATCCCGGCCGCCTCCTCGATGGGGGCGCGGCGCTCCATTGGGCTCGCCGAGAGAATCTGATCGATGCGCCCCTGGCCAATCGTGTAGCAGGCGCGCGAACCGAGGCCGGTTCCCAGCAGCCGCTCACGAACGTCCCGTAGCAGGCACTTCTTGCCGTTCAGCAGGTACTCGCTGTCGCCGGAGCGGAACAGCCGGCGGGCGATCACCAACTCATCCTCGAGATCTTCGCTGCTGCCGGTGCGGGATGTCCCCCCACCAGCGCCCCCGTTCGTAGCCGCCCGGCGACCGTTTGCATCACCCTCGGCGCTGACCGTGAATAGGTCAACCTCAGGCTTCGGGCGCGGCGTCAGATGCAGGGTTACCTCGGCGGTGCTAGTTGGTTTGCGGTCCGCACTACCCTGGAAGATCACGTCCTTCATGCGCTGCGCCCGCAGCAGACTCGTGCTCTGCTCCCCCAGTGCCCACATTATGGCGTCGGAGATGTTGCTCTTGCCGCACCCGTTGGGACCGACAACCGCCGTAATCCCCTCGGGAAACACGAGCTCAGATGCGT
Source organism: Acidobacteriota bacterium (assembly GCA_963666055.2). GTDB lineage: Bacteria > Acidobacteriota > UBA890 > UBA890 > WLXD01 > DASCOT01. The sequence continues at coordinate 34,515 of CAXWPH010000012.1, read as the reverse complement.
CGGCGAACGATTTGAAGCCGCAGATATCGAGCTTCGATAGACGCCACACGGGCACCTACCTCCAGTCGTTGTTCCACCCGATGGCGGGCGCCCCAGACGATGCGCCAGCCGAGACCCCCTCGCTCCGCTTTCGTCCCACCGGCGGCGAGTGTACCACGGTCGACTTGTGTCGCCGAGGAGGCAAAAGGCCGATCCAGTCCGCGTCGGCAGTCTGGCACCAAGACGGTTTGCGACCCCTTTTCCGCGTCGGTAGACTCCACTTCGGCCAGCCGGCGTAGCTCAGTGGGAGAGCAGCTGATTCGTAATCAGCAGGTCCGCGGTTCGAATCCGCGCGCCGGCTCTTTAGATTCAATAACTTACAGCCAGTCGCTCTGGAGCCTGCCGTTGTGGGGGTCGGTCTGGGGGTCGGCGAGTAACTTATGGAATCGACGTACTTGGCGTCGGGTACAGCGTCTCCCTATATATAGGACACTCCCGCCCTTCCCGGATCGGGGGTCAGGCCCGTTGACGCTGGGGAGGCTCCTGACCGGTGCCTCCGTTGGATCTCGCCGACTCCGGCGATAGTCTGCAGGCGCTCACCCACCCTGCCTCGGGAGCGCCATGGAACCCGGCACCCGTGCTGTTGGCGTTCGGTCTGGAGTGAGGGCATGGCGACGACGCTGTGGTCGTTGGGCCCTCCCCCACAGATCTGATCCGAGCAGGACGAGACCCGCGCCGCGCGAGACAAGCTTCCGCCGAGTCGTCGGAGCACCCTAATCGAATCGACGACTTGCGGGCAATTCCGCCACGGCTTTCAGGCCCTCGCGGTGCGCAAGATCGATGGCCAGTGTCCTACCGGTCACGGTGTCCGCCTCGCTTGCGTGTCGCTCGGCAAGAACGCCGCCACACCGTTCCCACCACTGATCGGCGTCCTCCGGCGTCCACCGGTCGAAATCGCGACAAGCGCGCAGACCGCGCACGAATTCCAACGCGGAGCGTGGTCGTTGGCCAGGGGCCTTGGACAGACATTGCAGAATCAGAGCCTCGAGGTCTCTGGGCAGCTGCCGATCGAGCCGTTTCGATGGTGACTCCGGCTCGGTATGCAAATGCATGGCGAGTACCTCGACGATGGTGCTGCCGGGGAACACGTGGCTGCCAGTGATCAGGAAGTAACCCACGGCGCCCAGAGCATATAGGTCGCTCCGTGCGTCGACTTCGACCCGTTGGTTGATACCCTCGGGCGACAGATAGTGCGGCGTTCCGGTGATCGTATCTGCCTGGGTCAGCGCCAGGTCGCCCTGGGGGCTCAGCTCCTTGACCAGCCCGAAGTCAAGGATCTTGGTGACGTCGAGCTCGCCGCCCTGCTTCACCAGCATGATATTGGCCGGCTTGATGTCGCGGTGGATCAGCCCCACACCGTGGGCCTCAGCAAGAGCGCACGCGGCCTGCTCCAGTACGTGGGCCACGCGGGCCGCTGGCTGAGGTCCGTCCATCTCGACGATCTCGCTCAGCGTTGCACCCTCGAGATACTCCATCGCGTAGTAGAAGACCCCCTCAGGGGTACGCCCGTAGTCGAACACCGTCACCGTATTCGGGTGGGTAAGGCGAGCGGTCTGCTGCACTTCCTTCTCGAAGCGCGCAAGGGTGGGCTCTCCGGCCTTGTCGGGTGGCAACAGCTTGACCGCTGTCGGTCGGCGCAGCATCGCGTGCTCGGCCCTGTACACCACACCCATGCCTCCTTCGCCGAGCTTCTGTACCAGCTCGTACTGCCCCAGCTTGCGCACGTCGCGCACTTGCCTGCGCAGGCCGTAGATCACCCTCGATGCTCCGGCGCACATCGCCACGGTTGCTGCCCACCAGAGAGCAGCCGACGCCGTGGCGCCGAGCGCCAGCATCGATGCGGTCGCATCCCGGGCGATTCCCTCGAAGTGACGCCAATCGTCGACGTCGATATCGACGTACGTCCAGTAGGTGGCGGCGAGGATCGGAACACCAGCGGCGATCGTGAGCGAGAACGTGCGGAGAGCTGTGCTCGGTACGTAGATCGCTCGTGCCACGAAGGTCACCTGCAGCGCCAGCAAGACGATGTAGTGTGGCATCTGCCACTCTGGAAGGTACGAAGCCATCGCCGAATAGAAGATGCACGCCGCAAGGAGGCCGATGGTCTCGGCCGCCCGCACTACCTGAACCGCACGACGGCCGGTGGCGCAGATCAGCCACACCGACGCCATACTCAGCGTGCCGCCGATGTGAAGCCAGTAGTCCGGCGAGCTGAATTCCTGCAGGTGCTGGTGAAGCAGCGCCTCGCCGGTGCGAAGCATCAGGAACGCAAGGCCGACGACACCACCGAACAGGCCGGCCAACGCCACACGACGCTGAAGGAAGGCGCGTCCCTCTTCCGATTGCTCTAGAGGCACCGAGCGCGTCACATTCGTGCCCCGTGCTTGCCGACGTGTCCCGATGAGAGTCGCGCTGCGCTGCTCATGCGCCGCAAGGTTATGTCGCATTGTCGGCTGCCTACAAGCTCATGAATCGCAGCTTCGCCGTGCCGGGCTCGCGAACACAGCCAGTGGCGGACAGGCGTTGCGTCGCTCATGCCACAGGGGTCAGCGGCGGATCCCGTGGAAGCCGACGCTACTCGACGTGAAGACACCGTTGGATCTGGTGCGCACTGGCGATAGGCTTCAGGCGCTCACCCACCCATCAAGTCGAGCGAGGCGGATAAGAAGATGGATCCCCTTAAGATATTGGTATCCGATGGGCGCTTGGTTTGGAGGCGGGCTGACCAAGGCTCAGAACCCGAGCCGAAACTTCACGTTGGCGGCGCTTTGGCCAGGCTCCCAAGGAAGGGAAGATCTCACGAATGAACGGATTTGCCGCGGTTTCGACATTGTTGTGGCTCTCGCTGGCGCTGCCGACGATGAGCCTCGGTGGCCAGCTCATCGAAGGACTCGGCGAGGTGAGCTTCCCGACGTCGTGCACGGCCGAGGTCCAAGGGGCCTTCAACCGTGCCATCGCCTTACTGCACTCCTTCGAGTTTGAGGAATCGCGAGGCGTATTCGAGCGCATCGCCGAGCGCGACCCCGACTGCGCCATGGCTCACTGGGGTGTGGCGACCACCTACTACCATCCGCTCTGGGCGCCGCCGACAAAGCGCGACCTGGAGCTCGGTTGGGCCGCGGCGGAAAGGGCACTGGCGCTGCCGGCGCCGGGACGAGAGCGAGCCTACGTCGAAGCCATCGCGGCGTTTTATCGCGACTACGAGAGGATCGATCATCGCACCCGGGCACGCTCCTACGAAGCGGCGGTGGCCGTTTTATACGAGGGCAATCCGGACGACCAAGAGGCGCAGATCTTCTATATACTTGCCATCCTGAGCAACGCCGACCCGACCGACAAGACCTACGCCGTACAGCTACGCACGGGGGCGATGCTCGAGCCATTGTTCGCCCGGCTGCCGAACCATCCCGGGCTGGCCCACTACATCATTCACAGTTACGACTACCCGAGCTTGGCCCACCGCGCCGTCGAGGCGGCTCACCGCTATCTCGAGATCGCCTCCGCCCTTCCGCACGCGTTGCATATGTCGGCCCACATCTTTACCCAGGAGGGGATGTGGCCCGAGTCGATCCACGCCAACACGCTGTCGGCCGAGGCGGCTCGCGATCGTGGGCAACGCACCGGCGCCCTGGCCCAGGCGCAGCTGTCGGAAATGCACGCCCTCGACTATCTAGTCTATGCCTACTTGCAACGGGGGGAGAACGACAAGGCCCGCGAGATCCTCGAGCACATCGCGGCACAGGAGGGGCTGAACTGGAGCAACGGAGTGGTGGCATTTAACGCCGGGGCTGTGCCGGCGCGCTACGCTCTCGAGAGGCACCGCTGGCACGAGGCGGCATCCATTCCTCCACCTTCACAGGCCGAGGCGGTGGGAGGCAACTTCGAGACCCGCACACTGGTCGCCCTCATTTACTGGGCCCGTGCCGTCGGCGCCGCTCGCAGCGGGCAGATCGATGCGGCCGAGCAGGCGTTGGCGAGGGTTGAGAAGATCGCCGCCGAGTTGAGTAGCGATGTCAACGTGTGGGCGCGCAATACCGCCGAGGTGCTGCGACTCGAAGCCAACGCTTGGCTGGCGCTGGCCAAAGTCGATGGGCAGGCAGCGTTGCGCCTCATGCGCGCGGCGGCCGATGTGGAGGACGAGACCGACAAGAGCAGCTTGAGCCCGGGCCGCGTTCTACCCGTGCATGAGCAGCTCGCCGACTTGCTGATGGAGTTAGGCCGTCCGACGGAAGCTCTACGCGAATACGAGATCTCCCTCGAGCACGCCGGCCAACGCTTCAACAGCAACTACGGAGCAGCCAAGGCGGCCCGGGCCGCCGGGCAGCCAGAGGTCGCGCGACGTTACTATCGGCAGCTGCTACAGCTCACAGCGCAGGACAGCCCCCGCGCCGAGCTGGACGAAGCGAGAGCTTTTCTGGGGCAATAGGGCGAGGGCACCTCTACCGACGTCACTCATCACGCTCCCACCATGGAACCCGGCACCAGCCCCTACGAGATCACCGAGCAGCTCGGTGCGGGCGGCAATGGGCGACGTATGGCTGGCCGAGGAGTTCACGGGATCCCAGAGGCGCCGTGGGCGGCTATATCAATCCGCTTCCAGCGACTCGTCGAAGCATACGAGCTCTACGGTGTTGCCTTCGGGGTCCAGCACGTAGATTGACCGCCACTTCGTCCACGCATGCTCGGCAACCTCCACTTCGAGCCCGAGTCCTTCGAGGCGCGTTCTTTCCGTTTGGAAATCGGCAAGGTCAATCTCGAACGCCAAGTGATCGAGCGTAGACCGTTCGGGGCTGACGCCGTCCGGCGTGCTGCTGTGGATCTGTGGGCCGTATACCTCACCCGATCGATCAAACAGAGCAAGCGACTGTACGTGGCCACCGTATCCTTCTGCGATCTTCAGGAAGGCCACGTTGGGAAAGCGCTTCATCAACTCGAGTCCAATCACCTGCTGGTAGAAGTTCTGCATCGTCTCCAGGTCGTTGACGCGCAGCGCGATCTCGCCGAGTGCCTTGATCGTGGCATGTCGGGTGCTCATGGTAAGAAGTTCCCTTCGTTGCATCGTTCTCCCGGGTGGCAGTTCGCTACCTTTGGCCGTGCGCCGTTTTGACCAGTGTGCCCAAGATTATGCCCGCGGGAAACCGATTCCTCGCATTCACGGAATTCGACGGCAACCCGTTCTTGGCTCTTTCGGATCCCTTCCAAACGGCCCGTCCGAGTCAGGCGAGTAGCCGATCCAGCCCTCGGAGTTCTTTCTGGATCCGGTTCCAACTCGGGGTGATTGAGGCTACCACCTCCATTCCGCAAGCTGGCCCTTGGTGCCTCCTCAGCCCCTCCCGTTGGATCTCGCCGACTCTGGCGATAGGCTTCAGGCGCTCACCCACTCCCCCTGCGGTAGCGCCATGGACCCCGGCACCAAACTAGGCCCCTACGAGATCACCGAGCAGCTCGCCGCTGGCGGTATGGGAGAGGTCTACCGCGCCCGCGACACACGATTGAATCCGACGGTGTGCGGCCCAACCTTGAGGTACGCAATGCTACGCAAGTGTCTATTCGTGGTTTTGGTCCTGGCCGGCAACCTCAATGTGGTCGCGGCCCAAGAAGAACGGCCGGTCTCTCTGACCGAGCTCAGGAGTTTGGCTGAGGAGCTGTCCAACACGGGCCGATGGGGTGCCGAGGACCGGCTGGGCACGCTCAATCTGATCACGCCCGCCATCAGACAGTCGGCTGCGGCGCTGGTCCGGGAGGGCATCGTCGTGTCCCTCGCACATGACCTGGTTCCCGGTGAGAATCAGAACGCCATCCCGCCGGGGATGACGCACGACCATGTCATCTCGGTGTACGGACCCGTCACCTGGGGGCAGGATACGGTGAGCATCTTTCCCCACGGATATGCCTACTCCCACCTCGACGCGTTGTCACACGCTGCCTTCGACGAGGCGTTCTACAACGGTTATGGAGTAGAGACCCTGACAGAATCGGGATCCGTCGTTCTTGGCGTCCACGTGATGCGAGACGGCATCGCCTCGCGTGGCGTACTGATTGATCTACCCCGCCTCGAAGAGGTCGAATACCTAGAGCCGCGAACCCTAGTGACTGTGGCGGATCTGGAGGCATGGGAGCGGAGCACCGGTGAACGCGTCGGCGAAGGCGACGTGCTCCTCGTGCGCACCGGCAGATGGGCCAGGGAAGCGGCTCAGGGCCGCTGGACGCTGTATTGCGCTGGCGCCACGCTCGGCTCCGAGACGCCGATAGAAGAAGTTCTGCAACAGTGTCGGGAAGCTGATGAGGGTTCGGCCGGACTCCATCCATCTGTTGCGCGCTGGCTGCGGCAGCGCGGGGTAGCGGCCGTAGGCGGCGACGGAGCCAACGAGCGCTATCCCACCCTTGTCGCGGGCATCTCGGATCCGTTCCACATGCTCACCATCGCTGCGATGGGAATGCCCCTGTTCGACAACCTTGATTTCGAGGCTCTCGCCCGCACGGCCGTCGAGATGAATCGGCAGACGTTCTTCTTCGTCGCCGCTCCTCTGCGAATCCGAGGTGGGTCAGGCTCGCCGGTGAATCCGGTGGCGATCTTCTGAATGGCACCGTGCACGAGGCCACCAGATCGAACAATCAATGACTGAGATAAACACCGAGATCATCACTATTACGTGGCAAACGAAGGGTGTTGGCGAGGTACCGGCAGGGACAAAGATCACCAGGTTCTACGACCTGGGCGTCGCCGGGTGAATCTAGCCAGCCCAGCAGTGGCAGGGGCCAAGAGCACGGCTTCGTAGGCCCCCTTCGGACGGGCAAGCATTAAGCATCACCGTGTTCGAGCCCGTCGCCTCTGCACGCGTCTGGTTGCCAACCGTCTTTCTATTCTAGGCAGGGCATGGCTCTCGCGAGGCGGCATGGCGGGTGTGCGACGATTAGGGGTTGTGGGTAGGAAGTGGGCGCTTGCGAGGGATCCGAAGGCCGAGGCGATAATGCGCCTGGCTCCCGACCGGATCCTCTACAAGCGGAACAAGTGCCGCGGCCGAGTCTACCGCTGGTCGATCTGCGGCGCCTGTGGCCGGCTCTGGTACACGCTCGATGCCATCCGCAACGTCATCAAGCGAGACGGCTGCTCACTTTGTCTGTACCCCGGCGGTCGCAAGCTCGCCGGTGTCCCGGCGGCGATACCAAGCGCGACCAGACTGCCGCCTAAGAGGATTCCCCCACGAAGGGACTAGGCCGGCGACCACCGAGTGCCTGTCGCAATGCAGGGCCTCGCTCCTCAGCCCACCCCAGGAAGTCCGAGTTGTACATCCAGCGCACTACCTGCCAGCTTCCGGTGTGCCCCACGCAGTAGAACAGCTGCGATCCCACGTCCTTGACCTCCTGTCCGTCGATCAGCATCGTCATCTCATAAGCCGACCAGCCGACGGCCACGTCGCCGCTGCCCTGAAAGTGCACATCGGAGAACGCGAAGGCGGATATCTCGGGTAAACCGTTCCCGTATTCAACAAGCACCGAGCGGCCGTGGACACTGGGCTGGTTGGGCGGTACGAAAACGCCTTCCTCGATGAAGCATGCGGCCCAGCCTTCCCAGTCTCGCGTGCGAAGATTGACAGAGAATGGCGACGAGAAGTTGGCTTAGCCTCCTGGCACTGAGCAACGAGTACGAACGCAAGGCTCGCCTTTTGCCGGCCCTGACATCACTCTTGCCGTTGCTTTCACTCACTCTGGCAATGGGAACGAGTGTCACTCGAGACGGAGGGCCTGCGCAAAGGCGATTAAACCGCTATCGATTCGGAAGAAGATCCCTGGATCGATTCGTCAAGCCATTGGCGTCGTCCTCCGGCCCGTCTCGCGGTCGACAGAATCGTGAATCTATGTTAAATAGCGCGCCGTTGCTGTTGGCCAGAGCTTATCGCGTGACCGAACACGGGTTATCTGGGAAATTCCGGGTCAAGACGCCAACCTGATAGGTGAGAAATGAAGACGAGACCGGTGCGAGCGTTCATCTTCATGCGCCTGGCCTTGCTCACGGCTGTGATGGCGGTGTGGACGTCTCCGGCAGCCGCGCAGTGGGCACAAGCGCCGCCGCGCGAGGTCGTGATCACCGGCGGCTGGCTGTTCGACGGCGTTGGCGACGCGCGTGTCCGCAACACCGGGATCGTCATCCGTGACGGCAAGTTCGTCGAGGTCGGCGCCGACCTCAGCGGCCGCTATTTTCCGGCCGCCCGGAAGATCGAGCTCGATGACGGCGCCACGATCTTGCCCGGGATGATCGATTTACACGGCCACCTCAACATGAACATGGTGGGCATCGGGCGGGCCGAGGAGGTCACATACAACTCGATCATCTTCCTGGCCAACGGTGTCACCGCCACCTGGTCGGCGGGTGAGTTCTTCCCCGAGCGCGTCATCGAGAGGCGCGATCGGATCGACCGCGGTGAGGCAATCGGTACCCGCCTTTTCGTCTCGGGGCCGTACTTCGGTGCCTTCCGGTGCGAATACCAGATCAAGACGGCGGAGGACGACTGCATCGCGTGGCCGAACGACATCACCGAACAAGAGATTCGCGCCGAAGTGGACTACTGGGCGCAGCGCGGCGTACGCAGCATCAAGATCAAGCAGGCGACGCCCGAGGAGATGCGCATTCTCATCGACCAGGCGCATCGCCGGGGCATGACCACGACCAGTCACCTTGGCAACTACGCGGGGTCCTACGACGTCGAGCCCGATGAAGCCATCGCCATGGGACTGGACCGGATCGAGCACGGGATCAGGAGCGGGAGGGGTGACGATCCGGCCGAGCTGGAGCGCATGATCAACCTCTTTCTCGAGGAGGGAGTGTATTTCGACTCCAACCTGCAGATGTACTCCCGCTATGACGGGGACCCCACCGGCCACCCGTCGCTCGACCTGGTCTGGGTGGACGAATACGAGTTCTTCACGCCGTACGCGCAGCAGCGGATTCGTGCCCGAAAGGCGGCGTCCGGGGCCGAGCCGGGGAGCGAGTACGTCGTGTCGAGGAGTTCCCGCCGGCACATCGCCGAACTCGGCGCCCTGTTCGAGTCGGGTGGCGGCGACCTCATCATCGTCGGCACCGACGAGCCGACCTCCGGTCCCTGGCTGCCAGGCTTCGCCTACCATCGTGAGCTCATGATCATGGTCCAAGCCGGGCTGCCCCCGGCGGCGGTGCTCAAGGCCGCAACCATCAACGGAGCGCGAGCGCTCGGGGTAGTCGACCGGCTCGGGTCGATCGAACCCGGCAAGCTCGCCGATCTGTACGTCGCTGAGGGCAACCCGCTGGAGGACATCTCCAACGCGCGCAACGTGCGCCTGGTGGTGAAGGCGGGGGTGGTCTACGACCCGGCGGAGCTGCTGGAGATGGCCAAGGGCAAGATCGGCCCCTCCGGACCGGATGACCACGCTGCCTGGGAGCTCGTGGTCAAGCCGTTGCGACGCCGCTAGTCGGGCATCGGGGCGCCTCGCGCCCCCTCCGCTCCCGACCTGCGCAAGAGACTCAGGAACTGCGAAAGCACTCCGAGATGGGTCTCATAGCCCCCCGCCGGTGCGCAGTGGACTCTTAGAAGTGTCAGCGGGGCTCGCTCGTAGTATTAGAGCGCGTCGAGCCCCCTCTTCAAAAGGAGAATCGGCCGCGAGCGACCCGCTCTTAGCTCCGTCGAGTTACCAACACTGCCTGCATCGGTGGAGCCAGTTCTCCGGCGCACCCTTGAAGGTGTGGTCGAGGACGTGAGCCAGAGGGTAGCCAACCAGATCGCGGCTCACGGCATGGAAGAGCATGGCGAGGCGTGGCTTGCGGCGGTTGTCAGCCATGTCCGGGACGATACCTGCCCATTCTGCAGTCAGCCCCTGCCCCCGTCGCTAGGGTCTCATCTCCGCGCCACCGTCTAAGCTTCCCCTGATGATCTCGCCTTCCATGATGACCGCTTCGGGTCGAACCTCGTGGATCTCGTAGCGATCGATTTCAAACAGGTTGCGATCGAGCACGACCAGATCGGCGAGCTTGCCCACCTCAATCGAGCCGAGCTGGTCCTCCATGCGGAGCTGATAGGCGCCGCTCAAGGTATATCCTTTGATTAGATCCTCCAGGTCCAGGCGTTCGGTCATCGGCAGCCTTATCGGCGCAGCCTCACCTTGTTGATGGTATTGGCGGTTGTGGCCGATCTGCATCCCCAGATAAGGGTTGGCCCGCTCCATGCCGCTGAGCGACACCACGTCGCTGGAGAAGGTCACGACCGCGCCGTCATCCAGTAACGGCTGCACCAGCAACATCCTTTCGAAGCGGGGGCCAAGGGTACCGGCGGTCAGCGGCGGTCGGTCTCCCAGGCCGTGCCATTGGGGCGTGTAGTTGGCAATGACACCCAGCGGTTTGAAACGGGGGTAGTCAGCCGTATCGATGATGTCCAGGTGGCAGATGGTGACGCGTGGATAGAGTTCGCCGTCGACCGACCTGCGCGCTGCTTCCACCGCATCCAGTGCGATGCGAATGCCGCGGTCGCCCAGGATGTGCAAGTGCAGATCGATCCTGGCTTCGTGAAGCTGCACGATGAAGTCACGCAGTTGCTCGGTGTCGAGCAGGGGTAGCGCCCCGGTTGCCCGGGTCATCGCTGAACGGCTCGAGCAGCGCGCCGGTACGAATCTCATTGGTGCCGTCGAAGTGAATCTTGATGGTGTTGAACCGTAGCCGCTCGCTGCCGTAGGTGCGGCGCAGCCGCTGTAGCTCATCGATCGCATCGGGCACCTGATCGGGCAAGTAGATGTGATAGCTGCCCTCGTAGCGAACCGGCAGGCGACCGGCTGCCTCTAGCTCAGCCAGCAGCGAGTACGTGAGATCGTGGTAGTTGTTGTTGCCAGCGTCCAAGAGTGAAGTAACGCCGTGGCCTGACAGGTACTCCAAGAAGGTGTCGATACCCTCTTTGTTGGACTCCCGGTCAACGTCAGTAAGGTGCTGCGCATAGGGCCAGGCGGCCCATTCCTTGATCCAGCCGGTAGGCTCCCCATCGGCATCCCGTACGAAGTATGAGAGACCGGGTACCGGATCGGGTGTATTGCTGTCCACCCCCATCATCTCGAGCGCCACGGAATTGACCCAAACGCTATGGACGCTTCCTAACTGCACCGGTCGATCCGGTACGACGCGATCCAAATCTCTCCTGTGTGGGCCCGCGACGCCGTACAGATCCCCGGACCAACTACCCATCTCGATCCAGGCAAGGTCCGGGTTGGCTTGGGCATACGCCTCCACCGCAGCGAGGATCTCCTCCTTGCTCCCGCCCCTGGGCAGCGTCCCTCTGGGACCACCACCCACGGGGACCGCGGTATACCCGGCCGTCTCCCGCCCCATCAGACCTGGGTGTGTATGGGAATCCACTAGACCGGGAATTGCCAGCTTGCCGCCGAGGTCATAGCGATCGGTATCGGGGCCAACGAAGTCCTGTACGCCAGTGTTGTCGCCGACGTAGACGAACCTACCGTGCTTGATCGCGACGGCTTCAGCCCAGACCTGGGCTTCGTCGACGGTAAAGAACTTACCGCCCTGCAGGACCAAATCGGCAGGACCGCCAGCATCGCCTGGCGACGCGTCCTCCGTTGACGGCTGACAAGCCGTTATGCTCAAGCTCGCCAGCAAAGCGATCCACAGCCCGGGCCTGGTTTCCGTCATCGATCCTCCAGCCACTGTCTACCTCCCGGGATTTCCGAGATGCCCCTGGTCGAGTCAGGCTCTTGGCTTGGTCAGTATCGGGACGCCTGGATACAACCACCGATCGTTGGGCTCCTCAAGAGATTCGCTGCGCAAACGATGGCTACCGCCCATCATGAGCTGTGACCGGGATCAAAGATCCATCTGGGAAATCCGGGCTAATATCTGGGAGGATCCGCACCGGCCGCGCCGCGTCCCGACCACGGATGGCGGCCCGCACCGCGCGGTCGATCCCCACGACCCCTGGCGATGAGGCGAGTAGGATGCCGAGCTTCGAGCGCGGTCGGCGTGTGCCGCGACCTGGTGCGCTCGCCGTTCTCGCGTCCGTGTCCGCGATCATCCTGCTGACGATCAGCTGTGGCCCGGGAGCGTCCCCGGGGGCCAATCTCGACCAGCTCCGCGGCGACCGCAAGCTCAACGTCCTGCTGGTGACGCTCGACACGACGCGCGCCGATCGACTCGGCGTATACGGCTTCGACGAGATCGACACACCTGTTATCGATGGGCTTGCCGCCCGCGGCGTTACCTTCATGCGCGCCTACGCCTCGACGCCGCTGACGCTGCCCTCGCACACGTCGCTGTTCACTGGCACCCACCCGCCCTACCACGGGGTGCGCGACAACGGCGTACACGTCGCGCCGGAAGGGCTGCAGACCCTGGCCGAGAGCTTCCAGGAGGCCGGCTACCGCACCGGCGCCTTCGTCGGAGCCTTCGTCCTCGACTCGCGCTGGGGCCTGGCCCAGGGGTTCGACCGGTACTTCGACGAGTTCGAGATGCCCAAGCAGCGAGCGATCTTTCTGAGCCGCGTGCAGCGCCCCGGATCAGAGGTCGTCGATACCGCCCTGGCGTGGGCCGGCGAGGACGACACGACCCCGTTCTTCATGTGGGTTCACCTGTACGACCCGCATACCCCATACGAGCCACCCGAACCTTTCAGGTCACGATACGCCAACCCCTACGTTGGTGAGATCGCCTGGACCGACTCCTTGGTGGGCCGGCTGACCTCGTGGTTGGACGACTCCGGCCGCTCCGACGACACCTACGTGGTGGTGGCAGCCGATCACGGCGAGAGCCTCGGGCGAGCACGGGGAGAACGAGCACGGGCTGCTGCTATACGAGTCGGCCATCCGGGTGCCGCTGATCATCGCCACCCCGTTCGACGAGCCGCAGGGCATCCGGCGCCACGAACTGGTCTCGTTGATCGACGTCATGCCGACCGTGCTGGAGTTGACCGGGCTGGAGACCCCCGGGCAGGTGCATGGCAGGAGCCTGGTACCGCTGTTTACCAACGACGCCGAGGTCGAGGGCAGGACCGACGAGCGCGTCTATGCCGAGACCTTCTACCCGCGCCTGCATTTCGGCTGGAGCGAGCTCCAGGCGATCCTCGAGCCCACCCACAAGCTCATCATCTCGCCCGAGCCGGAGCTCTACGATCTTCTTCAGGACCCCGAGGAGCAGCAGAACCTCGCATCAGAGCGCGCCGCCACGGCGGAGGCGCTGCGCCGGGAGGCCGAGGAGCTGGTGGCGCAGCTCGAGGAGAACGCCAACCCGGCGGACACCGTCACGCTCGACCAGGAGACTCTCCAGCGGCTCGCCGCACTCGGGTACATCGGCAACGCCAGCGCCGATGCGGACGACCCGGACGTCGAGCGCGCCAACCCGAGGGACAAGATCGAGATCTACAACGACCTGCTGCGGGCCCGCCGTCTGACCGTCAATGACGAGATGGCCGAGGCCGAGCTGCTCCTGCGGGGGGTCATCGCCGCGGATGCCGGAGTAGTCGATGCACACCAGTCGCTCGGCAACCTGCTCGTCGAGCAGCTCCGCTACGACGAAGCGATCGAAGCCTTCGAGACCGCCCTCTCTCTGCGGCCCGAGGACGCGGCCCTGGTGCTCTTTCTTACCAGCACGCAGAGGAAGTCCGGTCGGTTGGACGAGGCCGAGAAGGTGTTGCTGGACTTCATCGGCGTCCTGGAGCCGGGGGGGCGCCGGGCGGTCCAGGATGCCCGGCTGTACATCAGCCTCGGGCGCATCAAGCAGGCGAGGCGCTCCTACACCGAGGCGGCGACCTATTTCAACGAGGCGTTGCGCCTCAACGAGGATGCTCCGGCGAACAACATCATGGCCGCCGCGCACGTCGGGCTCGGGGCCGTGCAGCTGGCCAGCAACCGCCTGAGCATGGCGGAGGAACACCTGAACCTGGCGCGCGGCTTCAACGAGAGCATCGCCGATCTGCACTTCCAACGTGCCTTGCTGTTCCAGACCCGGCAACAGCCGGACGAGGCGATCGCCGCCTACCGCCGCGAGCTCGAGATCTCGCCGCGCAACGGCAGGGCCGCCTTCAACCTCAGCGTCATCTACCGCAACCGCGGTGACCTCGTCGAGGAGGAGCGCTACCTGCGTCTGGCCCTCGAGATCAACCCGCAGTTCGCCGGTGGGCGCCTTTTCCTCGCCCGCATCTACCTGCTGAAGAACGAGCGCCTCGACGAGGCCGTGTCGCTCGTCGAGGGGGCGCTGGAGCGACTCGAGTCGTCGACTGCGCGCGGAGTGCCGCAAGAAGTGACCAGGCAGGACCAGGTGCTGGGTCATCTCTTGCTGGCGGATATCTACAATCGACTCGGCAGAAACGAGCTCTCCAACCAGCACGCGCGTCTTGGATTGCAGCTCCGAGACGGGACACAACGCTGACGATGGCGCGCTACCCGTCGATTGGGTAAAGGATCCGTGGAGAAAGCCGCGAAGCTGTGTTTGAATTGCGACGGCGTGAGACGTTGAACTATGGCCGAATAGCTATGCATTGAAGGAGCTGTACTCGATTGATGCGCGTCGCTGGCAGCGATCGAGTGCGAATGGCTCAGGACGCGCCAACTCCTCAGAGTGCATCGGCGGAGAGAGCTTGGAGGGCAGGATGAGCAAGAAAGAGGACGGCAAGAAGTCGACCCGGCGTGACTTGGCGCGCAGCGCCGTTATCGGGTACACCGCCGCCGCCCTCGGGTTGCCGAGGAACCTGCTTGCCAGGGATATTCCAGACCCGGGCCAGATGGCCGGCGGGGAAGGGGAATCGGACGCCGCAGGGTTGCGAAAAAACACCATTGACGCGGAGTACTACACGGACGAAGAGCGCTACCTGTTCGATGAGCGCTTGGTGGCCGATCATTTCTGGCTCATGGTCGATCACGAAAGTAGGATTGCCGACCCGGGCGACTACTTCGTCTTCGAGTACGGTCGCAGCGAGAGCATCCTGATCGTGCGGGGCCAGGACAACGAAATCCGCGGCTTCTACAACGTGTGTCGCCACCGCGGCTCGCGCCTGTGTCGTCACGATGCGGATCCGATCCCTGAGGATCCGCGCCTGTCGGTCAAGCAGCTCAGCCAGTCGGGCAGCTCGCCGGTGTTCCGCTGCCCGTACCACGCCTGGACGTACGACACCGAAGGCAGCCTGATCTATGCCTATGGCATGCAGGAAGACTTCGACCCGGCCGACAACGGTCTCATGCCCTGCCACCTCCGCACGGCGGATGGCTTCATCTTCGTCAACCTGTCGCGCGAGCCCGTACCGCCGGAGTTCGAGTCAGCGGTCGAGCCCTTCCGCCGCGATGTGGGCGGACCCCACGGGACCGCACAATTGAAGGTCGGCGAACGCGTCTACGTTCCGATGCACGCCAACTGGAAGCTGGCGCTCGAGAACTTCCTGGAGTGCTACCACTGCGGGCCGTCGCACGACTACCTTTGCTACGTGTACCCGGGCTCTGACTTCACGACGGAGTCCGAGAAGCAAGGGAAGGGTGGGCTGCTCAACGGATTCGTCAGCGGCACGATGGACGGTAAGCTGGCGGCACCGTTGCTACCCGCCTTCGAGGGCACCGACGCGAGGACGACATCGCGCACGTCGACCGAAACGACGACGGGTTGGTCTACAGGCTACTGGCTCGGATACGACGATCACGTCTTCGCGGTTCGATTCACCCCCCGTGATGTCGATCTCACCGACGTGGAGTGCACCTGGCTCGTGCATCCGGATGCGAAGCGCGGCGTGGATTACGATCCAGAGAGGCTGAAGGAGGTGTGGCTCGTCACGCTCCTCGAAGACATCTGGTTGTGCGAGAACAACCACGCCGGCATTTGCTCCGGCGCCTACGGGCCTGGCCGCTACGCCACCCATGAGCCCAGCCCGTCCAGATTCATGGAGTGGTATATGAACGCCGTGGCGGGTGACATCGGGCCAGCGTGGAACCCACGGCGCCATGAGAGTCCGACTGCCCGCCTCGAGGGTCCAGAGGGTACGCTGCTGACCTGAATCTCCGAGTTGCTGCGTCAGGGAGCGACTGTGGGGCGATCGACGAACAGCGCCGAGCCGAGGTGCGCATGACAGATAGGGATCTTGATCTGGGAATGTGCCGGGAGATCACCCGTCGCGATTTCGTCTCCGGTGTAAGCGTAGCGCTGAGCGGCAGCCTCGCGTTGCCGTGGGCGCAGACTCACGCCCTGGCGAGCCCTGGGACTCCGGGGCGAAGCCGACAGTCCATGGCTGCGTATCCTCCGATCCGGACCGGTATGCGCGGCAGCCACGAAGGCTCCTACGAGGTTGCTCACCAGCTACGAGATGGTATGCGCTGGGACAATCCGGAGGAGACGGGTGAACTCTACGACCTGATTGTGGTCGGGGGCGGCATCAGCGGCCTCGCGTCGGCATGGTTTTTCCGAGAGGCTGTTCCCGGGGCGCGCATCCTGATCCTCGACAACCATGACGACTTCGGTGGTCATGCCAAGCGCAACGAGTTCTGGCACGAAGGTCAGATGGAGCTGTCCCATGGCGGCACCATCTTCATCTCCAACTTGCACCGGTACAGTGCGGCAGCCCAGCGCCTGATCCACGGGATCGGCATCGACGTGAGCCGCTACGCCGAGTTCGTCGATGAGGATCTGTACAGCTCGCTCGGCCTGCGCGGGTCGGTCTTCTTCGACCGCGAAACGTTCGGCACCGATCGTCTGCTGGTGGGCGAAGGCGAGCCCTCTTGGCGCGACTTCCTGGCGCGTACGCCATTGTCCGAAAGGGCCCGTGAGGACATCGTGCGACTCCACGAGTCGAACGTCGATTATCTGGCGCACCTCAGCTCGGGAGAGAAAGTCGAGTATCTACAGCGCACCAGCTACGAAGACTTTCTCTTGCAGGCGGTCAAGATCAGCCCGGAGGCAATCTCCTTCCTTCAGACGTCCAACGGCTGGGCGATCGGCTTCGATGCGATCTCCGCCTGGAGCGGCGTTGGCAGCCGGCCAGGAACCACCGGGCTCGGATTCGGTAACAACGATGACGGCGCCGAACCCACCGAGGAGCGCGCCTTCTTCCAGTTCCCGGATGGCAACGCGTCGATCGCGCGCCTGCTCGTCCGGTCGTTGATCCCCGACGTCGCTCCCGGCACCACGATGGAGGATGTCGTCGCGGCCAGATTCGATTACGGCAAGCTCGATCGGGAAGACTCGCCCGTCCGCGTGCGTCTGGAGAGCACGGCGGTGCGGGTGGGCCACCGTGGTGATCCGCAGACCGCCGAAGAAGTCGAGGTCACCTACGTCCGCCACGGTCGGGCCCAGCGAGTTCGCGCCGGCCGCTGTGTGCTTGCCTGCTACAACGCGGTCATTCCTCACATTTGCGACGAGCTTCCTGACCTCCAGACGCGGGCTCTATCGCAGGCTCTCAAGGCGCCCCTTGTGTATACCAACGTGCTGATCCGCAACTGGACCGCCTTCCAGAAGCTCGGCACGCACGATGTGCGCTGCCCGGGCAGTTATTTCGACGACGTCAATCTGACGCCGCCGATCAGCATTGGGGGCTACCGACACGCGAGCACGCCCGACGAGCCCACCGTGGTGCGCATGTGGCGCGCCCCCCTGGTGCCCGAGGCCCGTGGGCGGTCCGCGGCGGAGCAGTGGAAGGCGGCCCGCCAGGCTCTGGTGATGACGACGTTCGAGACCTTCGAGCGCGAGATCAGGGACCAGCTCGGCCGCATACTCTCTGCCGGGGGCTTCGACCCGGCGCGCGATATCGAGGCGATCACTGTGAACCGCTGGCCGCACGGCTATGCCTACGGTCACGATCTGGAGACCGGTCAGATCGCATGGAGGCTCAATGAAGTGCCGCCCGAGCGTTCTTCGTGGCTCATCGCCCGCCAGCCTTTCGGCCGCATCGCGATCGCCAACTCGGATGCGATGGCCAATGCGATGACCGAAGGCGCCATCGGCGCGGCGCATCTGGCGGTCGAGGGGCTCAGCGTAGCGACCTAGCGCCGCAGCGATCACAGGGGGCTTCCGCCATTACCCACTCCCCGACAACACTTGGAGTCTCAGTCGATGCCCCGCACCTCGTGGGCGGTCTCGACAAGAAACGCGTGAATCGCCTCGACCTCGTCGTCGGTAAGCTCGCCGCCGAAGTCGGGCATGCCGTTGGCTTCGAGGAGCCCCTCGAGAACGATTCTCTCGAACCCGTCGTGAGCGGCACCGTCCATGCGCAACAGGTTGGGTGCTATTGTCGGCTGGTCATCGATGCGATGGCAATCGGCGCAAAACCGGCTGTAAGTTCGCCGTCCCTCAGCGAGTTTTTCCGGGGAGGCGTCCGGTCGGGGCGGTAGCGGGATCTCGGGGCGCGGATCGACGACCGGCGGAAGCGGCACGCGCCCTCCGTCCAGCGTGAACGCGATGATGCGTCCCGCGTTGCCACGCTCGATCGCTGCCGAGCCCTCTGGAAACGCCCGGTTGTTCGACCCGCCGCCGTAGCCGGCCATCACGGCGATGTACTGGGTGTTATCTACGAGATACGCGACTGGCGCCGCCATGATGCTGGTGCCCACCTCGATGTTCATCAGCTCTGCGCCGGTGTCCGCGGCATAGGCCTTCAGGCGACCGTCAACCGTCCCCTGGAAGACCAGGTTGCCGGCTGTGGTCAGCAGGCCGCCGTTGTAGGGGAAGCGGTAGCTCACGCGCCAGACCTCGCGGTTTGCCACCGGGTCCCAGGCCTTGAGGGCGTGGGGCTCATCCTCCGCGGGCGCGTCGTAGGGAAACGACCCACCCTGGGTCCTCACCCCCGTGGTTTGCTGGCCCGGACGGTATACGGGGTCGCGCACACGCTCGAAGGTGGTCGGCCACTCGATCGTCGGAATGTAGACGAGCCCGGTCATCGGGCTGAACGCCATCGGATGCCAGTTGTGCCCACCCCACCAGGACGGGCTGACCGTCTTCGGTTCATCGGCGTAGTCGCCAGCCGGCACCTGTACCGGACGACCGGTAGTGAGATCCACGTGGCTGGCCCAGTTCACCTTGACGTACGGTTCTGCCGACAACAGCTCGCCGGTCTGCCGGTCGACTACATAGAAGAAGCCGTTCTTCGGCGCCTGCATGATGACCCTTCGCTGGCGACCATCGATCTCCATCTCGGCCAGGATCAGATTCTGCGTCGCCGTGTAGTCCCAGTTCTCTCCGGGCGTCGTCTGGTAGTGCCACACGAGCCGACCCGTGTCCGGGTTGATGGCCAGAATCGATGCCAGAAACAGGTTGTCCCCGCCTGCTGGGCTCCTGGTCGCCACGGGGTAAGGCGAGGCGTTCCCCGTCCCCACGTACAGCAAGTTCAGCTCGGGGTCGTAGGCCATGTCGCCCCATACGGTGCCGCCGCCACCGAACTCCCACAGCGAGTCGGGGTCCCAAGTGGCCGCCGCCATCTCCATCTCGGGATGCTCGAAGGGCAGGTCGGGATCGCCCGGTACGGTATAGAAGCGCCACGCCAGCTCGCCCGACTCGACGTCGTAAGCGGTGACGTAGCCGCGCACCCCGTACTCGGCGCCGCTGTTGCCGATGACGACGCGATCCCGCACGACGCGAGGGGCGCTGGTGATGGTGTAGTCACGGTCACGATCAATCAGCGTATCCTGCTCCCAAAGCGGCTCGCCCGTGCGGGCGTCCAGTCGGACGAGCCGACCGTCGAGGGAAGCGACGTATATGGAGCCCTTCCAGGCCGCCAAGCCGCGGTTGACCACGCCACAACACGCTTTGCGAGCCCAGCTGCCGGGCACCTGCGGATCGTAGGTCCAGAGTTCCTCACCCGTCGCCGCGTCCATGGCGTAAACGCGGCCCCAGGTGCCGCTGGCGTACAGGACGCCGTCAATGACGACCGGCGAGGCCTCGAGCGGCCCCTTGGTCCGCAGATCGTATTCCCAGGCGAAGCCGAGCGCGCCGACGTTGTCGTGGTGGATCTGGACCAACGGCGAGAAGCGTTGCTCGGAAAAGGTACGGCCGCCGGTGAACCAGTTCCCCGGTTCACCGGCGGCCCGAGCGATCCGGGCGCCGTCGACGCTGCCGATGCCCTCGGCCACCGTCGCCTGGCGGCGCAGAGTGCCTCCCATCAGTGTTTCGTGGAAGACGAAACCGAGCACTATCGCCACGACGACCGCAGCGCTGGCCGCAATGCCCAGACCGTGTGGGTTCATCCGGGATTCCCCGGATGGCCGGTGTCGAGTCACGCTACTCATCTCCACGCGTCCGAGCTTCCGCTGATGATCTCGCCCTCCATGAAGACCGCTTCGGGTCGCACCGTGTGGATCTCGTAGCGGTCCACTTCGAAAAGGTTCCGGTCGAGCACCACCAGGTCGGCGAGCTTGCCCACCTCGATCGAGCCGAGCTGGTTCTCCATGCGGAGCTGATAGGCGCCGCTTAAGGTAAACCCCTTGATCAGGTCCTCGAGGTCCAGCCGTTCGGTCATCGGCAGCCTTATTGGCGCATCCGCACCTTGTTCATGGTATTGGCGATTGTGGCCGATCTGCATCCCGAGATACGGGTTGGCCCGCTCCATGCCACGGAGCGATGTCACGTCGCTGGAGAAGGTCACGACGGCGCCGTCATCCAGTAACGGCTGCACCAGCAGCATCCTCTCGAAGCGATCGCCAAGGGTAAGCGCGGTCAACGGCAGCCGGTCTCCCAGGCCGTGCCACTGGGGCGTGTAGTTGGCAATGACACCCAGCTGTTTGAAACGGGGGTAGTCAGCCGCATCGATGATATCCAGGTGGCAGATGGTGACGCGCGGATAGAGCTCGCCGTCGACCGACTCCCGCGCTGCTTGCACGGCATCGAGCGCGATGCGTACGCCCCGGTCGGCCATGATGTGCAGGTGCAGATCGATCCTGGCTGCGTGAAGCTGCACGATGAACTCGCCCAGTTCCTCGGTGTCGAGGAGCGTAGTGCCCCGGTTGCCCGGGTCATCGCTGAACGGCTCGAGCACCGCGCCGCTACGAAGCTCATCCGTGCCGTCGAAATGGATCTTGATGGTGTTGAACGTCAGACGTTCGCCGCCGTAGGTGCGCCGCAGCCGCTCCAGCTCGTCGATCGCACCGGGCACCTGATCGGGCAAGAAGATGTGATAGCTGGCCTCGTAGCGAACCGGCAGACGACCGGCGCCCTCCAGCTCGGCAAGCAACGAGTAGGTGAGATCGTGGTAGTCGAAGTTACCGGCGTCCAAGAGCGTAGTAACGCCGAGACGTGACAGGTACTCCAAGAAGGTGACGATGCCCTCCTTGTTGGACTCCCGATCAATGGCAGCAGCAATGGGCCGCGCATAGGGCCAGGCGGCGAATTCCTTGATCCAGCCGGTGGGCTCCCCATCGGCATCCCGTACGAAGGTTGAAAGACCGGGTACCGGATCGGGTGTGTCGCTGTCGACCCCCATCATCTCGAGTGCCACGGAGTTGACCCAGACGCTATGGCCGGTGCCGTCTCCCAGCATCACAGGTCGATCCGGTACGACGCGATCCAGATCTCGCCTGTGTGGGCCCGCCTTGCCGTACACGTGCCCGGACCAGCTACCCATCTCGATCCAGGGAAGATCCGGGTTGGCCTGAGCATACGCCTGCACCGCGGCGACCACCTCCTCATTGCTCCCGCCCCTCGGCAGGCTCCCTCTCGGACCACCACCTACAGGGACCGCGATATACCCGGCCGACACCCGCCCCATCAGACCCGGGTGGGTATGGGAATCCACCAGACCGGGAAGGGTCAGCCTGCCGCCGAGGTCATGGCGATCGGTATCGGGACCAACGAATCTCTGTGCGCCCGCGTCGTCGCCCACGTAGACGAACCGGCCGTCCCTGATCGCGACAGCTTCCGCCCAGACCTGGGCTTCGTCGAGGGTAAAGAACCTACCGCCGCGCAGGACCGAATCGGCAGGACCGCCAGCATCGCCTGGCGAGGAGTCGTCGGTTGACGGCCGGCAAGCCAATGCGCTCAGACTCGCCAGCAGAGCGATTAGCAGCCGGGGCCCGGTTTTCATCATCGATCCGCCGCTCCCTGGGCAACCTACGCCAGGTCCGTAGGCTCTCCCGTCGTCACCACCTCGCCCATGTACCACTTGATGAAATCGGCCGTCGAGTTCTCATGGGTAGAGTACCGACCCGAGCGATAGGCGCCCGAGAGAATGCCCCTGTGGTTGTTGTCGATGACCCAGCCATCTTCCTGGACGATGACCTGCCAGAACGCCTTGAGCTTGTCCAGATCGTAGTCTCTTCCCTCCACCGCGTCCGGGTGCACCAGCCAGACGACCTCACAGTCGGTGCGCGCGACATCTCGAGGCGTGAAGCGGATCGCGACGACATAGTCGTCGTAGGATTGCCAGTAGCCGGTGTAGTGTCCAGTCTGCGCTTCGTTGGTGCCGTGTGTCGGCTGCTTGATGTTGGGAAGTAACGGGGCCACCGACTTGCCGTCGGGGGAACCGGTGACAAACCCGGCGTTCAGGTTCCCCACCAACCTCGGCCCCTGCTCGGTGCCCTCAGGTCGTATCCTGCCCGCCGGTGTCAGCCATTCTGCTACCGCCGCGCTGCGCGCCGCCATCTGCTCCGGCGTGAGCTCGTGGTCGTAGTGGTGGGTCGTGGTTAGTCCCTTGTGGGTTGGCCCACAGTGGTAGCACTCTGCGAAGTTCTCCAACACCAGCTTCCAGTTGGCGTTGATCACGTAGCTGTCGCGGGAGGCGATCTTCAGACCCGCGTGTCCGTAGTACTGGCCGATGATCCGCAGTCTTGCGACGGAGGACTCGAAGTCCGGTGGCTCGGCCTGCTGCGACAGGTTGACGAAGATGCTGCCCTCCGCCGTTCGCAGATGGCACGGGATCAAGCCGTTGTCGGCCGCGTCGAAGTCCTCTTGCATGCCGTAGGCATAGATCAGACTGCCCTCGGTGTCGTACGTCCAGGCGTGGTATGGGCAACGGAACACGGGCGAGTTGCCGGTCTGCCCCAGCTGCTTGACGGACAGCCGCGGATCGCCCGGGATCGAATCGCCATCGTGTCGACAGAGCCGCGAGCCACGGTGACGGCAAACATTGTGGAAGGCCCGGATCTGGCTATCCGTGCCGCGTACGATGATGACGCTCTCCGAGCGCCCCATCTCGAACACGAAGTAATCTCCCGGCTCGGGAATGCGGCTCTCGTGATCGACGTAGAGCCAGATGTTGTCGGCGAGGAAACGCTCATCTGCGACGTAATGCCTCTCGTCGACGTAGTACTCGGCCGGAATGGTCGAGCCTTCCTTCCAGCCATTCGGATAGCTCGGGCGGGTCTTCTCTGGTGCGCGCGCGGCGGGCGCCTCTCCGGCTCCAAGCCCACCATAGCCGCGCGTCTCCGGCGGCGGAGGCGGGCGATGGGTTCGCCCGTAGGTCGTTTCGCTTGCTGTGACGCTGCTGCCCGGCGTGGCCTCGGCGCGCAGCCCTTTCGGAAGCGTGACCGCAGCGGTACCCGCAGCAATCGAGGACTTGGCGAAGTCGCGCCGGCTCATGCCGTCTTTCTGGCCCTTGCCTTTCTCTTGGCTCATCGTCTCTCCTCGATCCGCAGGTTTGAAGTTCAGAAGGATCCTACGTTCGGCAGCGGAGCATCAGCAAGGGCCCGCGCGGCTTCCCGCAGTTTGCCGGCCACGATGAACAAGGCCTTCCGCAGCGAACCCTCCGCCTGCGCCTCGAGCCGGGCGATCCCGGAGACCGAATCGACGCCGCGTCCCGCCCGCAGCTGCGAGTAGATGGTGTGGAGCTCCGGATCGACCGGACGTGGGTGCTGGTCGAACTCCCACATCCAACCGGTCGGTTCGTAAGACAGCAGCCTCTCAGCGCGGTAGGTCTCGGGCGAAACCCGCTTGCCCCACTGCATCGTGTTGACCTCTTCGAGCGCAGCAGCCGCAGCCTCCGTATCTCCATCCGTGGCAGCGAGGCGAGCTCTCTGGAGTGCAGTGAAATCCTCCGCGTAGCGGCTCCCTCTCAAGCGTTCTTCTGTGTTGAGAAGCCAGGGAACGAGATCGTGTCGGGTCTTCATCAAGAGAGCATTCACGACCGCTATATCGTCGCGATCCACCACGGACGCTGAGGCCGCTGCGAGCCTTTCGGCCTGCGTACGAAGGCGCTCTGCCGACTGTCTGGCTTCGAAAAGCAGCTCCGTCGGTGTCGAGAGCGAGGAGACCGTCTGCTCGATCCTGTCGAGCTGTTCGGTGACCCAGTCGACGATCTCCGAGAAACCGACGGGCAGGACGACGGCTTGATCCATCCGGAGCACGCCGAGTGCTCCGTGTCGCAGGTCGTGCTGCAGGTTGGCGTAGTCCTCGGCGCGATAGAGATCGTGCTGCGTATGGTAGTAGCGGCTGAAGGGGACGTCGCCGGTCCAACTCAGGTAGGCCACCGCGCCGCCCCGAACGCCTCCCAACGACCAGGCGTCGACGCCCGTGCCGACATGCTCGCGCACGGTCACACGCTCGTCGAGACCGAGGTCTGCCAGCAAACCGCGTTGGAAGGCGACCTGGTCGAGGGTGGCACGCACCTGGCCCTCACGCCCCGTCCAACCGGCCAAGTCCACGTTGAAGGCGTAGGCTAGTCGCGAAGTGACCTCGGGGTGCGCCCGGATGAACGCATAGGAGCCCGCCAGCCAGTCGAACTGGGTCCATAGCCCTCCGACCTCTTCGCTTCCGAAGGCAATGAACAGGAAGCTGCGCCGCGGTCGGTAACCCTCCGAGATCACGCGGGCCAGCTCCAGCATGACGGCCACACCAACGCTGTCATCCTGGGCGCCTTGGAACCAGCGGTCGTGGTGCGCTGAGACCACGATCCACTCGTCCGGATACTCCGTGCCCCGGATCATGCCGATGACGTTCTCCGAGAAGCCGTAGCCGACGTCGACGCGGTTCTCCAGCTCGATCATCACCTCGCCCTCGGCAAGACGTTCCTTGAGCCATGCGGCATCGCGGTTGCTGATCGTCACGGTCGGGATCGGGTCGCGGTAGACGATGCTCATCTGCTGGATCGAGTCCTGGGGGGCCTCGGCACCGCTGTCGTAGTCGTAGAGCAAGATCGCGGACGCTCCCTGCTCTGCCGCCTCCATCACCACCTGGCTGTTAAGCCAATCGTCTCCGCGCCGCACCAGCACGGCTTTGCCGCGCACCTCGCTCAGGTTGGCGTAGTCATGCACCCAGCCTTCTCCGGCATCGAGCAAGGCCGTCCGCAAGCGCCGTCCACCAGAAGTGTTGCCCTTGGTGTACGGCACTCGCTCGACCGCGCCCCCAGGTCCCGGAGCCGGAGTGCTGCGTGATCGCCGGCAGCTCTTTGCCCGCTGCCCGCAACACTACTTTCCCGTAGTCGTAGGCGTGCACCGGGAAGCTCTCCCGCCGCACCTCCAGGCCCATCTGCTTCATCTCCGCCTCGATGAAGCCGGCCAAGAGGCGCTCATCGGCGCTGCCGGCGATGGCCGAGCCGGCACCGGCACCCGAGTCGTTCTTGACGAGCTCCTCCGAGAGGACGGCGGGTGAGGGCGATGGTCCTGTCGCTATCCAGAGCGCTCAGGATCTGGCTTTCGGTCGGGGAGAGCTGTTCGCCGGCGTGCGAAGGCCCGGCCAACAGCATGATCGCGACAAAGGAGCTAGCGAGCGTTGTTCGGCGCATTGTCTGCTTCCTCGTACCGGGCACCGACGTCTCCGGTTCAGCGCGCTCCGTGAACTTCTCGGACACCAAGCTCGTCAGTAGGGCATCACCCGCCCAACGTCGCCCTCGACGGCGTTCATGTACCAGTGGATGAAATTAGCCGGCAAGATCCGGCCAATCTCATGGGTGGCGTAGCGTCCGGGCCGGTAGGCGCCGGAGCAGATGCCGGTGTGGTTGTTCTCGCACAACCAGATGTCCTCGAGGAGCGTGACGAACCATATCTCCTTCAGCCTCTCCGGGTCGTAGTCCACGTCTCGCTTCGCATCCGGGTGTACGAGCCAGAGGCATTCCACGTCGGTGAGGTCGACATCACGGGGGGTGAATCGAACCGCGAAGACGTAATCCTCGTTGGGAGACCAGTACCCGGTCGACCAACCTGTCGCCGCGTCGCTTCCCACCTTCCTGCCGGTTCTGCGCTCGAAGGCGGGCAATAACGGAGCCGCCGGCTTGCCGTCGAGGGTGGCGCTGACGAAGCCCGCAGGCATCCCTCGCGCAGGTCTTTGAGATTCCGGGATCGAGAGGTCAATGTTCGGGAACACGTAGCACAGGTAGTCGTGCGACGGCCCGCAGTGATAGCACTCCAGGAAGTTCTCCAGCGCCAGCTTCCAGTTGGCGCGCATCGTAACGTAGACGCGCTCGCCGACCTTCAAGTCTGCGGTGCGGTGTGATTGACCCACTTTGCGGCGGAAGGGCTCGATCGCTGACTCGAACTCCGGTGGCTCCGGCTCGCGCGACAGGTTCACGAAGATGAAGCCGTCTGCCGTGCGGACGTGGCAGGGGATCAGGCCGTTGTCGGCCGGGTCGAAGTCGTCCTGCATGCCATAGGCATAGACGAGCTTGCCGTCCAGATCGTAGGTCCAGGCGTGGTACGGGCAGCGGAACACCGGCGTGTTGCCCGTCTGCCCGGACTGTCGAACCGAAAGGCGTGGATCCTCCGGGACGGCGTCGGCATCGTGGCGACAAAGCCTCGAGCCACGATGGCGGCAGACGTTGTAGTAAGCGCGCACCGCGCCGGCCTCATCGCGCAGGATGATGACGCTCTCGCTGCGACCGTATTCGAAGACGAAGTAATCGCCCGGTTCGGCAATCCTGCTCTCGTGATCGACCATTTGCCAGAAATGATCGGCCACTAAGCGCTCATCGAACAGGTAGCGTTCTTCGTCCGTGTAGTACTCCGCGTCAATGGTGTTCTTGCGCCACCCTGCGGGGCCCGATTCCCCGCCGCCCATCTGGCCCGTATCTGGAATCGCCCTGGCAAGCAGGTTCCTTGGCAACCCGAGGGCGGCGGCGGTGTAACCGATAACGGCGCTGCGCGCCAGGTCACGTCGGGTCGACTTGTTGCCGGTCACCTTCTTGCTCATCTCGCCCTCCAAGCTCTCTCCGCCGATGCACTCTGAGGAGCTGGCGCGTCCTGAGCCCTGCGCGCTCTAATCGCTGCCAGCGCGCCGCGGCGACCGCACTACTTCGAGTAGGCGTAGAAATCTGCCGTGGCCAAGCGATCCCAGTCTACCTCGATACCCAGACCGGGCGCCTCGGGCACAACGGCCCGCCCCTGATCGAGTAAGTTGCCGTTCTTCATCCCGAACTCGTGGGCCTCCTTGGGCATCGGAGCCTCGAAGTAACGGGTGCGCTCATTGGCCAGCATCAGGTGGAGGTTGGCTGCCTGGGCCAGCGAATGACCCCAGCTCTGGATCTCGATCGCCAGGCCGGCATCGTTGGTGATCGTCAGGATCTCGAGCACTTTCGAGATCCCGCCGATCGCCGTTGCATCGACTCTGGCCGCATCCCATGAACCGGCCTCGATCCCCTGTCTGATGAACTCGGGAGAATAGATGTTGTATCCGGCAGGAATGATCTGTACCGCGAGCCTGCTCCTGAGCTGCCCGTATTCCTCCAGAAGCTCGTCGTTGATGGGGCCCTCGAACCAGACGAACAGTCGTTCATCCATTTCCCCGCCCAGCCTGAGGGCGTCCTCAAAGCCGTACGCTCCCTCCATATCGATCATGAAGCGATAGGGAGAATCTGCAAATGTCTGCTGGACCAACTCCACGAGTCGCGAGTCCTCCTCGATCAGGCCCCAGACGTGGAACTTGAAGGTCCTATAGCCGAGCTTGGCGTACTCGTTGACCGCGTTGACGTACTCGGGAAGCGAATCGTAGAAGGGCAGGCTGGCGTAGGGCTCGATCGAGTCCCGCTTTGCCCCCAGCAGCTGGTAGAGAGGACGATCTGCCCTTGCGTGCCGCCAAGTCCCACAGTGCGATATCGATGCTCGAGCGAGCTGCATCGCTCAAGCCGGGTCTCGTTCGCTCGAGCATCGTCCCGACCTCGACCGGGTCCAGTGACTGCAGGGCAAGGAGATCAGCGGCGACGCCCTGCAGCTCCAGCAAATGCTCTCGGCTGAACTCTCGTCCATAGGACGCCACGCCGGAGATACCCTCGAATCCGTCCGCGGTCGTGAGCCGCAAGATGTTGTTGACCGATTTCGAAGGTTTGTTCCTACCGGAATACCGGGCAGTGGTGCTCTCCGTTCCGACGGCGTGAATCTCCACCCCGACGATTCTGGCCTCCTCCGAGAATCGGAAGAACGGCTCGTACTGCGTGGCACTCCCACCCGAGAACGCCGTCAAGAGTTCAACCGCGCTCAAGGCAACTCTGCTGGAGACAGGGGAAGACTCCGCTTGGGAACCCAGCAGGCAAAGCATGGCAACGATCGTCCCTGCTCGGAGCCGACGAGTCGGTCGGTGGCTTTCGTGCCGGAGATGCTTATCCACTGATCGACCGTACCATGAGAAACAATCGTGAAGCAGATTCTGTGAGACGGGTCTGGGTAGCCGCTACGCGACCCATGAAATTGGCCTGATCTTGCCGGCCAATTTCGTCCACTGGTACATGGCCGCTGTAGAGGGTGACGTCGGGCGAGTGATGCCATACTGACGAGTTTGGTGCCCGGAATGCCCGGCGCGATTTCGTTGCCGGTATCAGCGTAGCGCTGAGCGGCAGGCACGCGTTGCCGTGGGCGCAGACGGACGCTTTGGCTAGCCCCGCGGCACCGGGAAAACCCCCCTGGTTGAGGAGGAAGACATGAAGAGGAAGGACCGTGAGCTCGGGATGGATCGTGAGATCACACGACGGGACTTCCTCGACGGTGCCAGCGTAGCAATCGGCGGGGCGATGTTCTCTTCATCGACCGCACATGCCGTCAACAGGTCTCAGCAGAACACACTACCGTAAGGCTCAGGTGACTATTATCCGCCGCGGCTGACCGGCATGCGGGGAAGCCACGACGGCTCCTTCGAGGTCGCCCATGAGATGCGCGACGGCAAGATTTGGGACGACGCGGCGGATTCGGGCGAGCACTACGACCTGGTCATCGTCGGCGGCGGACTGAGCGGCCTTGCCGCCGCCTACTACTTCCGCAAAGCGCTCCCCGACGCCTCCGTACTGATCCTCGACAACCACGACGACTTCGGCGGGCATGCGAAGCGCGTGGAGTTCGATGTCGACGGCCGACAGCTGATCGGCTACGGCGGAACCCAGTTCATCGACGGCCACTACCCCCCGGCAGGCGTGTCGCTGCTTGAGGACATCGGTCTCGACGCTGCGAACCTGCCACGCGGCAGCTCCGGCAGCCTGTATGACGAACTGGGCCTCCAGTCGGCAGTGTTCTTCACCCGCGAAGTGTTCGGTGAAGATCGACTCGTCGTTGGCGAGCCCTGGGGCTCCTTCTCCAGTGGTGTGATCGGCGAAAAAGGGCGCCAGCGGTGGACGGAGTACCTGTCCAGGACGCCGCTTTCGGACGACGCCAAGCGCGGCATCCTGACGCTGTTCGCCGATGAAACCGACTACCTGCCGGAGCTCACAGTGGAGCAGAAGGTCGATCGTCTGCGGAAGATGAGCTATCAGGACTACGTCTTGAACGTAGTGGGCGTGAGTGAGGATGTGATCCCTTACCTGCGGCAGCGGGGCGACGCGAACGGAGCGGCGGGCATCGATTCGTACAGCTCCTGGGGCGCGTTTCGCGAGGATACGTTTCCCGGCTTCCAGGGACTCGGCCTGCCGCGGCCCCCGCGAAACGCCGGGACGGAGAGCAACCCCTTCCACGGACTCCACTTTCCCGACGGCAACGCCGGGGTGGCGCGCCTCTTGGTGCGCTGGCTCATCCCGTCGGCGCTGCCCGGGAGCACGATGCACGACTCGGTGACCACGCCGGTGCGCTATTCGCAACTCGACCTTCCGACGAGCCCGGTGCGAATCCGCCTGAACTCCACCGTTGTCGGTGTGCGACACGTGGGTGAGCGTCGCGGTTCGTCGGGCGTAACGGTGACGTACGTGCAGGACGGCAAGGCGCTTTCGGTGGCCGCCGATACGTGTGTCATGGCCTGCTACAACGCCATAATTCCGTTCCTGTGCCCGGAACTGCCAACCGAGCAGGCCGAGGCGCTGCGAATGGCCGTGCGCAAGCCGTACGTCTACACACAGGTCGCGATCCGCAACTGGACTGCCTTCCAGAATCTTGGAGTTCAAGACATCCACACCCCGGGTGGGTTCTGCGAGTTCATCGATCTGGATTGGGGCGTGAACCTGGGGGACTATCGCCACTCGGCGTCTCCGGAGGAGCCGATCTTGCTGTGGTTGCAACGCGCCCCGAACCGGCCGGGGTTGTCGGCCCGCGACCAGTTCCGCGCCGGGCGCGAGGAGCTGCTGGCGACCCCGTTCGAGACCTTCGAGCGCAACATCCGCGACCAGCTCGGCCGTGCCCTGGGCGAGGGCGGTTTCGATCCGGCACGCGATATCGCCGGCATCACCGTCGGCCGCTGGCCGCACGGCTACGCCGGGGGAGCCAACGATCTTTACGACCCGGACTGGGGCTACGACGAGGCCCCGTGGGTCGTTGGGCGCCAGAGGTTCGGGCGCATCGCGATCGCGAACTCAGATGCCGCGGCGATCTCGCTCACGCAGGCGGCGTTTGACCAGGCACATCGAGCCGTCCAGGAGCTGTTGACCGACGTCATTCGACCCGAATTCCAGTATCCGTGGGCGGAGAGGACCTAGCAGGCCGTGGTGAAAGTGTGGTGGTAACCCTTCGGGCGGCAGGGGGTTGCGCGCGTATGCTGCGTCGTTCCTCGTCAACGATGGGGTAAGCGTCGCCTCCTCCTCTCTCCTTGCCTCCACTTCGCAAGACCCTGTCGCCAGACCCACCACACTTTCACCACGGCCTGCTAGACCAGGATCTCGCAAACCACGCGGGCCGGCGCCTCCACCCCGGTGAGCCGGGCGTCCAGCCGGCTAACCTCTTGCGAGGATCCGGACTCGGCCGCGCGGCCGAAACACCCGAGCCTGATTGCTGCCTGATTGCTACATGAGAATGGCCTGCCAACTGGCAGGCCGTAAGCCGTTGATTCTAAAGAGCCGGCGGGCGGATTCGAACCGCGGACCTGCTGATTACGAACACAGGTCGGCACCACCGCCCCCGACCGCGTCGAGTGCCTCTCGGCACGCGATCAGATAGCGGTCACCGCATGACGCCACTGGCCGCTCGTCCACGACTTGCAGCGTGGTTCCGGCGACTGGTTCGTAAGAATCGACCGACGAGGTCGACACGTCTACTTGCTCCATGCCGTCCGTGAGCACGGACTCGGTGCCCCCCCACAGTGGGGGAGCAGCCGAAGATCATCGATCTGGACGGCAAGCGGCTATTGGTGCCGCTCGACAAGTTCGGTATGAAGCTCATGTCGCTCGGTTTCCTGCAGCCCGAAGACGATCCGGTGATCTGGCGTGGGCCAATGGTGATGAAGGCAATACGGCAGTTCCTTCGCGACGTCGACTGGCGCGGCGTTGAGGTGCTGGTAATCGACCTGCCCCCGGGCACCGGCGATGCGCAGCTCACGTTGACTCAATCGGCGCCCCTCGATGGCGCCGTGATCGTCACCACGCCGCAGGATGTAGCGTTGATCGATGCCCGTAAAGGGCTCCGCATGTTCCAGGAAGTCGATGTGCCGGTGCTCGGGCTGGTGGAGAACATGTCGGTCTTCACGTGTCCGGAGTGCGGGCATCGCACGCACGTGTTCAGCACCGATGGCGGGCGGCGAACGGCAGAAGAGCTCGGAGTGCCGTTCCTGGGCGCGCTGCCGCTCGATCCGCAGATCGCCATTGCGGGCGATGCAGGCATACCCTACGTTGTCGAACACCCCGACAGCGAAGTGACCAAGATCTTCCAAGCCGTGGCGCAGAACGTGCTCGATGCGGTGATCGAGTTGAAGGGCGGTGGCGACGTGTCGATCAAACCGTCGTCATCAAGGAGAAGGCGGTGGTCGCGGTGGAAGGAATGGAGGGCTAGAGTGTCCAGACGGGCTCGATGAGCGGCCACGGTCGCCGCAATCACCGATAGCAGCTCCCGCCGCTCATCCAGCGTGCCCCCGACGACCGTTTCAAACCGATTCTGGAGCCGAAGCGCGCCGGAGGCGCAGCCATCGGATGGGCGCGGAAGTACTCGATCCTCCAATACCCGTTCGTGACAGCGTGTTGCGGCATGGAGTACATGGCCACTGCTCTGCGCTCACTACGATGTGGACCGGCTCGGCGCCGGGTTGCCGAGATGTTCCCCGCGCCAGGCGGACGTGCTCTTCGTCGTCGGCACCATCAGTCACAAGTTGGCGCCGGTGCTGAAGCGTATCCACGACCAGATGGAGGAGCCCCAATTGGGTGGTCGCCTTCGGAGTCTGCACCTGCACCGGCGCCTTCTATGACAGCTACGCCACGGTAGTGGGTATCGACACCATCATGCCGGTGGATGTCTACATACCGGGATCCCCAGCGCGACCGGAGATGGTCTTGGACGGCCTGATAAAACTATTAGGATAAGATCCAGGACTAGCACACGACTGGCAAACGAGCCGCGCCGGAAACTCGCCCGGATATCTTCTGACCATGGACAACGCCTGATTGCTCGAATCGGTCACGAGCCGATTCCCGGTGCTCGTGTCGTCATCGTGCCCGGCCCGGACATTGCGCACGAGTAAAGTCGAAGTTCGCTAGACACTACCGAGGGGGTTGCCCCGGTACTAGGATGAGGTTGCCTCTCGGCGCGGGAC
This sequence comes from Acidobacteriota bacterium, assembly GCA_963666055.2. Lineage (GTDB taxonomy): Bacteria > Acidobacteriota > UBA890 > UBA890 > WLXD01 > DASCOT01. The sequence continues at coordinate 1,709 of CAXWPH010000012.1, read as the reverse complement.
AAGTTTGGCCGCAACCCCGACCGCCGTAGCGGGCAACACTGGGACTGTAGAGGGAGAGCTAGTGGCGAGAGTCCCGCGCTGGGGGCCTCGCATGCTGAAGGCTGTAGCCCACCCCGAGACTCGCGTAGACGACGCGTACACTGACGAGGAGGCCGCCTGAATCATACGCGGATTCCACCCGAGCGGTGACGACACCCTGTCCGAAGAATGGGGCTCACCTCTCGGTCCCGCGGCCACGCAGACAGCTCCCGCGACAGAGGGCACCCTTGTCGGGGAAGACGGTAGTTTGACATCCTTCCGGGCAAGCGCTGGGCTTGCCAACATGTCACATGGCGAATGATCGGATTAGACAACCAGGTGGAGCAAATGGGCAAAGACAACATGAAGATCGTCTGTGTCTTGTATGATGATCCCGTAGATGGATATCCGCCAACATATGCGCGCCACGATATCCCCAATCTACCTCATTATCCTGATGGGCAATCAATGCCATCACCGAGTGCGATAGATTTCCATCCTGGGGATCTTCTTGGATGTGTCTCTGGCGAACTTCGTCTACGGAACTTCGTCGAAGGCCGCGGCCATCGATTTGTTGTTACCGCTGATAAAGACGGTCCGGATTCCGTCTTCGAAAAAGAAATCGTTGATGCTGACATTGTTATTTCACAACCGTTTTGGCCTGCGTATATTACTTCGGAGAGAGTTGCTAAATCGCCCAAATTGAAACTGGCGATTACAGCAGGTATTGGTTCAGATCATGTGGACTTACAAGCCGCAATCGATAACGATATCACGGTGGCGGAGGTTACTTATTGTAACAGCATCAGTGTATCCGAGCACGTTGTGATGATGATCTTGACGCTCGTTCGAAATTACATTCCTTCATATAATTGGGTTATCAAAGGAGGATGGAACATCGCTGATTGCGTATCAAGGTCTTATGACGTTGAAGGAATGCGAGTGGGTATCGTTGGAGGAGCAGGTCGAATTGGTTCAGCGGTTCTAAGACGTATGAAGCCTTTCGATGTAGAACTCCATTACTTTGATAAACATAGACTCCCACCAGAGGTTGAAGAGGAACTTGATTTAACCGTTCACGATAGCGTTGAGTCTATGGTCGAGGTCTGCGACGTTGTGTCGGTTAATTGTCCACTTCATCCCGAGACGGAACACCTCTTTGATGACGAGATGATTGGTAAGATGAAGCGTGGAGCTTATCTTGTTAATACTGCTCGGGGAAAGATCTGTGATCGTAATGCAGTTGCAAGAGCACTTGAGAGCGGCCAATTAGCCGGTTATGCCGGGGATGTTTGGTTTCCACAACCAGCACCAAGAGATCACCCTTGGCGAACAATGCCAAACCATGCAATGACGCCACATACATCCGGAACTTCGCTGGCGGCTCAAGCTCGATATGCAGCGGGCGTCAGGGAAATCTTGGAATGCTGGTTTGATGATAGGCAAATACGAGAAGAATATCTTATCGTGGAAGGCGGAAAACTCGCAGGATCCGGAGCACATTCCTACACTGAGGGTGATGCAACCGGAGGATCTGGAGAAGCTGCTAAGTTTAAAGTGGGTCAATAAGTAAGAGGGACGTCTTTCGGGCGGATCCTCCTCCCCCTGCAGCTACTCGGGATAGCGAACCACGTAGACGACTGCCTGAACGACTGCTCCGAGTGGCACGAACAAGAGGACGAGGACAGACA
>CAXWPH010000011.1:0-316337 GCA_963666055.2 Acidobacteriota bacterium | reverse complement strand
CTGCAGGGCACCGACGATCGAATCCGCGTCGTAGAGCTGGCGGGGAACTTCGGTCAACATGCCGCGCTCAGCGCCGGCTTCGAACACGCCAAGGGTGACTTCATCGTCACAATGGATGCGGATCTGCAGTTCGATCCGCGTGAGGTCGGACGCTTGCTGGAACCCCTCGAACAGGGAGCGGACTTCGTCAGCGGAATCCGTCGGGGGCGTCGCGATCCGTACATGCGACGCCTGTTCTCGAAGGCGGTGAACTGGATGGCTCAATCGCCGTCCGGGGTGCGCCTCGATGACATCGGCTGTCCATACAATGCGCTGACACGACAGGTGGCGAAGGACGTGTCGGCCTTCGGCGGGATGCGGCGGTTCCTCAAGCCCACCGTCGCTCGAGTGGCGCGCAAGGTCCGCCAGGTGGAGGTGCAACATCGCCCGAGACCGAATGCCCGGCGCCGATCCAGCTACACACCGACACGCCTAGTACGCCTGTTCATGGACTTCGCCAGTGCCAACCTGGTCGATGTGTTCTCGTGGTTGTTCGTGAGCGCGCTGGCGGCCACGGGCCTGCTCGGCATCGTCACGGTGATCCTCGCATTGGCGGCGACAGCCGGTCGCGTCACAGGGGTTCCGGCGGTGCTGCTGCTTGCCGCCACCGTGCTGGCTATGGCTACGGCGGTACTCGGCCTGGCCGGCGATTTCGTGCAGAGAACGTATCGCCAGACCAGCGGACGACCCCTGTACCGCGTGCGACGCGTGCACGAGCGGCGGGCTCCCGTAACCGACGACGGCCAGAGCGGATAACCATTGCGAGTTGATGCGCTGGAAGCGGACCGGCTAGCCGTTCTGGATGACCTGATCGCGCGCTTTCCATACAACCCCTACAGGTACTACCGCGTCCTCTCGAGACGCCGGCGGGCGAACGTGCTGGGCGCCATGGTTCAACAGCCGGTCGAGGCTGGCACCGGCACTGCTTACATTGCGGGCTCGGCCAACCGAGCCGATCCACACGCCGCGTGCCTGCTGCGCCACTTGCCGTGGGAGACGGAGTTCTTCGGACTCCCGATGGCGCGCCTGGAGTCGATCCTGAGAAGCGATGCCCATCCGGAAGCGTTGCGGGAGCTGTTGGGCGCGGTGGTGGCGCGGGCGCGCGACGAGGGAGTTGCGCATTTGGCGGCGCGAGTCGACATCGCTGATTGCCGCACCGTGCATGTGCTCGAGGATCTCGGGTTTCGGCTCATGGACACGCTGGTGACCTATATCTATCGGCACAAGGAGAAACTGCCGCGGGACGTGCGCAACATGGGAATGCTACGACCCTACGATCCCGAGGATCGGGATCAGCTCCTCGAGATTGCTGCCGAAGCCTACTCAGGCTTCAGGGGTCGCTATCACAACGACCCGCATTTCGCGGATGAGCGCGCCACCGCGATGTATGTCGAATGGGCACGACGATGCGTCGATGGCGATTGGGCGGAACACGTTCTAGTCACCGAGGACGGCGGCGGGATCTTGCACGGTTTCGCGACTTTCCGTTGCATCGAACCGGTATCGACCGTCGGCGGTGTTGGCGTGCACGGCGGCGGACTCGGTGGCTGCCGCCGTGATCGCCCGGGCGCGTACATGGGCCTGCTCCAGGGGGCCACGAAGTGGATCTACGCACAGGGAGCGGTGACAGAGTGTCAGACGCAGAGCTTCAACTTCCCCACCATCCGCCTCTACGAGGCTCTAGGCCAGCGATTCGTTCGCGCCGAGCACACTTTTCACGCTTGGCTTGGCACCACGGCCTGCTAGTGGCTCCACTCGTTGCGTTGCACTACCGGTAACTGCAGAGCGCGCTCGCGGTCGAGGTCCAGCGAGCCAACGTGGAGCGACAACGGTGCCTGTACCCATTTGTAGATCGAGCGCGTAAACAGTCGCGCGAAGCGCTGCGCCCAGGCGCCCAGCGTGTCGGCGTCGTACTCCGGGAAGATCACCGTCAGCGCGCGCTGGATCTCGCCGGGCGACAGTTTCTCGCCTGCATAAAGGTACAGGCAGGCGTCTAGCACGGCGAACGGCATGAGCTCGGCTTCGGCCTCTTGCTGGTCGGCGAGCTCGGGCCCGGGCTTCGTGGCAAGTGTCTGACGAATGCCGTCGAATCCGTAGCGCTCGGACAGATGCTCCAGGAGCGCTACTACCACGGTCTTGGGCACGTTGGCGATCACCGACAGAGCCCCCTCCAGATCTCCACCGATGGTGGTGTAGCCGACCGCTTTCTCGCTCATGTCGCCGGTCTGAAGGAACAGCCCGCCCGAGCTGTTGGCCCAGTTCCACATGCGTTGCGCTCGTATGCGGGCCTGGATGTTTTGCTCGGTCAGGTCGGTCGGGTCGGCCCCCGCCAGCATCTCGCGTGTTGCGTCGAGCTCGCGCTCGAACGCTTCGTCGATTGCGATTGTTTGAAGGTTGACGCCGAGCTCGTCGCAGATGACCACCGCTGCATTGCGAGTGCCGTCGGTGGAGTAGCGGCTCGGCATATAGAAGGCTTGAATGAGGCGCCCGGCGGCGGTACGCAGATCATCGCCAGATTCGTAGCCGCTTAGCATCTGCACCGCTCGCCAGGCGACCAGCAGCGTCAGCAGCGAATCTCGACCGCCGGACAGCGCAATCCCGAAGCGGCTGAAACAGCCGGTCTTGCTGAAGTAGTCCTTGGTACCCAGGGCGATGGCGTCGTACAGATCGTCGAGCACGCGTACCCGGGTGCGGGCGCGGCCGGTCTCCACGGGCGGCAGGAAGAAGCTGCGGCCTTCGGGGAACGGGTAGGCGAGCCCACTGCTGTCGGCGATCGGCCCGTCGGATACGAGAACGGGGACCGGGAGCGATTCCTCGAGAAACTCCTCGCAATCGCGCCGCCAGGTCGTGTTCTCGGTGCGCAATCGACGCGTTCGGTCAAGATCGACAACGCAGCTCGCGAAGCCCTCGCGAAAACGAGGCGCCAGCAGCTCGCGGCGTCCGTTTTGAAAGACACAGCCACCGCCGTCGTATATGAAGCCGTCCTGGGCGCCGACCGCGTTCGAGTAGGCGAGCGTTACCTGATTGTCGGCCGAGCGCGTCGCCAGCATCTCTCGGCGTGTCTCCAGGATGCCGACACGATAGGGAGAAGCGGAGATATTGATGATCAGCTCGGCACCCGAGTAACAGCGCCTGCGCATGGGCCCGTCCGGCGACCAGACATCCTCGCAGACCTCTACGGCCAGGCGTCCGAACTCGAACTCGAACAAATGATCACCCAAGGGCACTCCGTTGGCGTCGAGCTGCAGGTAGGCGCTCCCACGCGAGAACGTGCGGCCTTCGTAAAAGATGTTGTAGGTCGGCAGCTTTTCCTTCGGCACGAGTCCGAGCAGGCGGCCACCGTGGATGACCGCTGCCGCGTTGAAGAGCTGGCCGCCGACCGCAACCGTGAGCCCGACGACCAGCACAGAACCGAGATCCCGAGTCGCTGACGCAACCCTTTCGAGCTGACGGCGTTGCTCGACGACGAAGCCGCGCCACTGGATGAGGTCCTCGGGCGGGTAACCGCCGATCACCTGCTCGCTGAAGCAGCCGACCGTCACGTTGTCATCGGCCATCTGGCGAGCGCATGCGATGACCTGGTCGGTGTTGCTAGTAGTCGCGCCTACGATCGTGTTGACGCTGGCAAGGCCGATCTTGATGAGTCGCATGGGATCCTTGCTCGGCTCGCTGGGTATGTCGCGACGGCCTGCTAGTCCTGCAAGACCTTGTCTAGCAGGACTAGTGCCAGATCCGGGTTCCACAGGCGGCCAGCTCCGCTCTCAATCGTGCGTCGAGCGATCTCGGGCGAAAGCGCCGGCCGGTAGGCTCGCTCCGACGTCAGGATGTCGTATACATCGCAAATGCCGATGATTTGTGCGCCGAGCGGAATATCCTCGCCGGCCAGCCCGTCCGGGTAACCACTGCCATCCCAGCGTTCCTGATGCGACCGAACCAGGAGCGCGACGTCGTCAAGGCTGGTGAGATCGCTGAGGATCTCGGCACCGAACTCAGGATATCGCTTGACCAGGGACCATTCTTCCAGGGTCAGCTTGCCGCGCTTGTTGAGCACGGATTCCGGCACCCGCAACTTGCCGATGTCGTGAACCAGCGCTGCGATCTCGACGCACGTCGTTTCCGTGGCGTCCATCTCGCGCTCCTGGGCCATCTTTCGAGCCAGCTGTGCGACGGTGGCGGAGTGGCGTTCCACGAGGCTGTCGTGCTTCTCGACACTGGCCATGATCTCTTCGAGACGCTCGCGAAGATCCGAACTTTCGAGGGGCCCGTCGCCGAGCTGGGCGAGCAGGTCCTCGATGGAGGCGGTGGTGTCGACCGCGGTCGGAGCGTCTTCTCTCTCGGCAGACGAGGCGGTGCCGGGCGCTGTGCCGCCAACCGATGCCGGTGCGGCAGGCACCCCACCCGACAACATCAGACGCAGCGCGTCAGCGATGACCTCGCTAGGTTCCTTCGTGGATTGCTCGCAAATATCCTCTACGCGCGCCCATAGGCGACTCGGTACGTAGACAACCTGCTCGACGAAGCCCCCCGGCTTCCTCGTTCCTTTCGACACGAGTCCTCCCACGCGCGGGGGCAAGAACCGCCCACTGTATCGCTGGACATTCGCTGTTGCTTGTCTATGCTGCGGCCCATGATACCTCTACGTGGGCATTGCGCCTTCACGATATCGCTCGCCGTCATGCTGCTGGGCGCTGCCATGGCGTGCGCTACGGTCTATCCGCACCTGGCACCGATCGATGATGATCAGATTCGTATCGAGATCTACGATGCGCTGGTTGACGACGACCGCATAGACGCCCAGACGATCAGCGTCGAGTCGCGTGACGGCGTTGTGATCCTTGCCGGAGTGGTGGACTCGGTGGACGAAGCGAGGCGTGCGCTGCGTCACGCAGGCCGCGTGCCAGGGGTGCAGCAGGTAGTCAACAGGTTGCGTGTCGTGCCCTCGGAAGCGCGGCCGACTGCAGACGGGCGGCTGGGTAGCTGGCTATAGCAGCTTCAACGCCTGCACGATCAGCAGTGCGGTCATTACCGCGACAGTGCGAAGCTCGCGGTTCTGGCGCGCTTGTTGCCACGAGAAAGGCGGCGGCTCGGCGGCGGTGTCCTGCCAAGGGTCGATGTGACGGACCCCCGGTAGCAGGCGAGGCACTTGTTCGAAGTATTCCTTGTACTCGCCACCGAACAGCGACTGCAGGCGCAACTCCTCCACGTGCATCGTGGGCAGGTAGAACCCCAGGTAGAGCACCGCGAATCCGCCCAACCAGATCGGTGCGCGTGCGGCTAGCAGCGCCAGGCCCAGCCCGATCGCCAGGCTACCCAGGTACAGTGGATTGCGCACGTACCGATACGGCCCGCCGCGCGTAAGCTCGATGTTGCGGACGAGATGGCCACAGGCCCACACTCTGATCGCTTCACCAACGACGACGACAGCGGCTCCGATCACAAAGCGCTCGCTCGACGTACGGCTGAGCGCCACGTACAGAAGCGCGAACAGAATACCGGCGTGTACGCGGTGATGCGATGCCCACGCCCGCCAGCGTTCGATGAAACGCATGCCTTACTGTTCCAGTTGCAGACGCGAGAGCCCGGCCGCGACGATCTGCTGGGCGGAGATCGCATCGAGGCAGGCGTTGGTACCCAGTGGGCAGCGCCGTTGGTGGCAGTGCGAGCATTCCAGGCGCTCGCAGACCACCTCGTCGGCAGGTGCCAGGGGACCGAGGCGAGCCGGATCGGTGGGCCCGAATATCGCCACGGACGGCGCCCCACAAGCTACTGCGAGATGTAACGGGGCACTGTCCCCGCCGATGAACAGCGCCGCGCGTTGGAGTAGTGCGCTGAGCTGCGGCAATGTGGTCGGCACCGATGCGTGGTTGCCGACACCTGCCGCCTCGGCGAGGGCTTGTGCTGCCGCTTTCTCGCCGGGGCCCCAGATCCAAATCACCGGTCGCCTCGTGCGCTCGTGAAGCTGGCCTGCGGCGCTCACCAGGCGTTCCGGTTCGTAGCGTTTACTCGGCCAGTTTGCGGCTGCATGTAGTACGATTGGATCTCCACCGCCGAGTCCGGCGAGATAGGAGTCAATGTAGTCCTGGTCGTCGGAGTTGGTGAGTCGCGGCCACTCGAGCGGTGTTTGCGCGGCGCCCGCTTGCTGTGCCAGGTGCAGGCAGCGGTGCACGACGTGAACGTCGTTCGGGGCGACCGCCGTGCGCTGGTACAGGTGTGCCGCCCAGGGCTCACGTGCCGAGGCGCCAGCCCATCCCAGAGTGCGGGAGGCGCCCAGCCGGGCTACCACGGCCGATTTGAACAACCCTTGGAAGTCAATCGCCAGCTGATAGCGCTGTTCCCGCAACGCGCCGACATGCTTGCGAATGGCTCCCAGAATCGTTGGCCGAATCCACTGCTGTCGCCATGACTGGATGTCGAGCTCGTGCACTAGCAGTGGCCCCGGGAGTCGGCGCACCAACTCAGCGGGGGCTCGCTCCACAGCCCATCCGAACCGTGTCGATGGCCAGGCCTTACGCAGGGCAACGTACGCTGGAAAGGTGTGCACGACGTCACCGATCGAGCTCAGGCGAACGATCAGAACGCTCTCGGGCGCGCTCAAGGGCCGGTTGCGCGCAGGCGATCGATCAGCTCACCGGTACTGTGACGCTTGGTGTCGCCGACGATGGCGATGCGTCCGCCGACTGACTCGACCGTCGCTGCTTCAGGGACGCCATGTTCGTAGTCCGTCCCCTTGCAGTGGACGTCTGGGCGCAACTTGCGGATCAGGCGGTCGGCGGTCGGGTCGGCGAATACCGTCACCATGTCGACACATCGCAGGGCGGCCACCATTTCCGCCCGTGCCTCGGCCGGCAGCAGTGGGCGAGGGGGGCCCTTGAGCGTTGCGACCGTCGCGTCGTCGTTGATCGCGACTATCAGCACGTCGGCCTCGGCAGCCGCGGCAGCGAGGTAGCGTACGTGTCCCACGTGCAGTAGGTCGAAGCACCCGTTGGCGAGCGCGATGCGGGCCCCTTGCTGGCGCTGCTGCCGCACCCACTTGAGGGCTGCCGGTGCTCTAAGCACCGGAGCGGCGACGTTCAAGAGTCGCCGTCGAGCGCTGCTACGAGCTCGCTGTGCGAGATCGTAGCGGTGCCGTGCTTGAGCACCACCAAGCCTGCGGCTACGGTGGCCAGCCAGGCGCCCGTAACGACGTCTGCGCCGGCCGCAAACGCCAGCGTCAGTGTGGCGATCACTGTATCGCCCGCGCCGGTAACGTCAGCGATCTGGTCGGTGCCGTGGATCGGCAGGTGCACCGGTGGCTGATGCTTCTGGAAGACCGCCATGCCCTGCGAGCCGCGTGTGATCAGCACGTTGTCGCAACCCAGTCGGTCCAGCAGCTCGGACCCGGCGCGCTCGATCGCCTTGCGATCGTCATCGAGATGGATGTGCAAGACGCCCTCCACCTCCGACTCATTGGGCGTAACGGCGGTCGCACCACGGAAATCGAGCAGGCGATGCCGCGAGTCCACGGTGACCGGTATGTTCGCTACGCCGGCGGCTGCCCGTAGCTCCGCGTAGGCCGCCGGCGAGACCGTCCCCAGCCCGTAGTCAGAAACCAGCAGTGCGTCGGTGTTCGTAAGCTTGGCGGTGAGGCGCTTGATGGCATCGATATCGGTGGACGGTTGCCAGACGTGCTCGTCGTCGATACGCAGGATCTGCTGGCGTACTGTGTGGGACCCGCCGGCCATGATCCTTGTCTTCACCGGTGTTGACCCGTCGTCGCGTCGATTCACACCGCTGATATCGATGCCAGCGTCGGCAAGGTCGCTCGAAAGCCGTCGTCCGGCGTCGTCGTTGCCCACCTGACCGAAAACCGCCACGTCGGCGCCAAGCGCGGCGACGTTCAGGGCAGCGTTGCCGGCTGCACCTGGGCGTACGTCCTCGCCCTCGTAGCGCAACACCAGAGCCGGTGCCTCACGCGATACCCGTGTCGTGGAGCCTAGCAGGAAGCGGTCGGCAACCAGATCGCCCCACACGACTACGCGACGGTCGCGGAATGCCTCGACCCAAGGGCGCAGATCGGCGAGGGGTCTCGAATAGGGCTGGGTGACCATCGGTTGAATCGAAGCGATGCCGCCACGGGCGGCGAGCGGGTAGGCGCTCGCTAACTTAACCGTGGCCGCGTCAGAGCGTCAACTGGTCGCATTGCTGCGGCCCGCGCGCCATAGTGGCTCGAGTCCGTCGAACGCCTGCTCGACGGTAAGTCCGGTCATGCAACGGTGATCGATAGGACAGTTCTTTGCCAGGCACGGCTGACAGAACGCGGCGACGCTGGCGACCTGAAGGTGAGGTCCGAGAGGTCGCGTGCGGCGCGGATCCGTCGGTCCGAAGAGCACGAGCGTCGGGCTGCTCAGCGCGGCCGCCAGGTGCGCCGCACCGGTATCGTTGCTGACGACCGCCCGACAGCTGCTCAGCAGCGCCGCCAGGTCGATGATGTCGGTGCGCCCTGCGACGTTCACGCAATCGTCGTCGCAAGCTGCCGCCACTTGTGCGGCGACTCCGACATCCTGGGGTCCGCCGAGTATCACCGGGAGGGCCCCCCAGCGCCGCGCTGCGGTGCTCGCCAACGCGCCGTAGGATGCCGCTGGCCAGCGCTTCGCCGGACCATTGGCGCATCCGGGTACGATTCCCAGAATCGGCTGATCCGTGTCGATCAGCCGCCGGACACGATCGTGAGTGTTCGCCGGCGGAGCCAATAGCACGTCTTCCGGCCGTGGCGGCGCGGCCTTCAGCGGCTCGAGTAAGCGTGCGTACCGAGAAGCGTCGTGGATCGGAGCCAGGGTGTCGGTTGGCGGCACGGCCTCGGTGAGCAAGAACCCGCGCATGTCCGTGGCGTAGCCGATACGTCGCCGCACGTTGGCCAGGGCCGCCACCAGGGCCGGCTCGAACGCGTTAGGCAACAGCAGGGCGCCCGCCGGAGCGAGGCGAGCGACGTCGCTGACGGCGCGGCGAAGGCCGAGAAGGCGGCCTACACCGGTACGCCGGAGATGCGGCAGCACCCGGCCGCGAACGCCGGTTGCCTGCAGGAGGCGTCCATGGGATTCCGGACCCCAAAGCACCAGTTCGTCTACCGTACGCTCCAGGGCTCGGATCGTGGGCACAGCCATGACCGTATCTCCGAGCCAGGTAGGCAACCGCACGATCCAGCGCCCGCGCATGTCTCTTGATTTCCCCTTTGTCCCAGAGTCCCGCGCGGAACTCTAGCAGGCCGTGGTGGAGGTGTTGTGGGACTGGGCTACGACGAGCTGGGGGTCAGATGTTGACCCACCACACTTTCGCCACGGCCTGCTAGGGGCGTTCTCGCCACCGATCGTGCATCCAAAGCCAGGCCTCGGGACAAGCACGCACGTAGCGTTCGATACGAGCCGTGACGGCGGCGGTGATTTTCAGGACGGCATCGTCATGCCCCGACGTGGAGACTTCGAGGGGCGGATCGATCGCCAAGCGATAGTGGTCGTCGTGTGGCACCGCAAACATCGGCAGAATCGGCGCGTTCGACCGCAAATGAAACTGCGCCACGGCCGGGGTGGTGGCCGCCAGGCGATCGAAGTACGGTACGAACACCGCTTCCGGCGGAAGGGTGTTCTGGTCGGCCAAGATCGCCAGCACCGAGCCCGCACGCAACGCCCGCAGAGCCGGGCGAAAGGCGTTGTGTCTGGGCAGCACGCGCGCCCCGGTACAGGATCGGAGTCGTGTTACGAGTTCATCGAGCCGAGTGTCGTCCAGTGGTCTGGCGATAGATACCAACGGCACGCCGAGCTTCGCGAGGGCAACGCCGACCAACTCCCAGTTGCCGTAGTGGGCCCCCGCCAGGATCGCGCCGTTGCCGGCTTTGAGTGCTCTCTCGAAATGGGCCATCCCGTCGTCAGTGCGGATGATCTGCTGCACCGGGTGATCGATTAACCGTGGGCTCCAGAGCAGCTCCAGTGCCGTGCGGCCCATCTGCTCGAAGCTCCCCAGTGCGGTGCGCTCATGCCAGGCCCGGTCGCGGCCGGGAAAGGCACGGCGCAGGTTGCTCAGGGCCGTAACCCGATGACGTCGATCGAGCCGATAGGCAAGGCGCCCGAGGCCTCTGCCGCGTGCTACAGCGGTGGCCAGGTCCCATTGCGGCACACGTGCTGCCGCGGCCTCGGCCAACCGGGCAATGAGCGTCACTGACGTAGTTCCGGGCTGGTCGCGATCCGAGGGAGCAGCCAGGCCTCGAACTCGGTAGGTCGCGTCAGGCTCAGGCGATACGACCAGACATGGATTCGAGGTGCTTGTGGTTGCTTCAGACGCTGTAGGCGCACGGCATCTTTTTCGGTGGTTACCAGGGCCGTCGCTCCGGCACCGGTTGCCATGCGGCGGAGACTGGCGAGGTCACGATCCGAATACCAATGGTGGTCCGGAAAGGTTCGCCTGGCGCGCACGTCGATGCCATGGGCTTCGAGCGTGCGGAAGAATCGCTGCGGGCGGGCAATCCCCGCAAATGCTGCGCACGAGGCACCAAGCTTCGTTGCTGCCTCGGGCGGCGTACGCGGGTCCCATGTGTCGAGTGGCCAGTAGCCGGGGTCACTACTACGTACCTCGAAAGTCGGTCGGTCGGGGTACCGGCTAGCGAGATCGTTGCGGGCGTGCCGGCCGGCTTGCTCACCCACCACCAAGATAAACGCGTCGGCTCGTCGCGCGGCTCCGGCCTCCTCCCGCAGGCGGCCGCCCGGCGGTGGGGCTTGCTCCCAGAAGGGGTGGGTCGCGTCGACTACCAACAAGTTCACATCACGTGCGACGCGCAGGTGCTGAAAGGCGTCGTCGAGTACGTAGACATCGGTCTGCAAGGCTCGCTGCTCCAGTAGCTCCGCAGCCTCTTCGCGCCGCGCCGCCACCGCCACCGGGACGCCGTCGAGCGCGCGCGCGTACCAGGCAGGTTCGTCGCCGACTGACTGCACATCGATGCACAGGCCGCGGCCGTCGCTTACCACGCTCGGGCGGCGATCGCGTCGGGAGTAGCCGCGGCTGATGACAGCCGGCTTGCGGCCGGCGCGCTGCAGCACCTGCGTCACTGCTGCCACGACCGGCGTCTTCCCCGTCCCACCCATCTCCAGCGCGCCGATGCTGATCGTTGGTTGTCGAAGCCGCTGTGTTGCAAGTACACCGCGTCGATAGAACTCGGCACGGCCACGCGCCACGAGCCCCCAGGGGGTCCCCAGGAATGCCAGCAGGCTCACGTTCGAAGCTCCGGAAGGCAACGAAGCAAGATGCGGGCGGTGCGTCGGCCGGCCGATGCATCGCGTAGTGCCACGATGCGGGCACGCTCGCCCATTTGCTTACGCCGCTCAGGGTCGTCGATTAGCTCGACAATACGCTCGCCGAGCGCGTCAGGGTCGGCAACCCGGTAGGCACCGCCGGCGTGCACGAGCTCGCTTGCTAGCGCTGCGAAGTTCTCGGTGCTGGGGCCGAACAAGAGGGGGCGGGCCTGGATCGCTGGTTCGAGCATGTTGTGGCCGCCCGTGGAGACCAGGCTGCCGCCCACGAATGCGATATCGCCGAGACCGTAGGCGGCAGGCAGCTCGCCAATCGTGTCGAGCAAGATTACTTCGCCGTCAGCAGTACTCGGGCGAGTGCGTCGGGCGCATCTGAAACCGGCATGCCGAACGAGTGCCTCGACCTCGTTGAAACGCTCAGGGTGGCGGGGCGCGAGCAACAGCCGTGATTCGGGATAGCGCCGTAGCACATGACGGAAGGCGCGAAGCACCTGCTGCTCTTCGTTGTCCATCGTGCAGCCGGCGACGATCAGGGGCCGTGCGCCATCGGCGTGCAGCAATTCCTCCAGCTGGGCGTGAAGATGGATTGATGGGCCTAGGGCCTCAGCGTCGGCTTTCAGGTTGCCGGTTACAAAGACATTTGCTGCGGCGATTCCGATGGTGCAAAAACGCTGCCCTTCTACGCTCGTGCGGGCGCACACCACATCTATGAACTCGAACGGTGCCGCCCAGATACGACGCAGTCGTGCGTAGCGACGACACGAACTCGCCGATAGGCGGGCGTTTACCAGCGCGGTACGCACACCGTGCTCCCTACAGGCACGCAGGAGGTTGGGCCATATCTCGGTCTCAACCAGCAGCAGCGCGCGCGGCGCCAACGCCCGTAGGTAACGGTCGACGGCGGCGGGTATGTCCAGCGGCATGTAGAAGGTAGCGTCGGCGTCCGCTTGTTGGGCGATTTCTTGACCGGTGGGCGTTGTGGTCGACAGCAGTATCGGCGCGCCCGGAACCATACGCCGCAGGTGGGGAATGAGCCCGCGTGCTGCGTGTACCTCACCCACCGAAACGGCGTGTATCCATATGCCCCCGCGATATTGGGCAAGCCGCTCCGGGACCCGTCCGAGGCGTTCTTCGAGGGCGACGGCGTAGCGGCCGCCGAGCACCCGATGAAGCGCCGCCCGCGGCGCCAGCAGGCACAGGCCGAGAACATATAGCAGGGTATAGGTGGCGAACACGATGGGACTCTAGCAGGCCGTGGTGGAAGTGTGGCGGGCCTCTCGACAGGGTCTTGGGAGGCGCAGGCAAGGAGAAAGGAGGAGGCGATCCGCCTTGTATCAGCGCTCCTGCCGGCGTAACCAGATCCATCAGAGTCAACCTCGGCCCGCCATGACACCATGGCGGCGGTTGCGCAGGTTATCGCGAGTTGGTGCGCGATATTGGACAGCAGTCGATCATAGTCTGGTGCGGATGTGATGAAGGACGAAGCCAAGCCCTTGAACCTACTGGACGTGCCGCCCTCCGACTGGCGGCAGGCGCTAGCTGACGCCGGCCTGCCCGCCTATCGCGGAGAACAGCTCGCACATTGGGTCTTCGGACGTGGAGTGTTCGATTTCGGTGCCATGACCGACCTGCCTATCGAGCTCCGAGCAAGGCTGCCAGCAATGTTCCAACTCGAGCCGCCGACGGTGGCCAGCGTCTTTCGATCCGTCGATCATAGCCGCCGCTACCTGTTGCGTATCGACGCGGCAGAGCTCGTGGAATCAGTCACGATGCCGTACAAGCGGCGCACCACGTTCTGTATTTCGTCCCAGGTCGGCTGTCGCTTCGCCTGCGGCTTCTGCCAGACGGGAAAGCTCAAGCTACTCCGGTCGCTCTCGTCCGGTGAGATTCTCGGGCAGGTTTTGCGGCTGCGCGCCGAGGTTCAGCAGCCGAGCTCGCGACTCAATGTGGTGTTTATGGGGCAGGGTGAGCCTCTCGACAACGCCGCCGCCGTATTCGCAGCCGTCGATTCCATGCAGGACCCTAACGGGCTGTCGCTGGGCTGGCGGCGCATAACCGTCTCGACCGTGGGGCTGGTTCCTGCCATCCTCGCGCTCGCCAAGTTGGGGCCACGGCGCCCACGAATTGCTGTCTCGCTGAACGCTTCGACTGACGCCGTGCGCTCTGATCTCATGCCGGTGAATCGCAAGTACCCGATTGCCACGCTGATCGGTGCGCTACGGGAAGTGCGCTGGCGCAATCGCGAGAAGGTGACCTGCGAATACGTGCTGCTCAGCGGTGTCAACGATACCGACGCCGATGCCCGACGCCTCGGCGGCCTGCTCCGAAACCTGCCGGCGAAGGTGAACTTGATTCCGTGGAACCCGATCCCGGGAATGTCCTATCAGCGGCCATCGCCGGAGCGGGTCGAGCAGTTTCGCCGCGTGGCACGGAACAGTGGCCTGGATGTGCTGGTTCGCTACAGTCGCGGGGCCGACATCGGTGCTGCGTGCGGTCAGCTAGCGACTGCCGCCGCGGGCTCTGAGCTGTAACCAGGCCCGCCACACTCCCACCACGGCCTGCTACAGATCTTCGTCCGCCAGGCGGTTCTCGAGGTCGGCCTGCATCGCATCAACGTTCGCGGCCTGCTGACGGCGATCTGCGTCCACCTTGTCGGCGACGACCGCCTCCTGTAGCGCCAGTATTCGGGCTGCCAGATGCGCTGCGTTGACCGCCCCCGACTTGCCGATACCGACGGTCGCTACGGGGACGCCGCCCGGCATCTGAACTGTTGCCAGCAGCGCATCGAGGCCGCCGAGTGCCGAGGCCACCAGCGGTACGCCGATCACTGGCAGGCGCGTGTGCGCGGCGATGGTGCCGGCAAGGTGGGCGGCGCCGCCGGCGCCCGCGATGATCACTTCAAGCCCCCGCTCGGCTCCGTCTGCAGCGTACGCGGCCACTGATTGCGGGCTGCGATGCGCCGACATGACGCGAACCTCGTACGGGATGCCGAGCTTCTGAAGAATCCGTACCCCGGACACCATCACGTCGAAATCCGAAATGCTGCCCATCACTACGGCAACGCGTGCAACGCTCATCCACAGCTCCCGGCTCTCCGACCGATGTCGCGTCGGTAGTGCATTCCCTCGAACTCGATCGCGTCGATCGCCCCATAGGCCGCGTCGAGAGCGGCGGACAACGACTCACCCAGGGCGGAGACACCCAACACTCTCCCGCCAGCGGTAACCACTTTCCCTGACTCCTGTGCGGTACCGGCGTGGAACACCATTACGTCTTCGCGTTCCGTCAACGCCTCGAGCCCGGTAATCGGGTCGCCTTGTCGATAGGGCCCCGGATAGCCCTGCGCCGCCAGGATTACACAGGCAGCGTGCCGCTGAGACCAACGTAACGGCCTATCCGACAAGTTGCCAGCGGCAACGCCGGCGAATAGCTCCCCGACGTCCTCACGCAGCAGTGGCAGCACTGCCTGCGCTTCCGGATCGCCGAAGCGGCAGTTGTACTCCAGCACCATCGGCCCCTCGTCGGTGAACATGAGCCCGGCGTACAGCACACCGGCAAACGGGCGATCCTCTGCGGCCATGCCGTCGATCGTCGCCTGCAGAATTCCTTGGGTCAGCTCGTCCGCGGTGGCGGCGGAGATCACCGACTCAGCCGGCGCATACGCGCCCATCCCACCGGTGTTGGCCCCGCGGTCACCGTCGAGCGCTTGCTTGTGGTCTTGCGACGGCAGCAGAGGTACGATGTGCCGACCGTCGGACAGTGCCATCAACGTAACCTCGGTGCCCTCGAGAAACTGCTCGATCACCACGACGTTGCCGGCGGTGCCAAAGGTGCCGTCGTTCATTGCGCTGACCGCTGCGGAGGCTGAGTCGGCATCGTGGCAGATCAGCACGCCCTTCCCGGCGGCGAGGCCGTCGGCCTTGACGACTAGTGGAAAACCCCACGGCGGCTGGCGGGCGAAGTCGAGCGCCGGTTTCGATTCGTTGAAGACCTCGAAGTTAGCGGTCGGGATGCCACGCCGGCGCATGAACGCCTTTGCGAACGCCTTGCTGCCCTCGAGGATTGCGGCCGGCTGGCGGGGCCCGAAACACGGGATGCCTACCTCCTCGAGGATTTCGGCGATTCCGGCAGCCAGCGGGACCTCGGGGCCGACAACCACCAGGTCGACGGAGTGTTCGCTGGCGGCGCGCGCCAACGCCCCCAAGTCTCCGGCTTGGATCGGCCAGCAAGTCGCGTGGCGCTCGATGCCAGCGTTCCCGGGCGCACAGTACACCGTGTCGACGCTGGCGCTCCGCTGTAGCGCCCATACCAGCGCGTGCTCACGCCCGCCGCCTCCGATTACCAGGACGTCCATTTGTGGCTCTCAAGGTCAGGTGACAAAGCAGAACGAGGGCGTGCAGAACACGACCTGTCAAGATCCAGGCTGCTCCGGATCGGGCCTGGAGGCCGGTGTTACCATACGATCCGAGAGTCGGCAACAAGCGGTCCAGGATGTTGCGGGCGGCCCGGTGCGACTGACGCGAAAGCGTTTGACGGCCTGACCCGAAGTCGGTAGGCTTGCTCCTTCTGGCCGCACTACGGCACGCCCTTCGTGCGCAGGCAAGAAGATCAGGAGACGGTGCACCGCTTCCGCGCCCGGCTCCCCAACCAGGAAACCGAACCATGGCTTTCGTCCGCGTCGAGGACGGCGAATCGATCGAACACGCCCTGCGGCGGTTTCGTCGTTTCGTGCAGCGAGAGAACATTCTCCGCGATGCCAAGCGCCACTCGCACTTCGTAAAGCCGGGCGAGCGCCGGCGTGCGAAGCAAGCGGCGGCGCGACGTCGGTGGCGGCGCCGTCAGCGCCGCATGCGCGCCGATCCATAGAGCAGCGGTCAGCGCCAATGCCGTGCTGACTCGCCTGGAGCGGGTGGCCCCGTTGCCCGTGCGTGCCACGCCCAGATAGCCAGCGCCGGCAGATATTCCACCAGACGTGGCCACCAGGGCTCGACCCAGAGACTGCTGTCGCCGGTGTTGGCAACCAGAATCCAGTAAGCGGTGGGGGCCAGCGTGCATAGTGCTATCCAGCCGATGTCGACCGCTGCGGCGGCAAACGGCAACGCCCAGAGCAAGTACCAAGGATGGATCGTCGGCATCAACACGGTGAAGGCGATAAGCAACCAGTATCCGGCCTGCACCGGGTCGTCGCGGCGACGCCAGAGCCACAGCAAAAGCCCTAGCCCGAGGCCGGCGGTGATCGCTTTCGCCGAGGCCAGCGAGCCGCTCACGGCGTGCAGGACGAAGAACACGCCGTCGTTGAAGCGCCAGCGCCCGGCATAGTCGAGCCAAGGCTGGAGCATGACAACCCCGGCACCGAGAAAAGGAGCGTAGCCAACAAGCAGGCCGCCGGCGAACAGCGGCCAGTGCCAACGTCCCCGGTGGCGGAGAATCAGCGGGACGAACACCAGGGGCCACGTCTTGAGGAGCACGCCGCAGGCGAGTAGCAGCGTGCTCAGCACGGCACGTCCACGAGTGTGAGCGAGTAACGCTGCTAGAACTGCTGCGATGGCCCAGCCGTCGAAGTGCCCACTGGCGGCGAACTCGATCGCCGGCAGCGGGTGTAGCGCGTAGATTGCCAGCTGCCAGCGAGGGCGCCTCCAGGCGCGCAAGCAGCCGAGAAGCAGGACAATGACGAGCAAGTCACCCAACACCGCGACCGCTTGAAACATCCTGATGCTGTTGCCCAGGCGATAGGTAACCGCGAAGAGTACCTGCGCCAAGGGGGGATAGATGGTGCGGATACGGGGATAATTGATTCGTGACCACTGTTCATCGCGCAGGCTCTCGAGTGCGGCAGCGGCGGGGGGCTCTGCATACGGGTTCCTGCCTGCTGCTTGTACCCTTCCATCCCAGCGGTAGCGATAGATGTCATCCGACAGGGTCGGTGGCATGCTGAGCAACAGCAGGCGTAAGGCGAGGGCTGTGAAAAGGATGGTACCGGTTACGACCCGGCGCCTGGACGCGCTCCAACCAGGCCACACACGGGCCAGCGACCAGCACAAGAGGGCGTGGCAGATGCCGGCCAACAGCATTAGCAACACTGCGGCGAGGGCGTTCGCACGCAGGTCGCCGAGGCTCCAGAGGCCGAGCATGCACGCCGCCAGCATCGCAGAGCTGGCCGTCAGTGCGACCAGCAACGTGCGCCTATGAGTGGTTCCGGGCTGCTGGTGGCTGCCTACCTCGGCGTGCTGTTGTTGTTGTCGGTCTTCGGGTTGCACAGGCTCTACCTTGTACAGCTGTATCTGCGCACTCGCCGCGCCGCGCCGAGCGATCCGCCGCCGCCGGAAGTTTGGCCGCTGGTCACCGTGCAGCTTCCGGTGTTCAACGAAATGTATGTTGTCGAACGCCTCATCGACGCGGTAGCCCGCCTCGAATACCCGGCCGATCGACTCGAGATCCAGGTGCTCGACGATTCCACCGACGCCACTTCAGCGCGCATTCAGCAGAAGGTTGCTTCGCTGCGACGCAAGGGTATCGACATAAAGCATCTCCGACGTACGAACCGACGCGGATTCAAGGCTGGCGCGCTGAAGGCGGGCATGCTCAGTGCGCGCGGCGAGCTCCTCTGTATTTTCGATGCCGACTTCGTGCCCACGCCCGAGTTTCTGCGCCGCACCGTACCGCATTTCACGGATCCGATGGTGGGCATGGTGCAGGTTCGCTGGAGCCATCTGAACCGCGACTACTCAGCGCTTACGCGGATTCAGGCGATGTTCCTCGACGCGCACTTCGCGATCGAACACGCCGCCCGTAGTCGTGCCGGCAGATTCTTCAACTTCAACGGTACGGCCGGTGTGTGGCGGCGTGCGGCGATTGAAGACGCTGGCGGATGGGAACACGACACGCTGACCGAGGATCTCGATCTCTCGTATCGTGCCCAGCTGGCGGGCTGGCGATTCGTTTACTTGAACGAGTTGCGAGCACCGGCGGAGCTGCCGATGTCGATAGGTGCCTTCAAGAGCCAACAACGTCGTTGGACGAAAGGCGCCGTGCAGACTGCGCGCAAGCTGCTGCCCGCCCTTTGGGCGGCCCCACAGCCCTGGCGTACGAAGGTGGAGGCGAGCTTCCACCTGGTCGGAAACCTGGCGTACGTGTTGATGGTGGCGCTATCGCTGCTGGTGTTTCCGACCATGCTGGTGCGCGCCTCTAACGGCACCTCTGATCTCTTGTTGTTGGAGTTGCCGATCTTGCTCTTCGGCACCGGGTCCGTGGCAGTGTTTTTCGTCGTAGCTCAACAACAGATCGGACGATCGGTGGTCGCCGCGGTAGTCCAGCTGCCGGCGCTGATGGCCCTGGGTGTAGGGCTATCCCTGAACAACACGATCGCGGTGGTGGCCGGCTTGCGCCGTGCCCCGGGCGAGTTCGTGCGCACGCCAAAAATCGCCACCGCCGCTAGCGGAGAGTCGGGCTATCGAAGCGCGCTCGGCGTCGTGTCGTTCATCGAAATTCTGATGGCTCTGTACTTCGCCGCCGCCACGGGATTGGCGGTGGCGCTGCAGCTGTGGATTTGCTTGCCCGTCCTGCTGCTGTTCCTTGGTGGCTACGGCTGGGTCGCGTGGATGTCCGTGGCCGAGCTCGCGGGGCGGTCCCCGGTTCCGGTCGTAGCGCATGGCTTCCGCTAGCCCTCGACTGCGCTTCGCGCCGAGCCCAACCGGAATGCTGCATCTGGGTAACGCTCGCACCGCGCTGATCAACTGGCTGCTAGCGCGCGCGGCGAAGGGAACGCTGGTGCTTCGGATAGAAGACACCGACGCGGCACGCAACGTCGCAGGAGCCGAGCGGCACATCCTCGAGACGCTACGCTGGCTCGGCATCGACTGGGACGAGGGGCCAGACGTGGGTGGTCAGAACGGACCCTACAG
This sequence comes from Acidobacteriota bacterium, assembly GCA_963666055.2. Taxonomy (GTDB): domain Bacteria; phylum Acidobacteriota; class UBA890; order UBA890; family WLXD01; genus DASCOT01. The sequence continues at coordinate 297,124 of CAXWPH010000011.1, read as the reverse complement.
GCAGTCCGAGCGCGGCGCGCTGTATCGCGAGGCGGTGGCGCGGCTGCTCGAAGGTGGGCACGCTTACTACTGCTTCGAGGACCCGGGGGAGTTGCGCAACGCGCCGGCGGAGGCGCACCGACGAGGCCAGTCGCTGCGGCATCGATGCCGTGACCTGCCGCTGCGCGAAGCGCTTCGCCGCGTCGAAGCCGGAGAGCCGGCCGCGGTGCGGTTTCGCACCCCGGATCGGGCGGTGCGGTTCGAGGATGGCCTCCGCGGCGCCACCGGCGTGCCGGCCGGCGAGGTCGACGACTTCGTCGTGGCCCGCCATGACGGCACCCCGACGTATCAGCTGGCGGTCGTCGTCGATGATCACGGTATGTCGATCGATCACGTGGTGCGTGGACAAGACCACCTGTCCAATACCTCCAAGCAACTACTCCTTTATGAGGCCTTGGGCTGGTCCCCACCCTGTTTCAGTCATCTGCCGTTAGTTCTGGGCGCGGATCGGTCGCGACTATCCAAGCGCCACGGCGATGTCACCGTCGAGCAGATGCGCCACGCCGGAGTCTTGCCCGAGGCGCTCGCTAACTACCTCGCGTTGCTTGGCTGCGCACCGCCCGACGGCCGAGAGGTGTGGCGGTTGGAGGAGTTGGTGGCGTCCTTCCAGATCGCCAGCCTGTCGTCGGCCAACGTCGGATTCGATTTGAGCAAGCTCGAGTGGTTCAACCAGCAGCACTTGCTCGCGCTTCCGCTGGACGATGTTCTGGAGCGAGTCAGCGGCGCGCTTTCCGGGGCTGGCATCGAGTTGCCGACGACCGGTCCGGCGCGCCAATGGTGGCGGGAGCTTGTCGACCTGCTGCGCCCGTCGCTAGGTCGAATCGACGAGTTGCCGGACCGATTCGAGCAGCTGATGGGTGCACCACCCAGCCTCAGCCAGACGGAGCTCGACCCCGAAAACCGCGCCATGCTGTCGGCGTTCCACCGGGCCAGTTGCGACGGCGAGCTGACCACCGTCGATGATTTCAAGGCTGCCGCTCGTCGCATCGGCGAGCAGACCGGCCGGCGCGGCCGGGCATTGTTTCAGCCGCTTCGCAATGCGCTGACAGGGGAAGATCATGGCCCGGAACTGGCGAGGTTGGTGCCGTTGATCGAGAACGCTCGAAGAAGTGGGGTGCGACCCGACGTTCACACCGTCGCCGAGCGGATCGCGTCGCTGGTCGCGGTGCATGGCTGAGTGGCTGATCGGCCGGCACGCTGTTGCCGAGGCGCTGGCGGGCTCGGCGCGTTGCGTGCATGAGGTCTGGACGCTCGCCGGCCGCCGATCGGCGGCCATCGACGAGGTCCACAACCGCGCGCTGGTGGCCGGCGTCGCGGTGCGCGGGATCGAAGCTCGCGAGCTCGGTGGCGTGGCCGCGGGCGCCACCATAGCGGCGCGCTGCTCAGCCTTCCAGTACCGCGCCGAGGCCGATTTGCCAGCCGCCAACCCGGCTGTCCCGGCGCTGGTGGTCGTGCTGGACGGCATACAGGATCCGCAGAACCTCGGGGCGATTGTTCGAACCGCCGAGGCCGCGGGCGCCGTAGCGCTTTGTATCCCGACTCGACGTGCCGCCCAGGTGACGCCGGCCGTTGTGCGCGCCTCGGCAGGGGCCACCGAGCACTTGCCGGTCCATCGGGTGACCAACATCGCCCGAACTCTCGAGCGCCTCAAGAGCCTCGGATACTGGGTCGTGGGACTGGCCACCGCTGGCGCGACACAGTGGGATCAGATGGACTACAAGAGGGCCGTGGCGCTGGTGGTCGGTGCCGAGGGTAGGGGACTGCGACGCCTCGTAGCCGATCGTTGCGACCACTTGGTGACCCTGCAGATGCGCGGGCGTGTCCAGTCGCTGAACGCTAGCGCCGCATTCGCCGCTGTAGCATTCGAGGTGGTTCGCCAGCAACAGACCGGCTGACGCTCCAGACTGTGCCGGACTGGGGTCGCCAGGCTTGCCGGGCCTAGGAGCAGAACCTATAGTTTCGCCTGCAAAGCAGCCCTCTGCCCGCGTGTTGCCTTGGGCTCGGCACACCAATCAAACTTTGCCAGGGTTGCCAGCGGGCTGGCGTAGCTCAGTTGGGAGAGCAGCTGATTTGTAATCAGCAGGTCGGCGGTTCGAGTCCGCCCGCCAGCTCTGTTCTAAATCAAGGGGAGAGTTGCCCGAGCGGCCAAAGGGAGCAGACTGTAAATCTGCCGGCTAATGCCTACGGAGGTTCGAATCCTCCACTCTCCACTACGACAACGTCGCTTTGCGCTCGACACTACTGGTTGCTCTGTGCTGCCGGCTCACCACCGTTCCGGTGCGATGAGGAACTACCCTCCAGGGAAACGGCCTCGCGACTCAGCGTTTGCCTCCGCGCCACCGACTTGGCGCCCGTGTTGAGGGGTGATAGCATACGCGTTCTCGCACAGGAGAACTCTGTGCACACCACGGTACGAGGCGGGAATAGCTCAATCTGGTAGAGCGCCAGCCTTCCAAGCTGGGGGTTGCGGGTTCGAGTCCCGTTTCCCGCTCTGTGCACGGCGTCGGGGCGAATCGGCTGGCCATCCACACGGGACACACCGACGCGATAGCTACGTTTTGCTTTCGGGAGGGCCCACGTGGCTCAGTGGTAGAGCGCTTCCTTGGTAAGGAAGAGGTCACCGGTTCAATCCCGGTCGTGGGCTCCACCAGTTTGATCGAAACACATGCGGCCATCGAGCAGCGTGCTGAACTACGTCAGAGGAGTACCTGATGGCGAAGGAGAAATTCAAACGAACGAAGCCGCATGTAAACGTGGGGACGATTGGGCACGTGGACCACGGCAAGACGACATTGACGCAGGCGATCACGCTAATTTTGTCGAAGTTGGGACGAGCGGACTACACGCCGTTCGATGAGATCGACAAGGCGCCCGAGGAGCGGGAGCGAGGGATCACGATCGCGATAGCGCACGTTGAGTACGAGTCCGAGACAAGGCATTACGCACACGTGGACTGCCCCGGGCACGCGGACTACATCAAGAACATGATCACGGGTGCGGCGCAGATGGACGGAGCGATCTTGGTGGTGTCGGCGGCAGATGGGCCGATGCCGCAGACGCGGGAGCACATATTGCTGGCACGGCAGGTGGGAGTACCGGCGATGGTGGTGTTTTTGAACAAGGTCGACATGGTGGACGACGAGGAGCTACTGGAGCTGGTTGAGCTGGAGGTGAGGGAGCTGCTGGAGACGTACGAGTTTCCAGGGGACGAACTTCCGGTGATCAAGGGTTCAGCGCTGCAGGCGGCGGAGTCGGGGGATCCGGAGTCGGAGTCAGGCAAGCAGATTCTGGAGTTGATCGAGGCGCTCGACACCTACATACCGGAGCCGGAGCGAGCGCTGGACAAAGACCTCATGATGGCGATCGAGGACGTGTTCACGATCTCGGGACGGGGCACGGTGGTGACGGGCCGAATCGACCGGGGGGTGGTGAAGACGGGAGAAGAGGTGGAGATCGTCGGGATCCGTGAGACGCAGAAGAAGGTGGTCACGGGGGTAGAGATGTTCCGGAAGATTCTCGATGAGGGGCAAGCCGGAGACAACGTGGGCGTGTTGTTGAGAGGAACAGACCGTGAGGATGTGGAGCGGGGCCAGGTGCTGGCGAAGCCGGGATCGATTAAGCCGCACACCAGGTTTTCGGCCGAGGTGTATGTGTTGACCAAGGATGAGGGCGGCCGGCACACGCCGTTCTTCAAGGGATATCGGCCGCAGTTTTATTTTAGGACGACGGATGTGACAGGTTCGGTAGAGCTGCCCGAAGGCGTGGAGATGGTGATGCCCGGGGACAACGTGACAATCGTCGGAGATCTGATCACCCCGATCGCGATGGAGAAGGGCCTGCGGTTCGCTATTCGCGAGGGCGGACGAACGGTAGGTGCTGGCACCGTCATTGAAATCCACGAGTAGGACGAGAGGGCAGTAGCTCTAATTGGCAGAGCACCGGACTCCAAATCCGGGGGTTGTGGGTTCGAATCCCACCTGCCCTGCCTGTTGAACGCGACGAGGCGGCGAAAGTAGCGGGTATGTGGAATCGCTGGAAGACGTTCGTTCGTGAGGTCAGGGCCGAGTTGAAGAAGGTTACCTGGCCGAAGCGCAACGAGGTTTATGGCACCACCACGGTGGTGATCATGACTTGCATCATCTTCGGCGTGTATTTGTGGTTCGTCGACGTCGTCATGAGTCGCGTCATCACGTGGCTCTACGCGGCGTTTGGCTAGTACCCCTGAGATCGAGATCAACGTGACCAAACAGGCTGACAAGAACCTCGAGGCAGCGGCTCGGGCCCTGGGTCTGGAGCCAGAGACCTCCGTCGCCGAGGAACCCGCGACGGAGCAGGCGACGGCCGAGGCCGCACCTGTCGAGGCACCATCCGACGGCGGATCGGACGCTCGGCCGGACCCGGGAGACGGAACAAGCTGGTACGTCGTGCACACCTATTCAGGCTACGAGCGCAAGGTACAGCAGAGCTTGGAGGAGCGCGTGCGGACGCTCGGCCTGGGCGAAGAAATTCGCGAGATTCTGATCCCGACCGAAGACGTCGTGGAGATGAAAGCGGGCAAGAAGGTGGTCACTTCCAAGAAGTTCTTTCCCGGCTACTTGCTGGTGCGTATGAAAATGGCGGAGGAACTCTGGCATTTGGTCAAGAACACTCCGCGCGTCACCGGGTTCGTAGGCGAGGGACACAATGCCATACCGCTCACCCAGCTCGAGGTGGACAAGATCCTCAATCGCATGGAGGAGTCGGTCGAGGCGCCGAAGCCCAAGTTCCAGTTCGCCAAGGGGGAGACCGTGCGGATCGTCGACGGGCCGTTCACCAATTTCTCGGGCAAGGTTGACGAGGTCGATGACCGCCGCAGCACCCTCAAGGTCATGGTATCGATCTTCGGCCGAGCCACGCCCGTTGAGCTGGACTTCTTCCAGGTCGAGAAGGGCTGAGCATGTATTTGAAGCTAGTGACGACACATGGCTAAGCAAGCCAAGGCCGTAATCGGGCTCGTAAAGCTGCAGATCCCCGCCGGCAAGGCGACGCCGGCGCCGCCTGTCGGCCCGGCGCTCGGCCAGCACGGCGTCAACATCATGGATTTCTGCAAGGCGTTCAACTCCGCCACCAAGGCTCAGCCGGGGATGATTATTCCGGTTGTGCTCACGGTCTACAGCGATCGTAGTTACTCGTTCATCACCAAGACGCCGCCGGCCGCAGTCTTGCTGAAAAAGGCCGCCAACATAGCGTCCGGATCGGGGGAGCCGAACAAGAACATCGTGGCGACCGTGACGCGCGATCAAGTAGAGGAGATCGCCAAACTCAAGATGCCCGACCTCAATGCGTTCGATCTCGACGCCGCGGTGAAGATCATCGCCGGAACGGCGCGCTCGATGGGCATTGAAATAGCCGGCCTCGAGGCCTAGAGAGCGAGATCGGATGCCCAAGCACGGTAAAGGCTACATGCAGGCGAAGGTGGCGATGGAAGCACGCGACCATAGCATCACCGAAGCGGTTGCAGCACTGAGGTCGGCGGCGTACGCAAAGTTCGACGAAACGCTCGAAGTAGCACTGAATCTCGATGTCGATCCTCGGCACGCTGACCAGATGGTGCGCTCGAGCGTGGTGCTACCGCACGGCACTGGCAAGACCAAGCGCATCTTGGTGTTCGCGCAAGGTGAGAAGGTCAAGGAAGCAGAGGCGGCCGGTGCTGACCACGTCGGTGGCAAGGAGTTGGTCGACAAGATCACCGGCGGCTGGCTGGAGTTCGACGCGGTGATTTCTACCCCCGACATGATGCGCGAGGTGGGCAAGCTTGGCCGTGTGCTGGGGCCGCGCGGGCTGATGCCGAATCCGAAAACGGGCACTGTGACTTTCGATGTAGGCAAGGCCGTCGACGAGATAAAGGGCGGCAAGCTCGACTTTCGAGTCGACAAGAACGGCGTTGTTCACGCGCCGCTGGGGCGCCTTTCCTTCGACGATCAGCAGTTGGTGGACAACATCCGAGCGATGTTCGAGGCGGTTTTGCGTGCCAAGCCGGCAGCTGCCAAGGGCAAGTACGTCAAGAGCGTGTACCTGACATCGACAATGGGGCCGAGTGTGTCTGTCGCCGTTGACGAAGTGGCGCTGCAGTAGGTGATCTGATGAACCGATCCCAGAAGCAGGAAGAGATCGAGTACCTGGGCGAGACGATCGGCCAGCTGGCGCATGCCTTCCTGGTCGACTTCACGGGGCTCAACGTGGCGCGCTCAACGGATCTGCGTACGCAGCTTCGTGAGAATGATGGCGTGATGCGGATCGTCAAGAACCGCCTCGCGAAGCGCGCTTTTGCCGATACGGCGCTGGGCCAGGCTGAGTCGGCTTTCGTCGGGCAGACAGCGATCGTCTATCCGAACGGTGAGGACGCGGTTGCGATCGCCAAAGTCCTGCGTGACTTCAACAAGGAGCACGACATCGGCGGTGTCAAGATCGGCCTTGTCGATGGTCAGCTGATCACCCCCGAAGAATTTCAGAGTTTCGCGGACCTGCCATCTCGCGATGAGCTCATCGCCAAGGTTGTGTACCTGATGCAGCATCCGATCACGGGTCTGGCGACCGCCTTGAACAGCATCCTGCGCAACTTTGTCGTGGTGTTGGATGCAGTCCGACAACAACAAGAGAACGAATTAGCCGACCGCCCATCGGGCGTGGCCGAGTAAGCCGGAGGGAACCGTGGCCAAGCAGCTTTCAAGCGAACAATTCATCGAACAGATTGAGAACATGTCGGTCCTTGACTTGGCCAATCTGGTCAAGGAACTGGAGGAGAAGTTCGGCGTCAGCGCGCAGGCGATGGTCGCTCCCGCGATGGCTGCGGGCGGTGGCGCTGCCGAGGAAGAGGAAGAGCAGGACTCTTTCGATGTCACGCTGATCACGTTCGGTGACAAGAAGATCAACGTGATCAAGACCGTCCGCCAGGTCACGAGCCTGGGCCTGAAGGAGGCCAAGGAGCTCGTCGACAACCTGCCGCGAGCGGTCAAGGAAGGCGTCGGCAAGGAAGAGGCTGAAGAACTGAAGTCCAAGTTCGAGGAAGCCGGCGCCCAGGTCGAGCTCAGGTAAGGTTTGCAGAGCAGAGATGTCGTGGCGCTCCGCCGGAGTTGCGGAGGTCGCGCCAATGTCGTTCCCCACGGACCGTTCCAGTGCGAGGGGTCGGATTCTGTTTCTGTGTTCATTGAAGTACTGACGGGGGACCAGTTCCCCGAGGGAGTCCCGGTTCATGGCTGACGGGTCGAGACCGCTACGAGAGCGCGTGAGCTTCGCCAAAATCCCCACGGTGATCCCGCTACCCAATCTCATCGCGGTCCAGAAGAAGTCCTACGACCGTTTTCTGCAGATCTACGAGCCGTCGTCCGGCCGTGAGAAGGTCGGTCTGCAGGAGGTTTTCGACACCATCTTCCCGATCAGTGACTTCCGCGAGACCGCGTCGCTGGACTTCGTCAACTACTCCATCGGCGATCGGGACGGGCGGGTTCTGCCCACCTTCAATGAGGAGGAGTGCCAGACGCGCGGCATGACGTACTCGGTGCCGTTGCGCGTTACGTTCCGCCTCGTCGTCTGGGACAAGGACCCCGAGACCGGCATCAAGACCATTCGAGACATCAAGGAGCAGGAGGTCTACCTCGGCGACATTCCGCTGATGACCAAGGGCGGCACATTTATCATCAATGGCACCGAGCGGGTGATTGTGTCGCAGCTGCACCGCTCGCCCGGCGTGTTCTTCCACACGGGGTCGGGCAAGACGCTTTTCACCGCGCAGGTAATTCCCTACCGGGGATCGTGGGTGGAGTTCGAGCTCGACGCGCGTGATCTGGTGCAGGTGCGCATCGACCGTCGTCGTAAGTTTCCGGCGACGGTCTTCCTCAAGGCGCTGGGGCTCGAGACCGATGAGGCGATTCTGCGGACGTTCTTGCCGACTGTGAGCATCTCTCGCGTCGACGGCAACTTGCGCATGGCCGTGGGCGATCATCTGATAGGCATGCAGCTGGCGCGCGCCATCAAGACGGATGCTCGCGGGAAAAGAAGCAAGGAGATCGTCCGGGCGGGGCGCAAGGTGACGCGTGGATCGCTCAAGCGCCTGCGCGAAGCTGGCCAAGAGACGATCGCTGTCGAGGTCGTCGACCTCGAGGGCGCCCATACCGTGCACGATATTGCCGATCCCGAGTCGGGCGAGGTCGTCGTGAAGGCGAACGAGGAGCTCACGCCGGCGGTCTTGGATCGCATTGCCGAGGTGGCCTGCGAGACCTTCGATGTCTTCTTTCCCGAGCTCAGCAGCGCCGGCAAGGTGCTGAGCAACACACTCCGCAAGGACAGCGTCAGTACGCGCAAGGAAGCGTTGATCGAGATATACCGCAAGATGCGACCTGGCGACCCGCCGACTGCGGACAGCTCGCGCAACTTGTTCAAGAACATGTTCATGAACCCCCAGCGGTACGACTTCTCGCGTGTCGGCCGGCTGAAGTTCAACTACAAGCTGTCGTGCTCCAAGGAATTAGACGACCGACTGCTCGATCAGGACGATTTCGTCGGCGTACTCCGGTTCTTGCTGGGCCTGCCCGAGGAGCCACGCGGCGTCGATGATATCGACCACCTCGGTAACCGCCGGGTGCGCTCGGTGGGCGAGCTCCTGGAGAACCAATTCCGCATCGGGCTCGTACGCATGGAGCGCGGCGTGCGCGAGAAGATGAGCGTGTACCAGGAGATCGAGACGGCGATGCCGCACGATCTCATCAACCCGAAGCCGGTCATGGCCGCGGTACGCGAATTCTTTGGTTCGTCGCAGCTGTCGCAGTTCATGGATCAGACCAACCCGCTGTCGGAGGTGACCCACAAGCGTCGCCTTTCGGCTCTCGGCCCGGGCGGTCTGTCGCGTGAGCGAGCCGGGTTCGAGGTTCGCGACGTGCACCCGACGCACTATGGGCGCATCTGTCCGATCGAAACGCCGGAGGGGCCGAACATCGGCTTGATCTCCTCACTCTCTTGCTACGGTCAGATTAACGAGTTCGGTTTCATCGAGAGCCCATACCGACCAGTGGTGAATGGTCGCATCGCCGATCGTGTTCGCGTGTTGGATCCGGGTGGCACCGATGTCGAGGCCGGCACGGAGATTGCGCTCAACGACCTCGTGAAGCTCAACAAGAAGGTCGGCAAGGCGGCCGCAGCGACGTGGGAGTACGCCCCGGCGTTCCTCTCTGCCATCGAGGAGGATGGTCACGTGATCGCGCAGGCCAACGCGCCGATCGATACGAAGTCCGGACGATTCTTGCGCGATCGGGTGACGGCACGGATCAAGGGAGATTTCCGCCTGGCGCCGGTCGAGGAGATCGACTTCATCGACGTCTCGCCCAAGCAGGTGGTCTCGGTGGCGGCGTCGTTGATCCCGTTTCTCGAGAACGACGATGCTAACCGTGCTCTCATGGGATCGAATATGCAGCGCCAGGCGGTGCCGCTCTATTGGCCTGAGGCGCCGGTGGTTGGTACCGGGATGGAGGCCACGACAGCACAGGTGTCGGGTGCCGTCGTCATGGCGCGACGCGGGGGGGTGGTCGACTTCGTTGATTCGGAGCGCATCATCGTGCGCGTTGGGAGTGCCGGTGGCGAGATCGACTGCGACATCTACGGTCTGGCCAAGTTCCGACGCTCGAATCAGGACACGTGCCTGAACCAGAAGCCGCTGGTCTTCGCCGGCGACGAGGTTACCGCCGGCCAGGTGCTCGCGGACGGCGCGGCTACCGACCAGGGCGAGCTGGCGCTAGGCCGCAACGTGCTCGTCGCCTTCATGCCTTGGCGTGGCTACAACTTCGAGGATGCGATCGTGATCTCGGAGAAGCTCGTCAAGAACGATGGGTTTACCTCGATCCACATCGACGAGCTCGAGGTGGAGGCGCGCGACACGAAGTTGGGTCCCGAGGAGATCACCCGCGACATTCCGAACGTCTCGGAGGAAGCGCTGAGGAACCTCGACGAGAGCGGCATTATCCGCGTCGGCGCCGAGGTTGGCCCCGGTGACATTCTCGTTGGCAAGGTGGCGCCGAAGGGCGAGACGCAGCTCACGCCCGAGGAAAAGCTGCTGCGCGCCATCTTCGGGGAAAAGGCGGGCGACGTGAAAGACGCGTCGTTGACCTGCCGACCCGGCATTACGGGCATCATCGTCGATGTGAAGGTATTCACTCGCAAGGGAGTCGACAAGGACGAGCGGGCGATCGAGATCGAGGATGACGACGTCAACCGCCTGCAGCGAGATCTGGACGACGAAATCCGCATTCTCAAGGCTGGCATGCGCGGTCAGGTGACGAGTCTGGCCGGTGGTAAGACCCTCGACATGGGGATCAAGCATCCATCGACTGGTGAGACGCTCGCCGCCAAGGGGCAGGTGATCAACGACGAGCTCGTGCAGTCGCTGCCATATGACAGCCTGGCGAAGATTCGATTGGCGAAGTCCAACAAGAGCGCGGAGTCGAAGATCCAGGCCCTCATCAGCCAGCTTGGTGAGCGAATCGCTCATCTGCGGGCGGCTTTCGAGGAGCGTCAGGAAGCGTATCGCCGCGGCGACGAGCTGCCGCCGGGCGTGATCAAGATGGTCAAGGTTTACATCGGCATGAAGCGCAAAGTACAGGCGGGCGACAAGATGGCCGGCCGACACGGCAATAAGGGGGTCATCGCTACCGTGTTGCCGGAGGAAGACATGCCCTTCCTGCCGGACGGTCAGCCGGTGGATATCGTGCTCAACCCGCTGGGCGTGCCGTCGCGCATGAACGTCGGTCAGATCCTAGAAACTCATCTCGGATGGGCCGCAAAGGCGCTGGGGGTGCATTTCGCGACCCCGGTGTTCGATGGTGCGACCGAGGCAGAGATCAAGGAGCAGCTCACCAAGGCCGGGTTACCGACCGGTGGCAAGATCGAGCTGCGGGATGGGATCACCGGCGCGCCTTTCGAAAACCAGGTGACGGTCGGCTACATCTACATGCTGAAGCTGTCACATATGGTCGACGACAAGATCCATGCACGCTCGATCGGACCCTACTCGCTGATCACGCAGCAGCCGCTTGGAGGTAAGGCGCAATTCGGCGGGCAGCGATTCGGCGAGATGGAAGTCTGGGCGCTCGAGGCCTATGGCGCGGCGCATACGCTGCAGGAGTTGCTGACCGTCAAGAGCGATGACGTGTACGGCCGCGCCAAGATCTTCGAGTCGATCGTCAAGGGCGAGGGAGATCTGGAACCCGGTCTGCCGGAGTCTTTCAATGTGCTCGTAAAGGAGCTCCAGGGGCTAGCACTTGATGTGGAGCTTTATCGCAGCAAGCGGTCTAAAGAAGCGGACCCGGAGATGACCCTGTGATGGCCCGGACGCGCAGAGTTGTCAGAGTTTCCCCGTCGAACAAGGTGGTGGGATCGTGAGGAGCGCACTCGGGTTCTTTGAGAGCAAGCCCGTCAACATCAATGAATACGAGGCCATCCGAATCGGCCTGGCGTCGCCGGAGAAGATCCGTTCGTGGTCGCACGGCGAGGTAACGAAGCCGGAAACGATCAACTACCGGACCTTCAAGCCGGAGCGCGACGGTCTGTTCTGCGCCAAGATCTTCGGCCCCGTCAACGACTGGGAGTGTCTGTGCGGTAAGTACAAGCGCATGAAGCATCGCGGCGTGATCTGCGACAAATGTGGTGTCGAGGTCACACAGTCGAAGGTTCGACGCGAGCGGATGGCTCACATCGAGCTCGCCTGCCCGGTGTCGCACGTGTGGTTTTTCAAGGGCTTGCCATCGCGCATGGGGCACCTGTTGGACATGACCATGCGGGAGATGGAGAGGATTCTGTACTACGAGGCCTATATCGTCGTCGATGCCGGGCCCGCCGATCTGAAGGAGGGCGAGCTCATCAACGAGGAGCGCTTCCGCGATCAGCGCGCCGAGTACGGCGATTCTTTCCTCGCCATGATGGGCGCGGAGGCGATCAAGGAGCTGCTACGGCGAATCGAAGTCGCGCCGGTTGCGATCGAGCTTCGCGCCGCCATGAAGGTCGAGACATCGAAGCAGAAGACTGCCAAGTTCGCCAAGCGCCTCAAGGTCGTCGAAGCCTTCCTGAAGTCGGGGAACGAGCCCGAGTGGATGGTTCTTGACGTCATCCCGGTGATCCCGCCCGAACTTCGTCCGCTGGTCCCGCTTGACGGCGGTCGCTTTGCTACCTCCGACCTCAACGACCTCTATCGGCGGGTGATCAACCGCAACAACCGGCTCAAGAAGCTCATCGAGCTCAAGGCGCCGGACGTCATCATTCGCAACGAGAAGCGCATGCTGCAGGAGGCGGTCGACTCTCTGTTCGACAATGGCCGGCGCGGGCGGGTGCTGCGCGGCGCCAACAACCGTCCGCTGAAGTCACTCTCGGACACGTTGAAGGGCAAGCAGGGCCGTTTCCGCCAGAACTTGCTCGGCAAGCGCGTCGACTACTCGGGTCGCTCGGTGATCGTCATCGGGCCGGATCTGGCGCTCAACGAGTGTGGTTTACCCAAGCGGATGGCCCTCGAGCTGTTCAAGCCCTTCATCTACCAGAAGCTCGAAGAGCGCGGGCTGGTGGCAACGATCAAGGCCGCCAAGGAGCTCGTCGACGCGCAGGTACCCGACGTGTTCGACGTCCTCGAAGAGGTAGTTCAGGAGCACCCGGTGCTGCTGAACCGCGCGCCGACGTTGCATCGCCTTGGCGTCCAGGCGTTCCAGCCAGTGCTCGTCGAGGGAAAGGCGATCAAGATCCACCCTCTCGTGTGTACGGCGTTCAATGCGGACTTCGACGGTGACCAGATGGCGGTCCACGTGCCGTTGTCGCCGCGTGCCCAAATCGAGGCGAAGGTGCTCATGATGAGCACCGAGAACCTCCTGTCGCCGGCCCATGGGCGGCCGATCGTCGTTCCGACCCAGGACATAGTTCTCGGTGGGTATTACATCACCAAGGCCCGCCGTGGCACGCGCGGCGAGGGACGTCTGTTCGGTGATGCCGACGAGGTGAGCCTGGCCCGAGAGATGGGAGAGGTCGAAACACAGACGCCAATCCGGCTGCGATACAGCGGCGCGTTTATCGATCTGACCAAGGCGGCAGACGATCAGGACGTAGTGCACGCGGAGATCGAGCATGTCACCAACCGCGTCATCGATACCACGGTAGGCAGGGTACTTTTCAAGCAGGCGATGCCCGAAGAGCTGCCGTTCATCAACGGCGTTTTGAAGAAGCGCGGCCTCGGTCAGGTCGTCAACTACTGCTTTATTCATCTTGGCAACGAGCTCACTGTTCGGACACTCGATGCACTCAAGGACCTGGGTTTTGAATACGCCACCATCGCGGGGTTCACGGTAGGCATCGACGATATGACCGTGCCCACCGACAAGGACGATTTGGTCCGCGCGGCGCGCCGGGAGGTGATCGAGATCGAGCAGCAGTACCTCGATGGCGCGATCACCGAGGGCGAGCGTTATAACAAGGTAGTTGCGATTTGGTCGGAACTGACTGAGAGCGTCGCGGATGCCATGTTCCGTCAGATGGAGGAGCGAGACCGCAAGGGCGATCCTAATCCGATCTACATGATGGCGGATTCTGGGGCGCGTGGCTCGGTCCAGCAGATCCGTCAGCTGGCTGGTATGCGTGGCCTCATGGCGAAGCCGTCCGGTGAGATCATCGAGACGCCGATCACAGCGAACTTCCGCGAGGGACTGTCGGTAGCGCAGTACTTCATCTCGACGCACGGCGCCCGCAAGGGCCTGGCCGATACGGCGCTCAAGACGGCCGACTCCGGCTACCTGACGCGCCGCCTTGTGGACGTGGCGCAAGACGTTATTGTCACCGAGAAGGACTGCGGCACCATCGAGGGAATTTTCGTCGGACCCATCGTCGACAGCGGCGAGATCATCGAGCCGCTGCGCGATCGTATCGTCGGCCGAGTGGCGCTCGAGGAGGTCACGGATCCGTTCAGCGGGGACCTCTTGTGTGGTGCGGTCGACCAGATTGATGTCGAACGCGCCAACGCGATCCAGAACTCGGGCCTCGAGAAGGTGAAGATTCGCTCGGTGCTGAGTTGTGAGACCGAGTGGGGTGTGTGTCAGAACTGTTATGGACGCGACCTGTCGACCGGGCAGCTGGTAGAGCGGGGAACCGCCGTGGGTGTTATTGCCGCCCAGTCGATCGGTGAACCCGGAACCCAGTTGACGATGCGGACCTTCCACATCGGCGGCGCCGCTTCGCGGGTCGGTGAGGCAACCACCCTGGATGCCAAGAACGCCGGTGTGGTGGCGTTCCTCAACATTCGGACGGTCGAGGATGGCGACAAGAACCTGGTGGTGATGAACCGCAACGGCGCAGTCGCCTTGCAGGACGCCGACGGGAACATTCGCGAGCGCTACTCGGTCGTCTACGGCGCCAAGCTGAAGGTTCGTGAGGGCGATTCGGTCGATAAGGGCACCATTCTGGTGGAGTGGGATCCATACTCTTTCGCCATCCTGACCGAGGAGGGTGGCATCGTGAAATACACCGACATCACGCCGGGCGTGACATGCGAGGAGCGGGTGGATGAGGTTACGGGGCTGTCGCAGCTAGTGATCAAGGAGTCGATCCCGGAGAAGATGCACCCGCAGGTCCAGATCGTCGATCCCGAGCGCAAGCGCAAGATCAAGCGCGCCTATGCCCTGCCAATGAGCGCCCACTTAAACGTGCCTGACGGCGCCGAAGTGGGTCCAGGTGCCGTGCTGGCGCGGATCCCGCGCGAGACCACCAAGACACAGGACATTACCGGCGGCCTGCCGCGTGTCGTGGAGTTGTTCGAGGCACGCAAGCCCAAGGCGCCCGCTGTGATCGCCGAGATCGATGGGGTATTCGAGCCCGGAGAGGTCGTGAAAGGCCTACGGGAGGTCTTTGTGAAGAACGAGGAGACCGGCGAGACTCGCGAGTACTCGTTGCCTCGCGGCGCGCACGTCAACGTCCGGGAGGGTGACCCGGTACGTGCCGGCGAGCCGCTGGTCGATGGCGCGGTCAACCCGCACGACATCCTCGACATACTCGGTGAGCGCGCCCTGCAAGAGTACTTGGTCAACGAGATCCAGGAGGTCTACCGCCTCCAGGGTGTCAACATCAACGACAAGCACATCGAGGTGATCTCGAGACAGATGATGCGCTGGGTGCGGGTCGAGGATGTCGGCGACACGGACTTCCTCGTAGGCGAGCAGGTCGACCGTTTCCGCTTCCACGCCGAGAACAAGAAGGTGGTTGATAGCGGCGCTCAGCCGGCCACCGGCCGGCCGCTGCTGCTCGGGATTACGAAGGCCTCGCTGTCGACGGACTCGTTTATCTCAGCGGCGTCGTTCCAGGAGACCACGCGGGTGTTGACCGAGGCGGCGATAACGGGTGCCACCGACCGCCTGCGCGGGCTCAAGGAGAACGTCATCATGGGCCGTCTGGTGCCCGCGGGCACGGGCTTCTCGGAATACCGTGGAGCGGCGCTTACGGAGGAGCTGGTGGAGCGTCGCCGGCCGGTCGACATTCTCGCCGGCATGGCAGAAGCGGCTGCGGAAGCCGACGCACAACTAGCGCCCCCACCAGTCGAGAGGAGCGCCGACTGACGGGGTTTTCTGGCCCACCGGTCGGATTGACTGGCGCAAAGCGACTGCTATACTGAGCGCCTGCCCAGGGGCAGATAGGGGGGTCGTGTGGGCTGACCACGCGGCCCTTGAACGAGATTATTGTTTTTCCGCCTAGGGTTGTTGCGGCCCCTGGCCCCCACCTGACTCGTGGTTGGGAGGGAGCTTTGCCTGCGGCGGACGAACCCGGAAACGGTTGTAGAGGTATTTTTTGCCTACCGTCAACCAACTGGTAAGGAAGGGGCGTAAGCGGGTCACCGCCAAGACGTCAAGCCCGGCCCTGCAAAGGTGTCCGCAGCGTCGCGGTGTGTGTACCCGTGTGTATACGACGACCCCGAAGAAGCCTAATTCGGCGTTGCGCAAAGTCGCGCGGGTGCGTTTGACGAACGGAATGGAAGTTACCTCATATATTCCCGGCATCGGGCATAACTTGCAGGAGCACTCCATCGTTCTGATTCGCGGCGGTCGCGTTAAGGATCTTCCTGGAGTCAGGTATCACGTCATTCGTGGCACGCTCGACGCCTCGGGCGTCGAGGGCCGTAGGCAGGGTCGGTCGAAGTACGGAGCCAAGCGGCCCAAGTCCTGACGCCTGTTCGCCTTTGTCGGCGCATTCCGCCGGCCCTTCCCACCTCTTTCCGGCAATACTAGGGGAATTGTGTACGGTCACCGGACGGGCTTCGTGCCCTCCGGTGGCGGAGAAAAGCCATGCCGAGAAAAGACGTCAAGGTCAGGCAGCACGCCGTCGCGCCGGATGCGATCTATGGCAGTCGTCAGCTGTCTAAGTTCATCAACCACGTGATGCTCACCGGCAAGAAGAGCTTGGCTCAGCGGTTGGTGTATGACGCTCTCGAACGTGCCAAGGAGAAGTCCGACGATGACGATGCGTTGGGTATCTTCAAGCGCGCCATAGACAACGTACGTCCGGTACTCGAGGTCAAGTCGAGGCGCGTCGGTGGTTCGACCTACCAGGTTCCGATCGAGGTTTACCCGCGTCGTCGTACGTCGTTGGCGATGCGGTGGCTAATTGCCGCGGCGCGTTCACGCGGAGAACGGACAATGTCCGAGCGTCTGTGCAACGAGCTGCTCGATGCGTCGAGCGGTCGCGGCTCAGCCGTGAAGAAGAGAGAAGACACCCATCGGATGGCAGAGGCCAACAAGGCCTTTGCGCACTACCGCTGGTAATGACTCGCAGGAGTAACGACTGTGCCTCGCAAGGTGGCGCTCGCGTCAATACGCAACATCGGCATCATGGCGCATATCGATGCCGGTAAGACGACGACGACGGAGCGCGTTCTCTACTACACCGGGATCACCCACAAGCTCGGTGAGGTCCATGAAGGGACCGCCGAGATGGACTGGATGGTCCAGGAGCAGGAACGCGGCATCACCATTACGTCAGCCGCCACCACATGCATGTGGAAGGACCATCGCATCAACATCATCGATACGCCGGGCCACGTCGATTTCACCGCCGAAGTCGAACGCTCGCTACGCATTCTCGACGGAGCCATTGCGGTGTTCGATGCGGTGGCCGGCGTGGAGCCACAGAGCGAGACTGTATGGCGCCAGGCGGACAAGTATCGCGTGCCGCGCATCGCCTTCGTCAACAAGATGGACCGCGTCGGAGCCAACTACGAGCGCTGTTTGCAGATGATGGCGGACCGCCTGCACACGAAGCCGGTGCCGGTAGTGATTCCCTGGGGCGCCGAGGAGAACTTCATCGGCGTGATCGACGTCGTACGCCGCAGTGCCCTGCGCTACAAGAATGATGATCTGGGTACCGAGCCGGTGGCCGAAGAGGTCCCTGCAGACTGTCTTGCCGATGTCGAGGCTGCACGAGAGAAGGTGCTGGATGCGGCGAGCGAGATCGACGACGGCATACTCGAGAAGTACCTCGCCGCCGAGGAGGTCTCAGCTGATGAGATCATTGCCGCTTTGTGTCAGGGTACCGTGATGCTGCAGCTAACCCCTGTGCTTGCCGGATCTGCATTCAAGAACAAGGGTGTCCAGCCGCTCCTCGACGCGGTCATCGACTATTTGCCGTCGCCCGTAGACGTGCCGCCGATCAAGGGTACCGACCCGGCCGACGATCAACAGATCATCGAGCGCAAGGCTGACGACGACGAGCCATTTTCGGCTCTGGTGTTCAAGATCATGACCGATCCGTTTGTTGGTCAGCTCGCCTTCTTCCGCGTGTACTCGGGCCAGGTTGGGTCGGGTGAGCGCGTACTGAACACGACAACCGGCAAGAAGGAGCGCATCGGACGCTTGCTGAAGATGCACGCCAACAAGCGCGAAGAGATCAAGAAGGTGCGGGCAGGCGATATTGCTGCCGCAGTCGCTCCGAAGACCGTTTCGACCGGCCATACGATTTGTGACCCGGCCCATCCGGTGCTGCTCGAGACGATGGAGTTCATGAAGCCGGTGATCGCGATGGCCATCGAGCCGAAGACGCGCGCCGATCAGGAGAAGCTCGGCGACGCGCTCTCCAAGCTGCAACGAGAGGACCCGACGTTCAAGGTGCATCGCGACGACGAGACCGGCCAAACGATCATCGCCGGAATGGGGGAGCTACACCTCGACGTGCTGGTGGATCGGATGCTGCGCGAGTTCGGCGTGCAGGCAAATGTGGGTGCACCTCAGGTCGCCTACCGTGAAGCGATCACCAGGCCTGCCAAGGGCGAGGGGCGCTTCGTCAGGCAGACGGGCGGTCGCGGACAGTTTGGCCACGCGAAGATCGAGATTGAGCCACTGCCGCCAGAAGAGGGCCAGAAGTTCGAGTTCATCAACCGCATTGTCGGCGGCAAGATCCCACGCGAGTACATCCCCTCCGTCGAGCATGGTATCCGCGAGGCCATGGACAACGGCCCGCTCGCTGGCTACGAGTTGGAGGGCGTTCGTGCCATTCTGGTGGACGGCTCGTTCCACCAGGTCGACTCCTCAGAGATCGCCTTCAAGATCGCCGGTAGCATGGCGTTCAAGGACGCCATGAAGAGCGCGGCGCCGGTGTTGATGGAGCCCATCATGGACCTGGAGATCGTCGTGCCCGAGAAGTACATGGGCGAGGTGATCTCCGATATGAACAGCCGCCGCGGTCGCATCGAGAACCTCGACACGCGCGACGGATTGAAGATCATCACCGGCCGCGTGCCGTTGTCGGCGATGTTCGGCTACGCGACCGACCTGCGGTCGGCGACACAGGGGCGTGCCAACTTCACCATGCACTTCAAGCGCTATGAGCGAGTTCCGAAAACCATTACCGATGAGATCGTCCTGCGGGTGCGGGGCAAAGCGGTCTGACCTGACGGACCGCTGAGAGAATCCTGGGGAGAAAGAAGCGATGGCGAAGGAGAAATTCAAACGAACGAAGCCGCATGTAAACGTGGGGACGATTGGGCACGTGGACCACGGCAAGACGACATTGACGCAGGCGATCACGCTAATTTTGTCGAAGTTGGGACGAGCGGACTACACGCCGTTCGATGAGATCGACAAGGCGCCCGAGGAGCGGGAGCGAGGGATCACGATCGCGATAGCGCACGTTGAGTACGAGTCCGAGACAAGGCATTACGCACACGTGGACTGCCCCGGGCACGCGGACTACATCAAGAACATGATCACGGGTGCGGCGCAGATGGACGGAGCGATCTTGGTGGTGTCGGCGGCAGATGGGCCGATGCCGCAGACGCGGGAGCACATATTGCTGGCACGGCAGGTGGGAGTACCGGCGATGGTGGTGTTTTTGAACAAGGTCGACATGGTGGACGACGAGGAGCTACTGGAGCTGGTTGAGCTGGAGGTGAGGGAGCTGCTGGAGACGTACGAGTTTCCAGGGGACGAACTTCCGGTGATCAAGGGTTCAGCGCTGCAGGCGGCGGAGTCGGGGGATCCGGAGTCGGAGTCAGGCAAGCAGATTCTGGAGTTGATCGAGGCGCTCGACACCTACATACCGGAGCCGGAGCGAGCGCTGGACAAAGACCTCATGATGGCGATCGAGGACGTGTTCACGATCTCGGGACGGGGCACGGTGGTGACGGGCCGAATCGACCGGGGGGTGGTGAAGACGGGAGAAGAGGTGGAGATCGTCGGGATCCGTGAGACGCAGAAGAAGGTGGTCACGGGGGTAGAGATGTTCCGGAAGATTCTCGATGAGGGGCAAGCCGGAGACAACGTGGGCGTGTTGTTGAGAGGAACAGACCGTGAGGATGTGGAGCGGGGCCAGGTGCTGGCGAAGCCGGGATCGATTAAGCCGCACACCAGGTTTTCGGCCGAGGTGTATGTGTTGACCAAGGATGAGGGCGGCCGGCACACGCCGTTCTTCAAGGGATATCGGCCGCAGTTTTATTTTAGGACGACGGATGTGACAGGTTCGGTAGAGCTGCCCGAAGGCGTGGAGATGGTGATGCCCGGGGACAACGTGACAATCGTCGGAGATCTGATCACCCCGATCGCGATGGAGAAGGGCCTGCGGTTCGCTATTCGCGAGGGCGGACGAACGGTAGGTGCTGGCACCGTCATTGAAATCCACGAGTAGGACGCCGATCTCGGGGTTCTCACAGACGCTAAAGGTGTAAGGGATGGACCAGAAAATTCGAATCCGGCTCAAGGCCTACGACTATCGCGTGCTCGACCAGTCGGCACATGAGATCGTCGACACGGCCGAGCGCACCGGGGCCGAAGTAGCCGGTCCGATCCCGTTACCTACCGAGCGCGTTGTTTACACGGTGCTGCGCTCTCCCCATGTCAACAAGAAGTCGCGGGAACAGTTTGAGATCCGCACCCACAAGCGGCTCGTAGACATCCTGACAGCCACTCCGCAAACGGTGGACGCGCTGATGAAGCTCGATCTTCCGGCCGGCGTGGACGTAGAGATCAAGGCCTTCGGGCCTGAACACTGACGGCGGCGGCGATGAAGGGTCTGATCGGACAGAAGGTCGGGATGACACGGATTTTCGATGACGCCGGCAACCACGTGCCGGTAACCGTGTTGCGTGCCGGACCGTGCGTCGTGTTGCAGGTGCGCAACGAGGAGCGTGATGGCTATCGCGCCGCGCAGCTGGGCTACATCGAGGAGGGTCTGCGCCCCGAAAAGCTTAACAAACCGACCCGAGGGCATCTCGCCAAGGTCGGAGCGCCACCGGTGCGTATGATCCGTGAGTTCCCGTTGTCTCCCGATGCCGATACGAAAGAGGGCGATCGACTCACGGTCGAGCTCTTCAGCGACGTCGAGAAAGTGGATGTAACGGCGACGAGCAAGGGGCGTGGCTTCGCCGGTGTGATGAAGCGCTACGGCTTCAAGGGCGGCAAGGCAACACATGGCTCGATGTTCCATCGCGCCCCCGGCGCTATCGGCCAGGCGGCGTGGCCATCGCGAGTGTTCAAAGGCAAGAAGATGCCCGGCCAGATGGGCGGTCGGCGTGTTACCCAGCAGGGGCTGCGGGTAGTGAAGGTGGATCTGGAGCGCCACCTGCTGATGGTCAGGGGAGCGGTGCCCGGGGCGCCGCGTGGCTACGTGCTCATCCGCCAAGCGGTCCGGGGTTAACCATGCCAACGTTGGACGTGCGGGATCGCAGCAACAAGGTTGTCGGCTCGGTCGAGGTCGGCGCCAGCGTCTTCGAGCGACCGGTGAAGCGGAGCCTGTTGCACGAAGCCGTGGTGAACTACCGAGCGGCCCAGCAGCGCGGCACGCATGCCACCAAGACGCGCGGCGAGGTTCGAGGGTCGAAGCGCAAGCCGTGGCGACAGAAGGGCAGCGGGCGCGCCCGCGTCGGCGATCGGCGCAGCCCGATTTGGCGCAAGGGTGGCACGACGTTCGGTCCGCAAGTACGCGACCACTCGACGATAATGCCGCGTCGCAAGATGCGCGCCGCGCTGCAGATGGCGCTGTCATCGAAGTGTGCCGACGGGCAGATCGTCGTTCTGGACGAGATGGCGCTCGACGCCCCCAAGACGAAGTTGATGGCGACGTTGCTTGCCGGATTGGAGCTCAGCGGCAAGACGTTGATTTACGATCCGGAGGGTAGTGAGGAGTTCGCACGCGCGGCTCGGAACCTGCCCAACACAAAGGTGGTTGGCGGTTTCGGGCTCCACGTCTATGACCTGCTGCTGCACGACACGCTGCTCACCACCAAGGCGGGGATCAGTCAGATCGACGAGGCCCTGCGATGAACGTGCACGATGTTATTCGCCGGCCGGTGATTACCGAGAAAGCGACGCTCTTGAAAGACAGCGAGCATACGCTCTGCTTCGAGGTGGCGAAGCGCGCCACGTCCGTCGACGTCCAGCGTGCGGTGGAGAAGGTCTTCAAGGTCAAGGTAGAGGGCGTGCGGATCATGAACGTGCGCGGTAAGCCAAAGCGTCTCGGTCGCTATGCCGGCTACAAGCCGGCGTGGAAGAAGGCCTACGTGCGGCTGGCAGCCGATCAGAGCATGATCGAGTACTTCGAGGGAGTCTGAGATGGGCATGCGACAGCGGAAGCCTACGTCCCCGGGCACGCGCTTCCACAGGGGCTCCGATTTCGCCGATATCACTCAATCCAAGCCGCTCCGCGCACTGACCAGAGGGAAGCGCGCGACGTCAGGACGCAACCACAAGGGCCGGATGACGATCCGCCATCGCGGTGGTGCACACAAGCGCAGGTATCGAGCTATCGACTTCAAGCGCGGCAAGACGGGCGTGCCGGCCAAGGTTGCGACGATCGAGTACGATCCGAATCGCACCGCGCGCATCGCCCTGCTGCACTATCTCGACGGGGAAAAACGCTACATTGTGGCGCAGGTCGGGGTGGGCGTTGGCGATATGCTGATGTCAGGACCCCAGGCCGACATCCGACCAGGAAACGCGTTGCCGCTGCGGGCCATACCGCTCGGCACGATCATCTCGTGTATTGAAATGAAGCCTGGCAAAGGCGCCCAGATTGCGCGCAGCGCGGGCGCCCAGGCGACCTTAGCGGCGAAGGAGGGTCGGTATGCTCACATCCGGTTGCCGTCGGCAGAGGTTCGGCTGATCCATCTCGACTGCATGGCTGTTATCGGCCAGGTGGGTAACGTCGAGAACAACCACGAGTCGTACGGCAAGGCCGGCCGCCGGCGGTGGCTTGGTCGGCGGCCCCATACGCGAGGCGTTGCGATGAACCCGATCGATCACCCGATGGGCGGTGGCGAGGGCAAGGCATCGGGTGGTCGGCATCCGTGCACGCCGTGGGGTAAGCCGACCAAAGGTGCCAAGACCCGCAACAACAAGCGCACCGATCGCTCCATTGTCAGGCGCCGAGATCAAGGCCGCAGGAGGAAGTAGGGAATGGCACGGTCGCTCAAGAAAGGGCCTTACGTCGAGGCCTCGCTGCGGAGCAAAATCGACCTCATGAACAGCGCCGGTGACCGCAATGTGGTCAAGACGTGGTCGCGTCGTTCGACCATCGTGCCGGAGATGGTCGGACACACCCTGGCGGTGCACAACGGCAAACGGTTCATCCCTGTCTACATAACCGAGAACATGGTGGGTCACAAGCTCGGCGAGTTTGCCCCGACCCGGACCTTCCGCTCCCATGCTGGTGCGCGGTCGGATCGCAAAGCTGGGTTCAGATAGTCATGAGTGAGAACGTGAGCAAGGCGTATGGACGCTACCTACGCGGGTCGCCGCAGAAGTTCCGGCTCGTGGTTGACTTGATCCGAGGTCGAGCCGTACCCGAGGCTCTCGGTATCCTGGAGCTTTCCACCAAGCGAGCTTCGCTGGCGATCGAGAAGGTCTTGCGCTCGGCGGTCGCCAACGCCGAAAACATCAAGCCGGAAGTCGATGTGGACGGGCTTTACATCGCGACGATTGCGGTCGATCCCGGTCCGACGCTACCGACACGCATCCGGCCTCAGCCCATGGGTCGGGCGTTCCCGATCATCAAGAGAACCAGCCACGTGACGGTGAAGCTGGCAGAGAGGGAGGCCTGAATTGGGCCAGAAAGTTCATCCATACGGCTTCCGCCTCGGGTACACGAAGGAGTGGCGCTCGCGCTGGTTCTCCATCAAGGACTACGCCGAACTGCTGCACGAGGACATCGCCCTGCGCGACATGATCAAGACGCGCTTGTATCACGCGGGGATCTCCAAGGTAGATATCGAGCGCGCCGCGAACAAGCTCAAGATCGATGTGTACACCGCGCGGCCGGGGATCGTAATCGGTCGCAAGGGTGCCGAGGTCGACCGCCTGAAGCGGAGTGTGGAAGAGATGACTGGCCGCGAGGTGTTCATCAACATCCAGGAGGTTCATCGCCCCGAGCTCGATGCTCAGCTCGTTGCAGAGAGCGTGGCGATGCAGCTGGAGCGTCGCATCGCGTTCCGCCGCGCAATGCGCAAGGCGGTCGAGAACGCGCAGCGCTTCGGCGCCGAGGGAATCAGAGTACGCTGCGGGGGACGCCTTGGCGGTCTCGAGATCTCGCGCGCCGAGTGGTACCTACACGGCAAGCTGCCGTTGCACACGCTTCGCGCCGACATCGACTATGGCTTTGCCGAGGCCCGCACGACCTACGGGCGCATTGGCGTGAAAGTGTGGGTCTACCAGGGCGAGATACTCAGCCCCGACTTGGCCCGCCGCACCAGGGCGTCGTCGTAAGGAGCGTCTCAGATGTTAATGCCCAAGAAAGTCAAGTACCGCAAGCAGCACCGGGGACATCGTCGGGGCAAGGCCTTGCGTGGTGCCACGGTCTCCTTCGGTGAGTTTGGGTTGCAGGCGTTGGAGCCGGCGTGGATTACCGCCCGTCAGATCGAGGCGGCTCGCGTTGCCATGACCAGGCACGTCAAGCGCGGCGGCAAGATCTGGATCCGGGTGTTTCCCGACAAGCCAGTGACCAAGAAGCCGGCGGAAGTTCGGATGGGTAAAGGCAAGGGCAACCCTGAGTTCTGGGTCTCGGTCGTGCGGCCGGGGCGCATCATGTACGAGATAGAAGGTGTGAGTGAGGCCGTTGCACGGGCCGCAATGCGACGGGCTGCGGCCAAGTTGCCCATTCGCACGCGTGTAGTGAAGCGTGTTGTGGAGGAGCTGCGATGGTAGCCGATGAGCTCCGCGACATGACCGACAGCGAGATCAACGACCGGATCCGAGACCTGCGTGAGCAGCTATTCAAGCTCCGGTTCCAAAAAACCACCGGCCAAGTCGAAAGCGCCGCCAAGCTGTCTAGAGTTCGTCGAGAGGTTGCACGCGGGCTGACGATTCTGCGTGAGCGGGAGCTGACGCCTGCGGTACCCGGCGAGACGGCTCCGGCCGCTACGTGAGCTCTTGGAGGACTTTGCAATGAACACAGCGAGCGCTGAAGAAACTCGCCCGCGCGGTAACAAGCGCGAAGAGGTCGGCGTTGTTACGAGCGACAAGATGGACAAGACCGTGGTGATTACCGTCGAGCGCGTCTGGTCGCATCCGCTGTACAACAAGGTCGTCCGCACGCGTACCAAGTTCATGGCGCACGATGCAGACAACAGCTGCCAGATGGGCGATCGTGTTCGAGTAACCGAATGCCGGCCGATGTCGGCGCGCAAGCGCTGGCGTGTGGCCGAGATTATCCAACGTGCTCCCGGCGGCGTCGTCGGCACGGGCGAGTGACGACGAGGCACGCACATGATTCAAATGGAGACGGTGCTCGACGTTGCTGACAACTCCGGCGCCCGCAAGATCGCTTGCATCCGGCGGCTGGGTGGATCGAGTGTGGGGCAGATCGCCGGCTTGGGCGACGTCATCTCGGCGGCGGTAAAGGAAGCGGTGCCTCACGGTACGATCAAGAAGGGCGAAGTGGTGCGTGCCGTGATCGTACGCACGCGCAAGGAGACCGGGCGCAAGGATGGCTCGTACATCCGCTTCGACAACAACGCTGCGGTACTTGTCGACGCACAGAACGAGCCGATCGGAACCCGCGTGTTCGGCCCGGTCGGGCGCGAGCTTCGCGAGCGACGGTTCATGAAGATCGTTTCGCTTGCTCCCGAGGTGCTGTAATGGCCGGACCACGGGTGAAGCGCCACGATACCGTCTACGTCAACGCGGGGCGCGACAAGGGCAAGACCGGTCGGGTGCTCGCGGTGCACCCCGAGAAGCAGCGGGTGCTCGTTGAGGGGGTCAACATGGTGACCCGTGCGGTTCGGGCGAACCCGCAGAAGAACATCAAGGGCGGTCTCGTGCGCAGCGAGCAGACTCTGCACATTTCCAACGTCGCGGTGATTGACCCCGAGACCAACTTGCCGACGCGGGTTGGATATCAGTTCCTCGAGGACGGCTCGAAAGTACGGGTCAGTCGTCAAGGCGCCATCATCGACAAGAGTTGACGAGGACGAGACGATGATGGCGCGTATGAAGAAGCTCTACGATGAAGAGATCCTTTCCAAGCTCGTCGAGAACGACGCGTATTCGAACCCGATGGCGGCGCC
This sequence comes from Acidobacteriota bacterium, assembly GCA_963666055.2. Taxonomy (GTDB): domain Bacteria; phylum Acidobacteriota; class UBA890; order UBA890; family WLXD01; genus DASCOT01. Next base: position 271,062 of record CAXWPH010000011.1, on the reverse strand, counting down.
GCGACTCGTCAAGATCAGCGTCAACATGGGCGTTGGGGGCGCTTCACAAGACATCAAGGAGCTCGATAAGGCGGTAGACGAGCTCAGCGTGATTACCGGCCAGAAGCCGGTGATACGCCGTGCTCGCAAGTCCATTGCTGCATTCAAGTTGCGCGAGGGGATGCCGGTAGGCTGCTCGGTGACTTTGCGCGGCAAGAAAATGTGGGAGTTTCTGGATCGGCTGATCACCATCACGTTGCCTCGCGTGAGGGATTTTCGCGGTGTTCCGCGGCGATCGTTCGACGGTCGCGGAAACTACACTCTAGGCCTCACCGACCAGCTCATCTTTCCCGAGGTCGACTACACCAAGGTGGACAAGGTTCGGGGTATGAACGTGACGATTTGTACATCCGCGGCTACGGACGAAGGCGCCCGCACGTTGCTCGAGGCGCTGGGCATGCCGTTCCGCCGCGACGAATAGGACGCTAACAAACGTGGCCACCACAGCTTGGATCGCCAAGTCGAAGCGCAAGCCCAAGTTCTCGACTCGCAGGGTCAGTCGTTGCCGTCTCTGCGGACGCTCGCGAGCGTATATGCGGAAGTTCCAGCTTTGCCGCATCTGCTTTCGACAGCGGGCGCTGAACGGGGAGCTTCCAGGCGTCAAGAAGGCGAGCTGGTAGGCCGGAGACCCGAACCATGATGACAGACCCAGTCGCAGACATGCTGACCAGGATTCGCAACGCTATTGGTGCGCGGCATGACCACGTACGAATTCCGGCGTCAAAGACCAAGCACGAGATCGCCCGAATCCTGCGCGAAGAGGGGTACGTCAAATCGGTCGAGCCCATCGAGGATGGCCCCCAGGGCGCAATCGACATCGAGCTCAAGTACGTCGGCGGCGAAGAGTCGGCGATTACCGGGTTGCAGCGCGTCAGCAAGCCGGGCTGCCGCATCTATTGTGGCAAGAGCGACCTGCCGCGCATTCTGAACGGATTGGGAGTTGCCATCATTTCGACCTCGCGCGGTGTTCTCACCGATCGTCAGTGCCGCGAACACGGCATCGGCGGCGAGGTGCTTTGCGAGGTGTGGTAGCCATGTCACGCGTTGGATACAAGCCCATCCCGGTGCCAGACGGCGTAAAGGTCGACATAGGGAGCGACCGGCTCGTCGTGACCGGGTCAAAGGGCGAGCTGACTTCGCCGGTGCCCGCCGGCATTAGCTTCGAGATCGAGGGTGCCGAGTTGTTGGCGAAGCGTGCCGACGATGCCAAGCAGACGCGGGCCTTTCACGGTTTGGCGCGGGCGTTGGCGGCTAATGCCGTGGTCGGCGTGAGCGAAGGCTTCAAGCGAGAGCTGGAGATTCAGGGCATTGGTTACCGGGCCTCGATGCAGGGAAGCACGCTGAGCATGCAGCTTGGATTCTCGCATTCGGTGGAGTTTCCGGTGCCGAAGGATATCCAGATTTCCACGCCGGAGCAGACGAAGATCGTCGTCGAGGGCATCGACAAGCAACGGGTAGGCGAGATTGCCGCGCAAATCCGACGCTACCGCCCGCCCGACGCCTACAAAGGCAAGGGCATTCGCTACCGCGATGAGTTGGTTCGCACGAAGGTCGGCAAGGCCGGCGTAACGGCTGCCTAGTAGAGGTTTCGACCCATGCAGGTTAATCGCAGGAAGAAAAAAGAAGCCCGGCGGGCGGCAGTGCGGCTCCGCGTGCGACGCAAGGTGAGCGGCAGTGAGCAGCGCCCACGGTTGTGCGTGTTCCGATCGAATCGGCACCTGCATTTACAGATCATTGACGACAATGCCGGGCGCACCTTGGCGTCGGTGTCGACGCTCGAGAAGGCGTTTCATGCGCGCGGTTTCGATGCCGGGGCGAATTGCGAAGCCGCCGCTGCGGCGGGTACGTTGCTTGCCGAGCGCGCTCTTGGCGCTGGCATCAAGCAGATCGTCTTCGACCGTGGCGGCTACGACTATCACGGGCGCGTCCAAGCGCTTGCCGAAGCCGCGCGCGAGGGCGGCCTGGAATTCTGAGGAGAGGCGGCGAATGAAGAAGAGAGTCAACTACATCGACCAGTCTCAAATCGAGCATCAGCTGCAGGACACCGTGGTGGCGATCAATCGCGTCACCAAGGTGGTTAAGGGCGGCAAGAATCTCGGGTTCAACGCCTTGGTCGTGGTTGGTGATCGTCATGGGCACGTTGGGTATGGGCTCGGCAAGGCCCGTGAGGTGCAGCTGGCGATTCGCAAGGGCGTGCAAGAAGCGCAGAAGTCGCTCGTGAAGGTGCCGATGAGCGGTACGACGGTGCCGCATGGTATCGAGGGTCGGTATGGCGCTGGGCACGTGCTGCTCAAGCCTGCCGGACCCGGGACCGGAGTGATCGCCGGCGGTGCGGTGCGCGCGGCGCTCGAGCTAGCCGGCGTGGGTGACATCCTCACGAAGTGCATCGGGTCGCGTAACCCGCACAACATGCTCAAGGCGACCTTCGACGCGTTCGCCAAGCTCAAAGACCCAGCAGACGTAGCACGCATCCGTGGCGTGCCGCTCGAGCACCTGCAGCCTTCGGCAAAGTAAAGGATCCGGACCATGGCGAAGAAGCTGATCATCGAGCAGACGCGTAGCAAGATCGGACGGCCGAAGCCGCAGCACGAGGCGCTCAAGGGACTGGGTCTGCGGCGCATTGGCCATCGTGTCGAGCGTGACGACTCGCCGCGCGTACGTGGGCAGATTAACGTAATCTCGCATCTAGTGAAGGTGGAGGAAGCCGGGTCGTAGGCCGCCAGGTTTGGCGATCCGACAGGAGGTTGGGCGTGAAGATCCACGAGGTAGGGCCGAAGCAGGGTAGTCGACGGGCGCGCAAGCGAGTCGGTCGTGGCCGCTCCTCGGGCCACGGCAAGACCAGCTGCCGCGGTGAGAACGGTGCCAAATCGCGTTCAGGCTACAGCCGCAAAGGCGGTTTCGAGGGCGGGCAGATGCCGCTCGTTCGCCGTATTCCCAAGCGCGGATTCAAGAATCCTTTTCGGACGAATTGGGCGGAGGTGAACCTCGACCAGTTGGCGCGCTTCGACACTGGTAGCACGGTCGATCCCGAGTTGCTCGCCTCGACCGGCTTGATCAAGGGGCGCTACGACAAGGTCGTGGTGATGGGGCGCGGTGAGCTTGGCGTGGCGCTCAACATCAAGGTCCACCGCTTCACGAGCTCGGCGGCCATGAAGATCACCGAGGCTGGCGGCACTGCGGAGGTGCTCGGATGATCGAGAGCTTCCGGAACATCCTGGCGATTCCGGAGCTCCGTCAGCGGGTTTTCTATACGTTCGGCCTGCTAGCCGTTTTCCGGGTTGGTGCCAACATCCCCACGCCTGGGGTCAACTCGGCTGCGGTTCTGGAGTTTTTCCAGTCTCTGCAGGGGAGCTTCTTCGGTTTCGTCGATCTGTTCTCGGGCGGCGCCCTGAGCAACATGACGATCTTTGCGCTCGGCATTATGCCGTACATCTCGTCGTCGATTATTCTGCAGTTGTTGACGGTCGTATGGCCCTACCTGGAGCGATTGCAGAAAGAGGGCGACCTCGGCCGCAAGAAGATCACCCAGTACACGCGCTACGGCACGATTCTTCTTTCGATTGTCCAATCAATGTCGATTGCCTTCGTGCTCGAGAGCACCACGAGCCCGTCGGGCGCGTCCTTCGTTGATACGCCAGGCCTGAGCTTCCGCCTGATGACGGTGCTTACGCTCACCACCGGGACCGCATTCCTGATGTGGCTCGGCGAGCAGATCACCGAGCGCGGCATCGGTAACGGCATCTCGCTGATCATCTTCGCGGGAATCGCAGTCAGCCTCCCGACCGCGCTGATCACCACCTACCTGCAGCTCGAGGCCGGATCGCTCAACCTGCTGACGCTGGCGTTGCTCGGTGCGCTCATGGTTGCGGTTACCGGGTTCGTGGTGTTGATGGAGAGCGGTCAGCGTCGCATACCGGTGCAATACGCCAAACGCGTCGTAGGCCGAAAGCTCTACGGTGGGCAGAGTACCCACCTGCCGATTCGCGTCAATACGGCTGGCGTTATCCCGGTGATCTTCGCCTCCTCGATCATCATGTTCCCGCAGACGATCACGTCGTTCATTACCCATCCGTGGGCACAGGCGGTGAGCGATGCGTTGGCATGGGGAATGCCGCTTTACAATCTGATCTACGTGAGCGGGATTATCTTCTTCTGCTACTTCTACACCGCGATCATCTTCAATCCGGAGGATGTCGCCGACAACATGCGCAAGTACGGCGGCTTCGTTCCCGGTATCCGGCCTGGCAAGCGTACGGCTCAGTACATCGACGACATTCTGACCCGGCTGACGTTGATCGGTTCCGTCTACCTGGCAGCGGTGGCGATGTTGCCGCAGTTCCTGATCTCGGGGTTCAAGGTAGCCCCGATCCCGTTGATCGGCCCGTATCTCGACTCGATGCTGCCGTTGTGGGTTACGGAAGGGCTCGGGGTCACGTTCTTCTTCGGTGGAACCTCGCTGTTGATTCTCGTCGGCGTGTCGATGGACACCGTGCGCCAGGTAGAAAGCCAACTCGTCATGCGGCACTACGACGGCTTCATCAAAGGCGGACGGATCAAGTCGCGGCGGTTCGTCTGATGCTGGTGGTCTTTCTTGGGCCGCCGGGTGCCGGCAAGGGCACGCAGGCGGCGCGCCTCGCGGCCAAGTACGGCATCCCACAGGTATCTACCGGGGACATGCTTCGCGAGGCCGTGGCCGCAGGGGACGAGCTCGGGAGCAAGATGAAGGCGATCATGGATTCCGGCGGGCTCGTCGACGACGACACGATGCGCGAGGTCGTGCAGGAGCGATTGCGGAAGCCGGACACCGCCGCCGGTGCCATCCTGGATGGGTTCCCGCGTACTACGGTTCAGGCAGTTGCCTTGGATGAGCTGCTGGCGCGAACGTCCCACGAGGGCGTTGACTTGGTGCTCTACCTTGACGTGCCTGAAAGCGTTCTCGTTGAGAGGCTGTCGCGCCGCCGTGCATGCCCGGAGTGCGGTGCCAACTATCACATGACGTTCAATCCGCCGGCACAGGGCTCGCGATGCGATCGTTGCAGTACCGAGCTCGTCCAACGCGATGATGATCGCGAGCACGTCGTACGCGAGCGGCTGGCCGTCTACCGCGAGAAGACGCGACCGCTGGTGGATCGTTACCGAGCGAAGGGGCAACTTGTTCGGATCGACGGCGATGCTGGAATTGATGAGGTGTTCGAGCGCAGTGACGCGGCGCTCAGCGAGCTGGTGAGCGCATGATTGAGTACAAGTCGCCGGCTGAGCTCGAGCGCATGCACGCCGCCAACCAGATTGTCGCCACGGTTCGCGACGAGCTGGCAGCGCGCGTGGCTCCCGGGGTGACCACGGCCCAGCTCGACGATTATGCCGAGGCTCGCGTGCGCGAGCTTGGTGGCGAGCCCGCCTTCAAGGGCTATCGGGGCTTCCCGGCCACCGTGTGCGCGTCGCTGAACGAGGAGATCGTGCACGGTATTCCGTCGCCGACCCGACGGCTCGCGCCAGGGGACATCCTCAGTCTCGATCTTGGTGTCTGTCTCGACGGCTTCTACGGCGATTCGGCGATCACGGTGCCGGTGCCGCCGCTCGAGCCTGAGGTGCACCGGTTGCTCCTCGTGACCGCCGAGGCGTTAGACTGCGCTATCGATCAATGTGTGACTGGCAACCGAGTGGGCGATATCTCGCACGCCGTGCAGCAGCATGTAGAATCGGCCGGATTCTCGGTGGTACGAGAGTTCGTCGGGCACGGGATTGGTAGGTCGCTGCACGAGGATCCGCAGATCCCCAACTTCGGACCTCCGGGCATTGGCGTTCGGTTGCGGCCGGGGATGGTCCTGGCGATCGAGCCCATGGTCAATCTCGGTAGTGCGGCGATGGAGGTTCTCGACGATGGCTGGACAGCCGTGACCGTGGATCGTCGACCTTCGGCACACTTCGAACACAGCGTGGCAATCACTGACGAGGGCCCTTGGGTCCTCAGCGCATCGGGTGACCGGAAGATGGCCCGAGTCGCGAGCCGCTGAGTAAAGCATGACGCAGAAAGAACAGGCCGTGCAGGTTCGCGCCAAGGTCGTCGAGACGTTGCCGAACGCCATGTTCAGGATCGAGCTCGACAACGGGCACAAGGTGCTGGCGCATATCTCCGGAAAGATGCGGAAGTACTTCATCCGCATCCTCCCGGGTGACGAAGTGCTGGTGGAGCTGTCGCCCTACGACCTGGCACGTGGACGAATCGTGTACCGCTACAAGTAAGGAATATCGACTCGCGCTCAGGCGGTGTGGGGGTGGATGCCGGCGAGTCGCAATCCTGCTACAATCGGCTCTCCGCTGAGATAAAGTTGGTGGGAGTTTGCCGTGAAGGTGAGAGCGTCCGTTCGTCGCATGTGTGACAAGTGCAAGATTGTGCGCCGCAGGGGCACAGTCTACGTCATCTGCGAGAACCCAAAGCACAAGCAGCGGCAAGGATAACGCCAGCGGTCGAAACAGAGCAGCCGGAGTCGGTGTCGAACGTGGCACTCGCGCTCGAGCTCGGCGGACGTCAGTAAGAGGAGCTTTCCGATGGCCCGTATCGCGGGTGTGGATTTGCGTCTGGACAGGCGCGTTGAGATCGCGTTGACCGATATCTTTGGTATCGGTCGCGCACGCGCGCACTCGATTCTTGCGACCGCGAAGGTCGAGGTCGAGCGCCGCGTGAAGGACCTGACCGAGCAGGAGGTAAGCCGCATTCGTCAGGTGATCGATCGCCAGGGCCGAGTCGAGGGCGATCTACGGAAAGAGCTTCAGATGAACATCAAGCGGTTGATCGAGATCGGCTCGTACCGCGGCATGCGGCACAGGCGCAACCTGCCGGTTCGTGGGCAGCGCACCAAGACGAACGCGCGAACCCGGAAGGGGCCACGAGGCATGGCCATCAAGAAGAGACAGAAGGCCAAACTCTAGCCCCTGGTCGAGCACCGAACGAGCCGGCAACGCGGCCACTCCAGGGAATAAATACAGGTTCAGGCTATGGCACATCGAAAGCCAGGCAAGAAGAAGGTCAAGAAGAACATCGCCGCGGGCATAGCCCACATTCAGGCGACGTTCAACAACACGATCATCACGATCGCCGATACGGAAGGGAATACGATCTCGTGGTCAAGCTCCGGGTCGAAGGGGTTCAAGGGATCGCGTAAGGGCACCCCGTTTGCTGCTCAGATCGCCGCCACCGACGCCGCCACCAAGGCCAAAGAGCACGGCATTCAGCGCGTCGAGATTCGTATCAAGGGACCTGGAGCCGGGCGTGAATCAGCGATACGAGGTTTGCAGTCTGCCGGCATCAACGTCACGGCGATCCGCGATGTGACGCCGATTCCACACAACGGATGCCGGCCACCGAAGAAACGCAGAGTCTGAGGTTGGTCCTTAGGAGGTAACAACAGTGGCGCGTTATACGGGCCCGGTTTGCAAGTTGTGCCGACGGGAAGCGATGAAGCTCTTCCTCAAGGGCACGCGCTGCATGTCGGACAAGTGCGCGATCGAGCGGCGTAACTACCCGCCCGGCCAGCATGGGCGACGGCGACGTCGTCGTCCATCGGATTATTCGGCGCAGTTGCGCGAGAAGCAGAAGGTGAAGCGCATCTATGGCGTGCTGGAGCGCCAATTCCGCCGCTACTTTTACGCCGCGGCGCGCGAGCGTGGGATCACCGGAGAGACTTTGTTGATGTCGCTCGAGCGGCGCCTCGACAACGTCGTCTACCGCATGGGGTTCGGACTATCGCGGTCACACGCCCGCCAGTTGGTCAAGCACGGGCATATCGCGGTCAACGGCTCACGCGTCGACATACCTTCGTACCAGGCACATCAGGGCGATACGGTTGCAGTACGCGACCGTAGTAGCAACAACACCGAGATTATGCTGGCCGTCGAGAACGCCAAGGTAGGGAGCCCGGTCGAGTGGATCGAGATAGACCACGACAAGCTCACCGGCACCGTGGCGCGATTGCCGATGCGTGAAGATGTCGGCATCGAAATCCAAGAACAGCTGATCGTCGAGCTCTACTCGAAGTAGAGCAATCGACGCGCTGCAGAAACCGCTGTCTTTCAGGAGGCCCCGGATATGCTCTGGACTGGGTTCCAACGACCCAAGCGACTCGAGGTCGATCTCGATTCGCTAACAGATGGATACGGGAAGTTCGTCGCCCAGCCGTTCGAACGCGGCTTTGCCATCACCGTCGGGCACGCGATGCGTCGAGTGCTGCTGTCCTCTGTCGAGGGTGCGGCAATCACGGCGCTCAAAGTGGAGGGCGTGCTGCACGAGTTCAGCTCGCTTCCCGGCGTGATCGAAGACACCACCGATTTGATCCTCAACCTCAAGAGCATTCCGTTCCGCCTGAACGTCGATAAGCCGAAGACCCTGGTCCTACGCAAGGACGCCGAGGGCTCGGTGACGGCCGCGGATATCGAGCAAGATCCCGATTTCACCTGCATCGACCCGGATGCGCACATCTGCACCCTGTCCAAAGGGGGGGCGATCGAACTGCAGATGCGTCTGGCGCGTGGCCGCGGCTACGTTCCCGTTGATCGGAATATGGAAGAGGATATGGGCATCGGCTGGATTCCCATCGATGCGGTGCATTCGCCAGTCAAGCGCGTGAACTACAAGGTGGAGCGTGCACGGCTCGGTCGCTCAACGGATTACGAGCGCCTGGTGCTCGAGATGTGGACGAACGGTACGGTCACACCCGACCGTGCGATCGCGCTGGCCGGTAAGCTGATGCGCGATCATCTGGCGATCTTCGTCGACATCGAGGAGGAGCCGCAACACGAGCACGACGAGCCCGACCAGGATCTCACCGCGTTCTACTCGCATCTGAATCGCTCTGTTGACGAGCTCGAGCTTTCGGTGCGCTCCTATAATTGCCTGAAGAATGCGAGCATTCGCACCATCCGCGATCTCGTACAGCGCAGTGAACAGGAGATGTTGAAGACCAAGAACTTCGGTAAGAAGTCGCTTCAGGAGATCAAAGAGGTGCTGGCGGAGATGGGGCTAACGCTCGATATGGATCTATCGGACCTGCCGCCGCCGCCGGACGCCGTCTGAGAGAGAACTGATGCGTCACCGCCAAACTACCGCGACGTTGGGCCGAACGCCGGCGCACCGCAAAGCCATGTTGCGTAACATGGTCACGGACCTGTTGCGGCACGAGAAGATCCGCACCACCGAGGCCAAGGCCAAAGTACTCAGGCCACTCGCCGAGCGAATGATCACGCTCGGGAAGCGCGAGTCGCTACATGCAAGGCGTCATGCGGCGCGAATCATCCGCGACAAGGCAGTCCTCCGCAAGCTCTTCGATGACCTGGCCCCACGCTACGCGGAGCGATCCGGAGGTTACACGCGTATCATCAAGCTCTCCTCGCGTGCCGGCGATCGCGCCAACATGGCGGTAATCGAGCTAGTCGAAGCGGAGTTGCCGCAACGCAAGCGCAAGCGCAAGAAGAAGACCGGGCCACGTACCGCGTCTCAGGACACCGTGGCTGCGGAGACCACCGCGGACATCGACGACGACGCGCCGAGCAGCGATCCCGCCGAGGCCGACACTACCGGCGCAGAGGGCGACGTTGTCGACGAGGTTGCTCCGCAAGAGGAGGCCATCGATCCGTCGGATGCAGGCGACTCGTCTGACGAAGACGAGAGCGAACGATAGCCTGGCTGCCACAGCCAGTGAGGGCCGTTAGCTCAGTTGGGAGAGCGCCGGCCTCGCATGCCGGAGGTCGGGGGTTCGAGCCCCCCACGGTCCACTCGAGAGCGCCCGTCGCCGACGGGCGCTCTTCGTATCGCCGCTGGAGGATATTGGCTCCGCGCTAGTGGCCTGTGCCACTAGTCGTTCGGTACGCTGCCCGGGTCCAGCGTTGACGTATCGCCGACGTCCTCGCCGCGTTCCTTTGCCTTGAGCAGTCGCCGCATGATCTTGCCGCTCCGAGTCTTCGGCAGGCTCGAGACAAACTCGATGATCTGCGGCCGCGCGATCTTGCCGATCTGGTTGCCGACATGCTCACGCAGCTCGCTGGCGAGCTCGTCGGTGGGCTCGATACCCTGATGCAAAAGGACGAACGCCTTCGGCACCTCCCCCTTGATCTCGTCGGGCATGCCGATGACAGCGGCCTCGGCTACCGCGGCGTGGGCGACCAGAGAACTCTCGATCTCCATGGTACCGAGCCGATGCCCGGCGACGTTGAGGACATCGTCCATGCGCCCCAGCAGGCGGATGTACCCATCCTCGTCTCGAACGGCGGCATCGCCGGCGGTGTACATCCCCGGTACGATTTCCCAATAGGTCTCTCGGTAGCGCTCAGGGTCGTTGTAGATCGTCGAGAGCATCGACGGCCAGGGTCTGCGGATGACCAGGTATCCGCCTTGACCGGGCTCCCGGGGATTACCCTCGGCGTCGACCACGTCGACGTCGATTCCAGGAAACGGCAGGCCGGCAGAGCCGGGCTTTTGCGCTTCGGCGGGCAGGTTCGTAATGAGGATCGAACCGGTCTCGGTTTGCCACCAGGTATCGACAATGGGGCAGTTGTCGCCGCCAATCACGCGGTGGTACCAGCGCCAGGCCTCGGGGTTGATGGGCTCGCCAACGGTGCCGAGCAGCCGCAGGCTCGACAGGTCGTGCGCCGCCGGCCACTGTTCTCCCAAGCGCATGAACATCCGGACGGCGGTGGGAGCAGTGTAGAGAATGTTGATTCCGTAGCGCTCGATGAAGCGCCACCATCGACTCGGATCCGGATAGTCGGGTGCGCCTTCGGCCATGAAGCCGGCGGCGCCGTTCATCAGTGGTCCGTAGACGATGTAACTGTGCCCGGTGACCCATCCGGCGTCGGCAGTGCACCAGTACAAGTCGGTATCGCGGAGGTCAAACACCCACTTCATCGTCTGGTAAACACCGACCATGTATCCACCATGGCAGTGAACGATGCCCTTGGGCTTGCCGGTCGAGCCTGAGGTGTAGAGCACGAAGAGGGGATCCGTAGCATCCATGATCTCGGCATCGGCCGTTGAGGGACACCCTTCGACGGCCTCCGACCATGTCATGTCGCGACCCGCCTGCATGGAAACGTCAGCTCCGGTGCGCTGGTATACCACCACCTGCGCCAGCGACGGGCACTGTCGTACCGCTTGGTCCGCCGCCTGTTTCAGCGGCACGATGTTGCCCCGGTAGTAGCCACCGTCGGCGGTAATGAGCAGCTTCGACTGGGCGTCGTTGATGCGATCACGCAGGCCGTCCGACGAAAACCCGCCGAACACGACGCTGTGAAACGCGCCGACCTTGGCGCTGGCGAGCATGGCGATTGCCTGTTGGGGACAGATCGGCATGTAAATGGTGACGCAGTCGCCTTTCTCGATACCGAGTCGGCGCAGCCCGTTCGCCAGGCGATTGACTTCGGCTGCGAGCTCGGCGTAGGTGAGCACCTGCCGGTCGCCGTTCTCGCCCTCCCACAGAAGTGCTACTTTGTGGCGCCGCCAGGTCGATAGGTGACGGTCGATGGCGTTGTGCACGATGTTGCACTGCGCACCAGGAAACCATCGCGCAAACGGCGGATTCCAGTCGAGCACCTCATCCCAGTGCCGGTGCCACTCGAGCTCGTCGGCCACCCCCGCCCAGAAAGCCTCGGGGTCGTCTGCCGCTCGGGCTCGCACCGCCTCGGGGTTCGGTACGACGGCGGCCTCGACGAAGGCGTCAGGAGAGGAGACCTTCCCTTGCTCCTCCAGGACCGAATCCAGGTCGATTGGCTCCATGCACGCTCGCGAGGGCGCTACTGTTTCGTTGCTGAATGACGGCTCGGCGTCAGCGGAGGCTCCGTGCCTGCGCTATCAGGTCGGCTGCGGTGTCGTCGTCGGCATCCTGCAACGCCGCCACCACGGCGTCGATCTGCGCAGCGGACGCATCGTTCTGGATGCGTCCGAGGGTGCTTATCGCGTAGGCTCGCATCTCGGCGGTTAAACCGGCGTTGGTGGCCACGGCCGCGATAGCTGCGCAGGCTTCCTCGTTGGCGATGTCGCTCAGCGTGTCCATGGATGTCCGTGCAATCAGCTCGTCGCTCGATGCAGCGGTGACCGCTATTGCCCCGACCGCCAAGTCGGCCCCGGTCTCCAGCCGGCTCAACTGCGATAGTGCTGCCACCTGGGCGTCGCGTGTTCCCTCGCTGAGAGTCTGTGCGAAAACCCCGGCCGCCGTCGCGTCGTCGAATTGCCGTATGGCTGCCACGGCGGCGTCGCGTACGCCGCGCGAGTCGGACATTGCTGCCGTCAAGGCCGGTAGCGCGGCAGCGTCGCCGATGTTGCCGATTATCTGCGCTGCCCATTGTTTGACCTGGTCGTTGTCGTCGTTCTCCAGCGCATCGATCCAGATGGGCAGCGCCTCCGCCGACTCGAGGAGTTCCAGGTTCTCGGCGTAGGTCTGCTGGGCCAGCGGGTCACCGAGGCGAACTTGTTCTATGAGCTCCTGTGACGCGTTCTCGACCGGCGTACCGCACGCTGCCGTTACCAGCAGCGCCAGCACCAGGGGGGATCGTCGAATCATCGTCGTGAGTCTCCTTTTCGAGGCCGGCACCGGGCAGAAACGGGTCTCGGGCGGTCTTCAAAAGGCTGTCTCAATACCGCTCCTCGAGCCGTTGTACGACATAGCTCACGAGGCTGTCCACCGAGCGTCCCGACACGCGCCAACCCTCGGGCGTGCGCCGCAAGTAAACCGTGCGCGTACGGCTTCGACGGTCAGGGTCAGTCATCGTCACCTCTACCGATGCACGTTCGCCGTCGACGGTCGCCGGCTGCGCATCATAAATGAGGTTCTCCTCGCGCGGAGTTTCCTGAAACAGGCCCCAAAGCATCGTCTCCACGGAGCTTCGTAGAAACGTGGTCGAGTTCCCATCCTTGAGCACAAGAGTCACATCGTCCTCGATGCGGGCGACGATCTCGTCCAGATCGAGCCTCGCGAGCGCGTCATCCGAGTCCGCGTGGCGCGTCGCCCGCATGTACTCGATCGCGACAATCTCGGGGTCGGTTGTCGTGCACGCAAACGTCAGTAAGCCAGCCGCAACGGCTACCGCCCGATGGATGAATCGTCCGCGATAGGACATCAAACGGGTCGTAGGAGGATCGAAGCCAAGGGGCCGAAGCACAGAGCCGAAAGTATGGCCGTAGTTGTGTGTTGTCAAGGTACGGTCGGACGCGAGAAGATCACCCGGCCATCCACGAGAACAATCAGCGCCTGCGTATCGTCAAGCTGCGTGTCTTCGTCGAAGGGGTCTTCCGACCAGACCACAAGGTCGGCTTTGGCATCGATCGTGAGGCCACGTGCCCCGAGCAGTTGGTGCGCGAAGGCAACGCGCAGGGAGTCGCGAACCGACAATCGCTGGGGAGCGTTCCAACCGTCCAGTGGATAGCCCTGTAGATCCTGTCGCCGGTTCATGATCCAGAGCGCTCCCATCGGGTCGAGGGGGAATGCCGGGGCGCGCGTTGCGAACGCTACCAGCTTTCCGGCGCGGGCGAGATCGCGATAAGCGTGGGCTTCCGAGGCACGTTGTACGCCGATTCGATCCGCCAGCCAGTACAGGTCGTGGGCCATGCGATGCGGCACGATGGCGACCTGCCGAGCGCTGACGTTGGCCCCTGGAGGCAGGATGTCGGCGCCCACCACGAGGCCCTTGTCGGCGGCCGCGCAGTTGCCAACCGCGTTGATGGCGGCGTCGCCCCGGAGATGGGTGTCGAGAGGTAGACCCACCGCGGCGGCACGATCGCACGCCGCGTCGAGTCCGGAAGCCGGAGCCGGAGGCGTGACGGTCGATGCATCCGCATACGGCGCGGACACGGCCGCCAAGCGCAGCGCCAAAGGACCATCCAGGTCGAGACCAATCGAGGTAATCTGAAGGTGGTTGTCCGTCCCGAGCCGGTCGGGAGGGGCAACGGTAGGCTGCAGGCGGACACGAACATGAATCTGCAGGTCGCCGATGTTCGCTAGCTCTAACAGTAGCTCGACGGCCTGTTCATCGAGCGGTGCGGACGACACCGAAGTGAAGCCGGCCGCTGCCGCGGCCTGCAAGCCGGCGATGATCCAGCCACGCCGCTGGTCGGACGTGGCGATGGGCAACATGGCCTCCGCACGCTGCAGCGCTGCACCGGCCAACAGGCCCGTAGGGTTACCGTCCACGTCTCTCAGCACCTGGTCGGTAGTGCCGGTCGTCGCCAGGGCTGTGCCGTTGAGCCAAGCTACCCGGCCGATGCGACGGTACAAGAGTACCGGGCGCGTATCGGCGATACCGTCGAGCAAGCGCCGGTCCGGTACCTGCCCGCTAGGCCAAATCGTCTCATCCCATCCCCACCCGACAATCCAACCGGACCCCTCGACGGAGGCGGCGCGCACTCGCGCCTGCACCTCGCGTGATGCAGCCGTTCGGGTGAGATCGAGCATATCGGCGCGCCGTCCGACGGCCTCGAGGTCGACCCACGCGTCGTGGAATCCGGGAAGTACCGCTGCGCCGCTGAGGTCCATTTCCTGGGTGAAGTCCGTCGCCAGAGCCCGAACCTCCTCGTCGGTGCCGAGGGCGACGATGCGATCGCCGGCGATCGCCAACGCGGATACCGGTTCCGTCGACTCCGCCGAGGCGTAGATACGCCCGGCGGTGAGGATCAGGTCCGGGCCGGGATTCTCGGGTGCGCCGCAAGCGCAAGTGAACAGGACGACGAGCCCGAGCGCGCCGCCCAGCGGGTGTGTTCGTAGCATCTGTTCCCTCCGCGGGGCAACGTATTCTAGCCGGTGGCTCTCGTGGGCGGCGCGGCCGCCAGTCGGCGGGGCCGTCCGCGCCGCTTGCTATGGGCTCCGCGCCGAGTTTGACAGCCGCTTGGCGGCGCCTCTAGCCTGGCACACATGGTCTCCAGTAGCTTGGGTTCGGCCCCCTGCAGGCGGGTGTGGCCGTGCATCGTCGTTGTCGGGGTGAGTATCTGCATCTTGCCTGACCTGGTCGCGAGCGCGCAGCAGGTACAGCAGTTGGATGCTGAGCCGGTCGTTCAATGGCCTGACGCGGCGGTCGCTACGTTGCGAACGTTTTTTGAGCGTGTCGATGTCGAGGAGGTAATGCTGGGGCTCCAGTCGCCCCGCCGCGCACCAGCGGGCGATGACGTAGCAACGCTGAGCGCCAGACTCGAACCCGGTATCGAGGGGCCGTTTCGTTTCGTTCAACGCCAGGTACGATACGAGCCCTACGCCGGCAGTGTGCGCGGCGCTCGCGGCGCTTTGCTGGCGTCCAGCGGTAACTCGCTCGACCAGACGCTGCTGCTTGCGGGGCTTTATCGCGCCCGTGGCATCGCTGTGAGGCTGGTGCGCGGCCGCCTTGCGTGGCGCGACGCGGTGGCGCTGGTAGGCGAACCTGCCGCCACACACACTGGCCGTGGCGATCCCTGGCTCCGGTGGATCGAGATGGCCGCCGACCACTGGTGGCTAGAAGTACGTCGGGACGATCAATGGATTGCCATGGATGCGTCGTTTGCCGGCACCGCCATTGGCGAGACGGTCGGGCAACGAGGTGCGGCCTTCGATGCGCCACCGGCGGTTCTCCGTACGATGGCGTCGATCCGCGTTCAGCTCGACGAAGCTACGCTTGTGAACCTGGAGTTGCCGCTGGGCGAGTTGATTGGCTCGATCGTGCGCCTAGATCGCGTCGTAGAAAACGCCTCGGAGGATCTCGTCGAGGTCGTGGTCGTGGATACGGAGGCTTCGCTGGAGGACGCTCCGCCTGATGAGCCACTCGGCGAAGAAGCCGAAGCGGCAGCGCGACTTGCCGCGGCCCTCGCCGACGTGCTGGTTCCCGCCCCGGTTGGATCCGTGGCGCTGCAGCTCAGGGCTGCGGGCCGAACGGCCATTACCCCGCTGATTGAGCTTGCTGAACTTGCACAGGTCGAGCTCGAGATCGACGTTGACGTCCCAATGGGGTCTGACATTCATGCCCGCATCCCGTTCGGCGCCGACCCGCTGGCGCGCCTGGCGGTTGTCTTCGCTTCTGGCGCGATGCCGCGAGCCTACCTCCGGGATCGGACGGTGCCCCTTTTCGACGCGTTGAGTGAGCTGTCGGTTGCCGAGCTCGCAGCTTTCGAAGCGTGGGCGGTGCGACCGCGCAACCGTTCGATGTCGCCGCCCGTGGGACCGGTGCTGGAGCTGCGGCCAGCCGGACCGAAGGTCGAGGCCGGCGACCCCGAGCACCCGGCAACGGCGTTGCACATCGCCGCACTACGGTCCTGGCAGGTGCTCGAAAGGGACGGCCTGGATGCCATCGCTGTTGCCCTGCTGGTGGCTGGTGAGAGCCTGCGGCCACCCGCCCGGGGGGCGTATCGGGGTTCCGCCCGCATGGCAGCCGTGCACTGGACGCCGCCCGCTGTGGAGAGCGAGGGTCGACTGACGGTTTGGACGAGCGATCCGCTGCGCCTCGGCGGGCTGGAGCGCCACCAGAGATCGGCGACTGCCGGCGCGTACGGGCTGTTGCGCTCGGCACTCACGGGCCAGGTGTTGAACCGTGTTGCAGACCGCCCGCCGGTGACTGCCTTTGACGTGACGCTACGGGCTGTCGGCAGCGGCGGCCGGTTGCAGTGGTGGCTCGCCGAGGATGCCTCGCCAGAGCAATGGCCGGCTGCGGCCCAATCGGTGGCACAGGCTGACCTCGCAAACGGGCGGCTGCTGGTGGGATTGGCGCGACCGATCGACCGTGGCGACGAGACTTTGCACGGCTGGTGGGGAGTGCTCGACGAATCTGGCCAGACTCTCGGCCGAGTGCTGACCCCGTTGGGCATCGCGCAGGCCTTCGTGCGCTTCGCCAGCCCACGCGACGACATGTCGTTGGAGTCGGTCCTGGCGACGCTCCACGATCTTCACGCGGCGCTCCGGTGGCTCATCGGAGCGGGGCGCGACGATGGCCAGACGCTGGCGAGCCTGCTACCTGGCGCCTGTGCTGCGACGCCGCTGATCTCCGAACTACTGCGTGCGGGTGCGCCGCCCGGCACTGTGGCTCCCGCGTTCGAGGTCTTCTGCGCCGCGCAGCCTTGAGTACGGCCGTCGCCACCCCGTCTCAGCGCCCCAGTGCCTCGCAGATCTCGACGGTGCAGCCGATGCCGCGGCGTAGGGCCGCTACGGTGATGTGCTCGTTCGGAGCGTGGTGATTCATCCCCGGTTGTCCGTAGGGGATCAGCAGACTGGGCATTCCGAGCACCCGTGTGAAGATGAAGTCGGGCGTCGTGCCGCCCAAGCGAGGCCTCAGGAGCGGCGGTTGGCCACAGGCGCGTGCCACGGCGGAGATGATCGGCTCGGCGAACGGAGTATCCGGTGACGTTGCTGATGGTGGCACCGAGGCGAGCTTCGTCAGGCGAATGGACGGAAATTGTCGATGCAGGTGCGTTTCGATGGACGCGAAGATCCGTTCCGGATCCTGGTCGGCGACCAACCGAAGATCGAGCTTGCAGGTGGCCCGCGAGGGCACGATCGTCTTGGCGCCGGGGCCGCCGTAGCCACTGGTTAGCCCGGAGATGTTGAAGGTGGGCGAGAACATCAGGGCCTGTGCCGGGTCCTCCTCGGCCAGCGGTGGGAGCCGCCGGACGCCGAGCTCGCGCCGCAAGGCCTGGCGATCGAAGGGAAGTCGTCGTAGCAGCTCCTGTTCGTTTGCCGATGGTGGGCGGACATCGTCGTAGAAACCCGCGACGCGCACGCCGCCGCCGGGGCCGCACATCGAGCCCAGGGCGGCGACGAGATCCCAAGCGGGCGTCGGGGCGATACCGCCCCGATTGCCCGAGTGTACGTCGCGATCGGCACCGTGCGCCTCGAGCTCGAGATAGAGGAGGCCGCGTACGCCGAAGATGACCACGGGAGTCCCATCGTCGTGGAATGGGGCATCGGAGGTCAGGGCGAGATCAGCGGCTAGCTCAGGTCGATGCTGCTCTGCTACCTGCGCGAGATGGGGGCTGCCCGTTTCTTCCTCGCCCTCGATAAGAAACTTGATCCCGACATCGAGTCGGTTGAGCCTCTGGAGTAGCGCGACACCCATGATGTGCGCCAGCAGCTGCCCTTTGTTGTCGGCCGCGCCGCGCCCGTAAACCGCACCGTCGCGCAACACTCCCTCGAACGGATCGGTGCGCCACTCGTCGATCGGATCCGGTGGCTGCACGTCGTAGTGGCCGTAGATAAGTACTGTCGGCTTGCCTGGCGGTGCCGGATGGTGGGCGAAAACCACTGGTGCGCCCGAGGACTCCCAAACGGTCGTTTGCAGCCCGCACTCTTGCAACAGGGCGGCGAATGCCGCCGCGCCCTCCGGCAGATGCTCGCCGCGCGCCGACACGCTCGGCACAGCAATGAGCTGTTGTAGCTGCTCGATGGCGGCGGACGTGGCCTGGTCGAGATACGCCTCCAGCTGGGTCAAGGTGGACTCTCCGATAGTTGTTGGCGGCCGTCGTGTCGAGGCCCGGCCGCAACCTCCGTCCGCCGGTGATCGTCACGCCACCCGAATTCGCGTTTGTCCAGAGCTGTAGGGTGGCTTCGCGATTGCCGATCAGACGACGCCAACGCGGCGGTATCCTTTGCCGGCACGTTCTCCGGCCGGCTACAATCGTAACCGAGTACGCACGGGGTCCGGGAGGGCAGCCAGCTGCCGTCGTTGTCCCGTAGCCGCGGCCACCAGGGTGCTAGCCTGGTCCGCCTGGAGCACATCGAATGGTTTTGCCTGACCGATTTCGCGCCCTCATCGTCCTTGTTCTGCCGATCGTAGCGATCGGCACCACCCGTCCAGCGTTTGCACAGAAGGACGAGTTCCCCAAGACCATGGAGGCGGCACGACGCTTCTATGAGGAGGAGCGGCCACTCAAAGACTGGGCTGGGGGCCCGGTCGAATACCTCATCCTGGACTACGAGCACGACACCTGGAAGGACCAGAAGACCGACGAGCTCCGCCGTCAGTTCATAAAGTGGTTCTGGGACCGGCGCGACCTTGATACTCGCGACGAGGGGCACGCGTTCCAGGAGGAGTTCTACCGACGGGTAGCCTTCGTGAACAAGCGGTTTCGCGGGTTCCCTCGTGGCTGGAGGTCCGATCGTGGCCGAGTTTGGGTTATCCTCGGCCGACCCACCGGAGGCATGCGCCGGAGGGACTTGCGGGGTTTCGGCCGCTGCTCGTATCCGGAGGGGGAGTGGTGGACCTACCGCACCAACAACATGGCCTTTCGGTCGCAGATGGGCGAGTTCCACGTGGTCTTCGTCGAGACGCGTATCGGCCAGTTCGAGCTCTGCGATCCGGGCATGCTCGGCGTCGGCGGTATGCCGACCGACCTGCGAACCGCGTTCTTGTTCACCAACGAGGGCGCTCTAGTAGATACCGTGACTGAGTTCCGGCCCGGTGCGGGAGCAGCCAGCACGAGGGTAGCGATTCGCGAGACGGTGGCGCGAACCGAGCCGCTCACCGTGCTGGCCGAGACCTGGGGTATCAACGGGGTGGCGGGCGCCCTGGTGATCCCAATCGAGATTCCTCTGCGGGGGCTGTTGTTCGAACCTGTCGGTGATGGTCTGCGGGCGACGCTCCGGATTGACGCATCGCTGCTGCGTCTGGGCGGTACCGATGAGTTGCGTGGAACGCAAGAATGGACCGTCGATTTGCCAGCGGCGGATGTGGCGCGCATCGGGGCCGCGTCGCTGCGCACGGCACTGCTATTGCGGGCGGAAGCAGGCGGATACACGCTAGACGTACGCGTGCTCGATCCGCTCTCGGAGACGGCGTTCACGTGGGATGGAGAGGTGGAGATCTCCGACAGCGGTAGCGCTGCCAGCCCGCTGATCATTGGTCGGTCAGTGACTCGGTTACGCGAGGGCGAGGTGGGAATCATCTCCGGAGCCGAGCCGCGGTTGATTGCGGGCGACAGCTTCTCTGCCCTCACCTGGCTTCGGGGCAAGGTCCCTGATGCGGAAACCGTGCGCATGACGCTAGTCGACTCGGCCGGCGCCGAGGTTGAGCTCGAAGAGGTGAGCGCCGACTGGGGCACCAACGCGGTGGCGGGCCCCCTGATCGTTCAAGCAATGATGCCAGCAGGGGTCGCCGGCGACTACGTGCTGCGCCTCCGTCTGGATGATGGCGCCGTTCCGTTGGAGGCGAAGGTACGCATCGAGTAACCACCGTTCGCGGCGTGCTAGCCTGGTAGGTTGCCGCCTGGCGCGGGGCAGGGGCGTGGTACGATCCACAAAAACGCGACCACTCCACGCTCACCACGAGCTGATCCCCGGCGGCACCAATGCGCATGACTCAGGAGCAGATCGACGTGATCGCCTTCCGAGTCGTCCGCGACCTCGGCAAACTCGGGTTGATCCGCGTCGAAAACGCCGCAGAAACAGAAGGCCGCATGAGCGGGATCGTCGTCGACGAGTTGATGGTCGAGGATCGTCTCAACGACGAGGTACGCGAAATCATGCGCACCTACAATGACCAGATCCGGCGCGCCGATGTCGAGCTTCACGAGATGTTCAAGGTGATCAAGGCGAAGCTCGCCAGGGAACGCAACATCATCCTCTGATCGATATGCGTTTATCTCGCGCCAAGGTCAACCATTTGTCACGCCTCCTGGTCGATGCACTAGGGGAGGATGAGTCCGTGGAGCTGCGCCGCGAGCCGAACACCGTACGGCTGGCGATCGTCGAGATCTTCCAGGAGGAGCTTCGGCGCGACGAGTACATCGACCGTAAGGTGCAGCAGAAGATCGCCTCGCAGAAGCGCGACATTCCCGAGGGGGGAAGGGAATGGGAGATTCTCTACCGGCAGTACTACCGCGAGGAATTCGACCGGCACCGTCCCGTCCGCTGACAGGACGCTCGCTGCTCGGCCGGACGCCTGGCGCCTGACATATGCGAGTCACGGCCTTTCTCCGCCTCGCGTTCGCAAGCCTCGCAGTCGCGGTGTCGTTGGTGGTGTATCTCAGCTGGCAGCCGGCAGCGGGACTCGAGCGCGCCTCCGACCGCGTTGAGGTTCCGGCAATGCCGGAGGGCGATCGTAGCGTCGAGTCGCACACCGAGAAGATCAACTTCGTCAAGTTCCGCGGCAATCGCAAGCTCTACGAGATTGCTGCCGACGAGCTGCTCGATTTTTCCGACGGCTGGAACACGTGGGCTGGCGTGCGCATGCGTATCTTCGGCAAAGACGGGCCCGACAAGGACGTCGTTGTGGTTGGCGACACGATGCGAACAAGCGGGGACGGTGATGACTTCGACGAAATTCGCATCATCGGTAACGTGCGCGCCGAGTTGCCGAACAACGGGTACTTCGAAACACGGCGGCTCAATTACGACGTGGTGAGCGGTGTGGTCAGCAACTGCAACCGCAGCACATTGTTCTATGCGGGCATGGAGTCGCGCGGGGACTGTCTTCACTTCCAGACGGCCGGCGACGTTACCAGCGGACAGAACGTGGTGGCAGAGGAGCTGCGGATGTGGGGCGATTTGACCCTGCGGCGTGGTGCCGGTGAGGGCGCCATGCCGGCAGGTCTGCGCGGTAGTGCCGAGGAGATGCGGGTACGGCCGGGCGGAGATCAGGTGCGCCTGCAGGGAACCGCCGAGCTGGAGATGAACCAGGCCTCGGTTCGCGCAGACGAGATCGTTCTCGACGTCGGATCAGGAGTCAGCGAGCTGCGCCGTATCGAGGCCACGGGCGGGGCGCGGGTAAGGTTTTTCCCGCGCGCGGACAATCCGGCGGCTGCCGCGCAGGCCGCGCTGGAAAGCGACGGCGAGCAGGTCGAACCTCTTGACGACGAGGTGACCAGGCTGCCAGGGATGGACTCCGAAGTAGCCTCTGTCGATGTCGCTGGCACCGACAGCACCGACATCGCTGGTGTGGCCGATATCGGCCCAGCCGCTGGCGACACGAGCCCGACAGGCGGCGGCGATGATGGCGACGTGCGTCTCCTTCGTGGAGCTACCATCCGGATCGAATTTGCCACCGGTGAGTTGGCCGCCCTCGTAGCGATCAGTGGACGGCTGGGTTCCCGACTCACGTTGCCTGGCTTTGGGCGGCTGGAGGCGCGGGAGATCGAGCTCCGGCCCGATGGCGACCGTCAGTCGGTCGAGGCGCGCCGCGGCGTTGCATGGCGCGCGCGCGGCGACGCCGAGAGCTTGCGCGAGCTTACTGCGTCGGAGCTCATGCTCACCGCTGGCGAAGCTGGCCTGCAGAGCGTCGAAGCGGCCGGCAACGTCGTGGCAGATCTGGCGATGTCGAGCTCCGAGGCTTCGCTCATTTTCACCGGAGAGCAGCTGATTGCCAGTTGGGTCGAGGGGGCGCTTGACGAGGCAGAATGGCCGGATGGAGTCGAGTTCGAGGCTGACGGTCGCGCTATGTCGGCGGGGGCCGCCTCGTATACCGCGGACTCGGGCGCCTGGAGACTACATGGCGACCCCGCCCCGGTCCTGTCGGCGAGTGGTGTAGATCTGTACGCCGACGAGATGACGTGGCGACCGGACGAGGGCATCGAGGCGACTGGGTCGATCCGCGCCGACGTGGCCGACGAGTATCTCGACGCGGCCAGCGTGCTGTTCGGCGATACCCCGGCCGTCGAGATGACCGCCGAGTCAGCCGAGCTCGATGTCGAAGGGGTGCTGATCCTGCGCGACAACGTCCAGGTCATCTGGGAATCACAATCGTTGGAAACCGCCGAGCTGCGATTGGAGTCGAATCCGGGGCGACTGCGGGCCCAGGGCGCGGTCGAGCTGGTAGCGGTAGCGGCGACCGGCGAGGATGGGGAGCCCGAGTACGCCACGGTGAGCGCAGCCAACCTTCTCGTCGAGCAAGACGGTATGCAGCTGCGCCTCGGTGGTGCCGCCAGCATGCGCCAACGCTCTCGTATCATCGAGGCCGACAAGCTCCGGGTGGAGGTCAGTGAGGAAGGCGGCTGGAGCGAGGTCGTCGCCGAGGACGCGGTGCAGTTCCGCGATACCCAGGCGGAGGCAAGCGGAAACGAGCTTACCTACAACATGGAAAGCGGCGAGTTACTTCTACGGGGAACGCCTGCCGTGCCCGCCCGCTTCGCCTATCGAGGCATCGAGTACAAGAGTCGGGACGCCTTGCGCGTCGTTTACGAGACCGACGAGGTTGTCATCGAGTCGACCGAGGATGGCAGGACTCAGACCATCCCGGTGCCGCGCGAGGAAGTGCAGAGTCCGTAGCAGGCCGGTACGTCAGAGATAGTCGACGGGGTCGATGTCTAGGAGCTCCGGGTCCGCGACCTCCTCAACGTCGATCTCGGCTTGCGCCAGGTCGAGAGCCTCCGGCGGCTCTATCTCGTCGCCGTCGACGGTGCGGACAACCAGCACTCGCGGGTGCTCCGGATCGAGGAGGTTGGTGGTGCGCGCGACCGCCGTGCGACCATCGCTGAGCCTCAAGCAAGTTCCGGGAGGATAGTAGCCCAGCATGCGCCGGAATCCCGCGAACAAGTCGGCATCGAACTTAGTCTCGGCGTCCTCCTCCATGATTCTCATGGCGACGTCGGGTGGCAGCGAGTCGCGGTACGGTCGAACCGACCGCAGCGCGTCGTATACATCGGCTAGGCACACCAGCTCGGATACCAGGTGCAGCGGCCACCGGCCGAAGTCGGTGTGCCGCTCGTCGTAGGCCAGCTGGTGCTCGTAGGCAACCACGAAGACCAGATCGTTGACCGGCGATTCGAGCAACAGGCGCGCTCCGTCGTCGCCGTGGCGCTGCATGACCGCCCACTCTTCGTCGGTTAGCTTTCCCGGCTTGTTGAGCACGCCGTCGGGCACCATCACCTTGCCGATGTCGTGCAGAATAGCTGCGAGGGCGACTTGCGTGAGCATCTCGTGCGGCAGCTCCAGCCACCGGGCGATCGTCAAGGAGAGCATCGCCACGTTCAGGGAGTGCGTGTACGAATAGTCGTCGTGGTTCTTGAGTGCGTACAGCAGCGAGAACGCTTGTGGCTGCGCTTGCACGACGTCGACCAAGTCACCGGCCAGACAGCCAGCCTGGGCAATCGCGTCGGCGTCGATACCGTCGCTGAGGCGGCTCTTGAGCTGGCGCATGTTCTCCAGGCTGGCCGAGTAGACCTCCCAGGCCCGCGACAACGTCGGGCCGCTCGATGCCGACCCACCGCGCGGGTCACCGGTTCGGCCGGTTAGTGGCGCTGCCTCGACGTGCTGGACGCCCTCCCGTGCAAGGAGAGCTTCGATGCCTTCGTCGGCTTCGGTCTGCGCGTTGAGTGCCTGCACAAGGGACGTAATCTCCCACCGGCGTAGCCCGCGTGACACTGCCATGCGGCCGATGCCCCGTCGACAGAACAGCTCCGCCAATCCTTCGAGTACCTCGCCGTTGATCGGCAGGACCTCGTTGTCGAAGATGAACGTGCGGTCGGCCAGCGCGAACCGCAGATCACCCTCTTCGGTCAGCAACTCAACCGTACGAAGGTAAAGGTCGCGGAGCGCGGTGACCGCGCGCGGGTGGTTTGTTGGGTAGATGGCTTGGCTCTGCTGGGCGCACAGCAGATGTCGGCCGAGATCTATCAGAACCTCTTCTCGGGAACAGCGCTCAGGCGGCACGGGTAGTTTCCTGCGGTTGTGGCGCTGCTGCGCTCCGCTGCTGCGCACGTTGGTTGATGCTCTGCACCGCGCCGATAGCCGCCTGGGTCACCGTGCGTCTACGCCGTCGGAATATCCAAGTCCGCCGCGCCAACGGCACGATGGCCGCCAGAGCCGCTTCGTCGCCGATCTGACCGAGCACACTGAGGGCTGCGGCAATCAGCCGCGTATTTTCGCCGTTCCAGTTGGGCAGCGACAAATAGCCCAGCAGGCGCTCTTGCGAGCGGCTCGCGAACCGTTGTCGGAACGCCCGCAACGCTGCCACGCGCACCTCGAGAGAGGTGTCTGCGAGGGCTTCAAGGAGTGCAAGCTCCGATGGCTCGTCGGACAGGAAGGCGAAGCCGCCGAGCGCCTCGCTGCGGACTTTGGCATCGGCGTGGGTTGCCGCAGCCTGCAGCAGCGGGGCCAGCTCCGGCCGGCGCAGCTCCGCCAGCAACCACACGAAATCCCGTACATACGGTGTGCGGCGGTCGTTGAGCGACTCTCCGAACTCCTCTAGCGGCAGCTCGCTGACTCCTCGCAGGATGCGTAGTAGATGGTGCCGGTATGAGGGCGACCTAGTTGTCGCAAGCGCCTGGAGCAATTCGGGCAGGAACTGCTGTCCCAGATGCTCCACTATTCTCCAGAGGGCGTGGAAGCCGTCCCCGCCGGCCCGGGCGAGGCGCTGGACGAGCAGCACGATGAGCTCCCGCTGTTGCATGCCAAGCAGCGCTTGATGGGCTAGCTGGCGCTCTGCGCCGGGTCGGTCGGCATCACTGATATGTTGCGCCAGCGTGAGCAGGATCTCCTCCAGCAGCGTCAGCTCGCCCATTCGCACGATGGTCTCGAGGGAGCTCCCGAGGGCATCCACCAGGTGCTCGTAGAAGCGGGACTCGCGATTGCTCACCAACAACGAGTGGGCGATCCGCGTCTTTCGTACACGCAGGGAGTCGCCGTCCAGCTCGCCGAAGCGCGCCCGGACCTTGGCGCTGTTCCATGCCGACTTGCCGATCTCAGAGTCGTCCTCCAGCAACGCTCGATAGTCGCGGTGCAGGAAAGGATCCGGGTTCTCGCCTGTCATGACCTCGATTAGATCGGGCCATGCCTTGGCGAGCTCGACCGGAGAGCTGTTGGTCATCTGTACCGCACGGTTGGCGATCTCCGATCGCTCTGGGCGGCTGGCAACGACCCGCGACAGGAACTTGTAGAGTCGCGGCGTAGCTCGCGACCGCGAGCTCATGGTGTAGTTCACTAGGCGCATCACTTGACCGCTGGAGAGTGCTTTCGCGAGGCGTTTCGTGAGATCGACTGGGGCGCTCGCTTCGTCAGTCTGCAGCGGCAACGGGTCGGTCAGGATGTCGATCCAGGCCTCTAGGTCGAGCTCGTCGAACAGGCTTGTGGAGGCCTCGACCAGCGTTTCGATGAGGTTCTCGACCTGAGGCGCGCGCCCGGCGATCTGCTCGACGAGCAGCGTGAAACCGTCTGTCTGGGAATGGTGAGCCATCGCGGCCGGCTGATGCTCGGGATCCAGAGCCCACCGGAGAAAGCCCCGCGCACGCTCTGCATCCAAAGCGATGCCTTCCCAGTCGGGGCTATCGTCGGTGCCGCTGCCGAACTCAGCCAGGATCTGGCCCCAGACGTCGTCCGGGTCGAAGCGTTGCGAGCCTCCGTCGACCAAGCCCTGCAGCTCCAGCGGATCCGCGCGGATCCCAGGGATCGTTCCGAGCAACAGGGCGTCGTCGTTATGCTCGAATTCCCGTTGCGCCAGGGCGCCAATCAGCGTCAGGACCGACTCCAGAGACAGGCCGGGGCCTAGAGTGAGGCGTGCAACGTGCCGCCGGTGAAGCTGTTCTGCGAGGCGCTCGAGAATGGCGGATTGAGTCTCCTTGGTGAGGCGGTCGACCCACGAGATCTCTTGGGGTCGGATCTGGAGTGAAACCGGCTCGTCGCCTATCGCGGCCACCAGCGAAGCATGAGCCACTTCGACGGACTGTACGACCGTCGGCGCCGATGCGGGGTACATGCGGCTTGTTTGTACGGCGATGTCGAGCCGCTGTAGCGCTTCCGCCAGGGCTCCGTCAGGCTCAGCCGCGTCCGTTTGGATGCTGTCGGTGCGCATTGTCGGCCTCAGCCCCGGGAGGTGCCTAGTCTGCGCCGCACGCTTGCGAGCTCGTGTACTTGGTTGCGATTGCGTCCCGTAGATCACCGCCAGATGCTGCTACGGGTAGGACGCAGAGCTGCGTTGCCGCCTCGACCTCGGCGATCACCGACTGATCCAGAGGGTCCACCATTGCAAGTACCAGATGCCCGTCGCTGCGTACCAGCCCGAGGCAGCAGTGCCGTTCTGCTAGGGGACGTGGAACTGCATGAACGACCTCTGCACTCACCTTCGCCAACGCGGCGGCGTTCACCGACGCTTTCGGCTGTGCGAGCAGCGCTTCGACGATATTGGCGCGGGAGATTACGCCCATACGCAGCAGGATCTCGCCGACTGGGCGACCCGTAGCGCGTTGGCGCCGCAGCGCTTCACGAAGCTGATCGCGCCCGATCAGCTTGCGGAATAGAAGTATCTGTCCGAGCTTCATTAGGCCTTGTCCGGCGGGGGCTTGTTCTTGGATCTCAGTGACTATAAAAGCAGTAAACCATATAATAAATCAACTAAAATCTTTAATTCATTGTTAAACAATAGTATTAGCCTATATACATCTGTATAACTTAATATAAGTCATCTCTGAGTATGCAGCACAGGTATGCGAGTCTCCGATATCGGAGCTCAAAAGATTCGATCGACGAGCGTAAGTTCGTTTAAACACACAGAAAATCAACGAATCGGCGGTCTCTTGTCACGTTGACCGAGTTGCTGCCACATTGGTACGATATCTGCATGCATGAACGATCGAATCTCTCGCCGCCGGCGGTGTCGGTGAGCGGTGCAGGGCCGCTGCCGGGCACGGAGCCGGACCTGCCGGCGCGGACTCTACGGGTTGACGGTCTGGTCAAGGCGTACGGCGGTCGCCGGGTGGTCGACGGGATCAACTTCAGCATCTCTCAGGGTGAGGTCGTCGGCCTGCTCGGCCCCAACGGTGCCGGAAAGACGACCACGTTCTACATGGTGGTCGGGCTGGTTCGTCCCGACGAGGGACGAATCTACGCTGCTGACATCGAGATTACCCGCGAGCCTATGTACATCCGGGCGCGTCGCCATGGGATCTCGTACCTGCCGCAGGAGCCGTCCGTGTTCCGACGCCTCACCGTAGAGGAAAACCTCATGGCGATCCTCGAGGGCCTGCGACTTACCCGCCAGGAGCGCCAGCGCCGTTGCAAGGTGTTGCTGGCCGATCTCGGGCTCACCCATCTCGCAGACCATCGAGCCTACACTCTTTCGGGTGGCGAGCGCCGGCGGGTCGAGATTGCTCGTGCCCTGACGACCAATCCGTCCTTCCTGCTTCTTGACGAGCCGTTCACGGGCATCGATCCGATAGCCATCAGCGATATCCAGAAGCTCGTACGCGAGCTGCGGATGCGCGGGATCGGCGTGCTGGTAACCGATCACAACGTGCGCGAGACGCTGCGCATCACCGATCGCGCCTACATCCTCACGGATGGCCAGATATTCCGCTCCGGTGCCCCTGGAGATCTCGAGCGCGATCCGCAGGTCCGCAAGATCTACCTCGGCGAGTCCTTTAGCCTCAACTGAGCCATGGCACTCGAACTACGACTTTCCATGCGCTTGCAGCAACGGCTGGTGATGACACCGGCCTTGCAGCTGGCGATCAAGCTTCTGCAGCTCAACAGGCTCGAGTTAGAGGCCACGCTACAGCAGGAGATGGTGGAGAACCCCGTCCTGGAGGAGGGCGAGGAACGTGAGGAGCCCAGTGCTGCCGAGCTCGCCGAGGCCGAAGCGGCCACCGAGACGACGGACGAGGTGGCAGCGGGCACCGAGGAGTTGGGCGACAACTTCGACGCCGACGAGTTCTTCTCCAAGATGTTCGACTATCAGCCCACCACCGCGAACATGTACGAGCAGGGCGAGGCGTTGCCGTTCGAGAACACGCTGACCGCCCTGCCCTCGTTGGTTGATCATCTGATCTGGCAATTGGAAACGACGTCCTTGGCTCCTGGCCGGATGGCAATTGGCCGGATGATTCTTGGCAACCTGGACGAGAGCGGCTATCTGCGCGCCAGCTGCGAGGAGATCGCCGAAATGGGGCGGTGGCCCGTTCTCGAGGTCCAGAGGGTCCTAGCTGCGGTGCAGGAGTTGGATCCACTCGGGGTAGCAGCGCGTGACCTGCGCGAATGCCTGTTCTTGCAACTGGAGCGCCTCGGCGTCGAGCAGCAGTTGCCGGGCATCATTGTGCGGGACCACATGGACGCGCTAGCCGCCTACCGCTTCAAGGAGATCGCACGTGCTACCCGCGCGCGCGCCGAAGAGATTTCTGAAGCGGTCGACATCATCCGCACGCTCAATCCCAAGCCCGGACAGCAGTTTACGTCGGAGTCGCCGCGTTACATCGTTCCGGACGTATACGTCCGCAAGGACGGAGACGACTACGTGGCCACGGTAAACGATGACGGCCTTCCGAAGCTGCGCGTGTCGCGTTTGTACCGTGACATGCTGCGCTCCGACAACGGCCTCTCCAAGAAGGCAAACGAATACTTGCAGGAGAAGATGCGTTCGGCGCTGTGGCTCATCAAGTCATATGGCCAGCGGCAGCGAACTATCGGCAAGGTCGCGGCAAGCATCCTTGCGTATCAGCACGACTTCTTCGATCACGGGCTGACAGCGCTACGCCCGATGGTGCTGCGGGATGTCGCGGACGACATCGGCATGCACGAGTCAACGGTCTCGCGCGTCGTCAACGGCAAGTACATGCATACGCCGCAGGGCCTGTTGGAGATGCGATTCTTCTTCCACAGCGGCCTAGGACACGCGAGCGGCTCAGAGGTGTCATCGGTAAGCGTCAAGGACAAGATCCGTAGGCTCATCGAGTCGGAGCAGGCACGGAAGCCGATGTCCGACGCCGCCATTGCCAACCGGCTCAAAGAAGGGGGGCTGGTGATCGCCCGACGCACGGTGGCGAAGTACCGCGAGGAAATGCGGATACCTGCCTCGAGGGTCCGGCGCGCGATAGGGTAGTAGTGTGCTGAGTGGGTATCGGACTGATCGTCCTTTTTCGTCAAGGAGGAAGCCGACTCCATGAAGATTGACTGGACCGCCCGTGGCACTTCGGTGGGCAGAGAGCTGCGCGACAAGATCGAACAGCACTTGGGTAAGCTCGAACGTTTCCTGCAAGGCGATCGGGGAGCGCATGTGGTCGTGACGAAGGAGGGAGACAGCCCCTTGGAACGACATACGGTGGAGATTATCGTGCGACACCGCTTGGGCACGTTCACCGCCAAGCAGGAGTCGCCTGACCCCGCCGTCGCCGTGCGCGACGTGCTACGACGACTCGACAGCCAGACGCGAAAGGCACACGACAAACTCGTCGAGCGTCGACGTCACGCCGTCTCGGTGATCACCGAAACGGTCGACGCTTCTTGAGGTTGATCGGGACGTAGACGAGTGAGCTCAGCGGCGTCGGATGCAACTGCCGGAGTAGCGGTTCTCGAGCTGCTCGATGCCGGCAAGGATTACCTGGAGGTGGAGCTCATTGCCGGGGGATCGGGCGTCGAGAAGCTAATCACCCACCAACGCATTCAGAAGCCGGGCCTGGCGATGGCCGGCCATGTGGCCTCTATCCATCCTGGACGCGTGCAGGTCTTCGGTGAATCCGAGATCACCTACCTGGTGGCTCTCGATGCCGAACGCCAGCGCGAACTGCTGGAGCCGATCACCGCTTGTCCGCTGTCGTGCGTGGCGATTACGAAGGGTTTGGGGGTGCCGCCGGAGCTCGCCGAGCTGTGCGAGGCGCAGGACATTCCACTGCTGCGCAGCCAGCTGTTGTCGTCAACGTTCATCGATCGCTTGAACCACTTTCTCGACGCGCACTTCGCACCGCGTACGACCGTGCACGGAGTAATGGTCGATGTTTTCGGCGTCGGCGTGCTGCTCACCGGGCCTTCGGGGATCGGCAAGAGTGAGTGTGCGCTCGACCTGGTGATGCGCGGCCATCGGCTGGTCTCGGACGATGTCGTCGAGATCCGGTGCCGACAGGACGAAATTCTGGTGGCGCGTGGGTCTGAGCTCGTGCGTCATCACATGGAAGTGCGGGGACTCGGAATCATCAACATCGCGCACTTGTTCGGCGTAGCCGCGACCCGTCAGCGCAAGCGCGTTGAGTTGGTCATCGATCTCCAGCGTGGCGATGTCAACGACGATTGCGAGCGACTGGGCTTCGATGCCGAGACCACTGAGCTGTTGGGCGTCGAGATTCCGCTGGTGCGGCTGCCGGTGGTGCCCGGCCGCAGTCTTTCGAACCTCGTCGAGGTTGCGGCCCGCAACCTGCTGTTGCGTTTCAAGGGGCTCAACCCGGCGGCCGACCTGGAATTACGGCTGCGCAACGCGATGGAGCAGCCGCACCCGCACTTCAAGGTGGGCGCCTATGGATTAGACGAGGGAGATCTCGAATGAGCGGGCGCCGCATCCTGATCGTCTCGGGGATGTCTGGTGCCGGCAAGACCAGCGCGTTGCGCGCCTTCGAGGATATTGGCTACTACTGCGTCGACAACTTGCCGCCGCCGCTGATGGAGACCTGCATCGACCTATGCCATCGGAGCACCCCTAGCTTGCCGCGCCTGGCGCTGGCGGTCGACGCACGCACCGGGGAGTTTCTGGAGCAGTTCGGGCCGGCATGGTCGGATGTCAAGGAGCGCTCACCTCGGTCTCTGCTGCTGTTCTTCGATGCTCCCGACAGCGTATTGGTGCAGCGTTTCTCCGAGACTCGTAGGCCACATCCCCTGGCCCCGAGGGGGTCCGTGGCGGAGGGAATTCTGCAGGAGCGCCAAGTGCTGCTGCCATTGCGCAGCCTCGCGGATGCGGTGATCGATACCGGCGAGTTCAGCGTTCGTTCGCTGCGTGAGTTCTTGCTCAAGCGCTTCGCCGAAGAGGAAGCTCCGTCTCTCAATGTCGCAGTTACTAGTTTTGCGTATCGCAACGGCGTGTTGCCGAACGCCGATCTGGTCTTCGACGTACGGTTCCTGCCGAACCCGCACTACGATCCCGAGCTCAGAGCGCTTACCGGTTTGGACGATCCGGTGCGCCATTTCGTAGAGTCGAGCTCCGGCACGGCAGAGTTTCTCCAACATCTGGAACGGCTCTTGTCGTTCCTTCTGCCGCGGTATGGCGAGGAAGGGAAGACGTACCTCACGCTGGCATTCGGATGCACGGGCGGACGGCACCGGTCTGTCGCCATAGCCAGCTTGGTGGCCGCACACCTGGGCGAACGCGGGTATCCGACTACGCTCACGCACGCAGACCTCAGCGACGCGACGGCGCGTAGCGCGGCTCGATGACCGGCGGAAGTAACGCCCCGCCACCCGTTTCCGTCGGGGCAGTTGTGGTTACTCATGGGGGACTGGCAACGGAGCTCCTCAAGGCTGCCGAGCGCATCGTCGGTCCGATCGAACATATCCGCGCGGTGTCGATCGACTGGGATGGTGAGGTCGCCGACGCGCGCGACCAGATCGAAAGGGCAATCGGCGAGGTGACCGCGCCGAGCGGTGTGCTGATCTTCACGGACATGTTCGGCGGCACGCCCACCAACGTCAGCCTCTCGTTCCTCGAAACCGGGTGCGTGGAGATTCTTACCGGCGTCAACCTGCCGATGTTGGTCAAGCTGGCGAACCTGCAAGGTAGCGGCGCGTCGCTGGCGGAAATCGCTTGCCAGGTGCGCGACCGCGGCCAGAGCAGCGTGCGTGTGGCTAGCGAGATCCTCTCGACTCAGGAAAAGTTGTAGACCGATGGATGCGACGCGCGGCATGAGCAGATGATCCAAAAAGAACTGGTGATCCTCAACAAGCTCGGCCTACATGCCCGTGCTGCCGCCAAGTTCGTCAAGTGCGCCAGTCCTTTCGAGTGCGAGATTCAGGTCGGCAAGGACGCCATAACGGTGAACGGCAAGAGCATCATCGGCGTCCTGCTGCTGGCGGCGCCCAAGGGAAGCCGGATCCTGGTAATCGCCGACGGTCCCGATGAGCACAACGCGGTCGATGCCCTGACGGACCTGGTGAACAACCTCTTCGGCGAGGAGTAGCGCCGGTGCGGGGAGCATGTTGAGCGGGTGGCCGCGCGACCGACCGTCTGCGCCATCCGCCCTCCTCTGCGATGCGCACAGCATCGCCCTCATCGAGCCACCTTGGGTCCGACTTGGTGGCGCGCGCCACAATATGCAACGAACCTCTGTTACAGGACACTAGTCGGCATGGAGCCCGTCGTTCGTCAGGCGATCGGGGTGTCTGCGGGCATTGCCATCGGAACCGCATTCGTGATCGAGCGCCGCGTGAGCCACGTGCCGCGCTACGAGCTGTCGGAGGATCGGATCGAGCATGAGCTGGTGCGACTGGACGCCGCTGTCGCGAGTGTGCGGCAACAGCTCGCGGCAATCGAAGAGATAACCGACCGGGAACTGGGCCACGACATTGCCCAGATCATCGATGCGCAGCGTCTGATGCTCGACGGCAGCGGCCTCGTTGAACCCATCCGTGATCGCATACGTAAGCTCGGGCAGAACGTCGAGTGGGCGGTCAAGTCGGTGGGCGACGATCTGAGCGCGCGTTTCGCCCGCATCGCCGATCCGTACTTGCGCGAGCGTCGCAATGATCTCGGTGATCTGACAACGCGGTTGCTGCGGACTCTGAGCGGCGAGGAGGGAATGAGGCTCGAGGATCTCCGCGACTTGCCGGTGCTCTTTGCCTACGACCTTTCGCCCTCGGATACCGCTCTGCTGAATCGGGATCGAGTGCTGGGCTTTGTGACCGATGTTGGTGGACGCACCAGCCACACGGCGATCATGGCCCGCTCGCTGCAGATCCCGGCCGTCGTCGGCGCCCACGACACCAGCGAGTGGGTTCGCACTGGGGACCAGGTCATTGTCGACGGCAGCGACGGCACGGTCGTCGTTCATCCTGACGCCGAGTTGCTGACCCGATATCGCGACAAACAATCGTCGACTCGCCGCCGCGACAAGGCGCTGTTACGCGACCGCGACCTGCCTGCGATCAGCCCCGATGGCGTCCAGGTACGGTTGGCCGCGAACATCGAGAGCGCCGACGAGGCTGAAACGGCGCTGCGGTTCGGCGCTGCGGGGGTGGGGTTGTTCCGATCGGAGTTCCTCTATCTGAGGTCACCTGACTGTCTGCCCGACGAAGAAGCCCACTATCGGGAGTACCGTGCCGTTCTGGAGGCCATGAGCCCCGAACCGGTTACTATCCGCACCCTCGATCTGGGCGGTGAGAAAGCGCTCCCGGGTCGTCAGGGCGCCATTCAAGCGGACAGCAACTTGCTCGGCGTGCGCGGTATCCGGCAGTCGCTCGAGAAGCTGGAACTGTTCGAAACTCAGTTGCGCGGCCTGTATCGGGCGAGCGTGCATGGCGATTTGCGCGTCGTGTTTCCGCTGGTGACCGATCTCGACGAGGTGCGCCAGGCGAAAGCAGCGCTACGGCGAGCCCGGGAAGCGGTGCTGGCTGCCGGGCACGCCGTCGCCGAACAAGTCCCGATTGGTGTGATGCTGGAGGTGCCAGCTGCAGCCTTGATCGTCGATCATCTTGCCGAGGAAGTTGATTTCTTCTCGATCGGAACCAACGATTTGATTCAATACCTGCTGGCGGTGGATCGAAACAACGACGGCGTGGGGCATCTCTACGAGCCCTTGCATCCGGCGGTGTTGCGATTGCTCGAACAGGTGGTGAGCAGAGCCCGTGAGCGTGGTGTTCCCGTCAGCCTGTGTGGTGAAGCGGCCTCGGATCCATTGACCGCGATGGTGTTTCTCGGATACGGCATCGATGAGCTCAGCATGACCCCGAGCTCCGTTCCGGTGATCAAGCGGCTGATCCGGAAGGTGCCAGCGCGGGATACGCGCCAACTGCTTGCACAGGCCATGGAGTTCCGCACCGCACAGGAAGTCGAGGAGCTCGCACTCGAGCGGCTTATGGCACACTTCCCCGACGGTCTTCTGTCGTTCGACCAGTAGCGAGTCCTGTAGAGACAACGGCGCGGGTAGATCAATCGATTCAGGCAATGAGACGGCCGGGAGGATCCGGTGGAGGGTGTGATCGTCGAGGGTGGGTGTTTCTGTGGCGCCATTCGCTATCGCGGGGTACTGGCGGATTCTCGGGTGCACTTCTGCCACTGCAGCGATTGCCGCCGGTCTTCAGGTGCTCCCTGCTTGGCGTGGGCCAACTTCGTTACCGACGAGTTCGAGTTCACAGCCGGCTCACCGGGATGCTACGAGTCGCGGAACGATGCCGGAGCACGAGCCCGCCGTCAGTTTTGCAGCGCCTGTGGCACCCAGATGACGTACCAGCGGCCGGACGATTCGGGGGGAGTCTGGGTGACCGTCTGTAGCCTGGACGAGCCGGAACAGATGATACCTGGGGAGCATGTCTGGACGGCGAGCCGGCTCGAATGGCTCCGCCTAGATGACGGCTTGCCCCGGCATGAGAGGGGCTTTCCAGAGGATTGACCTAGGTAGTGCGGCGGCAGGCACCTTGATCGCCACCTTGGGGTCCAGGCGTGTGTCCCGGGCCAGCTACACCTTGCCCATGCCGCCAGCGCCTCGTCTCGAGAGACGGAACACCAACCGTGTCGGAGCTTTCGGGGTGTCCCGAGATCAGACGGTAGCCTTCCTGATCTTGCGCTTGAGGCCGCGGAATCTGTCGACGGATCCGCTTGAGCTCACGCGAGTCGTGGGCCTGCAGGGCGCCGTTGCGCTCGACCTTGAGCTCGCGGATTTGCCGTTTGACCTCAGACTTGTCGATACCGACGATGTCGTGGTGCGCGTGCTCCTCGAGACCGAGCGCGGTGCAAACAGCGTGCAGCAATGGCTCCTTGTGCATGATGGTGTAGCCGTGCACCGCCTCATGCTCCAGCTCCGCTGCGATCTCCCTTAGCAGGGCGACGGGCTTGGACTTGAGCTCCTCGTACGTGTAGTCGGACATGGCTTCTCCTCGCCCGGACTGTTTCCCAGTGTTGACCTGGTCGCGTGCCGGGCTCCATGGCGCATCCAGCAGCGTAGGTGAGCAGCCTGAAGCCTATCGCTGAGGCACGCGAGGACGGTCGTGAGCCCCCGACAGCAGCCTCTGGCTCACCGGACGGTGACGACACACTCCGTGAGACGCTCGGCTCACGTGTGTTGGGCCGCCGAGGGTTTAGTCCAGTGTTACACCTCGATCTCTATGCTGTCCCCTATGAGCCGAACGGTGTAGTTGGTGACACCTTCAGTGGCCGGGGGTCCGGTGGCCTCCCCGGACTTGATGTTGAAGTGGGCGCCGTGCCAAGGGCATTCGACTTTCTCGCCGTCGACAGAGCCTTCGCTGAGTGGCCCGCCATGATGCGTGCATGTGTCATCAATAGCGTAGAACTTGCCACCAAGGTTGAAAATGGCGATGGTCTTGCCTTCGACTTCGACGCACGTGGCAGATTGGTCGGCGATCTCCGATGTTCTGGCTACTTTGACGAACCTCGGCATGTTGGCTCCTTTCCGTAAAAGTGAGGTATTAGTCTAGTACTCACTTGCCTGACCCGCGCCGGGAAGCTCCTGAGACGCCCCCAGTTATAGGTCATCGAGACGAAAGGGGACGAAGAAACAATCGATCGGTGAGAAGCTCAAGTTTCATCTGAGGAAGGTGACCTGCCGCAAGTGTTTGGGCAACTCCAGAGGCGTAGATGCTGAGTGTTCACAGACGGTCAGCAGACTCAGGTCTTGGATGGCACACTTCCCCGACGGTACCTACGATTAACCAAAGCCGGGCGCGGCGACCGCTGGGCCGCCGCAAGCGTCGGATTCGCCTGACGACGGGATCCGGCCACGGCGGGGCGAAGGAATGCGCAAAGTCGACAAGCCCTGGGGCCATGAGATCATCTGGGCCGAGACAGACAGCTACGTAGGTAAGATCCTGCACATCGACGAGGGCGAGCAGCTCAGCCTCCAGTATCACGAGGTCAAGGAGGAGACGCTCTTCTGCCAGTCGGGACGTCTCGAGCTCGAGATCGGAGAGGGGGTTGATGGCGATTTGCGCGCCGTGATCCTCGAGCCCGGGCAAGTACAGCACATCCCACCGCGGACCATTCATCGCATGCGGGCGTTGACCACCTGCGATGTCTTCGAGGTCTCCACACCCCATCTCGATGACGTGGTCAGGCTCGAAGATCGCTACGGACGGAAAACCGGCGATTAGTGGCGCTAGCAGGCCGTGGTGAAAGTGTGGTGTAACCCTTCGGGCGGCAGGGGGTTGCGCGCGTATGCTGCGTTGTTCCTCGTCAACGATGCGGTAATCATCGCCTCCTCCTCTCTCCTTGCCTCCACTTCGCAAGACCCTGTCGCCAGACCCACCACACTTTCACCACGGCCTGCTAGATCAATCGATCGAGCCCTGAGCGGTGAACATGCACTCGGCCGCAGCCCGGCCCTCGGTGAATGACGGTGGTCAGAGCCGCCACGAAGATTGCGCCGCGCTCTTTGACCAGATGTGAAAGCACTGGCGGAGGCGGACTCTCCACGGTGCGCTTTGCGCGGGCAGCGTGCACAATAGGGGAGTGAGAACTCGTCGTGGTGCGTGTTGCCTGGTGCCGGCGGCAGTTCTGCTGTGTGTAGCTCTCCCCGCTGCCGCTCAGGCTCCCGAAAGACAGCCGTTCGTCCTGGTGGCAGAGCTCGCCGACACCATCCACTCCATTACTTCGGAGTACGTCGTCGAGGCGCTCGATACGGCAATCGACCGCGGTGCCGATTTATTTCTGCTACAGATCGACACGCCGGGTGGTCTGGATCGGTCGATGCGGGACATCATTCAAGCCTTCCGAGCCAGCCCCGTGCCGGTGTGTCTGTTCGTCGGGCCGTCGGGAGCGCGCGCCGCCTCGGCCGGCTTCTTCATGGCCATGGCAGCAGACGTCGTGGTAATGGCGCCGGGCACCAACATGGGTGCTGCAAGCCCGGTGCTGGTAGGGGGCGGCGCCGACGAGACGATGCAGAAGAAGATGATCCAGGACGCCGAGGCCTACATCCGCAGCCTGGCTGAAGAGCTCGGCCGCCCGGTCGATCTGGCCGCCGAGGCGGTTACCGACGGACGCTCCTTCGCGGCTCAGGAGGCGCTCGATGTGGGGCTGGCTGACTTCATCGTCGACGATATCGATGCCTTGCTGGCGACCATAAACGGCAGGCGGATCAGCAAGGGTGGCGCGGACATCGTGTTGCAGCTAGATGGCGCCCAGGTCGAGACGCTGGAGCTGTCGTTGCGGCAGCGAGTCCTTGCCGTTCTGGCGGACCCACAGGTAGCCTTCATCCTCATGTTGGCCGGGCTGGCAGGGTTGTATTTCGAGTTCTCCACACCCGGCGCGGTGTTGCCGGGCGTGCTCGGCGGCATCTGCCTGGTGTTGGCGCTACAAGCGTTCCAGATACTCCCGATCAGCTTTGCCGGCCTGTTGCTCATCGGCCTGGCACTTCTGTTCTTTATCCTCGAGGTAAAGGTGACCTCCTACGGCTTGCTGACAGTAGCGGGAGTCGTGGCATTCGTGCTCGGCTCGTTGATGCTGGTGCCTGGACCGATTCCGGAGCTACGGTTGCAACTGGGCTTCGTCCTTCCGACGGCGCTCGGCGTACTGGCGATCACCGGGTCGCTCGTATGGCTCGTCGTACACTCGCATCGAGCGCGCGTCCAGACTGGCCTGAAGGGCCTCGTAACCAAGACCGGACACGCGGCTTCGGACCTCGCACCCGGAGAGCCGGGTTCGGCATTCGTTCACGGAGAGCTATGGCGAGCTCGGTCGGACGTGCCAGTTCGCTCCGGCGACCGAGTGGAGGTCGTCGGGGTGGAGAGTGGCATGGTCATCCGGGTGCGCCCCAGCCACGCACACGAAAGGTAGCTGACCCATGGGATTGCTTTCGCCCGTAACGTTCTTGTTCATCCTGCTCGCTTTTTACCTGCTCAGCTCGGTGAACATTCTCAAGGAGTACGAGCGCGCGGTTATCTTTCGGCTCGGCAGGCTCCTGCCGGATACCAAGGGGCCGGGCATCATCTTCGTCTTCTGGCCGATCGACAAGATGGAGCGAGTGTCGCTGCGCACGATCGTTCTCGACGTGCCCCCGCAGGACGTGATCACGCGCGACAACGTCTCGGTGAAGGTAAACGCGGTGGTGTATTTCCGCGTCATGGATTCGACGCGCGCTGTGGTCGAAGTCGAGAACTATATGTACGCTACCTCGCAGCTGGCGCAGACGACGTTGCGCTCGGTGATCGGCCAGGTCGAACTCGACGCACTGCTATCGGAGCGTCATAACCTCAACTCACAGTTGCAGTCGATCCTCGACGACCATACCGACCCGTGGGGCATCAAGGTGTCGATGGTGGAGGTGAAACACGTCGACCTGCCGCAGGAGATGATCCGCGCCATCGCGCGCCAAGCCGAAGCGGAGCGCGAGAAGCGAGCCAAGATCATCCATGCGGAAGGGGAGGCGCAGGCGTCGGAACGTTTGTTTGCGGCGGCGACGGTTCTGGCGCAGGAGCCTGTTGCCGTTCAGCTGCGTTACTTCCAGACGTTGACCGAGGTGGCCTCCGATCGCAGTTCGACCATCGTATTCCCGCTTCCCATGGACATGATGATACGCGGACTGGGTGCCGGTAGCGGTGGGGCCACAGCGGCGCGCAGTGACGACGCAGACGACTGAGTAGTTCGGGCGCGGGTAGCGACGTCCCGCCCGGGCAGAGAATCGTTTCTCGATGCGATAGACTTTGCTGAATATTGGCCACGCTAGCGCGCCGCTATCACGGCGTGGGTCCTGCGTGCGGGGTGGGAAGATGAACGGATCGGGCAAGCAGAGTTTCTACGAGATCCAACTCAGCAACAGCAGCCTGATCGTGGCCTTTCTGGTGGCGGTCGGCCTGGGCGTTGCCGTGTTCATGCTCGGGGTCATGGTAGGGCGCGGTCAGGGACCGCAGCCGTTGCTGGAAGGTGGCTTGGTCGAGGCGCTCGGCGACGACGCTGGCCTTGTAGCGGCGGTCGCTCCTGCTGATACGGATTTCCTCGGACGCATGGAAGAGCCGGCGGAGGGGACGAGCGCCAACCTCGGCACAGAGGCGGCGGAGCCGATCGCTACATCTCGGCCGGCCGCCGCGTCGACGTCGGTCGCTACAAACGATCTGCCGGAGGCGGACCCTTCGATCGCCAGCGGCTATGTCGTGCAGGTTAAGGCGACGAGCGATCGCGAAGAGGCGGACACGCTCCAGGCAAGCCTCGCATCGGCGGGCTTTCCGGCGTTTGTCGTGTCCGGCGATGTTGCCGGGACGACAATGTTCCGCGTGCGCGTCGGGCGCTATCGCGAGGAGTCGGCTGCCGAGCGTGTCGCGGTTGCGCTCAGCGGCCGTCGCGACATCGTCGATACCTGGATCACCCAGGGCTAGAGGGCCTGTCGCGCTCCAGTTGGGCGGTGCTTGTCAGCGGCCTCGCTCTGGCCGCGGCTTTCCCCAAGGTCGGATGGTATCCGCTCGCCTGGGTGGCGGTTGCGCCGCTGCTCATGGCGGTGACCGATACCTCCCCGGTGCGCGCCTGGTGGTACGGGTTCCTCTTCGGGTCGGCGTTTCGCGCCGCGACGTTGTATTGGGTGATCCATGCGATGACGCGCTTCGGCGGCTTGTCCCTGCCGATTGCTGCCCTGGGTGTCGCTTTGTTGGTTGCCTATCTGGCCGCCTATTGGGGCCTGTTCGCACTAGTGGTGAACCGCGCCGGGGTCGAGCGGCCCGAGGCGGTGCTGCTGCTGGCGGCGACGTGGACCGGTCTGGAGTACGTGCAATCGGTTTTCCTGAGCGGGTTCCCTTGGGCGCTACTGGGGTATGCCGGGGCTGCCTACCTGCCGGTGGCCCAGGTCGCTGATCTCGCCGGCGTATACGGGCTGTCTTTCCTCGTGATGCTGGGGAACGGCGCCTTTGCGGCGGCCGCCCGCGGCAGGCCTGGCTGGCGCGCGACGGCGATGCCGGCGGTCGTCATGCTGGCGGCTAGCATCCTCTATGGGTATGGACGACTGTCCACCGGACCGGCGACGGACGTCGGCACGACCGTGCCTGTGGCGCTGGTACAGGGCAACGTGGCACAGGACAACAAGTGGGATCCCGGCCTCAGGGAGCGCACGCTGAAGCGCCATTTGCTGCTGTCTGAGCGCGGCGCACAGAGCGGCGCCCGGTTGCTGGTGTGGCCTGAGAGCAGCTGGCCCGATCCCTACGGTGTCGAGCGCGACGCGCAGGCATCGAGGCTACTAACAGCCATGGCGCGACGCACCCGGGCCGCGCTAGTCGTTGGCACCGTACACGTCGAGGACAGCGAGCTCGGGTACACGGTCGCCAACGCCGCCGTAGTGGTGGACGCCAATGGCGACTGGGCCGGGCGGTACGAGAAATCGCACCTTGTTCCGTTCGGCGAGTACCTGCCTCTACAACGGTACCTACGGTTCCTGGGGCCACTCGTGCAGTCGGTAGGCGCGATGCGGGCGGGCGATTCGTCGCAGCCGCTCCTGTCGGCGCCGACTGCCGGGGTGCCGCCCTTCGGCCTGGCGATTTGCTACGAGATCATCTTTCCGAGCCTGGTGAGTGGGCAAGTGCGCGCCGGTGCGCAGTTCCTGATAACCATTACCAACGACGCGTGGTACGGCACCACCAGCGGCCCCTATCAGCATTTCGACATGGCGCGTCTACGCGCCATCGAGAACCGGCGCTGGCTGCTACGCGCGGCCAACACCGGTATCAGCGGTATCGTCGACCCCTGGGGTCGCGCCTTGAAGCGCACCGAGATGGAAACGGAGGCTGTCATCGTGGGCGAAGTGCGGGCTCGTCACGATTTGACTCTGTACGTACGTATCGGCGACGCGTTTGCGCTCGCCTGTACCCTGCTGGCGGCAGCGTGCGTGGCGGGCGCCATTTGGCCGCGCCTCGGATGGTTGTATCGGCCCGCAGCCTGATGGCCACGCAGCGGTGGGATTCACGATACATTCGCTGATGCGGATCGGCTTCCCAAGGGACACGAGCATGATCGAAGAACCCCGTCGCGCTCTCGATGAGTTGCGCTCGCGATACCAGGCGCTTGGAGGTCATCTTTGACCCTGCTGGGACTCGAGATCGACTGAGCGAGATCGAGAAGCTGATGGTCGCACCGGCGTTCTGGGATGACGGCGGCGACCAGAACCTGGTGCGTGAGCGCAGTGAGCTGCAGGCACGCATTGAACTCGATGCTGCTCTGAGCGAGAAAGTCGATGAGGCCGAAGCGTTTCTCGAGCTTGCCGACGAGGGCGAGGAGGAGGCCGTAGGCGAGGCCGAGGTGGCCCTCGTCGAGCTGCGCAAGCGCCTCGACGCTTACGAG
This sequence comes from Acidobacteriota bacterium, assembly GCA_963666055.2. Lineage (GTDB taxonomy): Bacteria > Acidobacteriota > UBA890 > UBA890 > WLXD01 > DASCOT01. The sequence continues at coordinate 228,939 of CAXWPH010000011.1, read as the reverse complement.
GTGCAGTTGCTCTTGGGCGATCCGGACGACGTGCGTCCGGCGCTGATCGATATCCACCCGGGGGCCGGGGGAACCGAGTCACAAGATTGGGCCGCCATGCTGCTGCGCATGCTGGAGCGTTGGGCGGAGGCAGGGGGCTACAAGGTCGAGATGATCGATGAGCAGCCCGGTGAGGAAGCCGGTCTGAAGAGCGCAACGCTACGCATCGAGGGGCCGTACGCGTTCGGATACCTCAAAGGAGAAACTGGCGTGCACCGTCTCGTGCGGATATCGCCGTACGATGCTGCGAGCCGGCGGCACACTTCGTTCGCCTCGGTTGCGGTTGCCCCCGAGATCGACGATGACATCGAGATCGAGCTCGACGACAAAGACGTTCGCGTCGATACCTATCGCGCCAGTGGAGCGGGCGGGCAGCATGTCAACGTGACCGACTCGGCGGTTCGCGTTACCCATCTGCCGACGGGAATCGTCGCCCAGAGCCAGGCGGAGCGCTCGCAGCACCGCAACAAGGCGATGGCGCTGAAGGTCTTGCGGGCGCGCTTGTACGAGCGCGAGCGTCAGTTACGCGAGGTGGAGATCGCCGAGAAACAGGGCGAGAAGATGGAGATCGGCTTCGGGTCGCAGATCCGCTCCTACGTGTTGCACCCCTATCAAATGGCCAAGGACCACCGCACCGACGTCGAGAAGGGCAATGTGGATGCTGTTCTCGATGGCGACCTACAGCCGTTCATGGACGGCTTTCTGAAATGGCGCGCCGGGGCGGGCAGCGGTACCGACTCGTAGGAGACGCCCTGGTCACTCAGTACCCGGTAGTGTCGAGGCGTCCATCTTTGACGAAGTAGGCCTGCTGATACGCCTCGAGGTTGAGGATGGCGCGTTCGGCTGGCCCGCACGCGCGAGTCGGCGCTGTGCCGGCGATGAACGCCAGCTCGAGCGCCTCCTTGCAATACGCGCTGTAGAGAAGGCCGGTGAACGGATCGACTGTGCGCAGTTCGATGTTGCCCGGCCGCGGCAGCACCGCCGGCGGGTTGCCGGTCTCGGCCACACGCATGATCTCGATCCAAATTGGCAGGGCCGAGTTCGAGCCAGTGGCGCGGCGGTGAATCCGCTCCTTCTTGTCGTGGCCGAGCCATACGCCTACGGTGTGATTGGGGGAGAAGCCGACGTACCAGACGTCGGTCCGATCGTCGGTTGTGCCGGATTTTCCGCCCAGCATTTGCTGCAGCTCTTGCTCCAGCGCCCGGGCTCGCACGCCCGTACCACGTTGGATACCGGCGACCAGCATGCGCGCCATCACATAGGCCTCGTCGGCGTTCATCACCGAGCGCGCTGACTGCTGGGTTTTTTCGAGCAGCTTGCCCCGCCGGTCGTAAACCGCCCGAACCAAGTGAGGCTCGACCAGAACGCCCATGTTGGGGAACACCGTGTAGGCGCGCACGATCTCCCAGACCGAGATATCCATGACGCCCAGTGCGAGCGATAGATAGGGGCCGAACGGGGCAGTGAGGCCGAACTTGCGAGCCATGTCGATGACGTTCTCCACCCCGATCTTCTGTTGAAGCATGATCGTTGGCACGTTGCGCGACTTGGAGATCGCTTCGGCCATGGAGGTAACGCCGATGTACTCGTTGTTGAAATTTGCCGGCGAGTACGGCTGGCGCGTGGTGGGATCGCGGAACGTCGTTTGCTGATCGACGAACAGGTAGGACGGAGTGAGGCCCATCGTCACCGCCGTGGAGTAGACGAAGGGCTTGAAGATCGACCCTGTCTGGCGGACCGCCTGGGTGGCGCGATTGAACTCCGAATCGTCGAAGACGCGTCCCCCGATCATGGCGCGGACTTCGCCGCTGTCGTTCTCCACCACCAGCACAGCACCCTGCAACTTCGGTGTCTGGTCGAGCTCGACCTCCCAGGTTCCGCCCTCGACCCGAGACTCCAAGAGAACTTCGATCAGATCTCCAGCGCGCACCAGCCGACCCATGGTGGTGCGCCCGGTCCACTCCGCGTCGTCGGGGTTGATCTCGACGATCATGTCGCCGATCCGCGCCCTGGCCGCCTGTGGCCTCACTTGCGTGACGACGGCGGGCACGAAATCGCCCGGCTGCATCGTCCTTTGCCAGCGGGGGTCTTCGTAGACGGCGAGGTCGATACCCTCGTCGTGCAGGTTCCGTTGGTCGCTGCGCCAGCCAGAGCGTCTGTCGACCTCGCGAATCCCACGGTCGAGTGCGACCTCGGCGGCGCGCTGGAGCTGTCGGTCGAGCGTCGTCTGCACTCGAAGGCCGGAGCGATAGATGCCCTCCATGCCGTAGGTCTGGATCAGCGTCTTGCGAATATCCTCGGTGAAATAGTCGCCGAGCTTGTTGTTGCGGGTATCCTCAGCCACGAGTAGAAGTGCTGCCTTCGCCTCGGCGTTTTCCTCTGCGCTGATGAAGCCCTCGTCGAGCATCCGGTCCAGCACGATGTTTCGCTTGGCGATGGCGTTGTCCGGATGCAGGTCTGGCCGATAACTCGAAGGTCGCTGGATCATCCCGGCGAGCAGCGCTGCTTCGGGCAGCGTGACATCCGAGATCGGCTTACCGAAGTAGAATTTCGACGCCGCCTGGAAGCCGTAGGCACTGCTGCCCATGAAGATCTGGTTCGCGTAGATGCTGAAAATCTGCTCCTTCGTGTAGTGGCGCTCGATCTGGATCGCATAGATCGCCTCGCGGATCTTGCGCTCCAGCGTCTTGTCCCGTGGCAGCCAGTTGTCGCCGCCCAGGTAGCGATCGAGGTTCCGCGGCACCTGCATCGTGATGGTGCTGAACCCCTCACAGAAGTAGCCACAGCGCAGGTCGGCAAGTAGCGAACGTAGGACGGCCTGGGGGTCAATACCGACGTGGTCAAAGAACCGCGCATCCTCGGCCGCGATTACCGCTTGCACCATGACCGGGGCGATTTCGTCGAAGTTCACCACCTCACGTCGTTGTTGTAGCCATTCGGCGTACTGCACCCCGTCGCGATCGTAGATCCGCGTCACCAGGCTTGGCTCGTAGATCCGCAGTGCGTCAACGATCGCCGCATCCGGGACGTAGGCGATCATGAAGCCCGCTGCGAGGCCGCTAATTACAGCCCCGAATGGCAGGGCGACGAGCACGGGATGCCGGATCATCGGTGCTACGGTGCGAGCGGCGGCGGCGAGAAAACGGTCGATCATGCGGTTGCCGGAGTTCTCGATGGCACTCGTGGAGGCGGATTCGACCCACCGGGATGGTAGCATGGGGTCGGCTGGTGCCGTCGGGTGGGCGCGCTTCGACACGCTCTGCAAGAAGATGCTTGACGGGCAGGTCGGGGGATTGTTTCATTACGTTAGCACTCGAACCGAGAGAGTGCTAAGCGGGGCCGAGACAAGGGGGCACGTATTTTTGAGTTCCATTCTTCTAACCCGGGAGTAGGGTGCTTCGCCCGGACGCAGGGCACTTGGCATGCGGGTTTCTGAGCTGACAGCGCGCAGTGCGGCTGTTCTCGACGCGGTCGTCGAGCGCCACATCACCACCGGCGGACCGGTGGGGTCGTCGGCGATCGCCGATCAGCTGCCTGAGTCGCTGTCGCCGGCGACCATCCGCAACGTGATGGCGGAGCTCGAGCGGCTCGGACTTCTCGAGCAGCCGCATACCTCCGCTGGGCGTACACCTACACGGGCCGGGTACACACGCTACGTGGGTGGGTTAATGGCGGCCGGACGAGTCGATGAGCTCGACCCCGCGCCGCTGCGATCCTGCCTGGAGACGGATCCGATCGAGGTGCGCGAGCTGCTGCGGCGCACTTGTCATCTCCTTGCCGAGCTATCCGACTTAGTGGGCGTGGTATCTGGTCCGACGCTGGCCGACACGGTTTTTCAGCACATCGATTTCATTGCCCTGGAGGGCAACCGGGTGCTTGCCATGGTTGTTGCTCGCAGCGGCCAGGTGAAGAATCGGGTGGTGGCGCTGGACCAGCCCATGACCCAGGAGCAGCTTGATCGATCGGCGGCGTACCTGGTGCGTCGCTTTGCCGGCCGCAGCCTGCGCCGGGTATCGGCGCGGGTGCGCGAGCTGTTGCTCAAGGCCGACGCGCATCTCGATCGATGTCAGTCGCGGGCGATTCGACTGGGTGCTCGCTCCTTGACGCCGGATCTCAACGAGGCTGAGGTCATGGTGGAGGGCGCCGCAAGCCTTCTCGGGCAGCCGGACTTTGACGGTGGTGGCTGCCTGCAGGCGATGATCGAGACGCTCGAAGAGCGCCGCGAGCTGCGCGGTGCCATGGAGAGCACTGGCGACCAGGAGGCTCGTATCTTCATCGGTGCCGATCCTCTTCCTGCGACACTGGGAGCGTGCTCATTAGTGGTCGCGACCTATTGGTCGAGCGGTCACGCTCTTGGCTCGCTCGCAGTGCTGGGTCCGACGCGGCTCGATTACGCTCGGACCATCGCGCTGGTCGAGGCCATGGCGCAGGCCACTTCGGATGTGTTGGGGCGTGTCACGCTCTGACTTCGGCCGCGTTCGGCTGTGCGGCGGCTGCGAGGACTACGAATGACCGACGACAAGCGCACCTCCCTGGAGGACAAGTGGGCGGCGACGCTCGAGGAGAGCGCCGAGGGCACGGCGAGCGAGGATGCTGCCTCGGATGCCCCTGCCGGCGAGGATCTGGGCGAGACGCGGGAGCTCCTGCCGTTCGAGGCGGAGGTCGCGGAGCTCAAAGATCAGCTGTTGCGACAACAGGCCGAGATGGCCAACTACCGCCGTCGTACACAACAGGAGCGCAGCGAACGTGTGGAGAGAGGCCGCATCGAAGTGATCCAGTACCTGCTGCCGGTGCTCGACGACTTCGAGCGCGCCATCGACGCAGACGCCGAAGCCGACGGCTACCGCGAAGGTGTGGAGCTGATTCTCAAATCGCTCCGTGACCTGCTGGGGAGCTTCGGCGTTAGCCGCCTCGATCCGCACGGCGAGGAGTTCGACCCCACGCTACATGATGCCGTTCAGCAACTGCCTACCGACGAGGTGCCCGCCGGTCGCATTGTGAGCGTCTACAAGCCCGGCTATCGAGTGGCCGAGCGACTCTTGCGACCGGCGATGGTGGCAGTGGCGCGCCAGCCGGTCGCCGACCCTCAACAGGACGCCTGAGATGGCGACCGACCCGTATGAGGTGCTGGGGGTCCGCCGTGACGCGTCGGCGGAGGAGATCAAGAAGGCCTATCGCCACGCGGCGATGGCCAACCACCCGGACCGCAATCCCGACGACCCCTTGGCGGAGGACCGCTTCAAACAGGCGGCGGAGGCCTATGCGGTGGTGGGCGATGCCGAGAAGCGAGCTCGTTACGACCGCTTCGGCGACGCCGCCTTCAGCGGTGGTTCTCCGAACTTCGGGTCCGACATCTTTGCTGACTTCGGAGACATCCTGGGAGGCTTGTTCGGTTTCGACTCGGGCTTTGGAAGCGGCCGGCGAGGTGGTTCGTCGCGTGGGTCGAGCCTCCAATATCGGCTCCAGATCGACCTCGAACAAGCAGCCTCGGGTGACGAGATCGAGATTCGCGTGCCTCGCCGGCGCGCCTGCCGCCCTTGTGGCGGCACCGGTTCGGCGTCGGGCACCGGCCGCAATCCTTGCGTCGCGTGCGGCGGCATGGGGCAAGTGCAGCAACGGCACGGGTTTCTCACGATGGCGCGGCCCTGCGGGCGGTGCCGCGGTGCCGGAACGATCATTGTCGACCCATGCCTGACGTGCCGGGGTGAGGGACGGGCCCGGGAGACCAGTACGCTCAAGGTCAAGGTGCCGCCCGGTGTCGACACGGGAATGCGACTTCTGCTTCGCGATGAGGGCGAGAGCGGTCTGAACGGCGGCCCACCGGGCGACCTCCAGATTCTCATCGAGGTGCGTGAGCACGAGCGCTTCGCTCGTCGCGACCAGGACCTCTACACGCGGGCGCCGGTCAGCTTTGCGCAGCTCGCTTTAGGCGGTGAGATCGAGGTGGCGATCCTCGGAGACAAGACGGTGACCTTGCATGTGCCCGCCGGTACTCAGTCGGGGGAACTGCTCGAGCTGCGTGGCCAAGGCCTGCCTTCGGTGAACGGCGGCCGGCGCGGTGATCTCCGGGTGGCGGTTCAGGCCGTCACGCCCCGTAGGTTGAGCGAGCGTGAAGAGCAGCTCTTGCATGAGCTCGAGGAGCTGCGGCCCGAACCCCTGGAGCTCGAAAGCGAGCGCTCCTGGTGGGACAGGTTCCGCGACGCTTTCGCGTAGCGATGAACGCCGGTCCCCGCGGGCGGTTCAAGGTCGCCGGTGGCACTCTACATACCGCGCGCGTCAGCCTCGACCCCGGCGAGGGACACCACGTAAGGGTCATGCGGCTGCGTGTCGGCGATCGTGTGGTGCTCTTCGATGGGGTAGGGGAGGAAGCGATAGCCCGGCTCGAGGTGGTTACAGCAGACGGGGTCGCGGCGCAGGTGCTGGAGCGATACACCCCGGCGACCGAGTCCGCGCTCGCAGTATGGCTGGTCCAGGCGGTTCCCACCAAGCTCGCTCGCATGGACCTCATTGTGCGTCAGTGCACCGAGCTCGGAATGACCCATCTGCTCCCGGTCGTTGCAGCGCACAGCCAGGTGCCGAGCGGGGGAGTCGAGGTGATCGACGAACGCCGCGAACGCTGGATGCGTGTGGCGCGAGCGGCGGCGAAGCAGAGTGGCCGCAGCGTCGTGCCGCACGTTGGTATGCCGATGCAGCTGCGCCACCTCGACTGGACCTCGATGCCGGCGCTACGGCTGATATGTGATCCGAGCGGTCGGCAGGGAGAGTTGGCGCGGACGTTGCGTGGCCGGGCCCCCGCGAGTGTGGCGCTCATGGTCGGGCCCGAAGGCGGCTGGAATGGCGAGGAACGCGCCGTTGCTGAGGCTTCGAACGCGACGACCGTCGCTTTCGGCCCACGTGTGCTGCGCGCCGACACCGCGGGCGCGGCGGCGCTGGCGGTGTTACAGCACGCTTGGGGAGATCTCGGCTGAGGGCGGCGGCACCTAATCACGTGCCTTCCGCGGCAAGAGCCCGAGCGCCCGACTAACGGTAAGGGACCGCAGCGCTTTTCAGCAGCTTGCGCGCGTCCTCGCCCTTGATGCGGATCACGTCACACATCTCGTGCAGTCGACTCCGGAGCGCCGGGCCGATGCGGTCCTCGAGCGTCGCCGGGCCGTCCGGCGCTGCTCGCCGCGCCCGCAGCGGCTGCGGAGCTGATCTCACCCGGCTCGTGTCAGCGGCGGCAGGACTCGACGAGCCTGCCTTGCTCGGTGCTTCTGGAGCGTCTCCGAAGTTGGTGGTGATAAGGGTCATGCGCTTGCGGTTGTACCGGTCGTTGAGGATGTGCGTGACGGTATCGAACACCCAGGGGCTCGGGCGGCGGGCGCCGAGATCGTCGAGCAGCAGCACGTCGGCCTCGAGCAACGGGCGAAGCACCTGCAGCTCCGAGGTCTCCGAGACCGGGTTGTACGACTCCTGAATGTCGCGCAGCAGGTCACGGTAGTCGACGAATCGTCCGCTGATCGAGTAGCGGTCCAGCAGCGCGCTCAGCACCCCAACCGCGAGGTGGGTCTTGCCGACGCCGAACTGTCCAATGAACAACAGGCCGTATTCGAGGCGGGGGTACTCCTCGACGTATCTCTCACACTTGAGCTTGGCGCCCCCCAGCGTGCTGTGCGCCCCGGCGTATTCCGCTTCGAAGTTGCTGAGACGACAGTGCTCGTAGCGGCGCGGAATGCGGGCGCGCTCGACCTGCCGCTGCCGGCGGGCTTGTAGCCGGCATTCACAACGTTGCACCGACCGGTCATCGGCATCTGCCGAGGAGATCCATCCGGTCCCGCCGCAAAGGACGCAATCCTGGAGCTCCGCTGACGCCAAGACTAGTATCCTGTCTCAGAGGTTCGTTGCGTATCGCTGGACACTAGCAGGCCGTGGTGAAAGTGTGGTGTCTGGTTACGGCGAGTTGGGGCCAGATGCAAGGCGGCCTGACACTGGCGATGCCCTAGCCATCGTCGAGGAAGGCCAACGTCGCAAATGGCCCCAAATCGCCGTAACCCTTCGGGCGACAGGGGGTTGCGCGCGTAAGCTGCGTCGTTCCTCGTCAACGATGGGGTAACCATCGCCTCCTCCTCTCTCCTTGCCTGCACTTCGCAAGACCCTGTCGCCAGACCCACCACACGTTCACCACGGCCTGCTAGCTGTCCTCGGTGGTCCGCGGACGCTGCCGCACCAGGGCGCTCCGCTCGATTCGCACCAGCGCCTGGACGAACTCGGTCGACAACCTCTGATCGTCGATGGTCAGTTCGTCGCGGACGAAACACATCAGCTCGGCGACCTCGTTCTGGAGTCGCTCCATGTTCTGGCGCATGTTGAGGATGACTTCTACCCCAGCAAGGTTCACGCCGAGGTCGCGGGTCAGCGACAGGATGACCTCGAGCCGACGCAAGTCCTCGTCATCGTACAGGCGAGTGTTGCCGCCGGAGCGCGATGGTCGCAACAGCCCCTCGCGCTCATACAGCCGCAGCGTCTGAGGATGGATCTCGTAGCGCTCGGCCACCGCACTGATCATGTAGGTGCCCTTCTTCCGCCTGGGATCGGCGCTCATCATCAGGGCTCGCCTTCGCGGTTGCGTGGGTTGAAGGGGTGGCGCGCTGCGAGCTGTCGAACCATCTCCTTGGAATCTTCGTCGAGGATTTCGGGGAGATGCACCTCGACGCGCACCAGCATATCCCCTCGCCGCCCGTCCGGCAGCTCGAGGCCGCGGCCACGAAGCCTGAAGACGTGGCCGGTCTGCGTGTTGGGGGGCAGAGGTAGGCTGGCCTGATCGCCGCCGAGTGCCGGCACGTCGATGCGGCCCCCCAGGATCGCCTCGAGCGGCGAGATCGGCTGCCGGGTGTAAAGGTGTGGGCCCTCGCGCCGGAACCCGCGGGCCGGTTCAACGCGACAACGGAGAATCAGGTCTCCGCGCTCGCCGCCGATCCGACCGCAGTGTCCTTGCCCGGCGACGCGGATTTCCTGCCCATCGATGACACCGGGAGGCACGCGAATGAGGATCGTCTCGGTGCGCGAACAGATGCCCTGACCAGCACAGCGGACGCATGGGACGCCGCGGAGCAGGCCGCTGGCGTCGTCGCAGTCAGCGCACCCACAGGTCACCGACAGGGCACCCTTTACGAAGGTCTCCTGGCCGCTACCGCGACAGGTGTTACACGGTCGCGCCCGCTGCAGCTGCACCCGTCCGCGTCCACCGCAGTCCTCACAGCGGTCGTCACGGGTGACTCGTGCAGTCGTCCTCCGGCCGCGCTCGGAATCCACCAGGGCAACGCTGACGTCGACGTAGAGATCGTTGCCGCGCTGCGCGCTGGAGCGCCGGCGATGATCCTTCAGGTGTCGGAACAGGTCGCCGTATGTGCCGGGCTCGGTGCCTTCCGGCACTACCCGCACGGTGAGGTCCGGTACGGTCGGTTCGATAGAGTCCACCACTGAGCCTTCGCGATCGTAGCGGGCTCGGCGCTGCGGATCCGAGAGCACCTGGTAGGCTGACTGAATGCGTTCGAAAACCGTCGCGGCGTGCGGATCCCCCGGGTTGATGTCCGGATGATAGCGGCGGCTGAGATGCCGATAGGCGCCCTCGACCTGATCAGCGTCGGCGTCGGGTGGAACCCCCAAAGTAGCGTAATGATCGCGTGCCAACATGGCTTTGATGCTGTGCGGGCGCCGCGCCGTGGGCGCCCCGCATAGCCCCCTGGTTACGAGCTCGAGCTCTCGTCTTCGACGACCTCCGCCTCGATGACCTCGCTGTCATCGTCGGGGGAAGCTTCTTCGCCCGCGCCGGCATCCGCAGCGTCGGCCTGGGCGTACATTGTTTGCGCTAGCTGATGCGACGCTTGCTGCAGCGCCTCTGTCGCCTGCTTGAGCTCGTCGGTGCCGGCCTCCTCCTTGTCCAACGACTCGCGAGCCGCCTTCACGGCGCCCTCGACATCGGAGATGGCTCCGGCATCGAGCTGCTCACGATTGTCGTTGAGGAGCTTCTCGGTCTGATATACGAGGCTGTCGAGCTGGTTGCGGGCCTCGATTTGCTCGCGCCGCGCCTTGTCTTCCTCGGAGTGCGCGTCGGCATCCTTGACGAGCTGCTCGATCTCGGCCTCGGAGAGGCCACTCGATGACGTGACGGTGATCTTCTGCTCCTTGTTGGTACCCAGGTCCTTCGCAGTGACGCTGAGGATGCCGTTGGCGTCGATATCGAAGGTCACCTCGATCTGAGGCACGCCGCGCGGGGCGGCGGGGATTCCCTCGAGGTGGAAACGCCCGAGTGTGCGGTTGGAGGCCGCCATCTCGCGTTCGCCTTGCAGCACGTGTACCTCTACCGAGGGTTGGTTATCCGCTGCGGTGGTAAAGGTCTCGCTCTTGCGCGTCGGGATGGTCGTGTTGCGTGAGATCAACACCGTAGTGACACTGCCGAGCGTCTCGATGCCGAGCGACAGCGGAGTGACATCAAGCAACAGCAGGTCGCTAACCTCACCGGCCAGCACGCCACCCTGGATGGCCGCGCCCAGCGCCACGACCTCATCGGGGTTAACCCCCTTGTGAGGCTCCTTGCCGAAGACCTGTCGGACCTGTTCCTGGACTGCCGGCATCCGTGTGGATCCGCCGACGAGGACCACCTCATCGATTTCGCCGGCCTTGAGGCCGGAATCGGCCAGAGCCTGCTTGCAGGGCCCGACGGCACGTTCGAGCAGGTCCGCGACGAGGCTCTCGAACTTGGCACGGGTGAGCTTCAGGCTGAGGTGCTTCGGGCCAGTCTGATCGGCGGTGATGAAGGGCAGGTTGATCTCTGACTCGACGACGCTCGACAGCTCGATCTTGGCCTTCTCGGCCGCCTCCTTGAGGCGCTGTAGCGCCATGCGGTCACTCGACAGATCGATGCCCTGATCCTTGCGGAACTCCTCGATGATCCAGTCCATGATGCGCTGGTCGAAGTTGTCGCCGCCCAGGTGGGTATCACCGTTGGTTGCCTTGACCTCGACGACGCCGTCGCCCACCTCCAGGATCGAGATGTCGAACGTCCCACCGCCGAAGTCGTAGACGGCGATCTTCTCGTCGGTCTTCTTCTCCAGCCCGTAGGCGAGAGCTGCAGCCGTGGGTTCGTTGATGATGCGCTCGACCTGCAGGCCAGCGATGCGCCCAGCGTCCTTGGTGGCTTGCCGCTGGGCGTCGTTGAAGTAGGCGGGAACCGTGATGACGGCGCGCTCGACCTTCTGGCCGAGATAGTCCTCCGCCGCTTGCTTGAGCTTCTGCAGAATCATCGCCGAGATCTCCGGCGGAGAGTAGTGCTTACCGGCGGCCAGGATGCTGACGTCGTCGCCTTCCTGCTCTACCTGGAAGGGGACCATGGTCAGCTCCTCGCTGATCTCGCTGTGGCGGCGTCCCATGAAGCGCTTGATCGAGAAAACGGTGTTCTCGGGGTTGGTGACGGCCTGGCGTTTGGCGACCTGGCCGACGAGACGCTCATCTTTCTCCGTGAAGGCGACCACGGAGGGCGTTGTGCGACCACCCTCGGCGTTCGGGATGACGGTGGGCTCACCGCCCTCCATCACCGCGACCACCGAGTTGGTGGTGCCCAGGTCGATACCGATGACCTTGGACATGTCGAGCTCCTGATCGAGGCCCCTTTCAACGGGGTCCCAGAGAGGTTTCGGTTCCCCGGCTGCCGGTGTTCGTGACAAGCCGGGCCTTTATGCAGTTTAGTTAGATAAAAGTATAAAACCTTAGTTAGGTATCGTCAACTTAATTGTGCCGGGCAGCTTCACTGCGGTGCGCCAATTGCGGTCGCGTAACTATGCGGAAAGCACGCTGTGCTGAGCAACGCGGCGTGCTGGTGATCAGAAAATACTTTCCGACTCGATAGCGATGCTCAGGCGAGCGCGCTAGAGTTTGGCCACCTTGCGTTTCTGCAAGTAGGCCATGCGCAGCTGGTAGAGCACGTCCTCGAGGGCCTTGCTGGTGTCGTCGGAGCGCCCGCCTTCGGTGCTTTCCTGCAGCAATCCCAAAACCTCGACGCGCAGGCGCGCCAGGTCGAGATCTTCGACCATTTGACCGCTCTGTGGCTCCGGCATGGCCCCCAGAGCGAGGAGCCCGCCGACATACTGCTCCTCGATGAACTTGAGCATTGCCTGGTCGTTGAGTTTGAGCTTCGGCGCGGTTTTCGGCGTCGCGTCGCTGTCGCCCGCGGTGGCGACGTCCTCGACCTCCGACGGTGCACTGCTCGGGGCATCGTCGGCTGACGCGTCGGTGGACTCGATCAAGTCCCCGGCAGGCGCCGGCTCAGCGGCGCCGGCGGGCTCGGTTGTCGGGGCGTCTGACGGAGGCGACGGAGCTTCATCGCGCAGGTTGCCGTCGCTATCGAACAACCGCCGGTCGATGACCTTGATCTTCGGCCGCTGACCGTCTAGCAAGTCGTTGTCGTTCATGGGCACGAGTCTAGCAGGTAGTACATGTGACTCTAGCAGGCCGAGGTGGAAGCGTGCCGGACCTGGCGACAGGGTCTTGCGAGGCGGAGGCAACTGGCCTCAACGGGTCGCGACCAGGCCGGCCACGCTTCCACCTCGGCCTGCTAGGGCTCTCCAAAGACGGCATCGACGGGCAGCGTCGCGGCGCGGTCGGCACTTGCGAGCAATAGACTGCGTCCATGGTCGAAGGGGAAGATCGGGGCAAAGGCGAGTCACATGACCGCCTAGCGGGCGAGGCTTTTTCCCGTCTGGTTGGCATCATGCGTCGGCTGCGCGGTCCTGACGGGTGTCCTTGGGATCGTGAGCAGGATCTCTCCACCCTGCGGCGCTACACGCTCGAGGAGGCCTACGAGGTGGTGCAGGCGATCGATGACGGCGACCCGAGGGTGCTCAGCGCGGAGCTCGGGGATCTGTTGCTGCAGATCGTTTTTCTGTCACAGATCAGTGCGGAGGAGGGGAGCTTCACGATCGTCGATGCCATCGAAGCGATCAGCAGCAAGCTGGTGCGACGCCACCCGCATGTATTCGGCGACGTCCGAGTCGACGACGCGGCAGCGGTGCTGCGCAACTGGGAGACGATCAAGCGCCAGGAGCGCGGTGCCGGGTCATTGCTCGACGACGTGCCGCGAGCACTTCCGGCTCTGGAGCGCGCCCAGAAGCTTGGAAAGCGCGCCGCGCAGATGTCGTTCGACTGGGCCTCAGTGGCGGATGTCGTCGACAAGGCGCGTGAGCAGCTCGATGAGCTGTCGTCTGCACTGGAGCAGAGTATCGCGCCCGGCGCCGAAGAAGAACTCGGCGACCTGTTGCTGACCCTGTCCAGCCTCGCCCGTCATCTGGGGCACTCGGCCGAGGTCGCGCTCAACGATGCCAGCAGTAAGTTCGAGCGTCGGTTTCGGCAACTGGAAGCAGCTGTCGGCGATGAGCGAATCGGCGCGACGCGCGGCGAGCTCGAGGCTGAGTGGCGGCGCGTGAAGGAGGGCGAGGCACACTAACGTCCGGCGATCGCCGCCACCACCACGCCGACCAGGTACAACACCAGCAACGGAACGGCCACCAGGAACTGACTCATCCCGTCGGGCGGTGTCAGCATCGCTGCCAGGACGAAGGCTATCAGCACCGCGTAGGGGAACCATCGCAGCAGGCCGCGTGCGTTCACCAGCCCAACGCGTGAGGCGCTGAAGATAATCAGCGGGAGCTGCGCGCCGAGTCCCATGGCTAGCAGAAGGCGCACAGTAAAGCGCAGAAAATCGCGGATTGTGATGGCGTGTGCGAACTCCTCGCCGACATCGAGCAGGTAGCTCACAGCGAAGGGAATCAGGATGAAATACGCGAAGCTGAGCCCGGCGAGGAACAGCGCGCAGGCGGTCAGCACAAAGCCTGCGATGGCGACCGCGGAGCGCAGCCGGACGCGCGGCGCCACGACCACATAGAGCTGTAGAGCCAGCGCCGGGATCGCGAATACCAGGCCGGTCGACAACGAAACGGTGAAGTACAGCACGAACGGGTCGGTTAGCCCAGTGAACGTCAGTCGCGGATCGTGGCCGCGTACGGCGAGCGCGTCGGTGAGCGGGCTCGCCAGGAACTGGTATATCTCGCGCGACCAAGTCCACGCCAACGACGTGCCGATCGCCAACGCCAGGAGTGACCAGACGGTAAGCTTGCGGGCACGGTCCATACCCGCCAGCAGCGTACGTAGCGGGGAGTCGTCGTCCGGCTCGGGCTCGGTCGCGGATTCGGTCGTCATGGCACGCTGGGAGTGGATGCGGGGGAACGAATTCTAGCAGCCCGTGGTTCCGCCGCGGCAGCGACCTGGGCGCCGGCCGCTTGGCGCCGAGATCAGGGTAGGGCAATGGCACGACTCGAGCCGAGAGCACCGCATCACGAGTTCGGAACAATCGAGGTGATCTGCGGCAGCATGTTCTCCGGCAAGAGCGAGGAGTTGATTCGCCGCCTCCGGCGAGCTCAGATCGCCAAACAGATAGTGCAGGTTTTCAAGCCGCGAGTCGACGATCGTTTCGACAATGATCACATCGTGTCGCACAACCGGCAAAAACTGCCCAGCGCCCGCGTCCGTGACTCCACGGAGCTGTACGCGAGTGTTCGCGCCGACACGCAGGTGGTCGGCGTGGATGAGGCACAGTTCTTCGACGACGGGCTCGTCGAGGTCTGCCAACGCCTTGCCGCCGAGGAGCATCGCGTCATCGTGGCTGGGCTCGACAAGGACTACCGCGGCGAGCCCTTCCAGCCTATACCGGCGTTGCTGGCGATTGCCGAGTACATCACCAAGACCCTCGCGATCTGCATGCGATGCGGACGCCCCGCCAACTTCTCGCAGCGCCTGACCGCCAGCAAGCAGCGCGTCGTGGTGGGTGCATCGGATGTATACGAGGCCCGCTGCCGTCACTGCTTCGATCCGCACGACGACGCCTGCTAACCAGTCGCTAGCGCCGTTCAGTCCCCGGAGCCGCTGCGCCATCGCTCGCCTCTTACCCGCACCCGCGCTCCGAACTCGACGGTAAGTGCTCCGTCACGGTCTGTGCGGTACACCGCTGTGCGATGTGCTCTCAGTCGTGCTAGCACGCTCGAACGCGGCAGTGACCAGGGGTTGGCAGCGCCCACCGACACCACCGCGTGGCGTGGCCGCAGGCGGCTCAGGAACCTGTCCGAGGTGGCGCTGGCGCTGCCGTGATGTCCGACCTTCAGGAAAGCGCCTGCCATGCGCGTAAGGTCCCAGTTCCTCTCCGATGCGGTACCGGCGTCTCCGGTGAGCAGCATCTGCTTGGTCCCGCAGGTCGCTACGAGAACTAGCGAAGCCTCGTTCTTCACGGAGCCGGCGCTGGCTCGCAGTTGGTTGCCTGGGGCCGGAAAGCTGCGCCAACGGCAGCCGGCGATCGACCGTTCGAGGGCGGTGGGAGTGAGCACGGCGGTGTGGCGCGCCCAAGCCAGCTCGAATACGCGGGCTGCGGTCTCGGACTCGACCGGGGTTGCACCTAGCCACAACTCAGCGACTCGAAAGTGGCGCAGGATCGTCGGTACTCCGCCGATATGGTCGGCGTGGTCGTGGGTGATCGCTAACGCTTCGAGGCGGCCGATGCCGAGGCGACGCAATTCCGGCTCGACGATGCGGTAGCCGGTGTCGTAATCGATGCCCGGGTAGCCGCCGGCGTCGACCAGCACCGCTCCGTCGGCCGAGACCAGAAGCAGGGCGTCGCCTTGTCCCACGTCGAGGGCGAGCAGGCGCGGGTACGCTGGCTGGTGCGGCGATTGGAGTGCGAGGCCGCCGGCGACGACCATCGATAGCAAGCCCATGATGCGCCGCCGGCGGCGGGCGCGCATGGCAACGATCATGCCGAGGCCGTACAACAGCCCTGACGCGGTGCTGGCCGACGCGAGGGCGACCGGACCCATTCCCAGGGAAGCAGACGCTCGCGAACACGCCAGCACGACGTCGAGCATCGCTTCAGCACCGGCCGACAGGCCGCTCGGAAGCGCCACCAGGCCGCTTGCCGCAGCCATCAGCGCGACCACCGCGAGCACCAAGGCAGCAGAAACGGCCGGGATGGCAACGACGTTGAGCAGCAGTCCGGCGACCGGAACGGTACCGGTCTTTATCGCTAGCAGGGGCGCCACCGCGCTGTTAGCCGCCAGGCTGGTGCCGAACATGCGGGCGAGCAGCGATTCGCTACGGTGGCCGGCCAGGACGATCGCCGCGGTTGCGGCAACACTCAGTTGGAAGCCGAACTGCTCCGGTGCGACGGGATCGACGGCGACGATGACCAGGATGGCGAAGCCAAGTGCGTCGGTGGACGCGATCCGCCGCCCCGCCAGGCGACCTGCGAGCAGGCACGCGGTCATCGTCGCGGCGCGCCGGATTGGCGCCCGCGGCTCTACCAAGAATACGAGCAGCAGGGTGGCGCCGAGCGCCGCACACCAGCCCGCCCGCGGCGAGCGGCCCAGCACCCGAAGGGCTGCCATCGGTGCCATCGCGAGCAGCCCAACGTGCAGCCCGGATATGGCTAGCAGATGGATCAGCCCGCTACGCGCCATGTCTTGCAGCAGGGTCTCATCGAGGTCGCGTCGTTCACCGAGCAGTAACGCGCGCACCAGATTCGGGTGGCGCCGGAAGGTCGCCGCGATTTGCGCGCGGACGAAATCGCGAGCTCGTCCGGGTAGGGTCGCTAGGTACGACGCCGGTGGTGCGCGCATCCGTAGCTGGCCGTAGCTCTTCAATCGCGCGCGCAGATCAATGCCGCGCAGTCGTAGACGGTCGGTCGTCGCACGCGCCGGATTTGCCGGCGGGCGGTCGGGCTGCAGTCGCAGCCAGGCTTCCAACCGTGTTCCGGAGTACCAGTTGGGCCGTGGTGGGGCTTCGGGGATCTGCAGCTCGACTCGTCCGTGAAGCAACTGCCACCGCTGCTCTAGCCATACGCGATCCACGTCGACGGTCAGCGTCGATCCGCGCGCCGCCGCCGTCGGCTCCCGGACGACACGGCCTTGGATTCTCCAAGGCCCATCTAGGCCGCCGTCGTGCTCGGCCAGGTAACGCAGAGAGCCTGGCCGGGAGGCGCTACTGCCCGCGACCCCTCCCAATAGCGCGGCGACGACCAGGATGGCGATCGCCCCCTGCGGTTGTTTGACGCGCCCGGCGGCGACCCAGAGCACACGGCTGGCGAGCACCGAGGCGGCGCTCGACCACGGAACACTCTCGAGCTGGCCTGGGGCGACGGCGTTGGCCCAGGAGCTGGCGCCGCTCCATGTAACCACCGTCGCGACACGGGCAACGGCAGGCCAGCGGTCACACGGTCCAGGGACTAAAGCGTGGTAGTCGGAGGGTACGCTGTCCGCTCCGTGCCTCGGCGGCGTTGCGGAACGTGGCCTCGATGGCATTGGCTCGACGGTCGAGCTCGGTGGCTCCGAGGGCGCTGGCTTCAACTGCTAGACGGCCGAGAGCGGTCGCCGCGATCTCCAGTGCTTCGGCAAGCTCCGGCGTCGTCTCGATGGCCGCCCGGCAGGTAGTGGCGGCGCCTTCGAGGTGATCGGCGGCCGGATCCCCGCCGCCACCCGTGTCGGCGTTCGGGAGTATCCCGAGCCGGCGTTGCTCCTCCCATGCCGCCTCGACCCACTGCTTGCAGTACGACAGCGAGTTCACCTTCGTTCTCGACGAGGCGCCCGCGTCGAAGCGGTCGAAGGCGCGATTGATGCCTCGCAGCACCGTATCCAGCGGGATGCCACGGTCGTGCCAGCGCTCGACGACCTGCCAGTCGCGCGGCGACAGCAGCAGCGGGCCGCCGCGGCGTATGCCGAAGTGCCGCTCGATTTGCCGGAAGTAGTCGTCGCGACGTGCCTCGTCGTCGCCCTCGTGCTGGTTGCTCATCGTGTCCGTCGCTCACGCAGACTGGAGACGGTCGTCGGTTGCCGTGATCTGATGCCGCTGCCGAACGTTCCGCCACCGGTGCGGCAAGTGCAAGTCGGCACGCTTCGCAAAGCCTGCATCGGGAAGCCGTGGCAGGGGGCTTGAGGCGAGCTGCGGCCTGGTAATATCGATCTCTTGTCCGTTGGGCGAAATAGAATCGCGGCGGTGGTCTCTTCGGAGAATGCGGGGTCATGGGGGTCGAAGCCACGGTGGGCACGTCCGCGACGGCAGCGAGTGAGCCGATCGTCGTCCGAGGCGCACGCGTCCACAATCTGCAGAACATTGACGTAGAGATCCCGGCCGGCCGCCTGGTGGTGGTTACAGGCGTGTCCGGATCCGGTAAGTCGAGCCTCGCCTTCGACACCGTCTATGCCGAGGGCCAGCGACGGTATGTGGAGTCGCTATCCGCCTATGCGCGCCAGTTTCTGGAGCGCATGGACAAGCCGTTGGTGGACGAAGTTCGTGGCGTATGTCCGGCCATCGCCATTCAGCAAAGGGTGCCGCCGCGCAACTCTCGCTCCACCGTAGGCACGGTCACCGAGATCCAAGACTATCTGCGGCTGCTGTTTGCACGTGCTGGGACGACGATCTGCCCAAGCTGCGGCAACGCGGTGCGCGCCGACGCGCCTGGAGAGGTCGCCGCTCGGTTGCTGGAGGAGCATGCGGAGCAGCGCGCCTTGATAGCCTGTCCGCGCCCGCTACCTCGAGATGACGCAGCACGCCTTGGACTCCTCCAGCATCTGCTCAAGTCGGGTTTCCGTCGTCTCTTGGTCGCCGGTGCGGTGTGCGAGCTGGCACCATCCCAGCTCCCGGAGTTGGCGTCGAAGCTGCGGGGCGACGAGGTCGACATCATCGTCGACCGACTGCATCTACGCCAGCGGTCGCACGAGCGCCTGCTCGACTCGGTAGGTGTCGCCTTTCGCGAGGGCGAGGGCCGAGCGCGCGTTTGGATCCAGCTTGATGACCGGCTGGAGCTGCGCTCCTTCGACGATCGCTACCGGTGCGCCGATTGCGACCGCGACTTTCTTCGACCGGAGCCCAGGCTATTCTCATTCAACAATCCGTACGGCGCCTGCCCCGAGTGCAACGGGTTCGGCAGCATCATCGAGATCGATTTCGACAAGGTCATCCCCGACCGCCGCAGGAGTCTCGCCGACGGAGCCGTGGAGCCGTGGAACAAGGAGAGCAGACATCGCATTCGAAGCTCGATGCGCGGCTTCGCTGCCGAGCGTGGCATTCCACTCGATGTCGCTTGGGCCGATCTCGAGCCCGGGCAGCGTGACGCGATTCTCGACGGCGGTGATGGGTTCGTTGGAGTGCACGGGTTCTTCGCCGGACTTCGCAAGAAGCAGCACAAGCTCCACGTTCGCGTCTTGCTGGCGCGATATCGTGGCTACGTGAGCTGCCCAGCGTGCCAGGGCACGCGCCTTCGCATCGATGCCCACGCCGTTCATATCGACCACCGCACCTTGCCCGACATCTCCTGCCTGAGCATTGGTGAGATCGCCGCGTTTTTCCGCGATCTGGAGCTACCGGTGCACGTCGCGGTGGTGGTCGATCAGGTCCTACGAGAGATTCGTGCGCGGCTCCGCTACTTGATCGAAGTGGGCCTCGACTACCTCACTCTCGATCGCCTCACCGGTACCTTGTCGGGCGGAGAGGCGCAGCGAATAAGCCTTGCCACCTGCCTCGGCTCAATGCTGGTGGGATCTATGTACGTGCTCGACGAGCCTAGCGTGGGACTCCACCCGCGCGACAACGAGCAGCTGATCTCGATCCTCGAAAGTCTCCGCGATCTCGGAAATACCGTCTTGGTGGTGGAGCACGACCGCCAGATGATCGAGGGTGCCGATCACCTGATCGATATGGGTCCCGGGGCAGGAGTGCTCGGCGGCCGCGTAGTGTTCGCGGGCGAGCCAAGCAAGATCCACACCGCCACCGAGTCGGTTACCGCAGCCTACCTTTCGGGTGATCGCAGGGTCCCGATGCCGGCGCTGCGGCGGCATCGCCTTCATGAGCTGCGGGTCATCGGTGCGCGGCAGCACAACCTCAAGAACATCGACGTTACATTCCCTCTCGGCGTGCTTTGCTGCGTCACCGGGGTCTCGGGATCCGGCAAGAGCACGCTTATTCACGACGTCCTCCACGCCGGCTTGCTTCGGCGCCTGGGGGAGTGGAGCGGCGCGGTAGGCGATCACGACGACATCGAAGGGGCGGGATTGATTCGCCAGGCGGTACTGGTCGACCAGGCGCCGATCGGTCGAAGCGCAAGATCGAACCCGGTGACCTACGTAAAGGCATTCGACCCTATCCGAAAGCTCTTCGCGGCGACGCGCGCGGCGCGCGCGCGTGGATACAGGCCTGGGCACTTCTCGTTTAACGTCGCCGGGGGGCGTTGCGAGGTGTGTGAGGGCGCCGGGCAGATTCTCGTGGAGATGCAGTTCCTTCCAGACGTCAACCTGCCTTGCGAGGAGTGCGGCGGCACTCGTTTCCGCCGCGAAACACTCGATATTCGCGTGCGTGGCAAGAATATCCACGACGTGCTCCAACTGACCGTCGGAGAGGCACGTCGGTTCTTCGCCGATTTGCCCAAGGCGGAGTCGCGGCTGAAGGCGCTGGAGGACGTCGGTCTCGGGTACCTCCGCCTGGGGCAGCCTTCCAGTACCTTGTCGGCCGGCGAGGCGCAGCGCGTCAAGCTAGCGTCACATCTGCTCCAGGGTGGCGGCAAGGGGATGCTTTACCTGTTTGACGAACCCACTACCGGGCTGCACTTCGACGATATCGCCAAGCTACTGTTCGCCTTGAACCGGCTGATCGACACCGGCGCCTCGGCCATCGTCATCGAGCACAACCTCGACCTCATCAAAGCGGCGGACTGGGTCATCGACCTTGGCCCCGAGGGCGGTGACGGGGGCGGCTCGCTGGTAGCGTCGGGTACACCCCGAAGAAGTTGCCGCCTGCAACGGATCGCACACCGCCCGCTACCTACGCGAAGTTCTTGACGACGACTAGTGCTCCGATGACCTCGCCTCCTATCGATCTGCGCAGCGACACGGTGACGCAGCCCACGGATGCCATGCGCCACGCCATGGCGACGGCCGAGGTTGGCGACGATGTCTACGGTGAGGATCCCACCGTTGAGCGCCTGCAGGAGGTCGGCGCCGACTTGCTCGGCAAGCCGGCGAGCCTGTTCATGCCCACCGGCATGATGGCCAACCAGGTGGCGGCGCATCTGCACACGCGGCCGGGTGACGAGGTGCTGATCGAGGCATCGGGGCATGGCCACGACTGGGAGCTCGGGGCGGCGGCGGTGCTCTCGGGCCTGCAGCTGCGTGCCATCGCCGGCGAGGCGGGCGTGCTACACCCACACCACGTCGAGCCCCACCTGGTGTCGCGCCCCTACTATCAATCGCGCTGCACGATGATCGTGCTCGAAAACACGCACAACATGGCCGGAGGGAGGGTGTACCCACTCGAGATAGCCCGCGAGGTCGTCGCGGTCTGTCGGGAGCGGGGTTTGCGTGCACATCTTGACGGGGCGCGCTTGTTCAACGCGGCGGTGGCCACCGAACGACCCGCGGCGGACCTGGCGGCTGATTTCGACTCGGTCATGGTGTCGCTGTCGAAGGGCCTGTCGGCGCCGGTGGGCTCGCTGCTTGCAGGAGGTGCTGATCTGATTCGTGAGGCGAGGCGGGTGCGCAAGATGTTCGGCGGCGGCATGCGCCAGGTCGGGGTGGTGGCCGCAGCGGCGCTCGTGGCGTTGGAATCCGGCATCGATCGATTGGCCGAGGATCACGCCAGCGCCCGTCGTCTGGCCGACGGACTGTTGCAGACCGGGCACGTCTCGTTGACCTTCGGCCATGTCGACACCAACATCGTGGTCTTCGATGTCGATGGCATGACCGCGCCTGCTTTCTGCCAGGCGGCGCAGGAGAGAGGCGTGCTCTGCACGCCAACCGCTGCCGGTGCGGTGCGGCTGGTTACCCACCGGCACATCACGACGCGGGCCGTCGATGAAGCGTTGGCGCGGCTGCTGCCGCTGGTGGAGAGCGCGTAGCTAGCAGGCCGTGGTGAAAGTGTGACAGGCCTGCTAGCGTACCTGTACATCGAGGCGCAGCATCGGATGCGCGCCGGGTGCGGTGATGGCGTTCATCACCTGGAGCTCGAGATCGAAAGCCGAACGGGGCTCGCCGGCAACGACAAGCGTGACCTCGCCGTGCGCCGGTACCCGGATCAGCGACGCTTGGTCTTGGAAACGATGGCCGCCGCGGTTCGCCAGCTCGAAGGTCGCGTCCGACGCATTGGATAGCGTCACGTCGACGATGTCACGTTGGCGTCTCTTGACGACTTCCGTTACCGTCAGCGACGCTTCGATCAGTGGCATCAGGACCTCGTCGCGCCCAATCAGCGTGTTGTTCATCCAGGCAACGGTTCGTCGCGCCTGCAGCGCCTCGCGGATCGACTCGGCGGTGCGGCTGGATGCGAACACAAGCGTGACGGTGCGGTGCCCGCCGCCGTGGATGTCGTAGGCCCAGTCGATCAACCCGTGGATGTCGGAGACACCAAGAATCGTGAGGTCGTGATCGAGCGCGATCTGAAGCGCGTCGGACGAGTAGTTGTTCCCGTTGGCCACCTCGATGCCATGCAACAGGCCGTCGGCAATCAGCGATCGGTGCATGTCAGTAAGCGCGGCGACGCCGTCGGTCCCGTATGACCACGGGTGGTTCCAGAACAGGAAAGCGCCTTGACGGTTGGCTTCGCGGAAGACGCTCATCGGGTCGTCGGCCCGGAGGGCGTTCGCGTCGTTCAGGAAGACGGCGTTCACATGCCCGAGGGGCGGTTGGCGGGTAATTTCGGCACCGTTGACGATGATGAGCTCCGACCCGACGCGCTCGGCGTGATCGGTGGCCAGCACAAACGAGCGGTTGCGATCGGGATGGGGAATGTCCTCCGAGTGCGGTTGGTACTCGAGGTGCTCGGTCACCGCCACCAGATCGAGCCCGTCCAGCTCCGACTCGTCGATGCGGATGGAGGGCCACACCAGGCCGTCGGAAAAGACCGAGTGCGTGTGCGGGTCGACGATCAGCGTGTGGTAGCCGGAGACATCGGGAAACTCGATCGCCCTGTCCTGAGCCGCTACTCCGACGCCCGTCCCGGCCATCGCTATCACTACCAGAGCGCGAGAGGCATGCATGCGGCCCATCCTCGATCTTTTCCCTGCGGGCTCGGCTCGAGCCGTCGGCCGCCAGGTTGGTGAGTTGGGCGCCGTGCATCGGCGCACAGACACCGTAGGCTCGCGGTTGTCGCCGGTCAACGGGACCGACGCAGGAGCACTAGCAGGCCGTGGTGAAAGTGTGGTGGGTCTGGCGACAGGGTCTTGCGAAGTGAAGGCAAGGAGAGAGGAGGAGGCGATGGTTACCGCATCGTTGACGAGGAACGACGCAGCCTACGCGCGCAACCCCCTGTCGCCCGAAGGGTTACGGCGATTTGGGGCCATTTGCGGTGTTGCCCTTCCTGGACGATGGCTAGGGCATCGCCTGCGCCAGGCCGCCTTGCATCTGGCCCCAACTCGCCGTAACCAGACCCACCACACTTTCACCACGGCCTGCTAGTCGACTGACGGAAAGTCGGCCACCTGCTTCATGTAGCCGCGGAAGTTGCGCAGCGTCTCCCGCAGGCTGTCACCGCCGAACTTCTCGATGCACGCGTCGGCCAATACCAGCGCGGTCATCGCCTCGCCTACGACCGCGGCGGCGGGCACGGCGCAGGTGTCGGTCCTCTGCACCACAGCATCGACCGCTTCGCCGCTGACGATATCGACGGAGGGCAGCGGCTGTCGAAGCGTCGATAGTGGTTTCATGTAGACAGTCACGCGCAGCTCACCACCGTACGTGATACCGCCCTCGGTGCCGCCGGCGCGGTTGGTCGGACGGCCCCAGCGGTTGTCCGGTTCGCTGATGATCGCGTCGTGCGCCATCGAGCCGGGCTGTGAGGCGCACCAGATCGCCGGCCCGATCTCCACCGCCTTCTGTGCTTGGATCGATAGCAACGCCTGGCCGAGCCGAGCCTCCAGTCGGCGGTCCCACTGGATGTGACTCCCCAGACCGGGTGGCAACCCCGTCCCAATGACCTCGAACGCGCCACCGAGGGTCTCGAGCTCATCGTGGGCGTGGTCGATGGCGGCGATCATTGCGGCCTCGACGTCGGGGTCAACGCATCGCACCGGCGACGCATCGGCGCGCTGGCGGACAGTTGCCACCGGCGTCGGTGGGGCGCCAGCCTCGAACGCGGCGGCGCCAATGCGCGTCACGTGGCTCGTGACCTCGATGCCGAGATGGCCTAGAAACTGTTTGCACAACGCGCCTGCTGCCACCCGCACAGCGGTCTCGCGGGCGCTGGCGCGCTCCAGCACATCACGCAGATCGTCGCGGTCGTACTTCAGCCCGCCGGCCAGGTCAGCATGCCCCGGCCGCGGCCTCGTGATGCGGCGGATATCTACCGCCGACGGTCGGTTTCCGCTCTCGGCCACAGCGTGCGATCCGACGACGGCGCCATCGCCATCCGACGAAGTGCCGCCCCCGGCAGGAGCTTCCACCGCCATCACCTCCTGCCAGTTGACCCAGTCGCGATTCTCGATCAGCCAGGCGATCGGGCTGCCCAGCGTCTCACCGAGGCGCACACCGCCCACTAGGCGCACGGCGTCGGCCTCGATCTTCATACGTTTGCCGCGGCCATGACCACCCATGCGGCGGCGCAGATCGGCGTTGATGGCGTCGACATCGATGGGAATCCCGGCGGGCAGGCCTTCGAGCAGGCCGACCAGCATCGGTCCGTGAGACTCTCCGGCGCTGAGAAAGCGCAGGCAGCGCAGCGACACGATTGACCCCTGGGTTCGAGAGTTAGCTCTTATGTACGCGAACGAGTTTATGCGGTGAAGCACTCTTACGGCGCCCCGGCGCTCCTTCCGCCCTTCCCTGTACCGACAAGAACAGCCGCGCCCTGAGATACTTGGGCATACGGGTGATTCTCTACCTCGCGCATCCTGCATCAAACCAGCCACTCGCGTGCCATTGTCATGATCAAGGTTCTGGACCGGGCCACCATGCAAGCGTGCGATCGCGCTGCGATCGACGATTACGGCATCGCAGGTGAGGTGCTGATGGAGAACGCCGGGTTGCAGGTGGTCGAGGCACTGACGAGCCACTTCGGCGAACAGCCTCCGGCGAGCATCGCGCTCTTGTGCGGGCGCGGCAACAACGGTGGCGACGGCTTCGTGGTGGCGCGCCACCTCCACAACATGGGCGGCGAGGTGGTGGCGTACCTGTTCGGAGAGGGATCGGTGCTGCGTGATGGCGCCGCCACCAACCATCGAATTGCGGTGACCCTCGGCGTGCCGGTGGTAGAAGTACACAACGAGGAGGCATGGGGTCCGTTGGCGGACGACCTGGCGGAGTTCGACTGCATCGTCGATGCGCTGCTGGGAACGGGGCTCGAAAGCGCGCCTCGGGGCGCCATCGCGGCCGCTATCGAGAGCATCAACGCATCGGATGTTCCGGTTGTTGCGGTGGATCTGCCGAGCGGGCTGTCGGCCGATACGGGCGCTATTCAGGGCGCTGTCGTGGAGGCGGCCTTGACGGTTGCTCTGGGCGCACCGAAGGTCTGCCACCTCTTGGCACCGGCGAGCGAGACGTGTGGCGAGGTGGTGGTCGTGGACATCGGCCTCCCCACTGCGGTCATCGAAGCGGCGCCGGCCGCACTGTGGCGACCGACTCGGGAGGACTGTGCGGCGGGATTGCCGCCCCGCTGGTCCGACAGCCACAAGGGGGATTATGGCCGCGTACTTGTCATCGGTGGGGCTCCGGGTACCGCCGGCGCCGCGGTGCTGGCGGCGCGCGGTGCGCTGCGGGGTGGGGGAGGTCTGGTGCACGTGCTGTGCCCCGAGACCGCCTATTTACCTATTGCCTGCCAGCTTACGGAGGCGCTTGTGCACGTCGCCCCGGCCGGAGCCAGCGGTGGCCTCGGTGCAGACGCCGTGCTGGCGGCGCTCGAGCGTGCCGAGGCAGCTGACGCCGTGGCGATCGGGCCGGGCATCGGCACCGCTACCGAAACGGTCGCGTTGGTACGGCAGCTGGCGACGGAGTGTGCCCGCCCCATGGTGATCGACGCCGATGGCCTCAACGCGCTCGTCGGTGTCCTCGAAGAGTTGACAGAAGCGGCCGGGCCGCGTGTGCTCACTCCGCATCCTGGCGAGGCAGCGCGGCTGCTGGGTGTCGAGGTCGCCGCCGTACAGTCGGATCGAGTCGGCGCCGTACGGGAGCTTACCGAGACGTCCGGGGCGGTAGTGTTGTTGAAAGGGCACTGCTCTCTCACCGTTGAGCCGGAGCAGGCGCCGGTCGTCAACCTGAGCGGCAATCCGGGGATGGCTACCGGCGGAACGGGCGATGTGTTGACTGGCCTGATCGCCGCTCTCATCGCGCAGGGGTTGCGCCCGGGGGCGGCCGCCTGGACCGGGGCCTGGCTGCACGGGCTGGCGGGCGATCTCGCAGCACAACGCCTCGGGCAGACGGGCTGCCTGGCTTCGGATCTCGTCGACGAGATCCCTGGCGCTTTCCGGCGCGTCGCCGAGGGGGCGGAGCCTTGAGCCGCACACGCGACTACGTGACCCATAGCGCCGAGGAGACCGAGCATGTCGGTGCCGGCCTCGGTCGCCGGCTCCGCGGTGGCGAGGTGATCCTGATCTTTGGCCCGCTTGGCGCCGGTAAGACGCAGCTGGTGCGCGGCATCGCGGCCGGGCTAGGGCTCGATCCCGGCCAGGTGTCGAGCCCGTCGTATGCGCTCATCAACGAGTACACCGGGCGGCGAACGCTCTACCATGTCGATCTATACCGGCTGAGCACAGCCGACCTCCCAGACCTGGGCCTAGAGGACCTCTACGGTCGGGGGTGCGTGGTGGTGATCGAGTGGGCCGAGCGTCTCGAGGAGGCCGGATGGGATCTGGGATCGTCGATCATCGTCGAGGTTGATCATCACCCGGACCGCTCCGACGTGCGCATCATCGGCGTCGACGAAGCCGTCTCCGGCGCCTAGCTGTGCAGGCCGAGGTGGAGGTGTTGCGAGCCGCATAAGCTCGCAGATTTCGGCCTGCTATAGCACCAGTCGTTGCCCGGTTTCGGCGACGCTGAATCCTGGTGGCAGCTCACGGCGAAGCGGGCTTTCCGTGTCCCAGAGTGGGTTCGTGTGGTTCAGATGGATGAAGCGAACCTCGGGAAGGTCCTTTAAGCCACGCAGGCGCTCCAACGTTTGCGACACTGGCGGGTGGGGGATATCGGCCTGCACACGATGTCCGAGCTCGTCGTGCGACCAGAACGAGCCGTCGATGAGCGCCACGTTACTGGCGCGTAGCAGCTTGTCGAACGGTGTGTCCCATCCGTCCCAGACGTCGGCATCGGGAACGTACATCAACGTCGTTCCGGGCCCGTGTACCAGGTAGCCGAGCGTGTCGGTGTACTCGGCGCGGTGCACGACGTCGAACGGCGTTATCGCCAGCGACGGCGAAACCTGCACCCGTTGTCCCGCGGTCAAGGGTCGCAGATCGACGAAGGAACCGCGCACCAGCGCGTCCCACGGGGCGTTGGCGCTGAGGAAAGCGCACATACGTCGGCTGCCGTACACCGGCAACCCGCGCGGCGCCGCGCCCTCCTTACCCAGATGGACGAGGCCGGCGTAGTGGCCGATGTGAGCGTGAGTCAGGAAGATCCCGTGGAGCAGCTCTTGCAGGGGCACCGTACCGCTGCGCCCTGGTGGGGCCTCACCGGTCGGCGTCAACAATGCCCCGACTTGGGCCACGATGTCGGGCGTGGCGTCGAGCAGGAATCTGCGTCCCGCAGCATGGTCGATCAGGCCCACGCAGGCCACCAGCGGTGCGGCGCGCCGCCCGGATCGCACTGCGGTGCAGTTGTCCGAAAAGCAGTTGATCTGCGGCACGCCCGCGTCCTGCGCCGTTCCGAGCACAACTGCCTCCGCGACGGCGGCCGGCGTCTGTCGCGGCAGGGCGGCAGGCGTGGTCGGTGGTAATCCGGCCCGGGCTTGCTGAGTCCCGGCGTGCCGGGTCCAGGCGTGCTGAGCCACCGTCGACCACCCGTAGGCAGTGGCCAGGGCGGCGAGCAAATGTCGGCGGTTCACTCGACCCTGTAGTTGGGGGCTTCCTTGGTGATCTGCACGTCGTGCACGTGTGCCTCGCGAAGCCCGGCGGCGGTAATGCGCAGAAACCGAGCTCGCTCGTGCATGTCGGCGATCGTCGAGCACCCCGTGTACCCCATGCCGGCCCTCAGGCCGCCCATGAGTTGGTGGATCGTGTCGGTAACCGAGCCCTTGTACGGAACACGCCCCTCGATGCCCTCCGGAACAAGCTTGGCTTCTTCCACGTCGGGCTGGAAGTAGCGGTCGCGGCTGCCGTCCTGCATTGCGCCAACGGATCCCATACCGCGGTACGCCTTGAAGGAGCGCCCCTGATACAGCTCGATAGTTCCCGGCGACTCCTCCGTCCCGGCGAGCAGCGAGCCCACCATGACGGCATCGGCGCCGGCGGCGATCGCCTTGGCGATGTCCCCGGAGTACTTGATGCCGCCGTCAGCGATGACCGGCACGCCGGTGCCTCGGGCAGCCTTGGCGCATTCGGCAATGGCGGTGACCTGCGGAACACCGGCGCCGGCGACCACCCGCGTGGTACAGATTGCCGAGGGGCCCATGCCCACCTTGACGGCGTCGGCCCCGGCTGCGATGAGGTCGCGAGTAGCTTCGGCGGTGGCAATGTTGCCAACCACGCAGGGCGCGTCGGCACAGCCCTTCTTGATCTGCTGGAGCGTTTCGATCACGCTGTCGGTGTGACCGTGCGCGGTGTCGATCACGATGATGTCGGCGCCTGCTTCGAGGAGTACTGCGGCGCGCGAGATGGCGTCGGCGCCTACGCCGACGCCGGCGCCCACGCGCAGCCGCCCGGAGTCGTCCTTGCAGGCGCTCGGGTAGTCCCTCTTCTTCTGGATATCCTTGACGGTGATCAAGCCTCTGAGCAGCCCGGCTTCATCAGTCACCAGCAGCTTCTCGATGCGGTGTCGGTGTAACACCGCCACCGCTTCATCGAGCGTTGTTCCCGGGCGAACCGTGACCAGGTCATCCTTGGTCATGAGGTCCTCGATCGGTCGCTGATGATCGGTCTCGAATCGCACGTCGCGGTTGGTCAAGATACCGAGCACGTGTCCCGCCTCGTCGGTCACCGGTACGCCGGAGATCTTGTACTTCGACATCAGGTCGAGCGCGTCGCGAATCGGCGCCGACGGGCCGATGGTGATGGGGTCGACGATCATGCCGCTCTCGGAGCGCTTCACCTTGTCGACTTCGTCGGCCTGCTGATTGACGGTCAGGTTGCGATGGATCACACCAACGCCGCCATGCTGCGCCATGGCGATCGCCATCGGCGCTTCGGTGACGGTGTCCATTGCCGCTGACAACAGCGGAATCCCGAGCTCGATGTCCCGCGTCAGATGTGTGCCTATCTCAGCTTCCGAAGGCATGAAGCTGGAGCGGGCGGGGATCAGCTGTACATCATCGAAGGTAAGCGCGAGAAGGATGTCTTGTTGGGTCATCCGGAGCCTTTGTCTCGGCCGTGGTGTTGCCGGTTGCTAGTAGCCATGGCACTTCTTGTATTTCTTGCCGCTGCCGCAAGGGCAGGGATCGTTGCGGCCGACCTTATCGCTCTGCTTCACGACCGTCACCACCGCTGGCGCCCGGCCTCGTGTGGCTGCGGCGGCCACGCGCTCTGTCTGCGCCGCCGCTTCACGGCGGCGCGCCAGCTGCGCCTCCTGCTCCTCGCGGGTCATCGGCTCCATGCGGTATGCGTACCGCACGATCTCCGCCTGGATACGGTCGTTCATTTCTTGGAACATGTCGAACGACTCGCGCTTGTACTCGACCAGGGGATTCCGCTGGCCGTAGCCCCGCAGACCGATACCTTCCTTGAGCCGGTCGAGCGCGAAGAGGTGGTCCTTCCACTTGGCGTCGAGCACCTGCAAGCAGATCCACTTTTCGAACTCGGGCAGCAAATCTCCGAGTCGCTCCGCTTTGTCAGCGTAGCGGCCCTTGACTAGCTGTTCGAGGTTGGCCTGCACGTCTGCGGGGGTGTCGTTATCCAGATCGATCGGCACCTCGTCGGGGTCGATGCCGAAGAAGTCGGTGAGGTGGCTCTGCAGCTCCTTGAGCGGCCAATCGAGCGGGTCTTTATCCTCCCGGCAATGTCCCTCCACCAGCCAGTCGAGGATCTCCTGGGCCGAGTCACGTACAAACTTGCCCGGTGTGTCGGGCTCCGCCAGGAAGCTGCGGCGCTGGGAATAAATGGCCTGGCGCTGCTTCTCCATGACGTCGTCGTATTCGAGAAGGTGCTTGCGGATCTCGAAGTTGCGCCCCTCGACCTGCTTCTGCGCGCGCCCGATGGCGCGCGTCACCATACGATCCTCGATCGGTACGCCTTCCTCCATGCCGAGCCGCTTCATCAACCCCTGCAGCTTGTCCATGCCGAAGACGCGCAGCAGATCGTCCTCCAGCGATAGGAAGAACTGCGACGAGCCCTGGTCGCCCTGGCGGCCGGTGCGGCCGCGCAGCTGATTGTCGATCCGGCGTGCCTCGTGACGCTCAGTGCCGAGAACGTGTAGGCCACCGAGCTCTGCCACCCCTTCGCCGAGCACGATGTCGGTCCCCCGGCCCGCCATGTTGGTGGCGATGGTGGCCGCACCAGCCTGCCCCGCTTGGGCAACGATCTCCGCCTCGCGCTCGTGCTGTTTGGCGTTCAGCACGACATGGTCGATACGCCGCTTCTTGAGCAGCCTCGACAGATGCTCCGAGCTCTCGATCGATGCCGTCCCGACAAGCACCGGGCGGCCCGATTCGTTGAGCGCCTCGATCTCCTCGACTACCGCAGTCCACTTCTCACCGACGGTGCGGAAGATGACGTCCGAGTACTCGGTGCGGCGCAGGGGCCGATTGGTGGGGATCTCGGCGACTTGGAGCCCGTAGATCTTCCCGAACTCCGGTGCTTCGGTCATCGCCGTGCCGGTCATGCCGGCGAGCTTGGTGTACATGCGGAAGTAGTTCTGGAAAGTGACCGTTGCCAGCGTCTGGTTCTCGCGCTCGATCCGCACCCCTTCCTTGGCCTCTACCGCTTGGTGCAAGCCGTCGCTCCAGCGGCGACCGGCCATCATGCGACCGGTAAACTCGTCGACGATGATCACCTGGTCGTCCTTTACCAGGTAGTCCTTGTCGCGCTTGTACAGCACATGGGCACGCAGCCCCTGTTGTACGTGGTGGACCAGCGGCATGTTGTTGACGTCGTAGAGGTTGTCGATCTTCAGCAAGCGCTCGACGTGTTGTACGCCTTCCTCGGTCAGCGCCGCGCTGCGTTGCTTTTCGTCGATCTCGTAGTCGGTTTCGGCGCGCAGGCTCGGGATAATGCGATCGATCTTGTAGTAGAGCTCGGTGGACTGTTCGGCTGGCCCCGAGATGATCAGCGGCGTACGCGCCTCGTCGATGAGGATCGAGTCCACCTCGTCGACGATGGCGTAGTG
Source organism: Acidobacteriota bacterium (assembly GCA_963666055.2). Lineage (GTDB taxonomy): Bacteria > Acidobacteriota > UBA890 > UBA890 > WLXD01 > DASCOT01. The sequence continues at coordinate 197,389 of CAXWPH010000011.1, read as the reverse complement.
GTGAGAAGGCTGTACGCGATCTTCGAGGCGGAACTTCATGTTGTCGCGCAGGTAGTCGAAGCCGAACTCGTTGTTGGTGCCGTATGTGATGTCGCTGCGGTATGCCTCCTGGCGCTCGGCGTCGCCCATCTCGTTCTGGATCGTCCCCACCCGCAGCCCGAGAAACTCGTAGATCGGCCCCATCCAGTCGCGGTCGCGTCGCGCCAGATAATCGTTCACGGTGACTACGTGCACGCCCTTGCCCTCGAGGGCGTTCAGATAGGCCGGCAGCGTGGCAACCAGCGTCTTGCCCTCGCCGGTGGTCATCTCGGCAATCATGCCGCGGTGCAACACGACGCCGCCGATCAACTGCACGTCGTAGGGGCGCATCTCGGTAGTGCGACGCGAGGCCTCACGTACGGCAGCGAAGGCCTCCGCGAGGAGGTCGTCGACCCCTTCACCATCGGCCAGACGGCTCCTGAATAGGTCCGTCTTGGCGCGCAGGTCGCCGTCGGACAGCGACTCGTATTCTGGCTCGAGCGCGTTGATCGGCTCGACGTAGCGCTCGCGAAGCCGCTTCAGCTCGCGCTCGTTGTGAGTGCCGATGAACTTGGTGAGGATACTATTCAGCATCGTGGGCAAGCGGAAGCGGAAGGGGCGCCGAGCGGCTCTCGGAGGCGGGCGGTACCGAGCCGTGCGCCGATGATCATCGTAGCAGGCTCGTGCAGGGTGGTAAAACGAGCTCAGTGGCCGCTTGAGCTCGCCGCCTCGGTCAGCGGTGGGTAGAACTGCACGAAGACGTTGTCGAGCGCGCCGTGTTCCGCGTGGCACGCGCCGCAGGCTGGGGTACGTACGCGACGGGCGACGCCGGACGTGTCGACGTTGAAGTAGGCCCAACCCCCGAAACGCTCGGTGTCCTTGATGGCGGCGTGGATGCCCTGAAGGTCTCCGGCGAACCAGCCGTCGCGGGCTATCGAGACGCCGGTCGTCGGCTGGCGCATCTCGAGGGCGAAGGCGGTGCCTTCCTTGAACTGCCCCGTTTGTCGGAAGTGATGGTACGCGCCAGGCTCGAGGTAAACCTGGGTAAACATGCCAGGGTGATCCTGGCCGTGACGATCACCGCGCCGACGTGTTGCCGAGGGCTCGCCATAGGCCAGGCCGGTGGCAGAGCCCACGAACACCCACTCCCGGTACGTGTCTGGAAACTTCAAGTTCCCACCGACACTGAAAGCGAGCGTGAAGGGCGCGGCGGCGAGCGTCGTCTGGCCGCTCGACGGCTCCGGCGTTGCCTGTAGCCAGGCGGCTCCGGTGCGCCCCGCCAGTTCTAAGAGGTCGACGCCGGCTCGCTTGAGCGGTCCGTACCCGGCGATGACCGCGACGGCCAGAAGACCGACAACGACGGCGCGTCCCCGACCCGGGGACCGCCGCCGCGGAACATCCATCAGCCTTGCCGAAGGGCGATGGCCGGGTCGACCGCTACCGCTCGGCGAGCCGGTATCACGATGGCGATCAGTGCGGCGGCGGCGAGCGCCAACAGCGCGGCCGTGAAGGTAATCGGATCGCTCGGCTGAACCTCGAACAACAGCCCTCTGAGGACGCGACCGAAGGCGATCGCGCCGGCGAGTCCGACCGCTAGCCCGATGATCACCTGCACCATGCCCTGACGAACTACCATCGCCAAAATGCGCTGAGGCTGCGCACCTAGTGCCATCCGTAGGCCCAGCTCGCGGGTTCGCTGCGTGATCGAGAACGCCATGACGCCGGCGATACCGGTTACCGTGACGATGAGCGCCAGGACGGCGAAGATACCCAATAGGGAGGCGGTCAGTCGCGGCGATGCTACTGCGTCGGCACGCAGCGCGGCCATCGGCTGTAGGTCGCTGATCGGGTTGGCGCCGAGGGCATAGGCAGCGTCCTTGACGCTCTGGCCAGCGCTTGCCGGATCGCCCACCGTTCGTATCATGAGCCAAGTCGGCATGCCGGCCTGACCGAAGGGACGGTAGAACTCCGCCGTGACAGATGTCTCCGGACCATAGAGTCGTGTATCGCCCGCCACGCCTACGATGGTGATCCAGGTGTCGCCGTCGTCGAAGGTGACGCGTGCACCGATCGGCTCCTCCTCGGGCCAGTACAGCCGGGCGAGTGTCTGGTTGATTACCGCGACAGGGGCGGCGTTGGGCTCGTCGCGGCTATCCAGCAAGCGACCGCTGAGCAACGGAATCCCGAGGACCTCGAAGTACTCGTGCGTGACGACGTTGAGGTCCAGCTGGGGTCGCGTCTGGGTCTCCTCAACGGCGCGTCCTTCGATGACGAAGTCAGCCAGGTTCGGATTCGTCTGCCGGTACGGCGGCTTCTGCGTCAGCGCCGCGGTTCGCACCAAGGGACTGTCACCGATCGCAACGACCAGTTCTTGCAGGTAGTCGTGCATCTCCGTCATGCCGTTGAACGCCGTGAAGTCCAATGAGACCCGTGCGGTCAGCACGTGCTCGGTGTCGAAACCCGGGTCGATGGCTTGCAGTCGCAGGAGGCTGCGCAGCGTCAGGCCCGCACCGATCAGCAGAATGAACGCCAAGGCGACCTGCGCGGCGATCAGCGCACGGCGCAGCCGCAGCCCACCGGCGGCGGTGGAGCGGGCGCCGTCCTTGATGGCGCCGCCGAGGTCGCGCGTGCCGGGGAACGCCGGGAAGGTGCCGAAGGCGATGCCGGTGCCGAGCGAGATCAGCAACGTGAATGCCAGCACCCAACCGTCGATGGTTACCGTCGCGGCGCGCGGCGTGTACCGCCCGGCGAACTCGACGAGCATATCGAGTCCGACATAGGCAAACACCAAGCCAACCGCGCCACCGATTATCGCCAGGACCGCGCTCTCGGTGAACAGCTGGCGCATCAGGCGAATGCGGCTGGCGCCGAGTGCCGCACGCACCGCTACTTCCTGTTCTCGACGCATCACGCGGGCCAAGCTCAGGTTGGCTACGTTGGCGCAGGCGATCAGCAGCACCAGCCCGGCGGTGGCCAGCAACATGAACAGCACCGGCCGGGCGTTCCGGGTGAGCTCCTGTTTGAGGTCGACGACCCCCGCTGTAAGGTTCATCTTGGCCGGGTAGGCGTCGGGGAAGTCCGCTTCGAAGCGCGAAGCCACGCCGGCGATCTCGGCGCTGGCGCTGTCAACCGTGGCACCGTCCTGCAGCCGGCCGAAGACGAACAGGTTGCGGAAGGCGTTGCGGTTGCCCGCCATGTTGCGCTCCGCGTTGGCGCGGAACGGGCAGGCAGAGGTTGGCATGTACACGTCGACTGCGTTGGGGAACTGAGGAATCGGCGGTAGCACGCCTACTACGGTGTGCGGACGCGTGTTGACCTCGTATACCTGCCCGACGACGTCAGGATCTGCACCGTGGGCGTTGCGCCAGTAGTCGTAGCTCAGAACCAGCACCGCCTCGGAGTCGAGGTCGTCCTCACCTTCCACGAACGTCCGTCCCAGCAAAGGGGCCACCCCGAGCGTGTCGAAGAAATTGTCCGACACGACCCCGGCCTGGATCCGTTGCGGCTCATCCTTGCCGAGCAGCACGAAGAACATCGTGTGGTACTCGACTAACTCCTCGAAGCTGGTGGCTTGCTCACGGTAGTCGTAGAGCTCCGGGATAGAGGCTTGGACGTTGGCGATACGTGCGCCGGGGGCGGACTGCTGCAGCAACACCAGCCGGTTGCCGTGCTCGTAGGGCAGAGGCCGAAGCAGTACCCCGTAGATGATGCTGAAGATGGCGGTGTTGGCGCCGATGCCAAGCGCTAGTGTCAGCACCGCCGTGGCGGTGAATCCCCAGCTCTTGCCGAGCGTCCGAAGGGCGTAGCGGATATCTTGTATCAGCATGTCGAAGTGGTTCCCCTTGCGCTCGTCGCGGCACTCTTCCTTGAAGCGCTGCGTGGCGCCGAAGCTCATGCGAGCCCTCCGCCTGGCTTCCTCGTCGCCCAGGCCCTGGTGTCGGTACTTGTCGGCTTCCATCTCGAGGTGGAACGACAGCTCGTCGTCGAGCACGCGATCTTCCGCCGGCCGCCCGTCGCTGCGCAATCGCGCCAGCAGGCCTCCCCAAGCTCTCTTGCCCATCCGTAGCCTCTATACCGTTTGTAGGATCGCGCTCACCGCTCGCGAGAGCCGATCCCAGTTACGCGCTTCGTCCGCCAGCTGCTCCTTTCCCTTGGTGGTGAGTCGGTAGTATTTGGCGCGGCGGTTGTTCTCCGAGGTGCCCCACTCCGCACCGATGTAGCCGTGCCGTTGCAGTCGATGCAGGGCCGGATAGAGCGAGCCTTGGTTGACTTGCAGAACGTTCCTGGACATCTGCTGGATACGCTGCGAGACGCCCCAACCATGTTGCGGGGCGAGTTGCAGGGTCTTGAGGATAAGCATGTCCAGGGTGCCCTGGAGCAGGTCGACGTTGGCCTTGGTCATCGGCTCTTCTCGCGCAGTTCGTCTACGGGAAATCGATGGTCATCGCGTCCAGCACCTTGACGCTCATTCGCGCCCGTTCCTCTAGACACTCGACAAGAGTGACCCGGGCTCTTGTCGAGTGTCAAGGAGAGTCGAGGATTTTGATCCTCAGCGGTGCTGCAGCGACAGGGCGGGCGTTGCCGGATCTCGACAAAGCGCCCCGTCGCCAATATAGTCTGCTACACCGACTAAATAACCGACGAGACAACACAATATGCCTACTGCGTTCGGTGAGCTGGAGACACTGGTGCTGTTGGCCACGCTGCGGCTGGGGGAGGGCGCCTATGGGGTCTCGATCCGCGACGAGATTCGGGATCGGACCGGGCGGGCGCTGAGCCGGGGAGCCATCTACAGCACCATCACGAGGCTCCAACGCCGCGGCTGTCTGGCCTCCGCGATGGGCGAGCCGACGCCGGTACGCGGCGGCCGCGCCAAGCGCTATTTCTCGGTCACCGATTCCGGGTTAGGCGCGATTCGAGCCTCCACCCGCGCCGTCGATCAGATGCGGGAAGGCCTCGATACCGCGCTATCGGATGGTTGAGTCATGTCCGTTCGCTGGCTGATGCGTGCGCTTGTCCTGGTCGCCTCGCCGGCCAGCGATCGCGACATGGTGGTCGGCGACCTCGACGAGGAATGGAGGAGCGCATCCGCCCCGGCGTTGGCAAGCTTGCCGGTGAGCTCTGGTACGTCCGCGAGAGCCTGTCGCTGGTCTTCGGCTTGCTGCGCGCTCGACTTCGGGCACGCTGGGAGCGGGACGGACAATCGGACCCTGGTGCCCCGGTCGAAAATTCCCGCCAGGTCCCGAAGCTCAACCGTCGCCGAGTCATCAGATTAGCCGGGCACGAGCGAGATTGGAGGAACGGATGGGCAACGGACTTCCGCCAAACCGCGCACGGACTCGCCCGCCAGCCGGGGTTTACCATCACCGCGCTGCTGACCCTGGGGCTAGGCGTTGGCGCCACAGTGGTGATGTTCACCCTGGTGCACGCCGCCTACCTGCTGCCGCTGCCGTATCCGGACGCCGATCGTCTGGTCAAGGTATTCACCGGCTACGAGAACAGCCTCGAGGGAAGGAACCCGATCTCACCGCTCACCTGGCAGGATGCCGAGAACCGGCGCGATCTGGTCGACGCCACCGAGGTCTGGGAGCGGCGCAGTTATCACCTGAGTGACGACAGCGGTACGGTGCGCCGGGTAGAAGGAGTCCGGGTCTCGGTTGGACTGTTTGGGCTTACGGGAGCGACGCCTGCCGTGGGTCGGCTCTTTCTAGAGGCCGAAGCCGCACCGGGCGCCGACGGCGCGGTGATTCTCTCTCACGTCATGTGGACCCAGTCGTTCGGGGGCGATTCCGGGGTGCTTGGTACAACCCTGGTGCTCGACGGTGGCGGCTACGAGGTCGTCGGCGTCCTCGAGCCGGGATTCGAGCTCATCCGCGGCGCCGAGCTATGGGTGCCCTTGGCGTTGGGCCCGGAGTGGTATGAACCGGGGCGACGCGGTTGGGAGTTCCTGGAGACGGTCGCCCGGCTCGACGAAGGCATCACGCCGGCTGTCGCCGCTGCCGGCCTCACCGATCAACTGGAGCAAGAGGCGCCGGATCGAGTGGCCAACGTCGGGCAACGGGTGAACGTCATCCCCTTGCGAGAACATCTGGTCGGCGATACTGGCGCGGTGCTCCTGGTCTTGTTGGCGGCGGTCACCCTGGTGCTGCTGATCGGCTGCGCGAACGTCATGAACCTGCTGCTGGCGCGCGCCGAGTCCCGCCGCCACGAGTTCGCGCTGCGGCGGGCGCTGGGCTCCGGTGCCCGGCGTCTGGCCCGCCTCGTGGTGCTCGAGACGTTCTTGCTGACCGCCGCCGCCGGTGCCCTCGGGGTTGCTGGTGCTGTGGCGGTGACGCGGGCCATCGCCGCGTCATCGCCGGCCAACGTCGCCGCCCTCGGGGAGCTCACCGTAGGCTGGCCGGTGGTGCTATTTGCCGTGGCCGTGAGTGCGGGCACGGCGCTGTTGTTTGGCATGGCCTCGGTCGCCAGCGCGCTGACTTCAGCGCCGAGCGAGGTGCTGCGGGAAAGTACCGGCCGGGCAGGGGGGAGCGCGTACGGCGCTCGCATCCGTTCCGGGCTGGTGGTGATGGAGGTGGCGCTGGCGGTGGTGCTGGTGTTCGGAGTCGGCGTTACCGCAGAGAGCTTCCGTCGCCTGACCACGATGGTGACCGGCTTCGAGGCCGACGGCAAGCTGGCGGTGAAACTGGCAACCCCGGTCGAGGGTTACGGGGGGGGTGGAGCGCGGCGAGGTGTATCGCCGCATCTTCGATCGCGTGCGTGCTTTGCCCAGCGTTTCACAGGCGGCGTTGACCTACGCATTGCCGCTAACGGGTGTCGTCTGGTCGGCGTCGTTTGATCTCGTCGAGCCCGACCCGTCGGTTGCCGACGCCGCCCTGGGCGGCAACATGCGCCCGGTTTCCCCCGGCTACTTCCGCACCATGGGGATTCCGCTGCTCAGTGGTCGGGTGCTCAATGCGACTGACGAGCCCGGAGCCCCGCCCGTGGTGGTCGTTGACGAGGCCGTCGCCCGCCGAGCCTGGCCCGGCCGGTCGCCGCTGGGTGAGCGCATCGAGCTCGGGGTATTTCTCGGCGACGTGCAGGAGGCTACGGTGGTCGGGGTGGTGGGCAACGTGCGCGACCGCGATCTCGCCACGCCGGGTGCAGGCCACGTCTATTTCTCGGCCTGGCAGAGTCCCCAGCGGGAGATGATCTTGGTCGCGGCCAGCACCGGTGACCTGTTGTCGCTGGCGCCGCAGATCGGTGCGGTCGTCGCCGAGGTGGACGCGCGCATCCCCGTTTACGATGTGCGGCCGCTCTCGTCGTTGGTCGATGCGACGCTCGCATCGCCGCGCTTGGGGCTGTTGCTCATGAGCACTTTCGGTGCCGTGGCGCTGCTGCTCGCCGCGGTCGGGGTCTACGGCGTTGTTTCCTACACAGTGGCGCTCAGGACGCGCGAGATCAGCACGCGCATCGCCCTCGGGGCCACCCCTGGGAAGGTGTTGGCGATGGTGCTGCGCCGGGTCACTCTGCTCTGGCTAGTCGGCGGCGTGGCCGGATCGATCGTTGCCCTCGCCGCTGCATCGATCGCCGAAGGGTTGCTCTTCGAGATGGATCGCGGCAATCCGATGATTCTTGTCGCCGCCGTCCTTGGCCTGGGGCTCGTAGCCCTGGCGTCGACGATCGTCCCGGCGCGCCGCGCCGCTCGGCTGGATGGCATCGAGGTTCTGCGCGGCGGCTAACTGCACGCGTCAACCTGACGCTGAGCGTCGGCCAACTTGACGAAGCCAGCGGGCGGCCAGAGAGCCCTGGCGGATGCCGGTAGCCGTGGTCTTGGTGAACGAAACCCCTTCCAGTGCGTCACCGGCAAGGAACAGCGCTGGGAGCGAGTCCAGGGCTTGCTCGACACCCTCCTTGATCGCCGGGTGACCGATCTCGTATTGCGGGATCGCACGGGGCCACTGGAAGACGCGGCTGAAGATCGGTGGCGCATCGATGCCGAGGGTGGAGCGTAGCTCCGACCGCGCCAGCGTCGTCAGTTCCTCCTCGTGCAACTCGCCGATTGCCGGATCGAGGCGTCCGCCGAACATTGCCCGCACCAAGAAGCCCGTCTTCGGGCCACGACCAGGATAGATGTGCGATTCCCACAGGCAGCCCAGCATGCGAATACCCTCTCCCCTCGCCACCAGCACACCGAAACCGGGCGGCAAACAGCTCACCGCGGCTAGGTCGAAGCCAAGGCCGACGACGGCGACTGGAGGCACCGGAACGCCGGCAAGCAAGCGTGACGCCTGCGGCGCCAGATCGGCGAGCAGTCGTGCGGTGGCCTGGATTGGGGTGGCCACGATCACCGCGTCGGCGGCCAGCGCCTCGCCGTGGCGCATCTGCACCAGGTAGCCGCTGTGGCCGTCGTGCGACTCGCTCACGCCGGCCGGTTTCCGCTGCAGGCCGCTTACCTCGGTCCCAGTGCGGACTTCGATGCGCGGATCCGCGGCGAGCGCCCGTGGTAACTGCTGCAGGCCGCCACGGAAGGAGCTCAGCTTGCGACTGGGCACATCCGTTCTCTCGGACGTCGTGGTCTCCCGATGGCGGCGGAAGCGACGGACGATGCCACCCCGGATAACCGAGCCGTGCTCGATCTCGAGACGGCGCAGCTCCGGGAAGCAGGCGTCGAGCGAGAGTCGGCGGGCGTCACCGGCGAAGATCCCGAGCATCGCCGTGTGCACGACACGCTCCGCGATCTGGTGCCCAAAGCGACGGCTGCAGAAATCGAACACGCTTTCCTGGCTGCCGCTACTCGGCCTGCGGACCAACGGCTCGCAGAGCGCGCGCAGCACCCCGCTGGGGCTGAGCAAGCCGCTACGCAGCGGCTTGCTCAGGTTGGGACCGACCTCGTGCAGACGCCCGCCGCGGTAGATAAAGCGTCGTGCCGCCGCCTCATGTGCCCTGATCTGCTCCTCGCCCATGCCGGCCGCGCGCACCAGAGCTACGACCGCGGGGTCGGTGTCCAGGTAGCCTCCCGGTCCCGCCTCGACGAGCCAATCGTTCTGCTCGATAGACAGCGTACGGCCGCCGACGACATCCTGTTTCTCGAGCACGGTGACCGCGAGGCCGGGGTCTTCTCGGGCTGCAGTAAAGGCGGCCGCTAGACCCGAGATGCCTGCACCGATCACCACTAGGCGCGGTGGCATCACACCGTCCGGCTGAAAACCGGCGCCTCCTGCTGCGCATGCTTTTGGCGCCAGCGGCGGACCGACTCGATGCGGGTCTTCGTAGGCGTTGTGAGCATGTTGTTCGACAGTACCTTCCTGCGTTCACCGAACGTGCTCATCATAAGTCCTTGTTGGATCCGCTACTCACCTACCTGGTCCAGGTGTCGAGCGAGGAAGTCAATCATCAGCCGTGCGATCGTGGCGCCGTCCTCCTCGAGGGCGAAGTGGCCAGTGTCCAGTAGGTGTAGCTCCGCCTGCGGCAAGTCGCGCCGGTACGGATAGGCTCCGGCGGCTGGAAAGATCTGGTCGTTCTTGCCCCACACGATCAAAGTCGGCGGCTGCCAGGTGCGCAGGTACTCCTGCCACTGTGGGTACAGAGGCGGGTTGGAGCCGTAGCTGTAGAACAGGTCGAGCTGAATCTCCTGATTGCCGCGGCGATCCAGCAGCGGCTGCACGTGGCCCCAGGTATCGGGGCTGATCGCCTCGACGTTGCGCACGCCGTGGGTGTACTGCCACTTGGTCGCCTCGAGGGTGAGCAGGCCGCGTAGCGAGTTGCCGTTCTCGGTCGTCGGGGCAGCCCAGTACCGCTTGATCGGCTCCCAGAACACGTTGTCGATGCCCTCGTCGTAGGCGTTCCCGTTCTGGATGATCAATGCCTGCACACGCTCGGGGTGAAGCGTCGCCAGGCGAAAGCCGATCGGAGCGCCATAGTCCATCAGATAAATCGAATACCTCGGCAGGCCGATCTGCTCGGTGAACCGCTCGATCAGGTTGGCGAGGTTGTCGAAGGTGTAATCGAACTCGTCCGCGCCGGGAGCCGAGCTGTTGCCGTAGCCCGGATAATCCGGGGCGATCACGTGATAGCTCTCAGCCAGCTCGGGGATCAAGGCGCGAAACATGTGCGACGAAGTGGGGAAGCCGTGCAACAGGAGCACGAACGGGGGCGTCTGCCGGACCGGCCTCCCGATAAAAGATGTCGAGCCCGTCGACCTGTACGGTGCGATATGCGGTGCCCGAGACGTCGACTCGTTCAGCCGTCGGGTAGGCCAGCGCACTGCCGGCGACGGCTACCAGGGCGAGGGCAGTCAGGGTTAGCTTGAAGCGGTTCATGGTTCTTTCTCCTCGTTCGTTCGCAGTTGGCACGTGCCGGGAGACGGCCGTCTCCTGGCCCGGCTAGTGTCTTTCGGACTCGTCGATCGGGATGTCGTTGGCGCTCATGTCGCGCCGTGACATCAGCCCGTCGACATCGAACTCCCAGTGCTTGTTGCCGTGGGTGCGGTACCAGTTGCCATCCGCGTCGTGCCACTCGTACTCGAAGCGCACGGAGATGCGGTTGTCGGTATATGCCCACAGCTCCTTCATGAGGCGGTAGTCGAGCTCCTTGTCCCACTTGCGGCGTAGGAACGCCCGGATTGCCTCGCGACCGCAGAAGAACTCATCGCGGTTGCGCCACTCGGAGCGTTCGCTGTATGCGAGCGCCACCCGCTCCGGATCGCAGCTGTTCCACGCATCCTCGGCGGCCTGCACCTTGGCGCGGGCAGTCTCTTCAGTGAACGGAGGCTTGATCGCGGTTGGCATGTGCCTTACTCAGTGGACTGGGCGTGGCGGATTGCTGTCACCGCCGCGGCCGTGGTGATCAGGTCGTTGGCGATGTAGCGGAAGTTCACCAGCGCGGCGGCGTAACCGTCGCCCTCGGCGACCTTCGCTGCCGCAGTCGCGTCCCCTACCACCGCCACCTCGAAGCCCTGCTCGATCAGCTCCCGCATGTGCGACTCGGTGCACAGGTTGGCCGACATGCCGGCGAGGATGACCTTGTCGATGCCTCGCTTGCGCAGCTGCAGGACAAGGTCGTTGGTTTCGGGTCCGTAGACCTTGTGCGGACTGGTGATTACCGTGCGGCCGTCCTCGATGTAGGGCTTGTAGCGAGACAGCCAGTCGGCACCCGAGCCACTGAACGAAGTCACGTCAAGCGGGCCCCGCCGGTCGAACATGCCGATCTTGTGCATCAACGCTTCGAGCGCTCCCTCGAAGTGCCAGCCGTGGTCGGTTGGGTAGTAGTAGTGCGGCGAGATGAATACCCCCATGCCGGTTTCCTTGGCGGTTCTCAACAGTGTTTCGATGTGGGCGACAGTGTCGTTCTCAGTGACGCTCTCGCCGACGACTCCCCAGGCGACCCCGTCGGGGCTGAGAAAGTCGTTCTGTGGGTCGGTGATCAGCAGGGCCGTGTTCCCCGGCGTGATGCGCATGCCGGGATCGGGCAGCTGGCCGGATGCCGGCATGGCGATGAAGATGGCGAACAAAGTAAGGGCGGCTGTATTGGCAACATTGCGACGCATGGCGTTCTCTCTCCCGAGCACGGGCTCAGGCGTTGATGGAGGCGGTGGTGAGGGCGCGGCTCGCCGGGTGTGCCCGGAGCACCAACTCCAGGGCACCGGCGTACGCCCAGTGGCGGGCCAGTGTGATCACCGGGATCATGGCGCTGACGCCGAGGCCGGCGATGCCCATGTCCAGCAGCGGCAGCATGAACAGCCACACGCCGAACACCGTCTGCACGGTGATGAAGGTGAAGGCACGCGACCAACGCGGGCCTGGGATGACGTCGGCGAGCGCAGCAAAGATCACCGCCAGGATCACGCCGTTGCTGTAGTGGGCGAGCACGCCGGCGGCCAGACCGATCCCCAGCTTGGCCCCGAGCAGGTTGGGAATGTCCCACCACTGGCCGGTGAACAGCAGGCCGGCGAGATCGAAGGCGATCGTGCCCACGACTCCGGCCAAGACGGTCAACTTGATATCGAGCCTCACGGTTCCTCCTCGGGGGGTCTCCCCCTGTTTTGTGACCCCGACCGGTGTGGTCCGGATCGGCTTGTCGAAGGAACGGTGTTTGCAGGCTCTGTGCCAGACTCAGACGATCATGATTTATGGTTTATTCATCGGTACTTATCACCGAGGTGCGCGTCCTCGCTGCGGTCAGGAAATGTCGTGAATCACGAAGAGTCGTGCCCGTTTCCACGAAAGTTCGTGACGGAAGTGACGTTTCGGAACACGCGCGCCTGCCTCACTCGAGGCGGGAAAGTCCTAGCTTCTTGATGCGCGAGGCGAGGGTGGTGGGCCGGATCCCGAGAATCTCGGCCGCGCCTCCGGCTCCGTAGACCTTCCAGTTTGGCGGCCTCGAGGGCGGCGCGGGTGTTGGCCCGCTCCCGACGGCGGAACTCCGCGTCGGGGAGAATCTCCGAGTCAGCCTGGGATCCGGTCGGCACAGCAAGCTCGACGGGCTCCGTACCCTCTGGTAGGTCCATGCGCAGGGCGCCAGAGGGAGCGGCGCGAATGACGGCGCGCTCGATGACGTTCTGCAGTTCCCGGACGTTGCCCGGCCAGTCGCTGGCCTGCAGCATCGTCAAGCTTGCCCGGGTCAGCCGCGCGTCAGGCCGGTTGAGTCGTACGCGGGCCTGTTGCAGGAAGTGAGACGCCAGTGCCGGGATGTCGCCGCGTCGGTTACGCAGAGGCGCGATCGGTATCGGGAAGACGTTCAGCCGGTAGTAGAGATCTTCCCGGAAGCGTCCAACTGCGATCTCTTCCCGGAGCTCACGGTTGGTTGCCGCGATGACGCGGACGTCGACCTTTCGGGTGCGCGGCTCGCCGACGCGCTCGAAGTTGCCGTCCTGCAGCACCCTCAACAACTTGCTTTGCATCTCGATCGGAATCTCGCCCACCTCGTCGAGGAACAGCGTGCCGCGATCGGCGAGCTCGAAGCGTCCCATGCGATCACGCACCGCGCCCGTAAAGGCGCCGCGCACGTGACCGAAGAACTCGCTCTCGAACAACTCCCTCGGGATCGAGGCGCAGTTGACCTTGATCAGCGGCTTGTGGCGCCGCCCACTGAGGTCGTGGATGGCGCGCGCGATCAGCTCCTTACCGGTTCCCGTCTCGCCGGTAATCAACACCGCGGCGTCGGTGGGCGCGACCGTCTCGACGGCGTGCAGCGCCCGCCGAAGCGGCGCTGAATCGCCGATGATTTGGCGGAAGTTGTGCGTCGTGTGAATCTCTTCCTGCAGGTACTCGTTCTCGGCGCTAAGGCGATCCCTCAGCTCCTGGACTTCGGTAAGAGCGGTGCGTAGGTTCCGCTCGGCCTGCACTCGCTCGCTGACGTCACGAAACACCACCACCGCGCCGCACAGCTCCCCATCGCGCCGGATCGGTGTGCTCGTGTACTCGACGGGGAAGCTCGAGTCGTCCCGGCGCCAGAACACTTCGTCGCTGACCGTGTGTACGAGGCCATCATGAAATGCCGCGTATATGGGGCAGTCCTCGGACGGATAGCATGAGCCGTCGGCGCGACTGTGGTGCAACACCAAGTGCATCGACGCGCCGATGAGCTCCTCGGCCGGATACCCGAGCATGCGGGCGGCTGCCGGATTCACGAAGGTCGTCAGGCCATCGCAATCTAGCCCGTATACGCCCTCACCGGCGGCATCGAGAATTAGCTCTGTGAGGTGACGATCGAACTCGTTGCCAGCGGGGTCGTTTGTCATGGGCGTCTCCGCCGCGCAGTCTGCCGCATCGACGCTGGCCGAGCAAAGGCAGGAGCGGGTGGACTACCGCCCGATCGCCGCGCTGCAGCGCCGGGAGCTGAGGAACTCCTTGTGCCGAGGGGCGGTCTGCGTGTCCCGGGCCCGGTAGAGAGGGGGGGGGTCTTGCTCGATGTTCGGCGATGTTTACGCGCCGGACGACGACACCTTAGACTGGAAGCATGCAGAACGACCCGACTTACTTCGGCCCGGAAAACCAGGGGTTCTTCACCAGCCGCATCGACGCAGCCATCGGATGGGCCCGGAAGTACTCGATCTTCCAATACCCGTTCATCACAGCGTGTTGCGGTATGGAGTACATGGCCACCGCCTGCTCCCATTACGATGTGGACCGATTCGGTGCTGGGCTGCCACGATTCTCCCCCCGCCAGGCCGATGTGCTCTTCGTCGTTGGCACCATCAGTCACAAGTTGGCGCCGGTGCTGAAGCGCATCCACGACCAGATGGCGGAGCCCAATTGGGTGGTCGCCTTCGGAGTCTGCACCTGCACCGGCGGCTTCTACGACAACTACGCCACCGTCATGGGTATCGACACCATCATGCCGGTGGATGTCTACATACCGGGATGCCCCCCGCGTCCGGAGATGGTCCTGGACGGCCTGATGAAGCTACAGGACAAGATTCAGGACCAGCACACGACTGGCAAACGAGCCGCGCCGCAACCTCGCCCGGATATCTTCTGACCTGCGCGACGGCTGATTGCTGCCGTCGCTAGCCTGCAAGTCACGATCGCACTACCGGAGAGCTTACCCAGATGCCAACGCTGGCCACCGGTCCCGTCGAGTTAGCTCGGCAGAGAGGGGGAGATCGGAAACGCCTGGCAGACAAACTGTCGCCATACGTGATCCTCCCACCACCAACTGCAGCGGCTGTGCGCCAGGTGGCGGTCGTTCTGTCCGTCCTCGGATGTCTGGGTGCCGCCGCTTGCCAACAGCCGGCCGCGCTTCGGGTCGCTCTCTATCCATACGTGCCGGATAGCCGAGGGTTGTTTCAGGAGCTCGAAGCTGCCTTTGAGGCCTCTCACCCCGGCGTGAATCTGGAGTTAGTCGAGACCTCTCGCGACCCGATTTCGGGAGAGCTCACTCCGCTGTCACGGTCGTACTACAGCGGTGGGCTGTTGTCGGCTGAGGCCGACGTATACGAGATCGATAGCGTGCTTCTTGCCGATATGGTCGATGCGGGGAAGCTGACGGCGCTCGGCTCGGTGACGGATCGCTTCATCAAAGGTGCCCTCGCGGCGAGTACCGTGGATGGCTCGATCTGGGCGATCCCCCACTGGGTGTGCGGCAACTTCCTCTACTACGAAGCTGACGATCATGCGATCAGAGAGGCGGCAACTTGGGAGGCGCTCCTTGAGGTCCTGGGCGACGATACCGGTGGGCTGCTCATAGATCTGAGCACCGCTACTTTGGGCGAGTGGTACGTCACGGCGCTCGCCGCCGGTGGAGCCGGGAGGGAAGAGATCCTTCGCGATCTCACCACCGCGACGCTCGACGAGGGAGCGGTGTCGCTTCTTGCCGAAACCCTCGATTCCTGCCCGGCTGGCTCCTGTCGAAGCGATGCGTACCACGGCCGCGTAGGGTACTATGCTCGGCGTTTTGCGCGACGAGAAGCGCGGGCCTACGTGGGTTATTCGGAGATGTCTCATTTTGCGCTGACCGAGATCGCCGCCGAGTGCGGACCTGCCGACGCTTGCTTGAGCGCCGAGTCGATCGCCGTTCGCGCACTCCCCCCTGCTTCAGGCGGAGCCGCCGCAGTGGGGTGGGTGGACGGGCTCGCCGTGGCCGCCGATCTGCCGCGTGAGCGGCAGCGGCTGGCGCGGGAGTTCATCTCCTTCCTGACGTCCTGGGATGGCTACCGCCTCGTCCTTGATCCGGAGTGGCCGGCCGCTCCCCGCTACTTGCTGCCGGCGGTCCGTTTCTCGAGTGATGAGCTCGCTGCAATGGGTCCGCTGTATCCCGCCTTCTTTGGCGCCTATCAAGAGCGGATATTCCTCACCGGCGACGGGATAGACGACGAGCTCCGAGCGAAAGGGCAGCTGCTCGATTGCGCGCTTCCATCCGAGCCGGGTGACGAGCCCGCACCAGATTGTAGCTAGCGCGTCGCTGGTGGGCGAACGAAGCCCGACAGCCGACCGAACTCGACGTCGCGGCCCGCGGCTGGATTCAGGTCGACGCTGCGACGACCTTGCGCAGGACGGCGACCTGCCGGGCAATCTCCGACGATGACGACCCGCCGTGTGATCGCCGGCGTTCCGCCGCGTCGCGCGGCGAGCCGACGCCAGACACCACGCCGCCGAGCCCTGGATGGAGGGCTTCGAGCTCCTCTGCGGCCAGGCCGTCCAGCGTGCAGCCTCGGTCCTCGCAACGGCGGACCAACCGAGCGGTGATTCCATGCGCGGCACGGAATGGCAGGCCGCCACGGGCGAGCTCGTCGGCGACCTCAGTTGCCAGACTGAAGTCGCCAACCAGATCGGCCTCGAAGCGCTCGCAGTCGATCGAGAGGGTTCGCCACACCTCCGTCATGACGAGTACACAGTCGATGGTCGTCTTGACGGCCGCGAACAGCGCCTCGCGATCTTGCTGCAAGTCGCGGTTGTACGCGAATGGTTGAGAGCGAGGCAGGGCCAGCAGGGCGGCACAGTTGCCGAGCACCGATGCTGACTTACCGCGAACAAGTTCCGCGGCGTCAGGGTTGCGTTTTTGCGGCATGATGCTCGATCCGGTGGAATAGGCATCGCTGAGGCGAACGAACGCGAACTCGGCCGAGCTCCAGAGGACCAGCTCCTCGGCCATGCGCGAGAGGTTGCAGGACAGGATCGAACAGGCGCTGGCGACCTCCTGAACGTGGTCGCGCGCCGCTACCGAATCCATCGCGTTCTCTGTCGGCACCCTGAAGCCAAGGAGCTCGGCGGTGCGATGCCGATCGATAGGGAACGAAGTGCCCGCCATCGCGCACGCCCCCAGAGGACACTCGTCGAATCGATGCAATGCGTCCCGTACTCTGCCGAGGTCGCGTGACAACGGCCATGTATACGCCAGCAGATGATGGCCGAAGAGAATCGGCTGCCCTCGTTGTAGGTGGGTGTATCCGGGTAGAACCGTGGAGCCGTCGCTTTCGACCCGGTCCAAGAGCACGCGCAGCAGCTCGATCAGCGCACCGTCGAGCCGTTGCAGACGTGTTTTGAGCCATAGGCGCAGGTCGGTGGCCACCTGATCGTTGCGCGACCGAGCCGTGTGCAGTTTGCCCGCGACGTCACCGAGGAGCTCGGACAGGCGCGCCTCGACTGCCATGTGCACGTCTTCGAGCTCGTCGCCCGGTACCCAGGCCCCCGCCGCGAGGTCTTGGCGCACTCGTGCCAGCCCGTCGCACAGGGCGGCAGCTTCCTGTTTCGAGATGATGCCGGTCTCGCCGAGCATCTGCGCGTGCGCCAGCGACCCCTGAATATCCTCGTCGAGCATTTGCAGATCGATCTGCAGCGACGACGCAAAGCGCTGCATGAGCTTGTCGACCTGCGCGTCGAAGCGGCCACGGAGTAGGGGCATCATTCGCCCTCCGAGATACGACGTGCGCCCAGAGTGCGCAGCCGTAGTGCGCGTAGCCGGATAAAGCCCGTGGCGTCGCTCTGGTCGTAAACGTCGTCGGCCTCGAAGGTCACCGTGGCCTTGTCATAGAGCGTACGGGTTGCCGAGCGCCGCCCCACGATCGTCGCCGCGCCTTTGTACAGCTTCAAACGCGCGTCGCCAGTGACGCGCTCCTGCACCGAGTCCATGAACTGTTGCAAGGCCTCGCGCTCGGGGCTGAACCAGAGACCGTTGTACACCATCTCGGCGTAGCGCGGCACGAGCTCGTCGCGCAGGTGCTGCACCTCACGGTCGAGCGTAATCGACTCGACGGCGCGATGGGCGTGCATGAGCAACGTCATGCCGGGGGTTTCGTAGACACCACGGCTCTTCATACCCAGAAAGCGGTTTTCAACCATGTCCACGCGGCCCACTCCGTGGCGTCCACCGATCTCGTTGGCACGCTCCACCAGAGTTACTGGCGACAGCTCCTCGGCGTTGATGGTGACGGGCACGCCCTCGCGGAAGGAGACTTCGACGTATTCAGGCTCGTCCGGTGCATTCTCGGGGTCGGTAGTCATGCGGAACATGCCCGGCGGTGATGGCGCCCACGGGTCCTCGAGCACGCCACCTTCGTAGGAGACGTGCATGAGGTTGGCGTCCATCGAGTACTCAGGTCGGGGTGCTGCCGACAGATCGACCCCGTGTTCCTGAGCGTAGGCAACTAGGTCGGAGCGTCCCTTGAAGCTCCATTCGCGCCACGGGGCAATAATCTTGATGTCTGGCTTGAGCGCGTACGCTGCCATCTCGAAGCGGATCTGGTCGTTGCCCTTGCCGGTGGCGCCGTGCGCGATGGCCTCGGCTCCGTGCTTCTCGGCGGCGCGCACCAGGCCGCGGGCGAGTACCGGCCGCGCCAGCGCCGTACCCATGAGGTAGTACCACTCGTAGACCGCGTTGGCGCGCAGCGCCGGGAAGATGCAATCGGTGACGAATTCCTCGCGCAGGTCGTCGATCTCGATGGCGCTCGCGCCTGTGCGCTTGGCGGCCAGGCGCGCATTGCTGACCTCGTCGCTACCCTGGCCGACATCCCCCGTGTAGGCGATTACCTCGGCATCATAGTTTTCCTGAATCCACCGCAGGATGACCGATGTGTCGAGCCCTCCCGAGTACGCCAGCACAACTTTCATGTCAGGCCTCCAACATTGATTCGAGTTTGCGTGCGAGCCGGCTGCCGCCTCTGGCGGACCGCGTCACGATGAGTAGGGTGTCGTCGCCAGCCACGGTTCCGAGCACCTCAGGCAGGCGGCCGCGATCGCGGGTATCGTCGAGCGCCACACCAACGGCGTGAGCGCCGCCAGGAGGTGTGCGGACGATTACGATGTTGGCGGAGCTAGTGATCTCGTGCACGAACTGTCGGAATCGATCGTGAAGCTCGTCAGCTTGGGCCGCGGTTGCGACCAGTCGATAGATGGTGCTGGCGCCGTCGAGCGATTCGCGCACCGCTCCGATGGCAGAGAGGTCGCGCGACACCGTTGCCTGGCTGACGGTGTGACCGCGCATCGCCAGAAGACTAACGAGATCCTCTTGCGAGGAGATCTCCTGGCGCTCGATCAGCCGACGTAAGAGGAGACGGCGGTGGGCAGCGTTGGTACGGGTCGGCATCGAGAATTACGGTCCTAAGAAAATGCGCATATGCGCATAATACTATTACATAACGAAAGCCACCGTCGTGACCGTCTTCGCACGGGTACTCCTAGCGCTGCAGGGGATCTCGGTACGTGTCAGGCACGCCCGTGCGGGGTCGAGTAGTTGATCTCCGGGCCCGCCGGAATAATCCCGTGCGGATTGATGCTGCGGTGGGTGACGTAGTAGTGGCGCCGGATGTGGTCCAGGTTCACCGTGTCCGCGATCCCGGGCTGCTGATACAGGTCACGCGTGTAGCCCCAGAGGTTGGGGTAGTCGATGAGTCGCCGGACGTTGCACTTGAAGTGGGTGACGTAGACCGGATCGAAGCGCACCAGGGTCGTGAACAGGCGCCAGTCTGCCTCGGTGATCGTGTCGTCCACCAGGTAGCGGTGGCCCGCCAGCCGCTCCTCGAGCTGATCGAGGGTCGCGAAGAGCGCGGCGATGGCGTCGTCGTAGGCTGCCTGGGAGGTGGCGAAGCCGCAACGGTAGACGCCGTCGTTGATGTTCGGATAGATGAGCTCGGTGATCGCGTCAATCTTGGCGCGTAGCTCAGCCGGGTAGTAATCGGCTTCGGCGTTGCCCCAGGCGTCGAACTCCGAGTTGAGCAGACGAATGATCTCGGACGACTCGTTGTTGACGATCATTCGCTCCTGGTGGTCCCAGAGCACGGGTACCGTCACCCTGCCGTCGAAGCCGGGGTTGCTGGCCAGGTAGGCCTCGCTGAGGAAATCGAAGCCGTTCAGCCGGTCCAGCTCACTGCCTGCCGCGCCGGTGAAGGCCCAGCCGCGCTGGTCGCGGATCGGGTCGACGACGGTCATGCCGATGCACTCCTCGAGCCCCTTCAGGCGGCGGAAGATGATTGTCCGGTGAGCCCAGGGACAGGCATAGGAGACGTACAGATGATAGCGCCCGGCCTCGGCAGTGAAGCCCGATGAGCCGTCGGCAGTGACGCGGTTGTGGAACGCGCTTGCCTGCCGCACCCAGGCGCCCGCTGCGCGGTTCCGCCGGGGTAAGGATCTGGACCGACGAGACGCTTGCCCAACCCCGGAGCAGCGGTGGCTACGTTAATGATCTAATGATGCAATACGTCTACGGTCCGCAGCAGTTTTCCGGCGCGGTGGAACTCGTCGAGCCCAACTGTAGCCGGGCGACCCTGGACGCGGCTTGTCTACGGCGTCAATTTCGCGGTCCGCATGACGTATCTGCCAATACGGTACTGTCGAGCTAGCCGGCGATCTGGGTGCTCGAGTCAAATGCGGTGTGCGCTGATGCGATTGCGCGACAGTGCGAGGGAGAGGGGCCCGTGGGCGAGTGCCCGATTCTGGATGCGATCGGACGAGAGGGGCCGTTCGGCGACCGCGCCGCGGCGGAAAGCGACGAAGCAGCATGAACAGCAAAGCGACCATATCGCGACCGGCACTGTACGCGGTGCTGGCGTTGACTCTTGGTTGGCCCGGGGAGTCGAGCGCCCAGATCTTCGCGCCGGGGGCGCGAGCGGAGTTCATCTCCGGATTCGGCATCCGCACCGTGGCGAGCTTCCTGCAGGCCAACGACACGCTGAGCGGCAGCGCGCAGGTCCCCAACCCTCTGGGGCGTAGGTTCAAAGCAAGCGTGGTATCGATGGCCGTGGTGTACGGGTTGCACCGCAAGGTCAGCTTGATCGGCGTATTCCCGGTACTCGACAAGGAGATGCGAATCGACGGCCCGGCGGGCACAGAGCGTCTTGGAGCCGGCCTGGGCTTCGGCGATGCGACCCTGCTGGTCAAGTGGCGCTTCCTGAAGCGGGATCGCGGCAGAGGAGGAGTCCAGCTGTCGTTTCAGGGCGGTGTCAAGACCCCGACCGGTCGCGGCGACGCGCGCGACTCATCGAACGGGCAGTTGTTGTCGCCGCCGCTCCAACGTGGGACTGGATCCTGGGACCCGACCGCCGACTTCATCGCAAGCTATGTGACCCCTTCCGCCCGCTGGTTCTTCACTGCCAGTGTCGGCGTCTCGCGAAGCACGGAGGCCAACGATTTCGAGCTTGGCGACCGGTTCCGCTACGATGCTATGGTCAAGACACGGATCTCGTCATTGCGCTCCCGCGACGTCTTCTTGCTACTGGAGCTCAACGGCCGTTGGCAGGGACACTCGCGCGCCGGCGACCAGGAAGTCGACAGTTCAGGCGGAAACCTCCTGTATCTTTCCCCCGGAATCCAGTACCTGCTGCGGCCCAACTTCGTCGTCGAGGCCGGTGTGCAGCTCCCCGCGGTTCGTTACCTCAACGGCACGCAGCTGGCGCCGAGTATCAACGTGCTATTCGGCCTACGCTACATCATCGTCCCGTGAAAGATGGACGCCTCGACTCGAGGAGGGTCGACATGAGCCACCAAACCGAAAGTCGGCGTTTGATCACCGTCGGCGTCGGGCTGTTCTTCGCGATGCTCGTCGCCGCGCCCGTTACCGCCCAGGTCATCAAGGCGGAGGTCGGTGTCGACGGGATGACGTGAGGGCTCTGAGCCTACGGGATCAATCGATCCCTACAACGCCTGGAAGGCGTTGCCGACACGAAGGAAGATCTGGAGCGAGGGTTGATCACCGTGACGTTCACGCCCGACGCGATGTTCGATCCCGCCGCGCTCGAAGCGGGTGTGTCCAAGGTCGATTTCACGCCGACTGGGGTGACGGTTTGGCTGCGGGGAATCGCCGACACCAATGACCTGCCGGCGATTGCCACGAACGAGACGGCAGCCTGGTTAGTGAGCGAGAGCAGTGGGCAGCGGTTTCTGCTCGTCGCCGGCGACGAGCGAGGCAGGGAGGCTCTCGCCGCGTTCAGGGTTGCACCGCCCGGGTCGATGACGCTCTACGGTCGAGCCACTCGAGCCGATGATAAGGCCCCTGTCACCGTGCAGGTACAAGGGAGCGTCAGCGACGAATGAGGC
This sequence comes from Acidobacteriota bacterium, assembly GCA_963666055.2. GTDB lineage: Bacteria > Acidobacteriota > UBA890 > UBA890 > WLXD01 > DASCOT01. The sequence continues at coordinate 175,427 of CAXWPH010000011.1, read as the reverse complement.
GCTGGCGCTGGGTGCGCTTGGTGATCGTCGCCGGGGTTCTGACCGGCGCGGTCGGCACGCTCGGTCAGGTGCTCGTCGGCACGCTCGAGCTCGAGGCCGAGTGGACAGAAGCTGGCCCCGAGGGCAGCTCCCTCGATCATCCCATGGGCATTGCTGTCAGCATGTCTGGGCGGGTAATGGTCGCCGACGGTGCCTCGCGGATCGTCGTTTACGACGCCGACGGCACGCCGATCGACCAATGGGCGTTGCCCGAGGGAACGCGGCCGGTCGGCTTGGCGGAACGGCTCGACGGGACGATCTTGGTGACCGACTACACCGGCGATCGGCTGCTGCTGCTCGACCGCGATGGCAAGCTGCTCGAGGTATGGGGAGGGCGCGGAACGGGTGCCGGTCAGTTCCAGGCTCCCAGCGGCGTGGCGGTCACGCCGACGGGCAATGTCATCGTCGTGGAGTTCATGGGCCAGCGTGTCCAGGAGCTCGACTCCGAAGGCAACTTCATACGCTTTATCGACGGCGGTGACTCCGCGCGCCGCTACGCTCAGAACCGCCCGCCGGTCCGCGGGATGGAGGAGACGAAGATGTCGATGATGGCCACACCGGGCGATCCCCACGACCTGTTCGTCTTCCCCAGCGACGCTGCCGTCGGGCCGGACGACACGCTCTATGTCAGTAATACCCACGCCTACGAGATCCTCGTGTTCGAGTCCGACCGCACCCTCCGCGAGGGTTGGGGACGCAAGGGCGCGGAGGCCGGCGAGTGGGAAGTCCCCGTAGGCCTCGCCACCGACGCGGAGGGCAATCTGTTCGTCGCCGATAGCGCCAACTTTCGAGTCCAGGGCCTAGACCCGTCCGGACAGGTCTTTCTCGTGTCCCGTGCCGCCGAGCGTTGGTACCGGAGCACGCGGCGCATCTACTCGCCCGCCGACATCGACGTCGATTCCGAAGGCCGCCTCTACGTGGCCGATTTCGCCGCCTCGCGGGTGCAGCGTTTCGCCAGAGGTTCCTGACGCAAGTCGTCGCCGCTCGGGCGTTTCGACTTGCTCAGCCGCTCAGCACGCCAGGCTCGTTTCATCGGGCTGTGGCGTCGGTGACGGATTCCTCCGCGCCCGGCGAAGAAAGCGAGGCTCTCAGACATCCAACCTGCAGCGACAAGGAGGCCATCATGAAACCCTGGACGAAGGTCGTGCTAATGGCTTTCGTGGCGCTGGGCGTCGCCCGTGCGGCGGCCGCCGAAGTTCATGCGGTTGAAGTGATGCTGTTCCTGCCCTGCAACCGGCAGACGACACAGCAGGCGATTTCCGCGCTGGGAGATGTCGCTGGCGTCGAGGAGGTCCTCGGATCGGATCCGTTGGGTCGGCTCTAACCAGGTCTTCGCAGGTGAAGGATATCGACCGGTTCGATTCCGTCGACGAACCGGTGCGCTTTCGCGCCGAAGTGCTCGACTGGATCGAGGATCGTCCGGCGCGGCAATCCTCACCCTATACTCTCCGGGTTCTGGAGAAAAAGCCGTAGCCGCACTGGTGATTCTTCGCAGCGACGGGAGGGCTGATGGCGGCGCAGCGTATAGAGTGTTGGACTACTGCGTTGTCGATCGCCGCCGCAGATCAACTCCCGGACCCAAGCCCGATGACCGTCCAAGACCTCGTCACTCGCTTCCCTGAGATTCCGACAGACCTACATCGGGAACCGCTGCTGGCGCAGTTCGCCGACACCTTCGACGATCTGCTCGCAGTCGCCATCGATCCGAGCGCCTGCGCCGCCGAGTACGACGCCACCAACCACTACTACCTCGGCTTGATCGGCCCGCTCAAGATCTACATGTACGGGCTATCGAGCAAGGAGAAGGCGTTGGAGCATCTGCGCGACATGCTGCAGCGTCGCGCTGCCGACTACGACGGCTTCGCCGCCAGCCTGATCGCCGAGCGCCGGGCGGGGTAGGGGAGACAACCGCGTCTCAGCTGAGCCGGCGACGAATCGCGACGCTGCCCTGTTCTACCAGCACGACGATCACCAGGATCACCAGCGTCAGGGTGGCCACCCTCGTGTAGCGGAAGGAACGGATGTAGAGCTGAATGTAGAAGCCGATACCGCCCGCACCGACGAGGCCTAAGACCAGCGACTCGCGTAGGTTCAGCTCGAAGCGGAACAGCGTGTCGCGAGCCAGATCGGGCGCTACCTGCGTCAGCACACCGTAGCGTACGCGCTGGAGCCAGTTGGCGCCGGCGGAGTCGAGCGCTTCGATGGGGCCCGGCCGGGCGCTCTCGAAGGCGTCGGCGTAGAACTTGGCCAGCATGCCGACCGAATGCACGGCCACGGCGAGCACGCCGGGTACGGGTCCCAAGCCAAGCGCAGCAACGAACATCAGTGCCAGCAACAGCAGTGGAATACCGCGCAGCAGCGCCAGAAGCCAGCGCACCGGCTGGTGGATCCACGCCGCCGTTAGGTTCGCCGCCGCCAACAACGCCGGCGGTATCGACAGGACGACGGCCAAGAACGTCCCGAGCACGGCGATCTGGAGCGTCTCGGCCGTCGATCTCATCGCCACTTCGAGTGCCGACAGATCCGGTGGGGTCATGCGGTCTAAGAACTCGATCAGTGGCGCGAGGCTGCCGCCCAGGCGGCTGAGCTCGAAGCCGGTACCGTGCCACGCCCAAGCGACCACCACAGCCAGAGCAATCATCCCGGTGGAGCGACGCAGCGTCGTGCCCAGACTCTGTTCGGGTGGCGCAGGGGCAGCGGGGCTGGCCGTGTGGGCATCAGACCTCATTGTCCGACCTCCGGCGCCGGCGGTGGCGATTCAGATCCGTAGATCGAGGCGATGGCGGTGTCGTCCAGAGCCACCGCGGCACCGTCCCAGACCACCCCGCCGGCTCGCAGCCCGACCACGCGATCGGCGAAACGCTGCGCCAGCGCTGGCAGGTGCAGGCTCATGATCAACGTCTTGCCGTGTCGCCGGGCGACCCCGACGAGCAACTCGACGATCTCCTCGGCGAGCACCGGATCGAGGCTCGACACCGGCTCGTCGGCGAGCACCAGTTCCGGCTGCTGCATGATGACGCGCGCCACACCGACCCGCTGCTGCTGGCCGCCGCTCAAGGTATCCACACGCTGTGTGGTCTGCGCCAACAGATCGACCTCGGCAATCGCCTCCATGGCCAGGCGTCGGTCGCTTTCGGGAAAGCGGCCGAGCAGCGCGCCGAGGCCATGTTGGCGGCCGAGCGAACCCCAGAGGACGTTGTCGAACACGCTGGCGCGTTCGATAACGTTGAAACTCTGGAATACGAAGCCTACGCGCTGCCGCAGCATCCGGTCGCGCCGATCGGTGCCGCTGTCGGGCCCGAAGCGAGTCGGTGTACCGAGGACCTCGAGTTCACCGCTCTCGGCGCGCACGTAGCCGTTGGCCAGTCGCAGAAGCGTCGTCTTGCCGGCGCCGCTGGACCCGATGACACAAACGATCTCCCCGGCGGCGACCTCCAGCGCGCCGACGTCGAGGACCGGCGGCCTGGAGCCGTAGCGAACGCGTAGGTCGCGCAGGCGGAGTACCGGCTCAGACACGGATTGCTCCCTTCAGGAACGGCTCGATGCCTCGCCCATCGTCGACGAATCGCAACACCGAGATTGCCACCACAGGACGCTAGTTCTGCAGATAGCCATACTCTCGCGCCAGGGCCTCCACGCCCGCGAAGGCGGCATGGTCGACCTCAACGTAGCCGTCGGGGCCGTACACGTACTGCAGCAGGTGCCGGTAATCGTCGTCGTTGAGCTTCAGCATGGCTCGCTTGAACGCCGCTACGACGATCGGGTCGAGATCGCCCCGCGCGATCACGGCGTGCGAGGGGATCAGATCCGATTCGGCGATCGAAGTTACCTCCAGCAACTGCTTGGGCGTCAGCAGCAGCTCGGCGTATTGGCTGGCGCCGGCAGCGTCTACGTAACCGTTCGCTACTGCCTGGATGGCCTGCTGGTAGCCGCCCGCGAAGTAGACCGAGCTGAAGAATGTTTGCGGGTCATCGCCAGGCGTCAAGAAGCCAGCGTCTGCAAACAGATCGAGCGGGTACAGATAGCCGGACTCCGAGATCGGATCGGCGAAGGCAATGCTCTTGCCACGCAGGTCGGCGAGTTTAGTGATGCCGCTGTCGCGCCGCACGAACAGGCGCGCCCGATACATCGGGCTGCCGCGATAGATTTCGGCGAGCACTACTTGAGCGTCGACGTGGTGGTGCGCCAGGACGTAGGGCAAGGCACCCATGAACGAGATATCGGCGGTACCGTTGCGCAGCGCCTCGACCGCGGCAGCGTGGTCGAGCGTTACAAAACCGTCGACCGCCATTCCCATTTCCTCGGACAGATAGTCGCGAATGACCGAGATATCGTCGAGCAGCTTCTCGGGGTTTTCCTGTGGAATGAACGCCAACGTCAGCTTGTCCTGAGGTATCGCCGCGGCCTGGCCGGCCGGTTGCACCGCGCACAACGCCAGTGAGGTCGCTAGGATCGCCGTGGCTTTCCGGAATCGTCGGTTCATATCGTCCTCCTCGCCGTGTCGGCCGAGGTCAGCGGAAATCGGGTCCGTAAGCGGCTTCGAGCGCCTGGTATTCGATCCACAGCTGCGCCGCCCGGCGCCAATCGTCGGCGTCGATTGACGCACGGATATCGTCGAGCTGGTCGGCGAGCTCGAAGACCTTGGGTGCCTGTGCCAGATTCTCGAGCGCCGAGGCGTCGAGTCTCAAGTCGGCGGCGACTGTGCGCAGCATGAGGTCGGCGTGCTCGGCGTCGCGCGCAGGAATGAGCGTCGACAGGGTCGAGGCAAACGTCGACAGCTCACCCCAGAACAGCTGGAACAGCGTGTTGTCCTCGTCGAACACCTCGTACGGGTCTGTGCCTTCGCCCACCGTCTCGAGGTAGATCGTCAAGTCGGAGTGCTGGTTGTCGTCGAGGCCGAGGTCGAACTGATCATCGAGCCAATCGACAACTTCGGCGAGAGTTACCACCGACCCGTCGTGAAAGTACGGCGCAGTGTGCAACACGCCGATCAACGTCGGCGTGTCGAAGAACGTGTCCCGAGCGCCCGGGCTCGACCGTTCGCCGCTACCGATGTCGTGTCGCTGGCCGTCGAGGAAGTTGTTGCTCGGCACATGACAGGTACTGCAAGCGCGTCCGCCCATGCCGTCGAACGGGCGATTGAACAGTACCTCGCCGCGCCGGGCGGAGTCGGAAGCGGCGTCGTTGAGCCGGCCGTCAGGCTGCAGGTAGGGCGCCGGCAGCCAATCGAACTCGAACATGTAGGCGACCAGAGCATCGAGCATCAACGGCGAGGGCTCCTCGCCGGCGAACTCGTTGACCACGACGTTCCGGGTGAAGTTACGCAGGCTTGCGAAACGGCCGTCGCGGCCATAGGGCGCCGTGAACCGGAGGCCGCGCAAGCTCGGGATGTCGAGCGCGTCGGCGCGGCGATCGTTGAAGCGCGGGTTGAAGTAGTGTCCGTCGACGTCGACGTTGCCGGGACGCGTGCTGATTCCCGGGATGAAGAACCGTTGGTTGATGTCGCTACGGTTATGGCAACGCGAGCACGAGAGACCGAGGCTGAGCGCCGGCTCGCCGAAGATCTGCGGCGAATCGAAGAGCATGTCCCCGTAGGTCACCAGGAACAGATCTTTCTCGTCGACGCCGCGCTCCTCGAAGTTCAGCACCAGGCGGGGCAGAGGATCCTGGTCGTTGAGGTCGGTGGCCGGCGGCAACCAGGGCGCCACCCCGGCTGTCGAGTTGCGACCGATCGCCGGAACCGGGTTGAAGTGGGTCATGCTCGGCCCGCCGTCGCGCTCGTAGTTGGCGGTGAGGTAAGCCTCCACGGTCTCGGCGGCGCTGGCGAAACGCTCCCTGTCGACCGGCTTCACGCCGCGATTCCCGATTCCGGCTGTGCCCACCGTCGTGGTCAGCTCGAGCCACGCACGGCCCAGTTCTCGAGCGCCCTGCGAGTCGGTGGCACGCACGAATCGGTCGAATGCACGGAACATCCGGCTGGCCTGATGCACCTCCTCGAGGGCTGCCCCTGGCGCGTCGAGATTGGCCAGCGCGCGCCGCAGATGTAACCGCACGAGTTGCGACACCGCTCGCGTGGCCGAAGCCGAAAACGACTCTGCATCGGTGGCCGCGATGGCGGCGCGGATCGTTGCCGTGTGGTCGGTGCCCTCGAGCTCTGTGGCCAGCGCGATGCCGTCGTAGACCGAGTCGAGCTGCCAACCGCTCTCACGCACGCCCTCGAACTCCGCAGCGACTAGCGTCCAGTTCACCGGCTGTAGCTTCAGGTAGAACATGCTGCGCAGATACGCCGCTGGTACCGGGTGCCAGGGTTCCTCGCGGATGATGTGGGATCGTCCGGTCAGCGGGAGCAGAAAGAGTGCTCCGAGAACGACTGTTGCCAGCAAGGGCAGGCGGCGACTTCTCGTCGCCGAAGCTGCGGCGGGGGCCCAGGAGTCCATCACTTCCTCGCTACCAGCGGATGCAGTTTCCGACGCCGACGAAGAAGTCGTCGTCGCGCTCGAGGATCTCTCCCGAGCGGCCACCGTGACACGAAATTAGGCACGACTGAACCGTAGTTTAGCGGAACCTAATTCTCATGGCGCGCCCTCCGCTTGCAAACAACAGGGATATCGAAAGAAGTTGTTCGAGTGCGATCTCATGAACCTCAGGATTTGCCCGGGCTAGCAGGCCGTGGTGAAAGTGTGGTGGGTCTGGTTACGGCGAGTTGGGGCCAGATGGAAGGCGGCCTGACACGGGCGATGCCCTAGCCATCGTCGAGGAAGGCCAACGCTGCAACTCGCCGTAACCCTTCGGGCGACAGGGGGTTGCGCGCGTATCCTGCGTCGTTCCTCGTCAACGATGGGGTAACCATCGCCTCCTCCTCTCTCCTTGCCTCCACTTCGCAAGACCCTGTCGCCAGACCCACCACACTTTCACCACGGCCTGCTAGGACACTCGTGAGGGTGCGCTGCCGCCTAATGGGCGGTTGCGCTCGCGTCGACGGCTTCGCCGACCGCGGCACCGTTGCCGCCGGAGCCGTTACCGTGCAGCTTCCACCAGCCCTCGGCCTGCCGGTTGTCCCAGGTTCCCTCGGTCGGGATATCGCGCAAGGCGTCTGCAAACTGGCGCATACTTTGAAAGCGCCCTTCCGGATCCTTGGCGAGCGTCCGCAGGATGACCTCGTCGAACTGCTGCGGGATCGCTAGCTCGGTGCGGGATGAGGGGGCCTTCGGCTCGGTCTTGACGTGGTCGACCACCATCTCCATGGGCAACCGGGAGTCGAAGACAAGCTGGCCTGTGGCGAGCCAGTAGCCCACCGCGCCCAGGGCATAGATGTCGGCGCGGCGATCGACATCCTTCTTGCCCAGCGCGATCTCGGGAGGCATATAGGCGGGAGTGCCCGAGGCCATACCCTCTCCGGTGAGCTGGGTCCGCCCGTTCTCGGAAGTGTCGACGTCCTTTACCAGCCCGAAGTCGAGCACTTTCACGAAGTCGTAGTTGATTCCCTTGCGGGTGGCGAAGATGTTCGCTGGCTTCACGTCGCGGTGGATCAGCCCGTGCTCGTGGGCGTCGGCGAGGGAATCGCAGGCCTGGGTGAGTAGGTAGACGGCCCGGGCGATCGAGACCGGCCCGTGGTTCTCGACCAGCGTGTCAAGATCGAGCCCATCGAGATACTCCATGACGTAGTAGAACGAACCATCTTCCGTGGTGCCGAAGTCGTAGAGCTCGATCGTGTTCGGCGAGGTTAATGTGGCGGTAGCCTGCGCCTCCCGCTCGAAGCGCTTCATCGCCAGGGTGATCGCGGTCGATCCCGACGGGCCTCCGCTGTCGCGCAGCATCTCGGGCCGGATCACCTTGATGGCCGCCGGCCGCGTCAACAGGTTGTGGCGCGCCAGCCATACCTCGCCCATGCCGCCCTTGCCGAGCTTCTTCTCCAGGTGGTACTGGCTCGCGAAGCCGCGCTCGTAGTCTGCCTGCCGCAACGAGTCGATGATGTAGGTGCCGAAGACGGCGATACTCAATGCCGTGGCCATGGCGAGCGCCGCGGCCGAGACCTTCTCGAAGTCGGCCTGCTGCGCCGCGGCCGCCGCCACCTCCGCATGTGCGCCGATCATCCACCAGCCGAAGGCGAAGGGCCACACCGCCATCGGCAGCGTATGTGCCAGCGTTCGCTTCCAGCTCGCCGGCATGAACATGGCGTAGGCCGCGATGATGAGCGCCATGTGCAGGCAGAGCCGGAACCAGTGGAGCATCGTCATGGCGGCTGCTTCCTCGGCGATCGGCAACCGTGCTCCCTCGAGGATGAGGTGGTAGCTCTGGAATGCCATCGCCATCACGGTGCCGGCAAAGAACCACCCCTCGATGAGGCGCAGCGGGCCGAGCGGCGCTTCTTGCCGCCTATAGAGGTAGGCGGTGGCCGCCGCGACCGTAAGCCACACGAAAAGCGGCGGGAGCAGCGAGAAGTCCGCGGGGAAAAAGATGTGGCGCGTTAGCCCGAACCCCGCCACCAACACGATGAGAGTGCCGAACGCCCGCAGCCGGTTTTGCAGCGCATACGCCAGCCGCGCTTTGAGCTGGCTCTCCTTCCTCCCCCCCATACCGAAATGGCGGCAGAAGTTGTGTCGGCAATCGCTATCGCCGACCAGGGAGCTGCCGCCCTGCGGGTCGGTACGCGGCGATTCGGGCGTCAGTCGCATCATGGCTGGCACTGGAGGGTCGTTGGGCATCGTTCCCGATCATGTTACTCGGAACTCGTAGCGTGGCTGTGCCGTCATCTACCCAACCGAATACATGGTTGTAGCTCAACGGTGGTGGGCTGCCTATCTCTGAAATGTCTCCGAAAGCGAGTACCGTAGGCGAACAACCGAGCAGAAGTCTCGCACAAGCCGGCCCGACAGCGGGAGGGCCAGATGGGCAGGGTCAAGTCAGCGTTGCCGGCTCACCCCATCGTTGACGAGGAACGACGCAGCATACGCGCGCAACCCCCTGTTGCCCGGAGGGTTACGGCGATTTGGGGCCATCTGCAGCGTTGGTCTTCCTCGACGATGGCTAGGGCAGCGCCAGTGTCAGGCCGCCTTGCATCTGGCCCCAACTCGCCGTAACCAGACCCACCACACTTTCACCACGGCCTGCTAGCCGCGCAGGGAGTGGTCCTCAACCTCTTCCGACCGGGACGGCACCGCTTCCTCGATCCGTGGCAGATAGATCGAGACCGTCGTTCCCCGGCCCATCTTGCCGTTGACCTCGACGTGACCACCGCACTGTCTGACCGTGCTGTAGACGGTGGATATACCCAGGCCCGATGCCTGGCCACCCTCCCTGGTGGTGAAGAAAGGCTCCAACAAATGACTCTGAGTCTCGGCATCCATGCCCGAGCCTGTGCTGTGCACCGTCAACCGTACGTGGGGACCTGCATTGGCATCAAGCTGACCGTAGCAATCCTCTTCACCCAGTTCGACGTTGGCTGTCTCGATGGTGAGCCGGCCACCCAGCGACATAGCGTCGTGGGCATTGATCGCGAGACTCAAGATTGTTTGCTCAAGCTGGCCCACGTCTGCTTTTACCCGTCCGATGCGCGGTTGAAGAACGATGCACAGCTCGATGTCCTCGCGTATCAAACGCTGCAGCATGCTCTTTGTCCCGTTGATCACACTGTTGATGTCCAGCACCGTTGGTTGAAGCGGTTGCGGGCGGCTGAATGTCTGCAACCGCCGGACGAGCGAACCAGCGCGCTGGGCGGCTTGGCTAATGTACTCCGCGTCCCGGCGGAGCGGGTCGACGCGATCGAGGCCTCCCAGCAGCTGATCACCACTTATTCTGATGGTGGTCAACAGGTTATTGAAGTCGTGGGCTACGCTGGCCGCCAGCCGCCCGATCGCCTCCATGGTCTGGGAGCGGACCAACTGCTGTTTCAGCCGAGCGCGCTCTTGCTGGGCCTCCTGGCGGAGGCTGAGCTGGTCTTGGAGTTCAGTTGTGTGGGCCCGAACGAGTCGTCGGTACGCTTGACGCCGGTACCGTAACTCGGTAAGGCGGTGAGCAACGATCGCCACAACAACCCACGCAACTGCGGCCACGCTCGAGAACGCGGTAGAGGTGAGCGGTCTCGACCCGGGAAGAAACTCTGGAAAAAGGGACGAGCGCACAGCGTTTGCCGTGAGCGTACCGATCATGCCTCCGAGAAAGAAGGGAAGGTAGCGGGCCAGAGACGCGAAGCTCGGTCTACGAATTGCGGCTTCGCTACTTCCGATTCCAGCCCGCAGCAACACTGCTACAAGCAGGCCGATGGCCAGGTGGAGACACATGATCGCCGGGCCTGCCCAGAAAACCTCGCTAGCAGGATGGCCTCGTCCAACGAAGACGATGACACTCAAAGCGGCGACGATGAGCCAACAAGGTAGGATCAACGCGAGGAATACGTCGAAGTCTGGATAGAGAGGCGCCGATCTGCGTGCCGTCGTCGTCGCCTTCTCCACAGGTAGCTGCTGAGCCGCCAAGTAGTTCCCTCCGTGAGGGCGAAGAGTCGATAGTGAGCCTAGCAGGCCGTGGTGAAAGTGTGGTGGGTCTGGTTGCGGCGAGTTGGGGCCAGATGGAAGGCGGCCTGACACAGGCGATGCCCCGGCCATCGTCGAGGAAGGCCAACACCGCAAATGGCCCCAAATCGACGTAACCCTTCGGGCGACAGGGGGTTGCGCGCGTAAGCTGCGTCGTTCCTCGTCAACGATAGGTAACCATCGCCTCCTCCTCTCTCCTTGCCTCCACTTCGCAAGACCCTGTCGCCCGACCCACCACACTTTCACCACGGCCTGCTATGGACGCTACAGCTTTTCTATCTACTGAGCAGCATTGTCAAGCTGGCAACGGTGGAATCCGTCACCTCCTCCCTGGAATCTGGAGGACTCGAAGCGAAGATCCGGGCAAGATCAGGAGAGGCGCTCGGAGAAGGCAGAAATTCTGCATGAGCGCGACGAGTTCCCGTGGCCGTGTCGTTCGGCACGGGGTTGAACGGCTCCAGCCGGCGACGTCGAACAACCTACGCGCAAGCACACGTAGCTGTTAAACGCTCTTGGCCGTGATCCTACGAGCGGCGACGCTTCTTTTTCGTCTGCTTCTTCGCCCGCGCCTTCTTCCCGCCCGTCTTCTTATTGGTCTTTTTCACACGCCGCCCAACCGTGTCAGAGACGGCCCCCGGCGCGCTGGAATCGGATGCTCCCTTCCGGCCGGCGGTGGTCGCGTCATTCTCCGCCTCCAAACGCCCGCGGCGCCCGACCATGTTCTTGGCGCCCCCCAGAATCGCGTCGTGTGCCAGCAGTTGTTGCACGATCCGCGTTCGACCGCCAGGTGCTTCCATGGTGCTCGCCAATTTCCTGGCCACATGCTTGGTGAACTTGTCCCGAGCTTTCTTGTTTGCCAAGAACGCATCCTTCAGTGACCCGATGAAGCGCTTGTCACTGTACAGCGCCAAGGCTTCGCTAGCGGTGATCTTCATTTGTTCTCCTTCTCGCGTTTGGCTTGATCGACGTCGAGTCCCCTTGGAGGTGTCGTCATCTCGGCTAGAGATGCGCCACCAAACCGAAGCCAAAGCGCAAGTCTTCAGAGGCTCCGGAGAGACCGACGGCGATCGAGAGATCTACACTCATGTGACGTCCGATGTAACGGATGAAGCCGCCGCCGACAGAGGTGCTGCCGTCCGAGCCCCCGGCGCTCGGTACGTCGCCGAAGACCTCCACGAACGTCCCGAGTCTCGTAGTGATGTCGAGTCCCAGTGCGGCCGCGTAACTAAGTTGAGAGGTAGCGTCGTCCGCCTTCCCGATCGGGCCTAAGTACGACATTGTCCAGTCGAAGGCGGCATCGCTGCCCAGGGAATGACTGGCCGCGAAGGCTACATTGAAGTCGCTGTGGCTGTTGCCGAAGGGCTCTCCAGCCGCGGGGAGGGAAGTAGATACCACTACCGCGGCTGACGGCAGCAACCCACTCCCGTCTGCGACGTGGTACCTGAAGCCGACCACGGGATCGCCAGTGCCGGCATCACGATGGCGTCCAGATGTGCCGCTGATGCTCTCAATGAGCAGACCATCGCTGCTTAGGTTCAGCTCGAGGCGATCGATTAGCCCCAAGCGAACGAGTGTAGACGGGAACGCGCTCGTCTTGCTGACATTGCTGCCGTCCGTGTCACGACCGAAACTGAATCCCATTTCGATTTGGACCTGCCCCGGGGAGATCACGTCGGTAGCCTCCGTCTCGCCGGGGCGCCCCGCGCTCACCTTGTCGTCCTGGGCTGACGCCACCGCCGATCCGAACGTCAGGGTGATCGCCAAAGCGACCACGAGCCGATGGAAAAGTCTACGCATTGTCATGGATGTTGCAGCGGCCTTCTTTCACGGTGTGTTAACTCGGCACGGTCTCCTTTTGCACGCTCGCGCTGTCTGTCCACGCCTGGCCGTCCGTCGCAAGGCGTCTCTTACGCCGATGTTGTTGCGGCGAGTTCTCCTGACCGTGGTGCTTCATCAGGAGACCGAGGGCGATCAGGTACTGGTAGAAGGCACGAGCCCTCACGGAAGGAAGCATCAGCATTTGCTTCGCGTCGTCGTAAATCAGCAGACCCGCGTTGGCGAGCATCTCGATGGCCGCAAGGGCCTCGATGCCGCGTGGCAGAAACATCGTCAACTCGGACACGCGCTCCCAGGAGTAGGCGGTCGTGGCACGCCCGGCCACGGTCGATGCCGTCTTGCCGTTGCCGGTGTAGAGGCGCAGGAACAGCCGTAAGCAGTTGGTCCCGAGGTCGGCTTGGGAGATCGTGGCGACTGCTGCAGCGCCGATTCGCCGCTCGAGCGCGATGAGTGCGTTTAACGCTCGGTCCCCCAATTGGGTGCGGACCAAGGCCGTGGCGTTGCCGGCGCCAGCGCTCACTGTCCGGACTAACCCGTGTCGTAGCTTCGCCGAGACATACCGTCCAGCGTCGCTCACGCCATTGTCCTCTGCGAGGCGATTCACCGCGTCCATCGCAACAGGATCTTCCAGACACTCGAGAAGGCGACGACCGAAGCGGTCGCCAGCGGACGAATTCAACACCACGTGGAGGAGGGCGAGCGGCTCGGCTCGCTTGAAGATCCACCTGACCTCTCGGTCGCGAAGTCGCGGCCTGGCGACAAGCCGGCGCGGTCTCGGGTGCAACTCTGGAAGAGATCTCACGGCAGGAGCGGCAACAGGCTGCATTGACTCACCGGCTGCGGCTACGAGTACCTCGTCGTGTGTTGGTCGTTGCGCTCCGAGGAGCTTGGTAACGAGCATCATTACCGGCAGGCGATCTGACGAGTTCACGCAGGTGCGAAAGGAGTCCGGGAAACCGAACTGCAGACCGGCGTACAGGGCTATGAAGACCGGCACGATGGTAGCGTCGACACCGAACAAAGTAGAAAGCGGGCCGGCGAACAACACGAGCTCGCCGGGGATTCCAGGAATCGCCAAGCCAATGAGCATCACCAGCGGAATCGCCGCCAGCAACTCGATGAGAGACAGCGGGAGTCCCAACAAGGCGGCGACCGCGCCGGCGACGAGAAAGGCGGTGATGCGGGTGCCGTTCTGGTCGATGCTGGCGCCTGCCGCGATGGAGAACCGCCGTACTGCGGCCGGCACCTCTGGGAAATGGGTTCGCGCAAGGAAGAGGTTCAGCGGTGCGGCAAGACTCTCTGAGCAAGTCGTAAAGAGAAGGGGATTGAGCTTTAGCCAGTAACGACGGAAGTAGTGCCGAAGGGAGAACGCGGGGTAAACACGCTTGGTGCGGGCCAGCAGGCTCAGATGCCAGATGATCGTCGCCGCACCGGTCAGCAGCGCGATGACAAGGTAGAAGAACAACATGCCCTCGGGTGTTCGTACATCGATCTCGGCGCCTACGAGCGAGACCGGCTGCAATTGCGCGGTGCGATTCGACAAGTTCAACTCACCGAGCAGCGTTCGAGGGAGGGAGACGACATACCCTCCTACGGCAAGCATGAGCAGGGGGACCACGGTTGCGAAGTACCCACCGGCAACCTCTAGGCCGGCGGTGCACCGCTCCACAGCGGACAGCAGGTGACGCCTTCGCCGAGCCAGGAGCGCCAAGCCGATTCCGGCGTACAGAGCCAAGAACAGCTTGCTGTAGACGAGCGTGTAGAAGAGAGCACTCAGGGATGTCGTCGCCGCTTCCCACGGCCCCGTAGTCCCGCGGGGCAGAAGCGGCATTCCGAATACCAGCGCGGTGAACGCGGCCCCCCACACGCAGGCCAGGAGCCAGTTGAACGCGAGCCAGATCATTGCTCGGCCGATGAATGGACGGCCGTCCCGATTCGCGACGAGTTGTCCCAGGGCTGGAGCCACTACCAGGAAGACGACGACCGGAGCAACTACTTCATACGCGCCCACCAAGCCCGATACTGCGCGGTTGACGCCGTCAGCGAAGCGCACTGAAACGCTTCCGAGGTACATTCCGAGCGCGAGGCCGACCACATTGGCGACAGTGGATATTTGTCGACACTACCCCGCAGCCACCGAACGCCGGCAAACAGGCCATCCAAGGAGGATCCTGCTGTGCCTGACCACGACGACTGCTGCCGTCCGAGAGCGGGCGCATCAGGGGTCTTGTCGCGGGAGCCGGAGCTCATCTGCTTACCCTGTTCGCGTCCACTTTCGAGTTAGCCACGCGTCTGTTTTGGCCGTTGACGTCCATGAGGCGACCGGCGCACCCTTGCCAGCGCGGGTCACACCACCCGCGCTGGCAGTCGCCGATCGCATCCACCCTGACAGTTGAGCTCTCTGCTGGCGCCCGTGACTCCTACTCGTCGTCGATCATCTCCTGCACCAGGGCATCGGCGACGCGGTCCCTGAACGAGCTGTCGGACATGGCGGCGGAAAGAAACATGTTTCGCGCCTTCGGATCATCGTCCATGGCGTCTTCCAAAGCGTCTGCCACCTCCTCGACGTACTCCTCCATCGCTTCCTTGTTCTTCAGGACCTTCGTCACGATCTGGCCCCAACTCGCCGCAACCAGGCCCGCCACACTTCCACCACGGCCTGCTAGGGCATCGCCCGTGTCAGGCCGCCTTGCATCTGGCCCCAACTCGCCGCAACCAGGCCCGCCACACTTCCACCACGGCCTGCTAGGGCATCGCCCGTGTCAGGCCGCCTTGCATCTGGCCCCAACTCGCCGCAACCAGGCCCGCCACACTTCCACCACGGCCTGCTAGGGCATCGCCCGTGTCAGGCCGCCTTGCATCTGGCCCCAACTCGCCGCAACCAGGCCCGCCACACTTCCACCACGGCCTGCTAGGGCATCGCCCGTGTCAGGCCGCCTTGCATCTGGCCCCAACTCGCCGTAACCAGACCCACCACACTTTCACCACGGCCTGCTAGGGCGAACCGATTGGGGAAGATGCCAACGATGTGGCCATAGCATCGGAGCTCGGGCGATAGTTCCTTGACTTGGTCCGAGCGCCGGCCTCAGCGCAACCAGCTCGACGAGGCGCTCAGCGCAGAGCTTGAATCCAGATGATCGACCGCGGCCGCGGACTCTACCTGGGGCAACGGCGCCTCCTTATAGGCATTCGATTCCCGTCGGCCTGACCGCGGTTTCGCCAATAGCTGGGTGTCTGTCGCGTGTTGGCCTCGATCTTGCAATAACCCGTGATGAGGACGGCACCGCCAGTCTTCGACGAGTTAGGGGGGGGACGGCGCGGAACGGTCGCTCTTTGGCCTCGGGCTCAGAGGTCCGGGTAACTGTCCCCGTCTGGAGCTGATCCACGTTCGAGGACACCGTGCGAGCTGGTCGAAAAGTGCGGCCGATGCGGATCGCTCGGCCTTGGTACGCGGCGGAGTTGGCAGCTGTTTCGACAACCGGTGGAAACTGACGTGATCATGCCCTTCGTTCCGCGGTCCGCACTGTCATTCGCAAACCGTTCCGCGTCTCCCACGAGTTCCCACCTGGCACTACGTCGAGTGCCCCACTCCCAAGCCGTTAGTCGTCAAACAAGAGGGTAACTCCAGCACATGCGAATGTCATACGCTGCATTCATCAACTGGTATGAGAAGTACATCGTTGCGTTCGTGGTAGGCGCGTTTGTCAGCGGCATTTTCAGCGCCAAGTACTTTCCGACGATCGGTGGCTTTGTTGACGGGGCCGTCAACCGCCTGATCGACGGCTACGGGTTCGTTGCACCGTTCGTGATCTTCATCATTCTTGCCCCTGCTCTCGCGCGGATGTTGAAGGGCGGGATGGGCGAGTTCGGCTTCTACGTGATCCGCTGGTTCGCTGTACGTAAGCTCCTGGCATGCGTCTGGGCGATCCTCTTCATGGCCGTGGTTCTGCGGCTTCCGGTTCTTCCACACAACAGCCCATCGCTCATCGCGGCGATAACTCAGACGCTTCGTTCGCTGGGGGAGATGGCGCTTACCAGCCCGTACTTCTGGGCAATGTATGCATCGATCGTCGCGGCCGTCGTTGCGGTTCGTGTGGGGTGGCTGTTCCGGGTACTTGTCGCGATAGTGGATGGGATCGAACCTGCGGCGCGCCACTCCCTTCCGTTCATGGTGGCCTTCATGTTTGCAATTGGCGTCACGGCAAAAGGATGTGCACGGTCGTTCCCCGGCCCGGTTCGCTTTCGATCTCGAGCTCGCCACCGCACCGCCTCGCGAAACCGTAGACCATGCTGAGACCGAGGCCAGTACCCTTGCCATCCTCCTTCGTCGTGTAGAAAGGCTCGAACGAGCGCTCCCTCACCTCGGGCTCCATGCCGACCCCAGAATCGACGACGGAAATACGCACCATCCTCTCGCTCTCGCCATTTCCGGCGAGCCCTCGCCACTCTGCGAGTGTAGTTTCGATCCTCAGCGTGCCGCCCTTCGCCATGGCATCGCGTGAGTTGATGGCGAGGTTGATGATGGCGCTCTCGAGCTGCGCAGGATCGAACTCGGACGCACACTCGGCGGGCCAGAAAGACGTCTCGAGCACGAACTCTTCTCCGAGGATACGATGCAGCAGACTGGTCATTCCGCGGATGACCTCATTGACGTTGCCGACGCGGACTGCTGACGTCTGATTGCCGGAGAAGGCCAGGAGTTGTTTGGTGAGATCGGCGCTGCGCACCGTTGCCTTCAGCGCGGCGGTCAGGAACCCGTCGGCGTCTTGGCCGTGTCGGGTCGCGTCGATCCCAAGCTCCAGGTTGCCGAGTATGACCGTCAGGAGGTTGTTGAAATCATGGGCCACGCCTCCGGTTAGCTGGCCCACTGCCTCCATCTTCTGGATCTGGCGGAGTCGCACTTCGTCCTGACGCTGCTCTGTGACGTCCTGAACGATCCCCGTTTCTCCGAGGGGCTCCCCCGCGTCGTCAAACACGACCTCGCCGACTTCGCGAACCCAGCGCGCCTCCCCGTCCTGGCGCACGAGGCGGTACTCGGTTTCGAAGCGCCTTTTTTCCCGTGAGAGGGTGTCGAGCTTCATGACGATCTCCCGATCGTCCGGGTGGACGAACTTCGCTACGAAGTCGGAGTACGGGAACAACAGGTCCTCGCCGGCGGGCAGCTGCAGGATCTTCATGAGCTCTGGCGAGACCGTCAGCACATCCGTGACCGGGTCCCAGAACCAATATCCGAGCTGCGCGATCTCGTGAGACTGCTTGAGCTGCCACTCGCGCTTGCGCAGCTCGGCGGTGCGCTCGGCGACCCTCCGCTCCAGCTCTTCGTGCGCCCGGGCGAGCGCCTTCTCGGCCAACACTCGGTCGGTGATATCTTGGGTGAAACCCACGGCGCGGCCGTATGAGCCGTCTTCCGCCGGGATCGCCACCTCCACTTCGCGCACGTGGAGCATGGGCCCGTTCACCGGAAGCAACCGGTACTCGATGACCGCTTGAGATTCCCGGTTCAGGGGAAGGAAGTTCCAAAAACGACGGTAGCGCTCACGGTCGTCGGGATGGACGAACTCCAGATCGGCTTCCAGCGACGTCACCCGCCGCATGTACTCTTCGACGGAGAGGCCGTGGAGCCTGGCCAGCTCCGCAGAGCAGTAGAGGCACTTGTCCTCGATCGTCTGAGGACATGAAACTCCGCGCTCGATGAATTCTCAGCAACCGAAACAGTTCTTCTCCCTGCCAATAACCTCGGCTGCTGCGCAGTTGGAGGCTAATCTGCCGGCCGATTCAGGACAAGCGAAGCTGGCTTGTCTCAATCGGGAACAGGAGCATCGTACCGGGCCGCTATGTGATGCTGGTGGTGAGCGATACGGGTCGCGACGGGATCGTCAAAGAGAGCGACGGCTCCATCGGCGTCCATAGCGAGCCGGGGCACGGCGCGACGTTCAAGATCTACCTGCCGCGGGTCGATGAGGCCACCGAGCCGCTCGAACCCAGGACTGAGCCATTTCCGTAGGCACAGGACAGATTAGACGCAAACTCAATGGCCAGCAGTCGCGCCACCATCGATCGGTAACGCGGCGCCGGTGACGAAACGCGCCTCGGATGAAGCCAGATAGAGAACTGCCTGGCTGATCTCGGCTGGCGTTGCGATGCGCTTCATCGGCGCATAGTCGATCATCCTCTGCTCTGCAGCGGATGGGTCTTCAGCCTTGTCGATATGGTTGCGGCGGATCATGTCGGTATCGACATAACCCGGGCATACGCAATTGACGCGTACCTCTGGCGCGATTTCCAACGCCATGGCGCGGGTCATGTTGACCACCCCGGCCTTCGAGGCGCAGTACACGACGATTCCTGGCACCCCCATCAGGCCGGCATCCGAGGCGATGTTGACGATATTGCCGGTGGATTTCCGCAATTCGGATAATGCCGCACGGCAGCAGAAGAATGTGCCCTTCAGGTTTACGTCGACGTGAGCGTCCCACATCGCCTCGTCGCTATCCTCAATGGGTCTACCAGAACCTACGCCGGCGCTGTTCACCAGAATGTCGAGGCCACCGAAGGCGTCGTGCGCAGTCTTTACCGCTGACTCGCAGCCGGGAACGGTTCCAATATCGCCGGGCGCTGCGACCAGGCGCTCACCATTGCCCAGTTTCTCGATGGCGGCGCTCACGGATTGCTTCGTTCTGCCGTTGACAGCCACTCGCCCGCCGGCGTCGACAAAGGCCTTCGCAATAGCAAAGCCGATACCCCGGCTGCCGCCGGTAACCAGAACCCGCTTGTTGGTGAAATCCATGCCGTTCCCTCTCGAGTGATTTGATACATGTGTCCGGTCTTGAACGTTCGTCCGGCACCGCTCACGGGCGGTACCGGGAGCGTATAAGAGAATATCGATCGGTCTACCTCACCGTCGTTTCCCAGCGAGCCGAATCGCCGCCAAAGAGCTTCAAGTCGAGACCGGTCTGCCGTCATCATCATGGTGCCCTCCGTGGCAGCCGCGACCCCGGCTTGGTTATTGGTGCCAACCTTGGCAAAGTGGCGACTTTCGCTCACCGACATCCCTCCCCGAGTGCCCTTGCCCGGCCCCGCCGGCCGGAGCCAGTGTCCTCGGGACCCGTTTCGCCGGAGGTTCACCTTGATCGAATGTCGATGGCTGGGCGCCCGCCGCACTACTTCGCTACTTGCCGTGCTCCTGATCGCCCCGGCGCCCGCCATCGCCCAGGAGCCTGGCGGCCCCGCCGCTTCCGACTCGCCGCCCTCGATCGAGGAGACGGTCGCCGCGATGGAGAAGCTCGACGGCCTCTTCCCACTCTATTGGGATGCCGCCGCGGGCACGCTCTACATGGAGATCGCCAGGTTCGACCAGGACGTCCTCTACGTCCGCGGGCTGGCGGCGGGGCTGGGCTCCAACGACATCGGACTCGATCGAGGACAGGGCGGCGGCAGTAATCTCGTCAGGTTCGAGCGCGTCGGCCCCAAGATCTTGATGCTGCAGCCCAACCTGAGATACCGGGCCGACAGCGACAACGCCGATGAGCGCGTGGCGGTCGAGGAAGCATTCGCACAGTCGGTGCTGTGGGGCTTCACGGTCGCCGCCGAGACCGACGGCCGCGCGTTGGTCGACATGACCGAGTTTCTGTTGCGCGACACCCACCGTGTGGCGGTCAGCCTGCAGCCGGCCCAGTATCAGCTCGACAGCTCGCGCAGCGCCATCTCGAGGGAACACACCAAGGCTTTCCCGAAGAACGTCATCATGAACGCCACCCTCACATTCACCACTCAGGGCGGTGGCGGTGGGACGCAAGGCGGGCCGGGCGGTGGCTTCGGGCGAGGCTCGCTATCGGCGGTGACCCCGAGCATCGAGGCGGTCACCGTCCGCACGCATCACCAGTTCGTGGAATTGCCCGACGGCGGTTACGAGGCACGCGCCTTCGACACGCGCGCCAGCTCCTACGGTCCGACGTACGAGGACTACGCGGTGCCGCTCGGTACGGCGTTGACCAAGCGGCTCGTCAACCGTCACCGGCTGCAGAAGGTCGACCCCAGCGCCGCGATCTCGGACGCCGTCGAGCCCATCGTCTACTACCTGGACCGGGGCACCCCCGAGCCCATCCGCTCAGCGCTGCTGGATGGAGCACGCTGGTGGAACCAAGCGTACGAGGCGGCCGGCTATCGCAATGCCTTCCAAGTGGAGATGCTGCCCGAGGGCGCCGACAACATGGACGTGCGCTACAACATCATTCAGTGGGTGCATCGCTCGACGCGCGGCTGGAGCTACGGGGGATCGGTCAGCGACCCGCGCACCGGCGAGATCATCAAGGGTCGGGTAACGCTCGGGTCGCTGCGCGTACGCCAGGACTACCTGATCGCAGAGGGCCTGCTGTCGCCCTACGAGAACGGCACCGAGACCCCTCCGGAGTTGGCTGAATGGGCGCTGGCACGGTTGCGGCAGCTGTCGGCGCACGAGGTTGGCCACACGCTCGGCTTCAACCACAACCACTACACCAGCAGCCTCGGGCGCATCTCGGTGATGGATTACCCGCATCCGCTGATCGAGCTCACCGACGAGGGCGAGCTCGACTATTCGGCCGTCTACGACGACAAGATCGGCGACTGGGACAAGGTCGCCGTAACGTACGCTTACCAGGATTTCCCGCCTGGGGCCGACGAGGCAGAGGAGCTCCGCGCCATCCTTGACGAGGCCTGGGAGCGCGACCTCATCTACATGGACTACCAGGACTTGTCGACGCAGCCGCGCGTGCACCTGTGGGCCAACGGCGATGATCCGGCCGCCGAGCTCAACCGGATGATGGCGGTTCGCCGGCACGCGCTCGATCGCTTCGGAGACAACGCCATCAAGCTCGGCGCGCCGCTGGCGACGATCGAGGAAGCACTGGTGCCGCTGTACCTGCATCATCGCTATCAGGTCGAAGCGGCCGCCTCCGCCATCGGCGGCACGAACTCCCACTACGCGCTGCGCGGTGACGGCCACGGCGACGCCAACGGGGCGGTGCCGGGCAGCGAACAGATGGCGGCACTCGAAGCCCTGCTGGCAACGCTGCAGCCCTCTGAGCTGGCCCTCCCGCGCTCGCTCCTGGCACAGCTGCCGTTGAGGCCGCCGGGATACGAGCGCCACCGCGAGCTGTTTCCGCGCTACACCGGGATGACGTTCGACGCGATTACACCGGCCGTGGTGGCCGCTCAGCACGTGGCGGCAAATATCTTCGACGCGGCTCGCGCCGCGCGGATGGTCGAGCAGCACGCCCTCGACAGCTCGCTGCCGGGCCTCGACGACGTCCTCGATCGCAGCTTCCAGGCGGTGTTCAGTATGGACAGCGACGACGGCTACGAGCAGGAGATCATTCGCGCCGTTCAGCGCGCCGTCGTCGAACAGGTGATGTCGCTAGCAGCCAACGCGCCCATGCCCCAGGTGCGGGCGATCGCCACCTCCCGGCTGGCCGCGATGAGCATGCGCTTCGCGACGCGGATCGGACGAACCGATGGGATGATGGGACCCAGCCAGGCGCATTTCGCTCTGCTGAAGCGCGACATGGACCGGTTTCTGACGCGCCCGGCCGCAGCCTACTCCCGCGCTCGTCAGCAAACCACGCCACCCGGCGCGCCGATCGGACAACCGGCACCTTCGTGGCTCGACCCGGCGCTTATGAGCGCCGACCTTCCGCCCGTCGGCTCGATGCTCGATGCACTGTTCCCCGTAAGCGCCACCTGCTCCTGGGGCGATCGTTAGGACACCCACGACGGTACTGTCAGGTTTCAGCTATCCTGCTTTGGTACCTGCACCGGCGACGAATATCTAGAGGAGGAGAGGATGGGCGCTTTCGACAACGCCAGGAAGTTCTTCGAGGCTTGTGACGCAGCAGCGGGATGGGAGGCTTGTAAGGAGTATGTCGCTGACGGTGCGACTTTCACCGCGCAGAGTGAGCCTCTGGTCGACCTACACACGGTCGAGGCCTACTGCGAGTGGATGGCTGGCTTCGGCAACGTGACGGTTCCCGGCGCGACCTACGACCTACACACCTCTTCTTATGACGACGCGACGAGAAGCGCCGTTTTCTTTGCGACGTTTCACGCCACGCATACTGGCGAAGGTGGTCCGGTCCCTCCGACCAACAAAGAAACGAACACGCACTATGTCTACGTACTAACCATGAACGAGAGCGACAAAGTCGAGCGCATGACCAAGATATGGAATGCCCCGTGGGCGATGAAGGAACTCGGCTGGATATAGCTCCCGGAGTGGCATTGTCAACTTAACGAAGGTGCTGGCAGGTGCGGCTATGACCAACGCCGCGAGCCGCTATCGCAGACACCGTTTCCCGATCGAGATCATCAGCCACGCCGTCTGGCTCTATCATCGGTTTGGCTTGAGCCTCCGAGACCTCGAGGATCTGCTGGCCGAGCGCGGGGTCGAGGTTACTTGCGAACAACCGAGCAGAGGTCGCGTATCAGCCAACTCGCCAGCGGGAACGGCAGATGCGGCGGTTCAAGTCAGCAGGGCAGGCTCAACGTTCCTTGGCCGTGCACGGAGTGGTCCTCAACCTCTTTCGACTGGGACGGCACCGCTTGCGAGCCGCAAACTACCGGCTGTTGCGCGCCCGATCCATGATGGCCTGGCAGGGAGCCACCGCTTCCTGAGAAGCTATCTCTCTGGATGTCAGGACTCAGCGGGCGGAAGGCTCGGGCGGTTAAGTTGACAGTGCCCCGCTCGTCGCCTAGGGACGGTAATGGAGCGCCTCCAGCGCATGCTGCTCCTGCACCCGGGTCGCTCCGTCGAGATCAGCGATCGTTCTCGCCACCCTCAACATACGATGCCAGGCGCGGGCACTCAGACGTAGGTCGTCGGCGAATCGCCGAACCTTAGTGAGGAGCGACGGTCCGAGGCCGCAGACGATGTCGAGACGGCGTGCCGGCAGCGCCGCGTTGAGCCCCGTGGGGACGGCGTCGAAGTGGCGATTGCGCTGGCGCTGCAGCTGGCGGGCGGCGATCACGCGCTTGCGTACCTCGGCAGTCGGCTCCCCGGAGTCAGCGTGGACGAGCTCGCGCAGGCAGGTGCGTTCGACGGCGACGAAGATATCGATACGGTCGAGCAGGGCACCGGAGACGCGGCGCCGGTAGCGGGCGATCTCGAGCTCGCCGCAGGTGCAAGCATCGTCGCCGGGGCCTCGGCCACAAGGACATGGGTTTGTTGCCTATTTACCACCGTTTTAGGGAGGGGTGCCGGAGGAATGGGCGGCATGTATTCGAGAGCGAATTTGACATCCTTCTTTCCGATGGTGATTCGCCTAACGATGTTCTCGACAACGGTTCGTTTGTTTTCCTCAGATTGGTCTTCCCAACGGCTATAGAGCTCCCTAGCACCAGCAATAATCTCGACACTCGATAGGTTGCTGATCCGGAGGAAATCGATTTCCCCCTGGAGTCTTGGAATCTCCATGTCGAGTTGTTCAAGCCTCTCCTCTAGAGGTCGGTGACGCTTGCCAAATCCCTCAGGGCTGAGCTGGTCACCTTGGTAGAGCTGGTAGAGCTTGTCGGACTCCTTGTTGAGCCTGGTGTGCTCTCGATTCAAAGCTTGAAGAAGCTCTTCTTTCTTACCCTGAGCTTGATTTCCTTGGTCGAGGTAAGTAGCGACTTGCTCTTCAGAAAGAAATAGGCTCTTGAGTTCGTGAACAAAGACCGCCTCCAAATCTCGGACGGTGATTTTGTTGCGACATCCACGGCATACATATTTCGGTGTGTTCGAGGGCACGTACATCCTCTGGCCACACTTGCACCAGACAAAGCCGGAGAAGAGATGCTTCCTCTTCTTGGCCGGCTTTCGTCCACGAGCGCGCTCAGCCAGGAAATGGTTGCACTCGTCCCAAAGTTCTTCCGAGACGATTGGCTCGACGGGAATCAACACCCAGTCTTTTTCGGGCTTCAACTCCCAACCCTTTCCCTCACCCATGCTCCGAGTGTAGTTAGCTCGACGAAGACCTTTGGCTGTCGGGTCTTCTATGAGTCTGCGGATGGTCGTATCCGTGAACTTGGCACCTCTCTTCGTGCGATGTCCGGCATCGTTCAAGATCCTGGCGACTGCCTTCAAGCGTTTTTCTTTGGCGAACAGTTCGTAGATTCGCCTGCGTACTGGAGCCTCATCAGGATGAGGTTCTAACTTGCCCTCATTCCATCGATAACCAAAAGTGCCAGTGCCTCCAAGAGGTTTGCCGAGCTTCGCTCTGATCGGAACGGAAGCCGAAATCCGGTCCGAGATTTCCTCTCTCTCCCATTGGGCCATGCCAGCAACGATGGTGAAGAAGAAACGCCCTGCAGGAGTGGATGTATCGATCGATTCTTGGAGGGAGATGAGGTCAGCTTCGTAGGATTGGAATAGCTTGCTGAACTCTAGAAGCTCCTGAGTGTTCCGAGCCAGGCGAGCGAGCTTCGAGAAGATCAGTCCAGTGATGACGCCGTCACGAACATCCCGGAGCATTTCTTCCGTCTCAGGACGGTCCATGACGGCCTTGCCCGAAACGGCGTAGAGGTTGTAGACGCGAGCTACCGTCCAGCCCTTAGCCTCGGCATACATCCTGGCCCGGTACTCGTGATGCTCGGGGCTCTCGCTCTCAACCTGAGTTTCCGTCGAGACCCGAACCCAAATCCCAACAACCTTTTGGGATTTGCTTTCCGGAGATTCCTGCCAGTCAACATCGACGGAAGATTGGCCCTGTCCTTCGTCCACGCTATTCCGATCCCTTCC
This sequence comes from Acidobacteriota bacterium, assembly GCA_963666055.2. Lineage (GTDB taxonomy): Bacteria > Acidobacteriota > UBA890 > UBA890 > WLXD01 > DASCOT01. The sequence continues at coordinate 150,275 of CAXWPH010000011.1, read as the reverse complement.
TTAGTTTCTTGAGACTGTTGGCAATAACCCCAGCGATAGCTCTGCTTCGAGCTCGCCACTCTTCAGGTTTTGTAGCATGCCGTTCGACAGAAACGGTATAGCCAGCAACCGTAGTCTCCGGGGTTTCTGACTCCGACGCCTGTTCTAGACGAGTCCACAACTCTTCAGGGGACAGAAGGGTGACCTTGTCGTGTTCTTCTGACTCAAGTTCTTCAAGAATGCTCTTCCGAAGTGAGTCGAGAAGACTCGGGCGCCTGGAGATCAAGAAGACCTCGCGGGTTGGCCACCGTGGCGATCCGCAGTCCGCCGACGAGGTCGAGGTCACCTACGTCCGGCACGGCCGTGCTCGGCGAGCCCGCGCCGGTCGTTGTGTGCTCGCCTGCTACAACGCCGTGATCCCTTTCATCTGTGAGGAGCTGCCGGAGTCGCAAAGGCAGGCACTATCGAACGCACTGAAGGCGCCCCTGGTCTACACCAATGTCCTGCTCCGCAACTGGACCGCCTTTGCCAAGCTCGGTACGCACGCCGTGCGCTCTCCCGGCAGTTACTTCGACAACGTCAATCTGACGCCGCCGATCAGCATTGGGGGCTACCGACACGCGAGCACGCCCGACGAGCCCGCCGTGATGCGCATGTTCCGCGTTCCCCTGGTGCCCGAGGCCCGAGGGCGGCCGGCGCCGGAGCAGTGGCGAGCGGCCCGCCGGGGTCTGTTGGCGACGACGTTCGAGACGTTCGAGCGCAAGATCAGGGATCAGCTCGGCCGCATGCTGTCCGCCGGGGGCTTCGACCCGGCGCGCGACATCGCGGCGATCACCGTCAACCGCTGGCCGCATGGTTATGCCTTCGGTCAGGATTCGGAGACCGGTGAGGTCGCGTGGAGGCTCGACGACGTGCCGCCCGAGCGGTCGTCGTGGCTCGTCGCTCGCCAACCTTTCGGCCGCATCGCGATCGCCAACTCCGACGCCGGCGCATGGGCCATGACCGAGACCGCCATCGGTGAGGCTCACCGGGCCGTGACGGAGCTGATGTCAGCAACGTGAGCTAGCCTTCCGCCATGCTGGCGGTGAACGGATTTCCCGCCGGCGAGACAGACCTCCCGCGGTGCACCTCGCAGCGCGACAGGATCGGGTTCAGGCGATCAAGCCGAAGAGAGCGGTCGCTCTACTCCCCCGCACCCGCGGCCTCTCGCCGGGCTACCGCCTCGTCGAAGGCCTCCTCCTCCATGAAGGTGAGGTCGATCCACACGTGCGCCATCTCGTCGACGGTGCGATCGCCATAGCCCACCCAGTTCTCAGGGTCCGGGTTATGCGGGTTGTCGGCGGTATTGTCGTGCCAGCTTGTGACCATGAGGGTCGTTCCGGCCGGCAGTAGGGGCGCGACATCGTCTTCGAAGATGTAGTTGACCTGCCAGTTCCATTGGAAGTTGTCCACGTGGGCGAGCAGCTCACGTCTGCCGTCCGGATAGATGGCCTCGAGCGATTGCGCCTTGCCTCGCATGTGCATGTGCGGCTGGAAGTTCAGGAGACGCGCCGGCACCGGAAGAACCATCTCGTGCTGGATCATGCTGACCGTGCCGGGTGGAATCTCCAGGCGTCCCTCACTCGAGCCCTCGCCGATCATGCGCAGCATGGTGCGGTGCTTCGGCCGGTGTCCACGGGGGTAGAAGTAGATACCCATCTCCACCACGTCGTCGGTAACCGGGTCGCCATAGGCGTAGTAGTGGACTTCGAACTGGATCGCGGAACCGGGCAGCAGGAGCTTGCCGGTGTCCTCCGGGAACACCTCGCCCACCTTGCCGATCGCGTGTTCCATGAACGTTCCGGCGCGGCGCTGCCTGCCTGACAAGTTCCTCGGCAGACCCGCGTATTCCGTTTCCTCCTGGATCAGGTAGGCCATGACATGGTGCACGGCCTGGCGGCCACCTGGATAGGAAGGCTTGACCTCGATAGCCCGGACCCACCGCGGCTCGGTGACCCCGGTCTCCACGACCGGGCGCCACCACTTGTCCTGCCCCAGCTCGGCCACGGTGTAGGGCGTGGTGCGTAGGATCAGGTCGGGCTCGCCGAACTGCTCCGCCAGGTGCCAGCGGGTCGGGTCGAGGAACTCGCGCGGCGGCGGCATGTCGGCCGGGTCGCCCATCGGTGCGCCGTCATCGATCCACCGAAGCATGGTGGCCAGCTCGTCGTCGGTCAGCGAACGGTCGTTCTTGAAGTGCTGGATGCCCCTTGTTTTGTCGATGTGCCACGGCGGCATCCGCCGGTCAGAGACCTCTTTCCGGATCATCGCCACGTACGGATACACCTCGTCGTACGTCATCAGCGACATCGGAGCGATGGAATCCGGCTGGTGGCAGTCCTGACACTTCACCTGCAGGATCGGCGCTACGTCCTTGGTGAAGGTGACCGGGTCGTCATCGCCGGCCGGGCCGGCGGCAAACGCCAGGTTGCTCGCCACGAGAACCGCTGCTGGGGCTGCGAGGAGGAGCGCGCTGTATCGCGCGACCGCAAGGGCACGGTGGTTGTTCTTCATGGGAGCTTCCTCAAGGTGAGACGGTGACGCGTACATAGGCGTTCGTCCAGCAGCACTGTGCGGCGCCGGCCGGATACGTTCCCGAGACGTCGTTGGCCAGCACACGGACCATGTACTCACCGGGTTCGTCGAAGGTCGCGGCGGTCGTTGCCACGTCGTCCGAGCCGCGGGCGATCTGCACCGTAGCACTGTCGAAGGAGACGTTCCCGGGTCCCCGGTACTTCTGCCATGTCAAGGTCAGATTATCTGGATCGCGACCCCGGTGCCAATAGGGCTCGAAGCGCCAGTCGTCGTTGGCCCGGATACTCAAGGACACCGGCGCGCCGACGCGCGCGGTCAGCGATGGGCCGAAGTTGCCACCGGGTCCCTGGCTCGGCGGGCCCTCGGGAGCAAAACGCAGTACGGGCGGAGTGTTGCCAGTCCCGGCTTCACCCACGAGGGCGTCGAGGTAATAGCCGCGGTCCAGGTGTCCCGGGACGGAGTGGGATACGCCTCGGGTATTGAGGGTCCAGTACACCTTGCCGTCGCCCATGTCCGGCGCGACGCGAAAGCCGAACACGCCCCACTGTCGACCGGGCAGAAACACCGTCGGCTGGCCCCGATCCGGCTCGCCGCCCCCGAAACGATTGTCCTCGCCGAGCGGAACCTCGAGGGTTTCTTCAGTGTTGCGGTTGAAGTAGCCGAACGACAGCATCAGTGTGCCGTCCGGGTTCGTGTACCAGCCTTCGAAGACCGGGGTGACACCGGCTCCGGACCGCGGACGCGAGCTCATCGGAAGCTGCGCAATGGCGACCGAGCCACCCGCCAGGAGTGCGGCTGTCACGAGGAGGGCGGCCACGGGGCGGCGAGTATACATACGTTCCTCCGAGGGGAATCGGACCAATTATCTTCGATCAAGCGTTGGAATCAACGCTTGGCGCGCGTCCGAGCCTCCAGGCTGCACTCACGAGACCAACGAGACCAGGTCGCTTTCGAGGGGAATCCAGCTTGACGACGGCGCACTCTGGGCACTGAACCGCCGTGACGTCGCCCTGGTTTCGCGGGCGCGTTGTCCCGGCGAAAGCTCGGCTGCCGCACTCGGACACGTAACCGGGATTCCTGTCAGTTGTTGAAAATAAGTCGTCGAACAGAGTGCACTCCCGTACGACGAAGTTGCATTGAATGTGGTGCCAAGAGTGGTGCAACGTCGAGCGCGCTACGGGTCCGTCGGCACGAGCCGCTTCAGCCTACTACTGCTCAGCGTTCCGTTTCGTCTTCGGGCGCGTCCGATTCGTCTTCGCCGTACTCGAACAGCAACCCCGACAGCTGGGATGCGCGCTTTGGCAGCGCCATGGCGCTCGCCGGGTCTCAGCCCGAGACCGACCGGTGGAAGCACGCGATCGGTGTCCTCGAGACCTTGATCGCGGACCAGCAGACGATGACGCAGGAGCGCAAGCACGCGCGCGCCTACGTCGAGCTCGCGCAGCTCTACCGGCGAGCGGGAGAGGAGGACAAGGCCGCCGAGGTCCGCGAGCGTGGGGCGCAGCTCTTTCCCCGCAATCCGCAACTGAGCGGCGAGGCATCCGAACGACCGTAGTACCGCTCGAAACACTTGAGGTTCTTTCTTGCGCCTCCGATGCGCCGCGAATCGCGGACAAGTTCGGACGGCCGACCGAAAGGGTCGGCACCGCCAGACCGAGCAGTGAACCCAAGACATTGACCTGACCCCACGGTTAGTAGCACGTCTTATCTCAGTAACTCGGTGCTGACAAGGGGTTGTTGAGGCCGGCGAAGCGGACCGCAGCGGCGGGAAGCGCGGGCCTGCGTTTAGAAACCGGCAGCCTGGTTGACCACATGCAACAGTGGCTGCCCGGTGACAAAACGTTCGATGTTGGCCTGCATCAACTTCACTTGCCGTCCCCATGACTGATCCGATCTGAACGCGATATGCGGCGTGATGATCACGTTGCCCATCTCCCAGAGAGGATGCTCGTTGGGCAGCGGCTCCGGGTCGGTGACATCCAGACCGGCAGCGCGAACCTTGCCTGACTGCAGCGCTGCGACCAGCGCGTCGGTCTGGACGATCTTGCCTCGCGAGACATTGATGAAATAGACGCCATCCTTCATTAGATCGAACTGCTCCTTGCCAATCATCCCCTCCGACTCTGGTGTGTGAGGAACGGAGCTCACGACGACGTCGGCTTCTGGGAGCAGATCGTTTAACTCATCCGGTTTGCCGACGTATTCCACGTCGCGTCGCAACGGGATGTCCTTGGGATCGACCGCAAGCACACGCATACCGAAGGCCGCGGCGCGCTGTGCCACCTGGGTGCCGACGCCGCCCAAACCGATGATCAGCATCGTTTTGCCTCGCAGTTCGATGATCGGCAGGCGGGGATTGTCGAGGTCCTGCATCCAGCCGTCGCTCATTGCCTGGTTGAATTGCTTCAGGTTGCGTGTGTGGGTCAACAGAAGGGCGAACACATGATCGGCGATCTCCGGGCCTTGGATGATCTTGGCGTTGGTCAAGACGATGTCGCTGTTTTGCATCTCCGGCAGGTGCACAATGTTTTCCACACCGGCGCTAGTGCTGTGAACCCAGCGTAGTTTTTTGCCACGACGAAGGATCTCCCGGGCGTCCTGGCCGTAGACCAGACCGATGATCGCATCGCACTCGGGCACTGCCTCGAGGATACGCTCCGCTTCCGCCTCGATGAGCTCGAGGTTAGGCAACCGGGCTTCCAGATCCGCCAGTTCCTCCTTGACGCCGGTTGGCACCATGACCTTGATGGTGGTCTGGGCGTGGCCCATCGGTTGGTCTACAGCTGCGCCCAAGACGACGAGACCCACCAGCATCCCTAAACCGCGAAGAACCTTCATCATCCGTCTCCTCTGACTGATAGGGGCAAAGTCCGTGAGAGCCGAGTTGTTTGCGAATCTTTGTGGATTGCGGGATTCGATCAGGCGGCGTCTTCGCTAGCGATCAGGTGAACTCCGTCTACGATCGGAGAGCCAAGAGAAGGTGCAACGACGGCGACCAACCACTCTCCAATCGATAGACTTTGAAGTTATCAACGGTACTCATGGTTTCTCAGCGCCCGGTAGAATTCCCTCCGTCTGTCCCATCGGCGTGCAGGGTCCGACTCTACGCGTCGGCGTGTCGGATGTTCGCTACCGCCGTGTGTACGCTACGGAGCCGCCGAGGATCGTCATGTCGGCTTCGAGGCTCTCGATCGTCTTCGGGTCCACGCGGAGCGGGTCGCCCGAAAGGATCACGAAATCCGCTAGCTTGCCGACTTCGATCGTGCCGCGGCTCTTCTCGATGAGCGTGCCCTCGGCAGCCCAGCTCGTGAACATGCGGATTGCGTCCACCACCGAGATCGCCTCCTCCGGGTGCACGGTGATCCCGTGCTTACTATCGCGGTTCACCGCCCGGCCTATCGTGAAGAGCGGGTTGGTGGCGAAGTTCTGTGTCCCCAACGTGTCGGCACCGCCCGGCGGGTGGAAGCCGGCGTCGATGATCGTCTTCATCGGGAAGAACTTGACATCCTTCTCCATGAGCACGGTGTCGGTCACACGCCACATCATCGCGACATGGCACGCGGGAACCACACCCAAGCGTTTCATCCGGGCCAGCCGGTCTGCCGTGCGCTCCGGATCCTGCACGAAGGCGTGCCCGAAGTGCTCGATGCGAAGGCGGGCATCGGGCCGGAAGTGAGCCTGCTGCGCCCTTTCGAACGCGTCGAGCACCATATCCTGTGCACGATCGCCAAGGGCGTGCACGTACACTTGGGAGCCGGCCTCGTGTGCCGCCAGGATGCGCGCGTCCAGCTCCGCCTGCGACAAGGCCGCTCCGCCGTAATTGTTGGGCGCCCAGCCTTCCGCGGCCGAGTACTTCTCGTGCGGCTCGTATGTGTAGGCTGTCGTTCCCCAGACACCGTCCAGCATGATCTTGACGCCGCCGATCCGAATCCAGTCGTCCCCGAAACCGGTGTGCAATCCCGAGGGCACAATAAACTTCGGATCGCCCGGCGCCGCCGAGAACGACACCACGAGTCGGGTCGGGAGCCGGCCCTCCGCGCGCAGCTCTTGATACGCGCGGAGGGCGGGCGAGGGCGACATGTCGTGAACGGTGGTGACGCCATTCCGCAGGTAGAAATCTTCGAGTACCCCTCGCACCGCCTCCTTCGTCTGCCCGGAGGCGAACTCCTGAGTCGGCAGCCCGACGTCCACGTCACGGCAGATGTAGACCTCACCATCCGGGAGCCGCTCGAAGCGGCCTCTGCCTCCGGGATCCGGCGTGTCCTTCGTCAGTCCCAGCGTAATCGCGGCCGTGTGGTTGATGATGTGGTCGTGGCCGCTCCAGCGAATATCGACCGGGTTGTCGGGAAACGCCTCGTCGAGATCCTCCCTCGAGGGCATCGGCTGTAAGTAGGTACCCTGTCCGATCAGCCACGCGCCAGGCAGCAGCGTGGCCTGCCGTTCCTGAAGCTTCGCGATAATCGCCACGGTGTTCTCCAGGGGGGGCACCTGCACAGGGATGCGCAGGTACTCGGACCTCGCAAGTCCTTCGATGTGCGAGTGGGTGTCGATGAACCCGGGCAACAGCGCTCGACCCTTCAGGTCGATCACCAGGGTCGAGGGACCGATGCGCGCGCTGATCTCCTGCTCGTTACCTACTGCGACGATCGTGTCGCCGACCACAGCCACCGCGGACGCGATCTGGTCCTGCGGATCGACGGTGATCACCGTGCCGCCGCGAATAACGAGATCCGCCGGAGGAATCGATGACTGGGCCCCGGAGTCCCACGCCAGGCACAGGATTGGCAGGGCTGCGATCAGCATCCGGAAGCGCTGCCCGTCGATCATGTGGATCCGTTCAGTCGTGCGCAGGAGCATTTGATGGCGGAGACACTATCGCTGCCACGCTGATGCGAACAAGGGATGCCGCTTCCTGTGGGCTCCGTGGGTAGAAGGTCGAGGAAAGGGGTCGACGGCGGCGTCGCGTGTCGCCGCCGCCCGATTTCGCTGGTGCGCCGAATTCGAGCAGTGCACACGAAACCCGGCTGCGTTCTGCAGGATCGCCTCGATCACGATGTCGAATCGGTCCAACCGGGCCATCCGAATATCGTAACGATCCACTTCGTCGAAGAACTCGATGGACGTCGCCTACTGACGATGGAGCTCGGTGGCCACTCGCTCGATGGCGCGGATCACCCGCGGGTAGGTTCCACAGCGGCAGATGTTTCTCATGTGGGTAACGATATCTTCGCGGCTGGGGTTGTCATTCTTCGCCAACAAATCAGCTGCGTTCATGATCATCCCCGGCTGACAGTAGCCGCACTGGGGCACTTGCTCCTCGACCCATGCCCCCAGGAGAGCATGCTGAGTGGCCGCGAGGCCCTCGATCGTTGTGATCTCCTGGTCCGCTGCATCGCTGATCCGCGTCTGGCAGCTTAGAGCTCGTTCGCCGTTGAGGTGAACCGTGCAGGCCATGCACATGCCGATCCCGCAGCCAAACTTCGTGCCGGTCAACCCGATGTGTTCACGTAGCACCCAGAGAAGGGGGGTGTTGGGTTCAGCCTCAACGGTTTTCTCGTTGCCATTGACCATGAGAGTGAACCGCATCGAAACCTCCGGGTGATTTCCGCCCGCTACGCCAACGCCTGCAAGACGTTTTCGGGAGTCATGGGCATGTGTCGCAGTCTTCGACCCGTCAGGCGGGCAAAACCGTTTGCCACTGCGGGTGCTACCCCGAGGCCAGCGCGGTCTCCTACCCCGGTCGGCGGTCGCTCCGAGCGAACCACCGTGACGTGGATCTGTGGCGTATCCGCCATGGTGATCACCGGGTAGTCGTGGAAGTTGGACTGCTGCACACGCCCGTCCTTGAAAGAAATCCTCTCCGTCAAGGCGTTGCTGAGCGCATACACCACACAGCTCTCTACCTGGCCAACGACGTTGAGTGGCTGCACCGGGATACCGATATCGATGGCGACCCAGATGTCAGGTACATGGATCCATCCGCTGTCGCGATCGACCGATACCTTCGCGACGGTTGCCATCAGGCATCCGAAAGAGGACACGTAGGAGACCCCGAGCGCTCGGTCTTCCGGATGCGTCCAATCTGCCATCTCGGCGACGGTGTCCAGCACGCTCCGAGCCAGCGGCTCGCTCAAGTGTGCGAGGCGAAACTCCATTGGATCCAGACCCCGGTCGGCCGTGATCTCGTCGATAAACGACTCTGCGGCAAATTCGTTGAGCAGCGTGCTGATGCCTCGCATCCAGCCGATCCGCACCGGTAGGGCTCGGTAGTCGGTTTGTCGTCGTCGTTGTCCGAATTCATAGCGGCCCAAGCCTCGACCGCGGTTGAAGGTCAGTGCATCCAAGGTCTCCTGGCTGAGCTGCGACCACCGCTCCCTGAGGTATGGATCGGCTTGTGCCTGGACATTGTCCGTTACGCTTCGGTGTTCCCAGGCCGTCACCCGATCCTGGTCGTCGACACCCGCCTGCAGATAGTGTGCGCTGCTGGGCTTGAAGTGCCCGTAGCGAACATCATCTTCGCGACTCCAGATGAGTTTGACCGGCTTGCCTGCCGCGCGAGAGAGGAGCAGGGCGTCGACGACATATTCGTGCCTCATGTCGGATCTGCGACCGAAGCCGCCACCGAGATACATTCTGTGGAGCGTGATGTTCTCGATGGGGATCTCCAGCGTCTTGGCGGCAACGCGAAGCAAGTAAGTCGGCGTTTGTGATCCGGCCCAGATCTCGGCTCGTTGGCCATCCTCCTTGACCCAAGCCACCGCGTTCAACGGTTCCATCTGGGCTTGATAGACGAACTCGGTACTGTATTCGGATAGGTAACGGTGGGACGCAGCAGCGAGGGCGGTCCCCACCTCTCGGTCCTGTCGGCTGGCACCATCGCGGCTCATCTCGCGGGCCCGGTTAGCTTGGGCCGCGAGCTCTGCGTCGCTGTCGAAGGCCGAGCCCGCCACCTGTTGCCACTCCACCTCGATCTCGCCCTGGGCGGCCAGCGCCCCTTCGACGGTCTCGCTGACCACACCGACCCCGTAGGGGAGCCTGACGATATCCAGGACACCGGGTATCTTGCGCGCTTCGCCCTCCGAGACCTGTTCCGGCAGAGCCCCTCTGACCGGCGGGCGCAGCACCGTCGCGTAGACCATCCCCGGCAATCGCACATCCATGCTGTACTGCGCCGATCCGTCCACCTTCTCCGGGATGTCGGCCCGTGGAAGATCATGGCCGATGAGCCGGAACTCGGCAGGATCCTTGAGATCGCCCGGTTCGATGTCCGGTGGGCGAGCGGGCATGGTCGTGAACCCGGCCACCTCGCCGTAGGTCAATTCACGGCCGCTCCTCCTATGAACGACAACGCTGGGCTCGGTGGCAAGTTCCTCCACCGGCACACCCCATCTGGCCGCAGCGCTGTCGAGAAGCACCCGACGTGCCTGCGCTCCATGCAACCGCAACGTGTCGTAGTAGCCCGCGAGCGTGGCGCTTGCTCCGGTGCGGAGAATACCCGCGTATCCAGGGTTTCCGTAGAGCTTGTCGTCGGAGGGCGACAACTCGATCCGCACGTCGCTCCAGTCCGCATCGAGCTCCTCGGCGAGGATGATCGGCAGCGCCGTCATCGTTCCCTGGCCCATCTCGACCGACGGGTTGACGATAGTGATGATTCCATCCGGCGCGATGTTGACCCAGATGTTGGGCGCCAGCGTCTCACCCGCTGTCGAGGACGAAGCGGCGCCATCCCGAGGAGGCAGACCGACGACAAATCCGAACGTCAACCCCGCCGCTTGCAGGAACCCTCGCCGCGTGATCCGGGGATCCACATGAACGTCAGATGAACTGCTCATGACGGCAGCATGCTCAGTTTCGTTTCCGCGGGCATCGGTGCTCTCGTTGGCGGATTGTAGTGGACGAGTGTCTCGAGGACCACGAATGCATAGCTGAATACGAGGTGCAGTCGCGCCACCCGATCGTCTTCGGCGGCATCGCGGCATCCTGATGGCAACTGGGTTGGTGGCCAGCCACCTCCGGCACTCGCAGCGACCAGGGCGGAGATGCTCGAGGCGTCGACACGCGCTAACGCGCGGATCGTCGACGAGGTGTACAAGCTTGAGCAGAGCGACTTGCAGCGGCCGGAGGAGCCGTAGGTCGGAAGGGTTGACTGGGGCGCGCGCGTCGGTCTTAACTGCCGTTCCACTTTCTCGGAACGCCCGCGCATGGTGCGGTCAGCTTCACCGGCAAGTTCTGGCACCGACACCGGCGCATCTAGTGGAGTACGCGCCGTGAGATATAGCCAGGCATTCCGGTTATCGATGGCAAGCTCGGTCGGCGTCGCTTTGGTCGGCCTCCTGTGGATTCCAGGAGGGACGCTCTCGGCGCAAGGTACGCCCACGCCGCTTTCGCAGGTCGTCGCGCCTGGGCACACGGTCCTCCTCGTCCACGAGGTGCTCAACGCGTTCGTATCCGAAGGCGGCTGGTTCGAGGAGCGGGGTGAGCGGATCGACATCACCGGCATCATGGATCCGATGGTGAAGCTGATCGCCGCCGCGAGGGAGAATGGCGTGCGGGTAGCGTATGTCCGATGGACTACCTATCCGGATTATTCTAACTACGGGCCACCCCGGGACATCGACCCGGCTGCGCCGGTGGCGACCAACCAGATGCACGAAGGGACCTGGGGTTGGGAGAACCCGCCGGAGATCGCGCCCGCTCCGTTCGACTGGATCCTGCGGAAATACCGGTCCGACGCGTTCATCGCCACGCCACTGGACGAGCTGCTGCGCTGGAACGAGATTACGACGATCGTTATCGTCGGGGTCGGTGCCGAGGTCGGCATCGTGCCGACCCTGTCGACCGCCGAGATCCTCGGCTACGCCACGGTGGCCGTCGAGGACGCGATCCGACCGACCGAACCCGCTCGGCTTGCAGACGCGATGCTGTATATCAACGATCACGCCAGGGTCGTGACACACACGGACGTGATCGACGCCTGGAACAACCGGTGAGGGCACTATGAAAAGATTGGTAGTAAGCCTGGTGTTGTGTTTCGCGTTCGTCGGAACCGCCCACGCCCAGGAAGATCCTCTCAACGGCACCTGGAAAGTCGATCTGGCGAAGTCTAGCGGCGAAGGGCTGCCAGAGGCGGAGCTGGTGGTTCTCGAAGTCTCCAACAACATCGAGCACGCCACCAACGACATCACCTTCGCCGATGGCACACGGTATCGGAGCGAGTACACGGCGCCCTACAACGATGGGAAGTGGCATGCCACACGGAATCCCGAGACCGGCGAGCCGGGTCGCGGGAAGGTGATGATGGTGCGGATGGACGAGCGATCCGAGCTGCGGATCGGGCAGAACGCCAACGGTAAGATGAACAGCATGATCATGCGTCAGGTGTCAGAAGACGGGATGACGATGCGAATCGTCTGGTACGAGGGCGATGGCAGCATCCACCAAGAGCTGCACTTGGATAAGCAATGACACGCACTTACATCCATGACGAGGCCCGGCCGCCGCGTCGACGTTCGAGGAGGGTAGAGGCAATGAAGAGAGCGTTCTTTCTCGTCGTGTCCTTGGTGTTGCTCGGCGTCGCGATGCAGGCAGCGACTGCCGCCGCCCAGGGCCACTCGGCCCTGGAGCGCAACAAGGTGCTCGCCGACCGGTTCCACAAGGAGGTCATCCAGGGACAGAACCTGGACCTAGTCGAGGAACTGTTCGCCGCAGATGCCAAGATCCACAACGGGCCCCGTGAGTTCGTCGGCCCTGAAGGCGCGAGGGAGATCGCCGTCAGCGACGCCGAGTTCTTCCCCGGTGGCATGACGTTTGACCACGCCAACTCCATGGCAGAGGGAAACCTGGTGGCGTTTCGCTGGAAGATGACCGCCGTCTCGGCCGAGGGAGACACATCCGTTTTCGTAGGCCTCGATCTCTTACGGATAGAGAACGGCAAGATCGCGGAGTTGTGGATCGAATACCACGCCGTTGGTGGGCGCTAATCGGTCCGCTTGCACAATGCGATACCGGTGGTGGTTGTTTGCGCTGGTGTTTCCGCTGCTCTGTGCGCAGGCGGCGCCGCAAGCTGCGGATCTAGACAAGCAGCTCGTGGCGGCGGCGGCGGCGGGTGACCTGGCCAAAGTCGAGGTTCTCCTTGATCGGGGCGCGAACATCAACGCTGACAATGGCTTCGGTGTTACTGCGCTCTACAGCGCCGCAGATTGGGGTCGAGACGACCTCGTGCGGCTGCTGCTCGAGAACGGTGCCCATCCGGACTCGAACCCGACGTCACGAGGCCGATCGCCATGGGGCAAGACCCCGCTTCAGCTGGCCGCCGGCTCCAACACCGACGTCGCGGCGCCCGAGGCCAGGGCGGAGATCGTCAGGTTGCTGCTCGACCACGGGGGTGGCACCGAAGGCGAGGCGCTCGTTCAGCTCATCTGGGGGGGCTACTTCGACGCGGTGCGAACGATCGTCGCGCGAGGCGGCGCGCACCCGTCGTATCTGAACGCCGCACTCGGCGCAGCGCAGCAGGGACAGCACGCCGAGCTCGCCGCGTTCCTCATCGCGGAGGGTGCGGAAGAGCCGACAGCGGTGGATCGTTTCAATACAGCAGAGAGATTGGAGCAACTCGAGGGTGTCTATCGGGCTCAGAGCGGAGCGACGGTGACGCTCCGGCGGGGCGTCGAGGCCGGCGAGCTCATCCTCGAACGCGCCGATCGTGGCGATTTGATGCTCGTGCCTGCCACTCTGACCATCCTGCGGTCGCTTGACCGAACGGCGGTCGCCGAGCTGCGGGGAACGACCTTACCGCCATCCGAGCTGGTTGTATCGGAAGGAAACAGCTCCGAGGTCTTCCTCTGGACTGCTCCGGTCACGGAACGGCAGAGAACCGCGCCGATTGGCGACCGCGCCAAGAGTAGCCCGCATGCCGCGGCGCCGGTGTATGGCGCCCGGGAGTGGTCCTCGTTTCGTGGTCCAGGCGGTTCGGGCGTCGCCGATGGCACCAACCCGCCGACCGAGTGGGACGTGGAGCAGGGGGTCAACGTTGCCTGGAAAACGCCGATTCCCGGACTCGGCCATTCGAGCCCCATCGTGTGGGGCGATCGAATCTTCGTCACCACCGCCGTCCCTAGCGAGGGCGTCGCGGCGACCTTCCGCGATTTCTCGGAGGTCGTGCGTTCGGGGGTCCTGGCCTACGTCAAGGAAGACGTAACGTATTCCTGGCGCGTGGTGGCGCTCGACCGGGACAGTGGTGAGGTTCTCTGGGAGCGGGTGGCTCGCGAGGCGGTGCCGCGAACGGCGCGCCACGTCATGGCATCACATGCCAATCAGACGCCGGCCACGGATGGCACGCACGTCGTGGCGTGGTTCGGGTCCGAAGGGGTCTACTGCTATGACGTCGACGGCAACCTGCTGTGGTCCAAGGACCTCGGAGCGCTCCCATCGGGTCGCTATTTTGATCCGGGATACGAGTGGAACACGGCGAGCTCGCCGATCATCTACAAGAACCTGGTCGTCCTGCAGGCGGACGGGATCGACGAGGCGTATCTCTTGGCGCTCGACGTCTCGACGGGCGAGGAGGTCTGGCGCACCGAACGTGATGAGTACCCGTCCTGGCCTACGCCCTTCGTCTATGAGGGCGCCACACGCGTCGAGCTGGTCACCGCGGCGATCAGGTACGCGCGCGGCTACGATCCCGAAACCGGGCAGGAGCTCTGGAGGCTGGGGTTACACGGCGACTTTCCGACGCCCACGCCGATTGCCGGAAACGGTCTGATCTTCGTGACGAGTGGCTACGGCACGGTAGAGCCCATCTACGCCATCCGTCCCGGGGCGAGCGGCGATATCACGCTGGCGGACAACGAGATCTCCAACGATTCAGTCGCCTGGAGCAAGCGGCGCGGGGGCGCCGTCATCCCGACGCCAATCGTCTATGGAGACCTCCTGTATGTCCTTCGCTCCGGTGGCATCCTCGCCGCGTACCAGGCGGAGACGGGAGAGCGAATCTATCAATCGCGGATCACCCGGGGCCGCAACTACTCCGCGTCGCCGGTCGCCGCTGACGGCAAGATCTACTTCGCGAACGAGGACGGCGAAGTGATCGTCGTCAAGGCCGGTCCGGAGTTCGAACGGCTGGCCGTCAATCAGATGGGTGAGCCGATCATGGCAACCCCGGCGATTGCCCACGGCATGATGATCTTCCGCATGCAGGAACACATTGTTGCCATCGCTACGCCTTGACGTGGTACTGTCAAGTTAACTCGAAATCGGCAAGAAACGCGTGACCCGTAGGACAGGAAACCCCTGGTATTCGGGCGTTTGCGGTCTGGGCGAGGCGCCTAAGCGGGCAAGAATCAGCTTAACTTGACAGTACCGCGGCAGGGCCAGCGCAATCGCGGTGGCGCCATCCGATTCGCGTCGCGTCGCGGTGGCGACGGAGAAGGGCTTCGTTCACATCACCGAGGACGCGCTTGTGGCTGAGGCCGGCACCTTCTGGCCCCGGCGACGGCCCAGCAAGGCGTGGGCGACCTGGGTGACGTACGACCCGAGCGACCCCGACCTGATGTACCTCACATACGGTGGCTTTCGCTGACCAGCCATCCGGTCCAGCTGCGCTTGGCAAAGGCGATGTGCGCCGGCATGATTCCGGTCAGTATCGAGGCCCACGCCAACATCAAGCTCGCAGGTCGCGAGGAGGAAGGGCTCGAGGCCGCAGTGGAACGTTTCCTGGGCAAAGGCTTCGATGCGGTAGCGCGGACGGCCCAGCAGACCCTCGAGGGCGCCCTCCGCGGCGTACTCGCGACGGTCAGCCCGGAAGAAGCCAACGCCCAGCGGCTGCAGCTTGCCGAACAGGTAACCGAGCGGGCTCGGGCAGATCTGAGTCAGCTCGGCATCGTTCTCGATATTTTTCAGATCGAGAGCGTCTACGACGAGCAGGGTTACCTCGAGGCCATCGGTCGCAAGAAGGTCGCGGAGGTCGATCGAGATGCGAAGATTGCTGAAGCGCAGGCCGAGGCGGAAGCTCGCAGCGTCGCTGCACAGCAGGGGCGTGTCGGCCGGCAGGCCGAGATCGAGGCCGAGCTTGCGGTTGTGGAGTCGGCGAACGTCCTCGCCGTCCGGCGCGCCGAGCTCAAAGCCGAGTCGAACCGGGCAGAGCAGTACGCCGAGCTCGCTGGGATCATCGCCAGAGCCCAGCAGGAGGTCGAGCTCCAGGGCACGCGTGCCGAGGTCAGTGCCAAGCGAGAGGAGGCCGACACCGTCGTGCCCGCCCGGGCGCGACAGCAGGCGCTCATGCTCGAGGCCGAGGGGCACGCGGCGAGGATTCTGGAAGACGGGCGGGCCACAGCCGGAGCAGTCGAGTTGATGCGGGAGCAGTGGCAGGACGGGGAGACCCACGATCTGTTCCTGATCCAGCTGCTGCCGGAGCTACTCGACAAGGTCACCCGGGTGATCGCCGACAACCTAACGATCGACAAGTTGACGATAGTCGACAGCGGCGACGGCAAGGGGATCCCGAGCTTCGTCAACAACCTCACAGGCAGTGCCGTGGCTATGCTGGAGCAGCTCAAGACCGCGACCGGAATCGACATCGAGAAGACCATGCGGGAGCGGCGAAGCAGCACCGATCTTCCTAGCGGCCGCGATTGATTCAGGCACGCCGTGAAGCTGGGGTGATAGGCTCTCGGGCCGATCGGGTTGTTCGTGATGGAGTCGGCCGCCGCCGGTGGCGGGTTGCGTTTGGACACTCATGTCTGGGATGACGATCGGAGGTCAGTTTGAGCTCTGAAGCTGCCGGAGCGACGTTTTTCGGGCATCCCCGAGGACTGTCCACACTCTTCTTCACCGAGATGTGGGAGCGGTTCAGCTTCTACGGCATGCGGGGGCTGCTGATCCTGTATTTAACCGACAGTGTTCGAGGCGGCTTTGGGCTCGATACGCCGACGGCGGCGGCGATCTACGGGCTGTATGTGTTCGGTGTGTATGCGCTGGCGCTTCCTGGCGGCTGGATCGCCGACCGGCTGATCGGTCAGCGAGTAGCAGTATTGTACGGCGGCATCATCATCGCGCTCGGCCACTTTTCGATGGCGATTCCGTCGACCTCTACCTTCTATCTCGGGCTCTGCTTGATCGTCGTCGGCACCGGCCTGCTGAAGCCCAACGTGTCGGCGATCGTCGGCGACCTGTATCCCGAAGGTGGAGCCCGGCGCGACGCGGGATTCTCGGTCTTCTATATGGGAATCAACATCGGCGCGGTTCTGGGACCGACGATCTGCTCTTTCCTGGGCGAGGGTTATAACTGGCACCTGGGGTTCGGGGCTGCCGGCATCGGTATGACTTTCGGGATCATTCAGTACGTCGCTGGCAAGCAACACCTGTTGGGCTGCGGTGAGTTACCGGAAGCGGCGCGACCGCAGGAGGTGCATGCCGCCTCGGTGCGACAGTTCTTGACCGGGTTGGGCCTGGTAGCGGCGCTGACCGTGGCCATCTTCCTGTTGAGCGCCGGCGGTCTGATAGCGCTTACCTTGGTGGGGTTCGCGCAGGTTACCGGGGTCCTCATCACAGCGGTGTCGATTGCCTACTTCGCCGGGGTGATCGGGTTCGTGTGCCGCGGCGTCACCGAGCGCAAGCGCGTCTTCGCCATCTTCATTCTGTTTGTCGGCGCGGCGATGTTCTGGTCGGGATTCGAGCAGGCTGGCTCGTCGCTCAACCTGTTCGCGCGCGACTTCACCGACCGAGTGATCTTCGGTTGGGAGATACCCGCTTCGATGCTGCAGAACATCAACCCGACGTTCATCATCCTGCTGGCACCGGTAGTCGGTGCGCTATGGGTGCGTCTGGGCTCACGCAACCCTTCGATACCGATCAAGTTCGGCCTCGGCCTCGTGCTGCTGGGCGTGGGCTTTCTGGTGCTGGCCTGGGGGGCGCAGTTCGCAGTTGCGGGTAAAGTAAGCCCGATGTGGTTGGTGGTTACCTACTTCTTTCACACGG
Source organism: Acidobacteriota bacterium (assembly GCA_963666055.2). GTDB lineage: Bacteria > Acidobacteriota > UBA890 > UBA890 > WLXD01 > DASCOT01. The sequence goes on along the minus strand of CAXWPH010000011.1, from coordinate 132,755 downwards.
TTGGCGAGCTGTGCCTGAGCCCAGTAGGGCTGAGTGCCACCACGAAGCTCTCGCCGCAACGGCTGCAGGGCCAGATGATGGGCCTCTGGTTCATGGGCGCAGCACTGGGCAACCTGATCGCCGGCCTCGCCGCTGGCTACATCGATACGCTACCGGTGGCGGAGTTGTTCAGCACGGTAGCGATGATCGTGATCGCTACGGGCGCGCTGTTCTTCATGTTCGCGATCCCGATCCGCAAGCTGACGGTGGGCGTCACCTAGCAGGCCGTGGTGAAAGTGTGGCGGGCCGGGCGACAGGGCCTTACGAGCCCAGTCGCAGTCGCATTAGCGACACGTCGTCGTCGAATGTGCCGCCGGCGTACTCGCGCAGCCGCTCGATGACGGCATCGAGATCGCCGTCCGCTGATGTGAGGATCTCGGCGAAGCCGTCGTAGCCGAGCATGTGCTCGGCGTCTTCATCGCCGGGTGGGAAGATCTCGTAAACGCCGTCGCTGAACACGTACAGGGCGCAGGGTTCCTGGATCGACAGCACGCAGGCCTCGTAACTCGCCTCCGGTAGCGCCCCCACAATAAGGCCGGAGCCCTCGAGCTTCGATGTGTTGCGACCGTCGACTCGATCGTAGATCAACACCGGCGGCGGGTGGCCGCCGTTTGCATGCGTGAGGCTTCGCGTTCCCTCCTCGTACACGCCGTACCACATGGTGAAGAACTTGTTGTCGTGTTCCGCCATGCGAAACTCGCGGTTCAATCCGGCCAGCACCTCGTCGGGTTTCGAGAAGTCCACTCCGGGCAGTGATCGAGACCGCACCACGTTCATCAGCGAGACCGACAGCAGCGCCGATCCGACGCCGTGCCCGGCCACGTCGAGCAGATAGATAGCCGTGCGGCTGGCGTCGAGCGGGAAGTAGTCGAAGATGTCGCCGCCGAGCTGCGCCGACGGGAGGTGTCGCCAGTCGATCCCGATGGGATTCTCTAGCGGCTTCGGCAGTAGTCCACGCACATAGCCGGCGGCCTTGGCGAGCTCCTCCGCCATGTGCTTTCGAGTCTCGGCCAAGGCCGTCTGGATCTCGAGCAGACGTTGCTGTGCGTCGATCACGTCGACTAGCTGCAGCTCACGCTCTACGAGCGCCGCGAACTCCGCCAATAACTCGAGCGACGCGTCGGTCATGCTCCGCGGCTTGTTGTCGGCGACACAAAGCGTGCCTACCTTGTGTCCATCGACGCTACGCAACGGTACGCCGGCGTAGAAGCGGATAAACGGGTCGCCCGTAACCATCGGGTTGTCGTGGAACCGCGGATCCTGGGCGGTGTCGGGAATCACCAGCGGTCGATCTTCCAGGATGGTATGGCCGCAGAAGGAGATCTTGCGGTCGGTTTCGCGAAGCGGCATGCCGACGTTCGCCTTCAGCCACTGACGGTTCTCGTCGACGAACGAGAGGTACACGATGGGTGTCTCCAGTGTCAGGCCGGCAATCCTGACAATGCGGTCGTAGCGCTCTTCGGCCGGCGTGTCGAGGATCTCCAGCGCCCAGAGCGCTTGCAGCCGGTCGCGGTCGTTTACCGGGGTCTCAGGGGCGATCACCCTGTGGCTCCTGGTGTCTCCTCTGCCAGCTTGCGGAAGTAGCGCGCCAGCCCTCTCCACGAGTCGCCGGCCCCGCCTTCGTTCAGATACACATCGACGTCGCCCGCCAGGGCCGCCTCGAGATCATTTCGTACGCGCCGACGAAAACGTTCCACGTGCCCCTCGTCGTCATCGGTGTCGCTCTGCAGATCGGCGCGCACGATCGCCGCCCAGTCGGCCAGCCGCCGCGCGTGCTCGTCAATGTGCGGCGCCACCGGGCGGGCGGGACCGAAATGGGTGAGGCACAGGAGAGTAGGATTCCAGGCGCGGATCTTGGCCGTGGATTCCTCCCATCCAGCAAGGTCGACGTCCGCAGGGGGCGTGGCCGGCATGACGTAGGGACGGTTGTCGATACGGATGCCGAGCGTGTCGCCAACATAGGCCAGGCCCGTGCTCGGGTCGAAGTAGCCGACGTGATGCTTGGCGTGGCCTGGCGTGTGCTCTACGACGATCTTCCGAGCGCCGATGTCGATGATCTCGCCACCGTCGAGCGATTCGACATTGGCTTCTGCGACTCCCACGAACTCGCCCCATAGCTCGTCCATCATGTCTCCGTAGACGCGCTCGGCGCTGGCCAGTAGCCGCGTCGGGTCGATCATGTGTCGGGCCCCACGGCGATGCACGTAAACGCGGATCGACGGGTTGCGAGCTACCAGCGTGCCGGTGGCTCCGGCATGGTCCAGGTGGATGTGGGTGAGGAGAATCGTGCTGACATTGTCGATCGACAGGCCTCCGAGCCGCAGACCCTCTTCGAGGGCCGCCAGCGTCGAGGTGGGGCCAGGATCCACCAGCGCGACGCCGTCGCTGGTCTCGATGACGTAGCAGCCGAGGTACTCGGGGTTGTCGCGAAAGCGCAAGTCGATCAGATGCGTCCCCGGGGCGATCGGTCTCATGAGTCGAACACGTAGTCTTTGTAGGTCTCGCGCAAGATCAACTTCTTGAACTTGCCGGTGGAGGTTCGCGGAATGGTGTCGGTGATCTCTATTGCGTCCGGAAGCCACCAGCTGGCGAAGTGCGGGCGTAGGTAGTCGCGCATCTGTTCGAGCGACATCGTCTGTCCGTCTACCAGCACCACCACCGCCAGCGGACGCTCGCTCCACTTCGGGTGTGCCACTGGGATCACCGCCGCCTCGGCGATGCTCGGGTGGCCCATGAGGGCGTTCTCGAGCGCGATCGAGCTGATCCACTCGCCGCCCGACTTGATGAGGTCCTTCGATCGGTCCTCGATGCGCACGTAGCCTTGCTCATCGATGCTCACGATGTCCCCGGTCCGAAACCAACCGTCATCGGTAAAGCTTTCGCTGCCCTGATCGCTTTCGTAGTAGGCGCTGGCGACCCACGGGCCGCGGATCTCGAGCTCTCCCATGGTGGCCCCGTCCCAGGGCACCAGTCTGTCGTCGCCACGAGCGCGCAGCTCAACCAGCGGGGACATGCGTCCCTGCTTGGCGCGCAGCGCCAGGCGCTCATCGGGGTCGAGTTGATCGTTGGCGGGCCCGATCTTACAGATCGTTCCCAGGGGAGATGTCTCGGTCATGCCCCAGGCGTGTACCACCTGTAGGTCGTGGCGCTCTTCGAGCGCCTGGATCATGGCAGGCGGAGCGGCGGCGCCGCCCACGATCATCAGATCCAGAGCACTGAGGTCATAACGATCGGGCTCGGCGTCGAGATGTTCGAGGATCCCCATCCAGATCGTCGGGACACCGGCAGTGATGGTTACCTGCTCGCTGGCGAACAGCTCGCACAGGCTCTCCGGATCGAGATGAGGGCCCGGGAACACTTGCTTGGCGCCGAGCATCAAGCAGACGTACGGCGTGCCCCAGGCGTTGACGTGGAACATCGGAACCACAGGCAGCATGACGCTGCGCTCGTTGATGCCGAACATGTCGGCCAGGCCCAGCGCCATGGCATGCAGGATCATCGACCGATGGGAATACACCACCCCCTTCGGTAACCCCGTGGTGCCTGACGTGTAGCACATGGCCGCCGCGTCGTTCTCGTCCAGGTCGGCGACGCGGTAGTCGTCCGGGTTCGCCTCGGCGATCAGCGCCTCGTAGTCGAGCATGCCGTCCGGTAGCTGGGGGGCGGCGGCCCCTTCGGGTAGCTGTGACATCACCACGATGCGCTCCACATCGATCCGGTCTATTACCTTCTCGAGCAGTGGTAGTAGGGTGGCGTCAGCGAGAATCAGCCGGTCGTCGGCGTGGTTGATGATGTAGGTGAGGTCGTCCGGGTGTAGCCGGAGGTTCAACGTGTGGAGGACAGCACCCATTGCCGGCACCCCGAGATATGCCTCCAAGTGTTGGTAGTGATTCCACGCCAGGGTGCCGACGCGGTCGCCCTTGCCGATGCCAAGCTCCCGGAGTGCCACGGCGAGTTGTCGCGCCCGGTGCGCGAAGTCGCCGACGGTGTAGCGGTGGATTGACTTGTCCGGCCTGCGCGAGACGATTTCGCGACGCGCATAGAGGCTCTCGGCGCGGTCGAGGAGAATCGGTAGCGTTAGCTGATAGTCCATCATCAGACCGCGCATGGTCGGCTCCCAAACGAGTGAATCGCGTGTAGTCGTCGCGCGTCCCGGTCGTAGCCAACGGCGCCAATGGCGCACGGCCGCAATCTGCCGCGGTCCGGCCGTATTGCCCGGCGCGCCGCCAGCGGGGCACGGCGGCCCAAAGCATATACTTCGCTCATGCCGCTGCAGAACTTTCACCCCGCCGTCGGCGCCTGGTTTCAGCGCACCTTCGACACCCCTACCGAGCCGCAGGTGCGGGGCTGGCCAGCGATTCGGTCAGGCCGCCATACCCTCATCGCAGCCCCGACCGGGTCGGGAAAGACGCTGGCCGCGTTTCTCGCCGCGATCGACGATTTGGTGCGGCAAGGCCTCGATGGAAGTCTCGACGATGCCACTCAAGTGGTCTACGTATCGCCGCTGAAGGCGCTGTCCAACGATGTGCGCAAGAACCTCAGGGTGCCGCTCGAGGGGATCACCTGCGAGTTGCTGGCGCGCGGCCTGTCGAGCGCCGAGATCCGCACCGCCGTACGTAGCGGCGATACGCCGTCGTCCGAGCGGCAGCGCATGCTCAGGACCCCGCCGCATATCCTCGTCACCACGCCGGAATCCCTCTACTTGCTACTTACTTCAGACGGCGGTCGGGCGATGCTGTCGACGGTGCGGACCGTCATCGTCGACGAGATCCACGCGGTTGCCGACGACAAGCGCGGCTCGCATCTGGCGTTGACGCTCGAGCGGCTCGAAGCCCTGGTGGCCGGCCCACTGCTCCGCGTCGGCTTGTCGGCCACACAGAAGCCGATCGATGAGGTCGCCCGGTTCCTCGTCGGGCAACGGCACCTCGACGCGCAGGGTCGCCCCGACTGCGAGATCATCGACGCCGTCGGTCGACGGGACATGGATCTTGCGGTCGAGATGCCCGGTTCGCCTCTCGAGGCGGTTATGGCTGGCGAGGTATGGGAGGAGATTTACGATCGTCTGGCCGCGCTTGTCGGAGAGCACCGCACAACCCTCATCTTTGTCAATACCCGCCGCATGGCCGAACGTATCGCCAAGCAGCTGAGCGAGCGGCTCGGCGAGCGCGCGGTCACGTCACATCACGGCTCCCTGTCGGTAGAGCAACGCCTCGACGCCGAGATGCGCCTCAAGGAGGGAAGCCTGTCGGCGCTGGTTGCTACGGCATCGCTGGAGCTCGGCATCGACATCGGTGCGATTGACCTGGTAGTGCAGATGGGCTCGCCACGGGCAATCAATACGCTGTTACAGCGCGTCGGAAGAGCCAGCCACCATGTGGGCGGAATCCCCAAGGGCCGGCTGTTTCCGTTGTCGCGGGACGAGCTCATCGAGTGCATCGCGGCCATCGACGCGGCAAGGAGGGGCGAGCTCGATCGGCTGGTAGTTCCTGAAAAGCCGCTAGACATTCTGGCGCAGCAGATCGTCGCTTGTGCGGCGGTCGAAGAGTGGTCCGAGGATGAGTTGTTTGACCTTGTCCGAGGCGCCTACCCGTTTCGGAACCTGTCGCGCGAGGAGTTCGACGGCACCGTCGACATGCTTGCCGAGGGATTCAGCACGCGGCGTGGACAGCGCGGGCGGTACTTGCACCTCGATGCAGTGAACCGCCGTATCCGCGGTCGCCGTGGCGCGCGGCTGGCCGCGCTCACCTGCGGCGGGGCGATACCGGACGCCTTCGAATTCAAGGTCCTACAGGAGCCACAAGGGATTCAGGTGGGCACACTCGACGAGGATTTTGCCATCGAGAGCCTCCCGGGAGACATCTTCCAGCTGGGCAACACCTCCTGGCGGATCCTACGCATCGAGACCGGTACGGTTCGTGTCGAGGATGCCAGGGGACAGCCACCCAGCCTGCCGTTCTGGTTGGGCGAGGCCCCGGGGCGTACCAAGGAGCTGTCCGAGGCGGTGTCGCGCCTGCGCGCGGAGGTCGACGCCAGACTGGGGCCGTTTGTACATGCGCCAACTGTCGACGCTGCCGTGGCTCAGGAGAGCGACGATCTGGCGCCCACCGGCAACCGCGGCAGCGCGCTAGATCCCAGTGCCTTGAGGGCGGCGATCGAATGGCTTCGCGACGAGGTTGGAATCGGCGAGGTGGCGGCACGGGCGGCGACCGAGTACCTGGCCGCGTCGCGAGTGGCGTTGGCGTCGATGCCGACGCGCGACAACATCGTCATGGAGCGTTTCTTCGATGAGGCCGGCGATATGCACCTCGTGGTGCACTCTCCCTTCGGCATGCGGGTCAATCGCGCCTGGGGTTTGGCGTTGCGAAAGGTGTTCTGCCGCACCTTCAACTTCGAGTTGCAGGCGGCCGCCAGCGATGATGCGTTGATGCTGTCGCTCGGGCCGAGGCACAGCTTTCCGCTAGAAGAGGTCTTTCACTACCTGCAGCCAGCGAGCGTGCGCGACAAGCTCGTGCAGGCCTTTCTCGACGCGCCGATGTTCCCGGTACGATGGCGGTGGAATGCGACCCGCTCGCTGGCCGTGAAACGCTGGGTGGGCGGCAAGCGGCTAGCACCGACGCTGCAGCGTATGGACGCGGAGGACTTACTGGCTGTTATCTTCCCGGATTCTCTGGCTTGCCTGGAGAACATCCAGGGGGCGCGCGAGATACCGGACCATCCGCTCGTTCAACAGACGATTCGCGACTGCCTGCACGAGGCCATGGACTTCGACGAGTTCAAGGCTTTGCTTGCGGAGATCGTCGACGGCAAGAAGAAGCTGGTAGCGCGCGACGTACGCGAGCCCTCGCCGCTGGCCCACGAGATCATTGCCGCGAAGCCGTACGCCTTCCTCGACGACGCTCCGCTGGAGGAGCGTCGCGCGCTAGCCATTCAAACCCGTCGCCTCGCCGACCCCCAATCGGCTGACGACCTGTCGGCGCTCGATCAGGGGGCGCTCGACCGGGTTCGCGGCGAGGCTTGGCCTGGCGCGGAAAGCCCGGATGAGCTACACGACGCGCTCTTGTTGCACGGGTTCATCAGCGAAACGGAAGGCGAGTCATGGTCGGACTACTTCGCGGCTCTGGTGCGCGACAAGCGGGCCACAACGGTGATAGTGGGCGAGCCGGATCGCCCTATGGAGGACCGGTGCAGGATATGGATCGCGGCGGAAAGGCTGCCGCAATACGCTGCCCTGCTCGGACCGCTAGGTGACCTGTGGGAGATGGTGCCGGAGATCGTGGCTCCGGCCCGCTCGGCTCGCCGGGAGTGGTCGCCCGAGCAAGCGTTGATCGAGATCATCAGGGGGCGCCTGCAGGCGTTGGGCCCGGTGACCGTGCCACAGATCGCCGACTCGCTGGGTCTCGACACTCTCCGAGTCGACGCGGCGCTCCTGGGCCTCGAGGCCGAGGGGTTCGCGTTCCGCGGCCACTTTACCCCCGGACTCGAGGCTACCGAGTGGTGCGACCGGCGGCTGCTGTCGCGGATCCACCGCTACACCCTCAATCGTCTGCGCGCCGAGATCGAGCCGGTGCGGGCGCGCGACTTCATGCGCTTCCTGTTCGCCTGGCAGCGCGTCGCGCCCGGTGAGCAGGCCGAGGGTCCGGAGAGCCTCGTCAAGCTCTTGGAACAACTCGAGGGGTTCGAGGTGCCGGCGGCGGCCTGGGAGTCGGAAATCTTGCCGGCTCGACTGCTGCAATACGATCCGGTGTGGCTCGATACCCTCTGTCTCTCGGGCCGGGTGGCCTGGGGCCGGCTCTCACCGCCTGGTCGGGGGCCGCGCGTCAGCCCGCGGTCGGGACCGATCCGCAGCACACCCATTGCATTGGTGACGCGCCACAACCTCGATCTGTGGGAGGCGCTTGCTCCCGGTGCCAAGCCGGCAGATCTGGAGCTCTCGTCCGCTGCGCGGGAGGCGCACGCCGCTCTGCATCGGGATGGCGCCAGTTTCTTCGGCGACCTCGCTCGTGCGACCCGACAGCTTGACTACCAACTCGAGGATGCCCTCGGTGAGCTGGCGGCGTGGGGCCTGGTAACGGCGGACTCCTTTACCGGCCTCCGGGCCCTGCTGGTGCCATCGAGTCGCCGGCGGCCAGGCAAGGGTGCCAAGCGCCGCCGCCGCACGGCAATCTTCGGAATGGAGAACGCCGGGCGCTGGTCACTGTCGCGGCCCAGCTCCGGCGACCTACCAGACGGCGCCGCGGCGCGCGTTGACGCGCGAGCCCAGGGCAGCGGCGTGCCGGAAAGCGGACGCCAACTCGCTCCGAACGCCGTCGAGGGTGCCGCGGAGCTCTATCTGCGGCGCTACGGGGTAGTCTTCCGTCGCCTGCTGACACGCGAGGCCACGGCTCCCCCTTGGCGCGATCTTGTGCGTGTCTATCGTCGTATGGAGGCACGCGGGGAGATTCGCGGAGGTCGTTTCGTGGCCGGCTTTCAAGGAGAACAGTTCGCGTTGCCGGAGGCGGTGGGACGCCTGCGGAAAATCCGGCGGCAGGATGATGAGGCACTCATCTCGCTGAGTGGTGCCGACCCGCTCAATCTTGTCGGCATCGTCACGCCGGGCAGTCGCGTCGCCGCGATCGCCGACAACCGGGTGCTGTACCGGGCGGGAATACCGATTGCTGTTCGAGAAGCTGGTGAGGTGCGGTTCCTGGTTGACGAGGAACCCGATGTCCGCTGGCAGTTGCAGCGCGCGCTAGTGCGGCGCAGTGTGCCGCCACAGTTGCGGGCTTATCTCGGTCGACCCGCCTGACCGGTGGTCCGTGGTGAGTCGGGCGGTGCTGTTGCCTTGTCTCAACAGGTGATGAAAACCCTGGCGGGTCGTAATCCGTAGGGCGCGTGGGGGTTGCCGCCGAACTCAGCGTCAGCAAGACCCCCGCGCCAGACCCACCAGAGTTCTTCACGACCCTGCTAGAAGTTGGCCTGCAGCAATTGCACAAGCCGATGGCCCGCCAGCAACGCGCGCCGCTCCGCGACAAGCCGGATGGCGTCGAGGTAGCCTGGTGGAAGCAGGGTGCCGGAACGCCGCGTGCCGCCGCGCAGCTGGCCGCTCAAGTACACGTGCTCTACCGCCACTTGTGCGCCTTCGGCGGCCCACGCCTCGAAATCGTGGTTGCCGACGAATGTCCCGCCGTCGGCCATCGCCGTCGCCGCGCGGCCGCGGATCTCGATGGCGCGGTTGCGCACCTCTCGAAAGCAATCGGTTCCGATGACCAGCGCATCCCAGAGCTGATGCAGGTTGATCGTGTCCTCGCCCGGTCGCACCCGGATGTAGAAGGAATTGCCGCCTCGATCGCCCTCGGGGTAGCGCGCCGTGGTTAGGGCAACGCTGTGCAGGGGCTGATGGATGTCGCCAACGAGGTGAAAGAGCCAGGTCAAGGCCAGGGCGCGATCGGCGCCGCTGGCGCTTGATGCCAGCCGGTTCCTGCTATCGCGCAGCGCGTTGAGCAGATCTCCGTCGCCGGTTGCCTTGGGCGGAGTCAGCTCGGGTGGCGAGTAGTGGTAGTTGACGTAGTGCCACGTCGGGCGGCTATGGCTCTCGTGTCGTCCGGAGCGGATGTCGTCGGCCCACCGTGCGGCGCGCATGAAGATCGCCTGTCCGCGGTCGTCGTCGTCCAGGTTCCACTCGCGCGGCGGCGCCAGCCGGTCGGCGAAGTGCGGGTGCTGCTCGAGCAGCTCGATGACCGCCCGCAGCGTGGCTGGATCGGACTGTCGGAGCTCCTGGTAGGCGATGGCCGCGGTGACCATGTGGCCCTGAGGGCTCCATGCCGCCGCGTTGGGGGAGCTGCCAAGCACGAGAACCACGCATACCGAAACCAACATCAACGGACTTCGCTACAATACGTTGCTCCCATGTGCCACTCAAGATCCGCAACGTAGTCTAGCTATTCTGGGCGCCTGGCGCGTGGTTGGCGGCCGCATGTGAAGTGGAGGAGCGCGCCGCGAGTATCCCGCCTGGCACTGGACTCGTCGTGCTACCGTCTGCCAGCGATGGCGACCGGCTGGGGCAGATCAGCCTGCTCAACGCTCCGACGACGCGACGCCGACTGCGCCAGTACCTGAGACGAGGCGGGTTCCTGATGATGCAACCATGGTCGGAGAACAGAGCCGCGCATCCCGCCGCCCGTCCACTACCACGTCGGATGGACAGGTTGCTCGATCCACCGCTCAGGGGCTAGCGGTGACCGACGAGCGGGATCCGATCGAGCGCGCCGAGCGCACCACGGTGGCTCGGGATTCGCAACTCGACGCCCAGGAAGTGATCGGGCCCTACCGAATCCTCCAGAAGATTGGCGAGGGTGGCATGGGCGATGTTTACCTAGCTGAGCAGATCGAGCCCGTGCGCCGCCGCGTCGCCTTGAAGATGATCAAGCACGGTATGGACACCAAGCAGGTCGTGGCGCGTTTCGAGTCCGAGCGCCAGGCCTTGGCGATGATGGATCATCCATGCATCGCCAAGGTGTTCGACGCCGGAGCGACCGAGAGCGGGCGACCGTACTTCGTCATGGAGTATGTACAGGGGATTCCGATCACCGACCACTGCGACCGCAACCGTCTCAGCGTGCGACAGCGTCTGGAGCTGTTTCAGCGAGTGTGCGCGGGCGTTCAGCATGCCCACCAGAAAGCGATCATCCACCGGGACATCAAGCCGTCGAACGTGCTCGTGGCGGTTCAGGACGACGAAGCGGTTCCGAAGATCATCGATTTCGGCGTCGCCAAGGCGACAGCCCAGCGGCTCACTGAAAATACCGTGTTCACCGAGCTCGGACAGCTGATCGGCACGCCAGAGTACATGAGTCCCGAGCAAGCAGAGATGAGCCAGCAGGATGTCGACACCCGGACGGATGTTTACGCGCTCGGCGTGGTGCTGTACGAGTTGCTCGTCGGGGCGCTGCCCTTTGACGCGCGGGAGCTACGCCAGGCGGGGCTGATCGAGATTCACCGCAGGATCCGCGAAGACGAGCCATCTAAGCCCAGCACGCGAGTGAGCGGCCTCGGGGATGCGTCGATCGCCGCTGCGGCGCGACGACAGACCGACCCTCTGGCGCTAGTGGGCGAGCTGCGTGGTGATCTTGACTGGATCACCATGAAGTCGCTAGAGAAAGACCGCACGCGCAGGTACGGCTCACCGGCGGAGTTGGCGGCAGATCTCAGAAGGTACTTGGCGGACGAACCGGTGGAAGCGACGCCGCCCAGTGCCGCCTACCGTATGCGCAAGTTCGTGCGCCGCCACCGCTTTGGGGTGACGGCCGCCGCCACCCTGGCCGTGCTGCTGATCGCGTTCGGAGCGTCGATGAGCCTGCAGGCGGTGCGCATCGCCCGCGAGCGCGACCGAGCCAACCGCGAGGCCGAGACGGCGCAGCGGGTGTCGCAGTTCCTGAGCGGGCTCTTCCAAGTCTCTGATCCGAGCGAAGCACGAGGTAACGCGGTCACTGCGAGGGAGATTCTCGATCAGGGTGTGGCCAGCATCCGTGGAGACCTCGATGATGAACCGCTGATTCAGGCGCAGCTGCTCGAGACCATGGGCAACGTGTATTCGAGTCTCGGGCTCTACGAGGCGGCGCTGCCGCTGCTTGAGCGCGCCCTGTCGTCGCGCACCGAGCTGCTCGGGTACGACGACCCTCAGACGTTGGCATCGAAGGCCGACTTGGTTGAGCTGCACACTGAGCGTGGGCAGTTCGAGGTCGCTGAGCAGCTTGGTGACGAGGTGCTCGCGAGCCGGCAGCGCGTCCTGGGAGTCCAGCACCTGGACACCATCGACTCGATGCGCGTGTTGGCGCTTGCCTACAACGGTCAAGCTCGATACGTCGAGGCCGAGGATCTTTTGCGCCAGACGGTGGAGGCGCGCGCCAGCGTTCTGGGCGAGGGGCACCCGGATACGCTTCAGGCGTTGCTCAGCCTCGGGGCGCTGCTCCAAAACCAAGGGCGCATCGACGAGGCGGAGGAGCTCACTCGTGATGCCATCGAGGTAGCGCGGCGCGCCGACGGCGAGGACCATCCGCTGACCCTTACCCTGGCCCACAATCTCGCCTCGATGTCGATCAGTCAGGGGCGCTACGCTGAGGCCGAGACGCTCGCCACCGAGGTGCTCGCCGCGCGGCGCCGGGTTCTGGGTGAGGAGCACCGATACACGCTTACCTCTGAGTACGTGCTGGGGCTGTCGCACTTCTACCGCAGCCAGTACGACGACGTCGTGGCGATCCTGGAGCCGAGCGTCGAGAGGGCTCGCCGCTCACTCGGCGAGGATCACCCCGATACGCTGGAGTCGATGAGCCTGCTGGGAGAGGCCTATCGGGAACTCGGACAATACCGCGCTGCTGAGCCTCTGCTCCGTACCGCGCTGGATCTACGTCGCCGTATGCTGGGTGGGGACCATCTTCGTACCCAGTGGTCTATATGCAACCTGGCTTCTTTGTTCCGGGATGAGGGACGCAACGACGAGGCCGAGCTCCTATACCTGCAGACTCTCGAGATCGAGCTCCGGATGCTCGGCGAGGATCACCCGGAGACGGCGGAGACTGCCTTCCAATTGGCCCGAATCGAGGCTCGACGCGGTGATGTTCCCGCCGCCCTCGAATGGCTCCGACGGGCGCGGCGCTACGGGTTTCCCGTTATCGAGACCTTGATGGACGAGCCGGACTTCGAGACGCTTCGCGACGATCCGCGGTTCGAGGCGATTGCTGTTCAGCTCCGTCAGTAGCACCCTGCCAGAGATCCTCAGTGCAGGATCCTGCTCAGCGCTTGATGTGCTTCCTCAGCGCCTGCGGCCCGACTTCGGCACCGTAGACGTTCCCCATGGAGTCGGCCGCGACACCTTCGGCGGCACTGGTTCCGAGGTTGTCCTGATCGGGCTCCGGATCGGGAATAAACGCGGTCACGAAGCCGTCGGTGACGCTGCCGATGCGGATGCCGCGCTTCCAACCGGGGTTGGTGCTCGAGTTGGATTCGGAATCGGCGGAATACATCACGTCGTTGGCGTCTATGTACAGCCCGCTGGGTCCACCGAACTGCGTCCAGGTGGCGAGGTGGATTCCATCCTGGTCGAAGACCTGGATACGGCGGTTTCTACGGTCGCCGACAAACAGGCGCCCCTGAGAGTCCATCGCCAGGGCATGCGGGTCTCTGAACTCACCCGGGCCATGCCCGGTCTGTCCCCATGCCTTGATGAAGGTTCCGTCGCTCGACAGCTTGACGATCCGATTGTTGCCATCAGCCCCGTGGCCGTCGGCGACGAAGATATCGCCGTTGGGGGCCACCAGCACGTCCGAGGGCTGGCGGAAGGTATCCTCGCCGTCGCCGGCGATGCCCTTCTTGCCCAGCGTCATCAGCAGCTCGCCGTCGGCACTGAACTTGTAGACGACATGCCCCAAGCCCTCCGGCGGCTCGCCGAAGCCGACCGCGTCGGTGACCCAGACGTTGCCCTCGGAGTCGACGTGCATGCCGTGCGGCCAGGCGAAGAGGCCGTCGCCGCCGAAGCTCTTGAGCACCGCACCGTCGGGCGAGTACAGGAAGATCGTCGACATGTCCGTGCCGACGCACGTGTTGGCACCGCAGCGCTCGGCCACCCAAATGTTCACGCCATCGAGGGCAGGGTAGACGGCGCTGGTGGCGCCCCACTGCCTGCCGTCGGGGAGCTGGGCCCAGACGCCCTCGACGGTACGGTAGGGGTTGGGAGAGCTGTTCTGAGCCCCAGCGTTTGACAGGGCGGCCGAAACCATCAGGATCGCCAGCAATCCGAGACCGATGCGGGGTAGACGGGTCATCGCAGATCCTCCAGGAAGAGGTGGCACCGAACGCTGCGCCATCCTAACCGGTCAGGGCTCCGTCGTCGCCTTTGTCGGGATGACCATCGGATGTTCCTGCCCCAGCCGCAGGTGTGCGCCGAACAGAAATCGACAGGAGCCAGACCACGGTGGCAAGGATGGCGGCGAACCTTGCCCAACGCGGCACCTCGGCCCACCACGGCCTGCTAGCGGCGGGCGGTCGGTTGCCGGTGCGAGCGCATCAACGTTGGTCGGCACGCTCCTTGAAAGGGCCCTCGATGAGGATCTGATGAAGTCGAAGAGGGCTCCGACCGGCTGACCTTCCCATCCGGTCATGTATTCAACGCCGAACTCCGTCATGTCGTGGCAGTAGCTGCAGATGCGCTCGTAGAGAGCCTGGCCGCGGCCAGCTTCGTGGCTCGAGTACACACTGTCGCGCGTAGATCGGTTGCCCGCGCCCTCCGGGCTCTGCGGTGGCTCTGCGGCCAGGCCGACCGACACTGGCACTACGGCGCGCACGGCCAGCGCCGCTACCGCAAGTGTCGCGGCGGGCCAGCAGGGTCGCACGGCAGCATCAGACCTCCGGCTCGCTCGGCAGCGCGTCGACTCTAGGCTACGGCCACCTTCTTGAGCTCTAGCACGTGCTCGAAGACCTCTGTAGCGCGCTGCATCTCCTCCATCGTGCCCAGGGAGATCCGCGCCCAGGCATCTTGGAACGGCGCGAAATTCCGCCCCACGATGATCCCGTACTCGGCGCAGCCGCTGCGGAAGTCCGCTGCCGGCACGCCCGTGCGCACGAATAGGAAGTTGGTCTGCGTGTCGGTGCCGTGAATGCCGCGCGACTCGAATCAGTCGACGGTGAAGCGGCGTACCTCGGTGTTGCGCGCTTGCTCGGCAGCGGTGTGCTCGGTGTCCCGCAGGGAAGCCGCCGCCCCGGCTATGGCCGCCACATTGAGACCGCTGTCGTAGTGCCATTCATTCATGGTGGCCAGCGTGTCGGTGTGCGCCACACCGTAGCCGATGCGCATCCCGGCCATACCGTGCGCCTTGGAGAACGTACGGGCCACCAGGATCCGCTTGTTCCTCACGGCGCGGGTGATCTCCGACCGATACGCCGGATCCATCACGTAGTCGTGATACGCCTCGTCGATGAGGATCACGGCCTCGGACTCGGTCATGACCCGATCGATGAAGGCGCCCATGGCGTCGCCGTCGTGTAGCGTCGCGGTCGGGTTGTTGGGGTTGTCGACAAATATCAGGCCGGCGCCCTTGGCGGCATCGGCCATGGCATCGAGGTCTAGCCGCATGGAAGTGCTCACCGGGACGAACTCGACTGGCGTGCCGATGACCTCGGCGTAGCCCGAGCACTCACCATAGGAGGGAGCGCCGGTGACCAGATGCTTGGAAGGCGACGTGAAAACGTGCGTCGCCGTGCGCAGTATCTGTGTGGAGCCGTTGCCGATGACGATATTGGCCTGTGGCACCCCTTGCGTTGCGGTGATCGCGTCTACCAGGGCGGTCCTACTGAGACCGTAGCGCGCGGTGGGGTGATTGCCGGCCGTGATGCCGGTTTCCATGGCATCCAGGGCCCGGGCACCGGGGCCGAGCGGGTTCTCGTTGTATTGCAGAAATACCGGGCGCTCTTCCTCCGGCAGCGATAGCGACCAGGCTCGCGCCACGGATCGCGGCCCATCGTAGGCCATCATCGCTGCGGCGGCGGAGCCGATACCGACTTTCTTGACGAACGAGCGTCGTGAAACGGACATCCCTGTCTTCTCCCTCGTAGCCGGGCTCATGCCAGCACCTTCGCGAATACCTCGGTGGCCTGCTGCATCTGTTCTATGGTTCCGATCGAGATCCGCGCGTGGGTTCTTTCCATCGGCGGGAAGTCGCGACCGATACGGATGCCGTGCTCTTGGCAAGCGGTGCGCATCCCGCTGCCGGGCGGCCGATGTTCACGAAGATGAAGTTCGTATTGGATTCGAAGACCTCGTGACCCGCCTTCCTGAAGAAGTCGATGGTGAACCGCCGTGCCTCGGCGTTGCGCTGTTTCTCGCGACGCGTACGAACCGAGTCGTGGAAAGTAGCGTAGGCGGCGGCGACGCCGACGTTGTTGGTGTTGATGGGCAGCCCGTAGCGTCCCAGCTGTGCGATCGTGTCCTTGTGGCCCACGGCGTAGCCGATGCGTAGCCCCGCCAAGCCGTATACCTTCGAAAAAGTGCGGCTGACGAAGACGTTAGGCGTCCACAGCGCCAGCGACAGCGCCGACCGATAACCGGGTTCGGTGACGTACTCGTGGTACGCCTCGTCGAAATGGATGACGGTCTCCGGCGAGACGTGCTGCACTCGCTCGACAAACTCGGCGATCGCCTCTGCCTGATGCACCGTCGCGGTCGGATTGTTCGGATTGCACACGAAGACCAGACCGGCGCCCCTGGAAGCCTCCGCCATCGCGCCCAAGTTCAGCTTGCCGTCGCTGTCGACGGGAATGGCTTTCACCTCAGTCCCCAGATACTCGGCGACGCGCGCTGAAGCCACATAGGTAGGTGTCGCGGTAACCAGGTGCTTGGACTTCGAGGTGAATGCCTGAACAGCGTCTTTGAGAAGCTCCTCAGATCCCGCACCAAGCAGCACGTGCTCCGGACGGGCGTCGTTGGCCGCGGCCAGGGCTGCCTGCAGGTCGCCCATGCTCGGGCTGGTATTGTCGGGATAACGGCTGGCGTCATGGAACGCCTCGCGAACGGCGTCCAGTGCCCGCTCCCCGGGCCCCAGCGGGTTCTCGTTGAACATCAAACGGATCTCACCGCTGGCTGGCGGCGCGACAGCCGCAGCTTCGTCGATGTTGGGCCAGGGCTCATCAACCAGCGCTTCGCGGCCGCGGGCCGCGATCAACGCTCCCGGCCGCTCGCTCCGATTTGGTGGGTGAGCCCCGAAGAGCGCGCGACGCGAGAGCGACATAAGTGGGTACCCCCTCCTTCCAGACAAGACGTTGACATCATGTAGCCTAGGCTACCTCGATTCGTCAAGGAATTGTTCCCGCGCGACGGCACGGCGGTGTTGTCTGAGCTGCTCGGATGTTCCTGCCCCAGCCGCAGGTGTGCCCCGAACAGAATCGACAGGAGCCAGACCACGGTGGCAAGGATGGCGGCGAGCGTTGCCCAGCGCAGCCCTCGGCCCACCAGGGCCTGCTAGCGGCAGGCGGTCGGTTGCCGGTGCGAGCACATCAACGTTGATCGGCGCGCTCCTCGAAAGGGCCCTCGATGAGGATCTGATCGAGCTGCGCTGCGTCGTTGCCCATGTCTTGCTCACCGACTGGTGAGCCGTTGACACGAAGCAGGTAGGCAACGATGTCGGAGTACTGCTGCCGGCTCAGATCGCCGGGATTGTCCTCCGGCATGGTCGCGCTGATGAAGTCGAAGAGGGCCCCGATCGGCTGACCTTCCCACCCGCTCATGTATTCGGCGCCGAACTCCGTCATGTCGTGGCAGTAGGTGCAGACGCGCTCGTAGAGAGCCTGGCCCCGGCCAGCTTCGTGGCTCGAGTACACGCCGTCGCGCGTGGATCGGTACTCCGCACCCTCCGGGCTCTGCGGTGGCTCTGCGGCCAGGCCGACCGACACTGGTAGCACGGCGAGCAAAGCCAGCGCCGCCACCGCTAGGTTCGCGGCTCGGCCGGAGAATCGAACAGCACCAGACATCCGGCTCGATCGGCGGCGCGTGACGCCTATGCCGCCGCCACCTTCTTGACTTGCAGCACGCGCCCGAAAACCTCGGTGGCGCGCTGCATCTCTGCCATCGTACCGAGCGAGATCCGCGCCCAGTCGTCGTGGAATGGCCTGAAGTCGCGACCCACGAGAATCGCGTGCTTGGCGCACCCGCTGCGGAAGTCCGCTGCCGGCACCCCCGTACGCATGAAGACGAAGTTGGTCTGCGTGTCGGTGCCCTGGATGCCGTGCAACTTGAACCAGTTGACCGTGAAGTGGCGTACCTCGGTGTTGCGTGCGCGCTCCGCCGCGATGTGATCCGTATCCCGCAGCGATCCCGCCGCACCGGCGATCGCCGCCACATTGAGGCTCAAACCATAATGCCACTGCCGCATGGCCGCCAGCGTGTCGGCATGCGCCACGCCGTAGCCGATGCGCATCCCAGCCATGCCATGGGCCTTGGAGAACGTACGCGCCACCAGGACTCGCTTGTTCCTCACCGCGCGTGTCACCTCCGACCGGTACGCCGGATCGGTGACGTAGTCGTGGTAAGCCTCGTCGACGAGGATCACGGCCTCCGACTCGGTCATCACCCGATCGATGAAGGCGCCCATTTCGTCGGCGCTATGCAGCGTCGCCGTCGGGTTGTTGGGGTTATCGAGAAACACCATACCGGCGCCCTTAGCGGCGTCGGCCATGGCGTTGAGGTCGAGGCGCAGCGAAGCGTCCACCGGCACGAACTCTACCGGTGTGCCAATCAGCTCCGCGTAGCCCGAGCACTCACCATAGGAGGGAGCGCCGGTGACCAGGTGCTTGGTGGGCGACGTGAAAACGTGCGTCGCCGTGCGCAGCACCTGCGTGGAGCCGTTGCCGACGATGATGTTGGCCTGGGGCACGCCCTGCGTGCTTGCGATCGCGTCCACCAGGTCCGCGGTGCTGATGCTGTAGCGTGCGGTCGGGTGGCTGCCCGCTGTGATGCCGGTCTCCATGGCCTCCAGTGCCCGGTCGCCCGGGCCCAGCGGGTTCTCGTTGTACTGCAGGAACAGCGGCCGCTCTTCCTCCGGCAGTGATAGCGACCAGGCCCGCGCCATCGATCGAGGCCCCTCGTATGCCATCATCGCTGCGGCGGCGGAACCGACACCCACCCTCTTGACGAACGAGCGTCGTGAAACGGACATCCCTGTCTTCTCCCTCGTAGACGCGCTCATGCCAGCGCCTCCCCAAATACCTCGGTCGCTCGCTGCATTTCTTCCATAGTCCCGATCGAGATCCGGGCGTGGGTCTTCTCCATCGGCGGGAAGTCACGCCCGATACGGATGCCTTGCTTGGCGCACGCAGACCGCAGATCGGCCGCTGGACGGCCGATGTTGACGAAGATGAAGTTCGCGTTGGACTCGAACACTCCGTATCCCGCGTTTTCGAAGAAGTCGACGGTGAACTGCCGCGTCTCGGCGTTGCGCTTTCCCTCACGGTGCATGCGCGCCGTATCCTGGAAAGTTGCGTAGGCAGCGGCGACGCCGACGTTGTTGGTGTTGTCCGGTAGCCCGTAGCGGCTTAGCTGCGCGATCGTGTCTCGGTGCCCCACCGCGTAGCCGATCCGTAGCCCCGCCATACCGTAGACCTTCGAGAAGGTGCGGCTGACGAAGACGTTCGGTGTCCATAACGCCAACGACAGCGCCGATCGGTAGCCGGGATCGGTAACGTACTCGTGGTAGGCCTCGTCGAAGTGAATGACCGTGTCTGGAGATATGTGTTGCACCTGCTCGACGAACTCGGCGATCGCTTCCGCCTGATGCAGCGTGCCGGTCGGGTTGTTGGGATTGCACACGAAGACCAGGCCGGCTCCCTTGGCCGCCTCCGCCATCGCGCCCAGGTTCAGCTTGCCGTCGGCGTCGACGGGAATGGCTCTCACCTCGGCCCCCAAGTACTCCGCGACGCGGGCTGACCTCAGATAGGTGGGGGTCGCGGTAACCAGGTGCTTGGACTTCGAGGTGAACGCCTGTACCGCGTCCTTGAGGATCTCGCCCGACCCCGCACCGAGCAGCACGTGTTCCGGGCGGGCGTCGTTGGCTGCCGCCAGGGCAGCTTGCAGGCTGGTGTTGTCAGGATACCGGCTGGCGTCGTTGAACGCTTCTCGAACGGCGTCCAGGGCCCGCTCGCCAGGACCCAGCGGGTTCTCATTGCTGCTCAAACGGATCTCACCATTAGCCGGCGGTGGCACAACCGCCACATCTTCAGTGTTGGGCCAGAGCTCATCGACCAGCGCTTCACGGCCGCGGGCAGCGATGAGCGCGCCAGACCACCCCTTTCCCGCTGTTGCGTGGACGCCAAAGAGTGCGCGACGTGAGAGCGACATGAGTGGTGCCTCCTCCTTCGGGGCAAGACGTCAACGTTGTGTAGCCTAGGCTACCTCGATTCGTCAAGGAATTGTTTCTCGCGCGACGGAGCGACGGTGTTGCCTGAGGTGCTCTGCGCGGAGGATGGCGTTGTTGGCGGCGCGACGCCGACGAGCGCGGCGCGGCAGCTGTCCTGCGAGACGAGCCATGATCGGCGGCGCCACCCTGTAGCATCAGCGGATGATTCCAATACCCGATCTGCTGCACGGCCGCGAGCACGCGTACCCGGACAACGAGCTGCTCGAAGACCTCCTCGAGATCGCATTCCTCGGTGCCAACGAGACGGCGCGCATCCATGAGCGTTTGGGTGAGTCGCCGTTGGAGGCGTCGCCGTGGGATCCGAGGATGTTCGACGAGGACGTGTTTCTCACCGAGTTCGTCGAGGACTCGTCGCACATCGAGATCGGTGGTAGCGATTACCGCGCCCACCCGGAATTCCTGCATCGTGTCCTGTCGCGTCCGCCCGTCGATCTCGAGACGGTGCACTTTCGCCAGGCAATTCTGCGGGAGCTCGAAACCGATGCCGATGTCCGGGATCGTACCGAGCGCCTCTATGTCGAGCTCATCGCGTTGCTCGATTTGATCAAGTCAGCGCACACCGTTCGGACCGTCGACAACACGTTTTACCGGCTTGGCGTGCTGGGGCAGGCTCGCGACGTGATCAACCTCATGGTGAGCGATTTCGCCTCTAGCTCGTCTGGCCTATGCCGGATTCACGAAGCAGGTCTCGGTATCATGGCGACGCGGGACTACAAGATCCTCACCGACTTGCTCGTCTACGAGGAGAGCATCGCCTCGGTCACTGTTTCTTTGCAGCTCGGAGCCGATGGCCGCATCAAAAAGCTGCAGATCGAGGACTTCGAGGAGGCTCGCGACAACCGCTTCTATAAATCGGCGTGGCGACGCTGGCGCGATCTGTTCGGCACTTACTGGCGCGGCTACAACCTCAGCTCGCGTGAGATGGTCAACCGGGTGATCATCGACGTGTACCAGCGCATCGCCCCGTCGCTGGCGCGCGTGTTGACGCTCGTCGGACACCTCGAGGTCTACCTCACGAGCCGGGCGTTCGCCGACACCTGCCGGAAGCAGGGGCTCGATGTGTGCCTGCCGACGGTGGTCGACCGTGGCTCGCTGAAGCTGCGTAGGGTGTTCAATCCGCTGCTGCTCAGACAGGATGCAGCGCCCATACCGTGCGATGTCAGCCAGCACAGCGACGAATCAATCACCGTAGTAACCGGGCCGAACTCGGGCGGCAAGACCAGACTGCTGCAGGGCCTCGGGCTGCTGCAGCTCATGGCGCAGTCGGGTCTCTATGTCGCCGCCGCGGAGGCACATGTGCCGATGTGTAGCGGCCTGTTCGCTTCTGTGGTTCAGACTGATTCAGCCGACCAGCTCGAAGGACGGCTCGGTCAGGAGCTGGTACGCATCCGCACGCTATTTCAGTACATTCGACCGCGATCGATGATCTTGCTCGATGAGCTCTGCTCCGGGACCAACCCGTCGGAAGCCGCCGAGATCGTGCTAATGGTGCTGCAGCTGTTGAGCGAGCTGTCGCCGCGGGCGTTCGTCACAACTCATTTTCTCGACCTGGCGCGTCAGCTGGATGCCCAGCGCACGTTGCCCCATCTCGATTTTTTGCAGGTCGACATCGACGGCGGCGAGTCGACGTATCAATTCATACCCGGCGTGGCAGGAACGTCGATGGCGACGGAGACTGCGCGGAGGTTGGGGGTCGACTTCGAGGTGCTGTCGGAGGAGATCCGTGCGCGGCTCGAGCGCGACAGCATCACACAGTGCCGCGTTGCCGACGGCGAGCCAGCGGAGTAGGCGCGGTTGCCGGCTGCGGGCACGAAGTCGCACCTCATCGGCGGACGCTGGTGGATCGAGTTGTCGATCCTCGGCGTCATCTATCTGTTTGGCTTCCTCTTGCGCTTCGAAGCGCTGTATCTCAAGTACAACGCGGTCGTCGCAGGACTTGGCGCCGCGCGCCTGCAAGAATGGTGCGCAGGGCTGGCTGCACGAATACGCCCCGCGAGCTTCGATTGGATTCTCAACGAGTCGCTCAAGATTGGACACTACCCGTACACGCGCGATCAGCTCGGCTACGTCGAGCTGGCGCGATCGATGGGGTCGTTTTACGAAGGGCAGGTCAGAGAGCCGCTCTTCGTGTTTCTGACCAAGGTGAGCCTCGCGCTGACCGGCGGCCACGACATCGCACTCAGCCTGATGTCGACGTTCTTCTCCAGCTTGATCGTGTTGGTCACGTACGCGCTGGGGCGTGCGATCGGAGGCGCGGTGACGGGCCTGGTTGCAGCGCTGTTTGTTGCCATGGAGCGGGATCTCATCTGGTGGGGCACCGACGGCTGGCGGGCAGACCTGTTCACCGTGCTGACCGTGGCGTTCGCCTGGGCTTGCTTGTGCATGACGCGTCGGCAGTCGGACGGTCGAGCGCTCCTGCTCGGCTTCGTCGGCGCGCTTGCCTGCCTGACGCGTATCACGGCGCTATCGTTCGTTCTACCAGGCATTGCTTTTGCCGTATGGCCGCGAGCGGCAGCGAGCCGGCGGCAGACTTTCGGTTGGGCAGTGGCGGCAGTCGTGATGGTGGCGCTGCTGGTCGGTCCGTACCTGATCAGCTGCTGGTGGGTGCAAGGCGATCCCTTCTATACGTTCAGCTTGCAGTCCGAGTTCTATGATTCCGGGACCGGGCTTGGGGCGGGGTTCGCCGAGCGACTCTTGCAATCGCCTGTGGCGACATTCGACGACATGCTACAAGGCATGACCGTCTATCCATGGGCGAACAAGTGGCAAGGTCTTGACCCCTGGAGCCCGCATGGGTCGAGGGTGCTGTCGCTGCTGTCGATCGTGGGGGTGGTGCTATGGGTATGGAGCGTGCAGGGCAGGGCGGTTCTTTTGGTGTTTGCCGCATCGATCCTGCCGTTCGCCTATGTCGCCAGTCTGCGGGCGTACACGGAATGGCGCTTGACGATGCACTCGTATCCGTTCCTCATCGTCTCGGCGGCTTTCGCTGGAGTGAAGCTCTCCGCCTGGCTATGGGCCCTCCGCTCGGACGACGAGCCGGTGCGGATAGCGGTGACCCGCGCCGCACCGAAGGTCGCGATCACCGTCGCGGTGCTGGGGCTATTGCTGGTCCCCGTCTACCTGCTACCGGTGCTGGAGAATCTGGACGACCTGTCGCGTTGGCGGGCGACGTCGGTCGCCGCAGGGTACCGGGATAGCATCTGGTTCGCCGAGGGCTGGTATCGGAGCGAGTGGCTCGGCAACCAGATGGTGCGCCGCTCGACGGGCGGTCGCGCCCGCCTCCGCGTGCCGATGCGCGGCGGGCGTGACTACCATTTCCTGATCCGCATGGATCCGCTCCTCACGGGGGGCGCTTTGCGGCAGGTGCTCCAGCTACGCCTGAACGACCGGCCGATCGGACGCTTACGACTGCAGTACTCGGAGGAGCGCATCGGTGCCTACGAAATGGCCGTCCCGTCCTCGGCGGTCAGGTCAGGGTTCAACAATCTCGAGTTCGTGGCCGTCGATCGTGGTGGAGCAGGAGACTCACCTGCCGTCGCGGGCGCCTTCCGGCTCTGGTACGTGCGGCTCACTCCCGCTTCGGTGGCAACCGACGGTAGATGAGCAACCTTTGGCGGGCGGTTAGGCGTTCGGGAAGCGCACGACGACCGCGGTGACGTTGTCGCTGCCGTCCTCTGCGCAAGCGGCATCCACGATAGCGCGCGCCGTCTGATCGGCACCGGTATTGCCGGTCGCGAACTCGGCAATGCGCTCGGTGTCCATCACCTGGGTCATGCCGTCCGTTCCGAGCACCCAAATATCTCCGGGTAGCGATTCGCCCTCGAGCACGTCTACTTCGACGTCCGGGGTGTTGCCGATGCTGCGCGTAAGCACGTTGCGCATCGGGTGGCGAGCGGCATCCTCCGCACTGATCACGCCGAGGCGTACCTGCTCGGCGAGCACCGAATGGTCGTCGGTGATCTGGCGCCCGACCCCGTCGCGTACCAGCCATGCGCGGGAGTCTCCGACGTGCGCCACCCGGTAGCTTGTACCGTTGACGAGCAATGCGGTGAGCGTCGTCCCCATGCCGCTGCGCTCGCTGTGTTGGAGCGATTCCTCGTAAATCACCGTATTGGCTCGCAAGAAGGCTCGAGTCAGCTCCGCCGCACCAACCGGCTTGTCGGTGTGGTCGGCGACGAAGCCGTGCACCACCTCAACGGCCAACTGGCTAGCGCGTTCCCCGGCGTTGTGCCCGCCCATACCATCGGCGACGACGAATAGCCCGATGTCCCGGTCGACCTTGAGCGTGTCCTCGTTGTGGTCGCGGACCCGTCCGACCAGGGTGTGATAGCCCACGTCGACGCGTGTGGTCGGCGGGCCATCAGGATCATTCATGGTGCTCGCAGTTGCCAGGGTAGGCTAGGACCGCTGGATTGTAGCCGATGCGGCCGATGGTCGGCAGCGGAGGTGGCGGGCCGCCGGCAACCAGCGACGCACGTCGGACACGCCGTCACTAGGTTGCCGCGCCTGGACATGCCCTTGGCGGACACCGGGGTACACGCCGTGCCTCAGCCGAGCAGTGGCGGCAGGCTCGATGCGGGGCAGGGGAGGATGGCATGAATCGTGATCGAGGGGCTAGGATGCAGGCTGAGATGAGTAGTCCTCACCGCTGCGGTCGCTTCGAGTTACTCGATCAGATCGGCAACGGATCGGGTAGAGAAGTCTGGCGAGCGTTTGACCCGCGTAGTCAGAGGCACGTCGCGATTAAGAGGTTCACGCCGCGCAGCCGCCATCCGCTCGCCGGCCACCAGCGGCCCGATACTCCATCGGGGGTCGCATCGCCGACCTCACCCACTGGAGGTCTCAGCTGGCTCGGTGGGCAATCGCGCGGCGTAGAAGGGAGGAGCTGGCTTGAGCGCCGGATATTCGGGTACACCGTTGGTGAAGAAGCTCGGAATCAAGGCCGGGATGAAGGTCGCGTTCGTTGACGCCCCGAGCCACTATCGGGAGCTCCTCGGATCGCTACCGAGTGACCTGCGCGTGTTGCAACGCCTGGGGCGGAGGATGGACTTCGTGCACTTCTTTACCGCCAGCTATGCACAGCTCCAGCGACGCTTCCCGGCTCTGAAGCGAGCACTGGCGAGCGACGGCACACTTTGGATCTCCTGGCCGAAGAAGGCGTCGAAGCTGTCGAAAGATCTGGTCGAGGCGGATGTCCGCAGCACCGGTCTCGACGGTGGGCTGGTCGATGTGAAGATCTGCGCGGTCGATGAAGATTGGTCCGGCCTGAAGTTCGTCTATCGGTTGAAGGATCGGCCAGCGGTGGAGCGACGCTGATGTCGGGTCCGGCGGTCCGCATGGCGATCGGCGTGCTGCTGCTGGCAGCCTCCACCGTGCTGCTTGTCAACGCGAGCTCGGGCCTGCTTACCCGGGAGTCCACCCGTGCCGGGCATCCGATGCGCTACATGGTCACCGACCCGCTATTTCGGTTGGAGCGCCATCGCCTCAGCCATGCGGGAGAGACGATCGACCACGAAGAGGAGCTGTCAGCGGCGCGTGTTCCAGGCGTCATTATTGCGCACGGTCTTGCCGCATCAGAGCGCTTGATGCTCGCTCATGCTCACGTGCTCGCGCTCGCCGGTTATGCCGTCGTGCTGACGGATTTCGTTGGTCACGGCCGCAATGCGTTGCCCTTCGATCGCGAGTTGCTCCAGGACGGCATCGATCACGCGTACGAGGTGCTTATCGCCCAACCGGAGGTCGATGCGGAGCGCGTCGCATTGGTGGGCCATTCGATGGGCAGTGCCGCAGTAATGGCCGCCGCCCGCCGGAATCCGGAGCGCTATCGAGCCACGGTAGCCATATCGCCGGCACTGGCCGAGGTGACCAGCTCGACGCCGCGCAACTTGCTGCTCCAAGCGGGTACTTGGGAGGCGCGCTCCCGCCGAAACGCGGAGTTCCTATTGCAGCGCGCCGGCGGCCCGAGCGACGACTTCAGCAGCGGGCGGGCACGCGCCCTGACGCCGATCGCTGGTGCTGAGCACCTCTCGATTCTCTTCCGGCGCGCCAGTCACCAGGGGGTGGTGGAATGGCTCGACCGGGCGCTCGAATTCGCTCCGACGGAACGCGTCGAGTACAGCGACCACCGCATCGTCTGGTGGCTAGCTCACGTGGTGGGCTGGATGTTCATCGTTGCGTCGCTGGCGCCCGTAAGTCAGCGCGACGCGGACCGCGAACGGCACCTCGCACGCCGTCCGATGCAGTGGGTGGGGCTCGCCGTCGCGCCCGTGCTCGCCAGCCTGCTCGTTGCCGGGCTGGCGCGTTTGATCGACGTCGGCAATCTGGGCGGGATGATGGTTGGTGGCGGCCTCGCACTCTGGCTCCTGATCGCCGGCACGCTGGCGCTAGCGGTGGGGTTCCGTGTTGGCCCGCCAGCGGGTAGCGACGTCCTATGGGGCGTCGGCTTGTTCGTCTTTTTCTGGTTGGCTGTCGGGCTGACCTCGGACTACGTCTGGCTCAACTGGCGGGTGGTGACGCCGCGGCTCGTGCGATTTCCCCTGTTCGCGCTGGCGTGCATTCCGTGGTTCACGGCCACCGAGCTCGTGCAAGGTGATCCGCGCAGCCGAAGCCGCTGGCCCGCCTACCTGGTGCAGATCGCAGCGTTGATTGCCGGGCTGCTGTTGATAGCCGCCTGGGTGCCGGCCATGCGGGTGGTAACCGTGATGCTGCCGGTCCTGCCCCTCTACATTGGCGGCTTCGTTTTCGTCGGCAGTCGCATCAACCGGCCCTGGGGATACGGAATCGGCGCCGGGATGTTCTTTGGCTGGTTGCTAGCCTCGGTGTTTCCGCTGGTTGCGTAGCCGGGCGCGCCACGCTTCCACCACAGCTGGCAGGCCGGCCTCAGGCAGGTTCGGGACTCGGCAAGTGTCGGGGCGAGACCGCGGCCGAGCACCTGCTGCAGGTGGCGGACGTACTCGCGAACTTCCGCTACGCCAACCGGAAGCCGACCCTCTTCGAGCCGGGCCCGGATGGGCATGGAGGCGAAGAAAAACACCAGGCTGCCGAGCAAGCTGATGTGCGTCAGGTAGGGGTTGACAGCTGAGAACGTGCCCTCTGCGATGCCCTGATCGATGATGTCCTGGACCAGGCTGAAAATGGCGAGGAGCTTGGGAAGCAGACCCTTCTCAATGTGCAGGCCACCGGACATCACCTCGCGCAGGACCATCGCCGGCAGCGCCGGACGCAGCAATGACAGATCGGCAAAAGCCTCGATGAAGGCGCGTAACCGTTCGTCGGCTGGGGCGTCGGACTCTCGAATCGCTGCGAAGCGTCGATGCGCATCGGCGAAGGTCTCGCGCAGGATCTCATTGTACAGCGCACCCTTGCCGCCAAAGTGGTAGCTGATCATCGCTTTGTTAACGCCGGCAGTCTCGGCGATTTTGTCGACGCGCGTACCTTCGAAACCGCGCTGAGCAAACAAGTCGGTGGCGGCGCTCATCAGCGCTTCGCGCGTCGCACCGGTCTTGCGTGCGCCTTTTCGAGACACGATCGGATCGTCAGTCATGGGATGAAGGTACCACTAGCGGTTGTGTCGTTGAGCTAACTAAACATTTATTTAATAATCAACCCAGTTGGAATGAAAGCCGACGGCTCGCTGCGCGGCCGTCGCCAACCGGACAGCTGCAGGCAGAACGATGAGCATGCCGCGAAGCGTGACGGTGTACGAGGTGGGGCCGCGTGACGGCTTCCAGAACCTTGCCCGCTTCATTCCCACTCAGGCCAAGGTCGAGTTCATCAACGCCCTGTCCGCCACCGGGCTGCCGGCCATCGAGGCAACGAGCTTCGTGTCTCCGAAGTGGGTGCCGCAATTAGCTGACGCCGGCGAGGTAATGGCGCGGATCAAGCGGACTCCAGGTGTTCGCTTTCCGGTGTTGGTACCCAACGCTTTCGGCCTCGAGCGCGCGCTGGCGGCGGGCGTTGAAGAAGTGGCGGTATTCACCGCCGCGTCGGAGACCTTCAACCGCCGCAACATCAACGCCTCCATCGCCGAATCCATCGAGCGCTTCCGCCCCATCGCAGAGCGTGTGCGCGAGCGTGACGTTCGCTTGCGCGGCTACGTTTCGACGGCTTTCGGCTGCCCCTACCAGGGAGAGGTTGAGGCGGAGGCAGTCGTGCGACTGACCGCCGATCTCTTCGAGTTGGGATGCGCCGAGGTCTCGATCGGCGACACCATTGGCATCGCCGACCCCGGACAGGTTGGGCGCATGGTCGAGCTACTGGGGGTCGATTTCGATCTTTCGACGATCGCGTTGCACCTGCACGATACCTACGGTCGTGGGCTGGCGAATGTCTTGACCGGGCTCGAGGCCGGGATAACCGTTTTCGATGCCGCTGCCGGAGGCCTGGGCGGGTGCCCGTTCGCTGCGGGTGCCTCCGGGAACCTCGCCACCGAGGACTTGGTGGCGATGCTGCATCGCCTTGGAATCGAGACTGGCGTCGACCTCCCGGCGCTAGTGGAGGCGAGCTCTAGCCTGGCGGAATCCACCGGGTTGGAGCTTCCATCCCGGGCGCTGGCGGCGCTGCGTTCGCGGCGCCGACGGGTGCCCGTGCCGGCATAGCGGTAGCCTCGGCGCTGGCCTGCCCCATCTCGACCCAGCAATACGCAGCGAACCCCTGCTAGCCGTCGAACGCCTCGATCATCAGCAACTCGCGGCCCCCGTCGACCGGATCTCCAACCGCCAGACCGAGCCCTCGAACTACGCCGGCGTGCGGGGCCGTGATCTCCAGCTGCATCTTCATCGCCGAGATCACCATGACAACTTGCCCGGCTTCGACGGTGTCGCCGTTGCTCACCGGGATTTCGGTCACCGTGCCCGGGATGGGCGAGGTGAGTTCTCCCGCTGTTCGTTCGGTGCCCCGGGCAGCGATTTGTTTCAGATGGTAGGTACGGCCGTCCAGGTGCACCCACCAGTTCCGGCCGCTGCGAACTGCGAATACGGTGTGGTGCCGGCCGTCGCTGGTGGATTCGCGCACGCGAAACTCCGCAGGCCCGAGCCGTCGGGTTTCCCAGGTGCGGCTCTCGCCCTCTCCGTCGCGGAGGCGGATCGTCGAGCCGTGGCGTGCAGCGTCCACTCTCATTGGGGTCTGCCGCCATCGGAACATCCGTACGCTCATGGCTTGTCCGTGGCGGCGACGCGGAAGTCGCCGAGCGTTCGCCAGGGGTCGTTTGTCCGCGGATCCCGGGCCGGATCGTCGCGCGCCCTGCTGTTGGCGTCGACAGGATCCGCCAACGCGGTGGCAGCAAGCGCCAAGTCGGGGACGTTGGAGGTGGCTGGCCAGGCCGCTAGGTGCTCGTCCAGGAACGTGGTTGAGAGCTCCCCCTCGAGGAACGCCGGGAGCGCCAATATGTCCTGCAGGTGGTCGATGTTGGTGCGGATCCCGAGCAGCACGAAGCGGCGAAGAGCTTCCCGCATGCGTGCGATGGCCACTGACCGATCACGTCCCCAAGTAGAGACCTTGGCCAACATCGGGTCGAAGTGAACGGTGATCTCTTGCCCATCGGCGAGCGCCGAGTCGATCCGTATGCCGGGGCCGCTGGGCTCACGTAGCAGCAGGATGCTCCCGGATTGCGGCAGGTAACCATCACCTGGATCCTCTGCGTAGATGCGGCACTCGACGGCGTGCCCGACGAAGCGAGGCTGGATCGCCTCGGGTGGTAGTGGCCCTCCGGAAGCGACTTCGAGCTGCAGACGCACGAGATCCAGGCCGGTAACCCATTCGGTTATCGGATGCTCGACCTGCAGTCGCGTGTTCATCTCCAGAAAGTAGAACCTGCGATCGGCGGCGAGCAGGAACTCCACCGTGCCGGCACCGACGTAGCCGACGCCGCGGGCCGCATCGATGGCGGCGACGCTCAACTGGGCGCGAAGGTCGTCGTCCACTGCAGGAGAGGGCGTCTCCTCGATGATCTTCTGATAGCGGCGTTGAATCGAGCACTCGCGCTCGCCGAGCGCCACGGTGTTGCCATGCGTATCCGCGAAGATCTGAATCTCGATATGGCGAGGACGCTCGATGAGTTTCTCGACGTACAGGCTCCCGTCGCCGAACGATCGGCGCGCCTCGTCGGTTGCCTGCCGATACACGCGCATCAGCGTGGCGCGGTCGTGCACGATCGCCATTCCCTTACCGCCACCCGCCGCCACCGCCTTCAGGAGCACCGGGTAGTCGAGCGCCGCGGCAGCGTCGGCGAGCTGGTCGGCGTCTCCCGGAACGGACCCTGGCACGATCGGTACTCCGGCTTCGACCATGGCGGCGCGCGCCTTGGTCTTGTCGCCCATGATCTCCATCGCTGTCGCCGGCGGGCCGATGAACAGGAGGTGCGCACGGATCACTGCCCGCGCCAAGCGGGGGCTCTCCGACAGGAATCCGTAGCCTGGGTGGACAGCATCACAGCCAGCGGCAGTGGCGGCCCACACCAATGCGTCGATGTCGACGTAGCTGGGGACCTCGACCGCTCGGTCCGCAGCGTTGATGTGGGGCGAGCCTTGATCTTCGGGGGAGTAGACGGCCACAACCTCGATGCCAGCGGCGTGACACGTCCGCGTAACGCGTACCGAGATCTCGCCGCGGTTGGCGATGAGAACCCGTTTCGGGAGCATGGGTGTCCCGTGCGGTAACACTAGTGCTCCCGGCTCCAAGGTGGCTTCTCCTTGGCCAGGAACGCGGTCATGCCGCGCTTGCCGTCGTCGCTGGCGCGTGCCGCGCTGATCGCCTTCACGGTGAGGTCGGCGGCAGTCTCGACGCCGAGATGGGCGATCGCGGGTACCAGTCGCTTGATCCTCGCCTGTGCATCCGGGCTGCAGGCGAGCAGCTCGTCGACCACTCGATCGACAGCCGCGTCGAGCTGCCCCGGCTCGACCACCTCATGAACCAGGCCCAATTCGAGCGCCCGTAGCGCGTTGAAGCGAGCACCGGTGAGGAAGAGCGCCTGCGCTTGGCCGGCCGGGACCTTGCGAAGTACGTACGCCGAGATCACTCCGGGGACGATGCCCAGGCGGGCCTCGGTGAATCCAAATCGCGCCGCGGTCGATGCGACCGCGATGTCGGCTGTTGCGACGAGCCCCGATCCGCCGCCGAGCGCCGCCCCCTGTACGCGTGCCACAACTGGTTTCGGGCAGGTGGCGATGACGCGGAACATTTTCTCCATGCGGCGGGCGTCGGCGGCGCTTTCGGACTCGGAGTAGTCGGCTATGCGGCGCATCATGTTGAGGTCGGCGCCGGCTGAGAAGTGCTTGCCGGTCGACCTGAGCACGACGACTCGCACAGCGTCGTCGTCGGCGACGGCCATGAAAACCCGCGTAAGCTCGCCGATCATCACCTCGTCGAAGGCGTCGTGGACCTGCGGTCGGTTGAGCACCACGGACAGCACCGCATTGGCGCGCTCCAGCCGCAGGGTAGTGGGCGATTCGTCGGTCATGTCCTCGACTCCGTGCTCGCGAGGGTCGCTACATTCGGAAGACGCCCATGCGCGGCTCTCGCATGGGCGCGTTGTAGGTGGCCGATAACGCCAAACCCAGCACGTCACGGGTTTGGGCCGGGTCGATGATGCCGTCGTCCCACAAGCGCGCGGTGGCGTAGTAGGGGCTGCCCTCCTGCTCGTAGGCGTCCAGGATGGGCTGCTTGAACGCCCCTTCTTCAGCCTCCGACCAGTCGATCCCTTGGCGCGACAGCTGGTCGCGCTTGACCTGCGCGAGCACCATGGCGGCCTGCTCGCCGCCCATCACCGAGATCCTGGCGTTGGGCCAGGTGAACAGGAATCGTGGATCATAGGCACGCCCGCACATGCCATAGTTTCCTGCCCCGAACGATCCGCCGACGATCACGGTCAGCTTTGGCACCGTGGCATTGGCCACCGCGTGCACCATCTTGGCGCCATCCTTGGCGATTCCCCCGGCCTCGTACCGACCGCCGACCATGAAGCCGGTGACGTTCTGCAAGAACACCAATGGAACACGGCGCAGGTCACACATCTCGATAAAGTGCGTTGCCTTCAGCGCGCTTTCGGAAAAGAGCACGCCGTTGTTGGCGATGATGCCTATCGGCAATCCGTGTAGTCGTGCAAAGCCCGTGATCAGGGTAGTTCCGTACGTTGCCTTGAACTCGTGGAATCGGCTGCCGTCGGTGATTCGCGCGATGATCTCGCGAACGTCGTAGGGCTTGCGTAGATCCGTCGGCACGACCGCGTAGAGCTCCTCCGGAGGATAGAGCGGCTCCTCCGACTCCTTCCGCTCGGCGTCGATGTGCTTCACTAGGTTCAGGTTCTCGACGATGTTGCGCGCCATCCTCAACGCGTCCTCATCGTCATCGGCAAGATAGTCTGCGACGCCGCTTTGGCGGGCATGGACATCGGCGCCGCCGAGCTCCTCGGCGCTTATCTCCTCGCCGGTCGCTGCCTTCACCAGCGGTGGGCCAGCGAGGAAGATCGTGCCCTGATTGCGGACGATCACGACTTCGTCGCTCATCGCCGGCACGTAGGCGCCGCCGGCCGTGCAGCTACCCATCACGACAGCGATCTGTGGGATGCGCTCGGCGCTCATTCGCGCCTGGTTGTAGAAGATACGACCGAAGTGCTGGCGATCCGGGAATACCTCGTCCTGCATCGGCAAGAAAGCACCTCCGGAGTCGACGAGGTGTATGCAAGGGAGCCGGTTCTCGAGCGCGATTTGCTGGGCGCGCAGATGCTTCTTCACGGTGAGCGGGAAGTAGGTGCCTCCCTTCACGGTGGCGTCGTTGGCGATGATCATCACCTCGTGGCCGCAAACTCGCCCCACGGCGGTGACGATCCCGGCACTCGGAGCTCGCCCGTCGTACATTCCGTCTGCCGCCAGCGGCGAGAGCTCGAGCAGTGGGCTGGAGTCGTCGATGAGCCCGTCGATACGGTCGCGGACGAAGAGCTTCCCCTGCGCAGTGTGTCGCTCGCGGTACTTGCGGCCGCCCCCCTCGCGCGCCGCGGCGGCACGCTCTCTCAGCTCCTCGGCGAGGGCGCGATGGTGGGCTGCGTTGTGGCGCGCTGCGGTGCTTTCAGTTTCCAGGCTGGAGACGATCGTGTCCATTACCAGCGTTCCGGAGACGGAGCTGAGACTTCCGGCGGATCGAAGCGGTGTCGGACGAATCCTACCGCAGTGCTCCGAGTCTGGCAGATTGTCAGTGTCCCGGAACGGCCTGCTAGCTCAAGCGAACGTCGACCTCGCCGATACCCAGGTCGATGCGGATCCGCGCCTCGCCATGGCCCTTGTCCCACCGCAGCTCACGCGTGAATAGCCCGGCGCTCTCGGATCGTCCCGCTGGCGTTACCAGCGACGACTCGCCGATTCCCGTGTCCATGCTGAGGAGACCAACGTCCGCCTCGCGCATGCGCAACGAAACCTCGCCGATGCTCATGTCGACGACGACGTTGCCGGCAACAGCCCGTATCTGAAGCTCGCCGATGCTCATGTCCACCGCGAGGTCGAGGGGCGCCGGCAGCCGCACCTTCATGTTGATGTGCATGCCACGGTTACGCCACTTGCTGAAGCCAGCGAACGAAAGCTCCAGTCGGTCGCCGTCGCGGTTGGGTTCGAGCTCAACATGTTGGGCACTCTCGCGGCACGACCGCGCTCGCCAGCCGTCGCACCCGATGCTCACCCGGACCTCGATACGGTCAGTGCTCGTTCCCTCGATCTCGAGCTCGCCAATGGGAAAGTCGATGTACAGCTCGTCGAGGTTGGCGGCGCTGAAATCGCGCCTGAATTCTCGCGTCTCACCGGACGGTGTAGTCGCGGCGGTCGGTGTCGCTACCGCAGCGATCAAAAAAAGCGACAGCAGGCTGGCCTGCATGGCAACTCCTCGGTCACAGAGCTCGGGCGAGTGTTCCTACTAGCAGATACGCGTTGAGGCCCGAGGGGTTTCACCGCCGCCGGTGCATCTGGTGGTTTTCTGACGCGATCCTGTCAGTCAGAAGCTCACCGAGTACGCCATGCTCAGGTTGATGCCCATGGCATCGAATCCGGAGCCATGCATGCGGTAGTTGGTATCGGTGAGGTTGCTGAGCGCGAACACCAGGGTCTGTTTGTCTGCCAGGGCGTACGTGCCCCGGACGCTGAGGGTCGCCCATCCAGGCGTGGAGGTGAAGAGTGGCGCACCGGCTCGGCTGGCGCCGAGGACGCGGTCTATGACCTGGTCGAGTGTCTCACCGGTGGCCAGGAGAATCCCGTTCGCCACAAGCCCTAGCCGCGGCCCCTGGTTGTTGAAGAAGTCGGTAATGTCGCCAGCATCGCGAAAAGCACCGATGCGCGAGTCTTCCAGGTCTGCGGGGTTCAGCCGCGTCTGCGGACGCGCCCCCTTCAGCACGGCCTCGATCGACAAGCGTCCGGATGACGAGCGCCAACGCGCCACCCCGGTGACATTGTCCGGCGCGATCCGACGAGCGAAAAAGCCCGTATCGAGCTCAGCGCCGCGCTGCAACGAGGCTTTCAAGGTTGCAAGCCAGTGCAGACTCAACGATTTCTGCGCCAGCAGCTCCAGTCCCCATACTCGCAGACGCCCGATGTTGGCTCGAGAGACGACCGGATCCGGGTCGGCGCCGACAAAGATCCGCCCGTCGGTGTCCTGCGCGACGATTGCCTCGCCGCCGATAGTTTGTCCGACCACCGGATCATCGATGATCACAGTGCGGCGAGAGATGGCTTCAGAGAACTCGCTGCTGAAGCCGGTGAGCTCGATGCGAACATCGTTGTCGAACCATCGCAGGCCAACCTCGTAGCTCCATAGAACTTCGGGCATCAAGGGGCGCCAGGAGCTCCCGGTACGCCTCGCGTCGCGGCCGGCCGAGTCTCCGACCACAGCGCCGAAGCCGACGGCTTCGGTGGGCGAGATCTCGAACCCCCCGCCGGTAAGACCGATCTCGCCGAGGTCGAACACAGAAGGCGCGCGGAAGCCACGCGCCACTCGGCCCCATGCACTCAGCGTGTCGCTGGCAACGTAGTTGGCGCCCAAGTTGAAGGTAAGGTCGTCGAACGTCGCCTGCGTTTCGGGCACGAGCGCTTCGCCGCTGATGATGTTGTCGGCAGATCGGGCCCGGTAGCGAAATGCCGAGTAACGAGCGCCGCCCGAGAACAACAGGCGGCCGTCGACAGCGCTCCACTCATCGAGGACGAAGAAGCCGAGTGAGCGGTAGGTGGCGCCGTTCGGGACTCGCGGCCGAACGGCGACGGAGATCCCGTCGTTCGTCTGCGTTCTGGTGGCGTTGATGTTCTCGTCATAGACCTCGATTCCACCGCTAAGCAGATGGCTTGCGAACGTCTTGGAGCCGATGATCTCGATGCCGAGGGCGGTGTCCTGGTTGTGCTCGGTGCGCAAGCTGTCGGTCGGACGGCGCTGGTCGCGTCGGCCGTCAGTCTGCCGGTTGAGCGATAGCGTCACCTCCAGAAACTCGTTCGTGAAGAATCGCGCGTAACGCAGATAGCCGAAAGTGAGCTGTTGCGGGTCGAAGTCGGCAACCAGACGACCATCGCCTCCCAGGAGGCGGTCGTAGCGACGTATGTCGTATTGCTCGGAGCGCACCAGATAGCCAGAGAGGGTGCCGGCGGAGCCGACTCGCAGGTTTGCCTTGGCGGTGAGGCCGACCGCCGAGTACCCGGTGTCGCGATAGCGCCCACCAAAGACGTCGCGCACCTGTCGGGGAGTGAAGCCGACGAACCGGGTGCTGGCGTGATGCGAATCGATGCCGCCGCCGCCGCGCACTTCGTTGTGCCGACTAGCGTTGGCGGTGACATAGGCCGCCCAATTGCGACCCGATCCACCCAGCGTGGCGTTAGCGCCGCCCCCGTTCGAGGCCGATTCTCCGAAAACGCGGACACTACCCGACCACCGCGTGCGCTCTGGCGTGAATCCGGGCAGCGGCTTGCTGATGACATTGACCGCGCCACCCAGCGCGTCACTTCCGTAGTTGACGCCTGCCGGGCCGAGCAAAACTTCCACCGAATCGACTGCAGCGTCGGGAATCCAGGCAAGATACTGGGTGTTGCCGGCGCGATAGGTAGCGTTGTTGTAGCGCACCCCGTCGAGCAGGTAGAGAACCGCCTGGGCGCTCTGCCCCCGGAGGATCGGCGAACCCTGCCCCGGTGTGGTCTGCTGCGTGAGGATTCCGGGCTCCTCGTCGAGCATCCGGGGCAAGAGGTCGACCGCCCGCGCCTTCAGGCGAGCTTCGTCGAGTGAGCGAACCGTAGCCGGAATCTTGGTTTCTTCCCGCAACGTTCCCCGTGCTGCGGTGACCGTAACCCGCTCCTCGACGCCCGACGGCAGCATGGTCACCTCGACGACGAGCTCCTCCTGCCGCAAGTCGAGCACGCGGTACACATCAGTGTAGAAGGTGCTGATGATCCGAAGCTCGTACGAACCGCGACGCAGCCCGTCGAGTAACGCCGTCCCGCTGGCGTCCGATGGCGTCTCGCGTACCACCTGGCGCGTTGGTCCGAGGACCTGCACGAGTAGTCCCTCGATCGGCGACCCCTCGGGGTCGAGGGTAAGCACGCGGATTCGCGACGACGGGGTCTGGGCCTCCTGCGCAAACGCGAGCAGGGGGACCGAGGTGAGTAACAACGTCGCCAAGAACGCGGGTCTCAGGGGCATGTCGCCGGCTCGAGGGGTGGTCTATTTCGAGATCTTGTCGCGCCGCGGTGGGGGCACGGAGCATGGATCAAGCACCGAATCACCGTAGCAAACTGCAGCGGACGCTGCGAGGCTGATCGCTCCCCGCTATGCTGGCGCAGCCTGGGAATTGACAAGCGAGTTCTTCGGCGACGTCTTGCCGGCTACGAGCATGATGGAGATCAGCGGACTGATTGACCCGCGCATGTTGGTGGAGATCGAAGCCGACGCGATTGTTGCCACTTGAGGAGGTGCATTTGTACGAGAGACTACGGTTCGTTGTTGCCGGGACTGTAGCGGTGTTGTTGGCGCTGCTTCCCGAGGTGGCGCATACGGCGGCTCCAGTTGCCGGGTCGCAGGGCACGAAGATCTACATCTCGGCCGATCTGGAAGGTGTGACGGGTGCGGTTAGCGAGCAGCAACTCGGTACGGGAGGCTTCGAGTACGAGCGCTTCCGCCGTTTCATGACTGCTGAGGTGCTGGCGGCGATAGACGGTGCCCGCGCCGCCGGCGCCGTCGAGATCCTGGTGAGCGACTCGCACGGCAACGGTCAGAACCTGCTGATCGACGAGTTGCCCGACGACGTCAAGATCGTACGTTCGTGGCCACGTCGGCTGGGCATGATGCACGGGCTCGATAGCACGTTCGATGGAGCGATATTCATCGGCTACCACGCCGGTACGACCAATTCCGACGGGGTCCGCGCCCACACCATGTCGAGCGCCACGCTCGCTGATGTGCGCATCAACGGTCGCTCGGCCAATGAGACCGTCTGGAACGCTGCTATTGCCGGTCATCTTGGCGTGCCGATTATCGCCATCTCGGGCGACGACGCCACGATCGCCGAGGCCCGGGCAACGCTGGGGGATGGGTTCGAGCCAGCGGTCGTGAAATGGGCGCACTCGTTCCACTCGGCCACCACCCTGACGCCCTCGGCCGGCCAGGCGGTCATCCGTGAGGCGGTCGAGCGCGCCGTGCGTCGCATCGATGAGATGGAGCCATATCATGTCGAAATACCGGTCACCGTGACGGTGCGGTTCAAGAACTACCGGCCCAGCCAGCTACTAGCGTTCTTGCCGATGTTCGAACGCGTCGATGCTCACGCGGTACGCTTTGAGGCTGCAGACATGACGGCGGCTGCCCCGATCCTTGGATTCGTTACGGGGTATCGCCCCGACATCACGCCCTGATTTCTGGGCGAGCCGGAGACGCAGTGTGCGAATTCGCCGAACGACTCCTAATCTCTGCGCCGTAGGACTCGCGGCTTTTCTCGCCGTTGGTGGTGCCTACGGCCAGGACGATACGGCGGCTGAGCTGGCAACCCGTTTGCGCGATCGCATTGATACAGCCGGGCTGCGCGCCCAGGTCAACGCCATCGTCGTCCACCCACGACCCTCAGGCAGCCTCGGCGAGAACGCCGCCATCGATCACATAGTCGAAACGCTCCGCGGCGCGGGAATCCCGGCCGAGATCCACGCGTTCTGGGCGTACGTCAGCGATCCTGTCTCGGCCTCGGTAAGCGTTCCCTCGGTGAGCTTCGCGCCCGACGCGATCACGGCGGCTTACTCCGGTTCGGTAGACGGGTTGGAAGGTGTCGGGGTCGATGTCGGGGGAGTAGACGATCTACCCCGCATCGATCTGACAAGCGGTGAGATCCTCGAGCTCGAGGCCCATGGCGGCGCCGATCTAGGTGGGAAGATCGCTCTCGTCGAGGGATTACCCATGCCCGAGGCGGCCTGGGTGCTGGAGAAAATGGGTGCTGCCGGGGCCGTGTTCATCAACCCGCGGGAGCGCCTCAACGAGCTCATTACGACTACCGTCTGGGGAACCCCCTCCCGGCGATCTGCGCACCGTGTCCCCAGTCTTCCGGTGGCGCAGGTGCGGGCGTCCGATGGCGAGCGCCTCAGGGAGCTGGCAAGCAGTGGCGCTACCCTGCGTCTCGATGTGACCACCGACACCGGGTGGAAGGAGCTGCGACTCGTGGTAGCGCGCATCGACCCGCCCGAGATCGAGGACGCGCCCTATGTCTTGCTGGGCGGCCATATCGACTCCTGGTTTTACGGTGCCACCGATGAGGGGGCGTCGAATGCTGCCATGGTGGAGCTTGCACGCGCGTTCTGGGCGGAGCGAGCCAGCTTGCGTCGGGGTTTGGTGGTGGCCTGGTGGCCGGGTCACAGCAACGGTCGGTATGCTGGGTCAACCTGGTTCGCGGACCAGTTTTTCGAGGAGCTGACCGCACGCGGCATCGCCTATATGAACATCGACGGCATCGGGCAGATCGACGCGCAGCGTTTTTCCGTCAGGGCCAGCATGTCGCTCGCCGGCCTCGGTAGCGAGATGGTGGACGAGCTCACTCAGAGCGAGCCGACGGTCGCTCTACCTGGAAGGGATTCCGATCAAGCGTTCAACGGGATCGGCTTGCCACAGTTACAGTTCGGGCACTCGCGGTCGGCCGAAGATGGCGGCTACTGGTGGTGGCATACCGCTGAAGACACCATCGACAAGATCGACCTGGACATTCTGGAGCTCGATACGGAGCTGTACGCCGTGGCGTTGGCGCGACTTCTTGCCGACGAGGTTCCCCCGTTCGACATCGAGGCCGAGACCACGGCGCTGGTGGCGCAGCTCGTCGAGCTCCAGGAAACTGCCGGTATGGAATTCGACCTCTCGCAGTCCGTCGACGACGCTCGCACCTTGAGCGAGCGCGCCACGGTGCTGGCGACACGGATCGAGGAGATTGCGCTGATGCCGTGGCGAGCACGGCGCTGGTTTCAGAGAGTGGACATCGATCGAGCGCTGGTCCGCATCATGCGCCCGCTACACCGAGTAATCCACACGCGATCCGGACCTTTTCACCCTGATCCGGCATTGAACGTGGGCGCGCTTCCGGGGCTGATACCCGTGCGTGAGCTCGGTTCGCTCGAAGTCGACAGCCGCCGTTACGGGTTCCTGCTCGTCGATCTCGTACGAGAGCGGAACCGGCTGCAGGCAGCGTTGCACCAGGCGACTCGCGAGATCGATGCGTTGATCGCGTCGCGTTTGCGCTGAGCCTTCTAGCGCTTCGGTAATCCGCTTTCCGCGCCGCGACGTATCAGCAAGTAAGGAGGAGATCGCCGCTATCGGACCATCCAGGCTGCTACAGCTCGATTCGTGCGATCCTAGCGTTGCAAACGATTGCAAGGCGAGCACGAGCACTGACCATGGGGCACCCAGCGGACCTCGAGAGCCTGTCAGACACGGAGCTGGTGGTGCGCGCGGGTCAGGGTGACGACCAGGCGTTGGGCCGCGTCTACGATCTGTACAGCACCAGCGCCTACTCGATTGCGTTCGGCATCCTGCGCGACCACCAGGATGCAGAGGACGCCGTGGCGCGCGCGTTCGCTCAGGTGTGGAAGCAATCGGAGCGCTTCGAACCCGGTCGTAGCGGCGTGGGTGCATGGCTTCACACCATCGTTCGCAGCCGCGCGTTGGATCTACACCGCGCCCGCCGACGTCGGCTGCGTGCGCTTGAGGCTGCCGGTAGCGCACCCGAGCCCATGGGCTGGGTACCGGCGGGCCCAGAGGAACACGTTGCCCACGCTGAGCGCCGCGAGCTGGTCACCTTGTCGCTGGCGGAGCTCTCGTCGGAGCAACGGGAGGCGGTGGTGTTGGCCTACTACCGAGGCATGACGCAGAGCGAGATCGCGGCGCACCTCGATGAGCCGCTCGGTACAGTGAAGTCGCGCCTGCGTGCGGCGATGCAGAAGCTGCGTGTGTCGCTCGTCGGGCTTCAGCGGCAGGTGGAGCAATGAGCGAACGTCACGAATGGCTTGATGCGGCGGCGGCGTACGCTCTCGACGCGCTCGACGCAGACGAACGGCTGAGGTTCGAAGAGCATCTCGCCGAATGTGCGATTTGCCGCGGCGAGGTTGCCGAGCTCCGAGCCACGGCCGGGTCGCTGGCGTTCGCCGCTCCAGAGGTGCGGCCACCGTCGGCGCTTCGTCAGCGGATCCTGGATGAGGCGGCCGCCGCGCAATCGGAGGCTGACCGCGCCGACACGTCTATAGCGGAGACGCCTCACCGCTTGACCAGGTGGTTGCTCGCAGCTGCCTCGGTGGCCGCAATAGCAGCGGGCGCCGGCTACTGGTTCGAGCGCCAGGCACGACTCGACCTTGGAGCCGAGCTCGACGGCGCCAGGCAACAGCTGACGGAAACCCAGCTGGAGGTGGGTCGTCAGGGGGCTTTGCTCGACGCGCTGCTCGACGCCGATATCGTCACTGCGACGCTGACTGCAACCGACGCGGCGCCGTCGGCCAGGCTCTACTGGAACCGACGTCAAGACGTGGCGGTGCTTACCGCGTTCAACCTGGTGGCTGCGCCTGCTGGACGCACGTACCAGGTATGGGGAATCGATACCGTTGCTGGAACGGCGCCGGTTAGCCTGGGTACCTTCGACCCCGGCGACACACAGCGGGCGGCGCTCTCGTTTGCCATGCCGGCTGGGGCGACCTTCGACTTGGCCGCGGTGACCGACGAGCCGGCCGGTGGCTCTTTGCAGCCCACCACGACGCCGTTCCTCGTGGGCGGCTTCTCCGACAACTAGTGGCCTGACTACAGGCTACTAGCAGCGCCCGGGTCGGCTGGCGCCTGATCCGGAGCTTGACTGCTCGCCGCCACCATCTTCATCGGCGCGCCGGCGATCCGATCTCGGCGCCGCGGCGTACTGGAGGTAGGAAGCAACTCAGCCAACCTCCGGAAGAGGAGTCGCCTCATGCGCAAGCTAGCCTTGCTCGGTGCCGCCGTGGGACTGGTCCTGGCGGTCGTGTTGTTCGTTCTCGCCGGCCAGTCCTCGACCGAGGCCGCCGATCATCTCGATGCCCCCGATTTGTCGCCTCCGGCGGGCAATCTGATGGCCGATCTGGCCGATCTGTTCGTCTTTCCGCCCGGTGGTGGGGCACAGGTGACCATTGCGGTGACCTCCAACCCGGCGGCCGGCGTGTTCGGCCCCGTCGGCTTCGATCCGTCGGTCGACTACACGATCCTGGTCGACAACGACGGCGACGCTCTCGCGGACATCGAGCTCACGTTCCGGTTCGATGCCCCGGGTGCCAATGAAAGGCAGTCGTACACTGTGACCCGCGATGGCAAGACCGTTGCCTCTGGCAACACCGGGTCGTCGACGAAGTTCGATGGTGGTGGCCGAGTTTTTGCCGGGCTGGTGGACGATCCTTTCTTCTTCGATCTCGATGCGTTCCTGGGCAGCGGCGGACGCAGCTTCTGCGATGGTGGCGAGACGGACTTCTTCGCCGGGCTCAACGTCAACGCCGTCGTCCTGCAGGTACCGGCAAGTGATCTGGGCGATGGTGCCATCGGCGTTTGGGCGACCACCAGCTCTGGTGGTACCCGCATCGATCGCACGGCCTTTCCGGCAATCAACACCGTCTTCATACCGAGCAACAAGAAGAACCGCTACAACGCCGGGAATCCTGTCGACGACCCCGCCACCTTCAGCCGATTCCTGCGCAGAGCTTTCAAGGCTGGCGGCAACACTACCCCGACCGCCGTGGCGCTTACCGGTGTGCTGCTGCCAGACATCATGCCGTTCGATCCAGCGGCCGCGGGTGGGTTTCTGAACGGACGCCAGCTCGCCGACGATGTCATCGACGCCGAGCTCGGCCTGTTGACCGCCGGGGCGCTGCCGGGCGACTGCGTCGACGCTAACGACGTTCCGTTCCTGGCGAAGTTCCCCTATCTGGCGGCAGCTCACTAGCAGGCCACCACACTTCCACCGCGGCCTGCTAGGCCGTTCCCGCTGGTCGGTCGATCAGCGATGGCGTTGCTGGTCGACCGACAGGGCCGGAATCTTCGGAGGCAGCTGATGAAACCACCGATTCGAGCGTTGTTCGCCGTGGTCCTTACCGCAGCAGCATGTGCTCTGGCCGCTCTTATCCCCGACGCATCGGGCGTGCCGACGCTGGCGCAGGTTGTCGACGAAGTTGCCGGCCCGGAGGCGATGCCGTTGCCGCATCTGGATCCGGCTGTCACCCACTTGGGCGCGTTCGAGCAGCGCGTCGGCGAACATCCCCGCAGCGCCAACAGTCACTACATGCTGGCAACGCTCCAGGCACGCCACGCACGGGAGTCCGGGGATGAGCGCTACTACATCGCTGCTGAGCGGGCGTTGCGGCGAGCGTTGGTATTGCGGCGCGAGTATGCCGAGGCCCAGCTGGCGCTGGCGCGCGTGCTGAACTCGCAGCATCGGTTTGCCGCGGGTGCGGAGCTGGCAACAGCGCTCATCCAGCAGTGGCCGGAGCGGACCGGGGCGAGGGCAGTGCTATTCGACGCGCTCATTGGCCGCGGTGACTACGAGGAAGCGGACACGCTTCTCGACGAGATTACCTCGACCTACGCCGGGCCGGCCGTCCTGGCACGACAGGCCGATCTCGCCGAGATCCACGGTCGCGATGGCGAGGCGCTCGCGCTGCTGCTGAGTGCCGCTCGCGCTGCCAAGGCCCGTTATGTGCCGCGGTCCGAAATGGCCTGGTACCTGTTCAGGCTGGCAGAGTTCCACCTCCGACGGGGGCGTCATCAGGAGGCGCTGATCGCCGCTGACACCGCGCTCCGCCTGGAGCCGTCAGATCTCCGAGCGCAGGTGACTCGCGCTCGTCTCTTGGCCGCGGACGGCTCGATCGGCGAGGCGATCGAG
Source organism: Acidobacteriota bacterium (assembly GCA_963666055.2). GTDB lineage: Bacteria > Acidobacteriota > UBA890 > UBA890 > WLXD01 > DASCOT01. The sequence goes on along the minus strand of CAXWPH010000011.1, from coordinate 89,432 downwards.
AGCTACGAGTCGATTGTGACGCGGCTCCCGCACCCCGAGCACCTGGCGGCGCTTGCCGATCTGTACCGACACGAAGGCCGAGTACTCGAAGCCCAGGCGGCTTTCGCCGCCGCGCTTGAAGTCGGAAGAACCGGCGGAACGGCGGAGGACCGTCCGATGGCGCGGCTGCTGGCTGATCGCGGCTTGAGCCCGTCGGAGGCAGTGCGGCGGGCGCGCCGTGACCTGGAAACCCGGCGCGATGTAGAAGCCTACGACACGTTGGCCTGGGCTCTGCATGCCGCGGGCGAGCATGTCGAGGCGGCCAAGGCGAGCGCCATGGCTTTGCGATTCGGTACCAGCCGAGCCGATTTCCACCTGCACGCCGCTGCCATCGCCGACGCTCTCGGACAGCCGGAGCAGGCTCGCCGCCACCAGGACGCAGCCCACGACATCAATCCATACGCCCGGTTGCCGCTCACGACATTGCGATCGAGCAATGGCTGACTCGAGCCCAGGGTCGCCGCGCGACACCAGTAGGCTCTCCAGCCGAGGCCATCGTGCAGGTGCGTGGCGTCAGACGATCGCCTAGAATCAGGGCTGTATCCTCCCGTTCCAAACGCGCTGGCGACGCACTCACCACCGCCGGCCGCGCCTCACCGTGAGTCGGAACGCGCCGCACCATGCCTCGTCCGGCCAGTCGCTCGACCCGGATCTGCACTGCCGCCGTGCTGCTCTTGCTCTTGCAGGCGGCGGACGCGGTGGATCTGCCGGCTACCTACGCGCTGGCGAGGAGTCTCAACGGGGGGCTGAGTTGGGCATCGTCCAACTACCGTTGCGACGACTGCAACGTGATCTTGGTGTCGATCGACACGCTCCGGCAGGATCACGTCGGCGTATACGGCTATGAGCGGGATACGACTCCAAACATTGACTCGTTCGCCAACGATGCCGTGCGGTTCGAGCATGCCATCGCCATGGCGCCTTCGACGCTGCCCTCGCACGCCTCGATTTTCACATCGATGATCCCCGAGCATCATCGCGCCTTTCGTTCCACCGAACGGCCGTTACCTGATGACGCTGTCACCATGGCCGAGATCCTCTTCCAGGCGGGGTACCGCACCGGTGGTTTCACCGCTGGCGCTCAGATGCACGAGAAGTACAACGTTGATCAGGGCTTCGACGTCTACGACTCGTTCGAGCAGGAAATGACCCACGCGTCGCGTTTCAGCGACATCGTCGAGAAAGGGAAGCGGTTTCTCGACCAGTATGGCGACGAGCAGTTCTTCCTCTTCCTGCACACCTATGAAGTGCATACACCGTACACGCCGCCGCGCGAGTACCTGCAAGTGTTCGATCCCGACTACGAGGGCGACCTTGGCGATGAGATCAGCCTGCAATATCTGCGCTCGGTTTTCGAGAACCCGGTGCGTTTGCGCGTCTCGGAGAAGGACCGACGCCACATCGTCGCCGCCTACGATGGCGAGATTCGCAACATGGACGCTGCGTTCGGCGATCTGCTGGCATACCTGCGGGAACGCGACCTCTACGAGAACACGTTGATCGTGTTCACCTCTGACCATGGTGAGGAGTTCGGTGAGCGAGGCCGTCATGGCTGGCACTCGTGGACGCTCTACGACGAGTTGCTGACGGTACCGCTGCTCATCAAGCTGCCGGGCTCGCGGTATGGTGGCCAGACATTCGGCGAAGTGGCGCGCGGTATCGACATATTGCCCACGATGGTCGACTTGCTCGACATCGATACCGCTCAGCCCTTCGAGGGCCGCAGCTTGATGGATCGCGTGCTCAATCGGCGCACCGACGTAGTGTTCGCCGTCAGCCAGCGCGACTACGTGGGTGCGCTGCCGACCTCGATCCGGACGGCGCGCTGGAAGCTATACGATGGCGCGCTGTACGACCTGGCAGTCGATCCGATCGAGCGCCGGGACGTGTCGGCCGAGTACCCGCATGTAAAGGCGGCGCTGGACGCCAACCTGGCGGTGATTCGAAGCCACACGGCGCTGGCCGACGCGGATCCGATCGAGCTGGACGAAGCGCTGCGACGCGAGCTGCGAGATCTCGGCTACATCCAGTAGCCTGAGTCCCGCAAATACAGCCTGTTCTCGGGGGTACAGGGGCGTGAAAGTGGAGTCTGAACCCCTACTTTCGGCACAAAGTTGGCACTGCGAATTTTGGCGACACGAGAGTTCGCGAGGAGCGAGTATGGGTTCCAGAGTTCCTGCTGAGCGCCGGCACGGCCTCGGCTCGCAAGACTCCGCCAGGTTGCTGAGGTAGCCGGGGTGGAGCAGCGGGGGAGCACCCCCAGCGCCCGAGCGCGGTCTTACTGCCCTGACGTCCCGGAACCCCGCCCCGGGTGGTTGCTCCGGAAGCGGCTCCACGAACCGAAACTCGCCCTCGAACACGCTCCGGTCGCCGTTCGGAGCCCAGCGGCCCCAGACCGCCCGTACCAGATCGTCCGTCAGGTTCACCATCCGGTGCATCGTATTCGGGGCGATGTAGACCACTTCGCCGGGCTCGGCGAGGAAGGTCTCATTGCCGAGGGTCCACTCTGCCTGCCCGTCGATGACGACGTAGAACTCCGGTACCGGGTGCAGGTGACCGGCGTAGATCGCCCGTGGCGCGAGTTCCCAGAGGCCTACCCGCAGGTCGTCGTCGGGAATCGAGACGCCGCCAATGACCACATTCCAGCGCGTGGTGGCGCCCAGTGACGGCCCCCCAGATGCCGCCCCCTGCCCTGAGAACCAGACGTTCTCCCAGCCAACCTGCGCCGAGTTGATGTGCGCAGGCGGCCCCGAAGTCTCTGACGCCGGGTTCGCCAGGTAGACATCCGCCGCTCGCAGTGCGAATTCAACGGGCGCGACCTGTCCAACGCTCGGAACGGCCAAGAGTAGGGCCGTCACGGCGACGGCGACTGGCAGGACGGACACACGCATCAACCTCATAGTGCTCTCCTTGAGCCGTGGCACCGGTGAACTTGTTGGTCTATGTGCGGCGGTGCCGTCCGCTTCGTAGGCTTTCGCCAGGCCGAAGTAGAGCACCTTCACCGTGCTGTCGGGAGTAGCCTGAGCCTCTCATGCTGCGTCTGGGCTGCAGCACCGTCGGCAGGCAACACCAGTGATTTGAGCTAGCGCGAGTCGACTCAGCTACGCAGCCTCTCGTAGGCCGCCCCGTCCAGCTGTTGGCGGTCGTCGAGGTCTTCCTCGACATCGCGGGCCCATTCCCCGAGTATCGCCTTGGGACCGGCATGCAGCACTAGCAGCTCCGCCCCGAAGCCCGACCCGTACGAAAACGCCGCTAGACGCTGGCCTTCCACCAAGCCGCGTAGCGCGTTGGCAACGGAGATCCACAAGCTGGCCGTGTAGGCGTTGCCGCAGAGTCGGTTCCAGAGCATGGTCGGGCTCACCTTCTGTTCGAACAGCCGCTCGATATCCTCGAGGCTCCATCCGAAATGCTCGCCGATACGGTGCACTGTCTTACGCACCATCTTCGGGAAGGGCACGTGGAAGCAGATCGCGGCGAGCTCGGCGAACACTTTCTCGGGGTCGCGGTCCCGTACCAACGCGTGGAAACAACGTTCCGCGGCGCGCTTGTAGCAGTCGAGGCTCAACGCCCCATCGACTTGTGGGAACGATTCGCCGACCGGACGATAGAAGTCGAAGTGCGGTTCGCTCCAGGCGTGGGACTCGGGCTCGATGGACGCGACGGTGGGTTCCTCGATGACCATGGCGGCGGCGCCAGCACCTTGCGTAGGCTCGCCGGGATCGCCCGGCTCGTATAGTGATACATCGGCGGCGATTACCAGGGCGGCCCGGTCGGCCGCGGCACCGGACATTCGCCACTCGGCAGCTTGTCGAACCGCCAGCGTGCCACCGTAGCAAGCGTGCTTGACCTCGTAGGAACGCACCGCACCCTCCAGCTCGAGCCGATCGGCCACGAAGGCGCTCAAGGGACGGCTCATGTCGATCGCGGTCTCGGTGCCAACGGCGAGCAGGCCTATCTTGGAGCGGTCCCCGTCCCAGCGGTCCAGGGCACGCTCGGCGGCCTTGACTGCCAGATCGACTACGCCGTAGCCGGGCGGGCAAAGCGACATCTGCTCGCAACCGAGGCCGATCTTGTACTTGTCGGGGTCAACGCCACGCAGCTCGGCGAGACTGTCGAGATCCATAGCCAGCGGCGGCAGCGCCAGGCCGATCGAGGCGATTCCGGTATCCGGACGCTCTACTTGCACTTAACCTGCTCCCGATGACGTTTCTAGGAGGGGTCCTATTCGTCCCGGGCGGGACACGGTGAAAACGACACCCCTAACCCCTACCTACGGAGTCAGCGAAGTGTAGAAGTGAACGTATACGTACGGCAAGCCTCGGGGCAAAGACTACGGTCGAATGAACTCAGCGCAACAGGGGCGTTATGCTAGGGTAAAGCGCCTTTTTAACGGTCCCCTTTTGGTCTCATGCCCGACTCCACATCGATCCTCCGCCTATTGCGCGATTTGGTGCGCCGAGCCCGGACCAACCGGCTGTTACAGGAGCTCGCTGATTCCGTCGGCGGTGCGCTGGCGGCCTGGTTGCTCATGGCGTTGTGGAACGTCACCATGCCCCTCCAGATCGTCCTGGGGTGGCCGTTTTTCGCGCTTGTCGCCGTCGCTGCCGCGGTACGGATCATCATGCGCTGCGCGCGCCCGATACCGCTCTGGCAGGCTGCTGCGCGCGCCGACGAGGCTGCCGACCTGACCGACGAGCTGACGTCAGCCTACTGGTTCGTACGTCACCCGCTGGAGGACGACTGGGTGGGACTTCACATCGAGCGCGCCGCGGATACTGCCCGCGCGCTGGACGGCGGTAAGCTGCTACCGGTTCGTCGTCCGCGGCGCTTAGGCCTGGCTGCCGGCTGCTTCGCTGGCTTGCTGGCCGTGGCGCTCTTGCCTGTACCACGGGTGTTCGAGAACGTCGTTGATCGATTGAGCGATATGGCATCAGCCGGCGAACCCGTCGACGAGAGCATGGAGGCGCTGACAGCGCTGGAAGAGGCCGCCGACCCCGCTTCGCGGCCCGATGAGCCACCAGCCCCTGCTGCCGACGAGCAGCTGCTCATGCCGCAGCCGGGCGACGAAGGGGAGACGGCCGAGAACGCGCTCGAGGAGGACTCGGCGCTGGAGGAGCAGGGGCCAGATCCCGACGGCGCGTTCACCGAGGGGGATGAGGCCGGCGAAGAGGGGGAGGCAGGCGAGGAAGGCGAGCAGACTCAGGTCGAGAACCCAGAAGACATCCCCGCCGATACCGAAGGTGAGCAGGCACCCGACCCAAACGCCAGTCAGCAGGAGGGCCAGGGCGAATCAACCGAGGAAAGCGGCACCACGTTGCCTGGCGGCGACGAGGTGTTCCTGCAGCAGGGTACGGATGCGGCCGACCAGCCCCAACTGGGTGAGGAAGAGGTTGGGCATGCGACGCGCGAAGGCGGAGAGGAACAAGATCTGGTGCAGGGCGAGCTGAGCACCTTGGAGGTGGAGCTGCAGCGCGAGATCCTGGCAATGTCGGAGGAGGAAGGCGAGGAGGAGATCGAGGAGAAGGAGGAGATCGTCATCAAGGCTGAGCAGTCGCGGCTCGAGTTTCAGACCGTGGAGTCGCCCAGCGAGTTCGCCCAACAGGAGCTCATGCAGACCGAGACCGTGCCGTGGAGCTACCGGGATCTCGTGCGGTCGTACTTCAAGACACTGCGCGCCCGTGACAACCAGAAAGAAGACGAAGGACGATGATCGAAGTCGAAGAGAGCATCGAGAGCTTCCAGGGACGGTTCCAGATCGTCCGGGACGAGATCGGCAAGGTCATCGTCGGCAACGACGAGGTGATCGCCGGGATCCTGACCGCCCTCCTGGCCGGAGGTCACGCGCTGCTGGAGGGCATACCGGGGCTCGGCAAGACCAAGCTGGTGCACACACTCGCCGACGTGTTGCACCTGGATTTCCACCGCATCCAGTTCACCCCCGACTTGATGCCTGCGGATATCGTGGGAACGAACGTAGTGCACGAAACGCCGGATGGTGGGCGGCATCTCGAGTTCCAGCCCGGGCCGATCTTCGCCAACATCGTTCTGGCTGACGAGATCAACCGCGCCACCCCGAAGACGCAGTCGGCGCTGCTGGAGGCGATGCAAGAAAACAGCGTCTCGGTGGGCCGCGAGACCTACCAGCTGGAGCAGCCGTTCTTCGTGCTCGCTACCCAGAATCCGCTCGAGATGGAAGGGACGTATCCCTTGCCGGAGGCGCAGCTCGACCGTTTCTTGTTCAAGCTCAAGCTCGACTTCCCCAGCGTCGATGATCTGCACGAGATCATGGACCGTACGACGCAGGCCGATGAGCCGACGGTGACGCGGGTGCTCGATGGCGAGCAGATCGTCGAGATGCGCAAGACGGCGCGCTCGGTGCCGATCTCCAAGCCGGTGCAGGACTATGCCATTCGGCTCACCCTGGCCACGCATCCGGGCTCGGAGCACGCGGTGCACGAGACCGAGCGGTACGTGCGCTACGGCGCCGGGCCGCGCGCCATCCAGGCGCTCGTGCTTGCCGGTAAGATCCGCGCGTTGCTGCATGGTCGAGTGCACGTTGCGGCGGAAGACATCCGTGCCAACGTGATGCCGGCCCTGCGACACCGCGTGTTGCTCAACTTCGAAGGCGAGGCCGACCGCATCGACACCGACACGATCTTGGCGGAGATTCTCGAGAGCCTGCCGGGGCCCGGCGAGTAGAATTCCCGTGATCACCCGAGCAGGCTGCTGAGTGCCGCGAATGCTGAGCCGCTGAGCGAGGGCGGCCTGGGGCCGTTCGACGAGGAGTTCTTACGCAAGCTCGAGCTACTCAGCGTGGTCTCCAAGCGGCTGCTTTCGGGGCAGTTCAAGGCAGAGCGTCGCGCCCGCAAGGTGGGTGCCGGCGTGGAGTTTGCCGACTTTCGTGGCTACGTCCCGGGAGACGACTTCCGCGCCGTCGATTGGCGCGCCTACATGCGGCTCGGTCGCCTGATCCTGAGATTGTACGAAGAGGAGACCGACCTTCCCATCTACCTGTTCGTCGACGCTAGCCAGTCGATGGGAACCGATGGTGGCAAGAAGCTCGACTATGCGAAGAAGGTGGCTGCGGCGCTGGCGTACATCGGCCTTTCGAACCTGGATCGCGTCAACCTGGTGGTCTATGCCGAGGGGATTATCGAGGAGTTGCCAGCGCAGCGCAGCAAGGGCCAGATCTTCAACATCCTGCGGTTTCTGGCGCGCGTGCGAGCCAGCCACGAGACCAATGCCGGTAGGGCGTTCCACCGATTCTTTACTGCCAAGCGCCGTCGCGGCATGACGGTGGCGATCTCCGACTTCTTCGACCCCAATGGCGCCACCAAAGCGTTCGACATCGTCCGGTATCGTCGCCAGGATCTGCTCGCTGTGCACGTCGCCAGCCCGCAGGACATGTCGCCCAGCCTGAATGGCGAGGTCACGCTGATCGATTCGGAGACGCGCCAGCCTCAGGACGTTACCGTCACGCCGAACCTGCTGCAGGCCTACGCACAGGAGTACGATCGCTACTGTGACGAGCTGGAGCGGTACTGCACCCTGTACGGTTTCAGCTATGTGCGCACGCTCACCGAGTTCCCCTTCGAGGAACTTATCTTGCAGGTAATGCGACAGGGAAGGTTCCTCTCGTGAGGGCGCGATGACGTTCCTGGCGCTGGCGCAGTGGCAGGCCTGGGTGCTGCTGGCGGCGACCGCGATTGCGATCGTGGTGATCTTCTTTCTGCGGATTCAGCATCGCCGTGTTGTGGTCTCGTCATCGTTCCTTTGGGAGCGCGTACTAGAGAGACGTAAGCGGCGCTCGTGGATGGAGCTGCTGAGGCGGCTGATCTCGTTGCTGATTGCGCTCGCCATCGGTTTGTCGCTGGTCATGGTGTTCTCCCAGGCGGAGCTCGGCGGTGCCGGCCGCACACCGCGAGACATCCGGCTGGTGATCGACATCCGGCCGCACATGGCGGCGCAGATGAGTGATGGGCGGTCGCGCCTGCAGGCGGCGCTCGACCGCGCCGCCGAGTTGCTGGGAGGCGGCTCGGGAGCCGACAGCTTCACGGTCTACGACACCGATGGCCGGCTGATTGCGGCGCGAACCCGGGATCGGCGAGCGGTGGGCGCGGCCCTCGTCGACCTGCGAGCGGTCGGTTGGCGGTTCCTGCTGCCCGATCCGGAGCCTGACACCGAGACCTGGGTGGTCACCGATGGCGTCGGCTTGCCGCCCCTGCCGCCGGACTACCGTGTCGCTCCGGTCTACGAGCCCGCCGTGAACGTGGGCGTGACTTCTTTCGAGGTCCGCCCCTGGCCATCGGACCCGTATCGGTCCGAGGCGTTTCTGGAGGTGGGCAACTTCTCCACCGAGACGCAGGAAACGACCATCGTGCTGCGCGATTCCGGCGGCGTGCAGTTTCGGCGCAGCGTCGCGCTGCAGCCGGATGAGCTGTATCGAAACACTTTCGATCTGACCCCACTACAGGGCGGCGTTCTGGAGGCCGAGGTGCGTACCGAGGGCGACGCGCTCGACCTCGACGACAGCGCCTACGTGTTCGTCGCCGAACAGCGTGCGCAGCGGATCGCTATGGTCAGCCAGCAGCCCTCGTCGCTATCGGAGCTGCTTCTGGAGCTGCCCCACCTTGAGCTGACCGCGATGACGCCGGCCCAGTACGAGGATTGGAGGATTGGTCTGAGTACCGGCGGGGTTGGAGGAATGTCGCAGGCTGCCGCCCAGCCGCCAGCTTTCGACGGATTCATCTTCGAAGGCTACGCTCCTGGCGAGCCGCCACCGACTCCGGCGGTGCTTTTTGCGCCCGACGAAGTCAGCTGGTTGCCGCAGCCACGAGGGGCGGCGCGCGACCTCGTCGTTACGACGACCGATTCGGCGTCCACCATCATGCAATTCGTCGACCTACACGACGTCAAAGTCGAGCGCGCCGTGCGCGTCGATCTGGGCAGCGCGACGATGCTCGCGGGCGATGCCAGCGTGCCGCTGATCCTCAGTGGTCGAAGCGAGATCGCACCGTGGATCGTAATCACGTTCGCGCTTGGTGACTCCGACTTCGAACAGAGCCTCGGCTTCCCGATTTTCGTCAGCAATGTGCTGCGATGGTTCCGGCCGCATCTCTCGACCCGCACCGCTGAGCTCGGAGACGTCGTGTTGACGGAGGTCGGAGTGACCGTCGTCGATGTTCTGTCAAACGAGCCGGTGGCGGTGCGCCGGTCCGGTGAGCGAAGCTACTTCACCGCCTTGCGCCCGGGGCTCTTCATGGCCACGAGCGCTCAAGGCCGCGTACCGATCTCGGTAGGCGCCGGTGGTCGGGCAACGTCGGCGATCAACCGGAGCGCCCTGGAAGAGGGAGACGAGAATCTCGAGGTGCCGGCAATGGCGCGGCGCCTGTGGCCGACGCTGCTGGCGTTGGCGGCGGCACTACTGGCGCTCGAAGCGCTGACCTATCACCGGAGGATCACCGTCTAGCAGGTCGTGGCGGAAGTCAGTCGATGCAGATCACCTTCGAACAGACGTGGCCGTTGTTGTTGCTTCCCGGGATAGCCGGCCTGTGGTGGGTGCGGAGGCACACCATCATCGAGTTCCACCCGCGTCAGCTCGACTTGATGCTGCTGCTCCGGGGGGTGGCACTGGCGCTGGTGATTCTGGCGATGAGCCAACCGGTGTTGCACCGTTCGGGTTCCTGGCTCTCGGTCGTTTACTTGCTCGACGTGTCGCATAGCGTCAAGCCGCTGGCGGTCGACGAAGCCATCACCTGGGTGCAGGAGGCGGTCGAGCGCGGCGAGGCAGATACTTCCGGCTTCTTCGCCTTTGGCGCCAACGCCGTGGAGGCCGACGACGCTGCTGGACTCCGTGAGGTCCGCGTTGCGGATGGCTCCGTGCTCGGTGCCGTCGACCGATCGGCCACCGACCTGGCGTCCGCGATCGAGCGCGGCTTGGCGGCGTTGCCCCCGTACTATGTAGCTCGCTTGGTGCTGTTGACCGACGGCCACGGCAACCGCGGTGACTTCGATCGTGCCGTGGACCGGCTGCGCCTCGACGGGGTGCGAACCTACACGCGTACGACGGCAGCGCGGGATCGCGCCGATGCCTGGATCGACAGCGTCGATTCTGACGACACCGTCACCGCCGGCTTGCCGTTTGCGCTGCGCGTCGAGTTGTACGCGCAGGTGGCGGTCGAAGGATCGCTCATCGTGGCCCAGGAGCGCCGCCTGCTGACCTCTGAAACGGTGCAGCTGTTGCCGGGTGCGACGACCGTGCAGTTGCGTCCGGTGCTCGAGGACGGGGGCCCGGCGATAATCGATGTCCTGCTTCAGATAGAGGGGGACCCGGAGCCACGGAACAACCTCGTCCAGATCGCACTCCACGTCGTCGAACGCTCGCGACTGTTGTATGTGGAAGGACGCGTTGGCACTGTCGACTACCTGCGCGATGCGCTCCTGGAAGGTGGCTTCGAGGTCGATGTCGGCCTTCCCTGGAACCTACCCACTGACAGTCGGCGCTTCGAGCCCTACGCCGCCGTGATCTTGAGCGACGTCGATCCTCGGCTGCTCAGCGTTCCAGCAATGAACGCCATCGAGGCCTACGTGTCCGACTACGGTGGCGGCCTGCTGCTGGCCGGCGGCGAATCCGTGTACGGCGAAGACGGCTATGCGGACACGCCGATCGAGCGCGCCATGCCGATCTGGTTCAAAGCCGAGCGTAAACCCAAGGACCTCGCCCTGGTGATCGCGCTAGACAAGTCATACAGCATGGTCGGCGACAAGATGGCGCTCGCCAAGGAGGCGTCGAAGGCTGCCCTCGACCTACTCGAAGACGACCAGCAATTCGGCTTGCTGGCATTCGACTATCACTTTTATTGGCCGGTGCCGATCCAACTCGCGAGCGGCAAGGCACGCCTGCGCGAGCGCATCTCGGCGATCGAAGCGAGCTCACCGACCAATATCTACCCGGCATTGCAGGACGTGTTCCTGTCGCTGCAGCAGACCGAGGCCGAGGTCAAACACGTCATCTTGCTATCCGATGGCAAGACCTACGAGGATGACTACGAGGGCCTAGTAACCGAGATGACCGAGCATGAGATTACTGTCTCGACGGTGGCGGTCGGCGGTAAGGCCGACCGCGAACTGCTCGGCAACATCGCCAGATGGGGTGATGGGCGTAGCTATTTCATCGAGGACCCGAGTCGAGTACCCGAGATCTTCGTCGAAGAGACGCAGAAGGCGCAGGGCATTACGCTCGAGGAGGACGGCGAGGTGCGACCCGAGGTGCGCAAGCCCATTGAAGCGCTGGCAGGGCTCGAGATGGACACCGCGCCGGCACTGCTGGGCTACGTACGCACGATGGCGAAGGACAACGCCGAAGTCGTTCTCGACACCGGCGACGAGGGCGATCCGATATTGGTGCGCTGGCAGTACGGTCTCGGTCGCGCCGTGTTCTTCGCCGCCGACGTCAAGAACCGCTGGTCGGCGCCCTGGCTGGAGTGGGACGGGTACGGCAAGTTCTGGGTGCAGCTGGTGCGCGAAGCGATGCGGCAGGACGCCTTCAAGCTTCCGAGCTTTACTGTCGTCCGCGATCAGACCGGCGCCCGAATACGCCTCGAGCTCGTGGACGATTCCGGCCGTTATCGAAATGCTCTGCGCCCCAGCGTGACCGCCACTCTCGGAGATGACGAGTCAGAGATCGAGCTGGCGCAGGTCGCACCGGGACGCTACGAGGCGCACTTGCCTTTGTCGCCCGACAGCCAAGCAAGCTTCCGCTGGTCGGATCGTGGGGACGATATCGAGCGCACCTTGGTGCCGGTGGTAAGCGAGGAGCTTCGCTACCGTCCGGCCGACGAGGAAGCGTTACGCAATCTTGCCACCGCGACCGGCGGTGTGTATGACCCGGCACTGGACGAGTTGTTCGATGCGGGCGATCAGACCGTTACCCGGCCGTTGCGCTTGTGGCCGGCGTTGGCCGCGTTGGCGCTGCTGCTCTACCTGGCGAACATGTTGCTGCGTCGGGTGCGTGTGTTTCGCGACCACGGCAGCGTCATGGGCTCGGCCGCTGCGTGACGTAGCGTAGCAGCGCGGCCGGGCGCCACCCCCGCCGCCCTGTTAGTGTCGCCGGATCCGCACGGCTCCCTGAAGGGTCTCGATATTGATGTCCGCGTCGCCGCCGCCAGTGCGGAACGACAGCTCCTGCGAAGGTACCCAGCGGCTGGTCCGGCGCGGTTGCTCGCCGAAGTCGTTAACGATCTCGCCCATCATCGTCTCAACATGGAAGTTCGCCGACACGTCGGCGGGAAGCAACAACTCGACGCTGCCGTTCACCGCCTCGAAATCGAGCTCGGCTCCCGGGGCGACGGCGCCCTCGAAGTAAATCTCACCGTTGACGGTCTCGAAACTGCCTTCCATCAGCGACGATGTCTTGGCGACGATCGAGCCGGTCACGCTAGCCAATTCGAGCACCGTGGCATTGCCGGAGTACTCGATCGTTCCCGTGACGGTCTCGATTTCAATAGATCCGTGAACCTGTTCGACGTGTACGGAGGTGGTTACGCCGTTGATCTCGAGTCTGGCACCGTGCGGCACGCGGATCTCGAGGATGACGTCAACGTCGTGGTGGCCGCGACCACGCCAGCGTCGCCGGCGATCCTCGTTCTCGCCGTCTTCGTCCCATTCGTCCCATTCGTCCCATTCGGCGTAGATCTCCACCGACTCCGGGCCGCCTTCTATGACGAACTCGTCGACGTCGGCGCCAATGGTGCCGGTGACCAGCAGTTCGTCATTTTCCCACCCGACGACACGGATATCGCCCACGATGATCTCGTCGATCTCGATCCACACGTCGGAAGCCACCGCACGCCGGTCTTCGATTTGGCTCTGCGCCAGGGCGGTGCCTGGCAAGGAGAGTCCGATGACGAGAGTGGAGAACAGCAGTAATAGAGCGCTGTGTTCGGATACGCGGCAGAAGCTCATGCGTAGTTTCATCGTGGTCACTCCTCGTTAGAGACGACTGATCTCCCGCAGGAAGGTCACTCGCTTGCGGTACATATCGGTTAGCTGGATGAGCAGCCCGGCGTTCGCCGGGTCGCGCTGCAGCGCTGCGCGCGCGGTGGCAATCGCTCGCTCAATCGAGCGCAGGCTCTCTTCGACGATGCGTATGGTCTCCGGCGACAGGTCCGACCGGTGCTCGTCGAGCGCCCGCAGGAGCTCGTCGGTGATCTCTAGATAGCTGCGCTCGGCGGCCTCGAACCCCTCCCAGGCGACGGTGACGAAGTCTTCGGATGGCACAACCGTGGCGGCCGATTCGTCGAATGCCAGCGGCGCGCGCACCAAGTACGCAGTAATGCCCGAAGATACTGCGACCAGCAGCATCGCGGCAGCCGCGATCGAGCCGACGCGGTGCCAGTTGACGATCGCCCACTCGGGGATCCGGGCGTTGTCTCGAGGCGCACCGAATCGCGGATGAACCACCTTGCGCTTCTCGATACCGGCGGCGATCCCCGGCCACAAGTCGGTGGCGGGTGCGATCTCACGCCGCAAGTCGGCCGTCCGCGCTTGCAGCTGGCGCACGCGGCTGAGCTCGGCGCGCAGATCGGGCGAGCACACGAGCAGCTGTTCCAACCGGGTCCGCTTCTCATCCGAGAGCGTTCCGTCGATGAGGTCGTCCAGGCAGCGGATTGCTTCGTCTTCGTTCATTTGTTCAACGCCTCCCGCAGCAGCCTCCGGGCTCGGTGGAGCTGTGCCTTCGAAGTTCCGGAGGCAACACCGGTGAGCTGGGCGATTTCGTCGTGTCTGTAGCCTTCGATGTCGAAGAGCACAAAGATCGTGCGGGCGCCTTCGGGTAGGGCTGCTATGGCCTCTTCCAGGTCGACCGCGGGGCCCCGGTTGGTGCGATCCGAGAGGTCGGCATGGAAGGAAAGATCCTCCTGCACAACCGTACGCGCTCGATGGCGCATCTCGCTTCGTCTGTGGCTGAGCACCACGTTGGCTGCCAGCCGATGCATCCAAGTGGAGAAGCTCGCGTCGCCACGGAACGTATGGAGCTTCTCCCAGGCGCGGATGAAAGCCTGTTGGGTAAGCTCCTCAGCTTCAGCAGGCCTCCCCGTCATGCGAAGGCAGAGGGCGTAGATACGGCCGTTGTGCTCGCGGTATAGCTGCTCGAATGCTGCATTGTCGCCGCTGGCGGCGCGATCGACCAGCGCGTTTGCGGGGCGACTTGTCATCGCGGCCGGTCTTTCGGTGATTGCCTGCATGACATGTCCCGAGTACGTGCTCGCGTGGCGTTCACGGTCTTAGATACTCGGGACGGTCATGGGGTTTGAACGCAGATCGTGCGCTCGGCTATGCGAGTTCGAGCGGGATCGTGCCTGCCAGGCCGCTGCAGGCAACTGTAGCGATTGTAGAGTACGGGCCAGCTAGCAGGCCGTGGTAAGAGTGTGGCGGGCCTGGTTACGGCGAGCTGGGGTCAGTTGCTAGGCGGCATGAGTCCGACCCGCGGGCACGGCCCGACCGCGCGCCCACGCTCTTAGTTCGGCGATGGCTTCCGCCCGAGTCACTGCCAGCGGCACGGTGGCGCTGATCTCGGCCTGCAGGTGCGCTGTGGTGAGATCGGTTCCCGCGGCGAATGCTGCATAGAGCGCCGTTACAATCACGCCTTCGATCTCGGCACCGCTGAATCCGTCCGACGCGGCCGCCAAGGTTGCAAGGTCGAAGTCGCCCACGGTTCGCCGCCGCGCAGTGAGCTGGGCGGCGAAGATCGCTGCGCGCTCGTGATCCGAGGGCAGATCGACGAAGAAGATCTCGTCGAAGCGCCCCTTGCGCATGAGCTCAGGAGGTAGTGCCGTCGCCGAGTTGCAGGTAGCGACGACGAAAACGCCGGCCGGCCGATCTTGCAGCCAGCCGAGAAGCCGTGCCAGCACACGGCGTGACAGGCCGGCATCGGATTGGCTGTCGCTTGCCGATAGCGATTTCTCGATCTCGTCGATGAGCACCACACATGGCGCCATCTGCTCGATACTGTTGAGGGCGCGCTCGAGCCGTCGCTCGGTCTCGCCGATGAACTTGTCGTAGAGCCTGCCAGTCTGCAGGGTGAGCAGGGGCACGCCCCATTCGCCGGCTACGGCGCGCGCCGCCATGCTCTTGCCGCACCCCGGTACGCCAAGCAGTAACAAGCCGCGTGGCGCGTCCAAGCCGAACTCGGCGGCTCCTGGGGCGAACGCGAGCTGTCGCCTTTCGAGCCAGGCGAGTAGGTTGTCCAGTCCCGCGGGCATCGGCGCATCGGCGATCGGCACGATCTCTACGAGCCCATCGTCAGCCAGGCGTTTGGCCTTGAGCTTGGTCAATTCGGCGACCGCGGCCGGGGTCAACGTTCCGTCACGAAGCGCCACTTCGGTTAGCGCGCGCTCGGCTTCGAACAGAGTCAGACCAACAAGCGGAGCGACGAGCTGCTCCAGTTCGTCACGGTTGACCTTCAAGACGACGTCGTGCTGCTGTTGTAGGCGTTCCATCACCGAGCTGGCGAGCTGTGTCAGCGCATCCCGGTCAGGCAGGCCGAGGTCGAAGAAAGCCGCGAAGCGGGCCAGCTCGGGGGGCAGTTGAATAGACGGCCCAGACAGCACCAGCGCGCGACGGTCGCGCGAGAACGGCTTCAGAAGGTCGAGAACGCCGCGCAGCACGGCCGGTTGATCGAGCACACGCTCGAGGTCCTTGAAGAAAAAGACGCCGGGCTTCTCCAGGCTGATCGTTGCGGCGAGGGCGCTGGCGGCCTCACGAGTATCGTAGATCGGCGCTTCCGCATCGTGCCGCCGTAGCCCTTGGCTTACTGTCCAAGTGTAGAGGGGCAACGACATGCGGCCGGCCAGCCGCCGTAGAGCATGCTCGACTCGATCTTCGTCAAACGCCTGAATGGCGACGATCGGGTAGCGTGATTCGATGAGCAGTTGTAGGTCGCGGAGCGCTCGCACGGATCCTCCGGCCGGCCGGTGAATGTGTCGCCCTTGAGGGTACGACTGCTGCCAGGTCGCTCCGAAGCCCTTTTTTCTTGGCGGCCAGCGCTACTCACCTGCTAGCCGAGGAGGTCATCGAGCGCGGCACGCAGCTGCGGGAAGCGAAACTCGTAGCCGGCGTCCTGGAGCGCGGCGGGGAGCACGCGCTTGCTCGACAACAGTTCCGCCGAGAAGCCTCCGAGCACGATCTTCAGCGCCAGTGCTGGGGCGGGCACGAAAGAGGGTCGGTGGAGCACGGCGCCGAGCGTCTCGGCAAACTGTTGCTGTCGCACCGGGGCGGGTGACGAGGTGTTGAGCGCCCCGTGGATCTGGGTATCGAGGCAATGACGGATGATGCCGAGCACGTCGTCAATGTGGATCCACGACCACCACTGACGCCCCGAACCGAGCGGGCCGTTCATCCCTAGCCTGGCTGGCAGCAGCATCTGCTCCAACGCGCCGCCGCCGCGGCCGAGTACGATTCCTGTGCGTAGACGGGCGACGCGGACCCCGAGGTCCTCGCCCTCTCGGGCGGCGGCCTCCCAGGCGGCGCACACGCCGGCGAGGAAGTCGTCCCCGGCTGGGTCCGCTTCGGTGAGCAGGTCGTCGCCGCGGTCGCCGTAGAAGCCGATGGCGCTGGCGCTTATCAGTACCGCTGGCCGCGCTGCCGCCGATCGCATCCCTTCGACGAGGTTGTGCGTGCCCATGACACGGCTGTCGGAGATTGCTCGGCGCTGCGCTCTACCCCAGCGACCCGCCACCGACTCGCCGGCCAGGTGCACGATCGCGTCAGCTTCCTCGATGGCACGCGATGGCGCCGCGTCGGCGGAAGGCTCCCACTCATAGGCGCCGCGTAGCATCGGCAGCCGCCGCTTTGCCTCATCGGCGTCGCGCGAAAGTGCGGTAACGGCGTGGCCGGCATTCGCTAGCTCTCGACACAGGGCTGATCCGACGAACCCCGTCGCTCCAGTGACCAGGATCTTCATGCGGCTCTCAGGCTGATTGGTGGCAGTTCGGCTGACCCGGTGCGTCGCGTTTGACGGGACGATCATCGTTGATAGATGTTAGGCGCATGACGTCTCAGGTAAAGGCCAATGTCGAACGTTTTCGCAGGGCGTTGGACTCGCTCGGCGGTACGACGCGAGTGCTCAACAGCGGCTTTGCGCTCGGTGAGGCGATCGACTCCATCGTCCGCGCGCAACCAGCGCCGCCGGCGCTTCTATACGAACCGTTCGCGCTCGCCGACGAGATGGGCCTTTACCTCGCGTTGAGAGCGCGAGGCGTCGACTTGGTGCCGGTGCGAGAGGCTGGTGAGCGCACCGCGCAATTGAACGTTGGTCTGACCGGCGTCGAGCTGGCGATCGCCGAGTCAGGGACGCTGCTAGTCGGCGGCGACCCCGGCGGTTGGGGGCTTGCGACCGTGCTGCCGTGGGTACATATAGCCGTGCTGCGGGCGCGCGACATTGCCCCCGACATCGCCACCGCGTTCAAGGACTTCGAGGCGCGGTTCGCCGCCGGCCAGCGCAACTGGGTTTGGATCAGCGGCCCGTCGAGAACCGCCGACATCGTTCAGAAGCTGGTGCTGGGGATTCATGGACCCAATGCGCTGCACGCGTTCATCGTCGGCGACGAGGCTGGCCCAACATGAGCTCACGCGACTTGCAGTCGGAGATCCGCGCGGCGTTGCTCAACCCGTCGCTGCAGCAGGCGGTGCCCTCGGGAACGCGCGCCGCCGCCAACAGACGTCGCCAGGCGGTCAGTGACTTCGCCGCCTACGAGGTCAGCCGCGATCGGGCGCGAGCAATCAAAGAGGACGCCATTGAGCGCCTTCCCGAGCTGCTCGAGACGCTGACCGAAGCAGTCAACGCCTCGGGTGGCTTCGTTCATCGAGCCGATGATGCCGAGGCTGCCTGCCGGATCATCGTCGAAATCGCCCGGCGCGAAGGTCTGACCGCTGCGGTGAAGTCGAAGTCGATGACCTCCGAGGAGATTCATCTCAACGCCGCGCTGGAAAGCGCCGGCGTGACGGTGCGCGAGACCGACCTCGGCGAGTACATCGTGCAGCTCGATGAGGATCGTCCATCGCACGCCATCGCACCCATCATTCACAAGAGCATGGAGGACGTACGCGACGTGTTCCGGCGACGGCTCGGCCGTGACGACGTCCCGGAGACCGCCGAGGAGCTCACCCAGCTGGCGCGGCAGCAGCTGCGTCGCGACTTCCTCGAAGCCGACCTGGGAATCACCGGAGCGAACTTCCTGATTGCCGAGAGCGGCACGGTGATTCTGGTTGAGAACGAGGGCAACGTCCGGCTGAGCACACAGCTGCCACGAGTTCATGTGGCGCTGGCCGGAATCGAGAAGATTCTGCCGACGATGGCAGACCTCGAGCCGTTCATCGAGCTTCTGCCGCGATCCGGAACCGGGCAGCTGCTGACCAGCTACGTGTCGGTGATCACCGGGCCTGGCTGGGGCGCCTCGCCGCTGGTCGACGGCAAGCGTAGCTTCCATCTCGTGCTGCTGGACAACGGACGTAGCCGCATGCGCGACGATCCGGTGCTGCGCGAAGCGCTGTACTGCGTGCGATGCGGCGCCTGCATGAACGTGTGCGCTCCGTACCAGGCGGTCGGCGGCCACGTGTTTGGCGGGCCGACCTACCAGTCCGGCATTGGCATCGCGTGGGAGGCCGGCGTGCGCGGCCTGGAGACGGCGGCGGAGTTCGACGGGCTCTGCACCACCTGCTCGCGCTGCCAGGATGTCTGCCCGGTGCGTATCGATATCCCTTGGATGACCTCTGTGGTTCGCGCACGCATCCGGGAACAGAAGGCGAGTCGAGCCGCGCCTGGCTCCGCATTCCTCGCTGAGCCACGTCGCCTGTACCGGCTGGCGCGGCGGGTCGGAAGGCTGAGCGGATTGATGCAGTTACGCGTGGCGCGCTGGGGGCTAGAGCGGTTGTTTGGCGTTGACCGTCGGCGGCCATTGCCGCAGATACCGGATACGACGCTGGCCGATTGGTTCAGGGCGCGTGGCGGCCGGGTAGTCGAGGAGGTCGGCGCCGATGCCGACCATCTCGACGACGAAGCCGAGACCGGTCTGGTCGTCTTCTGGGCCGATTGCCACTCCAACTACGCGGACGTCGAGGCCGCCAAAGCCGCGGTTCGGGTTATCGAACGACTCGGTTTCCGGGTGTTGCTCGTAACCGGCCCGTGCTGCGGGCGCGCCGCACTCTCGCAGGGTGCACTCGAGGCTGCTCGCGAGCAGGCGTTCGACTTGTCGCGATTGTTGGCTCCATACGCGGACCGGCAGATTCCGATCGTCGGCCTCGAGCCCTCGTGCCTGACCTGCGTGACGGACGATCACACCAAGCTCTCGCCCGCCAACAACGAGGCGTTTCTGGTGGGCCTGAGCGTGCGCGAGATCATGGTGTTCCTCGAGGAGCATTCGACGCTTCTCGGTGCTGCGCTGGCGACTCAGGCCCCGCGACCGCGCCACACCGTCGTCTTGCACGGACACTGCCAACAGAAGTCGGCCGGATGGTTGGACTCGAGCCTCGGTGTGCTGGCGCGATTGCCGGGCGTCGAGGTAGTGACGACCACTGCCGATTGCTGCGGTATGGCGGGCTCGTTCGGCTACAAGCAGGAGGGCTACGAGATCAGCCGTGAGCTGGGCACACGCTTGGTGACCGAGATCTCAGGGTTGAAGTCGGTGACCGGCGACCCGGTCGACGAGGTGCTGGCGAGCGGAACGTCATGCCGCACGCAGCTGGCAGATTTCGGCGATCGCCGACCGCGGCATCCAATCGAGCTCGTGGCGGATGCGATCGGGGCAACCGCTGAGTCGGTTGATGCCAGCAGCGCCGCCACGGCCACTTCCCGGTGAGCAACGTCACCGTGCTGCACACCTTCGAGCCGAGGTACGGACACCCAGGAGAATCCCACGGTTCCGGCCTCGAGCTTCCGGTGCGACGCGATCTCTCGAGGATGGTGGTCCCGCGGGATTCTCCTGGGTGCCCGGTTCTCCACTTGCACGGTTCGCGGATGGAGGCGTCGGCCGCCCGGTGCGTTCACCCCGTTTCCTCCGGCCGGCCGAACGCCGTCCCCCATCCGTCAGACCTGGCTACGACTCAATCACCGGTACTTTGGCGGCCGGTAGCGCCGCCGGTGCCGGATTGTCCGGCGTAGCGAGGTCCCACTCGCCGCCGGTGGTCTCGATGACCAGCGTGACGCGGCGATTCGTCATGCCGCTCTCGCCGGGACCCCAGGCGCCCGGGTTAACCAGACGATCCGGGGCCTCCCCGTAGCTGACCGTGCGCACTCGATCTCCTCTCAGGTTCCCGCGCTCGACCAGGAAGGTGCGAACGGCGTCGGCACGCGCCTTGCCGAGAACCAGGTTGTAGGTCGCCGGCCCGGCCGAGTCCGTGAATCCTTCGACGGTGATCAGGCTGTCCGGGTAGTGCTCTGTCATGACCGCTGCCAGTCGCTTTAGCACCGGCAGATCGCCCT
This sequence comes from Acidobacteriota bacterium, assembly GCA_963666055.2. Taxonomy (GTDB): domain Bacteria; phylum Acidobacteriota; class UBA890; order UBA890; family WLXD01; genus DASCOT01. Next base: position 68,917 of record CAXWPH010000011.1, on the reverse strand, counting down.
CGCGAAGCTCGGCGGAGTCGTAGTCGAAACGCACCGGAACGTTGAATGCGAGCGCCTTCTCGAGGCGCTCCACGGAGGCGCTGAAGGTTACCGCCAAGGCCCGCAGGTCAGACTCGAGTTGTTCCGTCCGGGCGAGGTTCTCGGACGCATGTCTGTCGAGGTCAGTGACGCGTCCGTTGATTCGATTCAACTCGCCACCCAGTCCGTCGACGCGGTGGCCGAGCGCCGCATCGCCGGCCGCAGATTCGTCGCGTATCTCCTGCTCGAGGCGCGCCATCTCGGCCTGGAACTCCTTGCGCTTGACGTGGGCGCAGGCCGTCGACGCCAGTACCAGCACAATGCCCGCTGCAGCTGTCGCCCTGGTTCGCTTGGTGCAGATCGACATGGCGTTTCTCCTTGCTATGGACGGTCGAGTTGGGGACCTGTGTGGTGGCCGAGCTGTTCCGGCCGTGCAGTTTCCGGATCGAGTGATTGCGACGGCATCTGCTGTTGTTGACAGCAAGGCCCATGCCACCGGCTGACGGATCGTCGGCTGGGCGGTGTGGGAGTCGAACCGCACTGCCACGATGGGGCTTCCGGATCGTGCGCCGCGCCGCCGGCTTGACGGAATCGCATGCCGAAACCGAGTTAGCGGCACGATTTGCAGCCCGGGTGTGTAAGATTTACAGGCAAGGTCAACGGCTTTCGCGGCCGCTTTTCTATTTCGTCGCCGCGTCTGCCTTGTTACGTCGGGAGCCGCAGTTGCCCACCGCCCTTGTCGTAGAAGACGATGCCGATTCGCGTGACATCCTCATCGAGTTGGTGCGTCACGAGGGATTTCGGGTCGAGGGCGCAGCGACGCTGGCCGAGGCGCGACTCGCCATCGAGCGCAAGCGCGCCGACTTGCTGCTGCTCGACATGCGATTGCCTGATGGCAAAGGCAGCGACCTCCTGGCCTCGGACGGAGGCGTCGCCGGCGATGTGATCGTGGTGACCGGGCACGCTTCGGCGGAATCCGCCCTCGCCGCCTTGCAGTCGGGTGCCGTGGACTATCTGGTGAAGCCGATCGACGTTCAACGGCTGCGCACGGTCTTGCGGCATGTGCACCGCCAGATCGAGCTGCGCCGGGAAGTCGGAGCGCTGCGCGGCACCCTGCGCTCGCTGGGACATTTTGGCGAGATGATCGGTATCTCTGCCTCGATGCAGCGTGTATACAGCCTGATCGGCAGGGTCGCTCCTACCGATGCGAGCGTCCTTATCACTGGCCAGACTGGAACCGGCAAGGAGCTTGCTGCCCGCACGATCCACGCTTTCAGCCGGCGTCGCAGCGGACCCTTCCTGGTTCTCAACTGCGGGGCGGTCCCAGCGAACCTGATCGAGAGCGAGTTGTTCGGCCACGAGCGTGGGGCGTTCAGCGGCGCTACCCGCCGCCACATCGGCTACTTTGAACGGGCTCAGGGCGGCACCTTGCTTCTCGATGAGATCACCGAGACTCCCGCCGATCTCCAGGTGAAGCTTTTGCGCGCGTTGGAGTCCGGGACGATCACGCGCGTCGGCGGTGAGTCTGAGGTGCGGCTCGACATACGCACGCTCGCCGCCACCAACCGCACGCTGTCAAGCGCCGTCCGCGACCACAAGCTGCGTGAGGATCTGTTGTACCGGTTACGGGTGTTTCAGGTCGACATGCCGCCGTTGAATGAGCGGGGCGGCGACATCGAGCTCCTATCGCGCCATTTCCTGGACGAGCTCGCGGCCAGCGAGGGCATCCACAAGAACCTTACTGCGGGGGCGGTCCGCCAGCTCGCAGAACATGATTGGCCTGGGAACGTACGTGAGCTCAAGAACGTTCTTTACAGCGCCTTCGTGCTGGGGGGGGGGGGGGACGTAATCGAGGTCGACTGTCTGCCAGCGGATCTGCGTCAGGTTGCCGCCGATCCTGCATCCACGCAGGAGCCCCTGGGAATCCACGTCGGGATGTCGGTGGCGGCGGTCGAGAAGCGGTTGATCCAGGCGACGCTCGCCGCGGTGGGCGGAAACCGTCAGGAAGCCGCCGACTTGCTCGGAGTGAGCGTGAAGACGCTCTACAATCGCCTCCGCGACTACCGTTCCGGCGACGGCTGAGGCGTGGTCACTGGCTCGAGCGGCCAGGTGAAAACGAAGGTGGCTCCCGGGCCAGGCGGAGACTGCACCCAGATCCGTCCCCCGTGGCTCTCCACCACCCGCCGGCAGATCGCCAGCCCGATGCCGCTGCCGACGCGTCCGCCGGCGCTCGTGAAGAGACCGAAGATCTGCCCGGCCTGCTCAGCGCTGACGCCAGGTCCGTTGTCGCGCACCCGGAACAGCCAATGCGAGGATTGCCGCTCACCAGCGACCGTGATGCGTGGCTCGGCCTCGCCTCGGTGCCGGATGGCATTGCCGATGAGGTTCTGGAACAGCAGCGCCAGGTGGTCCCGATTGCCTTGAATATGCGGCATGGGTCCTACCTCGACCTGAGCCCCGCTGTTGTGGATCGTTGCCTCCAGGTTGGCCAACGCCATACGGACGACTTCGTTCAGGTCGACGTCCTCCACCTCATCGGAGCCGCCCACCTTGGCGTAGCGCAGCAGCCCTTCGAGCATCGAGGCCATTCGCGCTGACGCGCGGAGTGCCGGTTTGAGGTGACGCTCAGAACGTCCCTCGAGGTTCTGCTCGGACAGCAACTGCAGGTGCATGTCCACCACGTTGAGCGGCTCACGCAGATCGTGCGAGATGACGTGGGCAAAACGCACCAGGTCGGCTTTGGAGCGTTCCAATGCCCGAGCCCGCTGCTCGAGTGCCTCCTCGGCGCGCCGCCGAGCATCCGCCTCCCGCTCGACCACCGCGATCATCTCGGCCTGTTTGGTACGCAGTCCCTCGGCCTGCCCCAGGCGCACCGCCGATCCCAGCAGCATGGCGAATGCCAGACCACCGATGAGCACTGTGGTGGGTAGCGCCGAACGCAGGCTGGCAAGCGCCGGGGGCGTGGGCCAGACGTCAATCGCCAGTTGAACCCCTTGGAAGTCGACGTCCCGGCGGCGGACCCACTCCGACATCGATCCGTTCGGATCCCCGTCGCGGACGAAGAAGCGCTTGCCGGCGCTGCTGATCGCCAAGGCGTAGTCGTTGCCGAGCCCGGCGGTGGCCGCCTGGGCAAAGGCAGAAGCATCGTAGACACAGATCATCGCCCCGGCCGTGCCGGTCTCGAGGACGACAGGCACCCGCACCGGTATCACCGGTTCGCCGCTCGGCCCCTCGGTGATCGCCATCATCCGCACCGCCGACAATCGGCTCCCCGGTCGCCAGGAGGCGGCGTGCTCGATGATCCAGCCCTCGACCACGGGCGTGTTCTCGGCTCCGTCGGCGCTTATCGACCACAACAGCTCGGCTCGGGGCGACAACCACAGAACGCGGTCGACGGCCCGCGTCCGCAGCAGGACGGCACTTTCGACCTGTGCCATCGTCTCGCTCAGACGCGTCAGGCCGATCCAGCGCACGGTCGTGCGATCGAGTCCGTCGCGGGTTTCCTCGAGCCAGGTTCTCACGTGGGCCGCCACACTGTCGGCCTCCGCGTCGATGAGCCTGAGGACCCGCTCGCGTTCGCGATCCAGTGCCGATTGCCACGCTACAACGGTGAGCACGACGAGCCCGACCGCCACCAGGACGGGTAGCCACGGCCAACGTCTCCCAGCGTCGGTAGACCCCACGGTGAGCGCCGCTAATGCCCGCGGCGCACTATCGCCACGCGGATCGCCCAGCCCAGGAGCACCCACGCGCCGAGCACGGCCCAGGCGTGGCGGTGTGCGTAGCTGAGGGTGGGGAAGTGGTTGCTCAACATGATCAGCAACAGCGGCAGCACCATGAAGGTGTTGTGTCGCGAGCGCTGCTTTGCGCCGAATCCCCACGAAGGGTCGAGATGCTCGCCGGAGGCCACCGAGATCACCATGCGACGCTGCGGCGGCAGGATCCGCATCCACACGTTGCCGGTCATCAGCCCGCCGAGCATCGCACCCACATGAAACCAGGCCGCACGGGTGCTAAGTGCCTGCATCAAGGACCAGGTCAGCCCCATCAGCAGCAGCAGCGAGATTGCTGCCGCGAGCGGCTCCCGTCGACCCAGGGGGGAACTCCACAGAACATCGTAGATCAACCATCCCGCAACCAGCGAGCCGAGGCTTATGGTGACCAGCGTGATCGTCCCGGTGCTCGAGCCGGGTGCTTGCAACAAACCCCCGAAGGTGTACATCAACAGGAGCAGCCCGAAGCCACTGGCCCAGGTCAGCAATGACTCCCAGCGGGTCCAATGCAGTGGATCGGGCAGCCGCGCGGGTCGCACGATCTTCTCGACCCGATAAAATCCGCCACTATGGACCATCCACACCGGCTCCTCGTCCGGACCTTCGCCAGAGGTCGGGCGAAACTGCGCGTCGAGCCAGGTAAAAAGGAATGTCTGACCGACCCAAAGTATGGCGGTGAGCACGTGCGTCCAGCGCAAGGCCAGGTTCAACGCCTCGTAAAGCGTCGCGTTCATGCCTGCTCCTCCGATCGAGAACAGCCGTCGCCTTCTGACCTTAGCAGTAGCCGCCGCCGTTCGGAGCCTGGCGGAGCGTCGGTCGCATGCCAGGCGGGCGCGGCGCGGAGGCCACTGCGGTGAAGCGCGTCGAGGGGCTCGATAAGCTCACCGGTGCCGAGCGCTACGTTGACGATCTGACTATCCCGGGATGCCTGTGGGGCATGACCGTGCGCAGCCCGGCACCTCGCGGACGGGTACGCGAGGTGCGCTTCGGCACCGCTGTCGATTGGTCGGAGTTCACCATCGTCGACCAGACCGACATCCCGGGCGAGAACGCGATCAAGCTGCTGGAGACCGACCAGCCGGTACTCGCCGGGAGTGCGGTGCGCCACGTTCACGAGCCGGTGCTGTTGTTAGCACACGAGTCGCGTGAGATGTGTCGCCGTGGAGTGGCGGCCGTCGAGATCGTAGTCGAGTCTGAGGATCCGATCTTCGATTTCCGGCTGTCGCCGACCCCGGATCAGATTCAGCACGGCAGCGACAACGTGCTCAAGCGACTCAGCATCGTAAAAGGCGACGTGGAAGCGGCGCTTGCTGCGGCGACCTACGTCGTGGAGGGCGCATACGAGACCGGCGCCCAAGAGCACGTGTACCTCGAGACTCAGGGTATGGTCGCCTGGGTCGAGGACGACGGCGCGGTGGTGGTCAAGGGCAGCATGCAGTGCCCCTACTACATCCATGCCGCCCTCACGCATGCGCTCGGTCGCGACGATGATGGGGTGCGCGTCATTCATGCCCCGACAGGTGGCGGTTTCGGTGGTAAGGAGGAGTATCCGTCGACAATTGCCGCGCATGCCGCATTGCTGGCGCTCAAGGCCGGCCGGCCGGTAAAAATAATCTACGACCGCGGCGAGGATATGGCCGCCACTACGAAGCGCCATCCGGCCCAGGTGCGCCACCGCACCGGGCTCGATGCCGAGGGCCGGCTGCTGGCGCAGGACATCGAGGTCGATCTCGACGGTGGCGCGTACGTGACCCTGTCACCCGTGGTGCTGAGCCGCGCCATCATCCATGCTGCCGGTCCGTACTCCTGCGACAACGTTCGCATCGTCGGTCGGGCCATGCTCACCAACTCCGTACCCTACGGGGCGTTTCGTGGTTTCGGGGCACCACAGTCGCAATTTGCCAACGAGCGCCACATGGACATCGTCGCGTCGCGGATCGGGATGGACCCTGCCGAGCTCAGGCGTATCAACCTGCTCCGCGAGGGAGAAACCACCTCTACGGGCCAGGTGATCAGCGACGGGGCAGATCGCATCGAAGTGCTCGACGCAGCACTGCGCCACGCCGAGTACGCCAAGCGCCAGGAACGGCACGTCGCGTTCAACGCCGAGCACCCGTATCTGCGACGCGGCATCGGGCTCGCGAGCTTCTATCACGGCGCTGGCTTTACCGGCGCCGGCGAGGTGTACTTGAAATCTCGCGTTGGCCTGGCGGCACGGCCCGATGGCAGCGTAGCGGTGTTGGCGGCGTCCACCGAGATGGGGCAGGGCACCACCACCGTGTTCACACAGATTGCCGCCGAACGGCTGGGCTATGCGGACGGTGACGTGTCGATCGTCGAGCCCGACACCGCAGTGGTCCCCGACAGCGGTCCGACCGTTGCCTCGCGGACCGTGATGGTTGTCGGACACTTGGTTGAACGCGCCTGTGACAACCTCAGGGCCCGTCTCGAGGTCGCAGCCGACGGCACCGGAGACGAGCTCAAGACGGCGATACGTCAGTGGTATGCAGACCATCCCGGAGGATCTCTTCAAGTCGAGGCCGAATACCACAAGCCCGAATGGGTGGAGTGGGACGATGAGGCCTACTGCGGCGATGCCTATGCGGCCTTCTCATGGGCCACCTACATCGCCGAGGTCGAGGTCGACCTGCGCACCTGCAACACTCGTGTGACCGACTTCGTCGCCGTGCAGGAAGTCGGCCGGGTGATGAACGAGACGCTGGCGCGAGGCCAGGTCCAGGGCGGTGTGGTGCAGGGGATCGGATGGGCGCTGATGGAGGAGTGCAAGCTGGAGGCTGGCGCAACGCGCAATAATCAGCTCACCAACTACATCATTCCCACCAGCGTTGATGTGCCGCCGGTGCGTGTCTTCTTCTTGCAGAAGGCCGGTGCACCGGGGCCGGGGGGCGCCAAGGGCATCGGGGAGATGCCGATCGACGGCCCAGCCCCGGCCGTAATCAATGCCGTCGCCGCTGCCCTGGGGCGGCAGCCCACGTCGATCCCGCTCACCCCGGAACGTCTCTTCGACATGCTCGAGGATGCATCGTGACGCGGCGAGGCGCCGATTCCATGGAGATCGCCTTCAAGCTGAACGGCGAGCAGGTCACCGTGCAAACGGAGCCGACGGCGCGGTTGCTCGATCTGTTGCGCTACCCGCTCGGCCTCACGGGCACCAAAGAGGGCTGCGGCGAAGGCGAGTGTTGCGCGTGCACGGTTTACCTCGATGGCGATCCGGTGAACGCGTGCCTGGTGCCGGTGTTTCAGGTACGCGGGCGCGAGGTGCTCACCATCGAGGCCATCGACAGGCACTCCCTCGAGCCATTGCTGCAGAGCGGCGCTACTCAGTGCGGTGCCTGCACGCCTGGGGTGGTCATGATGGCCACGTGGGTAACGACGCGGCCCCACTTGCTGGAGCAGTTCTCCGCTCGTGAGCTGATGGCCGGCAACCTCTGCCGGTGCACCGGCTACGACGGCATCATCGAGGGCCTGCAGGCAGCCTTGGATGTCGATGGCGCCGAGGATGGAGCCTGATCCGATGCGCGTGCTGATGCCGGATACGCTTGACCGGGCGTTGGAGATGAGGGCATTGGAGACCGATGCGCTGCCTATCGCCGGTGGTACCGACTTGATGGTCGACTGGCCGGAGCACCTCGATCTGCATGATCGTGTCTTTCTCGACCTGAGCGGCGTCGGCGGGCTGAAGTCGCTCGTCTGGGACGACCGCTCGCTGGGCATCGGCGCATTGACCACCTACTGGGACGTGCTCAGCGACCCGCGCGCCGGCACCGAGCTTCCCATGTTGCAGGCAGCGGCGCGCACGGTCGGCGCAGTGCAGATCCAAACGCGCGGCACGTGGGCGGGGAACATTGCCAACGGGTCGCCGGCGGCCGATGGGGTGCCGGTGCTGATGGCCTACGGCGCCGAGGTCGAGTTGGCATGCATGGAGAGTACGCGGCGGATTCCGTTAAGCGGCTTCTACCATGGGTATAAGCAGCTCGAAATGCGACCTGATGAGCTCATCACGCGGGTGTGGTTGCCGCGCCGCGAGCATCGCTTCGAGGAGTTCATCAAGGTCGGGGCGCGCCGTGCTCAGGCAATCACCAAGGTGGGTGTCGCGATTGCCTGTTCAGACGAGGGCTGGCGTGTGGTCGCCAACAGCATGGCAGCGACGGTCTGCCGGTGCCCGCGACTGGAGCGCATGCTCGACGACGAGGTCGAGGTGAGCTCGCCAGCCGACCTGCTGGACGCGATCCGCGGCGACGTGTCGCCGATCGATGACATCCGCTCGACGGCGCGCTATCGCCAAAAGGTGATGAGTCGCGTCGTCTACCACTCCCTTCGCGCCGAGTGCGCGTGGGTCCATTAATCGACCCGGTTCGCGCCCCATGAAGCGTTCCTTCGACGATCACGTGCTCGATGACCTCGGGCAACGTATTCGACCTCTGGCCGATGACATTGCCGAACGTTATCCCGGCGAGTCGTCCGATCGACAGCCGGTACACACCGTCTACGGCGGCGCCCAGCTGTTCCGCGCCGGCACTGCGCGGCGCTTGGGAGACCTGGCGTTGCGTGAGCTCGATACGTATGCGCCTGACGCGGCGACGTTCGGCGATGCGATCGGCCTGGGGGCAGACGACGGGCTACGCCAGATGATCTACGAGCGCGTCCGCACCAAGCTCGAGACCGAGCCCGTCGAGGACTTTCGAATCGACTTCGAAGACGGGTACGGAAACCGCCCGGATGATGAAGAAGACGCTTGCGCCGTCGCTGCCGCCGAGGCGGTCGCCGAAGGTTTGGCCACCGCCGCGCTGCCGCCGTTCATCGGCATTCGCGTCAAGTCGCTGGACAGGGAGTCGTATCGCCGTAGCGTGTCGACGCTCGATATCTTCGTTTCGACGCTGCTGGACCGAACCGGTGGGCTACTTCCCGACGGTTTCGCGGTGACGCTGCCGAAGATAATGGACCCAGAGGAGGTAACGCTCTTCGTCGACGTACTCGAGCAACTCGAGCTTGCTGTCGGCCTCGAGACCGGGGCTTTGCGGCTGGAGCTCATGATCGAAACGCCCCAGTCGATTATCGCCAGTGATGGGTCATCGATGTTGCCGGCGCTCGTCAAGGCGGCGCGTGGACGCTGTGTGGGGGCACACTTCGGTGTCTATGACTACACCGCTGCGGCGGGAATCAGCGCCCAATATCAGGTAATGGATCATCCCGCATGCGACTTCGCCCGTCACATGATGAAGGTTGCCCTGGCCGGAACGGGCGTGATGCTCTCTGACGGGGCCACCAACGTGATCCCGGTTCCGGTTCACCGGGCCGGCGCGGGTACCGAGCTTACGCAGGTGCAGATAGAAGAGAATCAACGCTCCTTCCACTCCGCTTGGCGGCTGCACTACGAGCACGTACGTCACTCGCTGCGACACGGCTTTTATCAAGGCTGGGACCTGAATCCCGCCCAGTTGCCGACTCGATATGCGGCGGTATACGCGTTCTTTCTCGAGAACGTCGATGCCGCGAGCCAGCGTTTGCGAAATTTCGTATCGGTGGCGGCGCAAGCCACCCTCGTGGGCCAGGTTTTCGACGACGCCGCTACCGGACAGGGCCTGTTGAACTTCTTCTTGCGGGGCCTCGGCTGCGGTGCTTTGAGCGAGCGTGAGGTGCTCGAGACTGGGCTCTCACTGGAAGAGCTGCGAAGCCGCTCGTTCGCTAAGATCCTGGCGGGCCGTAGCAGCGAAACGCCAGAAAGCTAGCGCTGCCGTTAGCTGCCGCGATAGGTCGAGAAGCCGAACGGGCTCAATAGCAGCGGTACGTGATAGTGGTCGTTTCGCGCCTCGATCGCGAACACGATGTCGACGCGAGGATAGAAACACGGGGTTCCCTTCGACGCGTAGTAGGCGCCGGTGGCGAATCGCAGGCGATAGGTGCCCGGCGCCAGTTCCTCACCGTCTTGCAGTAAGCCCGCGGCGCGCCCGTCGCTGTCCGTAGTGTTCGTGACAAGATGCTCCCACCCGTCCTCCTGGCGCCGATACAAGGCTACGCGTATATCAGCGGCCGGGCCACCTATCGCGGTATCGAGAACGTGGGTGCTAACGGTGCTCATGGGCTCAACAGCTTACCCAATCGCAGGCGGGTGATGCGACGCTGCTCCTCGCCGGCGATTCCGATCTCGGCGTCGGGCTCGTTGAGCAGCCGGCTCTCGGCTTGTAACAGCATCTCGGCGGCGCTCTTGCCGGTGGCGCAGATCAAGAAGATGTACCCGAAGCGCTCGTAGTAGCGGTCGTTGGCGGTGCGCAAGCGTTGACGCACCGATGCGTCGGCCGAGTCCACGCTGGACTGCTCGCTGCTCGACCAGTGGCGCGTGGATCGGAACTGATCCTGCTGTGAGTCGTCGCTGCCGATGGGCGGATGGTGGCTGAACGCCTCGAGCCAGTCGTCACGCCCGAGCGCTGCCCAAACCTCGGCGGCGGCGGCGAGCAGCTCGTCGAGGTTGGCGAACGGGCGCCGGGCGACCATGCTGTCGCTCCAGCGGCGCGAGCCGCAGCAGCGCAGAAGCTCGCATACCGCGATGCCGGGGGGTAGCCGGTTCAGCCACTCCAAGCGCGACTGCATCACTCGGCGGGGCGCCCGAGCACGCGAAGTCGGGCCACGCCGCCATCGGGAAAGATGTTCAGCCGTACGTGGGTACCGGTCACGGCGTCGTCGAGCTCGAAGCGATGGCTGCGGTCGGCCTCGAGCTTCGATTTGGGGACCAACGGTCGCCAGTCGCTCGCCATGACCGGGGCGAGCGGATCACCGACAGGCATCATGTCCGCAATGTCCACGCTGCAGCGGTCCGGATAGTTGCCCTTGAAGTGGGAGGTCTCGACCGCGATCGTCTCCACGGAGCCACGCTGCCCCAGCCTGACGACGCACCAATCGTGTCCTGGGCCACGTCGCCGACGCGTTTCCCAGCCGTCGTGCATGCCGCTCGAGGCGCCTGGGGCAATGAGGTTCTGCGGGTCCGAAAAATACATGTCGCTGCAGTCGACGATGTTTCCGCCGCCTATCGCCGCACCGAGATCGAACGGCGCATCGGGGTGCTTGTCCGGGCCGGGAGTGGCGACGCCGTACAGGCGGAGGCGCGCCACCCCACCGTCCGGATAGATGTTGAGGCGGACGTGGGTGAACGTGTCGAACGACGCCAGCGCGAACCGGTTCACGGAGTCGCCGTTGAGCGGCGCGCGCGCCAGGATTTCGTGCCATTCGGTTCCGTCTGGCGGGATCTCGTCGGCGCAATGGCAAGCGTCGATCGAGCAGCTCTCCGGGTGGTTACCGCTGAAGTGGGTCGTCTCGACGCCCACGCCGACGATCCGACCGGAGATTCCGAGCCGTACGATGCACCAGTCGTTACCAGGCGTTCGCCGACGTCGTGACTCCCAACCGTCCATCCACTTACCCCGGTCCGTGTACTTGCCGGGCAAGAACACCGGAGCCTCGTCCTTCACCAGATTCTCCTTGCCGGCGAAGAACTCGTCGTTGGCCAGGACGGCGCGGCCGCCGAGCCGGGTCGCCGCCAGATCGGTGAGTCGCGCGAAGTCGTTGTTGTCGAAGGTGTCGCTCATCGTGGTGCGTCGATCCACTGGCCGTGCACGCCGTCGACTTCCCCATTGTCGTAGATGCAGCGGCCACGCAGAAATGTGGCGACTACCCTGCCACGCAGTGCCATTCCCGCATAGGGAGTGTCCGGGTGCCGGTGCAACAGCGCGGCGGGGTCGACACGGAATGATGCGTCCGGGTCGAAGACCACGAAGTCGGCGTCGAGACCCGGGGCGATCGAGCCCTTGCGATGCTCGATCCCGGCCAGGCGGGCGGGCTCTGTGCACATCCAAGCACGAACCCGGTCGAGGTCATGCCCGCGCTGACGCGCCTCCGTCCATACCAGCGTGAGTCCGAGCTGCAGGCCGGCTATGCCGCCCCAGGCGCGGCGGAAGTTGCCGCTGTCCAGACACCTCAATTCAGCAGGGCAGGGTGAGTGATCCGAAGCGATGAGGTCGATGGTGCCTGCGCCCAGCGCCCGCCAGAGTGCCTCGCCGTTGGCTCTCCCGCGGATCGGCGGTGCGCACTTGAACTGGGTGGCTCCGTCAGGCACGTCCTCCGCTGCGAGCGTCAAGTAGTGGGGGCAGGTCTCGACCGTGATCGGTGTGCCCGAGCGTCGCGCTGCGGCCAACAGGGGTACACAGCTGGCGGCCGATAGGTGCACTACGTGGGTATGGCAACGAGAGCGCTCACTGAGCGCGATCAGGCGCTCAGTGAGCGCTCCGCGGTCTCCGGCCTGGATGCGAGATAGCTGCTGTAGGAGCGCGGCTCATCCTCCAGGCCGCACGAAGCGGCGGCGCGCTGCAGATCGCCCGGGTCTTCCGCGTGCACCAGAAGTGGCTTGCCCCGTGGTACCAGGAATTCGGCGGCCCGCTCGAGGTCTGCATTGGACACAGCGGGAAAGTCGTCGAGGCCGGAAGAGCACAGAAAGCACTTGAGCCCGCGCACCCCGGCATCGAGCAGATCCTCGATGTGATCCTGGTTCCCCGGCACGACCCCGCCCCAGAAGCCGTAGTCGACGCTACACTTGCTCGTGGCGGCCTCGACTTTGGCTCGCAGCGCCTGCGCGGTGGTGGTTACGGGCGAGCTGTTGAGCGGCATGTCGATGATGGTGGTCACACCGCCCGCCGCCGCTGCCATCGAGGCGGTCTCGAAGCCCTCCCAGTGGGTGCGGCCAGGCTCGTTGACGTGTACGTGCGGATCGACCAGCCCGGGGAGCAGCCACAGATCGTCGAGATCGTGCCGTTGGGCCGCCGCAAGGCTACCGGCATCGGCGATGGTCTGAACGCACCCGTTTCGTACCCCGACGTCGGCTGCTTGAACGCCGCCCGGCAATGCGACCCGGGAGCTGGTCAATACGCTGTCCAGCTGCATGCAAGCAGGGTACAGTTCCCACGATCACTTCTACCACGGCCTGCTAGGAGTTCCACCGATGAAGTTGCGCCTTGCCGTTCTGCCGCTGGTACTTGTCGTCGCTCTCTTCGGATGCTCCAAGCAAGATCAAGACGCCGCGACCGTCGGGAGCGATGACGCGATGGCGGAACCGGAGCACGGTGACGGAGACGGCGTCGCAGACGACGATCACCACGGCGACGGCAGAACGGACCGCGATCATTTCTCCAAGCCCGACGAGGTTTACGCTTTCCTGGGTATCGGTGCCGGGGATCGCGTTGTCGATGTCATGTCGGGGGGCGGCTACAACGCCGAGCGCCTTGCTCACCTGGTGGGAGAAACAGGCGTTGTCGTGGCCGAAGGCGGCAGCGAGGAGTTCCGAGCTCGCTTCGATGAGGGCGGTGATCTGGCGGCGGCGGGCAACATCCGCTTCGTCGACGACCTTGCCGGCCTGGAGGACGGCAGCCTCGATGCCGTGGTTGCCGTTCGTGCGTACCATCTCTTCCCGGACGTGCCCGCGACCCTGGCCGAGCTACACCGCGCCCTGGTGCCGGGAGGGGTCTTCGGCGTGGTCGAGGTACGCCTGAATCAGGCCGAAGGTCACGACATGGCGTCGCATCGTGTCGGCGAGGGAACCGTCATCGCCGACCTCGAAGCGGCAGGGTTCGAGTACGTTGGCGAGTCGGATATCTTGAAGCGCGACGACGACGACTATGCGGCGTTCATTCAGCCGGGCAAGACGCGTTACATGACCGATCGAATGTTGCTGAAGTTCCGCAAGTCCGAAGGCGCCACCGAGTAGCGGGGGAGGTTCACTCCACGTCCGCTGCCTGGGTCGGCGGCAGCGATGAGTTAGCTTATTCAGACTCCTCTAGCGCCTTTGGCAGGTTCCCGTGATTCCGAGATTTGCCCTTCATCTACGCCACCAGCTGCTTGGGTGCACCCTGACCCTGGTGTCGACCGTCGCCTTGGCGTTGCCATCTCCGGCGCACGCTCAGGCGCCGCCGGCACAGTCCGACGAGGTTGCAGCGACTGGGGCCGCTAGCACAGCCGTGGATCCCGATCGTTGGGACAAGCTGGCCGTTACCGAAGCCGATCGCCAACACCAGCTGGTGGCGGTGCGGGTCTCGACGCCGCCGGAACTTGATGGCCTCCTCGACGACGCGGTCTGGGCCGAAGCGGAGCCGCTCACGATGTTCCTGCAATCGCAGCCCGATGAGGGCGCCGCGGCGACCGAGCGCACCGAGGTACGCCTTCTGTATGACACCGAGGCCATCTACATCAGCGCGCGCATGTGGGACTCGAATCCGGCTGCGGCAGTATCGTCGGTATTGCGGCGCGACGAGTCTCACAACAACAACGATGCGTTTGCGGTGACGCTCGATACCTATCACGACCACCGCAACGGGTACTTTTTCGAGACCAACGCCCTGGGCGCTCGCTTCGACGCGCAGATCATCGGCGAGGGTGGAACTTCACGGCAAGGGTTCGGCGCCACCTTCAACGCCGACTGGGACGCGGTTTGGCGTTCGGCTGGCCACGTTCATGCCGATGGCTGGTCGGTCGAGATCGCCATCCCGTTCTGGGTGCTGCGCTTTGATCGAGCGAACATGGATGCCTGGGGCATTAACTTTCGACGTACGCTGAAGCGAAACGCGGAGCAGGATTTCTGGGCGCCCATCCCACGACAGTTCAACGCCACGCGCTTATCGTTGTCCGGAATGCTGGTGGGGATGCAGTCGGTGGGGCGGTCCAGGAACCTACAGGTCAAGCCGTTCGCGCTGGGTGATATCGGGCAGATTCCGGTGGGCCCTGAGGCCTCCCCGTATTCCAGCCATGCGACGCGGTCGTCGGCTGATCTCGGCGGCGACATCAAGTGGATCATGACCCCCAACCTGACCTTCGATGGCACGATCAATACCGATTTTGCGCAGGTCGAAGCCGACGATGTGCAGGTCAACCTGACCCGCTTCCCGCTGTTCTTCCCCGAGAAGCGCGAGTTCTTTCTGGAGAACGCCGGCCTGTTCCAGTTCGGAAGCAGCAGCGGTCGAAATGGTCCCCGGGTCATCGGTTTCCATTCGCGTCAGATAGGCATCTTCGATGGCGGCGAAGTACCGATCCTCGTTGGTGCGAGGCTGACCGGAAAGTCTGGCGGGTGGAACATCGGTGCTTTGAACATGCAGACGGGCGGCGTCGCGGGCGTCGACCTGGGATCGCAGAACAACAGCGTGCTTCGCATCCGCCGCGAGCTCGGCAGCCGCTCGAACATCGGCATGCTATTCACCAACCGACAGGAGAGCGGCTCGCAATACAACCGATCGCTGGGTTTCGACGGGCGCTGGGCCCATGGCGGCGCCACGCTTGATGGATGGTGGATGAAGACGGATGACCCGGGGACCGAAGAGGGCTCCGATTCGGCCGGTGCCGTCAAGTTCGCATGGGCCAACTCGAGATTCTCGGCGACCGGGTCGGCGATGGACGTGGGCGAGGCGTTCAACCCCGGGTTGGGGTTCGTTAACCGGGTCGGTCTGCGCTCCTACGACAGCAACGTGATGTGGACACCGTTCTTTCCGCAGTCCCCGTGGGTTCGCAACTTAGCGCCTCACGTTTCGCTGTCGTACGTTACCGACCGCGACAATCGGTTGTTGACGCGCCGTGAGCACTACGACTTCGATCTGTTTCTGCGCCGCGGCGACAAGCTCAGTATCGAGAGCAACCGCCGATTCGAGCGGCTTGACCTCCCGTTCGAGATCGTACCGGGGGTGCTCATTCCGCCGGGTGAATACGAGTTCAACGCCATCAAGCTCGAGGCGCAGTCCGATCAAAGTCGACCGGTCTGGGGCCTAGTTTGGCTCGACATCGGCGACTTCTGGGACGGCAAACAAAAGGTCTGGAGATTCCAGGCCGGATTGCGCACCGGTGCCAGGTTCGCCGCCTCGTTGTCGCTAGATCGCAACGACATCGAATTGCCCGCCGGTGACTTCGTGGCCGATATCTGGCGCGCCCGAATCGCCTACGACTTCAACACGCGGCTGTTTCTTTCGGGGCTGTTGCAGTACGACAACATCACCGATCAGTTCCTCACCAACGTGCGGCTGAACTTCATCCATACGCCGGGCGCCGACCTGTTCGTCGTGTACAACGAGCGCAGGCTTACCGAGGACCCAACGCTGATCGACCGCTCGATCATCGTCAAGTTCACCCAGCTCTTCCGGCTGTAGCGGGATTGTTCCGGGTGGCCGATGCCCTGCACAGGTTCCCCTAGCAGGCCCGCCGCACTCCTGCCACGGCCCTGTTACAGACCACTAGGATTGCGGCCGGCTGACAGTCGGCCAGTATAGGCGCAGCCCGACGTCTTGTTCGGCGGCGTGTCCTTGCAGGCCGTAGAACGACGGCGGTGGCAGCGACATCATCGACAGGCGCACCCGCGTCGGCGCGTCGATGTGGATCGGGATCTCGAGGCTGTTGGCAGGCACCTCCACGACGCTGTGCTCCAGTCGGCCCGCGGCGTCGATATAGATGTGCAGCGCTCCTTCCTCTGGCAAGGGGCGGCCGTATGCCTGGATCTGGCGGATTCGCACGATCGCGCCGGGCATCAGATCGAGTTCGAAGTTGATACCCGACAGGTAGGGGAGGATCAGACTATGCTCACTGCTCGGTCGCTCCAGCCGTGGCAGCGCGGTTACGGTGGCATCGAAGAACCGCACATCATCGAAGGCGAACTGTAACGATGTGCCCCGCGACGGGGCGTTGCCGGGTGGACGATCGAAGCCGAAGGTCAGATGGTTGACACCGACGCGCAGCAGCCGCGCCGGCAGCGGTACGATGTAATCTTGCCAGCCGGCTACCACATCGACTGCCGTCGGCAGCGTCACGCCGTTGAGTCGTAGGTAGATCGTCGATACCAAGGGGTTCCCATCCGGTGCGTTGGGGCGGCCGCGGAACCGGACGCGCTGCAACCGGGATTCGATCTGATAGAAGCGCAGCGAGGCCTGCGTGCCGCGAGCCCAGACGAAGGTCTCGTCCTCGCGCTGCGCCCAGCGCTCATCGATAGGTGACCAGCCATCCGTCAAATGGCGGCGTACGGCGTGGTCGCCGATGTCGATGGTCCCGGTCTCGACGAAGATCTCCGACTGCTCGAAGAGCGTGGTGAGCTCGACGGTAGGCTCCGCCCTGCATCCAGCCAGCAACAATAGGCCGCAGGCGACCCCGGCGGGCCTGCAGCATCTGGAGCTTCGCAGCATGCGACATCGTAGCCACGCCGCCGGGCTAGGTGCAATTCGAACCCCCCGGCGCGACCCTCGCGCACCTGCCACAAAGCGAGAGCGCCCCGGGGAGATGCCCGGGGCGCTGACGAAGCGCGGTGAATGATGCTGAACGATCGAACCGACCCGTTACCACATGCGGATTCGAACTTCCTCATCGTCGTCGATCACGTGCACCAGCTCGCCGCTCGGCGCCGCTTTGAGGGCACGGATGAGGCGGCTGGTGCGAATCGTCTGGGTGTCCGGGTCGTACGCGTCAACCATCGCGGCGAGCGCAGCAAGGGGTACGGAAACTCGCACCATCTGGTCGCCGCGCTCGTCGACCTCGATCCGCAGCACGTCGCCGCGTTTGAAGATCTTGACGTGTTCACCGTGGTCCTGCACCTGCACCAACAACGCGTCGGGCACCGCTCGCAGCTCCTCGACGATACGATCGAAGTACGGCAAGTACTCGGCGATCTCGGGCACGTGAACGTACTTGACCTCGTCCGGCGCAAACGCCAGCACGACCTGCACCAGCGCCAGCGGTACTGGTACTACGATCCGAATGTCGTCGGTGTCGACGTCGACCAGCATGATCGACGAGTTCATTACCACGCCACCCACCATCAGCATGGGCAACATCGTCAAGGCGGCAAGCTTGATCAGCATGGTCTAGCCCTGCGGGTTCGTGTCGATCCAGATGTTGACGTCGGTGTCGCCGTCCTGCACCTGGAGGATCTGGCCGTCGTTGGCGTTGGCCATTTCGCGTAGCGCCGCGGCCAGGTTGAGCTCATCACCCTCGCCCTCGAGCAGCACGTCGACTACCGAGAACGGTATCTGCAAACGGACCTTCTCGTCGCCGTCGTTGTCGTCGACCTCGATGTGGACGGTGTCGTCCTGGCGATAGATGCGGACGTGCTCATCGTCATCGTCCACGACGACGTACTCGGCGTCACCAGCCAGGCGAAGCTCTTCCCACATGCGCCGCAGATCGGCGAGCTCCAGGTCGTGATGGCGGCCGATATCGATGCCGTGGTGGTCGCCGAAGACATGATCCTGGGCGACCTCCATCGCTATCTCGACTAGCGACATCGGCAGGTTGACGTTGACCTTGACGCCGTCGGCTTCATCGACACGAATGTGGATCCAGGAGCTCTCCTGTGCCTGTACGACTGCGGCTGAACCGGTCAGCACTATGACTGCGGCTGTCAGCGCGATCAATCTACGATTCATTGCCGTCTCCTCGTGGCTTGATAGAAATCCGATGTCGTTTGTTGCAGCGTTTGCGGGGGCACCGGCCGCCGATTCCGCTAGGTACACCTAATGACGGGGCTGCCACGGTTTGGTTTCATGTTCCCAACCGCGATCGAAGGAGAACCGCCCAAGACACCAGATGAGCCCACTCGCGCGGAGATCCTGGCGCGCCAAGGCGGCGAGGCTTGCCTGGAAGATGGCGGATGCGGACCAGCGACGCGGCGATCAGGAGAGACGGTCGGAAACGGACAACGCCCCGAGACGTTGAGGCGTCCCGGGGCGTTGGCTCGACAGATCAGGTAGCGGTTAGGCGACTTGGGCGATGACGATCTCGCCGTCCTCCTGCTCGAGGCGCTCACGGATGAGCGTCGGTGTCACGCCGACATAGTCGCAGACCTCCTCGAACCAGCCGCTGTCGAAGAAGTCGCGCGGGTCGCCATCCTCGGTCATCTGGCGCAGCTTCTTGCGATCGTAGCGTGAAGTCTGTGCCTGTTCCCTCATGCGTTGAAGGAATCGGTAGTCATGCACGGCCAGCTCGATCATCGAGAGGTACAGCTGCCGGCAGGAATCGACATCGTATTCTTCGATTTCTGCAGACGCGAGACCGAGAATCTCTTCCCTACTCTGGCCCTTGAGAAACTCGGCTGTGATCGTAGCCATCGACTCTACTCACTTTTCCAAAGATTGTACAAATGTGATTCTTTAGTTATACAAAGCATCTGCAGAAGAAAACAACCCCCGTTGCGCAATTTTTGCGCAAGAATTACGCTGTGGTGGTGATGAACTACTCGATCAAGGGTGCGGCGATGGCGACCGGCGTCAACGAGAGCCGCCTTCGGACCTGGGAACGACGCTACGGAGTCCCGCGCCCAGAGCGGTCCGCGAAGGGTCAGCGGCAGTTCGACGACGCCGACCTGATGGTTATCCGGCGCATGTCGGTGCTGATCAATTCCGGCGTCCGCGCCTCCGACGCCGCCGAAGTCGTCCTCACGGAGGGGTCGGCGGAGGCTCCGGAGCCCGTTACCCCCAAGCGCGCCCACCCGCTCGTGGATCTGCTCGTACAGAAGGCGCTCGATCTCGATGGCGGCTGGGTGTCGCGGATCGTACACGACTCGGTTTTCTCCACTGGCTGGGCACCCACCATGGAACGGGTCGTCTTTCCGGCGCTGAGCCGCCTGACCCGGTACTGGGGTGAGGCGCGAACGACGCTGGCGCACGTGCGCTTCACGCACGAGTTGATTCGCTTCGAGATTGCCGCCGAGCTCGTCAGACTCGGTCAACCGGAGGATCCGGGCCCAGTCGTGATGCTGACGTGCGTGGAAGATGACGAGTACGACGTCGCGGCCATGTCGCTTGCGCTGCTGTTGCGCCTCGTCGATCTTCCGGTCATGTACCTGGGCCGTTTCGTTCCATGCCACGACCTCATTCAGGCGGCAATGCAGGTGAAACCGCAAGCCATCTGCATCATCGGTACGCGCCGCGCCAGTCCCGGCGTTCTCAACCGTTGCGCCCGCGCGCTGGTGGGCAGCCGACTGCAGTCGCAGCTATTTGTCGGCGGGTCCGTGTTGACGCGCCGCGACGCACCCCAGATTCCTGGCATGCACCTGCCGCAATCGTTGATCGCTGCTGCAGAACGCGTCGAGCAGTCGCTGAAGCGCGTCTGAAAGCGCTGACCCGGACAGCTACTCCGCTCGTCGGTAGCGGATGACTCCATCGATGATGGTGGCGTCGACGCGCATCTCCATGAGGCGTTCGGGCGCGGTAAGCGGATCTTCTGTCAAGACCACCAGATCCGCCAGTTTGCCTGGCTCGATCGAGCCCTTGATGTCGTCTTCGAATCCGGCCCGGGCAGCCCAGATCGTGTGCATGCGGATCGCATCCAGCGGCGAGATCGCCTGTTCGGGATCGATCGGCTCGCCATCGCGGTTGGTACGAAGCACCTCTCGAGTGAGGCTGAAGAGGGGGTTGATCGAGAAGGTCTGAGTACCTGCCGAGTCGGCGTTGCCCGGCGGCCGAAACCCCATCTCCAGCAGCTTTGCAAAGGGGTAGCGGCTGCCAGTAGAGGGCGAGTCGGGTCGTCGTGGCCGGCTGCCCCACATGAAGGCCGCCGTTGGGACCGGGATCACACCCAACTCCCGGGCGCGCGCCAAGGTCGCTTCACCAGCCTCGTCCGCCAGGTAGTTGCCAAGGTGCTCCATGCGATGGCGGTGATCATCGTCTGGGCGAGCTTCGAGCGCCGCCTCGAAGGCGTCCAGAGCAAGGTCCTGGGCCTTGTCACCGATGGCGTGCAGCCAGAGCTGCCAGCCGGCGCGGTGGGCCGCTACGACATCGCTGTTGAGCTGCGCGACGCTGCGAGTCAGCCCGAAGTTTGCTGCTCCCTCGCGCTCGCGACGATAGGTTGCGGCTGCCTCCCCGTCACCGTCGACGAAGATCTTGATGGCGCCGATCCGCAGCCAGTCATCGCCCATCCCCGATCGAATGCCGAGCGCCAGGATGGTTGCCATGTCGCCGAGGGCCTGGTGACCGGGGGCCGCCGTGAAGCTCAGCTGTATCCGTACGGGGAGGCGGTCTTCGTCTCTGAGCTGCTGGAAGGCGCGAACCGCGTCGGTCGATGCCGGTAGGGCGTAAACGGTCGTCACCCCCTGCTTCATCCAGATCTCCGCCAGCGTTTCACGGATTGCTTCTCGCAACTCGTCGTAGGGGAAGGGCGGGATCGGGAAGACATCGAAGGATTCGCGAAACACTCCGGTAGGAAGCCCGTCGGCTCCGCGATCGATTCTGCCTCCCGGCGGATCGGGGAACCGCGCGTCGACACCGCTGGCCTCCAGCGCTTTCTGGTTGGCGATTTGGCGGTGCATGCTCCAGCGCAGCACCACCGGGTGGTCCGGCGCGACGCGATCCAGCTCCTGCTTGCTGGGCATCTCCTGGCCATAGGTTCCTTGACCCAGGATCCAGGATCCGGCCGCAAGCTCGGCTGCCTTTGCCTCCACCTTCTGGAGTACGTCGGCGCTGGAGGCAAGCGGCGGACTGTGGACACGCAGCAACAGATGCTCGGAGCGCGCCGTGTGCTCGACGTGATTGTGGGCATCGATAAAGCCGGGCAGCAGGCTCTTGCCGTCGAGCTCGAAGACCTCGGTCGACGGCCCGATCCAGGGCTCGATATCCTGGCTGGAGCCCACCGCGGCGATCCGGTTGCCGACGATCGCCACCGTCTCGTGGAGGCTTCCCTGCGCGTCCACGGTGATGACGTTGCCACCACGCAGCACGAGGTCGGCACGCGGGACGATCTGTTGACCCGCGGTGCAGGCGCTGCCGACGAGGGACAGCAGGAGCAGCGCCCGTCCAGCGCCTCTACCAAGAGCAGTCAAGGGCATCGCCACATTGTCTCGGGCCGGGAAGTCGCCGACCGTCACACCACGGAGATCTCGATCGGCAACTCAGAGAGCAAGCGAGCCCCCTCTGGCTCGAAGACGAAGGACTGCATCAGCGACTGCCCCATGAGGCTCTCGTAGTTGGTGACCATGCCGTCCTGGAACACCCAGCTATCCGGATCGTCGCCCAAGCCGATGACGCTGAAGGTGTCACCGTCGTTGCGGCGGCCAAACGACCAGACGAAGGGGCCGACCCAGTCGGGTGGGAAGCTGATGCCCAGGTCGTAGCCAAAGCCCCGCGGGTCCAAGCCGACGTCGTCGTAGTATTCCCTGAGCGCTGTGCAGACGTCCGCAATCGGGGTGCCGGCGCGGCCGTGTTCGCTGATCACTGCGAAAGAACCGGCGTTCTTCGCATACGCATCGACCGCCTCGGCGGGCGGCTCTCCCAGCCAGTAGGTTCGAGAAGTGTTGGCATGATAGCGGTGCGCAACCCCGCAAAGGTCGGCGAACAGCGCATCGCCTTGCTTGAGCACCTTGCGGGATGGACACGCATGCGAGCCTCTGGGGTTTCTGACCCCGCAGATCAACGCCGGCGTCCCTCCTCCCGCCGCAAACATCCCCCGCAGTGCCTCGCCGTACATCTCTAGCTCGGTGACCCCCGGGTGCAGGGCTTCACGGATCGCCTCATGGCCGGCGTCGCAGATCCGCCCCGCGTCATCCATGACGGCGATCTCCTCGGGCGACTTGACGAGTCGAACGTCGCGCATCACATCGCTGCTGTCGACAACCGTACAGCCAGCATTGGTGAAGGCTGCCTCGAGTGGCTCCGCAAGCACCGGCGGGGGCCTGTAGCTCCACCGGTCGATGCCCACCGTGCCTCCGAGCCATCCTTCTGCCTGTAGCTCAGCGATGACGAACTCCATGCCGCCGCGCAGCACACGGAAGTCCTTGACCACCGTGATGGCGTCCATCGTGCCTTGATGGGCGCCGCTGTCGAAGTGAATCAGCTTGTCGTGGTCCACATGTACGGCAGTCCCCGAGCGCGGCAGCCACCCCTTCGGCGAGTTACCCTGGTACCAGTTCAGGATCATGCCGTGCAGGTAGCACATTCCCTCCGGCAGCATCACCCACAGGAGATCGATGTTGTCCTGCGCCATGCGCTCGCGCACCCGTCGTAGGCGATCTTGGTACTCGGCTTCCGAGAACGCGGGGTGCAGCTCATCGACCCCCACCGGGTTGCGCGATTGCCCCGCTGCGGCCTGCCCACCGACGGCCCCCGAATCTCCACAGCCGGCCGCCATCGCTGCTGCGGCGGACGAGCCCAAGAAAGCCCGGCGGTTGATTGCACTCTTTGTCACGGTTGAACCTCCGCAGTTGGTGGGGCCGCTATCCTGGTCGCCGGGATCTCCTCTACTTCAATGGAGACAGCTGATCACAATACCGACTGGGCAGTTCGGGTGATTATATGTACCGACGCTGCGCCGTCCAGGGACCAACCGCGCTCCGGGGATACTGTCGAGTAGACCGGCAGGCTCGGGCGGTCAACGCGGCAGTGCTGTTTGGATACAATCTGTACATGCGTCGGACTTGAGGAGAGTCGGCGTTCCGCGAAGTTTCGGCGTTAGAGAATTCGGAGGGGCGATGTCCAGGCGTGAGGATCGTGATCTAGGGATGCACCGGGATATCAGCCGGCGCGACTTCATCAATGGTGTGGGGGTTGCAATCGGCGGATCGCTCATCGCCCCTGGCTGGCTGTCGGCGCGAGAAGGTGTGCCCTACCCGTCCCTGGGGCAGGACTACTACCCACCGGCCCTGACTGGAATGCGCGGCAGTCACCCCGGTTCCTTCGAGGCCGGCCATGCGCTCCGTGACGGCAATAGCTGGACCGATGCCACCGACACGCGCGAGAGCTACGACATGGTGGTTGTCGGAGGGGGGCTGAGCGGACTCTCGGCGGCCTATTTCTTCCTGACCTCGGCGGGCCGCGGCGCACGGGTGCTGGTGCTCGACAACCACGATGACTTCGGCGGCCATGCCAAGCGCAACGAGATGACCTATCGAGGCCGTACGCTGATGCTCAACGGCGGCACGTCGTACATGGAGTCCGTGGGTCACTACAGCGCCGTCTCCAGGACGCTCCTCGCCGCGATCGGCATCGACATCGACAGTGCGGATGCCACCAGCACCGCGGGTGGGAGGTTCTACAGATCGCTGGGCCTCGGTAGCGCCACGTTCTTCGCCAAAGAGGTGTTCGGCGAGGATCGGCTGGTGATGGGACGCGGAGGGCAATCCGGTGGATGGGCCGATTGGCTCGCCCAGACCCCGATGTCTCCAGAGGCACAGCGGGACATCGCGCGGCTCTACGACGACGGGGCGAACCCGGACTACATGCCCGGATTGTCGGATGCGGACAAGAAGGAGCGCCTGGCGCGGATCAGCTATCGGGACTTCCTGCTCGATCTAGCCAAGGTGCACCCCGATGTGATCGCCTTCTTCGATGACCGCCCGAAGGGCAGCTTCTGTGTGGGCATCGACGGCCATCCGGCGCTCTATGGATGGGTGCAGGGCTATCCCGGCTTCCAGGGGATGAACCTCGAGCCCCTCTCCCCGGTGGGCCCCCTCGCCCACATCGGCGGCGGACAACACGGTCGCGAGAACGAGTGGGACGAAGGACCGAACATCGTGTTTCCCGACGGCAACGCGACGGTGGCCCGGCTGATGGTGCGCGCGATGATCCCCGACGCGCTTCCGGGCACCTCGCTGGACGACTCGATGACGTCGCGCCTCCGGTACGACCGCATCGACCGCGAGGGCTCCGACGCCCGGATTCGTCTCAACAGCATGGCCGTATCTGTCCGGCACCTGGGCCATCCCGACACCGCCCGCGAGGTCGAGATCACCTATGTGCGCGGCGGCAAGGCCGAGAAGGTACGGGCGGCTCACTGTGTGATGGGGTGCTACAACGGGGTCATCCCGCACCTGTGCCCCGAGATGTCCGACGAGCAGAAGGTGGCGCTCATGTATGGCGTCAAGATGCCGCTCGTGTACACCAACGTTCTCATCCGAAATTGGACGGCCTTCACGAACCTGGGTATCTCACGGGTGACCGCTCCGGGGATGTACCACACCGGGGTGAACCTGGGCCGCTCCATCCAGTTCGGTGACTACCAACCCTCCAGATCGTCTGACGACCCGATGATCCTGCACATGTCCAGGATGCCTTGCGCTCCCGGACACCCGAAGAAGGAGCAACATCGCATCGGGCGAGAGGATCTGCTGGCCACCACCTTCGAGACCTTCGAGCGCAACATCCGCGACCAGCTCGGTCGAACCCTGGAGGGTGGGGGCTTCGACCCGGCCCGCGACATCGAAGCGATTACCGTGAATCGCTGGCCGCACGGCTATGCCTATAGCTACAACACCCTGGACGATCCGATCGAGTGGGCGCTGTTCACCCCCGACGATCGGCCGTGCGTCGTCGGCAGGCGGCGATTCGGTCGGATTTCCATCGCCAACTCCGATGCTGCTGCCTCCACGCACACCGACTCGGCCTTCGACGAGGCACATCGAGCGGTCCGGGAGCAGCTCCTCGTTCGAAGCCGCGCCCGGCGAAGGACCTCCACTACGGACAAGATGCTGCCCCGGTAGGACCAGGGCGTGTGCAGCCGGTGCCAGAGGCGGCTCCAATTACCGCGTGGCGGATGGCGCCTCCCTTGACAGAGGAGGTCTACTCGCCCAAGAGTCTGTCTGGCGTTTCCTCGGGCTGGTGGACCGCCATGATCGACAAGACACTCCGAAGCGCACAGCGCGCCGAGATCCCCGCGGCCTGGCGCGGCGGAGCTCCATGCAGGCTGGTGTCGCTGCTGATTGCGGCGACGGGCGCCTTCGGCTGCGGCACACCGGTCGAGCCGCCGGGCGATGCTCCACCCGAGGCCGTCCCCGACAGTGCCGCGGCCATCGACTCGCCCCACCAAGTCGTTTTCCAGTCGGAACATGGAGCCGGAATCGACGTCTGGGTGATGAACGCCGACGGCTCCGATGCAAGGAACTTGACGAACAACGGCGAGCGCGATTTCAACGACCGGCATCCAACGGGCTCGGCTGATGGGGCGCGTATCGCGTTCCGATCGGATCGTGACGGCAACCCCGATGTTTTTGCGATGGACGCCGATGGATCGAACCAGATCAACCTGACCTCCAACGCGGCGATGGACATCGACCCGTCGTTCTCGCCTGATGGCTCGCGAATCGCGTTCGACACGGATCGCGACGGCGACGTCGAGATCTACGTCATGAACGCCGACGGATCGAATCCCGCTCGGCTGACCGACAACGAGGTCGTCGACAGCCACCCGTTCTGGTCGCCCGGCGGTGAGGACATCGCCTTCTACTCGGACCGCGACAACCCCGCCGGCGAGGCGATGGACATCTACGTGATGGCCGCCGATGGATCGAACGTCCGGCGACTTACCGACCATCCGGCCGACGACCGTTATCCATCCTGGTCCCCCGACGGTAGCCGCATCACCTTCAGCTCCGATCGCGACGGCAACGCCGAGATCTACGTCATGAACACGGACGGATCGAATCTCGTCCGGCTGACCACCAACGACGCCCCCGATCTCGCCCCGGCCTGGTCGCCCGACGGCGAGTGGATCGTGTTCGTTTCGGAACGGCACGGACCGAGCGAGATCTATGTGATCGGCGCCGACGGGACGAACGAGACGCGCCTGACGAGCAACGACGCGAACGACGGCAATCCGCGCTGGCTAGCGGCCGGCGGGGAGATCGAGTAGGAAACCCACGTCAGCGCACCTTGGTGGAGTACTGGCTGTTTCGCCACATACGGACGACGGTGTCGTTCTCGAGCTCGAAGACCCACTCCTCTCCGAGCTCACCATCGTCACGGACCCGACGAAAGCGATGCTCAGCCGTCTTCTCGAGCTTGGTGAGACTCGCCATGGGGTCCGCCGTCGGAAGCGAAACGGTCGCTAGCTGGTCGCCCCAGATCACCACCGCCGCCTCCCCCCAGGCCACCGTAGTGTAGAGACCGGTGTAGCGGCGCAGACCCGGGTCGGCGCCGCCGCATCAGGCGGCGCACCCGCTTGCGAGAGACAGCGCCAGCTGAATCATGGGATCCTCGAGGTTCAAGTGGTCGGACTCCTGTCCGACTCGCCGCCGCGGACGGATTGTTCGCGAGGTAGGGAGACTGGAACATCGGCGCCTGTATTCCCTGGGCGCCCTCTTCGCATCGGGAGCGTATAAAGAGAATATGGGTCGGTCTATCTCACCGTCCCGGGGCCCGCTGAATAGCACCGGCCTGCTGGCATCATCGCGGCGCTCTCCATGGCAACCTCGGCCCCTACTTGGTGATTGGCGCCACTCTTGGCACACTGGCGACTTCCGCTCACTGACATCCTTCCCGAGCGCCTGGCCCGACCCCGCCGGCCGGTAGCCAGGTGCCCTCGGGACCCGTTTCGCCGGAGGTTCACCTTGATCGAATGTCGATGGCTGGGCGCCCGCCGCATCGCTTGCCTGCTTGCCGTGCTGATGAGCGCCGCAGCGCCTGCCATGGCCCAGCAGCCCGGCGATCCCACCGCGGCTGCTTCCGACTCACCGCTCTCGATCGAGGAGAAGGTCGCCACGATGGAGAAGCTCGACGGCCTCTTCCCACTCTATTGGGATGCCGCCGCGGGCACGCTCTACATGGAGATCGCCAGGTTCGACCAAGACGTCCTCTACGTCCGCGGGCTGGCGGCGGGGCTGGGCTCCAACGACATCGGACTCGATCGAGGACAGGGCGGCGGCAGTAATCTCGTCAGGTTCGAGCGCGTCGGCCCCAAGATCCTGATGCTGCAGCCCAACCTGAGATACCGGGCCGACAGCGACAACGCCGATGAGCACGCGGCGGTCCAGGAAGCGTTCGCACAGTCGGTGCTGTGGGGCTTCACGGTCGCCGCCGAGACCGACGGCCGCGCGTTGGTCGACATGACCGAGTTTCTGTTGCGCGACACCCACCGTGTGGCGGTCAGCCTGCAGCCGGCCCATTATCAGCTCGACAGCTCGCGCAGCGCTATCTCGAGGGAACACACCAAGGCCTTCCCGAAGAACATCATCATGAACGCCACCCTCACATTCACCACTCAGGGCGGTGGACGTGGAGGTTTCGGCGGATTCGGCACGCAGCCCGGGCCGGGCGGTGGCTTCGGGCGAGGCTCGCTATCGGCGGTGACCCCGAGCACCGAGGCGATCACCGTTCGAACACATCACCAGTTCGTGGAGCTACCGGATGATGGCTACGAGCCACGCGCCTTCGACCCGCGATCCGGCGCCTTCGGGCTCACCTACGAGGACTACGCGGTGCCGCTCGGTACGGCGTTGACCAAGCGGTTCGTCAACCGCCACCGGCTGCAGAAGGTCGACCCCAGCGCCGCGATCTCCGACGCCGTCGAGCCCATCGTCTACTACCTGGACCGGGGCACCCCCGAGCCCATCCGCTCAGCACTGCTGGATGGAGCACGCTGGTGGAACCAAGCGTACGAGGCGGCCGGCTATCGCAATGCCTTCCA
The DNA here is from genome assembly GCA_963666055.2 of Acidobacteriota bacterium. Taxonomy (GTDB): domain Bacteria; phylum Acidobacteriota; class UBA890; order UBA890; family WLXD01; genus DASCOT01. The sequence goes on along the minus strand of CAXWPH010000011.1, from coordinate 40,718 downwards.
AGTGGAGATGCTGCCCGAGGGCGCCGACAACATGGACGTGCGCTACAACATCATTCAGTGGGTGCATCGCTCGACGCGCGGCTGGAGCTACGGGGGATCGGTCAGCGACCCGCGCACCGGCGAGATCATCAAAGGTCGGGTAACGCTCGGGTCGCTGCGCGTACGCCAGGACTACCTGATCGCAGAGGGCCTGCTGTCGCCCTATGAGAACGGCACCGAGACCCCTCCGGAGTTGGCTGAGTGGGCGCTTGCTCGATTGCGCCAGCTGTCGGCGCACGAGGTCGGCCACACGCTTGGCTTCGGCCACAACTACTACGCCAGCAGCCTGGGGCGCATCTCGGTGATGGATTACCCGCATCCGCTGATCGAGCTCACCGATGACGGCGAGCTCGACTATTCGGCCGTCTACGACGACAAGATCGGCGACTGGGACAAGGTCGCCGTAACGTACGCTTACCAGGATTTCCCGCCTGGGGCCGACGAGGCCGAGGAGCTCCGCGCCATCCTCGACGCGTGCACCAATGGGCCAACGGCGATGATCCGGCCGCTGAGCTCAACCGGATGATGGCGGTTCGCCGGCACGCGCTCGATCGCTTCGGCGACAACGCCATCAGGCTCGGCGCGCCGCTGGCGACGATCGAAGAAGCACTGGTGCCGCTGTACCTGCATCATCGCTATCAGGTCGAAGCGACCGCCTCCGCCATCGGCGGTACGAACTCCCACTACGCGCTACGTGGCGACGGCCACGGCAACGCCACCGGGGCGGTGCCGGGCAGCGAGCAGATGGCGGCACTCGAAGCGCTGCTGGCAACGCTGCAACCCGCGGAGCTGGCCGTGCCGCGCTCGGTCCTCGCACAGCTGCCGCCGAGGCCGCCGGGCTACCGGCACCACCGCGAGCTGTTTCCCCGCTACACAGGGATGACGTTCGACGCGATTACACCGGCGGTGGTGGCCGCTCAGCACGTGGCGGCAAATATCTTCGACGCGGCTCGCGCCGCGCGGATGGTCGAGCAGCACGCCCTCGACAGCTCGCTGCCGGGTCTCGACGACGTCCTCGATCGCAGCTTCCAGGCGGTGTTCAGTATGGACAGCGACGACGGCTACGAGCAGGAGATCATTCGCGCCGTTCAGCGCGCCGTCGTCGAACAGGTGATGTCGCTAGCAGCCAACGCGCCCATGCCCCAGGTGCGGGCGATCGCCACCTCCCGGCTGACCGCGATGAGCAGGCGCATTGCGGCCCGGATCGGACAAGCCGACGAGATGATCGGACCCAGCCAGGCGCATTTCGCTCTGCTGAAGCGCGACATGGACCGGTTTCTGACGCGCCCGGCTGCAGCCTACTCCCGCGCTCGTCAGCAAACCACGCCACCCGGCGCGCCGATCGGACAGCCGGCACCTTCGTGGCTTGACCCAGCGCTCATGAGCACCGGCCTGCCGCCGCTCGGCTCGATGCTCGACGTACTCTTACCCGCCGACGCCGCATGCTGGTGATACAGCCACGTGTCCCCATCGTTGACGAGGAACGACGCAGCATACGCGCGCAACCCCCTCCTATCGCCGTAACCAGGCCCGCCACACTTTCACCACGGCCTGTCAAAGACCAAATTGCTGCTTCATGCCGCCAATGAAGGTCTCGTCGTCGGCGGATTTTCGACTTGCGATCATCTGCTTTGCATCCTCACCGGCAATGTAGCGGAGCTGCGACGTGCCATCGGTTGCAGCCCGATAGATGACCTCGGCGACCACGCGAGCGTCTGAACCTGACTCGGTAAGCCGGCTCATGGAGTCAAAGAGCGCGCCAACAATGCCCTGGTACTCTTCGAGAGCCTCATCGTTGCTGAAATCGAAAGACCGACCAGAGAAGTCAGTCTTGATCACGCCCGGCTCTACGATCTTTACCTTGACCCCAATAGGCCCCATCTCGAAGCTCAACGCCTCGGAGAGACCTTCGACCGCGAATTTCGTTCCGTGATAGAGGCTTCCAAGTGGAAAGGTAATCTTCCCGCCGACAGACGAGACGTTGATGATGGTGCCACTTCGGTTGGCACGAAAGTGCGGCACAACCGCCTTGGTCGTTTCGAGAAGGCCGATGACATTGACGTCGAACTGATGCCGAACCTTCTCCATTGGTGTGGCCTCGAGGACTCCGAAGGCACCGTAGCCGGCGTTGTTCAGTAGCACGTCAATTCTTCCGAAGGTCTCGATACCCAGCTGCACGGCTCGGGCGATCGAATCCGGATCTTGAACGTCGAGTCGGGTTACGAGGACGTTCTCGAGCCCAGACAGCTCCGCCTCCTTTTCGGGCGTTCGCATGGTCGCAACAACGTTCCAGCCCTCTTCCTGGAAATACTTCGCCGTTGTCTTGCCGATGCCGGAGCTCGAGCCAGTGATGAGAATGGTGTTTGGCATGTTGGTTCCTTTCGATGAGGCTGGACTCCATCGCTGCCCCTGTTGTCATCAAGACTAGGCTCTCGAGGAAACCACGGCCTGCTAGCGAGCTACTGCTGCTGATCGCGAGGGTACGCGAACCGGAGATCCGGATAGTCGGGCGGTGTCGGAATCGCGCGTGGGTCCTCGGCGATCTTCTGCAACAGGTACTCGATGGCGGTGTCGAGCTGGGCATCCTCACCGTTGAAGGTGGCGTGCGGCAGGTTGATCACCTCTATGTCGGGCACCACGCCCCACTGCTCGATCAGCCACTCGCCCTCGGGGCCGTACACGCCGCTCATCGGGGCTTGGGCCAAGCCGCCGTCGCTGAGACGATTCGACGACGAGAGCCAGATCTCACCGCCCCAGGTGCGGGCGCCAATCACCGGGCCCATACCCAGGCGACGGAACCCCTCGGCAAAAGCCTCACCGTCCGAGGCGGTGTTCTCATCGACCAGCACCACCATGTGGCCGCGGAAGGCGTACTGCATGTTCCAGGTCGGCCGACCGACGCGACTCTTCCAGTAAAACCAGGCCGGTCGCATGAGCTTCTCGAGGATGACGCTGTCGATGTTGCCGCCGCCGTTGCGGCGCACGTCGACGATCAAGCCCGGCCGATCGTGAACTGGGTAGAACTGCCGATACCAGGCGTTGATGTCGTTGGATCCCATAGCCCGCAGATGGACGTAGCCGATCTGGCCAGCGGCCGCGTCTTCGACCTCCAGCCGCCGCGAGTACTTCCCAGTCGGTGTAGCGTAGGTTCAGCTCGTTGGCGGCGGGCACGACGATGACATCGTGGCCCTCCCCGCCACCTCCGGATCGCACACGCAGCAGCACCTGCTGACCCTGCTGGTTTCGGAGCAACGCGCCGATGTGGCCTACCGACAGCGCGGCGACGCCGTTGACCGCTTCGATGACGTCACCGTCGGCAATGCCCAGATCGGGATCCGCCAGGGGCGACAGCTCGTCCGGGTAGTCCGGGTCACCCTCGTAAATGTGGTCGATGCGGTATCCCCCGGCGTCGGGGTCGCGGACCAGGCGAGCGCCGAGGCTGGCGACCGCGACGTCGCCCTCGCCCTCGCGAGTGTCGCCGCCACGAACGCTGGTGTGCAACGCCGACAGTTCTCCGATTACGCGGCCGATCAGCTGGTTCAGCTCAGCGCGGGTGGTGACGCGGCCGACGAGCTCGAGGTATTTCTCCAACACCACGTCCCAGGCAAGCCCATGCATGCCCGGGTCGTAGAAATAGTCGCGTTCGAGACGCCACGCATCGATGAAGATCTGCCGCCAGTCCGCCGCGACATCGATCGAGAAGGTCCACCCGCTGAGGTCCACCTGGTGGTCGGCAAGACTGCTGCTCGCACTACTCGGCCTGGCATCGATGACGTAAATATCGCTGCCACGCCGCACCATCAGTTTCTTGCCGTCGGCCGACATCTCATAGCTGCCGATTCCCTCGAGAACCTGCTCAGGCTCAGGATCGTCATTGCCGATGGTCATGCCCATCAGATGCCAGCGGGAGCTGCCGGACTCGCGCGCCCGCCAGAACAGGGCGTCTTTGGTTACCGACAGATCCGCGTAGTTGCCGGGCTCGACCGGCACTTCCTTGACGCGCCGTGCGATGTTGCCGAGGTCGACGGACATGCCGCTGTCACTCGAGTCTTCAGTCTCGTCATCGCTGTCTGACGAGTCCGCCGCCGCCGCGTCGTCGGCCGCCCGGAGCGCGCGGCTGATTTCGTCAGCTGCGGTGAACGGCGAGCGCCGGCCGGCCCGCATGGAGATCTGGTAGATCTTCATTGTGCGCTCGAAGTACGGCTCGGGAGCACGCGGCCCCCACGGGCTGCCGACCGATGTGCGCAGGTTGCGGTCCGACAGAAAGTACAACCAATCGCCGTCAGGGCTGAAGGTCGGGCTGACGCTGTTGACGCGGTCCGAGGTCAGCGCCGTCCGCGCCTCGGTTGCCACTTCGTACAGCCACAGCTGCGCGTAGGTATTCATCGCGGCCTGTGCAAAGGCTAGCCAACCGCTGTCCGGTGACCAGGCAACGTCGAGGACCCCTTCGCGGTTCGTCGACACCAGCCGCTGCTGACCGGTGGCCACCTCGAGCAGCCACAGATCGTTGCTGTTGTCGCCATATACGACCCAGGAGCCATCCGGCGACGGCGTGCCCTGGAAGCGCAGGACCGCACCGTCATCGGTGATCGGCGTCTCATCGCCAACGCCGTTAGCCGGGATGGTGGCGAATTCGAGTTCGCCGCTGGCGTCCGTGAGGCCGAGCAAGGTGTCGCCATCGGGCATGAACACGACGTCGCGATAGCGCACGCCTTCGCGATGTGAGGCGCGAACGAGTCGACCCGAACCGGCAGGCGCCACGAACACACGACCGCGCGAGGTCAGCACGACGCTCTGACCGTCTGGGTGAATGTGGACCGAGCTCAGGTAGTCCATCGGCTCGGTGACCCACTTTTCACGCAACTGATCAAAGTCGGAAGCGAGACTGATCGGCACCAGCGCATACGAGTCCGCGGCGATGTCGTAGGTCCAGATGTCGGCGCCGACCTGGTAGGCAATATGCCCTTCGGAGAGCGCCGCTTCCTTCACGTCCCAGCCACTGTGCTGCGTGTACTGCTGTAGATCGCCGCCCGACGGGCTCATCGACCAGATGTTCATCGTGCCGTCGCGTGGAGTCACGAAGTACACGCGGTCGTTCCACCACATCGGCGTGTGGCTCTCGCCGTCGTAGTCGTCGGTGAGCGGCTCAGCCTCGGCCGAACCGGACGCGTACTTCCAGATGTTGCGCGCCGTTCCGCCCGTGTAGCGCTTGGTCACGTTGCCGTGGAAGCCCGGGCGAACGAAGAAGAGGGTTGCGCCATCGTCGCCGTAGGCGGCCTCGCTGGCATCAGCCAGCGGCACGACGGTGCGCCTGTTCGCGGCCAAGTCGAGCTCGACCAACTGGCGCGTCGGCAACGTGGAGTAGCTAGCGGTCGTGTACACGAGCTCGCCGGACGGGGTCCAACCGACGGGGATCGAGGCGTCAGCCTCATAGGTCTGCCGCTTCGGCAGCCCGCCCGCCAGCGCCATCGTGTACACCTCGGTGACGCCTTCGTAGTTGCCGCCATAGGCGAGCGTGCGGCCGTTCGGCGAGATCGTCGGGTGGCTCTCTTCCGCCGCGTGAGTAGTCAGCCGCTGCGCCAGCCCGCCAGTCGCGCCGACCTTCCACAGGTCACCTTCGGCAGCGAACACCAACGTGTCGCCGTGCAGCGTCGGATAGCGGTAGTACCCCTGCCTGCCCTCTTGCGACCAGGCAGCGGATGAGAACAGCAACACCGCAACGACTGCGAGAACGCGACGCATGGTGGGTCTCCTTGATTTGGCGCGCGGGAGGATACGGTCAACGTAGCGGAGATCATCGCAGAGTGCGGCCATAATGGGTTTAGTCTGGCCGATTCGATCAACGAGATCGTGGCGTTGCTGATTCCACTTCGGGCCGAAGAGCGCTACGACACCTTGTAGTTGAGGCGGAGTTCGCGCCGTCGGGAGGCTACGTCGGTCAGCATGCTTCACTATGCTCAACATGACTGCTAACAAACGCGTCTGAATCGATAATTCGAGAACACTCGCAGTTTGAATTTGTTGAACGAGCTCAACAGAACAACACTTTCGAACGCAGGTGTCGGCAACGGCGCCCGCTTGGGCCAGCCGTGTCGATGCCGGGCATTCTCAGGGAGATCAGCATGGCAGAGAGCATCGAACCTGGATCGGCGGCTCACTTCAGGGCGGGGAGTCAGATCGCTCCGGCACGGTGTTCAACCCCGCCACCGGGCAGGAACGCGCCCGCGTAGCCTTTGCGAGTGCCGCGGACGTCGACCGAGCCGTGTCAGTAGCCGCCGCAGCATTCTCCGACTGGCGCGTCACGTCGCTCGCAAACCGAACACGGATTCTGTTCCGCTTCCGCAGCCTACTCGATGAGGCCACCGACGAGCTCGCGGCGATCATCGCCGGCGAGCACGGCAAGACCAAGCCGGACGCGCGCGGAGAGATCCAACCCGGGCTCGAAACCGTGGACTTCGCGTGCGGGATCTCGCAGCTGCTCAAACTCACCCACCCCTGTCTGGGAGTGCCATGGAACCCGGCACTCGATTGGGCCACACTATGAGATCGGCTATAATTTCCGCCCGGTTACATCTAGCAGGGTGCTGAAGAACTCTGGTGGGTCTGTAACCCGTTGGGCGGGTGGGTCTTGCTGGCGATCTCAGCGTTAGAGCTCCTCGACGATGACCCTGGCATCGCCCTCGTCGCTCTTCCTTGATCTCGCCAGCAAGACCCACCCACCAGACCCATCAGAGTTTTTCAGCACCCTGCTAAATACCGTCCTCTTGGAGGTTAATAATGTCAGAACAAGCTACTTCAACGTATTGCGCCGACGGTGAGAGCCTCACATCACTGGCAGAACAACCCAAGCAACTAAAATATTGCGTGAATGGTGAGTGGCTTACATCCAGCACCGAGACTTATATGGACTGCTACAACCCATCCACGGGCGAGATCATTGCTCAGGCTCCACAATGCACAGCAGAAGAAGTGAACTCAGCAGTCGCGGCAGCCAAGGCCGCTTATCCGGGATGGTCTAATACCCCTGTGGTCCGACGTGTTCAGATCTTGTTCAAACTCAAGACACTACTCGAACAACATCTGGATGGGTTGACTGAGATTCTCGCCCGAGAAATGGGAAAGGCTTGGGAAGAGGCAAAGGGAGACATCCTAAAAGTAATTGAAGTCGTCGACTTTGCCTGTGGTATGCCGCATCTCATGAAAGGGGAATCCCTGATGGATTGCAGCACGGGTTATGATACGACTATGTATCATCATCCAGTGGGTGTTTTTGCTGGAATCGCCCCCTGGAATTTTCCCGCAATGATCCCCCAGGGTTGGATGGCTCCGATTTGTATCGCCGCGGGAAATTGTTTCGTACTGAAAGCCGCTAGTTTTGTTCCTCAAACATCAATGCGAATCACGGAACTATGGTATGAGGCCGGGCTCCCCAAAGGCGTTTTGAACATAGTAACCACCAGCCGGAATGAAGCGGAACTGCTACTCGAGCATCCTGATATCGCTGGTGTTACTTTTGTTGGCTCAACCAAAGTCGGCCAGCATATTTACTCGACCGCCGCCGCCAATGGCAAACGGGTTCAAGCTCTGACTGAAGCCAAGAACCACGCCCTGGTCTTGAAAGACTGTGTCCTGGAAAGGACAGCTAGAGGAATTGTCAACGCGTTCTGCGGGTGTGCCGGCCAACGGTGCATGGCGCTTCCGGTTATTTGTGTTGAAGAGAGTATTGCCGACAGGTTGGTTGAATCTCTGGTGCGACTCTGCTCCGAATTGACATTGGGACCGGCCTATGAACGAAGCACTGGCCTTGGACCGGTAGTGAACAAGGGCCATTTGAAGTACGTCACTGATTGGATTCAAACGGGTGTTGACGAAGGGGCTACACTCGTTCTTGATGGCCGCAACCCTGACGTGCCGGGTTATGACAGTGGCTTTTATGTTGGACCAACCATCTTTGATCACGTGACTGAAGATATGACGGTTGGGCGGGATGAAGTCTTCGGGCCTGTTATCTGCATAAAACGCATCCAAGACTTTGAAGAAGGCCTGGCCATTATGAACAACAGTGAGTTTGCCAATGGTTCGTCGATCTATACTCAAAGCGGCTATTACGCCCGTGAGTTTGCCAAACGAACTGATGGTGGCATGGTCGGTGTGAACGTTGGTATTCCAGTCCCTCTGGGAATCTTTGGTTTCACTGGACAGAAGAAATCATTCTTTGGTGATTTACATACCATGGGAAAGGACGGTGTAAGGTTCTTTACCGAACTAAAGTGTGTCACCACTACCTGGTTTACGGAAGACATGGCCTCGGACAAGGTCAATACCTGGGACGGAACCATCGATGTTGGGTCGAACGACTGAGCTCCTAAGATGTGGCGTTGGTCAGGTAATCTCGTTTCGTTGACGTTTCATATATGCTGCAGCAGCAATACGACCGGCAGGTTTGACGTGGCGCGGTACGTGAGGACGGATCGGTAGAGCCCTCAGCTGCATGGGTATCTCTTTCTACGGTCCTCTCGCCGACCTGGAGGAGATTCAGGTGGGCATGGTGGGCATCAACGTGCCGATACCCGTACCGATGGCCTATTACTCGTTCGGGGGTTGGAAGAGCTCGCTGTTCGGCGCGTGTTCGATCTACGGTCCAGAAGGTGTGCACTTCTACACGCGACCGAAGGTCGTGACGACTCGCTGGGCCGACCCGTCTCAGCGCGGCGTCGATCTGGGGTTCCCGCGCTCCCACTAGCGTCGCGAAGCAAGGGGAACGATCCCATGACTTGCTCGGTACCTGGTGAACGACGCGAGCGTGAATTCGGATACAGGGAACGACTGCCAAACAACGTTCGGGAAACCAATCCGGAGGTGAAACCAGATGAACCTCAGAAGCGGTCTGCTGCTTGTGCTCCTCGCTCTATTGGGCCTCGGAATCCCGTCGACCTGGGCCTCTTTGGGTCATGGCTCGAGAGGCTCCCAGGACCAAAGTCCCGAGCTACCCGCGTGGCAATGGCCATGGGAGAGAATCGAAGACGCCGTCGGCCAAGCAACGGCAGGTAAGGATCTCACTCCGGATCCCTGGCCGGGCGGCAACCGTGTTGCCGTGGCGTTGAGCTTTGACATGGACAACGAGACGCTGTTCCTCAGCAGCGGTCAGACCTCGCCGGCATTGATGGCCGAAGGGGCGTATGGCAGTCGTGTGGGTCTGCCGCGGATTCTGGACGTGCTCGAGCGCTACGAGATTCCAGCCAGCTTCTTTATCCCGGCCGTGATCGCCCGCCTCAACCCTGACGCGATTCGTGGCATTGTCGATGCGGGGCACGAGATCGGGCTTCACGGCTGGATCCACGAGGCCAACTCCGAGCTTAGCGAAGCCGAGGAGCGCGAGTTGATGGGGCGCGCGATCCGGACGATCGAAGAGCTGACCTCCAAGAAGATCGTCGGCATCCGCACCCCCTCATGGGATTACAGCGCCAACACTCCGAAGCTGATCGAAGAATACGGCCTGCTCTACGACAGCAGCTTGATGGCGGACGACCGGCCGTATCAGCTGGTCTACAAGGGCAATCCCACTCCGATCGTCGAGCTTCCGGTGACCTGGATCCTCGACGACTGGCCCTACTTCTCGATGAGCGGGGGGGGATCGCTACGCACGTTCATAACTCCGGAGGAGGTACTGGAGATCTGGAAGCTGGAGTTCGACCGCGCCTACCAAGAAGGGACGCTCTTCCTTCTGACCACCCATCCGCACATCATCGGTCGACGTTCGCGTATCGTCGTGCTCGAGGAGCTCGTGCGGTATATGAGATCGTTCTCCGGTGTTTGGTTCGCGACCCACGAGGAGGTTGCCCGGGCCGCACAGATGTCGTGACGTCGCCAGAGTGGGTACTCGCTGTGGTACTGGCAAGTTAACTCGATTATGGGCAGATGAGGCCTCTTGGCCGGACGTGAAACGCCCGCAGGACAAGGGACTTGGGGTTGATCGATCAGGTGTTTCTGGCCGATTTCGAGTTAGTCGAGTACCGGGTTCCAAGAAGGCTCCGGCCAGAATTGTACGAGGGAGCGTCCGATCGATTAGCGGCTGGCCTCTAGCACCCAGATATCGGCGGAGGGGCCGAGATCCAACGGGGCGTGTGTCGGCAGCGTTCCAGCATCCCCTTTGACGGATGAGGGCGCAGAATCGTGAAGGTCGGTCACTGACCACCAACGCCACGGCCGCGAGCGGACCGTTGACTGGGCCGCCGCTCGTGACGCAACCGCGCCGACTTACCGAAAAGTAAACGGCGTAGAGGCCCGCCGACGTTCCAGGAGCGGGTCGGGTCGAAACGAGCGACTCACGGCCCTTACGGGCGCGTCTTCACTCTTGCGGGGATTCCCCCTCCGCACTTTGGGCGATTGTGCCTGAATTGTGCCGACGAATCCTGCCCGTCAATGCCGCGCTCCCGTTGTTCCCTCTCTGAGCAACGGATAGATTCCCGCCGGGGACCGAGGTCTCGCAAAGACGCATCACGACGTGGGTGCGGTTTCGGCGCTAAATCGCAGTGCCGGCCCTGGGAGGATTGCCAACATGTCTGACCGGTGGGAATTCAAGAGCCACACCTACGACAACTGCAATTGTTCCGTGAGCTGCGGTTGTCAATTCAACGAGCCCACGACACATGGCAATTGTCATTTCGCCTACGTCGGCACCATCGTTGACGGTCATTTCAACGACACGCCGCTCGCGGGCCTGAATTGGGCGATGCTTTGCATATTCCCCGGTGAGATTGCGGAGGGAAACGCCAAGCGCCAGATCGTGATCGACGAGCGCGCGGACGAGGCTCAACGGCTTGCTCTCGAAACGATCATCTCGGGCGAGGCATGCGAGCCCCTCAGCAATCATTTCTCCGTTTTCGGTTCCTTATGCTCGGAGTTTTTCGAGACACTATTCCTGCCGATCGATCTCGAGGTGAACCTCGAGCTCAGAACCGCGAAGGTCGACATTCCGGGTGTCGTGAAGAGTGCCGGCAGACCGATCATCAACGAGTTCAATGGTGAACCATTCCACATCGCAATCGCACGCCCGACCGGCAGCTTCGAGTTTACCTACGGCGAAATCGGACGCGGCACGACCTCGGTGACCGGTGACCTGGAGATGGCGTTCGAAGATTCATGGGCGCTATTTTGTGTCCACCACTACAACCAGGATGGCTTGACCCGTGGCAAGTGATCACCGGCCGCCTGGCGACGCGGTGTGCCCGTCAAGCCTGATGTTACGTTGTTTCCCCGAATGGCCCGCGGATAAGTTCGATCCGCTTCTCATCCTCAGACGCGGGCTCGATCCATGGTCGGCAAGACACTCGGTCATTACGAGATCCTTGAGCCGCTCGGTGCGGGCGGGATGGGAAATCTCCAGTCAGATAACAGAGTAGGGGAGGATCGGCGAGATGGATGATCAATGGCTATTCAAGAGCGAAACCTACGACAACTGCAATTGCGCCGTGAATTGTGGTTGCCAGTTCAACCTACCGAGCACCCATGGCTATTGTCAGTCGGCCTTTGTCGGCAGCGTCGTTGACGGTCATTTCAACGCTAAGTCGCTCGCGGGTCTGAATTGGGCGGGGCTGTACAAGTGGCCTGGCGAAATCGCGGAGGGGAATGGCAAACGCCAGATTGTTATCGACGAACGCGCGGATGAGGCTCAACGGGTCGCGCTTGAAACGATCATCTCGGGCGAAGCATGTAAACCGCTAAGCAACATGTTCTCCGTATTCGCGTCCACATGCTCGGAGTTCTGCGAGACTTTGTTCCTGCCGATTGGTCTCGAAGCGAACTTGGAGCTCAGAACCGCAAGCGTTGACATACCGGGCATCATGAGGAGCAGAGGCACGCCGATAATCAACGAGTTTAATGGCCAACCGTTCCACGTTGCGCTGGCACGACCTAGTGGCAGCTTCGAGTTTACCTATGCAGAAATCGGACTAGGTACGACCTCGGTGACAGGTGATATGGAGATGGCGTTCGAAGATTCATGGGCCCATTATTGTGTTCACCACTTCAATCAGGATGGGCTGGTCGGCGAAAGATCAAGGCTCACCGCGTGGCTAGACGCGTGGTGACATTGCCGGTCGACGTCACACTCGAGGCAGTGGTCCGGCGCGATCGCCTGGTCGTCGTCACCGCGCTTACTGCGGTTGTCGCCCTGTCGTGGGCGTATCTGCTGGCCGGTGCCGGCATGGGTATGTCGGCGTTCGAGATGACCCGCATGTCACGGCTCGGGATGGCGGGGGGAATGTCCGAAGAGGGCATGGTCGGCATGCCGATGATGACGCCCGTGGTCTGGACGCCCGGCTACGCAGTCCTGATGTTCCTCATGTGGTGGGTCATGATGGTGGCGATGATGCTGCCCAGCGCCGCGCCGATGATCCTCTTGTTCGCGACGGTCAATCGCAAGCAGCACGAAACCGGCCATCCACACGTCGCGACGAGCATATTCGCGGTCGGCTATCTCGCCGCTTGGGCTGGCTTCAGCCTGGTCGTGGCGACCCTGCAGTGGGGGTTCGCGCGGACCGGTATCCTTTCATCGACGCTCGTGGGGACCAACGTGATCTTTGGCGGCGTCTTGCTGCTCGTCGCGGGCGCCTATCAGTTCAGCGCGATCAAGCATGCCTGTCTTCGCCACTGCAGATCGCCGCTCGAATTCCTTAGCACCCATTGGCGACGGGGCGCCCGTGGCGCGCTACGGATGGGCCTCGTACACGGCGCTTTCTGCGTCGGTTGCTGTTGGTTCCTGATGGGGCTCCTGTTCTTCGGCGGCGTGATGAATCTCTACTGGATCGCGGGCCTCGCCCTGCTCGTCCTGTTCGAAAAGACCTTCCCCGCCGGCCACTGGCTCGGCTACGCGATCGGCGGCGCTTTGCTCGTCTGGGGTGCCGCGATGCTGGCGCTCGCTTTCTGAGAGGGACACTCAGGCATCCAGCGCCACCTGTCCACGAAACGATCAAGCCCGTCCTACTGCGGAACGCTCGCACCCGCCGTTGGCGATCGTACCGGCTCCGATTCGAGGGCGGTGCAGTGAAAATGACGCAGAAGGGCCCGGTCGGCCCAACCCGGAACGCAGCTTTCGAAGTCGTCTCCCGAAGTGACTTCGACGGCGACCTCGAGCCGGACCTTCTACTTCGCGATACGAGCAGAGCACTCCCACAGCAGGCGAGCGGATCCGCTGTGGCCGGCGGCTGGCTCCTGGCGACCCTGGTAGGGAAGAAGATCACCTCGAAGGGTGCCGTTGATCTAACCACCGACCCCGAGTTCGAGGTCGTCTCGACCGCCGACTTCAACCGCGACGGCAATGCAGACGTGCTGCTGCGCAATTCGGTCGACGGCAGCTGGCTGCTCTATCGACTTGCTGGACAGACAGTGATGTCAGAGCTGCGCCTCTCGCTCGGCACACACCCAACCGACAGGCTTGTGAGCACGGCCGACTTCAATGCCGACGACCGCGCGGACTTCCTCCTGCAGCGAGCCGACGGCACGTGGCTGCTGAACGCAAGCAACACATCAGACGGCTACCAGTCCGCCGAGCCAAAGATCGTCAGGAGTTCCAGGTACACGGTCCAGGCCATTGCTGACTTCGACGGCGACGACTTCACCGACGTGCTGATGCGCGACAGGAAGGGCAGCTGGTTGCTTTATCTACTCGACGGTGCACGCGTCCGCAAGAAGACTGCGCCCCGTATGTCGACGGATACGGACTACACGCTCGAGTCCCACGCCGACTTCAACGGCGACGGCAAGGCCGACGCGTCGCTCCGCCACGCCGATGGGAGTTGGTACGTATATTCACTCGATGGACACAAGATCCTGAGCGAAGGGAGCCTTGAGATGAGCCCCGACACTGGATTCAAGATCGCCTCAGTCGTCGATTTCAACGGCGACGATAAGGCCGATGTGCTCTTGCGTCATGCTGCCGGCGGTAACTGGATGCTCTACATTCTGGATAGTGACGAGCCGGCGGTGATTGCCTCCGGTGCCCCGCGGTTGCCAACGAGCAACAACTGGGTGTTGCAGCCCCACTGAGCGGCGCGTCGAGGGAGGGGGCAGGCATTGTCAAGTTAACTTGACAGTGCCCCCCGCTGCCGCCCGTAACCGGAACCCGCTTGTTGGTGAAATCCAGGTCGTTCCCCTCCGTGTCTGATGATTCTCGCTCCGAACTCCTTCAGCTCATCGAGTTTGTCGTCGACCTGGGATGGAAACAGGGGAGACAGTTTGGGCTCACGGACGTGGGGCGTTCAGTTGCCTTCCACGAAACTTCTCAAGCTATTCAATAAGTTGTCTTCTACTTCGATTTCATCACTGTCAAGTCTCCGTGATCTGATCTTGTCGCCGCGCTCCCCTGGAATCATGACTTCCTCGACTCCTTCGAGTCTCTTTGCTTGCTTTATTGCCTTGGTCATTTTGGTCGTTTCTTCTATAAAGCGCTGCATTCCAATCATGGCGTCGGGGTTAATTGCGATTACGACGTTTCCATCATTGTCGCTTTTATTGAGGAAATCCCCACCTACCAACGCACCTCCTATGATCTGAACCACCAAGGCAAGCCCGGCGCCCTTGAATCCTTTATCAAACGGTCTTATCGCCCCTTCCATTATTTCAGCAGGATTTGTTGTCTCGTTCCCGGCTTTGTCATAGCCAAGCCCTTCAGCTACTTGGGCTCCTTGTGTTTTCGCCTCTAGCAGACCAAAAAAGGAGATGCCTGATGATGACATGTCTAAGACAATAGGTTCATGTTCAGTAGGAATACCCCAAGCTATTGGATTGGTACAAAACAAGGGCTCATAAGAGCCACTAGGAGGTACCATCGCGTAAGGGTAACTAGACATGGTAATACCAACTAAACCTGCGTCCGCAATCTTTCGTGACCAGTAACCGATGGCGCCGGAGGACCCATGGCCCGTATGTGTCCCTACTATTGCTATACCCATGTCTTTGGCTTTGGCTATAACCATCGCTACGGCTTGTTCCATGGCGATAGCCTCCATGGAATAGTTGGCATTGATTATGGCCGTAGCTGGAGTTTCAGTTTCGATAGTTGGTGGTCGTGCCTTGTCATGTTTCGGCATTCCTTCGCCAATCAACTTGACGATGCCTTGATCATTGCCTCTCAGTTGAGCATACATAAGCATGTCTAATATGATGCGGGTGTCGTCTTCCGAGTAGCCATACTTGAGAATTGCTTGCTGGGACAGGTCTCTCAGTTCTTGGATTGAGAGCTTCACAGTCGCCTCCTCTGCGTGGTGCTAGCTGTTGCTGTAATCATCAATAAATCCTGCCCGCCATGGATCGGCCCTGTAACGCTTCCTCGCCAGCGGGAAGAGCCAGTCGTGGGTGGGCCTCGGAGCTGCTCTGACCGACCGCCAGCAGGCTGAGACCGATCTCCACCACGGCCGCTAGCAGAGCTCCTCGTAGAGATAGGCCAGGGCGCGGATACCCTTCTCGATGTTCTCCTGGGGGAACCACTCGTTCGGCGCATGCTCATTCGCCCCTGGTAGGGAAAAGCCGACGAGCAGCGCGGGCGCGCCTAAAACCCGTTCGAACTCACTGACGATGGGTATGCTTCCGCCCTCGCCGGCCAGCACGGGTGCCGCACCGAAGGCTTTCATCAAGGCTGCCGTCGCAGCCTTCTCGAGCTTGCCGCTGAGGTGGGCTCGCCAGGGCATGCCACCGTGGAGCTCCTCGACCCGAACCGTGACGCCCGCAGGGGCGACCTTGGCGACATGCGCTCGCACCAGCTCGTAGACGCGCTCGGGATCCTGGTCCGCTACCAGGCGGAAGCTCACTTTGGCCATGGCCTTTCCTGGAAGCACGGTCTTGGCGCCTTCGCCGGTGTAGCCCGAAAGGATCCCGTTGACGTCGCAGGCTGGCCGGGTCCAGAGCCTCTCGAGGACCGAATACGCCTTCTCGCCGGCGGCGGGAGTAGCTCCGACCGACGCCGCGAACTCCCCTTCGTCGAAGGGCAGGCTGCGGATGCCAGCCCGCGTTTCGTCGTCCCAATCGAGGACGTTATCGTAGAAGCCATCGATGGCAATGCGGCCGTCGTCATCGAACAGAGTGGCCAGGATCTGCGAGAGGGCCATGGCGGGGTTGACCACCGCCCCGCCGTAGCTGCCCGAATGCAGATCGCTGGATGGGCCGTCCACGTGGATCTCACAGTAGGCGAGGCCGCGTAGCGAAAAGAGGAGACACGGCAGCCCCGGTGCGAACATGGCGGTATCTGAGATGACGACGCCGTCGCACGCCAACCGGCCGCTGTTCGCCTCGACGAAGGGCACCAGGTTTTGCGAGCCCACCTCCTCCTCACCCTCAGCCAAGATGATGAGATTCACCGGTAGCCCGCCGCCGGCCTTCAGATGCGCTTCGGCTGCCTTCACGTGAAGGTAGAGCTGCCCCTTGTCGTCGGCGGAGCCACGGGCGTAGAGACGACCCTCCCGGAACTCCGGTTCGAAAGGTGGAGAATCCCAGAGCTCCAAAGGTTCGGCAGGCTGCACGTCGTAGTGACCGTAAACGAGGATCGTAGGGGCATCTTCACCGGCCCCTCGCCATTCTCCCAACACGATGGGATGACCGGGCGTATTGATGACCTCGGCCTCGAGTCCCGCGTCAACCAGCTTCGCCTGTAGCCACTCGGCTGCACGGCGGGTGTCGGCGTTGTGGTCCGACTTGGCGCTTACCGAGGGGATCCGTAGGAATTCGAAGATCTCGTCTGTAAAGCGCTGCAGCCCATCTCCGATGTACTCCTGGACGTCGTCACTCATCGTCGATCCTCTTCAGCACGGCCTGCTAGACGAAGAGATACCGGCCGGCGGGCCGCCGCCTCTTGATCGGGCAGCACAGGTTCGTCCTACAGGCCACTAGTCCCGCACGCGGTCCATGAACGAGTCCCCCAC
The DNA here is from genome assembly GCA_963666055.2 of Acidobacteriota bacterium. GTDB lineage: Bacteria > Acidobacteriota > UBA890 > UBA890 > WLXD01 > DASCOT01. The sequence continues at coordinate 23,766 of CAXWPH010000011.1, read as the reverse complement.
GAACATCCGAATGACTTCGCCGTTCTCTTCGAGGAAGCGAACCTCCTCGCCGACGACGCCGCCGCCTCTCGGAGCGGTATAGCGGAAGACACCGTCGCCGAGCGCCTCGAGTCGGATCGGACTGTCGACGCTCCGCGCCCTCGGACTCATGATCACGAGGCGCTCGTTCAACAGCACCACCTGTGATTCGCTGCCTCTTCCCGGCCTCCGATACAGACCCGCAAACCGGGCCCAGGACGGGTCCCAGGCAACCTCATCGGGCTCGACCTTGATGGCTTGGGCAACCGCGGAGCCCACCGTGTTCATGAGCTGCTCGGCGATCTGGCTCGGGTTCGAGTCGTTCGTATTGGTGAGCACGATCACGCCCACCTTCGAGTCGAGCTGGATCTTGGTGTTTGTCGTGTACCCCGGATACCCGCCCCCGTGACCGACATACAACGTGCCGTCCACTCTCTGGACCGAGAACGCAATGCCGCGTCCGTTGGTCCAGTCGTTCTCCAGGAACCGGACCCGATGCATCTCCCGAAGCGACGCGGTGCTGAGGATCCGTTCACCGCCCCTTTGGCCCTTTCGAAACTGCGCCGACACGAACTCCGCCATGTCCTCGACGGTCGAGGTGAGTCCGGTCGCCGCCGCCATACCGCGGGCGTCTACGAACCCGATCGTTTCCCTCGACCCGTCGAGCAACCGCATGGTGTAGCCGGTGGCCAACCCCTCGACCGCGAGGTCGACGCTGGAGGAGGTCATTGCGAGCGGATCGAAGATGTTGGCCTGCAGGTAGTCGGCCCACGTCCGGCCGCTCACCGCTTCCACCACCATTCCGGCAATCGAGAACGCCAGGTTGGAGTACTTGAAGCGTACTTCGGGAGAGAAGACCGCCTGTCGCTCGGGAATCAGCCCCTTGAGCTCTTCCCGGGTGGGGAATTCTCTTGTGGTCCAGTGGGGGCCTGCCTCACGTTGGAGTCCCGAGCCGTGGGTCAGCAACTGTTCGATGGTGATCGGTGGATCATCCGGCTGCGCCGACTTGACCTGGAACCACGGTAGATACTTCGACACCGGATCGTCGAGCTGGAGCTTGCCCTGCTCGCGCAGCTGCATGATCGCGGTGGCGGTAAACAGCTTGCTGTGCGACGCCATGCGGAACTTGGTATCGGGCGTCATGGGCCGTTCGGTGGCGATGTCAGCAAAGCCGAATCCCTGAGCCCACACCAGCTCCTGGTCTGCGACCACACCCACTGCCACGCCCGGAAGCTCACGCCACCTGACCTGACCATCCATCCAGGCGGAGAACAATCTGATCGCTCCCTGGACGTCAGGGTCGTCCCCGGGGTTCGGGCTCTGTGCATTCACAGACGCCACGGTGAGTGGGAGTGTCAGCAGTACTACGACCGACATCTTCAGCGTCGCGAAGCTAGATCTGAACATGGTTCACTCCAGAAGACTCTGACGGGACGAGGGGATTCGAGCAGGAAACCAAAGCCGGGGCATGACCGACTTGGCGGCAAACAACGACCGCCTGCCGCAGCCACCCTGCTGCTCAATGTGGAGCGCAGAAAAACATCGTAGAGTAGTCCAGGGGCGAGATCCAGAAGAGAGGGCGACGACACTACGCGCCGACTTGGCAGCAGGCTAATGGTCGGATACCTCAACGGCCCCGAGGCCACCGCGCACTATATCGACGAGAAGTTGGTCGGCCGCGAGAGTGCCGGGTGACCGAGCAAACGATCGCCGCGCAGGCGCGCGCCGAGAAGAGCAAGCTCAAGAAGGTCATGGGGCCCCGCGACCTGGTGCTCTTCTATATCGCCTGCACCGCTTCCATGCGCGTCGTGGCGATATCGACCGAAAACGGCCCGAGTGTGCTGGTGCTCTGGGTGCTGGGCTTCGTCCTCTTCTATGTTCCGCAGGCGTTCGCGTCGGTCGAGCTCACCGCTCGGCACCCACATGAGGGCGGCATCTACATCTGGGTACAGCGCGCCTTCGGCGACTTCCATGGCTTCATCACGGCGTGGTTCTACTGGGTCACTATCCTCGTCTACTTCCCCGCCGCGCTGATGTTCTCTGCCACCAACGCGGCGTTCATCATCCCGCGTTGGTCGTATCTCGCCGAGCGTCCGGGGTACCTGTTGGCGGCCTCGCTGGTCGGGGTCACCATCGTCGTCGTGGTCAACGTTCTCGGTCTCGACGTCGCCAAACGTCTCCACAATGTCAGCGGATATCTGAACATCGGGGTACCCGGCCTGATGGTCGTGGGGTTGGGCTTCCTCACATGGGTCAACTACGGCTCGGCAACCGAATTCTCGCTGCGCACCGTGACCCCCACCTTCGGCGGACTCTCCGATGTCATCCTGCTGGCGGCGGTCGCCTACGCGTTCGCTGGCCTCGAGGCGGCATCGGTGTTGAGCGAAGAGGTGCAGGACCCCAAGCGCAACGTCCCCCGCGCGCTCGCCATCGCCGGCGTGCTGGTGCTCGGCATGTACATGCTGATCTCCTGGACGATGCTGACAGTGCTCCCGGCGGATCAGGTCACCGGCCTGACCGGGCTGACCGACACCGCTCGAGTTGGCGGAACGAGGCTGGTCGGCGCCACGATGGGCGGCGTATTGGGCTCGCTGGTTGCACTCTGCCTCTGCCTCGCGGCGTTCGGAACGGTGAGCGCCTGGATGGCGACCTGCGCGCGGGTGCCGTTCGCGGCCGGGCTCGACGGCTACCTACCAGCCGCGTTCGGAAGGCTGCACCCGAAGTACGCCACCCCGCACGTGTCGGTGATCACGCTCGGCGTCGCCACTGCGGCATTGATCATCCTTGGCAGCATGGGAGGCACGGCGCAGCAGATCTATCGCATCTTCGTCAGCCTCGAGATCGTCGTCTACTTCATCCCATACCTGTACATGTTCGCGGCGCTGCTCGTCATGCAGCGGCACCCGGTGGCGGAGGGCGTCCAGCGTGCGCCGCTGGCGCCTTGTGGTGCCTACTTCGCCGGCGGTACGGGCTTCGTAGTAACCGCCGCGGCGCTGGTGTTCGCCCTCATCCCGGGCGAGAGCGTCGCCGACCCGACGTTCTTCTACATCACCGTCTTCGGGACGTTGGCAGTGCTGACGATCGTCGGGGTTGGCCTGTACGCCAACGGCAAGTTGCGGCGACAGCGTCTGGAGGCAGCTGCACCGACCACGTCGGTTGAGCGCCTGAACCCTATCGCCGGAGCGGGCGAGGATCCAAGGGAGTAGGCGAGGCGGGGGCGCAAGCGCTCGACAGCGCCAGAAACCGCCAGGTCAGTTGAAACCGCCAGGTCAGTCCGTGCGGCGCAGGCTGCTGGCAAAGCGCTCCACCAGCTCGGCAATCGCCTCGTACTCATCGGCCGGAGCTCCCCAGCTGATCACGTACGGGATCCCTGCATGCAGGAAGAGCAGGCGGCGGACCTTGATGGGTCCGGCGACGCTCGGGCGTAAGCTCATGGAGCCGTGCACGCGCCGGCCGTTGATTCCCGACCACGCGGCGCTGAGCACGGTGGTACCACTGACAGACTCCACCAACGCGCTGAACAGCTCCTCCACCATCTGGCGCTCCGCGGCGGCCGAGACGTTGGCCGGCAGCCCCGCCCCCGCATCGCTTTGCACCGTGAAATGGGGGAAGCCGTTGGCGCCTCCCGCCAAATGCACCTGAACGTCTCCGCCGCGGATCCTGGAGTCGTGCCAGTTGGCCGGACGGTCGATCGCGAGGTCGTGATCGGCGAACTCCACCTGGACGGTTCCCGGCGCCGAAGCCGCCCGGCCATCCGATTCGGGCCGCTGCCGGCGAGTCCGGCCGGAGAAAACGGCAGCTGTCGTTTCGAGATGGGCGTACATAAATGTCTCGCACCCGCGGTAGATGCGACTTTTGACGCGCCCGGCGGTTCTAACTAGGTACTCGAGTGATCGTTGTTCCCCAGCGACTGGAGGTTGGTGATGTTTGCTGTGAACCTACGCTCCCGCACCGGTGTGGCGGTGGTGGGGCTGTGTGCCGTGGTGGGTCTGATGGCGGTGTCGGTAGGCGCCGTGCAGGCGGGTGCGGTGCAGACCGAAGAAGAAGCGAAGCAGGCTGCAGAGATGGCGCAAGCCAAGGAGGTCTACAGCCAGCACATGCGAAACGCGGCGCAAGCTGCCAGGCGGGCTACGGAGGCCGGTCACTTGCGCCTGGCCGAGCACCTGGCGCAGGCCAGGGAACAGTGGACCGAGGCGCGGCGTCACGGCGCCGAAGCCATTCGCGAGGCGATGCAGAGCGCCCGCGGCCGGATGCGTGGTGCCCCGCATATCTCGATCCGTCGTCGTGGCCCCGGCGGCGGCGGAATCGCCGAGCGAGTCTTGCGCATGGCCGAGGATCTCGAGCTCACTGAGCAGCAGGAAAGCGATATCCGCGACGCGCGGCGGCAACATCGTCGAGCGTCGATCGAGCGCGAGGCGGCGATCGACGTCGCCCAGCTTGATCTCGAAGAGCTGATGGAGGATCCACACACCGCCGACCTGGGTGCCGTCGAGCAGCAGACGCAGGCAATTGGCACGTTGCGCGTCGAGAGCCGCGTCGCCGATCTGCGCCTGAATCAGCAGGCATGGGGAACGCTCACCGCCGAACAGCGCGACCAGCTCCAGGATGGGCGCCACAACGCCTTCTTCCTACGCGGCGATGGCCCGCGCGGTTGGTCTCTCTCAGGCGATGACTTCATGTTGAACTTCGATGCCGACGACTTCCTGCATGAAGAGTGGCTGAACGACTTCGACTTCGACTTCGAGTTGGGCGAGGACATGCCGTTCGGGCTCTGGCGCTTGCACGAGTGGCAGGACGACGACGAGGACTGGCACGAGCACGAGGGCGACGATGAAGACAAGGACGGCGAGGTGAAGACGAGTGCTGGCGCGTCCGGCGCCTTGGGCGTCGGCGTTCGCGCCCTCTTCTGATCCAAACCGAGACATAGAAGGCCTGCTTATAGAGGTCTGCTAGGCGACGCCAAACGTCGCAGACGGCCCGGCCCGAAACGTTCTCCCTCGGTCCGGGCCGTCGCTCGTGCAACGGTTTGCCGGCTGCCTGTCAACGCTGCGCCGACGACGTTCGGGAGCGTCGCGGTGTATACGGGGTCGCATGACGCCGTCGCCGATCTCGCTCCGCCGCCGCTTTTTTAGGCTGGCCGTCCCCAACATCCTCTCCAACGTCACTGTGCCGCTGGTGGGTCTGGTCGATACCGCCTTCTTGGGACACCTGTCCAACATCGACTATCTCGCCGGCGTGGCACTCGGCGCGGTGATCTTCGACTACGCCTATTGGACCTTCGGGTTCTTGCGCATGGGCACCACCGGAACGACGGCGCAGGCGGTGGGTCGCGACGACTATCGCGAGGTCTGCCACATCCTGTACCGGTCGCTCGCGGTAGCGCTTATGGTGGCTGTGGTGCTGTTGTTGGCGCGCCACCTGATCCGCGATGTCGGCTTCGCGATGCTGTCGGGCTCGTCTGGCGTGGAGCAGGCCGGGACAGACTATTTCAACGCCCGTATTTGGGGCGCCCCGGCGACGCTGAGCAACTACGTGTTGCTGGGCTGGCTGTTGGGACGGGAGCGGGCGCGCGAGGCCCTGCTGATCACCGTCGCAGGCAACCTGGCGAACGTGGCGCTCGACTACCTGTTCATCGTCGAGCTCGGTTGGGCCGCCACCGGGGCCGGCGTCGCGACCACGATCAGCCAGTACTTGATGTTGGCGATGGGCGCCGCGTTCGTCTATCGCCTGGGCCCGCTGGCGCCGCTATCCGGCGCCGGCGTGTTCGATCGCCAGCGGCTGGCCGAGTTGTTCCGGCTCAATCGCGACATCGTGGTTCGCACGCTGGCGCTGATGACCACGTTGGCGCTGTTCACGAATTTCAGTGCCCGCATCAGCACCACCGTCCTGGCCGCCAACGCCATCCTGATCAGGCTCCAGATGGTGGCCGCCTACCTGATCGACGGAGCCGCGTTTGCTACCGAGAGCCTGGCGGGTATCTACTACGGTCAGCGCGATGTCGACCGGCTGCGGCGTGTCCTGCGGCTCGCCATGATCACCGGCTTTGCGTTCGTGGTGCCGGTGATTGGGGTGATGTTGTTCGCCCCTGCGACCATGTTCGGCATCATGACGTCGCACGTTGGCGTCATAGCGGCGGCGGGGCGCTACGCTCCGTGGCTGATTCCGGTGCTCATGTTCGGGTCGATTGCCTACATCTACGATGGCTTCTTCATCGGCATTACCGAGGGCAAGGTACTGCGCAACCAGATGGTTGTCAGCACCCTGGTGTTCTTCCTGCCGATCGCCTGGGTGGCGGTACGTCGAAAGGACAACCACTTGCTGTGGGCTGCGATGGCGCTCTTCATGATCGGCCGTGTCATCACGATGTGGGTCGCAGAGCGCCGTGTGCTCGGTCGAATGGAAAGCTCGCGGTGAAGACGACACGCGACAATTTGCAGGTGGTGCTGGTCGAGCCCGAGATCCATGGCAACACGGGCAACGCCGGACGCACTTGCCTGGCGGTGGGCGCGCAACTGCATCTCGTCGCACCCCTTGGTTTCGGGCTCGACGATGCCAAGGTGCGGCGTGCGGGTCTGGACTACTGGCCCCGGGTGGCGCCGCAAATGTGGGACAGCTGGTCCGATCTGGAGCCACTCCTGCCGAGTCTGGGTACGGCATATTTCTTTTCCGCCGAAGCCGAGCACGAGTACTGGGACGCCGAGTACCGGCGCCCGGTGACGTTGGTCTTCGGCCGTGAGTCGGTCGGCCTGCCGCCGGCGATACGTAGCCGCTACCAGGATCGTCTCCTGCGATTCCCCATCGCGGATCCGGGCGTGCGCTCGCTCAACCTTGCCAACTGCGTGGCGCTGGCGTGCTTCGAGGTGCTGCGGCAGCGCCGGGGCGACTGAACGAGGAGCGGCCGAACGCCATCGAGGCGCTACTTCCCGCCGCGGACCTAGGCGCCCAGCGCCTGATCCAGGTCGGCGATCAGGTCGTCGGCCGCCTCGATTCCCACGGAAAGACGGATCAGGCTGTCGGTAACCCCGGCGGCGGCGCGCGCCTGCGGCGGCATACCGGCGTGGGAGGTGGTCGAAGGTCGAGTGATCAGGGTCTCCACGCCGCCAAGGCTGGGTGCTTCAATCGGTAAGCGCACCTCCTTTACGACCCGTCGGGCAGCTTCGACGCCGCCATTCACCTCGAAGCTGAGCATGCCGCCAAAGCCGTCCAGAAAGCGGCCGGCGCGCTCATGATCGCGGTTGCTCGGCAGCCCCGGGTAGTTGACCGACGCCACCCCCGCATGCCCTTCGAGAAACACGGCGATGCGTGCCGCGTTGTGGTTTTGCTGCCGCACCCGCACCGCGAGTGTCTTCATGCCCCGATGCAACAGAAAGCAGGCGTGAGGGTCCAGCGATCCCCCGAGGTGGTTGGCCGTCCGGCGTACGTCCTCGACGAGCTTGCCGCTGCCGATGACGGCGCCGGCGGCGAGGTCGGTGTGGCCGTTCAGATACTTGGTGGCCGAGTGTATTGACAGATCGAACCCCCATTCCGCCGGTCGGAAATTGAACGGGCTGGCGAAGGTGTTGTCGATCATCGACACCAGGCCGCGTTCTTTGGCAAACGCCGCGACCGCCTCTAGCTCTCCGACCTGAACCAGCGGGTTGGTGATCGTCTCGGCGTAGATCACCTTGGTTGAGGGGCGTACTAGGTCGCCCCACGAGTCAGGCTCGGTGGGGTCGAAGGTATCGACGGTGATCCCCCAGCCGGGTAGGTCGTCGAACACGAACGAGTGGGTGCCGCCGTAGAGGCAATCCTGCACGAGCAGGTGGTCCCCCTGGCGCAGAACCGACAGCAGCGCACTGGTGATCGCCGACATTCCGCTGCTGGCGACCAGCGCGGCGTCGGCGTTCTCGAGCGCCGCCAGCTTGGCGTGCAGGACAGTGTGGCTCGGGGTGTTGCTCAGCCGCACATAGCGGATATCGTCATACGAGTCGCTGCCGTTGTACTCGTATGTCGACGACTGGAAGATGGGCGGCACCACCGCATCGCCGATGCGGGGCTCGGGCTCGCCGGCATGGATGAGCTTGGTATCGATGCTGGTGGTGCGGTCGGCCATGCGGGTCTCCTGATTGCCGTTGCGTGAGCGCCGGTGGCGCCCGCGCCTACTGTGCCCGATGGCTTGCCAGCACGCGAGCCGATCTCCGGCGTACCGCCAGGCTTCGCGTGTGTTCACCTGTAAGCGGCGAGCCTCCCGCACGTGCCTTTCTTACAGCACCTTCGGAACCCGCCGCCCTGCTCGTGCGTCCTAGAGACAGCGGGTTCTCGCCGAGAGCACAAACTCCCCAAGTTGGCCGCCATGCAAGATGTCCTGCAAGACCTCAAGTTCGCCGCGCGCTCGCTCGTGCAGACGCCGGGGTTCGTGGTGGTGGCGGTATTGACGTTGGCGCTTGGCATCGGCGCCAACTCCGCCATCTTCAGCGTCGTCAACGGCGTGGTCCTCAAGCCGCTTCCGTACCAGGATCCGGAGCGGCTCGTATTCGTTACGACAGCGTTTCCGACGATGGGCTTCGACAAGTTCTGGATGTCGCAGCCGGAATACCAGGAGTATGCCGAGTGGGGTGATGCGATCGTCGATCTCGGGGCGTACAACACCGGGGAGATCAGCATCACCGGCGGGCAATCGCCAGTGCGCGTGAGCTCCGCCACCGTGACGCGTTCGTTCTTCACGGTGCTGGGCGTCGAACCGGCGGTCGGCCGCGTCTTCACCGCCGAGGAGGACGCGCCCGGCGGGCCGCTGGCGGTGGTGTTGTCGTGGGAGCTGTGGCAGCGGGCCTTCGGCGGTCGTGATGCGGCGGTTGGAGAGACCGTCGAGATCAACGGCCAGACGAGCGCCATCGTCGGCGTCATGCCGGCCGGTTTCGATATCAACGACAACGGTACGGAAGTGTGGGCGCCGCTGCAGCTGAACGCGGCAGCGCCGCGCCCGCGCGGCAACCACTTCCTGTTTGCGGTGGGCAGGCTAGCGCCCGGTGTCACCCCGGGCGCCGCAGAAGCGGAGCTTGTCGGTCTGCTGGACCAGTGGCGCGATCGTGTTCCTGACGGCCACGTGCCCAGTCTCGACGGGCATCCGTTGCATCTGACGGAGCTGCGCGACGAGGTTGTCGGCGAGGTGCGGCCGGCGCTCTTGCTGTTGCTCGGCGCCGTCGGGTTCGTGTTGCTGATCGCCTGCGCCAACGTCGGCAACCTGCTGCTGGCGCGATCCGAAGCGCGGCAGAAGGAGATCGCCGTGCGCACGGCCCTGGGCGCCAGTCGCGGCCGGCTGGTGCGCCAGTTCCTCACCGAGAGCGGCCTACTGGCACTCGCCGGCGGGGCCGCTGGCCTCTTGCTCGGCAACTGGGGATTGCGGGCGCTGCTCGCCACCAGCCCCGACTCCCTGCCGCGTATCAACGACATCTCGCTCGATGCTTCGGTGCTGGTCTTTACTACCGCGATGTCGTTGCTCACCGGTCTGCTGTTCGGATTGGCGCCGATGATGCACATGACGGTGCGTAACCTGTCCAACTCGCTGCGCGAGGGGGGCGAGCGATCCACCAGCGGGTTCGGAAAGCTGCGGCTGAGGCGTCTGCTCGTGGTCAGCGAGATCGCGCTGGCGGTGGTGCTGGTGATCGGCGCCGGGCTCATGCTGCGCAGCTTTGACGAGCTCCAAAGCGTCGATCCGGGATTCGATCCCGAAGCGCTGCTGACCTTCCGGTTGTACTTGCCGAGCGCAGAGTACGCCGACGGGCGCGCCCAGATCGCTTTTTTCAACGAGTTGGTCGACAAGCTCGGCGCGATACCGGGTGTTGCCGCCGCGACGGCGATGAGTGGGTTGCCCCCGCGCCGTCGTCTCGACGCCAACGACACCGAGTTCGAGGGAGTCGAACGAACCGAGGACGGCCCGCCGCACAATGTCGACTTCTACCAGTGGGTGACCGACGGGTATTTCACTACCATGGCAATCGATTTGGTGGAGGGTCGACCGTTCGGCGATCAGGATATGGGCGAAGGAGCTCAGCCCGTTACCGTCGTCAACGAGACCTTGGCGTCGGTATTCTTCCCGGGCGAGAGTGCCATTGGACGCCGTCTGCGACCGTGCTGCGGCGACGACAACCCCTGGATGTCGATCGTCGGGGTGATGGCAGACGTCAAGCAGGACGGAGTCGAGAACGAAACCGGCACCGAACTGTACTTCTATACGCCGCAAGTAGCGGCGTCGCTGAACTTCGCGCCGCGCAGCATGAACGTCGTCATGCGTACCACGGTGCCGCCGATCCAGGTGGCGGGGCAGGCGCGCCAGGCGGTATGGTCGCTCGACCCGACGTTGCCGCTGGCCGATGTGCAGACCATGAGCAGCGCGCTGTATTCGGCGGTGGCGCGGCCGCGGTTCATGACGCTGCTCCTGGGGATCTTCGGTTCGGTGGCGCTCGTGCTCGCCACGGTAGGAACCTACGGCGTCATGTCGTACTCGGTGGCGGAGCGCTATCGCGAGCTCGGTATCCGCATGGCTCTTGGCGCCGAGGCCGGCGGAGTGCTGCGCATGGTGCTGGGCCAGGGGCTGCGTGTCGCTAGTCTGGGCCTGGCACTGGGGGTTGGCGCCGCATTCTTCCTGACGCGGTTCATGAGCTCGCTGCTGTACGGCATTGGTGCAACCGACGCGACCACTTTCGTTGTCGTGCCGTTGTTGCTGCTGGCAGTGGCGACGGTCGCATGCTTGCTGCCGGCTCGCCGCGCGACACGTGTCGATCCGATGGTGGTGTTGCGCGAGTGAGCGCCAGTGTCTGGCTCCAGTAGGGACGACGTGGCGCACGACGATCCGGTGTGATTGTCCTTACACGCCGGTCACATGGGGCGGAGCGTCGAGCGACCGACGCGCAAACAAGCCAACGAACGATCCCCTTGAGGAAACGCTGACCATGCGACGTCCTGATATCGTCGAGATTACGCCCGTACTGATCCTGATAACGCCGCTCGTACTGCTCGCTGGCCTGCTGTTACGGCACCTTATATGAGGTATGAGGCAACACTTCCAGCACGGCGATTCGCGCTAGGGGAGGTGGCGCAGCGCGGCTAGACTGAGATATTAAACAAGAGTAAGTTAATATCTTCAGCAACCCCGCAATCCCCGAGCAGGGAATTCGATGCAACCACTTATCCCGCGTCGCTACGTTCTGTCGGCAGTCCCAGCGCTAGGCGCCCTCACCTGGGCGGAGCTGATCTCAACACCGCAGCCGCATCTGCCGGCGGCCGCCGCCGACGTGTACGATGCGTTTCCGTCGCAGGATCCTGCGCGCGTGCGCGAGATCGTCGGGGTGTCGCATGGAAATCTCGCCCGTGTGGGGCAGCTGGTCGAGGAGAGCCCGGCACTGGCCAAGGCGAGTCAGGATTGGGGCTTCGGCGACTGGGAGAGCGGCCTCGGTGCGGCGGCCCACATGGGTCGCCGCGACATCGCCGAGCTGTTGATCGAATACGGCGCGCGCCCATCGCTGTTTTCCGCCGTCATGCTCGGTCACCTCGAGGTCGTGCAGGCGTTCGTCGATGCTTCACCGGGTGTGCAGCGCATCCCCGGTCCACACGGCATCACGTTGCTGTCGCATGCTCGCGCCGGCGGCGAGCTTGCCCGGCCGGTGTTGGCCTACCTCGAGTCGCTCGGCGATGCCGATACCGGTGCAGCGCGCGAGTCGCTCTCGGATGCAGATCGCGATGCCTATCTCGGGCGCTACACGTTCGGAGCTGGCGAGGAGGATTGGCTCGAGGTGTATATCAACGACCGCGGCAACCTGATGATCCGGCGGGGCAAGGGATCGGGTCGTGGGCTTTCGTACGTTGGAGATCATCAGTTCCGTCCGGCCGGCGCGTCGGCGGTCCGTATCCGCTTTGCCGTTGAGGGCGACCGGGCCACAGCGATGACCGTGCTCGATCCGGAGGTCATGGTCGCGGCGAGGCGCGTCTCTCCGAGTTTGTAGCCACGCCGCCGCAGAGGCCGTCGCGTCGGCGCGCGTCGTGGCTGCCTTGGACCATCGCTGTCACCGCGCCGAGGTACGCGACCGGGCCAGTCCGCGAACCGCCGCGGCTCGGCCTGGAGCCCGCTCCGCGGCGCGCTGGAATGCCGCAGTTGCCTCCTCGCGTCGACCGAGCAGCAGAAGCTCCTCGCCGAGCAGCTCGAAGGTGGGCTTGACGATCAACGGCGGCCCGTACTCGAACGGTATCGATACCTCGCTCTCGGCAGCGCGAGTTGCCGACGGCGAGATCGACACGGAAGGCGGTGAGGTCCAGTGTCTTGCAGCGCCGCCTTCGACCCACTAGACATAAATCGTGTATAAACGTTTCGTATGGATGTGGACTCTAATACAGCGATGACACACAACGACGATATGGGTACAGCGGTTCCCCTGAAGGCCGAAATGTTCGAGATTCTGATGCGGCTGACCGAGGGCGACAGCCACGGCTACGCGATCATGCGCGACGTGGCGGCACGTAGCGACGGTGCCGTGAACATGCTGCCGGGAACGCTGTACCGCCACCTGCGAAGCATGCTGTCGCGCGGGCTGATCGAGGAGATCAAGCATCGGAAGGCCGTTGACGCCGACGACCAGCGACGCCGCATCTACCGCATCACTGCGATCGGGCTCGACGCCGCAAAGGCCGAGGCGGTGCGGCTCGAGCGGCAGGTGAGCGCCGCGCGGAGGCGCAACCTGATCCCGGGGGCAAGGTCCGGATGACGCGGCCACCGGGTGGCTGGCGTCCTCTCGCGGTGCGACTCTACGGACTGTGTCTGCTGGTGTACCCGGCGCGTGTTCGCGCTCGCTTCGGTCGCGACCAGCTCGATGCGTTCAGCGACGGCTACGCCGCTGCACGTGGTCGCGGGCGAGGTTCGGCGCTCGTGTTCGCGGTGCGATCGCTCATGGAGACATTGCTGCTCGCAGTGCGCGAGCGTGCGGGCCGGCGAGTCGACGGCCGCGAAGGAGGATTGAGCCGCCTCCTGACGGCGCTCGGACGAGATGTCGCGTACGCTCTGCGGGCCCTGCGACTGAGCCCCGGGTTCACGGTCGCGGCAATTCTGACGCTGGCGCTTGGCATTGGCGCTACCGCGGCGATCTTCAGCGTGCTCAACGCAGTGTGGCTGCGGCCCTTGCCGTATCCGGAGTCGGAGCGCTTGGTGGCGCTGTGGGACAGCCAGCCGCAACGGGGCTGGCTGCGCTACGGTGTGTCGGCGCACGACTTTGTCGACTGGCAAGAGCGCAATCGCGTGTTCGGGTCGATGGCGGTCTACGTAACGCGTGCCGGCAACCTGACGGGTGGCGACGAGCCCGAGCGCGTGCAGTACACGATGGTCTCGTCGCCGTTCCTGTCAGCGCTACAGACACCGCCGGCGGTGGGCCGTGATCTCTCGGTCGAGGAGGACCATCCCGGTGCGGATGGTGTGGCGCTGATCAGCGACGGCCTGGCGATGCGCCGCTTCGGGGGCCCGATTGCGGCGCTCGGGCAGGAGATCGTGCTCGACGATCGGCCGCTCACGGTGGTGGGGGTCATGCCGGCCGGATTCGAGTTTCCTGCCGGGACTCATGTGTGGAAGCCTTGGGACATACGCCCTGTCGACGGTGGCCCGCGAGCCTCGTACTGGGTGCGCGCCATCGCGCGTTTGGCTCCTGAAGTGACGCTGCAGCAGGCGCGCGACGATATGGACCGGATCATGGCGGCGCTGGCGCAGGAGTATCCCGAGTCCAACGGAACCATGGAGGGATTCGTCGAGCCATTGCTCGATAGCTCTATTGGCTCGGCGCCGCGCCAGCTGCTGATCGTTCAGGCGATTGTTGTCATGGTGCTGCTGATTGCCGCCGCCAATGTCTCGAACCTGTTGCTCGCTCGGGCCTCGGTGCGCGGCGGCGAGATGGCGTTGCGGGTTGCCCTGGGTGCCTCCACCGGGCGCCTCGTACGACAGCTCATGACCGAGAGCATGGTGCTGGCAATGCTCGGTGGTGCCATCGGGCTGGCAGTAGCCCAGCTGCTGCTGCATCCCATCGTTCAGCTCGGCGAGTCGGCGATTCCACGCTCGCAGGAGGTCTCGTTGGATGCCACCGTGGTGTTGTTCTCGATCGCGGTCTCCACAGTGGTCGGTGTGGTCTTCGGTGTCGCGCCCGCGTGGCGCGCGGCGCGCAGCAATGTTGCCGATGCGCTCCGCCAGGGCGGCAGGTCGGCGGTCGGCGCCGGTGGGGAACGCATGCGGCGGGTTTTTGCCGTGGGGCAGGTAGCGATCGCCTTCATCGTGCTCACCGGTGCGGCGCTGCTGGTGCGTAGCTTCGCCAACGTGGTCGCCGTCGACCCGGGCTTCGACGCCAGCGACTTGCTCACACTACGAGTCGAGCCGCCGATGTTCTCGCCGTCCGGGCAAATCGGTATGGACGAATTCATGGCGCGGCTTCAAGCAGAGCGCGTCGAGGTGGGGGAGTTCTATCGACAGTTGCTGCAGCGGGTCGACGCGCTGCCCGGGGTGCACTCCGCCGCGATCGTCAACCGGCGTCCCTTCGGGGCGAGCAACATGTGGAGCACACGCTTCAACGTCGAAGGCAAGCCGTTGGCACTCGGCGAGTTGCCGCCGGCTTCCGCGCGGGTCGTTGTCCCAGGTTACCTTCGTACCCTCGGCATTCCGTTGCTGAGCGGCCGCGTGCTCCGCGCCGACGATGATCTGGGCGCCGAGCGGGTCGCGGTACTGAGCGCCTCGGCCGCGGAGGCCGGCTTCGGCGACGAGGATCCGCTGGGGCGCCGCATCACCATGGAGGATCCCGAGGATTCGTCGGCCGCGTGGTACGCCGTCGTGGGAGTCGTCGACGATGTGCCGCTGACCGACCTCGAGCAGCCCGCCGACCCGGTGATCTACACGACGCTGGCGCAGGCGCGCTTCGGCCACTTTGGCGATTGGGGGATGGACCTGGTGGTGCGTACCGCGGCGGAGCCAGCGTCCGTGGCCACCGAGATCCGCGGCGTGGCGCGGGCGCTCAACCCCAACCTGCCGCTGTTCCAGATACAGACAATGCACGCTGCCGCCGCGGCCCGTCTTGCTCCGCGGCGGTTCAGCCTCACGCTGTTGTCGCTATTCGGCGGTCTGGCGTTGTTGCTCACCGGCATCGGTGTGTACGGCGTGATGGCCTACTCGGTCAGCCAGCGAGTGCACGAGATCGGCGTGCGCATGGCGCTGGGCGCCCGCAGCGACACCATCATACGTATGGTGCTGGGCGACGGATCGCGACTGGCGGCGCTGGGGTTGACTTTCGGCATCCTCGGCTCGCTGGCCACCGCCGGTGTAATGCAGAGCATGCTGTTCGGCGTCGCAGCGCGCGATCTCCGAACGCTCGCCGAAGTGACCGTCGTGCTGGCGGCCGTGGTGACGGTCGCTTGCTGCTTCCCGGCGTGGCGGTCGGCTCGCCTCGAGCCGTCGCGCGCCCTGCGCGAAGGGTAGCGTGACACCCGAAATGCGCCTGTTTTCGGGGGGGCCCTCACGGGTGCGCTGGCGCCAGCGCCTTGTTGGCGTAGTAGAGGACGTAGCCGGCGAGCAATGCGACAGCTGTCCACAGCAGTTGGCTTCTGGTAGCAGACAAGAGAAGCCAAACACAAACGAGCAGTGCGGCGGCGGCCAGGAGACGGCCCGCCGGCGCACGGAATCGAATCTCCCCGGGCTCCTGGCGGTGTCGAAGGATCAGCAACGCAATGCAGCTCGCCATGTACTGCACGATCCGGGCGATGACCGAGAGCACGGCCAGAGCTACGTAGCTGTTACCGATCGTCAGAACGTACGTCAGGCCGCTACTCAAGAGCACAGCAACATAGGGTACTTGCCCGCCGAACGATACCCGCGCGAACACCCGCGGCAAGGACCCCTCCAGGGACATCGCATACAGGTAGCGCGGTGTTGCCAGAGCGCAGCTCAGATTGACCCCGATGACCGATAGCAGGATGCCTACGCCGATGAGATGGCCAGCCGGGCCCATGATCGACAGGGCCGCGTCGGCGACGGGGCTGTCAGAAAGTGCCGCGATGAGGACGGATTCCTGGCCGCTGAGCGTTGGGAACGCCGTCACCGCGGACGTTGCAAAGATCACCACGAGCGCCGCGTTCGAAGAGACTCGGGATAGGTAGCCCAGCCAACCCACGCCAAACGCGGCTGCCGGCCCCAGCGTCGCGTGGGTGTACAGAATCGGCCCACCGGTCTGGGTGAACTGGTTGCTGAGCTCGGCGAAACAGAACACCAGCAGCGCCGCGATGGCGAGCGCCGCCATTACAGCGAGTATCGAGGCCGGCCCCATGATGGCCATGGCCCTGCCCGGCAAGAAGAACATGCCGGAGCCGATCATGATGTTGAAGCCGAAGCCCAGGAGCCCGATGAACGTAAGACTCCGCGAGAGTTTCTCGCTCAAAGCATCATGTGCCTGCTAATCAAGTGCGCGGCTCGGATCGCATCAGGTCATGACGATCGTAGTTGACGTAGGTGCGCTGACGGAAGGTACGCAGCTTGCACTTGCGAAGGGGTTTCGTCGGGCTCATAACCCGAAGGTCGCAGGTTCAAATCCTGCCCCCGCTACTGGCGTAAGTCCCGGTGGCTCAGCAACTTACATCCCAGTGCTGGTCACCGGGGCTTTCTGCGTCTGGCCGAAATGCCACGTGTATGCCGCAATTCGGATCCTCTCGGGAATCGTGGGCTCCGGAAGCCTCCCCACCCGAGCCGTCTTCAACCCCAGATTCCATAGCGGACCTTAGCGAAGCGCGGTTAAGGCCTCAACTCAGCCTGCCACTCTCTGACGGGCTGCTCACCAGGCTCGAAGTGGAACCGAGAGAAGAGATCACGCACCGTATCGGCAGCCAGCTCTCTTGCCCCCGCCACAAGTTCGCTTCGTCTTATGTCGAAGGATCTCCGGTACGTCTCCAGCGCACAGGGCTGTGCCGACCAAATGGGGGCTCGCCTCGTTGTATCCGAAGTCGCTGCCCTCCTGATCGACACCGACCACGACGAATACCGCGCCTCAACCATCGGGCGATAGCGCAGCGGGGCAACGCGGGCTTGCCTGAGTAGGCCCGCCGCTGTGTGACGTTTTCGAGAGCAGAGGGAGGGGAACTCATTCCGATGATCGGCCCCACTGCAATCGAGCAGCAGCTGACGGATAGGTGGTGGGTCAGTTTGAATCTGGCGGCGGTTGACCACACCTTGCGAACAGGACGTGCGTTCGCGACAATGGAGTCATGCCTAAACGCTCAAGCAACAACGCTGACCCCAACGTCCTCGCCGCGCAGATCGTAGCGCAGGCTACGGAGGACGAACCCGATGATGATCATCAGCAGGATGATGATGCTCTACGCAGCGAAGCCGCAAAGCTTCTTGGGCGACTCGGCGGGCTCAAGGGTGGCCCAGCGCGGGCGAAGAAACTGACGAAGGCGCGTCGCAGCGAGATCGCCAAGAAGGCGGCTGAGGCGCGTTGGAAGCGTCAAGCCGATGACTGAGGTTATCCGAGCGGTAAGCGCATAGTCTCGTGGTACTTGGGCAGCGCCTCGTTGATCGCCCGCATGAACCATTCCTTGTCAGGCGAAGCTTTCATGAGGGCGACGACCGCGGCTAAGTGTTCTCGAAGACGCGGATGTCCAACTTCGCGAGTTAGTCTCCGGTGGAGATGTGTCTTGAGGTGCCCTTTGTCGTTCCGTGGAGTTTGGTGTCGAAGCTCTTCCAGCACGCCGGGTGCTAGTCGCTCGTAGACGAGATGGTCCGTCAGCTTGCCGACCACTGCAGGGCGTTTCACAGAGCCTGCGTAGTAGTTCCACCCCCACAAGCGAAACATCTCCTTGTAGAAGTCTGGTGGAAACGTGAGAACCCATTTGTGCAGTTCGTCGGAAATGAACGCTTCCAAGATCTCGGCCAGAGCATTGCGCTGCCTTAAGTCCTGGTAGCCGGTCGCTTCGTCAACTAGCGCGATAATCCCGACGTGAGCAAATCCGCGGATGAGAATCTCACATTGCTTGGCCAGATGGATTTGCTGCGGCTGGAGTAGTCCCTTGTCTCGGGCGTCCAAGATTGCGGTGCATAGGTCCGGAAGTACGGTCGCCTCGTAGCCGTAGGCGGACCGGCCGCCGCCGGGCGGAACGAAATAAATGGGCTTCCGGATGCGCGCCACTAAGTCACTGACCTCTAAGCCTTTAGACTTCATGGACCGCAGAAAAGTGACTAACCGCTGCTCGCCGCTTTTGCCGCCGCTAACGGACATGCCGACACCGGTTTGAAGGCTGCGCTGGGACAGCACACGAGTGCCGTCTTCGAGGACGTAGCAGGCAATCTCGATGCTCCCTATCTTCAGCGGCTTGTCGGGCGCTCCACAGAGCGCTCTCGGCGTCGTGGTTCCGTGTCGCGCCTCGGCAGCAGCACGGGCGACCTCGGACCTCTCTTCTGGCGACAGCTTCTCCGCTCTCGCCTTGCCACCCATGGATGCGCGTTTCTTCAGTTCCTGCTTTTTCACGTTCTGTTCTCCTAGTCCGGTGCTTGCTTACTGCAAGCAACAAGGTAAGTATAAAAAAGATGCTTGCCTTAAGCAAGCACATTGACTATTCATGACCGGTCAAGCATAATGTCTCCCATGAACAAGCTAAGCACCGAGAAGCGGACGCAGATCGTCAGCGCGTTGGTCGAAGGAAATTCGATCCGCGCCACCTGCCGGATGACTAGCGTTTCCAAGAACACCGTCACCAAGCTGCTGGTCGATCTCGGCACCGTATGCGCTGCCTACCAAGACGCCGTACTGCGCGACCTTCCCTGCAAGCGGATCGAGGCTGACGAGATCTGGGGGCTTTCTGCTACTCGAAGGCCAAGAACGTTCCCGACGACAAGCGCGGCCGCTTTGGTTTTGGCGACGTGTGGACGTTCACGTCGATCTGCGCGGACACCAAGATCGTTCCGACGTGGCGCATCGGGCCGCGTGATCTCGCTACGGATACTGCCTTCATGCAGGATCTAGCGGGTCGTCTGTCGCATCGGGTGCAGCTCACGACGGACGGTCACCGAATGTACGTGGAAGCGGTTGAGGCTGCGTTCGCGCATGAGATCGACTACGCGCAGCTCCATAAGATCTATGGCGCTGACCCGGAGCCGCAGAAGCGATACAGCCCGGCGAAGTGCAACGGCACCAAGAAGCTGGCCGTGGTCGGCTCGCCCGACGCTGCGCTAATCAGCACGTCCTACGTCGAAAGAGCGAATTTGACGATGAGAATGTCGATGCGTCGCTTCACCAGGTTGACGAACGCATTCAGCAAGAAGGTCGAGAACCTGGCCCACGCGGTCAGCTTGCACTTCATGCACTACAACTTCTGCCGCATTCATCGAACGCTGCGCGTCACCCCGGCAATGGAGGCAGGCGTGGCGAGCACCGTGTGGGAGATCTCCGACATCGTTCGGCTTCTGGAGCATGCCGAAGCGACCGGCGAAGTCTGGAGCGAAGGCAATCCAATCTCAAAGTGACCCACTACCGACGGATACTGTTGTCATGAGGCGCTGCGTCGTGCGCAACGCTCGCGCCAACCTGGCTTCGCCGGCCGCGCCCGCAACTGGAGGCTGCCCGCCACTAGACGGGCTCGGAAGAAACTGTGTGGTCCGAACTTCTTTTCGTTCTGGTTGGCTGGATCCTCGGACTGGGGAGCCACGCCATCATCTCCGCAGTCACCACCGCCAAGACGAAGCGGGATGTCCGAACAGGCATCCGCGTCGAGTTGCAGGATCGTCGATACCGGCTTGCCGCACTCGTCTACGATCTCTCGAAGGTTGCCGGAGCATTCGATCGACAACGAGTGGAGTGGGTCCGAAACACCGTAGCCGCTTGGGCCCCAGAGGGTGACAACATCCACGACGCTCTGAGTCGCCTTCTGCGGCGCCCAGACCCCGACATCGAGCAGATCGGTGCCCGGCGGCGTGCCGATACGGCGCGCGGGAAATCTTTACGCCAGGTGACGCTCCCGTATCTGGACTCTCAGTTGCCTACCTCGGCACCTACACAGCTGCGACCCAGCGGGAGTTGCTGGCCATACGGTCCCAGTTGCAGTTCATGAATGAGCAGATTGACGAAGCAGCGAAGTATCATTTGATGACCTTCGATCCGGCCGTCGGGGAAGAGAACAGGCGGCGCATAGAGCGAAATATAAACGACCTATACACGGCAATCGCCGACCGAGCCAAGGACTTGGCGGATCAGATGGAGGTTCTCATAGACAGAGAGGCTTGGTGAGGAAGCCATCTAACGTGAGCCAGCAGCTGATGGATCGTTCTTGCCACGGTCCTAGCGGAGCAAGGCCCGCGCCAAGCCGACGATGCTGGACGCGCCCGCAGCTGAAGCTCTGCGCCGCTATGCGCACAACGCTCAGGACAGCGAACTTGGAACTCATTGGTGTAGACGTTGGTTTCTCGTCTCGGGATCTCAGCTCCGGTGTGGCACATTTCCGCGCCGGACTCCTTGCCCTCGATCGTGCCGACGCGACCTGGGAATGCAGGCGGGGCGTACTTCTCGAGCAGCCTATGGCGGACGTGACCGCGATCGACGCTCCGGTTCTGCCGGACGCAGCGTCGCTGGAGCCACGCAGTTGCGAACGAATCTTCACACTCGGGAAGTTCCAGCGTCGGTGCAAGCCCGGACTTTCGCATGTCCCGGGGACTGGACAGCAGCTGCGTGAGGCCGGAAGTCAGACTGCGGATCAGCTGGCAGCCGTCACTCAAGACTCCGAAACTGCCGTTGGATTCCCACGCGTTCGAGCCCCCAAGAACCTGGTGGAGGCCTTTCCGAACGCATTCCTAGGGGTGATGCTGCCCGAGGAGGCGTACGACCTGACCTTGCCCCGCTTTCCCGGACACTTAGTTAAGATCCATTGTCGTAGTCGTATTAGCGGCTGTGGGAGCTGTTGGCAACGCGGAGCGTTGTCCAAGCGACGGTGGAAATCGGGAGTCGATTTCCACGGGCGCGTCAGCTTCCACAGCTGATTGGCCGCTCTGGCCTGGCCGCCGCATTGCCGCCTCCAACTGAGCCGGACTCTGGTGTCCGATCGAGGTGTGCATGCGAGCCCGGTTGTAGAACACTTCGATGTAGTGGAACAACTCGGCTCGGGCCGCCGCCCGGGAACTGAAGCAGCCACCGAGTTCGAACTTCAGGGTAGAGAAGAAACTTTCCATCGGCGCGTTATCCCAGCAGTCTCCTTTCCTGCTCATGCTGATGGTGAAGCCACGGTCACGCAGCTTGTCTAGGTAATCGTCGCTGCTGTACTGGCTGCCGCGGTCGCTGTGATGGAGCACTCCGGAACCGGGACGGCGTTGCTCCAAGGCCTGATCCAGGACCGCCAGCGTCAAATCGTCCGTCATCGTCTCGCTCACCGCCCAGCCGATGATCCGTCGCGAGCACAGATCCATCAGCACGGCCAGGTATAGGCATCCTTCCTGCGTCCACAGGTATGTCAGGTCGCCCACCCAGACGCTGTCCACGGCATCCACCGTGAAGCGCCGTGCCAGCACGTTGGGCGCCGCTGACCGCCCAGGTGTGGGCCGTGTTGTCACCCGGAACCGACGGGGTTGGCGAGCTCGAAGTCCTTCCTGGCGCATCAGCCGAGCTACCCGCTTGCGAGAGCAGCGGATCCCTCGTTGCCGAAGTTGCTTGTGGATGCGCGGACTTCCGTAACGGTCGCGACTCTCTCGGAATGCAGCTCTGATCTGCACACGTAGACGGCGATCTTCTCGCGCTCTCGGACTCGGTGCCCGTCCTCGCCACTCGTAGTAACCGCCGTGAGACACCTCGAGCATCTTGCACAACCGCCGCACCGGGAACTTGCCGGACAGTTGCTTGATGATCGGGTACTTCATCGCGGGCGTTCCGAGAAGATCGCCAACGCTTTTTTTAGAATGTCGCGCTCCTGCCGTACTCGCCGCAGGTCCCGCCGTAGCTGTTGCCCGTCCAGGTCCTGGTCGGGCATCTTCCCCGCGCCCGGAAACGCCGTGACCCCCTGCTCCTGGAGCTGTTTGCGCCACTTGGTCAACATGCCGCGGCCAACACCCAGATCCCGGGCCACCTCAGACACCGGATGGCCCAGCTGCGTCACCATCCTCACTGCCTCAATCTTGAACTCGCGACTGTACCGCCGTCGTGACCCCATGCTTCACCTCCGAGCCCATTATCGGGCTTCCAAAGGTGTCCGGGAAATCGGGGGAGGCCCAACCAGAAGCCCCGACTCCGCCGCGGCGCCAAGTTCGACTGGCTCTACGATCAGTGTCTTAACCAGGGGCTCTTCGGCCCGCTGTTGCACGCCCTCGATCTTGGGGGCTTTGCTGGCCTCGCTCGCACGATTGCGTCGAATCAAGATCACGACGAACGTGCGGCGCTCGTTTGTCTCCTTACTGCCGCCGCGGTTGCGAAGGGGTCATACACCGCTGTCGGCGATTCAGTCGGAGGCTACTTCTTCTTGCCTCCGTTTCAGTCATGGGCAATTTGGGCTCGCGGTGAGAATGCCGAGAAGTCGAGCAATGAGCCGAGCGAACTATCGATCAGCGGTGAGCGTATCGGCAGATGCCCAACCGGAATAGGCACGTAACAGGAGCCAGCAGCTGACGGACCCGCAGCTGAAGCTCTGCGCCGTTACTCCTACTGCGCACGGCGATTCGAGCCTGTCCTCGAGTGATCGCCCTCAGTAACCAGATCGGCCATCGAAGCGTTGCTGGTGGACTGGCGATCACCGGCGTGATGTTCGAGATTGACGTCAATGGAAATCGTCCTCGAAGCAGCCAGTGTACTGCTCGCGCTCGCTTTGCTTTGGCTCGGTCTGAATCGCATCGACCTTTCGTCCGGGCCGAAGCTGCGATCTGGGTAGCCGAGCTTCTTCTGCTGGTAGGGTCGATTGCGTCCCTTGGATGGCTGGGCGTAGCGATTCTCATGGTCGCGAACGTGCTTGGCTTCATCGGATGGTCCATCCGCCTCGCCATGCAGAAAGAGAGTCTCATCGTCTATGCGGCGATTCAGACGGACTCATCAAAGGAGGAGATGCAGGAGCTCCACGGGCGACTTCAGGAGAGCGACAAGGCGTTTCGGGCGTTGGGGCCAATCGAACTCGCGAAGCTAATCAAGTGTCTTAGCGAGCGAGGGAGAGATCCCGAGGAGATTAGGCATATGGCACGGCCCATCGCCCTCCTCCAGGTCGTGCACGAGCCGCCCCTCGAGCAGTTGGTCGAGAAGTTCGACCGACTCCTTCGGCTGTACCAAGAACCAGCCCAGAATGCGATGTCCATCGCGGACGCGACAGTGGCCGCGGCTGGTCCGAGTTGGGGCTCCGATCCAGACGAGATTCCCGGCGACCCTACTCGCTACTCCCTTCGGGATGACGGCTTGACACTTGCATTAGGGCTCGCAGTAGTAGACAAACTGCGGACTTCGGGGCGGCAAGACCGCGATTTGGATGAGGAACTCGCGGCACTACTGGAACCAATCGTTTCTCTGGACGACGTGGCTGACGTCTTGTTAGCCGCTTTAACCATTGAATCCGGTGAAGTCGCTCGCTCGGACCTTGTTGGAGTTCTTGCCTACGGTTTCGGGACTCTCCAGAACGTCACAGACGGCGCGTTCGCTGAGTTTAACGGGCTCGTCGCTAGCGAACCGGCCGGCTTCATGCAGGCTGCGGAGAGGATCGCTCTGGCCGATGACCACCACATCAATCTCGACTGGTTCGAGGAGGCCCTACTAGCTG
>CAXWPH010000010.1:0-176521 GCA_963666055.2 Acidobacteriota bacterium | reverse complement strand
CGCTCGACGTCAACCCGGGGGCCATCGATCCGGTGGATGGCGTAGGCTTTCCTCTGCTACGCGTACGCGGGCGGACATGGAAACCGACCAGTGTCGGGTTGGTGCACTTCGGGTTGTATGCGACCCGCAACTTGGTGGAGCTGGACGTCAACGAGGTGGCGATCTTCCTTGCCGGCGAGACGATTGTGCTGGCGGCAGATGATCCCCGGTGCGGGCTTCCGAACCACGGTTTCATCCTTGCGCGTTATCTGGGAGTGCCGCTCGGGTGCGCCGAATGGCGGCCGGCGGCCATTCGCTCGGTGCTGCCCAAGGGTCGCCGCAACCGGTCTGCCGATGTGCCGAGGGTTATTCCCACGGCCTGCTAACCGCTCGGCGACTCACTCTGCGACTTGAGTGGCAATCGCAGGCGCGCCCAGCACCCCGACGCAGCAACCCGGTTCTCAAGCGTCAGGCTGCCGCCATGGTTCTCGGCGATCTGTTGGCTGAGCACCAGACCGATCCCGGAGCCGTGAGGCTTGGTGGTGAAGAAGGGCACGAACAGATGCTGTGTTTCCGGCAGCCCCGGCCCATCATCCTCCACCAGCAACTCGAGTTGCTCGCCTCGTCCGTCCACTCGTGCCCATCGCACGCGCACCCCGCCTCCGGTATCGAGCGCCGCCTCGACGGCATTGGCCAACAGGTTGATCAGGAGCTGATCCAGTTGGTCGCTGTCGGCGTCGAGCTGCAGGTCCGGGCCGCCCTCGATGGTCACCGGCAGACGGTTCTCGAGCGCCACCGTACGATCTACCCAGGTATGTACGTCAAACGGCAGCAGCCGAGGCGGCGGCAGCTGCGTAAGCCTGGCGTACGACGACATGAATCGCGCCAGCCCGCCAGAGCGTTCGGCGATGACCTGCAGTCCGTTGCTGAGATCATCGCGCCAGTCGACTGGTAGCGGCTCGCGCCGCATCTGCAGGCGCAGGCTTTCGGCGATCGACTTGATGGGGGCCAGCGAGTTGTTGATCTCGTGGCGGACAACTTGCACGAGTCGCTGCCACGCCTGACGCTCCTGTTCCCGCAGGGTGCGAGTGAGGTCCGAGAGCACCACCAGCTGATGCGGGCGTCCGCCCTGGCGGAACGTGCCACGACGGAGCTCCCATTGTCCGGAGCTGCCCGGCAGGGAGAACTCCACGATGCGCGAAGCGGCACCCGCAACGCAGTCTGCCAATCCGAGATCGCCGGCCTCGCGCCCGATCACCTGTTGGGCCGTCATGTCGAGGAGCCGCTCACCGCCGCGGTTGACGAGTCGCACGTGGCCCGACTCGTCGAAAGCGAACACCGCGACATCGATCTCCGCCATCACCTTGCCGAGCAACGCGGTAGCTTCGACGGCACCGCGACGCTGTTGGCGCAGGATCTCACCGAGCTGATTCAGCTCGCCCATCGCCAGGCCTAGGGCCTCGCCCATGTGCGTTTCGCGGGCGCGAATCGAGAAGTCGCCTTCACGTAGGGCGGAGAGCACGTTGGATAGGGTTTGAAGCGGTCGAACGACCTGCCTACGTAGGGCCAGCGCAAAGCCCAGCCACGTGCCGACGACGACCATCGACAGTGTCCACTGCAGTCTTGCGGTGTGCTCGCCAGTCCACAACAGCCAGAGCGCCACCACGGAGGCCGGCAGGCCGGCGCCCATGGCCAACGCCAAGACGCGGTGGTCGAAGCTGAGCGACCAAGGTCGCTCCGGGTTCATAAGCCGTAGCGGTTGAGTCGGCGATAGAGGGCGCTGCGACTGAGACCGAGGCTCTCGGCAGCGCGGCTGACGTTGCCATCGTTGCGCGTCAAGGCCACCTGAATCAAGGTTCGCTCAGCCTCTTCCAGTGACAGGTCCTCGAGCCTTGAGCCCGAATCGCGCTTGGCGCGCAAGCCGAGGTCCTCGCGTCGGATGCTATTGCTGGGTGCCATCAAGACGGCGCGCTCGATGACGTGCTGGAGCTCGCGCACGTTGCCTGGCCACGGGTGGGTCAGCAGTGTCTGCATGCCGTCTCGCTCGAAGCCGCTGATCTCACGGCGGTACTTGCGCGCGTGCCGCTGCAGAAAATAAGCCGCCAGTAGCGGGATGTCCTCACGTCGCTCACGGAGAGGAGGGAGGCTGATCTCGACGGTATTCAGCCGGTACAGCAAATCTTCTCGAAAATTGCCGGCGTCGATTTCCTTCGATAGCTCGACGTTCGTCGCCGACAGCACCCGGGCATCCACTCGCTGCGTGCGCGACGAACCGACGCGTTGCAGCTCGCCGGTCTCCAACACGCGAAGGAACTTGGCCTGCTGCCTCGTCGGAATGTTGGCGATCTCATCCAGGAACAACGTGCCACGGTCGGCGAGCTCGAAATAGCCGACGCGGTCGTCGCGCGCATCGGTGAACGAGCCTTTGAGGTGGCCGAACAGCTCGCTCTCGAAGACTCCATCCGAGATGGCGCCTACATCCACCGTGACCAGAGGGCTGGAGGCACGATTGGAGGCGGCATGAATCCAGCGTGCGACCACTTCCTTGCCTGTGCCGTGCTCGCCGCTTATCAAAACGTTGGCGTCGGACGGTGCTACCCGTTCCATGAGCTCGAGGATCGGCAGCATGACGCGCGATTCGGCGATCAGCTCGGGCAACCCCTCGCGTCGAAGTAGCCGGTTCTCGTGCTCGAGCCGCTGACTGCGACGAATCGCTTGACCCAGCTCGACCTGTGTCCTGAGTGTGGCGATCAGCCGCGCGTTGTCCCAGGGCTTCTCCACGTAGTCGCGCGCTCCCTGTGCCATCGCCTCCACCGCGCCCTCCACCGTGCCCCATGCGGTCATGACGATTACTGGCAGACCGGCGTCGATTTGCCTCAATCGCGGCAACAGGTCGAGCCCCTCGCGACCCGACGTCGTGTCGCGCGTGTAGTTCAAGTCCATGACCACGGCGTCGAACTGCTGGCGCTCGACGGCCGCTGTCAATCTTGCCGGAGAGGTCACGGTCTCGACTTCGAAGCCCTCCCCTTTCAGGAGCAATCGGAGTGCCTCGAGCACATCCTTCTGATCGTCCGCCACGAGGATGCGTGACGGACGCGCCTGATCGCTGCTCATCGGGCTATCAAAGCGGCCAGCCGGTAAGGGGTGGGCGGCGGGCAACATCGACGATCGGGTATCGGCAGGGGACTTGGGCACACAACTAGCCATGGTATCGACGCCGGGCTGGAAGAGATATGGATGTTTCGTCTGCGGTCAGACGACGGCGACCTGCTCGTCAACGACCATGCCGTCGAACAGGTGGATGGTGCGCTGGGCGTGCTCGGACCACCGGGGGTCGTGGGTGACCATGCAGATAGTGGCGCCGCCCTGATGGAGCTCGGCCATCAGGTCCATGACGGCGGCGGCGTTGCCAGAGTCGAGGTTACCGGTGGGCTCATCGGCCAGCAGAATGGAAGGATCACCAACGACGGCACGAGCCACGGCGACGCGCTGCTGCTGACCACCGGAAAGCTGGCTGGGCATGTGCTTGGCGCGATGCGTCATGCCGACCCGGTCGAGCGAGGCGTTGGTGCGCTCGCGACGCTCCGCAGAGGCCATGCCGCGGTAGGTGAGCGGTAGCTCGACGTTCTCGTACACGTTGAGGTCGCCGATGAGGTTGAAGCTCTGGAAAATAAAGCCGATCTCACGGTTGCGCACTCGGGCGCGCTCGGAGGCGGTGAGGTTGGAGGCGTCGTTGGCGTTGAGCAGGTAGCTGCCACCGGTGGGCGTGTCGAGCAGCCCGAGGATGGAAAGCAGCGTCGTCTTGCCAGAGCCGGACGGACCGGCGATCGACACAAACTCGCCAGGTGCGAAGTCGAACGAGACCTCCGACAAGGCGTGCGTCTCAACTTCCTCGGTTACGAAGACCTTGGTGATCTCCTCCATCTTGATCAGCGGCTCGCTCATGCCTGCTCCTTCATCGGTTTGTGTTGGCTAGCGAATGCGTACCTTGTCGGAAGCGTCGTAGCGCGACATGTCCGACAAGATGATCTGTTCGCCGACGCTCAGACCGTCGATGACCACGATCTTGTCGACCGAGCTAGGACCGAATCGCACGGTAGTGCGCACCGCCTCGCTGCCATCATTGATGATCTTGAATAGCCCTACCGATTGGTTGGCCTGGCCGAATGCCGGTCGATCGACGTACATCACGTCGTCGAGCCTCTGAATCTCGATGCGACCGTCGACGCTCAGGTCGGGGCGCGCTCCGGGCGGCAGCTTAGTTGCCAGAAGCTCTACGTCGACCGTAACGGTGCCCTGAACGACGGCCGGGTCGATTCGGGTCACGCGGCCGGGGACTATGCCGTTGCGCGTATCGATGATGGCGCTTTGGCCGATCACCACCTCGCCAGCCTGCGTCTGCGCGATGCGCAGCTCAGCCTTGAGATGCGTCGGGTCGGCGACACGGGCCAGCACGACGCCTGGAGTCGCCTGTTGCCCCTCTTCGACCGGGACCTCCTGCAACACGCCGCTGATCGTTGGCCGAACCTTCAACGAGTCGAGGTCCCGAAGGCGGAGTTGGTACTCGGCGTTTCGCTGCTCAACTTGGACGCGCTGCGAGGCCAGCTGTGCCTCGTTTGATTCCTGCAGGTTGTCGAGTCTCAATTTTTCAATTCGCAGACGATTCTCGAGCTCCTCAGCCTGAGTGCGCGACAGCATCATCTGGATCTCGGAGGCGAGCTGCTCATCGAACAGCTGCTGGTCGCGGTCGGCGTTCAGGCGCGCCTGGTGGAAGCTCGCCTGTACCTGGGCGACGAGCGATTCCTGCTGTAGGCGCTGTTGCTCGAGCTGTACACGTGTCATGGTGAAGCTGGCCTCGGCGCGTCGCCACTCCCACTCCGCGTTCTGCACCGTGAGCTGCAGGTCGGGGTTCGACAGCAGCATGATCACCGTGTCCGGTGTCACTACGGCCCCGGGATCGATCAAGATCTTCTCGATCCGTCCCGCCGTCCGAGCGCTGACGAACAGCACGTCTTCGGGTACCAGGGTTCCGGGCCCACGCACCTGGCGTAGCAATTCTCCACGCTCTACGTTACCGGTCCAGATCGTCGCTGACTCGACGGTCGGAGGGGCCGCCTCCAGGGTGGACACGTACCAAGTGACGACGCCCAGCAGGATTGCGCCGAGCGTCCACGTGACGTATTGCTTGGTTTTCTTTGGTGGATCTCGTTTGATATCGACCATAGGATTTTCGCGTGGGTAATTGATGAGCTTACGGATGGGTTTCGCAAGCTACGTGCCAAGCGCGCAGGCAGTCGGACACGGCATGTAACTTACGTATTATCAATAATTTGCCAGCTATCTTCGCGGTGCGCAAGGCGACGCTCTTGTCCGATTATGGGAAGGTATCGTCCCATGATCGGACAGTCGCCGTGGGGTCAAAGGGCTCCGCAAGCTGCTGCTGTGCTTAGCTCGGGGGGAGGCTTGGAAAAGCGCGACGACATTCACCTGTTCATTCCGGGCCCGGCAGCCGCGGATCCCGCTGTCATGGCCGCTGCGGCCGAGCCGATCCGGCCGCACTACGGTGACGAATTCGTCGCCGACTTCGATCGTTGTCGAGCTCAGCTGAAGCAAATCTTCCGTACCTCCAACGATCTCTACCTGCTGCCGGGGCCGGGCACGGCGGCGCTCGAGTCAGCGATCACCTCGGTGTTGGTCGAGGGGTCGCGGGTGCTCGTGCCCCGGAACGGTTTGTTCGGCGATCGACTGGCGCAGATTTGCCGGGCCCATCGCGCCGACGTCCAGGTCATCGACTTCCCGCTGGGGCAACCAATCGATGCCGATACGGTGCTGCAGCAACTCGGGCAGGCGCCGCGACCCACGGCCGTTGTGTGGGTGCATCACGAGACCTCCACCGGCGTGCTCAACCCCGTCGAGCCGATCGCGGCGACGGCTCGCGAGGCCGGGGTCGTCTCGATCATCGACGCTATCTCGTCGCTCGGCGGCACCGAGCTGGCGGTCGATGACTGGGGTGTCGATTTGTGCGTGAGCGTTTCCAACAAGGGTCTGGCGGCACCGCCCGGCCTGGCGCCGGTGACCGTTAGCCGGCAAGCGTGGGATGCGATCGAGGCCAGCGGAGAGCCGCGAGCCTGGCTCTTCGATCTGCGAACCTATCGCCGGCACGAGCGCGATTGGGGGCATTGGCACCCGTACCCAACGACCATGCCGACCGGCTTGCTGAAGGCGCTCAATATCAGCGTCGAGATGATCCTCGAGGAGGGGCTTGAGGCGCGCATCGGGCGTACCCGTGCCGCTGCCGAGCGGGTGCGACAGGGGCTACGTGACATGGGGTTCTCAATGCTTTGCGCCGACGAGTACGCGTCTCCGATAACCACTGCCGTTCTGGCGCGCGATGATCTGCCTGTGGGCGAGCTGATAGCGGCGCTACTCGAACGGCACCGCGTCTACATCTCTGGCGGGATCGACGAGCTAGCCGGCAAGATCTTCCGCATCGGCCACATGGGCCGGTCGATCGAACGCCAGGAGACCGATCGACTGCTGGCGGCGTTCGACGAGGTTGTGCGAGGCGCAGGTCTGCAGCAAGGACGCGCCTGCTAGTTACGGCGTGATGATGTCGTAGGTGTAGTCGGCAACGAAACCGATCACTTTCAGCGCGTCGTCGTACGGCATGGTGCCGCTCTCGCTGATCGTGCGGCCGGCTGCCGGATCCAGGCGGATCGTCGCCCTCTCGGTCTTCAGGACCTGATCATCGTCGTCCAGGAACTGGAAGCTGACCCGGATAGACAGTGTCGCCGTGGTGTCGTTGTTGATCCGTACGGTCCACGTATACGGGGCGGGCTCCCCAGCCCCGAATTCGCCCCACTCGAAGTTGTCGCCGGAGAGCACGATGTCGCCGACGAGCTCCGGCTCTGTCGGCTCTGGCGGCTCGGGCTCCGCCGCTGGCGGCTCCTCGACTGGGACAGGCGCCTGCTCGGCAGGAGCCTCCGGGGTCTCGGCAGGTTCCTCAGCGGTGCCGCACGCGGCGGCGAACGGTAGCGCCAGTAAAAATACCAGCATCATTGCAAGTCGCGTGCAACGTACCATCGAAGTTTCTCCTTGGGAGCGAGCGGATTCACCCGGTCGTTTTGCGCCGGCGAGAACGGCGCGTTTGTGCGCGGGTCCCCGCCACCGTCCATCCGAATCGAGGTGAAGAGCGTTGTGTTGGTGGAGAACTATAATATCTTGTCGGCGCTTTTACAGCAGGTTCGTATCCGCCTGGGCGCCTGCCGAGCGAGCCGATCAACTGTGTGGAACCACTGGCGAATCGCCCGGGCGCGTTCCCTTGGAATCTTGAGGAAGATATGTCCACAGAATCCGCAGCCACCGTCGCGAACTCGAAGCGTTATATCGATCTCGCCGATCGCTGGGGCGCACACAACTACCACCCGCTCGACGTTGTTCTCACGCATGGCGAGGGCTGCTGGGTATGGGACGTCGAGGGCAACCGTTACCTGGATTGCCTGGCAGCGTACTCGGCGGTGAACCAGGGCCACTGCCACCCGCGCATCGTGGCGGCGCTTACGCGCCAGGCCGAAGCTCTGACGCTCACGTCACGCGCCTTCCACAACGACCAGATGGGCCCGTTCCTCAGTCAGTTATGCGAGCTCATGGGCTACGATCGCGCACTGCCCATGAACACCGGCGCCGAGGCGGTCGAAACGGCGATCAAGATGACGCGTAAGTGGGGTTATGAGGTGCGCGGCGTCGCTGCCGATGCTGCCGAGATCATCGTGATGTCGGGGAACTTCCACGGTCGCACGACGGCGATCGTCGGGTTCTCGACGGATCCGCAGGCGCGCGATGGGTTTGGGCCCTTCGCTCCTGGTTTCAAGATCGTGCCGTATGGTGACGTCGACGAGTTGGCCGGCGCGTTCGGTCCCAACACCGTTGGCGTGCTCGCAGAGCCGATCCAGGGAGAGGCTGGAGTGGTAGTGCCGCCGCACGGCTTCCTGGCCTCCATGGCCGAGCTTTGCGGTGATCACCGCGCCCTGATGATCGCCGACGAGGTGCAGACCGGGCTCGGTCGCACCGGCAAGCTGCTCGCAACCCAGTGGGAGGAAGTGAGGCCAGACGTTCTCATCCTCGGCAAAGCCCTGGGCGGTGGTGTGTACCCGGTATCTGCCGTGCTGGCGGACGACGAGGTAATGGGCGTGTTCCGGCCTGGCGACCATGGCTCTACGTTCGGAGGAAACCCCCTGGCGGCGGCTGTGGCGCGCGAGGCGCTTGCGGTGCTCGTTGACGAGGGACTGGTGGACAATGCCCGCGAGCTCGGCGATTGGTTCATGGATGAGCTTCGCGCGGTTGATTCGCCGCACGTCGAGCAGGTGCGTGGTCGTGGCCTCTTGGTGGGTGTGGTGATTCGCGATGCCTCCCGGCCCGCACGCCCCTTCTGCAAGGCGCTGGCGCGCCGCGGAATCCTGGCGGAGGAGACTCACGAGCAAGTGATTCGTTTCGCACCGCCGTTGGTGGTGACGCGCGAAATCCTCCAGGAGGTGCTCCCTGATATTCGCGCCGTCCTACAGGGAGAGGGTGTAGATCTGGGATAGGCGCATGGAAAGGAACCCCCTGGCGCTCGTGTTCCTCTTGATAGCCATATCGTTCATGGTTCTCACCGTGCTCCTGGCAGTCTTGCAGCGGCGGTCGTTTCGGGATCAGGCGAGTCAGGTGCAAGAGTTGCTCACCGAAGCGCGACGGCTGGCGGCGGACAATCGTGGCAGCGATGAGCCCGACGAGCCCGACTCCACGACGGGCGGCGCGGGCTGAGGCCACTCCTGTAGGTCGGGTGCCATTCGGGTTCGATCGGCCTTACCCGCCCGTGAGACGGGCCGCGGCGCGCCGCAGCGTCTGCCACGCTAGATCGACGTCTTCGCGTGTCGTGCGTAGATTGCCGATCGAGACGCGGAGCGCGAGCCGGCCACGAAGGCGTGTGTGGGAGATGAAGATCTTGCCCTCGCCGTTCACCACCGCCATCAGGCGCTCGTTGAGGTCAGCGTAGGGGTCGTGATCAACCGCCGGCAGCGACGTACCGTCGTCGCTCGCGCATCCCACGCCCGGT
Source organism: Acidobacteriota bacterium (assembly GCA_963666055.2). Classification (GTDB taxonomy): domain Bacteria; phylum Acidobacteriota; class UBA890; order UBA890; family WLXD01; genus DASCOT01. Next base: position 167,448 of record CAXWPH010000010.1, on the reverse strand, counting down.
CGGAAGCGGAAGCAAACGGTCCCCAGCGGCGTGGCGGCGAGCCGTTCGAAGTCGGGGTGCTCGTCGATGCGGTCGGCGAGATCAACAGCCATGGCTAACTGGGCGCGCAGGCGATCGACGATGCCGCGTCGTCCGTAGGCGCTCAGCACCATCCAGAGCTTCATTGCCCGGAACGGTCGACCGAGCTGGATTCCGTAGTTCATCAGATCGGTCGGCGCAGTATCTTCGCCAGGCGAGCGGGCCTCGCCGTGGGGGTCGCCGACATCGCTCCGGAGGTACTCGGGAACCAGGCTGAAAGCGTCGCGTAGGATGTCCGGCCGGGTGGTGTAGAGCAGGCTGCACGACATCGGTGTGTAGAGCCACTTGTGCGGGTTTATCACCACCGAATGGGCACGCTCCCAACCGCCAAACAACTGACGTTTCTCCGGCACGATCGCCACGGCGCCACCATAGGCCGCGTCGACGTGCATCCAGAGTCCCTCGCGGTCGCAGAGGTCAGCGATGTCTGTCAGCGGGTCGATGCTCGTTGTCGACGTCGTGCCCGCCGTCGCGACGACGCAAAATGGGATGAGCCCAGCGGCCCTGTCGGCCTTGATCGCCGCCTCGAGCGCTGCTGGGTCCATGCTGTAGTCGTCGAGTGTCGGGACGGCGCGGACGGAGTCGAGACCCAGACCGAGGATCAGCGCGGACTTGTCGATGGAGGAGTGTGCTTGTTCCGAGCGGTACAGGCGTAGCCTGCCGTTGAGGGCAGCGACGCCCTGCTCGCGACGATAGCCCTGCGAGGCTTGGCGCGCGGCAGCGATGGCGCAAAGGCTGGATACCGACGCAGTGTCGTAGATGATGCCGAAGCAATGGTCCGGCAGGCCGAGCCAATCTCGCACCCAACCAAGCACCCGTTGCTCGAGCTCGGTAACCGCCGGCGAAGTCCGCCAGAGCATGCCGTTGGGGTTCAGCGCAGCCGCAAGCGCTGCTCCCAGGATCCCGGGCGCGGAGCCGGTGTTGGCGAAGTAGGCGAAAAATCGCGGGTGGTTCCAGTGGGTAATGCCGGGCAGAAGGACGGTGTCGAGCGTCGCCAGGGTTTCTTCCCAAGGGGTTGCTTCTTCAGGACCGGCCTCAGGTAGCTGCGCGAGAATCTCGCCCGGCCGCGACCTGGAAAGCACCGGGTAGTCGCGCGTCGTGGCGAGGTACCGACAGATCCAGTCGATTACCTGATAACCACGCCGACGAAACTCCTCGGGGTCGAGGTCGCCGAGCTCGTCGGGATCGGGCATCAGGCGGTCAGGCTACCGCCACGACCGCCACCATATCGGCACTGCGGAACTCTCTGAGAACCTCATCGAACTCCACTGACACGTCGAATGCGCCGTCACGCTCAGTGCAGCGGGTTACCCGTCCGCAGACGTTGCGTGGACATAGCTCCGGGCTCGGATTGTGGAAGAAGACCTTGCAGATCGCACCGACGTTCACCGGCGCGTTGACCCGGCCGAGAAGGCCGCTACGGCTTATGTTCGTGGTCGTCCCACGGCAAAAGAACGGCCGCGAGTTGGCGTCGAACCCGTACACTTCCACCTGAATATGTACATCGAGTGCGTGGCGCGGGAAGATGCGGCGCTCATCTCCACCCCAGAGCTTCCGGTGCATCGTTCTTTCTCCTCTACCCTCCTTGATCGTGACTAAGAACTAGCATAGCGCCTCGGAAAACATTTTGAAAGTGATTACTTGATCATTAGTATCTAAACATGACTAATTCTTAGCGATCGATTTCCCCGTTATCGTCGACGAGGCCTTGGTGGTCACACGTTGTCCACTGAGTACTGCACCCTGCGGATTCCGTCGCGGGGCCACCTCGCCGCGGCAATCTCTCGGCGAATTCGGTCGTGGGCCGAAGAGCTTGCGGTTTGGCGGCAAACTCAAGGCAGCAGCCTTTTTGGTCAGGCGCATGCCAACGACGTGGAAGCGCACATGGAAGCAGCTTACGAACAGCAGTGCCTCGACGCGTGTCGTCGCGGGCAAGGCTCGGCCTACAGGCCACTAGTTGTCGCCATGGGACACCCACGCTGCGGCTAGCCGGGCTCAGTCGTTGCGACCAGGTTGCGCTCGTGTAACAGGCGCGTGGCGCGCTCGTGGTTTGCGGCAAGCACGTGAACTCGTACCTGGGCCAGCGGCCCGAAGGTGAAGGGCTCGGCGTGGAATACCAGCGACTCGATGGCGCAAGGCACCCCTTCGCTCTCGAGATAGCCTTGCAATAGCAGGGCTTCGCTCTCCGAAGACAGCCTGCACAGCAGCGTCCATTCGGGTGTCGCGTCGTCTTCGGTCTCCGGGAACGCCTGCTCGGGATGCTCCAGTGGCACGCCGCAGTCGGCGCAAGTCTCGAATCCGAGACGGTATTCCGAGCCGCAACTCGGGCATCGCATGGTCCCGGTCACGCTGTCATGCCCTCCTGCAGGCGGTCGGCAAACGCCGTTCCGCGGCTTCGGCTGCGTGGGATACTTGCGCCGCTGTCTGTACGATCCCGCAGGATTCCGGAGGGAGGTTCGATGCGCTCAGGGCGAATCCGTTCGTTGACGCTTCTGTTATTGGGCCTGACCGTCTCCATGGTAGCGGCAGCCGTCGGCGAGGACATCCCGCACCCCAACGACTACTTCGGTCGCGAGGTTGGTGCGGCTGGTGTGCTCATCCGGTATTCAGAAATTCTCGAGTACTACGAGTTGCTCGCCGAGCGCACGGACCGAGTACAGCTGCACCATCTCGGCGAAACTACCGATGGACGCCCATTTTACTACTCCTTGATCTCGGCGCCGGAGAACCTCGCTCGACTCGATCAGCTACTGGCCGACAACGCCCGACTCTACGATCCGCGAGGGTTGAGTGACACCGAAGCCGCCCGCATCCTCGAAGACGGACGAGCGGTCGTAGTCGTCAACGGCCAAATCCACTCGACCGAGGTAGGTGCATCACAGGGCGGCTTGCTCCTGGCATATCGACTGGCGTCGGCGACCGATCGCGAGACAGAGCACATTCTTGAAAACGTGGTGATCGCCCACGTGCCGGTGCACAACCCTGACGGCCAGGAGATGGTTGCCAGGTGGCTCGACTCGCAGCGCGGCACGCCGTACCAGAATTCGCCGCCGCCGTTTCTGTATCAGCGCTACGTCGGCCACGACAATAACCGCGATTGGTACATGTTCACCCAGCTCGAAACGCGGCTCTCCGTCCGCCTCCAGAACTTGCTGCACCCACAATTCACACTCGACCAGCATCAACAAGGGTCCAACCGGTCGCGCATTTTCGTGCCGCCGTTCGAGGATCCGTGGGAGCCGAACGTGGACGCGGCACTCATCGCCTCCAACAACATGATCGGCACGTTCATGGGGCAGTACCTCACCACCCGCGGCTATACCGGTGTCGAGTGGAAGCAGCGATACGATGGCTGGTCGCCGGCGCGCGCCTACCCGCATACGCATGGCGGGGTGCGATTGCTCACCGAGGTTGCGGGCGCCGACTACGCGGATGACCTGGAGATCGCCCCGGACCAACTCGCTGCCGCCTACCGAGAGCGACACTGGTACTTTCCCGAGCCTTGGCCGGGTGGCACATGGCGCTTCCGCGACGTGGTCGACTATCACTACGCGGGCGCCATGGCTGCGCTCCGCGCCGCGGCTGATCTGCGCCCGCACCTGCTGCGCGGCATGCTGGAGGCGCAGCGACGCTCGGTATCGCCGCCCCCGGGGGCACCCTATGCGTTCGTGCTGCCGGCTCAACAGGCCGATCCACCGGTAGCGGCGAAGCTGCAAGAAGTATTGCTGGTGGCTGATGTCGAGTTGAAGGTTGCTCGGACGCCATTCACCGCCGCCGGAACCGACTACGATGCCGGCTCGGTGGTGGTGCGCTTCGCACAGCCGGCGGGCCGCTTCGCGAAGAGCGTGCTCGAGCGGCAGCAGTATCCGCGCATGTACCTCTACGAGGGTGGGCCGATCGACCCACCGTATGACGTTACGGCGCACACGCTACCGCTGATGATGAACGTCGATGTCGATACCATCGTGGAGCCATTCGAGGCAGACTTGGTGACCATTGACGCGCCGGTACAACCAACCGGGGGACTCGTCGATCCGCCCGGTGGCGCCGTCGCGTACCTGCTGGATCCTCGCGTCAACAACACGTTCAGCGTTGCCGCGCAGCTTGCCGGCAACGGGCTCCGACGATCTACCGAGCCGTTCGATGCCGAGGGCCGGACATGGCCGGCGGGCAGCTGGATCTACGCGTTACCCAAGGGGGCGGCGGCGATTGCCGCGTTGCAGCAGCTCTCGGCGCTGGTTGAAGAGCACCGAGTAATGGCATGGGGGGTCAGTGAAGCGCCGAACGTTGCGTCCGGCTGGGTCGCGGAGCCTCGTGTGGCGATCTACCAGAGCTATGTTCCTAGCATGCCGGAAGGGTGGACGCGCTTCGTGTTCGAGCAATACGGAATACCGTTCGACACGCTGCGCGATGCCGATCTTCGACGCGGTGACCTAGATCCCTACGGCCTCGTGATCATTCCACCGGGAAGCGCCGACAGCATCGTTGCGGGACTCCCGCGTGCCGGGCAGCAGCGCTTCGGCCGTCGCCGACCTCCTAGCCCCCCGCAGTTCGCGGGCGGTATTGGCGCACAAGGTGTCGCGGCGCTGCGCGCTTACCTGGCGGCGGGCGGCACCGTCCTGACCTGGGCAGGATCGACGGAGTTCGCCGCACAATATCTCGACGCACCGCAGAGCCTACACAGCGGGCTGTCGAGCACGGCGTTCAACATACCGGGTTCGATACTGCGTGTACGAATGGACACCAGCCACTGGCTCGCGTTCGGCTTGCAGCCGGAAACCCCGGTGTTCTTCTGGAACAGTCCGTTCTGGAGACCACCGGCTGCCGCTCGGATTGTGGCCAGCTATCCGGACCGGGAACTCCTGATGAGTGGCTGGATCCAGGGCGAGGAAGAGCTCGCCGGCAGTGCTGCGCTTCTCGAAGTGCCGCACGGTGCAGGCCGGCTCGTCATGGTCGGCTTCTCTCCTGAGTATCGGGCGCAGACGCACCAGACCTTCAAGGTACTGTTCAATGCGGTGTTTCGCCCGCGACCCGAACGGCCCGCCGATATTGGACGGTAACGATCATCTGTTACAGGCCCCTAGCAGGCCGTGGTGAAAGTGTGGTGGATCTGGCGACAGGGTCTTGCGAAGTGGAGGCAAGGAGAGAGGAGGAGGCGATGGTAACCCCATCGTTGACGAGGAACGACGCAGGATACGCGCGCAACCCCCTGTCGCCCGAAGGGTTAGGTCGATTTGGGGCCATCTGCAGCGTTGGCCTTTCTCGACGATGGCTAGGGCATCGCCTGTGTCAGGCCGCCTTGCATCTGGCCCCAACTCGCCGTAACCAGACCCACCACACTTTCACCACGGCCTGCTAGGCGATCGGCAGCCGTCCACAGGCGAGGCGCGCTTGTTCCACGGCATCGTCGAGCGTGGTGAAGTGCTCGTACTCGACGCCGGCCTCGTCCAAGAGCTTGTCGATGGTCTCGTCGATGGCGCTTTGGAACGCCAGGTCGGTTGAGCGCGTACCGTCACCTTGTAGGTACTCGGGGCGGATAGGGACCTTGAATAGAAGGTCGTAAGTAGCGGCCCAGTAGCAAGCCAGGTCGAAAAGCGCCGGTTGCCGTCGCAGACCGAACTCCAGGTAGCAGTAGTTATCGATCACCGAACGATCGCAGACGATCTCGGTATATAGGTTGTCGAGCTCGATCTCGCGCCGGATCGTCTCCATCAAGATCCAGGTCTGGGCCTCCAGGCTGGTTTCTTCGTTTATCGACAAGGGGCAGCGGCGCGCCACTTCCTCGAGGAAGCCGACGTTGGCGCCCAGTTCTTTGAGGCGCATCGCCAACCCATAGGCCAACGTCGTCTTGCCGACCCCGTGCGTGCCAATGAACGCGACTTTCACAGCGATCGTCTGTGCTCCAGCTTACGAGCGGAGTCCGGCAACTGAGTGTTTCTGTGTCGTCCGGGCCGCGATTGTCCATTTCCCAACGACCGTAAACGGTCAGCGACGGCACGCGGACACATCGACGTCAGCCCGCAGCACCCTCGGGAGGGTGGCATTACAAGCCAACAGATAGGCAAACGCAAACGGGGGAGCGCCGGCCTGGCGCTCCCCCGATCTGAGATTCTGTTGGAGCCCGGTGCTCAGGCTGCGCGCATCTCGGAATCCGCGATGGCACGACGCAGTCGCACTGGATCGACCTGGAGATAGTCGCAAATCTGGTCGAACCACACGCCGCGAATGAATTCCTGCGGTGGGTTCTCCCGGATGCGCCGCAGACGCTCCTCCTCGTGCTTCTTGAGCTTACCCCTGCCGCGATGGCGCTGCAGGAACCGAATGTCATCCACGGTGCGCTCGATTACCGTACGCCACAGATGGCGGCAGGCATGCACGTCTTTCTGGTCGATCGCCATCAGGCGGCGTTCGGCTTCGAACAGGGCGTCCAATTGACCTTTCGAACCATTATCGCTTCGGGTATTACGCATTTTCAGACCTTTCGGTTGCGCTCACTGAGCTCTTGCGGTTGGGCCATTTGCCCCTGCCGGTAGAACCTGCAATCCCCATGCCAGCAACGTTTGGTCTCGCCGTACTTGCCGGAAGAAGCGAAAGCGGCCAACAGCGCGCCGGCCACAGCCCCAGGCCGCTCCCCTTTACGTCCATCAACGGGACAGGGCCAGCGCGCTCTTGACCGCTTTCATCTGGTTAGACGCGCGGTATTGAGCGAAAGTTTCCCCTGCCCCATGGCTTTTTGTGTCAAAGCTCTGTCAACAATTGACGGCCGGCGTGAGGAGCTCAGGGCGCCTGCTACGCTTGACGAGAGAGCAGCTCATTCGCCCACACACTCCGAGTCACCACCAGCGTGTCGTACCCAATCGCAAGACTGCTCGACGGGGCCAACGCGTTGGTCGTCAATCGGCGCATCCGAAGTCGCCAGCCGACAACATCGAGGCGAGCCCTCAATGCATACCTGCAAGGGTTACCGATCGATCCGCTCGGCGGAACGTCGCTGCAGTTGCGGCCCCGGCGATCCGGCGAGCGGTGGGGTGTAGAGATCTGGGAGAGCGAGGATGAGTCCAGCAGGTGGCTGGCGACCCGGCTGCCGGCGCGAGGCGCGCCGCGCGCCGCTGTGATCCTGCTGCATGGTTGGTTGGCCACCAAGCCGCAAGTTGTTTTCACGGCGGGCCTGGCGGCGCCGCTACGGCGCGTTGGGATCGAAGTCTGGATGCCACGGCTGCCGGATCACTGCGAGCGCACGCCGCCCGGGGCGATCTCCGGCGAGCGCTGTGTCTCGGCCGATCTTGCAGCCACGGGCGAGTCGTTGCGTCGGGCGGTTGCGGAGACCGGCGCGCTCGCGTCCTGGCTTCGCGGACGGGTCGGCGCGGTCGGCCTCTGGGGCGTTAGCTTAGGCGGATGGGTCGCCGCGCTCACGTTGACGACCGCGACGGAGATCGATGCGGCGGTCCTTTGGACGCCGATTGTCGACCCACATAGCACGATGTGGGAGTCACCGTTGATGGCATCGATACGGACGGCGCTTATCGACGCCGGCGTCGACCGCGATCTCACCGGCGAGGCCTTTCGCCGTTATGCCCCCGGACATCGGCGACTACGCCTGAGATCCGACGACGTCGTGGTGATCGGCGCACAGTTTGACAATGTTGTCGACCCCAAGTCGCTGGTCGAACTGGAGCGTCAATGGGCTGTACCGGTTCGGTGGTTCCCGCATGGGCATATCAGCGTGACCTGTGCACCGAGCGCCCGCCGATACGCCAGGCGGGCACTGCGGTCGAGGTTGGCATGCGACAGGACGCCCACGGAGAGCATGCGCTCGTAGCGCTAGTAGGCCGTGGTGAAAGTGTGGTGGGTCTGGCGACAGGGACTTGCGAAGTGGAGGTAAGGAGAGAGGAGGAGGCGATGGTTACGCCATCGTTGACGAGGAACGACGCAGCATACGCGCGCAACCCCCTTTCGCCCGGAGGGTTACGGCGATTTGGGGCTATCTGCAGCGTTGGCCTTCCTCGACGATGGCAGGGCATCGTCTGTGTCAGGCCGCCTTGCATCTGACCCCAACTCGCCGTAACCAGACCCACCACATTTTTACCACGGCCTGCTAGAGATCGGCGCGCTTCTTCGGCGCGCTTCTTGGCAACCTCCACCTCGGCCCTCGCCGCGGCAAGGCGATACCCGGTAAGACAGCTTTCAATGAAACCGGAAGCTGCGTGCGGCGCTGCTCTTTCTTGCGGTGTCGAAATGTTGTTCGGAAGGCGATCAAATGACGCGAGTCGCGTTTCGAGCGGCGTGTTTTTTTTGCGCAGGAATTCGTTGTGTCGACTTACACCTCTTGAGTACGTGGAACATAATTTCGGTCACGGCGGTTCCATTCTGGACACCGCGATCTCTTGGGGGCATCAAGAAGGGGGTATAGGGGTGGCTGCGAAGAAGAAGACGAAGAAGCCAACTCGGAAAAAGGCGACCAAGAAGAGAGCCGCCAAGAAGAAGGCGACCAAGAAGAAGGCGACCAAGAAGAAGGCCGCCAAGAAGAAGGTGACCAAGAAGAAGGCCGCCAAGAAGAAGGTGACCAAGAAGAAGGCCGCCAAGAAGAAGGTGACCAAGAAGAAGGCCGCCAAGAAGAAGGTGACCAAGCAAGAAGCGCCGCCAAGAAGAGGGGCAGGCGCTAACGTTAGGCATTCAGCATTTCTAGCGATCTGCCAGCCGATCAAGGAGAGGGGAGCGAGCGCACCGGCTCGCTCCCCTCTTTCTCGTTGTGTGACGCATGAGATTGCAGACTCCTGGCAACCGCCGCTGGATCTTGGTCGGAGATGCGACCGGTCCGTCACGTGCCTGAGCTACCCGAGGTCGAGACGGTCCGCCGCGGGCTCGAGCCTCGGCTGCTTGGATCACGACTCGAGCGTGTCGAGGTGCGTGAGCCCCGGTTGCGCGAACGAATCGATCGCGGCGCGCTGCAGCGGCTCGTAGGCAGCCGCGTTGGGGCAGTCCGCCGCCGCGCCAAGTACTTGATCATCGATACCTCGGCCGACAAGCTACTCGTGATTCATCTGGGTATGAGCGGTCGCCTGGTCTGGTCGGATCGGACTTCCGTGCTGCACCCGCATGACCACGTCAGCCTTTGGTGGTCATCTGATCATCCGACGGTGCGGCGGGAGCTGCGGTACAACGATCCGCGCCGGTTCGGTCTCATGCTCGTCATTCCGAAGGTGGGCATGGAAAACCATCGGCTGTTCGCGCGCCTCGGCCCGGACCCGTTCGGCACTGGGTTCACAGCCGAGCACCTATATGCGGTGACTCGAGGCAGCAGGCGCCCTGTCAAGAACATGCTCATGGACGCCCGGGTGGTTACCGGGATCGGCAACATCTACGCGAGCGAAGCGTTGTGGTTGGCGCGGATCCACCCGGCGACAGCATGCCGACGAATCGCGGCTCCTCGCTGGAATCGTCTACACGCCGCGTGTCTCGAAGTTCTCGAAGCCGCGCTACGGCAAGGCGGCACCACCCTGAACGACTTCCGAGATGTCGAGGGCAGTCGAGGTTATTTCGCTGTGCGGCTGCAGGTCTATGGTCGCGCTGGTCGCGGTTGCGGTCGATGTGCGACGACGATTCGTCGAGTCATCCAGGCTGGGCGCTCGACGTACTACTGTCCACGCTGCCAGCGCTGAGCTTCAGGAACGCTCGCGTAGAAGCTGCAAGATCGAGCCTTCGTCGGGAAACGACCCGGTGGCCAACTTCGAATACACGAGCTCGTCGTCTACCGCGAGCTCGAACTTTCCGCCGGCCCGCGGCAACAAGTTCATTGTTGAGATGTTCTGCTTGAACTCGGACAGAATCTTGGCCGTCAGACTGACGGCTTGAGGCTCATACCCTCAAGCGGCGCAATAGGTCAGTTCGATCTTCATCTTGCCGTCTCCAACTCACGAGCAGGTCGATAACGATGCTGGATTATATCGGCACGACGAATGCGGCGTGCGGCAAGCTGACGGCATCACGAGACTCCGTCCTAGTAGCGGAGCTCGTCACCGATCTCCTCGATCCAGGCGCGAAGGTGGCGACGAATGACGTCAGGCTCGATGTTCAGCACCATGCACACCGCGTCGAAGCCGGTGTTTTCACCGAAGAACCAGTACTCCGGATCGCAGCCGTCGGCGAGGATCGAGCGCAGCGTCTTGGCGGAGACCGGATTCGCTTCTGGATCTCGTCGGTGCGACGTGTAGACCTTGAAATCGTCGATCGCGCGCAACAACACCTCACCCCAGATTACCGACTCGGGGGTTCCGGTTAGGTATTGAGCCGCGTGGATGGACCCAGTGGGCGGAACCTCACGCTCGAGGCGTGGTCGGGAGCGTCGTGCGTTTAAATGACTATTAGACATCAAAACTATCTCCCAATATGTTTATCAGTTGATAACTGATTAATAACGTATTTTAAGATACTTAAAATGTCAATAAATGAGTTATAAATATATTATAATGCTTTATACTAACTAATAATGACTAATACTGTTAAGTTCAAGAGTTACAAGGGGTTAGGAGTTCGGATTGGTGGGGAAATGGCCACCTAAGGCGAACAAAAGGCGCAAAGGTCCCTGCTCCTTTCGCTCCTGCCGCCCGCTCGATACCCTTATGCAGCGACGCCTGAGGAAAATCCGAGGAGACCGATGGGTTGGTTCGACAACGACGACAAGGACAGGATCAGAACGGCTCCGTCAGCGCCAAAGGCTGTTGCTCCGCCGCCGCCGAGTCCCCGCGCGGCGAGTGGCTCGACGCTCGGCGAGCGCGTGTATGTCAACGGAACGATCACCTGCGACGAGGACCTGACCATCCTGGGCAAGGTCGAGGGCCAGATCCACGCGCGAGAGAAATTGCTGATTGCCAAGCAGGCTGACGTCCAGGCACTGATCAAAGGCACCAAAGTGCTGGTGGAAGGCACCGTCAAGGGAGACGTGCACGCCGCCGAAACGCTCGTACTGGGAGCGACCGCCTCACTCACTGGCAACATCAGGACACCATCGCTGCAGGTCAGAGATGGCGCCTACTTCAAGGGCAGCGTCGAGATGGAGCCTGCTGCGGTGGACAAGCCGGTATCGCCGATCGGCGAAAAGCGGCCGAAGGAGGCTGCTGCTCCACCCCCGACCGAAGCAGCCCGAGGGCCGTCGGCCGCGGCCGCGAAGACCCCCAGAAAAACGCCCGTCTCTGCGGGATAGCTCGAAAGGGTCACGACCGATGGTGTTGCGACGGTCGAGCAGTGCGGCCGAGAACGCCGAGTTCACCTCCGGCGAGTATCGTTCGGCCCTGTTCGAGCGCTTCACGGGCGTCTTGTCGCGGATCGGACCCGAGGCGGCGGTGCTGGACCTGGGGCCGACGACTCCATCGAACATCACGTTCTGGGCTCAGCGCGGCCATCGAGTTTCGGCGATCGACCTGGCGGCGCGTCTCGAACGTGGCGGCGAGCTCGACCTCGGCGAAATCGGATACGGCGGAATTGTCTGTTGGAACATGCTGACGTTGCTGTCCAAGGAACGCGCCCGCCAGATCGTTGCCGAGCTCCGCTCGGTGCTGATGCCGGGTGGTGCGATCTTCGCCATCTTTGACGGTGACGGTGGGGCACAGCCTCCGAGTATCCGCTATCGAATCGTCACCGAATCGCGCCTGGCTTTCGCCTCGACGGAATGGCAGCGGCCGCCTCGAGCCGTATCAACGCACGAAATCGACGGCTTCTTTGAAGGCATGAAGCCGCGCCAGTTGACCGTGATGCGTCATGGCTCGCGCGAATCAGTGGGCCAGCGGCCGGTCGACCGGCGACCGGCGATGGCAGGCTTCGGTGAGCCGTGGCCCCGATAACCCGTCGTCCTGAATGAGTAGTGGGTGCGCTGTGCCCGAGGAGCTTCGTAGGTTTCTGGCGCGGTTCGATCAGGGGGAGTACTGGCTCGCCCACGAGGAATTAGAGCGCCTCTGGCTTCGTGAGCGCGACGAGTTCAGCAAAGGGCTAATCCACCTCGCGGCCGGATTATTGCATGCCCGACGACGCAACTGGCGCGGCGCGCATGCCAAGATCAGCAGCGCGCAGGCGCTGCTCGGCGCTGCCTCCCCGACGGTGAAGGGGGTGCGCCTTGAGGAGTTGCGAGACGCTGTCAAACGGCTGTGCGCTGTTGCAGACGCTCGCTTGGTTTCCGGGGACGGGGATGGCTCGCTGTTGCCAGATCTGAAGCTGGCACCGTTCTTTCCCACCGGAACGGCGGTGGAGGTGGAACCGATCGAGCTTCCCTACCGGGTACGTCGCTACGACGCTGGATACAGGCCGGGCCGCGACGCCCATCGACGTGACTAGGCGTCTCCGCTATCGGTTGATCGCCGCTCGTCCCCGCGTTTCCTGAGCGTACCGTGCGAGGATCTCGCTGCGAATCCGCGAGGCCGACAGCTCGAGGTTGCGACAGATCTCCTCAAACCAGTTGCTATGGAAGAACGATTCCGGCGTGTCGAGCTCGTGGATGCGCTGTAGCTTCTCTCGCTCACTCGGGGTCAAGGCAGGCTGAGTTCCCTTGGCGCAGGCATACGCCAGGTCCTTCATGGCCTTGTGGATTACAGCGACCCAGAGGCTACGGCAGGCTTCGTTGTCGCGGTCGGCACCCTCGAGGAACTCTTGAGGGGGGAAAGAAAGACGAGCAGAAAAGGACTGCTGCGTTGCCAATGTGCCTCCCAGCGGTTGGCTGCGCGGCCATAATAGCGACGCCTATTGGGCCTGTCTATAGAGTGGCCGCGGAAAAAACGCCCCACGGCCGACACGCCCGGGAACGAGCACCATGACGAGCTCGCCGCTGCAGGACATCTTGGTCGTCGACCTGACACGCATTCTCGCCGGACCCTTTGCCACCATGATCCTCGGCGATCTGGGGGCGAACGTGATCAAGGTCGAGCGTCCCGGACAGGGAGACGACACTCGTCACTGGGGCCCGCCGTTTTTTCATGGGACGGCCACGTACTTCTTGTCTGTGAATCGCAACAAGCGCAGCGTGACCCTTGATCTCAAGAGCACCGCCGGAAGCGACGTGCTGTGGCGCTTGCTCGAACGTGCTGACGTGGTGGTCTCAAACTTCCGCCCGGGCCTGATGAGCGAGCTGGGTTTTGGCTACGACGATGTTCGACGGCGCGCCCCGCGCCTGGTCTACTGCGTTATCAATGGTTACGGCGAAACCGGTACGCGCGCGTCGCTCCCGGCCTTCGATCTTGTTATCCAGGCCGAGTCCGGGCTCATGGACCTGACCGGGCCTACCGATGGCGTGGCCACCAAAGCCGGTGTATCGATAGCCGACGAGGTTGCCGGCCTTTACCTGGTGCAGGGCGTGCTGGCGGCTCTTTTGAAACGCCAGAGCACCGGTTGCGGTGCGCACGTCGAGATTGCGCTGACCGATGCATTGATCTCCACCTTTACCTACCAGGCGCAGCAGTACCTGACCGCCGGCATACAACCGCGCCGATTGGGCAACGCGCACCCGAGCCTGGTGCCGTATCGTCCGTTCCCGACGGCGGACGGCACCGTCGTGATCGGCGTCGCGAGCGACTCCCTGTGGCGGAGGTTCTGCGCGGCGCTGGAGCTTGAGGACCTTGTCCATGACCCGCGCTTCCGCACCAACGCTGGTCGCGTCGAACGCCGTGACGAGCTCGAAGGGCTGATCGAAGAGCGCCTCGTCGAACGCTCCAGCGAACAGTGGATAGATCGTTTGCGGGCCGTACGTGTGCCCTGCGGGATCGTGCGGTCGGTAGGCCAGGCACTCGATGAGGAAATCGAGCTCGACAGCGGGCTAGTGAAAGAAAGCGGGTCCTCAGGTCTCCGCATGGTGGGCAACCCGATACGCATTGACGGCACACGCGGTGACCCACACCGGTCACCGCCATCGCTCGGAGAGCATACCGACGAAATTCTCGGAGAGCTCGGTTTCGATTCCGCGCAGATAGCGTTGTTGCGAGCCGGTGGCGTCGTCTGAGATCTCTCCACCGATGGCCGTTGAGTGCTGGGCTCGGGCCTGGCGCGCGTGGCGGTTGCGGCGTTTTTTCAGTAACCTCGGTAGGTGAGCGTGGGCTGGACGGAGATGGTCGCAACGGGGTGGGGACCACAATGAGGTTTGAGACAGCGCGTCGAGCGCGGCGGCGAGCCGCCTGGCCTGGTTTGTTGGGCATCGCCAGGGGTGCCGCGCTGGTGGGTTTGGTCGTCGTGGCGGCAACGCCGGCACACGGGGCCAGGGCAACCCAGATCCTGCGACCGCAGGGGCAAGGTTCCGTAGAGATCCTGCAGACCGACCGCGTGGTGCGGCTGGTACTGGCGCTTCCAGTGAGTCCCGAGATTGCCTTTGATGCGTGGACCGATGCGAACCAGCTAGTGGAGTGGCTGCCACACTGGGCCGAGATGACGGTCAGTGAGGATGAGGAGTTCCGCTTCGGCTGGGAGGGCTACGACGGCGTGTGGCAGGGGCGATATCTGGAGGTCGATCGACCGGACCGTCTAGTGTTCACTTGGCTGCCTCCAGCGGAAGTATTTCCCGCGGGCGCCTACGAGTCGCTCGTCACGCTTACGTTCGAGGAGGTCGAGGAAGGTCGCACGACCATGACGCTCGAGCACTCCGGCTTCCGGGATACGCCTGAGCTCGAGGCACAGCTCCAGGTCTGGCGTGGCTATCTGTTCGCGCTCCGCGCGTTCCTTCTGCAACCTCCGTTGGCGCAATAGCACGCTGCGTCGGCACTGTTCGCGGAGAACCGAATGAGTATGCTGCGGTCGTATGCGCACCTGTTCACGCGCTACCGCCTCAGCTACGCCTTCGGGATGATGGTGTTACTCGTCACCAACGCGGCGTATATGGCGATACCGAGAGTGTTCGGCGCCGCCGTCGACGCTCTCGACGGCGGCGCGGCGCGGCGTCAGGTGATGCTGTACGGGGGCGCGATAGTTGGGCTCGCTGCGGTACAGGCGGTGTCGCGTATAGCGTCGCGTATTTGGGTTCTGGGCATCTCGCGGCGGGTCGAGTACGACCTCAAGGAGCTCGTTCACGCGCGCCTGGTGCGCCTTGCCCCCAGCTTCTACAATGTGCTGAGCACCGGCGATCTGATGTCGCGGCTTACAAACGACGTGATGCTCGTACGGGCGATGGGCGGCCCTGGAGTGCTGTACTTCGCCAACGCCGTTCTGCTGTGGATCTTGGGCATCGGGTTCATGGTGACCCTGAGCTGGCAGCTCACGCTCGTCGTCGTGGCACCGCTACCGCTGATGGCGTGGATCGTCCGCGGTATGGCGCACCGGATGCGCGCCTATGCAGTGGCGTCACGGGAGTCGCTCGGCGCCTTGAACACGACCGTGCAGGAGAACCTGGCCGGAGCGCAGGTGGTGCGCTCGTTCGATCTGCAGTACGTGCAGACGCGCCGCTTCGAGGAGCGCTCGCAAGACTACGTCGGGTGGGCGCTCAAGGAGTCGTGGACCAGGGCGCAGATGATCCCACTGGTGGGCCTCACCGGCGGACTTTCGTACGTTGGCGTGCTGGGCCTCGGCGCACCACTAGTGGCAGCGGGTCGTCTCAGCCTCGGTGACCTCGTCGCGTTCATTAGTTATGTCGCCATGCTGGCGTTCCCCACCGTGGCCTTCGGATGGATCCTCAGCTTGCTACAGCGTGGCTCGGCGGCGCTCGAACGTCTTGATCAGATTCTGCAGGCGCCGGAGACGATCGCCTCGCCGGCCGAACCGGAACCTCTCGTAGCGACCGGCGGAATCAGTGTGCGCGGCCTGACGTTTCGCTACGCCGACGCCATGGCGGCGTACGGTGGCCTGGGCGGCGAGGCGCTCGCGGCTAGCCAGCAAGCGCGCCGAGCAGCCCTTCTGGACGTTGATTTTGACGTCGCCCCCGGCGAGTTCGTAGCGCTGGTGGGTCGAGTAGGTTCGGGCAAGAGCACTCTACTGAAAGCTCTAATGCGCTTGGTCGAGGTGCCCGAAGAGACCGTCTACGTTGGCAACGCCGACGTCAATCGCCTGGACTTGAGCCAGTTACGCGGCCACATGGCATACGTGCCACAGGACGATTTCCTGTTCTCGACGTCGGTTAGCTCCAACATCGCGTTCGGAGATCCGTCGGCCAGCGCCGAGAGCTTGGCCGCCGCTGCCGTACGCGCCGGCCTCGACCCTGAAACGAGCGGTTTGTCGCAGGGGTTGGATACGGAGGTCGGCGAGCGTGGGCTCAACCTCTCGGGCGGCCAGCGGCAACGAGTGGCGCTCGCCAGGGCGCTGGTGACAGATGCCCCGGTCTTGGTGCTCGACAACGCCCTGTCTAACGTCGACACGCAGACGGAGCGGGTCATTCTGGCCGGGCTCACGGAAGAGCGGCAGCGCCGGTCTATTATCGCTGTCTCCAATCGCATCACGGCGGTCCAAGATGCCGATCGCATCTACGTGATGGATGCTGGCCGCGTGGTCGACGCTGGCCGGCACGGCGAGCTGATCGCTCGCCCGGGCCTCTACGCTGCGATGCACGAGCAGCAACAGATCTCGGCCCGCTTGGAGAGGTACTGAAGTTGGACGCCGGGCAAGAAGCTCGTCGAAGTCGCGATCTGCGCATTCTGAAGCGGCTGCGACCATACGTTCAGCAGCACGCCGGTCTGCTTGTGCTTGCCAGCCTGACGCTTCCCTTGCTCGCCGCGGCGCAGCTTGCAGCTCCCTACCTGCTGCGACTGGCAATCGATCGCCACGTGACGCCGGCAGCGACGGGAGACGCGTCTGCCCTCGGCGGCCTCTGGACGCTCATCCTGGTGTTCCTGGCCATCCAAGTAGGCGAGATGGCGATGCGTTTCATCCAGCTGTATCTGATGCAGTTGGCCGGCCAGCGCATGATGCACGACCTGCGGATGGCGACGTTCCGCCACCTGCAGCGACTCTCGATGTCGTTCTTCGATCGCAATCCGATTGGTCAGGTGATGACGCGAGTCACCAGCGACGTCGAAACGCTCAACGAGCTCATGTCACAGGGAATCGTGGCGATGGCGCGCGACCTGGTGACGCTGGTCGGCATCGTTGCGGCGATGGCGTGGATCGATTGGCGCCTGACGCTGGCGTCGTTTGTCGTCTTGCCGTTTCTGGTGGCCATCCTTGCAGCAGTGCGGGTCCGACTGAGAGACGCCTACGATCGTTCGCGAACCCTCGTCGCGCGCCTCAATGCCTTCCTGCAGGAATCATTGACCGGGATGGGAGTGATTCAGGTGTTCGGTCAGCAGGAGCGCAAGCGCGACGAGTTCCGGGCGTTGCGCGATGATCTTCTGCGTATCGATCTGAGCGGGGTCCGCTACTCGTCGTTTCTGTCGGCATCGGTTCAGGCCGCAACAACCGTTGCCACCGCGCTGGTGCTTGTTTACGGAGGGTTCGGGATCATCGGCGGCACGGTAACGGTGGGGTTGCTGGTGCAGTTCCTCGAGTACCTGCGCCGCTTCTATATGCCGCTCGAGGATCTCTCCGACAAGTACGACACATTGCAGCGTGCGGCCGCATCGACCGGCAAGATCTTCGCCCTTCTCGACGAGCCCGTGACGATTGCCAGCGTCGTCGATGCGCCAACGCTCGATTCGTTTGAAGACGAGATCCGTCTCGAGAACCTGACCTTCGCCTACGAAGACACGGCGGGCGAGGGGCAACCGGTGCTCAAGGGAATAGACCTGAGTTTGCGCCGTGGCGAAAAGGTAGCGCTTGTCGGCGCGACCGGCGCCGGCAAGTCGTCGGTGGTCAAAGTGTTGCAACGCCTGTATGAGCCGCAGCAAGGGCGGGTCACCATCGACGGGGTGGATGCTCGCGAGTTCGAGCTCGGATCTCTACGCCGATTCTTCGGTACCGTTCCGCAGGACGTGTTCCTGTTTACAGACACGATCGGCGCCAACATAGGCCTGGGATCGGAGCACGTCGAAGACGACGCGATTGAGCGAGCCGCCAGCCTCGTCGAAGCGACCGACTTTATCAACGAGCTCCCTGAGCGTCTCGAGACACCCCTGGGCGAGCGCGGCGCAAACCTGTCGTTCGGCGAGCGACAGCTCCTGGCGTTCGCTCGAGCGCTGGCGTCGGATCCGGCGGTGCTGGTGCTCGACGAAGCCACCTCCAGTGTTGATTCAGAGACCGAGTCGCGCATCCAGCGGGCGCTGCACAACCTGGTGGCCGATCGCACGGCGCTGATCGTGGCGCACCGACTGTCGACCATACGTGAGGTAGACCGCATCGTGGTGCTGCACCATGGCGAGGTGCGCGAGCAGGGCACACACGAGGAGCTGCTGTCTATGGACGGCATCTACGCTTGCTTGTACCGGTTGCAGTACGACAGCACGATCGATACAGGCCCGGCTGAAGCCGCCGACATTGTCTCGGTGTAGATGAGTAATGCGGCGTAACCCTCCGGGCAAGTAGGTCTTACGGGCGACGGCCGCGTCGCACCTCCTCAACGATGTTCCTGCATCGCCTCGTCGGCGCTTCTCGCCCTCCCCCGCAATACCTACTTGCCAGACCCACCACACTTTCACCACGGCCTGCTAGTGGCCTGTAACAGATAATCGCTCCATATCGTGGTGACGAAATGGGTGCCGATGCCAGGCGCGACGGGAGCACTCTTCAGTCGGCGGCGGCCACCGCCGCCAGCAGATCCTCGACAGACCAGGGGCTGAGACCCTCGAGCAATTCGGTGATTCGACCGGATGGCCCGGCGACCGCAACGCGCAGGGTATGGGCGGGACCATCGTCCTCCGTCCAGGTCATGACTCCGAAGCGGGTCGCGAAGTCGATAATCTGGGCTGATGGCCCGGTGAGCACCAGCCAGTCCGACGGGCGTCCAGCGCGGAGCGCCGCGGCGCTCAGCGCATCTGAGCCGATGGCGAAAACAACGAATCGGGTGGCCCGCGGGCTGTTTTCCAGTCGTAGGTCGACGGTTGCGAGGCGATCCAGGAGCTCGTTGGCGAAGGGTGCCCCGGGCGCTGCGAATGTGAGCACGGCGACCGCATCACGGAGATCCGCGGCGCGGACTGTGGCGCCATCGGTGTCGACGAATGCGAAGTCGGGAAGAAAATCACCACGCCGTATGGGGGGCATGCGCGGTGAGTCGCTCTGGCTACGATCTGGCGCCGGGATCGGCGTGCAGGCACTGGTTAGGTTGGCCGCCAGCAGGACTATCGCTAGCGCCATGGCTCGAGGCCGCCGGCGAATTATCGTCGGCGTAGGCCCAGCGCCGAGGGTGTCAGTGGCGACCTGCCCTCGACGTAGCGCCGAACGGTGCCGCGATCGACCAACGATGCGAGTGCTGACCGAACGCTCTCGGCGTCGAGCGGCGTGCGGCCGTCGTAAGCATCTGCCAAGGCGAGCCAAAGCGCCGCTTCGAAGTTGCCGCTGTTGGTCAGTGCCCATTGTCGCTCGAGCAGACGGAAGACCAGCTCGCCCCGCAGATACAGCAGATCGCGCCGGCTCTCGCTGCCCATGCTGGCCTCTGGCAGGCTGCCTGCCCGATAGCCTCCGATATCTAGATAGCGGCGGTATGCGTCCTGAAGGCGTTGAATGCTCGCCGGCTGGCTGAGCCACCCCACGTCGACCGCCGCCAGACGTCCCATATGCATTGCCCAGCCTTCCGACAACCATGACAGCTCGCGCGTTACCTGGACACCCGAAGGAACCCACAGGTGAAAGAGCTCGTGCCCTAAGAAGACGGCCATCGCCTCGCGCAGTTGCGGGTCGTCAGGTTCGACCCACGGGCTGGCACCGGCGTACAGGATCAGCGACCGACCGCGCACCATGCCGGCGGTCCGTAGTCCGCCGGTGGGCCCAAGTTGTTGCGGCAGCGGGTTCATCAGCGCCAGGGCCGTGGTGCTCCCGGGCGATCCCAGCCGTTCCCGGTGCGACAGCAGCAGCTTGCCGATGAGGACGTCGATCGATTCGTTGAGCACGCTCCAGCGTGGGTGGACGGCCAGCTGGAGCCCAGGCACCTCGTCGATGTCCCGGATCTCGAACGGGCCGAGTGCGAAGACGCTCGCGGTCGGATGCTCGGATAGCTCGAAGGTTCGTGCGCTGCGCGCCCTGGCGGTTGTCGCGACCTTCCAGGCAGTAGGCTTCTCTGGGAGGTTGAAGGCTGCCCGTGCCTCCAGAACAACACCGCCTGGCCTCTCGGTCGGACTCATGGCGAGCGCGTCGGGCTGCGTGTAGAAACGCGCCCAGGCGTCAGAGCCGACGAGCACGAGATAGTCGTCTTCCCTCACGCTCGAGCGATAGAAGATGTCGTCACCGGGGCGCGGCCGTAGATCGAGGCTGTAGCTGAGTTGCCAGCTAGAGCCCTCGAGCTCTATCTGGTACCCGGCCCTTCCGTGACGTCGTTGTGGCAGTCGGCGCCCGTCCGGTGTCCGCGCCTGCACGGATTGAACGCGCTGGGGCAGATCGGCCGGGGCGCCAGGGCCGGCGGCGAACCCGACCCATGCAAGGTCGTCCCGCCCACCGTGGACCTCGACGACGATGTCGGCGCCTTGAGTGGTAGGGAAGACGGTGAAGCGTAATGAAAACGGCACCGGCGGCGCGGCGCATGCGCTCGTGCACATCGCCAGGATTGCCAGCGCTAACAGACGACGCAACATTGGCACCAAGCCCAGAGAGTTTTCGCCCAACCGCTAGATCGTAGCAAGCCGGGCAAGCGCTACGAAGGCGATTCTTTCCGGGCCGTAAGGGGTCAGGCCGCCAAACTAATCCACCGGCTCGCTGCTGCTACACTGTGGCCGCTTGTGCCCGGACAACGGCGCGCGACGGAAAGTCAACGTTGCGGCCGCGGGCTTGCCGAAGAAGCTCTGAGTCTAGGTAGTCAGGGGAAAGGGATGCCGACGACTGAGCCAGCACCGACCATCGCCGCGGTCGATACGCTTGCCATAAACACTATCCGGATGCTCGCCGCTGACGCAGTTCAGCGAGCCAACTCGGGGCATCCCGGAATGCCGATGGGAGCCGCCGCCATGGCCTACGTGCTGTGGACCAGGCACCTCAAGCACAACCCGCGGAACCCGGATTGGCCGAACCGCGATCGCTTCGTGCTTTCGGCTGGGCACGCTTCGATGCTCCTTTACTCGTTGCTACACCTCACCGGCTACGACCTGCCGATGGAGGAGCTCAAGCGATTCCGACAATGGGGCAGCGCCACGCCCGGGCACCCTGAGTACGGGGCGACACCCGGCGTTGAAACGACGACCGGCCCGCTGGGGCAAGGCTTCGGCAACGCCGTCGGAATGGCGCTGGCTGAAGCCCGCTTGGCGGCAGAGTTCAATCGCGGCGACCACCACCCAGTCGATCACCACACCTTCGCGATTGCCAGCGACGGCGACATGATGGAGGGAGTACAGGCCGAAGCCGCATCGTTCGCCGGGCACCTCGGTCTCGGAAAGCTCGTCGTGCTATACGACGACAACAAGATCACCATTGAAGGCGTGACGGCGCTGGCGTTCTCCGAAGATATTCCGGCGCGCTACCGGGCCTACGGCTGGCATACGCAGACGGTATCTGACGGTAACGATCTCGATGCCATCGACGCCGCTATCCACGCTGCCAAGGCGGTCGCCGACAAGCCGTCGCTGATCGCCATCGCAACTCGTATCGGGTACGGCAGCCCGAACCGCGAGAACACCTCCAAGGCGCACGGTGAGCCTCTGGGTGAGGACGAGCTGGCGCTTACCAAGAGCCAGCTCGGGTGGCCTGCCGAGCCGCCGTTTTACGTTCCGGACGACGTTGCTACCCACTTCCGTAGGGCGGTGGCTGAAGGAAGAAGCCTGGAGGTGGCGTGGCAGGCGGACATGGAGCGCTATGCGGATACTCATCCGCAACTCGCCGCGGAGCTCGATCGCCGTACCCGGCGGGACCTGCCTCTTGATTGGGGTCGTGGCCTACCACGCTTCGAGCCGAACGACGGACCCATGGCGACACGCGCCGCCTCGGGGAAAGTGCTCAATGCGCTGGCCGCAGCAGTGCCAGAGATGATTGGCGGTTCCGCCGATCTGGCGGGCTCCAACAAGACGTTGCTCGATGGTCACGATGACCTCGGCCCGAGAGCGTTCGAGGGTCGGAATCTGAGGTTCGGCGTCCGCGAACACGCCATGGGCGCAATGATGAACGGCATGGCGTTGCACCGCGGACTGCGCCCGTACGGCGGAACGTTCCTCATTTTCTCCGACTACATGCGGCCGGCGATCCGTCTGGCCGCTCTGATGCGGCTGCCGGCGATCTATGTGTACACGCACGACAGTATCGGTGTCGGCGAGGACGGTCCGACACATCAGCCGATCGAGCAGCTGGCATCGCTGCGAGCGATTCCCGGGCTGGTGGTGCTCCGACCAGGTGACGCTAATGAGACGCGCGAGGCGTGGGTGGTGGCGATTGAAGAAGAGGGGCCGGTCGCACTTGCGCTGACCCGGCAGAAGCTTCCGGTGCTGGAAACCGACGCAGATGCGAGCGACGTTCGCCGCGGTGCGTATGTCTTTGCGGGCGCCAACGTCGACGGTGAGCCTGAGATCATTCTCATTGCTAGCGGATCAGAATTGCAGCTAGTGGTCGAAGCTTACGGCTGCCTTTGCGAGGACGGCATCGCAGCTCGTGTGGTGAGCATGCCCTCGTGGGAGTTGTTCGAACGACAAGACACCGAATACCGTGACGCGGTGTTTCCGCCGCGTGTCAAGCGCCGCTTGGTGGTGGAAGCCGGTACGACATTTGGTTGGAGTCGATACGCCGGCGATCGCGGGCGCGTTATCGGCATCGATCGATTCGGCGCGTCCGCGCCGGCGCCGACCAACTTGAAGGAGTTCGGTTTCACCGTAGAAAATGTCGAGGCCAATGCTCGCGCTTTACTAGAGCAGGCCTGAGGACACGGACGAGAACATGGCGGTAGCAACCAAACGACCAGTTGGCGAAAGCCGGGCGATACAGCTGCGTCGTGTGGCGTTGGGCGCCGACCATGAAGGGGACCAGCTGAAAGACAAGCTCGTTGCCGAGCTACGCGAAGAACGCCATACTGCCAAAGAGCACGCCGTTCATGGCGGCGGATTGAGCGACGCTGCGGACCTGGCCGACATTGCCACGATCGTGGCGTACGCAGTGCTGTCGGGGGAGGCTGACCTGGCCGTTGTCGTCTGTAGCTCGGGTGCTGCTGCGAGCATCGTGGCGAACAAGATTCCCGGAATTCGCGCGGCGCATTGCCAGAATGCCGTGAGCGCGCGGCACGCGCGCCGCATCGTAGACGCCAACGTGCTGTGCCTGGGTGCGCGCGTTCTCGGGCCCGATCTCGCCTCCGACATTGTACGGGCTTGGGTCGCCAACGAGTTCTCCGGTGACGAGCGTGATCAGCGCGTGCTGATGAAGGTCGAGGAATTGGAGGACAGTTTCGACGCGCGCCGCCGGGAGCTGCGACGGGTGGCGGCGTTGTCCGCCGGCCATGCCGACAGCTGAGCAGGAACACCTTCTCGAGCCGCTCCAAACAGCTGTCGACGCCCGAGCTCAGCGCCTCGATCGTCGAGGGTTCAGCTCGAGACTCTATTCGGGCGACCCCGGCCTTTGGGCCGCGGGTGGTGCCGCACGCGAGGCTGTAGGCTCGCGGCTAGGGTGGCTCAAGCTTCCCGCCTCGATGCGCGCGGTGGATTGGCCGGGCAGGCATGCAGGCAGTGTGCTGCTGATCGGGATGGGTGGAAGCAGCCTGGCCGCCAGAGCATGCGCGATGGCATTTGGCTCGGAAGGGCTGCGCGTCGTCGACTCGACGGTGCCGGATGCGGTCATGAGCGTGGCGCGTGCGATCAAGCTTGCCGGCGCTGCCGTGATTGTGGCGAGCAAGTCTGGGACGACGCTGGAGACAGCGGTGCTGGCCGACTGGTTCTTGCACATGGCGGCAAGTGAGGGTTCAGCTGTCGAGTTGGTGGCGATCACCGACGCCGGCACGGCCCTACAGGCACGCGTCGAGCAGAGTGGCGGCCGGGTATGGTGCAATCCGATGGACGTAGGCGGACGGTTCTCGGCGCTTTCCTACTTCGGCCTCGTGCCTGCGGCGCTTTCCGGAGTTCCGGTCGCAGCGCTGGTTGATCGGGCTGTTGAAGCCGAATCGCGTCGCAGCTCGTCAGGCGACACCAGCGTGAGGCTGGGGATCATCCTGGCGGAGGCTTTCGCTGCCGGCCGGGACAAGATCACTTTCGTAACCGTGCCTCGACTAGCGGGCTTTGCGGATTGGGCGGAGCAACTCGTTGCCGAGAGCACCGGGAAGCAAGGCAAGGGGCTGGTTCCGGTCGTCCGCGAGCCGATCTTCGAGGGGGCTCGTTACGGGTCGGATCGGCTGTTCGTGATTGTTGATGACAGCACCGAGGACAGCGATCGGACCCGTCTCATCGGTGAGGAGTTGGTTGCAGCGGGACACCCGGTGATCCACTACACGCTATCGGATCCGGCTGACCTCGGAGCCGAGTTTCTACGCTGGGAGGTTGCCGTTGCCGCCGCGGGAGCACTGATGGAGATCAACCCCTTCGATGAGCCGGATGTAGCGTCGGCAAAAGTTCGCACACAGTGCATGCTGGATCGCACTCAGGACGGAGACCGGCCGCCGGATTCGACTCCAGCCTTCGACGACAAGCACATGAGCGTCTATGTATCGGAGGAGACGGTCAGTGGGTTTGGCGACGACCGGGACGCGCTCGGTAGGTGGCTTGCCCAGCGTTGTGCAACGGCGGCCGACGGCTATTGTGCGCTGCTGGCGTTCCTCCCTACCAACGTCCACATCACCGCGCTGCTCGATGAAATCCGTGTTCTTGTCGTAGCGCGCTTTGGGCTTGCGACGACACTCGGCTGGGGGCCGCGTTACCTGCATTCGACCGGCCAGCTTCACAAGGGAGGGCCGCCGAAGGGTGTCTATCTCGTCTTTACGGCGGACGATGCTGAAGATCTGGATATCCCCGGCCGGCCGTATACGATGGGAACGCTGGCTCGCGCCCAGGCCCTCAGCGACGTCGAGGCCCTGCGCGAGCGTCAACGGTCCGTGGTGCGGGTGCACCTACGCGTCCCGGTTGCCGATTCGCTCGAGTTAGTTGTTGATTCGTTGCGTCGGGCGACCCGTGTTCGGTAGCTCTCTGGCACTCACGCGATTCTCGAGCCGGCGAGCCCCGAGGGCGGCGAGTAAGCTCGTGTCATGAGCGACACCAGCGACCCCACCGTTCCATTGTCCGATCTGCCCAGCCACCGACTGGCGTACCAGGACCCAGATTTCCTGAGCCGCCCAGAACTACGCAGTTACCGACTGGCGCTTGAGTACGCCAAGCCGCAGCTCATGCAGCTGCAGATGAACGTCAAGTCGACGATCGTCGTCTTCGGCAGCGCGCGAATTCCGTCGCCGGAGGACTCGGAGCGCGCCTGCGCCAACGCCCGCGAGGCGGCGGCCGGCGCTCCGGACGATCCGGAGATTCAGGCGGCACTCACGCGAGCGCTCAAGCTCTCCGAGCTGGTGCCCTATTACCAGGAGGCAAGGCTCTTCGCGTCGATGGCGGCGAAGTATGAGCAGGCCGACGAGCCTCTCGATTTCGTTGTGACGACCGGTGGTGGTCCCGGGATCATGGAAGCGGCGAATCGCGGTGCCAGCGAGGCAGGTCAGGCGACGATGGCGTTCAACATCGAGATCGAGCACGAGCAGGTACCGAACCCGTACATAACGCCCGAGCTCTGCTTTAACTTTCACTACTTCGCTATGCGCAAGATGCATTTCTTGTTGCGGGCGCGCGCGATGGTGGCTTTTCCGGGTGGCTTCGGGACGCTCGACGAGTTGTTCGAGGCGTTGACGCTCATCCAGACCGGCAAGATGCGGCGGATCCCGGTAGTGATCTTCGGCCGGGCCTGGTGGTCGCAGGTGGTGAACCTCGAAGCTTTGGCTGCCGCCGGTACCATCGGTCCGGAAGATCTGGAGTTGATCAGCTGGGCTGACACGGCTGTCCAAGCGTGGGAAGCGATCGACCGCTTCTACGAGTCACACCCGGCTTCCGAAGACGCGCCCTTTTGACAGCAACGCTGGATCTGAGCAACGAGTTCGATCTACGCGGTCGCGTCTACCTCGATGGGGCCAACCAAGGGCCGATGGCGCGACGCGCGATTGCCGCCGCCGAGCGCGCTCTGGACTGGAAACGCGACCCGTCCGGGCTCGACGATGCAGCTTACTTCTCCCTTCCCGACCGCATTCGTGGAGCGGCGTCGGAGCTGCTCGGTTGCTGTCCGCACGACGTTGCTGTGGCCACAGGGGCTTCGCACGGGATCAGCCTTGTAGCCTGCGGCCTCGAATGGAGCGCCGACGATCGCGTCGTCGTACCGACCGGGGAGTTTCCTGCCAACAATCTCCCATGGCTGGGGCTGCGAGCACTTGGCGTGGAGGTGGATTTCGTCGATCCCGACGACGTGGTGGCGGCAATCTGCCGGCGCACCCGGGTGGTGAGCGTCGGTCACGTGAACTTCGCGAACGGACGGCGGCTTGACCTTGACGCCATTGGTTCAGCTTGCGAGCAGCACGGCGCACTCTTTCTCGTCGACGCCTCGCAGTCGGTTGGTGCAATCCCTTTCGACGTCGCCCGATGCAAGGCGTCCGTGGTCGCGATCGCCGGGTACAAGTGGCTCATGTCACCCTATGGCACCGGCGTTACCTATGTGCATCCGACATGGGTCGAGCGGCTCCGGCTGCCGACATTCAACTGGGCGACGATCGTCGGTGCCGACGACTTCAACCGGCTGGCGGACCTGGAGCCACGACACCGTCCCGGTGCGATCCGCTTCGACGTGCCGGAAACGGCAGCGTTCATCCATGGCGCCGCCATGGCCGAGTCGCTCGAGTTCTTGGTCGAGACGGGTATCGACGCGGTAGCCGCTCACTCTACGGTGCTTCTCGATCGATTGATTGATGGACTACCGGCCAGCTTTCGTGTCGCCAGCTCGCTGATTCCCGAACAACGCTCCACAATCCTGCGGCTCGTCGGGCAAACCACCGAGGCGACGCTCGAGGCTCACACGCGGCTTCGGAAGGCGGGCGTGGGGGTGAGCCTGCGCGAAGGAGGCCTGCGGGTAGCGCCGGGTATCTGGAATACCGTCGCCGACATCGACGTTTTCCTGACGACGCTGGTCGAGGTGTAAATGTACCGCCCGTGCCGGCGGGAGATTGGCCCAGACCACCTGTCTCTCCGCACCACCTGCGCGATGCCTGCGCTTGACTTGCCGGACCCCGTCGATGCGTTGACGCTCGCGGGCGCCCGTGAAGCGCCGCTTGAGCGCTGGCAGCGCAATGTATTCGAAATACGTGAACCACCCTCGTCCGTCGAGGAGTCGTGCGCCGGTACGAAAGATGTCGTGCACAACGTCGGGCGCCAGGTTGTTCAGCGGCACACTGCAGATGACGAACTGAGCGGCGCTCTCCAGGCTTGCTGCCTGAGCCGGCATCACGTGCACGCGCACACCATCGCGCACCGATTCGAATAGCTCGTCGGTGGCCACCTGCTGCCGCAGGTAGCTCGCGAATCCGTCATCGATCTCGTAGCAATCGAGTGTATCGCCGGGCCGTAGGAGGCGAACGATCTCGCGCGTGATGGCCCCCGTGCCCGGGCCCATCTCGACAACTTGAACCGGCTCCGCTGGTGTCGTCCTCCGGTGCTGCCGAAGCGGGCGGACCATGGCCGTGGCCAGGTATCGGGAGGACGGCGTCAGTGCCCCCGTGGTGGCGGCTTGCCGCCGGAACTGTTGCCAGAACCTCATTCGCTCTCGCAGGCTCACGTCGCCAGCGTAGCCTGCGCGGCCAACCGGCGCGGTCGACGGAATCATCGGTCGGCGCGTCAGCCCATTGACGCGAAGCGTAGCCTCGGTCCATAAGAGGGCCTGGGGGAGGCTCGAAAAGGACTTTTATTCGTATTACATTCGTCTTATAAAACGAATATAAAGCGAAACTAACCCGGTAATGTTTCACGATTTCTTGCCGGGCTCGGTCGCGCACGCCTGCACGATCGGGGCTCTACGCTGTCGTAGCCGCCAGCGGGTATGGCCGATGGCAGTCTCCCGAGTGTCGAGAGGTATCCCATGGCCAGGAAGAAGGCCAACAAGAAAGTGGCGAAGAAGAAGCCTGCGGTGAAGAAGAAGCCTGCGGTGAAAAAGAAGCCTGCGGTGAAAAAGAAGCCTGCGGTGAAGAAGAAGCCTGCGGTGAAGAAGAAGAAGAAGCCTGCGGTGAAAAAGAAGCCTGCGGTGAAAAAGAAGCCTGCGGTGAAAAAGAAGCCTGCGGTGAAGAAGCCTGCGGTGAAGAAGAGGCCTGCGGTGAAGAAGAGGCCTGCGGTGAAGAAGAGGCCTGCGGTGAAGAAGAGGCCTGCGGTGAAGAAGAGGCCTGCGGTGAAGAAGAGGCCTGCGGTGAAGAAGAGGCCTGCGGTGAAAAAGAAGCCCGCGGTGAAGAAGCCCGCGGTGACGAAAGCTGCCATCAAAGTAGCCGACCCCACGGCGCAGGAGGCGGCGCGCCCTAGGCCGAGGCGTCGTCGTATCAGGAAGATGACCGTGCAGGAGGTGGCAGTCTCGCTGGCCTCGCTCGATGGCACCTGGGACGACTTCGCGTGGCTGGAGGCGCTCTATCTCTACGGCGCCGGCCTGCGGTCCACTGACTCGCACCGCGAATTCTCGTTCATGGTGATTTACCGTGGCCTGTCGCAGCCGGCTCAGCGGCGCCAGGCGGAAAGCGACCTGGAAAAGCACCTCAAGGTGGCCGTGCCGATCCGCCGGCGGCTGAACTTCTTGCCCGACCTGAACATCATCGATATGGTCAGCGCCGAGAACCCGGCGTTTGTGGCTCTGTTCGGGCCCGCTATCACGATCTACGTCCGAAGCGGCTCCTAGCAGGGCCCACCACACTTTCACCACGGCCTGCTAGCAGGGCCCACCGCATTTCCACCACGGCCTGCTAGTGGGACACTAGACCCCGACCGAGCCGTTTCTGGCCGGAATCGGCATACAAAGCTCGTAAAGGTATTGGCGGGTCGGCCAGGCGCATACCCCAGCGGCTATACTCGTGCACCGGTCTGAGACTCGGAGCAGGAGATGGTGCGACGGCTTTCTTTGGTCCTGGCAGCGGGGCTCGCTGCGAGTGGTACGGTTGCACGTGCCGCCCCGTTCGAGGCCGTCGTCAGCCTGGCGCAGTCGGATCAGGTTGTCTCCAGGGTCGACGTTTCTGAGCCCGTCATCGCCCTGACCTTCGACGATGGCCCGCGCGACCCTGACACTGCCCAGATCCTCGACGTCCTGCGGGATCATGGCGTGGTCGCGACGTTCTTCCTGATCGGCGAGAACGTAGTGCGTCACCCGGGGCTGGCGAGACGGATCGTGCGCGAGGGGCATGCCATAGGCAATCACTCGTTCACGCATCGATCGCTGCCGACGCTGGCGGATGGGCAGATTCGCACCGAGATCGAACGCGCCGCCGAGGCGATCCAGAGGGCGACGGGACTACGCCCGTGGCTGCTCCGGCCGCCCTATGGAACCATGGACTCGCGGCTGCGAGGACCGCATAGCATCCCGGCGTCCCGCGGCCACACGGTTATCTTGTGGTCGGTGCAAGCAAGGGACTGGAGCACGCGGTCGGCTCAACGTGTGGCGCTGCGCACCCTTACTCAGGTTCGCCCGGGCTCGATCGTCCTGCTCCACGACGGAGGCGGCGCGCGGGACCATGTGGTTACCGCGACGCGGTGGATGGTCGCCAACCTTTCCCGGCGAGGGTTCAGGATGGTTACCGTGCCGGACTTGTTGGCGATGCGGCGCTAGCGCCTGCTAGCCTGATGCACGGTCGGCGTCGTGCCGCGCATGGACCAGTCGTTCCATGAGCCGCGTAGCTCACATCAGCCACGCCACTCGCCGTGCCGGCTGGCGCGTGCGCCTGTAAGCTATTGGTTATCCTCTCCGGATGGCCTCAGGAGGCCGCTCTCTGATGCACAAGGCCGTGGTAGCCATTGGTGTTTCGTGCGTGCTCTTGGCGTTCGCGGCGGCACCCGCACAACATCGAACCGCCCGCCAGACGCTTCGTGAGTCTGCTCACGGCTGGGATCGCTCACAGCTGGTTCGGAGCTCGACGGCCGGGGCGCTCGACGACGCCACGGCCCCTCTTCGCTGCGCCACGAGGCCGGTGAGCGAGGCCGAGAAGGATCTGGTGGACATGGTGGTTGCCAGTGAGCTGCCGCAACGAGGCGTGGAGGAGCTAGCGGGCAAGATCACCATCCCGGTGGCCTTCCACATCGTGCGAAAGAAGAACGGCGAGTTCGATGTCACCGATCAACAGGTCGACGACCAGATGGCCGTTCTCAGCGACTCCTTCAGTAGCAAGGGGTTCAAGTTCAAGCTCAGAGAGATCATCCGCCACGACCACAACCGATTCGCCTCCAAATGCTTGGACCTGGGCGTCGAGCGGAGCTTCAAGAGAAAGCACGCCGTCGACCCCGCCACCACCCTCAACGTGTACACATGCCGACCGACCGACTCGATTCTCGGCTACGCGTGGTTTCCCAACGACTGGGGGGACGAGGCCGATCCGATGCATGGGGTCGTTATCCACTACGCATCGATGCCCGGCGGCGCCTTCGCCCGCTTCAACGAAGGGGACACCCTGACGCATGAGGTGGGCCACTATCTGGGCCTCTATCACACCTTTCAGGGTGGCTGTACAGGGTTGGGGGACCGTGTCGACGATACGCCTGCTGAAGGAGTGCCAACGGAGGGTTGACCGCTGAAGAAGGACTCGTGTCCGGCCGTGCCGCGGCGCGATCCGACGACCAACTTCATGGACTATGCGGACGATCAATGCATGGTGCGGTTTACGGGCGGACAGAAGGGCCGCATGCTGGAGCAGGTGTCGGTATTCTGTCCGACCTTACTGTCGCAGTGACGGCGGGGTTGCTGAGCACATCTGGTTGCGAAGCTAGATAGACACCGCGTGCGACTCTTCTACAGCGACGAGTTCGTGCTGCCGTTGCCCTCCGGACATCGCTTTCCGATGGCGAAGTACTGTCGGTTGCGCGAGCGTTTGCTCGACAGCGGCGTGGTTTCGCACGCCGATCTCGAGGTGCCCGCTGCCGCCACGGACGGCGAGCTCCGCCTGGCTCATACGGACGAGTACGTCCGGCGTGTGACCGAGGGGCTGCTGACGTCGAGCGAGATCCGGCGCATCGGCTTCCCGTGGTCACCACAGCTCGTCGAGCGATCGCGTCGGTCCGTCGGCGCGACGATCGCCGCGTGCGCAGCAGCGCTTGAGTATGGCGTAGGGGTGAATCTCGCTGGTGGCACGCACCACGCGTTTGCCGATCGCGGTGAGGGCTATTGCGTCTTCAATGACGTCGCGGTGGCGATTCGCGTGCAGCAACGCGCGCAGCGAGCCCAACGGGTGGTGGTAGTGGACTGCGACGTGCATCAGGGCAACGGGACCGCGGCGATTTTCCGCGGCGATCCAAGCGTGTTCACATTCTCGATGCACGGGCGACGCAATTTCCCCTTCCGCAAGGAGGCAGGCGACCTCGACGTCGCGCTCGACGACGCCGTGGCCGATGTCGAGTACTTGAACGCGCTCGAACGCGCCCTGGCTGACGGGCCGGCGCACCATGCGGCGGACCTGGCCGTATACGTCTCGGGGGCGGACCCGTTCGCCGGTGATCGACTCGGGCGCTTGGCGCTGTCGAAGGAAGGTCTGGCAAGGCGCGATCGCTGTGTGCTCGACTGGTGTCGCGATCGCGGCCTTCCGGTGGCGGTCGTGATGGCCGGCGGATACTCCACCGAAATGGCGGATATCGTCGATATTCACTGCGCTACCGTCGCCCTAGCGCTCGAAGGCACGCCGGTGACAAGATCGTAGCGGTGGTCTCGTACGCTGCTGAAGACAGCTTTTAGGAGCAGGCTCCTCGCTGGAGACCTTGAGCATCGTGACGAGTGCGCTAAGGTACAATTACATCGTTTCTGGACACACAGGGTCAGGCCGACAGGAGGCTTGCATGCTCTCACCGACACGACGCTTCACGACAATGTTGACCTCCGTCCTAGCCGCTGGTCTGGTGCTGACGACCGCGCCGTCGGTCCTGGCTCAGGGGATCGCCGACTGTAGCGTCGGCGGCACGGTCATAGACACCGACGGGGTACCAATTGCCGGGGCGCGGGTGATGATCACCGACCCCGAGTACGGGCGTGAGCGCACCCTGACTGCTGACGAAAACGGCGAGTTCCAGGGCCGTGGCTTCTACGCCACCTTGGACTACAGCGTGCGCGTCGAGGCAGATGGCTACGACACTGTGTACAACAGCGGTATTCGGTTCAGCCACGGGCCCAACACCTACGATGCCGTACTGGCGCTGGGAGTGCCTGCGGATCTGGTCGACTACGACGCCATCAACAAGCTCTATGAGGAAGGCTTTGCCGCCTACGAGGCAAAGGACTGGGCCAGCATGAAATCCCTAATCGACGAGTTGCTGGAGGGCATGCGAGGGGTCAGCGGCGAAGGCGTGGATACGATGCGGGTGAGCGCCCACGAGATCCTGGCGCTGGGTAGCTTCGCGCAGGGCGACCACGATGCCACGCTGGCTGCGACCGACGAGATGATGAAGGTGAGACCGAACAGCCGCTCGGCCCACCAGCTGGCGGGACAGGTTTACACCGCCAGGCAGGACTTCGAGGGGGCGCTGACCCACCTCCGAATAGCGGCGGCCCAGGCGCTCGACAACCCCGAGCTGCAATACAACGCCGGTGCCGTCATGCTGCAGCTGCAGCACATAGAAGAGGGCATCGAGCACATGGAGCGTGCGCTGGCCTTGCGGGAGGACTTCCCGGTGGCTCGCAAGAACCTCGGCTATGCGTACTTGCAGACGCAGGAGTACGACAAGTCGATCACGATGCTCGAGGGATACTTGGAGCAAGCGCCGGACGCCCCGGACCGCGACAACATCGAGCAGATGATCTTGGCGCTCAAGGCGCAGATCGGGCAGCAGTAAGACTTCGGCAACGGCCACCGATGGCGCCCGCTGCCGTCAAGTCGTAGCCGGGACGGAAGCTTCAGCTCTGCGGTTGCCAGGTCCAGGTGACATCGACCTGCTGGTCGAACTTCACCAGCAGATAGGTGTCCTCAGGGAGCTCGACGTCCTTGCCGCGGCCGCCGGCGATCGCGCCGCCGGCGCCGACGACGAGGCCGACCAGCAGTCCCGCAGCGCCGCCGATGATGGCGCCCAGGGCGCCACCGATCACGCCGCCGATTCCTG
The DNA here is from genome assembly GCA_963666055.2 of Acidobacteriota bacterium. GTDB lineage: Bacteria > Acidobacteriota > UBA890 > UBA890 > WLXD01 > DASCOT01. The sequence continues at coordinate 134,107 of CAXWPH010000010.1, read as the reverse complement.
CTCTCTTGCCCCTGTCGTCCTTGCCTTCGAGCTCGCCGCCTTCGGCGATTCCGGTCACGGTCGCAAGGGCCGTCGTCGAATCACCGTCGCCGCTCGCTAGCCGGTCAATGACGAGCGTGAGCTTGCCGCCGCGGCTCATGCCGCGGGCGCGCTCGACGGCGGCGACGCGACCGACGAACGTAGAGCCGGCGGGAACCACCAGCTGGCCTTCCACCAGGATGTCGGCTACCAGCGCGGCCTCGAACGTGTCGCCGACGTTGGCATCAGCCGAGCTGAGCCAGCCTCGCAACGCGACGGTGGCGCGTGTACCCGAGGGAATGCGCGTGTCGGCGCCCGCCTGGGCGGCGAGTACGGGTACCGTGGCGATCGACAGCGCACAGAGAACAGCGATCATGCGTGTGGCTTGCATCAGAATCCCCTTGCCGAACCTCCGGCAGCCCTATCGAGACAGCCGGTGTCCCCCTTGTTGACTAGGTAGCGTCGCCCCTAGGACAGTCTAGCAGGGTGCTGAGAAGCTCTGGTGGGTCCGGCGCGTGGGTCCATCTACGGCGTTGGCCGCCGCCGGCGACGCCGCCACTGGGTGAACCGCACCCCTAGCCAGACGAACAAGGTGAGGATGAAGGGAGAGCCGACGAGCAGCCAGATTGGGCGCACCAGGATACCGAACAGCAAGGCGACCAGGCCGAGCACCAGCACGACCCCGACTGTCCACGGCGGGTGCTGGAACGTCGGCGGGTGTCTCAGTCCGTCGATCGACGGTCCGAGACGCGGGTCGAGATCGTCAGCCGCCATCGTCAGCCGCTACGCTCGTCGGGGCGCGTCGGCGGTGTGCCGCCGAGGCTTCCAGACATGGCGTCGAGGATCGACGAGACAATCTCCATCCGTGTCGGGTGGTAGTACTCGGCGGCAGCACCGTCATGAACCGTATGGCGGTGGTCGATCAGGTATGCCGGAAGGTGGATCAGGTTGCTGGCGTCGTCGCAAAGGAGCCCGGCGCCTAGGAGGCTGTGGCTCTCAGCGTCGGCAATGAACTCGCCGAAGCCGTGGTCGTCGCCGCCCAGGTGCAGCTTGCCGACGAGCCGCGAGTCCTTGGAGCCGTGTACAAGTTGGTGCCCCATCGCTGTTGCCGCCTCGGGCGTCACGCCAGCGTAGGCGAACTCTGGATCAGAGAACACGACCTGAATGTCGGAGCGCCGATCCCAGATGCGGGAGCCATCGGTCACGGCGTTCTCCGCCGCGATGCCCGCCTCGATATGTGCCTGATGCACCACCATGCGCCTGCCGATCACATCGCCGGCGGCGAATAGGTTGTCGGCGTCATTCAGGCGCAGGTCCTCACCCACCGTCATCCTTCCGCCGTCCAGCTCTACACCGGCCAGGTGAAGGTCGAGTGAGTCGACGGCCGGTCGGCGGCCGACCGCCAGCATTGCGCGCGCCGCAGTGACGGGTTCGAATCCGTGCGCCCCCTCGGTCTCGACGACGTACATGCCCTCGCGGTCGCGTCGTACCCGTTGCGGAGATGTTGCCTGCAACACACGCACGCCCTCGCGCTCGTAAATCTGTGCGAGCCGCTGGCCGAAGCGCTCTGGATACTGCGACAAGGGTCGCGATCGCGCGATGATGGTCACCGCGCTGCCCAGTCGCGCGTAGCGCAACCCGAACTCGAGTCCGATAGCACCGGCACCGATGAGCACGAGCGACTCTGGCAACGTCGTGTTTGCGAGAATGTCGTCGTTGGTCCAGATCTCGTCGCCTAGCTCGGGCAGCCCGTCAATCGCCGGTCGTTGCGGTACCGAACCGGTGGCGATGATGGCAGCGTCGAACGGGTACGTACGACCCTCGGCGCTGAGCGTATGCGCATCGATGAACTGCACGTTGGCCCGTACGATGATGAACTCGTCGCTCTCGAAAGCCGCGATCGCTCTTTGCCGATAGGCGCGGAAGCGCGCGATCTCACGGTCCTTCCAGGCAACGATCTGCCCGAGATAGGCCTCAGGCCGGAGTGGCTCCACGCGCAGCAGGCCCTGGTGACGGGCGTGATGCATGGCGTCGATCGGCTCGAACATCGCTTTCGACGGCATGCAGCCCCGATTGACGCACAGCGACGCCATGTCGGCGTTGTCGCCCATGAAGAAGAGCACGCGGGCGCCGAGCTTGGCGGCTGTTTGGGCGGCCGTGAAGCCGGCTGAACCGCCACCAAGGATAGCGATCGTGCGCTGAGCGCTCATCGTCGATTCAAGGCGCTACCGCCCCGCGTATTCCATTGTCATCGGATCCGGCAACGCGATGCGGGTAACGCTGCCGCCGCTGGCCATCGCCTCGAGCGAGAACTCCGGATTGTCGAGATCGCCTGCGAGCATGTCGTCGACATTGCCCACGGCGAGGATTACGAGCCGGTCGGGATGGAGGTACTCCTGCGCCACGCGAAGCACATCGTCGGCGGTTACCGCTGCCATGTCGTCGCGGTAGGTCGACACAAGACCGATATCGCGCCCCTGTAACTCGAGGTTGGCGAACAGCCCGGCGATCTGCTCGGCGCTGGCGAAGTTGCGGCTGAAAGTGTCGATGAACGAGGCCTTGGCATTGGCTAACTCCTCGTCGCTCACTTTCTCGGTACGAATGCGACCGATCTCGTCGATGACGATGCTGGTAGCCCGCGCCACCGCGGCGCTCCGCGACTGGAAGAAGGCGCGGAAGCTGCCGTCGTAGTGCGTGCCGAGCCCGAATGCCGATCCGGCGCTGTATGCGAGTCCCTCGTCAGATCGTACGCGCGACAGGATGCGCGACGTAAAGCCGCCTCCCCCGAGGATGTTGTTCATGATCTGCAGTGCGAAGCGATCGGGGTTACTGATAACCGTGCTCAGGTGCCCGATCGATACGCGGCCCTGGTTCACATCCTCCTTGTGTACCAAGTACAGGCCGGGCTGCGGCTCGACCCCTGGTTTCGGCACGTCACCAGGCGCCTCCGCGCCGGGCCAATCCGATAGCCGGGCCTCGATTTTGCCGAGGATCTCTTCAGTTTGGACGTCGCCCGAAATGGCGAAGATGAAGTTGCCCGGATGAACGGCGTAGGCATGAAACGCGAGCAAGTCCTGGCGTGTGATCGCGTCGAGCTCGGCCTCGGTGGTGGCGTGGGTGCTGAAATGGGCGTCGCCGTAAAGTAGCCGGCTCCACTCGCGCCGCTCGATTCCTCCCGTGTCGTCGTTGCGTTGCTCCATGCGCTGTAACTGCTGGCTCTTGGCGAGGTCGATGCGCTCCTGATCGTAGCGAGGTTGGCGCAGGATCTCGAAGAACCTATCGAGACAGCGGTCGAGGTCCTTGGCCAGGCAGTTCATGTTGGCGCTGCCTCTCGTCGAGCCGATGCCTGTGCGAATCTGCGCGGCGAGGAAATCGAGCTCCTCGTCGAGCTCGGACGACGACAACGAGGCTGCGCCGCCGGCGCGCATCTGGCTCCCGGCGAGGCTTGCGACTCCTGGCTTCAGCATCGCCGGGGCGGTGTACTCGCCGCTGCGAATCAAGATTGCGATATTGACGAGCGGTAGCGCGTGATCCTCTGCCACGTAGGCGACTGTTCCCGTGCTGAGCTCATGGCGCAGCGCGGCGCCGTCCGGGGGCTGGAAGTCGAGCTCCGGAAAGGAGAGCTCGAGTGGATGAGAGACGATCTCCTGCTGCGCAATGACGCCCGTAGTCATCGCCAAGAGCCCGATCATCGCGAGCGTTGGCGGGCGAAGGCCGCTGACGGTCTTCATTCCTGCTCTCCCTCGAGCTCTTCGATACGCTCGCTGATCAGCTCCAACATGAGTTGGAACATGTCTTGGTTTTCCTCGGGGACTTGTGCCGCCATTGCGGTCGTCTGGGCGAGCTGCTGGCGCATTTGGTCGAGCTGGTCAGGCGCGGCTTGGGCGAGCTGCTGCCGGACCATGTTGATCTGTTGCCGCTCCTGATCATCCAGCCCGGCCAGGCGTGGATCCTCGGGTTCAGAGCCCTGGCTGCGGTAGTAGATCGCCACGGCGCGCGCTTCGGGCTCGAAGTAAGTATTGGCCACGCGCTGGATGTCTTCGGCGCTGACCGCCTGGAGCTTTGGGCCGGTGGTATTGATGGTCTCCCATCCTCGATAACCCTCGGCGATCAGCAACTGCAGCAGCAGGCCGAAGCTGCTCTGCAACCGTCGGAACTCGGCCGCGGCGTTCTGGTTCTTCACCTTCTGAAGCTCGCGATCGGGGACGGGCTCGGTTTTCAAGCGCTCGAGCTCAGCGTAGATCGCTGACTCGACCTCCTCCGGTGTATGCCCCTGCTTGGCGGTGCCCTGAATCTCGAAGTAGCCGTCCCACCTGCGACCGTTCTGTCCGCCCGAAACGGACGTGGCGATTCCCTGCTCCTCGACCAGCGACTTGAAGAGCCGGCCCGTACGTCCGGAGAGCAACTGCCCCAAGACCAGCAGAGCTGGCTCATCGACGTGGCCGTCGGCGACACCGTGGTAGCGGATTCTCACCTGCGGGCTGGTGTCGGCGTAGCCGATCATGCGCTTCTCGCCCTGCTGCTTGACCTCCCAGGTGCGTACGGGCTCGGGCTCGCGCTCGCCGCGCGGAATACGACCAAAGTAGCGCTCAGCGAGGGCGATCGCTTCTTCGGGATCGAACCCTCCTACAAGCGCCGCACTGATGTTGTTGGGTGCATAGTTGACATCGAAGAACTCGAGCGCTTCTTCGCGTGTCAGCCCATACAGATCGCTGGGCCATCCGACCACCGGCCACGAATAGGGCGACGACTCCCAGAACGTCGCCTCGAACTGCTCGTCCAGCAGCCCCGTTGGGGTGCTGTCGGTTCGTAGCCTGCGTTCCTCGTGTACGACGTCCCGCTCGCTATAGAACTCGCGAAAGACGGGGTTCATCAGGCGATCGGACTCCATCCAGAACCATAGCTCCAACTTGTTTGCCGGCACGTTGATGAAATAGACGGTGAAGTCGTAGTCCGTTCCGGCGTTCATGCCGGACCCACCTTCGCCCGTGTAGATGCGATCGAAGTCGTCCTTGATGATCAGCCCGCGTTGTTCCCCCAGAGCGCTGTCGAATTCCTCCAGGAGATCTTGGTGAGCTTGCGAGCGGTGCTCCCGGTCGCGCCAGTCGTCGATCTCGCCCACCCGCTGTTGCCGCAGTAGCTCCTGCTCGTGCTTGCGGATCTCGGCGCGAAGCCTGTCCAGCTGCTCGATCACTCGCCGGTCCGCGGCGGCGTCGATCGTGCCGATCGTCTCGGTACCCTTGAACATCATGTGCTCGAAAAGGTGCGCCACACCCGTAATGCCAGGGTGCTCGTTCACCGAACCCACCTTGGCGATCCAGCCGGCAGAGATGTTCGGGTCGCCGGTTCGCGGCACCAGCAGGACAGTCATTCCGTTGTCGAGTAGGTGGACAATCGGCTTCACTTGCTGCGCCAGTGCGCCGGGCGCCACGCACAGCAGCAGGGCCAGGATCATGACGATTCGGCGCATTGAATGTCTCCAGCGGCGGAGCACGGCGACAACGGCGCTCGGGCTCGGTCAAACGAGTTCAGTCAGTAGTCTGCAACCTGGCTACTTGGTGGTGTCCGAACATCAGATTCTAGCCGTATCCGACAGGGCGCGACTGTGACGGCCCAACGTCGAGCGAGCTCCGGCGAGATCCTCGGCATCTTGGAAGGTAACATCGTATGCGTGCTGTTCGAGATCTGGCAACGACAAGACGCTGGGGAGGCGGCCGCGGACGCGGCTGGGTGACGCTGCCAATACGGCTGCTGATGAATGTCGATGCCGCCGGACGCGCTGGCGACGATGCAACCATGCCGTTCGGAGCCGCCGCCGCGGCGCAGGTGCACGCGTTTCATAGCTCGTGGCCGGACTATGCGCCGACGCCGTTGGTGCCCTTGCCGGGCCTTGCTGCCGAGCTCGGTGTCGGGGGCATGCGCTTGAAGGATGAATCGCACCGCTTCGGGCTCGAGGCGTTCAAGGCGCTCGGGGCGAGCTGGGCGATCTCGAGGGTGGTCGAGCGGAATGCCGAACCCGTGTTGACGTTTGTTACTGCAACCGACGGCAACCACGGGCGCGCCGTGGCCTGGGCGGCGGCGCGCCTCGGCCATGCCGCCGTCGTGTACCTGCCCCGCCAGGCCAGCGACGCGCGCCTCGAGGCGATCGTCAAGCTCGGAGCGCGAGCGAGCCGTGTGGAGGGGACGTACGACGAGGCCGTCGAGCAGGCTCGCGCCGACGCCGAAGCCAATGGCTGGGTGTTGCTACAAGACATGGCGTGGCCGGGGTACGAGCAAATCCCGCGCTGGGTAATGCAGGGATATCTCACGCTGATTCACGAGGCTATGGACCAACTCGGGGAAGAGCGGCCGACACATGTCTTCCTGCAATGCGGCGTGGGCTCGTTCGCCGCATCCATCACCGCGTATCTGGTGGAGCGCTTCGGCGCCGAAAGGCCGGCGGTCTTCCTGGTCGAGCCCGAGGGGGCCGGGTGCGGGATGGAGGCGATGGAGAGCGACGAGCTGTTGCCCCCGCGACTCGCTGACGCTCCGGACACGTTCATGGCGGGTCTGTCGTGCGGACAATTGAGCACCTCGGCCTGGACGATCTTGCGTCGACACGTCGACGGCTGGGTAACCTGTGGCGATGAAGTTGCCAGGTCGGGTATGCGCCGGTTGGCCCGTCCGGTTGCCGGCGATGCGATGGTGGTGTCTGGTGAGTCCGGCGCGGTGACCACCGGGCTCGTCGAGGCTGTATGCGTCGACTCCGAGAATGCCTTGATTCGTGAGCGGCTGCGGCTCGACGCTGCTGCCAACGTGCTGTTGATCTCCACCGAGGGTGCTACCGACGAGCAGATCTATCGGACTGTCGTGGGATGATCGGATCGGAGCGGCGATTCACCACCCGGCCCGGATCGACGAAGGTCGCATGCGCCTCGACACCGATGGCCCCTGCTCGTGCCCGGAGGTGTTTAGGCTGGAGATCGATGCTCGGCGGCGCGCCAGCGTCAGTCGTAGGGTGGGGGACGAGTGACCGACTGGCCTGAGGTGCGTGCTTCGTTTCCGGCGGCAGCTACTTGCTGCTACCTGAACACCGCGGCCGGGGGGCCCATATCCACCGCGGCGGCGGCGGCGGCGGGGTGCTCTTACTATGAGGCCACGGCCCGGGATGGCGACGTGCACTGGGACGCCTGGCTCGACCGCGTCGAGGACGTGCGCGGCTCCGTGGCGCGCCTGATCAACGCACACAGCCATGAGATCGCATTCACCAACAACGCGTCCTCGGCGCTCAATTTCGCGGCTCGGAAACTACTGGGAACGGGGTCTGTAGTTGCCCTCCGCGGCGATTTCCCCTCCGTTACCTGGCCGTGGCTGCAGCTGGGTTACGAGGTGGACTTCCTGGACACGGACGACGACGGCGGCGTGACGGTCGAAGCCATCGCGGCGGCGCTCCAACCGCACACTCGAATCCTCACCCTCGGTCTCGTGCACTACCGAACCGGCTTTCGACACGACCTCGACGCCCTTGGTGAGCTTTGTCGAGAACACCAGATAGTGCTCGTGGTCGATGCCACGCAGAGCCTCGGAGCTCTGGCGATCGATGTATCCGGCGGTGCCGTCGATTTCCTCGCCTGCACCGGCTACAAGTGGCTTAACTCCGGTTACGGTATCGGGTTTTTCTACGTCAACGAGCGCCACGCCGGCAACCACCCGGTGGTGGGCTGGCGCAGCGCGCGCGACCCCTACGCGCTGGTGTCGGACGAGCTGGACCTCACGCCCGACGCCCGTGCGATGGAAGCCGGGCATCCGCCGTTCCCGAACGTCTTCACTCTCGGCGCTGCGCTGGGGCTCCAGCACGAGCTCGGCGCCGCCGCCATCGAGTCGCGGGTGCTGCAGCTGAGCGGCCTGCTACGCAAAGTGCTCGTCGATGCCGGGTTGCCGGTCTCCACCTCGGCGCGGCCAGGTGCAGCTTCGGGAATCGTGCTGGCGCGGTGTGCTGACGCGGCCGGCCTCCGGGATGCGCTCCGCGAACACGACGTGCTGGTATCGGCGCGTGGCGACGGCATCCGCGTGTCGGTTCACCTGTACAACGATGAAGACGACCTGCGGCACCTGGCCGACACGCTGCACGAGCTTCGTGGCAGCGGCTTGCTAGACTGCTGAGCGGCGTACGGCGGTTCCGATGGTGACGGTCTGAGAAGGAGCGAAGTATGAGAAGCCTGTTGGGGTTGTTCGCAGTCGTCGGAATCGCTGCATCGTTGGGCGCGTATGGGCTGGCCGGCTCGCCCGCGGTCCAGGGGGGCGGTGAGGCAACCGCGCTGGCAGAGGCGTTCCGCGGTATCACGGCGGATGGTGAAGTCGTTGCTGATCTCTTTCCGTTGCGCGCCACTGGTGTTTCCACCGCATCGGTGGTGACTGCCGCGTCGACATTCCTGGATGCGCTCGACGCCGAGCAACGGAGTGCAACGACGTTTGGCGTCGACGACATCGAGTGGAGGCGCTGGAACAACGTGCATCGCTACGACCGCCGCGGTGTGAGCTTCGGCGATATGTCGGCGGCCCAACGCACCGCCGCCTACGAGCTTCTGGGTGCCAGCCTTTCGGCGAAGGGGCTGCGGAAGGCGCGCGACATCATGCGCCTCAACACCACGATCGCTGAGCTGGTGAACAATTTCGAGGAGTACGGCGAAGGACTGTACTTCTTCACCGTGATGGGGGAGCCGTCTGAGGCGGAGCCGTGGGGCTGGCAGCTCGACGGACATCATCTGGTGATCAACTACTTCGTGCTTGGCGACCAGGTGGTCATGACCCCTACGTTCCTGGGCTCCGAGCCGACGTACGCTGCGGGCGGCAAGTACGCTGGCACGCGGGTGTTCGAAGATGAAGAAGCGCGCGGCTTGGCACTCATCCAATCGCTCAACGCGGAACAACAGGCGGTGGCGAAGATCGCCGACGAGTTGCCGCGCAACGTGTTCACGGCCGCGTTTCGCGACAACTTCGAGATGCGCTACGAGGGGCTCCGCGCCAGCGCCCTCGACGAACATCAACGAGGTCTGTTGATCGCGCTGATCGCCGAGTACGTGGGCGATATGCGAGACGAGCACGCCGCGATCCGCATGGTGGAGGCGCGCCAGCACCTCGATGACACCTGGTTCGGCTGGGTGGGTGCGACCGACGATGACGCGGTGTTCTATTACCGAGTACACAGCCCCGTGATCTTGATCGAGTTTGATCACCAGCGACCGATAGCGCTGCAAGGCGACGCCCCGTCGCGTAACCATGTGCACGCCGTGGTGCGCACCCCGAACGGCAACGACTACGGGAAGGACCTTCTGCGACAGCATCACGAACGCTTTGATCACGCCCACGAGGGCAGCCACTGACCGATGCCCGGTGCTGCTACCTGGGCGTTCGAGGCGCGCGTCTACCGGCAGGGGATCCTGCGCTGTGTCGACGTTCCGCAGCAGCTGGCTGCTGCGCTCGACGATTGGCAGTATCCGCCGGTGGTTGCGACCGTCGGCGGGCGGGAGCGCGCTACTACGCTGATGCGTCGCAGTGGCGGCGGCTTTCGACTGTTCCTGCACGACGAGTTGCGTCGCGCTGCCGGGGTGGACGCGGGAGATATGGTGCGCGTCGAGTTGGTGGTTGATGATGCTCCGATCGACGTTTTGCCGGATGACATCGTCGAAGCGGTGGAGCGTCTAGAGAGGGGCGTCGAGGCGCTGGAGCTGCTGCCGCCGGGACTCCGTCGCGAGATGCTGCGCTTCGTAGGTGATGCCCAAAGCGTCACGATGCGGACGAAGCGAGTGGCCCGGGTCGTCGAGTTGATCGGCGAGCGCGCCGAGAAGCTGGGGCCAAATGACGATGCATAGCCACGGTCGCTCGTGCGCGCTGCCGGGCGAAGCTCGAGATCACGCTGGTCACGGGAGGCCGCGAGCATCCCGCTATCGTCATAGAGGCCATTCGCCACCATCTCGAATATGCTTCCGTCTGATGCTAGCAGGCCACACTTCCACCACGGCCTGCTAGACACGCCGTCGCGCAGCTCAGGCGACGCGAACAGGAAACGCGCATGCCCCTGCCGCAGTTCACCATCGGGATCGAGGAGGAGTATCAGATCATCGATCCGGTGAGTCGCGAGCTCCGGTCGTACGTTCAGGAATTCCTCGACAAGGGGCAACAGATCCTCCCCGACCAGATCAAGCCCGAGTTCATGCAGTCTCAGGTGGAGGTGGGGAGCCAGGTCTGCCGCAACATCAAAGAGGCGAGGCAGGAGATCGTGCGGCTCCGCCGCACCATCTGCGAGCTCGCCGACGCCAACGATCTCGTGGTTGCCGCAGCCAGCACGCACCCGTTCTCGCAATGGAGCGAGCAGCAGATCACTCGGGCGGACCGCTACGCGAAGCAGGAGCAGGAGCTCAAGGACGTAGCACGCCGACTGCTGATCTTCGGCATGCACGTGCACATCGGCATCGAAGACAAGGAGCTCATGATCGATGTCATGAACCAGTCGCGGTATTTCCTGCCGCACTTGCTGGCGTTGTCGACGAGCTCGCCGTTTTGGCACGGCCGCGATACGGGGCTGAAATCGTATCGCTCGGTTGTCTTCGAGAACCTGCCGCGCTCGGGTTTGCCACCGGTGTTCGGCTCATGGAGCGCGTACGAGGCGTTCGTCGACACGCTTCTCGCCACCGACAGTATCGAGGATGCGACGCAGATCTGGTGGGACATCCGCCCGCACCCGAAGTTCCCGACGCTCGAGTTTCGTCAGAGCGACATCTGCACACGGGTGGATGAGACGATCTGTATCGCGGCGTTGGTCCTGGCCATCGTCGCCAAGCTCATTCAGCTGCGGCAGAACAACCAGTCATGGCGTAGCTACCGGCATCATCTCATCGAGGAGAACAAATGGCGCGCGGTGCGCTGGGGCCTCGATGGCAAGCTGATTGACTTCGGCAAACGCGAGGCGGTGCCGACGCGCTTTCTGATTGGCGAGATGCTCGAGTTTGTCGAGGACGTCGTCGACAAACTCGATATTCGCGAGGAGGTGTTCTACGCGGAGACCATCCTCGAGCGTGGGACGAGCGCCGATCGTCAGCTGACGACCTATCGTGAAACGAACGATTTCATGGCCGTGGTCGATCGGCTCGTGGCGGAGACCAAGGAAGGTCTCTGATAGCAGGCACGCCACACTCTCACGTCACTCGATTCGCAGGGCATCGTTCGGGTCTACCTGTGTCGCTTTGCGCGCCGGCAATAGCGTTGCCAGCAACCCGGTAACCGTGATCGTCGCCACGATGGCCGCGTATACAGAGAGGTCGGTGGTCTCTACACCAAACGTGATCGCACTTAGCGGCCGACTCAGGATGACGCCAATCCCCAAGCCCAGCACGATGCCGATCGCGAGCTGCCAGGCGCCCTTCCGCATGACCGTGCCGAGTAGGTCTCTCGCCTGTGCTCCCAGCGCCATGCGGATACCGAGCTCCGTCCGGCGCAGCGACACCGAGAACGACATCACGCCGTACAGGCCGACGGAGGCAAGGAACAGCGCTGCCACCCCCAGGGTGGCGAAGAGCTGCCCGAAGACCCTGAACGCCCAGGTCGCCTGCTCCATTGCTCGCTCCATCGTGGCGACCTCGTAGATCGGCATGTTGGAATCGAGGTCGGTGACCGTGCTGCGCATCACCGAGGTCGCTTCCTGCGGGGTGCCGGGCGTTCGTAGCACGATACTGGAGAAGCGCGTGTCGAAGGCACCGAAGGGCACGTAGTACTGCTCGGGGTTATTGCGATCGCTTCCGAGCCCGCCCACGCCGCCGCCGATGTGCATGTCGGCGGCCACCCCGACTACCCGCATCCAGGGGTCATCGGAATCGACTCGGCCGGCCTTGACGAGTTGCCCGAGTGGGTTGTCATCGGGGAGGAATCGGCGTACGAACGACTCGTTGACGATGACCACCGCGTCCGAATCGGATCGTGCCTCCTCCGGTCGAAAGTCACGGCCCTGAAGAATCGGCACGTCGTAGGCGTCAAAGAAGCCTGAGCTGACGATCGTCGCTGCCACCACCGGGTAGTCGCTGGTCGACGCATAGTCTTCGCCTTCGATGCTGGTGAGCAGACGCATCGACCCTCTACCCGGAACATGGCTCGTCAGCGCCGCTTTGTCGATGCCTGGCTGCGAGCGCAAGCGGTCGAGCAAGCTGATGAAGAAACTCTCCCGGTCGGTCCGAGCCGGATAGTCGACCTCGAACAGCCCCACCCGTGCCGTCAGGATGTTGTCGGTCCGAAAGCCCAGATCGACTCGGTTCACGTTGATGATGCTCTTGATCATCAAGCCGGCGGTGATCAGCAGCGCCACCGAAATAGCGATCTCACCGATCACCAGAACGCCGCTCAGACGGCCCATCCGCAGGCTGGTGCCGCGGCTCTCGTCCTGAAGGATCGTGCTGACCCCGCATCCCGAAGCGCGCAACGCCGGAAGGGTGCCGGCGAGGGCCACCGCCAGGAGGGTCACGGCGATGGAGAAGAAGACGACGGGCGCGTCGACTCGTATGTCGATCCAGTAGGGCTTCTGGATATCCACTAGCGCGGCGCTGAATCGGTCGACGCCGATCTTGGCGGCGATCAGTCCGATGGTGCCGCCGACGATACCCAGAACCAAGGCCTCGATCAGCAGTTGGCGGATCACGCGGGCGCGGCTGGCGCCGAGGGCGGAGCGGATTGCCACCTCCCGTCCACGCACCGAGGCGCGCGCCAGCAGCAGGTTGGCGACGTTGGCGCAGGCGATCATTAGCACGCCGAACACTGCGACCAGCTGCACCCACACCGCAGCGGTGATCTGCGGCGGCATATAGCGATGCTCGAACAGGGAAATGTACGATTCGATACCGGCCATCTCCTCCGGGAACTCCGACCTGATCCGCTCGGTGATTGCACTGATCTCCGCGGTGGCCGCCTCGACGCTGACGTCGGTACGCAGGCGGCCGAAGGTCTCGAAGCGTCCGCCACCGCGGTCCGCTGCCCCGTCTACTTCGGCCCGGTGCGGTATCCAGACCTCGTGATTGAAGGGGAAGCGGAAGCCCTCCGGCATGACGCCGAGTACCGTGCCGGTCTCGCCGTTGATTCGCAGCGTTCGTCCGACGATGTTGGGGTCGCCGCCGAAGCGATTGCGCCAAACCGCGTAGCCGATCACGATCGAGGGTTCGGCGTCGGAGGAGTCCTCGCCGGCGACGAACGTACGGCCCAGCAATGCAGGAACCCCCAGCAACGACAGGGCATTCGCCGAGACGAAAGCCCCCTCGTAGCGCTCCGGCGGCTGATCGTCGCCGGCCAGATTCACCGTCCCCCAGTAATACGTTCCGAGCTCCTCGAACGAGTCGCTCTGATCACGGAAATCGAGGTAGTCGTGAATTCCCAGCGACATCCCCTGGAAGCCCGCCTCGGTGTCGTTCTGCAGGATCTGCATCAAGCGATCGTCATCCGGGAGCGGCAGGCCGCGCATGACGCTGCCATAGACGATGCTGAAGGTGTGCACCGTAAGAGCTATTCCCATGGCGATCGTCAGGGTCGCGATCACCGACACGAGCGGCGTCTTTACGAGCATGCGGACGCCGTAGCGCAGGTCTGAGATCAGCGATGTCATCGGCTCGTGTCCCTTGTCGTTGAGGGGGATTCCATGCGGTGAGACGCGCCTGGAGTAGTGCCATGCCAGCGCCAGCGCCTGCAGCCAGTACCAGGCTATGAGCCGCAGGCGCCCGCTCTGTGCACCGCGCTCCTGATATTCCTGATGTAGGTCGCCAATGATGCTGCTCCCGACCTGTCCTCGGGGGAGCGCTGCTTCGAGCAGGCGCTCGGCTGCCCGCGGCGGGGCAGGGGAGCATTTCCCGGCGCGGCTCATGATTGTGCCAAGTACTGGTCGAGGCCATCCCACAGACTGGTCAGCGCCCGGTGGGCGCGCCGCAGCTGCTCGAGCCCTTCCTCGGTGACCTGGAAGTGTCGTTGCGGGCGGCCGCCACGAGCGTTGCTGATCGGACGGGTCGTCCACCTCAGGTAGCCCTTGGCCTGCATACGGTCGAGCGTGGTGTAGAAAGCTCCGCGACTGACACGTCGGCCGGCGTGCTCTTGTAGCTCGCGCCGGATCTCGAGAGCGTAGGCGTCGTCACCCCCGCGGAGGATTGCGAGCAGGAGCATCTGTTCGAATTCGCCGAGATAGCTCTTTCCCAACAGTCAATCTCGATTAGCGCAGAGTTCTTGAATTCTGCCGACGAGTCGACATTGTCGAATTTACAGTTCACATTGTAGACTATCTATCACGGGTGTTCTGCCTGATTCGTCTGCGCCGGCTCGGCCTATACCATCGGTACATGCGTTGCATCGCTGTCGTCACCACGTCGCGGGCCGACTACAGCCATCTCTACTGGGTCCTGCGTGAGCTCGACGCACACCCGGAGATCGACCGGCGGCTGATCGCGCTCGGGCCGCATTTTTCCCCCGAGTTTGGAACGACGGTCGCCGAGATCGAGGCCGATGGTCTCATCGTCGACGAACGGATAGAGTGCCTGCTGAGCTCCGATACCGACGTCGGCATGGCGAAGACCATCGGCGTGGCGATACTCGGCCTCGCCGACGTCCTCGGGCGGATGCGCCCGGACCTGCTGCTGCTGGTCGCCGACCGCTACGAGATGCTTGCGCCGGCGGCGGCGGCGCTAGCGCTACGCATTCCCATCGCGCACATCGAGGGGGGCGAGGTCAGCGAGGGGGCGATCGATCATGCAGTGCGCAATGCGCTGACCATGATGAGCCATATTCACCTGACACCGACCGCCCTGGCCCGTCGACGGGTGCTGACGATGGGCGAGGAGGAATGGAGGGTTCATCAGGTGGGCGCGCCATCGCTCGACCACCTCCGCCGAAGTCAGCTCCCATCGCGCCGGGAGCTTGAGGCCGAGCTCGGCATGTCGCTGGTTCCGTCGCCGGTCCTGGCCGCGTACCATCCCGTTACGTTGGCGCGCGACACCGTCCGCGAGGCCGACGAGTTGTTCGTGGCGCTCGACGCGGTGGAACTTCCCATCGTCTTCTTGTTTCCGAACAGCGACGCCGGCAGCCGTGAGCTTATTGCTCGGGCCGAACGCTTCTGCGCCGCGCGTGCCGATGCGCGCCTGCACGTCAACCTGGGCTCCACGGTCTACTGGGGGCTGCTAGGCCACGCCGCGGTGCTGGTCGGCAACTCCTCGAGCGGCATCATGGAGGCGGCATCGCTAGGTATACCGGTAGTCAACGTCGGCATCCGCCAGCAGGGGCGTCAGCGCGCCGCCAACGTCATCGATGTGGAGGCCGCGGCCGACTCCATTGGTGCTGCCATCGAGCGGGCGCTGCAGCCGGAGCTCAGAGCTTCGCTCGACGGAATGGAGAATCCCTACGGCGACGGCCAGGCTGCGGAGCGCATCGTGCGGATCCTGGTTTCTGCCCCGCTTGGCGAGCGGTTGCTGCTCAAGCGCGCCGCGCATCTGGGCGCCTAGCTGTGCATTCCGAGGACGGGCAGCCCTGCGGTGATGCAACCCCTCGTAAGAACGTGACGTAAGGGATTACTACATAGAGATAGTGGGCGAGGAAGACGGAAGAAGGCGCACAGTGGGGTAGAACTCCAAGAGCGGGGCGGGGTAACGACCGTGGCGCAGCACGAGAAGGCCGGCATGCTGCATAACCTGCTAGCCGATCGCGTAGTCCGTGTCTCGGGGCTCGTCTACGCTGTCGTGATGCTGCCGTTTCTTCTGCCGGCAATCGATTCCGAGTGGCTGCTCGAGTTCGCCAACAACTACACGCACCTGCTGCTCATCATTGTCACCCTTGTCGCACTCCTGCATGGCATGGGAGCCTGCCGCCAGCAAGCCCACCGGAGGTTCTGGCTTGCCATCGCAGCCGCCTACATTGCCTGGCTGGGGGTTCGGGTGCTGTATCTGGCGGTACCGGAGGACACCGGGTCCAGCCTACTAGCGGCCGATGGTCTGTATCTTTGCTACTACGCGGGGCTGCTTGTAGCCGTCTCCTTCCGACCGCATCTGGCGCAGGCCGCCACGACCAGTAGCGCCGGACGGTGGATCGAGGTTCTCGGTACTCTGCTTTTCGCGTTCGGTCTGCTGATCTATTTCGTGTTCATCCCTGCTAGCGAGGACCGCAGTCAACATCTCGAGTCGATCACCCCGTTCCTCATGTTCGGGGTTTTTAACTTGCTCCTGCTCGGAACCCTACTGGCCCTCTGGCACGCTACAGATGCTGCGTCTTACTGGCGATGGGTCTACGGTCTCTTGGCGCTCAACGTCGCGGCTTGGTCTGTGTTGGACGTTATCGAGGGGGCGATCGAAGCCAAGGCGATCTCGGCCGTAGATGCAGTTAGCTTGTGGGACACTCTCTGGCTGCTGCCCTACGCGCTCGTCATCGTGGCGGCGTGCGTCGGTGTCGTGAGTGCGCCCGCTACAGCACAACGGATGGAAGTGGCGCCGATCCCGCAGCCCCAGGAACAACTGTGGGGTACGGGTCGTTTGCTAGCCTTCGCCGTGACTCTTCCTGCTCTCCATCTTGGGCTCGTGGCAATAGGTTTCCAGAACTACGAGGCCAGTCGGACTCGTGCCGCGTGCGCTGCGACGACACTCGTGGTTCTGGGAGCCCTCGCCTTCGTACAGCAGCGATACTCCAGTGGGCAGCGAGATAGAGCCGTCAGAGACTTGGCACGGCGCGAGAAGCAGCTGCGTCGTTCCCAGAAGCTCGAGGTGGTCGGGAAGCTCGCTGCTGGGATCGCGCACGAGTTCAACAACCTACTGGTCCCAGTAAGGGCCTTTACCGAGCTCGCGCTCGACCAGACGCCGAAACGTTCAGAGGTCGCTGATGATCTGCACCAGGTGCTTGAAGCCACCGCACGGGCCACTGGTTTAGCGAAACAGCTCCTAGTGTTCAGCCGACACGAACCACCCGAGCTCAGTGATCTCGCACTCAACGATCTGACTGCGAACATCTCACGATTGCTGGACCGGCTGATGGGTCACGGGATCAAGCCAGAGTTCCGCATCGCCCCGGTCGTCGACAACGTCTGGGCCGACGCGTCCCAAATCGAACAGGTCATTATGAACCTCGCCATCAATGCTCGGGATGCCATGCCCGGTGGCGGGGTGTTAACGATCGAGACGAGCAACCTGCTGGTGGAGGAATACGACAGGTCGGTCGAGGGCTTGGTGCCGGGCCGCTATGTGAAGATCTCCGTCTCAGATACCGGTTGTGGCATGGACCAGCAATTACGAGACCGCGTCTTCGAACCGTTCTTCACAACCAAGCCGGGTGACCAAGGAACCGGTCTCGGGCTCTCCATTTGCCACGACATCGTCCAGGCGCATGGAGGCCACATCGACCTGCAGAGCACTCCAGGCGAGGGAACGACCGTTTCGATCCTTCTCAAGAGCAGCGGAGAGTCGGTTCTCGACGCGGCAACGTAGGCCGAACACGACCGGGGAAGCGGTCGCGGCCGGGCGCCGGCCGTCTGTATAGTTACCGGCCGTGAGCGAAGCAGGATCCAGTCCCCAGACAGTGGACGTCCGGCTGCGGGTAAATGGCTGCGAAGTGACCGGGGTGGTGGAGCCGCGGTTGTTGCTGTCGGACTTTATTCGCGTTGACCTGCGCCTTACGGGCACCCACGTTGGATGTGAGCATGGTGTGTGTGGCGCTTGCACCGTGCTGGTCGATGGGGCTCCAGTACGTTCCTGCCTGATGTTCGCGGTGCAGGCCGATGGTCTCGATATCAGCACCGTCGAAGCGCTCGCACCCGCCGGCACCGAGGAGCTGCATCCACTGCAGGTTGCGTTCAGGGAAACCCACGCGCTGCAATGCGGGTTCTGTACGCCAGGGTTCCTGATGACCTTGTTGCCGTTCGTCGAGCGCAACGCGCAGCCTTCCGAAGACGACATCCGCGCGGCGCTGTCGGGCAACCTCTGCCGTTGCACCGGCTACCAGCACATCGTCGACGCGGTGGCGCTGGCGGCCCGCCGCATGCACGCCGACGATGGGGAGTCCGAGGGGTGAGCGGCCGTTTCTTCGGGCGGCGGCTGCCGCGCAACGAGGATGCCAGCCTTCTTACCGGCGCAGCGCAGTTCATCGACGACATCGACCTTCCGGGATTGCTGCACGTCGCCTTCGTCCGTAGCGACTACGCGCATGCCCGCCTCAACAACGTGGACTTGTCACGCGCTCGTCGTCGGCCGGGGGTCGTGGCGGCATACGCTGCCGCCGACCTGGGAGACTACTGGCAACATGGCCCACTGCTGGTGGGGCCGCCGCCGATCGACGGCCTGATCTTCCACGAGCGTACCCAGGTGCCTTTGGTGCGCGACAAGGTGCTGTACGCGGGCGAGCCGATCGCCCTGGTAGTGGCAGACAGCCGCTATCTGGCGGAAGACGCGCTGATGGACATCGCCATCGAACTGGACCCGCTACCGGCAGTCGTCGACCTCGAGGCGGCGTTGCGCGGTGAGCCGGCCATTGTGCACGAGGACCTGGGGTCGAACCTCGCGGCCCACTGTGTGCAGACCAAGGGCGACTACGGGGCGGCCTGCGAGTCTGCGGATCTGGTCATACGCCGCCGCTTCGACTACGACCGCGGGGCCGCTGCCGCCATCGAGAACCGCGGCGTGGTGGCGAGCTGGGACGCACGGGCTCGCAAGATGATGATCTGGGATACCACACAGGCGCCGATTCCGGTGCGCAACGGACTCGCCCGATGGCTGGGGTTGGCGGAGCGTGAAGTCGACGTGGTGGCGCCGTTCATCGGTGGTGCGTTCGGACCGAAGATCATGATGTTCTACCCGGAGGAGGTGCTGATCCCTTGGATCTCGATGCAGCTCGGTCGTCCGGTGAAGTGGATCGAGGATCGTAGCGAGAACTTCTACGCCACCACACAGGAGCGTGCGCAAATTCACGAGGCGGAAATGGCGCTCGCCACCGACGGGCGCATCCTCGGCATTCGCGACGAGTTCCTGCACGACACCGGTGCCTACGATCCCTACGGACTGACCATTCCCATAAACAGCCAATGCACCTTGCTGGGCTGTTACGACGTACCCAACTACCACTCCGAGTTTCGTGTTGTATTCACCAACCGCCCCATCGTGACGCCGGTGCGCGGCGCCGGCCGGCAGCACGGTGTGTTCGTGATGGAGCGCCTGCTCGACATCGCCGCCGGTGAGCTCGGAATCGATCGTGTCGAGATCCGGCGACTCAACTACCTGGGGCCAGACGATTTCCCACACCACCATGGCCTTGTCTACCAGGACTTCTCTTCGCTGACCTACGACAGCGGCAACTATGAGCCGGCCCTCGATCGCGCCGTCGAATTGATTGGCTACCGAGAGTTCGAAGGCGACGAGCGCCCGCCGCCGCGTCAGTCGGGGCGGCGCGTCGGGGTCGGCGTTGTCTCCTACGTAGAGGGCACCGGCATCGGCCCCTACGAAGGTGCTCGCGTGTCGGTCGAGCCGAGTGGGAAGGTGCATGTGGCAACCGGCGTCGGCACGCAGGGGCAGGGTCATTACACCTCGCTGGCACAGATCGTCGCCGACCAGGTCGGCGTCGACGTGGCCGACATCAGTGTGGTTACCGGCGACACACGCGAGTTCAACTGGGGGACCGGAACCTTCGCCAGTCGCGGAGCGGTGGTTGCCGGCAACGCCTGCCATGCGGCGGCCGAGCTCGTGCGCGCCAAGATCCTGCGGCTCGCCAGTGAGCTGCTCGAGGCTCCCGAAGAGCACCTCTTGCTCGGTGGCAGTGAAGTTCGCGTCGACGGCGACCCGGAGCGCCGCATCACACTCGCCGATCTGGCGGTGGCGTCGAATCCGTTACGCGGCGCGGTGGCGCCGGGCACCGAGCCGGGGCTGGAGGCGACCGCCTACTTCGGGCCAAGCCGCGGGACCACCGCAAGCGGTGTCCACGCCATGCGAGTGGAGGTCGATCCGGAGACGTTTGACGTCGATATCGTCGACTACGTCGTGGTCCACGACTGCGGGCGTGTCATCAACCCGATGATTCTCGACGGTCAGATCCAGGGGGGCGTGGCGCAGGGAATCGGCAATGCCTTCTACGAGCACTTGGTGGTCGACGATAACGGGCAGCTGCTGAACGCCTCGTTCATGGATTACTTGCTGCCCACTGCCACCGACGTGCCCAGGGTTCGCATCGACCACATTGAAACACCGGCCACAGACACGCCGCTGGGCGTGAAAGGGGCTGGTGAGGCGGGCTGCATACCGACGGCGGCGGCGTTCGCCCAAGCGGTGGAGGACGCCTTGGGAATCGACGGGTTGGAGATTCGCGAAATTCCGCTCAGCCCCAATCGACTGTTCGAGCTGGTGCGTGACGCCCGCGGTGGCGAGTCGTGACGCCTGCGAGGGCCACCGCAGGGGGATCGCGATGAAGCCTGCCCCCTTCCGCTACCACGCGCCCGAGACGCTCGAGGAGGCGCTCGACATCCTTGCCGAGGATCCATGGGAGGCAAAGATCCTGGCGGGTGGCCAGAGCCTGATCCCGGCGATGAATTTCCGCTTGGCACAACCGACAATCCTGGTGGATCTGAACAGGCTCGCCGAGCTTGCCTACGTGGAGGCGACCGACGACGGAGGGCTCCGCATTGGCGCGATGACTCGACAGGCGGTGGTGGAACGCGACGCGCTGGTTGCCGAACGCGCACCGTTGCTGCGCGAGACCATGCCGCACATTGCCCATCCGCAGATCCGTAATCGTGGCACCTTCGGTGGGAGCATTGCGCATGCCGATCCAGCCGGTGAGCTGCCGACGGTGGCGTTGGTACTCGACGCCACGCTCTGTGCTCGTAGCCGCGACGGTGGTGAGCGCACCATCGCTGTCGGCGACTTCTTCTTCGGCCTGTTGACCACCGCCCTGGAGCCCGGGGAAGTGCTAACGGAGGTCATCCTGCCGGCCCCAACGCCGCGGACCGGTTGGGCGTTCGACGAGATGGCCCGGCGGCATGGTGACTATGCACTGGTCGGTGTTGCCGCTGCTGTGACCCTGGCTGGCGATGGGCGCTGTACCGACGCACGGATCGGCCTGCTGTCGGTGGGTGAGGGCCCGGTTCTGGCCGAGGCCGCCGCTGGCGCGCTGATCGGCGAGGAATTGTCCGAGGCGCTGGTGATCGAGGCGGCGGAGCTCGCCGCGGAAGCCGACATCGACCCGCCTGCCGATCTGCATGCCAGCGCCGAGTTCCGGCGCCATCTGGTACGCGTGTTGGTGCGGCGCGTCGTCCACCGCGCCGGCGATCGGGCGCTGGCCGGCGCGTCGGGGTGAGTTGGCTAGGCGCGCTACTCGACGACCCGCCGGTAGAGCTGGCGGCGCCGCTTCCCACCTCCGAGCTGCTAAACGCCGATCTCGCCCCCACCCCCCTGTCCGCTCGTACCTGGAGCCGCTGGAACCTGGCGGCGCTGTGGGTCGGAATGAGCGTTTGTATCCCCACCTACATGCTGGCATCCAGCATGGTGCAGGCCGGTATGGGTTGGCGCCTGGCGCTGCTCACCATCGTGCTCGGAAACGCGATTGTGCTGGTGCCGCTGGCGCTCAACGGTCACGCCGGCACCCGCTACGGAATCCCGTTCCCGGCTTTCGCGCGCGCCGCGTTCGGGATTCGGGGCGCGCACGTGCCCTCCTTGCTTCGCGCGGTGGTCGCCTGCGGTTGGTTTGGCATCCAGACGTGGATCGGCGGCACCGCCGTCAATGCCATCCTGTCGATTCTCTGGGACGGCTGGGCGAAGCTCGGTGCCGGCTTCGCGTTCATGGGATACGGCGCGCCCGAATATGTCTCGTTCCTGCTCTTCTGGGCGCTCAACATGTACTTCGTTTACGCCGGGACGGAGTCGATTCGCTGGCTCGAAACGGTAAGCGCACCGTTCCTCATCGTTGTCGGCCTCGCTCTTCTTTACTGGGCGGCAGCGCGGGTCGGCGGCATCGGAGCAATCTTGGCGCGTACCGACGCGCTGGTATCCGATGCCGAGCCGCTGCCACCGTTGCGCTGGTTTTTCGGTTTCTTCATGCCGTGGCTCACCGCGATGGTGGGCTACTGGGCCACCTTGTCGTTGAACATCCCCGACTTCACGCGCTACGCGCGCAGCCAGCGCGATCAGATCTCGGGCCAGGCGATCGGGCTGTTGACCACAATGCCGCTGTTCGCCTTCATTGGTGTGGCGGTGACCAGCGCCACGGTGATTCTGTACGGCGAGGCAATCTGGAACCCCGTCGACTTGCTGGCACGGCTCACGAACGAGTATCAGAGTCCGCTATTGGGTTTGCTGGCGATGGGGGCGCTGATGCTCGCCACGCTGAGCACCAACATCGCCGCCAACGTCGTCGCCCCCGCCAACAGTTTCTCGGCACTGGCACCGCGTCGGATCAGCTTCCGCACCGGCGGCTTGATCGCTGGGCTCCTCGCAGTCGTCAGCATGCCGTGGCAGCTGCTCGACCGATATCAGGGATGGCTCATCAGCTACTCCGGGCTGTTGGGAGCAGTGGGCGGCGTGATCGCGTGCGACTACTTGCTGCGCGGGCTGCGGCTTCGAGTCGAGGATCTTTACGCCGAGCATGGCGAGTACACGTACGGCAACGGGGTCAACGGCCGCGCCATGGTGGCACTGGCCGCCGGGATCGGTACGGCGCTGCTCGGCAAGCTGGTCCCGGCGGTGTCATTTCTCTTCGATGGCGCCTGGTTCTCGGCCGCGTCGGTGAGCGTTGTCGTCTACTGGGTGCTGATGCGGTCGCGAACCGACTCTCGGGTGGTCGAATCGTCGCCAGACGAACACCAGAAGCTCCTGCTACGATCCTCGCGCCACATAACGGAACCGGAGACACGATGAAACCCTACGACCTTTCGCAGCCGCTCAATCAGGAAGTTTCCTTCTGGCCCTACTACCCACCGTTCGAGGTCAAATACATCAAGCGTAAGGCCGAGCATGGTGTGAACGCGCAGTACATTCAGACGTCGAACCACATTGGGACCCACCTGGACGCCCCGCGACACTTTGTAACCGGCGGCATGACGATCGACGAGATCCCGATGGACTGGCTGTACGGGCCTGGAGTGATCGTCAACCTGGCCGACGAGCTCGATGAGTTCGCCGTTTACACGCCCGAGATGATCGAGTCGCACGTCGAGGTGCGTGAGGGGGACATGCTGCTGCTGCATACCGGCTGGGAGAAGCACGCGCAGTTCGGTTCCGAGCCTGACGAGGAGAAGTACATCCATCGGCATCCAGGCGCCCATCCCGACCTCGTTCCCTGGCTGTTGGACAAGAAGATCCATATTTGGGGCGTCGACGCAGTCTCAACCGATCACCCCATGAACCTCCCCATAGGGCGCTTCCTGGGCAAGGGGATGTTCAATCATTGCGACCGCGTGCGGAAAGCCTGCGAGGACAAGTTCGGTGGTCCGGAAGGGGTCGCAGAGCTGTTCCCGGAGTCCGACTATCAGCTCACGCACAATGAGTTGTTTCCCTCCAACTGCATGCACATCGAGAACCTCGGCGCCGATATCGCCAACCCGGAGCTACATGACCGCCGGCTGACGTTGGGCTGTTTCCCGTGGAAGTTCCGGGGAGGCGAGGCGGCCTTCTGCCGCGTCGTGGCTTTCACCACGGCCTGCTAGGAACGGACACCAGCACGGGAGAGGATCGGCATGAGCTCGGACGGACCCTCGTTACCGAGAGCGTGTGAGACCGTTCGACGGATCGCCGCCGGCGAGCTATCTCCGGTAGAGGTGATCGAGACCGCGTTGCGCCGTATCGAGGCGTTGAGTCCCGCTCTCAACGCGCTGGTGACCCTGTCGGACACCGCAATGGACCAGGCTCGCGACCTCGAAGCACGGCTGAGCAGCGGCGAGGAGGCCGGCCCGCTCTGCGCCGTAATCCGTGGAATCCAGCACTGTCGGCCGGCGGATCAACCGGGGGTGGGGCAGCGGCGCTGGCCACCGGTATGATCGATATTGCCGAGGGGACCGATTTGGGCGGCTCGCTGCGCATTCCGGCGTCGTTTTGCGGTGTTGTCGGCATCCGACCAAGCCCGGGCCTGGTGCCGACATGGCCATCTGACTATCCCTGGGACACGATGCAAGTCACCGGTCTCATGGCGCGCACTGCCGAGGACCTGGCGATGGCGTTGCAGGCGGTGGCGGGGCCGAGCCCGTTTGTGCCGATTGGCGAATCGATCGACTACCGCGATTTCGTCGACCTGGTGCAGAGTCGCCCGGTGAAGGGAATGCGGCTGGCGTACTGTGGCGATATTGCCGCGATCGGCATCGACCCCGAGGTGGACCGTGTGTGCCGCGCAGCAATCGACGCACTGGCCGACGCCGGAGCAAGCGTTGAAGAGATCGATTTCGATCTCTCGTACGCACGCCCGGCGTTCCTGGCACTGCGGGGGTATTGGATGGTGGCGCAGCAGTATGCGCGCCTCGAGCGCCGCGCCGAGTTTGGCGACAACCTACGCAACAACGTCGAGGCCGGCCTGGGGACCACCGTAATGGACTTCGCGTCCGCCGAGCAGGTCCGTGGACGCGTCTGGGAGCAGTTCCGTCAACTGTTCCGTCACTTCGATCATCTGCTCACCCCAACGATGGCCATACCCCCCTTCGCGGTCGAGCAGAACTACCCGGAGACCATCGCTGGCAAGCCGATGGAGACCTACATCGATTGGGTCGCTCCGACGTTCCTGCTGAGCCTGGCGGGACTGCCGGTGGCGTCGGTGCCGGCAGGCCTCGACGCCAGCGGTTTACCGGTGGGGTTGCAGATTGTTGCTGGTCCGGGAGGCGAGGGCCACGCCCTGTCGGCAGCGGCCGCGGTGCAAGCGCTGCGGCCGATCGGGGTTCCCGCATTGCTCGAAGCCTGATCCGTAGGGTCATGTTGCGCACTGTGGACCGCCAGCGGCGCATAGCCTGCTTGTGCTCACGCTTCGGGAGCGGTCGGTATGGCGCCCAAGGCGGCGTTGAGGGATACCGCCAGCAGCACCGACAGTACAACCGGGTTGGTCACCAGGAGCCGGGCCAGCTGCGGCAACGACTTGAGCCAGGCGGGACCGAGCACTGACTGAGCATATGTGGGCAGTCCCAACGCCACCACCAGCGTGATGCCGGCGATCAATGTTGCGCCGTCGTCCTGGTGGGCACTCGCCAGCATGGCGATGCCGGTGGTCGCGATCAGGCCGCAAACGATCACGAACACGCCGCCGAGTACCGGCCGTGGCAACGCTACCAGCAGGGCGCCGAACTTCGGGCACAGCCCATAAAGCAGCAGAATGACCGCCGCTACGCGCACGACGACCCTACTGCCGACACCGGTGACTTTGATGATGCCGATGTTCTGGGTATAGCTGGTGCACGGTAACCCGCCCACCGACAGCGCCAGCAGGCACCCCACTCCCTCGGCGGCGATGCCACGGTCGACATGACGCCTGGTAAGCGGCTCGTCGACTACCGAGCAGGTGGCGACGTAGTCGCCGATTGACTCCACCATGGATCCGAAGTACCCGGCCAGTACTGCGACGATCGCTACAGTGCCAAATTCCCATCCGAATCCCGGCCCGCCGAACGGGAACGCTCGGGGTGCTTGAAACCAGGGCTTCGTGGCCACCAGATTCCAGTCGACGCGGTCCAGCAGGCTGCCTCCCCCGAGCCCCACGACCCAGATCGACACGAATATGGCCGCGCGCGATAGCAGACCCCCGGCGACACGGCGGCCGGCCACCTGCAACACCACCACCAACAGGATGGTCGCTACCGCGAACCCGAGGTTGATGGCGCTGCCGTCGCCGACGCTCAGGCGTACCGCGAGTTATCCGAGCGACAGCCCAATAGTCACAACGACGACGCCCGAGACTACCGGCGGGAAGAAACGTCGCAGCGCGCCGAGCGCGCCGGTACTGCCGATGAGCGCCTCGACCGCCGCGCCGACGAACGCTGCGCCCCACATGGCCGCCGGTCCGAGTTGGGCACCCAGCAGGCCGTGGTGAAAGTGTGGTGGGTCTGGCGACAGGGTCTTGCGAAGTGGAGGCAAGGAGAGAGGAGGAGGCGATGGTTACCGCATCGTTGACGAGGAACGACGCAGGATACGCGCGCAACCCCCTGTCGCCCGAAGGGTTACGGCGATTTGGGGCCATTTGCGGCGTTGGCCTTCCTGGACGATGGCCGGGGCATCGCCTGTGTCAGGCCGCCTTGCATCTGGCCCCAACTCGCCATAACCAGACCCACCACACTTTCACCACGGCCTGCTAGGGGAGCGAGCGTGCCGGTGAGCGTCGCCGACGGTCCTTGAACAATCGGCAGTCGGTTCCCGACAGTGGTCTGAATCAGCGTCGCCAGCCCCATGGCGATGAGCGAGTAGTTGATCAGCGCCGCACGCGCACCATCGTCCAGCCCGATGGCTGTTGCCACCGCCAGCGGAAGAACGAAAGGGGAGATGTCGACGAGCGTGTGCTGCCAGCCGTAGAGCAGCGTCTCCCACCAATGCCGTGGCTGCTCGTCGATGCTGTACACCACCTCGGTCATGGGATCCTTTCCTCGCCCGGCGCAGTCTACCCGAACCGCGGAGGACGTAGAATGGAGGCGTCATGAAGGTGTCAGGTCGACAGAAAATAGCTGCCTCGCGGCAGATCGTGTGGGAATCACTACTGGACCCGAAGGTTCTCGCCGGCACGTTGCCAGGCTTTCGTCGTCTGAAGCAGGTGGGGGACAACGAGTTCGCCGGTGCGTTGGTGCTCGGCGTTGGCCCTGTTCAGGGCAGCTTCGAAGGCCGTGTGAAGCTCGACGACCTGTGTCCCCCGGAGTCGTACTCGATGCGTATCGAGGGACGCGGTGGTCCCGGGTTCATCGAGGGCAGTGGAGGCATCCGGCTGCACGACGACGGCGAACACACTGTGCTCGAGTACGACCTCGATATCCAGGTCGGCGGCCGCCTCGCCGGACTCGGGCAACGCCTGCTCGACATGACGGCGCGTGTGCTCACCAAGCAAGGGCTCAGACGGCTCGCCGACGCTATCGAGGCGCGCGCCTAGCAGAGTTCTTCAGGACGCTAGGTCCGTCTAGCATTTCCGACGGAGCGGATCGTAGCGCTGGTCAGGCGGTCAGTGTGAGGGGTGACTGAAAGCGCGTCCAGGCGCCCTCGAACGCGTAGTTGGCCTGCTCGACATCGGCGCGACAATGCGGCGGCTCCAGAAAGAAAGTCCGGGCTCCGGCGCCGAGGGCCTTTTGTAGCCGACGCGCCGCTGTTCGGGTGTCGCCGACGAGATAAGGGCTGCGCGCCTGCCGATTCTCGAACGGCCCGAGCCACAATCCTTCGCTGTCGCTTGTGTTCGAGTCGGCCAGTCCGCGCAGTCGCTCGCTCCAGATCGAGTCGCTCCAGGCCATCTCCAAGCCGTGCGCCAGGCGGCCCGCCGCGTCGGTGGGGAAGCGCGCGCGGGCTACTTCCCAAGCTTCTTCACTGCTGGCGCGAACCACCAGTCCCAACAAGAGGCAGTCGGCGCCGTCGCCGAGACCCAATGAAGACACCGACCGTGCTCCGAGCTCCTGCGCTGCCCGCCGCCCGGCGCCGCTGCTCGCCGCTATGAAGAAGCGCGGCCTTTGCTCGTCGGTCAGGGGAGTCAACGTGGCGGGCTTGTAGACCCGATAGCATTCGCCAACGTGGGTAACGGGGCGTACCGCGGTGAGCAGGGCGGTGATGACTTCGGCGTACTCGGTCAAACGGCGATATCGGTCGTCGTGTGCCACTCGGTCATCGAGCGCCAGCAGGTCGGCCGTCGAGCCGTCCGCCACCAGGTACAGATCCGGGCAGCGGCCGTACACGCTAGCTAGCGTGGCCACCTTCTTGGCCACCGTGTACGGGTGCATGTAGAGCGGCTGCACGGTGACCACCGGTTGCAGGGATTCGGTCTCGTGGAGCAGAAGTTGGGCGATCGTCCAGGGGTCTACGAGGCGATTGTTCGAGCGGATCAGCATCCCGGCGTGACCGTGAGCCTCACACCATTGGGCCGTCTCGATGACGCGCTCGACGATCGACCGCCGTCGGTCGCGGTCGAACTCTGGACAGGTGGTGTAGATGCTCGGGCGAGCTGCGGCCATTGACGACTCCGGGAACAGGTGAGACAGCCCGCAGAATAGGCAGCCGCCAGTCGGCGGGACAATCCCCAAGTGCGCGCACGCCCAGTACGGTGGTCGGGTGTGGCCAGCCGCGTTCTTGACGCCGCGTCCCGTCTACGCTCAGCCAAACAAGGTGGGCTGCAGAGAAGGCGCAACGACCGGGTCGAGGCAGCGCGGGTCGTCGTTCTCGGGACGGTTGACCAAGACGCTCACCGGTGTGGCGCGCACTCGCTCGCCGGCAATCGGGCGCAACATCTCTTGCAACCCCTCCGGTTGGGCATCGGGCTCGAGCCAAGCGGCAAAGCTGGATGGCGGCAGCATTACCGGCATGCGGTGATGGATCGGCGCCACCACCGAGTTCGCCTCGATGGTGATGAGAGCACACGACTCGGTGACAGCATCGCTGACCGGATCGCGCCAACGATCCCAGACACCGGCGAATGCGAAAGGGTCACCGGTGGAAAGATCGACATGGAAGGGCTGCTTGCGGCCATTGCCGAGGCGCTGCCATTCGTAGAAGCCATCGGCGGGAATCAGGCAGCGTCGTTGCTCGAACGACTCACGATATGCGGGCTTGGTGGCAACGGTCTCGGCGCGGGCGTTGATCAAGCGGTTACCGATGGAGACGTCCTTGGCCCACCATGGAATGAGGCCCCACCGCAGCATATGCAAACGGCGCTCCGCGTCCTCCGAACGAACGACGGCAATCGGCTGCGTCGGCGCGATGTTGTAGCGCGGTCGGAGTTCGGGCAACGGCTCGAGGCCGAACATGTCTTTGACGATGTTGGCCGGGGTCCGAAGCGTGAAGCGTCCGCACATACGATTCAGTGATACCAGCGTGGTTGGGGGCTCCTAAGGGTATCAAAACACCCCTAAAACCACCGAAGTTGGTATTTTTTTGGTATTCGGCCATTTCGGGGGTGTTAGCTCCAACGCATGAAGCTCACCCCGACTACGCAGATCGTCCACCTCGACGGCATCTGGATCTCTACGTCGCTCGCCCTGCGGCAATGCAACATCCGCACGCTGGCCGACCTGTCGCTGGTCAACCTGGCCACGACACCGTCGGAGATCCACGAGGATCAGCTGGTGATACTGCTCGAGGCTGCTGAGGTGGCTGGGGTCGACAGTCGGGACTAGTTATACCGCTTGCCGGTCAGTCGACGACCGCGCAGATGGCGTAAGCGGAATAGAATACGACGACGCCGCTTTGATTGAACAACGAAAGCCTCCAAGCGTTATCCGTTGTTGGACCGCTCGACAGGATGGTTGTTGTATGTGCTGCTCCGATATCGACGTTGCACGCATTCGAGTCAGCCTTCAAGTAACCGCCTCCCAAGAGCTTCTTGCCAACGGTGCACGTTACTACGGTCGACGTTATCGCCCCAATGGGGACGGTCAGGCAGGCCCCTTTAAGTCGCTCCCATTGCGAAACACCGACCGCCCCGGTGGCTCCGGCAGTGCCAGGGGCTCCAGTGGCTCCGTCGCTCCCATCGGCGCCGTCCTTTCCGTCCGCACCGCTTGCCCCCGGGTACCCCCGTGGGCCAATGTCTCCGATGCTGACGAATACGTAGCCGAGGAGCCCATTGCCGCGGTTGTTGACACCGCAGTCTACCGATAGTCGGTAGCCTGCCGGAACCAGAGGATTCTCGGGCAAATCTGCGACGATCAACTCTGGGCCGCCTAGGTCAACAGAGTCGATATCTAGCGTGATGGTCGAGAGCTTCACGACAGGATTGGCACAGAAATTCTTACCGTAGATCAGTATCTGCGTTTCATCGTCGGTGACGTCCACC
Organism: Acidobacteriota bacterium; assembly: GCA_963666055.2. Taxonomy (GTDB): domain Bacteria; phylum Acidobacteriota; class UBA890; order UBA890; family WLXD01; genus DASCOT01. The sequence goes on along the minus strand of CAXWPH010000010.1, from coordinate 104,161 downwards.
TTGCGGATGGTGGGCGCACCGGCAGACGCAACGCTCGATTCCGCCAATGCTGGTATCGCTAGCTGCGCAAGCAGTAGGAGCGAGACTGCCACCGGGGCAAATATGAGCTTGGCAGGCTTGTGTTGCTGCATTCGCGTTTCTCCCATTTCTGTATACCCGGTGCACAAGAGGTCACGGCCGCGAGGATGTGCGAAGGTACCTCTCGCCGCCTGGAGGGGCAAGTGTCATCGCCCGGCCGTGGCCGCACCTAGAAGCTGGCGCTGCTTCCGGCTGAGATCGCTGGGGTGGAGCACCGCCGGCAAGCCGGCCTGCACGGTTACGAAGGAGGCTGGCCTATCTGCTGACGGGGCTGCGAGCCTTCGAGTTGTCCGGCTTGCCGGTCAAGAGCGTGAAGGTCAACACGCCGGGAGCTCACTTGGTGGTGATAGGCAAAGGCTCCAAGGAGCGAATCGTCTGGCTCGAGGACGAGGCGATCAAGCATTTCCGCAAGCTGGTGAAGTTGGCGAACGCTCGTGGCGACTTGCAACTCGTGGCTGGCTGCACATCGACGCTACAGAAGATGTGGCGGGAAGAAAGGACTCGGTTGGAGTTGCCCGAGGACATCACGATCCACACCTTCCGCCACACCTACGGGACGTTCATGGCGTACCGGGATCTAGTGGGAACGCAGCGGGCGATGGGCCACTCGGACATCAAAACGACGATGCGTTACGTGCATGAGGACGCCCGCATGATCCGCAAAGCGTCGGCGCAGTGGAGCGCAGCGTTGCACACCGATGCGCAGGGCGATGGTACAGAATTGGTATCGGATTCCGAGAGAGCCAAGCATGGCGCGGGTAGCGCGTGAAGCGTCCGCACACGAGCGCCATGGTAGCATCCGACCATCTTGGGTCCGTAGTGAGGTCGCCGGCGGTTCGGCGGCCGTTGCTTTGTAGACGGAGCGGCGGTGTCCGAAGCACACGACGACGACATTCGGGGTCTAGCCCCACAAACGTCGGCCGCAGAAAGATCCTGGCCTCTCGAGCCCGACGAGGCCGAGATACGGGCCCTCATCGACGCCACCGTGACCCGTGTCGTGCCGCACGTAATGTCGTTCGCCGAGCAGCCCGCCTCCAATACAGACGGCGCCACCGAGTTTGCCCGCACGCTCGATGAGCCGCTCCCGCAGCAGGGCACACCCTTCGACGAGTTGCTCGACCTGCTGTTCGATGAGGCGATCCCGCGATCGCTGAACACCGCGTCACCGGGCTACTTCGCCTATGTGAACGGCAACGCCGTCTTCGAGTCGGCCCTCGCCTCGTTCATCAACGACTCGGTCAACCGCTACATGGGTGTCTTTGCGGCCGGTCCGGTGATGGCGAAGATCGAGGCCAACGTCATCGAGTGGTTCGCGCAGATCATCGGCTATCCGCCCGAGGCTGGCGGATTTCTCACTAGCGGCGGCTCGCTGGCGAACTTCAGCGGGTTGGTCACGGCGCGCCGGGAGCGGCTGCCAGCGCACTTCCTGAACGGCATCATTTACACGTCCGATCAAGTACACCACTGCGTGCTCAAAGCGGCTTTGTTGGCGGGGTTTCCGATCGCATCGGTGCGCTCCCTGCCGACCGACGAACGGTATCGGATGCGTCCAGACACGCTGCTGCGCGCCGTCCGCGCGGATCGCGACGCCGGCCTCACACCGTTCCTTGTCGCAGCGAGTGCGGGAACCACGAACTCCGGCGCAGTGGATCCGCTCGACGAGCTCGCGGACCTGTGCGAGCAGGAGCGCCTGTGGCTTCACGTCGACGCCTCCTATGGCGGGTTCTTTGCGCTTACAGAGCGCGGCAGGCAGGTTCTGCACGGCCTTCACCGGGCCGATTCGGTAGTGCTGGACCCGCACAAGAGCTTGTTCGTTCCGTACGGTGTCGGCAGCCTGCTGGTGCGCGACGGCGAAGCGTTGCGGCGAGCGCACTCAGCCAGCGCTGACTACTTGCCGCCGCTTCAGGACGAGCCTGATCTGGTCGATTTCTGTGAGATCTCCCCGGAGCTCTCGCGCGAGTTTCGCGGTCTCAAGGTATGGCTGCCGTTGAAGCGTCACGGCATCGGGCCGTATCGGGACGCCCTGCAGGAGAAGTTCGAGCTCACCGACTGGATAACGGCTCGCCTGCGCGAGATCGACGACATCGAGATTGTTGCAGAGCCCCAGCTGACCATACTTGCCTGGCGGTTGAAGCCGCCGGGGTTGTCCGGAGAAGATCTCGATGCGCTCAACCAGCGATTGATGGCGCGGATCAACTCCCGCCGGCGCATCTATCTGACCGGCACGCGGCTCGACGGCCGTTTCGTGATTCGTATCTGCGTCTTGCCGCTCAGGGCTCATGCGGATCGTCTGCGCATGGCGCTGGAGGACATTCGCGCGGCGATCGGCGAGGTCCGGGCGACGGGTGGCGGAACTGAGTGACGCGCGCCCTCGTGGTGGCGGTGGCGTCGGTGTTTCTGGGGGCAGGCTTTCACCACGGCCTGCTAGAGCCCGACCGTATCGCCGAGGCGGCGCACGCCGTGATGACGGCGGCACGGTACTGCGCCTTGATCACCCTCGATGCCGACGGCGCACCGCAGGCACGAGCCATGGACCCCTTTCCAGCTGACAGCGACTTCAGAGTGTGGATGGCCACCAATAAATCGACCCGCAAGGTGCGCGAGCTGGCCAACGATTCGCGCGCCACGCTCTACTACCTCGACGCGTCGAGCGGCGCCTACGTGACCCTGACCGGGGTGGCGCGGGTGATCACCGATGCCGACGAAAAGGCGCGGCGATGGAAGCCGGAGTGGGACGAGTTCTACGTCGAGGGCAACCGCGGTGACGACTACGTCCTGGTGCGTTTCGTCGCTCATCGAGTCGAGGTAGTGAGCCCGGCACACGGTGTGGCGTCGGACCCGAGGGCATGGAAGCCGGCCATCCTCGAGCTTGAGCGCTGAGGACACACTTCGCCGCGGCCTACCGGTCGATCGGGCTGTCCCGGCGCGCCTGATCAAGCGCCACCAGCAGCTCCGCGCTGAATAGCAGCACGAGCGCTGCGTAGTAGATCCAGAGCATGAAGATAACGGCGGCGCCGGCCGAGCCGGTGAAGGTCAGGGTCGTGGTGGCGTAGCTCAGGTAGATGCCGAAGCCGGCACGGGCGACGCGCCATCCCACCGCGCCGACCAATGCGGCAGGAATGACCATTCGCCAATCATGCAGTTGCCGCGGAGGCAGGGTGTAAAGAATGAGCATGAACACCAGGATGTCGAGCACAAAGGAGCTGGCGAAGTTCAGGAAAGCCGAGCGCTCCACGAAGTCGATCATCCGTGCGGCCAGCGGCGCCTCTACGCTCCGCACTACCGTCATCAGGATGTTGAACACGAAGCTCAGCATCAGCAGAATGGCGGCGGCGAGGGCGACCAGGCGCGGTTTCATCAACCCCCACAGTGGCGGATGGAACGTCTGGAAGATTCGGTCGAACGCCGTTTGAATGGAGCCGAACACCAGGCTCGCGAACCAGACCGTGGTTACCAACGACACGAGGCCGATGCTGGTGCCGTGTCGCAGCAGCTCGGTGACCGCGGCGTTGATTACCGCGCCGAACTCCGGAGCGATCCAGCCGCCTTCGCGGAGGATCTGCTCGATCTCCTCCGAGGTTACCCCTACGAACAGGCTGAGAACCCCGATAACCAGCCCCACCAACGGTACGATCGACAGCAACGCGTAGTACGAGATTGCGGCGCAGTCGTTGAAACCGTTGTTGAACCAGAACTGGTGGCCAGCGCGTCCGAGGGCGCGTGTGAATGCGGCCAGCAGACGGTATGGGTTCACCGGGAACCCGGTGGATCGTTGGCGACGTGCGGGGCGCTATTCGCCGTCCTGGACGACCGCTGTCTCGGCTCCCAGCAGCTTGTGCAACTCGCCCTGGTTGTACATCTCGATGAGGATGTCGCAGCCGCCGATGAACTCTCCGTTAACAAAGATCTGCGGGATCGTAGGCCACTGGGTCATCTGGCCCAACTCGGCACGATACGCGTCTAGGTTCTCGAGCACGTTGGTGGCTGTGAACTCCACACCGAGCGCCCGGAAAACATCGCAGGACGCCTTGGAAAACCCACACTGGGGCGAGTCCGGCGTGCCCTTCATGAAGACGTGAACGGGGCTATTAGCGACGGCGGCATCGATGCTGCTGCGCAGTTCTTCGCTCATCGGATGGTGCTCCTAGGGTGTTCTCGTGCGGATTTGTAACGCATGGACTGCCTGCGTCATGTGGTCACCGACAGCCTTGTAGACGAGCTGGTGCTGCTGCAGCCGCGTCTTGCCTTCGAATTCCTCCGCCACCACCTCCACTCGATAGTGATCGCGCGTGCCGGTGAGATCGGTGACTAGCACAGTGGCGCTCGGGATCGCGGCCTCGATGATGCGCTGAAGCTCATCGGGTGCCAGCAGCTGCGGACTCTGCATCGGTTCCTCGCCCAGCGGGCTTGACGGCGGCTCCAATGAGCCAGCCTCACATCGATTCTACAGAAGCCGATCGCTGATGGCGCGCACCGACAGGCGGAGCGGGTCGGGTCGGTCTCGTGACCGGTCTCCACAGCTACTCCAAGTCATTGATGATCTATAGTGAAAAGATAAAGATATCTATGATTGTCTTGAATCAGACTTAAAGTTATTTAATCATTATTAGTTAGTTTTGCTAACTCATGGACGGTATTCCTGAAACTGATGACTACGACGGTGCCTTTCTTGCCACAGGTTCGACCTCGCCCGCGCCGTGTGAGCGTGTTGGTACCTGTGTGCCTGGTGCTCGCCGCGTCGGCCGCATCCTGGCCGTTGAGCGCCGCTGCGCAGCAGTTCCACTTCACCCGCTATACCGTTGCCACCGGGCTGCCGGCGAGTCGAGTGCACAGCGTCTTGCAGGACCGGCAAGGCTACCTCTGGTTCGGTACTAGCGGCGGTCTGGCGCGCTACGACGGGTCGGAATTCAGGCGCTTCGCCGCCGCCGGTGGTCTGATCGGTAGCACCATCGTGACGCTGGCTGAAGCCGAGGATGGCAGCGTCGTGTTCGCCGCGCGTGAAGGTGGGGTCGGGGTCATTGAGGATGGCGTCGTTCGCGTCCTGCTGGGGGATGGTCTCGACGGTGCTGTCGTGCGCTCCATTTACCCGGATCCCAGGGGCTCGCTCTGGTTCGCGACATCACGCGGCCTGGTAGCGATTACGGCGGAAGGGCCACGGCGCGCCGTGCCCGAGTCTGAAGTCCCGCCAGGATGCTGTACGGCAGTAGCCGTGGACCCTTCGTCTCGAACGTGGGTTGGCGGCCCTGGTGGCCTGTATCGTCTGCACCGCGACCGGTTGCTACGCGAGGATGTCGGCTTGCCTACCGGCGCCGCGGTCACGGTGCTGATCGTCGATAGTGGCGGCTTGCTGTGGGTTGGAACCGACCGCGGACTGTACCGCCTGGTTGGTGGTCGACTCATTCCAGTACCTGAGGCGGACGGCAAGCACGTGCTTGGTGCGGCGCGCGCGCCGGAAGGCGGCCTATGGTTCGGCACCGATCGCGGCGCGATCCACGTGCGCCCTCCGACTGTCGAGGTATACGACGTCCGCGCTGGGCTGGGTGATGACCGCGTCAACGCAGTGCTGGTAGACCATGAAGGCAACGTTTGGTTCGGGACAGATAGTGGCGCTGCCAAACTGGTGGCTTCGAGCTTCGTGACCTATGCGACCGCTCACGGCATGCCGGGCGACTTCGTGGTGGCGCTCGATATTGATGCGACAGGGACCGTGTGGGCCGCCACCCGAGATGGGATCGTGGCGTTCCGGGGCAGCGACGGACCGAGCCTCGAGCTCGACGTGAACGCCGACGCTGCTGGGCAGATCACGGCCCTCGTGGCCACCGGGGAAGAGCTGATCGTCGGCACAACACGTGGTCTGCTGCGGGCGCCGCGTGGCAGGAACCCGCGCCTCGTACGCGGTCCGGCGGTGCGAGCGCTGCGTCGTCACGGGGGCGCCGTGTGGGTGGGGACCGACAGCGGCCTGCATCGTGTGATCGGCGATCGCATCGCGCCAGCTCCGGCCGGCCCGCGCCTGGCCGACGCACCGGTGACCGCCCTCACGAACGACAGCCTAGGGCGCCTGTGGGTCGGAACCCGAGATCGCGGTGTATGGCTGCAAGTCGACGGCGGGTTCGTACGGCCCGACAAGGAAGAGGGCTGGCAACGGTCGCCTGTATGGTCGCTGGCGCCGGCGCCCGACGGCAGTGTGTGGGCGGCGACGAACGGCCACGGCGCCATCCGATTCCTGCCAGACGGCAGCACTTCGGCGCTCACCCGTGACGGCAACGGGCTGGCCAGTGACTTCGTACACCAAGTAGTGGTTGATCGCCGCGGGCGCGTTTGGCTGTACACCAACCGCGGTCTCGATCGCTGGGACCCGTCGCTGGGTGTGTCCCACTACGATCTTGGAGACGGGCTGGTTGCTGCGGCCGGCAACCCCGGCGCTGCCGTTGCGGGCGACGACGGACGCCTCTGGTTTGGTACTCCCGCAGGGTTGACGGTCTTTCGCCCCGGTATTCGCGTCGCGTCGACGGTGCCGCCGGCGGTAGTGATTCGCGGCGTGCTCGTCGACGGCGATCCGGCAACCGAGTCCGAGCTCGCCGACCTTCCTCCTGATCACAACGGCGTAACCATCGCGTACAGCGCGCTGTCGTATCGAGATGAATCGAGCAGTCGTTTCCAATACCGACTGATCGGACAGTCGGACGTCTGGTCCCGCCCCACGGAAGAGCGCAGCGTTACGTTCATGGACCTTGCCCCGGGTGAGTACACCTTCGAGTTGCAGGCGATCAACGAGAGTGGCTTGTGGAGCAGGGAGCCCGCCCGCCTGCGCTTCGTGGTGCGGCCAGAGCTGTGGGAGACGATCTGGTTTCGCGTCGCTTTGGCGGCTCTTTCGCTGCTCCTCGTCGGCGTGTTGTTCAGGGGCAGGTTGCGGCACGTCGAGGATGATCGTCGCCGACTGCGCCGCATGGTCGACGCTCGCACACACGAACTGGTGGAGAAGAACGCCCAGCTCGAGCGCATGGCGACTACCGACGAGCTGACCGGCCTACCGAATCGGCGGTTCTTCCTCGAAAGCCTGGAACGCGAGCTACGCAAGCTGACCCGCGTTCCGACCGACCAGCATCTGTCACTGCTGGTGCTCGATCTCGACCGATTCAAGACGGTCAACGATCGCTTCGGCCATGCCGCCGGCGACGAGGTGTTGCGGCTGGTGGCGAGAGGGCTCTCCCAGACGGTGCGCGCCACCGATCTTCCAGCGCGATTCGGCGGCGAGGAGTTCGCCATCCTGCTGCCGAACACCGGAGCCGAAGGCGCTCAGTTCCTGGCCGAGAAGCTGCGCACCGAAGTCGAGGGCGAGCGGCTCCGATTTGATGGCCACAACGTGACCGTCACGATCTCGGTGGGTGTGGCGACGCTTTCCTCGCCGTCGCGCTACGACGACGCGATCGCGGACGATTTGCTCAAGCGTGCCGATCAGGCGATGTACCAGGCCAAATCGGGCGGCCGCAACCGCGTCGTTGCCGCCGCGCCACCTCAGCCCTCAACGTAGGCTTCGGCTGTCCGGCGCCCACGTTCCTCGTCAATCTGCCACAGCAACGCCAGGCCGGCGAGAAAGAAGACGGTGGTGATCGCCAGGGCGACGCGGTGTGAGCCGGTGGCGTAGTTGGTTATCCCGTAGGTCAGCGGCCCGATGATTGACGCCGTCTTCACTGCCATCCCCCAGAGACCGAAGAACTCCGCTGCCTTGGCGGCAGGGGAGAACAGCGCCACCATCGCGCGGCCGGCCGACTGGCTCGATCCTATGGCTACACCGGCCATATTTCCGATGAGGAACAGCTGCATCGTGGTCTCGATGAATGCCGCACCCAACGTGGTTGCGGTCCACAACAGTAGGGTCATGGCGATCGTCCGCTTAGAGCCGAATCGGTCTTGTAGGTGGCCGAAGGCGAAGGCGCCGGCTGCGGCGCTCAGGTTGACGATGACCAGCAGGGAGATTGTCTCGACCTGACTGAGTTGCAGCACTTGTTGCGCGTACACTCCTGCGACCGTGGACACAACCGCCACCCCGGCGCTGTATGCGCAGATGCAGAGCAACAGTCGGAACAGGTCGTCGAATCGGCGCGCTTCTCGTAGTGTCGTCCGGAGGCGCGCGAAGCCTACCCGAACATACTCCGAAACGCTGTCCAGCTGACCGCTGGCGCGGGGCTCACGAAGCCATAGGAAGGACGGCACTACGGCCGCCGCGAACAGGCCTGCGACGATCAATGCGGTGTTCGGGACAACCTCTTCCTCCAGCGCGCCGCCAGCAACAGCCGTTCGTATGTAAACCAAGCACAGCGCCAGCGCCACCAGCCCGCCAATGTAACCCCAGGCCCAACCGTATCCAGACAGCTTCCCTATGTCCTCGGGTGGCGCCAGGTCGGGCAAGAAGGCGGCGATCAGGTTCTCGCCCGCCGCGTAGAAGGTGTTGGACACGATGATCAAGCCGCAGGCGAGCCAGATATCACCCCGCCCGGTTGTCACCAGCGCAGCCGTGGCGAGCACGCACAAGCTGGTGGTCCAGACGAGCAGCCGCTTCTTGCAGGCCGAGTAGTCGGCGATGGCACCCAGCAACGGCGCGGTGAGGAGCACGAGCAGGTAGGAAACCGAGAGCGCCAGCGTCCATACGAGGGTAGCCTCGGGGCGGTTCTCGGCCACGACGCTGACAAAGTAGACGCTATAGACGGCCGTGATGATGACGGTCGTGTATCCGGAGTTCGCGAAGTCGAAGGTGCACCAGGCGAACAGCTCTCTGCGCGGCGCTCGCTGGCTCGGCGGGCTCAGATGAGGGCCCCTTCGGAGCGTTTCATATCGAGGAACGCCTCGACGACCACCGGGTCAAAGTGCGCGCCGGCGCACGAACGCAGCTCCTCTGCTGCCAGCTTTGCCGTCATTGCCTGACGGTAGGGGCGGGTGTTGGTCATCGCGTCCCATGCGTCTACGACTGCGAAGGCGCGCGCCGCCAGGGGGATGTGCTCACCGGCCAGGCCATGCGGATACCCCGTGCCGTCGTAGCGCTCTTGGTGGTAAAGGACGAGCTCTAACGACGGGTCGAGGAAGCGGATGCCGCGCAGCATGTCGTAGCCGATCTGCGGGTGGCGCTTCATCACGGCGCGCTCGCTGACGTCCAACGGACCCTCCTTGAGCAAGATCGAGTCGGGAATGCCGATCTTGCCGATGTCATGCAGCAACGCCCCGGCCTCGATCACTCGTAGCGTTTCGTCATCGTCTATGCCGAGCCGACGGAGCAGCCGGGTGCAGCCCTCGGAAACACGCACGGAGTGGTTGGCAGTCTCCTGCTCGCGTGCGTCCAGCGCGGCCGCCAGGGCCGTGAGCGTCTCGTTGTAGCTGTCTCGCAGCTTGTCGAGGGTATGTCGCAGCTCGAACGTCCGATCCTGAACCATGCGTTCGAGCTTCGTCTGATAGAGCTGGTTCTCGATCACCAGGCGCCGCCGTTCCAGCCCTTGATGGACCGAGATCAGCAGATCGTCCATGTCGATGGGCTTGACCAAGTAGTCGGTGGCCCCGCGGCGCAGGCACTCGACTGCCAGACGGCTGCGATCCACGGACGTCAACATGATGACCGAGACGTCCGGGTATGTGGTGAGCACCTGGTCGAGAAACCACAGGCCGTCACGGTCGGGCATCCGCACGTCACAGATCACCATCCCGAACTCGCACGCCAGGCTGGCGTAGCGTCCGCCGATCGGGGTGAGCGTGCCGCCCTCCGGTTGTAGCGGGCTATCGTCGCGACCGGCAGCGGCCTCGCGCAGGATGCGCAGCGCATCACCGGCATCGATTGCCTCCTGACAACCGAACCCGAAGTGGGCAAGCGTGGAAACGACCAGGGATCTGAGCTCGGGATCCTCTTCAACCACGAGGATGCGGAGGTAGCTGTCCTCGATGCGTGGGCGTACTAGTTCCTCGAGTTCCTGGTCCATGGACGCCTATTGTGCCATTGGGTCGTGCGGGCAACTACCGTGACCGCTGCAGGAAACCGAGTCGCCGGCGCCGAGCAGCTCTCGAACCTCCTTTGCCAGCGCTGCGTTGGTGGCGATTCCGGACCCCCCATCATGTACCGGCCGGCCGGCCCAATCGGTGAAGACACCGCCGGCTTCCTCGACGATGGGGAGCAGTGCCGCAGAGTCCCACAGCGCCAGAACCGGGTCGAGCATCGCTTCAGCGCGGCCGGTGGCGACGAGCGCGTGCCCGTAGCAGTCTCCCCACGTTCGCACCATCGCGGCGCAGGTCGTTAGCTGGTCCCATTCCGCCCCACGACCCTCCTCGGCGAACGACTCGGCATCGGTGCTCAGCACTAGCGCGTCCTTCAGAGTGCCGATCTCTGATACCCGGGCGCGGCGACCGTTCCAGTAGCAGCCGCTTCCACGGGCAGCCGCCACCGTCTCCGAGAGGGCCGGGAAGTGGGCAACGCCGAGCACTGGTCGGCCAGCCTCCTCGAGTGCGATCAGCACGCCGTACAGCGGTACGCCCCGGATGAAGCTCTTGGTGCCGTCGATTGGGTCAATGATCCACCGGCGCGTCGCGTCGGCGCGGCAGGCACCGAACTCCTCGCCGACGATGCCATCGTCGGGGAAGCGGGCCTCTATCAGAGCTCGACACAGTTGTTCGGCCTCGCGATCGGCCTGCGTCACCGGGGTGGAATCAGCCTTGAGCTCCACGTGCACGGTGGCGTCGAAATAGCGCAGCGTCTTGCGGCCCGCCTGCTGCGCCATAGAGACAGCGAATTCAAGCAGGCCGCTGAAATCGGCGTCCATGGCCGGCCTCAGATATCTTTTAGTGATTAATTATAATTGATAATATCTAGTAAAAATTAAGCCTAATCATAAGTAGCTTCTGACATTCAATACACGTTGCTAACATGCCTGCTGACACCCTGTATGTGAAGGCGGTCACCCGCCTAGGACGAACGACGTTACAGATGACCCTAGGAGCCGAGCCCGCGCGCGCACTGCATATTCCCCGTCTGATGGTAGCCGAGGACGACATCGACATGGCCTACGTGCTCGAGTTTCTTCTGAGCCGTGAGGGGCTCTCCGCCGGGACGGCGGTGGCCACCGGCGTTGCGTGCGGCGTCTTCGGCGCGCTTGTTAAGGCGATTAGCAACCACGGTCTCGACAACTTCACGATCCAAGTCGCCGCCTCAGCAGCGGCTTTCGTATTGCTCGCCTGAGCACGTGGCGCTGGCGCATTGCTGGCGCTCGGCCGCTCCGAGCCTTTGCCGTCCGCTGCGCGCGCCACTAGCTGGTACTCTTAGATCCCGGCCCTGCAACCGGTGACCGATGCAACCGAGCGATGAAGGTTCGACAGAAAACGCGGGCGACGATCCGCAGGTCGCCGCGAACGACGACGATCCTGCCTCTGGCTGGCAGCTGCCGGTGGCGCGCTCCGCACTTGCGGGCGGTACGCTCGCGCTCCTGTCTGCGGTAGCGTTATTCTTCCATCTCGCAGGCCGATCCGGACTTGTAGTGGGCTGGGGGTTCGCATTGGCAGCCGTGGCGTTGGCCGCCGCGTCGGTAGCACTTGGCGCCAGGCCGGTATTGCCGCGTCGGGCCAGGCAGCTACGCTCGTGGGCTCTCCTCGGCGCTGCGGGCTTTCTGGTGTCCGGTGTAGGACTGCTTGCTGATCTTGCCGACTGGCCGATCGTGCTGAGCGAAGTGATGGCTGTCCTGGCCGTTGGGGCCTGGTGGGCGATGATCGGATGGCATGTGCTAGGGCGGACGAACGGCAAAGAGCCCGGCTCAGCGTCCGGGCGCGCCTTCGGGTATCTGTCGAGTGCCTGCGCGGTGCTGTCGATCGTTGCCGTGGGGGCCCACTTGATGCTGGACGTGCCCGCCGGTGCGGCGCCCGTCCGCATGGCGTACGTACTCTGGGGCCCGTGGGGCCTGGTGCTCGCGCGCCGCGTTGCGCGCGGGCCTGTGCTCGTGTGACGCGGGAACGCTGCGAGGCTCAGACCCATTCCACCCGCTTCATCGAGCCGCTGGATCCGGCCACGATGCGCAGGCGATCGCAGCTACATCCGAGCTCGCGCGCCAGCAGCTCCAGCACACGTCGGTTGGCCTTTCCCCCTTCAGCCGGGGCGCGAGTGCGTACCTGGTAGAAGCCTTCTTCGAGCAGGCGCACACCCTCTGACTTGGAGCCTGCGTTCACTTTGACGCGAAACCGCATCGTCGCCTCCTGCTGCCGCCTAACAAGGCCCACCGGAGTCGTAACGATAGGTCATCGCCGGCGGCAGGCCGCGTCTGCGAAGTAGGCCAAAGCCTACCTCTACTACGTCCTGCGGGCGGCTGCTACGATGTGCCCGGTGGGGCTCACCGTGGAGGGATGATGGCGGCGGCGCGCGAGCTGAGGATCCGGGTGGCCGACGAGCCCGGCGTGTTGGGAACGATTTCTGAGATGCTCGGCGCCAGCGGAATCAACATCGTCGGCTTCGCCGTGTGGGAGCCTACTGCCCACGTCCTCGCGAGCGACCCGGAGCGAGCCGCCGAGCTCCTGACCGAGGCGGGGTTCGCTGTCGAGCTCGTCGATGTGCTGCGACTGGTGGTTCCCGACGAGCCCGGCAACCTGGCGGAGATCGCCCAGGAGCTCGGCGAGGCTGGAATCAACATCGAGCACTCGTACACGGTGAGTACTCGTACTGACGGTGCCGCAGCGTTTGTCGTGGCGGTGCCCAACATCGCTCTGATCGGCGAGATTCTGACTGACCGGGCCTTCGAACGTCAGGCCGAGCCTACCTGAATCGGGGCGTCGATGCTGGTGTGAGGCGGTGCGTCAGGTTTGCGGAGCGAGCTTGATCCGGGCGCTGCTGCGGCACCTCTACCTCGATCGGTGTGGCCTGAATCGGGGCGAGCGCCTGGCGCTGGTAACGGCTCGGCGGCATACCGGTTTCCGCCCGGAAGGCGTTAAGGAACGTACGGTATGACTGCCGACAGTAGCCCACGTCGGCTGCGACTTCCTTGATCAGCTGGCCAGATCGCGAGCTCAGCAACTCACGCGCCTTGCCGATGCGCAGCCTACGAACGTGCTGGCCGATCGTCACCCCGTAGGCAGCGCGATATCGATGGCACAGCAGCGACGAGGAGACTCCCAGCAGTGTCGCGATGCTGGTAGTGCCGCATCCGACAGCCGATGCGTAGTGGCGCTCTATGTGCACACGTGCAAGCTCCGCCACCTCGCGTCCCGACGGTCGTCCACCCTCTGACGAGACCTGCATGATTGCTCCGCTCGTTGCAGTTTGGATACTTCGCTCGACAGAGAACCACCCGGAAAACACAGCTTTCGCTAGGAGGAAGCTGGTTGCTGCCGTTTTTCCGAGATCCTTGGCTGGATCCCTTCGCCAGCGGGGCGATTGCCCCTAGCAGGCCGTGGCGGAAGTGTGGCGGGCCTGGCGGCCGGGTCTTGCGGGGCGGAGGCAAGGAGAGAGGAGGAGGCGATGGATACCCCATCGTTGACGAGGAACGACGTAGCATATGCGCGCAACCCCCTATCGCCCGAAGGGTTACGACGATTTGGGGCCATCTGTGGCGTTGGCCTTCCTCGACGATGGCTAGGGCATCGCCAGTGTCAGGCCGCCTTCCATCTGGCCCCAACTCGTCGTAACCAGGCCCGCCACACTTCTGCCACGGCCTGCTAGCGGGCGGCGCGTCCGCGGGCGGGCGCCTGTATCCGGTACTTGACCAGACGAATCGCACGTCGACTTGGAAGACGGAATCGGATCCGACTGGCTGGACCTCGCCGTATTCCACCGCGCGCAACACGGTGGCCTGAAGTGACGGGGGCGCTGCGCTGATTTCATCCAGGATCAAGGTCGAGCCGTCGGCGGCCCTGATGCGGCCGGCGCGATCGCGATCCGCGCCGGTGAACGCGCCACGGCGGTGACCGAACAGCTCCGAGGCAAGCACGTCCGGGCTCAGCCCGGCGCAATTCACGATCTCTGGCTCGGCGAGCGATCTGGAGCTACGACGGTGAATTCGCCGCGCCACCAGCTCCTTACCGACGCCCGTCTCGCCGAGTACGAGCGCCGGCTCCGTATATTGGGCGGCGACCTCGATTTGATCGCGGACCCGACACATCGCATCGCTGCCACCGAGCAAGCGGCTTTCGTTGTGCCGAGCCGGCCGAGGCTGAGCTGTGGTACGTCGCACTAGCCGTCCGAAGTTCTGCCCCCGTACGGATCGTACCTGGCGGAGCCCGTCGAATCACCAGGTGTACGGCTGTCGAGTCTCGTATTTGTAGAAGTTTTTTGCATCTGCTCTCAGGCGTCTGGGGTTTTCCGGGCCACCCATTGACGCCGTCGCGGCCGCCATACCAGGATGGTTACCTCGTCGGTGCCGGCGAGCGCCAGGAGGATCGCAGGCCTGTGTCTCAACCAGCTTCCTACGGCTACATCGAAAAAGCGTGGCGCGCCCGGTTTCATCGTTGGAGAGGGTACGCGTTGTCCCTCATGGGTAATGTGACGGACGCCGAGGAGGTAGTTCAGGAAGCCGTCGCTCGCACGGTTCGCGCGCGGCCGAAGTTCGGCAGCGAACAAGACGCGCACAACTACGTGCTTACTGCGGTTCGCACGGCGGCTCTGCAGATATTCCAGCAACGGCGGCGGCTGTTACCGCTCGACGAGGTACCGCTGCCGGTGCCGGGCGAGGAAATCTCTTCCGATCCACTGCGCACGTTGCTTCGTGAAGAGGAATCCCGCACCCGCCGGCATCTTGTCGAGGTGGCGCTACGACTAATAGGCGACTTGGAGCCGGTTCATCGCGAGGTGCTCGAGTTGTTGGTATTGCGTGATCCGCCGATGAAGCTACGCGAGGTAGCGGCGATCCAGTCAGCTCCGATCAGCACGGTGCACAGTCGGCTACAAGCAGCATTGCTGCAGATCGGGCGTCGCATGGAAACGGAGTCCGGCGAAGGCTGGGAGACATGACGGTGATTGTGCACGCGGATCCGTTGGACATGGTGACCTACGTTCGGGGCTGTCTGAGCGAGGCGCGCGCCGAGGAAGTGCGGAAACACTGCTTCGCCTGCCGCGATTGCGGCGATCAGCTGGCCGCCATCATTCTCTTGCGCGGCGCCGCTCCGGTGCGGGCGTCGGTTCCCTGGTACGCCTCTCGATGGGTCGCTGCAGCTGCTGGCGTCGTGTTGCTCGTCGGTGCGTCGGCCTGGCTCGTCGGCCTCGGCGTGGGCGCTGGACCGAGGGGGGTAGTCGACAACGGCGACGTGGTGGCGTCGCCGGACCGATCGATTGACTCGCTGCCCGGCGCGGGCGGGTTTGCCGCGCTGACGGCAGCGGACGTAGAGATCATCAACCTGATCGCACTGGTCGAGGGTCAGCTCAGCGGCCTCGAGGTCCCGGCCGCGGCGGGCAGCGAGGCCGCGGATACGTTGTCTTCTGTGCAGGCGGGGGTGGGCGCCCTGGCCGGTGGTGACTATGGCAAGGCGGCGGGTTACCTGGATCGGTTCGGGGATTCTTACCACCCTGCCGGGACGTACCTGCTCGGCTTGGCGCTGTTTTTCGAGGGCAGCCGGCTGCCGGATGCCCGGCAGGCGCTGGAGACCCATCTGTCGGCACTAGGCGATCCTGGGCGTACCGATTGGGACTCGGCCGGTCGCACCACCGCCTACTACCTCGCGCGGCTCCATCTCGAGGCTGGTCGGTCCGGCGCAGCCCGACAGCTCCTGCGCCAAGCGGCCACGGTAGGTGCGACCGATCTCGCTCTGGAATCCGACCTCGATCTCGTACAGACAGCCGTCCGCCAACTCCTGCTCGAACTGGACTAGGACCGGCGCCTGCCGGCCGGCTGGCGCAGACGCCCGCGCCACTGGCGGCCCGTCGTTATCTCGGGCCGGATCGCCCCCCGACGGTGTCCGGGCGATTGCCCGTAAGCCGTTGATGAGGCGAGCCTTACCGGGCCGCCCAGCTTTGATGGGGCGCTGGCATGCACTTTGCCCCAGGAACGCTGTGACAGGTACCCGTCACTCAGTTCCTGGAGGAGCACAGTGCGAAGCTCAATCAATTGGAAGAAGGTCTTGCTGATCAGCTGGGCTGTTCTCTTGGTCTTCGGTCTGTCGTTTCAGGCCGAACAAGCCGAAGCCTTGCATGACTCTAGCTCGTGCGCCTCAGAGTGCGCCAACGACTGTGAGCAATGTGGGGCATACCGCAAACGAGGGTGTAAGTGTGTTTGGACCTGCGTCGAGGGCGGCGGCGGCTCGAGCACCTGCGCACTGCTCTAGTTGACGATGTCGATGTCCAGGGTTGCCAAGATCGCCGAGGTTGGGTTCGTTCTGGCGCTGGTTGCCGGGACCGCCTGGCTGGGCCAGATGGTGCAACACAACTACGTTACACACGGACAGGCGTCGCGACTCGACGGTCCGGTTACGGCGCCGGTCGACATACCCGGTCGGACGCTCGCCGGAGACGAGGTCGCGCTGCAGGTAAGCGACCGTGACCGGCCGTTGATGCTGTTCGTGCTGAGCACTTACATGCCCCTTCTGCGAGCAGAACATGCCGGAATGGCGAAGCTTGGCAGCAAGGGTTGCCGAGCTCGGCGCCCGAGCGCCCGAGATCTATGTGCTGTCGGTCAGCGGTGACCGCGAGACGCGCGAATTTCTCGCGACGCATGACCTCGACCTGCCGGTACGGCTGGTCGATCCGGCGGTGCTGCCGCTCCTCGGCTTGTCTGCGTATCCAAGCACCCTGGGTATCGATCCCGTGACCCGCGGCATTGCCGCCTGGAACGGCGTGTTGAACGACGCTGATCAGGCAGTTGTGCACACCTGGGCACGCTCTGCCATGACAGCGCCAGGCGCCGGCTCGGCGGTGCTGACCACGGATGCTGCGCTGGATCTGCCACAGGTCACTCGCTGTGGACCCATCGCGTGCGCGGCCGCTCAGGTGGCTGCGCACGCGGTTTCCAGGTCCGACTGGCTCGACGCGGGTCTGGATCGAGAGGACGTCCCTGATGAATCGCCCGATCCACCCCGACGCATTGGATATCGCTGCGTTCGTGAGCGGATCGCTCGCTCGCGAGGAAGCGTACCTGCTGCACATCCACTGCCTTGTTTGCGACACCTGCGGCAGCCAGGCACGGGCGCTACTGTGGCTGCGAGCGGCTGCCGGGCTGGCCGTGCCGAGCGTCGGCCTTGGCGAGGTGTACGCAGCCTCAGGCACGACGCATTGACCGGCAACCGAGGCAGCCCCGATCTCAGGTTGCGTGCTGGGGGCGAGTTGCACCCGGCCGAGATCGAGCTACGCCAATACGTGCGCGGGACGCTGGCGAGCGGCCATGCGGTGGCCATTCTGGCCCACTGTCTCGTTTGCGTAGACTGCGGCCAGCGGCTCGAAGAGCGTCTGCGTCGGGACGTACCGGGGCCCTCGTCGACCCATCGCGAGGTGGCGCGCTAGCAGGCCGTGGTGGAAGTGTGGTGGGCCGTAACCCTTCGGGCGATAGGGGGTTGCGCGCGTATGCTGCGTCGTTCCTCGTCAACGATGGGGTATCCATCGCCTCCTCCTCTCTCCTTGCCTGCACTTCGCAAGACCCTGTCGCCAGACCCACCACACTTTCACCACGGCCTGCTAGTGGACCATTGGCCCGCGGGGCCGGTCTCGGCAGGTCGCGTGAGATCGGCGGCTGTCACCCAACTTGTCTGCCTCTCGGGCGCCTTCTAAGGTAGATTCTGAGGGCCGGGCCAGCGGTCCCCTCGCCACTCTACGCCCCCTAATCGCGGCCGAAGGTATCTTTGAGCACCGACGCCGATCTGCTTCTTCGACAGACGGTTCAGGCAGGCGGCCTGATCGAGTCGGTCAGCGAGATGACCGAGGAGTACAAGCGCGAGCTGCGCCACATTGTCACCGTGTCGGGCGATACCGAGCCGCTGAGCGCGCCCGCCTACTACTACGCGGCTCGCAAGGCGCCGTCCGTCAACAGCATGATCTCGGCGATGGCGATCATCCAGGATGAGCTCGCCCACGCACACATGCTCACCGGAGCTCACGCGCGTTCGATGGGCGTCGGCCCCGGCGGTAAGCTGATCGAGTTGCCGAACCGGCGTGGACGCCGCCGCCAGCCGGTAGTTCCCCGCGCCGCCATGCCGACGGTGGCATGCGTCTTTTGCGGCAGCGCGGATACCGAGCCGGTCTCGATCTACGGCTGCCTGGCGCAATACTACTGTGTGACATGCCGTACGAGTTTCGATTGGGTGCGCGACGACTGATCATACGATCCAGGTGAGGCGCGATGGATGAGCTTGGCAGATGCTGGAACTGAAGGGCGCAAGCAAGTCTTTCGGTGACACCGTCGCGCTGCACGCGACTGAGCTGAGGTTGCCGCAGAGCCAGATCACGGCGCTCATCGGACCCAGCGGGTGCGGCAAGTCGACCCTGCTACGGTTGTTGAACGGGCTCCTGTTCCCCGATACCGGTGAGGTGTGTTTCGACGGCGAGCGCATGACCGCGTCGAATGTGCAAGCGCTACGGCGTCGGATGGGCTACGTGATCCAGGACGGCGGCCTGTTCCCGCACCTGAGCGCAGCGGACAACATCACGCTGATGGCTCGCTTCCTCGGGTGGGAGTCGGCGCGCATTGACCAGCGGCTGGACGAACTGGCACAGCTCACTCGCTTGAGGCCGGGGCTGCTCGAGCGCTTCCCCGCCGAGCTCTCGGGCGGTCAGGCGCAACGCATCTCGCTCATGCGGGCCCTTATGCTGGAGCCCGAGGTGCTGCTGCTCGACGAGCCGCTGGCGGCGCTCGATCCGATGATCCGCTCTGACCTACAGGAGGATCTACGCGCCATCTTTCGGCGTCTCGAGACTACGGTCGTGCTGGTAACGCACGATCTCGCCGAGCCTGTCTACATTGCCGACAGCGTCGTCTTGATGCGAGCCGGGAAGATCGAGCAGGTGGCCACCGGCAGCGACCTCATATCGGCCCCGGCCAACGACTTCGTGCGACCGTTCGTGCGCGCCCAACGGTATCTTCAGAGCACCGAGGACTCTGGATGAGCGCCCGCGTTGGTTGCGGCGCGCTCACGTTGATGTTGTTGAGCTCGGCGTGCACGAGTGGCGAATCGGCAGGGGCAGCTCCGGGGGTGGTGGTGGGCTCGAAGGCCTTCACCGAGAGCGTCATCCTGGGCGAGGTCATGGCGGGGGCGTTCGCGTCTACCGGGGCCAGGGTCGAGCATCGTCGTCAGCTCGGCGGTAGCCTGGTGCTTTGGAACGCCTTGTTGGCTGACGAGATCGATGCCTATGTCGAGTACACGGGCACGCTCGGCGAGGAGATCTTCGGCGGCCGTGTAGCGACCGACCTCGCGGCGCTCCGCCAAGCGGTAACCGCCGAGGGGCTGCGGATCAGCGCTCCGTTGGGATTCGCCAACACGTATGCGATCGGCATGCTGCGGCAGGTGGCCGATGCGCTGGGTATCGAGACCATCAGCGACCTGGCAAGCTACCCGGAGCTACAGCTCGGGTTCTCGGAAGGGTTCATGCAGCGGCAGGACGCTTGGCCCGGCCTGCGCGCGCGCTATTCTCTTCCGCACCGCGACGTGCGCGGCCTCAACCACGATCTTGCCTATCGCGCCCTCGAAGCTGGCGAGCTCGAGGTGACCGACCTGTACTCCACCGACGCCGAGATTCGCCACTACGACCTGCGCATCCTGACCGACGACCGCGACTACTTTCCTGACTACCGCGCCGTCATCCTCTATCGTGCGGAGCTCGAGTCGTGGCCGGCTGTGGTCGATGTGATCGAGCGGTTACAGGGCAGCATCGACACCGCCTCGATGGTTGAAATGAACGCGGCGTCCCAGATCGAGCGCCAACCCGAGACCGACGTTGCCAACCGCTTCTTGCAGCGCCAACTCGGGGTTGCCGCCGATCGCGTCGCCGCTGGCTTCGGAGATCGGCTGTGGGACAACACGCTCGATCATCTTGGCTTGGTGATCGTCTCACTGGCCGCGGCGATCCTGGTGGCGTTGCCTCTCGGGATGCTCGCGTCGCGTCGGCCGCGGTTGGGCCGGTTTGTCCTCAGCGCCACCGGGATCCTGCAGACGATCCCCTCGCTGGCGTTGCTCGTGTTCTTGATACCCCCGCTCGGTATCGGTGCCCCGCCTGCGATTGTGGCGCTGTTCCTTTACAGTCTTCTGCCGATCGTGCGCAACACCGCCACCGGGCTGACGTCGATCCCGCGGGGTCTACTCGAGTCGGCCGATGCCCTCGGGTTACCCCGTGGTGCACGCCTGTGGCGGGTGGAATTACCCCTCGCGTCGCGACCGATACTCGCTGGCATAAAGACCGCGGCGGTAATCAACGTCGGCACCGCGACCCTCGGCGCGCTGATCGGCGCCGGCGGGTACGGTCAGCCAATTCTCGCCGGCATTCGGCTCAACAACACGGCTCTCATTCTCGAGGGTGCGATACCGGCGGCGGTGCTTGCGCTGTTCGTTCAGGGCGCGTTCGATCTCCTCGAGCGCTTGATCGTGCCGCGTGGCCTGCGCCTCTAGGCCGCACAGCTAGCAGGCCGGGGTGGAAGTGAAGCGGGCCTGGCGACAGGCTCTTGGGAGGTGGAGGCGGGGAGAAAGGAGGAGGCGATGGTTCCCCCATCGTCGACGACGAACGACACAGCATGCGCACACCCCCCCCCCTATCGCCCGAAGGGTGACACAAGGCGATTCTGTGAGTTGAGTGATTGCTCGGTACCCTATGATTTGTAGCGACGATTCGATAACCCGGCCGAGTTGAACGCGAATGAAAGCGATTACGTTTGGTGGCTATCGTACGGCGGTTCACGAGACCGTCCCCGACCCCGAGATCGAGACTCCCGGCGATGTCATCGTGAAGGTTGATATCGCCGGCGTGTGCGGGTCCGACTTGCACCCCTACAACGAGCGCGAGGAGGGTCTCGACATCGGCACCATCATGGGGCACGAGTTCGTCGGAGAGGTTGTCGAAACTGGCGCCGATATTCGCGGTCTAGCGGTCGGCGATCGTGTGTTCAGCCCATTCACGACCAACTGCGGTGAGTGCTCGTACTGCCGCTCTGGTCTCACGAGCCGTTGCCAACGAGGCCAGCTGTTCGGTTGGGTCGGAATGGGCGAGGGACTGCAGGGCGGACAGGCAGAGCTCGTGCGGGTGCCGCTGGCGGACTCAACGCTGCTGCGTATCCCAGAGGGGGTGACCGACGAACAGGCGTTGTTGCTCGGCGACGTTTTCTCCACCGGGTACTTCTGCGCCGAGATGGCGAGTATCAAGCCCGGTGGTGTCTACGCAGTCGTCGGATGCGGCCCGGTCGGAATTCTGGCGATCGTCGCGGCACGGGAGCTCGGTGCGGAGATGATCTACGCGATCGACAGCGTGCCTGAAAGACTCGATTTGGCACAGGAGGTCGGTGCGGTGCCGATCGATTTTCAGGCTGAGAACCCGGTAATGGCGATTCGCGACCGCGCCGATGCACCCGGCGCGGACGCGGTGATGGAGGCGGCCGGTACCTACGATGCGGCACGCCTGGCAATCGAGCTCGTGCGTCCGGGCGGGACCATCTCGGTCGTCGGGGTACACACCGACGACAACTTCCCGTTCAGCCCGGTCGAGGCCTACGACAAGAACCTGACCTATCGAGTCGGGCGTTGCCCCGCGCGTGCCTATATGGAGCGGCTCGCCCCGATCGTGCGCGATCGCGAGCTCGACATTACGCGGGTGATTTCGCACCGGTTGCCGCTTGCTGATGGCCCCGACGCGTATCGCCAATTCGACGAGCGCCGTGACGGCTACACCAAGGTCGTGTTGCGGCCGTGATGTCGCCGGGCAGCGGCGTCAAATAGGGTCCGCTTTCGCCTGTCGGCCGGATGTTAGGCTAGCAGCATGGATGATGATCGCACTTCCGCCTATCGAGAGGTGTATTCGGCGGACGGGCTCATCGCCAAACTTCGTAGCTACGCGCGCGCCGCAGGCCGTGAAGTAGTCGAGAAGGCGGTGTTGCTGTCGCAAGTCCTGCGCGACCCGCGTACCCCGGTGTGGGCGAAGACAACGGTGATCGGGGCGCTGGGCTATTTCATTGCGCCGATCGATGCCATTCCCGATCTGATTCCGGGTGCCGGCTACAGCGACGATCTGGGTGTGCTGATAATGGCGCTCACTGCCGTAGCTGCGTCGGTCACTCCCGAGATGCGAGCCCGATCGCGGCGCGTATCGGCGCGTTGGTTCGGCGCGCGGCGCGACGCGCCAGCCGACCCGGGCGCCGTGATCGAGACCGAAGCCACCGTCGTGGCGCGATCGCCGCGCTGATCAGCGTGCCGGCGGCAGCTTGAGCGACACCGATGCTGGCGTGCACCCGGAGCCCTTTCGCGGCCTATTTGCTTCGGCCCCTACACCCTTCAATGCGGACGGCCGTTTCAACGGCAGCACGGTTGTCCGGCAGTACGAGCTGTTTCGCGATGCCGGCGTCAGCGGCGTGTTCATTTGTGGTATCGAGGGCGAAGGTCATTCATTGTCCGTGGCCGAGAGGTGCGCCGTTCTCGAAACCTGGGTCGGGGTGACGTCGGGCGAACTGCCGTTGATCGCGCACGTAGGTCATAGCTCGCTGCGCGATGCTGTGCGGCTTGCCGAGCACGCCGCCAAAGCTGGCGCGACGGCGCTGGCAGCCATGGCCCCCACGTACCACCCGCCGGCCACCCTGGAAGAGCTCATCGAGTACCTTGCGGCCATTGCCGCGGCCGTGCCGAACACGCCGTTTTTCTTTTACGATGTGCCCGACCGTAGCGGCGTGAGCTTTCCGACCGAGCAGGTGCTCGAGTGGGGGCGGCTACGCATCCCCAACCTTGTGGGTGTCAACCTCACTTCGTCCGACCTGAAGACGTTCGCGCGCTGTCAACAACTGGACGGCGACTTCGACGTGCTCATCGGAAGCGAGGAAAGCTGGCTGCCAGGCCTGGCCCTCGGAGCTCAGGGGGCCGTCGGGGGCACCATCGGGTTCGCGGCGCCACTCTACCGGCGAATCGAGGAAGCGTTTGCCGCCGGCGACATCGATCGCGCTCGTGCGGAACATGCCAAGTCTCTGCAGCTAGGGCGCGTCCTGCAGGAGTTCGGCGCCGTGCGCGCCGGCAAGGCGTTGGTGTCGATGCTCGGTGTCGATTGCGGAATCGTGCGCCTGCCGCTGCGACCACTGCACGACGGCGAGTTCCGGGATCTTCACGAGCGCCTGAGCGATCTCGACATTTTTGCTCGCCCGCTGAGCTCGCCGGCCGAGCTGGGTCGCTAGCAGGCCGTGGTGAAAGTGTGGTGGGTCTGGCGACAGGGACTTGCGAAGTGGAGGCAAGGAGAGAGGAGGAGGCGATGGTTACCCCATCGTTGACGAGGAACGACGCCGCATACGCGCGCAACCCCCTGTCGCCCGAAGGGTTACGGCGATTTGGGGCCATCTGTAGCGTTGTCCTTCCTCGACGATGGCCGGGGCATCACCTGTGTCAGGCTGCCTTGCATCTGGCCCCAACTCGCCGTAACCAGACCCACCACACTTTCACCACGGCCTGCTAGGGTCGCGCCGCCACACTTTCACCTCGCGGCCGAGACACCAGGCGTGCGGAGTGAGCCCGGGTCGGTAGCGGAACAGGCCACACCGGCCCCGTTTCGCTCGTGTTGCCCGTTGTCTTCAGAGACCGTACAGCTGGTCTGCCGTTTGCAGGCCCGGGCAAGGCGCGGTTGGATAGCAGCCCATAGGGTGTACGGTGGCCAACGCCAGGACCCCGATGACCCTCAACGTCGACCCCGAGGAATTGGATGACCCGTCTTGCCGCCCTGACGCTTGCCCTCGCCGCCTCGCTCCCGACGCTCCTGTTCCAGGAGCCGAGCGTTCGCCCCACGCCGCCGTTCGGGACGCTGCGCGAGCAGGCGAAGATCCAGCAGGCCTGGCTGAAGCAGCGGATCACGGTCAACCTACCGAAGGTGATGCGTGACCATGGGGTCGACATGTGGGTGGTGCCGATGCGCGAGTACAACGAAGACCCGGTGTTTCGCGCCCTCGTCGCACCAACGAGCTTCGCCGCCCGGCGCCGTACGATTTATGTCTTCACCGACCGCGGCCCCGAACGAGGCGTCGAGCCGCTGGCGCTCGGCGGAGGCTCACAAGGAGGACTCTACGAAGCCTACCGTGCCAACGTCGCTACCAGTCGCGAAGGAGTTCAGGCCGAGCTCTGGGGCTCGTCGCAGTGGACGCTTCTTGCGGATCTGATTCGCGAGCGCGATCCCCGTGTGATCGCCGTCAACATTTCCCGCGAGCACAACTTCGCCGACGGCCTGACCGCGGGCGAGTGGGAGCAGATGCAGGCAGCGCTCGGACCGGAGCTGGTGGCGCGCGTCGTCCCGAACCCGCGTCTGGCGATCGACTATCTGGCCTTGCGCGTCCCCGGCATGACACCGGTCTATCGGCGCATGCAGGCGTATGTTCACGAGATCATCGGAACGGCGTTCTCCAACGCGGTGATCAGGCCGGGGACGACGAGCACGGAGGACGTCGCCTGGTGGATGCGCCAGCGCGTCCTCGATCTCGGCTTTGGGACATGGTTCCAGCCTTCCGTCAGCATCCAGCGCCGTGGGGTTGAGGCGGGCGACCTCGGTGACGACCCGGTGATCGAGGCCGGTGACGTGCTGCACACCGACTTCGGCATCACCGTGATGGGTCTAAACACCGATACCCAGCACATGGCCTACGTGCTACGCGAGGGCGAGACTGAGGCGCCGGCCGGTCTGCGGCTGGCGCTGGACAACAGCAAGCGTTTGCAGGACATTCTTCTGGAGGAGATGCGAGTCGGCCGGACCGGTAACGAGGTGCTCTACAGCGTGCTCGAGCGGATGCATGCCAACGGACTCGACGGAACCATGTACACGCACCCGATCGGCGACCACGGGCATGGTGCCGGCCCATTGATCGGCCTGTGGGACTATCAGGAAGGTGTGCCGGGTCGCGGTGACGTGCCGGTGCTGGCGAACATGTGGTTCTCGACCGAGTTACAGGTCACCACGCCGGTGCCGGAATGGGACGGGCAGCGGGTTCGGATGATGATGGAGGAAGAAGCCGAGGTCACGCCGTGGGGCGATCGGCGCTGGTCGCTGCGGCGCCAAACCGAGTTACACCTGATCCACTGAGGAGTCGGCAAGATGGGCGCAATTAGGGGACTTCGCGAGAGCCTGATCGCCACGGTCGTGATGGCGGCGGCGAGCACTTTCGCCGATGCATTCTGGGCCGCCGCGATCTCCGAGCACCGCGCTCTCTACGGGCTCGTTCACGGTGGGCTGTTGCTCGCCGTGATGGGCTTGGTGATTGCCTGGGCCACGGGCGGGGGCCGAAACGGGTTCGCAGCGCTCGCAGGTCTCCTGGTCGGGGTGCTGTCTGCGGCGCTCTTCTACTTACTATTCCCGGTCATTGGCGTTACCGCCATGGTGGTCGCCTGGATGGCGCTCTGGGTTGCGCTTGCCGTCGTAGGCAATATCGCCGGCGGCAGTGGCGAGAGCGGCTCGCGCACCGTCACGCGTGGTGTGCTCGCGGCACTGCTTGCGGGGCTCGGGTTCTGGGTGATTTCCGATATCTGGCTAGGCGCCCACGACCCTGGGCCTGTGTACTGGCGTAGTTTCGTGTACTGGTGCGTGGCATTCCTGCCAGGCTTCGCCGCTCTGCTGCTTTGGCGAGATCGTGGCGCCGCAACGGGTTCCTAGCCTGCGCAGGCTGGACGAAAGCTTTCGCAGGTGGCCTAATCCCATCTTGAACACGGCACTCTCTACTGCGAGGACATGACAAAACGATGAGCAAGCTCTCAGGCGCGGCTCCGTTCCTGTTGGTAGTTGCGGCACTGGCTGCAATGCCCGCGTTGGCTCAGGAAGACTACGATCCCGAGGCTCGTTTGAAGTCGCTCGGCATCGAGCTCGGCGATCCGGCGCCGCCGGTAGCCAACTACGTACGGGCGGTGACCACCGGCAACCTGGTCTTCCTTGCCGGGCACGGCCCGACGCAGGCCGACGGGACGTTCGCAACGGGGAAGGTAGGCTCCGATGTGACCATCGAGCAGGGGTATGAAGCGGCCCGTCTGACGGCCGTGAGCTTACTGACCTCCCTCAAGAAGGAGATCGGCGATCTCGGTCGCGTGCGCCGCATCGTTCGTGTGTTCGGGATGGTCAATGCGGTGGAGGGTTTTGGTCAGCAGCCCGAGGTGATCAACGGTGCATCGGACTTCTTGGTGGAGGTTTTCGGCGACCGCGGCCGACACGCCCGAGCCGCCGTCGGAATGGCGTCATTGCCGCGTAATATCTCGGTCGAGATCGAGATGGTCGTGGAGATCGACCCTTAGCAGAGTTCTTCAGCACCCGGTTAGGGGACTCGAGCCCCTCGACGCCGTCGGATGCGGGGCTGTAGGCTCGTTTCGTCGCAGCTCATAGGAGATTCGGGACGCACCCGACAGCAGACCCAGGACAAGGACTACTCATGCGCAACCGCCGTTTCGCCGTCGTCGTAATTCTTGTCGCAGCTCTGACGATAGCCAGCCCCGGCCTCGCTCAACGCACTGCCAAACCGGTGTTGCACGGGCGCCATTGGGTGGCGATTACGGGGAAGCCGCTGGCAGCTACGGCTGGCGCAATGATCTTCCAGCAGGGCGGCAACGCCGTCGATGCAGCATGTGCCATGCTCGCCGCGACGGCGACAATGTGGGACGTGCTCGGTTGGGGCGGCGAGACGCAGGCGCTGATCTACGACCCGAACGACAAGAAGGTCATCGGCGTCAACGCGCTCGGCGTCGCGCCGACCGGCGCCACTCCCGAGTTCTTCAAGAACATGGACATGAGCTACCCGCCCGAGTTCGGCGTGCACGCCGCGGTCACGCCCGGCACGCCCGGCGGCTTGCTGGTGATGCTGGAGAACTTCGGCACCATGAGCCTGGCGCAGGTGCTGGCGCCGGCGATCGAGATGGCCGACGGCTATCCGATCGAAGAGGACACGGCGAACTCGATCGAGAGCGAGAAGGAACGGTTACAGCAATGGCCCTACTCCAAGAAGGTGTTCCTGCCGCACCTGGGTGAGGGCGATCGCGCCGCCCCGTACGCCGGCGAGATCTTCAGGCAGGAGGACCTGGCGGCGACGCTGCGCAAGATGGTCGACGCCGAAGCCGAGGCGCTGATCGGTGGAGCCTCCCGAGAGGAGGCAATCCAGGCTGCGAACGACAGGTTCTATCGTGGCGATATCGCCGCGGAGTTCGTGCGCGGGTCGCAGGAAATGGGCGGGCTCCACACGCTCGACGATCTCGCCAACTGGGAGGTCTATCTCGAGGAGCCCGTTTCGGTCAACTACAAGGGCATTGAAGTCTACAAGCTCACCACCTGGGTGCAAGGACCGGTCATGTTGCAGGCGCTCAACATGCTCGAGAACCTCGACCTCAAGGGAATGGGGTACAACAGCGCGCGCTACATACACACGCTCTACCAGGTCATGAACATGGCCTTCGCGGATCGCGATTTCTACTACGGCGATCCTTACTTTCCGCCTGCCGAGCCGATCGATGGGTTGTTGTCTAAAGACTACGCTGCCCAGCGCGTCGCCGAAATCGACTGGGAGCGCAACAACGAGTCCGTAAAGCCCGGCGATCCCTATCCGTTCCAGGGCGGCGAGAATCCCTTCCGGCAGCAGCTAGAGAACTGGGGCGGCTCCACGATCTCTCCGGATGCCGGCTCTGCCGCGCTGGCCGAGTTCGAGGACGACTTCTACGCTGGCACGACTTCCATCCAGGCGATCGACGCCGAAGGCTGGGTGGTTTCGATTACGCCCAGCGGCGGCTGGATCCCGGCGGTGATCGCAGGTCGCACCGGTATCGGCATGAGCCAGCGCATGCAGAGCTTCGTGTTAGATGCGGCACAGAATCCCTACAACGTGGTGGAGCCGGGAAAGCGTCCGCGCGCTACCTTGACCCCGGGTATGGCGCTCAAGGATGGTCGCCCCTACCTGTCGTTCGCGGTGCAGGGCGGTGACGGCCAGGATCAGAACCTGCTGCAGTTCTTCCTCAACTTCGTGGAATGGGGAATGGATGTGCAGCAGGCGGTGGAGGCACCCAATATCAATAGCTTCCAGATGCAGGGATCGTTCGCCGAACACGAGTCGAGCCCTGGGCGACTGCTGATCCAGTCGGCCACGCCGCCGTGGGTGCGTGACGAGCTGCGACGTATGGGTTATGCGCTCGTCGACCGTGAGCGCACATCGGGGCCAATCAACGCCGTGTTCATCGACTGGGAGCACGGTACGTTCTGGGGTGGCTCGAGCCATCATGGCGAGGACTACGGAATTGCCTGGTAGCCAGGGGTAACTGCAATGCCATCAAGCAAGGCCTCATCGTCCGGACCCGCATGGGCGAACCTGATTCGGTCATTCGGGCCAGTGATCCTCGGCCTAGTGTTCCTGGTCGCCGGTATTGCCAAGGTGCTCGACCCGTGGAGCTTTCTCGGTTCGCTCGGCGGCTACGGCGTTCCCGGCTGGATGCGAACACCGGTGGCCCTGGTGCTTCCGGCTGTAGAGGTCGGCGTGGGAGTGATGTTGCTGTTGCGCTGGCAGATGCGGTTGGCGGCCACGGTGGCGGCTGCCCTCATGGCGGTGTTTCTCGTCGCTGTCGGTTACGGCTGGGCGGCCGGAACGCTGCAAGAGTGTGGCTGCTTTGGCCCCATGATGGAGCGTGAGCCACGCGACGCCTTCCTCATGGACCTCGCGTTCATGGCGATCGCCCTTGGGGTATGCGTTTGGACACCTGCGACCCGTTCGCGCACCGACTGGCGGGCAGCGGCGCTGGCAATCGCGTCTGTCGCGGCGCTCGGTATGAGCTTCGTGAATTACACGAGCGGTCCGAGCGGCGCATCGGCGGCGGCGCTTGGCAGGACCATGGACATGCGCGAGGTTGACCTAGAGCGCGGCGAACATCTCCTATATCTGTTCCATCACGAATGCCCGCACTGCGCAGCGATGAGCCCCCGCGTGTCTGAGTACACCAAGGACGGAGCGCTGCCGCCGGTCGTCGGCCTCACCTACGAGACATCCGGCTCGGACGTCAACAGCTACCGCGAGCGCTACGACCTGCAGATGCCGGTTCAGGTTCTGCCTCCCCAGACCTTCATTCGTATCACCGGGGTGGGGTCGGTGCCGCAGCTTGTGTACTTGCGCGATGGCGAGACCGTGCAGGTCTGGACGGGGATCTTGCCGGAGCCGGCGGAGTTGCGCCGCAGCGTGCGGGGACGCTAGCAGGGCAGGGTCTAGGTTGGAGAGGTCATGATGGTCTGCGCCACCTGGCGGCACCTCGCGCCGAGCGCTGCACTGCTGGCGTGTGTGACGGGCTGCGCAGCTCCCGTAGATCAACCGCTGATCGGGGCGATGCCCGAGATCGATGCGGTCTTTGCGTCGTATGGCGATCAAACACCGGGCTGTGCCCTCGGGGTGATTCGCGATGGTGAGTTCATCTACCGTCGTGGCTACGGCATGGCCAACCTCGAGCACGCCGTTCCGATCAATGCCGACACGGTGTTTAGAACGGGCTCGGTGAGCAAGCAGTTCACCGCGATGATCGTGCTCTTGCTGGCGGAAGAAGGCCGGTTGTCGCTCGACGATTCCGTTCGCGGGTGGATTTCGGAGCTGCGCGATTTCGGTGACCAAATCTCGGTCCGGCAGCTGCTCCATCACACCAGCGGAATCCGCGACTATCTGACCCTCATGGCGCTCGCCGGGTACCGCGATGCCGACTACTTCTCGGCGGCCGATCTCCTGGCGATGCTGGCACGCCAGCGCGATCTCAACTTCCGGCCAGGCGCTGAGCATCTCTACTCCAACTCGGGGTACTTTCTGCTCGGCGAGATCGTCGCGCGGGTCACCGGGCAGAGCTTGGCGGCAGTCGCCGATGAGCGCATCTTCGCGCCGCTCGGAATGAGCCAGACACACTTTCACGACGATCACAGTCGCCTGGTGCCGCATCGCGCCAGCGGTTACGCGCCTGGCGACGATGGTTTCGATATCAGCATGACGACCCTACCTATCGTGGGTGATGGCGGCGTGTTCACCACGGTCAACGATCTGCTCGCGTGGGACCGGAACTTCTACGAAAACCGCCTCGGATCCGGCTCGCCCGAGCTCATTACGCGCTGGTTGCGGCCGGGCAGCTTGGACAGCGGCGAGCCCATCGAATATGCGGCAGGTATCACCGACGGCACCTACAGGGGAGTACGCCTCGTCAGTCACGGGGGATCGTATGTCGGGTTCCGAGCCAACATCCTGCGGTTCCCCGAGCAGCGCTTTACCGCCATCGTGCTTTGTAACGTCGCTACCGCCAACCCCTCGCAGCTCGGCCGGCGGGTAGCCGATGTCTATCTCGCTGATGAGCTCGGTACGCGCGGCCCCGACGCCGCGCCTGAGCCGGCGGCGGCGCCGCAGGAGTTCGCGCTTTCCGTTGCGGAGCTGCGTGAGTTCGAAGGCCGGTACGTGAGCTCCGAGCTGCGCTCGAGCTACGTGTTGGAGATCGAGGAGGGCGAGCTGTACTGGGAGATCCCGCTCCGCCTGCGCAACCGCTTGGCCTCGGAAGGCCGGGACCGCATGCGCGCTGACGAATGGCCGGTCTTGTTCCGCTTCGAGCGCGACTCGGCCGGACGAGTCAGCGGCTTCGAGTTGGATGCCGGGCGCGTCGTCGACCTGTGGTTCGAGCGCGTCCGCTAGTGTCCCGCGGGCACTCGGAGGGCTGGGCCGATATGGCGGCAATCTCAGTGTTGCGATTCGTCGACGATGGGCGAGGCATCGCCATCCTCATCGCGCCTTGAGCTGGCCCCCATCTCGGCCCAGCAATACGCAACGAACCTCTGTTACAGGCCACTAGTTGACGAGCGCACAGCGGTAGGGTAGAAATGGTAACCGAATGGTTACCAATATGTCGCAACTCGACCTCACCTTCAGCGCGCTGGCGGATCCGACCCGCCGCTCGATCCTGGCGCGTCTCGGGGATGGGGAAGCCACAGTTGGCGAGCTGGCGAGGCCGTTCAACGTCTCGCGCCCAGCGATCTCCAAGCACCTGCGTGTGCTCGAGCGAGCCGGCCTGGTTCGTCGTGAGCGCGATGGTCGCCTCAGCCGCTGCGAGCTCGATGCGTCACCGTTGCGCGCCGCTGCCGACTGGGTGGGCTACTACCGGAAGTTCTGGGAAGGTCAGCTTGGCTCCCTGTCTCGCTACTTGGAAGGGGAGGCGACCGTCAAACCCGCGACAAGCACGGACACCAGCAAGGACTGGATCAAGGAGCAACAGCCATGAGCCCGAACACCGAGACCCCAACGAACACCGGCACCGAAACAGGCACTGGCACCGACCTCGGCGCCGACAACGCCACCTCGCTGCGAGTGTCCTGTGTCGTGAACGCGTCACCTGACAGGGTCTTTGATGCCTGGACGCAGCCCGACCAGCTTCGCCGGTGGTCCTGCCCCGAGGATGCCAACGTCGAAGACGCGCAGGTCGACCTGGTCGTGGGCGGTGCGTTCCGTATCGTCATGAAAGGAGCCGGCGGCAAGGTGCATACGGCGTTCGGTGCATATCGCGAGATCGAGCCTCCGAACCGTCTCGTATACACCTGGGATTGGGAGGAGGCTGACTCACAGATGGGTGAGACCTTGGTGACCATCGAGCTTAACGACAGGGGCGGATCCACCGAGGTGGTGATTACGCAAGAGGGGTTCCCGAATAGCGAGGCCACCAGAGCGCACGAGCAGGGCTGGGACAGTTGCCTGAGGCGTCTGGGGCGCCTGGTTGGCTGACTCTCCTACTGAGCCTGGCTAGGCGCGCACCACCCGGAGACGAGCCAGCCGTCGTCGCCGCTGGCGGTGTCTAGCCGCCCGGCCACGTAGACGCCATCGTTGTCGACCGCAACATCTTCGAACCGGATGTTCAAGCCTTGTCTCCTGTGGCTCCAGAGCAGTTCACCGGTCTTGCATCGTAGGCGCGCACGATCCGAACGCCGCCTGCACATCGAGGGAGCGACGGGGCGCCTCTGGTAGGCGAGCACGGGAGGTCCCGGTGGGAGTCACGTAGCGGGTCCTGCGCTAGAATCGACCGTATGCCGGATACCGCTGAGCTTGCCCGCAGCGCTCGTCAGAGCCTCGATACGGCTGTCGGAGAGCGCCAGATCCTTCGCCTCGACGCGCTGGGTGCGCTCGGACCGATCGACTCGCTGCCCTACACCATCAAGGTGCTGCTGGAGTCGTGCCTGCGTAGTTACGACGATCACGTTGTCACCGCGGAGCACCTCGAGGCGCTCGCCGCCTACGACGCGACCAACGTTGCCGCGGTCGAGATACCGTTCACGCCGGGTCGCGTCGTCCTGCAGGACTTTACCGGCGTTCCGGCGGTGGTCGATCTGGCCGCCATGCGCTCGGCGATGGTGCGCATGGGCGGCGATCCGGCGAAGGTGAACCCGCTGGTGGCCTGCGACCTGGTGATCGATCACTCGGTGCAGGTCGACGCGTTCAACTCCGGCGCGGCGTTGCAGATCAACGCCGCGAAGGAGTTCGAGCGCAATCGCGAGCGCTACGAGTTCCTCAAGTGGGGACAGAGCGGCTTCGACAACTTCCGCGTCGTGCCGCCGGCCACCGGTATCGTGCACCAGGTGAACCTCGAGTATCTCGCCAAGGTGGTCTGGGACGACGGCCAGCAGCTCTATCCCGACTCGCTTGTCGGTACCGACTCACACACCACGATGATCAACGGTCTCGGCGTGCTCGGTTGGGGCGTGGGCGGCATCGAGGCCGAGGCGGTAATGCTCGGGCAGCCGATCTACATGCTGATGCCCGAGGTCGTCGGATTTCGCCTCGACGGTGAGCTGCGCGCCGGTAGCACCGCCACCGACATGGTGTTGCGGGTGACCGAGATGCTGCGCGAGCTCGGCGTGGTGGGGAAATTCGTGGAGTTCTACGGGCCCGGCCTGGCGTCGATGCCGGTCGCCAACCGGGCGACGATCGCCAACATGGCGCCGGAATACGGGGCCACTTGCGGTTTCTTCCCGGTGGACGATCGCGTGCTCGAGTACCTGTGGCTCACGGGCCGGCCGCAGGAGCTCATCGACACTGTGGAGACCTATTACCGCGCCCAGGGCCTCTGGCGCGACGACGATCGTTCGATCACCTACGCCGACCAGCTGTCGCTCGATCTCGGCAGCGTCGAGCCAGCGCTTGCCGGGCCCAAGCGGCCGCAGGATCGCATCGCGCTGGGCGACATGGGCACCAAGTGGCAGGAGGGGCTCGCCACGACGTTTGCGCGGCGCGATGCCGAAAGCAGCGCGGAGCCGTCTGCCGGCGGCGCATCAGCAGGTGGCGGCGCGGTGACGGTAGCCGGCGGCGCGACAGCCACCGCAGTCGACGCCGGGCAGGTGCGCTCGGTCCAGGTCGATCTCGACGGTGATACCTTCGAGCTGCGCGACGGAGCGGTGGTCATCGCAGCCATTACCAGTTGCACGAACACCTCGAACCCGAGCGTCATGGTGGGCGCCGGTCTGCTGGCGCGCAACGCGGCGCGGCGCGGCCTGCAGCGACAGCCCTGGGTGAAGACCTCGTTGGCGCCGGGCTCGCAGGTGGTTACCGATTACCTCGAGAAGGCCGGCCTGCTCGACGAGCTCGAGACCATGGGCTTCTACGTCGTCGGCTTCGGCTGCACGACTTGCATCGGCAACTCGGGCCCGCTGCCAGAGCCGATCGGAAATGCGGTGCGCGACAACGACCTCACCGTCGCCTCGGTGCTGTCGGGCAACCGTAACTTCGAGGGCCGCATCCACGCCGACATCAAGGCCAACTACCTGGCGTCGCCGCCGCTGGTGGTCGCATTCGCGCTTGCTGGCACCGTCGATATCGACCTCGTCAACGATCCGCTCGGCCAGGATCCCGACGGCAACGACGTGTTCCTGCACGAGATCTGGCCGAGGGACAACGAGATTGAGGCTGTCATCGCCGAGTCGCTGTCGCGCGACCAGTTCCTCGACAAGTACGGCAACGTCTTCGAGGGCAGCGACGAGTGGAAGGCGATCGCCACCTCCGACGACGCCAACTACGAGTGGTCCGACGACAGCACCTATATCCAGGAGCCGACGTTCTTCATGGACATGCCGCCCGAGCCAGCGCCGATCGCCTCCATTCACGGTGCCCGATGTCTGGCCAAGCTGGGCGACTCGACGACCACCGACCACATCTCGCCGGCGGGCGCCATCGGCCCCGATACTCCAGCGGGGCAGTACCTGAACGGACGCGGCGTTGAGCGCCAGATGTTCAACAGCTATGGTTCGCGCCGCGGCAACCACAACGTGATGACGCGCGGCACCTTCGCCAACGTGCGCATGCGCAACCAGCTGGCACCCGGCACCGAGGGTGGCTTTACCACCGACTTCACCGATGGCGCCGTGAAGACGATCTTCGAGGCCTCGGAGAGCTACCGTGCCGCCGGCATTCCCCTGGTCGTGCTGGCGGGCAAGGACTACGGCATGGGCTCGTCGCGCGACTGGGCCGCCAAGGGCACGCTGTTGCTGGGCGTGAAGGCGGTGATCGTCACGTCCTACGAGCGCATCCATCGCTCCAACCTGGTGGGGATGGGCGTGTTGCCGCTCACTTTCAACCCTGGTGACACGGCCGACAGCCTGGGCCTCGACGGTACCGAGACCTTCGACATCGACCTACCCGATGAGCTGCAGCCGAAGCAGACCGTGACGGTGCGTGCGACCAAGCCCGACGGCGCCTTGACGGAGTTCGATACGGTCGTGCGTATCGACACCCCGGTCGAGGTCGACTACTACCGCAACGGTGGCATCCTGCACACCGTGCTCCGCCGAATGGCGGCCGGAGATGATATAACAGATCAAATATGATTTATAGATTGACTAAAATTGATTAAGAAATCATAATTGATTTGTTATGTATCGATCTGCAGAATCCGACACCGCGATCCTGGCGCGGCTAGGGGAGCGGCTTGCGCGGCAGCGGCTGAACCGCGATTGGTCTCAGGAGAAGCTGGCCGAGGAGGCTGGCGTGTCGGTACCGACCGTCTCGCGGCTCGAGCGCGGCAGGTCGACGAGCCTGACGAATCTGTTGCGGGTGCTGCGGGCGCTCGACCTGGTCGGCAACCTCGATGGGCTGGTGCCCGAGCCGCCGGTCAGCCCGATGTTGCAGCTGCGGACAATGGGTCGTCGCAAGCAGCGTGCCTCACGTGGTTCCGTGAGCTCCGATCAGGCGCCGTCCGCCAAGCCCTGGACGTGGGGTGACGAGAGGTGACCCTCGCCGAGGTCCGTCTCTGGGGTCGAACCGTGGGCGCGGTTTCGTGGGACACCGGCCGGGCGTTGGCATTCTTCGAGTACGCCGAGGCATTCCGTGCCAGTGGGATTCAAGTCGCGCCGCTGACGATGCCGCTGGGTGCGAGGATCTACTCGTTCCCTGGTTTGTCGCGGGAGACCTTCCAAGGGCTGCCCGGTCTGCTGGCCGACTCCCTGCCCGACCTCTTCGGCAACGCGCTGATCGACGCCTGGCTGGCCGCACAAGGACGCGCCGCGGCCGACTTCCATGCCGTCGAGCGACTTTGCTACGTGGGTCGACGTGGGATGGGTGCGCTGGAGTTCCGACCGGTGCTCGGTCCCAGCGCCACGGCGGACGAGAGACTCCAGGTGGACCATCTCGTCGAGCTGGCAAGCGCGGTGCTTTCGCAACGGCAGGATCTCGCGCATGTGCTCGACGCCGACGGGTTGGGGCAGATCCTGCGCGTCGGTACTTCGGCAGGTGGCGCCCGCGCCAAGGCGGTGATCACGTGGAATCCCGACACCGGCGAGGTGCGTTCCGGGCAGCTCGATGCGCCCGCTGGCTTTTCTCACTGGATCCTGAAGTTCGATGGTGTCGCCGGCAACCGGGATAGGGAGCTTGAGGACCCCCCCGGCTACGGTCTGATCGAATACGCGTATCACCTCATGGCGGTCGAGGCGGGCATCGAGATGGCCGAGTGCCGCGTCCTCGACGAAGGACCGCGACATCATTTCCTCACCCGCCGCTTCGACCGGACTGCGGCCGGGTACAAGCTCCACATGCAGTCGCTGGGAGCGATTGCCCACTACGACTTCAATCTTGCCGGAGCACACTCGTACGAGCAGGCATTCGAGGTAGTGACGCGACTCGATCTACCCGCGGCCAGCCGCGAGCAGATGTTTCGGCGCATGGTGTTCAACATCGTGGCTCGCAACCAGGACGATCACGTCAAGAACATTGCGTTCCTGATGGACCGGGCCGGCAACTGGTGGCTCGCCCCGGCCTTCGACGTCACCTACAGCTACA
The DNA here is from genome assembly GCA_963666055.2 of Acidobacteriota bacterium. Taxonomy (GTDB): domain Bacteria; phylum Acidobacteriota; class UBA890; order UBA890; family WLXD01; genus DASCOT01. Next base: position 67,724 of record CAXWPH010000010.1, on the reverse strand, counting down.
ACCCGGACGGGGCGTGGACTGCCGAGCAGCAGATGAGCCTCAACGGCAAGCGCGACGGCTTCGAGGCGGCCGACTTCGAGGTCGTCGGCAAGCTTGCCCTGCTGCGGCGAGGTCTAGCTCGGGCGATCCTCGACGAGGTGTCGACGACGGTGGCGCGGTGGACGCAGTTCGCCGCCACAGCGGGCGTCCCACCCGCACGCGTCGAAGCGATTGCCAGCGCGCATCGGATCGACTGGCACTGAACACCGCGCTGCGAGCACTGGCACGAATCCACGCTGCCGGTCCGGGGCAGTCGCCGAGCGGCGCTTTCAGAACGACGTCACGACGCTTCCTGGCCGCTGGACGGCCCGGTACGAGTTGGCTCCTCGATCATCTTCCCGGATCCGCCATACTCCGCCGGGCTGTCGGCGAACTTGGGCAAGCCGTCGTTGACGTCGAGGACACGCTCTTGGTAGTGGATGTGCACCATCGGATCATGCTCGAAGCCGGAGCCGTGCAGCGCCGACGGGTAGACCACCGTCACGCCGTCGTGTCGCTGGTTCATCACCCCCGAACCGCACCGGCCACACGAGCAGCGAACGTTGGAGCCGCCCTGATCGCGGGTATCGAACCGGACGAGCTCGTCCTCGCCCTGGGTGATAGTGACGGCGTCGCCCGGCCACGCCGCCCAGGCATTGATCGGAGCCGTGTGCCACCGACGACACGACTCACAGTGACAGTAGCCGGCGGCGGTAGGCTTGCCGGTGGCGGTGACCCGCACGGCTCCGCACGCGCACCTTCCGTCATAGCGAATCGTCTCGTCGGACATCGTTCCCCTCCGTAGCATTGCTGCTGTTGCGGACTCAGACCGGCCAGCTTCTCAGAATCGAGGCCTGCCGTCGTGTATTCGGATGCGATACCAGGGTTGAAGCACGCTCTCAGTTCGTCAGCAGTAGCCGCCTGCCCAGGAGCTTGCTCGGATCGGCATCCGGCTTCGGGACGAACTTGTTCACCCAGCCGCCGCTGTAGGAGGCGATGTAGAGGTTGCCGTCCTCATCCATGTCGAGCTGATGGGGAAGCGACAGACCACCCGGCCAGATCCCTCGCCCGACTGCTCCTGCTTGGCCATAGGCCCCCCAGTGGTACTGGAGCTCACCGTCGCGGCTGTACTTGAGGACCCGGTTCAAGCTCGCGTCCAACACCCACACCGCATGGCTCTCGTCGACCCAGATGTTGACCGGATCGAAGATGTTCGGCCATTCCTCGATGAACTCGCCCTCGTGGGTGAAGACCTGGATGCGCTGATTCTGCCGGTCGCCGACATAGACGCGATCCTCGTCCACGGCGAGGCCGTGAAGGAGATCGAACTCCCCGGGGCCGTCTCCGAGCGCTCCCCACTGCGTCACCAGCTCTCCGTCCTCGGTGTACTTGATGATGCGTGAGTTCCAGTAGCCGTCGGCCAGCAAGAAGCTGCCGTCGGGGAGGAAGGCGAGCTTCGACGGCCAGCCATAGGTATGCGGACCCCAGTCGAACCGTGCGCGGGCCGCCTCGCGAGTCTTGGGGTGGTCGCGCTCGCCGAGCTGCATCACCAGCTCGCTGCCGTCGTTGGTGAACTTCAAGACCTGCATGTGGCCCTGGCCGCCACCACTGTCGATGACCCAGACGTGGCGCTCGAGATCGTAGGGGCTGATGTAGACCTGATGTGGCAAGGTCATGATCGAGTCCCATTGGCTCCACTGCTCGACGATGTTGCCGTTTCCATCTGCGACGACGATGAAGTTGGTGCGTCGCAGCCGCCCCTCCCGCGGCTGCGCTCGGTTCGCCGGCCAGTCGCCGCGCGTCACCACGATGATCCGGTCGGAGTGGTCCGCCGCGACGCCCGCCACCTGGCCCCACGACCACTCGTCGTCGTGGTTGGGTGCTTGCTTCCACCAGCCGTCCACGGGGTCGTAGTGACCCGTCCTGTCGTCACCGCCCTTGCTGATCGCTCCGTTCGAATCCGGAAGCGGCGGAGCCGAGTCCTCACCCAGGCAGGCGGGCAAGACCGCCACGAAGGCACACACGACGACGAGCGGAGCGGAACGAGTCCTCATGGCCTCTCCCTGCGTGGTTGGCGGGGTAGGGGTGTGCCGCCCGGCTCCCCGCGCTAGCGCGGTGTCTTTGGGTTCCCCGATGGCGCAGACTCGTCACCATCCGCCGGCGGCGCCCACGGGTCGTTGACGCCGGCGCCCGCGCAGACGTCCCCGGTGCCGAGGAAATGGGTGTTGAGGCATTCGAGCGTCGAGCCCAGGCTGGTGAGCAGCTCGACCGTCTCCGGGTACGCCACGCGCACGAAGAACCCGCCTTGCCCGCCGCGTGCCATGTCGGCCGTCGACTGGCCCAGTCTTGTGATTGCGTTGACGTCGGCGCCCTGCGCTACGAGGTATTCGATTAGCTCGTTGTCCCCACGCGATGCCGCGTAGTGGAGGGGCGTGTAGAGCCAGGAGTCAGCGAGGTTGACATCGGCGGCGTGCTCCTCGACCAGGTACTTGACCGCCGGAAGAAACTGCTCCGGCGCGCTCCGCACGCTGAAGGCGCCGAGCCCGATGTAAGCGCCGCCCGCCGCGGCGTGGATCGAATAGGCGTTAGACGCCCCCTCGGGGATGTAGGGCAGGCGCGAGTCTTCCTGCTGTCGGCCGTCTTGCTGACGTCGCTCGCGCATCCCGACCTCCGGCCAACGAGTCGGGATGTTCGGATCGGCGCCATGCGCCGCGAGCAGCTTCATGGCCTCGAGATCCTGGGCGAACGCGGCACGCCAGAACGGCGTCGCGCCGGTCAGATCGAGCCCCATCTTGGTGAGCCCGAACTCCCAGTACCACAGATGTGTGTTCAGCCGGACGTCGGGGTCGGCACCGGCGGCGAGCAGGGCCTCCAGCACTTCCATGTACTCCGACCGCTGATCATCCTGCGCCCGCGGCTGGGGGTAGTTCGACTTCGGAGCCCACTGTGTCTGTAGCACGGCGAACAGGGGCGTGGCTCCATCGGTGGACGCAGCCAGGTCGGGATCCGCACCTGCCTCGAGAAGAATCAGTGCGAGATCGAGCTGGCCGTTCAGCGCCGCCATGAGCAGCGCGCTGGTTCGATCTCCGTCGCTCACCTGGTTGACGTCTGCGCCGCCATCGAGAAGCGCCACGGCCGCTTCGATATGGCCCTCCCGAGCCGCGTGCAGGAGCGCTGTCATGCCGCCGGTTATTCTGACCAGGGTCTCCCGATAGGGGGGTCGCACGACGTCGGGGCCGCCAGGGTAGTCGGGGCGGACGCGTGCCAGCGAGTATGGGTCGACCTCGCCGACATCGTAGCCGGAACGCAGGAACTCGCGCTGGGCGCGAATGGCCGCCTGGACGTCGGCAGGATCCGGCTCCACGGTCACAGCGTTTTCTGTCCCCGCGCCGTAGCGGTCCGCAGCGGCCGGCGATGCGCCGACCATCTCCTGTAGGCGCCGCCTGGCCTCGCGATCCAGCGCCAGGCGCGGCAGAACGTCCACCACCTGAGTGCTGATCCCGGAGTCCGCGCCGGCCGCGAGGAGCTTCCGCACGGCCCCGGCGCGACCGGATCCGGCGGCAAACATCAGCGGAGTCTGCCCGGCCGACCATTCCAGGACATTGGGGTCCGCACCGTGAGCCACAAGGGCAGCAACCGCGTCGGTGCCGCCGATCGCCGCTGCGGCGAGGTGCAGCGGCGTCACACCACTGCTCGAGGTGATCGCGTCGGGGTCGCTCCCCGCCTCCAGCAGCATGCGGACGACCGCGCCGCGCCCGCCACGGCTGGCCAGATGTAGCGGCGTGTAGCCGCCGATCCGCGTCTTCGCTCCGACATCGGCGGACGCCGAGACCAGGTGTTTGGCAACCGCAACGTGGCCGCGCTCGGCGGCCCAGTGCAGAGCGGTCATGCCGTCGCCCTGCGCCGTGTTCACGTCGGCACCACGATCGAGAAGCGCGCCGACGGCGACGGCGTCTCCGTTGCGCGCCGCATCGATGAGCGGGGTGTCGGGAGAGAAGGCGGCGCCGCAAAGAAACGCTGCCAGGCCGACCAGGACCAGCGGCCTCACCGAGTCGAGCGGGCGCGCGCTCATTCCACGTCGCTCCTGTTCGCGCGGGCGGCCCCACGCGGCAAGCTCAACGCGAGCGCCCCGTCGCTGTCGCCGAACGTCTCCATCTCTTCGTGCCCGATCTCCCGCATCAGGCTGAGGAGCGCGTTCGCCATCGGCGTGCCCTCGGGGGCCCGTACATGCAGTCCTCCTTCGAGCGCTCCGTTGGCATGACCCAGGAGCAGAAGCGGATTGCGACGGTGGTTGTGGAGGTTGGGATCGGCCATCGCGGACCCCCAGACGATCGCCGTCTTGTCCAGCAGCGACGCCTCTCCATCGACCGTATCCCGCATCTTCTCGAGGAAGTATCTGAGCTGGCCGAGGCGGTACCTGTTGATCTTGTGGAAGGCCATGACCTCGGCGGGGACGTTGCCGTGGTGGGAGGCCCCGTGGATCGACTTCGTGGTGCCGCTCCGCGGGAAGGTGCGGTTCGACTGATCGAATCCGGTCTTGAAGGTGATGACGCGGGTCAGATCGGTCTGTAGCGCCAGCACCTGTAGATCGAACATCAGTTGCATGTGCTCTTCGAACGAGTCGGGGATGCCGGAAGGTGCCTCGGGCATCCTCCGTTCCTCGCCGCTGCTGTTGCGGGCCTCGACGAGCTGGATGCGGCGCTCGATCTCGCGGATGTGCTCCACGTATTGGTCCAGTGCCACGCGATCCACCGCTCCCAGGCTTCGCTTGAGCCGCGCCACCTCGGTCACGATCCAGTCGATCATGCTCCGGTTCGTGCGGCGTCGGGCGGCCCGGTCTTCGGGAGTGTCCCCGGCACCGAACAGCCGTTCGAACACCACCCTAGGCTCCCGGATTGCCGGCAGCGGCTGGTTGGGCGATGCCCAGGCCAACGAGTCCGTGTACGCGCAGTGGTAGTTGTAGGCGCAGCCGCCGCCACGGTCGATGCCCTCGATGCAGAGCTCGAGCGACGCCAGCGCGGTGTCGTGCCCGAAGCGCTGCGCGTGGAGCTGGTCGAGCGACGTGCCGAGATAGATGTCCGAGCTCTGCGTCTGCTTGGGGTGGGCCTGGGTCAGAAACACTGCCGTCGACCGCTCGTGATCGCCGCCGATCTCCTGCGCACGGAACGCCTCGGCCGGCCGGCAATCGGTGTTGCTGACGATCGTCATGTACTCGCGGAATTCCGCCAGCGGCGCCAGCTGGCTGTCGGTGACGAGCTCGAAATTGCGGCCGACCTGGGCGGGAGCGAACAGGTGCCGGGCGTCGCCCCAATCGCTGCAGCCGGCGGCGCCCATCGACTCCTCGATGCATACCAGACGCGTGAAGCCCGGCTCGCTGGCGCTGTCCCGCCAGAGCCGCCCGGCGGGCACCATTGCGTCGAGAAAGGGCAGCGCCACGCTCACACCCGTACCCCGGATGAACGAGCGGCGAGAGAGGTGTTTCCCGGTGATGAATTCCATGGCTTTCAGTGTCCTGGTTCTAGTTGCCTGGCTCGGTCTGTTGGTCGACCACCGTTGCAGATCGCATCATCCGGAACGGAACGCTCTTCACGACCCCCAGGATGAACGAAGACATCCGGTAGTCGTTGGCCTCCGCTGCACGCACGAGGGCGCGGATCTGGGGTTGATCGTAATACTCGACGCGTCGACCCATGGCATACGCGAGTAGGTTCGTGGCGAAGTTCCGTACCAGTGGAATGGGACGCTTCATGAGCAGGTCCACGAGCTCGCTCGGGGTGCTCACGTCGGTGCCGTCATAAAAGGTGCCCCGCGTGTCGAGCGGGGCGCCGTTCTCGCGGATTCGCAATCGGCCCGTCACGTCGTAGTTGTCCAGCGCCAGGCCGATCGGGTCCATGAACCGGTGGCAGGCGTGGCAGGTCGGGTTGGCCCGGTGGATCTCCAGCCGCTCGCGTGTAGTCAGCTGCCGGCCCTGCGCGGCGCTCTTGGTGTCCTCGAACGCCGGAATGTCGGGGGGCGGCGGGGGCGGCGGCGTCCCCATGAGCACCTCCATCACCCACTTGCCGCGGAGCACCGGCGACGTGCGGGCCGACATCGAGGTCAGCAACAGGACGCTGCCGTGGCCCAAGATGCCGCGTCGCGTGTCGTCAGGGTAGGTGACACGACGGAACTCGTCGCCCGACACGCCGGGAATCCCGTAGTGACGCGCCAGGCGCTCGTTGAGCAATGTGTAGTCCGCCGTGAACAGCTCGAGAAGACTGCGGTCGTCGCGGACGAGGTAGTCGAAGAGCAGCTGTGTCTCGCGCACCAGGTCGTCGCGCAGCTGGCCGGTAAAATCGGGATACAGGTAGGGCTCGGGCTGGTTGTCCTCGGTGTCCTGGAGACGTAGCCACTGCGACGCGAAGCGCGTCGCGAGCGCCTCCGAGCGCGGGTCGACCAACATCCGTTCGACCTGCTGTTCCAATACGCCTGGCTCGGAAAGCCGTCCGTCCGCCGCCAGCGCGAGCAGCTCGTTGTCCGGGCTGGTGGCCCACAGGAAGAACGAGAGGCGGGTGGCGAGATCGAGGTCGTTCAAACGATAGCTCGCCCCCGGCCGGACGCCGGAAGGTACCCGCTCGAGGCGGAAGATGAAAAGCGGGCTCGCCAGGACCGCCTGAAGCGCGGTTCGGACTCCGACCTCGAACCCCCCTTCCACGGCGGCGCGATCATAGAACGACATAGGGCCGGCGAGGTCCTCTTCCGTTACCGGCCGGCGGTACGCCTGCCGAGCGAGGCGCGAGACGATCGCTTCGGCGCACGGACGCTCTTGTTCGGCGGACGACGGACGGCAGCTGAAGATCCGCTCGCGACTGGTGGTCGCCGAGAGACCGCGGGATCGCTGAGGTCCCGTGATGATGAGATTGCTGAGGTGCGGTAACGCCGTGATTCCGTAGTTGGCCCAGGCCACAGAGTCCTCGCCCCCGACGAAGGACCACGCGTGTGGGCTCAGGCGATCCTCGTAGGGACCTTCGATCTTGCGGACGAACGCTGCCGAGACCCGGCGCTGGCCAGCACGAACGAGGATCGGGCCCGTCCGGATCGGGAGGCCCGAGGCGGCGCCGTGTGCCAGACCGAGGGAAGCCACGCCCTCGCCGTCGATCGAGATATCGATATCCTCGAATCCGGCACCGTCGCCGAACAGGGTCTCGATCGAGAAGACGTACTCCCCGTCGGCGGCGAAGTCGTGGGTGACGACCATCCCGCCCCGCGTCCCGTAGGGGGCTCCCTCGATGTGGTCCCAGGCGTGTTGCGAGACCTCGATCGGGTTCGTGTACTTGACGCTCTTGGGCAGCGCCGCCGGGTTGCCGACGGCCAGGCGACTGACGTCCGTCGCGGCCCGCAGGTACGCTTCCAGCAGCGTGGTCGAAAGCCCCTGCGCGTCCGACATGTTGTCGAAGTTGCCCAGGTAGGTATCGGCGGGAAGCCACCGACTAGCGTCCACCTCGAGCGCCAGAAGATCGCGAATCACGCGCTCGTACTCGGCCCGATTGAGGCGCTGGAATCGGCGCGCGCCGGGATTCGGATTGACCGCGGCGGCCTCGTCGACCACGTTCTCGAGCGTCTCGACGAGCGTCAAGAGTGTACTTGCGGCCGGCCGGCGGGCGCCGGGCGGGGGCATCATCCCGGCCCGAAGCTTGACGATCATCTTCTCGGCCGTCGCGGCGTGCTCGTGCGCCGCAGCGGTGTCGAACGTCTCGAGCGAGAGATTGCCGCGCAGCATCTGGTCGTTGTGGCACCGGACGCAATACTGCCGGATGACCGGGTTCAGCTCCGAAGGGCGAGTCGGGGGCGTTGTGGCGGCCCAGCGGGTGACGGCGAGCGTGTTCGCGGCCGAGAGCACGTTTGCTGTCGGCCAGCGGGCCGCACCAATCCCGGCGGGCTGACATCCAGCGGCGAGCCAGATGGCGACGACCGCAGCAGGTGCGGCGACTGTCTTCATGGTTGGCGCACTGCCCCCTCACGGTTCAGCGAGGTTTTCCGGCGTCTAAAATAGCATGCTGGGCTTGCTGAGCCCCGATGTGAACAACGTCCTCGGAATGTACATGTAGCGGGGCGGTTCGGCCGTAGTTGCGCCGTTCCGGTGATGCGGTTGGGCGACCCGGCCGTCAGCGCTGCTGTTTTGGTACCTGCACCGGCATCGCGCCGGAGGCCCGCATCATCTGGCCGAGCGTCGCGACGTCTGAGGCATAGAGCTCCTCCAGCTGCGCGAACAGCGTCTCGAGCTCGGCGTGTAGCTCCTCGTAGCGCAGGCGCTGCCCAGTGGTGGGGCGGTGATCCGATGCGTCCACCTTGTCGTACAGGTACGCCACCTTGGTATCGTAGCCGGCAGTGAAGTGGTGGATGTCGTTGTAGCCTTCGACCTGCGGGTTCCACAGCAGCAGCTCGAGTTCGCCGAGGCGCTCGGTGATCGACTTGGCCGCCGTTTCGATCTCGGAAAGGTCGATTTCAGCGGCGCGCATGCTGTCGATTCGGTCGCCAATCTGACCGCGCACCGACGACAGGGTGCGAATCGCGTCGAAGACCGCCTGCAGGTCGTCGCGCATGCGCAGCTCCATCTCCAGCCGTTCCTCATGGTGTGCCTGCGGCGTATCGACGCGCGGGTTGGAGACCATGCGGAACGTTGCCTCCTGGCTCCAATCTCCGATCGACAGCCGCACACGGTGCTCGCCCGGGATGGTGCGCGGGCCGTGCGTCAGACCGTAGACCACCATGCCGTCGGGCCGGTCAATGGGCGGGTAGCGCGTGTTCCACAGGAAGCGGTTCATGCCCGCATCGGTGGTCAATCGGATCTGCCCGCGCGACGCGAAGTCGATGTCCCGGGGGTTGGACTCGGGATCGCGGTCGCTGTGGAAGGTGTGCACGAGATCGCCGTTTGGCCCGAAGATCTCGAGCGTCAGCGCGTCGTCCTGATCTGCTTCGCCCGCGTCGTCGTCGTCCTCAGCCGCCGCAGCAGCGTCTGCCTGCAGCGCGTAGAAGATCTGCACCCCAACCGGCGGATTCTCGCCGCTTCGCGCCTCCGGCCCCGAACGGCCGCTGGTGAACGCTTGCACCGTTTCGCGGGGAGGGAAGAGGTGGGCCGGTGCGGCGCCTTCGGTGACCGACCCTAGCGCCGCATGCGCCTCGCGCGCCTGGTGCAGCGGTGTGATGTCGTCGAGGATGTAGATGCCGCGGCCCTGGGTGGAGATCACCAGGTCGTTGCGGTGCACGCGCATGTCGGTGATCGGAATCGGCGGCAGGTTCAGTTGCATCTTCTGCCAGTGGGCGCCGTCGTCGAACGACACGTAGAGGCCGAACTCGGTGCCGGCGTACAGCAGCCCGCGAACCTCGGGGTCCTCGCGCACGATGCGCACCGGTGTATCTGCTGGGATGCCGTTGTCGCCGGTGGTGAGCCGCGTCCAGCTGGCCCCGTAGTCGCTGGTGGCGAAGACATAAGGCTGCCAGTCATCGAGCATGAAGGCTTTTACCGGTACGAAGATGCGCCCCGGATCATGCGCCGACATCTCGATGTTGTTCACCGTGCCGCGAGCCGGCATGCCCGGCGGCGTGATGTCGCTCCAGTTGCCGCCCGCGTCGCGCGACACCCACACCTTGCCGTCGTCGGTGCCCACCCACAACAGGTCCTTCTCGTACAGCGACTCCTCGAACGCGAAGATGGTGTTATAGACCTCGCCGCCAGTATCCTCATACGTGATCGGCGCACCGGAACGAATCTGCGTCTCGGGGTCGTTCGTCGTCAGGTCGGGGCTGATCACCTCCCAGCTATGGCCGCCGTCACGCGTTCGCACGACGCGCTGGGCGCTGTGGTAGACGATCGACTGGTCGTACGGCGACATGCGGATGGGCGCGTTCCAGTTGAAGCGGAACTTCAGGTCGGAGGCCGGCAACCCGAACTCCATCTGCGGGTACACCATGATCGCCTGGCGGTCGCCGGTCTCCAGGTTCACCCGGCTGATCTCGCCCGAGTAACAGCCGGCGTAGATCTCCACCGGGTTGTCGGGGTCGAAGCCGATGTGCGCCGATTCGCAGCCGCCGACGCTGCGCCAGTATCCGTAGGGCGTTAGGGCGCCCTGGAACTGGCTCGGTAGCCGGATGGTGGAATTGTCCTGCTGGGACCCGTACACGTGATAGGGGAACAGGTTGTCGACGAAGATGTTGTAGATCTCCGCCGTCGGTTGGTTCAGATAGGTGGTCCAGGTGTTCATCTGATCGAGCGTCACCTGCACCCCACCGTCGTCAGCGATGGCCAGGATGTCGGAGTCGTTCGGGTTGATCCACAGATCGTGATAGTCCCCGTGCGGGGCACTGCGGCGCTCCCACGTGCGCCCACCGTCGGTCGACTTGAACAAGCCCACGGCTAGCGCGTAGACGAGGTTTTCGTTCTGCGGGTCGACGAAGATGTGGGTGTAGTACCAGGAGCGCTCGTACAGATTGCGGCCGACGTTGGTCTCCTGCAGTCGCCAGGTCTCGCCGGCGTCATCGGAGATGTAGAGCCCGGACACCTCGGGGTCGGTCTCAACCAGCGCATAGAGCTTGTCGGGGTTCGACGCCGACAGCGTCAACCCGATCTTCCCCATCGTGGTCTCGGGCAGCCCACCGGCGAGCCGCTTCCAGGTGTCGCCGCCATCGGTGCTTTTGTAGATTCCGTCGTCGTCGCCGCCCGAGATGATCGTCCACGGCTTCCGCTCGACGGTCCAGGCGGTGGCGTACAGGTTGCGCGGGTTCGACAGGTCGAGCTCCAGCTCGCTCGAACCGGTGTCGTCGTCGAAGTAGAGGACCTTCTCCCAGTTCTCACCGCCGTCGCGCGAGCGGAATACCCCACGGGTCTCGCTGCGCCCGAACGGGTTGCCGATCACCGCCACGTACACCAGGTCCGGATCGTCGGGGTGCACTCGGATGCGCCCGATCTGCCCGGCGTCGCGCAGCCCGATGTGCGTCCAGCTGCGCCCGGCATCGGTGGAGCGGTACATGCCCTTGCCGATCGACACGTTGCTGCGGATCGTCTTCTGACCCGTTCCCACGTAGACGACGTTGGCGTCCGAAGGCGCCACCGCGATGGCACCGATGGTGCTCACCTCGAAGTCATCGTCGGAGATGACGTTCCAGGTCTCGCCGGCGTTGGTGGTCTTGTACAGGCCGCCCGAGGCGCCCAGGTAGAAGGTGTGCGGCTCGCCGGGCACGCCCATGACGGCGCCGGAGCGTCCGCCGCGATAGGGGCCGAGGAAGCGGAAGCGCAGCGACTGGTAGAGAGCCGGATCGACGATGGCGTTTGCATCCGTGGCGGCCTGGGGCGCAGCTCCCACGGTGGATATGGAGGCGATGGCCACGAGGGCCGATATCAGCGAGACGAAGATCCTGAGGGAGGGGATACCCGAGAAACGCATGGACACTCCAGCGGTTCGAAGCGCGCGGTTGTGGGCGACGTGCCGAGCTCGGCGACGGTGTCGCACGACGGAATACCGCCAAGAGGCTCAATGTGCAAGGGGTCGCCTTGGTCGATCGAAGATCCCGACCATGGCAAGCAGGCCATGGTGAAAGTGTGGCGGGTCTGGCGACAGGGTCTTGCGAGGTGGAGGCAAGGAGAGAGGAGGAGGCGATGGTTACCCCATCGTTGACGAGGAACGACGCAGCATACGCGCGCAACCCCCTGTCGCCCGAAGGGTTACGGCGATTTGGGGCCATTTGCAGCGTTGGCCTTCCTCGACGATGGCTAGGGCATCGCCAGTGTCAGGCCGCCTTGCATCTGGCCCCAACTCGCCGTAACCAGACCCACCACACTTTCACCACGGCCTGCTAGGGCAGTGATCGACAGCCGATCAGTCCGAAGGAACGTTCTTCCGGCCCAGCCCGAACTCATTGCCCACCGTTACCACCTTGCCGTCGCGGAAGTGGACCTCGAAGTACTTGGAGCCGCTGACGGGTCGGCCGTTCTGGTCGCGCAGCGTCGCGATCTTCTGCTTGGTGGCGACGTCGAACACGTCCGGCGTGTGCGTCCAGGCGTACTTGCCGTCGAGGCTGAAGGTGACCCAGCCGTGCCCGCCCTGTGTGAGCTCGAGCTGACCTTTCTGGACCGGAGGCATCACGGTGGCGTCGTAGTAGAAGAGCTTGTTGCCGACCTGGTCGCTGATCCACAGCTCGGTCTCATCGGGAGTCAGTGCCACGCCGTGGGTGCGGTGAAGGATGTTCCCGTCGTCGGCAAGCACGCGGTGGATCGCCTGTCCGGTGGTGAGGTCGACCACGTCGAACCCGATGTGGTCGAACAGGCAGATGTAGGCGATCGTCTGCGCCGAGTTGATCGTGAACGGGAAGATCGCGGCTTCGCCGACTTCCTGGATCTGCATCAACCTCTTGTCGTCGGCTGTGTCATAGACGCTGAGCGTGGTCTCGCTACCGAGATAGAGCCTCCGTCCGTCGAGGCTGACAATGCTGTTGTGTGCCCGAGGACTGTCGGCGATCTTGTTCAGCAGCTTGCCGTCCCGCGCATCGAGCACCAGCATCCCGCTGTCGGGGCCGATGTACCACCACCCGGTCGGCACGTAGACCTTGCTGCCGTCCATCGTGACCGACGAGCGGTCGGCCCCGTTCGGATAGGTGTGCTCCCAGACGATCTCTTCGCTCTCCAGATCGAAGGCGCCGACCCGCCGGTGCGTCGTGGAGTAGTACGCCGCATGGTTGATCAGGCTGGCAGCGAAACCCCGCAGGCCTTCCTCGAAGACCGGGATGTCGATTCGCCGCACCAGCTTGTGCCCGTTGTCGATGTCGTAGATCAGAATCCCCGCCCCATCGGCGCGCCCCACCCGCTGCGCGTCGTCGGGCGTGCTCAGGTAGAGGTAGCGCTTGGTCTCCGACTGGGCCAGAGCCGAGGTAGTGAGCGAGATGCTGAACAGAGTCAGGATGGCCACCAGCGATGCGACGGCCGCGCTGAGCAATGGGGCTCTGGAAACACGCATTGGGGACTCCCGCGTAGGACGGCGATTGGAACTTGAAGGCTCGCGCACCTGGCTATGGTGCGGGGTGGGAGGATCATGTCAACCGGTCTGGCCCAACTAAACCGCCGCTGCGTGCCGCAGAGCCGATTCGAATGCGACGCGGCCGTCCAACGAGTTTGATGATTGAGCCCGGCGGATGTTACTGTGTAGCTCATCTACTACACGTAGGGAATTCCATGGCCCTGAACATCCGAAACCCGGAAACCGAGCGCCTGGCGGCCGAGCTCGCCAAGCTCACCGGTGAGACGAAGACCGAGGCTGTAACACAAGCGATCCGCAGTCGAATCGAGCGGATACGACGCGAGCGGACTGGCGTGAGCCTCGCCGACAGACTCAATGAGATCGCTCGTCGCTGTGCCGCGCTGCCGGTCCTCGACCCTCGAAGCGCCGACGAGATCTTGGGTTACGACGAGCACGGGCTACCCACCTGATGGTGATCGATAGTTCCGCGCTCCTTGCGATTCTGCAAGCAGAGCCGGAGCAGCTCGCCTTCACGGAGGCCATCGAAGCAACGGAGTCGAAGTACCTGTCTGTTGCCAGCTTCGTCGAGGTGTCGATCGTCTTCGAGTCTAGGTACGGCAGCGACGGTCTCTATGAGTTGGATGCCTTCATCGATGAAGCCGGCATCGAGCTTCGGGCCGTTGACCTGGAGCAAGCGACCGTGGCGCGCCGAGCGTACAAGCGTTTCGGCAAGGGGCATCACCCGGCGGGCTTGAACTACGGCGACTGTTTCTCCTACGCACTTGCCCATGTTCTCGGCGAACCACTGCTGTTCAAGGGCGATGACTTCGCCGATACCGACATCGGTGCGGTGCGCCCGCGCTAGCTAGGGAACCGCGACGCGGCCGCTGGCGTCGACGCTCAGATCGAGGTATTCGGCGAGGAACTCGAAGCGCCGGTCCCAGAAGTCGACCACGTTGGCACCGTCGTGAGGGCACGGGCGGCGAGCGACCTGGAAGGAGCCTGTCCACCATGATGTGCGTGGCTCGCCCGGGTCACGGCCGCCTGCGCGGCCCGGGACGCCGTCTCGGCTCGGTGGAAACGACCCTACAGACGTGCTAAAGGATGCGCTGAGGCCGTCCGCCGGCACGATCGTTCTCCCCGTCTCTGTACCCCGTAGTGAGGAGCATCATGCGTCGTCGACCCGGATTCGTGTTGCTGACCACAGTCGCAGCGCTCGCCGCCTTCGTTGGGACCGCCGAGGCGCAGGAGGTGCTGCCCAGCAAGCTGACGCTCGAGACCTACCTGCAGATGCAATCCGTCGGCGGGCCGCAGATCTCGCCCGATGGCCAGCACGTCGTCTATACCCGCGGCTGGATGGACGCGGTCAACGACGCGCGCGAGTCGGAGCTGTGGATCATGAACGCCGACGGCTCCCGTAAGCGTAAGTTGGTCGAGGGCGACTCGGCGAACTGGTCGCCCGACGGCAGCCGCATCGTCTACCTCGCCGAGGGTGAGCCGCGCGGCAGCCAGATCTGGGTGCGCTGGATGGACGCCGAGGGTGCCGCCAGTCAGATTACGCATGCGAGCGACACGCCGCGCGATATCTCCTGGTCGCCGGATGGCACGCGCATCGCCTTCCGCACTCGTGTTGACGCCGACAGCGACTGGGCCATCAGCCTGCCGGGTCGTCCCGACAGTGCCGAGTGGACCGAGACGCCGCGCATTGTCGAGCGTGCCAACTACAAGCGCGATCGCCGTGGCTTCATCGACCCCGGCTACGAGCACATCTTCGTAGTGCCCGCCCACGGCGGCCCGGTGCGACAGCTTACCCACGGCGACTACGACCATGGCTCGCCCGTCTGGGCGCCCGACGGTGCGACGATGTACTTCTCTGGCCTGCTGCTCGAGGACGCCGAGTACCACTGGCGCGAGAGCGAGATCTACGCCCTCGACGTGGCCACCGGCAGGACCACCCAACTGACTGACCGCAAGGGCCCCGACTCCGGCCCGGTGGTCTCGCCCGACGGAACTATGGTGGCGTTCATCGGCAACGACCACGTTGATCAGACCTACATAGAGCGCCAGCTCTACGTCATGCGCGCCGACGGCACGATGGTGCACAGCGTCACGCCGGAGCTCGATCGCTCGCCATCCAACCTGCGCTGGCGTGCCGATAGCAGCGGCATCCACTTCACCGCCAACGATCACGGCACCCGCAATGTCTACTTCGCTCCCGCCGACGGCTCCGAGCCGCCGGTCAAGGTGACAGATGGCAACCACATGCTGTCGGTGTCGAACATCAGCGACACCGGCATTGCCGTGGCCACCATGAGTAGCTTCCACGAGCCCGGCGACATCTACACTTTCGACGTCGACAGCCCCGGCACTATGCGTCGCCTCACCAACGTTAACGAGAACCTGCTGGCCGGCCTGCAGCTGGGCGAGGTCGAGGAGTTCAACTACAAGTCGACCGGCGATCTCGACATCCAGGGCTGGGTCATCAAGCCGCCCGATTTCGACCCGTCGCGCAGCTACCCGCTGGTGCTCGCCATCCATGGCGGTCCGCACGGCATGTACAACGTCGGCTTCAACTTCGGCTGGCAGAACCACGCCGCCAACGGCTACGTCGTCGTCTACACCAACCCGCGCGGCTCGTCCGGCTACGGCACCGACTTCGGCAACGCCATCAACCGCGCCTATCCCGACAAGGACTTCGACGACCTCATGGCCGGCGTCGACACCGTCATTGCCGATGGCTACATCGACGAGCGCAACATGTATGTCTACGGCTGCTCCGGCGGTGGCGTGCTCACCGCCTGGGTCGTCGGCCACACCGACCGCTTCGCCGCCGCCTCCTCCAACTGCCCGGTGATCAACTGGCTGTCGTTCGTCGGCACCACCGACGGCATCTCCTGGTACCGCAACTTCGACGAGCTCCCCTGGGACGACCCCAGCGAGCACCTGCGCCGCTCACCCCTCATGTACGTCGGCAACGTCACCACGCCGACCATGCTCATGACCGGCGTCAACGACCTGCGCACCCCCATCGCCCAGACCGAGGAGTTCTACGCGGCGCTCAAGGTGATGCGCGTGCCGACCGCGATGATCCGCTTCAACGACGAGTGGCACGGCACCTCGTCGAAGCCCTCGAACTTCCTGCGCACGCAGATGTACCTGCGCAAGTGGTTCGAGCGCTACATGACAGACGACGCGCTGCCGAAGCAGATGCAGCGGGCGCGGGCGGAGATGACGGAGACGGCGGGGGAGAGGGAGTAGGCGGCGCACCACCGGTTCAGGTCTGGATCGTCGGTATAACTATAGTTATACTCACATGCATGAAAACGGCGATCTCCATCCCCGATGAGCTGTTTGCCGCCGCCGAGCAGGCGGCGGAGCGCCTGGGCATGAGTCGTAGTGAGCTGTACCGGAGAGCGCTGCGCGAGTTCCTCGACGAGCACGATGTCCGTTCCGTCACCGAGGCACTCGACGCCGTTTACGCCGACCATCCCGACGGGTCACCACTCGATCCCGTCCTTGCCGAGCTGCAGCGCTTTAGCCTGCCTGATGAGGAATGGTGATCCGCCGGGGCGAGATCTGGTGGGCGAGCCTGGGAGATCCACGCGGTTCCGGTCCTGGCTCTCGGCGTCCCGTCCTCGTCGTACAGTCGGAGGCGTACAACCGAAGCAGCATCCGCACAGTGGTCGTCGCGGCGATCACCTCGAACCTCAGTCTGAGCGACGCTCCGGGCAACGTCCGCCTGACGGCTCGTCAGGTGAGGCTCGCGAAGCCATCCGTCGTCAACGTTGCCCAGATCCTGACCGTCGATCGACGGTTCTTGACCGAGCGCGTGGGCAGACTGTCCGACGCCGTTCTAGCAGAAATCGATGCAGGCCTCCGTCTCGTGCTGTCGCTGCCGTACGGCGGCTGAGCGCCTCGACTCGACGTGGGGTGATCCGAGGGATCTGGCCTGCGCCTGCTGAACGTACGTCCTATGGTATGGGGCACCTTTCCGCCAAGATGCCTGGCGCGAGTCGAGAATGGGAATGGCAGTGGGTCTTCGCCGCAACGCGAACCTACACCGACCGCGTTATCGGACAGCGTCGCCGTCATCATCTACACGAATCGGTGATTCAGCGAGCGATGCGCAAGGCTGTCGTAGGTTCCGGAATCGTCAAGAAAGCCAGCTGCCACCCCCTCAGGCATTCCTTCGCCACGCATCTGCTGCAGGCTGGCTACGACATCCGCACCGTCCAGGAACTGCTCGGACACCGTCATCTCAAGACGACGATGATCTAGACCCATGTCCTGAACGCTGGTAGGGGAATTCAGAGAGCCCGGCCGATAGGCTCTGCAGCCTTAGCTGCGAGCACACCATCGACGGTAGGCCATAGGTCTCAATGCGGTATTGCACGCGGTTGCCACGGTAGCCGTGGGTAGCTATTCGCCTGGTACTGCGACTGGTCTACTACTGAACCTGCCTCTGAGTGTCGCCGTCGTGAGATTATCGGCCCCCGCGCTGCCCCGTAGCGGGTTGATCGGGGCCGTCGTGCTAGGCGTCCTCCTGCACGGCTTGGCCACGCTCAGCGCCTACGGGAAGCACTCCGACTGACGAATCGGTCGGTCCAACTGAAACACGTCGGAGAGGAGATAGACCGAATGGCACGGCTTTACCGAGTCCTCGTCCCCGTTTCCGATATCGAGGCTGCCAGTCGTTTCTATGAGTCGGTTCTCGGAGTTCCGGGCGAGCGGGTCTCGCCAGGTCGCCACTACTTCGACTGCGAGGGAACAATCCTTGCCTGCTTCGATTCCCGAGCGGACGGCGATGGCTACGCAGCGAAGCCGAACTCTGAGCCCCTCTACCTCGCGGTATCGGATCTCAACGCGACGTACGATGCCTGTCGACAGGCGGGGGCCCGGTTCTCGGAAGGCGCTCCACCGGGAGTCGGCCCTCTCGGAGAGATCGCCACGCGTCCATGGGGCGAGGAGTCCTTCTATGTCGCCGACCCGTTCGGCAACGGCCTCTGCTTTGTCAGCCGCGACTCGATCTTCACCGGCTGATCACGCGCGGCCCAACAAGCGCTAGCATCTGACCGCGGCCTGGCCGGCTGGTGCTGCGATCGGAAAACGCCGGCATAACGCACTCGAGGGAGGGGAAGTGGTGTCCGCAAAGGGTGTCTTCGAAGTAGACCTGGAACCGCAAGCAGATGCTTGCGCGCCTGCTGGGCGGATGATCCTGAACAAGAGCTACCAAGGAGACATGACCGGTTCCAGCATCGGTCAGATGATCAGCAAGAGGACGGACAACGGGACGGCTGCTTATTACGCAATTGAGGAGTTCTCCGGCTCAGTTGAAGGGGTAAGCGGTGCCTTCACCCTTGTCCACCAGGGTCGTATGAACAAGGACACTCAGTCGCTAGAGGTCACCATTCTTCCAGGGTCAGGCAGCGGCGATTTGGCGACAATTGCCGGCTCCATGGCCATCTCCCAGGATGCGAACGGACACAGGTACGAGCTCAGGTACGAGCTCTAGAGCCATGGTGAGTCGTCTCGGCGCAGCTCGCAGCTGAAGCGCAGCAAGGGTAGACGTCGCGACGGATACTGAGCGAATGTCGGGAGTGTCCAGAGAGTCGACGCAGTGATTCCGAACGGCGGCTGGGAGCCCAGGTGGGCCCGCTTTCTCTACGGATGTGTCGCATGCATCTACGATGCGATCCGACCCCTCTGGAGCAGCCGAGATGCGGAGGTCCAGCTCGATTCGCTTTTCGGAGAGCGTATTGGCGCAGCAACACGAGTGCTCGAGCTCGCTCCCGGGACCGGAATCAACATCGAACGTCTGTTCCGTCGTTGTGCGAACTTTCATTCCTACCTGGGAATCGACGTCAGCTCGGCGATGCTCGATCGCGCGCGAGTGGCAGCGCGAGACGACGACCGCATCACCCTGCAGCTCGGGGATTCAACCGATCTTTCGGGCCTCGGTGGATCATTCGGCTTCATCGTTTGCACCTGGCTTCTGTCCCACCTTGAACATCCCGAAAGCACCGTCAGGGGTGCTCTCGAACATCTAGAGCCTGGAGGAACCGCGGCATTCCTGTTCTTCACCCGCACGGACAATCTCTTGGTCAGGGCTCTCGTCGCACTCTTCGTGCGCTCGTTTCGAGGCGCATGCGTTGATGCGAAAACACTGTCTGCGCTTCCTTACCTCGAGGCAATGCATCGTTATGGGGGTGGCTAAGCAACGCTTGCCGTGTTCCGCCGTCCTCGGGATGGAGTCGCTTGACCGTTGGGAAGCGGAGATTGCGGACAGCTCAGTCGAGCGCGTCGGGATCGAGACGGACCGGGCCGCCGTGCCGCTTCAGGAACGTCTCGATACGGGCGCGTTGCGCGGCGCGGGCATCGTCGAAGTCGAGCTGGGGCTTGCGCACCGTCAGCAGGAAGATGTCCTCCGGGCTCGGCGAAGCACGGTCGATGATCTCGTCGACGGCGGCGTCGAGGTACTCGTCCCAATGAGGCTGCCTGCCATCGGCGTCCTTGACGTCGTAGTGCCGGGCGAGGTCCCAGCAGGTGAGCACCTGGCCGGCGCGGCGGTGCACGTCGGGGTCCGTCGCGAGCGCGGCGATCACGCGCCCGACGAGCAGCGGCGTCTCGGAGAGTGCGAAGTGGGGGTCCTTTTCGACCGCGTCGCGCCAGTTCTCCCCGCTGACTCCGAAGTGATCGAGCACGGCCTCGGAGCGCAGGAAGCCCGGGGTCACGGCGACGGCGGTTATCGGGTGGTCGGCGAGCTCCACGGACATCGCGTACGCAAGTCGGATGACGGACATCTTGCAAAGGTCGTAGAAGAGCTGTCCGCGGTAGCCGTAGAAGGCCCCGTCGGTGAGCTCGACGATGAGCCCGCCGTCGCCGTCGAGCATGAGCGGGACGCCGTGGCGGCTCGTGATGATGTGCGTGTGAACGGCGCGCTCCATCATCGTGAAGCCTTGCTGCACGTCGACCTCCCAGAACGTCTTGCCCCACTCGGTGAGGGGGTCGCCGCCCCAGATGTCGTTGATGAGGATGTCGAGCTTGCCGTGGTCGGCGCGCACCCGCTCGAACAGTTGCGCCACCGCGCCCTCCTCGGTGTGATCGACGCGAACGGCGATCCCCGTCCCGCCGGCGGCGGTGACCTGCTCGGCGGTCTCTTCGATGGTCTCGGGTCGCTTGGGATCCACCGTTCCCTCGTGGCTGCTGCGGCCCGTGCAGTACACGGTTGCACCGGCCTCCCCGAGCGCCCGGGCGATGCCGCGGCCCGCTCCACGCGTGGCGCCGGCGACGAGCGCGACCCTTCCTTGCAGCGTCATGGCGGCAGGATACGCACGCGTGGAGCACGAAGCCAGGGTGACCTCGGGCTGCTCGCGCCGGTCGGCGTGGTGGCCGTGTTGCGGCTGGCAAGTGAGAGCCAATAGGGCTTAGATGTCCTCACATATCGCTTCCCATCAGCCGGCTAGGGCTCGACCACCGCGCACTCGAACCGTCGACAAGCGACACGAAGGATGGATAAGTGAGCCTGACCGCCGACGAACACCTGGAGCTCCTCGACCAGGCTCGAGCCTACTCGGAGCAGTACATCCGAGCGTTGGACGACCGCCCCGTCATCGCCGCCTTCCATGCGACGGCGGCGTATTTTCAGTGGAGCTCGCACCGCGACCCGATGAAGTACACCCCCTCAATGTCCCAACGGGCTCGTGCTATCGAGCTGTGGGCCATCCTGAAGACGCTGGGCCGGAGCGGCGTCGCCCGTTTGGTAGAGCAGCTGTGCGCGAACGCGCAATACTTCGCTCAGCGCTTGGCCGATGAGGGATTTCAGATACACAACGACGTCGTCTTCAACCAGGTTCTCGCGTCCGGGACGGACGACCAGGAGACGGGAGCCACCCTGGAGGGTGTTCAGGCGTCGGGGGAGTGCTGGTGTGGCGGGTCCAAATGGCAAGGGCGAGCGGTGATTCGCGTGAGCGTGTGCTCTTGGGCTACCACACGCGAGGATATCGATCGTTCCGTGGCGGCCTTCGTCGCTGCTCGGAGCGTGGCTCAGCGGTTAGGGCCGGGTAGCGCGGATACCGCCTGAAAACTCAGTCGCACCCAGCACGCCGATCAGAACGGCGATCCCGGTCAGCGTCATCCCTTAGCGGATCACGAGCGCCAGGATGTCGTTGTGCGAACCGGCGGTTCGGAGAAGCACGCCACAAGGGGAAGATCGTCGTCAACGTGGCTTCGTGATCCGAATCGGCCAAAGCCACCGAAGCACCTCCACAACCTCGGGATGATCCCGGGGTAACGGCTGAAAGTCCTCCGGCGCATAGTTCTTCGGTGGGTCCCCGACAGACTCGAGCAGCCTTGGCCGCGAGCATGCCACCGACGGCATGTCCGTGTTGGCCGCTTGCACGCCAGGGCTGGCCGTGTGGCCGGCCGGTGTGCGATTCGCTTCCATTGCGTTGGCTACATGGGTCGGCAAGGATGAACGCCCGGCGAGCGCAATCGAATACTAGTTATGTCTTTTTTTTTCTAGTTAGGGAAGGTCTGATCAATTGGCCGTCAGTCAGGATGGAGCCTGATTGGAGGAACTGGTCGGCATAAGGGTGGGAATGCAGTCGCCCTCCGAGCTGCTGCCGACGGGTTCAACCGCGACGGCGGCCTCTCAGGGTGCCTGTTTCAGGTTTGCGCGAGCAGCACCTTGCGTGCCATGAATAGGTTGGCCAACGCGCAGGTCACGAAGAGCCGGTGCGCGTTCTTGTGGAGCCCTCGGTATCGGACCTTTCTGAAGCCGAAGATGCGCTTGATCACCAGCATCGGGTGCTCGACTTTGGCCCGCACCTTCGACTTGGTGCGGTTTCGAGCTCGGTCTCGCTCGGTCAGTGGCCGGTGACGGTGCCCTTTCTTGTTGGTGAAGTCCTTGGCACCGGGAGCACACCGGACAATGACCTCCCGTCGGCCCGTATAAGCGCTGTCTCCCCACACCCGCGTCTCCTGCCCATGCAGCAGATCCTCTAGCACCTGGCTGTCATGGACATTGGCGGCGGTGGCCACGACCGAGTGAATGAGCTTGGATTTGCTGTCCACACCGAAGTGTCCCTTCATCCCGAAGTACCATTGGTTGCCCTTCTTGGTCGAGCGCATCTCCGGATCCCGCTGCTTGGCCTTGTTCTTGGTCGATGACGGGGCGGTGATGATCGTCGCGTCGACGATGGTGCCCGTGCTGACCTTCAGCCCCCGCCCCTGCAGGTGCTCGGCAACGATGTGGAACACCTGCACGCCCAGCTCGTGGGTCTCCAGAAGGTGCCGGAACTTGCACACCGTCGTCTCGTCCGGCGCCGGCTCCCGTCCCAGATCGATCCCCACGAAGGCACGCATCGCCCGCGAGTCGTACAGCGCCTCCTCCACCCCCGGGTCCGACAGGTTGAACCACTGCTGCATGAAGTAGATGCGCAGCATCCTCTCCAGCCCGACTGGGCGCCGTCCCGCTCCCTTCGGCTTCGGATACACCGGCTCGATCAAAGCGCACAGCTGGGCCCACGGCACCACCTGATCCATCTCTGCCAGGAACCGCTCCCGGCGGGTCACCTTCCGGTACTGCTCAAAGGACCCTTCGGCAAGCGTCTGCTGGCGCATTCCCTTCTCCCTCTGGCGGCGTGATCGGATCCGCGTGCATTATCCCATCGAACCCGAATTGATCAGAGGTTCCTTAAGCTTAGGTAACATTGAGGAAACGACGTAGCAGTGCCGTGACGGAAGGAGTGCAGCGCGCTCCCAATCGGGCGATGCTCCGTGCGGTCGGATTCGAGGACGAGGACTTCGACAAGCCGATCGTCGGTATCGCTAACGACCACTCGAACCTGACGCCGTGCAACATAGGTCTCGGCGCGCTCTCGGAGCGCGCTACACGAGGCGGGCGCTCGCGCTCTCGAGTTCGGGACGATCACCGTGGCCGACGGCATCTCGATGGGCACCGAGGGGATGAAATACTCGCTGGTTTCGCGCGAGGTCATCGCCGATTCCATCGAGACCGTATGCAACGGCCAGAGCTTCGACGGCGTTCTCGCCCTGGGCGGGTGTGACAAGAACATGCCCGGTGCCATGATGGCCATCGGGCGCCTGAACATTCCCGCGGTGTTCGTCTACGGAGGCACCATCAAGCCAGGTCACCACGCAGGCCGCGACCTGACGGTGGTAAGCGCGTTCGAGGCGGTTGGAGAGCACGCCGCCGGCAGAATAACGGACGAGGAACTCGCGGCGATCGAGCGCAACGCCTGCCCCGGCGCAGGCTCGTGTGGTGGGATGTTCACAGCCAACACCATGTCGAGCGCCATCGAGGCGATGGGGATGAGCCTCCCGTACTCGTCCACCATGGCCACGGAGGACGCGGAGAAGGCCGAGAGCGCGGCCGAGTCGGCTCGCGTCCTCGCCGACTGCATCGCAGCCGATCGGCTGCCGCGAGACATCGTGACGCGCCAGGCGCTCCTGAACGCCGTGGCCGTCACCATAGCGATCGGGGGTTCGACGAACGCGGTGCTGCACCTGCCCGCCATCGCCCATTCGACGGGCGTGGAGCTCAGCCTCGACGACTTCGAGCTGGTCGGTGCTCGGGTGCCCGTCCTGTGCGACCTGAAGCCCAGTGGTCGGTATGTGACGGTCGACTTCCATCGTGCCGGCGGCGTGCCTCAGGTCATGAAGGTGCTGCTCGAGCACGGTGTCCTCGATGGAGACTGCCGCACGGTGACGGGTGCAACCATCTCCGAGAGTCTGGCAGAGGTCCCGCCGGTGCCACCCTCCAACCAGGACGTGATCCGACCGTGGGGCCAACCCCTTTACCCGACCGGCCACCTGGCGATCCTTCGTGGCAACCTGGCGCCGGGCGGCAGCGTGGCGAAGCTCTCGGGCGTCAAGAACCCGCGCTTATCGGGTCCGGCGCGGGTGTTCGATTGCGAGGAGGACAGCTTGAGCGCGATCCTCGCCGGTGAGATCGGCGCTGGCGACATCGTCGTGGTTCGCTACGAAGGCCCCCGCGGTGGACCCGGCATGCGCGAGATGCTGGCTCCAACGAGCGCCCTCATCGGTGCCGGGCTCGGAGATTCGGTCGGGCTCATCACGGATGGACGATTCAGCGGTGGCACCTATGGCATGGTGGTCGGCCACGTCGTGCCGGAGGCAGCCGTCGGCGAGCCGATCGCGCTGGTGCACGAAGGCGACACGGTCACGATCGATGCGCCGGCGCGGAAGCTCCAACTGGAGGTCGACGAGGAGGAGCTGCGGCGCCGCCGCACCGCCTGGGAGCCGCCGGCTCCCCGTTATTCGCGCGGCGTTCTCGCCAAGTACGCGCGGCTGGTTTCCAGCGCCGATCGCGGCGCTGTTGCCGATCTCGAACTGGAGTAATCGGCACCTAAAGCCTATCGGCAGAGCGGGCGAGATGAGCGCACCGTAATCATGGGTCCCATGACCACTACCCGCCGATATAGGACATTTCGATCCGCTGAAGATCCCTCGTCTCCTCGGAACGCATCTCTGAGTATCGGTCTTCGCGTACACCCCATAGCCGGCGCAGCCGTTCGCCGATCTCTTCCTCGTTGGTTCCGTCCCGCAGCGGAGTTCGAAGGTCGGTGCCGGCAGCAGCGAATAGGCAAGTGTAGAGTTCGCCCGCCGCTGACAGCCGGGCGCGCGTGCAATCAACACAGAACGGCTGCGTCACGGAGGTGATCACGCCGATCTCGCCATCTCCGTCAGCGTGCCGCCACCGCTTCGCTACCTCGCCACGGTAATTCGGATCCAGCGGCTCCAGGGGCATCTCGGCACTGATGCGCTCGATGATCTCGGCGCCGGGAACCACCTCCTCCATGCGCCAGCCGTTGGTGCTGCCAACATCCATGTACTCGATGAACCTCAGGATGTGGCCGCTGCCCTGGAAGTACCGCGCCAGTCCCACTACCGTGTGGTCGTTGACTCCGCGGCGTACGACCGCGTTGACCTTTAGCGGTCCCAGCCCCGCGGCGGTGGCCGCCTCGATGCCCTCTAGCACGCGCGAGACAGGGAAGTCTGCGTCGTTCATCGCTTGGAAAACGGCTTCGTCCAGCGAGTCGATGCTCACCGTGAGGCGCACAGGCCCGGCCTCTGCCAGCGCCTGCGCCTGCTGCGCCAGCAGTGAGCCGTTTGTGGTCATGGCGATCTCCAGGCCAGGGATCTCAGCCAGCATGCCAATGAGCTTTGGCAGCTCGCTGCGCAGAAGTGGCTCCCCGCCCGTGAGGCGCACCTTGCGGACGCCTAGTCCGCGGAAGATGTGGACCAGGCGAGTGATCTCCTCGAAGCTGAGGATCTCCTCGCGCGGCAGGAACTGGTAGCCCTCGCCGAAGACCTCCCTGGGCATGCAATAGCGACAGCGGAAGTTGCAGCGGTCGGTGATCGAGATTCGCAGGTCGCGCATCGGCCTGTCCAACCGGTCGCGCACGCCAAGGGTTCGGCCGCTGGAGGTTACCTTCATCGCTGATCTGCCACTTGCTTCGAAGATGGCCACCCTATTGTCGACGGCAAACTGAAACAATTCCTTCAGCGGTAGCATCCCGACGCCAAAGAGACTCCCCAAAAAGATCAATGTGGCTATCGTATGATACTTGGCTTCCGTCCCTTGGCTTGAATCATCGAGGCCGCTGGTATACCGGAACCGGGCAATCGCGCTATCTTCGTTAGAACGTTCCGCGCGCTCGTCGAAAGAGAGTCGATCTGTGGGACGCAGGACAGGTTGACATTGAAACGGATGGACGAGGAGTCTCGCAAATTGGCTCTCAGCGAAGAACGTATTCGAGAAGCTCTGACCACCGTGCAGTTCCCGGGCCTGTCGCGCGACATCGTGTCGTTCGGCTTTGTCGAGGCAGTGCGAATCGACGGTGGCGGGGTGACTGTCCGTCTCAATATCCCAATCGGCTCGCCGGAACATCAGCAGCAGATCGCACGCGCATCGCACGACGCGGTGATGGCGCTCGACGGGGTCGACAGCGTCAGCCTCGAGATCGCGGCTCCCGAGTCGAAGGGCGTTTCGGCGCCGCAGCCTGGCCGGTCACCTGGCGGTGCAGCCAGCCCCGGCCTCGGCGGTGCGGCCGGCGCACCGGCAGGTCCTGCGACCGGCAGACCGCCGGCGCCTGGTACCGGGCCCCCAGCCCCTGGCCGACCGGCGGCGCTGTACGACCGCACCCCGATCGGTGGGGTGAAGCACGTGGTGGCGGTGGCCTCGGGAAAGGGAGGCGTGGGAAAGTCAACCGTGGCGGTGAATCTCTCGGCCGCCCTGGCGCAGCTCGGCCAGCACGTCGGCCTGATGGATGCAGATATTTACGGTCCCTCGGTACCCACCATGCTGGGCACCCATGAGCAGCCGAAGATCATCGATCTCGACGGCAAGCGGGTGATGGTGCCGGTCGACAAGTTCGGTATGAAGCTCATGTCGCTCGGTTTCCTGCAGCCCGAAGGCGATCCGGTGATCTGGCGCGGGCCAATCGTGACGAAGGCGGTACGGCAGTTCCTCCGCGACGTCGATTGGCGCGGCGCTGAGGTGCTGGTAATCGACCTGCCTCCGGGCACCGGCGATGTGCAGCTCACGTTGACTCAATCGGCGCCACTCGATGGCGCCGTGATTGTCACCACGCCGCAGGATGTGGCGTTGATCGACGCCCGCAAAGGGCTCCGCATGTTCCAGGAAGTCGATGTGCCGGTGCTCGGGCTGGTGGAGAACATGTCGGTCTTCACGTGTCCGGAGTGCGGGCATCGCACGCACGTGTTCAGCACTGATGGCGGGCGGCGAACGGCAGAGGAGCTCGGCGTGCCGTTCCTGGGCGCGCTGCCGCTCGATCCGCAGATTGCCATTGCGGGCGATGCAGGCACACCCTACGTTGTCGAGCACCCCGACAGCGAAGTCACCAAGATCTTCAGAGCCGTGGCGCAGAACGTGCTCGATGCGGTGATGGAGTTGAAGGGCGGTGGCGACGTGTCGATCAAACCGTCGTCATCAAGGAGAAAGCGGTGGTCGCGGTGGAAGGAATGGAGGGCTGGAGTGTCCAGACGAGCTCGATGAGCGGCAACGGTCGCCGCAATCACCGATAGCCGCTCCCGCCGCTTAACCAGCGTGCCCTGAGCGACTGTTCCAAAACGATTCTGGAGCCGAAGCGCGCCGGAGGAGCACCCGAAGGATTCGCCACTGGCCTGCTTTCAGAAGATACGGCTACAAAGGAGCTTAAGGGGCCGGGCTGTGCGAAAGGACGAACAGCGGGTGCTGCTGAACGGCCAGCGCACGGTAATCCTCTGACGGTAGGTGCCGGCTTCAAGCACTGCGCATCTTCCGGGTAGCGTCATTACGTCCCGCAGAAAGTCTGTCGCACGACTTGCTCCGGTCGTGGCGGCAGGGCCAGGCGCGATTGGGACGGATCGTACTCAAAGGGCTTTGCCAGACGCTCCACCAGGGCGTGAAATGGCTCGAAATCACTGTCGGTGGTAGCCGCCTCAATCGCTTCTTCCACGAGGTGATTGCGCGGAATGAAGGCCGGGTTGGCTGCGTACATGGATCCCTGTCTCCCGGCGGGCGTGGTCGGTTCTTTTTCCAGTCGCTTCCGCCAGCGCTCCAGCCATGAATTGAATACTTGCGGGAATTCAAAAATAGCGCTGACGCCTTCGTCGCCCGCGTCCCCGTTGGCGAGGTCGGCCAGGTGCCGGAAACTGAGGGTGAAGTACACACCGGTCTCCGCCATCACTGACAACAGGTCCTGTAGCAGGGATTCGTCCTCTTCACCCTCGGGCCGAAAGCCAAGCTTGCAAGCAATGCCCTGCTGGTGGGCGTCCCGGAACAAATCGGGAAACGCATCAATGCTCTCCTTCGCCAGCGTTACGGCTTGCTCCTGGACTTCATGCAGCAGTGGTAACAGGATCTGTGCCAGGAAGGCCAGGTTCCAGTGGGCGATGCGGGGCTGGTTGCGGTAGGCATAACGGCCGCCGTGGTCAATGGAGCTGTAGACCGTGTCGGGATTGAAATCATCCATAAAGGCACAGGGCCCGTAATCAATGGTTTACCCGGAAAGCAGCATATTGTCCGTATTCATCACCCCGTGGATAAAGCCCACCAGTTGCCAGCGAGCCACCAGTTGTGCCTGCTGGCTTACGACTTCCTGCAGCAGCGCCTGCGCGGGATTGTCTGCCGCGGCCAGGTCCGGGTAGTGGCGAGCTATCACGTGGGCCACCAGCATTTGCAGTGCTTCGGTATCCTGCTTTGAGGCAAAAAACTGAAAGGTACCAATACGGATATGGCTCTGAGCCACGCGGGCCAGGACTGCGCCGGGCAGGGCGGTCTCCCGGTATACCTGCTCGCCAGTGGTCACGGCCGCCAGCGAGCGCGTTGAGGGAATGTCCAGGGACGCCATAGCCTCGCTGACAATGTATTCACGCAATACCGCGCCCAGGGGGGCACGGCCGATCGCGCGAGCCAGTGACTGGCGAGTCAGCGTGATCGACACTCTGCGCGACGAGGCGCACAAAGACCTTCGGCGTCTGGACGGTGGACCGGCGAAGGACCGCACCGACCAGGGGGCGAGTGTCGCGTTGGCAGATCCGGAGCTGTGGCCAGAATCAGTGGATGGAGCCGTTCTCCTGGCCGCTCTTGCCCAGACGTTCACTCGATTCGCGGTGCTGGCAGAGGGGGCCGCAACGGCCTTCGCCCTCTGGACCGTCTTCGCTCACGCGCACGATGCTGCCGACGTTTCTCCACTACTGGCGCTGGTGTCGCCGGAGAAGCGGTGCGGCAAGACCACCGCGCTGACAGTGCTCAGCCGCCTCGTGCCGAGACCGCTCGCTGCTTCCAATATCACGCCGGCCGCGCTGTTCCGTGCGGTAGAGAAATGGAGACCGACCCTATTGGTCGATGAGGCGGACTCGTTTCTCCGAGAGCGGGAGGAGCTTCGAGGCATTCTGAATGCTGGGCACACGCGGGGAACCGCGTACGTGATTCGCACTGTGGGCGAAGACCACGAGCCGGCTAAGTTCTCCACGTGGGGACCGAAAGCCGTGGCTCTGATCGGCAACCTGACGGACACGCTGCAGGACCGCTCCATCGTGGTCCCCATGCAGCGCAAGACACCGGCCGAGAAGGTCGAGCGATTGCGACTCGGAAGCCTCGACCTTGAGGACGTGCTCCGCCAGGCGGCGCGGTGGGCTGCCGATCACCGCGAGGCGCTCCGCAACGCCGATCCCGACGTGCCCGATGGCCTGAACGACCGTGTCGCCGACAACTGGCGGACCCTACTGACTCTGATGCACCGTCCGCACCCGGTACCCCCGGTACAACCCGCGCTGGAGCCCGTGGACTGGATCGTAAGTGCCGCCCACGCCGACAAAGTGCGACGAGAGCAACTGGGACGCAAGCCGGCAGAGGCTGCTAGGCTTTTGTCCGGTGTCGGTCAGCGTGAAGAACTGTGTGGCCCGCGCGAGCGCGCCGTGATCTGTGCCGTCCAGCATCGGACTCTCACGGCGGTGCGCATCGACCTCCAGTTCGAGGTTCAGACGCTCCCGGTCGAGCACTCCAAGGCCGTAGCCGACCCGGTAGTCCCGTCCGTACTCCGAGGTTCTGACGCCGGCCCGCGGCGTCCCCACGAAGCGGCTGCCCACCGGCAGCCCGTAGCTAACCTCCGCATCGAGCCGGGTGCCGTCGTCGCCGCCGCCGTGCTCCATCCCCGCCATCGTCTCCCGGCCCCACATCGCCTTCGGCCCCGCTCGTCGCCTCACCGCTCCACGACGGCGCCACCCGCGCCGTAAAGCCCAGCGGCGTCGACGGCGTCGGGTTGTAGCTCAGCGACAGCGCCATGCCCCCGCTCCCGGAACCCTTCAGCCTGGTGCACCACCAGCATCCGCACCCGCAGGTCGACGGCCAGCCCGGTCGTGGCCCTTCGCGCGGACCGCGTCATCTATAAGGGCGGAGGCGGCTGGCCAGTAGGCGTCGTCGAGCGCGGCTTCGTGCAACGATGCCAGGATGCGATCGAATGTGTCTCCTTTCGCTCATGATGGTGCCTTTATCGCAGGATTTTCCTTCGGGCACACTCCTGACTCAATCATCTCCGACGGCTAGCGCTCTTCCTTGCTGCACCGAATAAGCCACCGCCACCGCTGGAGATACTATCGCCGAAGCAGGGACGAACTAGCCACCGCCGAGATACATGGCGTCCATGCCTCAGAGTCTGCGGCAGCGCACCGCCAGGGATTGGGGGCCTCGGATGATGAGGCTCTTGCGAAACCGCGGGTGATCCTCAAATAGGCTCATCGACTTGAACCGGTCGAGCAGTATCTCGAGAACGATCCGGCCTTCCAAACGCGCTAGCAGGGCGCCGAGGCAATGGTGGATCCCGCTCCCGAAAGAGAGGTGCGAACCCTGGTGGCGATCAACATCGAGCCGGTCCGGATTCTCGAACACGTCCGGATCCCGGTTGGCTGCGCCCAGAAGAAGGACGACATTGTCACGTTCTCGTAGCGGAGAGCCGTTGACCTCGCAGTCCGCGAGCACACGCCGAAAATCCACCTGCACCGGAGAGTCGAAGCGCAGCAGTTCCTCCACGGCCGCCGGGATCAGGCTCGGGTCTTCCCGGAGCCGTTGAAGCTGTTCGGGATGCCGAAGCAGGGCCAGGATGCCGTTTCGATCAGGTTTACGGTGGTCTCGTTGCCGGCGCTGAGCAGAAGCCGAAGCATGTTCAGCGTCTCGCGTTCGCTCAAATGTACGCTTTCGTCCTGCGCTCGCACCAGGGTGCTTACGATGTCGTCGCGCGGCTCGGCGCGCCGCTCCTCGATGATCGGTCGGAAATAGGCGTCGAACGCCCGCGAGGCCGCCGCGCCGGCCTTACGTTCGCGCGCACCGATCATCGGGTCCAGCCAGTCGCGCACGCTGCTCCGACCAGATCATGAATTGTGCCCTGTCTTCAGCCGGAACGCCCAGCATCTCGGCGATGACGATCACTGGCAGGGGCCGGGCCACTGCCTGCATAAAGTCGAACGCCGTCGGGTCGTCGATTTCGTCCAGCAGGGCCCCCAGAATGGCGCGGATGCGGGACTCAAGCGCGTTGACCGCCCTCGGGGTAAACGCCGTCCTGACGACCGCCCGCAGCCGCGTGTGGTCCGGTGGGTCCAGAAGCAGCATCGTGAACTCGTCCGGCGGGGGCAGCATGGCCAGCTGTCGAGACGATAGCGTGCCCTTGCGTGGGTCATAGAGGTGGACCCCGAAGGAGTCTGGAATGCCACGGAAGAGACGAAGTTATCCTGCTGAGCTGAAGGCGAAGGTCGCTTTGGAGGCGCTTCGGGAGGAAGCGACGATGGCGGAGCTGGCAGCCCGCTACGATGTGCATCCGAACCTGATCGCCAACTGGAAGAAGAAGGCTCGGCAGAAGGTACTGGCCGGCTTCTCGGGCAAGCAAGAGCGGGATGAGGTCTCTCGGGAGGCGGAGATCAAGGAGCTGCGGGCGAAGATCGGAGAGCTCGTCATCGAGCGGGATTTTTTATCCAAAGTCTTCGGTCGTTGAGCCGCGGCCGGAGAGTAGCGATGATTGATCGCGACCACGCACGGCTCAGCAGCGCGCGACAGTGCTGCTTGGTGTCAATCGCGCGCTCGTCGTTCTACTACGAGGGCAAGGGCGAGAGCCCGTTGAACCTGCGCCTGATGCGGTTGATCGGCGAGCAGTTTTTGGAGACGCCGTTCTACGGCTCCCGTCAGATGAAACGCTGGCTACGTCGTCAGGGCTACACGGTCTCTCGCAAGCGGGTGCGCCGCCTGATGCGGCTGCTGCGGTTGCAAGCTATCTTCCAGCGGCCCAGGACGTCTCAGCCGCACCCGGAGCACAGGATCTATCCCTACCTGCTGGGCGATCTGCAGATCACGCGACCGAACCACGTTTGGTGTGCGGATGTGACCTACATCCCGCTGCAGCGAGGTTTTCTGTACCTGGTTGCGGTGATGGACTGGGCGAGCCGCAAGGTGCTGTCCTGGCGCCTGTCCAACACGCTCGATGCGAGCTTCTGCGTCGAGGCCTTGCAAGAGGCTCTCGAGCGCTACGGTGCGCCCGAGATCTTCAACACTGATCAGGGTAGCCAATTCACCAGCGTCGACTTCACCGACGCGCTCAAGGAGGCCGGCATTCGGATCTCCATGGACGGCAAGGGCCGCTGGATGGACAACGTCTTCATCGAGCGGCTATGGCGATCACTGAAATACGAGCAAGTCTATCTGTCAGAGTACGCGACTGGCTCCGAGGCTCGGGCCGGGATCGGCTGCTGGATGGACTTCTACAACGAGCGCCGACCGCCGCAGCGCACTCGAAACGGCCAGTACTGGGACCAGGAAGACGCTAGAACCTGGGCAACGGCAACGCTCGGCAACCCCGACCTGTCCTACCTGTACCAGTTGTACCGGGGCAAGGTGCTTCTCGATGTCGTGTTCAACGTACCTATCAACGACGAGCTCACCTTCTCCACGGGGGCCCAGAACATTCTGAACACGTACCCGGACGTCAACCTGCTGGGCGCTGCTGGCCAAGGAATCCGATACGGTCAGTCTTCGCCTTTCGGCTTTAACGGCGCTTACTACTACGTGCGCATCAGCTACGACTGGGGCTTCCGGTTAGATGGGTGAAGGCCGGAACGCGGCCATGGGGAACTCCAATAAAGAAAGGGTCTTGCCTAGCTGAGAGTCTCTGGATGAGGCATAAGGCTAAGCATGACAATGAAAAACAGGTGCGGGAAGCGTGCAAGGATGTCCGAGGCCCAGACCCGCGAGATCGTGCGCTGCCTCGCGGCCGATCTCACAGCCCTTCAGACGGCGGCGCTGAGCGGTCGGAACCGCAACACTGTGAACCGGCTGTACCGGGGCTTGCGGCAACGCATTGTGCTTGCCTGTGAAGCGCAGCGCCCGCTCGGGGTCGTCGAGGTGGGCGAGAGCTTCTTCGGGGCGCGTCGGATCAAGGGCAAGCGCGGGCGCGGCACCTACGGCAAGACAATCAGTTCAGCATCTTCGAGCGTCACAGCTAAGTATATGCCGAGATGAGCGTCAGGGCTAAGTGTAAACTGAGATCGTCCCTCGATCCCGCCGATCCGAGGCCTAATCTGACGTGCTCCCCGTAACTCGGCACAGTGGAAATGCGAGACTGGTCAAGCTACGGAGGAGCGGATGCGCAAGAGTCGATTCAGCGAAGAGCAGATCATCCGGGTTCTGCAGGAGGTGGAGTCGGGCAGGAGGGCTAAGAAGGACGACGCCATTCATCACGGAGCGTGGGCAAGTCCATCCCCTGCAGCGCCGCGATCCGCTCCTCCAAGTCGATCATCTCACCGGCCCTACGAGGTTGGGTTTTCGTGGACATGTGGCCTGCATCGCCGTAGCGCCTGCCCCTCGCGGGCGCTCCATCGCCCCGAGCCCGCCCGGAATCGAGGTCCCGGCCGGCCACCCAGGGCACTCATCGTGACGCTCGATTGCTAGCACAAGTCCAGTCCCACATCAGGATCAATCGTGCTCGGTTGACGGCTCGGTCTTGATGAACAGACCGGTGCTCGCTAGTCGTCGGAGTCCGGCTCCGCGAAGATCAGCAGGTTCCCCGACGGGTCCTCGATCGGCATTTCCCGATTCGTACCCCGTGGTCTAACCAGCGAGGGGGCGTTGGCACCGGGAGCCCTCGAACACAGCAGCTGGCGGTAGTGATCGAGACCCTGCACCGTCACACGCACCGTGCCCTTGGAGCTTCAGCGCCCGTGTGACCGTCGAGATGGATTACGGATCCACCCTGTCGGACCTGCATGTACAGGGGCGATGTATCGCTAAATCGGTGCTCCCAGTCGATTTCATGCCCAGGTACTCGAGATTAGAAGCGCTTCGCCGACGTCTCGTCGGTCATCGGCACGACGGGAACCGACACGTCGAATTCGGGTTTCATTGACATACCGGCGGCGCGGTGTAGTCCAGATCCAACAAGCGGAAATAGTTCTGACCCAAGGCGATGTTGCGGAAGGCCGTGTCGTTCAAGTCACGCAGGATCCGACTGGTGATCTGCAGCTCGGTGCGATAGACGGCGATGTCTTTGTCACTCGATGCCAAGAAGTCCGTTCCCGGCAGGATTCGCTCCGAGTACTCATTCAGAAACGACGCATAGAGCGTCCGGTTGTCCGGGTCTGAGAAGTAGGCATCGTCGAGCACCCGCCAGGAGATATCCAACAGCAGCTTCGAATAACGATCCAGCAGCGCACTCATGATTCGAATATGCTGGACGGCGTTCATGTTGACCAGTTCCCGGGACAGGCCCATGTGCACCCAAACGATTGCGTTGTCCGGATACAAGCGCAGCACTTCCTCCATGAGCGGCAGGTGTCGTGTCGGTTCCTCGTCGTTGCCCAAATCGGCGTGAATCGCCAGCGGGATATCTCGTTCCCGCAGCGCCTCCATGAAAGGCGCCCACCTGAGTAGCGTCGCCAGGGGGACCGGCGCCCTCCCGTTGCCGAACAGCGCTTGTTTCACCAGGTTGATTTCGCCCATCCAGGCGAATGCGCTGGGGTATTCCTCGTTCAGCAGTTGCATCCTGGGGAGGATCGTCTCTGGGCGCGACAAGTCCGGGAAGCTCATCGAGAGCGTCAGATGGATCCCAGCGGGCGCGTTCATGATGGTGTTGGCGGCATTGAGAAAGTCATTCTTCAACGTCGGTGTCACCGGCGTACCGGGACAGTCCAAGTAATAGGTGCAGGACGTAGTCACGGGCAGCGTCTGGCCAACGCCATAGATGTTGGCGAACACGACGCCGGTCTCCTCGAGATAGGAGACCAGTTCCTCGAACGGGATCGCAGGACCTCCAAACGGCCGGAAGTGGAGATGAGTATCCACCACCGCAGTTTGGGATTGGACGGAGCGGTCGTAGCATGCAGGATCATCGGCCTGGAACATCTCCAAGGTGGGGTTCGAGACGCAGCCAGCGGCTCCCACAGCATTCAAAGCGAACAGCAGGGCACATGGGATTCTTCGCACGGCAACGTTGATGGCGGCCGTGTCGTTCATTGGCCATTTGCACTCCACAGACGTGCTACACATGACGATTCCGTCTCCACCGTGCCGGGCGCAGGACGCCTAGGAAGTCACGCTCTTTCCACGGTCGGCCGACATCGCTGCGCTGTCCGGCGGCGCGGCTGCGTCGGCTGGCGCGATTGCCCGTCGGCAGGCATATCTAGCCCGACTCCTCGCGCCGAGACATTCCTAGCCTCTTGCAAAGAAAACCGTAGTCGATCGCGGGTCGATCTTCTGTTTCCGCGCGGCGCTCCTCCTAGATATCATAGCTCTTCATGAGCCGAACGATGTCGCGTCGGCCTGACTTGGAACGCATGGCTTGCTCGGGGGTCTGGTTCGCGAGCGCCGGGATAGGCTCATTGTGCCAATTACGGTACACGTGCTCGTGGATTTATTGACTGGACTCGGTGGCTTCATCAGGGGACATGTCATCAAGCGGGCTCGGAAAAGGCTCTGGACTATGTTCTCGTGATGGACGGTCTTTCCACAGATGCGCTGGATCGATGAACTCGCGCGTAATCAGTTCGAGCGCATCCTCTGCGTGGTCTGCAAACCAGCATGCAGCCTCGGCGGCTCGCTCTGCGGTTTGAGCATACACTTCGATGCGCTCTTCTTTCTTGTTGCGCCTCCCGGCTGACCGTCCACACGATGCGCCGCGGCTCGTCTGCTGATGTCGATTCGAAGCAGGTCCAGTTACTCTCGCCAGTCGGCTCGATTCGAGCATCCGCTTCGAGGGCAGCCTCGATGGGCGCCCAGTCCCGGACACGATAGTGGATGTTCGTTAGAAGGATCGGATCTCCCGTCGCAGCATCGACAAGTGCTGAGGGAGGTTGCGCGAGCCTCTCGAGCGCTTCCATGCTTTCGACGCAATACCGCGCGGACAGCCAAGAGAGCGCCCGGGCGACCCCTCCCCCACCTGCCGGATGTTCGGCCCTCAAGCCTCGCGTGTTCTTTTCGTCCTCAACGACGCAGCACTTCTTGTATTTTTTTCCGCTCCCGCAGGGGCAAGGTTCGTTGCGTCCAATCTTTCGAGGCATCGAGGTGACGTCCTAGATTTGTTGAGCGCGCCTGTGGTCAAGTCCGAGGGGTATCTGTAAACGCGTTCCAGTTCTGAGCCTTGGTCGTTGATCGTGCACACAGCTTTGAAGCGGTCGTCTGACCAGCGAGGGGCGTTGGCACCGGGAGCCCTCGAACACAGCAGCTGGCGGTAGTGATCGAGACCCTGCAACGTCACGCGCACCGTCCCCTTGGAGCTTCAGCACCCGCGTGACCGTCGAGATGGAGCACGGATCCACCCTGTCGGACCTGCATGTACAGGGGAGATGTATCGCCGAATCGGTGCTCCCAGTCGATTTCAGAGCCCAGGTACTCGAGACAGAAGCGCTTCGCCGACGTCTCGACGGCCATTGGCACGATGGGAACCGACACGTCGGATTTGAACGGCGACACGAGCGCGCCTCCGAGTCTGAAGATTCCGGCAGGTGGTCCCCAAACCCGTGCCACGAAGAAAGCGCTCGAGAAACGGTCGCCCGGACATCCCATCGGGCGCTGGCGGGATCCAGGCCGCCGGCCCTATCTCACCTCCGTATCCAAGTCGCGGTCGCCCTCCGACCGCGCGATGATGGCGGCGCCGCAAGAGTCGCTGAAGACGTTGACCGCGGTGCGATACATGTCCAGCGGCCGGTCGATGGCGAGCATGGAGCCGACGATCAGGTTGACCTCGGGGCCCCGCAGGTTGATCGCTTCCAGGACGATGAAGATCACGACCAGCCCGGCAGAGGAGATCGCCGCGGCGCCGATCGAGGCCAGCAGCGCCGTCAGCACGACGATCGCCTGCTGCATCACGCCGAGCTCGAAACCCAGCGTCTGAGCGATGAAGAGGGCGCCGACGCACTCGAAGACCGCGGTGCCGTCTATGTTCACCGTCGCCCCTACGGCAGGACGAACGAGGTGACCTTGTTAGGAGACGCCGACCTTGTTCTTGACGCTGTCGATGGTGACCGGCAACGTCGCCCCTGAGGAGCTGGTCGAGAACGCGATCAGCAGCAGCTGGCGCATGTTGGCGAAGTGGATGCGGGGCGAGATCCTGCCCAGGAAGACCAATAGCAGTGGTAGGCTGACGAGCAGGTGAAAGGTGATGCCGCTACAGACGGTCGCAGCGTACAGCGCCAGTGGCCGGAACGCCTCGAACCCGGTAGTGGCCACCATCCGCGTGATCAACGCGAACACACCGATCGGCAGGAACTTCATGATCCCCGAGGTGAGCCGCATCATCGTCTGAAAGAGGGCGCCGAACAGATCGGTCAAGGTGCGTTGGGGTGTCGTCGGGCAGGGCGGTAATCGCTGCCCGAAAAGGATGCTGAAGAAGATGATCGCTAGCATGTCGGCGCTGGCCGCCGCCTGGATCACGTTGTCCGGCACGATGTCGAGGATCAGCTCGACCGGCGAGCTGGGCGTCGCCAGCTCGGGGAGCGGTTGCTGCGCCGCCGCGCCGGTCATGCTGGCGCCGACTCCGGGTTGGATCAGGTTGACCAGCAAGAGGCCGGCCATGATCGCGAGCAGGCTGGAGAGGATGTAGTAGCCGAGCGTCTTGCTGAAACAGGCGTCCGATGGCACGTCCCTCGCTCACCGACGCGGCACCCGAGATGATCGATGTCAGCACCAACGGCACGATGATCATGCGCAGCAGCTTAATGAACAGGTCGCCGATCCAGCCGAGTTGGTCGGCCGCCGGCTCGCCGAACAGCACGTCTCGATCGAGTTGGCCTGTGCCGTCCGGGAGTCCCAGAAACGGAAGATCTCCACCGAGGACACCGTGCGGATACCGTAGTAGCCGAGGTTGCCGAACAGGCACGGCACCTTGCCGGTGGCCACCGCGTCCATGTTGTCGTTGACGACGTAGGGGTAACCGAGCAGCCGGGGCGGCAACCCGTCGGTGATGCCACACGTGCCCGCCGTGACGCCCGGCGTCCACATGGGCCGACCATCGCTGTCCACCAGCGAGCGGGCCAGCTTCTCGAAGCTGTCCGAGAACATGAAGCCGCTCATGCCGGCAGCCCTACCGGTGAAGCCGCCCACGCCCCCCTCGCGGTTTTTGCGATAGGCGCGGTTCACGGAATACTCCAGCTCCAGCAGCTCCGAGTAGGTCACCGCGTTGGCGGCCGCCGCCGTCACCCCCGCCTTGGCGATCGTCACGATGCCCTGCGGCTGGTCGGTGTTGGTGCCCTTGGGTGAACAGCTCGTTCCAGGCGCGCCCCATTCGACGCACGGCGTGCATGTCCGCACGGTTCTCCAGGGCGAAATGCACGTCCTGGATCGCCTCGCGGCGAATCCACATCGGCCCCGTGTGCATGACGTAGGCCTTGAACGTGACGGCCGTCACCGGCGGCAACGGCTTTTTGCCCAGGTCCGTGCCGATCGCTCCCGCCTGGTCGGTCAGCAGCACCCCCTTGTCGGCGATGCCGTCCAGGGCGTTGATGTGGAAATCGCCACCGGTGGCCGTCGTGAACGACGAGCACGCCTCTTCGACGTCGCCCTAGTAGGCTAGCCGTTCGATGACGTCGGAGTTCCACTCCTGTTCGACGCTGAGGCCGGCCGCGCCCGCGCCCGTGTCGATGTCGGAGCGGGTAGCCAGCGAGACGCGGAAGCCATTGCCCCGTAGGTCCGGGACCTGGTTGAGCATCGCCGGGTCCGGCTCGCGCAGATACAGCTCGCACTCGTCTTGTTCGAGCCCGTTTTCACCGCTCCACAGCCAACGGTTCAACGCCGATTGCTTGAACTGCTTGACGCGCTGAGGCTCGTGCGCTTCGTACCGTTGCCGCTCGGCGCGCACCGTTTCGAGCTGTCGCGTCAGTTGCCTGTGGCGCTGCTGGTCAATGATGTATTTCCCCTGCCGCGGCTCATCCCATTCAGCGTCGGTCTCGTGCTGCTCATTGAGCGACACGATCAGCTCGTTGAGCGCGTTGCTGAGACGCGATTCCTCGTCTACCAGGTCGGTCAGCTTCTGAGGATCGAATACGGGCATCGTCGTTCTCCTTTACGTGCCGGCAAGCGCGGCCAGTCTCAGGTTTCGGCGCGCGAATACTCGCGCCTCGTTGCCGTCGGTGTCGTTGTCGTCTTCGATCTCGATCACACTGTCGGCAAGCCCGACCTCAACGGCCTCGGTCGCCGTGAATGAGCGCTCTTGCTGCAGCATCTGATGCAACTCGGCCTCGGACACGTTCATTCGCCGCATGTACAGCGGCACAACGGTTTCGGCGTTGAATCGAGTCAGGAAATCCAACGTCACCTGGAACGCCTTTGGGGGCGCAGCGATCAACGTTCCTCCGCGCCTCGTGGATCATCACCGCCGCCATTGGCGCAAGACGAATCTCGCCTCCGGTGAGCATGACCAAGCTGGCGGCGATGGCCTCTGTTGACCTGCCCCCCTTTTCTGGTCCACTGGAAGTGAGAGTCTCGGACCGAACATAGGGGTGTTATCGGTTCGCCAACCGGCGGGGCAACGGAAGCAGCCGGAGGCTGCTGGAGTTGTCCTGCCGCGGCGAACTCGTGTGGAGTCAGGTCGTCGAGTGAGCTGTGCGGCCTGACGTAGTTGTAGTCTCGACGCCAGTACTGGACCTTGCACCGGGCGTCCTCGAGATCCGTGAACCAGTGCTTGGTTGAGGCACTCGTGTCGGAACGAGCCATTGAAGCTCTCGATGAAGGCGTTGTCCACGGGCTTGCCAGGCCGGATGAAGCGTACCTCTACGCCCATCTCGTAGGCCCACGCGTCCAACGCCCGGCTCGTGAACTCGGGGCCGTTGTCGATCAGGATCTCCTTGCGTTTACCGCGTTGCTCGACGACCCGGACCAACACCCGCGCGACGCGGGCGCCCGTCCTACCCCGCTGGCGCCAAGTCGCAGATGCGGATCCAGGAGAGCCGCGATGTGGGCGTGAAGGATGCTGACGAGGTCCTGATCAAGAGGAAGATCCACAAACGAAAGGGGAAGTGGCTCCGGATCCCCGACTGAGCTATCCCACTCGCAGCGGGACCCGTGAACCGAGCGCTCACGGACCGTGTGGCCATTGGCCAAGGCATCGAGACAGCACCGAGACATAGGCGAAAAGTAGGCTTGAAGCCCTCGCTGTGCCGCCGCAGTCGGGGATCCTATATCTACTAATATATCTTGATTAAAGGAAGCGGGTAGCGGTGCTGGATGACCTAAAGTAGCGGGCCATTCTTCGATCCTCGCGAAAGATCCTTTGCAGCGAGGAGGAAAGACAGTGTCGCAGAAGAGGTTGTCCATGCGCAAGATTCGGCGCACCCCGGACGCGTATGGGTACAGCCGGTTCTGCGAGCGGTACAAGGCGTGGCGCGGGCGCCTCGACGTGGTACTGCGCCAGGTCTACCGGGCGGGATCAAGGATCGCTTCGGCAACCGCGTACTCCCGCGCGAATGGTTCTTGGTGCCCCTCAACGTGATCGACCAGGGTTCTCCTAGCGGATACCATGTACGCATGCCGACCTTCAGCGTACCCAGTACTCAAAAAGGGACACTCTGTTGCCGGTGTGTGGCTGCGGGAGCGCTTTGCTACCAGCACCGGAAGACCCGGAAGACACAAATGACACGCCCTAAAAAGCGCAAATTCAGCCCTCGGAGACGCCAGCGCTATCTCGAGCTGCTGGCGAAGGGCATGCGTCGTGGGGCCGCAGCGGAGGCAGTGGGCGTTGGCCGGAGCACAACATACCGGGCGATGCGGGATGAGCCCGAGTTTGCCACTGCGGTTGAAGATGCGGAGATGCTAGCCGACGAGGAAGTCGAAGCCTCACTCAGGCGCAAGGCGCTAGAGGGCAATGTGCCGGCGCTCATTTTCTGGTTGACGAATCGCGGGCCCGACAGATGGGTCAACACGCAACGCCGTGAGGTGCACCACAAGATCACGGACGGAGAGCGCGCGTTGATCGTGCGCGCGGCAACGGCCGCAGGTCTCAGTCGTGACCAATTAGAGGCCATGGCGCGTATCCTGGAAGGCCGTGTCGATGACAACGACGACACCACCCTGCACTAGCAGCCCGCGGCTGGCGAAGCTCTTCCGAGAGATCGGAACTCGCGGCCCGGCGCTGTCGCCTGGCTGACTTCGTGCGCCCGTGTCGACCTCGATCGCCAGGCACTCGCGACTGTACTCATCCAGCACGTTGAGCGTTCGGAACGACCTGCCGGTGGCCAGCGAGTCGCTCATGAAGTCCATCGACCACCGGTCGGTGGCTGCCTGTGGCGTGATCATCGGCACCCGCTGCATCGATGCCACGCGCTTACGCTTGCGGCGCCGCACAGCCAGCCCTTCTCGTTGATACAGCCGGTACAAGCGCTTGTGGTTCACCTGCCAGCCTTCGCGTCGCACCATCACGTGCAGTCGGCGATAGCCGAACCGTGGCCTCTCGGCCGCCAGCTCACGCATCCGCTCGAGCAACGGTCCGGCTTGTTGCCGTCGAGCTCGATACCGGCACGTCGATCGGTTCACACCCACGATCCGGCACGCCCGGCGCTCGCTCAGCCCCAAGCGCTGCTGCAGCCATGCCGCTGCTTGCCGCCGCATCGCGGGCGTCACCATTTTCGCGACACAACTTCCTTGCGCGCCTGGTTGTCCAGCGTCAGATCCGCCACGGCATTCTTGAGCCGCCGGTTTGTCACGCTCCAGCTCCTTGAGCCGGCGCGCCTCACTGATATCCAGCCCCCCGTACTTCGCCTTCCACCGATAGTAAGTGCCCTCGCTGAAGCCATGCTCCCGGCACACATCCTTGACCGCCTCGCCGGCCTCCACCTGGCGCAGGATCCTGATGATCTGCTCTTCGCTGTACCGCCTCTTCCTCATGTAGCCCTCCCGGCCCTATATCTAGCCCGGAGAACTCACACTCGCACTGGCTCAGTTTTCGGGGAGCACGTCAGCTTCACCATCAGCATGAGCAGGAAAGGAGACTGCTAGGATAACGCGCCGATGGAGAGTTTCTTCTCTACCTTGAAGTTCGAACTCGGTGGCTGCTTCAGTTCCCGTGCGGCGGCCCGAGCCGATTTGTTCGACTACATCGAAGTGTTCTACAACCGGGCTCGCATGCACACCTCGATCGGAGACCAGAGTCCGGCTCAGTTCGAGGCGGCAATGCGGCGGCCAGGCAAGCGCCGTCAATCAGCTGTGGAAGCTGATGCGCTCGTGGAAATCGATTCCCGATTTCCACCGTCGCTCGGACAACGCTCCGCGTTGCTAACAGCTCCCACAGCCGCTACTACCACTACGACAATGGATCTTAACTAAGTGTCCGGAAAAGTGGGGCAGGGTCACCTCGGGGGGCAAATTTACTTCGACAGGCAATATGCTGACGATGCGAAACGGTGCTTTTACCAGTTCGGGGAGTTCGAGAACGTGTCCATCTGTGGCTCCAGCACCTACCCCTGCGGCTCGGTGGCCGGAACCCCTGGCTATATGTGCGCCAGCGAGTTGCTGCGCCAAATGGGGACCAAGTGTGGCGTGGCCGTGGGCACAGGAGATCTTCGGTGAGAGGGCGCGAGCGCGCGATTCGGTATGTCGGTTTCCTCCTGGCGTTGAACGTTACCGGGCAACCGGTTTCGAGCGCCGTCGCGGTGGCGGGCAATAGCGGGAGAACAGGCGCGTCGGGGACCTTGGCTCAGGA
Source organism: Acidobacteriota bacterium (assembly GCA_963666055.2). Classification (GTDB taxonomy): domain Bacteria; phylum Acidobacteriota; class UBA890; order UBA890; family WLXD01; genus DASCOT01. The sequence continues at coordinate 25,012 of CAXWPH010000010.1, read as the reverse complement.
GGCGCTGCCGGCTCAAGTACCGACGTTTCGATCCGCGGTCAGGCGCGTGCGCGTCGACGCCATCGTTACCGACGGGGACGGCAACTTCATCGACGACTTGAAGGCGGACGACTTCCGGGTCTTCGAGGACGGGGTCGAGCAGGAGATCTTGAACGTCCAGTACGTCAGCCTGCCAAGAGCAGAGGTCACCAACGTGGCCTCTCACGACGAAACAGTCACGGCGCGCGAGGATGTGCCCGCGGTGCCGGCGGAGCCTGCACCCAATCGGCGAAGCGCTGCAAGTCTCGGGGCTGTGGTCTACCTGGTCGACTTGCCGAGCCTGGATCGAAGGAACAAGCCGCGGCTATCCAACTCTCTCGAGAGTCTCTTCGAAGGGGAGGGTGCGCTGGAAGTGCCGCGGAGCGTGTTCCTGATCGACAACACCGGCACAGTGCAGGAGATGGCCCCACTGACGACCGATCGTGAAGTGCTTCGTAACGCGGCGGCGGCGGTGGCGGAGGCAGGGCTGACGACCGCGTCTATCTTCAGCCGCATGGAGCGGGAGTATCAGCCAATGATGCAGTGGGCGATCGACGCGCTGACCCCGGTCATGGTGCTCCAGCTTCTCGACAACCTCGACCGAAAGGCCAGGTTAGACGGCGAGCGCGAGCGCCGGCGCACCGAGCAGACACTTCGGACTCTTCTTCACTTCATCAACGCCTTGTCGGCAATGGAAGGCCGCACTGCCCTGGTGTGGATCTCCTCCGGTGCGATGATCACCGAGGGCGGACCCTACTCGGCTTTCGCGACAGCAGTGCGTGAGGCGGTTGACGCTCCGATGGGAACTTCGACTCTGTCGAGGTTGGCACTCAACCAGCGCGTCCTCGACTTGATGGACGAGGTGTACGAAACCGCGAACACCGGCAACGTGAGCATTTACACGGTCGATCCACGCCCGACCTCGGAGCTCAACAGCCTCGGCAAGAGTGCCGCCATCGGCTCTGGTGTGCTCAACACGGCTCTGCGACGCCACGTGCGGCCAGCCTATCGCGATCTCACCGTACCGCTCGTGGACCTGGCTGCGAAGACCGGCGGCCGGTCGTTCATCGGCTGGAGCGATCTCGACCGAGCGTTCGAGGAGCAGTACAACGACTCGACGCAATTCTACTTGATCTTCTATGAGCCACCGGCGCCACACGAGGATGGCGAGTACCACGAGATCGAGGTGCAGGTTAGCTACCCGGAGGTGGAGGTTCGAGCTCGGTCAGGCTATCGAGAGCTGCCGGATTCGGAGCTCAGGGCGCGCAAGGTGGCCGCAGCCTTGGCGCTGCCGGGCTCAGTCATGGGACGCCCGGTGCCCGCCGCCGCGTTCCACCGCTTTGAGCCCGACGGCTCGCCCAAGATCCTACTGGTTGTCGGGTTGCCGCGGCCCGCGGAGACGATCGCCGGTACCTGGGCGCCCGCCTTCGAGGGGATCGGTCCCGCCGCGGATAACCGCGAGGAGCTGGTCGACGTGCTCGGCATCCCGTACTTCCAAGTGCATGCCATCGCGTTGGATCGTGCGGGCGAGATCAGCGGCGAGACTCACGCGACGGTTCTGCCACACACCGATCTGGCGGGGTACGCACCGGTTGCACCGTTCCAGCACCTCCTCTACACGACGGAGTGGTCAGTCGAGCCAGGAATCTACGACATCCGGCTGCTGATCGCTGAAGACGGCGGTGACCGATTCGGCACGTCGAGGCTGCAGGTGCAGGTTCCGTCCAGCGACGGGTGGACGATGGCGGATCCGATGCTCGGCGTATTGGAGGCCGATGCCGCGTTCAGACCCCTGCTAGACCAGGGCGTATCCGAGGGCATCCAGATCTTCGCGAGCGTTCAAGTTAGCGGCGCGACGCGGCCCCACGTTTCAGCCTCGATCTTCCATCACGCAACACGGAACACCATCGCGGAGGTACCGGCCTACGCATTGCGGCCCGAGGGCCCGAGCGTATACGGCGGCCTTTTGCCGCTGCCGTATCTCGACCCCGGCGAGTATCTGGTCGAGCTGCAAGTAGTGGATACGACCGCCGATGGCCAGGCGGCCCGGCTGATGCCGCTGTTTGTAGTGGAAGGCCACTAGCCGGAACGCTCTTGGTCGCACGCGGTGGCGAGAAGGTGCGGCACCCAAGACTCGTGTGGGGCGGTGCAGGAGCAGTCAGAGAACGAAGCTCGTTAGCCTTCGGGGCATGAACGCGCGACGTGCTCACGAGGGGTCCTTCGAGCACCTGCCGCTGCGCCGGCCCGAACGTCAGCACCCTGATCTACATCAGGTGGAGCGCTGTCGATCACTATCCTCAGATGTGTCAGTGATCTAAAGGTGTAAGTTCAACGGAATCAACCACTTAGTAGATGAGGTGTACATGTTGGCTTGATGATCTCCCGCCCGTTGAGACAACCCTAGGGGCGATGGCAGGATGGCCTCATGGTTGGCGAATCAATCGGGCACTACGAGGTTCTGGAGCAGCTCGGCGCGGGCGCCATGGGCGAGGTCTACCGAGCGCTGGATACGAGCCTGAAACGGAACGTTGCCATCAAAGTCCTGCCCGACGATTTGGCCGAGGACGCGGATAGGCTGGCTCGATTTCAACGCGAAGCCCATCTCCTGGCCGCCATGAACCATCCGAACGTGGCGTCGATCTATAGCCTCGAGCAAGCCGTCGGCAAGCGATTCCTGGTTCTCGAGTTGATCGAGGGAGAGAACCTGAACGACTTGATCTCCGACCGCCTGCCTGTCGACGATGCGCTCCGGCTTTGCGGCCAGATCGCTGCAGCACTCGAGGCGGCGCACAGCGCGGGAATTATCCATCGTGACCTGAAGCCCGCCAACATAATGGTGACGCGGGAAGGTCGGGCCAAGGTGCTGGATTTCGGAATCGCCAAGGCGGTCGACGGCAGCGGTGGAGCCCTCGATACCGCCAAGTTGACCGAACTGACCGGGACCGGGATGATTGTCGGCACTGCCTCGTACATGAGCCCCGAGCAGGTGCGCGATCAGCCGCTCGAAAAACGCACCGACATCTGGGCCTTCGGCTGCGTGTTGTACGAGATGTTGGCTGGCAAACGGGCGTTCGAGCGCGAGACGGTCGGCGACACGCTGTGTGCGATCCTCGAGCATGAGCCCGACTGGTCGGCTCTGTCCACCAACACCCCGTTGGCGGTCGGTTCGCTATTGCGGCGCTGCCTGCAAAAAGATCCATCGGCCCAGCTCTTCTGTAGCAACCACGAAGGAGACGGCGTCGCACATCGAGAGCCCGCTGCTCGTTGCCGAACAGGCAGAACACGTCGGATACGAGCCCCGACATGAGCCGCGACCCTGCCATGTCAGGGTGCCTCGTTCATGGCTACGGTCGCGTCGGCGAAGGACCAGATCGACGCTGCCAGCCGCGAGCCCTGTATCCGGCTCGGCAAGCTGTTCGTGCACCGTGGCATTCCTACCGACATCCGTTCCGATAATGGACCCGAGTTTCCCGCTGAGGCCGTGCGTGACTGGCCAGGGGCCGGCGCACGCTCTCCTTTGAGGCCGGTGACACCGGGATCATCTTCGGTCTCGGGATGGCGATGGGCGCGGCAAATGCCTAACCCGCTCCGGCAAGCTGATCGCGGCCGGACGGCTGGAGCCCGCCTTGGTGGGATGGGCGTTCGCCCGAGCGAGCAGATCGACCGGGTGCTCGGCCGCTGGCAGCGGCTGCTCTCGGACCTCGACGCCGACACGCGCCTCTACTTTTCTATCTGCTCCGCCGGCCGAGTACGCCCGAGCGCGAGGACGCCGATTCGCGCAGCAGCCGTGTTTTGGGCTCGGTCCTGGCCTGCAAAGCGAATCCGTATAGTTGCTCCACGGTTGCTCCGCCGATTACTTTCTCAGGAGGCGTCAACAAAATTATCCCCACACTATTGAATAACAAGGGTTTACAATGAGCCGGCGCGCGGATTCGAACCGCGGACCTGCTGATTACGAATCAGCCAGCGCCTAGCGTCCCCGTGGGGCTGCCGTCATCCGACCCGACTTGAGACGTGCGGACTGTCCCCTAATTGTCCCTTTCTTGTCCCTGAACCGAGCTATCTGCTCGGAATCCTCGTAAACAATCTAACGCTATAGGTCGTTGATTTCCGAGGGGAAGGCCAGGGGCGAGTGTGGAAAGGACGGCTGTAGTCCGCCCTTGTCGTGACGCAGCTTGCCATCGTACTCGGGCGCTGGTCTCAGGACGAAGTTACGGAAGAGTTACGGAAGCTCCCTCGGATGATCAAAAAAAGGTAGTAGCCCCAACGGGATTTGAACCCGTGTCGCCGGCTTGAAAGGCCGGTGTCCTAACCTGGCTAGACGATGGGGCCACCCTGAAACGCCGCTGCGCGGAAGCCGGGTTGAAGTGTGGGCCGTCAGGGGATCGAACCCTGGACACCCGGCTTAAAAGGCCGGTGCTCTGCCAACTGAGCGGCCCGGTTCGAAGTAGGGCGCGAAATCGCAGCTCGTAATGGCAGAGGAGGCGTTTCGTTACCTGTTGGTTACTTTTTGCCCTGCGGGGCTGAGGTTGGAGCTAGGCGGGCCCTGTAGGTAAGCGCCACAACCCTTTGTTTGTCAGTCGTTTACGGTAAGTGCCCAAGAGAGGACTTGAACCTCCACGGGGTTGCCCCCACTAGGCTCATAACCCGAAGGTCGCAGGTTCAAATCCTGCCCCCGCTACTTCAGGAAAGCCCTGGTGGCAAAGGGATATTCGCCCTTTCGTGCCACCGGGGCTTTCTGCGTCTGAGCCCGGCATCTAACAGGGATCTAACGATTGATTGTGATTGACCGTCCGTACATCCCAGATCGGTCGGATGAAGGCGGCCTCACAGTGCCGATCGGAGCAGCTGACGTAATCAGCAGGTCCGCGGTTCGAATCCGCGCGCCGGCTCTTTAGATTCAATAACTTACAGCCAGTCACTCACAAGCCAACCGTTTTGGGGGTCGGTCTGGGGGTCGGCGAGTGACATATGGAACCGACGTGTGTGCGTCGGGTAAGGTGCCCTCCTATATATAGGACCTCCCTCCGTTCCCGGATCGGGGGGCAGGCCCGTTGCGCTGGGGAGGCTCCTGACCGGTGCCTCCGTTGGATCTCGCACGCTCTGGCGATAGGCTTCAGGCGCTCACCCCCCCTCTGGTAGCGCCATCAAGTGATCTCCTCTGGATTTGGAGACAGAACAATGAAGTCTCGCTTGATCGTTCTTGCCAGCATGCTTCTGATGCTGGTGTCGCTGACGACGCCAGTCTCAATGGCGAACGAACCGCAGGACGCGGAGCGCCACGGTGGCCTCTTTTCGGCCGCCGAGGCCAGGGTCCTGCACGAACGCTGGGACTACGTCACCGGTTGGTTCGGCGGTGAGCTGACGCGCTATGCCAACCTCAACATGGACAAGCTCTTTCCACTCGTCGAACTCCGCCGTGGTGGTCCGATCCTGGAGCTTCCCGAGGCGCCACGCGGGGACGTCGCTGAATACCTGGTTAACACGAGAGACCGTGGCCGGGTGACGCTGGACGACTACGTCGCCAACGATCCACGCGTGGATGGCTTCATCGTGCTCCACCGAGGCGAGATCGTCTACGAACGCTACGTGAACATGCGCGCCGACGATAGGCACATCTATTTCAGCATCAGCAAGATGATCACCGGTCTGTTGATCTCGAAGCTTCAGGACCGGGGGCTTGTCGATGTCGCCCAGACCATCGATCACTACATCCCGGCGTTGAAAGGTACCTCGTGGGAAGGCATCACGATTCGCAACATCCTCGACATGGCCTCCGGCACCGGCTGCTACGAGAGTAACGACGCCTACCGGGATATCGATTCCTGCTTCATGGTGATGGAACGCAGCGTCGGGTTTCAGCCGAAACTCTCACCCGTTTCGTTTCGATCGCACATCGCGACCGCACCGCACGGCTTCGAGCAGGGGACGAGGTACAACTACACATCTGCCAATACCAACGTGCTGATGTACCTAGCGGAGGTCGTCACCGGCAAGACCTACCCTGAACTGCTGTCGGAGCTGGTCTGGGTCCAGGTCGGCGCCGAGCACGATGGTCTGATCGTCTCCGGTGACTATGCTGTCGGACAGGCTGCGGCTGCCCACTCAGGGGTCTTCACGACGCTGCGCGACCTTGGGCGGCTCGGTCTGTTCCTCCTGGAACAAACCGCTTTCCACGAGAAGCTTCTCGATGACGCCCGTCCGGAATTGACGCCATCAAGCAACTTCCGACCGGGCTACGGAACCGCCGGCGAGCTTCCGACCCACAGCGCCTGGCAATGCGACGTCGTGTTCGCGGACGGCGACTTCGGCAAGGGTGGCTACGGCGGGCAGTTCCTGTACGTATCGCCGCGACGTGACCTGGTTATCGCCTGGTTCGGGTCTTTCGGGGAGGATCTGGTGAACCCGGATCTGCAGTCGGTCGCGCGGCAGCTATCCTCCTCGCCAATCTTCAACCCGTAGGGGCGACTCGACAGAAGGCCGTCAATACCCCGTGCACCGAGCCGTTTCGACCCCGGCCCGAGAATCGCCTTTGATACCAGTCACTTCCAGGGCGTCGTGCTGATTGGCCGTCAGCAGCTCTAGTCGGCCGAATCGCCTCCGTTTGGGCTTCACGGGCTCAACATGCACTTGTCTGCACGTCGTGCATTCTGGGCGGCACCTACCTGATCGTCGACGGGGTAATCCTCCTGGGATGGGGCTGGTTGTCAGGCTACGCTGCCCATCGCATCCGCAGCCTCTCTTCTAATTGGGTTAACCGGGTCTGCGGCGCCATGATGGTCGGCGCGGCGGTCCTGCTCGCAACCAAGGACCTCGAGCCTCAGCAGCAGTAGCAGCACGCGGTCCGCTAGTCCTTGAGCGCGGATGCCGACCTCCGGATACCCCGACGCTGGCCACCCACTGGTTCGACGAGTTGGAGCGGCTCGTGTCGACGGACCCGTAGCGGCGTCAGCCGCAGCTTGCGAGCTGAAGCTTCACCTGAGCGGCCTCACCGCAGGGTATGCCAGCACTCGGTGACATTTTCGGAACCATCTCCCTCCCCACGGTGACAACGGACAGCGTAATCTTGCCGGGACGGCCGCGTGGGTGCTAGCGACTTTGGTGACCTGCTCGCCGTCGCCAGAGCGCGCGGTACTTCGCGCGGCGAGGAGCGAGCAACGGATGCGCGGGGATCACGGCCTCTCGAACATCTCATCTCGACGCTTGGCCGCGACGATTCTCGGCCTGGGCGTCGCGCTGCTCGGGGGCATGGCGTCCATCGCCGAGGGGCAACAAGGGGAGACGCAACAAGAACCCGACCGGCCGACGGTCGTCGACGAGATTACCGTCATCGGCGTGACGCCGATCGGCGCCGGCGTCGACCTCGCCAAGGTTGCGGCGAGCGTTCAGACCATGGGCGCCGAGGCGATCGCTCGGTCTCGTGCACGGAACCTCAGCGCCCTCATGAGTCGTGGGCTCGGCGGTGTGCACGTTGTCGAAGCGCAGGGCAATCCCTTCCAGCCCGACGTCCACTTCCGCGGGTACGCCGCGTCGCCCCTGCTGGGTTCGCCTCAGGGACTGTCCGTCTACCAGGACGGCGTGCGGCTCAACGAGCTGTTCGGCGACACGGTCCACTGGGACCTGGTTCCGCTATCGGCGATCTCCGCCCTCGCCCTGTTTTCTGGCTCCAACCCGTTGTTCGGTCTCAACACCCTGGGCGGCTCCGTTTCCATACGCACCAAGTCCGGCTTCAGCGACCGGAGCCACGGGCTCCGCGCCGAGGCGGGGTCGTTTGGCCAGCGCGGAGTCTCGCTGCAGAGCGGTGGAGCCCGGGGAAAGCTCGGCTACTACCTCAACGGAGACCTGATGTCGGAGAATGGTTGGCGGGACTTCTCGCCTTCGCTGGTTCGGCGGCTGTTCGGAAAGTTGAGCTGGCAGGGCGAGGCGACGGCGGTCGAAGCGAGCGTGACTGCCGCAGACAATCGGCTTCAGGGCAACGGCGCTGCGCCGATTGAGCTTCTGACCATCGACCGCGCTACCGTGTTCACGCATCCCGACATCACCGACAACGCGCTGATCCTGGCCTCCGTCGGGGCGCGCCGTGAGATCGCGGATGGGAACTGGCTGGAGGGACGCGCGTACTTCCGACGCAACAACGTCGAGACCCTCAACGCCGATACGGCCGACTTCCAGGCTTGCCTGGCGGCCGCGCCCCTGGACCACCTGTGCGTGGGTGAAGACGGCGGAACGCCGGTCTTGGACCTGACCGGGAATCCCGTTTCGCTCGGAGCCGACGCGGTCGACGCGCTCAACAACACCAGCGAGACGCGGCAACGGGGCTATGGCGGGGCTCTCGAGACGACGATTCGGGAGGGCATACTGCAGCGGGACAATCAGCTGATCGTCGGCGTCAGCTACGACGCCGGGAGAACGCGGTTCCGCTCGCAATCCGAGTTGGCTGCCCTGACCCCGGATCGCGGCGCGGAGGGACACGGCATCGTCTGGCTCGACTCGCTCGTGCACTTACAGGCACGGAACCGCAACCTCGGGCTGTTCGTCACCGACATGCTGACGGTGAGCCCTCGTGTTTCTCTCACCGTGTCGGGCCGCTACAACGACACCCGGATCGAGCTGTTTGACGAGCTTGGCGATGACCTGGACGGGGATCACTCGTTCGGTCGGCTCAACCTCTCCGGCGGCCTGGCGCTCCAGGCTTCGAGCCGGGTATCGGTGTTCGCAGGCTACGCGGAGTCATCCCGGGCTCCGACCCCGGTCGAGCTGACCTGCGCCGATCCCGAGGATCCGTGCCGCCTTCCAAACGGTTTCGTCGCCGACCCTGCACTCGAGCAGGTTGTGACGCGAACCTGGGAGGGGGGGCTCAGAGCGCGGCTGCGGTCGCTCGATCTACGGGCGGTTGTCTTTCAGAGCGTCAACCACGACGACATCCTGTTCGTCAGCAGCGGTCCGCTGCGCGGGCAAGGGTTCTTCGAGAACGTCGGCCGGACGCGGCGCCGCGGGGTCGAGCTCGGCGCCTCCGGTCGCATCGCCGGTCGTTTCGGCTGGCACGTGGATTACATGCACCTGAGCCCCACCTTCGACACCGTCCTGACGGTCCCCAGCCCGAACCACCCGCTGGCGGTCGATGGTGAGATCCGCGTTGAGCCCGGCGACGCGATACCGGGAATACCGCGGCACAATCTGAAGGCCGGATTCACCGCCAACGTCGGCGACGCCGTGGAGCTCGGGCTGGACCTGATGTCCACCTCGTCGCGGTATTTCAGGGGCGACGAGGCGAACCTGCTCGCACCGGTACCCGGGTTCACGCTGCTCAACGCGATGGGGTCCTACCGCGTCGGTGAGACCGTGACGCTCTACACCACGGTGACCAACCTGCTGGATGCGGAATACGAGACGTTCGGTGTTCTCGGTGAGCCGGGCGAGGTGTTCGCTGGAAGGTTCGACGATCCGCGGTTCCTTGGTCCCGGTGCGCCGAGGTCACTCCGCGCGGGCCTGGAGTGGATCCTGCCTCGATAACGTCGCGATCTGTGCGCCGCTGCCGACCCGCTACCGAGCCAACAGCGTGCCGTCCGTCACCCACGGGGATGCCGTCGACGGTAACGGTGGCGTTCGTCACCAACTGGTTCGACGAGCTGAAGCGGCTCGTGCCGCCGACGGACAGGTAGGGATACAACCCGGCACCGAGGTCGTCCGATCACATCACCGCTGGGCGAATGAAGGACTACGTGCTTGAATCGTCAGGCTGACCCATGACGTCGACGCGGGGGAGCTCCCAAGTGAGACTACTGCTGGTTCGAGCGCTGCCGATAGTGTTGGCTCTGATGCTGGTCTCGTTGGCCGGTCTCGTCGCCGCGCCGGGAGCGTCGGAGCTGCCGGGCCATCTGGACGTGCTGTCGGCAGAGGTCGTGGAGCTCGGCAACATCGACAAGTTCCGCAGGGTCAAGGGCCGTCAGGTGGCGATCCGCATCGAGCTTGCCGAGATGCCGGAATGCACCAACTCCGCTGAGGCGCTCTCCTACGGCATCTTCATCGATGCCGACAAGGACCCGAACACCGGACTGGCCGACAACCAGGCGTTCGGGAGGTCTTTTGGTGTCGATGCCCAGGCTGCGGCCCATTGTGCTCCGCTGAGCGGAGACTTCGTCAGCCCCCTGGGCCCGGTGACGCTGGGGCCAACGGCTCGGGGCACGGTCTTGCTCGAGATCCTCACCCGGGTCGAGATGCTGCCGTCCGTGGACTTTCACTGGCTCGGCTTCGCGCTCGAGGGATTCGATCAGTTGGTGCGCGTACCCGGGGGCAACGATCACGGTCACTGGGCCATCTTCGAGATCGTGCAACCATGAGGGCATCGACGACGATCCGCCTGTCGATACTGACAGTGATGGCGGTGATGCTCGTGCAGCTGACCGACAGTCCGTGGCCGGCGGAGGCGCAATCAGCTGCATCGACTGGCGCTCGGCGAAGCGACCGGAAAACGGTGTTCGAGCTCGGAGACTGCAAGGTCACCGTCGAGCGCACAGGCAAGGCCACAGCCGCGGACGAGAAGCGCGTCGCGGATACGCTGAAAAATGCATACCAGAAATCCGAGGACATGCGAGCCAAAGTGGCCAAGGCGTGCGAAACGCACCGGGGTCGCTTGAAAGTCCAGGTGTCCCGGGACAATCCCGATGTGTTCTCCGGCAGGGCCGCACCGACACAGAAGAACCAGGCCCTGCTGGGCGTCGATCTCGGCGACATCGACGCGCTGAACACCGGCGTCGAGGTCGATGGCGAAAACATGCCGGTGCTGATCGGCGGAGTCGCTGCCGCGCGCCAATTGCTGGCCAGCGTCAAGCTGATCGCCACGCTCGCCCACGAGATCGACCACAACGGTGATGCTCCGCGCAGCACGCAGCGCCAGCACTCGGACCCGGAGACCAAGAAGGCCAAGCTCACACAGAAGGGCAAGCCGGTGAAGGATGCCAACACCGTGCTAGAGCAGATGGGCTTCAGCGTCGAGCGCTTGACCTACTGGGACAAGGATCCGATCTCCGGGGGAGTCGCCGTGCGCTACCGCGTCGGTTCGACAGAGGTCATCTGGCGGGCGCACTTCCATCGCGTCGCTACGGGCCAGGTCGACAAAAAGACGGACGGTCAGCGCCGGGTCAACACCGTCATCGACTCGACGATTCCCGAGCAGCCCTGCCAGAAGGACGAGGCATCCTCCTGTTACCTGAAGCTGCAGAGAACCGACCGCGATCTCGACGGCATTCCGGATAGCGAGGACAATTGCCGGCAACAGGTTAACCCACAGCAAGGCGACTCGGACGGCGACGGCATCGGCGACGCATGCGACAACGACAAGTCGGCTCGTCGCGCGACCGCAGGTCCGACCCGACCCGGTCCCTGATGGAGCGTCAGCCTACTTCGGCTGCGGGACGACCCGGATGAACGGCAACGGCTGCTGCCAGCCTTCCGGAAAGCGCTCCTGACGGCGAACGGTTCGTCATGATCAGGGCCGCTGAGACCAATCCGGGACGGGAAACCGAGCTGCACGTCGTCCTCAACTGGTTCGACGAACTGAAGCGACCCGTGCCGACGGACCCGTAGCGGCGCCAGCGGAGTCTCGCGAGCCACCCAGCGACCCTCGATTCCGCTCGTCCGCAATGCCGGGGCAGACACCAGTCATATGTCTGCTTAGGAGCCCCGAGAAGGCCCCGCTACGGGCCGCCGACAACCTGACAGGCACTTCGGTGGGCTGGGTGCCGGCGGACGTTAGAAAGGCGCTGAGCGGCGGCATTCCGGCGTCTCCCGTGGACCCTCGCGTGCCCCGGCGATAGGCTTCAGGGCGCTCACCCTGCTTCGGAAGCGTCTCGTATTGGCCTAGTCGGGGGCCGGGCTTCCCCTACTCGCTTTCCACCCGCAGCCCCACCAACGCTGCCTTCTGCGATGCCCCGCCGATCGGCACGGCAATGTATTGCACGCCGTCGGCGATGTAGGTCACAAAGCCTCCGCTTGCATTGTTCGGTAGCGGGACCTCGCCGATGATCTCGCCGGTCGCCGGATCCAGCGCCCGGATCGACGGTGCCTCGGTCTGCCCGGCCAACAGGATCGCGTTGCCGCGGTCCGAGAGGAACGGAGCCGTGAACGGGCCCTCCTGGGCGGCCAGCAGCAACGACGGTGTGCGCACCAGGAACGTGCGGTAAGGCGAGCCGAGGTCGGCGAGTTCGAGACCGGCGAGCGCCGGATGGTCCTTGGGGCCGGCCCCCATGGGTGTCACCCACAGGTGCTCGCCAGTGTTCAGGTCGATGGCGGTAACGCGGCCGTAGGGCGGCTTGAAAAACGGTAGCCCCTGTGGGCCCTCGGGTAGCGCGTCGAAGGAGATTTGGTAACGGTAGGCCGACTCGCCGGCCGGCTCCTGCAGCGCCAATAGGGTAGGCAGGGTTACCGAGGGCACATACAAGATCCCGGAATTCGGATCCACGCTGGCACCCGCCCAACTGGCGCCGCCGATGAAGCCGGGGAGCATCAGTGTGCCGCGTTGTGTCAGCGGCGTGAAGAGCGGGCCGTGGTCCCACTGCTGCAGGATTTGCTCGGCCTCGGCACGCAGCTCGGGGGTGAAGTCGATGAGCTCGTCGCGCAGGATGCCTTGCCGGTCGAAGGCGGCCGGCTTGGTGGGAAACGGCTGCGTCGGGGACAGGAACTCGCCGGGCATGGTCGGCTCCTGCGGCACAGGTCGCTCCTCGATCGGCCACACCGGCTCGCCGGTTTCGCGGTCAAGCACGTAGGCGAAGGCCTGCTTGGAGATCTGCACGAGCGCCTTGATCTCGCGACCCTCGACCGTGATGTCGACCAGGATCGGCGCGGCGGGGAAATCGTAATCCCAGATGCCGTGATGCACGCCCTGGAAGTGCCACGCCTTCTCGCCGGTATCGGCGCGCACCGCGACAATCGACTCCGCGTAGAGGTTGTCGCCGGGCCGGCCGCCGCCGTAGTAGTCGCTCGTCGGCGTGCCGAACGGCAGGTACACGAGGCCGAGCTCCTCGTCGCAGCTCATGAACGACCACACGTTGGTGTTGCCGTACGTCTGCCACGAATCGGCGCCCCAGGTTTCCTCGGCCAGCGGTCCCTGCGGGATCGACTCGAAGGTCCAAGCGGTGGCTCCGGTGGCGGGGTTGATGCCACGCACGTCGCCCGGGGGCGCCAGGTCCTCGGCGATGAGGTCCCAGACGGCGGAGCCGATAACGATGTTGCCGCCGCAGATCATCGGCGGGGAGTTAACGCCGTAGAACTCGCGCTTGATCGGTCGGCGCAAACCCTGCGTCAGGTCGATGCGGCCGTTGTCGCCGAACGTCGGCACCGGAGATCCGGTGCCGGCGTCGAGAGCGATCATGTACGCATCGCTCGTGCCGTAAACGAGCCACTTGTCGCCGTTGTCTTGCTCCCAGAGCGCCAGGCCGCGGTGAATGAACCCGAGGCTGGCAGGCGAGCCGCCACGCCAGGTGCCGGGATCGAACGTCCACAGGGTTTTGCCGGTGGCGCCGTCGATGGCCGCGGCTTGGTTCAGCGAGGTCGTGGTGTAAAGGACACCGTCGATGGCCAGCGGCGTGGCTTCGTTGCGGTTGGTCCAGATATCGGGGTTGGCGTCGAGGATAGGCTGATCGACCGTGTCCCAGCGCCAGGCGATCTCGAGATGGTCGAAGTTCTTGGCGTTGATGCCGTCGAGTGGCGTGTACTTGGTGCCCGCCTGGTCGGCGGCGTACCGAGACCAGTTACCGGAGGCTGCAGAGCCCGTCTGTTCTGCCGGGGCGTAGGTAGCAAGCGTGAGGCTGGCGACGATCACGATACGGAGAGCAACAAGGTTATGTTGCATAGGTTCTCCTGGTGCTGGGACCTGATCCTGCCGGCCGGAGGGTAGAACAAGACCAGACCATCGACAACGCAGAGTTCATTGCGGGATCATTGCCCCCGCGGCAGGAGGCCCTCGATTGATCGACGGCGACGGCGACAACGAGGTGTATGCGTGGGACACCGATGAACGCGGCGCAGGGTGCGTCCCCGAGACGGCACAACAGCCCGGCTCTACCACTAGGCACCGTTGCGGGGGCCGTGCCTCTCCGTGGACCCTCGCCCGCCCCGGCGATAGGCTTCCGGCGTTCCCCCACATCCCTGTGGAAGCGCCATGGAACCCGGCACCAAACTAGGCCCCTACGAAATCACCGAGCAGCTCGGTGCTGGCGGCATGGGAGAGGTTCGTCTCGACTGGTGCCACTCGCTTGCAGCGCTGCTCCTCGCGATCCTCCTAACGACGGGTTGCACAGGGCTTGACCCCGGCCCGTCACCGCTGACCGCCGAGGTTCCCCTCCACCTTGAGGAACACTTCGACGTGGCCACCATCGTGGGCTCCGAGGTCCCCGCAGACGCTCCGGACGCCATGGAATGGCACTTCGACGAGCCCCAGGAGGACTGGAAGCCGGTAGTCCCGTGGAACCCCACGAACGATCCGGTCGAGGTCACGCAGCTCGACGACGCGCTGCGCGTCACGCTAACGGACGGTACGAGGAATCCGAACGGCAACCCAAGGGGCGGCCTGGTTCTCGAGGTGCCCGATTGGAACTACGAGGATCTGGCGCACCTCGTGGTGCGTGCTCGCACCTCCGATGATGTCAGCGACTTCTTCATCGGCTTCAACAGGCGAGAGGGGACCGGTACGGATGCAAGCGGCCCCAATCCATTTGAGCACGGAGGCGATGAGGCGCCTGTTGTAAGCGACGGTACGGTGCAGACCTACCAGCTGCGGCTGGATTACTTTTGGGGGGATCCGCCACCGGAGGGATCGATTCGGGAGATCGGCCTGTTGTTCGCGGCCACTGATGTGGCCAGCATCGACATTCTTTCCATCACGCTGATCCCGAAGGTGGCTAACTACGCCAACGCGGGCGCGGCCTCGCGCACTGAAATCCGCAACCGCATCTATCGGCAGGCTCTGTATACGCACACGCCGGGGCGCGTGGAGTATCGGGTGAAGATCCCGGAGGCGGGCCGGCTCGACTTCGCCATGGGTGTCTTGCGTGAGGACGTGCCCGTGACCTTCCGGGTCACGGCGATCCCTGATGGTGCCGGGGGTGGTGAACCGACCGCGCTGTTCGAGGAGCGCTATGCGGTCAAGAAGGGCTGGGGCCAGCGTTCGGTGGATCTGGCCGACTTTGCGGGCCAGACGGTGACGCTCGGCTTGGAGGCCGAGTCCGAAGCCGAAGGGAGGGTCGCTTTGTGGGCTGCGCCGACAATCAGCGGCGCGCGCACCACCGACAAGCCGAACATCATCTTCTACATCATCGACGGCGGTGGTGCCGATTACATGAGCGTCTACGGCTACAATCGTCGCACGACGCCGAACCTCGAGCGGCTGGCCGCCGAGGGTGCGATCTTCGAGCGTGCGTACAGCAATTCCAGCTGGACCCGACCCTCCACGGCCTCCTTCATGACCTCGTTGCAACACAGCGTGCTGGGCGGTTTCAAGAACGGGTTCAATGTGATCCCGGACAATGCGCCGACCATGGCTCAGCACATGCACCGGGCCGGCTACCAGACTGCCGTGTTCACATCCAACGGGAACGCTGGGAGGTTGAGCAGCCTCGAACGTGGCGTCGATGTGTTCCGAGAAGCCGGGGTCACGCCCGAGTCCAAGTCCTCCGTGGAGCTCCATGAGAACTTCTGGGCATGGCGGGAGGCGTACCCCAGCGAGCCGTACTGGGTGCATTTTCAGACGACCGACGTGCATAGGTCGCACACGCCGCTCCCTCCTTTCGCGGGCCTCTTCATCAGCCCTAACCGCCGCCAGATCGTCGAGGAATGGCACCGCCTCCTCCAGGCATCAGGGGTCTTCTGGCGGGGGGGAAAGGGGTTTGAGCAGGCCGGCATCAGCCGGGTGCCGTTCGTCACCGCCCAACGGGACCTGCACGACGAAACGATGGCGCACCAGGACTACCAGCTTGGCCGGCTCATGGCCCGGCTCAAGGCAGCCGGCGAGTGGGAGCACACCCTCCTGATCGTCGCGGCGGATCACGGCGTCGGGGCGGGCTCGGCGGACTACGGCCTCCTCATGCGTGATTCCCTACCGCCCCGCGGGCCTTTGTTCCATCGGCTTCCTGGGGCTCCCATGGTCAGGTCCGGCACGACCCGCATCCCGCTGATCGTGGTCTGGCCGGGGCGCATTGCTCCAGGCCATCGGTTCAGCCAGCCCGTCTCCATGATCGACCTGCTGCCGACCATCCTAGACCTGGCGGATCTGTCGATGCCGGAAGTGATGCAGGGACAGTCCCTGGCGCCGTTGCTGCTGGGGGAGGCAGGGTGGGAGCCGCGCCCCGTCATCCTCGACGAGTTCTGGGTGGATGGCGACACGGGCGAGTTCCGCGGTCGCATCGAGGTGGTCGATGGGCGTTGGGGGGCATCGCTCGAGATAAACCCGCACCCGGAGACCCCGGAAGAGGAGCGCCGGCCCGTCCCCCTGCTGCTCTACGACCTGTGGAACGACCCGCACGCCTTGAGCAGCCTGCATGAGGAGCGGCCTGACCTAGTCGAGCACTACACCGCTTTCCTTGAGGCGCAGTTCGAGGCGCACCAGTTGCTGGCGCAGCAGTTCACGCCGGGCGAGGAGTCGCCGCTGACTTCCGAGCAGCTACGGACTCTTCGAGCACTTGGCTACATCCAGTGAGTTGAAGAGGATGATCGGCAAGACCCTCGGCCACTACGAGATCCTCGCCCCGCTCGGTGCAGGCGGGATGGGCGAGGTGTACCGAGCACGCGACACGACGCTGGATCGTGATATCGCCATCAAGGTACTATCGGACGACTTCGCGAGCGGTCCTAGGCAGCTTACTCGATCAAGTTCTCTAGGAGGACCATGAAGCTCCGCCCTGCTGGCCTCGCTTCGAGTAATCCACGGCGCAGAGTGCACCTCGGTTGGATCACCGTCGCGATACTTGCTCCCGTTCTCGCGAGCGCGGGGATGTCGGCAGCCCCAGGCCCTCTCGCATCAACCGACCAGACACAGCCACGCAGGGTGGCCAGCGGACCACTGCAATGGCGAATGGTCAGAACCAGTATCGGCCTCACCTTGGATCAACCAGGTGTCTGGCAGCAGGTCATCGATATCGACCAGGACGGCGATACCGATGTTCTGCTACATGAGGTCACCTTTTACGCGGATCCGAGCGTCGCCTACAAGGCCGCGCTGTCCGTCTGGGAAAACGACGGGACCGGCGTCTTCAGCCGGGCGAGAAAGCGCAAGTGGTTGGCCGGGAAGCCGGGCAGGATTGACCAAATGAGTAATGAGCAACCGATGATTCACGACTTCAACGGCGACGGTGTCCCCGACATCTACTTTCCGCAGACCGGCAAGGACCCGGCTGACCCGGCCCCCGGGGCCGCCAACCTGCTCCTGCTGTCCAGGCCGGACGGTAGGTATCGGACCGCGCGCGGGGAGCCCTATCCCAGGTATGACCAGGCCTTCACGCACCACGCTGCCGCAGCGGATGTCGACGGGGACGGCGACCTGGATATCTGGGATGCCAACTGGCCAGGAAGCTGGCGATCAACGGATCCCGAACGCGCCGAGTTGGGTCCGCGCCTACTGATCAACGATGGAAGCGGCGGTTTTCGGGCCGAGAACGACAGGCTGCCCGGACCGTTTCCGAACTCGCCGGACTCTCGCCCGTGTGCACGCGGAAGCGAGGATTGCATATTGCCGAAGGTAGTGTTCTGTGACGTCGACGCTGACGGTGACCAGGACCTCGTCGGCAGCCCCCACCCCTCCGATTTTGACGCCCCCAAGCTCGCGGGCCGCACGCAGATTCTGGAGAACGACGGGTTCGGTAACTTCAACTACTCGAAGATAACGCTGCCGCTGTCGCCCAACGGCGTCAACAGTGAGTACGGGAGCGCACCCGTGTGCGCCGACCTGGACATGGATGGCGACCCCGACTTGCTCGTGGCGACGGAGACGTCGGGTGGTCGAGGTCCCCCGAACCCGCACCTGCAATTTCTGCAAAACCGCGGCAAGGGTCGGTTCAGGGACGTGACCAAGAAGTGGTTGCCCCAGAGTCTCGAAGCCGACGGCCACACCGGGGGAAGCATCAGCATCGTCGATCTGGACAACGATGGCTGGCCGGACATCGTTCTGCCCGGCGAACGCGGTATGTCGGGCACGATCTTCAGGAACCTCGGCAAGGGCCGGTTCGAGCAGCTCGCGGTCCCGGGCGACATCGGATTCCAGATCACTCCTCTCGATGCAAATGGGGACGGTAGAATCGATCTGCTTGTCGTGATGTGGGACGCGAGTATCAATGCGGATCGGTACGTGATTCTGTTCAACGAGACGCAATGACCTGACCCTGCGGTTAGTGCCACGTCTTGAGCCCAGCAACCCTACGAGATCCCCGACATGGTTCTGGTCGCCAACTGGTTCGACGAGCTGAAGCGGCTCGTGCCGACGGACCGGTAGCGCGCCCTTCGGGTGAGCCTCGACAGCGCCACCATCAGACAGCATCGACTGCAAGACAGTGCTCCGTCCCGGTAGCGCCAGCCGCTGCGTCCCTACAAGCGCCCGTAGGGGCCGTGAGTCGCTCGTTTCGACCCCCCACGCCCCTGGAACGTCGGCGGGGGCTCTACGCCGTTTACTTTTCGGTAAATCGGCGCGGTTGCGTCACGGGTGGCGGCCCAGTCAACGGTCCGCTCGCTGCCGTGGGGGTGGTCAGTAACCGACCTTCACGATTCTGCACCCTCATCCGTCGAAGGGGATGCTGGAACGCTGCCGACACCCGCCCCGTTGGATCTCGCACGCTCCGGCGATAGGCTTCAGGCGCTCACCCACCCCTGTCTGGCAGCGCCATGGAACCCGGCACCAAACTAGGCCCCTACGAGATCACCGAACAGCTCGGCGCAGATCCGTACAATGGAACGGTGCAATGGCGTCCTCCCGGTCATTCACCCCAAGGCAGTTTGATCACCGGCGCGACCACCTTCTGTACGCCAATACTGCTCCGGTGATTTCCTTCATACAGCACACCCGCTGCCTCTATTCGGGCAGCTGATACGCGAGGTCGCGCCGGATCGTGTGGTTGGTCGACTCGATCCGCCGGCAGAGCGCTCCCGCCCGGGCACGGATGTTCTGCAACGCCTCGCCCATCTGCTCGTTGGCTTTCGCGGACTGCGTGTAGTAGTCGGTCGGGTCCGCCGCGAGAAAGGCCAGCTCCATCATCGGCCCGTCGCCTCCCGTTACCTGCGAGCTGCGTCCCACTCCCCCGAGGGATGTGCTCGGGCGCGTTTTGGGGGACCAGTTTCTGTCCGATCCTCCAGCGCCTCTCCCGTGGACCCTCGCGTGCCCCAGCGATAGGCTTCAGGCGCTCACCCACCCCGCTCTGGCAGCGCTATGGAACCCGGCACCAAACTAGGTCCCTACGAAATCACCGAGCAGCTCGGCGCGGGCGGCATGGGAGAGGTGTACCTGGCGCAGGACACGCGCCTGGGCCGCAAGGTGGCCATCAAGGTGCTGCCCGCCGAGTTCGCCTCTGACCCCGAGCGGCTCGCCCGCTTCGAGCAGGAGGCTCGTGCCGCCGCCGCGCTGAACCACCCGCACATCGCGGTCGTTCACGACATCGGCACGGAAGGCGACACCCACTTCATGGTGCAGGAGTACCTGGAGGGAGACACGCTGCGGGAGCCGCTGGACAAGGGTGCGCTGCCGCTCAAGAAGGCGCTCGGCTTAGCCACCGAGATCGCCGAAGCACTGGCAGCAGCACATGCCGCCGGAATCATCCACCGCGATCTGAAGCCGGAGAACATCTTCGTCACCAAGGAAGGCCACGCCAAGGTGCTCGACTTCGGCCTGGCGAAGCTGACCGAGGTGGCGGGGGCGGGCTCACCAGGTGGTGCAACGCAGTCACCCACGATGATGGGCACGGTGGCCGGTCAGGTGATGGGCACGGCTGGCTACATGGCCCCGGAGCAGGTTGAGGGCTCCGACAAGATCGATCACCGGGCCGACCTGTTCGCCTTCGGCTGCGTGCTCTACGAGATGGTCAGCGGTCGGCAGCCGTTCGCCGGCAAGAGCATGTTGGACATCCTGCATAAGATCGCCGACGAGGAGCCGCAGCCGCTCGGCGACACCAACCCTGACCTGCCCGCTCAGTTGCAGTGGATGTCGAAGAAGTGCCTCGCGAAAGAGCGAGGGCGGCGCTACCAGAATGCCGATGGTCGCACGATGGCGAGCTCTTGGCATACGAATCGAACTTCAGCGGTACAAACGAAGTGTACACCGGCCAGAGCAGCCAGACCGGCAGTGGCCATGTGACGCTGGTCACCAACTGGTTCGACGACCTGAACCGGCTCGTGCCGACGGACCCGTAGCGCGCTCAGCCGAGTCTTGCGAAACGGCCTCTCCCGTGGACCCCTACGTGCCCTAACGATACGCTTCAGGCGCTCACCCACCCTGCTTCGTCACCGTTGGGAGATAGATCCAGCGTTGTGATGCAAACCGCGAAGGGAACATGCTGAAGACTCCGACACGCGAACAGATCGCAGAAATCATTCGAGATTTCGGCATGTCGGTCTCCGACGAACAAGCCGCGCTCTACCGCGACCTGGTCGAGGGTTCCATCGCCGGCAACGCCGTCCTGGATGAGCTTCCGGACGACGAGGTCCAGCCCGGTGCGGCCGAACGAAACTGGGAACGGCCCGCGCCGGCCGACAACCCCTTCAACGCCTGGTACGTCAAGACGGATATCGCCGGTTCTGAGAGCGGCAAGCTCAAGGGTCGCACCGTGGCCATCAAGGACAACGTCTTCGTCGCTGGCGTACCGCTGATGGACGGCACAAACATCCTCGACGGGTACATACCACCTGTAGACGCCACCGTCGTCACTCGCATCCTCGATGCCGGAGGCACGCTCACCGGCAAGGCCGTCTGCGAGGCTTTCTGCTTCTCCGGAGGGAGCCACACCAGCGATTCCGGCCCGGTGCAGAACCCGCACAACCCGGCCCACTCGGCGGGCGGTTCTTCGTCGGGCAGCGCGGCCCTCGTCGCCGGAGGCGAGGCAGACCTGGCCATCGGTTGCGACCAGGGTGGCTCGATCCGCATGCCTTCCTCCTTCTGCGGCATCTACGGCATGAAGCCGACGCACGGGCTGGTTCCCTACACCGGAATCCTCGGCATGGGACCGGTCATCGATCACGTCGGGCCGATGACAGCCAATGTCACCGACAACGCGCTGCTGCTGGAGGTGATCGCCGGGGCCGACGGTCTGGACAGCCGTCAATACAACCCGCGCACCGACGACTACACGGAATCCCCGGGGCAGGGCATTTCGGGCCTACGGGTTGGTGTGGTCACGGAGGGATTTGGTCATGAAACCTCGGAGCCCGACGTCGATGCCAAGGTGCGAAGCGCCGCTGAGAGTCTGGGCAAAATGGGTGCCATCGTAAGCGAGGTCCCGGTCCCCATGCACCGGCTGGGTCCGGCGATCTGGACAGCCGTGATCCAACAGTCCATCGATGTGATGTTCCACAGTGACGGCTGCCTGACCAACCGGCTCGATCCCGCTGTGGTGAGTTTCCTCGATGCCCAGCGCGCCTGGCGTCAACGCGCGAACGAGCTGCCCGAGACGGTCAAGATCATGCTGATGGCCACCGAGTTCCTCAGACGGGAACATGGGTACCACTACGTGGCGAAGGGCACGAACCAGGTCCGGCGGCTGCGTGCCGAATACGACGACGCCTTGACGAAAGTGGATCTTCTTCTGATGCCCACGACCCCGATGAAGGCCTCTCCGCTGCCACCGGCAGATGTCGATCCCGCGACCAGTCTCGATCTGGCCTTCGGTCCGGCAACCAACACGATGCCCTTCAACAACACCCATCACCCTGCCATGTCCGTCCCCTGTGGAATGAGCGAGGGTCTCCCCGTCGGCATGATGCTGATCGGACGCCACTTCGAGGAATCGACGATCTACCGCGCCGCCCACGCCTTCGAGCAGTCCGGCGATTGGCGAGACATGTGAGGGGAATGCGCGAGAATGAAGCTGCAAACAGGGAGCAAGGCGCCATGAGCGAGACTGACCGCATCATCGTCGATACGAAAAACACGGCCTACGAGACCTATGACCGCTATGGCATATCGGCCGAGACCATGACCTGGCTGCCGGTGCGGGTCGACGAGGCCACCGGCATCGGCTGTTTCATGGTCAAGTTCGAGCCCGGTGGCGTTTCGGTACCCCATATCCACACCGGCGGCGAGCACTTCCTGATGATCGAGGGCGAACTGGTCGACGATGACGGCACGGTCTTCAAGGCCGGCGATTTCGTCAGCTTCGCGCCGGGCACCAGCCATTCATCCCACTCGCCCAAGGGCTGTGTGGTGGCGGTCTTCCTGAGTGGTGAAAACGTCGTCATCGACGAGGCCTAGGCCCCGTCCAGCACCTTGCCGGGATTCATCAGGCCCTGGGGGTCAATGACTCCCTTGATGCGGCGCATGAGGTTCAGTTCAAGCTCGCTTTTATAGTGTTCGAGACTCGCCGCGGCGCATGCGGCCGATGCCGTGTTCGGCGCTGAAGCTGCCGCCCATGTTCTGGACGATGTCGTGGACCAGGCGGTTGAAGTCGCCCCAATGGCCGAGGAATTCGGCCGGGTCGGCGCCGATGGGCTGGGCGGTGTTGAAGTGGATATTGCCGTCGCCCAGGTGGCCGAAGGCCAGGGGCCGGGCGCCGGGCAGGTGGGCCTCGACCGCCGCCGTGGCCTCGACCACGAAGTCGGCGACCCGAGACGTCGTGCTTGATGCTGGCGCCCTCGTGCTTCTGGACCTCGGCGATGCCCTCGCGAATTCGCCACAGGCCGCGGGCCTGTTCGGCATTGGCGGCGATGGTGGCGTCGAGCACCACGCCGGCCTCGGCGGCAGCGCCGAGCATGTCTTCCATGGTCCCTGTCAGATCATTGTCGGGCGTCGTCGCGGTGGTCTCCAGCAATACGTACCAGGGGTGTTCGTCAGCCAGGGGATCACGGCACTCTGCCAGGTGGCGCAGCAAGGGTTCGGGCAACGGCGGGGGACGGTGAGTGACTCATGCAAGCAGCGTGATCTGCGTCGAGTAATGCGTCTCCCTATGTATGGGACTCTCCCTTCCCAAACTGGAAACCAGGCCGGTTAATGCTGGCGAGGCCCCTGAAGGTGCTTCCCGTGGACCCTCGCGTGCCCCAGCGATAGGCTTCAGGCACTCCCCTACACCGTATCGGCAACGCCATGGACCCCGGCACCAAACTAGGCCCCTACGAGATCACCGAGCAGCTCGGTGAAGGCGGCATGGGCGAGGTGTACCTGGCGCAGGACACGCGCCTGGGCCGCAAGGTGGCCATCAAGGTGCTGCCCGCCGAGTTCGCTTCTGATCCTGAACACCCTCGATCGAAGGCAAGGGACTACTGCTCATGATGGGCGGTAGCCATCGTCTGCGCAGCGAATCCCTTGAGGAGTCCAACGATCAGTGGTTGTATCCAGGCGACCCGATGCTGACCAAGCCAAGAGCATGACCCGACAAGGGTCACCTGGGGCATCCGGCTGACGGAACTCCCCTGTTGTTGGTGGGTTTGAGGCTTGAGTTCAGCGTCAAAGGCTGCGTTCTCGTCCCGAGTGCCGCGCCTTGTAGCTCCTAGTAACACGTTATCCCACGCCCAAGGAGGCGAGATGGCTAAGCCTCAGATCAATCGACGAGCCTTTCTTGCAACGTCGGCAGCGACAACAGCGGGAATGCTCACCTCTGGCACGGTGAACGCGGCCCCGAGCGGCGGCTTCACGCCCCGCACAGTGGTGCCCGGAAACACGGTCGAGGGACATCCGCCACCGCCGTTCTCTAAGGCTGAATATCAGGAACGGTTGCGCCACGTGCGGGATCGGATGGCGAAGGACAACATCGACATGTTGTTCGTCACCATGCCCGAAGACATGTGCTACCTGCACGGTCTGGAGCTGAGCTGGTATCAGCAGAACTGCCCGAAAGGCTGGGCCCCGAGCTCGATCACCGCCGTGCACGTCGACCACGACGACCTCATCCACTTCGACACCCACGACGAGCTCATGGCGGCGACCTCCGTCGCCACCGATATCCGGCGTCCCCGACGCGGTGGTGAGCGCGCCTGCGAGGGGCACGCCATGGAGCTGGAGGCGGCCGGGTGGCTCAACGGGACGGTCGGGTTGCAGTACAACAGCTATCGTCCGCGGCCCCTCCATATGAAGCAGATCGAGGCGGTGTTCAGCGATCGTGGTTGCGAGCTCATCGACGCTTCCGACGTCATGGTCGACGTCAAGGTGCACAAGTCGCCGGCCGAGATCGAGGTGGTCGAGGAGGCGGGCCGTATTGCCGATATCGGCCTGCAGGCGGCCAAGGACATCGTCCGGCCCGGTATGACGGAGCTAGAGCTCTACGGCGAGATCGTGCGCGCCATGACCCGTGCCGGCGGTGGGATGTCGGGCCTGCTGTGCGCCGTCAAGGCAGGGGGCAACCATTTCATCCACGGCATTGCATCGGAGCGCGTGATCCAGGAGGTCGATCACGTCGTCGTCGATGTCTGCGGGGTCAAGAATCGCTACCACTGCAACACCTGCCGGGCCTTTTTCGTCGGTGAGCCGCCCAAGGAGCTGGTGGATCTGTACGCGATGAACGGCCGGGCCATGGACGTTGTGCACGCTACCGGCAAGCCCGGCCTGCCGCTCAACGAGCTGACGCGGACCCTGCGGGAGTTCTACAAGGAGACCGGCGCCTGGCAGCTGGCCCAGCAGGGCAAGATCGATGGCTGGCTCGGTGGCTATGAGCTGGGGATCAGCTTTCCGCCGGATTGGTGCGGCTGGTGGACCTTCACCGTGGGCGAGGAGGATCGCTCGGATTGGGTCATGCAAGAGCGCCAGGTGAGCAACTACGAGAGCTTCGCGACCGGCACCACGGGGCTGATCGATACCTTCATCTACGAGAAGGGCGGATGC
>CAXWPH010000009.1:0-81226 GCA_963666055.2 Acidobacteriota bacterium | reverse complement strand
TTGACGATCATGAAGTCGCTCATCGGTCGACGTCTCCGAGCACGATATCGACGCTTCCGATGATGGTGACGACATCGGCGATCAGGTGGCCCTTGCTCAGAGGGGCGATCGCCTGCAGGTTACAGAAGCTCGGTGCCCGGATCTTGCACTTGTAGGGCGTGTCGCCGTTGCCACCGATGATGTAGTAACCGAGCTCGCCACGTGGGCTCTCGACGATGTGGTACGCCTCTACCGGTTCCTTGATCCGGATCGACTTGGGCACCTTCGCGGTGATCGGTCCTTCGGGCAACTTCGCGAGCGCCTGCTGGACGATCCGTACGGACTGCCGCATCTCTTCCATGCGCACGAGATAGCGGGCGTAGGAGTCGCCGTCGGGGAACACCGGGACATCAAAGTCCACCTGGTCGTAGCCTCCGTAGGGCAGCGCCTTGCGGATGTCGTAGTCGACTCCGGAGCCACGAATCATTGGCCCCGAGAGACCGAGCGCGGCGGCGTCTTCGCCGCTGATCACGCCGACACCGACGGTGCGTTCGAGCCAGATCCGGTTGGCGCTCAGCAGCGTTTCGTACTCCTCGATGCGCTGCGGGAAGCTGCTGCAGAAGTTGAGCACCGCATCGGTCCAACCTTCGGGGAGGTCGCGGCGCAGCCCGCCGGGGCGGAACGCCGAAGTGGTCAGGCGGTCTCCCAGGGCAGCCTCGAAGAAGTCGAGAATCACCTCGCGCTCGCGCGTACACCAGAACAGCATCGTTTGGGCGCCGATATCGAGGGCGTGCGTCGCCAGCCAAAAGAGATGGCTGGCGATGCGACTCAGCTCGACAATCGCGAGACGGGCGTACAGAGCGCGTTCCGATACATCCCAGCCTCCGAGGCGCTCCACGGTTTCGACGTACCCCAGGTTGTTGTAGGGCGCTGCCAGGTAGTCGGTGCGGTCGGTGAACGGCACGTTCTTGTAGTAGTTGCGTGTCTCGCAGAGCTTCTCGGTGCCGCGATGCAGGTATCCCATGACGGTCTCGATGTCGACGATGGTCTCTCCATCGAGATACAGCACCAGCCGCAACACGCCGTGCGTGGACGGGTGCTGGGGACCCATGTTGAGCTCGAACTCCTTCGTCTGCAGCATGGCTCAGTGTGGCTCGGGTTCGTCGCCTGGCGCTGCTTCCGGCTCGGCGGGTTCGTCGGGTTGCGGTGTCCACAGGGCCCCGACGATGCCGGGACCAGCCATCTCGCGCTCCTGCTCGTTGATCTCGTACTCGCCCCGGATGCGGTCGAAGCGACCCCCACGAAACGCCGCTTGCTGGCGGGTCAGTAGTTCGAGGTTGGGCCCCTCGAGGGGATAGTCCTTGCGTAGCGGGAAGCCCTCCCAGTCCTCTGGCATGAAGATACGGCGCAGGTCCGGGTGGCCGAGAAACTCGATGCCGTAAAGGTCGTACGTCTCGCGCTCCAACCAATTGGCCGCCGGCCACACGTCGACCGCGCTGGGTACTCCCTCGCCGTCCGCGCAGGCCGTCTTCACGGTCAGCCGGTGATTCTTCGGTATGGAGTAGACATGGAGCACCACGTCGAAGCGCGGAGAGCGATCGGTCCAGTCGATCGCCGTGACGCTCGACAGGTAGTTGAAGTTCATCGCCTCGTCGTCGCGCAGCCAGTTCAACACCTCGCTGAGGTCGCTGGTGTCGACGCGCACGATCGGTGTTTCGAGCTGGTCGGTGCCCTCGTCGGTGATTTTTTCGCCGAAGCGTGCGGTGAGCGCTGCTACCACCGGATGTGGCTCGGGCTCGGGTTCCAGCTCTGCCGTTTCTGTCTCTGCCGACGCGGGCTTTGGCTCAGTTGCCTCGACCGCGTTCGCCGGCTCCGCTGGCTGGGCCCCAGCGGACACGTCTTCGGCCGGCTGAGCCTGCGGCTCGTCGGTCTTGCCGGCGTCGTCGGTGTCGAGCGGTTCGTCTGCCATCGGAGTGGGGTCTCGGGTCGGCGGGTTGCCGCTTACTTCCGCACCACCTTCATTTCGTCGATCTTGTCCTGCAGCCGCAACAGGCCGTAGAGCAGCGCTTCCGGACGCGGCGGGCAGCCGGGTACGTACACGTCAACCGGAACAATCCGATCAACACCCTGGAGCACGCTGTAGGTCGGGTAGGGGCCGCCGCAAGTGGCACACGATCCCATCGATATCACCCATTTCGGGTCCGGCATCTGATCGTAGAGTCGCTTGATGACTGGAGCCATCTTCAACGTCACCGTGCCGGCGACGATCATGAGGTCGGCTTGGCGCGGGGTGGCGCGGAATACCTCCGCGCCGAAACGCGCCATGTCGAAACGCGAGCAAGTGGTGACGATCATTTCGATGGCGCAGCACGCGAGGCCGAAAGTAAGCGGCCAGATCGCCGACTTGCGACCCCAGTTGATGATGCTATCAACGGTCGTGGTCAGAACGTTCTCCGGGAGCTTGTGCTCGACTAGACCCATTCGAGTGCCCCGCGTTTCCAGGCGTAAACGTAGCCCAAGATCAAGATCCCTATGAAGATGAGCATTTCGATGAACCCGAACAGCGCCAAGGCTCGATATCGTATGGCCCACGGGAACATGAAGACGGTCTCCACGTCGAAGACGAGGAACAGCATCGCGACGATGTAGAAGCGGATCGGGAAGCGCTTGTGCGCATCACGGATGGGCTCGACGCCGCATTCGTAGGGAGCCAGCTTTCCCTCGCTTGCCGGCGGAGTCGGTCGCACGAGGCGACCCACGATGAGCGGGATCACCGCGAAAACGATCGCGATCACCAGAAAAATCGCTATCGGAAGGTAGACGACCATGCAGCCCTGATCCGGGGTTGTGTCGCGGTGCCCGCCGATGCGCAGGCGAGGTCATTTCTATCCGTTGCCTAGTGGGCTGTCAAACTGCGGTAGCGTCATGCCGGTCGCGTCGGCCGTGGCCCCGCGAGTTACAGGAGTCGCACCCTGCTAGAAACGCAATGCCCATAGGAGCGGTAGCCAGAGCTCCATCGTCATCGGCAGTCGGCGCCCGTTGAACTGCGCGTCGGACTCTCTTGACGGGTCCCCGGAAATCAGCTGAAAGAGCTGAAACAACGGCTCGATCTGATCGAGAGTAAAGGTGGCCCGGTGGCGAGGTTCGTCGTGCACGTCGCCCACGTCGGTAGTTACTTCGAATTCGGCTGCTTGCGCGGTCAACTCGCGCTCGCGCTCCGCCTCCTCGCCCTGTAGTGGCGCGTACATGAGGCTGATTCGGGTACGCTCGCTGAATCGATCCGGGAAAAGCAGCCGCAGGTTCTCTTCATCGAGGCTCTCGAGCAGCAGTTCTCTGATTTCCTCCGACATTCGTCACCCTGAGCCGGGACTCAATCCCATCGCGCCGACGCCGCACGCTACGATGCTACCAGCCCGCGAGCAGATTGGTAGATGGAATGCAGCGAGCTGAACTTGAGTCTCCGGCACGGTGCCGGGCCTGCGAGCTCCAAGCGTAGTTCGAGCGGATCCAATGAGCCTCATTGAAGCGCTGCTTCGTCGTCTGCCGAGCATGAACGCGGTTCTGGAGGACGAGGAGGTACGACGTCGGATCGCCGCAGAGGGTTGGAGCCGGGGATTCGCCCGACAGGCCGCTGCCGCTTTGCTCGATCGCCTGAGAAACGAGATCTTGGCCGGAGACCTCGACGGCGGTGAGCTCGGTGTACTGCTGGGCTCGGTCGCCGACAACGTGATGCAAACGGGCGCGGCAATGCTGCGAACGCGCTTGCGGCGGGTGGTGAATGGTACCGGCGTCGTCGTGCACACCAACCTGGGTCGATCGCCCTGGAGCACAGCTGCTGCCGCACGTGTCGCAGACCTGGCGACCGCCTACCTGAACCTCGAGTACGACCTCTCGGGCGGTTCGCGCGGCGGGCGCGATCGCCCCGTGGCCAGCTTGCTCGAGCGCTTGCTGCCTGGTGTCGACGTGGCGGTGGTGAACAACAACGCCGCCGCCGTGCTGCTCGTCCTCAACACTTTCGCGCAGGGGCGCGAGGTAGTGGTATCGCGGGGCCAGTTAGTCGAGATCGGCGGTTCGTTTCGCATCCCGGAGGTAATGGAGAAGGGTTTTTGCCGTCTGCGCGAGGTGGGTACGACGAACCGTACGCGTATCGAGGATTTCCGCCAGGCGATCGGCTCCGAGACCGGGCTGCTGTTGGCGGTGCATCCGAGTAACTATCGTGTGGTGGGCTTTACCGAGAGCGTACCGCTCGAGCAGTTGGTCGTGCTGGGACACGAGACCGGCGTGCCGGTGGTCGAGGATCTCGGGAGCGGCAACCTCGTCGACCTCGGGGTGGTCGGAATCGCCGACGATCCGACCGTCGCTCAGCGCCTCGCTACCGGCGTCGATCTGGTGACTTTCTCAGGCGACAAGCTGCTCGGTGGTCCGCAAGCGGGCCTCATTGCCGGCCGGCCTGAAGCTGTCGAGCGTGTCCGGCAGAACCCACTGTACCGGGCCCTGCGACTCGACAAGGTGACACTCCTGGCCCTCGAGGCAACGCTGATCGAATACCTGGCGGGCAGATCCGACGCCATACCGACCTTGGCGATGCTGCGCCAGCAACCCGCACGGTTGCGGACGCGCGCCGAGTCCCTGGCGGCGCTGGTCGATGCGATCGACGGCGTCAGCACCAAGGTATTGCAGCTCGAATCGCGCGTCGGTGGCGGAGCAGCCCCGGACACCGCGCTGCCATCGTGGGGAATTGCCGTGGCCACGCCGCTGACCGCCGACCAGTTGGTGCGCCGCCTGCGGGGTACCGAGCCCGCCCTGGTGGGCCGCGTCGTCAACGACCGCCTCGTCCTCGACGTGCGCACGTTGCTTGCAGGCGACGAGGAGCGAATCGACGCCGCCCTGCGCCAGGCGCTAGAAGTCGAGCAGGCGGGGCGTGGCGACGACGACCGTCGCCCGTAACTCCCACTTACCCGGAGGGTAGCGCCGCCAAGGGCACATCTGCGGCGGGCTAGAAACCGAACCCCGCCAACAGGTACAAGGCTGTTTGCTCGTCGCTCTTGGCGACGTAGATCCGTATCGCGTTGGTGAGATTCCAGGGTGCCCACCAGAGCCCGCCACCGTAGCCGGCGTGCCAGGTGTCGGAGTCCTCGCCGTCGAGCCAGACGCGGCCGCTGTCGGCACGTACGAAGACGCCCCAGCGTCCGGGCACCACGATCGAAAAGCGACCGACGCGCGCCAGCAGTTCGACGTTGCCGTAGGCGGAAGATTCGCCGGCGAAGCGGTTGGCGCGCAGGCCGCGCACGGTGCTGCCGCCGATGAACGCCGCGTCGTAGTAAGGAAAGGTGCCGAAGTTCTGTTGCCCGCCGACGCGGAAGCCGATTCCGAGGCCCTGGCTCGGCAACCAGTACGACGCAGTCGCGGCGCCGCGAATCACGGTGTAATCGTCGATAAGATCTCCGAGGCGCGAGTAGTAGGTCGCGTCGACGTCGAGCGTGTAGCCTGGGCCTACCGGCGCCGGGCCCCACCGCAAGGTGTCGTCGGTCGCATCGACGGTGCGGGTTCCCGGATAGCGCCGGGTGTTGATGCTGAGCCCACTGACCCAGCCGATTTGAGCGATGTTCTCGACGCCATAGGGCCGTTGGCGCGAGATCACGCGATCATCGCTCAGATCGGTGGTGGTGTACCGAGCCACCGGCCCGGTCGATATGGACGCGTTGTCGCCCAGGCGAAGGACTAGCCGCGACTCGACCATGGCGGCGGCCTGCTGCACGCGGCGCAGCGCGCTGGCCTCCACGTTCGGCGATTCGTTGCCAAAGCCGTAGAAGTTGAGTGTCTCGATTCCGGAGATCAGAGCGCGCACGGTCCAGTAATGGCTACGGTTCTCGGATCGAAACTCGGCACTGTAGTCGAGCCGCGGGCGCAGCGCGCCGGTGCTGAACCCGAGACGGATCTGATGGCGTGATGCATAGGGGCGCTTGCGGAAGCCGAAGCTCTCGATGGCGATGCCAGATCCGATGAAGACCCCCAAGTCGGGCCCGTAGCCGAACCAGGGAGTCCGATAGCTGGTGCTGCCCCAATCACGGCGCGCATCGGCAGCAGCGCCCTGGCCCTCTTCAGGCGTACCGGTGGCCCCGATCGGCTCCGACGGTGCAATGCGCAGTCCATCGGAGATCGTAACGCCTCGGCCCCGCCGGCCCTCGGTGGAGCTGTCGAACCTCACTTGCCGGCCGGCGGCAGAGTCGCACAGCGTGTTGTTCCCCGCCCCGCCGACGATCACGATGGAGATCGCGTCGGTCGGTGGACCCGACACCGCAACACGATCGTCGCCGCCACCGGTATACACGCGAAGTTGCTCCGTCTCCGCCGGCTCGAAGCGCCGCGTGAAGAACGGTTCACCGGTTGTCGTCGGTGCATCGCATGCGCCGCTTCCCGGCGCCACGACAACCGAGACGGAACCGCCTTGGTGTCGCTCGATGGTGATTACTTCGGCGCTGTCGGTTGTGTAGATGTTGACCAGCTCGGACAGGAACAGATAAAAGCGCCGCGCCTGGTCGAGCAGAGCGTCACGGCGCGCGCGGAGCTTGGCGGTGAGCTCCCTGCCATGCAGCTCGTAGTACTCCGCCGGCATGTGACGTACGGCGGTCTCGATGACGGTATCCGTGAGCCGCATCTGGAGATCGGCTGCAGCTTGCTCCCAGGCCTGCCAGCCGAGGCCCGATAGAGTAATCGCCGATCCAGCGACCGTGCGTTCCACGTCAACCCTTCGAGACCCTGATAACTGCTCTGGAAAGAGTCGAACTTGGGTTCGCGATCACGGGCCACCGAGAGGGCAAAGCCTTCGTAGCGTGAGAACGCCTGGTCGCGGTCTTCCGCGATCGGCTGCAGCTTGGCCATACCGGGTATGCGCGCCCAGCGCCATTGCTCGACATGGCGATCCCAGTCGCCGATCAGCAGATCAACCAGGCGGGCCCGCAAGAACGCATCGGCATCGACGACCACGGCGGAGCTACGGGTGAGGTGGTCGAAGATCTCGCGTCCGCCGATGATCTCGGTGGCACCGAAGGTGCCGCCCTCGGTTGCAGCGGTGGGAAACTCCTCGATCGTGCCGAGCAACCCTGCAAACTCCTCCCGAAACTCACCGAGGCGCGGATCGTCGGGCATGACGACGAGCCGCGGTAGCGGCTGCAAGACGCCGCCGGCGCGCGTCAACGGCGCGGCGACCAGCGAGCCCGCGGGGAAGCTTGCCGAGATCTGGTCCTGGGCGATGTCGGCGATCGGCGTGTCCTGGAGCTCAGCGGGCAGGATCAGCGTCGGGTCCTTGGCGACGCCTCGAAACGTGTAGCTGTGTCCGTCGGCTCCGCGCAGAGCCAAGCCGGCAGTTTGCAATCCGCCGACCCGTCGTAGGGGCTCGAGCCCGCCGGCCTCCCGAGCCAGGTCGAGCAGCTCGACCTCGATCGGCAGAGTCCAGATGTCGCGGTACGCGTTGCCGAAGACGAGCTTCTTGAAGGCCCCGGCAGAGTAGTTTGCGCCAGCGACCATGGTCCGTGTTTGCTTGCTGGGTTGCGGTGGCGAATCCTGCGCCCACAGCGTCGCGGGGCAGAGCCCGAGGAGCAGCGCGATGCCCGTGCTGGCGGCGCCGAGGTGACAGCGGGTCCGGGTCGTCGGGAACTCCTCCACGAGGTCGAATACGACGAGTTAGAGCTGAATCCTAGCAGGTACCTACCTACGCTCCGCCGAGGCGCGCTAGGAGCCTGCTGGGTACGCTCGCCTGCGCAGTGGGTAGCGCTCGACGAGCGAGCTGCGTCGGTCAGAGGTTTGCGACCTCGAACTGCTCCTGGTGCAGCATCTGGTCGGCCACCACGTTCACCGGCGCCTGCACGATCTCGCGCATGCCCTGTAGCACCGAGCGGTGGTCACCGCGGAGGGCACGGTCGATCACCGGGTTGGCTCGCACAACCACATCGCGCCCGCGTAGCTGTTTCCGCAAACGGTTCACCTCGCGCAGTATCTCCAAACAGACGGTGTCGACGGATTTCACCCGGCCGCTCGAGTGGCAATAGGGGCACGCCTGCGTGAGGGTGTTCTCGAGGCTTTGCTTGACGCGCTGGCGCGTCAGCTCCACGAGACCGAACTCGGAAATTTGCAACAGTTGCGTCTTGGCGCGGTCCTTCTCGAGCTCCTCTTGGAGCACCTCGACCACCTGGCGTCGGTTCGCCGGCTCCTCCATGTCGATGAAGTCGATGACGATAATGCCGCCAAGGTCGCGGAGGCGGATCTGGCGCACGATCTCGCGCACTGCCTCGAGATTGGTTTGCAGCACGGTGTCTTCCAGGCGTCGCTTGCCGACGTACTTGCCGGTGTTGATGTCGATCGCCACCAGCGCCTCGGTCTGGTTGATGACCAGATAGGCGCCCGACTTGAGCCATACTTTCGACTCGAGCGCCTTGTGGATCTGCGGCTCGATTTCGAACTGGTCGAAGATCGGGCGGTCCGAGCGATGATGCTGAACACGATCCGCCACGTCTGGGTTGATCGCCTCGAGGAAGCGCTTGGCACGCTCGTACTCCGTCTGGTCGTCGATCACAACGCGGCTGTATTCCGTGGTGAACAGATCGCGCAGCAGCCGCAGCAGCACCGATAGGTCGCGGTGGATGATGGCGGGCGCCTCCGCCTGCTCGCTGCGACGCTTGAGCTCTTCCCATAGCTCGTGCAGGAACCGCATGTCATCGGCGAACTCCTGCTGGCTACGTCCGACCCCTGCAGTACGAACGATGAAGCCGCCCATCCCCTTCTGGCGCGCCTTCTGGGTGATGCGCTTCAATCGGTGGCGCTCGGCGCGGTTCTCGATCTTGCGCGACACCCCGACGTGATCGACCGAGGGCATATACACGAGATAGCGGCCGGGCAATGAAACGTTGGTAGTGACGCGCGCACCCTTCGTACCCAGGGGCGCCTTGGAGATCTGCACCAAGATCTCGTCGCCGCGGCTCAGCAGCTTGTCGATCTTTTGCGATTCGCGCGACCGGCGGCTCTGGCGGCGTTGTGGCTTGGGGGTGCCGTCGTCGTTGCTGTCGTCGTCATCGAGCCACGAAGTATAGGCATCGATGTCCGGCAGGACATCGGAGACGTACAGGAAGCCGTCGCGCGTCAGCCCGATGTTGACGAAGGCCGACTGCATACCGGGAAGGACCCGGTTTACGCGCCCCTTATAGATGTTGCCGGCGGTTCCGCGGGTGCTCTCCCGCTCGATGAATACTTCCTGAAGCTGTCCGTCTTCGAGTATCGCCACGCGGGTCTCGCTGTCCCCGCAGTTGGCGATGATCTCTTTGCGTGCCATGTAGTACTCCCCTGCGCGCGCCCGGGCTCCGAGGAGCCGACCAGGGGTCGTACGGACGCTGCGGCGGGATGGGCGCACGCGGAGCAGCCGTGTGGATCGAGCCAGGCCCGGTCCACCGCATCTCCGGTTGTTGTGCTGTTAGCTGGGCGCCCATCGACGGTTTCCTGACGACGCCGCCGTAGACAGCGGCGCCGGAATATCGTGATACCGAACTCTCCAAAAAAAACCTTGTGCCCCGTGCCGGTTGGCGGCACTTTCGTCGCCGCTCAGTCGACCTCTTTACCCACCGGAGAATCGTCGACCCCGTACAGGTCGCATCCGCGCCGGCGAGAACGGCCGGCCGCACGACATTTGATCGATTCCCCGGAACGGGCTCGGATCCTATGTGTCCCGAAATCAGGACGCTCTGTATCCTACCGGAATTGTACCAGGGTCACGAACCGGCCCGAGCCTCGTTTTTTGTGCGGAGGGCGTCGCGGTAGACGGGGGCCTTCGCGGCGCGCCAGAGGCTAGCCGACGAAGCGTCGACTGCGCACCGAGATCACCAGTCCGATCGCGATGCACGTTGCCACTGCTGACGAACCCCCATACGACAGCAATGGGAGAGGGATTCCGGTGATCGGCAGATACCCGATGACCATGCCAGCGTTAACCGCCAGGTGGAACGTGAGTAACCCCGCCACGCCGGCGCAGATGTAGGCTCCGGCGCGATCCCGGGCCACATGCGCGCCGCGCAACAGCCGCAGGATCAACGCCAGGTAAAGCAGCAGCACGGCGGCGACGCCCAAGAAGCCGATCTCCTCACCGAGCAGAGCGACGATGAAATCGTTCTCCTGCTCGGGCAGAAAATTCAGCTGGCTCTGGGTACCCGAGAACAAGCCCTTGCCCAAGAGCCCTCCAGAGCCCACAGCGATCTTGCTCTGCACCAGTTGATAGCCTGCCCCCAGGGGGTCGGCCTCAGGGGCCAAGAAGCTGGTGATCCGGGCCCGCTGATAAGGCTGCAGGCTCAAGTACCATAGCGGCGCTGCCGCCAGCGTGACCCCAGTGAGAACGCCGATCGTCCGAAGCTGCAACCCGGCGGCCCAGGCTGTTGCGGCGAGGATGGGAAGATACGTAATCGCTGTACCCTGGTCTGGTTGCATTGCCGTCAGCACGAAAGGAACTGCCACGATCATCATCGGCATGATGAGGCCACGGGGCCCGAAGGGACGTGGCTCACGGTCAGCGAACAGCCGCGCCAGTGCCAAGATGATCGCTACCTTGGCGAGCTCTGACGGCTGGATACCGACGCTCCCGACCCGAAGCCACGACCTCGCGCCGGAGATCTGCGG
This sequence comes from Acidobacteriota bacterium, assembly GCA_963666055.2. Lineage (GTDB taxonomy): Bacteria > Acidobacteriota > UBA890 > UBA890 > WLXD01 > DASCOT01. The sequence goes on along the minus strand of CAXWPH010000009.1, from coordinate 70,591 downwards.
CCCTAGCACGAGCACCAGACCCAGCATCGCGACACATACTCCCCAGAGCACATAGGCGTTGTCGGTGAGGTGGCGGTAGTTGAGGAACCCCAGCCCTATGGTCAGTAGCAGGCCGACCGCCACCCAGACGCCCTGGCGTTTTGCCAGATCGAGCTCCCCGCCGGCCGAGGCGGAGGCAACCAGCAACATCCCGATGCCCAGGAGTGCGGCGAGGATCAGCAGGGTAACGACATCGAACCAGCGCACCAGACGGCGATCGAACAGGGTCATCGTTCACCCTCGGGATCGACGCCGGGTGTTGTCTCTGTCTCCTTCCCCGGTTCGTCGATCGGCAGTTGCCGGTATTCATCCTCTTCCACTGGCTTTCCGAAGTAGCTGGCCAGGATCTTGCCGCCGATGGGTGCCGCATCCCTGCCGCCGGAGCCGCCATGCTCCAGATATATGGCCACCACCACCTCGGGGTTGTCGACGGGTGCCGCGGCAACGAACCAGGCGTGGTTGCGGAGGTGCTCGGGGCGATCCGCATCGTTTGCGGCCACACGGGCCGCGGACGCCACTTGCGCGGTGCCGGTCTTGCCACCGACGGTGACCGTGGGCAGCCGGGCGCGCCACGACGAGCCGTAAGCCACCGACCCCGCCATACCTCGCGTCACCAGCTCGCGGGTGGCTCTGCTAAACGGCGCCGGCCGCTGATCGCCCGAGTACGAGCGCGTCCCACCGCTGCTAGCGCCCTCGATGCGCATCAGTAGCCGCGGCTGGCGGATGACGCCCGCGGCGATGATAGCGGCAACGTTGGCAAGCTGCAGTGGGCTGACCGCCAACGGCCCTTGGCCGATCGACAGCGAAACCGTCTCACCGGGGTAATAGCGGCGCCCGTTGGCCGCCAGCCATTCGTCGCTCGGAACGATGCCGCCCTGCTCTTCGGTAAGGTCGATACCGGAGGTCGTGCCGAGGCCGAACATCTGCGCCCAGCGCACGATACGTTCGCGTCCCAGCTTGACGCCAAGCTCGTAGAAGAAGCTGTTACAGGAACGTGCCAGGGCTTCTACCACATTGACGTTCCCGTGTTTCCCTTCACAACTGAAGAAGCGGCCATAGAAGGTCTTCCCGCCCGGGCAGAAATAGGTCGTGCGCGGCGAGATGACGCCTTCCTCGAGCCCCGCAGTGGCGAGTACGAGCTTGAAAACCGAGCCTGGAGGCTGACCGGCTCGAACGCTGCGGTTGTGTAGCGGTTTGGCCGGGTCGCGCAGCAGAGACTCCCACTGCTCTACCGAGAAACGGTCGGCGAACGCGTTCGGGTCGAAAGCCGGCGAACTCGCCAGCGCCAGCACACCGCCGCTCGTAGCGTCGAGTACCACGGCCGCGCCACGGCGGTCGCCGAGGAGTTCCTCGACGCGCTCCTGTAGCTTGATATCGAGCTCGAGAATCACAGTCTCGCCTGGTTGGGGAGCCTCCACGCTTTCCAGCCGGATCTCGCGCCCCACGGAGTTCACCACCGCCAAACGACTCCCAGCCTGTCCGGCGAGGTCGCTGTTGTAGACCGACTCCACGCCGAGCTGCCCCACGATGTCGCCCGGGCTGAACCGTTCGCCACGGGTCTCGAGTTGTTGCGGCGAGATCTCGCCTACGTAGCCCAGCACGTGAGCGGCGGTCGTGCCGCGCGGATAGAAGCGTTGCGCGTGAATCTGAACAGCGACCCCCGGATGTTCCAGCCGTCGTGCCTCTATACGTACGACGTGCTCCGTGGAAACCCCCGGGGCCACGACGACGGGTCTGAATCGCGCCGTGCTTCGTTGTCGATCGAGCCGCTGGCGAAGAACCTCGTACGGCTCCTCCAGCACCGAGCTCAGCCAGCGGAGGGTGTTCGCCTCGTCCACCACCAACTCGCGAATGAGGGCAACCTCGTACGAGGGTCGATTGGTCGCCAGGATCTCGCCGTTCCGATCGAGGATGAGCCCACGACTCGGGCGTACGCGCGAGCGCTGCCAAACATTGTTCTCCGCCAGACTGGCGTACTCCGAACCATGGATTACCTGCGTTTGCCAGAAGCCGAGCAGTAGCGTCAGCACGAGCACGACGGCGAGTCCCTCGAGCACGTGCACGCGGTTGGTGATGCGCCGACGATCGGCCGCGGTTTCCAGCGCTCGCGGGCCAAGTAACGGAGCCCGACGGATAGACCGTCCCGGAGGCGGGTTCAGCTCGGCGCGACCCTCGTCGTTGGGACGCCAGCGGCCCGTCATGAGCGAGTCTTGCGGTCAGTTCGTTGCATAAGCGCTCGGTTGGTCATCGTCGTCTTAGCGACAGACGAGATCGCTTTCGTCTACCGTGCCAGCCTACTACGAGGCGCGGGCCGCCCACGGTGATTACGCCACAGGCCATTGCCGTGGCGCCGCCGCGGGCAGCAACCGTTGCAAGGGGCTCCATGCCCGGCCAGGCGAAGAAGTCGAGCAGACTCCTGATGATCATGCTCTCGATCATCGCAGCGGCTCCAATGACAATCGCCTCCGCGAGTGGTCCGCGAACGACGATGACGTTCCCCAGCGAAGTGATCAGAGCCGCCACGACGGTCTTCGCAAAAGCGTGCAGCCCGACGATGCCGCCGGACAGGCTGTCCTGGACGAACCCCGCCAGCGCGCCGATGACCACGGAAGCGGCGAAGGTTCGTCGCAGCGCTAGCAGTCCGGCTGCTACCATCAGCCCGTCGACCAGGCCCAGAGGCGGCACCATTTGCGTCAGGGTTGTCTGGAACGTGCCGACCACGAGCATCAGGACGACGATTTGGAAAACTGATCTCATCGGTTCCGCCGGGGATCAGGATTCGGGCTCGTGGCGCAGCACCAACACATCCTCGAGGCGCATCATATCGACGCGTGGCTGAACCTCGATCTGCATGAACAGCGCCGTCTCGTCGCGCCAGAGAGGTACCGGAGGCGTTCCCGGCAACGCCGGGCCCACACCGGCTCGGGTCACCTCTCCGATCGGGATCCCGGGCGGGTAGATACCATCCTCGCCCGAGGTCTCGACGATCTCTCCTACGGTCACGTCATCGAGCGTTTGAATGAAGCGCAACTCGAGCGACGGGCCGTCTGCACCCGCCAGCAGGCCGCTCGCCCGCGACTCGCTGAGCCGAGCCCCGACGCCGCTCAAGGCATCGGTAAGCAGTTGCACAGCGCACGTCCAGCGCGAGACTTGGATGACGCGCCCGACAAGGCCCCCTTCGGGCGAGATGACGGCGTCGTCCACGCTGATGCCGTCCGCCGAGCCGCGATCGAGCTGAAGTGACTGATAGCGATGCGCCAGGTCTCGACCAACGACCCTAGCAGCAGTCCAAGACCCTGGCGCGGTCTTGGTGATACGCAGCAGTGCTCGCAAGCGCCTATTCTCGTGGCGTGCCGCCGCCGTGGATGCCAGCTGGCGCTGTAGCTGCACGTTCTCCCGGCGCAGGCGCTCGAACTCGTCGGCGGAACCGAGGAGCGCTACGTATCGACTCCAAGCGGCGCGCACCCCACCGACAGCGGAGCTCGCGAGTCGTTGGAACGGCGATACCGCACCGGTCACGGCGCTTCGCACCGTCGCCAGCGTGCGCGTGCGATTGACTTGATACGACATCAGGAGAAAGAAGAAGGCCAACAGGCCGAAAACGAGCGCCGCGCTGCGCGCAGTTCGCGTCATCGCCTCTTCGTTGCTCCCTGATGTGTTCCGAATGCGCTCGCCGCACTCACGACGGGTACTGACAGAGCTAGGGGAGACAGACCCGTCGTAAGAGGTCCATATCATCGAGCATGCGCCCGACACCCAGCACGACTGTCGACAGCGGATCCTCGGTAATCGTAACCGGGACGCCGGTCTCCTCACGAAGCCGAACGTCCAGATTACGAATCAACGCACCGCCGCCGGTCAGCACCAGCCCACGATCGACGAAGTCGGCCGATAGCTCCGGTGGTGTTCGCTCGAGCGCCATGCGCACCGCTTCGACGATCGTGCCGACCGGCTCGCTCAACGCTTCGCGGATCTCGCGATCCGTGATGGTGATCGTCTTCGGGATTCCCTCGACCAGGTCGCGCCCCTTGATCTGCATTGTCAGCTCGTCGTCCAGCGGGTAGGCGGAGCCGATCTCTATCTTGATCGATTCCGCTGTCCGTTCGCCAATCAGCAAGTTGTAGTTGCGCTTGACGTAGTTGATGATCGCTTCGTCGAGCTCGTTTCCGCCGATACGGACGGAGCGCGAGTACACGATCCCGGCCATTGAGATTACGGCGACGTCAGTGGTACCGCCACCGATATCGACAATGAGATTGCCGGACGGCTCGGTGATCGGTAGCCCCGCGCCAATCGCCGCCGACATCGCCTCTTCGATCAGATAGACCTCAGACGCCTTGGCGCGGTAGGCGGTGTCGCGCACCGCTCTCTCCTCAACTTTGGTAATGCCGCTCGGGACGCCAATGACGATCCGCGGTCGCACCAGGAAGCGCCGATTGTGCACGCGACGGATGAAGTAGGAGAGCATCTGTTCGGTGACTTCGAAGTCGGCGATGACGCCGTCCTTTAGCGGGCGTACGGCGACAATGTGGCCCGGCGTCCGCCCGAGCATCTCCTTGGCCTCTTTGCCGATCGCCTCGATTTTATTCGTGTTCTTGTTGATAGCGACGATCGACGGCTCGCGCACCACGACCCCTTTGTTGCGCATGAACACGAGAGTGTTCGATGTGCCGAGATCGATGGCGATGTCGTTGGAGAAGGCTGAGAACAGGAACATGCGCTTTCAGTGCCGATGGCTGGGCCGCGACAGTGGAAGCCGTTGTCGCGACGGCGCGCGGCAGGACAGACGGGAGGTGAACTTGAAACGAACCAAACGCGCCACGGAGGAGGCCGGGGCCAGCGGCAGGCCGTCGCCACTTGCCGGAGCGCAGCGCGCAGCCATGGTACCACGGGGTCCAACCTTGTCGGAGCAAGCCGCAGACAGGTACCATATCTTCTCCCGTCAACGACGAACGGATTAGAAATCGTTCACCGTCGCCTGTCGCCGCCTGCACTCCGCTGTCATGAGCTGCGGCGACCCCGCTCGGAGTAAGTCATCGTGCTGCATACCCTGCGCCGGAACGTGCGGCGCCTGTCGTGGACGCTCTGGCTCGTCATCATTGCTTTCATCGCCTTGTACCTACCTGCCTTGTTCACCAGCGGCGCAGCGAATGTCGTTGCACGGGTCAACGGCGAGCCGATCGAAGCAGCTGAGTTTCAACGCGCCATGAACGAGCAAATGCAGTACTACCGCGGCCTGAACCAGGGCCAGCTGCCAGACAATTTCATCCAGCAAATGCAGCTCCAGAGCGTCGTCTTGGAGCAGCTCATCCGACGACGTCTGATCGTGGAGTCGGCCGAAGATCAGGGATTCGCGATCGCTCGCCAGGAGCTCAAAGACCGGACGATGCAGTACCCGGCGTTTCGCCGCGAGGACGGACGTTGGATTGGCGACGAGGAGTACCGCACGATCCTGCAACGCAACGGGCTGGATGTCGTCGCCTTCGAGGCGTCAATTATGGACGACCTCCTCGTTGAGCGCGTCACCGGGCTGATCACCGAGAGCGTTACGGTGAGCGATCGCGAGGTCGAAGACGCCTACCAACGTCAAAGCGAGAAGGTACGCTTCGATTTCGTGCAGATTCGCCCCACCGCGTATCGTCTCGAGGTCGACGGAGAGATTACCGACGCGGACATTCGCGCCGCCTACGATGCCGACCCGGACACCTATCGACTTCCGGAACAGCGGCGCGTCTCCTACGCGCTGGTCGATACCGAGGGATTGCGCAACAGCGTCGAGATTTCGGCCGATGCGCTCTTGGCCGAGTACCAGGCCAGCCTTGCCGAGTTCACCGTCGAGGAACAGGTGAAGGCGCGGCAGATTATGTTACGCGTGCCCCCGACGGCCAGCGACGAGGAAAAGGCCGGCGTTCGAGGCAGCGCCGAGGAAGTGCTGCAACGCCTGAACGCGGGGGCGGACTTCAGCGAGCTAGCCAAAGAAGTCTCGGATGATCCTACGTCCGAGACGGGTGGCGATCTCGGCTGGGTGACGCGCGGCCGGCAGGTCGAGGGTTTCGATGAAGCGGCGTTCGTGCTGCAGCCTGGCGAGACATCGGCGGTCTTCGAAACCGCGTTCGGTTTTCACATCGTTCGCGTCGACGAACGTCGCGACGAGCACGCGCAGCCCTTCGAAGAGGTGCGTGGCCAGCTCGAGCAGCGGCTCGCCTGGGACCGGGCCGAGGCGCAGGCCGAGACTACGTCGGAGCAGATCCGTCGTGACGTGTTGCGCGGCGAAGCGCTGGAGGAAGTGGCGCAACTGTACGGCCTGACGATCGAGGTCAGCCCGCTCTTCGCGCAGGAGACCGGATTCGGCGAGTTCACGACCACTGACCTCACCAACCGGATATTCACGCTCGGCGCTGGTCGAGTCGCCGAGCCTGTCCGGGTGCGCCGCGGCTATCTGGTGTTCCGAGTCGACGAAATCGCCGCTCCCCATGTGCCCGAGTTCGACACTGTGGTCAACGAGGTTCGCTCCGATGTGGTCGAGCGCCGCGCCGCCGAGCGTGCCGCCGAGCGTGCCCGCGAATACGCTGGGCGGCTGGCGGCCGGCGAACAGTTGGCGATCATTGCGCCGGAGGCGGGCGCCACAGTCGAATCCAGCCAGCTTTTGGCGCGTGAGGAGATCGTCCCGGTATTGGGTAGCGCCCCGGCGCTGATGCAGGCGGCTTTCCAACTCGCTGCGGGCGATACCGGTGGCCCGGTAAAGCTCGATGGTCGATTCGTCGTGTTTCGAGTCGTGGAGCACGTTCAGCCTGACTGGGCGTTGTTCGCCGAGCAGAAGGAGCAGCTGCGCGAGCAGGAGGTGGCGCAACGCCGCAACCGGCTCTTCGAGGCCTACCTGCAGTCCCTACGCGACAGCTACTCGGTGACCGTCGATCAGGCGGTCATCGATACCATCGTCAGCTGATCCCCTTTGTTCGGCGCTGTTTTTGACCCGCTCACAGTGACTCCCTAACATTCGGGCATGAACGCTGAGCAGATAGCGGGTCAGTTGGTCGTCTGGCTGCGGGCGGAAGCCGAATCCGCCGGCGCACGCGGCGTCGTGTTCGGTCTTTCCGGAGGCGTCGACTCGGCTGTGCTGTCGCAGCTGGCGCGACGGGCGTTCCCCGACACGCACCTGGCGTTGATCCTGCCGGTACACTCGGACCATCGAGATATCGACCACGCGCGGCTGGTGGTCAACGAATTCCAACTCAACTCCAAGCTGATGAGCTTGGACTCTGTCTACGAGGGCTTTGCCCGTTTGCTGGGCGCCGATCCCGAACCTGATGAGCCGCCCGATTTGCCCCTCGCGAACCTCAAGGCGCGATTGTGGATGACGGCTCTCTACTATCACGCCAACAAGTTCCGCTATCTGGTGGTCGGGACGGGAAATCGCTCGGAGATGTCCCTCGGCTATTTCACCAAGTACGGTGACGGGGGGGTTGATTTGCTGCCCCTGGGACACCTGGTGAAAAGCGAGGTCGTGACGCTGGCCGAATACCTGCAGGTTCCCCGCGAGATCGTCGACAAGCCGCCCTCGGCGGGAATTTGGCGCGGCCAGACCGACGAGAAAGAGCTCGCGTTTAGCTATGAGCAGCTAGAAGAGTACTTGCTCGGTGGGCTCGAGGATCAGGAGCTGCGCCAGCGGGTGGAATCTCGCCGACTGGCCAATGCCCACAAGCTTCGTCCGCCCAGGCTGCCACCGCCGCCCTCGGCGATGTGACGATGGCCGACGCCAGGACGTCCATGAGTCTGGATCCGGACGAATATCTGGCCGATTGTTTTCGTCTCGCCAAGAAGATCTGGGACGATGGCTATCGGCCCGATTTCCTCGTCGCGCTTTGGCGCGGCGGCGCCCCACCTGGCATCGCCATCCACGAGTTGTTCCGTTGCAAGGGGCACGATTTCTACCACACCGCGATTCGTACGCAATCGTTGGAAGGGATCTCGCAAGGCAACGGTTTCGATATTCGTGGCCTCAAGCATGTGACCGACGAGGTGGAGTCCGTACACCAGATGTTGATCGTCGACGATTTATTCGATACCGGACGAACCATATACGAGGTGATCGAATACCTGCGGCGGCATGCGCGACGCAATATGCCGGAAATTCGTGTTGCCACGGTGTACTTTCGCCCGGAGCGCCGGGCGTTTCTGATCGGCCCGCACTACTACCTTCATAGCGTGGCGGAAAGGCCCGTCTTTCCCCACCAGCTGACCGCCCTGGCGTCGGAACGGCTGGCGGAGACCGACCCCGAGCTGTGCGAGGCGATCTGGGGCGAAGCGCGGCCCGATCCGGCGGTGACCGGCGGATCGCCATGAGGAGTACCGCCGGCCTCGCTGTGGTGGCGCTCCTGGCCGCCGTGGCCTGCGCTGTCAATCCGGTGACCGGCAGGCGCGAGCTGATGCTCCTGTCCGAGGAGCAGGAGATCCAGCTCGGTCGCCAGAACGACGAGCTCGTAGTGGCCGAATATGGCCTGTACGACGACCGCGAGCTGGCCGAGTGGATCGAGCAGACCGGGCACACGATGGCTGCCGCAAGTGAGCGCCCACAGCTGCCTTGGACGTTTCGCGTTGTCGACGACACCATCGTCAACGCCTTTGCGCTGCCAGGCGGTTATATCTACATGACGCGGGGCATCCTCGCCTACATGAACTCGGAGGCGGAGGTTGTGGGGGTGCTCGGGCACGAGATCGGCCATGTGACGGCGCGCCATGGCGCACAGCGCTACACGGGTGCTTCGCTGGCGCAGATCGGGCTGGGAGCGGGCAGTGTTCTGTCGTCCGAGGTGCGCGCGCTCGGCGGCATCCTGCAGGCGGGTGTAGGCGTACTATTTCTCAAGTTCGGCCGCGATGACGAACTTCAATCCGATCAGCTGGGTATCCGCTATGCGGTCGGCGCGGGGTATGACCCGCGCCGTCTGGCGGCGTTCTTTCGGACGATCTCGCTGATGTCCGAAGCTGGCGGTGGGCGTCTTCCCACCTGGCTGTCGACGCACCCGGCGCCCGCGAATCGGGTTGAGCGGGTTCTTGCGAGCTCCGAGCCTCTGGTTGCGGGACGTGCCGATCTTCGCATCGGTCGAGACGCGTACTTACGCCGTGTCGACGGCATCGTGTTCGGTCCGAATCCGCGTCAAGGTCTGGTCGTCGACGGGACGTTCAAGCATCCCGACCTTCTGTTCCAGGTCGACTTTCCTGACGGATGGCAGCTGCAGAACGGTAAGCAGGCGGTTGTCTCGGCTCCCGACAGCGGCGATGTGGTCGTCGGTCTGACTATCGGAGCTATGCAAGGGGAAAGCCTGGAGGCACACGCCAGGGCGGCCATACGAGCGCGGTCTGCCACCTCGGTGGTCGGAGCTTCCACGTCTGTGGGGGGGCTGCCGGCGTACCGAGCGCGCTATGACGCCACCAGCAACGAAATCGCGGTCCGTGCTAGCGATGTCTTCGTTCACTATGGCGATTTGGTATACGACCTCATCGGCTACAGCCGCGCAACGGTCTTCGAGCGCCATGCGGGCACCATTGATCGCTGGCAGCGGAGCTTTCGACGCCTGCCACGTGCCGAGGCAGACCGCTACAACCCCGATCGGCTGGAGGTGTTCGCGGCGCCGCGAGCCGGCCCACTCGCCGCGCTCGTAGACGCGGGGCCTGCGGCCAGCCTCGACACACTGTCGCTGCTTAACGGCGTGGACGCCGACGCGCGCATAGAGCGCGGCACACTGATCAAGCGAGTGCGAGCCGGGTACCGCCGCTAATCGGAGCCGGCTGCCCGCTTACTCGAGCGAGTCCTCGAGCTCGCGCTGCTGATCCTCGAACCAGTCCACCAGGCGTTCCTTCTTGAACCGCCACTGGCCGGCAACTTTGTTGCCCGGGAGCTTCCCCTCGCGCGCCATCCGGTAGACCGTCGACTTGTGCAGGCGGAGGTACCGGGCGACCTCATCCAGCGTCATGATCGTCGGACGCGTTTCGCGTTCGGCCATCGTGTCCCTCCTCGAATGCCGCAAGGTAGCTCCGGGCTATCGAACCGGAGTAGCGTCGCGGTCAGCGCCGACCAAGTGTCGCCAGAACTAGCGAACCCTGATTCAGCATAGTCAACGTTGATCACTTTACGCGCTGCGAGACAGACTGTCAAGGCGGTACGCTGTGCAATTCTGTGCGCTGCTGCCTTGGCATCCCCGGGGCAGTTGTTGTCTTGACGTCTCGGGTGCAGCTGCTACCTTTCGGCTCCGCTACAGTCGCTATCGTAGCGTCGCCATAGCGGCGTGACTTCGCGCCAGCTCAACCATGATGTGTTTCGCCGCCACGGCCTGCTAGAAATAGACGCGGTCCTCGCCGATGATCTCCGTGCCGCTGGCAGTACGAAACACCAGACGCACTATGCCTTCATCGCCGATGGGCTCCTGATCGAAGATCGAATAGTGGATCGGGCCGAGCGTTACCGCCGGCGGCGTGTAGTCGGTGTTCTTGAAACCGATCCGGCGATTCGAATAATCGCGTCCGCCGACGTCGAAGCGTCGCGCATAAAGAGTGTTGAGGGGGCGCGCCATGGCGCCGCCCGCGAAGCCGGCGCGCGGCCGTTCGCGCTCGATAATGTAGAGATCGACGATGCCGGAGGCAGTTACGGGACGACCCTCCCAGTCCTCGAGAACGAAGAACACCTCGAGCCGCTGCAGCCCGTCGACGAAAGCGGCGACGGTGCGAAACTTGTAGGGCTCATCGGCCCACCAGGCCGACGGCGCCCCGCGAGCCTCGGCGACCAGGTCGAGCTGGGCGTTATCGATATAGCCGGTCTGTTGCAGCAGCGCGTCCGAGGACGGACCGATCTGACCGCTGACCCAGTCCTCGTGGACAGTCTGTCCTTGCAAGTCAACGAAATCGAGTTTTACCTTCACGACGACGGCGCGCGAGTTCGGGTTGGATACTCGCGTGCTCCAGTCGTACGGAACGCTGCCATTCACGGTTTCTCCCCAGTTGATCGCCGGGGTCGTGACGCTTACCTGAGGATCATTCACCCCGAATGTCCCCGCCTGCACGGACCCGCTGGGTTGCGAGCCACGAACGGCGCTCGGTAGCGGCTGGGACTGCGCCTCGGGTGCACTACCGACGATACCGCCATTGGCGTTGCGTGCGGACCCGCAGGCCCCTATTGCGGCCATCAGCATGACGGTGCAACAAAGGGTCAAGGCAGCGTTCTTTCGCATCATCATCTCTCGAACGGGAGTCGGAGGAGTCGTGTCTGGCGCGATGGTAGTCAGTGCGAATAGGTCAAGTCAGCCCTAAAACATCGTTCTGTGTGTTTTAAGATGAAAACATGGTCAAATATGGCCTGAGAAGTGCTACAGCGACGGTTAAAAGCGTTTTCGCTTCGACAGTGACGCGTGCCTCGCTAGAATCGAGCTTGTTCAATTCTGGGTTTCGCCTTCCCGTTGCCCTGGAGCAGGGAATGCTCGATCGTTGGTTTGGTGCGCTCAGCGGCGTCAGGCGCCGTATTAGCTGGAAGCTGCACCTGCGGCTCGCAGTAGCGCTACCGTTCGTAATGGCGCTGCTGGCGTTCGGTGTCGGGCTCTATGCGTTCGAAGTCGGGCGCACCGATGCTACGAACCTGATGTCGCCGCGCGATGCCGCTCTTGTCTGGGCGACCCTGCCGGCGTCGTGGCTTTGGCTCCTGGGCCTGACTGTCTTCGGTGCTTGCATAGGCCTGTCGATCGCGCTGGCGTTTACTAATCAGCTACGCACACTTGCCAGACGGACCGAGTTTCTGGCGCGCCGGAACTTCAGCTTCCCAGTGGAGTTGGAGGCCGATGGCGAGGTCGCGCCGCTGGTGAGTGCGATCAATGATCTGTTGGAATCGATACGCGGATATGCCCGTAGCTCGGTTGTCGAGGGCCTGATCTCGTTCGCGCGCGACGGACGCGTGTTGTCGATCAATCCGCGCGCCGCCGTGGCGCTGGGTGTAGACGCCGATCTGATGATCGGCCGCGAATTCTCCGAGCTGATCCCGGACGTGCCCGATAACGTCGAGCTGACCCGGGCGCTCGTCGGGGCTCTGGAGCGCAGTGAGCCGTTCGACTTACACGGCTTGGCTTGGGTCAATCGGCGCGGACAGCGGCTCATGGTCGATCTCCAAGGCACAGTGCTTGCTGGCGAGGAGTCGATCATCTCAGTATTGGTGGTGTTCGAGCGCGCCGCCGACACCGAGAAAGTGCAGCGCCAAGTAAGCCGTGCGCATCGCCTGATGGTCATTGGCGGATTCGCCGCCGAGTTGGCGCACGAGATCCGCAACCCGTTGAGCTCGGTGCTCGGCCTCATCCAGGTGCTGCACGAGCGCCTACCTCCAGGCGATGAGGGACATCGTCACCTGGATGTCCTGTCGCGCGCGTCTCAGCGCATCGAGCGACTAGTGGGGCAGCTCCTCGATCTGGTGCCCACCGAGATCCACGATCTCGAGCAACGCGATATCAGCTCGTTGGTCCACGAAACCGTCGAGTTCGTGAAAATGGGTCAGACCGAGGACGATGACATTGTGCTCTCCGAGGGCTTCGAGCCCGGGCTCCCCCCTTGCATGGTTGACCCAGCGCGACTCAGCCGCGCCATCGAGAACCTGTTGCGCAACGCCTACGCCCACACTCCGGCCGGCGGGCGCATCGAGGTAGCGACCCGAGTCCGCGATGCGCAGGTGGAGGTGCGGGTTGCGAACACGGGGTCGTTCGTCGCCTCAGAAGACCGCGAGCGCATCTTCCAACCGTTCGTTTCGGGGCGCGGCGGTACTGGCCTGGGTTTGGCCATTGCACAGCAGATCGTCTATGCCCATGGTGGATCGATCGATGTCGATAGCACGCTCGAGCGCGGCACCGAATTCATGCTGCGACTGCCACCTTGCGCCGCCAACTTTGTGGGCCCGGCCCAGTTCCCTGCCGGCGAGCAGCTAACGGCAGGAGCAGCGTAGATGGTAGATACGAAGCGACTGCTCATCATCGATGATGATCCCGAGTTGCGCTATACGCTCCATGCAGCGTTGGCTCGCGAAGGTCTCGTGATCGATGAGGCCGAGACCGCTGCCGAGGGCCTCGAGCTGCTGGCAGAGCCCGACGGAGGATACGACTTCGTATTGCTAGATCAGCGCCTCCCTGATGCCGCCGGACTGGACATACTCGAGGAGGTGCGGCGACTTCAGCCAGCCGTTCTGGTGGCGATGATGACCGCCTATGGCAGCCGGCGTACCGCTGCGCTTGCGGTTGACCGCGGAGCGTACGACTTCTTCACCAAGCCGATACAGATCGACGAGCTGCGCGTCGTCATCGGACGCGCGCTAGAGCGGCGCACCTTGGCGCGTGAGGGCAGCAGGCTACGCGCCCAGGCCGGAGGGGTCAGCGGTTTCGGCAACATGATCGGCAAGTCGCGGGCCATGAAACAAGTCTTCGAGACCCTGGGGAAGGTCGTGCGGTCGGACACCACCGTCCTGGTGCTTGGCGAGAGTGGCACTGGCAAGGAGCTCGTGGCGGCGGCCATTCACTTCAAGAGCAAGCGGGCCGACGGCCCGTTCGTGAAGCTGAACTGCGTGGCGATCCCCCAGACGCTTCTGGAAAGTGAGCTGTTTGGTCACGAGCGGGGCGCGTTCACTGGCGCACACCAGCGCAAGATCGGAAAATTCGAGCTCGCCGACCGCGGCACGATCTTGCTCGACGAGATCGGCGACATGAGCCTGGAGTCGCAGGCCAAGATCTTGCGCGTGTTGCAGGAGCGTGAGTTCGATCGGGTTGGCGGAGTGGCGCCCGTGCGGGTTGACGTTCGGGTGGTGGCAGCTACCAACCGCAATCTTGCACTCGAGGTCCGCGAGGGCCGCTTTCGCGAAGACCTCTACTTCCGTCTCAACGTCGTCACCGTTGATCTGCCGCCCCTGCGCGAGCGCTTGCAGGACATTCCGTTGCTCACCGAACACTTCATCCACGAAGCCAACGAGGTGCACGGCAAGCGCCTGGAGCGCATCTCACCTGCGGCCCTCGACGCCTTGGTTGGTTATGCCTGGCCGGGGAACGTACGGCAGCTGCGCCATGCGGTCGAGCGTGCGGTGATCTGGAGCGAAGGCAACGAGTTGCGGCGACAAGACCTACCGCTAGAAGTCGTGCAGGGATCGCTTGTCGCCGAGCGCGCGGCACGTACCGGGACCGATGATAGCCTGCCGATCACGATGTACCGCATCGAACGCCAGATTCTGATCGACGCGCTACGTAGCAGCAGCGGCGTCCAGACGACGGCGGCTCGACGGCTGGGCATCTCCGAGCGCTCGATGTGGCACAAGGTCAAGAAACACGGCATCGACGTGGAGCGACTGAAAGGCTGAGTAGGCGGCCCCTCCGCGCATCTCTTCGGGGCCCTCTCACCCGCCCACGCAAACGGTCGAAGCTCCCCCTGGCCGTTGGGGGCCATGTCTGGCCGCGAGAGTACCGGCTTGTCTGGCGGCGTCCCCACCTGGCATCGACGATCCCCCCGCAGCATGTAGGAGTTCCTACATGTCTTGTAGGTGAGACGGCAAACCTTTTGATATCAGTGAGTTACGGTGTCCCAGTCAGTTCCGATCGACGTAATGTACGGGCGGACGGGGGAGACGCTACCAGCACTGTAGAGCACCGCTAGTATTCGATAAACGCTTTTGTTGCAGTGACTTATGAAGAAACAGCGGACTGCGTTCGGTGGCCTCGTACGAGGCGCGGCCGAGTTTGGCACGGCGATTGCTCCCTCCTCGGGTGTCGAGTTCGGCTCGGCGCCTACCGAAACGAGGCGAAACCCGCCAACAGGGGAGTACGCAACCGTGCAGAAGCTTTACACCACCGAGACGCTCGCAGAGCTGCTCCAGGTCTCGCCGCGGACGATCCGTCGCGAGCGCAAGGAGGGCCGCTTGCCGTTTGGCCGCGTTCGCGGGCAGATCCGCTATCGCGAAAGCGACGTGCGGTCATATCTCGAGCGTAACGCCAGCATGTCGCTGGACACCGATACGTTTGCTTCGCAGGCCAACTGGGGCGAGCGCTAGGTCCTACCGGGTCCTGTACTCGCACCGCAGTTGACCGAACCCCCGCAAGGGCGGGGAAACACGGAGGCAGTCAATGTTGGGTCTTCACACGACAGAATCTCTGGCCGAGTACTTGCAGGTTTCGCCGCATACCGTGCGTCGAGAGCGTGAGGCCGGCCGACTGCCGTACATCCGCATCCGCGACCTCATCCGGTATCGCCCGGAGGACGTGGAGACGTACTTGCAGAGCCAATCGCAGGATCGCTACGACGCGACACCGTTGTTCGGAGAGCGTGTTGCGGCGATTCGCTGAAAATGGTCTGCGGTTTGCGCCGAGGCGCAGACGCCGGAGATTTACGGCAGCCGTGCCCTCGCCAGGGGAGAATTCCTTGAGCCGTAACGATGGCATGACGATGATCGAGATCACGGCTACGGCGACGCTGTCGAGATTCTAGTTACCGCCGGCGACATCCCGGCTTTGGGACCCGAAGGCGGAGAGCGCTGGGCAGAGCCCGTCGATGGCACATGGGTGGACTTCTTCGAGTATTACCTGATCTCCAACGTACCCGGAAACGACCCCGGCCGCGCTTTCGCGAGCCTGGCCGAGTGCGGCGATCCGATCGCCGGCACGCTCTCGCAGTTGCACGCCTGGGGCGGCGCCTACCTAAACCTCGGCCACGGCGACCCGTGGGGCAACCGCTACGCCGCCAACGTTTACTTCCTGAGCCAGACGGACGGCATCGATGTGGTGGTGCTGTCGGCGGGTCCGGATCAGGAAATCGATTCGATCTTCGAAATGGACGGGTTCGTCCCCGGGGACGACGACATTGCGGTGTTGTTCTCGACCGGGCCCGACAGCGTGCCGGGACGATGACGATGCGTCGAGCCTGCCACGCCCGAAAACGCAGGGAGAAAGCCATGACGAAACTGGGCCAGGGACGGCACCAGAATAACGTCGGTGATCGCGGATTCACGCTGATCGAGGTGTCGATCATCGTGATGGCCCTGGCGATCTTGTCGGCCATTCTGCTGCCGCAGGTTGGGGTGTTCTTGCGCGACGCGCGCGACGCGCGCGTTCGCGAGGATGTTGCCGCGATCGGCGCTGCAATGATGCACATGCTGAAGGACACCGGCGAGAGCTCGTTCCACTCCAAACCCATGGGCGGCTCCAGCTGGCGCTCGCCCGAGCGCTACTCCGAGGACGGTGACGCTCCGCCGGTCGGCCTGCTCATCGGCGATGGCGATACGCCGGATGGTGGCAGTCAGTTCTATGAGTGGCGCGAGCCGCTGGGCTCGACGGTGGGCGATGCCGGCACCGACTTTCCCGATGTATGGCTGAACGGCGGAATTGTCGACACCTTCGCCAATCACCTGATCCAGAACTACCCGGGCGACTTTGGCGATGGCGGCACTGGCCCCGACTGGAAGGGTTATCGGACACCCGCCGATATGGTCTCGGGCGATCACAGCTCGGGTGTGCCTGGCGGATTACACTTTGACGGCAGCAGTGGCCAGGGCTTCAACTCGGAGTTCGCCTGGCGCGGCCCCTATCTGGATGCAATCCGTCCGGATCCGTGGGGCAATCGCTACATGGCCAACGTCGCTTGGCTGACGGTGCCTCAGGGCGGCGACTCGGTCGGCTTTATCCGGCCTGTGATCGTGCTCTCGGCAGGTCCGGACGAGGAGCTCGATACGCCGTTCGGTTCCGTCGGCGGCTTCGTTCTCGGCGACGACGACATCGCCTACCCGGTTTCCTACGGTTCCTTGCGCTGAAGAGACTTCGATGACCCGCACTCACCTCAAGACGACGCGCACCGCACGGATGCGATCGTTCCAGGCGAGCGCCCGCGGCTTCACCTTGGTGGAGGACACGATCATCCTCGTGGTGCTGACCGTGCTGAGCCTCGTCAGCGACGGCGACACTCCTGACGAGGGCAACGGCGACGACCTCTGGCTCTGGCGGCGCCCGTACGATGGGCACGTGGTCGATACTCTTGCCAACCATCTCGTGCAGAACACGCCGGGCAACGAACCGTCGGCCGGTTACCGGACCCCCGAGGACAGGATCGCCGCCGTACCGTCTAGGAACGCTCCGTTCGCCAACCAGCAAGGGTTCGGCGCGCGGTTCGCTTGGCGCGGCCCCTACGTGTCGGCGCCGGTGCGATCCGACCCCTGGGGAAACCGCTATGCGGTGAACGTTCTGTACCTGGACCCGATCGCCGACAGCGCCACCGAGGACAACGCCGGCTACCGCTTCGATATCTTCGTGATGTCTGCCGGCCCGGACGAGGAGGTCGATACGCCGTTCGAGATCGACGGCGTGGTACCTGGCGACGACGACTTGATCCGCGTGGTGTCCGGGGGCAGCAGATGAATCCAGTGCCGGAAGCCGACGGCAGCGGCGCGCGGGCGCGCGGTTTCACGCTGTTGGAGATCACCATCATCCTCGCGGTGATCGCCATTCTCGGTCTGATCCTTGCTCCGTCGGTCTTCAATTTCTTGCACCAATCGCGGCTCGCACGAGCGCAGAACGACGTGCGGATCCTGGCCGACTCGGTCTTCGAGTTCTTTCGGGACAACGGATTTCACGCCCAGTTCGCCGACGGCCAGCGGCAGAGCCGCATCGCCCTGCTGGTCTCGCCCGGCGCCGTTGGCGAGGCGCGCCTTGGTGCAGAGCCCTGGCTGAACACAGACCCCACGATGGTCGATTTCATCTCCAACCAGTTGGTCAATAATCGTCCCTCGTCAGGGGACATCGGCTATCCGTTGAAGACCGCACTCAGCGGATCGGGTTGGAACGGCCCCTACCTCAACGCGCACATGCAGAGCGATCCATGGGGCAACCGCTACGCTATCAACGTGGAGTACCTGTCGGTGAATCCCGGCGCCTTCGAGGCCGGTGGCGCGCAGCAGAAGCGGGCCGTATGGGCCCTGTCGGCGGGCCCTGATGGTGTCTTCGACACCCTGTACCCGTCGGCCGACGCGCAGCTGCTGGGCAACGCCGCTGCCAGCCCCCTCGACATCAGCGCCCGGATCCAATGAGTCGAGGGTCGCTCGCCATACTGCAGCCTAGCCGGCATGATCGACGCGACCAGGGCCACCACTGTCGATCCTCTGATCGAATCGCGCGTTTTCACCGGACATGGCGGGCCACCGCGCTGCGGCGCCGTTTGCGTACTTTGTTGACGAACGGTAGGGTCGATTCCAGCGTACAGAGATCGAGCGAATGAGCCCCACAAACAGGTCGACGCAGATGGCCGATACAACCCTGTTCACCACCTTCTCGCTGGCCGAGTACCTACAGGTCAGCCCCAGGACGGTGCAGCGCGAGGTGGCTCGCGGCCGTCTCCCGTTCGTCATGGTGGGAGGACGCCGGCGCTATCGAAAGGTCGACGTCGAGTCCTACTTGCGCTCCCGCCTGCAGCGCTCGCGCTTCCGCGTGATTCAGGGCGGCCGAGGCCGCCACGCGTCCTCCTCACTCTGAGGTTCGCAGTGGCCGGCGACTCGTAGCCAACCACGGCTCCGAACGTTCGGCGGTATCTGGCGCTTTCCCACCCGTCCCTTTGCTACCCGTCTTTGCGGTTGGGGCAGAGGTCGGTGGACCCGTGCGGCCAAGGCTGGACTCGATCTGTTGCGCGTGCGCAGCGCTCGCTTCATGCTCTCCACCAGACAAGGCAAGTCCTTGAACCCCCCGGTTGTGAGCAATGAAGCGGCAGCGCCTCGAGACCGTCGAAACTCTGGCAGAACGCTTCGGCCTGCCGCGCCGCACCATCGAGCGCGAAGTCAAGCGTTGTCGGCTTCCCTACGTCAGCATTGCGGGCAACTTGCGCTTTCGCGAACGCGACATCGAGCTCTGGCTGGAACGTGCCGGCGGATTGCCTAGGCTGCATACGCTCCACCCAATTGTTGACCAAGCCTGGACCAGTTGGGGATCTCACGTGGAAAGCAGCATTCGCGTAGAGACGGTTGCGACCCTGGCCTTGCGCCTCGAGATGACTCGCGATGCCCTGGTGCGCGAGGTCGTCGAGGGTCGACTGCCGTACGTTAGCGTCGGTGGCCACTGGCGGTTCCGCGAAATGGACATCGCGTACTGGCAGAAGAACCATGGTGGCGATGCCGGTCTCAAGCTCGTAGGCGAACACGATTCCGGTTGATGCTCGCCAGAGTGCCGCGCACATGCGCGCCCGCCGGAGCACCGGTGCGCGGTCATGGCCGCCGATGTCCCGATCTGCTAATCGTGGGCGGCCCTGGCGATGTACCGCCAGGCTGGGACTCCGCAGACGCGCGTTGAGCCGCTTGCCTGCGGGTGCTGGCATGAGCTGGCTGCTGCTGCCAGGGTCGACGACGCCAGGGCACGACCGGCGGGCCAAACGCGGCCGCTGGGCGCGATGGTTTGGTCAAGCCTTCCTGTTGGCTCTACATTGGGGACCACGCAAACGACGTGGCTCACGTCGCCAGCTCTCGGCATATCCGGTGCACAACGCGGTCGCCCGGTATAAGCGGCTCGCCCGATTCGTTCGCGTCAAGGAGGATCTCGGCGCCATATGCTCGGTGATCAAAGCGATGCTCGATGACGTCGGCGAAGGCGCTATCTTCGAGGACGCATCGGCCAGTTCAACTCTCTGGCGCGTAAGATTCGCCTGAGCGATGACCTTGGCGTGCTGTGCACGGCCCTCAAGATGATGCTCGACGATGTCGGCGAGAGCGCCTTCTGGGGAAGCTACGACCGCAGCTATCAGACCGGCTACGCGGCCTCCGGCTACGGCGCGACGAGCGGCGGGCAGCTGCTCGTCCAGCAGCAGACCCACACCACCAGCATGGAGTGGTGCGAAGGCTGCGACCTGGCGCCAGGCGATTGCGGCGCTTGTGTGGATGACTGCGGTGAGTGGTGCGGTGAGCCCACCACGCGACAGACCGGGGTGACGACGCAGACGTACTCGTTTACCGGCGGGCAGTCGAGCCCGGGTGCGGTCAATGCCTATTCGACCGGCGTGAGCTACAACACCGGCGGCTCCTACCAGGCGGCCGGGTTGCTGGTCGGCAACGGCGATATTCCAGCCTCGGCGATCGGCGCCACCCATTGGCAGCTGCAGCGCGGCGCCACGTTCATCGCCGACACCGACGCGTACTATCAGGTTGGCCTGAGCTTCCTGGTCGACGGATTCGCGGACCAGCATTCACCATGGCGTGGTCCGTACATCGCCGACCGCATCAATGCCGATCCGTGGGGCAACCGCTACATGGCAAATGTCTTCGCCCTGCACCTGCCGCCGGCTACGCTATACAACACCCATGCGTACTGGCGCCGCCATCAGCCGTTCTTCAGCTCGGCCGTGGTCTGTTACTCGGCGGGGCCGAACGAGCAGATCGAGACCGCCTTCGACCAGCCCTGGGGCTGGTACACGGGTGGCGACGATCAAACCGCCGTGCTGGCAGGGGTAGGCGGGATTCGGTAATCCAGCAATTAGTCACCCCAAGCTATTCTTGGCCATTTTTGACCTCTCAAGATATGACAAGGACGGCCATGGACGGACAAGTACTGTCATGGGAATGAAAAAATTTCTTATGTCATTATGAGCTAGCATCGATCTGTCCGGATTAGCGAAGATTTGGCCGTCGGGAGGCTGCGAATAACCTCCCGGCGGCTTTTCTTGTCTGCCTTCCACGCCGGACGTTCGATGATCCACATCGAGAATCTGACCAAGTGCTTCGGTTCGGTCGCCGCCCTGGACGGCATCTCGTTCGACGTCGCCGCCGGCGAGGTTGTTGGGCTGCTAGGTCCGAACGGCGCTGGCAAGACCACAACCATGCGTATCCTGACGGGTGCGATGCCCCCCACCTCGGGCGTAGTCCAGGTTGCCGGGCACGACGTCGCGCGCCAGCCTCTGGCGGTGAAGCGGCACGTCGGCTATCTGCCCGAGGTTCCGCCGCTCTATCCGGAGATGCGCGTCCGCGCGTACCTGATGTTCGTGGCCGAGCTCAAGGGTATGCGCAGGTCGGAGCGCGCCGCCGCTGTCGAGCGCGCCCTCACCCTGTGCTGGCTCGAGGATCGAGCCGGGCAGCCAATCGAGCAGCTTTCCAAAGGCTACAGGCAACGCGTCGGGCTGGCGCAGGCGATCCTGCACTCGCCTGACCTGCTGGTTCTCGACGAGCTGACCTCTGGGCTCGACCCACGTCAGATCATCGAGGTACGCCAGCTCATTCGTGAGCTCGCTGGCGAGCACACGGTGATTCTGTCGAGCCACATCCTCAACGAGATCGCCGCGTCCTGCGAGCGGCTCGTCGTGCTGCACCGGGGAGCAGTCGTTGCCACCGATACGGTGGCGGCGCTGACCAAGCGATTCAGCGGTGGCCATAAGATCGTGTTACAGGCTCGCGGCGACGTCGACGCGATGCGTCGCGCGCTTCAGGCTGTCGCCGGCGCCGACAACGTCGCCCTGGTCGACGACACCGAGCCAGGTTGTTGGCGCTGCGAGGTTGCGACGTCGGCCGACAGAGACCTCCGCCCGCAACTTGCTGCGGCGATTGTTAACGGTGGCTGGGAGCTTGTCGGCATAAGCCGTATCGAGCTCAGCCTCGAGCAAATCTTCCTACGACTTACAGAGGAGCCGGATTCTGATGACGTCGACCAACAGCCGCGTGTGGCCTGACGGAAAAGGAGAGGGTTGATGCGCGGAGCCTGGGCAATCTGCAAGCGTGAGCTACACAGCTATTTCGTGTCGCCGGTAGCGTACGCGCTCATGGCGGTCTTCTGGCTCGCCGAGTCAGTGTTCTTCATTTCCATTCTGAACTATTGGGTGGTGCAAGGACGCAGCGCCGACGTTCGGGCCGAGCAGCTCGGGCCGCAAGGCAACTTGCTCAACGTACCGGCAATGATCGGCACCAGCTTCCTCGATATCACGGCGTGGCTGCTGGTGTTCATACTGCCGATCGTGGCGATGGCGCTGCTGGCGGAAGAGAAGCGACGCCGCACCATGGAGCTACTGCTCACCTCACCGGTCACCAATGCCGGCATCATGTGGGGCAAGTTCTCCGGCGCCTTTCTGTTCTTGGTGGTGTTGCTGGCACCGACCTTCTGTTTCCAATACGTGCTCGCGTACTTCGGCGCCAACGAGCCGGCGGTCTGGATTACCGGTTACCTCGGGCTGCTGCTGCTGTCCGCGGCCATGCTGGCCGCGACGCTGTGGGTATCGGCGCTAACCGAGAGCCAGGTTGTGGCGGCGTTCGGCGGCTATGGCCTGCTGCTGATCTTCTGGTTCGTCGACGCGCCCGCGAACCTGCTGCCCAGCATCTGGCAGGACGGTGTTCGCTGGCTGTCATTGCATCACCACTTCGGCGACTTCCGCGTCGGTGTGATCAGCCTGCCCGACGCCAACTACTTGCTCTGGTTCACCGCCTTCTTCTTGTTCATGACCCACCTGGCTCTCGAGAGCTTGCGGTGGCGAGGAGTGCGCAGCTCATGAGCGCCGCCGTCAACCCCGAGCCGCGCCTGCAACGGCTTCGGCAGCTGTTCGCTACCAGCCTGCGAGTGACCGAGTGGACGTTCGCTGGCCTGCGCCTTGTGCTGTTTCTGGCCTGTGCGTTCCTAGTGAGCTGGGTGGTCACCTACAACCCGCTGACCTGGGACTTCACCGAAGCACAGCTGTTCAGTCTGTCGGCTTCCAGCCGAGCGGCGCTGAACACGCTCGATCAGCCGGTGACCCTGACGGCGTTTGTCCAGGGCGCCAAGGATCCGAGTGTCGAGCGTCTGTTGAAAGGCTACGCCGACGGTTCTTCGTTCATCGAGTATCGGCTGGTCGACCCTGAGGCTGAGCCGGCGCTTGCCCAGGCGCACCAGGTACGCACGTATGGGACATTGATCATCGAGGCCGGCGACTCCGTTCGCCGCGCCGACGGTCCGAGTGAGCCGGCGATCACCAACGCCATCCTGGCGGCGACGCGGGGCGATGCGGTGCCGGTCTGCTTCCTGTCAGGGCACGGCGAGCGGCTACCTGTGGACAAGGGTCGCGGTGGCTTCTCGGCCGCCGTCACCGCGTTGAGGCAGGTCAACTACGAGCCACTGCAGCTCAACCTGGCCGCGGGTCAGGCGGCCGACGACTGCCGCGTCATCCTCATCGCCGGGCCGAGCACCGACCTGCTGTCGGAGGAGCGCGCCGCCCTGGAATCCTATCTACAGAACGGCGGCCGGCTGATGGCGATGCTCGAGAGCAACACCGACCTGCCCGAGATCGAGGCCTTGGTTGCCGGCTATGGCCTTCAGGTCAACGCCGATTTCATCATCGATACCGGGCGCAACGGGCAGGCCTTCGGCCTCGGCGTACAGGTGCCGATGGTCGATCGGTACGAGCCCCACCCGATTACCGACGGCTTCGGCGCCATGACGCTGTTCAGCATGCCGCGATCGATCACCATCGACACATTGCCCGAAGGCATCGACGCCCGCGCCCTGGCCAGCAGCACCCCGTCGTCGTGGGGCGAGACCGATTTCGAGCGCGCGTTGATGGCGCGCTGGGACGAGGGAGTTGATCGTCAGGGTCCGCTGCCGCTCGTCGTGGCGGTGTCGGAGTTGCTCGACGAGACGCCCCGAGCGTTCCGTGAGCGTCAGCGTACCGGTGAGCCGGTACCGGTGGGTGAGCCGATCCTGGTCGCCATCGGCGACGTCGAGTTCGCCACCAACGCCTTCTTCAATTGGCAGGGCAACGGCGACCTGTTCGTGAACTCGGTGAGCTGGTTGGCCGGGCAGCAGGAGCTCATCTCGATCCTTCCGAAGGAGGTATCAAACAAGCGCGTCCTGCTGACCGAAGGGCAAAAGGCGGTCACCTTCGCACTGCTGGTGATCCTGCTCCCCGCCGTGCCTGCCGTTGCCGGCGTCGTCATGATGGTCAAAAGGGTTAAATAAGGCTTTTTAGAATGTTTTGAGATGGTATTCTATGAAATATTAACTAATCCAGATCATTAGAGGCCAAAATAGCCTCTCAGAGGTCCGAACATGCAGCACGGAGACAACCAGAACGCCTACGGTGGCTCCAATGGGCATTCGCCCAGTGGCCCTGTGTCGGTGCGTCTTGGCGACTATCTTGTCGATCGCCGCCAGCTGACGCGCCAGCAGCTCGATGATGTGCTGGCGCGGCAGAATGCCGGCGATGGTGCGCATCTCGGACAGGTACTGGTCAATCAGGGCCTGCTCACCGAGGAGACGCTGGCGCGTGCCCTCGCTGACATGGCCGGCGTTGCTTTCCGCGAGTTCCGGCCGGATGAGGTCGAGAACGCCGCCGTGCAGGCGGTACCGCGCGACGTACCACCACGCTTTCAGGTCATGCCCGTGGCCGTTTCCGGCAGTAGCCTGCTGGTCGCCTGTACGGATCCGTTCGACATCCTCGCCATTGACGAGATCGAGCGTCGTACAAACTTCCAGGTGAAGCAGTTCTGCGCCACCGAGGGCGACGTTCGCCGCGCCATCGACCGGTATTACGGCGGTGCCGGCGTGCTGGAGGGCCCGGTCAGCGAGACGGTGCAGCGACAGGACGCCGAGCGCCAGAACGTGGCGCGCGGCGGCATCTTCGTTTCCGACCCCGGCGCCTCCGCCGATGAGCCGATGGTGCGCCTGGTCGACGAGATCCTCAACCAGGGGCTACGCCTGCGCGCCACCGATGTTCACATCGACCCTGAGGAAGAGATCGTACGGGTGCGCTATCGCGTTGATGGGCTCCTGCAGCAAGGACCGTTGCTTCCGAAGCAGATCCAGCACTCGCTGATGTCGCGCATCAAGATCATCGCCGGCCTCGATATCGCCGAGCAGCGACTGCCGCAGGAAGGCCATCTTACCTACCACGTTGCCTCCAAAGAGGTCGATCTTCGTGTCTCCTGCTTCCCGACGGTGTTCGGCGAGAAGGTTGCCCTGCGTCTGCTCGAGCGGCAGATGCTGTTCCGCGGGCTGGGCGAGCTCGGCCTCGAGGGCTCCACGCTGGAGATGCTCGAGGACTCCGTGAAGCGAACCAAGGGAATCGTGCTGCTCACCGGGCCGACTGGCTCGGGTAAGACGACGACCCTCTACACGATGCTGTCGCACCTCGACATGCTCGCTAACAACATCGTGACGCTCGAGGATCCGGTCGAGTATCGCATTCCGGAGATCCGCCAGAGCCAGATCAACAACCGTGCCGGCTTCACTTTTGCGACCGGTATGCGTTCGGTGCTGCGGCAGGATCCCGACGTCATTCTGCTCGGTGAGATTCGCGATCCGGAGACCGCAGGGCTGGCCATGCGAGCCGCGTTGACCGGCATCCTGGTGCTCTCGACGCTGCACACCAACGAGGCGGCGGGCACGTTCCCGCGCCTCATCGACATGGGGCTCGAGCCCTATCTGATCGGCTCCACGATGATTTCCACCGTTGCCGAGCGGCTGGTACGCAAGGTGTGCAAGCACTGCGCCGAGGTTGTACAGCCCGACATGGGGATGCTCGTGCGGCTTGGCCTCGAGGGTGAGCCACTGGATGGCGAATGGTTGCGCGGCGCCGGCTGCCACCTCTGCGGAGATAGTGGCTACGTCGGTCGCACCGGCATCTTCGAGATCCTGATGGTCAGCGACGCGATTCGCGAAACGATCAAGCACCAGGCAGATACGCGGGCGATTCGCGAGGTCGCGATGCGGGAAGGAATGCGCACGCTCATGCAGCACGGCCTCGAGGTCGTGCGGCGTGGCCAGACTACTTTGGAGGAGCTCGGGCGCGTCGGGCGCGAGTAAGCACATGCCGAGGTTCAACTACGTCGCCAAGAACGAGGCCGGCGCCACGATCATCGACGACGCCGAACCTGCGGACGACGCGTCTGAACTCAACGCTGAACTCAACCGACAGCGGCCGGTCAACGGCCAGAGGTGATCATGGGTTTCATGGATAAGTTGCGCGGCGGCGGTCGCGTCGGTATCGAGCTCGGGCGCAGCGTGGCTGCCGCTGAGCTGCGCGGCGACCCACCGCGTGTGGTCGGTGCCGGCCATGCCGCCCACGCCGGCTTTAGCGGTCGCGAGCTGGGCCAGTGGATTCGCCGTTGGTTCGAGACCGTGGGCATTGGCGGCCGATCGGCGCGCGCCGTGGTGATCGACGGTGATATCTACCACTACCTGGTCAACATGCCCGAGATGTCGGATAGCGAGCGCCATTTGGCCGCCGGTGCCGAGGTGCGCAAGCTGGCGCCAGTTCCGGAGAGCCAGCTCGTGTACTCACACATGGCAGTTGGCTATGTGCACGAGGGCGGGGTCGCCAAGCAGAAAGTGCTGATCTCGGCGATCGACAAATCGACGATGCGCAATGCCATCGACGCTGTCGAGGCTGCCGGCCTCAGCGCCGATGCGGTGACCACGGTTCCTGCAGCGCTGGCGCAGGCGATGGAGCTGTTGCCGCCGATCGCTGGCGGTACCGCGATTGCCTACCTGTCGGGCAGCCGCTCCTACCTGTTGGTGTTCCAGGACGGGAACCTCGAGCTGGTGCACGATTTCGTCCTCCGCGGCGACTCCGACTCGATGGCCGATCTGGTAGCCACCGAGCTGCGTCGCTCGTTTCTTTACTTCGGGCAGCGTGCCCAAGGCGCTACGGTGCAGCGGCTGGTGCTCGCTGGGCCCATGGAGGATCTCACCGATCTGGCGTCCCATCTGCGCGAGTCCCTTGGCGTAAACGTCGAGCTGTTCGATGTCAGCGACCACGTCGACCTGAACGACGCCATTGACCCGATCGAGCAGCCGGCGCTTGCGGTGGCTTTCGGGGCGGCGTCGATGGCCCGGAAAGACAGCGGCAACCTGGTGTCTCCCGAGCAGGTCAACGAGGACCGCACCCGTCAGGCGATGTCGATCGGCCGTGTGGCCGCCGCGGCCTTGTTGCTATTCCTGGTGGGCTGGGGGGTGCTGGCTCTGCTGAACTCCGCAGTCAAGAACAATCGCATGGCGCAGGTGCAGGAGCAGATCTCGCAGCGGCAGCTGGAGCTATGGGAGGTTCGCGCCACAGCGCAGGAGCGTTCGAATCACGCCGCACGGCGAGCCCTGCTGGAGCAGCGCTCGCTCGAGACAACGCTGATGGGCGCAGTTCTGCAACGTCTCAGCCAGCGGGCCCCGGAAGAGCTCGTCATCGAGAACGTCACCTGGCAACCGGTCGCCGGCCCACGCGGTCAGCGGTACTGGGATGCCGTCGTCCAGGGCCTGGTGCTGGGCGACTCGCGCTCAGGCTCGCAGGCTATCTTCAACCGCTTCTACAGCACTATGGTGAGCGATCCGATCGTCCACGACGTGCATCTGATCGAACCGTTGGTGATCGGGTGGGAGGGCGCCCGCAGCGGCCCGGCGGTGTTGCAGCAGGCCCGACAGTTGGGCGCTCAGCGCGGCCGCTTCGCTCCAGGGGGAACCTCGTTCAAGGGCAGGCGATCAGCGGTGACGCGCAATGACCGTGATAGAAGCCTCCAACGCGGCGCCTTCGCTGAATCGCGGCCCCGGTCGTTCAACAACAGATCGTTCAGCAACGGGCGACCCGCGGTGACGCGCGACGATCGCACTAGCAGCCTGTGGCTGTTTGATCCGATGTGGGTCGGCCGTGGCGCGGTAACGAGCGGTCCCCGAGATCAGCAACCTTTACGTACCACGCTGGATGAACTGCCGGCCTTCGGACCGACGGCGACGTCGGTCGGGTTCAAGGTCGCCCTTCAGCTCAGGTCGATCGCCGGAGGCGGACAATGAGTTGGTCGGATCTGCAACCCCAGGTTCGCGCTGCCATTCTCGGCATGGCGGTGCTGTTCGTGGCGCTCTTGCTTTGGCTGTGGTTCGTACAGCCGATGCGAGCGCGCGAGGCAGCCGCCACCAGCAACATCGAGGCTGCCGAATCACAGCTCGACCAGATAGAGCGCCAGATCGAGAGCATTCCGCCCACTTCACCGGCCGAGAGCGCCGCCTGGCAGAGCTCTAACGACGAGTTGATGAGCCGCCTCAGCCCGGAGTCGGAGCTCACCCTGCTGATCGAGTCGCTCGTACGGATGGGGGAGGCCGAGGGGATAGAGCTGTTCATCACCAGTGAGAGCGCCGCGCCGGTGGCTGGGACCGGTGGTGCACCGCCGGAGTCTGTCCGCGTGATCGGTGCCGTGCCGGGTGCCAGCTACGTGCCACTCAACTGCCGTGTGTTCGGAGATTTCGTCGCCACGAGCCGCTTCATTGCTCAGGTCGGACGTTTGGGTTGGGTTGCCGAGGTGGCGGGTCTGGAGATCCAGCGCGCCTTCCCTGAAGTAGTTACCGATCTACGTTTGCTCGTCTACTTCCGTCCCAGCGCCTCGGATACGTCGTCTGGCGACGCGAATCCAAGTCGCTCTCGCGGACCCGTCGGAGCTCAGGGAGGCGGCAATGGGTAGCCGAAACGTCCTGACCGTGCTGATCATCGTCTTTGTGGCCGTGCTGCTGTACAACGCGCTCTACTTCACCGGCGTGGGGGGAAGTTTCGGCGGCGACACGCAGACCGGACCCCTGCCCCAGGATCCCAACCTGAGCCCACCGGGCTTTGAGCAGCCGGGGGCTACGCCCGGTCAACGGCCGGTGCCGAGCTCACCGCGAACGCCGACCCAAGCGACGCAGCGCCGCGGCGAGCTGACCGCCGCCGATCTGACGATCGACTCGAACTGGGGTCGCAATCCATTTTTCACACCGCGCGAGATCTGGGCGCTCGACAACTTTGCCCCGGTCTATGTCGATGCTGGCGTCACGATGGATGAGGACCTGTACTTGTCAGCGATCGTGACCGATAGCACTGGGCGCCGCGTAGCGGTGATCAACAACGAAGTCGTGACCGTCGGCGACAACGTCGCCGGCATGCAGGTAGTCGATGTAACCGATGAGACCGTGGTCTTCGCCTCTGGAGGACAACGGCATGTCTTGAGAATGGCTGACGCCGCGATCGGTCTGAGCTCGCGCAGCGGCACCGTCGGGAGGTACTGATGAGCCCGCTGAGAGCTGGATTGAGGAGATCTGGGATGACAAACCGAAGCGTACGAACGTCCCGTTGGAAGACGGCCGCGGCACTGCTACTTGCCGTTGCCGTGATTCCGGGTTGCGTGTCGCGTGGGTACAACAACGCCCAGGCAGCGCCGACCACATCGACAGCCGCAGCGCCCTCGCTGCCCAGTTGGGACGAGCCCGGGCGCCCGTCGATCGATGACTTCGGTCCGCAGGCCCGCATCGCCGAAGCACCGGCCACGTCGATCGAGGAGTCGCTCGACGACACCGGCTACGATCCCGGCCGCTCGTACAGCCTCAGGGTGCGCGAGACTGACGTCCGCGCCGTCCTGCTGGCGGTGGCGCGCGAGTCTGATCTGTCGATAGTCATCGAGCCGGATGTGTCCGGCGTAGTGACACAGGACATCGTCGGCGTGACGCTGCCGGTTCTGCTGGACAGCTTGCTGACCCCGCTCGGGCTCCAATACCGAGTCGAGAACCGGGTGCTGAAGATCGGGCTTCGGCAGATGGAGACGCGCTTCTTCTTTCTCGACATCGTGCAGACCGACCGGAACGGCTCGCGTACGATCGGCGTAAGCACCGGTGTCCAGGGTAACAATGGTGGCTTCAACGGGGGCGCCGGTGGTATTGGCGGTGGTATTGGCGGTGGTGGACGCGCTGGCAGCGGCGGCGGCTCCGCCTCCGTGCAGTCGAGCGATCCGAGCTTCATCTGGGACGACATCACTGAGGGAACTCTTTTTCTCATGGGCTCCGGATACGGCGGCGGTTTCGCCGGCGGCGGGTTCGATCCGCTTGATCCCAACCGCCAGCGGCTGCGCGGCGGGCTCGGTGGCTTCGGCAGCGGCGGCGGCTTCGGCGGCGGCGATGGCCCCGCGTTGCACGTCAATCGCAGCGCCGGCAGCGTCATGGTGCGTCATTATCCGGACGTGCTCGATGAGATCGGTGAGTACCTGGCGTCGGTCGAGGAAATCGCTCAACGGCAGGTGTTGATCGAGGCGAAGATCGTCGAGGTGCTGATGCACCAGGAATTTGCCGCCGGCGTCGATTGGAGCGCCGTGTTCACCGATCTCGGTCTGACCGCTGCCCAAACGGTTGGCGCCAGCGGCCTGAACATCTTCCAGGCCGGTATCCAGCGCCAGAACTTCAACGCCATCCTCGGCGCGATGTCGAATCAGGGCGATGTCGACGTGCTGTCGTCGCCGTCCGTTGTGACCATGAACAACCAGGTTGCGCTGCTGACCGTCGGTACGCAGGAGGTGTTCTTTACCACGCAGATCGTGTTCAACGAACATGGGGGACTGGCTCAGACGGTGACCAACCCCGGCACCGTCACCAACGGCGTCATCCTTTCGGTTACGCCGCAGATATCGGCCGATGGTTGGATCACGATGAGCATCCAGCCGGCGATTACCGGCCTCGCCGGCGAGGCGATTTCGCCCAACGGCGATCGCTTCCCGATCATGGACGTACGTGTGACCGACAACGTCATCCGTGTTCGGGAGGGCGAGACCATCTTTATCGGCGGTCTCCTCGAGGACGTCACGCGCGAGACCGTGTCCAAGACCCCGATACTCGGGGACATCCCGATCCTGGGCGCGTTGTTCAGGCGCCAGGATCGCAGCACCCGCAAGTCAGACCTCATCGTGATGATCACCCCGACGATACTCAACGGCGACCGCATACGCGAGATCATGCGCGACCAGCTACAGCGCCTCGAGATGCGCCGTCGCTCAGCCGCGGGTGCGCGTTACGGCCAGTGATGGATTTCGGAGGCCAGCAATGTATCTAGACTTCCACGGGCTCATCGAGAAG
The DNA here is from genome assembly GCA_963666055.2 of Acidobacteriota bacterium. Taxonomy (GTDB): domain Bacteria; phylum Acidobacteriota; class UBA890; order UBA890; family WLXD01; genus DASCOT01. The sequence goes on along the minus strand of CAXWPH010000009.1, from coordinate 39,734 downwards.
CCCTTCAGCCTGACCCCCGACCCGAAGTACTTCTTTGCCTCGGGGTGCCACGCGGAGGCACGCGATTTGCTGCGCTACGGTGTGCGTGAGCGCGAGGGCTTCATGTGCTTTGTCGGGGCAGCTGGCACCGGCAAAACGACGCTGCTGCGCACCGTGCTCGATGGCTTCGGCGACGACATCGTTACGGCGATCGTCCTGAACCCGTACCTGTCCGAGCAGGACTTGCTGCGCATCATCCTGCAGGACTTCGGCGTTGCCACGCGGGCCGAGTTCGAGGGTGGGCAGGGTCTGGAAGCGAGCAAACAGGAGCTCGTCGATCGGCTGAACGATTATCTGATCGGTCTCAGCATGCAGGGTCGCGCCGCAGTTCTCGTCGTCGACGAGGCGCAGAACTTGCCGCTGCCGGTCATGGAGCAGATCCGTCTGCTGTCGAACCTCGAGACCTCGAAGCAGAAGCTGCTGCAGATTGTCCTCGCCGGGCAGCTCGGCCTGCGGCGGTTGCTCGCCTCCCCCGAGCTCAGCCAGCTGGCACAGCGGGTTTCCGTTCGCTACACGCTGCAGCCCTTCGGGCGTGACGAGGTCGGCCGCTACATCGACCATCGACTTCGCATCGCCGGTAGCGATGGCGACGTGGTGTTCGACGACGCGGCCCTGGACAGTCTGTATCGTTATACGGAAGGTGTGCCACGCTTGGTCAACCTGCTGGGCGACCGCGCTTTGCTTGCCGGTTACGCGCAGCAGACTCGACTGATCGATGCCGGTATCATCGATCGAGCCGCCGCCACACTCGATTTGACCGAGCCGGGCGCAGCGCCGATCGAGCGGCCGGAGCCCGTCCACATGGTCTCGCAGCCGCCGGCACAGGCGCGCTCGGCGAAGCCGGTACAGGCGCTCGCCGGAATCGTGTTGGCTGCCGCGCTCGGTGCCGGCAGCTACGCTGCCTGGAGCGCCAACCAGACCACAGCGCTCGCCGATCCGCCGACGCCGCGCGCCGAGGGCAGCCTCAGCGCGGCACCGAACGACGTGACCTTCGGTAGCGGCAACGTAGTCGTCGATCTGGTGATGCCGCAGAAACCCTTCACGGTTTATCTGAGCTCATTCCGGCAGCCCGACGATGACTACCTCCTCGAGTTGCGCGGACGTCTGCACGAAGCTGGGTACGTCCACTTCCTGATCGGAGCCGACGTTCCCGGCATGGGCACGATGTATCGACTCACCGTAGGTGAATTCGACGATCAGGCCTCGGCACGCGAGACCGCCTCGAAGCTGAAGGAGTCGGGGCTTGCCCACGCCGAGGCGGTCGCTGTGGCCGACGCCACCGGGAGCTAGGAAGCCAATGAGTGTCATCCTCGATGCCTTGAAGCGAGTGCAGGACGAGAACCGGCGTCGCGGCGCTGCACCAGTGGTACCGGATCCGGGTCCGATGCACGGCTCGAATGCGCTGTTGCGCCGATTGAGCGCTCCCGAGGCCCCGCGGGCGTCCATGCGTCGCCAGCCTGGACCGGCTGTTTGGATCGGCGCAATGGCAGCTACCGGCGTCGCTGTCGTGGCGACGGTGCTGTGGTGGATGCAGCCGAGCTTCTCCGGCCCGCGAGCCAACGACGGCCGTGCGCTGTTGACGGATCTCACTGCGAGCCCGCGTGATTCGGTGCGCTTCCCGCCGCCGAACGCGGCCCATGGTGGCGCTCTCGAGTCATCCGGCGGCGACCTCGGCACGGGCGCTCTGATGGCCGGTGCGAAGCCGCTGCCGCCGGCGGCAGCCAACAACGAGATGAACGACCTTTCGGCCAACCTGCCCGAGATGCCGGCGGCGTCCGCGAATGCGAGCGAACGTCAACCCGAGCCCAGCTTCAGTCTCGAGGTGGAGAACCGAGCCGCAACTTCGAGCCGCGGAAGCGACATCGACCTGACTTCGAACCGCCCAGCCGCTCCCAGCGCCAGGCGCGTGGCGCCCGACCGCAGCAGGGAGTCGGCCGGTGGAAACGTGGCTGCCGATCGCGGTCGTGGCGTGCCCCCTTCGAGTAAGACGCTCCTCGATCCGGGAGTCCGCGACGCCTTTGCGGCGGGTGTGCGTGCCCAGAAAGAGGGCGCGTTGGCCCGCGCCGAGGAGGCCTACAAGCGAGCGCTGCGGCACGATCCGCACAACGCCAAGGTCAACGCAAACATGGGTGTTCTGTATGAGCAACAAGGGCGTTTGGAGGCAGCTGAGCGTCACTTGCGACAGGCTGCCTCGGTCGAGCCGAACAATGCGTCGGTGCATAACAACCTGGGCGTGGTGCTGTACGGCATGGGCAACTACGATGGCGCGCTGATCGAGTTCAACCGCACCCTGTCGCTGGATCCGGAACGCCTCGACGCCTATACCAACAAGGGTTTGATCTTCACTCGATGGAGACGCTACGAGGACGCGGAGCGCGCCTTCATGCAGGTGCTGGCGCTGAATCCAGACGATCCGCTGGCCAACTACAACCTGGGTCTGGTCTACGAGGAAATCGGTGACTTCGACCGCGCCGTCGACCACTACTATCGATTCCTCGCGGCGGGCGGAACCGATCGTCCGAAAATTGCCCGTTACCTCACTCAGCATCTCTCGTGGCTCGAGGGTCGCCTGGTTGGTGGTGCCCAGCGTCGCTAGTGGCGTCGGCAGGCTTTCTTGTCTGACGGCGCTCATGGCCTGCTTGGCCTCGACGGCGGCGCTCGCTCAGGGCATGTCGGAGCCCTGCGTCTATACCACCGACGATGGCGCCATGGTGATTACCGACAGCGCCACGGACTCGAGTTGCCACCGCCGGTTGCCTACGACCTTCCGGCCGCCGGGTCGCCTGCGCCTTACGTTCGCTGTTGCGGAGCTCATCTCCTTGAGTCATGACGTCGCTGAGCGTGGTGGCGTAGACCACCGGCTCGTCGAGTCGCTGGTCGAGATGGAATCGGGGTTCAACCCGCGCGCCGTGTCCCGGAGGGGCGCCATGGGGCTCATGCAGCTCATGCCGGATGTCGCCCGCCAGTACGGCGTCGACAGGCCCTTCGATCCGTGGCAGAACCTGGACGCTGGCGTGCGCCACCTCCGCGGGCTGCTGCAGAGATACGACGGAGACCTCGAGCGCTCGCTGGCGGCCTACAACGCCGGTGAGGGCGCGGTGCGTCGTTACGACGGCATACCGCCATACGCCGAAACCCAGAACTACGTGCGCCGCGTTCTCTACAGGTACCGGCAGCGCGTCGAGGGTGTTCGCCTGCTAGCAGGCCATGGCGCGTGACAACCTGCTTCCGCACGGGACGCTGGTGCGCTGTAGAGTCATGACGTGCTCGGACTCCGCCGTCGCGTCGTGGTGCCTGAGGTCATGGATCAGCCGGGCCTCGACCCCAATTTCCATCGACAGGCCCTCGCTGGGCTGGCTCGCGTGAATCGCTTTTCGCGAGTCCCATCCACGATATGGCGCTCGATGTCTCAGGCGCTCGCTGGCTCGATCGAGCTCAGCGTACTCGACCTGGGCTGTGCTTCAGGCGATGTAGCGCTGGGGTTGTACCAGTGCGCCCTGGCCGCCGGGGTTCGACTTCGAGTCGAAGGTTGGGACATGAGCCCGTTGGCGATTGATCAAGCACGAAGAGCGGCGGCGCGGTCGCGCACTCCGGCCCGCTTTCGCGTCGCTGATGTCCTTATCGACGAGTTGCCGAGTGGCTACGATGTTGTCATGAGCAACTTACTGATCCACCATCTCGACGACGCCGACGCGGTCCGCCTGCTGGCGCGCATGCGTCAAGCCGCTGGTCGACTCGTGGTAGTCGACGATCTCGTGCGTGGGGCAGCCGGAGTTCTCCTCGCGTTCGTCGGAACACGCCTTCTGAGCCGGTCGCGCATCGTGCACACCGACGGGCCGCGCTCCGTACGCGCCGCGTTCAAACCGGCCGAAGTTGTGGCGCGGGCACGGGCAGCGGGCCTGCGGCGCGTGCGCATCCGCCGACACTGGCCGCGCCGATACCTGTTGCTGGCCGAGCCTCGATGACGAGCGCGGCCGTGACGGTGCCGACCGCGCCAATGCCCGGATCAGAGGAGCTCTGGGACGTCGTGGTCATCGGCGCGGGACCCGCCGGGTGCGCGGCGGCGATCGCCGCGCGACGCGACGGCCTGCGTGTGTTGCTCGTGGAGCGATCAAAGCTGCCACGCTACAAGGTTTGTGGTTGCTGCCTGTCGCCCGGGTCGCTGGCTCAGCTGCGTTCCCTCGGGATCCCCGTCGATGCTGTTGGTGAGCCACTTCGGGCAGTGACCATCGGTGGCTGGGGGCAGCAAGCCGAGCTACAGCTGTGCGATGGGGTCGCCGTATCACGCGCCTGGCTCGATGCGAGCCTCGCACGGCGCGCTGTGGCAGCCGGGGTCGCGGTGCTGCACCCTGCCGCGGCGCGCCTGGATGATGAAGACGCCGTGCACTGGAGGTGTGTCACGTTGCGGTCTGCGTATGGTTCGTGGAAGGTAAGGGCGCGTCTGGTGATCGCGGCGGACGGCTTGGCAGGTACCGCGCTCGGCCGCATGCCGGCGCGCAAGCCGCGGTACGTCGGGGTGGGTGCGACCTTCGCCGCCGAGGCGGAAGGATTTGAACCCGGCACCGTCTACATGGCAGTTGGCGGCGCCGGCTACGCAGGCGCCGTTCGTCTCGCCGATGGCACCGTCAACGTCGCCGCCTCCTTGCGAAGCCGAGCCCTGGCCGGGGCCGACTTCGTCGCCGCGGCGAACCAGCTGTTTGGCGACGCCGGAATGCCCCGATTGCCGGATCGCGGTGCATGGCGCGGCACCCCGGGACTACGGTTCCGGCCGGCGCGCGTCACCCGGCGGCGGGTCATCGCGGCGGGCGATGCGGCGGGATTCTGGGAGCCGTTCACCGGGGAGGGCATCGGCTGGGCGCTCGAGGCAGGTGGTCGTGCCGGGGCTGCGGCGGCCGAGCTGGCGGGTCGTTGGAGCCCGACGCGGGCAAGCAGCTGGGAGCGCGAACAGCGGTGCTGGATCAGCCGTCGTCAGCGGCTTAGCCGTGCCGTCGGGCTGCTGGCAGAGTGGCCTCGAATCGGAGCGCTAGCGCTTCGTACACTGCGTGTCCGGCCGAACCTGGGTCGGTTCGTGACGCCGCGGTCGCAGGCTCCGGCGATATTGTCGTGAATATCCGCGGCATCGGCACGGCGTTGCCGCGCTTGGCAATCGCTCAGGACGACGCTGCGGCGCTGAGCGCCGAGCTGGTGTGCCGCGATTCGCGACAGGGCCGTGTGTTGCGCACGCTCTTCCGCCGAACCGGGATCGAACGTCGATATAGCGTCTTGCTCGAATCAGCGACGAGGCCATGGCAGCGGTTCTATCCGCCGCGCCAGGGCGAAGCTTACCGCGGCCCGTCGACCGGTGATCGGATGGAGTCCTACGAGCGGCACGCGGTGGACTTGGGTGACGTTGCTGCACGGCGCGCGCTTGCCGATGGCGGTGTGTTGCCGGGCGAGATCAGCCATTTGTTGACGGTGTCGTGCACGGGTCTCTTTGCTCCGGGGCTCGACGCCGGCCTGGTCTCGAGGCTCGGGCTCAACCCCGAGGTCACCCGGGCCCACCTCGGGTTCATGGGGTGCCACGGCCTATTCAACGCGCTGGCGCTGGCACGTCCGATCGCACGGAGTAACGCGGAGGCCCGCATACTGGTATGTGCTGTCGAGTTGTGCAGCCTGCACTACAGCTACGTGTGGGATTCCGAGAAGCTCGTCGCCAACGCCCTGTTCGCTGATGGCGCTGCGGCTCTTGTGGTCGGAGGCTCGGGGTCCGCTATTCGCGTGTTGGCGCAGGGGTCGATCCTGTTACCGGACAGCTCCGACGCCATGACCTGGCGGATTCGCGATCACGGCTTCGAGATGACGTTGTCGCCCAACCTACCCACACTGGTCCGAGATGGCGCCGCCCAGTGGCTGCTCGGCTGGCTCGCGTCGCAGGGTATTCGTGCTGATGAGGTCGAGACATGGGCCATACATCCGGGTGGTCCGCGCGTTCTCGGCGCGTTTGCCGAGGCGCTGGATTTGGACGCCGGAATGCTGGCCCTGTCGCGGAGAGTCCTCGAGCGCTACGGCAACATGTCCTCCGCCACGATCGGTTTCATTCTCGCGGCCGCACGCGACCAGAAGCGCACTGGGCCTGGCGTGGCGATCGGGCTAGGACCTGGGCTTACCGTCGAGGCGATGCTGTTGGATATGTAGCAGCCGATCGAAATAGGGGTGTGGGCACATGCGAGGGCGCAGTGCTCAGAAGCTCTGTTGCCGCAGACGCAGCGCGTTGGCAACGACCGTTAACGACGACAGCGCCATCGCCATCTCGGCAATGACCGGATGTAGCAATCCGAGCACGGCGATAGGCACGGCCACGATGTTGTAGAAGAAAGCCCAGAACAGATTCTGGCGGATGATCGTAAACGTCCGACGGGCGATTCGCACGGCGCGAACGACAGAATCGAGATCGCCGTGCACCACGGTGACGTCGGCCGCCTCGATGGCGATGTCGGTGCCGGTGCCGATGGCGACGCCGACGTCAGCTTGGGTGAGAGCGGGGGCGTCGTTGATTCCGTCGCCCACCATGACGACCTTCTGGCCGTCCTCTTGACGCCGACGAATCCATTCCAACTTGGTGTCGGGCAGCAAGCCAGCTTCCACTTCGGTAATGCCGACTCGCGCGGCGATCGCGCGGGCGGTGCGCTCGTTATCACCGGTAAGCATCAACGGCTCGAGGCCGAGCTGGCGCAACTGCGCGATCGCCGCCGCGGAATCGTCCTTGAGCGGATCACTGATCGCCAGCAATCCGGCTAACTTCCCGTCGATAGCCACAGCGATGGCGGTCTCGGCGGCGTTCTCCACCCGAGTCGCCTCGGTCTCTAGCGCCCCGAGCGCGATGCCGCGCTCGAGCATCATGATCGGGCTCCCGACGACGATCTCTCTGTCGAGCGCTCGAGCTACCACGCCGCGGCCGACAATGGCCTCGAAATGGTCGGCGGGCGGGAGATCGAGCCCGCGTGCGCGTGCGGCGTCGACAACCGCCGCGGCCAGCGGGTGTTCCGAGGCGTCTTCTACCGCCGCGGCCAGCCTCAGAACCTCGTTCTCATCGTAGCCCGGCGTGACGGTCATGCCGGTCAGCTGAGTGCTGCCGGCGGTCAACGTGCCGGTCTTGTCGAAGGCGATCACGTCGGCGTCCACCAGGGCTTGCAGCGCCGCTCCGGAGCGGAAGAGGATACCGTTCTCCGCGGCGCGTCCGGTTCCCACCATCAGCGCCGTCGGGGTGGCGAGGCCGAGAGCGCAGGGGCAGGCGATGACTAGCACGGCGACGGCGGCGAACACGGCCAGCGAGACGACACCCAGATCCGGGTTCACCCAGGGGAATACGGCTGCTGCGGCGCGCGCCACGGTGCCGAGGGGCCCCGGTGCGACCACCCAGGCGATGAACGTGAGCGACGCGATCAACAGCGACGCGGGGACGAACACGGCAGTCACGCGGTCGGCGAGTAGCTGAATCGGAACCCTCGTCGACTGACATTGCTCGACCAGCTGGATCACCTGCGCCAGAAAAGTATCGCCGCCGATGCGCGTGGCGCGCACCCGCAAGCGGCCACGCTGGTTGAGCGTTGCACCGATGACCTCATCGCCCGGTTGCTTGACGACCGGCAGCGGCTCTCCCGTTGCCATGGACTCGTCGATGGCGCTGCTTCCTGCGACGACGACGCCGTCCGTAGGCACGCGCTCGCCCGGCCTGACGACCATGATGTCGCCGACCCCGACGTCTTCGATGCCCACCTCCCGCTCCTGTCCGTCCACCTCGATGCGCGCACTCTTGGCGCCCAGCTCGATCAATCGTCGGATCGCGTCTGAGGCGCGGCCCCTGGCCTTGGTTTCGATGTACCGACCCGTCAGGTGGAAAGCCATGATCATCGCCGCGATGCCCGAGAAGCTGGCGATCGGCGTGAACAGGGCCAGCAGCCCGGTAGCGTAGGCCGCCATTGTGCCTAGCGCGATGAGCACATCCATGTTGGGGCTGCGACGACGAACCGCCGCCATCGCACTAGACAGCGTCTCGATGCCGACGACGAACAGTACCGGAAGCGCCAACACCAGCATCAGCAGCTTGTGCAGTAACGGATCGGGCCAGGGGCTGCCGAATGCCCAGCTGCCCGCCATGATCAGCATGATCGGCAGCGTGAACAACCAGGCGAAGAAGACGCGTCCCTGGGCCTCGCGTAGCGCTGCCGGAGTGCTGGCTTCGGCAGCGGAGGAGGTCGCGATCGCGGGCTCTGTAACAAGCTCGAAGCCGGCGGATGACACTGCCTCCGCCAGGGTGGACAGCTCAACGTCGCTGGCGTCAAATTCCACGCGAACTCTTTCGGTCGCCAGGTTGACGGTCGCATCGTTCACGCCCGGCAGAGCCTGCAGTACCCGGGCCACGTTACCGGCGCAGGAGGCACAGTGCATGCCGCGTACCGGCAAAGTGCGGACGGTGGCACCTACCACGCTCACCGCCCACGCTCCAGCACTTGCATTACCTCGCGCACGCGCTCATCGCGTACACGCTCGCTGCCGCTCTCTGCCGCCTGTACTACGCAGTGGAGCAAATGACGCTCGAGGATCGAATCGTTCACACGCTGCAGGGCGCGCTGGGCGGAACGTATCTGAGTAAGGATGTCGATACAGTATCGATCGTCGTCGATCATTCGCTGCAGACCTCGGATCTGCCCTTCGATGCGGCGCAGCCGACGGATCTCGTCGTGATGCGGCGCTCCGTGGGGAGGACTACTCATCGTGTGTCACGCTGCTCCGGGAGGTCTCTATAGATACCATAGGGGGGTATGGTATCCATAGAGACGACGCGACACAAGGCACGGGGTCCGAGGAATCGATAGAGAAGGGGAGACGGGTGACGGTTCCGATCAGGAAACGGCCGCTTCGATCTCGCCGAACCGCCGCAAGATCTCGTCCTCTTGCTCGTCGCTGAGATAGCGGTCGGCAACCAGGAAGAGAATCTCATCCTCTTTGAGCAGATGCTCGAGCACGAGATGGACGATGTAGAGGCCGTAACCCCTCAACATCTGGGCGGCGAAATGATCGTTGGTGCTGCGGCATTCCTCGAGCGTTTGCTTGAACTTGCCGCTCATGATCTTGAGGTCTTCGTGATCAGCGATGCGGCCGTCTAGGTGGAGATCCTCGTCAAGGTAGCGTGCCAGCAACGGGAAGAGCCCTTCCTCTTCCTTGCGATGATGTACCGCCATCTCGCGATCGATGTACTGCGCCACCTCCTCGATCCGGTCGAGGATCTCGGCATCCGACCCCTGGTTACGGAGCGATTTCAGGGCCGACGACAGCACCTGCAGGCGTTCTTCTATCTGTCGGTGCTCGTGCTTGAGCACGTCGGTCGGCCGCAACTTGCGCGGGCGCTGGGTAGGCGCGGAGTCCATCGTCTCGAGGGCTGAAGAAACGTTAGCGACAAGATAGGCGAGTAAGTATAGGGAGGCAGCCGAAAGGGCGCAAATGGTCGCGCCAACCGGTTGCCAAACGCCGATTACAACGATAGCGTGCTCGTGTCGGTTGGGGGGCAACCGACACCGGGTGGGGGCGAACTATGACTCTCTGGCGCGTCGATCAGGCGGCAGAGTTCCTCGGCATCCGGCCCAAGACACTGTACGAGTGGGTCCGGACCGGCAAAGTGCCGCATCGCAAGCTCGGCTTCAACGTACGCTTCGATCGCGATGAGCTCGAGCGTTGGGTCGAGTCACAGCCAGGAGCCGGTGGCACCGATGCACCGGCCAATGGAGCCGGGCGTTCGGATGAGCTGGTGGCCACCGCTGTCGACGCAGCGCTGCTGATGTTGCGCATCGAATCCGATCTGGGACAGCATCTCAGCTTCCCGCAGCGGCGGGAAATCAAGACGCTGGCGCATCGACTTCAGGCGGCGGCGGACGCCGACGGTTGAACCTGTTCGTCTACGGCGAGCTGTGCCGGGCGGAGATCATCGTCGGCCTACTAGGCCGGATGCCGATCTGTGTCCCGGCCCTCCTGCATGACCACCAGCGCGAGATCAACCCCGCGACCGGCCACTATCAGGCGCGCCCGGCGGCCGGCCAGCAGATCGTCGGGTTGCTGTTCCGCCAGGTTGCGGCCGCCGAGATGGAACGGCTCGACGAGTTCGAGGACGTCGCCAATGGCCTGTACCAGCGGGTCGAATGTGAGGTGCAATCGTTGGGCCGGACTCGTTCCCGAATCGCCGCAGGAGTCTACCTACGCGCAGAGGCCTACTAGGGCTCGCGATCGAGCTTGGATAGGATCTCCTCCATGTGCCACTGGACCACGCGATCGTAGTGCTGTTTGATGAGATCCATGCGGATCTGGCGCTGGTTGGGGTCGGTGGCTTGCCGGTATTGGGTGATCGCGCCACGAAGTTCGCAGCCGAGATTCTCTACCGAAGGTACGATATCGGGCCGGTTTGTCGCTGACCATTCGCGAAACTCATGCCAGCGAGACAGGTAGTTGTCGATCTTCATATGCCTCCCTTCCAGCGCAGATCATAGCATCGGATCCCGAGGCGACAGAAGTGGGCTGGGCCGGCTTTTACGCCCCCTGACGTGGTCATTGAGCTCGCTCGGACGGGCGGCGCTTGTTGTCGGGACTTGGGGCTGTGCGGGAGCCGGACCCGGTATCGACAGCCCGGCGATCTTGGTTCAGTCCGAAATGCGTCAGCTTCTGGACGCCGGCGAGATCACCGCCGCGCTGACCAGGGCAAGGTTGTACGAACGTCGCGCCCCGGGACCTGAATCTTGGAGTTGGCTCGGACGGGCGCTGTGGCGCTCTGGCGAACTGCTCGAAGCTGAGAGCTTCTTTCGTCGTGCTGCGGGATCGGGGTCATCGGAGGGGATGCTCGGGCTAGCCCGCGCCGCCGCTGCCCTCGGGCGGCTCGATGAGGCGAGATCGCTGGCCGAGCAGCTCGCAACCGACCAACGGACGCGAGCCCGGGCGCTGCGGTTGCTGGCTGCGCTAGCCTGGCGACAGGGGAATTCGACCGCGGCGGCCCAGCACTTGAGCGCCGCCGCCGAAGCTTCGGAAGATGCGGCCGCTCGCTCGCGACTGGCGACCGCGGCGGCGGCGGCGGCAACCGTGCCGCAGCACTCCGGCGGGGCGGCGATCGTTTGGAATGGCGTTGCCGGGACGGTGCCGTTGGAACGTGATGCTGCGGGTGCGCCGATCGTTGTTGTCCGCATGGGTGGCGCGACGGCACGCCTGAGACTGTCGCTTCAGTCGCCGCGATCGACGCTGTCGCCCGAGTTGGTCGGCCGGGTCGGACTGGTCGTCCACGGCGACCCGGAAAGTGGCGGCCACGCCGTCGCGCCCGTCGAGCTGGGCCGGGTGACTTCGGCGGCGGTACCATTCGTGCTGCAGGCGGTGGACGGCGCCGATGGCGAGCTCGGTTTCGACGTTATCTCGACGCTCGGTTGGGAGTTGTGGCTCAGCGAGGATCGCATGGTCATCAGGCCGCCGCGCCTCGATTTGTCGGCCATCAGCGATGCTCCGTGGTCGAGCGAGCCCAAGGCTCGTGCAATGCACTGGATCGATGTACGCGTGCCCATCGATGGGCTGGAGGCGCAGCTGCTGTTGTTTCCTCGACTGTTGACGGTACGGGTGGCGGCAAGCATCGACCTGTCGGGGCCGTCACGCATCAGCCACGATGGGTTGGTGCAGGCGACCGTACACGATGCCGAGCCGATCGACCGTCGGATCACAGAGAGCGTCATACTCGCCACCCGACTCGGTGGTTTCGGGGCGCCATACATCTATCGAGTCGAGTCCCAGTTTGGTGCACCTCCTGGCTCGAGCTGGGTGGCACCACAGGCCGTGCTCGGTGTCGACTTTGCGGCCGCCTGGGGCTTGCGATGGTCGCCGGAGCTGCAGCAGCTATCGCTTGTCGTCACGGACGCGGAGACGGTCGGGCAGTCGAGATAGAATGACCGCATGTCGACATCCGATACGCTGTCGCGCGACATTCTCCAGAAAGTATGCCTCGACGTCTATTCCAGCGACCAGGTGCTCGAGCCTGTGCTGGCGGATTTTGTCGACTTCGCCAAGACGCTGACCGAGAGCGACTACGGTTCGATCTTCGTGATGGAGAACGAGGACGGCGATGTTCGGCTGATTGCCCACCGCGAAAAAGGAGAGTTGCTCGCCGACCTTCCGAACCTGCTGGAGCTCGACACCCAGTCACCTGGCATCATCACGTGGGTCTACCACAACAACCAGACCTACATGTCCAACGACGTTAGCGAGGACCCGTACTACTTCCCGGCCTTCAAGGATGTACAGGCCGACCTGGTGGTTCCAATCCGGCTGCAGGGCGAGGCGATCGGCGTGTTATCGGTCGAGTCTCGGGAGCGCGGCCACTATACCCGCGAGCATCGGGAACGGCTTGAGGAGTTCGCCGAGGCCATCTCGATGGTCATCGGACGCTTGTGGCTGACGCGTTACTCTCGCCGCCGCGGTTACAACGTCGAGATTGTCGGGATCTCGAAGCAGATTCGCGACATCGAAGCGCTGGTCAAACGGGTTGCGCCCACCAAGGAGCCCGTACTTGTGACCGGGGAGAGCGGCGTGGGCAAGGAGCTCCTTGCCCACGGGGTGCACTATTTCTCGCCGCGACGTGATCGCGAGTTGATGATCGTCAATTGTGGCGCGTTCGCCGACGACCTCCTCGCATCCGAGTTGTTCGGGCATGTCCGGGGCTCCTTCACTGGTGCACACCGGGACAAGGCCGGCAAGATGGAGCTGGCCGACGGCGGCACACTGTTTCTCGACGAGCTCGAGGCCATGAGCCCACGATTGCAAGTGATGCTTCTGCGCGCGCTGGAGTACGGGGAGATCCAGAAAGTAGGGGAGGATCGCGGTGCGCGACGCGTCGACGTGCGTTTCATCGCGGCCAGCAACCAGGACCTCCGCACGTTGGTCGACGAGGGTTCCTTTCGCGAGGACCTCTACTATCGCTTCAATGTTTTCGGATTGCACGTACCGGCGCTACGCGAGCGTCGCGAGGACATCCCGCTGCTTGCCGAGCACTTTCGACGTGACTTCGTGGAAGAGAATGGCCGCGGCCCGACCGGGTTCAGCGACGACGCCTCGGCAGCGCTGATCGGCTACGATTGGCCGGGCAACGTGCGCGAGCTGCGTAACGCTGTCCGTCGTGCAGCGGTGCTGTCGGAGTCGGCGCAGATCCTAGTCGAGGATCTACCGCCGGCGATCAGCGCGTCGATGAGCAAAGTAGAGGCGCCGATGGTCGACGCTAATGCGGCGCTGTCGGAAGCTGATCTGGGCGACGCCAAGCTCGACAGCGTTGTCGCGGCGCATATTCGTCGCGTGCTCGCTGCGGTGAAGGGCAACAAGACACGAGCCGCTGAGGTGCTGGGGATCCCGCGCACTTCGCTGTACCACAAGCTGCGCCGGCACCGCATCGACGTGCCCGAGGCAGAGGCGTCGACGCATCGACGCTGACCACACCGCGTCGTCGACCCGCCGTCGAAGGCAACGCAGATCACCGTTGTCCGACTCGTGATCGGAACGCGCCGCGCTCCTCAGCGAGGTTGCGCTGCTGCGGCGAAGCCGCTGACAGGAGGGGACTTACCGTTGCTCGACGATGCTGGAGCGGTCTCTGTGTTCTCGCCAGCCTTGGATTGGCATCATACTTGCACTTTGAGAGTCGTGAGGCCGCCGGGCATCAGTCGGGCTGGCTCGCGGAACCGGGACAACGTCGGACGGAAGGGGAAACAGGGGACCCTCGCTCTGAACCCGGTGAGCTAGCCCGGCAGGTGCCCGGCGGCCTTTCGCTTGCGGGTGCGGACACCCTGCCATTGTCCTGACTCAGGCCCTAGCGGCCTGTAACAGATAATTGTTACATATCGCAGATGGGATTTGCGGGTGAGATCAAGGCGCGGCGAGGAAGGCGATGCAATGGGCATCGTCGACGAGGCGCAACGCCGAGATCGCCCGCAACTGCCCATCTGTCCGCAGGATGGCGGCGAAATCGGCCCGTCTGCGGCGTTGCTCCTCCTCCACGATGGGCAAACATCGTCTCGTCGTCGCGCCTGGCATCCGGACCCATTTCGCCACCACGATATGCAACGATCATCTGTTACAGGCCACTAGAGCTGGAACGACAGGAATCCGCCGATGCGGCGTAGCGAGAAGAGGCGGTTGAACAGACTCCCGCTGCCACTGGTAATCGCCTTCATCTCCCGATAGTCGGCGCGGAAAGATACCTTCTCCGAAAGATAGAAGCGAAAGCCGAGCCCGAAGGCGATCAACGGGCCCGTCTCGAGCCCTTCCATCGGCTCGATACCGAACGTTGGCAGCGCCTCGACCACCCGATCCCGCAACCGCTCGTTGGCATGAAAGATGCCGCCGCCCACCGCCAGGTAAGGTGCTAGCTTGCTGGACCGCCCGCCAGACTGAAAGATGAAGCTGATCAGCCCGTGGTTGATCTGGCCGTTGGGACCGCGCGTCATACCGCCCTCGAACTCGATGCCCACGTTGCCGGTCGAGCGCTTGAAATAGCTGAAGGCGATACCCGCCTGACCTGAAGCCGAACCACGCATCTGCACTGCTCCGATAAGGCTGATCTGGAACCCACCGACCGGGTCCGAAGGCGGCCGGTCGCTGCGACGGATGGTCTGCTGAAGATCAAACAGACCGACGGTCCCGGCGCCGCGTCGATTGTTTTCCTCATCCGCCGTCGGTGGAATCAGGCTTCCTGCCGGCGATGCGTTTGCTGCGTTCGGCGCAAGCGCCAGCCCGATCAACAGCAAAGCGGCGGGAAGCGAGCGCAACTTCAAGCGATGCTCCTAGAAGAGGATGGCTGTGCCAGAGGGAAAGGAGTCGGTCCGATTGATCAACGGGAGGAGCGTCCTCGGTGTCACGCCAACCGGAACAAATCCCTCCAGAACGATCAGCTGTGATCGAGGAAAAAAATCAAACGTCCGGCCCTCGAGACTCACGGTAATGCGGGCCCCGGCAAGACTCGCGGGGAACGTCAGGCCGTCGGGCGCGTTGACCAGCAAGTCTTCCCCGGGGCGCTCCGGTGCCGGCGCATCGTCAGCGCAGAATCGACACAAGTCGTCAGCTTGGTCCGAGCGGTCGAACCGGCCGACGCCGAGGGAGCTGCCGTTGATGTCGATGAATGTCTCATAGATCAGCGCGGCGGTAGTGTCGGGCAGGCTCACTGAAGGATCGCCGTTGCCATCCACCATCCAGAACCCGGAGGTCTCGTTGGTGTCCGGACCGTCCGTCGGTGTGAAGATTTGTACACTACCGCTGGCGCTCATAATCGCCGACGAGATAGGCACCGTGAGCGTCGCCACCCCCTCGATGAAAGTACCGGAAAGCATCTGCATACCGCTAGGGGCCGACGGCGCCTCGGCATCTGACTCGATGGTGATCAGCATCCTGAGCGTTTCGCGCAAAGAGAATTGGTCGGAGCGAAACTCGCCGAGCGGGGCCCCCGAAGTATCGACCATTTGGCCGCTGGCGCCGATATTGAATGCGCCGAGGCTTTGCGATTCGTTACGCTCGAGCAGCGCCCACAGGTAGTAGATGCCGTCCGTTCCAGGGTCCAGCGGCTGTAACGAGGTCACGTCCACCAATATCGCCTGGACCTCTCCGACAGCTCGGGGTAACGGTGTGATCTCCGTCGGCGTCTGGTTGCACGCCGGTAGCAGCAGAGCGCAGGCTACGATCAGGAGGCGAAGAGCCCCGATTCGGTTCCAGGACATTATGTGCTTTCCTGCGAGTCCTTCTCGAGGTGCTCGATAATCAGCGTGTACAGCGACTCGCGGTCGCTGAGGCCTTCCTCCAGCCCGTTCTCGAGCGCCCTGGCCAATTGCTTCGGGCTGACTCCGCGGTCCACGAGCCAGGCGCGCGCATCTTCCCATGTCGGTAGCCACGCGAAGCCGCTTGCCAGAATCTCATGGCCCCCAGCCGCGGAGGCAGTCTGATTCGGGCTGGCGATCAGGTACACGCTGGCCTGGAGCGGTGATCCGGCTTTCATGACGCCGTCGATGTCGAAAATGTAGTGGCCTGGCTGCGGATCCCATTGAAGCCCGGCACCGCGCAGACGGGTTGCCATTGCGATCTCAGACACCGTGAAGCGCATAAACCCTCCTCGGCGCTAGATTGTAACAACCAGGGAAACCTCGTGCCCATCACAAACAGGCACGGGATCGCGGCCGGGCGCGGCCGACGTCCGAGGTTGTGCCCTCAGGGGCGCGCCGCTGCGCATCAGGGTGCCAGGGCGACCCCGACGCCGTGCCGGAATACCGCGCTGCCGCCGAGGTAGGCGGTGACCGCAAGCGCCCCCGCACCGAGTAACGCCAGTAACCAATACAAGCTGCGGCCACGTTTTGGAAGCTGTCCTCTGGACAGCAGGCGCCACGCAGCGAGCGGCGCAAACGTCAACAGTACGATCCAACCACCGAATCGGTGGCGCAGCACGGTCGCCTCCGCGGCGCCGGCCGGTAGCGCGGCGCTGTGGGCAGCATAGCCAGAGAGCACCGCGAATGCCGCCGCCAGCGCGCCGAATATCAGCGTCCAGGACGCGACAATGCGAAGATCCCCTTCGTCCACCGTGCTGGCCAGCAAATCGCATACCACCGATGTGGCCAACAGGGCTACGGCGAAATCCACAACAACCGTGTGCGGTACCAATTCAAGACGCTAGGGCTGTCCGAGCGACGCTTCGGCGCCGTTCGGATCGGCTACCTTGAACACACAGAGTGCCCGGGCCATTCCGGATACGGCGGTAGCGTACGCATACTCGACGTTGATACCGGCCTCTGCCAGACGCACCGCAACCCTGCCCAGCGCGCCCGGCTCGTCGGTTACCTCTAACGCCAGTACCTCGATGGTCGAAAACGGCAAGCTGGCGTTGCGAAGCGCTTCCTCGGCGCCGTCGACGTCGTCCACGAGTATGCGGACGACTCCATAGTCGCTGCCTTCCGAGGTTGTCATGGCACGCAGGTCGATGCCGCTCGACTCCAGCGTGTTGCAGAGGGTCGCCAGGCGGCCGGGGACGTTCTCCAGAAAAACGCTGATTTGTCGCAGGACGGGCATCTGAGAAGACCTTGTTGCTCGTTGGAGTGCTCGAAACCGCAGTGTGGAGAGTCTATCCCGAGACCCGTTCCACGAACACGCCGCCCGCGACCGCATGACCCAGATGGCAGATGCGGCCGCCGACCCGTACCGTCATGGGGTCGCCCTGGGCTCCACGATCGACGATTTCCAGGTCCACATCGGGGCGCACGCCGATCTCACCAAGGTAGCGCAGGAGGTCCGCGTCGCCGTCGTTGACACGGCGCACGATTGCGGTCTCTCCGATCTCCAGCTCGGACAACGGCGGATACTCGGGGTCGTCCATCGATCCATCGCTGGCCGGTATGGGTGCTCCGTGCGGATCGGTGCCCGGATTTTGAAGCAGACGATCGAGCGCCGCCACGAAACGCTGGCTTACCGCGTGCTCGAGGCGTTCGGCTTCAGCGTGAACCTCGTCCCACGGGTACTCGAGGTACTCGCTCAGAAAACGCTCAATCAGCCGATGGCGCCGGATCATCCGTCGAGCCAGGCGTTCGCCGTCGGCGGTCAGAGTCACGCCTCGATAGGGTTCGTGCTCGACCAAAGCGAGAGTTGCGAGCCGGCGCATCATGTTGCTGACCGACGCGGGCCGCACTTCCAGCCGTTCAGCGATCGCCGACGTTCGCACGGGAGCTTTACCGCTGCCGAGCTCGAAGATCGCCTTGATGTAGTCCTCGATCGACTGGGACGACATCGACGCGCCCTCGCTCACGAGTCATAGGAATCGGTCAATAGAGCAGCATGATCATCCCATCTGCCAACCGCCAAGTCTTCACCGATGGCCTTTACCGTCAAGGTATTCGTTGTCCCGGGGCCACCCACCGGAAATCCGGCGGTGATCACCACCAGGTCACCTTCTTGCAACAAACCCTCTTCACGGGCGGTCGCCTCGGCCTCCGCTAGCATCGCTTCGTGGGTTGGAACCTCGCTCCCCAGCAACGGGGTCACGCCCCAGGTCAACGTCAGCTTTCCTACTGTTGCCGGGTGTGTGCTGATCGCCAGGATCGGCTGACGCGGTCGGAACTCCGCCATCTTGATAGCCGTGCTGCCGGTGCGGGTCGGAACCAGAATCGCGGCTGCCTCCAGCAAGCGAGCGACCAGGGCTGCCGCTGCGGCGACCACGTCGGGGACCGAGCCGCGACGCTCCGACGGCAGTTTCCGTTCGATCTCGTGTGACTCCATGTCGCGCTCGGTGGCGAGGCAGATACGTCGCATAATGTTCACCGCGCCCACCGGGTTGGACCCGACCGCCGTCTCTTCCGACAGCATCACGGCGTCGGTCCCGTCGTACAGAGCGTTCGCTACATCGGTGGCCTCGGCACGTGTTGGTCGTGTGGCCGTTAGCATCGATTGCAGCATCTGGGTTGCAGTGATCACCGGCTTCCCGGCGACGTTAGCGCTCCGAATGATGTATTTCTGTGCTCGCGGTACCTCCTCCAGAGGTATCTCTACGGCCAGATCGCCACGCGCCACGAGCAATCCGTCAGACTGCTCGATGATCCCTTGCAGATTCTGCATCGCCTCGTGCTTCTCGATCTTGGCGATCACCGGCAAATTACCACCGTGTTCGAGAATCACGCCGCGTGCGAGCTCGACGTCGGCGCCGCTACGAACGAACGACAGCGCCAAGAAGTCGACCTTGACCTCCACGCCGAGCGCGATCGCGTCTCGGTCAGCGAGCGTGATGCTGGGCAACGACAGCGTCCTGGTGGGAAAGTTCATGCCCTTGTGACTAGAGACGGGTCCACCGGAGATCACGCGGCAGTGCACTGTCTTGCTGTCGGTCGATTCCACCTCGAGCTCGACATCGCCGTCGCCGAGGAAGATCCGGTCGGCGGGCTCCAGCTCGTCCGGCAGCGCGGCGTAGTTGACCGAGATCTCGCCGGCGTTTCCTGGTGCGTCGCCGGGTACGAGTCGCACGACGGAGCCACTAACCAGAAAGATGGGTCCATCGGGGATATCGCCGATCCGAAGCTTGGGGCCGGGAATATCCAGCATGATGCCGATGGGGTGCTTCCGCTCGGCCGAGATGGCACGGATGAGCGCAACGGTACTGCGATGCCATTCCGGCTCCCCGTGGGAGAAATTCAACCGCGCCACGTCCATGCCAGCGTCAATGAGAGCTTCGAGCTGGTCGCGCTCCTGCGTTGCCGGACCGATCGTGCAGACGATCTTGGTCCGGCGCGTTTGCCCGGCGCTCTGCTTCATCGCGTTCGCTCCAGTACCGATTCGCCGCGCGGGCGAGGTGTCAACATCGATCCCTACGGTAGGCTCCACGGTTCGATTGTATCGACTAGCTGCACTTTGAACCGGCGCGGGTAGTCGGCCGGGACGCGCAGCCACACGGCCACCATCTGCGGCCGCCCCTCCTGCACATCGACGAGGCGTACCTGGCCCGCGAAGAACCGTCGGCCGTCCGAATGCGATTGCAGCTCGTCCCAGACGACGGTTCCGAGACTACCGATCCACAGTCGCTGAATCTCCAGGATTACACCTTTCAGGTTCAGCACCGTCTCGGGCAGAACGCGGCAAGGACAAAAGCGAATCGTGTGACCGCACACCACATCCTCGTTCACGAGCTCCTCGATGCGCGCGTACGTGCGTCTACTGACTGGCTCTAGCATCTCCCCCACCGGCGGTCGCTCGTTCCACACCGAACAGCGCCGCGAGCTCGCTCAGGCTTGCTACCGTGTGACTCGGCTGGTCGTTTTTGGTCTGCGCTCCCAGGTGACGGAACTCGCCGTGCTGTATCCAGATCGTCGTCATCCCGAGCTTGTTGCCGTCGCGGATCTCGCCGACCAACCGGTCACCCACACAAATACAATGCTGCGGTGCCAGCGCGTGCTCTGCAACCAGCTCCTTGAACGCGTTGCGTTTACTTTCGCCGGCGATCGAAGACACCAGCCGTACGGCGCGGAAGAAGCGGGTGATCGCCAGCCGCTCGAGCTTCCGTTGTTGGGTCTGGGGGTCGCCGGCGGTTACCAGGAACAACGCGTGCTTGGGAGCGAGCGCTTCCAGCAGGGCCCGGCCGCCGGGGAGGAGACGTAGCGCCGAGACATCGGTGGTGAAGTAAGTACGCCGGCCGAGCTCGGCGATTGCCGAATCTCCGCCGCTGATCGCCCCGAAGCGTTCCAGCGCGCCAGCAAAGTAGTCTGCTCCCTCGCCGCGCTCGGCCAGCCGCCACATGAAATCTGCGGCCGTCGATTCATCGGTATCGAGCCCGGCGGCGACCATGCGCGCCGCAGCTTGTTGCAACGCCGGACCGACCAGCGTTCCGAGCGTGTCGGCCAGGGTGTCGTCGAGATCGAAGAAAACAGCGTCGGCGCGCCGGAGTTGAAATGCCATACCATAGGATGGACGAGGCCGTACGAGCACGGCAAACTCCGCCTCCCCGAAAACTGAACAGGCTGATGGAGGCCCCATGCCCAGCCGACGTGCGTCTTGTGCCACCAGGTGGCTCCTGTTGGTGGGGCTGCTCCTGGCCGAACCTGCCGCCGTCGCCGCTCAGCAGCAGCAGCCAGCGTTGCGGCTGCTCGAGCTCGCCGATTATTACGAGATGGTCCGCACCGGGGACATCGAGGCCAGCCTCGACGGTCGACGTGTCGTCTTCTCGCGCACGCGGATGGACCGTGCTGCCGACGCCAGTGTGACCTCGCTGTGGGAGATGAGCCCTAGCGGTAGTGGCTTGCGCCGTCTCGTAGAGACGGGGTCGCACCCGCGCCTGTCGCCCGACGGTTCGTGGCTGGCGTACCTGCGAGATTCTCAAGTCTGGCTGCTGCCATGGAGCGGTAGCGCGCCTTGGCGGCTGACTGGCCTAGCGGAAGGAGTGACCGATTTCGCCTGGGGTCCAGATGGTGATCGCATCGTACTGGTGAGCCAGGAGTCGCGGGTATCGGCTCCTACGGCGTTGCCGACGCTCGGAGCCGGCGCCATCGCCGAGCCGACTACCAGCGCGAGGCTGCTAGCGCCGGCGCCGCACACGCCGGCGGAGCGACACACGCTGCCCTGGGTGGTAACGCGGTTGCAGTCCAGAGCCCACGGCGTCGGGTACCTGGGCGCGCGGCGATATCATCTCTTCGTGGCTGACGTTCCCGACCACGCGTCGGCCCCGCTGCCGGTTCGTCGCCTCACCGAAGGTCCCCAGGACGGCGCCTCGCCCGCCTGGTCGGCTGATGGCCGATGGATTGCGTTCGTCTCGAACCGAGCGCAGGAATCCGCCGCCGCTGACAACAAGTCAGAGATCTGGCTGGTGAGCCCGGAGGGCGGCCAGCCGATTCGGGTTACGAACAGCAGCGGAACGGAGGCCGTTCCCGCCTGGTCGCCCGACAGCCGGTTCCTGGCCTACCGGTATACTCCCGACGACCCACCCGTCTACGCCAATAGCCGATTGCGCATGATCGGCCTGTACCCGCCGCAAGGCGAGGACGACGATGGTCCGCCGCCCGCCGAGCTTCAGATCGGAGAGGCACAGGAACTAACCGCCGAGATCGATCGCCCAATCGCTTCCGCGCCGGCCTGGTCCTCCGATCGGGCAACGATCTACGTGACGATTCAGGACCGCGGGACCGTACCGTTGCTACAAGTGTCCACCGGCTTGACGCGTCTCGGTGAGCGACGTCGCGGGTTCCTGGGCATCGGGCGTCGTCGCGCTGCGCCAGCCGTTCCGGCAGGTACCGCGGGCGCCGTTATCGCCGGACCGCGCGTGGTCGGCGCGTTCACCCTCACCGGCGATGGATCCCAGGTGTTGGCCGAGCTCTCGTGGGGAAGCGAGCCAGCGGAGATCTACGCGGTTGCCACCGACGCTCAACGGACGGCCGTGCCACTGCGCGATCCGAACGCGCATATGCAGCCCACCGCGTTGCCGCCGGCGGTCGATCTGGTGCGGCTCACAGAGCTCAACCAGCGGTGGCGTCGTAGCGTGCGGCTTGCGGAGCCGGAGCCACTTCGCTTTTCTAGCACCGAGGAGCAGGTCATAGAAGGCTGGCTCATGCGGCCGCTGGATGCCGCCGAGGGTGCGCGACACCCGCTCATCGTGCGCCTGCACGGTGGTCCGATGGATCAGTTCACCTGGGCATTCTCCTGGGAGCGTCAATGGCTCGCGGCGCAGGGTTACGCGGTGCTCTTTCTGAACCCGCGAGGCTCATCGGGGTACGGACAGGCGTTCGCACATAGCCTGTGGGCCGAGTGGGGAGGCGCCGATTTCGACGATGTGCTGGCCGGGGTGGATCACTTGCAGCAGCGCGATGCGATCGATCCTGAAAGGATCGGCGTCGTCGGCTTGTCCTATGGCGGAATCCTGACCAACTACTTGATCACCAAGAGCGGCCGTTTCGCCGCGGCGATCTCGGGTGCCTCAGAGCCCGACCACTTTGCCTACTACGGCACCGACGAGTTGCGGCGCTGGTTGGAGCGAGAGCTCGGGCTCCCCTACGAGCCCGCCGTACGTAGGGTCTACGAGCGGCTAGCGCCGATTCTCACGGTTGACGACATGGTTACACCGACGATGTTCATGCTCGACGAGAACGACTGGCGCGTACCCGCGTCGCTCAGCGAGGGCATGTTCGCGCGGCTGCGCCGGCGAATGCTCGATGGCGGGCCCGCCACCGGGCTGATCATCTATCCGGACGACGAGGATCCGGTTGGCAAGCCGTCGTTTGTTATCGATCGATGGCGTCGGTACAAAGCGTGGTTCGACCGCCACCTACTTGGCGACGACGCGGCCGACCCGCTCTTCGGTGCAGGTTCTTGGTAGCCGGCGCGCTACGAGATCAAAAACGTCAGGCGTGTGCCGGCAGAGCGCGTATCTGGGCCTCCGGTGCGTTGGTCTCGAAGGTCCTCACCAGATGACGATGGCAGGTGAATGCGAGGATCTGGTGCCCCTCGCTGGCATAGAGACTCAGCAGCGCAGCGGTGGCGCGGGCGCGGTCGTCGTCGAAGTTCACCAGGATGTCGTCGGCTACCAGGGGTAAGGGAACCGCCTGGTCGCCGTAGACCTTGGCGAGTGCAAGCCGCATGGCGAGATACAGTTGCTCACCGGTGCCGCGTGATAGCGCGCTCGGCGGCAGGCGATCGCCGCGCTCTTGCTCGACCTCCAGCCGGTTTTCGCCCAGGGGGGCGATAACTCGCGTGTATCGGCCGTCGGTCATCATCTGGAAATAGCGGCTCGCGAGGCGTACAACCTCGGGCTGTCGCTCGGCTTCGTACTTGCGCTTGGCCTCATCGTAGAGTGCCGCGCAGACGGCGTGCCCGGCCCAATGGTGTAGCTGCTCGACAAGGTCAGTACGCTGTGTTTCGCGAGCTTGTAGCAAGTTTGGCAACTCGACGTCATTTTCCAGATCGTCGCTTTGCTGACGGAGCGCGCCGAGCTTCTCGTTGATCGCATCACGGTCTGCGCGTGCCGAGACCAGGTGGCCCTGGGCTTCACCCAGGGCGCGAGCGAGGCTCTCTGGATTCGTCGCCTCGAGGCGTCGTTGGAACTCTGCCGCGCCCTCCTCGCCGGCAAGGGCACGCAGGCCAGCGCGCGCCCGTGCGTACTCGTTGAGGACCTGTCGAATGCGCTCGCGATTTTCCTCCACCGCCTCGACTTCAGCCTGCAGCTCTCCGATGGTGCTCAACAGCGGGTCGACCATCTTGAGCGTGTCATAGCGCAGGTCCATTGCCTGTCGGTCGAGCTGTTCCAGCACCGACAAGACTGTCATGCAGGCTCGCTGCAGCTCCGCCATGGCGGTATCTACGGTGGTCTCCGCGGCCTGCGCGCGGCGGTCCTTGTCCTGGCTCTGGCGCAATCGATCCAGCAGGTCCAGTGCGCCCTGGGTGCTTAGCTCCCGAGGCAACCCCTGCCCGCCTAACCAGTCGCTCCATTCGTCGGATACGGTCGCCAGGGCGTTGTTGGCGTCGTTGTGCGATTGCCAGAGGTTGGCCTCGCGCTGAGCGGCGAGCGCTTGGTCGGAACGACGGTGCCGCAGCCCCCGCTGGTACAACCAGGTCATCAGGATCCCCAGCAACAGGCCTACTGACAGAATTGCGAGGCTGCTCGTGAGACGCGCCGGTGCCGGAACCAGAATCGCGGTTGCCGTGATCGCTGCGGCGATTAACCCCCAGGTCGACAGGAGGGTGCCGCGACCTATCTGCTCGCGGTTCTCGAGCATCGCTTGGTAAACCAGGTTGGCGTCTGTGGCGCGCGCGTCGGTGGTTCGGATCTGGGTCTCCGTTTCCTGGAAGCGTTCGCTCCATTGCCGAATCTCGTCACGCACGGTTACGTCGGTGCGCGTTGCTCTGACCCGATCGAGAGACCATTCGCCGCCCATTTCCTCCAGGTCGTTGAACAGCGCGTGGCGCAGGTGTCGAGCCTCGCGCTGGCGCGCGTCCACCGTGGCGTGAAGCTCCCGCAGCCGCTCGGCATTGCTCATCAGGCCGCGAATACGGCTGGCTTGGGTGAGCAGCGCTCGCTGCGCCGACGACATCAGATCGAGGACATCGACCTGTTCGGTGGAGCCGAGGTCGGACGATGCTTCCGCGATTGCAACTCCGCCCCCGGCTGCCGCGGTTGACGCATTCTGGCTGGCCTCGGCCCGCGCAACGTTTCCAATCCGCAGACGCGTCGGTGCGACGCCCACCGCCTCGAAGGTCGCTTCGGCCTCGAGCAGCTTCTGGTACTGCGGCCAGGCGGTTTGAAGGCGCGCCAGGTCTTCGTACTCTTCCTGGCGCCGCTCCAGCGTCGCGTGGTGTTGTGCGCGGCGCTCGTTCAAACGCTTGCGTCGCCTGACGAGCTCCGCATGCGCGTTGGCATTTTGCTGGCGGTTCTCGAGTCGATCCTGCGTTGCCTCGATGTCGCTCAGCAGGCGCGAGATTTCCGGCTTCTTGCCGCGTGGTCGATAGAGTCGTTCCAGCGCCTCCTGAATTTGCTGACGAAAAACGACTGGGTTGAGCGTACCGGCTCCCATTCCGGCGCTGTAGATATGTCCGGCGACGTCCTCGGCCTGCAGTGTGTCGAGGCGTTGGAGCTCCTCGAGGCCGAATGCGAATACGTTCTCGTATAGCGTCTCGGTGGTATTGCTGAGCAACGATCCGAGCTTGCCGGGATCGAACCTCCTGCCATCCGCGCCTGTCACCACAGCCTCGCCGCGCGAAGTGCCGTCGTCGATGCGGGAGACTCGGTAGCCGGTGCCACTGGTCTCCACGTCGATGAACCCGCCGTGTCGGCCGCCTCGTAGGGGCTCGTATCGGTGTGGGTCACCGCGCCGCTTGAAGCCGAACAAGACGGCGCGAATGAAAGCCATCAGCGTCGACTTGCCGCCTTCGTTGGGTGCTAGGAACACGTTCACGCCCGGACCCAGATCCGATAG
Organism: Acidobacteriota bacterium; assembly: GCA_963666055.2. GTDB lineage: Bacteria > Acidobacteriota > UBA890 > UBA890 > WLXD01 > DASCOT01. Next base: position 14,244 of record CAXWPH010000009.1, on the reverse strand, counting down.
ATCGAGGTCGTGCCAGATTCCGAAGCCCTCGATGTGTACCCGACGGAAGATCACCGTCAGTTGGCCTCGGTTGGCGCCAGGTGCTCGATAGCGTGGGCCTCGGCCTGGGAGACTATCTCTCTCCATCGGAGTGCGAGCCACGGGTCCGAGCCCAATGCTCTCGTCAGCCGCGGATGGTCGAGAAGCTCGGCGAGCTCGGTCCGCACGCTGGCACCGATGCCGCTAGGATCGTCGGCCGGGGGACGCGCGTCACCGACGTTGGCGGCGCTCGGGATTGGTGGAGCATCTCGAATCTCCGCTGCGAGCCGAAGCATGTCCCCCAGGTAATCCTGCTGGTTGCGGAGCCGTTCCATGTCGTGCGTCGCGCTCGTCGTGATGTCCAGACGCTCCAGCCACACTGGATGACCCTGGGCGCGTATTGCCTGCGCGGCGCGCAACACGTGGCAGAGATCTGATTCGGTTGCCGGCCGGCAGAGCTCCGCATGCAGGGGACCGCTGCCGGTGAGGGTCCAGCGAACCAGGTGGATCCGATTCGGGGCCGAGCCGCGGATTGATCCTGCCAGCTCCGCGAAAGCACCGATGAGATCATCGATCGCCTCGAGCTCGTCGATTGAAGTGCGGACACGATGCCAGCGCGCCACATCGCTCCATATCGGCTCCAGCTTCACACGACCGCTCTCGTCGACAGTGACTAACGTCGCACCTCGCGCGCCGGGCTCGCGCGTATGGAGACCCTGCGGGTTGCCGGGATAGTGAACAACCGGTGCCCGCGAATGCAGCGTCGCGCGGGTGTGAACGTGGCCGAGCGCCCAATAGTCGAAACTCGTTTGGGTGAGGTCGCTGAGCTGGCAGGGAGCGTAGGGGTCGTGGCCGACCTGGTCGCCGACGTTGGTATGCAGCACGCCGATCGCGAAGTCGCCATCGGGGTTGCGCGGGAAGGTGGCCGCCAGATTCTCGTAGGTGGCCGACTTCGGATAAGAAACACCGTAGATTCGCGCTATCTCGGCGCTGTCCCGAAGCAGCGGCACCGATTCCACGTCGGGTCCGAAAACGTAGGTCGACTCCGGCAACCGCACCCCGGTCGACAAGGTCCCGAGCGGGTCGTGGTTGCCGGTCGCGATGAAGCTCGGTATGCCGGCGTCGTCGAGGTGTTGCAGCTGCTCGCGGAGCTCGGCGTGAGCACGCAGGTTCCGGTCATCGGCATCGAACAGGTCGCCGGCCACGATGACCGCATCGACCTCACGGTTGATCGCGGTGGCCACCAGGCGTGCGAGCGCTTCGGTCGGCGCATCGCGAAGCCGCTCGCGCAATCGGCTTGGCAGCCTACCGAGACCGCGCACCGGTGCCCCCAGATGAACATCGGCGCAATGCAGAAATGAAAACGCCTGCATGCGGACCACCCCGCTAGGTTCCGGACCTGACATGCCCCCATTTACGAGCCCGAACACCGTTCGCTAGAATGTCGACCAGTCACGTCGCAACATCAACGCGTACCAACTCAGATCATAGTCTGAGCGCGCGCGGGGAGGTACCCGTGGAGACGCAGTCTCATTGTCCGCTCGATTGCCCGGACGCCTGTAGCTTGACCGTCGAGGTCGAAGGCGACCGGGTTGTTGCGGTGGAAGGTGACCGGCGCAACCCGCTCACTGACGGGTTTATTTGCAACAAGGTGCGCCGGCTACCCGAACACCTGTACGGCAGCGAGCGCATACTGGAACCGCAAATTCGCGTCGGGCCGAAGGGCGCGGGGAACTTCCGGCCAGCGACCTGGGACGAAGCGCTTGACCTGATTGCAGAGCGCATGCGCGATGTGGTGGCCGAGTTCGGTGGTGAGGCCATTCTGCCGCTCAGCTATGGTGGCTCCAATGGGGTGTTGACCCAGGACACCACCGATGCCCGGTTGTTCCGTCGCCTCGGCGCCTCGAATCTGGCACGCAATGTATGTGCCGTTCCGACCGGTCTGGCGGCAATGGGCATGTACGGCAAGATGCCTGGCGTCGCTTTCACCGATTTTGCCCATGCCGAGCTCATCGTCATCTGGGGATGTAACCCTGCCGCCACCGGAATCCATTTGCTGCCCCACATTCAGGAGGCGCGACGCCGCGGCGCCAAGATGGTGGTGCTCGATCCGCGCCGCAATCGGCTGGCGCGCCAGGCTGATCTGCATCTGGCCCTGCGCCCCGGAACCGACGTCGCGGTGGCCCTCGCGGTGGCCAACTGGTTGTTCGAGAACGATCGAGCCGACCTCGAGTTCCTGGCCGACAATGCACTTCAGGTCGACGAGTTTCGGCGCCGCGCGTCGGAGTGGACGCTGGAGCGTGCTGCCTCCGTCGCCGGGATAGTCGCCGCGGAGATCGAAACGCTGGCGAGCTGGTACGCCGACTCTAGTCCAGCGGCTATCCGTGCTGGTTGGGGTATGGAGCGCAACCGCAACGGCTGCTCATCGGTGGCTGCGGTGTTGGCGCTTCCGGCGGTGGCTGGCAAGTTCGGTGTCCTCGGCGGCGGGTACCTGCTCAGCAACGGAGGGGCGTTGCCGCTCGACGCAACGCGCGCCGCCAACGAGCCGCCCAGTGGTGCGCGCACGATCAACATGAATCGCCTCGGACGTGCGTTGCTCGATACCGACGACCCGCCCGTGAAGTTGCTGTTCGTGTACAACTGCAACCCGGCGTCGATTCTCCCGGATCAGGAACGCGTCCTCGAGGGCCTGCGGCGCAGCGATCTGTTCACCGTGGTGTTGGAACAGGTAATGACCGATAGTGCGCTCTACGCCGACGTTGTGTTACCCGCCACCGTCTTTCTCGAGCACACCGAGCTGCGCAGCGGTTATGGTGCGCTGGTCGTTCAGCAAGCCGATGCCGTGGTCCGCGCAGCTGGTGAGGCGCGACCGAACTACGAGGTCTTCGATCAGCTGTGCGCGCGGCTGGGATTGAATCGCGACGGGGATCCGCACGGTGCCGACGAGCTGTCCTCGGCGATTCTCAGCGACAATGACTTTCGAGATTCGATTGCCCGTGAGGGCATCGCGATTTCCGACTTCAACACCGGCGCCGTGCAGTTCGTCGACATGATGCCGCGCACGCCGGACGCCAAGGTTCATCTCGTGCCGGAAGCGCTGGATCGCGCTGCCGTTGACGGGCTCTATGCATTTCGCCCCGATCCCGCCACCGACGCGCACCCATTGTCGCTAGTCTCGCCGGCGACCGGTCGCCGGTTGAGCTCGACGTTCGGACAGCTCCACCGCGGGCAGGTTGCGCTGAGCATCCACCCCGACGATGCATCGCCCCGCGGCATCGTCGATGGCTCGCGCTTACGCGTGTACAACGAGATCGGCGAGATGCACTGCCTGGCGAAGGTTACCGACCGGGTGCGGGCAGGCGTGGTATTCATGCCGAAGGGACTGTGGAAGCACAACACCCTGAACGGGCGCACCACCAACGCACTGGTGCCTGACCATTACACCGACGTCGGCGATGGGGCGTGCTTCAACGATGCCAGGGTCGAGGTAGCACCGCTCAGTTGATCGCCAGCTCGTCGAAGATCGGCTCGAGCATGGCGTTGCTCAGGCCGTTTTCGTCGGCGATCGTCTTCACCGCCGGTGCCTGCGCCGAGTAGCTCGGCATGCGGACGCCGAGGCGGGACGCGAAGTTGGTCACCGCACGGTTCTCGAAGAACAAGCCGGTCGGAATATAGTCGCCCCAGCGCTGTGACATCTCCATGAAGTCGCGTGTGTGCTCCCAGCGCTCGTCCTCCGACATCTCGGGCTCGATCACCGGGTCGTAGTCGTCCGGCAGAGGTTGCACGCGCGGGCGCACCTCCTCGAGATCCTTACCGGCGAACCAGTCCTTGGTGTGCAGGTTGTTGTAGGTCGGGCAGGGCTGCAGGACATCCAGGAACGACAGCCCGGGATGCGAAATTGCCTGAACAAGCAGGTCTACCAGTTGTTTTACGTTGAACGAGTAGCCGCGTCCGATCCACGTGAACCCGCTGGCGTACGCCATCATCAACGGATCGAGCTTCATCTGAATGTTGGGCTCGGGAAGGCTCTTGGTCTGCATGCCCATCGCCATCGTCGGCGCCGCCTGCCCTTTGGTCAGGCCGTAGACCTCGTTGTTGAACATCACATACGTCAGGTCGACGTTGCGCCGCCCCACGTTCACGAAGTGACCCGCGCCGATGCCGAGCCCGTCGCCGTCACCGCCGGAAATCAGCACCGTAAGCTCCGGATTCGCCAGCTTGATGCCGGTGGCATAGGGGATCGGGCGGCCATGCAACGTATGCACGCCGTACGTGCCCATGTAATAGGGCGCCTTGCCGGAACAGCCGATGCCGCCGACGTTCACGGTCTTGGAGGGGTCGAGGCCGAGCTTGGCAGACGCTTGTTGCATGGCGTTGAGGATGCCGAAATCTCCGCAGCCCGGGCACCAATCATTGGGGCTCGGCTGCTGGAAGTCCTTGGCCTTGTATTGCGTCTTGGTCGGTGCGGTGGTCATGTCAGCCTGCCTATTGGAGCGGGTTGCGAAGCACGATGCGGGCCGGTGCTTCGCCGGCGCGGATTTCGTTGATGGCCACGACGAGCTCTTCGGCCGAGATCGGCCGGCCGTTGTATTTCACGATCAAGTGATCTGGCTTGATTCCGGTGTGCTGGCGCAGCAGTTGGCTGAACTGGCCGGAGAAGTTCGACTCGACGATGACCAACGGGGCGGCGTCCTGGAGCAGCTCGCTGAACTCGTCGGCGGGGAAAGGCAGCATCAAGCGCGCCTGGATGAAGCGTGCTGCGGCATCCTCCTCCTCGAGAAGATCGAGCGTCTCCAGGATGGCTCCCTTGTTGGAGCCCCAGCTGAGAATCGTCAGGGCGGCCTGGCGATCACCGTAGACCTTGAGCTTTTCGTCAAGAGAGATCTCCCTCGCCGCCAGCTCCATCTTTCGGGCGCGCTTCTCGATCTGCTGCTCGCGTATGACCGGATCCTCGGTGACGCGGCCTTGTGGAGTGTGCTCGCCCCCAGTCATCCAGTGTGCGTTGCCAGGCTGACCGAGCAGCGTACGCGGCGAGACACCCGACTCCGTGACTTCGAAGCGCGGGAAGGCGGTGCCATTGCTCTCACCGCGGGGCGCCGCGATGTTGCCACGGTCGATAGTGACCTTGTCGAGTTCGAAGTAGGGCAGCGTGCGCGACGAGCTAGACAACGCCTTGTCAAGGAGATGCACGACGACCGTCTGATAGCGGTCGGCGTAGTTGAAGCACTCGGCGGCGTCGTAGAACGCTTCGACGATGTCGCCCGAGGCCACGACGATGAGCGGGAAATCGCCGTGCGCCCCGGCGGTGGCAATGCGCAGGTCGCCCTGCTCGTTGCGTGTCGGCATGCCGGTGGAAGGCCCGCCGCGTTGCCAGAGCGTGATCACCAGCGGCACCTCGTTGATGCACGCCCAGCCAAGGCCCTCACACATGAGCGCGAAGCCTGGCCCCGACGTTGCGGTCGAGGCGCGAGCGCCGGTCAGCGCTGCACCCGCTGCCATGGTGATCGCCGAGATCTCGTCCTCGGTCTGCACCACCAACACGTTCGTGACGCCGCCGTCGCGCCTGCCGAACTCCTCGTGCGCCTCCAGGAACGTACTTTCATCGGTTGCCGGCGAGATCGGGTAGTAGCTCTGTACGGCGACGCCGCCGGCGAGCTTGCCGAGCGCAACGGCCTGGTTGCCGTTGATGAGCATGCGTTTCTCAGTGGTCTCAGCGGGGTTTAGATCGATCGAGAAGTCGCTCCGGTCGAACTGCTCATCGACGTAGTTGTATGTCAGCTCGACCGCCTCGACGTTCATGTCGATGATTTTCTGTCGACCCGGCCAGGTGCGCTCTAGAGCTTTCTTGACGAAATCGCGTCGGAAATCGAGCAGCGCTGTCGAGACCGCCACCGCCAGCGTGTTTCTGGTACGCGCCGCAACCGCTTGTGGCACCTCCAGCGACTCGGCCAGCTGAATCACGATATCGTCGTAGTTGACCTCGAAGCACTGTACGCTGCGATTGCGTGCGTCTTCGAGCAGGCCGGCGGTGGTCGCGGGAAGCTCGCGCTCCTCCAGGTAGGCGGTCAGGTCGTCGGTCAGTCGCTTATCGAGAAACGTGATGTTGGTGAGCGCAATGTCGGCATCGGCGGTCGTGTAGATCAGGCCTCCCCCCTCTCCAACGGCGAGAATATGTCGGACCAGCGTTTCGGCTTCGAATGTGGTCAGCAGATCGACGGTGTCGCGATGCCCCGTGCGGGGGATCTCCGAGGCGCGGACGTCATAGTAGCTATGTCGCCCCATGATGTTGGAGTAATACTCCCGTCGACCGTATAGATGCAGGCCGGCGATACCGCACGCGCGCTGGAAAATGAGCGCCGCGGTGTCGACGCCGCTGCCTTGAGCGCCTCCGACGCGCCAGGCAAGGTCCTGACTCGTCCGAGTACCGTTTCCGTTATGGCTGTTGGAGGCCACTGGGTGTCTTTCTCCGAGGTTGCCTGGAGGACTCTCTGAGTGAGGCGCAACACGAGCGCAGGCGAAATCTGTGGAAGGTACGAGCGATCGCCCGCTCGCTGATCAGCGTGCTTGGCGAGAATTGATCTGTGCCGCTACTCCTGCGCGGATGCGCGCATCGACCGAGCAGTGGAAGTAACGTAAGCATAACCTGTGATTCAAGCGCGAGTGACCGCATCAGCGGGCCTTGGCGGGCACTGTTCGCAGCGCGCATCACTCAGAGCGAGAATCTTTCTGCTCAGGCGGCTCTCGCCGCTATTGACCGATGCTCTCGAGTCTTGCTAACGTCCGCTTTTTGAGCGATTCGAGAGGTGAGAGTTGACAAATCGAAGAAGTGAGCTTGACGCGCGACGGCCCTCGCCAGGGCTGCATGGCGCGCGTGCGCTGCTTGCTTGGTCGTCTCTCGGACTTTCCTCGGGGCTACCAGGCAGCCTCCTGCTTACCGGCCCCATCGGTACCCTGGGCGACGTAGCAATCCCGGGGGATGCGGGGGCCGCCGACTAGACGCCGAAGACACCCAGGCGAATCGCGGCTCCCGCAGGGCGCGGGAGCCTTTTTTGTAGACAGTGTCGTGTAACCCGTTACAGAACACTCGAGTCCGTGGCGCTGTTGGCGGCGGCGATACTCGAGCATGGTCAGCAGCGCGCCAGCGATGGCGCAGTGCTCCTCGAATAGGAGGGTCGTCCGATGAAGCTCACCGGTGCGGAGATCGTATGGGAGTGTCTCGTTCGCGAGGGTGCCGACGTCGTGTTCGGGTATCCGGGCGGCGCGATTCTGCCGACCTACGACGCGCACAGCAAGTATCCGCAGGTTCACCACGTGCTGACACGCCATGAGCAGGGCGCCGCGCACATGGCCGACGGCTACGCCCGCGCCAGCGGCAAGGTGGGGGTGGCGATCGCCACCAGTGGACCCGGCGCTACCAATCTGGTGACGGGCATTGCTACTGCGATGATGGACTCGTCGTCGGTGGTGTTCATTACCGGTCAGATCCCGCAGCACTTGATGGGGACGGATGGCTTCCAGGAGACCGACATCATCGGCATCACCTTGCCGATTACCAAGCACAGCGTCCTGGTGCGCACTGCCGCGGAGCTCGGACCGGCGATCCACGAAGCGTTCCACATCGCGCGCCGTGGCCGGCCGGGGCCGGTACTGATCGATATTCCCAAGGACGTACAGCTGGAGACCGCCGAGCTGGGGCCTCGGCCCGTCTACGCCGACGAACCGGTGGCAATCCCCAGCGAGGAGCTCGAGCGCGCCCACGAGCTGCTGCGCGCCAGCGAGCGCCCGGTCATCCTGGCCGGGCACGGGGTCATCATTTCGGCAGCCCACAACGAGCTCGTGGCGTTCGCCGAGACGTTGCACATTCCCGTGACTCAAACCCTCCTCGGCAAGGGCGGTTTCCCGCAGACGCATGCGCTGTCGCTCGGCATGATGGGGATGCACGGAGAGGCTGCGGCCAACAATGCCATCCAGGATGCCGATCTGTTGCTAGCGCTCGGCATGCGGTTCGACGACCGCGTCACCGGGAAGCTGTCGGAGTACTCGCCCCACTCCAAGAAGATCCATATCGACATCGACGCGGCTGAGATTAACAAGCTGATCCATGTGGAGGTTGGCACCGTCGCCGACGTGGGTGACTGGATCCGGGCGATGGCAGCGGGGCTCGAGCCTGCCGATCATCAGGGCTGGATCGACAAGATCCGCACATGGCAGAGTGACGACGCTGATCGCGACATCCTCACGCACCCGCCCGACCCGGACAGCTTCCTGGCAGCGCACGCCATCCACGAACTGTGGCGTAGCACGGACGGCGAGGCGATCTCGGTGACTGATGTGGGCCAGCATCAGATGTGGGAGGCGCAATACTACCCGCACGATCGTCCCGGGACGCTGATCACCAGCGGCGGCATGGGAACGATGGGCTTTGCGCTACCAGCGGCAATCGGTGTGAAGATGGCACGCCCCGAGGAAGAGGTCTGGGCGATTGTCGGCGACGGCGGCTTCCAGATGACCATGCCGGAGCTCGCAACCGCCGTTCAAGAGGGCGTGGAGGTCAAGATCGCCATCATCAACAATGGCTACCTGGGCATGGTTCGTCAGTGGCAGGAGTTGTTCCACCAGCGACGCTACAACGCCACGCCGATGTTCCATCCGGACTTCCGCCGCTTGGCCGGTGCTTTCGGCATTCCGGCGTGTCGCGTTACCGAGAGAGACGAAGTCGATGTGGCAGTGCGCCGGGCGCGGGAGCACAAGGGTACGCCATTCTTGATCGAATTCGTCGTGGAACAGCACGACGTCGTGTATCCGATGGTGGCGGCGGGTGCGGCGCTCAACAGCATGATCCGGCGGGAACGAAAGCGCATGCAGAAAGTCGAGTCGTAGGTGGACCCCGAGTCGTTGGATCGGCAGACCCTGGTTGTCCTGGTGTGTTCCGGTCAGGACGTCGTCGGGCGCGTCACCGGGTTGCTGCGCAGCCGCCAGGTGCTGCTGGAGACGATCAGCGTGTCGCGCACCGCTGACGACAGCAAGCTACAGTTGACGCTGGTGATACGCGGCGATGCCGACGACGCGTTACGGGTCACCAAGCAGCTTGCCCGGTTGATCTGCGTGCAGCATGTCGAGAACATAGTGCGCCGACCGCATGTCGCTCGCGACCTGGCGCTGATCAAGGTGGCAGGCGCGGACGATAATCTTCCGCGTATCAACGAGGTTTGTCGCGAATACGGGGCCCATGTCATCGATGATTCGCCGGGGGCGGTGATTATCGAGATGAGCGGAGAAGCCGACAAGATCGACAGCCTGACCAAAAAGCTCGAGCCGCTCGGGATTCTCGAGCTGGCCCGACACGGCGCCATTGCCATGGGCAAGGGCGAACGCACGTTGCAGCACGCGATACAGAATAAGCGCAGCTGAAAAAAGGGCGACGAGGAGTGACCATGGCACGCATCTATTACGACAAAGACGCCGATACCGCGGACATCATCAACAGCACGGTGGCGATCATCGGCTACGGTAGCCAGGGGCACGCGCATGCCCTCAACCTTCACGATTCCGGCGTGCGGGTCATCGTCGGCTTGAGAGATGGCAGCGCCAGCCGAGAGGAGGCGGCCGCCGCCGGCCTCACGGTGGCGAGCATCGAAGAGGCGGCCGAGCAGGCCAATGTGGTGATGATCCTGACACCGGACACGTGTCAGGCGGACGTATACAAGAACCAGATCGCGCCGTGCATGAAGCTTGGCGACACCCTCATGTTCGCGCACGGCTTCAACATTCGTTACGGCCTCATCGACCCCCAAAAAGGAATCGACGTATCGATGGTGGCGCCGAAGTCGCCGGGGCATCGAGTGCGCGAGCTGTTCCAGGAGGGAGCCGGCACGCCGGGCCTGGTGGCGGTGGAGCGCGATCCCAGCGGCCGCGCCCTGCAGAACGCCCTCGCCTACGCGGCTGGGATCGGCTGTGCTCGTGCCGGAGTGGTGGAGACCACGTTCACCGAGGAGACCGAGACCGATCTCTTCGGCGAGCAGGCGGTGCTGTGTGGGGGCGTGTCCGCCCTGGTCCGCGCCGGGTTCGAGACCCTTGTCGAGGCCGGCTACCAGCCCGAGATCGCCTACTTCGAGTGCATGCACGAGCTCAAGCTCATCGTCGACTTGATGTACCAGGGCGGGTTGTCCTACATGTGGCACAGCGTCTCGGATACTGCCGAGCACGGCGGCTATCAAGGTGGCTCGCGCCTGGTGACCGAGGAGACGCGCGCCGAGATGCGGCAGATACTCGCGGACGTGCGTGACGGTACCTACGCGAGAGGCTGGGTCGAGGAGAATCGCACCGGTCTGGTGGAATTCAACGCCCGTCGCGCCCGCGAGCATCAACATCCGATCGAGGAGGTTGGGGCTCGCCTACGCCGCCAGATCCCCTTCCTCGAGGCCAAAGAAGTCGGTGGCCGCGAATCGAACAGGACGGCTGAGATCAGCGAGCCGGTGGCGGCAGGCCAGGAGTGACCTGATGTTTGGCTTCCTCGGTCTTCTGGGGCTGTTGGCCGTTGTCGGCGGCTGGCTGGTCAGTGTCTACAACCGGTTGGTACGGCTGAAAGTGCGCTGCCAGGATGCCTGGGCGGCGATCGATGTGCAGCTCAAGCGCCGCTACGACCTGATTCCCAACCTGATCGAGACGGTCAAGGGCTATGCTAGTCACGAGCGTGAGACCTTCGAAGCCGTGGTCAAGGCTCGGCAGGCGGGAATAGACGCTGGCACCGTGCAAGAGCAGGCGCAGGCCGAGAACATGATCAGCGGCGCGCTGCGAAAGCTGTTCGCGCTGTCGGAGGCCTACCCTGATCTGAAAGCGAACCAGAACTTCGGTCAGCTCCAGGAAGAGCTGACGTCGACCGAAAACAAGATCGCCTTCGCGCGCCAGCACTACAACGACAGCGTGCGCCAGTACAACACGCGCATCGAGAGCGTTCCCGACAACTTTTTCGCGGGGGCGTTTGGTTTCCAACACCGCGATTTCTTCGAGCTTGAGGAAGCGGAGCAACGGGAGGCTCCGCAAGTCAAGTTCTGAGCGCGGCTGAGTCAGGGAGCGGGCGGGGGTGACCTACCACGATTTGATCGCCCGGAACCGTCGCAACAGCGCTCTGCTGGTGATCGTGTTCGTGCTCTTCATCGGCCTGCTGGTGGGGGTTTTGGGCGCCGGTTTGTTCGACGCGGGTGTGAGTGGGGCGCTGACGCTTGCTGTGATTGGCAGCGGCGGTGCGGTGCTGGTGGCGACCTGGAGCTACTACGGCGGCGGCGCCGCGATCCTGGGAATGAGCGGTGCTCGCAAGGTCAGCCGCGACGAGGATTCGCAGCTACACAACGTCGTCGACGAGCTCGCGATTGCCGCCGGAATGCCGGTGCCGGCGGTCTACCTGATCGACGACTCGGCACTAAACGCCTTCGCCACGGGGCGCGACCCGGAGCACGCCGCGGTGGCGATCACCACCGGGCTGCGGCAGCGCCTGTCGCGCGACGAGCTACAGGCCGTGCTTGCGCACGAGCTCTCCCACGTTCGCCACTTCGATATCCGCTTGGCAATGCTCTTGACTACTCTCGTCGGAACGGTCGTGCTGATCACCGATTTTTCCTGGCGCAGCATGCGCTATCGCGGTGCGTCCAGGAGCTCCCGCAGCGGCGGCTCGCGCGATGGCGGTGGCGGAGCGGTGTTGCTCATCCTGGCGATTCTGCTGTCGCTGGCCGCACCGATACTGGCGAGGCTCATTCAGCTGGCAGCGTCGCGTGAGCGCGAGTACTTCGCCGACGCCGGAGCAGTCGAGCTGACGCGCAATCCCGACGCCATGATCGCTGCCCTGCGCAAGCTCGGAGGTGATCGCGAGGTGCTCGAGGTGGCCAATCGAGCCACCGCACACATGTATATTGTGCAGCCGATCAAGCGCTGGGAAAAACGGGCCAAGGGGCTGTTTTCAACCCATCCGCCCATCGAGGACCGGGTTCACCGTATCGAGCAACTCGTAGTCTGAGTCGGGCGGCGGTTCCGACACGGACGCGAGTCCCGCCGCCGGATAGCGTGCACACATGAGCAGCGAGGCGCAGAAGCGGCAAGTCGCCGAGGCGGCGGTGGAGTTCGTCCGGCCTGGCGAGGTGCTTGGCGTCGGCAGCGGTTCGACCGTCAACCATTTCATCGCCGTGCTGTCGACGATCGCCGATCAGCTGCCGGCGGCGGTCTCCGCCTCGCAGGCTAGCTCGGAGCGGCTGCGGGCAATCGGCGTCAAGGTTGTCGATTTGAACCAGGTAGAGCGCCTCCCAGTCTACGTCGACGGTGCCGATGAGTTCGATCCTGGTCTGTCGCTGATCAAAGGGGGTGGCGCGGCGCTGACCGCCGAGAAGATCCTCGTCTCGGCGGCGGAGATTTTTGTGTGCATTGTCGACGAAACCAAGCGCGTCGATGTGCTCGGCGAGTTTCCCGTTCCGCTCGAGGTGATTCCGATGGCCGTCGAGGCGGTATGTCGGCGAGTTCGTGAGCTCGGCGGTGACCCGTTGCCGCGGCCGCAGACGATCACCGACCATGGCAACCCGATTGTCGACGTTCGCGGGCTTCGCGCCACCGACCCGCTGGCGCTCGAGCTCGAGCTCGAGACGATTCCCGGGGTGATCACTTGCGGCATCTTCGCTCGGCGCGGAGCCGACATGGTGCTGATGGCGTCGGCTCAGGGCTTGCGGCGGTACGGCCGGCCAGACTGATCGCCCTCTCAATCCGCAAGACTGCGTTCAGCCGCGAAGCTCAACTGCTGCGAGCTCCGCGGTGGCGGCTCGCAAGTATGGCGTGCCTCGCCGACCAGATAAGATTGCGCCGCTTCTGAATGTTCCCGCATCTGCTCTCCGGGGTTGCCATGAATCCTTGCCCACCCACCACAGCGCGCCGCGCCGCGCGTATCTTCATCGCCGGCGTGTGGAGTCTAGGATGGGCCGGCCCCACGAGCTTTGGCGTGGCGCCAGAGCCCGCGGCGCACCACGCGGCGCAGCGGGCGGCGCTCCGCGCCCACGTCCGTGTCGTCGCCACCGGGGGAACGATCGCCGGCCGCGGCGACCCCGGGACCGTCGCAGGGTACCGGTCGGGGGCGATCCCAATCGAGGAGCTGCTGGCCGCTGTCCCTGGGCTGGACGCGGTCGCCGACGTCAGCTCCGAGCAGTTCAGCAACGTTAGCTCGACGTCGCTGGCGCCGGCCGACTGGCTGGCGCTAGCGCAGCGAATCAACGCCATCTTGCTCGGCGGCGCCGGCAATCGCGAGGTCGACGGCGTGGTGGTAACACACGGAACGGACGCCCTCGAGGAGACGGCGTACTTTCTCAACCTCACCGTTCGGACCCCGAAGCCGATCGTGCTGGTGGGCGCCATGCGCCCTGCGACCGCAACCTCGGCCGATGGTCCCCTGAACTTGCTGAACGCCATACAGGTGGCGGCGTACCCGGATTCTCGTGGTCGAGGTGCGCTCGTAGTGCTCAATCAGGAAATCAACGCGGCGCGCGATGCTACCAAGACGCATGCCAACCGAGTGCAGACATTTCAGTCGCGAAGCTGGGGTGCGGTCGGCACTGTCGAGCCGGATGGACCGATCTATCACCGTCGGGTCGAACGCCGGCACACCTTCCGGAGCGAGTTCGATGTGTCTGACAAGACCACCGATGATCTGCCGCGTATTGATATCTCGTACACGTACAACGGTGCCGACGGTACCGATATCCGGGCGTTTGCGGCAGCCGGCTCTCGCGGTATCGTGCTGGCCGGCTCGGGTGCCGGGTCGACGACCCCCGGCCAACAACAGGCGGCCTGCGAGGTGGTTGAGGCGGGCACCTTCGTCGTTCGCTCCAGCCACACGGGGGCGGGCTGGGTCGGATCCGGTCGCTGCGGCACGCTCGCCGGCCACGACCTGCTGCCCCAGAAAGCTCGCGTTCTGTTGATGGTGGCGTTGATGCACACCGAGGATACGGACGAGCTGCGGCGAATCTTCCGCGAGTACTAGCAGGGTGCTGAAGAACTCTGGTGGGTCTTGGTTACGGCGTCGTGGGGCCAGATGCAAGGCGGCGCGACGCAGGCGATGCTTGTCGTATCGTCCAGGAGGGCCAACGCTGCAGATGGCTCCACGACGCCGTAACCAAGACCCACCAGAGTTCTTCAGCACCCTGCTAAAGGCGATCAGCTCAGCGGCACGACGGCCAGCACCCGTGTCGGCCCACC
>CAXWPH010000008.1:0-66961 GCA_963666055.2 Acidobacteriota bacterium | reverse complement strand
CCCCGCAGTCGCGGAAATAACTCGCGGCATCCCCTGGAAGCTGGCAACCCCAATAGCCGTGGTCATCGCCCTTCTGGCAGCGTTCGTAGTCTGGACTACGACCCCGTCGCCGCCCGAGTCAGTCATCACCCGCTTCTACATCGACTATCCACCAGAGACTACCTTCCAGGCCGATTCCACCCTGGGCGTTGCGATCTCACCCAATGGCAAGTCGGTGGTATTCAACGCTAATCGGCAGCTTTGGCTCCGAGCGATTGACGATCTGGTAGCCACACCCATCCGTGGCACGGAGGGAGCCAGAGTGCCGTTCTTTTCCCCCGATAGCCAACAGCTCGGCTTTTGGGGAGGCGACGGTCAGATGAAGAGCGTTTCGATCACCACCGGCCGTGCGGCGGTCTCGCTGGGGTCAGCGCCAGAGTTGGCCTACGGGGCGAGTTGGGCAGATGACGGCTACATCTACTTCGGGCAGGGTTCAGGAGGGATCTTGCGTGTCTCGGCCAACGGCGGTGAGCCAGAGCTAGTCGCTGAAATGGAAGAAGGAGAGCAGGCCTACGGCCCCCAACTTTTTCCCGGTGGCGAGTGGTTGCTGTTTACGCTGTTGAGCGGGTCCAGTTCGTGGAACGATGCGAGCATTGTTGCGCAGCCGGTCTCCGGTGGCGAGCGCAAGCTGCTGGTGGCCGGAGGGACCGATGGCCGCTACGTGCCCACCGGCCACATCGTCTATTCCCTCGAACGGAACCTTCTCGCGGTGCCCTTCGATCTTGACAGCTTAGAGGTTACCGGAGGATCGGTGTCCATCGTCGAGGGGGTCCAACAATCGGCCGCCCCCCGCACGGGAGCAAGCCAGTACGGGTTTTCGGATCGCGGTGGGTTGGTCTACATGCCGGGTGGGGGCTTTTCGGCCACTTCCCAACTCGCCTGGGTGGATCGTGATGGCCGAGTCGAGCCGCTGCCCTTTGAGCCACGTCCGTCTGGGTTCTTCGACCTGTCGCCGGATGACCAGCGCATCGCGCTCGGAATCCGAGGAGATGATGGGGACTGGCACATCTGGATCTACGAGATCGAACGAGGAGGTAGCCAGGTACGGCTGACCACGGAGGGCAACAACGAAGTGCCCGTTTGGTCGCCCGATGGAGAGTGGGTCTTCTTCAGGTCGGATCGGGGTGGCAACCACGACATCTGGAAGCGCCGGGCTGACCGTAGTCTCGAAGCCGAACTGGTGTTGGATACAGAGGCTGACGTGTTGCCGATATCGATCTCGGACGACGGTGAGATGCTGCTGTTTGTGAGCGGGCTCCTCCCGAATTTCGACGTGGGGATACTGGCTCTCGATACAGGTGATACGGAAATGCTCGTCGATACCGCCGCCTTTGAGTCGCTGCCCAGCTTCTCGCCGGACGGTCGCTTCTTCGCCTTTAATTCGGACGAGACCGGGCAACCTGAGGTGTACGTGCGGGAGGTATCGAGCGGTCGAACATTTCTGGTCTCTACGAGTACCCGTGGTGGTTGGTTCCCTCGCTGGTCGCGGGATGGAAAGGAGATTTACTACCGCCCCTGGAACAGCCCCGGCATCCTCGTTGCGGAAGTGGATTTGGAGTCGTTTTCCGCATCCGACCCTGTTGAAGTCTCGGACATCGTCATGCGCGCCGCGTCCATCTTCGATGTCACCGCCGACGGCCAGAAGTTCCTGGTGTTGGTGCCCGCTGGTACTGATGAGACTGGGGGCAGGGGATCCAGCACACGACTTAACGTCGTCCTCAACTGGTTCGAGGAGCTGAACCGGCTAGTGCCAACGGAAGGCTCCTGATGATCGGCAAGACACTCGGTCATTACGAGATCCTCGCCCCGCTCGGTGAAGGCGGGATGGGGCAGGTGTACCGAGCACGCGATACGACGCTGGATCGTGATGTCGCCATCAAGGTGCTGCCGGAGGACTTCGCCAGCGATGCCAACCGGCTGGCCCGCTTCGAGCGCGAAGCCAAGCTGCTCGCCTCGCTGAACCACCCCAACATCGCCACCATCCACGGCTTCGACGAGTCGGACGGCGTGCGCTTCATCGCCATGGAGCTGGTCGAGGGCGACAGCCTCGCCGAGCGGATCATGACCTCCGGACGCATCGAGGTCGACGAGGCGCTGGAGATCGCCCGACAGATCGCTTTGGCGCTGGAAGCTGCTCACGAGGCTGGCGTGATCCATCGCGACCTGAAGCCGGCCAACGTCCAGATGACACGCCGCGGCACCGTCAAGGTGCTCGACTTCGGCATTGCCAAGGTGCACGAGCCCGACGGATCGTCGGATCTGGGCGAATCGCCCACTGCGATCGAGTCGACGGGCATCAACGTGATCATGGGCACGGCTCCCTACATGAGCCCGGAACAGGCTCGGGGCAAGCCGGTCGACAAACGCGCCGATATCTGGTCGTTCGGTTGTGTGCTCTACGAGATGCTGACTGGGACTGCGGCGTTCGGCGGCGAGACGGTCAGCGATGTCGTCGCGGCAATCATCGAGCGCGAGCCAGATTGGTCTTCCGTCCCCGACGGTGCGCCGTGGAGAGTTGTCGATCTACTGCGGCAATGCCTGCAAAAGAACCCTGATCGACGGGTCCACGACATAGCCGATGCGCGGATCAGCATCGTCAACGCCATCGCCGACTCAGATGCGGGTATCGCGCCGTGGGCCGGTCACGGTGAGGCGGCGGATCCCTCCTGGCAACGTCACATCCCGACACCGATCGGAGTCGGCCTCGGCGTTGCCATGGCCGCGGTAACGGCACTTGTGGTTTGGACCCTGACGTACCAAGGCCGACAATCGCCCGCACCATCCATGCGCCTGGACGTGAACATAACTGAGGGCAGCTTCCGAATGAGCAGTGCATCGAGCGTCGTTGTCTCGCCCGATGGCACGCGTCTCGCGTACGTCACCAGAGGTGCCGAAGACACCGAGCTACACGTCCAATCGCTGCTGCAGACCGACGACCGAATATTGGCTACCGGAGCCATCTACAACCCGTTCTTTTCTCCGGACGGTCAATGGGTAGGGTTCACGGATAACGGCGAACGGGAGCTGAGAAAGGTACCCGTCGGCGGAGGCTCTCCGGTGACGATTGCGTCGCTGGGACGGCGTGGCGGCCGATGTTCGGCCAGCTGGAGTACTGACGATTGGATCTTCTATACGCCTGGGCTGCACAGTGCCCTGTTCCGTGTGCCGGCAGCCGGTGGGGATCCCGAGCGGTTGACCACCCTCGATGCCGCGCGAGGTGAGCTCACCCACCGTTTCCCGCACGCCCTACCGGGCAGCAATGCCGTGCTGTTCACCTCCCACACCGCGCTCACAGGGCTCGAGAACGGCAATATCGAGGTACTGGATCTGCAGACAGGGCAAAGGAAGGTACTGCTGCGCGGGGGCTTCGATGCTCGCTACGTACCCACCGGGCATTTGGTGTACGCCCGGCAGGGAGCGTTGCACGCCGTACCTTTCGACCTGGGACGGCTAGAGGTCCAAGGCGCAGGCACACTCATCGTGCCATCGCTCCGTACAATCGACGCGCCGAGACGGTCAGGGCCACCGTTCAGTTTCGCCCAAACGGGAGCGCTCTTTTATCTGGGCGAGGAGAGTGCCGCTCGACAGTATCCGGTCGTATGGGTCGATCGCCAGGGCAACGCAACACCGCTGTGGGATGAACCCGGCCTCTATGGCGATCCAACTCTGTCGCCAGACGGCACACGCCTGGCCATCAGACTCATGCGCGACGACAACGTGGACGTGTGGATCTACGACATGGAACGGGATGTTCCGAGCCGGCTAACGTTTGCCGAAGCCATGGATGTTGTTCCTGTCTGGTCGCCGGACGGACAGTTTCTCGTCTTCGGCTCGGATCGGAGCGGGCCGCTGAATACGTATCGGATTCGCGCCGACGGCTCGGGACAGGCTGAGGTGCTGATTGAGAGCGAGCGGAACAACTGGCCGATGTCGTGGTCTGACGACGGCAGGTTCCTCGCCTATGGCACACCGAGTGAGGCTGACCTTGGCGCTGACGTTTGGGTGCTGCCGGTAAACGGCGACCGAGAACCGCACGCCCTCCTCAACACCAGCGCCGCCGAGCAGCGGGCCGACCTGTCGCCTAATGGTCGCTGGATTGCCTACGAATCCGATGAGTCAGGGGAAGTATGGGAAGTCTACGTGCGGCCATTCCCCGAAGGGCCCGGCAAGTGGCAGCTTTCAAGCACCGGAGGTGGCCAACCCAAATGGTCAGCCGATGGACGTGAGGTTTTCTACCTCAGCGAGACCGGGGTCATGGCGGTTGCGGTAGATACGGAGGGCGACTCTTTCAGCCATGGCCGAGCCGAGCAGCTCTTCGAGGGAACCGCCATCGGTGGGTTTCTCGGAGCACCGCTCGGGGACGCCTACCTTCGCAGCTATGACGTCGCAGCCGACGGGCAGCGTTTCGTGATGCTCCCCAACCAAAGCAAGACGAGAAGCGGCAATGTGACGCTGGTCACTAACTGGTTCGACGAGCTGAAGCGGCTCGTGCCGACGGACCCGTAGCGGCGTCAGGCGCCCCTCGCGAGCCACCTAGCGCCCTTCGATTCCGTTCGTCCGCAATGCCGGGACACACCAGTCGAATGTCTGCTTTAAGAGGCGCCAGATTCGCCGCTACGGGCCGCCGACAGCCTCACCCGCACGTCGGGTTGCGTGTACGCCCGTGGATGTTAGACGGGCGCAGAGAGGGGGTGTCCCGAGGGGCCACTGGACCGCCTCAGTCGCCGGCGGGCGATAGCCCAGCAGGGAGCAGCTATGAGGCCGGACGTGTTTGTATTCCCTGCGCCACCGCTCGATCAAAACTTGGGCCTCGCGCCGGGAGGTTTGAAGAATGAGCGAGCTCCTACCTTTCAGATCCAGAATCTTTGCACGCTCGCCACTCGTAGTACGCTCTGCACCGATGGAGCAGAGCGACACCGGTGAGCTGGTCTCCCGCTGGGTGATCGTCGGCCTGAGCGTTTTTGTGTTCGTGGGGATAGCCGTGGTCCTCTTCGGCGGCCTGGGACAGGCGCCGCGGGCGCCGCGAGAGGTCGGCTCGTCGATCCTCCCGACGATGAATGCGCTCCTCAACGGGACGAGTGCGATCCTCCTCAGTGTCGGCTACGTCTGCATTCGACGGAGAAAGGTAACGGCCCACAAGACCTGCATGCTGACAGCCTTCGTGGCCTCCTCGCTCTTCCTCGTGTCCTATCTCCTCCACCACTACCAGGTGGGCTCCGTTCCATTCTTGGGTCGCGGATGGCTACGGAGCATGTACTTCGCGCTGCTCATTCCCCATGTCGTGCTCGCCGCGTTCGTGGTTCCCCTGGCGCTTACCACGATCCACCGGGGATGGAAGTCCCGCCTTGAGCAGCACGTGCGCATCGCGCGATGGACCCTCCCAATTTGGCTCTACGTGTCGGTGAGCGGGGTGCTCGTCTATTGGATGCTCTACCACCTCGAACTCTGAGGACTGAGCCAGTCGTAGAACGTCGCGCAGCTCGGTGAGAACGCGTTTCTGTGTCTTGCTGATGTTCGCGTGGTCGCCGGCGATAGGCTTCAGGCGCTCGAAGCGCCGTAGGCGACGGCGGGCGGGACGGCCGCAGATTGAACAGGGGCGCCACCGAAGCAATCTACGGACTGCCTCGGCCGTGAGTGGTCGGCGAAATCCGGCCCGCCCAAGCAGCCCAGCTCCCGGCGAGGAGGCACGTCACCGCAGCGACGGCGATCAGGACGACGCCAACCGCACGAAGGCTGACCTCGAACCCGCCCCAAGAGGCAGATGCCAAGAACGATGTCGACCCCCAGAACACGAGCGTCGCTGCTCCACTAAACGCCACCGCGACGCCCCGCCACAACAGCTTTGCCGGGCCTGACAGTTTCGCCATCGGCGGACGCGCCCGGCCTGTCGTCAGCCTTCGCAAATCGTCCAGATCCTCATGTAGGGCGTCAATTCGCGAGTGGATCTGCGAACTAAGCCGTTCCCATTCGTGGTGTAGCGTCCCAGCAAACATCTTGGGCCGGAGGATTTCCTGTTCCACGCGAGCGATTTCCTGGGCGACATCCGGGCCGGCGTGGACACGGGCGCGGGCTAGAAGTGTGTGGCCCTCCTCGATGTGCCGAGCCCGTCTCTTCCCGGCGTCCTGAATCTGCGGGAAGATCGCCACGAGTGCAGTCCCGTGCTTTATGGCTAGCTCTTTGAGTTGCTCGGCCGGGGTTTCGAGCCAACTGGCGTCCTGCCCGAGGAGTGATTCGAGCGTGTACTCGCCATGGGTCAGCTTAGACAATTGCTCGCTCAACCGGGAGTGTTCAAGGGCCGCGGCAGCAACATGCGTAGCATTCGCGGCGACCGCTTCGTACAACTCTGAGCGCGCCGCATACTGCAAGGAGAGGGCTTCGAGGTGCTTCTGATCTCGTGCTCCGCGAAGACCGACTATCGCCGCGATTATCGCTGATGCCACGGCGGCGACCGCCGCGACAATCGCAGCGACAATCACAGCGACAAGCTCAGGTTGCATGCTCTCCTCCGTCGTTCTGCTTCCGGCCCAGAACGAAAGGGTAGCGTTTGCCTAGGCTGCGAGTACCGCCTTCGGCGCGAGCGGCGGGCTCTCGCTCCCCCACTATTCCTTGAAGCACGCAGCCGAAGGCGAAACAGGTTGGCTCTTATGATCGCTCTTGTCGGAGCCCTCGACCTGCTCAGGGGTCATGTACCTAGCCGATCGCGCCCTTGGAAGACAACCTGCACGTCCCACTTGTCGAGTGCAACGTACCGGGGGCCAGCCCGCAGGCGGTTATCGCGGAGGTACGCTCCAGGGTTTGATGGACGCGACAACCTCCTGGGGGTTGTCGTGAAGCTCGTAGGTGGCGGTGTAGCGCGAGCAGAGACCCTCGCGGCCCCATAGCTCCTCAGGTACGCCGGTAGCCAGTCGACACGTCTCAACTCCGTAAACGGATGCCTGTCAACGAGAAACGGCGAAAGCCGTGCGCCATCAACAAGTTACAAAGAATCCGACACAGCGGGTTCAATTCCCGCCGCCTCCACTTCCAGGTTCCTGTCCGGCCGCTGTCGATCAAGTTGTCATCCCGCACGCGAAGATGCCTCACGGCAACGAAGCGTCCTCGGCGTCGGCCACGACCATGATCTCCACGAGCCCCGCCGGTACCACGAGCATCGCCTCGACGGTGGTGCGCGCGGGTCGCGGCATCGGCATCAAGTCGCGGTAAGTGTCGCTCATTTGGGTGAAGTAACGCGAGTCGGAGATGTAGACGAAGCTCTCCACGACGTCCTCGAGTCCCAGCCCGGCGGCAGCTAGCGTCGCCTGGATCTTCTCGATTGTGAGGCGCGTCTGCGCGACCATATCGCCCGGCGGGTAACCCTGGTCGTTCCAGCCGGTATAGCCCCGCACGAACAGGCGCCCGCCGGCGAGGATCGACGGCGAAAACGGCAGGCTGGAAGTCTCCTCGCCGACGACGCGGCGCGCCGCGTCGCGCACCGCCACTGCCTGGATCTCGATCAGTAAGTCCGGGTGCATTAGCCCCGCCTTCATGGCGGCGCGCGCTGGCGGCTCGTCGGTGAACACCGAACGATACGCGGCGTTCATCTCCTGAAAGTGCCGTGTGTCACGCAGGTACACGCGGTTGGAGACCACATCGGCGTAGCTCATCCCGGCTGCCCCCAGCACGTGGCCGATGTTGGCGAGCGTGCGCGCAGTCTGCTCACCGATGTGGCCAGGCACCAGCGTCCCCTGAGCCGGATCGTTGGACACGGCCCCGGCCACAAACAGCGTGTCCTCGGCTTGAATGCCGTAGCCGTAGCCGGGGCCCGAGGGGCGCCAGCCGGCGGGCGTGATGCGTCTGAGCTCCACGCCCTCGCGTACCGCCACCATCGACATCTCGATCAGCGCCTCGGGCACCGCCAGGTCCGTGCGCACCGTGGTGCGCGTGGGGGCGTTTTCCGGAAACACCTCGCGGAAAACACCGTTCATGGCTCCGTAGTGCCGGTCGTCGGCCAGATACACCGTCAGGCTCGCCACGCGCGACAGGTCCGAGCCGGCCGCCTGCAGCACGCGCTCCAGGTTGGCGAACGTCTGACGCGTCTGCGCCTCGATGCCGGCGGCAAATCCCTCGTCGGGGGCGCGGCCGAGCGCCCCGGTCGTGTAGAGGAAATCCCCCGTCCAGACCGCGTGGCTGAAGGGCAGGTCGGGGCTGGCTCCCGGAAGGGTGACGGTGCGCTTGTCACCGGATGCCGGTGCAAGTGCCAGAAGGGCGGCGAGGACAGGGGTAAGCGCAACTTTCATGGGAACCTCGTCGTGCAGCAGTGGCCACGATGTCGCCGTCGGACCACCAAGTATAGGCGGCCGTAGTCGGCCACCGACGACGAGCGTTTTTAGTTCACCATCGGCCAGACGGAGATCGACATACGCGATCGAGCTGGGGTTAGCGCTGAAACTGGTTCGACGAACTAAAGCGGCTCGTGCCGACGGACCCGTAGCGCCGCTTAGCCGAGTCTCGCGAGCCACCCAGCGACCTCCGATTCCGCTCGTCCGTGATGCCAGGAACAATTACCTAGGCTCCGCCCTATCCAAACTTCTTCCATGTGAGCTGGCTGGTGATGCGACCCTCAGCGTTCTTGATGGACAGCGTCAGCAGGTCGCCGTCGAACTCGTAATACCGCACCCAGCCCTCGCCCACCGATCGCGCCGATACGGGCGAGCCGATCAAGTGGTGGGTGACGGTGCCTTGCTCGATGTCGATCTGGAACTTGCCGAAGTACGCAAAGCCACGTCGTACCCGTTCGTCGCCCGACGCTCGGTCGAGCTCTGGCAGGTCTTTCGGCATGCCGATTGCCGCCATGTTGCCGTGGGCGTCGTACATGATCCGAGCGATAACGTGCCGCGGAACGACCTCGCCGGGCGACGGAAACGACTCTAATTTTACGAGCTCGTAATTGCCCACGAACATCTGCCGTACCGCTTCGACCGAGTCGGCTCCCTGGGTGGACGCCTCATCACTGACCGATGGCATGGGCACAACGAGCAGCACCACCAGCGTCAATACAATTCGCCCCATGAGTTTCATCGCGGCACTCCTCACACAATGGGCAGCGGGGCCCGTGTCTGTCACCGTAGGATGCCGCTGATGCTAGGCCAAACCGGGGATCGACACGAGGAAGGGGCGCAGCATCAGGCACAACCGGCAGTCGAGAGTCTGCTCCGTCATGTACAGCGGGATGGCACCTTCTGCCCCCTACCCAACCCACAGCTTCGACTAGGATGATCGTTCAGCTTCCTCCACCGCTCGCGAATAAATCACTGACCCAACGGCGGGGACTCCTACGACCCCGTTAGCAGCAGACGGTCAGCGGTTCGTGATGTTCCCCGGCACCAACCGGAACCAGACCGGCGTCGGCAACGTGAAGCTCGTCACCAACTGGTTCGACGAGCTGAACCGGCTCGTGCCGACGGACCCGTAGCGCGCTCAGTCGCGTCTCGCGAAACGGCTGCTCCCTTGGACACTCGTAGGCTCTACGCTTCCCGCGCTCACGCACGTCTGGCCGATTTCGAGCTGACTTTCAGCGTTGACGGCGGGCGCCCTGATCCCTGGTGCTTACGGTACCGGGTCTGCGAGTGCCTGCAGCGCCCCAGCAATCGCAGCTCGACATCCAGGATCGATTTGCAGCTCCGGATCCAATAGGAAAGGTCGGTTCAGCGTGCTGCGCATCAGACCGCGCGCGGAGTGCGAGTGCTCGGGTGCGATCGCGTGGACGAGCTCGTGAACCACGACCTTGGCAAATGCACGAGCCATCGTCCGGTTGTACTTGGGCGGCCTGTCTGCCTGCCGATGCGGCTCCATTACTTGGAGCACTCTCTTCGGGAACACGATGACGTACGGGAGTGGATGTACCGCCGACACCACAACGCCCATCGCGTCATCCGTCACCCCCCAGTCCGAAGGGGATTTCCAGCGAACACCACGAGGAACGATCCCGGTACCCGCTGATCGCGACTTCTGTTGTTCTCGTCCGCCGGCTCGCCGGATGACCACGTCACCTCAACGCCGACGGCACGAAGGATCGACTGAACATCCCCTCTGATCGTGGCCAAGAAGCTCTCCGGAAGGCCGAAACGATCAGAAATCACGAGGCGCACTGGCCATGGAGCAGGGCTCTCCGTTGCGGGTAGCTTCAGAACGCCAGCAGCGGAACCAACAAAGCCAATGTGCAGCACGATCAATTTCACGGCCGCTTTCGAGAGCATTCCAATCCACTCACAGGGGATTGGGAGGAGAAGAGGCCGGGCACTGGCAGTCGTTGCCGTGCTGCTAGAAATAAGGACGACCTGCGGAACGCCAGGGTTCGGTAAGGCATGCCCTCGACTGTGAGGTGCCTCACACTCGCTATCCCGGCCTCGTCTCACCGTTGGATCTCGCGTGCCCCGGCGATAGGCTTCAGGCGCTCACCTCCCCTGCCTTGAGAGCGCCATGGAACCCGGCACCAAACTAGGCCCCTACGAGATCACCGAGCAGCTCGGTGCTGGCGGCATGGGCGAGGTGTACCTGGCGCAGGACACGCGGCTAGGCCGCAAGGTGGCCATCAAGGTGCTGCCCGCCGAGTTTGCCTCTGACCCCGAGCGCCTCGCCCGCTTCGAGCAGGAAGCTCGTGCTGCCGCCGCGCTCAACCATCCGCACATCGCAGCCGTCTTCGATGTCGGCACTGAAGACGGCACCCACTTCATGGTGCAGGAGTACCTGGAAGGAGACACGCTGCGCGAGCCGCTGGGCAAGGGTGCGCTGCCGCTCAAGAAGGCGCTCGGCTTGGCCACCGAGATTGCCGAGGCGCTGGCAGCGGCGCACGCCGCCGGGATCATCCACCGGGATCTGAAGCCGGAGAACATCTTCGTCACCAAGGAAGGGCACGCCAAGGTGCTGGACTTCGGCCTGGCAAAGCTCACCGAGGTGGCGGGGGCAGGCTCACCGGGCGGTGCGACGCAGTCACCCACGATGATGGGGACGGTCGCCGGGCAGGTGATGGGTACAGCCGGCTACATGGCACCGGAGCAGGTTGAGGGCGAGGAAGTCGACCAACGCACCGATCTGTTCGCGTTCGGCTGCGTGTTGCAGGAGATGGCGACAGGAACGCGAGCCTTCGGTGGCAAGAACATCACCGAGGTTCTGAACCGTCTGGTGAACGGCAAGCCAGAGCCGGTGGCCGACGGGCTGCCCTCTGAGCTTCATCGAATCGTCCGCAAGTGCCTGGCGAAGGAACGCACACCAAGAGTCCGGCCGCAGGAGGTTACCTTCATCGCTGATCTGCCACTTGCCTCGTAGATGGCCACCCTATTGTCGACGGCAAACTGAAACAATCCCTTCAGTGGTAGCATCCCGACGCCAAAGAGACTCCCCAAAAAGATCCATGTGGCTATCGTATGACACCTAGTTTCCGTCCCTTTGCTTGAATCATCGAGGCCGGTAGTGTGCCGGAACCGGGGGATCGCGCCATCTTCGTTTGAGAGTTTCCGCGCGCTCGGCGTGAGAACGTCGGACCGCTGGGCGGGAGATGGATTGGCATCGACTGGATGGACGAGGAGCCCTGGCCATTGGCCGTCAACGAAGAGCGTATTCGTGAAGCTCTGACTTCCGTGAAGTTTCCGGGGCTGTCGCGCGACATCGTGTCGTTCGGCTTGGTCGAGGCAGTGCGAATCGATGGTGGCGGGGTGACCGTCCGTCTCAATATCCCGATCGGCTCGCCGGAACATCAGCAGCAGATCGCCCGCGCATCGCACGACGCGTTGATGGCGCTGGACGGGGTCGACAGCGTCAGCCTCGAGATCGCGGCTCCCGAGTCGAAGGGTGCTTCGGCGGCCCAACCAGGCCGTCCATCGGGCGGTGCAACCAGTCTCGGCCTTGGCGATGCGGCCGGCCCCCCGGCAGGTTCTGCGACCGGCGGACCGCCGGCGCCTGGTACCGGGCCGGTCGGCCGCCGGCCGACCGGCGGCGCTGTACGATCGCACCCCGATCGGTGGGGTGAAGCACGTGGTGGCGGTGGCCTCGGGAAAGGGAGGTGTGGGCAAGTCGACCGTGGCAGTGAATCTCTCGGCCGCGCTGGCGCAGCTCGGCCAGCACGTCGGTCTGCTGGATGCAGATATTTACGGTCCCTCGGTGCCCACCATGCTCGGCACCCACGAGCAGCCGAAGATCATCGATCTGGACGGCAAGCGGCTATTGGTGCCGCTCGACAAGTTCGGTATGAAGCTCATGTCGCTCGGTTTCCTGCAGCCCGAAGACGATCCGGTGATCTGGCGTGGGCCAATGGTGATGAAGGCAATACGGCAGTTCCTTCGCGACGTCGACTGGCGCGGCGTTGAGGTGCTGGTAATCGACCTGCCCCCGGGCACCGGCGATGCGCAGCTCACGTTGACTCAATCGGCGCCCCTCGATGGCGCCGTGATCGTCACCACGCCGCAGGATGTGGCGTTGATCGATGCCCGTAAAGGGCTCCGCATGTTCCAGGAAGTCGATGTGCCGGTGCTCGGGCTGGTGGAGAACATGTCGGTCTTCACGTGTCCGGAGTGCGGGCATCGCACGCACGTGTTCAGCACCGATGGCGGGCGGCGAACGGCAGAAGAGCTCGGAGTGCCGTTCCTGGGCGCGCTGCCGCTCGATCCGCAGATCGCCATTGCGGGCGATGCAGGCATACCCTACGTTGTCGAACACCCCGACAGCGAAGTGACCAAGATCTTCCAAGCCGTGGCGCAGAACGTGCTCGATGCGGTGATCGAGTTGAAGGGCGGTGGCGACGTGTCGATCAAACCGTCGTCATCAAGGAGAAGGCGGTGGTCGCGGTGGAAGGAATGGAGGGCTAGAGTGTCCAGACGGGCTCGATGAGCGGCCACGGTCGCCGCAATCACCGATAGCAGCTCCCGCCGCTCATCCAGCGTGCCCCCGACGACCGTTTCAAACCGATTCTGGAGCCGAAGCGCGCCGGAGGCGCAGCCATCGGATGGGCGCGGAAGTACTCGATCCTCCAATACCCGTTCGTGACAGCGTGTTGCGGCATGGAGTACATGGCCACTGCTCTGCGCTCACTACGATGTGGACCGGCTCGGCGCCGGGTTGCCGAGATGTTCCCCGCGCCAGGCGGACGTGCTCTTCGTCGTCGGCACCATCAGTCACAAGTTGGCGCCGGTGCTGAAGCGTATCCACGACCAGATGGAGGAGCCCCAATTGGGTGGTCGCCTTCGGAGTCTGCACCTGCACCGGCGCCTTCTATGACAGCTACGCCACGGTAGTGGGTATCGACACCATCATGCCGGTGGATGTCTACATACCGGGATCCCCAGCGCGACCGGAGATGGTCTTGGACGGCCTGATAAAACTATTAGGATAAGATCCAGGACTAGCACACGACTGGCAAACGAGCCGCGCCGGAAACTCGCCCGGATATCTTCTGACCATGGACAACGCCTGATTGCTCGAATCGGTCACGAGCCGATTCCCGGTGCTCGTGTCGTCATCGTGCCCGGCCCGGACATTGCGCACGAGTAAAGTCGAAGTTCGCTAGACACTACCGAGGGGGTTGCCCCGGTACTAGGATGAGGTTGCCTCTCGGCGCGGGACAAGTTTGGCCGCAACCCCGACCGCCGTAGCGGGCAACACTGGGACTGTAGAGGGAGAGCTAGTGGCGAGAGTCCCGCGCTGGGGGGCCTCGCATGCTGAAGGCTGTAGCCCACCCCGAGACTCGCGTAGACGACGCGTACACTGACGAGGAGGCCGCCTGAATCATACGCGGATTCCACCCGAGCGGTGACGACACCCTGTCCGAAGAATGGGGCTCACCTCTCGGTCCCGCGGCCACGCAGACAGCTCCCGCGACAGAGGGCACCCTTGTCGGGGGAAGACGGTAGTTTGACATCCTTCCGGGCAAGCGCTGGGCTTGCCAACATGTCACATGGCGAATGATCGGATTAGACAACCAGGTGGAGCAAATGGGCAAAGACAACATGAAGATCGTCTGTGTCTTGTATGATGATCCCGTAGATGGATATCCGCCAACATATGCGCGCCACGATATCCCCAATCTACCTCATTATCCTGATGGGCAATCAATGCCATCACCGAGTGCGATAGATTTCCATCCTGGGGATCTTCTTGGATGTGTCTCTGGCGAACTTCGTCTACGGAACTTCGTCGAAGGCCGCGGCCATCGATTTGTTGTTACCGCTGATAAAGACGGTCCGGATTCCGTCTTCGAAAAAGAAATCGTTGATGCTGACATTGTTATTTCACAACCGTTTTGGCCTGCGTATATTACTTCGGAGAGAGTTGCTAAATCGCCCAAATTGAAACTGGCGATTACAGCAGGTATTGGTTCAGATCATGTGGACTTACAAGCCGCAATCGATAACGATATCACGGTGGCGGAGGTTACTTATTGTAACAGCATCAGTGTATCCGAGCACGTTGTGATGATGATCTTGACGCTCGTTCGAAATTACATTCCTTCATATAATTGGGTTATCAAAGGAGGATGGAACATCGCTGATTGCGTATCAAGGTCTTATGACGTTGAAGGAATGCGAGTGGGTATCGTTGGAGGAGCAGGTCGAATTGGTTCAGCGGTTCTAAGACGTATGAAGCCTTTCGATGTAGAACTCCATTACTTTGATAAACATAGACTCCCACCAGAGGTTGAAGAGGAACTTGATTTAACCGTTCACGATAGCGTTGAGTCTATGGTCGAGGTCTGCGACGTTGTGTCGGTTAATTGTCCACTTCATCCCGAGACGGAACACCTCTTTGATGACGAGATGATTGGTAAGATGAAGCGTGGAGCTTATCTTGTTAATACTGCTCGGGGAAAGATCTGTGATCGTAATGCAGTTGCAAGAGCACTTGAGAGCGGCCAATTAGCCGGTTATGCCGGGGATGTTTGGTTTCCACAACCAGCACCAAGAGATCACCCTTGGCGAACAATGCCAAACCATGCAATGACGCCACATACATCCGGAACTTCGCTGGCGGCTCAAGCTCGATATGCAGCGGGCGTCAGGGAAATCTTGGAATGCTGGTTTGATGATAGGCAAATACGAGAAGAATATCTTATCGTGGAAGGCGGAAAACTCGCAGGATCCGGAGCACATTCCTACACTGAGGGTGATGCAACCGGAGGATCTGGAGAAGCTGCTAAGTTTAAAGTGGGTCAATAAGTAAGAGGGACGTCTTTCGGGCGGATCCTCCTCCCCCTGCAGCTACTCGGGATAGCGAACCACGTAGACGACTGCCTGAACGACTGCTCCGAGTGGCACGAACAAGAGGACGAGGACAGACAGCCCCCACGCCAAACCGGAATCGATAGAAGTGACCTGCCCCCGTGGTTAGTACCACGTCTTATCTCAGTAACTCGGTGCTAACAAGAGGTTGTTGAGGCCGGCGGAGCGCAGCCGACTCTAACAACGTCGCTTCGGGTGCGGGCGGCCGAGTTACACCTAGACACGTCAGGGTCACGTGGTCGTTCCTTCATGTACGCCACGACGCGGGGCCTTGAGGCGCGGCTGTAAGAAACTCCGACAGCCTCGACCTTGCCCCGCTTTCCCGGACACTTAGTTAAGATCCATTGTCGTAGTCGTAGTAGCGGCTGTGGGAGCTGTTGGCAACGCGGAGCGTTGTCCAAGCGACGGTGGGAATCGGGAATCGATTTCCACGGGCGCGTCAGCTTCCACAGCTGACTGGCGGCTCTGGTCTGGCCGCCGTGTTGCCGCCTCGAACTGAGCCGGACTCTGGTCTCCGATCGAGGTGTGCATGCGAGCCCGGTTGTAGAACACTTCGATGTAGTCGAACAACTCGGCTCGGGCCGCCGCACGGGAACTGAAGCAGCCACCGAGTTCGAACTTCAGGGTAGAGAAGAAACTCTCCATCGGTGCGTTATCCCAACAGTCTCCTTTCCTGCTCATGCTGATGGTGAAGCCGCGTTCACGGAGCTTGTCTAGGTAATCGTTGCTGCCGTACTGGCTGCCGCGGTCAGAGTGATGCACCACTCCAGAACCGGGACGACGTTGCTCCAAGGCCTGATCCAGGACCGCCAGCGTCAGATCGTCCGTCATCGTCTCGCTCACCGACCAGCCGATGATCCGTCGCGAGCACAGATCCATCAGCACGGCCAGGTATAGCCACCCCTGCTGGGTCCACAGGTAGGTCAGGTCGCCCACCCAGACGGTATCGACGGCGTCCACTGTGAAGCGTCGATCCAGCAGGTTAGGCGCCGCCGGCCGCCCAGGCGTGGATCGTGTGGTTACTCGGAACCGACGAGGTTGGCGGGCTCGAAGTCCTTCCTGACGCATCAGCCGAGCTACCCGCTTGCGAGAGCAGCGTATGCCTCGTTGCCGAAGCTGCTTGTGGACACGCGGACTTCCGTACCGGTCGCGACTCTCCCGGAACGTAGCTCGGATCTGCACACGTAGACGGCGATCTTCTCGCGCTCTCGGACTCGGTGCCCGTCCTCGCCACTCGTAGTAACCGCCGTGAGACACCTCGAGCATCTTGCACAACCGCCGCACCGGAAACTCGCCGGACAGTTGCTTGATGATCGGATACCTCATCGCGGGCGTTCCGAGAAGATCGCCAACGCTTTTTTTAGAATGTCGCGCTCCTGCCGTACTCGCCGCAGGTCCCGCCGTAGCTGTTGCCCGTCCAGGTCCTGGTCGGGCATCTTCCCCACTCCCGGAAACGCGGTGACCCCCTGCTCCTGGAGTTGTTTGCGCCACTTGGTCAACATGCCGCGGCCAACGCCCAGATCCCGCGCCACCTCAGACACCGGATGGCCCAGCTGCGTCACCATCCTCACAGCCTCAATCTTGAACTCGCGACTGTACCGCCGCCGTGACCCCATTCTTCACCTCCGAGCCCATTATCGGGCTTCCAAAGGTGTCCGGGAAATCGGGGGAGGCCCACCTCGCACTCACTATCGAATGGTGCACTTGACTCGCTCTCGATCCGACTCGATGGATCCCCGATGGACTATCTGAATGCTCTGGAATGCCGCCGTGAAACTGCTTGCGCTGCAGATTGCCGCCGCGCCCGTCGTTGGTGCGGCGGGGCTGCCCGCCGCGGCGATTCATGATCCGTTGCCGGTGAACCTCGTAGTTTCCGATCGCTTCGGCTTCAGAGAGGACTTCCTGGCGGCGATCAGCAACGATGTGTTGGAAATCCTTCGCAGCGTCGGGATCGAAGCCACATGGTCTCCCGAAGAGCCGGTGAACGCGGAGGCTGGAAGCCACCGGTGGAAGCTCAACGACGCGGCATCGTTCCTCGTGGTTTTTTCCGGCAAATCGCCTTCGGCGTGGGGGGGGTGAAGCGCCGCGGAATGGGTATCGTGGTATCGGAGCCCCGTCCTCGCCGGCACGTCATCATCTTCCCGGAGAGAGTGCTGCGAGTATTGGATGCGGATCGACACGCGGGCCGGCCGCTGGCCGCCAGGCGCAGCCAGCAGATAGCTCGGGCGTTTGCCAGAGTCGTCGTGCACGAGCTCGTCCACGCGATCGCACCCGAGCACTCGCACGCCAAGCAGGGTCTGATGCGCGGCACGCTGAACCGCCAGCTTCTGTTGTCTCGGGAGCTGCCAGTCAACCCTGCATGTCACGCTGCCATCGTCGGGGCGCTGCAGTCACCTGGCGCCGTCATGCTCTCGTGAAGTGCAGGTGGGGAGCCTGACGATCTCGACAGGCTCCCCTGCCCGTAGCCCCCGTCGGTAGGGTCCGCCCCCGGCCCCCCGCTTGTTCAGCCAGCGGAGAAGCTCGTGTCACCGGATCTCGTCTGGGGTGCTTGGTGGGCTAGTACGCCATGTAAGCGACGATACGGGTGCCTCGACGCGCAGCTGTAAGAAACCCCGATAGCCTTGCACTCACCATCGAGTGGCGCACTAGACCCACTCTCAAGCCAACTCGATGGAGGATGGAAATGACCAAGCTGCGCAGTTGGATGCTGTTGTCCCTTGCCCTACCCACCATGGCCATTGCCAGTTCGGCCACCCCGCTGTCGCACCAGGTGCCTCAGTACCGCGGCGAGATCAACGCGATCCAGACGGACGTGCTGGTTCTGGACGACCAGGGACTGCCGGTGGTCGGTCTGACGTTGGACGACTTCGAGCTCTACGAGGACGGCGTCAGACAGCGGCTGTCCAGTGTCCAGATGATCGGCTCGCGCTCTGACGAGGCGACGGTGGAGGTTACGCCACGCCGATTTGTCTTCGTCATCAACCGGCTGGGCGCCAGGCCCGTATCGTTGGTGAAAGCCCGAAACGCGCTGGAGGCCTTTGTCACGACCTTTCTGACCGACGACGATAAGGTCATGGTGGTCGACATCGGCTATACGGTCCGAGTGCTTCAACCATTCTGGGGCTCGAAGGACGCGACCATCCGCGACATTCGTAATCTCCCGCTCCTGCGCGTTGACTACCCGCATCACTCGCACTACGGCGAGCGATATGTCTTCGAGGCACTCGAGAGCCTTGGCGAAGCGCTCGGAGACGTTCCCGGCCGCAAGATCGTCATCTTGCTGTCAAACGAGCTGCACAGCAGGTATGGCGAAGATATCGACGACACGATCGATGCACTCAATGAATCCAACAGCACCGTCTATTCGATCGACCTGGAGCTCGTGTACCAGCGCGTGCGCCGTCGCTTATTCCAGCGTCACACTCGCTATGCAATCGAGGGTCTGTTCCCACTCGCCAATGAGACGGGCGGTCGCTACTTCTACAACCAGACGAGGTTCGAGCGTCCGGTTCGACGCATCGGCGAGGAAAACAGCAGCTACTACCTGCTCACCTTCACGTCGAGCAATCGTGCGCTGGACGGCAATTATCGGAAACTGCAGATCAAGGTCAGGCGGCCGGACCTGAAAGTCGTCGCCCGGCGCGGCTACGTAGCCCCACGAGTCGACAGAGCCGACCTTGCGGGCGGGTGAGATCGGCAATGGCTCTAGCGTTCATGACGCCCCCGCTTCGGCGGCACCGAATACGGTCCTGTTTTCGCGGATGAACGCGTCCAGCGTCTGCGATGGCTGACCTCCAATCCGCTCGACGACATCGGTCTCGGCGCGGAAGATCCCGTTCTGGTGATCAACAGCCACGGCCTTGAGGTGGGTCACGAGCGAATCGGTCATGCCGTCCACGCTGGTGAGCACGTCGCCCCATGCCTCCACAGGTAGATCAACATACTCAACTGGCTTGCCGAGTTCTCTCGACAGCGCGCCGGCCATCTCGGTGAGTGAGAGGTTGCGGGGTCCGGTCACGACGTAGCGCTCGCCCATGTGGTGCGTCGGGTCTGCCAGGATGCCCGACACGACGCGGGCGATATCGGCGGCCGCCACCGGCGCATGCTTCTCGGTGCCGTAGGGCAAATAGAGCTTGCCCTGTGCGGCGATCGTCGCCGCGCCCATGATCACTAGGTTCTTGGCGAAGAAGGTGGGCCTGACGTGCACCGCACCGATGTCGGCCCAGTCGAGAATGTTCTCCGACAGCCAGTGCTGACGCGCCAGCGGGCTCTTGGAGTCTTCCCGGGCGGAGATCTAAGACATGTTGACCAATGCGTCGACGCCCGCATCACGGGCGGCCACCGCGACGATGGTGCTGGCTTCCACCAGCAGTTCACCCTGTGGCGGGTAGACGAAGTAGACGCGCTTGACGTTCTGCATCGCCGCACGCATGGACTTCAGGTCGTGCACGTCGCCCACGGTCAC
Source organism: Acidobacteriota bacterium (assembly GCA_963666055.2). Taxonomy (GTDB): domain Bacteria; phylum Acidobacteriota; class UBA890; order UBA890; family WLXD01; genus DASCOT01. The sequence goes on along the minus strand of CAXWPH010000008.1, from coordinate 47,212 downwards.
CTCGGCGCCCAGCGCTTCGAGTCGAGCGGAGCGATCGTCGCGACGACGGACGAGGGCCCGGACGGGGAACCCGCGGTCGAGCATCTGTTCGACCACCGGGGCGCCGGTCTTGCCGGCCGCGCCCGTGACGAGGATCCGTGTGTTCTTCATGACCGTACCTCCTATGGAAGGTATGTTGAAGTGCCCGTCTCCTAAGGCCTCTGCTCCGATCAGGGACTCTCTTGTGTCGTTTGCGCAGCCGCACCTGGCATCCGTGCAAGTTGCACTTCCCCGACGGCGAGAATGAGACCCCGGAGCGAATAGATGTGGGCGACCACGAAGAGGGGCACGATAAATGACGGGACAAACATAACGCGCGTTGCGATATGCGGCGCGAACGAGTCGGCCGGCACGACAAACAGAGCCAGCGTGAGCGCCATCACACCGTCCAGCAGGCCGAAGACGTTTGCAGCGATCGCGGTTGATCGTCCGCTCGGCCTTCCCCGCAACAGCGAGTAGGCGGCGTAGAGTGCAAAAACTCCGACGGCCACATCGCCAATGCCGGCGGCGAAGCCAAAGGTGGGTGACACAAAGCCCATGTCGGTGAACACCAAGAAGACAAAGCCGAGGGTTCGCAACCCTTGGAACGCGATGAGCTGATGCTGAGGAATCTCGTCTAGGATATTGCGAACGGTTGCTGAACCGAGCAGAAGCAGGCCGACGACTAAAGGTGTGAAGAGCGCGAACAGCACTCGCTCACGACCGCCCGACTGTGTCAGCGCCAAGAACGTGTCGCTCTGGCTGAGCGAGAAGACGAGACCGAACCAGGTTGCAAAGAACACCGCGAACCCGATGCGCGTGAGGTTCTTGAACACGGGTGTCGCACCCAACTTGCCTACAGCGGATGAGAGCGCCATCCAGACAAGGATTGACTGCACAATTCCAACCAGAAAAATGGTGCCGACCGTGTACGTTGGGTAGATGTTCATCGTTGGGGCCGCCCCACCACGGACACGGCGTTAGAGGTGGACCCCATCCTTCGGACAGGTCTTGGTCAGAGTTAAGGAAGGTCTGATCAATTGGCCGTCAGTCAGGATGGAGCCTGATTGGAGGAACTGGTCGGCATAAGGGTGGGAATGCAGTCGCCCTCCGAGCTGCTGCCGACGGGTTCAACCGCGACGGCGGCCTCTCAGGGTGCCTGTTTCAGGTGTGCGCGAGCAGCACCTTGCGTGCCATGAATAGGTTGGCCAACGCGCAGGTCACGAAGAGCCGGTGCGCGTTCTTGTGGAGCCCTCGGTATCGGACCTTTCTGAAGCCGAAGATGCGCTTGATCACCAGCATCGGGTGCTCGACTTTGGCCCGCACCTTCGACTTGGTGCGGTTTCGAGCTCGGTCTCGCTCGGTCAGTGGCCGGTGACGGTGCCCTTTCTTGTTGGTGAAGTCCTTGGCACCGGGAGCACACCGGACAATGACCTCCCGTCGGCCCGTATAAGCGCTGTCTCCCCACACCCGCGTCTCCTGCCCATGCAGCAGATCCTCTAGCACCTGGCTGTCATGGACATTGGCGGCGGTGGCCACGACCGAGTGAATGAGCTTGGATTTGCTGTCCACACCGAAGTGTCCCTTCATCCCGAAGTACCATTGGTTGCCCTTCTTGGTCGAGCGCATCTCCGGATCCCGCTGCTTGGCCTTGTTCTTGGTCGATGACGGGGCGGTGATGATCGTCGCGTCGACGATGGTGCCCGTGCTGACCTTCAGCCCCCGCCCCTGCAGGTGCTCGGCAACGATGTGGAACACCTGCACGCCCAGCTCGTGGGTCTCCAGAAGGTGCCGGAACTTGCACACCGTCGTCTCGTCCGGCGCCGGCTCCCGTCCCAGATCGATCCCCACGAAGGCACGCATCGCCCGCGAGTCGTACAGCGCCTCCTCCACCCCCGGGTCCGACAGGTTGAACCACTGCTGCATGAAGTAGATGCGCAGCATCCTCTCCAGCCCGACTGGGCGCCGTCCCGCTCCCTTCGGCTTCGGATACACCGGCTCGATCAAAGCGCACAGCTGGGCCCACGGCACCACCTGATCCATCTCTGCCAGGAACCGCTCCCGGCGGGTCACCTTCCGGTACTGCTCAAAGGACCCTTCGGCAAGCGTCTGCTGGCGCATTCCCTTCTCCCTCTGGCGGCGTGATCGGATCCGCGTGCATTATCCCATCGAACCCGAATTGATCAGAGGTTCCTTAACTTGACAGCACCCTCCGAGGGGCTCTCTGTCAGACGAATGGTCTATCGGTACGCGGAGAAAATTTTCTCGACCGGCCAGGAGCTGATGGAGATGCTCCGGGCGCAACCGCGTGGTCGTGCTCTGTGGCTCGTTGGGCTACCGGCCGCCCGCACCCGAAGCGACGTTGTTGAACCCGGCTGCGCTCCGCTTCGTCGGCCTGAACAACCCCTTGTCAGCACCGAGTTACTGAGATAAGACGTGGTACTAACCACGGGGGCAGGTCACTTCTATCGATTCCGGTTTGGCGTGGGGGCTGTCTGTCCTCGTCCTCTTGTTCGTGCCACTCGGAGCAGTCGTTCAGGCAGTCGTCTACGTGGTTCGCTATCCCGAGTAGCTGCAGGGGGAGGAGGATCCGCCCGAAAGACGTCCCTCTTACTTATTGACCCACTTTAAACTTAGCAGCTTCTCCAGATCCTCCGGTTGCATCACCCTCAGTGTAGGAATGTGCTCCGGATCCTGCGAGTTTTCCGCCTTCCACGATAAGATATTCTTCTCGTATTTGCCTATCATCAAACCAGCATTCCAAGATTTCCCTGACGCCCGCTGCATATCGAGCTTGAGCCGCCAGCGAAGTTCCGGATGTATGTGGCGTCATTGCATGGTTTGGCATTGTTCGCCAAGGGTGATCTCTTGGTGCTGGTTGTGGAAACCAAACATCCCCGGCATAACCGGCTAATTGGCCGCTCTCAAGTGCTCTTGCAACTGCATTACGATCACAGATCTTTCCCCGAGCAGTATTAACAAGATAAGCTCCACGCTTCATCTTACCAATCATCTCGTCATCAAAGAGGTGTTCCGTCTCGGGATGAAGTGGACAATTAACCGACACAACGTCGCAGACCTCGACCATAGACTCAACGCTATCGTGAACGGTTAAATCAAGTTCCTCTTCAACCTCTGGTGGGAGTCTATGTTTATCAAAGTAATGGAGTTCTACATCGAAAGGCTTCATACGTCTTAGAACCGCTGAACCAATTCGACCTGCTCCTCCAACGATACCCACTCGCATTCCTTCAACGTCATAAGACCTTGATACGCAATCAGCGATGTTCCATCCTCCTTTGATAACCCAATTATATGAAGGAATGTAATTTCGAACGAGCGTCAAGATCATCATCACAACGTGCTCGGATACACTGATGCTGTTACAATAAGTAACCTCCGCCACCGTGATATCGTTATCGATTGCGGCTTGTAAGTCCACATGATCTGAACCAATACCTGCTGTAATCGCCAGTTTCAATTTGGGCGATTTAGCAACTCTCTCCGAAGTAATATACGCAGGCCAAAACGGTTGTGAAATAACAATGTCAGCATCAACGATTTCTTTTTCGAAGACGGAATCCGGACCGTCTTTATCAGCGGTAACAACAAATCGATGGCCGCGGCCTTCGACGAAGTTCCGTAGACGAAGTTCGCCAGAGACACATCCAAGAAGATCCCCAGGATGGAAATCTATCGCACTCGGTGATGGCATTGATTGCCCATCAGGATAATGAGGTAGATTGGGGATATCGTGGCGCGCATATGTTGGCGGATATCCATCTACGGGATCATCATACAAGACACAGACGATCTTCATGTTGTCTTTGCCCATTTGCTCCACCTGGTTGTCTAATCCGATCATTCGCCATGTGACATGTTGGCAAGCCCAGCGCTTGCCCGGAAGGATGTCAAACTACCGTCTTCCCCCGACAAGGGTGCCCTCTGTCGCGGGAGCTGTCTGCGTGGCCGCGGGACCGAGAGGTGAGCCCCATTCTTCGGACAGGGTGTCGTCACCGCTCGGGTGGAATCCGCGTATGATTCAGGCGGCCTCCTCGTCAGTGTACGCGTCGTCTACGCGAGTCTCGGGGTGGGCTACAGCCTTCAGCATGCGAGGCCCCCCAGCGCGGGACTCTCGCCACTAGCTCTCCCTCTACAGTCCCAGTGTTGCCCGCTACGGCGGTCGGGGTTGCGGCCAAACTTGTCCCGCGCCGAGAGGCAACCTCATCCTAGTACCGGGGCAACCCCCTCGGTAGTGTCTAGCGAACTTCGGCTCGTGTCGTCATCTTGCCCGGCCCGGACATTGCGCACGAGTAAAGTCCATGGTCAGAAGATATCCGGGCGAGTTTCCGGCGCGGCTCGTTTGCCAGCGCAGCCATCGGATGGGCGCGGAAGTACTCGATCCTCCAATACCCGCACCGGCATGATGGTGCCGATACCCACTACCGTGGCGTAGTTGTCATAAGAAGCCGCCGGTGCACGTGCAGACTCCGAAGGCGACCACCCAATTGGGGCTCCTCCATCTGGTCGTGGATACGCTTCAGCACCGGCGCCAACTTTGTGACTGATGGTGCCGACGACGAAGAGCACGTCCGCCTGGCGCGGGGGAAAATCTCGGCAGCCCGGCGCCGAGCCGGTCCACATCGTAGTGAGGCCTCCGGCGCGCTTCGGCTCCAGAATCGGTTTGAAACGGTCGCCGGGGGCACGCTGGATGAGCGGCGGGAGCTGCTATCGGTGATTGCGGCAACCGTGGCCGCTCATCGAGCCCGTCTGGACACTCTAGCCCTCCATTCCTTCCACCGCGACCACCGCCTTCTCCTTGATGACGACGGTTTGATCGACACGTCGCCACTGCCCTTCAACTCGATCACCGCATCGAGCACGTTCTGCGCCACGGCTCGGAAGATCTTGGTCACTTCGCTGTCGGGGTGCTCGACAACGTAGGGTATGCCTGCATCGCCCGCAATGGCGATCTGCGGATCGAGCGGCAGCGCGCCCAGGAACGGCACTCCGAGCTCTTCTGCCGTTCGCCGCCCGCCATCGGTGCTGAACACGTGCGTGCGATGCCCGCACTCCGGACACGTGAAGACCGACATGTTCTCCACCAGCCCGAGCACCGGCACATCGACTTCCTGGAACATGCGGAGCCCTTTACGGGCATCGATCAACGCCACATCCTGCGGCGTGGTGACGATCACGGCGCCATCGAGGGGCGCCGATTGAGTCAACGTGAGCTGCGCATCGCCGGTGCCCGGGGGCAGGTCGATTACCAGCACCTCAACGCCGCGCCAGTCGACGTCGCGAAGGAACTGCCGTATTGCCTTCATCACCATTGGCCCGCGCCAGATCACCGGATCGTCTTCGGGCTGCAGGAAACCGAGCGACATGAGCTTCATACCGAACTTGTCGAGCGGCACCAATAGCCGCTTGCCGTCCAGATCGATGATCTTGGGCTGCTCGTGGGTGCCGAGCATGGTGGGCACCGAAGGACCGTAAATATCTGCATCCAGCAGACCGACGTGCTGGCCGAGCTGCGCCAGCGCGGCCGAGAGATTCACTGCCACGGTCGACTTGCCCACACCTCCCTTTCCCGAGGCCACCGCCACCACGTGCTTCACCCCACCGATCGGGGTGCGATCGTACAGCGCCGCCGGTCGGCCGGCGGCCGACCGGCCCGGTACCAGGCGCCGGCGGTCCGCCGGTCGCAGAACCTGCCGGGGGGCCGGCCGCATCGCCAAGGCCGAGACTGGTTGCACCGCCCGATGGACGGCCTGGTTGGGCCGCCGAAGCACCCTTCGACTCGGGAGCCGCGATCTCGAGGCTGACGCTGTCGACCCCGTCCAGCGCCATCAACGCGTCGTGCGATGCGCGGGCGATCTGCTGCTGATGTTCCGGCGAGCCGATCGGGATATTGAGACGGACGGTCACCCCGCCACCATCGATTCGCACTGCCTCGACCAAGCCGAACGACACGATGTCGCGCGACAGCCCCGGAAACTTCACGGAAGTCAGAGCTTCACGAATACGCTCTTCGTTGACGGCCAATGGCCAGGGCTCCTCGTCCATCCAGTCGATGCCAATCCATCTCCCGCCCAGCGGTCCGACGTTCTCACGCCGAGCGCGCGGAAACTCTCAAACGAAGATGGCGCGATCCCCCGGTTCCGGCACACTACCGGCCTCGATGATTCAAGCAAAGGGACGGAAACTAGGTGTCATACGATAGCCACATGGATCTTTTTGGGGAGTCTCTTTGGCGTCGGGATGCTACCACTGAAGGGATTGTTTCAGTTTGCCGTCGACAATAGGGTGGCCATCTACGAGGCAAGTGGCAGATCAGCGATGAAGGTAACCTCCTGCGGCCGGACTCTTGGTGTGCGTTCCTTCGCCAGGCACTTGCGGACGATTCGATGAAGCTCAGAGGGCAGCCCGTCGGCCACCGGCTCTGGCTTGCCGTTCACCAGACGGTTCAGAACCTCGGTGATGTTCTTGCCACCGAAGGCTCGCGTTCCTGTCGCCATCTCCTGCAACACGCAGCCGAACGCGAACAGATCGGTGCGTTGGTCGACTTCCTCGCCCTCAACCTGCTCCGGTGCCATGTAGCCGGCTGTACCCATCACCTGCCCGGCGACCGTCCCCATCATCGTGGGTGACTGCGTCGCACCGCCCGGTGAGCCTGCCCCCGCCACCTCGGTGAGCTTTGCCAGGCCGAAGTCCAGCACCTTGGCGTGCCCTTCCTTGGTGACGAAGATGTTCTCCGGCTTCAGATCCCGGTGGATGATCCCGGCGGCGTGCGCCGCTGCCAGCGCCTCGGCAATCTCGGTGGCCAAGCCGAGCGCCTTCTTGAGCGGCAGCGCACCCTTGCCCAGCGGCTCGCGCAGCGTGTCTCCTTCCAGGTACTCCTGCACCATGAAGTGGGTGCCGTCTTCAGTGCCGACATCGAAGACGGCTGCGATGTGCGGATGGTTGAGCGCGGCGGCAGCACGAGCTTCCTGCTCGAAGCGGGCGAGGCGCTCGGGGTCAGAGGCAAACTCGGCGGGCAGCACCTTGATGGCCACCTTGCGGCCTAGCCGCGTGTCCTGCGCCAGGTACACCTCGCCCATGCCGCCAGCACCGAGCTGCTCGGTGATCTCGTAGGGGCCTAGTTTGGTGCCGGGTTCCATGGCGCTCTCAAGGCAGGGGAGGTGAGCGCCTGAAGCCTATCGCCGGGGCACGCGAGATCCAACGGTGAGACGAGGCCGGGATAGCGAGTGTGAGGCACCTCACAGTCGAGGGCATGCCTTACCGAACCCTGGCGTTCCGCAGGTCGTCCTTATTTCTAGCAGCACGGCAACGACTGCCAGTGCCCGGCCTCTTCTCCTCCCAATCCCCTGTGAGTGGATTGGAATGCTCTCGAAAGCGGCCGTGAAATTGATCGTGCTGCACATTGGCTTTGTTGGTTCCGCTGCTGGCGTTCTGAAGCTACCCGCAACGGAGAGCCCTGCTCCATGGCCAGTGCGCCTCGTGATTTCTGATCGTTTCGGCCTTCCGGAGAGCTTCTTGGCCACGATCAGAGGGGATGTTCAGTCGATCCTTCGTGCCGTCGGCGTTGAGGTGACGTGGTCATCCGGCGAGCCGGCGGACGAGAACAACAGAAGTCGCGATCAGCGGGTACGGGGATCGTTCCTCGTGGTGTTCGCTGGGAAATCCCCTTCGGACTGGGGGGTGACGGATGACGCGATGGGCGTTGTGGTGTCGGCGGTACATCCACTCCCGTACGTCATCGTGTTCCCGAAGAGAGTGCTCCAAGTAATGGAGCCGCATCGGCAGGCAGACAGGCCGCCCAAGTACAACCGGACGATGGCTCGTGCATTTGCCAAGGTCGTGGTTCACGAGCTCGTCCACGCGATCGCACCCGAGCACTCGCACTCCGCGCGCGGTCTGATGCGCAGCACGCTGAACCGACCTTTCCTATTGGATCCGGAGCTGCAAATCGATCCTGGATGTCGAGCTGCGATTGCTGGGGCGCTGCAGGCACTCGCAGACCCGGTACCGTAAGCACCAGGGATCAGGGCGCCCACCGTCAACGCTGAAAGTCAGCTCGAAATCGGCCAGACGTGCGTGAGCGCGGGAAGCGTAGAGCCTACGAGTGTCCAAGGGAGCAGCCGTTTCGCGAGACGCGACTGAGCGCGCTACGGGTCCGTCGGCACGAGCCGGTTCAGCTCGTCGAACCAGTTGGTGACGAGCTTCACGTTGCCGACGCCGGTCTGGTTCCGGTTGGTGCCGGGGAACATCACGAACCGCTGACCGTCTGCTGCTAACGGGGTCGTAGGAGTCCCCGCCGTTGGGTCAGTGATTTATTCGCGAGCGGTGGAGGAAGCTGAACGATCATCCTAGTCGAAGCTGTGGGTTGGGTAGGGGGCAGAAGGTGCCATCCCGCTGTACATGACGGAGCAGACTCTCGACTGCCGGTTGTGCCTGATGCTGCGCCCCTTCCTCGTGTCGATCCCCGGTTTGGCCTAGCATCAGCGGCATCCTACGGTGACAGACACGGGCCCCGCTGCCCATTGTGTGAGGAGTGCCGCGATGAAACTCATGGGGCGAATTGTATTGACGCTGGTGGTGCTGCTCGTTGTGCCCATGCCATCGGTCAGTGATGAGGCGTCCACCCAGGGAGCCGACTCGGTCGAAGCGGTACGGCAGATGTTCGTGGGCAATTACGAGCTCGTAAAATTAGAGTCGTTTCCGTCGCCCGGCGAGGTCGTTCCGCGGCACGTTATCGCTCGGATCATGTACGACGCCCACGGCAACATGGCGGCAATCGGCATGCCGAAAGACCTGCCAGAGCTCGACCGAGCGTCGGGCGACGAACGGGTACGACGTGGCTTTGCGTACTTCGGCAAGTTCCAGATCGACATCGAGCAAGGCACCGTCACCCACCACTTGATCGGCTCGCCCGTATCGGCGCGATCGGTGGGCGAGGGCTGGGTGCGGTATTACGAGTTCGACGGCGACCTGCTGACGCTGTCCATCAAGAACGCTGAGGGTCGCATCACCAGCCAGCTCACATGGAAGAAGTTTGGATAGGGCGGAGCCTAGGTAATTGTTCCTGGCATCACGGACGAGCGGAATCGGAGGTCGCTGGGTGGCTCGCGAGACTCGGCTAAGCGGCGCTACGGGTCCGTCGGCACGAGCCGCTTTAGTTCGTCGAACCAGTTTCAGCGCTAACCCAGCTCGATCGCGTATGTCGATCTCCGTCTGGCCGATGGTGAACTAAAAACGCTCGTCGTCGGTGGCCGACTACGGCCGCCTATACTTGGTGGTCCGACGGCGACATCGTGGCCACTGCTGCACGACGAGGTTCCCATGAAAGTTGCGCTTACCCCTGTCCTCGCCGCCCTTCTGGCACTTGCACCGGCATCCGGTGACAAGCGCACCGTCACCCTTCCGGGAGCCAGCCCCGACCTGCCCTTCAGCCACGCGGTCTGGACGGGGGATTTCCTCTACACGACCGGGGCGCTCGGCCGCGCCCCCGACGAGGGATTTGCCGCCGGCATCGAGGCGCAGACGCGTCAGACGTTCGCCAACCTGGAGCGCGTGCTGCAGGCGGCCGGCTCGGACCTGTCGCGCGTGGCGAGCCTGACGGTGTATCTGGCCGACGACCGGCACTACGGAGCCATGAACGGTGTTTTCCGCGAGGTGTTTCCGGAAAACGCCCCCACGCGCACCACGGTGCGCACGGACCTGGCGGTGCCCGAGGCGCTGATCGAGATGTCGATGGTGGCGGTACGCGAGGGCGTGGAGCTCAGACGCATCACGCCCGCCGGCTGGCGCCCCTCGGGCCCCGGCTACGGCTACGGCATTCAAGCCGAGGACACGCTGTTTGTGGCCGGGGCCGTGTCCAACGATCCGGCTCAGGGGACGCTGGTGCCTGGCCACATCGGTGAGCAGACTGCGCGCACGCTCGCCAACATCGGCCACGTGCTGGGGGCAGCCGGGATGAGCTACGCCGATGTGGTCTCCAACCGCGTGTACCTGCGTGACACACGGCACTTTCAGGAGATGAACGCCGCGTATCGTTCGGTGTTCACCGACGAGCCGCCAGCGCGCGCCGCCATGAAGGCGGGGCTAATGCACCCGGACTTACTGATCGAGATCCAGGCAGTGGCGGTGCGCGACGCGGCGCGCCGCGTCGTCGGCGAGGAGACTTCCAGCCTGCCGTTTTCGCCGTCGATCCTCGCCGGCGGGCGCCTGTTCGTGCGGGGCTATACCGGCTGGAACGACCAGGGTTACCCGCCGGGCGATATGGTCGCGCAGACGCGCCTCACAATCGAGAAGATCCAGGCGACGCTAGCTGCCGCCGGGCTGGGACTCGAGGACGTCGTGGAGAGCTTCGTCTACATCTCCGACTCGCGTTACTTCACCCAAATGAGCGACACTTACCGCGACTTGATGCCGATGCCGCGACCCGCGCGCACCACCGTCGAGGCGATGCTCGTGGTACCGGCGGGGCTCGTGGAGATCATGGTCGTGGCCGACGCCGAGGACGCTTCGTTGCCGTGAGGCATCTTCGCGTGCGGGATGACAACTTGATCGACAGCGGCCGGACAGGAACCTGGAAGTGGAGGCGGCGGGAATTGAACCCGCTGTGTCGGATTCTTTGTAACTTGTTGATGGCGCACGGCTTTCGCCGTTTCTCGTTGACAGGCATCCGTTTACGGAGTTGAGACGTGTCGACTGGCTACCGGCGTACCTGAGGAGCTATGGGGCCGCGAGGGTCTCTGCTCGCGCTACACCGCCACCTACGAGCTTCACGACAACCCCCAGGAGGTTGTCGCGTCCATCAAACCCTGGAGCGTACCTCCGCGATAACCGCCTGCGGGCTGGCCCCCGGTACGTTGCACTCGACAAGTGGGACGTGCAGGTTGTCTTCCAAGGGCGCGATCGGCTAGGTACATGACCCCTGAGCAGGTCGAGGGCTCCGACAAGAGCGATCATAAGAGCCAACCTGTTTCGCCTTCGGCTGCGTGCTTCAAGGAATAGTGGGGGAGCGAGAGCCCGCCGCTCGCGCCGAAGGCGGTACTCGCAGCCTAGGCAAACGCTACCCTTTCGTTCTGGGCCGGAAGCAGAACGACGGAGGAGAGCATGCAACCTGAGCTTGTCGCTGTGATTGTCGCTGCGATTGTCGCGGCGGTCGCCGCCGTGGCATCAGCGATAATCGCGGCGATAGTCGGTCTTCGCGGAGCACGAGATCAGAAGCACCTCGAAGCCCTCTCCTTGCAGTATGCGGCGCGCTCAGAGTTGTACGAAGCGGTCGCCGCGAATGCTACGCATGTTGCTGCCGCGGCCCTTGAACACTCCCGGTTGAGCGAGCAATTGTCTAAGCTGACCCATGGCGAGTACACGCTCGAATCACTCCTCGGGCAGGACGCCAGTTGGCTCGAAACCCCGGCCGAGCAACTCAAAGAGCTAGCCATAAAGCACGGGACTGCACTCGTGGCGATCTTCCCGCAGATTCAGGACGCCGGGAAGAGACGGGCTCGGCACATCGAGGAGGGCCACACACTTCTAGCCCGCGCCCGTGTCCACGCCGGCCCGGATGTCGCCCAGGAAATCGCTCGCGTGGAACAGGAAATCCTCCGGCCCAAGATGTTTGCTGGGACGCTACACCACGAATGGGAACGGCTTAGTTCGCAGATCCACTCGCGAATTGACGCCCTACATGAGGATCTGGACGATTTGCGAAGGCTGACGACAGGCCGGGCGCGTCCGCCGATGGCGAAACTGTCAGGCCCGGCAAAGCTGTTGTGGCGGGGCGTCGCGGTGGCGTTTAGTGGAGCAGCGACGCTCGTGTTCTGGGGGTCGACATCGTTCTTGGCATCTGCCTCTTGGGGCGGGTTCGAGGTCAGCCTTCGTGCGGTTGGCGTCGTCCTGATCGCCGTCGCTGCGGTGACGTGCCTCCTCGCCGGGAGCTGGGCTGCTTGGGCGGGCCGGATTTCGCCGACCACTCACGGCCGAGGCAGTCCGTAGATTGCTTCGGTGGCGCCCCTGTTCAATCTGCGGCCGTCCCGCCCGCCGTCGCCTACGGCGCTTCGAGCGCCTGAAGCCTATCGCCGGCGACCACGCGAACATCAGCAAGACACAGAAACGCGTTCTCACCGAGCTGCGCGACGTTCTACGACTGGCTCAGTCCTCAGAGTTCGAGGTGGTAGAGCATCCAATAGACGAGCACCCCGCTCACCGACACGTAGAGCCAAATTGGGAGGGTCCATCGCGCGATGCGCACGTGCTGCTCAAGGCGGGACTTCCATCCCCGGTGGATCGTGGTAAGCGCCAGGGGAACCACGAACGCGGCGAGCACGACATGGGGAATGAGCAGCGCGAAGTACATGCTCCGTAGCCATCCGCGACCCAAGAATGGAACGGAGCCCACCTGGTAGTGGTGGAGGAGATAGGACACGAGGAAGAGCGAGGAGGCCACGAAGGCTGTCAGCATGCAGGTCTTGTGGGCCGTTACCTTTCTCCGTCGAATGCAGACGTAGCCGACACTGAGGAGGATCGCACTCGTCCCGTTGAGGAGCGCATTCATCGTCGGGAGGATCGACGAGCCGACCTCTCGCGGCGCCCGCGGCGCCTGTCCCAGGCCGCCGAAGAGGACCACGGCTATCCCCACGAACACAAAAACGCTCAGGCCGACGATCACCCAGCGGGAGACCAGCTCACCGGTGTCGCTCTGCTCCATCGGTGCAGAGCGTACTACGAGTGGCGAGCGTGCAAAGATTCTGGATCTGAAAGGTAGGAGCTCGCTCATTCTTCAAACCTCCCGGCGCGAGGCCCAAGTTTTGATCGAGCGGTGGCGCAGGGAATACAAACACGTCCGGCCTCATAGCTGCTCCCTGCTGGGCTATCGCCCGCCGGCGACTGAGGCGGTCCAGTGGCCCCTCGGGACACCCCCTCTCTGCGCCCGTCTAACATCCACGGGCGTACACGCAACCCGACGTGCGGGTGAGGCTGTCGGCGGCCCGTAGCGGCGAATCTGGCGCCTCTTAAAGCAGACATTCGACTGGTGTGTCCCGGCATTGCGGACGAACGGAATCGAAGGGCGCTAGGTGGCTCGCGAGGGGCGCCTGACGCCGCTACGGGTCCGTCGGCACGAGCCGCTTCAGCTCGTCGAACCAGTTAGTGACCAGCGTCACATTGCCGCTTCTCGTCTTGCTTTGGTTGGGGAGCATCACGAAACGCTGCCCGTCGGCTGCGACGTCATAGCTGCGAAGGTAGGCGTCCCCGAGCGGTGCTCCGAGAAACCCACCGATGGCGGTTCCCTCGAAGAGCTGCTCGGCTCGGCCATGGCTGAAAGAGTCGCCCTCCGTATCTACCGCAACCGCCATGACCCCGGTCTCGCTGAGGTAGAAAACCTCACGTCCATCGGCTGACCATTTGGGTTGGCCACCTCCGGTGCTTGAAAGCTGCCACTTGCCGGGCCCTTCGGGGAATGGCCGCACGTAGACTTCCCATACTTCCCCTGACTCATCGGATTCGTAGGCAATCCAGCGACCATTAGGCGACAGGTCGGCCCGCTGCTCGGCGGCGCTGGTGTTGAGGAGGGCGTGCGGTTCTCGGTCGCCGTTTACCGGCAGCACCCAAACGTCAGCGCCAAGGTCAGCCTCACTCGGTGTGCCATAGGCGAGGAACCTGCCGTCGTCAGACCACGACATCGGCCAGTTGTTCCGCTCGCTCTCAATCAGCACCTCAGCCTGTCCCGAGCCGTCGGCGCGAATCCGATACGTATTCAGCGGCCCGCTCCGATCCGAGCCGAAGACGAGAAACTGTCCGTCCGGCGACCAGACAGGAACAACATCCATGGCTTCGGCAAACGTTAGCCGGCTCGGAACATCCCGTTCCATGTCGTAGATCCACACGTCCACGTTGTCGTCGCGCATGAGTCTGATGGCCAGGCGTGTGCCGTCTGGCGACAGAGTTGGATCGCCATAGAGGCCGGGTTCATCCCACAGCGGTGTTGCGTTGCCCTGGCGATCGACCCATACGACCGGATACTGTCGAGCGGCACTCTCCTCGCCCAGATAAAAGAGCGCTCCCGTTTGGGCGAAACTGAACGGTGGCCCTGACCGTCTCGGCGCGTCGATTGTACGGAGCGATGGCACGATGAGTGTGCCTGCGCCTTGGACCTCTAGCCGTCCCAGGTCGAAAGGTACGGCGTGCAACGCTCCCTGCCGGGCGTACACCAAATGCCCGGTGGGTACGTAGCGAGCATCGAAGCCCCCGCGCAGCAGTACCTTCCTTTGCCCTGTCTGCAGATCCAGTACCTCGATATTGCCGTTCTCGAGCCCTGTGAGCGCGGTGTGGGAGGTGAACAGCACGGCATTGCTGCCCGGTAGGGCGTGCGGGAAACGGTGGGTGAGCTCACCTCGCGCGGCATCGAGGGTGGTCAACCGCTCGGGATCCCCACCGGCTGCCGGCACACGGAACAGGGCACTGTGCAGCCCAGGCGTATAGAAGATCCAATCGTCAGTACTCCAGCTGGCCGAACATCGGCCGCCACGCCGTCCCAGCGACGCAATCGTCACCGGAGAGCCTCCGCCGACGGGTACCTTTCTCAGCTCCCGTTCGCCGTTATCCGTGAACCCTACCCATTGACCGTCCGGAGAAAAGAACGGGTTGTAGATGGCTCCGGTAGCCAATATTCGGTCGTCGGTCTGCAGCAGCGATTGGACGTGTAGCTCGGTGTCTTCGGCACCTCTGGTGACGTACGCGAGACGCGTGCCATCGGGCGAGACAACGACGCTCGATGCACTGCTCATTCGGAAGCTGCCCTCAGTTATGTTCACGTCCAGGCGCATGGATGGTGCGGGCGATTGTCGGCCTTGGTACGTCAGGGTCCAAACCACAAGTGCCGTTACCGCGGCCATGGCAACGCCGAGGCCGACTCCGATCGGTGTCGGGATGTGACGTTGCCAGGAGGGATCCGCCGCCTCACCGTGACCGGCCCACGGCGCGATACCCGCATCTGAGTCGGCGATGGCGTTGACGATGCTGATCCGCGCATCGGCTATGTCGTGGACCCGTCGATCAGGGTTCTTTTGCAGGCATTGCCGCAGTAGATCGACAACTCTCCACGGCGCACCGTCGGGGACGGAAGACCAATCTGGCTCGCGCTCGATGATTGCCGCGACGACATCGCTGACCGTCTCGCCGCCGAACGCCGCAGTCCCAGTCAGCATCTCGTAGAGCACACAACCGAACGACCAGATATCGGCGCGTTTGTCGACCGGCTTGCCCCGAGCCTGTTCCGGGCTCATGTAGGGAGCCGTGCCCATGATCACGTTGATGCCCGTCGACTCGATCGCAGTGGGCGATTCGCCCAGATCCGACGATCCGTCGGGCTCGTGCACCTTGGCAATGCCGAAGTCGAGCACCTTGACGGTGCCGCGGCGTGTCATCTGGACGTTGGCCGGCTTCAGGTCGCGATGGATCACGCCAGCCTCGTGAGCAGCTTCCAGCGCCAAAGCGATCTGTCGGGCGATCTCCAGCGCCTCGTCGACCTCGATGCGTCCGGAGGTCATGATCCGCTCGGCGAGGCTGTCGCCCTCGACCAGCTCCATGGCGATGAAGCGCACGCCGTCCGACTCGTCGAAGCCGTGGATGGTGGCGATGTTGGGGTGGTTCAGCGAGGCGAGCAGCTTGGCTTCGCGCTCGAAGCGGGCCAGCCGGTTGGCATCGCTGGCGAAGTCCTCCGGCAGCACCTTGATGGCGACATCACGATCCAGCGTCGTATCGCGTGCTCGGTACACCTGCCCCATCCCGCCTTCACCGAGCGGGGCGAGGATCTCGTAATGACCGAGTGTCTTGCCGATCATCAGGAGCCTTCCGTTGGCACTAGCCGGTTCAGCTCCTCGAACCAGTTGAGGACGACGTTAAGTCGTGTGCTGGATCCCCTGCCCCCAGTCTCATCAGTACCAGCGGGCACCAACACCAGGAACTTCTGGCCGTCGGCGGTGACATCGAAGATGGACGCGGCGCGCATGACGATGTCCGAGACTTCAACAGGGTCGGATGCGGAAAACGACTCCAAATCCACTTCCGCAACGAGGATGCCGGGGCTGTTCCAGGGGCGGTAGTAAATCTCCTTTCCATCCCGCGACCAGCGAGGGAACCAACCACCACGGGTACTCGTAGAGACCAGAAATGTTCGACCGCTCGATACCTCCCGCACGTACACCTCAGGTTGCCCGGTCTCGTCCGAATTAAAGGCGAAGAAGCGACCGTCCGGCGAGAAGCTGGGCAGCGACTCAAAGGCGGCGGTATCGACGAGCATTTCCGTATCACCTGTATCGAGAGCCAGTATCCCCACGTCGAAATTCGGGAGGAGCCCGCTCACAAACAGCAGCATCTCACCGTCGTCCGAGATCGATATCGGCAACACGTCAGCCTCTGTATCCAACACCAGTTCGGCTTCGAGACTACGGTCAGCCCGGCGCTTCCAGATGTCGTGGTTGCCACCCCGATCCGACCTGAAGAAGACCCACTCTCCATCGGGCGACCAAACGGGCACTTCGTTGTTGCCCTCCGTGGTCAGCCGTACCTGGCTACCTCCTCGTTCGATCTCGTAGATCCAGATGTGCCAGTCCCCATCATCTCCTCGGATTCCGAGCGCGATGCGCTGGTCATCCGGCGACAGGTCGAAGAACCCAGACGGACGTGGCTCAAAGGGCAGCGGCTCGACTCGGCCATCACGATCCACCCAGGCGAGTTGGGAAGTGGCCGAAAAGCCCCCACCCGGCATGTAGACCAACCCACCGCGATCCGAAAACCCGTACTGGCTTGCTCCCGTGCGGGGGGCGGCCGATTGTTGGACCCCCTCGACGATGGACACCGATCCTCCGGTAACCTCTAAGCTGTCAAGATCGAAGGGCACCGCGAGAAGGTTCCGTTCGAGGGAATAGACGATGTGGCCGGTGGGCACGTAGCGGCCATCGGTCCCTCCGGCCACCAGCAGCTTGCGCTCGCCACCGGAGACCGGCTGCGCAACAATGCTCGCATCGTTCCACGAACTGGACCCGCTCAACAGCGTAAACAGCAACCACTCGCCACCGGGAAAAAGTTGGGGGCCGTAGGCCTGCTCTCCTTCTTCCATTTCAGCGACTAGCTCTGGCTCACCGCCGTTGGCCGAGACACGCAAGATCCCTCCTGAACCCTGCCCGAAGTAGATGTAGCCGTCATCTGCCCAACTCGCCCCGTAGGCCAACTCTGGCGCTGACCCCAGCGAGACCGCCGCACGGCCGGTGGTGATCGAAACGCTCTTCATCTGACCGTCGCCTCCCCAAAAGCCGAGCTGTTGGCTATCGGGGGAAAAGAACGGCACTCTGGCTCCCTCCGTGCCACGGATGGGTGTGGCTACCAGATCGTCAATCGCTCGGAGCCAAAGCTGCCGATTAGCGTTGAATACCACCGACTTGCCATTGGGTGAGATCGCAACGCCCAGGGTGGAATCGGCCTGGAAGGTAGTCTCTGGTGGATAGTCGATGTAGAAGCGGGTGATGACTGACTCGGGCGGCGACGGGGTCGTAGTCCAGACTACGAACGCTGCCAGAAGGGCGATGACCACGGCTATTGGGGTTGCCAGCTTCCAGGGGATGCCGCGAGTTATTTCCGCGACTGCGGGGGCAGCCAGGATCGCGGATATAGCGTCTCTGTCCCCACTGAGCGCGTCCGCGATCTCGATCCTGGCGTCGGCAATGTCGTGGAGGCGACGACTCGGCTCCTTGCGCAGGCAGCGGCGAAGCAAAGCTCGGGGAACAAGCGGTGCGCCCTCGGGCAGGCGCCCCCAGTCTGGTTCATGGTCGACTATGGCAGCGAGCGTGTCAGCGAGCGTCTCCCTTCCGAAAGCGCTTCTGCCCGTGAGTGTCTCGAACAGCAGGCAGCCGAACGCCCAAATGTCGGCCCGTTTGTCGATCGCCTCACCGCGGACTTGCTCGGGACTCATGTAAGACGGAGTCCCGACGAGCGTTCCCGCGACGGTCAGATCCGTTTCTTTCGCCGTCGCGGTGAGGTCGGCGCTGACCTCCACGCTCTTGGCAATACCGAAGTCGAGGACCTTGGCCTTCCCGTCGGGCGTGATCAGCACGTTGGCCGGCTTGAGATCTCGGTGGATGATGGCTGCTGCATGCGCCGCCTCCAGCGCCTCGGCGATTTGCTTGCAAACCTCCAGCGCTTTCTCGACTGGTAGCGGCCCCTGGGCTAGCTGCAGCTCCAAGGAGTCGCCTCTGATCAGCTCCAGTACGAGAAAGCGTGCCCCCTCCGCCTCGTCGAGGCTGTAGATCGTCGCGATGTGCGGATGGTTAAGCGCGGCGAGCAGTTTTGCCTCGCGCTCCAGCCGGCCCAGACGTTCCGGATCACCCGCTAGGTCCTGGGGCAGCACCTTAATCGCAACGTCACGTTCGAGCTTCGTATCCCGCGCCCGATACACCTCACCCATATTGCCTGCACCGAGCGGCTTGATGATCTCGAAATGGCCTAGTTTGGTGCCGGGTTCCATGGCGCTACCAGAGGGAGATGGCTGGGCGCCTGAAGCCTATCGCCAGAGTCGGTGAGATCCAACGGGACCGGTGTCAGCAGCGTTCCAGCATCCCCTTCGACCGATGAGGGCGCAGAATCGTGAAGATCGGTCACGGACCACCCCCACGGCAGCGTGCGGACCGTTGACTGGGCCGCCACTCGTGACGCAATCGCGCCGATTTACCGAAAAGTAATCGGCGTAGAGCCTCGCGGGTGTACCGAGAGCAGACAACCACTACGGTCCGGGTTGTCCGCGGCGCATAGGGACCGCTGTGCGACCGCAGAGACAGTGGCAGCGGCTCGCGAGTCTTAGCCCAGACGCTACGGCTCCGTCGGCACGAGCCGCTTCAGCTCGTCGAACCAGTTGGTGACGAGCTTGACGTGGACGCTGCTGCTCTGGCTGCCCTGGCCGATGTCGGGGAACATCACGAACCGCTGACCGTCGCCCGTCACGTCGTAGTCTGACAACCCTGCCGAACTGGCGACGGCCATTCCATCAGGCCCACCCAAAAAACTCCCTCGAAAAGCTTGGTATTTATCGCGATAGCAGAGCCTACCGCTGTGGCGAGCTTGATCGTACCGGAGGGGATTCGGCTACGCATTTCCACCATTCTTCGGTAGTGGGAAGCGACCCGTCCGAAACCGTCCGAGCGATTGACTCCCGAAGGTAGCCCACGGTTCTAGGGATTAGACGCCGTAGTTCGTTGTACTTCTTCCGGTCCTTGTCGCTCAGACCCACCGGTAGATCCTTTAGCGTACGCGGAAGCTCACCCGTGCCGAGGGCGTCAACGAGAAAACCACCGTGGACGATTTCCGACCGCAGCCTAATGCGGCGGCTCGACACGTCGCCGCCCATGGAATCAAAGGTCAGAATCTGTTGCCACGCGGCTCGAGAGCGATGGTGAGCGCGATGGCGGGAACGTCGGTGGACCCGCGACGGTCGTGACGATGCCGCAAGATGTCCTCGGCATGCTCCTTCCACCAGGCGTCAGCTCGCTCTCGTGACCACAGGCTCGCTGCTGAACACGACAGGAGTGCTTCGCGAAGCTCGTGTGCGCTCGGGCGGTCTTTCTGCTTCTTTGCAAGGCAACGGAGCACGATGGCTTCGAGGTCTTCACCAATGGAGTTGCTCCGTCGCTGGGACGGGGGCGTGGGCTCGGTGTGAAGGTGGTGGCTGCACACTTCCACCACGCTCCTCCCGTTGAACACTGGCTGGCCGGTGAGCAAGTAGTACGCCACAACCCCCAGCGCATAGATGTCGGTGCGACCATCCACCGCGTCTGGCTCTGTCAGCGACTCGGGGGCGAGGTAGAGCGGCGTGCCGATGATGGTCGCCGTGCCGCTGAGCGCCAGCTCTTTGGGCGCTGCGATGTCCTTCACCAAGCCGAAGTCGAGCACCTTGACCGTATCAGCGCTGTCACCTCGATGGCACAGCATGATGTTGGCGGGTTTCACGTCACGATGGATGAGCCCGATGCTGTGCGCCTCGGCAAGAGCGCCCGCAACTTGCGCGACGATGTGAATCACACGCTCCGCCGGCTGAGGGCCGGCTAGCTCCACCAGCTCGTCGAGGGCGATCCCATCGAGGTATTCCATCGCGTAGTAGAAGACGCCATCGGCAGTGTGACCGAAGTCGTAAACGGCCACGGTGTTTGGATGCGTGAGCCGGCTGGTCTGCTGAACCTCGCGCTCGAAGCGGGCAATCGCCTGCTTGCCAGCTTTGTCGGGCGGCAGCAGCTTGACAGCGGTGGGTCGTCGCAAGAGAGCGTGCCGCGCACTGTAAACTACGCCCATCCCGCCCTCGCCGATCTTCTCTTCGAGGGTGTACTGGCCGAGCTGCATAACTTCGCGCACCCTGCGTTGCAGGCGGTGGACAACGCGGGAGGTCACCGTACCGCAGATCGACACCGCCACCCCCGCCACCGTGTTGAAAGCGCCTCCTATCTCGGGTCCGGTGAGGCCGGGAACCGGCATCGACCCATGCCAGCCGCAGTAGCTACCAAGTGCCAGACCTGCCGTACCGACCAGGCCGATCAGCAACGTGAGCCGTGCAGTGCTCGGCACGATGGCGGCCCGCAGCATCGTCAGGCAAGCGAACGGAATTGCGAGCACCAGCCCGATCGCGCCGCCCGTGCCGTCCACGGGTGGAAACACCGGCCACAACGAGACGGTTGTGAAACAGACCAGCGTTGCGGCGATCTCGCCTGCTCTGAGCGCGAACATTGATTGCTCGCTTCGAGAAGTCACCCACCAGATCGCGCCAAACACCAAGCACGTGACCGCACCGCCGATGCGCGTCACGCCCAGCAGTGCCTCGCCTTCGAGTGTGAAGGAGAGGTCGAGCAAGGTCAGCCCGGCAACGAACAGGCAGACGACTTTGGAGTAAAGCGCGACTCGCCGCTGGAGGTAGGCGCGTGGATCGGCTAGCTCGTCGAGCGAGGTACTTCCGTCCATCGCTGTGGTCGCATTGTGGGTGCCCCCTTCGCGAGTCATACGGGCGGAGTACCCGTGCGACCCGAGCATGCGACCGTCGAGAGCCTGGATCGTCTTGGCCTTGAACACGCAATCGAACACGTCACGACTCGGTGTTGTCCCACGCGCACTCTCACTGGGCTCCGTCGACCCCACGCCCTTCCTCCGCCCGGCCTCTCTCTCCGGTATCTGCCTGCCATAGCTGCATCTCCGGATGATCGGAGCGCCCGCCTGACCGCAACACCGGGACTCGCAACGGCGCAAGGGGGGGAATCGAGTCCCGGAGGGCCGAGGCGCTCGGGGTCGGAGGCAAACTCGGCGGGCAGCACCTTGATGGCCACCTTGCGGCCCAGGCGGGTGTCCTGCGCCAGCCACACCTCGCCCATGCCGCCTGCACCGAGCTGCTCAGTGATCTCGTAGTGGCCTAGTTTGGTGCCGGGTTCCATAGCGCTCCTGATGCGTCATGGGTGAGCGCGTGAAGCGTACCGCCGGAGGGTCCGAGGGTCCACGGAAAGTGCTGTCTTGCTCCCGTCGGCGAGTCTTCACGAAGAAAGGCTCTACGGCCCGTAGAGCGACTCCATTCTCTGATCCAACCCTAAGCACTCACGCGGCTATCGGCGTGCCTCACGTGGCAATAGCGACTCGCTAACCGACCGATAGTGCCTGTTTTCAGACACCACGGACCTAGCTGGCAATGGACGATGTCAGCGATGTCCTGGCACGCGGCTCACCGGTCAGTCCGTGCGAACCCACACGTCGGGCCACATGTCGTTGCCGGTGTGGTAGGTCAGGCGCAGCGTGGTCTCTGCCTCGGTACCGATCTCCCAGAGGAAGATCTCGTAGTCGGCCCGGTCGTGCTCGTGCCCGGCGGCGCTGGCGCCCCAGGCAAGCCACCGACCGTCGGGACCGACGCTGGGGAAGTATTCGTGAGCATGGCTACCGTGTAGGTCGATGAGCACTTGTTGATCAGAACCGTCGGGGGCGGCCCGCATCACCCGGTTACCTCCCGCACCGCTCGACTGGATCCACACCACGCCGCCGAGGCCCGGAGCCCACAGACCCTGGCACGACTGGTGATTGTCGAGAACGTGCTCCTGAAACCCGGGAAGCTCGAAGATGCGAGTCACGCCGCCAGGAAACGCGGCCGTGATGCGGCTGGCGTCCGGGCTGATATAGACGCCGCCGTAGCGGATCTCCGGCAGCGCGTCGGGAAAGTCGAACAGCTTCTCCGTCGCCCCCGTCTCCACATCGACCCGGTACCCGGAGCGGTCGCGCATGTAGTGCACGGCACCGCCATCGGCGCTCCAACCCGGTCGGTAGCCCTCCTCTGCCATACGTCGCGCGCCGCCACCCCCGGCATCTATGACCCAGATCTCCCAGCCGCCCGCCTCCCGCACGGACAAGCGGCGGGGACGGCTACGCATGAAGACGATGCGCTTGCCGTCGGGCGATATGCGGCCGTAGTAATCGACGTGGGGATGCTCGGTGAGCCGGCGGATCTGTCGCCCCGAAAGATCCATCCGGTACAGCTCGTGATTACCATCGCGGTTGCTCGACCAGACGATAAAGCCGTCGATGCCTCCGACGAGCTCCTCGGCGTGCTGCTCGATGGCGACGGGTACGGCGAGCTCCTCGCCGCTGGGCGCCGCCACCAGCCGGCCACGGATCAGCACCGGCAGGTCGGTGAGGCGCGACGCCAGCGCGGCGGGTCCGCCCGCTGCGACCGCCGCCACTGCCATCGCCAGCACCGCGACGACCGCAGATCCGACCCACCAACGGCGTCGGCTCATTGCATCTCCCGATTCACGTTGTTTGGGCGTCGCGGCTCTTGGAGAGCCGGCCTAGTTTGGTGCCGGGTTCCATGGCGCAACCGCAGAGGGGTGGGTGAGCGTCTGAAGCCTATCGCTGGGGCACGCGAGGGTCCACGGGAGGCCGCTTCTCGCCGGCTCCAACAATCTCTTGTCAGCACCGATTCTATGAGTTACGAAGTGGCCTCAACACTTGGGGCAGGTCAATGGCCTACGGTCATCGTGAGCGTCTCGTCAGTACCGTTGCCACCGCATGCGAAGTCGATACGAGCGATGCAGATCATCGGGTTCTGTGTGAGTTCCGGCATGTTCTTCTCCTTTGGGTGATTGGTGCACTAATCCATCGGCATGTGCGGCAACGCTCTCATTGGTAAATCCCATGGGATCCGAGCTGACGTCGTTAAAGCAGCCATCTTCAGACCCGCTGCACCCACACCCGCAGAGGCTTCCGTCGGCGTCGAATCGGCACCACGGCCATCATGAGGGCGTCACCATCATCTGGTGATCGCCGGGTCGTGGCCGAGATATCGTCCTTGGCCAGCACCGCGCGGAACTTCAGCTTCTTGCCGACCAGGTCCTTGCGCTTTGTCCGTTTCGCGGTCATCGAACCGAGGCTGCTGGAGAACGTCGGCCGGGTCGCCAGCAGGTCGTCCCGGAGCCTCTCCCGCGCCACCTGCGGCAGGTCCAGCTCGGGTAGCCGCTTCGCCAGATACCAATAGCCGTAGCAGCGGAGGTTGTCGTACAGCTCCGACGGTACGCGCTTCTCCTCGGTGTCGAGCGCCCCGCGCCTTGTCGGTGGCAACGACCCACCGTGGAACTCCACCACCTTCCACCCGCGCCGCGCCAGGCCGCGGGCAAGCCCGGCGCCAACTCCATCGCTGTCGACCCGGACGCTCCGGACCTCTCCAAGCCGCTGGAGTAACCCATCCACCTCGTCTAGGAGCCAGTCCAGGTATCCCTCGATGTCGCCATCGGGGAGGTGAGCAATATCGGCGGGGCCGATGCTGAGGAACCGCTCGCAGTGGCCAGCGTCATCGATCCAGTAGCCTACGGTGCGGTCGCCGGAAACCGTGCGGTTAGTCCCGGAGCCCGCCACATCGATCGCCACGTCCTTGGCACCGTTCGGGCTGATCTTCCGGGCGAACGCTGCATCGATCTTCGAGGGCGTGAACAACCGGGTAACGCCCCCTCCTGCCTCGGGGAACTTGCCGTACGTGTAGGTCTACACATCCGGGTCCTGCTCGCCCATCTCCTCCACACGGCGCAGCGGTTCATCGGGGTCAAGATCCATTCCCGGCACCGGGCCAGGCGGCGCGCCTACGATCGGCCCCAGATCCCACTCGCCTGTCTGCGTGTCCCGCACGGGCACGAAGCTCGGTTCGCCCCTGCGGCAGTGCTGCGTGTAGCTGAACTGGCTAATCCAGACCGCATGCCAGCGTGAGTCGTTCTGAATACCGTAGTAACCGCCGACATCCTCGATCGGGTTGCCGGTGATCACACATCGGTGGTTCGGGTTGGTGAGGATGGCGGTGCGGCCGAAGTTCGGAAACCAGTCCGGCAGCGCATGGCCCTCGTCACCGATCAGCAGCACGCGCTCGGCGTGGAACCCGGTGAAGTGTCCGCGCCTGTTCGTGGATCGCAGATCAAGCCTCCGGTCCCGTGGCAGCCGCCACTTGGTCTCGCCCGGTTCGTTCTCGTAGAGCGGGTGTCCCTGTAGCCGGTCCGCGTACAGGTTCTGTAGCTCATCGACGAACTGGGCCGTGAGCTGGGCGAAGGTTCCAGATGTCACGATCACGCGGGAGTGCGGCCACTGGAGCCACCAGGCCGCTAGCAGCGCATCGTTGAAGGTCTTGGAGACGCCAGCACCGGCGTACACAACTACCAACTGGTGATCGCGCACCGCCCGCAGCATGGCCCGCTGGCCATAGTGCTCGTCTCCCCACACCGAGATTCCGATGGAATCCGCGAATGCGTCGGGTGCCTCGATCACGCCGGTACGATGAACGCCGCGCTCCGCCCGAGCCTTCTGGGCATACTCGCGGGCCAGGGTGCCCAGCGCTGTGTAGTTAGTGGCGACGTTCGTTTGCACCGGGCTCCCACTCCTCCATCACCAGGGCGATCTCGTCGGCCTGATCCGGGGTGATCCCGGCCTTCTCGAACGCCGCGAATAAGCGGCCGCGTTCCTGCTCCCGGAGCTTCTGCACGACCTCGTAGGTGCGCATGTCTCTCCAGTTGTCTGGGTTCCGGTTCTTCAAAAAGAAACAGATGGCGCCGACGTTGTATGCGCCGCTGGCGTTGGCGGTCGTCGCGGCTTTGTAGAGCGCGTCCTCCACGTTGGCGATGGCCTTGCCTCGAGACCGCTCGATATCGTCCTCGAACTCCGGGTGTGCTTTTCGATAGTGAAGTGCCGTATCGGGACTCAATCCCACCGCTGCTGCCGCTGCGCCGAGCGTGCAGCCCTCGGCGAGCTTCTGGAGGTAGGTGTCTCTTTTTCTTGGACCGAATTTACGGAAGTTTCGGTTCGGGCTCGTGGGATCAGACATGGTGCCTCGCTGAACTAGTGATCAACTCAATCTCTCCTTAGCCGCGACGTCGTCGGGGCAGAAGTCGAACAGCGCACCCTACGTGATCCCCAGGGTGCGTATAGGGTGCAGAATGAGCACCCGGAGCTGGGTCAGCGCCCAACACCCCCGAAAATCTGCTGATACCAACTTGATACCAACTTCGGGGGTTCTGAGGGGGTTTCGTGGACGTAGAGACCCCTAAAAGACCCTGTGTTTACATAGAGGTGTGAACACGGTGTAATCAGTATCCGAACGCTGCGAGCAACCTCAAGGGCCCGGCCAGCGTACAACTCGGGGAACGTGCGTTTGCCCGAGAGGAACGACGATGGCTAAGCGATATCTGCTCAAGCGCCACCAGCTCGCTGCCGAGCTGGCCAAGAGGCGCTACTCGCAGAACCGCTGGGCCCAGATTCTGGAACTGGGTCGTGGCCATTTGTCGCTGCTACTCAACGGCAAGCGTCCCTATCCGT
Organism: Acidobacteriota bacterium; assembly: GCA_963666055.2. Lineage (GTDB taxonomy): Bacteria > Acidobacteriota > UBA890 > UBA890 > WLXD01 > DASCOT01. The sequence goes on along the minus strand of CAXWPH010000008.1, from coordinate 21,331 downwards.
CTGCCGATACTCGCCGCAAGCTGCTCGATGGTCTGGGCGTTCCGTTCTCGACGTTGTTCGAGATCGAGGACGTGCCGTTGCCGGGAACGAACCGGCCTCGCCATCTTTCCTGGATTCGGCGTTCGGTTCCCGAGATACGAGGTGGCCTGCCGATGGGTACCCTACTCCAGGATCTGAAGTTCGCTGCTCGCTCGCTGATGGCTCGGCCATCGTTCGCCGCTGTCGTCGTCGCCATGCTGGCGCTCGGCATCGGCGCCAACACGGCGATGTTCACGTGGATCAACGGGATGCTCCTGAAGCCCCTCAGGGTGGAGCACCCGGAGCGCTGGGTGCAGCTGGGTATCGTGCAGCCGAGCGGTTTTCGCAGTAGCTACTCGTATCCGAACTTCCTCGATCACCGAGAGCGCAACCAGGTTTTCGACACCATGTACGCATACCGGATGGCACCGGTAAGCGTGAGCTTCGGAACTGAAAACCAGCGCAGCACGGCCGGCGTGGTCAGCGCCGGATTCTTCGCCGCGCTCGGCGCCGAGCCAGCGGCGGGACGAGCCTTCACCGAGGCCGAGGACAACGTGCCCGGCCGCGACGCGGTGGCGGTGATCAGCTATGGCTTCTGGCAGCGCAATTTCGCCGGTGAACCCAGCGTGGTGGGGCGCGCGTTCCAACTCAACGCGTATCCATTCACCATCGTTGGCGTGATGCCCAAAGGATTCGGGTTTGCGCGCATCGAACCCAGCGTCGACCTCTGGGTGCCGCTGGCGATGCAGGAGATCGCCCGACCCGGTTCGGGGACCCTCGACGCCCGCGGCCATGGTTTCCTGGCGGCTTACGGTCGCCTACGCCCCAGCGTCAGTCTGGAGCAGGGTGTCGCGGGCATGAACACCATGCATGCGGCGTTAGTGGAGGAGTACCCCAACGAGCTCGAGGGCACGACCATCAGCCTCGAGCCGGCCACACGGTCGTACCTGGGACCCAACTCCGGTGCGGTGGCGACGATCTTCATGGTGCTGATGGGTGTGGTTGGCAGCGTCTTGTTGATCGCCTGCGCGAATGTCGCCAACTTGATGCTGGCGCGCGGAGCCGACCGACAGAGAGAGATCGGTATCCGGCTGGCACTCGGCGCCGGGCGGCGGCGAGTGGTTCGGCAGCTGCTGACCGAGAGCCTGATGCTGGCGGCCGCCGCCGGCATCGCCGGCGCCGCGTTAGCGGTGTGGATGAGCCGAGCGGTGGCTTCGTTCCAGCCACCGCTCCCGGTACCCGTCAGCCTCGACATGCCGATTGATCTGCGGGTTCTGGCATTCACCACCATTGTGGCGCTAGCCACCGGCCTGGTCTTCGGGCTGCTGCCGGCACTGCGCGTATCGCGCCCCGACCTAGTCGAAACGCTGCGGGGCGGCGGGCGAGTTACCGGCGGAACGCGCTTGAAGAACATGCTGGTGATCGCACAGATCGCCATGTCGCTCGCGCTGCTCATCGGAGCGGCGTTGTTCCTCAGAAGCCTGCAGAACGCCAGCGCCATCGAAACGGGGTTCGATGCCGACAACGTGCTCGTTGCCACCATGGATCCGTCGCTTCAAGGCTACAGCGACGATGAGGTGGTCGCCTTTTATCGACAGCTGGTCGACTACGTACAACAACTACCAGGGGTTGCCGCAGTATCGGTCGCCGAGATGTTGCCGATGGCAATGGGCACACAGCAGTGGGGCGTTTCGATTGAAGGCTACGAGCCCGCCCAGGATGAGCGCATGAACCTCGACTACAACTACGTCAGCCCAGGGTACTTCGGAAGCATGGGCGTGCCTCTGGTGGCTGGGCGTGACTTCGACTGGGACGACAGCCTGGCAAGCGCCGGCGCCATCATCATCAACCAGACCATGGCCGCGCGTTTCTTCCCCGGCGAGTCTGCCCTCGGTCGCAGAGTCAGTAGCGGCGACATGGAGCGCCAGATCGTCGGCGTGGTTCGCGACTCGAAGTACTACTCGCTGGGAGAACAGCCTCTGTCGTACATGTATTTCCCCTTCATGCAGTCGAACCAGTCCGCCCTTTCTCTGCATGTACGCAGCGACGCCGAGCCCCAAGCCTTGGTCGCCGCGGTACGCGAAGAGGTCCGGCGGCTCGACGCCGAGCTACCGATCTTCGACATACGCACCATGGAGTCGCAGGTCGGAATTGCACTGTTGCCGGCACGACTGACCGCCGGGCTGCTCGGCATTTTCGGATCCTTCGCCCTGCTGCTGGCCGCCGTAGGACTCTACGGTGTCATGGCCTACGCGGTCAGTCAGCGAACCCGCGAGATCGGCATCCGCATGGCTCTAGGGGCCTCCAGCGACGACCTGGTCCGCATGATTCTGCGCCAGACGCTGGTCCTGCTCGCCATCGGGCTGAGCGTCGGATTGGTCGCCGGCGCCGGTGTGGGGCGCGCCGCCGAGAGCCTCCTCTACGGCGTGAACTGGGTCGACATCGGCGCCTTCGGGGGCGCGATCGCGGTCATCACGGTTGCGGTAATGCTCGCCGGCTTCATCCCGGCACGGCGTGCAACCCGAGTCGACCCGGTGAACGCGCTGCGCGTCGAGTAAGCACGGGTCAACGCCATTCGTAGGCCGGCTTGCCTTCGACGATGGTGAAGACCGCTCCTCAGCCCATTGCAATGAAACGCCGCGCCTGGACGTTTTTGGCTTCGTCAGCGTGCGCGGGGCCGCTATGCTGTGGTTAGTCACGAGCGTGGCAAGTTCATGTTGAGACAGGGACTGGGACCACGCAACTCGCCGGCTGGCTCTATGGCCAGCCGGCGTTTCTCATGCCTGTGACCTCCCCCCCTCGCGAATCGCCCGGCCGCGCGCCTCGTCAAGGCAGTCGAACGGATTGCTGACAACACCGGCGGACCGGCCGGCCCGTAGGCTCTAGGGAGAGGCCGCCGCAGCACCTTCGCTTAGGCCCGCTTGCGCGGCGACTCCTGCTTCTCGCGCCAGTCGTTGAGCACGACCTTGAGCAGCGACTGGTACGGCCGGGAGACATCTTCAACTTCTTTGTTTTCAGTAACTTATGACCAGGATCGATACTGTTGCCAAGATCGACTTTTTCATTACACTTCTTTACCGAGGCTTGCCCTGGCGATCGCCGGGGCCGATGCTAAGCTCACGACTTCCACCCTGACCATCGTCGCGGAGCTATGTTCATGCAACGGATCCTCGTTATCGACGATGATGCCGAGCTCTGCGAGTTGGTGGGCGAGTACGTTCGTGCCGAGGGCTTCGAGGTTGACGCGGTGCACGATGGCGAAGTCGGCCTAGAGGCAGCACTTGCCAGCGACTACTCGATGGTGCTCCTGGACGTGATGCTGCCTAGCATCAACGGCTTCGAGATCTTGCGGCGACTCCGAGCCACTTCCCGGATACCTGTCTTGATGCTCACGGCTCGCGGGGACGACGTCGACCGCATCGTCGGGCTCGAGATGGGCGCCGACGATTACCTTCCGAAGCCATTCAACCCACGAGAGCTGGTGGCGCGAATCCGAGCGATTCTGCGCCGCGCCGACGAACGCATGACCTCACGTGGGCTTGTCGTCGACGTCGGCGACGTACATCTAAACGTCGGCGCGCGCACCGCTCAGCGCGGCGGCCACGAGGTACATCTCACCGCCGTCGAGTTCGAGGTCCTCGAAGAGCTAATGCGAGCCGCCGGCAAGGTCGTGTCGCGCGAGCACCTGACGCTCGAAGTGCTCGACCGTGAGTACTCCGCCCTGGATCGCAGCATCGACATGCACGTGAGCAACCTGCGCAAGAAGCTCGGCCCTCGGCACGGCGGCACCGAACGCATCAAGACGGTACGCGGCGTCGGCTATATCTACACGTTACCCGCAACGCAAGAAGGGGAAGCCGCCCCCTCCGGGAGCTAACGCCATGCACCGACTGTTTATCAAGATCTTCCTGTGGTTCTGGCTGGCGATGGCGTTGGTGTGGTCGGCTTTCTCGCTGCCCACCCAGCTAACCCAGAATGAAGAGGTCGTCGATCGGTTTCGGGCACTCACCGGACAACGGCTGGTCCTCGCCGGACGAGTGGCGGTCAGACTGGGTCGACGATCCGATGAGGCAATCGCTCAGTTCATGTCGGATCTAGAAGAGGAAGGTGCGCCCTACCCCTTCGTGTTCGATGTCGAGCTCAACGAAGTGACCGGGCGGGTGGCGCCCGAGGAAGCACGGGCGACGGCGGCCGAGGCTTTCGACAACGGGGTCGTTCACGGCGGGTTTAGCGGCTCCGGCCCCTACGCCGGACGCTCGTTCGTGTATCGCGACAACAACACCTATACGGTCGTGCAGCGACTCCCGAGCCGTCTTGACCTGCCGCCGCCCAGCGTGCTTCCCATCGTCATCCGATGGTTGGCAGTGCTGCTGACATCTGGCCTGGTTTGCTACGCCATGGCACGCTACACGCTGTCGCCGGTCAGCACGCTCAGCGCCGCAACCCGGCGCTTCGCGGAAGGCGAGCTCGACACACGGGTGAGCGGCGATCTTGGGGGGCGCCGTGACGAGCTGGCCGCTCTGGGGCGCGACTTCGACGATATGGCCGAGCGAATCGGCACGCTGCTAGAGAGCCAACGACAACTCCTCAGCGACATCTCGCACGAGCTACGCTCGCCGCTTGCGCGACTGTACGTTGCGCTGGGCCTGGCGCGCCGTCAAAGCGACGATTCAGCGGCAGACGCGCTCGACCGCATCGAGCAGGAGACCGAGCGACTCAACGAGCTGATCGGCCAGTTACTGGCGCTGACCCGCTTGCAAGACCCCGAGGCACTCGCCGATCGGCAGCCGGTGGATCTTGTCGCCCTGGTTCGCGCGGTGATCGATGATGCCGACTACGAGGCTCGAGAGTGCGGCAAGTCAGTGCATCTCGATATCGCCGGATCCTGTACTACGCGAGGGTTCGAGGAGCTGTTGCGGCGCGCCATCGAGAACGTGGTGCGCAATGCGATTCGCTACACGCCACCGGGGTCAGCAGTGGAGGCGTCGCTCAGCGTCGCCCAGAACAATGGCTCCACGGAGGCCACCCGATCCAGGTGCGCGATCACGGGCCGGGCGTACCCGAAGAAGAGCTCGACCGCCTGTTCCAGCCGTTCTACCGGGTGGGCTCGGCGCGCGATCGAGAACGCGGAGGCACCGGCTTGGGGCTGTCTATCAGTCAGCGAGCCGTGCGGGCCCACGGTGGCACGATCAGCGCCACCAACCCCGACGATGGTGGTCTGCTCATAGAGATCAAGTTGCCGGCAGCAATCGACCGCGCATAGAGCATCAACAACACTGCGCTGACGACAAAAGCGAACAGTCCGAGCGTGACGAGATTGAGCGGCAGCGCCAATAGCGTCAATAGCGGCCACAAGGCCGCGTTGGCGAGCCCCAGCGCTGATGAGCCACAGAACAAGGAGCTGCATGAAGCGTACCTCCGCGTGGAGCTATGTTCGGCTGTGCCGGCCGGGCTCGTTCAGTTGAGCTGTTCGACGTCAGCGTCGCACCGTTATCAGAGCCCCGGCAAGCGTACCGCCACCGGGTCGCTCGGAAGGGCGATGATCGTCCCTCGCTCGCCATCCACAATCTCCTTCAGCTCGCTCAAAGCACCGATTGCCGCAGTGCCCCCGGCAAGCTCGGCGAAGCGGCAAGCCGCCTCGACCTTCGGTCCCATAGAGCCGGCGCTGAAGTTCTCGTGCTGCAACTCTTCTGGCGTCGCTCGCCGGATGGCCTCAGCCTGCGGCGTTGCCCAGCCCCGATACACGGCATCAACGTCGGTGGCCATGACCAGCATGTCGGCATTGAGCTCAACCGCCAGCAGAGCGCTGGCAAGATCCTTGTCGATAACAACCTCGGCACCAACAAGGTTTCCCTCCTCGTCGTACATCGTCGGGATGCCACCCCCGCCGGTGCAGACGACGATTACGCCCTGCTCCACGAGCCAGCGAATCGGGCGGATCTGGAAGATGTGCTGCGGTCGGGGCGACGGCACCACGCGCCGCCAGCCGGCGCCATCGGGAGCCACCGCCCAGCCGCGCTCGGCTGCCAGTCGCTTCGCCTCGGCCTCGTCATACATCGGGCCGATCGGTTTGGAGGGATGATCGAACGCCGGATCCTCCGGATCGACCTGGACCATCGTGAGAATGGTGGCGAAGGGTTGTTCGTAGGGCAGCAGATTTCCCAGCTCCTGTTCGATCAGGTACCCGATCATGCCTTCGGTCTGGGCACCAAGCACATCCAGGGGGAAGGGCTCGACGGCTTCATAGGCATCGGCCTGCAATGCCAGCAAGCCCACCTGCGGCCCGTTGCCGTGTGAGATCACCAACTGGTGCTCCTTTGCCAGGGGCGCCAGGGCACCCGCCGCCACCCGGACATTGAGCCGCTGCTGCACGCTGCTCATCGGCTCGTCGCGGCGCAGGAGCGCGTTGCCGCCGAGCGCCACTACGATACGCATACCGGTACGTGTCGTCTCAATAGAGTCCTACCGCGATCGGTCATAGCGGGCGGGCGCCGGAAGGTTCGCATGCGGCGATTCGGCGGTACGCCCGCCGTGATCAGCTCTCCGCCAGTTGGTCGAGGATCTCGCGTAGCTTGGCCTGAATTCGGCCGACGCTTTGCGGCCCCATGCGCAGCAAGTGTTTCTGCGGCAGGCTCAGTCTCTCCAGCGCCTCGTCGCGATACGTCAGGCGTCCGATCGCATCGACCAGCTCGGGAGGGTCGTTGACCACCGGTGTGGTCAGCAATACACCCAATGCTTGTCGCAAACGCGGCTCGAAAGGGCGTTCCTCGCCAATCAGCTCCGCGTACGCGGCGTCGGCCAGCGGCTCGACCCGCCGAAACACGCTGACGGCAGCGCTCACATCGAGGCCTGCTAGCGCCTCCCCGACGGGGTCGTAGCGCCGGTAGCTGACAGGATCCATATACCAGGTATCGTCCCGATAGAGGGCGTCGAAGGGCTGCTCGGGCGCCAGGAACGACAGGTGCCTTCCGGGGCTCTCACCGCTGGCCACGGCGTCGACGACGGCAACAAAGCGTCGCATCACGTCCGCATCCTCGAGCGCCTTGGCGAGCATCGGAGCCAGGCCGAGCACCGTCGCGGCGCGGCGCACCATGTCGTCACTGCCATCGAGCGCTGGCAGAGGCGGTGGTGCCGGCTCCTCGATCGGCAGCGGCGGAGTCAACGCCTCGACGACAGCCGCCGGCTCTTCGACCGGCGGCTCCTCGGCGCCGCGGAAGTACCACACGCCAGCCACAATAAGCACAATAATGACCGCAGCGGCAATCAATGCAGGACGTTGCACGACGCACCTCCAGGATCTCGAGAACGCTACTTCATCCTACACGAGCCGCCGTGGCCGGCGCCGGAAACGCAGCCGCCGCCCCGCGTCTACCTCGAGTTCTTCAGGAAACGTAGAAACTCCCCGTTGGTGCCGAGCAGCAGCGTCGTATTCTGGCTCAGTGTCTCCCGATATACCTCCAGCGTCTTGACGAACCGATAGAAATCGGCGTCGCGGTTGTATGCCTGGGCGTACACGTCGGCGGCCGTGGCGTCGGCAGTTCCCATGATCTCCTGCGCCGTGCGATACGCCCCCGAGCTGATCGTACGCAGCTCGCGTTCCTTTTCGCCGCTGATCCGCGCCGCCTCTCCGGCGCCCTCGGATCGAAACTGTTCGGCAATTCGTAGCCGCTCGGAGATCATGCGGTTGTATACCTCGCGCCGCACTTCCTCGACGTAGTTGATGCGCTTGAAGCGGAAGTCGAGGATCTCGATCCCCAGATCGGACGTCCGCGTCTGCGCCGCGGCCAGTACCTCGGCCGCCAACACATCTCGGCCGAACTCGATATCCGCCACCGTCTCGCCTTCGGCGATGGCTCCGAGCTCGTCGCCCGACAACGCGATATCGCGGTTGCTGGTACGCACCACCTCGACCAGGTCGTGGCTGGCGATGGTGTTGCGGGTCTCGCCGTCGAGAATGTCGTCCAGGCGCGACTGGGCGCCACGCTCGTCCCGCAGCCGCTGGAAGAACAACAGCGGGTTGGTAATATGCCACCGTGCATAGGTATCGACGTGGATGAAGCGCTTGTCGCGCGTCGGCAGCTGGTTGCTGTCGCCGTCCCATTCCAAGAAGCGCTTGTTGAAGAAATTCGCCCGCTGGATGAACGGCAGCTTGTAGTGCAGCCCGGGTGTATCTACCGCATCACCGACCGGTGAGCCGAACTGGGTAATGACCACCTGCTGGGTCTCGTCGACGACATAGACAGCTCCGCTGAGCGCCAGCAAACCTGCGACCAACAGAACTCCGATCAACCCCATGCCTACCCGCTTCATTGGCCCTGTTCCTGGTTGGAGCTCGCCGCGGGGAGCGACGGTTGCATGATCGCCCCCTGGAGGTTGAGCAGTGGCAGGAGCCCGTTGATGTCCTGGTCGATTACCACCTTCTGCCGAATGGATGGCAGCAAGTCGAGCATGGTCTCGAGGTACAGGCGACGACGCGTGACCTCGGGTGCCCGGCGGTACGATTCGTACACCGCCTGGAAGCGGGCCGCGTCACCTTCGGCGCGGTTCACCCGGCCGACCGCGTAGCCCTCGGCCTGCTCCACGGCCCGCAAGGCCTCACCGCGTGCGGCCGGAACCTCGCGATTGTACTGCGCCCGAGCGTCGTTGATCATGCGCTCGCGCTCCTGCTGGGCCTGATTGACCTCGTTGAACGACGGCCGTACCGGATCCGGTGGGTTGACGTCCTGGAGAACGATCTGCTCGACCCGGATGCCGGTCTCGTACTGATCGCACATCTCCTGCAGTCGTCGCTCCACCTCCGACGCGATCTCCTGGCGCCCGACCGTCAACACCTCGGTGACGCTGCGGTCACCCACCACGGTTCGCATGACGGCCTCGTTCATGTCTCGGAAGGTCTCCGTGATATTTCGAACCCGGAACATGTAGAGGTACGGGTCGGACACCCGGTATTGCGTCGTCCACTCGACCACGGCGACGTTGAGATCGCCGGTAAGCATGGCCGACTCATCGCCCGCCGAGTCGAACTGCGACCTGACAGCGGCGGTCACGGTACGGAAGCCGAACTCCTCTTTCAGCTGCCGCTGCACCGGCACCTTCCATACGACCTGAATTGGCGCAGGCAGCTTGAAGTGCAACCCCGGATCGGTCAACTTTGTGTACTTGCCGAACGTCAGCACCACCCCGACTTCCTCGGGGGCGACGGTATAGACGGTGCTCCACAACAGCCATAGGCCAATGATGACGGCGGGAATCAGCGCCATCATACTCCCCGACAATTGGATATTGGGCGGGCGGAAATCGCCTACCTTCAGATTACCGAAATCACCGCGTTCCATGTCCGGGCTCCTTTGCACACGTGGACAGATACACTTCCACTCGGCCTGTTTGAGTCTGAGTCAGGACACTAGGGTATCGCGTCTAGACGCGTACCGACCCCGTTGCCCACAGAGTTCAGCCGTCTACCCGGAACGCGAGCATCATGCCAGCGTGCAGATGCTCGGCGATGTGGCAGTGGAGCATCCAGTCGCCCGGGTTCGTAACGTCGACGAGAAGATCCATCGTCGAGGCAACCGGCACGATCGTGGTGTCCTTCCAGACCAGGTTCGGATTGGGCACGCCGTCCATCTCGAGCACCAGATAGCGCTGTCCGTGAATGTGGATCGGATGGTTCATCGGGTGCAGGGGTTCCGGATCGTTGAAGATCCGGATCTTGACGACGTCGCCAACCTGGAAGGTCCACTCGATGTCCATGTTCTCGTGCCCGGTGGCGCGATCGCGCAGGATCCACCGGATCTCGTTGCCGGTCGCCAGCCAGTTCATCATCGGCATGGTGTCGTTCCATTCCATCGGCGGGGAGTAGAGGCCCCTCTCGAACTCCATGGAAAGAATGATCGGCAACGGCAACTCACCGACCTCGAGGCTGAGCTCTAATTCATAGTCAGGGGAGCGCGAGAAGTGCGGGCGGAACGACTCGATGTCGGCCTGGACGTCACGGTTCTCACGCAAGGTCGCGAACGCGGCGCTCAAATCGGGCTCGGCGCCGGCGTCGGCGACGTGCACCATCCCGAGATGGTCCACGTGCGCATAGAACTCGCCGCGGAAGTGGTTGATGGCCTGTACGGTGTTCTCGATTGGCACGTCACCAGGCTCACCGAAGCGGACCTCGACAACGTAGCGCTCAGCGGGCGCGATCGGCACGCTCGTCACCCATTCCTCGTGCTCGAACTTGCCCAGGTCGGACGCCACCACCTTGATAGGCGCTCCCCCGAATGTGACGTTGAACGTGCGTGAGTTCGCCACGTTGGTCAGGTAGAAACGCACCACTGCACCTCGCGCTACCTCGAGGCTGTAGTCGGTGCTGCCGTTGACCAGCATGACGTTGCCGAAGCGGCCCATCAGGCTATGCGTTGGTTCCTCCTCACCCCAAGGGATGATGCCGTGCTCATCGATCAAGATGTCGTCGAGGATAAGAAACTCCTCGCGGTGCACCGGACCGTAGTAGTCGGGATCGGCCGACACAGCCAGCAAGTTGCCGTACAGACCCAGATCCTGCTGGATGTCCTCGCGCACGTGAGGGTGATACCAGAATACGCCGGCATCGGCGAAGTACACCTCGTAGCGGAACGTCTGGCCCGTTAGCACCGGAGCCTGGGTTACGTCGGCGACACCGTCGAACCGGTTGTCGAGCCGGAGGCCGTGCCAGTGCACGGTGGTTGGCATGGGGATCTCGTTGCGGAACAACACCGTAACGGTCGCCCCGGTCGGCGCTCTCAACAAGGGACCCGGGTACTGGCCGTTGTACCCGAACATCAGGTACTCCCGGCCACTGATCTCGCGCCGCACGATCGACGCGGTGAGCTCGATCTCGTCGCCGTCTGCCAGGTCCATTAGCTCACCTGGCCGCGCCACGGGGAAATCCGTCAGATCGACACCATGCGCCGGGATGAAGGGGTTGACGCTCGGCGTCGCCGCCTCCAATCCAGGCATCATCGGCATGTTGGAATCCATCGGCGGCATGCGCCACGCCAGCGCATCCCCGGTCGGGGCCATGCCGTCCATCATGTGCTGCTGATGCGACATCTCCTCCTGCGGAGGAGTCCGCTTCGCGGCCTCGCCCTGCTGCGAAACAGCCGTGCCGCCGCTGCCGACGATCAGCAAGACCATGAGCGCCCAAGCGGCGCGGCGACGCGGCGTCAATAGCCGTACGTAGTGCATGGCTGGAGCTGGAACGGACCGTGTCCGGCCATCGTGTGCATGCGTCCAGACCGCGACATGCCGCGAGTCACGATCGGCCCGCTCCAACGCGGTCTCGCCTCGTCATCCGGCTCCAACGTCACCAACACCAGGAACTTGTTCCAGGTGGTCTGCCCACGGATGGCACCCGCCGCATCCAGCCTTCCAAGTCGTTTGACCTGGTCCAACGCAGCGGTCGTCAGCCACGCGATGTACACGCCCCGGGACTGCGCGTTGAGTCCCTGCAGCTGCAAGTCCACGTTGTAGACGTACTCCCCGGTGGGGGCTACCGCGATCCCGAACGGGGAGCGCGCGAAGCTGACGTTTCCAACGCCGCTGGCGGCGCGAGCGCCGGGAACACGTCGCGTCGACACCAGCTCGATGGCGTAATAGGCGGGCGGTGCAGCAGGCTCGCCCAACCACCGCGCGCTGCAGACTCCGGGGGCCACCAGCAACGGCCTCGCCCAGCCCGCACCCGGCAATAGCATCGTCGAGCCGAGGATCGTTGCCAGCGCCATCACCAGCAAGGGCCCTGCCACCAGGTGGCGTGGGCGCGGAGAACCCATCAGCGCTGCCCGCCGACCGTTTCGTCCCATTTCTGCGCACTCGAGATGTCCGGCATGCCCCAGTCGGCGCCGTTCCAGCCACCGAACCCTTCCATCCGGAAAGCCCAGAAGCCGGTGCTCATGTCCGAGCCCACGATGAGGCCGTCGGCGTTGCGCACGTCGACGCCGAACAGACCATTGAACATGGCCGATCGGTCCGCATTGGGTGGCCCCAGGTAGGTGTCGTAGTAGGCCACGGTCACCGGGTTCTCCGGGTCCATGAGGCTGAATATCTGCAACCCGTCGAGGTAGCCGGAGACAAAGACGTACGGGTAGCGCACTTCATGGTTGTGCACCAGGTTTCGCCAATCGGCAGTCCAGGCGCCTACCGGCGTACGGATGTTCTGCACCTCGCCGTCGAGGGCCGGCTTGAGGTCGAAGATGCGCAGTGGTGCGTACTGATACTCCGACTCGGCAATCACGTAACGGCCGTCGGAAGTGGGCGTGAACGTGTGCCCGAAGCCCACACCACTGATGCCGGTAAGCGATACTACCAGCGCCGGGTTTTCCAGGTCCGTGATGTCGTAAATGTAATAGCCGCCAGTGCCGCCACCGTAAAAGCGATCGCTCTGGGTATCTTCGTGGAACCCGGCGTATATGTCGTGGTAGCCGCGGAACCGAGAGTCCGCTTCCATACCTACTGGAACCTTGGCGACCAGGGCTTCGTCCATGTGCCCTTCGACGACGTGTGCCATGTCATAGACGTGCGCGTACGGCCCGGAAACGGTGCTGAATAGCAACGGCCGACCGTTGGAATGCTTGTACATGAAAATGTTGTGAAAGCCGCCGGGATGCTCGGGGGCGCGGATTCGCGCCACCTCCTTGACCTTCGATACGTCCGGCAGACCGGTAACGTCGAGCACCACGGCCCCGAGATCGGCGTCGGGGCCCCCTTGCCCGAACTGCAGCGACTGTACGACATAATAGCGACCGTCCCACTTGAAGTACTTCACGTCCATTCCGCCGAGCGGCAGATGGAGGTCCTGATCCTCGATGCGCCAGCGATAGATCACGCTCGGGTCCCGAGGATCGGACAGATCGATGATATCCATCCCCTTTTCGCCCTCGAAGCCGTAGACCATCCGTCCAACGTAGGCGAAGGGGCGTGACAGCTCCTGCTCGAGCTCGATATCAGACACGTTGAGCCGCGGTCCGAGGGGAAGATGCGACAACACTTCAATGTTGTCGCTACCCGGCTTGTCCGGTGTCCACTGCGGCGTGCCCTGGGCGTCTTCGACAGCGACTACCGCGGGGACGAGCGCCAAGCTCGTCAGCAGTGCCACGATGGCGCTCAGCGTGTGGCGTCTCATTCACTTGACCTCGGTTCGAAGATCGTCAGGCTACTCCCAGCATTCTAGTCGCTGCCGCGCAAGGCGCGTAGCAACGTCCCCCCGGCCGGGGCGCTGGGTCGCGCCGTGTAGCACCTGTAAGCCCATCGTAGTTTTGATGTTGGAATGCCCGCGGCGAGCGGCGTATCCGGTCGGGGCTCGAAGTCGCTTTTCATGCCGCGAGGTGCTCGCTCACGTCTTCCCGTGAAGCACCGAGCGAAAGGAGCGTTCGAGTCAGCATGTCGAGCGATGCACTGCCGCGCTCGAGGTTCGCGACCCGCGGCTGCGTGGAACCGATCAGCGCGGCGAGCTGCCGCTGTGTCAGCTTCCGCCTCCACGTGCCCCATAATACGTTGAGCGGATCGACACGTCGGTCCAACGGCATCAGGGAGCCTACATGACCCACCGCCTTCTCAGAAAGAGTCTCCTGCCCGTAGCCATCGTGACGGCGCTCCTCCTGGCCGATTGCCAGCCTGTTCAGGGAAGCGTGGTGAGCGTGATCGTGGATCGGCGCGTGGACATCCTGGGCGGACGAGCCTTCGGACAAGCGGGGGCTTACGAAATGCTCGTGGGCCGGATCCTCTTCGCCTTCGATCCCGCCAATCCGCAGAATCGAGCCATCGTCGATCTGGAGCTGGCGCCTCGGAACGCCGACGGTCTCGTGGAGGCGTGGGCGGATTTTCGCGCGTTCCAGCCGAAGGACCCGGCCCGGAGGCGAGGCATTGGCTTGGTGGAGGTCAGCAACCGGGGACGACTGGCCGTCTTCCAGTACCTCAACCTAGCGGATACTCGCGAGCCCGACCCATGGGCCCCCGAACACTTCGGCGACGGCTTGCTGATGGACCTCGGGCTCACGATCGTGATCATTGGATGGCAGTACGACATCCCCGAGGAGGGGCACGCTCTTGGACTGCGTGCTCCTTTCGCCCGGGATGGTGCGGAGGCGGTCCGGGGCTTGGCACGCGCGGACTGGACGCTGGATCGGAGTGAAGACGTCCTGCTGCTCGGGCACATGAACCGCCCCGGGGCCTATCCTCCGGTCGCGCCCGGCAGAGCCGGCGACGTTCTCACCGTCAGGGAAAGCCGGGAGGGCGCCCGGCAGGTCCTCCCCCGACAGAGCTGGGAGTTCATTCGTCTCCCGAGCCAGGAGAAGCTCGCTGCGATTCGGCTGGAGGGTGGTTTCCAGGCGGGGAAGATCTACGAGCTGGTGTACGAGGCGCAGGACCCACACGTCGTGGGCGTGGGTCTCGCGGCGGTGCGAGATGTCATTTCCTACGCGAAGTACGATCCGGAGGCGCTCTTTCCCGTCGAACGCGGAATCGCATTCGGCTTCTCCCAGACGGGGAGGTTCCTGAGGCACTTCCTCTACGAGGGGTTGAACACGGACGAACGTGGCCGGAAGGCCTACGACGGGATGCTCATCCAGGTCGCCGGAGCCGGACGGGGTAGCTTCAACCATCGCTTCGCGCAGCCTTCCAGGGATGGACATCCCTACTCGGCGTTTTTCTATCCGAGCGACGTGTTCCCCTTCACGAGCCTGGATCAGGAGGATCCGCTCGATGGTTCGCGGGGCGGGCTGCTGAGCCAGCAGAGGGATGACCATGTGCCCCTGATCTTCCAGACCAACGCCGACTACGAGTACTGGGGGCGCGCCGCGTCCCTGATCCACACCTCCGCGGATGGCGCGCGGGATGTGCCCTTGCATCCGAACGAGCGGATCTATCTGCTCGCCGGTGGGCAGCACATGATCACCTGGCTCGAACCATCCCACGAGTACCGAATCGCGAACACGCCCGCGTACCGCGGGAACCCGGTGGACTTCCGGCTCACCCTCCGAGCCTTGACGCAGCGGTTGGTGGAGTGGGTGGACCGGGGTGTCGATCCGCCCCCGAGCACGTATCCTCACGTCGCCGATGGAACGCTCGTGCATCCCCCAGAGCTGGCCTTCCCGCCGATCCCCGGCGTGCGGGGACCGGGCGGCACGCCGCATGTGGCGTACCGTACGGATTACGGGCCACGGTTCGAGTCGGAAGGTGTGGTCACGAATCAGCCGCCGGTGCTCGGTCCCTCGTTTCCGTCCCTGGTACCGCAGGTCGACGAGTTGGGCAACACCCGGGGCGGCATCCGCCCCTACGAGCTTCGTGCGCCGCTCGCCACCTACACGCCGTGGCTTCTCCGCGGGGGTCCGTGGAATCAGGGACCTGGCCGGCCCCAAGTCCTCGACAACTACATCGGGAGTTACATCCCGCTCCCCCGCACGGAGGCGGCGCGGCGTGCGACCGGCGACCCACGGCCTTCCCTGGAGGCGCTCTACGGTTCGGCGGCCGAGTTCCTGGCAAGAGTCAGAGAAGCGGCCGAGGACCTCGTGGACGAGGGATTCTTGCTTCGGAGGGACGTCGATGTCGTGGAGGCCCGCGCCGCGACCCACTGGAACTGGCTGATGGGAGTCGAGCTCGGTTCTCGGTGACCTGGATCTCTCGGTTGACCTGCCCCCCAATAATCGGGCCAGATTGAGAGTTAGGATTTGAGGCTCGTAAGGGTAGTCAAACAGAACCGACGGATCAGCACTCGATGAGAATAGACAAAGAATAGCCAGGGGATATCCATGCTCAACCGTCTGGCGTTACTAACGGCGCTTTTCTGCCTCACTGTTTCCGCTCACGCTCAAACGATCGAAGATGAAGCCTTGGCCTGGCTACAGGACTTCATACGCGTCGACACAATCAATCCGCCGGGAAACGAGACTCGCGCGGTCGAGTTCATCGCTAACATCCTGGACGCCGAAGGGATTGCCTATCAGACGGCGGAAAGCGCACCGGGTCGTGGCAACTTATGGGCACGCCTGGAAGGTGGTAACGATCCTGCCCTGATCATGCTGCAGCACACGGATGTCGTTCCGGCCGATCCTGCACACTGGACGACCGATCCTCTATCCGGCGAGATCAAAGACGGTTATCTCTGGGGCCGCGGTGCACTCGACATGAAGGGCACCGGCATCTCACAGCTGGCAACCTTCATAAGCCTGCACCGGGCAGGAGTTCCGCTGAATCGCGATGTCGTCCTGGTTGCCACTGCTGATGAAGAAGCCGGTGGCTTCTTCGGTGCTGGCTGGCTCACCGAGAACCACCCCGAAATATTTGAAGGCGCAGGTTTGCTGATCAACGAGGGCGGCAACGGAGAGCAGAATGACAAAGCGCTCGTATTCAACGTCGAGGTAACTCAAAAGGTCCCTGTCTGGTTGCGCCTGACTGCAGTCGACACACCGGGACACGGCTCAATGCCGAACGCGACCTCCTCGGTCACGCGGATTGTCGATGCGCTCAGCATCGTCAAAGCAAATCCGTCACCGCCACGCATCGTCCCGGCTGTCGACGCGATGTTTCGGTCACTCTCGGAAGCCGCCGGACCCGAATGGGCGGGTGCTTACGCCGATATGTCCGCTGCCGTCAAAGATCCTGAGTTCATGAAGCGGTTCCAGGAACACTCCGCCTTCTTGCATGCTCTAACTCGTGATACCTGCTCAATCACGCGATTCGACGCGTCCAACAAGATCAACGTCGTGCCTCCAGAGGCTTGGGCCGAGATTGATTGCCGCATACTTCCAGACAGGCCATCCGATGTGTTCGTGAACGAAATGCGTGAACTCATAAGAGACACTGGTGTGGAAATCTCCGTCATCATGGCATTCACGCCGGCCGTGTCCTCTACCGAGTCCAGGCTCTACCATGCCATTGAAACCGTGACCAGCGAGCGCTACCCGGGATCGAGAGTGATGCCCTATGTCAGCACTGGCTTCACCGACAGTCATTTCACTAGAGACTTAGGCATCGTCAGCTACGGCTTCGATCCAACCATCGTGCCGGAATCGGAGTTCTCCAGAATACATGGCAATGATGAACGGATCAGCGTTGAGGCCTTCAGACATGGAGTGAGCGATCACCTGGCGATCATTCAGGCCGTCGTCTACGACTGAACGAGCTTGCAGAGATACTGACACCTCATGGATGCCTACACGAGGCGAACTCGGCGGGCAGCACCTTGATGGCCACTTTGCGGCCCAGGCGGGTGTCCTGCGCCAGGTACACCTCTCCCATGCCGCCAGCGCCGAATTGCTCGGTGATCTCGTAGGGGCCTAGTTTGGTGCCGGGTTCCATCTCACCCCTGGCGCGCTTGAGTCTCCCCACGTTCCGATCCAACTCTGCCGCCCGCTCGCCGACGCATGTGTAATGCGCTCGACCGTCCAAAACGTAACGAAGGATCACTTCCGCGAGCCCTTCGATGCGCTGCTCGATCCAGAGGGGCTCCGGCATAATTGGGCCGGAGCCCGGCAGTGCGTACTTACGTTCTTCGTTGATGGACCTTCGCGCGCCTACATCGTCGGCTGCGCACGAGCGGACATTTCGCCGGATCTTCGGCGCTTCAACGTCATCGGCTCGGTCGCGGCCCATGCTCGGTGGAACGACGACATCGGCGAGCAGGGACACGCGACAATTGACCTGGGTGCCGCCTTTGTCCCGGAGCCGATTGCCGGAGTTCCTGCAGCGTGGAGGAGGGGGCGGGATGAGGCTGAGATCAGAAGCAACCCACATTACATTTCAGGAGGCAGAGACGTGCGACGAACTGAGTTATTGGCGGCCGTGACGTTGACTTGCGTGCTGACTATCGCGGCGGTCGGGCAGGCTTGGTCGGGTCAGCAGGATGAACTGCAGCGGTTCGCTTGGCTGGAGGGCGAATGGCAGCACGAAACGCGTCGGGGAATATCGATCGAGCGCTGGAGCCGGATACCGGGCGGGGGCCTCGTGGGAGAGTCCGTTGGTAATGGCAAGTCGTAGTTCCGCCTGTACCGGCGTAGCGCCGACGGACGTGCACGCCGCTAGTTTCAGATCGCCGTCGGGGCGGACACGACCACCGCGCCTTCCGGACCTCTCCCATGGACCCTCGCGTGCCCCGACGATAGGCTTCAGGCGCTCACCCACCCCTCTGCGGTAGCGCCATGGAGCCAGGCACTCGACTAGGCCAGTACGAGATCACTGACCGCCTCGGTGCTGGCGGCATGGGCGAGGTGTGGCTGGCACCCGATACCATGCTCAATCGTGACGTTGCCGTCAAAGTCCTACCGGCCCGGCCAAACGATCACCGCCGAAATACACCTCGGTGAAGTTGTAGACGGCACGGAGAGCCAGGCCGGCATCGCCAGATACGCCCGCAACTGAAGCTCTGCGCTGTTGGGCGGGCACGACACCCAGCGCTTGAGGCCCGAACTCGAATGCGAGTAGTGCTCGACAGTGATGTCATCCTCGCGGATCCGTGGATGCGGGGCACCCAATTCGGAACACTAATCGACGGATTGAGATCGCTAGGTGGTCAAATCGCCGTTCCCACCGTCGTGGTCGAGGAGGTGGTTAACAAGTATGGGGAGCAGTTCAAGAAAGCGCGCGACAAAGCCCTGGTCGGGTACAGGGACGTACAAAGGCTGTTGGCTCAGCCTCTCTCTCCACCAGAGCTACCGAACTCTGACGCTGCGCAGACGCGATACCGAACTACATTGCTAGCGCGAATCAAGGAGGTAGGTGGGGAGATCCTCCCGATCCCCGACATCTCGCATGAAGATGTACTTGCTCGTGCGCTCGCACGCCTTCGGCCCTTTAGCGCCCGGGGCGGCTACCGTGACTGCCTCATCTGGGAGACAGTTCTACAGACACCAGGCGTCGTGTGCTTCGTTACCCGGAACAAGCGGGACTTCGCCGAAGGCGACAACCTCCATTCAGAGCTGGCTCGTGATCTGGAGAGGACATCCTACCGCCGCGATGGGTTTGAGGTCGCATGGGGCGTCTCCCATTTCAATGAAGCTCACGTGTTACCCCATCTTCGACAGGTGGAGGAAGTACGCCAGCGGCTTGAAACCGAGGGCGCCGGCCCCGTGGACCTTCACGAGTGGATTCGGACGCATCTCCAAGACTACCTGGTTGACGAGGACCTACTCTTTGCCGGCATGGGCATGCCAGACGGAGCCGGATCAGCTGGTCTGCCACGGTTGACTGCGTCACCCAAGGTCGAAGTCGAAGAGGTTTGGGAGAGAAAACCAGGACGCTACTTGGTTCGGGTGACTGCAGAACTCCCGGTGACGTTCATCGCATCCTTTGAAGCAGAGGACTACGCCAGATACGAAGAGGTCCGAAATCTGCTCGGCGAGCATATGCCACCGGGAAGTTCCGCAACGCTGGACTGGACCAACGAGTTCATACTACAGATGCTCTTTACCGTCTCACGGGAACCTGGTGAGATTGTTGATTGGGACGTGGAAGAGGTTTCTACACGGTATCTGTACTAGAACTCATCGATGGTCGCACGGAATCGCCCGTTCTAGCCGGCAAGAATTATGGAGCACACTGACCGTGACGCCCTCACCTGTCGGGGTGAGGTGGGCGGTGCGTTCCAAGTCTCGGAAGATCCCCTGCCCGCCGCGAGTCTCCTCGGCAGTGGCACCCGACGCCCTCGTGGGCTACTGACGACCGGTCTCCGGTCGTATTCCGAAGTCATCCACCGGCGGAGCGAACCAGCCGCCCTGCACTACCGCGGTGCTCCCCTGCTCGACGCGTTCCTCCTGGTTGAAGAAGAAACGCGCAACGATACGGTCGCCCTCCGAGAGATCGTCTGGCCGCGGAATGGAGAGTTGTTCCAGCGCAGACAGCGCCGGGACTGCCTTGCGGGCTAACACCTCACGCGTGCCCCCACCCGCAGGCCAGCGCTCGAAGACGACGCGCATTTTTCGGATGAGGTCGCCGCCCGGCTGGGACATCCCGCCGCCGAAAACCAGCCCTAACTGGTCGAACGGCGGCAAGGTGGACAGGTCGGGAACGGGGAATTCGAGCGATTCCTCGAACTCGGACAGGGACGCCTCTTCCTCGTTCCCCAGGAACAGTTGCCGGAGCGACCCCACCGCGTCGGAGTCGAAATCGAACTTGTCACGTAGCGCAGTGATCGGCGGTCGGTCGGCGGCAGCGCGGGACAGGTTTTCCCCGTTAACGTGGACCCACCTAGAAATCAGGTCCACTGCGTCGCCGGTTTTCATCTTGTGCTCGCTCAGAAACCACAGGCGCACTTCGATCGAGTCGCCAGGCGCGCGGCACCCGCGAGATCACGGCACGCATCCGACCACTCGGCACCGCGCCGCTCCGCACAAACACCTGGGTCTGCAAAACAAGTAGGTCGTTTGCAGGAGTCTCATCGAGAATCACTGGCAGCGCGAAGGTCCGCATGAAGGTCCCCAGTGGCGTGTTTCCCCGGGCGACCAGCGACGTGCGGCGGACGCCGATTGCTTGGACGAGCACCGTCTCGAAGGCGCCATCCGCGGCCAGTGAGCTGCCTGCTGTTGAATCCAGCAACAGGTAGGCGGCGATGACGAGCGCGGCCGGGGCGCGACCGGAACGAGTGATGGAGTGCAGCATGGACGGTTTCCTCTCTTCCGGATCGGCCTCAGCGGATACGGGCGGCTCGGCAAGAACTCGACTCCTGCTCGGATTCCCCGCCGACTCTGACGATCGTTCCCGATCGTGCCACAGCTACGCTCATCCCAACAGGCCGGCGCTGTCGCCACTCGCCCCGGGGGCCACAGTCCGAATCACATCGGGAAGTGGTGCCTTCGACGACTTCCCGAACGTCTTGCGCTGGACGGGGTCGTTCATTTGGAACAACGACGGCGATACTGGAACGCTGATCGACAATGAAGGCCGTGTCGTCGTCCAGTTCTTCGGCACGGGCTAGGAACTCGGCCCAGTAGTCAGAGGCCGAAACACTCCACTGCCGCCGCTACTCCGCTGCCATCCTGCGCAGCTACGACGTGTTGCCCGACGGGGATTTCTTGATGATGCCGGTGTCGAGTGGAGTCCCAGAGCCGGTGACACAGCTCCATATCGTGCTCGACTGATTCGACGAGCTGAAACGGCTCGTGCCGACGGACCCGTAGCGTCGTCAGCCGAGTCTCGCGAGCGGGGGTGGCGACCTCGCATTTCGCTCGTTGCGTAGTTCGGGTCGCACAGTATGGGCCGCGGCGAAGAAGCCAGCGTCTGATTCTGCTCAGACCGTCGAGGACGCGACACCGGAGTGCCTCACTCGCCGACCCCGAAATTGCGGAATACCAAATCCGTA
>CAXWPH010000007.1:0-357920 GCA_963666055.2 Acidobacteriota bacterium | reverse complement strand
ATGCTGCGCATCTACTTCATGCAGCAGTGGTTCAACCTGTCGGACCCGGGGGTGGAGGAGGCGCTGTACGACTCGCGGGCGATGCGTGCCTTCGTGGGGATCGATCTGGGACGGGAGCCGGCGCCGGACGAGACGACGGTGTGCAAGTTCCGGCACCTTCTGGAGACCCACGAGCTGGGCGTGCAGGTGTTCCACATCGTTGCCGAGCACCTGCAGGGGCGGGGGCTGAAGGTCAGCACGGGCACCATCGTCGACGCGACGATCATCACCGCCCCGTCATCGACCAAGAACAAGGCCAAGCAGCGGGATCCGGAGATGCGCTCGACCAAGAAGGGCAACCAATGGTACTTCGGGATGAAGGGACACTTCGGTGTGGACAGCAAATCCAAGCTCATTCACTCGGTCGTGGCCACCGCCGCCAATGTCCATGACAGCCAGGTGCTAGAGGATCTGCTGCATGGGCAGGAGACGCGGGTGTGGGGAGACAGCGCTTATACGGGCCGACGGGAGGTCATTGTCCGGTGTGCTCCCGGTGCCAAGGACTTCACCAACAAGAAAGGGCACCGTCACCGGCCACTGACCGAGCGAGACCGAGCTCGAAACCGCACCAAGTCGAAGGTGCGGGCCAAAGTCGAGCACCCGATGCTGGTGATCAAGCGCATCTTCGGCTTCAGAAAGGTCCGATACCGAGGGCTCCACAAGAACGCGCACCGGCTCTTCGTGACCTGCGCGTTGGCCAACCTATTCATGGCACGCAAGGTGCTGCTCGCGCACACCTGAAACAGGCACCCTGAGAGGCCGCCGTCGCGGTTGAACCCGTCGGCAGCAGCTCGGAGGGCGACTGCATTCCCACCCTTATGCCGACCAGTTCCTCCAATCAGGCTCCATCCTGACTGACGGCCAATTGATCAGACCTTCCTTAACTTGAAAGTACCGTTGACGGTCAACCGAGGAGGTGAGGCATGCACGGCGACATCGATCGACTGGTGGGAACATACGAGGCAGGGCACATCAGCCGGAGACGGCTGGTCACACAGCTGAGCGCGATGACGGCACTCGCGACAACCGTTGGTTCGGCCTCCGGTGCTCAGCCCTGGAGCACCCGGCAAGATCCCGGAGCGACATTCCAGGCCGTGGGGCTCAACCACATCGCCCTCAGTGTCACCGACATATCTCGGTCGCGCGACTTCTATGTCCGACATCTCGGCTTGACGGTGTCGCGCGAGTCCGCCAGCAGTTGCTTCCTGGATTGCGGGCCGCACTTCGTCGCCCTGTTCCGCAGTCGCTCACCCGGCCTGAACCACTACTGCTACGAAGTCGATGGCTATGATGTGAACGCGGCGGCGGAGACCCTACGCGCCAATGACCTGCCCCCGCGGGTGTCTGGCAGCCGCATCTACTTCGACGACCCCGACGGCCTCGAAGTGCAGCTCGCCGCGCCGGGCCATGGCGCCTGACGCAGTGGCGTGGGTCCTCTTCTACTAGCCGGATTCGCCTTGGGCACTACATCGCCGTGGTGCTGAGCCCAGCGTCGACGTAGTGCACCTCGCCCGTCACTCCCTTGGCGAGATCGGAGAGCAGGTAAAGCCCGGCGGCGCCCACGTCATCGGTATCGACGTTGCGGCGCAGGGGCGCCCGCTCCGCCATCGCAGCGAGCATGCCCCGTAGCCCCGAAACACCGGAGGCGGCCAGTGTCTTGATGGGGCCGGCGGAGATGGCGTTCACCCGGATGTTCTTTTCACCCAGGTCCAGCGCCAGGTACCGAACGGTGGCCTCGAGCCCGGCCTTGGCGATGCCCATGACGTTGTAGTTGGGTACGGCCTTCACCGAGCCGTAGTAGGTCATCGCGACGATGCTGCCGCCGTCGGCCATCAACGGCTCGGCCTTGCGGGCCAGCAGCAGCAGCGAGTACACGCTGATCTCCATGGCCTTGAGGAAGCCCTCGCGGGAGGTGTCGATGGTGCGGCCCCTGAGGTCGTCGCGCTCGGCGTAGGCGATGGAGTGCACCAGGAAGTCGAGGCCGCCGAGGCCGTCTTGCACCTGGACGAAGGCATCGTCCACCTGGGCCTCGTCGGTGACGTCCATGGGCACCAGCAGGTCGCTACCGATCGACTCGGCCAGCGGCTGCACGCGCTTGAGCAGCGCCTCGCCCTGGTAGGTGAACGCCAGCCGTGCCCCGGCCGCCGCCGCACGGCGGGCGATGCCCCAAGCAATCGACCGGTGGTTGGCCACGCCGACGATCAGGCCCTTCTTGCCGGCCAGGAGGTCGGTTGCCGGGATGTCGCTCATTGCGGCTCCCTACTTCTTGGAGCCTTTGGTCTGCTTCTTCTTACTCGTGGCCTTCGGCCGCTTCTTGCCGTGCGAGCCCATGAAGATCTTGCCGCGTTTGGTGCGCGGGTCACCCTTTCCCAAGGTGGTTCTCCTTGTCTTTCCTACGATCGGTAGGTGGAAGCAATCCGGATCGATGCTCGTTGAGCGCTGATGAAACGGTTCGGGAAGGATAGCTGATCGAATGCTTGTCGTCGTCGCGGTGGGGTCGCGTTGCTACTTTCCCTCGCCCAAGCTGGGCTTATGGTCCGATGCACCTTCCAGTGGTGTGGTTGTTGCCCTCGTCCGACTCCGCGACATCGCCTAGCGGATCGACGAAGATCTCGAAGTCGCAGTCCGGATTAAAGCAGCCGGGTGGCATCTGGAGCGTGGCTGTTCCCGAAAGACCAGCGCCGATCGATCCCATGCGAGCAGCGCGGATCTCCGGGGGCTCGAAGACGATCACCAGCGTAGCCTCAGCGGCGATCTCGCCGGTGTTTGCGACCGTCACGCTCAGCATTACGTTGTCCGCCGTGTCGCAGAAGCCCAAGCTCGCCAGGTCGGTACGGGTGGACACGGGGACGAGGTCTGCCGGGCGGTCACGCCCCGCCGGGCCGGAACACGCGGCACTCACCGCCAGGGCGACGACGGCCAGGTGGGCCCAATCGATCCATCGGGACGTTTTCCGCGTACCCACGATCAGACAGCGTTCCGGTGGTTGGAGGCTCGGCCGAGCCTAGTGGTCCGACAGGATCTGCGTGCGGATTGCTACGATCCGGTCCCAGACGTCGTCGCGTAGCGGCGGGTCAGTGAGACCGACCTCGTCGTTGTCGAGGGCGATGATGAAATTCTCCTCGGCCAGCGTGTAACCCTGCCTGCAGGGGCGGTTGCGCATCCACCAACGCATGGCGGACATTTGGAGCAAGCCTGCCTCCACGGAGCTTTTGGCAAGGAAATCTTGCAACGCGGACAGGCAACTCTCCTCCACGTTGAATCTCGGGAGGCGAACGTTGTTGTGGGAGCCTGCCTGAAGCACCTGACTCAGCTGCCCCGTCCGACTCTCAGCGGCAACAATGTTCGCAAAGCGCTCGTCGATGCACGCGAGTCCCACCACCGCGCAGGTTGCGTCGTCCTTCCAGCAGCTGGTCAGGTCGGTGCCAGCGTGGTTGCGAAGATCCGTCAGCATCTCCCGCGTCGAGGGGTCGGCCGCGTTCTTCTTCGTCTGTGAACACACGCGGTGCATCGACCAGGTATCGTCTCTCGTCAAGTAGAGACAATGGTCTGCCAGCAACGCTTGCATCGCCGTCATGTTGGCTGCGCTGGGCTTCGGGTTTACCCTCGGGTCCTCTTGGAACTCGTAGTCCACCACCGCCTCGATAGCATCGAAGAATGGCCCGTACAGCACAGCCCTGCCGATTGCGATCCAAAAGTGATGCATGCGACTGAACTCCTTTGGTATGGGGGGTCGGCGTATTCGCCCACCTCTTCCTCTTCCTCGTCTTCGTCCTCGTCCTTGTCGACGCCAGGCGCGGACCTCGCGGGAAGTCCTCATCTATATAGTCGGATCGGTTGACTGATTTTCGGGGGTCCCCCTAATTCCCCAGCGCGATTCGTCGCGCCCGCGTGCGAACGAGGATCTCGAGATCCTCGTCGCCTTCTCGCCACAGCTCGAGGAACTCGTCGTAGGTCCGACGCGCAGCGTCGATTTCTCCGAGCTGGGCCATGCAGAACGCCAGATCGGGTAGCGCCAGCGCCCATGGCAGGCCGAAATAGCGGTGCATGGTCCACCCCTTCTTTGCCCTGACCTCTTCCAGATAGCGGAGGGCCCGCTCATAGGCGACGCGCGCCGCTGCTTCGTCGCCACCATCGGTCTCGGCAGTGGCCTGCTGAAGCCAGAAGTCCGCCAGGGAACGGAGCGTGATCGGGTCCGGCCATAGCCGCCACGCATCGTCAAGGTGGAAGCGCGCGGCCGACGGATCCTGACGCGCGGCCAACATCCCGCGCACCTGCGCCACCGCCGCCGTGGATAGATTGCTGGTGTGTTGGGTATCGAGCTGCTCGAGGCGGGCTAGCAATTCGCGCGCCAGCTCCGGCTGGTCGATCTGCACCGCAAGCAACGCCGTGTGCCGGAGCTGCCTCAACGAGGCCAAGTGCGTTGGGGAGTACTCGGCCAGACGGCGCAGGTAGTAGGCGGCCTCGTTCGGCGCGCCGTTCAAGATGTGCAGCATCGCGAGGAAGCGGAGGTTGTCGGCATCATTACCGCGGTACTCGCCGGCGACGTCTTGCGGAATGCTGCGCTCCAGCTCGTTGATCGCGTCGCCCACGCGCCCCGCCACCGCGAGTGTCTGCGCCCGGTACCGGCGGCCGAAGCTCGCGAGAACCCCACGCGCGCCGGCGAGGCGATCAAATGCCTGGCTCGCGCCAGCGAAATCGTCGTCGACGAGCCG
The DNA here is from genome assembly GCA_963666055.2 of Acidobacteriota bacterium. Lineage (GTDB taxonomy): Bacteria > Acidobacteriota > UBA890 > UBA890 > WLXD01 > DASCOT01. The sequence continues at coordinate 353,166 of CAXWPH010000007.1, read as the reverse complement.
CGCGATTCCCTCGGGCCAATCGAAGTAGCGGAAATCCGGGAACCGCGCTCGCGCGCGGTCGAGAGTTGTGAGTGCCTCTCGCGATCGTCCGTCCATCGCATAGAACAGCGCTAGAAGCCCCTGGTCGAGCGGATCGGACGGATAGGCTTCGGCGGCCTCCCGCGCCAGACGCACCGCCGCGCCCGTCTCACCGAGGACGAAGCCGTAGGCCTGCGGCAACTGCCGCAGCAAGGTACGGTCGTTGCTGCCGAGCATACGAGCCTTCTCGAAGTTCTCAATCGCCTCTCGGTACCGCCAGTTCGCGACTGCGACCGCGCCGGCAATGATGAACCGCTCGGTTTCTGGCACGCGATCGGCGAGAGTTTGCGCCCGGTTTGCCGCATCAAGCGCTTCGTCGTGTCGGGAGATCCCGACCAGATAGAGCGCCAGCCGGCTCCATGCCATGGGGAAGTCCGGATCGAGATCCACGGCGGTCTCGAGTAGGGCGATCGCGTCTTCGACCGCGCCCCCCTTCGCCATGATCTCCTCGGCCTCGGAGTATCGGCGCAGGGCCGAGACATCACGGCTGGTCGCCTGAGTCAGCGGTGTTCTGTTCAGCGCGACGTCCGACTCGCCGAGCTGGACGCGTAGCGCAGACGTCAGGTCGTCGATCCGGGCGACGAAGACGGTGCCGTCCACTGCACATGGCTGCACATCCGGCTCGGATGCGGGCGAGCAGGGTATGGTGGCGGCGCTGGTCGCCAGGAGTTGGTCCGTGGGATCGCGAGCCGAGACCGTGATCCGATGGCCGGCGTCGATGCTATCGATCTCCGTGGTCACCAGAATCGCCAGGCTGCGGGCCTGCGCGGCGAGTAGACGTCCGGTCGCGTGATCGATTCGCTCCACGTCGGGCAGGCCGAGCTGCGGAAGGATCTCGAAGACCCGCCCCCTAGGCATGACTACCAGGCTCGGGGAGTCGTCCATGGAGATGCGCAGCAGGTCGCGGAGCGGTCGGTCGAAGAGCTCCTGTTGCGTTCGGTTTACGGGATCCTCGATGAGGATCTGCCGTCGCGCCTCCCGAGGCTCCGGACTCGAAGGCGGAGCAAGCCAGCCTCTCCACACGATCACGCTCGCGAGCGACAGCAACACGAGCGCCGCGGCGGCCGCCATCGGCGCGTAGCGGGTCAGCGCGGGGCGGCGCTCGGCGCCGATTGCTGTGCGCAGGGCGCGCTCGAAGTGCCCGGCCGTCGCGAACCGGCGCGCTGGATCGCGTTGGAGTGCCCCCTCTGCCACCCGAACGAAGCGCTCGTCAAGGTCCGGGCGCACGTCACGCAGCAGCTTGACGCGCCCTTCTTCGTGCGCCCGCACCAGCTCCGTCATGGTGTCACAACGTAGCGGAAACTCCCCGGTCACCAGGTAAAAAAGCAGCACACCCAGCCCGTAGATGTCCGATCTGGGGCTCGCTGGACGTCCTTCTAGCAGCTCCGGCGCAAGATACGCTGGAGTGCCGGCGATCGAGGGATTGAGCTGATCGTCGGAGGGGACCTCGCGACCGATTCCCAGGTCCATGAGGACGATCCGGCCGCCTTCCTCTCGCATGACGTTCTGCGCCTTGACGTCGCGATGCACGATCCCCTGCGCGTGAAGCGCCGCCAGCGCTCGACAAAGATCGATGCCGACCAATGCCGCCTCGCGTGGGCCGAGTGGTCCGGATCGGGCGACCAGCTCGTGCAGTGTTTGTCCGCGGATCAGCTCCATCCAGATTCCGACATTGCCCTCGTTCCGGTCGGCACCGTAGACGGCCACGACGTTGCTGTGCTTGACGCGGGCGAGCAATCGACCTTCATCGACCAGCGACGCATCATCGAGGCGCAGCTTCCTACGTTGAGTCGAGATGAGCTTGAGCGCCACCTCGCGATCGAGGTTGTCGCGGGCCCGATAGACGTCGCCGTAGGCTCCTACACCGATCCTTTCGAGGATCTCCAACGACCCCCAATTGCCCGCCTTTGGGAGACCGACGACGCGGGGCAACGCGGCGTCCGTTTGCGTGCCCGACTCGTCGCCTATCGACGCGTGGGCATCACTGAGCTTTGAGAGCTGAGCGAGCGCACGTACGACCGCTCGGTCTTCCTCGGGCGCTTCGCGCACGACCTTTTTCCAGTCCATGGGCTCTCGGTCGGATACCGCCTCAGCGAGCTCCGACAATCGCTCGTCACGTTCCATCGGCCATCTTCCGTGCCAGCCGTAGAAGGGCTCGATTCACAGCCATGCGCGCGGCGTCTGTCGACGGCTTGTCGAGGTACTCCGCGATTTCGGAGAAGGGCAGCTGCAGCTCAACGCGCGCGAAGACTGCTTCCCGGTCGCCGAGCTCGAGCCTCGCCAACGCGGTCTCGTAGCGGTCGAGCAACTCGCGCCCGACCATCTGCTCGATCGGCGAGGCACCTCGATCTACTAGACGGCCCCCGGTGCCATCTTGCAAAGGGCGGCCCCGGCCACGCCGAACCTCGTCGCGGATGCGGTTGGACACAGCGCGTCGAAGATAGCCCTGAAACGCGCCGGCATGACGAGGCTCGAAATCGTCGACGTTACGTAGTGCGCCGACGAAAGCGTCCTGCACGAGATCTTCGGTCTCCAGCAGGTTCCTTGCCGCGCTGGGAAGCCGCCCCCGTGCCCATCGTCTCAATGGCTCGCGGTAGCGGCGAAAGAGGCTCTCGAGAGCGCGCTCGTCGCCGTTTCTGGCGTTTATGAGGAGCCGCCGTGTCGACAGATCCGTCGACAGGCGCTCGTGTGCACCGGTGGTGTTCATGGTGTCTGGTTCGGCGTCGTTGTGGGGCGGCTCAGTCATTTTGGGGCCTCGCCTGGAGAGTCCCCCAAATCCGGGAATCCTGCCGTTATCCGCCGGTGAGCTGTTCGGTCTACGCGTGCCTCACGTTGGATCTAGTGAAGGGCGATTCTCAAGCTCGGGTCTCTTGCACGATCCGCCGACCCGATTTCGGAGGTGCCAGTGTCGCGTCGAAAGAGTAGTGCAGCGGATCTGTTCAATTCCAGTGTCGGGGCCATTGAGGACTGCATTCGGTACGTCGCTGGTCGACACCGCTGGTCCGGTGACGAACTCTCGGACTTCCGCTCTGAGGTGCTTCTCCGTCTTGTCCAGGACGACTGCCGCATCATTCGTAGCCACGAACGGCGCAGCTCGCTGAGAACATTTCTCATCGCCACGATCTCGAACCTTGCGCATGACTACAAGAGGCGCAATTGGGGTCGGTGGAAGCCCTCCGAGGCGGCACGAGGCATGGGTTCGCTCGCCATCGAGCTCGAAGAGCTTGTGTATCGCGATAAGGCACCTTTGGGCGAGGCGATAGCGACCTTGCGCAGTCGCCACGGTGCGCGGCATTCCCGAGAGGAGCTCGAGAAGATCTATGAAGAACTGCCGCGCCGGTCGCCGCCGCGCGTCCACAGCCCGGAGCCGCTCGCGTCGCTCGCCGGTCCGAGCCGCGCCGATGAGGGCATCGAGAATCGGCGATGTGTCGAAATCTCGACCCGGGTGGCCAAAGTCGTCAACAGCACCATTGAAGCCATGACCGCCGAGGATCGTCAGATCCTCAGGATGCGCTTCGTCGACGGGCGCACGACGGCGTCAATCGCCCGCGCTCTGAGAACGGATCAGCGGCGACTGTACCGGCGCTTCGCCCGCTGCCTTCGGGCCCTGCGCTCGGTGTTCGAAGGTACGGGCATCGCTGATGACGACGTGAGGATGCTCATCGGTTGGCCGAGCTCCGAGTTGACCTTCCCGGCGCTGGCTGGTGAACGCGCGTTCAAAAGCAGGCGGCGTGTCGATGCCGCAGCGACGGGAACCGACGGTCAGATCAGCGGCGGCAGCAAGAACCAGCTGCGCGCCTTGTAGGCTTCGAACTCCGGGTAGCGCGCCAGCGAGCGGTCTTTCTTCAGCATGTTGGGGATCCACACCGCCACCAGGAACAGCGCGATCACCACCAGCGGCAGCCAGTGCATGGCGAGCAAGCCGAAGCCCAGGTAGATGAACAGCTCGCCCAGGTAGTTGGGGTTGCGGCAGCGGGCCCAGAGGCCGGTGTGCACCAGCTGCTCGGGGCGCATCTGCAGGGCGACGTTCTTGTGCATGTCGGAGGCGAAGTGCAGGAACACGCCGAGTCCCCAGAGGGTGACGCAGGCGGCCAAGTACCAGTGGGGAGGCTCGACCCGGCTCGACGTGACGATCCACGGCGCGATCCAGTAGAGCGACAGCCCAGCCCAGATCATCAGGCCGTAGGCCACCGAGCTGCGCTCCTCCCAGCTCTTGTCGGGAAAGGTGCGGCTCTTGCAGACCCACAGCAGCCCGTAGGTGCCGTGCAGGGCGAGATAGATCCAGGCGGTGAGGTGATCCCAGGAGGCATGCCAGGCCATCATGCCGAGCACGGCGGGGCCGGTGGCGACCTTGTGGATGTCGATGAAGTGGCGTTGTCGCATGTGGCCTACTTCAGCGCGATTCCCGGAATGTAGTTGATCTCGCCGGTGTCCCGCCTCTCGAGCAGGTAAGTGAACACGGGTCCTGACCTGGAGATCTTGGCGTCGACGTAAAGGTCGTCCACCTGGCCGCGGCGCGCCAGTCGGCTCGGGAACGGAACGCTCGCCGTCTGGTTCGACTCCACCGTCACGGTCTTGGAGAACACCCGGTCGCCTTGGCCGTTGCGCACCACGGCCTTTACCCGGGCAGCCTTGGGGCCGACGTTCAACGCGTAGAAGGTGACGGCTGAGCTATCGGAGAGGGTGGCGCCCATAGCCACTGCGCGCTTGTTGGCCGCGTACTCCTCGGTCCACGACGGCACCAGGGTGTGATAGCGGCCTGACTTGACGCGGCTCACACCAGGATCGGTATCGGCGGAGCGCCCGGCGGGCTTCTGGTCGGAGATCACCACGGCGCTGAGAAACGCGTCCTCTGCGCCCCGCAGGCTCTCTCCGTGTAACTCGGCCCAGGGCTGAAAGTCGGACGTGATGTCGTCATTGCCGCCGAAGCCATCGATGATTATGAGCTCGTTGGGGTCGAGCGGGAACGTGGTCCGGGTCGATTGCGCCGGCCCCGTGTGCCGCGTCACGTGGACGTCGGCCGCCGTCGCTCCGTGGTTCTGCACCGTCAAGGTCGAGCTTTCTCCGTCGGAGTTGGCGAAGCGTGGCAGCACGATGCGCTGGCCGGCGATGTGCGGAAAGATCGCCGGGCTCGTGTACGTGTCGCCGGTCTTCTCGTCCATGATGATGGCGCCGGCGGCGACGTTCTGGTTGTCCGCCACGATGCTGGCCAGGAACGCAGGCTGCTTTGTCCCGGGCTTGATCGGAAACAACTCGCCGATCAGCTGGATCGAGTTGCTGCGGGGCGGCAGCAGGGTGTCGACGGGGCCGCCCACCGACTGGTTGCCGGAGTTGTTCAGGAACTGACGAACCAGCACCTGCACGTCGTCGTCGTTGAAGAGCCCCCTGAATGTCCGCAGTCCCTTGCCGTGGCGGAGCTCGGTGAGCACCGACGAGCCGCCCAGGTGGGCGTTGTTATAGGGAACGGCCGATCCGCTGGGCCCGCCGTCGACCGCTTGGCTCACGATCGCCGCGATCCGTCGGTCGGAGCTGATGGTGACCGCGCCCTCGAAGCTGTCTCCGAGCTCCTTCCGCGCGTCGATCAACCCGAACTCGCGTATCCCGAGAGTTCGCGCGAGAGTGAGCGCGGGGTCGGTCTCGCCGAGTGCGATGAGCCGGATCTCGATGCTCACCGCGCGATTCAGGGGGTTGAGCATGCTCACCAGCGTGTTGATGTCGTGTCCGGAGTACTCGCCGATGATCACCGCCGCGTGCTGCCGCGTGGCCAGCATGCGAGCGGCTGTCGGGGGTGACGACGCCAGTGTGACGCTCGGTGCGGCCTGTGGGCTCGCGGCGCCGGGCATCGGCGCTATTGTCGACGACCCCAGCACCATCACGACTGCCAGCAGAAGCGCCCGCGCCGCGGTCGCGCTTCGTTTGCGGCCGGCGCGGAAGGTTCGTTCACCGTTCACCATGGAACCCGGTGCGTTCACTGTTCACCTCACGTGCTCTCGTCGGTCATCGGCGACGCTGCGATGGCTCGGCAAGGATAGCCGATCCTGCCGCGCCACCTCAGATGTCAGGTAGAGATCCTGGACAAGGCTCCTGGTCTTTGTTTGGATGCCGCATCGTGACGATGGCTAGAGCGAATCGCGCAACCGACGGCGGGTGCCGACCGTGATCCGAACCGGCGAGCAGTACATCGAGTCGATTCGCGACGATCGCGAGGTTTGGATCGACGGCGAGCGCGTCGAAGACGTCCCCACACATCCGGCGTTCAAGCCGATCGTCGACGTGCGTGCGCGCATCTACGACATGGCGCACGACGAGCAGTACCGCCAGGTCATGAGCTACGTCGACGAGGACACCGACGAAACCAACGCCATCGCCCTCAAGCTGCCGAAAGAGGAGCAGGACTGGCACGACAAGCGCCGCGCGGTCGACACGGTGATGCTCGAGATCGGTGGCGTGGTAACTCGGGTCGGCGATGAGACCATCGGCGAGATGTGGTCGTTGTTCGACGGCAGCGATGTGCTCGCCGAGATCGACTCGCAGTTCGCCAGCAACATCGAGCGGCACATCCAGCACGCGCTGCGTGGCGATCCGTTCCATGTGTCGGCCAACACCGATCCGAAGGGCGACCGCTCGAAGGCTCCGCAGGACCAGGATCCGGACATGCTGCTGCACGTGGTGCGCGAGACCGATGCCGGCATCGTCGTGCGGGGCGCCAAGTACGAAACCGCGTCGGCGTACTCGAACCAGGCTTTCGCCAAGCCGACGATCGCCAACTGGGGCGATGCGGAGCTGTCCGACTACGCCGTTGGTTTCATCGTGCCGATGAACGCTCAGGGCCTCAAGCACCTGTGCCGGTCGGGCTTCGCCGAGCGGGGCTCAGCCGTCGACTACCCGATCGCCAGTCGCTTCGACGAGGTCGACACGTTGATGATCTTCGACGATGTGCTGATCCCGTGGGAGGACGTGCTCTTCCACCGTCACACGCGCGCCGCGGTCTTCATTCGCGCCACGCTGCATCGCTATAGCGCCTTTCCGTTCGTACAGCGAATTCTGACCATCGCTGATCTGTTGATCGGCACCGCTCTGTTCAATGTTCGACAGACCGGCACCGACAAGCAGCAGGCGGTGCGCGAGAAGCTCGCCACGATGGCCTGCTATCGGGAGGGAATCAACGCCCACCTGACCGCATCGATCGCACTCGGCGAGCGTAGCCCGGCCGGTCTGATGATGCCCAATCAGTCGCTGCTCTACACCGGCCGTGTGCTGGCCTGTAGCCAGCTCCCCGCCATCGTGCACCTCGCCCGTGAGCTGTGCGGCGGCCAGATCTGCGTTACCCCCGACAGTCGATCGTTCGCCGCACCCGAGATCGGACCGTGGCTGAAGAAGTACTACAGCGTCAACGAGAACTGGGTAGCGGAAGATCGCCGCAAGCTGCTCGCTTACGCGCGCGATCTGATCAACTCTGACTATGCCGGTCATCGGGTGACCTTCGAGCTGTTCGCCCAATCGCCGCCGTTCGCACACCTGGCAGCCGTCTACAACAACTTCGACTTCTCTGGTCCGCTGGATCTCGTCAAGAAGGCGGCCGGGTTGTCCGATCGAGTGTCGTAGCCGGACACCATCCGGATCCGGGGGAGGTGTGGCATGGGCCACAAAAGACTGCGCAAGTTCAACACCCGCGACACCTATCCCGACCAGGACCTCGACAACGACCTGTGCCAGGTTGTTGTCGCCGGCAACATCGTGTTCCTGCGCGGACAGGTGGGCACCGATCTGGATGGCAACACGGTGGGAATCGGTGATTGTGCCGCTCAGGCCGATCAAGCGATGCGCAACGTCGCTCAGCTGCTCCGGGAGGCTGGCAGTGAGCTGGCCGATGTTTGTAAGATCACCGTCTACATCACCGATCGGGACTACCGGGGGCCGGTGTATCGCACGATCGGTCGCTGGTTGAAGGGCGTCTTTCCGGTGTCCACCGGGCTCATCGTCGACGGTCTCGCATGCACCGATTGGCTCGTCGAGATCGACGTCATAGCGGTGATTCCGGAGGCCGGCGAGCAGGTCGACGGTTCAAGCCGATGACCATGTCGATCGCGGCTCGCTGCGCGCGCACCGAGATGGTCGGGGTGACGGTGTCGTCGTCGAGCATCTGTGTGGCGGCTCGCTGCGCCTTCGTGCGCGCTGGCGCCGGCGCTGCCTTGAGCCAGAACATCACCGATCCGAGCCTCGGCGATCGCATCCTCGATCTGCTGGCGCAGGGGAGGGAGGCCGAGCAAGCGCTCGGCACCGTGGTGGACTCCGCTGAGCACGCCGCCTGGCGGCAGCTGGCCGTCGTCGACACGGCCGGCAGGGTGGCGCACTTCAACGGCGAACGTACCTTGGGGCTGCACGCCGCGGCGGAGGGGCGGAACTGCGTCGCGATTGGCAACCTGCTGGCCGACGATCGCGTCCCCGCGGCGATGGTCCGGGGCTTCGAAGCCGCCAACGGTCATCTCGCAGCGCGGCTGTTGGCTGCCATAGAGGCGGGCCTGGCAGCAGGTGGCGAAGAGGGCCCGGTGCGCTCCGCCGGGCTGCTGGTGGCCCACCAGGTATCGTGGCCGATCGTTGATCTGCGCGTCGACTGGGACACCGACCCGGTACCGCAACTGGGAGCTCTGTGGCGCGAGTACGAGCCGCAACTGGAGTCCTATGTCACCCGCGCGCTGGACCCGAGCGAGGCACCGTCGTACGGCGTGCCGGGCGATCCCTGACCGATGCTGATGCGCCCGCTGGGTCACCTCAACGTGCTGTCGCCGCCGTTGATCCTCACCCTCGAGCAGATCGACACGATCTTCAGGGTCCTGCGTTCATGCGGCCTGGCCGCAGACAAGAGGTAGCAATGAGCATGCTTCGAGCACACTCGTCCGCTGCGCTGGCAGTCTTGCTTTTCACCGTTGCCTGCGCCGCTGCGCCGGACCCGGCCGACCTGGTGCTCCGCAACGGGGCCGTCTACACGGTGGTTGCCGCTCAACCGTGGGCCGAGGCGGTGGCGATCGGTAACGGTCGGATTGTTGCCGTCGGCTCGGACCAGGAGATCGACTCCTTGATCAGTCCGGATACCAGAGTCGTCGATCTCGAGGGCAAGATGCTGCTGCCTGGTTTCGGCGATTCGCACGTACATCCGGTGGATAGCCGCGGCTGCAACGTGCGCGACATCGTCACCCTCGATGCCGTCCTGGCCGCGATCAGCGACTGTGCCTCGCAGGGAGGGCAGGACGAGTGGATTCGCGGCGGCGGCTGGGCGCTCCTTCTTTTCGATCAGGCCAACCCGCACAAGTCGGTCCTCGACGAGATCGCCCCGGGGCGCCCGATCGTCCTCACATCGCAGCACGGCCACTCCGCCTGGGCGAGCTCGCGTGCCCTCGAGCTGGCCGGGGTCACGAAAGACACGCCGGATCCAGAGAACGGCCGCATCGAGCGTGATCCGGTCACCGGAGAGCCGACGGGTACCCTGCACGAGTCGGCCAGCCGGTTGGTCTACGAGCACATTCCGGACCCGAGTGACGAAGAGCGTACCGAGGCTCTGAGGCGCGGGCTACAGCTGGCCAACAGCCTCGGCATCACCTCGTTTCAGGATGCGGGCGGGGGTCGGGAGTCGCTGCAAGCCTATGCGGCGTTGGAATCACGCGGCGAGCTGACGGTCAGGGCGATCACCGGACTGCGCATCAACGCGGCAGAAGGACTCGACAATGTGGCTCGTGTGGTCGGCTTGCGCGAGGAGTTCGGCGGGGAGCGTTTCAGGCCGACGAGCGTGAAGATCGGTGGCGATGGCCTGATCTACAACCACACCGCGGCCCTGCTCGAGCCGTACGCCGATCGTCCCGACTTTCGCTGGCATCCCAACATCGCGCCGCAGGAGCTCAACCCGCTGGTCGCGGCACTCGATGCGGAGGGGTTTCAGGTACACATTCACGCGGTCGGCGATGCGACGGTTCGCTACGCGCTGGATGCGTTCGAGCATGCACGCGAGGTAAACGGCTCACGCGACTCGAGGCACCACATTGCGCACATCGATCTGGCACACCCCGCCGACTTCTCCAGGTTCGCGCAGCTGGGTGCGATCGCCAACTTCCAACCGATCTGGGCGCAGCGCGACGAGATGGTGATCGACCTCATCGAGCCACGCATCGGGCCGGAGCGCACGCGATGGGTGTATCCGGTCGGCGCGATCGTCAAGGCCGGGGGCCGAATCGCCTTCGGAAGCGATTGGGGGGTGTCGTCGATGAATCCCCTCGAGGGCATGCAGGTGGCGGTCACGCGCCGCGGCTTGGAAGCTGGGCCCGGTGAGCCCTTCAATGAGGAGGAGCTCGTCGATCTGGAAACCGCCATCGCTGCCTACACGATCGATGTCGCCTATCTGAACTTCTGGGAGCAAGAGATCGGTACCATAGAAGCCGGCAAGTACGCCGATCTCGTGGTCCTCGATCGCAACCTGTTCGAACTTCCCGCGGAGGGGATCCACCAGGCGAGCGTCCTGTTGACCCTTCTGGAAGGGGAGTCCGTCTACGAGCATGAATCCTGGCGCTGGTAGACGCGACCACGGGGATACGACCCGTTTCGGAGGCCGGTTGACCGGCCACGAAGGAGGTGCCGCAGTGAAGCATATGCCCGCACCAGCCCTGGCGATCGGATGGGCCCCAGTGTGCGCGTTCGTCTTGTTCCTCCCCCATATCGCGAGCGCCCAGCAGACAGAGCCCGTTCCGCGACTCGAGCCTGCCGACTGCGTCACCGGGGAGCTGGTCGACGCCAACGCCGACTGCTACCTGTTCTTCGGGCAGGAGGATCGCGACGATCCCAACGGCACGATCGTCTAGCTGCCGGTGGCGGTGATCGAGCCCGGCCTCGAGGGCGATGTCCCGAGCCCCGATCCAAAACCTCACCCTCTCTTCTTCTTCCCGGGCGGGCCGGGGCTGTCGCCGATGGGCAACTTCGACTGGATACGCGGCGATACCGGGAATCGCCCGCTGGTGCTGATCGATCACCGCGGCTTCAGGTATGCGAAGCCGACGCTTGTTTGCCCCGGCAGAACCATCTCGCCGTATCAGAACGAGCTGTCGCCGGTCATGGTCGCGTCTACCGACACCATGGAGCGGCTGCGCCTCCACGCCGAGACGGTGCAGCGGTGCTACGAGAAGCTCGTCGACGAGGGCATCGACGTGGCGAAGTACAACGAGTACGACATCGCGCGCGACGTCGACGAGATCCGCCAGCTGCTGGGCTACGGCAAGATCAACATCTACGGCTACTCCACCGGCAGCGGGAGCGTGCTGGCGTACCTGCGCTACTACCCCGACAGCGTGCGCGCGTTTGTGCTCGGGGCGCCCTGGTTCGGCGAGTATCGCAACCGCGCCGCGATCGATGAGTTCTACACCATCAAGCAGATGTACACCGACATCCTGGGCCTCTGCGTTGCCGAGGATCCGCACTGCCGCGAGCTGCTTCCGGCCTGGTATTACGCGATCGACCGCGCCCGCCGGGCGCTCGATGCCCGGCCCTATATCAAGACCGTGCAGACTGAGGATGGCGGGACGGTGACCCTGACCTTCGACGGCGTCGCCCTGATCGCCAAGATCTATCGCCGCTTCTCGGATATCTATATGAAGCTGCCCAACGTGCTGGCGCGAGTACAGAGGCACGACTATTCGGCGCTCGACGATTTCTTTGGCACCGATCGCTGGCGCCAGGTGTCGGCCGACGATGTCGACGATCGGCAGCCCTACGGCTACTACCTGGCCCACATCTGCGGCGACATGGGGGTGAACCGGCCGACCGAGGAAGACGTCGTCGCCATGCTCGAGCGCGAGCCGGCCCTGGTGGCGTTCGAGGACAACAAGATCTGCGCCTGGTGGGGGGTGGACGGTGCCGTGCCGCCGGAGCACAACGATCGCTTCTACTCCGATGCTCCAGGGCTGTCGCTGCACGGCCAGGTCGACTCATGCTGCACCACCCGCTGGGGCCACTACTTGGCGCGGACGATGCCCAACCTGCAGATCGTCGAGTTTCAGGCACTGGGTCACGGCTTGCCAGGAGAGTGCCGGCCGCAGGTGATCTCGAGCTTCCTGAACGACCCGCATACCGAGGTCGATGATAGCTGCACCGACGACGTGCCGCTGGGTCCCTGAGTTTACCAGTAGGCTGCGGCCGCCCGGATGCCAACGTTCAGCGTTCACCCTTGCCCGGGTTCAGCGTTCACCCCGAGGGCGCGGTCAGCCTTCACGCACAGGCGCGTTCGGTGTTCACCGCAGCATCGCCCCGAGCACGTCCGGCACGTTGGTGAACATGCCGTCGACGCCGAGTTCGATCAGTCGGCGCATCTCCTCGGGTTCGTCGACCGTATAGGGGTGCACCACCAGGCCACGCTGGTGCGCGTCGTCGAGCAGCGCCTGGTTCACGTCGCTGTAGTGCGGCCCGAGCCCGTTGGCATAGGCGGCGACGTCGCTCAGCTGCGAGCGGATGCTGGCGCTGGTCTCTCGCCACGGGGCGAGTTGCACCCGGGGTAGCGAGGGCTCCAGGTCGCGTAGCTTGCGCAAGCTGCCGGGGCTGAACGACTGCAGGATTACCGTATCGTCGTCGGGCGACGACGGCACCAGGTCGAAGGCGTGCAGCAATCTCAGTAGCTCCTCCTCCATGCCGGGCGCGTCCTCGGGGTTTTTGGTCTCGATGTAGAAGCGGGCGCGGCCCGCATAGCGCTCGAAGACCGACTCGAGCGTCGGGATGGTCAGCTCGGCGAACTCGGGTTGGGCGCGCTCGGGGTGCTCCTCGTTGAACCACGCCCCGGCATTGCAGCGCTCGAGCTGCGCGAGGTCTTTTTCGATTACCGCACCGGTGCAGTCGTTCGTCGGGCCGCGCGCCGTGCGGTCGAGGGTGTCGTCGTGCATTACCACGAGCACGCCGTCGGCGGTCATCTGCAAGTCCTGCTCGAGGTAATCGGCATTCATCTCCAGCGCCAGATCCCACGAGGCGAAGGTGTGCTCCGGAGCGTAGGCGGAGGCGCCACGATGGGCGATGCTGATGACCGATCGGTTGGTCATGGGGCCCGTCGAGTTGCGGTTGGCGTGGTCGCGGCTCGCGGCGTCGAGAGGTGTGCAGCCAACTACGAGTGCGGCCACCATCAGTGGCACGGCCAGCGTAATCGATTGGCCTGCGCGCCACGGCTGTCGGGTGGCTCGGAGCGTCACTATCGGCATCTCAGAACCGGCTCACGTCGCGGCCGAACGCCAGCGTGGTGAGCCAGTCGAACACCACCAGTACTTTGTTGCGCAGGCTCACCAGGCGCGTCCAGTACACCGAGCGCCAGAAAACCCAGCTTGCGAAGCCGCGGCCCTTCACGTTCGGCAGATCGGCGAGCGCCCGATGCTCGCCAATGTAGGCCAGCATGCCGAGGTGGCGGAATCGGAACCGTTTCTCCGGGCGCCCCGCGGCCATGCGGTTGAGGTTGCCAGCGAGATATTTGCCCTGTTGCTGGGCTACCTGTGCGGTCGGCGGTAGGGGCTCGCCGTCGATTGTGGCGCAATCTCCCAGTGCCCAGATGGTGTCCTGCCCTGGGACACGGAGCGTCGCCCCTACCAGCAGCCGTCCGTCGCGCCACTTGGGCCAGTCGAGGTTGGCGAGCAACGGTACCGGAGCGTTGCCGGCCGACCACACGGCGAGTCCGTAGGCCAAGCGTTCGCCGTTGTTCAGGGTGATGGCGTTCGCGTCGATGCCAGTCACCGGGGTGTTGGTTCGAACGTCGATGTTCTGGCGTCGGAAGCGGCGCGCCGCGAAGCTCGACAGGCTGCGATCGAAAGCGCCGAGAATCGAGCCCGAAGACTCCAGTAGCGTGATGCTCACGTGATCTACGGTGGCACGGAACCACCGGTGCAGGTCGGCGTCGATGAAGTCGTGTAGCTCAGCGGCGAACTCCACGCCGGTGGGCCCTCCGCCGATCACCACGAAATGGAGCAGGCCGGCGCGCGTCCCGGCATCGATGCCGGGACGGCTGGCGCGCTCGAGTTGCTCGATGATGCGCTGCCGAATGGCGCGAGCGTCGGGCAGGTCGCGCAAGAACAGACAGTGGTCATGCACTCCCGGCACGCCGAAGGTGTTGTTGCCGGCACCCACTGCGACGACGAGATAGTCGTATCCGAGCTCGAAGCGATATCCGTCGCTCATGGCCTCGCAGTGGATACGCCGCGCGTCGGGATCGATGGCCTCACAAGCCGCCTGGTAATAGGTGAGCTCCGGCAGCGATCGGACTGGCTCGATGATGCTGCGGAACTCCACCGTTCCAACGGTGGTGCTGGGCAGCAGCGGGGTGAACAGGAAGTAATTGCGGGGGCTGACAACGGTGACGTCGAAATACCGCCGGTCGAGGCGACGCACCACCTGCATGGCTCCGAAGCCGGTGCCCAGAACCGCGATGCGAAACTTGCTCGGTGTGCTCAGCGGGCCCCGGTGAGCACGTAGTAGACGACGTAGAGCCATGAGAAGAGCCCGTGGATGATCGCCCAGAGCACCGAGCGATGCTGTGCGAACGAGATGGCGATTGCCAGGGCAGAGCCAAAGCTGATGCCGTGTTTCGCTGCATCGGATCCTTTCATGTGCCTCCTCCCGTTCCCATTAGCCCTGCACCGTTAGGGTGTACATCAAGATGGAGCCGGCCACTGCGGCGTTGAGCGAGTTTACGCCGCTTGCCATGGGGATCGCGATGCGCCGGTCGGCGGCCGTCCGGATCTCCTCCCGTGCGCCGCGCGGCTCACTGCCGATCACCAGTATCCAGCCGCGGCGCGGTGGCTCCGGCGCGTCGCCGCCGCGCTCCGCCACCAGCACGTCGAGGTGGCGCGCTGAGCGCCAGGCGTCGAGCTCGGGCCAGCTGGCACGAAGCATCGTCACCCGTACGATGGTACCGGCCGAGGCTCGCACTACCTTTGGATTCCACGGGTCGACCGTACCGTCGAGCGCCACCACCACGCTCACGCCAAAGGCGGCGGCGGAGCGCACCAGGGCGCCGAGGTTGCCGGGGTCGCCGATCGCATCGGCGACCAGCACCCGGGTGGCTTTGATGGTCTCGAGGCTCGCCGAGGGCTGTTCGCAACCCAGCAGCACCCCTTGGGGCGACTCGGTATCGGCCAGCTCGGCGACGTCGGCATCGGTGGCGTCGATGAGTTCCACGCGCGCGCCCTCGAGCCGTTCGATGAGCTCCGTTCCGGCCGGCTGGGCACGCAGGCGTGGCGATACCACCGCGAAGCGCACCCTGGTGCCGGCGTCGAGCACCTCGGAGGCGCAGCGCACGCCCTCGGCGAGGAACATCTGCTCACGCTCACGGGTCTTGCGGCGGCGTAGACGCCCGATCAACAGGCGTCGGCTGCGGCTCAGCTGCATCGTTCGCTCGCGATACTTTGCAATACACTTGCGATACTTTACAATACAAAGTACTCTTAGGTCTGCCAGCCAATATCGGTCAGGATACCCGACGGTACGCTCATCGCTCGCGCCGGACGTTGTCACGGAGGTTTCTCATGAGCAAGCTGGATCCACGCTGGGTCCGCGCCGGCGCGGTCTACGTCGGGGTAGTGGTCGTGGTGGTGATGGTGGCCTGGGTTGGCTTGTTCCCGGGAACCGGCGAGCGCTTCCCGAGCGATCCGCCATACGGACACCCGTATCGCGTCTCCATGGCCGCGGTCGTGCTGACGCTGGCAGTTGCACTCGGTGGACTGTGCGCGTGGATAGGCTCTTCGGCGCATAGCTGGATGATGGGCCTGGCCGCCCTGCTACTGGGAGGCATCGTCACCGGCGCGTTCCTGGGCATGGCGCCGTGGATTCTCTATCCCAACGATCAGTATCCGGTGGCGTTCATGTGGCTGGTCGCCGGCGCCCCGGCCGGGTTCCTGAGCTGGCTAGCGGGAAGCGTGCTGCTCGGCTTGCCTCGCGATTCCGTGACCGATCTCACCTAGAGTCTTCGCGTCGTCTCGTCGAGTCGGTGGCAAATTCGGAGATCGGCGGCATCACCACCGGGCGGGATGCCACCCAGCTTCCTGGCGCCCCTTCAGGAGCGGAGCACGTGCACCGGGCTGACACTGGTCGCTCGACGCGCCGGGATCCACGCCGCCGGCAAAGCGATCGCCAGGCCGGCGACGCCAACGGCGATGAATACTGCCGGATCGGTAGCAGAGACGCCGTACAGCAGCGAGCTCATCAGTCGGGTAGCGGCGAAGGCAGCGACCAGCCCGATGGCCGCGCCGAGGGCCGCGAATGCCAGTCCTTATCCTAACACCATGCGCTGGATCTCTTTCTCGCGGGCGCCCAGGGCCATGCGAATGCCGATCTCTCGGCGGCGCTGCCCAACGGAGTACGACAGCACGCCGTAGGTACCGAGGCCGCCAGCAGCCCAGCCATGGAGCCAAAGGCGACGAGCAGCACCATGGTGAACCGAGTATCGGCCATGCCGACGCCGATGGCGCGTTCCAGAGTGCGCACGTTGAAGGCGACGAGCAGCGGGTCGATCTCGGCTAACTGGGTACGGATCGCGGTCATCAGGCCCGGTACATCGGCGGAGGTGCGCAGCAGCTGGAACATGCTCCAGCGACGCTCGGCGAACTGCGTGTGGCTGAAGTACAGCTTGGGGGTGGGCGACGCCGAGCGCTGCCGTAGCAGCGTGTTTCCGACGATGCCGACGATCTCACCGTCGTGACCGCCGGATCTGATGGTCTCGCCGAGCGGGTTTGCTCCGGGTCCCCAGCCGTCCGCAACCGCGGCCTCGTTGAGATACACCGCGAACGGTGCGCCCAGTGCGTCGTCCGGACCGAAGCGGCGCCCCGCCAGCAGCGGGATTCCCAACAGGTCGAGATAGTCGCCCGAGATGACGCGGATGTTGGCGAGGTGGTGATCCCAGCCCGAGTCGCTATCCGGGTCGGCCGTCGCGTACCCCCAAACGTTGTAGGTACCAGTGACTGGCAGCCACTGGACGGCGCCGACCGCATCGACGCCGGGGATGGCAGCGACACGCCGTCGCAGCTCCTGGTAGAAGCCCTCACGTTCTTGCGCCGTGTCGTAGCGGGCCTCCGGCAGCCGTAGCTCGAACGTCGTCACGTTGCTCGGGTCCACGCCAATGTCACGAGTCTGTAGCAGCCAGAAGCTGCGCATCATCAGGCCCGCTCCGATCAGAAGCACGAGCGCCAACGCGACCTCGCCCACCACCAACGCCGAGCGCATGCGGTTGGTGCCCCGACTACCGCTGTTGCCGCGGTCGTCCTCGCGCAACGCCGTCTCGAGGTCTTTCCCGACGCTGCGAAAGGCGGGGACCAGCCCAAAGACAGCGGTTGTCAACAGCGAAGTGGCGAGGGCGAGCGCCAGCACGCGCGAGTCGAACGATATGTCGTTGATGAGCGTGAGGGACTGCGGCGCGAGGCGCAGCAAGGCGCGCGTCGTCATCGCCGCCAACGCAACGCCCAGCACGCCGCCGATGAGCGCCAACAGGAGGCTCTCGGTAAGCAGTTGCCGAACCAGACGCAGTCGCCCCGAGCCGAGGGCGGCGCGGATGGCGAGCTCCTTGCGCCGCGTCATGCCGCGGCCGATCAGCAGGTTGGCGACGTTGACGCAGCCGATCAGCAAGACCAGTGCGGTGGAGCCCAGCAGGACCCAGAGCATGGTGTCGGCGTTGCCCACCGAGTCCTCTTGCAGCGGTTGGATCCATGCATAGCGTCCGTCGTTCGACTCCGGATACTGGCGGGCCAGCTGCTCGTCGAAGGCAGTGAGCTGCTGCTGCGCCTCGGCCAGCGTCACTCCGGGGGCGAGTCGACCGACGACCGTCATATAGTGGTTGCCGCGCGTGTTGAAGCCGCCGGGCGTCATGTCGTGTGGCACCCACACGTCGACGTCGTCGCCCACCAGATCGACGAAGCCGGCGGGCATGACGCCGACGATCTCCCAGGCCTCGCCATCGAGCGTCATCGTGCGGCCGACGATCTCAGGATCGCTTTCGAAGAGGCTCCGCCACAGCCTCGCCGACAGGATCACCACGCGGGAGTTGCCGTCCTCCTCGGAGCGCTCGAACACTCGCCCGGTCATCGGGCGCAAGCCGTAGACGTCGAAATAGTCCGATGTCACGTATAGTGCGGAGATTCGTTGCGGCGCGCCCTCGCCGGTGAGATCGAAGCCCATCGGGCCGTAGTTCCCCATCCCCGCCAGCGACTGGAACGTACTCAGCTGATCCCGGTAGTCGGTGTAGTCGAGGGGCGACACAACGTCGAAGTTTGTCGGGGCGCTCTCGAAGCCGCCGCTGCGCGAGTAGTACTGATACACCCGCACCAGCCGGTCGGGCTCCGGGTAATCGAGGGGGCTCAGCAGCACTCCGTTGACTACCGAGAAGATAGCGGTGTTGGCGCCGATCGCCAGCGCCAGCGTGGCGATGACTACGAAGGCGAACAGCGGTTCGGCCAGCAGGCTGCGCACTGCAAACCGAATGTCCGCTGCCAGGTTGCCGATCACGTTGTGCTCACGACGGGGATCTTCTGGCAGACCGCCGGCCAGGCCGGCGGCCGGAAGCTTGCAGGCGAAGGCGATCGTCTGACGCCAGTACCACAACCAGGCTCGCAACCCGCCGTGGGTGCGTCGCAGGTGCTGGAATTCCTCTTCCAGATCGCCGAGCACGTCGTGTCTCGACGGTGGCGGCAGCAGTCGGGTGACGAGCTTGGTGGCGAAATCCGGCGCCTTCCCGTGGCGCGCGCGCCGGCTCACAGCTTTTCTTCCAGGCCCTGCCACATCGACAACAGCGCGTCGCGCGAGCCGCGCAGGCGTTCGATGGCGTCGGGCTCCAGCGTGAAGAAGCGCTTCGCTCGGCCGCCACGCTCGGCGGTCGGCTCGCCGAGCCGCGACCTTACCAGCCCCTTGGTCTCCAGCCGTTTGAGCGCCACGTAGACTGCCGCGTGGCTAGCCCGACGTCCGGTGCGGTCGCCGATCTCGGCGATGATCGGCACAACGTAGGCGTCGCCGCCGAGCCGCGCCACCGCCAGCATCACCAGCTGCTCGAAGTCGCCGAGCGAGTCGCGTCCCATCTGATTATCCTAGCAAAGCAAGGGTCTATTTCCTTGCAATGCTAGAGATACAAAACCGTGAATGCAAGTCGGAGCGTGTCACGGGATCGGTGATTGCATGGACGCTATCCGGCGGGCGAGAGCGTTCTTCAGTACGATCGCCGCATGACGACAGCGGCCGACCCAGCGAAGCTCGAGCGCCTCCCCCCGAGGCTGGTGCCGGGGCTTTACCTGGCGGGCGCCCACATCGCGCTGATCACGGCGTTCTCGATGCTCGCCTGGCGGCCGGGCATCCTGGCGGGTTTTTTCTATCACCCGCAGGCGATGGCGCTGGTTCATCTGGTCACGCTGGGCTGGATCACCGGCTCGATTCTGGGTTGGATCTACATGGTCGGACCGATCGCCCTACGCACACCGATCGCGGCTCGACGCTCAGACATCGTAGCGTGCGCTCTTTTCCTCACCGGAGTGGCGGGGCTGGCGAGTCACTTCTGGCTGAATCGCTACAACGGCATGTTGTGGTCGGCGGGCATGTTGCTGCTCAGCATCGCCTTTGTCGCCTGGCGTGTGCTGCGCGCCGTGTTGCCCGGGGCGATGCCGTGGCCGATCAAGCTCCACATCGTGCTGGCGTTTGTGAACATGCTGGTGGCTGGAATCTGGGGAGCGCTCACCGGCCTGGAGAAGCTCCAAGTCGACGCGGTGCCGGGCCATATTCTGGGGAACGTGTTCGCGCACGCCCATCTCGCGGCGCTCGGCTGGGCAACGATGATGGTGATCGGGCTCGCCTATCGGCTTCTGCCGATGATGTTGCCCACGGCAGTACCCCCGGAGCGGGGCCTCTACGCTAGTGCCTGTCTGCTGGAGATCGGTGTGCTGGGGCTGTTCGCCAGCCTGATTACCGCCAGCCGATGGACCGGTGCGTTCGCCGTGCTGAGTATTCTGGGGATCGTCGCGTTCGCCTCCAGGGTGGCGTGGATGATCCGATCTCCGCGCCCTGCCCCCAAGGCGCTGATCAAACCCGACTATGGGGTGCTGCATGTGATGCAGGCGATCGGCTACCTGGCGCTCAGCGCGACGCTCGGCATGGCGCTGTTGTACATGCAGCCATCGGAGACCGAGCTGCGCCTGATGGCGGTCTACGGCTTGCTGGGTCTCGTAGGTTTCCTGTCGCAGATTGTCATCGGCGTGGCAACGCGAATCCTGCCGCTGGTCACCTGGCTCCAGCAGTTCGTGCGTTACGGACAGAAACCAGACGTTCCCTCGCAGTACACCATGATGGGCCGGCGCCTTCAGGCCGCCAGCTTCACCCTATGGACGCTCGGCGTTCCAGTACTCGCCGTCGGCCTGATAGCAGGGAACGAGATGGCCATCTCTGTCGGGGCCGCGGCGCTGGCGGTGGGCACGATGCTGGTCGGCATCAACGTTGCGCGGGTGCTGCGGTACGCTTTCTGATCGCCACCGCTGTCTTCGCCGGACTGGGCCTGCTAGAGATCCAGGGTGGAGTGCAGCAGCCGGCTCTTTCTAAACGGGCTCGCCGGCAGCGTCCACCATGGGCAGCCCGGCGGCCGCCCACGCACCCATGCCGCCGGTCACGTTGCGAATGCGACGGAAGCCGTTGCGCAGCAAGATGCTGCAGGCGGTGCTCGATCGAGCCCCAACGGCGCAGAGGACCGATACGCGACTGTCGATGCTCAGCTCGAGCTCGTCGATCCGGTCGGCGAGGAACTTGTAGTTCATGTAGTGGGCACCGTCGACGTGTCCGGCGTCCCACTCCGAGGTTTCGCGCACGTCGAGCACCTGCATCGCGCCGCCGTTGGACAGTACCGCGGCAAGCTCGTGGACGCTCATCTGCGGCAACGTCTCCTGTGGGCGTCCGGCGCGCAGCCAGCTTCTCATGCCACCGGCCAGAACCCCCTCGACTCGAGAATCCAGCCCCAGGAAGGCCATCGCGTGGAGAGCGCATTCCGTTGCCTCGGCGTCGTCGGTGACCAGCAGGAATGGCACGTCGGGCGGGGTCACCCAGCCGACCCGCTGTTCGAACTCGGGGCTGCTCTGCAGGATGCTCATGGCGCCCGGAACGTGTCCGCTGCCGAAGGCGGCCGCCGATCGGGCGTCGATGACGAGCCGGCCGTCGTCGGCCAGCTCGGCGAACTCGTCCGGGCTCAGGGGGCGGGCGCGGGGCGGGTCCATCGTCAACGGCCTTCTGCCCTGGTTGATCGCGACGATGTTCTCGACGTTGGCTGGACGAATCGGCTGATTGGCGTTCATGTACGCGATAAACGCGTTGCGCTCCTTGAACTGCAGGGCGGGGTTGTTGCGCTTCTCATACCCGATCGTGGTGACAACCTTGCCACTGGTGACGCGTCCTCAGGTGGAGCCCGCCACATGTCCCGGATAAACCTCGACGAAATCGGGGAGCTCACGGAGCCGAGGCAGCGCCTCATCGAAGAGCGCTCGCGCCCCGTCCTCGCCATCCTGTGCGAGGTCCGGCCGTGACAGGTCGCCGACGAGCAGAAAATCCGCGGTTAGCAGGCACCAGGGGTCGTCGCCCCGGCCGTGATCGAAGACCAGGAGGTTGATTTGCTCTGGCCGATGCCCCGGAGCGTGGAAAATCTCCAAGGCCACATCGCCCAGGACGAGCCGGTCACCGGGCGCTACCCGTGTGGCCTCGTAGTTGATCTCGGCGAGCTCCGGCAGCACCAGCTCGCCGCTGCACGCCGTAGCCAGGCGTCGCGCCCCGGACACGTGGTCCGCGTGGCTGTGCGAGTCGATGATGTAGCGGATGCGGGACGACTTGGACGCCGCCAGGTGTAGGTAGGGGTCGATGTCCCACAGCGGATCGAAGACGGCACACTCGCCGCTGACCGTCGAGCCGACCATGTAGGTGACACAGCCGGTCTCTCGTCTCAGGATCGACTCGAACCACACAATGCTCCTCCGATATCGGGTCCAACGAGGCACATGCGATAGTCCCTTGCCGCGGAGCCTACCAAGTTGCCGCCGCCAACAACACCTTCAGCGCGCCTGGAAGCCCGTCCTCTTGGTGCCGGATGACTTCACCGTGGCGACCAACTACCGTGGTCACATGGTGGGTTTCATCGTCCGTTCACCGTCTGCGCCCCTGCCGGGCGCGGCCCGGCTGCTTGCGAGCCTGATGGTGGTTCTCGCGGTCGGCTGCCAACCGGACACGGAGCCTCTGCGCGACGCGTCTTCCGGCTCGTCGTCAGAAACGGGCACCGTCGAGGGTGTTGTCCGGCTAACCGCCGCCACGATCCCCGAGCCGACGCGAGTGCGAAACACCACCGATCCGGAGCTATGTGGCGAGGCCCAAAGCCTGGAGGATCTCCTCGTGTCGGCCGTCGACGGCGGTATTCGCAACGTGATCGTCGCGTTGCTCGACGTGCCCCGGGACAAGATACCTGCTCGCCCTGCGGAGCGCCTGGTGCTCGACAACCGGGGCTGCCGCTTCATTCCGCACGCCGCGGTGCTTACCGTAGGCAGCACGATCACCGCTACCAACAGCGACGCGGTGCTCCATACCGAGCATTTCTACGGTGCCCACAGCGTCAACATGGCGTTGCCGTCGACGGGAATGAGCATCGATACCGTGGTTGCGGAGGAAGGGATGATCATCGTCAAGTGCGACGTACACGGGTGGATGCAGGCGTTCATCAGGATCGACGCGCACCCGTTTCATGCCGTTACGGACGCGGCCGGCGTCTTCCGCATTCCTGAGGTTCCGCCGGGCACCTACCAGCTGGAGCTCTGGCACGAGAAGCTGGGCCAGCAAAGGGTCTCGGTTGAAGTCGAAGCAGGGAGCACCGAGATCGTCGAGGCGCGGTTTTCGCAGGAGAGTCGCTGACCTCTCAAGCGCGACAGGAGGCACATCGATGTTGAGGCTGAGCTCGCACATGACCATGGTGGCCGTTTTGATGGTGGGCGCACCGGCGCATTTGGCGACGCAGGAATCAACGCCCCGCCAGCAGCCGGGCGCGGAGATCACCCTCTATGCGCCGCAACAGCACGATCTCTACGACGGACGCTTCGTCTTGTCGGCGGGGCGTATCCACCAGGTCGGGCGGCTCGACGAAGCGCCGGGGTGGGATCATATGGGGAACGACGCGGCGAGTGTTCGCGCTGTGGGCGGCACGGTCGAGATTGACGTCGACGAGATCAACAACAGCGGGCGCTTCTCGGCTCGCCTCGACCTGCCGGAGGGCGAGCTGGTGGTGAACATGGACCGCTTTCACGAGTTCAGTCCATGCCAGGACGGCGGCGTCGCGGCGTACCTGTACGAACACGGCGACTCCGGCTGTGGCGATACGAACTGGCCGAAGACCTTCATCTATGTGGCCGGCTGGGGTTACGGCCATGCGACGCTCAACGGCGAGCGCATCTACGACGAGTATCAAGTGCACTTCATGGTTACCCAGGGCATGCGCGATCGACGGACCTTGGAGGTCAACTATCCGCTGCTCAACAAACGCTCATCGGCAGGCGCGGTGAATCCGGCCGTGCAACAGCTCGACTTCTTCATCCGCAGCCCCGAGGTGGATGCCCGCAACAACCCGACTCGCGAGGTGTTCGATCACTTCTTCGCCATGGAGGTCACCTGGAAGTAGGCGGAGATGCGGTCGGCCAGCGGGTCGCCAAGTGCATGGAAGCGTCCGAGCATAGGTTCAGCAGGCGCCAGATAGCCGTCGAATTCGCGGGCTGCTTGGTTCAGCGACCGACGCGCCCATAGAATTCGCTTATGGCGATTTTCGAACCACTCTTCGCGGCGTTGAACGCGGCCAACGTGCGCTACGTCGTCGTAGGCGGGCTCGCCGTGGTGCTGCACGGCCACGCGCGGTTGACGGTAGATGTAGACCTTATCGTCGACCTCGACCCCTTCGAGGCGGCCAAGGCCATCGACGTCCTCGCCGCATCGGGACTGCAGCCGAGACTGCCAGTCAACGCAAGTGACTTTGCCAACGCGACGGTTCGTGAGGCGTGGGTCCGTGAGCGCGGAATGAAGGTGTTCTCGATGCTCGACCCGAACAACCCGATGCGCGTAGTAGACCTATTTGCGGAGTATCCCATTCCGTTCGATGAGCTGTGGGAGAGCTCCGTCGAGTTCGACCTGCGTGACACGACCGTACGAGTCGTATCGATCCCTCACCTGATCCGCCTGAAGCGCCTGGCTGGCCGACCGCAGGATCAGGCCGACATCGTGCAGCTCGAGGCCATCCTGCGCGCCCGCCAAGCGAGCGATGATGGCTAAGCGCGCCGACCGCATGGAATCGTGGGACGCGAGTTGGGAAGGTACGCAGCGCCAGCATCTGGAAGCCACAATCACGGCCACGCCGGAGCAGCGCTTGGCCTGGCTCGAGGAAGCGTTACAGCTGGCCTACTTGTCGGGTGCGCTTGACGAATTGCGGGCGAAGCCCAGGTAGTCCATTGCCACACCCGCCATCGCGCGTACTCCTACGATGAGCGCGTCGTCGTTGACGTAGAAGTTGGGCGAATGATTCGGGGCCGCCTGGTTCACACCCACACCTTCCTTGTTGACGCCGAGCATGAAGTAGAAACCGGGGATGCGCTCCTGGAACAGGGAGAAGTGCCACTCGATCACCGAGGGCATGAGCGACTCGATGATGGCGTCGAGCTCTGCGTTGTCCTGGTTCCGCTGTGGGCGACGCTAGCGGCGACGACGGCGATGGAGACGAGCACAAGGACCATGAGAACACGAGTGGATGGGCGCAATGGAATCTCCGTAGCTGGGGCTCAGAAGCGCAGCAGATGAGTCAACTTTACGATGATCGTCCGGTCGATCAGGTCGGCGTCGTGCGCCAATCGGCTCTCGTTGTACACCACGAACAGGTCGGCCCCCGGCGTATGGATGAAGTTGAGCCGGATGTTGGACAGCACCTGATCGGCTTGATTGTCGTACTGGATGAGGGCAGCAAGGAACAGGCGGGTGCTGAAGTCGTAGGAGATTCGTGATCGCAGCAGATCGGTGACGAAATCACCCTGCGGTAGCTCGACGTCGTTGCGGTTCCAGGCGGCGGAGATCGCCAGGCGGGGGCCGATACGGGCACCGCCCGTGAGGGTCAGGTTCTTGCGTGTGCCTCCGAAGAAGCCGCCCCACGTGTAGGTGATGCTGCCGTCGACAGTGCGGCTCGGATCGGCGACGATCTCGAAGCTGTACTCGTTGAAGCGATATTCGCCCGGTGGGATGACCACCCCGCTGACGATCTCGAAGGGCATGTCGAGGCGCTCGAAGACGCGATTGTGGGTGGGCCCGATGATGTCACCGCGGCGCAGGAACACGTCCCAGTCGAAGTGCCAACGGCGCGACAGCAGTTGGCCGGTCCGATCGGTGACGACGTCCAAGGTAGCGTGGGGGTTCATGTTGCGGATCCACTCGGCTTGCGGGTAGGGGGTCCACATCGCCTCCCCGTGATAGGCGCGCAGGCCGGTGCGGTTGACGAAGCCGAGCTCCGGATTGAAGTCCTCGCCAATCTCCAGCGCCGATCCCTTGACGAGCCACCCGGGCGTGGCGTGCTCGAACCGGACCTCTCCGGCCCAGGAGGCATCGTCCAGCCCTGGAGTAGCGGTCTGCATCCACCATCCATCGACCGTCGTCTGCGGCGTGATGGCCCAGCGCCCGTCGACGCCGTAGGTGCGGTTGTGGTCACCACCGCCCGCCTCCCGGTTGGTGAACAGCATGCCGAAGCTCGAGCGACTGCCGAGATCACGTCTGAGTCGCACGACGCTGTGGTTGGCCGACGCCACCCCGGCAATGCTGGTTGTTTGCAGCGACAAAGCCCCACCCGACCACGGCCCGATCTTGCCGGTCAGCCGGCCACCGCCGATGATCGGTACTTCGCGATTGTCGGGCGACACCCCGATGCGCCGCGAGTGGAAGCCGATCACCCGCGGCGTGCTGCCGAGCTGAAATCCAACACCGCCACCGCCGCCGCCGCCGCCCGTTCTGCCGAAGTTGAACAATCCGGCGTTCTCCAGGAAGAACTCGCGTTTCTCAGGGAAGAACAGCGGGAAGCGCGTCAGGTTGACCTGCACGTCATCGGCCTCCACCTGCGCGAAGTCGGTGTTCAGCGTGCCGTCGAACGTCAGGTTCGGGGTGATCCCCCACTTGACGTCGACGCCGGCATCGCCCGACGCGTCGGTAACGTGACCGCCGCCGGCCCCTAGGTTGGGGTCACGTAGGACGGTCGACGCGTCGCCAAGGGCAAAGGGCTTTACCTGCAGGTTGCGCGGCGAAGCCAGCTGCTCCATTCCCACCAGCATCCCCGAGTGCGACAGCCGGGTGGCGTTGTACTGCCGGGGCACTGGGGCCCAGTACGCTTCTTCGCCGTTGCGAGGGATACCGCGTCGGAAGTTGATTCCCCACGCGGTGGTGTTTTCCGGATCGAAGCGTAGCGACCAGAACGGGATGGCGATCTCCACCGACCAGCCCTCGGGGGTGATGCGGCCGGCAGCCTCCCATACCGCGTCCCAGCTGGCCTCGAACTGCTCGACGTTACCTCCGAAGCTCGATCGACCTCCTTCACCGACGATTTGCGCGTCGAACTTGGCTCCCAGCGCGTTGGTCTCGAAGTAGTAGCCGTTGCGGTGGTCGTGATACGTGTCGAGCGTCACCACGAAGTGATCGTTGGAGCGCGAGCGCTCATCGCGACGCAGCACGTTGGCGACGATCCGCTCGGGCGCCCGGTCGTACATCATGGCGGCGATGTAGAGCTTTGACTCGTCGTACAGCACCCGCA
This sequence comes from Acidobacteriota bacterium, assembly GCA_963666055.2. Taxonomy (GTDB): domain Bacteria; phylum Acidobacteriota; class UBA890; order UBA890; family WLXD01; genus DASCOT01. Next base: position 326,276 of record CAXWPH010000007.1, on the reverse strand, counting down.
CCTCGGTGCGCTCAGTGACCGGCTCCCCCTCGTTGGGCGTGGACTGGGTAAATCGCGTGAGCAGGGTCGCCTGTTGCCAGGCCGGGTCGTCGAGCCGCCCGTCGATTCGGGGCGGCAGCGTCGTCGACTGCGCGGCTACCTGGTAGTTGGCGTCGGCCGCGGTAACCGACTGGCCGGCTGATTGGGCCGACGTTGCCGGAGCCAGCGTGGCGCAGACAACCACCAGGGCGACTCGTACGATCGCCACTGCGGGCGCCGTCGCGTACCGGTTCCTCGATTGTTGCTGACCTCGGACTACGTACCGTCGCACAACTCACCGAGCAGCGGGACGATCTTCAATCGCCGTCCAGCAGCTTGTCCATCTCGTCGGTGAGGCCGGTGATCTGCCAGCGGATCAGCGCCATTGGCATTTGCCCGGCGGCGAAGAGCTCGTCCATGAAGTCGCGCATGTTGAAGTCGTCGCCGAGCTGCAGGGCGCGATCGGCAACCAGCGTCTGGAACTGCATCACCCCGGTGTTGTAGGCCATCTCGTATCCCGGTCCGCGCACGGCGTCCTTCTTGTGATCCCAGGTGTTGTAGTTGGCCGCTGCGTTCCACCAGTCGCTCTCGTCCAGCGTGGTCGATCCGTACACGCTCATCTCGGCGTCGTAGCGGTTCCAGCCCTCGTAGTCGAGCTCGCCGGCCCAGAACCTCAGCGATCCCATGGCGCGGGCGCCACGGTTGGCGGTGGCCAGGTGGATGAGCTCCCGCACCCGCGGCTGGTCGTCGAGGATACCGGCGTGCATGAACGCCTGCCCCAGGCTGTCGGCAACGCCCTCCCGGCGTGGGTGGGTCATCTCGTGCAGGCGGCGGGCGGCGCGGATCGGCGACAGACCGGTTTCCGGTCGCAGCGCATCGAGCTGATGGCCGAGGTGCTCGTGAATGATTCCGGCCAGGAAGTTGCGCGGACGGGCCGACGGCGAGGCCGGCGGTTTCGGCGGATAAGCTGCGTAAGCGGCCGCGAGATCCTCGGCTGAAATAGTCATGAACGAGCCACCGAGCAGGAAGCGCCGTAGCTGATCCTCGGCCACGTGGTGGCGTTGGACGTACTCCGCTGCCGTCTGGGCGGGCTGGAGCCGCGGCAGGCCCTGGTTCCGGTATTGCTCGAGCTTCAGCGTGGTCACACCGCGCTCGTACTCGCGGCGACCGAGCGTCCAGGCCTCCTCCCAGGTATAGGGAACCAGCCAGACGTTCTTCAGCCACCAGTTGAAGTTGTCGACGCCGAAACCCACCGAGCCCTGCATGCGCTCGAGGTTGTCCTCCACCCAGGTCCGATAATCCTGCACCGCCGCCCAGGCGGCCTCGGTGTCGGCCACCAGATCGGGGTGGTGCTCTTGCATTTGGGCCACCAGGGGCTCCAGCAGCGATCCCTCCTCGGCGATCGCTCGCAGCACGATCAGCCCCAGATCACGCTTGGCTTCGGCGACGATGATGTTGGCCTTGCCCTGCGCCAAGACCTGCGGCAGCGCGCGCAACCTCACGCGGTAGGCCTCGACCTCCTCGTCGCTGAGCGGGAATTCGGGTGTCCCAGTGAACCCGAGCTCTCCCCAGCCGGGGCCTTCGGGCACCGCCGGTCGGTCCGAGAACGCGAAATACGGGGTGCTGGTTCCGGTGGACGAGCCCCAGTAGTGGAACGGGCTCGTCACCCACGGCTTCATCACCCGATGGGTGAACTCCACACCGTTCATTTCGGCCCGGACCAGGTGATAGTCGACCTGCTCGGAGATCGACCAGTCGTTGACATCGAACGCCGCCAGACGCTGTTGCTGCGCACGCAACTCCTCGTAGATGCGAGCCATCGTTGCCGGCGAGTAGTCGGGAACGCCGTCGACGAGACCCGGGTCGTTGAGCTGGCGAAACTCCTCGAACAGGGTCACCAGGTCGTCGTAGCTGCCCCTACTTGGGGCTCCGGCGGCGGCAGCTGTCCCGACCTGTTCGGCCTCCTGCGGAGCACCGCAGGTGATGAGGAGCGGCACGAGGACAACTACGGCAGCTAAGCCGGAATGTGGGTGCATGGCGGCGGGCCTCCCTGTAGGGGTGGGGACGGCGCTGACTATACGCTTTCGAGGCGGCGATCTCACCGGCAGGTCCGGGGAGCGCAGCACCAGGTTACACTGCCCGCCTCGGAGACGAAGCCGATGTCGGAGACGATGGCGACCAAGACAGTTGAGCAGGCGATCGAGATCGAGGCCTCCCCAGACGAAGTCTGGCAGGCAATCAGCACCGCGGAAGAGCTGCAGCGGTGGTTCCCGCTCACTGCCGAGATCGTGCCCGGCGTGGGCGGCACGGTGACCATTGCCTGGGGCCCCGATGTAGCAGGGACGGGGCGGATCGACGTCTGGGAGGAGGGCCGTCGCCTACGGTATATCGAGCGGCCGCCGGTGCCTGATGAAACGGTACAGGTGACCGTGGACTACACCATCGAGGCGCGCCTGGGGCGCACGGTTCTGAGGATGGTTCAATCGGGCTTCAGCGCCGCCGACGACCGGGCCCATTACCTCGATACCATCGACTCCGGCTGGCGTTACTTCTTGTCGAACCTCAAGCATTACCTGGAACGACACGCCGGAACGCCGCGGCGCATGGTGTGGGATCGTCGCAAGATCGGGCTCGCCAAGGCCGAAGCTTGGGACGTGTTGTTTGGCGACAACGGCCTGGCCGCCACCGAGCTGCCGCCAACTCCCGGTGCAGCGGCGACCTTGTGGAGCGGTGACGCCGGCGAGGTCGATCTGATCAGCCACCCGATTCACCTGTCGTGCCGCTGCCCGGGGATCAACGACGCGCTGTTGTTCGTGGAGTTGGAGCCGGGGTCGGGCGCCTTCAGCCTCGGCGTCTGGTTGTCGCTGTACGGCGTGCCCGAGCCCCGAGCCGCCGAGCTCGAAGCGAGCCTGAACGCGAAGCTCGACGCCTTGTTCGAGCCCGTTGAGATCGAACGGGTGAAATATCAGGCGCGGAACGCGTAGAGCGTTACCGCCACGGCGGTGGCGAGGTTGAGGCTCGACACGCCTGGGGTCATCGGGATCGCGATGCGATGCTCGGCGCGCTGCAGCATGTGTTGGCTCAGGCCATGACGCTCGGGCCCGAAGGCGAGAATCGGCCGCGCCGGTAGTCGGAAGCTCGAGATCGGCTCACCTTCCGGATCGACGGCGACCACCGGTCTGGAGGTCTCGGGCAGCTCATCGACGCGCGCCGAGGGTAGAGCGAACTGCAATCCCGCCGCGGCGCGCACTGCTTCCGGACTCCACGGGTCGTGCTGTCCGGTGGTCAACAGGCCGCTGGCGCCGGCGGCGGCGGCGACGCGTACTGCGGCGCCGAGATTGCCTAAGTGCGCCGGCTGCTCGAGGAACACCAGAGGCGTGTCGGCGTCGCTGTTTGCAAGCGTTGCCGGGTCCACGGCGCGGCGGCGGGCGATCGCGATAAGACCGGTGGGATGCGGCAGCGGCGCGAGCGTATCGAATTCGGCCTGCGGTAGTTCGTCCGCCTCGGCGAGCTGCGCGCCAACATCCGGGGCCAGCTGCTGAGCGAGCGCGTTGATCTCGGCGCCACTTCTTGCGGCCATCTCGATGATCAGGGCCTCGAAGCGGACGGCGTGCTTGACCGCGTGAAATCCTTCCAGCACCACTAACTCGGGGTCTCGGCGCGCCGCCCGATAGCGTTCCATACGAGTTGTCCGGGACGTCTGTTGGCCCGGCTGAGGCCAGCTCACCGGAGCCTCATGCGGTGCCGGTGCCTCTTCGCGCCATCCACAACAGCACAGCCGAGACGAAGTACAGCAGGTTAGCCAGGCCGATGCCCGCGAAGATGCTCGGCGTTCCGAGCATGTAGAGGCCGACGGGCACGAACGATACAGCGAAAGCGATCAGCAGCACGCCCGGACTCGCGGCGACCGATCCGCCGATTGCGCCGATCGCCACCGCGATCATCGTCAGCGCTACCAGCAAACCGCCGGTGTTACCGCTGGTCATGATGCGCGAAGCGAACATCATCCAGAGGGCGATCGCCACGGTGCCGGAGGCCAGACCCGTAGCGCGACCGACTCGATGCGCAACCTCGCTCCCGGACATCCCCAGACCATATCCTCCGTCGCCGGAGGTGCCTAGCAGTGAGGCCGCGGCGGGTATTCGAGCAGCCCAGTGTGTGCGATCAAGTTCCAGTCACTGCCGACCTTGGTGTAGATCTTCCCGGCGCGCCCGAGCCAGTGGAAGTCGTTGCCGTCGGCGTCGTGCCACAGCGTGTCGACATCGACCACCGCGAGCCCGCCGTCGGCCTCGCTCGAAACCACGATGCTCAGGGTCTCGCGCCGGTTGTGCACCAACTCGTGGGTGTCGAACAGTGCCTGCCATCTTCGCCTCCAGCGCGCCTCGTCGTAGCGACCCCAGTCGAGCACCCAGTCCAACGGGTCGTGCGCCTGAGCATGCGGTGGCCATGGCCACACCATGCCGGGGTGGAGGATCGACATCAGCAGCTCGACGTCCTGCGTGTCCCAGGCGCGGGTCTCTCGATCCACGAGCTCACCGATCGTGGCGATGGCTTCCTGTTGTGCACTGGAGTTGTCTTCCACCATCACAGCTCCTCGGGCGGCCTCCCTTCAACCCGGGAGGTGAACCGCTCCTATCGAACTTTTCTGCCTTGACGACCGTCCCTTCATATCACTCCGTTCGCAACACGGTGATCACGTCCAGGCGCACGGCTCGCCGGGCGGGCAAATAGCTGGCGGTCAGGCTCACGGCGAGCAGCGCGACCGATATGGTGATGAACGTCGTCGGATCAGTGGGCGCCACGCCGAATAGGAATCCGGTGAGCAGCCTGGTCAGCCCCAGTGAGCCGGCCAGGCCGAGGGTCAGCCCCACGAAGCTCAGGCGAGCTCCCCGTGTCAGGATGAGCCTGGCGATGTGGCCGCGATCTGATCCGAGCGCCATGCGGATTCCGATCTCGCGCGTGCGCTCCCCGACCCCGTGCGATACGACGCCGTACAGTCCGAGCATCGCCAGCAAGCCGGCGACGCTGGCGAACAGGCCGACCAGCGCCAGCGCGTACCGGTTGGGGGCCAACCGGGCGTCCACGTAGGCGGCCATCGTCTGCACCTCGGCCATCGGAATCTCGGCGTCCATGTCGCTTAGCAGCTCACGGATCGGATCGACCAGGGCCAGCGGCTCTACCTGGCTGCTGACCACGAAATCGACCTCCCAGTCGACCCACGACCAGTTGCGCGAGTCGAAGTAGATCGTTTCCATGGGGGCCTCGCGGAGCCTCCGATAGCGCACGTCGTTCGCCACGCCGATGACCTCGAACTCGGTCAGGCCGCGGCCCCAGGGGTCAGCCCGGACGTGCCGGCCAAGGGGGTTCTGGCTCGGCCATGAGCGCTCTGCCAGCGCCCTGCTGATGATGGCGACCTGCGCAGCATCGGTGGACTCTAAGCCACGGCCGGAACGGATCGGAATGCCCACGGTGGCGAAGAAGCCGGGCGTGGCGAGCCGGTATTGAGACGGCGCCCGATCCTCCTCGGTGACGTCGCCGGCGACGTACTGTCCGCTCCAGATATCGGTGAGCGGCAGGGGCCAGATCACCCCGGCCGAGGTGACTCCCGGGAGCGTCTCGATGCGCTCCTCGAGCTGGCGATGGAAGCGACCGGTTCCAGCCGGCCATTCGTACCGCGCGCCAGGCAGCGAGATCGAGAACGTGAGCAGCTGCGTCGTCTGGAATCCGGGGTCTACGCTCCGGAGCCTCATCAAGCTCGCGGTCAACAATCCCGCGCCGATGAGCAAAACCACGGAGAGCGCGATCTGGACGACCACCAGAGCGTCGCGCAGGCGTCCGAGCCGAGGCGTGCTGCGGTTGCCTGCAAGTCGGGTCACCAGCCCCGTCCGGCCGATCGTGGTGGCCGGGGCCAAGCCGAACACCAACGTGCACACGAGCGTTGCGGCGAGCGCGAAGCCGAGCACGCGAAGATCCATCGTGACGGCGTCCAGGCGCGGCAGCCCGTCCGGCCGGAAGCTCGCCAGCAAGTCGGTCGTCGCCACGGCGAGCGTGGCTCCGATCGCGCCGCCAACGAGAGTGAGCACCAACGCTTCCGACAGCAGCAGCCGCACGATGCGGCTGCGCGGCGAGCCCAGCGCCAGTCGAAGCAACATCTCGCGTTGTCGGCCCTGGGCGCGCACCAGCATGAGGCCGACGATGTTGGCGCAAGCGATCAGCAACACGAACCCGACGGCACCCATGAGCAACAGCAACGTCGGGCGAACGTTGCCGACGACGGTCTCGAGCAGCGGCACCACCGACATGTCGAAGCCGGCCTCTCGGTATTCCGAATACTCCTCGCGCACCTGGTCGGCGATGGCGCCCATCTCGTCGCGTGCCTGCTCGATGGTGGCGTCGTCATGCAGCCTGCCGAACACCTTCAGCAGGCTGAAGCTCAGCCCAGTGGCGTCCCACACGTCGCCGTTGGCCCAGACGTTGTCGGGGAGCTTCCAGATATCGATTCGGCGCGGCGAGCTCCAGACCCGCAGGCGGAACTCGGCCGGCAGCACACCGATGATCGTGTAGGGAACCCCGTCGAGAGCGACGACCTGGCCGATGGCTTCCGGGTCGGCCGTGAACGTCGTCTGCCAGAGCCGGTGGCTCAGGACGGCGAGGCCGGGTGGGTCGTTCGCTGAGAACAGCCGGCCGCGGATCGCACTCACGCCGAGCATCGAGAAGATGTTGTCGGACACCCAGCCCACCTGCGCCTGCAACGGCGTCGGCACTCCCGACAGGTTCTGCTGGATGTTGCGCACCGCCGCCACCTCGACGAGCGTGTCGCTGCTCGCCTGGATGCGGCGGTAGATGCCTCCGGCGTGGTTGCTGTCGAAGACTCCGTCGGACGCGTAGTTGGCCCCGATATGCACCAGCCGGTCGGGCTCACGGTACTCGAACGGTCGCAGCAACACGGCGTTGACGACGCTGAAGATCGACGTGTTCATGCCGATGCCGAGGGCCAGCGTGAGCACGATGACCAGCGAGGTGACCGGGGTGCGCAAGAGCGCTCGGACGGCGTGGCGCAGGTCCTGCAGAACGGAGGCCATGGTCTCGACTCCACCGCTGGTGGCGGTGCGGGGATGCGTCAGGAGTTGGTGTCGGTAAGGGGCGCGAACCCGTCGCGCCGATCGCAGGAGGTCGATGGTGATCTCGAACCACAGCGCGGCGCGGGCGAGCCGCGTCGGGCGCTGGCCGCGCTCGGCTGCCACGTCGTGCCGGATTTCCTCGCCGTGTTGTCGACGGAACTTGCGGGGAAACAGGCGCAGAAGAGCGGTCAGGTACCAGTCGCTCAAGCGTGTGATCCTGGATCGGGGAGGAGCTTGCTGGCGCGAGCGAATTGCACGATTGCGTCGAGGCGCTCGAGCTCTGTGGCCAGTTCCGCCTGCCCGGCGGGCGTGAGCCGGTAGACTTTCCGCCGTCGCTCGACGGGTTCGGCCACGACGTCGACCCAGCCTGCCCCGAGCATCCGATGAAGAGCCTCGTACAGCGTTCCGGGGCCGAGCCTCAGGTCGCCGGAAGTACGAGCCTCGACGTCCTGGCGCACGGCGTAGCCGTGGCGGTCAGCCTGTGCCAACGACAGCAAGATATGCAGCGTCGCCGGTGTGAGTGGGGCGCGTGCGTCGGAGGATCCCACGATGGTCTTCCCAATAGATCGTCGACCGATATATCGGTGGCCGATTATATAGGCGCCCGCGCTCGAGTCGTAAGCGCTAGCGATCACGCTCTCCGATCGTATGGGGTGCTGCCCTCAGCTCAGCTGCGGGCGGCGATTCGTAGGAAGTTCGCCATCAGTTGATCGGCGAGGTGGAAGCGGACCGCTTCGGTTGCCTCGCACCGTCGCACGATGGCATTGGCGTTGCCTCCGAACTCGTGTAGCTCATCGTCGTACGCCACGGCCCAGCGCGCTGCTTCCGCTGCCGAGGTTTCGAGGTGGAACTGCACACCCGCCTGGCGGCCGCTGCGGAACGATTGCTGGCCGTCGTCGAGGCCGCGTACGAGCACGTGGCCATCCGGGGGCGGGTCGAAGGTGTCGCCGTGCCAGTGGAACACCGGGAACCGCGACGGAAACCCGACGAGCAGGGGGTCGGCGGTGGCGCCTTCGTCGATCTCCACCTCGTAGACGCCGAGCTCTCGGTATCCCTGGGGGCGGGCAGCTCCGCCGAGCAGGCTCGCCAGGATCTGACCGCCGCAGCAGACGCCGAGGCAGGCGACGTCCTGGTCGATCGCCTCGCGCAAGAAGCTCAGCTCGGCGCGCAGGAACTCGTGCTCATCGGCCTCGTAGGCGCTGATCGGCGTGCCCCCTACGAGGATCGCGTCCCACGGCTCGTCGGCCGGAATCAGCGCGCCGGAATACGCGTGTACGAGCTGGTGCTCGATGTTGTTGGTGTCGAGATACTCCGCATAGCGTCCGAAGGTCTCGAGCTCGCAGTTCTGCAGCAGCAGTACCCGCATGATCGGTTACCCGGCGCGCAGCTGCTCGACGACCAGGCCGCCGAGCTCGTCGGTGGGTGTGGCGCCGCCTCTGAGCGAGGTAATGCCGATCTCGAGGCCGAAGCGGTCGGCGGTGGCGCGCAGCACGCGGAGCCCCTCGTGAACGACCTCCGGACCTACTCCGTCTCCGGCGATGATGGCGACGCGATGGGCTTGAGCCAAGGGCTTCTCCCACTGGCGATGAGTCGAGTAGCGTAATCCGCCGTCGCGGCGAAGCGGGTGGCCCGCCTCCTACCGTGGCACTAGCCGTCCATTCCGTACCCAGATGTCGCCGTCGACGGTGATCGTGGCGTCGACGAAGAAGTTCCAGCGCACGAACCCACCGCCGACGTTGCCCCCGAGCTCCGAGTTGTCGCCCAGCGACAGGCGCACCACTCCGGCGCCATACCCGTAGTCGGGGATCCAGGGGGCGCCTTCGGGGATGGCCAGCAGCGGGTTGAAGCCAAGCGCGAACTCGCGGAACGATCGTGCCGAAATACCGCCTCGTTGCAGCACCGCCTCAGCGGCCTCGAGCCCCCTGTCTGCAGCGGCCGACACCACCACACCGTCGCGAAAGGTCAGCACCAGGCCCTCGACAATGGCGCTGTTCCACATCGATGGCGGGAAGGCGACGGTCCCCTGCACGGTCTCCTCGAGCGGCGCGACGCGGATTGCGCCAGCCGGGAGCTCGATCTCGCGGTCGATGAGGTTGCGCGCCTGCGCGGCGCGGGCGGCGGAGGCGTCGCCGTCCTGGCGCGTTACTGGCCGATCGCCGATGCGGAACCGCAGATTGGTGCCTGCCGGGGTAGTGACCCGGATCTCGGCGTTGCGTATTGCCGCTTCGAAGCCGCGCTGCGCAGCAGAGAGTGCCGCGTAATCGGTGTCGCGCAGCACCCGCGCATAGAGAGCGTCGACTTCGGCATCGACCTCGCGCAGATTGCCGGATAGCTCGTAGGCGCCCGACCAGTGGAAGTGGATCGTGCGTCCGCGCCCCTGCCACAGCACATCCTGCATGGCGGCATAGACGAGGTCGGCCGGGGTGGTGTCGGGTAGCATTATCGCCAGATCGACGTCCAGGAGTCTCTCGACCAGCCGCGCCCGCGGCAGGCGCACGAGGCTGCGTGTGAACTCGGTGGCGTCCCCGACCGCTGCTCGCCCTGAGGCCAGGATTGCGCCGAGATCGGTGCCCCCGGCCGCACGGATGCCGTTGCGCAGGCGGGGAACCAACTCATCGAAACGGCCCGGTCGGGCGACCAGCAGCACGCGCTCGCCCTGTTGCAGGTCCGTGCGCGCGAGAATCCGCTCGGCGATGGCCGCGACATCCGGTTGTGGTGGCGGTGTGGCCACGCCCGCCGCGCCCACGGTTGCCGCGGCCCAGCTCGTCGACGCGGCGAGCCCTACGATGCACGCGACAGCGCGGACCGGCCGCGCCATCGGCAGCTGGCCGTTCGGTGTCTTCGATCGATGGGGTCTGATGTTCCGCACGGCAAGTCGACCATTACGTTCGCCCCGAACACCACACGTCAAGAATGGGACCTGTCTGATCGGGCTGTTCCAGGGGGAATGTTCGAGAGAAACATTCTGACGTTTAACGCGGGGCTCGACAACACTGCCGAGCAGCTCGAGGAGTTCATGGTGAGGGGGCGGGCCACATCAGACCGTTGGATCCCGACGGCAACCCCGTGCTGATCGACCAGTTCTTCTGGTCCGGCTGCTCAGCGAGCCGGCTCCCGGGCACCATACTTCCACCGCGGCCTGCTAGGGCAGCTGGCGCCACAGCCCGGCGAGATCGCGGCTCCGGGCACGCTTGGTGGGTACCTGAGCCGGTACGCCGACCCAAATGAACGCGACGATCTCCGCGGTCTCCGGATCGATCTCCAGGATGCGATAGGTATCGGATTGTTGGATCACCTTGCTGGTGCTCCACTTCGACCCCACGCCCTCGGAGTGCAGCGACAGCATGAAGTTCTGGATGGCACAGGCGATGGCAGCGTAGTCCTCGCGCGCCATCACCGGGTCCTGCTCGAGCACCTGCGACACCACCATCAGATGCGCGGGATCAAGGAACTTGGCGCGGATCACCCGGCGCAACTGCTTGCTATCGCCTAGCTTGGCGACCTTGAGCTGCAGCGCGATCTCACTCAGCTGCTCGCGTGTCTGTGCTCCGGCGCTCACGAACCGCCATGGCTCGGTCATGCGATGGTTAGGCGCGGCGAGCGCAGCTTCGAGTGCGCGCTCGATGCAGCCCTCGGGAACCGGCCCCGGCCTGTACTTGTGAACCGTGGTGCGCGCGTTGAGCGCTTGTTGAACCTGGTTCAATGGGCAGTTTCTTTCAGCCTCGCGGCAAACTGCTTGCGCAGCTTGGCGAGCTTTGGCCCGATCACCACCTGGCAGTAGCGCATGCCGGTGTTCCGCGCGTAGTAGTCGAGGTGGTAGGTCTCGGCGGCGTAAAACGTGTCGAGGGGTGCCACCTCGGTAACGATTGGCTGCGGGAACACGCTCTCGGCTTGGAGTCGAGCGATGATCTCTGTCGCCAGCTCCCCTTGCTCCGGGGTCTCGTAATAGATCACCGACCGGTACTGGGTGCCGACATCGGCCCCCTGCTGGTTGAGGGTCGTCGGATCGTGGACGCCGAAGAAGACCTCGAGAATTTCGCCGTAGGAGATGATCTCGGGGTCGAACTCGACGCGGATGACCTCGGCGTGGTTCGTGGAGCCGGTGCAGACCTCCTCGTAGGTCGGGTCCGCAGCATGGCCGCCGGCGTAGCCCGACGTCACCGCCTCGACGCCCGAAAGCTCGTTGTACACGGCCTCCAGGCACCAGAAACAGCCGCCACCCAACGTCGTCGTTTCATTCACGCCCTCAGGGTATCCGGTCCAGTGGCCGCAGTCTGCCTAGGGCCGGGTTCCTTCTCCCGCGGTGTGCAAGTTTGGTGCGCTCGTGCGTCTCAGGGTTGGTTCAGGAAATTTTGACCCCCCACCCACACAACAGGAGACACACCATGACTTCCAGACATCGCTCGTCGCGGCGCCCGAAACGGCCAACGCGCCGCGCCTGGCTCCCGGCGCTCGTGGTGTTTCCGGCGCTTCTCGGTGCCGCCGCCGTCTCGCCAGCGACGATCCAGTCCAGCGCGTCCGGCGATGGCGTTTCGAGGCTGTTCGCCGCTCGAGTGGCCACGCCGATCCGCCCGCTAGTCGATGCGATGGTCGAGCGTGTGCGCAGCGAGGTCACCATCCGAATCGACGCGCGCACTCGTCTCGCCGATTTCGAGGTGCTCGAGGAGTTCCGCAACAACGCCGGCCGCGTTCTCGAGGGCGACTACCTGTACGCGATTCCGCGCGGTGCGGTGTTTCACAACCTGTCCCTGTTCGCTGGCGAGAACGAGATGCGGGGCGAGATGCTGCGGGCCGATCAGGCGAGGGCAATCTACGAGGAGATCGTGCGCAAGCGGCGCGATCCGGCGCTGGTCGAGCTTGCCGGCCACGACCTTATCCGCGCCCGCGTGTTTCCGATCGAGCCGGGCGGTACGCGCCGCATCATCCTGCGCTATACGCAGGTGCTGCCGCTGCTCGGCGACGCGCTGCGCATGCGGTTCCCGCGTACGGCCAGCGTGATGGATCTGCGCGGCGAGGGCCCCGAGAGATTTCCGGAGCCTCGGACGGATATCCGACGCCCGATAATGCCGACCGCCCCGGCGCTGGCATCGGTGGTGCACGTACGCATAGAGAACGCCTCGATGCTGGGCACCCCGTATTCGCCCACCGATGCGATCGACGTCGTTCGTCGTGACGATAACCTGGTCGAGGTGCGCCTGCTCGAAAACGAGCGTCGCACGGGCGGTGCCGCCTTCGAGCTGCTCTTGCCGCGGCTCGGTTCCACCATCGGCGCCAGCCTGCTGGCGCATGCTCCGGATCCCGGCAACGAGGATGGATATTTCCTGCTGCTGCTCAACCCGCCGGCGGCGGAGACCACGGCGACCATCGCTCGCGATGTCTCGCTCGTGCTCGACGTGTCGGGATCGATGGCGGGCCACAAGATCGAACAGGCGCGCTCGGCTCTCGAGCAGGTGCTACGCGGCCTGCGCCTACACGACCGCTTCCGCTTGATCACCTTCTCTAGCGCGGTGCGCTCGTACGAGCCCGCTTACCTGCCGGCCAGTCCCGAGAACGTCGCGCTTGCCATCGAGTACCTGCACCGCGTGCCGGCGGATGGCAGCACCAACATCGACGGTGCGCTGCGCGCGGCGCTGCAGCCACAGGTGGTCGAGGGTCGGTTGACGATGGTGCTGTTTCTTACCGACGGCCTGCCGACAGTGGGTGAGACCGACCCGGTGCGGATCAGCGCCGCGGCGGAGCAGCTACGAGACGGCGAGAGAGTCTTTGCCTTCGGTGTGGGCGACGATGTGAACACCTACCTGCTTGATCGTCTGGTGGAAGCGGGCCGAGGCACCGTCGATTACGTGCGTGCGGGCGAGAGCGTCGAGCGCGCGGTTGCCGCGCTCGGCCGCCGAATCGGTGCTCCGGTATTGTCGGATCTGCGTATTGTCTCGGCGCCGGCCACCATCGAGGACCTTCACCCGGGCCCGCTGCCCGACTTGTTCCATGGCCAGGAGCTCGTGGTTACCGGCCGCTACCGCGGTGGTGGTGTCGGTAGCTTGGTGCTCGAGGGCGAGCGTGCTGGCAGGCGCGAGCGGTTCACGTTCGAGGTCGACTTTCCACACCGGCAGCGCGACAACGAGTACGTGGCGCGGATCTGGGCGTCGCGGAAGGTCGGCGCGCTGACCGCGCAGTTGCGTCTGCACGGCCCGGATCGTGAGCTGATCGAGGAGATCCGGACGCTGGGTCTGCGATATGGCGTGCTCACCGAGTACACCTCCTATCTGGTGCAAGAGCCTCATTTGGCCGATGATCGCGAGGAAGCGCAGCGTCGCGCCCGGCGTTTCGCTCTGCCGCCGGCCGAGCAGACCGGCGAGACGGCGCTGCGCCAGGCGCTGGTCAGCAGCCGACTGCGCGCTGCGGCATCGGTGAGCGAGGCCGATGAAATCCTGGCGGCCGCACCGGCGCTGGGCGGTCGGCTGAGCAAGGCATCGAGCTGGCGGCGCGTCGGAAGGCGGCTGTTCGTCGAAACCGCCGATGGATTGCGCGACGTGCGCGCCGCCTCCGGGTTGCCGGCGATCAGCGTAGCGTCGTACAGCCGCGATTGGTTCGAGTTACATCGGCAGTTCCCCGGTCTGAAGCCCGCCTTGGCGCTGGGTGAGGGCGTTATCATCGCGGGTGAGGGGTTGGTGCTTCGCATCGAGTCGGGCGGTGCTCCACTGGGGGTAGCCGACTGGTCGTTGCTAAGCCGCGCCTTTGCAGCCGAAGCTCGATAGCCGGAGTTGGGAGCCGGGAGCCCGCCAGTCGGGCCCCTGGCACCCAGGAGTAACGCGTGGATCTGGAACAGGTCTACAAGGAGCAGTACGGTCCCCTGGTCGGGTTCATCAACCGCAGGCTGGGAGACCTTGCTCGTTCCGAGGAACTGGCTCAGGAGGCCTTTGTGCGCGCCATCCGCAATCGTCCCAGCAACCCGCGGAGTTGGCTCTACACCGTGGCCGCCAACCTGGTGCGCGACGAGGGGCGTCGCATCGCGGTGCGGCGACACCACCTGCGCCTGGTGGCGACATCGGTGACCGACGAGGTGGCCGCCGATGAGGAATTGGTGCGGCGACAACGACAGGAACGGATTCAAGCAGCGCTTGCCGAGCTTCCTGAGCGCCATCGGCAGGCACTGATGCTCAAGGAGCAGGGCTTCTCGTACGACGAGATTGCGGAGCAACTTGGTCTGTCGGCAGGGTCGATGGGCACGACGCTCGCACGGGCGCGCAAACGACTGGTAGAGGCGTGGGATCGTCAGCAACAACAACGAGGAGCGAGCGATGCCGCACGTTGACGAGGGAGGGATGCATGCCTACCTGGACGGCGAGTGCACGGCGGCCGAGCGCCTCGCGTTGGAAGGCCATCTGCACGGGTGCGAATCGTGTCGTTTGCTGATTGAGGACGCCGCCGCAACCAGGTCGCTAGCGGCGCAGCTGGTGGGCGAGCTGGCGCCCGAGGTGGAGGCACCCGGGTGGCGTGAGATGCTCGATCGGGCCGGCCAGGGCGTCCTACCGGCACCGCGATCAGCGCGCACCTGGCGGCGTGATCTCGCCTGGGCGGCGACGCTGGTGTTGGCCTTCGGGCTCGGGTGGCAGGCCAACCGCGAGTTTGCGCCCGGGGCGTCGAATCGGTCAGCGGAGATTCGCCTGGCCGAACCGACGCAGGAGCAGGCCGCGGAGCTCACCGAAGGCACCTTGGCGCCGCCCACCAGCACAGTCGAGCTGGTGCCCGACAACCGCCTCGAACAATCGCCGCAGGCCACTAAACCCGCGCCGTCGCTTGCCGCCATGGTTGACGAGGTGGCCGACGACATCGCCGCCGCTCAGCCAGCCCGACGTGCAGAGCGGGCCGCCGCGCCCGCGCCGTTGTCACCAGTGGCTCGATCCGCAGGTGGCGTCGGGGAAGGTCTGCGCGCCGCCGCTCGCCCAGACGAGATTGTCTCTGGCGAGGTGCGTGGCGGCGCCGCGCTAGCGGACCTCCAGAAACGGAGGCTGGCGCTGGCCGACCGCGAGGAAGATCGGCTCGCGGCGGGCCGCCTGCCAGCGCCCGCGCCAGTGACCGCCTCGGCGAGCAGCGCTCGGTCCCGGTTGGAGGCCGAAGCGGCCGTCGTGTCTCGCGACTTTCGTGCGGGCGACGAGCTGACGGCGAGCGACACACTGACCGCGATCGACGCGCTGGCCGCCGAGGACTGGCTCGGGGCCCCACCTTTGCAGTTCGTCGGCACCGGCACGGTGGAGGTGTCAGTGGGTCCCGGGGGCGGGCTCCCCGACGCGACTCGCGGTCGCCCGGTGCTGCGGCATCGCTATGTGCTCGAAGGCGGCGCTCAGGTCACCCTGTTGCAGCAGTACGTGGGATCAATGGCGGACGCGGCGGCAGATCTCGATGTCTTGGATGCGTCTGAGGAGTTCCGTCAGCTCGCGGCTCCGCGGCGCCAGGGAGGGCGCGCCAGGTCTGGCCTGGAGACTGCTGTGTTCAGTGTTCACCCGAACGGCGACCACATGCTGCGCTGGCGGGATCGGCGTGGCTACCTGGTGTGGCTGCGCGCGGATACCGACGAGGCCAGCCTGCGTCGACTGGCTGCCACCTTGCGCTAGCAGGCTGTGGTGAAAGTGTGGTGGGTCTGGCGACAGGGACTTGCGAAGTGGAGGCAAGGAGAAGCCTCATCGGAGACAGCACACTAGTGAGAGATGGCGCGTTGACGGAAGGCGATGTCCACGACCTCGCACACCTGCCGATAGCCGATGCGCTGGTAGATGGCGTTCGATGTGGGGTTGGCCATGTCGGTGTACAGAAAGCACGAGCTGCAGCCGCGATCGAGGTGCAGCTGGCTGAGTTTGGCGACGAGGATCGAAGCATAGCCAAGGCCACGTGCTTCTGGCGGCGTGTAGACATAGCCAATGCGAATACCGGTGGGCGTGGGGTCCATCGCCGCCGCCATCGAGGTGACAGAGTCGTCCTCCCATACGTACATCGCTCCCTGCTCGAGGAGCCGAGCCGCCAGCTCGGCCGGGTCGGGGTGCTCTACACCAGTTTCCTCGACGAAGAGGTGTGCCCACTGACTCAGGCGCGCCAGGTCGGAACCCGACGCCTGGCGCATCGAGCCGGCGGGTGGTGACGACGGGCGGACGACACTGTCGAGAGCATAGATGCCGTTGCGCATCGACACCTCGCTCTCGATCCCCTGGCGCAGTGTCCAGGCCCGAGCGAACCGGTTTGCGGTGGACTCCGGCCCGCCAACCGCATGTATCGAGGGATACAGAGAGGCGATGCTCTCGACCAGAGCGTCGATCGCTGCCGGTGGCATGCGCGTCAGCGCGAGCTTGTAGGGCGGCGTACGAAAGGCGCAGCCGCACACCTTGCCGTTGTCCTCGACCGTCGCCAGGTAGATGGGATCCCGGTATGGGTGGTCGCCGCCGATCAGCGCCCGGGCGATGCCGAGCACCAGGTTGTTTTCTGCCTCAGCCTGTCGCAGCCATACTTCGGCCCGATGGAGAAACGCGGTGGCGTCGAGGTGTCGGACGATCTCCATGACAGGACGACAATGTCGTAGGCGCTCGCGCGAGATGCGGATGTTTGCCCATCGTACCGTGGCGTCCTCCACCGCGCTCCGACGGGTCTGGTCGTCGATCGTCGATCGCCGGTCGGAGCGGTGGTGGCTGGTGGCCAGGCTACGAGGCAGGCCGCTCAGCGTTGACTGGTCAGCCGCTCGAGGGCCTCTCGTGCCTGGGTGTTCCCCCTCTCGGCGCTCTGCCGATACCAACGCTCCGCCTCGGCGAGGTCCTTTTCGACGCCCCGACCCTGCTCGAACATGGAGGCGAGCTCGCGCTGCGGTATGGCGTCGCCTTGCTCGGCTGCCTGAAGCCACCAGTAAACGGCCATCGTGTCGCTCTGCGGCAGCCCGCGGCCGCCGTAGTAGGCGTTGCCGAGATTGTGCTGTGCCAGCACATGAGCCTGGTCGGCGGCGCGGTGAAACCAGGCGGCGGCCATGGCGGGGTCGACCTCCATGGCGAGGCCTTCGTCGTTGGCCGTGCCCATGAGGAACGCCGCTTCGGCGACGCCGCGGCGGGCCAGACGCTCGACCTCGTCCAATACCTCGGCGGCGATCTGATCGGCGCGTGTCTCGTCGCGCTCGAAGAACATGCGGCCGCGCGAGTGGCAGCGGGCGAGCCACATGCGGCTGATCGGATTGGGATCCTCGAGCGCTTCGAGCAGCAGCTCCCGAGCTCGGTGGTCATCGACCGTGCCGGTCATGCCGGTGTACCAGCGGATTGCCTCGTCGAGTCGCGGGTCGACATCTTGCGCGCCGGCCGGCGTCGCGAGCAGGAACAAGGCAGCGATCGACGCACCGACCGTGGCTCTGAGTGGCGAGAGCGGGAAGACCGGCTGTTGGCTTCTGCAGCGTGCTGAGGCGTCAGTGGGCATGTTTCACTCCGTTCGGTGCACGACCTCGAGCAGGTTCCCTGCCGGATCCTCGAAAAAAACTGCGTAGTAACCATCGTTGTATTCGCTGCACAGACGCGGGCCGCTCTCGATGCTGGCTCCGATCTGGCGCAGTAGCGCGCCGATTTCATCGACCTCGTCACGCGACGCGGCCCAAAATGCGATGCGGTTGCCGTTTGGCTGGTGTGTTGCCGCTTCGATGATCGAGAAGAAGGCAACGCTGGGATACTCGCCGCCGCCGACGAAGATCTGCCATTCGCCATCGCTGGTGGGGCTGCCGAAGCCAAACCTCGACAACAGCCTCTCGTAGAACGGCAGGCATTTCGGCATGCTGTCGACGCGCAGGTCGATATGACTGAAGGGGTTCATCGGCGAGATCCTCGCTTGCGTAGGTCCTGGACGGTCTGGTCGAGTTGCTGCAAGAACCGCGATCGGTGGCGTTTTGCGAACGGCGCCGGGCCGCCGGTCACCGTTCCCATGTCGCGTAGCTGCGACATGAGCTCCCGGGTCGCCAACGCGCCGCCGATGGAATCTTCGGTGAACGGACGGCCGCGCGGGCTGAGTGCGCGGGCGCCGCGCTGCAGCGTTCGCGCCGCAAGCGGAATGTCGTCGCAGATGACGACGTCGCCGGGGCCGCAGTTGTCGACGATCCAGTCATCCGCGGCGTCGAACTGCCCCTCCACGACGATGAGGTCGAACGCTTCGTCGTCCGGTATGCGGATCCAGGAGTTGGTCACCACTCGAACCTGGAGCTGATAACGGCGCGCCACTCGGTACACCTCGTTCTTGACCGGGCAGGCGTCGGCGTCGACGAAGATGCGGATGCTCGCGCTCGTCTCGACCGCGCTGGTGCTGCATGGCGCGCCGTTGTCCCCGGAGGAGCTCATTCGGACTGACTTTCTTGTGGGCTGTCATACAGATCGCAGGACGCTGTCTTGATGATCATGTAGACGTGCTGCCCAACCTCCAGCCCTAGGGCGCTGCACGCCTCGCTGGTGACCACGGCAGCGAGCTCAGGGGAGCCGTTGCCGAGCTCTGCGACGAGCATGCGCAGGTCACCGTCGGAGCGAATTCTCACGATCGTGGCCGGCACGACGTTGCGCGCCGACAGGCCCACGGGGCGGTTGATCGCAACGATGATGTCGCGTGCCGGAACGCGCAGCAGACGCGAGTCGCCTGCTGCGCCACTTGTTTTCGGTACCGTTAACCGCGCCGCGCCGGTTTCGCCGAGTTGCACCGTGCTGGTGCCGGCACCGTGCTCGAGCAACGTGCAGTGGACCACGTTGTCGAAGCCCTCGTGGCCACTGAACGGCAGCACTTCGGCATCGGTGAGCACGTCGCGCACCTCGCCGTTGGCCACCACGACGCCGCGCTGCATGGCGACCAAATCGTCGCACAGCGCCTGCACTTCGACCGGATCATGCGACACCAACAGCATCGGGATCTCCAGTTGCTCCCGCACTCGCCGCAAAAATGGCAGCACCCGGCGGCGCAGCGGCTGGTCGATCGACGCCAGGGGCTCGTCGAGCAGTAGCAAGCGCGGGCCCGAGCAGATGGCGCGCCCTAGGGCGACGCGCTGTCGCTCGCCTCCCGACAAGGTTGCCACGTTGCGATCGAGCAGCGCTGTGAGCTCCAGCAGCCGGCATGTGGTGTCGAACAGCTCCTCGACGTGGCGGCCCTCTCGGCGCGCGCGAGCAGCGCCGGCGAGCAGGTTGCCGCGAACGTCCTGGTTCGGAAACAACAGCCCGTCTTGCGGCAGGTAGCCGATGGCACGTCGCTCCGGCGGCACCCAAGTGCCGGCGGCAGAATCGAGCCACACTTCGTCGCCCAAACTGATCCGCCCGCGCGCCCGGTCCTCGAGCCCGGCGATGGCGCGTAGCACGCTGGTCTTGCCGGCGCCCGATGGCCCGAACACGCCCACGGCGCGGGCCCGTGTGGCGAAGTCGACCTCGAGATCGAAGTGATCGAGCGGCAGGCGCACGCTTACCTGCAGCAGCGGCGTGGCGGTGTCGGCAGACCCACTGGTGGCGCCCCTTCCCGCGGTGCTCATCAGGCCGAGCCGGTTCGCAATGGCGCCCGCGAGAGCTTCTCGGAGCCCAGGATGGCAATGAGGCCGACGGCCACGGCGACGCCCAAAAGCACGTATGCCTCGGTGTCGTTGCCGGCCTGCTGTGCGGAGTAGATCGCTAGCGACAAGGTCTGTGTACGCCCCGGGATGTTGCCAGCCAGCATCACCGTGGCGCCGAACTCGCCCACTGCGCGGGTGAAGCCGAGAATCGCGGCGGCCAGCAGGCCGCGCGAGGCCAGCGGAATCGTGTAGCGCAGGAACACTTTTGATCGGCTATGACCGAGCGTGCGAGCCATCATCTCGAGACGTGGATCGATGCCCTCGAAGGTCACTCGCGCGGTGCGCACGACCAGTGGCGAAGCCATGATGCTCGAGGCAACGACCGCTCCCTTCCAGGTGAGAAGGATGCCGAGATCGAAGCCTAGGGCAGCAGGTCCCAGCGGTCCGGAGCTCCCCAACGTCTTGAGCAACAGGTAGCCGACGGCGGTCGGCGGCAGCACCAGCGGCAACCCGAACAGGCTCGACAGCAGGGCCTTGCCGCGGAACTCGTAGCGCGCCAACGCGTAGGCGATCAATGTGCAGGGCACGAGCACGAGCGCGGTGGCGGCGGCGGCAACCTGGAGCGTCAGGCCGAGGGCCGTGAGTGTGACAGTGTCCACCGTCAGTTGCCTTCGAAGGTCAGGAACCCGTGTCGCTCGAAGGTCTCACGGGTGGCGTCGGCGCGGAGAAACTCCAGCCAGCGCCTGGTGGCCGCGGTCGGTTGCGTGCCGATGGCGGCAACCGCGTAGCGGATGGGTGGGCTCATGGAGTCGGGTATGTCGAGCACGACCTTCACCCGCGGCGAGGTCAGCGCATCGGTGCGGTAGACGATGCCGACCACATCGAGTCGCGCCGCCACCAGTGCCAGCGCCGCCCGAACGTTGGGTGCGGGCACAACCAGGTGGTGCACCTGGCTCCACAGATCGGTGGTCCCTACTCGTACGCGCTGCAACGTTTCCTTGGCGTAGCGGCCCGCCGGCACGGCATCCGGATCGGCGAGTGACAGGAAGCTGAAGTCGGCGTCGGCGAGCTCGGCGACTTCCCCGAGCCTCAGCTGGCTGTCCGAGTTTGCCACCACTACGAGGCGGTTGCCCAGCGGCGTGGTGCGTGTTCCGGGAGCCACCATGTCGAGATCCGCGACGTAGTTCATCCAGCGCTCGTCGGCGGAGACGAATACGTCGGCGATCGGGCGCGCCTCGATCTGGCGTGCCAGCACGTTGGAACCAGCGAAGTTGAATACGACGCTGATGCCAGCCTCTTCCTCGAAGGCCGTTCCGACCTCCTGGAGGACGTCGCGCAGGCTAGCCGCCGCAAACACCAGCACTTCACCGCTCGCATCTGACGAGGCCCCACTGCAGGCGATCACCGCGGCGACGCCGAGAGCCAGCACGATCTGGGTCGTGAACCTGAACCACGACGTTGCGATCGCTTGGCTAGCTTGCGTGTGCAGCGCGCTGTGTCTCCAGGTGCTCGCGGGCGAGCGGTGCTTGCAGCGGATCGAATCCGGGATTGATCGCCAGCGCCTCCTGCAAGAACGAGATCGAGCGGTCAACGTCACCCAGCGCTCCATAGATCATGCCTGCGTGATAGTAGAAGTCGGCGCGTCGAGTGCCCAGGCGCAAGGCGCGCTCGATGGCCTCGGCGGCGGCTTCGAAACGGCCGTTACGATACAGCGCCCAGGCGTGCAGATCGTGTGCCTCGATGTTCGGGCGCAGCTCGACGTCGCGCTCAGCCCGCAGCAGCGCCTGTTCGGGCTGGAGGTCGTGGTCGGCGAGGAACCTCGCCAGCGGGCGATCCTCCACCGGGCCAGCGGTGATGCTGAGAGCGATGACGCGTTGGTACTGTTGCTCCGCTTCGGCGATACGGCCGGTAGCTGCATAGAGGTCGCCGAGCTGGCCGATGAGCTCGGGGTGCGGCATTGCTGCGACCAGCCGCTCGCCGGCCTCGATCGCCTCGTCGTAGCGTCCTTGCGCAGCGCGGGCGCGGGCCAGCAGGGCGAGCGCGGGATGCTGGCGTTGCGACACCGCGTAGGCTACTTCGGCATGGCGGGCGGAGGCATCGTAGTTGCCCACATGGAAGTAGCTGTCGGCCAGGCGCGTCAGGTACCAGGCCAGATCGTCGGCCAGAGCGTCGAGCTGGAGGGCTTCGAGGGCGGCGAATTCGAACAGCGCCAACGCTTCATCGACATTGCCGTGCAATTCTTCCAGCTGCGCGAGCCGCGCTGTAGCTGGGGGGCCGGACTGCAGGTCAGCGGATGCCTCGTGCGCTGTCGCCGCCTCTGCGTAGCGCCCGAGCGCCACGTAGGCGTCACCGGCCGCCATCAGGGCCTGGCGATTTTCGGGATCCTGTTCGAGGATCGGTTCGATCAGCTCCAGCCCGAGGGAGAACTGGTGTTGCGCCGCGAGCGCCGACGCGAGACCCAGTCGAGCGGATGGGTTGTCCGGTACCAGCGTGAATGCTCGCCGGTAGGTCCGCTCCGCCTCTGCATAGAGCGCGTCGTCGCCCGATTCGGCGGCGCGCCGCAGGTAGAGCCGCCCCAGCGTGACGTGATCGGGGGCAGAACCGGGATGCTCCTCGACGCGCGCTCTAAACGCCGCGATGCCGGCATCAGTCGGCGGCAAAGCCTCCACCGCCGTGGCGTCGACAAGCTCTACGTTCCAGGTAGTGGCGTCGGTCGGAGCCGTGCGCAGCGCCGGCCGGGCGCTGAAGAGCATGGCCGCGACGCCGACGGTAAGAAGCGCCAGCGCCGCGGCCTTCAGACCGCTCATTCGCTCGGTACTAGTGCGCCGGCGCCAGGTACGGGAACTTGGAGCTGAAGTCCTTGTCGTTACTGTCGACGCAATCTGTGGCGTTCGCATCGCCAGTAAGCGTCATCAGATTAACGTCGGTGACGTCGTCAGCCAGGCCACGGCCGTTCGGGAAGCCGGCTGCTGCGGCGGTGCTGTAGGCCATGACGTCCGGTAGCAACAAGCCCGCCAAAGCTGCGGCGGTGGCGGCGTCGGCCCCCAGTCCCTGAATTGTCTGCGTCACGACGTCGCCGAACTTCTTCGGGTCGCGATGCGGCTGCTTGTTCTTGTTGAACTTGTTCATCAGAGCACTGGTCGGCAGCAAGAAAAGGTTGACGAACGGCCCGCCGATGCGGTCAATCTGCCGTGCGTTGACGCGCGTCGCCCCCCAGAAACCGATCTGGGCGGCGCCATCGAACAGGCTCTTCGTGGGTACTTCGAGGATGATCGCCATGATGTTGCCGAAGGCGAAGAAGTCACTTCCTACTCCGCCGGGGCAGAACTGAAGGTCGTTACCCGCCGCTGCGGCGTCGAAGTAGAACGGATCGTCGAACATGCCCGCCATCGCCGTGCCGCCCCCCCTGAGGGAGAAATCGCTGTCGACGGCGCCAGAGCCGCGATTCTTGCCGTCCTGAGACACCGTCATGCGGCCGGCCGCGCCTCTGCTCGAGCCGCTGAACTCGGCGGTCCATATGGTGTCGACCTTGTTGTCGCCGGTATTGTCGATCTTGAACTCGTAGGTCGCGGCATCGTTGAACGTCGTGGGGCTCAACAGGCCGGCGAACGGGTCTACGGTCATCACCATGACGGTGTAGTTGCGCTTTTTTGCCGGGAAGATGTAAGTGTCGCCGATGTCCGTACGACCATCGGCCAGGGCGTTGGGGCCATCTCGGTGGTCGGCTGCTCGAGCCGGCGCTACGTTCACGCCTCCGATCATCAGGGTCGAAGCGCCTACGAGTATGAGGGCGATAACGAGGACGCTGAGCTTCCGCATCGGTGCCTTCCTTGTTCCAGCAGTTCGGGCCCGGCCGGGCGTCGTATCGCCGACCAGGGTCATCGACAATGGGCGAAGCAAGTAAACGGTAAGGGGCGGTTGCTGGCAAGGGCTGGGCCTTGCCGATCAGGGCACGATCCAGTGGTAGAGGCGGTCAACAGCCTCGTAGGCCTGCCAGCTAGATCGAGGCGATCACGTGCCGCGGGCTCGGTGGCGTCCGCGGCGGTTCTTTGTATGGATGATCGCGAGGCGCGCGCCGCCCAACGAATCAGTTCTCGGCAGGTCCGCCGATCGCCAGCAAGACGACGCCCTCGCTACCGGGGACGATCCTGCGCTTCTGCGCCGGGCCAACGCGGGCCAGGTTGCCGGGCTCAAGCAACCAGGTCTCGCCGTCTGCCTCGAGCGTGGCGCTGCCTTCCAGCGTTACGTAAACCTCCTCGTGTCCGTCCTCGTTGTGGTCGTGTTCCGGATAGTCGTCCCACCCGGCGGGTAGCTTGAGGACGTTCATGCCCCAGGCGGTCACTCCCAGGGCCTTGCCAGCGTAGAGGAACATGCTCTCGTGGCCGTCGAGCTCGTCGATGGTTCGCAGCGTTACGTCCGCCATGTTCCCTCCTGTATCGCTCGCATCATGAGCACGCCAATCGATACTCCTAGTCCCTGAGCCACCAGCAGCAACGCCGCGGTCAGGCGAAACAACCACTCCAGCTCGCCCTCCGGCAGGTGCGCGACGTGGTCGGACGATACCAAGATGTAGTGGAAGTAGGTGCTGAAGACGAAGGCGCCCGCCATCGACCCGGTGAGCAGGCTGGCGCCGATGCGCCGCAAAGGCGTACGTACCAGGACTGCCGCCACGATCGGGCTCGTTACGACCACCACGCTCACGAATATATCCTGCGACGGGGCAAGCGCCACGCCGAGCTGCAGGTGAGCCAGCATGTGCGCCGCCCCGATGAGCAGGTTGGCGGTCACTACCAGTGTGCTGAGTGCGGCAAGTCGCCTGTATGGCATGAGCTCCAGAATACCCCTGCCGGGGCTCGGGGCGCGGTGGCTCAGCGCTGTAGCGTCGGCTGCCGGGTGAGCTCGACCCTCGTCGCGGCGCCTTCGTGCTCGAAGTCGACGCGCAGCGTGGCATCGCCATCTAACGAGTCGAGGACGTCGCGTATTATCGGGCAGCGGCTCTGCTGGGTGATCTCGGACAGGTCGGAATCGCCGATGCGCATGAGCCGATCGCCGGGGCGGATTCCCGCTTTGTAGGCGGGGGATTCTTCCCAGACGAAGCTGGCGGTAACCGTTTGCGCATCGAAATCGGGGCCAAAGCCAAAGCCGGTTCGCCGCAGCGGCGCCTCTGAATTCTTGTAGAAGAAAGCTCGCTTGTGTGGATACGCCAGGGTCACCAGATAGTGCTCCAGCAGGCTGGCACCGATGAGTGTGGGCGCTTCCTGCTGCGTTCGTGCCACCACGTCCACGAGCTCGAGCTCGCCGATCCAGAGCCGACTGAGCGACAGCAGAAAGGTCTCCTGATCCTGGCCCATGCCACCGAGCGATTCTCCGGCGGAGCCGAACCCGCGGACCATCGCGCTACGCTCGATCGCACCGGTGCGCTCGAGGTCCTCGAACTCGCGGCGCGTCAGAGCAACGTACTCGGGCGAACCGGTATCGAACATCGCGGTGCTCGTCATGCCGTTGTGAAACTCGGTGTCGAGGATCGGCGAGTAGGGATAGCCGAACTCGCGTAGCAGCACCGAGGCGCTTTCGTCGATGAACGGCAAGTCCTCGAGCCGGTCGGCGCAGGTCAGCGTTCGCCCGGCGACGTCAATCTGCCAGTTGCAGACCTGCAGGATGTTGGAGCCGAGCACGGCATCGAACAGGCAGCTGGCGATCGGTGCCTTCGAGAGGTCGGCAACAATCACCGGGAGGTTGCGCACGCTCAGACTGCCGAGCCGGAGCTCGTCAAGCACCGCCACCTCGCTGTCGATGCGTGTGCCGTTGGCGTCGACGGTTCGGATGGTATCGATGATCTCCAGGCCGAGCTCGGTCGCCAGTGGCTTGCTGAGCACGCTGGGGGAGCCGGTATCGAATATCACCGACCGCGGGTGCCCGCCAAGCTCGAGCTCGAGGAAGAGCTTCGTTTGCAGGACCTCGATGGGAAGGCGTTCGACGAACCCCGTTGCCTCGATGGAGGGGGTGATCCTGGTCCAATCGGGCATTTCCTGGCCGCGCGCTCCGCCGACCGTCGCCAGCAGGGTGGCGACGACCAGCGACACCCCGATGACGACGAGTGCCAAGCTCAGCGTTGATCTGCCGTTAGCCATGCCTCTGCTTCCATCTCGACGAGATACCCGGAACCGATGATCCCAGATTGGACCAGGGTATTCGCCGGCAGGATGTGGCGAAACCGGTCGCCGTGGACCCGGGAGACCGGCTCCCAGTCGGCCTCGTTGTTGATGTAGACGCGAGTTCGGATCACATCGTCGAGCCGCGCGCCCAACGATTGCAGGGCGCCCTCGATCTTGTCGATCAGGAAGTGCGTCTGTGCTTCGGCGTCGTTGCCACCAATCAATCGCTTACCGTACGTGGCGGTGGTTCCGGACACCACGATCCGATCGCCCTGGCGCACGGCCCGACTGAAGCCGGCGAGTTCTTCCCAGACCGTGCCGGTCAGCACCCGGGTGCGGCCGTCGACGCCACGGCATGCCTCGTAGGGGGGCGGCAGGCATTCGATGTGGTGGCTGAGGTCGCCCGTCGCCGTCAGGAACGGTGCTCGTCGGTACTCGTCGCCGCAGTCACCGGGTATCGGGTCGAGTCGGGCTACCGCCGCGTCGATCTCCGATCGGCCCGCATCATCGAGGGCGAGCTCGAACAGACGGCTGTTGTCATCGCGGTGTTCGCTGACACCGAGGCGCGCCCCCAGGATCACGCCGCCGACGGCGGGTTGATCGAGGATGTAGCGGCAGGCGACGTTCGCTATCGAGACCTCGTGGCGTGTGGCAACAGCCTGCACCACACGAAGCAGCGCCTGAAATGCCTCCCACCCGCCGGCGGTGCGAATGAACCGGCCGTATTTCATCTTCGACCAGGTTTCGACACCTTCCCAGTCGGGCTCCGGCTGGTGCAGCCAGCGCTCGCTGAGGAATCCCCCGGCGAGGGTGCCGAACGCCAGCAGCGTGATGTCGTGCTGCCGGCACAGCTCGGTCATGCCGTTGACGCGGCACCGCTGATCGAGGAGCGAGAAAGACACCTGATTGGAGACCACCTCGATGCCGGTGTGGATGAGGATCCTGAGATGTGGCGTGTCCACGTTGGTGAGCCCGAGGTGGCCGATGAGCCCCTCCTCTTTGAGCTCCTGTAGATAAAATAGGGTGTCCAGGTAGGCGGGGTCGGCGTAGTTCCAGGTGTGGTACTGGAGCAGGTCGATGCGGTCGCTGCGCAGCCGCTCCAAGGCCAGCTCGACCGCGGCGCGCACTTCATCGCGGCTGGTTGCTCCGGGCTTGGGTACCCACTTGGTCAGCAGTTGAACCGAGTCGGCGCCGTGGCGCTGGACGAACTCGCCGGCAATCTTCTCCGCCGAGCCGTAGTGGTCGGCCATGTCGAAGGTGGTGAAGCCAGCCTCGACGTACGGTTCCATCGCGCCGGCGGCGGCTGCGCGGTTGACCGAACGGCCGTCGCGCTCCATGTCGGCAATCTGCCACAGGCCGGTGAGCACGCGCGAGATACTGAGATCGGGAGCCACGCGCCAGCGTTCGATGGCCTCAGGCACGACTCGCCAAGGGTGCGGCCTCCGTCTGGATGAGGTTGCTCTCGAGCATGCGCCCAGTCTACTCGTCCGCTGTCGCGGGTCTGCACGATGCCGTTGTGATGGTGCCGTTTGGGATGGTTCTGTCGGTCGAGGGTGATGGAAGGCAATCAAGGCTGAGAGCGGGGCGATCGTCGAGGAGCTGGCGGCGCGGTTGGCCGCCGGCCACCCGCCGGATTCCGAAGGAGCGATGGCGGCGCCGAAGGCCTGTCGACGTACGTATCGGCGGCGATCAAAGCCAACGTCGCGAAGTTCTAGCAGGCCACGCTTCCATCACGACCTGCTAGCCACGACCTGGGGGGGGGCTCGCTGGCGGCCGGTATTTTCCGTACACTCCAGCCCGTCCACTCCGTTGCGCTCCGTCCGAGGGGAGATCGATATGCGAAAGACCGTGATTCTTGCGATTACGTTGTTGTTGCTCGCAACGCTCGCCACCGCCGTGCCGGAAGCGACCGCGGTGGCAGAGTCGAGCGCTCAAGCGAATGAGATGAGCTTCTTCATCACGAGCTCGGGAAGTGGCAACGGTGCCGATCTGGGCGGTCTGGCGGGCGCTGACGCCCGTTGCGAGATGCTGGCGCGGGCGGTTGGCGCAGGGGATAGCACGTGGCGGGCATATCTCGGCGCCGCGGCGTCCGACGGCCGGCCGGCGGTCAACGCTGGTGACCGCATTGGCAGCGGGCCGTGGCGCAATGTGCGTGGCGTGGTCGTGGCCACCGATGTGGCCAATCTCCATGGCGACAACAACATGACTAAGGAGACCGTTCTTACCGAGAACGGCGACACGGTGAAAGGCCGCGGCGACAGTCCCAACCGTCACGACATTCTTACCGGTGTCCAGATGGACGGTACTTTGCTGGCCGACGATGAGGACCACACCTGCAGCAATTGGACGAGTCGCTCCGACGGCAGCGCCCTTGTGGGGCATTTCGATCGCAGCGGCGGTGGCGATAACCCCACGTCGTGGAACTCGGCGCACGGCTCGCGTGGCTGCGGCCAGGAGGACCTGCAGGGCACCGGCGGCGACGGCTTGTTCTACTGCTTCGCCATCGACTAGCCGGACGCTTCAGCTGCTCCGAGGCGTCGGGTCACATGATTCATGATGAGCAGGCGCCCCGTGATGGCATTGCCGGAGCTCCGCAGTAGGCGACGAGTCGTCGACGGCCGTCCGGACGAGCGCATCCGCGACCTTGCCAACGTGGTCTCGGTGGTGCGGGACGGCGAGCTCGTGGTCCAGGAAGGCCGGGTGCTCTTGCCGGTGCACGTGCCCACTGCGGAACCGGAGCCGGGCGAGGCACAACGAACCTCTGTTACAGGACACTAGCCGGTAGAATTCTGCGCACCTGGCAATCCCCTCTCGGAGGCACCGTCATGCGGCGAACCACCGTTGTCAACGCTGTATTCCTCGTCGGTGCGCTGGTGGCGCTCCAGGCCGCGGCTGCGCGAGCCCAGTCCACGCTGGCCGGGCACTGGGAAGGCTCGATCGACATCCCCGGATCACCGCTGGTGGTCAAGCTCGACTTCACGGACTCAGGCGGCGACCTGGCGGGGACGATCAGCATCCCGGCGCAGAGCGCCACCGACCTGCCGCTGGGTGAACTGTCTGTTGACGGAGACTCGGTCCGTTTTGCGATCGCCGGCGTTCCCGGCGATCCGACCTTCGACGGTACCGTCGAAGGCGACCAGATTAGCGGCGAGTTCACTCAAGGGGGCGGCTCGTTTCCCTTCGAGCTCAGGCGCGGCGTGCCGATTGCCGACAACGCCCGCGCCGCGCTTGCCGACATCGATGCCGTGATCGAGAGGGCGCTCGAGGACTTCGGCGTGCCCGGGCTGGCCATCGCCGTGGTTGCCGCCGACGAGGTGGTGTTCGCCAAGGGATATGGGCTGCGCCATGTCGACGACGCCACGCCCGTTACTCCCGACACGCTGTTCGCCATCGGATCGACCACCAAGGCGTTTACCGCGTTCATCCTCGGGACGTTGATCGACGAAGGCGAGCTCGATTGGGACACGCCGCTGATCGAGTATCTGCCGGCCTTCCGCCTCTACGACGACCACGCAACACGGCGGTTGAAAGTACGCGATCTGCTGATCCACGCCTCGGGTCTGCCACGCCACGACCTGCTCTGGTACAACTCGCCGCTGTCTCGCAAGGAGCTCTTTGCGCGCCTGGCGTATCTGGAGCCCACCCGTGACCTGGGCGAGGAGTTCCAGTATCAGAACCTCATGTTCATGACCGCGGGCTACCTGGCGGAGCGCATCACCGGCAGAAGCTGGGAAGACCTGGTGCGCGAGCGTATCTTCACGCCGCTGGGCATGCAGCGTTCGAACTTCTCGGTGCTGGCCTCGCAGCAGGACCCCGACCACGCGTCGCCCTACGCGCTCGAAGATCGCGCCGCGCAACTCATCCCGTTCCGCAACATCGACACCGTCGGGCCGGCCGGATCGATCAACTCGTCGGTCTCGGAGATGAGCCAGTGGATGCGGATGCAGCTGGGCGGCGGGGCGATCGGCGACAAACGTCTCGTCGAGGCGGCTACGCTGCGGGAGATGCATACGCCGCACATGGCGATCTCGCAGTATCCGAGCAGGTCGCGGACGATGGCCATGGGCTACGGCCTCGGTTGGTCGATCGAGGCTCACCGCGGCCATTTCCTCGTGCAGCATGGTGGCGGCATCGATGGGTTCATCTCCTGGGTCGCCTTGCTGCCATTGGACGACTTCGGCGTGGTGGTCTATACGAATGCGGCCGGCGCCAATCCGGTGCCCACGGCGGTGGCGCGCACGGTGATCGATCGCATCCTGGGGCTCGACGACGCCGGCTACCTCGCCGAGGCCCTGGAGGCCGTCGAAGAAGGAGAGAGAGCGCAGGCGGAGGCGCACATCAACGCCGAGGCCAAGCGCAAGGCCGGCACGACGCCGACGCATCCGCTGGCCGAGTACGCCGGCAAGTACGACCAACCGGGGTACGGGGTCGTCGAGGTGACCCTCGAGGAGGGCGGTCTGCGAATGAAATACAACAACATGGCCGTCAACCTCGAGCACTGGCACCACAACACCTTCAACGGCATGGATGACGGCGAAGATCCCACGTTCGAAGACACCAAGGTGCTGTTCCGTCTCAACACCGCCGGCGAGATCGCCGAGCTCGCGGTGCCGTTCGAGTCGCAGATGGACCCCATCGTGTTCACCAAGCTCGCCGACGAGCGGCTCTCGGATGCCCACTACTTGGCGCAGTTCGTCGGCGTCTACGAGCTATCCAGCCAGCGGGCCGAGGTGACGCTTCACGGTACCGAGCTACGGGTTGCCTTGCCGGATCAGCCGGTCTATGCGCTCGAGCCGATGCGCGGCACCGAATTCGCTATCGGTCGCCTGAGCGGCTTCAGCCTCGAGTTTCTGCTCGACGACTCGGCGGTTGTCACCGGTGCCCGTTTCATCCAGCCCAACGGGGTGTTCGAGGCGAGGCGTATCGAGGGATAGCTAGCAGGCCGCCACGGCCTGCTAGTGCTCCGGTTGGGCTTGTCCGGTAGGTAGCGCCACGGCGGCGAGCGAACCGGAGTGGGCCGGCCCACCTATGGGCAGCACGATGTACTGCCTGCCCTCGTGCATGTAGGTCATCGGCGCGCTGTTGCTCTGCGCCGGGATATCCACCGTGCCGAGCCGCTCGCCGGTGAGCTTGTCGACCGCGTGCAACAGTGGAGCGCCGCGGCGGCCCTCGGCGTAGATGAGCAGTGTCTTGGTGATCACCTTGGTGGCGTGTGACGGCCTGCCGGTGTTGGGGATGTCGAGACCTTGCAGTGCCGGGTGATGGGTAATCGACTCGGGTTGTGTCGCCGTTTGGAATCCACCACAGATGCTCGCCGGTGTTCAGATCGATCGCGGTGATGCGACCGTAGGGCGGCTTGAGGTAGGGCAGTCCCTGGACTCCACCGGGCCCAAAGCCCGGTCCGCTGGCCCACGCCGTGACCGTCTTGCCGATCGGGTTGGGATCGTGGGCATCTGCCTCGCTGCCTGGAATCAACGTCGGCGCGGAGCAAGTCTTCGTAGACGCGACGTAGAGAATCTGGGTCTCGGGGTCGACCGCCGCGCCACCGGGGATGTTGGTGCCACCGTTGCCTCCCGGGCAATGGACCGAGGCTCTGAGGCCCAGGTCGTTGTCGCGGTGCAGCGGTGGGTTGAACAGCGGCCCGAGCTCGTACTCGCTGAGCATCTCTATCGCCGCCTGCCGGAGCTGTGGTGTGAAGTCGATCAGGTCGTCCTCGGTGACACCCTGCATCTCGTACGCCGCCGGCCTGGTCGGGAAGGGCTGCGTCGGCGAAGTGTATTCACCCGGTATCTTCGATCTTGGAACTGGGCGCTCCTCGATCGGCCACACCGGCTCGCCGGTCTCATGGTTGAGCACATAGGCGAAGCTCTGCTTCGTGGTCTGTACCAGCGCCGGAATCCTCTTGCCGTCAACGGTGATGTCGACGAGGTTCGGCGCAGTGGGGTTGTCGTAGTTCCAGATGTCGTGGTGCACCGTTTGGAAATGCCAGCGGCGCTCACCCGTCTTGATATCGACGGCGATTATCGAGGTGGCGAAGAGGTTGTCGCCGGGATGGTGGCCTCCCCAGTAATCGTTGGTCGGTGGGTCGGTGGCGAAGTAGACCAGCCCGAGCTCCGGGTCGGCGGCCATCGGTGCCCAAGCCGAGACGTTGCCGGTGTACGACCAGGCATCGCTTTCCCAGGTCTCGTGGCCGAACTCGCCGGGCTGCGGAATGACGTTGAACTTCCACAGGTGCTCGCCAGAACGCGCGTCGTACGCCAGCACGTGCCCGGGCACGTTCTCGCGTCGGGTCTGCCGGTAGCCCTGCTCGTGCGAGTTGCCTACCACCACCACGTCGTTGACCACCATCGGCGGCGAGGAGTTGGTGATGTAGCCGACGTCGGTGGGGAGTCCCTCCCAGGCATCGTACGGATAGCCGAAGTCCGCCAGCAGATCTACGGTGCCCTCGTTACCGAACTGCTCGATTGGCTTTCCAGTGACGGCGTCGAGCGCGTGCAGGAAGAAGCCCGGCGAGATCATGTAGATCACACCGCGGCGGTCGATGTTGGCGTACCCGACACCCTTGCCGTAGTTCTTCCGCATCGACGCTTCCCAGCGCGGCGTGTAGGGCTCGCGGTAGGTCCACAGCGTCTCGCCGGTGGCCGGGTCGATAGCGACGACCGTGCGCCGCTGACCGGCGACCGTGTAGAGCACTCCATTCACATAGGTCGGCGTGGAGCGCATGATGTTGTCCACCGAGGGACCGTAGTTGTCGCCCCGCCACACCCAGGCGACCTCGAGGTCGTTGAAGTTGTCGGCGTTGATCTGATCGAGCGGCGAGTAGCGCGTGCTGTACATATCGCCACCCCAGTGACGCCACTCACCGTTCTCGGTGCCGATGTTCGGCGCACCGTTCTGGCCGACCGCAGGCATCGACAGCAGGGACAGGGTGACCGCGACCGCGGCGCATATCGCAGGTTTCATCCACGTTGTCTTCGAGCGTTCGATCGTCGCCATCCGCTTCTCCCAGGTGCTCGTCAATACGGCCTACGCCCGGCGGATGATACACCCTTGGCAAACGGATCTCCGGTGGCCTGACCGCATGACCGCCGAACGGCGGGATGAGGGCCAACGATGGGCTCGCTCATCAACGATCGAAATGAGCGGCGTGCTCGCCGACTGTTGGCAACGGCCTACTCGCGTTCGCGGCGTCGCAAGATGCTACCGGAGAGCCGTTGATAAACGCCTCGACCGACCCGAGATCGAAGCCCGCGTTCTTGCCGGGACGCATCTCGACGTGCACGCAAGCCACGCCCATCGCCGTCATCGTTGCTTCGAACAGGGTCGACGAGGGCGCCGCGCCGACGTCGACGACGGCCCGAATCGGCGTGCCGTAGCGCAGTGCCAACCGCGCCTCGGCGCGCGTCCCGGCGTCGCCCGGCAGGGCCACCACACAGCAACAAGTCAGCACGTTGATCGGATTGCGGCTTTGCACCGAGGTCGGGTCGGCACCGGCAAGGTGGGTGAAGATCGGTACCTCGACGTGCTCGTTGGGATAGCCAGGCTTGGGGCCGTCGCCGCTAGCAGCACGAGGGATGACGCCGATCGCCAGGCCGCTGCGCGCTCGCACCGCGGTGAATCCCCGCGAGGCGTCGAGCATCACGCCGCCGCCGCCGCCGGTCAGCAGGTGGCAGTGCTTGCGGGCCACCAGGGCGCCGAGCTCAGCGGCGAGGCGAGCGCTGGGATGATGCGGCGATCCGGAGCCGATGACGGCGACGATGGGGAGTCGGACGGCTTCGAGGTTCTGCCCGTCACCCATCGCTCACTGCTCGGAAGCGAAATCGCGTCGCAACGCCCTCATTCCGACCCTCTCCCACCCAGCTTGGTCGAGCTGTCGCGACAGCGTGAGGAGGTGGAGGGCCACGCATATTCCCAGGTACCGGGCGCGGGCGATGAGCTCTGTGTCCAACTCGTGCGTGTAGTGCCCCAAGGCACCTTCTAGACAACGCTCGCCCAGCCAGGCGTAGATGCCGGCAAAGTCGACGACCGGCTCGGCGATCACCGCGTCGGTCCAATCGATCACCGCGCTTGCTTGTCCCGACTCGGGATCGACCAAGACGTGATCCGGCCCGAGATCATTGTGGACCAGCGCCAGGCGCGTGCTGCAAGCTCCGGGCGCGCCAGCATCGAGAAAGGTGCCAAGCCGCCGGAGGTCGATCTCGCGGTCATCGATGCGCGCGAGTTGCCGGCGCGCCCGCTCCGACGTCTGTCCCGCAAGATCGGGACGTTCGGGGACTCCTGCGGCGCGCGCCGCCTCGAGCGGATAGGCGTGAAGGCGATCCAGGAAGTGGCCGAGCTGTCGGGCGACCGCCATCGAATCGACACGATCGGCAGCTTCGGCGGCTGGCCCAGGGAGCTTGCGGTAGCCGCCGAAGAGCCACTCCGGGTGCCCGGGAACGCTCGCCAGGTAATCGTAGACGGGCACGCGTAAGGGCAACGAGCCGGCGAGTCCCGCTAGCAGCTCATGCTCCATCTTCAGGCCGGCGTTGCTCGAGTCGCGTTTCGGAAAGCGGAATACCCATCGAGAGTCCACTTCGAACGCACGGAAGTCCCAGCCTTCACCCAGGAAGTCGACACGCAGTCCGCGAAAGTCGGGGAAGCGCTCGGAAACGATCTCGGCGACGGAAGCCACCGACAGCGCTTCGAGCCGTCGAGCCCACACGAGGCGTTCTTCAGTCCGCCCCATAGAGTGGCCACATGGGCGCAATGGGCTCGATGTCCATCGCACCGTACGCTTCCTTCTGGCTCGGAGTTTCCTTGGCCACCGAGCCACCGTACTTGGCGGCGGCTGCGCTCACCGGGTAGCAGAGCTTCTCCTGATCGGGCCGGTAGCCGATCATCAGGATCACGCAGGGGCCGTCGCCGGCGCCGACGAGCACATGGTTCGTCTCGGCGGGGCAGTGAACGAAGTCGCCGGCTCGTAGGGGCCGTTCCTGCTCTTCGACGAGGAGTGTGCCCTCGCCGGAGATGACGAAGAAGTCCTCCTGGGCGTTCTCGCGGTGGTAGAGGCAGGCGGGCGTTCCGGGCTCCAGGACTCGAAGGTTGATGCCGACTTGCGGGAACCGTACCTGGCCCTCGAAGCGGCAACCGGCTCCGAAGCGCGCGCTGCGCATCCAGGGAGCGTCAGAGGTGTGCAACACGAACCAGCCGTCGCTAGTGGCAACCGTGCCGCCGGGTGTGCGTTCCAGACTCGCCTCGTCCACCAGGTCGCTCCTCCTTGTCGTTCTCGCGTCTGCCTCGCAAGACCCTGTCGCCAGGCGCGCCATACTTCCACCACGGCTTGCTAGATCGAGGGTACGCCATGTCGACGCCGCGCCACGCGCGACAGTACGATGCGGAGGTGAACGCACCGTTGCCTGTCGCCCGACACTGCCTCATCGTCGCGCTCGCCGGTGCGCTGAGCGCATCCGGCTGCTCAGCGCTGACGTCAGCGGTCGGCACTGCAGAGCAACGCACGGCGCTTTTCAGTGCGATTATCTCCAAGACCAGGGATCGGGAGGCGCTCTCGCCGATCAAGAACGGTGCGCTCGACTTCGATCCCATCCGCGCCATGCGCGGCGAGCGCGACGCGGTGGTCGGGGCGGAGACCGAGAGCGAGCTCTTCTACGCGCTGGCGCGGCTGAGCGCGGCGCGCCGCGATCGGCATCTGTCGGTGATGCTCGTCCCCGGGGGGCTCTCGCCGGAGCTCACCGATGGGTTCCCCACCATGGGCGAGTTGGAGACGGCGACCCCGAGGCAGGCGCCGATCCGCGTGTTCCCCGACTACAGCCACCGATCCCGGGATTACTTCGTCGGCGACATCGCTGATGGCTACGAAGCGGCGCTTCGCATCACCCCCGGCGATCGGATTGTGCAGATCAACGGCCTGCACATTTCCGAGTACGTCGAGCTCGCCACGCCGTACATTCCTTACTCCAGTGCCGCCGGCCTTCGCTGGGAGATCGCCAGCACCATCCCGCGGCGAACCGGCGTGCTGCACCCCACCCTCGTCGATGAGGAGTTGCTGCTGATGCTGGAGGATGGCGACGGCCGCTTCTACTCTGTCACCCTCGGCTACCACGACCCCGAGGCGTTGGCATGGCGCGACCTCGCCGAGCCAGCGTACGTCGGATTCACTCGGGTCGGCAGCACGCCGACCTATGATCTGTTGCGGTCCGAGGACGGGCGCAAGATCGCCATCCTGGTGTGGTGGGGCTTCGGAGCCACGCTGGTCGAAGACGTTGACACGCTGGTGGCCCGAGCCGAGCAGGAAGGCTGGCTCGACGACGCGCTGATCGTCGATGTGACGCGAAGTCGAGGTGGCTCGCTTGGCCCGTACGCCCTGCAACGACTGCAGCCGCGGGCATTCAAGACCACCTTCGGCACGCTGCGTCTGTCCGACGTGATCGAGCCGTTCATTGCGGTCAAGCGGGCCGAGCTCGACGCACGGGCGCTGCTCGAGGGCAGCTCCCCCGAGACGATCGATGACGGAACCTGGCTGCTGGATTGGCTGCAGAACGACGTCATCGCGGGGCTGGCGCGCGGCGACACGACGACGGTGCCGGTACCCTTCAAGCTGGCGCACGCACCGAAAGACTCCAACGGGGTGCTCGAGCCTGCGGCGCTGCACTTCACCGGCCCGCTGGTGGTCATCAGCGGACCGCACGGAGGCTCCCATCTAGATCAGTTCAACTCCATCGTCGCGGACAACGATCTCGGTCCGATCATCGGCATGCCGGCAGGCGGATACTCCAACACCTGGGAGTGGCAAGAGGAGCTCGTGTTTCCGGGCACCGATCAACCGGTGATCGGCTTCATGTGGAGCATCGGGCACACGATTCGGCCCAACGGCGAGATTCTCGAGGGCAATCCCGCCGTCCCTGATGTATGGGAGCCGCTCACCGCCGCCGGTTTCGCTGACTACTACGGGCGGCTCTACGGTCATGCCGAGGCGTGGCTCGACTCGATAGGGCACCCGGCCGCCAGGCCCGCCACACTTCTACCACGGCCTGCTAGGTAGCCTCCGACGACCGAGCGTGTCAGTCGCTCTGTTGCGGCGTTGCGAGGTTGGAGTCGCGGAACTGACGGTAGGTCATGAGTCGGTTGCGCCGTAGAGTCTCGGTGGCCGCCTCGAAGTCGCGTGCCTCGACCGCCATGAGGATCTCGGCGTGATCGGCAATCGAGCGTGTCCAGTCCCGCCGATGGGTGGTGAACGTCCAGGTCTCCAGGCGACGGACCGTCATGCGGAGCTCATCGAGCATCGCCTCGAGCCGCGTGTTCTGTGAGCGGCGAGACAGCACGTGGTGGAACCGATCGTTCAGGTCGATGCCCGTCCGGTAGTCTTCACGCTTCGCGGCGGCCGCGTAATCGCGGTTGATCTCGTGTAGCTCGACGATATCCGCTTCGTCGAGCCGGGGAAACGACTCTCTGCCGGCGAGGGCCTCGAGCGTACCGAGAATCGGATACAGCTCCAGCAGATCGGTGATCGATTCCTCGGGTACGCGGAAGCCGCGGTGCGCGATGCGTTCCAGGAATCCCTCGGACGCGAGTCGACCGAGCGCCTCTCGTCGCGGCCCTTCGCACTACGTGCGTATCTCAGCCGCGGCCAGGCGGCGAGCTTCCTGCCTCGCGGCCCCGTGGCGGCTGTCTCGATCGTGGCCCCCCCCCCCCCCCCCCCCCCCCCCCCCACTGCTCCAAGCATCGGGCACGTGACGCCAGGGTGCAAGATCACCGTTCCCGGCAGCCGCAGTTCGACCAGCGACCAACCCGCCCCGCCAGCCGCAGTCGGCGCTATTGCTCGGCTAGCAAACGGCGGTAGGTGGCTAGAGCTCGGGCCTCGAGCTCGCCCTGTCCGAGTGCCCCGTAGACGGTGGCCAGATTCAGATAGTGAGCTGGCGTCGTCGGCTGCAGGGTCACCGCCGACTGATAAGTGTCCAATGCCGCCGCGGGCTCCGCCAGTGCCATGAAGGCGTTGCCCAGTGCGGCGTAGCCGGGCCCGTACATCGAGTTCAGCTCGACCGCTCGCTCGAGGAAACCGAGCGCGTCGGCGAAGCGGCCGGTGCGGTGTAGCAATAGCCCGCGCAGGTAGTGAGCCTCCCAGTGGTCGGGATAGAGCTCCAGCGCGCGGTCGGTGGCGCGCAACCCGGTGCTCGGTTCACCGCCAGCCAGCGCCATGCGAGCTTGCACCATGAGGACATCCAAGTCGTCGGGCACCAGTTGCGCCAGCACCTCGGCCGCCGCGCGCACCTCGGCTAGGTCTTCGGCAGCGATCGCCACTCCGGCGGCTTCCGTGAGTAGCCCGATTCGCCGTTGGAGCTCTTCCTCGTCGTCGCGTGCCCGCGACAGCTCTTGGAATCGCGCCTGGTGGACGCGGGCGGCCTCCCGGTCGCTCAAACGTGCGTAAACCAGCGCGATCTGGTAGTGCGCATCGGGCTGCTCGGAGTCGATCGCCAGGCTGGCGCGCAGCGCTTCCAGGGCCGGCTCGAGCTCTCCCCGCGATGCACGGATCCGCCCGATCAGATAGTGCACCATGGCGTTGTCGGGATCGCCGCCGGCGGCCGTGCCCAGGTGCGTCAAGGCGCGTTCGTACTCCGCGGGTCGATCCGCCAGCGCCATTCCGAGCCCGAAGTGGCCTTTGACGTGATCCGGGTCCAGCTCGACGACGCGTTCCAGGGTGGCGATCGCACCGTCGATATCCTCGTCCAGGTACTGCTCCATCCCGAGCAGGCTCATCGCCACGACATCGCCGGGGCGCATCTCGAGGTACTGGCTCAAGTGTTCGATGGCGTTGCGGTGCAGCACCATCTGCACCTCGATCCCGGCGGCCTTCCGGTAGCCGCGCGGAAAGTCCGGGGCCGCCACGATCGCCTGTTCGTAGTAGTCGAGCGCGCTCGCCAGGTCGCCAGCGTCCGACTGCATGTCACCCAGCGCAACGAGCGCCCCGGCATTCGCCGGGTCGAGCCGCATCGCCTGAACGTACTGCTGCGCCGCGCCGCGCGGATCGCCCGATCGTCGCAATGCGTGACCCAGCCACAGCGCCACCTCTCCCGATTCGGGGCGCTCGCTCGCCAGCCTGGCGAGCAATTCGAGCGCCTCCTCGACTCGACCGTCGAGAACAGCTCGTCGCGCCGCCCCCAGTCGCGAGTCCCCTTGCTCGGCCCAGCTGGCCGGCGCGGTTGCAGCGGCGCTGAGCACGACAATAGCGAGCATCGTCGCGCCACCGATCGCACGCCATACTCGGGTCATTACGACGCCGGGTCTCCGCCGTTCCCCGGGGCGACAGCAGAATCGGGGTTCGCGGCCAGCTCGCGGGCGTGCAGCAGCTCGCGATGCGTCTGCAGGTATTCGGTTACCGCCTGTTGATCGACACGGCCCGTCGCCGTTGCTTCCACGAAATCGCGCAGCAAGGCGCCGTATTCGATCACTTCGTGGGCTTCGTCGAGCGAGATGTGGTGCGGTGCTGAGCCGTC
This sequence comes from Acidobacteriota bacterium, assembly GCA_963666055.2. Classification (GTDB taxonomy): domain Bacteria; phylum Acidobacteriota; class UBA890; order UBA890; family WLXD01; genus DASCOT01. The sequence continues at coordinate 286,969 of CAXWPH010000007.1, read as the reverse complement.
GTGGTGCCAGGCGCGCACGTCGAGTCGATACGGCTGGTCGCCGCGGGTGTCGGTTGTTGCTTGCAGCTGTATGCCGTGAATGTGCCCGCTGATGGTGGCACGGAGCGGGTAGTCGGCCCCTTCGCCCAACCCGTCGGCGCGGGCGCGCAGATCGGCCATCGGCTCACCGTTGGCACGACTCAGCCAGCGGGCCAGATCGAGCACGTGGACGCCCAGCGTGAAGAACGCGCCGCCGGTGCGGTCTTGGCGTCGGGTCCAGTCCTTGCCGGCGGCGAGCTCGTTGATTCCGAGTGTGTACGAGCACTCGATCCGTCGGGCGTTCCGTAGGGTGTCGCGCAGGTCCCCGAGCAGTGAGTTCCAGCGCAGGCGAAAGCCGACGTGAACGGGCACGTCGACATGCGGCAGCACCCGTTCGAGGTCGCCGAGCTCGGCGGCGGATATCAACAAGGGCTTCTCGACCATGACGGCTCGCCCGGCCCGTACGGCGGCAAGACAGTTGCTGGCGTGAAGGTGGTTGGGCACCGCGATGGTTACGCCGTCGACGTGTGGCAGCAGCTGCTCGATCGATTCGAACCACGGCACCTCTAGATCTACGGGACGCCGCCGCGCCACAACCCCCGCCAAGCGCGCCCCGGCGCGTTGCAGCTGATCGGCGTGTCGGCGCGCGATCTCTCCCCAGCCGACGACGCCGATTCTGACCGCCATTCGAAGATTGATCCCCGCCATGCTTTAGGTTCGCCGGACCGTTCCAGTCCACCAGTGTCACCGTAGTCAGTATGCAACAGGCTGTGACGACGGAAGGGGCCACACTCCTCTACATGCGGCGCTAGCTGCACGCGCGCATCGTCAGCAATCGTCGGAATATCGTCAAGATTTCGGGCCACAGCCCTTTACATGAGATGTATGGATTCGTTAGCTTTACGGCCAATCGAATACTGCATACAATATTCCATACACTATGGGCAGTTATTGAGTGAGACTTGGCCGCTCCTGCGTACCGCTACGCTGACCGATCAGGTCTATCAGATCCTCCGAGATCGCGTGTTGGCCGCGAGCCTGAAGCCTGGTGAATTCATTCGGGAACAAGACGTGAGCGCGCGACTGCAGGTCAGCCGCACGCCGGTGCGAGAAGCGCTGGGTCGTCTTGCGTCCGAAGGGTTTCTCGAGCGCATTCCCCATCGTGGCTTTCGGGTGCCCGAGGAATCTGCCGCCGACCTCGCCGAGTTCTACCCGATCATGTGCGCGCTCGAGGTGCTGGCCGCAGAGGAGTCGTTCCCGCGGCTCGACGCCGACGCTCTGGAGGAGCTTCGGGAAGTGAACCGGAGCTATCGCGCCGCGTTCGCCGAACAGGACATCAAGGCTGGCATCGCTGTAAACCACGAGTTTCACCACCTCCTGTCGGCCGGCTCGAGCAATGATCGCTTGCTGCGTATGCTCGACGAGCTCCGCTCCAAGGTGAAGAGCCTGGAGATCTGGGCGTTCTCGCATATCAGCGAGTGGACCGAGTCGATCGAGCAGCACGACCAGATACTCGACGCTATCGAAGCCGGCAGCATTGAGCGTGCCATAGAGGTGCTGAAGGAGAACCGTTCGAAGACCTATCACGACTATCAGACCAACAGCTGGCCCTACGCTAGAATGCGTCCGGCCGGCGATAACCTGCCGATGGAGCCCGAGCCGACCGCCGCGTCGGCAAAGGACTCCGAGAATCCGGGCGACCGGCACGCCCGAGACGGAACCCCGTGAATCACACTCCACTCACGTTGCCCGCAGCCCCATCGAGGAGAGCTCACATGCGACGCGCTGTTTGGCTGATTTCCATTACCGCAGCCCTTGTCCTGTTGCTGACCACACCGACGAACGTCATGGCGCAGGGCGCCACCGGCCGCTCCGGCACGCTGAACGGGACCATTACGGATCCTGACGGCGCACCATTGCCAGGTGTGACGGTAGCCGTTTCCGGCCCGGTGCTGATGGTGCCGAGCGTCATGGTCACCGGAATCGACGGACGCTACAGAGCGCCAGCACTGCCACCTGGGCTCTACACGGTCGACGCGACGCTGGAAGGCTTCGGGCCGATGCAGCAGAACGACGTCCGGGTGAGCATGGGTGCCACCTTGGCGGTCAACTTCACCATGGAGATCGGCGGTGTGACGGAGACCGTCACGGTCACCGGTGAGGCGCCGTTGGTCGATGTCAGGGGGTCGTCCTCCAACACCACCACGTTCAGCAACGAATACCTCGATGCGCTGCCGGCCAACCGCAGCAACAGCGGTGCGTCGGACTTTCTCGGCATGGCACCGGGTGCCAACCTCGGTAGAACGCGCAGCTCCGGCGGTGCCTCAGGTCGGGGCGCGTCGGCGCTAGGCGGTACGAATCAGGGGACCCAGTTCTCCTACGACGGCGTGCTGGTGAACTCCGCCGAGGGCGGCGAGGTCGAGATGCAGATGGATGTCGACAACGTCGCCGAGGCTTCGTTCGGCGGCGTCGGTGCCCCGGCAGAGGTCGGTGGCTACAGCGGCATGGTGATGAACCTGGTGACCAAGTCCGGTGGACCGCGGCTGCAGGGCACGGCGAATTACTTCGTGCGCGCCAACGGCTGGAACTCGCAGAACTCCGACGACCCGCAGTTCATCCAGACCATCAACAACAACAACCAGCAACACATCGACATCGGTGGTCCGCTGGCGGCCAACACGCTCTGGGGCTACGGCTCGTATCGTCGCTCCAAGTCGAACTTTGCGACCGAGGTCTCGGGCGGCACCGAGGGGTTCGCCAGTCGTTGGGCAATGTTCGGTAAGCTCTCCTGGCAAATTTCGGAAAAGGACAGGCTGCAGGGGAGCATCGCGTATGAGCGCGAGAGCGGAATGGACCCGGCCGACCTGTTTGTCGCGCCAGAGGCCGTATTCGCGCCGTGGGGGAAGTGGGACACCTACTTCGTCGACTACCTGCGCATTTTCAACCCCGACACGGTGCTCGAGATTCACGCCGGCCTGGCCGCCAACGCCAGCTCAGACTATCCGGGCGCGACGGACATCAACCCGGATACCGACCTGAGCAATCCTCTGCCTCCTGGTCGCGTCGACGAGGCCACTGGCCTGTTGACCGGGAGCCCGGGCTTCTTCTTCGATCGCACCCGGAACCGCTACCAGCTGAACGCCTCGATCAGTCACTACGCCGACGAGTTCCTCGGTGGCTCGCACGACTTCAAGGCGGGGTTCCAGTCGTCGAGCGATCCGACGCGCACCCATACCGGGTATACCGGCGGGGCGTTCTACATCGACTATGCCGGCGAGCCGCTCTACAAGTACGAGCTGCCGTCCCAGAACGACCAGCCCAAGAACCGGACGATCGCGTTCTTCGCGCAGGATGCCTGGACGCTCGGCGGCGATCGCCTGACGATCAACCCTGGCGTACGCATTACTTCCTGGCAGGGCTCGGCAGTGACGGATAGGGGTGCCGCCACCGGCATTCCGGCGGTTACGGATGATTTCGGTACCCCCTTCAAGCCGAAGACCGGGTTCGCACCACGTATAGGCCTTACCTATGACCTTTTGGGCGACGGTACGACGGCCCTGAAGGGACACTTCGGTAAGTACTATTCGCAGATCATCACCAGCATGTACTTGGCGCCGGGAGAGTCGATATTCCAGGGCTTCTTCTGGAACGGCGACGAGTACGAGCTCGAGTTCACCGAGTTCCAGTCGCCCCTCACGCCGATCGACCCGAACCTGCGGATGAGCTACTTCAACGAGTTCAGCGTCGGCATCGAGCGCCAGCTGAGCCGAAGGATCGGCGTCGAGCTCACCTACATCAACCGACGCACCAAGGACTTCATGGACTACCGCCTGGGCAACGGCATATTCCGAAACCTCACCGGAGTCGATAACCAAACCCCGTCGGGTACCGGGGAGAGCTACCAGCTGTGGGATCAGACGAACGTAGACGAATCGGAGTTTCTGAACACGAACCCGGAGCGGCTGCCGATCCTGTCGCCGTTCGACTTCAACGGCTTCACCCAGTCGCGCAGGTACGACGGCGTGGGCCTGAGCTTCGAGAAGCGGTTCGCCGACGGCTGGAGCGCCAACCTGTCGTACTTCTACGGCCGCACCAAGGGCACCGACGACACCGCGTTCGAGAACAACCGCGGATCGTCGCTCGGACCCTCGCGTAACTGGAGAAACCCCAACAACCACTTCAACGCGGACGGCCCCTTAGAAGGCGACCGGCCGCACAACATCAAGGCGACCGGAAGCGCGCGGATCGGCAGCCATATCGCGGTCGGCGGGTTCTTCTGGATCCAGTCCGGTATGCCCTATCAGCGCAGTCTCCGCTTCCGCGATGTCGACTTTACCGGGCGTAACCGCGGCGTCTTCGTCGAGCCACGCGGCTCCCGGCGCACTCCGACGCAGGTCAACCTCGATCTCCGAGTCGAGGGGCGGTACCCGATCGGGCGGGCGCAGCTGCGCGTCATGGCGGACGTGTTCAACGTCTTCAACTCCGGTACCATAACGAGGGTCCAAACCGAGGACGACCCCTTCAACGACAACCCGTCAGATGCCTTCGCGGCGACCCGAAACCTCCGCTTCCCGCGCAACATCCGGCTTGGATTCGTCTTGAACTTCTAGGCCTGACCGCGAGTTCGCGGCAAGATACCGGGGGGACGGAGCGATCCGTTCCCCCGTACTTGTTTTGGGCAGGGCCCCGGTACGCCTCGCTGGTGACACCCGATCCCTGACCACCGGACTCACCGTTCCCTGTTGCAGGCGACCAGCGATGGCGTTACGGCGCAGCGGCACAACCCGGGCTCGGTTTGCGGTCACGCTGCTCGCCTGGTGCGCCGTCGGATGCAGCGGCGGGTCACCGTCGGGCAGCGTCGCCGATGCACGTGGCGAAGGCCCCTACAACGTGGTGGTGGTGACGCTGGACACGCTGCGCGCCGATCGCCTCGGCGCCTACGGCTTCAGCGATATCTCGACGCCGGCGATCGATGGCCTGGCGCGCCACGGGGTGCTGTTCGAGAACGCCCACTCGACCACGCCGCTGACGCTGCCGGCGCACACGTCGCTGTTCACCGGCAACTACCCGCTGCTGCATGGCGTCATCGACAACGGCGGCTATCTCGTCCCCGAGGAGGCCGAGACCCTGGCGGAGGTCTTGGGAGCGGCCGGATACCGCACCGGGGGCTTCGTCGCGGCCTACGTCCTCGATCGGCGCTGGCGCATCGATCAAGGGTTCGACCACTACGTCGACGACTTCGACGTACGTGGCCAGCGGGTGATCGCCATGGGCAGCGTGCAGCGGCCGGCGAGCGAGGTGGTCGACCAGGCGATCGATTGGCTCGATCAGCCGGCGCCGGAATCCTCCCAGCGGGCCTCTCAGCAGGCCCCCGAACAGCCCTTCTTCATGTGGTTGCACATGTACGATCCGCACGCCCCCTACGATCCGCCGGAGCCCTACAAGTCGCAGTACCCGGGCCGCCCCTACCTGGGCGAGATCGCCTACACTGACTCCCAGGTCGGACGGTTGGTGCAGGAGCTGCGCCAGCGTGAGCTGCTCGACAGCACGCTGTTGGTGATCGTCGCCGACCACGGCGAGAGCCTCGGGGAACACGGCGAGGCGCAACACGGTTTCTTCGTCTACGACGAGGCAACGCACGTGCCGCTCATCATGCGCGTCCCCTTCGGCAACTACGGTGGTCAGCGACGCTCCGAGCTGGTGTCGATTGTCGACGTCATGCCGACGGTGCTCGAGATCATCGGGTTGGAGCCCGGCCTCGAATTCCAAGGTCGCAGCCTCGCACCGTTGTTCGAGTCAGGGACCGAGCCCGAGGAGCGATATATCTACTCCGAGAGCTGGTACGCACGGTTGCACTACGGTTGGAGTGATCTGCGGGCGCTGCGCGACGAGCGCTACAAGCTCATCCTGTCGTCGGACCCGGAGCTCTACGATCTGATCGAAGACCCGGCCGAGGAGCACAACCTGGCCGGTACGCTGAACACGGTGGTCTTCGAGATGACGCGCTCGGCGGAGGAACAGATCGCCACGTGGAGCGAAGGCGCCAGCTCGTCGACCGCCGTTGACCTCGACGAGGAGACGCGACGCAAGCTCGTCAGCCTCGGCTACGTCGGGACCTTCCAGGCGATCGACGACGATGGCTCGGATCTGCCCAGTCCGCGCACCAAGATCGAGATCTACAACAAGTCGCTTGAAGCAAGGCAAGCGATGAACCGCGACGAGTTTGCCGAGGCCGAGCGCCTGCTGCGCGAGGTGCTGGAAGAAGACCCGGGCATTGTCGATGCGCACCACACGCTGGGCGAGCTGTACTTCCAGCAGGGACGCCTGGAGGAGGCGGTCGAGGCTTACAGCGCTTCCATCCCGCTCAAGCCCGACGACCCGTACGCTTACATCTTCGCCTCCGATGCCCTGGTCGGCCTGCGGCGCCTCGAAGAGGCCGAGAAGACCGTTCGGGACGGCCTGGAGCTGGTGGGCGACAACGCCCAGCTGTACTTTCTTCTTGGCGACGTTCTCAGGCGCCAGGGCGAGCTCGACGACGCGATAGCCGCGTTCCAGCGATGCCTGGAGCTCAACCCCGACGGGTCGTCGTCGCGCGGGGGCCTGGCGCAGGTGTACTTCCATCTGGACCGTTTCGACGACGCCGAAAGCTACGCGCGTGCCGCGCTCGAGCTCAACGATCGGCTGATCGGGGTGCACGCGGTGCTGGCCGAGATTCACGACCAGCGCGGCGAGCCGGCGGCAGCGGTGCGCGAGTACCTGCAGGAGCTCGAAACCGTTCCCGAGGACGTCGCCGCCCACTTCAACCTGGCGATGGTCTACCGAAAGATGGGGCGTGAGGACGACGAGCACCGGCAGTTGCAGCGCGTGCTCGAGCTCGATACCGACTTTGCGCAGGGCAACCTCTTCATGGCACGCCTGATGCTGCGGCGCGGCGGCGACCTGCAGCGCGCCATCGAGATGGTCGAGGGGGCGATCGCGGAGCAGCTCGAACCCCCCGACATGACCCTCGGCTACTTTCTGCTCGCCGATCTGTACAACCGAACAGGCGAGCCGGCGCGGGCGCAGGAATGGGCCCGTCGAGGCCAGCAGCTACGTCAGCAAATCGATGGCGGCTAGCCCCGGCGGGCGGCTCCTGGTGGCGGCATCGCTGACCCTCACTGTGGCGCCGGCGGGGCTGCCTGCCCAGGCGTTGGACCTGCGTGCGGTGGCCAACTCAGGCCTCGACCTGGTGCAGACTTTCGGCAGCCTCGACAAGTCCTACATCACCGAGTCGACCGGGTCCGGAGCGGCGTTCCTGGACTTCGACGTCGACGGCAACCTCGACGTCGTGCTGGTGAACGCGTTGTCCGAGGCGACGGGATCCACCGTGCAGATCGCTCAACCGGCCCCCCACCCGGCACTGGCCGCGGGCCGCCGCGGCGCGGGACACCGCTTGTACCGCGGCGATGGGCAGACGTTTCGCGAGGCGCCGATCTCCGCCGGAGTACGCGAGGTCGTATGGGGCACCGGCGTCACCTGGGGCGACGTCGACAACGATGGCTGGCCAGACCTGTTCATCGCCGCCATCGGCGCCGACCGGCTGTATCGCAACAACGGTGACGGGACCTTTGCGGTTTGGTCCAACGGGGTGGAGGATCCCGGCTGGGGCGCCAGCGCCACCTTCACGGATTGGGATGCGGACGGCAACCTGGACCTCTACGTGGCTCGCTACGTGGATCTGCAGGCCACCTCGGTGCCGTCGCGGGGAGAAAGTCGGTGCTCTTATGCGGGCGTCGAGGCGTTCTGCGGGCCCGAGGGGCTGGTCGGGCAGCGCGACCTCCTGTATCGCAATCTCGCCGACGGCACCTTCGTCGAGTGGATGTCGGACCGCGTCGATCAGGCCGCTGGGTACGGGCTGGCGCTGGCTGCGATCGACTGCGACGACGACGGGTTGTCGGAGATCTACGTCGCCAACGACTCGATGATGAACCTCCTGTACCGGCACACTCCCGCTGGCGAGATCGACGAGCAGGGACTGCTGTCGGGCGCCGGGTACAGCGCCGACGGTCGCGAGCAGGCGGGCATGGGGGTGACCAGCGCCGACTTCGACGGTGACGGGCGGCTCGATCTGTACGTCACCAACTTCCACAACGACCACAACACGCTCTACCGTAACCTCGGCGACTGCGTCTTCCAGGACGAGACCGACCTGCGCCGGCTGGCGGCCAGCAGCTTTCCGTACATGGGGTGGTCGGCACTGTTTCTCGATATCGACGGCGACGCCGATCAGGATCTGTTCGTCGCCAACGGCCACATCCACCCAGCTGTCGCGGAGCGCGGCATCGAGCCGTACCGGCAGCTCAACTCGCTGTATGTGAACCGGTTGCGCGAGTCGGGCGCGGCCGACTTCACAACGGTGACTGCGACGGCCGGCGACGCCTTGGCGATCCGCGAGTCGTCGCGCGGCGCGGTACGAGGTGACTTCGACAACGACGGCGATCTCGATCTGCTGGTGACCAACATCGATGCGCGCCCCACATTGATCCGCAACGACACGTCGATGGCGCACGCGGCGCTGAGGATCACGCTGGTCGGCCGCCGATCGAACCGCTCCGGCTACGGAGCCGACGTGGTCGTGCGCTCCGGCGCCATCGAGCAGCGGATTCAGCTGCGCGACAGCGATGGCTACGCCGGCGCCAACGATGCCCGGCTGTTGTTCTATCTCCCGTCCGGGGTAGCAGAAGCCGTCGAGATCCGCTGGCCAGGTGGCGAGATCTTGCGGCTACCGGAGCAACAGCCCGGCCGGCTGGTGGTCGACGAGCGCTACGGCGTCGTGGCGCGGTCGGCGCAATGATGCTGCGCTGGGCTCTCGTCGCGGGCCTGCTGGGGGGGCTCGGTCAATCGGCGGCCGAGCATCTGGCCAGCGGCGTCGACCTCTTGCAGCAGAACCAGGCCAAAGAGGCCATTGTCGAGCTCGAGGAGGCGCTGCGCCTCGATCCGGAAAGCTCCGCCACGCACTTTCACCTAGGCCGGGCCCTGCTGGCGGTCGGCCAGCTGGAGCGGGCCGCGGGCGAGCTGCAGTCGGCGCTTCCGGGGAGCGCTGACCCGGGCGCGGTGCGATACCAGCTCGGGCTGGTCAGATTCGCACAAGACCGATGGGCCGACGCTTGGACCGAGCTGACGCTGGCGCTGCAGTCGCGCCCGGATCTGCGGCCGGCGGAGTACCAACGCGCCGAGGTCTGCTATCGCATCGGTGCCGTCTCCGAGGCACGGCGGAGGCTAGAGGATCTCGCCGCCGTCACCCCCCGGTGGACAGGGCCGGAGCTGAGGGCCGCCGAGCTCGCTTCGGAGGCGGGCAACGCTCGTGAGGCGGCCGAGTGGTTGGCGCGCGCCATCGAGATCGACCCCGAGCGCCCCGGGCTGTGGCAGCGCCGCGGCGATGCGCTTGCCGCGGCGTTCGACAACGAGGCCGCCGAAGCGGCCTACCGGCGAGCCGTCGATCTGGCCCCAGACGTCGTGGCCGGGCGGGTGGCGCTCGGGTATCACCTGTTCAACGTGCAGAGGTTCGAGGCCGCCGAGAGGGTCCTCCAGGAAGCCCTGCGCCGGAGGCCGGGCGACCCTGCCGTGCAGCTGCCCTACACCGAGGCGGTGCTGTATCAGGGCCGTGGCGAGGAAGCGCTTGCCGTGATCGAACAGGCGATCGCGACGATTGCCGGCGCTTCAACGACGCTCGAGCACGGCGTCGGTGCGTTGCGCGTCGGTGCGCTAGAACTCCAGGCCAAGATCCTCATAAAGCTCGGCAGGCTCGACGAAGCCGAGCAGGTTGCCCGAGCGCTTCTCGAGGTAGCGCCGCGCAACGTCCAGGGGCACTTCGACCTGGGCACGGTCCTGCAGCGACGCGGTGACCCCGACGGTGTGGCTCACCTGCGAACCTTCAAGAAGCTCTCGGACGGTCGTGAGCATCGTGAGCTGGGCGACGAGTACCTGCGGCTGGCGGGCGATGCAAGCACCGCAGAGCGCGAGTATCGAGCTGCGCTAGAGATCGATTCGCTGGACATGGGCGCCAGCGTTGGGCTGGCCCGGGCGCTGCTGATGTCGGGCGATCCCTCGGCCGCCGCCGGCCATCTGGAGAATGCGCGAGCCCAGGGAGCGGACACTGTCGAGTGGCATCGCGCCTGGGTGCTTGCCCTCTATGCGGCGGGTCGCTTCGAGGAGGCACGGACCGCTTGGGAAGCGGCGCGCCGGCAGGGCATGGTTCTGGGGCCAGCGGTGTGGGCCATTCTACGAGAGGCTCCGGGAGCATGCCCTAGCGGCGAGTCACGGACATAAGACCAGGGCGTCAGTACGTCCGGTCGAACCACTCGTCCTGCAGCACCGTGACGCCGCCGCTCAGCTCACGGCCGTCGACCAGGAGCTTGACGGTGTAGTCGCCGGGCTTGGCGCGGATGTGCCTGAAGTCGCGCTCGCGCCATTCCGGCAGCGTGTGCACCCAGACGTTCAGCGGCCGCCCGTAGATGCTTACCTCGCTGTCGGCGGCACCGAAGTGATCGGTGCCGTCGTAGTAGTCGAAGTATTCCTCTTCCGAGCGTACGCCGCGGTTCCACTCCTCCCAGTCGAGTTTGCCTTCCTCGGTGCGCGGGATTCGCTCGGTCAGATACCACTCGACGGAGTTCAGCCCTGCCTCGCCGGGGCCGCTGTATTCGTTGACCAGCGTGGTGCCGCGGTAGATCTGTACCCTCACCGGACCCGTGGCAGGCTCGCGCAGCATGTAGTACACGACGGCGCCCTTCGGCGCGTTCTCGCCCTCGTAGTTTTGATAGATGGAAGCGACCTGAGTCTCGCGGGCCGAGACCCACAGTACCTGAGGCGCGACGTCGAACAGGTGCACGTCCTTGGCCAGCGTCTGGCGCGTGATCTCCTGCAGTGGGGAGATGTCGGCGATCCAGAAGCTGCGCCCGTACGTCCCCACCACCAGGTCGTTGTCGCGCGGATGGATCACCAGGTCGTGGATCGGAACGTTGGGCATGTTGTTGCGCAACGAGGACCAGGAGTTGCCGCCATCGAACGAGACGTAGATGCCCTTGGCGGTGCCCACGAACAGCAAGTCGGGGTTGCGATGGTCCTCGCGGATCACGTTGACCGGCTCATCGGCCGGCAAACCGCCGCTGATCGAGCGCCAGGTCTCCCCGAAATCGTCGGTTCGGTAAACGTATGGGCGTAGGTCGCGACGATCCCGGCGACCGCCGCTGGCGGTCACGTACGCCCTGCCAGGCGCGTGATTCGATGCCTCCAACCGGGTGACTTTGTAGTTCCGCCAATCGGGAATGGCGTTACTGGAGCGCTGCCAGCTCGCCCCGTCGTCGTGAGTAACCCAAACGTTGCCGTTATCGGTCCCGGCCCAGATGACGCCTTGCTGCACCGGCGACTCATCGAGTGTGCTGATCGTGCCGTTGATGCGGCGCTCCGACGTCGCACCGCCGCCCTCCGACAGGTCAGGGCTGATCTCCACCCACGCCTCACCACGGAACGGCGAGCGCAGCAGCACGTTGGCCCCGTGGTAGATCACATCCGGGTTGTGCGGCGAGATCAGGATCGGTGCGATGAAGTTGAAGCGCACTCCCTCGGCACGGTAGCGGATTCGGGTGCGCACGCCGGTGCGCTGGTCGTTGCGCGAGATGCTGCCGTTCTGTGACTCCACATAGAGCCAGCGATTGTCGGTCGGGTCGATCTGGGCGTAGGAGCCGTCGGCGCCGCCGACGTGCTCCCAGTCTTCGAAGCGAATCGGCCACCGACCCCGCTTGGTGCTCGGACCGCGCCAGGTGCCGAAGTCCTGCATGCCACCGTAGACGTTGTATGGCCGTGCCATGTCCACGGCGACGGCTTCGAGCTGCCCGAGCGGCAGGTTGTCGGGGTGGTACCAGGTGTCGCCGTTGGAGTAGGAGATCGCCAGGCCATAGTCGTAGCCCAGAATCATGTGGTCGCTGTTGGTCGGGTTGATCCACATCGCCTGGTTGTCGCCAGCGAAGCGGATCATCTTCTGCCAGGTGCGCCCGCCGTCCGGGGTGCCCTGCACGCCGGTGTTGAGCACGTAAATACGGTCGGCGTTGCGCGGATCGATGCGGATCTGACCAAAGCGGGACGATCCCTTGAGCTCGTACTCATCGGGATCGGGCCCGATCCCGCCCCACGTGACACCCGCATCGACGCTGCGCCAGGCGGTGTTGCGGTATCGGTCGCGGTTGCTTCCGTCCCAATCCGGGTGCTGCACGAGGATACAGGCGACCAGGATGTCGGGGTCGGTGAGATAGATGTCGAGGCCGATCCGATCCATGCTGGTCGTCGGTAGCCCGCCTTCGAGCCGCGCCCAGCTGTCGCCGCCGTCGATGGTCTTGTAGATGCCGCTGCCGCCGCCGTCGTCGCGGTCCCAGGCCGAGGCGTAAAGCACATCCGGATCGCGCGGGTCGATGACCAGATCCGCGGCGCCAACGTGATGGTCGTCGTGGCGCAGCGCCAGCGAGCGCACCCAGGTGGCACCGCCGTCGGCGCTCCGGAAGACACCCTTCTCGGCGCTATCGCTCACCCAGTTGCCGGCCGCCGCGACGTACAGCGTGTCCGGGTCCTCGGGGTGGACTCGGATGCGCGTGATGTAGAGCGAGTTGTCGAGCCCACGATGGCTCCAGGTGGCGCCGCCATCGCCACTGCGGTAGATTCCTTCTCCCCAGTACGAACCGTTGCCGGTGCCGACGTAGAGCACGTCGGGGTCGGAATGTGCCACCGCGACGTCGCCGATCGAGTTGATCGGCGCGTCATCGAAGATCGGCGTCCAGGTGATGCCGGCGTCGCTGGTCTTCCACAGCCCTCCGGTGGAAGCCGCTGCGTAGAAAGTGAACGGCTGCTTTGCCGGATCCGGCACGCCGATGTCCATGATGCGGCCGCCTTGCTTGGTGCCGCCGATGGAGCGGAAGTGGATGCCGTCCAGGATCGAGCGCGGCACGCTGAGCGTTGCGCCTGAATCCTGCTGACCGAGCGGCGGTACGGCATCGGCGTGCCTCGAAAAGCTTGGCGCAGCGACGATAACCAGTGCAACGATAGCCAGTGCGGTTGCGAGGCGGCGTTGTCCGGATGTACGGGACATCAGAGGTTGCTCCTGCGGCGGAAGACACGACTGGGCGGGCGCTGCGAGCAAGTGTATGGAATCTTCGAAACACGAAGAAGGGAGTTACCCCAAGGCTGCCGCGTTCCGGCTGGCGCTAGCGAGCCACCGCCGGGCGCGACGCAACCACCCCACGCCCTTGCTGGACCACGAAGCGCCGGTTGGCGGCGAGGTCGTGCAGTACCTCGCGGTCGCCACCGGGCCAGCGGATCGTCAGGTCGGCCGAGGACGCGGCACCGAGTCCGATGTGCATTGTCAGATCGTTGGTAGATGCGTACGACGAACCGGCCACAACCTCTCGTATGGGGTATCCGGCGCCGTTGGCAAGCGTACTTGCGGACCTTACCTCGACGCGCGCCCCCACCGCGTTGCGGTTGGCCTGGCGGCCTATCAGTCGCAGCTGGATCCAGTTGCCGTTGACCGTGTCGTTGCGCAGATAGTCGGCCGCCTGATTGCTGTTGGAGACCACGACATCGAGATCCCCATCGTTGTCGATGTCGCCGACGACGCTGCCGCGAGAGACTTTCACCAGCCCCATGCCGCTTCCGGCTTCGGCATGCACCTCCGCGAATCGCCCGCTGCCGTCGTTGATATACAGGTGGTTGGGCTGCGGGTAGGTGCGCTCGGCGAGCGCCGAGCCGGCGACGCCCTCGCGGAACTCGGCGATGTTGTCGATGATATGCCCGTTGGCGACGAACAGGTCGAGGTCGCCGTCGGCGTCGACATCGAACCAGTTGGTGCCAAAGCCGACGAGCAGCAGGCTGGGCTCGCCGATCCCGCTGGCGTAGCTGTGGTCGACGAACGCCGCGTCGCCGAGGTTGCGGTACAGCGTGTTGGTTTCGAGCGTCAGGTTGGTGACGATCAGGTCGAGATCGCCATCGCCGTCGAAGTCGCCGAATTCGGTCCCCATGCCGGCCTGGGTGCGCCCGTCCTCGCTGTAGCCGACGCCGGCAAGGAAGGAGTCGTCGACGAAGGTGCCGTCGCCCTGGTTGGTGTACAGGAAGTTGCGCGTCGAGTCGTTGGCCACGTAGATGTCGGGGTCGCCGTCGTTGTCGTAGTCGCCCCAGACCACCCCGAGCCCCTTGCCATCGATCCGGTCGTCGATGCCGGCGGCGGCGCCGATCTCGACGAACGTTCCGTCGGCGCGGTTCTCGTACAGCCGGTCGGGGAGGGCGTTGTAGACGTCCGGGTGACAGTACGCCGAGATCTGTCGGCCAGCGTCGCCACAGAACTTGTTGTTGTCCCAGTCGAAGTCGACGTAGTTGGCAACGTACAGATCGAGATCTCCGTCGCCATCGAAGTCGCCCCATGCGGCCGACGAGCCCCAGAGGTCATCGCGCGTGCCGGCGTCGTCGGCACGGCTGAAGGTGCCGTCGCCATTGTTTCGCCACAGGCTGTTGAGGCCGAAGTTGGTGACGTAGAGGTCGGGGAAGCCATCGTTGTCGTAGTCGGCGGCGGCGGCCCCCACGCCGTAGCCCTCCTCGATCAACTGTGAGGCCGCCGTGGCGTCGCGGAACGAGCTCCCGGCGTTGCGAAACAGCCGATCGATCAGCGGCCCGTCGGTGACGAAGCCAGGCGTCGCCCCCTGCTGCACGAGGTAGGCGTCGACCCGCCCGTCCATGTCGATGTCGATCAGCGCCAAGCCGGAGCCCATGGTCTCGACCATGTAGCGCTCGCCGGTGCCGCCGTGACGGTGTTCGAAGGCCAGCCCCGAGTTCGCCGTCGCGTCCGCTAGTAGCACTTGCTGTGCCGGGACGGTGGTCATGGGCTCTGCATGAGGCCGGGCGAGTCCCGGCTGGGCGAGCGCCACCGTCAGCAAGATGGAGAGGCGTAGCATGCGCAGGCCGTAGGCGGGTAACTGGATACAATAGACTCACCAACATACTACCGGCCTCGCGGCCGATCCGAACGACGTTCGCCAAGCCCCGACGGCCCCTGAGCCAGGAGGCTCGAGAATGCAGTGGCAGCTGAGACTGGCGTGGCCGAAGGCGCCGATATTCGTCCCGGTGCTGATGTTGGCACTGGTGATGTTGTTGGTGGCTTTCGTCGAGGCGCAACGCAATACGCGGCTGCGCGGTGTCGTTTCCGATGCGGCCGGAGAGCCGCTCGAGGGTGTCACCGTGACCTCGGTGAACGAGAATTTCGCCCCGGGCAGGTTCACCGCCGTGACCGACGATCGTGGTCGGTGGGCGATGATCGGCTTTGGCGACCGCACCGCTCCGTGGAATTTTGCATTCGAGCTCGAGGGCTATGTCACGGTGCAGGTGAGCCAATGCGTCAAGCCGCTGGCTCGAAGGTGTCGTGCGGGTGCGGCGGCGGTGACCACTTGCGAGGATAGCTTCGGGGCGACGGGTGGCGCCTGCAACGCCGACCTCGACGTGACGTTGCAGCAGATGACCGAGAGTGGTGCCACCGACGCTGGCGGCGGTGTGGGGGACGAGGCGATCAATGCGGACAACTACTGGGACGGCGTCGCCGCGTTTGAATCCGACGATTTCGCCGGTGCCGTGGAGAGCTGGCAGGCTTTCGTAGTTGACAACCCCGACAACTTCGCGGTCTGGCTTCGCCTCGCCGAAGCCTATGTTCGAGTAGACAGCATCGCGCCGGCCCAAGCCGCCTACCAGCGGGTGCTGGCGTTGTCGTCCGAACACCAGACCGCATTGTTCATGCTGGCGAGCCTGAGCTCCAACGTCGGAGACCTGGATACGGCGCTCGACTATTTCGAACGAGTCATCGTCCAAGACCCCGAGAACGCCTCACTCTACTACAACATCGGCGAGATCTACTTCCAGCAGAGCCGTGCCGGCGAGGCCATTTCCTTCTACTCGCGGGCCGTCGAGGTCGATCCACAGTACAGCGTCGCCTACAAGCAGCTCGGCTTCGCGCATGTGAACAGCGGTCAGATGGAACAGGCGATTGCGGCGTTCGAGCGCTACATCGAGATGGTACCCGCGGACGGCGAAGAGGCGGCCATCGTGAACGACATCCTCGCCGCGCTGCGAGAGTCGCAGTAGGGCATGCATCCGAGTCCTCCGCGCCCGGTAGCCGGAGCCGGGCGGCGCGCCGGTCGGATCGGCCTGGTAGTCGCTGTCGTCATCGGGCTGAGCAGCTTCGGCACGATGGTCGGCGCAACGGTCCGGGCCGCCGGTGCGTTGCCTGCACATCAGGTCGATCTGAGTGCCTATCCAAAGCTCCGATCGCGCGACCTGCCAGAGCGTTTCCGTGTCTGGCTCGAAGAGGAGGTCGTCTGGATCATCACCGAGCCCGAGCGCGACGTTTTCCTGCGTCTCGACTCCGACGACAAGCGTGATCGGTTCATCGATGCGTTTTGGGAGCGTCGCGACCCGACCCCGGGGACGCCGCGCAACGAGTATGTTCCGATTCACTACGAGCGGCTGGCGTACGCCACTCGTCAGTTCGGCCGCGTCTCTCCGGGGCCTGGCTGGCGCACCGACATGGGCCGCATCTACGTGTTGCTCGGCGAGCCTCAAACCCGCTCACGGCACCACAACGACGCCAACCTGTACCCGGTGGAGGTCTGGTTCTACCAGATGGATCCGCGCCTCGGAGTCCCGACATTTTTCTACGTCGTCTTCTTTCGCGAGCAGGGCATGGGCGAGTTCGAGCTCTACAGTCCCGCCGGCGATGGTCCCGAGCGACTTCTCAACCCGACCGGTCGCAACTCGGTACGGCAGCAAGGTGGCCTCGGCCAGCAGGGCTTCGGAATGGGAGGCCTTATCAGCGGTGGTCCGGGGACCTACAACTTGTTGCGGCTGGTCAACCCCGACCTTGCCGAGGCGGCGTTCAGCCTGATTCCGGGCGAGGCGCGGCTGGGGTCGCCCCTCCGGTCGGAGAGCCTGATCGGGGACATTCTCGAGATTCCCGATCTCATGGTGCCGACGATCGAGTGGACGTACCCGATCCTGACCGGCGCCACCGAAACCGAGGTGCGGTTCGAAACTCTCGATATCGACGCGCGAGCCATCGGTTGGCTCGATCCCGACGGTCGGCCGTTCGTCAGCTACGTGGCGCGGGCGCCCGGACCAGGGCTCAACCTCGGTGAGCACGAGGGCAATCACTACATGACCTTCTCGGTGGGGACGTACTTGCTCGACGAAGCCCGACGCGTGCTCGAGGGACCGCCGCCTCGCCTCATCCAGAGCAGCCTGCCCGAGGGTGCGCTCGAGCGCGCCCGCGCCGGGTCGCTGATGTACGTCGACCGGATTCCCGCCATCCATGGATCCTTACAGCTGGAGCTGGTGCTCGAAAACAACGTCAGCCACGAGTACGGCGAGATCGGCACGGCAGCCCTGGTCCCCATCCCCCATCCTGCGTCGGTTACCCTCGGGCAGCCGATCTTGTGTGCCGATGTGCGGCCGCTCGGTGCCGCCTACGATCCGTTCGGAGCTCAGCTGCCATTCCAGGTCGGTCAGCTGGCGATGACCCCCACGATCGACGGTCCGTTCCCCGTCGGGGGGCAGCTGTACGT
Organism: Acidobacteriota bacterium; assembly: GCA_963666055.2. Lineage (GTDB taxonomy): Bacteria > Acidobacteriota > UBA890 > UBA890 > WLXD01 > DASCOT01. Next base: position 269,330 of record CAXWPH010000007.1, on the reverse strand, counting down.
GTTCCATCAGGTGCTGCTACCGGAGGAGCACACCGAGATTGTCAACGTGTCCTACACGGTCCACGACGACGCTGGGCGCATGGTCAGCGTGAAACAGATCTCGATCCGGCCCGATGGGGTGGACCGTTTCGGGGTCGTCAACCAGCTCACCGGCATCACGATGGACGTCGATCCGGGCGCCTACTCCTTGACGGTGTCGATCGTTGGCCAGGCCGCCTGGGATAGCTTGCCGTTCTTCGTGCGCCACGAGGTTCGGCGCCCCATCGTGCACGCTGCAGCGACGCCTCCGCCTACCGACCCGAGGTCGCTGGTACGACGTGCCGCAATCCTGCGGGTCGCCGGCAGTACCGGGGAGGCGATCGCTCTGGTCGACGACGCCCTGTTGCGGGAGCCGGACCTTTACGATGCGTTGCAGCTGCAAATCGAGCTACTCCGTGACGGTGGCCATCACGAGGCTCTCGAGGAGCTCCTCATCGAGCGCCTCGTGGATGCTCCGCACGATTTGGAGCTGCTGCTGCTGCTGGCCGAGGCCACGGCGCGACAAGGGAAGCACTACGACGCCATTCGCTTCTACGAGCGCGCCGTACTGGAACGTAGCGACAGCGTCGACGTGCTCAACTCGCTGGCCGCCGAGTACCTCGCACAAGACGAGGCGGGCGAGCCGGCGAATCTGCAGCGCGCCATCGAGATCCTGACGCGCTCGCTGGCGCTGGACGACAGCCAAGTCGGCGTCAGAGCGACGCTCGAACGGGCGCAGGCGGCGCAGCGAGCAAGCTAGCAGGCGACACTTTCACCACGGCCTGCCCTGCCAGGCACATCGATGCCGCCGCCGCCGCAGCGCCGCGGATGCTATTGCTTTGTGTATACGATATTGTGTCGACGATTTTCCAGCACGTACCGGGACCACGCAGATGTGCCGTTTGGCAGCTCTTGCCGCTACGGTGCCGCTGGTCGCCGCATCGCCCGTCGCAGGCCGTGGTGAAAGTGTGGCGGGTCTGGCGACAGGGTCTTGCGAAAGTGGAGGCAAGGAGAGACGAGGAGGCGATGGTTACGCCATCGTTGACGAGGAACGACGCAGCCTACGCGCGCAACCCCCTGTCGCCCGAAGGGTTACGGCGATTTGGGGCCATCTGCAGCGTTGGCCTTCCTCGACGATGGCTAGGGCATCGCCTGTGTCAGGCTGCCTTGCATCTGGCCCCAACTCGCCGTAACCAGACCCACCACACTTTCACCACGGCCTGCTAGAGCCCATGAACCCCGAGCCCATCCACGAGGCGGTCGTTGCCGAGCTTCGCCGCGAGGGATTGACCCGTTCCAAAGTGATGGAGTGGGCCGGGGCGATGACTGATGTTTACGGTCCCAGGTACGCGAACTCTCCCTCGTATGACGCGGCGGCCGAGTGGGCGCGTCAGACTTTCGAGAGCTTCGGTCTGACGGCCACCCTCGAAGCGTGGGGCGAATACGGCTACGGATGGGAGAACGAATACACCTCCGTTCATCTGACCAAGCCGCGCTATCAGCCGGTGATCGCCTATCCGGTGCCCGGCACGGCGAGCACCAGCGGCACCGTGACCACCGGGGTGGTGCTGCTGGACACCACACAGATCTTCGACGCGTCGGACCTGGAAGCCTATCGCGGCAAGCTTGCCGGTCAGAGTGTCTTCACGCAGCCGGAGCGCCGGCTGGAGATGAGCTTTCAGCCGCAGGCGGTTCGCCTGTCGGACGAGGAGCTGCGCGAGATGGCGCGCCTCGACACCGAGCGCCCCGCGGACGAGCCGCCGCGCGGAGACAGTGCTAGCGAGCGTCAGCCGTTGCCACCGCAGTGGATGCAGCAGTTCTTCCGCGACCAGGGTGTGGTGGCCTTGATGGCTCCCGGCCAGGCCAACGTCGGACCGATGGACAAGGGGTTGGTCGCCGTCACCGGTGACGGCCCCCTCCCCTTGGGGGAGGAGCCGGGGCTCCCGGCGCTGGTATTGGCGGCAGAGCACTACAACCGCGTCGTGCGGCTGATTGGCCGCGGCATCGAGCCCGAGATGCAGATCGAGGTGCGCAACGCGTTCCACGACGACGACCCGCTCGACTACAACGTGCTCGCGGAGCTACCGGGCGGCGACCTGGCGTCGGAGGTAGTGATGATCGGGGCGCATTTTGACTCGCAGCCGGCTGGAACCGGTGCTACCGACAACGCCTCGGGCAGCGCCATCGTCATGGAGGCAATGCGCATTCTGGCGGCGGTCGAGGCGAAGCCGCGGCGGACCATCCGCGCAGCGCTCTGGGGCGCCGAGGAGTCGGGGATGCTCGGTTCGCGAGGCTACGTCGCCAAGCATCTCGGCAACCGCGACACCGGGGAGCGGCGACCGGAGCACGCCAGCCACTACGTGTACTTCAACGTCGACTGGTACGGTCGCTTTCGCGGTATCTTCCTGCAAGGCAACGACGAGGCGCGGCCGATCTTCGAGGCCTGGATGCGGCCCTTCCACGATGTCGGCATGGAGTGGATCGTTCCCGGCAACACCGGCGGCACCGACCACATGGCGTTTCAAGAGGTCGGGCTGCCCGGCTTCCAGTTCATTCAAGACGATCTCGAGTTTTTCAACGTGTCGTTCCACACCAACATGGACGTATACGACCGGCTGGTTGCGGAAGATCTCGAGCAAGCATCGGTAATCCTGGCGAGCTTCGCCTATCACGCCGCGACGCGCGAGGGCTCCTTTCCCCACGCAGACGGCCTGCAGAACAAACGGCGGTGGCACAAGTGATGCACTACCGAAGCCTCGGACGAACCGGCGCCAAGGTCGCGCCTCTGGCGCTTGGCACCGACAACTTCATGGACCCGACCCCGGAGGAGGAATGCGAGCGCATTCTCCTCACCGCCATGGACGCGGGTATCAATCTGGTCGACACCGGCGACGTCTACGCCGACGGTGAGGGCGAGCGGGTTCTGGGCCGCATTCTCAAGCGCAGCGGTCGTCGGCACGAGGTCTTGATCGGCACGAAGTGCGATCACGGCAGGCGTCAGGTGGGCGCAACGCTCGAGGACTACACGGATCAGATCGGACCCAACGAGTACGGTCACTCGCGGCTTAATATTATTCGCGCCTGTGAGGCGTCGCTGAAGCGGCTCGACACCGACTATATCGACCTGTACCAGATGCACCGCCCGTCTCCCGACATTCCCTTCGATGAGACGTTGGGAGCCCTTCACGACCTGGTGACGCAGGGCAAGATCCGCTACATCGGCTGCTCCACCCACCCCGCCTGGATGGTCATGGAGTCGATTGGCGTCAGCAAGGCTCGCGGCTGGGCCCGATACGTGTCCGAGCAGCCGCCATACAACCTCCTCGATCGGCGCATCGAGAACGAGCTCATTCCGATGTGCCAACGCCATGGTGTCGGCCTGATCACCTGGGCGCCCATGGCGATGGGTGTATTGGCCGGTCGATACAAGAGTCACGACGAGTACCCGGCCGAGTCTCGTGCTGCCCTGCGCGGCGGCTTCTACGCCGATCGCGTAACGCGTCGTGGTGTGGAGGTCGGCATCGAGTTCACCAAGATCGCCGAATCAGAGGGGCTCAGCGCTGCCCAGCTGGCGATTCTCTGGTGCAAGGACCAGCCGGGGATCACCGCGCCACTGATCGGGCCGCGAACGATGGAGCATCTCGAGCCGCTGCTGCCCGTGCTGGAGATGGACCTCAGCGACGCGGCGCGCCAGGCTTGCGACGATCTGGTGCCGCCCGGCAGCGTTGTCTCCGACTTCCACAACACCGCAGACTGGATGAAGACGGTGGTCGGCGCGTAGCTGCCCGACTGACCTAAGGCGCACGCCGCTCCGCTGAAACGAACCGCGAAACAGGAAGCCAATCACGATGCGAGTCTCCAACGTCATTCACGCCGTCGATACTCATGTGGGCGGTGAACCCGGCCGCGTCATCGTGGGCGGCGTATTGGATGTCCCCGGCAAAACGATGTACGAGAAGATGGTCTACCTGGAGACCAAGGCCGACCACATTCGCAAGCGTATGCTGCGCGAGCCGCGCGGCTACCCGGCGGCCAACTGCAACTTGATCCTGCCGCCGACCGACCCGCGAGCTGCCGCCGGCTACGTGATCATGGAGCAAGTCGAGTACCCCGGCATGTCGGGGACCAACACCATCGCGGTGACGACGGTGCTCATCGAGACCGGCATGGTGCCGTTCACCGAGCCGATCACCGAGCTGACACTGGAATCGCCGGCCGGGCTGATCAAGGTGATCGCCGAGGTCGAGGGCGGCAAGGTGAAGGGCGTGACGTTCGAGAATGTGCCCGGTTTTGCGGTGCATCTCGACGCCGAGGTCGATGTTCCGGAGCTCGGCAAGGTGGTCGTTGACGTCGCCTACGGGGGCATGTTCTACGCCATTGCCGACGCCGATCAGCTGGGGCTGACACTGGATCCCGACGAGGCCGGGGAGATCACCCGCGTAGGCGAGATGATCAAGGTCGCCACCCAAGAGCAGCTCGAGGTGCCGGTTCACCCGGTCAACCCGGACATCCGCGGGGTGACGATCGCACAGCTCTCGGCACCGCCGACCGTATCGGGGGCACACCGCAGGAACACGGTGATCGTTTCCACTGGCAAGCTGGATTGGAATCGCCCCGCTACCTGGAAGGGCGTGCTTGACCGCTCGCCCTGCGGCACCGGTACCTGCGCCAAGATGGTGGCTATGTGGGCCAAGGGCGAGCTGCCGCTCGATCAGGACTTCGTCCACGAGGGAATTCTCAGCACCACGTTCACCGGGCGATTGGTGCGCGAGACGACGCTGGGCGAGCGCCCCGCGGTGGTGCCGACAATCCGCGGCACGGCGTGGATTACCGGTATGGCGCAATATGTCGTCGATGACGACGATCCCTTCCCCAACGGCTTCACGGTTGGGGACATCTGGGGTGGATGAGGATGACTGACGGAGAGCAAGAGCAGGTCACCAGCATGAGCGAAGAGCGAGTCATGGTCATCACCGGGGCCTCGAGTGGTCTGGGCGCGGCGAGCGCCGAGCATTTCGCCGCCAAGGGCTACCGGATCGTCCTCGGCTACATCGTCGATGACGAGGCGGAGACGGTCCACGAGGCGATCAGCTCGCAGGTGGGCGCTGACCGAGTAATCAAGTGCAAGGCCGACGTTGCCAACCGCGAACAGGTGCGAGCGATGTTCGACGATGCCATCGAGGCCTTCGGGCGAGTCGATATCCTGATTAACTTTGCAGGCATTAACCGCGACGCGCCGTTCACCGAGCTGACCGACGATATGTGGGACTCGGTGGTGGCAGCGCACCTTCGCGGCACCTTCGTTTGCAGCCAGGAGTTTGTCTTCCACAACCCCGATCGACCGGGCTGCATCATCAATCTGGGTGCTGCGTGTGGTCAGGTGGGGCGCAAGAACGGCGCCAACTTCTGCAGCGCAAAGGGCGGGATCTTCGCGCTTACCAAGTGCATGGCGCAGGAGCTCGGCCCGCGGATCCGGGTGAACGCGTTGTTGCCCAACGCTGTCAAGACGCGCGAGGTCATGGAGCGATACGACCTCGAAGATGAGGCCGGCCTGGCCAAGGAGATAGGGACCATGCCGATGGGGCGTCTGGGCGAGGTCGGCGATGTGACCCACATGCTCGACGCTATCATCGGTGCCGAGTTCTCCACCGGCGCCACCTTCCTGGCCAACGGCGGGCAGTACATGCAGTGAACCCCAAGAGAGGGAGGGGTGTGATGAACAGGACAAGCCGACGCGACCGTAGGCTACGGCTCCTCGTACTCGGGGCGGTACTCGGGGTGCTCGCATCTGTCCCGGGCTGGTCGGAGAGCCAGGCGCAGGATCGTGAGCTCAGTACTGTCCACCACGTGATTCCGCCGTTACGGCAGCGCGTCCGGATCATGCAGCGGTGGATCGAATGGAAGCTGCAGAACGTGCTACCGGCGGTCATGCGCGAGCAAGGCATCGACCTGTTTATCGTCCGTAACGACGAGGGCGACCGGTTCTTCAACAACGAGGGCCCAGTCTACAGCTCGCTCATCCCGGCGAACGCCGAGGGTCTCGCCTATGGCAGCGAGCACGAGCGTGACGGTTCGCAGCGTACGCCGCGCTATCTTGCCTTCCATGTCACCGAGGCGGGCGTGACCTACGTTGAGCCGCGCGACTACGACGCCATCTCAGCCCTGGTGAATCAGCTCGACCCCCAGACGATTGCTATCGGCGACCACCTGAATGATCCGATGCTCGAGGCACTGGGCCCATACTCTGAGCGGGCGGTCTCCTCGTGGACGCTCGGCGTACGCTGGCTCGAGACCATGGCGCCCGATCAGATCAGCGTCTTCAAGCTCGTCCAGGGGGTCGCCAACGACATCATTGCCGAGGGCTTCTCGAACCGTGTCGTGATTCCCGGCGTGACCACCACCGATGACCTCAATTGGTGGTTCCGCGAGCGCATGGCAGATCTGCATCTGGAGTACGAGAACCACCCCAGCATCGGAATCCAGCGCAAGCCGGCGAACATCGCCAAGTACGACGATCCGCCCGAGTACTTTCGCGCCGGGCGCAGTCGAAACGGCATGGCGGTGACCGTGCAGCGGGGCGACATTATCAGCTGCGATAGCGACATCATGTTGCTGGGGCTGGTAACCGACTCGCATCAGCACGCCTATGTGCTCGAGTTAGGCGAGACCGAGGTACCGCCTGACCTTGTCGAAGCTCTGGCCAAGGTGAACCGCATGCAGGATCTGTTTCGCGCCGAGTTCGTTGCTGGTCGCACCGGCAAGGAGATCGTCGCCGCGGCCGACCGCATACCGCGCGAGGCCGGCGTGATCGAGAGCCGGCTAGGATTCCATCCGCCGCCGACCTTCCTGCGTCGCTACCAGCTCGGCGGCTTCATGTTTGTTACCAAGCCCTACGTTGCCGGCATGACTTCCGGGCCGGGCTACTACCCGACGTCCATCGTCACCAACGATCACCGGCTCTACGCCAACACGCTCTACGCTTTCGAGCCCCATACCAGCGTCGCGGTGGAGGGTTGGGGAGAGCACGGAGTCGAGCTCGGCATCGGCCAGATCGCCTGGTTCGACGGCCAGGAGCTGCGCTACCTGGACCGGCCGCAGGAGAGCCAATGGCACGTAATCCGGTAGCGGGCTGCATCGTTCTTCTCATCGCCTCCGTTCTGCTTCCGGTTGCCGCCGAGGCACAGAGAACAGCGGCCGACCTGACCGATGAGGCCAGCAAGCTGGTCAACGAAGGCAGCTACCACCAGGCCATACGCGAGGCCGAGCGCGCCGTTGAGGCAGACGGCTCCTATGCTCGCGCATATCACGTGCTCGGATTCGCGCACGGGCGACTCGGCGAGCACGAGCCTGCCGCCGCCGCCTTCCTGCGTGCCGTAGAGCTACGCCCGGGCTGGGCCGAGGCGCACCGCATGGCGGCGCTGGCGGCGGCGAACTCGGGTCAGCTGGACATCGCTTGGGAGCAGGCGATTCGGGCACAGCAATCGGGCCTCGACATGGCGAACGAGATCGATGTGCTGACCGGGATGGGCCCGCCGCCGGCCGACCTGGCCGACCTATTGGTGGCACCGCGTATCTTTCTGGGGCCGCTGGATCTGTCGGCGTTCGAGGCCTTCAACGAGAACCCCTTCGGCCGCGAGATCCGCACTGGAAACTCCAGCTTCGGTGCCGCGACCGGCCAGCCGGCGAGCGAAGGATCGCGGAATCTGACCTCGACGCTGTCTCCCGATCCCACCGACGTGACCGCCTGGGTCACGCAGACCGGCGCACCGATGGTTGCCGAATCCCGCGCCGACCTCGACTTGATGATCTTGGAGCTGGCACGGGGGCTGTCGGCGAGCATGCAGATCTCGCTGGTGAGCGACCCCGAGCAGGCCAGCTATGTGCTCGTCGTGGAGGTGGAGAACTTGGCCCGTGGCACTACCGATGAGACCGAAGGACAGACGGTGAGCGGCGAGCCGAGGTGGCTGCAAGGCAATATCGTGATTCGCACCGGTGACGGCGCTCGGGAGGTGCTCCGTCGGCCGTTGCGGCTGACCAACATCGCCAGGGCGTCGACGCTGCGGAGCGAGCTGGCGGTAATCGTGAGACAGCTGGCGATCTGGGCGCGCCAGCAGCGCTGACTCGGATCTGCGCCCCTTGGCGCCGTACATCGCGGCGATCCTGCAAGGCTGGTTCCTGGGGCAGGGAACTGGCATCGCGGGCAGGTGCTGGAACTGCCGCCAGCCGACTAACGAGTGTCGATTTGCTCCCGGACAACATGAGGACAGATGCGATGAACAGAGCACCTAGGCAACTTCTCTTCGGATCGATGCTGCTGCTGGCAACCATCGCGGCGACCGCAACACCCGCCACCCCGCAGCAGCGCTTGCCACAGGACGAGGCGCGCTCGCAGTGGGAAGTCTCCTGTGCGATACGCAAGGACAAGTTCCGCTACGTGTTGCCGGATGCGTTGAGGCGTAACGACGTCGACATGTGGATCGTCATCGATCGCGGTCGTGGCAGCGAGCCGATGGTGCGTGATTTCGGCCCCGATACGAGCAACGGCAACGGTATCTTCGTCTTCACCGACCGGGGTGACCGGGTGGAGACGGCGGCGCTAGGCGGTGAGACCGAGATGATCGAGAGCTGCGGCGCCTACGACATCGTCGGCTCCAAGCGCGACCTGGCCGCCTTCGTGCACGAGCGTGACCCGCAGCGGATCGCGCTCAACTTCCTGGACCATGACAACGTCATGGAGGGGCTGTTTATCGCCGACGGCCTGTCGTACAGCGACTACCAGTTTCTCGGCGAGGAGCTCGGCGAGACCTACGCCAGTCGCTTCGTTTCGGCCCGCCATGTGATCGCCGACTTTCGCGGGCCTCGCGTGGCGACGGAGATCGTCGAGTTCTCCAAGACCGCCGACCTCACGCGCAGTTACCTGGAGAGGGCGCTGTCCAACGAGGTGATCACGGTCGGCGCCACGTCGCAGCTCGACATCGCCTGGTGGCTGGAGGAGCAACGGCAGCTGCTCGGGGTCGAGCGCGGCTGGTTCCCAACCGTGTACCTGCACTTGCCCGACGGCAATGAGATCGCGGCTACCGACAGGGTGGTGCAGCGCGGCGACGTCATGCAGATCGATTGGGGAATCGGCCGCAACAACTTCTACACCGACATGAAGCGCTTTGCCTACGTGTTGCGCGAGGGCGAAACCGAGGTGCCGCCGGGGATCCAGAGGGCCTTCGAGGTATCGAAGGTGGTTGGCGACATCGTGCGTGAGAACGTCGGGGTCGACATCGTCGGGCAGGTGCAGCTGGATCGACTCAAGCAGATCATCCGCGACGCCGGCTATGTGTACACCGAGCGCGAGCGCGCCAGCGACGTCGAAGGCATCGAGGTCAACGTGGGCATGCACGCCGCCGGCAACCTGGGCCACGACATGACCGCGTCGATGTTCCAGATCTATCCGTTCCGCAGTCAGTACGTCGTGCGTGCCAACAGCATCATCTCGCTCGAGTACATCGTCTTCGTGCCGGCGCCGGAATGGGGGGGCCGCAAGATACCGGTGAACGTCGAGGAGAACGCGTTGGTCACCGAACACGGCATCGAATGGATCGTACCGCCACAACAGCGCGTCATGGTGATCCGCTAACGGAGCCCGCCGCTTTGCCCCAAGGCACTCGCTGAGGTGTCAACCAGACGCAATGTCGCCGGCCAGCAGGCACAACAGCTCGAACATCACGCTGCACGCGGCCAACGCCGTGATGCCGGTCGGATCCAGGGGTGGCGATACCTCGGTGACGTCGGCGGCCGCGATCTGCAGGCCGGCGAAACCACGGATCAGGCACTGCAGCTCGCGCACGCTCATGCCGCCGGGCTCGAGGCCGCCAGTGCCGGGTGCGTAGGCCGGATCCAGGACGTCGATGTCGACGGTCACGTAGCAGGGGCCCGCTCCGAGAGCTTGGCGGCTTCGGGCGATTACCTCCTCTTGGCCGAGCGTGTAGAGCTCGTCAATGTTGACGATGGTGACGCCCTGCTGGCGCGCCCAGTCGAGCTCGTCAGCTGCGAACAGGGTGCCGCGAATGCCGATCTGGACTGTTCGGCGTGGGTCGACGAGATCCTCTTCGATGGCTCGACGAATCGGCGTGCCGTTGGCGTAGCGCTGTCCGAGCATGGTGTCCTGGGTGTCCGAATGAGCGTCGATCTGCAGTAGGGCGATTGGGCCGCCTCGGGCAACCGCTCGGAGGATCGGCAGCGTCACCGTATGATCGCCGCCGACGGCCAAGGGGAGCGCGCCCGCATCGCCGATGTGCTCGAAGAACGCCTGCACGCTCTTCAGGGTGGCACCCATGTCCAGCGGGTTGACCGGGGCGTCGCCGACGTCGGCAATGCGGCACAGATCGAACGGGGCTATGCCGCTGAGGTAATGGGCCCGCCGGATCAAGCGCGACATCTCGCGAATCTGCGCCGGGCCGTGACGCGCGCCGGCACGAAACGAAGAGCCACCGTCGAAGGGCACGCCGCACAGCGCGATGTCGAGCCCTGCGGCGCCGCGCTGCTGGGCGGCGCGCATCAAGGTGGCGACCTCGGACGACCGAGGCGTCTGATTCACGTCCACCTGGCGCAGCTCGTCGCGTCGGGTCATCTCGAACGGGTCATCTCAATGGGGCTCCGGTTGACCTCAGCGCCGTTCGTCGACCCAGAGGCCCACAGTCGCTGATCGAATACAATATACAATCTCGGCCGGGCACCGGATCAGTGACCGCGGCGATCTACTGACGGCGCTGCAACGGGCCGGCGGCGGTGACCAGCCTGTTGGCCGGCATGATGAGCTGGGTGTTTCTGGAGTGGCTGGCGACGCCCTACCCGGCCGATCTCATTGCCGCGCGCATCGGGTTGGTGGCTCTGGTTCTGGTAACCGTCGCCACGTCGCAGCGATTCGAGCCGTTGCCACTGCGTGACGTTGACGGCAGTTTGATCGACGGCCGGCATCGACTCGGGGTCCTCGGGCCGCATCCTGTGGGTCGGTGATTGATGCCGCACACCGTAGACTCCTGAAACCGCCCAACTCGGACGAGGACATGAGAACTACTCTGGCGATCTTGCTGTTGCCGCTCGTTGCATCCAGTCCGGCAGGAGCCGCGCTCGGGCCGGCCTCCGGTGCGGTCCAGGAACCGATCAAGGTGCTGATCATCGATGGCGTGAACAACCACGACTGGGAGAGCACGACGGCGGCGAACAGGGCGACGTTGACGCAGACGGGCCGCTTTGATGTCGACGTGAGCACCTCGCCGCGTAAACGGGCCGCGCCGGCCGAATGGGACGCTTGGCGGCCCGACTTCTCTGCCTACGACGTGGTGGTGAGCAACTTCAACGACGATTGCGAGGAGCGATCAGGCTGCGATTCCCTGTGGTCGGCGCAGACCAAGTCCGACCTGGAGAAGTACGTGCGGCAGGGAGGCGGCTTTGTTTCGGTTCACGCGGCCGACAACCACGACGCCGGATGGGCCGAGTACAACGAGATGATCGGCGTCGGTGGCTGGGGCGGCCGGCGCGCCGGCATCTCGGGGTCGCTGCTGCGCAGCGTCGACGGCGACTGGGTGGCCACCTCGCCCGGCGAGGGCCTGAGCGGCGAGCACGGCGAGATACGACCGTTCCAGGTAATCCACGATCGCCCCGAGCACCCGATCCTCGCGGGGCTGCCAACCACGTGGATGCACGCGCCCGATGAGCTCTACTCGGCGCTGCGCGGCCCGGCGAAGAACGTCGAGGTGCTCGCTCACGCCTACTCGAGGGTCACCGACGAGGCTGAGCCCATGCTGATGATTATCAGCTACGGCACCGGGAAGGTCCTTCATCTTCCGATGGGTCACTACAACGACGAGTCCGAGCCCTACGGTGAGTCGGTGCACTGTGTCGGCTTCCAGACGGTCCTGGCCCGCGGCACGGAATTCGTCGCCACCGGCGTTGTCACTATCGCTGTTCCCAGCTCGTTTCCGGGACCCGAGAAGCCGGTTGTGATCGCTCCGGAGCAAGTGGTCTGGTGAGTCGCCGTGCCAGGGTCTCACAGCGCGTTCCCGTTGCCGCCGTGGTTCTGTTGGCTGTGGTCTTGGGCGGATGCGACAGCCTGGTCGATCCACCTGTTGCGGGCTCCGGGGATGCCGCCGACTCCGTCGTTGCGGGCTACGAGACGATGCTCACGGCGGGCCTGGCGAGCGATGCCGCGATGGGCGAAGTACTTCTCGGCGAGCTCAACTGCCTATCGTGCCACGCTGCCTCCGATCCGGGCGTTGCGGGGCGCGTCACCACCAAGCCGGCTCCCGACCTAAGCGAAATCGGTGAGCGTGCCAGCGCCGACTGGATCGCCGGCTTCCTTGCCGACCCGCCGGCGCTCAAGCCCGGCACTACCATGCCGACCGTGTTGGCCTCCTACGCAGCCGAGGAGCGTGACCGGCTCGCCGAGCTGATCACCCACTTTCTCGTCGAGCAAAGCAGTCAAGCTCGACCGTCCGGATACCGTCCGCTCCGCTTTCGCGCCATGGTTGAGCACGGCCGCGCCTTGTTCCACAGCGTCGGGTGTGTCGCTTGCCACGCTTCTGAGGGGGCATCCGGCACGCCGTTGACCCGAGATGTGCCGCTCCCGGACCTAGCGGCCAAGAACTCCGTCGCCGGCCTGCGGGATTTCCTCCTGAACCCTCGTCGGGTTCGCCACGGGTTGCGCATGCCGTCGCTGTATCTGTCGGACGCAGAAGCGACCGACATTGCGGTTTACCTGCTGCGTGACCAGCGGCCAGAGTCGCCAAATCGAGTGCGGGGCTTCGAATTCCAGTACTTCGTCGACGATGGGGACGAGGATGCCGAGGGCTTCTTCACCCGGCCTCCTCCCGACTTCGATGCCTGGGAGGTGGTCGGCCGCGGTCGGCTTGGGGAGCTGTCTCTGGAGCTGCCGATGCGCACCCGCCGAGGTAACCACGGGTTCCGCTACTCGGCGCTGATTCGGATCGACGCGCCGGGCGATTACACCTTCGAGCTCACCTCCCACCGCTGCTCGGGATCGGAGCTGTTGGTCGACGGCGACGTGGTGGCCACCAAACCGCGCGATATCGGGCGCGTCATCTCCAGCACGATTCCGCTCGGCCGTGGCGACCACCCGATCGAGATCACCTACTACATGCGTGGCGACGCCGAGGCACCGTTCCTCGATGCGGCAATCGGCGGGCGCGACATCGAGCCGGGCACACCCATCGACACGATAGCGGCCTACGAGGACTTCGTGCTGGGACCGCGCGGCGGCGAACCGCTGATCGTCGACCGGATCAAGGCCGCGCAGGGCGCCCGGGCCTTCGTCGAAGTTGGCTGTGCCTCGTGCCATGCGCTGGCTGCGGCGCCCACCGACGCGCGCAAGAGACATCCGGCAAGCTCGCTGGACAGACTGGACATCGGCCCGTCGTTCGGGTCTCCGTGGAGCCACGCCGCCGACGGTGCCCCCCGCTATCGCCTCTCCGACCATCAACGTCGGGCGATCCGATCGGCGCTCTCCAACCTCGGCGCGCTCGCCAGACGACGCGATCCCCAGCAGCAGATCGACCACACGCTGGCGACATACAACTGCTACGCGTGCCATGGCCGCGCCCAGGGGCCGAACACGATCGGCGGACCGGAACAGGCGCGTGAGCTGTTGTTCCGGGTCGTGGGCGGGTTGGATCTCGGTGAGGAAGGGAGGCTGCCGCCGCCGCTTACCGCGATCGGTGCGCGTGTGAAGCGCGAGGCACTACTGTCGATACTGACCGACGACCGACTGCACGTTCGCCGCGACTTCATGCAGACGCGCATGCCCGGCTTCGACGGTGAGCTGATCGCCGCCCTGCCAGCTGCTTTTGAGGCTGCCGACGCCGTGCCAGGCGACCTTGACGAGCCGTCGTTTACGCCCCAAGCGGTCGCCGACGGCTTGAAGCTCTTGGGCTCGGATGGGCTGCGCTGTATCACCTGTCACGACGTCGGCGCCCACAAGTCTCCCGGCATCTCGACAATCAACCTGACGACGGTGTACGAGCGCTTGCGGCCGGGCTGGGTGCAGCGCTTTCTGAGGGACCCCGCCTCGCTTCGTCCGCGAACGCGGATGCCGGCGTTCTGGGACGGGGAGGACGTTGTCCACGAGGACATCGCAGGTGGATCCGCCGGCGGCCAGATCGACGCAATCTGGAGCACGCTGTCGCTCGGGTCGTCGATGCCGGCTCCGGCGGGCATGGACGCCGGCGATGCGATGGTGCTTGTTCCCGGTAGCGAGGTCATCGTGTTCAGGACATTCATGAACGAGGTGGGCCCGCGCACCATTACAGCCGGCTTCCCTCAGTCGGTGCATGTGGCGTTCGACGCCAATGTAGTGCGCCTGGCGAAGGCTTGGCGTGGCGGCTTCTTCGATGCCAAGGGCACCTGGCAGGGTCGCGCCGGCAAGTTCTTTGATCCGCCCGGCGAGGACATTATTGATATGCCTCCCGGTCCGGCCTTCGCCTACCTGGTCGATGCCGACTCCGCCTGGCCGCAGCCGACGCGGACCGATCGCGAACTCGGTGGGCAGTTCCTCGGCTACCACCTCGACGAGCAGCGCGGACCGACATTTCGCTATCGGCTGCAAGAAGTTCGCATCGAGGAGCAGCCCATTCCGGTAGTGAGCGCCGGCGGAGCCAACCTCACCCGGCGTTTCACGTTGCGCGGCAGCAGCGGCGCGGGGCAGCTCTATCTGCTGTTGGCCGAGGGCGAGCAGATCACGGCGGAGGGTGAGAATTCGTGGGTTGTCGACGGCAGCATCACCGTGTCAGTGCGCTCGCGACAGGCGCTGACCCCGGTCGTCCGTTCCTCCCGAGGAGTGCGTCAGGTGCTGATGCCGATCGTCGTAGAGGAAGGCGAACCTGTTTCGCTCGAGGTGCAGATCGCATGGTAGATGGCGTCAGAAGAAGCAGCCTCCGAGCCTGCGCCGCGATCGCCCTGCTGGTCGGCAGCGGGTGGGCGCTCGCTCAGGACCCGACAGAGGCAGAGATGCGCGCGGAGAGGGAGTCGCGCCGCGCCGCGAGCCAGGCGGAGAGCCAGTACTACAGGCTGATCACACTGCCCCTGCCGGTCGATATCACCATGGAGGTGGGAGGGCTGGCACAGTTGTCGGATGGTCGCATCATGGCGGCGACGCGGCGGGGGGAGGTGTATATCGTCGAAAACGCATACAGCGAGCCACCGCAGCCGATCTTCAAGCAGTACGCGTTTGGCCTGGCGCAGCCCCTCGGGCTTCTCGAGCTCGACGGCTGGATCTACTTCGCGCAGCGTGCCGAGCTGTCGCGCATGCGCGATACCGACGGCGATGACCGTGCCGATGTCTTCGAGACGGTTACCGACGACTGGGCGATCAGCGGTAACTACCACGAGTACGCCTTCGGCCCCAGGCTCACGCCTGACGGCAAGCTCTGGGTAACGCTGAACAGAGCGTTCGACGCCGAGCCCTACGGGCGGGCAGACTGGCGAGGATGGGCTGTGCGCGTGGACCGAGATACCGGGAAGATGGAGCCGGTGGTTTCCGGCCTGCGCTCTCCGGCCGGGGTCGAGGTCAGCCCATGGGGCGACGTGTTCTACACCGACAATCAGGGCGAGTGGAACAACGCCTCGAAGCTGTCGCATCTCGAGGTGGGCGACTTCCACGGCCACCCGTTCGGCATCGACTCGGCCTACCTCCCCGAGTCGCTCGTCGAGCCACTTGCCGTGGGGCTGCCGCGTACGGGGACATATATGAAGGACCTCGCGGACGAGATTCCGCACTTCAAGATGCCGGCCGTCTGGTTCCCTTATGTAAAGCTCGGGCAAAGTCCGAGCGGCCTGAAGTGGGACACCAGCGGCGGCGCTTTCGGTCCCTTTGATGGCCAGTTGTTCGTCGGCGACCAGCACCACGCCATGGTGATGCGGGTGTTTCTGGAGGAAGTGAACGGGCACTGGCAGGGGGCCGCATTCCGCTTCCGGCAGGGGTTCCAGAGCGGCGTCATTCGGTTGGCGTTCGGTCTCGATCACTCGCTGTTCGCAGGCATGTCCTCGCGCGGCTGGGGTAGCCTGGGTCCCGATGAGTACGGCCTGCAGCGGTTGGTGTGGACGGGGACAACTCCGTTCGAAGTTCACGAGATGCGGGCGCGCCATGACGGCTTCGAGCTCACCTTCACCCAGCCGGTCGACCGGCAGAGCGCGGCCGATCGATCGTCCTATCGAATGGAGAGCTACACTTATCGACTCAGTTCGGAGTACGGCGGCCCCGAGGACGACAAAGTACAGGTCGCCATCACTGCGGCGCGGGGCGCCCCCGACGGCATGAGCGTGCGTCTGACGATTGACCCGATTCGCGCCGGCTACGTGCACGAGCTGCATCTCGACGGCGTGCGCAATGCGGCGGGAGCCGCTTTGCTGCACCGGCGGGCCTTCTACACGCTGGTCGAGATACCCCCCGAGTGATTTCGTATCTGGACCCGCTGCGCGCCGCGGTGCGCGCAGTTGTCGTGTTGCTGTTTGCTGCCATCGTCGTGGTGGTGTTCGCCCAGGTCGTATCGCGTTTCGTGTTCAACGCGCCGTTCTCATGGTCCGAAGAATTGGCGCGCTATCTGCAGGTTTGGCTGATCCTGCTGGGCTCGGCCGCCTGCGTGCGTCGGGGCCTGCACCTGACGGTCGATTACGCGGTGCATTCACTCGAGCCACGGCGCCAGCGAGATGTGCGGCTGCTGGCGCTGGCTGGCGTCATCTTCTTCCTGGGCGTGGTGGTCGTTTCGGGGATCGCACTGATCAGCGCCACGGCGAACCAAACGACGCCGGCGCTGGAGATCCCGATTCGCGTCGTCTATTTGGCGCTGCCGATCGGCGCATTGCTGATGCTGATCGAGGCGCTGGCATTGGGCTACGAGCTGCTCTCGAACCGCTCCGCAGGAGAGGGGACGCGATCGTGAGCCAGCGGCTCGGTGCCACATGGTGATTGCGATTCTGCTCATTAGCATCGCGATCTTCTTCCTGATCGGCATGCCGATCGCGTTCGCCCTTGGTGCCGGAGCGAGCGTTGCGATCTTGTGGGAAGGAGCTCTGCCCATCTCGATCGTGGCGCAACGGATGTTCTTCGGCTTGGACTCCTGGCTGCTGATGGCCATCCCGCTGTTCATGTTGGCGGGCCAGCTGATGTCGGCCGGCGGCATGTCGTCGAGGTTGGTGGCTTTCACAACCGAGCTGTTCGGCTTCATCCGCGGCAGCCTGGGAATCGTCTCGGTCGCTGCGTCGATGGTCTTCGCCGGCGTATCGGGTTCGTCGACTGCCGACACCGCCGCCGTCGGGTCGATTCTTCTGCCGTTGATGAGGGAGCGCGGCTATGACATGCGTTTCGCCACCGCCTTGCAGGCGGCGGCGGGGTCCATCGGGCCGATCATTCCGCCGAGTCTGCTGATGATCCTCATCGGCTTCACCACCAACACCTCGGTTTCGGCGCTGTTCCTCGGCGGCATCGTGCCGGGGCTGTTGATCGGCCTCGGGCTCATGGTAGTGGCATACGCCCACGCGGTCCGCGGTGGGGAGGCTTATCTGGCCACCCGTGAGGGTGTGGACTTGTCGCGTCTGTTGAGCACGGCAGCGGCGGCGGCGCCGGCGCTCGGCATGCCGCTGATCATCCTCGTGGGTATCGTCGGAGGGATCTTCACCACCACCGAGGCGGCCGTTGTTGCGGTGGTCTACGGCCTGGTGGTCGGGATGTTCGTATACCGCGAGATCTCGATCTCGGACCTGCCGCGTATTCTCACCAGATCTGCCGAGTTGGCTACGGTGATCATGTTCATCCAGACCACCGCCTTCCTCTTCGCCTGGCTGATCACCGTGCACGGGCTGCCAGCGATGCTGGCGCAGGCGATGGTCCGGTGGGTCAGCGGGCCGGGTACCTTCTTCCTGATCTACATCCCGCTGCTGCTGATGATCGGCGCGGTCATGGAGAGCTTCTCGGCCACCGTGATCATGTTGCCGATTGTTTTCCCGATCGCCGCGAGCTTCGGCGTCGATCCGGTCCACTTCGGCGTCGTCACCACCGTCGGCTGGGCCATCGGGTACGTGACGCCGCCCTTCGGTGCCACGCTGTTTGTCGCCTGCAGCCTGACCG
Source organism: Acidobacteriota bacterium (assembly GCA_963666055.2). GTDB lineage: Bacteria > Acidobacteriota > UBA890 > UBA890 > WLXD01 > DASCOT01. The sequence goes on along the minus strand of CAXWPH010000007.1, from coordinate 251,185 downwards.
GCGAGAGCATTCGTGAGACGACGCCATATATCCTCCCGATCGTGGCATCGATGCTCGTGGTGTTGCTGCTGATCACCTTCGTGCCCACCATCGTGCTGTGGATTCCCGGCCTGCTGTCGTGACTCGTGAGGCAAACCGGATGCGAATGAACAGGGCTTCACACGCGTCGCTGATTATCGTCGTGAGCCTCTTGCTTGGCGCCTGCGGCCGTGGCGGGTCGGAGGTATTCGTCCTCAAGGTCGCCGCCTCGGCGCCGGCTGACGACCCCGGGCCGCGGACGCTGCAGCTGTTCGTCGACCGGGTAAACGAAGCGGCTGGCGGTCGCATCGACGCTCGCCTCTACGCCGCCTCGGCGCTCGGTGAAGACCGCGACGTAACCGAGGGGCTGAAGCTGGGAACCGTCGAGATGCTCATGTCGCCGAACTCCACATTGGCGACCTTCGTGCCGGAGATGTATGTCTTCGAGCTGCCGTTCCTGTTCGAGAGCGACGCGCACATGTTTGCGGTGCTCGACTCGGAGATCGGCGAGAGCCTGCGCCCGGCGCTCGAGCGCGAGGGCTTCCACCTCATGGGCTATTTCAACTACGGCTTGCGCCACATCATGACCACCGAGCAGGCGGTCGAGACCATCGATGACCTTCGTGGGCTGAAGATCCGCACGATGGAGAGCCCGCCGCACCTCGCCGCGTTCGCGGCGTTCGGCGCCAGCCCGCTACCGATGGCCTACAACGAGCTCTACACGTCGCTGGAGACCGGAGTCATCGACGGGGCCGAGGCGGCGAACTCCAACTACCACTCGAAGCGGTTCTTCGAGGTAGCTCCCTACTGGGCGCAGGTGGGGTGGCTGAGGCTGGTGGCGCCGGTGCTCATGAGCAAGACGTTTTACGATCGTCTACCGCGCGATCTGCAAGAGATCGTCGACACCACGCTTATCGATCTTGTGGACTACGAGCGCCAGCTCTACGCCGAGGTCGACGAGCAGCGCCTGCAACAGCTCATCGATGCCGGTGTGACCGTGACCTATCCTGACCGCGACGCGTTTGCTACGGCCGCGGCGAACGTTTACGACGCCTGGGCGGAGCGCGTCGGCGGCCGGCAGCGAATCGACGCCATCCTGAATTTTCCCCGTTGAATCGCAGTCTCAATAAGGAGCGCTTGTGCCCTACCAAGAAGCGAACGAATTCCGCAGCCGCTGGGAGCGGCTCGAGCTGGTCCGCAGGGAAAAGTTCGACATCTCGCTGCCGCGGGCCCTGCGCGACAACAACGTCGACATGTGGATCCACGTGATGAAGCTGGGCAACCCCGACGCGTTGGCCAAGGACCTCGGTGCCGGTGCCGATGTGCTGACTCCGCGGCCCTCGGGGGGCAGCTGCGGCTACTTCATCTTCACCGACCGCGGCGGCGACCGTATCGAGCGCGCCATCCTTGGCGGCGAGGTGCTGCGCGGCGACGGCGGCTATGACCTCATCGGCGACGAAGGGGACCTGCGGCAGTTCGTCGAGGAGCGCGACCCGGAGACCATCGCGGTGAACATGTCGGGACGAATCGCCGTGGGCGACGGCCTCAGCCATACAGGTTATTTGCGTCTGGTCGAGGCGCTCGGCGACAAATACGCGGCACGGCTGATCTCGGCCGAGGACGTGATCGCCGATTTCCGTGATCGGCGGGTGATCAGCGAGATCGTCGAGTACGGCAAGCTCGGCGAGGTGACGCGACGCCTGATCGAGCGAGCGCTGTCGAACGAGGTGATCACGGTCGGCAAGACGACGCTCGAGCAGGTGGCGTGGTGGATCAAGGACGAGTTGCTGGGTCTGGGGATCGAGCCCATCTTCACCAAGCTGTTCATGCCGCAGGTTCTGTACTCAGCCAAGGCTTCCGCGGACGATTATGACTCCCCCGACTACCTCTTCCAGCGCGGCGACCTGTTCCAGTTCGACTTCGGCTTCGAGTTCATGAACCTCGGCTCGGACATCAAGCGCACCGCGTACGTCTTGCCCGAGGGCGAGATCGCCATACCGGCCGGCCTGCAGCACGCCTTCGACGAGGGGCTGCGCGCCCGCCAGGTGCTACGCGACAGCATCAAGGTGGGCCGGACCACGGGCGAGACGCTGGAGGTCATCGGCAAGAACTTCGAGGACGCCGGTTTCGTCTGGGTGAATCTGGTCGGCGACCCCGGCTTCAGTGGTGGTTGGGACAAGGTCTGGTCCGAGGCTCTCGAAGCGCGCGGTTTCTCCGAAGACGAAGCCCACAAGACGCAGGTGTCGACCGACTGCCACTGTGTTGGCAACACCGGCGACAGCGAGATCGAGGCGGGTCCGTGCATCAGCGGCTTCCGCACCGCCGTCCATCACCTGGTGTTGAAGCCGAACCACATCTTCGCTTTCGAGCTCTTCGCCAACACCGCGGTCCCGGAGTGGGACGGCCACCGCGTACGCCTCGGCATCGAGGACAACGCCATCCTGACCGAAGACGGTGTGCAGTTCTTCTACCCGCCCAACGAACGGGTTCTGCTCATTCACTGAGAGCGGCTGGGCCGGCTAGTGGCGTTGGCGCTCGACGGTACCGATGCCACCGGTACCCGAAACTCCTTCTCCCATGGTTCTAGCCGCATGCAGCGCACGTACGCTAATATATAGAGCGTACGTACGACTCACATGCATGTACTGCGATTCGGCCGCGCGAGGGGGCCCATGGCCGGCTCCTCACTCCAGAGGTCCAACATGCGATTGACGGCGTCACGACTTCGGCAGGACATCTACCGGGTCCTCGACAAGGTCCTGGAGAGCGGCGTTCCCGTAGAAATCGAGAGACGAGGCAAGGTCCTCAGGATCGTTCCGCCGGAGGAGACCTCCAAGTTGGATTCGCTGCCGTTGCGCGACTATCTGAACGCCGACCCGGAGGACGTCGTCCACATCGATTGGTCCGACACCTGGCGGCCGGGGGATGTGTAAGTCTGCGTGCACCCGTGGCAGCGCGCATCGGCGTTAGCCAGTGATCTATCTCGATACCCATGTCGTGGTCTGGTTGTATGCCGGTCGCACCGATCTCATTCCGCCCGTTGTTCGCTCACTCATCGACCACCACGATCCGCTGATCTCGCCGATCGTTGCGCTCGAACTGCAGTATCTCCACGAGGCCGCCAAGACCACCGAGCCGGCTGAACCCGTGCTACAGGCGTTGGCGCGTGAGATCGGTCTGCAGCGTTGTGCATTGTCGTTCGCCACGGTCATCGAAGTGGCGCTGCAGGAAACCTGGACACGCGACCCCTTCGATCGCATTGCCGTGGCCCAGTCCCGCCTGGGCGGCGCCCCCCTGCTGACGAAAGACCGCCACATTCACGACCACTTCGACGGCGCGGTCTGGGGAGACGGCGAGGACAACGACGCGGTAGAGCAGGCTGGATTCTAGCGCGTCATGTTGATGATATTCGCCAGCGCTCGGTCCGCTGCAGCAACGCCGCAGCCACCACCACGATCAGGAAGGCGCCGGCGTTGATAACCTGCGCCATCGGCGCCCCGAGCGCGCCGGCGACGGCTCCGGTCTCGAGGCTGCCTAGCGGCCCGGTGCCGCGGCTGAGGTTCCAGATGCCGACGGCAGCGCCGCGCTCGTCATCCGGGACCCGGTCCTGTACCAGCTTCGGCAGTAGCACGTCCAGGGCCGCCCAGGCCACGCCGATCCCGAGCATCAGAAGTAGCGACAGCGGGTAGGAGCCGGAGCCGGCGAAGGCGATCAGTGTGATCCCGAAGAGCCCGCACATCCAGAAGAGCAGCTTGCCCGGTCGCAGCCGGGTTGATAGTGCGGCGAGCGTCAGCAGGCCGGCTACGCCGCCTATCTGCCGCGCGGCGATCATGTTGCCCAGCCCGGTCTCGCCGACCTCCAGGATGTCGCGGGCGAATGATGGCAGCAGCGCATCGCTGGAGAAGGCGAAGATCTCCGCCCCGGCCCCGATCGCGGCGAGCGTCAACACGGCCGGGTTGCGCCACAGTACAGCGAAGCCCTCGAGGCCGGTGGTGAGGTTGCGGAGTCCGCGAGATTGCGCAGCACCGTCGCCAGACCGAGGCTGGCGGCGCGTCGGCAGCAGATCGCGGGGGATCAGGGTCAGCACCGTTACCGCGCCGACAAAGGCGATGGACATGCACAGGAACGGGGCCGCCGATCCGTACCACGCCAGCAGCACGCCGGCCGCGACGGACCCGGCAGCGCCGACGCCGCGATTGCCGAGCTGCTCCAGCGCCATGCCGTTGACGGCTTCAGCGCGGCCCACGAGATCGTAGACGAGGGTGCGTCCGAGCGTGCTCTCGACGGCGTCGAACGCGCCTTCCAGAAAGGCAACCACCAGTAGACCGACGAAGGTCAGGTTGCCAGTGAGCCCAAGCCCGGCCGCGCCCAGAGCCATCACCGCGCCGAAGAGGTTGACCCCCTGCAGCATTCGCCGTCGATCCATGCGGTCGGAGAGCGCCCCGATCGGCACCGCGAAAAGCAAGCGTGGCAAGTTGCGCACCGCGAAGATCGTGCCCACCGCCACTGGTGAGCCGGTGAGCTCCAGCGCCAGCCAGCCGAACGCCACCGAGGCGACGCCGTTGGTGAAGCCGTTGAAGGTCAGCGCCAGCCACAGCCACCCGAAGCCCGGCCGCTGAAATGACGACAGCAGGGAGCTGCCTATCAGTCGCTCGAGCGCGCCCATCTGAACCATGCCAGGTTTGGGAAATTCGTATACAATATGCAGTCCACAATAGCGCATCGATCGGCGTGAACTCCCGCACGCCACCGAGGGAGGTGGCGAAGTGCGCCAGTCGGCCTTTGTGATCCAGTTGGCCGTCGTGATGGTGGTCGTCGTCGGTCTGTTGCTCGGCGCCGCAGGGTTGTTCGCGCAAGACGTTCGCAGTCAGCCGCCGCCCGGCCTGACGTTCGACTTCGGGCGCTGGCCATATCCGCTCAACGACGAGATCGGCGACGACCTGCACCGGCTTGCTGCTGCGTACCCACGGTTGGCGCGCGTCCATCAGATCGGCGAGAGCCGCCGCGGCCGGCCCTTGTGGGTGATCGAGCTCACCAACTTCGACGCCGGGCCGGGCGACAGCAAGCCGGGCATGTGGTTGGACGGCAACATCCACGCCGGCGAGCTCACCGGGCGCCCGTACCTGCAGTACTTCGCGCAGCGGCTGCTGTACAGCTACGACAAGGACGAGCTCAGTACCCGGATGCTCGACACCCGCACTTTCTACGTGATGCCGGTGTTCGACGCCGACGGCGGCGACCTGATCTTGAGTCGGCATCCGTCGTGGCCGGGATACGATCCCGACGAGCAGATCGGCGACGATCTCGACGGTGACGGCTATATCACCCGGATTCGTGTCCCCGACACCAAAGCCGACGACGGCTACCGCTATTACATGGAGTCGCGAGAAGTCGTCGCGCGGAGCCGGCCGGAGTTTCTGCAACGCCGCCGCCGCGACCGGCTCACCGGCGAGCGAGAGGGGGCCGACTTCAATCGCAACTGGTCGGCTGAGTGGAGCGCCGCCGAACCGGGTGCCGGCGCGCGACCGTTCTCGTTGCCCGAAGTAGCGGCGGTGGCCGACTTCATCCTCGGCCACGACAACATTTTCTTCACATACTCGATTCACTCTGGCGGCGGGTCGCGTAGCTACATGGTGCGTCCGCCGATGGATCGCCCCTACGACTGGATGAACGGCGAGGACAACCACTTCTACATGCGAGTGGGTGCGATATGGGCGCATCTGAGCGGCGGTGGTCTGACCGAGAACAACTACTACAGCTACATGTTCAACACCAGTGAGCTCGATGAAAATGGCGAGCCGCGCGGCTACGGCGAGACCATGGCCGGCTTCATGGATGACTGGGCCTACATGGACGCTGGTCTCCATAGCCTCACGCCGGAGGTAAACGGATCGGGCTGGGACTACAACCAGGATGGCTGGATCCGGCCGCAGGAAGAGGAGCGTTGGCACCGCGAGCAGAAGGGCGGGATGTTCGAGTCAGCCTGGGTCGAGGTGTCGCATCCGGCCCTCGGAACTGTCGAGGTGGGCGGGTCCCGGGGGATGCCTCCGGCGCTCGACGAAACGCTGCAATTCCACTCCGAGGCCCAGTACGACTTGCTGCTGTACATCGCCGGTTTGTCGCCGTTGATCGCCCTCGCCGATTTGTCGACCGAGCCGCTGGGTGACGGCCTGCACCGGGTGACCGCGACCCTGCAGAACATCGGTGGGCTGCCGACCTACGTGACGCGCCGCTCCATCGAGCTCCGCCGCGACCTGCCGGTGATGGCGACGATCGATATCGAGGGCGGCGAGGTTGTCGAGGGCGGTTCGGAGAGGAACCTCGGGCACATGACGGGGTTCGTCGAGGGGGCGTTCGAGGCGGTACCGCCGCTTGTTGACTTCGAGTGGGTGGTGCGAGTGAACTCAGCCGCAAGCATCTCCGTTCGGGTCGGATCGCCGAAATCAGGCTATGCGACCGCCTCGACGGAGATCGGCCGATGAGGCGCCGGGAGGGAGTCCAGATGCGGCGAGGCAACACGGGAAGCCGGGTACGGCTCGGCTCGATGGCCGCGGTGATTGCTGTTCTGCTGGCGGCCGGCGCGGCCGACGCCCAGCGGTTCGAGGAATTCGTCGACTTCGAGCCGACGAAGGAACAGTTCGACTTCGATCGCTGGCCGTATCGCCTGCCGGCGGCGGTCAATGCTCGGCTGCAGCAGCTCGCGGTCCAGTATCCGCAGATCGTCCGCGCCCACCACATCGGTGAGAGTCGCCAGGGCAGAGAGCTGTTGATGATGGAGATCACCAACTTCGAGACCGGCGACGGCGAGTCGAAGCCGGGCATCTGGATCGAGGCCGGGGTACACCCCAACGAGACGCCGGGACCCGTGTACCTCGAGTACTTCGTCGAACGAGCGTCGGCGATGTACGGCGTCGACCCTGCTGTAACAGAGATCCTCGATACCCGAACCTTCTACGTTCTGACCGACTTGAACCCCGACTCGCGGCAGCTGGCGCTTACCTCGCATCCGGCCTGGCCGGGCTACAACGAACACGAGCAGCCGGGTGCCGATCTCAACGACGACGGCTACATCACCCAGATGCGTTGGAAGGACAGCCCGGACGACGAGGAGTATCAGTATCTTCCCGAAGGCAGGCTGCTGGACGAAGACTGGCACATGGATCCCCTCGGCTACGTCTGGCGGCCCACAGGTGACACCGGATGGGAGATCAAAGATCGCGAGCGCGACTGGACCGGGCGCCGCGAGCAGCCCGACTACAACCGCAACTTCGGTGCCGAGTGGGTATCCGAGGACCCCGGCGCGGGCGAGTTCCAGTTCTCGCTGCCGGAGATCTACGCGGTAGCCAAGGAGATGACCGACCGCAAGAACATCTTCTTCATGCACGACATCCACGCCGGTGGCGTCGGCCGGGAGTGGATGATCCGGCCGCTCAGCAACGGGTCGTACCAGGACATGCACCATGAGGACAACGACGTCTACCGGCGTCTCGAGGTGGCCTGGTCGGTGCTGAGTCCCGGCGATCAGACGTTCAGCGACTACTACACGCCAGCCGGCACCGGCGCCACGATCGGCGGCCTGCCGCCGGACTGGGCATACCTGCACCAGGGAATCTACGGCTTCGGCAGCGAGGTCGGCGGCGCGGGGATCGACTACGACGGCAGCGGCGAAGTGACGCCCGAAGAGCTGGACCGCTGGCACATCGAGGAAATGGGCGGCCAGTTCGCTGAGCCGTGGACGCCCTACGATCACCCGGAGCTGGGGTCGATCGAGATCGGCGGCTACCGTGTGTCGCCGACGGGGCCGTTCCCGCCATCGATCGGCGACATGATGCGCCTCCGCACCGACCGGTCCTTCCGCTATTTCATGTACATCGCGAGCCTGGCGCCCGAGGTTCGCGTCGTCGATGTGACGTCGACGCAGAACGCCGACGGCACGCTCACCGTCGAGGCCGAGATCCGCAACGAGGGTTGGATCTCGACCTACGTCACGCAGCGGGCGCTGGAGATCGGCGGATCATCCAACGTCGCCGGGCCGGGCGCGGCGCTCGGCATCCGGCCTCGCGACTTCCCGGTGGTGGTCGACATCACGGTCGACGGCGGCGAGATTGTCGAGGGCGACCCTTCGCAGATCGTCGGCCACCTGGTGGGGAAGTTCACGTTCATCCGCCAGTGGGCCGACGAAGGAGAGGAGGTGCCGTCGAAGACCGCAACCTGGACCGTTCGCCGCCGCGGGTCTGGTCCGGTGATCGTCGAGGTGCGCGCTGCAGCCCACAAGGCCGGCAGCGACCGGCGTACCCTGGAAATCCGATGAGGCGACCGATGCGACCACTGCTGCTGATACTGCTGATGGCCTCGATGATTTCGCCGAGCGCGTACGGGCAAGGTTCCCTCGACGCCATCGCTCATGAGCTTACCGACATCGACTACGACTTCGGCCGTTGGCCGTATCCGCTGTATGCGGAGGTTACCGAGCGCCTTCGGGAGCTGGCGGCGCAGCACCCGGAGATCGCCAGCCTGCAGAGCATCGGCAAGACGGCCGAGGGCAGAGATCTCTGGTTGATGGAGATCACCAGCTCCGCGACCGGCCCGGGAGACTCGAAGCCGGGCCTGTGGATCGACGGCAACCTCCATGCGCACGAGGCGAACGGCCGCGTGCGCGCCATGTACATCATCGAGCGGTTGCTGCAGACGTACGGCGTTGATGATGTCGTCACTCGCCTGATCGACAGCCGCGTCTTCTACATCGTGCCGATGTTTGACGCCGATGGCGGCGAGCGCTCGCTGACCCGGCATCCGTCGTGGCCCGGCCACGAGCCGCAGCGGCAGGCTGGCCGTGACCTCGACGGCGACGGCTACATCAGCAGCATCCGGGTGAAGGATCCGGACGGTTGGTGGTACGAGAGTCCACAGGACAGCCGCGTCATGCTACGTCTCCGCGCCCGCGATAATGGGCGCTGGAACTACGTGGCGACCGAGTACGACGAGACCAAGCGCTGGCGTTCGAGCGGGCAGCAAGTTCTCGGCTCGACCGCCGTTGGAGCCGCGTCGCGTTGGCAGCCAACCGGCGAGGCTCCGCCACCGATCGAGCACCCGGTGCCACCGGACGAGCGCTACTCCATCTACACGGAAGGGGTGGAGCCGCTGTACCCGATCGACGAGATCAACCTCACGGTGAACGGCTTCGAGCGCAACGTCGGCCTCGATCCGCCGCCCTCTGATTTCAATCGCGATTGGGGAGCCGAGTGGCGGCCCGACGAGCCCGGCGGCGGGCCCTTTCCATTTTCGCTACCCGAGGTGCGTGCCGCGGCGTTTTTCATCACCGGGCACAAGAACATCTTTTTCCAGTACAACATGCACGCCGATCAGACGGCGCGGAACTACACTGCCCGGCCCGGCCTGCACCATCCGTACGATTGGATGGCGCCCGAGGACAATGAATTCTACACGCGCATCGGGGCCGTGTGGTCGGCGCTGGGCGGCGGCAACATCATCGAGAACAACTACTACAGCCAGGAGATTGCCGCCGGCGCCTACACCGACGTGCAACACGGCTGCGAGATCGATTGGGCCTATATCAGCCGCGGCATTCACGCCCTGATGCCCGAGGGCATGGCCATCGGCAAAGACTACGATGGCGATCGCTACGTCACCGTGTTCGAGATCTTGCGCTGGAACGATGAGGACAAGGGCGGCGAGCTCTGGAGTCACTGGGAGCGCTACGAGCACCCGACGCTTGGGCTGGTCGAGATCGGCGGGCCGCGCGGCATGCCGCCGGGCCTGGACGAGCGTATGCGTGACCAGGCCGACCTGCACTACCGTTTCCTGCTCTACATCGCCGACCAGGCCCCGGTGCTCGCGATCGCCGGCCTGTCGGCCGAGCGCGTTGCCGAGGGCGAATATCGGGTAGTAGCGACGCTGCAGAACCAGGGCTACCTGCCGACCTATGTGAGCCGCAAGGCGCTGGAGATCCGGCGTGACAATCCGATTCTGGCGGAGCTCGAGGTCGACGGCGGGGAGATCGAAGGCGGTGCGTTGCAGAACGCCGGGCATATCCTCGGCAGGCACTCGTACATCTGGCGCTGGGGTGCCGGTGCCGACGAATCGACCAAGAAGATCGAGTGGCGCGTCTACGCTGAAGCAGGCGCTGAGGTGTCGCTGGAGGTCCGCGCTGCTCAGGCAGGACATGATCGGGCGACGATTACCCTGGGCGCCGGCGAGTGAGGTCCGAAAATGCCGGTCGCCCGTCGTCCAAGGCGCGATCGGGTCCCGAGGAGAGGTAGCATGCGCCCGCGAGTTCTTTGGACGACGACCGTCATCGCCGTAGCCGTGTCCGGCTGTCAGGTGGCGCCCCCGCCCCGGCAAGCCACCGAGGGACCCCACGCCAGCAGATTGCCGCCGCTGCGTGAGCGCGTCGAGATTGCCGAACGCTGGACCCAGTGGAAGCGGGGAAATGTGCTCCCGATGGTCATGCGTGAGCAGGGCGTCGATCTGTGGATCATTCGCGACAACGAGGCCGACCTCTATTACAACAACGAGGGGCCGGTTTATTCGTCACTGGTACCAGCGGATCTGCGAGGCATGATCTTCGACGGCCAGTACGGCGACTCGAAGCCGGTGTTCCTGCTGTTCTACGACAACGGCGATGAGATCGAGTACGTCGAGCCGCGCAGCTACGACCACATTGGCGAGCTCGTTGCCGAACGTGATCCCGACACTATCGCGATCAGCCTATTCGACAATGAGCCGATGCTCACAGCGCTGGGAAGCTATGCCTCGCGCACGATCGATTCGTGGACGCTCGGTGTGCGCTGGTACGAGACCGTAAGCCCGGAGATGATCGAGCGCTTCCGCGATGTCGTGGGACTGGCGAACGAGATCATCGCCGAGGCGTTATCGAGCGCCACCGTCACTCCGAACGTGACCACGACGGACGATCTCAACTGGTGGTTCCGCCAACGGATGCTCGACCTGGGGATCGAGCACGAGAACCACCCGAGCATCTCGATCCAGCGTAGTCTGGCGGACATCGAGAAGTACGACGACCCGATGGAGCATGTCGTTGGCGCCCGCACCCGCAACGATATCGACGTGGTGATCCGACGCGGTGATGTGCTACGAGTCGACACCGACGTGTTCATGTTTGGCTTGGTTACCGATACGCATCAATACGCCTATGTGCTGCGCGACGGCGAGACGGAGGTTCCTGTCGAGCTGGTGGATGCGCTCAACACGGCCAATGCAATCCAGGATCAGTTCGCCGCCGAGTTCAAGGTCGGGCGCACCGGCAAGGAGATCGTTGCGGCCTCCGACGCCTTGACGTTCCCCGACAACCTGGCTGGTCCGCCGACCAACGACTTTCATCCACCGCCGAAATACATGCTTCGTTTCCACCGTGACGGCTGGATGCTGTCGACCAAGACCGCGGTGGTAGGCATGACGTCGGGCCCGGGCTACGCGTCGACGTCGATCGTTACCAACGACCACACGCTGCACCACAACACCCTCTATGCCTTCGAACCGCATATCGATGTCACCATCGAAGGCTGGGGCGAGCAAGGTCTGGAGCTCGGTCACGGTCAGATAGTGGCCTTTACCGAGAACGGCTTCGAGTTCCTGAATCGAGCTCCCGACTGGCACGTAATTCGCTGACGCCGATGCCAGACCCGAGGCCGAAGCCGCTGCCTGGGTTGATGGTTGCAGGCATCGAGAGCTCACCTGTGGTCTGGATCATGGTCGCGGCGCTGCTCGGCGGCGCGATGCAGGCGTGTGGTCAGCCAGAGGGTGAGGTGGAGGAAGTTGCGGCCGGTGTGCTGGTACCGGAGATCAGCGGCGAGTGGTGGCGGATCGCCGGCAATCCGGATCTGGGCGAGTTCACCAGCGCGGAGCAGGAGCCCACCGCCTTCGGCGTTTGGCAGGCGGCCGACGGAACTTGGCAGCTGTGGGGTTGTATCCGCAAGACCAACGTCGGCGGCAATACTCGGCTCTTCTTTCGCTGGGAAGGTGCTCGCATTACGGACATCGACTGGCAGCCTGTCGGCATCGCCATGATGGCCGACTCGAGCGTCGGCGAGACTCCCGGCGGCCTGCAGTCGCCGCACGCAACGCGGATCGGCGACGAATGGATTCTTGCCTACGGAGACTGGGAGCATATTTGCTTCGCTCGCAGCCCTGATGGCAAGGAGTTCACTCGCCAGATCGGCGGCGACGGCATCGCCGGGGCGTTCGATGAGGGGCTGGGCAACAGCACGCGCGATCCGATGATCACGCAGTTCGATGACACCTACTATGTCTACTACACCGCCAACCCGGGCGGAGTGGGATCGGTCTATGCACGCACCTCACCCGACCTGATGACCTGGAGCGAGTCGATCATCGTCTCGGCAGGTGGTAGCGCCGGTAGCGATTGGTTCGATGGCGAGGTGCCCGCCGTGCTGTGGATCGATGAAGCACAGGCGTACTATCTGTTCCGAACGCACTCGAGCCCGGCAGGCGGGGGGCGCATGCTGACCTCTGTTTACCGATCCACCGATCCGCTCGACTTCGGTGTCGGTGATGACCGCTACCTGGTGACGACGCTGGACAGTGAGGCCACCTGGGTTGTCCGCGAGGCCGACAGCTACTACGTCACCGCGGTGATGCCAGATCTCAGCGGCTATCGCGTCGCGCGGCTCGAGTGGGTGCGCCGCTAGCAGGCATGGCCCGCACGATCAAGAACATCCGCTGGCGCGTTGCCGGCGTCGTGACGCTCGACACGGTCAACAACTACATGGACCGGATGACCCTGTCGGTGGTGATCATCCAGGTGCAGGTGGCGCTGTCGATCAGCGAGTCGCAGTACGCCACTCTCAATAGCCTGTTCCTGTTCGCCTACGCCATCATGTACGCCGTGGGCGGGCGGCTGGTCGACCGACTCGGAACCTACACAGGCTTCCTTCTGATCAATGTTTTCTGGGCGCTCGCAGTGATCGCCCATGGCTTCTCCAACAGCTTCCTCGGCCTCGCCGTGTCGCGGTTCCTGCTCGGCATGGGGGAGGGTGGGGGATTCCCCGCCTCGAGCAAGGCGGTGTCGGAGTGGTTCCCGGCGCGCGAGCGCTCCACTGCCTTCGGGCTGTTCAACACCGGGTCGAGCATCGGCTCGGTGATCGCAGTGCCGCTGTTCAGCTTCATCATGATCGCCCTGGGCTGGCGCTGGGTGTTCTTTGTCGCCGGCGGGCTGGGGCTGCTCTGGTGTCTGTACTGGGCGTTCTTCTACCGGCTCCCGCACGAGCACCCACGCATCACCCCCGAGGAGCTGGAGCTCATCAGCGTGGCGCACCGCGAGGAGGCCGGGGGCGCCGGCGAGGAGGCCGACGGCGCTGCCGAAGAGGCACCGCGCTGGCTGGCGCTGTTCGCACACCGCGAGCTGCGCTGTCTGCTGGTGATCAAGTTCCTCACCGATCCGGTCTGGTACTTCTACATCTTCTGGATCCCCAAGTATCTGTTCGACGTGCGCGGCTTCAACATCGCCGAGGTCGGCTACTTCGCCTGGATCCCGTATGCGGCAGCAGGTCTGGGCAGCCTCTTCGGCGGCTGGCTGTCGAGTCGTTTGCTGAGCGGCGGGCAGAGCCTCGATCGCGCCCGCAAGATCACCCTCGGGCTCGGCGCCGCGCTCATGCCGGCGGCGGCGCTGGTGGTTTCCGTTCCAGCGGGCGTTGCCATCCTGTTCATCAGCCTGGCCTTCATGGGCCATCAGATCTGGAACGTCGTCGTGCAGACGCTCCCCGCCGACCTCTACCCTAAGAGCCAGGTGGGTTCGGTGGCCGGCCTGATCGGCTCCGCCGGCGCCTTCGGCGGCATGGCCTTCGCCGCCCTGGTGGGCTGGATTCTGGCCTCGTCGGGCAGCTACGCACCGATATTCGCTATCGTCAGCCTGCTGCACCCGGTGTCGTTCGGGCTTGTCCTCTGGGCCATTCCGAGGATCCGGCGGCTGCACGCCTGAGGAACGTCATTCGAAGGGGTTGACGATCCGGACCGTGCCGTAGAGGCGCCCTGCCACTTTCGCCATTCCCTTACAATAGTAAGGAGCTTGTCCTTTACATCAAGCGCAACCTTTCGGGGCGGGCTCGTTCGTTTCACACTATTCGGACGGCCACGCCGTCGACGATCCCGCGCGCTAGCGCCTGGTGTATCGAATCCCGACTCGAAGCGATCGCGAGGGCCCCGGGAACCCGATGAGCGTCTCATAGCTGGCGTTGGCGAGGTTGTCGGCTCGCGCCACGACGGCGACCTGCGGCGCGAGCTCCCATGAGCCGCTCATCCCCAGCAGCGTGCGACCATCGACACGGTCTCGACCGGGGACAGGAAGCTGGCGGTCGAAGCTGCCGGCAACCTGCTGGACGTCGAGCGCCAGCAGCACTCGATGGTGTGCTCTCCAGGTGGCGCGAAGGCTCGACAGCCACTCGGGTCGCTGCAACAACGGCTCCGGGGAACTCAGGTCTTCGACTTCCTGGCGGGTGACGGTGACGGCGACGTTGAAGCGATCGTCGGCTCGCCATCCGAGGCTCATCTCCGCGCCGCGCGTCTCCACGGCATTGCGATTGATGTTCTGAAAGGTCTCGAAATCGAAGTCGACGAGATCGTTGAAGCGGTTGTAGAAGGCCGTCAGCCCAAAGCTCACGCCGGCACCGCGCCACTCGTGTTGCAGGCCGATGTCGGCGCCCCATGAGGTTTCGGGAAGCAGATCCGGGTTGCCGCCGAGCGCCCGGGGGCTGGCGAGGGCGAAGAAGCTGGGCAGCTTGAAGGCGCGGCCGATTGAGGCGCGAATCCGTGTGTCGCTGCCGGTCCGGTAGGCGATACCGAACCGTGGGCTGAACTGCGGGTCGCTACTGTCCGAGAAGTCCAATCGGGTGCCAACCTCGATAACGACGTCATCGAGCTCCAACACGAGTTCGGCGAAAGGGCCGCCGACAGTCCGGGCGATGTTGTAGTTACCGGCTATGTCGCCGCCCAGAAAGGGCGGCAACGCCAGGACGCTGGCGACGTCGCCGCTCTCCCGGGTCACATCGAACCCGGCGCTTACGAAGCCCACGTCGGAGGTCCGGAAGACCGCCGAGGCACCCAGCCGGGCGCGCGTGAAGCGGGCGTCCTCGACCGCAGCCGGCACCAGCGGCGGCACCGCCGGGCTGGTTCGTTCGAGCGTGTGACGGTAAACGGAGGCGTTGAAGCGGAACTGCCGTCGATCGGTCGGACTCACGGTCAGATCGGCGCCCAGGCTGAGCTCGTCGTTATGCGACGCTCGCAGCTCGCCAGACCCGAAGATCGGCCCGCCGGAGGCGACAGGGTAGTCATCGGCGTCCCAGCTGGCGACGCGACCGGTAAGCTGAAGATCAGTGGTCGCCGTGGGCCGCAGACCAAGCCGCGCCTGCGCGTCGAACTGTTCGAAGCGGTCCTCGCCGACGCGTCCCTGCTCACGCTCGAATTGCAGCGCGGCCGAATAGTCGTGGCTCTGCTTCCAGTTGCTGATCCGCGTCGAGGCCCGAATCAACGAGGCTGAACCGCCTTCGATCGCAGCACTGATCGACGGCCCGCCGCTCCCCGGGGCGGCTGCGCCAGCTGACCCGACACGCGTGATGATGTTGATGGCGCCAGCCAGACCGGTGGAGCCGAAGTGTGCCGACAGCGGACCGGAAACCACCTCGATGCGCTCGATCGTCTCCGTCGGCAGGCTGTTGAGGTTGAAGGCGCCGCCCTGCTGGTCGTTGGTGTCGTTGAGCGGGATGCCATCGAGCAGCACGAGCGTGAAGTTGGGGTCGCCGCCACGTATCTGCGCTGCCGTCGAGCCGCCGCGCGAGCCGTCGGTGAGCAATTGCACGCCGGGGACGAATCGCAGCAGCTCGGCGGCGGAACGCGCCGCCAGCGCTTCGATGGTCGCACGCTCGATCACGAACACTGCCGAGGTCGCCGAGGAGATCGGACGATCGATGACGGTTGCGGTGGAGTAGATGCGCAGCAGCTCAGGCGTTTCGGAGCTGGCGTCGTCAGTCTGTTGAGTCTCCTGGTCGCCGGTCGTTTGCGCGTTGGCGTCCCCGCTCCCGAGTGCTGCTGCTAAGACTGCGCCCAGCACCAGCAGCCGGCTAGCGCCCAGCACAGCCGTCCATCAGATCGCCCAGCGAGTCGGGCACGAACCGCTCGATGAGCGCGTACAGCGTCGGGTCGCGCTGGCGAAGCTCCTCGCGAGTGCCCGAAGGCGGCCCGTTATCGCCGATCTGCACGTCGACCCAGGGCCCCGGCAGCGACTCGTTGAGATCGAACCAAGCGTTGACGTTGTGGGTCAGGTACTCGTCGTCGCCGAAGGCCTCGGCCGGGGTGACGTTCGCGGGCTCGCCGACCGGGGCGTCGAATTCCCCCCGCGCCACCGCCGCCCGGTAGGCCGCGAAGATCTCGTCTTCGACCCCCGGATCGGTGGTCGCCCAGCCCAGGTTCTGCATTACATGAACGAACTCGTGCAGCAGGAAGTTCGCACGATACTCGGTGTTGCCCGGATAGCAGATGCCGCGCTCTGAAACGAGGCTGGTCGGGTCGCCGGGCATCTGCCCGAGGCCCCACTCGCCGTCGGCGCTGGCGCCGAACTCGGGCAAATCGGAGGCGGTCTCCGAGATCGCCATGATCGAGATGCGCGGCACCTGGTGCAGCATCGCCTGGTGCACATCGGGCCGACTGCTCAGCAGGTGCAGGATGTTCCGTCGAGCCGCGACCAGCGCCGCGTCGGGAACCGCTGCGGAGCTGACGATCGCCACCCCTTCGGCGTCGAGGTACTTGCGGTAGAAGGGGTGCATGCCATCGGGTGGCCCGATGACGGATTCAGCGTCGGTCCCTCGCTCTGTGTCGAGCGGTCCGTCGGCGGCGCTCGACGATTCCTGCGACTGCGGTGCACCGCCACATGCGGTCAGCGCCAGCGTCAGCAAGAAGGCTCCCGGGCGCTTCACGCGGAGGTCCATCAGCGGACGATCAAGATGCGTGAGTTCGGCGGATACAGCCACTCGACACCGTGCTCGGTGACGATGGCGTTGTCCTCGAAGTTGATCGCCAGCCGAGTGCCGCCCGGAATCGCCGTGTGGACGACGAACTCGAGCGAGAAGATGTTGTTCGGCTGAATCACAACGTCGGCGCGATCCGGGCGGAAGGGCGCCAACGACGGTCCCACCGCGACCTCGCTGTTGCCGGTGTTGCCCACCGTATGGCAGTCGATCGAGATGCCGGAGCGCGGGTCGTCCTCCAGCGCCGCGATGATGGCGCGGTCCTCGTCGCCGACATCGGTAAACGGCGTGTATACGTAGTCGAGGTCCTCGAAAACCCGCGCGAGGTGGGCGAGCGTCTCGCCGGCGGTGCGTCCGACCTTGATGTTGTCCTTGATCACCTGGCGAGCGAAATGGCCGCGGTCCCAGGCGTGCTGGATGAAATCCGGTACCTCGGTCTCTCCATCGGGCATGATGTAGGCGTGGCGTTTGAAGTCGGTGCCGAAGTTCAGATAGCGGACGCCCATGTCGTACGACAGGAAGTCGCCGCGTCGGATGACGTCGCTGCGGCCGCCGCCGCCGCCATTGTTGGCCGCGGCCGAATAGAGAATCCCGGGGGCGCTGATGCCGAAAGACGAGCGCAGGCCCATCTCCAGCAGGCGCTCCTGCACCCACCAGGCGACGTCCTCCCGGGTGGTGACGCCAGGTGTGATCACCTCGTTGCTCAGCGCCCGCTCGTTCAGGCGGCGGGTGATCTCTCCGGCGGTCGAGAAGGCGGCGATCTCACGCTCGACCCGACGCACCCGAAAGTCGGTGATCAGCTGTCCGGAAGACACCAGGCGCTCCGCGTAGGGTCCCAGCTCCGCAGTGATGCGCTCGTAGTCGGTGTGTGACAGGCCGTCGGCAACCCCCAGCCAGGACGACATGTTGATGGCGATGCGTTGCGGGTCGCGCTCATCGACCATCTGTCGCAGGTCGCCCAGCGAGCCGAAGATATCGTAGGTCTGGCGCATGCCCGGCCCCCTGCCGAAGCCGCCGAGCAAGGCGCGCTCGATGCGATCGCCGCCGCGATCACTGAACACGAAGGTGCCGAACTCGGCGCCCAGATCGAGCTCCAGCGGGTCGGGGTTGCCCAAGCGGATCACATGGATCCACATATCGATGTTGTTGTCGCGCATGGCACCGGGGAGGATCAGGTCGAACTTGTCCGCCCGTATCAGGTTCAGCGTCTCGAACCGCGCGCGGGCGTCGAGCATGCGCACGTCGTCCTGGGCAGCGCCAGCGGGCAGGGCGCAACCCAGCAGGGAGAGGATGACTGCCAGCTGCGCCATGCGTCGGATCACCGGAGCGCGCCCTCTTTGCGTGGTGTCGGGATAAGTTGGATACAATATTACGACCTACACTCGTGTTCCGGAGAACCGGGCGTCCATGGGACGTGGGCTCGAGCCGACACGACTCGAGGTCTCACCCGCGGGAGGCGCTTGTTCGCATCTTCTACCCGAGCCGCCGCTATCGGCACCGCGTGTTGACAGCGTCACCACGTCGCCACGCCTCGATGATTGCGGCGGCGCTTGTCGCCGCGTCGCTGGGGTGCGCGCCGGCCGTCGACCGATTGCACCTGGTGCTGCTCACCGAGGGGATTCCGCCGACGCTCGATCCGGTGGCGGCGCTCGATAGTCGCGTCGACAACCCGATCATCAACCTGTACAGCGCGCTGGTTCAGTACGAGCCCGGCAGCACGGAGTTGCGCCCCGATCTGGCGGAGTCGTTCAAGGTAACCGACGATGGTCGTAGGTACGTGTTCACGCTGCGCGACGCGGCTCGCTTCCACGACGGCACGCCGGTTCTGGCTGAGGACGTGAAGTACACCATCGACCGCATGCTGACCTTGAAGATCGGTGTCTGGGCCTATCTGACACCGGTGAGCGGCGCCGAGGTGCTCGACCCATGGCACGTTGCCGTCGACCTGTATGCGCCCTTCCCCGGGTTCCTGGGCGCCATGACCCGTCTGTACATTGCCAACGCCGACCTCATTCGTGCCAATGAGTTCGAGGGCGACCTCGGCCAGCGCTGGCTGCAGACGCACGATGCGGGCGCGGGGCCGTATCGACTGGTCTCCTTCCAGCCGCAGCAGCAGTTCACCGTCGAGCGCTTTCCCGCGTACCACGGTGGTTGGGGCGAGCGGCACATCGACAGCGCGGTGTTCCGCGTCATTCGCGAGGAGGCGGCGCGGCGTATCGCGCTGGTCAACGGCGACGCCGACTGGATCTACCTATCGAGTGCCGACACCCTCGAGGCCCTCGTCGGCGAGCCCGGCATCGTAGTGAACCGCGATCCGACGCTCAATCAGCTCTACATCGCGTTCAACTCCCAGAGTCGGCATCTGGCCGATGCGCGCGTACGCCGGGCTCTGGCGCTCAGCTACGACTACGAGGGGCATCTCGAGCACCTCATGCGCGGTAACGCCGAGTGGCCGCGCGGGGTGCTGCCGGCTCGCGCCGAGTGCGCCAGCCTCGACTCACCGCGCCCCCGCACCGACCTCGACGAGGCGCGGCGTCTGATCGCCGAGGCCGGGATCGATACGGATCAGGTCGAGCTCACGATGGCGTTCGAGGGCACCACCGGTGAGACGCCGATCTTCGAGATCATGCGCGCCGGCGCGGCGCAGCTCGGCATACGTGTGACCGCTGTAGACATTGAGTGGGATGCCAAGGTGGAGAACTACTCGCGGCTGGAGACTTCCACAGACATCGGCACGATATGGCTGTTCGCCCCCGGCCCGGAGGCACATCATTTTCTCTACTCGCTGGCCCATTCAGGGCAGGCGGGCAACGGTGGCAACAACTTTGCCTGGTATCAGGATCCCGAGATGGACGCCCTGCTCGAAGCCGCTGCCGAGGAGCTCGACGCGGAGATTCGATGTGCTCTCTATCGGCAGGTCGAGGCGCTGTGGCTGGAGGACATGCCCTTTGCCGTCAGCGTCACCATGGTCGGACTGTCGGCCCAGCGTGACGACCTGCATGGCTATGCGGTTAGTCTCGGGCATCCGCTGACCCAGAACCTTTACCCGATGTGGCGGGAGCAATGAGACGGTACGTCGTCCGACGCCTGCTGCTGATGGTCCCGGTGCTCATCGGCGTCAGCCTGCTGGCCTTTTTCCTCAGCAACATGCTGCCGGGCGATCCGGCGCGAGCGGCGGCGGGTCGGCTTGCCACACCCGATCAGCTCGAGGCGGTTCGCCAGCGTCTCGGCCTGGATCGGCCGTTGCCGGTGCAGTACGCGTTGTACATGGGGCGCTTGTCGCGCGGCGATCTCGGTACGTCGCTCACCTCGAAGCAGGACGTTGCTCGCGAGCTGCTGATCTTCTTTCCGGCGACGCTCGAGCTGTTGCTGGCGACGATGGTGATCACCGTCGGCGTCGGGATTCCGTTCGGCGTGCGCGCGGCGACCCGACGAGGCGGCTGGTTCGATCACGGCTTCCTCGGCTTCTCCTACTTCGGCGTCGGGATGCCGGTGTTCTTTCTTGCCTTGTTGCTGCAGCTCGTCTTCGCCGGTTGGCTGCGAGTGCTTCCAATCGCCGGCCGTCTCGGGCTCGAGACGCTACCGCCGCCCGGACTCACTGGGATGTACACCGTCGACGCGATTCTGGCCGGACAGTGGAGCACGTTTGTGGACGCGGTCCGTCACCTGGTGCTGCCGGCGACGACGCTGGCGATTGCCGGTGTCTCGGAAGTGGGTCGGATCACTCGCAGCTCCATGCTCCTGGCGCTGAGCCAAGACTACGTGCGCACGGCGCGGGCCAAGGGGCTGCCGGAGCGCAGTGTGTGGTTGCACCACGCGCTGCCGAACGCGCTGTTGCTCACCACCACGGTGATCGGCCTACAGGTCGCCTTCCTGCTCGGCGGCACGGTGCTGATCGAGAACCTGTTCTCCTGGGGTGGCTTGGGTACGTATGCCTGGACCGGGATCTTCCGGCTCGACATCCCGGTGATCATGGGGGTCACGCTCATTTCGACCATCGCCTACCTGTTCGTAAATCTCGGGGTCGATCTGCTGTACGCTCGGCTCGACCCGCGGATCGAATATGAGTAACCGTCCGAGGGTGCCGCGAGACCGGCGCATGATTGTCGGCGGCGCTATCGTCGCGCTGTTCCTGACGATGGCGCTGGCTCCGGGCCTTTTCACCGCCCAGGATCCGGCTGGGTTGGAGCTCGAGCGGCGGCTGGCTGCTCCGTCAGCGGAGCACTGGCTGGGCACCGACGGGGTCGGCATCGACGTGTACACGCGCGTCGTCTACGGGGCGCGTACGACGCTGGCGACCGTGGTGGTGGTGCTTGTCATCGCGATCCTCATAGGTGTGAGCGTGGGCTCTGTGTCCGGCTATGTCGGCGGGTGGCTCGACGGATTGCTGATGCGAACCACTGACGTGTTTCTGGCGTTTCCACCGCTGATCCTGGCGCTGGCCACCAACGCCGTACTCGGCCGCGGGCTGCGCCAGACGATGCTCGCAGTGGCGTTTCTGTGGTGGCCCGCCTACGCGCGGCTCGTGCGTAGCCAGATCCTCTCGGTACGCAAGCAAGAGTTTGTCGAGTCGGCGCGCGTCATCGGCGCCAGCCGGTTCCGTATCGTCACCCGTCACGTGCTGCCCAACGTCATCGATCCGATCGTCGTGCGCGCCTCGCTCGACGCTGGGTTCGTAGCGTTGACGGCGGCGTCGCTGAGCTTTCTGGGGCTGGGAGCGCAACCACCCACAGCGGAGTGGGGACGCATGGTGGCCGAGGGCCAGAAGTTCCTACTCGACCAGTGGTGGGTGGCGAGCTTTCCTGGTTTGGCGCTCTTGGTGTTGGTGGTCGGATTCAACTTGATCGGCGAGGGCCTCGGCGACCGACTCCAGGACGGAGTCGGCGGAGCCGTAACGGCCTACGGAAAGGAGACCTGATGGAGGTCATTCGTATCTGCGCCATCATCCCCGTTCGCAACGGCCTGCGCGCCTGGGGTGATGTGCATCGTGAGCTTCTGGCACCCTTGGCGCACGCCGGCGTTGAAGTCGAGCTGTGGGATCTGCCGGACGCACCGATCGAGGCCATCGGCTGCGTCTACGACGCCGAATCGCTGGCCATGCTGCACATCGACGCGGCTCGGCGGGCGGAGCGCGAAGGCTTCCATGCTGTGGCCATGGGCTGTCTGGATGAGCCGGGAGTCCAAGGAGGCAAAGAGGCGCTCGACATCCCGGTGGTCGGAGAGTCGGAGGCGGCGATGCACTTCGCCTCGATGGTCGGCAGGCGGTTTTCTTTCTTGATGCCGGGCAAGACCGCTGGCAACCAGCGGGGCGCCTACGGATCGCGCTGCATCGAAGACCTGGCGCGCCTCTACGGCTTCGCCGACAAGCTGGCCTCGGTGCGCGCGGTGCCGGGCGACTCGCTCGAGTTCGCCGGCCGCGACGCGAGCTTGCCCGAAGCAATGATCGAGCAGGGACGGCTGGCGATGCAGGAAGACGGCGCCGACGCGGTGATCGGCTACGGCAGCCTCGACGTCATCGGCCGGCTGCAGCGCGAGCTGCCGATCCCGGTAATCGACCCCATCCAGGCCTCGGCGATGATGGCGGAGAGCCTGGCGCGACTGCGGATTGCGCAGAGCAAGCGCGCCTTCCCGCGGCCGGACAGCCTGAGCCCCGACGACTAGCCAGGATGCGCAGACGCGCGCAACTACCAGCAAGGGAGTGAGATCGATGAAGTCCAGAGAGTTCTGGGACGAGTTCGCCGAGGTCACTATCAAGCGGTTAGTCGAGCCCGCTGCGGGCGACCCGCTGCTGGTGCTCGCCGACACGCGCAGCGAGCTGAACCTGGCGCATGCCCTGATGGCGGCAGGGGTGCGCTCCGGGGCCGATACGCAGCTGATTATCAGGCAGCTTGCAAAGCCCGGGGAGGCGGCGTCCCCGGGGCCGATTCTCTGCGAAGCCTTCAAGGCGGCGAAGTACATCGTATCGATCGTCGATGACGGGATCGACGCCTCACCGGCGATGCTCGACGCCAAGGCCGGCGGCACCAGCATCCTCTACACCGAGGTCACCAACGTCGAGGACTATGTTGTCCGGGCTCTGCTGCACGTCGACATCGACAAGATGATCCGCATCGGCAGGCGCGTCTGCGAGCTATGGGAAGCCACCGACATCTGCCAGGTCACCACGCCGCAGGGCACCGACGTGAGCTTCCAGCTGAAGCCTCGCAAGGCCGACCTCGGTACGGGCAAGCTCGAGCGACCGGGGATGGACGACTTCTTTCCGGGTATGCAGACCAACATCGCGCCGGTGGAGGAGAGCATCGAGGGAGTTATCGTCGTCGACGCCTCCGATAGCGTTCAGGGTGTGGTGCACAGCCCCTACAGCATGACGATGGAGAACGGGGTGATCACCAAGGTCGAAGGCGGCTCCGAGGCCGACACCATGCGCGAGTGGCTGGCGAGCTGCAACGATCCGACCATCTACAAGCTCTGTCACTTCAGCCTCGGGCTCAATCCACAGGCCGGCATCTCGGGGCGCATGATCGAGGACGAGCGCAAGCTAGCGGCGGTCGACTTCGGGTTCGGATATCAGAACCCCGACTTCGGCGGCACCGTGGGCCTGAGCGATTACCACATGGACATCATGCTGGCGACCCCGACGGTCATCCTCGACGGCAAGGAGATGAGTGGCGGCGGCTCCTTCAACCGCGAGATGGGCTTCGAGGATTAGTGAGCTGCCCATAACCGCCCAAGGCCACGCCGGCGATACGCAACCGTTGCTCGACGTGCGCGATCTGCGCGTCGAGTTTGATACCGGCGCCGGCGTTGTTTGCGCCGTGGATGGGATTTCCTTCAACGTTGCGGCCGGAGAGACCCTCGGCATCGTCGGCGAGTCCGGGTCGGGTAAGAGCGTGACGGCAATGTCGCTGGTCGGTCTGGTGCCGGCGCCGCCGGCGCGCATCGAGGCGGCGCGCCTCTCGCTGGGCGGCGTCGACCTCCTGGAGCTTGACGTCGCGGCGCTCTCGAGGGTGCGCGGCAAGCGCATCGGCTTCGTCTTCCAGGAACCGCTGTCGGCACTCAATCCGGTGATGACGTTGGGCCGTCAGGTCGGAGAGGTCATCGAATGTCACCTGGGCGGAAGCCGCGCACAGGTTCGTCAACGGGCGGCGCAATGGCTGGGGCGCGTCGGAATTCCGCATCCCGACGAGCTGGCTGAGGCGTATCCACACCAGTTGTCGGGCGGCATGCGGCAGCGAGCGATGATCGCGATGGCGCTGGCCGCCGAGCCCGAGCTGCTGATCGCCGATGAGCCGACGACGGCGCTCGACGTGACCGTTCAGGCTCAGATCGTCGATCTGATGCGGCGGCTGCGCGACGATCTCGGCATGGCGCTGATCTGGATCAGCCACGATCTGGGCGTGATTGCCGGCCTCGCCGACCGGGTGGCGGTCATGCGGGCTGGAAAAATCGTCGAAACCGCATCGGCCGCCGACCTGTATGCCAACCCGGAGCATCCGTACACCCGCCAGCTGATGACGCTGGCGCGGCAGAACGCCCTGGGCGCCGCGGGCTCATCCACCTTCGGCCTTGCGAGCGCCGACCCTGGCACCGGGCATTCGGAACCGCGCACTTGAGCGTCGCGGCGCCGCTGCTCGAAGTCTCGGAGCTATGCGTGTACTTCCCACGTCGGGCGGGCACCAGCTGGCGGCGCGACCACCGCGTGGTTCGGGCTGTCGACGGAGTTTCGTTGACCGTGGCTCGCGGCGAGACTTTGAGCCTGGTGGGCGAGAGTGGTTGCGGCAAGAGCACGCTGGGGCGGGCTATTCTGCGACTCGTGCCGGCGACCTCCGGGAGCGTGCGCTTCGATGGTCAGGAGCTCGCCGGGCTCGGCAGAGCGCAGCTAGCCAAGCTGCGACCGCGCATGCAGTTGGTGTTCCAGGACGCCGGCGCGGCGCTCAATCCGCGATGGCGAATCGGCCGCCTGATCGCCGAGCCGTTGGAGATTCATCGTCAGCTCGCGGGCGACACCCTGCGCCGTAAGGTCGACTCGCTACTCGACACCGTCGGGCTCGACTCTGCGCTCGGTGCACGCCTGCCGCGCGAGCTGGCCGGCGGTGAGCGACAGCGCGTCGGCATCGCGCGAGCGCTGGCGCTCGAGCCCGAGCTGCTGGTGTGCGACGAGCCCACATCGGCGCTCGACCTGTCGATCCAGGCGCAGATCGTCGCCTTGCTGCAGGACCTCCAGCGGCGGCTCGGGCTCTCCTATCTGCTGATCACCCATGATCTCGGTGTGGTGCGGCAGATCAGCGACCGCGTGGCGGTGATGTATCTCGGCAAGCTGGTCGAATGTGCGCCACGCGACCAGTTGTTCGGCTGCCCTCGTCATCCCTACACGCAGGCGCTGCTGTCGGCTGTTCCGATCCCGGATCCGGAGCGCGCCCGGCAGATGCGTCCGGTGGCCGTCGGCGGCGAAGTGCCGAGCCCGTCTGACCCTCCGGCGGGCTGCAACTTCTGCACGCGCTGCACGTTCAAGAGCCAGGCCATGCTGGAGCGCGGTGTCGACTGCGACACGCTCGAGCCCGAGCTGATCGAACCGACACCGGGCCACGCCGTCGCCTGTCATCTCCATACCTGAGCCGGAAGCGGTTACCGGCCGCATCGAGAGGCGCTGAATGATCGAAGTCCGCAGTTCGTATCGGGTCACCATGCTCGACGCCGAGGGCCCCGTCGAAGAGCTGGCGCAGCTCGGCCGCGACACCGTCTGGCCGATCCTGGGCTGGGAAGGCCGTATTCAGCAGATGCTTCACGGCCACGCGCAGCAGAGCCTGTTCGTATGGTCGTTCCAGTGGCCGAGCCTTGCCGCTTGGGAAGAGGCGATGACGGTGGCGGAGCAATGCGACGAATACAGGGCTTGGCGCGCGACGATCGCCCCACGCCTCCTGTTCGGCGGCGCTCAAGAGGTGTTTACGGTGCTCGATCCGTCGCCGCCGGCCGACAATACGCCGCGCAAGATCGAAGTGCGGAGCTCCTACATCGTGCGCCTTGACCGACTCGATCAGGCGCGCGAGCTGATGGCCCGCGCCCAGGGCATCGACGGTTGGTCGGGGCAGAACCAGCAGCTGCTTTGCGGCACTGACGCCCCCGGAAAGTTCGTCTGGTCGTCGACCTGGGACAGCCTGGCCGTATGGGAACAGGCGATGGGCGCCGGCGACGACGAGCTCGAGAGTTGGTTCGGTGACTGGGTGGCGCTGGTCGACTTCGGCAGCACCCGCGACGTGTATCGCAACCTGTGAGCCACGGATCGAGCCTCGCCTACTGCGAGGGTTGCCCGAGCAGACGCTGATAGTGCTGCAACGCTTCGGTCTCCAGGCCCGTACGCCCTAGCCGGCCGTAGGCCGTGGCCAGGTTCAAGTAATGGGCTGGATTGTCGGGGTCCAGCTCGATCGCTGCCTGGTATGCGGGCACCGCCGCGGCGGTTTCTGAGAGTGCCAGCAGGACGTTGCCGATTGCCGCGTGCGCCGGTGCGTACAACGGGTTGATGTTGCGGAGTGTCTGCAGCGCCTCGAGTGCCGCGTCGTGGCTGCCGGCGCGATGCAGCAGGATGCCGCGCAGAACCAGCGCCTCGAAGTGGTCCGGGCGGAGTGCCAGAGTCCGATCGGTGGCGGCACGTGCGGCGGACAGATCGCCGAAGCGCAGCTCGACCTGCGCCACCATGATCAGGACGTCGGGGTCATCGGGCACCTCCACGGCCAGTTGCCGGGCAGCCTGACGAACCGCATCCAGGTCGCTTGTGGCCAGCGCGGCGGCGGTGTCCTTGAGCTGCGCGAGGCGCCACGCTCGCTCTTCCAGATCGACCCGGGCGCGCGACAACTCCTGGAACCGGGTCTGGTGGAGGCGCGCTGCCTGGCGGTTGCCCAGCCGTGCGTGGACGAGCGCCAGCCGGTAGTGCGCGTCAGCTTGACCGGGGTCCAGCGCGAGGCTCCGGTCGAGTGCCTCGAGAGCTGCATCCAGATTGTCCAACGTGCCGTACACGCGACCGATCAGATAAAGCGCCATGGCGTTGTCGGGGTCGGCTTGCACGGCCCGCTCGAGGTGTCGTAAGGCGCGCTCGTGCTCGTCGGGTTGGTCTGCCAGCGCCATGCCCAACCCGAAGTGGGCCTGCCCGTGGTCCGGATCGAGCTCGAGGATGCGCTCGAGAGTGGTCACCGCCCCGTCGATGTTGCCGTCCAGGTATTGCTCGACGCCGAGCTGGGTCATTGCCACCACGTCGGTCGGCCGCAGCTGGACGTAGCCGCGCAGGTGCCGAATCGCATCGCCGTGAAACGCGAGTTGCACTGCGGCTCCCGCCGCCTTGCGGTACCCGGCCGCTAGCGCGGGTGCCGCCGCGCTCGCTCTCTCGTAGTAAGCCAGCGCCTCCTCCAGGTTGCCGGCGTCCGATTGCATATCGCCCAGTGCGACGAGCGCGCCGGCGTTGGTCGGCTGCAGGCGCAGCGCACGGAGGTACTCGTGTGCGGCAGCACCGAGTTCCCCGGCTCGGCGGAACGCGTGGCCGTGCCACAGTGCTATCTGGGTCGATTCGGGTTGCTCGGCGGTCAGCGCCGCAAGCAGGGTGAGGGCCTCCTCGACCCGTCCCGAGAGCACGGCGCTGCGCGCTACGCGCAGCTGCGGGTCGGGTCCGACTTGCTGCGCTGTCTGCGGCGCCATCGCGAACGCCGTGGTCGCCGACAGCAGCCCCGCAACGAGCACTTCTCTCAGGGTCCTGGCATGTGTCCAGGGCGTCACGCCAATTCCTCCGTGGAGTGCAAGCAATCATCATGCGCCAGCCGGCACGCCAGGAGAAGGTCAGAGCGGCCACCGCACCCGTTGCGAATCGGTGTCGAACATAGAAGACTGCACCCAGATCCGAAGAGAGGCTGTCGGGAACGACCGTTACGATCACCGGAGCCCCGACACGCGGTCGGCACGAGGATGACCACAAGAGCTGGTAGGGCTGCGCTTCGCACCAGCAGTGCCGTAATCGGTGCGGTCTGCTTGGTAGTGCTGCTTCCACTGACGGCTCATGCACAGGTCGCCAGAACCGGCCTGGTTACCGGCCGGGTCACCGACCCCGACGGCCTGGCGCTGCCGGGCGCCACCGTCATGCTCAGCTCCCCGAGCCAGATCGGTGGCGACCAGACCGTCATATCCGGCGCCAATGGGGAGTTCAGGTTTCCGGCGTTAGCGCCTGGCCTCTACTCGGTCGCCGTCTCGATGGACGGCTTCAGCTCCGAGCAACAGACTGATATTCGTGTGCGCCCGGGCTTGGCATCGAACGTCGGCTTTTCGCTGACTCTCGGCGTCACCGACACGGTCACGGTCCGCGGCGCCGCGCCGCAGGTCGATATCCGATCCTCGGCGTCCGCCGAGACCCACCTGGACTCGGAGTTCTTCCAGGCGTTGCCTGGTCGGGGGCTGGAGAACTTGATCAACCTCGTCCCCGGCGCCGTCGGTCGCGCCGTGATGGGAGGCACCCAAAACGGCACGCAGTGGAACGTAGACGGGACCAACCAGAACGATCCTGAAGGAGGAGAGGGCGACATCAGCGTCGACTTCGACAACATCGCCGAGGTGAGCTTTTCCGGTGTCGGCGGTGAGGCACAGATCGGTGGGTACAGTGGGATCGTGGTAAGCGCGATTACCAAGTCGGGGTCGAACAACGTTCACGGTGCGGCGAACTTCTTCTACCGCGGCGATGGCTTCAATTCGCAGAACTCCGATAATCCGGAGTTCCGACGCGAGGTCAACAACAACCGCGACTGGCACGTTGATATCGGCGGACCGCTCGCCCGCGACAAGCTATGGGGCTACGGTTCCTTCCGGCGACGCGTCTTCAACGAGCAGGCGGAGCTCGCCGGCGACCTGGCGGGCTTTTCCAAGGACAACGAGGCCTTCGGGAAGCTCACTTGGCAGCTGAGCCCGAGCGACAAGTTCCAGAGCAGCCTCGTCTGGCAGAAAGACGACAACCAGGATCCCTCGGATCGGTTCGTCGCACCCGAAGCAACCTACGCGCCGTTCGAGAAGAGACTCACCTTCAATCTCGATTATCTGCACGTTTTTTCGCCGAACACCTACCTCGATGCCAAGCTCGGCGTGAGGGATAGCCAGGGGGGCGACTTTCCGAACAGCGGGAGCCTCCCCGCTGCCCACTTCGATATCGCCACGGAACGCCTTACCGGCAGCCCGGGTTGGTTCTTCGACAAGACCAGGAACCGTTACCAGGGCAACGTTGCTTTGACCCACTTTGCCGATGATTTCCTGGGCGGCTCGCACGATTTCAAGGTTGGAATCTCCGCAGACGTGGCCTACCCGTTCACAACCCAAGGTCTTACCGGCTCCCCGCCGGCTTACTACGTCGATTACGAAGGCGAGCCGTTCTACCGGTATGACTTCCAGAGCACCGCCATCGATCCCAAGGGCACCACCGTGGCCTTCTTCGCTCAGGACTCATGGACCCTGAGCAACGGTCGGCTAACGCTCAATCCAGGGATCCGGTTCAGTCATTGGTTCGGCGAGAACAAGGGGTTTGTCGGCGCTTGCTGCGGTGAGCCGGGTTTCGCTGCCACCGGAAGCGACTACGCTCCGGCGTTTGGCATCTCGCCTCGGTTCGGGGTGGTCTACGACCTGCTGGGAGACGGCACGACCGCGTTGAAGGCTCACTACGGCAAGTACTACGAGCAGCTCATCGCCGGAATGTACGGTGCCTTCAGTGCCTTCCCCGGGATTCAGTTCCGCTTCTCCTTCTGGGACCCGGACGAAAACGACTGGGTGGTCGATTTCGAGGAACGTTCGGAGGGGGGCACACCGATCGACCCCAATGTGAAGATGCCGAACTTCACCGAGTTCAGCGTGGGTATCGAACGACAGCTCACCCGGGACTTCTCTGTCGAGGTCACGGGCATCATCAGACAGACCAACAGCTTCATGGACCAGATACGCCTGAATGGCCAGTGGGCGGCGGTGGAGGTCTTCGACGCGGCGGGCAACCCCTTCACCGTCTATGACATCCTGAACGCCGACGACGGCGTATTCATCCAGGCGAACCCCACGGCGCTCCCCGACCTCCTGCCCCCCACCGAAGGCGATCCCTTCGTGCAGAGTCGGAAGTACTGGGCGATCGAGGTCGCCATGGAGAAGAGATTCTCCAACCGCTGGCAGGTGTTGGGCTCGTACGTGTATAGCCAGGCGAGGGGAACGGACGACACCGATTTTTCGGAGGGCGAGGGTCGCGGCTCATCGCTGGGGTTCTCCTCGCTGTGGAGCGACCCGAACGTGCGCTTCGGCGGCTACGGCCCCATGTCCCACGATGTCCCGCATCAGATCAAGCTATCCGGCTCGGTGGTCCTGCCCTACGAGATCCTCTTTGGCGCTTTTTACAACGGCCTCTCCGGACGTGCGTACACCAAGACGGTACGCTTCCGTGGCGACTTCGAAAGCGACAACCGTATCGATCGAGAGGTCGAATCGCATGGCTCACGTAGGCTCCCCTGGCAGAACCGGGTCGACCTGCGGGCCGAGAAGGCCTTTACGCTCGGCAACATCAGGGTGGGGGAGTTCGAGCTCTACAGCCCGCTCATCGACGGACCCAACGCGCTGCTCAATGCGTCGGGGCTGGAGGCCGTTAGACGAGCCGGGCGGCGAGGCGGCCAAGGGTTTGGCTTCGACGCGCTGCCAGGTGGTGGGACGGCGGCCTACGACATGTTGCAGTCGATCAGCCCGGACCTTGCCGACGCCGCCTTCAGCCTGATTCCCGGCGAGGCACGGCTGGGCTCGCCGCTGCGGTCGGACACCCTCATGGCGCAGATCTTCGAGATTCCGAACCGTGTGGTGCCGACGATCGAATGGGCCTACCCGATCCTCACCGGCGCGGCTGACTCGCTGGTGAGATTCGACGCCCTGCAGGTGGAGGTGCGTGCCATCGGCTGGCTCGACCCCGCCGGGTTGCCGTTCGTCAGCTTCGTGGCGCGCGCGCCGGAGGCGTTCAACCTCGGTGAGCACGAGGGGCGCCGCTACCTGACCTTCACGGTGGCGACGTACTTGGTGGATAGCGCCGGGACCGTGCTGGAGGGCGCGCCGTCGCGGCTCATCGAAAGCCGCCTCGACGCAGAGCAGCAGGGCCGAGTGCGCCAGGGGGAGCTTCTGTACATCGATCGGTTGCCGGCCATCCCCGGCCGTCTGGAGCTCGACGTGGTTCTGGAGAACAACCTGACGCGCAAGTTCGGCAAAGCAAGCGCGACCGTGGAGGTGCCCGGGCCGCACCCGACGGAGCTTGCACTCGGCCAACCGGTTCTCTGCTTCGATGCCACGCCTCTGGGCGAGGGCTACGACCGCTTCGGGACGCATCTTCCGTTTCAGGTCGGCGACGTGGCGCTGGCTCCGACGGTTGATGGCCCGTTTCCGGTCGGCGGGCAGTTGCTGGTGTTTCAGCAGGTGCTGATTTCCGCCTCCCGTGAGGAGCCGTTCAGCGTGTCGTATGCGCTCGCCGATGAGTCGGGAACGATCGTCGCTGGTCGGCAGGTGGCCGTAGAACCGGAGCTGGCCAACCAGTTCGGCGTGTTGAACCAGATCACCAGCTTGCAGCTCGACGTCGATCCTGGCGCCTACACACTGCGGGTACGGCTCAGCGAAGGTGGCCGGGAGCGGAGCTTACCGGTGATCGTCAGCCAGTCGGCGGAGCGCCCGATCGCTCACGCCGCGGCGACGCCGCCGTCGACTGATCCGAGTGCGTTGACTCGCCGCGCCGCACTGTTGCGTACGGTTGGCCGGATCGACGAGGCTATCGCGCTTCTTGATGATGTGCTGTCGCGGGCCCCGGAGCTCGAAGTTGCGTTGGATCTACAGATCGAGCTGCTGCGCGACGCGGGGCACTACGAGCGCCTCGAGGAGCTCGTGACACCACGCCTCATCGAACACCCCCAGGATGTGGCGCTCCTGCTCCTGCTGGCCGAGGCGAACGCGCGTCAGGGTGAGCATTACGATGCTATTCGTTACTACGAGCGCGCCCGGCTTGGAGGCAGCGACGACGTGGAGGTGCTCAATGCCCTGGCGACCGAGTACCTGGCGAGTGTCGCGCCCGATGGCGAGAACCTGGATAAGGCAGTCGACCTGCTGCGTCGGTCACTCGAGCTCGATGCGTCGCAGGCGGGAGTGCGAGCGATGCTCGAGCGGATCACCAAGGCCGCCACAGAGCGCCGCTGAGGGAGGTGTAAATGGGCGAAGGGACGATACCAATCGTTGGAGCCAAGAACACGACCAAGTCGGTGTTGCTGGCGATCTTGCTCGGGGTAGTGTCGGCTGCCTGCTCACAGCCGACTTCCCAATCGCTACCGGCGGCGGCTTCGCCTCCCGGATCCGACTACGAGGGTGCCGCTTTCGAGTTCCAGCCGATCTTCGACGATGTCTACCTGGCCGTTGAGACGGGGAACCTGGGAGCGTGGTGCAATGCCGTTGTCATCGTCAACGAGCTGGATGTTCTGCTGGTGGAATCGCATGTTTCTCCAGCTGCCGCCTGGGCCCTGCTGCGGGAGCTGAAAGAGATCACCGACAAACCGGTTCGCTATGTCGTCAACACCCACTTCCACTTCGACCATCTGCATGGCAACCAGATCTACGGTGACGACGTAGAGATCATCGGCCATGAGTTCACCCGCCAGATGGTGCTCGCGGGAGATTCGAATCGGGGACGTACCTACGACTACTTCGCCGGTTTCATGCCGGGACGCATCGAGGAGCTCGAGGCCGAGCTCGCAGCCGCAGAGGAGCCCGATCGGACCGGGGAGCTTCGGCATGAGCTGGAGGTCCTGCGCAATATGCGACTGGCGATGGATTCGGTCGTTCCGACACCGCCGAACCTAACGTTGACGGATCGGATGACGCTGCATCGTGGGGGGCGCGAGATCCAGCTACTGTTCCTCGGGCGCGGCCACACCGGGGGCGACGTGGTCGTCTACCTTCCCGCCGAGAGGGTTCTCATAACCGGCGATCTGCTCACCGCAGGGCTTCCCTGGATGGGTGACGGGTTTCCATGGGAGTGGGCCGATACGTTGGAGCGGTTCAAGGCGCTGGACTTCGATGTAATGCTGCCGGCACATGGGCGTGCCATTCGCGACCTCGAGCGAATCGACCGTTGGCAGGCGTACCTGCGCGACTTCTGGACCATCACGGCTGCAATGCACGAGCAAGGCATCCCCGTACAAGAGGCGGCACAGCGCGTCGATCTGCGCGCCCACGCCGAAGACTATCCGCGGCTTGCCGAGATCGGTGCCGAGCTGCTCGAGGTCGAACGCGTCTACGAGTTGCTCGACGGCCGCGAGTAGCAGCCACCGACGTGCTCAGGGCTCGAGCCCGAAGGTGAAGATGCCGTTGCCGGCGGCGATGGTGACGTACTGATCGCCGTCGGCAAGATACGTGATCGGCGCGGCCTGCACCCTTCCACCGATGTTCATGTGCCAGAGGTCTTCACCGGTGCGCGCGTCGAGCGCGAAGAAGTAGCCGTCGACCGTGCCGCCGAACACCAGATCGCCGGCCGTCGACAGCAGCCCCGTCCGGCCGCGCGGCTGCACGCGGTGCTCCCACTTCCGCTCGCCGGTCTGCGGCACGATGGCCCGCACGGCGGCGACGTAGTTGTCGATCGGCATCGTTCTCTGCCAGCTGCCGCCCTCATAGAGCTCGCCGGGCACGTACTCGTCGTCACGAACGAAGAACAGCTCCTCGGCGTCGTGGGTCATGACGTATAGAAGCCCCGTCTTGGGGCTGTAGCTGGTCGACCACCAGTTGGCGGCGTCCTCCACCGGTGGGGCAACCAGCGTGCCCTCCGCACTGGGCATGATGCCGGGCCGGAAGATCGGTCGACCGTCGTCGTCGATGCGCTCCGCCCAGGTCTGCTTGGCAAAGGGCGTCGCCAGCAAGAACTCGCCGGTCTCGCGGTCGAGCACATAGAAAAACGCGTTGCGGTTCGCCCAGACCATGAGCTTGCGCGGCTGCCCATCGAAGACGGCGTCGACCAGAACAGGGATCTGCGCGGCGTCCCAGTCCCAGACATCATGCGGGGTGAACTGGAAGTACCACCTGAGCTCGCCGCTGTCGGCGTCGAGCGCCAGGACGCAGTCGGAGTACAGGTTGTCGCCCTCCCGGTCCTCGCCGTTGAAATCGGGGCCTGGATTACCCGTCCCCCAGTAGACCAGATTGAGCTCCGGGTCGAATGAGCCGGTTACCCAGGTTGCAGAGCCTCCGGTTTTCCAGGAGTCGCCCTCCCAGGTCTCGTTGCCGGGCTCGCCGGGTGCGGGAATCGTGTAGAAGCGCCAGACTCGGCTCCCGGTCTCGGCGTCATAGGCGTCGATGAAGCCACGGATGCCGTAGTCGCCGCCGGCGATACCCGTCACCACCATGTTCTTGACGACGAGCGGCGCTGCCGTCTTGCTGTAGCCGGCCTGGTGATCGATCACCTCGATATTCCAGATGACGTTGCCGGTCTTGGCATCCAGCGCGACCAGGTGCGCATCGAGGGTGCTCACGAACAGCCGATCGCCGAGGATCGCCACGCCGCGGTTGTTTCGCCCACAGCAGTAGGGGACGCCGCTCGGCACCTCGTGCTCGTAGCGCCAGAACTGTCGTCCCGTCTTGGCATCCAGGGCGATTACGGTGCTCGGTGACTCGGTCACATACATGACGCCGTCCACGACCAGCGGCGTCGTTTCTGCCCGGTCG
The DNA here is from genome assembly GCA_963666055.2 of Acidobacteriota bacterium. Lineage (GTDB taxonomy): Bacteria > Acidobacteriota > UBA890 > UBA890 > WLXD01 > DASCOT01. The sequence goes on along the minus strand of CAXWPH010000007.1, from coordinate 216,431 downwards.
AGAGTCCGCAATTGGTGGACCCATTTCAGGCGGAGCCGCGCGGCGTTCTGTGCCTGAATCTGGTCCAGCCGGCTGTAGCGCTGTCCGTTGTACTGCCCCGAGTACATGAGCCAGTTGCCGGGCTCCTGGTCGGCGTTGACCAGTCGGTCGTAGCCTACCGGGCTGAAGGCTGGCACGGACATGGCGGGTGCGGACGATTGCCCCTGGGCGGGCCCCTGGCCGGCAAGCAGCAGGACTGCAATAGCTACTGCGGCGAGAAGCGTGCGCCGTCTCATGGTTGTCTCTCCGTTCTTCGCAACGAGTACAGGTAGGCCACGAGATCGTCCACTTCCCCCGGAGTCAGCTCTCCCTCGTAGCTCGGCATGGTGGAGGCCTCGATGCGCTCGCTCTCGCGCAGGTCTCGCTTCGCGAACGACCAGAGGTTCTCGTCTCTATCCATGATGCGCACGGAGTACGTATCCTCGTTCATGCGTAGCCCTTCGACCCGCGTACCGTCCTCGTGCGCGACTCGCATCGACCACCAGCGGGGTTGCACCTCCTCCTGCGGCTGAAGCAGGTCGGCTCTTAGCGCCCCCGGCGCACGGCGCTCGCCGACCCGGGTGAGGTCGGGCCCCAGTCGGCCTCCGGTGCCCTCGAGCATGTGGCAGCTGTCGCAGGCGCCCTTGCCGCGGTAAAGCGCTGCGCCCGCGGACGGATCACCCGACAGCGACGCGTCTTCCGGCGCTTGGTTCAGCGCCCGGAGGTAGGCCACGAGCTGCCACACGGCCTTATCCGATCGGGTTCGGTGAAGCGGTGGCATCTCGGTGCCGGGGATTCCTTCCGCGACTACCTCGAACAGCCCCACGTCGCCGCGCGCCAGGATCCGTCCGGTCGTCAGATCGGGCCCCCGACCGCCGCTGCCGTCGCGTGCGTGGCAACGGCCGCAATGCACACGGAACAGGTTCTCGCCAGCAGCAACATCTTCCAACTCGGTGAACGGATTGATGGTCTCCTGGGCCGCGACGTTCGAGGCCCAGCCCACTACCAGCAGACCAGCGACTGGCGCCACGCGCCAGCGGCAGTGTGTCCTGCGAAGCATGCCCATCCTTTCTGCCGAGATGTTCCAGGTGACACCGCATTGTCTACCGATGACTCCGGCTTGATAAGAGGGTCGATCTCCAATCCGCTGGAATCCGCGCAAGGGGCGTGCTTAGTTTGTCTTTCAGGGTAACCGGGTCAGCATTGGCTCTGCGGAGCGCAGCACGCGGGAGGAAGCTCGATGAGGAAAGCGCTGATCGTCGGCGTTGCATCGCTAGCCTTGATCGGTAGCTGGAACACGCTCCCAGCTTCGGGCTCGCTGCCGCAAGAACAGGTGCCCACCTGGACCGACGACATCGGCCCCCTGATGGCCGCCAACTGCATGGGTTGCCACCGGCCAGGTGAGGTGGCCCCCATGTCGTTGTTGTCTTACGACGACGTTGTCCCCTGGGTCCGTTCGATCCGCATGGTGGTCGGCGAGCGCATCATGCCCCCATGGCATGCCGATCCGCGCTGGGGCCATTTCGCCAACGACCGCCGGCTCACCGATGACGAGATCGGCACCATGTTGGCCTGGATCGAGGCCGGGTCTCCGCGTGGGACCGGCACGTTCGCCCCACCGACCTTCCCGGAGGGCTGGGCCCTCGCCGCCTCGGCGGGGCCGCCCGACTTTGTCTTTGAGATGGAGGAGGAGTGGCAAATGCCGGCTGCCGGGCCGGACATCTACCAGCACGTCTACATCCCCACCACGCACACCGAGGACATCTGGTTGCGCGGGTTGGAGGCCAGGGGCAACTCACGGATTGTCCACCACATCGACATCATGGCCGAGCATCCGGACGACAGTCGGGCATTACTGGGGATCAACCTTCCCGGCAAGCCGCCGGATTTCTTCCCAGAGGGCAGCGCCGTGCTGTTCCCGGTCGGAGCGCAGCTGCGTCTGACGATGCACTACCACCCCAACGGCGAGGAGCAGACGAACCGCACCCGCGTCGGCGTTTGGCTGGCGCGATCCCCGATCGAGTACCAGGTCATCGGCAGCCTCGTTACCGACCAGACCTTCGAGATCCCGCCGTATGAGCCGAACTACGAGCACGTCGCGGAAAAGGTGTTCGACGAGGATGTCGATCTGCTGGTCCTCAACCCGCACATGCACTATCGGGGCAAGGACTTCATGTTCCAGGCGATCCATCCCGACGGTCGGGAGGAGACCCTGCTGTACGTGCCGCACTACAACATCTACTGGCAGATGGTCTACAAGCTGGCGCAGCCGCTTCACCTGGCCAAGGGAGCGAAGCTCCGGACGGTCGGACACTTCGACAACTCCGAGAACAACCCCTGGAACCCGAACCCCAGCGTGAGGGTCATCTACGGCATGGATTCGCGCGACGAGATGTTCGAGGGATGGCTCCACTATCGCCGCAAGCTGGACAAGCCGGTTATTCCTTCCTACGGCGAGCTCACCACCGACGGTGGCTCAAGCTAGTGTCCCGCAGCCTCTGTCCCCGGACGCTCGGTGCATGCTCGAAGATGAGGATCTCTGGGGCACTCGCCCTCGGGCTGAGCGTCGGGATCTTGGTTTCCGGGTGTAGCCGCGAGGCCGAGCCGGATCCCGTCGGTGTCTGGAACTTGAAATTCGGCGCGAGCCAGGCGTCGACCGGAAGGATTCCCACCTCGCTGCTCCGGGTGGAGGAGGTCGACGGGGAGCTCGAAGCTCAGCTCACCTCGATTCGCGACCGCTTTCTCCCCGTCGACGACCTCCGCGTCGAGGGCGCAACGATGAGCTTCGCCTATGGTGCCTACGAGTACGACCTCGAAATCGACGGCGATCTCATGACCGGAACCGTCGTCAGCCCGCGCGGCACCGAGCCGGTCAGCGGCCGTCGACAGGTCGAGACCCTGATGTACAACCGCCCTGAGGAGTTCCGGACTTCCCGGGGCGGCGTCATCGGCCACCGAGTCGAGCTGGCGCCTCCCGACGACGAGCCCGACCCGGCCGCGTGGGTGCTCAGCCGGGTCCAGGCTCCGAGGGACCTGGCGTTCATTGTCTTTCTGAGGAACCACACGACTGCTGTCGCCTTCGTCAACGCCGAGGATTTCGAGGAGGAGCTCAGAGCTCACGCCGGCCAAAGGGTCGAGATCACCGCCGTCTGGGTGGGGGAAGAGCTCCGCCTGGAGACCATCGAGGCAGCTGAAACGGAGTCTGAAGGCTGATGAGGAAGGCGCTGATCGTCGGCGTTGCATCCGTGGCCCTGATCGGCAGCTGGGGCACGCTCGTAGCTTCGGGCTCGCCACCGCAAGAACGAGCGCCCACTTGGACAGACGACATCGCGCCGCTGATGGCGGTCAACTGCATGGGCTGCCACCGGCCGGGAGAGGTTTCTCCCATGTCGCTGTTGACCTACGAGGACGTTGTTCCGTGGGCCCGGTCGATCCGCATGGTGGTCAGCGAGCGGATCATGCCTCCGTGGCATGCGGATCCGCGTTACGGCGATTTCGCCAACGAGCGCCGGTTGACCGAAAAGGAGATCGGCACGCTCGTCGATTGGGTCGCGGCGGGGGCTCCGCGCGGCAGCGGCACGTTCACCCCACCGACGTTCCCGACCGGCTGGGCCCTCGACGCCGAGCTCGGGCCGCCCGACTACATCTTCGAGTTGGAAGAGGAGTTTCTGGTGCCGGCGGCCGGGCCGGACATCATCCACCACGTCATGACCTCCACGACACACAAGGAGGACATCTGGATCCGAGCAATCGAGGCGCGGGGCAATTCCAGGGTGGTGCATCACATCAACGTCGACGCCTATTGGCCCGACGGCACCTGGGACGGGCTGGCGCTCGCGGTTCCCGGCAGGCAGCCGGATCTGTTCCCGGATGGGAGCGCGCATCGGCTGCCGGTCGGATCACAGTTCCGCGTCGAGATGCACTACCACCCGAACGGCGAGGAACAGGTCGACCGCACCAAGGTCGGCGTCTGGCTGGCCCGAACACCAATCGAGTACGAGATCCGCGGCAGTCTGGTCACCGATCAGAGCTTCGAGATACCGCCGTACGAGCCGAACTACGAGAGCGTCGCGGAAAGGGAGTTCGACGAGGAGGTCGAGCTGCTGCTCATGACCCCGCACATGCACTATCGCGGCAAGGACATGAGGTTCCAGGCGATCCATCCCGACGGTCGGGAGGAGACCCTGCTGTTCGTGCCGCAATACAACATGTACTGGCAGATCGCCTACGTGCTGGCGAAACCGACTCGGCTCGCCAAGGGGTCGAAGCTCCGGGTTACCTCGCACTTCGATAACTCGGAGAACAACCCCTGGAACCCGAACCCCAGCGTGAGGGTCATCTGGGGCATGGATTCACGCGACGAGATGATGGAGGGATGGATCCACTATCGCCGCAAGCTGGCAGAGCCGGTCATTCCCTCCTACGACGCCGAGATCACTGGCGGCAGTGGCGCCAGGTAGGGGTCGTATTCGATGCCGCTCGGAGACTCTCGCGCGCTCGCCGTCGCCACCGGCCTTACGCTCGGCCTCGGAATCGCCGCGTGTATCCAGGCTGCCGAGCCGGATCCCGTCGGGCTCTGGAACCTGAAATTCGGAGAGCAGAGTCAGCGTGCGACCGGCAGGATTCGCACCGTGCTGCTGCGATTGGAGGAGGTTGGCGGTGAGATCGACGGACAGCTCACCTCGGTTCGCGACACATTTCTCCCGATCGACGGCCTGCGCGTCGACGGCGCTGCGATCAGCTTCGGCTTCGGCGCCTACGACTACGACCTCGAGCTCGACGGCGATCGGGTCAGCGGAACTGTCGTCAGCCCACTCGGCACCCAGCAGGTCAGCGGCTTCCGGCAGGGCGAGACCCTGATGTACAACCGCCCGGAAGAGTTCCGGACCTCACGTCAAGGGGTGATCGGCCATCGGGTCGAGCTTGTGCCTCCGGAGGACGAGCCCGATCCGGCGGCGTGGGTGCTTGGCCGGGTGCAGGCTCCCGAGGACCTGGCGCTGATCGTCGCGTTGAGGAATCACAAGGCCGTGATCGGCTTTGTCAATGCCGGGGATTTCGAGGAGGAGCTCAGGGCCCATGCTGGCCAGCAGGTCGAGATCACCGCTGTCTGGGTGGGGGAAGAGCTCCGTCTCGAGCACATCGAGTCGGCTCACGGGGAGCACTGACACCGGACATGTCGACGAAGCTCGGGGAGTTCATCAGGGCGCTCTTGACTGGCAGAGGTCTGTCGCGCCGCGAGCTGCTGAAGCGAGCCGGAATCGTTGGCGCGACGGCGACCCTGCCGGTGCCAACTCTTGCTCGAGCACAGGAGGCCGCAACCGCCCAGGACGCCTTCGAGACGCTCACCGCGGCGGAATCCGGAGTGCTCGAGGCGATCGTCGCGCGGTTGATTCCGACCGACGATAGCGGACCGGGCGCCGTCGAGGCCGGCGCTGCGCGCTACATCGACCGCGCTCTGTCCGGCGCTCTTGCGTTGCACCGCGAGGCATACGCGGCGGGCCTCGCCGCGGTGGACGGGTACGCACGAGCCTCCAGGGGCGCGCCTTTCGCCGGGCTCTCGGAAGGGGATCAGGACGACGTCTTGAGCGACATGGAGCAGGGCGTTGCGAGCGGCTTCGACTCGAGCTCGGCCGAGTTCTTCGGGCTGCTCCGGGCGCATACGATCGAAGGCACTTTCTGCGACCCGCACTACGGCGGTAACCGGGATTTCGTCGGCTGGGACCTGCTCGGCTATCCCGGCGTCCGAGTGGTGGTTACCGAGTCACAGCAGCGCATGGACGGCGCCGTTACGCCGAGTCGCCGGTCGGCGTACGACTATCAGGGGTTCTCGAAGCCAGGTGAAGGCCGTGGCCGTTGAGCTGAAGAAGACCGACGTGGTCGTCATCGGCCTCGGAGCGGTCGGCGGTGTGGCGGCCTTGCCGCTGGCCCAGGCGGGGCTGGAAGTGATCGGGCTCGAGGCGGGAGACTGGCTCGGCCCCTCGGACTTCGCCCCCGACGAGCTGCAGCACCGGCGCGGTTGGCCACGCTCGGTGCAGAAGGCGAACCGGGAGGTTCCGGTCCAACGCCGCAACGCTTCGGCGCCCGACTCGCCCCGCCACTCCATCCACCCGATGATGAACGCGGTCGGCGGCACGTCTCTGCATTACTGGGCGCAGAGCTGGCGTCTCCACCCGTGGGACTTCAAGGTGGTGAGCGAGACCACCCAACGCTACGGTGCCTCGCGCGTCCCGGCGGGCTCAACGGTGGAGGATTGGCCGTTCGGCTTGGAGGAGCTCGAGCCCTATTACGATCGCGTGGAGTATGAGATCGGGGTCTCGGGCAAGGCCGGCAACATCGACGGCGAGATCGATCCCGGTGGCAACATCTTCGAGGGTGCGCGGCGCCGCGAGTATCCGATGCCGCCGCTACGAGGCACCGGATTCACCGAGCTCATGTTGGGCGCCGCGCGAGGTCTCGGGTGGCACCCTTTCCCGGGCCCGGCAGCGATCAACTCACGCCCGTACCAGAGCCGGTCGGCCTGTGTTTACCACGGCTTCTGTAGTCGCGGCGGCTGCCACGTCAGTGCCAAGAACTCGACCGCCGTAACGACGATCCCCAGGGCAATAGACACGGGGAGCTTGCAGGTGGTGCCGCGGGCTCACGTCCTGCGAATCGCCGATACCGAGGACGGACGCGTGCGTGGTGTCTACTACCTCAAAGACGGTGAGACGTACTTTCAGCCGGCGTCGGTCGTGCTGCTCGCCAGCTTCACCTACGAGAATGTCCGGCTTCTGCTGCTGTCGACTTCGACGACCTATCCGAACGGCCTGTCGAACAACCACGGTCAGCTCGGCAAGCACTATCTCAGCCACAACATGTTCAGCGGCGTCGTGGCCCTTTTTCCGCGCGACCTCAACACCTGGTATGGACTGCCGGCGCAGGGCGTGGCGATCGACGACTGGGCCGACGACAACTTCGACCACGACGGGCTCGATTTCATCGGCGGCGGCAACCTTTGGGTCCACACCGAGAGAAAACCGATCAGCGCCGCGAACATGAACACCTTCGGGCGCGCCCCACGGTGGGGCTCGGACTGGAAGTCGTTCATCATGGAGAACGCCGATCGCTCGAACCGGTGCTTCATTCAGACGACGACGCTGCCGTACGAGGGCAACTACCTCGACCTCCATCCGACCGTGAAGGATCCCCTCGGCGATCCGGTGTGCCGCATCACGGCCGATTTCAAGGGCAACGAAAGAAAGCTCGCCGTCTTCCTGCAAGACAAGATGGCGGAGTGGTACAGGGAGGCGGGCGCGGTGGAGATCGTCAAGCGCCCGATCGACACGATGGGGCCGACGGATCACGCCTACGGGGGCACACGCATGGGCGACAATCCCGACACCAACGTCGTCGATCGATGGGGCTTCTCACACGAGGCCCCGAATCTCGGTGTTCTCGGAGCCTCCGTGATGGGCACCAGCGGTGCGCGCAACCCGACACTCACCGCCCAGGCGCTCGCCTGGCGCACCGCCGAGCACCTGGTGGAGAACTGGGACTCGATCGCCGACTAGCCGGGACGACCAACTATCGGAGTCAAGGCGCGCCGGCGAAGCTGCTCGCCTCCCTGAATCACCCCATCATCGCCACCATCTACGGGTTCGAGGAGTCCGATGGGGTCCGGTTCATCGCCATGGAGCTGGTGGAGAGCGAAACGCTTACCGAGGCGACCTGTCCTCGCAGCCCAGCGCGAAGCCGATCGCCCGGCACACCGAGCGCATGCGCTCGTCGCTCAGGCGCGCGACGCGGCGCCCGAGCCGGTTGCGGGGGATGGTGGCCAGATGGTGCAGGTTGACGACGCAATCACGCTTCATGCCGTCCTCGACACCGAGCCGCACCTCCGACGGCACACCTCGAATGGACGAGGTGATCGGCGCCACCGTTACGCGGTTCAGGTAGTCCAGGGCACTGTCCCGAGTCAAGACCAGCGCCGGCCTGACCTTGTTCGGCGCGGCGAAGCTGACGAGTCGAACTTCCCCGCGCTCCAGCCGGGACCCTAGTCTGCGGGCCACTCGAGAATGTCCTCCCAGACGGCGAGCTCTTCGACGCGCTCGGGCACCCTTTCATAGCCGTCGCGATCTTGACGCTCCAGGGCGCTGAGCCGATCGCTGCGCAGGAAGTCCCTCAAGGCGCTTCGTATCAGCGCCGAGCGGTTCACTCCCTGGCGCTCCGCAGCCTGGTCCGCGTCTCGCAGCAATCCTTCGTCCAAGACGACCTGAATCGTAGCCATGTTGTGGAGTCTAGTCCACAGTTGACTCCACAATCCACTGGCGCGCCGTTATCGGTAGCCTTCGATCGCGAATAGGTTGGCGCGGTCGAGATCACGGGTGACGACGGCTGCGGAGCCGTCGTCGGCCAGGCCACCCCGCAGGCGAGACAGGTTAACTACATGCCCCACATCAAGCTGCCGACCCTGCTGATCAACGGTCTCTTCGACGGTGGCTGTCCGAAGGAGACCTGCGCCGAGCTCCACCTCGAACTGTTGGGGACGCCGGGCGAGCACAAGATGCTCGTCCAGCCGGAGGGAGGCCACGTGGTTCGGCCCGACGACGTGATGAAGGCCATGATTCCGTTCCTTGACGAATACCTGGGACCGGTGAGTTAGTAAGGGGGCCTTGGATAAGACGATGATGTGCCAGCGTTCGGCCAGACCTATGAGCGTCACCATGGTGGCGACGCTCATGTTGATGACTCCCTTCGTCACCTCGGAGGCGTTCGCGCAAGACGCGGTGGCCACGGGCGAGATCGAGGGCGCCTTCCAGGATGACGCCGAGGATGCTCACCTGTGGTCGGGCCCCGATGGCAAGCCGTTGCCGTTTCGAACCTACGAGGAGGCGACGGAGTTCCTCCGTACCGCCGAGGTCGTGTCGTCAGAGGACTTCGGCATCGGCATTACGGGGATCAAACGTCTGGTGCTCGAGCGCGACGGCGTGCGCGTGCGCGGCGCCTTTCACGATGTCGACAAGGTGACGCACGACTCCCGAGTGAACGGGCGCATGTTTCGCCGTTACTACGACAGCTACAAGAGCCAGTGCGCCGCCTACGAGATAGCGCGTCTGTTGGAGCTCGACAACGTGCCGCCTACGGCCTGCCGCAAGGTCAACGGCATCGATGGAAGCGTGCAGTTGTGGATGGAGGGAACGCAAAGCGAGCGAGACCAACGAGAGACGGCGTCGGGCCCGCCAGTGACGAACGACTGGATACTCCAGCTCCAGGCCATGCGACTGTTCGACAGCCTGATCTTCAACGACGACCGCAACAGCGGCAACTACCTGGTCGACGTAGATTGGGAGCTCTGGATGATCGATCACTCGCGCGCCTTCCAGGTGCGCACAGAGCTCCGCTACGGCGATGAGATCGTGTGGTGCACGGAGCGCATGTGGCAGCTGCTTCACCAGGTGACCGATGACCAGACTCGCGCTGCGGTCGACACGTTGTTGGTCCCGCGGCAGCTGAATGCGCTGCTCGAGCGGCGCACCATACTCGTCGAGCACATCCAGAAGATGATCGACGAGCACGGCGAAGGTGCCGTACTCCGTTAGCGATCCGCCACACTTCCACCACGGCCCGCTAGACCTCGAGCTCGTCGACGGTTTCGGTTGCCTATCCGGACGTCAGCTGGCGGATCTCGTCGTCGAGGCCGGTCATCTCCCAGCGGATCAGCGACCAGGGAATCGATCCGGTGTCGAGTACCTCATCGAGGAACTCGCTGAGCTTGAACTCGTCGCCTAGCTGGTTGGCGCGGTCGCGGAACAGCTTTATGAACTGCACCTTGCCGACCACCATCAACATGTGGTGTCCGACGCCGCGCAGCGTGGTGTCGAGCTCGAACCACAGGTGGTGGCTGCCATCGAGCAGCTCTCCATGGGGTGCGTTGGCGACGCAGAATTCCATCGCATCGGCGAGCGTCCAGTCGCCGCTGTGCATGTAGATGTCGGAGAGTGCCCGCACGGTGCGGAACGCCGACTGCTCGTAGGCGATCTCGCGGCCGTGCGGGTTTCGTCCGTCGAGGTAGCCGGCGTGCATCAGTAGCTCTTCGAGCGCGAAGGCGAAGCCCTCACCGCGCGCCGTGCCGATCTTGAAGGGGCGGCGGCCGCCGCGAATCGGACGGTCGTCGTTTCTCGACCGCAGTCCGTCGAAATGGTGTCCGACCATCTCGTGCGTCTCCTCCATCAACGGCTCACGGTGCGAGAAATTGAAGAAGTAATCGTGCTTCTCGGGCCAGGGGTTGTCGAACCCGTGCCAGGAGCCGAAGTACTCGTCGGGCGTCAGGTAGTCGTTCACCGTGAAGATCTCCTGGTCGCGCAGGAAATCCATCAGGTGGTCGATCGCCGCGGAGACGCTGGCCTTGTACTCGGCCTGCGATTGCACCGGCTCGATGGCGGGGACGTCGCGGTTGCGGTTCTCCTCCAGCCGCTGGTAGGTGATGACGCGGTTGTCCTCGAGCTCGACGATCGTGCGCACCTCTTCCCAGGTGTAGGGGAAGAGGTAGACGTTCTTGAGCAACCAGTTGTAGTTGTCCTTGCCTACCCCGGCGCGTGCCGTCATGCGGTGCTTGTTGGCCTCGATCCACCCGATGTAGCCATCGATGGCGGCGAGCGCCGCCTCGAGGTCGGCTACGAGCTCCGGGTGATGCTCCGCCAGGCGCGCTCGCAGCGACTCGTAGGCGGCCCGGGTGTCGCCTAGCGACAGCACCGCCAGCGTGCCCAGGTCGCCGGCGACGGCCGACAGGTCGTCGAGGTCCACCCGTGCCTGCTCGAGAATGCCGCCGACAGATCGGAGCCGGTCTCGCAGGGTGGCGCGCTGCTCCTCGGTGAGCGCCCCGTCGCCCCGCAGACGTGTGCGTGGCAGCGCGTCGTTGTAGAAGCCTGGATCGAGCAACCACGGCACCAGCACGCGGTGGCGGAACTCGAGTCCGTTCATCTCCGCGCGCACCAGCTGATAGTCGACCTGCTGGGAGATTGACCAGTCACCAGGATCCATTGCGGCGAGGCGCTGCTGATATTGCTTCAGCTCCTCGAACTGATCCGCCATGGCGCTCGCCGAGTAGTCGGGCACGCCCTCGACCCTCTGGGCGGCGAGGAACGCACGGAAGTCCTCGAACAACCCCAGCAGATCCGCGTAGCTGGCCGGGCCCGCGGCGCTCGCCAAGTCCTGCAAGCTTACGGTGCCGTCGGCGAAGGCGAGGCGCTCGATATTGAGGAGCAGGTCGGATCCGTCGCGATCGATACGTCGGTCTGTGACCCTGATCGTGGCGCCGTCACGTGCCACGTCATATTCGTCGGCATTGCCCTCGTAGACGGCGGTGTCGGTGCCGTGGCCGCCGTCGAGCAAGTCGGCGCCGGCGTTGCCGCGCAGCGTGTTGTCGCCGCTGTTGCCGGTGAGTTGGTTGTCCCAAGCGTTGCCGATCAGGCCGGCGTCGTTGTTGCCGGTTAACGTGGCGTTCTTGAGGTGCTGCGACTTGGCGGTGTAGCGCAGCGAGCCGTCGCGCTGCATCGAGAACGTGCCCTCGAATTCTGCTGGTAGCTCGGGTGTGTAGGTGAGGAACGGCGGGAAGAACTCCTGCAGGATCGCCAGCCCCTCGGGATCCGACAGTCGCAGGCCGTGGCGGCCTCTGGCGCCGTATCCGCCGAAATGGGAGGTGCCGGCGGGGATTCTGTCCGGGTCTATCGGCCGCCCCTCATAGACGGTCGGAGGCACCGTCCAGAGATCCAAGTAGTTGTCGTAGATCGCTGCGAAGTACTCGTTGGGCTCGTTCTCGAGGTCATCCTGGTTGCCGCGCCACAAGCCTCGGTCCATGGCGGCGCGGGTGATACGCCGTAGCTCCTCCTGCATCTCGGGCAGCGCCGGCTTGATGCCGTAGTCGTGCACCATGTGCAGCACCTCCTCGTAGGAGGCGTCGCGGGTGCGGTGCGCCATGTAGTCCTCGTGACCCTCGACCGGCGCCTCGTTGGCGCGCAGGTCCTGCATGCCGAGCTCGACATCCCGCAGCGGCCCGCGAAAGGCGGCGCGCATGTCCGGCTCGGTTCTGAATAGGGTCAGCGTTGCCCGGTTGTCGGCCATCGCATTGGCGACGATGCGCTTGTCGGCGCCGTACTTGGTTCCCGGAACGTCGCGCAGGATGTGCTCGAGCACATTGCGCGCCTTGACGATGCGGGCGTCGCTCCAGCCGTCCTGGGCGAGGATGTGGATCGGCTTGCCGTTGGGCGCCACCACCTTGGTGTACTTCGCGAAGACCTCGCGAATGACCGGCGAGACGGTTTGCGGCAGTGCCACGACGCCGTTGGCCGAGGTGGACGTGTCGATATCCGGCAGCGGCTCGGTCGCTTGCGGGGCACCGACAGCGACGGCGCCGGCCAGCATGGTGAGGACGACGAGAACGGTGGCGACCAAGGGCATGCTGATTGCTCCGGGGGGTTGGCAGGCCGTGGTGGAAGTTTGGTGCGTCACACTTCCACCACGGCCTGCTAGCGATTCAGTGAACGCTTGCTGATGACCTGCGTGTCGGATCTGGGGATCTTCTCGTCACGCGTGGCGGCGTGATAGGCGAAGCTGGCCAGAATCGCGGCGTTGCCCATCAGGTCGGCGACGACGATGCGATCGTAGACGTCCATGTTGGAGTGCCAGGTCTTGGTGAAGTACTCGAGGTCGTCCTGCAGGAACTTGAACCCTGGCAAGCCCGCCTCGTTGAACGAGACGCTGTCGGTGCCGCCGGTCGGCACGGGCAGCAGGTGGGTAAATCCGAGGTCGTGGAATGGCTCCATCCAGGCGCGGAAGATAGGCGCCACCAGGCTGTTGCCCTCGATGAACAGGCCGCGGAAGCGACCGTACCAGTCGGTGTTGAAGTACACCGAGAAGTTCTCGTAATCGGGCAGACGCTCGCCGGACTCGATATCGACGAAGTGGTTGCGCACGTAGCCGCGCGAACCGAGCAGGCCGGCTTCCTCAGATCCCCAGAGGATGCCGCGGATGGTGCGCCGCGGGGGCGCGTCGATGGCCCGAAGAATACGCATCGCCTCCATGACCACGGCGCTGCCGGCGCCGTTGTCGGTGGCCCCGGTGCCGGCCGACTCGGCGTCGAAGTGGCCGCCGATAATGACCACCTCGTGGGCCAGATCGCTGCCGGAAATTTCCGCCACGACGTTGTAGTCCTGCAGGTCTTGCTCGTCGTAGCGAACGCGGACCTCCAGCTCGAGCTCGACATCCCTACCCATGCCGAGCACGCGGATTACCCGGTTGTAGTGCTCCGCGGCGACGATCACATGTGGCATCGGCTTCGGGTCGCCCGGCATGATGGGCTCACCGCCCACGACGCGGACCGTACCCTTGTCGAAGGCGCCCTGATCGGTACCGAGACCCGGCGAAACGAGCGCCACGGCGCCGGCACGATCGAGGAACTCGGCGATGGCGGTCGCCTCCATCGGTGCGGCCAGCGCACCGTCGACCAGCTTGTCGTACTCAGCCTCTGCCAGCAGCACGAGCTCCGGCTCCGGCAGGATGCGAAAGCTCGCCCAGTCGTCGAGCTGCTCCCGAGTGAAGCGGATCCCGTCGGGCGTAAAGCTCGGCTGCAGCTCTCGTGAGGGAGCGATGAAGACGATCTTGCCGTCCACCAGCGCGCCGTACGGCTCGAGATCGGCCGCCGAGCGAATCTCCTCGGCGTTCACCTGGATCGCGGTGCTCCGAATCTGGCCGTCGGTGCCGCGGGTCCATGGAACGGGGTAGGCGATTAGTGTCTGGTACTGCGGCTCCATCATGTGAAACGAGGTGTACTCGTTCTGCCAGCCCACCCCGACGGTGCCGAATGGCTCGACCACGGCATCGACGCCGAACTCCCGGAACTTCTCGCGCGCCCAGTGCGTTGCTTCGTTGTAGGCAGGGGAGTTGGAAAAGCGCGGTCCGTAGACGTCGGCGATGGTGCTGACGAGCTCCGCGACTCGCGAGCGGTTGAAGGCCTCGTCTTTGATCCGTTGGATGACGTCGTAGTCCACCGGTTCCTGGGCCAGCATGCCGCCGCTGGCGGCGACGGGCCACGACAGCAACGCCAGCAAGGTGATGGCGCGGTAGCTCATGAGGGGCACCCGGTTCAGTCGTGGACGGTCTGCGAAAAGAACAGCGTTTCCGTGACCCGGATGTCATGGTCGGGCCGCTCCGGGGTGACGCTCTCCAGCGCTTCCAGTGTCTCGGGGTCCTCGAATACGAGCGTCCACGCACCCGGATGGGGATTGAAGACACACTCGGGGAACAGAACATGGTGGTGCCAGTGCTGCCCCCGGTCGGAGAGGCTACGGGCGCGCTCCATCATCTCCGCCACCATGGGCGAGTCGGGCTGCAGATCGGCCTGGGTGGCCCCATCGGCGCTCCATTCGAGCGGATCGGCGCCGTGCACCATCGTCGCCAGTGCGCGCCCGAGGTCCATCATGGGTTCTTCAGAGTAGGTCACGTAGACAACGTCGCGATCCGATGCTTCCACCAGCAGGGCAGGTTGGGTGCGCGGGTTGAGCTCGCAATCGGCTGATAGCACGTGGTTGTGCCAGCGCTCGCCGTCGGCGTGCAGCTGGCGGCCGATCTCGAGCAGCCGCTCGGCGCTCACCTGTGTCATCTCGACCTGCTGCGGCTGCGTCATCCGGTCTCGCTTGCCCGGCTCCGCGGTGCTGCGTCACCGCGCTATTGGGTCTCCAGGTCCCGGTTTCCGGGATCCTGACCATCGGTGTATACAGTATACAATCCGCAGATAACCTCGAGTCGGCATCCGCGGTCGGGCTCCGCCGATTCCAAACAGCCTCTTGTTAGCATGCGTTGAATGGGTTACGACGGGCATGAACTTCAACGACCCTAGGGGTCCGTGGATGGGAGGCCTTGGCATGTTGGGTATCCAGAGCTCGATTCCGACGAGCCTGTGCGTGAGCCTTGTCCTGGCGGGTAGCGTCGTAGCTGGCGCTCAGGATGCCGGGCCCTCGGTGGTGGGCGAGTGGCACTACTACGGCGGGGACAAGGGGTTCACCAGGTACTCGCCTCTTGATCAGATCAATCTCGACAACGTCGGCGATCTCGAGATCCTCTGGCGTCGCCCCAAGGTAACCGCCCAGCTGAAACAGGCGTTCCCCGATCTCAACGTCAACGACAACCTGCGGTCGACGCCGATCATGGTCGGCGGGGTGCTCTACGCCCCCAACGGCGTTGGGCTGGTGGAGGCCTTCGACGCCGGAACCGGCAAGACGGTCTGGGAACAGGAGCCGTTCGACAGCACCCCGGAGGGCATGAGCGGTTCGAGCTCACGGGGTCTGGACTACTGGGAGAGTGGCACCGACCGGCGGGTGTTCGTGGCGAGAGGCGAGTATCTATACGCCCTGAATGCCAGGACCGGCACGTACTACCCCGACTTCGGCGAAAACGGGCGCGTCGACCTTGACCGCGACTTGCCGTGGGCAGAATACAGCTGGTCGATCGCCGCCCCGGTCGTCGTCGGCGATGTTGTGGTCGTTGCGGGGAACGGTGGTGGCGGTGGCGACTTCGGAAACAAGAAAGAAGCCGCACCGGAGGACGTACGGGGTTACGACGTGCGTACCGGCGAGCTCATGTGGACGTTCCACGTGAGGCCACGGCCGGGCGAGTTCGGCGAGGACACCTGGGGTGACTCGTGGTGGTACGGGGGCGCCATGGGTGCCTGGTGCGGGCTCAGCGCCGACGAAGAGCTCGGCTACGTGTATGTGCCGCTGACCGCTCCCAGCAACAGCCTCTACGGAGGCCACCGGCCCGGGGACAACCTGTACGCCGACAGCCTTGTGGCCATCGACGCCAAGACCGGCAAGCGCGTGTGGCATTTCCAGATGGTTCATCACGATCTCTGGGACTACGACAACATCGGCGCCCCTGTTCTCGGTGACATCACGGTCGATGGCAAGCGGATCAAGGCGGTGATGCAGCCCAACAAGACCGGGTTTGTTTACGTCTTTGATCGGGAGACGGGCGAGCCGGTGTGGCCCATCGAAGAGCGGCCGGTACCGCAATCGACGGTTCCCGGCGAGCAGACCTCGCCGACGCAGCCGTTTCCGACCAAGCCGCCACCGTTCGACCGCCAGGGCTTGACCGAGGACGACCTGATCGACTTCACGCCCGAGCTCAGGGCCGAGGCGCTCAGGATCATGGATCAGTACGTCACCGGTCCGATCTTCACGCCGCCGTCGTTGGCGGACGAGGCGGCCAACGGCACGATCGTGGTACCGGGAACCTGGGGTGCGGCGAACTGGCACACTCCGGCGTTCGATCCGGAGACCGGCGTGTTCTACGCCGCGTCGCACACGCTCCCGTACATCAACGACATGGTCGCAGCCACCGGCGACGCGACGATGGACTACGTGATCAAGTCGCCGCCGCCCGGGGCAGGCCGCGGCTGGCGGCAGAGCCATCAGGAACTGGCCACGCCATTCGGTCTCCCACTCACCAAGCCCCCGTACGGACGGCTCACGGCGATCGACATGAACGAGGGGGAGCACGTGTGGCAGGTCGCGGTCGGCGATGGTCCACGCGATCACCCCTTGCTGCGAGATCTCGACCTGCCGCCGCTCGGTATCGCCAATCGCGCCGCCCCGCTCGTCACCAAGACGATGCTGTTCATCGGCGAGGGGAGTGATGCCATGCCAGGTGTCGCCCGCGGCGCCTGGGGAACGATGTTCCGGGCGCTGAACAAGGCCACCGGCGCGACGATCTGGGAGATCGAGCTGCCGGCAGGCACGACAAGCGCGCCGATGACCTACCTGCACGACGGCAAACAGTACGTCGTGGTGGCCATCGGCGGCCGCGACTACCCGGCCGAATGGGTCGCCCTCGGTCTGCCGTGAGCCGTTCGGTCGCCGCAGGAACCGTGCGCCGAACCCCGTTGCCGGCGGCCCTCTGTTTCGCACTGCTGGCTATTCTCATCGGCGATGGGCCGGCCGACGCACAGCAGGCTCTCGACGTGCGCGTGCTCGACGCGCGGGCGCGCCAGGAGACCCTCGACCTCATCCGGCAGGAGAAGTTCGATCTCGTCTTGCCGGGAGCGATGCGCGACAACGGTATCGATATGTGGATCCACTGGATCCGCATGGGCAATCCCGATCCGCTCGAGCGCGACTTGGGCGCCGAGTTCGGGGTGTTCATCTTCACCGACCGCGGCGGCGAGCGCATCGAGCGAGCCGTGCTGCAGCCGTTTCACCTGTTGGATCGGACAGCCTACGACATCGTCGGCGATCTGGGGGACCTGCGCGACCATGTGCACGAGCGCGACCCGCAGCGCATAGGCATCAACAGCTCGGCCTGGCTCGGGGTGGCCGACGGCATGTCGCGCAACGACTACCAGGAGCTGGTCGAGGCCATCGGTCCGGTGTACGCCGACCGGTTGGTTTCGGCCGAGCAGCTGATCACCGACTTCCGTGTGCGCCGCGTGCGGCGCGAGCTCGCGGCGTTTTCCACGGCGGGGGAGATGACTCGGCGAACGCTGGAGCGCGTGCTCTCCAACGAAGTGATCACACCGGGGCTGACAACGAGCGCCGACGCTGCCTGGTGGGTGCAGGATCGGCTACTGGAAATGGGGGTTGGCTCCTCCTTCGGAGTCAGCATGCCGCGCATCTCGCGTTCCGCCAGCGCCGATCCGCAGACCTCACGGCGGCCCGACTACGTAATCGGCCGTGGGGACTTCCTGACCTACGACATGGGAATCCGGTATCTGAACTTCGGCACCGACTTCAAGCGCCACGCCTACGTGTTGCGCGAGGGTGAGTCGGCACCGCCGGCCGATCTGCAACATGCCTGGGATCAGGGCCATCGGGCGCGCCAGATTATCCGTGCCAACATCAAGGTGGGTCGCACGGCCGGCGACACGCTGGCGATCCTGGCGCAGGCCTTGGAGGCGGAGGGCTACGTGTACACGCCTTTCGTCAACGATGGGCGCGATCGTGACATCGTGGCGGCACTTGGCGAAGATCGGCGCACCGGCATCTCGATCGACTGTCACATGGTCGGCAACACCGGCAACAGCCAAGCCGCCGTCGGCCCGGCGATCGCCCCGTTCCGACAGAGCAAAGCGCATCTGGTCATCCAGCCGACGCACCTGTTCTCGCTGGAGTTCGTGGTCCACTCGCTGATGGACGACGGCACCAGGTTGGCTATCAACTTCGAGGACAACGCGATTGTCACCGATAACGGCGTCGAGTGGCTTTACCCGCCCAACTCGCGCCTCCTGCTGATTCGCTGAACGGAGACGTTGGAGACAACGATGGGAAGAAAACAAGGCGTGCTGTTCGTCATGCTCGCAGCGGCCGTTGTCGCGCTGACGGTTCTGCCGAGCGCGGCGACGGTTGGTCAGGAACCTGTCCTCACCGACGAGTTCGAGCGTTTCCTGGTGACCTGGGACACACGGATCGGCGAGATGCTAGGCAGCGCCGAGCTCATCTTTCCGACCGACAAGAAGATCACCTGGAGTCTGGTGGCCCCGATCCCCGGAGGCGATCGGCGCAACTACCTGCGAGAGGGCCAGCTCGACGCCACCGAGATCGTGGGCATCGACTCGGACACCGGCGAGATCAGCCTCAAGGCCCACCCTGGCGCCTATGACGCGCACTACTACGCCGAGGTGCGAGCCGACAACGAAGACGGATTCATGGAGGCGGTGCTCATCATCATCGCCCTCGAGGAGACGCCCAAGCAGGAGAACGCCCTCGACATCTTCACGCAGCGCGTCGAGACGCCTGGCGTGACCTTCTGGGCCACAGCGCGGGTCGACCCGGCGAAGGTCGACTACGCCGCCAAGATCGCCAACACGCTGCTCTTGAAGGACCGTAACGGGTCCGGTCGCATCACCGAGGTGGTCAAGCAGGCGGCAGGCGATCATGACGCTCTTCTATACGTTCGAGGAGCGCAATACCTCGATCGGCTTCTACATGCACCGCCGGGCGCTCCGGTTACGCACCCAGGACCTGGAAGACGAGGAGATCATCCCCGACTACCTGCGGTTGGGAGGCCCCGAAGGGCTCCGCCGCGATGCCTCGGTGGAGGAGATCACCCACCTGATCCACCGCGGCGGCATCATGGTGGCCTAACCCCGAGGTGCAGGAGCGAATCGAGCGCGCTACCGCCGTCGCCATCGAGCGCGGCTTCTACAGGCCGCAGCCCGGTTTGCCGGCCGATTCCTTCGCTGACGAATATCTGGCCTTCGGCGTCGATATCTTCTACGGCGCCCACCGCCGTCGTAGCTTCGAGGGCGTGGCGCTGACACCCGAGAACTTGCCCACCCTTGATCCGGAGCTGTACGAGATCCTGTCGTTCCTGTTCCCGTCGCGCGAGGAGTTCTTCCGCGAGATGGGCTGGGAAGACGATATCTAGCCAATGAAGCCCGCCCCCCTTGCTGTGCCCCTTCTGTGGCGCCGAAATGAAGATCGTCGCCTTTATCACCGAGCACGCCACCGTGTGCCACATCCTGAAGCACATCCCCGGCGACGAATCCCAGTGCCGACTTACAGCATCAGCCCACCAGAAACCTGCACGATTTGCCCGGTCACCCATCCGGCATCATCACTGGCAAGCAAGCGCACGACCTTGGCAATATCCTCGGGTTCTCCAATACGACCCATCGGGGTCTGACGCACCATCATCTCCTGCATCTGCCCATCCGGTGAGGCTTCCGCTGCCATATCCGTCGCCGTCAATCCCGGGGCCACCGCGTTGATTCGAACTCCGCTAGGTCCGGATTCTACGGCAAGAGTTTTGATTATGTGATCGACAGCCGCCTTGGAAGCCGCATAGACAGAGATACCTGGCATGACGGATGTAGATACCGTACTTGAAATATTGATGATGGAACCCTGGGTCTTGATGAGGTGAGGGAGTGCTTCTCGCGATACCGCCAGTATCGAAAAGACATTGGTTCGAAAGACCCTTTCGATCTCTTCATCATCGAGCTCCATGACCGGACCCATCGTTACCGTCCCCGCATTGTTCACGACGACATTCAAACGATCATGCCTCGCAATGACCTCGTCGACAATCGCCTTGGGACCAGCGCTCTTGCTGACATCTCCCACGACAAACTGCGCGGAATCTCCGAGCTCACTGACCGTCTCTTCCAGGACCGAGGCTCGCCGGCCAACGATGACCACCTTGGCGCCTTCTTCTATGAAGGACGCTGCGGTGGCTTTTCCAATTCCCGTCCCACCACCGGTAATCAGGACGACTTTGTTTTCGAACGTGTTCATTGGATCTCTTTGGTTAATTCGGCTTGGTAGTGCCCGTTACAAATTCTGCTAGTAGTGGATGACCGATGCGGTCTCGTCCCCTGTCAGTCGCCCGATGGGACTGCTTGCATATGCACTGAACGAGACCGTTCCGTCGGGCCGCAGCACGATACCGGTGGGTTCGAGGCGTATGGGTTCTTCCAGCGAGATAGAGCAACCTATTTTCTGTGTCATCTCATTGGCTTCAAGGACAGCGTACGCTTCAATACTAGTCATGTCAAGGCCTGATATAAGTAGACTTGATACAACGTCACTTGACGAGACCCGTCAATTACCGTGGTCGCTGATGTCGCCGACGCAATCGTCCGGAACGTCCTAGGATCGTGCGCGGAAGCATTCGAATAGTCTCGTTCGGCCGCAACGGCGACCGTTCCCGCAATTCACCGCCCAATCTGGAAATGGCCACATAGACCAAACAAGGAGCCGGGCACACGGCAAGGAGAACCGAACCATGATCCAGTCCATTTTCCACAAGGCGAAGAGTGAGGGTCCTCTCTACGCGCTCTTCCTCCTTTGCACGCTCAAGAAGAGCCCGACGACGTCGAACACTGAGGCGCTTTGCAATCTGTTGATCGAGCGTTTGCGGGCGCACGAGCCCGATATCGAAACGGAGATCGTTCGCGTCGCTGACTTCAACATCTTGCCGGGGATCGAAAACGACGAAGGCGATGGCGATGAGTGGCCTCAGATCCTCGAGAAGATCAAGCGATGCAACATCATCATCCCTGCGATGCCCATTTGGATGGGTGTCCGGTCGTCCGTTGCCCAGCGTGTCATTGAGCGACTGGATGGCACGACCCATACAGTCATGTGCGAGGAAACGGGTCAGTTTCCTCTGTACGGTACCGCGTGCGGCATCGTCGTAACCGGCAATGAGGACGGATCACACAACTGCGTGGCGAATACGTTCGCGAACCTGCTGCATTTTGGTGTGACCGTTCCGCCCAACACGGACCTCTACTGGGTGGGTGATGCGGGACCGGGCGCAAGCTATATCGAAGCGGGCGGTGATCTGTCACCGTACGTGCACCGCAACGCGGAGCTGACGGCGCTGAACTTGTTGTTCGCGGCTAAGCTGCTTCGCGACAATCCGTATCCGATCATCATCGCGGAGCACAACAAGACGATGATGGAGCGAAACGACGTCAAGATGGCCGCGATGAAGCAAGCGATTCAATACATGCGCGAAAACCTGCCATCGTAGGCTCATGGTTGAGAACATCGTATGGGTCTTCGAGTGGGCTGCTCACGTCATCGACGTGTTCGGTCTCGCTCTCCTGCTCCTAGGTTTCATTCGCGGAGCGTTCGGTTGGTTGCGAACAGAGTTCGCACGCGAGCCCTGGGAGATCCGGACCGCCGTTATTCGAAAACTCCGTTGCGTGGTCGGGATCCACATCCTCTTCGCGCTTGAGCTCATGATCGTGTCCGACATCATCGATTCCTTCGTGGCCGTCACAGTAAGCGAGCCGGGAGCCGAGAATTTCTTCCATAGCGCCACCTTCTACGCTCTCGTGCAACTCGGCATCATCGTGTTGATCCGAACGGTGCTTGACTTCTTCTTGAGCAAAGAGCTCAGCGAACTGCAGGAATCGGCACACTGATACGAGACATGTGGCGACCGCACTCTCCCGGAGCGACGGCTCGGTTCTCCGGCCGCCGCCAGGCCGTTATCCTGAGACGTTGTGCAAGATCTCGGAGCGCGGTGCGGACACCCTCTTCCACCACCGGATGATAGACGGGCATCTCACTACGCCGCGAGGAGTTCTTCCGCGAGATGGGCTGGGAAGACGATATCTAGCCAATGAAGCCCGCCCCGGTTATTGTGCACCGCACCATGGAGGCCGACCCGTGAAGATATCGAGAGTCATAACGCTCTTCGTCCTGTCGACGTTGCTGATCTCACCAGGCCGTGCAGCGCCACAGTCTGCGGATGGACCGATCACGGTGCTCACCAATGCCAACGTGATCGACGCCACGGGCAGCCCGGTGCAGCCGGGCATGACGGTGGTGATTACCGGCAACACGATTACCTCGATCAGCGGTGGGGTCTACCAGCCGACTGGTGAAGAGGAAAGCATCATCGACCTCGACGGTGCCTATGTCGTTCCGGGCTTCTGGAACATGCATACGCACCTGACCGCGCTGTTGCCCCACAACCACGCGCTCGACGGCGCCAGCAGCGGCTCCAAGGTCATTCGAGCCGGTGTCAACGCCATGGAAGGCCTGCGCCACGGTTTCACGGCGCTGCGCTCCGTCGGTGAGGAGGACTACATCGATGTCACCTGGCAGCGGGCCTTCGATCAGGGCTACTTGATGGGGCCGCGTATCTTCGCCAGCGGTGAGCCGGTGTCGCCCACGGCTGGCCACCGCGGCTCGACGGTCGACGGTGCCGACGGCGTGGCGGCGATTCGCAAGGCGGTGCGCAGCCGCATCCAGAACGGCGTCAGCACGATCAAGATCCACAACGTCGAGATGCTCCCGGACGAGCTCGCCGCGGTGGTCGAGACCGCCCACAGCCTCGGCGTTCACGTCACCGCGCACACGCGCGAGCCGGCCGCTCAAGCAGCCGTCGAGGCGGGGGTCGATTGCCTGGAGCACGGCTACGGGCTCACCGACCACACCATCGAGCTGATGGCTCGCCGCGGCACCTTCTACGATCCGACGATCATCTGCAATCTGAGCGACCAGTACATCAAGGAGCGCGAAGCGCGGCTGGCGTCGCTGGGCTACTCCGACGACGAGCAGGCAGTACGGTTGCGCACAGTGATCGCCTACGCCGACGAGCGCTCGCCGGAACACGCGCTGTACCAGCGGCAGGCGCTGGTGAAGGCAGCCGAGGCCGGCGTCAAGCTGCTCATCGGCTCCGACTCGATGCCCATCGGCGAGATCGGCTGGCTGGAGATGGAGCAGTTCGTGATCTCGGGCGTCAGCGAGATGGAGACGCTGATCGCGGCGACGCGCAACGGCGCCGACATGATGGGTCTCCTCGACGTGCTCGGCACGGTGGAGGAGGGCAAGCTCGCCGACCTCGTGGTCCTGGCCGACAACCCCCTCGAGAATATCTCCAACATTCGCACCGTGCAGATGGTGTTCAAGGACGGCATCTCGGTCGAGATGGAGCCTCCTCCGGGCACTCTGCGTTTCTACGACTACTTCGATTCGACCGGTCTTCTGGGGGGGTTCCTGGGCAAGTCCGAGAGTGCCGCCGGCTTCAACAGAAAAGGTAACCCGTACGCTCAGCAGTAGCGCTGGGAGCACGCTGACTCAGTGCGGGATGAGAAGATAGCTGTCCAGGATCAGCAGACCTCACCTGAGGGCCCGGGAGTCCGCCATGAATGAGCCACGAGTCGTTGCCACGAAGCGAGAGGACTCGGTGGTCATCCGGTTTGCCGGCGACTCCGGCGATGGCATGCAGCTCACCGGCACGCAGTTCACCACGACGTCGGCGCTGCTCGGCAACGACTTCGCGACGTTCCCGGATTTCCCGGCGGAGATTCGCGCCCCGGCAGACACCATGCCCGGGGTCAGCGCCTACCAGCTGCACTTCTCCTCGAGGGACGTTTACACCGCGGGTGATTCTCCCGATGTCCTGGTGGCAATGAACGCGGCGGCTCTGAAAGTGAGCCTGCCGATGCTGCCGGCGGGCCGCACCATCATCCTCAACACCGACGGGTTTGGTGACGCCAGCCTGAGGAAGGCGGGCTACGCGATCGACCCACTGGAGGACGGCACGCTCGACGCCTACCGGGTCATCCCGGTGCCGCTCACCACGCTCACCATCAAGGTGCTGGAGAGCTCGCCGCTGTCGGTTCGTGAACGGCGACGCTGCAAGAACTTCTACGCCCTCGGAATCATGTACTGGCTCTACTCGCGCCCGTTGGGGACGACCGAAGAGTGGATCCAGAAGCACTTCAAGAACAAGCCGGACATCGTCGAAGCCAACCTCACAGCGCTTCACGCCGGCTACGCGTACGCCCAGGCAAGCGAGCTGTTTCAGGTTCGCTACGAAGTTCCTCCGACCCCTCAGGACCCTGGTCTGTACCGCAACATCTCTGGCAACAAGGCGCTGGCGCTGGGGCTCTACTCGGCGGCGTCGCGCGCCGGTCTGCAGCTGTTCTTCGGTTCCTATCCCATCACCCCGGCGTCGGACATCCTGTCTGAGCTGGCGCGGCTGAAGTCGCAGGGAGTGGTGACGTTTCAGGCTGAGGACGAGATCGCCGCCGTGTGTTCCGCCATCGGCGCCTCCTTCGGCGGCTCCATCGGCGTCACCGCTACCAGCGGCCCCGGTCTGGCCCTGAAGGGCGAGGCCATCGGTCTGGCGGTGACCACGGAGCTGCCGCTCGTCATCGTCAACGTGCAGCGTGGCGGACCGAGCACCGGCCTTCCCACCAAGACCGAGCAGTCAGATCTGTTGCAGGCGATGTGGGGGAGAAACGGCGAATCCCCGATGGCTGTGATCGCGGCCTCCACCCCCGGAGATTGCTTCGCTACTGCCATCGAGGCTGTTCGTATTGCGCTCCAATACATGACGCCGGTGCTGCTGCTCTCAGACGGCTATATCGCTAACGGCGCAGAGCCCTGGCTGGTGCCCAACGCCAGCGATCTGCCTGAAATCTCCGTGCAGTTTCGAACCGACCCCGAGGGCTTCGAACCGTTTCTCAGGGATCCGGAGACTCTGGCCCGGCCGTGGGTGAGGCCCGGCACTCCGGGACTCGAGCACCGCATCGGCGGCCTCGCGCACCAGGAAGGCTCCGGCAACGTTTCCTACGACCCGGCGAACCACGAGCAGATGACCGTTCTCCGCGAGGAGAAGATCGCGCGGATAGCCAAGGACATCCCGCCGGCCAAGCCCTTCGGCGACGACAGCGGCGATCTCCTGCTGGTCGGCTGGGGAGGCACCTACGGTTCCCTGCATGCGGCCACGCTGGCGGCGCGGGCGAAGGGGCTCAGCGTCTCGCACGTCCATCTTCGCCACATCAACCCGTTCCCCTCGAACCTCGCGGAGGTGCTGGGCTCCTTCGATCGGGTACTGGTTGCGGAGCTCAACCGGGGCCAGCTCGACACCCTGTTGCGCGCTCGCTACCTGTTAGACACCCTGAAGCTCAACAAAGTCCGGGGACAGCCCTTCTCGGTGGCGGAGATCGTCGCCGCCGTGGAGACGGCCCTCGAAGGCGAGAAACGATGAGCCTGGCATCGACTGCAGCGACCGCACCCCCCACGTACTCGAAAAAGGACTTCGCCTCCGACCAGACCGTCCGCTGGTGCCCGGGTTGCGGCGACTACGCCATCCTGAGCACGGTGCAGAAGGTCTTCGCGACCCTGGGGATCCCCCGCGAGAAGTTCGTCATCATTTCCGGAATCGGCTGCTCCAGTCGCTTCCCCTATTACATGAACACCTACGGGTTCCACACCATCCATGGACGCGCCCCGGCGCTTGCCACGGGACTGAAGGTGGCGCGCCCCGATCTCTCGGTCTGGGTGGTGACCGGCGACGGCGACGCGCTCTCCATCGGCGGCAACCACATCCTGCATTCGATGCGTCGCAACGTCGACATCAAGGTGCTGCTCTTCAACAACAGAATCTATGGGCTCACCAAGGGCCAATACTCCCCCACATCGGAGGTGGGGAAGAAGACCAAGACGTCGCCCTACGGGTCTATCGACCGGCCGCTTCAACCTCTTTCCATCGCCCTGGCGGCGGAGGCGACCTTCGTTGCCAGGACCGCCGATGTTTACAGCCAGCATCTGGCGACAGTGCTGCAGCGAACCGCCGCGCACCGGGGATCCGCTTTCGTGGAGATCTTGCAGAACTGCAATATCTTTAACGACGGAGCCTTCGAGGGTGTGACGGACCGGCAGACGCGCGAGGACCAGAAGGTGGACCTGGTGCACGGAGAGCCGATGGTGTTCGGCAAGAACCGAGATCGGGGCGTTCGGTTGCAAGGGCTGACGCCCGAGGTCGTGCAGGTTGGCAACGGCGGGGTGCCGGAGGAGGAGCTCCTGCACCACGACGAGGCGGCGGCGGATCCCACCCTCGCCTACCTCCTCAGCCAACTCGAGCCACCTGACTTCCCGATGCCGATGGGTGTCTTCCGAGCGCTGCAGGAAGAGACCTACGACGATGCCATCCACCGCCAGATCCGTGATGCCCGCGGAGCGGGGCCCGAGAGCGATCTCGACGCCTTGCTCCAGGAGGGGGATACCTGGCGAATCGACACGGAGACCGCAGACGAGACAGTCTGACGCGCCAAGGAGCAGAGGCCATGAGCACTGGCTACGACGAAGACCTGGACATGTACGAGGAGGCCAGAGGGCCGCGAAAACGACAGCTCGACAACCGGGTTCTGCTGCGCCCGATAAGCGATCTCAACTACCCGAAGAATCCCGCCGCCGTAGCCCCCGACACGACGGTCGAGGAGGCTCTGGACGTGATGGTCGCCAAGAAGATCGGCGGCCTGTTGGTGGTGGACGACGGCAAGGTCGTCGGCATCTTCGCCGAGCGTGATGCGCTCATGAAGCGGCTCTACGATACCAAGGGGCTTGATCGGCCCGTGCGCGACTACATGACCGCCGACCCGGATTGCCTGACGATCTACGACGGAATAGCGGTCGCCTTGAATCGCATGGTCGA
This sequence comes from Acidobacteriota bacterium, assembly GCA_963666055.2. Lineage (GTDB taxonomy): Bacteria > Acidobacteriota > UBA890 > UBA890 > WLXD01 > DASCOT01. Next base: position 189,482 of record CAXWPH010000007.1, on the reverse strand, counting down.
GGGCGGCTACCGGCACGTCCCGCTGGTGAACGCTGAACACGAGCCGGTGGGAATCCTGGTCATGCGCGATGTCGTGCGATACGTGGTGTCGTTCTTCCCCGCCGAGGTCCTCAACCTGCCGCCGCATAGCGAGCACGACCCGCCGGACCGGTCCATCGACGGCGGGTAGCGTGGTTCGCGCAGGGCCGGGCAGGGCCACGAACGCGACGCCGCTGCGTTACTCCATCGCCAGCTCGACGAACTCGTCCCAGACCTTCAGCAGCTTGGCGGTGTCGTTCTCGGCGTGACTTGGCGTGATCAGGCACATGTTGAAGTAGGGCATGATCAGCACGCCGTGGTTCCAGAAGAAGGCGTGGGAGAGCTCGAAGAGGCCGCCGAACCCAACCTGAACCAGCCCGGCGATCGGGTCGCTGACCGGTTCGGGGATGAAGTGGTAGCAGATCCGGTTGCCCATCGTCTCGATCCTGAACGGCGCCTCGTGCTGCTCGATGCTCTCGTCCATGCCGGTCTTGATGGCGCCCGCCGCCGCGTCGATCCTGGCGAAGGTCTCGTCGGTGAGTATCTCCTCCAGCGTTACCCGCAGCGCCAGGGTGGACATGGCGTTGCCGCACAGTGCCGTGCCCAGGAAGCCGAAGCCGGCGCCGGCGAAAAAACCGACCTCCGTGTGGTCGCGCTCTACTTTCTTGGCGATCTCCTCGGTCATGCCGAAGACCGCACCCGGGATGCCGCTCGAGATCGACTTGCCGCAGGTCCAAAAGTCGCCTGAGATCTCCATGTGCCCGACCATTCCGCTCGGGCCCTGACTGATGGTGTGGGTCTCGTCGTAGCAGAGCAGCGTTCCGTACTTCTCGCACAGCCTCTTCACCCCTTCGTGCCAGCCGGGCCTCGGCCAGGCCCAACCGAAGTTGGACATCACCGGCTCCATCATCACGCAGGCGACGGTGCGGTCTTGCAGGATCTCGTCGACGCTTTCCAGGTCGTTCCAGTTGAAGACCTTCGTCCCCTGATCGACTTCACCGTGGTAGATGCCGAGGTCGTGGAAGCGCGAGATCTTGCCCGGCGCCGGCATGAACTTCTGAGTCTCGTCGATGGTGCCGTGGTAGGTGAAGTTGGGGATGGCGATGTTCGGTCTGCCGGTGTGGTGGCGAGCAATGGCGAGCACGAAGCGGTTGGCGTCGGATGCCGAAAGAGCGTGCATCCAGTGGCTGAGGCCGAAGCGGTTCGCGAGTAGCTGGGTCGCCACGATGGCGTCTTCGTTGCACATCATCGTCGACAGACCGTCCCTGGTGAGGCGTTCGGCCACCGCAGCGTAGACCGGGTTGTCGGGGACGCGGCCGAACATGTCCGGTGAGTCGCCGAAGTTGACGTCCAGGTATTCGTTGCCGTCGACGTCCCAGAGCTTGTTGCCGTACGAGCGCTCGGCGTAGAGAAGATGCGGCGTTTCCCAGTCTTTTTGGCAGGTGGCGAAGACACCCCAGGGCATCGACTTCCTGCCCTCGTCTTGCATCTCCTTCGACTTCGGGGTCCGGCTCATCCACTCCGACATCTGCTCTTCGGCCAGGGCTAGCAGCGTCTCCCGCGGCTTCACGCCGGGGAGAATCGGAAAGACGGTGGAAAGATCCGTGGGGTCGGCGTAGGGCGCCCATTTCCGGGCTTGCTCCAACGGGAAGGGTCGCGTCGACGCCATCCGGCTTTTCTTCACCATAGGGTGGTCAGTCCAGTTGACCTTCGGGGACGAGATTTGCGAGCCTAGCTTCAAAGGTACCGTGGAAACGGTGCGCGTATCACTGGTGCTGGCAGCACTCCAATGCAGCGAATCGAAGATATCTGATCCAGGCGAGTTGCCCAGGAAAACCCCATGAAACCACCGAACTGGGCCATGGTCGTGGCTCTGGCGGGTCTTGAAATCGTGCAATTTGCAGCACACGATGCGGGTGCGGTCAGCGGGGCGATTGCTCCGGGGCAGCGAGAACAGTTCGTTGATCAACGCGATGGACAGCGATATCGGATGGTCGAGATCGGCGACGCGACCTGGCTCGCCGGCAACCTGAACTACGAAACGCCGGAATCCTACTGTTACGGTGATCAGCCGGCCAACTGCGACCGCCACGGGCGTCTGTACAGATGGGAGGCAGCGCTGTCCGCGTGTCCGCCCGGGTCGCGAGGGCGAGGGTAACCGTGGATTGTCCGAGGGAGCCCGGCTCAAACCAGGTGGCGATACCGGTTTCGATGTACAGCTTGGCGGCTGGCGCCGCTCCGAGGATGGCGTGTACGAGGCGATCGGCAGGGCGGCAGCTTACTGGACCGCCACGGAGTCCGGCCCCGGTCGAGCTTGGCATAGGGACGTCGATACCGGTGACGACCAGATCTGGCGAAGCCCCGTCATCAAACCGTACGGCCTGAGCGTTCGCTGCGTGATGAATCGCGATCCGTGAGTCGTCGGATCTCGTCGTCGTTGCCGGTGAGCTCCCAGCGAGTCAACGCGATGGGGATGATACCGCCGCTCATGAACTCGTCGAGCAGCTCGCGCAGGTCGAACGCCTCGCCGAGCTGTTGCGAGCGGTCGGCGATCAGCTGCAGCAGCATTTGCTTGCCGACCACGTAGCTGGTGGAGTGCGCCGGCGCGCGCAGGGCCTCTTCGATATCCCACCAGACGGCGTCGCTGTCGGGCGCCGCCCAGGGGTAGGGGAGCTTGTCGACGAACGCCTGGATGCCCTCGTCCATGGTGTATTCGTTGGCGTGCATCATCAGGTCCGACAGTGCCCGAGCGGTGCGGAAGGCCATCCAGATGTAGGCGATCTGCTTGGCGCGCGGCCGCGAGTCGAGCGATCCGAGCTGCAGCATGATCTCCTCGCTGCCGAACGCCAGCGCCTCGGAGCGCGCCTCGTGCATGTCGAACAGGCGGATGGTGCCGCGGATCGGTCGGGTGTCGCCGTCCTGGTACCAGATGGTGCGGTCGCGAACGTAGTAATGACCGAAGAAAGTGTGGGTGATCTGGGTCATCGGCTCGCGATCGCAGCACTGCTCGAAGAAGCCGCGATAGCCCGGGCGTAGGTAGGCGCTCTTCCCCCAGGTGCGAGGGAAGTGGTGCTCCGGTAGGGGCTCGAGATGCTCGGGCACGGTGATGATCTTCCGATCGCGGAGAAACTCGAGTAGCTCTCGCGCCGCGGTGCCCTGGCGCTCGAGATTCTGCGCTTCGCTCGAGGTGATCTCGAACGGCGGCAGGTCGCGGTTGCGATGCTCCTCGAGCCGCAGGAAGGAGATGGCGCGGTGGTATTCGCTCTGGATCACAGTGCGCAGCTCGTCCCAGCTGTAGGGGATCAACAACACGTTCTTCAGCCACCAGTTGTAGTTGTCCTTGCCGACTCCTGCGGGCGCGGTCATCGACGGGAGCCGCTCGGTCAGCCAGTCGCCAAACTCCTCGATGGCGACCAGCGCCTGCTCGGTGTCGGCGAGAGCCTCCGGATGGTCTGGGGCCAGCTGCTCGGCGATTCCCTCGATGAAGCTCGTTTCCTTTTCCTTCAAGCGGATCGCCACGCGGGCCAGGTCGGCCGACGCTTCGGTGAGGTTGCCTCGCGCCTGGTCGAAGATCGCCGGGATTGCCCGGAGCTTGGTCCGGAAGCGTCGCCAGCTGACCGTCCGATAGCGGCAACTGCGGCGCGTCGAGCGGCCAGTCCGACAGCATGCGCGAGTGGTGCACCAGCAGCCGCGGATAGATGCCGTCGATAATGTTGTAGAATCCCGCATCGCGGGCCCACGGGCGCAGCACCCGATGGTCGAAATCCACCCCGTTCATCTCGGCGCGGACGACGTGGTAGTCGACCTGCTCCGAGAGGCTCCAAGCGCTGATATCCAGCGTCGTGAGCCGCTCCTGAAGCCGCAACAGCTCGGCGTGTTTGCGCCCCATGGCGGCGTGTGTGTAGTCGGGTACGCCTTCGACCACGTCTGGCGCGAGCGAGGCGCGGAAGTCGTCGAACAGCGCTACGAGATCCCGGTGCTCGTGTCCGCTCATTCCGTCAGCTCAGGATCCAGAAGAACAGGGCGATCATGGCGGCGACCCCCACCCAGCTCAGCAGGAAGCCGACCACCGTGGAGCGATCGGGGGTCGGGATCTCGAAGTCCGGATGATCGATCAGCACCTGGCGTGGTGGGCTCGGAGGCTGGCAGCCCCAACGCGAGCTCCATCGACTGCCAGTCGTGTTCGGTCGACAGCGCCTCCGCAGTGCCCTCCGGGAGGCACAGCGGCTCGACTTCCGGCTCGCCGACGCGCACCGGGGTGCGAAGCGTACCGTACACGCGGTCGAGCCTTTGCTTGTCGGGCGCCTTCGTGGTCAAGCTCACCCCTACCATGAGCGAGAGGCTGACGGTGAGGTAGATGATCATCTGCCAAGGTAACGAGAGCTCCCCCTGCCACAACATGAAGTCGGGTAGCGACGCGGCGTAGTGCGCGTTGAAGTCCCAGCCGATGATGTCGATGCGGGCGGTGATGGCCCAAGCGAGAAACCCGCCTAGCGTCGAGGCCCAGGTGGCCGCCACCGTTGCCCGCCGCCAAACGAAGCTGACCCAGATGGAGATTCCCATCATCGCCCCAACCTTCCAGAACATCTCCAGTCCCTCGACCACGCTCTCCAGCTCGAAGGCGATGGTGATTCCGGCCAGCACGACCACACCCGAGCTGATGCGGCCGACGAGGATGTAATGGCCTTGATCACGGTCCGGACGAAAGAACGGTCGATAGATGTTCTCGGTGAACAACGCCGCGGCCGAGACCATGAGCGCGTCGCACGAGCTCATCACCGCCGCCAGCATCGAGGCGATGAACAGCCCCACCAGCCCCGGCGCGATGGTCGGCAGGAGGTCGCGGGCAAGCAGCCCGTACAGCTGGTCGGGGTCGACGGCGGTGCCGGCGTAGATGCCGATGCCGCACATGGCCGTCAGCACCCAGGCGATGGTGCAGAAACGCTTCAGGAACATGCCGCTTATCAGGCCGACCCGCGCCTCCTCGTCGGTGGTACCGGCACCACAGAGCGCCATCGAGTAAGGCGTCGCGACCCAGCCGATAAGCGCGTTGAGCGATATGACGATGACGTAGAGCGTGGTGATCTCGCCGGGGGCGACTACCTGGAACACGGTCGGATCGGTGACGGTCGCGCGTAGCCCATCCAGACCGCCGACCGCCTGCAGGGCGAATGGCAGCAGCAAGAACGACAGGACAACCGTGAGAACACCCTGGAGTGCGTCCGTCATGATGGCTGCGTTCAGGCCACCTACGATTCCGTAGACCATGAACAGCACCGTCATGCCGATGATCGCCAGCTCGGCGCTGATCGTGCCTCCCGAGACTGCCGTGACCATGGCGCCGGCCGCCTTGAGCGTCACCCCGATGTTGACGGACAGCTGCGCGATGCCGAGCACTGCGAAGAGAATCGCCACGCTCTGGTCGTAGCGCACGTGCAGGTAGTCGGCGATGGTCACCGCCCGCATGCGCCGAAACAGCGGTGCCAGCAACCAGTAGAAGGGCGTCGAGAACAGCCACAGCCACTGGTACCAGATACCCGAGGCGCCAGAGGTATAGGTCTTCGACGCCACGCTCACCGCCTGATCGGTGTTCGTTCCCGTGCCGAAGGTGAACAGCGTCATCATCAGCTTGCCGAACTTGCGGTCGCTGATGAAGAAATCGGACGCGGTGTTGACCTTCTTGGCCGCCGACGCGCCCAGCACGGTAATGGCGATCAGGTAGGCGGCGATGACGAGCCAATCGACCAACATGGTGGTGGATACTACCGGGCGAGGTGAGCGGACGGAGGGATCGGCTTCCGGGAGCCTCTAAGCCTATTTCGTATACTGTATGCAGTCTGGAAAAACGCTTCAATGGCGGGTGTTTTTCGGCGGAGGAATGAGTGGAATACCGGGTATTGGGCCGCTCCGGCGTGAAGATCTCGCCGCTCATCATGGGGTCCGACAACTTCGGCGATGCCACCCCCGCCGAGGAGGCAACCCGGATCATCAACCGGGCGCTCGATGCCGGCATCAACATGATCGACACCGGCGACGTCTACGCCGAGGGCATGAGCGAGACGATCATCGGCAAGACCCTCAAAGAGCGCGGCATTCGCGACCAGGTGGTGCTCGGCACCAAGGTTGACCACGGCCGGCGTCGGGTCGGCGTTTCGCTCAACGAATTCGTGCCCGGCGTGGGTCCGAACGAATCGGGGCACTCGCGGCTCAATATCATTCGCGCCTGCGAGACCTCGCTACGGCGCCTGCAGACCGACCGCATCGACCTGTACCAGCTGCACCGGCCCACCTTCGACATCCCGCTCGATGAGACGCTGCGCGCCATGGATGACCTGGTGACCCAGGGGAAGGTGCGCTACATCGGTTGCTCCACGCAGCCGGCCTGGCTGGTCATGGAGGGGCTGATGGTGTCGGCGCTCGAGGGCTTCGTCGGCTACGTCTCCGAGCAGCCCCCCTACAATCTGCTCGACCGCCGCATCGAGAACGAGCTCATTCCGATGGCCCGGCGCCACGGGCTCGGCATCATCTGCTGGGGTGCGATGGGCATGGGCGTCCTCGCCGGTCGCTACGACAGCGCCAGCGAGTTTCCGGACGACTCGCGTGCCGCCAGGCGCGGCGGCTTCTATGCCGATCGGGTCACAACGCGCGGCATCCAGGTGGCGCGCGAGTTCGCCAAGATTGCCGCCGAGGCGGGCATCTCGGGCGCACAGTTGGCCATGCTGTGGTGCAAGGACCAGCCCGGAATCACCGCGCCGATGATCGGCGCCCGCACGCTCGAGCACCTCGAGCACCTGCTGCCGGTGCTCGAGATGGAGCTTGACAACGACACCCGCGCCGCCTGCGATGCGCTGGTGCCGCCGGGCTCGGTTGTGGCTAACTTTCACAACACCGCCTACTGGATGAAAACGACGATACCCGACACCGTTTGAGTGGCCGGATCGCTAACCAGGAATGAGATTGCGATGAGCTTTCGTTGGGCACAGTTGGGCGACGTTGCCGTACGCAAGATGGGGCAGGTCAAGCCGGGCGAGAAGGTGCTCGTGTTATCGGACACCTGGACCGATCAGGATGTTGCCAACGCCTTCTTCAACGCTGCCATCAATGCCGGCGCACAGGCGACGCTGCTGGTGATCCCGCGCATGGCGCCGACCGACGCCAGCGAACTCGATGACGTGACCATCGCTGCCATTGCCGCCGCGGATGTCGTGCTGGGTGTGTGCGAGACGATGGTCGCCAACAAGGAATCCACCGAGCGAGCGCTCGCCGGCGGTACACGCATGTCCTCGACCAACGTCAACGGCATGGAAGACTTCGTCATCGAGGGCCTCCTCGACGTTGACTACGACTTGATGATCGAGATCGCCAACAAGATCGGCGACCTCTGGCAGAAGACCGAGCTGTGCCGGGTAACCTCGCAGTACGGCACCGATATCACCTATGACATGCGCGATCGTCCCATCGACGTGGGACACGGCATGGCCCTGGAGCCGGGGGCGTCGGACTTCTTCCCGGGTGTGTCGGTGGCCAACGCGCCGATCGAGAAGACGATTCAGGGCACCATCGTGGTCGACGGCAACATCCCGCCGGGGCGCCTCGTGAAGGAGCCGGTGACGCTCCGTATCGAGGACGGCGTCATCGCGGCGATCGAGGGCGGTGGCGACGCCGCGGCGTTGCGCGCCTACTTCGCCGCCAGCGGCGATCCCATCGCCACCCACCTGTGTCACTTCACGTTGGGTCTCAACCCTCGCGCACGTACGTCCGGTAGCGTTCACCAGGACGAGCACGTGCTCGGCGCCATTACCTACGGCTTCGGCTCGCAGTCGGGCATTTTCGCCGGCTGTGTGCCGCCCTGCAATGTGCACTGCGACGTAGTGCTCACCACCGGCAAGATCGAGTGCGACGGGGTAGTGATGCTCGACGCCAATGAGCTCAACGCCGACCTCGGCCTCGGCGGACTTTCCTGAGCGTGGCCCGCCGCACATCCGCCACGGCCTGCTAGGGGATGCGGCGCGCCGAGCTGCTCCGTTCCTTCCGGCATCCGGGCTTCGGCCTGGTGTGGTCGTCGATCTGCCTGAACGGCTATTCGGCCCACATCAGCACCGTGGCGCTCGGCTGGCTGGCGCTGGAGTTCACTGGGTCGGCGGTGGGGGTGGGCGCGGCGCTGGCGACGCGAATCCTGCCGCGGTTGTTTCTGTCGGTGCCGTTCGGCAGCCTGTCGGACCGCATGGACCGGCGCGTCATGCTGCAGGTCACCAACTGGAGCGGGGCGGGCATGGCGTTTCTCGCCGCGCTCGCCAGTACGCAGGGGTGGTTCGGATTCGGTGGCGTGATGCTGGTGGCCACACTGGTCGGGGTATTCGACGTCGCCGAGACCACGCTCTCCAAGTCGTATGTCTACGACGTCGTTGGCCCCGAGGACGCCGTCAATGGGCTGGCGCTGGAGCAGCTGGCAAACAAGCTCTTCGGCGTGGTCGGCGGCATCTCCACCGGCTTCGCCTTGTCGTTGTGGGGTGGCGTCGGGGCGTTCTTGATGATGGCGGTGGCGTACCTCGGTAGCGCCATCCTGCTCACCATCATCCCGCTGGTGGCCCCGGGTACTGCGGCGAATCGCAAGTACCCCAGCGCCGCGACCGACGAGGAAGCAGGCGAGTCCCTGGGCGTGTGGGCCTCGATGTTCGAGATCATGCGCAACCCGGCGGTGCTCGTATTCGCGGTGATCGCCATGGCCGCCGAGATCTTCGCCTACTCACACGAGGCGCTGGCGCCGTCCTTCGCTCGCGACATCCTGATGGCCGGCGAGCAGGGCCTCGGCAACCTCGTGGCGGTGCGCAACGGCGGTGGCGTGATCGGGCTGCTGTTGCTCGGATCGGTGGCGCGCCGGGTGCGGGCCGACCGACTGCTGCCGATCGTATGCGTATTCTTCGGCATCGCGCTGCTGGTCTTCTCCGTGTCGACGTCGTACCCGCTGTCGTTGGTGCTGATGGGCTTGGTCGGCGTCGCCTGGGCGAGCCTCGACGCGCTGCTGCCTACCGCCCTGCAGCAGAACGTCGACGACCGCGATCGTGGCGCGGTGATCGGAGTCTGGAACCTGAGCCGCGGCGTCGGGCCTCTCGCTCAGCTCGAGATCGGCGCCCTGGTCACCACCATCGGCGTGGCCGCGACGCAGGCGGTGAACGGGGCGTTGTTCGCCATCATCGTGATCCTCGTCACGGTGTACTTTCGGCGGCGCCAATCCGGCTCGGCACCTGGGGCGGACACGACGACCTCATGAGCCCCATCGGCGTCGCCATCATCCTGTTCGTCGGCGCCACCATGTGGGTCGGCGTTCGCACCTGGGCGAAGATCAAGGGCCAGGCGACGAATTACTACGTCGCCGGCAATGCCATGGGCGTGTCGGTGATCGGCATCACCCTCTGCGCCCAGGCGTTCGACGCCAACGGCTCCATGGGCAACGCGTCATTGGCCCACGGCGGCGGCTTCTGGGCCGGGGCGGCGATCCCCATCGGGCTCGCCCTGTGCCTGTTCCTCACCGGTGCGGTATTCGCCGAGCCCATCCACCGCATGCGCCTGTTGACGCTGGCCGATTTCTACCGCCGTCGATACAACCAGAATACCGAGACGCTGGCGGCGCTCAACATGCTGGTCGGCAACATCGTGCTAGTCGCCGGCAACCTCGCCGGGCTCGGCCTGCTGCTGGATTTGGTATTTGGCGTCGGCTACCTGCCGATGCTCGTGGTGATCGGCCTCTGCATCCTCACCTACGCGGTCACCGGCGGTCTCTACGCCACCATCACCACCAGCGTGCTGCAGGTGGGGATGTTCATCCTCAGCACCGTCATCGGCTTCGCCTGGCTGACCGGCACCTTCGGCTGGAGCACGCTGATGGCGAGTGTTCCCGCCAGCTTCACCGACATGTCCGGGCTGATGAGCCGCGAGCAGGGATCGCTGGTCAACTGGGCGTCTCTGGTGTCGCTGGCCCTCGGCGACGTCGTGGCGATCGACTTCATCCAGCGCGTGATCGCCGCCGACTCCGCACGCACCGCCAAACGCGGCTGTTACATAGCCGGGGTCATCACCCTCACCATCGGCCTCATGGTCACCTTCATCGGCCTCGCGGCGTTCCACTTCGGCACCCCGGAGAGCCGTTTCCTGCTGGTGGAAGTGGCACTCAACGAGATGCCGATGATCATCGGCGGCCTGATCTTGCTTGGGGTCATCGCTGCCAGCATGTCGACTGCAGCGGGGGTAGTGCTCGATCTCGCCAACGTGCTTACCAGAAACCTGATCCAGGGGCGCTCCTCACACACCTGGGATGACTCGGAGTTGTTGCGCGTCTCCCGATGGATAGCCTTGCCGACGATGGCGGCCTCGGTGGTGTTTGCCTACTTCCGCCCGGATCCCGGGGTGCTGCTGATCCTGGCATTCGACATCGTGCTCGCCAGCTGTTTCGTGCCGCTGGTGCTCGGTCTCTTCTGGCACAAGTCGAATACCCCGGCGGCGCTGGCCGCGATCGTCGGCGGAGCCGCGGCGCGGCTGACCTTGCATTTCGCGGTGCCCGAAGCATGGGCTGGCATGGAGACGCTCATCGCGCCGCTCATCAGCCTGGCGCTGTTCGTTGTCGTCGCCCAGGCGACGCAGGGCTCTTCACCGCCGAAGCACGATGCGCTGACCTACGTACCGACGGAGGAAGAGCTCGTGAGCGGACGGTAGATCGGATGTAGATGTTGATCCCAATTCGGGATCACGCTATGATTGGCCCCTGATGAGGATCATTTCCCGTCGGACGCTTCGCGAGTTCTGGACCCGGCACCGGGACGCTGAGCAGCCGCTCAGGGCATGGTTCTCGGAGGCAAAGAATGCGACCTGGGAAAGGCCCGCAGACATCAAGAAGCGCTATGCGTCGGCGAGTTTCATTGGCCGTGATCGCATCGTATTCAGCATCGGGGGCAACAAGTATCGACTCGTCGTCGCTGTCCGATACGACATCGGCATAGTGTTCATCCGGTTCATAGGGACGCATGCCGAATACGACCGTGGAGAGGTGACCGAGGTATAAGGGATGCGAATCCGACCGATCAAGACGGAACGGGACCACGGTGCTGCTTTGGAGCGCGTCGAGGCGCTTTGGGATTCGCCTGCCAATTCTGAAGAGGCGGAGATGCTGGAGGTCCTCAGCACGTTGGTCGAGGTGTACGAGGAAAAGAACAGCCCGATCCCCGCACCGGATCCAATCGACGCGATCTTGTTTCGGCTTGAGCAGACCGGGCAGGATCGGGCTGACTTGCAGCGCTTGCTCGGGGTCGGCCGCGGCAGAGTCTCCGAGATTCTCAACCGCAAGCGGAGCTTGTCTCTAGCGATGATCCGGAAGCTCGTCGACTCTCTCCGTATTCCGGCCGAGGTGCTGATCCAGTCGACGAAGCAGGGAGCTTGACGCGTAGACCCGCCAGAGGATGCCGCTCGTGCAGGATCGAATGCCTACGGCCGAAGGCCGCCTCAACGTGAGAGCGGCCCGACCTATCCGGCGACGTAACAGAAACGGGAGAGTCATCCTCGTGGTTCGATCAGCTCGGCTCGCAAGAGCACACGAGGGATCATGAACCACAGCCAGATCGTCAGCTTCATCTGGGGCGTCGCTGACCTGATTCGCGATACTTTCAAGCGCGGCAAGTATCAGGATGTGATCCTGCCGCTGACCGTGCTGCGACGGCTCGATTGCGTGCTGGCGCCCACGAAGCCCAAGGTTCTCGAGGTCCAGGCGCGGTACAAGGGAAAGCTCGCGCGGCCTGAGAATCTCCTCCGTCGCGCCTCTGGCTTCGCCTTCTACAACACTTCACGCTACGACTTCGAGAAGCTGCTCGGCGACGCGCCCGACATCGCCCAGAATCTTCGCAAGTACATTGCGGGGTTCAGCCCCAACATGCGCGAGGTGCTCGAGAAGTTCGACTTCGACAACACCATCAGCAAGCTCGACGAGTCGGGCCTGCTGTTCCTGGCGATGCAGCGGTTTGGTGAGGTGAACCTGCACCCGGACGTCGTGGACAACTTCACGATGGGAACGATCTTCGAGGACTCCTGCGCAAGTTCAACGAGGTGCTGAACGAGAATCCGGGCGAGCATTTCACCCCGCGCGACGTGATTCACCTGATGGTCGATCTCATGCTGGCAGGCGACGAGGAGTCGTTGAACAGAGACGGCATCGTGCTGACGGTCTACGACCCATGCTGCGGCTCCGGCGGGATGCTCACGATCGCCAAGGAACACATCATCGAAGGAGAGCAGCGCGAGGGCGACTCGGTGAAGCCGCCAATCAACGCTGATGCCGACGTCCACCTGTTCGGCCAGGAGGTGAACCCGGAGACCTGGGCGGTGAGCAAGTCTGACCTGTTCATGAAGGACCCGAGTGGGCGGGACGCGGATAGGATCGCCTTCGGCAGCACCCTGTCGACGATCGCCATGCCGTGACGCCCTTCGACTACCTGATCACCAATCCTCCCTACGGAAAGGACTGGAAGCGAGACCAGGACACCGTGCCCGCCGAGAATGATCGCGGCGCCGACGGCCGCTTCGCGCCGGGCCTGCCGCGCATCAGCGACGGCCAGCTGCTGTTCCCTGCTCCACATGCTGGCGCATAGGCGCCAACCCCAGAAGGGCGGCTCGCGCGTAGCCATCATCATGAACGGCTCGCCGTTGTTCACAGGCGATGCCGGCAGCGGCGAGAGCGAGATCCGACGCTGGATCCTCGAGCACGACCTGCTCGAGGCGCTGATCGCGCTGCCCGAGCAGGGATTGGCCCTGATGCGGATCATCTCTCGTCGGATGCTTCGCGAGTTCTGGACCCGGCACCGGGGCGCTGAGCAGCCGCTCATCCGGTTCGTCGGGACCCACGCTGAGTACAATCGAGTGGACGTGACCAAGGTGTGAGGATGGAAATCCGACCGATCAAGATGGCCGAGGCAGGATCTCTGAGATCCTCAACCGAAAGAGAGGTTTGTCGGTAGCCATGATTTGGAAGCTGGTTGTTTCGTTGCGCATCCCGGCCGGCGTGCTCATCCAGCCGACGAAGCAGGGCCTCGACCGAGAGGTCCGCACCGCGCCGGGTAGCGCGACCCGGCCACCTCATTCCTCCTCCTTGTAGGGCACGTTCATCGCCAGATGCGTAGGCTCGCGTGCCGGGCCCGGACGGATCACCCTCGCGCCGATGGGTGCTGGTATCATCGAACCCATGAGTTCGGGCGCAAAAAATCTACTGGAACAGGCCCTTGACCTTGATCCGAGCGAACGGGCTACCCTTGCCGGCGAGTTAATCGAGAGTCTCGAGGGACCGCCGGACAAGGACGTTGAAGCGGCGTGGCTGGCCGAGATCGAACGCCGTTCCGCTGAGTTGGACTCCGGCGCGGTCACGCTGGTCCCATGGGAGGAAGTGAGAGCACGCCTTCTCGGCCGAGATGGCGCGTCGCGCTAGGCTCCATCCGGATGCCGCCGCGGAAGTCGAGACTGCCCGTGATTGGTATGCGGAGAGAAGCACGGAAGCCGCGCACGCATTCCTTTCAGAAGTCGACTTGGCCATACGGCGAGTGCTCGAATCGCCGCTACGCTGGCCTCCGATCAAGGACGAGGCGCGTCGATACCTTCTGCCACGATTCCCGTTCCTGTTGATCTACAGACTTGATCGGAAAGGCGATGTCGAGGTTATCGCGGTCGCCCACGGCAAGCGTCGGCCGGGCTACTGGGCGCACCGACAGAGCGTCGTTTAGGACGTGTCAAGAATTGGAGTCTGCGGAACGCGGCACAGTCCTACGCAGCGCGGGTGAGGGTCATTCCTCTTCCTTGTAGGGCACGTTCATCGGCAGCGGCCCGGCCCACTCGCCGGGGGCATCGAGGCCCAGCGCCCAGTGGATGGCGTTGATGATCAGGCGCTGGAGGCCTTCCTGCTGGAGGCCGACCGGATGCCCCAGCGTGGTGGTGAACACGCGGCCGCCGGCGTCGGTGTGGCGGGTCCATGCGACCGGAGTATCCACCGGGTCGCCGGCCTCGGGGTCGAAGGTGTCGCCCAGCGGGAAGCCCGTCATGAGAATCTGCGAGCCGGCAACCGGGTAGTTGGGCAGCAGCGTGTACAGCCACGAGGGCACGTGGAATTCGGGCACCCCGGTCAGGGCAGGATGATCCGCCGCCGCGGCCACGGGACTCACGTCGGTGCCGTTGTCGTGGCCGTAATCCCACACGTAGGGGGCGCCGACGTAGCGCGGCCCGAAGTCGTTGAACGACTCGAGCTCGTGGCCCTGCGGGTAGAGGAAGGCGTGCGTCGAGGTGCGCAGGCTGACCAACGGGTTGCCGTTGTCGAGATAGCCGACGATGCGCTCGACCTGCTGGCGCGGCAAGATGCGATTGCGCAGGAACAACACCATCAGGTCGGCTTGCTCGAGGAGCTCGAGGCCGGGAATGTCGTCGGCGTGCTCATCGGGAAAAGCGCTTAGGACGGTGGTGCGCATGCCGTAGCTCGCTTCGAGCGCGGCGGCGAAGATCGGCATGGTGAGCTCGGAGCTGTACTCGTCGTCGCCGGTTACGAAGACCACGTGGGGCTGGTCTGGCTGATCGGACTGATTGCCGGACCGTCCAGCGACCCCAGGCTCGACAACGGGCTCGACGATCATCCGTCCGCGGATCTCGGGCGTTCCGGAGCCGCATAGAACGGGGCTGCGAAGCTCGAAGGTCCCGGCCTCGTCGGCGGTGAACGTGGCCGACTGCGGCCGCTCCACCATGGCAGCGTCGATTGTGACCCCGTAGCCCCCTATCTCGAGCGCGTGCCCCATCCCGCGGCCGTTGTCGGCGGCCTCGAGATCGATCAGCACGCGGTCGCCTTGCCGCACGTGAATCACCTCGGGAGCGAGCGCGTCGTGGCTCGCGGTCATGCTGAGCCGCACGAGCCCGTCGTCTGTGTCGGCAGCGGGCGCGGAGTCAGGCCTATGGCCGGATTCAGCCAGCGCCAGGCTCTGCACGTAGGCCGCCAGATCCCAGATCTGCTCGGGCGAGAACGCCTCGGCGAACCCCGGCATCGAGTTGCCGTTGTTGCCGATGGCGATCATCAAGGCATTGTCGCGCCGAGTGACGCTGCGTTTGAATTGTTGCCGGTCACGGAAGTCGCGCGGCAGTATGGGGTTGCCGAAAGCGTCCATCAGGCTGGCCGCGTTGGCACCGTCTCCGGCTCCGGTGGCACCGTGGCACAGCGGACATTGCGCATCCACGTAGAGCGTCTCGCCGCGGCGCACGCTTTCGGTGAGATCACCGGTCGGCTCGGCGCCGAGGTCGATCGGTTTGCCGGGTCCCCACTGCTCGAACGCCGGGGCCAGCGTCTTGATGAAATGGGTGGTCGCCCAGCGCTCCGACGCTGAGAGCACCCGCCGCCATGGCGGCATCGAGGTGCCGCGCAGCCCCATCGAGATGGTGCGAAACAGGTCCACGTCGGTTGGCATGTCGCCGCCCGGCGTGGTCTTGAAGCGGAAGATGCCCGAGGTTAGGTCGCGCGCTGGCGGCGATAGCAACGACGCGCACGGGCCGTCGGCGCGCCCCTCGGACCCGTGACAGGAAGCGCAGTGGTGGGCATACAAGGAAGCGCCCTGGGCAACCAGGTCGGGGGTGGCTGCCGGCACCGCCGAGACCTCGAACGCGCTCCACGATTCCGACGCAAGCGTCCCGATGGGGTCGAGGCTGCCTGAGGGCGGCGGCGCACAAGCCACCGGCACCAGCAGCCAGGCGAGCCATCCTGCGATTAACATGCAGCGTTTCATTGGCGGCAGTATAGGCGCGCGTGTACGCTCCCACCGCACTGCTGGCCGGTGCTACCCGGCCGCGGTCGTCGCAACGAGGCCGGTGAGCCGGCGATCGGACTCAGGCGAGTGAGCTAAGGGGGCGGTTGATGGAAACCGACGACCTGCATGAGCTGCGCGGCCCGGCAGGTTGGTCCAGGCTCCCGACCCGGCGCGCTCTGCCGCGGCTCCTGCTGTTACTGTCCCTCCTGCTTGGGGTGGCGCCCATCGCTTGCAGCTCCGAGAGGGCTGCCGGTCCGATCATCGAGCCGGGAGCGCCCAGGCCCGGCCACGGCCGCAAGGTGTCGGGTGCGCATCCGGGACTGGAGATCGCCTCGATTCACCCGCCGGGTATGAAGCTCGAGGTCGGTGGCCTCGGCGTGCTGCCCGACGGACGCCTGGCGGTGGCGACCTTCCGCGCTGGCACGGTGTTGCCACCGGACCCCACGCCAGAGCCCAACGGCGAGCTCTTCCTCGTCGACAATGTCACCGATGACGACCTATCGGGCGTGACCGCCACCGTGATCGCCGACGGACTCGAGGAGCCGCTCGGCGTCGCCGTGGTGGGTGAGGACATCTACGTTTCGCAGCGGTCCGAGGTGACGCGATTCGCTCTTGATGCAGCCACCGGAGCCTGGAATCGGACGACTGTGGCAGGTGGCTGGGAGTCTCGCGACTACCACACGTTCTCGTTCGGGCTGATCCACGAGCCGGGCGAATCCGGCCATCCCGGGTTCCTGTATATGGCGCGTTCCACCGGCCTCGGCGCCTTCAACAATCCTCCCGATCATGGCTCGGTCTGGAAAATCGACCTGGGCCAACCATCCGGCAGCAACGTCGAAGCGCTTACCGGCGGGCATCGAACACCCAATGGCATCGGCTTCGGGCCCGAGGGCGAGGTCTTCGTGAGCGACAACCAGGGCGAGTGGACGCCGGCGAACGAGCTCAACCACGTGCAGAAGGGCCACTTCTACGGATTCGAGCAGGACACCGACGAACACGGGAGCTGTCCGACGCCCTACCAGGACCCGGCCGACCGGCTGAGCGCCGGGCGGGGTGAGACGTTCCCCGCCATCCAGCTGCCGCAGGACGAGGTCGCCAACTCCCCCACGCAGCCGATCTTGATTCCCGAGGGTCAGCCATACGCCGGGCAGATGCTGATGGGCGACATGCGTTACGGCGGCATCCAGCGGCTTGCGTTGGAGAAAGTAAACGGCGTGTGGCAGGGCGTCGTGTTTCGCTACACGATGGGTCTCGAGGCCGGGGTCAACCGGCTCACCTGGGGCGCCGACGGTTCGCTGTACGCTGGCGGCATCGGTGGCCAACACGCCGGCAGCTGGTCGTGGATCAACCCGGCCGGCGAGCGCACCTACGAAGGTTTGCAGCGCCTCCGACCGACGGGAGTCGCGGCGTTCGAGATGCGGACCATCCGTGCCACGTCCGACGGCGTCGAGATCGAGTTCACCAAGCCGGTGCCGTGGGCCTACTTGGCCCAACCGGGCAACTATCACCTGCGCCACTGGGCCTACCGAACGACGCCCGCCTACGGCGGCGTCAAGCTCGGCCAGGCGCTGCTCACGGTGACGCAGGCAGTTCCTTCCGACGATCGCATGTCCGTGCGCCTCACGGTGCCGGAGCTCGAGACCGGGCGCGTCGTCTATGTCATGACCGATCCGGTCTCCGACCACGGGGAGCACATGTGGACTACCGAGGGCTGGTTCACGTTGCACCAGATCCCGGCGACGTCTGGTGAGTGAGCATCAGCCAATACGCCACCGTTGGGCTCGCTGTGTTTGGTGGCCCCTGCCCGGGCCCTCGGTGCCGTTGTTCGTCGTCTCGGTGGCGCTGCTCGTTGCGGCGGCGTGCGGACCCGCCGCAGTCGACGACTCACAGGTGGCGGCGTCGGCGGCGCCGATCGGAGTCCCGCCGGATCTGAGCCAGGCGGGCAGGATCGTTGGCAGCGTGATGTTCAACGGTCAGGCCGACGAGGCGGCCGTTCTCGACATGACGGCCGATCCGAACTGCGCGCGGATGCAGCGCAGCGAGCAACACCGGGCGAGATCAATCCGAGTAAACCGTGACGGTGGCTTGCGGGGCGTGCTCGTGTACGTGAGCGCAGGTCTCGACGGTCTGGCGTTCCCCGATCCGTCGCCCGAGGAGGCCCTCTTCGGCTTCGACATTGGCGGAGTGCTCCACCAGGCCGACTGCACCTTCCGACCGCCGATCGTCGCCTTGCGGGCCGGGCAGCCGCTGACCATCCGCAACAGCGATGACACGCTGCACAACGTCAGCGCCCGACCCACCAGCGGTGCGGCCCTGAACGTGAGCCAGCCGATACCGGGACTAGAGCATCAGCACGTCTTCGACCACGCCGAGATCGGGATTGCGGTTCGTTGCGACGTGCACCCATGGATGGAGGCCACCATCCACGTCTTCGACCACCCCTACTTCTCGGTCACCGGCGAGGACTTCGGGATCGATCTCGGGCCCTTGCCTCCGGGCCAGTACACGGTGTCGGCGCGGCACGAGATCCTCGGCACCTTGACGCAGGAGGTCACGGTGGGGCCGAACGAAACGGTGGAGATCGCCTTTACCTTCGAACGGTAGGTAAGCAAGCGGACTTCTCAAGCCACTGATCGGGGGCGTTTGCGTCGAATCTCGGTCGTACTCCTGGCGCTGGGCGGCGGTTGTGTCGCGGCTTCCGAGCAACAAAGGCACGCCGCACGACAGGCTCCGGCAAGGCCCACGGTGACGGAGACCCCATCGACCACAGCGTTTCGTTCGCCGGCAGTCTCTACTGCGACCGGCTCGGTTGATCACCGTGCCAATAGAGAGGCCCGAGCGGCCGCTCCCTGGGCCATTGCTCGTCGAGTGTGTCAGCGTCGTACAGCCGACCGCCCTTGATCACGTAGCGCAGTGATGTGGTGTTGCGCAGATCGTCGAGCGGATCGGCTTCGAGCACGAGCATGTCGGCGAGCTTGCCGGCGGTGATCGAGCCGAGATCGTTGCCGAAGCCGATGCCCTCGGCGCCGGTCAGCGTGGCGGCGCGCAGCACCTCGAGCGGTGGCATGCCGCCGGCGCCGAGGTTCCACATCTCCCAGTGGAACGAGATCCCCTGCATCTCCCCGTGGCTTCCGGCGGTGACCTTGCCGCCAGCGTCGACGACCGCGGCCACGTCCTTGGAATGCTCCGGCCAGTAAAACTCGCTGTCGTGGAACCACTCCACCCGGCGGGTGCGGTCGTCGATCACCTCGTGCGGAGTAAAGCGGCGTACTTTGGGGTCGTCGTGCACGTCGGTGCGTGTCCACCAGTAGTAGATCGATCGCGGGCCTGTGCCGACCACTAACGTTGGGTCGTAGTAGGTGCCAGACTGCGCCAGCAGCTGCACCACGTCGGGTGCCAGCGGGAAATGGGGCAACACGTGCTCGAGTGAATAGCCGTCGATGACCTGGGTGATCATTGTCTTCATGTCGACGCCTTCGGTGGTCGGCGTGAGCCCGAACTCGCGCGCCGCGATGGCCATCCACTGACGCACCGTGCGATCGCCGGTCAGATACTGCTTGATCGTGTGGTGGCCGTAGTAGTCGCGGTAGCGTCGCATCAGGTTGCGCGCATCCTGTAGCGAGCCGATGCGGACGTCGGGGTACATCGCCCGGCCGGTTGAAAAAGTACGCGGCCCGACCATCGCACGGGACTACCTAAACTACCTGGCGCACGGCGTATATTGCGGTGCATGCCGCGAGCGGCGCGCAGGTGGGCGTGCAGATCGACAAACCCTGGAAGCAGCGTTGTCCCGCTGATGTCGATCTCGCGGACACCATCGGGTGTCGCCACGTCGACCGAGCGTCCGACTTGGGCGATCCGTTCGTTGAAGATCACTACAGCGCCGTCGTCGATGATGCCGTCCCGCTGCGCCGGATCTTCATCGGCAGTCGGATCCATCGTCAGGATCCGTGCGCCGCGTAGCACCAGTGTGCCCTCGACGCGATCGCGCGGCAGCTCGATCTCGATGCGGCGCTCGCTCGGTGCCGAGCCCCCAGGTGCCGAGTCCGCAGTGCCGACGGTGCGCTCGAAAATGGCGTTGCCAAGCGACCACATAGCGGTGTTGCCTCGCGGGCCCCACTCGAAGAAGTCGACGCCGAGCACATCGAGGTGTGTCAACCTCGACCTCGCCGGTAGCTCGGCAAGGGATAACGTTACGGGCGTCTCGGCCGCCGGAATCGGCACATGGAACAGTCGCATGTCCGCCAATACCAACGCTGCATCACCGTCGGGTCCCATGACAACCGCGTCGGCCGGCCGCGGTCCGCCTGGACCAAGGGGCTCGCGCCATCCGGTCACTGTAAGGTGCGTTTGCCGGCCGGATCCGTCGAGTGCCTGCGAGAACAACCCCTCGTCGGGATCGTACGCGTAGAAGCGGTCGTCGCGATCGGCGAAGTGTGGGCGGTCGCCATTGGCTGGCCCCACCAGCGTATGTGGCCCCCCATCTGCGGGTATCCGTTCCCATACGAGGTTGGCGCCGCGCTGTTGCCAGGATCCGCGTGTTATGAGGATCTCCTGGTCTCCGGGCACCCACACGGGGTCGGTATAGAAGCCGGCTTGCTGGCTGACGCGCCGCAGATCGCTGCCGTCGGCAGCGACGCGATACACCTGGCCGCCCTCGAAGTCCGACCAGGTTACGAATGCAAGCGTCGAGCCATCGTGGCTCCAGGCCGGCATCGCCTGCAGCTCGTCCATCGACGCTATGGCCGACACCGCGCCGCTGCCGGTATCTTGCACCCATAGCTTGTGTACCGCCGTGAACGCCAGCTTCGAGCCGTCGGGTGATTGGGCCGGCCAGCGAATAGAGCGCACCACGACCGGTCCACGTGCAACCGGTGTCTCGAAGTGGATGAGCGGTCCGATCGGCAGCGAGATGTTGGCGGTGAACTCGATCGCTGAGCGCGTGCCGGTTGCCAGGTCGATACGTTGCGGCTTGCCGTTGATGGCGGCGATGATGGCTGAGCTGTCCGGGACGAACGCATAGCCAGGCATGTGATCCGATGACGTGCCCATCCAATCGTTTTCCTGTAGGTCGTGTTGCACCGGAAAGGTCAGCCAGCGCTCGGTGTCCGCGTTCAGGTCGCGCAGCCGATAGCCCGTCTGGCCGTCGTGGCGGGAGGCGTAGACCATCCAGCGGCCGTCGGGCGAGATCGCCGGACGCACCGCTCCGCCGGCGGGGGCGGTGATCGGGGTGACCTTGCCGGTGGCCAGGTCAAAGCGGTCGATCCGGTGGCCGTAGGGGTTGCCGCGTTCTGTCCGGTGCGACAGGTACAGCGCTCCGTCCGGACCAAACACCGCGCCCATGCCGTAGACCGGCTGGTCGTTAACAAGCAGCTGCGTTCCCGGACCTTCCGTTGACGGATAGCTCCAGACGGTGTGCATCACGTCGATCCAGGTGAAGCGATCGGTGCGCGAGGCGACGACCGTGGAGCCATCTGGGCTCCACTCGGGCGAGGCGTAGGAGGCATCGCGGCCGGCGGTCAGGGCTCGTAGGCCAGAGGCTGTCGATTCCAGCGTGCTGTCGTCGATCGTCTTGCCGACCTCCAGCGTCCACAGGTTCTCGGAGCCACTGCGGTCGCTGGTGAACACGATGCGGCCGCCGTCGGGCGAGAAGCGTGGCTGTGCGTCGAGCGCCATGCCGGAGCTGATGCGTTGCGCATGGCCGCCCGAGATCGGCATCAGGTACAGATCGCCGAGGGTCGCGAAGGCAATCGTCCGACCGTCGGGGGAGACGTCGAGCGACATCCAGGTGACGGCGTCCGTGGTCAGCTCGACGGTGCGGGTAGGTTGCAGAGGCAACCGGGCACCGACGCCATGTTGCGAGCGCCCCCGCGCATACGGTGCGGGCGGCGAGGCAGCACTCTCCAGGAACCCAACGGCGGGCGACAGCAACACCAGCATGCCGATCGCGGCGGCCCAACGTTGAAGCCTTACGGTCTGTTTTCGGGTCACGGTCAATTGAGCTCGATGGCCTGGTCGGCGAACTCCAGGCGCTCGATACCGAGCAAGACGTCGGTGCCGTCGCGGCCGATGCGTGTATCGATCACCCGTGTGACGCCGCTATCGTGGACGATCTCGTAGTCGGCGGCGTTGCCGACGAAGGTTGCCGTGTCGGTGCCATCGCCACCGTCGATCAGGTCGTCGCCGCCGTTGCCGCGCAGGGAGTTGTCGCCGGCGTTGCCGGTGAGCGCGTTACCCCAGCCGTTGCCGACGAGGTTGGCGTCGTTGCCGCCGGTCAGGGTGACGTCTCGTAGATGCTGCGACTTGGTGGTATAGCGCAGGTCTGGGTCCACGGTCAGCGAGAAGGTGCCCTCGAAGTCGATCGGCAGGTGTGGGTTGTAGGTCAGGAACGGCGGGAAGAACTCCTGCACGATGGCCAGGCCCTTCGGATCGGTGGCCCGCATCCCCTCGCGGCCGCGGGCGCCGTAGCGTCCGAAGTGCGTGTGTCCGGCGGGCATGCTGTCGTCCTCGATCGGCCGTCCCTCATACACCGTTGGCAATACAGTCCACAGATCGAGGTAGTTGTCGTTGATCACGCCGAGGTACTCGTTGGGGTGGTTCTCAACCTCGTCGTCGGGCCAGCCGCGCCAGATTCCGCGCGCCGTGGCCTCGGCGTCGATCTCGCGCAGGGCATCCTGCATCTGCGGCAGGGCGGGCTTGATGCCGTAGTCGTGTACCAGGTGGATGATCTCCTCGAACGAGGCGTCGCGGGTGCGGTGCGCCATGTAGTCCTCGTCGCCCGCGACCGGGCACTCGTTGGCGCGCAGGTCCTGCATGCTGAGGTCGGCGCTGCGCAGGTCGGTGTTCGCGAAGGCGGTGCGCAGCTCGGGCTCGGTGTTGAACAGCACCATCGTCGCCTTGCGATCCGACATCGAGTTGGCCACGACGCTCTTGTCGGCGCCGTAACGGGAGCCCGGCACGTCGGTGAGCACATGCTGCATCACGTTGCGCGCCTTGAGAATGCGGTCATCGCTCCAGCCGTCCTGCGCCAGGAAGTGGATCGGCTTGCCGTTGGGCGCGATGAGCTTGGTGTATTTGACGAAGACCTCACGGAAGACAGCCGGGACATCGGCAGGCAGCTCGACGATGCCGTTCGGCGAGCCCGAAGTGTCGATGTCCGGAAGCGTGAGGGCGGACTGGGGGCTGACCGGCGCGGGTGCGCACGCCAGAACCACGACCATCAGCAACAGCCTCGGCGGGAATCTCATCGCCTCTCTCCTGTCAGTGAATCAGCAGAATGCGCTCGTTCGGCGGGTACAGGTACTCGACGCCGCGGTGGGTGACCACGTGATTGCCCTCGATGTTGAGCGACACCGGGAAGCCGGGACGCTCGGGCAGGTTGGTGTGCACCATGTACTCGAACGAGAAGATGTGGTTTTCCTGGATCGTCAGGTGGTCGCGATCCGAGCGGAACGGTGCTACCGAGGGGCCGACGGTCACCAGGCTGCCGCCGTTGTTGCCCTGGCTGTGGAGGTCGATGGAGAAGCCCGACTGGTCGGTGTCTGCCAGCATCCGCTGGACCAGCTTGTAGTCTTCCGTGCCGATGTCGATGAAGGGGGTATAGATGTACCCCACTTCCTCGAGCGCCTGAACGATGGCTTCGAGCGTCTGACCCGCCGTCCTGCCGATGCGGATATTGGCCCGGATGAGCTCGCGAGCGCGGATCGCCTGATCGAAGGCGTGCTGGATGCTGTCGGGAACGCCTGTCTCGCCCTCCTGCAGCACGTAGGCGTTGCGCTTGTAGTCGGTGACGAAGTAGTCGAGATAGCGCACCCCGATGTCGTAGGTGAGGAAGTCGCCGCGCTGGATGACGTAGTCGTTGTGGTGGATCCACCAGCGCACGTCCGGCGGGTCGATGGGCTCGGACTTGGCCGAGTAGAGGATCCTCGGGATGCTCACCCCGGTTGAGGTGCCGTGGTTGAGGCCGCGGCGGAACATCTCCTCGCGCACCCACCAGCCGATCTCTCCCAGGGTGGTTTGTCCCGGCGTGATGACCTCGCGTGAGAGCGCCCGCTCGAGGATCTCTCGATGCGCCTCGAGCGCGTTGGCAAACGCGACGAGTTCACGCTGTACGCGCCGCGCTCGGAAATCCGTGATCACGTTCTCCGCCGAAACGATTCGCGACGAGTACTCCGGGCCGAGAATGCGCTCGAGCTTGACATAGTCGGAGTGCGAGATCCCATCGGCGATCGCCAGCCAGTCCGAGGTGTTGACGGCGATCGTCTGCGGGTCGCGCTCGGCCACGAACTCGCGCAGCTCGTCGTACACGGCGGGGTCCTGGTTGCCGAAGTCGTACCCTTCTACGGCGCGGGCAAGCTCGTCTGAGCCGAAGATGTCGAACAGCTCCGGGTGCCCGCCGCCGCCGAGAACGGCGCGCTCGATGCGGCTGCCGCCGCGGTCGGTGAAGATCAGGTAGCCGCTGGCCGATCCGAAGTGCACCGACATGGGGTCGGGGTTGCCGGCGCGCACGACGTGGATCCACATGTCGACGTTGTTGTCGCGCATCGCTCCGGGGAGGATGAGGTCGAGCTTCTCGCGCCGGATCAGGTGCAGGATCTCCGCCCGTGACTTAGCGGTCTGGTTGGCGATCTGCGCTTGCGAGAAAGTCGGCAGCGAGATGGCGAGTAGGACCAGGATTGTGCGTAGCTTCATGGCGTGGGCTCGCTTGTTCCAGGGTGGGCCGGAGGGACGATTGCCAGGGGGCTGAGCAACTCGACGACGTTACCAGGGTCTTGGCGCGACACGCGGCAGCTTCTCGTCGCGCATGGCGGCGTGGTACACGAAGGTAGCCAGGATCACGGTGTTGGCCATCAGGTGCTCTTCCACCAGCCGGTCGTAGACGTCCATGTTGGAGTGCGTGTGGGCATCGCCGTCGAGGTCGTCCTGAACGAAGTAGTAGCCCGGCAGGCCGACCTCTTCGTAGGCCTCGTGCTGCATGCCGGTGGTGAACAGGTGGGACATGCCGAGGCCGCCCAGTGGTTTCATCCACTGGCTGAAGATCGATCGGATGACCTCATTGCCCATGATCGAGACGCCGCGGATTCTGCCGCTACCGTGATCGACGTTGAAGTAGGCCGAGAGATTGTCGTAGTCGGCTTTGTACTGGCGTGTCTTGACGTCGGCGAAGTTGGCGGCGACGTGGGCGCGGTTTCCGAAGACACCCATCTCGTGGCCGCCCCAGAGGCCGACGCGCACGGTGCGTCGCGGCTGGATCCCCAGTTCCTGGAAGATGCGCATGACCTCCATCGACACCACGACCCCGGCGGCGTCATCGGTCGCGCCTGTGCCCGCCGGATTCGCTTGCAGGTGGCCGCCCAGCAGCACAAGCTCGTCGGCCAGATCCGTGCCTGGAATCTCGGCGACAACGTTGTAGTCGAGGGTGTCCTCGTCGGTGAAGCGCACGCGGAGATCCAGCTCGACCTCGACGGCGATGCCTTTTTCGAGGATGCGGAGGATGCGGTTGTAGTGCTCGGCGGCCATGAATAGCTCCGTGTGCGGGGGCGGCGCATCGGGCTCCCATGGCCGTGTTTCGAGCGTGTAGCCAGTGTTGGAGACGGTCACGGTGCCGTAATCGCCTCGGCCGTCGGTACGGACGATGGCAAGGGCGCCCTCGCTGACAACGAAGTCGATGATCTGCCGCCGGCCGAGCCGGCCTGAATCGCGTCTCCGGTTGCGCCGCTCGGGTGTCGGGCCGATCGGGATGCGTGCCATCTCGTCGAGCTGCGCGTCGGTGAAGATGGTCGAGCGGGGCGTGAACTGCGTCGGGAGCTGTTGCGCCGGATGCGTAAGCACGATGGCGTCGTGCAGCTTTCCACGGTAGCGCTCTAGGTCGGCTTCCGACTCGATCGAGCCGAAGTCCAGGTAAACCGCAGTGCCGACTACTCGGCCATCGGTGCCGGCCGACCAGGTTGCCGGATAGGCGATGATCGGCATGTATTGCGGCGTCATCATGTGCACCGAGATGTACTCGTTCACGTAGCCGCTACCGAACTCGTACGGTTCCAAGGCGGCGTTCGGCAGGCCGTACTGGATGAGGCGGTCGCGCGCCCACTCGGCTGCTGAGATGTACGACGGCGACTTGGCATTGCGTGGCCCGAACACATCCGTGAGCCAGCTGGCATTCTCCATGAGATCGGAGTGCTCGAAGGCCTCCTGCATGATCGCGTCGACGACGTCCCAGTGGACGGGTTCCTGGGCCGACATGGCCGGAAGTGCGGCGACCCCCAGGAGCACGACGCCGAGGCTGGCTCGAACCACCGTGCTCATGGACCCTCCGGCGCCGGATCGGCTCATCGCCACGTCGGCGCTGCACCGGGGCCGACCGGGGTCGCTGCCCTCGTTGCCAGGTCGATCAGATAGAGCGCCGGCCCATCGTCCGTGTTCACCGTGAGCAGGATCTGCTGGCCGTCGGGAGACCACTCCGGGTACGCGTCGCCGAACATCAGGCTGTCGGTGAGTTGTCGCTTGTCGCTACCGTCGGCCTGCATGACCCAGAGGTGCTTTCGTTCCTCTCCACCCGACGCCCAGGCGATCTGGGTGCCGCTGGGTGAGAACGACGGCCACTCATCGAGCCCCGAGTTGTCAGTCAGGCGCTCGGTGGCGCCGGTCTCCAGATCGTGACGGTAGATCTCCGGGTTGCCGTCGCGTCCCGACTCGAAGGTGATTGCGCCGCCGCCCTCTTCCAGATCGAGGGTGAGAAGCATGGTCGAGCCGTCGGGCGAGAAGTCCACCGGGTCGCCAATTCCGGCGATGAGCTCCGTGACCTTCCCCGATTCGGCATCCAGGGCCCTGAGGGCGACGCCGTCGGCTCCCCCGCCCAGAAACACCACGCGAGCGCCGTCCGGTGCCCATACCGCGTAGCCAGCGTATCCCATCGGCTCGATGAGCTGCTCGGCCGCTCCGTTCTCGAGATCGAGCCCGAACAGGGCGCTGCCGTCGCCGGCGTCTTGCGACAGGACAATCCGGAAGTCGCGCGCCAAGCCGAGGTCGCTACCAGCGGCGTCCGTCGTCGACCGATCCTCGGGGTCGTCGGTCTGGACGGCACTGCTGCAGGCGATCACAGCGATGGCGAGCGCGAGCTGGCCGGCTCGACCACTCATCAGTCTTGTGCCTCCTCTGCTCTGGTGGGTCCGATGGCTCGCAGTGTCTCCAGGCTCGGGGCGACCATGGTGCGACCCACGGTGCGCTCGACCATGGCGTATAGCTCGGGCATCTTGGCCTGCAGGTCGGTGGCGTCGATGATTGTCCACTCGCCACCGCCCTGCGGACCGTAGTCCGCCTGCAGGTTCCAGGCAGTCGAGATTACCCAGTAGGCGAACTCCTGTATGGCGACCCTGAACCGCACCTCGTCTTCGTCGATGTCGTCGTACGAGCCAATGTCGTAGTAGCCGGCCTCGACGGCGCGATCCATCGCCTCAGCCAACTCGGAGTCAGGGGAGATGCCCCATTCCGCCGGGAAGGCGAAGTGCAGCCCGACATCGCTGACGTAGTGGAGGATGTGCTCGACGACCTCCATGACCTGTCCGTCGTCGACCTGCATGATGATGTCGCAAACGCTGTTCTGATTCCGCACGGCGTCGAAGTGGCGGTCGAACTCGTCGTTTCGCTGCGGCTGTCCCACGAAAAACGGGATGAGCGCCTTGTGCTCGTACATGCTACGCATCACACGCTGCTGGGCCGCCAGATCGAGGCTCTGGTCGGCTGGGAAGCTCTCGGTGACGGCATCCGCGACCAGCTGCATGAACGGATCGGAGACGCTCGCATCGCCGATAAGGGTGAGCCCGTAGACGGTGAGCTCCTTGGTGAACGGCGGGTAGGTATCGCTGGCGGTGATGTCGGTGCGGGTATACAGATCATCTGGCACCGCTCCGAGCGGCGCGATGAGGATACAGCCGCCAAGGAGCCCGCCGACAGTGTCGTCGGCCGGGGCCTCCTCGGCGACCGGCGTCGAATCATCGGTCGGCATGCCGCCGCAGGCAGCGAGAAGCGCGAGCAGGACAGGTATGGTTAGCGTCCGCATCAAATCCTCCCAGGACCGGTGAACGGTCAAAGGGTCGCAGAAGGCAGGGGTCGGTGAGCCAAGCATCGGTAGGTCGAAAGGAGATCGAGGAGGCCCATGCGCGCATCGCGCCGTACATCCACCGTACGCCAGTGATGACGAGCTCGACGCTGGATCGGCGTTTCGGCGCCAGCTGCTTCTTCAAATGCGAGAACTTCCAGAAGACCGGTGCGTTCAAGATTCGCGGCGCCTTCAACGCCGTCATGTCCCTGACTGACGAGGAGGCGGCGCGCGGCATCGTTACGAGCTCCTCGGGCAACCACGCGGCGGCGGTGTCGCTGGCGGCGCAAACGCGTGGCATGCAGGCCCACATCGCCATGCCGAAGGTGGCGGTGCGCTCCAAGGTGGCCGCCGTGCAGCGCTACGGCGGCAACATCGTCTGGGTGGAAGGTAAGGGCGACATTCCCACCGCCGAGGAGTTCGACGCTGCCGCTGCCCAAATCCAGGAGCGTCTCGGGGCCAGCTCCGTGCGCCCGTACGACGACCCGCGGACCATCGCCGGGCAGGGCACCTGTGCGGTCGAGCTGCTCGCGGACGTACCTGATCTCGACCTCGCACTCGCCCCCGTCGGGGGCGGGGGGCTGCTCGGCGGCACGTGTATCGCGGCGGCGACGCGCCATCCGTCCGTCGCGGTCATCGGCTGCGAGCCGGAGTGCGCCGACGATGCCCTGCAGTCGTTGCGCCTGGGGGCGATCGTGCCGCAGACCGATCCGCGCACTCGTGCCGACGGGCTGCGTACCTCCCTCGGTGAGCGCAACTTCGCGATCATCGCTGAGCACGTTACAGACATCGTCACGGTCTCGGAGGCTGGCATTCTCGCCGCCATGCGCCTGGTGTGGGAGACCATGAAGATCGTCATCGAGCCGAGCGCCGCGGTACCGGTCGCGGCACTCCTGGAGCGCCGTATCGAGCCCGGGGGACGTCGAGTTGGATTGATCCTGAGCGGCGGCAACGTCGACCTCGAGTCGCTGCCGCCCTGGTCGGAGATCGACATGGCGGCGTTCGAAGGTGACGGGTCCGAGGCGACTCCCTGACCACCCCGTCACGATTCAGCGCTCCTCGTAGATCTCGGGCGCATAATCCATCGGCGACCATTCTTCGGTCGGGAAGTAACGGCTGATGATCTCGTAGAGCATCGGGTCGCGTAGCCGCATCTCATCGCGCGTCTTGAGCGTGTACTCCTCATTTTCGTGCACGACGCCGTAGAAGCAGTCGAGTCCGACGGCGAAGTACTCCCCGTCGCGCAGCGCCTCGATCTCGCTCTCCAGCTGATCTGCCATCGACGGGTCAGTGAGCCCAGGCCCATCGAGATACTGAGGCGGCGAGTAGAGCCCTTCTCGCAGAGCGTTGATGTACGCAGCGTTGATCTCTGCAACGACATCATGCTGCGGATCGATGAACGGCAGGCCGCTGCGGTGAATCGAGTGACCGAACTCTTCCACGGCGACGTGGCGCCGCAGCGAGTACCAGCCCTCGTGGATCGCGCCGGCCTTGTCGCGCCAGGCAACGCCCTCCTCCTCGATGTAGGTGGTGGGTCGCTCAGGCCGCGCCCCGCCTGGCCCGATATTGCCGGGATGGTCGGAGTTGTCGCGGGCCTCGGCCACGCCGCGCACGGCAACGCGGATGTTGTTGGAGCTCATCGCCTGACGCAGGTCGGGCCGGGCGCTTAACAGCCAGTTGACGGTTTGCTCGACCTTGCGGAGGGCGCGGTCCGGAACGCGCTCCGAGGTGATGATGGCGATGCCCTGGGTCCAGTCGTCGTCGTAGGCGTTCAGGTACTTCTTGTAGAACGGATGCACCCCAGGCGGCGGCGCGACGATCGCGTGGCCCGTGTCGATCAGCGGCACCGGCGGGATGTGCTGGTCGGAGGGGGTGAAGAAGTACTGCCAGGCGATGAGCTCGACGACGATGCCGGAGACCTCCCGTAGCGACGCCGAACGCGCCGACAGCATCTCGCTGCCCCGGTCGACCAGACGCTGGAACGACGGCATGCCGTTGTCGTCGTGTCCGAGCTTGTCGATGAGGGCCTGGGAGTCACGCAGGGCGCGCTCGAGATTGAACCAAGTGTACGGAGCGTCCACGCCTTCGACCTGGGGGCCGCCCGATGCCGTGCCTCCCAGGGCAACGGTGGCTACGGCAACGGCGACTACGGCAGCTGCGGCCAGCCGCAGTCCTTGCATCGACTTTCTCGTCCGCTTCATTCGGTACCTCCCTGGTCGCTCAGATCGAGGCGCATCTTCATCCAGTCGGGGGGTGGGCTACTGCATGAACTGGCCGCCGTTGACGTGGAAGCAGGCGCCGGTAGTGAAACGAGCCTCGAGGATCGTGTCGACCATGTGGGCCACATCCGCCAGCTCGCCCAAACGACCCACCGGCAGCTTGGCGAGCTCGCGCTCCACGCCGGTGCTGCTATCGAGACCATAGCGTTCAATCACTTCGGGTGTCTTGATCGAGCCGGGTTGCAGGCAGTTGACGCGGATCCTCGGCCCCAGCTCGAGGGCCATGCACTTGGTCAGCGCCAGAATTCCGCCCTTGGCGCTGCAGAAGTTGGCGCCGTTCGCACGACCCTCGGCACCGCATGGCGCGGCGAAATTCAAGATCAGCCCATCGCGATCCGGATTGTGGAACACGAACTCCTGCGAGCAGATGAAGTGGCCTCGCAGGTGCACGGCGACGACGCTGTCGAACTGTTCGTCGGTGAGCTCCATGAAGGGCGCGTCGCGGTTGAATCCGGCACCGTTGATCAACACATCGACACGGCCGAAGCGGTCGATCACCGCATCGAACATGGCGCGCACCTGATCGCGCTGGCTGACGTCGGCGCGGTACTTGAGCAGACGGGCCGGGCCGGCGTCGTGGATGTCACGCTCGACGCGCAGCGCCTTGTCCTCGGTGAGGTAGTTCAGACAAACCCCGAATTCGCGCGCCGCCAGGTGCTTCACGATGCCGGCTCCGAGCCCACTGGCGCCTCCGGTGACCACCGCCACACGTTCCTCAGCAGTGTCAGAAGTCGTCATGCTGCTCCGGCGCGCTGGCGCTGACGGAACCACTCGACGGTCGCGCGTATCGCCTGTCGTAGCGGCGTCGGATGGGCGCCGAAGGCCCCGTCGAACTTCGTGTGGTCGACGATGAAGGGCCGGTCCAGAAGGTGTGCCTCGTACCCCCGACTGCGCCGCAGGCTGTCGTCGGCCACCTTGGTAGCTGGGTCGTGCCCAGCCTCCTCGTAAACGATCTCGAAGAAGCGCCGCGGGGTCACGGGCGCGTCGTTGGGTAGGTTCCAGACCTGTCCGAGAGCCTCAGTTCGGTCGCCGAGCGTCACCAGCCCCGTGGCGACATCGTCGATAAACGAGTAGCTGTGCAGGGCGTCGTCCGCACCGAGGATTTCCGCCTGCTCGCCGCGAAGCGCCGGTACGAACAATCGATCGCCGGTGGTGGAGTTGAGCACCTCGGGGCCAAAGAAGTCGGAGGCGCAGCCGATGGTCACCGCCACTTCGTTCGCCGCGTGGGCGTCGAGCAGGCGCCGCGCCACGCCGACGCGCGCCAGCCCCTTCTCGTCGCTGGCGTTCCAGGGATGGTCCTCGGTCAACGGGCCGTCGACGGGACCGTATATATAGTAGTTGTCGCCGTAGACAATGCGCGCGCCGGCAGCGGCAGCGGCGGCGATCGTGCCCTCGGTGATCGCCGGCAGGTGCTCGGTCTCGTTGGTCCAACGCAACGGTTGCGGGTTGTCCGGGTCGGACCAGTCCATGTATGGGGCGCTGGCGCACTGAAACAGCACGCTTGCCCCCGAGCACGCCTCGCGCGCGGCGTCGACGTCCTTGATATCGGCGGCGACCAGCTCGACGCCCTCTGGCACCTGGCCGCGACCACTACGGTTGATGCCGCGGACGCGGCGGCCAGCTTCGATGAGGCGCCGCGCAACCGCCGCGCCCATGGGCCCGGTGACCCCGATCACGACGTACAGTGGGGCGCTCACCAGAGCTTCTGGATCTCGTCGTCGAGCCCGGTCATTTCCCAGCGGATGAGCGAGAACGGGATGCCGCCGGCGGCGAGAAACTCGTCGACGAAGTCGCGCAGTACGAAGTCAGGGCCCAGCTGGCGCACGCGATCGCCGAACAGCTTGATGAACTGGCTCTTCCCGATGACCATCCCGGAGTGCCAGCCGGGGAAGCGCAGGTTCGTCGCCATCTCGTACCAGACGTGGTAGCCGTCGGGTAACAGCCAGCCGTTGGGCGCGCAGGCGTAGCAGTAGTCGATGGCCTCTTGGAGGGTGAAGTCGTTGGCGTGCATGTTCTGATCGGCGATGGCGCGACAGGAGCGGAAAGCCGTCTGCATGTAGACGATCTCGCGTCCTCGGGGCGACCGCTCATCGAGGTAGCCAGAGTGCATCAGCAGCTCCTCGAGGCCGAAGGCCCAGCCTTCGAGGCGGATCATGTCCATGGCGAACAGCCGCTCGGCACCGCGGATAACGCGCTCGTCGCGCTGCTGTTGCTGGTTGTCGAAGTAGTGGCCGATGAATTCGTGCACCTGCTCGGGCAGCGGCTCGCGGTCGCCGGTCTGATCGAAGAAGTCGGTCTCCGGGCGCGGCCAGACCGCTGGAGGCTGCAGCGGCCCGCGCGACAGATAGCCGCTGGCGTCGAGGTAGTCGGGAATGGTAGCGATCTCCGATTCGCTCAAGAATCGCATGGCGAACTCGAGCGCGGCTCGTTTTCGGCGAGCGTGCTCCTCCGCAGTCGCCACTGGCTCGAGCTCGGGCAGATGGCGATTACGATTGCGCTCCAGCTCGAGGTAGGTGAGCACGCGCTCGTCCTCGCGAGTGACGATCTCGCGAAAGTCGTCCCAGGTGTAGGGCACGAGCTGGACGTTGCGCAGCCACCAGTCGTAGTTGTCCTTGCCGATGCCGGCCCGGCCGTTCATGCGTCCGCGGTTGCTCTCTAGCCACTCGCCATAAGCGACTACGGCGCCGCGCGCTGCTTCGGCCGGATCGACCAGCTCCGGATGGTGACCGCCGGCGGTATCACGAATGCGCTCGAAGAACGCCACTTCTTCATGCAGGTAATGCAGCGCCAGCGTCACCAGGTCGGCCGGAACGTTGCGCAGGTTGTCGCGCGCCGCGGACAGGAGTGTCGGAACTGCCTCCAACGCCTGCAGCACTGCCGGCAGCTCGGCTGGCGGCATCGGCAGATCGTTGATCCGCACACCCCTCCACGATGGTCCCGATCCGCCCATCGTCTGCAGATAGAACCCGGGGTCGCGAGACCACGGCCGCAGCACTCGGTGATAAAAATCGAGGCCGTTCATCTCGCCGCGGACCAGCAGGTAATCGACCTTCTGGCCGACCGGCCAGGCGTCAACGGCAAGCGCGTCGAACGTGCGTCGGAGCCGTCCGAGCGCCTGATACTGCCGGCGCATGGCATCGCCGCCGAAATCGGGGACCCCGTTCGCGACCGGCGGACGCTCGAGGGCGCGGAAGTCGCCGAAGATCTCCAGCAGCTCGGAATAGTTCGATGCCTGAGTCTGTGCCGCGGCGCTTCGCGGGCCACCAGCTCCCGCCGCGCTGCAGGCGATTATCAGGGTTGCGGCGAGGAGCTTGCTCGTTGTCATGACGCTCGCCTCAGCGGTCTCGGATGGACCTGTTCAAGAGTTGCATACAGTATACGATGATGCCGAAACGCCTCACCAAGGCGCGGAGGAGCTCCAGGACCCTCTCGAGCGGCGCGGGTACCACACCAACATGGACACCTTCGATCATCTCCATGAGCCCGACCTGATCCAGTCGGCGATCGTCATTGCCAGCCTGGTGGCACAGGCGGCGATGAGCGACGAGGCGGTGCCGCGATCGCTACTTATGACGGCCCGGGGACCTCGAGAATGAGGGCGCGGCGCCGTTCGCGGGCTTTGGCCGCGCTGGCCGTCGTTGCGCTGACGGCCATAACGGCCGGCTGCGCCGACCGTGATGCCCCGCTGATTCTCAAAGTGGCCCACAACGGTAGTCCCCAACACCCGTATCAGGCAGGTTTCGAGCACTTCAAGGAGATCGTCGAGCGTGAGACCGTCGGCGCCGTCCAGGTGCAGATCTTCGAGAATGGTCAGCTTGGCACCGAGGAGGAGGCCAGCCTGATGGTCAAGCTGGGGGCGCTAGCGGCGTCGGCTGCCAGCGCTGGCGCCGGCCTCGGTCCGTTCGTGTCGGAGGCCGAGGCGTTCAACTTGCCGTTCATCTTTCGTGACCTGGATCACTTCTACCGTGTGCTCGACGGCTCACCCGGCGAGCGTGTCGCCCGGGCCACGGAGGAAAAGCTCGATGCGATGGTGCTCGGCTGGTGGTTCTCGGGCGTGCGCAACATGTGGAACGCCACGCGTCCGGTACTGACCCCGGAGGATCTGCGCGGCCTGAAGATCCGCGTCATGGGAACGCCGGTGCTGGTAGAGGCTTTCGACGCTCTCGGTGCCCAGGCAACGCCGATGTCCTTCGGCGAGCTCTATTCGGCGCTCGAGCAGGGCGTTGTGGATGGCGCTGAGACCGACCATGTGGACCTTCTGTACGAGCGTTTCTACGAGGTCACGCGCTATGTCTCCAATACGGAGCACATGTATCTCGCCGCCGGCATGATCTTCAGTCGCAAGCTCTACGATCGCCTGCCCCCCGATGTACAACAGGTGGTGCTGCGAGCCGGCCGCGAAGCGTCGATCGCCCAACGCCGGGCCATGGAGACTGCCACCCGGGAGGCACTCGCCGAGCTCGAGCGAACTGCAAACCTGGAGTTCTTCGAAGTCGATCGCAGCCTGTTTCAGGCTCGTGTGCGCGACGTCTATCGCAACGCCGCCGACAAGGTCGGTGGCGCCGAGGTCATTGATGAGATCGTCGGTTACTGATCTTCGCAGCAAGCCGCTCGAGCTGGTGCTGTGCATGCTGCTGATCGCCATGGTCGGGGTGACGTTCTCCCAGGTGCTCTTCCGCTATGTGTTTCAGATATCGCTGGCATGGTCCGAGGAGCTGGCGCGCTTCCTGCTCTTATGGCTCGGCTCGCTCTGCGCTGCCTACGCGTTCAAGACGCGTTCACACTTCGCGCTCACGTTCGCGGTTCAGCGTCTACCCCCCGGCCCCCGGAAACAGCTGTCGCGGCTGGTCACCGCGCTGATCGCGGTGCTGCTCGCCGTGTTCGCTTGGCAGGCGTTTTGGTTCACGCTCGAGGTGCGGACGATGGTTGCTCCGGCCACCGGAGTGTCGATGTCCATCCCCTATTCGTCGGCCTTCGTCGGTAGCCTGCTGATGCTCTACTACATCCTGCGACAGGCCTGGCGCGGTGATGACGACGAGCCCGCCGAGCACACTTCCACCACGGGCTCCTAGCAGATGGGCCTGATCGTCGCACTCGTCTTCGTGATCGCGCTCTTGGTGTCGGTGCCGGTAGGGTTGGCGCTGGCGATGGCCGGAATGGCCGGGCTGCTCTATAGCTCGCCAGAGTTCCTGATCGTCATGCCGCAGAAGTTCCTCGCCGGTCTCGACTCATTCCCGCTGCTGGCGATACCGCTTTTTGTGCTGGCCGGATCGTTGTTGTCGAAGGGTGGGATGGCGCGGCGCATCGTCGACATGGCGCTGATATTCGTCGGCCGCATTCCGGGCGGGCTGGGGCTGGTGGTGATCCTCTCGGCGATGTTGTTCTCGGGGATCTCCGGATCGCCCAGCGCCAACACCGCCGCGGTCGGGTCGGTGGCGCTGCCGGCGATGAAGCGCAAGCGCTACCCGGTCGAGTTCGCCACCGCCATCTTCGCGGCGGCAGGGGGGGTCTCGACGCTGGTGCCGCCGGCGATCGATCTGATCATCATCGGTGTGGTCGCCGGGATCTCGATCGGTGCGCTGTTCGCCGCCGGGGTCCTACCGGCTGTCGTGCTAGGGATCGCCATCATGGCGCTTACGTACGTCAATGCGCTTCGCCTCGAGCTGCCGATCGAGCCCAAGATGCCTTGGCGCGACAAGCTCAAAGTGATTGGCGACGGGCTGCTGCCTCTAATGATGATCGTCATCATTCTCGGCGGCATCTACGGCGGCGTGTTCACGCCGACCGAGGCTTCGGCCGTGGCCGTAGTCTATGGCTTCGTGGTGTCGTTCTTCGTGTATCGCGAGTTGAAGCTGTCCGACCTGCCGGACGTACTGCTGGGCACCGCATCCTTGACGGGCGTCGTGATGCTGGTGCTTGCTTCGGCCTCGGTCTTTTCGTTCGTGCTCACGTTCGAGCGCATTCCCCACCAGCTCGCTGCCTGGATCACCAGCACAGCGCCGAACTGGCTGGTGTTCATGCTCTTCGTGCACGTCGTGTTCATCGTGCTCGGCATGGTGATGGACGCGCTGCCGCCGATCATCATCCTGATGCCGATCTTGGTGCCCGTCGCCGTGTCGCTCGGGATGGACCCGGTACACTTCTCGATCCTGGTCGCCGCCAACGTCGGCATCGGCATGGTTTCGCCCCCGGTCGGGATCTGCTTGTTCGTGGCCTGCGGCATTGCCGGCACCTCCATCGAGGCGGTGACACCGCGGCTGGTGCCCTACCTGCTCGTATTGCTGGCCGGCCTGCTGGTGTTGACGCTATTTCCCGACATCACCTTGTTCGTGCCGCGGCTGCTGGGCTATGCGTAGTCAGGTGCGGCTCCTCGGCGCGCTCGCTGCTGTTGTCCTGGTTGGCTGCGGTAGTGTGGCGGATGAGGCGTTGAGTGACGAAGAGCCGCCGCCGGCCGGCGTGTCGGCCCAACCGTCCGGCCCGGACCTCTCATTGCACGAGGTGCGCGATGAGGCGCTGCGCGCCTTCTTCGCCAAGCAGATCACCGTCTTCGGTGTGCCCATCGTGGGTACGGAAGACCTTGCGGACGACAAGATCCGGCACGCCGCGCACGTCATGGCGCAGTACCTCGACAACGACGAGGACGGTTCGGTCGATGACCCGGCGGTGCTCGATGCGATGCTGGAGCGCAACGCGTTGGTGATGTTCGCCGACTTCGACGAGCTCGAGGAGTCGGGTCTGTTCGAGGCCGATGGGATCCGCGATCGTTACGAGAGTCAGGATCTCGAGGGCCACGAGACCATCACGCCGACCGATCGTGCGGAAGGAGACGCCGGCGACCGCTTCGACGCCGCGATCGAGGAGGTGTGGCATCTGGTCAGCTTCGCTGGATACGCAGTCGCCTATCCGGATGCCTTCGGCCCGGATCCTGGCTCTCGCCTCGCCAACGCCATGGACCTGGCGCGCGGCGGGCAGTTCATGGAGATTCCGGATCCGTATCCGAGCGCTGCCTGGTATACCTACGACGACGAGACCTGCGACTACGGTTGCATGGCGATCGAGTATGTCTACTGGGCGCTGTCGACGCAGCTGGGAGCGCAGGCGGCTGCGGACCGCTGCGCCCGGATCTCGCACGAATGGCGCCCCTGTACCGCCGAGCAGCTCGCCGAGACCGACCCGGCGGTAGCCGCTCTACTCACCGATCCGCAGTACTCTGTGCCGACCCGCCTGCCCGACGGAAGCTACGGCGAATAGTCGAGAATCTCGAAGATCAGTCGGGCTCGGTCGGCGGCGCCAGAAAGCTCACGAGGAACGTATCGAGCGGCTGGCCGTGGTCAAAGCCATCGTCCTCGCCCCATCCGTGCGGTGGCGTCTGCTGACGCGGCCAGAACCCCCAGGGGCCCTGCGCGCCAACGTAAGCGACACGGCCATCGGTGTCAATCACGAACAGGCGCTCGGGCCATGCGCTCCATCGTTGGGCGACCGCGTCATCCATCGAGTCGACCACGACCGGGAAGGGTAGCCTCAGCATCGAGCAGGTTTGGGCAGCGGCGGCGTTGCGCTCGTCGGTATTTTGGGCGTCGGCGAGGATCGACCACCCCGAGTCGTCGATGCGCCAACCATCCGTGGAATGCGCTTCGCGTATGTAGACCATGAGGAACTCGACGCGATCGCCGAACCGCTCGTGCAACGCTACGACGTCAACTGACGCCTGGGAGAAGGGCCCTCAGGTCAGCGACCCGAAGACCAGCACGACCGGCTTACGCCCCCAATACGAGGAAAGACGGACGCTGCTGGTCCGGTCGGATCGTTGCAGCTCAAAATCCGGGCTGAGCTCTCCGACGAGGGGATGATTGTGTCGGCGTTCCTCCAGAAGCGCGTGGCCGTCGGCCCTGTCGGCTACCGTCCTGCCGGCGAATCGATCCATTCCCTGAACTCCTTCCGTCGAATCATTGGGCGCGGATTCCCGGATGGCGAGATGCCCGGGGCCCTCGATGTCGACGAGCCGATCAGCTTCCATTGTCTCACCGAAGCGCACTACGGTGAGCAGCGGTTTACGATGCAGCTTACCGTGCTCACCGTTCATATTCCCATGCTCCACGCAGGAGGATCCGATGGCTCGCAGAAACCTGGTGGCCGCAGCCGCTATCGCATTGCTCGCCTTTATGGTTCCGATTTCCGCGTTTGCCCAGCCGACTCCCGCAACTGCACAGGAGGAGTCCGTCCAGGTCATTCGTGTCGGACTGCTGGTGGATCCCGAGGCCGGCACTGCGACCCCGAACCAGGTGATCCTCATCCAGGGCGATGGCATCGAGGCGGTGGTCTCCCCCGGCAGCGTCGACATACCGGCCGGCGCCGATGTTATCGACCTGTCCGACCTCACCGTGCTCGGCGGGCTGGTCGACACCCATAACCATCTGGCGCTGACCTACAAGCAGGAGCCCGAGAGCAACTTCTACTACCTGACCTACGTCATGGACTCGACGCCGCTGCGGGCCATTCAGGCGTTCTCCAACGGCATGCAGATGCTGTCATCGGGCTTCACCGTCGTGCGCGACATGGGCAACAACGGCAACTACGCCGATACCGCGTTGCGCCAGGCGATCGAGTAAGGCTGGGTACCCGGGCCGACGATCATCAACTCCGGCATCATCATCGGCGGTATGGGCGGGCAGTTCTGGCCGACGCCGGAGATGGGGATCGACCACAACATCGTCTACCCCGAGTACCTCGACGCCGACACCAACGACGAGATCGTCAAGGCGGTGCGTCAGAACGTGCTCTTCGGCGCCACCGTGATCAAGATCTGCGTGGACTGCAAACCCTATGGCTACACCGTTGCCGAGATGCAGCTCTTCGTCAGCGAGGCGGCCAAGGCCGGCATGAAGGTCGAGGGCCACGTGCAGACCCGCGACGGCGCCCGGCGCGCCATCGAGGCCGGTCTGTTCTCGTTGGCGCACTCCGACGTCCTCGACGACGAGCTACACAAGGCGATGGCGGCGAAGGGCATCTATCGCGCCGGCACCGAGACCCCGGCGATGCCCTACAACAACACCTCGGAAGAGGAGTTCGAGCGCACCGTCGCCGGCCTTCGCAACGCCTGGGACAACGGTGTGGCGGTGACCTTCTCCACCGACGCCGACTACTACATTCCCGGCATGACGCGTGGCGAGGTGGTCATCGACTTCATCGAGACCTGGAAGGCCGCGAGGATCCCGGCGCCCGAAATCCTCAAGGCGATGACCATCGCCGGCTACCGCTGTGCCGAGGTGTATGACGAGCGCGGCCCGATCAAGCCCGGCAATTACGCCGACCTGATTGCCGTGGTCGGCAACCCGCTACGCGACATCGACACCCTGCGCAATGTGCGCTTCGTGATGCGCGACGGCAAGGTGTTCAAGCGCGATGGCGTGATGACGCCGGAGGTGTTTTTTCACGCCGGGCCGGTGAACGGCTGGAGAATTCGCTAGCTTGTCGATGAAGGTACAGCTTCCAATCGTCCTATCGCTTCTTTGTATCGCAGCCTACGCAGAGACTGAAGTCGATGCCTGGGACAGTACGAGCATCGAGCTGAAATCTCGTACCGAACACGCCTACGATCAGCACTCGATGATTGCGTTCGATTCCGATCGGGACGGAAACTGGGAGATCTATACGATGAGCTCCGACGGATCGACTCAGCGAAGGCTCACGGACAATGGCGCCGCAGATCGTCATGCTTCCTGGTCGCCGGATGGTTCGATGCTGGCGTTTGAATCGGAGCGGGACGGCAACTGGGAAGTCTACGTGATGAACAAGGATGGTTCGGGGCAGCGCAGGCTGACCTTCAATACCTACGATGACAATTTCCCGAGTTGGTCTCCTGACGGCTCGCTAGTCGCCTTCAGTACAGATCGCGATGGACATGTCGAGACATACGTCATGGACCTCGACGGATCAGACCAGCGGAGAATAACCGACAGTGTAATCAACGCAAAAGTTCCTGTCTGGTCGCCTGACGGGTCTCGACTCATCATCGAATCTGACACGGATCCGAACCTGGGCGGCGACGTCGACATCTTCACAATCGACCTTGACGGCACGAATCTGGTGAGGCTGACGGATAGCTCCGATGCGAACGGGTTTCCGTCATGGTCACCGGACGGCGCCCTGATACTTTTTGATTGGAATCGTATGAGCATCTCCGTAATGGACTCCAGTGGGACCCATCAGAGGAAACTGTCCACACCGCTCTACTCGGTAGAGCGACAGCCCGCCTACGAAGATCGCCACGCCCGATGGTCACCGGATGGCGCGAAGATCGTGTTTGAGACCAACAGGCATGGGCATTGGGACGTATACAGCATGCGAAGTGACGGCTCTGATCAGACGAGGCTGACGAACAGTCCGGGTGATGACCGGTACCCGTCCTGGTCGCCGGGCGTGCGATAGCTACAGCGGTGTCGTCGTTGCCAACGGCATAGGGTGACTGACGCGGAACTACTGGTTACCCGGCACAGCCTCCATCAGCAGGGCGAAGGCGTTCCGCAGCCCTTCGGCGCCCGCACGACTGCCCTTGTAGTGGCCGAGGCGGACCACCACCAGGTTGTGTGACGGGATGATCGTCGCCGACTGGCCGCCGGCGCCCTGCATCGAGTAGGCCTCGGCCGGGATGCCGTTGTTGCCGTTGTCGCTCTCGATCCAGAAGAATCCGCCATAGATGGGCCGACCGTCCGCCACCCAGCCTGGTGCGGGTGTGCTGACGAACTCAACGAAACCCTCCGGCAGGATGCGCTCGCCGTTCCACATGCCGTCTTGAAGGTAGAGGTTGCCGAGCCGGGCCCAGTCGCGTCCGGTACCGAACTCGTATCCCTGCAGCAGGAAGTTCCCGTAGGGATCAGTCTCCATCACCATGTGGCGGATGCCGATCCTGTCGAACAGCTCGCGCTGCGGGAACGAGTGGTACTCGTCGCCACGTCCCTCCACTCCGAGGCGAAGGAGGTAGTTGGTCAGCACCGGGTCGGAGTTGCGATAGCGCCCCACGGTGTTCGGTGCGTACTGCTGCGGCCGTGTGGCCGCGTACTCGAACGAATTGACCGTCCCGGTATAGACGTACAGGTGGTCGGGATAACCCAGCGACTCGTCGTAGCCGGGGTCGGACTCGTTACGGAAGCGCAGCCCGCTCGACATCCGCATGATGTCGGATATACGGATCTCGGCACGCGGGTCGTCGTCGCCTTGCCACTCAGGAATTGGCGCCGGTTGGTGTAGCTCGTAGACACCCTGCTCGATGAGAATCCCCATCAGGGTGGCGGTGAGGCTCTTGCCCATCGACCAGCTTTCGAGCGGTGTGCTCATGGTGATGCCGTCGCGGTAGCGCTCGCCGATGATGCGTCCCTTGTAGGTCACTACAAAGGCCGCCGTCATCCCTTCCGCCGGCTCGAACGCGGCGTTCACCGCCTGTTGCACCTTGTCGGCATCGATCTCGGAGGGCAACGGCTCGTCCGATAGCAGGTCTCCCATCGGCCAGGGCAGCGTCGACGGATCGGGGAGCGTGCTCGGTATCTCGACGGGGGTGAAGTACACGTCGTCCTCGCCGATCGGTAGCGTCACGCATCCCTGATCGCCCAAGTACCTGGCCGTGCGCACGGTGCCGTCAGGTAGCGTCAAGTGGACTTCCTTCTTCTCCATGTCGACGACGCGTTCGGTCACCTGGGCGCGCTCCGCATAGTGACTGCTGAAGTAGCCGATGTTCTCGGCAGCGAAGTCGGCGTCGAGGCCGGTGATGAACACCGCCGAGCAGAGGATCTTGGCAAAGCCCGCCGTGTGATGCACCAGAGCATCGCCTGGAGGTCCGATGTACTCGCCGTCTAGCTCGAGTGATGCGGCACGCGCAATGCGCTCCTCGGTATTGGCAGGAGGGGTCGCGGGCAAATCCCCCGCGTCGTCAGCGG
Organism: Acidobacteriota bacterium; assembly: GCA_963666055.2. Taxonomy (GTDB): domain Bacteria; phylum Acidobacteriota; class UBA890; order UBA890; family WLXD01; genus DASCOT01. The sequence goes on along the minus strand of CAXWPH010000007.1, from coordinate 147,352 downwards.
TGGTGCCCTGACAGGCCGCAAGCGACAGCAAAAGGAGAAGACATGCAGGCCGGATCGTCGTTGCCGGGGCTGTTCGGGAATTCATGCGGAAGCCTCCTCGGGGCAGGGCTGCGTGGCGATGCGAGGATAGAACGTCAGATCGCGTCGCGGGGCCCCTTGTACTCCTGAATCGTATTTCCTCCGTCGACGACAATCGATTGGCCGGTTACGTAGCTCGCCCCCTCGGAGGCGAGGAACGCCACCACCTCAGCCACTTCTTCAGGGCGCCCCGGTCGGCCTATGGCCGAGTACTTGCCGGCTTCAAGCTCGGCCTCCGATGATGACCCGGTGGCGATCCAACCGGGTGCCACACCGTTGACGGTGATCCCCTTTGTGGCGACCTCGAGCGCCAGGCTGCGCATCAGGCCATCCATCCCCGCTTTTGAGGCGCTGTAGGCAGGCGATCCGATAGCGCTCACGAGCGGGCCGGTGACCGAGGAAATGTTGATCACCCGACCGTACTCCTGCGACAGCATCACCGGGATGGCTGCCTTGGTGGCGTTGAACGCGGTCTTCAGGTTGATGGCGATGGCGCGGTCCCAATCCGATTCGCTCAGATCGACGAACGGCCGGTCGGGGTAGGGTGCTCCGATGGAGTTGAGCCCGGCGTTGTTTACCAGGATGTCGAGCCTGCCGAATCGGGAAACGACCTCGGCAACGAGTCGATCAGCCTGCGCAGAATCGGTGAGGTCCGCGACGAAGGCTCCGACTTCGGGCAGACCCTCGGCTTGCAGCTCAGCCGCTCGCGCGGCGATCCGATCCTCGGTCGTCGAGGTGATGGCAACCTGCGCTCCCTGTCCGCCGAGGATCCGAGCGCAGGCGAAGCCGATGCCGAGCTCGCTCCCAGCGCCGGTGACCAGCGCCACGCGCTCCGACAGCGGCCTCCTCACGATTCCCTCGATGCGGAATCTGGCCCGGGGAGGCGCGTCCGTTCCAAGTCACCGGAGAGCAGCTCGGCGATCTGTGCGTGTCCTGCACGAAGTGCCTGTGCGAGCGGCTGCGTCCACGGATGCTCGCTGGGCATGGTCAGCTCGGCGCCACGCCAGTCGCCGCAAGCAATGTCGAATCCGTGCTCGATGAGTCGGTCGAGGGGCGGTTGCGTCGCCACCATCGCCGGTGCGCCGGGCCTGAAGATCCAAGCGTCGAGCGAACCCCATGTTCTTCTCATATCCCGACGACCTCGCTGCGGCGCTCGAGTAGCACGACGTCGCGCCACTGTTGTCTCAGCTCTCCCAACCGGTACCTCGTGCCTACCCGTCGAAATCCACACGCCTCGTGTAGCCGCAGGCTGGCGTCGTTCTCCGGAAAGACGCCGGCCTGCAATGTCCACACGCCGGCTCGCTCCGAGGCTTCGACGAGGGCACGAAGCAACCTCAACCCGATGCCGCGCCCCCGTGCCGCTGTGGCCACGTAGACGCTCACCTCAGCAACGCCGCAGTACACCTGCCGATCGGATACCCGGCTCAGTGCGGCCCAACCGACAACGCGATCGTCGGCGCGGGCCACCAGCCGACACTCCTGCAGATGGGCTCGGTCCCAGTCGGGCTCAGACAGAACCTCGGTCTCGAACGTCGCATCGCCCGTGGCGATGCCGTCGCCGTATATCTTGCGCACCGCCTCCCAATCAGCCGGCAACATCCCCTCGATCAAGAGTGCCGATGACCCGTCCGGCGAGACACGCCCCTCGCGCATCACGCAACCCCGACGGGCGGCAACACTCCTGCCGCTGTCACGCCGATTCGTTCCGGCGCTCCCTCAGGTACAGGTATCCAGGGAGCGCGCAGGAAAGACCGATCAGCAGGTTGACGACGATGTAGGGAATCGGATTCGGGCCCTTCCCGCGCTGCTGCTGCTTGAACATGAACACCCAGAACACCGCGGAGGTGATGACCAGGTCGGCGGAAAAACCACCGGCGGCGCCGTTCACGAAGAGGGCGGCGATGAAGTCCGGAAGCCGGGTGCCTTGGGTCGAGAAGAACTCGAAGAAGAAGACGTACGGAATTACCGCGCCGACGATGGCGAACGCCAGATACAACTTTCTCATCTCATCCTCCTGGGCATTGTCGCTCGCAAGCAGCCTCAGAACGTTGCACAGACGCGGGCCTCCTCCCACAGAACGGATCGGTGGTTGAAGCGCTCCTTGATCTCTGCAATGACCATCTCCACGGCCTCGACGAACGAATCGCGTTCCGCGAGCGGGTGCAGGATGACGATCGTGCGGCCGGCGCTTGTTGCCGCGCCGCCGTTGCTCCGCTGCCACCAACCCCTGGTTTCCAGTACCGTTGCGCCGCCCGGGAAGTGTCGGATGAGAACCTCGTTGACGAGCTGTTCCCACCGGTCATCCGCGAGCCCGTCGGTGTTGCGACCACTCATGTACAGCGCCGCACGGAGGTAAGGCTCGAGAGGTGCCGGACACGTCCACGTCGGTGTGTGCACGCTTACGCTCCGCCCCGGGCTGGCGCAGGCCGTGAGCATCGTCGCCATCGATGCAAGCGCGACCAGGCGCGTTCGCGCCGATCCCGTCGCTGCACGCTCGTATCGGCGGCTCAATCTAATTTCGATTCTCTGTAGCGCCGCGGCGTACCGTGAGCCTACGCGCGCCATCGAGTCTGCCCTCCGACCACGGTGCGCAGTACCGGGATCTCCTTGATCGTGTCCGGGTCGACGTCGTGCGGGTCGGCGGCGAGCAGCACGAAATCGGCCAGCTTGCCAACGGTGATCGAACCCTTGAGGTTCTCCTCGAACGAGGCGTAAGCACCGTGCATGGTGCAGATCTTCAGCGCCTGGTCGACGCTGATGCGCTGGCTCGGCCCCCAGACACGGCCGTCGTAGTCCTTGCGCGTCACCATGCTCTGGATCGCCATGAGCGGCTGGAACGGACCGGGGGTCCAGTCGGACGCCGGTGCCACCGGTATGCTGTACTCCAGGAACGAGCGGTGGGCGAACATCCACTCCATCTTCTCTTGCCCATACTCGACCCACTTGTGGCCGTGGAAGTGGGCGTAGGTGTAGAAGGGGGCGGGGATGACGCCGCCATCCTTGATGCGCTGCAAGAGACCGGGGTTCACCAGCGAGCAGTGCTCGATGCGATGCCGCGCATCGTCACGCGGCCATAGCTCCTGCACGCGTTCGTAGGCTTGAAGGACCATGTCGATGGTCACATCGCCGTTGGCGTGAATCGCCACCTGCCAGCCGGCGCGGTGGGCGTCCTCCACGGCCTCGTGGATCTCCTCCTGCGACATGTACAGGATGCCGTAGTCGTCGGCCCGTCCCATGTACGGTGTGCTCATGCGCATGGTGCGCTCCGAGGCTGAACCGTCGGCGACGTACTTCACCGGCCCGAGGCGCAGCCACTCGTCGCCCAGGCCGCTGCGAATGCCTGATGCCCGGAAGCTCGGGTAGGCGTCGGCGTTGGCAAACAGGTTGGCGCGGAAGCCGAGCTCCCCGGCCGCTCGGGCGTCCTGGAAAGCAATGAAAGCAGCCGACCCGACGCCGGCGGCGTGCACCGAGGTCAACCCGGTAGCGCTCATCAGCCCGGAGATGAGCTTCACCGCCGCCTGCCGCTGCTCGCGGCTCGACGGATCGGGAAGCAAGGCCTGGAACGGGTCGAGGGCGGGCCCGGCAATCCTGCCGGTGAGCTCGCCGTTGTCGCGATAGATCGTGCCGCCGCGCGGATCTGGCGTGGCGACGGTTATCCCGGCGGCGTCGAACGCAGCGCTGTTGACCACCGCGGTGTGGCCGCCTCGGTGGCCGACGAACACCGGATGGTCGGGCACCGCCTCGTCGAGGTCGCGGCGATCCAGCGGGCGCCCTTCGCTGAGCTTGGTGTCGTCGTACATGAAGCCGACGACCCACTCGCCCGGCTCGGTCTCTCGGGCTCGTGCTGAGAGCGCATCCTGAATGCGCTGAATGCTCCCGAGGTTGGTATCGACGCTGATCAGCGCCGCCAGACCACCCCACAGCGGGTGCGAGTGCGCGTCGACGAACCCCGGCGTGACGCACATGCCGGAGGCGTCGATCACCTCGGTTTCGGGCCCGATCAGGTTGGAGACCTCGTCGGTGCTGCCGACAGCGACGAACCTATCGCGGTGAACAGCGAACGCCTCGGCGAGCGGCTGCCGCGCATCGCCGGTGAGCACGCGACCGTTGGTGACCACGAGATCCGGCCTCATGCGCGACCCTGTGCTCGGCGCCGCGCCCTGACCTGTAGTTGTGCCGCTCGCTTCGCTGGTACGGGCGCTGGCGCCGCGGCCCGTTCCGATTGTCGTCGCGGCCGCTGCTGCGGCGGCAGCACCGAGGCCGAGGAACGCACCGCGAGTCATATCCGTCATTGAAGGCTCCTCACTCGGTTTTCGGCGAATAACGTATCGCTGCCCGTACTAGGCTTTCACAGCTGTGCGGTCCCAGCCTCTCCGTTATCGGGAGGGCACGTCAACCGAGGCACCACTCAGGACACTAATGCCCGACATCATCTTCACCATGCAGGACCTCAAGAAGCGGGTGCCGCCCAATCGCGAGATTCTCAAGGGAATCTGGCTGTCGTTCTTCTGGGGCGCCAAGATCGGCGTGCTCGGTCACAACGGCGCCGGCAAGTCGACCCTGCTGCGCATCATGGCGGGCGTCGAGACCGATTTCGACGGTCAGGCGTTTCTCGACAAGAAGGCCACGGTCGGGCTCCTGCCACAGGAGCCACAGCTGGATCCCTCCAAGACCGTCCTCGAGAACGTCATGGAGGGGATGGCCGACGTCAAGGGTTTGCTGGATCGCTTCAACGAGGTGAGCGACAAGTTCGCCGATCCCGACCTCGATCCCGACGAGATGACCAAGCTGCTCGACGAGCAGGGCAAGCTGCAGGACAAGATCGAGGCGGTCAACGGCTGGGACCTCGAATCGACCCTCGAGATCGCCATGGATGCGCTCCGCTGCCCACCCGGTGACGCCGACGTCACCACGCTGTCGGGAGGCGAGATCCGCCGCGTCGCCCTCTGCCGGCTGCTGTTGCAGAAGCCCGATCTGCTGTTGCTCGACGAGCCCACCAATCACCTAGATGCCGAGTCGGTCGCCTGGCTCGAACGCCATCTCAAGGACTACCCGGGATCGGTGGTTGCCATCACCCACGACCGGTACTTTCTCGACAACGTCGCCGGCTGGATTCTCGAGCTCGATCGCGGTGCCGGTATCCCGTGGGAGGGCAACTACTCCTCCTGGCTGGAGCAGAAGCAGCTGCGGATGGCGCAGGAGCAGAGGAAGAACCGGGCCCACGAGCGCACCTTGCGCCGCGAGCTCGAGTGGGTGCGCATGGCGCCCCGCGCTCGCCAGGCCAAGGGCAAGGCGCGGCTGAGCGCCTACGAGAAGCTGCGCCAGGAGGGCAATGAGCGCATTCCCGAGACGGTGGAGATCTTTATCCCGCCGGGCCCGCGCCTCGGCGACGTGGTGATCGAGGCCGATCATCTATCGAAGGGCTTCGGCGACCGGCTGCTGATCGATGACCTCTCCTTCCAGCTGCCGCCGGCCGGGATCGTCGGCGTCGTGGGACCCAACGGTGCCGGAAAGACCACGCTTTTTCGCATGATCACCGGCAGCGAGGAGCCCGACGCCGGAAAGCTACGCTTGGGCGAGACCGCGGTGTTCGGCTACGTCGATCAGTCCCGCGATGTGCTGCAGCCAGATCAGAACGTCTGGGAGGCCATCTCGGAGGGTCGGGATTACGTCACCCTCGGCAAGCGAGAGGTGAACTCCCGAGCCTATGTGGCGAGCTTCAACTTCAAGGGTGGTGATCAGCAAAAGAAGGTGTCGATGCTCTCGGGCGGTGAGCGCAACAGGGTTCACTTGGCCCGGGTGCTGAAGTCGGCCGCCAACGTGGTGCTGCTGGATGAGCCCACCAACGACCTCGACGTCGATACCCTGCGCGCTCTCGAGGAAGCCCTGCTCGATTTCGCCGGCTGTGCGGTGATCATCAGCCACGACCGCTGGTTTCTCGACCGCGTTGCCACCCACATTCTCGCCTTCGAGGGCGACAGCCACGTGGAGTGGTTCGCCGGCAACTACCAGGATTACGAGGCCGACTACAAGCGCCGCAAAGGTCGCGAGGCCGATCAGCCGCACCGCATCAAGTACCGCAAGCTGACTAAGCACTGAGCGGACTCAGGCACTGTCAAGTTAACGTACTGCCTGGCACCGTTCGCCTATGAGCAATGATCGGCTGAGCTACCGTCGGCACCGCTTCCCGCCCGAGATCATCAGCCACGCCGTTTGGCTGTATCACCGGTTTGGCTTGAGCCTCCGAGACGTCGAAGATCTCCTGGCGAAGCGAGGTGTCACCGTCTCGTACGAGGCCATCCGGTACTGGTGCACGAAGTTCGGCCTGGAGTACGCCCGGAGGCTTCGTCGGCGGCAAGGTCGGCTCGGAGACACCTGGTTCTTGGACGAGGTCTTCGTCAGCATTCGCGGGGAGCGCCACTATCTGTGGCGGGCGGTCGATCAAGACGGTGACGTGATCGACATTCTGGTCCAACGACGTCGCAACGCTCACGCCGCCACGCGATTCTTCCGCAAGTTGCTGAAAGGGGAGGGGAGCGAACCCCGATGGTTGACCACCGACAAGCTAAGAAGCTACGGGGCCGCGCACCGGAGTGTGATGCCCACGGTGGAGCACGTCACCAAGCGCTATGCGAACAACCGTGCAGAGCTCTCACATCAGCCGACTCGGCAGCGCGAACGACAGATGCGGAGGTTCAAGTCTGCGGCTCAAGCTCAACGGTTTCTGTCCGTACACGGTGTCGTCCGGAATCTTTTCAACCTGAGCCGGCACCGATTACGATCCGCGGACTACCGGGTACTTCGCACTAGTGCTCTTGGGACCTGGAGTGCGGTAGTCACCGCCTGAAGGAACCCAACTCCAGGGCCAGAACTTGCCCAAATCCGAGCGTCGCGCAGTTAACTTGACAGTGCCCCCCCCCCCCCCCCCCCCCCCCCCGCGAGTTGCAATTTGCTATTCCACCAGCACACCGACGCACCCCGCCAAGCCACTGAGAAGTAAAGGCTTCAAAGCGAAGGGCGCGCTGAGCTCCTTTTTAATGTCGTCAAATTTGACAAAGCGTGAGGGTGCTGCAGACGGAGCAGAGAAAAAGGTTCCCTTCGCTACTGAGCCCCCTTTTTAAGGGTGTCGAATTTGGAAGGTTGTGCCCAGCGCTACGCCGCTCGGTAGCTGTGGCCTCAGGTCCTTTTTATAGGTGTCGGATTTGACGTAGCGTGAGCCAGCGCTACGCTGTTCGCTATGGCACTACCTGGTCGGTGTGCGGGGGGGGGGGGGGGGGGTCTAGGATGGTGTTGCCCCTTGGCGCGGGACGCTGACGGTGCCGGTCCACCGCCGCTGGCGACCTGAGAACCACAGCGGCGAAGAGCGCCTCGCGTTGAGGGGTCTCGCATGCGAGCTCGAGGATGTAGCCCACCCCGAGCTCGCGTTGCGGCCCCGTTCGGTCCTGGCAACACATGCAGCGCGTCAGGCGATGGCACGTATTCCCCCGCTGCGCACAGCCCGTGGTTCGAAAGCGCATACGGCCTGCTAGAAACGAAGCCTCATACGAGGTGCCGTAGCAGCAGTCCGGCGAGCAGTACGAGCGGCGTTATCAATATCAGTACGGGTGTGATCTCGACGATATCAGGGCGTCGCATGGTCATCGTTCCTCAAGGGGATCGTTCGTTGGCTTATTTGCGCGTCGGTACGCTGTCGTCTCGCTTATAGCTTTTCTTACCGAGGTGCCTGCCAGATGACCTTGAACTCGGCGTCGTACAGGACCATCGTTGCCGGGTAGGTAGTCTCTGCTCCGGTTGATGTCGTGACGATCACGGTGCGGCCAAGTTGAGCCCGCGTCTTGCCGTTCTCGTCGAAGTAGTCGAAGCCAAACGCGCCCACCGTGCTGCGCGTAGTGCCGTTCTCGTCGGTGTAGCGGATGCCGTCGGTGTCCATCGAGGCTCGCCGCGTCCCGCTCTCATCGTCGAACCAGATGCCATCAGCGGACAACGCAGCGCGCATCTTTCCGGTCTCATCGAACACGCGAAATATCCTGGCGTCGATTGCGTCGGGAATCTCCTGCGGCATCACCGCACCGACCAGCGCAACGGCGAGCAGCACCGCCACCGCGCCACCGCCGGCTAGCTTCAACCGCTTGTTGTCGCGCTCTAGCTTGCCCTACCCTGGCGACCAACTCGCTAACGTCCTGGTCGCTCATTGTCCGACTCGGCGACCCGGCTTCGGGTTAGCAGATCGAGCCGGGAACGCTTCGCCCCCGTTGTAGCGCTTCGCCATCCGGTTCACGTAGTCGACGAGAGCAGCGTCCACAAACTCGCTCATGCCCAACGCTTTCTTCGGTGCTTTCTTGTCGGTCAGCCCAGCCGCGGAAGCCTTCGTCAACGTCTCGAGGTAGACCACGGCATCGCGAACGCTGTCGACGGTCGCCGGGGTCAGTCGGAACGAGTACGGCGTCTGCGGGGGTGCCTCGCCCTCTTCATGGGTCGCGGCTCTGGTGCTCGCCTTCTTCTTGGTGGCGGCGATGACTCTCTCTGCGGCCCTTAGCTCAGCTTCGTCGACAGCGTGTGGTTGAAGCCCGACACGGCGTGCCGTCATCTCCTTGCCCTCCGTTCAAATTCGATTGCCAGTGCCCGGTAGTCCTCGGACCCGGTGCCGGTGTTGTCGTAGGTAATGATCGACTCGCGGTAGTAGGGCGCCTCTGCCATCCGCACGGTGTCCCGTATCGTAGTGCAATTAGCTACAAAAAGCTCATTAGAGTGCTTTTTATCGGAGGTTGGCTGTGCTGCAAAGCAGCTTTCCCCTAGCCCGTATTTCTCGGGATTTTCTAACAACATGTGCGTTGGGTACGCCCTCTCGCTCGCTAGGTTCCGCTAGACCTCCCCCACCCCCGACCCCTCTGTCGGTCGATTGCTTGTGAAAGCAACGCAGGGATGCGCCGACAGCGGAGGGGGACCAGGGGGAGCGACGCGAGCTCGGGGTGGGCTACATCCTCGAGCGAGCATGCGCGGCCCCACCCCTCAACGCGAGACGCTGGCGCCGCTGTGGTCTACGGCCAGGCATATCGATAGCTAGCGCGCGGCTGCCCGGCAGCGGCCGCTCTTCTATGTCTCGTCCCGCGCCAAGGGGCTTGCACCCATCCTAGACCCACAGCGCCCCAGCCGGATAGTGCCGCGACACGAGCCTCCGTTGTGCGCTCGAAGGACGGAGCTAGGCGAGTCGTCCGGGTATCCCGTGGCGGGTGTGCGACAATTAGGGGGTTGTGGACAAGTGGCAGATTGCGCGGGATCCGCAGGCAGCGCCGATAATGCGCCTGGCTCCCGGCCGAATCGTCTACGTGCAGAAGCAGCACCCCGGCCGCGTCTACTTGTGGACGATCTGCGAGAACTGTGGCCGGCTCTGGTACGCGGTCGATGCCATCCGCAACGTCATCAAGCGCAATGGGTGTTCACGGTGTCTGTCCTAGCGGAATAGATCGGCTCTCACCACGGGAGAGCAGCCGCATCAAGCAGGTCGGCGATCCAGCGGCGCGTGAGCTCCGCGCGGACAGCCGCCTGCTTTGCCCTGCTCGGTGCAAGGACTCGAGCGATCACTCCGATGGCTTTGCGGTCCGGCGGGAGAAACCGGCCGTGGCGGTAGTTGCTGAGGTTCCCCGCGGACACTCCGATGCGCTCGGCTAGCGTCTCCCTCGCGGTCGGGTGCGCGTCGATCAGCTCGCCAAGGTAGTTGCCGAACTGGCAGCGGGGGTAGGCGAGGGGGCGGGGGGTGGTGCTGCAGCGGCCTCTCACCCGGGTCGCAGCTGGAGGCCCGTCCTTGACCAGGTATGCTCCGGCACCTCGCGTGGCCAGGGCAGCGATGGGGTCACTTTCTTCGCAGGTCCGTTAAGCGGATACGGGTAGCTATCGAGAACGAGCCAGACCGTGGACCTGATCGTCGGCGCTCCCGAACGCTGGACGTACACGAAGGTGCCCTCGCCGTCAGGGTTTCGCCGTGCAGCTAGATGCTCACTGCGGATGCCGAGGGAATTACCGGCGATATACTCAGCTACAGCAGCAACAGCTCCGGCGGCATTGTCTGCGGCGGCATTGTCTGCGACGGTATCGTCTGCGGCGGCATCGTCTGCGGCGGCATCGTCTGCGGCGGTGCTCGGCTGAGAAGAGCCAACGTAGAAGATTAATCCCACCGTGAACAGTATGTATGACGACCAGAAATCCCAGGTCGGTGTTGGTTGCTTTCTTCCTTTCGGCAGCGACATCCTCGGCGCTACGCGTGTAGCCGCTACGGGCGGCTCCACGACCGGCGCTGACGCTGCGGGCTTGGAAGCTGGGTGCTGCGCACCGACGGGGCACCCGCAGTGCGGGCACGCCGCCGCTCCGTCCGATAGCTGTTGCCCGCACTCCGAACACGCAATGAGTGCCATCGCTACCTCCTGTCGAGATCGCTCGGCGCCAGCCACACGCGGACCCGGCAGCTTCTCACCGGATTGCTCCGGGGTACAGTTCCGCAGAGGCTGCACAGCCTAGCGGAATAGATCGGCTCTCACCACGGGAGAGCAGCCGCCTTTGGGGTGGTTTTCCCCGAGCTATCTCCGGGCGGCAGCGGCGGGCACTAGGAGGCTACCACCAGGAGGACCGGAAGGCGTACCGAGCTCGAGAGCAGTTGGTGGGATCACCAGAAACAGTTCGGGCCGAAGCAGAAAACGCCTCGGCCCGATGCTTGGGAGGTGGGGACCACCATCCCTCAGCAGGCGCACTATGGCCTTTCCCGGCCGTGGCGTCCAGGGGTTGAGGGGGAACATGCGGGTAGCCGGTCAACGACGGCCAGGCTCCTGGCATCACTGCAGATTCTCGGTCTGCGCTCCGATGGGGGGCACCCCTCCTGTGAGGAATGACGACCGTGCGGGCAGTCTTTGCGAAGCAACCGACCGACGCAAGGGGGGTACCGGGAGCATTAGGAGTCCCGGGCTGCGAGAGGGTCCAGGAGCAGGTCTACTCTCCCTACGTCGGGAGGGACCTCCGGAATAGATCGGCTCTCACCACGGGAGACAGCCGCCTTTGGGGTGGTTTTCCCCGAGCTATCTCCGGGCGGCAGCGGCGGGCACTAGGAGGCCACCACCAGGAGGACCGGAACGCGTACCGAGCTCGAGAGCAGTTGGTGGGATCACCAGAAACAGTTCGGGCCGAAGCAGAAACGCTTCGGCCCGAGCGCTTTGGAGGTGGGGACCTACCGTAGCAGGCGCACTGTGGCCTTTCCCGGCCGTGGTGTCCAGGGGTTGAGGGGGAACATGCGGGTAGCCGGTCAACGACGGCCAAGCTCGTCCGGCCGTCGGCGGTGCTCAGCGCGGCTGCTCAGCCTAGCGGAATAGGTCGGCTCTCACCACGGGAGAGCGCCGGGCGATCTGCGAGGGAGGTTGGGGAGGCAGATCAGATCGAGCATCGGGCACTATGCGGATCTGCCGAACCGCCACCCGCGTCTGCCGCGGGCCTACGTGTGGGCGCGCAGCCGCTGTGACAAGCGCGGGGAGCGCTTCTTCACCTGAGATACGAGGAAGACACCCTCAGAGCCATAAACTTTGAGCGCGGCAGCGTAGGCTTCCGCATGGGTCGGATAGAAGGCTACAGGCTGCTCGTCGTGGAAGACCACGAACTCGCCGGCATGCTCGTCGAGCAGACCCTCAATCTGCGAATCAAAGGCTCGTTGCTCAGCACGAACGCGGTTCAAACGGGCGCGGGGCACTGGCACTCCGTCGGGCTGCTAGGGGGCTGACGACATCGTAGCAGTAAGGGCGCCGGTTCCACTCCTTGATAATGGAGCCGGTCTAGTCTCATCCCACGTTCCGCCTTCCCGCGGGAACGCGCCGCAGCCTCCGGAGCCTCGCTGGCTACCTAGTCCAGGATGTTATTCGTCGCCGTTCTCGGCCCGCTCGGTCGCTCGGCCCCATTACCAGTTTTCGCGCCCTCGCCGTTCTTCGAGGCGGCTTCCTCCGGCGGTGCTTGATCTTCGTTCTCCAACGGAATCGGACCCCCGCTATCCAGGGGCTCGAAGTCAGCGGAATCAGAACTCCCATCGGCACGTTGTCCTGTGCCCATCCAGGCGTAAACAGCGCCCAGGATTGCGCCGTAGACCAGATGACCCATGAGGCTGGGCAGCATGGTTCCGGCGGCCTCTAGGTTCCAGTTGACACCCATGCCCATCCCCATGAACAAGGGCATGAGCGTGAGCGGACCCTACGACGTGCCAACAGTCGCGGTATGAACCGATGAGCTGCAAACGGGCCTGTCGATGTCGGCGTTTTGCCGACATCGAGCCCACCGCCAGTGGGGGTACCCCCCCTTATGAGGCGAGAGGGCCGTGCCCGGGGGTTCCAAAACCACCGGTGCCGAAACGGCCGTTTCGACCCCGTTCGGTTCGGAGGCTGCGGACGGCGTCGTTTGCGTTATCTCTCCGCGAACCCCGACTGACCCCGGCCGCGGAATCGCCTTTGATATCGGTCGCTTCCAGGGGGTCATGCTGATTGGCGATCAGCAGCTCTAGTCGGCCGAATCGCCTCCGTTTGGGCTTCATCTGTTCAACATCCACAACTTGCAGGGCTACTAGCTCGGCTTCCAGACTCCGGTCAGCCCGCCGCTTCCAGATGTCGTTATTGCCACCCCGATTCGACCTGAAGAAGACCCACTCTCCATCGGGCGACCAAACGGGGACTTCGTTGCTGCCCTCCGTGGTCAGCAGCACCTGGCTGCCCCCGACACCGTCACGACACGATTCGGACGCCCTAGTCCCCAGCCGTGACGATCTCCTTCATGTACCGGCTGATGAAACCGGAGCAGCCGCCCTCGTGGCTGGAGTATCGACCTGCGGTGTAGGCCGCGGACTCGATGCCGGCGTGGTTGTTGGCGGTGATCCAGATGTCCTCCTGGATCGTCACGTGCCAGAGCGCCTTGACGTTGTCGGGATCGAAGTCGATGCCCTCGCGAGCATCCGGGTGCACGAGCCAGACAATCTCGCAGTCGGTGAACTTCTCCGTCCGGGGCGTGAACCGCGCCACGGCGACGTGGTCGTCGTAGCACTGCCAGTAGCCGGTCGACTCGGCGGTCGTGACCACGTTGGTCTCGTTGTTCCAGCCATCGATGTTCGGCAAGAGGATCGACGTTGCCTTGCCGTCGATCGAGCCGGTCACGAAGCCGGGATTGAGCATCCCGCCGAAGCTGTATTCCGGCTCATCGTCTCCCATGCCCTGGCTGCCCATGCCCGCGGCGGGACCTCGGTCGCGCCATGCCTTCTCCGGAACCCACGCCGCGACCGCCGCGGCACGCTCCTTGCGTTGCTCTGCGGTGACCTCGTTGCTCCAGTTGTGGGTGGTCACCAGCGGCGTGTGGGCCGGCCCGCAGTGGTAGCACTCCTTGAAGTTCTCCAGCGCCAGCTTCCAGTTGGCGTTGATCGGGTAGTACTCGCGTGCCCCGACCTTCAGATCGGCGAGGCTGTACTTGTCGGCAATACCGCGCAGGCGACTCACGGCGGCGTCGAAATCCGGCGGCGTATCGGATTTCGACAGGTTTACGAACACCTGCCCTGCCGCCACCCGAGTGTGGCACGGAAGCAGGCCGTTGTCGGCCGGGTCGAAATCATCCTGCATGCCATAGGCATAGATGAGGCTGCCCTCGGTGTCATAGGTCCACGCGTGGTACGGACACCGGAACACCGGAGAGTTGCCCGTCTGGCCAAGCTGCTTGACGGACAGACGCGGGTCCGAGGGAATCGAGTCCGCATCGTGGCGACACAGACGCGAGCCGCGGTGGCGACAAACGTTGTAGAAGCCGCGGATCTCGTTGTCCTGGCCGCGCACGATCAGGATCGACTCGGAGCGCCCGAACTCGAACACGTAGAAGTCCCCGGGGTTGGGAATCCGGCTCGCCTGGTCGGTGTATTGCCAGAAGTTCTCCGCCACGAACGCCTCGTCGGCGTCGAAGTGCTTCGCTTCCAGGTAGTACTCGGCCGGGATCGTCGTGCCTTCCTTCCAGCCGTTGACGCTCTGCCGCTTCGGTAGCGGGCCCTTCAAGAGGGGCGCGCCCGTGCCACCGTAGCCGATGCCGTCGTTCGGCAGCTCGACGCGCTTCACACGACCATAGGTTGCTTTGGTCGCCGCAGCCTCCGACGGGGCGCCGAGCAGCGTCTTCGGCAGCGTGACGGCAGCGGTACCCGCGGCGACCGATGTCTTGGCGAAGGTGCGCCGGCTCAGCTTGGTCTCTGCACCATCCACGCCACCTTTGTCTTGGTTGCTCATGCCGCCCTCCGTCCGTCAATTCGGGGACTGATGTTCCTTCCACTAGACAGTATGGGCATATCACAATCCCAGCGGGGGTTACAACGGAGAGGGAGTGGGAAGATTGTAAAGACTTGTCGGGAGGCCGCCACATCAGTCGGCAGCGGTGGCTACCACTGGAACGCGTATGTCATCTTCGCGGTCAGAGAACGATCGTCGAGCCCATCGTAGAGCCCCGCAAAGACTGACCTGCCCCAAGTGTTGAGGCCACTTCGTAACTCATAGAATCGGTGCTGGCAAGAGGTTGTTGGAGCCGGCGGACCGACCGGTCGTTTCTCCGATGCAGCCCTCGCTGACCTGTCCGCGACAGCGACACACGCCAAGCCGGCCATCGCAATGCAAAGAGAATACCTGGCCGAGTTGCGGCTCGGCGGTGCGGAGGAATCAGCGACCGGGTTTGCAACAGGGTCAATCGAAAGCACGATGGGGCCCACTTGGCTCAATGGTCGGCGCGTTGCGTGCTTGCGGTCCGCGGACGCAGTCCGGGGCCGGTAGTGGCCATCTCTCCAGGCAGGGCACCCTGGTGGCGGGCGCAGCTCGAACGGGGCCGCTAATCTAGGCCGAACGCCAGCAGTACGTTGCCCGGAGCACCGCGGAGGATTGCGTAACCCGAGCCGACGTACATCATGCCGTCGACGATCGTTGGCGCGGCGCCACCGAACCCGCCCCCGAAACCCTCGATGCCGTTGATGGTTTCGAAGTCGCGCTGTGTGGCGAACTCCCATATCACGCTGCCGTCCTCGGTCGAGAAGGCGCGCATCACGCCGTCACGGGAGCCGGCGAGAACCGCGCCGGGTATGGCGGTCGCGGGCGCCCAGTGACCCGAGTGGCACGTCTGCGCCGATTCGGGATCTTCACAGTCGCTCGGCTTCGGCACCTCCGTGTACCAGGCACGCGAGCCGTCCTCGGCCCGTAGCGCCGCGAGGCCGCCTCTGCCATCTTCGAGCGGAAACGGCTTCAGGTAGTACTCCCCGTCGAACGCGCCGCCGAAGCCGGCACTCGGCATCGCCAGCTCGTTGCCGGCCTGCGCCACCCACAGGATCTCACCCTGGTTGTCGGGATCCATGGCGGTGATGCGGCCGCTCTCCTGTCCTTGAATCAGAATTCGGCGACCATCCTCCAGCGTGTGCAGCACCGGCGAGCCCGAGGCATCATCGTTACGGCCAGTGACGAGGCCTGGACAGTTGATTCGCCGCTCCTCCGGTTGCCGCCCACAGCCGCCGCCGAATCTCTCGAGAGCCACCAGCTGCCTCCACCACAGGCGTTCGCCGGTATCCATGTCGTACGCCGTGACGGCGGCGCAAGTGCCGTCGTCGAACCCGACGTGTTGCTCGAAGAACTCGGTCATGTAGCAGTTGCCGGCGGCCGCGTAGAGAGTGCGGTGATCGATATCGAGCGTCGGTGCGTTCCATACGGAGGCACCGGCGGGCCCGTACATCTGTGTGCCGGCCGAGTTCTTGCGCAATGGGCGAGGACGCTCGGACATCGAGTATGTCTTCCAGGCCGTCTGCCCCGTGCTCACATCCACTGCGACGACGCTGCCCTGGAACTGGCAGCACTCGTACAACAGATCTCCGCTCGGGAGCTCCTCCCAGGATGCGACCCCGACGTACAGATGACCTCCGGCCGAGGGATCGAGCACCGGTGTGCCGGTGATCTTGGCTGCCGCATGCTCGTCCGGACGCATGACCCAGAGCTCCTCGCCGGTTTCGGCGTTGACGCCGGTGACGTAACCCCTGTAGTCCCCGAACATGGCTATGTAGCGGACTTCGGGTACATCGGTCACCTCGCTCACACTGACCGCGGTGCGCACCTGTCCTCTTGCCTCGTAGGACCAGTGCACGCAGCCCGTCTTGGCGTCGAGCGCGTAGACGAATTTGTTGTCACTGCCTATGAACAGCGCCCCGCCCACGACCGTCGGCTGCGCCCAGGATGCGGAAGCCGCATCCGGAATCGCGAACGCCCACTTCAGCTTCAGCTGCGACACCTGTGCTCCGGTAAGTCCGCCCGCTTCCGCCGGCTGGAACCGGTGGGACTTACCAGGATCGGGGGTCCAGCCGTTCCATCGCGGCCGGCTGAACGGGTCGTGCAGGGTCAACGGGCTGGTGCAAGGGTTGCTCATCGCCGCGGCGGTGCGGTCGGCGGCGTCGCCGAAGGGTTTGGCCGCCGCCAGCTCGGCCAAAGCGAGCAGGTTCTCCTCGTTCCACCCTTCGATATAGATAGCCATCGATCCCGTGGTGATCGACTCGAGCACTCGCTCGGCTGTCATCGCCGCCATGGCTTCCCGACTTGGCGCCCGGTTGCCGGCGGCGGTGTTGTCGTGGCAGGTGGCGCACCGTCCCTCGAACCCCGACCGCATGCTCGCCGGCGAGTTGCCGACCACCGGTGAGTACTGTCCCCACGCGATCGAGAGGGGGGAATGCCACGCCAGAGCGTTCGCAGCGAAGAACATCACGACACCCAACGAAACGATGAATCGCCTCAACATTGGCGCCTCCTTGGGGTTCAGGTTGTCTCGCAGCCACGCAAGGTCCATGGCGCTACCACAGAGGGGTGGCTCAGCGCATGAAGCCTATCGCCGGGGCGGGCGAGGGTCCACGGACGATGCCGTTTCGTGAGACTGACCTACGACGCTACCGATCCATCGGCAGGTCCCTGTACGAATGATGACGCTGGCGCTTCCCGTGAAGCAGGGAGCGGGGCCCATTCCCGAGAGGAGCCGAATCGCGGCACGTACGTGGCATTTCGGGCCAGACGCAGTAAATCCCGGTGGCCAGCACGTGGATGTAAGTTGCTGAGCCACCGGGACTTACCTAAGTAGCGGGGGTAGGATTCGAACCTACGACCTTTGGGTTATGAGCCCGACGAGCGGCCGGAACTCAATCGGGGGCCATCTTGGCTGGCCAAGCTCCTTTCTCGGTAGCACCACTTCTTGCACCGCATTGCCCGCAACTACGTTGTACAGAAACCCACACCCTGCAACGATCTGCACCGGCGCAGGTCGTTGGTGCGTATGGAGAATCCGCCGATATAGCGTGTTCCCAGCGGGTTACTGCCAGCCCCTGAACTACCGGTAATCCGGATTCAAAATCCGGTGCGACCGAGTTGGTCTAGTACAGGTCGATACTCGACAATTCGGAATTCACGACTCCCGCATCAGCGCCTCCAGCCGAGGGCGTAGCTTGTCTCCCGCCAGATGCTCTCCTCGTTCCCAGTCGCGCACGACGCTATCGTCCGTGTGTAACTGGGCTGCCAGATCGCGCTGAGTGAGACCCCGTCGCCAGCGGAGCTTCCATACTTCTTGGCCGAAGTCAGTCGGCTCGGGGAGGGGGTCGTATCCGAGGAACTTCACGACCTGCGGGCCGAACCGGACGGCAGGCTCCGTCTCGCCTGACTCCCAATTGAGGACGGTCCATGGCGAGACACCTATTTGTTCAGCAACGTCTCTCTGACGCAGGCCCAGTTCGATCCTGCGCCTCTTGATGTGCTCCCCGATGTGTCTTGGTGACTGTGGGTAGCCATAAATCGGCTTAGGAACGCAGATCTCGATATGTGCAAAAGGCAACAAAGGTTCACTCGTTCATCGCCGCTACGAGCTGGAAGCGTGCCGGGAATCGACAAGTCTCGCTGGCGCGCACGATGAGAGCCTCGCCCTGTTCCAGAGGCTGGCGCAGCGATTCGAGGGCGTGGCGTCGGAACTCGGGTAGCTCGTCGAGAAACAGCACCCCATGGGTGGCGAGGCTGATCTCGCCCGGGCGCAGCGGGGTACCTCCACCCATCAGACCGGCCGGGGTGATGCCGTGGTGGGGGGCTCGAAACGGGCGCGTTTGAAGAAGCCCGCGGCCGTGAAGTCCACCCACTACGGAGTGCACCGCGCTCACCTCGAGCGCTTCGTCGAAGTCGAGCGGTGGGAGCAGTCCAGGCAGCGCGCGGGCCAGCAGCGTCTTACCGGCGCCCGGCGGGCCGCTCATGAGGAGGTGATGTCCACCCGCTGCGGCAAGCTCGAGGGCTCGCCTCGCTACTTCCTGCCCCTTCACGTCGGCGAGATCGATGTCCACTGGCTGTTGATGCGTCGCTGGCGCGGAGCTATTGCTGACCGTGAGCTCGAGCTCGCCACGGGCCCAGGCCACCGCTTCGTCGAGAGAATCGATTGCCAGCGCCTCGATATCTGGAACGGCGCGGGCCTCGTCGACGTTGGCGGCCGGAACAAGAACCCGTCGCAGGTTGGCGGTACGTGCCGCCATGGTGGCCGGGAGAACGCCCGGCACCGGCTGTGTGCGGCCGTCCAGCGAGAGCTCTCCCAGGCAGAGCGCGCTTTCGAAGCGACCTACTGGCACGGTGTTGTCAGCTACCAGCAGCGCCAAGGCGATCGGTAGGTCGAGGGCCGAGCCGCTCTTGCGGGTTCCGGCAGGGGCGAGGTTGATGGTCGTGCGCCGTGGTGGCAATGCCAATCCGCAGTGACTGCAAGCAGCGTGGACGCGGTCGAGGCTCTCGCGTACGGCGCTGCCTGGGAGGCCCACGATGGTCTGCCGCGGGAGACCCTTGCCGCGGTGCGCCTCGACCGTGATGAGGGTGGCGTGTACGCCGCTGATCACGGCGGATCGAATGCGCGAGAGGGCGGCCCGATCGTTGTTCTGCACAGGCTTCCTGGAGGGTGTAGGCCGGGTCTTGTCTCGCGTCTCGGTCGGCAAG
The DNA here is from genome assembly GCA_963666055.2 of Acidobacteriota bacterium. GTDB lineage: Bacteria > Acidobacteriota > UBA890 > UBA890 > WLXD01 > DASCOT01. The sequence goes on along the minus strand of CAXWPH010000007.1, from coordinate 128,273 downwards.
GTTCCCCGCCAGGAGACGGGCAGCGTAGGCTGGTTTCTCGCCGGTCGGAGCGATTTCGTGGTTGAGGGGACAATGAAACCCAGCAAGGTGACCGCCGCCGGGGGCGTGCTCGAGCGCCCGGGCGCGGCGGGCCCCGAGATTGCCCTGGTCCACCGCACGCGCTACCAGCACGTCGACGGATCGTCGGGGGACTGGGTCTTGCCGAAGGGCAAGATCGAGGAGGGTGAGAGCCTCGAGGAGGCAGCCTTGCGTGAGGTGGCCGAGGAAACCGGCTACGGGGCTCAAATCGTCGGGCCGTCGTTCACCGTCGAGTACCTGGTAGCCGGCAAGCCGAAGGCAGTCTGCTTCATCCGCATGGTCGCTTTGGCCGCCGTCGGCAACATCGATGCCACGGAGGTTGATGCAGTACGTTGGCTGTCGCCGGCGCAGGCCGTCTCACGTCTCACGTACGCGAATGAGCGCCAGCTGGTTGCGCAGATCTACGCCATCGAAGGAGCCGCTGGCTGAGCCGCGATGCGGGCCGTCTGCGACGGCGCCCCGTCCTATTGCCCGGTGTTGACGGTGTTGCGGATTATCAGCCGGTTACCGGGGAACAGCGTCGTGTTGGTGGCGATGCCGTTCCAGGCGCAGAGCTTCGCTACCGTCACGCCGAAGCGTTGCGCGATGCGGCCCAGCGTGTCACCGCGGCGCACCGTGTAGGTAGTCGCGATCGAGCTGCCGTCGGTGTGAAGGGTCAGCTTGTCGCCGGGATAGATGCGGCTCGACGATAGGCCGTTCCAGGCGCGTAGGTCGCGCAGTGACACTCCGTGCAGGCGTGCGATGGAGTCGAGAGTATCGCCGCGGCGCACGGTGTAGGCGAGCTCTTGTGTGCTGGCTGGACTCGAGGAGGCTGCACGATCCGGGGTGGCCGCGCTATCAGCAGGCTTGGCGGCCACGGCCGGCGCATTGCTCGTAGCACCGCCATAGTAGATGTCGAGGGTATCGCCCTGACTGAGCCGATCAGACCGGAGCCCGTTCCACCGCTTCACGTCGGCCACCCTGGTGTCGTAGGCGCGTGCGATCAGCCACAGGCTCTCGCCCCGGCGCACGGTGTGCACGATCTTGTCGCCGCGCGTCACGCCCGAGCGTCGCACTAGCTCCGGGCGTACGCTGTTCGGCGCCGCGACGCTACCCGCTGCCTGTGCAACCGGAATCAGGAGCTTGGTGCCGGCGCGAACCCGCCGCGGGTCGCGGATGCCGTTGTAGTCGGCGACGGCGCGCCACGACAGACCGTAGTCGTCACCTATCTCCGACAGCGTCTCGCCGCGGCTGACAACGTGCTCGACAACGCGCACGCGCTCCTCGACCGGGATGGCAGCATAGGCAACGCGGAAGTCGCGCGCCCGGCCGGCGGGGACCCTCAGGGTGTACTCCGGAATCCTGGGCGTGGTGCGGCGTAGCAGCTGTGGGTTCAGCTGCTGGATAATCTCGAGCGTCGTGCCGGCGGCCTCGGCGATGACCTGCAGATCGGTCATCGAGTCGATGGTCACCTCGTCGAACACGAACGGTGGCTGCTCCTCGATCATGAAGTCGTAGAGACCCGGGTCCGAGCCGATGAGGATGGCGGCGAGGATCTTGGGAACGAACTCGCGCGTCTCGCGCGGCAGCGCCCGCGTAGCGGCCAGGCTCCAGAAGTCGGTCGTATCGGTACGCCGCAGGGCTCGCGCGACGCGGCCCTTACCGCCGTTGTACGCGGCGATCGCCAGGTGCCAATCTCCGAACTCCGCGTGGTAGTCGAGAATGAAGCGCGCGATGGCCGCCGTCGATTTCACCGGATCACGCCGCTCGTCGACGAAGTAGTCGACGCGAAGCCCGTAGAGACGCGCTGTGGGCGCCATCAGCTGCCAGAGCCCCACGGCACTGGCTCGCGAGCGCACGACCGGCTTGAAGAGGCTTTCGATGAGCGGGATCCAGGCCAGCTCGCCGGGCACGCCGGCCTTGGCGAAGGTCTCGTGGATCAATGGTAGGTAACGCTGGGCGCGTTCGAGGCCGCCCTGGATGACCTCACGGCGCTGCGTCGACAGGAACTTCACCGCTTCGATGACGCGCGGGTGGTCGGCTGGCACCGGGATCGTAAAGCGTGGCAGCGCCGGTAGCGTGTCGGCGAGGCGGGCCCGGAGCATATCGATCTCGGCGCTGCTGAGTACGGGGATCTCTTCGCTGGGGAGGTCGGGCGCTCTGGCCTCGACCGGGATCAGGTAGACGTCGAGCTGCTGCGCGTCGACCCGGTTGACCACCCTGTTGAAGGCGCTGCGGAACTCTGCCTCGTCGCCCAGCGGAATGTCGGCCTCCATGAAAACGTTGAGCGCGGCGTCGAAATGTTGTTGGGCGGCGACTTCATCGCCGCCGCGAAGGGCGTCGGCTCCGAGACTGTAGTGGCGGTCGGCTTCGACGCGGAGCTCTTCCACGGTGGGTGGGGGCGCTTCGATGGCGGTTGGCGGCACCAGTTCCGGCGGCGGTGCGGTGGCCTTGGAGCAACCCGCCGCGATGGCGGCAAGCAGAACGAGTAGGGCAATGGCCGGCTTGCGACCCGCTGAGTCAACGCCGCTGGAACAGGTCGTGTTCTTCACCAAATTCGTATGCCAGGGGAGTGATGATGGTCTGTGGGCCGATGCGTATGGTCTCGCCGCGGTCCAGCGCACGTCGTACGTCCGCTTCCGCGACGAAGTCGACAGGTGCAGCAACCGTTGCGCTTCCCGCCTCCCGCTCCTGATCCATCGGTCGGTTTGTCGGAGTCGCCGCGTACGCCCGACGCGATGACTCTGGTCTCGTCTTGCCCACGGTTCCAGAGTCACCGTGCTGGCATATAGGACAACCGCAGCTGTCCCCATGGGCGGCGGCTTTGCCCACGCCCGGGATACTGGTTGCCGGAGCGATTATACCCCTGCCGCGCAGAAACTCACCGACCTGCCCCTCCAGGTCGTCGTGGCGTGCTGCCGCTGCGGTCGCCTCGGGTGCAGCCTCCCGCTGCCGCGCAGCGGCTCGCGGTACGGTGGACGAGGAACTGCGGAACGGTCGGTTCCCGTACGCCAGGCGTTTGATGTTGATCAGGTGCTGGGGGCCAATGTTGTCGGAAGTGATGTTGTTGCCCCAGGAGCCACAGCCCAGCGTCATCGACGGGAACAACCCGGTGGTCAGCCCCACGGCGCCGACCGCGGCGACGGTGTTCACCAGTACACGATGCGCCGGCTTGTGCAGACCGAACTCCAGCACCACCGAGTCATCCTGGGAATGGATCACCATCGTGTGTCCCTGGCCGCCGAACTGCAGCAGCTGCCGGCAGCGCTCGCAGCCCTCCTTCCAGTCCTCGACCTCGTAGAACGCCAGCACCGGCGAGAGCTTCTCGTGCGACAACGGATAGTCGCGTCCGACCCCGTCCTGCGGGCATATCAGCACCCGCGTTCCCGCCGGAACATCGACGCCCGCAGCAGCGGCGATGGTTTCCGCTGTCTGGCCCACCAGCGTCGTGTTGACGAGCAGCTTGTCGGTGATCAGCACCGACGCCAGCTGCTCGCACTCGTCCGGCGACAGGAAGTGTCCGCCGTTGACCTGCAGCGCGGCGGCGACGCGGTCGCGTATGCCTCGGTCGCAGATAATCGCCTGCTCCGAAGAGCACAGCGTACCGTTGTCGAATGTGGTGCCGGCAATGATGTCTGCGACCGCCTGCTCGACGTCGGCGCTGCGCTCGATGTAGGCGGGGACGTTGCCAGGCCCGACGCCGTATGCCGGTTTGCCGGCCGAGTACGCCGAACGCACCATCGCCATGCCGCCGGTTGCCAGGATCACGTTGATGTTGCGATCGTGCATGAGCTCGCGCGTGCCTTCCATCGTTATCACGGTCATGCAGCCGATAATGTCTCGAGGAGCCCCGGCGGCAACCGCGGCCTCGTGCATCACGTCGGCGGAAGACTTGATGCACGCCTTGGCATTGGGGTGCGGTGAGAGCACCACGCCGCAACGTGCCTTCAAGGCGATGAGAGCTTTGAACATCGCCGTCGATGTGGGGTTCGTGGTGGGGATGATCGCCGCCACCACACCGACCGGCTCGGCGATCTCCCGCACGCTCGCTGCCGAGTCCTCGCGGATCACCCCGACGGTGCGCATGCCACGCATTGCCTCGACGACTTGCTCGAGCACGAAGTTGTTCTTGGCAATCTTGTCGTCGACGTTGCCGTAGCCGGTCTCCTCGACCGCCATCGCCGCCAGGCGGGCGCTCTCGCGCAGGCCTGCCGAGCCCATTGCTTCGACGATCGCGTCGACCTGTTCCTGCGAGTCCTGCTCTAGCTGTACCTGTGCGGCGGCGGCGGCACGGGTCAGCGCGCGCACCTCGTGAATTGATCGCAGGTCGCGATCCAGGTCCGGCAGACTCATTGACGAGGCCTACGCCCCGACGGTCCGTTCAGGCGCCCCCGTATCACTTGAGGCCTGACTCCGGGTCGGCTACTTCTTCTTCGGGTCCGGCTGCAGTTCGGTTGCCGGCAGGATCTTCTCGACTTCATCGTGCGGTCGCGGGATTACGTGGACGGCCACCAGCTCGCCGACACGCCGCGCCGCGGCTGCTCCGGCGTCGGTGGCAGCCTTCACCGCCCCGACGTCACCGCGCACCATCACGGTGACGAATGCGGCACCGATCTGCTCGCGCCCGATCAGCTGTACGTTCGCCGCCTTCACCATTGCGTCGGCAGCTTCGATCGAGGCGATCAGACCCCGGGTTTCCACCATGCCCAGCGCTTCGTAGGAAATTGACATGCGTCACTCCGTGCAAGGTCCGCCCCCTCTGGCCCCCCGTATGTTCCCGGCTTCGTCGAGCCCGTGAACCCGCGGCCTGCTCGGAGCGCGACTCCAACCTGCCGGAACGGCCGGAAGGTAGCATGGGAATGCTCCTAGCGGTAGACTGGGCCGCCACGGCCTGTGGGGACGGGAGGTCGTAAACGCGCGGGATCCGACTGGCCACCACCGCTCTGGCTTCCCCGCGACCGCGATACTTTTCGGAGGAGTTTCATGCCCACATCGTTGTTCCGTGAGCGCCCGCGGCCAGCACGGATCGTCTTCGCCGTCGCTCTCGTCGTTGCGTTGACCTCCGCTGCTTGTGCCGAGGACGAGACGCCGCAGATGGACCTTCAGGTACAGCTCGATCTCCCGGAGAGCGTACCGCTGGGAGAGCCGCTGGATATCGGGTTCGTATGGACGCCGGCCAGCGAGTTCGAGGCCCCCGCGGACGACTACAAGGTGTTTGTCCACATGATCGATCCTGACGGCAATATCTTGCTGCAGGACGATCACTACCCACCGCAGCCCACAAGCCAGTGGCGTGCAGGTCAGACCGAGGAGTACAGGCGCTGGTACTATCCGCCCAACTCGCTCGAAGCCGAGTACCTGGACTTCGTAGTCGGTCTGTACTCGCCGGACAATCGGACTCGCGTCCGTGACGCCGATGGCAGCTGGGCAGAGGGTGTGCAGGCGCATCGGATGACGGTGCGCTCCGACGACGTTTCGGGGATTCCGCTCTACATGGAGGGCTGGCACCCGCCCGAGCAGGCGACCGAGCCGGAGCCACGCGAGTGGCGCTGGAGTCAGGCACAATCCCGCGCCGTGTTTACCAACCCACGCCGGGAAGCGGTGTTGCATCTGCGTGCACATGGGCCGTTCGACGAGGTCGGCGCGCAGGTAGTGGTGCTGCGTATCGGCGACAACGAGGTGGCGAACGTTGCGGTCAACGGCGCCGACGAGTTTCTCGAGCGCATCGTCATCCCGGCCTCGGCCATGGGCGACAACGAGTGGGTGGAGCTGAACCTCGAGGTGACGCCAGTTCTGGTGCCGCAAGAGATCGAGGCGAGCTCGCAGGACGATCGTGAGTTGGGCCTGCAAGTGTTTTCGTTGTACCTGTCGTCTTCCTGAAACGGTGGTGGGGCTGCCGTCTCAGTGGGGCAGGGAACCAAGGAGTGGGATGTGAGCGACAAGGACGGGGCACTGAGCAAAGAGGCGAAGCAGCGGCGCAAGGCAGCGAAGGTCGCCATCGAGCAGATCGAGCGCGCCTACGGCAAGGGCGCGATTATGCGCCTGGGCTCCACGGACCATCTCGATGTGCCCGCGATTCCGACCGGTTCCATTGCCCTCGATGTCGCAATCGGCGTCGGCGGCGTGCCGCGTGGCCGCATCACAGAGATCTACGGCCCGGAGTCGTCCGGCAAGACCACGCTGGCGGCCCATATCGTCGCCAACGCCCAGCAAGCAGGCGGGTTGGCGGCGTTCATCGACGCCGAGCACGCCGTCGATCCGGAATATGCCCGCGCCCTCGGGATCGACCTCGAGGAACTGCTGGTGTCGCAGCCCGACTCCGGTGAGCAAGCGCTGGAGATCTGCGAGACGCTGGTGCGCTCCGGGGCGCTCGACGTGGTGGTGATCGACTCGGTTGCGGCTCTGGTGCCGCGCGCCGAGATCGAAGGGGAGATGGGCGACATGCAGCCTGGCCTGCAGGCACGGCTCATGTCCAAGGCGATGCGCAAGCTCACCGCCGTGGTGTCGAAGTCGATGACCACGTTGATCTTCATCAACCAGGTGCGCGAGAAGATCGGCGTCATGTTCGGCAACCCGGAGACCACCCCCGGCGGACGGGCGTTGAAGTTCTACGCGTCGGTGCGAATGGACATTCGTCGCATCGGCTCGATCAAGGACGGCGATGAGTTCGTCGGCAACCGCACCCGCGTCAAGGTGGTGAAGAACAAGGTGGCGGCGCCTTTCCGCATGGCCGAGTTCGACATCGTCTACGGCGAGGGCATCTCCCGCGACGGCGAGCTTCTGGACCTCGGCGTCAAGGAGGGCTTCGTCGAGAAGTCGGGCTCCTGGTATTCATACCAGGGCCAGCGCATTGGTCAGGGGCGGGAGAACAGCAAACGCTTCTTGCGCGACAACATCGAGGTGGCAGCGGATATCGAGCGGCGGCTGCGCGAAACCTACGGCATCAGCCCGCTGTCGCGCCAAGTCTCGGACGAGGCCAAGGCCGAGGCCGCGTCTGTGGAGCCGACCCCGGAACCCGCTGGCCGCAAAGCCTAGCAGGACCCTCCTGCTGGCTACGCGCCTGGTGCGCTTCCGGGTCCTGCAGTCTTCTCGGGATGCTCGAACGTCGAGTCGCCCGTTGAGAACACCTTCCGGAAGCAGAAGATCACCAGGCCGAAGATGAAGGCCCAGGCGAGGATCAGGAATGTCCAGCCTGCCGCGTTCATGCCCATGAGCGTGTCCCTGGTTTAGGCCGCGTCAGCGGTCGAGTGGTTGCGCCAGGCGTAGGAAACGGCGACGCAGAAGGCGACGAAGATGCCGATCATTGTCAGACGGGCGGCGCGCACATAGGGCACGTAGTCCGGATTCACGCCCTCGTAGCGCAGCTGCGGTAGGGCGTTCTGCATGAACCAGCCGCCGAGGATCACCAGCAGCATCGTCGGCGTCACGTACTTGATGATGAAGCGGAAGATCACCGGCACCTGCAGGTCGGCGCCGGTGGTGAGCTCCTTCCAGCCCCGGTCGATGCCGAATACCCAGGCGAACAGGATGATCTCGACGGTGGCGAATACCACCAGGCCGAAGGTGCCTGCCCAGAAGTCGAACTCGCTCAGGAAGCCCTGCTGGTTGTAGAAGATCACCGGTTGGCAGCCGATGAACACCATTGCGCCGAGCACCAACGCGGCCTTCTGCCGCGTCATGCGGTACTCCTCCTGCAGAAACGCCATGATCGGCTGACCCATGGCGAGCGACGACGTGATACCGGCGAAGAAAAGCAGGGCAAACCACATCGCGCCGAAGAACTGCCCCGCCGGGATCTGCTGGAAGAGCGTCGGCATGACCGCGAAGGCCAGGTCGAAGCCGTTGCCGGCCAGCTCTTGGGTGCGCTCGAGCCCGAAGAATGCCACCGCGGCCGGGATCGCGAGCGTGCCACCGAGCACGACTTCGGCGAATTCGTTGGTGGCTGCGGTTGCCAGGCCGGTCAGGGCGATGTCGTCGTTCTCGCGCAGGTAGCTGGCGTAGCAGTGAATCGATCCCAGCCCGAGGCTGAGGGTGAAGAACACCTGTCCGGCTGCCGCCAGCCACACGCTGGGGCTGGTGAGGAGCTCTGGCACCGGGTTCCACACGAACCCCATGCCGGCGGCAATGCTGTAGTCGGGGAGCGCCGGATCCGGAGTACCCAGGGTGAGCACCCGGATCACCAGCACGATGGCGAACACGAAGAGCGTTGGCATGGCGATCTTGGCGATCGCCTCGATGCCGCCCGACACGCCCTTTGACAGGATCCAAACGTTGGCGCACAGGGTCACGAGGAACAACACCCAGGCCCACGTTATGGAGGTGAAATAGGTGAGCCCGGCGCCGGACACCGCCGGATCGCCCATGTCGATGGGGATGCCGTGATAGCTGCGCAAGAAGGCCACCATGGGCTCGTACTCGGCCGCACCCCAGTACGACCCCGTGGCAGTGAAGATCGTGTAGCCGAGCGACCACGACTCGATATAGGTGTAGTAGATCATCACCACGAGAGGCATGAACAAGCCCGCCACGCCGACGTACTTTGCCGCCGGATGGTCCCAGATCCTGGCCATCATGCCGGGCGTCGAGGAGTGTCCGTAGCGGCCGCCGTAGCGCCCGATCGACCACTCCACCCACATCAACGGGATGCCCAGCAGCAGGAAGCAGATGAAGTAGGGGATCATGAAGGCGCCGCCGCCGTTCGATGCCGCCTGGACCGGGAAGCGCAGGAAATTGCCCAGCCCGACGGCGTTCCCCGCCATGGCAAGAATCAACCCGACCCTGGTACCCCAGCGTTCTCTGTTGTCACTCATGCGCAGGCTCCTGCACCGCAAAAACCGCCGAGAATTCAGGCCCCGAACGGGGCTTTGTCGTCCCGAGATCGTCGGCTACTATAGCAAATAAACCTGTTTGACTGGTCAGAAGGCACGGGCTATAAGGTTTCGGTCCGTGAGTAAGATCGCGCTGCATCGAGTCCGATGCGCCCGGACCGCAGACGCCCGCCAAACGTCTTCTGGTGGGCTCGTAGCTCAGTCGGTAGAGCGAGGGCCTGAAAAGCCCTGCGTCGGTGGTTCAATTCCGCCCGAGCCCACCTAATAACACCAGGCTACATGGCCTGTTTTCAGCGTTTGAGCGAATCCGCTCACGCGACAGTGACTTCACTGTTTCTCACCTGAATCCACTGTTTTGCCTCAAATGTGGACCCCTATGTGGACCCCCGAGTGATTGAGGCGGGTCGGAGTGTCGCGTTAGGTAGCCCAAATCACCCCGAGTTGGAACTGGCGGCGGCTAGTCGCACGTCGTCGCTCTCCGAAGCGTTGTCGATCAGGTTTACGAGAAGATCTTCATATCCGCCCTCGAACAGCGGTTTGCGGATGAGCTTGAAGCCTGAGGTTTGCGCCGTCAGATAGCGCGGGCGCGGAGCTTCATGTCCTCAGACGATCGAGCCCGAGATTCTGTCGATGACCTCCGGAGAGTTCAGTCCCTCTCGGAACAGACAGAGCACCTCGCCAGGATGGGTCACTGGGAATGGGACCTGGTCGAGGACAAGTGCCTCTACTGCTCTGCGGAGCTGGCCAGGCTCCACGGCCTCTCCGTTGAAGAGTACATGCGGCGGGTGGCGTCGCTCGAAGCCGATCTGGAGTTCGTCCATCCCGACGACCGTGAGCGCTACCGTCACTGGGCCAGCAGCCTCCTGGGCCGGGGTCCTGAAGCCGTCATCGAGTACCGAATGCTGCCGGCGCGCGGGCCTATGGTCCACGTGCGCGAAGCGGAGGTGGCGATCCAGGAGGAAGATGGCTCATACGTCCGTTCCGTGGGTTTCGTCCAAGATGTCACCAAACGGGTGTTGGCCGAGCTGGAGCTCGCCCGCGCGCACGAAGAGCTCGAGCAGAGGGTCGCCGAGCGCACGGCCGAGCTGCGCAAGCGCGAGTTGCTGTTCAGGCAGTGTCACGAGATTGCGCACCTCGGCTTCTGCTTCCGGAGCCCGGCCGAGGATCAGCTGACGATCTCGCAAGGCCTCATGAAGATTCTGCAGCTGCCGGCAGGCGAGGACGGTGTCTTTCCGTATGACGAGTTCGTGACGAAGTTCGTCCACCCGGACGATCAGGAGCTCGTCATGGAGCTCGAGACTCTCACACCGGAAGGCCGCTACGAGGTCGAGTACCGCCTTGTGCGCCAGGACGGGGAGGTGCGCCTAGTCCGCGAAGTTGGCGAGGCGGTGGTCGACGAGGAGGGGGCGCCCCTCGGAGAAGCGGGGATCGTTCAGGACATCACGGAGCAGCGTCAGGTCGAAGCGCAACTCCGCCAGGTTCAGAAGATGGAGGCGGTGGGCCAACTGACCGGAGGCGTGGCCCACGACTTCAACAACATGCTCACGGCCATCATTGGTAACGCCGAGCTTCTGCTGAGCGACGACCTGCACCTCGCTGACCGGCAGCGCGAAGAGGTCGAGGAGATCTTGAAAGCCTCGGAACGTGCCGCCGCTTTGACCCAGCAGCTCCTGGCCTTCAGCCGTCGCCAGATGCTGACGCCCAAGGTGCTCGATTTGAACGCCTCCGTGGCCGAGGTGCAGAAGTTGCTCCGCCGCTTGATCGGCGAGGACGTCGAGGTGATCACCGAACTCGACTCTGCGCTGGGCAGCGTGAAGGCCGACCCGGCACAGGTTGGGCAGGTGATCATGAACCTCGCAATCAACGCCCGGGACGCGATGCCCGACGGCGGTCAGCTCAGGATCGCGACGGCGAACCTGGATGTGGACGAGGCCGATCCGCGTTCGCAGGAGGCCATCGTGCCGGGCCGCTATGTGATGCTGGTGGTGAGCGATACGGGTCGCGGCATCGACGAGGAGACCCGGGAGAGGATCTTCGAGCCGTTCTATACCACCAAGGACACGGGCGCCGGAACCGGCCTGGGACTATCGACGGTCTACGGGATCGTGAAGCAGAGCGACGGGTTCATCAACGTTGACAGCGAGCCTGGGCATGGCACGACCTTCAAGATCTACCTGCCGCGGGTCGATGAGATCACCGAGCCGCTCGAACCCGGTAGTGCGCCAGCCACGCTGCTGCAGGGCACGGAGACCGTGCTGCTGGTGGAAGACGAAGAGCCGGTGCGCACGCTGGTCCGCACGGTCCTGGAGAGGAACGGGTACCGGGTTCTGGAGGCGCCGGGAGGCCCAGAGGCTATCGAGATCGCCGAGCGGCACGAGGGGCCGATCAACCTGCTGCTGACTGATGTGGTCATGCCGAAAATGAGCGGTCTTGAGCTGGCGGAGCGGTTGACCACGCTGAGCCCGCAGCTGAAGGTGCTGTATATATCGGGCTATGCGGAAGAGGTCCTCGCCGATCGCGGCCTGTCGGATCAGGGGAGGGCTCTGCTTCAGAAGCCGTTCACGCCGGGCGCGCTGACGCACAGGCTGCGCGAGCTCCTGGATTTTCCCTGACCCAATCTGTTCCATCTCGACTGGGACCGTACCTTCGAAGTGCTCGCCGCGGTCGCTGTTGTGTCGGCGCTCCCCGCGCACCCTGGCGCTGTTGTTCGAGCACCGGGTCTTTATCGACCGCTTCAAGGACAAAGGACTCAAGGAACCCATTGCGTTCGCCCTTGCGCTGCTTATCTGTACCCAATGGGACTTCGATCGAAGTCGATGCCCACCGCATGGCCACCCGGGATCACGCGTCCCGCGAGCATTCGAGTCACATCACCGCCGCCGCAGCCGATGTCCAGACACGATGCGCCCGCCCCGGGCTTCAGGCGGTCGAAGAGGGCGTTCGTGCTCGGCTCCATGATGCGGCTCAGTAATCGAAGCCACTCGCGGCCCTGCTCACCGCCGCGAATAGCGTACTTGTCCTCAGGCATGCCGCGCGCCAGGCTATCGGTGCCGGAGCACAGGCGCAAGAACCCCCGCGTGGCCCCTCGACCGGGACGTGACTATCGGCCGACCGGTGTCGGGATCGATTACCTGAAAGAATCGCGCGGACGCTTTTCTTGGCGCCGGTGTAGGAAGCGCTTCGAGGCGAACACCCTCGACGTGCTGCAGCTCGCTAGCTGCAACTCTTGACAACTACTCGCGCCATGGCCCGACACGGACGTTAGGGTGGAGCGATGAAGGTATTCGGGGAACACGAGAAGGGCACGCTCGACCAACTTGAGACGTTCGATGCGATCGCCGAGCGCACCGCCCTCATGGCGGACGGCCACCTAGGCTATGGCATGCCGGTGGGAGGGGTCGCGGCGTTCCGGAATCAGGTGAGCCCAGCGGGGGTTGGCTACGACATCGCGTGTGGCAACTGCGCGATGCGGCTCGACATCAACGAACCCGGCCGCCGGTCACTGTACGAGCTCGGAAAGGAGATCCGCGACACGATCTGCTTCGGCGTCGGTGGCCAGAACAGCCATCGCGACGCGCCGGTTGCCCACCCGATCTTCCATGACGATCGATGGAACATCGTGCCCGAGACGGTCAGAACCAAGAAACGCACCTGGACCCGGAAAGGTCTCCGGTCCAAGGCTCGGCGCCAGCTCGGAACTGTCGGCAGCGGTAACCATTATGTCGACGTTTTCCGCGCCTCGGACGGCTACATGTGGGTCGGGGTGCACTTCGGCTCGCGCGGGTTCGGCTATCAGATCGCCACTGCGGGGCTGGCGCTCGCTGACGGCAAAGGCTGGGGCGAGCGAGGCGAGACGGGTACGGCGCTCCTTTCGCTCGACACGCAAGCGGGCCAGGACTATTGGGATCTGATGCAACTCGCGGGCGAGTACGCATACGCTGGCCGGGAGTGGGTCTGTCGAGCTGTGGCGAAGATGCTGGGTGCTGGAACTCTTGACGTGGTCCACAACAACCACAACTTTGCGTGGCGGGAAACCCAAATCGAAGAGGAAGGTGAGTTGGTGGTGGTCCGCAAGGGGGCAACTCCCGCTTACCCAGGCCAGCGCGGGTTCGTCGGTGGCAGCATGGGCGATGACGCCGTGATCCTGGGGGGAAGCGCTGCCGACCAGGAGGACGACTCCGTTTATCGAGAGATGGAGGCGGCGATGTTTTCGACCGTCCACGGTGCCGGCAGGGTGATGTCCAGGACCGCCGCAACGGGACGCAACCGTCGGGGCAAGAAGAAGAGCGAGCCCCGCGTCGACTACGACTCTGTCATGGAGTGGATCAAGGCTCGTGAGGTGTTCGTCTTCGGCGGCGACCTTGACGAATCACCGCTCGCCTACCGACGGCTGCCCGATGTTCTCGCTGCGCAGGGTGAAACCATCGAGGTGCTCCACACCCTCAGGCCGCTGCTCGTCGTCATGGCATCAGAGTGTCCGGACGAATCGGACCCGTTTCTGATCCAGCCATAAGCCACCCTCGTGCCCGCGATCGTGGATGCGCAGGCGTCCCCGCTCGGCGCACTTTGAGCAAGTCGGGTGCTCGACGGTTCCGCCCTTGTGGTCGGCGCGGCTCCCGGATCACAGTGTGCCCGGGATCAGCACAACACGCGAGGTACGGCGCATGGACCTTGAACGGCGAGTCGAGCGACTGGAGCGGGAGAACCGGTGGTTGAAGATCACGGGCGGTGTCGCGGTGGCGGTGTCGCTGGCCGTTGCGCTTGTCCTTACGCTCATGCTGCGGGAGATTCCCGACGTGATCGAAGCACGGGCGTTTCGCGTAATCGGCGAAGACGGGAACGTGCGCGTCAGGTTGGAGGCGGCCAGCATTGCCGTGTTCGATCAGAACGCGAAACAGCGGGTCGAAATTAACGACACCGCGATCGCCTACTTTGACGAATACGAACAGTTGCGCGTCGCGATTAGCTCGAGGGGAATCGGCTACTTCGATCTTGACGAGAGGAACCGCGCCACGATCAGTGCTGCCGGTATTGCCACCTTCGATGAGAACGAGCGGTTGCGCACTGCGATGGGCCCCGCTGGGATCTGGTATTTCGACGCCGAGGAGAATTTGCTATGGCGAGCCCCTCAATAGCGGACGATTGATTCGGTGTTAGGCGACGTGCCGCGAACAGAACAAGGCGGGCTACCCGGCGGGCGAGTGGTCGTGAGCTGCTCCGTCTGGCTACCGGGGCGCGAGTCGAAGCACGTGATAGCGTCCCGGTGCCGTTGCCAGTTTCTCCGCGAGACGACCCGGAGGTAGCCGATGACAGTCGAGCGGCTCGACCGTACTGCAACCAGTCGCCGACCCATCGCCGGCCTCGTCGTCGCAATACTGTCGGCGATTGCGGTCGGGGCGATCACCGCCGGGGGCGACGCGGTCGGAAGCCCTCAGGCATTGCGCAACAACCAAACCTCAACCGAGCAGCCCTGGCCGTGGACCGGTTGGGAGAAGTTCCCGTCCCTGTATTTTGCCGCCGAGGCGGACGGTTATCACAGCGCTGCGCAGCTCGCCAAGATGCGCAATTTTTCCCTGGTGATTCTCGAGTTCCGGATGGGCCAATTCGTCGCCGAGGAGACGACCGGCGATTGGGCAAACGGAAACGCCGAGGCTTTCTCCGAGGAGCAGTGTCGACGGCTTGGGGCCTCGGCACGCGACACGCCCCCGTGCCTGGTGTATCGCAGCGGTATGTGGGCAGGCTCGATGTACAAGCAGCAGCTCAAGGCATTGAAGAAGCAGCAGCTCATGCTGCGTGATGCCAGGCTCTGCCAGGGGTTCACAGATTACCCATTGGATATCGAAGGGGATCCACCGGAAGACATCGGCTACGACTTCTGTCGTTGGGATTTCCGCAAGAAATCGACGCGTGGCTTCTACGGTAGGCGCATCGTCGGGAAGGCGGCCAAAGAAAAGCCCATCTTCGGAGTGTTCTTCGACAACGCCCAGAGCGTCGGTTGCGACGAGGCGCAACACCTGAGCATGCTCACCGACGCTGAGCGCGCCGACTTTGCGAAGGGCACGCTCGCCGTCCACGCCGATGCAGCCGCGCGGCTGCACAAGGCGGGCAAGTACTCCATTATCTCCACCACCAACAGCTTCGCCGGGATCGGCAACCTGTTGCCGTTCGAGAACGCCTGTCCGGCGCCGGAGGACGACCTCGTGGAGGCGCTGGGCGGGGTCCCGTTCGCGCGCAACAACGAGTTCTGGATGTGGAATCTGGCCGATACCTGCTCGGCGCAGATCCGTAACGGAATCCGCGAGACCGAGCTCGGGATACCGATGATCTTGCACACGCCCTATTTCCCGTCCGGGAAGGGCTGCCTCGAAGGCTGCATCGCGGGCAACGGCAGCAAGCGTCGCTTCAACGAGCGGCAATTCCTCGAGTTCAGCATCGCTGCGTTCCTGGTCGCCATGGGGCAGGGGAGCTATTTCGGGTTCTCCGACATGGAGTCGGATTCCGAAGGCGGCGGCTGGTTCGACGTAAGCTGGCCGTACTACGAGATTTACGACGACCTGGTTAGCGGGACGCCGTTGGGGCCGCCGACGGTCTCGGCAAACGGAATGAGCTTCAGTCGCGAGTTCGCCAACGGCTCGGTGTCGGTCGACTGCTCCACCGGCGACTACGAGATCGACATTTGAGCGACGTCACCGCGCCCAATGTGACCGCTTCTTAGCAGCGTCACCAGCGCGGCATTTGGTGGGGGGACATCGTAGTTGCTCAGCTCGCCCACTGGAATCCAGCGCAGCTGACGGTGTACGCATCGCTTTGGCATGCCGGCGATCTTGGCGTCGAAGAAACGCAGCCAGACGCGCTTCTCGGGGTAGGTGTGCCGTGCCTCGGCGAGCTGACGACCGATCTGCGATGTCACCCCGAGCTCCTCTTGAAGCTCGCGCAGTAGTGCCGCCCGCGGCGTCTCTCCGGGCTCGATCTTGCCGCCTGGGAACTCCCACAAGAGGGGCAGATGTTCGCCGTCGTGACGCTGAGACAGCAGCACGCGATCCCCTTCCATGACCACCGCCGCGACGACCTCGATGACGTCGCTCATTCGCTATCTCCGATGGTCGCAGGCTGGCGGTTGGTGAGCTCACTGCTAACCGCTCGACAGCGCTGTCCGACCTGAGCGAGCTTGGCCGCGTGGGCTCGCGCCCCGTCGAGGTAGAGGGCCTGCATTTCGCCGGCGGTGTCGCCGAGGTGAATCTCCTCGAGGTTGTCGGTTAGCAGGTAGGCAGATCGCTCGGCATCGGCGGCGATGTTCTTGAGCTGTTTCGCCGCCCGTCCGAGCTGGCGGTGCTGGGTTTCCAGCAATCCCAGCGTCGCCGACCAATGGCTACGGAAATAAAGAACCGCGGTGGTCCAGAAGATCAGCATTCCGACTCCCAGGCGCGCCCAGGGAAGCGGCAGGAGCCCCTCAAGGAACTCGACCACTAGCTGATCGATTGCCAGGATCGGCACCACTATGGCAAGCGCGGCCCCCACTATCAGCCACCCGTAGCCCTGCAACTTGCTCATTGATTTCGCCCCGGAGGGCGGATGCTACCACGACGTGATTGACCGACGCCGTGACACCGGGCTAGCCTGTAGAGGTGCTTGAACGTGCTCCCACTGATGCCCCTGTTACTGATAGCTACGGACGCCCGGTTGGCGACCTGCGCCTGTCGGTAACCGACCGCTGCAACCTCCGCTGCGCCTATTGCATCCCGGAGGAGGCACCTCAGTTTCAGCCGCGCGACGAGCTGCTGACGTTCGAGGAGATGGAGCGGCTGGTACGGCTGTTCTGTCAGCTAGGCGTGGCCAAGGTTCGACTTACGGGCGGCGAGCCGCTGTTGCGCCGCGAGCTGTACCGCCTCGTGGCGGCCCTCGACGATCTTGATGGGGTTCGGGAGCTCGCCATGACAACCAACGGCATCTTCCTGCGAGAGCAACTCGACGACCTGCTTGCTGCCGGCCTACAGCGAGTGAACATCAGCCTCGACACCCTACGCCGCGAGCGCTTCCGGCTGCTGACGCGCCGCGGCGGATTGTCGAAAGTGCTCGATGCCATCAATGCTGCCCGCGAGGCGGAGTTGTGGCCTGTCAAGGTCAACGTGGTACCGATGCGTGGCTTCAACGACGATGAGTTCGTCGCCTTCGGAGCCCTGGCACGCGAGCTGGGCGTGATCGTGCGCTTCATCGAGTTCATGCCGCTGGAGGCGGGCGACGTCTGGAGTAGGGAGCTGATGGTTCCGGGTCGAGAGGTCCGCGCTGCCTTCGAGGGTGAATGGGGCGGCCTCGTGCCCGTCGACCCCAACCACCCTTCCGAAACCGCCGAGCGGTTTCGTTTCGCTGACGGCGTCGGGGAGATCGGCATCATCTCACCGGTCACGCGGCCGTTCTGCGGCGCCTGCAATCGCGCTCGTTTGACGGCCGACGGGAAGTTACGTACCTGCCTGTTCTCGCTCACCGAGGTCGACTTGAAGGAGCCCATGCGTGCCGGCGCGCCGGATGACGTGCTACTCGAGCTCATCAGCGGGGCGTGGCAGCGCAAGGAAGAGGGCCACCTGATCAACAGCTCTGACTTCGTGCGGCCGGCCAGGACGATGTCGGCGATCGGCGGCTGAGGCAGCAGCATCTTGCGGGTGGAGGTACTGCTGTTTGCTCGCGCACGTGAGATCTGCGGCGGCGACTGCGTGCAGCTGCAGCTGTCTGATGGTGCCACGGTAGGCGATTGTTTCGCTGAGTTGGTCGCCGGTGCGCCAGCGCTCGAATCGATGCACGAGCGCCTACTGGTGGCGGTGAACGAGTGCTATGCCGGGTGGGATACGCGATTGAGCGATGGAGACGTGGTGGCGATGATCCCGCCGGTCAGCGGCGGGTGAGGGAATTGGCGGACGAAGGGCCGCAGGCGACCAGAGCCACCGGCGTGGTCGACGTGCGGGTCGGCACCGAGGCCATCTCGGCAGCGGCCCTGGCACAGCAGGTGGGCTCGCGCAGCGCTGGAGCCATCGCAACGTTCGAGGGCGTGGTGCGGGACCACCACGAAGGCAAGGCGGTCAGTTTCCTCGAGTACGAGGCCTATGTGCCGATGTCGGAGGCCGTGCTCCTGAGTATCGCCGAGCGCGCCTGCAGGCGCTGGGAGATCGAGGCGGTGGCGGTGCATCATCGTCTCGGACGGCTGGAGATCGGGGAGGTCTCGGTAGCGATTGCGGTGTCGGCAGCGCACCGCGCAGCGGCCTTCGAGGCATCGCGGTACGTTATCGACACGCTCAAGAAAGAGGCGCCGATTTGGAAGCGTGAAACCGGTCCCGACGGGGCGTTCTGGGTTGAGGGGCCTGATCTCATCGAGGCCTCTGACTGAGCAAGTGCAAACCGGACACCGTGCTAAGATTTTCTGATGTCCGCAGATCATGTCGTCCGTAAAGATCTCAAGAAGTCCGATGAGTTCCAGCGTGGAGCCACGGCCGCGGTCTCTTGGGTCATGCAGCGGCGGAAGAGCATCGGACTGGTGCTTCTTGTCGTCGTGGCTGGACTGTCGGTCCTGGCTGGTGTGCGCTCGTATCGAACCCGGCAGGAGCAGAACGCTGCCGCAATGCTCGCGGTAGCGTTGCAGGCGTTCAACGCCCAGATCGCCGGTGCCCCGACCACCATACCCGCCAGCTCTCCGGCCGGGCCAGCGTACGAGTCGGAAGAAGCGAAGCTCGAGGCGGCGATCCCGCCTCTGCAGGCGGTTATCGATGCCTATGGCACGTACCCCTCGGGTCGTGCCGCGTCGTTCTACCTGGGGACCAGCCTGGCGCGCCTCGGTCGCCTGGAGGCCGCCGAAGCGAGTCTGCGGGACGGCGCTGAGGCGGTGGCACCGCTACCACGCGCAGCGTCGCTCCTTCGGCTCGGCGGACTGTTCGCGCAGCAGGAGCGCTACGCTGATGCTATCGAGATATTCGATCAAACAATCAGCGATCCGCCGCTAGGGTTCCCCATCGAGGAAGCGCTCGCTGCCAAGGCGCGCGCACATGAGGCCGCCGGACAGACGCAGGAGGCGATGCTCGCCTATCAGCGGATCGTCGACGGTCACGCAGGCTCCGTATACGCGCAGTTCGCCAAAACGCGTGCCGATGAGCTAGCCGCTACGCTTGGTCTCAACCCGGACGCGGAGCCCTAGCAGGCCTGCTACGGCGGTATCTTATTGGTCGCTAGCCGGCGAGTTTTCGAGCCATTCGTAGTCGTTGTCTGCGATAGCGTGGGCTGCGGCCTGGCGCCCGATGCTGCCGACTTCGGTGACCAGGGTGCGAATACCCTCGCCCACGTCATCGAGTCTGCATCGCCGTCGTTGCCCAACCTCGCAGCCCTCGGCCTGGATCGGATTCCCGGAGTCCCACCGTTGACCGCGCCAAGTAGGGCCGCACAGGCGGCCTACGGTCGGTTGATCGAACATGGCCCCGCCAAGGACACCATGCTGGGGCACTGGGAGCTCATGGGGGTGGTGGCAGAGCAGGAAGGTCCGATCTATCCCGAGGGCTTCCCGGAGGAGATCGTCCGGGCCTTCCGTACCGCTACCGGCTACGAGGTGTTGGGCAACTACGCGGCCTCGGGCACGGCCGTGCTCGACGAGCTCGGAGTCGAGCACATGCGCTCCGGCCAGCCGATTCTCTATACCTCGGGCGACAGCGTGTTTCAGCTCGCCGCCCATGAGGGTGTGCTTGCCGTCAACGACCTCTACGAACTCTGCGCCAAGGCTCGCCGGTTGCTGAGCGGCGAGCACGCGGTGGGTCGGGTAATTGCCCGTCCGTTCACCGGGTCCGGCCCCGGCCGCTTCGTCCGCCTGTCGTCGCAACGCAAGGACTACCCGCTCCCCCCGCCGCGGCCGACGGCGTTGGAGCATCTCCTTGTGGCTGGTGTGCGCACCCGCGGCATCGGCAAGATCAACGACATCTTCGGGGGCCGCGGTATCAGCGCCTACGAGAAGATCGCGGACAACGCCCACGGGATCGAGGCGATCCGACGTTCTCTGATCGACCAGACCGAGCCGTTCGTGATAGCCAACCTCGTCGACTTCGACTCCCTGTACGGCCATCGCAACGACGCCGTCGGATACGCAGCTGCGTTGGAGGAGTTGGATCAGGCCGTTCCGATTTGGCTGCAAGCGCTGCCCGATGAGGGCGTGCTCGTGTTGACCGCCGACCACGGTAACGACCCGACCTGGCCGGGCACCGACCACACCCGAGAGTGCGTGCCACTGCTGGCCGTCGGGCATCGCGTTCCGCCCGTATCACTCGGGGCGCGCGCCTTCGCCGATCTCGGGGCGACGATTCTTGCCAACTTCGGAGTCGATGCGCCTAGCGACGGCGAATCGTTTCTCGACGCGCTGAATTGATCGGGGGGCCGCTGATCAAGCGCGCCCGGCTAGGCGTCCGGCTCGATGTGGTCCTCGATATTATCCAGCCGGCGCTGCAGGTCTTTGGTGCGCCGTGCCAGGTACCAGAGATACCCGAAGGTGATCGCCCATGCGGCGGCGAATCCCGCAAACAAGAACCCCAGGTTACTCATCGCTGTCGTCCTTTCTGTATTGCATACCGCCCGACGTGCCTAACCCTCGGAACGAAGAAGCTGCCCGGCCACCTCGAGACGCCGCTCCATACGTTCCAAACGCAGGCGCAGCCGCAGCAAGACGGCAAACAGCATGAGCGCTGCCACGGTACCGAGCGCCAAGGCGAGGAACATGGACGTTTCCATTCCCCCGCCCATAGAGCCCTGTGTCATGACCTTGGGCTCCGGGTGGAGTGTGCGCCACCACTGCACCGAATAGTGGATGATGGGGAGGTCGGCGAAGCCGATGATGCCGACCACGGCACAGTAGCGGGCTACATGTTCGCCGGCGCCTCCGTAGGTGCGCAACATCAGGTAGGCGCAGAAGATCAGCCACAATAGCAGCGTCGTGGTAAGGCGCGCGTCCCAGACCCAGTACGTTCCCCACGCCTTCTTGGCCCAGATGGGACCGGTTATCAGCACGGTGGTGGCGAACACGGTACCGACCTCGGCTGACGCCGCCGCCAGCTCGTCCCAGCGGCTATCACGTCGCGTCAGGTACATCACACTGGCCAGGAACACGAGGCTGTAGGCGACGTACATCGTCATGGCCGCGGGCACGTGCATGTACAGGATGCGCTGCACATTGCCCTCGATCCGCTCGGTCGGCGCATACAGGAAAGCGGCCCAGAGCGCTATGAGCGCGGCAAGAAAACCGATCGGTACGAGCGTGCCAAGGGAGTCGATGCCACCGCTCGAGCGGGTGTCGGCTTGGTCGGCACTCACGTGCTCACTCCTCGAGTAGGGCAGGGAACGTCAGGTATCCGAGTGCTAGGAACAGAGCGTCGAAGGCAATCAGCAATCTCAGCCAGTGTAGCTCCTCAGCGAGACCGCGGCCGGCCAGGATGGAACCGGTTGTCTCGACGCAGGCGATCAGCAGAGGGACGGCGAAGGGTATCAACAACAGAGGCAGCATCACCTCGCGCGTTCGTGTCCGAACCGACATGGTGGCGAGCGTTGTCCCCAACGCCACCAGACCTATCGTGCCGAGTACCACGACAAGCGCGAGTGCCCCGAATTGGCCGTCGAGGGGCACGTTGAAGAAGACTACGAACAGCACCAGGGTCACGATCTCGGTGGCCGAGAGCAGCAAGAACATGCTCAAGCACTTGGCGATATACAGGCTGGTGCGCTCCATAGGGCAGAGCATCAACCCCTCGAGCCTGGCGTCCTCCCTCTCGTCGAGCATCAAGCGGTTCATCGCCAGAATGGAACCGAACAGGAACGCTATCCAGAGAATTCCGGCGCCGACGACGCTGAGGTCTCGGGTACCGGGATCGAACGCGAAGTTGAAGACCAGCAGCACGAGCAGAGAGAAGAAGACAGTCGACGTCAAGGCCTCCTTGGTGCGCAGTTCGCCGCGCAGGTCCTTGGCGACGATCAGTGCGATGTGGCGCGCGGCGCTCATCGGCCACCCTCCGCGACCAGGCCGTAGTAAATGGCTTCGAAATCGTCAGCGGTGCTCGCCGGCTGGATATGAGCTAGCTTGCCTCGCCGAAGCACCGCCACGCGGTCGGCCAGCTCGATGCCGCGGCGAAGGTCATGGCTGGTCATGACGACGGTGCCACCGGCGTCGTGGGCGGCGCGCAAGATGTCCACCAAGCGTGTGGCGGCGAGAGGGTCGAGCCCGGAGAACGGCTCGTCGAATAGCAGCACGTCGGGCTCGTGTACCAAGGCGCGTGCGATGGAGCATCGCTGTACTAGCCCACGCGAGAAGGCTCGCACCTGATCATCGAGACGATTGCTGAGCTGCATCATGTCGGCAACGGCGCGCACGCGTGTTTCAGGTTGCTCGACGCCGAACATTCGGGCGTAGAAAAGCAGGTTCTCGCGCGCCGTGAGCTGTCCATAGAGGAATGATTCGTGCGATACGACGCCGATCCGTGCACGGATCTTGGCACTGGCGCTGACCAGCCCGGTTCCGAGGATCTCGACGGTGCCGGTGGTGGGACGCGCCAGCGTCGATAAACAACGAATGAGGGTTGTCTTACCGGCACCATTGGGCCCAAAGATGGTAAGGAACTCGCCTCGCGGAACCTCGAGCTCGACGCCGGCCAAGCCGACGTGCCGGCCGAACCGTTTCCCGAGCCCACGGGCAACGATGGTGGCTTGCACGGCCGCCCTAGCTGGTCGCGCGCGTCGCTCGCGCCGACTTCGCCTGTTGCTCCAGTAGGTGTAGACGCTCCAGCTCCTGGCCGCGCTCTCGGAAGTAATGGGCGTCGGCGATCTCGCCGCGCTCATGTTCGACGTCGAGGCGCGCTATCTGATCGATCAGACGAGCGTGGAGCTGGCGAGCATGTTGCACCGACCCTCCACCATGCAGCGATGCCAATACGGCCGACACCATGGCGATCGCGAGCCCGATCAGCGCCCAGTGCGTTGGCAGCAATCGGACACTGAGAGCGCCGAGCTCGAACGACAACTCGGTCCCCGGTGAAAGGGCCTGCGCCGTCCATAGTTCGTACAGTTGACCGCCGATATCCTGCGGCTCGTCTTGCTGCAGCGTGGTGCTGGTGAGCTCGAGGCCCGTCACGGCGTCCCCGCCCAGCATCACACTGACGGTTTGTACCGGGTAGGGGAGATCGAGCCTGAACGACATGCGGTTGTCGTCGGCAGTCAACGTGTAGGTTACCGCCACCTGGCGTCCGGTGGGAGGTACCGGGCGCGCATCCAGTACTCGACCGGGCTCGATCTCGGTGTCGGCTGGCGGCAGGGCGTCTTCCGGTGTCGGGAAGGGTGCAGGGCTGACGTCGGACGCTTGAGCGGGTAGTGGAATCATCAATCCGGCCGGTCGCCCATCGTCGAGCAGCGGCCCACCGGCGTAGGCGGCGCGGCCGGCATTGCTGACGGTCATGAACTGCAGGACGCGGTAGATGTTGGGGTCATCGGCCTGGACAATCACATGCAGCGTGTCGATGTGGATCGGGTTTCCGGCAGCGGTCACCGGGAACACCGGTAGGTCGACCTGGAGAACCGTCCCGGCGCTCATAGTGGCGGTTGCTGATCGATAGGTGGCGCCGTCGTACTCGGCGCTGACGGTGGCGTGCATGCCCGGCGCGGCCGGTACCGAATCCCACCGGACGGTGCCGGTGTCGTCTGCATCGGCCCGCGCCGAAAACACGATGTCGGTGCCGTCGTGTACTTCCAGCCGCATGAGTGGTGTTACTCGGGAGCCGTCGGGGAGCGTCGCGCGGGCCTCTACCGAGGTGGTCTCGTCTTGGGCCGGTGCCGCCGGGGCCATGCCACCGGTGGTCAGGACGACGATCGCGCTGCAGGCCACACCTCCCTTCCAGCGCATTGTCAGGTGGCTTTTAATCCGGCTCCGCAGGCGGCACAGAAGCGATCTTCGGGGGCGGTAGCGTGGCCGCAGGAGGTGCAAAAACTGGCCGCCGCCACGGACGTGGTGCCGGCGGCCGTCAGGCCCGCAGGGGTGGCATGATCGGTCGCTGCCTCTGATGCGTCGCGCTCCGCCTGCAATAGGCGCTGCCGCGCCGTGGAGATGCTCTTCTCGAGCGACTTCGTGGCGTGTGGCACCTGGTTGCGCAACGCTTCGATCTCCGCCACTACCTCGATCGCCTGATTCTTCAGTAACTCGATCTCGTGCCGGTAATCCTCCTCGCCGACCTTGTCGGTGCGGAAGTCGAAGCTCGTTTCGCGGATCGCTCCGTAGATCAACAGCTTGCGCTCCTCGAGGGCGGCGAGCTTTGACCATGGTCCGCCGCCGTCATCGAGAGCCAGCAACGGGGGTCGCACTAACGGATAGAGCAGCCCGAGGGCCGCCAGCAGCGCCACCGCCACGGGAATGACGACGTCCATCAGTCTTCGAGCGAGCTCAGCTCGCGCTCGACGATCTCGCGTAGCCTGGCGTCGTCGTCACGGCCTGGTGTGGCCGCCTCGTCGCCGCTGTTGTCGGCATTGCGTCGAGTCCAGCGCGCCAGCACCGATCCGACACCGACGGCGCCCACCGTCAACAGCAGGATGGGCGCTGCCCAGGCGGCCAAACCGAGCCCGGTGCCCTCGGGCTTGATGCGCACCGACCCGTCGTAGCGGGCCACGAGGGTGGTCATGACCTGTTCATCGGATTGGCCGGAATCGAGCAGCTCGTGGAGCTCGGCGAGCATGCCGTCAGCGTAGCCGCATCCGCAGGTAGCGATTGGTCTCAGAGGGCAGGTTCCACACTGGCAGCCGATCTCACCGGACAGGCGAGTGAACGAGTCGATGCTGTAGTCCGGCTGAGCCATCCACCACGCCGCACCCAACCCCACTGCGGCCGCCACGACGGCAGTCAGCACGAATAGCTTTCCAGTGCCGTTTTCGTGGCGCGTTCCACCCATGGTGTAACCCATCGTCAGTAGTTGGGAATTCCGACCTGGCTGTGCCGTCGGTCGGGGAACATCGCCACAATGGAGCCCAACGCCAGCACCGCGAGGCCGATCCAGATCCACTTCACCAGTGGATTCAAATACGCCTTGAACGTCGCCGTTTGCTGCGCATCCCAACCAGCGAGCACAATGTATAGATCGTGGCGCAGACTGCTCCAAATCGCTACTTCCGTGGTGGGATTGTCCTGCGCCGGATGGAAGTGCCGTTGCGGCACCAGCCGGAACCGAGGGCGGCCTCCAGCAAAGGCGATCAGCGAAGCCGAGCTCACCTCTACGCCGCTCACCTGGAAGTGGTTGAGCTCCTCGTATTGGAGCCGATAGCTACCTATATCGACGGTTTCGCCTGGGCGCAGGGTCGCCTCTACCTCGCGCTGGAACACGCTAGATCCGGTGATACCTATGGCCATCAGGACCACCCCTACGTGAATGATGTAGCCGCCGTAGCGACGCTTGTTGCGCATCGTGAGGCCGAGCAGTGCTTGGTGCCACGACTCGCCGTTGGCAGAGGATCGTGCCCGAGTACCGCGCCAGAACTCCTGGACAACGGTACCAACGACGAACGCCGACAGGCCGATCGACATGAGTGAGTAGACACCGCCGACGCGCATTACCAACATCACGATCACCGTGCCAAGCCCTGCGATGCTTGGCCAGACGAATGCCCGACGGAGGCTGGGCCACGAGGCCCGCCGCCAGGCGATGAGCGGGCCGATACCGGTCAGCGCCAGGAGTAAGAGGAAGATCGGCACGTTCACGCGGTTGAAGAAAGGCGGCCCGACGGTGATCTTGACGCCGTTTACCGCCTCGCTGATCACCGGGAACATGGTGCCCCAGAGCACCGCGAAACAGGACACTACCAAGACGAGGTTGTTAAACAGAAACGATGACTCGCGCGACAACACCGACTCGAGCTGATTCTCGCTCCGCAGGTCGGGAAGCCGCCACGCCACCAGGCCCAGGCTGACCGCAAGGATGACCGCCAGGAAGATGGCGAACAGCGGGCCCAGGTTCGAAGTGGTGAATGCGTGTACTGACGAGACGATTCCCGAGCGGGTGAGGAACGTGCCGAAGATGCAGAGCGCGAAGGTGGCGATCACCATCAGCATGTTCCATACGCGCAGCATCTGTTTCTTCTCTTCGATCATCACCGAGTGCAGATAGGCGGTCGCTATCAGCCAGGGCATCAACGAGGCGTTTTCCACCGGGTCCCAGCCCCAGTAGCCTCCCCAGCCGAGCTCGACATAGGCCCACTGCGCTCCCAGCGTGATGCCGATGGACAGGAAGAACCAGGCAACGATCGTCCAACGTCGAATAGCGTGGAGCCACGATGTATCTAGCCGTCCGCTAGCCAGCGCGGCGATGGCGAAAGCGAACGGGATCGTAAACCCCACGAAGCCCAGGTATAGGTTGGGCGGGTGGATGGCCATCGCCGGGTTTTGCAGCAGCGGGTTCAGGCCACGCCCATCCAGCGGCGTGAAGGGCAGCGTCTCGAATGGATCCGCAGCGAACAGCTGCAGCGCGATGAAGAACAACGCCGTCGTCATGCATACGGTATAGACGTAGGGCATGAGCTCCGGGTGCCGGCGCCGATTGATCCACGCGGCCAGCGACGAGTACATGCACAGAATCACGGTCCACAACAGCAACGACCCCGCCATTCCGCCCCAGAGCGCCGAAATCTTGTAGATGAGCGGCTGGTCGATACGCGAGTTCTCGGCGACGTAGCGAACGACGAAGCGATCGTTGGCCATCAACCAGAGAAGCGACCCTACGGCAACGAATACCAGGCCCGAGGTTACGTACACACCGTTGCGGGCGCTTGCCACAAGGTTGGGCTGCCGGCGTCGGACGCCAAGCATCGCCACAGCGATTGTGTATGCCGCCGTGGCAAACGCCGCGATCAGGGCGCTGTGACCTAGAACGATCAACTGCGGGAAGCTCCGCTGCCCGTGATCAGGGCGAGGTCTGGGTGCGGGGCGCGACGCCGGCCTCGCGGTACTTGGAGAGGTCGGTCTCGGCCTCGTACTTCGAGGGGCACTTGGCCATCACGAAGGTGGCGTGGAACACGCCGTCGGCACCCAGTTTGCCTTCGACCACGGCGTCGGCACCGTCGACCAGTGTGTCTGGCGTGATGCCGTGATAAGTGACCGGAATCTGGAAACCACCTTCCTGGATCACGAATCGCCGATCGAGATGATTCGTGTCCGACACCTGAATCGTGCCGGCGACGACCTTGCCGGCAATGCGCAGCGGGACGTCGCTGAGCGCCTCACGCTGCGAGGTGACCTCGCTGACGGTGTAGTAGAACACCATCGTATCGCGCATGCCGGTAACGATCAGGTAGCCGAGCGCCGTGGCCACGACCAACCCCGCGATCACGATCCCTTTGCGTCGAATCCCCATGGAATCGCTCCGTGCAATTCGTGCCGAGAAACAAGCTAGAGGTTAGCACAGCGATCGTCGCGCCGGTCATCCTGCGGCACCGGTCGCAGGTTCCTTTCTGGCTCGCAAGTACGCTTGAATGGAGCGCTCCAGGCGGCTCGAGTCGAGCCGGAACTTGAACACCTTGCGGCCGGCCAGCACCCCCACCGGTATCTGCGCGCCGTACTGGCGCTCCCAGCGTGGATCCAGCTCGACGTTGCGCTCCTCGACACGCAGGGCGTAGCGGGCTGCAAGTGGCGCCAGGGCCTCCTTGGCCTCATCGCAAAGGTGGCAACCGGGGCGACTGTAAAGCACCAACAGCAGCTCGGACATTGGCTCCACCATGATATGCAACGATCATCTGTTACGGGCCACTAGAGTCCGGAGTCAAGGAACGTATGCCGTGGTAAGATCGGCCGCCGTTCGCCGCCTCTGTTCGCTGGCGCCGCGTGCCGGCGCCCTCCGCTCGCGACCTTCCAACTGACCATGTTTGACGGACTTCGGGTGACCTTTCTGGGTACGGGCACCTCGGCAGGGATTCCTGTCATCACATGCGGCTGCGATGTTTGCACATCTGCCGATCCTCGCAACCGACGCCTGCGTGCCAGTTTGTTGCTGGAATGGTCCACACCCGATGGGGAGGTGGTCAAGGTACTCGTGGATACTGCGACCGATCTTCGCCAGCAAGCGCTACGAGCGGGCGTCGACCGGGTCGACGCGGTGATGTATACGCATGCTCATGCCGACCATGTTCTGGGGCTCGACGAGCTCAGAATCTTCAACTTCGTCCACCGACGAGCGATCCCGCTCTACGGTGATGGTCAAACGCTTGCCGCGCTGCAGGGAATGTTTGAGTATGCCTTCGATCCTGACGCCATCGCCGTACCAAGGCTGACACCTGTAGAGATCGGTGATTGCTTCGAGCTGTTCGGGTTGACGGTCGAGGCAATCCCTTTGCCGCACGGGCAGGGGACCGTGCGGGCATTCCGCATCGGCGACTTTGCCTACGCTACGGACTGCAACGAGATTCCCGCTGATGCCGCCGCCCGGCTGCGCGGCCTCGATGTGCTGATCATTGACGCGCTTCGTCGCAAACCACACCGATCGCATTTCACCGTGGAACAGGCGCTGGAGCAGGTGGCAAGGCTGCAACCCAGGCGAGCCTACCTGACTCATTTGAGCCACGACCTGGAACACGCGGCCGTCCAGGAGACCCTCCCTGACGGCGTCGACGTGGCGCACGACGAGCTCACCATCGAGCTGCCGATACCGGAGCGATCCCGATGCGCGTAGTACGCGGGTTTCGCAATCTCGATCTTCACCTCGATCGCCCTGCGGTGACCATCGGCAACTTCGACGGCGTGCACCTGGGGCACCAGGAGGTCATGCGCCGAACGACGGACGGGGCGCGCCAGCGAGGCGCGAAGGCTGTCGTGTGCACTTTCGATCCCCACACCATGGCGGTGTTGTCGGACAATCCCCCGGCGCCACTGCAGACCACCGAACAACGCATTGCGGCGATCGAGGCCGTCGGTGTCGACGTGGCGGTGGTGATCCCTTTCGATCGCCAGATCGCAGCGATAGGCCGAAGGCGATTCGTAGACGACTTCCTCATCGCCGAGCTCGACGTCGGGTCGGTGCACGTCAGTGAGGGGTTTTCCTTCGGTCGCGAGCGCGCCGGCCGCACCGCGTACCTGGAGAGCCGGGCGGAGGATGCGGGGTTCAGCGTCGAGCGCGTTCCACCGGTCGTCGTGGATGGCGAGCCGATTTCGTCGTCGCGCGTCCGTGAGCTCATCCGCAAGGGCAAGATCGAGGCGGCAGCAGCGTTGCTCGGCAGGCCCTACACACTCGCCGG
This sequence comes from Acidobacteriota bacterium, assembly GCA_963666055.2. Classification (GTDB taxonomy): domain Bacteria; phylum Acidobacteriota; class UBA890; order UBA890; family WLXD01; genus DASCOT01. The sequence continues at coordinate 99,129 of CAXWPH010000007.1, read as the reverse complement.
GGAAGTTGTCTCCGGAAAGGGCCGCGGTCGGTTGCTGGCGGCCCCGACGGCGAATCTCGAGCTCGGCAATATCTGCACGCCGCGCCGCGGCGTGTATGTGGCCGAGGTGAGGCTCGGTGGCGACACCCATCAGGCAGTCGCGAATATTGGCAGTCGACCCACGTTCGAGGCCCACGGAGACCTTGTTGCCGAGGCCCACCTGCTTGATTTCGCCGAGCCGATCTACGGTCGTAACATCGAGCTTGCGCTGCTGCGCATGCTTCGCGAGGAACGCGCGTTTCCGGATGGCGCGGCACTCGCGGCACAGATCCAGGACGACGTTCGAGCCACCCGACAGTATTTCCAAACACGGCCGACATCGTCTTGAGACCGCCGCATCCGACCGGCCCGGCGCAAGAGATAGGGTGAGCTATACTGCCACCCTGCGCGGTTCGGGCGCCGCGTCCACGGGCCACAAGGCGATCACTGCGATCATGAACCACGAGCTTGTTGGCGAGGAGGTTACCCTCACCGGGACAGCCCCCGAGATGTTCCGTCTGGTCGTCAACGCCACTGAGTCTTTCATGACCGCCGCCGGCGCTGCCGGATGCGATAGCGCTCGACTGGAGGCCGATGTTCGACAGGCGCTCGACGATATCGGCAAAACGTCGGCGGCTGTGATTCGTGCTCGGTTGATCGTCGTCACCGACGGCATCGACGTGACCATCGGTCTCGATGCCGTGGGCGCCGAATCGCACACGGTTTCGTGCCGCGTCTAGCAGGCCGTGGTGAAAGTGTGGCGGGCCTGGCGACAGGGTCTTGCGAGGGGGAGGCAAGGAGAAAGGAGGAGGCGATGGTTACCCCATCGTTGACGAGGAACGACGCAGCATACGCGCGCAACCCCCTATCGCCCGGAGGGTTACGGCGATTTGGGGCCATCTGCGGCGTTGGCCTTCCTGGACGATGGCTAGGGCATCGCCTGCGTCAGACCGCCTTGCATCTGGCCCCAACTCGCCGTAACCAGGCCCGCCACACTTTCACCACGGCCTGCTAGTGCTTGCGTCGCTGCTCCTTGCACCTGTGTCCTTGGCGGCGTAACCAGACCCATCACACCTTCACCACGGCCTGCTAGTGTCAACGCGCTTCTACAACACCTCAACACGCCGCAAGGAACCGTTCGAGCCACTGTTACCGCCGCGAGTGTGTGTTTACTCGTGTGGCCCCACGGTCTACGACACACCTCATATCGGCAACTACCGCTTCTTCGTTTGGGTTGACCTCGTGCACCGCTACCTCGTGTGGCGCGGCTACGACGTGAACCTGGTGATGAACATCACGGACATCGACGACCGCACCATCTCCGGTGCGCTACAAGCCGGGGTGCCCTTGCGCGAGCACACCGAGCCGTTCGTCGAGCAGTTCCTCAGCGGCCTTGAAGTGCTCGGAGTGCGTCCGGCGGCGTGCTACCCGCGGGCGACCGACCACATCGAGGAAATGATCGACCTGATCTCGCGGCTGCTCGCCAACGATCATGCCTATGTCGCTGATGGCAACGTCTTTTTCCGAGTCGGGTCGTTCGCTTCCTACGGCCAGCTGGCGCGGCTCGATCCAGAGGCGATGAAATCGACGGAGCGCGTCGAGGGCGACCGGCTGGCGAAGGAGGATTCCCGCGACTTCACCCTGTGGAAGGCCGCCATCCAAGGTGAGCCCTCGTGGCCGTCGCCGTTCGGCGAAGGCAGGCCGGGGTGGCACCTGGAATGCTCGGCGATGAGCATGAAGTACCTGGGCGAGACCTTCGACATCCATCTTGGTGGCGCCGACCTCATCTTTCCGCATCATGAGAACGAGATCGCCCAGAGCGAAGCCGCGACCGGAGTGCAGTTCGTTCGTTACTGGATGCACTGCAGCCATCTGATCGTTGACGGCACCAAGATGTCCAAGTCGCTGGGGAACTTCTACACCCTCGTCCAGCTGCTCGAGGCCGGGCATGATCCGATGGCGATTCGCTACTTGCTCGCCTCGGTACACTACCGTCGCCCGCTCAATTTCACCTTCGAGGCCATAGAGCAGGCCGCGGCGTCGATCGGCCGGGTGCACGAGCTGTTGGCACGAATCGAGGAGCGATCACAGCGTCTGCCGAGTTACGATCCCGAGCGCGCCTCATCGGTGCGTGCCGCTTTGCTCGATGCTCAACGGGATTTCGGCGCTGCCATCGACGACGACCTCAATAGCGCCGGGGCTTTGGGCCATGTGTTCAGCCTGGTGCGCCGGGTCAACAGCGCCCTCGACCGAGAGGGGGTCGATCGCAGCACTCTCGACGCGGTGACCGAGTGGCTCGTGGATGTAGATTCGCTGTGGGGCATCCTGCCGCACGTTGAGCGGCGTGAGCTCGATATCGATCACGAGGGGACGAGCATCCGCGCCAGCGGTCCGGTGGTTCCGCCGCACGTCGAGGCGCTGATCGTGCGGCGTGCGAGGGCACGCATGGCGCGTGATTTCGAGGCCTCTGACGCTCTACGGAAACAGCTCCGCGAGCTGGGTGTAGAAGTCGAGGATACCGCCGAGGGGGTGCGCTGGCGGCGTGTGTCAGCGGGGAGCGTCGCCGATAGCTGACCGTCTCCATAGCTTGCACATGGGACAGCACCGCGCCTGGCGCAGTCGTTTCGGTCGCGCCGCCGAGCGCCATGCAGAGCAGTTGCTCACCCGGGCCGGCTTGCGGGTGATCGAACGCCGTTTCCGCAGGGCTGGAGGCGAGATCGACCTGATCGCCCTCGACGACGACGGAGGGCTGATATTCGTCGAGGTGAAGGCGCGCCGCTCGGATCGCTATGGAACCCCCCTGGAGGCGGTCGATCGTCGCAAACAGCGTCGCCTGGCGCGTGCCGCCGGAGCGTTTCTACGCCAATACGAGCGCCCCTACCAATCAGCCCGGTTCGACGTCGTGTCCTTGCTGACCGATGGGCGAGGCAGCCTGCGATCGGAGTGGGTTCGCGACGCTTTCCGGATCTGATTCCCAGGGCTACGCCCACAGTTGCGCCGCGGCTCGAACCGTGTTGCCGTGAATCGTTACAGTGTCCTCGATACGGCGCGCGTAGCCGCCCGCCAGCACCACAACCACAGGAATCTGGTGCTGCTCGCAGGCGCCCAGAACCAACTCGTCGCGGTGTCGAAGCCCATCGATCGACAGTGCCAGCGAACCGAGTTGATCCTCCACGTACGGATCTGCCCCGGCTACGTAGATGGCAAGCTCGGCCTGGTGCGCCGCGGCGGTGCCGTTGCCTTGATGCACGTCACAGTCGATCACGATGGCGCGTTCGATGCGGCTTTCCGCCAGCAAAGTACGGACCGCGCAGGCCGGGTCGTTGAATACGCAGAAGCCCTCGCCGTGGTCAGGGAATGCATGGTGAAAGCCGCCGCCGATGTGGATGCCCACCCGGTGCTCGAGCGCCAGGTGAGCTGCCATGCTCGTGCCACCGACACAGCGCATCGAGGCCTCCAGCAGCGCGGCTGACCAGGGCAACTCTAACCGAGCGATCTCGGTGGTCGAGAGTTTGCCGTTCAGGCACCTCGAGACGTAGCCCGGTGTGTGGACCCGTCGTAGCTCGGCCTCGTCGGTCCGGTCCGACTCTACGATTTCGGTTCGGCTGAGCGTGCCATCGGCCAACAGGCGCTCGATGAGCAACGCGTACTTGTTTGTCGGGAACACGTGCGCGCCGATGTCGACGCCGTATCGGGACGAGGTGACGACCTGTCGCATGGCGCGAATTATAGAGTTCTTGCCTGTGTCTCACGCCGCCGATATCCTGTTGATTCCGGAGCGGGAATAGCTCAGCTGGTAGAGCGCAACGTTGCCAACGTTGAGGTCGCGGGTTCGAATCCCGTTTCCCGCTCCAATTGATCTTGGCGCGCGGACCCTCTTCGCGCGTAGATCCGGCCGCTCCACAGCACCTCGGGGCGAGTCCGGCGTCGACCCTTGATGAGGCGGCGTAGCCAAGTGGTAAGGCAGCGGTCTGCAAAACCGCGATTCGGCGGTTCGATCCCGCCCGCCGCCTCCTCGTTCGCCCACGCCGGTGGTGTCGAAGTGGCTCGTTATCGACGTGGCCAACGTGTCGACGCGCGTATCGTCGGGTTTGCCGTCTTGGTTGGCCTCACGCTGTGTCCCCAGTCGATGACCTCCATCGCGGCCATCCAGCAGGAGGCCACACCGCCCGACCAGCCGTCGCTCGAGTGGACACCCTGGATCTCAGACGTACCCGTCGTGGACATGACCGGTGAGTGGGTGTTCGACAGCGCATCGAGCGATCCGATGGTCGAGGTGTGGCGCCAGCGTGAGGTGGTCTACCAGATCGACCAGCAGACCGATCGGATCGTTTTCGAGTTTCGACCCGAGAATGGACAGCGAAACGTGCAAACGTATCGCTGGGCGGGGTCGATCAGCGAATTTCAGCGCGGTGGCGCCGAGGTGCGTGAGCGCGCCCGATGGACGGAGCGCGGCCGTGTTCTCGAGGTCGAAGGTCGTTGGTGGGCGTTCGACGATCTGTCGACGGTGCGGCGGTACACTTTCCGCTACGAGGTGGCGAGCTTCGACATGCTCGTCTTTACGCAGGGCGATGAGTACGGCACCACGATGTGGCGTTTCCGCCGCCGCCGATAGTCTCGGCGGCTCGCCGATCGACGTCGGATCATCGATTGGCTCCGCTTGGCGGGGCGAGGTCCGGGTCGCGCAGGCGGAACTGGTGCAAGACGCCCTCGTCGTCGATCACCCAGACCGTGCGATCAGGGGCGGCAGCCACGACGCGTGCGGAGTAGGGGAGCATCACCGAGCCGCGGTAGGCGCCGGAGGTGTCGTAGCGATACAACTCGGTGCCGATCGTCCAGGTGCCCTCGGCGGTACGATCGACGTACCCGGCTAGCACCCAATAGAGGCCGCGGGCCTCGTCCCAGGAAACGTCGGAAGCGGTTCGCGCCACATGATCAAGACTCTGGTCGCTAATGTACCTCGGCAGGCTCCCCAGGGGTGCCCAGATGGCGGCCTTGTAAAGCACGTCGATCGTTCCGGTTCTTGATCCGAGTCGATCGTATGTCTGCACCTGGCTGATTACGTGGGTATGTGCCAGCGCGAACCCGCCGCCAGGCGCCGGCGCAAGGCGTCGAGTGTTGAGCAGAAAATAGAGGATTCCGACGTCGTTTCGCTGCGGCGGCACGAGGTTATCGAGGAGCTTGCCATCGCGATCCAGCACGCTCACCAAAGGCTCGGCTTCGGGGCCGAACATGAACGACGCCGGGGGCAGGCGTAGCACGAAGATGTGCTCTGCCGTTCCGACCACCTCGAGTGGCAGGTAGTCGACGGGAATCGCGTCGAGCGGCTCGGCCGCGGCACCGAAGCGCGCGAGGCGTCGGTTTCCTGTATCCGCAATCAGGATCTCGCCGTTCGGATACACCCACATCCCCTCGGGGCGGCTCATCTCGCCGCGCCCGTCACCTTGCCTGCCCCGCGATGCGACGAGCTCCCCGGAAGGTGAGAATACCTGCACCCGATGGTTGCCGCTGTCGAGCACGTAGATTCGGCCCAGGGCATCGAATCCCAAGGCGGCTGGATTCGAGAACGCCGCGTCAGCATCAACGCCGGCCTTCCCGAGCGTGCTGATCTCCTCGGCCTCCAACGTCCATTCGGCCGGTACAGGAGGCCGCTGGCAGGTGCTGAGCAAGCCCAGATTCCAGAGGCCCAGCCACACCAGGACGCCCGGGAGAGAAAGCCCTCCCGAGCGCTTCCGGGACGACCACGCAAAGCCGCCGCGCCAGCCTAGGCGGCGCACGGGCACGCGTGGTGGCTGCCGAGCATGATGTGGTCGTATACATCGATGCTGCAGTCCCACGCCATCACGTTGGCGTCCCGGATGAGCTCCCAATCGAGCTCCATGATGTCGTCCCAGAGATATTCCTGAACGTGGTTCATACAGGAGCGGAGCTCTGCGACGCAGGGCGCGGCGGTCGAGCGGGGTACAAAGGCGCCCCCGATGAGTAGCAAAGCGGTGCAGCACAGGATCGGGTTGCGCAGCGAATGAGCCATCAACGTCCCCCCAGGACAGGGACGCCGGCGCCACCCCGTGTGGCTGCTTGCCGTCCTGTCCTCAACCGGCTTTGACGGCCGCCGCTTGGTAGAATCACAACCGTTTCGGCACCTTCCGCAGATGATCTCCACATCTACGCGGAGCTGCTTGTCCAGCTCGCCTCACAGGCGGAGAGTTAAACGTGCGCGTTCGCCTCGATTCGATCGGCTGCCGACTCAATATCGGTGAGATGGAGGAGCTGGCGTTGGTGTTGGCCGGACACGGCCACCGCATCGTGGGCCCGGGTGACGACGCCGACCTGTTCGTCTTCAACACCTGCGCCGTCACTCATGTGGCGGCGCGCAAATCGCGCAAGATCTTGCGTCAGATACGGCGCGATCATCCTCATGCCAGCATCGTGGCGACCGGCTGCTACGCCGAGCTGTCGGCGGCAGAGGTCGAGCGGCTCGGCGTCGACATGGTGGTTGGGAATCACCACAAGGACGAGCTCGCCGACGAGCTTGCTGCCGCCGGGCTGCTACACGACGCTGACCCGATCGGCGACGCTGACGCGGCGCCGTTCGCTGTGCCTCATGGCCGGACGCGCGCCTTTGTCAAGGTGCAGGATGGCTGTGACAACCGCTGCACCTTCTGCATCGTCACGGTGGCGCGCGGCAATAGCCGGAGCCGGTCGCTCGAGTCGGTAATCGCCCAGGTCCGACACCTGGCAGAGATCGGCTACCGAGAGGCGGTGCTGACCGGGGTGCATCTGGGCTCGTACGGACACGATCGTGACGATCGACACGGTCTCGAGCATCTCGTCGCGGCGATCCTCGACCGCACCGATATTCCGCGTGTAAGGCTATCGTCGCTCGAGCCCTGGGACATGCGCCCCGAACTCTTCGACCTGTGGAGCGACAGCCGCCTGCAGCCGCACTTGCATCTGCCACTGCAGAGCGGCTGCGATGCCACGTTACGGCGCATGTCGCGGCGCACCAGCCAGGTCGAGTTTGCGGCCTTGGTTGCGGCGGCCAACGCCATGATTCCGGATCTGGCCGTCAGCACCGATGTCATCGTCGGGTTTCCCGGGGAGACTGAGGAGGAGTTCGAGGAGTCGATCGAGTTCGTCGAGTCGATGGCCTTCTCGCGGTTGCACGTATTCCGCTACTCGCCGCGGGCAGGCACCGCGGCCGCGCACATGGCCGATCAGGTTGATCCGGCCACTGCGCAGGGCCGAAGCCGGCGGTTCCACATGCTCGGTGCCGATCTGGAAACGAGCTTTCGCCGGGGCATGCTGGGCAGCAAGGCGCAGGTCCTGTGGGAGTCCAGCGAGCCGTTCGGTGACGGCAAGCGCTGGAGCGGATTGACCGGCAACTACGTGCGTGTGCTGACCGATACGAGGCCGGACGCCGATCTCCGCAATCGGTCGATGGTCACCGAGCTGGTGGAGTCGCTGCCGGGTGCTCTCTATGGACGTTGCGCGGCGACGCGTGGGCACCTGTACGAGGACGATTGACGAGGAGGCCATGAATGTGCGCGTAGCGACAGCGACCCTTGCCCTGATGGTCACGTTGGCCAGTGGCGCCTGTGCCCCTGCCGATGGTCCCGCGGAGCTCGCGGACGCACCGACGAGCGCCGCGGAGCTTGGCCTCGCCAAGTACATCGAGGTCAGCCTCGAGCCGGACCTGTCAGGTTTGAGCGACAACCAGCGAGCCATCCTCCGGCTACTGATCGACGCCGCGCAGGCGGTGGACGAGATCTTCTGGATGCAGGCCTACGGCGACCGTGCCGAGCTGCTCGAATCACTCGACACCCCTGCGGAGCGACGATTCGCCGAGGCTAACTTCGGTCCCTGGGATCGACTGGACGCCAACACGTCGTTTGTAGACGGCGTGGGCGCGAAGCCTGCTGGTGCCAACCTCTACCCTGCCGACATCACGCGTGAGGAGATCGAAGCGGCGGGCGACGCGGAGCTTCGAGCGCTGTACACCGTGGTACGACGCGACGACGCCGGCGGGCTGATCGCCAAGCCATACCACGAGGTGTTTGCCGATCCGGTGGGACGCGTCGCCGGCAAGCTACGTGAAGCGGCGGCGCTGGCCGACGACCCGGGGTTGAAGAACTATCTGGAGCTTCGCGCCGATGCCCTGTTGAACGACGACTATCGCGCTAGTGACCTGGCCTGGATGGACATGACCGGCAACACCATCGAGGTCGTCATCGGTCCGATCGAGGTGTACGAGGACCAGTTCCTGGGTGCCAAGGCGGCGTTCGAGGCATTGATCTTCATCAAGGACCGGGAGTGGAGCGATCGCCTGGCTCGCTACGCCAGCCTGCTGCCGTCGTTACAACGCACCTTGCCTGTGCCCGATGCCTACAAGGCGGAAGAACCCGGCAGCGACGCCCAGCTCAACGCCTACGATCTGGTCTATGCTGGCGGAGACGCCAACGCCGGCGCCAAGTCGATTGCCGTGAACCTGCCCAACGACGAGGTCGTCCAGCTGCAGAAGGGTACGCGCCGGATTCAGATCAAGAACGGCATGCGTGCCAAGTTCGACGCTATCCTCGTTCCGATCGCAGCGGAGCTGATCTCGGCGGAGCAGCGTGGTCACGTCACGTTCGACGCCTTCTTTGCCAATACGATGTTTCACGAGGTGGCGCATGGCCTCGGCATCAAGAACACCATCGACGGTGGCGGCACGGTGAGGCTGGCGCTGGCCGAGCACGCGTCGTGGGTGGAGGAAGGGAAGGCGGACATCCTCGGTCTGCATATGCTCAACGAGCTGAGCGCCAGCGGCGATCTCGGCGATGCCGATCTGATGGACAACTACGTGACGTTCTTCGCCTCGATCTTTCGTTCGATCCGCTTCGGGCTCACGAGCGCGCACGGGCGCGCCAATTTGGCGCGTTTCAACTACTTCCGCGACCAGCAGGCGTTCGTGTTTGACGAGGCCACCGGTACCTACTCGATCGACTTCGACCGTGCTCAGGAGGCCGTCGCTGGGCTGTCGGAGAAGCTGCTACGCCTGCAGGGCGATGGGGACTATGACGGCACGGCGGCATACTGGTCGGAAGCCGGGGTGATAGGGCCCGGTTTGCAGGCCGCCCTCGATCGGCTTGGCGAGCGCTCCATCCCGGTCGATATCATCTACCGCCAAGGACTGGAGGTATTGGGGCTCGATTAGCGATAGGCTGCCGAGGAATGGCAAGCCTATTGCACGATGCTGAGGGATATGTGGAAAGCGCGTGACCTTCTGGGGGGCACGGAGGACCGTGGCACGGATCCGCTCGCGGACCGTGACCCGAACTCACCGATCATTCGGCTGCGCGGCCTGGAGAAGTGGTACAAGTCGGGATTCGGCCGCACATACGTGCTGCGCCGTATCAACGCAGACATCCGGCAGGGCGAGTTCGTTACCATCATGGGCCCGTCCGGGGCCGGTAAGTCGACTCTGTTGAGCATCATCGGAATGCTCGACGGGTCATGGGAAGGCGAGTACTACTTCCTCGACTATCCGGTTCACGACTTGAGCTCGAAGGAGCGTAACCGCCTTAATCGCGAATACATCGGCTTCGTCTTCCAGAGCTACCACCTGATCGACAGCATGACCGTCTACGAGAATCTCGACGTGCCGCTGTCGTACCGAAACGTCAAGCGTACGCAGCGCAAGAGCATGGTGGCGGACACCCTCGATCGATTCAATATTGTCGGCAAGAAAGACCTCTACCCAAGCCAGCTGTCTGGCGGTCAGCAGCAGCTGGTAGGCGTTGCTCGCGCCATCATCGGCAAACCCAAGGTGCTCCTGGCAGACGAGCCGACGGGCAACCTGCACACCGCGCAGGGCAAGGAGATCATGGAGCTGTTCACGCGCCTCAGCGAGGAGGAGGGAACGACCATCGTGCAGGTCACCCACTCCGAGATGAGCGCCGGATACAGCGACCGGATCATCAACTTGCTGGACGGCTGGGTCGTGGAAGACGATCCCTACACCGCCGATCCTGCCGCGGCCGCCGAGGCCGCCGAGGCTGCCGAGGCTGCCGAGCCGTAGCGCGTCGTTCGGTTCTGGAACGACGATTTCCCAGAATCGGACAACATGCACGCCCTTGTACGCGTCTGCGCACCGCCAAGCCGGCTGGGTGCTACAGATGAGACGGGTCACTTTGGCACGCCGCTTGCTTCTTATTACCGGGCAAGAGCTCAGGTGACAGCGAGGACGCCAGCCCGGTCCCGATCATGGACGTAATGGGGAGCGGCCTGGGGCTGAGGTTGGCGTGCCCGGTGTCACCCGAGCGAATGAATACCCGGCGGTATCGAGGACGCCAGCCCGGTCCCGATCATGGACGTAAAGGGGAGCGGCCTGGGGCGATGGCTGGCGTACCCGATACTGCCGGATGTTTCCTTGCTCGGCAGCGGTCGACCAAGTACGAATTCATGAATCGACGATTCAGTTTCCTGGATCATAGCCGACGAGAACCGTCAGTTCCGAATGGATCTGGTGGGCTGGCGTGCCAGAATGTCGCCGCCGGCCGCTCGACATGGCCAGATCCAGGAGGATTCGCTCGTGTGTCGAAACATCCGTCCGCTGTTCAATTTCAAGCCTGTGGCTACCGACGCCGAGGTTCGAGCCTCGGCGTTGCAATACGTACGTAAGATCAGCGGCATGCGCGCCCCGTCGCGCACCAACCACGCGGCGTTCGAGCAGGCCGTAGAGGATGTTGCCGCCGTCTCGCAGCGGCTGCTGGCGAGCCTCGTTACGACGGTGCCCCCGAAGTCGCGTGAACAAGAGCGCGCCAAAGCCCGGGTGCGTTGGGAGCGCCGTGCCGCCCACCTCCAAGCGGGCGGCTGATGCCCTGGTCGATGGCGCGCTGCCTGACGATGCGAGCCTGAGTAACATGGCCGAGCTGTCGTATTGCGTCTTCTGTGGGTCTCGGCACGGTGTTCGACCCGCCTATGCGGCCGCCGCCGCTGCACTCGGCACGGCGCTCGTCGGGCGCGGGCTGGGACTGGTGTACGGCGGCGGTAGCGTCGGTCTGATGGGCGTCATTGCCGACTCCGTGCTGGCGGCCGGAGGCCGGGTCACCGGGATTATCCCCTACGGGTTGCAGGTACGCGAGGTCGGCCACCAGTCCTTGAGCGAGCTTCTCGTGGTCGATTCGATGCACGAGCGCAAGCATCTGATGTCAGAGGCTGTCGTCCGGGTTCGTCGCGTTGCCCGGCGGTATCGGGACGTTCGAGGAGCTGTTGGAGATCAGCGCCTGGGCGCAACTCGGGATGCACCGCAAGCCCGTAGCTCTGTTGAACGTCGCTGGCTACTATGACCGGCTCTTGGCGATGCTCGACCACGCGGTCGGCGAAGGCTTCGTCGAGTCTGAGCGGCGCGAGCAGCTCATCGTCGACGAGGATTCGGACCGACTGCTGGAACGCATGGCCGGGTACGATGCTCCGGAGGTGGTGCGATGGCGGGGCAGGAAGAGCACTGAGCGCGGTCGCCGCAGTGGCGAACTTGATCCATGCGACGCTGTTGGCGACACTGCTGATATCTCCCTGCTCTAGAAGGCCCCTGCCCGCAAGCACCATGCGCCGCCGCAGACGGGTCTCCCACGAGGTGAAGCGTGAAGAACCCCCTGCGAGGCCTCTCGGTCCTGATCCTGCTCGTCTTGTTCGCCACACCTGCTCACGCGCAGGTCGGCTTTGGTCGGGTCGTCGCCATCGGCGACGACCAGGTGTTTGTCGGCGAGGCCGGCAACCAGGCGAGCTCTGGGTACGTTTATGTGTATCGCCGAGATGGCAGCGACTGGACCGAGGTGGCAGCCCTCGCGGCCTCGGACGCTACGGACGGCGACGGCTTCGGCAGCGCCATCTCTGTTGATGGGGAGCAGTTGTTGGTCAGCGCGGTTACCGACGAGAACGGCGCCGTGTACATGTTTCATCGCGACGGACGCTCGTGGAACGAGATCGGCACGCTGATGACCTCGGGCGGGCTCGACAGCGACCGGTTTGGCGCTTCCATGTCGCGCGATGGAACGTGGTTGCTGGTCGGCGCTCCCGCCGCCGCCGACGGCTGGGGAGCGGCTGTCGTATTTGAAATGCAGGACTACCAGTGGGTTCAGGTGGCGCGGCTGGCGGGGATGCGGCCGGAGGTCGAGCACGGAGCGGGGGAGGAACGCGGCGCTCCCCATGGCGAGGCCGACGACGAGCCCGTCGATAGGGGGGAGGATGGCGAGGACAACGATGAGGGCGAGCCCCCGGCGCCCGAGCGCTTCGGCTCCGCCGTATTGATCAGCGGCGAGTGGGCGGTGGTGGGTGCTCCCAATGCCAACAAGCGTGCCGGGCTCGCGTACGTGTTTCGCAACGGCGACGACGGCTGGGAGCAGATGACGACGCTGGGGGATTTCTCGGAGGAGAACGATCGCTTTGGCTCATCGTTGGCGATCAAGGGCTCCGAGTTGCTCGTGGGCGCTGTTGGTGTGGGTCAACTCGGTTCTGTGCGGCGCTTCCAGTACGACGCCGAGAACGCCGAGTTCAGGCGCGCCGCGAGCATGTTTCCGTTCGAAGGAACGGCGTTCGGTTTCGGCGCCGCGATCGCTGTCCAGGACGATGATGTCTACGTGGCGGCGCCGCGGGCCAACAACGGCTCTGGGGTTATTTTCCGCTACACCGACGACGGTGCCGGAAACTGGTCGGAAGTCTCCAAGATCGGTACCGGTGCGTTCGGTCCGCGATCCCGTTTCGCCGCCTCGATGGCAGTGGCTGGCGACGTCATCGTTGCCGGCGTTCCCAACGTCGACTTCGGTGCTGGCCAAGCGATGATTCTGACCCGCACCTACGGCGGTTGGGATCGCACCACGGTGCTCTCGGAGATCAAGGCGCTGGAGCGTATTACCGGTGGCGCGGCGCTATGCGATTCCGGGCAGGCGGGCCATTTCGAGTGCGCCGGCGTCGACCTGCTGGCCTTCTTGCCAACCCACGAGATCGGCGGTGGCCGTGGCGTCGTCACCAACGATATCTGGGGATGGACGGACCCCGACACCGGCCGCGACATCGCCATCGTCGGCCTCAGCAACGCCGCCTCGTTCGTTGACGTCACGGATCCGTACAACCCGGTGTACGTGGGCAAGCTGCCGAGGACGGACGGATCCGGCACCAGCGTCTGGCGTGACATCAAGGTTTACGCCGACCACGCGTTCATCGTTTCCGATGGTGCCGGTGAGCACGGCATGCAGGTTTTCGACTTGAAGCGGTTGCGCGAGTTCGACGGCGATCCGATTACCTTCACCGAGGACGTGCTCTACACAGACATGAGCTCGGCGCACAACATCGTCATCAACGAAGAGACCGCCTTCGCGTTCATCGTCGGTGCCAGTGGCGGTGGCGAGACGTGCGGCGGCGGCCTGCACATGGTGAACATCGAGGACCCGAAGCAGCCAGTCTTCGCAGGCTGCTTCCAGGACATAAGCACCGGGCAGCGCGGTACCGGTTACTCCCACGACGCGCAGTGCGTGACATACCACGGTCCCGACGAGCGCTATGTGGGCCGAGAGATCTGCTTCGGCTCCAACGAAACAGCGTTGTCGATTGCTGATGTCAGCGACAAGCGCGACCCGCAGGCCATCGGCATGTCGAGTTATCCGAACGTTTCCTACAGCCACCAGGGATGGCTCACCGACGATCACCGCTACTTCTACATGAACGACGAAGGCGATGAGATGATGGGCCTCGTGGAAGGCACGCGAACGATCGTCTGGGATGTGCAGGATCTAGAAGACCCGATCGTTGCCTCCGAGTACGTCTCCGACAACCCCGCGGTCGACCACAACCTCTATGTGGTCGGCAACGTGATGTATCAGTCGAACTACGATTCCGGATTGCGAGTGTTCGATATCTCCGAACCGGAAGCGATCAAGGAGATCGGCTACATAGATACCGTGCCATTTGGTGAGGACGGCCAGGGAATGGGTGGCTCATGGAGTAACTACCCCTACTTCGGCAGCGGTATCGTCGTGATGACCTCGATGAGCGAAGGCTTCTTCGTCGCCAAGCTGCGCGACGACGCCCTGCCTGCTGGGGCATCGAGCGGATCGAAAAGGGAATGATTCCGATGTCCCGGAGGATCGTTGGGTCACTGATCACGGTGACCTTGATCGTCGTCGTATTGGCATCGTCGTCGAGCGCGTTGGCGGCCCCTTCGGGGCGGGTCTACGTGGCCAGCCAAGATGGAGCGACGGTCTCGGTGATCGACATCGATACGCAGCAGCTGATCGCCGAGATCGACCTCACGGCGCTCGGCTTCAACGCCACCTGCAAGCCGCATCACGTAGCGGTCGAGCCCGACGGGTCGTACTGGTACGTCTCGCTTATCGCCGACGGGCGCGTGCTCAAGTTCGATCGCGACAACAACCTCGTAGGCCAGGCGGAGTTCGAAACACCGGGAATGCTCTCGCTCGATCCGACCGGCGACCTGCTCTATGTGGGGCGGTCGATGGCGGCGGTGAGCCCGCCAATGCGCATCGGGGTGATCGAGCGCGACAGCATGGCGATCGACGAGATCGACGTGTTCTTTGCCCGGCCGCATGCGCTGATCGCCAACCCGAACGGCGAAGTCGTGTACACGGCGAGCCTGACCGAGAACCGTATCGCGACGGTGGAGCCGAGCGCGGACGGACTGGAGCTTCTCGACGTTCCGGGTGGGACTCATACCTTCGTTCAGTTCGCCATCTCTCCTGGCGGCGACACGATGGTGACCGGTGGACAGATCTCCGGTGAGATCCTGGTATTCGACATACGTGATTCGCGTAACCCGGTCCTGCAGAAGCGCTTTGCGCTAGGTGGCCAACCCTGGCACCCGGTCTACTCTGTGGACGGCTCGGTGGTGTATTTTCCGCAGCGTACGGCGAACACGGTAGCGGTGATCGACACGAGCAGCTGGGAGCTCGTCGATCAGATCAGCGGTGGCGGGCTGTACGAGCCGCACGGCAGCGCTATCTCGGGCGACGGCCGCTGGCTATTCGTATCCGGCCGCAACACCGCGGGTGAGTACGGTGATGTCGTCGAGGGCGCCAAGCCTCCCGGAACGCTCAACATCATCGATACGGAATCTCGACAGGTCATCAAGGTGCTCGAGGTGCCTGCGTATGCTGCTGGCGTCGGTGCGTCTGGCAGTCGCTGAGCCATTCGGCTCCGTGGGAGCAGGCGCCGGCTGCCCGGGCACGTATGGCAGAATTCGTCGTCTTCAAACAACCGAGGTACGTCCATGAGAAAGGCCGGCGCGGCCCTGTCACTGATCGTCCTGATGGCGAGCGCCACGCCTGCCCTGGCGCAGCTCGGATACGGATCTGCCGCGGCGATCGGCAACGGCGATGTCTTTGTCGGTGAGCCGGCGAACTTGATCGGGCCCGGGGTCGTCTACGTCTATCGGCCTGCCAACGGTGGTTGGCAACAGGTGCAGGAGTTGCTTGCTTCAGATGGGCGCGATACCGATGGGTTCGGCCGTTCGATCGCCGTCGACGGCGACCTGCTGCTCGTGGGTGCAGACTCCCTTGGTGCGGCGTACCTGTTTCGCCGCAACGCGGGTGCATGGGAGGAAACAGCGCGCATCGCACCGCATAGCGCTGTCGCAGGCTTCGGCGCTGCTGTGGCCCTGGGCGATGATTTGATCCTTGTCGGCGCCCCCGGCGGCAACGAAGGTGCAGGGAGCGTGTCTATCTTCGAGCCCGCCGGCGAAGGATGGGCGTTGGCAGGCACTATCGAAGGTGACGGAACGGACGGCGCCTCGGGCGCGCCGGAGGGCTTCGGCGCAACCGTAGCTCAAGCTGGCGATTGGATCTTCGTTGGCGCGCCCGGCGGGCGCGTGGATATGTTCCTCCGCGGTCAGTTTCAGCAGAGCCCGCCGCAAGGGAGCGTCTACGTCTTTCGTCGCGACGATGACGGCTGGAGCCGTATCGACAAGCTCGAATCTCCTCCACAGCGCGCCGCCGGGGCGATGTACGGTTCGAGCATTGCGCTGAACGAAAACGAGGCGCTGATCGGTGCCGTCGGCACCGACGACTTCAGCGGCGCGGTCTACCGCTATCGCTATACCCAGGACGATGCGAGCTGGACCGCGACGGGTAGTCTGGCACCGTTCGATGCTCCCGCGGGCGGTATGTTCGGTATCGATATAGCGCTGGGCGAGGACGAGGCTCTCGTCGGCGCACCGGGCGCTGGTACCGGACGGCTGGAGGGGCGCGTGTATCGCTTCAGGCGCGGTCGAACAGGCGAGTGGGCCGCCGCCTCGAAGCTCGGTACCACAGGTCTCAAGTTCGGCTCCGCATACGGCGCCGCGCTTGCCGCGAAGGATGATCTGGTCGTTGCCGGGCTCCCGGGTGACGATTATGGCGCCGGTAGCGCCGTCATCATGAGCCGGTTGGCGGACGGCTGGGACCGTTCGCACGTGCTGAGCGGTGCACGGGGTCTACCCGCGATCAGCGGCGGTGCGGTGGCGTGCGTCGACGGCCGCGCCGGGATCTTCGAGTGCGACAACATCGACCTGATCGCTTTTCTCCCGGTGCAGGCCATAGGTGGAGGGCGCGGCGTGACCACGAACGACATCTGGGGCTGGACCGATCCGCAGACCGGCCGCGACTACGCCATCGTTGGCCTGCGCGATGGCACTTCCTTCGTCGATGTCAGCGATCCGTACGTCCCCGTCTTCGTCGGCAAGCTGCCGAAGTCAGACGCCTCACCCGCCAGCCTGTGGCGTGACATCAAGGTCTACGCCGATCACGCCTTCATCGTTGCCGATGCTTCCGGACCCCATGGGGTACAGGTCTTCGATCTGACCCAGCTACGCGAGTTCGAGGGCACGCCGCTGGCCTTTAACGAAGCGGCGCACTACGACGGTGTGAACTCGTCACACAATATTCATATCAACGTCGACACCGCCTTCGCGTACGCGGTGGGTAACAGCTCCGGTGGGGAGACCTGCGGTGGTGCACTGCACATGATCAACGTCGAGGATCCACGCAACCCGATCTTCGCGGGATGCTTCGAGCCGCAGGCGAGCAGCCCGCGCGGCCACGGTGGTACGCACGATGTGCAATGCGTGACCTACGAGGGGCCAGACGAGCGCTATCGGGGGCGGGAGGTGTGTTTCAGCTCCGACGGACGCGCCTTCGGCATCGGCGACGTCACCGACAAGCGCAACCCACAGGTGATCGCCTCAGCGACCTACCCGAATCTGGCGTACACGCATCAGGGCTGGCTCGACGGGGAGCACCGCTACTTCTACATGAACGACGAGGGCGACGAAATCGCCGGGCTCGTCGCTGGGACACGGACGCTGATCTGGGACGTGCAGGATCTAGAGGATCCGATCCTGGTAGGCGAGTACATCACCGACAACCCCGCCACCGACCACAACCTCTACATCGTCGGCGACGTGATGTACCAGTCGAACTACCGCAGCGGTTTGCACGTGCTCGATATCAGCGAGCGCGAGCAACCGCGGCCGCTCGGCTTCTTCGACACCGTACCCTGGGGCGACAACGACGGCATGGGCGACATCCTGTCTGGGGCGATCGGCTCGTGGAGCAACTACCCGTTCTTCGACAGCGGGGTGGTGGCCGTAGCTTCCGGTAAAGAGGGTCTGTTCATCCTCAAGGTGCACGACGCCGACCGTCCCCGCCCGTAGCGCTAGTGGCCTGTAACAGATGATCGTTGCATATCGCAGATGGGATTTGCGGATGAGATCAAGGCGCGGCGAGGAAGGCGATGCAGAGGGCATCGTCGAGGAGGCGCAACGCCGATATCGCCCGCAACTGCCCATCTGTCCGCAGGATGGCGGCGAAATCGGCCCGTCTGCGGCGTTGCTCCTCCTGGAAGATGGGCAAACATCATCTCTTCGTCGCGCCTGGCATCCGGACCCATTTCGCCACCACGAGTTGCAACGATCATCTGTTACAGGCCACTAGGATGCTCGGTGGCTGACGACTGCGGAGATCACGTGTCCGGGCAGCGTCCCGGCGGCAGCGTCGCGCCGAGCGCAGCTCACCTGATCGAGCGGCTGGTGGCTTTGGGTACGACTCACGTCGTCGGTATTCCGGACAACGACACCGCGCAGGTTTTCGAGCGCCTGTGCGGCCACCCGACGATCCGGCTGCTGACCGTCACGCGCGAGGGCGAGGCGTTCGCCATTGCTGCGGGGCTATGGATCGGCGGCCAACAGCCGCTGGTGATCATCCAAAACACCGGGTTGCTGGAGAGCGGCGATAGCCTACGCGGCACCGCCGGGCGCATGGGAGTTCCATTGCTCTGCCTGGTAGGTTATCGCGGCTACGCGAAGATGCTCGCCGCCAAGCTGGGCACGGCACCCCGACCGTTCGACGCCGCCACGCTGACGCGCGCCGACGTCGACTCGGCGGCCCTCCTGACCGAGCCCACGTTGGCCGCCTGGGGCGTGCCGTTCTGGCGGCATGACTCGGACATCGACACCGATAAGGTGGTGCCAAACGCTTTCGAGGTCGCTGCGCGGCAGTCTCAACCCACCGTTGTGCTGCTGACGCGCGGGTTCACGTGATGCTCACGAAGGACGAGTTGCTGGCCCCGCTCGCACGGCTGCGCGAGGATCGGATCGTGGTGACGACGATGTCCGTGTTGCGCCCATGGGCGCGCCACTCGCAGAGCGAGCTTGATTTTGCCTCGGCGGATAGCGCCATGGGGCACGCGGCAGACCTGGCGTTGGGGTTGGCGCTGGCACAGCCAAAGCGCGGTGTGGTCTGTCTCAACGGCGACGGCAGCATGCTGATGAGCTTGGGTACGCTGGCGACGATCGTCGACTCCGGCGCCACCAACTTGACCCTCCTGATCGTCGACAACGGCACCTATGAGATCACCGGTAGTCAGCCCGTCCCGGCACAGGGGAGGATTGACTTCGGTGCCCTGGCGCGTGCCGTCGGTTTCCGCAGGACGTACGCCTTCGAGGACGCCGACGAGTACGAGCAGCAGTTGCCGGAGGTGCTAGCGGGCGTCGGGCCAGTGCTGGTCTCCGTTCGCGTCGAGCCGGGCACCGAGGGGCCGCTGGCGCGGACACCGTCAGCATCGGCACACTACCTGCGTACCTCGTTGCGCGAATCGGCCCGGCGGCTACGCGCCACCCTGAGAGGCTAGCGGGCCGTGGTGGAAGTCTGGCAGGCCTGGCGACAGGGTCGGCGGACCGCGGTCAGGGTGCCGTTTACGCTAGAGTGGATGCGCGCCGCAGCCCGCTCCTCCAGCTGCACGGAAATCGCGTGATTCCTAGCGCTTCGATTGCTGATAAGACTGACCCGGAGGCTTTTGTGTCATGAGACGGTTCGGCGGAGCGTTCGCTGCGCTGATCGCTGTCGGCGCGGCGAGCATGTTCGGTGCGGGCCGTGCGGTCGAGGGGGCCGAGCCTGGCGGGGGAACGCCTCGAGTCGAGTCTGGCGGAGGACCCGCGACGGGGCGATCCGAATTCGAGCGTGATGTCTACGCCTTCGAGGTTCTCGACATCGACGGCAACCCCTACGCGCACCCCTTCCTGGGCGGCTTCAACCTGCCACGGCCACAACTTGCCGATATTGACGGTGACGGCGATCTCGATCTGTTCGTGCAGGAGTACAGCGGCGCTGTGATGTTCTTCGAACAGACGGGCACGCCTACGGAACCCCGCTACGTATGGCGTACGGACGCGTACCAGGGCGTCGATATTGGCGAGTGGTACCTGTTCGTCGACCTCGACGAAGATGGTGATCTCGATCTCTTGGGGGAGGAGCGCTTCAGCCTGGTGCGCATGTATCGCAATGAAGGCGGCCGCACCGCGCCGCGTTTCGAGTTGTTGGCGGAGCGTCTCATGGACGACAAGGGCGAACCGGTGTTTGCCGATCGCCAGAACATACCGAAGGTTGCGGATCTGGACTGCGACGGCCGGCTCGATCTGATGGTGGGCAGGGTCGAGGGTACGATCACTCGCCACGAGATGATCGGTTTGGACGAGCGCGGCGTACCGGTATTTCGTCACCTGGAGGATCGATTTCAGGGCATCGAGATCATCGGTCAGGTGCTGGGCGGTCCGACGTCGAGCACGGCGGGCGGCGGATCTCGGGGAACACTCCACGGCGCCAATACGATGGCCTTCGTGGACTTTGACGGCGACGGTGACCTGGACTTGTTCTGGGGCGACTTCTTCGAGCCCGGCCTCTTGCTTATCGAGAACCGGGGCTCCTGTCGAACGCCGTCG
This sequence comes from Acidobacteriota bacterium, assembly GCA_963666055.2. Classification (GTDB taxonomy): domain Bacteria; phylum Acidobacteriota; class UBA890; order UBA890; family WLXD01; genus DASCOT01. The sequence continues at coordinate 78,869 of CAXWPH010000007.1, read as the reverse complement.
TTACGTTCGGAGCCCACGCCGTTTCCGCCCAACGACCCGGTGAAGACGAGTGGCTACAATGCCCCGGCCTTCGGCGATCTCGATGGCGATGGTGATGTCGATCTGCTGGTGGGAGTGTTGGGGGGAGCGTTCAATCCCAACAACACCACGATCGACAACTTGCTGTATCTGGACCACACCGGCACACGACGCCTGGAACTTCAGACGCGCCGGTTTCTGACCCAGGTCGACGTCGGCAGCGAGAGCTTTCCGGCCTTCGCCGACATCGACAGTGACGGCGATCTGGACCTGTTCCTTGGCAACAAGATCGAACCTGGTGACACGCGCGCCGGCCGCCTGTTCTTCTTCGAGAACACTGGCACCACGACGCAGCCGCGCCTGCAGTTTCGCGGGCCCATCGAGTCGTTTGCCGGCGCCTACCACTATGCCCCGGCATTCGGTGACCTGGACGGCGACGGCGATCTCGACATTCTGATGGGTAGCTGGGGCGACGAGTTACAGCTGGTGCGCAACGAGGGGACTGCCGCCCGTCCCGACTGGGCAGTTGCCGACCCACAGATCGTCAAGCTCACGCGAGGGCGCAATGCCATCCCTGCTCTCGGCGACATCGACGCCGATGGCGACCTGGATCTCTTCGTCGGAGAGTCTTCGGGCGAGTTGAACTTCTACCGCAACGTGGGGTCGGCCACGGAGCCACGCTACGAGCTCGTCGACGACAAGTTCGAGGGAATCGACGTCGGGCGGCGCAGCGCCCCGACGCTCACCGACCTCGACGGTGACGGAGATCTCGATCTGGTGATTGGCTCCGAGGCCGAGGGACTTGCCCTGTTCCGCAACATCGGTACGCCTCAGGTGCCGCAGTTCGAGGCTGATGAGCTCTTCGGTCCGGTGGTACATCCGTTCGCCACGCCGGTCTTCGCCGATCTCGACGAGGATGGCAAGCTCGACCTGTTCGTCGGCGGTGTCGGCGGCGGGATCGAGGCGTACCGGAGGCCATAGCGCCGACCGGAATCCTCTTGCGGTGCCGCCGTCGGGGCGGTCCAATGACCCCCTATCCCGTGGAGTGAGAGTGCGCGGTATTCAGGTGTTTCCGGTCGTCTGTGCGGCAGTGCTAAGCATGGTGAGCCTCACTGCGGCTCCGCAGGCTCCTTTACAGGATCGGCAGTCGGTTGCCGTGGGGGTGGACGCTGCCAAGGCGATTGTTCGCAGCCTGAGCTTCAAGCGGCTCAAGCGCAACGTGCGCACCTTGGCCGGGTTTCAGACCCGGTACTGGAGCACGGAGGGTAACGAGCGCGCCCGCGACTGGCTGCAAGCCGAGCTCGAGGGGTACGGCTATGCGGTGCAGCGGCACCGATTCATAGCTGCCGGCCGCAACGGCAACGAGACTCCCAAGGAGATCGACAGCGTTTACGCTACCAAGGTTGGCAGCGTACGGTCTGGCCAGATGTATATCGCCTCGGCCCATATGGATAGCACCAACTTCGACAGTGGCGACCGATCGTTCGCCCCGGGGGCGAATGACGATGCGTCGGGAACCGCTCTCGTGCTCGAGCTAGCGCGGGTGTTCTCGCATCGGGACGTAGTAACCGACGTCTCCATCCGCTTCGCCTTCTGGAATGCCGAGGAGATTGGCCTGGTGGGCTCCCGCGCATACGTCGAAGATCGGCTGGCGCTGCAGGGCGTGGAGTCGCCGCCCGGATCCGGCATGTTTCCCGAGCCCGAGTGGTTGGGGGTGATCCAGCACGACATGATGCTCTACGACCATGGCATGCCGGTCGCTGCCACCGGGTTGCCGGTCGACCGGCAGATCCCGTCTGCCGATGTCGACATCGAGTACGACGCCGACTTGCCGTTTGGCGGCGGCGCCTTGAGGCTCGCGGCCGCGTGGCTAAGCGCCAATGCGACGTACGCGACGACCCGTTACCCAGCCGAGGTAGGGCAGTTCATGCAGAGCACCGACTCGGTTTCTTTCGCACCCCATGTCGCCTCGATCAGCGTCCGCGAGAACGAGCGGCGCGACGAGATAGGACGCGGTAGCGATCCGCACTGGCACAGAAGCAGCGACACGTTCGATACGTATCGTAACGAGGACTTCCGCCTCGGCTTCACGGCGCTACAGATGAGCGCCGGCGCTCTTGCGCAGCTGGCGGTAGCGCGGCTACTCGAAGGTGCCTTGCCGTAGGAGTGCTCCGTGCTGCATGAGCATCTCGCCACCGGCGACCACAGCCTGCACTCGAAGCTCCGAATCAACCAGCAGCAGGTCGGCGTCTGCGCCAGCGGTCAAAGTGCCCTTCCTGGGGAGGCGGAGAATTGCGGCCGGGTTCGCGGTCACGGCAGCGAGCGCTTGCGAGAGCTCGAGTCCCTCGGTGCGGACGGCGTCGACGATCTCACGCCAGATCTCGCCCGGCCTGCCGCTGGTCAGGCCCACGAGCTCACCGTTGGCGTCGAAATCGGGGAGCGAGCCACACGCGTCGGAGCTCATCGTGATGTGGGCGTTCGGCACGCCTGCCTCCAGCAGCTCACGGAGGGCCCGTGAGGGCTTGACGTCCTCGTCTCCGGGACCGCGCCAGCCGCACGCGGTGATGTCGACCGGCGCCTCGATGCCGTATTGCTTGGCCTGGTCGAAGCAATGCGGGTTACGGTTTACGTGCGTCGGGTAGAACTGCGCAAAGCCAAGCTCGGAGCTTCGTACTGCCTCCCGAACGACGCTGAACGGATCCTCGGCATCGCCCAGGTGCAAGTGCACAAGGCCACACTTGCCGCCCAACATGCCACCCCGGCGGGCCTCCTTGGCGAGACGGACCAGATCCAGAGCAGTCGGGTTGGAAGAACGATGGTCGGCGATAGCGATCTCGCCGACGCCGATAACCTCCTCGATAATCGCGATATCGCGCGCCACGTCTCCGGTGAGGGTGGGTGGCGGCAGCTGGTACGAGCCGGTCCACATCCAGGCGGATACCCCCTCGGCGCGTAGCCCCTTGGCCTTCATCAGCAAGTTGTCGAGGCTGCGCGTCACACCGTCTGTGCCCAGCAGCCCGACAACGGTAGTGACCCCGGCCTCGATCATCCACGACAGCGGCATCTCGGGTGTTCGTGTCGCCTCCCCGCCGGCCCCGGCGATGTGGATATGCCCGTCGATCAGCCCCGGGACGACCTTATGGTTGCCGGCGTCGATCACCTGCACGTCGACGCCGCCCGGCGGCTCGAGATCGTTCGCCAGGCTGACGATCCTACCGCCAGCGCACAGCACGTCGCAGACACCGAGTGGCTCCGGCGCGTAGACCTCGGCACGGCGAATCAGAAGGGGCGTAGGGCCGATACGCCGCGCACAAGACACAGAATCACCTCAGTCCGGGTCGTATCCGAGGTTCGGTCGTAGGCAGCGTTCCGACTCCTGCGGTGTCAGCCCTTTGCGCGCCGCATAATCCTCGACCTGATCCGCGCCTATCTTCCCGAGCGCGAAGTAGCGCGCCCGGGGATGGTTCAGATAGATACCCGAAACCGACGCGGCGGGGGTCATGGCGCAGGTTTCCGTAAGCACGATCCCGGTTGCCGCCTCGACATCGAGAAGCCGCCACAAAGTGCGTTTCTCGGTGTGGTCGGGCTGCGCCGGATAGCCGGGCGCCGGGCGGGTACCGCGATAGCGCTCGGCGATGAGGTCTTCGGTCGAAAGTGCCGCCTCGTCGATGCCGCAGGCGGCGCGGGCGCGCGCATGCTGCCGTTCGGCGAGCGCTTCGGCAAGGCGGTCGGCAAGTGCCTTCACCATGATGGCGTTGTAGTCGTCGTACTGCGTCTCGTATTCCGCCACGATCGGGCCGATTCCCTCGCCTGCCGTCACGGCGAATGCGCCGACATAGTCCGGGATGCCGGTCTCCGACGGCGCGATGAAGTCGCTGATCGATAGATAACCAGCGTCGTCGCTCTTGCGCCGCTGCTGTCGTAACCCGTGCAGGACAGCGCGCACCTGGGTACGAGTCTCGTCGGTAAATAGCACGATGTCGTCGCCGTCCGCGTTGGCGGGGAAGAAGGCGCTCACCGCGTGGGCGCGCAGCCGATCGTCCTTGATGATCTTGTCGAGCAACGTGCGAGCGTTGTCGAACAGCTCCCGTGCTGCCTCGCCTGCCTCGGGATGGTCGAGGATACGCGGGAACACTCCCTTGAGCTCCCAGGTATGGAAGAACGGAGTCCAGTCGATGAACTCGGCAATCTCCGACAACGGGATATCGCGTAGGATCTGGCGCTCGAGGCTGATCGGCTTTGCGACGTCCTCGACCCTCCAGTCGAACGCCAGGGCTCGTTGGCGCGCGTGACCCAGTGTCACCAGGTTGCTGACGGTGCCGCTGGCGAAGTCGGCGCGTGCTTTCTCTTGCTCGCGGCGCAGCTCCTCGATGAGCCCCGGACGCCTCTCGTCGCTCCTAAGATCACCGACGACGCCTACCGCTCGGGAAGCATCCTTCACGTGCACGGTTGCGCCTGTGTAGCACGGCGCGATCTTCACCGCGGTGTGTTTGGTCGAAGTGGTGGCGCCGCCGATCAGGAGCGGGATTTCTAGCCCGGTTCGCTCCATCTCCGACGCCACGTGCACCATTTCATCAAGCGACGGTGTGATCAGGCCTGACAGCCCGATCATGTCGGCGTCGTGCTCACGCGCCGTAGCGAGAATCTTCTCGGCCGGGACCATCACGCCGAGATCGACGATCTGGTAGTTGTTGCACCCCAGCACCACGCCGACGATGTTCTTGCCGATGTCGTGCACGTCCCCCTTCACGGTAGCGGTGACCAGGGTTCCGGCCATCTTGCGGCGGCCGTCGTCGCCGTCGTCGTCCATAAACGGCTCGAGATAGGCGACGGCGCGCTTCATCACGCGGGCGCTTTTGACCACCTGAGGCAAGAACATCTTTCCGACGCCGAACAGGTCGCCGACGACGTTCATGCCGTCCATTAGCGGCCCCTCGATGACGTGCAATGGCCGGTCGTACTGCTGACGCGCCTCCTCTACGTCCTCCTCGATGTGGTCGACGATTCCCTTGACGAGGGCATGTCGCAGTCGTTCCTCTACCGGTTCAAGCCGCCATGCCTCCTCAACTGTCTCATCCACAGTCGTTCCGAGATGCTTCTCGGCCGCTTCAACGAGGCGATCGGTGGCGTCCTTCCGACGGCAGAACAGAACGTCCTCGAGCAGCTCCAAGAGCTCCGCATCGATGTCGTCGTACACGTCGAGCTGGCCGGCGTTGATGATCCCCATATCGAGGCCGGCCTGGATAGCGTGGTAGAGGAACGCGCTGTTCATGGCGCGGCGCACCGGCTCGTTGCCACGGAACGAGAAGCTGAGGTTCGAGATGCCTCCCGACACCTTGGCCAACGGCCAGCGCTCCTTGAGCGCCCGGGTCGCCTCGATGAAGTTGATCGCGTACGCGTCGTGCTCCTCCATGCCGGTGGCGACGGTCAGGATGTTCGGATCGAAGATGATGTCCTGCTCTGGAAAGCCGACTTCATCGATCAAGATGCGTCCGGCGCGCGATAACACCTCGATTCGATCATCGATTCCGGTGGCCTGCCCGGTCTCGTCAAAGGCCATGACCACGGCGGCGGCCCCATGGCGTCGCACGCGGATTGCCTTGTCGCGGAACGCTTCTTCGCCGTCCTTGAGCGAGATCGAGTTGACTATGCACTTGCCCTGAACGCAGCCGAGGCCGGCCTCGATGACCTCGAAGTTCGACGAATCGATCATGATCGGGAGCTTGGCGATGTCGGGCTCGGCCATGATCAGATTCAGGAAAGTCTTCATCGCGGCGACCGAATCGAGCAGCCCCTCGTCCATGTTGACGTCGACGATGTTGGCTCCACCGGCAACCTGATGGCGGGCAACCTCGAGCGCGGTTTCATAGTCGCCCGACTTGATCAATCGGCGGAACCGCGCCGAGCCTGTAATGTTCGTGCGCTCGCCGACGACCACGAAGTTGGTGTCGGGAAAAATCGTCAGTGCCTCTAGCCCCGAGTAGCGCGAATAGGGCGGTGGATTGCTCGGTAGGTGCGGGGGCACGCCTTCGACGGCCTCGCTGATGACACGGATATGCTCGGGGGTAGTGCCGCAGCAACCGCCGACCAGGTTCAGCCATCCGGCGCGCGCGAACTCGCCGAGTACTTCGCCCATCTGTTCCGGAGTTTCGTCGTAGCCGCCGAACTCGTTAGGCAGGCCGGCGTTCGGATAGCAACAGATATGGCAATCAGCGATCGCTGCCAGCTCCTCGACATAAGGTCGCATGGCTGCAGGGCCCAGCGCGCAGTTGATGCCCACCACGTCCATGCCGGCATGAGCCACGGAATTCCAGAACGCCTCCACCGTCTGCCCCGACAGCGTTCTGCCGGAGGCATCGGTGATGGTCACTGAAACGACCAGCGGCACGCGCTGTTGGCGCTCGTCCAAGAGCTCCTGGATGGCATACAGCGCCGCCTTGGCGTTGAGCGTGTCGAAGATCGTCTCGACCAGCAGAAGGTCGGCGCCGCCGTCGAGCAACCCCTCGGCCTGCTCCCGGTACGCGCGGCGGAAGTCCTCGAAGCTCGCGGCCCGGAAGCCAGGATCGTCGACGTCAGGCGAAAGCGAAGCAGTGCGGTTGGTTGGGCCCATCGATCCGATTACGAAACGTGGCTTGGACGGGTCGCGCTGCGTCCAATCGTCGGCGGCCGAGCGCGCCAGTTGCGCCGCCGCCGAGTTGATCTCATGCGCGTACTCTTCGAGGCCGTAATCGGACATCGAAATCGAGGTGGCGTTGAAGGTGTTGGTGGAAATGAAGTCGGCACCAGCGGCGAGAAAACCATGATGAATTTCGCTAACGACGGCGGGCCTGGTCAGACAGAGCAGGTCGTTGGCGCCGCGAAGCTCTTGGGCGTGGTCAGCGAAGCGCTCGCCGCGATAGTCGGCCTCGGTGAGCCCATACGATTGGATCATCGTCCCGGTGGCACCGTCGAGCAGCAGAATGCGCTGGCTGAAGAGTTCGCGCAGGCGCTGCGAGGTGAGCATCAGAAAGGTCCGGGCCAGCGGAAAACGAGCGCGCCGCTGCTGCGCTCCGACGGCGCGGCGCTGTCACGAGTGTAGCATCGGGTTGGCGGCCCAAACGGCCGCCCTACGCGGCCCCGCACGCGCGCCCGGTGGGGAGAATAAGCTGCGCCCGAAATGCTCAGCGATTCCTCTGACCGGGCTGCAGGCGCTGCAACATGTCTTGCATACGCGGTTGATCGGGCAGCAGTGTGAGCGATTGCTCGATGAGCTCCCGGGCACGATCGGACTCTCCGTCGGCGAGGTACTCGGCAGCAAGCGAGTTGAGAAGCTCCGCGGTGTCATCGGCGCCGCCGATACGGGCACGTTCGTAGTAGCGAACCGCATCCCGATGCTCTCCGAGCCTGACCGCCACCTCAGCCAGTTGCAGCAGCAACGCCTGATCGTTGGGTGCTTCCGACAGGCGCGGCTCGAGCAACTCCCGGAGCTCCGGCAGTCTCCCGAGCTCGGTCAGCAGCTCACCGACCAGGATGATGCCGTCGGCCGACCCGGCGTCGCGTTGCAGCGCGCTCTGCGCCATCACGAGCGCCTCCTCGGGCCGCTGACTGATGCGCAGCTGCCGAGCTCGCGTAAGCAGCGATCCCGGGTCTGTTGCGGGCGGTAAGGTGGTTGCGTGGGCTAGCGGCGGCAGGTACCTGTTTGCGGCGCTGATCTGGACTGGCATCGGCGCCTGCTGCCAACCATCGATATCCAGCTCGACTTGAACGCTGTAGCGGCCCGCGGCAACGCCATCCAGCGGTAAGGCTGTGAGCTGGTTGAGCACGCCGTAGCGATCCTTCCTTTGCAATGGCAACGTGGTCGCCTTGCGGGCCGCGATGCCGCCGGCTGCATCGAGCAGGGTGTACGTGGCCGCGAGGGGTTCGTTGCTGTCGTCCGGCGCGTAGACCTGATGAAAGACCCACAGCGTGCCGCCGCTCGGGAAAGGTCCATCGAACGCGGGCAGCACGAAATTGCGACCAATCTGGAAGGCGTAGTGGCCACCGAAGCGGTCGTAATCGGAGCCCATGTCTTGGTGCTCGGCTATCAGAATGGCCGGACTTGCGGACAGCGTAGATGGCGACGGCGAAGGTACGGCGACGCGTCGCTGGTCACGCGCGAACTCGCGCGTCACGTTGTTCTCGACCATCAGCCCGAGCACGTAGTCACCGGGGAACTGCGGGGATCCGGTCGAGATAGCTCAGCGTACCCTGGGCGAGCTGGCGAGCCTCGGTTGCGTCGAGTGCCGCCTCGACGGTGCTCGCTGGCTCGCTGCTCAATACGTGGGAGCCTGACCGGAGCGACGAGCTGACGTCGAAAGTCACGTAGCTGGCCCCTTCGCCGACGCGCAGGTTCAGACGCGCGGCGGGCGCTCGTATGGCGTAGTGCAAGAAGGGCAACCCTGACGGGTCCAGCAGCCCGATCGCCAGCGTTTCCAACGGCAGGGTCTCGAAGCGCACGCTCGAATCGGCCGATCCTGTCAGCACCCTGTATGCCCAATCGGCCCGCGGCATGACGCGATTCGGCAGGTCGTCGATCTGTGCAAGCAACAGCTCCGAGCGCAACGGCGACAGGTCCGCTCCAACGCCGCTCGCCGGGATCAGGCTGATCGACGCGTTCGATAGCTCGGCGTCGATCAGGTCGAGCGCCAGCAGAAAACCCAGCTGGTCACCGTACTGCGTGGGCCGTCCACGCGAGGTGCGCTCTTCGGCAACCATCGCCGAGACGCCGCCGTTGGAGCGCTGGATGTAGTGAATGCGGTGGTCGTCGGCGTAGCGCGACATGAGGTCCGCCGTGCCGTCGGTCGACCCATCGTCGACGACGATAAGCTCCCAATCAGGATGGGACTGGAGGCGCACACTGTCGATCGCGGCGCCTAGGCAGTAGCCGCGGTTGAATGTCGGCAGAACGATGCTAACCAGCTCTGAACGCATCCACGGTGGTCCTTTCCAGGGCGGCAGGGGGAGCAGCCAGGAGAGGCTGCCCACATCTTCGTACGAGAACACGCTACCGCCGTCGCGTGGTGCCATGCATGCCTTTTCGCTGCCCTGCCCTGCCCTGGCTTTGACTGGACGGGAGGTGCCGCGACAACTCAGCAGGGGCGGCGTGGCGATTCCGCGCCGAGTCGGCTAGCCTCGGCCCACCCGACAATCACGCCGCCTTCGGCAACCGCGGCGAGGTGGGCCCCTCCAAGACGGACGATAGGATGCGATGAGAAAGCTGAACTGGGGTTTGATTGTCGGTGGCTGCTCGGTGGTCGCCGCCGCTCTGCTTCTTCCGAACGCCGGCCGCGGGCAAACGATGCTCCGAACACGGAACGTCGTTCTGATCACTGTGGACGGTCTGCGTCACCAGGAGCTCTTCGCCGGACTGGACCGCGCTCTGCTCGACGGCGGTCAGAAGAGTGGAGTCGAAGATCCCGAGGCTCTTGCTGCAAGATTCTGGGATGAGTCGGCGCGGAGCCGGCGCGAGCGGCTGATGCCATTCTTCTGGACCACGCTTGCACCTCAGGGAATCGTTCTCGGGAGCCGAGCTGACGGGAGCAAGGTCTCGGTGACCAACCCTCATCGTGTCTCGTACCCCTGCTATGCGGAGATCCTCACGGGTCAAGTGCAACCCGATGTGACCGGCAACATCCCGATTCAGATTCCCCGGGAGACCGTGCTCGAGTTCGTCCGCCGAGAGCTCGAGCTGGAGGCGACCGGAGTCGCGGCGCTCACTTCATGGAATCACTTCCCCTATATCGTCGAGCACGAGCCGGGGTCCATTACCGTCAACGCCGGCGGACCATTCCCCGAGGGCATACAAAACGAGGAGATTCGTCGCCTCGTATCGCTAGAGGAAAGAACGCTGTCTCCCTGGGGCTCGGTGCGGCAGAACGCTTTTACCGAAGGCCTGGCGTTCGCCTATCTGGAGGAGTTCCAGCCGCGCTTTCTGTATCTGGCGCTCGATGAGACCGACGAGTGGGCACACGGGCGACGTTATGACCGTACCGTCGAAGCGATCCGGAACTTCGATGAGACGCTGCGGTTGCTATGGGAGCTGCTGCAGTCGATGGACGTATATCGCGATAAGACGACCCTGGTGATCACAACGGACCACGGCCGCGGTCGGACGCCCGATGATTGGACCTCACACGGCAAAGACGTTCCGGGGGCCGAGGAGATCTGGATCGCGATCATCGGACCCGATACGACTGCCCAGGGGATCGTGCGCGATCATGCCCCGTTGCAGCAGACGCAGATCGCCGCGACGATTCTCAGGTTCTTCGGACTGGATCCCGGCGATTTCAATCCGCAGGCAGGCGAGCCTATCGCGCTCGCCCTGCCTTGAGGCGTCTTCATCGCGCGCTCATTCGCCCCCGGAAGTAAGCGGCGCACCCAATCATCATGAGGGGCACAAAAACCATGACGACGTAGCTTGCATACTCCAGCAATGTGGCCCAGGGCAACTCTTGCTGCGCCAAGGACTGGTAGATGTCGCGTCCCAGATAGGTCGCCACAACGCTGAGATAACCGAACGAATCTCCAAGCGAGATGAGGAAGGCGACGGTTGCAACGGTGCGAAGCGAAGCAAGTAGTCGATCCATCAAGATGCTCTGATACGGAACGAAAGCGACATAGAGACCAATGCCGTTGAGCACATAAAACGTCTTCGGGTCGAGCCAATTCATGTTGAGCATGATCGTTGACGCGCCGAGCAACACGGCTCCGAGACCGACCAACGTCAGGTTTGCCCAGACCGCGTGACGGTTATCGCGAAAGAACCAAAGAAGACACAGAACCGCGATCACCGTCACGCCCACATAGCTCTCTATCGATACGAAGTCGGAGCTGCTTACCGTGTGCCCGAGGTCGCGCTGTATCCGGTCCATGAAGTCGTCGCGGATACTGCGATATGCCATGAGGCACAGATAGCCCGAGATCAACATCACGATGCCTGGGAAGAATGAGCGGACGAATTCGCTGCGGTCGTCACGCGTCATAGGGGCTCGCTTGGAGCGCTGTTCGATGTCTGCGGCAGTGGGCGGTGGTACATGCCAGAGCATGAACATTGACAGCAGTAAGAGCGGGACAAACAGCATGCCGGTGACGGCCGGCATCCAGAACTCGGGGACATGCCACGCGTCCATCGTCCACTGGCCGGCGCCCTTTGCCCAGCCGGAGGCGAAGATGACGCTGACGCTCATGCCTAGTCCGAGGAACTCGGTGACGCGACGACCCTCGAGGTGCCAAAGAGCATCGCCCAAACCATGCCCAACGGCAGACCGTTGAGAAAGAGAAAGAGCACGTTGTACGGCGCCGGCGTCATGCCGAACAGAACCAGCGTCGCCTCGGCGAGGAAGATCAGCCCGATCACGATCGGTACGCGTCTGCCCAGAGGGGCCTCGGAAGCAAACTTGATACCGAGAAACTTCGAGCACGTGTAGCCGACAACCTGACTGATCACCGCGATGGGCTTGTAGCCGAAGGCAACCCCGAGCAGCGTGATCGGCTCGACCGTGTCGTAGCCCGTCGCGGTGAAGGGCCGGCGGAAAGCGTACATGCTCATGTAGCCGGCGAACGCAGCGGTCATCGCGTAGATGGTGAGAACAAACTCGGGTTGGCGATCGATCCACGCGGTCAGGGCTGGGATCGGCGATGACACCGCTGACCTGGCGTTCTGATCCAGCATGGAGCGCTCCGAGAGCGAGGTACCGTATCGCTGCGTGTTCGCCCCTTCGAGGCACGCGGCAACGGATCGTGGTCAGCCGCTAGCGGGGCGACGACGATATCGCCCACGGCCGCCCACCAGGTTATTGGCTGACTACGGCCCGCTCGACTCTATGCGGGTCGAACCCCATCTCCTGCACAACGCTGTCGATCGCCAACAGCAGCGCCTCCATGTCGTACGGATAAAGGCGGCCTATGTTGCCGATGCGGAAGCACGACGCCCCGGTTACCTTGCCGGGATAGATCACCATGCTGCGATCGGAGAGCTTGTCGTAGAACGTCTGGAAGTCGTAGCTCGGATCATCGGGGCAGTGGTACGTGGTGATGATGTGGCTCATCGCTTGGCGCTCGAGAAAGGGGACGAAGCCGAGTCGATCCATGCCCTCGAGGAGCGTGCGGTGGTTTGCCATGTATCGGGCTCGCCGAGCAGCGACGCCCCCTTCGGCGAAGAACTCGCGCAACGCTTGTCGGAACGCCAATAACACCTGATTCGGTGGGGTGAAGCGAAATTTCCCGCCGCTTTCGAAGCCGCGCCACTGGTCATAGAGGTCCATGGAGTGGCTGCGTGCCCAGGCGCCCTCTCCCGCCTCCCGGAGCAGATCACCCCGCGCAAGGATGAAGCTGAACCCGGGGACTCCCTCGATGCTCTTGTTCGAGCCGGAGATCAGCGTATCGATGCCGATGCTGCGCATGTCGATGGGATACGCCCCGAAGGTGCTCATCGCGTCGACGAGGAATCGTCGTCCAGCGTCGCGAATCACATGTCCGATCGGTTCAATATCGTTGTGCAACCCCGTTGTCGTTTCGCAGTGAACAATGCCGACGGTGTGGATATTCGAATCGGTCGCAAGTATGTCGGCGACGGCCTCCGCACTGGCCGGCTCATTCTCGGCGAAACGGATCGGCACGACATCGATGCCGAGCATCCGGGCGATCGTGATCATGCGCTCGCCGTAGGCGCCGTTGGAGACGACAGCGAAGCTGCCTTCACGGGGAATCAGGGAGCCGACCGCCGCTTCCACGCCGAACGTGCCGCTCCCCTGCATCAAGACGCATTCCCAACCGTCGGCAGCGGTGCCGTCGGCCACTTCGAATATGCCTTCGCGTATCTCTTTGACCAGCGTCCGCAGCGGTGCATCCCACGCGCCGATGTCGTGACACATCGCAAGCTTTACCGCCAGCGATGTGGTCAGCGGGCCGGGGGTGAACAGGCGCGGATCAAACGCGCCCGGAAACGTTTCGCCGTGCGTTTCTCGAGATGGGGGGATGGCCATCGTGCCGCCGAGTCGATTCCTGGGGATCCGTCCGCATTCTACAAGGGTAGGGGAGCGCCCGCCGGGCAGCTGGCGACACCTGGCAGCCGGGGGCTTCGACCCCGCCCCTCGCCGTGAATCGCCTGGCGTCGCAGCGCTATTCGTCGGCAGATCCGGGCTCCGAGCAGGCCTGATTGCCTGCCGCATCGATTGCGCAAACACGATAGGAGGCGCCGGGTAGAGTCTGCGCGGGTACGTCGCCGAACCACAAGTACTCGCCGTACCAGGTCATCGGGACCTCCCTGTCGGTCCCCGACTCGACCCAGCGGAGTGTTACGGACTGCCAGTCGTGTGGCATCGTCGGGCTCTTTCGGTCGTGGATACGGGCGCGGACTCGGAGAGCCCCGTCCTGTCGCAGCTCGCTGTGCAGGTCCCCGATGAACGGTGCCGCGGTATCCGGCTCGAGGCCGCTGCCGAGAAAGATCTTCTCCTCGACCGCAGCCGGATTTTCGCCCTGCCCGTGGACGACGTCGAGACGATCATCGCCGTCGAGATCGGCCATCAGAAGCGACAGCGTGCCGGCTGTCTCGGGACCGGAGAAGACCTCCTGGGCCATCGTGAAACGACCAGACCCGTCGTTGATCAGCAGGCGGTCGGCGCCGGTCAGCGATCCGACGACGAAATCGGCATCGCCGTCGGAGTCGTAGTCGAGAAATACTGCGCTGTTGTCGTCTTCGCCGACATTCTCGCTGTCCGGCCAAAGCGTCTCCGTGGCATCCGCATACGCCCTGCCGGCGTCGTTACGGAAAACGTGTTGACGGCGCATCATGTTCACTTGGCCGACGATCTCTCCATCGTTGATCGTGATCAGGTCGAGGAAACCGTCGCCGTCGATGTCCATGGGCTCGAACTCGTAGTTGTTCGAGTGTCTGGGTAAGCCAACGAGGTCCTCTTCGAAGGTACCCGTCCCGTCATTCACGAAGAGGCTGCCGCCGTAGCAACGCTTGCACGATACGGCGATGTCGAGATCGAAGTCATTGTCGAAGTCCAGGAGCTCCAGGTCCCAAGAGAAGGCCACCAGGGTCTCAGGCATGCGGGCAGCGGTAACGTCCGTGAAGTGACCTGCGCCGTCGTTGAGCCACAGCCGGGTGCGGCCGCCGAGGTTGTCCATGTTGTTGCCGGGGCCCCAATCGGCCAAGACGACGTCGAGGTCGCCGTCGCCGTCCACATCACCGAGCTCGAGGTCGCCGACGCTCGCTGGGCGCTGCGGCAAGTGGGTAGTGGTGACCTCCTGGAACGTTCCCTGACCGCCGCCGAGATACAGGCGGCTCTGGGTCTGGAAGGTGGTCCCGACCAGGATGTCGACAATGCCGTCGCCCCTAACGTCGCGAACCTTGATCACCCGCGCAAAGTCGCCGCCGGCGCCGAACACGCTCTCCGTGGCCTCCTCGAACCGTTGCCCGGGACCGCGATTGAGAAACACGCGATTCGGTTCTGCTTGTCCCGGTTCCGAATAATTGCCGCCATTGGCGAACAGCAGATCGACGCGTCCGTCGCCGTCGATATCCGCGAGCTCCACACGGTTGGTCCATTCCGCGGTTTCAGGCAAGAGCTGTTCGGTCGCGTCGACCCAGAGGGCAGTCGGCAGGCTGTCGCTTCCGGTGGGGTCGGGCCGGCGCGGACTGTCTGCGACTGTCCCACATCCCACGCCCAATCCTGCGAGCAGACACACGAGCAGTCGCGGTGTCAGAGAGCTGAGGGAGTGGCGCTCGAATCGAGGTTCCATGGAGCCGCGAGAGATGGAGGAATCGGGGCTCGTGAAGCGTATCGCTAGAACGTAGGAGATCCAACCGAGGGAGCCTTTCGAGCTTCGCCGGGCTGGCAGGCTATCTGGTGAGCTGTCTGGGTACCATCGCTGGGGCGATTCTGGGTGACTACAATGTCGCCGACGATCCCCGTCCCGAGGCCGACCAAACCAGCAGGAGCCTTCGACGATCATGCGTGTACCTGTCATCCACGACGTCTCGATACCGCTGCAACCGGGCGTGACCACATGGCCGGGCGACGCGGATTTCGAGATGCGTAGCGAGATGCGCATCTCCGCCGGTGACGAGTGCAACGTGACGAGCATTCGCATGAGCGCGCACGCTGCGACTCACGTCGATGCGCCCTGGCATTTCGTTGACGAGGGCAGCACTGTCGAGGCACTCGATCTGTCCACCCTCATCGGTCCTGCGACGGTCGTAGATCTGGGCGACGCCGGCGTCGTTACCCCGGAGGTGCTCGTCGCGGCGGGCGTGGCCCCGAAGACGGAGCGCTTGTTACTGCGAACGAAGAACTCGGAGTCATGGCAAGACGCCCGAGCTGACTTCAAGCGCGACTACGTGGCGTTGGACGCCGATGCCGCCCGCGGGGTGGTGGATAGAGGCATTCGCCTCATCGGTGTCGACTACCTCTCGGTTCAGCGTTTCGACGATCCACCCGATACGCATGAAATCCTGCTCCGATCCAGTGTTGTGATCGTAGAGGGACTGGATCTATCGGGCGTCGGGGCGGGTCGGTACCGGCTCGTGTGTCTGCCGCTGAAGATCGTTGGCAGCGACGGCGCACCGGCGCGCGCCGTGCTGATCGAGGAGTAGCCGCCATCCTGCGGACAGATGGGCAGTTGCGGGCGATCTCAGCGTTGCGCGTGGTTGACAGAAACGGTACGTCTGTCTATTGCGGCGCCTGGCAACTAAAGCTCGCGGCTTCGCTGGTGTCCCCCGTGCCGCTGTACACAGCGATCTGCGGATAGGGACACAGAGGTCGCGACAGGGTTACCCGGCCTTCGTCGTCGAGCTTCTGAGCCAGTAGCTGGTCTGGTGCCTGGTCTTCCTCGACCCAGGCGCTGATCGCTGAGAGAAAGTCGACTCGATCAGGGCCAGGCCCGCCGGCGCAGTGAAGGACGCCGGGCGCGAGAAACAGACGGGAGTAGTCCCTCACCTCCGGATCGTCGGCTTCGACAGACTCGTAGTAGTCGATCATGCCGAGAGCGGTCAGCGCCGGGTCCGACCATCCGTGCCAGAAGAGCAGCTTGCCGCCCGCATCGCGCAGTCCGCTCAGATCCGTGTCGGTGGCGCTCAAGAGCTGGTCGGCGGCCGCAATGTCCTCGTCCCAGTTTGCGAAGTCGTAGCGGCTGTAGTCGAACTCCGGATCGTCGAAGATCAGGTACTTGAATATCTCGGTGCCGAAGGCCCAGTGCAGGTTCGGAACTCCGGAGACGGAAGCATCCTGGCCTCCGGTGATCCAGGCGTCCCATCCGCCCGCATCGTTCTCGCCGCCAAACGGAAAGCCCGCGAAGACCTTGCGACCTTCGACGACCGGCCCCGAATAGACCATCTGCACCGCCTCGAGTTGCTCCGTTGTGAGGCACGAGGAGGTGGGCTCTGCCGAACATTCGAGCTCGGCGGGATCGAAGTTGCAGGTGCGTGGATCGGTGAGCAGCCCATCCTCGACGCCATCCGATGCGTCGCATCGGCTCAGGATCTCTCGCTCCAGCAGGGCGCGATTCTCTGCCGTGATGACGGGCTCCGACAGGTCTTCCGGGTCCGGGTAGATGCGTTGCTCGTTCTGCAGGAATCCGGTGGCGAGCCGCGGCCAGCTGAACGCCGGCGCCATCGCGACGATGCCGTCATAGTCGACCGGATAACGCTGCGCCTCGATCATCGCCTGGCCGCCGCCGCGAGAGCAGCCGATGAAGTAGGAGTACTCGATCGATCGAGCGTAGTAGCCCTCGATGATCTCTTTGGCCACTTCGGTCGTGCGGTGCACCGCGCGGTGGGCGAAGTCGATCTCGGCCTCATCGTTGTCGAGGGCCCAGCTGCCGTCGATCCCCGTGCCGGTGTGGCCGGTGTCTGTACCGACGGTGGCGAAGCCTCGTTCGAGGGCATTGCCACCCGGGGACGGTGCGAGTGCCGAGTTCTGAATCGAGCCAACGAAGCCGCCGCCACCGCCCATTACGAAACGCTCGTTCCAATCCTCGGCCGCCGGCAAGAGGAGCTCGAACTGAATCGAGCCGTCGATCGTACCCGCGACTTTACAATGCGGTGGAAGGTTGTCCGTAGATGGGCTGTCCTCGACGCTGGTGACAGCGATGCCGGCACCGACCCACTCGACCAAATCGGGGCACGACAAAGGGGCGGGCGTCTCGGAGCCCGAGCCACAAGCCGACAAAATGACAACGAGCAGCAGGGCCGCGACTGGCGCGGAACGCGTTTCCCATGCCTGGTTCACGGACGACTCCGGGTGGGTGTCGGAGCGATTATCTAGCAGGCCGTGGTGAAGTGTGCAACCGACGGGCGGCCAGCCAGGCGCGGCTCGATGCTTTCTACGCGTCTGAGGCGCTTCAACGATCGACGAACCTACGCATCGCTTGCCGCAGCTCGTCTCCGCCATTCTCGAGCACTTGTTGGAGAACCTGACGGGTCTGTTTCGTATCGAGCTTGTTGGCGTACCCGCACCCTTTGCAGTTGAACTTCATTGCCGCCGTGAGCCCAGCGATCGACTGCTGAAAGTCGTAGCCGCAGTTCAGGCAAGCGAACGAGACTTGATGCAACCGGTACTCCGACACGGCGGATCCTCCGAGGCTAGCTATTCCGAACGCTCGCCTGTACCGACGCTAGCACGGGGGGACCCATCGCCAGAAACCCCAAATTGCGGCCGCTACAGCACACTGATCTCGTCGCGCACCACCCGGAAGGGGGTGCGGCGCGCACGTCCGGCTGACCCTCCAGACTTGGCGGTATGGTAATGATTATGCCCAGCGGTCGAGAGGGAGGCCGACATGCATCGATTGAGTGGTCGCTTGCAGTACGGATTCCGTAGAGCAGTGCGTGCACTCGCTCTGCTGCTCGCGGTCACGCCGTTGGCGCTCAGCGCACCGCTGGCCGCGACGGGCCAGTCGGTCATTGCCGAACGGACAGCACGTGTGGCGATCGTGTCCGCCGTGCCGCTGGAGCTGGACCAGCTGCTGGCGGAGGCCGACGTCGAGTCCACGCGGGCCATCATCGGCCGCACCCATCACGTCGGGGCGCTTCGCGGCGTCGACGTGGTGCTGGTGCTCAGCGGCCGCGGCATGATCAACGCCGCGATGCTGACGCAGGCGCTAGTTGACCACTTCTCGGTGCGAGCGATCATCTTCTCGGGTGTTGCGGGTGGTGTGAATCCGACGCTGTCGATCGGCGACGTCGCCGTGCCTGCCCTGTGGGGGCAATACCAAGAGCATTTGTTCGCGCGCCAGACGCCCGATGGGTGGGATGTCGGCGGCCGCCCGGTGGAGTTCGGCAACTACGGCATGATGTTCCCGCGCTCCCAGCGGGTCACACGGAAAGACGGCGAGCCCGAGCCCGAGCCTGAGGTCGAGGAAACGCGCTTCTGGTTTCCCGCCGACCCGGCCATGCTCGAACTGGCGACCCGCGTTGCGTCGGACGTGAAGCTGGCGCGCTGCGATCGGATGGGCGACTGCCTGGAGGCAGTGCCGAGAGTCGTGGTCGGTGGCAACGGGGTTAGCGGTGCAACGTTCGTCGAGAACGCCGCCTACAGGCAGTGGGTGTGGAAGACGTTCCAGGCCGACGCCCTCGACATGGAAAGCACCGCGGTCGCCCACGTTGCCTACGTGAACCGGATCCCGTTCCTGGCCTTCCGCTCGCTGTCGGACCTCGCCGGTGGCAACGATGTCAGCAATCTCAGCGTGTTCCAGAGCCTCGCCGCAGACAACTCGGCGCAGACGCTGATGGCGTTTCTCGAGTACTGGAACGATTCGTCATGAAGCTGAACGGAACGAGATCGAGGTATGCGTACACGCGGACGAAGCGCAGTTACGCTAAGGAAGGGCGCCGACAAGCGAGCAGCTAGCAGGCCGTGGTGGAAGTGAGGCGGGCCTGGCGACAGGGTCTTGCGGCCGCGCTCGGTGCGCGCACGGATCAGGCCGAGGTGGAGGCAAGGAGAAGAGGAGGAGGCGATGGTTACCCCATCGTTGACGAGGAACGACGCAGCATACGCGCGCAACCCCCTGTCGCCCGAAGGGTTACGGTGATTTGGGGCCATCTGCAGCGTTGCCCTTCCTCGACGATGGCTAGGGCATCGCCAGTGTCAGGCCGCCTTGCATCTGGCCCCAACTCGCCGCAACCAGGCCCGCCACACTTCCACCACGGCCTGCTAGGGCATCGCTTGCGTCAGGCCGCCTTGCATCCGGCCCCAACTCGCCGCAACCAGGCCCGCCACACTCCCACCACGGCCTGCTAGCGAAGGCAGAAGATGGAAAAGCAATCCGAACCCCTGCACAAGAGTGATAGCAAAGCAACACCGGCGTGGGTATGGCTTGCCATCGCGGCGTTGGGTATTACTGCCCGCCTGGTCCTGGCTTGGATGTGGTCATGACTCTGGCCCCAACGTGGAGCTGGGCAGCGAGCGGTTAGCCCAACCTCTGCGAACTCAACGATTCACGCTGGGCTGAGTCTTGGAACAGGGCCGCAAAGAATGACCGAACTGGGTAGCCTGGATACCGGCATCATCTTCGCGTACTTCTTACTGCTGCTTGCCATCGGCATCTATGCCAGCCGTCAGCAGGAGAGCATCGAAGACTATTTCATTGGCGGCCGGAGAACAGGCACGTTCTCTATCGCCTGCCTGTGGATTGGCGCTTGGGTAGGCGGTGCAGCCATCGTTGGCGGTACGGCCAAGGCCTTCGAGTTCGGCATCTCGGCAGGCTGGTTCAACATGTCGATCGTTATCGGTTGCCTGCTGTTCGGGTTGTTCTTCGCCAAACAAGTGAAGCGAGCCGGGCTACAGGAGAAGATGCTGACGTATCCCGACTTCATCGAATCGCGATACGACAGCCGCACACGTATCGTCGCAACGATCACCACCATCGTCGCGTATGTCGGATTCTCCGCAGGGCAGCTGGCGGCAGCCGCAACGATCCTCCAAACCCTACTGGGTTGGGATTACGCCGCTGCCTTGCTGCTGGCCAGTGGCATCATCGTCGTGTACACGGCCACCGGCGGATTTCTCGCCGTCACCTACACCGACTGGGTACAGCTCCTGCTGCTGTTCGTCGGCGTGGTGTTTGTCGGTATCCCGGTCGCCATCAGCAGCGGGGGCACCTGGGCGGCGTTCACGGCGGATCTGCCTGATGCCTTTTTCGATCTTGGTAGCTGGGGATGGCCAACCATTCTCTGCATGGCTGTTTCGATTCCACTGAGCTTTTTTCGTGGCCATGGACAGCTTCACTCGGACCTTCTCCGCGAGAAGCGAAACGGCGGCACGTCGTGGCGTCCTGCTTGCGGCGGCCTTTCTCGTGCCGTTTGCCATCGCCGCGGTCTGGCTCGGCATGACATCTGCAATTCTGTTTGCAGGCGCGGAGAGCAGCGGCATCCTCTCCACCTTCATCCTGCAAGAGTTCCCGACAGGGCTGAAAGGCCTGGCGCTCGTCGGGGTTCTCGCTGCGCTGATGTCGAGCGCCGACATCTGCGTTCTTACTGCATCGGCGAATATCACCTGCGATATCTACAAGCGGTATGTGAATCCGGGGGTCGCAACGAAACAGCTGCTCCGTATGAGCATGGGCGCGTCGCTTGTCATCGGCACGCTGGCCACTCTGATGGCCTGGGGCATGCGAGACGTCATCGACATCTTGTTGCTCGCCTTTACGGTCAATTCTGCCGGCCTATTCATTCCGACCCTAGCGATGGTGTACATGTCTGGCGTCAGCAAAGACGCCGCCTTCTGGAGCATCACGCTGTCTCTGACTACGGTGCTGACTCTGTACGTCGGTTCGTTTCTCAGCGACCTCGACGTGTTTTCGGTCGACCCGCTGTGGCCGGGGCTCGTGGTCTCAATCGTTGTGTTCGCCGCACTGAACATGAGGAGATGAAGTCTACATGACCCCATCGTGGGATGGCGATCAGGACCGTATCATTACGGCATGGCAAACGGCCTATCATCCAGGAAGCGCCGGACCACGTTCGCCGAAATTCTGGACACGTTGTTGTCATAACCATTGTGCGGAAGGCTCGCACTCCACGCGATAGATCCAACGGAGAATACCGCACCTCCTCCAGGTGTTTCAAAGAACGTCATATCCGCTCGAATGCGTGGGTTCTGAACCCCATCCATGGCGCTATGATGAAAGCCAGTCTCGTCTGGCACCAAGTAGGTATGTTCAGTATGGCCTTCGGAACTAGCAACGACTAAGGCATGGGACGGTGTTCCCAGCATCGGGTCCGCAGCATCGATTTCAGAGCCACTGGCACCGCCGCCGCGAATACCGAAATCGCCGATCACTTCGTCATCACCGATGCCCTCGAATATGAAACTCACGCGAGGATCGAAGCTCGCCTCCCTACGCTTGTAATAACCGGAAGCATCAAACCCGACGGCGACCGTGCCTACGCCGACCAAAGCCTGTGGTGCCATACCGAGGCGTCGCCACAAACCACCATATTCTCCGGTGAATCCCAGATAGTACTCACCGGGTTCCTCGTCACGGTACCGAATACCGTCCTCTGGCCGGCGCAACTCGACTACGCCGGGCATTTCGGATGAAAGGGCGCAGCGCCATATGAAACCGTTGCCGCCTAGATAGACTAAACGACCCGCTCGTGCGAGATAGGCGCGTAATCCGTCCCACATGGGTGTGGTGTAATACTCAGGATGGGTACCCGTCAGTACGGCCTGGTATTCATCAAGTAACGCGGCACCTTCCTCGTGAAGGTGCTCATCAGTGATGACATCGTATTCAATACCCTGAGCGTCCAGCCAACCCAGAATGTGGGTATCGGCATTGAAACTCCACAAAGGGGTCTTTGGTGCCATATTGAGCACCGGACGTAATCGTGACGCATAGCGCACACCGCTGCCGTCAGAATGGGTGTCGTAGGTCGATAACCCGAGTTCGTTGTGTTCCTGCAGGAAAACGTCGCCTTTGTCCAACGTGGTCCACAAGGCCTCGGTCACTTCGCAAAAGCGTTCATGGAATAACCAGTGATAGTTCGAATACGCCATGTAGGTTACTGTCGAAACCAGGAAGGCGAGTTTTGAGGTGGTGGTGCCCCGAGATGGTCGTACGAAGAAGGTAACGTACGATTCGTCGTCGTCGGTTTTCAGCCGTACCGCGTAAACACCACTTCGCAGATCATCGGGCACGACGTATTCGAAATCCGCCTTCCATCCGACGTCATAGAGGTCATCGTCGTGGAAATGGATAGCGCCATATTCCTGTGGTGCGTGACCCCAGTTCTGCTCCGTGCCGCTCCAGTTGTAACCTTTGCAACCGCGTGATGGCAGGTTGACGGTATTCCCGTGAAGGCCGTTAGGACCAACATCACTTATGGCGGCACCACCAATGTCGCGTGAGAAATCCCAGGCACCAATCACGTCAGTGCTTCGTTCATGGGGTAGTGCATCCCGGGCCAACGCTGAACGTTCCGCGGCAGACAACGCCCGGGCAGTCAGGCGCGGCCGGTCGATCTTGCCATTGTAGTGACATCGAGATCCAGGTTTCCCTGTCGCTAGCGTCATGGGTAATGCCGCAAACATGAGCGGTGAATCCGATTTGGCCACGGCGTTGAGTTCAACCCGGCTCGTTGTGTTGGCGACCTTGAGACTTTCATGGTCGACATTGACGGGTTCCTGGCAGACGCTGAGTTTGCCCGCCAGCGCATCATACGAGCCGCTTACCAGATACCAGCGCCGCATCGCCAGCGGCTCGCCCGTGCTGATCTCAGCCACCTTTCCGCCGCCGTCGGCCACCCGCATGGCAAGCGCGCCAGTGTCGTCGATCAGCAGAGCAAACCCGAGGGCTGGATCGTCCTGCCACCGGGCAATGAGGCCTTGCTCTCCCTTATGTGGCGTGGTCGGCCATATCCACGCCAAAACGGTGAAGCTGTCTAGGGCGTCAAGTTCAAGGGAAATGGGTACCACTGCATAGGATCCGCAGTCGATCGGCTGCAACCGGCCCGGATACTCACCGCTGAAAGGTGCATCAAGTTCTTCTTCACGATAGATATCATGGTCGGGGTTGTCGTCACCGCAGATGATGCGAACCAGATCGGCTCGATAGCGCTCAGGACCGTACGTGCTCACCATGACGTTGAGCGTCTCTCCCGGTGCGATCCCCCACACGTTTGCGTATCCCAGTATCGTTTTCACGCAACCAGCTCCACGGTCACTGGCGATCCATTCCTGATAGGTCTGTGCCTGTCACCGTACGCCAACGTCTCTTGAAAACCTCCCATACACCGTCATAGTAGTCGTCAAAGACATGGTCTTCGAAGAGTTCCAGTCTGGTGCCGCGTGTCGATGGCATTCTGGCGAGTATCCATTCGCGGCCGCGCTGCGTGCAAACGAGAATATGGAGATCAGCCATTGGCATGATTCGCAACCGGTTCACAACGAGTGTGAGCTCGGGGCTATGGGGTCCGCCGGGGTTGCTGCGAAACTCTTCCGCGAGGTCCGTTCTCAAAGGATCGATGTCATACACCGGACGCTCCTGTTGTCGTCATGAGTGGCCGCTCTCGTCGATGAGAGTAAGCTAGGTGGCAGGGTCAAAGCGGCAGGGATCATACGGTTAGTTACAAATCCGTTCCGGACATGATGTGACTGCGAGGCCGTAGACTGCCGGGTCAAGGGAAGAAAGCATGGCAAGGAAGGAGAGGGTCAGTGGGAATCAATCGCGACCGTGCCCTTGAGGAGTGCCAGCCCGAGGTGGAGTTGGCGTTCAGCATGGAAGAGTTTCAACACCGCCTTCAGCGCATCCGGGCGCGCATGGATGACAATGGCATTGATGTCTTGTGGCTCATGGCCCCTGAGAGCCTTTACTATGTGAGCGGCTACAAATGCATCTGGTATCAGGCGCAAGGCCCCAAACAATGGCCCGCCACAAGCGGAATTGCAATTCACAAGGACGGTGAGGACTTCATCCTGTTCGACACGCCCAGCGAAGGTATTATGTGTCGCTTCGTGACGTGCGCTAAGGACATCCGGATCTTCCCCCTGGGGGGGGGCGTCGGGATGGGATTTCATTCATTGTCGGCGAACTGAAATCTCAGGGCTGGATGTCTTCTGGCACGGTGGGAATGGAATTTCACAGCTATCGGCCCAATCCCGCCATCAGCAAACGGTTTCGTGACGCTTTCGCGAGCACTGATATGACCGTGACCGACGGGAGCGATATCTTACGCGATATTCGTTGGGTCAAATCGGAGGCCGAGATCGCTTGTATCGAAAAGGCCGCGGCAATCACCGACATCGGTCTGCAGGCGGCGAAGAATGCCATCCGGCCGGGTGTCACGGAGCTCGACGTTTACGGCGAGATCGCCTGTGCCATGGCGAAGGCAGGCGGAGAGAACCCGGGAATCACGTTGCCGGTGAATTCGGGGCTGAAAGCCAATTGCGGCCATTCGCTGGCCAGCCGAAAGGTGATCAAGGCGGGCGAACAAGTCAACGTCGATGTCAGTGGCGTGTTCAACCGCTATCACTGCAATGCCGGACGGTCATTTCACGTCGGCGAACCCACCAAGGACGTGATGGACTATCAGCGGCGGTCCACGGGTGTTTTCGATGTGATCGCCGAGATGCTGCGTCCGAACCTGCCGGTTGCAGAGCTCGTGACCAAGACCAGGGCCTATTACGACGAGGTCGGCATTTGGTCCGATGCCGCCTGGGTCGGCGGGTATGAGCTCGGCCTCGCGTTTCCGCCCGATTGGGTCGGCAATTACGTCTACGAGATGACGGATACCGAGACGGATAGGATTCTTGAGCCGGGGACGGTGGTTAATTTCGAGAGCCAGTTTTTCTCGCCCGGCATGTCGGGAATCACCTATTACGTCGATACACTGATGTTCAAAGCGGATACCGCGTATCAGCCGCTAGAGTCGCCGCTGGATCTCATTGTTGTGGGAGAGTAGCTCGACAGGAAAAGCAAGCAAGCGCCTTTTGTACGAAGTTTGAACAGATCCACGCGCGTAGCACTGGTGCTGACAGGGAAGAAGGGTCTGGTAGTGGCGGCGCGCCGAGCATCTTACCGATCATTGATCGCCCGTGGGCGGCGCTAGGCGCGGGCGATATCTGCCTGTGTCATAGGGTGTCCGCTTCCACTCTAGCCGCTGCGGCGGGCGATGATGAGTTTGCCGGGCCGGTCGACCGGTACCGCAGCCGACGTCGATGATCCGGCTTTGCCTATCCGCGACGATGTGAGCGAAAGCGACCGATGCGATCTTGTGGGCGGTGTAGCCGTAATCGTTGAGCAAGTCGTCGTTGTATTGCGCCGCCCAGCCGTCATAGTGCGACCGGGGACGAGGATCGTAGGAGCCCTATTCGCGTGCCGGTTTCCATGGCGCAACCAGGGGGGCTCGGTGAGCGCACCTTCAGCGTTTCTGCGGTGCGGCACGAGCAAACGGGTTGAGAATCCCGAGCCGATCATGCAACGGCACGACGTTGCCCTCTGCATCGCGTAGCGGCCATGGCGGGTCGACACCCTGGGTGAGCGGGGTTGCTATCAGCAAACCCAAGGCACTTGCCATCAAACCGAAGAGATCCGCTGGCAGGGTTGGGAACAGCCTGCCGCCGAGGTCTTCGTCAGGTCAGATACCGCAATCATCGGGCCCGCAGAGGAGCCAACGCCATGACCGAAAGTGAAGTCAAGCCGCAGGTCGTGAGGGAAGGCGACGTGAAGATGGTGGGGCCCGGCCACGACGCCAGCCACTACATCTCCGTTCCCATCAAGAAACTCTTCGAGGTGGAGAACGTGGGCCGCCTCGGTGTCTGTTACATGGAACCGGGTGATGAAACGTGCGTATTCGCACTCGAAGAAGAAGACGATGGAACGGCGCCGCACCACTATGGCGCCTGTGACGAGTTCTACTACATCCTGTATGGCGAGTTTACGGTTTGGTGGGGAAAAGACGCCGCCAATCTGGACGAATTCTACGAGCTCAAAGAGGGCGACTGCGCATATTATCCCACGGGCTGGAAGTACAAAGTGAAGAACACCGGGAGCTCACCGGGCAAGTTCTTCTACTACATGTCATCGCCGCGCAGCGGCGTTCCGCGGCTCGATAAGGTGACCTAGCAGGCCGTGGTGAAAGTGTGGTGGGTCTGGCGACAGGGACTTGCGAAGTGGAGGCAAGGAGAGAGGAGGAGGCGATGGTTACCCCATCGTTGACGAGGAACGACGCAGCATACGCGCGCAACCCCCTATCGCCCGAAGGGTTACGGCGATTTGGGGCCATCTGTGGCGTTGGCCTTCCTCGACGATGGCTAGGGCATCGCCTGTGTCAGGCCGCCTTCCATCTGGCCCCAACTCGCCGCAACCAGACCCACCACACTTTCACCACGGCCTGCTAGAGAATGAGTTAGAGGATGCAAGCGGACCTGGTCCTATTGAACGGCAAGATCGTCACGATGGACGCTGCGGGCTCTGCCGTCCAGGCGCTGGCGGTCGGCGGCGATCGATTCATTGCGGTTGGCACGAATACCGATGTCGAATCCCTGTGCGGCAAGAACACTCGAACGATCGATCTAGAGGGCCGCGTCGTTCTTCCCGGGTTCATCGATACCCACGTTCACGTGGACTGTGCGGCCGTCAATACGAAACTCGCTACCAGTTGCCACATCCCACCCGTCGACTACGTCGAAGTTCTCGGTACCACTGGGTCCAAGGAAGCCATCTTGAATTTCGTCAAGCAGGCGGCGCTGGAAACTCACGCCGGCGAGTGGATCATCGGCCAGGGGCGGTTCACGCTCGAAGTCGACGGAAGCTCACCCAGCAAGGATCAACTCGACGCAATTGCTCCGCGCCACCCCGTCATGATCCGCTACAGCGCGCATTCACAGCTGCTCAACAGCAAGGCGCTTCAGCTCGTGGGCATTACCCGAGATCGTCCGACGCAAGAAGAGTTAGACGAAGTCGCTCCGCGGGCAAGAGTACGCCGAGATTCTGCGACCGGTGAACCGACCGGTGTGGTGAACGAATGCATCGATTGGATCTTTCCGCGGAGTAGCCCCTGGAAATACGACGAGCTGCGTCGCGCCATTCGCCAAACCTGCGAAGAAGCCAGTCGTTTCGGCGTGACGGGTATCCACGAGTTCGTGAGTTGGCCCGATAGCGCGCGCGTTTATCAGGAACTCTACAGAGATGGAGATTTGCCCCTGCGTGTCCAGCTCTGCCCCTGCGTTTGGGGCTTGCAGCATACGCTGGAGATGGACTCCCTGTTGAACCTTGGCTTGCAGACCGGTTTTGGCAACGACTGGATCAAATTCGGAAGCGCAAAGATCTTCGTCGATGGCGAAGGGCGTGACGAGAACGGCGTCGCACAAGAATGGCCTCGAATTGGGCAGGATCGGCTCGATGCCCTCGTTGCCGGCGCCCACCGTGCCGGCATCCGCGTGATGATGCACGCGACATCGCGCGAAGGTCAGGAGATGGCGATCTGCGCCATCGAGGCCGCACTGCGCGATTTCCCGAAATCGGATCATCGTCACCGCATCGAGCATTTCGCCGGCGACTATTGGCCCGAGGGCCTGGCGCGTTTGAAGAAGTCGGGAATTATTCCGGTTCCGACTCCGTACAGCTCCTGGGGATGGTACGGGGATGCCTGGCTCGACTCCGCCCCGCCGGGTCAAAAGGTCGTCCCGTATCGATCGTTGTTGGATGAGGGCTTCATGCCGCCGGGCAACTCCGACTGTATGGGAACGGAGCCCGAGGCGTTGAATCCGTGGTGGAGCATCTGGTGTGTCGTGGCGCGAAAAACCCGAAGTGGTCGTTCGATCTGCCCCGAAGAAGGCCTCGACGTGTTGGAGGCGATTCGCCTCTATACGACGTACTCTGCCTACGCGGGTTTCGAGGAAGCCAGCAAAGGATCGCTCGAGACCGGCAAGCTGGCGGATTTGATCGTTCTCTCGGAGGATCCCTTCGAGATTCCGGTGGATGCGTTAAAAGACTTGCAGGTAGAGACCACGGTTGTAGGGGGTCGCGTCGTTCACGAGGGAAGGGGCTGAGATCGGCGCCGTGCCCCTTCGGAGAAGCGAGCGAGGTGCTCCGGGTCAGAGGCAAGTTCGGCAGGCAGCACCTTGATGGGTACTGTCAAGTTAAACTCGATGTGGGCTGCAGGAGGCGTCTTGGCCGGACGTGAAACGCCCGCAGGACAAGGGCCTTGGGTTCACGGATCACGCGTTTCTCGCCGATTTCGAGTTAAACAGTACCTCTTGGAGGACTCCAAATGGTGCGTCGAATTGCTTTGGGCCTCGTCGCGATATGGCTCCACGCGACTCCAGCGTCCAGCCAGGTTATCGCGATCAGAGCAGGGCAGGTGGTGAATACCGAGTCTGGCACTACTGCGGCAAACCAAATCATCATCGTGGAGTCTGGCGTCGTAACGGCAGTCGGCCCGGGTCTTCCAATCCCTGACGGTGCGGAGCTTGTGGACCTCTCGACCTCGACCGTCCTCCCGGGACTATTCGATGCCCATACGCACCTTTGCATGAACGTTCGTCCCGGACGCGACGCGGGCAATTACTACTTCACCACTCTGCAGGATTCCGATGCAGCGCGGGCACTCGATGGTGTAATCAACGGCCGGTCGATGCTCAATGCAGGCTTCACCACCGTTCGTGACGTCGGCAATGAGGGGGCGTACGCGTGCACTGAGTTGCGCCGTGTCATTGAAGCGGGGCGTATTGTTGGCCCCACCATGATCAATGCCGGCCGGATCATCGCCCCGTTTGGAGGGCAGTTCAGCCTCCAGCCAGACAGGCCAAATCTCGGTGAGCCCGAGTATTTCTTCGCCGATACGCGGGACGAAATGGTCAAAGCCATCCGCGAAAACGTCCATTACGGCGCGATGGTGATCAAGATCGTGGTCGATGATCAGGACTACATTTACTCGCCTGATGACATTAGGTTTATGAAAGAGGAGGCGGCTCGCGCCGGTCGGCGGTTGGCCGCGCATGCCTGGACAGCCAAGGGCGCTCACAATGCGGCTGAAGCCGGGGTTACCTCGATGGAGCATCTGTGGGCGATCGAGGATGCTGACCTCGAATTGGCAAAAACAAATGGTGTCACTGCTGTGTTCACCCCGTTCCCGGACGAGGAGTGGATGGCCTGCTGCCAGCAGGACTACCGGAGGCCCACGGCTGAGGAAATGGCTAGAGTGCATGCTCAGCAGATAGACCGCATCAGCAGTGCCCTGAGGATCGGGATTCCGATGGTCTTCGGCTCCGATGCCGTCACTGAGCTACCCGGGCATACGCGTGGGACTCTGGCCATGAGCCGCATCGACATGTTTACGGAGGCAGGGATGACGCCCGTTCACCTACTCCGTTCCATGACGACAGCGGCCGCGGAACTATTGGGCGTGGCCGGGGTGCGCGGAACGATTGCTCCGGGAATGGCGGCAGACCTCATTGCGACACCGCGTAATCCCCTTGATGACATCCAGGAACTGAAGCGCGTGTTCTTTGTTATGAAAGACGGCGTGATCGTTCGTCAGGGTCCATCTTGAACCACTAGCAGGCGGTGGTGAAAGTGTGGTGGGTCTGGCGACAGGGACTTGCGAAGTGGAGGCAAGGAGAGAGGAGGAGGCGATGGATACCCCATCGTTGACGAGGAACGACGCAGCATACGCGCGCAACCCCCTGTCGCCAGAAGGGTTACGGCGATTCGGGGCCATTTGCAGCGTTGGCCTTCCTCGACGATGGCTAGGGCATCGCCTGTGTCAGGCTGCCTTGCATCTGGCCCCAACTCGCCGTAACCAGACCCACCACACTTTCACCACGGCCTGCTAGGCTGGCTAACGACGCTACCGGTCCGTCCGCTCGATACCTCCCGCACATACACCTCGTATTGCCCGGTCTCGTCCTGTTCTCGCCGCCTATTCCTCGTCGGGTGCGCGGTTCTAGATCTCCCGTGCGATGCGCCATTCGCCATTCGCCATCCGCCATCCGCCTCTCGGCGAACCAAACTGAGGTACTTGTCGTTGCCGGAGTATGTGCCGAGCGCGTACCCCCAGTCGCCGTGCACCATGACCTCGTCGTTCTGCATCACGAGGTCGTACCAGTCACCCGAGTCCTGCGCGACGCGGAATTCCGCTGCGCCGTGAGCCACCGACGAGTCCGCCCCGGTTCATCTCCGGCGGGCAGTTCGCCCGGCTAGTGGCCTTCCACCACGCGCAGCGGCATCAGCCGGACCGCCTCGGCGGTCGTATCCGCTACTTGCAGCTCGACCACGTACTCGCCGGGGGCGAGATACGGCAGCGGCAGAACCCCGCCGTATACGCCCGGACCCTCGGGCCGCAATGGATGGGCCGGCACTTCGACGATGGTACGTCGCGTGGCGCGATGGAAGATCGAAGCAGAAACGTAGGGGTCCGTCGCGTCGCTGACCTGAACGCTCGCGGCGATCGGGATGCCCTCGGATATGTCCTGGTCTACCACGGGTCTGAACGAGGCATCGGCGTCCAGAATGCCGAGCATCGGATCCGCCATCGTCCACCCGTCGCTTGACGGAACCTGCACCTGTAGCCTCGACGTGCCGAATCGGTCGCCGCCGCCTTCAGCGATCAGCAGCCGGATATCGTAGGTTCCCGGCTCGACTGACCACTCCGTCGTGTACCGGAAGTGTCGGAACGCAGCACCGGGTGCGTACTCGGCCAGATCGGCGCGTGGCCGAACCAACGAGTGAGTCTCGCCGCTGATCTCGCCCGCACGATCCAACACGATGGCATGCACGAGGAAGTACGGGATGCCGAGCACGTCGATCAGCTCCTCGGGGATATCCTCGGCGGGATCGACTCCCCCGAACGCGGGCGCCCAGCTACCGGTGATCGTCTCTGCGGGCCGCGGTAACCCGGCAACCAGTAGGATCTTGGGCGCGCCGTCGGGCTCAAAGCGGTGGAACGCGGCGGCGGGCACCGGGCGTCCCATAACTGAGCCCGGTAGCGCCAAGGCTGCGGCGAACTTGCGAGCCCTGAGCTCCGAATCCGGCAGCTCTCGATAGCCTGCGCGGGCTCGCACCTCCGCCTCCGGGTAGCTCACCTGCACCTCGATCTCGTGGTACTCGCCATCCTCGTGTGGCGCCGGTGGCTCATAGAAGATCAAGTAGAATCGCGTCGAGTCGTTGTACTGCTCTTCGAACGCTCGGTCGAGATCGCTCCAGCCGATGAACGCCCGGCCGCCAGTTTTGGCCGCCAGGTCCACGAGCGGTATGGTGAGATCGCGATAGGCTTGCCGCACATAGCGTCGCATGGCTCTGGAAAGCACGCCGCTGCCGACGGTGGCACTCTTGCCGAGGCTGTTGAGCTCCGAGGTCGGGCGCGGATCGACCGTGTAAATGCTCACGTTGCCCGTGTTCGCGGTTTCGAACACCTCCTCCATCAAGTCGAGGATGGGCTGGCTGAGTTCCAACCCGTCCAGAGTCGAAGTTCCCATCGGAGCGTCGACCGCCTCACGCACCGCTGCTGAGAAAGCCGAGTAGGGTCCCCCCTTGGTGATCATCGCACCGGAGGAGATCCACACGAGGGCAGTACGGCCCTCCATTGCCGACAAGGCGTTGGTGAAGTAAAGAAGTGTCCGAAGCGTCTGCTCGCCGCGCAGACGCTGGAGCTCGCCATCTACCTCGGCCTTTCGATCGAGGTTCTCGAGAATCTGGCGCACCATGATCGGGTTCAAATCGTCGGGGTTCCCCCCGCTGACGGCGAATTCGCCGCGTCGATCGCCACCTGCATGATCGGCTGATACTCCTGCTCCATGCGGGCGAAAATAGACGTGCTCGTCAGCCCTTCCGCCGTCACCGACGCCGCCGCATCGCGAAGCACTTCACGATCGGTCGTCAACGGGGCCATCTCCCGAACAGTGCCCGTGCTATCGATCATGAACATGCTGCGCGGCACCTGCAGGTCACCCTCCCCTTCGAACAAACTCTCGAGAGTCCTGGTTAGCCGTTGCTTGTTCCTTCGATCCAGGCTCGGCAGGTCGACGAGATAGACAACAGCCCCGAGACTTGCAGGGCTTCGCCGGATGGGTGTGGGCTCCGCCGGCACAGCGAGCGATTCCTCGCGCGCCGTGACCGTTTCGTCGTGAGAGGCCACGTTGGTGACCTGTCCTCTTGTCAGGCTGACGAACTGGACGTTCAAGATCTCCTGCTCGACCCCATCCTCGAAGACCCGGAAGTCGTCCGCCTTCAAGTCGTCGATGAAGTTGCCGTCCTTGTCGGCAACGATGGCGTCGACACGCACGCGCGTAACCGCGGACCGAAACGTCGGCATCTGCGCCGGCAGCGCCTCCTGAGCCAGCATTACGAAAGACGCCGCACTCCAGCTCGCGCCGGCCACCGCGCCGGCACTCGCAACCGGTAGCCCGGTGACGGTCAACGCCAGGACGAAGCCGAAGAACCGAATTGCGTGCTCACGCTCTTTCACCAAAGATCTCCTGCGCCCAAGGGCACCTCACACATCACCGCAAACCTACCTGCTGGCAGCGCGCCGGTTCAACTGCCAGTGACCTGCCCCAGGTGTTTGGGCCACTTCGTAACTCATAGAATCGGTGCTGGCAAGAGGTTGTTGGAGCCGGCGAAGGGAGCGTAGCCGGCTCCAACAACATCGCTTCGGGTGCAGGCGGCCCAGTACACCGGCTACGCGATGGGCACCCTGTACAACCTCGTCAGCGAGCGGTCTTTCACACCCTGCGCCACACGTTCTGTAGCCGCTTGGTAATGGCAGGCGCTGACCTCGTGACCGTGAAAGAGTTGCTCGGACACTCATCACTGGCAATGGTACTGCGGTACGCTCATCTGAGCCCGGGGCATCGGCTCGACGCGGTTAGAAAGCCGGACCGTGTGTCCGAAGGAGCGCGGAGTGAGAACGTCACGGCGGGGTACGCAGGGCGGCGACTCGGGGGTGGCGTCAAGAGGCCGTATTCGGTGTTTGAAGCGCAGAATTCGTCTCTCAGATGGACACCTATGTGGAGACCAAGGGGTTTCCGGAGGCTCTAAATGGTCTCCGAAATCACTGTAAGTGATTGCTATTAAATGACTTGCCGGGGTGGCGGAATTGGCAGACGCGGCGGACTTAAAAGAGCATGCGCCCGGTTCCGACCCCTTGCCGTAACCCCCGATGACGACACGGAATAGCCGTTTCGCCCTTGTATCGTAGGGTTTGTTGGCTCTCGCACTAGGTGACACGTTTGTACTCGTTTGCACCCATAGTCGGTACCGAGTGCTACCCAAAGTGCTACCCAAGATCGGGACGCAGCGATCCCGGTTGGCGCCTGATTCGGACGGGTCGGCTGACGCCGCTACGGGTGGTAATGGCAAGTCGTAAAGGGACCTTTGCGGCGGGTTAAAAAGGGACCCCCTATGTAGTCGTAGAAGCGGTGCGAACTGTGGAGTACGCGGAGCGTCCTCCAAGTGGCGGTGGGAACCGCGTTGCGGTTTCCACGGACACGGCAGTTTCCACGGCCGCGGGGTCCTGCAGCGTTATCGTCCTCCCTTTCGGCGTTGGCCGCGGCGCTTGTCCTTGGCGGCCTTGAGTCGGTAGCTGTTGCCTTCGGTCTTGAGCACGGTAGCGTGGTGCACGATCCGGTCGATCACTGCAGCGGCCGCCGTGGCATCCAAGAACACTTCGGACCACTTGGCGAACGGCAGGTTCGTAGTGACCACCACCGAGCGGCGCTCGTACACCCGGGTGATGAAGCCGAACAGCAGATCGGCTCCTTGCTTGTCGAACGGCACGTAGCCGAGCTCATCGAGGATGACCACGTCGTAACGCGCCATCTGCTCGAGCTTTCTGGAGAGCCGCCCGTCCTGCTTGGCCTCCACGAGCAAGTTGGTGAGCTCGGCAGCGGTGGTGAACTTCACCCGGTAGTCCTGCTGGCAGCAGGCCATCCCGAGGGCGATCGCCAGGTGCGTCTTGCCGGTACCGACGGAGCCGACGAACACCACGTTGGCCGCCTCTCCGACCCACTCGCAGCGGAACAACTCCAGCACCTCGTCACGGTCCAGCGTTGGCTGCGCCTCGAACCGGAAGGCATCCAGCGTCTTGAGCATCGGGAAGCGTGCCTCCTTGATGCGGCGCTGGATGCGTCGCTCCCGCCGGCCGGTCACCTCGAGCCTCGCCAGATCGGCCAGGTACTCCGCATAAGGCTGCCGCTGGCGGCGCGCCTGCTCGGTCACCGTTCGCCACTGCGAGACCATGCTCGTCAGGTACAGGGTCCGCAGATCCTCCACCAGATGCGGCGGTTCTTGGATCTTGGCCACCGCCATCAGCTTGTCCTCCAGAGCACGTCGTACGCTTCGAGCACCGGCTCCGCTACCTCCATCGCCGCCAACTCAGCGCGTACCGGCACGGGGCGTACCTCGGGCATACCCGCCTGCTCGGCTCGACGTAGCAACAAGCGCACGGTCTCGTAGCGGGGCGATCCGCTACGTAACGCATCCTGGACCGCGGCTTCCACCTCGGGCTGCTCGTGCTCCTCCAACAGCCGCAGCACCTTCACCCATTCCCGGTC
Source organism: Acidobacteriota bacterium (assembly GCA_963666055.2). GTDB lineage: Bacteria > Acidobacteriota > UBA890 > UBA890 > WLXD01 > DASCOT01. The sequence continues at coordinate 44,334 of CAXWPH010000007.1, read as the reverse complement.
CGGCTTGCGGGTGCACTGATGCAGTTTCCTTCTGAGCTCACGGAACGCCTCGGGCAGCTCCCAGCCCCGCAGCGCCGTCGCCTCACCCACCGCCCGGTGCTTGCGCTGAAGCAACGGCAGCACGTGTAGCGGCTCCAGCACCTTGGCTCCCTGTCGGAACGAGCGGGCGTGCTTGGCCACCACTTCATCGGCCACCGCCACCTCCACGCGGTCGTGGTACAGCTTCACCCACGCTGGCCGGTAGGCGTGTCGGATCGGCACCGAGTAGTGCGCCCCGTCCACCCGTACGTGCCCGAACTTGTCCACCACCCGGGCCAGTGTCCGGCAGCTTGCCGGCGGATGCGGCGGTAGCGCACGCAGATGCTGGCGCTCCGCTTGCCACGCTTCTCTGACCGTGCGGCCATCCGCTAACCGGCGGTTGTCCAGATCCGCCTCGAGCTCCTGCACCATCAGCTCGTTGAGCTGCTCGAAGCTGTCGATACTTGGCATCGGGCGGAACACGTTGTTGCGCACGTACTTCACGCCGCCCTCCACCCTTGCCCGGCGCGCAGAACTCCGCCGCGAACGGATACGACCCACGGAAGCCGTTGAAGGCATCCGTCTGTTCCCGATCTCGACCCCGGAGCACCCGCTTCACCGCCAGCGACGTGTTGTCCAACACCACCCGCCCCGTCACCCCGCCGAAGTACTCGAACGCCTTCTGTATCCCGTCCAGCAGGCACTCCAGCCTCTCGAGCGCGTACGCCTTGGCGAAGTACACGTTGCTATACGGCAGTGTCGCCACGAAGAACTTCAGCTTCCGGGGCCGTCGCTCCATCAGCGCCCACGTCTCACCGAAGTCCACCTCCATCGTCTGCCCCGGCGCCTGGCTCCGATGCACGTACGCTTCCTTCGGATACAGCTCGCCACGCGACTCCGCCACGTACTCCCTCACCGTCCGTCCCGGAACCGCTCCCGCCATCGGCATCAGCAAACGCCCGATCCGCTTCGCACTGATCCGTGGATCGGCCTTCAACCAGCCCTCGATCTGCTCCCGCCACGCATCTAGCCGCCGACCTCGCCGGGGCGTGGCACGCTCAAGCGGCGGCTCGTCTTTGTCCAGCGCCCGACGCACCGTCTTGATGTTTACCTCCAGCCGTCGCGCTATCTCCTTCTTGGCGATTCCATCTACGACGTGCATGTGGCGGATCTCGGCCCACTGAGACACTCTGATCACCTCCTCGGGTCCTCCTGGATCGGCGTATCCGATACGGCTTCTGCTTCCGTCTCGGTACCCCACCAGCGGGGCCCAGTCCATCGGTCACCAGGGGGTCCCTTTTCAACCCGCCGCAGGGTCCCTTTTCAGTCTGCCGCTACCAACGGGTCCGTCGGCACGAGCCGCTTCAGCTCGTCGAACCCGTGACCAGCGTCACGTGGTCGCTGTCGCTTTGGCCGTTATCGCCCGCGCCGCTTGACAGTTCTTTACGGCTTTCTCTCTAGTGCTCCGTAGACACGGATAGGTTGTGCTCGTGGGTCGTATACTGACGCTCGCGGCACTCAAACCGGCAATCGCGTGTCGCTCTCATGGAGTTGTGCGTGCGTCCGCTGGAGCCTCAGCATGTGCCGCTATCAACCTGGGGAGGTCCGGCCATGAAGCGGTACATCACCACATTTCTGGCACTGCTCACTATGGCAGTCTCGCTCCTGCTGCTGGCGCAGTTCGAGCTACCCGTGTTGGCGGAAGCTGCATCGGGCTCTGCGGGTTCGCCGGTCATCCGCAGAGTGGACATCAGCGACGATGAGACGCAGATGTTCATCTACGGCGAGAATTTCTGCCGCAATCCAGTTGCGAAGCTCTCCATCATCAAACTGGACATCGACTCAGTCCAGTTGCGCGACCCCGAGCTGATCGTCGCGGACCTACCCGACAACTTGGTTCCGGCAGGCCACCGGCTGTCGGTCGAGTGCGGTGTCGACAGCCGTGGTAATCGCCTCTTAGGGTACGTGTTCATCGGCAGCGGAGGCGCGGTCCTGGGAGATGCTGGCCCGCCTGGCCCGAGGGGATCCCGGGGCGCAGACGGGGCGGATTGGGCAGACGGAGCCGATAGACCTACTGGAGTGACTGGAGTGACTGGAGCGACTGGACCTACAGGAGCGACGGGGCCTGCCGGACCGACGGGGGCTCAAGGTCCGGCCGGAGCGAACGGCGCGAAGGGTGATCCGGGCGTATCCAATTGGGAGAGACTCGAATCGGGGGTAATAACCGTCGCCGACGGCACTATAGGCACAGCAACTCAGGACTGTACTGTGGGGAAGAAGCTGCTTGGCGGCGGGTGCACCTCGGACAACGCGACGGGCGTAGCGGTTTGGAGAAGGGCCCGCCCACTGGACGACGACACCTGGGAGTGCACGCTGCTCAATGTAGCCGGTACCTCCATCGACATCAGAGCCCATGCCATCTGCGGGACCGTTCAGTAGATAGAAGCTACACGGAGATCCGAGGCTGCCCATGCGGGCCCCGGTTCAACGTGTGCCGATATCCAGCGCCTTGATGGTTTGCGCTCGTAGACGGGTAACGAGTGCTACCCAAGCTTGGGAGTAGCGTTCACGCGGCTGGGTTCGCGAGGGCTCGGCTGACCCCGCTACGGGTCCGTCGGCGCGAGCCGATTGACCATCTACCATCTATAGAGCAAGTAGCGCTTTGCCGATTCGCTCCCTCGATGCTTCGATGAGGCGAACCATGTTCTCGGCAATCTGATCAGCCGTAGCTTCTTGATCGTGCCCTCTCGACCCCCTCGATCAGGAGCCTGGACTGACCTTCAAGAGCCTGTCTGAGGCTCTCGTGCGCCGCGGCATTGGCGTCCGTCGTAGGAGTGAGGTCGAGCGGGAACTGCGGAGACTCCAAGATCCTCAGATCGAGCCGGCGTTCATCGTTTCGCGGGCCGAGCCAGTGATAGTCGACCCCGCCGGTACTTGGAAACGCCTTGAAAGCCCTGCCAGGCGGGCGTTTCAGCAGATCGTATTCCCCGAGGGGGTGCCCGTGAGAGCAGGCATCTGTTTGAAACCGACTAACTCCCCAATCTTCAGCACGTTACGACCGATCTCAACAGGCGAATCTCATAAGGTAGCCCCAACGGGATTTGAACCCGTGTCGCCGGCTTGAAAGTGGGGCAAGCTGGACTTCACTGGACTCTATTGGACTCTGGAATCCCTTTTGATACAATGAATTAAGCTGTCGGTGGCCATTCGAGTCCAGGCGAGTCTACCGGCCATAGTTACGGAGGAGTTACGGAAGGACTCAAATGGAGGGGGCGTGGATCTCACCACGCGAACGGTTCGGCGACGATTGCCGAGCCAGCATGGCCCACACTGGGTGCGGGTAGCTCGTGGTCGCGCGCTTGGTTACCGCCGGACCGAGGATGGCCCCGGCACGTGGTACGTCCGCGCCTATGTGGGAAAGGCCCGGGGAGCGTCTCCGTATAGATGGAAAGCGCTGGGGGCCGCCGACGACCTGCCCCACGCGGTAGCTGACGGCGTGGACGTGCTGAATTATGCGCGAGCCCACGAGCTCGCGGTTGCGTGGACCCCCGATGACGACCTGGGTGTACTCAAGGGAGGCCCTGTCACGGTGGCCGGCGCCGTTACCCGTTACATGGATTGGTACAAAGAGCATCGGCGGAGCTGGTATCGCGTCAGTTGTAGCCTGGAGGCGCACGTACTCCCCGAACTCGGTCATATGCCGCTCGCCGACCTGACCACTGACCGCCTTCGACGCTGGCACCAGGCGCTCGCGGAGAAGCCAGCGCATCTACGGTCCCGACCCGGCGAGCCCAAGAATCAGCGCAAGGCCGTCACCAAGAACGACCGCCGGGCGCGAAAGTCCACGGCGAACCGCGTACTGGCCGTACTCAAGGCCGCTCTCACCCGGGCATACAAGGATGGTCTCGTCGCGAGCGATGACGTCTGGCGCCGCGTCGAGCCGTTTCGACAAGTCGAGGCGAGTCGAACGCGATACCTGGATCATGAGGAGATCCGTCGACTGCTGAATGCGTGTGAGCGCGATCTACGGGTCTTGGTCAGGGGCGCATTACATACCGGCGCTCGATTTGCGGAGCTTACGTCACTTGAGGCTCGGGACTTCGACCCGGAGACAGGCACTGTCTTCATTGCGAAGGCCAAGAGCGGCAACCCGCGTCGTATTTACCTCAACGAAGAGGGAGTTGCGGCGTTCGACGAGTTGACGGCAGGTCGCGTCGCGGAGGGTCGCATCTTCACTCACTCCGACGGCTCGGAGTGGTATCCGAATACTCAGCAACGGCGCATGCGGGAAGCGTGTAAGAACGCGACGATCAAACCAAGGATTGTCTTCCACGAGCTTCGACACACCTACGCGAGCCTCTATCTGATGGCCGGCGGTGGTTTGCCGGACCTAGCCGCCCAGCTCGGCCACACGACCACGCGGATGGTGGAGAAGCACTACGGACACCTCGCCGACACGTGGCGGGCGGAACGGGCACGCAAATTCGCGCCGAAGCTCGACGTGGGACGCCGGGCCAAGGTGCGGCGTCTCAAGGAGAACCGGCAACCGTGACGGCAAACGGCTCGCGTTGCGAGATCCGCGGTTGCCAGCGAACCGCGCTGGGTCGCGAAGCCGCACTTGCGGCGTTTCCAGCAGCGACGAGCGTTGAGAGGCACTCTCTCGCCGAACGCTGTAGCGAGTGTGCCGAGTTGGAGCGCCGTCTGCAGCGCGACGGACTGGCGGAGGTGCATGCGGGGCCCGCTCAATACTACCTTGAAGGAGCGTCGGCAGGAGCCTCGTTGCCTGAGCCTCCTCCAGCAGAACCGCTACGGGCGCTGTGGGAGGCGCGGGAGGCCTACCTGGACCGGCTCCGGGACCCGCGCGATTGGGAGATCATAGATTGTCGTCTGCGGGGCTTCACCGTCGCTGTCACTGCCGAGCGTCTGGAGATATCCCCAGACCAGGTCGAGCGTCGAATGACGGATCTTCGACAGGAGGCGGAGCGTTTCGTGGAGGCGCGCGACGCGGTGAAACGGCGGAGCGTTCTGCAACTCAGCCCGGACCGGCAACGGCGTATCCGAGACGCGATGCGGGGGCTCGCGCCCACCGACCTGCTCGGAGACCTCAGCGCGGAGCCTGGTTCTCCTGCGGACCGACGGTGGCAGTTGGTGGCTGTGGCCGCGATGGATTTAGACTATCCGCGTGGAGATGATCGCCTCGACCGTGAGTTCCGGTCGGTAGAGCGGCAGATCTGTGCGCGGAACCTTGGCGGGCGCCGCCGCGTTCAGGGGCGGTGCCCCGCGTGCGGTCGATTCCTACCAACGTCGTCTGCCACCGGTAGGCTCCGCAAATACTGCGACCGGCCCCGAACCTGCCGGCAACGGGCGTACCGCTCTCGCCCTCAGTAACGGCCGCCGTCCTCGCGGTTTCCCGCCGAGGCGACCCACAGCTCGTGTGACAAAACGCATACCGGTTGCGTGCTCTACGTATTCGAAGGTAGCGCCACACGGTGCTCCACGGACACAGGCGGATGGGGGGAGCATGGCAGGGACGACTAAAGCGGGCGATCGCGCAGCGTACAGCGTTGAGGAGACCGCGCGCCTGATCGGTATCGGCCGGGCGACTCTTTGGCAGCTAATCCGGGAGGGGCAGGGGCCAGCAACATTGAGAATCGGCCGTCGCCGGTTGGTGCGTCGCGTCGCGCTGGAGGAATGGTTGGCTCGACGCGAGGCCGCGGCGTGAGCGCAGCGCCCGCGATGGCGGAGCGAGCCCTGCCCGCGGCCACCCAGACCGAGCGCGCGATCCTCGGCGCCGTGCTGCTGGACAACCAGGCGTTGATCGCCGCGGCGCAGATCCTATCGCCGGATGACTTCTTCAACGATGCCAATCGGCTGACCTTCGAGGCGATGACGGGGCTGACGGAGCGCTCCGAGGCCATCGATACAGTGACCCTGCGCGAGGAGCTGACCCGCCGCGACGCGCTCGAGCGCGTCGGCGGCGCGGCGTACATCTCCGGCCTCATCGACGGTATCCCAGTGGCGGCCAACGTCGAGCAGTACGCCAGGACCATCAAGGACAAAGCGATCCTGCGCGACGCCATCGCCGAGGCAGAGACTATCCGCAACATGGCGATGGACCCGGGCGCGGATCCCGAGGTAGTCCTCGTGGGAGCCCAGCAGGCCATCGCGGCGATCGCAAACGGTGCGGGCCGTGCCGCGGAACGGGTCCGAGTATATGAACTCGCAGAATATCTCGAACTTCGTCTGCCCCCACGCCAACCCCTCCTGTCGCCTTGGTTCAACGAGAAAGACCTGGCGATGCTGTACGCGAATCGCGGGGACGGCAAGACGTGGGTCGCGCTCAGTATCGCGCTCGGTGTCGCTACGGGGACGTCGGCCTTGGGCTGGGAGGCGCCTGCCAGGGCGCCCGTTCTTTTCGTGGATGGTGAGATGCCCGTGGAGACCCTCCAGTCGCGAACGAGCTCGCTACTCGCCGGGCTAGACCCGGACCTCGACACCTCAGAAATCCCCTTTCGAATCCTCGCCGCGGACGCCCAGGAGGTCCCGGTGCCTGCGCTCGATAGCCCGGAGGGGAAGCGCCTCCTCGACGCGATCCTTGGGGACGCCAAGCTCGTGGTCTTCGACAATATTTCCACGCTGTTCGGAGCCGGTCCGGAGAACGAGGCCGAAGCATGGGGACCCGCTCAGGACCTTCTACTGGGGTTGAGGAGGCGAGGAGTCGCTGTCCTCCTCGTGCACCACGCCGGCAAGAGCGGTGCTCAGCGCGGTACCTCTCGCCGGGAGGATGTCCTCGACACGGTGATAAAGCTGCAGCGCCCGGGCGAGTACCGGGCTGAGAATGGCGCCCGGTTCGAGGTTCGCTTCGAGAAAGCTCGGGGACTCATTGGTGCTGACGTGGCCCCATTCGAAGCGCAACTCGCGACTGACGAGAACGGCTGCGCGACCTGGATCGTCGAGGGCCGGACCCGACACCGAGTCGTCGACCTCCTGGAAGCTGGTATGCCTCCGGACGCTGTGGCATCTGAGCTGGGTATCCATCGATCGACCGTGTACCGGCACCGGAACGCAGCGATCGCCGAGGGAAGCTTCGATGAGGAATAGGGCATTCCGTCGCGCCGTTGCACGTGTCGCAGTCGGCACCCCCTTAGGGGGGTGCGACTGTGCGACAGACGGTGCGTGTCGGTGCGACAAGCGATGCGACAACCCTGCGACAAGGGAAACAGCGGCGTGAGGGCGAAAGAGGCGGCACTACGGGTGTTGCAGCGGAATTCCGCTGTCCCCGAGCCTGCGACGAATCCTGCGACAACCGTGCGACAGGAGGGTACGACGGCCGCGCCCATCACTGCGACAACCGTGCGACAGCGCCCTCTTCCGGTGGATTACGAGTTTGCGGAGTTGTACGGGCTGGACCGCTCACGGCAGGAGTTCTTCGGTGCTGTGGCCCTGGTGGCGGACTTCGACGGTGAGCGCTGGCCAGAGGACAAGGCACTCGAGAATCTCCGGCAATGGTGGGGCCGGGACCTCGAGACGCTGACCGCCGCGGAGTGGATCGTGAGCGCCGCTCACGCAGACGAAGTGCGAGCAATGGCGTGCGATGAGAGCTGCGGATGACGAAGAACTAGAGGATCGCTAGGGTGAAGCGGCGCCCGGTGAGGGGGGGCTGTAGGTTCTTCCGGGGCTTTCCGTTAACGGGTGTTATCGGCGCAGAATAACGTAAGTTTTTTGTGCGCCCCTAGGGGGTTAAGGGTTGTCTAAAGGTCAAGCGGACGTCGGCGTTGTCGCGGAGCGCATGAAAGAGTGGCGAAGGGCGTCCAACCTTCGCCAGTATGACGTCGCCAACATGACGCAAAGAGCGGGCCTGTCTTGGGCGCGGTCGACCGTCCACGCCATTGAGCGCGGCGCGCGTCAAGTATCCCTCCGGGAGTTCCTGTACCTGATTCAATTCGAGGATGGGCCGTTCCCGGTTACTCTCGTACCTATGACCGATGGAGCTAGAGATTTCCTTTATGCGATGACCGATGGTGAAATGTCTGTGCGTCGTAAGGTCGATGCTTCTGGCGAAACAGAGGCGAAAGCGGCGCGCCGTCTTGGGGTGTCGTTGTGCGACCTGAACATTGTCTCTCGACACATTTGGGGACAGACGCTTTCGGCTGAACGGGACGAGAGAATTCGTTCCCGGGGTCTCGATGGGGGCTCGCTCCGTTGCGTCCAGGCTCGGCGCGGCCACGTCACGCGGGAGTTGTTGGGCGAGCTACGTAAGGAGTTCGCGAAGTGGTGAGCCGGCCAGCGCGTACGGCGTGGGTCGGTCGCAACAGCAAAGGCCCGTCGGAAGCCTTCGAAGGGCTCGCGGACGGTTGCTCGATCCATGGCCTCTCTGACGGTACGTGGTCGCTGATCGACGGTATCGAAGAGCTGCTCGACCGGTGCGGCCCGAGCGACGTCACGGTGTCGACTTGGACCGCGGCGAACGCGGATATCGAGCGGGCGGAGGGGCTGCTGCAGGACGGGCGGATCAAGACGCTCCGTCTGCTCGTCGACCGGTCGTTTGAGTCAAGGCAGCCGCGCTACTGTGGCCGCGCCCGCCACTTGTTCGGCGATCAAGCGCTGCGGGTTTGGAACAGTCACGCGAAGTTTGTGCTCGTGCTCAGCGGAAAGATCGACGTGCTCTATACAACTTCGGCGAACCTGAACGCCAACAAACGCCTCGAGAATTTCACCCTCTTTGCCGGTGGTGATCTGCCCGGCCAGTACCTCGTGGCGGTGGAAGAGCTGTGGGAGCTGCAACGGCCGGGCGAGGCGTTCGAGGGTGGCTCTTTCCTGGGGCGTGCACATACCGACGAGATTCTCGGCGTCGAGAAGTTGATGCGGCGCGCGGAGCTCGCGGCGGCGATCGGGCGGAGTGCCAAGCAAATCAACAAGCTCGTCGATGCAGGGATGCCAGTGGCGCGGCGTGGGGCTCGTGGGGCACCACATGGTTACAGGCTCGAGGACGTAGAGGCGTGGCTCGCGGCGCGAGACGAGACGATGCAGCCGGGCGAGTTTTTCGACGCGGTGCGTGAGCGGGCGCTCAAGGAGCGGGCGCAGAGGCATCTTGCCGAGCAGACGCTCAAGGTTCGGGCCGGGGACCTCGTCGCGAAGGACGAAGTGATAGCGGAGTGGAGCGGACACGCGGCAGCGGTGCGGACGAAGCTGGTGGCGATTCCGTCGATGCTGGACATCGACGCCAAGACGACGGGCGCGCTCGACGCGCTGATCCGGCAAGTGCTCGAGGAACTCGCCGACGGCAACGACGATCCGCTGGTGACCGAAAAGACCTCATCGCGTGCACGGTCGAAACGCCGGGTGAAACGGAACGCGAAGCGGTCGGGTGTTCGGGTCGGGCGTAGTCGTAAACGGGCGGCGAAACGAAAGACGATCCGGAAGGTCAAGGCGTGAGCGAGAAACCATGCTTCCACTCTCCGATCGCGAGCCTTGCGTCGTCCTGGCGCGAGGTCTATCGGCTGCCACCGGACTATCGGGTGTCGGATTTCTGCGATTGGCACACGACGCGTGCCCGCTCCACGTGGTGAACGCGGCGCGTTGTGGGCGAGTCTGAGGGTGGATCAAACCCGAGCGTATGTGGGGTGACTGCCGGTCATCGTGATCGACGCGTAACCGCAACACCACAGGCGAGCTCGAGATCTCCGCCCACGTACGGGCCCATGACACGAGCTCGAGGCTCCCCCGTGTGACCGTCAAACGTGTTCGACGTGTGACCGCACCCGTTGGGCGAGGCCCCTCGACGTGGTTTGAGCGCACTCATCATGCGCACACGCTATGTGCTCTCGTGCGTTTTATGTCCAAAACGAGCGCACGTAGTACACGTGGTACGAGACCACAATAACCCCATTTTCAACAATGACTTAGGGGGGCTCCGAAAGTAAACGAGGGCCCTCACGCGGATACCGCTCAGTGCCCTGACATTTGTAAGCAAAACGGTTTGCCGCATAATCGAAGCGACAATAGATTCCGAAGTCATCCGGCGTTGGCGCTGGAGCCGCCGCTATCGACGGTGGCGCACCGGAATCCTCCGAGACGAGCCGTTGTGCCGTCCCTGCGGCGAAGCGGGCTTCACAGTCGGCCGCCGAGCACATCGACCACATCGAGCCTGTGCACCTGTCTCCGGAGCGCTTCTGGGACCGCAACAACATCCAGCCGATCTGCCGGGACTGCCACGAGCGCAAGCACGCTGGCGATCGCCTCACGCTCGAGCAGGTCCGGGCGCGCGAGGCCTGGCTCCACCACCGTGGCCGATCCGCTGACCGCCCCTCGAGCGCCGCTGCCGGAGCTTTGCACCAGATCCTCGAGCTGGCGCTCCGGCTCCCGATCCCGCGCGCGGGTGCATCATCGAGTTTGACCTGCCCCCCAATAATCGGGCCAGATTGAGAGTTAGGAATTGAGGCACTCAGGAAGGCTCGGGAAGGGGGAGAAATGGCCCGGAAGCGATACACGGTAGAGCAGATCATCGCCAAGCTCAGGGAGGCAGAGATCGAGCTGGCGCAAGGAGCCAAGACGCCACAGGCGTGCCGGAAGCTGGGCATCAGCGAGAACACGTACTACCGGTGGCGTAAGGAGTACGGCGGGCTGAGGGTGGATCAGGCACGGCGACTCAAGGAGCTGGAGCGCGAGAACGGGCGGCTCAAGAAGCTGCTGGCGGAGACGATGCTCGACAACGCCATCCTCAAAGAGGTGTCGTCGGGAAACTTCTGAGCCCGGCGCGCCGGCGCGAGGCGGTGGCGCACGTGCGGGGGCAGGTGAGCGTATCGGAGAGGCGGGCATGTCGGGTACTGAAACAACCACGCACGAGGCAGAGGTGCGTGCCAAGAGGGCCGCAACAGGAGCAGATGCTGACGGAGCGGATCGTGGATCTAGCCCGGCAGTACGGGCGCTACGGGTATCGGAGGGTAACAGCGTTGCTGCGCATGGAGGGCTGGTATGTGAACCACAAACGAGTGCAGCGTATCTGGCGGCGCGAAGGGCTGAAGGTACCGAGAAAGCAGCCCGAACGAGCCCGGCTATGGCTCAACGATGGCTCGTGCATCCAGCTGCCTCCACAGCACCGAGATCACGTCAGGGCGTACGACTTCCTGCACCACTGGAGGCACGACGGTCGAGCTATGAGGCTGCTGACGATCGTCGATGAGTACACGCGAGAAAGCCTGGCGATCGACGTGGCGCGGAAGCTCAACTGTGAGGACGTGCTAGAGCGGCTCGGGTGGTTGTTCGTGCACCGAGGCATACCTGAGCACATCCGGTCGGATAACGGACCGGAGTTCACTGCCCAGGCGGTTCGCGACTGGCTCGGTAGGCTCGGCGTGGGGACGCTGTTCATCGAGCCGGGCTCGCCGTGGGAGAACGGCTACGTGGAGAGCTTCAACGGCAAGCTCAGAGACGAACTGCTAGATGGAGAGATCTTCTACACGCTCAAGGAGGCAAAGGTTCTGATCGAGAGATGGAGACAGCAGTACAACCGCATGCGACCGCACAGCTCGCTGGGCTATCGGCCGCCCGCACCCGAAGCGATGTTGTTGAAGCCGGCTACGCTCCGCTTCGCCGACCTCAACATCCTCTTGCCAGCACCGATTCTATGAGTTATGAAGTGGCCTCAACACTTGGGGCAGGTCAAAGAAAACGACTGTTTGCCACTAACCCGGACTCGATCGTTCGGAGATCCCGGACGCTGACGGAGAGATGATGAAGCCACGCTTGATGCTGCTCGTCGTTGTCGCCTTGACGGCTGTATCCACCGCGAACGCTCAGTTACCGGCGCGGACGGCCGACACGGATGCCGAGGCGTTGCGCCTGATGAGGAACGACAAGCTCGACCTCATCTTGCCTGGAGCCATGCGCGACAACGGCGTCGACATGTGGATCCACGTCACCCGTCCAGGGGTACCCGATCCGATGGCGCTGCAGTTCGGGCGTACGGCCGGCTACTTGATCTTCACCGACCTCGGCGATGGCATCGAGCGCGCCGTGTTCGGCCGCGGCGGCGCGGTCGAGAAGATCGACGTGCGCGGCTCGCTCGAGCTCGGCCTGGCGATTTCGGGCTATGACCACAAGCCCGGCGTGTACGAGGAGATCACCCGCTTCGTGGCGCAGCGCGATCCGCAGACCATCGCCGTCAACACCTCCGAGATGGAAGCTGTCGCCGACGGGATCTCCCACTCCGAGTACCTCAAGCTCGAGCGTATCCTCGGGTCCGAGTACAGCAGCCGCATTGTCTCGGCGGAGGGCGTGATCCGCGATTTCATCCTGCGTCGTACCGCCCGCGAGGTCGCCGCACAGGTCGAAGTGCTGGCGCTCGCTCGCCAGCGCGCCAAGCAGCGCCTGTCGCAGGTCGTCCCGGGCCTCACGACCATCGCCGACATCAACGCCCGGGTGTACTACTCCGCTGTCAACACCCCCGACATGACCGTTCCGACCTCTCCGCCCGACGTGCGCTGGTTCATCCATAACCCCGAGTACATCCTGCAGCGAGGCGACCTGTTTGTAGGCGGTGGCGGCGGCCCGGGCGGCGAGTACATGGGATTCGGCGTCGACACCAAGATCCACGCGTACATCCTGCGTGAGGGCGAGACCAGGGTTCCCGACTTCTTGCAGGAGGTGTTCGACAAGGCCATTGCCGGGCAGTGGATCATGCGCGATCACATGAAGGTCGGAATGACCGCCAAGGAATCGCTCGACGCGATGGTCGCGGCCATGGAGGCCGCCGGCTACTTCTACACGCCCTTCCGCGACATCGGCACCGAGGACTACGCGATGATCCAGGAGGCGCTGGCCAGCACCGACAAGCCCGGCTTCTCGATCGACAACCACGCGTTCGGCAACTATGGCGACATGGGCCCCTCGATGGCGGCGTTCCGCTCCAACACGCACCACTTGCGGATCCAGAACAATCACATGTTCGCGTTCGAGTACATGGTCCACATGAAGATCGACGAGCGTCCCGGCTACCCACTGGCCTTCAATATCTCCAACCCGCAGCTCATCTCCAGCCGGGGCGTCGAGTTCATTCAGCCACCGAACGAGGAGATATTCCTGATTCACTGAGCCTGGGGTCGGGTTCAGCGGGAGCCAGTACGGTGCCGCAATGCAATCGGTAGTTGTTATCGGCGGAGGTCTCGCCGGCCTGTCCGCGGCGTGGCGCCTGAAGGAGGCCGGCGCCGCGGTGAGGCTGGTCGAGCAATCCGCCCGCGTCGGCGGCGTTGTGGGCAGCCATCAGGTCGACGGCTACCTGTTTGAACGTGGTCCCACGACCGTGCCGGCCGCCTCGCCAACCCTCAGCCGGCTCATCCACGCGTGCGGCTGAGGCCGGAAAGGAAAGATCACGTGTGGGCCTATGACTTCGTGCACGAACGAGAACACGACGGGCGAGCGGTTCGTCTGCTGACGATCGTGGATGAGTACACCAGGGAGTGCTTGGCGATCGATGTGGCACGCAGGCTCAACTCCGAGGATGTGCTGGAGCGACTCGCTGAGCTGTTCGTGAACCGTGGTGTTCCCGACCACATCCGCTCCGACAACGGACCGGAGTTCACTTCTCCGGTAGTGCGTGGCTGGCTCGAGCGGGTTGGTGTGAAGACGTTGTTCATCGAGCCCGGCTCGCCGTGGGAAAACGGCTATGTGGAGAGCTTCAACGGCAAGCTACGCGACGAGCTGCTGGACCGGGAGATCTTCTACACGCTCCAGGAGGCAAGGGTTCTGATCGAGAGGTGGTGGCAGCAGTACAACCGAGTTCGACCGCACAGCTCGCTGGGCTATCGACCACCGGCCCCTAAGGCGCTGTCGGCACCGTGTTACTGAGATAAGACGTGGTACTAACCGCGGGGTCAGGTCACAAGGCTGCCTCAACGGAGTGCGACACGAATGCGAACAGCTCGACCCGAAGGTTGCCGAGGCAATGCCAAGGCCGCTCGCCGATGCTGTCAAAGGGCTCAAGAGGTACACTCGCGACCTGTCTCGAGGACTAGGCCCTGTTGATAACCGTATCCTGATGCTCTCTGTAGCGTCGGTCTCTTCTTGCATTCGCGCGACACGCAGCGACCCTCGCGCATCTACGGAATCCAGGAATAGTGCTACCAAGCACGGAACCTGCCGCTCCCACGAACATGTCGTCCCAAGATTCTGACATCAGCCAAGAGCTCCCAACTACACAGCCAAGGGAAAGCGCCCTTCGCACGCTTATCATCGCCCGACGGATTCTAGATCAGGCCCGGCCTCTCTGTTCTGCGGAGGACTCTCATGATGCGTCCGCAGGGCTTGTCCTGCTGCACGACGCTGTTGAGCTAGTGCTACACGGGGCCGCGCTACAGCTCGGAATTGATCACGGGAGCGGTCGACAGTGGGGCGAGTTCAACAAGTTGCTGGGCTTCGTCCGAAAGAAGGTAGACGTCCCAAGGTTGATGACGATTCTCAACTTGAATAAACAACGCGTTCAGGTAAAGCACTACGGACATATCGCGGCACCGGAGACTGTCCAAAGCTTTCTTCGTGCCGCAGAAGAGATGACGGAAGGTGTACTCCGTGCTGTCTACGGCCAATCTCTCACACAGATCACCCTCCTCGACCTACTCCCGCGTGACTGTCCAGGTCGACTGTACCTTGAGGAAGCGAGTCAGGCCTTGGCAGAAGGTGGTGTCAAAGCTGCGCTTACCGGGGTAGCGCAAGCCTTGTTTGTCGAGGTCCTTGTCGAATACAGCGTTGATACCAACGAGAACGTTGACCCCGACAAGACGATTGACTGCGGCGCAAGAGGATCGAAGGCACCGGCCCACACCAAGAAGTCCAAGTGGATTCGAACCATGATCAAGCATCCTGCGCAGTACGTTCAGATTGACATGGATCGACTGCGCGGCGATCTGCTCGAGTGGGGAGCATCCATTCGCGAGTTCGAGAACATTAAACTGAATACGCCTGATGCCGTCCTCCTCACGAATGGAGAGTGGGCATACGCGTGGCTAACAGCACTCGAAACGCGGCCGAACGTGCGGACCACCAGCTACTACCTAAGCGCTACCGCAGCGCTCATCGCAAAGAAATGGAAGCATCTGCTGAGCAGACAACATCCTGGCGGGCCGGAATTGTGGCCGTCGGTGCGTTTGCAGCGTGACCATTGCCTCTTGTACAGAGCCGAACTGGATTCCAGTCTCGGTGAGCAGCTACGGGAGGGAGACGTGGTCAAGGTCGCCCAGTTCGTCACGGGCTTCGATGGTTGCGAATACGCCAACGTCATCCATTTTGACGATTCGCTTCCGTCCAGCCCGCTACTCGGGTACTTACCGAGAGACGCATGCGAAGTCTTGCCTCCGGAGGATTCAAACGACAACTAGCGAGGCGCCGCGATGAAACTGTCGCATCGAGTGAGGCGAATCGCCTGCGCTCTTCGTTGAATCCGTGCGGTTCCTTATCGAACACGGCGGACATCTCGCAGGCATGTCCCGCCTCGGTTGGTGGACGGAAACCTCTTGAAGAAGATCCTCGGCCAGATCCTCGCTTCGACCGGCTTGGATGCGCACGGGGACGCCTAGCGAGGACGATCTGAAGCAGTTTTTTGGCCGATTTGAGGGACCCGTACTTCACCTACTACGAACATGACATGGCGACCCTCCTCTAGCTCGGCTTCACAACAAGAGGCCTCGTGAACTTCACAGGGTCGGAACACCTCTTTGGGGCACTTGGCGGGAGCGCTGAACAGGCCGGCCTCGGCGGCGTTCCGAGGCTAAAAGCCAGCGTTCCATTAACTCTCACTCTACGGCTCCTATTCCGTTGAAACGTTCCGTCAATTCTCGAATCTTCTTTTATATCAATGGGTTGCGGGAAGTGCCAAAGGATGGACTTGACCCACCACGGGCTTGCACCCACTAGGTCCTGAAATCTATCCGGCCATTTTCGGCTCATTTTCGTTCACTCCTCGACAGTCCGTAACCCTCTATTTTAGTTTGACTTACGGGACGAGGCCGCTGGTGTGGCTGCAGCTGATTCCAGCTGATTCTCGTTCGTTCTGTTAGATAGCTGTTAGATGGAACGGACGACTCGAAGTTCTCGGCGCGCTCCAGCAACGGGGATGAGTCGGTTAAGCCGCGCCATCGCATCCTGGCTTTGCGACTCCAGCACGTGGCCGTATACGTCGCAGGTCGTCTGGATACTGGCATGCCCGAGCTGATCGCTGACGTATTTCAGACTCTCGCCCTGTCGCAGCAGCAGAGAAGCGTAGGTGTGCCGTAGCGAGTGGAGGTTGATGGAGCCGCGCAGGCCAGCTAGCTTGCAGAGCTGTCGGAAGGTCCGCTTGTACCAGGAACCAGGGTCCAGCGGGGTTCCGGTCCCGGTGCGAAAGACGTATCCGGTGCCTGGCGCTGGGCATGAGACCCGATGATCCGCCAGGACATCCAGCACCCTCTGCGGAACGTCCACGAGACGTTCGGACTTCGTCGACTTGGGGGAGGTGACGATGCCACGGTAGATGCTTCGCCGAACGTGGACGCGGCCGCCGATCTTGCCGTCGCCCCACTCGATGTCGGCCCAGCGTAGGGCGAAGATCTCCCCTCGGCGTAACCCGGCAAACAAACCTAGGTGCACGACAGCATTCTCGGTGGGCACACCTGCCGCCGCCTCCAGGAGGGCCTTGATGTCATCCTCCTGAAGGAAATCCGCATTGCCGCGCTTGAGCTTCAGGCGCTTCTGGCCAACGAGCGGATCATGGGCCAGGTAGCGCTGGGCGGGCTCACGAGCCCAGGTCAGGATCGCTCGCAGTAGCGTGTGGAGGTTGTTGTAGCTTTTCTTCGCCATCCGACCCGCCGCGATCTTGTCCGCCATCGGGGCCCGCCACTTCTTCTGCATAAGCGCTGACCTGACCCCACGGTTAGTACCACGTCTTATCTCAGTAACTCGGTGCTGGTTGTAGTGGTGACGGGCGCAGTCAGGCGGGCAACCGGTGGCGCACCGACTGGCGGCCCTTCCAGCGCGGCATCCTCGACGCTTTCCGGGAGCCCGGCATCGGAGTACGTCGTGGTGATGGCTCGTCGCAACTCGCGCGCGAGCTAACGCGCCGCACACGGTTTCACAAACACGCACGCCCTCGTTCGGTAATGACCTGGCCCTGGTGCTCACAAAGCCCGACGACAGCCAGGCCGTCGACCTGGTGCGCCATCACGACGCCGGCATGAGTCAGCGCGCGCTCGCCGCCAAGTACGGTGTCAGCCGCGACGTGCTACGCGGTGCGCTGCGTCGGGGGCTGACCGAACATAGATAGAGCCCCCACTCTCGAGCTCGAGCGCTCGTCACGCGATTTCGAGCCCTCGAGGACCACACGCATGCAGCCACTTGCACCAGGCCTTAACATCAATGGAATAAGGATTTTACGGGGGGCCACCAAAGTAAACTAGGGCCCTCACCCGGATACCGCTCAGTGACCTGACATCTGTAAGCAAAACGATTCGGAAGGCATAAGATATGGCCACGAAAGTGAGCAACCGCCGAGAACCCGCCGATGGACCCCGAAGTCATCCGCCGGATGCGCTCGAGCAGGCGCTATCAGCGGTGGCGAGCCGCGATCCTCCGGAGCGAGCCTTTAGCCGTTGTGCCGTCCCTGCGCCGAAACGGGCTTCACGGTCGTCGCAGAGCACATCGACCACAACAGTTGGACATCGCACGCGGCGGGTCGCGTTCGAGGGCGCGGTGACGCGGGCAAGTACGCCGGTGCCGTGGCCTCTCTCCACGCACCTCCGGTAGGTCGGCCGGGTCCCTGCGAGCGCGAACTATTTTTCCGGTCAGGCTTGTTCGAGGAGCCTCTTCGACTACGGAGGAAAGAACCCCTCAGTCGTTGTCCGGCTTGACGAAGCGGTACCCGACCCGGGGCTCGGTGAAGATGTAGGTAGGACTGGCGGCATCGTCGCCGAGCTTGCGGCGGCGCTTCTTGATGAAGGCACGCACTAGCCGGGGGTTGCCGGAGCTGCGTGAGCGCCACATTCGCTCGTTCAGGACCACGCGAAGACCTCGCCTTCCATACTTCCGTTATCCGGCTCAATCCGCCGGCTCCAGGAAGTAGACGGGCCGCAGCGGAAGTAGTCTCCGCTGCTGTTCGGCCACCCGTCCATAGTGTTCGACCCACAGGTCGAAGAGCCGCCGCAGGTCGACCAGCATGATCCGACGCGTCTCCTGGCTCCGTGCCTCGAGCTGCGCATCCTTGGTGAATCCGCCGGTGCTGACAAAGAGCCCAACGTCTGTAGGTGCTAGAACGGCGAGAAAAGCGCGGATGCCGTCCACCGGCACGCGGGCAGTGAGGCGTTTGACTTGAACCTTGATGCGGGGTCCGTCGATCCCGAGCGGGTCAGAGTGCGCAATTATGTCGATGCCCTTGTCCGGCCCGGGCGGAGCGATCCACGCCACGTGATAGCCCATCGCTCGCAACAACGCAGCGACCAGGTCCTGCAAGTCGTACGGGTCCATCTCAGCCAGATGGCTCTCAATGTCCGACCAAGCCGACTCCTCGGCCTCTTCGAGCGACGCGGATTCCACAACCGTATCGTCTGACTCGTCCTCAGTCGGAAAGTCGGGGCGGTCCTGCGCCCATTTTCGATACAGCCGACCTGCTTCCTCTGTAAACCCTTCAGGGTCGGGGTGCTCGCGAAGTGCGCGACGCCCTTCCTTGGTCAGGGACCAATCGCCACGGTCCTTGACGAGCCAACCGGCTTTCACCGGCCCGATGGTGGCGAACCTAATGATCTTCTCGTATCTCCGGACTGTCGGGTGCTTCGAGTATGTTGAGTTCTCGAACTCGGTCGGGGGCACTTGCCTCGCCATGCGCGCCAGCACGTCTTTGGCCGCTAGACCTTCGGGGTGTTCCAACAGAATCTCGAACACCCCCCGAACCAGCTCGCCATTACGTTTCTTAGTGATTTCAGCCATTTGGAGGTCTCCGGACTTGGCAGCGCTGGGTCTCTTCTTGCCGGCTCATACTTGCGGACGCGACGACACTTACGCAACCGCGGACGAGGTCGGCCGCAATCTCGTGCAAGACCTGCCTGAGACGCTTGGCTTGGTGCAGCTTCAGCCCGCCGGCCTCGCGCCGCCATCGATAGGATGATCTGCCGCCGGAACTCCGGCGGGTACGGTGGTCCGGACCTCGACTGCTGGCGAGCGTACCCGGCTCAACCGCGGCACTCCTGAGCTCGGCGAGAACGACAAGATCGTCCGGCGCGAATACCGGATGAGTCAGCGCCGCTGGTATGAGTGCAACGGCCGGAACAGATTCAAATAGCGGTATTCCCATAGGGCCGCATGTGATCTCTCCGACCGGATCAACTGCGCTAACTGATCTTCCTGTTCTCGGGGCAGTGACAGGCCGCCTGGCAGTTCTAGGTCCTCCGCGTTTGATAGGTCTGGTGGCGTGTCTGCTATGGTGGGCGCCTCCTCTGATCTCCGACGTTGCGAAACACTGACCTCGCTACCACCGGGTAGTCTGATGTGCGCGACGCGAGCCATCAGTTGCCGTATGTCCGTGTGAAAGATGAGGATGATCACGACGACGGCGACCGGAATCGACAGCAGGACCGCCAAGTAGTCGAGTATGAGCAGGGAGATATCCATCTACACGGTGGGTCCTCCGCCGAGCAGTTATGGCCACATTCTAAATTGTGAGTACAGCGGCCACTTGCACTTGAAGTCAAGGAAGGCTTGTCTCGCATAGTGTTCGGCAATGCCTGCCCGGTTCATGATCTCGCCGTCAAGACTGTCATGGCCCGGACAACGATCCAATACAACCGACCTAACGCCCGAGTCGAGGTGGGACGCAGCGGACGCCAATAGCCTTGGCGGCCACGAGCAGGAGGCCTCTGCACCAGTGCCCGAGGTGATCGCGGTTTGGGACGGGTTCGTCAGTCGCGTCGAAGGGCGAGGGCGTAACGGGAGATATCCGAAATGATGCCTCATGAGGAGATTGAAGCGCTGGAGACAACGATCCAACGCTGGGAGTCGTTTGTGCATCACGGACAGGAGGTGCTGCGTTCACTGGAAGCCGCCGTCGGATCCATGAAAGAGGCGACGCTACAGTACCCGGGCACGTCGGCCAAGGCGACGTTGCCGGCGAAGAAGAAGGCGCCGGCCAGGAAGAAGGCGCGCAAAGGGGCGTCAGCATCCGAAACGGGGACGGAGCTACGAGCTCGCGCTCGAATTGCTGAGCAGCAGCAGCGAGTCGATGACGGTGGCCGAAGTTCGGCGTAGCCTCAGCAAACAGGGCCAGGAGTTCGCCCACCAGACGATCGTATACGGGCTGGAGAAGCTCGTAGACGCAGGCAAGGCCAAGAGGGCGCAAGACGAAGGGACGCGTGAGGTACCGGGCGATCCCTGAGGAGCCGGCGGCAGAGAAATCTGCGAAGTCCTGAAAGCTCCCACACCCCGTGACAGCAGATCCGTTTGGCTTCGCTTGCGTTGGGTCTTGCCGGTCAGGCTTGCGGAGGCACAGCCCCTCAGCCACTGACCGGCTTGATGAAGCGGTACCCGACCCGGGGCTCGCTGAAGATGTAGGTGGGGCCGCATCCGCCTGGGTTCGAGCCACGAACTCGGTCGGCAAGAACGGCTTGAACGCTAACCTCTAGCCTGGAGAACAGAATCGGCTCTGGGCGACTCTGTCTGTCCTAGCCTTGGCGCTCCTTTGAGTACTGCCACAGAGCCTTGTCGAGCGTCCTCATGTTCAGCCCAGCACGGTTCGCGAGATCACGCGTGTACTCCACGTAGCTCCACCAGAAATCGAACGCGTAGTGCGAGGGTGCGGTGGCGCCCAGTGACCAAAGCGCACGGAAATCCATAATCGGGTAGGCGTCTGTGTGAAAGAAGTGCAGGATCACTGAAGAAGTCGGCCACGACACGCCGCTCAAGGCGTTCAGCGATTCGATTCGTGATCGCTCGCCCCGCGCACTCAGGGCGAATCCGCTTATCTCGGTAACGAACCGATCGGAGTTGGCTTGCATACGACCTGCACTGCGCGGTGACTTCCACTGACCCACGGCCTTGAGGTCTCCCAGTGTCAGGTGCCCGCGCCTCCTCACCGAACGCTGTCGTCGCAGCAGCTCCGCATCGTTGTTCCGATCGTCGTACCTGCCAGCGAGTGCTGTGAGACTCCCGCTCTTCGGCCGCAATCTGAACATCGTATCCTCAGGTCACTAACGGAGGTCGTGCCAACATCCCTGAACGCGAGAGGCCCCACCACCTTCCTCACTTCTATCTCGGCGCCCACGCAGTCCGCATATCACCGACCCCATACTCCTCGTGGTTCGGTCTCCGGAAATCCCGGGGCGATTCGCGGACATTCGGGGAGGCCAACCTACCTGATCCAAGGGACCGCAGCGGGTTCGGGGCCCTCACGATAACATCGGCCTTCGGCCGCCGGCCATATTCCCGAGGTCTCAGGACCTCGGGTCGGTTCCCTCGAGTGGACTTCCAATCGCGCCGGGACGGATTTGTCGGTGGGGGCGGGATCAGTTCCACGTACCACGCGACGACTATCAGGGAGGAGGACCATAAAGGTGGCTGATAAAAGACGGCGCCATCCCTCACAGGCAGAATTAACTCAGCAAGAAATTAGGGCGGCAGCACCAAGAATGATGGCTGGAGCAGAAGCGCATCAGCGTGCGTCGCTACATTGTCTCGACAACCCTAAGGCTACCATGCCTAGTGTGGATGGACTGTTTTTCCCATTCGTTTCTTTTGAATTGCTTCTTCTTTCAATTGAGCAATCCTTACGATTGATTCTACTTATGAATTATTCGGTCATTTACCCAGTGCATAACATCTTCTGGCTGTACAAGACTGTCTTGAACAAGAGCAGCAGCGATGGATTACGACGCGAAATAGTTAATCGCTTGAACGCTCACAGTGGTTCTTTAGGCATGGATTCCATCGCCGATGGGGACATAAGAAAGTGTTTCCAGAAACACGATTCGTCATATTCCAGCTTTCGGTACTTCGGATTAGACAACAAAGCCCGCTCTACGTTGAAGTGGGAAGTGAAGTTGTACGAAGTTAAGTTGCTACATTGCGTGGCGGTGTCTCTCATCGAAATGAACGAGCGAGAGATGCGGGAACGTGGCATTGTAATCTACAAATCAATGAGGAAAGTTCCGAAGTCGAAAATGACAGATGAATTGCAGGACCTGATGGCAAGATGCGCAGCATGACAAGCCCTCCTGCGGTTGGACGCAGATTCTCCGACCTGTTCGTCGAACAGCGACTTGGCGATGAAGGCTGACCAAGGCTTTACTGCGGTCCGTTCTGACGCCTGTTCGCCCTCCAGTTGAACTCGATGTCGAGGGGTTTCGACTTGAGCGGCTTCCGGGCATACCTGGTCTATGCGGGTGCCCCGTACGACGCTGACAGCAGCAAGAAGTCCGGCTAGTGCTGAGGCTGGTAGCTGGACTGTTCCCATTAGTGCCACCGCTATGAAGATGGACACCACGGCACAGCCCGAGATCTTCAGCCGCCGGTTCTCCCGCTCTAGCCGCTCGACTCGCCGCTCAAGATCCATCACTCACCTCGCCCGTTAGCGCAGCAACCTGCCGCTTGCGGGTACCTATCGGCTGCTCACTCGTCCCGTTGCCCCGGTCGGTAACGGCCAAGGTGCACAGGGCGCAGCGCCGGGTCCCCTGTCTCTAGCGCCATGCGGGGCCTGTACTCATTGCCGGAGTCGCAAACCAGCCGCCCGATATTCGGCGGCGAGCGCATCAGCACCCGGCTCAAGCTCAACGGGCCGTTGTCGTCGATCGACACTCGCGGCCTCGACACCTCGTTACTTCATGGCCGGGGACCGGTACATCCGGTGAAAAAGCACCCCGGACAGGACACCGACGGGCCGTATGCTGAGCATCGATGAGTTCTGCAACATGGAGGCGGTGATCTACTTCGACGGCCTCTTCGACGCCGTTTTTGAGCCCGACCACGCCGCAGCTCCGCGAGCGCCGGGGCAACCGTAAAATCACCCGCGAGGCGCTGCTAGTCGGGGTGTCCGTATCGAGACATCCGAGGTAGCTGCGGCCACTCGCTTTCCATCGGTACAGGTTCCAGACCCAGGTTCAGGACGCGCGTTTGCTGGGGCACAATCGATATCATCCAGGGACGCTTCGCGGCATGCGCTTGCCGGCGGCCAGGGCGTGATGCCGTGCCCGGTGCGACAGTCCAGGACGTTGTCCGGCCCTTTCGGCGTCTCCAAAACACCCCCCGGTAGCTGGCGGATCCGCTCGTCCCGCCAGGGGCGCCCGAAATCCACGGCTGCCGATGGTGCCCTCGTCGATGCCGGCGGCGTGGCGGTCGAGCCGCAAGCTGGCCGCAGCTCCGCATCGCTCGAGGCCAGGTTCACCAGATAGCTGGCGTGTGCCAGCATCGGGCAGATCGCTTGACGGGCGCAGCCCTCCCGGAAGCGCGGTCCAGGTCTCCCGCCCACGAAGAGCTCCGCACGCTGGCCGAGGACAAGCTACCGCCCGAGCAATTGCCCTCGTCGGGCCAGTTTCAGACCGACGATGAATGGCTCTACATCTGGTTCCTGCTGCAGAACCTACCGGCCAACAGTACCCAGCGGGTGGTGTTCCGGCGGCCCAATAACTCCGTCGCGTTGGACACTGGCGCGCGTGAGCTCGGCAACATCGATTCTCTCCACTACAGCTGGTGGAGGCAGCGCTGGATCGTCAACGGCATGCGCGTGTTCACCGGCACCTGGAAGCTCGAGTTGCACGTCAACGGCAAGAAGCTCGCCACGATGCCCTACGAGGTCATGACCAAGCGGGATCCCGAACTGAACCGGGCGCCGGTGGCGCTCAAGAGGGTCAAGTTTCGCAACAAGCCGAAGGCCCGCAGAGTGCCGTTGTGCGAGATCAAGCACCCGCTGGTGACCGACGACCCGGACTACGACGTCGTCTCGTACCGGTACGTATGGAAGGTCGACGGCAGGGTCGTGCGCGACATCACCATCGCAGCGCACTCCGACGCCCTCGCCACCGACCTGTTCACCAAGGGCGACCGCCTAGAGTGCACCGTGACGCCGACGGACGGCGATCTGCAGGCGGCCAGCGAGTCGGTCCGCTCCAAGGTGAGGTAGGCGAACGCGCGAAGGGCAACGCGTCCTGGAGCGAAATCCCCCGGAGCAACCCTGCCAGAAAGAAGGCGGGAACCGTCGACGGAACAGGATTGCCTCGGAGAATCTCATCCGGACTCAGCCCTGTTGACAGCGGACCAGCGACGAAATGTTAGATAGATGTTAGATCGCTGAACATTCAGCTCGGAACGTGAGCGCCGAGATCCGGCCTTTTGTCGGTTGGATCTCCTTTGTACAGAGTAGTTTGCGTGTAGTGCCCAAGAGAGGACTTGAACCCCCACGGGCTTGCACCCACTAGGTCCTGAACCTAGTGGGCGGGTGCGGGCGGTGCCCTGTCGGTGTCTCAACGACTGCGTGCGCGGAACGCACACTCAATGACCTGGTCACCCGTCTGGCACCGGAGACGGTCGGCAGGCTTGTTGTGGGGGGCCCGTCGGTCTCCAACGCCCGGCCTGTGGCTCCAGGGTTGCGGCCACAGCAGGGCGTTGGCGGCCCCGCAGCCGTGCTACGGCGGAGTCTAGGTGTGTGCATTCGTGTAACTACCGTGGAGCTAGATCGCCCGTGGACCGAACGAGAGTTCGAGGGGGAGTCCGACTGGGACCCTTGCGCTCCGGCTGCCGGGACGGCGAGGTTTCACGGGGTCCCGTAGCCCCAACCAGCTCGGGGAAGCGAGGGTTGCCTACACCAGCCGCCACCTGCTCGCTGAGCAGGACGGCGGCTCCGAGGACAACAATCAACACCCAGAGGGCAGACACCACGGATCCGCGGCGTGACTCCGGACAGGCTCTTCGGCACGGTGTGGACTCCTGGACTCGCGTTAGAAGCGAGGCTGGACCCTTTGCGGCACACCACGGCAAGCTGTGGACCCCGGTGCCGTTGCAAGAAGCGCGTATTTTAGTGAGCCTGGACCCCTAAGAGGACCCCCATAACCATTCTTGGCTCTAGATGTCATGCTAAATTATTGAAGATAAAGAGCCGGCGCGCGGATTCGAACCGCGGACCTGCTGATTACGAATCAGCCAGCGCCTAGCGTCCCCGTGGGGCTGCCGTCATCCGACCCGACTTGAGACGTGCGGACTGTCCCCTAATTGTCCCTTTCTTGTCCCTGAACCGAGCTATCTGCTCGGAATCCTCGTAAACAATCTAACGCTATAGGTCGTTGATTTCCGAGGGGAAGGCCAGGGGCGAGTGTGGAAAGGACGGCTGTAGTCCGCCCTTGTCGTGACGCAGCTTGCCATCGTACTCGGGCGCTGGTCTCAGGACGAAGTTACGGAAGAGTTACGGAAGCTCCCTCGGATGATCAAAAAAAGGTAGTAGCCCCAACGGGATTTGAACCCGTGTCGCCGGCTTGAAAGGCCGGTGTCCTAACCTGGCTAGACGATGGGGCCACCCTGAAACGCCGCTGCGCGGAAGCCGGGTTGAAGTGTGGGCCGTCAGGGGATCGAACCCTGGACACCCGGCTTAAAAGGCCGGTGCTCTGCCGACTGAGCTAACGGCCCGCCGGAAGTATAAGCGCTTTCGCGGCACGGTGTTACGAGTCTTCGCCACGACGGGCCTCGCCGGCTGTTCCCACCGATCGCCCTTGTTTCGCCCTTGTACGGGCAGCAACCGCGCCGAGTGCGTCGCGCATATCGTCTTCGGTGGGGTACTGTCAAGTTAACCGGCAGCCTGGCACAGTCCGGCGATGAGCAAAGACCGGCAGCGCTACCATCGACATCGCTTTCCGCCAGAGATCATCAGCCACGCCGTGTGGCTATATCACCGCTTCAACCTGAGCCTCCGCGACGTCGAGGATCTCTTGGCGAAGCGAGGTGTGACGGTCTCGCACGAGGCAATCCGGTGCTGGTGCGTCAAGTTCGGGCTCAAGTATGCGGCTAAGGCTACGGCGTCGGCAGGGCCGGTTGGGTGACACGTGGTTTCTGGACGAGGTGTTCGTCACGATCCGCGGGGAACGCCACTATCTGTGGCGTGCAGTCGATCAAGACGGCGACGTGATCGACATCTTGGTCCAACGACGTCGCAACGCTTACGCTGCCAAGCGTTTCTTTCGGAAGCTGTTGAAGGGGCAGGGGAGCGAACCTCGATGGTTGATCACCGACAAGCTCGGAAGCTACGGGGCGGCGCACAGGAGTGTGATGCCTTCGGTGGAGCATGTCACAGCGTGCTACGCGAACAACCGAGCAGAGGTCTCGCATCAGCCGACCCGGCAAAGGGAGAGGCAGATGCGCGGGTTTAAATCCGCTGCTCAAGCTCAGCGGTTTCTGTCCGTGCACGGCGCTATCCGGAACCTCTTCAGCCTGAGCCGGCATCGATTACGATGCGTGAACTATCGGATGCTTCGAGGGCGGGCCTTTGGGACCTGGGGCGAGGTAGTCACCGCCTGAGGCAAGGCGGCTCTAGGCCGCAGCTCGCCCGGAGCCGAGCGTCGCGTCCTTAACTTGACAGTGCCCTCCCAGGTCCCGCGCGCGCCCGTCTGGAGATCCAGCAGCAACCCCTGTCGCGGCACCGGCTTGCTCTCGTCGCGCAGGGCCTTGGCCTCTTCGTACGGCGGCTCGACGAAGGCGGTGACCCACCTCGAATCGTCCGAGAAGACGGGCCCCGTGGCGTTCGGGATCTCGTGGTCGATCTCGGAGTCGAGGCTCCTGACGTGCAGCACCGGACGTTGGTCGAGGGCGTCGGGATAGCGGAACACGTACGCGACCCAGGCGCCGTCGCTGGAGATCGCCGCGGAGCGGTGGAACTCGATGCTTCGCCAGCGCTCGTAATCGTCGATGGCCAAAGCTCTCGTGCCAGACTGTGCGACGGCGGTGGGGGACCAGGCGACGGCGGCGACGAGCGCCATGGCCAACAACCGTACTGTCGGCCTCACCATCACGACACTTTCCGCAGTCGATCTCATTGAACCCTCCTCGCTCGCCGTGAGCTTGCGCGTCATGGCGTCGGCACCTCACCCATACCGCCTGCGCCCAGCGGCTCCAGGATCTCGTAGTGGCCGAGCGTCTTGCCGATCATCAGGAGCCGTCCGTCGGCACGAGCCGGTTCAGTTCCTCGAACCAGTTGAGCACGACGTTGAGTCGTGGACCGGGTGCCGCGTCGCCCCCAGTCTCATCACTACCAACGGGCACCGTCACCAGGAACTTCTGGCCATCGGCGGTGGCATCGAAGTTGCTAAAGGAACGCATGCCGATGTCCGAGAGTTCGACAGGGGCGGATGCGGAAAACGACTCCAAATCCACTTCCGCAACGAGGATGCCTGGGCTCGTGACGGAGCGGTAGTAAATCTCCCTTCCATCCCGCGACCAGCGAGGGAACCACCCACCACGGGTACTCGTAGAGACCGGAAATGTCCGACCGCTCGATACCTCCCGCACGACCACCTCATTTTGCCCGGTCTCGTTCGACACGAAGGCGAAGAAGCGACCGTCCGGCGAGAAGCTGCCCCAAATCTCAAGGGCGGCGGTATCGACGAGCATTTCCATATCACCTGTATCGAGAGCAAGCATCCCCACGTCGCGATTCGGCAAGGCCCCGCTGTCAAACAGCAGCATCTCACCGTCCGCCGAAATCGACGTCGGCCACACGTCAGCCTCTGTATCCAAGACCAGCTCGGCGTCGAAACTCCGGTCAGCCTGGCGCTTGAAGATGTCGTAGTTGCCACCCCGATCCGACGCGAAGAAAACCCACTCTCCATCGGGCGACCAAACAGGATATCGGTTATTGCCCTCCGTGGTCAGCCGCACCCCGCTGCCCCCTCGTTCGATCTCGTAGATCCAGATGTCAATGTCCCCGTCATCCCCGACGATTTCAAGCGCGATGCGCTGGTCATTCGGCGAGAGGTCCAAGTACTGGGACGAACGCCGGTCGAGACTGCCCGCCGCGACGATACTGTCCGATGGACGGATCGGCCCAATGAGGCGTTCGCGACCATGAAGATCCGGACCGGCACGATGCTCAACCAGTACAGCATCGTGGAGAAGATCGGTGAAGGCGGCATGGGTGCCGTCTACTCCGCCGAGGACACCACTCTGGGACGACGCGTCGCCCTCAAAGTTCTTCCCGATGACCTGGCCAACGACCGCGACTGGCTGCGTCGCTTCGAGCGGGAAGCTCGTGTCGCCGCGTCGCTAAACCACCCGAACGTTGTCACGCTTTACGGCGTGGACCGATGCAACGATACGCGGTTCCTCGTCATGGAGCTGGTCGTTGGTCGATCACTTTCCGATGTAATTCCCCGGGCCGGTCTGCCACTGGACCAGTTCTTCCGATTGGCGCTCCCGCTCGTCGAAGCGATCGCGGCGGCGCATTCGGAGGTGATCACGCACCGGGATCTCAAACCCGCCAACGTCATGGTGTCCCAAGACGGAAGCGTCAAAGTCCTGGACGGACTTCGGTCTGGCCAAAATGGCCCCGCTCGCCGCGATGTCAGGTGACTCCGATTCCGGACAGATTACCGAGTTCGCCACCGGTCATGGCCAGATCGTGGGAACTGTCGCGTACATGTCTCCGGAGCAGACACGGGGCCGGCCGGCCGATGCCAGGTCGGACGTGTTCTCACTCGGGGTGACCCTGTACGAGATGATCACGGGACGGCAACCGTTCGTGGGAGACTCCCCAGTGTCGGTGATGTCGGCGATCCTGCTCACCGACCCCAAGCCCGTCCGGGTCTATCGCACGGGATTGCCGAACCAGTTGCAGCGCATCCTCGACGGTTGTCTCGCCAAGGACCCGTCGCGCCGCTACCAGGACGTACTTGACCTCCGCAATGCCCTGGAGTCGTTGCGGGCGGAGGGTGACGCTCAGGACGGGGCGGCGACCGAGGAGAGCCGCTCGCCCAAGACGCTGCTCGGTCGTGCGGCCGCGCTCCTGATCATCGGTGCCGCGATCGGGGGAGGCGGTGTTGTCGCCCTCCGAAGTGCATTTCCGGGAGCTAAGCTCACTGTGATCGCGACGCGCGCCAACTTTGAGATCACGCCGCTGGTGGCCTCCCATGTGATCATGCCCGCCGGTCCGACCTTCTCTCCCAGTGGACTCGAGGTCGTCTACGCGGCGGAGATCGACGGACAGCGTGACCTCTGGAAATTGCAAATAGATGGCGGGGCCTCCGTGCGGCTGACCGACACCCCGGAGGCCGAGGTGGCCCCTGCTTGGTCACCGGACGGGCAAACCATCGCGTACTGCGTCGAGTCGGGTAGCAGCGCAGGCATCTATCTCGTCGCCGCGGACGGCGGCAATAGCACGCTTCTGCGCGAACAGGGGCTGCGACCGTCGTGGTCCCCGGACGGGAGTTCGATTGCCTTCGAATGGCGCGGCACCGTCGCGGTGGTGCCTGTCTACGCCGTGGGGAATCCTGTCACGGTCATCGAAAACCTCGGCGGCGATGCCCATCCGGTCTGGAGCCCGGAAGGAACCGCGCTCTTCGTCTGGAGCGAGAGTCATTTGGATGTCCTCCGCGTTCCCATCGGCGGCGGCTCTTCGCAACCCCTTGGATTGGTGCCCTCCGGTGAGGAAGTCGTCGGGATGGCTGTGCAGGGCAACGGGGAGGGATTGATCCTCGCCAGAGGTCAGTTCGGTGGGAACAAGAGCCTGTGGTTTGTACCGCTGCACGCTGACTCGGGAGCGGTCGTCGGGCAGCCGGTCCGCCTCACCTTTCCGCTGACCGATAACACCGATGTAACAGTTTCCACCGACGGGTCGAGGATCGCCTTCGTCGCCGGCCACATCGAGCGTCATCTCTACTCCGTGTCGATCGATCCTATCTCGGGCTTACAGGTGCAGGGGCGAGTACCGGAGCGGCTGACCTCTCAAGCCGACATCAATTACTATCCGGTGCTCTCACGTGATGGGCGTAAGCTCGCCTGGACGGCGCATCGGCGGGGAGCCGGCTTCATCTACCAGCGAGATGTCGGGACCACGGACGAGGAGAAACTCACGCCTTTGTGGGAGCTGTCTGCGCGAGAGATCGGTGCTGACTTCGTGTCACCCGATGCAGAGTCGGTCGTCTACAGCTCGACCGAGGGGGGGGTACCGGATCTGGTGGATCCAGTGCGAGGACTGTGTTGGCTTGCCCCTGACGCAGGTGCAAGAACCCGCGTACGACCTCAATCCTGCGGTCTCTCCCGACGGCAACCAGATCGTGTTCAGCTCGACCCGCGAAGGGAGCGCAGACCTCTGGCTTTTCGACATCGCCGGCGGGGGCGGGGACCCCAAACAGCTCACCTTCCTCCCAGGGCTGGAGGAGTTCCCGTCCTGGTCTCCTGACGGGAGCCGCATCGCGTTTCTCTCGACTCAGGAGGGAGAGGCCGACGTTTGGAT
Organism: Acidobacteriota bacterium; assembly: GCA_963666055.2. Lineage (GTDB taxonomy): Bacteria > Acidobacteriota > UBA890 > UBA890 > WLXD01 > DASCOT01. The sequence goes on along the minus strand of CAXWPH010000007.1, from coordinate 13,886 downwards.
CATCAACGCAGACGGATCGAATTCCCGCCCCTTCGTCCAAGGGCCCGGTAACGAGGGTTGGGCGGTCTGGTCGGTGGACGGCTCGCGCCTGTACTACGCGTCGAAGGCAAGCGGACAGTACGAGATCTGGATGCGTAGTCAGGAAGGAACGGTGACTCAGGTCACTTACCTGGGGAGCGCACGGGGAGGCCTGCCGATGGTCGATACCCTCACCAAGTTCGCCGTCGGCCGGGACGCCCTCATCGTTCCGGTGGAGACTAGACGGGCCGAGATCTGGATGCTCGAGCGACCCCAACCGCTGCGCTGACGCGTCGGTCGCGAGGCAGATGTGCACACAATGGAAGTGTCTTGACGATCACTGACGACATCGACAGCCGACCGCGTCGGCGACGTCGTTGAGCGACCACGTCGCTGCACTTGATGAGTGCTCGCAGGATCACTGGTTGGTAGACGTGCGTGAGCCGCATCTGTTCGCGGATTGGAGCGCGGCGAAGCAGGGAGGGTGAGCGCCTGAAGCGTACCGTCAGGGCGGGTGAGGGTCCACGGACGATGCCGTTTCGTGAGACTGAGCTACGACGCTACCGATCCATCGGCAGGTCCCTGTACGAATGAATGACGCTGGCGCTTCCCGTGAAGCAGGGAGCGTCGAGACTGCGAGGCCCGTTCCCGAGAGGAGCCGAATCGCGGCATGTACGTGGCATTTCGGCCAGATGCAGTAAGTCCCGGTGGCCAGCACGGGGATGTAAGTTGCTGAGCCACCGGGACTTACCTAAGTAGCGGGGGTAGGATTCGAACCTACGACCTTCGGGTTATGAGTTTTATTGGGGCCTTCCGTAACCCCAATAACCCCAACGTTTACGGGCCATGCAACTCTGTGCAAGTGCCGGGAGTTGCATAGAGTGGCACCTAGGGTGGCACCCTGAGAAAAGCGCACTCCAAGCAGGCTCGCAAGACTCTGCTAAGCGCGCTACGGGTCCGTCGGCACGAGCCGCTTCAGCTCGTCGAACCAGTTGAGAATCACGTTCAAGGTCGATACGGGAGCCCGCTCCACGGCGATGAAACGCTGACCATCGGGCATGACGTCCCAGGCCCGATAGAACTTGGCGTTGCCGAGGTTGGGCCCGTCGAAAAGTAGCCTCGGTCTACCGACCTTGATGTTGCCATCCGTCTGGACATCGACCACCATGATCCGACGCCCGTTCCGGTAGAAGATCTCCGTACCGTCCGGTGACCAGAGCGCGTCGTAACCGCCCTCGTTTGAGATCTGCTCTGCACCGCCCGGGCCTGGATAGCGTCGAACGAACACTTCCGTATCTCCTGTCTCGTCCGACGAATAGAGCAGGTAACGGCCGTCGGGAGAGAACCGTGGCTCGCGCTGGGTCGCGGTACCCGATCGCGATGGTCACGATGGCGACCGCGGCGTAGCCGCAAGCTCTCCTAACGAACGGCTCCACGGACACTCGCAGATGACCGGCACCTCCCTCGGTCACTTCAACTGGTTCGACGAGCTGAAGCGGCTCGTGCCGACGGACCCGTAGCGTTCCTAGCCGAGTCTCGCGAGCCACGCCACGTATTCAGTGTGGTGTTCGAAATCGCGACGGTTGCGGCTACTACCAACTTGACATTACCGCCCCAACTGGCGCATACGTGTGTCGCGACTAGGAGCACTCGGCAAGCAAATGCTGGCTGAAACTGAAAGGGCTTCGATCATGCATGACGATCATGCCAGCAAGCGGGAAACGCTTCTCGGCCGGCGGGTGCCGGTGGCGTTGTATTCCGTCAACCTTCTCCTCTGGATCATCACGGCCACCGAGGCAGGGCGCGGGGATCTGCTCTGGCTAGCGCTCTTCGCGGTGCCCGCGTTGGGACTGTATCTGTGGCGGTCCCACAGGACAGTGGCATGACACCCGATTTCACCATGGTCCTGCTGGGCGGCATTCTGTTTGCTCTCCCCGTGTTGGCCTTTGTGTGGTGGCGGTTTGGTGGAGCGGACACATTCGTCTTTATCATCGTCTCTGGCGGGTTCACGGCCATCATGGATCTGATCTCATCGTTTGTCGTGCGCAACTATGAGTATCCGGGCCAGTCAATGCTGTGGGTGTTCACCTTTATTCTGTTCGGGTGGATCGGGATGTGTGGCACCTGTTTGTTCGTCGCCGAGGGCATCCTCGCCCGTCCCGGCCAGGATATGCTCACCCAGCCTCGGCTGTGGTGGCAGGTGCCGGTGCTAACCGGCGTCATTGCTGTGGCGATGGATCTGTTCATTGACCCGGCCGTCGCTTCCGGCTACTGGGTCTGGTTTGTGGAAGGCACGGTCTACTACGGCATCCCCCTGCTCAATTTTGTCGGCTGGTTCGTGCTCATGTGCTTAGCGCCGCTCGCCTGGATTCTGATCGTGCGTCACCGTGAGTGGAGTCCGTGGCGGAAAGGACTCATCTCGGTTGGAGCCTTGGTGCCGCTGAGCATTGCCGCTGTTGTCCTCTCGGTGGTCCTCAACGGGGTCATTGCCGCATTGGGGCTGCAGTGATCTGGCTAATACCCGCTACCCCAAGACAATGACTACGACAAGATCATAGAGCAGCTAGGCGCTGGCGGTATGGGCGAGGTGTACCTGTAGTAGGGATTGCCAATCGGAAGCTGCCTTCTGTAGGCAGCAGCAGCAAAACGGAGGCAAGAATGTCTAGCTCAAAATTGGCACTGCTTGGTTTTCTGGTCGTCGTTTTAGTGGTTAGCGGCTCGCTGGTTCGCGCTCAGGAAGCCGAGCAATCCGAGCGGGAGGCGATGTACTACCGTTACATGGAGTTTGCCTCCTACGTCAGAGGCGGCTCCATTGAGCCCCACTGGATGGCCGACGGCAGCAGCTTCTGGTACGCCGAGGGGGCTCCGGCCAGCATCGTCATCTACAAGGTTGATCCCAGGGCCAACACCAAGACACCCCTGTTCGACACCGCCCGTCTGCGCCTGGCGCTCACGCCATTGCTGAGGCACGAGGCACCTTACCAGGGACTGCCCTTCGACCGATTCACTTTCCTGGACGAGGGCGAGCAGGCCGTCAAGTTCACCGTGGAGGACAAGGAATTTATCCTCCAGCTCGACAACTACAAGATCACTCCAATCCCTCCGCTGGCCGAGGCGGAGAAAAGCCGGCTGGTCCCACAGATCGTCTGGAAGGTCTTTCCCCGGAGCGCGCCCGACCTGATGGAGGTGCTCTCTCCTGACGGCCGCTGGTTTGCCGGCCTCAAGGAGTACAACCTCTGGCTGCGTTCCACCTACGACGGCCGCAGCGTGCAGCTGACCACCGACGGCATCGAAGACTACAAGTGGGGCGGATACAACCAACGATGGGCCTGGTGGTCGCCGGACGGCTTCAAGCTGGCCTTAAAGAAGGAGGACTGGCGCAACGTTCCCAAGACCCTTGTCGTTCACTGGTTGAAACCGGTGGAGGAGGTGGAATGGGAACACTACCCCCCACGCGCCTCGCGGAACGGCGGCCCCACATACCAGACCGAACTCTTCATCGTGGATATCCTCTCCAAGCGCCAGGTACATGTGGACATCGGGGAGGAGCCGGACCAGTTCATTGATATCCTCGGGTGGCGGCCCGATGGTTCTGAGTTGCTTTTCCTCCGAAGAGACCGCGAGTTCAAAAAGTACGACCTGATGGCCGCCGATGGCGCCACTGGCTCCTCCCGTCTCGTCCTCACCGAAACCGAGAACACTTGGGTCCGAACACCCCGCTTCACACTGCTGGGCGATGGGAAAAGATTTATCTGGATGTCAGAAAGGGATGGGTGGAGGCACTTCTACCTCTACGACCTGGACGGGACGCTGATCCAGCGATTGACAGAAGGAGCCTTCCCTGTCGTCCGGGTGATCGCTGTGGACGAGCAGGTCGGCTGGGTTTATTTCATTGCTCAAGGTGATCAGCAACGGCCCTACGACACCCACCTCTACCGGGTGAACCTGGAGGGCAAAAACTTCACACGGCTGACCGAAGCGAGCGGCCAACACGCCGTCGACCTTGCGCCCTCAAGGGAGTTCTTCCTGGACACGCACTCCAGCGTGGACCGGCCGCCGACGGTGGAGTTCCGGCGCGCGGATGGCACGCTGCTACAAACCCTGTCCCAAGCCAACATTGACGCGCTTCGGGAGGAGCTCAAGTGGAGTCCACCGGAAGAGTTCGTGGTCAAGGCCGCCGATGGGCAGACCGACCTCTACGGGGTGCTCTACAAACCCTACGATTTCGACCCCGACAAAAGGTACCCGGTGATCGAGTACATCTATGGTGGCGCGGACAGTAGACATGTGCAGCGCACCTTCACGGCCCGCTACTGGATGGTTGTACAGGCGCAGGCGCTCGCACAGTTGGGCTTCATTACATTCATCGTGGACGGCCACCTGGGTAAAGCGGCGCTAGACGTGTTCTATGGAAACGTCGGCCGCGAGATTCCCGACCACGTGGCTACACTCAAGCAGTTGGGGGCAAACCGCCCCTATATGGATCTGAGCCGGGTGGGTATCTACGGCTACTCCCGAGGCGGTACTAATACGCTCCGCGCCATGTTGCTGGCCTCCGATGTGTATCACGTCGGTATTGCAGGTTCCCCGTCCAGTCAGGTATGGGCGGAGAGCAAGATGGGCCTGCCCCAAAACAATAAACAAGGGTACGAGTACTCCTCCAACCTCCGGGTGGCGGGTAACCTCAAAGGCAAGCTGCTCCTGATAATCGGCACCAGCGACATCAACGGCCCTAGTTTCGCGGAGAGCATGAAGATGGTGGAGGCGTTCATCCGGGCGGGCAGACCTTACGACCTGCTGGTGTTTCCCGAGCAGCCCCACGCTACTTCTAAGTGGACGCCTGTCAGTTTCAGATACATGCAGGAAGCCATTCGCCGCTACTTCCAGGAGCACCTGAAGCCGTGACACGTTAGGGATGGACGCGTCGCAGGTGCCAAGATCTGGCGTGGCCCTCAATCCCTCGCGGAGGCGAACGATGAGTACGCATCGACTCTCTATCCTGCTTGCAGCGTCCAAGGAACCTATCGTCGCCTAAGAAACTCCAACTGGCGCATACCTGTGACGAATGGGATCGCTCGGCAAGCAATGCTGCCTGAATCTATTTCCACACCTCTTGACTACCCCTCGTTCCAAGGTCGATAAGGGACAGTTTCGGGGACAATCTGGATGGGCGAGGACCCTAATGCCTTGAACCACGGGCTATTGTCTGAACACCTCGACTCACTTCAGCGAACGGATCGCCTCGGCCGTCAGCACCGGCGTGTTGACCGGCAGCCGGCGGACCTTCGTCACCTGCTCGAACGCGTAGCCGAGCGCGAGGAGCCGGGGCTCGCTGAACGCCTGGCCGAGGAACGATATCCCCACCGGGAGCCCGTTCGAGGTGAAGCCGGCCGGCACGACGAGGTCCGGGAACCCGGTCAGGTTGGCGTAGCCGGCCGCCGCATAGGGTCGAGCGGCCCCGAACGGATTGGGATCGGCATCGATCCGCGGCGGACGGCGGGACCGGGTCGGATAGACGATCGCGTCCAGGTTCTCCGTCTCGAACAGGCCCTCGATGATCGCCCGCACCAGCGGCAAGCCATACTCCTGGAGGGCGCGATACTCGGAATCGAAGAGCTCACCCCTTTCTTCCACGCGTTGTATCCGCCGCCACCGCCTCGGGTTCGGCCAGCCGCCATCCCTCGGCGCCGTCAGTCGCACCGACTGCTCGACGAGATCGGCAAGGGTCTTCGGAAAGCCGGGCGCCAGCGTGGCGAGATAGTCGGGAAGCTGGGCGCGAAACTCCCGACGAAAAACCGTGTCCCAGAAACGGTTGCTCACCTCGAGCAGCCACTGCGGGAAGCGGACGTCGACGACTGTCGCACCGGCGCCGCGCATGACTTCCAGTGACGCTTCGATGATCCAGTCGACCTCGCCATCCTGCCCGAGAAAATCGCGTGCGATGCCGATGCGCGCGCCCTCCAGCGCGCTGGCGTCGAGGTACTGCGTGTAGTCCGTGTCGAACCGTCCCTCGCTCTTCCGCGTGGCGTCGTCGGCGGCATCGATCCCGGTCATCACGCCGAGCGCGGCCGCGACATCGTAGACGCTTCGTGCCATCGGACCGGCCGTGTCGAACGAGAGCGCGTTCGGGATGATGCCATCACGGCTCATCAGGCCGTGGGTCGGTTTGAGCCCGACGATGCCGTTGGCCGTCGAGGGACCGCGCAGCGAGCCGCCGGTATCCGTACCGAGCCCGAACTGCGCGTAGGCCGCGGCGATGGCGGCCCCGGTCCCGGCGGACGACCCCGCGGGGGAGCGCGCGGGGTCGTGGGGGTTGCGCGTCAGCCCACCGAGCGAGCTCCGTATGCCAGTCGCGAACTCGCCCAAGTTGACCTTCGCGAGCACAATCGCCCCGGCGTCACGCAGCTTCTCCACGATGAAGGCGTCGTCCGGGGGCATCGACCCCTTCAGCATGATGGAGCCAGCCGTGGTCGGGAGGTCTGCCGTGTCGATGTTGTCCTTCAAGACCAGCGGGATGCCGTGCACCGGGGAGCGGGGACCCCGGATCTGCCGCTCGGCATCGAGCGCGCGCGCCCGCTCCAGCGCCCTGGGATTCAAAGTGATGACGGCGTTGAGCGTCGGTCCGGTCTGGTCGTACGCCTCGATGCGGGCAAGATAGCGTTCGACGAGTTGCTCCGAGGTGAGGGTGCCGGCATCGAACGCCTGGTTGAGCTCTTCGATGGTGGCCGCCGTGACGTCGAGCGTCTGCGCCGACGCCGTGGGAGAGAGCCACAGCCCGAGCGCGACGGTGAGCGCGACGCGCCAGTGAGCGACGCGCCCCGGCGGCCGCGGGCGAGCGCCGACGGAGCCGACGAGGACAGAAAGAGTCATGTCGAAACCTCCCGAGATATAACTGGGATTTCCATTTTTAAAGAGATTCTCATTGGAGTGACCTCGTTACGTTGTCGACCCTGCGGCTGGGGGACCCTGCTAGGCGGGACTTCCGGGTGCCGGGTCTGCGCCAGGCCGCCAGCAAGCGCCTCCCCCCGCTACCAGCCTACCCCCAGGGCCCGCGAATCGGGCCACTTCGTCGAACGAGGCCGCCCCTTGGATAGCCGCGAGGATTCCTCGTGCCGTCCGTTAGTGTGACTCGCAGCGCGTCGTCGAGCTGCGTGACCACGACTGGATCGTTCGTGGGGTTCCACGGGACTACCGGCTTCCAGTCCTCCGGGGATAACGCGTGCCCGCCTGAGATGACAACACCCCGCGGTTCACGCACCATCGGGGTCACCCTTCCCGTCTGAACATATCGGCGCTAGTGCTGGATCGATCTGGGTGCGGGCCGAAGAAAGCCGTCCGGATCGAGGTTGAGGCGAGACGTTTCGACCTGTCGGTGCTCTCCGACGACACGCTCGATGCGACCAAGAGCGAGCTTGAAGCCGCAGACAAGGAATAGGAGATGCGAGCCGAGCATCCGGGCGGCGTGCTGGCGGCAGACGAAGCTACGGGTCCGTCGGCACGAGCCGCTTCAGCTCCTCGAACCAGTTGATGACGAGTGTCGTAATTGCGGCCGCTCCAGCAGCCCCTTGTCAGAACCGATTAGAAGCGCTAATAAGTGGCACCCACTCCGGGGCGGACAGGCTGACGGGTCTGCCCCAACAGAAAACCGCTCAGCAAGATCGCAGCAGCTGAGGATAGGATCTTCCAGGTTCTCTCTTGTGCGCCTGGCTGGGACTTAGAACATTGGCAGCACCCTATCCGGTCAAAAAGGAGGCTGCTCCCATGAGACACCGGCTGAGCGCAGTAACGCTACTGTCTCTCGCGTTGGTCCCGGCCACCGGCGGCATGGCGTCGCCCTCCAGTCGTGATGCCCTCGCCGGTCCCCTCGAGGTCCGCAACGTCAGCCCGGCGGCAACACGCACCATCGAGTTCGAAACCACCGAGGTCACCCAGCCACATATCGCGCTCTCACCCGACGGCCAGTGGCTGATCTTCACCATGCTGGGGCACCTGTTCCGATTGCCGGTCGAGGGTGGTACCGCCGAACAGCTCACGTTCGGGCCCTACTACGCTAGCGATCCCGCCTTCTCCCCCGATGGCACACAGGTGGCCTTCGTCTCCGATCGGGACGGCGGCGAGGACAACGTGTTTGTGCTGGAGCTGGCGACCAGCCGGATTACGCAGGTCACGCGCAAATCTCATGCGCAATCCATCCGACTGACCTGGACTCCGGATGGCCAGGCGATCGTCTATCTGCCCTTCACGGGTGCGCCGGGTGGCTCGACAAATCTGTCACCCGCTCTGGTGCGCCGGGTTTCCCTGGACGGGGGAGAGCCGGAAACCCTCAGTGCTCCAGCGCGGCTGTTCCGCTCGGTGTTCTACCTGCAAGATGGACGCTTGGCCTGGACGATGGTCGAGCGTGAGGGACCTAGTTCGCCCCATACGACGCGGATTGAGGTCATGAGCCCGGAGGGAGTGGTGTCTACCGTGCGCACGATGAGCGGCTACGCGGATCGGGCGGTGCCAAGTCCCGCGGGTGATGGGCTCTACTGGCGCCACCGCGAGCCAGGGTTAGCCGGAGGAACCGATTTCGGAGGCGAAAAACCTGTTGTTCGTGCCACTCCCCGAGGGCGCCGCGCGACAAATTATCCTCTTGTCGCACCGCTTCTATTTCAATGAGCCGCAGTTCGCCGTGGCCGCCGACAACAAGAGCCTCTACCTCGGCCAGGACGGGCGACTCTGGAAGATTGAACTGCCCAGTGGGCGCCGCCAACACCTCGCCTTCCGCGCCCGCGTCAGGCTGGAAGTTCAGGCCCCGACGCCGCCACCTACATGGACTCCGGCCGCGCTTGGCAGCTCGGCTCCGCCGCGCACCGTGCTGTCGCCCAGGCTGTCGCCGGACGGGCGAAGCCTGGTGTTTGGGGCAGCCGACTATCTCTGGCAACAACCCCTCGATGGCGGCGAGGCCGAGCGGCTGTTTGAAGGCAGCGCGTTCGAGCGGGCCCCGGCGTTTTCCCCGGATGGGCGGCAGCTGGCGTTTGTACACGGCGCGTATGGCAAGGAAGAAGTTCGGGTATTCGACTTTGAAAATCGGCAGATGCGTACGCTGGCTTCTGGGCTGACTAATACGGGCCTCAGCTGGAGTCCCGACGGGCAGCGCCTGGTCTTTGCGGTGAATGACCCCGGCCGCTACCGCGTGGTGGCCGTGAACGTCAGCGACGGCAAAAAGGAGAAACTCCCTGAGCTCGGCGCGCGGTCGCCATCACGCCTGGATTTCTCCCCTGATGGCCAGTCGCTCTACTTCTCCGCTGATCTCACAGGTACCCAGACGCTCTATCGGTTGCCGCTCAACGGGGAGGCCGAGCCGGAGGCGGTCGCTCAACTGCCGACCCGCAACGCCGGCGCACACGTCTCCCCCGATGGGAAATGGGTGGCCTTCCGGCGCGACACAGAAATCTGGGTGGCGTCGCTGGGGCCTGCACCGGATGGTTCAGGGCTGAACAAAGACCCGGTTCCAGAGGAAGATTTCCGCCAGCTCAGCCCGGAAGGGGACTTCAGTTTCGCGTTCACGCCGGACTCCTCGGCGGTAATCTATGCTGCCGGCAACCGCGTCTGGCTACACCCGCTGGCAGGTAGTGAGCGGGAGGAGATACCGATCCGGTTGGAACTGGCCCGCCCGACGCCGCCACCGCTGCTGGTGCGGCGGGTACGGGTGCTCGATTTCGACACTGGTGCCTTTGGTCCAGAGACTTCTCTCTTCATCGAGCAGGGGCGCATCCGCTGGACTGGCTCCGAACGTGGGCGGCTGCCGCCGCGCCAGACCGTCACGGTCGATGCGGGTGGCCGCTTCGCCATTCCCGGGCTATTGGATATGCACGGCCACAGCACCACCAACTTTTTTGCAGCCAACCAGGAGGCCTTCCTGGCCTATGGCGTCACCTCGGTGCGCGACGTCGGCGGCAGGTTCACCTGGCTGAACGCTTTGGCGGACCGTGGCGAGGCTACTAGCGACCCCGTGCCCCGCCACTTCTTCTCGGGTGGGATCTTTGGCGCGGGCCGCGGGACTAGGTTGGACATTCGCAACAAGGAGGACGCCCGAACCTATGTGCGCCGGTGGAAGCAGCGTGGGGCGCACTTCATCAAGGTCTATCCACCCCTTTCGTGGCAGTTGCAGCGTGCGGTGGCCGAGGAAGCTCGCCGGCTGGGGTTACCTGTGGTAGGCCACAGCGACTATCTAGAACGAGTTACCAAGAGCGTAACCCTGGGGTATGCGAGCCTCGAGCACACGCTTTCCCCACCCCCCTCTGACGACGTGCTCCAGATGCTGGCGCTGGCCGGCACCCGCTGGGACCCCACGGTGGCGACCAGATACGGCCTCGGCTTGTTGCTCCGCGATGAGCCCGAACGCCTGGCGGGCACCAAGTTTCGGGCTTTTACCCCGGAGTGGCGCATCCGCCGGGAAGGGGTAACTAGTGGAGATATGAACAGGGCAGTGGCGGCACGGGGGTATTGGGTGGAAACGCTTGCGAGCATTCGCGCCGCGCATCGCCGCGGTGTCAGGCTCCTGGCGGGCGGCCACGTCACACCCCTGGGGCCGGTGCAGCTGCACTGGGAGCTGGAACATCTTGTCCAGGCCGGGCTGGCGCCACTTGAGGTGCTTCGTATCGCCACCCAGGAGGGAGCGGCGGCCGTTGGTGCGGAAGAACACCTCGGCACGCTGGAGGTCGGCAAGCTCGCCGACATCGTGCTGCTCGACGCCAACCCCCTGGAAGACATCAAGAACACGCAGACCATCTGGCGGGTGATCAAAGGCGGTTGGGTGTTCGATCCGGAGGAGCTGCAGCGAAAAGCGCTTACAAGTTCCGGCCAATAAAGCGGTCGTCCACGTTCACCTTGTTCGGGCGAAACCCTAACGACCCCGATAGCTCCGAGCAAGGAACCTAGCGTCGGCCAAGAAAATCCAATTGGCGTATACCTGTGCCGACTGGGAGCACTCGGCAAGCAATGCTGCCTGAATCTATTTCCACACCTCTTGACTAAACCTCGAGAGGATCTCGTAGTGGCCTAGTTTGGTGCCGGGTTCCATGGCGCTCCCGAAACAGGGTAGGTGAGCGCCTGAAGACTATCGCCCGAGCGTGCGAGGTTCCACGGTAAGCTGCGCCTCTCCGGCTTCAGATTGTCTACCTGCCTAGAACCCCGATTATCCCTGTCGCCTTCCGCCGAGAAAGGCGACACGCCGCAGGTCCGGTGGGACCAGACGCTTCAACTCCTCCGAGCCGCTTCTGGACTGCGCTCCGGAGTGTTCAACTCTCGTGATCGGTCAGCGGGCGGTCTCATGTGCCGTAAGGAGTCCCTTCATCACCCACGTTTCTGTCCGGTTTGGCGTTCCGGCGGTGAAGGCGATGCGCCGACCATCGCGATGAACGCTCAACCCGTAGGGCCTCAGCCCTTCCATCACCAGTCCCAGGCTCTCCGGCTCTCCTCCGCCAGACGAAACTCGCCACAGCTCGAACCCTTGACCTTGGCTTCCAGCTCCGATGCGAGCGAAGAGCACGTATCGCCCATCTGGGCTCCACGCTGGCCGGAGAATCGCCCCCCAGCGAGGGTCGAACGCGACATCTCCCTTGGGCCGCGGCACGCGAACAAGCTCCCGCGGCTCACCGCCGACAGTCGTGGCTATGACTTTCAGTGCGCTGGTTCCGGTCGCCATCTCAGACCAGACGAAGGCCAAATGCTGGCCATTGGGCGAGACGCTGAGCTGAGATACGGCGGCGGGAGGCTCGACCCGATGGATCTCATTCTCCCGGCCGGTTTCGAGGTCTCGCACCACGATGCTTCGCGGTGCGTCCTCGGTAAAAGAGGTAAAGATTGCTTTGCCATCGGAGCTCCAGACTGGCCACTCGATACAGCTCTCGCATTCCACCAGGACTTTAGTTTCCCCGCTGTTGACATCTATCTGAACGATGCCGCGCCGACCCGAACCGAAAAGAGCCTCACCGTCGGGGGACCACTGAGGCTGAAAGGCGTGGCCCCCGAGCCGCCTCATGTTGAGCAGATGGCGAAGCTCTTCACCGGTCTCGAGAGAGCGGATCCCGAGGACGAAGGGGTCAGGGTAGCGTCCCAATCCCGAGGCGTATGCAAGGTAGCGTCCGTCAGGCGAGAACTCGGCCGAGGACTCGTAGCTGACGTGGTCGACCAGTTTTTCGGGTTGCTGGGCCCTACCGCTCAGCGGGTCGATGGTCGCAATGTAGAGGTCATTCACCCATGCGGATCGAGCGTAGTAGTACGAGCCGTCGTCGGAAAACCCACCGTTCCCCACGGGCGGCATCTCGGATGCGACCAGGGTCGGGACTCCCCGAGACCTGCCATCGGCAACCTGGATAGCCCATGCCCCCAGCGTGCCAGCCCGGTCACTTGCGAAGAGCACGATGTTCCCCTGGGGTGCCCACCCGAGCACATAGTCGTTGGCCGCATGCTCTACCAGAGGAGAGTCGCGACTCCCGTCGACCGACAGGATGTAGATATCGCGTTCAGGGGACTCCGCGTTGAACTGGGAGTCGTACACCACGAAATGCCCGTCCGGTGAGAAGGCCATGATGTGACCCTCGTCCCATTCGCTTGCCGCAGCGAACGTTTTCAGCACCCGCGCCGAGCCATCGGCCACGGAGACCAACACCATCTGGCTCGTGCCGTCCCTTCTGGCGAACGTGGCCAGAAGATGCCGACCGTCCGGTGACCAGTCTTGGGGCACGAGTTCGTCGTGGTAGAGAATGCGGGGCTCTGAGCCCTCAAGGTCGACCACACGCAATTCGGAGGACGACTCCATCCGCCAGCAATAGGCGACGAGCGTACTGTCGGGCGAGATAGCGTGCACCCCCACCGCAGACTCGGGTGTCACCCAAGAGCCCTTGTGTGTGAGACGCCGGCTCTTGCCGGTCTCGAGGTCGTGGACCGCGAGGTCGCCGCTGCTCCAATCGGTATAGGTAAGGAAGGTTCCGTCGGGCGAAATCGCGCCCAACCATTGCCCCGCCACCCTCTCCCCGATCGCACCGGCTGTGACCGGTTCCTGAGCGCCGGAAGGCAAAGCTGCCGGAAGTCCCAGAAAGGTGATGAACATCGCAAGTCTGAGCGTCCCGGTCACCAGTACCTCCTGTTTACTCCACCTCGCGACAGCGACGTTTCAGCCTGACCACAATGCTCAACATGGTGGCTCGACAGACCTCCTCCATACCGCCCTTGCCGACCGACCATTGGGCCTCCGAGCGGTCCGCTACCTTGAAGGGTGCACGAGGATTGTAGCTACGGAGGGCCGAGAGCTACAGAGGGGAGACGGGGGAGTTCGGCAGATCTTCTGAGTAGCCTACGGCTGCCTGCCCCCACCGGATTCATCTAGGCGACCCGAGAGCCAGTGCATCACATTGAGGAGAAACTGCGGGTTTTCGGAGGCGTTGGGATTGTTCATTCCCATCAGGAATCGTTGCTCCCCCGAGCCTGAGACTTGAGCCGAGAACATTGCCGCCTCACCGAATGCAGCGACCCGACCGGAACCGTGCCGGAGCACCGCACCTTGCAACCAGCCCACTGCGGCGACTCGCGGTGTTCCCTCCGAGAATTGCCCGGCAACTTCGGGCAGAACCACCTCGGTACCGTCTCTTAAGACTAGTAGTGGCTCGATTGAGGTACCGGGATTGCTGCGAAACGCTTGTCCCACGAACGTCCTCACGCTCTCGATCCGCTCCTCGGGCCTCCTTCCGTTCGTGATTGCGTGGCTCCGCAGCGAACCGTCGGATCGACGAAACGTCATCCCCCCCGCTCCGGTCTCCGCATCCAGAGCATAGCCGTTGATGAAGAGCAATCCGAAGCGCGCTGCGAGTTCCTCCGCAGCTCCC
>CAXWPH010000006.1:0-437826 GCA_963666055.2 Acidobacteriota bacterium | reverse complement strand
ATCTTTGCCGAGGAGCTCGATGCCGACTGGGACGCCGTTCGCATCGAGTTCACCCCGGCGCAAGACGAACCCTACGGCAACCCGGGTTACTACGGGCTGCTGATGACCGAGTCGAGCGCCTCGGTGGCCGGCTACTACGACCTGCTCCGACGTCAGGGTGCTCAGGCGAGGCGTGTCTTGTTGGATAGCGTGGCCTCCCGGTGGGGCGTTCCGGTGGAGGAGTTGAGTACCGAGCCGAGCGTCGTGGTGCACGCCAGAAGCGGCCGCCGCATCAACTATGGCGAGGTGGCCGCCACGGCTTCGCTACCTGCCACCATGCCCGAGATCACCGACGCTGACCTCAAGGACCCGGCTGTCTTCCGGCTCATCGGTCACGATCTGCCGCGGCGCGACATTCCATCGAAGGTTACTGGGGTGGCGCAGTACAGCATCGATGTCGATCTGCCCGGCATGGTGTACGCGACTGTGGCTCGCGCACCTGTCCCCGGCGCCGCGGTGCTGCGCCTCGACGACGAGGCTGCCAGAGCCGTGCCCGGAGTGCTCGACGTGGTGGCGCTGCCCTACGGCGTCGGGGTGGTGAGCGCGACGTACGAGGGCGCCATCGCCGCGGGTACGACGCTGCAGATCGAATGGAGCTCCGTGGAAGGCGACGACTTCGACTCCGATGCGGAGCTCGAGGTACACATGGAGATTGCCCGCGACCAGCCTGCGTCGGCGGTTGAGGGCACGGGGGTGAGCACTTACGAGCGGGAATACCGCACCGACTTCCTGTACCAGGCGCAGATGGAGCCGTTGAATGCGGTCGCCCAGGTGACGGACAACGGTCGGAGCGTCGAGATCTGGGCCGGTACTCAGGCTCCCACACACCTCGTCCACGCCGCCGCGGGCGCCCTCGGAATTCCGACCGACAACGTCAAGTTGCACCGCATGTTCATTGGTGGCGGGTTCGGCCGTCGCAGCGACATGGACCATGAATGGGCCATCGATGCGGTGCTGCTGTCTCGTGCTGTCGGCCGGCCGGTGAAGTCGATCTGGACCCGCGAGCACGACGTCCAGTTCGGTCGCTTCAAGCCGATCAGCGCCCACTGCGTGCGCTGTGGGGTTGACGATCAAGGGAGGATCGTCGACTGGGGCCACCGCACCGTCGGAGAGGACGTGATGAGCCGCGCCGATCCTCGCCTGGTTGCGGCGGTGCGGGACGGCACCCCCGAGCAGCACGCGGCGGTCTCCTGGGGTATGGGCGAGGAGTTTGCCTACGACTTCGGACGCGCCTCGCAGCGGGTTCGCCGCCCGATCCCCACTCGCGTCTCTTGGATGCGCGGTGTCTCGTCGGCGCAGCAGGAGTTCGCTGCCGAGAGCTTCATCGATGAGGTGGCGGTCGCCGAGGGAGTCGATCCGGTGGGAGTTCCGCTTGCGGTTCCTGCCATCGGAGCAGGCGCGCAAGGTACTGCGAACCGTGGCCGACATGGCGAGTTGGGAATGGCGCGGCGAGCGAGCGCTGGGCGTTGCCTACACGCCCTCCTTCGGAACGATCATGGCGACGATCGCCGAGGTCACGCTCGGACGAGCAACGCGGCGCAATCCGCGTGCCGAACGTCTGGATGGCCGTCGACCTCGGTATCGCGGTGCAGCCGAGAATCGTCGTCGGCCAGATCGAGGGCGCCGTCGTCTACGGCGCCAGCAACGCGTTGTACGAGGCGCATTACGATGAAGAACGGGCGCGTCGAGCAGTCGAACTTCCACGACTACGCCGTGATGCGCATGACCGACGCTCCCGAGACTCACGTCGAGCTGATCGACGGCGATCGCCCCCCCACGGGCATCGGCGATCGTGCGGTCCTCGGTATCGCCCCGGCCATCGCCAACGCGTTCGCCGCCCTGACGGGTCGTCGCGTGTGCCACATGCCGATGAACCGTCAGCGTGTCCGGGAGGCGCTAGCCTGACGTAGTCCCTAAGGTTAGCCTTGCCCTTTCTGAACCCCTGCTGACGAGGACCTCATGCGCCCGCCTCGCGTTGCCTTTACCTTCGCCATCGCCGCCTTCGCCATCGCCGTTTTCGCTCTCGCTGTGACCTCCGCGCCGGCGCAGGTCGGCACCAACCAGAGCCTGCTCAACCCGAACCTGGCCACCGAGCAGGAGCTCGCCGCGGTGCCGCACATCGGTGCCGACGGCGCCGCGACCATCATCGGCGGAAGACCTTGGGTGAGCGTCGCGGCGCTCGACACGGCGATTGGCGGCGGGCTGAGCGACGAGCAGCGCGACGCCGTCTACTCGCGTCTCTGGCTGCCAATCAACCTGAACGACGTGACCGACGCCGAGATTCAGCTGATTCCCGGGGTGGGGCGCCGTATCGCGCACGAGTTCGAAGAGTACCGGCCGTATGCAGCGCTGCCGCAGTTTCGTCGAGAGATCGGCAAGTATGTCGACGACGACGAGGTCGCACGCCTCGAGCAGTACGTCTTCGTGCCGCTAGACCTGAACTCGGCCTCCGCGGAGCAGCTCGCAACGATTCCGGGAATTGGTCCGCGAATGATCCACGAGTTCGAGGAGTACCGTCCCTACGTGGCGATCGAACAGTTTCGTCGGGAGATCGGTAAGTACGTCGACGACGACGAGGTGGCGCGCTTCGAGCGCTACGTGGTCATCGAAGGACACTAGCTCGATGGGCCGACCGGCTCCTGCAGCTGGCGCCGGGATCACGAATGGCGTTGCCACGGTTGGTGGGCTCCGCCGCGGTATGCTCGCAATCATCCTGTTCGGTAGCATCGGGGTGCTCATCGAGCTGTTGCTGATAGGGCATACGGAGGACTGGTGGCAGATCCTCCCGCTGGCCTTGCTCGGTGCCGTCATCGTCGTCGCCGCGGCTGCTTGGTTTGCTTCCAGCGGCGCCGTGCTGTTGACGTTGCGCGTGCTGATGTGGGCTTGCCTGCTGAGCGGCTTGACGGGCCAGTGGCTGCACTATTCCGGCAACGCCGAGTTCGAACGAGAGATGTACCCCAACATCGCCGGTGTGAAACTGCTCCAGAAGTCGATGAGCGGCGCCACCCCGGTGCTGGCGCCGGGCACGATGACCGTGATCAGTCTGCTCGGTCTGGTGTTCGCCTGGCGTCACCCTTCCTCGAAACCGGGAGTTGGACCATGAGCACGAGACGCATCGCTGTTGCCGTTCTTGCCGTCGCCGCCACCTTGCCTGCGACCGGGCTCGCTCAAGGCGGAGGGGCGGTGCTCATTCGGGCCGAGCGGCTCATCGATGGGCTCGGCAACGTCATCGAGCCCGGTCGGATCCTGATCGAGGGAGAGCGGATCGTGGCGGTTGGCCCGGAGCTCGCGGTGCCGGCTGGCACGCCGACGATCGATCTTGAGGACGCCACCATTCTTCCGGGCCTGATCGACTTACACACGCACCTCACCTCCGAGGTCGGGGTGCACTGGGAGGAAGTGCTGGTCACCACGACTCCTGGTGAGTCCGCGTTGCACGGGGCCGCCAACGCGCTGGTGACGCTGCGTGCGGGTTTCACGACGGTTCGCGACATGGGCCCGGAATGGCCTTACACCGATGTTGATCTTCGCAAGGTGATCGACGCCGGGGTGCTCCCAGGACCGCGCATGCAGGTGGCGGGCAATTACGTTTCGGCCACGGGCGGGGCGGGGGATGCGCGTCAGTTTTCCATCTACGTCGACGTGCCGACGGTGCGCAACCTGGCAGACGGCGTCGACGCCGTGCGCGCCGCGGTGCGCACCAACTTCAAGCACGGCGCCGATTTCACCAAGATCCTCGCCACCGGTGCGGTGCTCTCGCGTGGAATCTCACCAGGGGCGCAACAGTACTCCGCCGAGGAACTGGCCGTCGCGGTTGAGGAAACAACCCGCCGGGAAGGGTTCGTCGCGGCCCACGCCCACGGGGCCGAGGGCATCAAGGCGGCCATTCGTGCCGGGGTCCGCACCATCGATCACGGTTCGATGCTGGACGACGAGGGCCTGGAGATGCTTGCCGCCAGCGACTCCACCTTCTACGTTCCAACCCTGTACGTCGGCGTGATCATTCCGCGCGACGGGCCCAGCCTGGGAATTCCGCCGGATCAGATCCAGCGATCGCTCGAGATGATGAGGTTCCGCAATGCGACCTTCCGTCGCGCCGTGGAGCGTGGGCTGACGATCGGGTTCGGCACCGATGCCGGCGTCTTCGCGCACGGGCACAACGCGCGCGAATTCCAGGAGCGCACCGAGAACGGTGAGAGCGAGCTCGATGCGATCACCTCGGCGACCAGTGTGTCAGCGATGATCATGGGATGGGAGGATCGCATCGGCAGCCTCGAGGCGGGAAAGCTGGCCGATGTGATCGCGGTGCGCGGTAATCCACTCCACAACATCACCGTGATGGAGCGCGTCATGTTCGTGATGAGGGGCGGCGAGATCTACCGGGACGACCGCGAATCGCGCTAACGCCGGGCGCCGGGATGCGCTCCAGGCCGGCGCGCTGTGTGCCACGCCGCCTTGTCGGCGCACATTCCGTGCGGCGATCCAGATGGGATCAGGCCACCGGATCGTGCGTGTAAAAGGGGGCCGTGGAGGGCTCCAGCGGTGTATCTCCGCGGATCATGTCGGCGGCCTTCTCGGCGATCATCAGCACCGGTGCGTAGATGTTGCCGTTGGTGATGGACGGCATAGCGGACGCGTCCACCACGCGAAGGCCCTGCAGGCCGTGCACCCGGAGCTCGGCGTCGATCACGGCGTCGTCGTCCGTACCCATGCGACAGGTACAGCACGGATGGTAGGCGCTCTCGCCCTCGCGGGCGACGAAGCTGAGGATCTCCTCATCTGTCTCGACCTCGTCGCCGGGCACCAGCTCGCCACCCCGGAGCGGCTCGAGGGCCGGCTGGGTCATGATGCGGCGCGTGCAGCGTATGGCCTCTACCCACTCGCGCCGATCCTGCTCCGTAGAGACATAGTTGAATCGAATAGAGGGGTGCTCGTCCGGGTCGGAGGAGCGGCTCCGCACCCACCCGCGTGCGTCCGAAAGAGTGGGCCCGACGTGCACCTGGTAGCCGTGGCCGGAGCTCGGGGCGGAACCGTCGTAGCGGATAGCGATGGGAAGGAAGTGGAACTGGACGTTGGGAATGCCCACCTGGTCGTTGCTGCGGATGAAGCCGCCAGCCTCGAACTGGTTGCTGGCGCCGATGCCGCGGCGGCCGAAGAGCCACTTGGCGCCGATCCATGGCTGGCGCCACCAGGCTAGCGCCGGGTAGAGGCTCACCGGCTGGGTGCAGGCGTACTGCACGTACACCTCCAGATGATCTTGGAGATTCTCGCCCACCCCGGGTAGGTCCTGGATCACCTTGATTCCCAGTCGCTTCAGGCGGTCGGCGGGGCCCACGCCGGAGAGCTGCAACAACTGGGGGGAGTTGATGGCGCCGCCGCAGCAGATGATCTCGTTGCCGTGGGCGACATGTTGCTGCCCGCCGTGCCGGTACTCGACCCCTACCGCCCGACGTTCGTCGAAGAGGATGCGCGTGGTGAGCGCCCGACACTTCAGGGTGAGGTTCTTGCGGCGCTTGATCGGGTGGTAGTAGGCGCGGGCGGCGCTCCATCGACGTCCCCGGTAGGTGGTGCGGTCGAAGCTCGAAAAACCCTCTTGCTGGAAGCCGTTGACATCCTCGGTCAGCGGGTACCCGGCTTGCTGCGCCGCCGCAAAAAAGGCCTCGACGAGCGGGTTGTCACAGCTCGGCGTGGTGAGAAACAGGGGTCCCGAGTCGCCGTGGTAGGCATCGGCGCCGGACAGCCGGTGCTCCAGGCGTCGGAAGTAGGGCAAGCAGTGCGCAAAGTCCCAATGTGCCAGCCCCGGTTCGTGCCCCCATCTCTCGTAGTCGAGCGGGTTGCCACGGATCCAGACCATGCCGTTGATAGAGCCGGAGCCGCCGAGCACCTTGCCCCGAGGTTGGTATATCCGCCGACCTCCCATACCGGGCTCCGGATCGGACTCGTACCACCAATTGTAGGTACGCCCGGCGAGCGGCCACGCCAGGGCAGCCGGCATGTGGAGGCGAAAATCCCAACGATGGTCCATCGGCCCCGCCTCCAGCACCAGCACCCGGGTGGAAGGGTCTGCGCTGAGGCGATTGGCTAACACGCATCCGGCCGAGCCACCGCCGACGATGACGATGTCCCAGGTTGTTTCTTTGCTCGGCGTGCGCTCAACCACCGGCCGACTCTATCAAGCCCGGAGTCCGTTGGCGCATTGCTGCCCGTGCGGCGCGCGCCGCATCGGCTGCGGGTCAGCGCGCTGTAGCTTTTCCAGCAAGTGCAGCGTCGGTTGCGGGTTCTGCATGACGTACAGGTGGATGGCCGGCACGTCGTGCGCCAGCAGATCCTCGATCTGGCGTCGTGCCCAATCGATTCCGACTTCCGTGACTGCGTCATCGTCGGCCGCTTCGACCGCATCGACGAGCTCTGGCGGCAGGTGGATGAAGAATAACTTCGGCAGCAAACTCAGCTGTCGCTTGGCGGTGAGCACCTTCAGCGCCGGGATGATCGGCGCCTCGATGCCCATCTCACGACACAGCCGCACGTAGTCGTAGTAGCTCTGGTTGTTGAAGAACATCTGGGTGACGACATAATGCGCGCCGGCGTCGAGCTTGCGCTTCAGCCAGCGAACGTCGGCTTCCAGGTTGGGGGCCTGAATGTGCTTCTCGGGGTATCCGGCCACTCCGATCTCGAAGCGGATCGGAGAGCCCTCGCGAGGCGCCGATACGTACTTGCCCTCGCCCAGATCGCGAATCTGCTGCACCAGCTCGAGGGCGTTTTCGTTGCGGGTTCGATTGTCGGTGAGCGGCTTGTCGTAGCCGTGGTCGTCGCCGGCGATCGCCAGCACCGTATCGATGCCGACGTAGCTCGTGTCGATGAGGAAATCCTCGGTCTCCTGGCGCGTGAAACCTTTGCAGACGACATGCGGGACGGTGGGGATGCCGTACTTGTGCTGGATCAGCGAGCTGGCCGCGAGCGTTCCGGGTCGACGCCGGACAATGTGCCGCTTCAGCCCATCAGGACCGTCCTCATACGTCACCACACCGGCGTGGCTGGTGACGTCGATGAAGGCGGGACGGTAGGGGAGCAGCGCCTCGACGGTCTCAAGCAGCGGTGCGATGGTGCCGCCGCGTAGCGGCGGCAGCAGCTCGAAGCTGAAGAAGGGCGCTTTGGCCGCGGCGATTCGCTCGGTGATTCTCAAGGCATCGTCTCCAGACGATAAACGCTACTGCTTCCGGGCGGCTCGAGTATGCCGGTCGCGGATGGACGCAGGTCGGTGTGCGTACCGAGCGATGTAGGAGCCGAGCTGTCTAGAATTCGATGGTCAGCCGACCCTCCCGTGACGCGCCAAGGACAAGGGCAAGGTCGGCACCCGCACCGCCACGTTCACGCTGAGGAAGACCCAGAGCGTCAGCTGCACGCTCTTCAACGAGGCGAGCAACTGACGGATCAGGGCGTATCGACAGCCTCGATCCGGATTCTTTCGCCCACCCAGACGCCGCTGATGGCGACGCGCTGTCCGGCGTGGGCCCGGAGCTCGGCTTCGAACTCCTCGGCGTTGGTGAACTCGACGGCGAGCTTATGGCGGCGGCCGACGATGAGCGCTAGATCGTTCGCCGATTCGATACGGCTGGTTACCCAGTCGGCGGGATCGGAAGCGTCTTCCGGGGGCTGCAACTCGGTGCGGTGACCGATGATGCCGGTGCGCGTGAACTGGTACTCCTCGGGCTGGTCGCCGACATACAGCAGCGTGTCGTACTGGCGGAACCCGACGATCTGCTGCCTGCCGAGCGGGCTGACGACAGTTCCCTCGATGTCGTCGCCGTCGATGTCGAGCGTGTACTCGTAGGCGCCGGACTTGACCGACATCACGCCGTCGTCGTAGTCGAAGCTTTGCGTCGGCAGGAACGCACCGCTGATCGATGTGATCTCGGCCTCAAGCTCGCCGTCGACCTCCTGGACCCGCAGCAGCACCGTGCGGACGCCACCCGTAGCCCGGTTCGTCAGGTCGCCGGATTTCAGGTTCCACATGCCGGTAGGGTCGACGGAGGCCGAACCCGAGCAGGCGCCTGCTAGCAGCGCTGCTGCCCCGAGACCCGCTAAGGCGACGCTAGCTCCGGAGCGCCGGCCGAAGATCATCGCGCCCCGGAGTCAGAGCCCGAGGCGCTCTCGACGTTGTCGGGCACGATGGGCTCCTCCAGCTTCACCCGGTAGTCGAACCAGCCCTCCATCATCTCGTCGCGGGAATCGGCGCCCCAGATCACCTGCACAGTGGGATCCGGGTTCCAGGGATTGCTCGCCGAGTTGTCGAAGTGGGCAACGACCTCGAGCTTGGTCCCCTTGGGCATCGGGATCGGCTCGGCGAGCTCGTAGGAAATCTGCCAGTACATGTCGTAGTTCGGCACGTGCAGCAGGATCTCCGCGGTGCCGTCGGGGTAGATGGCGCGGTACGTCATGTCCTTGCCCCGGTAGTGCATGTGGGGCTTCATCAGCGTGAGCTCGGCGTCGACATCGAAGATGAACTCGCCACGGCTCGTGTAGTTCGGCTCGTGAGGAGGGATCTGCAGCGTCGGGTCGGCCACGACCGACGAGTGGATCGTGTGGCTGATGGGGTTGTCGACGAGCCACACCGCGACGCGGGATCGATCCCTCTCGAGGGTGTTGCTGGGGTGGTAGTGCAATCCGTGGCGCAGCTGGGAACCGGCGGGGATCAGCTTGCCCGCGCCTTCGGGAAACCGATCCCATTGCTTGCCGGGAACGGCGCTGGCAAGCCGCCCGGACGGATCGTAGGTTCCGTCGGGACGCATCACGGTGACGACGTTGTGGTGCACGACACGTGAGTTGCCGCGCACCTCGACGGCCTGCACCCAGATGTCCTCTTGGTGGGTGGTCGGGGCCATGATGTCGATGTTGATATCGGCGCCGCCGGCCGGCACCTCGAACTCCTCGTCCATCTCGAACACGTAGTCTGGAGGTCCGAGCAGACCTCCGAGCAGCCAGCCCTCGGGGAACTCGGGTGGGATGAAATCACCCTCTCCGCGCGGCGCTCCCTCGTCGACCCACGCCAGGATCGTCTGCCGTTGCGCGTCGCTCAGCCGGCGATCGTTGCCGAAGTGGCCGTAGCGCGGGTCGGCGTGCCATGGCGGCATGATGCCGAGCTCCACCATCAAGCGAATCGAGTCGGCCCACGGGCGCGCCTCCTCGTAGGTGAGCAGCGACAGCGGCGCCACTTCGCCCGGCCGGTGACAGTTCATGCACTTGACGGCCATGAGCGGTCCGATGTCTTCGGTCCAAGTGGGTGCGCGCTGCCTGGACGAGTCCTCCTCCAACGCAGCAGGTGTCGCCTGTGCCTGTGCCGCGCTGGCGGCCGGCACTTCGTTCCAGCCGCAAATAGCAACGATCGAACCGATTCCGACCAGCAACGCTCGCCTCATGGTGCCTCCTCGGAGCTACCGATACCTGAAGATAGCCGTGAAGCCGCCGAGGTGTCCAATGGCGGGGCGGAACAACTACCTCACCTGCAGCTCGGTAGGGTAGTGTTGCCGGGTTTGCTACCGGAGTGTGCCGGCTCGCTGCCGCAGAAATCGGAGACGCAGGTGACAAAGATGGTCCTCAGCACGTTGGCCGGCACGGCGGCGCTTGCTGGGATGACCCTCGTAGCCGGCAGCGTGAGCTCAGGGACGCTCCAAGCTACCGCCGAGGACGGTGTCTATTCGGCCGAGCAAGCCGATCGCGGTCAGCGCACCTACGTGCGCGAGTGCGGCACCTGCCACGGAGTACAGTTGCGCGGCGGGGAAACCTCCATCGGGTTGGTGGGCAGGGACTTCATGCACTTCTGGGCTCAGGAGTCGCTGGGGATCCTGTACGCGATCATTCAGGAGACCATGCCTGAGGACGACCCCGGCCGTCTGTCGCCGGGGGAAACGGTCGACCTTATCGCGATGATCCTGCGTGGCAACGGGTTCCCGCCCGGCGACGAAGAGCTCGAGGCCGACACCGACGCCTTGTTCGAGATCCTGCTCACAGCTGCCCAGGAGCAGCGATGAGAGCAGGCGCGGCCTTCGTGGGAATGGCGTTGCTGCTGGGCTCGGCCGCCGCGTCGACCGGCAGAATGCAGAACGGCGCCGGCGACGGCGAGTGGCACTACTACGGCGGCGACGCGGCCAGCACCCGCTACGCGCCGCTCGACCAGATCGATCGAGACAACGTCGCTGAGCTGCAGATCGCCTGGCGTTGGAAGTCCGACAATTACGGTCCGCGGCCGGAGTTTAATTACCGCACCACGCCGCTGATGGTGAACGGCGTGCTGTATGCGACGGCGGGAACGCGTCGCGCCGTGGTGGCGATCGACGCGGCTACCGGCGAGACGCTGTGGTCGTACCGTATGGACGAAGGGGCGCGCGGCGACACCGCGCCGCGTCCCAACTCGGGCCGTGGGGTAGCGTACTGGTCGGACGGCGACGAGGAGGCGATCTTCCTGGTTACGCCTGCCTACCACTTGGTGGCGCTGAGCCCGAAGACCGGGCGGCCCATGCCGGACTTCGGCATCGACGGAACTGTGGATCTGCGGCGCGAGCTGGACCGCGAGCTCGATGTCGAGACGGCAACCATAGGCTCGAGCTCGCCGGCCGTCGTCGTGGGCGATGTTGTCGTGGTCGGCAGCGCCTTTCCGGCCGGCGGCAGTCCGCCGACCAAGGAGATGCCAGCTGGCCACATTCGCGGCTACGACGCGCGAACGGGCGATCGCCTGTGGATCTTCCACACCATTCCCGAGCCCGGCGAGCTCGGCCATGACACCTGGGAGGAGGGCTCCGCCAGCTACACAGGCAACGTCGGCCAGTGGACGACGTTTTCCGCCGATCCCGAGCTCGGCTACGTGTATGTGCCGCTCGAGGCCCCGACCGGCGACTACTACGGCGGCCACCGCCCCGGCGACAACCTCTTCTCCCAGAGCCTGGTGTGCCTGGACGCCAGGACCGGCGAGCGCGTCTGGCACTTCCAGACGGTTCGCCACGGCATCTGGGACTACGATCTGCCGGCCGCCCCGATCCTGCTCGACATCAACGTCGACGGTCGCTCGATCAAGGCGGTCGCCCAGGTCACCAAGCAGGCGTTCACCTTCGTCTTCGACCGCGTCACCGGCCAGCCCGTATGGCCGATCGAGGACCGCCCCGTCCCGCAGACCGATGTCCCCGGTGAGCGCACCGCGGCAACGCAGCCGTTTCCGACCAAGCCGGCGCCGTTCGATCGTCAGGGTGTCACCATCGATGACCTCATCGACTTCACGCCCGAGCTCTTCGAGGAGGCCAAGGAGCTGGCCTCCACCTTCCGCCTCGGGCCCCTGTTCACGCCGCCGTCGCTCATCGAGGAGAACGGGACCAAGGGGACCCTGGCGATGCCGGGAAGTGTGGGCGGGGCCAACTGGCCCAGTGCCGCAGCAGATCCAGAAACCGGCATCTTGTACGTGACCTCGACCACCAAACCGGATGTGTACGGGCTGTGGAGCGATCCCGCGAGCTCCAACATGAGGTACGTGCAGGGTCGGAGCGTCAGGCTGCCGCAGGGCGGCGGGCCACGCGGGTTGCCGCTGATCAAGCCACCCTGGGGGCGCATCACTGCCATCGATCTGAATACCGGCGAGCACGTATGGACGCGACCGAACGGCGACACTCCCGACTATGTTCGTGAGCACCCGGCGCTCCGTGGGCTCGACATCCCGCCGACCGGCCGCACCGACCGCGGTGCCCCGCTGGTGACCAAGACGCTGCTGTTCGTTGGTGAGGGCTCCGGTCTGTTCGCTGCCTATGGAGGCGGTGGAAACAAGCTCCGCGCCCACGACAAGCTCTCCGGTGAGGTGCTCGCCGAGATCGAGCTGCCGGCCAATCAGAGCGGGGTGCCGATCACCTACATGCACGATGGCAAGCAGTACGTGGTGGTCGCTGTCGGGGCGACCGGGCACCCGGGCGAGCTGGTGGCGTTGGCGCTTGAATAGTGGCTCACGAGATCTTCGACGGTTGGGCGCCCGATTCGATTGACTTCTAGAGCGGCACCGATGACCCTCCGAAAGGAACGTGTGGCGGGAGCTTCGGGCACCGGAGGGGTTCCAGCGCTCAATACAGTTCTTCAGGAGGACATCTGTGCGCAGACCGACATCGGTCGCCATCGTCGTGGCTGCCGGCTTGGTCACCGGGGGCGCCGCGGCGTTGTCGGCGACGCCATCACCGCAGCTGCCGTTCGCTCCTGAAAGCGCCGCCGGGATGACGGTCACGCCGGCCTTCGAAGGGTGGTACGAGAACCCGGACGGCACGTTCAGCCTTTCCTTCGGCTACTACAACCGCAATACCGAAGAAGAGCTCGAGATCCCCCTCGGCCCGAACAACTTCATCGAGCCGGCCCGGTTCGATGGCGGCCAGCCGTCGCACTTTCAGCCGCGCCAAAACTGGGGCGTGTTCGCGGTCAAGGTGCCGGCGGACCACGGCAACACGAAGGTCTACTGGACGCTGAAGATCCGCGGCGAGACATTCACCATCCCAGGCCATCTCAGAGCTGACTGGCAGATTGACGCGCTGGCCGGCGAGGCGGGCTCGGGCAACACGCCGCCGGTGCTCAAGTTTGGCCGCGCCGAGGGAGCCGGCCCGGCTGGCGTCACGAGCGCTCCGATGGTGGGGTCGGTTCGCGAGCCGTTGACGCTCACGGTATGGGCCCGCGACGATGGCCGGCCGGCCCCGAGAATCGCCAGCGCAGGGGTGGTTGACGTTCCGATAACTCTCACCTGGTTCAAGCACCAGGGCCCAGGGAACGTGGTTTTCGACCCGCCGACCGCCGAGCTTCCAGTGGGCGGCGCCGAGATGGCTACGGTGGCGACCTTCAGCGCTCCGGGAGAGTACTTGCTCCGGGTCCGAGCTAACGACGCATCTGGATACAGACCCGGATCTTCCGCCTTCGCGTCCGCCGGGCATGCGCAATGTTGCTGGACCAATGGTTTCGTGAAAGTAACGGTAGATCCGTAGACTCAGGAGAAGATCGTGATGAAGACAACCATGTTCGGTCGTCGCGGAATCGCTATCGGTGTGATGGGGGTGCTGGCGTTCGCCGGGTTGCTGATCCCTCAAGGGCAGGCGGTATCCCAAGAGCGGTCGAGCGCTCAGATGGTTGCCGACGCCGCGGTGATGGTGGAAGAGGGCCCGGACGCGATCACCTTCGCCAAGCACGTGGCGCCGATCCTGCAGCGGAAGTGCCGGGTGTGCCATCAGCCGGATTCCATCGCGCCGATGTCGCTGATGACCTACGACGAGGTGCGAACCTACGCGGCAATGATCAAGGACAGGGTCGAAAGACGGCAGATGCCGCCCTGGCATATCAACCGTTCCGTCGGTATCAAGAAGTTCAAGAACGATCGCGGTCTCACCGCCGATGAGATCGAGACGATCGGTGCCTGGGTCGACGCCGGCGCCCCGTTCGGCGCCGCGGCCGACATGCCTCCGCCGGCCGAGTTTCCTGATCCGGGTGCCTGGCGGCTGGTGGATGACTTCGGCGAGCCCGATCTCATCATTCCGTCGGAGTCGTACACGCTCGAGGCCGTGACCCAGGACAAGTGGTTTCGCCCCCTGACTCCCACCGGCCTGACCGAAGCGCGCTGGGTCAAGGCGATCGAGATCCGCCCGGTCGGCAAGGACGCGCGCACGATCATTCACCACGTGCTCGCCTTCCTCGAGCAAGAGGAGGAGGAGGGCGAGATGAGCGCCGGAGCCGTGGTCACCAGCACCCGGGGTGCCATGGGTGGGCCGGGCCTGTTCATGGAGTGGGCGGTCGGAAAGGCCGGCGAGATCTTCCCCGAAGGGGCCGGCAAGATGATGCTGCCGGACTCCCAGATCCGCTGGGAGCTGCACATGCACGCCATCGGCAAGCTGGTCGAGGACGTACAGGTCGAGCTCGGCGTCTGGTTCCACGACAAGGGCAACGAGCCCAGGAACCGCACCAGGCTCAATTTTCTCGATGCGCGAGGCCGCACCGGCATCGACATCCCCCCGGGCAAGATCGCGGTCACTCAGCAGCACCACGTTATGCAGTGGCCGGCGCGTCTGGAGAACTTCCAGCCGCACATGCACATGCGCGGCAAGGCAATGCAGATGTCGGCGATTTACCCAGATGGCCGCGAAGAGATCCTCAGCTTGGTCGACAACTTCAATTGGAACTGGCACATCAACTACATCTACGCCGACGAGGTCGCTCCGCTGTTGCCTGCCGGCACCACCATCGTCATTACGGCGTGGCACGACAACACGGCTGACAACCCGACCAACCCGGATCCCGAGCAATGGGTCGGGTGGGGCGACCGTACGGTCGACGAAATGGCGCACGCCTGGGTCGATGTGACGTACTTGCAGCAGGAGGAGTACGACGAGATCGTCGACCGGCGGAGGGCGGCAGCCGAGGCGATCGAGCCCGAGTGATCCAGGCGCCCTCGGCCTGCTAGACGAGTCCTCCACCACAGATCACCAGCTGGCCGCTGATGTAGTTGGATTCCGGCGTGCACAGCAGGTATACGGCGCCGGCTGCCTCCTCGGGGGTACCGGGGCGCCCTAGCGGGATGAGTTGGGGTGCCGCCTCGAGCAGCTGCCGGTTCGCCCCCGCCTTGATGGTCCGTCCCTCGATCTCGATCTGAGCGTCCTCGTCACCCCAAGGCCTGGTCAGGCGTGTGGAGATCAGCCCGAAGGCGACGGCGTTGACATTGACCTTGTAGCGACCCCATTCCTTGGCCATCGCCCGCGTCAGGCCGAGGATACCCGCCTTGGCTGTCGAGTAATTGGCCTGTCCGGCGCCGCCGCCCGTGCCGGCAATCGACGAGATGTTGACCACCTTGCGGAACACTTCCTCACCGGCGGCCGCCTCCGCCTTGGCAGCCGGACGGATGAACTCCGCTGCGGCGCGCAGAATGCGGAAGGGCGCGGTCAGGTGGACGTCCATGATCGCTTGCCACTGCTCGTTGGACATTTTCTGGATAACGCCGTCCCAGGTGTAGCCGGCGTTGTTGACGATGATGTCGAGCCCGTCGTAGGTATCGATCGCAGCGGCCACGAAACGGCTGCCGAAATCCACATCGGTGACGTTTCCGACGCATGCGGTTGCTTCACCGCCGGCCTCGCGGATGCGCGCCACAGTCTCTAGAGCGGGCGCTTCGTCGAGATCATTCACCACCACGCGCGCCCCTTCGCTGGCGAGCTTGCAAGCGATCGATTCCCCGATACCGCGACCGCTTCCCGAAACCAACGCAACTTTGCCCGACAAGTTGTTCATGCTCTCTCTTTCTCTCGGTTATGAGGTCGTGGCAGATGTCCTGCAGACCTTAGCGCGGTGGGGCGAGCATCAACTGCCGCACATCCACGGCGAATGAGTAGATCAACAGCAGCAGCGCGCCGGCGCCCAAAGCCGATGCCGGGGCCGCGGGAACGACCGGCGCCAGACAGACAAGCAACGTGATGCCCTGAACCACGCAGATCCACTTACGGCGCCGGCTGGGCGGCAGCTCGCCCCGCAGCGTTGGCCAGATCCAGCCCGCCGCCACGAAGAGATACCGGAGGGCGCCGATGAGCAGCACCCACGGGCCGACCTTGTTGCTCGTCCAAACGAGCACTGACAACGCCAGCACGAGGAAGGCGTCGAGCTCCATGTCGAAGCGACCGCCGAAGTCTGTGCAGGTTCCAGTGCGGCGGGCCAGCCATCCGTCGATGCCGTCCAGCGACAAGGCTGCCGCAACCACCAAGATGATCCACCATTGGGCGCGATTGCTCGATGCTGCCGGGTAAAGCGCCAGCGCGGCCAACGGCATCACCAGTGCAGATCGTCCCAGCGTTACGCGATTCGCAACGCCGGCGCCAGGCACGGGAAGGTCGGCAGGAACCGCCCGCAACACCAGCGCGCATTCGAGCGCGTAGAGTGTCAGCGCAACCAGCACGTAGTCGGGCGAAAGGCCGAGAATGGCCCGTAAGCCGACTGCCACCGCGAGCATCGGTAGCAGCCCGAGGGCGAGATCGTTGCGTGCGCGGCGCGCGGGGGTCGTTGACGGCACGGTTGCGCTCACCGGATCCTTGGCGGTAGTCAGAAGCTTCAAACCTGTTTCGAAAGCGCGAGAACGATGTCAGGAACCCACACCGCTCGCCAGTTTTGGATCGAGGCTCCCGGAAAGGGAGGGATCAGGCAGGTGCTCCTGCCATCCGCGGGCGACGGGCAGATACTCGTACGTACCCGCTACTCGGCGATCAGCCGGGGAACGGAGACTCTCGTGTTCCGCGGTGAAGTTCCACCGTCGCAGTATGAGGCGATGCGAGCCCCCTTCCAGGAGGGCGAATTCCCCGCTCCCGTCAAGTACGGCTATATCAGCGTCGGAGAGGTCGTCGAGGGTCGGGAGTCGCTCCTGGGCCGGAACGTCTTTGCCCTGCATCCACACCAGGATCTCTACCGGGTTCCCGCTGGCAGCGTGACGCCTTTGCCGGACGACGTCCCCGTCGAGCGCGCCGTGTTGGCGGCGAACATGGAAACGGCGGTCAACGCAATGTGGGATGCACTCCCCGGGGTCGGAGACCGGGTGGTTGTCGTTGGCGCCGGCGTTCTGGGCTTGTTGACGGCCTGGCTGTGCCGGCAGGTGCCCGGCACCGAGGTGACGGTGATCGATATCAACCCCAAGCGCGAGACCGTCGTCCGGGAGCTCGGCGTAGCGTTTCTCGGTGAACCGCCCGCCGCCGCGGACGCCGATCTCGTTGTCCACGCCAGCGGCCGCCCCGCGGGGCTCCGCAGCGCGTTGGCAGCGGCCGGAGTGGAGGGGAAGATCGTCGACGTGAGCTGGTACGGCAACCTGGACGTCGCGTTGCCGCTCGGCGAAGCGTTCCACTCGCGCCGGCTGACCATCAAGAGCAGCCAGGTGGGTTGCCTGCCGCCCGAGCGCACGCCGCGTTGGAGCTACCGCCGCCGAATGGAGCTCGCTCTCCGGCTGCTCGGGGACGCGAAGCTCGACGTGCTGATTACTGGAGAGAGCGACTTCGAGGATCTGCCCGAGGTACTCGAGCAACTCAGTGCGAATCCGGGGGACACGTTGTGCCACCGTATCCGCTATCCGACGTCTTGAATGCGCTGACCCTGGTGGGTCTCGCTCTGGCATAGCCGCAGCGGATCGAATCCGACGGCGGGAGACACGAACTTGTACAGCCTCAACGTTCGAGACCACTTCATGATCGCGCACAGTTTCAGAGGCGAAGTATTTGGCCCGGCGCAGGCACTCCACGGGGCGACCTACGTGGTGGATGCGACGTTCCGACGTCCCGAGCTCGATTCGGATGGTCTCGTCGTCGACATCGGTCTGGCCGCGCAGCAGCTCCAGCTGATCTTGAGCGAGCTGAACTACACGAACCTGGACGATGCGCCGGCGTTCGATGGAATGAACACCACCACCGAGTTCCTGGCGCGGGAGATCTTCGACCGCCTGGTGACGGCGTTGCGCGAAGGCAAGCTGGGAGAGGCGGCGCGCCGCGTCACACGGCTATGCGTGACGCTCAGCGAATCTCATGTTGCCTGGGCCAGCTATGAGGGCGATGTCTGACTGCTTGGAGCTGCATCTTGTGGTTCCTGGATCCCTGTCCCGACGCACCGGCGGCACGATCTACGACGCCCGGATGACAGGCTGGCTTCGGCAGCTGGGATGGCGGGTCGTTGTCCACAACCTCGCCGGTCGCTTTCCGGACGCTGACGCCGCCGCACGAGAGAGCCTGGGGAGGGCGCTTTCGGAGGCACCGGGGGGTGCTCGTGTGATGATCGATGGGTTGGCCATGGGGGCCCTTCCCGACGTCGTCCGCGCCCACCGCGATCGGCTGCGGATCCTGGCCCTGGTGCATCATCCGATTGCCGACGAGACTGGCTTGTCGGCCAAGCAGCAGGAACGGTTCGCGGCGCTGGAGCGGGCCGCGTTGGATGCTTGCGACGGGATCGTGGTGACCAGCGAGTTCACCGCGCTGCGGCTGCGAGCGCTGGGAGTCGCGGCCGAGAAAGTACGGGCGGTGCTTCCCGGGACCGAGCCCGCGCGAGTGGCGGCGGGGCCGGGAGACGACCAGGCGCCGCGTTTGCTGAGCGTTGGCTCGGTGATCCCCCGCAAGGGGTACGACATTCTGGTGGATGCACTTTCCCGATTGCAGCACCTGCCCTGGAGCTGCGTCTGCGTGGGCAGCCTGAGTCGCGACCCCGACCACGCAGCGGCGGTGGTCGATCAGGTTGCCGAATTAGGGCTCGACAGGAGGATCGAGCTCGTGGGGGAATGCGACGAAGACGCGTTGGATGCCTACTACGACTCCAGCTCGCTGTTCGTCTTGGCCTCGCACTACGAGGGCTTCGGCATGGTCTTGAGAGAGGCCGTGGCGCGCGGACTGCCGGTGGTCAGCACCACCGGTGGCGCTATTCCGGAAGCGGTTCCCGGCGAAGCGGCGGTGCTGGTTTGCCCGGGCGACGCAAGGGCACTGGCCGGCGCCCTGGCGGGTCTGCTGGCCGGCTCCGAAGGCACAGCACGCCGCGCCGATCTGGCCGCCGGAGCTCGCCGGGCCGCGGCGCGCTTGCCGGGCTGGGATCAGGCAGGAGGCGCATTCGCCGAAGCGCTCCTCGAGTTGACCCCAGAAGAGTCGACCGTCTCATCGCACCTGCCGCCGGGCGACCGCGCGGCCCGCTTCACCTCTGACTGGTTGGCATTGCGCGAACCGGTTGATCATCGGTCGCGAGCCCACGAGTTGACGACCCGGCTGCAAGCCACCTGGCAGCAGCAACGATGGTCGCGTATCGCCGACCTGGGAAGTGGTACGGGCTCCAACCTGCGGTACCTGTCTCCAAGGCTGGCGTTGCCTCAAGAGTGGACGCTGGTCGATCACGATCCCGGCTTGCTCGCCCGAGCCGTCTGCCTCGACCCCGACGCGCAGGTGACGCGTGTCCGCGGCGACCTTGCCGAGCATGGCTTGCTGGCCGCTGAGGCGGCCCATCTGGTTACCGGTTCAGCCCTGCTGGACCTGGTGTCCGAGCAATGGCTACGGCGACTGGTGGATGCTTGCCGAAGTGCGGCGGCGGCGGCCTACTTCGCCTTGAGCTACAACGGCGAGTTCCGCTTCTTGGCCGCAGACCGGGCCACCGGCGACGAGCGCGACCCCGACGAGGACTTGGTGCGTGCCGCGGTGAACTCCCATCAGCTTGGCGACAAGGGCCTGGGCCCTGCACTCGGACCCGACGCCGGCCGCATGGCGGCGGAGCTCTTTGGGCGGGCCGGGTATCGTACCTGGCTGCTGCCGAGCCCCTGGCGACTCCGGGTTGGTGACGACGATCTCGCTCGCCGCCTGGTCGACGGATGGCGCCAGGCCGCCAGCGAGGAACGGCCCGCATGTGCCGGCCGCATCGACGGCTGGGCGGAGCGCTGCCGGGGGGCGATAGAGCGCGGCGCATTCGAGGTCACCGTGGGCCATGCGGACATGCTGGCACTACCTGCTGTCGACACCGCCGGGTGGGCATGACCACGACCACGCCCACCGGTGGCAGGCTGCCGCTGGCGCGACTCGGTGTGAGCATCGGGTTGTTCGCCGTCCTTGCCACGTATCTCGATCTCGAACCCGTCGTCGCGCGCCTGCGCAGTATGGAAGCGCGATGGGTGGTACTGGCGCTGGCGATCTCGTTGTTGCAGATAGCTCTCTCGGCGTGGCGGTGGCGATTCACCGCCAGCCGGCTCGGGCTGCATTTGCCGTTTGTTGACGCCCTACGTGAGTACGCTATCGGTACCTTCCTGAATCAGGTGCTGCCGGGTGGAGTGGCCGGCGATCTCAGCCGCGCCTGGCGACATGGTCGGGCAATGGCGCGCGGTCTCGACGGGCAGGCGTTCCGCGCGGTGGTGCTGGAGCGAGCCTCAGGGCAGATCGTGATGCTGGCAATCGCGGGGTTCTCGGTGGTGTGGCTGCCCCAGTCCTTCGGCGCCGCTGCGCGCGCCGCGTTGCTGGGCGTGGTGCTGCTGTCTGCCGCCGTCGGAGCTGGGCTGCTCGTCTGGGCTCGTTGGCAACGCCAGGCTGATGATTCCCTGGTCAGACGCACCTGGGCCGACGCCCGAGCCGGGTTGTTATCGCTGGGTGCTCTACCGGCGCAAATGCTCAGCTCCAGTCTCGTCGTCATGTCGTACATGGCGGTGTATCTCGTTGCCGCCAGGGCGGTGGGCGTCGACACCCCGGCGCACACCCTGCTGCCGCTCGTCGCCCCAGTGCTGGCGACCATGCTGATTCCCGCCACGATCGCCGGCTGGGGTGTGCGC
This sequence comes from Acidobacteriota bacterium, assembly GCA_963666055.2. GTDB lineage: Bacteria > Acidobacteriota > UBA890 > UBA890 > WLXD01 > DASCOT01. The sequence goes on along the minus strand of CAXWPH010000006.1, from coordinate 417,491 downwards.
GAGACGGGCGCCGCCCTCCTCTGGGCAGCAGCGGGTCTGCCGGCAGCCGACGGCGTCGCGATCTCGGTCGCCTATGGCCTACTGGTACTTGCTTCCAGCCTGCCTGGGGCGGTGATTCTGATCGTCGCTCCGAAAACGCGAATCAGCTCATGTCCAGGTCGAAGACCACGTCGTCACCGAGACCGAAACGTCGCGCCCGAGGACGCAGCGCCTGATCGAGCGTCTCGATCGGATCCAGCATGAAGCCACGGCACCCCGAGCCCAACAGCACCGGCGCCACGGTCACGTGCAGGCGATCCAAGACGCCGGCCTGCAGGAACCGCGAAACGGTGATACCTCCTCCCTCGATGAGCACGCGATTGAGGCCGCGTTCTCGCAGCGATGACAGCACGGAACGCGGGTCGAAGCCTTGCGGACCGACCACCGGTAGCTCGATGACCTCGCTCGACGATGAGCGCGGCTCGCGGCCGTTGGTCGCTTGACGCAACACGATGGTGGGGGCAGCGCCATCAGTGAATACCTTGCTAGCCGGGTCCAGGCGGTCATTCGGATCGAGGACAACGCGGACCGGGTCCTCACCCTCGGCCTTCCGGACGGTGAGCTGTGGGTTGTCCGAAGCCACCGTGTTCGCTCCGACGATGACCGCATCGACCAGGGCTCGGAGGCGGTGGAGTCGGCAAATGTCGGCCGGCCCGGTGATGAACTGGGAATGTCCGGCGACCGTGGCGATGCGGCCGTCGAGGCTCTGCCCCATCTGCGCGATCACCAGGCGGTGGCGGAGTTGAAGCGGCAGATACAGCTCGAAAATGTCTCGAGCCTCGTCGGTCGGTGTTGTGGAAGCCTGCCACCCACCGGCGGCGTCGACCTCGAGCCAGACGTCGGTCCTCGTCTCCGGCGAAACGCGTAGGGGCGCTCCGGGGCGCACCGTCCCCGGGGAGATCGCCCGGACCAGATCCCAGGCGGTACGTTCGTCAATGAAGCTATTCACGGGTCTCGTTGCGCAGTTTGTGAAACCGGGCCGGTGGAAGGATGTACCAATACCGCGTACAGGTCGCCGGAAGAGATTCCGCCGCCGCCGGCAGTCAGCCACTCCACCACACTGTCGCCTGTCCGCCAAGTGTCGAAGAGGTAGCGTCGTTGCTCGCCGGCGATGGCGTTGAACTCGTAGCGGCCGAGCCTGTCGAGCTGTCGGACGCAGTCAACGGCGACATCGAGGGCGCCGGAGACGAACTCGAACGACAGGCTTGCTACCGGTCGACTGAGACCGGCGAGCACGTCCGCCTCGTGGCCCTCGACATCGATCTTGCAGAAACGAGGCTCTCCATAAGTCCGGATCAACACGTCGAGGGTGGTGACGGCGACGGTCACCGTGTCGTCCCAACGCACCTTCCTGAAGCTCCTGTTGGCCTCGGGCAGACGAGATCTCCAGCCGCTGGCCAGCGTCGAGACGGCGGGTGTGCGTCGGCTGATTGCCAGCTCACCGGACCCCGCCATTCGACCGACCGCCTCTGTCCGCACGGTGATTCGATCGCTTGACCTGACCAACCACCGCAGCCAGCGCGCGGCGCGCGGCTGCGGTTCGATCGCGATGACTCGGGCGCCGAGGGCTGCGAGAGCCACCGAGCGATCGCCCAGGTGCGCACCGACGTCGAAGACGAGGTCGCCCGACCCGACGAAGGGACGATAAAGGTGCCTGAGGCGGCGCTGACGCCCCGGACGCCAGTACAGGATCAGCGAGCGGAGCAGACCCCACCAGGCCGTCATGGGGTGCTCAAGGCGCGGACAAACCAGTCGCGAAAAGCGTCCATGCGAGGCGGCGACTGGCTCGGGTCAGGAATACCACCTTCGACGAAACCCCACTCCAGGAACGGCGCCAGGAGCGCTGGGCTGGCGGTGATCACGTGCACCGGGGAGGCGCGGCTGGCGCCATCCCCGGTGATGATCGGGGCGGGCTGGTGGTCGCCGAGCACCAGGAGCAGCGTGTTGTCGTCGACGTAGCGCTCGGCGTATGCCGTCGCCGCCTGAATGGCATAGTCGATCGACAACGCATAGTGCTCCCGCACCCGATCGTAATCTCGCCACAGGTCGCCCGGGCGCTCCCCGGCACCCTGCCAGCGCATGAAAACCTCCCCATCTCCGATCGTGTCCCAGTCGTCCAGGACGGTCAGGATCGGCGTCCACGGCGCATGACTACTGATCAGGCCAACCTCGGCGAACAGCGGTCGCGGATCATCGTCGTGGCGCACTTGCTGCTCCAAGTACGACCATGTGAACTGATCGGGCATGGTTACCCAGTTGAGCGCCGGCCCCGTGTAGTTGATGTCTTTGTATGCGTAGATGTTGTCGTAGCCAAGGCGCTCCCCTTCGGGCCAGGCGAGTGTGATCGCCGGCATCAACGCTACGGTGCGGTACCCAGCGTGGCGAAAATCGTCGATCAGCGTCTCGCGCCGGCTCGCCAACAGCAGGTCGTATCGCAGTTGGTTCTCGAGCCACAGGCCACTCAGAATCGATCCGCGCCCGAGCCACGACTGACCTCCCTGGATGGGGGCAATGAGTGCTCCGGTGGCCAGGTACAGATTCGCCGAGGCCATGCGACGGGCCAGCCCGTGGAGCCGGGGCACGACGACATCGGCGTAGCGTGGGTCGGTGATCGCCGACATGCCATAGGACTCGATGAATCCGAGCACCACGTCGCGCCCGTCGAGACGCTGCAGCAGACCTGGCAGGCTGGCGTAGCTGTTCTGCGAGGCTGCCATCTCGGCCTCGAAGCGCTCCCGCTCGTTCAACATCCGGGAAAAATGTCGGATTTGTTGCGTCGCCACCCGCACCGCCGGGCGCCCCATCATCTCTGTTACCCGGGGTGCCTGCCCGCCAAGCAACGCGAGCGCCGAGAACGCCATCAATACGATACCCGCGGCCCGCACGATCGATGCGCCGTGCGGTGTCTCCGTGGGCTCCAATAGGCGCGCCAAGAGCCAGGTGAGTAGGCCGGCGCCGAGCAGGGCGACGGGCACTGCCAAGGTCGCTACGACGGGGCCGAGGGCGCCGCGCAGGAGGTTCAGGACGGCGCTCAGCAGGCTCACATCGAGGTAGAGGTTGAGCGGACGTGCGAGACTTTGCCGCGCGATGGTATCGGCGAGCACAACGATGCTCAGGACAACCAAAACGAGGGCAGTCAGGGTGGCGAGCAATCGGCTCCACCGACAACGCGGCAGCAGCGCCAGGAGACCCACCGCCAAGCCTGACTCGGCCGCTATCCACACCCCGTCGATGCTGCCGGCCACCAGCCACTGGGGTGCCAGCAACATGGCGTTGATGAGCATCCACGCGGGCAAGAGCCGCAGGACAATGGCCCGGAAGCGCGACGTCGAGGCGATCGTGGACATGCAGCTCAGTGCCTGGCTTGCGCGGCCGTTGCTAGTGCTCTTGGCGATGTTGGCGTTCTCGGCTTGTGGGTCGGACCCCACACTATCGACGGGCGGCCGTCACACCAAGCCGGTCGAGGACGAACCCGCGGCGGCAACGGCGCACCAGCGACGCGCTGCCGAGTCATCTGTGCCACTCCCGCGCCCGGTCACCGCTGCCGCGCTGCAGGAGTATGTCGACGAGCGGGCGCGCAGGTTGGCGCAGCTCCCGTACACGGCAGGCGGGCGCGTCACGCCCGACGCTCTAGCGCAATTGGACGATGCGCAGTATCGCTCGATCGAGTTTCGGCCGGAGGCGGCCCTGTGGCGCGGCGAGACGCTCTTCGAGGTGCAGTTCTTCCATCCGGGCTTCCGCTATGAGCAGCCCGTGCGCATTCACGCCGTCGAAGACGGGCGCATCGATGAGCTATTTCTCGACCGGGAGAGTTTTCGCTACCCCGAGACGCTCGCCGGTGTCGCCGAGATGCTCACGCCGGAGCTCGGCTACGCCGGGTTCCGCGTTCACTATCCTCTCGAGAGCCCGGATCGCAGCCAGGAGGTAGCCGTCTTCCTGGGTGCCTCGTACTTTCGCCTGGTCGGAGGCGGACAGGTTCATGGGCTCTCCGGTCGGGGCCTGGCTGTTGATGTGGTGCCGCCGGGGCACGAGGAGTTCCCGGTCTTTGGTGAGTTTTGGCTTCTCCGTCCGGCTCCGGCCGACACCGCGCTGGTCTTCTTCGCCTTGCTCGACAGTCCGTCGGTCACCGGCGCGTACCGCTTCGATCTGCAGCCGGGGGCGAGCACCGTTCTCCGGGTTGACGCCCGATTGCACGCCCGCCGGGACATTGCCAAGCTCGGCGTCGCCCCGCTGACCAGCATGTTCCTTTACGGCCCGAATCGAGCTCGGGAATTCGACGACTACCGTCCGCAAGTGCACGATTCGGATGGCTTGTTGATGCGGACCAGGGCCGACGAGTGGATTCTGCGGCCGCTCAGCAACCGTCGTGAGGTGCGCGTTACCTCGCTGCGTGACCGTGATCCACGTGGCTTCGGCTTGATTCAGCGCGCCCGGCGGTTCGAGGCCTACCTCGACCTCGAGACCAACTATCAGCGCCGTCCCAGCGTATGGGTCGACACCGAGGATGCCGCCTGGGGGAGTGGAGGCGTGGAGCTCGTCGAGATTCCGACGAGCTCGGAAACCAACGACAACATCGTCGCCTACTGGGCGCCCGACCAGCCCTTCCTCGCCGGGGAGAGCCGGCGATACCGCTATCGGCTCATCACCTTCGATCGACGGTTGGATGCGCAGAGCTTGTTGCAAGTTGAGCGCGCACGAGTCGGATGGGATGCTTTGCCTGGCCAAAGCGACCCGCCGCCGCGCAGCCATCGGCGGTTCGTGATCGATTTCGGTGCGCCGGCTACCTCAGCACTCCAAGACGCGGGGCTTGTAGCAGCCGTATTGGAGACTTCCAGCGGGCAAACGTCGAGCCCGAGTGTGCAACTGCTTCCTGACGGCGCCGGGTGGCGCGCCACCTTCGACTTGATACCCGATGGCGAGCGTCCGGCCGACATGCGGCTTTTCCTCACAGCCGACGGCGCCAAGCTGACCGAAACCTGGACCTATGTCTGGTACCCGGACCCTTCCCAGTAGCTCGTCGTCGGCGAAACCGCGCGGCGGGCGCATCCTCAGCGCCGGGCGCATCGGGGCGCGCCGGTGCCTGTTCTTCGGGTTGGTCGGAATCACCACGCTGGCCGCTACCGCCATGATGCTCGGCATATTCCGCGTCGCCGGCCTGACACCTCTCGAGCTCGCGATCCTGCCGCTGTTCGCGCTGACGTTCGCGTGGATATCCGTGGCGTTCTGGAACTCGGTCATCGGGTTCGCGCTGCAGCTCGCCCGACGCGATCCACTGTCGCCTGCCGCGTCGACCTCGAGCGTCACTCCGGACAGCACAATCACCACGCGAACGGCGGTGGTGATGCCGATCCACAACGAGCAGCCGGCACGCGTCATGGGTGGTCTGGGGGCGACGATTCGCTCGCTGGTGGCGAGCGGCGAGGCGGGAGTCTTCGACATCTATCTCTTGAGCGATACGACGGACGAGGCGATCGCTGGTGACGAGCAGGTTGCCTGGGAGAAAGTCCGCGCCCAATGGGCGGGCGTTGTGTCGCTGCACTATCGACGTCGGCAGGCGAACGTGGGTCGTAAGGCCGGCAATATCGCCGATTTCTGCGAGCGTTGGGGTGCGCTCTACGACTTCATGGTGGTGCTCGACGCCGACAGCGTGATGAGCGGGCCGGCGCTGGTGGAGCTGGTGCTGGCAATGCAATCCAACCCGGCAGCCGGGCTCATCCAGACCGTGCCGGTGCCGAGTTGTCAGACGACGCTCTTCGGTCGCCTGTTGCAGTTTGCCGCCTGTCTCTACAGCCCGATGCTGGCGACGGGTCAAAGCTTCTGGCAGGGAGACGCCGCTAATTACTGGGGGCACAATGCCATCGTGAGGGTGCGCGCCTTCACCGACCATTGCGACCTACCCGTGCTCCGTGGCAAGCCCCCTTGGGGGGGTGAGATCTTGAGTCATGACTTCGTCGAGGCGGCGCTCCTGCGACGCGCCGGATGGCACGTATACGTGCTGCCGTTCGTTGATGGAAGCTACGAGGAGGTTCCGGGCACCATCCTCGACTACGCCAAGCGCGACCGCCGCTGGGCTCAGGGGAGCCTCCAGCACCTGCGGCTGCTGCTGACGCGCGGCCTGCACCCGATAAGCCGGCTGCACTTCGTGCTTGGCGCGCTGGGCTACGTGTCGTCGGTCTTGTGGTTGTTGTTGTTATTGGCGAGCACCGCGTACGTCTTGCTCGACAGCGCCGGCGTGAACCTGGCTCCCGCCGTGCCGTATGCCGTGCTTGCCGGGCTACCGTTGCCTGACTCGTCTCTGCTCCCGTCGCTTCTCGTCGTCACCACGCTCATCCTGTTCGTCCCGAAGCTCCTGGGTCTGACGCTCGGCATCGCGCGTCATCGGAGGTCCTTCGGGGGTGCCCGACGGCTCGTCCTCAGCGCATTCTTGGAGATGGTCTTCGCAGTTGTTACCGCGCCGCTGATGATGATCTACCACTCGCGCTCCGTGCTCAGCGTGCTGACGGGACACACCATTCAGTGGAGCGCTCAGCGGCGGCACGGAAGGGACGTCTCGTGGGCCACCGCGGCCAGGAAAACCTCCTGGATTACCGTGATTGGCTTCGCCTGGGCCGGCGCTACGCTGTATTACAGCACCGCGTTCGCCCTCTGGCTGGCGCCCATCTTCGCTGGGATGCTGTTGGCGGCGCCTTTGGTGCGCTGGACTAGCAGCCGCGCCCTTGGTGATTGGGCACGACGGCACGGCCTCTTTCTGGTGCCGTCGGAAACAGCCGATCATCGGCACGGCACGTCGATTCGGAGGGACCCCGGATCGGCGCCCCTTGAAGCCCCGCGCGCTGTCAAAATAGACTTCTGAACACTACGCGTCTCAGGCTTTTGAGGGAGATCAACATGGGCAACAGCGACCCCGACGAAGCAGCAACCGCTACCACAGTCAGCCGGCGGACCTTTGCCAAGACCTCGGTGGCTGCCGGTGCGGCGGCGGTAGCGCTCCCGACGGCATTGCGCGGAGACACCCTCACCGGTGCTGCTCCGACGGCCGCCGGCAAGGTGTCGGCGGCGAATCGCGCCGCGCTGCCGGCGCCGCGCGTCTCGCCGCCGGAGCATGTGATCGGCTACGGGGGCGTCGGTGCGCACCCGAGCGCGGTTCCGGCCACATCCACTCGCAAGAGCTACCCGGGTGGCTGGCAACCGGGCAGGACGATCGCGGGCGAGTACTACTTCGACGAGGAACACTACCTGAAGGATGAGGCGTTTCTCAGAGAGAGCCAGTGGATGTTCGCCGACGTCGCCTGCCGGATTCCGACCGCCGGCGACTACTTCGTCTTCGAGTATGGCGGCAACGACAGCGTCATCGTCGTGCGTGGCAACGGCGGCGACGTGAAGGCGTTTCACAACGTGTGCCGGCATCGCGGATCGCGGCTGTGCCGACATGATGGCGACGCGGTGCCGGGGGACCCCCGCCTTTCGGTGAAGCAGCTCGGTAGCAACGGCAGTAGCCCGGTGTTCCGCTGCCCCTACCACGCCTGGACCTATGACACCGAGGGCAGCCTCATCTACGCCTACGGCATGCAGGAGGATTTCGATCCGGCCGACAACGGGCTCATCCCGTGCTACCTGCGCAACCTCGAGGGCAACATCTTCCTCAATTTGTCTCAGGCGGCCGAGCCCCCGGACTTCGACGAACAGGTCGGTGGCTTGCGCCCGACGCTCGAGTACTACGGCACCGCCGAGCTCAAGGTCGCCGTGCGGCAGAAGTACTCGATCTCCGGCAACTGGAAGCTGGCGCTGGAGAACTTTCAGGAGTGCTACCACTGCGGGCCGGCGCACAAGTCGCTGGTGACGACACACAACTACGACATGGAAGGCACCCCCGAGCAGCACGCTCAGCGCGCCGCCAGCGTGCGTGCCTGGGTCAAACCCGAGGGGCAAAGAAATCTCGGAGGCGGTTTCGGCGGTGGCATGGGGATGGGGAGTGGAGGTGGATCTGGATCAGAGACCTACGGGGTCTTCGGGAGGCTCAACTCCGGTTACATGACCGGCTCGGTCGACGGCAAGCCGCTGGCGCCGCTGCTGCCCAATATCGACGACTGGACGTACGGGACAAGGATCGCGGCGACACGCTTCTTCTCCTATTACGCGCAGTGCTACGACGATCACGTCGCCATCGCGCGGTTCACGCCACGTGGGCCGGCCCTCACTGACTGCGAGCTGATATGGCTCGTACACCCCGACGCGGTAGAGGGGCGCGACTACGATCGTGACGAGCTGATGGCGCTGTGGCACATCACCATCCAGGAAGACATCTGGGTGGTGGAGAACAACCAGCAGGGCGTGCGGTCGGGCAGCTACAGGTCCGGACGCTACTCAACCGCTGAGACCGGTCCGAGCAATTTCGCCGAATGGTACATGGAGCAGATCGTCGGTTAGGCATGAGGCGCACAGAAGCATCGCGTCGAAGGTGCCAGCGCTTCGATCGACGCGATCGCGTCATGGCCCGGGTTGGTTGCGGCCGGGGTAACGGTCGCCGCCTTCGCGGCATCGCCCGGGCGAGTGCTGCCGAGGTCGCCAGGGGCGTTGAGGCCATAGCGACTAGGGCGCCGCTCACGCGCACGAGAAATAAAGAATGCCCCGCCGGACGATCCTTTTGTGCGCTCGATTTCGCGTTGAAGACTGAGCGAAGTGCCTTCTTCTCGGAGAACCAGCCGTGAAAACAGCCTGCCTGGTCGTTGCTGTCACCCTATTGGTCCCGGGTTCCGTCGCGCAGGCGCAGGACGAAGCGGTTCGCGCCGTCCTGGCGCTTGCCCAGCAGAGCCGCGTGGAGCGCGGGAGCTTACCGCAAGACATCTTCTCCGGTCCCGCCCGGAACCGCCATCTCGGTGTTCGTTGCGCCGCGCGGACGGTGACGAGAGAGGAGCGTGAGCTGACCGATCGCCTGTTGGCCCCTTATATGAGGCGGGCGATGGCGATGCGTGCCGAGCGCGGCGTCACGACGATTCCCGTGGTGGTCCACGTGGTCACCAAAAAGAACGGCAAGTTCAATGTGACCGACGATCGCGGCAACCGCCAGATGGACGTGCTGAACGATTCGTACGCTGACAGCGACATCCGGTTCGATCTGGTCGAGATCCGCCGCTACAAGGACAACGGATTCGCCATCGCCTGCCGGTGCGCCGGCTCGGAACGCCTCGGCGGCAGACAGAACCGTCGCCGCCAGGGCATCGGGCGCCAGGCTTCGCCACGCCTCGAGCTCGCACGACAGGCGCGGGATTCCGTACTCGTCGCCCCCCGGGTCGGTGCTTTCGACCAGGCCGTCGGTGTAGAGCACGATCGACTCGCCCGCCGCCAGCGTGCGCTCGTGCACGCCGTAGTCGCTGCCTTGGAACAGGCCCGCAGGGATACCCGTGGCGTCCAGCCGCTCGACTGCGCCGCAACGCGTCAGCAGCGCAGGCAAGTGTCCGGCGCTGGCGAGCTGCAGCCGGCCGTCGGGCCACGCCACACCTGCCACCAAGGTGACATAGCGTGCCGGTCCCGTACGCTCGGCAAGCTTGTCGCTGAGCTGCCGAACGGTGTCGGCGATCGGTAACTTCTCTTCCGCCAGGCGGCGGAAGTGAGCACCGAGATGAGCCATCAGCAGTGCGGCCGACACGCCCTTTCCGGCAACGTCGCCGAGTAGGAAATAGAGCGAGTCGTCGGGGTGAGCAACCAGGTCGACTACGTCGCCGCTAACCGGCCCGGCCGGCAAATATCGGAAGTGGCTCGTCCAGCCGCCGACGCTGACGTCCTGCTCAGGTAACAGGCCGACCTGGATGCTCCAGGCGGTCTCCAGGTCGTTCTCCAGCGCCCGGACCTGCTGTTTGGTTAGATCACAGAGGCAGTAGCGACCCATCGGGTGACGGTCGAGCTCCTCGGGCATCGACTCGTCGCAGACAACGCAAACGTCGTGCGTGCCCTGATCGAAGCGTTCCAGCGCATCGTCGACTTCGGCGATTAAACGCGCCAGATCCGGAGCTGCGCCGATGCCGTCGACGAGGTGCTGGAGTCGGTGGCGACGCTCGATGAGAGCTTCTCGGGGGGAAGCTTCGGTCAAGGTAGACATGGCTGGCGTCTCCTCGATAAGAACTAGTAAACTCGGTAATAACTAGTAAAAGTTTATTTTGATAGTTACGGTAGTATGTCGATCCGTAACTTGTCAAATATAATAATGACGGTTATCGTAAAGAGTAGTCATACCGATAGTCGCGGAGATCAAATGAGCATCGATCTGGTCGCCGGGAACGCTGGGCTGGATCTGGCTAACAACCGTCAGACGATGCGCGAGCTTGACCCGGCGCGCCCCTACCTGGGTCTCCTGGAGATTGCCAGGCGTTCGGGAACGCTCTCTGTCGAGGAGGCCGACCGACTGGCGCGCACGGCGCGACGACGGCCCTCCGATGCGACCGCGGTGGTGGCGCGCGCCGACACGCTGGCCGACGCCATTCAACGATTGGTCGAGGCCGCGATCGGGGGACGTGGTGCGCCTCGCGAAGCTCTGGCGGCGATCAATCGAGAGGTCACAGAGGCTGAATCGCGTGCTCGCATCGTCTCCGTTGACGGCCGCTTCGAGCGTTGCTGGCAAGGCGGACGCCCGGTGGATCTGTGCCGGCCTCTGTGGCCGCTGGCGCGCGCTGTGGCGGACTTGTTGGTGGGCGATGAGCTCGAACGCGTCACGACGTGTCGCGCCTCCGGCTGCGATTGGCTGTTCGTGGATACGAGCAAGAACCACAGTCGCTGCTGGTGCGATATGGCCACCTGCGGAAACCGCGCCAAGGCGCGGCGGTTTCGGGCGCGGACCGCCTAGCAGGCCGTGGCCTGCTAGGTTGCCTGACGATCACCTCGCGCCGATAATCCCGCCGTCGTCGCCCCGCGCCAGGGGATGAGCGACGAACGCCCCTCGAGACTCAGGAGCATTCCGTGCACCGCAAGAGCCCGTTGACCCCGTTTGCGATCATCCTCGTCGCTGCCACGGCTGTCTGTCTTTCCGCTACCAGCGCCAGAGCTCAGGTGACCTGTTTCGGCGATCCGACCTGCATCCAGCCGGAGACCGGCCACCCGGTCGGTATGCCGGGCACACCCAACATCGAGTTGGTGTCGCATTTGCCGCTGCCCGGCATCCGCTTCAGTCATGCCGACATCGAGATCGAACAGGAGATGTCGCGGCCCTACGCCTACATAGCCCAGCGTTTCGGCTATTCCGGCTTCTACGCCATCAGCATCGAGAACCCGGACAAACCGAGGGTCCTGTACCGCTGGATCATCGACGATCCGGACCTGCATCAGGGCACTGGGTGCGTCGACATCAAATACGCCAAGGACAACGGCCGTTACTACGTGGTGGTGTCGTGCCAGTTCGGACAGGGCGGACCGGACGCTGACCTCGGCGCTGTGGTCTTCGACGTCACCGGGCTGCCGGATGCTTCGACGGTGCGCAAGGTGGCGGAGATCCGACTACCGGATATGGTCGGCGGGATCCACAACATCTTCACCTACAGGCACTCGAATGGTCGCGCCCTGCTCGCTGCGACCACCCAGTCTGAAGACGTCTTCCTGTATGACTTCGGACAGCTGGGCCGCGGCATCACGGAGCCGGTCTCGAACATTCGGGTCCCGACGCCCAGAGCGGAGCGCAGCCGCCAATGGCACGACATGTTCATGGGGTACCTGCCCGACGCCGAGCAGGATCGCTTCTATGGGGCGGGCACCGGCGGCTTCCACGTCTTCGACGTCACCGACGTCGAGAACCCTCGCCTGCTCACCACGGTCACCGGCATTCCGGGCGTCATGGATGGGCACACCTTCACCCCGACGCCCGACGGCCGCTACGCCGTCGGCATGCCCGAGCCGACCTACCAGCACTCACCAGTGCGGTTCTTCGATCTTCGGCCGCCAGGATCGGGACGAGCGTACGCCCAACGTCATTACCGGGTCCGGTATCGGCGCCTGGATCGCCAAGTTCGGCGGCTCCACCCACAACCACGAGGTGCGCTGGCCGTACGTCTTCATCTCAGCCCAGGACGACGGACTGCAGATCGTCGATATGACCGATCCGACCCACCCCTTCACGCTGGGCTACTACCAGACTCGAATAGGACCGCTGCTCTACGGCGACGGCGAACGGCCGCCGCAGGCCACCACCGGCAACATTTACACTGGCGCCTGGGGCGTTGATGTGCGCGATGCCGACGGCCTCATCGTGGTGAGCGATTTCAACTCCGGTTTCTGGGCTTTCCGTCTCAAGGGCTTCTCGGGCTGGAACGGCAACGACTGGGGGATGCCGAACATCTCGAGCGCGCAGATGTGGGACGAAGGCCCGGTCAAGGAGGAACAGCTCTGGTAGGAAACACGCGGCTTGTCACCCAGCGCCTGTTTCCGCCACCAGGACAAAGGCCATGCGAATTCGAAAGCACCTGACACCGACGTTTCTCTACGTGTTCCTGCTGACCGGATGTGACCAGTCGGTGCCGCCGCAGCTGTCCGCCGAATCGCTCGTCGACGCGGCGGTCGCGGAGGGCGTGATGCCCAATTCCGCCTTCCTTCCCGGCGCCAGCGCCGCTCCCGCCCACGCTTCCTTCGAGGGCACGCTGCTCCTCGAGACTGCGGAGATGAGCACCGATCCGGCGCAGTTCGCCAAGCGAATGGTGCTTGATCGCGACACCCAGCTGTTTCCCGGTGTGTCGCTGTCGTTCTTCACACACGGCGATCGTCTGGTACCCCTAGATCGGGGGCTGATACGGGTCGGTTCGTTGAAGACCGGCGGTAGCTACTGGGACATCCTCGTTTTTCCGGGGCGGATCTGGGTCCGAGCCTGCCGATGGTGAGTGGTCGCGAGCCTCGTTCGGGTTCGCGCTGGCTAACTCGCTGGAGGGCGAGTCGCACAACGGTGTTGCGATGTTCCTCTACAACGGCGACGAGGTATCACAGCTCCGTTATCAGATCGTCACCCTGACCAGTCCGTTCTACGTCGAGGAGTTCTTCGAGGCCTGGGGGCAGCTGGACATCGCCCACGATCCCACACCCCCCGCCAACGTCGACGCTCTGGTGGCCGACTACGCCGCTGAGCTGGCCGGCCGATTGCCCGTGGCGCCGTGGGAAGAGCTCGGGGCAGGCGTGGGGCCAGAAGCTCTCGAGGGGGCCGACCAGACGGTGAGCCCCGATAACATCATCGCGCTGGCGCTGTTGCGGGACGGCGTGCTCTACCGGAGCCCCTGCTACACGCCATTCGGTGATCTTCCCTATTGCGACGATCAGCGCTTCGGCGTCTGGTCGGCCACCAAGACCGCCATGGCCTCTGTGGCGATGCTGGCGCTGGCACAGAAGTACGGTCCGCAGGTCTTCGATCTGCCGATCCTCGACTACATCGAGGCCACTCCACCCCACCACGGGTACGATGGCGTCACCGTGGGTGACGCGCTGAACATGGCCACCGGCGTGGGGGAGGGTAGCGAGGTAACCGAGCCCAACAACCAGAGCGATGGCTATCTGGTGCGCTACGACGAGTGGTACCCGCTCGACTCACGCCGCGAGAAGGTCACCGGGTTGCTTGCCGCCACCAACCACCCCTGGGGTCCTGGGGAGGTCTTCCGCTATCGCGACCAGGACATGTTCCTCGTCGGCGTTGTGGCGGACGCGTACCTGAAGGAACAGGAGGGCCCGACCGCCAACCTCTGGGAGTTCCTGCTCGAAGAAGTCTATGGGCCAATCGGCGCACACCCGGCGGCGGCCCTGACACTCGAGCCCGACGGCTCGGTCGGCGTCCCGATGGTGCAGGGCGCTTTCTTTCCGACGCTAGAAGACCTGGCCCGCATCGCCATGCTGATGCGGAATCAGGGCGAGCACGACGGACGGCAGATTCTCCATCGAGACAAGCTTGCCGAGCTCATGTACGAGACGCCGACCCGAGGACTCCCGTACGGGCGTCCGACCGACGCAGGCATGCGCACGTACCACATGGCTACCTGGCACTGGCCGTTTGTCGCCGGCGACGGATGCGAGCTCGAGCTGTCGTACATGTCGGGCTGGGGCGGTCAGCGCGTCATCATGTTCCCCAACGGCATCACGACGATTCGGATCGCGCGTCAGGGCGTCGGGGAGCGGGGGCTCGCGAATCCCACCGTGCCTGCCGCGTTCGTGCACGCGCTGAGGCCGCTATGTTCGTAGGGGCGCTGGTTCCATCAGGCAGAAGCCAGCTGCCAGCCCGCCGCCGAGGTCGTCGCGACCATGTCCTTCATCTGTAGCGCTCGGGAAGACGCCGCGTTTCCCTGCAGGCCGCGCTTGTAGACGCCCTGGAGAATGCTCGCCAGCCGGAAAAACGAGAACGCCAGGCAGAAGTTCCAGTTGTCGATTCTGCTCCGCCCCACGAGCTCGCAGTACCTCGCCACGACCTCGCGCTCACCAGGCACATCGGGGTTTCCGCCGACCGAGCCGCCAGGTGCCTCGCCGTGGTACTTCATGCAGTTGTAGGCCAGGTCGGCCAGCGGGTGGCCAAGCGTCGATAGCTCCCAGTCGAGCACTGCCAGGGCTCTCGGCTCGGTCGGGTGGAACACGATGTTGTAGAGCTGGTAGTCGCCGTGAACGATCGTCGTGGTGTCGTCGTGAGGGGCGTTCTCGGGCAGCCACTCCATGAGCCGGTCCATCGACGGGATGGAGTCGGTCTGCGCCGCCAGGTATTGCTTGGTCCAACGACCGATCTGGCGCACGAAGTAGTTGCCCGGCTTGCCGAAGTCGAGCAGTCCGTTGGACTCATAGTCGACGGTGTGTAGCGCGGCGAGCACGCGCATCATCTCGGCGTAGATCGAGCGGCGATCGGATGCGCTCGCGTCGGGCAGGTTGGGATCGGAGAAGATCCGCCCTTGCACGTACTCCATCACGTAGAACGGCGTGCCGATGATCGATGCGTCGTCGCACAGCAGGTGCACGGCGGGCACTGGGACGTCGCTGTTCGCCAGCGCCTCGTATATGCGGTGCTCACGCTCGACCTGATGCGCGCTGGGTAGCAGCTTGCCGGGCGGTTTCTTGCGCAGCACCCAGGACCGCTCCGCCTCGGTCAGCAAGAAGGTGGGGTTGGACTGCCCGCCCGAGAACTGCTGAATCTGTGCCCGGCCAGAGTAGCCGTGCAGTTGCTGGCGTAGGTACTCGTGCAGCGCCTGTTCGTCGAAGCGGTGGTTGTCTCGAATCTCGATCAGGCCTTGCGGGCCGCTCATTCGTACTTCTTGAGCTCGAGCTTGGCGATCTGAGCCCGGTGGACCTCGTCGGGCCCGTCGGCCAGGCGAAGCGTGCGCTGTTCCGCCCAGGCAAAGGCGAGGAAGGTGTCCTGGCAGACACCCATGCCACCGTGGGCCTGAATGGCGCGATCGATCACGTCGAGCGACATCTGTGGCGCCAATACCTTGATCGCGGCGATCTCCTTCCGGGCCGCCTTGTTGCCGACCGTATCCATCAGATGTGCGGCGTTCAGCACCAGCAGCCGTGCTGCGTCTATCTCAATCCGTGATCTGGCGATGTCCTGTCGAATCGCGCCCATGTCTGCCAGCCGCCGTCCGAAGGCGACGCGCTCGCGCACGCGTCGGCACATGAGCTCGAGGGCGCGTTCCGCTACGCCGACGCAGCGCATGCAGTGGTGGATCCGCCCTGGGCCCAGACGGCCTTGGGCGATCTCGAAGCCACGACCCTCCCCCAGTAGCAAGTTGGAGGCGGGAACCCGCACGTCGGTGAACTCGATCTCGGCATGCCCGTGCGGCGCGTGATCATAGCCGAATACGTTGAGCGTTCGGAGGATCTCCACGCCCGGCGTGTCGCGCGGAACGACGATCATCGATTGCTGCTCGTACGGCGACGCCTCGGGATCCGTCTTGCCCATGAAGATGAAGACCTTGCAGCGGGGGTCGCCGGCGCCGGACGTCCACCACTTGCGACCGTTGATCACGTATTCGTCGCCGTCGCGCTCGATGCGTGATTGGATGTTGGTTGCATCCGACGAGGCGACGTCGGGCTCGGTCATGCAGAACGCCGAGCGGATCTCGCCGTTCAACAGCGGCGTCAGCCAACGCTCCTTCAGCTGGTCGCTGGCGTACCGCACCAACACCTCCATGTTGCCAGTGTCGGGCGCGGAGCAGTTCATTGCTTCACCGGCGATGCGGTACTTGCCAGTGAGCTCGGCGATCGGGGCGTACTCGAGATTCGTGAGGCCCGCGCCGAGCTCGCTTTCCGGCAGAAACAGGTTCCACAGGCTGGCATCCTTGGCCTTCTGCTTGAGCTCCTCCATGATCGGAACGGGCGCCCATCGATCCCCCTCGGCTACCTGCTGCTCGTACAGCTCTTCGTTGGGGACGATGTTGGTCTCTACGAACTCGAGCACCCGCTCGTAGTGGCGCCTTCCCTTGTCAGAGATCTCGAAGAGCATGCTGACGCTCCTGTCGCCGGTTATTGGCAGCGCTCGAAGAGCCCGGCGGCACCCTGCCCACCGCCTATGCACATTGTCACTACGCCGTAGCGGGCGCCGCGGCGGACCATCTCGTTGGCGAGCGTGCCGACCATGCGCGAGCCGGTCATGCCGAACGGATGGCCTATGGAGATCGCGCCGCCGTTGACGTTGAGCTTGTCGGGATCGATGCCGGGCCGGTCGCGGCAATAGACCACCTGCACGGCGAAGGCCTCATTGAGCTCCCAGAGATCGATGTCATCGACCGAGAGGTCGTGACGCTGCAGCAACTTCGGCACCGCGAACACCGGTCCGATGCCCATCTCATCGGGCTCGC
The DNA here is from genome assembly GCA_963666055.2 of Acidobacteriota bacterium. Lineage (GTDB taxonomy): Bacteria > Acidobacteriota > UBA890 > UBA890 > WLXD01 > DASCOT01. The sequence continues at coordinate 400,662 of CAXWPH010000006.1, read as the reverse complement.
ATCCGGCCACGGCGAAGCCGCGGAACAGCAGCTTCGGCGTGATGCCCAGAGCCTCGGCGCGCTCGCGTGACATCAGCAATGTTGCCGCCGCGCCGTCGGATAGCTGCGACGAGTTACCCGGGGTAACGGTGCCGTGGCCACTGTCGCGGTCGAAGTATGGCTTCAGGGATGCGAGGCCCTCGAGCGTGGTATCCGGACGATTGCATTCGTCGACCTCGAGGGAGTGCTCTTCCTCGCCCACAGCGTCGCCGGTCTTCTTGTCGATGATGGCACGAGTCACCTGCATCGGTGCCAGCTCCTCGTCCAGCCGGCCCTCTTGCTGTGCCGCCGCGGTGCGCAGTTGGCTCGAGAGCGCGTACTCGTCCTGAACCTCGCGGCTGATCTGGTAGCGCTTCGCTACCACCTCGGCGGTGTCGCCCATGACCAGGTAGATGCCTGGCTTGTGCTCCTGCACCCACGGGTTCGGGTCGACCTTGGCCGAGAAGGTTTGGGTGATGCTCTCGACGCTGCCGCCAATCGCCGCTGCGGCGCCCTCCTGGATGATCTGATGTGCTGCCATGGCCACCGCCTGCAGGCCAGAGCTACAGAATCGATTCACGGTGGTGGCAGCTACCTGGACGGGCAGCCCTGCCCTGATCGCCGCCACGCGGGCGACGTTCGAACCCTGCGAACCCTCCGGACGCGCACAGCCGGCGATGACGTCTTCCACCTCCGCGGCGTCGAGCTCGGGTGCCTTGGCGATCACGTCCTTGATGCAGTGCGCCAGATAGTCGTCGGGCCGCGTCATGTTCAGTGAGCCACGAAACGACTTGGCGAGCGGCGTCCGCGAGCTCGCCACGACAACTGCTTCACGCATCACGCACTCCTTCGGTCGGGTGGTCAGCTTCGCTCCGGCGCCGATCATCCTGTCTGTGTAAGCTCTCTCGAGCGTAAGGGGTCTAGCACGAATCTAACGTGGGAGCCATCGCGAAGATGACCGATATGGTGCGAATGGACGTTGACCATGGCATCGCGGTGATCCGCGTCGACAATCCTCCGGTGAACGCCCTGAGCCGGGGAGTACGGGATGGGCTGCACGAGGCAGTTCTGAGAGCCGACGCCGACCAGGCCGCTGACGCGATCTTGATCCTGTGCGAGGGTCGCACGTACTTCGCTGGGGCCGATATCAAGGAGTTCGGTCGGCCAACGGAAGGCGTGCCGCTGTCCCAAATGCACGCCGTGATCGAGGGCGCATCCAAGCCCGTCGTTTCGTCCATCCACGGCACTGCACTCGGCGGCGGGCTGGAGACGGCGCTTTGTTGCCACTACCGCGTGGCTATCGCGACGGCCCGTTTCGGTCTGCCGGAAGTGAAGTTGGGGATCTTGCCGGGGGCGGGCGGGACGCAACGGTTGCCGAGAGTCGTTGGCGTCGAGAAGGCTCTCGAGATGATGGTGTCGGGCCGGATGGTGGGCGCTGATTTCGCTCTTCAGAACGGTCTCATCGACGAGATCGTCGATGACGTGTTCGAAGGCGGGCTGGCTTTCGCCAAGCAAGTAGTCGAGGAAGGTCGGCCGCTGCTGAAGGTGCGCGACCTTGAAGACAAGATCGAGGAAGCGAGGAAGGACCCGGAGCTGTTTGAACGGTTCCGCCGATCCATTGCGCGCAGGACACGCGGGTTCGAAGCGCCCGAGGCGATCATCCAATGCGTCGAAGACGCCATATCCGAGCCGTTCGACGAGGGCATACGAGCCGAGCGCGAGAGATTCGACACGCTGCTCAACAGCGAGCAGTCGGCTGCCCAGCGCCACTACTTCTTCGCCGAGCGCCAGGCGGGCAAGATCCCCGATGTTCCCAAGGACACGCCGAAAATCCCCATCAACAAGGTTGGAATCGTAGGCGCGGGAACGATGGGTGGCGGTATCGCGATGAACTTCCTCAACCGGGGGATTCCCGTCACCATCGTCGAGACCGGGCAGGATGCGCTCGACCGCGGCCTCGGGGTAGTGAGGAAGAACTACGATCGCACCGCCAAGCGCGGGCGGATCACCCCGGCGCAGGTGGATGAGCGGATGGACCTGCTTACGCCCACTTTGTCGCTCGAGGGGCTCGCCGACTGCGACCTTATTATCGAAGCTGTCTTCGAGAACATGGAGCTCAAGAAAGAGGTCTTCACGAAGCTCGACGGCATCGCCAAGGCCGGCGCGATACTGGCAACCAATACTTCAGCACTGGACGTCAACGAGATCGCCGCGGTGACGCAGCGTCCTGAGATGGTGTTGGGTACCCACTTCTTCAGCCCTGCCAACATCATGCGGTTGCTCGAGGTGGTGCGCGCCGAACGCACTTCCAAGGAGGTCGTGGCGTCGGTGATGGCCCTGGCCAAGCAGATCGGCAAAGTTGCGGTTGTCTCGGGCGTGTGTCCCGGCTTCATCGGCAACCGTATGCTGTTTCAGCGCAGCGCCCAGGTGGACCGCATGATCCTCGAGGGCCCCTTGCCCGAGGACGTCGACCGCGTCAACTTCGAGTTCGGCATGCCGATGGGGCCGTTTGCGATGGCCGATCTCGCCGGTCTCGATCTTCGTTGGGATGGCACGCCCGCCGGAGGTCAGACGGTGCGCGACCGACTGTGCGAGATGGGTCGGCGCGGTCAGAAGACCGGCGCCGGCTACTACAACTACGATCCGGAGACCCGTGCCAGCAGTGCTGAGCCCGACGTCGAGAAGCTCATCCTGGAGATCTCGGAGACGATGGGGAAGACACGCCGCGACTTCAGCGACGAGGAGATCCTGCAGCGCAGCCTCTATCCGATGATCAACGAGGGCGCCAAGATCCTCGCCGAGGGTATCAGCAGCCGGCCCAGCGACATCGACGTGGTCTGGGTGTGTGGTTACGGATGGCCGGTGTATCGGGGAGGGCCCATGTTCTACGCCGACACCATCGGGTTGCCGACCGTACTGGAGGCCTTGAAGCAGTTCGAGCAGCAAGACGAGGACGACTTCTGGCGACCCTCGCAGCTGCTCGAGCAGCTCGTTGCTGACCGCAAGGGCTTCGCGGATATGGCGTGAGGGACAACTGGAGAGCTACGGCTCGGGTCCGTCGCCCGCGCTTGTTTCCTGAGAATTTCCGATCTTGATCGCGGTGCCTCGTTCGTGGCTTTGGTAGACGGCGAGCAGCGCGCGTAGCGCTTTGATCCCGTCCTCGGCCGAAACCTCGGGCTCCTGGTCGGCGGCGATGCTGTGGGCGAACGACTCCATTTGCATGGAACTCGAAGCCGCCGGATCGGCGGATTCTTCGTCGGCACATCGCGGTGTGGTGATCACGCAGGTGCCGAGCACCGATCGGTTCAACGTTGTGCGCCAGTGTACGCTCTGACGGCCGAAGCCAGGCTCCGGCCGCGGACGCAGCTCAGCAGGGAGGGGAGGGATGAGTCGTACGTGGAAACATGTTGCCCTCGCCTTGGCGGTTGCCGCCGCTGGCTCTGATCCGGCGGGTCGAGACGGGTCGGGGGCACCTTCCGTTCGATCCGGAACCGCGGACGGCCGATCTGTCGCGGTCGACGAGCTAGTGGCGCCGTACGATCTGGACGACGGACCAGGGGGTGTGCTCGGCGTGTACCTGGACAGCGAGCTCGTCTACGCGCGTGGTTTCGGGCTCGCGAATCTGGAGTACAGAATCCCCAACACGCCGTCGACGGTATTTCGGGTGGGCTCGGTCTCCAAGCAGTTCGCCGCCATGGCTATCGCGATTCTGGCCCAACGGGGAAAGCTGCGCCTGGACGACGACATTCGGAAGCACCTCCCGGAGATTCCGCTCTACCCCGAGGGGGTCGTGACGGTGCGCCACCTCGTGCACCATACCAGTGGGCCGCGCGATTACAACGAGCTTGCGGGCTTCGCCGGGTACCGATCGGATCAACTCGCCACCACCGCCGCGACGTTCGAGCTGCTGGCTCGGCAGCGCGGGCTCAATTTTCCTCCCGGCGATCAGTTTCTCTACAGCAACTCGGGCTACTTCCTGATTGCGGTGTTGGTGGAGCGGGTTACCGGCAAGACGATGGCGGAGTTCGCACGCAACGAGATCTTCGAGCCGCTTGGCATGCGCAGCTCGCTGTTCAAGGACGACCACGGTGCCGTCGTTCCGGAGCGCGCCTATGGATATGTCCGCGATCTAGATACCGATGGGTGGCGGCTCTACATGTCGCAGCGCGACTTCGTCGGCGCCGGCGGCGTGTTCACTACCGCGCAGGACATGCTCCACTGGTTCGTTCACCTCGAGCACGGCGACCCCGAGCTCATGGAGCAGATGAGCCAGCGAGGGGTGCTCAATAGCGGCGAGGAGCTGGATTACGCGTTCGGGTTGACGTTCGACGACGACCGGGGTCTGCGCCGTGTACACCACTCCGGCGGTTTCGCCGCGTTCACCGCGCATACCGTCCGCTATCCCGAGCAGCGCCTGGCGGTGTTCACGGCGGTCAACGGTGGTAACGCCAACGCCGTTCGCCTGGCCCTCGAGATAGCCGATATTTATCTACGATCGCTCGTTCCCGAGCTTGCGCCGTTGGCATCGCCAACGAGCAGCAGCGCGGCGCAGGCCGAACCCGTGGCAGCCGTGCAGCTGACGGACCGTGATCTCGCCGGCTACACCGGCTCATACGATGGCGGCGAGGTCAATGCCACCTACGAGGTGGTGCGGACGGACGAGGGGCTCGAGCTTACGATCCCCGGCAGGGATCCAGTGCAGCTACAGGCCGCGGGTGGTGGGGTGTTCGCATCCCCGCGTCTGACGGTTACCTTCGAGCGTTCCCCGGCTGGCCGGGTGACGGGGTTTACCCTGGATGGCAGAAGGGCCAGGGGCTTGGTTTTCGAGCGGGTGGACTGAAGCGTGCGAGTGCGTCGATGAAGGAGATGAAGCTCTACTATCACGCAGAACGTATTTACGACGAACTGCGGGCCGACGGCCTCGGTGACGGGGAGCCACTCGAGGTCAACGATCTCGTCGCACACGATCAATACCACTATCACGGGCTCGAGGCGCTCGATGCTGCGATCGAGGATCTGGCGCTAACGTCTGACAGCCGCGTGCTCGACGTTGGCTCGGGCATCGGCGGTCCGGCACGCTACGTGGCTGACCGGGCCGGATGCAAGGTCACGGCTCTCGAGTTGCAGCCCGATCTTCATCGATTGGGTAAGGACCTGACGCGTCGCTGCGGCCTCTCCGATCGAGTGCTGCATCGTGCCGGTGACATGCTCGATCCCGATATCGACGGCGATCTGTTTGGCGGGGCCTTCGACGTGCTGTTGTCGCTCCTCGTATTCCTGCACATACCCGAGCGCCGGCGCCTGTTCGGTGTCTGCCGGCAGCTGTTGAAGCCCGGCGGGAGCATCTGGATCGAGGACTTCATCAAGCTCCAGGAGCCCAGCGACCAGCAGTGGCGTCACTTGCGGCGGGAGGTCCAGTGCCCCTACCTTCCGTCGCCTGATGAGTACCGTGCTCACCTGGAGGCGGCGCACTTCACCGACATCGTCGTACAGGACATGTCGGCAGCGTGGGCGGTGTTCACCTCGGAGCGCTCGCGATCGTTCGACGCCGCCCGAGAACGCAACGTCGACGTCCACGGATCGGAGATCGTCGACGGCCTCGAGGAGTTCTACCGTGTCGTCGCTGACCTGTTCGCGTCCGGAGCCGTGGGCGGCGTGCGCATCTCTGCTACAGCAGCACGCTGATAGCAGGACGTGGGCGAGCCTGGTTACCTGGCGCAGTTGAATCGCCGGCGCTGTCTCTCGTCCGATAGCCCAATGACGCGCTGCGGCAGCGTCGCGGAAGGCGCATGTGGCCCCGGGATGTCCAGCAACGTACTATTCGTCGATGCTCTCCGCGCCGCGTAGGTTCGGCCGCTCGACTGGACAGAAACGAATGAAACCGACAAGCCGGTACTGGATGTTTGCTGCGACCTGTGGGCTCCTGGTCGGCGGGGTGTTTCTCGCTCCCGCAGCGTGGGTGGATGCGACCGTCTCGCCGCCTGCGCCGCAGGCTGCCCGGCAGCACCAAGCCTCGCAGGAAGATTCGGGGCACGCGTTGCAGTATCGTGGCGCGCCCGTCGTCTTGGGCAATGAAGCCGCCCGCGTTGGCGAGCTGATTCCCGACCTCGAGCTGAAGACTCTGACGGGCCGAACGACGCGGATCTCTGCGCTGACCGGATCGCGAGGCCTGGTCATCGCAATGCGTGATCCGGGATGCCCGCTCTCGAAGAAGTACGGGCCCCGCCTTGCCACCATGGAGCGGGAGTTCGACAAGTCGGGCTTCGAATTTCTCTTCGTCGACCCGATGCCATACGGCACCCCCGAGGAGGGTCACCAAGAGATCGAGTGGTATGGCTTCGTCGGCGAGTATGTCGTCGATCCAAAGGGCCGCATCGCAGCCGCGCTGGGCGCGGTTACCTCGACAGAGGTCTTCGTACTCGACGCGGCTCGCACGCTGATGTACCGCGGAGCCGTGGACGATCAATATGGCCTCGGTTACACGAAGCCTGCCGCCGACCAGGAGTTTCTGCGGGGTGCGCTCGAAGCGACGGCCGCGGCGAGGCTGCCGGCGGTGCGCGCGACGCTGGCGCCCGGATGCTACCTGTCGTTCGATGAGGCGGCGCTGGCGGCGACTTCGACCCCGCCACCCACCTGGCACAACCGGGTAAGCCGTATCGTGCAGGCGCGTTGCCAGCGCTGTCATCGCGCCGGCGCGGCTGGTCCCTTTCCGTTGGTCGAGTACCGCGACGTCGTACGTCGGAAGGGCATGATCGAATGGGTGCTTGCGGACGGCCTCATGCCGCCCTGGTTCGCCGAGGGGCATGAGGAGTGGGCCAACGACCCATCGCTCAGTGCCGAGGAGATGACGACGTTCAAGCAGTGGCTCGCCGATGGCACGCCGGAGGGCGATGCTGCCGACGCACCGATTCCCATCCGCTGGACCGAGGGCTGGACCCTCGGTGAGCCCGACGCGGATCTGCCGGTCCCCGAGGGGTTCACGGTGCCGGCGGAAGGCGTCATCGACTACCAGTACCAGTACATCAAGACGAATTTCGCCGAGGATCGCTGGGTGCAGGCCGTGGAGATCCTTCCCGGTGCTCCCGAGGTGGTGCACCATGTGCTGCTCTTCGTCGAGGATCCAGAGGTGCGTGAGCGCGCCCTTGAAGGCGACCCCGACGCACAGAACGTGCAGCAGGGTGGAGCGCGCGGCTACTTCGCCAGCAACGTCCCCGGACAGGACGGTGTGCGGTTTCCCCAGGGGTTCGGCAAGCTGTTGCCGGCTGGCGCGTGGCTCAAGGTGCAGCTGCATTACACGCCGAATGGCCGCGAGGTGGTCGACCGCACCAGGATAGGCTTGTACTTCGCCGAGGAGCACGGCCACACCGAGGTGCGTACTGACTCGGCGCTCAATATGCGCTTTGCGATTCCGCCCGGAGCGGGGCGCCACCAGGTGGTCGCTGACTACACCTTCGACGAACCGGCGATGCTGCTTTCGCTGCTGCCGCACACGCATGTACGCGGTATCGCCTTCCGCTATGAGCTTGTCTCGCCCGGCGGTGACGTCGAGGAGCTGCTGTCGATTCCTCGGTACGACTTCAACTGGCAGCTCAACTACGTTCTTCGGTCACCGCGCCCCATTGCTGCGGGCACAATTCTTCGGGCCACCGCCTGGTACGACAACAGCGCCGGCAATCCGGCCAACCCCGACCCGACGGCAGAGGTAGTCTGGGGCGAGCAGACGTTCGAGGAGATGATGATCGGCTACGTCAACTGGGTCGCCTTGGGCGCTGCGGCGGAGCCTACATCGGTCCCCGATGCTCATTGAGCATCGGTGGCAAGACTCGCCGGCTCCTGTACGCTACGTCACGCGGTGGTCGTGCAGCGTGACACGCTCCAGCCGCAGGGTTGCTAGCCTGGGAATGGCTCCAATCCACAACGATTCCTTCGACTGAGGAGTATTTCCCTATGAAGCGAGTAGCTTCAGCCCTAGCGCTAGTCATGATCGTCGCCCCCGTGGCGGTCGCCGCGCCGATGCAGGAGACTATCTCCGGCAGGGTGATCGACACCGCCTGCTACGCTGCCGATGCCCACGGCCCGGAAGAGGTCGGTTGCACCGAGATGTGCCTGGAAATGGGGGTCCCGGCCTCCTTGTTGACGGATGACGGCCAGGTGCTCGTGCTGATGCCCGACAGCGATGAGATGGACGCCTTCAAGTCGCTGAGCAACCACGCGGCGCATCAGGTCAACATCACCGGCACGATGATGGAGCGCGACGGCCTCAAGGTCATGAAGGTCAGCAGCGTCGAGCACGTCAGCAAATAGTCCCGCGATCAGACTTGCCGAGACTTACCCCCGCGGGCGATGTCCGCGGGGGTTTTCTCTTTTCCTCTCCATGACCGCTCAAGGGGGGCAGGACATGAACCCCGATCCGCTGTCGGATGGTGTGCGATCGACCCGCGCGTGCCTGGTGGCGGCATTGTTGTTGGCCGCGTCGAGTTGCAGCCCGAGTACCCCGCCGATTCCACCCTTGGTGGCCAGCGCGGCGATCGATGGCTGGTTGCCCGGTGCCGAGGCTGTCGTCGTCGACTCGACGTCAGCCGATGGGGTGGCGCTCGTGGAGGCGGATGTCAGCGACGAGCAGCTATACTTTCGGTTCCGTTATGCGGACCCGGACTGGGTGCTCGAGGGGATGGTGGTCGAGGACCGGATTCTGGATCACCGCGCCAGTCGGGATGCCTGGCTGGACATCGTGCGCACAGCGCAGAAGGTCACCCTCGCTGAGATCGCCGCCGGTGATCGTCCGCGCTCTCGGCTCGAAGTCGTGGTCACGGATTTGCGAGTGGTATCGGTCGAGCCCGAGCGTATGGAGCTCGAATCGATCAGCGCCCCCGCCTCGGGCGCGGTGGTGGTTCGCGGGCGTCACTTCGACCAATTGCCGGTGAAAGTCGGCGACGGCGTCGCCCTGCAGGTACAGGATCTGGCCCGTGAGGGAGATGGCTGGGTCCCTCAGCGCAGCGAGCTTCCCGGTGAGCTGCTGGTCGAGCTCGATCCGATCGACGTTACCTTCTTACAGCTGCTCAAGCTACGCCTTGCCGAGCAGGTCATCCCGGTGCCCTACAACATCCCCGACATGGCGCACGAGCACTTGCCGTAACGTCGGCAGACTCGGCAGCTCGAGGGCTCGATGTCATGAAGCCTGAGATACACCGCGCTGAGACAGACGACGAGCGTGAAGCCGTCTATCGACTTCGCTACGAGATCTACGTCGAAGAGATGAATCGATACGGCTCGATCGCCGACCACGACAAGCGCTTGCTGATTGAACCCGATGATGCGGCGGGCCGCCTCTACTACGCCCGTGATCAGGAAGGCCATACCGTCGGAACGATGCGTTTGACCTGGGGCGGGGACGCCGAGTTCAGCGACCGCCACGTCGAGCAGTATGACCTGGCGCCGTTTCTGGAGAAGATCCCACGCCAGCAGATGCTCGTCGGTGAGCGCTTCATGGTGACACCAGAGCAGCGTGGCACCGACCTCGTATTCCGCATGTTCAAGCGCTACCTCGATCTCGTCAGGGAGAAGCGGATTCAGCTGACGTTCGGCGACTGCGAGCCGCACCTGCTCAATCTCTACATGGGAATGGGATTCCGCACGTACTCGAGTGCCAACGTCAACAGCCCGGAGACCGGATACCTGATTCCGCTGGTGTTGGTGCCCGAGGATCTGGAGTACATGCGAGCCATCGGATCGTCCCTGGTGTCGATCCTGCCTGATTTCGGCACCGACTCGCGCGTGCCCGCTTGCCTTGTCGATCTGCTGGCTGACCAGGGTGCTGTGACCAGCTCTGCTCTCACCAACAAGCAGCGCTACTGGTCAGACATCGACCACGCTCTCGAGCTGTCCCAGAACCCGATCCATCTCTTCGATGGCCTCGACGACACGGAACAGGAGCGTTGCCTGTCCAAGAGCAACACCATCGAGTGTCGCCAGGGCGACCATCTGATCAAGGAAGGCAACGTGGCGCACAACCTGTTCGTTGTGCTCACCGGTTTGCTGGAGGTTCGGGTGGACGGGAAGGTGGTGGCGGTCTGCACCTCGGGGGACGTGGTCGGCGAGATGGCGTTCCTTCTCGAGAGCCCGCGGTCGGCTGATGTCTACGCGGCCCAGGACGACACCCGTGTGCTATCGCTGAGCGAGAGTGCCCTGCGCGAGCTCATGGCTGAAGATCCGGTGGCGGCGAGCAAGCTGCTCCTCAACCTCTCCAAGCTTCTTTGCTACAAGTTGTTGCGCAGCAACTAGCACGGCACGGGCGCGGTGCTGCGGAAGAGCGTCGTGGCTGGCGGCGCACGCCTTGACTATCGGCGCTTGTTCCGCACTATGAGGGGCGGCAAGGTCGACTTTCGCGGCGTTGGAGACAGAGTCCGCAGGGCCGCTGGAGACAGAAGGAGGACCCGATGACGAAACGGCTCGGCTTTCTCACGGTGGCCGTAGCAGTGAGCAGCGGGGTGGCGCTCGCCCAAGAGCGGGCGATCGAGTTCCCCGACGTCCCCGGCTATCAGACGCTCGCCGTCGACCTGCATACGCACTCGGTGTTCTCCGATGGCCTGGTGTGGCCCTTCATTCGAGTGGACGAATCGGATCGAGACGGGCTCGATCTCCTGGCGGTCACCGAGCATCTGGAGTATCAGCCGCGCTCCGAAGACATCCCACACCCCGACAGGAATCGCTCGTACATTGTCGCTACCGAGTACGTTCAGACCGCGCAGTCCGACCTCATCGTTGTCAACGGCGCCGAAGTGACCCGTGACATGCCACCCGGGCATGTGAATGCGGTCTTCATCACCGACGCGAACGCGTTGCTGGCCGACGATCCGATGGACTCTTTCCGAGCGGCCAACCGACAGGGCGCGTTCGTGTTCTGGAACCACCCCTCCTGGACGTCGCAAGCTCCTGACGGTGTCGCGCTACTTCCCGACATGCATCAACGGCTGATTGCGGCTGGGCAATTGCATGGTATCGAGGTGGCCAACGAGTACATCTACTCGGCCGAGTCGCTGCAGATCGCGCTCGATCACGACCTGGCGATTCTCGGGGTCTCGGATATCCACGGTCTGATCGACTGGGACTACGCGATTCACGACGGCGCTCATCGCACCGTGACGCTCGTGTTCGCCGAGGAACGCAGCGCCGAATCGGTGCACAGGGCGCTCCGCGCCAACCGCACCGTCGCCTGGATGGACAACTCGCTGATCGGTCGCGAAGAGGTGTTGATGCCGCTGATCCAGGCCTCGCTGACTGTGTCGAGCGTGGGGTATCGGGCCGACAGCACGCTGGTCGACGTTACGCTGTCGAATGTTTCCGACGCCGCGTTCGAGCTTCGGAGCATCGCCGGACACCGGTTTTACAATCACCCGTCGGTTTTCCGAGTGCCGCCTCACGGCCAGGTAGTGCTTGGCCTAACCGGGGAGGACCGATCCAGCTTCGACCTGCAGTTCGAGGTCTTGAACGCGATCACCGCGCCGGAAACTCACCCGTTGCTGAGGCTGGGCATCGAGGTTCCGCCGGAAACCGATCAATAGCGCTTCGACTACGCTACGCGTATGAGCTTCAGCTACGCCCGAGAAGAGAGCACGCCATGACACTCAAGGTTGATTGGGAAGGGGTATTCCCCGCCGTTCCCACGCAGTTCCACGACGATTTCTCGCTCAATCTCCCGGCCACCCAAGAACACGTGGAGGCCTTGCTCGACGACGGCATCCACGGCCTCATCATGCTGGGCACGATTGGCGAGAACTGTTCGCTGTCGCTCGACGAGAAGGTCGAAGTGTTGAAGGCGACCAAGGAAGTCGCCGGCGATCGCGTCCCGATCCTCAACGGCGTTGCCGAATACACCACTCAGGGGGCCTGCACCACCGCCCAGGCGGCCCAGGCGGCTGGCATGGATGGGCTGATGCTCATGCCCGCCATGGTCTACAACTCCGACCCGCGCGAAACGGTGAACCATTACCGCACCGTGGCAGCCTCGATGAGCTTGCCGATCATGTGCTACAATAATCCGCCCGTGTATCGCGTCGACATCACGCCGGAGATGTTCCAGGAGCTCGCCGACGTCGACAATATCGTCTGCATCAAGGAAGCCTCCGGCGACGTGCGGAGAATCACCGACCTGTTCAACACGCTCGGCGACCGCTACCCGATCTTCTCGGGCCTCGATGATGTCGCGCTGGAGAGCATCATGCTCGGTTGTACCGGGTGGATCTCCGGCTTGGTGGACGCGTTTCCGCGCGAGAATCGCCTGATGTGGGACGCGGCGATGGCCGGGGATTGGGAGCGAGGGCTGGAAATCTACCGGTGGTACATGCCGATGTTGCACTTCGACAGCCATCCGAAGCTGGTGCAGTACATCAAGCTCACCTGCGCCGAGATGGGCTATGGCACGGAGACGGTTCGCGCGCCGCGCCTGCCGCTGATTGGCGAGGAGCGTGAGCGCGTGTTGCAGATCGTACGCGACAGTGCCGCGACTCGACCGAGTGCGGAAGCGGTGAGTCAGGAGCCGGTAGCCACCTCGTAGGCTAGCGCGGCACCGACCAGATCGCAGGTCGCGTCCGTCTCCTAGCGACAGTCGATCCAGCCTCCGCCAGTGCGCGCAGATTGCCGCGCCGCCGCGAGGATGCGTACGTTGCTCAAGCCGTCGGCAAACGTCGCTGCCTCCTCCAGCTCGGTCCTTCCGTTCGCCACCGCGTTGACGACGGCCTCGAGGAAAGGCGCCTCGAGGGCGGCGAATGGCCCGCGCCCTTGAATCCCGTAGTGTTCCGGCGGGCGCCAGGGGACGTCTGTGACGATTGGCGCCAAATCGTCTCCGTGAGGGCCGCCGGTCAAGTGCTGTTCGCGCTCCAGGCAGAGTGTTCGCTCGCTGCCGGCGATCTCCAACAACCAGCGCGCCACGCCGGGCAACGCCAGGCTGGCTGTCAGGCTCACCTGTGCGCCACTCCCCAGTCGCAGCCAAAGCTCGGCGAAATCATCGGAGGTCACCGGCTGCGTGACCCCCTCGGCATCCTCGCGTTGCTTGACGAACGTCTCCAGACGCGCGCTCACGGCCTCGATCGGACCGAGCATCCACTGCACATTGTCGATCAGGTGCGTTCCCGTAGCGCCTAGCACGCCACCGCCACACGACGTCTGCGACCACCAAGTGTACGGTCGGTGCTGAAATCCGGGGGTGTTCAGCAGCAGGTCCGCGCGTACGTGCAGCACCTCGCCCACAAACCCGTCCTGGCACAGCGACCGCATCTTGCGGCGGTTGGGGTTCCAGCGGAGCTGATAGTTGATCAGGGCCAGGCGGCCCTCGGCGAGCGCAGCGAGCTCTTCCGCGTCTCGTACATCGAGCGTGAAGGGCTTCTCACACAGCAACGCGGCACCGGTGCTCAGTGCCTCGCGCACCATCTCGGCGTGCAGATGCACCGGCGTGGCGATGATCACGAGATCGGGATCGAGCTCTAGCAGCTCACGCCAGTCGGAAGTCGAGCGACCGATCCCCCAGCGCCGTGCACTCGCCGCGGCCTTTTCGGCATCGCGGCCGGCGATCCCGACCACCTCGTTGCCGCCGATATGCTTGAGTGCGGGCAGCTGCACGCCTTCCGCATGCGAGTTGCCGAGCAGGGCGATCCGTACCGGTGTTGCCATAAGGTCAGATGCTAGCAGGCCGTGGTGAAAGTGTGGTGGGTCTGGTTACGGCGAGTTGGGGCCAGATGCAAGGCGGCCTGACACAGGTGATGCCCTAGCCATCGTCCAGGAAGGCCAACGCCGCAAATGGCCCCAAATCGCCGTAACCCTTCGGGCGACAGGGGGTTGCGCGCGTAAGCTGCGTCGTTGCTCGTCAACGATGGGGTACCCATCGCCTCCTCCTCTCTCCTTGCCTCCACTTCGCAAGACCCTGTCGCCAGACCCACCACACTTTCACCACGGCCTGCTAGGGTCTGCCGGCGGTACGATCAACGCGGCTGGCTCGCGATGACCTCGCGCTTCCGTCCGAGTCCCGGCGGGTTGCTCGGGGCGTGATATACAAGCGAATACCGAGGAGACGTCAACGCTGGAGAGGACACCATGAACCGACGACATCGGACCGCAGCCGCGTTTCTCACGGCGGCGTTGGCAACCACTCCGGCGTGCGCCAGGATCGAGCCGGAACCGATCACCGTTCTGTACATCGACCGCGTTGTAACCGTCGAGAGCACCCTTGCGGACCCATCCGATCTCTGGGTTACGCCGGAGGATCTGACCCGGATCAACGGTTTCGAGCTCAAACCGGAAGGCGCGTGCCTGGACTCCCTGTGTATTCCAGTCAATCAGGACGACGACAGCGACATCGTGGTCAATCGCGATGCCCAGCGGTGGTTCAGTCTCACCGCCTTCGCGCGCAAGCTCGATCAGGCCTACGTCGTCGATCGCACGCATCGCACGTGGAGCTTCAGCGAGCCGCCGATTCTGCGCAGCGGCTTGATCGACAACGCTGTGGCGCCGGACTTCGAGCTTCCGGACCGCCAGGGCACCCTCGTGCGCCTTTCCGACTTCCGCGGCAAGAAGGTGCTGTTGCTCACCTGGGCCTCGTGGTGAGGTTGCTCCCGCGACCTGCCAGGTTGGCAGGAGGTATACGAGGAGCTTGGAGGCAACAATTTCGAGATCGTCGCCGTGGCCCAGGACACCGGTGGCGAGGCCGCCGCCGGCTCTTTCTATGACGCCGCGAACGCGACCTTCACGACCCTGATCGACTCACGCCACGCGGTCAGCGCCCTCTACGACATGCTGAACGTTCCGACGGCGGTACTGATCAACGAGCATGGGGTCATCGTTCGGCAGGATGAGGGTGCATACACACGCTTGTACGAGTTTGGCGACCTGTCTTTCGGCACCGACGACTACCTTCCCGCGGTGCGGGATTGGGTGGAGAACGGTAGCGACAGCATCTACGCGTTGGGCACCGGAGAGGTCGCTGCCGGTTTCACGCCCCGAACCTCCGCCCAGGCTCTTTCCGATGCCAACTTCCGCCTCGCAGCGCACCTGCACCTGGCGGGTGAAGAGGATCTGGCGAACCAGTACTGGGAGACCGCGCAGGAGCTCAACCCCGATAGCTGGAACTACCATCGGCAGGATTGGTCGTTCGCGCCGGAGCAGGCCGGAAGCAACTGGGTGGCGAAGTTCGAGCAGCTCGGGGACAGGCCCTACTATCGGCCGATGAATCTGCCGAAATGAAGGCCGCGGAGCTCTTCGTCCGGTGTCTCGAGAACGAAGGGGTCGAGACCATCTTCGGGATCCCCGGCGAGGAGAACATCGACGTCATGGACGCGCTCCTCGACAGCTCGATCCGTTTCGTCACCACGCGCCATGAGCAGGGCGCGGCTTTCATGGCCGACGTGTGCGGGCGCCTCACCGGCAAGCCCGGAGTATGCCTGGCCACCCTCGGACCCGGCGCCACCAACCTGGTCACCGGAGTTGCCGACGCCAACATGGATCGAGCTCCGCTCGTCGCCATCGCCGGACAGGCGGCGACGACGCGCATGCACAAGGAAAGTCACCAGTATCTGGATCTGGTGGCGATGTTCGACCCGATCTCCAAGTACAGCACCCAGCTCCGTGCCCCGGAGATCATTCCCGAGGTAGTCCGCAAGGCGTTCAAGCAAGCGGAAGCGGAGAAGCCCGGAGTGAGCTTCATCGATTTTCCCGAGAATATCGCCCAGGCCGATGTCGAAGACAAAGCTCCGTTGAAGGTGCAGCGAGCCACCCCGCCCGTGCCACCGGAGGAGAAGATACGGCAGACGGCGGAGATTTTGAGGGAGGCGCGATACCCGCTGATCATGGCCGGTAACGGCGTGCTCCGGGCCGGAGCTTCCGCCAACCTGGTGAGGTTTGCCGAGGAGCTCAACCTCCCGGTGGCCACGACCTTCATGGCCAAGGGTGCGATTCCTAGCTCGCACCCGCTCTCGCTTGGTGCGGTAGGCCTGCAGGCACACGACTACGTGGCCTGCGGTTTCGACCGCGCCGACGTCATCCTCTGTATCGGTTACGACATGGTCGAGTATCACCCCTACCTGTGGCACGCCAGCAAGGACCGGCAGATCGTCCACATCGATGCTTCGCCGGCCGAGGTTGATGAGCACTACATCCTTGCCGCCGGGGTGGTTGGGGACATCGGCGCAGCGCTCGACGCCATCGCCGCCGAGGCACCGGCACAGGCTGGTAGTCCGGCCGCCGCGCTGCGCCAAACGATCGTCGACGAGCTCGCCGAGCATGCCGAGAGCACCGCCTTCCCGATCAAACCGCAGAAGATCCTGTGGGACCTGCGAGAAGTCCTCGATCCACAAGATATCGTGGTGAGCGACGTGGGTGCTCACAAGATGTGGGTGGCGCGGATGTATCAGACCGAGCTACCCAATACCTGCATCATCTCCAATGGCTTCGCCTCGATGGGAATCGGCTTGCCGGGAGCCATTGCGGCCCGATACACCTACCCCGATCGGCATGCGGTTACCGTCACGGGTGACGCCGGGTTCCTGATGAACTCGCAGGAGCTCGAGACCGCGATGCGCATCGGTACCCCGATCGTAGTGCTGGTCTGGAACGACAGCGAGTACGGACTCATTCATTGGCACCAGCTACGCCACTTTGGCCGCCCGAGCCACATTGGATTCAACAACCCGGACCTGGTCAAGTACGCCGAGAGCTTCGGTGCCAAGGGCTACCGGGTGGAGGCCGCGGACGAGCTCGTTCCTGTTCTCAGACAGGCACTCGCCGACGAGACCGTGGTGGTCGTCGATTGCCCGGTCGACTATTCGGAGAACATGAAGCTCACCGAGAAGCTCGGCGAGTTGGTGTGCCCGATCTGAGGCGATCGAGCAACAGCGAGACGCTTTCCTGGGTCTGTAAGTGACGCCAGACGTCCCAGCCGACGGCACCGATCGCGTCGGCACCGGCCGGCTGCTCTGGTGCGCGCAGCTCACTCGGCGCGAAGCGCGCGTACCGGGTCGATTCGAGTGGCACGCCGGACGGGCCCGATCACGGCCAGCATGGCTGCTAGCCCCAGCCCGACGGCGGCGCCGCCCAGCGCCAGAGGGTCGAGCGGGTCAGTGTTGAGCAAGAAGGAGCCCATGACCTGGCCGAGCGCAACGACGATGGCCAGGCCAATGGTCAAGCCGAGGCCGGTCATGGCTGCGGTGTCAGCCAGCACGGTGCGCACCAGCGTGGCCCGCCCGGCGCCGAGCGCCATGCGGATGCCGAGCTCGCGAGTGCGCCGGCGGACCGTGAAGGCGATGACGCCATAGAGGCCGACGGTAGCCAGCAGCAGGGCCATGGCTCCGGCGATGGCCAGGACGGTGGACGCGACCCGCTGCGGCAGCGTGACGTTGCGCGTCAGGTCGGTCATCCAGATCGGTTCGAGAATCGGAAGGTCCGGCCGCACCTCTTGAACGGCGGATCGGACCAGCGCCAGTACCGTCGCATCGGCGGGCGTGCGGGCCCGGGCGTGCAAGATCATGGCGGGGCGGTAGATCTGGGCTAGCGTTACCCAGACCTGTGGTGTCGGGTCCTCGACCACCTGGCGCGCCAGCGTCGTGGCGGCGAGCCCTACTACCTCGATCTGCCGATCTTCGATGCTCAGGCGCCCGCCGAGCGCCTCGCGTCCCGGCCAGTAGCGGTCGGCGAACGCCTGATTGACGACGGCCACGTCAGGAGCCCCGTCGACATCCTCGTGGCGGAGCCCGCGGCCACGCATCAGCTGCAGGCGCATCAGGCGGAAGTAGCCGGGCGTCACCGCGTGGACAGCGACTGCGGGGTTGTCCCCGTCCGGCGACTGGTATCCGTCGATCTCGATCGATCGGCGCTCCCAACTACCACTGAGCGGCACACGCGACGCATAGACGACGTCCTCAACGGCGCTTGCTGAGCGTAGCCGGTCGGCTACCCGATCGAACAGCGCGAGTCCCTCCTCGCGGCTCATGTCGAGCTCGGACGCGTCGAGCCGCAGCAGCGCTACATCCCGGGGGTCGAAGCCCGGATCGATACCTACGGCGCTCTCGAGACTGCGCAGGAACAGCCCTGCCATGGCCAGGAGAATGACCGAGCCGGTAACCTGCACGAGCACCAGCCCGGAGCGCAGCCGGTTGCGCCCCGAGGCAATCTGACCGGCCGCGCCGCGCAACCCGGTCGTGAGGTCGGGCCGGGCGGCGCGTAGCGCCGGAAGCAGGCCGAACAACAGGCCCGTAACCAGGCTTGCGGCCAGCGCGAAGGCCAATACTCTGAGGTCGACCGCCAGGTCGATGACCACCCCTCCCGGGATGATCCCCAGGCTCGGCACGATCCTGGCCGTGGCAACGGTGAGAAGAAGCCCGACCAGGCCGCCGCCCAGGGCCAACAGCAAGCTCTCGGCGAGCAGCATTTGCAGCAAACGCCGCCGGCCGGCGCCAAGCGCCCGACGGACGGCGATCTCGCCGCCGCGGACACTGGCACGAACCAGCTGCAGGTTCGCCAGGTTGGAGCAAGCGATGGCTAGCACGAGCCCGGCGACGATCAGCAAGAGGCCCATGAAGCTCGCCGCGCCCGTCCGTGACTCGGGGTCGAGCCTTGCGTCGAACTCCGAAAGGGCGCTGAACCTACGCGGATCACCGTTGCGGTCGGAGGAATAGCCGGGATCGAGCTCATGAACTTCGAGCGCCAGGGCGTCGAGCTGCGCTTGGGCGCTGGCGAGCGTCGCACCGTCGGTCAGTCTTCCGAGGACCAGGAGAGAGCGGCTGCCGCGGTGTCCCATATCGGGGCCAGCGAGCGGCACATAGGCACCCGGGGACACCGGGAACCCCGGCGCCAGCAGCCCAGCGGGCGCGATGCCGATGATGGTAGCCGGCCGCCCATCCACCCGGACCTCGCTCCCCACGATCCCTTCGTCGCCGCCGAACTCTTGCTGCCAGGTGTTGAAGCCGAGCACGATCACGTCGCCTGGCGCATCGGGCCCGACCTCGTCCGGGGCGAACCAGCGGCCCTGTTTGGTCGTGGCTCCGAGCAGCTCCAGATAGTCGGCCGAGGTGGCGCTGCTGAACACCGCGCGGGTCCACCCGGCGGTTCCGATCTTCGTCTCCAAGCCGAGCATGAACGCAGTGGCCCCGGCAAAGTCGTCGACGCCGTCCCGAATGGCGAGGTAGTCCGGGTAGGAGGACACACCGTAGGTACGCCCACGGTGATCGGAGGTGTAGACGTTGAGCAGCCGTCCGGGGTCTTCGACGAGCGGCGGTGGCCGCAGGAACATGGCGTTGACGGCCGTGAAGATGCTTGTCGTGGCACCGAGCCCGAGGGCGAGAAGGCCGATCGCCAGCAGGGTGAATCCTGGCGCTCGGCGCAGGTTGCGGAACGCGTAGCGCGCATCGGCGTGCCACCCGGCCGCCCAGGCGCGCAACCGACCCCCGGCGCCGCGACGCTGGCTGGCGATGCTGGCGACCTCGCGCCAGTACCAGGCAGCGGCAGCGAGGGCGCCCTCGCGACGGCGGCGCTCCGCATACTCCTGCCACAGATCGCCGCGGATCGCTTCGCCGGTCAGCTCGTTGCCCACCCGTAGGCGCAACAGGCAGCGTGCCACCAACGGCGGCTTGAAAGCACCGCTCATGAGGTGGACTCGGTCAGGACGTCCTCGAGACCGCGGGCCATCGCCTGCATGGCGCGTCGCGCCACGCGTAGCGTCGCGATCCCCTCGTCGGTGAGATCGAACACCCGCTTACGGTAGCCGCCGCGATCTTCCCCTGGTGCGCCGATCTGCCAGCGGATCCAACCCTTGGCCTCGAGCCGCTCGAGGGTGGCGTAGAGCGCGCCGCGCGAGACCCGGCGCCCGGCCTTGCCCTCCAGCTCCGCCGCGATCGCCGGGGCATGTGCCTCGTCCCCGGCCTGGAGAATCGCCAGCAGGACCATCTGTTCGAACTCGCCGGCGAAACCTGACCTACCCATGTGTTGCCCCTGCGTCCGGAACGAAATATCTAGTTTGCAGACTTATATGCAATGTAGACATTTCGTCGCGGGCACGCAAGTCGCTCGGGCATCTGGATGGCCGCGCGCGCAGCTCTACCAGGGTCTCGGAGCGACCCGCGGCAGCATCTCGTCGCGCATGGCGGCGTGATACACGAACGTTGCCAGGATCACCGAATTGGCCATGAGGTCTTCGGGGATGAGGCGATCGTAGACGTCCATGTTGGAGTGGTAGCGGCGGTCGTCGCGGCGATCCTGGCGGAAATAGAAGCCCGGCAGTCCGACTTCTTGATACGCCTCGTGTGCCATTCCGGTGGGGAACAGATGTCTCATCCCGAGGTTGTGCAGCGGCTTGATCCACTCGGTGAAGATCCCCCGGATAGCCTCGCTTCCCAGCACTGAGACGCCCTTGATTCGGGCAGCGCCGTTGTCGACGTTGAAGTATGCCGACAGCTTGTCGTAGTCATCTCCCACATGCGCCGCACCATTGCGTAGCCATTCACCGCGCCGTCGACCGTGCCGTAGGCGTGGCTTCCGTCGGTGCGCGCCACTGCCGTAGCGCCCGCCTCGAAGACCAGGTCGATACGTTGCTCCAGCGATAGCCCGTCGCCGCGTCGACGACGTTGGCGCGATTCGGCCGGACCGATCGGGATCCTGGCCATGTCGTCGAGCTCTGCTTCGCTGTAGGGAGTGATCGACGGCCCATACTGGTCGCTGAGGTCGCGCAAGGGCTCAATCAGAACTACCTTCCCCGCGATCTCTTGTCGGTACGGCTCCAGGTCGGCCGCCGACTCGATCTCGTCGAGGTTCACGTGGATGGCTTGCAGTCGGACCTTGCCGTTGGTGCCCGCCGACCAGGCTGCCGGATAGCCGATGATCGGCATGTACTGCGGCTCGACCATGTGGAACGAGGAGTACTTGTTTTCCCAGCCACGGCCGAACTCGAACGGCTCCAGCCGGGCGTTGGAGAGCCCGTAGTCCTCGAGCCGTTGCCGTGACCACTCGGCCGCCGCCCGGTAGCCGCTCGACTTGGAGTTGCGCGGCCCGAACACATCGGTCAGCCAGCCAGCGTTCTCCATGACCTGGGAATTGTTGAACGCCTCGTCGAGTATTTCGCCGCCGACGTCCCAGCGGACCGGTTCCTGCGGGGTCAGGAGGGCGGCGCCGAGCAATGGCAGCGAGCAAGCGATCGCCAGGAGTCGAGCAACTTTCATCTTGAGCCTCCAGATCTGGTAGGTGCCGCTGCGCTGGCAGCGCCGATCGACCGTAGCCGATGCACCCGGGCTGCCGCTACCAGACTGTGGTGCAAGCGCGATGATTGCTGGGAAACCGCTGTGGCGCCGTCCGGGGGGGGGGGGGGGGGGGGTCCGTGCGTGAGCAGGAATCGCCGTGCCCAGTTCCGCGCAGGCGCGGATTTGGGCACAATCACGCGGCCGGCTCAGCCCACCCGGGCAAAACGGACGACATCACTGCCCCCAAGCGGGGCCAAGAGGGAGGCACTTACGTATGTCGATACGAGAAACTCGTCGAAGGTTCCTGCGCAGCCAGTGTCTGGCCACCGCTGGCGGCGCGCTTCTTGCGCTGACATCGGGCGAGGCTGCCGTCGCCGAGGCATCGGAGGCGTCTGCGGTCGGGTTGTCGCAGGGTGTGACCCCCGAGCAGAGATTGCGGGAGCTCGGCATCGAGTTGCCACCGCCGCCACGTCCGGTCGCGGTCTACGTGCCGGCGGTGCGCACCGGCAACATCTTGTTCACCGCAGGTCATACGCCACGCTATCCCGATGGATCGCCTATGCCGGGAAAGATCGGCGCCGACATGACGGTGGAACAGGGATATGCGGCGGCGCGAGTCGCCGGGCTCAACCTGCTGAGCACCGTGCGCGACACCTTGGGCAGCCTCGATGAGGTAGTGAGGCTGGTGAAAGTGCTCGGCATGGTGAATTGCACGCCTGACTTCGGTCAGCAGCCGCAGGTAATCAACGGCTTCAGCGAGCTGCTCGTCGAAGTGTTCGGCGAGGAGAGAGGAAAGGGCGGGCGTAGCGCCGTCGGCATGGCGTCGTTGCCGGCGAACATGCCGGTTGAGCTGGAGGCCATCTTCGAGGTGCGCGGCTGCCGGCGATCGACTCGCAGGCAGTGGGCAGGCGGTGAAGGCGCTCCTCAAGGACGTGGACCGGATTGGCAACCCGAAGCGCCGGCTGGCAGACTGCGCCGACAAACAGCGAGCCGATCAAACAGCTGATTTCCTCTTCGCCGAGCCATACAGAAAATGCTGAGAAGTGTGTTCGGGCTCGTTGGGCGCCGGGGTTTCAGGAGAGGCAGTGATGAAGTCGTCCAAGCGGATCGCTCTGAGTTTTGTGCTGCTGGCCACCATGGTCGCTTCAGGCGCTCGGGGGCAGTCAGGCTCAGGCAATGTTCTCGACTGGGTGCACTACCGAGAAATCGGCCCGACGCGTCCGGGTGGCAGAGTGGTTGCATTCGCTGTATCGCAGCAGAATCCGTACGTGTTCTACGTTGGCGCCGGCCCTGGAGGATTGTGGAAGACGGTCAACAACGGGACCACGTTCGATTCGATATTCGACGATGAGCAAACATCGTCGATCGGCGACGTTGTCGTTGCCCCGTCCGACGACAACATCGTCTACGTCGGTACCGGGGAGGGGAACCTCAGAAACAGCACCTACTACGGCGACGGCGTCTATCGTTCGGGCGACGGTGGTACGACATGGCTGAACGTCGGCCTGCAGGAGTCGGGACAGATCGGAAGACTGGTCGTTCATCCCACCAATCCCGACGTTGTCTATGTCGCGGCGCAGGGCCAGTACTACGCGGATAGTCCACAGCGCGGCGTGTACAAGAGCACGAACGGCGGCCAGAAATGGGCCCAGTCTCTTGGAGTCGTCGTCGACGGTATTGCGATCGGCGCTACCGACGTCGTCATGGACCCGCGCAACCCCGACGTTCTCTATGCGGCGACCTACCAGCGGATTCGCAGGCCCTGGGGGTTTTCGGGCTCCGGCCCCGGCAGCGGCATTCACAAGACAACTGATGGCGGTTCCACATGGACGAAGCTATCGAATGGTCTTCCCGGCGGATTGCTCGGCAAGATCGGTCTGACGATGTACCGGCGGAATCCGGAGATTCTCTACGCGGTCATCGAGAACGACAATTCCGCCGAAGTCTCCTACGAAGATCGTTGGCGTGAGGTCCAGGCTGGCCAGCCGGCGTCTGTTGAACCGGTGGGGAACGTCGTCTACCGAACCGACGACGGCGGGGATTCGTGGCGCCAGACCACCGAAGCCGCCGTCGGTGAGCGCAACAACTACTACGGCCAGATTGTCGTCGACCCCATCGACGAGAACACCGTCTACGTGATGGCGTCGATGGTCCACAGATCGACCGACGGCGGTCGAAGCTGGTCGCGTGCCTTCGAGTACGGCGGCGACAATCACGTTCTCTGGATCGATGCGGAAAACAGCGAGCATATGTTGTTGGGATACGACTACGGCTTCGCGATGAGCTTCGACTCGGGGGCGAACTGGCTCCATATCGATAACGTATCGATGGCGCAGATCTACGCCATCGGCGTGGACATGGAGTATCCCTACAACGTCTATGCCGGCCTGCAGGATTTCGGCTCCTGGAAGGGCCCGAGCGCCAAGAAGGGCAGGTTCCCCATCCGCTTCGAGGATTGGGAACACGTGCAGGGCGGCGATGGTTTCTACAACTTGGTCGACCCGACGAACGGCCGTTGGCTCTATTCGGAATCACAGTTCGGTGGCCTCTCGCGCAACGACCAGAAGACTGGCGTGCGACGTAGGATCCGTTACCGCGGTAACCGCGACCTCCGCTTCAACTGGAATGCCCCGCTGCTGATCTCACCGCACAACCCGGACGTGATCTACCACGGGGCCAACATTCTTCTGAAGTCTCCGTTCCGCGGCGAGCGCTGGGAGGAAGTCAGCCCCGACCTCACCAAGCACGACGAGTCGAAGTTCGGCGGCCGTGAGGTCAGTCAATACGGCACGTTGACAACCATCGACGAATCACCGGTCGAACAGGGTGTGCTGTGGGCCGGATCCGATGACGGCAACGTGCAGGTGAGCCGTGACAGCGGCGAGAGCTGGACGCTCCTCAACGACAATATTCCCGACAACCCCGAATACTGGGTGTCGAGAATCATCGCGTCGCACCACGCTGCGGGCACCGCCTACGTGACGTTCACGGGCCGCCACATGGTCGACTCCGCACCGTTCGTCTACAAGACGACCGATTACGGCGACACCTGGACATCAATAGCCAGCAACTTGCCCGACGAGAGCATCAACGTGATCCGCGAAGATCACAAGAACCCGAATCTGCTCTTCGTGGGAACCGACCGAACCGTACACGTGACGCTCGATGGCGGGCGCCACTGGAGTGAGCTGAAGAACAACCTTCCGACCGTTCCGGTGCACGATCTGGTCATTCATCCGCGCGAGAACGATCTCGTGGTTGGCACCTTCGGGCGCGGCTTCTATATCGCCGACATCTCGCCGCTTCAGGAGCTGACCCAAGAGGTCATCGACAGCGACGCCCATTTGTTCCAGATCGAGACGAAGGTTCAGTGGGTCATGCCACGGCAGACTGCGGTCGCCGATCAGAACTTCGAAGGCGAGAACGAGCCGCACGGCGTGATGCTCAACTACTACCTCAAGAACGGGATTCCGGAGGGCGTGACCCTGTCGGTCTACGACGGGGTGATTCTGATCAATGAGCTCGAGGGTCCGGGGAACGCGGGACTCAACAGCGTCATGTGGGGAATGACTCGGCGGGGCGCCAAGAAATCGCCGGAAGCGGTAGCCCGCTGGGATGAGCAGATGAGAACCGGTGAGCCGGAGCCTTTCTACGACTATTACGACACCAACGAGTTCTTCGGAGCCCCCGACGAGGAGGTCGGCCGAACCGGACTCTCGCTGAGGACGAGAGTGCAGGGGCGGCCGGGAATGCGGGGAAGAGAGTACGTGCTACACCGCGTTCAGCCCGGACAATACCGGGTACAGCTGCAGGCGGGTGGAGCGGTCCTCACGCAGACGTCGCGCATCCTTCAGGACTTCTGGTACGACAAGACGTTCCAATAGGCCGGGTGCCTACAGGGCACTAGTCGTCCCGACTCGGAATCACCGGGAGGACCAGATGAGAGGGGTATTGCTGGGAATGATGGATCGTATTCTCGGCGATGATCCATTCCGTCTCATCGTAGTTGTTGCCGCCGGTGTTCAGATTGCGCTCGTAGGCCGGGAAGTCACTGCTCGACACCTGTAGTCGAATCCTGTGCCCCGGTGCGAAGTAGTTGCTCGTGGCATCCAGGTCGACCTGAATCCGGTACACGCCGCCCTCTTCCATCCATACTTTCTTGGTGAATCCTTCGCGATACCGGGCGCGCAGAATTCCACCTTGAATGTTGTAGGCCGTGCCATCGGGGTACACGTCCACGAGCTTGGCGGTGAAATCCGTATCCTTCGCCGAAGACGACACGTAGAACACGGCGGTGATCGGGCCGGTCAGCTCGATGCCTTCTTCCAGCGGCGGTGTGGTGTAGACCAGCACGTCGTTGCGAACCTCGATGCTACCTTGATCAATCGCACCGGAGGATGTGCCCCAGGAGGTACCCCGTGGACCACCCATGGACGGCACCGGATGTGCGGGGTCGTAAAAGAAGATGTCCGCGGGCTCGTCGCCGGGAGCCATGGTGGAAAGCTGCCCTTCGCCGTAGCGACTGTTCGCATCGCCACCGCTGTGCAGGAAGTACTTGGTGAATTCGGTCTTGCTCAGCGGCCATCTGTCGGCGGAGCGCCACTCGTTGCTGCCCATCGTGTAGTACTGGACCTTCGGCATGTCCGTGACGCCGGTTTGTTCTCCCTTGAGCCAGTACTCGAACCACTTGATATAGATCGAGTAGTAGTCGAGTCGCGCGTCGCCGATATCCCGATCGCCGACCAGGGTGTGTTCTATGGCGCGGTCATAGCTGCAATGGGTCGTTGGGGCAATGATCAGAAACTGATTGTCGGCGGCGATCTCCGTAACGGCTCGCTCGCGGAAGTAGTTGAACTCGTAGATCGTCTCGTCGACGCTGATGTCGTACCAGGAGCTCACGTGTAGAGCCGGGACGGCGATGGTCTCGGTGCCGTCGTAGTAGCCCATCGTGTCGTGCCACCACGGGTCGTCAAAATCCCGCGTCACCAGGTCGAGGAAATCATTCGGCGGCGCCCCCGCCTTGTTCATTACGTCGATGAGGGGCAACGTCCAGACGAGCTCCTCCCAATCCGGCTCCGGTGCCGCGCTTGCCTCCGGATGGTAGAACTCGCGGATCTTGGCGATCTCCTCGTCTGAGAGCCCCGGAGGTGGCTTGAAGGAATACTTGTTGCCGCTGCTGAAGTACCACGGCAGGGTGGCTGCGAAGTCGAGAACCCCGCCCTTGAAGCCCGACCAGTACCGATACCGGCCGTTCGCGGCACCGATGAACGGCCCGTTTCGGGGGATCATCGTGGTCAGGTTCGGGTGCTTCAGCGGCGCCGTGGCGGCCTGCACCTCGGCCGGATATGAGCAACCGTGCATCCCGACCTTACCATTGGACCAAGGTTGTTTGGCAATCCAGTCGACGGCGTCGTAGCCGTCCTCGGCCTCGCTGCCCGCCGGCGGCGAGTAGATCCCCTCGGATTCGAACTTCCCGCGGCTGTCCTGCACGGCCACAACGAAGCCTCGTGACGCGAACATGTAGGCGTCGCTGTCTTTGTCGTCGCGAAACTCGTTCTTGTTGTAGGGAGTGCGGATGAGGACGACGGGCAGTGTCTCGTCGGCAACTTCCGGGAAATACAGATCGGTTGCGAGCCGTACCCCGTCCCGCATTGGGACCATGCGGGCTTTTTCCAAACGCACTTCGTTTTGCGGCGCCGGCCTGCTGATGGGTCCCGACGACTCTTGCGACCGCGCTTCGTACTCGGCGGCAACGATGAGGAACGGGAAAAGTGCACGTCCTACGCACGATGTGCCTCCCTTGGCGGTCAGCTTCGCACCGCGACTTCGCGGCGAGGTTGGAATCTATCTCTGGTCCGGGGGAGTGACAACGGGGGGTTCCGGAGATTGTTCGAAAGATCATCTAGAATCCGTGCCGATTACCTTCCAGCCTGTGACCGAGGAGTTGAGCATGCGATGTACGTACCGGATCGGAGCATTGGCCCTTGCCCTTGCCGTGATCTCGGGGCTCCTCACCACGGCCTCGGGGTTGCCGGTGCCCCAGGGTGATTGGGAGACCACTGAGGTGGCCGATGGTGTTTATCAGTTCCGCTACGGAGGGCATTACAATCTCTTCGTCGTCACGCAAGATGGTGTGATCGCGTTCGATCCGCTGTCGGTCGAGGCTGCCGGAGTCTACGCTCGGGAGATCCAGCGGGTGGCGCCCGGAGCGAAGCTGCTGGCGATCATCTACAGCCACAGCCATGATGATCACGCCACCGGCGCGATGGTCTTGCAAGCCGCTTTCGGAGAGGTGCCGATCATCGCGCACGCCAATGCCGTCGAGCCGATCCGGGTGGCGGCAGACCCTGCTCTACCGCTCCCGACGATCACCTTTACCGATCGCATGACGCTCCACCACGGTGGGCGAACTCTCGACCTCTACTACTTGGGCAAGAGCCACACGGACAACATGCTCGTGGCGCTCCTGAGGGAGGACAAGATCGCCTTTGCCGTCGACTTCGTAACCAACCGCACGACGCCCTATCGGGATCTGTATGCGCACGAGTTTCCCGACTTCTTCGATA
Organism: Acidobacteriota bacterium; assembly: GCA_963666055.2. GTDB lineage: Bacteria > Acidobacteriota > UBA890 > UBA890 > WLXD01 > DASCOT01. The sequence goes on along the minus strand of CAXWPH010000006.1, from coordinate 372,869 downwards.
CCCTGCGGCGTGTGCAGGAGCTGAGCTACGAGACGATGCTGTTCGGACACGATCCGCCGGGAGATCGGCAGTCGATCGACGACCAGATCGTCTACTACGACGCGTTACAGGAGGTCGTGCGACAAGCGATCGCGGCCGGCAAATCGGAAGACGAAGCTGCAGCGACCGTACGTCTAGCGCAATACGAGAGTTGGGGTCGCTACGAGGAGTACTTCCCATTGAACGTGCGTGGCATGTATCGGTGGCTTGTTTCACAGCCGCCGCCGGTACGCTGAGTCCCACATGCGGGTGCACGTAGATAGCCGAGGGAGAACGTCATGACGTTCACAATGCCTGTGCAGGCAGCCGTGCTTTCGATTTCTGCGTTGTTCACCGTAACGCTCGCCTACGCGCAGTCGGATGTGATGACGGCGAAAGCGAGTGCGGAAATCCTCCATCTGATGCGGACCGAGAAGCTCGACCTGATCCTTCCCGGGGCGATGCGTGACAACAACGTCGACATGTGGATTCACGTCACCCGCCTGGGCGATCCCGATCCGATGGTCCAGCAGTTCGGCAACGCGTGGGGCTACCTCGTGTTCACCGACCGCGGAGGCGACCGGATCGAGCGAGCGCTGTTCGGCGGCGGAGGGAATCGGGATTTCTTCGACATCTTCGGCTCACGGGAGATCCGTATGGCGATCGCCGGCTATGACTACGGTGATCAAGACTTCTCGGTCTACGATGAGCTGCGCGATTTCGTCGCCGAGAGGGACCCGGAGACGATCGCGGTCAATACATCCGATTGGCTGGCGATCGCCGACGGCATATCTCACTCGCAGTACGTCAAGCTCGAGAGAATCCTAGGGCCCGAGTACTCGGCGAGAATCATCTCGGCGGAAAACGTGATCACCGACTTCCGTGTGCGCCGGACCCAACGCGAGATCGTCGCCTACGCCAACGCGCTGGAGATACACCGGAAAATCCTCGAGCGGGCGCTGTCCAACGAGGTCATAACGCCGGGCACGACCACCTTGGGAGAGGTGGGTGCGTGGGTGCGGGAGCAGTTTCACCAGCGGGGCCTGTTGCGAGGTCCCGACGGGGGCGCGGGCTCGCCCGGCGTTTTGTATTCGGCGACCGCATCGACGCCTAGGCGATCCGGTGGCCGCGACTACGTCATCCAGCGCGGTGATTTCCTGAGCTACGACACCGGGGTCAGGTATCTCGACTACTTCTCCACCGACTACAAGCGCAACGCTTATGTCCTTCGAGAAGGAGAGACGGCCGCGCCGGCGAGCATTCAGCATGCTTTCGATCGAGCCGTCGGGGCTCGCGAGATTATCCGCGGCCAGATCAGGGTGGGTAGAACGGCGGGTGAGACCTTGGCCGCCATCGTCGAGGCCCTGGAAGCCGCCGACTACATCTACACACCCTTTATCGACATCGGCGAAGACGACTACAAGCTCGTGCAGGAGGCACTGATCGACACCGACAGGTCCGGGTTTTCCATCGACCTCCACAGTCAGGGCAACAACAGCGGCAGCCTGGTGACGGTGGGGCCTTCGGTGGCACCATTCCGATCAGACCGAGATCACTTGGTGATTCAGGAGAACCATATGTTCTCTTTCGAGTACATGGTTCACACGAATCTTCCCGAACGTCCCGGCTACCCCGTGTCGATCAACATCGAGGGCAATCACATCGTGACCAGCCGGGGGGTCGAGTATCTTTATCCCCCCAATGAACGAATCCTGCTGATTCACTGAGAGCATGTTGGGCGCCGGACACGGATTTGCCGCTTCGCCGAGCCTCGATAGCCATTCGTCGCGCAGGATGGCCTTGCCGATCATGCGCGGCCGCGCTCGAGTCGACTCCCGTTTCGTTCTGGCGACCGTACTACTCGCGGCATCGTTGGCGTGCGTCGGCGAGCGGACCCCATCCCGCTCCCGCTTCGTGGCCCTGATCGAGGGGGCTCCGCCGGGTCTCGATCCGATCGGGGCCGAGGACAGCCGCATCAACAACCCGGCGCTCAACCTCTATAACTCGCTCATTCAGTACCGGCCGGGGACCATGGAGCTGGAGATGGAGCTGGCCGAGAGCGCCACGCTGTCGCCGGACGGGCTTCGGCACACGTTCCGTCTCCGCGAGGGGGTGCGCTTCCACGACGGTTCTACGGTCGGCGCCGCCGACGTTGCCTACACGATCGAGCGGATGGTGGCGCTGGGGATCGGTGTGTACGCCTACATGTCGCTCATAGCTGGCGCGGAGATCATCGACGAGCGCACCGTTGCGATCCTGCTGTCGGCACCGTACCCGGGGCTCCTGCCGGCGCTCAGCCACCTCTACATTCTCAACGCGAATCTCGTGCGTGCTCATGAGCAGGACGGCGACTGGGGACAGAGGTGGCTTCAGGACCACGAGGCGGGCAGCGGACCGTACCGATTGGTGTCGTTCGAGGCTCAGCAGAGCTACACGATCGAGCGCTTTCCCGACTACTTCAAGGGATGGGCAGGCAAGCACATCGACAGCGCCGTTTTCCGCATGATCCAGGCAGAGGGCACACGGCGCATGGCGCTCGAGAGCGGCGATGCCGATTGGATCTACCTTTCGAGCGCTGACAGCTTCGAGGCGCTGCGGGGCGTCGACGGCGTCGTGCTCAATCGGGAACCGACGCTCAACCAGCTCTATTTCGCCTTCAACACGCAGACCGAGGAGCTGCGCGACCCGCGGGTACGCCGGGCGCTGGCGCTCGTTTACGACTACCGCGGCCACGTTGCGCACCTCAGGCATGGCAACGCGGTGATCGCCCGGGGACCGCTTCCCGATGGCGCCGGTTGCTTCGACCCCGCGACGCCGCCGGAGCGAACCGACCTCGACGAGGCGCGACGGTTGATGAGTGCCGCCGGCTATCCCGATGGCGGTTTCGAGCTCAGCATGGCTTTCGAAGGTACCACCGGAGAGACTGACTTCTTCCTGCTGCTGCAGGCGGGCGCGGCCGATCTCGGCATTACGCTGAAGGCGCTCGACATCGAGTTCGATGCCAAGGTTGCCAACTACGCGTCGCTCGAGACCGCCACCGATGTGGGCACGATTTGGATCTACGTACCTTCGCCCGATCCACACCAGTACCTGTTTCGGTTGGCGCACTCGAGCCAGGCCGGTAACGGCGGTCGAAACTTCGCCTTCTACTCAAGCGCGCGGGTAGACCGGCTGCTCGACGACGCCGTCAGCGAGATGGACTCGGCGCTGCGGTGCGACATGTACCGGGAGGCGATGGAGATCCTACGCGACGACATGCCGTTCACCCCGGTGGTGACGATGGTGGCCTTGTCGGCTCAGCGCGACTACGTGCGCGGCTACAACCCGACGAAGGGACACCCGCTGACGCAGAACGTCTATCCCATGTGGCTGGAGGGAGGCTGATGAATAGCCGGATCCGCATTTACGCCATCATTCCGGTGCGCGACGGGCTGCAATCGTGGGGCGACATCCATCGCGAGCTGCTGGCACCGCTGGCCAGCCCCGACGTCGAGATCACGCTGGCCGATCTGCCCGAGGCACCGGTCGAGGCGATCAGCGACTCGTACACCTCGGAGCTGGTCGCTCTGCAGCACGTTCAAGCGGCGATCGACGCCGAGCGGGCGGGCTACGACGCCGTCGCAATGGGCTGCCTCGGGGAGCCCGGCGTAGTTGCCGCCAAGGAGGCGCTCGATATCCCGGTAATTGGCGAGGCGCAGGCGGCGATGCATTACGCTTCGATGGTGGGGCGCAGATTCTCGTTCCTGATGCCGGGATCGAGCAGCGGCCGCCAGACTGGCAGTCGGGCGCGCCGCTACGAGGAAGTTGCCGCCCGCTATGGCCTGCAGGACAAGTTGGCGTCGGTCCGCAGTGTGCTCGCCGGATCATTGGACTTCGCCGCCGGAGGGGCGGCCCTTCCGGCAGAGATGCTCGAGCAAGGCCGTCTGGCGGTGACCGAAGACGGCGCCGATTCGGTAATCGGCTATGGTGGGCTGGATGTCATCGAGCGGCTGCGCGAAGGGCTCGACGTGCCGGTAATCGAGCCGATCCAGGCTTCCGCCATGATGGCCGAAAGCCTCGCACGCCTGCGCCTGTCGCAGAGCAAGCGTGCGTTCAGCAAGCCCAAGATCTTGCAAGCCCAACCAATCTGATCGATCCGCCTGTTTCACCTGCCACCGACACGAGGGAGCGAGATGGCCCCCACCCTGCATTCGGAAGAGTTCGGCGACATCGTTATCAAGAGCCTCGTCCGGCCGGAGCCCGGCGACGCGCTGCTCGTTCTAGCCGACGCCAGTGCCGATCAGGTGCTGGCGAAAGTGCTGCTCGACGCCGGCATTCGCGCCGGCGCTGATGCTCAGCTCATCGTCAAGCCGGTGTCGGCAACCCAGGACGTTGCCACCAAGCCGGGACCGATCCTCGCTGACGCGATTCGCGCCAGCCGGCTCATCCTGTCGATCTGCGACGATGGCATCGACGCCTCCAAGCCGATGCTGGAAGCGCGGGCGAACGGTACCCGGGCGCTGTTCTGCGCCATCGCCGGCGTCGAGGACTACGTCATGCGCGGGCTCCTGAACGTCGACGTCGACGCCATGTTGCGTAACGTCGATCGTGTCGTCGATCTCTGGCACGTTGCCGACCATTGCCACGTCACCTCGCCCGAGGGAACCGACGTGGAGTTCCGCCTCGGCGATCGCAAATGCAAGGTCGGCGACGGCGCCCTGACCGAAGACGGCGAGATCGATTTCTTCCCCGGTGCCCAGGTCAGCATCGCGGCGCTCGAAGATACGATCAACGGCACTGTCGTCATCGATGCCAGCGACAGCGTGCAGGGCATCGTCGACGAGCCGTACAGCTTCACCCTCGAGAGCGGTGTCGTGACATCGGTGGACGGTGGCAAAGAGGCCGACACGATGCGCCAATGGTTGGAGAGCTGCGGCCAGCCGGCGATCTACGAGCTCTGCCACTTCAGCATCGGCCTCAACCCCGAGGCCGGCATCTCCGGCCACATGATCGAGGACGAGCGCAAGCTGGCGGCCGTCGACTTCGGTTTCGGCTATCAGAACCCGACCTTCGGCGGCACCGTCGGGCCTTGCGACTTCCACATGGACATCATGCTCTCGACGCCCACCATCTACCTCGACGGCAAGGAGATGAGCGGCGGCGGACGCCTCAACCCGGAGCTCGGCTTCGAACAGAAAGCCTAGCAGGCCGTGGTGGAAGTGTGGCGGGCCTGGCGACAGGGTCTTGCGAGGCGGAGGCAAGGAGAAAGGAGGAGGCGATGGTTACCCCATCGTTGACGACGAACGACGTAGCATACACGCGCAACCCCCTATCGCCCGGAGGGTTACGACGATTTGGGGCCATCTGCGGCGTTGGCCCTCCTGGACGATGGTTAGCAGGCCCTGGTGAAAGTGTGGTGGGTCTGGCGACAGGGACTTGCGAAGTGGAGGCAAGGAGAAAGGAGGAGGCGATGGTTGCCCCATCGTTGACGAGGAACGACGCAGCATGCGCGCGCAACCCCCTGTCGCCCGAAGGGTTATGGCGATTTGGGGCCATCTGCAAGCGTTGGCCTTCCTCGACGATGGCTAGGGCATCGCCTGTGTCAGGCCGCCTTGCATCTGGCCCCAACTCGCCGTAACCAGACCCACCACACTTTCGCCACGGCCTGCTAGGGCATTGCCTGCGTCAGGCTGCCTTGCATCTGGCCCCAACTCGCCGTAACCAGGCCCGCCACACTTCCACCACGGCCTGCTATGGAATTACCGCGTGTTGCCTACTCCGGCGTAGCGAACTCCGGCGAGGGACGCCATATCGCGGCTCCACGTCGTGAGGTCGTCGGCATCGAGCTGGTTCAGATGCGCGTGCCCGCAGGCGCGGGCCATCACCTGCATCAGCTCCACCGTCGCGGCGAGGTAGGTGTTCAACCGGCGTGCCGACTCCTCGATCACCAGGCGGGCCCGCAGGTGTCCCTGCTGCGTCGCGATCCCGACCGGACAGTTGTTGGTGTGGCAAGCGCGCATTCCGAGACAGCCGATCGCTTGAATCGCCGAGTTGGCGAGCGCGACGCCGTCGGCCCCGAGGGCGAGGGCCTTCACGAAGTCAGCCTCGGTTCGGAGCCCCCCAGTGATGATCAGCGTCACATCGCGCGACTTCCCGAGGTGTTGGCGGGCCTGCGCCAGCGCCGGGATCGTCGGCACCGAGATGTTCTTCTTGAAGAGCTCGGGAGCGGCGCCCGTGCCGCCGCCGCGGCCGTCGAGGATGATGTAGTCGGTGCCGACCTCGAGAGCGAAGTCGATGTCGTCCTCGATATGCTGCGCCGAGATCTTGAAGCCGATGGGGATGCCGCCGCTCGCTTCGCGCACCTCGTCGGCCACCTGGCGGAAATCCTCCGGGGTGGTCAGGTCGGGGAAGGTTGCCGGACTGATGGCTGCCTGCCCCGGCTCGAGGCCGCGGACCTCGGCGATCTGCTCCGATACCTTGTGTCCGGGCAGATGGCCGCCGGTTCCTGTCTTGGCACCTTGCCCGCCCTTGAAGTGAAATGCCTGGCACCGTGCGGCCTTGTCGAGATCCCAGCCGAAGCGGGCCGAGGCGAGCTCGTAGAAGTAGCGCGAGTTGGCCTCCTGCTCCTCGGGCAACATGCCGCCCTCACCGGAGCAGATTCCGGTGCCGGCCATCTCGGCACCGGTCGCCAGGGCAACCTTGGCCTCGGCGCTGATGGCACCGAAGCTCATGTCGCTCACGAACAACGGGATCTCGAGTCGCAGGGGCTTGGCCGCGTTCGGCCCGACGACCAGCTCGGTGCCGACCTCGGCTTCGTCGAGCAGCGGCTTGCGGGCGAGCTGAGCGGTGACGATCTGCAGGTCGTCCCATCGTGGCAGCTCGGTGAGCGCCACGCCCATCGCTGAGACCGGACCGTGGTGACCGACCTTCTCGAGACCGTGCTCGGCGAGGTTCTGAATGTGCCGGTTGTAGGGCTCGAGCGAAGTGCCCGTCGGATCGGCGTAGAGGCCCAGGTACTCGTCGCGTTTGTACGGTTGCGGGTGCCCGCTACGCCACGCTTCGACCTCGGCCGCGTCGACCATTACCGCGTCCGCTTCCTCGTCGAGCCATGCCGCAAAACGCGGCAGCACCTTGCCGCGTGGTGTCACGCCGGTCTGGAGATCGTAGCTCCAGCCGTGCACGCCGCACACCAGTCGATCGCCATCCACACGGCCATCGGCAAGCAGCACGCCGCGATGCAGGCAGCGGCCGTAGAAGACCGATACGTCGGTGCCGGCTCGCAAGACGACGAGATCGACGCCCGCCACCAGCGCGTACGCCGGCTTGCCGTCCTCGAGGTCGGTCCATGTCGCGACGCGGGTGTTTCTCTGTTCTGTTGCGCTCAATTCCACCTCGGCAGGGCGAACGTTTACAAAACTTTACGGCCCTGGACTATACCTGGTTGGCTCGATTGCGTTATGAGTGAGACATGGAGATCCGACTGGCAAGGCAAACTCTCTCGAGCCTGCTCGTTGCGGTGATCGTTCTGAGCATCGCCCCGCCGGCGATCGCACAGGGCGGCGTCCGCGAGCGGCTCCAGGGAATCGACCGTGGCCAGGGCTTTTCCGGCCGCGACATGATGAACCGGAAGTTCGACGCGGTGGCGCCAGGCATCGGCGAGTCGATGCCCGACATCACCGTCTACGACGATGCCGGCAATCCGGTCTCCTTGGAGAAGCTGCTGCAGGGTCACCACTCGGTGGTGATCCTCGGCTGCCTCACGTGACCGCCCTTCCTGAGCAAGGTCTCCCGGGTGGAGACCCTACTACGGGACTACGGTCCTGAAGGCGTCGAGTTCTTCTACGTCTACAAAACGCTCGCCCACCCCGGGCTGAACGGCTACGTGCAGCCGCTAACGCTGGCGGAGCGTCTGATGCACATCGCCGAAGCCAAGCGAGCACTCGGCACCGAGGTCACCTGGATTGCCGACAACATGGACAACGAGCTCAAGCGAGCCCTGGGGGACGTGCCCAACGCCGAGTTGGTGATCGACCCTGAGGGCAAGGTCGTGGCGCGACGGGCGTGGAGCGATCCCTCGGCGCTGAGCGCTGACCTGGAGAGACTCGTCGGACCGGTGGACGATCCGACCTCCGTTGCCGACCTCGACATGCCCGCCCCCGACTACTACGAGCCCACGGTGGCGACCGGCGTCGTGCCGCGGCTCCAGCTCCCGGGGCGCATGCAGCCGCTGGAGATCGAGTTGACCGATTCGGTCAACGATCTTCCGGCCTACGCCAAGCTCCGCGTCGAGGCCGGCCCGGGCGTTCTGGAGGAGGGCAAGGGACAGCTCTACCTCGGCTTTGTTCTCGATCCGATCTACCGGGTGCACTGGAACAACCTGGCGCCGCAGCCCGAGTACTCGATCGCGTCGCCCGAGGGCGTGGAGCTCAATCCAGCGACGGCGACCTTCCCCGAGGTCGAGCAAGAGGCCGACGCCGACCCACGCGAGTTTCTCGTCGAGATCAATGCCGATCACCCACCGAGTGAGGGCGAAGAGCCTCTCGAGCTCACCGTTACCTACTACGCTTGCGACAACGACAACACCTGGTGCATCCCGGTGACGCAAAGCTACGAGATCTCGCTGGTGGCAGATCCCGATGGCGGCCGTGCCTTCGGCCGCGGCGCTGGAGGCCGGTTCGGCGGGGGCCGCGGCATACCGGGTGGACCTGGTGGAATGCCAGGCGGCGGGCAGGGCAGACCTGGCCGCAACATGATGCGCGAGCGGATTCGGAGCTGGGATACCAACGCGGATGGCCTGATTGTCCGCGACGAGGTGCCTGAGCCGATGCGCGAGCGCTTCTTCGACCGCGCCGACACCAACGGCGACGGTGTCATCGATGCCGAGGAGCTCGATTCGATGCTCGAGCGCATGCCGCGCGGGCGGCAGCGCTAGCCCGCCACGCCCGCACCACGGCCTGCTAGGCTGAGCTTCCATCCTCACATCCGACCTGGGATGTGGTGCGCTTACGGCTTCGCCACGCTGGAGTCGGGAGAGGCCTCATGCACCGTCGAGCAGCAGTGCTGGCTATCGTGGCAGCGCTCTGGGCGGTCGCACCGACTTCTGCCCGGGTGATTGCGGGCGACGCGGACAGTGGCGTCAGAGCCCAGTCGCAACAGCGGCTGCGCTACGTCAACCCGCTGGTGATGGAGAATGCCGGGCGGCTGGCCGATCCGACGGTCATCGAGCTCGGCGGAAAGTACTACCTGTACCTGACCGGCGGGGTCTCGCCCGGTGGGCGCTCCGGGGCTGCCGTCTGGTCATCCGACGACCTGGTGCGCTGGCAGCACCGCCGCGTATCCATCCCGGAAGGCCGCGGTATCTCGGCGCCCACCGCCTTTGTCTATGACGGCTACGTGTACCTGACCGGAAACGACTCCGGTCTGTTTCGCAGCCGCGACCCATTGGGCCCCTTCGAGTTCTTCGGCGACTTCGTCGACCACGACGGGCGCCGGCTAGAACGTGACCTCTGTAACGGCTGCGAGGACGGGGGCGTATTCGACCCAGCGGTATTCGTCGACGACGACGACCGCGTCTACCTCTACTACGCCGGCGGTGGCACCGACGGCGTTTACGGCGTCGAGCTCGATCGAACCGACCTGCGCAGGTTCGCGGGCCCCTACGAGCACTTCTTCCGCTTCGAGCCCGCGCATGTGTGGGAGCGCTACGGTAGCCGCAACGAGATGAGCGCCGAGAGCTGGATCGAAGGGCCGTGGATGACCAAGCACAACGGCACCTACTACCTGCAGTACGCCGCCCCGGGAACCGACTGGATTACCTACGGCGTGGGCGTATACACGAGCGATAAGCCACTCGGTCCGTACAGCTACTACGAGGGCAGCCCGATCCTCGTTCATCACGGCGGGCTGATCAACGGCTCCGGTCACCACAGCGTCGTCGAGGGCCCCGACGGGAGCCTGTGGGCGATCTACACGCTGCTGTATCGGAACTGGAACCGTATGTTCGAGCGCCGTATCGGCATGGATCCCGTCGGCTTCGACGAGCAGGGCAACATGTTCATCAACGGCCCATCCGAGACTCCACAGTGGGCGCCGGGAGTCAGGGACAGGCCCTGGGAGGGCAACGACAGCGGTTCGCTGCCCTTGTCGCAGGACAAGAACTACGTGGTCAGCAGCGAGGCCCCGGGCCGCAACGCCCCCTACGCTTTCGATAACAACGCCAGAACCTGGTGGGCGCCTGCCAAGGACGACACCGAACCCTGGATGGAGCTTGATCTCGCGGCAGGCTGGTCACAGGACTACGTCGTCGACTCCGCGCGGATCCTGTTCGCGCTCCCCGAAGGCGATGTGGAGGATGAGTCCAGCCCCAACAACCGCGGCGACGGCTCCAGGATCCGCCACTACAAGATCGAGGTGTCGCTGGACGGCGACACGTACACCATCGTTGTCGACAAGACCGTCAACGACCGCGACAACGCCGTCGAGTTCGACGAGATCACCCCGGTGGAGTGCCGCTACGTCAGGCTGACGATCACCGGCTGGCCAGCAGATCTTCGACCTGGGGTGCTCGAGTTCACTGTGTTCGGCAGGCCGTTGCCGCACTCTGGCTAGTCTCGCAGCGTTACTCCAGGCGCCTGGAGCTTCAGGACCGACGCGTCAAGATCGTCGGCTGGTCGGAGTCGAACGACGGATCCGGCGTCACCAGGCGCACGATCTCCGCGAAGCTCGGGACGAGCAACCCGGCGGTAAGCCACAGTAACCCCGGGCTCGGCGAGGCCAACAGCGCATGAACGATGAAGACGAACAGCGCGGCGGTAGCGCCAGCAACCCCGAGACCCACAGGAACGGGGCGATCAACAGCCGGGCGACAGATATCCCGTTGGGAACGTTGAGAGAGGCCGTGACGGTCATTTCGCACCGGGTGTGCGGCGGAGGGGCTGGGTTGCCGGCTCCGAATCGTCGAGCGGACCTACTTCACGCCCACCACCATAGAATCCGGACCGACGAGATGCTCGACTCGGATCTCGCGGAAGCCGGCTTCGGTCATCCACTGGGCGCAATCCGCGCCAGTGTAGTCGAAGCCGCCGGTGGTCTCGATGAGCATGTTCAGGCTCATGAGAAGCCCGAATGCATTCTGCGACCGGTCGTCGTCGATAATGGATTCATAGACCACCAGGGCGCCGCCATCGGGGACCGCCTCGAAAGCCTTGTAGACCAGCAGCTTCTTCTGCTCCAGATCCCAGTCGTGGAGGATGTGGCCCATCAGGATGACGTCGGCCCGGGGAAGATCGTCCTCGAAGAAATCGCCCGACGTGAACTTCAATCGTTCGGACAGGCCGAGGCCGCTGACGTACCGCTCGAACACCGGGGCCACGGCAGGTAGGTCGAATCCGATTCCGGACAGGTGCGGGTGCGCCAACGCGACCTGGGCAGCAAGATCGCCCTGTGCGGTGCCCACGTCGGCGAACGTCGCATAGTCGCCCCAGCCGAGCTTCTCAGCGATCGCCAGGTTCGCCGCATGGCTGATGCCGGTCATTGCGGCGAGGAACCCCTCGAGAGCGGCGGGGTCGGCGTAGAGCTCCGCGAACAGATTCCCGCCGTGCTTCACCTCGTTCTGTGGCTCTCCCGTGCGCAAGGCTTCAGAGAGATCACCCCAGAACCGATACAGACGCTGGTTCGCCATCTCGAGCATGCCGCCGATGTACGAGGGCTTGGCCTTGTCGAGAAACAAGTCGGTCTCTGGGGTGTTGTGGTAGCCGCCGTCGCTGCGATGCAGGAACCCCAGCGCCACAAGCGCGTCCAGGAAGTCGCGCGAGGATCGCGGGTGGAGCCCCAGACTGCTTTCGATACCCTCCAGATCAGCGGGCTGGCGAGCCAGTTCGGTGAACAGCTCCATCTCGATTGCGCTGAGCAGCGTCTTGGAGCCCCAGAACCCGAGGCCGACCTGCATGATCTGATCGGGTAATGGCGGTTGATTCATGCTGGTCGTCCTCCGTTGCTATCCCCCGGGGGGCGCAGAACCGGCCGGGCGGGGGCGTGATCCCGAGCCGCCCGAGCGGTTCGCAGAGCCGAGATTGAGCACTTCCTGATCCCAGTGGAGTATCACGTGGATTAGCCTGCGCGGGCGGCCGGCCTCGAGCCGAATGTCGGGCAACAGCACGCGGCCGTTCGACCCCACGTCAAAGGGACTGCTGCCGCCACGCTTCGGCACAGTCTGTTCGAGAATGCGCTCGGGCGGGCGGCGAAGCCGGCGTCTTCGCTGTACGCGACACGCCAGAGATTCCCATCTTCCGACGCGTATTCCACCGGCAGCAGCTTCAGCGCCACCTTGCGGCGCAGCCGAGTGTCCTCGGCCAGATATACCTCGCCCATGCCGCGCGCGCCAAGCGGGGCGAGGAGCTCGTGGGGTCCGAGTCTGGTGCCGGGGTCCATGGCGCTCCTGACGGTTCAAGCCGTGGATTGTATCCGTCAACACGGCGATGCAGACTGGCTGACCGGCGCGATTCACCGACCTATGAAGCCACCCCGAAAGGTGAGGCCGTCGAGCCCTACAGCCGCTGTGGCTGGTCGATCAGTCGCTGCGACGCCTGTCGGCCGGCCACGCGGCGCCCGTATCACCGCCAGGATTCGGGCCCATGCCCATATATGTGAACTTCTGGATCCGCGTGCCCTCGTATGTCTCAGTCGTGTAGATGTTGCCAGCCGAGTCCGTGGCGATCGAGTGCACCGCGAAGAAGAGGCCGGGCTGGCGGCCTCCGTCGCCGAAGCTGTAGAGAACTTCGAGCGACTCACGATCCATGACATAGACCTTCATGTTCTGGCCGTCGGCCAGGTACATGAATTGCTGCTCGGGGTCCGGAGAGAAGGCGACGTCCCACGTCGAGCCCTGCGACCGCGTAGCGGGCGCGATGATCGCCTCCTTTATGAACTCGCCCCCGCTGGTAAAGACCGAGATCCGGTTCGACGGACGATCGCAGACGTAGACCATCCCGTCGTTGGCCCGGTCGGCGCAGTGCACCGGGGTGCGGAAGTTCTGCGGCGGGGTCTCGCCGGGCTGATAAGCCGGCGGCGCCTCGTCGGTCGGCCGGTTTCCGTAGGCACCCCAGTAGCGCTTCATGGCACCGCTGGTGGCGTCCAGGACCGCGACGCGGTGATTGCCGTAGCCGTCCGCCACGTAGATCTCGTTGTTCTCTCGGTCGAACGAGACCTTCGCGACCTGTCCGAAGTTGGTTTCGCTGTTGCTGTCGAGCGGCACGCCCGGCATGCCGAACTGAGCCAGGAACTGTCCGTCGGTGGTGAGCTTGATGATGTGCCGGTCCTCGCCGCCGTTGCCGCCGATCCAGACGTTCCCGAGGTCGTCCACGGTGATTCCGTGGTTCGACGCCGGCCAGGAGTAGTCACCCCTCTCGGTACCCGGTCCGCCCCAGGCGTGGAGCAGGTTGCCGTCCTGGTCGAAGTGGAGAACGGGGGGCGCGGGCCGACAGCACGAGGCGACCGGCGGGTACTGCGCCATGCCGATTTCGGTGTTGGCGGCGAACTGGTCCGATGTGTTGCGATGCACGAGCCAGATGCCGTCGTTGGCATCGACGGCCACACCGATGGTGGCACCCATCAGCCAGTGGTGCGGCAACGGCTTGGGCCAGAAGGGGTCTACCTGGAACAGCGGCACCTCGTCGGTTTGGGCCGCGGCCACGTTGTCCATGGCGTCCGCGGCGAAGGCGACGGCCGTGATCAGTGCGATCAAAGCCAGACCGTAGGTCAGGTTGCGCTTCTGCATCGAAATCCATCTCCCTGGCAGAGAAGGGCAGGCTCAATTTGCCCGGAATCTACACTGTGAGGGCCGATCCGACAATCGTCGAACGGTCACCCGATGAGGTAGCCCTCTCCACCCGGGCTGCGGTAGCTTTCCGGCCATGTCCGACCAAGCGCGCCTCCGCCGCTCGGCCGTGCTCGTCGTCGCGCTAGTTCTGCTTCTGCCGACCTGGTCGGGGGAGGCGCACGAGATCCCCGCCGACGTGACGGTCCAGGCTTTCGTTGCTCCCGAGGGGGGCACGATCCGAGCCCTGGTTCGAGTGCCTCTACTGTCGATGAGGGACTACAACTTTCCTGTGCGGGATCCCGGATACCTGGAGCTACCCGAGGCGGCCGAGCTCAGCCGTGAAGCCGCCGTCCAGTGGATCGGCAACTACGTCGAGATGTTCGAGGCGGGCACCTCGCTGGGTCTGCCGGAGGTGACCGACGTTCGTATCGCCATTCCAGGGGATCGGGCCTTCCAGAGCTACGAGTCGGCCCTCGCCAATGTACAGTCGCCCGTTCTTCCGGTCGGCACGGATCTTCCGTTGCAGCAGGCGATGCTCGACGTGCTCATGGAGTGGCCCATCTCCTCGGAGGATTCCGAGTTCACCATCGACGCCCGCTGGGCGCACCTGGGGCTCAGCACGCTGACGGTCCTTCGGTTCCTGCCGGCCGGTGGCCCAGAGCGCGCCTTCCAGTACACCGGCAACATGGGGCTCTTCAGGCTCGACCCACGGTGGCACCAGGCCGCCTGGCGCTTCATCGTCCTGGGATTCGAGCACATTCTCGACGGCATCGATCACCTGCTGTTTCTGTTCTGCTTGGTCGTGCCGTTCCGGAGATTCTGGGCGCTCGTTCCGATCGCGACTTCCTTCACGATCGCCCACTCGATCACGCTGATCGCGTCGGCGCTCGGTCTTGCTCCCAACGCGCTCTGGTTTCCCCCGCTCATCGAGACGCTGATCGCGCTGTCGATCGTATTCATGGCCTTCGAGAACATCATCGGGGCGAAGCTGCAGCGCAGATGGATGATCGCGTTCGGGTTCGGGCTCATCCACGGTTTCGGATTCTCGTTCGCCCTCTCGGAGTCCCTGCAGTTCGCCGGCGCCCACCTCATCACGTCCCTGCTGTCCTTCAACGTCGGCGTGGAGCTCGGTCAGCTCGTCGTTCTCGCGCTGACCGTGCCGGTGCTCGATTTCCTGTTCCGACGTTGGCTTCCCGAGGTGCTCGGCACGATCGTGCTGTCGGCCTTCCTGGCACACACGGGCTGGCACTGGATGACTGAGCGGGGGGCGGAGCTCATCCAGTACGACTTCCGCGTCCCGGTGATGGATATCGGATTCGCCGCGACCCTCCTCCGATGGATCATGTTGAGTCTGATCATCGTCGGTACGGTCTGGATCCTCAGAGGCGTCTTCGGCGCACTGCCGAAGGCGTATCCCGGCGCCGAGAGACCTCATGCGGGAGATCCCTTGTGAGGAATTGACATGGGACGCATACTTCTGCGGGCCATAGGGCAGAGGCCGATACCGAAAGGGGGCGATTTGCTGGTGGCGTCGGCTCATCTCGTACTCGTTGCGGATTTCGAGTTCCGACGCTAGCAGGCCGTGGTGAAAGTGTGGTGGGTCTGGTTACGGCGAGTTGGGGCCGGATACAAGGCGGCCTGACACAGGCGATGCCCTAGCCATCGTCGAAGAAGGCCAACGCTGCAGATGGCCCCAAATCGCCGTAACCCTGTCGCCAGACCCACCACACTTTCACCACGGCCTGCTAGGGGCTCGGCACGAGAGGTGGCTCGGTGGTGGAGAGCTAACGGCGCCGGTTGCGCAACCGGCACCAGGCGCGCGATGCTGTTGCATGAGTTTCACTCGACAAGCGGAGGGTAGGCGATGCGCGGCAGCAAGAGCAGTTCGATTCGAGCGCTCGGCATGGTGGCGTGGAGTGTGGCGATGCTGTCGGTCGGCGCGATTGTCGGCCACGTAGGCCCGGTGGCCCCGTACGCCGAGGCGGCGGGACGCGCGATGGCGGTGGTCGAGTTGGAAAGCAGCAAGCTAGCGGGCGAAGGGCTGGGCGAATTCGGTCCGTACTCGAAGCTCAGCGACTTCGACGCTCGCGGCCACACCTTCTACCAAAGCGCCGACGGCAACCTCACCATCGGCGTTTGGGAGGCCACCCCCGGCGTGCTCAACATACCGGAACCCTACGAGGTCGACGAGCTAATGTACGTGCTCGAAGGTGAGATCGTCCTCACCGATGCCGACGGCGAGGTGAGCACGCATGGTCCGGGCGACGGCGTCGTCCTGCCGAAGGGTTGGACGGGGACATTCGCGGTCCCTGACGGCGTTCGCAAGATCTACGTGTCGTACGGCGGAGCATAGGAGGAAGCCGCGGCCGCGGTGCGTATGAACCGCGCCGGCGCATTTACATTTGCTAAGCGACACGGATCGAACCAACATTCGATGGACTCGACGAGTAGGCACGTCGGCCACGCTCGCTGGACCAGGGAGCCTCGATCAGCAGCGAGCCGAGGTGGCGAACGTTGCGACGCGGCTCTTCGGTGTCACGGTAAAGCCAGAGGCGGTGATCGGCGAGACGCTGCGACGAGCGACGCCGGCCCGCGATCCAGCCGACGCCCAGTTCCAGGCCGAGCTCCGGGAGGCGCTTGAGGGAGGCCGGCCCCAGCTTCCCGGCGACTACGAGCTATTCCGAGCCCATCCACTGGCGAGTTGGATCGAGACCACGTTCGGGCTTCAAACGGGAAGCATTGCAAAGAAAATGGTGGCCCGGCACGCGGCGGTCGAGTTGTTCCGGGATCGACACGGGCTCAGCGAACCAAGCGCCTGCCGCTTGAGTGGCTATAACCGCTCCCCCGAGCGTGTTCGCGGCGGACGTAGCACTACGGCCGACTCCGTCGGCTCCCCACTGCCTCTGCACGCCGCTCGGCGAAAGGCAAACTCTTGCCAACGTCTCAGCAATCTCTCACTATGCGTGGTTTCAACTTGCGGAGCACGTCAGCGTTTCAACCCGCTCCGTGCGCGGCGCCAGATCCGACACCTGTACATCCGGCTTTACACGCCGCCAACGAATGGCAAGCCGGAGCCGTTCCTCAGAACGCTCAAGGACCACTGGCCTAGGTGTTTGCTACCGCACCTCAGCCGGCCGAACTCGCGCGCTGGAACGCTGGCTCAACAACTACGATCACCATCGTCCCCGATGCTGGCATCGGAATGCAGCCTCCGATCTCCAGACTCCCCGAGGTCGCCTTGACCTCGATGAGCTTCTCGCGGCCGTCGGGATAGTACGAAGTGATGTCCCAGCCGGGGTACTCGTTGATCTCCTCTAGCCGCCGCACTCGCTTCGCTAGATCGGGGCGACCGGCTTGTTCGAGCTGGTCTCGCTCGTACCTGAGCACGTGTGCCTCGCCAGCATCCCCTACCTTCTTGGATTGCTGGCTGCGCCGTGGCTTGGACGATTTGGTGCTGTCGCCACTCCCGCGCTTATCCGCCGGCGGCAACGGAGTGAACTCCTCGAAGCTGATGGTCGGGGCCTCTTCGATCGCGGGCGCGGCGCTTTCAGCGAGCCTCGCCGGGTCGGGGACCAGATCGTTCGAGATCAGCTCCTCGTAGAAGCCTCAGCATGCGACGCAAGTCGGCGGCAAGGCTCTCCGACGTTGGCAGGTCAGCAAGACGGTATCTCTGGTGTGCGATCGACCCCTGCTCATAGAGCGCGTGCAACTTGTGCCGCCGGCGATCAGTGGCCAGATCCAGGGGCCCGATGTCGAATCCCCAGCTCGGTAGATCGACCACCTTCGCAACGAATTCACGTGCCCATCGCAGCCGGTCGTAGCAACTTGTCGAGCTGCCAAAGAGCTGCTGAAACACGGTGACGCCGATCGCTGCGGATAAATAGAGGCGCTGCAGATCAATAGAGAACAGATAGACCGGGTAAAGCCCGTGGGTCGCGCTGTCGGTGACCCGTAGATCAAAGGAGGCCACCCACGGGGCCGCCGTGACATTGCCGGCTCCGGTCGAGCCTTCGACTTTGAAGCGAGGAGCCGCGTCCCCGAGGAGTTCCGTCAGCGCATGGGGGATATCCTTGAGCACGAGCTGGTAGGCTCGGTGGTTACTGTCCACTTTGGCGGGCTTGCCGGACGCTCGATTGTCCCGATAGGAGGGCCAGGACTCGACGACCTCGGAGAACAGCGCTCCAAGATCTGCCACCGTCACGCCTCTGAGGGAGGTCTCGTCATACTCGATGACCTCGCCGGCTGGCTGGCCGGGGCTCGGTTCGCACGCTCTTCCGGCCAGATTGCTGTGAATTTACTTTCAACGGTTGTCTTGGTGATGCCCGGCCAGCCTGAAGGCGCTAAGGAGGGCGTGGAGCGGCTGGCCAGCGGAGCGGGAGGGCTAGTGCGACCTGTCACGATCCTTGAGCCGATCTATTTGCTCGCAATCCTCGTAAACATCGTACCGCTGTATGTCGTTTATTTCCGCTGAGAAGGGCAGAATACGCCGAAACGTCAGGGTGGTTCAAAAGCGCTCGAAACGGATTTGAAGTTCGCGGAAGGAGCACTCGGATAACCCGGAAGCCACCGCCTGTTGCACAGCTGCCCTGAGGCGGGCATCGAGGGTTAGTATCGAGCTACTCACACTCGTCCTTGAGGACGATCCGTCCGTAGCCGTAGGCGGACAACTTGACGTACATGCCGCCGAGCATGACCTGCGCCGCGATCTGGCCCCGCTCGGCGGCCAACTGATACCAGCGCATGGCTTCGGCAGCGTGCTGGGCGGACGCCCCGCCCAGCTTCGTTCCTGCCGCCGGGAACGGCTCGCCATTGCGATGATCGATGCAGCGGGCTGACACGGTTGGCGGGTGGTCTCGACGACGGAATTCGCGACCGTTTTGTTAACTATTTGTTAACTTTCGCCGTCGAAACGGCGGAAATGGACCGAGACGAAATGCCCCGTCCCCATCGGTATCTTCTTATTTTGAAAGAGGTTAAACCGAAGTACCCAAGGAGGGACTTGAACCCTCACGGGCTTGCACCCACTAGGTCCTGAACCTGAGTTCATGCTCTGCGGCGGCTTGACAAACCTGGAAAGCAGCACGATAGACTGCTAGTGAACTCCACCCGAAGCTGCCGATCTCCCCGGAGTCCACCCGTGCCGAAGAGCCTACCAACAGTCACGCCACGGATCGTGTTGCCAGCCCTCGGGGTGTTGATCGGTGTCCTCGGACCCGCCTTCCTGCTCTCCGATCCGGGGACGATCGCCGGCCTCCGTGAAACGTTTCTGACCCGGCAGCCGGAACCCATCGTGGCAACGTTGCGGTCGAGTGCAAGCGCCGGCTGTGGCAAGGCACCGCCGACGCAACCCGGCGCCACAGAGACGCTGACGTTGACCTACGATGGCCTCGAACGCACGTACAACGTGCATCTGCCGCCGAGCTACAAGCCTAGCAAGCGCCACAGCCTCGTGCTGGCCTTTCACGGCTACAGCAGCAGCGCCAGGGTTGCAGAGCACGGAACCGGTATGAGCCTGCATGCCGATGCCAAGGGGTACATCGCCGTGTACCCGGAATCGACGCGCTTCCGTGTCGGTGGATCTCGGCGGATCTCGTCGTGGAACGACGGCGCATGCGCCAGTTCCCCGGGTCCCGAGGGACCGACCTGTACCGCTGACTCGTTCCAATATCCGTTTCCCGATGAATGCGGTCCGGCTCGATGTAACTGGTGCAATTGTGTCGACGATGTCGGTTTCGTCGCTGCCATGCTCGACGAAATCGAGAATGCCTACTGCATCAATACGCGTCGGATCTACGCGACCGGCTTGAGCAACGGCGGCATGTTCGTACAACGGATGGCATGCGACCTAGCGGACCGCTTCGCTGCCGTATCCCCGTCGCACGGACAGCTACACGTCGGGTTCAACTGTGCGCCGTCCGAGCCCATGTCGATGATGAGCGTGTGGGGCAAGCGCGACCGGATCGTACCCGGCGCTGGTGAGGTCAGCTCCGACGGATATCTGTACACGCCGGTGGCCGAGGTGACGGAGATCTTCGCCGGTCCTGAGTCACAGAGATGCGATGTGACCGACACAGCCTACAGAAGCCCGGCCGATGGCGTTCGGGGGTGGGCCTGTACACAGCGCGCCAACTGCGCCCGCAGGCGTCAGGTGGTGGCGTGTTCCTGGAACGGTGGCCATCGCTGGCCGGTATACGACGACGGTGTGTACTTCGGGCTCGATACCGTCTGGCGTTTCTTCAAGAAGAACCGCAAACCGCCGGAAAAGCTCCCCGCCGCTCGCCGGTAGCATCTCCACTCGAGCATCTGTTGCCAGTTGTACTGCCCAACGCGGTGCCGCTGTTTCGAAGGTCGAGTGTCCGGGCACTCGCTGCGGGTCGGCTCGGCACAGTCACTCGCCGCCGCTGGTGCTGGCCTGGTCGAAATGCAGGCTGGCCGGGTGGCTCTCGCCGACCATGCCGGCTCGCTACGCACGCGGCGAGCTTGCCGCTCGAGGTGCAGTGGCTAGGCTGCGCTACGGAGCCTAGTAGACGGGCTCTCGACAGGTACTTTGGCCTACGCCGCCGGATGCCGTGCGGTCATCGTCAAGTGACGTCGGAAGCTCGCTGAGCTGAGCCAGAGGTGGACCCCGAAATTCGGACAGCTTGCTAAGGTGGAATCCAGACCAAGGAGAAGGAGTCTGGAATGCCACGGAAGAGACGAAGTTATCCTGCTGAGCTGAAGGCGAAGGTCGCTTTGGAGGCGCTTCGGTAGGAAGCGACGATGGCGGAGCTGGCAGCCCGCTACGATGTGCATCCGAACCTGATCGCCAACTGGAAGAAGAAGGCTCGGCAGAAGGTACTGGCCGGCTTCTCGGGCAAGCAAGAGCGGGATGAGGTCTCTCGGGAGGCGGAGATCAAGGAGCTGCGGGCGAAGATTCGGAGAGCTCGTCATCGAGCGGGATTTTTTATCCAAGGTCTTCGGTCGTTGAGCCGCGGCCGGAGAGTAGCGATGGTTGATCGCGACCACGCACGGGTCAGCATCGCGCGACAGTGCTGCTTGGTGTCGATCGCGCGCTCGTCGTTCTACTACGAGGGCAAGGGCGAGACCCGTTGAACCTGCGCCTGATGCGGCTGCTGCGGTTGCAAGCTATCTTCCAGCGGCCCAGGACGTCTCAGCCGCACCCGGAGCACAGGATCTATCCCTACCTGCTGGGCGATCTGCAGATCACGCGACCGAACCACGTTTGGTGTGCGGATGTGACCTACATCCCGCTGCAGCGAGGTTTTCTGTACCTGGTTGCGGTGATGGACTGGGCGAGCCGCAAGGTGCTGTCCTGGCGCCTGTCCAACACGCTCGATGCGAGCTTCTGCGTCGAGGCCTTGCAAGAGGCTCTCGAGCGCTACGGTGCGCCCGAGATCTTCAACACTGATCAGGGTAGCCAATTCACCAGCGTCGACTTCACCGACGCGCTCAAGGAGGCCGGCATTCGGATCTCCATGGACGGCAAGGGCCGCTGGATGGACAACGTCTTCATCGAGCGGCTGTGGCGATCACTGAAATACGAGCAAGTCTATCTGTCAGAGTACGCGACTGGCTCCGAGGCTCGGGCCGGGATCGGCTGCTGGATGGACTTCTACAACGAGCGCCGACCGCACTCGTCGCTCGACGACCGGACGCCCGAGGAGGCGTACACTGACGACGGGGCTGAAAGGAGCCTGGGGCTACGCCCCGTCTCCTGTCAGCCCAAGGCAGCCTGAATCATGAACCCGGATTCCACCTTAGCTGTGACCCAAACCTGTCCAAAGGATGGGGTCCACCTCTGACTGCCGCTTTTGAGCCAGGTTGCCGACCCCAACGACTAAGGCAGCTCACTGTGCAGACAGGAACTCCTGGACCGTACGCGACGCCTGTTCCTGCCTGCCCTCTCTGCCAACGTGGGGTGAGACGATGGAAGTTGGATAATTACTGACCCACGGGGCGGCTCGGAGTGGCACAGATGTTGGAGTTGGAGAATAACGGAACAGGTAAGCAGGTCGTTGGATCTGCGGCGGAGGGACGCGTAGGCGACCGGAGACGCAGATCCAACGATCGCGCCTCGAAGATACCGGATCCGGAACTGGTGGAACGCCCGCGTCGGCGCAAGTTCAACGCCGAGTACAAGCTTCGCGTTGTGGGCGAAGCGGATCGATGCACCAAGGCCGGCGAGGTCGGCTCGCTGTTGCGCCGCGAAGGGCTGTACTCGTCGCATCTGTCGGAGTGGCGCAAGCAACGTGACGCCGGGGCGCTGGTGGCGCTCACCAAGAAGCGAGGTCGACCGGCGACGGATCCCCGAGACGCGAAGATCGCCAACCTGCGCGGCCGCCTCGAGCGCACCGAGGCGGAACTCGAGAAAGCACGGCGGGTGATCCAAGTGCAGGGAAACGTCTCCGCGCTTCTGGGGGATCTGCTCGATCCCAGGGGCGCGAACGGGAGTACCAAGAAATGATCGAGCAGACCGTCCAGGAGCTCACGCCCATCATCGGGACGCGCCCAGCATGCCGGTCTCTGGGAGTGTCGCCAGCAACGATGTATCGACGACGTCGGCCACCCGTGCCAACAGTGAGCCGTCCTGGAGCGAAGCCTGCCAGGGCACTCTCGGACACGGAGCGCGAGCAGGTGCTGGCCGAGCTGCACAGCGAGCGGTTCCAGGACTGCGCGCCAGCCCAGGTATGGGCGACGCTGTTGGACGAGGGCCGCTACCTGGCCTCGGAGCGCACGATGTACAGAATCCTCGCCGCCGAGGGCGAGGGCCGGGAGCGACGCAACCAGCTCGTTCATCCACCTTACTACAAGCCCGAGTTGCTGGCTGAACAGCCCAACGACTTGTGGAGCTGGGACATCTCGAAACTGCTGGGGCCCAGCAAGTGGACCTACTTGTACCTGTACGTAGTGCTGGACGTGTTCAGCCGCTACGTAGTCGGGTGGAGCGTGCAACACCGCGAGAGCGGTCCTCTCGCCGAGCAGCTCATCGGCCAGGCCATCGAGTAACAGCGGATCACGCCTGGCCAACTCACCCTGCATGCTGACCGCGGCAGCTCGATGAGGTCCAAGCCCGTTGCCTTCCTGCTCGCTGATCTGGGCGTCACCAAGACGCACTCAAGGCCGTATACGTCATCGGATAATCCGTACTCGGAGGCTCACTTCAGGACGCTCAAGTACCGGCCGGAGTTCCCGGCGCGGTTCGACTCCATCCAGCAGGCTCGCAGCTTCTGCCGCGCCTTCTTCCATTGGTTTAACCACTGCCACCGTCACTCCGGCATCGGCCTGGTGACTCCAGCGACCATGCACCACGGCCTCGCCCAGGCGGTCCAGCACAAGCGCGCCGAAGTTCTTCTGGCGGCCTTCCGCGCGCGGCCCGAGCGCTTCGTCAGCAGCGTGCCTCAACCACCGCCGGTGCCCACCGTGGCCTGGATCAACAAACCCGCCAGCATGGAGAATGCTCACTAATTTACGAAACCCACCGTCTCATCCGCGTTGACAGGCACCGCTGTCGGGCGGGTAGCCGTGCCTGCGCAGGATCCGCTTAACCAGTATGCGGAGGTTGCGCGCGTACGTTCTCCCGCAGCGTCCAGTCGATCGTGACGTCGCCGCGCACGGTCTGCACCAGCTTGCGGGCAATACTGCGCAGAATCTCGTCAGTCACCTCGCTGTGTTGAGCCAACTATGACCTCGAACCTTCTCGCAATCCTGCGATCGGAACGACCCCGATGCTCGCGGCGGCTCTTGCGGTCGAGTGAGGGGCAACAGCGCAACGGATTTTCGCAGATTGCGCTTCCATTAACCGAGCCCTCAGGCGAAGGACTGGGGCCCCACCCTTTGCTTTCGGCTCTGCTGTCGGTTTCTCTAGCTGCTGCTGTCTCGCTGCTGTGTCTTCTGCTTAGGCCTTTTCATTAGTCTTCCGTTTCCTACCGCGGTCTCGGCGGCAGTAGCGCTAGGCCGCGCTGGCGCGACCCTTCTATCCTAATTCGGCCGAAGCCCCCAATGCCTCTGGAAAGCTTCCTTGTGGCTACCTGTAACGCGATCCGAAACACGGTAGGGGGGAATTTCTGTCGAATACAGATCGGTCCTTTAGGATCGATCCTGCAGACAGCAAGAGTTCGCACATTCCGTACAATGTTCTCGCCACGATTGCGCCGAGCGAGAGCGAACGGTACCTTTCCCCCGGGGCCGGGGAACAGCCGGAGGGACGCGAAGAGCCCGCCCGCGTGGGAACAATGCCCGGCCATCCTACCGGTCACTCTATAAGGACGCCCCCAGAGCGGTACAGCTTTCCAAGAAACTCTGCGCACCGGGCGACTAATGAGGTGCCGCGGCAGAATTTCGGGTAGTCTATCATCGCAGCTGTCGACCAACCCCACGCACACGGGACCGAGCTTGGCACCCACATACCCGCAAAGACCCTTCTCCCGGAAACCGTGGCCGCTGCTGGCGTGCCTGCCCCTGCTTTTGTGGGGATCGGGGCCGCGTCCAGATAGTGCCGCCGTCGAGGGTAGCGACGGCATCGAAGTGCTCTATGTCGCCAACCGGATGGAGGGGACGATCTCCGTCATCCAGGTGCCGAGCTTCGAGGTGATCGGCAAGTTCGACGCGCTGCCCGACATTCCGGCCGACCAGCGACCAGAGGGCGGGCTGGTTTACGACCTGGTGGCGTCGAGCATGGGCGAGGTGTTGTACGTGGCTCGCGACGAGGTCCGCGACGTCGCGGCGTTCAGCACGGCGACCGAGGAGCTGCTGTGGCGTCTGCCGGTGGGTGGCATTGCCGATCACATGGCTTTGTCGCACGACGGGCGCTACCTGTTCGTCTCGGTGATCAGCGAGAGCCACGCAGTCGTGATCGACACCGTCGAGCGCGCAGTCGTCGGCAAGATCCATACCGGCATCGGCCCGCACGGCATGCACATGTCACCTGACGGCAATCGTGTGTATAACGGTTGCATACTGTGTGATCAGATCACGATCGCCGATGCCAGTACGTTCGAGGTCATCCGGACGATTCAGTTCGATGAAGGCGTGCTCCCGTTCGCCGTAACGGCTGATGAAGAAACGATGTTCATTCAACTCACCAAGCTACACGGGTTCGTCGTACTCGACTTGGAAACCGATCACGTCGCCAAGACCATCCATCTACCGGTGCCCGACGGTGTAGAGCACATGAAGACCTGGCCTCACACCGCTCACCATGGTCTAGCGCTGACGCCCGATGAGACGCGGCTTTGCCTAGCTAGTACGGTGGGACACTACGTTGGGATCGTCTCGGTGCAAGGGCTGGATCTTCTGGCCACGATTCCTATCGGTCGCGAGCCCTACTGGGTGACCGCGAGCCTCGACAGCGGGTACTGCTACGCCAGCGCGCGTTACGACGACAACGTCTCGATCATCTCGCTCGCTGAAGAACGAGAGGTCGCCCGTCTCGAGCTCGGTGACTACCCGTTCGGCATGTTGACGGTACGTATTCCCGAAAGGCAGGTCGGTCGCTAGTCTCCTGAGTTATAAATTCGTTTAATAATAAAGGCATGGTTCATCTTCCTGTTACCGACACTGCAGGAGACCTCATGCCCAGAGGCCGCCCTATCGCGCCGGTCGATCTCAACGACCAGGATCGCGACATTCTCCAGCGCTGGGTTCGCAGACCCAAGAGCGCGCAAGCGCTCGCTTTGAGGGCCCGGATCATCCTCACCGTGGCCGAGGGCTCCTCCAACACCACGGCTGCCGAGCAACTCGGCATCACCATCCAGACGGTCGGCAAGTGGCGCAAGCGGTTTCAAGACCAAGGTGTCGACGGGTTGCTGGACGCGCCGCGTCCTGGGGCCCAGCGCACCATCACCGACCAGGACGTCGAACGAGTCCTGACCCTGACCCTGGAGAGCCAGCCGCAGGCCGCCACCCACTGGTCCACTCGTTCCATGGCCCAGCGGTGCGGTCTGAGCCAGAGTGCCGTCAGCCGGATCTGGAGAGCTTTTGCACTGCAGCCACATCGGTCCGAGACCTTCAAGCTGTCTAACGACCCGTTGTTCATCGACAAGGTCCGTGACATCGTCGGCCTGTACCTGAGTCCTCCCGAAAGGGCCGTGGTCCTGTGTGTCGACGAGAAGTCTCAGATCCAGGCGCTGAACCGCAGCCAGCCGCTGTTGCCCATGCGTCCCGGCCAGATCGAGCGCCGCACCCATGACTACGTCCGGCACGGCACCACGTCCCTATTCGCTGCCCTGGATGCAAAGACAGGAGAGATCCTTGCCCAGTGCCATCGTCGGCATCGTGCCGTGGAGTTCAGGAAGTTCCTCCGGTGCATCGACCAGGCCGTGCCCGAGGATCTGGACGTGCACTTGATCTTGGACAATTACGCCACCCACAAGAGCCCGATGATCCATCAATGGTTGGTGAAGCGCCCACGTTTCCATCTGCACTTCACTCCCACCTATTCCTCCTGGCTCAACATGATCGAACGCTGGTTCGCCGCTCTGACCGAGAAGCAACTCCGGCGCGGTGTGCATCGCTCTACCCGCGATCTTGAACTTGCCATCGAACGCTTTGTCGACTCCACCAATGCTCAGTCCCAGCCGTTCATCTGGACCAAGACTGCCGACCAGATCCTAGATTCCATCGCCCGATTTTGTATGCGAACTTCTGACTCAGGACACTAGCAGACCCCGTCACTTTCCACGACGGACTGCTAGGACAGATAACGTTTTCCGAGGCATCCTATTCGAAGCCCAGATCAGGGTTGAGGCGTCCGCCGCCGCTCATCTGCTGGCCGGCGAGGTACCCGTCGCCGCACTGAAGTCCGAGTAGGAAACGAGCCCCGGGTCGGCTACCGCTTCGTCAAGCTCCTCAGCCACTGACCGACTATGTGTGTGGGCCGCGCCGTCACCCCGCCCCCCGGTCGACCGCCCTCGCGCTCGGCGCCATGGCACGGGTCGTCTGGTGCGAGGGCGGGGAGCCGTACCTGTTCTCAGCCAACATCTGGAGCATGCGCAACTCGCAGCACCTCGCCGATCCGTACACAGTGCCGCACATGCTCCACGGGGTGGCGTTCCACACGCTGCTGTGGATGATCCTCGGCAACAAGCTGTCGAGCGCCTGGCGCTTCGTCATGGCGTTGGGAATCGAGACCGTCTGGGAGGTTTTCGAGAACACGCCGCGATCAACTGCATCCTGGCCTGACCCGACAACGACACGGACACGCCGGAGGCGCGCTTCCGTATGGAGAACGAGCCCTGGATCTTCGGCATGCTGCGGCACCAGCTCAACGACGCCTTCTGGCAGCGCATGTCGCTGCGCCCCAACTACGATACACCGACAGCATCCCGCGCATGCTCGAGCACATGTCGGTGCCACAGCGCGCCATCATCGGTCGGCCCAGGCCGCGGTTCAACATCCGCCCGGAGGTGCTGCGCGGGTGGGACCACCGGCTCACGTGGGTGTTTCCACCGGGGCACCGGATCCGGGTGGCCGTGTGCAACGCCGACTTCCCGAACCTTTGGCCGACGCCCTAGGATGAGCACCAAGCTGTTCGTCGATGCGGCGTGGCCGTTCGAGAGTGGTGTTGCCGGTGGTGCCGGCGGGCACACCCGAGCTGCCGTACGAGCCGCCCGAGGTGGCGCCGCGGCCGTCTGGCGGAAGCTCAGAAGGCGGACCGAAGGATCGCTGGGAGATCACGCGCGACGAGATGGCGCAGACGGTAGGTGTTCCGCGAGACGGATTAGTCCGGCATGGTGGAGCGGCGCTGGTGCACGGTCAACGATCGGGAACCGGCTCGCGCGACGATCCGGTGTGAGGGGAGCGCCACGGCGAACGCTGAGCGCCGCGAGATCGTGTGCAGATCCCTGGATGACCATCGAGAGCGACGAGAAGACGGTAGAGATCAACGCGCGGCTGGAGCTGCGCGTCAGCGGCGAACTGCAATACGAAAAAGACTGGGCCGAGGTCATTCCGCGAGATCTCGCCTAGACGCGACAACGATCACGGCAGGTCCCGGTGTGGCGGACAGGCACGGGCCAGGATGACGCGCCCGCCGGCCACCGCGTCGTCGTGGCGCATGGGCGAGGAGATGCTGGGCTCGGTGAAGGTGAACACGGGCGCCACGATCCTGTTCGAGTTCAATGACGAGATGTGGGAGCTGGTGGAGGAGGTCGACCCGCTGGAGGACAAGCTTCTGCGCTCCGGCCGAAGCACCGACGCCGGCTCGTACACCGACAACGGCGAGATGGTGTACCTCACCGAATACGGTACCCCGATGTCCAAGCGGCTCACCTGTCCGGCCATCGGTGAGCGCGATCGGCAGCGGTTGCCCCGCATCCTGCCCGACCTCGCCCGGGTCCGCGAGACCGTCGATCCGTGCCTGGCGCACACGGCGGCGGAGTTCGACGACGAGAACGTCCCCGAGTACTTGCTGCGCGAGGTGGGCGAGGACTTCCTGGAGAACTACGTGGAGCCGGAGAGTACCGCGCCAGCTGGAGCTTGGAGCCGGAGGAGATCTCGAAGGCGTATTTCCTGTCGATTTCCCGATCATGATGGGCTCCTGCGCGTTCCTCATGCCGGTGGCGAGCGTGAGCTTCGTGCGCAAGAACAGCTACGCGCTGCGCCCGTCGCTGGGCTTAGTTGCTCGGTGGCGTCCCGGCGGTGCTGGTCGCCGCCTTCGTGGTCGGCTCGCTACCGCTCACCGCCATCCGCTGGCTGGTGGTCGTGGTGGTGATCTACGTGGCGGTCTCGATGCTCGTCTCGGCGCGTGCCGAGATCTAGGAGGTCAGCAGCCGTGGCACGCTGAAGCCCCGCGCTCGGGCATGACAGGCAACACCAGATAGGACGGCGTCGGCCTGGAATGGTGGACGATTATGTGAGCGACTTGCCAGGTGTCGCTCTCGTAGTTGCTCCCCCCGTGTTCAGGTTCCTGGCGAAGCGTGGGAAGTTGGAGCTTGAGACCTCCAGGCGAATGCGGTGCCCGGGCCTGAAGTAATTGGCCGTGGCACCGAGGCTCAGCCGTAGCTCGTAGACCTCGTCCGGTTGCAAAGGGACCTGCCGGTCGTACCCTCTCGGAAGCGCGCCTGTACGATACCTTCCTGGATGTTGAATAGGTCGCGGCGTCCTCGACGGGGCGCAGCAACCAGTCACAGAGGACTGTGTCTTCCCGGGTGCGCCACGGTGAACTCCTGATGGTCAGTCCCCGCGCTCGACCTGATCTTTGTAGAATACGCCCCTCCACTCTGAGGACCAACTGAGGAACTCGCGCCGATGAAGATCGCTTACGTTTTCGCCACATCAGGCCACACAGCCAGCTACAAGCTCGGGCAGATGATCCTTCCGCAGCTGGAGCAGGATGCCCACGGCGTCGATGTCGTGGCGATGATGTTCTTCGACGACAACACGTATCTGCTGCGGCAGGGCGATCCAATGGGAGAGCGTCTCTCGCGGGTCGCGCGGGAGAATGGGATTCTGCTTATGATGTGCGACACCTGCGCTGTCGAGCGCGGACTGGCTGCAGGCGAGACTTGGCCCGGCACGTGCGAGCCTCTGGGAACGGTCGAGGGAGTCCGTGTCGGTTGCTTTCCCGACCTGTACGAATGCCTGGCCGGCAACCCTCCTGACCAGGTGATCACGCTGTAACCGGTCGCGGAATGCCCTTCGAGGGCCAGCCCGGGACCATCGCGGGCGCTTCCTCTATCGGAGCCGGCCTCCGCACTCGCGGGACGCTCCCTAGAAAGCGCTGCGGCTGCCCGGTCCACGGCGCGCTCGCGAAGACACCGAAAGCCCTCGCCTCGTGCTTGCTGCGCAACTCGAACGGATCCGTGACGCTACGGTAGGCCTCGACCGCGCCCGTCCCGAACTCGATGTGCTTCCAGGCTCAGGCGTCGTCGTCGGTGAAGCCCGGAGTCCCGAAAGTCTCCTGGGTGAGCAGGGCCACAAGGCCCATGCCGCCCCACCGCTGGACGGCTTGACCGTTGCGCAAGGCCGTGTAATCGACCTGGTGCAAATCCTGCCCACTGCCGGAGCAGGAGGGCCGGAGGGGCGAGTCGAGCATTAGCCTCCTGGTTCGTAGTTTGCACCGAGGAACGTCACCAGTCGCGCCGCCCACACCCGGAACACGAGAGAGTCGCGTGCCGCCCGGCCACGTAGTTCGTGACCTCTAGGGTGTAGTAGCTTGCCCCTGTCGAGTTGTTCGTGGGAATCCGGATATCGAAAGTAGCTTGGCCTCTGTCGGGGACTGGACCGTAGCTATCAGCATCCTCAGCAAGCAGCACGCCTGCTGCGCGTAGACTTTCGCCCGAACTTTCGAAAGAGGGTTAATCGTCCTTCTCGACGTGTTCTGCACCGTCCCACCGATGAAGTCGAGCACGAAGCTCGACACCCTGGTGATGTCGAACACCGTGACCTCGGTGCCATCGGTGCTGGGGGCGGTGCTCGGGGTGGAGCGGCAGGAGACGCAGTACAGGATGGCTGCGGTGACACTTACGCGGATCGCCGACCGCCTAATCAGCAGTTGCCGGGCTGACCTGACCCCGCGGTTAGTACCACGTCTTATCTCAGTAACACGGTGCCGACAAGGGGTTGTTGAAGCCGGCGGAGCGTAGCGGAGCCGGGTTCAACAACAGCGCCTTAGGGGCCGGTGGTCGATAGCCCAGCGAGCTGTGCGGTCGAACTCGGTTGTACTGCTGCCGCCACCTCTCGATCAGAACCCGTGCCTGCTTGAGCGTGTAGAAGATCTCCCGGTCCAGCAGTTCGTCGCGGAGCTTGCCTTTGAAGCTCTCCACGTAACCGTTGTCCCACGGCGAGCCCGGCTCGATCAACAGCGTGCCCACGCCGAGTCGGCCCAGCCAGTCGCGAACGGCCGCGGCAGTGAACTCAGGTCCGTTATCCGACCTGATGTGATCGGGTATTGCCCGGTGCACGAACAGCCACCCGAGCCGCTCGAGCACTTGCTCGGAGTTGAGCTTGCGCGCCACGTCGATCGCCAGGCTCTCGCGGGTGTACTCGTCCACGATCGTCAACATCCTCATGGACCGGCCATCGTGCGTCCGGTCATGGATGAAGTCATACGCCCACACGTGGTTCTTGCGCTCCGGTCGCAGCCGGATACACGAGCCATCGTTGAACCAGAGCCGGGCTCGTTTGGGCTGCCTCTTCGGCACTTTCAGG
Source organism: Acidobacteriota bacterium (assembly GCA_963666055.2). Taxonomy (GTDB): domain Bacteria; phylum Acidobacteriota; class UBA890; order UBA890; family WLXD01; genus DASCOT01. Next base: position 341,908 of record CAXWPH010000006.1, on the reverse strand, counting down.
CCTTCGCTACGCCAGATCCGCTGCACTCGTTTGTGGTTCACGAGCCCGCCCTCCATGCGCATCAACGCCGTCACCCTCCGGTACCCATAACGTCCATACTCCCGAGCTAACTCCACGATCCTGTCCCTCACCAGTTGCTCGTCGTCCGCCGGCCTCGGCACGTATCGCGGTGTCGTCCTGGGCTGCCTGAGCACCCGGCAGGATCGTCTTTCGGTTACGCCCAGCTGCCGTCGTACGTGAGCTACCGCCTCGCGCCGACGTGCTGGGCTCAGAAGTTTCCCTCCGCGACCTCCTTGAGGATCGCCAGGTCGAGCTCCTTGTCCGCCACCAGCTTCTTGAGCCGGGAGTTGTCCTTATCGAGCTGTTTGAGCTTCCGCGCCTGGTTCAGCTTCAGCCCGCCGTACTCGCGCCGCCACCGGTAGTAGGTGTGCTCGGTGATCGCTAGCTTGCGACAGGCATCCTTGACCGTCGCGCCTCGCGCCAGCTCCACTTAACCCTCCCGGAGCTTGCGCACGATCTGCTCGGCGCTGTGCCTCTTGACCGGCATTCTGACCTCCCTTTCTGGTCCCAGATCGTGTGATTACATCTGGACCCGTTTTCGGGGGTCAGGTCAGAGGACGCGAGTGCTGATCTCACCCAACGGATCGGGGTCTATGTGGTGGCTGTGGCACTGCCCGTCTTTTCCGACAGTCTGGACGTCATCCCAGTCGTCGGTGCATGGGTCAATTCAGTGCTTGACGGTGTTGCGACCGCCCTGCAGGGCATGGCCGTCGCGTACGTACTGATGCAGGCCAAGGCCGTCCACGGTCGCCTCCGGGGCCTCCTGCGAGCATGCACCGCGCAGTCTGCGCATACCTGAGTATTGTTGTCCAAAGGGGGGCATCGAAAGTCAGGGCCGCCTCGCGCCCCGGTACATTTGTAAACAAACGAATCTGCGCGAAATTTCCCACACGATTCCCACAGCGATCCGACACGTGCCGATCGAGCCAGAAAGCCTCCGCCGCGCGCGCTGGAACCAGCGGTATCGCCGGTGGCGCGCCGGGATCCTCCGGAGCGAGCCGCTGTGCCGTCCCTGCGCCGAAGCGGGCATCACGGTCGCCGCCGAGCACATCGACCACATCGAGCCTGTGCACCTGGCGCCGGAGCGCTTCTGGGACCGCACCAACATCCAGCCGTTGTGCCGGGACTGCCACGAGCGCAAGCACCGCGCGGCAAGGGTCGCGCATTTGCCCAATTTAAAATGTCCCTTAGCCCAAATAATTACCATTCCACAACTCGTGTGAGACACGCTTATCCTAGTAGGCGATCAAATAGGCAACTGTTCCTGTTCGCAGATTGGGGACCATGCAGCCCCTTCCGCCGCTTGAATGTCTGCGCTTCTTCGAAGCCGCGGCCCGCCGCGAGAGCTTCGCCAAGGCGGCTGAGGAGCTCCACGTCACATCCTCGGCCGTTGCGCACCGCATCAAGGACGGAAGGCCCGGCGGCCCGGTCGACCTGCATGACTGGCCCCTGCTGTATGATCTCGGATGGGACGATGACTGGCCGTACTGGTTCGCGCGCCAGGGCCAGCCGTCGCCGGACCTCTCGCGGGCGTCGGGCTTCCGCCTCTACAGCATGGTGGTCGACGCCGCAACGGAGGGCATGGGGACGGCTATCGGACGCTCGGCGGTGATCGCGCGGGAGATGGAACGGGGCGCGCACCAGCGCCTTGGAGTAGACGTAATGAGTCGCCACCTTGTGTGCAGCGCCCTCGTGGTCGCCACACTCTCACCCTCGCGGTGTGCAGTTCGGCCTGTGTTCAGACACAGAATGAACACAGGCCAGCCGCACAAGCCCTCGCAGACCTCCGCGCCAGCGCCGAGGCGGGCGACGCCGAGGCGGTCGCTTGGTACCGCCGCGCCGCCGAGCAGGGCCACACGCGCGCGCAGTACAACCTCGGGGGCATGTACGGCCAGGGCCTCGGCGTGCCACCGGATGCCGTCGAGGCCCACATGTGGTTGACCATCGCCGCCTCTCGGTCAACCGGCGCGGAGCGTGAGCTAATCGTGACGGCGTCGCGCCGCCGTCGCCGTGCGGATGACGCCGACAGACTTGCGCGAGGCGGAACGCCGCGCGCAGGCGTGGCACGCGGCGCACCAGGGCATGAGGAACCGTGCTGCGCCGCCGAGCGACACGGGACGCGAGAGCTTGATTATCGCTCTCGCTTCTGAAATGGGCGGGGGACGACGTTCTTCGGCCAGCCGCACAGCTGCGGAGGCACGAAGTAGGGCAGCCTGCCTACAGGGAGAATTGTTGCGATGACAGAGAGGCACGCGTATATGGACAGTACAGCATGGCATTCGCCGAGGCGGCTTCTTGTGACGGCGGCAGTGCTCGTCGTCCTGACACCGGCATCAGGCGCCGCGAGCATGCAGGCCCCTGAGCTGTCGGGCACAGTCACCGACACGACGGGCCGCGCGCTGCTCGGCGTCGCCGTGGAGGCGCGACCCGCGGGGGTTGCTGGTCCGGTTCAAGCCGCCTCAACCGACAGTACTGGAATGTTCACGCTGAGTGAACTTGAGCCTGGTGCCTACGACGTGACGTTCACGCGGCCCGGGTTCCGGGAGGTCATGCGTGCCGGGGTGGAGGTCGGGGCTGGTGCCGCGACCATTCTCGATGTCCAAATGGCGGTCGAGATTGAGGAGTACGTCGTGGTCGTGGGGAGCCGCGCTCAGCCGCGGTCGGTAACTGAATCGTCGGTCCCGATTGACGTCATCCCGTCCCAAGATATCGTCAACCAGGGCTCGACGACGCTCGATTATCAGCTGCGGACGCTGGTTCCTTCGTTCAACGTCGCCACGCACCCGATCAGCGACGCAGCAACGCTCGTAAGGCCGGTTAGTCTGCGCAATCTCGCGCACGACCATACGCTGGTGCTAGTCAACGGCAAGCGTCGTCACCGCTCGTCGGTTATCGCCTGGTTTGCTGGTGTGACGGATGGGTCGCAGGGGCCGGACATCTCGACGTTTCCGTCGATCGCCATGCGGCAGGTGGAGGTGCTGCGCGACGGCGCGACGGCGCAGTACGGCTCGGACGCTATCGCGGGCGTGGTGAACTTCCTGCTCAAGGATGCCCGGGGGGCGGGCAGCCTCGCGTTGCACACTGGCACCTATCGGGCGGGCGACGGCGATGCGTACAGCATCGCGGGCAACGTTGGGCGGCCGCTTGGCGACACGGGATTCGTCAACCTCAGCTTCGAGTACGGTAACGCCGACCCGACGAACCGCAGCGTACAGCGCGCCGACGCGGCGGCGCTGGTTGCGGCCGGCAACACGGCCGTCGCTGAGCCCGCCCAGATCTGGGGCAACCCGACGGTCGAGGACGACCTGAAGTTGTTCGGCAACTTCGGCCACCCGTTCTCCAACGGGTTGACGTTCTACGGCCACGCCAACTACGCCCGGAAGAAGGTGACGGAAGGATTCTATTTCCGGAATCCCAACAACCGGGTCAACGTCTATAGCCTCGACGACGGCGAGACGCTGCTGATTGGCGACGTACTGGACGCGCAGGACGGCATCGTCGACGGATCCGCAAACTGTCCCACGGTGCGCATTACTGACAACGTGCCGGATCCGGTGGCCCTGGCACAGGTGTTCGCCGATCCGCAGTGCTTCTCGTTCCAGGAGATCGCCCCAGGGGGCTTCACACCGCAGTTCGGCGGAGTAGTGCACGACATGTCGGTGGTGGCCGGCCTGCGGCGGACCGCGGAGAGCGGCCTGACCTGGGATGCCAGCGCCAGCTACGGCGTGCACGAGTCGGATTTCTTCTTCCGGAACACTGTGAACGCTTCACTCGGCCCGGACACACCACGCGAGTTTGATCCCGGTCTTTATCGGCAGGAGGACATAAATCTCAATTTTGATGTTTCCTATCCTGTCACGGAGCGGGTCAACATCGCGGCCGGCGCGGAGTGGCGCAACGAGCGCTTCACGATCGGCGCTGGCGGCCGTCCGTCGTGGGAGGTCGGACCGTACGCGGCGCAAGGCTTCGTCTCTGGCTCGAACGGTTTTCCTGGCTTTCCCGACTACACGGCCGGGGCTTGGCGTCGCAGCAACTTCGCGGTTTACGGTGACCTCGAAGTGCGGGGCGAGCGGTGGACGGTCGGCGGCGCCCTCCGATTCGAGCACTTCGACATCTTCGGCGCTACGACGAACGGCAAGTTGTCGGCCCGCTATGGGCTGAGCGACGCGGTTTCAATTCGCGGCGGCATCAGCACCGGGTTCCGTGCGCCGACGCCCGGCCAGCAGAACACGCTTAACGTGCAGACGACCATCGATCCGGAAACGCTGCAGCTGGTCGACAGCGCCAACGTGCCATCCACGTTCCGGGCAGCGCAGCTGCGGGGCGGCCAGCCACTCGAACCAGAGACCTCACTGAACCTGACCGCCGGGCTGGCAGTCGACACTGGCCCGTTCACGCTGACTGTCGATTACTTCCGCGTGACCGTCGACAACCGCCTGGCCTTGTCGCAGACGTTCACCCTTGCCGACGATGAGCGCGCGATCCTTCTGGAGGAAGGGATCGCGTCGGCGGGCACCTTGAAGTTCTTCCGGTTCTTCATCAACGACTTCTCGAGCCAGACGCAGGGAGTGGACCTCGTGTCGACCTACACACCCCGCGCGTTCCGCGGCAACACGGTGATCAGCGTCGCGCTGAACTATACACACACGGCACTGACGGAAGAGTCGGACTTGCTCACCCCCGGTGACGTGCTCGGCCTAGAACGCGGGGTGCCGAAGCTCCGCTGGAACGTTGCTGTCAAACAGCGGGTGGGGAAGGTGGGTCTGATGGGCCGCCTGCAATACTATGGCGCCTGGGTCGATCACTTCGACGCGCGGTTCGTGCGCGGCGCCGACGCGCCGATTTTGGACGGTCGCTACATTTTCGATCTCGAGGCGAGCATGCCGATCACCCGCGGCGTGACGTTGGCCATCGGTGGCCAGAACGTCTTCGATACCTTCTCGCAGCGGATGGACCTGTTCGCCGATATTTTCGGCCTGCCGTATAGCCAGTTCACACCGTGGGGCTTGAGTGGCGGATACTACTATGGCCGCCTCAACTACAGCTGGGGTGGCTAAGCTGCTTCCGGACAGGTTTGGAGGGCCAGACCTATCCTCCGGTCGGCCGCGGCACGCGGTCAGAACCCGCCTCGTCGACGTGGAGCAAGGGGAGTTGCCGAGTCCGAGTCAATCACCGTACACATGCTGTGCCGATTTAAAGAGCGTGCCCGTCAAGGCGAAGGTGCGGCAGTGAAATCGCGATTCCGCGTCCCGATCGCGGCGCGGACGGGTTGCCGTGTAAAGCGAATGGTGCGACGTGCCGGAAGGCGTGCTATGTGCACGTCGGAACCGTGGGATAGTCGGGACACTAAAAAACGGGGAAAGTCGGGGACGCCGCGGCCACCTCACTAAAAAATCTGCTCAGCAAAGCAAATAAGCCTACATTGAGGCGCGAATTCAGCGGATTCTGTGCGCTCAGGACCGTGCGCCATGCTCTCAGGTGCACGAGGATTATCCCGTGAGATGCCGTTGGGCAACGGGCCCGGTCGGTCCCATGGATCCTGCGTTGAATAGGCCCCGGTCACCCGAAATGATGTTTTGCTGCGTATGCCCGAATAGGTGATCGAGGCGAATCCAGTGCCGCGCTCACCGCCACCCATGCGCACCCGGAATGCGTTGCCGTACTGCCTCGGGGACTTGGTGATGATGTTCACTACGCCGCTAAGAGCGTTGGCTCCCCAGACCGCCGATCCCGGACCACGAATCACCTCGATCTGCTCGATCTCGGAGAAATCCAGCGGCAACAGGTCCCAGGCGACGAACCCGAAGAAGTTCGTTTCCGAATCAGGGCTCCCGCCAACCGAAGTTCGACTCCCGTGTCGATGTCGACACCGGATCCGGGTCCTACCTGTCGTTCGCCACCGGCATCGCCAGCACCGGCGGCACGATCCACACCGGGCATCGGACCGTTCTCGATCAACGATGGCACGACGTTCTGGTACGCCCGCGCAGACTACAACTGGCGGCGCTGGAATCTCCGCCTATACGCCAACTTCAACAACGGCGATTCCGTCAACATACTGAACGGACTGCCGTTCAATTTCAGGACCCAGACCTACGATTTTTCGGCTACGAACACGTCGCTTCTCGGGCCGCATGCAGTCACCTACGGTGGAAACTATCGCAAGCTGAGCTTCGACCTGTCGATTGCCCCAGGGGAGGACAATCGTACCGAGGGAGGGAGCTTCGCCACCTTCGATCTCGATATCAATGACTACGTGACGATCAACGCCGGAGTTCGAGGCGACTATTTTGATGTCATCGACGGCGCGGTGACTTCGCCGCGCGGGGCGATTCTGTTTCACCCGGCCGGATCATCAAATCACGTGATCCGCGCCGGCTTCGGTCGTGCCTTCCGAGTTCCCTCGCTGGTCAATAGCTACCTCGAGGTGGAGATCTTCAACGCCGTCAACGTGGGCCCACCGATCGGGCAGATCGTCTTTCCGACCACTGCCGTGGGGAATCCCGAACTGGTCGAGGAGCGGCTGGATCAGTTCGAGATCGGCTACCGCGGCTCGGTGGCGAACGGCAAGTTCTCCTGGGACATCGCTGCCTACCGCACCGAGACCAAGGACAGCATCGACTTCTACACCAGCGAGACGTATACGGCCTTCAACCCACCTCCAGACTGGTCGCTGCCGACGTTCCTGTTGCCGCCCTTCGGTCCCGTGGCGTTGCCGGCGCTGTTCACCTACCGCAACATCGGCGAGATCGTGAATAAGGGTTTCGAGGTCAGCTTGCGATACCTTCCGATGGCGCGCAATACGGTGATGGCCAACTACTCGTATCAGGCCGAGCGCGAGGTCAAGGGCATCCCTGAGCAGGACATCGGGATCTCGCCAGAGCACCGCTTCAACGTCTCGTACAACGGCTGGAGCGGCAATCTGTACTACGGCGCTTCCGTCAATCACGTCGGCGAGGCTTACTGGACGGATGTCCTAGACTCCCGCTTCTGGGGCACTACCGAGTCCTACACGACGCTCGACACGGCGCTCGGCTACATGTTCCTCGACGGCACGGCAGAGGCTTCAGTGCGCGCTACGAACCTCACCGACGTCGGCGTGCTGCAGCACATCTATGGCGACATCATTGGTCGGCGCGTGGTGTTTGAGCTGTCGGTCAGCATCAGATAGTGATGGCATGGTCCGACTCACCAGTCGGGCTCGGGGATCACCTTGCCCGCTACCGATCTGGACGATCGGTGGTGTGGGATGGGCCTGGTGAGCCGCAGCACTCGAAGAGACTCGACCTTGCCCGCTTTGCTCTTCGGTGTGCTGGTTCGTCTGCCTTCCACAACAGCTCGCGCGGCTGCCTCCGCCTCGGAGGTATCGCTCTTGCCCCTGCTGCGACAGAGCAGAGCGATCAGGCCGGGCGACCTCGAAGACTTCGATCCCTACCTCTGACAGATGCCGAGTCACGCCAGCACCATAGCTGCCAGTTCCCTCGACACCGACCTGGCATACATCGCCAAAGCCGCGCATCCAGCGTAGTAGCGCACGATTGCCGCATCGAGGACCGGGAGACGGGCGCCATGATAGCGAGCCATCGGCTCGGACCCCCGTCGAGCGCACGGCCTGGCGCCGGTCCTGGTGATCACCGACGAGCCGCCACAGTGGCGTCAACGCGGCTAGCGCATGCACGCCGCGCTGGTCACCGCGCTCGGCAAGCATGCCGTGAGCAAGTTCATGGCGATCGGTACCTGCCCCGACGACTCGCACCACTGATTCTCGCGCATACTGCGCGGCGGGTGCGGGATCTACAACCAGATGCACGCCGCGGCCGACGGGAGCTCGGACTATCACCCAGAGGTCGATACGGAAGGCGAACCCGGCGCGGAGGCGCAGCCGACGCTGGCCAAGGTCATTGAACGCGAGAAAAACCTCGCGCGAATCGGTGGTCCGGACCTCGACTGCTGGCGGACGTACCGGCTCAACCGCGGCACCCCGGTGCTCGGCGATCGCGAGAAGATCGTGAGCCTCGACGACTGGAACGCATGCGTGTACGAGCGTCGAGATCTCCCGAAAAGACCGGGCCTGTGGCCATCGGGTTCGACCTGGGCGGGTCCGTGAGCATGAGTTTCTTCGCGGCGTACCTGCATGACTGGCTCCTGCTGTATGATCTCGGATGGGACACCGACTGGCCGTACTGGTCACGACACCGGCATGAGTCAGCACTCGCTCGCCGCCAAGTAGCGTGCCCTAAGCCGCGGTGAGCTCTCCGTCGGGCCTGTACCACCGGGCCCACCACCACCACCGGACGCGCGAGCTCGTGCGCTCTCGTGCGTTTCGTCGCTCTCGGGCCCATGCTCACGCGGCACACCACTCGATCGCGATAAATACCACGGGCTCAACATCTTACGGGGGGGCATCAAGTGAATGACCGCGCTCAGGTGTAGACCGCGCCAGCCGTCGCGTTTGTAAGCAAAACGATTTGGCAGGCATAAAATGTCTACTCAAATGAGAATCCAACGCGAATCTCCGATGGACCCCGAAGTCATCCGGCGCATGCGCTCGACGAAGCGCTACCAGCGGTGGCGTGCCGACATCCTCCGGAACGAGCCCGGGCACCGAAAGCCGAGATGTTGAGGTGATCGAGGAACGTGAAGCTGGCGTCGGCACCGATCACCGTCTTCGTGTGCCCGTCGGGTCCTTCGACGTTGGTCACCAGCGCGCCGACGGACGATCGCTCGAGGACATCCTGTCGCCAGCGCAGGGCCGTGTAGTTGCGCCCCTCGCCGAGATCGGAGTCGCCCGTCTGCACGTTCAGCAACCCGATGTTGCCGCTGCCCACCTTGCCGGTCATCTTGACGCCGAAGTCGATCGGTAGTGGCTCGCCGAACTCCGACAGCCCGATGTTGCGCGAGTGGAACAATTGAAGCACCGGCCCATCGAAGACGCCGGACTGCTGCCCGAAGCTGAAGTTGTTGGCCCCCTCCAGGAAGAAGTCGCGTTTCTCGGGGAAAAACAGGTCGAAGCGTGTCAGGTTGACGCGTTGCTCGTCGAGCTCGACCTGGGCGAAGTCGGTGTTGTAGGTCAAATCGGCGGTCAGGTTCGAGGTGAGCTGGATCTTGAGATCGTCGATGCCGAGCTGCTCGTCGATGCCGCCGCCTCCCAGGCCTCCAAGACTCGCTCACGGGGCCCGCGGATTGCCCAACGGGCCAGGTACTCGGCGAGCGGGGGCGGAGTGTAGTAACCGCCCCTGAGCTTCTGCCCCTGAGCTGGAGTCTTGCCCTTAAATCGCGGTTGTACCAGCGTCGTCATCGGATGCCCACCGTCACCTAATGCGGATTCCTGAGTCTACCCTGAGCGGGAGCCCTCTGCGGAATCGTGGCTGCCTAGTGCGCTTCGAGATATTGGCGAGAGTTGTGGATGAGGAAGCAGCATGATCAGGCTGCGTCCTTCCTGGTCTTCTCAGTGGTCGGCCACGTCCTTCTCGGACAGGCCGAACTCGGCGAGCTGTCCTGTGACCAGCACGTTGTGCTGAACTTGCGACCCCACCATACCGTCGGTGACTTCACCTACTAGAACACCGCACCGCCAATCGGGAAGCACGGACATCATCGATCTCGCTGACCGTTCCGGCAAGTGCGGCGCTTTCCCAAAGTAGAGTCCGGCCCATTATGCGGGCTTGGTGCTGTTCCTATGTCCTGGAAGAAGAAGCGGTGCGAGCCATCCTCGGGGCCGCAAGATCATCTCGAATGCCGACGGGGCGAGGCCATGACCTGCCCCCCTTTTCTGGTCCACTGGAAGTGAGAGTCTCGGACCGAACATAGGGGTGTTATCGGTTCGCCAACGGCGGGGCAACGGAAGCAGCCGGAGGCTGCTGGAGTTGCGCTGCCGCGGCGAACTCGTGTGGAGTCAGGTCGCCCAGTGAGCTGTGCGGCCTGACGTAGTTGTAGTCTCGACGCCAGTACTGGACCTTGCACCGGGCGTCCTCGAGATCCGTGAACCAGTGCTGGTTGAGGCACTCGTCTCGGAACGAGCCATTGAAGCTCTCGATGAAGGCGTTGTCCACCGGCTTGCCAGGCCGGATGAAGCGTAGCTCTACGCCCATCTCGTAGGCCCACGCGTCCAACGCCCGGCTCGTGAACTCGGGGCCGTTGTCGATCAGGATCTCCTTGGGTTTACCGCGTTGCTCGACGACCCGGCCCAACACCCGCGCGACGCGGGCGCCCGTCAACGACGTGTCGACCTCGATCGCCAGGCACTCGCGACTGTACTCATCCAGCACGTTGAGCGTTCGGAACGACCTGCCGGTGGCCAGCGAGTCGCTCATGAAGTCCATCGACCACCGGTCGTTGGCTGCCTGTGGCGTGATCATCGGCACCCGCTGCATCGATGCCACGCGCTTACGCTTGCGGCGCCGCACAGCCAGCCCTTCTCGTTGATACAGCCGGTACAAGCGCTTGTGGTTCACCTGCCAGCCTTCGCGTCGCACCATCACGTGCAGTCGGCGATAGCCGAACCGTGGCCTCTCGGCCGCCAGCTCACGCATCCGCTCGAGCAACGGTCCGGCTTGTTGCCGTCGAGCTCGATACCGGCACGTCGATCGGTTCACACCCACGATCCGGCACGCCCGGCGCTCGCTCAGCCCCAAGCGCTGCTGCAGCCATGCCGCTGCTTGCCGCCGCATCGCGGGCGTCACCATTTTCGCGACACAACTTCCTTGCGCGCCTGGTTGTCCAGCGTCAGATCCGCCACGGCATTCTTGAGCCGCCGGTTTGTCACGCTCCAGCTCCTTGAGCCGGCGCGCCTCACTGATATCCAGCCCCCCGTACTTCGCCTTCCACCGATAGTAAGTGCCCTCGCTGAAGCCATGCTCCCGGCACACGTCCTTGACCGCCTCGCCGGCCTCCACCTGGCGCAGGATCTTGATGATCTGCTCTTCGCTGTACCGCCTCTTCCTCATGTAGCCCTCCCGGCCCTAATCTAGCCCGGAGAACTCACACTCGCACTGGCTCAGGTTTCGGGGAGCACGTCATCGGGTCCGGCGCTATAACTCTGCAACCATGACAAGACTCGGGATCTGCCTGGTCGTCGTATCGTTAGCGCTCGTGTCGCCATCGGGTAACGCCACCGGACAGCACGCTGGCCGCCACCGCCTGATCGGAACCGGTGAGCTGATCGCTCCGAACGGTCAGGGACGATGGCAGGGGTTCACGTCGGAGCTGTCGCCCGAACAGCGTGCCACGCTTGGCTCCGACATCACCGCGGCCGAGTACGCGAGGGTCCACGCTGCGCTCGACGCGTACGAGCGCACCTACGGGTTGCCGCCGGCAACCAAAACTGACATCTCGACCCGCTACCCCTTTTACCCGCAGGCCGGGGTGCACGAAGGCGACCTGTTCTTTTCTGGCTTCGTCGACCTGGACCCGACTCAAGGAGATGCCGCCATCTTGGATTGGAATTGCACCGACTACACCTATGATGGGCACCAGGGACACGACTCTGACGTGCGGAGCTTCGCGTTCCAGGACATCGGGGTGCCGATCTACGCGGCGCTGGACGGACGCGTGGTCGCTGCTCAGGACGGTAATTCCGACCGCTCGACGACGCTGACGTACAAGCCCGCCAACTACGTCATCATCAGCCACGGCGGCGGTCAGCTGTCGCTGTACTGGCACATGCGCAAAGGCAGCGTCGCGGTCAAGATGGGTGATGACGTCGTAGCCGGGCAGAGCATCGGCATGACGGCCTCGAGCGGCTACAGTTCCGGACCGCACCTGCATTTCGAGACCTGGGTGAATCGGGTTGCTACCGAGCCGTTCGCAGGCCGCTGCAACCCGGGCGCCAGCGGCTTCGTCAAGCAGCTCAAGTTCAAGCGCAACACCTACCTGTTCGACGCCGGGATCACCCACGAAGAGCTCCGCACGCTGGCCGAGGACAAGCTACCGCCCGAGCAATTGCCCTCGTCGGGCCAGTTTCAGACCGACGATGAATGGCTCTACATCTGGTTCCTGCTGCAGAACCTACCGGCCAACAGTACCCAGCGGGTGGTGTTCCGGCGGCCCAATAACTCCGTCGCGTTGGACACTGGCGCGCGTAAGCTCGGCAACATCGAGTTTTCCCACCAAAGCTGGTGGAGGCAGCGCTGGATCGTCAACGGCATGCGCGTCTTCACCGGCACCTGGAAACTCGAGCTGCACGTCAACGGCAAGAAGCTCGCCACGATGCCCTACGAGGTCATGACCAAGCGAGATGCTGACCTGAACCGGGCGCCGGTGGCGCTCAAGAGGGTCAGGTTTCGCAACAAGCCGAAGGCCCGCAGAGTGCCGTTGTGCGAGATCAAGTACCCGCTGGTGACCGACGACCCCGACTACGACGTCGTCTCGTACCAGTACGTATGGAAAGTAGACGGCAGGGTCGTACGCGACGTCACCATCGCAGCGCACTCCGACGCCCTCGCCACCGACCTGTTCACCAAGGGCGACCGCCTAGAGTGCACCGTGACGCCGACGGACGGCGATCTGCAGGCGGCCAGCAAGTCGGTCCGCTCCACGGTGAGGTAGGCGAATGCGCGAAGGGTAACGCGTCCTGAAGCGAAATCCTCTGGGAGCAACCCGCGGCCAGAAAGAAGGCGGGAGGAACCGTCGACGAAAGAGGATTACCTCGGAGAATCGCACCAGGCTCAGCCCTGTTGACACCGGACCAGCGACGAAATGTTAGATGGATGTTAGATCGCTGAACGTTCAGCTTGGAACGTGAGTGTCGAGATCCGGCCTTTTGTAGGACGGATCTCCTTTGTACAGAGTAGCTTAAGGGTAGTGCCCAAGGAGGGACTTGAACCCCCACGGGCTTGCACCCACTAGGTCCTGAACCTAATTGAACCTGTTCACGCCAACCCGGCGGCCCCGGAGGGGGCTGGACCTCCGTGTCCGGTTCCAAGCCGGCAATGTCAACAAGACGAGCGCAGCTGGCGACGTGAACGACTTTCTTCCTCCTCTGCGCTCAGGCAAAGCCCCAGCGTGGTCGACGTTCCCTCGCCACCGCTACCAGCGCCCCGGCCACGGCATTGGCGACGTCGTCATGGCCACCCGGTGCATGGTCAATGCTGTCGCGGCCACCACGGGCCACACGGCGCTCCAAGCCGCCGAGCTGGGCTGCCAGGCGCGGTAGATCTAACAGCTCGATGCTGCCGCTGTTGAGCGCAGGCAAGAGCTCCCTGTACAGGTCCGATTTTGGCTTGCCCGCCGGCCTGAGGTCGACCTCCTGTCGTCGCATGGCCTCGGTGGCGAAGTCCGCGGCGTAGCGATCCGCCGTCGCACGGCTGAGCCGGTAGCGCTTTAGATCGTCGGCGAAGTCGCGGCAGACTTGCTCTGGCGAAAACGGCGGCCGGACTTCCCGCACCAGGTCCAGCACCACAACGCTTTGCCCGTCTCGTGTCTCCCGGTGCGCAATGGCCAGCGTCGCCGAATCCTGCCCAGAGCCACCGGCGAAGTCGACGAAGCCGCTGTATGACACGCCGGGCACGGGCGGCAACTCGTGACGATCGAGCACCGTGCAGCCCTCGATAGCCTCACGCGAGATGAAGCCTGAGACGTTCGTTCGAAACTGGGCACCGTACTCCGCAGAAGCGGCAACGGGGTCTTCGGTGTATGCGCGCTCGATCTCCCGCTCGTCAAAAGCCGGATTCAGCGTCAACGTGTCGGCCTGCACAACGAGCACGGAATCGGAGTCGTCCTTGCCGAAGTGCTCCATCCAGGTTCGCCACAGCTCGCCCCGGCGCGCGTAGGGGCTCGATACAACCGCAAGCATCGACCCCGGCACGCGAGCGAGAGCCGGCCGCAGCGCACGCAGCAGCTCCTTGTCTGGGTCGGTAGCGTCGTCAGCGGGCAAGAACGCTGCCTCTTCGACGATTGCCAATGCATAGGAGCGGCCGCGCGGCGCCGCCTTGCTGGCGGTAATGACTTCGATCGTGACGCCGTTGTCGAGTTCGATACTCTCCCGCAGGGCACGGACGATCATCCGCTCGATCGCCGGCACCGCCCTCAGCAGCCCGAGCACGTACCGGAACGTGACGGCGGCCTGCTTTCTATCGGGCGCGAAGATGGCGACGAAGATTCGCTCGCCAGGAACACGCCTGTAAGCGCGTCCGCAGGCGAAGTAGACAGCAAGCCGACCGCAGAAGCGTGACTTGCCCCCACCGCGGCCGACGATTGCCCAGAACTCCTTGACGGGGTCGGACGGCACCCGCACGCGGCCCGTGATGCGCCGCACGAGTTCGGCGTCCTCTGGTTCGACGCCGAACATGGCGTCTTCCACCGAGCCCCACGGCCTCCATGAGTCAGCCTCGAACTCGGGCCACAAACATCGGAACTCACGCGGCGTGTACTTTCGTGCTCCGCTCGTCCGCCTACGCTCCCGCCTTTTGGCGATCAATGATCGCATCGGCCAGCGAGACCGCCTTCGCTTTGCGCTCGAGGCCGAGCGTCTGCGCCAGCCGCGTCTCTCGGTCGAGTGCTTGCAGATACGACGAGAACAGAGCTCGCGCCTTGCCCTTGCCTGTAACGGGTCCGCCCTGCTCCGCCAGCCGGACGAACATTGCGTGTCGAAGGAGGCGCGTCTCTGCGTAGCCGTCAATGAGGCCTTCAAGCGTCACGGCGCCGTCCCCATTAACGGCGAGGTCAGAGCACACGCGCTCTGCCAGCTCGCGCTTCGCGGCGCCCACCGCCTGCCAGAACGCATCCGAGCGCGCCAGCGTCCGGCCGGCCGCAGTGTTGCCCTTGACGAAGCACCCCGTTGCCGGGTCCCGATCCGGCCGGGCAGCAAGGCTGTCGAGCGCTTCGCGGGCCCCGTCTTCGGGGCCATTCTCGTGTTGTTCTCGAGACGGCTTGGGTGTGGTTTCTAGCACCATCTCATTGCGGAGCCCGCATGGAGCCCACCCCTTCTAACCTCTTTAAATACATGAGTTTATCCTCGCCATACTGATACATGATCAGCAAGTCTGCCCTCTGCCCCACCCGAACCCCGTTCGAGAGAACTCGCCAGTGAGCAGAGCCGGGCGCCTCCTTTCATGGACTGGAACGGCGTAGTCGAGCCCTTCACCAGCTGTGATCTCGAGCGATGTCTCGCTGCCGGCGTCCCCCCTCCGGCCTTTTTTCTTCTTTTCTGATTCCCCGGCGGACAAGGACCGGACAGGACATCCTCCCTAAAGGGAGGGAGTGTCCGTCCGCTTCCCCGAGGACAGTCTGTCCGGAGTGTCCGGACACTTTGTCCGCTCATGCTGTTTTCTCCAGAAGGCCAAGGCGACCGCCATCCAGAATCGTGAACTGCCGCGGGTATCTACGGGCCGTCCGCTTCACCGTCTCGAGCTTGGCGTCGAGTTCTGTCGCGAGCTCATCCGCGTTCATTCCGCCGCTCCGTAACAGGTGCGCCATGCGTTGGCGGACGGACAGTTGTCCGGACAGGTCTGGCACGGTTGCGACGTCGACCGGGCGGACCGTCGTGCGCTCCTGCCCGAAGGCGATCTCGAAGCCCACAGGCGGGCGTAGAGCCCCGAGGTTGGCCTTGCGGTTGTAGAGCCACACCATGATGCGACTCGCGTCGGGGCCGCTATCGGCCCGCTTCGCGAACCAAGTCGACCGGGCGCCGTTGTGCCAGAAGGCCGAACCGAACGGCTTCCGATCGGCACCTTCTGCCTTCGAGATGTGGGCGATGTGCAGCGACCCGATGGACGCGAGCTTGCGTAGCGCCTGGAAGTACCGGCCGGCGACCTCCGCGGCCTCCGGCGGGCCGTCACAAGCGAAAGCCAAGCTATCGAGGATGATGTAGTCGAGTTCGTGATCGACGACCATCCGGCGAACCGCGTCCACCATATGGCACAAGGGCTGGGAGCAGCGGAGATAGCGAACGTCCGGCATGTCGGCGCCGAAGAGGCGTTCTAGCCGGTCGCGGTGATCCTCTCCGCACAACTCCCAATCGAACAGCCCTACTCGGAGCCCACGCTGCGCCAGAACACCGGCGACGTGCAGAGCAATGTACGACTTTGCCGAGCCGCCGTCCCCGAAGAGGACGACAGGGTGATGGGCCAGGAGCCGCAACCCGCCGACCTCGAAGTCCTCTTCGGGTAACGGCCTCGGCAGATCGCGTAGCAACACCGCTGGTTCGCCAACACGCTCGCTCGTCAGGACCTGATGACAAAACTCCTCGAGCAGCCCGGTCCAGTCGAGTTCGTTCCCCGTCCGGGCCCGAGACGCGAGGTACTTGCCTTGAGAGCCGCGGACCTGCTGGCTGCTCAGATTGAACGAGCCGCTCGAGAGGAGTCCGTCAGTCGTCCTCGCGCCCGGTAGCGAGCACCAGACGGTTAACTCCCCATGCAGCTGCCCGCGCTCTCGTCTGAGGTGGTCGACCTCGAGTTCGATGCCGAAGCATGGCTCGGTCAACCGGTAGCGGCCCTCCTCGAGACGCTCGAAGTCGGCGGGGCGTTCCGTCTTGGCCTTGGCGCTGACGGCTAGATGAACCAGACGCTCGTCGAGGTCCTTGGCGCCGTTCATCGTGGAGGTGACGATCGCGTTGGCGCTCTCGGCAATGGCTCGAAGACGTGCCTTGCCCTTGATGATGTCTGCGTAGTGCTGGACGTTCACCACCGACGGCAAGCCGTCGATCAAGCTCGAGATATACGCGGCGCCGCCAGCGAGCCCAAGAGCGTCTCGGTCGGCGAGTTCGCTGCGTAGGGTCGACGGATCGATTGCACTGCCGCGACGATAAAGGCCAATCATCGCTTCGTAGATGTGCCGATGGAGGATCGGAGAAGAAGTGGTCGGTGGTGACCGCACGCGCGACCGCGGCGATCGAGTTCGGCTCCAACATCACCGCGCCGAGAATCGCTCGTTCGGCTTGGAGATCATGGGGCGCAGAACGCTCCGCCACGGCTGCGTCAGCTTCCATCGCAGCCATCGCCACTACTGTGCTCTCGCACCCACCGTTCGGGATCTTGCAGCCACGCATGGATATCTGAGGCCCTATACAACCGGCGCCCGCCAGCGACCACCGGCTCAGGAAAGGTCCGCTGGCGGCGCATGCGATAGCGCGTCTTCCGA
Organism: Acidobacteriota bacterium; assembly: GCA_963666055.2. GTDB lineage: Bacteria > Acidobacteriota > UBA890 > UBA890 > WLXD01 > DASCOT01. The sequence continues at coordinate 324,772 of CAXWPH010000006.1, read as the reverse complement.
CTCAGGATGCCCGCTGCATCCAAGTCCCTCTCGGTGAATGCGAGTCGCAGCGGGTGCACCTCTTGCTCCGGCATGTTCGTCCTCCTGTCGTGGGGCACCGTGGGCCGTCCGTGGTCCTCACGTATGCGGAGGCGTTGCACGCCAACGACGAAACCGTGACATGGGCGCCCCGACGGACGCGGCGAGATCCCCACTCAATGCGGGATTCAGCGGGAAGTTGTGAGCAGGCCCGTACTACTTCGGCCGCTTCCTGATCCGCTCGGCGCGTTTGCGGCAAGTCGGGTCGCAGTAGGTCGCGCGCGCCCGGACGAAACGCCCGCACACAGGGCACCGTTTCGGCCCTGGAAGGCCGGACTCGGCGTACGACCAAAGCGCCGCAAATGACGGGAAACTGATGCTCATCTGCCCATTGCCGCGCTCGACGACCGGCCGCGGGTGAAGGATGTTCATGGCGGCGTTGCGAGCCTTCGCCAATTGCCTCAACCGTGGGTCCTTGCTCGTATCGAAGGAGCGGTTGAGCGGCGGTGCTTCTCCGAGCAGCACCTTCCAGAAGCGCTGGAGGTAGGGCGCCGCTTCGAGCATCTTCTCAACGCGCCGCATCACCGTGGAGCGATGCACGCCGACACCGCGTGCTATTCGAGCGTAGTTGTTGGCGGTGCCGCGACTCAGAGCCTCATCGATGATTGCGGCATCTCTCGGAGCTAGCGCAACGTCGTCGGCGAGGCCGGTCCTGCGTACTCGTTCGTCCAATTCACGGAGGTAGCGCAAGGTGTCCAGCTTTTCTTCCGCATCGGGAGGCGGCGCCTCGTTTGCGTCTATATCCTGCGCGCGCAAGCGCCCCACTTTGGCGACGTCGCAGCGGCGCATGGTCGCCGCTTACCGTCGCAGCTCAACGACTTCGCCAACCGTCGCCGGGTCGAGCTTCTCGACGTGCGCGCCCCAGCGGCTAAGCGCATCGCGCTTCTCGTTGGCGAAGTCGTGAAAGGCGTAGTGTTGCCGCGTCACGTTCGTCGGAAGGTGCCCCGCCACTGCCGAGACAACAGGCCCCGGCGCACCGAGCCGCTCGAGGCCGGTGAGCATCGTGCTCTTGAAGTCGTACACTCGCCAATTCTCCCCCAGCTTTGCTTCTTTCTTCACGCGCCGATACGCCTTCGAGTAATTCGTAAAGGGCATGTCCTTGCGGGTCGCCGAGGGGAAGACAAAGCCGGAATCGTCTCGGTGTGCCTTCAGCTCGCGCAGCACCTCGAACGCCTGTTGAGACAGCGGGACCGTGTGGAAGTCGGGCGCATACTTGCTGCGCTTGTTCTTCGTCCTCGCCTTCGGCAGTAGCCACGTGTCGCGGTCCACCTCGGACCACCGCATACCGAACACCTCGGACGGCCGTTGGCCGGTCAGCAGCAGGAAACGGAACCCAAGACCGGCGAGGCCTTCCTCCTCGAATAGCGGCAATAGCACTTTGAGCTCGTAGTCGGTGAGCACGCGCTTCCGCGGTTCCTCGGGCTCGCGGTCGATGCCCTGAGCCGGATTGGTTTGGACGGCATCGCGCCTGATGCCGAAGTTGTAGACCTTCGAGACGAGCGACTGCATGCGATTGCGGGCGTACACTTTTCCGGCGTCTGCGTACTCATCGAGCAGCTCCACCACGTCGCGCTTGCGGATGTCGGCCGCCTTGAAATGACCCCAGCGCGGAATGAGTACTCGGTCGATGCGCAGCTCGTCTTCGCGTGCACCCTTGGGAGACTTGCGGCGGTAGGCCCAGCGCGCCACGTACTCGCGCGCCAGCTTGGCGAAGGTGATTGCCTCTGCGCGCTCTCGCTTTGCCTCCGCCGGGTCCTTCCCGAGTCGGACGTTTCCGAGAAGGCGCTTCGCTTCTTCCCGCGCCTCTGCGAGGCTGAGCCGAGGGGTATTGGCATTCGGTCCTCGCTTCGGGGAGTCGTCCGTAATGCCCAGCGTCACGCGCGGCCGCTTGCCGCCCTTTCGCCACATAACGGAGTAGCTTTTGGTCCCCGACGACGCGACGCGCAGAACTAGGCCCGGCTCCACCTCGTCGAAGTAGTTCACGCGGCCCTCGTCTGGGATCGGCAGGGCCTTGACTCCCTGAACGGTGAGTTTCACCTTCGGCACCGGTCACCCCTCCCTGTCAGCAGCTCCAGTCGGGCTCCGTATAGGGCTCCAACCTGCTTGCCACTGCCTGACTCCCTATGACGCAAGTATACCCCATAAATCCCAATCATAGTAGGACGTTATGCGGGTAATGCAGGGGCGCGTTGAGTCAGGAAGTGGCAGCGTTTACTGATTCGTAATCAGCAGGTTCGCGGTTCGAATCCGCGCGCCGGCTCTTTGTAAACCTCGTAACATCAATATGTTATGAGACTTCTCGGTTGTAGCCGTCCCTCGTGCTGTCTTGCGAGAGACGCAGAGTGACCACGCGGAGAGGTTTCGCCGGTGGTTTGAGCGCCCGCTCGCCTAGCCGCGCGGGTCCGTCCTACAGAGCGCTTCGTAGCCGTCGGCCAGGCTGACCTTTAGCAAGATCTGGCCCGCGTCCGTGCACATCGCTTCGCGATCCACACCGCCGCTTGGAAGCCGCTGCGCGGCTCCCACAAGTTCCCACCTCTCTACTACTACGAGCAACCAAACTCCAAGCGCTTAGGTGTCCACCGAAGTGAGGTAACTCCACCAGGCCCGCCACACTTCCACCACGGCCTGCTAGAGGTGGACCCCATCCTTCGGACAGGTTTTGGTCACAGCTAAGGTGGAATCCGGGTTCACGATTCAAGCTGCCTGGGGCTGACAGCAGACGGGGCGTAGCCCCGGGCTCCTGTCAGCTCCGTCCTCAGTGTACGCCTCTGCGGGCGTCCGGTCGTTGAGCGATGAGTGGGGCCGGCGCCGGTCGTAGAAAGGTCCTCGACGGCAGCACGATGGCCCCACCCGTTGGATTCCGCACGCTCTGGCGGTACGCTTCAGGCGCTCACCCACCCTGCCTCGGGAGCGCCATGGAACCCGGCACACGGCTTGGCCACTACGAGATCCTCGACCGCCTCGGTGTGGGGGGATGGGTCAGGTGTACCGAGGCCGCTACGACCCTCGACGGTTCGCAGCCCATGCCGCATAGAGCTGAGGAGGGTGGGGGCGCCAGATGTTTCATATGCTGACCTGCTTCAATCTCAAGCCAGCGGTTTCTATCGACGAGTTTCGCCAGTCACTTGCCGACCTTACGACTTATCTCGAGGAGCTCGAACTTGTGTACCGCACTGGTCCTATCGGGCGTCGGCAGAGACACCCGATCATGGACACTGATCGGGAACGCGATCACGAGTACTTTTTCATCATGTCGTTTCGAGACCGCGCCCAGTGTGACCGGGCTGTAGAGCACATTCTTCCCCGCAGGGAGCCGGGCGAATCGGTTCACAAGGCAGTCTATTCAAAGGTCAAAGACGAGATCTTCGTCTGTTGGGAAGATCTCTAACGGTTACGGAGGGGCGGCAGCTGCCCGTCGGTAACCATCGCCTCCTCCTCTCTCCTTGCCTCCACTTCGCAAGACCTTGTCGCCAGACCCACCACACTTTCACCACGGCCTGCTAGGTCCCCATACAGACGAGGAGCATGTTTCGAGAATCTAGCTGACCCAGTCGAGCAGACGGTAGTAGCGCGCCGCGAGCGGGATGAACCAGGGCTCGTCACGATAGAAGAACTTCGTCTCGTGGGGAATTTCCGCGAAAGGACTCGTCGATATTTCTGCCGTGAGCAACTTGCCCACTTCCGTACCGAGATAGGTCGCGATCGTTAGGCCGTGTCCGCTGTAGCCGAAGGCATAGTGCACACCATTGACGCGGCCGATATGCGGCATGAGATCGAAGGTGATGCCGAGCCTACCCGTCCAGCTGTGGGTCAAAGCAACGCCCTCGAGCTGCGGGAACGTGTAAAGCAATTGCGCCTTCAGAGCGTCCGCACTTCGCTGCAAGTCGAGATCCGTGCTGAGGTCGTTACGGCCACCCCAAAGCATGCGCCCGTCCGGTGTCAGGCGGAAGTAGTTGAGGAAGTTCTTGGAGTCGTAGAACATGCGGCCCTTGGGGCTCAGCTCCTCTTGCAGTTCCCGTGGCAAAGGCTCGGTGACGATGATGTAGCTCCCGACTGGAAAGACTCTCGGCTTGAGAGCCGGCACGAGCCGATCCGTGTAGCCGTTGGTGGCGATGAGCACGTCCTGCGCTTCGAGCACACCGAGGCGCGTTTGGAGCTCGAAGCCTTTGCCTCGACGTGTAATGCGCTGCACGTCCGCCTTTTCATGAAGATGGGCGCCATGATGTGCGGCCGCCTTCGCCAGGCCGTAGACGTATTTCGCGGGCTGGAGCCCTCCACTGAAAGCATCGGTCAAACCGCCGTGGAAGACGCGGCTTCCGATCTCGGTGTAGAGGTCGGAGGGAGAAACCACCGTGACCTCGTGTCCGAGCGTGTTCCGGTACCACGCAACGCTTTTCTGCATGGCGGCAAAGTGCGCTCGTTTGCAGGCGAGGTAAACATGGCCGTGACGCTGCCAACCGCAGTCGATGCCTTCAGTCGTGACAATTTCTTCCACGAGGTCGATGGCATCCAGCGATGCCTGCCAAAACGTCCGGCCTAGAGCCTCGCCGTACCTAGTGAGGATGGATTTGATCGGGCGCTTGATGCCAGGAGTCGCCAGGCCGCCGTTACGAGAGCTCGCTCCCCACCCTATGGTCTCCCGCTCGAGGACGGAGACGGTGGCCCCACTCTTGGCGAGCACGCGCGCAGCGTTGAGACCCGTATAGCCGCCACCGACAATCGCCACGTCCACCCGTTCCGGCAGGGTGGCCGAGACCGGCAAGTCGTCGGGCCGCGGAAATTGGCTGCGCCAGAAGGGCTCGGTACTCAACACGCTACGGATCCTTGGTGAGATCGGTCCACGGCGTGCCAGACGGCGCCGGGCAACTCAGCGGCTCCGAAGAGCCAAACTACCATTGAAACGCGTAGGTCACCTTCGTGGTCAAGGATCGGTCTTCGAGTCCAGAGAACTCGCCGCTGAAACGGCGTGTCTGCCGATACACCAGATAGAAGCTGTCGCCGATGCGATAGATGTAGCGGAGACGACCGAACACCGAGATCTCGTCGGTCACGCTGTCGTATTGCATCAACGCGTCGGTGAGCCATCGATCCGAGAACGAAACGTCGGCGCGCAGCCGCGCCAGATGAACGACGAACGATCCACCGGGCAAACTGACGCGATTGTGGCTGTAGTCGGCGCGTAGGCTGAAGTTCTCATTCATCCGCATACTCAGGCGAGGGGTCACGAAAAGCCTGTCCCCGTCGAAGAATTCGCCGGTCCGGATCGACAAGCCACCGCTGACTCGCCGACCCGGATAGCTGCTGAACATGATCGACCATTGGTTGAATTCGTATCCGCCAGCGGGAATCGTGACGGTCGGATGGACCTCGAAGGGAACATCGAGCAGCTCGTACCGATTGCGAACGGTCGCGAAGACAGAGTCGCCAGATTCCCAGATGACACGGGTGAGCAACAAGCTGGTGCGTGTCACCAGCTGCCCGTCAGTCGTGGTGTTGCGATCAAAGACCGGGTTAATCTCCACTTGACGCAACCACGACAGCCCCGGCCGCGGCTTGTAGCTGCCGGTGAGCCTCTGCTTGATGATGTTGGTGCGAGGGATGAAGCCGAGGTCGGTGCGAAAGTCCTCCTCGATCACCATGATCTCCGCGTTCGCCTCCCACAGATCGCTCTCCCAACGAGTTTGGAAGTGTCCGATCCAGGAGCCACCGTCGACCTCGCTGTCTCGCGCCTGAGCGGCGAAGCCCGAAATGTTGAGGTGATCGAGAAAGGTGAAGTTGGCATCGAGCCCGGGGACCCGGTTGGTGTCTCCTCCGGGTCCCTGAACGTTGGAGATGAAGGCACCGACACTCGATCGAGCAAACAGATCTTGGCGCCATCGTAGGGCGGTGTAGTTGCGGCCCTCACCGAACTGCGAGTCGCCGGTCTGGACGTTCAGAAAGCCGAGGTTTCCGCGACCGATCTTGCCCGTCAGCTTGGCGCCGAAATCGATCGGCAGTGAGTTGCCGTCGTCATCCAGGCCGATCCGTCGCGAGAAGAACAGCCGCGATGGTGGCGGGCTTCCGAGCCCACCTTCCGTGTTGCCGAAGCTGAAGCTGTTGGCCGCCTCCAGGAAGAACTCGCGCTTCTCCGGGAAGAAGAGCGAAAATCGCGTCAGGTTAACCCTCTGCTCGTCGACCTCCACCTGGGCGAAATCGGTGTTGTACGTCAGCTGCGAGGTGAGGTTAGACGTCAGCTTGATCTTGAAGTCCTCGATGCCGAACGCGGCAGAGCTCTCCGAGATCGGCACCTCCCGCTGCTGGAAGGAATCGTATCCACCGAGCACATAGGGCTTGAGGCGAAAGCGCCCCGTTAATCGCAGGTCTACCAGGCCCTGCAACTGGCCCGCCTGGGAGATCGTCGTGAACTCGTAGTCCTGGCCGTAGTTGCTCCAGACGACCTCCTCGTTCTTGCGACGAATCTGGCGCCGAAAGTCGATCCCCCATATCGGATTGCCCTGCGCATAACGCAAGCTGGCCCAGGGAATGCTCATCTCGGCCTCCCATCCCCGGTCGGTGATCTGGGCTGCCGCCTCCCAGCGCTCATCCCAATCCTGATTGACCTCGCGCTCGTTTCGCACCGTCGCATCGCTGCGCGTACCCAACGCGTTGACGGTGAACACGAAGGCGTTGCGATGATCGTGAAAGGTGTCCAGGATCACGCTGACGGTGTCGTCGGATAGTCCGGCCGCTGCGGCTCCGGCACCGCCCCCACCCGTACCTCTGCCCGGCCGCCGGGTGCGAAGCCGGAGGCTGTCGCGTCGCAGTTGGGTGGCGCGAATCCCGCTCGGGTCGCTATCGAAGAGAACGAACCCGAAGTAGAGGTTGTCGTCGTCGTAGAGGATGCGAACCTCGGTTCTCTCGGATGCCGGCGCTCCCTCGATCGGCTCCCGCTGACGGAATTCGGAGGCCGCGATCGCTTCGGTCCAGACCTGGTCGTCGAGGCGACCGTCGAGCGTCGGCGCGACGGTTACCCGGGTTGCAGCGATGGACTTCTCCAGGTCAACGGTGCCCGGCACCTGTACCCCCGCCGCGACCCCTCCATCGGCTGCCTGGGCCATTGGGATCCACGCTGCCGGCAGCAGCGCACAGGTCGCCACCAACAGGCGCGCGAGGCGCGTAGGCACAGCACCGCCGTGTTCCAAGGGGCCTGTTGTCACGGGCGCTCCAATCTCTGGAGATCCACAATTGCTTTCGGTAAGCAGATCCCCCGAAGCGGTATTCTTACCAGATCGCCGCACGCTGACCAGTCCACACAGGTCCTTGCTACCGGCCGGCGCTCGCTAGTTGGCTTCCACTACGTGGAGCGTCAACGACCGGACCGCCTGCTCGTCGGCGATCGTATCTATGATCTACAACTCGACCAGGTACTCATCGAGGTCGAGATACGTCATCACTTCAACGAGTCGAGAAACGCCATGATCTTCAGCATCTCGTCGAGGGTGATGCGGCCGGCGGCGGGCTGCATCGCGCCCACCCCGCCGGCGTAGATCACCTCGAACATCCCGACGTCCGTGGAGACGCGCGCGTGAGTGTATTGATCGTCGACGAGGCTCGACCCGATGCGGCCGGTACCATCCTCCAGGTGACAGGAGGCGCACTCCTGGAGATAGGTCGTCCTTCCCTCGCCGACGGCCGTCGCATTCCCGTTGTAGGGATTCAGCCCGGAATCCCGGAACTGCCGGACCGTCGCGGACAGGCTTGCCTCCGGCTCGCTGTTGAAATCCAGCGGCGTGTCATCCAAGGCGTTCCGAAACACCAGGGGACCGCCGCCCGCCACTGCGCCCGTCGAATCCCCGGTGACCACTCTTGCGACCTCGGTGCCGGGCCCGACTTCGCTCGAAGGGACGATGCGCCAGAGCGAGCCCGGCGGATTCGCGGCGGGACCGCGGTCCGACGTGTAGAAGCAGTTGCAGTTGACGGCGAGGACGAACCCGTCTTCGTCATAGCCGCCGGCGGTGAACTGCAGGTTCGTCTGCAGGAGCTCCTCCAGCTGCCAACGCGCGCCGTCCCATCCAAGACCGAAGAGCCGCCCCGAGCACCAGTCCCCTACCAGATAGACGCCGTTCATTCCGCCGTAATTCGCCACCCCCAGTCCCTGCACCGAGCAGCCAAAGCCTCCCGTGAGCGGCGCTGCGCCCGGGTAAGGGACTTCGTGCGGATACTCCGCTGCCGGCAGCAATCCCACCTGCGGGCATTGGTCGGAAGGGCCCGTCATTGGGTAGCACTTCGTTCCGTTCATCCTCGGCCAGCCGTAGTTTTCTCCTCCACGGCTCGCTGAGGGCTGGAAGATGATTTCCTCCCAGTGGTTCTGTCCGACGTCGGCGATGTACAGATCGCCCGTCTTCAGGTCGAAGGAAAACTCGTAAGGATTGCGCACGCCGTAAGCCCAGATTTCCGGGCGCGACCTCGTCTTGATCTTCGAGAAATCGAGCTCCGAAATTCCGAAAAGCTGCATCAGCCGCTCGTCACTGGCGCTGGCTAGGGGGTTCGTCTCGGGAATTCTGTAGGGGATGCGATCGTTGTCGGAGGTGTCGACGTCGATCCTGATCATCTTGCCGAGCAGCGTCGAGAGATCCTGCCCAGCCTCCAGTGGATCACCTTCCCAACCGCCGTCCCCGGACCCGATGTAGAGATAGCCGTCGGGACCGAACTCGATCTGCCCGCCGTTGTGGTTGTAGTAGGGCTGCTCGATCCGCATCAGGACCTTCGCGGTCTGGCGTGTGCGCTCCGCCGTCACGATGTCCGGGCTCTCGGGGTCGACCTGGAAACGCACGATCATCCCGTCTCCGTTGAACGGCAGCGACGCGTAGTGCGCATAGAAATACCCGTTCTCCCTGAAACTGGGATGGAACGCGATCGCGTAAAGCCCCTGCTCGACGAAGCCCGTTTGCACGTCGCTCCCCAGGGGATTGATGTTGGTGAGATCGAGAAACGGCTCCTTCTGCACTCGCCCGTCCCGGTGGACGATCCGGACCCGGCCGGCGCGCTCGACCACGAAGATCCGGCCGGTGCCGTCCCCGGCGCTGGCAACATTGGTCGGATCCCGAAAGCCGTCCGCGATCTTGACGAGCGAGATCTGGACGTTGCCCGGCAGCTTCCCTCCGGGCCGGGCGACCTGCCCGGGCGTCGCGGGCATGCGGGGCTGCTGCGCCACAACGGCAGAAACCGGCAAAAGAAGTATCACGGTCAGGATCCGAATCGTCTTCATAGTCACCTCGTTGTTCTCCGGTGGACGGCGGTCACGAACCTACTCGGAGCCGGCGTACCAGGCACCGTGGCGATGAAGATCACAGGGCACAAGACGCGAAACGTCTTCGACAGGTGCGCGATCGCGAAGGTACCGGGTTCCATGGCGCTCCCGAGGCAGGGTGGGTGAGCGCCTGAAGCCTATCGCCGGAGCGTGCGAGATCCAACGGTACGAGCCCGCTAGTGCCCGTCCCGGATTCCGAGCCACGCAATATCCCGAGTGCACCCGGAGTGCGCGCACATGAGCGTCTATGCACGCTCACCAGCGCTCACCGTAGATCCGGCGCTAGCCTTCTGCGGTGGATTCGTGGTCCTCAAGGCACTCGTCCATTACAATCCGGCAATAGGAGCCACGACGCTCGCGGAAGCGAAACGGAGCGTGCCGTCATGAGCAGTTCATCTGATGTTCACACGGATCCACGGATCAGCCGGCGAGGGTTCCTGCAAGCGGCGGGGTTGACGTTCGGATTTGTCGTCAGCCTGCCTCCTCGGGATGGCGCCGCCTCGCCGTCGACAGCGAGCGAGACGTTGACGCCCAACATCTGGGTCAACATCGCGCCGGATGGAATCATCACCATCGTCAACCCGGCGGTCGAGATGGGGCAGGGAACGATGACGGCGCTGCCGATCATCGTTGCCGAGGAGCTCGATGCGGACTGGAGCGACGTACGGATCGAGTTGTCGCCCTCCGACGACGAGCTGTATGGAAATCCTGGATACATGGGCATCATGCGGACCGGGGCAAGCGCCACGCTCGCGGGGTACTACGACACCTTGCGATTGCATGGAGCGCAGGCACGTCGGGTGCTGCTCAACAGCGCTGCAGCCAGCTGGGGCGTGCCGGTGGAGGAGCTTGCCACCGAGCCCAGCGTTGTCGTGCATGAGCGGACCGGCCGCAGGCTGACCTATGGCGAGGTGGCCGGATTCACGACCATGCCCTCGAATCCACCTGACATCGAGCCGGGCGACCTCAAAGATCCGGCCGAGTTCCGGCTCATCGGCCATGACATTCCTCGAGCGGACATCCCGGACAAGGTGGACGGAACGGCGCAATACAGCATCGATGTGCGATTGCCGGGAATGCTCTACGCGACGGTGCTGCGGTCGCCCGTCAGAGGCGCTCTACCGGAGCAGGTCTCGGAGGGCGAGGCGCGCAAGATACCCGGTGTCCTAGAGGTCGTCAGGCTCCCCTACGGGGTCGGTGTGGTCAGCGAGACCATCGAAGGGGCGCTGGCCGCCTCGGGCGAAATCGAGGTCGAGTGGCAGCAGGTAGAGGGCTCGACCTTCGACAGCGACGCCGAGCTCGCGGCGCAGGCTCGCCGGGCCCGGGAGTTGAGCCGCGATGGTGCCAGCCAAGAGGACCGAGAGGTGGAGAGCGCCCTCGCTGCTGCGCCCCACCGTTACCTATCCGAATACAGTACCGAGTTCGTCTATCAAGCCCAGATGGAACCGTTGAACGCGGTGGCTTGGGTCAAGGAGGATGGCCAACGAGCCGAGATCTGGGCCGGATCACAAACGCCGACTTACTTGCTTCGCGTTGCCGCCAAGACGCTGGAGATCCCCATCGAGAACATCACGCTCCACAGAATGTATCTCGGTGGCGGGTTCGGTCGAAGATCCGACATCAGGCACGAATACGTCGTTGACGCCCTGTTGCTGTCTCGCGAGGTAGGCAAGCCAGTCAAACTCGTCTGGAGCCGCGAGGACGATGTGCGCTACGGGCACTTCAAGCCCAGCAGCGCACACTATCTGCAGGCCGGTGTGGACGCCCGGGATCGAGTCACGGCCTGGGAACACCGGAGCGTATCGGACAATGTCCAGGCACAAGCCGACACTTACATCAGGGAGCTGCGGTCACGGCTCGGCCCGGAGACCTTGAATGCAACGATCTTCAGCCGCAATAGAGGCTTGGGCCGCTATGATTTCGGACACCGACGAAGACAAACCGAAAACCGAGCCCTACCGGTGCGGCTCGGCTGGATGCGAGGTGTCAGCACGCTGCTCAACGAGTTCGCGGCCGAGTCGTTTATCGACGAGATCGCGGCCGACAGGGGTCTGGATCCGATCGAGTTTCGCCTGGCTCATTTGGACGAGCCACTGGCGCGAAGCGTGCTGAAAACCGTTGCCGAGATGGCGAAGTGGACTGATTCCGGCGACCGCGCGCTCGGTGTCTCCTACGTGTCCTCTTTCGGATGCCTGATGGCAACCGTCGCGGAGGTATCAGTCGATCGCGACAGCGGATGGATCCGTGTTCCCAACATCTGGGTCGCCGTCGATGTCGGTATCCCGGTGCAGCCACTCAACGTCGTCGGCCAGGTAGAGAGCTGTGTGGTGTATGCGCTGAGCAACGCCTTGACGGAGCGGATCTCTTTCAAGGATGGGCGTGTACAGCAGTCCAACTTCCACGACTATCCGGTGATCACAATGGAAGATACGCCGCAGATCCACGTCCGGGTCGCTCGATCGGAGAGATCGCCGACCGGGGTCGGAGACCGCGCCGGCCTCGGGGTGGCACCTGCAGTGGCCAGCGCCTTTGCCCGTCTGACCGGTCGAAGATTGCGACACATGCCCATGATTCCCGAACACGTCTTGCAGGCGTTGGCGTAGCGGGCGGAGGTTTCGATGCGGTTCACCCTCATGGTCAATGGCAACGAGAAAACCGTTGAGGCCGCTTCCAACACTCCCCTTCTCTGGGTCCTACGTGAACACATCGGGTTGACGGGCACGAAGTTTGGATGCGGGATCGGGATGTGCATGGCCTGCACGGTCCACCTCAACGGCGAACGAGCTCTGAGCTGCCAGACACCGATCAGTGATGCAGCGGACCAGGAGATCACGACGATCGAGGGCCTCGCGGCCACTCAGCATGCTCTCCTGGGGGCATGGGTCGAGGAGCAAGTGCCCCAGTGCGGCTACTGTCAGCCGGGGATGATCATGAACGCGGCTGATTTGTTGAAGAAGAATGAGAACCCCAGCCGCGAAGATATCGTTACCCACATGAGAAACATCTGCCGCTGTGGAACCTATCCGCGGGTGATCCGCGCCATCGAGCGAGTGGCCACCGAGCTCCATCGTCCGTAGGCGACGTCCATCGAACTCTGCGCCGAAGAGGATCGCCCCGGCCCCCGTTTCCCTGCCAGCCCACAACCCGAGTGCACCCGGAGTGCGCGCATATGAGCCGTGGCGAACGGTTTGCCTCAGGGCGTCCAGGTGATTGGCCCGATGTTTCGCGAGGACCTCTGTCTCGACTCGGCCGAAGCGATCGAAGAGGCGCTCGGAGTCCTGACGCCCATCGACCCAAGAGCTTGAGGCGACTGGGTCTGTGCGCCTGAAGCCTATCGCCAGAGCGGACTAGATCCAACGCGAGAGTCCCCCGATACCGAGCCTCCCACCGACCCCGAGTGCACCCGGATGCGAAGCGAGGCGTGGATTACGACGCGGAGAGGCTGAAGGAGACATGGCTCGTCACGCTCCTGGAGGATATCTGGTTGGTGCGAGAACAACCACGCCGGAGGCTGCGGCTCGGCCGGCAAGGTCTGGTGTTAGGGAGGTGATAGGTGTCGATCTCAGTCATCAAAGTCTCTGTTCCACCGGTGAACTCTGAACACCGCGAGCACCGTGCGCCCGCCAAGCCTCGCTAGGCTTCGGGCGCCTGCCGGCACTGCGTAAACGGGACAATTTGGCAAGTCGCGGGCCAAGTGACCGCTGGTAGAATTGAGGAGGGGCGTTCCGAGCATGCAAGACGACGGGATGCAAGTTGGCGAAGAACAAGAGAACATCGAGGAAGGTGGCGTCGAAAGCCGGCAGGATCTTGCGCGGTCCGAAGAACACGAAGGCACAGCGGAGCGTCGCCCGAAGAGCACAAAGGCACAGCGGAGGGTCGCGGCGTCGACACGGACGCACGACCGCAAGAAGAGGGGCGGGCGACGGAAGAAGTAGCCGCCGCGAACCTGAGCATTCCCGCACGGCACATGCGGCAGGGCGCCGAAAGCCTGGAGTCTTCACAGCCTATTCCTCGAGCTCCGGGAGACCGGCCATCTGGCGGTGCTGTTTGACCTCAGACTGACTGAGGTCGATTCGCAGCCGACCGCAGCCGCAGTAGTCGACCAAGCCGGCAGCTAGGTCCGAGGCGTGAACCCGGACGATGCGCCTGCACTTGCAGCGATAGCTGACCTGTCCTGACATAAGGTCCATCTTTAGGGTGCTGCGGCGGCCTTTCATTGGTTCGCCTTGGGTCGCAGGCCGGCCAGGCGATTAGCCAGCCTCTCTGGAACGGTCCCAGGGGCTTTCGCTTGTCGTTCGTACCGCTCGAGGATCGCGAGCTCGTCGGCTGGCTGCTTCTTCTTCCGGTAGATGATCGCAAGCTGCTCGTAGTACCACAGAGCAACCCAGCTTTCGCCTCGGGCGGATGCCTCGGCCTCTGTGGCGTCCACTAGGCGCAGGAGAAGCTCCTTCGCGCCATCGAGGTCGCCCACCCGCTTGAGGCGACGAACCTCCACCACGTAGGTCGCGTAGTGCCGTCCGTCGACGAATCCCGGCTTGCTCATGCGCGGCGGCCTCTCACTCGGGGACTCGGTAGGTGGTAGGCATCATGGTCGATCAGTCTCGGCCAATATAGATCGCCGGTCGCTGGTTCGGGAATGAAATGAGTCTGCGCTCATCACTACCCACCGCTTGCCCGCCGGGACGCGTCGCAGCCACCGCAGCCTCGCTGGCTATTCGGTCGCTTCTGATCAGCGCCCCAGGGTGGCGGACGGTGTCACCGAGACATAAGAAGGGGGCCGTGTGGCTAATAGGTCCTGGAAGACAATCAGCCGTCGGCCCCCACGACCCCAGGAGGGAGTCGCGTAAGGATGGCAAAGAGAACGGCTACCAAAAGCGATGGCATACAAGAACTGCGCGACAAGGAAGGCCGAGTCCGTATCCGGTTAGAGGCGACAGAGGACGGGGGTCGGCTGAGGTCGGAACTAAGCAAGAAACGCGCTGGCGAGTGAACGAGGGAGGCAAGCCATGGGGGCGAGCAGCGACTGAAGCTGGCAAAACGCCAGGAACAACGTAACCGTCCACTGAGGAAGGTCAGCGGGAACAGGCCCAACGGCTGATGCAGCGCTTCCAGGAGATGACCAGGGCCGAACGCCAGCGCGAGCTCCAGCAGAATCGCGCCATGCAGATCGGCATGCTGAACGCGCAGGGGCTCTACTACTTCCGCCGAGACCATCCGGCCGAGGCGCTGGAGCTCTTCGAGACCGCGGTCTTGGTGGCGCCCGACGACGCATTGATCCACTTCAACATCGGCCTGTGCAGGGCAGCACTCGGCCAGCACGAAGGTGCGATCACGGCACTGGAGCGAGCGCGCGAGCTGCAGCCGGAGCGTGCGGAGACGTACGAGGTTCTCGCCGCCGCCTACCGTGCGCTGGGCCGGGCGGGGGATGCACAGCGCATCGACGAGCTGCGCCAGCGGATCGAGAGACAGCACTGACGAGCTGCGCCAGCAGATCGAACGACAGCACCAGCAGGGTGCGGCTCAGTCAGCGATGGCCCTCGAGGTCATCGTCGATCCGCAGGGCCGGCTCCCGGCCCTGGATCACCGCACTCCACTCTGTCGTTGCGTGTCAGCCAATCAGAAGGAAAGTCGTACCCCGAACCGAAGCTGCCGTCCGGGCAGCAGTCTTGAAGAGTCCCGGGGCAGCCCGACGTTGGAGAGTCTGTTGCCTTCGGCGTCGCGCTGAAGGCTGAACGTTCGGTCGATTCGATCTCTGACGCTGGTCGGGGAGAAGTTGTTGAGCATGTTGAACCCGTCGACCATCAACTCGAGCCGGCCATTCCCAAAATTAAAGGACTTCGAGAGCCGCAGATCGAGCTGCTTATGCGAATCCCACCGCCTGCTACCGCGCGCCTCGATGTTTGTGCTGCCGTAGGCGGCGTTGAGCAATTCGGGAATCCCCCTGGATCCGTGCCTGACCTTGAGGTTCCACGGCCGACCCGACGCCCAGTTCCAGTACGTACCCACGAGGATGTCTCCGGGCAGCCTGTAGTTGCCCAGTATCTTCCAGCTCCACGTTCTGCTGAAGCGCAACGGACCCGACTCGGAGAAGGGGTGGCCGTTGAAGTTCGGGTTGTCTTCTTCGTCGAAGCCCCTACCCCAGATGGTCTGGCCGTCGCCATTGTCTATCCTTCCCTCGTTGTTCTGGTAGGTGAGCGAGGTGCTGAAGTTGAGGCCGGAACCCGTTCGCCGTCGGTCCAGCGACAGCGTCACGATGTTGTGCCACCGCGCATAGTAGTCGCTGTTATCGAAGACGTTCGAAAAAAAGCCGCTGTCTTTCGAGTAGAGCGTCTGCGTCGTCGGCGTATCGAGGAATCCGGGCACCACCGGGCTGGTGTATTCGAAGGGCGTATACACATGGTCAATGATGTCGTTGTAGATGAACATGTTGCTGTCATCTTTGCGGATGTAGTCGAGACCCACGACCCAGTCCCTGACTAATTCATACTCGACTCCCAAATTGAAGACATCCGTGTGCGTCGACTGGGTGCCGGGGGTGATCGGAAAGATATCGGCGTTGAACGAAGTCCGGTTTTCGAGTTGGAAGAGTTCGTCTTGCAGCGCTATCACTTGCGCGTCGGTCGGGTTGAGGGGGTCGTAGTCGGCAGGGAAAAACCCGTCAGGTATTGCGAAGAAGAACCTCTGGTTGGGTTCGTATGGGTCCGTGAACGCGCCGCCGGTGGCTCTCGAGACGTGTCCGATGGAGATCTTCTCGAAGTAGCGTCCCCAGCTGCCATGGAACACGGCACGGCCATCACCGCTCACATCCAAGGTGAAACCAAGGCGTGGCGCCAAGTTGTCGTACCTGTCTACCTGAGCCCCAACCACCCCACCCTTCATGTCGTAACCGGTCGTCCGGTCAAAGCGCAGCCCGAGGTTGAGGGTGAGGTTGTCGCTAGCGGTAGCGTTATCCTGGATAAAGGCCGAGTGGCGTAGCATTCGGGCCTCGAGGCCACGGTTGGAGATACGCCCATATACGTTACCGGAGCTATAGGCATACATGGCCCCTCTACCGGTAATCTTAGCAATCCAGGTGGACCAAAGGTCGTTGTAGTCGATACCGACCTTGACGTCATGCGCCGCGCCCAGGAAGTCGTCGACGTACTGGGTCACCGTTGCCGTGACATTTTTCGAGGCGTTGTCCTCGTCCTCCACGAAGCCACGGGTGAGCCTCCGCGAATTGTTGAACCAGTAATCCGGGATGTCGCAGCACACGAGCGGGATGCGCAAGAAGTCCGCCGTATTGTATGCGAGGCGGAGATCGGTGAAGGTGTTGTCGCCCAGTTGGGATTGCCAGGTGAACAACGCGGTCGTGCTGTTGTACTCGGTATCCATGGCGACGTCGAGCGGCGAACCTGGTCGCAGGTCGCGGTTCGACTCGCCGCCCGGATCATGGTTGATCATGAACCCGAACGTGTTGGTGTCGTTGAGCAAGAAATCCAGCTTGCCGTGCAGTGCCCACCTAGCGTTACCCTGCTGGGCATCATCGACGGCGATTCCACCGTTCTCCCAGAACGAGTCGGCGGCAATCGAATCGCGCTTTTCTTGACGGGCGACGCCGGCAAAGAACAGCAGCTTGTTGCGCGCAATCGGGCCACCGACAGAGGCGGCAACCTCGCGGTCGTAGGAGAACTTTCCGCGCTCGAGATCCACGATGCCGCGCGAGTTGTCGGTTCTCAGAGAGCCGTTCTGGAAGTAGAAAGAGCCCGAGCCATGTATCTCGTTGGTGCCCCCCTTGGTCACAATATTGATCATCGCGCCAGTGAAGTGGCTGTACTCGGCGCTGGCGCCGACACCGACAATCTGGATCTCGGCGATCGTCTCCACGTTCGGGTTGACAAAGGTGAGACCCCAGTCCAGCTCGTTGATGTCAACGCCGTTGAGCCGGTAGCCGTTGGTTGCGGCACCTTGCCGATGCACGCTGGTGCCCTCGGAGTCGTTGCCGCCGGCGCCATAGGCTCCCTTGTCGGCGAAACCAGCGGCGAAGTCGGTCATGTTGGCGAACTCACGCGCCACCGGAACGTTTTCCAGCAGATCCGCGCCGTATGACGTCGTAAGCGATGCTGACTCTATGTCGATCAACGGCGTCTCGGAGACGACTGTGACCGTCTCTGCGACCCCCGCCAGCGACAGTTCCGCAATCACGGTTGACGCCGTGCCGACGTTCACCGGGACGTTGTAGGCCATCGTTTGGAACCCGGTGAGCGAGACCGTGACGATGTACATTCCCGGCCTGAGATTACGAAACCGGAAGTTGCCCGCGACGTCGCTTACCTGCGAGAGAGATTCCTGGATGAGGTTGTCGCCCTCGATGGTGGCGGTGGCGCCGGGCAGCCCCGCACCATCCACGTCACGAACTACTCCGGCGATATCCCCCTGCGTCCGCTCACCCTGCGCCATCGCCTGCGCGGGGAGGATCAGGAGCATAGCAACAGTCAGGATAACGAGCTTGGCACGCATTCCACCACCTCCTGGGCAACCTCATCACCCGGGGGCAACGGCGTCGCCCGACATCAAATTGGCTAATGCTCAAAAAATTGGCTAATGCTCAAAGGGTTATTAGCACTGCGCCGCAACCTCTGTCAACGGGCCGATATCTCACGAGCCGAATAGATATCTCACGAGCCGAATAGTTAACCTGGCAATGCCGTGGTAAAAGCGGCGTACTTGTGTTTGCATTGCAGGCATCCGGACGTCCTGTCCGCGGGCCGCAGGAGGGTGACATGAGCAAGAGAGGGGGCAAGAAGAACAAGGACACCGAGCGCAAGAAGGTCAGCCGTCGCGACTTCGCCAAGACATCGGTTGCGGCGGGAGCGGCCGCGGTGGCGCTTCCCAAGGTGCTGCGTGGTGAAACGCTGACGGAGAAGGGAACGTCGGAGGCAGCAAAGGCCGCGACATCCGCAGCTCGGGGTCCGATCACGATGCCGCCCGAAGTGACGTATGGCGGCGAGGATTTTGACGGTCGCGATGTGCTGCTGGAGGAGATCATGTCGCCACCCGGCGAGGCCCCCAGCTATCCGGGCGGCTGGCAAGAAGGCACCACGATTCCGGCCGAGTACTACCTCGCCGAGAAGCACTGGCTGAACGAAGAGCGCTTCCTGCAAGAGCAGTTCTGGTTCATGGCCGACCATGACAGCCGCATTCCCAATCCGGGCGACTACTTCGTCTTCGAGTTCGGCCGTGGCGGCAGTCTCATCATCCTGCGGGCCAACGACGGTGCCGTGAAGGCCTACCACAACGTCTGTCGACACCGCGGATCGCGGCTCTGCCTGCACGGTTTCGACAAGGACCTGCCCGGCGAGGCGACGCTCGACGGCAAGCCGGCGGACTCGCGGCTGTCGGTAGCACAACAGGGACCGAGCGGTAACACAGCGGTCTTTCGTTGCCCGTATCACTCCTGGACCTACGATCTCGACGGCAAGCTGATCTCGCTGCCAACCGGGATGCCGGAGGGGTTCGAACAAGACCAGCACGGCCTGCACCCGGCCCACGTGCAGATGGTCGAAGGCTTCATCTTCGTCAGCCTGGCCGACGAAGAACCAGCGGGCTTCGACGACTTCGTGGCCAGGTGGCGAGGGGTCTCCAAGCTCTATGGAACCGCGAATCTGAAAGTAGTAGCTCGCAAGCAGTACCCGACGAAGGCGAACTGGAAGCTGGCGGTCGAGAACTTCCAGGAGTGCTATCACTGCGAGCCGGCGCACAAGTCGTTGGTGATGGTCCAGTGGTGGCAGCAAGCGCACGTGATGACCCCCGAGCAACGCGCCAACCTCGAGCAGGAACTGGTGAGCCACGAGCACACGGAGCGGCAACAGGACAACGCGAACCAGAACAGCTACACGATGAACCGCCACCTCTCACCCGGCTTCGTCACCGGCAGCCTCGATGGCAAGCCGGTGGCGCCGCTCATCCTCGACGAGTGGACGCATCAGCGGCGCGGCGCAACGACCGGTTTCTCGACGTCGTTCTTCGCCGCCTACGACGACCACATCGCGGTTGCCCGCTTCACCCCACGAGACATACAGTCGACCGATGTCGAGATCTTCTGGCTGGTCAAGGGCGACGCCAAGGATGAAGAGGTGGACGTGGAGCGCATGATGGAGCTCTGGGACGTCACCTACCGAGAGGATCTATGGATCGTCGAGAACAACCAGCACGGGATCCAGAACAGTCGCTACAACTTCCGCGGCGGGCAACCGTACGCCACGCGAGAAGGGGGACCGGCCGGATTTATCAAGTGGTACATGACCGAGATCGCACCGCACGCGTAAGCCGGCCTCCGTTCGCTTGGTCCATCACCGCAGGCGTGCTCTGAAGCTCACAACCGAAGGGGCGCCCTGACTCGAGGAATAGGTATGCGCGATCGTGGACTCGGAATGGACCGCAATATCACCCGGCGCGACTTCGTCAACGGCGTGAGCGTCGCGGTCGGCGGTGCGATGGCCTTGCCGGCCAGGCTTCGCGCCGCAGGCGTCAGCCAGGCCCACGGCCCCGAGAAGGCAGCCGACTATTACCCGCCGGCCCGTACCGGTATGCGCGGCTCGCACCCCGGTTCGTTCGAGGCGGCCCACGCCGCCCGCGACGGCGTCACGTGGGATGACGCCGAGGACACCGGCGAGACCTACGACCTGATCGTGGTCGGCGCCGGCCTCAGCGGTCTGGCGGCGGCGTACTTCTTCCGCAAGGCGACGAGCCCTGACGCCCGCGTGCTGATTCTCGAGAACCACGACGACTTTGGCGGCCACGCCAGGCGCAACGAGTTCGAGCACGACGGCCAAGTGCTGCTGGTGACCGGCGGCACGTCTTACATGGTGGCGCCCGACCGCTATCCGCTGCCGGCGCGGGAGATGCTCGAGGACATCGGCGTCGAGCTGGATCATCCTACCAACAACGTCCATCGAGGGATGTTCAGGGAGTTGGGGCTGGAGCCAGCCGTTTTCTTTGGCAAGGAGAGCTTCGGGAAAGACGTCCTCGTCAACGGCAGCGTCCGCCGACCCACGGCGGAGTTCCTCGCCAAGACGCCGCTCACTGAGCCGATACGCCGGGACCTGCTGCGGCTCTGGAACGACCGGCGCGACTATCTGCCGGGGCTGTCCCGCGAGGAGAAGATCGAACGGCTGCAACGCATCAGCTACCGCGACTACCTGCTGGATGTCGTCCAAGTGCATCCGGACGTGCTGCCGCTGGTTGGTGGGGTCTGGTGTCTGGGCGCCGATACCTCGAGCGCGTGGTTCGCCCTCTATCGCGGCCTGCCGGGCTTCCAGGGGCTCGGCTTCGAGGTTCCGCCGGAGTCACCGGCCCACCCGGACCACGACACCACCGACGTCTACTTCCCGGCCGGCAACTCCGACATCGCGCGGATGATCGTGCGCTCGTTGATCCCGGCGGCCCTACCAGCGGGATCGATGGCGAGCGTCGAGCTCCGGCGAACCGACTACTCGAAGCTCGACGAGCCGCGCTCGCCCGTGCGTCTGCGGCTCAACAGCGCCGCCGTCCGCGCGCAGCATGTCGGCGATCCACCGCAGGTCTTGAGCTCGGACTCCCGCGAGACCGAGATCACCTACGTCCGCGGTGGCAAGGCCTACCGGGTGCGCGGCAAGGGCTGTGTGTTGGCCTGCTACCACACCATGATCCCGCACCTGTGTCCCGAGCTTCCATCCGAGCAGAAGGAAGCGCTGAGCCTCGCCGCACGCGCCGTGAATATGTCCACCAACGTCCTGGTGCGCGACTGGCGGGCACTCGAGGAGCTCGGCGTCTCCAGCGTTTCGTGTCCGGGCTCGTTCTACAGCGCCATCCGCCCTCGCGCACCGATCACGCTCGGGACTTACGATCCACCGCGCACGCCCGCCGACCCGATCGTCGTCTCGCTGGGGGCTGGCGGAGGGGTGCTCTCCTGGGAACCGATGGTTCGCGGCCTACGCCGCGGCGAGCCGATCCCCCCGGGCACACCGGTTCGGGAGCAGATGCGAGCGGTGCGACAAGCGCTCCTGGAGACATCCTTCGAGGACTTCGAACGACGGATCCGCGACCAGATGGCGCGGGTGCTGTCGCCGGCGGGTTTCGACCCGGCGCGCGACATCGAGGCGATCACCGTGAACCGCTGGCCGCACGGCTACGCCCTGGCGACCAACACGCTGTTCGATCCGGAGTCGCCTCCCGGCGAGGAGCCCTGGAAGGTCGCCAGTCAGCCCTTCGGGCGGATCACGATCGCCAACACCGATGCCTCGGGGATCGATCTCACCCAGACCGCCTTCGACGAGGCGCACCGCGCCGTCGGAGAGCTCGTGCAGATGCGCCACGGCTGGTTCCCGCGGATCTAAGTCCCGAATCGATAGCAACTACCACCGCTGTGGTAAGGGGACTGCTCCAATGCCCCAAGCCCCCAGCCCGCCCCGACGATCCAGTCCCGTTCCGGGTGTGCATCGGCGAACGCCTTGAGACGGGCCAGCATGTCCGCCAGGTTGCGCGCGCCACCGAGGCCGACGCGATCGAGGGAATCCGAGCCCCAGATGAGGTGGACGTGGGAGTCGGTGAAGCCGGGGGTGATGAACGCGTCGGGGAGCTCATCGACCACGGTTCGGGAGCCCTGGTGGGCCCTGACGCCCTCTCGTGATCCCACGTACACGAAGCGGTCGCCGCGAATCGCGACGCCTCCGCCCAGGGCTCCTGGTCGTGCGCGGTGAAGATACGCCCGGCTATGAGGATCCGGTCGGCAGCGGTCTGAGCCGCTCCGAGGCCGCTCGCACCAAGTGCCAGGGCCACGGCGAGTACGACTCGCTTGTTCATCGGCAGCTGGAGTGCCACGGGAACGATCCCATGACCACGACCTACCGGTGAGGTGACAAAGCCAGGACGCCGGCCTGGGCAAGAGGCGCTTTGGAAACAGGGCCTCCCTACGTCACCTTCCCTTCGGGTGAACTCTACTGTCTCGGCAAGGGGTTTTCGGACTCGTTTGCTGAAATGGCGGAAGGGATGATCGGTTGGTCACGCTTCACGCGATAGCGGAACCATCCTTCCTCTTGTGGAGCTACCGCACCCGCCAACGCAACGCCCAGCAGCACCGACACCACGGCACCGCCTGCGATCTTCAGTGCCTGTTTTCTCGCTCCAGTCGCTTGACTCGCTGCTCTAGGTCCATTCGCTCACCTCGCCGTTTCGCTTGCTCTCGGGTTCACTGCTGTTGCTCGGCCTCAGCCGCCGCTCGGGCTCGACGGATGACATCAATGAAGATCGATGGTGTCGGGTTCAATCTCGTGCGCCTTAGCGTCGTTTGTTTCAAACACGCCCCCGCCATGAAGCACCGGCGGAGTAGGTCCAGGCGCCATGTGGCGATGCCGCGCTGGTGGGGACATGCGGAGCGGCTGATCGGCATCCTCGACGAGGCGCGTGCTTCGGGCGTCGATATCACCGCCGACGTTTACCCCTACGCGGCGTTGCAGACCGGCTTCCGATGGCTGCTCACCGTGTTTCCGGACCGCGATCCGGGCCGCCGCGAGGGCGCCGAGTATGTGCTCCAGGAGATGATGCGGCCCGAAGGGCTGCTGCTGGCGAACTACCCGGCGCAGCCGGAGTACAACGGCATGAGCGTGGCCGAGATCGCAGAGCAGCGAGGCGCGGACCCGTACACGACACTGATGGACCTGCTGGGGGTCGATGCTGAGTTCGCTCGGCGGGGCGGCGACGCGGCCCGCTCGTCGATGCTCGGGTTCGCTATGGACGAGCCCGATATCGAGGCGATCATGGCGTGGCCGTACGCCAACATATGTAGCGATGGCGGTCTGGCCGGCGCCCACCCGCGCGGCTACGGAACGTTCACCCGGTTCCTGGGCCACTACGTACGGGATCGCTGCGTCGTCGGCCTCGAGGAGGGCGTTCACAAGATCACCGCCCTGCCGGCGGCTCACGTCGGGATCGTCGATCGCGGCACGATCGAGGAAGGCGCCTACGCCGACCTCGTCTTGTTCGACCCGGCGACGGTGATCGATCGCTCCACGGTCGAGGAGCCGCACCTTTCGTCGGCCGGAATTGATACTGTCTGGGTCAACGGGCAGATCGTGTACCAAAACGGAGAGACCACTGGGAACCGGCCCGGGATGCCGATTCGCCGGGTTTCCGAAGGAGGAGGATGATGTCTGAGCGCATGACGCGCCGCGACGCGACGAAGGCCGGTGCGATCGTCGCCGGATCGATGGTGGTCGGTGTGCCGAATTGGGCGCTGGCCGCGATGTCGCAAGACGAAACGGTTCCGTTCACCGACATGCCGGACGGGTTCGAAACCAACCCGACGCCAATCGTTCGGCTCGTAGATATCCGCGAGATCGACGAATTCTTTACGCCGGCCGACCAGTTCTTCACCGTTCAGCACTACGGGCATCCTGAAGTGGACGCTGCGACCCACGAGCTCGAGATCAGCGGGCAAGTGTCGCGGCCTCAGAAGCTGTCGATGGCGGACATCCGTCGACGCCCGCGCACGGAGCTGGCCTGTGCGTTCGAGTGCTCCGGCAACAGCCGCCGCCGCTTCCACGGGCTGGTCAGCAACGGCCGCTGGGGCGGTACGAGTCTGCGCGCGTTGCTCGACGAGGTGGGCGTCGAGCCGGCCGGCAAGGAAGTGGTCTTCTTCGGTGCCGATGTGGGAACCGAGACGATCGAGAAGCGGGGTAGTAGCTGGCTGGTCGATCAGCAATACGCCCGCAGCATGTCGCTAGAAGACGCCCTGCGCGACGACACCATGCTTGCGTACGAGCTCAACGGCGAGCCGCTGAGCATCCATCAGGGAGCGCCGCTGCGGCTGATCATCCCGGGCTGGTACGGCGTTGCCCAGGTCAAATGGCTCAAGCAGATCCACGTGCAGGAAGGTCGATTCATGGGCAAGTTCATGGCCAACCACTACGTCACGCTGACGGCCAAGCAGGTGGGAGGCAGCCTCAAGTACATGGAGACCTCGGTCACCCGCATCCAGCTGAAGTCGGCCATCGCCCGGGTCACGCGCGCTGCCGACCATCACACCGTGCACGGGTTCGCCTTGACCGACGGGACGCCGCTGGCTCGGGTGGAGGTGAAGATCGACGACGGGCCCTGGGAGCAAGCGACGCTGGATCCGCGCAATACGAAGTACTCCTGGAAGCTCTTTGTATACCGTTGGGAAGGTGCCACGGCAGGGGAGCACACCGTCGTGTCGCGCGCCATCGATGCGAATGGCAGGGTACAGCCGGTGCTGGAGGACCTGGCCGAGAAGAGGACCAGCTGGGAGAACAACGCCCAGTTCGCGCGCACGGTAATGATCTCGTGACACCCGGCGCTCGCGGCGCGCTCGCGGCCACGCTAGCCGCGTTGTTCGTGACCGGCTCGGCCGCCCGGTTCCAAGTGGACACGGAGCCGCTGGGGCTCGAGCTATTGCGTGAGCTCGTTGCGATCCGCTCCAGTGAAGGCTACCCGGAGGAGACTCGTCGGCTCCTCGAAGGGTTGGCGAAACGACTGCACGCGGCCGGGGGCGCTCAGCTGGATCGGTACCTCGACTCGCTCTCCCGGCGCAGCAAGCACGACGGTCTCCGATCGGCCTTGTGCATCGATGCGCACGTGTAGCGTCCCTGCTAGATCGTTTGAGCGCAGATCAGCCCGTTGTGGCCGGCGCCGATGACGATCGCGTCATACCGGGTTGGCACGAGACGTGGTCAGCCGCTCGAGGGTTCGACGACCAGCACGCCGTATTCCCGGGCCGCGTCCTTGAGCCAGCGCGCAAGATAGTCGGCGAAGGAGCGCCGCACGATGATATCGAAGGAGGGCGATTCATCCAGCTGCCCCACGATCACCATCGCCTTAGCGAGATGGGTCTGGGCGCAGCGGCCAGCGCCGAAAGCGCGCGGATGAAAATCCACGGGGCTACCCTTGCTCAGCACATCGCGGGCGCGATGACCCCGGACGTTGATGACCGTCTGGCCCCCGCTCACGTCGGTGACGGCGGCGAACGTGCCGACGCAGGCGTCCTCGAGGCCTTGGGCGATGCCGGCTTTCTGCTCCGGCGGTGTCAGGAGCAGCCACTCATCCGGTCCGAGCCAGAGAGCCGTCGCCTCGGGGTCTGCCGCCACGCTGTTCGGCTCCAACGGCAGGCCGATCCCGAGCACTTCCCGCACCGCCCCTCGGAAGGCCTCGTCGGTTGGATCCCCCCGCAGGTTGAGATGGCCGAGGAAGGGGCGCTCGCGCAGCTGCACGCCCCCTGCGGCGGGGGTTGCTGCGGAACCTGAGTTCACCGGTGCGCAAGCTCCGACCTGGTCTCGGCCGACCTCGGCGGCGTTGAACTCGTGCAGGGGCGTTTCTCGACGAATCGTCCCGAACATCCCGTCCTCAGGCATGTCGCCGGGCTCCCCGCGGATCGTAAGAGATCACCTCAGACATTGTGTCGGGCCCACTCCCAATCTCCAGAGGCCGCCTCAGACATCCTGTTGGGCTGCCTCCGATCGTTGAAGACCGCTTCACACATCCCCTGGCGACGTAGCCACCGTTTCATCTGACGGGAGCCGCGGCCAGCCGGCCATTTGACGACCAGCGGGATTCGTACCAGCTCTTCACTGGCATTTGCCCGCTACCTCGACGAAGCAGCTGAGGGTTTCTTCCGCTTCATGCTCGGTCGCCGCGCCGGGCACATAATCGCCACGGCGTTCGCCCAGCCCGACCACGACCTCTCGTACCAAAACGTAACCTTGCTGTTCGAGACGAATTTCGTCGACAGCTTGGCTGTTTCCTACGACGTGGCACCCGACGGCCGCTTCCTGATCATCAAGCCGAGCCACGAGGAATCGGATGCGACGCGGCTCAACCTCGTACTCAACTGGTTCGAGGAGTTGAAGCGGCTCGTGCCGACGGACCCGTAGCGTGATCAGAACAGATGAGTTGAGGGCGCCGGCGGATTGCCTGAGCGCGACTGCAAGGTAATAGTCCTCGAAATTGGCGCGACGCCCCAGACAAGAGCGGGTGATTCGGTTTTCTCCGACGTGGGTGGATGTGCCAGCGGAAAGCACACAGGAGACTCCCCAGCGATGCGCGCTCGAAGGCTGATTGTCGGAGGTTCCGTTCTGATTCTCAGTTCGGCACTGGTCGTCACTCTTCCCGTACCAGGAGCGGCCGCCGAGACAGGACTCAACGGGCTGCGGCCGCCGCCCGCGACGCCGCAGCCCGGCCCGCAGGATTCTCCCCTTCGATACCTCGGACCCGATGGGAGCCTGCTGCCCTTCTCCGGCAACGCCGCCGTCGAGGAGTTCCTGCTCACCGCGGAGGTCATCGAAAGCGAGCACCTGGACATTGGGATCAACGGAATCGACCGGTTGGTGCTGGAGAAAGACGGCGTCCGAGCCCGTGCGGGGTTCCGCAACGTCGATGTCGTGAAACGCAACCTCCGGTTAGAGGGCGAACACTTCTTCGTCTACCGCGACAGCTACATCGGCGAAGTCGCCGCCTATACGCTGGCGAAGTGGTTGGGAATGGACGCCGTCCCGCCCGCGGTCTTACGCCCAATCGGCGGTGTCGACGGGAGCGTGCAGCTCTGGGTCGAAGGGCTGCGGTCAGAAAGCGCGGCAACGTTCCGGCCTGAGAGCGGCGCCTACGCCTGGATCAAACAGACGTGGACGATGATTTTCTTCGACAGCCTCCTCTACAACATCGATCGGAATTCAGGCAATTTCATGGTTGACGAGTCGTCCAAGCTGTGGCTTATCGATCATACGCGGGCGTTTCAGGAGAAAGCCAAACCGTTCCGGGTCGAACGGGTCAACAAGGTGAATCAGCGAGTTTGGGAACGCTTGCTCGCGCTGGATGAGGAGACGGTGGGCGAGATGTTCCAGGGGCTTCTGGAGTCAGGGCAGGTGTCGCTGTTTCTGCGCCGACGTGCCGGATTGATCGAGTACGTTGAGGCACTCGTCGAGAAGGCGAGCGAAGCTGCCGTTTTCTTCTGAGCGCCAGGTGGGCTCGCTGGTTCGACGAGCTGAAGCGGCTCGTGCCGACGGACCCGTAGCGCGCTCAGGCGAGCCTAGCGAAATGGCCTCTCCCGTGGACCCTCGCGTGCCCCAGCGATAGTCTGCAGGCGCTCACCCACCCCGCTCTGGCAGCGCTATGGAACCCGGCACCAAACTAGGCCCCTACGAGATCACCGAGCAGCTCGGTGCGGGCGGCATGGGAGAGGTGTACCTGGCCCAGGACACCCGCCTGGGTCGCAAGGTAGCCATCAAGGTGCTGCCCGCCGAGTTCGCCTCTGACCCCGAGCGCCTGGCCGCTTCGAGCAGGAGGCCCGCGCTGCCGCCGCGCTGAACCACCCGCACATCGCGGTCGTTCACGATATCGGCACCGAAGGCGACACCCACTTCATGGTGCAGGAGTACCTGGAGGGAGACACACTTCGGGAGCCGCTGGGCAAGGGTGCGCTGCCGCTCAAGAAGGCGCTCGGATTAGCCACCGAGATCGCCGAGGCGCTGGCTGCTGCTCACGCCGCCGGCATCATCCACCGGGATCTGAAGCCGGAGAACATCTTCGTCACCAAGGAGGGCCACGCCAAGGTGCTGGACTTCGGCCTGGCGAAGCTCACCGAGGTGGCGGGGGCAGGCTCGCCGGGCGGTGCAACGCAGTCACCGACGATGATGGGGACGGTTGCTGGTCAGGTGATGGGTACTGCCGGCTACATGGCCCCGGAGCAGGTTGAGGGCTCCGACAAGATCGACCATCGGGCAGACCTGTTTGCCTTCGGCTGCGTGCTGTACGAGATGGTCAGCGGTCGGAGGGCATTTACCGGCAAGAACGTCATCCAAACGCTCGATCGAATCGTCAATCGAGAGCCAGAACCGATTACCGATGTGAACCCCGACCTGCCGTTACATCTCGGGTGGATAGCCAAGAAGTGCCTGGCGAAGGAACCTGGCGGTCGCTACCAGGGTGCCGGCGATCTCGTAGTGGACCTGAAGGCGTTGGCCGTTGAGGTGGAGTCAGGTACGGCATTCTCTGTACACGACGCCGCAGCGGAGGCAACCGATCCTGTGCGGGCAGCCGCAGGGACGCGTATGCTCCCTTGGGCCCTTGCCGCGATCGGCTTCGTGACCGCTGCGGTCGCCATTCTAGTTTCGTGGCCAAGCGCCGATCCGGATCCGCTGCGGCCGATGGTTCGCTCCAGCATCGTCTTACCAACCGAAGCACCACTTGCGCCGCCGGGCTCGTTTCATCTGGGAATTAGCCGTGTTTCGCTCGCGCTGTCGAGAGACGGGAGGCACCTCGCCTACGTGGCGCTGGTCGATGAGGGCCGCCGAGAGCTTTGGTTGCACGATATGCAAACCGGAGAAACCCGATCACTACCGGGCACACAGGACGCCCAAGGCCCCTTCTTTTCACCGGACGGAGAACGGTTGGGATTCTTCGCCGAGGGCGCGCTCAAGACCGTCGGAGTCGAGAGGGGGGAGCCGCAGCCGCTCACCGACGTAATAACGGGATGGGGTGCCTCCTGGGGCACCGACGGTAACATCTACTTCGTGCCGACCGAGGGCCAGGGCGTTGATCGTGTGTCATCGGGGGGAGGGCCCGTAGATGAAATCACGACACCCGCCGGCGACGTCTTCCAACACGCCTGGCCCACCTTGCTTCCGGGAGCGACCAGGCTGTTCTTTAGCGCGCATAGCTTCGATCGCTCATCGATCTTGACCGCGAGCGTAGACACCCCTGAGCAGCCCACCATGCTCGTGGAATCGGGGATCATGCCGCTCTACGCACCGACCGGCCATCTCGTCTACGGGATGGACGGCAACCTTCTCGCGGCCCCGCTAGCATCCGGTAACGAAGAGGTAACCGGCGACCCGGTGGTGATCTTCGACGACGTTCTCAGCGAGCTGTTCTTTGGCACCATGCAAGCTACCTTCTCCGAGACCGGGACGTTGGTATACGCGCCCGGGGTCGATCTCAGCATCAGCGAGTTCATCTGGGTGGATCGAGAAGGCCGCCGAAGCCCGCTCGGACTTCCGCCCGCCCGCTACGGTCAGTTCGCGTTGTCGCCGGACGGCTCGTCGCTGGCATACCAGCTAATGGGCCGAGGACAATCACAAATCGCGCTCGTCGATGTGGATCGAGGGGTTCCTCGCTTGCTGACCAGCGGACACTTAGACAGCAGGCCGATATGGACCCCCGACGGCGACGCGCTTCTCTTCAGAAGAACAACTCCGGAGGGAGGCTCCCCCGTCCATCGACTTGACGTCGGTGACGCTACACAGACAACACCCGAGGTGGTCCCGGCGGTGGAGAACGCCGGGCCGTGGGTGGCGCTCGACGACGGGCTAATCTACCAGGCCGGCCAAGACCTCTACTTCGCTCCGTACGCAGATGATGGCTCGGCGGTCCGTGTGAGCGAGCGTGTGCCGGTGCGTGATTCGCCTGCGCAGGAAATTTTCGCAGCGCTTTCTCCGAACGGCCGGTGGCTTGCTTACAGTTCGGATGTTAACGGCCTATGGGAGATTTACGTGGTCAGCTATCCGGAGACGACCACGGTGCGGCGTGTTTCACCGGCCGGCGGGGAGGCCCCTCGCTGGAGCCCAGACGGCAGCGAGATCATCTACCGGTTCGGCATGGAATGGTACGCAGTGTCGTTCATGGATGAGCCGCAATTGCGGCTTGGGACACCGACCCTGGTGCTAAAGGGGCCGTACATTAACGTGTGGGGTTACTCGTGGGAGCTCTCAAGCGACGGCGAGCAATTCCTGGTGCTTGAGAACCCGTATCTAGATCGGCCCATCACCGAATTGGTGGTGATCACAAACTTCTTCGATGAATTGAAGCGTCGGGTACCTGTAGGCCCTTGACGTGATCGGCAAGACGCTCGGCCACTACGAGATCCTGTCCCCGCTCGGTGCAGGCGGGATGGGGCAGGTGTACCGCGCACGCGACACGAAGCTGGATCGTGATGTCGCCATCAAGGTGCTGCCGGAGGACTTCGCCAGCGACGCTGGTCGACTGGCGCGCTTCGAGCGCGAAGCCAAGCTGCTCGCATCGCTGAATCATCCCAACATCGCCACGATCTTCGGCTTCGAGGAATCGGATGGTGTGCGCTTCATCGCCATGGAGCTGGTAGAGGGGCAGAGCCTTGCCGATCGGATCGAAGCTTCCGGTCGCATCAAGATCGATGAGGCGCTGGAGATCGCTCGTCAGATCGCGCTGGCGCTTGAAGCCGCGCATGAGGCCAGTGTCATCCATCGCGACCTGAAGCCCGCCAACGTCCAGGTCACACCCGATGGCACCGTCAAGGTGCTCGACTTCGGGTTGGCCAAAGCCTACGAAGCACAAGGCAGCGAGCCGTCGTCCGACCTGAGTCATTCGCCCACGATGATGGCGGCCACGGGCACCGGCGTAATCATGGGCACCGCCCCCTACATGAGCCCAGAACAGGCGCGGGGTCAGTCAGTCGATAAACGTAGCGACATCTGGTCGTTCGGCTGCGTGCTGTACGAGATGCTCACCGGTAGGCGCGCCTTCGACGGCGAGACGGTGGGCGACACCCTGGCGGCGATCCTCAAAGACGAGCCAGATCTCGGGGCGCTGCCGGCGAACACGCCGGCCGCCGTAAGACGGTTGTTGTCTCGGTGTCTCGAAAAGGACCCTAGCCTGCGGCTGCGCGACGCCGGCGATGCACGCCTGGAGGTCCTCGACGGACTTGCCGGGGCGGATGTCGGATTCGACCCGCCCGCCGCGGCCGCGGGCTTGCCTCGGCTCGTTCCCGCTCTCGTCGCGACGGCAATCGTGGCGGCGGTGCTCTCGGGAGTGGCAGTGTGGAGCTTGATCGGAGGTTCCCCGAATCCGGCGTCCCAACCGTCCCGCTGGATCTTCGAGCCGCCGGACGGGGCGCGGTTCACCACGCTGGGCGGGGCCGGCCCGTGGCTGCCGTATCCGCCGGTCGCTCTGTCGCCGGACGGAAACCTGCTCGCCTACGCCGCTGCCGTCGGTGAAGAACCCGTCCGCCTTTGGCTCCGTGACATGGACAGCCTGGACGTGCGTTCCGTGCCCGGGACGGAGGGGGCCGGGCAGCCGTTTTTCTCCCCGGATGGTGAACGGCTGGTTTTCTGGGCCGATGGTGTAGTGCTGCAGGTGCGCGTCGACGCCGGTCGGCCGGAGAGGATCGCCGACTTCCCTCAACCCCTTCGAGGGGCGGCGTGGACAGACGACGGTGCGATCCTGTTGGGGAGCCAAGACGGCCTGTGGCGCCTCGCCGACGGGGCGCCACCGGCCTTGCTGAATCCCCTGCGTGTCGAGAATCCGCACGTCCTTCCCGGAGGCGGCATCGTGTTTACGGTCGCAGGAGGTAGGCTTGCCGTGCTTTTTCCCGATGGCACCGTGAACAATCTGCCCGGGACCGACGGCGCCGCCCAGCCGCACTATCTCGACAGCGGCCACTTGGTCTTCTTTCGGTCCGGTGGGCTGGCGGCAGCGTCGTTCGATCCTGTCGCCGGCGAGCTGACCGGGGCCGTGATACCGGTCGTCGACGACGTGCTCACCGGTTGGGTTGCCGGAGCGGATCTCGGCATTTTCGCCCTTTCGGACAGCGGAAATCTGGTCCACTTCGCCGGCGACAACGCCTTCGAACAGAACCGGATCGTGGTCGTGGATCGGCAGGGCGCAGCCGAAGCCCTGCCGGGCAATCGAGCCGGGAAATATACCGCTCGGCCCGTCGTCTCGTCGGCCGGTACCGTGCTGGCGATCTCGGACCGTGGGGAGGGCATGTCGAGCCAAGTGTGGTCGGGCAACCTGGATACGGGTGCCTGGAACGTCCTGACGCCGGGATTCGGAACCGCGTCTATCCGGCCTGTGTGGACGACCGACGCGGCCCGCCTGTTTTTTTCGTCAGGATTCAGCGACAGCAATGGGTTCGACATCTATCGGATGCGGCCGGACGGCAGCGACCAAGAGCTCATGCTTAGTCGACCGCACGACCAGTTTGCGCGGGGGATTTCACGGGACTATCTCGTCTTCACGGAACGCCATCCCGTCACCGGCTACGACATCTATTTGTGGGCATTGGACGGGGGCAGCGAGCCCGTTGGCGTCGCCACGACGCCGGCGAACGAGTTCGATCCCAGTTTTTCCCCCGATGGGAAATACCTTGCTTACGTCTCCGACGAAACGGGCCGGGATGAGGTCTACGTCAAGCCGGTCGAAGGTTCCGGCAAGGGGGAACCGTTGTCGCCCGACGGCGGGGTTTCACCGCGATGGTCGCCCGCCGGTGACGAGCTCTTCTATGTGCGTGGCTCGACCATGATGGCGGTAAGTGTCGAGCTCGAACCGGCCTTCCGTCAGCAAGGGCCGCCTATCGAGCTGTTCACCGAGGACTTTGACTCCCGATTCGAAGTCATCCCCGCTGGCCCGCATTTCGTGGAAGGCGACACAAGGTTCATGATGCTAACGTTTGCGCAACCGGAGCTCACGCAGCTCATCGTCAAGTTGAACTGGGCGGCCGAGCTGAACCGGCTCGTGCCGACGGACCCGTAGCGCCTAGCCGCCTCTTGCGAGCCACCCGGCGCCTCCGATTCCGCTCGTCCCGGATGCCAGGACGGACACCAGTCAAATATCTGCTTACATGGCTCCAGATCCGCCGCTACGGGCCGCCGATAGCCTCGCGGGAACTCGGGTGCCCGCACGCACCGCGGACGTTAGCGGGGCGCTGAGACGCGCCGGCCGCGTTGGATCTTGCCCGGTCTGGCGATAGGCTTCATGCGCTCAACCCGCCCTACTTCGGGAGCGCCATGGAACCCGGCAAGCGACTAGGCCACTACGAGATCCTCGACCGCCTCGGAGCAGGCGGAATGGGCGAGGTGTATCGCGCCCGCGATTCCAGTCTGGATCGTGATGTCGCCATCAAGGTGCTGCCGGAGGACTTCGCCAGCGACGCTGGTCGACTGGCGCGCTTCGAGCGCGAAGCCAAGCTGCTCGCCTCGCTGAATCATCCCAACATCGCCACGATCTTCGGCTTCGAGGAATCGGATGGTGTGCGCTTCATCGCCATGGAGCTGGTAGAGGGGCAGAGCCTTGCCGATCGGATCGAAGCTTCCGGTCGCATCAAGATCGATGAGGCGCTGGAGATCGCTCGTCAGATCGCGCTGGCGCTTGAAGCCGCGCATGAGGCCAGTGTCATCCATCGCGACCTGAAGCCCGCCAACGTCCAGGTCACACCCGATGGCACCGTCAAGGTGCTCGACTTCGGGCTGGCTAAAGCCTACGAAGTGGAAGGCAGTGAGCCGTCGTCCGACCTGAGCCACTCGCCGACGATGATGGCCGCCACAGGCACCGGCGTGATCATGGGCACGGCCCCCTACATGAGCCCCGAGCAGGCACGGGGTACTCCGGTCGATAAGCGGAGCGACATCTGGTCGTTCGGCTGCGTGTTGTACGAAATACTGACGGGACGAAGGGCATTCGGCGGAGAGACGGTGTCCGATACGCTGGCGGCGATCCTCAGGGCCGATCCCGATCTCGGGGCGCTACCTGCGGATACACCGGGCGCCGTGCGCCGACTGCTTACCAGATGCCTCGACAAGGACCCGAGGCTCCGACTCCACCACGTTGCCGATGCTCGTCTCGAGATCCTCGACGGACTTGTCGGCCTAGATGCCGGTGTCGATCTGCACGTCGCTTCGACGCCTGAGCGCCCGTTTGTGCCTGCCCTGGTCGCGACCGGCGTCATCGCCGCGATCCTTTCGGGATTCGCCGTATGGAGCTTGATCGAAACCAGGGAATCCTCAGCGCCTCAGCCGTCTCGCTGGCTTTTCGAGCCACCAAACGACGGCCGCTTCATGGCGCTGAACGGGGAGGGACCTTGGTTGCCGTATCCGCCGATGGCCGTCTCCGAGGATGGAACTCTGCTCGCCTACGCCGCGGCCATCGGCGACGAGCCCGTCCACCTCTGGCTCCGTAACATCGACGGCTTGGAAGTGCGGCAGGTCCCCGGGACCGAGGGTGCAGAGTTGCCGTTCTTCTCCTCGGAGGGCGACTGGCTGGGGTTTTGGGCCGGCGGTGAATTGCAGAAAGTGCGCCTAGAGGGCGGGCGGCCGGAGAAGATCGCCGACATGACGGCACGCCCTCGAGGGGTGACATGGGAGGCCGACGATACCGTCGTGTTCGGGGGCGACAACACCGGGCTGCAGCGGGTGGTTGCCGGAGGCGAGCCGGTCCAGATCACCCGCCCGGATGTGGGCCGGCTCGAGCAATACCATGGCTGGCCGTCCGTGCTTCCCGGGGGCGGCATCGTGTTCACCGTCGTGACCGGCGAGGGAGGCGAGCTTGCGGTGCTCTCTCCGGATGGGGTGGTGGGCGTTCTCCCCGGTACGGAAGGTTCCGCGCAGCCGCATTATCTGGACAGCGGCCACCTGGTTTTCTTCCGCTCCGGCGGCTTGGCGATGGCCCCGTTCGACCCGGCGGCCGGAGAGCTGACCGCAGCCATCATGCCGTTTGTCGATGACGTACTCACCGGATGGGACGCCGGTTTGAACCTCGGCATATTCGCCGTGTCGGCTTCGGGAAGCCTGGTTCACTTCGCCAGCGAAAGCGCTTTCGAACAAAACCGTATCGTCCTGGTGGACAGGCAAGGCAACGTCGCGCCCCTGCCCGGCGATCGTCCCCGCAAGTACGGTTATCTGCCAGCCGTGTCGCCGGATGGCACGCGGCTGGCCGTGACGAACCGTTCTGACAGACCCTCTGGCGACGTTTGGGTACGCGACCTGGAAACAGGCTCCGAGCGACGCCTGACCCGCGGCGATCGATCAGTTTCCATCCAACCGTTCTGGACGACCGACGGGTTGCACCTCTTCTTCGGGAGCTTCACCGACGCGAGCGACCCGTTCGTTATCTATCGGATGCTGCCGGACGGGAGCGGCATCGATCTCGTGCTGAGTCGGCCCTACAGCCAGTATCCAACCGGCGTGTCGCAGGACTATCTCCTGTTCCGCGAACGCCACCCGGTCACCGGCCGGGACCTCTATCTGTGGTCCTTGGAGGGCGACGGCGATGCTCAGAGCTTCGCGGCGACCCCGGCAAATGAGTTTGATGGAAGCTTTTCGCCCGATGGGCAGTATGTGGCTTAGGTCTCCGACGAATCGGGTCAGAACGAGGTCTACGTCAAACCGATCGACCGTTCCAGCAACGGAGAACTATTGTCCTCCGGCGGCGACAGCTCTCCACGATGGTCGCCCGCTGGCGACGAGCTCTTCTACCTTCGCGGCTCGACGATGATGTCTGTTGCCGTGGCGCTCGAACCGACCTTCCGACGGCGGAGTGCGCCCAGAGAACTCTTTACCGGCGACTTCGATTCCCAGTTCGACATCGTTCCTGCCGGCCCGCACTTCGTGGTTGGAGACACCCGGTTCGTTATGTTGACTCTCCAGCGCCCCGACCTCACCAAGCTCATCGTCTCGTTGAACTGGGCGGCAGAGTTGAACCGGCTCGTGCCGACGGACCCGTAGCGCTAGCTGAGTCTCGCGAGCCGCGCCATGTACAAGGAGAAGTTGAATGAACCTGCACATATCGGCGAAGACGGTTGTTGGTCTATTCGTCGTGCTTCTTCTAAGCGCTTGCAGCGAGCCTACCGATACGGCGAAGACAGACTCATTGGATCGCACAGCTGACGAAGCCGCGATCCGCTCGCTATTGCAAACGAACTTCGCGGCATCGACCGCGCGTGACGCCGCAAGCGTAGCCGCCACCTTCATGCCTGATGGAGACGGTTGGATCGCTGGACTTTCGAGGGCCTCGACGCACGATGGGCTTCGCAGTCTCGAAGAAGACTTCGGAGGCATGCCTGGATTCCAAGGCTACGAAGGAACGATCGAAAGCGTTCGCTTCATTTCGCCTGATGCAGCGATCGTCGAGGTGGCTGGGCTTACGATCATGGACACCGGCAGTTTCGAGGAGGAAACGACCATAGTCGTCGCGCGGAATGGCGGTGGTTGGAAAATCGCGGCGTGGCGCGTGATGACGTTCGACGAGACGCTCTTGAACATTTTGAGAGAATAGTGCCGACGAACAGGCGCGATCGGCCGCGTGCTGCCGGGATCTCCTCGCCCTAGATCGGTCTAATTCGCGCAAAGGGTCGCCCGCGCCGGCCTTTTGCACGGCTTAGAAATCTCACCGAGGGCGAGACTACGAGAGGGTCTCCGCCTTCCGTCGACGCAAGTTCATGTAACGGGCGGACTCGGGCAATGCTGAGCCATCTCCAACGCCCAACTGGGGAGGGCATCATGTCAGATCAACTGCGTAGGGCGGGTCGCCTCGTCCTTCTCCTAACCATCATCTCAGTCGGATGCGAACTCCCGTCTCCTGACCTCACGACCGCCAATAAGGAGGTTGTTCGACAGTTCTTCGTCGCTCTCGACGCTCAGGATTTCAACGCTTTAACGGACCTGATGGACGACGATTTTATCGTCCGCGCTCGCTCTATCGGCGGCGCGGATCGGAGCGTTGGTAGAGATGCAACCTTTGAGCTGATCCGGGGCTTCTACCGGAGCTTCCCGGACTATACGCATACCGTTGAGGAGATCATCGCGGAGGGCGACCGCGTTGCGGCCAGGGTGGTCCTCGGCGGCACCCATCTGGGCGAGTTTCAGGGGATCGCGCCAACTGGGAGACAATTCAAGTACGCCGGCTCATACATGATGACCGTAATCGACGGAGTACTTACGGAGGCTTGGAGCCTTGATGACGAGCTTAATCTCTTGTCGCAGCTAGGCATGGAACTCACGCCGGCATCGGCTGGGAAGTAGTGACGGCAGATCCTTGCGAGGTTCGCTGTCTAACACCTACAAGGCCCCCGGTAGTCAACGGGCAAACGGGTAGACCTCGAATCGAAGCCCACAGGAGAGGGGCCAATGCGAACGAAAAACTTCCTCGTGTGCTGCTTGTCGGTGATCGGTCGGTCGAAGTAGGCGGCTTTCCAGTGGCGCTCTGAGCACCGATCTTCGCCGACCGGCTTGGGTGGTTCGCGCCGCACCGTCAGCGTGCGGAATTCGTGGGGCCATCTGGCAAGGACTCCCCAAGGACTCCCGAACCGGCGAGTTCTCGGCCCGCCTTCATCACGCCGCCAGCCGTGACCGTTGCGTGACCGCGACAAATCCATATTCCTAAAATTGCAGAGCCGGCGTGCGGATTCGAACCGCGAACCTGCTGATTACGAATCAGCCAGCGCCTAGCGTCCCCGTGGGGCTGCCGTCATCCGACCCGATTTGAGACGTGCGGACTGTCCCCTAATTGTCCCTTTTCTGTCCCTGAACCGAGCTATCTGCTCGGAATCCTCGTAATGCCGTAAGTCGTTGATTTCCGAGGGGACGACCGGAATCACACCGTGGCGTCGGGGAAGGTCCGGCGGACAAGTGGGCGTGCCTGACAAGTACCTGCGCAGGCTCCAGCGCGGCCCAGATGACGCAGCGGAATAGAACGACGTGTTCGAGTTGTGGCATAACCGTGGCATGGGAGCCACAAAAGATGAAAAGGGAACCCGGACCGATCTCAGCCGAATCCCCTTTACATCTTTCCTGTCAATAGCTTACGAGTAGTGCCCAAGAGAGGACTTGAACCTCCACGGGGTTGCCCCCACTAGGTCCTGAACCTATTTTAGCATTTACCGCTCGCTACCGATTGGGCCCGCTAACTACCAAAAGACCAAGTGTTTTCAGTGGTTTACGATTCGACTGCTCTACGTGTGTAACCGCCTAGTACCGCTCGTTCCCGCTGCTCCCGTTACTTTCTCGTTACTCGAAACCGCCACTGGCTGGCCTAGGCCGTGCCGCCCTTGATGACTTCAAAGCGCTTCTGCTTTGCCTTCCGGATCACGCCGTCAAGCCGCCCCATCGCCTGAGCGCTGGTGGTCTCGAAGAGGTGGCCGTACACGTCCATCGTGAACGACGTCGAGGAGTGTCCTAGCTGGCGGGACACGTATTTCGGGTTCTCGCCCTGGCGAATCAAGAGCGACGCGTACGTGTGTCGCAGCGAGTGTAGCCCCACACTGTCTGGAAGGGCGGCGCGTTTCCGAATCTCGCAGAACGTTCGACCGTACCAGCTGTTGGGGTCGATTGGAGCGCCGGTGCTGGTCCGGAACACGAAGTCGCCTTCCACGGGCGGGCACGCCTCCCGGTGCCGGGCCAGCGCGTCGAGCACGAGCCGGGGTACATCCACGGTGCGCTCGGAGTTCGCGGTTTTCGGTGTAGTCACCTCGCCCTTGTACAGCGAGCGGCGCACCCATAGCCGCCCGCCGCGATCGCCGTTGACCTCGACGTCGCCCCAATGCAGGCCAAAGACCTCGCCGCGCCGCAGGCCAGCGAATAGAGCCACGTGGATGAGGGCGTCGGCTTCCACATCGTCAGCCCCGGCGCCGAGCAGCGCGGCGATCTCGGCGTCCTCGAGGTAACTGGCCTCGGTACGTCGGATCGTGAGCCGCTTCTGGCCGATCAAGGGATCGTGCCTCATATAGCCTCGGGCTGGGTGTCGCGCCCACTCCAGGAGCGAGTGCAGCAGGTTGAACAGGTTGTTGAAGCTCTTCGGCGCCATCTCGCCGGCTTCGATCTTGTCCGCCATCTCGGAGCGCCACTCCGCCATGACGGAGGCGGTGAGCCGATCCGATCGGTAATCTCCGAACGCGGGCACGAAGTGCTTCCCGACGTTGCAGCGGTAGGTGTCGGCCGTGGACATCTTGACCTCGCCCATCTTCACGCGCGTGTCGAGGTCCCGGTTCCACGCCTTGAAGAGCTCTCGCATCAGGGCCGGCTGTGTGTCCCTCCACATGCCGTCCTGGACCTCGGCTGCCACCTTCGTGATCCAGCGGTCGGCATCCATACGGCGCTTGAAGACCTTCTTGTGTTGTTCGCCTGCCTGATCGCGCCACATGGCCGCCCAGCGCGGCGTCTTGCCGTCTTTCAGGACGTACCTCTGGATGCTGGCCATCACTTCCCTCCCTCGTTATCAGCGTCCTCGACCCAGCGGCAGACGGTGTCGGTAGCGCGCCCAAGGGCCTCGCCGATAGCTTTGATCGACTCGCCGGCCTCGTGGCGCTCCCTTGCCTCCTCTTTGTGCTTGTGGTGTCGGCGGACCTTGGTCCGGTTCATGCACGGGCTCACACCCCTGTAACCCCTCGGCGGGGGGCAGTACTGCACGCGGGCGCTTTGAGCCACAAAGAACGCCTGGCACCGCGGGTCGGCGCACCTGCGGACCCACCCGCCGGCCGCGGCATCCGCTAGGTGCCAGTAGACGCAGTCCGCCAGGTTGTGGGGTTCGAACAACGACTCGAAGCCGAGCTCGCCGTCCTCTTGGGGCTGGACGCTGAGCTGCCGCGATATGCCCGGGAGGTTCGCGTTGAGCACGTGCTCGATGATGCGGAGGGCAACGTGTCGTGGCTCGCCCCCCACAGACATATCGCACTGGACCGGTCGCAAGTACCCGCGTTGCGCGGCGTCATAGCCGATCACCTCATCACGGATGCCGCCGTGCTCGCCCCGGACAACCTTGAGGAGCTCGACATGTTCGCGGACGGCCCCATCGCCCGCGCCAAGGGCGCCAATGAGATTGAGCACGAGTTGCACTGTTTTGGCATGCCCGACGAACGAGGCAACCGGGTCCCCTGGAGCTAATCCCGGCGCCGCCTGCTCGCTGTCCTCGCCGAAAATCCACGTGATGCCGGCCTCCTCCACGGGAAACGACCATGCCTGCATGTAGCCCAGAAGGCCGTAGCGCCGCGTGAAAGCGAGGATGTCGTCATCGTCACCCGTGGCCGCTTTCGCTAGCTCGCGCGGGAGTTCTGGGCGCGCCATGGGCAGATACGCGTCCTGGCCGTCGTGGTGGATAGGCCGTACCGGGCTTCCCTCGCCGAGCGGGAGAAGGTAGCCCCCTTCGATGCGATAGCCATCTGCGACCGGCCATAGGCTCGCGAACGATCGCCGGCGGCTCTCGTGGAAGTCCTGAGGGTCCATACGCCTAGAGGATCGATGACAAACCTGGAACACGCGAGGCGGCGACAGGGTCTCACGCAGACCGCCGCCGCCGCGCGTTCGAGTCTTAACCAGTGCCAAGTCTCAGCAATCGAGCGGGGGCGGATGATCCCCACGTCCGAGCAGCGAGAGCGACTGGCCCGAGCGCTGCGGATCCCGGCCGAATCGCTCCTCGACGAAGTGGAGGAACGGGACTCGGCCGAGGTGGGGGCAGGATGACATCGCTGCCAGAGCCTTTGTTTGACGTCGCCACACTCGCAGAGCTGTTCAACACGACTCCGAGGGCCATTTACCGCTTGGTCGAAAAGGACCCGCCGGAGCTGCCGTATGTGCGCCTTGGCGAGCGTCTTCTGAGGTTCGAGCCGGCGGCTATCCGCGAGTACATCAGCGCGCGCCGGCGGGGCCCGGAGGTCAACGGTGCCGAGAGCAGCGGATAGAACCGCTATCGAGGAGCCGGCGACAACAGTGGCGGGACAGGTGCTGGAGCTCGTGGTCCGCGCCGCTGCCCGGCTCAGCGGCTCAGGCTACACGGTGAACGCTGCGAATTTGGTCTCCGTGATCGATAACGACCACGGACCCGCCGCAGCCGAGCTTGTTCGCGAACATTTCGTTGGAGCGGGCTTGTCGCGGCCCATCAACAGGAGCCAGTCATGAGAGGCGTGACCCAAGAGCGCGCCATGCCGGCCGATCTTGAAGCTGAACGTGCGCTTCTCGGTGCGCTTCTCCTGGAAGATTCGGGTATCTCGGACGTCGCCGGGATCCTCCGACCCGACGACTTCTTCGGGGAGGCCCAGCGGCGCATTTGGGCTGCGATGGCGGCCCTCGCCGGCCGGAATGAATCGGTCGATGTAACGACGCTCGTGGCAGAGCTGGGCCACGACGTCGACGGCATTCCTGGTGGACGCGCGTTCGTGTCGTCGCTGATCGACGGCATGCCTCGCTGCGCTAATGTCCGCGCCTACGCGCGCATCCTTCACAGCAAGGCCGCCTGGCGAAGCATGGCGCGACTAGGACAGGAGATGACGGACCGAGCTCTCGCGGCCGATGGCGATGTTGTGGCGCTCGCCCGCACCTTCACCGTGGACCTCGACTCCATCGCCCGCGCCGAGAACCGGGACGCCGCCAAACCGACTTTTGCTGCCGTGGACGAGGGTCACTACCGGCTCACCGCGCCCGCCGCTGCGGCCACTCTCGAAGCCGACTTCCTGCGGCGTGAGCGGGGTGCCCTCAAAGGCCAACTGCTGGTCCGGTGCGACCTGCCGGGCGCGCGGACGTTCGATGGTGTGCTATCGGTCGGCGAATACAACTTCTCGTCCACCCGGACCCGCCAAATGATGGCGAAGTACCTGGCCGAGCGTTCACGGGCGAAGGATCTACCGTGGCTCGACCTTCTGGAGGAACTCGACCAACGCATTCTCGCCGCCGATCGCGAGGGCGAGCCTGACCTCGGCCTTCACGAGATTGCGGCTCCCGGCGAGGTGGAGATCCTCGACGTGGACGGGCTGCGGCTCCCGCGCCGACACCCGAGCATCATCTTCGGTGATGGCGACACGGGGAAGTCTTACCTCCTCCTGTGGACGCTAGGACGACTCGCCCTGAGAGGGCTCTCCGTGGGC
This sequence comes from Acidobacteriota bacterium, assembly GCA_963666055.2. Taxonomy (GTDB): domain Bacteria; phylum Acidobacteriota; class UBA890; order UBA890; family WLXD01; genus DASCOT01. Next base: position 282,782 of record CAXWPH010000006.1, on the reverse strand, counting down.
CTGGCGGACTGGGAGCTGACCGCGGGAGACCATCGGGGACGCCTGGGACGACTATTCCCGGACCAGCTACCCGAGATCCGGTACCTGCGTTGCATCCGCCCCATCGTGGCCGAGGCCGAGCGCCTCCGCCGCTGGGTTCGAGACCGAGCGCTCGAATTTGTCGGCTTTGACTCTGTCGCATACGCCTGCGCGGGCGCACCAGAGTCGGCCGAGGTGGCTATGGCCTACTTCCAGGTGGTCCGCCAGCTCGGCCCCATTGGCAGCGTGCACATCGCCCACATCACAAAAGCGGCGGAAGGGTCCGATCGCAGGCCGTTCGGCTCGACCTTCTGGCACAACTCGCCCCGAGCGACATGGTTCGCGAAGGTGGCCGAGAAAACCCCTGACGACAGCGTCGTGACGGTGGGTCTCTACCCTCGGAAGTTCAACGTCGGACCGGTCCCGCGCAGCGTCGGCTTCGAGCTGTCCTTCGGGTCGGATACGACCGACGTGCGCGCCGTAGACCTCGCCGACGTGGCGGACCTGGCGGCGAACCTCTCCGTGGCCGAGCGACTCTACTTGTTTCTGCGTCGAGGCTCACGCACCCGAGGCCAGATCCGAGAGCACTTCGACGACGTGAAGGCCGGGACTCTTCGGCAAACGCTCCTTCGTGCGGAGAGCGCTGGGAAGATTGTGAAGTTCCCGAGCGGCACCGGACCGGACCGCTACGGACTCGTGGAGAATCGCCGATGAGGGGCGTTACATGGGTCGGCGAGCGCGTAGCGCCCCCGATCACTACGCGGAGCGTTATACGGGCGCTACTCCTCTCTGGCCTTCTGCGAAAAGCCTTTGCCCGTAAGGGGTTGGATGGCGCTACGTCGAGTAACGCTGAGCCGCTACGCGTTAACGGGCCAACCGCTACGTTACGCCCCCTCTCTAAGGGGCGTAACCGTAGCGCCTTGATCGCGGAATTGGGAGGGAATGGCCGTCTATCGCCAAGGGATTTCCCGTCTTCCCGAACGGTCGGTTCCTGCTCGTCGTGCTTAGTAGCGACCCCGGATCGTTACTTTCTCGTTACTCAAGGACCTAACTAGCTGATGAATAAAGACTTAGAGACGTCAGTTAGGTTACTAACCTAAAGGTTGCGACATGTCAGCAGAGAGCACAGTAGGGACGACCTCACCGCCCCGCGCTGACGGTAGCGGCGCGGCCGTGTGCCGTTGCGGGGCCGGGCCTCACCCCGAGCACGAGCACCGGTGCGCCGGTGGGCACGTGATCGCCGGCAACACGCTCGCACTGATCCACGGCGCCCGGTCGGCGGCGTTCTGGCAGGAGCACGCCGCGCTGGTGCGGGGGCGGTACGAGGCCATCTTGGCCGATCAGGGGCACAGCGACCCAGAGGAGGCGCCCGATGGCCATGCGTATCGCGGTCGCCGCGTTAGCGCGCGCCTCGGTGCTAGAGGAAGGGATTGCTCAACGAGTGTGCGAGCTAGGCGGCCCGTTGACCGACGACGGGAGGGTTCGACGGGCACACCAGCGCTGGGAGTCCGTATTCGATCGCGTGATGGCCGGGTTGCGGATCGTGGGGCTGGCGCGAACGCCGGCGGAGGTCCCCACGCTGGCGCAGTACCTGGAGCAACGTCAGCGCGAATTCGGGAGAGAAGACCAGATCGAGGGCGAGACCGGCGGCCCGTGACGGCCGGGGAAACCCAAGGAGGGGAGGACGACATGAATCACCAACAGACTGAGAATCAACGGACCGCTGCGACGGAGCACCGAGCGATCAGCCAAGCCAAGAGACGGTACGCCAAGGAAGGCCCGCCGCTCCCTGACGATCGCATCCACGAATTTGCTAGCCACCTCTTCCCGCATGAGCCAGGCACGGTCCCGTACGACGCGATCTTCAGCACCCTGAGATTGACGGAGCCGGAACGGTGGGCGGTAGTCTTTGAGATCGACTCAAGGTATGCAATCGCGCAAGTGCCGCGGATCGTCGACCACCGACTGGTTGCCGACATCTGTAGCCATCAGGGGCTACATGAGAACGTGCGGACTCTCCTCAACAGAATGGGGGGCCTGGGACCAAGAGAGGGGCTGAATAGGCACTGGGAAGGTTTTTCTTGGGCTTGTTCTCCGATGGGTCGCGTGGAGCGCCTGATCGAAACCATATTGCTCGAGGAACTGACCTGGGTGCACCTGGCGGCGATTTCGATGCGAGGGTATCCCCGCATCGAGGCCGTGAAGCTGTACCTGGCCCAAAGCGACCTCAGAGAGATGTGGGCACTAGAACTTGGTCTTACGGGGTGGTGGGGGTTGGCCCCCTCGGACGCCTGTGCGGCGGAACTCGACGCCGACAGGACGGTCCAGGAGTGTTGCGAGCCCGAGCCCCGTGCCGAAATTGAGGAACTCATAGAACACAGCCGGGAGCCTTGGGAGCACATCGACGGGTACGCAACGCACTGGGGCTGGTTCGATGCCGAGCGGAGGTGGCACCCTCCGCTGCCATGCTCGCCGTGTTTCGGCGAATTGGGACCCTATGGTGCAGCATGGCGGAACTCGGAGACGGGGCACGTGCGGTGCAGTGGATGCCTCGAGTACTCGCTCAGGTTCTTGTCCCCGGAGAAACGCTGGCGGGAGGCGCGCGCCTGGGCCGAGGCGTGCGGGGGGGGGGATTAGCGAGCTTTCGCCGCTCGAAAGAAGAACATACAGGACAACGAAGGAGGCAGAGATTGAGGAACTAAGGGTGTTCGAGCTCCAGCGCGCAGCGAAGGGTGGGGGATGAGCGGACCCACGAGTCGACGGAGGGGCAAAAGCGCGGAACACAAGCTAGCTCACCTGTTGACCGCCGAGAGCCTTGACGCCTGGCGGAGGCAGCAGCATCGGGGTGGGTCCGGCTCGCCCGACGATGTCTGCGAGTCTCTGCCGTGGGTCCAATGGGGGAAGTGAAGCGCTCAGACCGGTTGCGCCTATAGGACGCGCGGGCGCAGGCACGCGACGAGGCCAGCGAGGATCAGGTGGCGGTAGCGGCACACCGACGGGAGTGAGTTGCTCGCGATCATGAGCATGGAGGATCTGCTGATGGTTCTCTGTGGTAGGAGCAGTCTCGTGGAGGTCGAGCGATGACCGACGGTCGCGACTACACGCCACGTGAGTTCCGGTCGCTGTGGCCGGAGTTCTCCGAGCCTTCGTGGGCCGCCTGGGGCAGTGTCGAGGACGCGATCTTCGGGGTTGAGCCGGCGAACCCGGAGCTAGCGCTTCGGATAACCGGGCGGGACCGGCTGCCGTCGGAGCAGGTGGCTGAGTTCTGGGGCGTGGTCGGCCGCGGAGGCGGGAAGAGCCGCTTCTGCGCGCGGCTTGCCGTGTACTTCGCCTGCGGTCGCACCTACCGTCGCGCACCCGGGGAGCGGATCTATGTGGGAATCTTCGCGCCGGACCGGAAGCAGGCACGCGTCACGTTCTCCTATGTGCGTGGGCTCCTAAAGACGGTCCCCGTGCTGGAGCGCATGGTGACCCGCGAACTGCGCGAGTCGGTCGAGCTGAGCAACGGCGTTAGTGTCGAGGTGATCACGGCGTCGAAAGCTGCGCCGCGAGGACGCTCCTACGCGCTGGCCATCGTCGAGGAAGCGGCATTCTTGCCGGTGGGTGATAGTGCGGAGCCAGATGTAGAGCTGCTTCGCGCACTGAGACCGGCGCTGGCCCGGGTGCCGGGGTCACTGCTGGTGGTGGTGTCGTCACCCTACGCGCGCCGCGGGGAGCTGTGGCGCACTTGGAGGGCGCATTACGGGCAGGGCGGCTCCGATCGCATCCTCGTAGTCCAAGCCGACACGCGCACGCTGAACCCAGCGTTCAGCGAGGCAGAGATCGCTCGGGCGTATGCGGAGGACCCGGTCGCTGCGGCCGCGGAGTACGGTGCCGAGTTTCGCTCCGACGTGGAGTCGTTCGTTTCGCGCGAAGCGGTCGAAGCATGCGTCGTGCCGGGCCGCCGCGAGCTGCCGGCTGTGCGCGAGATAATCTATGAGGCCTTCGTGGACCCGTCTGGCGGCAGCGCGGACTCTTTTACACTCGCCATCGGTCACCGCGAGGAGCGAGACGGTCAGCCGGTCGCGGTGCTGGACTGTGTACGAGAGAGTCGGCCGCCATTCTCTCCCGAGGCAGTCGTGCGGGAGTACGCTGGCTTGCTCCATCGCTACGCGGTCTCGAGCGTGATCGGTGACCGGTATGCCGGCGAGTGGCCACGGGAAGCGTTCTGCCGCCACGGGATCACCTACGAGCCGTCCGCGAAGCCCAAGAGCGACCTTTACCGGGACGCGCTGGCGTTGCTGAACGCCGGTCGGCTGGAACTCCTCGACAGCGACCGGCTCGCCGCCCAGTTCGTTGGCCTGGAGCGGCGGGTCTCCCGCGGCGGCCGGGATTCTATCGACCACAGTCCCGGCGGGCACGACGACCTGGCCAACGTTGTCGCGGGGCTGGCCGTGAGGCTGGCGACAACGCGGTATGAGGAGCAAGAGTTGCTTTTCGCGGGCGGGGCCTCGGATCAGGAGGAGGCCCTCTGGTTGCGCGCCGAGAACGAGCGGCTGGAGCGCCAGCTGGGGCTGAGGTAGGGGAATCGACCGATCGAGGTCGTCCCAGGTCGATTGCCCTGCTGATTCGAAAATCAGCAGGTCCTGCCGCCCAAAGGTCGGCTGAGGCCCCTACGGGTCCGTCGGCACGAGCCGCTTCAGCTCGTCGAACCAGTTGAGGACCAGAACCATATCGGAAATCTCCTGATCGCTCTGCCGGATCATCACGAACGTCTGACCGTCCGGAGCGATATCGAAGGCTCGCTCGATACGACCGGCAGCGCCGGCCACAAAGTAACTGCCGCCAAACAACGGCTGCGCTGCACCCACACGAAACTCTCGCTCCGTCGAAATCGGGGCGGACATCAGCATCCTGGCGCCTGGACTCCAAAAGAAGAGTTCGCTTCCATCCCGTCCCCAGAGCGGCGAATGAGCACCATCGCTTGAGATCCGGACACGCCTGCCCTCGCCTGAGAATGGCGCCACGTAGACTTCGTCGCCGCCGGACTCGTCGGCGGTGTAAGCAATCCACTGACCGTTGGGCGAAAAGACCGCGTTTGCCTCACCGAACTCCGTTTGCAGGAACGATCTGGGTTTGTCGGGCTGAGCCATTGGCAGCACCCAGATATCCCAGCCAGTGGCGAGACCCTGCTCTGTGTACAAGAGGAAGCGACCGTCGGCAGAGAAGGAATTGGCGAACTGGAAATTCGCGCTCGGTACCAACTGCTCGGCTGAAGAGCGCGCCATCGTAGGCTTACGGAAAAGGTCCGAAAAACCGACCCGACTGGAGCTGAAGATCAGGCTCTCGCCGTCACGTGTCCATAACGGGGTGTTGTCGTTGGCAGGATCGGTAGTGAACCGATCGGATGTCGCTCGATCCAAGTCTTGGATCCAGATGTCTCCGTCGATCTCGTAGGCGATTTGCCGGCCATCAGGAGAGAAGCGCGGCGCAGTGAATGGTCCTGGCTGCAGTTGCAGCGGCTGCTCTTTACCCTGCCGATCAACTAGAACGAGTCTGCGATCACTCGGAAGAGCCGGTTTGTAGACAAGTGTTCCGGCGGCGGAGACAGCAAAATATGCGGATCCTGGCCCCTCGACCGTGATGAAAACGCCCTCTACGACGACGACAGCAGCACCGGTTACTTCGAGCCGCTGCAGATCGAATGGAACCGCCAGCAAGGATCGCCCACGCCCGAAGACCAGATGGCCGGTGGGAACGTAGTAGGGGTCCGCTCCGACCACCGGCAGCACCGCGATCTCGCCGGTCTCCAGAGACAGCAACGCGATCTCCGCCTCGTCGTATCGAGGACTGGTCACGATGTTGAACAGCACCGTCTTGCCGTCCGGCAACACCTGCGGCCAGCGGTGAGAATCCTCCCCCCTGTCAGGATTCACGGTTGTGATGGCTTGGAGCTCCCCCCCGGCTGCGGATACTTGCGCCAGACCGGATGTAAGACCCGGCGCCAGGATGATCGTGTCGTCCGGAGCCCAGCTCGCCCCCCGCAGTGCCACGATGTCGCTGATGGGCAGCGGTGGACCGCCGCTGGCAGAGACCCTCAACAGTTTGTTGTTGGCGGCAAAGCCGATCCATTCGCCGTCCGGCGAGAAGAATGGATTGTAGCCGCCTTCGGAGCCGGTCAACGGAGTAGCCGATAGCTCATTTGTCAGCCTCAGATAGAGCCGGCCCAGGCCACCTTCGATCCCTCCATAGACCAGCGTTGTGCCGTCGGGTGAGATAGCGAGAGGTGCGGGGAGTCCGCCGGCCTGCATCTGAACGTACGATGGCATCACGATGTTCAGCTTGGTGGTCATGGGTGGTTTAGGTGGCTGAATGCCTTGCTGCGCCAGGACCCACACCACCAGGGCTGTTGCTGCGGCGATGGCGGCTGCCGCAGATGCCGGGATCGAGCGCCGCCAGAAGGGCTTCACGACCTCATCGGTCTCCGTCAGTCGAGCGATGCCTCCGTCTGGATCGGCGATGGCGTTCGCGATGCTAATCCGTGCATCGGCAACGTCATGCAGCCGGCGATCAGGGGCCTTCTCCAGGCATTGCCGCAGTAGAAGCTGGATGATCGGTGAGCTGGTGACCGGGACCGCAGTCCAGTCAGGCTCCCGGTCGAGGATCGCTGCCAGCACATCCGTGATCGTTTCTCCCGCAAAGGGAGTCCGACCCGTCAGCATCTCGTACAGCACGCAGCCGAACGACCAGATGTCGGTGCGCTTATCGAGTGGTTTACCCCGCGCCTGCTCGGGGCTCATGTAGTGCGCCGTACCCATGATCACGCCGGTCGCCGTGGGCAACATCGTAGTGGGCGACTGGTTCAGATCCGGTGATGTCTCCAGCGCGTGGACGACCTTGGCGATGCCGAAGTCGAGCACCTTCACCGTGCCATCGGGGACCACCTGGACGTTGGCAGGTTTCAGGTCACGGTGGATGACGCCGGCTTCGTGAGCCGCTTCGAGCGCCAGGGCGATCCGGCGGGCGATCTCCAATGCCTCATCGACGTCGATGCGTCCAGAGGCTTCAATGCGCTCGGCGAGGCTCTGCCCCCTCGACCAGTTCCATGGCGATGAAGCGCACACCGTCCGATTCCTCGAAGCCGAAGATGGTGGCGATGTTGGGGTGGTTCAGGGAGGCGAGCAACTTGGCTTCCCGCTCGAACCGAGCCAGTCGGCCAGGGTCGCTGGCGAAGTCTTCCGGCAATACCTTGATGGCGACATCACGATCCAGCGTCGTATCGCGTGCTCGGTACACCTGCCCCATGCCGCCTTCACCTAGCGGGGCGAGGATCTCGTAGTGGCCTAGTTTGGTGCCGGGTTCCATGGCGCTTCCACAGGGACGTGGGGGAACGCCGGAAGCCTATCGCTGGAGCGGTCGAGGGTCCACGGGAGGGAGCTGGGGCCCGCCGGCAAGCAGCATTGCGACTAGTGGCTCCTGGCTCGCAGGACGGCCCCGAGACACCCGCTGAGACGCTGCCACTCGCGTGTACCAGGCCGCCCGTAGTCGACCCTAAACTCGGGCGGCCTAGATGGCCGTGGTGACGTTCCTGAGCCGTCTACAGAGGCCGCTTCTTTGGTGGTAGGCGCCTGGTTTTCTCTTGCCGCATCAAACACCTCCAATCGGCGAACGACTCAGGGGGGTCACTTTCCCGCCCGGCTGTCCGCCCACGCTGTCTGCAATCCGCTCGACTGCCCTGACGAGGCGCGTGGCGAGGACGATTACGCCGACCAATAGGCCGAGCCAAATCACCCCGAACAACATAGAGAACGCTCCCATCCCAGTCATGTCCATCATCATGTTGCTACCTCCCCTAAGGGTTGGTGTTCTCTTCCCGCTGCTGCCCTGATTCTCTGTCCGCGGCCAGGCCCTGACTAGTGGGCCACCTCGAGCTTCGCGGCTGCTGCCTTGAGTTGGGCTATGTCCTCGGGGTTCAAGACGTCGGCCAGGATCAGCAGCACGAGGCTACTGAAGTCGGTGGCGGCATCGGGCAGGAGCTTCTCAATCTTCACCTCCCCGCTGTTCGCGATCGCTAAAAAGAGGGGGCCGATCGTTTGTCGGCACGCTGAGCAGATGCCGATGTGAGCCCACAGCGTTCTCGGGCTCCGTTGCTCATGATGCCGCCTGCCAGCGATCGATATCGACCAGGTTTGGATGGCGCCGGCGTCGCTTTTCCACTTCGTCGACCTTTCTCAACAGGTATCCGCCGAAGGTTCTCAACAGAAAGCGTTGGAAGCCGTTCGGGTGTCCGGCAAGGCCGCCGGTCTTGCTAGCCGTCGTCTTCGATACCATCGGGTTGCCTCCAGCCGGATCCGCACTCGGCCCTGCTTGTCGCGCAGTTCTAGAGTTTCGTTTACCATCTTTCGAGCCCTCGTAGGGGTTAGAGCTCGCCGCGAGGGTTCCTGGCTGAGTCAGTCGCGGCGGGCTCGTCTGTTTGTTGGGGACATCTCAGTCGCTCAACTACCTCCTTTGCTCTGCTGTCGGCGAGCGTTGCGCTCAAGACGCTCCATCGCCTGACGCGCTGCGAGGATCCCTAACGGGCTCGAACACGGTGATGCTTAATGCTTGCCCGTCCGAAGGGGGCCTACGAAGCCGTGCTCTTGGCCCCTGCCTCTGCGTGCCCTGTCAACCGGAAGGAGCCCAACGCAGCGGTGATCGCTACCGCGATCAATCGTCAAACACCAGCAGCAGGGTCGGCGGGCCATCGGCGGATCGATCGCGCGATGGTGGCCCACGAACGCGGCACTACCCGATCGGGGTGCTGGGGGCCTAGGATGGTGTTACCTCTCGGCGCGGGACGCGCCTGGCGCTACCAGCCGCCGCTAGCGGGGGCAGCACTGAGACTGCAGGGCGACGCCCCTAGCGGCGATGGTCCCGTGCAGGGGGGCCTCGCTTTTAGCCGCGCTTGATCCGGTGCCCTTTCACGGCTGCGGCGCGTCCCATGACCCCGACCACCTACCAGAGCCCTCCAGTGAGAGGCCGCCGAGCATGAGCAAGCTGGGCTTCGTCGACGGACGGCACTACTCGGCCTACGTGGTGGAGGTTCGTCGCCTCAAGCGGGTGGGCGACCTCGATAGTGCAAAGGAGTTTCTCCTGCGCCTGGTGGACGCCTCAGAGGCCGAGGCCGAGGGCGGAGGCTGGGGGGTTGATCCGTGGTACTACGAGCAGCTAGCGATTATCTACCGGCAGAAGGAGCAGCCGGCTGACGAGCTCGCGGTCCTCGAGCGGTACGAACGACAAGCGAAGGCCCCTGGGGCCGTTTCAGTTCCATTGAGGCTGGCTAAGCGCCTGGCCGGCCTGCGGGCCAAGGCGGCCCAATGAGAGGCCGCAGCAGCACCCTAAAGATGGACCTTGTGTCAGGACGGGTCAGCTATCGATGCAAGTGCAGGCATATCGTCTGGGTTCACGCCTCGAACCTATCTACCGGAGCGGTCGACTACTGCGGCTGCGGTCATTTGCGGATCGACCTCAGTCAGGCTCAGGTCAACGGACACCGACAGATGGCCGGTCTCCCCGACCTCGAGGAGTAGAGAACGAGGGACGGGGCCGAACACGGGCCGGGTTCAACAACGGCTGCCAATAGCTGGAGTGCCAACCACCGCTGAATCCGACCGGGAGGGAAACCATGCTGTCTTTAGAAGACCTTGCAGCACTCCGGGACCACGTTCGGGCGGTAGAAGAGGCCGTTCGCACGCGAGACGGGGAAGCCTGGGCCGCATGCTTCATCGAGGAAGGTGTTTTCGTACCGCCCAACCAACCCAGTGTCCACGGTCGCTCGGCGCTTATTGAATACGGGAACGGTTTACCCGCGATATCCGCCTTCGCGTTCTCCGATGTGCACTTTGAGGGCAGCGGCGACGTAGCCGTCGGGTGGTCGGCCTATGAGATGACGCTGCTGATCGACGGACAGGAGGTCAAGGACGTGGGATCGCAGCTGTTCTACTGCGTGGGGCACACCGATGGAAGCTGGCAGGTAGTGCGCTGGATGTACAACTCGGACTTCCTGGGGTGGGCTGAGGAGCGAGGCCCTGCATTGCGACAGACCCGCGCTGGTCGCCGGCCTAGTCCCTTCGTGGGCGTGTCTCGCTGATCGGACTTCGGCCTGGCGAACAACATCATGTCGATCAGGATGGTCTCGCCGATCGACTTCTTAGTCGTGGTCGTGGGCGAATCTTCTTAGGCGGCAGCCTGGTCTCGCCGGGGTACTGGCAGTGCGAGCACCCATCGCGCTTGATGACGTTGCGGACGGTGTCGAGCGTGTACCAGAGCCGACCACATGCGTCGCAGATGGACCAGCGGTAGACGCGGCGGCCGGGGTGCTGCTTCTGCTTGTAGAGGATCCGGTCGGGAGCCAGGCGCATTATCGGCGTCGCCTGCGGATCCGGCACGAGCTCCCACTTGCCCACAACCCCTATCGTCGCACACCCGACACGCGAGAGCCGCGAGCGGCTCATCGCCCGCCTTCCGCGTCTACTCTGATCGTCGCCGCATACGCTGGCGATGGCCGTTCCGTTGACAGACACAGGCCCACTTCATAAGTTCGCTTGGGGTTCTTAGACGACTCTCACGGGCGACGTAATCCCCCCTCTCTGTTAGTTCAACCATCCAAGGGAGGTGCTTCGGATGAACGCGGACAACATCAAGCAGGGCATCTACGGTGGCCTGGCCGGAGGTGTGGTGTTCGGAGCCATGATGGGAATGATGGGGATGCTGCCAATGATCGGCAGCATGGTGGGGTCTCCATCGGCTTTCGCAGGCTTTCTCGTCCACATGCTCAACAGCGCCATCATCGGAGCCGCGTTTGGCATCGTCTTGGGCTCGATGGTGAGCGGGATGGAAAGCGGCTTGGGGTATGGACTCGGCTACGGCGTGATCTGGTGGTTGTTGGGTCCGCTCACGCTCATGCCCTTGTTCATGGGGATGGGCATTGGTGTCAACTGGAACCTAGAGGCCGCTAGCAGCATGATGCCCAGCCTCATGGGTCATCTGGTCTACGGCGCAATCCTGGGCGCTGTCTACGCCTGGATGGGCACAGGACAGGGTATGCCGGCGGCCCGTAGCAGGGGCTTCTAGGGGCTCCTAAGCAGACATATGACTGGTGTCTGCTTGGCATCGCGGACGAGCGGAATCGAAGGTCGCTGGGTGGCTCGCGAGGCGCGACTGAGCGCGCTACGGGTCCGTCGGCACGAGCCGCTTCAGCTCCTCGAACCAGTTGGTGACGACGTCTACCCGGTTCCTTCCTGTGCCGCACGATTGCCATGCAGGAGTGCTTCCACGAGCAGAATGCCGGCCGCCGATGCAGCTGGTAGACGAACCCCGCTCGACGTGCAGCCGCGTCCTCACGCCGTCGGTGCGGCGGGTGATCTAGCGCAGCCAGCCTGGCGGGATGCCGCGGCGGCGAGCCTCACGACGCAATCGCCGCTCCTCCTCGTCGAGCTCCTCGAGCCGGTCCTCGACGCGCTGGATGCGCTCGTTGATGCCGGTGAGGTTGTAGTGCCCGAACGTCATCGCGCGGCGCATGCGCCGCAGCCCTCCGTCCAGTGGTCCGGCCAGTAGATCGCGCAGCTCGGCGCGTTCGTCGCGGATCGCCATCCGCTTCCCGAACCAGTACTCGCGAGTGTTCTCGGCCAACCGCGTTTCGGTCACCGTTTCCGTATCCGCGGCCACGTCCTCGCCGGCAGAAGCCACCGGACGAACGGGCATCGGCGGCGACGGCACTGGGCCGATCTCGTCGTTGTCCTCGACGCGGTCAACCAGCTCCATGGACAGCGCAGCGGTGGCGCCGAACTGGGTGAAGATCACGCGATCGCCCTCGACGCGGGCCTCGTCCGTATGAAGCATGCGGCCGGACTTCAGGTAGATCGTGTCGGCCGTGGCCGGTGCGGCGAACAACAACGCCAGCGCGGCCATGGTCGATGCCAATCGACAATGCTTACCATTCAACATCAGGGCCTCCCGCGGTGACGCGGCGGTTCGGCCACCCCACCTCCGATTCAATCGGTTACACTCCCGCCGCCGCAAGGGCGTCCAGCGTCGTGTCGCGGGCTCGATACACCTGTCCCATCCCGCCTTCACCGAGCGGGGCGAGGATCTCGTAGTGGCCGAGCGTCTTGCCGACCATCAGGAGCCGCCCGTCGGCACTAGCCGGTTCAATTCCTCGAACCAGTTGAGGACGACGTTGAGTCGTGTGCCCGGTGCCGTGCCCCCAGTCTCATCAGTTCCAACGGGCACCGTCACAAGGAACTTCTGTCCATCGGCGGTGACATCGAAGTTGCCAATGGCACGCATTTCGATGTCCGAGAGTTCGACAGGGTCCGATGCGGAAAACGACTCCAAATCCACTTCCGCAACGAGGATGCCGGGGCTGTTAAAGGAGCGGTAGTAAATCTCCCTTCCATCCCGCGACCAGAGAGGCCACCAACCACCACGGGTACTCGTAGAGACCGGAAATGTCCGACCGCTCGATACCTCCCGCACATACACCTCGTATTGCCCGGTCTCGTTCGAGTGGAAGGCGAAGAAGCGACCGTCCGGCGAGAAACTGGCCCAAAACTCATCGTCGGGGGTATCGACGAGGATTTCCGTATCACCTGTATCGAGAGCCAGTATCCCTACATCCTGGTTCCCGAAGAGCCCGCTTGCGAAAAGCAGCATCTCACCGTCGTCCGAGATCGACATCGGGTACACGTTAGCCTCTGTATCCAACACCAGCTCGGCTTCGAGACTCCGGTCAGCCCGGCGCTTGAAGATGTCGAAGTTGCCACCCCGATTCGATCTGAAGAAAAGCCACTCTCCATCGGGCGACCAAACGGGATTTCTGTTGTTGCCCTCCGTGGTCAGCAGCACCTGGCTACCTCCTCGTTCGATCTCGTAGATCCAGATGTCCCACTCCCCATCATCTCCCCGGATTGTGAGCGCGATGCGCTGGTCATCCGGCGAGAGGTCCAAGTACTGAGACTCACGCGGCTCGAAGGGCAGCGGCTCGACTTGGCCGTCACGATCCACCCAGGCGAGTTGGAAACCGCTCGAAGCGCCGCCATTCCTCATGTGATAGATGAGCATCCCGGTCTCGGAGAAGTCGAACGAGACCCCGCCTTGATCGTCGGCGGGGAGGTTCTCGACGACGGGTATGGGCGAGCCGGTCGTCTCCAGGGTATCGAGGTCGAAAGGCACCACGAACAACGCTCCGGCGTTTGAATACACCAGATGGCCGGTCGGCACGTATCGGCCGTAGGTGCCGCCCCGGTGCACGACCTGGCGATCGCCGGTCGCGAGATCCACGACTTCGAGGTTAGCCCTGTCGAAGCCTCCGGTCCCGGCCGAAGTGAATAGCACTGCCTTTCCGCCGGGTAAGAACTGGGGCCAGCGGTGGCTGCGCTCGCCTTCGGAAAGCTCGGTGAGCGGTCCCGGCTCACCCTCGACAGCCGACACGACAAACAGGCCGCTGGCGGGGTTTGGTGCGAAGACGATCGTATCGTCGGGCCCCCAATCCGCACCTCGACTACGTTCCACCGGCGCGATCGACTGCGGGGTGCCTCCGGTTATGGGCGCTTTCTTCAGCTCCGCCGGGGTGACGAACCCTACCCACTGCCCGTCGGGCGAGAAGAAGGGATGGTACGGCGAACCTGCGGTGGTCGCCGACGACGCGAGTGTCGTCGAGTCCTGCTGGTCGAGAGCGCGAAGGTACAGCGCCCTTCCACCCGTATTCGGAGCACCATCGACGTAGGCAACGTGCCGTCCATCGGGCGATAGCACGACTGCGGAGCCGAGCCCACTCATGATCGTGTCGACGAGGGGGTCGAGCTGCAGGCGGATGGTGCTTCCGGGCTCCGGTTCCCTTGCCCACCAGCCGAGCAGTGCAGCAACGACCACGAGTAGAATCGCGATCGGAGCCGCCAGCTTCCAGGGGATGCCGCGAGACGTTTCCACGGCGACAGGGGTTGCCGGCAGTGCCGCGACGCCCGACTCCACGTCTGTACCAAGCGCCTGTATGTCGACAACCAGGTCGCCGGCTGTCTGGTAACGCTTGGCGGGCTCCTTGGCGAGCGACTTGCGTACGATGCGTTGCAGCTCGTCTGGCAGCGACGGGTCGGACTCCTGAATCGGCTGCGAGTCATCGTGCTGGATGTGTGCCAGCGTCTCGGCGATGCTGCGACCGCTGAACGCCCGAACACCGCTGACCATCTCGTACAGCACACAGCCGAAGGCGAACAGGTCGGCCCGATGATCGATCTTGTCGGAGCCCTCAACCTGCTCCGGGGCCATGTACCCGGCAGTACCCATCACCTGACCGGCCACCGTCCCCATCATCGTGGGTGACTGCGTTGCACCGCCCGGTGAGCCTGCCCCCGCCACCTCGGTCAGCTTCGCCAGGCCGAAGTCCAGCACCTTGGCGTGGCCCTCCTTGGTGACGAAGATGTTCTCCGGCTTCAAATCCCGGTGGATGATCCCGGCGGCGTGGGCCGCAGCCAGCGCCTCGGCGATCTCGGTGGCTAGGCCGAGCGCCTTCTTGAGCGGCAGCGCACCTCTCTGTAGCGGCTCCCGCAGCGTGTCTCCCTCCAGGTACTCCTGCACCATGAAGTGGGTGCCGTTCTCGGTGCCGATATCGTGAACGACCGCGATATGAGGATGGTTCAGGGCGGCGGCAGCGCGGGCCTCCTGCTCGAAGCGGGCCAGGCGCTCGGGATCAGAGGCGAACTCGGCGGGCAGCACCTTGATGGCCACCTTGCGGCCCAGGCGTGAGTCCTGCGCCAGGTACACCTCGCCCATGCCGCCAGCGCCGAGCTGCTCGGTGATCTCGTAGGGGCCTAGTTTGGTGCCGGGGTCCATGGTCGTCGCCCTTCAGTCGGCTCGTTCCCCGGTTTTTTGTTCAGGGTTTGCAGTGTAGGGGAGTCTCACACGGCAATCATCTGAAGCGGCACCGTCGACAGGCGTCGTGGGCCATTAGCCTCGTAGACGATCGTGTCGATGAGCGGGCCTCTCATCCACAAGCTCTCCCAGTTCGTGACCGTACCAATTGGAATCGCCCATTCAGACGGATCAGCGTTGACTCCACTGACCGATGGGCCTTCTTCCGCGACAGTGAAAACAAAGCTCCCTACCCAATCCGGCGGGAAACTGATGCCGAGCTCGTAGCCCAACGCCCAACCTGTGCTGCCCCAGAGACCGGTGGCCCTGTAGTAGTCCAAGAGGGCGTCATTGACCTCCTTGAGCGGCACCTCAGGCTTGGCTGTCTCGCAAAGGATGTCAAATGATCCTGCCGACTTGTCGTGGTCTCTTATTGTCTCGGCCGACGGCTCGCCCACGACATAGCTGCGGTACGCATTGGCGTGATAACGATGGACGACGCCACAGAGGTCGGCACCGAAGTTGTCACCGGCTTTGATGCGACGACGCGATGGCAAGATGTGCGACCGCCGACCGTTGCCCCACTCCCCTGAGCCTCCACGCCAAACACCTACTCCTTGGATGAGAGCCGGCGTCTCGCCGCCCGCAGCGTACATCGCCCGCATTGCCTCGCCGTAGACTTCCAGTTCCGTGACTCCCGGTCGAAGCGTCGCTCTGATCGCCTCCAGGCCGATGTCGCAGATACGGGCAGCCTCTTCGATATAGGCGATCTCCTGCGGAGATTTAACCAGCCTGACCTCTCGCAGCACATCGCTACCGTCCACGACCGTACAGCCCCGCCCTCGGAACCCCTCTTGGAAACGCGCGCTGATCGCGGGGTTCGGTCGATAGCTCCAGAGTTCGACACCGACGTTGCCACCCAGCCAGCCGCTCGACTCGAGCTCCTTGAGCATGAAGTCCACCTGATCTTGGCCTCGGAAGTAGCGGATCTCCACCGGGGCCGGACTCCCTTCCAGAAGGTGGCTGTGATACCGGTCGTCAAAGTGGATGACCTTGTCGTGATCGACATGCACCGCGGTTCCAGACATGGCAGGCCAAGCCTTGGGTGAGTTCGCCTGGTACCAACTTGAGGCCATGCCGTGCAGATAGCAGATGCCCTCCGGCATCATCACCCACAACAAGTCGATGTTCTGCCGCGCCATCCTCTCTCGAACACGCCGAAGGCGATCCTCGTACTCCGCCGCCGAGAAAGCCGGGCGCCTCTCGTCGACTCCCACCGCTTCGGATGCTTGATTCCCTTCACGATTGGGCGGGCCGTCTGCAAGTGCCACCTCATTGGAGCCAAGCATCCACCCAGCCGTTGATGCACCGAGAAAAGCTCGCCGGTCGAATTTGGCTTTCTTCATGGGCGTCGCCTCCAAGCACCCACGCTCGCTTCCGCGTGGGGCCACGTTGAGTCTGTCACTCTGCGGGATCCAACCGAGCGGCGGTCGGGCCTGCTAACGAGGCCGATGTGAAACACGGCCAGGTACGGGATTCGTTGCAACGCACTCGATCCAGCGTGGTATCGCGTGCCCGATACACTTAGCCCATCCCGCCCGCACCGAGCGGGGACAGGATCTCGTAGTGACCTAGTCGAGTGCCGGGTTCCATGGCGCTACCAGAGGGGTGGGTGAGCGCCTGAAGCCTATCGCTGAGGGTCGCAGGGGTCCACGGGAGGTGCCGGAATGCCGCCTCTCAGTGGTCCCCTAACGTCCACGGGCGCACCGCTGGCCCCCCGAGTACCAGTGAGGTTGCCGGAGGCCCATAGGGAGGCTTCTCGCGGCTCCTAAGAAGACATATGACTGGTGTCTGCTATGGCATTGCGGACGAGCAGAATCGAAGGTCGCTAGGTGGGTCGCGGGACGCGGCTAGCGCGCTACGGGTCCGTCTGCACGAGCCGATCGACCATCTATAGAGCGAGTAGCGCTTCGCCGATTCGATCCCTCGTTGCCTCGATGAGGCGAACCATGTTCTCGGCAATCAGATCAGCCGTAGCTTCCTGATCGTGGATGATTCGGAGGCGTCCTCTGCCCCGACTCCACTTGGGACTGAACTCGCACGTCGCGTTCGGAAACTGTGCCTGTAACTCGTTACTCAGCGTCTTCAAGACGGGCGCAATGACTGCGACCTTGTCGCTCTCTAGGTGGATCTCCGGGTTTGTATTGCCACGGGCGTCTAGGAACTCGTAGTGCACCGCCTTCGGCCAATCAGGGTGCCTGAGCGGGCGGTAGTTTCGGGCCCGTCCGGAAAGCTCCAGTGGCCGGTACTCAAGCGCATCATATGCATCGAGAACTGCCTGGAACCCCTCGCGTGCAGCTAGTCGGCGAGCAGAACTGCCGGACCGAGCGGATGCGATCTGATCATCGCTCAGAATCGGCGTAGTCGACGAGAAGACGGCGTCGCCGTTCGGATCCCTATACTTCTCGACCACAACGAGCCTCACATCCAAGTCGCTATGTTCGTTGATGAAGGAAACGACCCGAGAAAGCTCTTCGGTCTGTTCATCCACGGCCACGATGACGCGGACCATCCCGGCACGCAGATTTGTGCCTACAGCCCTCCATCTAGCCCTGAAGGTACTTTCGTCTTCGTCGAGCAGCGAGCGGAGCGCGGCCTCGGTCATGCCGTCTGTCTGCTCATCCAGCTCGTCGACGGTCCAATCGGTCAGGGCTGAGGCATAGTCGAAGACCTGAGCGATGACCTCGCGCCGAGATTGTGGGTTCCGCCCGAGCTTGACCTCGACAACTATCGGAACACCTGCGGCGTCCACGAGCACCAGGTCGGCAATACCAGAACCCGGTAGTGTCAACTGACGTGTAACCATCGCGAGATTCGGGTCGTCGCCCTCCCGCAGCAGGTCCACATGATCGGCGAGAACATTCTCAAGCTCTGTCTCGCTCTTATATTGCTCTGCTTCTAGAAACTCGGCCCCAGCTGCGCCAACGCGGATAAGCGGCATGCGTCACTCGTTGTGATACTTCAATTCTTCTTGTGCCCGAGAAACCGCTCCCGAGCTAGATCACCCAGATACGCATCCATCCGCTAACACAGAGGGCTAGGTGAGCGCCTGAAGCCTATCGCTGAGGCGGGCGAGGGTCCACGGGGTCGGTGGTAGGCCCGATCTAGACGACCTGCCTCCTACCCGCCGGGGCCTCAGCGCTCCGGAAGATCCAGCGCCGGGTTTCTGTCGAAGAAATCGAACGGTCGCAGCTCGAAGGACTTCCAAGCAGTCGGCAGCACCGGCCAGTCTTCGGCACGCACCACGTGATGAAAGCCCAGCGTGTACCAGACCACGATGTCGGTTCGTTCGATGGCCCGATCGCCGCTCGTCCACGTTGGTAAACCGGCGCCGCCTTTGCTCTGACCCGGGTAGTCACCGGCAGCGTAGCGCTCCTCGGCGTGGTAGGGCGTGACCCAGAGGTGATGGTCGGTGAACCCGGCCCGGCGCTGTGGGAAGTCGTCCCGCAGGAGCAAGGAAACGGCGTTTGCGCCGGGCTTGATCTCGTAGCTTCGCGGATAGCCGACAGGACCCCGGACGTCGGGATTGATGACGCGCCACAGTGCGGGTCGCTCCAGGCTGATCTGCAACTTGGCCTGGTTCTCGCTCCGGGCGATCTCGGGATCGATGACCCAGATGCTCTTGCGCGGGCTTTCGTCCCCAATGGCTTCGGTGACGAGATCCTCGCGGAGGAAGCTGTTGGCAGTGCCATCGACGTCCAGGTCGAGCCTGAAGTTGAAGAAGTGATCGTGGTTGATCGCCACGATGTGCTCGTCCACGAAGCGCCCGTACCTGGTCGCTCCATTCCGGTCGCTGTCGTTTGCCGTGCGGCCTTCGACCGCCTTGACCTGCTCCATGCCGCTTGATCCCACCGCCACCCGGATGGTTCCGTCCTGCTGAAAGGTCCAGTCGAAGGTGTAGTCGTAGTTGCCGATGGTCGAGACCGACCGAAGAACCAGATCGCGCTTACGGCGCACTTCCGTCTCACCGGACACCATGTCCCAGTGACGCCAGGCAACGTCCCCGGCGTAGCGCTCGAACAGGCAGGAGGCTCTCTCCTTAGCCACAGGATTGCCGCGTTCGTCGGCTATCGCAGCGCCGAAGTAAACGGCATTGTCGGGACAGTCCAAACCTGGCACCAACGGAACCGCGTTGATGCCGACCAGGAACTCCCCGGCATCCATGTAGGTGCGGAAGTACCAGCCGATGTCCGGGTCCATATAAGGAACGACCAGCTCGGAGAGAGCGCCTTGATAGAGAATCGAGCGCTCGCGATCACCGTCGGTATAACGCACTCGGGAGACGACAAGGCCGACGCGCGGATCGATCCGAAAGTGGAACTTCCACTTCTGCCAGGCCACTTGCTGGCCGCTGATGTCGAAGCTGGGACCGTCGGGTTGATCGACCGAAATCGGCGTGGGGACCTCCCGAACGGAGCCGACCGCTGCTTCGTCGATGTCCACCGGCGCCGTGGGAATAGGAACGGGTCCCGTGTCGATCAGCTTGATCACCTCGAAGGTATCGAGGTCGACTACTGCTGTGACTCCCTCGATCGGGCGTCCCCAGAAATTCCTAGCGTCGCTCATGTCGTAGCACAACGTCTTGGCGACACGGCGGCCCTCTTCCTCGGCGAGGCCGTAATAACCTGGCGAAACCGCTACACAGAACACCGAACCGAAGTCGGTGATTCCCCGGCGACGCATCGCCTCCTGGAACTCGGGATGGGATTTGATTACCTCGCCGCCGCCGAGAAACTCGCTCTCCATCAAGTTCGGCTGGACTCCCTCGACTTCCATCCAGCTCGTCACCTCCCGCCCGGTCAGATCGACGACCGCTTCGAACACCCGAGGACCTTGCTTGACCACGGCGAACGCCGTGCGCCGAATTGGATCACCCTGTTCCCAGCTCAACACCTCTGACTTCGGGGGCTCCTGCAAGTTGATGATCGGGTAGCGCGTTTCTTCGTCGACGTGACCGGCCGCAGCGAGCAGCTCGACGGCCGTAGATAGCTCTTCTGGGGAAAGAGGATCCAGCGGATGAGCGCTCGACTGCGCAGCTATCGCCGGCGAAGAAGAACGCAAGAAGATGAGCACCAGGTACACGATCAGGGCGAGCACAAAGAATCCCGCAGCAATAGTTCGGATACTCATCGGTGGCCTCTCGGAAATGGAGTCACTCGTCTAGTGACCCGGGTGAGCGCCTGAAGCCTATCGCTGGGGCACGCGGGGGTCCACGGAAGATTGATTCACCTGGCGCGGTGGTCGTGGGTCCGCCCCGACGGCGATCTAAAGCTGGCGGCGCGACGAGCAGGTTGAGCCAAGTTAGGTATTGGCATCCGAGATGGTTGGCGAGATCGCTTGCGGAGAGCCTTACCAGGCCATCACGAAGCCTCATGTGGATCCACTACCAAGTCGGCGGCTCCATCGCGTCACGCCGTTTGTTCCCGCCACGCCGGCACGTTCCGCAATTCTGCTCGGTGCTGTCGCGTCTCGGCTCGCCAGCCTTGTGCAGTCGGATAGATCCGGCGCAGCGGGTGTTTCGTTCGGATTCCGCCCGCGAAACGTCCGTCCTCTGAGTACCAGCGGAACGCCTTCTTACCCAGGAGGCCGAAACCTGTTTCGCCCACCACGAGTTCGCCGTTGTCAAACACGTCAACTACACGGCACAGGCGCGTGCCGCGAATCACATAGAGGCGAGTATCAGTGAGGAAGTAGAGATAGTCTCCGGTGTCGGCGATTCTTCGCGGCACACTCGAGGTAGCAAAAAGGCGCGTGGGCTGTCCCGTCTGATCCAGTTCGACGATCTTCCCGGAGTACCCGGCCACAAATGCTCCACCCGAGGCGCTGAAGGAAGCGGCGTAGATCCAATCGGCTGCCGATCGCGCGTCGCCGGTGATCGACATTTCGAACGATATCGAGGCGCCTGCAGCGCTGATTTCTCCTCGTTCACCAAGCGTCTTGCGGTACACGGCTCGTTCTTCGGGGGCAGCGAATTCGGACATGTCGAGACCAGACAGGAGTTCCGCAGCTGACACGACTTTCCGGAACTCTGACGCCGCCTCCTGCTCTCTGCCCGGATTCTTGTCGGGGTGCCATTCCTTGACCAGCTGGCGATATCGCCCTTTGACGTCTTGGGAGTCAAACGGATAGGCCAGCCCGAGCGCGCTCATCGCCTGATCGAGTTCGGTGCTCGAACCAGAGCGCGAAGTGATCGACCCGACTTGCTCCCAGCCATCCTGGTGAGGCATCCGCACGCCGAATAACGGATCGCCTTCTATGCCCACCGCGAACGCCTCGTCCACAACCGAGAACAAGTACGCCTTCCCATCTGGCCGAAGCGCGCCCGTGCGAATATGCCTATGGAGTTCTAGGTCCGGGATCTCCAGGCGTGACTTCGCCGCACGAACTTCAGGTGTCTCTGCGAGAGGTACTGCCGCGAGCGTCGTCAGCCGCTCGTCGTAACAGTGCAGGACGTGGTTCCTGGAGATTCCGGCGAGCCCAGCGCCTAAAGGATTCACCTGCAAACGATAGAGGTCCCATGCTAGGGCTCGTTCGGCCAAGGGTTCGCCCTGAGCCCCGAAGCTCATCACCGAACACGGCGCGCCCGAATGTGCCTTCGCGCGGCCCAGGTCATCCACCAGGAATGTGCCCGATCGAGCCGAGAAATGACGCCGGTATGCGGGGTCCGGTCGCTCGGTCATGGGCAACTTCTCGGGCTCCAAGAGCTCCCAGCCAGGCTGGCCCAGGAGCTCGAAGAAGTCCTCGGCACCATCGTCTTCCCTCTGAGCCTTGGCTGTATCGCGCTCCTCCCACCGAGCTGGGGCCCGTGGCAGCCCGACAAACGGCACACCTTCCAGATCGAGTACGCGTGCGGTTTGGACCCGCGTTCGTTTCTGATGCGATGTCGCCAACGTTTCAACGATCTGCGGCAAGTCGGTTGAGGGAACCACCTGCTTTGCGCGCGTGGTCGGCGTGCCAGATGTCTCAGCAGCGGCGCCACTAGCAAGCTTCGCTTTGGCGCGCATCTTCTTAATGCGCTCGATGCGGCCTCTGTAGCCGCCC
The DNA here is from genome assembly GCA_963666055.2 of Acidobacteriota bacterium. Lineage (GTDB taxonomy): Bacteria > Acidobacteriota > UBA890 > UBA890 > WLXD01 > DASCOT01. The sequence goes on along the minus strand of CAXWPH010000006.1, from coordinate 260,798 downwards.
TTTGTGCCATCGTCGAGCCCATGCCCAATCGCTGCCTCACACACATTCATCGCACGTTCGAAGTCACCACGCTCTGTGAGGAGCGTCGCATAGTGCTGAAACGTCGGAACATGCGGCAGGAACCCCATGTCACGTTTGAGCGCGGGTTTGATCTGATCAAACTCATCCAGGTGAAGCTGGGCGACTTCCGCGCACTTGTCTGCCATCGTCGGGTCGGCGCGCTGACGATACGTCTGCTGGACGATCGTCATCAGCAGGAAGTGGCGATCCACCAACTTCGCTTTAGCGGCCAGCGCCCCAATCATCTGCTGCAGGTCGCCGGACAGCCAAGCGTTGCGGGCAGAGCCTCCCTGCTGGGGCCTCGATCGTTTGGGGGGTGATCGCCGCGTGCTAGCGGTGGGGGCGGTACGCGCGGCACGGCCTGAGTTCCGAAAGGCCAAAGCGATCACGATCGCTAGGAAGACCAGCGTTATCGCTACGCCCATAGAAGCCTCGCAGGCGCCCGCCGAATCCTCATCCCGAATTCCCTCCCTCGATCGCGATCGGCGGACAAGACGGCGGCCCCGGTCCAGTTCTGCTTCGTGGCCGATCACCACCACTAGTGACGCGGCCCGTCGACCAACTCTCCATGGCAGTGAATCGCACGCCATCGGAATCACCGGACCCACAGATTCGAAAGTCGTGCCGTGACGGGGGGCCTGACGTTGTGATCGGCTTCCTCAGAGGCCTCACAGCTACACTTCTCCTGCTATCTCGTCAGCCCCGCTGCGTTCAACCACTCTCCTAAGGTCTACCCAGTTCGCTTTGGCGGTGTAGTTCTCGACCTCGTATTCTTCCCGCCGGCACGTGAACACGAGAATCTGTGACTTGTCTGCGCAGCGGTAGATCAACTCTGCGAGACGGTTCATGCGGCCGATGTCGCTGTGCACCAGTTGGTCGTCGAGGATTACGGCGGTCTCGAGCGTCTCGGCGATGGTGAGGCGGAGTAGAGTGGCGAGCTGGTCGCGGGTGCCGATGGACAGCGAGGTCTGGTCGCGCGCTGCTCCAGCCAGGGTGAGGCTGATGTCGTCGAGATGAGGGCCTACGGAGACGGTGTCGTAGCGCCCCTGGGTGAGAGCGGCGACTCGTTCCTCGATGGGCCTCACCACCGCATCCCCGAGGTGAACAGCGTCTTCGCTCTCGGCGATCCTCAGCGTTTCAAGGAGGAGCTGCCATGAGGAGTACTCGATTTCGGTCAGGTGTTCGAGATCGCTGATCGACTCGACGGCTTCTTCCGCTCGGTCGAGTCGGTCCTGGATGTACTGGCCGCCCACCGTCTCCAGGGCGCCCTCGCGTTTGCTCCGCTCGCTCTCGAGATCGCGGACGGCGTTGGTGGTTCGCTTCACTAGCTCGTGTGCGGCCGCGAGTTGCTCGTCGTCGACATCTACCGTCGGTCGAGGCAGCTTCTTCAGCGCCTTGCGTAGCTCTTCTACGAGGCGCTCTGCGGCTGGCAGGTCTTCGTCGGCGGCTCTTGTCTTGCGCTCGTCGAGTTGTGCGGCGGACCTTGTGACCGCCGACTGAGCCTTCGATGCCGCGTCGGTCTTCTGCTCGAGGAGCTCCCTTGCCTGGTCGGCCCGAGTTTGGGCGACCTCTTGCTTCTCGCGAGCTGCATCGATTGTCGCGCTCGCGCTCGTGCCAAGCTTCTTCAGCTCCGCCTCGTGCGAGGTCCGGTCCGACGTGATCTTGGCGAGTGTGCCCTGGGCGCGGGCGAGAACGTCCTGAAATGGACCGCTTAGTCTCGCATCGGCTGCTTTGCAGTCTCGACGTTGCGCTTCGAGTTCGCGGTTAGCGGACTCGAGGGTGCTCTCGTCCCGTGCTACCTGTGTTCGGAGGGCACCGGCCTGGTCGTTTCGCTTCGCGATGTTCTGCTCTAGGGCCTGTCTCTCCTTCTCGGCGGCTTCGGGGTCGCCGGCCTCGAGCGCCTCCTCAAGCAGGCGCTCGAAGGAGTCGCCAGCCGTCAACTGCGCGTCGAGCTGTACGCGCGCTTCTCGTTCGGAGCGCTCTGCTACGGCGAGGCGAGTCTCGGCATCGCCGGCTCCTCGCGCCCGGGCTTCTGCCTGGTCAGCCTCGGCATCCAGGGCGGCGGCTTGCCCGAGTTCTTTCGTCGCTCGCTCGGAGGCGTCCAGGAGCTGTTCGAATGACTCGACCTTGGCAGCACTAAGGATGAGCGTGACCTCGTGGTTCCAGCGCTGCCGCATCTCCTGCGCTTCCTGACGTAGGGCCGCGCTACCACCCGTGACCTCCACCTCGGCGATTCCTGCCAGGTCGACTATGAGGTGTCCTTCGGCCTCGAATGTCTTCTCGTCTGCCAGATGGTGCGCGATCGGCTTGGCCGAGTCTGCGGCAACGGACATGTCCAGAGGTTTCTTAGGCGCAATGCGCACGGAGAGGCCAACCTGAAGTTTACCCTCGGCGATCTGTAGCGAATGAAGTTGCTGCCCCAGCTCGCTCAGGGCCTTCTCGTCGGGGACAGCCAGCGCCTCGATTCGCGATCGGATGACCTGGGCCTCCTGTCTCCTTGCCGCCGCCTCGTGGCGAAGCTTGGCAACGGCCTCGGTGTCCGCGCGCGCCGTGGTCAGATCCGCGATGGCGGCTGCCAAAGTATCGGCGAGCTCCAGTTGTTCAAGCTTGGCCAAGGCGACCTGGTCGCCAGTAGTCTGGGTCTCGGCCCGTTGCAGGAGATCGCCGGCGTCGTTCAGCCGCTTCTCGCTCGCCTCGACCCCGCTCGCCAGCTCGTCGGCCTTCCGGTGCGCCACAGCCGCCAGGTTCGCAAGCTCGAGTTCTCGCTCGCCGTCCTTCCTGGCCGCGTCGAAAGCGAGCAGTTTCTTCTCGATCTCCTGCCGCTGGATCTTCCGTTCTTGCTCGGCGCTGCCGCTCTCGAGCTTCACCAGGTGCTTGGACGCGGCAGTGACTTGCTCTTCGGCGGTGTCGAGCGCGGTCTGGGCTGCTGCCGTCGCGGCATTGGCGTCGTGCAGAGCGGCCTCTGCGGTCTTGAGCACGGCCCCGGTTTCCTCGACAGCCGTGTAGTAGGCCTGGACCCGATCGCGGGTCTTCTCCGCGTCGGCCAGGAAGCGTGCCGCGGCGGTGCGGGCCTCGTTCTGCCGACATGCCACCTGCAGCAGCTGGCTCGCCGCCTCTGCCTCTGCCTGCTGGGTACTCGCTCCTGCGAGCGTCTCCGCGATCTCCTCGACTCCTGCACCTGCGGAGAGACTGTCGTTCACCAGCCTGCGCGCGGCGTCCTGCTCATCCCGAGCGAGTTTCAGGCGGCTCTGGATCTCGGTCCAGGGCGAGCCCTTGCTCCGCTTCCGCCTTCCCTTGGGCGTATACGCCTCATCGACCTTCACCTGAGCGGCAGCGAGGACCCGCCGGAACTCGGGACTCTCGGCCATAGCCTGTAGTGCTCGGGTGAGCCGTTGCTTTCCCGACTCGTTGGCATCGCCGTCGAGGCCGCGTTCGAGCACGGCTTCCACTTCGTCCTGGGTGCCGATGAGGGCCGTGGTGAGGAAGGCTTCGGGCCACCCATGCTTGCCGCCGCCGCCTCCCGGTTGCGCGATTCCCCACTCGAGCAGCTCGCGCACCTGCCCGTCAACATCCCGGCCCTTTGCCTCCAGGACGAAGCTCTCGCCGTCCTTGGAGAACTCCAGGAGGCTCGAGCCGTCGGCGCCCGAGCCAAAGCTCTTCTTGATGCGATAGATGCGCTGGCGATCCGTCTCGACGGTCAGCTCCACTCGCGGCGGCTGGTCGTCGTGCCAGTCGATGAGGTCGCGATGGGCGGCGGAGCTGTCGGGCAACAGTAACGCCGCGCGAATGGCCTGCACCAGCGTCGACTTGCCCAGCTCGTTGGGACCGTACAGGACGTTCAGGCCCTGGTCGAGCTTGATGTCGGCGTGCTTGATGCCGGCGAACGAGTGCACCACGAGACGCCGCAACCACACGGGCTACCGTCCCTTCACGAGCTGGAAGAGGTGGTGCAGGGCGCGCTCGGCGCGCTCAGGTTCCTGGTCGGCTGCGGCAACCAGCCGCTCGATGGTCGACTTGAGGACGGGGGGAAGGTCGTCGGGGAAGTCCTTCTGCCCGGGTGGCTCCAGGCGCAGCCCGGTGCGGTCGGCGAGCAGGACGCCCACACGGGGATGCGCAGCGAGGGAGCCCTGCAGCTCGCTAAGGATCGCCCCGGCTTCGTCGTACTCAGTGATAGGCAGGCGCATCTCGATCTGCAACTTCAGCACGCACTTGCGCAGAGAATCATCGGACTTCAGCGCCCTCAGCTCCTCGATCGAGCTGCAGGTCTGCTCGCTCCACTGCCACGTGCCGACCCGGTGCGATTCGACGATGGCCCGGCGGCGCCGATCGCGCGGGAAGAAGGTCAGGGCAACGTGGCCGGCGTCGGTTTCCCCGAACGTGGCCGGCTCGGGCGCGCCCGGATACACAGTGGGAACCGGCGCATCGGGTTGGACGTCGCGGAAGCCGTGCGTGTCACCGATGGCGAGGTAATCGAGACCGCGTTGCTGCGCAGCGTCACGCGCGATGGGGAAATTCGTCTGGTGCCCCTCAATGTCGAAGGTCTGGCCGTGAACGAGGCCGATGCGGATGCGCTCGTCGCCGGGCGCACGGGCTGGAAGCTGCAACGCCGGGTCGTTCTGCCCGGCGTGAGAGGTGCAAGGCACCGCATAGAGCACGACGTTATCGGCGAGCTCGAGCTCGAAGTCCGGACGATCGACCACGTGCACGAACGGAGGCAGTCCTCGGCGGAAAGCATGGCTCGGCTCGTAGACCGATCGGGAAACGAGCGGATCGTGGTTGCCGGGGAGCAGGACCACCTGACGGGTCCACTTACGCCTGGCGAGGTCCTCAACCACGGCCTTCCACCACTGCGAGTCCGGGGCATACTCATCGAATAGGTCGCCGGCGCACAGCACGGCATCCACGCGGCGGCTTTCAGCCAGGTCGAGGATCTTGGTCACGACCTCGCGTCGAGCACGCGTGAGCTTCTGCTCGTCCTCCTCCGGGAACCTCGGGAACCGGCGTCCGAGATGCCAGTCGGCGGTGTGCAGCAATGAAAAGGCCACGTCGGGTGCCTCCGGTTTGCTCATTCGAGAACGAACTCGACGTTGAAGAGCCGCTCGGGCTCGGGCGGCTTGTATCGGCGGGCGTGGGCGTGATCGCGCCACTTCTCGTACACGGCGTCGGCTCGCGAGTCGACCTTCTCGAGGTCGGCCTCGATGGCCTGCACTCGCTCCTCGTGACGCAGCACGCGATCCTGCGCGGCCTGTCGGGCCTCGGGCCCGAGGGCACCGTCGCGGGTGGTCTCGGCCTTCTCAAGGGCCGCGGCCACGTCTATCAACTCGCGGCGGAGAACAAGGGAGCGGTCGTCCATGAACTGGTTGAGCTGGTCGAGGGCGCGCTCGAAGCGATCCTGCTCGCGTCGGGCGGCGTCCGAATGATCGAGGAACATCTCCTCGTCAACGACCTCGTCGAGGTCGTCCTTCGTCAGTTTGCACGGGAGGTCGATGTCCGAGACGTCCTCGCAGGGGAGGCGGAGCAGCTCCCGGGCGGCCTCGGCAGGGCGGAGCACCTCGGAGTCTTCGAAGATCGCGGTTACCACCAGTCGGTCCTCGCTCTCGTAGCCGGAGTAGGAGACCTTGGTGAGTGCCAATCGTCCGCGGGCGCCGCGGCGGGCCTTCAGGACGGGGGAGCCGTCGTCGGCGAGGTGGAAGCGAAGCCGGAAGTCACCGGTGCCGCTTTGCCGCGATTCTCTAAGGGCGGCCTCGATCAGCGGGTGCCGGCCGTGGAGCGACTCAATTTCCTCCAGAGAGCTGGAGTGGCCTAGTGCTACACGGAAGCCCTCGGCGAGGGTCGCGGGGAGCACTTCTGACTCTGGCACGTCGATGACGCGCTTGCCGTTGTCGGCGTGGACAGTGTGCTGCGCTCCGAGGGCCACCAGGTAGGCCGTTGCGACGCGCTCCAGGTCGCTGTCGAGTTCGGCGAGCGTCGCCGGGAGCTCCTCACGAATCTGGCGGAAGACGGCTCGCACCGACTCGTCGAGACGGCTCTCGATCAGGCCTACCGTGTGCTCGCGCACGTCTTCGAGCGAACGGCGGCGCTCATCGACGGAGTCTCGCAGTCGGCGCAGCTCGACCTCTACCTCCTGCACCGAGCGAGCGCGATCCCAGATGCGGCGGATCTGGGCTTCGAAGTCGGGGCCCAGGCTCATGCCCAGCTCTGCGGTGCCGTCTTCGCTGCTCTCGTGGAGAACCTCGTCGGACATTCCCAGGACTGTGCCGAAGAGCTCGAGCTTCTGACTGAGAATGTCGAAGGTGAGCCGTTGAGCCTCGTTGTCCTTCGCCAGGAAGTTGATGACGGTGACATCGCGGGTCTGGCCGTAGCGGTGGCAGCGGCCGATGCGCTGCTCAATGCGCTGCGGGTTCCACGGCAGGTCATAGTTGACGATGGTGTCGCAGAACTGCAGGTTTAGCCCCTTGGCGCCGGCTTCGGTGGAGATGAACACGCGCGAGCGGGTCCTGAACTCGTGCACCAGCGCCAGGCGCACGGCGATGTTGGGGCTCGGCCGGGAATGGGGAGGGAGGCCGTTGCCGATTTCTTCCTGCCACTTGGCGAGGGCGTCCCGGGCACGTGAGTGGTTGTTGGCGCCAGAGAAGAGGGTGATCTCGTCTTCGCGCAGTCCGGCCTTCTCCACTAGCAGGTCGCGCAGGTAACTCTGGGTCGTCAGAGACTCGGTGAAGATGACCACTTTGTGGCTGCCGCTCTCCCTCTTGCCGATGGTCTCCACGGCGGTCACCAGGCTCTGGGCCTTGCTGTCGTGGGGCAGATCCTGGGCCCGACGGATGAAATCCTCGACCTCTGCGAGTTCTTTGCGAACGTCCGCGCGCTTGGGGGCGGGGGAGGTCTCCTCGGTCACGGCGGGGCTCGTGTCGTCCTCGTCCTCGAGATCGGCGAGGAAGTCGGCGCTCAGCTCCGCGGCGTCGTCCTGTTCCGGGCCGCGTACGAGTTTGCGAAGGCGGTTGGCGACCTGCTGCAGGCTCGCGGCGAGAGCAGCCGTGGACGAGGCCATGCGGCGATGAAAACCGATCAGGAGGAGCTGCCGCGAGCGGCCACGGAATGCGTGCAGGGTCGGGCGGAGCAGGTAGGCGGTGACGTCGTCGTAGAGCGAACGCTCGTCGGGTTCCATCTTGTACTCGAACAGGCGCGCGCTGCGACCAACGAACGGCTTCTCCAGGAACTCCTGAGCCTGGCGACGCAGGGTTCGATGCACCACTGATGCGAGACGTCGTCTCAGGTCGGGCGATTGCTCGGGGATGATTCGTTTCCCCGCAGTGTCCTCGCAGAAGAGCTTTCTGAAGGTGGGGCGAAGGCCGAGTAGTGTGCCCGAACGCTCGACGTACTGAACGAGTCCCCACAGCTCGAGCAGCGAGTTCTGCATGGGCGTTGCTGTAAGAAGCAGAACTGGTGACGGCCCCAGTAGCTTGCGCACCCGGTGCGCGGTTTGCGCCTCCTTGTGCTCCTCCTGGTAGCTGCCAAGGCCATCGAACCGGCGGTGGATTGATGCGAACAGTTCGTGCGCCTCGTCGATCACGCAGAGATCGAACGGGGGGCCTGAGCCGAGCTTCTCCGAGCCGCGCTGGCCGCCGGCCCACTCGCGGCCGGCCAGGAAGACCCCGGGCCCATCGGTGTCGGTGCCCGGCTCCGACGCCTCGAACGCCGAGATCCCGAACAACGAGAACAGCTCGTCCTGCCACTGGCCAACCAGAGCCCGCGGCAGAATGATCAGAATCCGTTCCGCGCTCTCGGCGAGCAGCTGGGCGATGACCAGTCCAGCCTCGATAGTCTTGCCCAGGCCGACCTCGTCGGCCAGGATACAGCCGCCCTCCGGGATCCGTTGCAGCGCGAACATGACCGCGTCAATCTGGTGAGGGTTCGGGTCAATACGGCCCTGACGCTGAGAGGCTGCGTAGCGTCGGGCCTCGCCAGCGCGGCGACGGCGGACCAGGTCCTCCGCGTAGTAGCGGCGATGGATTGGATGAAGGCTGCCCACCAGGTTCGTCCCTCTTGCGCTCAGTCAGGCCCACGCCCTACTTGATATCTCCTGCTTCGCACAGGCGCTTGTACGCGAAGTAGCTCGGGGTGGAAACGGAGCTGTCTGTGCTCATAGGAACGGAACGCTGCCTTGGATATCGGTGGAATCGAAACGCAGGAGCGCGACCGCGACACCAACGAACGTACCGAGGATTCCCAGGGAGCTCACGACCGTTCGCCGAACCGCTATCGATCATGAAGTTGAACAGCGCCCGTCGAGGAGAACAAGCATCCTCGATTTCATGTTGGCCGTGAGCCGTCTGAACTCGTAGTGGGCCATGGCGGCCCGCATGATCGCTTCATCTCCGAACGCCGGATTCTCTGCAAGAATCTCCCGGACTACAGTCTTCAGTTCGGTCGATGGGATCTCGGCAAACGAGCGCCCGGCTGCTGGACGCACGATGACCGTTGGCCGGCCTTCGCGTATCAACACCGCATCTAACCGCCCGGAACTGAGCGGATCCGGATGTTCTTCGACCAGGCCTTCTCGCAGCGCCTCGTTCAGGCCGCGTTCGAGTCCCTCACGTACAAGCCGCCTGACACGCCTCAAGCCTGCTGCCTTCGTTAGCAGTTGAAAGACTCGGCGTATGCGAACCGGCCCTTCCGCTTCAACAACGGAGACGATGCCTTCAGCCAGTTCGGCGGCTGAAGCGACACGGGGATCCGGCATGGTCCACTCTACCCAGAGTACGTACTGCGCCTGTCGTGACGCGACCGGCAAGGGGTGTCCCGCCGGCTCTTCGTCGGCCGGATGCGCTGCCGCTTGAGCCTGAGACTTGATCGGAATCGGTGAAACCAGTTGGGCCTGCTTTGGCTCAGCGAGGTCTGCCGCTATAGAAGGTGGCCTCAACACGAAGTCAGGGGGCGAATCTGGAATCTCTGGCACTGCTGCCGCCGCTTCCTCATCTCCGTCCTCTGCCGAAACGTGACCCGGCGAGATCCCATGGTGATCAAGCGCCTCCCATAGGGACTTCATCGCCTTGTCCGGGTCCAACTCGAACGCGCTGCCGCGCAGCCTCCAAAACGGGAACCCGCAGCGTTCAAGTTGCCTCTGACGTTGCATGTCTTCCAAGTATCGCTCCGCGCCGTGCCACTCATCCCCGTCGCACTCCACCGCCAGCCGGCGTTCCATGCCCTCAACGACCATGTCGATCCGATAGCCAGACACCGCGTACTGAGGCAACACACGGAAGCCCGCGTCCGCAATTCGAAGAAAAACGTCGACCTCGAACCAACTGTCGAAGGGCTCGGGCGGTGTCCGCTGACCACGGCCGTCGGCAGAAGCAAGACGATGCAGGTCCTCAACGTCATGGCCGCCGACGGTTGGTTGCTCCAGGCCGGGATGACTACAGTACGAGAGCAATCGGTGACGCATGCAGTTAGGGTTCAAATCGTTCAAAGTGGCTGTGTGGAAGAGGAGCATCTGATCCCTAGCCCGACTCGCGGCAACGTTGAATATACGTTCATACATCCGTGACGTGAGCGCGTGAATTCTGCGCCCTTCGCCAGGCGCTGCCACTAGGCTCAAGAACATGACGTCGCGCTCGTCGCCCTGGAACGCGTAGGCGTCACCGCAGACAATCTGTCGGCGAGTCATCTCCTCCGGTCCGAGCTCGTCGAACAAGATCCCTTCGATCAATCTGGCTTGGGAAGAACCCAGAAGACTGATTACGCCGAAAGTCTTGTTGTCGTAATCGGGGTACGCGGAATACTCGACGATGCGCTGAACCAGCGCCTCAGCTTCCCGCGGGTTGACTGTGGATGAGCCCCGCCCTCGAGCAAAACCATCGGCCACGTGGACGTTCGCGACGACGGGCTCAAGGCGGCCAGCGCCGTATTGCCTAAGCGGCTCAAGCGGTTGATTGGAGTATGAAAGGTTGTTGGAGAACTGGATGATCTCCGGCATACATCGGTAGTGCTCTCGAAGTCGAATTCGGCCCGGATATCTGATGTCGGCGAGTTCGAAGAAACTGTTCTCAGCTCCGTACTGATTGGCCATCGGAAGTTTGCGAATGTACCGCTCCCGTAGATCATCGACATCCGCCCTGTTCACACCGATGAAGTTCGGCGCAATCTGCCGGTCGTCGCCAACTACGACCAGTTTGTCCGCCAGGTAGGTCAGTAGGAGCGCCTCGGGACCCGATTGGCTCGCCTCGTCGATAATGGCCACGTCGAACTTGTCGCGTCCCGGGGTGATCGACTCCGCGACTCGATAGAGCGGCATGATCCAAGCTGGGATCGCACCCCGGCATTCGTTCATGTTCGCGCGCGCCGCGCGCCGATGCTTCGGCGCGTACTTTCCCGTTCCCTTGCCGACATTCTTGGTGGCGAGCGCCCAGGCGACGAGATGCTGCCTCTCGTGTTCGGTCATTCGATCGAAGCAATGCGACCATGCCTTCAGACTCGCCAGCTCCCCCAACAGTCTGCGTTCGCGCTGGCGAATTCCGTCAAGACGCAGCTTAGTCTCGATTTCCGCGGAAGGGTCTGTCCTTTCCGCTAGCCATCGCCGAGTTCGCGCCCAATTCCAAGCCGCTTCAAGCCCTCCTACGGCTCCGCTCCATTCTTGACTCGTCGGATTTGCTTTGATCGAAGCCGCGAGCTTCGGAGCTCCTTCGGCCAGTCTCGTGGCTAGGGAGTCTCCTTCGGCAAGCACCGATAACTCGTCGTAGTGTTCGCCCAAGGTCGCCAGCGCCTCGGAATAGCCGTCGGCGTCTTGCGCGTCGATCGCGGCGAGAAGCCGTCGGCTCTCTGGGTCCCATTCGCCTGCCGGCGGAAGAAGACTCGCTACTTCGGCCCCATACGTCTCGATCTGTTCGGTGGCTATCCGGGCTCCGCTCGCTGCGTCTACCGCGCCCGCCGCTAGCCTGAGGCCCTCGAGCGCATCGATATCGTGCCAGACGGGCTGGGCGAGACCGCGTATCGCCTCGACTTGCGTTTGTGCGCTCCGTTTCGCCGGTAGGAGCTCCAGGGCAGCCTCTAGCGGCTCGCAAAGATCTTCAAGTTCGGCAATTTGGGAAGGGCCGCTCAGAGCCGAATCGATTGCGACATACCTCAGCCACATCGACCGTGCTCGATCCAGCTCATCCTGGAAGTCCATCCGCTTGATCAGGTCACGCAGCGTGTCGGCGTCGACGCAGGGTTTCCCCGCGACTCGTACTTTCTGGAGGTACATCCCATCCTTGACCGCGCCAGCACGAAATGGTCCGAAGCCCCACCTCCCACCGCCCTCAAGATGGCCTAGCAGCTTGGCTGCATCAGCCTTGGTCGCAGCGAGGTCTGTTTCATCCAGGCCTGACACGGGGTTCTCATCGGCCCATCGAGCGGCTCCCTGCAGCGCTTCTATTCGGGCCTTAGTAACGTCCAGCAATTCCTGCCACGCACGATCACGGTCGCCGAGAACGTCCCGCACTGCGACACCGGCCCATCCGTGGATATGCCTTTCGATGCCGCGCGCGCGCCTCACCAAATCGCCCAGTTCCGAGGACAGATCCTGCCTCAGTTCTGTCGTCGTGCTCCGAAGTGCAGCAAACCCCTCATGCGCCCTCGAGTCCTTTGTTTCCTCGACCGCTTTCTCGGCCGCACGCGCCCGAGCGACCATGCCTGAGAAGTCCGCAGCCGACCGCAACCTAGATGCGTCGACCGCTTTCCAGGTTCGGTCGCGGACCTGGCCGACGACAGGATCTCTCGCAAGGGCCAAGAGTCGCTCCATCTCCGTCGACGTGAGCGGCGGCTGCTGCTCGGAAGACGGGGGCCGGTCTTCGAACCACTCGAAACTCTCTTCTTCCTGCCGAAGTCTGCGCGCGATCCTCTGCAGAGTTCCCGCGTAGGCACCAGGCATGGGCTGATGCTGATAGATCTCCGCCTCACGGATCGAGCGGAGCCGTTCTCGACACTCGGCGGCTTCTCCCAGGGTGTCGCTCAACTGTTGTTCGAGGCGGTCGATGTCGCGTTCCGTCGCTGCGGCGTCCCAGCTCGAGTGCCGCTGCGTGATTCCCTCGACGGACCGCTCCATTGCATTCAAGCTCTCGCGATCATTCCCAAGGAGCACGACGGCCAGAGGCGCGATTTCGGGAGCTTTCTCCGCGATATAGCGGCGGAGGACAGTGAGAGCGCGTGGCGCATGGCTCGTCACAAGGACTCGTTTCCCCTCCGCCATGAGATGGCAGACCAGGTTGACGATCGTGTGTGACTTACCAGTGCCAGGCGGTCCCTGAACCAACACGCCCTGGTTGGATCGCAGCCTTTCCACGATCTCGCTCTGCTGAGCGTTCGTTTCCAGCGGGAAGTACAACTGGGGGGGGATCTCAGCGGGCCGTCCGGCGTCCGAGGGGTCCTCTTGATGATCTCCCTCTGCCTCCTCAGCGACGGTCACGTAGCGTTCAACGCCGAACGGCACCGCTGCGCCCTCTTCAAGATCGGTCAAGACGTCATCGAAGGCCTTGAGAAAGGAGCGCGCCGTGCGCTTTCGCAGCACGAGAGCTGGCGATAAGTGGACGACAGGGTCGGGGCTGAAACCAGCCGGCTCATTGAGAGCACTGGAATATGTGCCCGCCGCCGCCGTCGCGTTCACCCAGGCCTGCAACGCGTCGCGGACTCCGACGCCATCCCATATTCCGTCATCGCCGATCGACATGATCTGAGTCTCGATCGCACGGCTCTCGTCGGGGTCTGGTCGCCAGCTCGGCTCGAGCATGTCTTGCTCTAGCCGGAGGTTCGCACCTTCTCCCGCCGGACCGACGGTAATCGTTCCGCTGACGGGATCGAAGTGAACAGACGTCTGGGCAACGATCAGATGCCTCCGAATCTCTTGAGAATCTGGGGTTCGCCAGCGCAAGAGACCCAGGCCAAGGACGGCTTCGTACTGCTCACCCAACCTCTGCTGCCTCTGATGAATCGCGTAGAGTTTCGAATAGCACTCGTGGACGGGTCGCAGCTGGCGGTCAACTTCGCGCCACGGCCACCATTCTTCTTCGATATATCGATCCCAGGCGGCCGAAATCTCAGGATGGTCCTCAAGTTCGAGCGTTTCGTATTGGGGCTCGCCGTCGCCGTCCTCGATCCGGCGGCTGATCTGCGATCGCAGCTCTGGTAAGTCGAGCGAGGAATCCCTGAGCTGCTCCCTATCGAGCCACGGCTCGGTGGCCCCCGGCGGAGCCGGGACCTTCGGCAGCTTGGGTTTCATGATCTCAAGCCACGTGTCGCCGAGATCGGTCTCGCGACTCTGTTCCCAGGCCGCGCAGGCTACGCCGGCTTCGCGCGGCACATCCGAGAGCCAGAGCACCGTGTCGTACTGATCGATGCTCCTGATCGTCTTGGAGCGCAGGGCGGTGAACTCACGCAGAAACTTGAAGAGGGCGATGGCGTCCTTTCGTACGGCATCGTCCTGCTCTCTTCCCCGTGAGTCCTCATGCATGTGGTCTTCGGATGCCGTGGGCAAGCTCTCTCAAAAAAAACCAACCCGGTTACGGTTTTCCGACCCAGGCGCCGCAATATAGAAGGCTCCTAGCACGGACTCCAGGAGAATGTCAATTCTTTACAGAGCCCTTGCCCGGCCCTTGAGTGCTCTTCGAACGCTGGCGGTGCGGCCTTCGTAGACTCTTCCGCGCGCTAACACCCGCCGCTGTCGGCTCCGCTTGGGCGCCGACGATGAGATGATGGTCCGTTAGCTCTCTATTTAGTTTCCACCCGTTCGGTTGCGTGAGCACTGCACGGAAGACGTAGCATGACTTATGAGTTCTGTCCCAGGATCCAGCCCTCGACGTTCCGAACAGCTGGCTCGTGGGGAGCACCCTCCTTGCGAAAGCCCAATACGACCTCAAGCATGGAGAGCAGGCCGATCATCGCATCGAACGGGTCATCGCCGCTTGGGTCTGGGCCGAAGCCGGTCTCGAGCGAGTCGACAAGCTGCTCGGTCAGACGCACGCCGCGTGCGCCGGCCCAGGCTTTGATGAGACCAGCCTGGCTTGCGCGACCAGCCTGCGACGTCTTACTCCATCCGCGCCCGGGGGGCGTCATCCCCAGCTGAACGCAGGCCTCGGCGGGGTAGGTTTCTACGACCACGACCGCGCCAGGATGAACGAGGTCGGTGAGGTCGCCATCGAACGGCCAGATCCTAAGGTCAATCGAAGGGTCGATGAGGGCCGGTGCCAACAAGTCCCGCCAGCCGATGATGGCCGCTCGCCCGACCTGCTTGGCCCCGAGCGTCCAGAAAATCGGTGAAGCGGCGCCCCGGGTTGAAGTCGGGAGGTCGCACCGGCGTCGCAGCGTGTTCATGTCCGAGAGGCCGAGAGCATCCAGCAAGTGATGCTGCTTCGTTGCGCCGGCTCGGTACGGATAGAAGGGCCGGTGGATGGAGATGTCAGAGGGTAGCTCCGCGAGCGTGTAGAAGTGGGCCCAGGGGTCCTTGCCAAACTCGCCGAGTGCCAGCTTGAATCGCTCGATCCCGGCAAGTTCAGCGAAGGCGGATGGCAGTCCAATCGGGAAGTCGAAGCCTACAAGTGCGCCCGATCCGCCCCCACGCTGCAGAAGCCGCCGCCAGAAACTGCCGAGTTCACCGACCAGCTCTGGAGCTTCCACACGGAACGTCGACCCAGACTTAACGGCGACGGACATCCAACGTTTCTTCGGCGCCGAGCCCCAGTCTGCGTGCACCACCAATCCGGGCAGTGAGGCGACGGAGCCTCCACTCCGTATGCCTGCGCCTTGGTGACAGGGGACGATGCCATGGGTGGCTATGCCTCTTCTGCGCGACGCCACAACAAACGCACGGGATGACTCGGTCGGACTCGCAGGCCGCCTCCTACGTTGTGCTTGCGCGGGCTCTCGCGGCCCGGCCCCGACTTCTTCGAGCACCTGCTCGATCGCTCGGCGGATACCACGAGTGTCCACCTCCGTGGGACTCAAAGCGCGAAGTGGATTGAGTCGGATTGTCTTCTGGTTATCGACCCTGCGGTCAAATACCTCGGTCGCCAGCGCCAAGAACGCCCACTGATCTAGATCCAGCGGGTCCGGCTGCTCGTTGCTGGGCTCCCCCAGTACACAGAAAACGTAGACATCCGCTGACCGGACTTTCTCGGGGCCATACTCGCCCGTGACCGGGTCCCAGGGGAGCTTTCGAGCGATGTCGAACTCGATCACGGAGGGTCGAGTCTGACCCCAGCTCTGCCAATAGCTCGATGCCTTAACCTCGACCTTGATCCCCTCAGGCGTCTGGAGATCGTAGGCACGCCATTCCTCCCGAACGCCCGACGCCACACCTAGGTCACGGGCCACGATGTACTCTGCGAGCGTTCCCCGAAGCGTATTGCTCAGCAGGTCTGAGGCCGACCACTGCCAGAAATCGTTGGCCGTAGCACCAACCGGTACACCAGATCTGTGAAGGGGTTCACTACCTTCAAGACGCTTGCTCATTGCGCAACCGTAGCGCGGTGAGCGGATCGACTGCGAGCCTTGCGAAGCCTCGGGTACTCACATCCAGGCCAGCGCAGCGATCCAACGTGAGGGCAGCACGAGGGCAGAGATCACGTAAGCGAGAGGGAACAAGGGTGTTGTCTAGCCGGCTCCAAGAGTAGGGTTGTCGCTTCCCGAGCTTCCCGAGCTTCCCGGCAGAGTAGCAGCCATGCACGTGGAAGCGTTTAGCCGATCCGCGGCGCGCCACCGTCAACCAAGGGGGTTCGCCAATGCGGATCTCAGACACGGCGAGTCAAGCGCGAGCGCTCGCCATCCCCATTGATCTAAAGGAGGAAGAGAGGTGACCCGCCACCTCAAGGAAGTGGTAGCCGATGCGATCGCCTACTCGTGGCTCGAGGGCCACCCTCATTGTGGCATCCCACTCTGGAAGCTCGTAACACTGGTCGACGAGCGCTCACACTCGTCGAGAGCCTCAGAAGCTGTTTCTGACGCAGTCAGAGCTCTCGCGGAAGAAGGTCTCGTTCGCATCCCCGAAGGGCGAGACGAGCTATGGGTGTTCCCGACCGCATTGCTTCTTGAGCCTAGAGATCCCATGGCAGGTGACGAGCTGGGCCCCTACACAAAGGCGCTGCGGCACGGTGGGTCACAAGTTGAGGATTTCTTCTTCGATCGCCAAGCGCTCGAACGGTACCGCGATGATCCGCGATATCGGTTCGACGAGTCCGGGGTTTCCGGCTTCGTTGTCCGGCGGAGCGACTATAATCGTGAGCGCGGCCTAGCAGACCCGGGGAAGATCTACGTTCGGTGGGGGGCAGCGTACAGCGACGGGGGGGAGCGCGCGGTTTGTAACGGCGATTCTCGCAGATCTCGCAGAGGCGAACGTTGAGCATCAGCTGCACTGGAAATCATACGAGGTCGACCGGGAGGGGCTGCTCCTGGACTCGGATTACTTCAAGACGAGCGTTGAAGGGGAGTTTGCGAACCGCCTATCTCCCTTCGAGGCCGTCGTCCAGGAGATTCAACAGATCAATGTCATCTGTGAACTGATCAGAGAGCCTCCTCTGTTCCGCGAGAACTTCGCCAGCGGGGCGCCGGCGCAGTTCGCCTGGATAACCAAGCCCACCCTCCGAAGTTACCAGGACCTCGCGCTCACGGCCGACAAGATGCTGTCCGACAACCTGAACAAGAGGTTCTTCAGGGGCAAGGTGGATCTGCAGACAAGAACCGAGACTGACGACGGGGTCATCATTAAGGAGAAAGGAACGATCCGGCTGCTGGGGGAGTTTCTGGAGGTCGCTTTTGAACACGCGACTGAAGAGCGGTGCGTCGTCATCAGCGCGCTAAAGGACGTCAGGAATGAGCGAAACAGACCAGCGCATGCTCTCGATGAGAATGAGTATGACCCTACCCTCATGGACAACGAGTACCATCTGGTTCACGCAGCCTTGTTGGCGGTCCGTCGCCTGCGCGAGATCCTCCAGACTCACCCGGGAGCGGATGACTATGACCCTCCCAGGATCCTCGTAGAGGCTGAAATCTGGTGAGCCCTGCACGGTAACGCGAGGGGCTCGAACGGCGGACTGGCGGGATCGGCGACCCCCGAGGCGACCGCAACTGATCCGTCGTTTTGATGGACCACGTTCTCGGGGGAATGACCCGGTTGAGGCCGTAGCTCAGACGGCGCCTCGGGGTTCCGAAGTAACGGCTGGCACCACTGACCGCCCGGCCAGAGCGGTATTCGATTGCCGGGCGGTCGTGACGACGGCGAGTTGCGGCGGTACGACCGCAACGGACGGTCCGGGACCTACGACCGAGCCCTGCCTCTTTCGCGAAACGCCCATTGTTCTGCCCTTACGCGGAGCTAAAGCTGCGTAAACTGCGCAAACCTACGTAAACTCGTAAGTGGCCATGTCAGCTAGGGAAAACACGTAAACGCCGATGGCTGCAGGGTTCCCGGAATCGGGCGGGGCAGGTTTAAAAAGGCCGGTGCTCTGCCAACTGAGCTAACGGCCCGGAGGAAGTATAAGCGCTCGCGCGGCACGGCGTTACGAGTCTTCGCTACGGCGGACGGCCGAGTGTCAACGCCGACGATCAGCACGTTCGGGGGTGGCGCTCAACGCTCGGTGTTGGCGACGCCTCCCGTTTCGATCGTAGAGGCCGCGAGCGCCTTGACCGCGAACGTCGTGCCGGCGTGCGTCAGGAAGTTCGAGGTTGTGAAGCTATTGCGTATGGACTGGGTCCACCAGTACCCTCCGGCCCGCTGGTTCGCCTTCAACCACCCGACACCGCGCTGGATCGCGGCGTGCGACGCCGGCACGCCGGCCTGTCGCAGGACGTACATGACGAAGCCGGTGCCGTAGCCATCACTTTCGACAGTAACCGGGGGATCGGTGTCGAGCCCCTTGCGCATACGCCATACGCCGAGCTTTCCCGAGGCCCAGCCACCGTCGTCACGCTGCAGATCGAGAAGCTCGTCGATCCAGCGTTGGCGATCGGCGTCGCTGACCAGCCCCTCGTTGACGCTGCCGGCCCACAGCAGCATGCCGCGGTTGTGGGCGAACTCGGGCGGGTTCGCGTCGATGTGGTCGCGAATCCTGCGCATCCCCTCCACGGCGGCGTCAGTGCTGGCGTAGTCGCCCGGAGCCATGCCGGTAGCGATCACCATCAGCGTGACGGGCCACTGGCGATCGTAGAACGGCGGCCAGTTGGATACAAACCCAGTCCAGTGGCCCCCTTCGTCCTGTAGCGACCAGGCGCGGTCGAGCGCCTCCACGGTGATGTCGCTGAGCTCTTTTTCACCGGACTGGGCCTCGTTGATGGCCAGAAACGCAGACGTGCCAACGACGTCCGGCACGTCTGGGGCGGGCGCATCGTTGCCAGGCACGTCGTTGGCGCGCCAGGAGCGCACATAGCGAGCAGCCTGATCGTGTGCTATCTCGAAGGCACGGCGCTCGGCGAAGATCTCGGGCGGTGCCGTGAGATACAAACCGTTCGTATGGCAGGTGACGCAGCCGTACTTCTCACCCCATGTCAGGGCAACCCGATCGAGGAAGCTGACGGCGCGCTCTAGCGAGAACGTATCGGCGAGAGCATCCTCACGCGCGTAGGGGCCCAGCTCTGCTGACGCCAGCAGCGTTACGAACTCCTCATCGCTCATCGAATCGGTGTCGGGCATCGCGGCATCGCCCGACTGTTGCGCCTGGATCGGCGGATGCGACGCTGCGTCGACGGTCGCGGTCGTGCTCAGCACAGACACCGTCACCAGCAGAACAGTCGCCAGCACTCCCGCCAGTGCCAGGCCTGCTCGCGGCATCGTCGGCGTGTTGTCGGGGGTTCGTAGCCCTGTCTGATCCACGCGGTGTCGATCGTCGCCCATCGCCGTTCTCCTGTCTGTGTGAGCTCATTTGGTCGAATGCAGCATCCACGCATCGAGCCATGCCACCGTACCATGTCGCCCGCGCTGGCGACCGGCGCTATCTGTTCTCCTCGCTGGTCTCCTCATAGCGCGCGCCACTCAGGGTATTGGCGAGCGAGTAGTTCCCCTCGTGGCACGCGTACTCGTACAGTGTCCGCGGTAATCCATTACCGCTGTGACCGTTGGCGTCTGTTGCCCATTGGGTCGCCGTTGTTCGCGTGTTCGACACCAGCCCCCACGGCTGTAGCACCAGGGCGCCCGTCGTCAATTTCTTTCTATGCAGGAACTTACGCCGACCCGAGCGTTGATTAGACGGCAGGAATCTTACGGGGCGAGCGTCCGTTGGATCGGGCCGAGTCGGCTCGGCGAGCGCGTTAGCAGGGTAGGCGAGAGCAGGCACCTTCCGCGTCGCGCCCCTCGTGCCGCCCTTGTTTTGCCCTTACGCGGAGCTAAAGCTGCGTAAACTGCGCAACCCTACGTAAACTCGTAAGTGGCCATGTCGACGGGAGAAAGCGCGGAATCGCCCGTCGCTGCAGGGTTCCGGAAACCGGGCGGGGCAGGTTTAAAAGGCCGGTGCTCTGCCAACTGAGCTAACGGCCCGGAGGAAGTAGGAGCGATGCTCCAGTTCGGAGCTACGCTGCCGGGACACGCGCCTCCCGTTACCTGTTCGTTACTTTCTGGCCCTGAAACGCCGAAAGGAACCTGGCCGCGCCGGCCGGCTCCCTTCCGCAACTCGTTACCTGTCAATAGGTTACATCAAGTGCCCAAGAGAGGACTTGAACCTCCACGGGGTTGCCCCCACTAGGTCCTGAACCTAGCGCGTCTGCCAATTCCGCCACTTGGGCATGGACGGGCGAGTATAACAAGGGTCTTGCCACATGCTGGAGCCGTGGCGGCTCAGCGCATCAGCGGTAGGTCGGGCTCCACCGATGGCTTGACCAGGACGCCGAGGTTGCGGATATCGCCACTTCCTTCGGTGTCGAATATGGGCAACGTACCCTGCTCGGACCAGATGCTGAGTCGGTACAGCCAGCTTGGCCCCTCGATGTAGCGTTGTTGTTCGTCGATCTCGAGGGTGAGCTCGATCGACGCCCGCGGCTCGATGCGGCGTTCCACCACCTGGCTGCCGAAGCGCACTATGACTCGGTTGGCCCGCGTGCGATTGCGGATGCTGAGCGTGATGCGCTCGGCCGGTGCCGCGGTACGTAGGACAACCTCGGCTTCTCGCCCTCCCTTGACCCAAAACCCACCCACCTCCGGCTCGGACAGGTAGGTGTTGTCGTCGAGGAAGTAGAGGTGGAATCTGGCTGGCCTGGTGAGGGTTTGCCGACGCGCCCGCGGGTTGGTGTTGAACGGGAGATTGTGGAGGATGGTGAGCTCGACCGGGAACAAGGTGTAGGGCAAATGGGTGGTGTGCGCAGCCGGTCGGAGCGAGGCGGTTACCGGGCTGAGCACGATCTGCGCCAGGCACATGCCCCATACAACCCAGGAGGCCGCCGAGGCTGCGAGGCGCGTACCGGTGGGCAGGATGAAGAAGAGCACCGGATATACGTTGGCGAAGTAGCGGCTGCCGACCGTGCCGCCACCTCCGATCCAGTTGCCGCGCACGTACAGCACGATTGCCAGAATCTCCAGAAGCCAGAACACCGCCAGCAGGCCGTGTGGGCTCATTAGGCGCCATCGGCTGCGTACCAGGAACAGACCCAGCGCCAAGACTGCCGGAAACATGTAGAGCACCATGCCGCCGTTACGCCCGATCCACACGTAGACGAGGTCGCGTGCCCAGGTGTCGAATGGCGGCAGCGCGGCGGCGAAGTCGGAGAGATTGGTGGTCATGTCGATGCCGATCGAATCGAAGGTCTGGTCGGGGCTAAAGAGCGGATACGACGTGTTGACGTTGAATTGCCGACGGTCGCCGCCCTGGTAGTTGGGGCTGCCGATCCAGGCCCAGGTCACCGCGAACATCGCCAGGATGACGCCGGCGCAGACGGTGCCGCACGCGATGGAGCGTCCCCATCGTCGCTGCCACAGGTTCCACAGCAATAGAGGGGCGATGAGCAGGAGATTCGGCGGCTTGGAGAAGATCGCCAACCCGTAGACCAGCGCCGCCGCGTAGTCGGTCCAGGCTCCGTCGAGCAGCGAGCTCCATCTGCCGCCTTGCGACGCGGTGGGGGTCTCCTTGTACAGCCATAGGAAGGTGGCCAGGAACATCAACGTGCAGTTGAACCACTCCGGGGTCATCCAGAAGAAGTACAGCGTGACCACGGATCCGAGCACGTAGGTGACGGTGAACAGGCTGGCTACCGCCGACGGCGACCCACGGCGCGCATACGTGTACCCGGCCGCGAGCATGGTGGCGAGCAACAGCGCGTGCAGAATGAAGAACCCGTTGTCGCCGAAGAGTCGGACGAAGGGTGCCGCCACCAGCGGGTAGACCCAGGCCTTCGAGTAGTAGAGGTGGCCGTTGGCAGGATTGCGAACCAGGAAGAGGCCAGAGGGCCCGCCACTGTAGCCTGCCGCGTATACTCGCTCCAGGTCCTTGCGCTCGTACCGGATGTCGCCGTCGAACGCGAAGCTAAGGGCCATCGAATGGTAGACGGCCTCGTCGCTCCAGAAGATGCCCGTGTGGGTGCCGTTGGTCTTGTTGTCGGAGACGCGCAGCGTGGCCGCGTACCCCAGAGCAGCCAGGGAGATCAACACGAGGATCAGCGCGGGCAGATGGCGTCCGAGCATGCGCGAGAGGGTACACCAGCATACGTCGGCGTGTAGGAGCGGCAGGTGCTATGATTTTCCGGTGGCCGTACGCTGACCGGCACACTGGGTCGCCGCCACGCAACGGGCCTTTCGCTCTGCTCACCCACCCCGATCTCGGGGCGCTGGCGGTTTTACGGCCCCGCGGCGCGACCACTCAATGCGCAGCATCGCAAAGGCGCAGGATCGCTACAGACATTTGCACCTGAGGACACGATGAGACTGCGCGCACGGAGCAACTGTCAGCATAGAGTTGTAGATGACCATCTCCACGTCTGCCGAGCCGGTGCTCGACGCTTCTCGCCTTCTCACTCATCTGCGCGACTCAGCGCGCGGCCCGGTGTCTCCGGATACCCTCGCCAAAGATCTTGAGCTCGATCCAGAACTTGTTTCCCAACTGCAGGCTCTCCTCGACGAGCTCGTAGCCACTGGCACTGTCGTCGAGACGCGTGGCCGCTACGGGGCGCCCGAGCGCATGAACCTCGTCGTTGGGCGCCTGAGCGCGCACCCCGACGGCTTCGCGTTCGTGGTACCCGTTGCGGGGTCCGGACAGTCCGACCTGTTCATCCCCGGCCATCAGCTGCGGGGTGCGCTGCACGGCGACCGCGTGATCGCTCGCTTCGAGCATCGACGTCGCAGCGGCAAGCGCGAGGGTCGGGTGATTCGCGTGCTCGAGCGTGCGCGCAGCAGAATCGTTGCCAAGCTCGAGCACGTAGGGGGACTTGCCTACGCCCGCCCACTCGATCGGCGCCTCGGCAACGAGATCGCCATACCGGCGAGTTCCCTCGGCGATGCCGCCGACGGGCAGATCGTCAGCATCGAGATTGTCGAGTACCCACAAGGGCGCCGCGGCGCTGTCGGCAAGGTCGTCGAGGTGCTCGGTGACGCTGCCGACGCCAAGGTCGACGTCGAGATCGTGATCCGTGAGTACGATCTTCCTCACGAGTTTCCCGCTGCGGTGCTGAAGGAGGCGAGCGAGGCCGCGACGACGGTGAGCGAAGAGGAGATCGAAGGACGCACGGATTTTCGCACCTTGCCGATCATCACGATCGACGGCGAGAACGCACAGGATTTCGACGATGCCGTGTACGTGGAAGGTCAGCCTGACAGGACCTATCGACTGCACATCCACATTGCCGACGTAGCGCACTACGTGGCGCCGGGCTCGCGTATTGATGCGGAGGCGCGAAAGCGCGCCACGTCTGTCTACTTCCCGGATCGCGTCCTGCCGATGTTGCCGGAATCGCTGTCGAACGAAATCTGCTCGCTGAAGCCAGGGGTCGACCGTCTGGTGCAATCTCTGGTCGTCGACATCGACCGTCAGGGCCGCACGCTGAACTACGAGTTTCACGACGGTGTTATCCATTCCGCCGCGCGCCTGACCTACAGACAGGTGGCAGCGGTTCTGGACGGCGATGATGAAGCCCGCAAGGAACACGAGGCACACGTCGAGAACCTCGAGCGCATGCAGGAGCTCGCCAAGCTGCTCATGGACGTGCGCCGGCAACGTGGCAGCATCGATTTCGATCTGCCGGAGCCCGAGCTGATTATCAACTTGCGCGGCGAGACCGAGGACATCGTGCGCGCCGAGCGCAACGCGGCGCACCGGATCATCGAGGAATTCATGATTCGGGCCAATGAGGTGGTTGCCAGCCACATGACCTGGGAAGGTGTGGACGGGCTCTATCGCGTGCATGAAGGGCCCGACGAGAGGCGCGTCGAGGCACTACGCGACTTCCTCAGCGGTCTTGGATACTCGTTCGGCGGCGGGCCTACACCCAGCCCGCGCCACTTCAGCGAGCTGCTGGAACGACTCGAGGGTAGGCCCGAGGAGCGCGTCGTATCTATGCTCGTCCTGCGCGGCATGAAGCGGGCGCAATACCAGGTCGAGAACGAGGGGCACTTCGGTCTGGCGTCGGAGCGCTACACACATTTCACCTCGCCCATCCGTCGCTATCCCGACCTGATCGTCCACCGAGCATTGAAATTCGATCGAGACTCGACGGCAGGTTCCGATGCCGCCGTCCCGATGCCGGCAGACCTCGAGAGCATCGCCAGCTACTGCTCGAGCCAGGAGCGTCGTGCTGAAGAGGCCGAACGCGAGTACTGCGGATGGAAGAAAGTGCAGTTCATGTCGGACAAGCTCGGGGAGGTGTACACGGGACACATCGTGGGCGTGCAAGCATTCGGCTTCTTCGTCGAGCTCGACGATGTGTTGGTCGAGGGCATGGTGCCGGTATCGACACTCAGCGACGACTATTACCGGTTCGACGAGGCCAAGCACAGCTTGCGTGGGGAGCGCGGCAGCCGCGTTCTGGCGCTCGGCGATCAGGTACGGGTGCGTGTCGCCAAGGCCGACGTGGAACGTCGCCGGCTCGACTTTGTCCTTGAAGAAGGCCCCCTGCCCAAGGCTGCGCCGGCGCCCGAGAAGCGCGCCCGTCCGCGCCGCGGACGACGTCGTCGTGGGCGCGGAAAGTCGGCGCCGGTGGCGGCTGACGCGCCAGCCGAGAAAGAGCAACGGGAACGAGTCGTTGCCGGAAATGCCTCCGAGGAATCTTCGGAGGGGCCCAAGCCGCGTCGTCGCCGCGGAAGTCGCGGTGGACGTAGGCGCAGGCGCAGCACACCGGCTTCGG
The DNA here is from genome assembly GCA_963666055.2 of Acidobacteriota bacterium. GTDB lineage: Bacteria > Acidobacteriota > UBA890 > UBA890 > WLXD01 > DASCOT01. Next base: position 236,459 of record CAXWPH010000006.1, on the reverse strand, counting down.
CAGCCGGCGAGACAGTCAGCTCGGAGAGCTCACCTGCGCCCCCCGATGGCGCCGAATCGGCGGTTGAGGCGACCACCGACAAGCGCGCTGGTGGTGTGGGCGGCTCGGAAAAGAGCGCCCGTCGTCGCGGCCGCGGTCGCGGTGATGCCACCGAGTCCGATAGTGGCTCGCGACGTGCGCGTGGCAAGTCGTCCGCCGACAAAGGTCGCGGCACCGGCGACGATACCGGAGACAAGTCGACCTCTGGATCTCGTGGCCGAGGGGGCCGAGGGCGTCGCCCCGAAGGCGCGCTCCCGGCGCCGGCGCTCGCTGAACCGACCAAGCCGGCGACGCAGCCGAAGGACGACAAGGTCGAGCGCCCAAGTGTGAATCCGTACCTCACTGATCTGGACTTCTAGCCACACCCGGAACAGGTTCGCGGAGTCCGGTCGGCGGGTCCACTAGAATCACCGCATGGGCAGTGGCACCGGGGCGGATTACGAGACCATCGTCGGGCTGGAAGTGCATGTCCAGCTGCGGACTCGGACCAAGTTGTTCTGCGGCTGCGCTCCAAAATTCGGCGACCCGCCGAACCTGCACACCTGTCCGGTGTGCCTCGGTCTGCCAGGGGCGCTGCCGGTCGCCAACGACGAAGCAGTGCGGTTGTCTATCATCGTCGCCGTAGCGCTGGGGTGCGAGATCGCGCCGCGCGCCGTGTTCGCACGCAAGAACTATTTCTATCCCGACTTGCCAAAGGGTTATCAGATCTCGCAGTACGAGCTACCAATCGGAACGTGTGGGCGGTTGCGGTATCACAGCGGCGACGTAACGGAGTGCACTCGTGTCCATCGCGTTCACCTGGAAGAGGACGCCGGGAAGTCGTCGCACGGCCGCCCGGGGAGCGGCCGCCGAACGCTGATCGATCTGAATCGATGCGGTACGCCGTTGCTGGAGATCGTCACCGAACCCGATCTCAACGGCCCCCAACAGGCGAGCGACTTTCTCGCCGCCTTGCGGACCATGCTTCTACATCTCGAGGTCACCGACGCCAACATGGAGGAGGGGAGCCTACGGTGCGACGCCAACATCTCGCTGCGGCCGATCGGACAGAAGGTGCTCAATTCCAAGACCGAGCTGAAGAACCTCAACTCGTTTCGCTTCCTGCGCCAGGCATTGGCGTTCGAGGAGCGGCGGCAAGCGGCGCTGTTGGACGATGGCGGTAGCCTCGAAGCGGCCACCCGGCTGTGGGATGTAGAGAAAGGAGAGACGGTAGAGATGCGTTCCAAGGAGGAGGAACACGACTACCGCTACTTCCCCGATCCCGACCTCGTGCCGTTGCAGATCGACGATGAGGCGGTCGAAGCGGCACGGCAGCAAGTTCCGGAGCTGCCGTTCGAGCGGGCGCAACGACTCGAGCGCGACGGGAGCGTGCCTGCCGAGGACGCTCGCTGGTTGGTAGAGGATCCCGACCGCGCCGACTACTACGAGACGGTGGTGGCTGCGGGGGCCGATGCCGGCCTCGCGAGCAACTGGATACGCGGCGAGGTGGCAGCGTGGTTGCGACAGCACGATGTTGCCGTGTCGGCGTTCCCGGTGGGCGCTGAAGATCTCGCCGGCCTGCTGGCTGCAATAACCGACCGAACGATCTCAAACAGCGCTGCCAAGAAGGTGCTGGATCAGATGGCGGCGACGCGAGCGTCGGCGCGTGAGATCATCGCCGCCGAGGCACTCGAGCAGGTGGGCGACCCGGCGGTACTCGAGCCGATCATCGCCGCGGTCGTGAGCGCGCGGCAGGACGAGGTGCAGGCGTATCGGTCAGGCCGTCACCAGGTGCTAGGCGTGCTCATTGGCGAAGTCATGCGTGAGAGCAAGGGCCGGGCCGACCCGGCCCTGGTGCGACGGCTGCTCGAGGAGAAGCTGCAAGAATGATCCGCGCGTTCCACGTTACCAAGCGCTACGGCAGCGTCACCGCGCTGCGCGACGTCAGCGTGCAGATTCGGCCAGGTGAGTTCGTGTTCCTCACTGGGGCCAGCGGTGCCGGTAAGACAACGTTGCTCCGTCTGTTGTACCGCGCGGAGCTGCCAACGAGCGGTCAGCTGCTCGTTGACGGGCGTAATGTCGCCAGCCTCAAGCGCCGCGAAGTGCCACCGTTCCGACGACGTATCGGGCTCGTGTTCCAGGATGCGCGCCTGATCGAGGATCGCAGCGCGGTGGAGAATGTCGCCTTCGTAGGCCGTGTGTTGGGTCTGTCGCGCGGCGAGGCTGGGCGGCGCGCGGTGGAGCTCTTGAAGCTCACGGGTCTCGAGCACCGGGCCGATCTCTATCCGGCCCAGCTGTCTGCCGGCGAGCAGCAGCGCGTCGGGTTGTCTCGAGCACTGATGTCGGCGCCGGCGCTGCTGTTGGCCGACGAGCCTACTGGCAACCTGGATCCGGATACGGCGATCGATATGCTGCGCATTTTTCGGGCCATCAACCGTCGCGGCACGACCGTTGTGCTGGCAACGCATGATCCGGACATGATCGCCGCACTGGGCCGGCGCACCTTGCTCATCGAGCAGGGGCGATTGCGCTCCCTCGATCGCCGCCACGCCGCCGCGGGCTGAACGTGAACCTCCAGCACTACATTGGCCTCTGCTGCGAGGAAGCCGCCCGCAGCCTGTGGTTCCACCGTAACGTGGTGGCCCCGGCTGTTGTCGTGATGATCGTATCGCTCACTGTCCTCGGGGCGTTCGTCTTGGTTTCGGAGAACCTGAACGATGTGCTGGTGAGCTGGCGCGAGCGAGGACAGCTGCAGGTGTTCATGCTGCCGGAAGCGGACGATGCTGATCGAACGCGCATTGAGACCGAGCTGCGGGAGACGCCCGCTGTCGAAGAGTTCCACTACGTCAGTTCAGACGACGCGGCGGAGCTGTTCCGCGCCGACTTCGCTGAATTGGGCGAAGTTCTCGGGCTTCTGGAGGACAATCCGCTGCCGGCATCGTACACGGTGACCATCGTGCCCGCCATGCGCAGCGAGCGCGTGCTTGAACGACTCTCCGAACAGCTTGCTGACCTGCCGACGGTAGAAGGGGTGCAATACGACCTGCAGATCATCGGTCGCCTCGAGCTCGGCGTGCGCGCGCTGCGGTTCGTCGGGATGCTGCTGGGAGGCACCGTGCTGATGGCGGCGGTTGTTACGACAGCGAACGTGATCCGTGCTCTCGTCGTTACACGGCGGAGAGAGATCGAGACGATGCGCCTGGTGGGCGCCTCGGAATCGATCGTAGTCGGCCGCTTCCTGGTGGAGGGAGCCCTACAGGGCTTGATCGCCGGTGTTGCCTCGGTAGTCGTCCTGTACATCGTTTACAGCGTCGGGCTGTCGTATCTGGACCGGGAGTCGTTGGGGTTTCTGGCCGCGTTGCCGCTACGGTTTCTGGGCGCTGCCTGGACGTTGGCGCTGGTCGTCGGGGGAACCGCCACCGGCGTGGCGGGCTCCTGGCTGGCCTTCGGCCCGGGCGGTGTGCGGTCGGAGATGTGAGCCGTCATGGCGTCCAAGTGCGGAGTCACCGGAGCATCGCGTCGGGTCCTGGAGCTCGATTTGGTGCTCGACCAGGTCGCCGGCAACGCTCAGTCGAGCCTCGGCGCGGATCGTATCCGCGCTCTCGAGCCGAGCTCGGACGTTGAGGAGGCCGAGCGCCGGCACGATGCTGTCGAGCAGGCGCGAGACTTCGCTGCGGCGCGTGGCTTCGTCGCGCTGGCTGCCGCATCGCCGATCGATGCCGAGCTCGCCGCAGTAGCGACGGCGGGAGTCGTGCTCGAGCCGGCGGCCTTGCAGCGAGTCGCCGCCACGGCGAGGGTCTGTACGGAGCTCCGCCAGCACTATCGGGCGGATACCGAGCGCTGGCCAGCCCTAGCAGCGCTCGTCGGACAGGCGCCCTCGCTGCGTCCGCTCTGCGACCAAATTGATCGACTGATCGACCCGGAAGGGCAAATCCGCGATGATGCCTCGCCGGAGCTACGGCGCGTTCGACGGCAAGTCCAGGGGCGGCGCGTCGACCTGCGCCATCGCCTCGAGAAGCTGACCCGTGATCCGGATCTCGGCGATGTGCTACAGGACGCGCTGGTAACCGAGCGTGGCGGTCGCATGGTGGTGCCGGTGCGGTCCAGCCAGCGCGATCGGCTGCCCGGCGTCGTGCACGACGCCTCGTCGTCTGGCCAGACGATCTTCGTGGAGCCGCTCGATGTTCTGGACGATCAGAATCGCATTGCCGAGCTCGTCGCCGCGGAGCGCGCCGAGGTTCGACGCTTGCTGACGGAAGCGAGCGCCCACGTGGGCGCGGCGCGCGACGCGCTGATCGTCGCCGAGGCAACGGTGGCTGCCGCCGATGCGCTGCAGGCGACGGCGCGGTACGCCGAATCGGAGTGCGCGGTGCGACCGCAATGGGCCGCCAGCGGCTTGAGGCTGCGGGGCGCGAGGCACCCGCTGCTGGCATCCAGCAGCGTTGTTCCGTTGGACTTGGAGATTCCGGCCGGAATCGGCGCGCTGGTTATCACGGGGCCCAACACGGGCGGAAAAACCGTGGCGCTCAAGACCATCGGCCTGCTGGCGGCGATGGCGCAAAGCGGCCTGCCGGTACCGGCCACCGAGGCCAGGCTGGTGATCTTCCCGCGTATTCACGCGGACATCGGCGATGAGCAGAGCGTTACCGCCAACCTCTCAACGTTCTCCGGCCACCTGCGCCATATCGTGGACTTCGTGGGCGACTGTCCGGTGGGCTCGCTCGTGTTGCTTGACGAGCTCGGCACCGGCACCGATCCGGCGGAAGGCGCGGCGCTCGGTATCGCGCTGGTCGAACATTTCTTGCAGGCTGGGGCAATGGTCGTGGTGTCGACGCATCACGATGCCCTCAAGTCGTTCGCCCACCGCCGTGACGACGTGTTGAACGCGGCGATGGAGTTCGATTCCGAGACCCTCGCCCCCACCTACCGCGTCAGACTGGGTAGGCCGGGCCGGAGCAACGCGCTGGAGATCGCGGCGCGCCACGGAGTCGATGCGACGCTCATCGAGCGGGCCAAGGGGCTGCTGACGTCGGGTGCGGTGCAGCTCGACGCGGTTATCCGAGACCTGGAGTCGGACACTCGCGCGATCGAACGGGAGCGCGACGAGCTGGCGGCGCAGCGCGCCCTGCTCGCTGAGGAGCGCGCGCGGCTGGAACGCCTCGATGGTGAGCGCGTCAAGGCGCAGCATGCCTTCGAACGCGACGCCGATGAGGCGGTAAAGCGGGCCGTCGAAACGTTGCGGCGGCGCGGAGAGGGAAAGCTGGCGGAGCTCGAGACAGGTTCGGAAGTGGGGTCCGAGCGGGCGCGTGCCGATCGCCGGGCGAGATGGGCGGCGAGCGCCGGCCAGCTACACGCTGAAGCTCGGCGTTCGGTACGCGAGAGCCTGAGCGGCCAGCGGCGGACCGCAGCTCCGGCCTCGACCGAGCTCGAGCGTGATCTGGGCGCCCTCAAGCGCGGTGAGACGGTACGTGTCGCGCCCTTCGATCTCGGCGGTGCCGTTCTCCGAGCGTGGGCGCCGGACACCGACGACGCATCGGCGATCGAGGTTGGCGTCGGCGGCAAGCGACTGGTCGTTCGCCGTGATCAGATCACGCGTGAACCCCAGGTCAGGAAGCGCCGGCGCCCGCGTTCTCCGACGTACCATCGGCGCCCCGATGTGGGTGCAGAGATCGACCTGCACGGTAAACGAGTGGAGGAGGCGATCGCAGAGGTTGAGAGATATCTCGACGACGCGGTACTCGCGGGGTTGCCCGAAGTGCGCTTGATCCACGGCTTCGGCAAGCTGCGGCTGCGCGACGCGATCCACCGCTACCTTGGCGGGCGCCCCGACGTGGTCCGCTTCGCCACCGCCGATCCGATGAGTGGTGGCGGTGGGGTAACCCTGGTTAGGCTCGAGGACTGAGGATGGCCTGGCCGCGTTCCTTCATCGACGAGGTAAAACGTTCCGCCGATCCGGTGCGGCTGATCGGCGAGGTGGTGGCGTTGAGGAAGCGCGGTGCGCGCTGGGTTGGGCTATGTCCCTTCCACCAGGAGAAGACCCCGTCGTTCACGGTGAACGACGAGGGCCTGTGGCACTGCTTCGGCTGCGGCGAGGGCGGCGATTTGTTCAGGTTCGTGCAACAGCACGAGGGCATCGACTTTGCCGAAGCGGTGCGGAGCTTGGCGGAGCTGGGCGGAGTTGCGATCCCCGAGTCGAGCCGTGGACCCCATCAGCAGGGACCCAAGGTCGATCGAGAGCGTATCCTCCAGGCTTTGCGCGCTGCCGCGGAGTTTTATGTCGCCGAGCTTCAGGGCGAGCGGGGTGCGGCGGCGCGCGCCTACCTGAGCGGGCGGGGCGTCGAAGAGGGTGTTGTGTCGAGATTCGGCCTCGGCTTCGCACCCGGCGGTTGGGGCACGCTCCAGAACGCGCTCGAGAAGCGCGGCTTCACGATTGCAGAGCTGGAACTGGCTGGCCTGGTGCGCAAGCGTGCCGATGGTAGCGGCGTCTACGACCTGCTACGCGATCGGGTGGTGTTTCCGATTAGCGACAGCCGCGGCCGACCCATCGCCTTCAGCGGCCGCCTGCTCGGGGAGGGTGAGCCCAAGTACCTGAACTCCCCCGAGACGCCGGTGTTCAACAAGAGTCGGACACTCTACGGCCTGCGCGAGGCGCGAGACGGTATCCGGCAGACTGGGTTCGTCATGCTGGTCGAAGGCCAGCTCGACCTACTCGCCTGTGACCAGCACGGGTTCACCAACGTCGTCGCGCCGCTCGGCACGGCGTTCACTGCGGAGCACGCTCGGGCGCTGTCGTCGCACACCGCAAAGGCGGTGATCGTGTTCGATGGCGACAATGCCGGGCGCGCCGCCGCTGAGCGCACGGTCGGCGTGTTTCTGCCGGCCGGGTTCCAGGTCACGGTGGTGCAGTTGCCGAGTGGGCAGGACCCCGACTCGTTCCTGAGCGAACGCGGCGCCGAGGGCTTGTCGGAGGCGCTGCGGCGATCGTTTCCGGCGCTCAGCTTCCTGGTCGCCAGGGCAGCGGACCGCGGCGACCTGCGAAGCCCGCAGGGCAAGGCGCAGGCGCTCACCTCGTTGCTCGGTTTCGTGCTCGACGTCGAAGACCGCGTGGAGCGCGCCGAGTGGATCGGTCGCATCGGCGACGCGTTGGAAATCTCCCGCCATCTGGTCGAGCGTCGCTTCTCGGAGCTCCGTCAGCGTGCGCGCCAGCGGCGCGGCGGCCCCCCGGACGAGCATCTTGTGGCAGCCGCCTCGGCGGCCGCTCGGCTCGCCGAGGTCCCGGTCGCAGAACGTGACCTGGCTCGCGCGTTATTGACCCATCCCGATTGGTTGCCCGAGCTCCAACCGATCTACGGCGATGGGATCACCGACCCGCGCGTGGAGGCGCTGCTGGGTGCATTGGCTGCCGCGGGTGCTGCACCCGAGCGCGTCGAGGATTTGTTAGAGGGATGCGAAGTCGAGGGAGCGGCGCAGCTGCTGACGAGGCTGGTGCTCGACGATAGCGAGGAGTGGGACCACGGGCATGCGGTTAACTGTGCGGAAGGAATCCGCCGGGACACGTTACGGCGAGAGTTTCGCAGCCTGGGTAGGCAGATCGCGACGGCTCTGCAGTCCGGGGATGGCGAGGTTGAAGAGCTGCAGCGTCGCAGAGAGGCGCTGGCACAACGGCTCAGATCCGGCTAGGTTGGCCTGCCCTGCGGTGCTACTGACGGGCGCGGCCGATCGCGTAGACCAAGAAGCCGGCCAGCATTCCCGGAAGAATCTCATACATCGAAGCGGGATCGCCGAAAGCCCGCCACAGCAGCATGACCGCCAGGGCGACTGCCATCATGGTGATCCCCAGCCGATTGCTGACCGGCTTGCCAAGGGCACGCAGCGCCAGCAAGGGGCCCAGGGTGCCGCCCAACGCCGACCATGACAGAACCACCAGGTCGAACACACTCTGACCGCCAGAAAACACGAACAGCACGACACCGGCGGTGACCAGCAGCGTTCCCAGCTTCGCCTTCGCGTAGGAAGAGCCCCAGCGCGGCGCCAGGTCCTGGGTCAGCGCTGCCGAGCAGGCGAGGATCAGCGAGTCCGCCGTTGAGATCGTCGCTGCGAACACCCCAGCGAGGATGAAGCCCACCATGACCTCCGGCAGCAATAGCTGAGCAAGGTAGGGTAACCCGAGCTCCGGATCGAACTCTTCGACCACCGGAAGGAGAACCCGCGCCGCGAGACCGACGGTAATCGCGGCGGCGGAAAACAGGCTGTAGTACGTGGTGTAGATGCGTCGAGCCAGCGCGATGTGGTCGCTGGAATCGATCGTCATCGGCCGGATCATCACATGCGGCTGGCCCAGGACGCCGATGCCGGCGGCTACCCAGCTGATCAGAAATAGCGCGAAGCCGTACTGTAGATTCGCCGGTCTCCAGTCGATCAAAGTCGGATCGATCGCCGCGAGTTGCCGCCACATCTCGCCGAAGCCGCCGATCTCTGTCAGCGCCACCGCCAACAACACGAACATCGCCACGAACATCACCGTGGCCTGAGCACCGTCGGTCCAGATGGAGGCGCGAATGCCGCCCGCAAAGCAGTAGGTGACCACGATCGCCGCGCCCAACAGTATGCCGACGCTGTAGTCCCACCCGAATAGCACCGAGAGCGCCTTGCTGCCGGCGGTAAGCTGTGCCCCCGCGTACGTACCCAGAAAGATCATGCTCGAGAGCGCCGCTACCGAGACGATTTCCCGCTGGTGCTCCCCGGTCTCTGACGTGCCGAGAAACCGTGTGACGCTGCTGGCGCCAACGCGCTCGCTGCGTTCTCGCAGTGGCTTGTGAATCGTTCGCCAGGCCAGATAGTCGCCGAACACCCAGCCCACCATGATCCACATGGACGATAGCCCGAAGGCATACGTGGCGCCGATGAGCCCGATGAACATGAAGCCGCTGTTGGCGGTGGAAACCGCCGAAAGTGCGACGAGCCATGGCCCGACCTCGCGCCCGGCCAGCAGGTAGTCGTCGGTCGTCTGCTTGCGACGCGTCGACGAGTAGATGCCGATGGCGAGGAACCCAAACAAGAACAACAGAAAGCTTGTCGCAATCACCAGGCCGTGTGCTCCTCGCGTCTCAACGCTTCAACCGTGCGCCGTCAGGGTCGAGCAGTGGCTCGGCAGCGACGCTCGCTGGGTACGGCTCGCCGAAGTACTCGATCTCGACATTGCCTCCCACCCGTGCATGGGTCGCGGGAAGATAGCTGTATGCGATCCGCTTTTCCACCGCGTAGCCGCTGTAGGGGTCACCTAGCCAAAGACAGGCCGGCGACGCTGCGGAGCCTATCAGCCAGTACGGAGAGGGATTGCGGAGCTAAGCAGGTCGACCGCCGTGCCATCCGAACCCAGTTAGAATGAGGTTAGGCGCTCGGCCTCCGGTCAGTCCGGCTTGCCGCCAAGCACCCTCATGCAGGGCCCTTAGCTCAGTTGGTTAGAGCCGCCGGCTCATAACCGGTTTGTCCCAGGTTCGAGTCCTGGAGGGCCCACTTACAACTTCGTTGTTCACAGCCACTTAGAAGCTCTTGCGTTTCATCTAGCTTCTGCTTCTTGTGGGCTGTCGCATTTTTGTCGCATTCTCCGGTCACGAGGGCCTCCAGCTTTCCTGGGGGTCCTTTTCCTTTGCCTTAGAAGGAGCTGGAGACGATGTTTGAGATTCCAAACCTGCTCGAAGAGAGAAAAAGAAAGCAATTCTGGGTTGGCCTCAAGAAAATTATCGAGACCCAGACCATTGAGAACGAGACCAGCCAGGACCAGTTCATCCTGTTAACCAAGTGCACGACCTGCTCCAGAGTCCTCCAGAAGATCGAGGACGTAGCAGCGCTGTGCAGCTTGTGCGATGGAGAGCTGTGCGAGAAGCACTCAACAGAGTGCTTCATCTGCGGAAGGATCATCTGCAGGCCACACTCAACCCAGGTGAGGGGAGAGTTCTGCTGCCATGACCACTGGCTGTTCCAGAAAGTGCAGCGAGCCCTCAAGAAGTGATAGGCCAGGCAGCAGAGTGGGCAGAGACAGAGGAGACCCTCAGAGCCTTAGCTCAAGCAGCTGGATTATGGCCAGCTCTTGGCGTTCAGAGAGCCATTGCGTTTGCTGTTCGAAGACAAAACACAGAGAGAGTCGAATTCCTTCAAAACAGATTCATGAAACTAATCCAGCTTGATGATTCTCGACTCCATCCTTTTCTTCCTGATCCTGATCCTGAGTTGCTTCAGGGAGAGATCCACCTCGGCACTCTAGTTTCAGGTGGCCAAGTATGCCTTCCCCTTCAGGCTCTTCTTCTTAACGTCTTTATCTCAGGTCCACCAAGACAAGGGAAAAGTGTTCTTATAACTCAGATAGTAGAGCAACTTCTTGAGCTAGGAGTTCCTGTTCATATCTTTGATACTCAGGGGGAATATCAAGATGTGCTTGCTCCTCTTTTCCCTCCTGCCTATTTAGAATGCCTTGATGTTAGGGATTGCAAAATCAATCCCTTTACTGGTCCTAGCTCTATGTCTCAAAAAGCATGGGTGCTCGGGCCAATGTGCGATTACTTGAGAGAAGCTCTGTGGTGGAGAGATAGAACAATAGAGTTATTTAGAACTATCTGCCTAGATCTCATTGAGAAAGGTGTTGATCCAATAACACCACCAATATTCGTAGAGGCTTTTGAGAAAGTCCCTAACTACAAGAAGAATTCGCCTGAAGTAGGGTCTTTGCAAAGATTCGCAACTATGGTGAGAACTCTAGAAACATTTCAATGCGTAAGAGGGGAGCGTGTTGAAGATCTTGCTGGAAAATCAAGAATCTATGATCTTTGGAATGTTTCAAAAGACGTGAGGCAGTTTTTTGTTTCTCATATGATAACTCTCCACAAAGCCTCAAGATCTTATAAAAGAGATAGAAATCTTGAGATGGTCTTTGTATTTGATGAGCTATCCCAATTCATCACTAAAGATGCACTTACAGCTAAAGCAGATCTTGGAGAGAGTTTCTTTCTGGAGCTGCTTAGGACAGGGAGAAAGCTAGGAATTGGTTGTATCTTGGCAGATCAAACTTATAGTTTGATTCACCAAGTTGTGAGAACTAACTGCCAGAGCAAAATTGTATTTCAGACAAGTGATGGACCTTCAAGGTACCAAATCACTCATGATGTTGGGTTAACCAGAGAGCAAGGAGACTTCCTTGCCGAGCTTTCGTTCAAGCAGGACCAACGCAGATCAGTTGCTCTGCTACCAAATTATCCTCGTGCTTTCCTTCTTGCAGTGGACGACTTCGCTAAACCACAGCCACTCCCCCAAGAGGAAGTTGATAATCGTCTGGAGTTCATACTCAAGAATATGCAGTGGGAGCCAATTCCCATTAGAGAGGAACCAGAACCGAAGTCCACTTTAGAGGGTATTCTGCCAGACAAGATGCTTAGCATTCTCAAGACTATCGTTTTCGATTATTTTGCCACTCAGCAAGATCACGCCAGGCAGATGAGGATTTCGGAGTCAACATTCTCCAAGTATGCGCAACGCCTGAAAGAAGCTGAGCTGCTCCGTGAAGAGGTCATAAACAAAGGCACTCGCGGCGGCTTAGTGAAGATCCTCATTCCGATGGAAAAGGGATATGAGTATCTAGATGCAGCGAACATCGCCTACAAGCCAATGCCAGGAAACGGCAGCATCGCACATCGCTTCTGGCAGCACCTAATTTTGAAGAAGATGAAGCAGAAGAGCGATATTGGCGGGATTGAATTCTCCCTAGACTCGAAACGCGTGGACGTGGGAATCATCAATCACAATAAGAAGATTGCCTATGAAGTTGTTATGGAAGGTTCTTTGCAGAAGGAGATCTCTAACCTAAGGAAAGATTTGCTAGAAGGATGGAGTGTAGTCATCTTCTGCGTTCAGTCTGAAGAAGTCCGACAAGCTCTTGCTGCTCTGATTGACCGAGAGCTTAACGATAGCGATGACCGAGTTGAAATAAGACTGCTCAAAGAATTCAGCTAATTGGCCTGGCTTGATCAGACTTCGATTCTACAAGAGGTAGAGGGAGTATGAGCGGCTCCGTTCGCGTAACGCGCCGACGAACATGGTGTCCTCATAAGAGATCTTTCTATCGAGAAGATATCGAAGCCGCCCGTCAGGGGCGGGAGAAGGCATAAGCGCCCAGTTCTCGCAGGTGAGACCTAGTGTCAGCCGTACGCTACCTTGGTATCCAAGCAGCTCGTAGTGTGTGGCGGCCGATGCCAAGAAGCGATCGATGATCCGGAGGAACCTTTCGAAGTAGATCGTCGGGGCACGCTCCTCCATCCAGAGGGGATAGAGACTCTGCCTGTAGAAATAACCGCCAAGAACGTTGAGGTCGGCGTAATGAACGTTCACGCTCAGAGCTCCGGGATTGATGCATCCGTCTGCATATGTTTGGGGAACATGTGTAGGCATCGGTAGCCGTCCGCCGTCGAGGGAAGTGTCGGCGACCTGGATGTCTTGATAGTGCTGCTGCAGAACCGGAGGATCCGCCAACACCTTGAGCGGGAAAAGCGGGCATGCCGTAAGGGTGAGCCAGCCGCCTCCCGGGTAATAGGCCACCCGTACATCACCCCTATTCCAAGTCGGAACGCACAACTTATACACGCGTTCGAAGCGGTCGGCTGCGTTTTGAAGGATCTCCTCTCGAAGTTCAACAGCCCGCCGCCGATGTTCCTTGAGCCAGTCGATCCGGTCAACAGTGGCGAGCTCGTGCGGTTCCGTAACATTGCCTGTGCGCAGGTAAACCTTGGTGTTTTGCGCAATCGCATGGGGAGTATGGTCGCTCTCCGGAATGCGAATAACGACGACGGCCTTGTTACCAGTGTCGTTCCGACAGACCGCAATTTCGGGGAAGACCGGCGGCACAATGTTCGAGAGGATGATGTTCGTGATCCGTTCTTGGAGGCCCGTATCGAAGTCGATTCCCGAGATCGGAGTTATCGGCCTGCTGTCATCATCCGCAACGCCAATCAGAATGAGGCCGCCGAACGTGTTGGCCATGGCGGCTAGCGTCTTCTTTAGGGTCGCTGAGAATTGTTGCTTGTAGTCGAGATACGCGTTCTAAGGAATCCCCTCGGCGCAAAACGTCTCAATGTCATCCCAGGTGATGCTCGTTATCGGATCGGAATAGAGCATAGATTCGTCTTGGGAGTCTCAGCCGACCTCCTGGATCACCTCGGAATTGACTGCCTTCAACTTCTCGAAGATCCCCTCGATCACATTCTCCTTGCCGTCAAAAAGCGCGTCGGGTCCTCCAGCATGCAGGTTACTGAAGGGCGCCTCATAGAGCGCCGATGCATCCATGACGCCTCGGGCGGTGAGTTGGTTGATCACCATCTCGACGAAGCGGATCTGTGGAGGGGTGAGGCTCCGATCGTTCAGGAACTCGGAGAACGCCGACTGCGCAGCGGAACGGTCAAGGCCAACAAGGCTGCGAACGAAGTGGGCCAGCGAAGGCGACTTGCTGCGGGCCAGTAATCCGGAGAGGAGCATCTCCCCATCCTCTTCACCAATCTCCACTAGGGTCGCTTCCAGCCCCTTCAGGTCCGCAGCGGTGAGCGGCTGATTGGTCCGAAGCCGGTGGATCACGAGGTGATCGAGATGGTTGTGGAGGTAGCCTCTGACCTTTTTCTCGTATTGAGCTCCGGTCATCTTCGGCATGTAGACGACCTCTTCCTCCCGCACACCTATGACTTGGTCCTGGAAGTCGGTGTAGACGATCTTGCGCTTCTTCCTGTCCAGGAAGGGCACCAGCCCTCGTAGATGCAGCCGCAGCTCCTCGAGACCCTGGAGGTCGATCCCCTCCCAGAAAACGGTCTCCTGCATGGAGGCCAGGTATGCGAGCTGCTCCTTCACTGCGGGGATCGTGCTCTTCTCCTCCAGCAGCATTGCGATCTCCACCACTCTCTGCCGGCGGCTCTCGTACACGACCATGTCGCCCTCGGCCAGGGCGAGCTGCATGCGCAGAGCTGTCAGATCGAACATCCGCGATTCGATGTCATCCGTTTCGATCTCGCTGGGCAGCCCTGTGACCTCACCTTGCAGCCCTTCACGGTCGGCGTCGCTGAGTTGCTCCCAAGCCTTGCGCTCACGGAAGCGATCCACTGCTTCCAGATGCATCCTCACGATGAAGTTCTCGCGGTTCATCGCCGCCACTTCTCCGTGCAGTTCCGTGGTCAGTGACCCCGCGAGCGCGGTATCCGGGTCCAGGTCAGGCGTCGCCTGGACATGCGCCAGCAGATCCACACGAGAACGAAAGAGCCGGGTGCCGAGAGGGATGCCGCCTCTGCCCTCGATCCCGTCGGGGTTCTCCCGGAAGAAGTCGAAGTTGAAGCAGAAGTCGAAGACGCGGAAGTCTTGCTTGTCGTCGTCCGGCCCGAACAGCTCCGGGCACAGGCGCGTACCGCGCCCGATCATCTGCCAGAACTTGATCTTCGAGTAGACCGGCTTGAAGAACACCAGGTTCGCCACCTCGGGAATGTCGATTCCGGTGTCGAGCATGTCCACCGAGATGGCGATGTGCGGCACCTTGCCCTTCTGCGAGAAGTCATCGAGCAGGCTCTGCGGATACGTCGCGTAGTGATCGATGATTCGGGCGAAGTGCCCTTTGTGCTGCGGGTAGTGGTAGTTGAACCGATTCTCGATGAACTTCGCGTGCTCGTGATTGCGGGCGAACATGATCGTCTTGGCAAGACGATCACCGCCCTCGACCTTGTGGCCATGCTCCATGAGGTGCTGGAGCACCTTGTCGACCGTGTCTTTGTTGAACAGCCAGCTGTTGATGGCACCGGCGTTGACCTTGTCGGGTAGGTCCCACGGATCAACGTCGTCACCCCAATCGAGGCTCTCCCACTGCTCCTTCTCCTCGTCGCTGAGCGAGTCGTAGTCGATGCCCTCACGCGGAAACTTCAGGTCCACCTGCTGCACACGCGGCGGCACGAGAAAACCGTCCGCCACAGCGGTCTCCAGCTCGTAGGCGTCGGTGGGTACTCCCGGCTCTAGGTCGAACAGCTCGTAGGTATTCCTGTCGACCTGATCCGAGGGCGTGGCCGTCAGGCCGACCAGGAGCGAATCGAAGTAGCGGAAGATCGCGCCGTACCTCTGGTAGACGGAGCGGTGCGCCTCGTCGATGATAACCAGGTCGAAGTGCCCGACGCTGAAGCGCGCCTCGCTGCCCTTCGTCTTGTCGATCAGCCCCATCATCGTCGGATAGGTGCAAACGTAGACCCGTCCCGTCTCATCCCTTTCGGTCACCAGATTCACCGGGCTGGACTCCGGCAGGTGTGCTTTGAACGCACCCACCGCCTGGTTCACCAGCGATACCCGGTCGGCCAGAAACAGCGCCCGCTTCACCCAGCCCGCTCGCTGCAGCAGGTCCACGAGCGCGATCGAGGTGCGGGTCTTGCCGGAGCCGGATCGCGTGTGCCACTCGCGTCGGCCGAGTCTGCTGATGGAGCAAACGTTCCGGTTCCTCTCCTTCAATGCAGCCGACGGTCTTGGACGCAACCGGGCGTTGCGTCCAGGTGGAATGACCACTCTGACTGCTCGCCCGTCGCCCCTTGCTTGAGCCGCTTCGTAGACCCCCTCGGTGTCGTAGGCACCATCTGCAGAGATGGACGCCACCGGATGGTGAGAGCTGCCTCGATTGCGATGTCCGCGTAGGTGCGTTGGCCGCCGGGTTTCCCGCTAGGTGGAGCCCGCCAGGAGTCGAGGGCATCGGCGGAAAACCATACCGTAACGTTGCCTCGTCTTTGTAGGCCCGCCTCGTACTCAGGCCAATTGCGAATCCGATATCGAGACTTCGCGTACTTGTACTGGCTCCGTTTCGGGTACTTCATGGGTGGCAACTCCAGATCGGGGACCTTGCCACGATGATGCACTGAGATCAGGAGCCATGCACACGTTGGGGTCGCCTCGGGTCACAGGAAGCAGGGGAATCCAAATTAGTGGAGACGCTCTCCAATTCGTTGGAGCAAACGGTGTCCAGATGGGTACCGAAAACAGCCCCAAGGGTGGTGCGTTGAGAAGTTATCTCGCTGCTTGGGTCCCCCGCCGTCCACCGCGGCCGGCGCTGGAATTCCCGCTGATTCCTACCTAATGCGGGATGGTTGCGGGCAGCCAGCTGAGCCGACCATCGTGCCCATCGGCACGATTCTTGCAAAGAAATCAAAGGTAGACACGATTCTTGCAAAGAAGGAGATGGGTGCAACCGGTATTCCCCATTGACATCGGGTGACGGCGTTGCCCACGGCGCGGGCGTTGCCCAGGAGAAGAGGTGTAATGCGCGCTACGCTCGCCGTCATGACCCTTGCTATGGTGCTGATACTCCCCGCGCAGCTGATGGCGCAGGGCGCGCGGACGACCGGAATTATCGCCGGGGAGGTTCGGGACGTGGATGGTGCGGGGCTGCCCGGCGCCACCGCCACCATCGAGGGAGACAACCTCATCCAGGAATCTCTCTCGCAGGTAAGCGACGTCGCGGGGGTTTTCCGGTTTCGTAATCTCAGGCCGGGAAGCTACATCGTGACGGTCGCACTCACCGGGTTTCAGACGATGGCCTACAACGTCCCGGTGAGCGTCGGCGCAACCTCAGCCGTGATCGCGGAGCTGCAGCTGGCGGGGGTCGCAGAGACCGTCACTGTGATCTCCGAGACGCCGTTGATCGACGTGGCGTCGGCATCGCTCGCGACGAATTACACGGCGGATCTGCTGGAAAACGTTCCGGTGGCGCGTGACTTCACCGAGATGACGAACTTCGCCCCTGGTTTCGCCGACAAGGGAGCCTATGGCGCCGGCGGCAACCACGCCGAGGGCACCAGCGTGCATCGGGTGGGTGCGGCAACCAACGGCTACCGGCTCAACGGCGTTGACATCACCGAAAACGAATGGGGTGCCGCCTGGGTCAACCCGAACGTGGATACGATCGCCGAGATCCAGATTGTCGGTATCGGCGCCAGCGTCGAGTACAGCGAGTTCACCGGCGCGATGATCAATATTGTGACCAAGGGGGGCACCAACGAGTTTCATGGCACCGGCGCTTTCTACTTCCAGAACGGCGATTTGAGAGCCGACAACTCGCGCGGCATCGTGGATCTGCAGCGCGGAAAGTTCTCCTACGACCGCGACCTTTCCGTCACTATCGGTGGCCCGATTGTGCGCAACAAGGCGCTCTTCTTTGCCAGCGCCGCCCGTCAAGAAACGCTCAAGTCGGTTGTCGCCGACCAGATCTGGGTGGACGGTGGAATCTCCGTCGAAGATGCCCAGCAGGGTAACGATAGGTGGACACTGCACGGCAGGCTGGATTTCTTGCTCAACGACTCCAACACGCTCGGTTTCATGATCAACTATGATCCGGGCAGAGAGTCCAATAAGGACCTGCGACCAGGTTCGCCGGTCGACATCGGCATGGATAGTAGCTACGGCAGCACGACCTTGTTGTTCAGCTGGCAATCCCAACTGGGCGACAACACCTTCACCGATCTCCGCCTCGCAGCCAATAGGGCGGACTACTTGCGCCTCCCGTTCGTGTGCTGCGAGCTACCCGATTACTGGTACAACGGGTCGAGGAGGATCACCCGGGGCTTCCTGGAGGACGAGGACAACGCCCGCAAAGAGGTCTCGGCAACGGTGACCCAGTACGTCGACGACTTCCTGGGCGCCGCGCATGACGTCAAGGTCGGCCTCGGCTACAAGGACAGCTGGGCCAGCTGGCTTGCTAGTTATACCGGCCTCGGGGGTCTGTTTACCTATGGCTCGTACGTATACGGGTCTGTCTACGACTTTGGCCTCGAGGGCCAACTCCGACCCATGTCAGCCTTTATTCAGGATGTCGTTACCCCTAGCGACAACCTCACCCTCAACCTCGGGCTGCGCTATGACCACACGAACGGTTACGAAAGACTCGGTGGGAAGTCAACCGGGAAGGGTCCGGCGGTAACGTTCAGGAACTTGGCGCCACGCCTTGGTGCAACCTTCGATCTGAGCGGTGATGGCCGTGCCGTTGTGCATAGCAGCTGGGGGCGCTACTTCGAAAAGATGACCGTCGGCTTCATCTCTGGCGCTAGCGGCACCGGGTACTCGGACCCATACCAACCCTACTCGTCGTACTTCTTCGTGATACCTGACGGGTTTTTCCCTGCCGACTACGACCCGCTCAATCCGACCGACGCGCAGTTGTTCGCGCTGCAAGACGCTGTTTTCCGACCCGAAAACCAGACTAGTGTCAGCGCCGCTATATTTCCGCTCGACCCAAACTTGCAGTCGCTGCACACGGATGTCTGGAACGTCGGATTCGAGTATGAATTCGCCAGAAACTGGGTCGCGGGGGTCGACTACATCCACAAAGATGACCGCAACATGTTCCGACACAGGAACACCATCGAGCATGTGTACACGCCCTTCGAATTCACCGCCCCCGACGCGACGTTAGCGGACGGAACCGTGGTGCCCGGGTTGACACAAACGCTCTATTCGAGGGAGAGCGGCGAGTGGGCCCCCATCCGCAGCAACGACGACTTCTATAAGCGGCAGCACGACATCGTGATGCTGACGCTGGACCGACGGCGAACGGGTTCCGGCCTCAACTTCAGCACCTCGCTCGCCTACCAGAACCACAAGGGAACGTTTAATAATCGCGACGGCGACAGCGTCTGGGGTGGGGGCTTCGACGCAGCAAACAACCCGAACTTCAGGGGCCACCCGTTCGCCGAGTCTGGTCCGTTGGGCTTCAGCAGGAAGTGGAGCTGGAAGGTGCTGGGCAACTACAGGCTGCCTGGAGGCATCCTCGCGGGTATGTACTGGAACCTGGCGTCGGGTCGGCCATGGAACCTCACGATCAGGCACGGACTCAGGGGGATTCCCCAGTTGCTCACCGCCAACTACAGCACTACGGCCATCGAGCCGGTCCGCAGCAGGACGTGGGACTCGCATAAGCAGCTCGATCTGCGGCTCTCGAAGTCCTTTGATATGGGGAGTAGTAGCCGGCTAGAGGTGATGGTCGACGGATTCAACATGCTCAACGACTTCTCCCCGACCGGCGTTGAAGGGCGAATCGACCGAACGTTCGTCGTTGCCGGGGGCTCCGCGGTCGGGTCGCCC
This sequence comes from Acidobacteriota bacterium, assembly GCA_963666055.2. Taxonomy (GTDB): domain Bacteria; phylum Acidobacteriota; class UBA890; order UBA890; family WLXD01; genus DASCOT01. Next base: position 217,319 of record CAXWPH010000006.1, on the reverse strand, counting down.
CGGCGATCAACCTCACTGCTGCCCGGGCGGCAGTTTCGGTTCGGGGTACGACTCTCCTTCTGATCGGAATACACGCGAGCGGCGCCGTAACCACCTCTAAACCCGGTGCCCCTGGTCGAAGGCGGCCTGGGTGAGACAGACGGCAGCCGCGTCGGAGTTGGCGGTCGTGATACGCCCGAAGCGCTTGCAGCCCCGGACCCAGGGTGCCTGATCGTACGGCCAGTCCCGGATCGTAGAGGTCGTTGCCGGCGCCAGCGTAACCGTGTGGCCAGCGGTTGACGGTGATCGCCCGGATATCGCTGGCCGGATCGAAGCCGGCATCCGAAAGCGCCCGACCCATCTGGTGCCGGATGTTGCGCTCGAAGGGTCTCGAACCGGGTGGTTGGGGGACCATCGAGTTGTAGCACGCCATGACGACGCCACCGGCGGCGGAGAGAGCTTGGAGGACGTGATGAGCAATAACGAACGCACCGACGCCGGGCTGAAGCGGACGAAGGGGCAGCATCATCCGCTCGTAATGACGTGGTCGCGAGTGCTGGGTGTCATGTTGACCAGCCTCAGCGTGCTGGCCTGTCAGCCTTCATCGCAGCCGGGGGCTGGCGGTATCAGCGGTCCTGCTGACCGCGTCTTGCACGGGGCCAAGATCTTTACGGTGAACGACGACCAACCCTGGGCCGAGGCCGTTGCGATCAAAGGCGGAAAACTCGTCTATGTGGGGGATGATGCGGGCGTACAGGGGTTCGTTGGCCGCGAAACTGTCGGTCACGATCTGCAAGGGAAACTGGTTATTCCTGGGCTGGTGGATGCCCATACCCATCCCGGGGGCACGGGCCGCTTCAGCGGGCCTTCGGGAAGCCTGCCGAGAACCAACAAGACAGAAATACTCGCTGCCGTGAAGGCGTATTCAGAGGCGAACCCGGATCTGCCCTGGATCGTGATGTGTTGCTGGCCAGTGCACCTATACGGCAACGGCAAGGAAGGGCCTCACAAGAGAGATCTGGATGCGATCGTACCGGATCGGCCGGTTTGGTTGGGCAGCAATATTGGCCACAGTATTTGGGTCAATTCGAAGGCGCTCGAAATGATGGGTGTTGATCGCCATACGCTCGATCCCGTGCCTGGTCTAGCGCTCTTTGCACGCGACACCGTTAGTTTTTGCGCGCAAACGGGACAGTCGAACCTAAACGCAGGTTCTTCATCGCCATTTTTCCCTGAGGCCATTCTTTTGAATTCCTCGTAATCCGGATTGTGCATGAGGCCCTCATGGCCGGGCTTCGACGCGTGGCAACGGATGCACAGAGCCTCAAGGTTGGGAATCCTCAGTCCGACCGATGGCGAGTGTTCATCACCACGCGGAATCCGTTGCTGTTGTTGCAGTTACGAAGTACTGGCTCCCCGTGCGCACAGACCCCTGCCGGGTTTCAAGACACTATCGCAATCGTTCGCGGGACGTACCCGTCATCCCGGCACCGACAGGGGCGACGATCAGAGCCGCCGAATCCTCTTTTAAAACGGATCTGCCATGGCATTCGAGCCCGTCACCGAGCTGGCCCGGAAGAAGCCGCCACGCAAGAAGCGGCCCCCCAAGAAAAAGGGGAAGCGGAATGGCTGAAGGAAGCGGCGCGAGCAGGTGGGGATGTGTCCCCTCGCTCCATTGAATCAGCGGTGAGCAGCAACCGGTTGGGTCGGACTCAAGATTCCGACCGTCGGCCCTTTTAGGGAGCCACTTCGGCCACTCGGGACCGTGTCTTCCCTCCCCCTTTTAGTCGGAACGAGCCGGATGGTTGGTCGCTCAGCCTTGTGCCCAGCAGTTTCTGTCCGTGCACGGCGCCGTCCGGAATCTCTTCAACCTGGGCCGGCATCGACTACGATCGGCGAACTACCGGGTGCTTCGGACTCGCGCCTTTGGGACCTGGAGTGAGGTAGTCACCGCCTGAAGGACAACTCCAGGGCCAGAACTTGCCCAAATCCGAGCGTCGAGCAGTTAACTTGACAGTGCCGCTGGGGTCACTCTTTGAAGGCTGGCTTGATCTTCGCCTCTGCCTCCCACTGTTCGCCGTAGAGAGACTTGAACGCACGGGACCAGTCCGTCGACCCCTTTACGGTGCCGCCGCGCCAAAGGTCGTATGCGACATCAGAAAACGTGTCGAAGAACGTAGTGAGCTTCATGTCTAGGTCCGAGACGACATCTGCGTACTCGGCAGATCCATAGAGATTGTTCATTTGCTCCGGATCGTCACGGACGTCGTAGAGCTCGTGCTCGCCCGTGCGTTCCAGGCGTTTCCAAAACGAAAAACGATCGGTCCTGATTGCACGAGTTGCCTCATGATCCATGTACACGGCGTCGGCCCACGCCGTGAGCTCACTCCCTTTCAAGTGGTCGGCAAAGCTCCGGCCCGGAGAGTTGGCGATCTCAACATCCCCGAAGCCGGCCAGGTCCAGCATCGTGGGCATGAGATCGTATTGGCCCACGAGCAGATCACTTACTTGCCCTCTCTCGATCGTGCCTGGGTAGCGAGCAATGAACGGTACGTTCATCGGCGTGTCGTAAAGGCTCGCCGGAAACGTGTTGTCGGTGTGGCCCCAGAAGCCGTGCTGTCCGAAGAAGTTGCCCTGATCACTCGTGTAAACGACCAACGTGTCGTCTTCGAGTTGCTGCTCCTCGAGCGCTGCCAGCAGACGACCGACGCCTTCGTCCACCAGCGTATTCTGTGACGCGACGTTGGCCATTGACGCCTGGTCGTTGTTCATGCGCGCCAGGCTGGCGTACCAGCCAGAGTACGGTGGCGCCAGCTGCTCGAGGATGCTGTCGTTGACCCTGTTTCTAGGAAACGAAGGGAACTCCTTGTCCGCATAGCTTGCATAGTGCCGGTTCCTGGCGGGCCCGAGGTTCGTCGGTGGGTTCAGGTAGGGGCCGTTGAGGGTAACCAGCAGGAAGAACGGGCTCTCGTCGTCGTGATTCTCCAGGTATGTAACTGCCTTGTCGGTAAAGAACTCGACGCTGTGCTGGTCCTCTAGTCTGTAGATGTTCGTATTGTCGTTGATCTCGTTCGACCAGAAGTCGACCGTATGGCCCAGGTTGAACGTCACCCAATAGTCGAACCAGTCATCGGGCGGACGTGGCCGACCCAGGTGCCATTTGCCGATCAATGCCGTCTGATATCCACGATTCTTCAGCGTGTACGGCAGTGACCTGTATTCTCTGATCGCGTTCCAATCGTCGGGCCAGTTGTCGATCCTCGCGTCGTCTAGCCAGTCGTGGACGCCGTGCTGAGAGGGCAGGAGACCGGTCAGCAGCGTTGCACGTGTCGGAGAGCACATACCGTGCACGGCGAAGACGCGAGTAAGGCGCATCCCTTCGTCGGCCAGGCGATTGATGTGGGGCGTCCTCACATCCGGGTTTCCGTAGGTGCCCAGGATCGAGGCCGGCTGGTTGTCGACGACTATGTAGAGGACATTCGGGTGATCTTGTGCTCTTGCGGGCACCGGAGAGCAGAAGAGGAGTAGGAGGATGAACAGATACCTACTCGTCGAACCAGTGCGCATGCTACGGATTGTCGCTAGCACATAGTCGTTCATCATCAATCGGGATTTCCCAGATAGCCACTGTCCAGTCACGCGATTGGCTTCGGCCAGTCGCAACAGGCCCCACGTAAGCACGAATCCGCGGTTTTCTCCAGGTAATCCTCTGTCCGACCGATGGCAAGTGTTCATCATCACGCGGAATCCGTTGCTGTTGCTGCAGTTACGAAGTACTGGCTCCCCGTGCGCACAGACCCCTACCTGTAATCCGAAAGCCGAGGACGAAGAATCAAAGGCCGCATGCTGTCCCGATGAATGAGACAGTTCTAGCCACGCTCCTCGAAGTGCAAGATACCATCTCTCGCCTGAGTATGCTGGCAGGGCAGTCATGGTCCTAGATGGAATTCCTGTCGCAAAAAAGTCGCATTCTGAGACCACCAACAGCCGCAAAGAGGGGCAAGCAGCTGCGAAACCTGATCACCTTGACGAACTACTAAGTTCGTTTAAGAGAGATACTTAGAGAGAAAGATGCAACTCTCCACTAGCCGAGGCGACTACTGGCAAATCCCGCCGGATCTGACTCATAACCGGTAGGTCCCAGGTTCGAGTCCTGGAGGGCCCACTCGTAAATCACTTAAATCAGAACCACTTACGGCGAGCTAAGTGCTCGCCGTTTGTGCGTCCAGAGACCAACTCACCCGTGGTCTACAGCAAGAGAAGCTGCTAGTGTCCGCCCATCATCGGCGTTCCGGGCATCAGTCCGAGAATTGCTCGTCGAGCGTTACGACGCTCAGGTTGATCGATCGAACCGACGCTCGGGACACCGCCCTCGTGGAGCTGGGTGTGTTCGACCTACCCTGAGCGCACCATGCTTCGTGAAAGCTTGCGAGGTGCGCTCATGCGACAGAGCGGCCTTACCGTGCTGCTTGTCCTGTCCGGCCTGGCGATCTACGCCCGCGGCAACGACACCGTCGCCCCAGTTCCCTCTGATGCCGGAGTTCGACCCGTCAGATCAAGCAGCGGCGATTCGAGCGCCTACATCAACTCGAGGCCGGCACGGTGATCCGGGTGATTCGTCGCCGCGGGCAAATCCGGCACACCTTAGTATGACGTCGGAACAGCACATGGTCACTGCGGCTGGGTGAATGGCACCGCACTGATTGGTGAGCAGGTTGAGAAGGTCGATTCCGAAAGTGCCTCCAAGCCGACCACATGACACTTTGTTTTGGAGCATGAAACTGTCTTCTGCGCAAAACCGAGTGCCTTCAGTCCCTCCATCCTAAGAAGGAGAAGGTCAAATGATTCGAACAAACCGACGAAACTTTCTAGGCGCTGTTGTCGGATCGACTGCGGCAGCGACAGCCGGGTGTACGTTGAGCAACACGACGCAGCAGACAGGTGGGGCCCGCGGCAACCCCTTCGCTGGGGTCACAGATATCGAGGAAGACCTGCGCCGGATTCCGAGCGACCAATATCCGCTACCGTTCTCCGAGCAAGAGTACGGTAGTCGACTCAGCCGCTGTCGAGAGCTGATGTCACAGTTGGGGATCGATCTGTTGTTGCTCACCTGGCCCGAGAGTCACTGCTACCTGCACGGCTACGAGGTGACTTGGTATCGAACCTACTGGACTCCGCTGATCACGACTGCAGTCCATGTGGACGAGGACAGGCTCATCTTTTACGACGGCGAGAGCGCGGTGCCGTCGGCTGCGACGGATCGAAGGCGTTACGAAGGTGGCCGCAGCGCTAGATCTCTTGTCGATGACCTTCAGAGTGAAGGTTGGCTGAAAGAGGGCACGGTCGTCGGGATGGAGTACGAGAGCTACCTGCCTACCCCGGCGATCAGCCGGCAGTTAGACGCGCAGTGCCAGGAGAGAGGCGCAAAGATCGTTGATGCCAGCGCGATCATGCGGACGATCCGCAACATCAAGTCGCCGGCAGAGATCGCCGTCATGGAGCATGCGGCGCGTATTGCTGATATTGGCCATCGAGCCATTGCCGAGACGTTTCGGCCGGGTATGAGCCACCTGGAAGTGTATGCCGCAGCCATGCACGCGATGTACGTAGCGGGTGGTGAGATCGCTGGCCTTCCCCAGGCGGTGCTTCCTGCGGAACCGCGCAGCATCCATCTGTTGCCCTCCAGACGACAGATCCAGGCAGGCGAGGTGTTCGCGTTTGATCTTTGTGGAGTCTACAAGCGCTATCACGTCAATATGGCGCGGACCTACATCTATGGCGATCCGAGTCCCCAATTAGTGCGCCTCGAGCGCGCCGCGCGCGGTAGCTTTGACGTCGTAGAGCGTGAAGCAAAGGCGGGCACACCAATTGCCACTGTGAACGCGGCGCTACGCGACTATTTTCAGGATCAAGGGCTGCCAACATCCGGTATCGGGTATGAAGTCGGGATCGGGTTCCCACCCGACTGGGTTGGCCACTTTGTCTTTCGCCCCAGAGAAGAGACTCCAGAAGGGACCTTTGAGGAGAATATCGTGACGCAGTGGGAGACCACGTTCCGGGAGGAGGTCGGGGATCAGAGTATATTGGCCACCCACATCGACACCTATGTGATTGGGGAGGATGGCGCGCGCCGCTTGTCTGCGGTCCCACTCGACTTGGTGGTTATGGGGTGAGTTGAGCCCCGGACGCACAGCCGACCCAAAGCTGCCAGCGAGGCTGCCGGCGGTCTGTAGCGGCTCCTAGTCGGAGCAGCTAGGAAGATATTTGACTGGTTTCTGTCCTGGCATTGGCTTGTATAATGCCGTCTGGTTGCAGGTCGATGAGAAGTTATCTGGTATCCGTTGTTGCTGGCGCAATGGTGATCCTCGTCGCCAGCCTCACTACAGTTGGCGCCGGTCAGCTTCCGCTCTCGCCTGCTCGGGAAAGCGGCCAGTCGGTGACGCCGGTATACGAGGGCTGGTTTCAGAACCGAGACGGCACGTTTGCGCTGTCGTTTGGTTACTTCAACCGCAATGCGGAAGAAGTGCTCGACATCCCGATCGGCGCGAACAATTTCATCGAGCCCGGCGACATCAACCAGGGACAGCCGACGCACTTTCTCACCAGCCGGCACTGGGGCGTGTTTACCGTGACCGTCCCGGCTGATTTTGGCGACCAGCAGGCCGTATGGACCCTGACATCGGGCGGTGAAACCATTGCCATTCCGGGTCGCTTGCACATCGACTACGAGCTCGAGGTTCTGAAGGACGGTGCCTCCGGTAACGCACCGCCGAGCATCACGTTCGATCCGGGCAGCCCTGCGGTCCAGGGGCCGACCGGCGTTACTATCGGCCCGCGCACGGTCGCCGTCGGCACACCGCTGACCCTGTCGGTGTCGGGACGCGATGATCTGGTGCGTCGACCGACCGACATTCCGTTCGGCCCCGCGGATCGACCGGCGATCACCATGACCTGGGTCAAGCATCAAGGGCCGGGGCAGGTCACGTTCAGCGAGCCGATGGTCGCGATCGACAGCGCCAGCGGGGACACAACGACCACCGCGACGTTCAGCGAGCCGGGAGACTACCTCCTGCGGGTAACCGCGAACGATTACTCCGGGATCCGGCGCGCCGGGAACGCACAGTGTTGTTGGACGAACGGCTTTGTAAGAGTCCGAGTGACGGAATGATCTCGGATGGATCAGTCGCCGAGAACCCCTAAAGGGAGTGAGGTCATGAGCGGGTTGCGGTTCACGGGTGGTGTGACGGCAGGCTGTTGCGTCTTCGCTCTGTTGCTGGTTGCGCCTGTGCTGGCGTCGGCGCAGACCGATGGCGAGGTCACCTTTGCCAAAGACGTGGCGCCGATCTTCCAGCAGAAGTGTCAGGTCTGCCATCAGCCCGACTCCATCGGGCCCATGTCGTTGTTGACCTACGAGGAAACGCGCCCATGGGCTCGGGAGATCAAGCAGAAGGTGCTCGCCCGGGTGATGCCGCCGTGGCACATCGCCAAGAACGTTGGCATCAAGAGCTTCAAGAACGACCGCTCGTTGAGCGACGGGCAAATCGACGTGATCGTCCGATGGGTCGATACCGGCGCCCCGCCTGGCGACCTCAACGACCTCCCGCCTCCCGTCGAGTGGCCCGACCCGGAAGCCTGGCAGCTAGCGGAACGATTCGGCGAGCCAGATCTGATCGTGCGGTCGGCTCCGCACACGATGCCGGCCCGCGGGCAAGACAGGTGGTGGCGGCCGGTAGTCGACACCGGGCTGACCGAGCCTCGCTGGGTGCGGGCAATCGAGATCAAACCGTCGTTCCCGGGTGGCCGCAAGATCGTCCATCACGTGTTGGCCAGCCTCATTCAAGACGAGGAAGAAGTCACCCGTCTGGCGAGCAGCTTCGAGGGAAGAAGACCGGGCGCCGGCCTCTTCATGGAGTGGGCAGTCGGAAAAATCGGCGAGATCTTCCCGGACGACGCCGGCAAGTTAATGCTCCCGGGCTCGAAGATCCGCTGGGAGGTTCACTATCACGCCATCGGTGAGGAGCTCAAGGACGACGTCGTCGAGATGGGGCTCTACTTCTATCCCAAAGGCCAAGAACCAAAGTACCGCACGATCCTGACCGGATTCAGCGGCCGGCAAGGGGAGATGGACATCCGCCCGGATCAGATCTCCACGACCGTCGGTTTCACGGTGCTGAGAGCGCCGGCTCGACTCGAGAACTTCCAGCCCCACATGCACATGCGGGGCAAGGCGATGTCGATGGAGGCAATCTACCCGGACGGTCGCATTGAGCAGTTGAGCACGGTCGACAACTTCCAGTGGAACTGGCATGTCAACTACGTTTACGCGGATGAGGTCGCACCGGTGCTGCCAAGAGGCACGATCATCAAGATAACGACCTGGCACGACAACACTGCGGCCAACCCGAACAACCCCGATCCGGCGCAATGGGTGGGCTATGGCGAGCGAACGGTTGACGAGATGGGGTTTGCCTGGGTGGATGTCACCTACCTAGAAGACGACGACTACGAGAAACTAGCTGCCGAACAACACGCCAGGCAGGAAGGCAACGACCAGTAGAAAAGACCATCAAACGACGACAGGCGGAACCCCCTTTGGGGGGCTCAGTGAGGCGCCTGTCGTTGTGCAGGACGGCGTATTGTGGCGTTCCGCAGAGAGGTCAAACCTCAGCTCGAGCGCTACGATCGGTCGTATGCTACGCACGTGATAGCCGGGGTCAGGAATTCGGTCCTGGAGCAGCGATGTAGCCGTGAACCGGTGAGCCTCTTCAGCTGCTCGCCTCGGCGCCGAGCGTGCCGCCCGCCGAGCAAGAGGCGCCGCCGAGCACGCAGAACTTGGCGCAGTGAGGGTGGTTCAGCTTGACGCCGCCGAGCGCATCGGCCAGGCGGCTGCCGAGCTCGAACTGCGGGTCATAGGGCAGCAACGTACAGGTGACGACGACCGGCGAGGGTGCATCCTTGCGTTTGACCACCATGCGGCTGCTGGCACACATCATGTCGCCGGCGTCGATGCCGAGGATGCCCCAACAATCGGCCGTGATCTCGGGGACGTCGATGTTTGCGTCCATCTCGGGGAACAGGACCAGGGCGCCCGGATCATCGGCGTCGATGTTGACGGCCAGCTCGTGGAACAACTGACGGTAGCCTTCTCGTGCGTCCTGCTCGCATTCCTCCCAGCAGGTCCGTCCGGCGACGCTGATCGCGAATCCCGACCGGGCCAGCCAGCGCAGACCCTCCAATGTGGGGGTCCAGGAGCCGGCGCCACGCTCGGTATCGTGAAGGCGCTCGGTGTAGTGGTCGAGGCTGACCCGCAGTCGTAGAGACTCCCCGAAACGTTCGTGCAGCGCCAACAGCGGCTCGCATACAGTCGGCCGTATCAGCGGTCGCATGGCGTTGGTCAGCACCTGCACCTCGAAGCCGCGCGACAGGGCATCGTCGAGCATCTGCAGCAGCTCCGAATTCATGAACGGCTCGCCCCCGGTAAAGCCGATCTCCGACGTGCCGAGGCTCAGCGTTTCGATCTCGTCGAGATAGGAGCGCACCTCCGCCGCGGTCAGGTACGCGAGGCGGTCATTGAGCGGGCTCGACTCGATGTAGCAGTTGCGGCACTCGATGTTGCAGAGCGTGCCGGTGTTGAACCACAGGTTATCGAGCTTGCCCAGGCGTACAGAGGCGCGCCGCTGTCCATTGGCGGTGACGTCGGGATCCTGGAACTTGCTGGTCGCTGGCATCGGCTGCGAGCGTACTATCAACAACTGCTTTCCGGGCCGCAACAGGCTGTTGCTTCCGTAGTGGCGTCGTAGCCTTGACCCTTGGTTTCGCGCGGGTTGCGCCGCGCCGAACGGCGACAGTCGAAGGCTTCGGCCTCGCCGAGCAGGACGGTCTGCAGAGGTTCGATGAAGTCGAAATGCTCGCGATAGGGCTCGGCTTGGTAGATCCGGAACGTCTTGTCGCACACCGCGTGACGCTGGCCGCGCTCGAGGCGGTGGCCATCGTCGTCGAGCACCTCCTTGAACGGACCGCGGTACACGACCGCCTGCAACCTCTCGAGACACGGGCCTTCCTTGCCGCGGAAGGCCTCGACAGTCAGCGAGCGGAACTCGATGCCTTCGACGGTTCGCCACGGCTCGGCCTGGCGCTCGAGCACGCGGATGCCGTAGAAACCGGCTTGCTCGAAAGCCTCCAGGAACCCACGCTCGGTAAAGGCGCCTGAGATGCATCCGCTCCACAGCTCGGAATCTCCCTGCATCTCCGCCGTCACCGGCTCATCCGACACGATATCGGAGATCACCGCACGACCGCCCCGAAGTAGCACACGATGGATCTCGGAGAAGAGCTGTTCGCGGGCCGCCGCGTCCACCAGGTTCAGTACGCAATTGGACACCACCACGTCGATCGACGCGGTCGCCACCAGCGGCTGCAGCCGGCGTAGCTCCGCGGCGCGAACCTGGGAGGCGAGGATCTCCTCGTGGCTGCCGGCCGGACGAAGGGCGAGCTCCTGGTCCAGCAGATCGAGATCGAGCGCCAGGTCCTGGATGCGCCCGCGACGGAACTCGACGTTGGCGTAGCCGAGGCGCTGGGCGACCACCGGCGCGTTGCGACGCGCCACCTCCAGCATATCGGTGGTCATGTCGACGCCGATCACCCGGCCGGTAGGGCCAACTACCTGGGCGGCTATGAAGCAGATCTTGCCGGTCCCACTGCCGAGGTCCAGGACTGTCTCACCGGAGCGCAGGTGGCGCGAAGGGTCGCCACAGCCGTAATCACGCTCGAGCACCTCGCTGGGGATCACCTCCAGATACGCCGGATCGTACTCGGTGGGGCAGCACAGATCGGCTACCGGCGTTTGGGCGCCCACGGCGTAGCGTTCGCGAACGGCCTTCTCTATGTTCATGGCATCCATCTGATATCGAATCCTCGAGCTGTGGCGCTGCAGGCGACGAGGCGGCGCAGCGATGCCTCCACAACGAGTATCGGCCGGCCGGTGAGTAATTGGGAGTACCTGCTGCAATGCTCGTGAGATGGCTTACGCAGGGAAGGAAGGGCCCGTCCGCACCAGGGCCGTGACCACCTTGGTCGCCGCGCGGCGACCAGATCGCCTTCACGGTGTTCCGCTATCTGGGACATTTCTGCTTGCATCCGGCCCCAACTTGCCGCTACCAGGCCCGCCACACTTCCACCACGGCCTGCTAGAGAACATTTGTCTTTGCGCCTCGACGCCGCGATCGCCTCGCCCGTCGCGGCGGGAGGCGGTAGCATCCAGCCGAAACCCATACCGGGAGACGGGATGTCGGATAAGCGGATCTTCAGGTTCGACGGCGAAAAGATGGATGTGCTGTGGGACGATCGCTTGTGTATCCACGTCGGCGAGTGCACACGGGCTAAGGACGAGTTGTTCGTCAGCGGCCGCAAGCCGTGGTGTGAGCCCGATCACGGCGATGCCAATACCGTCGCCGAGGTGGTGCGGCGATGTCCGACGGGCGCGCTTGTGTACGAGCGCAAGGACGGCGGGGCAGGGGAGACGGCACCGGCGAGGAATGAGATCAGCGTGGCAAACAACGGACCGCTGTACTTCACTGGCGACCTGCAGATCGACGGCGCCGCCGCCGACATGTCGGGTGTGCGCCTCCGTGCCGCGCTCTGTCGCTGCGGCGAGTCCGACAACAAGCCTTTCTGTGATAATTCGCACGAGGCCGCCGAGTTTCGCGATCGCGGTGCGATCGGCCAGACCGGGGAGGCTACGCTCGAATCAACCGGCGGCACGCTGGCAGTCAAGCGGATCCCAAACGGACCGTTGATCGTCACTGGTAGCTTCGCGATTCGCGCCGCGTCAGGACGTCAGGGCTGGCGGGGAACCCGGGCGGCCCTGTGCCGATGCGGTGAATCGAAGAACAAGCCTTTCTGCGACGGCACCCACAAGGAAGTGGGGTTCGAGGCGGACTAGCGAGACCGCGTCCGGGCCCACAGTGATGAAAGGGCCTGGAGTGAGGCAAACAGCCCGCGAGGGAAAGTAGAGGCGCCAGTGACCCTGCAGATCGGCGGTCTGTTCCTGCTGCTCGCGGTGATGGTCTATCTGTTCCTTACCGAGAAGTTGCCGGTCGATCTGACCGCGTTTCTCGGCCTGGTGGTGTTGATATTCGCCGGTTTCGTGACCCCCAGTGAGGCGTTTCTGGGCTTCTCGTCGCCTGCCGTGATCACCATGCTGTCGGTGTTCATCATCGGCGCCGCCCTGCTCGAGACCGGGGTTGCCGACCTCATCGGGGATCGCCTTTACCAGCTGGCGGGCGATAGCGAGACACGATTGCTGGTGACCTTGATGCTGGTGGCCGGCGTGCTGTCTGCTTTCATGAACAACATCGCTGCGACCGCGGTGCTGATGCCCGCCGTCGCCGCCGTGGCGCCGCGCGCCGGCCTGGCTCCCTCGCGGCTCTTCATGCCGCTCGCCTTCGGGGCGATTCTCGGCGGCACCACGACCCTCGTAGGCACACCGCCCAACATTGTTGCCGCGCAGATGATGGCCGATCGCGGGCTGGAGCCGTTCCAGCTGTTCGACTTCACGCCGATCGGCCTGGCGATCATGGCGCTCGGCATGATTTTCATGCTGACCGTGGGCAAGCGGTTGCTTCCGGCGGATACTGGTCGCGGGCCGGCGACGCTCGAGGGCGAGGACCTGAGCCAGATCTACCAGCTCGAGGAGCGTCTGTTCTCGTTGCGGCTCCCCACCAGCACTGCGCTGGACGGTCGGACGCTGGCGGAGACTCGCCTCGGCAACACGCTGGGCTTCAAGGTGGTGTCGATCCAGCGGGGAGACAAGACACTGGTTCCGGAGGGCAGGACGCGCCTTCGGGGCGGTGACGTGCTCATCGTCGACGGCGAGGTTTCGAAGGTCCGCGAGTTTCTGCAAATGGAGCACCTGGACGTTCATCCGATGCAGATGGATCGCCTGCCGCGCGTGTCGCCGGGCGTCAATGGCATCAGAGTCCTCGTCGAGGCGGGAGGCGGCGTGGCCGGCAACACCCTGAGGGAGCTCGCCTTCCGCGGACGATTCGGGGTGGTGGTGCTGGCCATCCGCCACCGGGGGCAGCTCTACACCGACCATCTGGCCGAGCAGACACTGCGGCTGGGCGACGAGGTGTTGGCAATCGGGAGAAGTGAGGACCTCGAGCGATTCGCCGCCGAGCCGGGGTGGGCGGTGCTGGAAACCGGGGTCTCGGCGGTGGCCGACCTGCAGGAGCGACTGTGCGTGATCGAGGTGCCGGCAGACTCCGGCCTGGCGGGAGCGACGATCTCCTCCAGTCGCCTCAGCGAGATCGTCGGTCTGACCGTCGCGGGCATCATCCGCGAACAGGAGACCCGTCTGATGCTCTCCCCGAGCGACACGATCCGGGCGGGCGATCGCCTGTTGCTGGCCGCGGATCCGGGCGCCGTGACGGCGCTGGCCGATGCTGGCGAGGTCGAGATCGGGCCACAAGTGGGGCGCGAGCTCCTGGAGACCGACGAGGCGGCGATGGTAGAAGCGGCGGTTGCGCCGCGGTCGGCTGCCGAGGGCCGCACCCTGGAGGAGCTCGAGTTCCAGCATCGCCACGGGCTGTTGGCGTTGGCGTTGTGGCGCGAGGGGCGGCCGATTCATGCTGATCTGGCCCGCGTGCCGCTGCGCTTCGGCGACGCTTTGCTGCTGCACGGGCCGCCGGAAAAGGTTACCCGGCTCGCCTCAGACCCTGATTTCGTGGTGCTGTCGGCCACCGAACGCGCCGTCCGGCGCACCAACAAGGCGCCGCTAGCTCTGGGGGGACTCCTGCTGATGATTCTGCTGGTGGCAAGCGGATGGCAGCCGATCCATGTCGCCGCGTTCACCGCCGCTTCTCTGGTATTGCTCGCCGGTGCGCTGACCATGAAGGAGGCCTACCGGGTGATCGAATGGCGGGTGATCTTTCTCGTCGCCGCAGTGTTACCAGTGGGCTTCGCGATGGAGCGATCGGGTGCTGCAGGCTTCCTCGCAGACTCGGTGGCTTCGACGGTGGGCGCGCTGGGGCCTCATGCGGTGCTTGCGGTGCTCGTCTTCCTGGCGAGCCTGCTCAGCCAGGGGCTCGACGGGGCCCCGGCGGTGGTTCTACTGGCTCCGGTAGTTTTCGAGACGGCCAGTCGACTACAGCTCAGCCCATACCCGTTGATGATGGGGGTCAGCCTGGCGGCCTCGGCGGCATTCATGACGCCGTTCAGCCACAAGGCCAACCTGCTGGTCATGGGAGCCGGCGGGTATCGCGCCATAGACTACTTGCGCGTCGGGACGCCGTTGACGGTCCTGCTACTCGTTCTGCTCGTGTTGCTCGTGCCGGTGTTCTTACCGTTCTGAGCTTGCCGCGACTATTGCCGGTGGATGACGCCGCAGGCGATCCGTCCGCCTCCCGCGCAACCGGCCTCCTCACCGTCTGGGCAGTAGCTGTCGGGGTCGGTGTGGACGATGAAGGCGCTCGACGCCTTGCCGTTCGGATCGAAGATACTCAGTGGTCCGGAGCTCAACGTGACGCGAGTCGTCTGCGTCGTGAGCAGGCCGAGGCCACCGTCGTTGGCCGCGATGTTGATCAGATCACCCATGTGGAAGGGATGGTTGCCGTCGGGGCCGATTGTCGATGGTAAGCGTTGCGACCAGCAAGAAAAGTGAAACAAAAACTCGCTATTCGCGTATTTTATGTGCAATGCAGAACAAATCACCAAATCCGTCAACGCCAAGCGGCAGCCCGCCTCGACTCGCGGCGCTTCTGCTGAGGCTTTTCTCGCCTGACGCCGAGCGTGACGCCCTGCTCGGTGATCTGAGCGAGGAGTACCGCCGGCATCGACTGCCAGGCGGGCGGCGCGCGGCCCGGCGCTGGTACTGGGGCCAGGCGCTGCGGTCCCTCCGCCCCGGCCTGGATCGGCCGCAGCGTTTGCTACCGCCCGGCGCGCCCAAGGAGCACCCCATGAGCAACCTGCTGCAAGATCTCAAATATGGCGTGCGGTCGCTTGTCCGCGCCCCGGCGTTCAGTGGCATCACGGTGCTTACCCTGACGCTTGCCATCGGTGTGAACAGCGCCATCTTCAGCATGGTGAGCGTCATCTTCTTCACCGACCTTCCGTTCAAGAACACCGACGAGCTCGCCCTCGTATCCATGCAGAATCCCGAGCGGGGAATCGAGCGGCAAACACCTTCGTTGCCGGATTTCATCGACTACCGGGAGCAGACAGGACAACTCGAAGACATGGCTGCTTTGGAGCAGCGAGCCGGAGCGTTGGTCGATGGCGACGAGCCCGTGCGCGTTCTCATCGGTGCTGTGACGGCGAATGCGTTCGCTAGTTGGGGGGTTGCGCCGACCCTCGGCCGCGACTTTGTTGACGGCGAAGACGACCCCGGCGCGGATCACGTTGTCATGCTCAGCCACGGGTTCTGGGAGCGACGCTACGGACTCGACTCGAATGTTGTCGGCAGGGAGCTCAAGCTCGACGGTCACCCGACGGTTGTCGTCGGGATCGTCGCCGAGGCGCTGGAGTGGGGTGACCTGGCGCGCATCGACGTTTGGGTGCCGATGGAGCTGAGTCCGACCGCTCGGCGCCGTGACCAGCGAGACCTGCTGGTCACGGGTCGGCTGGTGGCGGGGGCGACCATGGCACAGGCACATGCCGAGTTCCTGGAGATCGGCGAGAGCCTGGCAGATCGCTATCCAGAGACCAACCGCGGCTGGATCCCCAACGTCCAGAGTTTCTACGACGGGATGGCGGACGACGGATTCTGGGCCGTTCTCCTCCTGCTGTCGATCACCGTGGGGTTGGTCATGCTGATCGCCTGTTCCAACGTCGCAACCATGACGCTTGCTCGGGCCACCGGACGGACCCAGGAGTTGGCGGTGCGGGCGGCACTCGGGGCCGGACGAGCGCGAATCTTGCGGCAACTGGTCACCGAGAGCGTGCTGCTTTCAATGGCCTCGGGGCTGCTCGGACTGGGGGTGGCGCACGCGGCGCTGGTCGGGCTTACCTGGATTGCTGGCGGTAACTCCGGCATCAGCTCGTTCTTCTCGATGTTGGAGATCGACCGACCGGTGTTGGTGTTTACTCTCGGTGTGTCGGTCTGCGCCCCGGTGCTGTTCGGGCTCATACCGGCGCTACGCGCAGCACGCGCCGATCTTGCCTCGACCCTCAAGGAAAGCGGCCGCTCCTCGGGCTCCGTGGCGACGCTTCGTGGTCGGCGCCTGCTGGTCGCCACGCAGGTGTCTTTGGCGATCACTCTGATGGTCGTTGCCGGTCTCATTATCAGGGCATTGCTAGATGTGCGCTCGTTGGAGTACGCCTACGATCCCGAGGCGGTGCTCACGTTGCGCGTCGAGTTGCCCGAGGCCCGCTATCCGGATCTGCAACAAGTGCGGGCGTTCCGGCAGCAGGTGTTGGAACGGACGCAGGCGATCCGCGGTGTGGTTCGGGCCGCGTGGGTGGACGCTCGCCCGTTGGCCGATGCGGTCGGGACCGCGTCGATCGAGATCGAGGGCGCCGAGGTTCGCAGCGCCGAGCAGGTGCCGTGGGCCTTCCCGGTCACCGTTGATCCGGGCTACTTCGACCTGATGAGGATGCGGCCGATTCAGGGGAGGCTACTCGGGCCAGAAGACGATGTTGGCGGGGCCCCGGTAGCGTTGGTCAACGCTGAAGCGGTGGAGCGTTTCTGGGCCGACGAGGATCCGGTCGGACGTCGACTTCGGTTGAGTGGGGCCGGCGAGTGGTTGGAGATCGTCGGAGTAGTTTCCGACGAGGTGTACCCGGACCCCAACAATCCCGTGGTTCCGTCCGTCTACCTGCCGTTGGCGCAGCACACCGCCCACGCGGGAGCCCTCCTGGTTGAGACGGTGGGGGACCCGCTGAGCGTCGCGACCCCTATCCGGCGCGTCGTCTGGGACATCGATCCCGAGCAGCCGATAGCCGATGTGCGCACGCAGGCGCGCATCTTCGCGGATGACTTGGCGGAGCTCAGCGCTATCTCGACCTTGTTCGGAGCGTTCGCGCTCTTTGCACTGGTGATGTCCGCAGCAGGGATCTACGGTGTGTTGTCGTACATGGTGGCGCAGCGCACGCGCGAGTTCGGAATCCGCATGGCACTCGGTGCGCGCGGTGCCGATGTTCGGGCCATGGTGGTGCGCAATTCGGGCCTGCTGATTCTGTGCGGCGTCGGCGTCGGGCTCGCAGGGGCGCTGGCGCTCGCGCGTGTGCTGGCGAGCATCGAGCCGACCATCAATGCCCTCGATCCCGTTGTTTACGGCACCGTTGGCGGGGTGCTGCTCGGGGTGGCCGGGCTCTCGGCCTGGATACCGGCGCACCGGGCGACGCGCGTCGAGCCGGCGATCGCGCTCCGGGCGGAGTAATCGAATGGGCAAGGGCGAGTACCTGGGCGAGTTCGAGTTGCTGGTGATGGCGACCCTCGTGCGCCTTGGCGATGATGCGTACGGCATGCAGATCCGGCGCGATATCGAGGAGCGCACCGGCCGTCCGGTATCGATCGGCAACGTCTATGCGGCGCTGCGGCGGCTCGATGCCAAGGGCTACGTGGGCACCCGCAAGGGTGAGCCCACCCCGGCACGGGGAGGGCGCGCCAAGCGCTTTTTCCACCTCGAGCCAGAGGGTGCCCGAGCCCTCAGGCGCTCGCGCGACCTGTTCATGACGGTGCTGTCCGATCTGCCGGATCTGCCCGCCTGATCGTTGCGTTAGGCGGCTGGTATCCGGCGACCGGTTGCTTGTACGCATCTCGGCGTTGAGAATCTTCGTCGATGGTGCCCACAAGCCGGTCGGTAGAGGCGCGCTCCGGGGAGTGCGCCCGCGAGGTCAACGATGCGATGGAAACGAATAGCATCCTTGCAGGTCAGTTTTCTGTTGCTGGCAAGCGTCGCCTTAGGCGAGGTGATCCGAGTCGAGGTAGCCGAGATCGAGTCGCCGACCTTCGACGGGCGCTCTTTCGGCGCGGTCGGGCGCTACGAAAAAATAACGCTGCGCGTCACGATGGCGGTAGATCCGGAGGATCCGCACAACGCGGGGATCGTCGACTTGGCGCTGGTCCCGCGAGATGCCGACGGGCGAGTGCAGTACGCCACCACCGTGGTCATCTTCAAGCCGATCGAGCTAGGGCGGGGCAACGGGCGCCTCTTCTACGACGTGCTCAATCGCGGCCGGAAGATCGGGCTCGGCCTGATGAACGACGCGCCGCGCGTCAACGATCCGTCGACGGCGGACGACGCTGGCAACGGCTTCATGATGCGCCAGGGCTACACGGTTGTTTGGTCCGGGTGGCAGACGGATGCCCCGCCCGGCGATGGGCGCATGTTCCTGGAAGCGCCGGCCGTACCGGGGATCGAGGGCCTGAGCCGGGAGGAGTTCATATTCGATCACGATCGGAATCCCGCCGTCGCGACGTTGAACTACCCGTCAGCCCGCCTCGATCCCGCCGACGCTCGGCTTACGGTACGTCAGCACACCCACGACATCCGGCAGACGCCGCCAGGCCTAGCGTTCCGGTACCTGCCGGTGACGCGTGGGGGGACCTTCTTCACCAGCGCCAAGCAGATACTGGTTGAGCGCCCGGAGGGCTTTGACGCTGGCGCCATCTACGAGCTCATCTATACGGCGTGCGATGCGGTGGTTTCCGGCCTGGCGTTCGCCTCCGTACGGGACGTCGTCGCCTTCCTACGTCATGCCGCCGCCGATGACGCTGGCAACGCCAACCCGCTGGCGCCGGGCGGAGCTCCCGGTATCGAGCGCGCCTACGCCCTGGGAATCTCACAAAGCGGTCGCTTCCTGCGCGACATGCTGTATCAGGGGTTCAACGAGGATGAGGCTGGACGGGTCGTCTTCGATGGCGTGGTTCCTGATGTGGCAGGGGCGCGCCGGACCTTCATCAACCATCGCTTTGGGCAACCGGGGCGCTTTTCCCGCCAGCACGAGTCCCATCTCCAGCCTGGCGATCAGTTCCCGTTCACCTACGCGACGCTGACCGATTCGGTGACCGGCAAGCGCGATGGCGTCCTGGCGCGCTGCGAGGCGGCCGGCAACTGCCCCAAGGTGATGCACGTCGATTCATCGACGGAGTTCTTTCAGGGGCGTTCCTCGCTGATCGTCACCGATACCGCGGGCGAGCCGCTCGAGCTGCCGGAAAACGTGCGTGCCTACCTGATCTCCAGCACACCGCACTCCAATTCGTTCGGCGTGCAGCCCGGACCGGTGGCGAATTGTCAGCTGCCGAGCAACCCGCTGCACCGCGGCGGCCCGGCCCGTGCCCTGCTGGTGGCGCTCGACCGCTGGGTGAGCGACGGCACGCTGCCGCCGGACAGCCGCTTCCCGTCACGATCCGATGCAACGCTCGTTCCGCCCAGCCAGGCCGCGGTCGGTTATCCGCAGATTCCGGGCGTTGGCTACGACGGCCAAGTCAATCAAGTGCACGTTGTCGACTACGCCAAGCAACCTCCGACCGAGGGTGCCCCGTACCCGGCGTTCGTGCCGGCGGTCGACAGCGACGGCCACGATGTTGCCGGTATCCGCATGCCGGCGATCGAGGTGCCCATGGCGACCTACCTGGGCTGGAACCTGCGCAGTGCCGGCTACGCCGAGGGCGCTCTGTGCAGCGTCATCGGATCCACCATCCCGCTGCCGCACACCAGAGCCGAGCGCCTCGCCGGCGGCGATCCGCGTCTGTCGCTCGAGGAACGCTATTCGAGCGCCGACGATTACGTCGACCAGGTGTCTGGGGCGGCGCTGAGGCTGGTTCAGGAGCGCTTGCTGCTCGCGGAAGATGCCAAGCGATACGTCGAGCAGGCCCGGGCAATGATTGCCGAGCACTGACAGATGCCCAGGAATCTGCTGCCGATAGTCACACTCGCCATGGTCGGGGGCGTCGTCTGGCTCGGGTGGGGCTCGGCAAGCGGCGACGAGGTGGACTTCAATCGCGACGTCCGTCCGATCTTCAACGAGCGCTGCGTAGCCTGTCACGGTGGAGTTCGACAGCAAGCCGGTCTGAGCCTGCTTTTCCGAGCCGACGCGGTGCGGCCCGCCGAGTCCGGCAGGTCTGCCGTGGTGCCGGGAGATCCGGGCGCCAGCGAGCTGCTGCGGCGTGTTACGCACCGTGATCCTCACCAACGCATGCCCAAGGAGGGCGCTGCGCTCAGCGACGACGAGGTGGCGCGGCTGCGGCGCTGGATCGAGCAGGGGGCGCGTTGGGAGGCGCACTGGGCGTACGTGGCGCCGGTCGATTCCGGTCTTCCGGAGGTGTCGGATGATGCCTGGCCGCACAACGGGATCGATCGCTTCGTGGCGGCGCGCCTGGACGAGGAGGGGATGACGCCGTCGCCACCTGCCGACTGCCGTACGCTACTGCGTCGCGTCAGCCTGGATCTCGTGGGCTTGCCGGCAGCGCCGGATGAGCTGGCGAGCGTATGCCGCGATGGCTCGCCTGAGACGTATGAGCGATTCGTCGACCGCCTTCTCGAGTCGCCGCGCTTCGGCGAGCGCTGGGCGGCGATGTGGCTCGACCTGGCGCGCTACGCGGACTCGACCGGGTACGAGAAGGACGGTGGGCGCACGATCTGGCGCTACCGGGACTGGGTCATCGCGGCGTTCAACCGCGACCTGCCGTTCGATCAGTTCACCGTGGAGCAACTTGCGGGCGATTTGCTCCCGGACTCGAGCGAGAGCCAGCGCGTGGCCACCGCGTTTCATCGCAACACGATGACCAATCTGGAGGGCGGCACCGACGACGAGGAGCACCGCCTCGCCGCCGTCATCGACCGGGTGAACACCACGTGGGAAGTGTGGCAGGGCACCACCATCGGTTGCACACAGTGTCACGGGCATCCCTACGACCCGTTTCGCCACGAGGAGTACTACTCCATCCTAGCGTTCTTCAACAACACCACGGACTGGGACCAAGGGCGCTGGGACCAAGCGGGAGTACGGCTGGAGGAACCTCCGACGCTGGCGACGTTCAGCCCGCAAACGGAGACCGAGGGCGAGGCGCTGCTAGGGCAGGTACGTGAGCTGCAGGAGACCATGGAGGCGATCGCCTCGACCGCTGCCATGCAGGTGGCGCGCCGCGACTGGGAATCGCAGCTGGACGATCCGGAGGTTGCGGGCACGATCGGAGAAACCTGGAAGCTGGAGGTTCTTCGCATCGTTCGGACTCCCGAGCCCGATCGCGACGATGCCCAGCGGGCGTTCATCCGCTTCGCCTTCGCCGAGGCCTCGCCGGATGCGGAGCTGAATGCGCTGCGGGAGCGCCGGAGCGCGCTCCACGAGGAGCTCTGGGCACTCGAACCTCTGCTGACGCCGATCATGCAAGAAGTGCCGGGCGATCGCCGCCGTACCACCCACGTGTTCGAGCGCGGAAACTTTCTGCTGCGCACGGGCGAGGTGTCGGCGGGGGTTCCGGCGTCGATGCCTTCCATGCCCGACGATGCCCCTCGCAATCGCCTCGGCCTGGCACGCTGGCTCGTCGACCCGGCGAATCCGCTTACTGCCAGGGTGATCGTCAACCGGTTCTGGGAACAGCTGTTCGGCATCGGTATCGTCGAGACGTCCGAGGACTTCGGCACGCAGGGATTGCCGCCGTCACATCCGCAGCTGCTGGATTGGCTGGCGCTGCAATTCGTCCACGAGCACGAGTGGAGCGTGAAATCGTTGCTTCGTCAGATTGTGACTTCGGCGACCTACCAGCAGTCGTCGGTCTTCAGCGCGGACGGATTGCTACGCGACCCGCGCAACCGCTTGCTTGGGCGCGGCCCGAGGTTTCGGCTCACCGCCGAGCAGATTCGCGACCAGGTCCTCGCCGTGAGCGGGCTACTCGATGGCACCATGTACGGTCCCAGCGTGATGCCACCGCAGCCGGAGGGCCTTTGGCAAACCCCGTACGACGACACCAGGTGGGAGACCGCCGAGGGCCCCGACCGCTACCGGCGGGCGCTGTATACGTACTGGCGACGGTCGGTCCCGTACCCCTCAATGACTACTTTCGACAGCCCTAGTCGCGAGTTCTGCGTGTCGCGGCGGGTGCGCACCAACACCCCGCTTCAGGCCCTGGTAACGCTCAACGACCCGGCGTTCGTCGAGGCGGCCCAGGCGCTCGCGCACCGAATGCTCGAGCAGCACGAAGCCGGGGCCGATGCGGGTGGGCCTGACGCCTGGCTCGCGACCGGCTTTCGGCTGGCGCTCGGCAGGGAGTCCGATCACAGTGCCCTGTCCGCATTGCGGAGCCTGTACGACGAAGCGGCGCGCCACTACGGTGGCGCAGTGGCCGACCGCGTCGCAATGAGCGGATCCGACGCCGGGCCGGAGCACGCCGCGCTCACCGTCGCGGCCAACGCGATCTTGAACCTCGACGCTTTCCTGGCGAAGGAATGAGGCAGTTGCCATGAAGGTGCATGAGGCGGCTCGTCGTCGAGCCCTGGAGCACACGACGCGCCGCCATTTCCTCAGAAGCACGTCGAACGGGCTCGGCGGGGTGGTGCTGGCCTCGATGTTCGGGTGCCGTGCGACCGCGGTCGACGCCCCCCGCAGCCCGATGCTCCGTGACCTGGCCGAGCCGCTGGCGCAGCGCGCCCCACACTTCGCCCCGAAAGCCAAACGGGTCATCTTCCTGCACATGGCGGGGGCACCTTCCCAGCACGAGCTGTTCGACTACAAGCCCGAGCTGGCGCGGCTCGACGGTCAGCCGTGTCCGCCGTCGCTGATCGAGGGCAAGCGGTTCGCGTTCATTCGCGGCATACCGAAGATGCTCGGGCCTCAAGCCACGTTCCAGCAACACGGAGATTCCGGCGCCTGGGTGTCGAATCATCTGCCGCATTTCGCCTCGGTGGTCGACGACGTGGCCTTTCTCAAGGCGATGCACACCGACGAGTTCAACCACGCGCCGGCGCAGCTGCTGGTCCATACCGGCAGCGCGCGGCTCGGACGACCGAGCATGGGGTCGTGGGTCACCTACGGTCTGGGCACCGAGAACTCCGACCTGCCCGGTTTCGTGGTGCTGCTGTCGGGTGGGGTTTCGCCCGACGCGGGTGCCAGCGTCTATGGCAGCGGGTTCTTGCCGTCCGTATATCAAGGTGTGCAGTGCCGGTCTCACGGCGATCCGGTGCTGTTCGTGGCGGATCCCGCTGGCCTGCCGCGCGACGTTCGGCGTAGTTCCATCGACGCCATCAATCGCATCAACGAGCGACAGTACGCCGAGATCGGTGATCCGGAGATCCTGACGCGCATCGCCCAGTACGAGCTCGCCTTCCGCATGCAAGTCTCCGTTCCGGAGGCGATGGATATCAGCAAGGAGCCGGAGTCGATCAAGGAGATGTACGGTGCCGAGCCCGGCGTCACCTCGTTCGCCAACAACTGCCTGTTAGCGCGCCGGTTGGTGGAGCGCGGCGTGCGTTTTGTCCAGCTGTTCGACTGGGGGTGGGACGCGCACGGCGCCGCCGAGAGCGAAGCGCTGAATGGAGGGTTCCTCCGTCGCTGTAAGGCCACCGACCGTCCGATGACCGCACTCCTCGAGGACTTGAAGCAGCGGGGACTGCTCGACGAGACGCTGGTGGTCTGGGGCGGTGAGTTCGGCCGCACGCCGATGCTGGAGAATCGCAGCGGATCCGACAACCCCTACATCGGTCGCGATCACCACAGCGATGTCTTCACCATGTGGCTGGCCGGCGGCGGGGTGAAGGCGGGCACGACGCACGGGGAGACCGACGAGATCGGCTATAGCGGCGTTAGCGGGCGGGTCCACATCCACGACCTTCAGGCGACGATCCTTCACCTGTTGGGCTTCGACCACGAACAGCTCATCTACCCATTCCAGGGACGCGACTTCCGCCTGACCGACGTGCACGGCAAGGTGGTGCGGGAGATTCTGGCGTGAACGGCGCGAACGGCGTGAGCGCGCCGGGATGACCGCCGATCGGCGGGGGGCATCACAGCTGGCGCTGATTTCCGGATTGCTGTTGCTGCTCGTGCTTTCGGTCACCGTGGCCCCGGGCCGGGAAGGGGACGTCGAGCTGTTCCTCGGACGATTCCACCCGGCGCTCGTGCACCTGCCGATCGGCTTCCTGCTGATCGCGGCGTTGCTCGAGGGCGTCCTGCGCAGTTCGCGGTTCGGAGCCGGTGGTCATGCGGTGGCAGCCGTTCTCCTGGTCGGTGCCTGGAGCGCCATCCTGGCGGCGGTTGCAGGTCTGTATCTGGCGCAGAGCGGCGGCTACGTCGCCAGCACATTGCTCTGGCACCGGCGTCTGGGAATCGGCATCGCTGTCGTCGCGGTGACCGCATACGTGCTCAAGAAACGCGCCCTGCGGCACGCGACGGAGCCACCCGGCTACCTGTTCCTCCTGTCGCTGGCCTGTTGCGGAGTCGTCGTCGGCGGCCATCTGGGCGGCGAGCTGACCCGTGGCGAAGGCTACCTGACGCGCTACATGCCCGACGGTTTGCGGACGATCGCTGGGCTGTCGCCCAAGGCGGCTATCGGGCAGCTATCGATCGAGAGTCTCGAGGAAGCCACCGTTTACTCGTGATCGAACCGGTCCTTGCCGAACGCTGTGCGACCTGTCACAACGGCATCGAGCTGCGAGGTGGCCTGCGGCTCGACGCTCCTGAGGGCATCCTCGAGGGTGGGCAGAACGGCGAGGTATTGGTAGAGGGGAAGGCAGAAGCGAGCGAGCTCATCCGCCGCATGTGGTTGCCGATCGAGCACGACGACCACATGCCGCCCGAGGGCCGTCCGCAGCCGAGCGTCGCGCAGGCCGAGCTGATCCGCTGGTGGATCGATGGCGGAGCCTCGTTCGACGCCAAGCTCAGCGAGGCGGAAACTACGCCGATCGTCCAGGCGATATTCGACGGCTACGGCCTCGACGAGATCCGCACCGGGATCTTCGCGCTCGATGTCGCGCCGCCGGCCGCTGCGGCGGTCGCGCTACGAGCACTCGGTGCCGCGGTGAACGAGCTCGGTGAGCAAGAGCCCTTTCTCGAGGTACGCTGCGTCGTCGAGGCGTGTACCGGCGAGAAGCTGGCCGCGGCCCTGCAGCCAGTGGCGGAGCAAGTCGCCTGGCTCGACCTGGGTAATTCGCCAGTCGACGACGCCGGCTTGAGGGTCCTGGCGGGGTTGAGCAACCTGACCCGACTGCACCTGGAAGGAACGGCGGTGACCGATGCCGGCCTGAGCCATCTTGCCGAGCTGCCCTATCTGGAGTACCTCAACCTCTACGCCACCTCGGTGACCGACGACGGCCTGCAGCACCTCACCTCGCTACCCCGACTTCGTGCCCTCTATCTCTGGCAGACGGCAGTGACGGCGGAGGGCGCCGAGCGCCTCCGCGATGCGCTTCCGGGGCTGCAGATCAACCTCGGTGTTACGATGCCTGCCGCCTCGGCCGAACGACCCTGAGAGAGGACCGTGTGCGCCGCCTGCTGGGCCCGCCCGCGGAAGGAGAGACAACTGCCATGAAGCGTAGTGTCGCGACTGTGATCTTCTTGCTGCTGGCGGTTGCCGCCTGCGGCGGCACCGCCAACCCGCACGCCGACAAGTTCACCAACATCGATCCGGCCTGGGCGGTCACCGCTGACGAGGGCAATGAGTGGGCGGTGGTGAGGAGCGATAACCTGCCGGCGTTGAACGGTAGCCCGGAGTGGAACAACTACGTCGGGTTTCTCGAAGAGAAGCTGGTCGAGTATGGCGCCGTCGACGTGTACCACAACAGCTGGATGTTCGATCGCTGGGACACCTCGTTCGACGACACGAACTGGTCGTTGGTATCGGACGGCACCCAGGTGCGCGTGGCGCATTACGCGGCCAACTCGGGCAACACCGGGCCGCAGGGCATCACTGCCGAGATGGTCTATTACGACCACGACAGCCCGCCGGATTCGATCGCCGGCAAGATCGTGGTGATCCCTACCCGGCCACACCCGGAACCGCCCTACGACGAGAGGTATATCAGGAGCTTCACGTTCAACGACTACGAGTGGCGCGCCAACGACGACACCTACCTGGAGCTGTTCGAGTTCGTGCCGCCGGAGTTTTCCATCACCTTCGACATCTGGTGGCAGCTGGGCCAGGGCCTTTGGCGGATCGCCGTGGACGGAGGCGCCGCGGGCCACGTGATTGTCTACGACATGGCGTTCGAGCGCACCGAGGGGCTGTACACATTCGGGGTGCCGCCGCTGCACGAGTCTCCGGGGGTGATCCTGAGTCGCGAGGACGGCGCCAAGGTTCTCGAGGACGCCAAAGCGGGGAAGACCGCGACGCTCCGGTTAGAGGCCACGGTCGAAGAGTCGGAAGCCTACCAAACGATTGCCTATCTGCCGGGCCGCGACTACGGCACGCCCGACGACGAGCAGATCCTGCTCATCAACCACACAGACGGCCCGTCGATCACCCAGGACAACGGCGCGCTCGGGCTGCTGGCGATCGTCAAGTACTTCTCCCACATTCCCCAGGAGCACCGCCCGCGGACGCTGACGATCTTCCTGGACAGCCGTCACTACTACCCGGGAGCGGAGCGTGCATCGGCCGAGGTGAGCTGGCTCGCTCGTCATCCGGAGGCCGAGGAGCCGCTGGTGGCGCTCATGCACATCGAGCATATGGGCGAGATGGACTACCGAGAGGTGGACGGCCGGGTAGAGGCGGTGGGGCTGGCCGAGCAGTCGTACCTGTGGACGCGCAACAACCCGGTGCTGATCGACGCGGCGATCACCGCCGCCAAGGAGCACGGTTGGGAACGCGTGCAGGTGGCGGTGCCGGAGCGCCCCGGAATTAACGGCGGTCTGCAGCAGAGGTGGTGGGGGGTTGCTGGGCGGATGCACCGCCGTTGCCCGGACTGTCTTGACTTGCCCGGCTTCGGCCTCGGCGGCTTCCTCGGCCTCTACTGGACGACGGCCAGCGGCATCGAGCGCTGGAACAAGGATCTGTTCGAGGACCAGGCGCACACGATGACGCAGCTGACCGGTGTATTGATGACCGCTGACCTCGACGAGATTCGACCCGAATAGGAGGCAGAGGATGTTCGAGCCTTACTCGCAGCTGCGGACCTCGAGCTCACCGACTCGAATGGAACTCGCGAGCACACGCGCACGAGCGCAGATGATCGTCATCGCTCTGTCGGCGCTTGCGGTGGGCTGCGCCGCCGCCGCCGACAACCCTTACGCCGACAAGTTCACCAACGTTGATCCGGCCTGGGCGGTGACTGCCGACGAGGGCTACGAGTGGGCCCTGGTGAAGTCCGCCAACCTGCCAGCGATGAACGGTAGCCCGGAGTGGAACAACTACGTGGGGTTCCTCGAGGAGAAGCTGCTCGACTACGGCGTCGTCGACATGCATCGAAATAGTTGGATGTACGATCGCTGGCACACCTCGGCTGGCAATACGAACTGGTCGCTGGTCTCCGACGGCGACCCCGTGCGCGTGGCTCACTACGCTGCGAACTCCGGCAACACGGGGCCCGAGGGCATTACTGCCGAGATGATCTACTACGACCACGACAACCCGCCCGATTCGATAGAGGGAAAGATCGTGGTGATGCCGACGCGGCCGCATCCGGAGCCACCATACGACGATGACTACATCAGGGACTTCACGTTCAACGACTACGAGTGGCGTGCCAACGACGACACCTACTGGGAGCTGTTCGAGTTCGTGCCGCCGGAATTCAGTATCACGTTCGACATCTGGTGGCAGCTGCGGCAGGGCCTGTGGCAGATCGCCGTGGAGGGAAACGCCGCTGGCCACGTGATCGTCTACGACATGGCCTACGAGCGCACCGAGGGGCTGTACACGTTTGGCGTGCCGCCGCTGCACGAGTCCCCAGGTGTGATCCTGAGCCGTGAGGACGGCGCCAAGGTGCTCGAAGACGCCAAGGCGGGCAAGACTGCGACGCTGCGATTGGAGGCTACGATCGAGGAGACGGAAGCATACCAGACGATCTCCTATCTGCCCGGCCGCGACTACGGCACGCCCGTCGACGAGCAGATTCTGCTGATCAACCACACCGACGGCCCGTCGGTCACTCAGGACAACGGTGCGCTCGGGTTACTGGCAATCGTCAAGTACTTCTCCCACATCCCGCAGGAGCACCGGCCGCGAACCCTCACCGTCTTCCTCGACAGCCGACATTACTATCCAGGGGCGGAGCGAGCTTCATACGAGGTGAGCTGGCTGACGCGAAATCCGCAGGCGAGGGAGCCTCTGGTAGCGATGATCCAGGCCGAGCACATGGGCGAGAACGACTATCGCGAGGTCGACGGCGTCGTGGAGCCGGTGGGGTTGGCGGAGCAGTCGTATCTGTGGTCGCGCAACAACCAGGTGCTCATCGACGCGGCGGTAGCCGCTGCCAAAGAGCACGGCTGGGAACGCGTGCAGGTGGCGGTGCCTGAGCGCCCTGGCATCAACGGCGGCATCCAGCAGGTGTGGTGGGGCGTCGGCTCCAGGGCTCTGCCCGACTCTTGGCACAGCCTCGATCTGCCCGGCTACGGCCTCGGCGGGTTCCTGGGTCTCTACTGGACGACAGCCTCTGGCATCGAGCGCTGGAACAAAGACCTGTTTGAGGATCAGGCGCACACCATGACGCAGCTCGCCGGCGTGCTGATGACCGCCGACCTGGACGAGATCCGACCCGAGTAAGATCTCGGCACACCGAGCTCTGCCGGCAGACTGACCACAGGGACAAGATAGGGTACAGGGGAGGGAGAAGCTCGATGGTGCGTCGCTCGTTGGTAGTCGTCGTGGCTGTCGTGACCGTTATGGCTGGTCTGGTCGCTGCCGACGGTGGCGAGGACCGAGTGCGTCTCCAAGCAACGAGGCCGGCCGACCTCGTCTTTCGCAACGGCGACGTATACACGGTTGACGCCGCGCGCACCTGGGCGCGCGCCGTCGCCGTGGCCGGCAACCGTATCGTCTATGTCGGTCCCGATGCCGGAGCCGAGGCGTTCCTAGGTGCCGATACCCGAGTCGTCGACCTGGATGGACGCATGCTCATGCCCGGCTTCCAGGACTCGCATGTGCACCCGAGCGGTCAGAGCCTCGACCTCGCGCGCCTCGACAATATTGTCTATAGTGCCGAGGTGCTGCGGACCATCCAGGAATACGCGGATGCGAATCCGCACCGACCGTGGATCCTCGGCGGCGGTTGGCTCGAGGCGGCGTTCAAGCCCTCGGGGGTGCCGACGCGCCAGATGCTCGACGAGGTCGTGCGTGATCGTCCGGCGTTGATGACCAATGCCTCGGGCCACCAGGGGTGGGCGAACTCGAGGGCGCTGGAGATCGCCGGGATCACCGCCGACACCCCAGATCCACCCAATGGTCGCATTGATCACGATAACGACGGTGAGCCCAGCGGGATTCTTCAGGAAGCGGCGCAGAGCCTGGTGCGGCAGCACATCCCGCCAAGCACGCACGCGTTCCGTATCGAGGCGCGCCGAGCGGCATTGCGGGAGATGGCCAGGCTGGGGATCACCGCGATCGTCGACGCGTCCTCATCGGCGGCGAGCGAGGCTGAGTTTGCCGAACTCGAGGCTGCCGGCGAGCTGACGGTCCGCGCCGTAGCCTGTCAGCGCTACAGCCCGCAGCGCGACGACGAGGAGCAGATCCGTCATTTCATCGCTCGCCGCACAGCGCTCGGCGACGGCCAGCTACGCGCCACCTGCGTGAAGATCGGGCTGGACGGCATCATCGAGCACCACACGGCCGCGGTGCTGGAACCCTTTGTCGATCGAGACGATGAGTATCGTGGCCCCATGTTCGTGCAGCCGGAGCGTCTGCGCAGGGTCGTTACCCGGCTCGATGCCGAGGGTTTCCAGGTCCATATCCACGCCATCGCTGATCGCTCCGCGCGCGAGTCGTTGAACGCGATCGAACAGGCTCAGCGGATCAACGGTACCGGCAGCGGCCGCCACCATCTGGCGCATTTGCAACTGCTCGACCCGGAGGACATGCCGCGCCTGCGTACCCTGGGCGTAACCGCCAACATGACTCCGCTTTGGGGCAGGGGCGACGACTGGGAGACGGTGTTCGCCGCACGGGTGCTGGGCCCCGAGCGCAGCGAGCGGCTTCTTCAGCACAACTCCATCATCGGCGTCGGTGCAAACCTCGTGTGGGGCACGGATTGGCCGGTCACTAGCCTGGTTCCGGTGGAAGGTCTGGAAACCGCGGCTACCCGCCGCTATCTGGGTGGACTCGATCCGTATGGCGAGCCCGATGAGTCGTGGCTGCCCGAGGAGCGCATCACGCTCGGAGACGCCATCGCCGCCTATACGATCTCGGGCGCCTATCTCTTGTTCGAGGAGGACGAGCGTGGCTCGATCGAGGTCGGTAAGCTGGCCGACCTGGTGGTGCTGGAGAAGAACCTGTTCGAGATACCGCCGCTCGAGATCCACGAGGTCGCTGTGGACATGACGGTCTTTGACGGCCGGGTGGTGTTCGACCGCGAGACGACGCCGGCGGGAGACTAGCGTCACGCTGCCGATGCTAAGATACGCGCGCGCCGCAGCCAGGCTCGCCGCGGCGTCTCGATTCTGGACTTCTCTGTCGGACTGACGATTGAGTGTTCGAGACCAGCTGACGCGGTTGACACGCTTGCAGGACGCGGAGCTGCGGGTCGGTCAGATCGAAAAGGAGCTGGCGAGCCTGCCCGGTCAGCGGAGCGAATGCGAGCTGCGCATCACCGAAGCCAAGGCGAGCATCGCGGCGGCGGAGGCGGAGCGAGAGGAGAGCCTCAGGACGCACCGTCTGCGAGAAGGTGAGTTGCAGGACTTCGAGGGCAAGATCGACAAGTGTCGCGAGCGGGAGATGCTCGTGCGGACAAATACTCAGCTGTGGGCCGTACAAGCGGAGATCAATCAGGCGCAGAAGGCGGCCAGCAGGATCGAGACGAAGATCCTCGAGGAAATGGAGCGCGCCGACCAGCTCGAGTCGGAGATCGAGCGTCGAGGGGCAGACCTCCAGGAGACCGAGCGCGTGACTCGATTGGAGATTGAGAGTATCGACCAGCGCCAGGCTGATTTGGAGATCGATCGCACCAGGCTCACCGCCGAGGCCGATGAGCTCCGGATCACCGTCGACGCGGATTTGCAGGCGCGCTACGAGCGCGTCAAGGCACGTCGTGGCGGCGTGGCGATCGGGGAGGCGACCGATGGGACCTGCCAGGCGTGTAACGTGCGCCTTCGTCCGCAGCTGTGGCTCGAGGTGTTGAATATGGAAGCTCCGGTCCAGTGCGACAGCTGCCAACGGATCCTCTTTGCACGCGAAGCCCTGGCGCTGCCCTCGTCGATCAAGGTAGCAATCGACGACTGAGAGCTGGCGATCCGATGTTTGTTGCTCATATTGATGGTGCCTCGCGCGGCAATCCAGGCCACGCCGCCTATGGGGTGCGTGTGTGCGATGCTGCCGGCGTTGAAGTAGCGAGGCTTGGGGAGTACCTCGGCCGGCAGACTAACAACTACGCTGAGTACCAGGGCTTGATCGCGGCGCTGCGCTGGGCGCGAGACAACCGCGTCGAGGCGTTCATGGTGCGCTCGGACTCGCAGCTCTTGGTGCGCCAGATGCAGGGTCGCTACAAGGTCAAGAGCCCCACCCTCCGGCCGCTGTGGCGACAGGCATCTGAGCTTTCGGCCTCGCTCCGCAAGTTCCGCCTCGAGCACGTGCGGCGCGAGAGCAACGTCGAGGCTGATTCGCTCGCCAACGAAGTGCTCGACGCACGCTCGGCCTGTTAGGTACGGCGCTCAGCGCGTCAGCGCGATTCCCGACAGCATCCGTCCGGCGTCGTCGCCGTCGCGACGATAGGAGTGGAAGTTGCCGGGCTCGGAGAGCGTGCAACGTCCGCAGGCGTGTACACGCGACGGCTCGACGCCGCACGCTTGCAACTGGAACCTCGCAGCACCTACCAGATCGCACAGCCACGTCCGCTGCGGCGCGCCCTCCTGGGTGCCTTCGTCGCGAGGCTGGCGAAATACGCTCATCGGTAATCCGGCGGCCCGAAACGACGTCACGACACCGTTGCCCACGCGATACGCGTCAGCGCCGATACACGGACCCAGCGCGACGACACAGTCTCGCGGTTCGGTGCCGAACTCGCGCACCATCGCGCCCATCATTGCCGGTAACACCCCGAGCGCTACGCCGCGCCAGCCGGCGTGGGCGGCGCCGATGGACCGGGTTGTCGCGTCGAACACCAGCGCCGGCAGGCAGTCGGCGGTGGCGATCGCGAGCGTGACATCACGGCGACGTGTGATCAGCGCGTCGCCGCACGGACGATCTTCGACCGTCGCGCTTTGGAACTCCTGTAGCTCGGTGGCAGAGTCGATTACCAACACCTCCATGCCGTGCACTTGGCGCAGGCGAACCGCAGGCGAGGGAAGATCGCCATCCAATGTTCCCCGGCGCGTCTCGAAGCCGTGGGCAGTGGCTAACGCCGGTAGGCGCAAGACGCCAACCGCGGCCACCCTCAGCTCGTCGCCGCCAGCGACGTCGGTACTTCGGCGGCGATGTCCGCTGCCTTGCGCCACTGGTTGGTCAGGGCCGGAAGCCCGGGCCCAACGCGCAGATGACCCCATGGCATCGGTTCGAGGGGGTCGCGTTGGCGCAGAAACTCCTCCATCGGGACGCCGTGCGTTGCGGACCAGGTGCGGAAAGCCTGGGCCCACTCACCACAGTGAAGCCACTCCTCGAGCAACTCGGCGACGCGGCGATCACCGCGTGACATGACCGCCTGAATCTCGGCGGAGCGCGGTGGCATGGCGTCGATGACCAGGTTGGGGACTCCGGCGGCGCGTCGGCGCAGCCACTTGAGCTTGGCTCGGTAGGTACGTCTGTCGATCTGCGGGGCCCACTGCAGCGGCGTTCCGGGCTTGGGAATCAGGCAGTTGATCGACATCGTGATCGTGCCGATGCGGCCGCGGGCACGACCCTCCTGGATCATGATGTCGCGCATTCGCTCGCCGAGCTCGACGATGGCCTCGAGATCATCCTCAGTCTCACCGGGAAGCCCGATGATGATGTAGTTCTTCAAGTTCAATGCGCCCGCCTGGAAGATCATGCGGGTCTTGGTGAGGATCTCTTCGTTGCTGATCTTCTTCATGATCAACCGGCGCATGCGGTCGCTACCGGCTTCGGGGGCGATCGTGATCGTCCGCTGCCCCGACTCGATGACGGCACGCAGCAACGGCTCACTGAGGGTCGAGATGATGAGGCTGGGACTGAAGACGCGGAATCCGCGCTCACGCAAGCCCGCGGCGATTGCCTCGATCTCCGGATGGTCGAGCAACGCCGTCGCCACCAATCCTACCCGGTCGGTATATGGCCGCCACGGCTCCACGGCCCGCAGAACATCATCGACGCCATGCACCCTGAACGGCAGAATGCTGTAGCCGACCCAGCAGTAGCGGCAGCCCTTCGTACAGCCTCGCGCTACCTCTACGAGCACCCGGTCTCCCAGCTCGCTATCGGGAGCGAAGATCGCGGTTGACGCAACGCGGTCGACGCCGTCGAAGCGCGCCCGAACCTTGGTGATCGTAGGGTTCGCCGGGGCGCGGGTCTCGAGGCTGGCAAAGCGCGGTGGCTCGCCCACGTCGGCAGATTCGTAGCGCGGCACGTAGAACGACGGCACGTAGAAGCCCGGCCGGGTGGCGAGTTCCTCGAGCAGCTCGTGCCGCGACCGTGCCTCGAGCGTCGCGTCGAGCAGCGGCGCCAGCAGTTCCTCCCCTTCGCCGAGGCAGCACACGTCGAGGAACGGCGCCACCGGTTCCGGGTTGATCGACACGGCGGCCCCGCCCATGACCACCAGCGGGTGACGCTCGTCTCGTGCTTCGGCTCGCAACGGGATGCCAGCCAGCTCGAGTATCCGGAGGATATTCGGGTAGTCGTTCTCGAATGAAGTAGAAAACGCCAGCACATCGAAGTCGCCCACCGGCGTGCTTGACTCGAGACTGAACAGCTTCGTGCCGGTTCGATCGTAGGCGGACAGCTCCTCCTTGTCGGGCAGGAACACACGCTCACAGCGGACGTCAGGATGTGCATTAGCCTGGCGGTACACGCTGTGCAGCCCGAGGTTCGCCATTCCGACCGCATAGCAATTGGGATAGGCGAGCGCCATCCGAAGCTTGGCGTTGCCCAGCGCAAGAGGCGCAACTTCGCGCGAAAGTCGCGCACGTGCGCTCTCGTGTAGGTTCATTGTGGACATCGTCCGTGGGTGGTCGCGGATCGGCCCGCGCCTCTAGCAGCGTTTCTTCAGCACCCTGGTAGCGCTCGACCGATGGCGCACAAGGAGTGGCCCTATTGTAGCCGTCCGCTGGCGCGCCGCATGCCTGCGGGTCCGATTGGGCGATGTCTGCTAGCTACTCGAGGTCTCTTGGTGCCGCAAGAACGCAGGTACCTCGAGGTCGTCCTCTTCGAGGTCAAACGCCTTGTACGCTGCGGCCGGCGTACCCGATGCCGGCTCCGCTGTCTCGGATGTGAAGAAGGGGGCATCCGCAGGGCGCATGGCCGGAGCGACGGCGTCGCGGTGTGCCAGGACGGCATTGTGCATATTCGGGCATGGCTCGAAGCCGGTGGCGATTACCGTGACCTTGATGGTCCCCTCGAGCGCCTCGTCGATGACCGCGCCGAACAGTATGTTGGCATCTTCGTCGGCCGCCGCGTGAATGATCGTCGACGCCTCGTTTACCTCGTGCAGCGTCATGCTCGGACCGCCCGAGACATTGATCAACACGCCGCGGGCACCGTCGATGGTGGTGTCCTCGAGCAACGGCGAGTGGATCGCCGCGTGGGCTGCTTCGGCGGCGCGATTGTCACCGTCGCGCATCGCCGTGCCCATGATCGCCATGCCCATCCCGGACATCACCGTGCGCACATCGGCGAAGTCGAGGTTGATGAGGCCGGGGACGAGGATGAGATCAGCGATGCCTTGTACTCCCTGATGGAGTACCTGATCTGCGTGGCGGAAGGCATCGATCAGCGGGGTTTCAGGCGATACGGTGGCTAGCACGCGGTCGTTGGGGACCGCGATCAGTGTGTCGACAGCTTCCTGCAATTCTTTGAGGCCGAGGTCCGCTTGCATCATCCGGCGGCGACCCTCGAAGCTGAACGGCTTGGTCACCACGGCAACGGTGAGGGCGCCGAGCTCGTTGGCCAACCGTGCGATCACCGGAGAGGCGCCGGTGGCGGTGCCACCGCCCAGGCCCCCGGTGATGAATACCATGTCCGCTCCCTCGAGGGCGGCAACGATACGATCAGTGTCCTCGAGCGCTGCCTGCCGTCCGATCTCGGGGTTGGCACCGGCTCCCAGCCCGCGCGTCAGGTTGGTGCCGAGCTGCAATTTCGACGGCGCCGTATTCGACTCGAGCGCCTGCACGTCGGTATTGGCAGCGATGAACTCCACGCCCTTGAGCCCAGCCATCATCATGCGGGTAATGGCGTTGCCGCCGCCGCCGCCTACGCCGACCACCTTGATGTGCGCGTTGTGACGCATCGAATCTCCTGGCAGCAGAGCCATGGGATGGTCTGAGGGAAGCGAGTCGGAACCTGCTGGTAGGGCATCGTCTACGCCCGAGTCCTCAAGCTCCGGCTGCTGTTCCGGCCGATCGTCGTTCATTCCCATACCCTCCCCAAACTCCAGGATTCAGTTCGCTAGCGGCGCATCACTCAGAACAAGTCGGTGAGCCAGCGCGCGAAACGACCTCGCACCCGACGGATGAACGTCGGGTCCCGCACCTCGAATCGCGACGCTACCCCAATGTTGCGATGGCCATACAAGGCCAGTCCCACAGCGGTTGAGAAGCCGGCTCCCGACACCAAGTCGACCAGCCCGGTCACTTCATCAGGAACCCCTACACGCACCGGCAGCCCGAACCGCTGCTCAGCCGTTTCCGCGAGTCCCTCGAGCAAACCGCCACCGCCTGTAAGCACGATGCCGGCGTGGAGTACGTCTGCGAACCCGGAGCGACGAATGTCATCGCGCACCATGTCGAGAATCTCCACAGCTCTCAGCCTAAGGATCTCACAAAGTTGCCTTCGAGGCACCAGCGATGAGGCACGCCCACCGATTCCTGGTACCTCGACCGACTGATCATCGGGAACCAGGTCGGGAAGCACGACGCCATGGCGAACCTTGATCTTCTCCGCCTCAGGAAGTGGGGTCTTGAGCACCACCGAGACGTCGTTCGTGAAGTTCTCGCCGCCGACTGGAAATACCGACGTGTGGCACACCGCACCGCTCTGGAAGCAAACCAGGTCGGTGGTGCCACCACCGATGTCGATGAGGGCGACCCCGAGCTCGCGCTCGTCGCGCGACAGCACGGCCTCGTTGGCAGCCAGCGCCTCGAGTACCACCGCCTGCACCTCGATACCGCCCCGATTAGCGCAGTTCACCAGGTTCTGTATTGCCGACACCGATGCCACCACCAAGTGGAGACTCACCTCCAAGCGTTTCGCCGACATGCCGAGCGGATCGATGATGTTGTCTTGGCCATCGACGAGGAACTGCTGCGGTAGCAGATGAACGATCTCGTGGTCGCCCGGAAGATCGAGGTCGCTGGCGGCGTCAATAACGCGTCGGATATCCTCTTCGGTCACCTCTCGGGCGCGGCTGTCGAGGCCGATAGCGCCGCGGCTGTTGAAGCCGCGCATGTGGCTGCCGGTGGCGCTGACCCAGGCTCGATCGACGCTCACGCCGGCCATCAGCTCGGCCTCCTCGACGGCCGCCTTGATCGACTCGACCGTGCTCTCGATATCGACCACGACGCCCTTCTTCTGGCCGCGTGAGGGCGCCAGGCCTACTCCCACCACCTCGAGCTCGCCGTCCGGATGCGCCTCCGCGATCACCGCGCACACCTTGGTGGTGCCGATGTCGAGTCCGACTATGTAGCGTTCGAGGCGGGCCACCGTCGCTAGTCCTCAGCTCCGGTGTCCGCTTCAGCCGCGCGCACCACGACCATGTCGCGGTGTCGCAGGTCGACGACCGCACGGTTGGGCAACGATCGGCGCGTTGTCAGCGCGTGCAGGTTGTCGAACTTGGTCTGCAAGCGCGAAGCGTCGCCAACCTGCAGCATGCGCAGCGGACCGGCAAGCACCAACACGACGCCGGTGGGTTCGAGCCGCACGTAGGCGACCTGGCCGAATAGGTCGCGGCGTGTCTGGCGCAGCCAGTCGACGATCACAACAGCGTCGTCGAAGAACGCTCCGCCGGGGCTTTGGCGAGGGACCTTGCGCGTTGCATCGAGTGCCGGACGTACTGCAGTGGTCATCCGTAGGCGCGGTAGGCTGGGGTCGGACTGCGGGTCGGGGCCGAGCAATACGCCGCCCTTTGATACCAACCAAGCGCCATCCGGGGCGTGTAGTCGGCCCCAGGGACCGCGCAACGACACCTCCACCTCCAGCGTTTCCGGTAGCAACCGCCGAACGCGAGCCGTACGCACCTGCGGGATGCTCTCCACACGCGCCCGAAGAGGATCGAGATCGAGCGTCAGTAGGTTCCGGCCCAGCGCCGGCTCGAGCTGCTGACGCACCGTATTGCGGATGCGCTCGGGCACCGCGTCCACGGCCAGTTCGCGCAAGACAAAGCGGTCGCTGCTGGCGGCGTAGCCGTAGCCGCTATAGGCAAGGCCGCCACCGAAAGCGATCCCGGAGGCCACCAGCATGAGTTGCCCAAAGATCGCCAAATTGCTCCGTCGGCGTAGTGCCGGGCGGTTGTGCACCGAGCGCAGGAACTGCGGGGCGCGTTTTCCGCTCGTCGCTACCATCGCCGGATCTCCGAGTCCAAAATCGTGCCGCTGTGGTCATGAACCCGCGAGATCACGCAATCGATCAGCTCTTCGATGTCGTGCGCACTGGCGTCACCGAGGTTGACGATGAAGTTGGCGTGACGATCGGAGACCACGGCATTGCCGACGCGGAGGCCCTTGCAACCGGCGTCATCGATCAGCTGGCCGGCGCTGTCGCCGTCGGGAGGATTGCGGAAGATGCAGCCTGAGTTGCGCGCGCCAACTGGCTGCCGTTGGCGCTTACGCTGCTGCAGCTCGTCGTAACGCTCGGTGAGTCGGGTGGCGTCACCCTGTTCAACGCGAACGCCCACCGCGATGATCGTCCAGGGGGCGGAAACGCTCGGCAGCGCCAGGCTTCTGTATGCCCACACCAGGTCGGCAGCTTCGATTCGATGTGTCTGGCCGTACGAGCTCACGACATCGACGTCGGCAGTGCAGCACTGCATGTCGCCACCCCAGCAACCGGCGTTGCCGGCGGCTGCGCCGCCGACGGTTCCGGGTAACCCCGCCGACCACACCAGCCCATCCAGCCCTCGAGCAATGGTGTAGCGTACCGCTCGCGCCATCGGCAGGCTCGCCGGAAGCCGCAAGACGTTGCCGTCAAGCCACAATCGGTCTGCCGCACTCGTCATGTTGATGACTGGCGCGGCGACACCCTCGCCGGCCACCAGCAGGTTGCTACCGCCTCCGAGCACGTGCCACTGGAGCCGGCGCGAGCCCATCCACGCGACCATGGCACGGACATCTTCCTGGTGTCGCGGCCATAGCATGAACGGACATGGGCCCCCGACGCCCATCGAGGTGTGGCACGCCAGCGGCTCGTCGCGCACACAGCGCCAGCCGTCTGCCCGCGCCGCGCCTTCCATGGCGCGGATCGCCGTATCGGTCCAGGACGCGCCTGCGATCGGGGGCCGGGTTGCCAACATCTCTATCCTTCGTCCGTCGACGGCTGGTCGACGCTCTCGCCCACCTCGTCGGCGACGCCGCGCTCAACGCCAGAGAGCCATTCGCCGACCCGTCGCGAGAGCTTCCAAACGTCGCCCGCACCGAGCGTCAGCACGATGTCGCCCGGTCGGGCGTACTGAGTAACCGACTCGAACGCCGCTTCCAGGTCAGCGACGCTGATCACCTGGCGCTGGCCATGCTGGCTCATGGCCAGCGCCAGATCCTCTCCGGTCACGCCGACAATGGGCTCCTCGCCGGCTGCGTAGATCGGTAGTACGAGCACTATGTCGGCATCGTAGAAGGCGCGGCCGAAGTCGTCGCGAAGCAAGTGCGATCGACTGTAGCGATGCGGCTGGAAGCAGACGATCTTGCGTCGATCCGGAAACGCCTCGCCGGCGGCTCCCAGCACAGCACGGATCTCGGTGGGGTGGTGGGCATAGTCGTCGACGACGAGAATATCGCCGCCCGAATGGACTCGTTGGAAGCGGCGGTCGGTGCCGGCATAGCTCGCCAGCGCGTCGGCGATGGTGGGAAACGCAATCCCCAGGTCCAGTCCCACCGCGACGCAGGCGAGAGCGTTCAGCGCGTTGTGTCGTCCGAGCACGCGCAGTTGGATCTCGCCGAGCTCGTCAGCGCCGGCGTGGCAAGTGAGTCGAGTGCCTTCGGCGCTCACCTGGACCGCCGACGCGCAGATGTCAGATTGCGGATTCGTTCCGTAAGTGAGGAGCTTGCGCGTCACCCGCGGCATGACTTCCTGGAGCTCGGGGTCGTCCAGACAAACGACCGCCGTGCCGTAGAACGGGACCTTGTTGAGGAACTCGACGAAGGCGTCCTTGAGGGCATCGAAGTTGTCGTAGTGATCCAGATGCTCGAGATCGATGTTGGTCACCACGGCAATCGTCGGACTGAGCCGCAAGAACGAGCCGTCGCTCTCGTCCGCCTCGGCAACCATGAACTCTCCCTGGCCGAGACGAGCGTTGCTTCCCCAGGCCTCCAGGCGCCCACCGATGACGACCGTCGGGTCGAGATCGGCGGCCTCGAACACGGTCGCCATCATCGAGGTTGTGGTTGTCTTGCCGTGCGAGCCGGCGATAAGCACGCCGTGTCGCATGCGCATGAGCTCGGCAAGCATCTCGGCGCGGGGAATCACCGGGATCCCGGCGGCGTGTGCGGCTACTACCTCCGAGTTGTCGTCGCCAACGGCAGATGATGTTACGACGACGTCGGCGCCTCGGACATTGTCTGCCGCGTGGCCGACGAACACGGTGCCACCCAAGCGCTCCAGGCGTTCCGTGATAGACGACGGCCGCAGATCGGACCCGGATACCTCGTAGTCGA
Organism: Acidobacteriota bacterium; assembly: GCA_963666055.2. Classification (GTDB taxonomy): domain Bacteria; phylum Acidobacteriota; class UBA890; order UBA890; family WLXD01; genus DASCOT01. The sequence continues at coordinate 177,296 of CAXWPH010000006.1, read as the reverse complement.
GGTTCAGCAGTAGCTCGGCGATGCCGCTCATGCCGATGCCGCCGATGCCGACGAAGTGGAGGCGGCGTACGCGTTTCAGCATGTCTGGGGACCTCGTTTTCGGGTGACGTCGATCGATCGGCGCAAGGGGCCACCGTGGGTCGCGTTCGAGCTCGCAGTCGTCGTTGCGCTTGCCGGGCTCGGCGGCGCCGAAGCGTCGATCAGCGACAGTGCCAAATCTGCCACCATCGCGGCGGCTGCGTCTCGCCCGCAGGCCGCCGCCGCCGCCGACATCTTGGCGCGTCGGTCGACGTCGGCCGCCAGCTCCAGAATCGCTTCGGCGAGCCGGTGCCCGTTCGCGGACTCCTCCACGATGACGGCGGCCCCAGCTCGTTGGAGGGCTCTTGCGTTGGAATGCTGGTGGCGTCCAGCGGCGCTCGGAAAGGGAACCAGGATCGACGGCAGCCCACAGTACGCCAGCTCGGCGATAGTCGTCGCGCCAGCACGGCCACACACCAGATCGGCTTGCGCGTAAGCCTCACCGATATTCTGGATGAACGGCGTTACGACGGCAGGAATGCCGTGCTCGTCGTACACGTTGCGCAGCGAGTCGAGGTCGACGTTGCCAGCTTGGTGAGTGATCCTGAGGCCCACGTCTGCGTCTGCCAAGATCGGGATAGCAAGCTCGGCCATCATGTTCAGTCCGCGTGCCCCCTGGCTTCCGCCCAGGATCAACAGGTGAATACCGTTCCTGTGCGCGGCGGTCGCGTGGCCATCGCGCCGCGGCGCCGACGGCAGCGAAGCGCGCACGGGATTCCCGGTGAGTACCGCCTTGCCGCCAATACGCCCTGCCGTCTCCTCGAACGAGACCGCGATCGCACGCGCAAAGGGACGCAGCCATCGCGTCGTCAGGCCAGGGTCGGCGTTCTGCTCCAGAACCAATAGCGGAATGCCGGCCAGCCATGCCGCCAGGCCAGTGGGGCCGCATACATAGCCGCCGGTGGCAATCACCAGATGCGGCCGGAAGCCTGCCAGGTGCCGGCGGGCGGCCGCGATCGAAGCCGGGAGAGAAGCCAGAGCGCGCATGCGTCCGGTCATGCCCATCCCCACCATGCCGCGAGCCCGCACCTCGACAACGGGGTAGGGGACCAGGTCACGAAGCTCTCGCTCGCTGGTACGCTGCGATCCGATCACCAGAAACTCGCATCGTACCCGTGCTGCCAGCGCCTCGGCGGTCGCCAGGGCGGGCATCAGATGTCCACCTGTGCCGCCGGCAGCAAGAGCCACCCTGAGGGGCTCGTGGGACGAATCGGTCGACGCAGAGCTCATGCGTGGGCGTGCTGAGAAAGGTTCAAGAGAACGCCGACCGCAGCGCAGCAGATCACCATGGAGGAGCCACCGTAGCTGATCAGAGGCAATGGAATGCCGGTCGTCGGTAATAGGTTTACCACGATGCTCATATTCATCAGCGCCTGCAAAACCAAATAGCACGTGAGCCCGGTACCGAGGTAAAACCCGAACTTGTCTGGCGCGCGGAGCGCGGCCCGCAGGCCGCGCCAGAGCACGACCATGAAAGCGAGCACCACTGCCCCTGCCCCCAGCAGGCCGAACTCCTCGGCAACCACAGCGTAGATGAAGTCCGTGTAGGGATCCGGGAGAAAGCCACTCTTCTGATGGCCGGCGGCGAAGCCGACGCCGCTCAGGCCTCCGGACCCCACGGCCATCAGCGACTGCAGCGTCTGGTATCCGGCGTCCTGAGCATCAGCCCACGGATCCAGCCAGGCCACGATACGACGCGATTGGTAGCCCGACCGAAAGATCTGTACGGAGGCGGCGAAGGTCACGGCAACGCCCACGTTGGCGATATATTTCCACGAGAGACCAGCCACCCAGAGCATCGTGGCAGCGATGCTGATCACCATCAACGCGGTGCCGAGGTCGGGCTCGATGGCGATCAGGAACACGATCGCGGCCACCACCGTGAGGGGCGGCGTCAGCCCGCGCCACGGTTCGTTGATGGTCTCGTCCTTGCGGGAGAGATAGGAGGCAAGGAACAGGATCACGGCGAGCTTGGCGATCTCTGATGGTTGGGCGTTGAGTGGCCCCAAGGGGAGCCAGCGATGCGCGCCCCGAGACTCAGGCATCAGCAGAACCAGGACCAAGGCGCCCAGCGTGGCGGCTACGAAACCGGCGACCACGAGCCGACTGCGATAGATCCGATAATCGGTGAGTAGCCCCGCCACAAGCACTCCGAGCCCGGCGACAACGCCAATCGCCTGCCGCGTCACGAAGTACAGATCGTGACCGTAGGCACGTTGAGAGATCGGGAACGATGCGGAGTACACCATGACCAGGCCAAGCCCGATCATGGCGACTACGGCGCAGAACAACGTCTTGTCGACCGCCAACCAGCGGCTCGCCATCGGCCCCTCTCCCAGATTACCCCTGAGCGCTCTAGCGGGCCGCGATCAGGGCTTTGAAGTGACGTCCTCGATGTTCGAAATTGTCGTACTGGTCGAAGCTCGTGCAGGCTGGCGCGAGCAAAAGCACCTCACCCGCGGACGCGTTCTCCAGGCCGAGTTCAACGGCGCGCTCGATGTCGACGCACTCGATCATCGCCACGGCGCCGTCCAGCGCCTGTGCGATGCGCTCCGAAGCCTCGCCGGTGAGCAAGACGCCGCGGACGTTGCCTAGCGCTGGTCGGAGACGCTCGAATTCGGAATCCTTGTCGCGACCGCCGAGGATCAGCCATACGGGACTTTCTATCCCGTTGAGCGCCGCCAGGGTGGCGCCAACGTTGGTTGCCTTCGAGTCGTTGATGCAGCGGATGCCCCGCACGACGCCGCAGGGCTCCATACGGTGCTCGAGACCCTCGAATCGACGCAGCGCCGCGCCTGCACTCGCCGGACTCGCGCCGGCGAGGCAGGCCAACGCCACGGCCGCTGCCGCGTTCATCTGGTTGTGGGTACCGATGACCGTCAGCTCGTCGGTGTCGACAACGGTGTGCACCACGGCGTCCGGGTCGCGCCACTGAATGCGTCCATCCGTCACCCACGCGCCAATGTTGCTCGTCGTTGCTGTGGCGCCGAAGGGTACAGGGTGGGGGATGGATGGTAGATGGTGCCGGAGCCAGGGATCGTCGGCACCATAGACGAGCCAGTCGTCGCTGGTGCAGTTAGCCACCAGTCGTAGCTTGGCCTGGGCGTAGGATTCGAAGTCGCCGTGGCGGTCGAGGTGGTCGGCGCTGATGTTGAGCAGCCCCGCCCAGCGGGGCCGGAAATCAACGATTGTCTCAGTCTGGAATGACGACAGCTCCAGAACATAGCGCTCCACGTGTCGCTCCCCTTGGAGTACCTGACGGACGACGCGCGAGAACGGCACGCCGATGTTGCCGCAGACGGCCGTGGCCAGGTCGCTCTCGGTCAGAATGGCTCCGACCATGCTGGTAACCGTGCTCTTGCCGTTGGATCCGCTGATCGCCACGGCCGGGGCCTTGGCATATGAGCTTGCGAGCTCTACCTCGCTGACCGGCGTGATTCCCTCGGCGCGTGCGGCGCGCAAGGGTGGTGCCTCCGGGTGGATCCCGGGCGAAGCCACTACGGCGTCTGCATCACGCCAAATCGCTTCAGGGTGACTGCCGAGCGCCAGCTCGACGCCGCGCCGCTCGAGCTCGGTGGTATCGGTCAGCTCCGACCGCGCGCGCAAGTCGGTCAGCGCCACGCGTGCCCCCAGGTAGACCAGCAACTCGGTCGCCGCTACGCCGCTGCGTCCAGCGCCGACGACGATGACCTTCTTGCCTGCCCAGGGGCCGGTCATCGTAGCTTCAGCGTGGCCAATGACATCAGCGCGAAGAGCACCGCCAGAATCCAGAAGCGGACCACCACCTGTGGCTCCGACCATCCCGCCAGCTCGAAGTGATGGTGCAGCGGTGTCATGCGGAACACGCGGCGTCCGGTGAGCCGAAATGAGGTGACCTGGATCATCACCGACAGCGTCTCGAGAACGAAAACGCCACCCACCAGCACGAGCACCAGTTCCTGTTTGATCAGCAGTGCGATGAGGCCGACAGCACCGCCAAGGGCAAGCGAGCCGGTATCGCCCATGAAGATCTGTGCCGGGTGGCAGTTGTACCAGAGGAAACCGAGGCAGGCTCCGACGATGGCGGCAGCGAAAATCGTTATCTCGGCTATGTCGCCGACGAAGATGATGTCGAGGTACTCGGCGATGATCGCGTGGCCCGCGATGTATGCGAGCGCCGTATAGGAAACCGCCGCCACCATCACGCAGCCCGTAGCCAAGCCATCGAGGCCATCCGTGAGGTTCACCGCGTTGCTCGAGGCCAGCAGCACGAGCACGGTGAAAGGTACATAGAGCACGCCCAGGTGCGGGCTGATCTCCTTGAAGAACGGCACCGATAGCTGGGTGGTGAACGAGCCCTGCTGAGCTAGTGTCCACAGGGTCAAGCCAACCGCGCCGGACAGCGCGATCATCATCGCTGTCTTGGACCGCGCCGAGAGGCCGCGCCGGCGTGCATGAACGGCGCCGAGGTAGTCGTCCAGAAACCCGATGGCGGCGAATCCGAGCGTTCCGATCAGCGCGATCCATACGAACGCGTTGCGCAGGTCCGCCCACAGGAGCGTGGAGACGCCGACTGCGCTGACGATGAGCGCTCCACCCATGGTCGGTGTGCCGCGTTTGCGGGCATGCGACGCGGGCCCGTCGGAGCGGATCTGCTCTTCGATTTGAGCGGCGAGCAGGCGGCGGATCATCCACGGCCCGAGCGCCAGCGTAGCCAGCAGCGCCGATGCGGCGGTGAGCGCGGCGCGGAAAGTCAGATAGCGAAAGACGTTGAAGGGACCCCAGTAGTCAGCCAGCGGAACCAGCAACTCGTACAGCATCAGCTTCCTGGGTTGAAGACGGGAGTCGGACGGCGACGACGCGGGGCGGGTGTCATCAGGCGGAGACTCCATTGTCGTCGGTGGGCCTTAGCAGGGTGTGCACGATGCGCTCCATGAGAATAGCGCGCGACCCCTTGACCAATACGGTATCTCCGGGGCGAACGATTGCTGCGATCGCCTCCGCCGCCTCGTCGGAAACGCTGAAGGCAGTGATCGCCTCCGCCGCCATGCCGCCGGCGCGTGCGCCGTGGCCGATATCGCGAGCCAACGGACCGACCGTAACAATGTGGTCAACGTCGAGATGGGCGGCGTGCAAACCAACTTCGCGGTGCGCGTCTTCGGCCCAGCTTCCGAGCTCGAGCATGTCGCCAACCGCCAGGATCTTGCGGCCTGTTCCGGCGGTCCCGGCCAACGTCTCCAATGCGGTAAGCATGGCGGCGGGCGAGGCATTGTAGCTATCGTCGATCACCACCACGCCGCGGTCGGTCCGGTGTACCTGCCCGCGCATCGCTGGCAGCGTAAGGTGCCGAGCGCGAGCCGCGATCGTGGCGGCGTCGATGCCCAGGGTGAACGCCACGGCTGCTGCCGCGAGGAAGTTGGAGATCGAGTGCTCTCCGGGCAGCGGTAGCTCAACGAGTGCGGCATCGGAAGGGCCACATCGGAGCTCGAAGTGCCAGGTTGTCGCTCCTGTCTCCACATGATGAGCCGATATCTCGGCGTCGTGTCGTACACCGTAGCGGATCGTGGGCTCAGCGCGCTGTTGCCGCGTTGTTCCCATGGCCGCCGTGTGTAGATCGTCGGCGTTGACGATCAGCGTGCCGCCGGACGGGAGCCCATCGGCGAGCTCCTGCTTCGCGGCAGCCACCCCGGCGAGATCGTTGAAGTTCTCCATGTGAACCGGCGCAACGTTGGTAATTACCCCGATGCTCGGCCGTGCCAGGCGAGTCAGCGCGGCGATCTCACCCGCCGTGCTCATTCCGAGCTCAGCTACCATCCAGCGGTGATCCGGGCGCAGGCCGAGCAGTGAAAGCGGAAGGCCCCACTGGTTGTTGAAGTTGCCGGGTGTAGCGTGTGTCGACTCCGTCTCCTTCAACAATTCGTGGGTCAATGCCTTGGTCGTGGTCTTGCCGACGCTGCCGGTGATCGCGACGACGGTCGGCTCCACCACTTTGCGGACGTGTCCGGCGAGTCGCTGAAGTGCCGCCGTAGTGTCTTCGACGCGAACGATGCCGGCGTCGTGAGGATTGACCAGGCGATCCAGCACGTCACGGCGCGAGATAATCACCGCGACAGCTCCCGACGCCAGAGCCTGAGGTAGGTAGCGGTGCCCATCATCGCGTGGGCCGACTATCGCGACGAATGCATCGCCGCGCTGCACGCTGCGCGAGTCGATCACCACTCGGTTGATCTCGCCGCTGGCGCTGCCTGTCTCGACAACGCAGCCCAGAACATCAGCCAGCTCGGCGACGGTCATCGAGATCATCTCGAGATCTCCGTACCACGCCGTGCCAGGAAAGTGGTGGCCACCTCGGCGTCGTCGAAGGGAACGGTCCGGTCGCCGAAGATCTGCTCGGTCTCGTGGCCCTTGCCGGCAATGAGAACGCAATCTCCCGGCGCCGCCATGGCCAGCGCCAGGTCGATGGCGGTGGCGCGGTCGGCCTCGACGTGAATGTCCGCACGAGGGTTCGAGCCGATACCGGCAACAACCTCGTCGATGATCGTCTCCGGGTCCTCGCTTCGCGGGTTATCGGATGTCACCACCGCTACGGCCGCCCCGTCGGCGGCGATACCGCCCATGAGGGGCCGCTTGGTGCGGTCGCGATCGCCGCCGCAACCGAAGACAACGATGACCCGCCCTCTATCGACAATACCGCGTGCCGCTTCCAAAGCCGCGTGAAGAGCTCCTGGCGTGTGGGCGAAATCGATCAGTACGTGAAACGGCTGGCCAGCGTCGACCGCCTGTAGGCGCCCAGGCTCGCCGCTGAACCCGGACACTGCCTGACGGACCTCGTCGAGCGAGAAACCGAGCTCCATCGCCGTGGCTACGGCCGCGGCTATGTTCTCGGCGTTCGCCCTACCGAATAGCGGAGTGTCGATGCAGCCCTCGGACGCCGGCGTCGTCAGGTATAGCCTCGAGCCGCCGGGACGCGAGTCGAAGCGGTCGAGGCAATAGTCTGGGGGCGCGCCCGCACTTCCGGCCCAGCCGTAGGTCACCGTGCGTCCGCTAACGCGCTCGGCCAGGCGCGGGGCAACGGGGTCGGAGGCGTTCAGAACTGCTGGCGCATCCGACGGCAAGGCCTCGAACAACGTCGCCTTGGCGTCGAGGTAGTCGTCCATGTCCCGATGGAAGTCGAGGTGGTCCGGTGACAGGTTGGTGAACGTGGCGGCGACGAACCGCGTGCCGGTGACGCGATCGAGCCGCAAGGCGTGCGAGGAGACCTCGATGACGGCGGCTCGACACCCGGCATCGAGCATGCGTGCCATTGCCGCCTGCAGCTCGGGCGCCTCTGGGGTCGTACGAAGCGTCGGGGAGGAGTCGCCGGCAATCCGCACCTGGGTCGTGCTCCAGCGGCCAACGGGAGCGCGGCCAGCGAGGATCGCTTCGAGGAGAGCGGTTACCGTCGTCTTCCCGTTTGTCCCCGTTACCCCCACCACCATCAGACGTTCGCTCGGGTTACCGTGCCAGCGGCACGCGAGAGCGGCGAGAGTGCGACGTGTCGAGCGCACCTGCGCCCAAGTACCGGTGAAAGCATCGTCCTCGAGGCTCGATCGGGAGCGTTCCGCCACGATCGCCACAGCGCCGTGTCGGACGGCTTCAGGAGCGAACTCGAGCCCGTCGTGTACGAAGCCCGGGATAGCCACGAAAACGTCGCCGGAGCCGACGCGTCGCGAGTCGTAGGCGATCCCCGTTACTTCGATCGTTGGGTCGCCCACGAAGCTCGCCTCGCAGCCGGCCAAGAGCTCATCGAGTCGTAGCTGTTGCCCCATTCCCTCGGTCGCGCTATCCGTCTCGAGGGCCACAAGGCCCCCCAATGTCTGCCGCCGCCTCGGCAACGACAAAAAGCCGTCGCGAAGACGGCCCCAACTCCAACCGCCAGCCCGTCGCTACGGCACCGGTGAGATCGATCCGAGCCTTGTATTCGGGGCCATTTCCGGGCCGTCGGTTACCCATTCCTCGGGTACCGAGAAATCCTCGGGTGCAATCCGGAAGATCCGCGTCGCTGCATCGGCGACGGCGCGGAACGCCGGCGCGGCAGCTTGCGATCCGCCGTGACCGTAGCCGCGCTTCGGCTCGTCGATGACGACCAGGATCACCAGCCGCGGGTCGGCGGCAGGTAAGAACCCGGCAAAAGCGGCTACGTACTTCGAATAACGACGCGTCGACGGGTCGTATTTCTCCGCTGTCGAGGTCTTGCCGGCGATCCGATAGCCGCGGATCCCTGCGGGCTTTCCGGTTCCCACCGAGACCACTCGTTCCATCACCAGTGCCACACGACGTGCGATCGATTGCTTGAGCACCCTGCGCCGCACCTGAGACTGACCCAGTTTGATCTTACCGTGTGCATGTTCGATCTCGGCGCGGAGGTTACCGTCCCGGTCGCGGACTTGCTCGACGAGGTAGGGACGCAACAGCAAGCCGCCGTTGGCGATGGCGGCAATGGCGGTGGTCAGCTGGATGGGAGTAGTCGAGAGCTCCTGCCCGAAAGCCAACGACGATTGTGACAGCTTCGACCAATCTTCAGGCGCGCGGACGCGGCCAGGCTCCTCGTTCGGTAGATCGACACCAGTGCGGCTCCCGAATCCGAAGTCACGGATCCACGAGTAGAAAGTCTGCGGCGCCAGCCGTTGGCAGACCTTGATAGTGCCGACGTTGCTGGAGTACGTGAGCACGTCTCGGAAGGGCATTATGCCGAAGCCCGGCTTCCAATCGTGATACGTGTGGTTGGCGACGCGGTATGTACCGCCCTCGCAATCGATCAGCTCGTCTTCGTCCACCACGCCCTCGTGCAACGCGGCCGCCGCAGTGATTACCTTGAAGATCGAGCCCGGCTCGAAGGTGAACGAGACGCTGTTGTTGCGCGCGTGGGCCAGAAAAGCAGGGTCGTTGTTGTCGTTGAGGTTGAGTGTCGGGAAGCTGGCCATGGCGCGGACGGCGCCTGTACTCGGATCCATCGCGACGATGCTACCCCCCACCGCGTGCTTGTCGAGCACAGCACGTCGAAGCGCTTCCTCCGCGGCGTACTGCAGCCCCCAATCGACGGTGAGCACCAGATCGTGACCGCGCGTCGGATCCTCCATCAGGGCGCCCCTCGTGCCGATGACGTTGCGCCAGCCGTCACGTAGGCTGTTGAATGCGCCAGGTTGCCCTGCGATGAGGTCGTCGTAGTGGCGCTCGATGCCGAATCGGCCGGCGTTGTCGATATCCACGGCGCCGATCACGTGCGCGGCGAGTGAACGGTGAGGGTAGTAGCGCCTCGACTCGGGCAGCACCCCGATACCTCGCAGATGCTCGTGCCTGACGATCCGCGATACCTCGGCCGTCGTTTCCGGGCGAGCCTTGCGTCGCAGGTAGACGAACGGCCGTTGGCGCGAAAGCGCTTCGGCAAGCGCTTCTACCGGTAGCTCTAGGGCGGGTGCCAGCAGCTGGGCGGTCGCCAAGGGGTCGTCGATCTTCGGTGGCTGCGCATAGATCGAGCCCAGCTGGATGCTGGTCGCCAATGTCTCGCCGCCGCGGGCGAAGATGTCACCCCGCCGCCCAGCTAGCTCGATGACCCTTGTTTGCTGGCTTGCGGCGCGCTCGACCAACGCATCGTGAAGGTAAAGCTGTAGGTAGCTCAGCCGGCCAAGCAGCACAAGTCCCCAGACCGTGGCCATGGCCAGCAGCAGCATCGCACGGCTGCGCTGGGTATCGTGAGAGTGGTCGCGTCCGAGGCTACGGATGACCATCGGTCGCCACCGTTGCGATGCTCCCGTTGCCCCCGGCGTTGCCGTAGACGCGAGGCAGATGCTCTACCTGGCCGTCTTCAGGGTTGCGGAGACCGGCGATGGTGCGTGCTTTTTGCTCCAACGCGCGCGGATCGAGCTCGGTCTGAAGCTCCAACTCGAGCAACTTGCGCTCCTGCTGCAATTGCAGCAAGGTTGCCTCGAGGTTCCCCGTCTGCCGTCGGGACTCGCGCACATCGGCGCGCTGGGAAGTGTAGAGGAATGCCGGTATGGTCAGCAGCAGGATGCCGGCGAAGGCTTGTCCGAGGTCGCTGAAACGGTTCGGCTCACGCGCCTTGATCAGAGGCCGGTTCGCGATGCGGGACAAGTCGCTCACTCCGTCGCCGGAGGGCTGCCGGGAGAGTCGGGGGTCTGTGGCTCCAATGGCCTGGGGCGAAAGCTAGCCAGGGTTGTAAAGGGAGGCATTTTTTACAACACATGGGTTACTAGCTGGCCATGGAGCCACAGATCCTCGACTCTCCGCGATCCTTCCTCCTTAGATCCGTTCCAGCACGCGCATCTTGGCGCTGCGCGCACGTCGGTTCGAGGCGACCTCGTCCTCACTAGGCCTTAGCGGTCGCGAGGTCAGAATCTTGACTTCAGAGCGCTTGTCGCAGACGCACTGCGGTAGCTCTGGCGGGCACTCACAGTCGCTGGCCAGGTGCTTGAACGCACGCTTGATGGCACGGTCTTCCAGCGAATGAAATGCCAAAACAATCAGTCGGCCACCGCGGACGAGTAGCCGGCTCGCTCCAACGACGAACTCCTGCAGCCCACCAAGCTCGTCGTTTGTGGCGATCCGCAGGGCCTGGAAAGTGCGCGTAGCCGGATGAATCCGTCGAGGGCCACGCTGGGGCACCGCGGCATCGATGATCTTGGCAAGACGCGTGGTCGTGGTGATCGGCTCGATCTCCCGAGCCTTGACGATGGCGCGTGCTATGCGCGCTGCATGGACTTCTTCCCCGTAGTCGCGGATCAGCGAGCGCAGCTCGTCGCCGGAGAGTCGATTGATCGCGTCGGCCGCTGTGCGCGGCTGTCGCCGATCCATACGCATGTCGAGCGGCCCCTCGAGCCGGAACGAGAAGCCGCGCTCGGCCGTATCGAGCTGCAACGACGAGGCCCCCAGATCGATAAGAATGGCTGAGATGGGTTCCCAGCCACGGGCGCTGCTCATCTCAGAAAGAGCGCGATAGTCGGCGCGGCACAGCTCGTATCTCCCAGACCATCGCGCCAGGCGAAGATCGGCGAGCTCGAGAGCATCGGAGTCGCGATCGATACCGATCAGGTGAATGTCGTCGCGCGCCTCCAGCAGCGCGTCCGCATGGCCGCCGAGCCCCAGCGTGCCGTCGACCATCGTGCCACTAGGTGCGGCACGCAGATGTTCGAGTACCTCATCGCGCATGACCGGTGTGTGCACCTCGGCAGCATTGCGCAAACGTCGTCCGCGCTGCGCCATGTCGTGTCCCGGCGGCGCCAATGTAGCCAGGCTGAGCGGGATGCTGCGGCTCATGACCATGGTCATACCCCCATGTCCGCGAGGATCTGCAGGTCGTCGATGGTCAGCGGGCTGTCAGCCAGCCGCTGTCGGAAGGCCTCGTGGTTCCAGATCTCGAGATGGGTCAGCTGGCCCATCACCACTACCTCGCCGTCGACCGCGGAGGCAACGCGCAGGAGCGGCGGCACCAGAACGCGGCCCTGCCGGTCCATCGAGGCCAACGCTCCGTAGTAATTGACCCGTGACAGGAGCTTCTGACGGGAGGGGTTCATGCTCGGGATAGCCTGCAAGCGTTCTTCCACGCGGCCCCATTCCGGCAGTGGATAGGCGAGAACGTTCTCCCCGGTGAAGCTGGTGAGGAAGAAGTCGTCACCGTAGGTCTCCCGGATTACGTTGCGAAAAGCGGTCGGTATCTTGATGCGGTGCTTCGCATCCACCGTTGCTGGATGATTCCCCCTGAGCATCCGACACCGAGCCCCAAATCAAGGCAATTCCGACTGTTTTTGGGGTATGAGTACCACCTCAGCCCACTTTGATCCACTGCCGGACTATAGGGAGCAGCGGAGCGCATGTCAAGTAATCGTCGCCTTCCCCCGAAAAAACTCGTATCGCGCTCTGACGCACGTTGCGGCACAGGATTGATCAGGGTTCGTCGGCTGGGGGCGTTCGCGGCCTAGCAGGCCGTGGTGGAAGTGTTGTGGGCCTGGTTACGACGAGTTGGGGTCAGATGCCGACGTCAGCTCAGGTTGTGCAGGCGGCGAATGCGTTCTGGCATCGGCGGGTGCGTTGCGAACAAGCTCGTGAGGCCACCGGAGAACGGTCGCACGATGAACATGTGAGCTGTCGTCGGCGAAGCTTGCATGGGCACTCGCTGGCTGGCGCGCTCCAGCTTCTGCAAGGCGCTCATCAAGCCATGTGGATGCCCCACTATCCGGGCGCCGGTCGCGTCGGCCTTGTACTCGCGCGTGCGAGATACGGCCATCTGAACTACGACCGCGGCTAACGGTGCGACGATCATCATTGCGAGTGCTCCCAAGGCGCCGCCACCGCCGTCGCGGTCGCGTCCTCCGCCGAACATCGCCGCGTACCCGACCATACGAGCCATCATCGTGATGGCGCCGGCCATGGTGGCAGCGATGCTCGAGACCAGGATGTCGCGGTTCTTGATATGTGCCAGTTCGTGAGCGAGGACGCCCTCGAGCTCCTGCTCGTCGAGCATCTGTAGCAATCCCGCCGTTACCGCGACAGCCGAGTGCTGTGGGTTGCGTCCGGTGGCGAAGGCGTTCGCGCCCGGCGACGGCAGCACGTAGATGGCGGGCTTCGGGAGGCCGGCGCGCCCGGCCAACCGTTCCACCACAGCATGCAACGCGGCGAATTGACTCGGGTCGGCCGGCTGCGCACGGTACATCTTCAGCACGATCTTGTCTGAGAACCAGTAGCTGCCGAAGTTGAAGACCACCGCCAAGCCCATGGCGATTATCAGGCCCTGATTGCCGAAAAAGGACCCGATTGCCAACAGGAGTCCGGTCATCACGCCGAGCAGCGCGGTCGTTTTCAATACGTTCATGCTGGCGACCTCCGAAGGGATGGTGCTTCGATTGTAGCGCGGCGGCAGCGGCCTCGTCTGGGATAGCTTAGGGCAGAAGAGCAGCGAGGAACGCGGTAGACGTGCCGGCTACCAGTGCCGCCGTGGCCAGCCGCCCAGAGCGCGTTCGCCCGGCACGCCTGGCCAGCGCCACGCCGAATAGCGAGCCGACGCCGGCCAGCGCCGGTTCCCCGGCACCCAGCACGCGCAGCCACAGCGCCGCGATCACCAGGCTGCCGCCGCTGATGATTGCTGCTACCAGGCCTGTCGCACCGATGCCGATGCTCCGGACGGCTGGCGAGTCGTGCTCGCGGCCTGACGTCTTGCCGAGCATCTCCGTTGTCCAGGTGGCCGCCGCTCCCACAGCAGCTCCGCAACCCGCGGCAAGCCAATATGCCAGAGCAGTACCACTCATCGATCCGACGGCGCATAACGCGGTAACGCCGGCGAGGCCCAAGATATCCGGCGCGTCCGGTCGCGTGCCCGCCGCCGACAGTCGGCCGCCGACGCCGGCAAGCGTGAGCTGCAGCGCGATTAGCAAGGTGAGACCCCAGCCGGCGGCGATGAACGTTGCCGTTAGCAGGAGTGCCGCAATCGGGGCGGCGCGCCGGCGCCCAAGTCCCAGCAACCACAGGAGCCCGCCGACCGCGACTCCGAAGGTAATCCCGGGCACGGCTCGAGCGCTGATGAGCGTGAGTAGATCGCCGGCGACCTCAGCCATCCGCTCGCACTCGGTTGCGCCAGTACTCGAGCGTCTGCTGCAGTGTCTCGGCCATCGGAATCTCGGGTTGCCATCCGAGCTCACGCCGGGCGCGCGAACCGTCGCCGATAAACAGCGGGACGTCTACCGGCTGGAAGCGCTCCGGGTCGACCTCGACGGTGATCTCGGCGGGCGAGAGCGCCAGCAGCCCGTCGAGTATTTCCTGGACGGCGATACCCTGCCCGCTGCACAGGTTGTATGTAGCTCCGGCGCGGCCGTGCTCGGCGGCGGCGCGGAAGCCGCGTGCCATATCGAGTACGTGAGTGAAGTCGCGACGCGCCTCGAGATTGCCAACCCGAATGCGGGGCCTCCGCTCGGTCACCTCAGCGAGGGCGATCTGGCGGGCGAAGTCGGAGCAGACGAAGGCCGGTTCCTGCCCGGGACCGGCGAAGTTGAATGGTCGCACTATGACGGTGCGGGCCATGCCGGCGTCGGCTGCTTGGCGGCCGAGCACTTCGGCGCACAGCTTGCTGGCCGCGTAGGGGTTGCGCGGTCGTGTTGCTGCTGTCTCTCCCAGAGGCATGGAGCCCTCGTCGGTGGCTCCGTATACCTGGCCGCTCGACACGAGGACCACCGTGGTCTCCCGGTTCGTTTGGGCGACGGCGTCGAGCACTGCGTCAGTCCCGAGGAGGTTCACCTCGAGTGTCGCTCGCCGATGCTCCCAGGAGTTCCCGACATGCGATAGCGCCGCCAGGTGGTACACGGTGTGCGGGCGAACCTGTGCCAGCAACTCTGACAGGTGATCGGTATCCAGTATGTCGCCGTAGTGTAGGTCGGCGCCCTCGACGTGCTCCGACTGATGTCGGTTGTTGCCGGGTGGCTGTGCATAGCCACACACGCGTTCGCCACGTTCTTGTAGGATCGTCGACAAATATCTACCGGCGAACCCGGTGATCCCGGTGATCAGCGAAGTGGCGATCGACCTGCTCCGGTTTGCTGGCAGCGGAGTTCCCTGGAATGGCGTCAGACGCGCGCCCGCCAGTAGTCCAGAGTTTCCCGCGCTGTTTGTTCGAAGGGAATGACCGGCTCCCAACCGGTGACCGCTCTCAGCTTGGAGGCGTCGCCGAGCAGCAGTTCGACATCGGAAGGTCGAAGTCGTTCCGGGTCGAGCTCGACTTTGATGTCGACCTCCGAAAACGACAGCAGGAGATCTAGCACTGCCTGGATCTTCCAAGACTTGCCGCTGGCAATGTTGTAGACGTCGCCCGCTTCACCGTGCTCCAGGATCAGCCAGTAGCCGCGCACAACATCCCGCACGTCGGTGAAATCGCGCTCGGCCTCGAGGTTGCCGACGCGAATCGTCGGTTCTCGCGCGTCGGCCTCGATCAAGGCTATCTGCTTGGCGAAATTACTGACGACGAACACTTCGCCGCGCCGCGGCCCAGTGTGGTTGAAGCCCCGCGTGCGGATTGTGTGGGTGCCGTAGGAGCGAAAGTACTGGTACGCGAGCAGGTCCTGCGTGACCTTTGAGACGGCATAGGGAGACAGTGGGCGCAGGGGGTTCGCCTCGGTGATGGGAACCTCGTCGCGATACACGAGCCCGTATTCCTCCGACGAGCCGGCGATATGAATCCGAGCATCGCAGCCCGTCTGGCGGAGAGCCTCGAACACGTTCAGCTGGCCCATGATATTCGTTTCCAGACTCTCTGCCGGCGCGTGCCACGATGTAGGCACGTACGACTGGGCGGCGAGATGGAAGATCCGATCCGGTCGTATTCTGTCGATCATCGATGTTACGGACGCAGCGTCGCGAAGGTCGCACTCGACGATGTTTAGCTGATCGACCAGATGGTCGATGTTTTCTGTGGGAGATCGCCAGCGCCGAATGCCGTAAACCTCGACCCCTTCCTGGTCGAGTGCGAAGTCGGCCAGGTGCGAACCGGCGAATCCCGTGATACCGGTGATCAAAACGCGCATGCGGGGCTCCTTCTGACAAGATTACGCTCAGGGAGCTTATACACGCTGTCGCCGGTTCGCGTGGCCCGACCGAGCGGCGAGTCCGACATGTCTATTGACGATGGCTGTCGAACCCGAAACTGCCGACCTGCGCCAGGTTCAGCAACAGGGCGAACTGGGTCTCCTGGCGATCGAAGAAGTTGAGTCGCCTGATGTCGACCCCGAGCGAACAGCACTGCAAGTTCCATTGCACGCTGCCGCTGATGTTCTGCAGCTGATTGCGGAACAGATCCATGCCGGCGCGGGAGCCGAGCGTCAAGCGCTGGGCGAACAGGCTGACGTTGCCCCAGACTTGCAACGTGTTGCTGGTGGTCTGCACCAAGACCTGGCTGAGATCCTGGGGGTCGAGGAAGTTACTCACGCCGCGAAACCAGCTCAGCCCCAGCCCGGAACCCGCGCCGCGCGCCTCGGCCGACACGGTGTAGCTGGCAGGAGTGAACGAGGGTGTGAAGCTCATATCGCCCTGGATATAGAAAGTGGCGCTGGGGGTGAGACGCGCGCGTAGGAACCAAGGCAGCCTCACCCGTGGCACGCCCACCTCCTCCTCCGCCAGAGTCAGCGGCTGGAGATTGTAGGTGCGGCCGACCGTGATCTCGGCAGACTGCCAGACCATGCGCTCCTCGGCGTTGGGGTCAGGGTAGCGTTTGGCGAAGAGCCGAGTGGTTATCTCTGCGGTCAGGCTCTGGCTGTCGGCGACGCTGAAATCGATCTCGTCGAAGAGAATGATGCGCGCCAACTCCTTGGGCTTGGCGTTGATCGGGTGTATGCGTCGATACACGAGGCGTGGCTGAATAATGTGCTTGAGGCGTGGCGAGTAGCTGCTCCCCGGCGTGTCGTAGATCTTGAACAGCTGTGGTCCCACCATCTCGACGCCGGTCTCGTAGAAGTTCCGGGAGATGGGGTTGGCGCCGAACTTGAACTCATCCTGCCGGGTCCGATGCGACCAGCGGGTCGAGCGATAGCGGAAGAACGGGTTGAACGTCAGCCATGGGATCTGCGTCAACTGGACCGACACTTCCGGATGCATGTCGAAGCGGTTGTAGACACCGCCGTCGCTCTTGGCACCCCGGGCCTTTTCCTCGATGCGCAGCTTCTGTAGCCGTGCCACCGAGGCCTGAGCGGCCACGTAGATCGGCCCCAGAAGCTGCGTGCTGCGCAGGCTGTACCGTAGCATTGGTAGCCGGCGCCCGATGGTCGACAACGTGTTGCTGTCAAAGCGCTGGGTGCTGCTGCCCACCAGCGACAGTGTGTTGGCACCCCAGCTCTTGGTGAGCTCGCCGGTGAAGTACGACTGCCGCTGCAGGAATTTGTTGATGTCGTCTTGAAACTGACGGGCGAACTCGGTGCTGCTGACCGAGTCCGCGCCAAGCCGGAACGTGGTACCGCCTGGCAGGGGCTGGATGTGCATCGCACTAATGAGGAAACCGCGCGAGAACGAGAACTTGCCGGCCTCCTTCTCCTCTTGCGTAGCTTCTTTACCCGGCAAGAAATAGGCACGGACCGAACCGTTGGCGCTATCGCCGAGGGCATGCCGAAACTCGGCTGAGTAGCCATTGCCGGCGTTGGCATAGTGCTCGTAGGACAGCGTCAAATCGGCGCTGCGATTGATGGCCCAGAAGAACGTCTCCGCTACCGAGAAGCCTTTGCGACTCGAGGTTGCGAGCGCCGGAATCAGCAGTCCAGTTTGCCGCGCTGAATCCTGAAGTGGCCAGATCATGAAAGGCAGCCCGAATAAGGGCAGGCCCTTTACGCGCAGGTGCGGCCAGGACATACGCACGTACTTGCCGGGCTTGAAGGTCATGCTGCTGCCGCGGAACTCCCAGATCGACGTGCTCTGGTTACACGGTGTCAGCACGAAGTTGTCGCCGCGGAACTTGCCTGGCTCGATCTGTTCGAGATGCGACGCACGCACATAGAAGGGGCCCGGTGCCACGCCGATCACGTCTTCCATCTCGAGGGTGGCATCGTCCAGGTCGCCGCGCATGGCGCTGCCGTTGAGCAGCAGCGCTCCCTGCCCGAACGAGACGTTGCCGGTGGCCTCGAAGCTCAGCTCCTCGGTATCGAAGCTGATCGAGTCAGCTAGCAGCCGAATCCCGCGCTGGTTGTCGATGATGTCGACGTCTCCGGTGAGATGGAAGACGCTGCCCTCGATGCGAACGTTCCGATACTGCACTTCGCAACACGCCGCGAGCCCCAGCGTGATCCCCGCCTGCTGGGCCTCCACATGGCTAGCAAGGCCGGCCAGCGCGGCAACTGCCAGGACGCTGACGGTCCATGTGCCAGGCGGACGCTGTGGCTGAAGATCGAGCATACGGGAGTCGAATTAGATCGCGTCGGGCAGTGACGTAGCGATGGTCTGGGGCACCCTGATTCCAGAGCCAAGGTCATTGTAGCGCCTAGACGAAAGGCGGGTTAGGACGCGGGTTCGCGTCGGTTGCTGCTAGCAACGCCGGCCGCAGCTGGCCGAGCAGGTAGATGGAGCCGGTAACGCAGATCAGATCGTCGTTGTCGGCGAGCTCGCGTGCGTGCGCCAAGGCGTCCGCCGGATTACTAATCGCCACCGCCGTATCCGGGGCCGGCGCAGCAGCGAGCAACTCCTCGGGCCGGGGACTGCGCGTCGATGGTGGCCGCGTTACGATCAACGTGTCGGCCCGCGGGTACAACAGCTGTGCCATTCCGGTGATGTCCTTGTCGTCGAGCGCGCCAAACACCAGGTGGAGTCGTCGGGAACCTGTTGGCGTCGCGAAGCCGATCCAGATAGCCGGTCAACGCCACCGCCGCGTCGGGGTTGTGGGCACCATCCAGCAAGATTGGCGGCGAACCCTCGAACCATTCACATCGCCCAGCGATCCAGGCGCGGCGGAGCCCTGCCCAGATGGCGTCGGAGTTGATGCGCAAGCGACGGCGATCGAGGGCCTCGGCAGCAAGCACGGCGCAGCGTGCGTTCTCGACCTGGTGCGACCCGGCCAGCTCGAGCTGCAGCCCGCTATACGAGCGCATCCGTGCCGCCAAGTCGAAAGTGTGGCGCAAGCGGGAGTCGACGTCACGGACCTCGACCGGGAAATCGGTGGCTCGCAACAGCGTGATCTCGCGCTCCTGCGCGCGCCGCTCGATCACCTCGGTGACCGCGGGCGGCTGCGGGGCAACGACTGCCACCCCGCCATGCGGCGCAACAGCGAACTTCTCCTCGGCGATCTGGGCGATGTCGTCCCCCAGCCAATCGGTGTGGTCGAGGGCGATCGGTGTGATCACGGCGACCCTCGGCTTGGTCACGTTGGTAGCGTCAAGGCGACCCCCTAGACCGACCTCGAGCACGGCGAGATCGACCCGCGCTTCGGCGAAGTAACGGAACGCCACCGCGGTGAGGATCTCGAAGTAACTGGGTGGCTGTTCCATTCGGCCGCTATCGACGAGCTCGTCAACGGCAGCGAACACGGCGCCTAGGTGAGCTTCCAGGCTGCTCTGTGAGATCGGATGCCCGTCGATCTGGAAGCGCTCTCCGAGATCGTGCAGGTGCGGCGAAGAGTAAACACCCACCCGCAGGCCTGCGGCGAGACCGATCGCGCCCAACATCGCCGTTGTCGAGCCCTTGCCGTTGGTGCCGGCGACGATCGACGTCGGATAGCGCTGGTGCGGGTTCCCGAGCCCCTCCAGGAGGTTACGGATACGCTCGAGGCCCGGCGTCATGGTTTCGGGACCCAACTGCTCCAGTCGCCGGCGAGCCGCAGACACGTTCATCGGCCGGTACGACGGTGTGCCCTCAGGGGGAGACCTCGTCGGCCGTTACCCGGGCCGCAGCTGGCGCCTCGGCCGCAGCGAATCCGAGGTGCCGGAGCACAGTCGCCAGCGTCTGCTTGAGCTCGCTGCGCGCCACCACCAAATCGAGCATGCCATGCGCCAGCAGAAACTCACTGCGCTGGAACCCCTCGGGTAGCCGCTCGCGAATGGTCTGCTCGATCACCCGCGGCCCGGCGAAGCCGATCAACGCCTGCGGCTCGGCAATGTTCAGATCCCCGAGCATGGCGAACGATGCAGTTACTCCGCCGGTTGTCGGGTCTGTAAGCACGGAGAGGAATGGCAGCGACGCCGCTGACAGCCTCGCTAAAGCTGCCGAGATCTTCGCCATCTGCATCAGCGATTGTGCCCCCTCCTGCATCCGGGCTCCGCCGGAGCAAGACACTACGATCAACGGCACGCGCAACTCGAGCGCGCGCTCTGCCGATCGAGTTATCTTCTCGCCGACTACCGACCCCATGGAACCGCCCATGAAGCCGTATTCCATGGCCGCAAAGACTACGGCCATGCCCTCGAGACGAGCATCGGCGGTGATCACCGCGTCTTTGAGGCCAGTGCGCTCCTGGTAGTCGGTGAGGCGATCGCGGTAGCGTTTGGTATCGCGAAAACGCAGCGAGTCCGTGGGTGCCATCTGCTCGTTGAATTCGGTCCAGCGGCCGTCATCGCATAGTAGCGACAGCCGGTCGCTGGCCGATATGCGAAAGTGATAGCTGCATTTGGGGCAGACGCTGGCGTTTCGCAGGATCTCCTTGCGATAGACGATCTCGCGACAGTTGTTGCATCGGGTCCAAAGGCCCGACGGCATATCTGAGCGTCGGTCACCGACCGCGCGCTTCGACGTACGTTTCTTGCGAAACCAGGCCATGGTGAAAACTTGACAAAGTGCAGATAGCGTCGCGAAAGCGCTCGCCGAGATCGTAACTCTGCCGGAGATCGTAACGATCGATGGCGAACAGCGTCAACCGAATGGAGCACGGATGATCGAGCCGATCGCGTGGAAAGGGGGCGCCGTCGTACTGCTGGACCAGCGCGCGTTGCCCGGTGAGGAAACCTATTTGGCGTTGCATACCGCCGAGCAGGTGATCGACGCGATTCGTGACCTGGTCGTTCGTGGGGCGCCGGCTATCGGCGTAACGGCGGCCCTGGGGCTGGCGATGGAGGCGCGATGTCTGAGCGACGATCCGTTGGTTTTCCGGGTCGAGTTCGCGGCGCTTTGCGAGCGGGTGGAGGCGGCCCGACCTACCGCCGTGAACCTGTCCTGGGCGGTTCGACGGATGGGCCGGATTGTCGAAGAGGCGCTGTCCGACGGGGTAGACGCGGCGCGCCGGCAGCTGCTGGAGGCGGCCCTGCTGCTTCGAGAGCAGGACGTAGAGATCAATCGTCGGATGGGAAGACACGGCGCCGACCTGATAGCGGATGGCGCCCGGGTGATGACCCATTGCAATGCCGGCGCGCTGGCTACCGCCGGCTACGGTACTGCCCTGGGCGTAGTGCGCGCTGCAGTCGAGTCCGGCCGACGCGTTCACGTGCTGGTCAACGAAACCCGGCCATTCCTGCAGGGCTCCCGACTAACAGCATGGGAGATGCAGCACGACGATATTCCGTGCACGGTGATCACCGACAGCATGGCGGGTCACATGATGCAGCGCGGGTCGGTCGATGTCGTGGTGGTCGGCGCCGACCGCATCGCCGCCAACGGTGATGTGGCCAACAAGATCGGCACGTACACGATCGCAGTGCTGGCTTACGAGCACGGCATTCCCTTCTACGTTGCGGCACCTACAAGCACGATCGATCTGGACGTGACCTCCGGGGCGGAGATTCCGATCGAGGAGCGCGACGGCGAGGAAGTCGTGATTCTGAACTCGGTGCGCATCGCGCCGGAGGGAGTTTCAGCCGTGTATCCAGCCTTCGATATCACCCCCGCCCGTCTGGTGACCGCAGTCATCACCGAAAGCGGCATCGTGCGTCCACCGTACACGGAGTCCCTACGGGCCTGCTGTCGCCGCGTCGAGGATGCGTAGATGGTGATCCTGGGCATCGAAACGTCGTGCGATGACACCGGGGTGGCGATCGTGGAGGACGGGCATCGCGTACTCGCAAACCGGGTATCGTCGCAGCCGGAGCACCAACCGTTCGGAGGGGTGGTCCCCGAGATCGCCGCGCGCAAGCACGTCGAGGCGCTTCCCGGCATGCTCGAGGCGGTGCTCGGGTCCGCCGATCTGGAACTTGACGGTATCGATGCTATTGCGGTGACGCGCGGACCGGGATTGATCGGGGCGTTGCTGGCCGGCTGGTGCTTCGGGCGAGGGTTGGCGCGATCTTGTCGATTGCCCTATGTCGGTATTCATCACCTCGCAGCGCACGTACATGGCGCCCTGATGCCGACGCTGACGGCCGGCATCGATATTCGGTATCCACTCCTGGCGCTGATTGTCTCCGGCGGGCACACGGCGCTCTATCGAGTACAGAGAGGGCCAGTATACGAAGGGCTGGGCAGTACTCGCGATGATGCCGCTGGCGAAGCATTCGACAAGCTCGCCAAGCTCCTCGAACTGGGTTTCCCTGGCGGGCCGATCATCGAGCGGCTTGCCGCCGACGGTGATCCGCAACGATTCGCATTGCCGCGTGCCGAGCTGGGCCTGGAATTCTCCTTTTCGGGGCTGAAGACGGCGGCGCGCCGCCTGGCATTGGCGCACGCCCTGCCGCCAGCCTCTCCCGAGGATCAGCGCGTACGCGACCTTGCCGCGAGCTTCCAATGCGCAGCTGTCGACATGCTGGTCGATACCATGCGCCGCGCCGCGCGGGTCCATCCCGCAAGCGGACTCGTGCTTGCGGGCGGCGTGGCGGCGAACCGGGATCTTCGAAGGAGATTCGCGGCGCTCGCAGACGACCTAGACCTGCCGCTATACGTATCCTCGCGCGAGCTTTCGACCGACAACGCCGCGATGGTGGCCGGTGCCGGCTACGGTCGGCTGCGGCGCGGCGACAGCGACGCGCTCGATCTTCCGGCGCAGGCCAGTTGGCTGCTGGGCGACCCAACCCCTGCTCCAAAGCCCGACCCTGGTACAATTCGACAGAATCACGTTGCTCCGTAGAGGCGGGTCAGACGACCTGTACCGTAAGCTGATTACCGCGAGCCGCCGATGCAAAAGTCGACCTTACGCGAGTATTTGGAATCAATCCTGATAGCAGCCATCCTGGCGCTTTTCATCCGTACGTTCGTCTTCCAAGCATTCAAGATCCCGACGGGGTCGATGGAGCCGAACCTGCTGGTCGGTGACCACATCGTGGTCAACAAGTTCGTGTACGGTCCGGGCGGCCAGGGATCTTTCCTCCTGCCCACAGCGGAGATCAAGCGCGGTGATGTCATTGTCTTCCGCGCTCCCCAGGAACCCGACAAGGACTTCATAAAACGCGTCGTGGGAATCGGCGGCGACAAGATCGAAATTCAGGACGGGGTTGTCCGGGTGAACGACGAGATCGTCGACGAGCCGTTTGCGCACCATATGTCAAGCTTCGGCAGCCATCGCGACTACGGTCCGATCCAGGTTCCCGATGGCGAGTATTTCTGCATGGGCGACAATCGCGACAATAGCCGCGACTCGCGCTACTGGGGGACCGTCCCACGCCGATTGGTGAAAGGGCGTGCGGTGGCGGTGTACTGGTCATTCGACGCGCCGTCGCAAACCTATTTTGCCACCGGGTTTGTCGACCGTCTTGTTCAGCTCGGTAAGCTGTTGCCGAGCTTCTTTACGCGGACGCGTTGGGAACGGACCTTCCAGATGATCCGCTAGCCTTCGGCTCTGACCGGCCGCGGCTGTCACATCGGGCAGCGAAGTGAGACGTGCATATGCGAGCAGGTCGCGACCAGAGCCGCAGAGCTTCAGCGCGCCTCCGCTGGACCGGCGAAGCGGGCCGCGGCAGACTGGGGGCGTTGCTCGGCCTCGCCGTCGTCGTGGCTGCCATCTATGCGGGTATGAAGTTCGTTCCGGTGCACGCGGCGGGATTCCAGCTTGACGATACGGTGCGCGAGCAGGTCGTCTACGCTGGTGCCCGTCGTCGTCGCATGGGCGACGACGAGATCCTGCGGAACATCATGGAGCGCGCCGAAGAGCTCGGGCTTCCTATCAACCGCCGCAACATCGCCATCGTGCGCCCCCGCGGCTCGATACGAATCCGCGTCGTGTACACCGTGCCGATCGAACTGCTGTTCGACTATACGTACGCGTGGCGGTTCGAGATCGACCACGATGGACCTTCCTTCTAGTGGCCTGTAACGATTATCTGTTACAGGCCACTAGCAGGCCGTGGTGAAAGTGTGGTGGGTCTGGTTACGGCGAGTTGGGGCCAGATGCAAGGCGGCCTGACACAGGCGATGCCCTAGCCATCGTCCAGGAAGGCCAACGCCGCAAATGGCCCCAAATCGCCGTAACCCTTCGGGCGACAGGGGGTTGCGCGCGTAAGCTGCGTCGTTCCTCGTCAACGATGCGGTAACCATCGCCTCCTCCTCTCTCCTTGCCTCCACTTCGCAAGACCCTGTCGCCAGACCCACCACACTTTCACCACGGCCTGCTAGACAGTTCGACCGCGGCTCAGAGCCGACTTGCGAGATCGAACAGCGAGGCCACCAGAAAGCCTCGTAAGAAGACCACGACGAGCAAGAGGATCATCGGCGAAAAATCGACGCCACCGTACATTCCTACTCGTCGCCGGATGAGTCGGAGTGGCGGCTCGGTGGCCTGGTGGAGAAACTGCACGATCGGGTTGTAGGGGTCGGCGTTGACCCAAGAAATGATGACGCGGCCAAAGATCAGCAGCATGTAAAAACCGAGCACCATATCGAGGATGGTGGCGGATGCGCTTACCAGATTGCGGATGAGGAACATCTCTCTCCCGGTTCTAGATGCGAGGGCCGAAGATGGCGGTGCCGACACGCACAATGGTAGCGCCTTCCTCGATCGCCACTTCGAAGTCGTTCGTCATGCCCATGGAGAGCCCCTGCAGCCGCAGCCCGGTTTCGGCAGCGATCTGATCACGCAGGTCCGATAGGCGACGGAAGTACGGGCGCGCCGACTCCGGTGTTGGACCGAAAGGTGGAAGGGTCATGAGGCCGACGAGTTGTAAACCAGGCGTGGCGTCGACCCGGCGGCACAGTTCGATCGCATCTGCCTGGATCGCTTGTTCCGGCTGTTCTGTACGCACGAAGTCGACCTGTACATAGACGTCGATTCGCCTCCCGAGCTTCGACGCGGCGGTACCCAGGCGGTCGACGAGGGCGGCTCGGTCGACCGAGTGGACTACATCGAACAGCGCTGCTGCCAATCGCGCCTTGTTGGTTTGCAACTTGCCGATCAAGTGCCAACGCACGCCATCCTGTACCTGTGGGATCTTGTTCTCGGCCTCCTGTACCCGGCTCTCACCGAGGTCGGCGAGACCTGCGTTGACGGCCTCCAGAAGCTGTGACACGGACCGAGTCTTGCTCACCGCGAGCAACTCGACGCTAGCTGAGTCGCGACGGGCTCGTATCGCCGCGGCGCGGATTCGATCACGCACCGCTTTGACTGCACGCTCGGTGTTCTGCATGGGGCCGGATGGTAGCATCGCAGCGCCGCCGACGCCGTGTGTGTCTTGGCGCCCAGGGCCGTAGTAGCGGGCGGTTTCCGTATGAGCGAAAGCGAAACTTTCCGCTCGCCTGAGCGTAGCTTAGGACGAACCCGGAATCGTATGAGCGCAACCGACCAAGAGATCGTGGAGGCGGTTCTGGCGGGCGAGCAACATCGCTTCGCCGAGCTGGTCGGTCGCTATCAGGGGCCGATTGTGAACTACGTGTATCGGATGCTTGGAAACTACGACGACGCTGTCGACCTGTCGCAGGACGTCTTTCTCAAGTCGTACTCGGCACTCGCGAGCTATCGGCCCCAGTATCCGTTCACCGCCTGGCTGTTCCGCATCGCCCGCAATGCGACGATCGACGAGATTCGGCGCCGCCGACTGACGCTGGTGCCGCTCGACGAGCCAGTCGAGACCGAAGAAGGCACGTTGGGGCGCGAGGTAGCAGCTGGTGGAGCCGGCCCAGAGCAGCTGTTCATGGACGACGAGTTTCGCAATCAGCTGGAGGGCGCCATCGCCCAGTTGCCTGAGAAGTACCGGGAGCCGCTAGTGTTGCGGCACGCCGCCGAAATGTCTTATGACGAGATTGCCGAGGCACTAGAATTGCCGCTGGGAACGGTGAAGACGCGGATCTTCCGCGCCCGTGAGGCGCTGCGTACCGGTCTCAGCGATCTACTCGAGCCATTGGCCTCGGCAGAGGCATGAGATGAGTTCGCACGAGCCCAACCTGGACATGCTGTCAGCGTACATCGACGGTGTGCTGTCTCCGGACGCGCATCGGTCGATGGAGCAGCATCTGAAGCGCTGCCAGGTCTGCGCGGATGCGGAGCGGCAGGAGCGCCGCTACCTGGGTCGCCTCGACCGCCTGTCTGAAGTGGCGCCGCCGGCGGATTTCGTCAGCGCGGTGATGGGGCGAGTCGCCCAGTATCCAGCTCATCGCCCGGGCTCTGGCATACCGTGGCGCGAGGCGATGCGTTGGAGCGTGGCGGCCAGCGTGACCCTGCTGGCCCTGTTTGCGGGCGGAGTCGCCTGGTTGATCGGTAGTGGAGCGCTCGATGGCATTCAGACGGGGGCCGTGCTGGCTGCGGGGGTCGGCGGCATCGCCGATGTCACGACGTCCAGCATCTCCGCTGCCCGTACCGTGGTTACCCAAGGCCGCGTGTTGCTCGAAGAGGCCGGGCAGATCATGTGGCGGATCTCGAACCTGGCGATAAGCAGTGGTTGGCTCATACAAGGGACGCTGCTGTTGTTGACGGTTTCACTGAACTACGCATTTACCCGCCTGGTATTGAACTACCAGCGACGGCACTGAGACGAGACAGGGGGACGACATGAAACCCACCGCGAACGGTCGTACTGAGGGTTGCGTACGCCGATGGTCGGCGCTCGGGGCAGCGGTGATCCTTGGCGGCGTGTTGGCCGGATGCGTTACCGTCCGTGCCGGTGACGGCGGGTTTGTCGTCGGTGGCCGTATCGACATCGCGGAGGGCGAAGTCGCCCGCGACGAGATCGTCATGATGGGCGGCGCGGTGACGATCAACGGCGAAGCCCGGCGGGACGTGGTTGTTGTGGGCGGCCAGCTGACGGTCAATGGCACGGCCCGCGATGTGGTGAGCGTTGCCGGTTCCATGAGGCTCGGACCGGACGCCCATATCCGCGGCGACGTAGTGAGTGTAGGTGGCTCGCTGAGCCGGTCTCCGGGGGCTGAAGTGGATGGCGAAATAGTGAACGTGAGCATCAGCGGATTCGACTCGGTTCCCTGGCTCTCTGGTTGGGGCGGATGGTCGATGGGCCAGTGGTGGGGGCTGACCCCGTTCCACGTTGCGGCGCGCACCACGCAGTTCATCTACTGGATACTGTTGGCTGTGCTAACCGTCGCGTTGGTAGGCGATCGTGTCTCCTCGGCATCGCGCTCGATCGAGCACGAGCCGATCCGCCTCGGTGCGATCGGCCTCGTCGGGTTCTTGGCGCTGACGTTGTTGACGTGCCTGTTCTTCGTATTGTCGTTCTTGCTCATCGGCATCCCGTTCTTGATTGCCGCACTGCTTGGTTGGTGGCTCGCTTATATCTTCGGCATGGTGGCCGTATTCCAGCTGCTTGGACAGAAGTTGCTGGCTGTGCTGGGCAAGACCGACGCGGCCCAGCTGGGCCTGGTGGTGGCGGGAGGAGCCGCCTTGGGGGTCCTGCACTATTTCCCCTTTGTCGGCTCGTTGATCTGGACGGTCGCTGCGTTCCTGGGCCTCGGGGCGGTGTTCGCCACCCGCTTCGGCACGAACCGGCCCTGGATGTCGAGGTCGGAGCCGGTGGCTCCGGTACCGGAGCCGGGAGACTAGTGGAAGGGTAGCGGGCCTGGCGACAGGGCCTGCTAGACATCGTCCGGCGGGCTGACTTCCCGCACGGGAACCTGGCATCGGCGCTCAATCCCGGTGCGCACCGCCTGCTGGTTTCGGACGTCGCGGCTGCACCCGAATACTCCGGTGTCCCTCGAGGAGAGCCTGTCCGGGTGCGCCGCCCTTGGGCCGCCGGACGCTGCGGGCGCGCGTCCAGTGGACCTCTACGGTCGCGGCGGAGCGCGCTTTGCTGAACCATGCAGCGACGCTCGCGGCGTGCTCGAGGGCTTTTGCCGGCGGTTTCCGCAATCGCTGCGGATTGCGCAGCAGCACGTGTGAGCCGGGTCCCTCGGCGTGCAGCCACCAGTCATCGCGGGCGGCAACCTGGTGTGTGAGCCGGTCGTTGGCGCTGGCGTTTCGCCCTACCAAGATCACGTCGCCCTCCGGTGTCGTTAGCCTGAGGATGCCGGGGCCGGGGCGCGCTCCGGCCGTGCGACGGGCGATCTCCGGTGCGGCGCTCGGTGATGCAAGGGTACCCGCCTCGGGCTCTATCGGGCGGTCGATCCGGGCGCGCGGAACCAGTCGGCGTAGGCGATCGATTGCATCGTCGCAGGCGCGTGGCTCGCGCATCGCCCGTATGAGCTTGGCGAGCTCGGCGAGGGCCACCAGCTGCCGGCGCAACTGTGTCAAACGCCTGGCGTCGTACTCGCGCTTGCGAGAGATTCGCTTGGCGCGTTGATAGCGCCGCTGGGCGTTAGCAATCAGGTCGAGCTCGGGGTCTACCCGAATGGTGATCAGACTGCCATCCGCGTAGTCGTCGGGCACACGCACGATTCCTCCGGCGATCTCTGCTTCGGGGTGGGCCAGTAGCAAGTCACCCTCGCGCCGCAGGGTTGTGGAGGCTTCTTCGTCCGGTAGCTCGGCTTCGAGCCGGCCCACAGCTCGCTCGAGGCGCCGAGACTGTGCCCGGAGCGGTTGGTCGACTGCACGACGAGCCCTGTCGAGCAGCCGCAGGCGAGCGCGCAGCGTGTAGTACTCGGCGGCGGCGTCGCTGAGCGTCGGGAAGCGCCTCACGCACATCTTCTTCTGACTCGCCGAGACGAGGTCGTAGGGAGCGAGCACAAGCGTGTCGGGTGGTGGCAGCGAACGAAGTTGCTCGAGCGGGGTGGCGCTGTAGAGGTAGCCGGCCGCGGGCCCTATGCCGGATCGATCGAATTCCAGGCGCGCGGCCTCGATCAGATTCTGGCCGCCAGCCCGGCGCGCGCTGATCTCGCGGGCGAGCAGCGGCGTCATGCCATCGGCCTCATGCAACAGCGTGCGTCGGAGCTCAGGCTCCGGCAGCTCCGCGAACCGCGGGTAGTCGAGATCGGTGAGCTGGGTGCGCTGCGACCTGGGTGTCGGCGGCCGGTAGGTCTCGCCAGGATCGGGTCTGCCGCGGCGCGGGCTCCAGACGGCGACGATCCGATCGTCAGGGTCGATGACGAACGCTGAGGCCCGTCGTGCGACGAGTTCCATGACCAGGCGAGAGCCGTCCCCACGCCAAGACAGCTCGACTACTCGGTCATCGTTGATCAAGCGTAAGTCGTTGATACTGCGGCCGCGCGCGCGCTTCCGTAGTGCCATGGCGAACCCCGGCGGCCGTTTCGGCGCCGGCTGTCCGCCGGGACGCAGATAGAGGTGGGGCTCGTCGGGCTCGGAGGAGAACCACAACCTGGGTGAGCCGGGCAGGCTCAAGACAAGCGCCAGGTCTTGCCGCGGCAGGGCGTAAACTTGATCTATCCGCGCTCCGCGGAGGATGGGGGCGAGTTCCGCCACGAGGTGGCGAAGGACGACGAGATCCACGGCCCGGACTCAGAAAAACTCCGCGCGAAGCTCGGCGGTGACCCGTTGCACCTTGCGAGCGTATGTGCGAGGCACGTGACCCTGCTCCGTAATCAGATAATGCAGTCGGTTGGGGCCGACATTGTAGGCGGCAAGGCCGGCGTTCAGATCGTCGAATCGGTGGATGAGCTTCTGCAGGTAGAAGCTACCGAGCAGGATGTTCATCTGCGGGTCAGTCAGCAGTCGCCGGCCCTTCCATTCGAGCTCTAGCTCCAAAGCCAGCTGCGTAGCCGTGGCTGGCATCAACTGCATCAGGCCGACCGCGCCTACCTCTGATTCGGCATCCGGGTCGAAGCTGCTCTCGGTGAAGATCACCGCCAGAATCAGCTCAGGAGCCAGCTTGTATCGCTGAGCGACCTCGATGATCGTGCTGGCCACGTCGTGTCGCTTCGCCGGGGACACCCGCAGACGGTGGCGCTCGAGGACCTTTAGTACCGCCAACTCTACGGATGCCGCCTCGTTCTCGGCCTCGAGGCGAGCGATTGTTCCGCCATAGCTTGCCGATTCATCGCGCAGATCGGTGAGCTCGCTGCTCTGCTGGCTGAAGGCCTGCAACAGAAGCAGGTTCACCGCCAAGGAGGCAGCTGCGACCCACCGTACTTTGTTCGACATCGTCACTTTGCTCGACATCGTCACTTTGCTCGACATCGTCACTAACTCCGTTGTTCGCGCGTAGCGCTGGTGCACGAAGTCGCGCACTTTCCACCCGGGTTTGTGGGCGGTGGGCCTACGTTGCGAAGATCCCCCAAATTCCTCCGATGTGTTTCCGACCCGTGATGGGGGACCAGTAGAACTTTGGGGGTCGGAAGGAGTCCCGGCGTCAGCCCCCTGAGCCGGGAATCAGTTGCATCCCGTCCGAGTTTAGAGGACGGCAGAGGCCAGTCAAGGGCAAAAATTCGCTTGAGTGATTACTTCCTGTCTTTTAATATCCAATACTATTCAATAATGATTAATTAAAAGTTGTGATATCCTACGGTGATCGAGTATCGGCCGAACTGGGAGAGGGTAGGGGGCCGCAACCCACAGCGTGTTCGACCCCCGGATAATGGAGTTTGACAGGCCAGCGAGTCGCTCCGATAATCCGCCTGGGCACCCGCGCTACTTCTTCGCTTTGCCGATCTCCCAAGGAGGCACTCCATGCCCGTCCGCGTTGCGATTAATGGTTTCGGACGTATCGGCCGCAATGTCCTGCGCGCCGCCAAGCGCGATCAGTCCGACATCGATTTCGTCGCGATCAACGATTTGACCGACGCCGAAACGCTGGCACACCTGCTGCAATACGATTCTGTGCACGGTCGGTATGACGGCACCGTCGAGGCCGAGGCGGGTGCCCTGCGGATCGACGGCGACGCTGTTCAAGTACTCTCGGAGCGCGACCCGGCGGCCCTTCCTTGGGAGGATATCGGCGTCGACGTGGTGGTGGAGTCGACGGGATTCTTCCGCAGTCGCGAGCTCGCCGGCAAGCACTTGGAAGCCGGAGCCAAGAAGGTGATTATCTCGGCGCCGGCCGCCGGCGATCCCGATTTCACCGTCTGCCTGGGCGTTAACCAGGACGAGTACGATCCGGGAGAGCACCACATCATCTCGAACGCCTCGTGCACCACGAACTGCTTGGCGCCGGTAGCGAAGGTGCTACACGAATCGTTGAACATAAAGAAGGGTTGGATGACGACGGTGCACGCTTATACCAACGGGCAACGTATTCTCGACCTCCCACACAAGGACCTACGTCGGGCGCGTGCGGCCGCAGTGTCGATGATCCCGACAACCACCGGAGCCGCCAAGGCCGTGGGCTTGGTGTTGCCGGCGCTGGCGGGGAAGCTCGATGGTTTCGCGATTCGCGTTCCCACGCCAAACGTATCGATGATCGACCTGGTCGCGCATGTTGACCGCGACACCAGCATTGAGGAGGTCAACAGTTTCCTGCGAGCTGCGGCGGAAGGACCCATGGCCGGCATCCTGGCGGTGACCGACGAGCCGCTAGTGTCGATCGATTACGTCGGCAACACGATGTCGTCGACGGTTGATGCACCCTTCACGCGTGTGATCGAGAATAACTTGGTGCAGGTAGTTTCCTGGTACGACAACGAGACCGGCTACTCGACACGAGTGAAGGATCTGGCCGAGTTCGTTGGGGCGCGGCTCTAGTGGCCTGTTCCAGATGATCGTTACAGGCCACTAGTAGACGGTGGTGTCGGCGGGCGACGGCGCAAGAGAGCGTCACGGCAGACGGAGCGGTGCCGAGGGGCGTGCGGCGCCGACCGCGGCGGTGCTGCGCACCAAGCTACGCCTCCAGGACCTGGATCACGATGGTCGCGCGGTGTTGGTGCGCGCCGATTTCAACGTGCCGGTGGCGGGCGGGGTCGTCACCGACGACACCCGCATCATCGGAACCGTGCCGACGCTGCGCTATCTACAGCGCGCCGGGGCGCGTGTCGTCGTCATGTCGCACCTCGGTCGCCCCAAAGGACAGCGAATCGCCGAGCTGTCGTTGTATCCGATTGCCGGCGTGCTGGCCGAGCGGCTTGGTACGCACGTCGAGTTCGTCTCCGATTGTGTTGGCCCCTCTGTGCAGGCGGCGGTGGACGACCTGAAGCCGGGCGGAGTTCTGATGCTGGAAAACCTCCGCTTCCACGCCGGCGAGAGGGCGAACGACGCGACCTTTGCGGCTGCTCTGGCTGATCTCGCCGACGCCTACGTCAACGATGCCTTCGGTGCCTCGCACCGTGATCACGCCTCCATCGCGAGCGTCCCATTGGTGGCACCCAGGGCGGCTGCGGGAGATCTGCTGCAACGCGAGGTGAGCATGCTGAGCCGAGTGCTGGTGCAGCCGGAGGCCCCGTTCGCCCTGGTCCTCGGGGGGGCGAAGGTAAGCGACAAGGTAGCGGTCATTGGCAACCTGCTGCCGCTCATTGATCGCATGTTGATCGGTGGTGCCATGGCCAACGCCTTCCTGGCAGCTCAGGGCAGGGAGATCGGCCGGTCGTTGGCCCCACAGGACGCCATCTCGCAAGCTGCCGAGCTGCTTGCGGCGGCCGCGGCGGCCGACGTGGAGGTGGTGCTGCCGGACGATCTGGTGGCGGCTCCGGCAATCGACCGACCCGATCGAGCGCACGTGGTCATCGAGATCCCGGCCGATGAGATGGCGCTCGACCTGGGGCCCGAGACCCGGGGGCGGTTTGCCGCCGCGCTGGCTGGTGCGCGCACGGTGGTCTGGAACGGCCCCATGGGAGTATTCGAGACGCCAGAGTTCGCAGCAGGGACGCGCTCGATGGCCGAGAGCATCGCCGCGCTCTCCCCCCCCGCCTTCACCGTGATCGGCGGTGGTGATACCGCTGCGGCGGCGGAAAAATTCTCGATCTCGAGCCGCGTCTCGCATGTGTCGACCGGTGGTGGCGCCTCGTTGGATCTCCTTGCGGGGCGCATTCTTCCGGGTGTCTCGGCCCTGACGGACCGCGAATTGTACGGAGGCGATGTCGGATGAGCTCCCGAACCCCGTTGATTACCGGCAATTGGAAGATGCACAAGACGCTCGCCGCCACACGAACGCTGCTGACGGAGCTGCGTAAGAGCGTCGACGGCCTGGCCGGAGTCGAAGTCACCGTGGCGCCGCCTTTCACTGCGCTAGCGGCAGCTGCCGAGTCGCTCACCGGGAGCCGAATCGGCTTCGGTGGACAGAACATGCACCATGCCGAGGAGGGAGCCTACACCGGTGAGATCTCGCCGATCATGCTCACCGATCTCGGAGCCAGCTTCGTGATCCTGGGACACTCCGAGCGTCGGGCGTTGTTCGGCGAGACCGATCAGTGCGTATCACGCAAACTGCGAGCCGCGCTGGCGCATGACCTGACTCCCTACTTATGTTGCGGCGAGACCCAACAGCAGCGTGAATCAGGGGAGACAGAGCTGGTGGTGAACTCTCAACTGCGCACTGCTCTCGAGGGGCTGCCCGCCCAGCAGGCTGCTCAGCTGGTGATCGCCTACGAGCCGGTCTGGGCCATTGGCACTGGGCTGACCGCGACACCCGAGCAGGCACAGGCGGTGCACGCGGCCATTCGTGGCTTGCTGCGCAAGCTGTTTGGCACCGACGTGGCCGAAACTGTCCGCATCCTGTACGGTGGCAGCGTAAAGGCGGGTAACGCCGTCGAACTGCTGTCACAGCCGGATATCGACGGTGCCCTCGTTGGGGGCGCTAGCCTCGATGCCGCGTCGTTCGCCGGGATCGCACAGGCGGTCTGCCAGTAGGCCACCACTTCCACCACGGTTTGCTAGTGGCACTGCCCGAGCCTTGCTGGCCGGCTTCGCTCCCCGATGCTACAGTTGGTTTCTCGTGTGGCCACCGCGCGCGGCTGCGCTTCAAGCCATGAGACAGGCAGTTTTCCGTGCCTTGCGTCGTTTGCCGGCGAGGGCAGGTACCGCCCATCTCTACCCAAGATCCGCTCCAGGATTGTCGGAATGACAACCATTCTCGTTACCATTCACGTGGTGGCCTGCGTGTTCCTGATCTTCGTCGTGTTGCTGCAATCTGCGCAGGCAGCTGATCTTGCTGGTGCGTTCGGTGGCGGCGGCAGTCAGACGGCGCTCGGAATGCGCGGCTCGACGACCCTGCTCCAGAAGGCGACGACAACGGCAGCGGTTGTCTTCATGCTCACGTCTCTGGTATTGGGCATGACCGGGAAGCGCTCGGTCTCACTTATTGAGGGTTTGGACAACCCGGCGGCGACGGCTCCAGTGCAGCCGTCGGGTGATTCCGCCGGGCAGACCGAGACCGGTGACAGTCCCGAGCAGGGCAGCGAGGCCGGCGCCCAAACCGAAGCAGCCACCGAGGGCACCGGTGATGAGTCGGGGCCCGAACAAGGCGACGCGGGCGAGCAATAACAGGCGCCGAGCGGGCACCGCCTGCTGGCTATGCATCGCCGCGGCCGTGATCTAACGTTGGACGTTCTGCGGCCGAGGTGGCGGAATCTGGCAGACGCGCATGGTTGAGGGCCATGTGGGCGAAAGCCCGTGGGGGTTCGAGTCCCCCCCTCGGCACTCACGACCCCGTCCTTGGGGTGGGGTTGTGCTCTAGTAGTAGGCCGATGCGCCGATCCACCGGCGCCATACGTCGGCGGGGAGCAGCTGGACGATGGCGTGCGCCATGGCCTTGTCGTAAGCGCGCTGGAACGCCTCGGGATCGTCGCGGGCGCGCTTGCGCGCCACGCCAGCGCCGATTCGACTATAACGTCGCTCGTTGTCTCGAATCTCGACCAGAACCTCGATGCTCCGAGGCTTGTCTCGAAAGCCACCTCGCATCGGCATGACCTGAAGGTGCTCGAGGTGCCGGGCGCCGGCAACGATATCCTCGTAGAAGAACTCGACCTGTTTGAGCCGCTTCTCGATCTCGTCTTCGACCCACAGGTCGATGAGCTCCGGCAGGGTTAGCTGGCTCAACACGCCGCCGCCCGAGGTCTGCCGATGGCCCTGCATAGTCAAACCTATTCCCAGATGAAAAAGGCATGAGCCCTATCACAGGCGCCATGGTAAGGGCGCTCTCGGCAAGCGGTCAAGCGCCCGACTGCATGCTAGAATTCCACCACGATGACCGACCAAGTCTCTTTCTTGGCGGCGTTTGCGGCCGGCGTCGTCTCCTTCTTATCGCCCTGTGTCCTGCCCCTTGTGCCGGGCTATCTGTCGTTCATATCGGGCGTTTCTCTGGAGGAGATGCGAGCCAAAGACCGCCAAATTGCTGCCAGCCAAGCGGTGATGGTGAACACGTTGTTCTTCGTCACCGGCTTCACCATCGTGTTTGTTGCGCTGGGGGCCTCGGCGAGCGCCATCGGTGGACTTCTGCTGGGCAACCTTCTGTGGTTGCAACGCGTCGCCGGAGTGATCGTCGTGCTGTTCGGACTCCACATGGTCGGGCTGCTGAAGATCGGATGGTTGTACCGTGAAAAACGGTTTCACGGGCCGAGCAAGCCGCGAGGACCGGTGGGCGCCTTGCTCCTGGGCCTGGCGTTTGCTGCCGGCTGGACCCCGTGCATCGGTCCGATTCTCGCCGGCATCCTGGCGCTTGCCGCCACCAAGACCAGCCTCTGGTACGGCGTGGCGCTGCTGGCGATCTACTCCGCCGGGCTGGGGATCCCGTTCTTGCTGACCGGCTGGGCGACGCAGCGCTTCATGGGAGCGTTCGAACGGTTCAGGGAGTCGCTCTGGATCGTCGAAATGGTCGGTGGGGTGCTGCTGATTGCTGTTGGCGTGATGATCTTCACGAACAACTTCTTCCTGTTCCAGCGCTGGTTGTCGTTCCTCAATCGCTTCGCGATCTGATGCATGAGCTGCTGCCGCGCATCGCCGCGGCGCTCGATGCCGGCGAGCCGGTGGCGCTGGCCACTGTGGTCAGACGCCGCGGATCGTTGCCGATGAGCACCACTGCCAAGATGCTGGTGCGCGCGGATGGCACCGCGGAGGGTACGGTTGGCGGAGGGTGCCTGGAAGCTGAGGTTTACGCCACCGCCCGGACCCTCCTGCGTGAGGGCGGTGTGTCGTTGGAGAGCTTCGATCTGACCGAGGTCGAGGACGGCCTCCAGGGCCACGTGTGTGGCGGTTCCGTTACCATTCTCACCCGACCCTTGCTGCCGACAGATTCCACCCGCGGCATCATCCGGCAGGCGCAAGAAGCGCTTGAACGCGGCGAAACAGCCGCTTTCCTGAGCTGGGTGCCAGGCGAAAACGGTTCGCCGACGTCGCGCCCCAAGCCGAACCTGGCGATGCATGCGGTGGTTCGCGCCGACGGCTCGGTTACCGCCGATGCGTTGCTGCCGACGTCGCTGCCCGAGTTGGCCAAGGCGCTTGCGGCCGAAGGCCTGGCCGAGCTGGTCTCCGCCGATGCCACGGACGACGCACCAGCGTATTTCGTCGAGCCGTTGCAGCAGGCACCTAGGGTGGTGGTGTTCGGCGCGGGCCATTGTGGTCGAGCCATCGGGGAGCTTGCCACCAGTGCCGGGTTTTGTGTGCATGTGCTGGAGGACCGTCCGGCTTTCCTGGAGGGCAGGCCGATGACTTGGGCGGCCGGCCTGCACCACGTCGACTACGCCGCCCTGCCGCCGGTTGAGCCCGGCGCTTACCTGGTGATCGTCACCCGAGGGCACGAGCACGACCTGACGATTCTTCGGCAGGTCGTGCGGGGCGCGAGTGCCTATCTCGGCATGATCGGCAGCGAGCGCAAGCGGCACTTGTTTGCCAAGACGCTCCGCAGCGAGGGTGTGACGGAGGAAGAGCTCGGTCGCCTGCGGTCGCCGATGGGCCTGGCGATCGGGGCCGACACGCCGGAGGAGATCGCCGTTGCGGTGGTCGCCGAGATGATTGCCGTACGCCGCGGTGCCGCTGCTACGGCAACGTCGCGATCGGGCAAGTCGTCGCGCCGCCGTGCCGCGGGTGCATGAGCCTGCCGGTAGTCGCCCCATTAGTCCTGGCCGCCGGAGCGTCCTCGCGAATGGGCAGCCCGAAGCCACTGCTGCCACTCGGTGAGGACACCTATCTGGGTACGATCCTGCAAACGCTGGCTGGCGCACCGGTCACAGCGCCGATAGTCGTGGTCGGGCACGCGGCGGCGGATATTCTGGACGCCGTCGATCTGGAAGGCTCGCGCGTGTTGGTCAACGAGGATTGGGCACAGGGGATGCTGAGCAGTGTCCAGCTTGGCGTTCGTTCGCTGCTCGACCGCGGACAGGTCGACGCGATGCTGCTGGTCCTGGTGGACGTGCCGCGATTCCGCGTTGCCACCGTCGAGCGGCTTGTCGAGCAGTTCGCGCGAACGCGGCCGCTGCTAACGGTGCCGACCTACGCGGGCGAACATGGGCACCCCGTCCTCTTCGCGCGCGCGCTGTTCGAAGAGCTCTTGCAGGCGCCCGCTGATGATGGTGCTCGAGCCGTGGTCGACGCCCATCGCGTCGATCTGCTCGAGGTCGACGTCGACGACCCGTGGGTAGTTCGCGACGCCGACACTCCGGAGGACCATCGGCGACTCACCGGAACGGGCTGACCGTCGGCGCGGCTGAAAGGCTACGGAGCACGCTCTGTGAGGAGGCCTGCTAACGGTTCTCAGGGCGCGTTGTCGAGAGGTTCCTTGCCGATCTTCGAGAAGTCCGCACTTGTCGCAGACCCGTCAGACAACCCGAGGAAGTCGCTCGCGTGCGCCTCGATGAGGTCATGGCTGCGTGCGTCACCCAGGTTCAGAGCGAGCTCATTGATCACCTTGATCTGCATCTCCAGCCAAGCCGCCCAGCACACCGCACACACATTCTCCTGCACCTGCTGCCGAAGATCGCCGCGAAACGGAACGCGGCCAGTGATCGGTCCCCCGGTAGGCGGGTCCGGAACTTCGGTCCCATCGCGCTTGGCTCGTGGCTCACAGGCCTGACAGTCGATCTCGCCACTCATCGGGTGCTCCTTGTCGATGTTCTCTTGCTCTGCTGGAGCAATCATCGTGCGCTCTCTCGACCCGTGCAAGCTCGCGACACGTCAGGCCCCCGTCGCCCCCCGTCGGCCTACTCTCCAGCCGCGATTCGGACCCCGGCGCTGGCACCGATGCGCGTAGCACCCGCGGCGATCATGGCAGCCGCATCGGCCCGCGTGCTGATCCCGCCGGACGCCTTTACTCCCATGCCTCGGCCGACCGTGGCTCGCATCAATGCAACGTCTTCCGCCGTCGCTCCGCCCGGCCCGAAACCGGTCGAGGTCTTGACGAAGTCTGCCCCGGCCGCACGAGCAAGTTGGCAGGCGCGGACGATCTCGTCGTCCGACAATAGCGCCGACTCCAAAATGACCTTCACGAGGGCCTCCGGATGCGCGGCGCGAACGACCCGCTCGATATCGTTCCGGACCCAGTCTTCGCGACCAGACTTGAGCGCCCCGATGTTGATCACCATGTCGATCTCGCGTGCGCCCTGTTCCACCGCCAGCTTGGCCTCGTGTGCCTTTACTTCCGGGTTGGCGGCGCCAAGCGGGAATCCGACCACCGTACAGGCCTTTACCCGGCTACCCTTGAGCAGATCTGCGACCAGCGACACGTAGTACGGGTTTATGCACACGGTGGCGAAGCCGTACTCCAGAGCCTCGGCGCAGAGCTGTCGTACCTGCTCCTCGGTCGCCTCCGGCTTCAGCAACGTGTGATCGATCAACGGCACGATCGCATCGTCCAGGGGTGGCGCGCAGGCCGATAGGCCCACCCGATCGGCGCCGGC
This sequence comes from Acidobacteriota bacterium, assembly GCA_963666055.2. Classification (GTDB taxonomy): domain Bacteria; phylum Acidobacteriota; class UBA890; order UBA890; family WLXD01; genus DASCOT01. The sequence goes on along the minus strand of CAXWPH010000006.1, from coordinate 138,797 downwards.
GTCGACGATGCGGGCGACGCCGTTCGGGTCTGTACACGAGCCTTCGTTCAAGCACCAGTAGGCGAGCTGCTCGATCTGGGGTGCAGAGAGCTCGGCAGCCAGTAGGCTGGCGAGCTTGCCCACGAGAGCACGTTGGGGGTCCGACAGATCCGCGGCGTGGGACGTGGTTGACGGCCCGACCAGTCGAACGCCGCGCTCGCGGGCGCGATCGCGTGCCTCCGGTGTAATCAGAGCCCCGTCGGGAACCACCAGCTTTCCGTCTGGCGCCTGCTCGACCTCGCGCGCCGTGATGACGGCCCGCCAAGCTCGATCACGCTCGCTTTGGGCCGGGGCGCCTGGCCACAGCCCGGCGTCGACTAGATGGCGTACGGCATCGCAGATGAGCTCCTCGAGCTGGTCAGCGCCCAACGAGCGACTCATCCTCAGCGTCGATCGGTCGACGTCGCTGTCGCCAGAATGGCAAAGTCGGTCGTCGCCTGCGCGCTTGTCTCGGCGATCTCGTCAACGATCTCCACCACGACCTCATAGACGCCCGGACGGTAGCCGGTCAGCGGCATCGCGAACGAGAACGACTGACGGTTCATCGGCGCCGGGAACGGATGCTGCTCAGGAATGCGGCGTATCCGTTCGCCGTTATGGAGAATCTCGCCGCGCAGCGTGATCCGGTTGGCACGCGTGGTAGCGTCGATTTGTAGACCGTAGGCCTGAACGTATAGCAGCAGCTGCTGATCGAGGAAGTAGATCCGGTTGACGTTCGGCACGACGCGCATGTCGCCGTGCTGAAAATCGAGCGGCGTGGAGTCGGTGCTCCGCTGCACCGGTTCGATATGGCTGGCCAGCGTCAGGCTCGATAGCCGCAGCCCGTCACCCGACAGATCGGGCACGTCGATCTCGTTGATTTGACGCGTCAACCGGTCCGATGTGTTGTCGCGAGCTAGCACCACCAGATCGTACTGGCCGGCTGGCACCATGAGCTGAAAGCTTTGCAGGATCTGGGTGCCGCCGAGTCGACTCAGTTCCTCGTTGGTGAGGGTGAAGTTGAGGCGTTTCTCCGACTCGGCGATGATCTGGCCGTCCTGTTCCAGGGCAACGTACATGTCGGCGGAGAAGTGCTGGTTGAGCCCGAACGGAGCGGCCACCAGCCTGTCGTACTCCAACGCCAGGGTTAGCTGAACGGCGGTGTTGCCGGCGACCGCCTCGTAGAAATCCAGGCTGCGATTAACCGGGGAGGCGTCGAACGCCACATCCGTCTCGACGGTGGCTCGGCGTAGCCTGGCGAGCCGCTCCTTGTGGATCTCCGGAATTCGCAAGATCTCCCGCAGGTTACCTTGGAAGTCCAGGAACTCTCGGGCCACCGCGGTGGGATCGGCGAAACGGTATTGCAGGAACCGCTCGTCGTAGATCGAATCTGCATGGCGCCGCAAGGCGAGCACATCGAGCGGGTTGTTGACATAGCCGAACTGCGCCGAGACGATCGGGGCCGCGGCGTCGAGGTTGCTGACGAGCTCGAACTCGCCGGTGCCGTGGAAGTCGACGAAGCTGAGGTCGAGCACGCCGGGAAGGAGCGGATTGTCGGGCATGTTGTACGACCACACTTCGGAGGCGCGCTCCGAACCCCCGCGTCCCATCGGGTTGCGCTGCAGATTGTTCGGTGGTCCGAGGATGATGTACGTGCGCCCCCGATCGGTTGCCCAGCCGGGCTTGCCGGCGCTGAACCGTCGGTTGGCAATAACCCAGCGCTCGAAGTGTTCCTGACGGTATTCGTTCAATCGGGTGCCGGGCGTCGGATCACGCACGTCCCAGAAACGCTCGGTGAACGCCAGTTTCTGCTCCAAGGTGGGAAGCGCCTCGAAGATGCGGCGTTCCTCATCGGTGATGAGGTAGTTGACGAACCGCTCCTTCCAGCGGTCGAGCGTCTCCTCGAGCTCCTCGCTCGTAGGAGCCCATCCGCTGGCCCCCAACATGACCTCGAAAGAGGGTCGCGCGTCGTCCCCTTGCTTCTGCTGCGCGGTCGCAGGCTGCACCGGAACGAGCGGCGCCAACGTCAACAGCGCGCTGAGCGTCGCCGCCAGCGGGAGTGAATGCGCCAATCGTCGATCGTTAGTGTTCATCGCCATTCGCTGCTTCGGCGGCTGCTCGTCCGGCGATATTCCTGCATCGCCCGCTCGGCGAGGTCCGTCTGCTCGAGGTCCTGATACGTGGTTGCGAGATTGATCCAGTACACGGGATTGTCCGCATCGAGGTCGACTGCCGCAAGGTAGGCGCTCACCGCGGCCTTCGTTTGCCCGGCCGCAAGCAGTGTGTTGCCCAGTACCGCATAGGTATCCGCGAACAGCGGGTTCTTGACCAACGAAGCCCGCAGCGCTTGCGCTGCCTCTGCGACGCGTCCGGCGCGCTCAAGGCTCAAGCCCTGCAGGTAGAGTGCCTCCCAGTTGTCGGGATCGATCTGCGCGGCGGCAGTTGCGGCGTTGATCGCAGCGGTTGTGTTGTTCGATGACAACCAAATCTTGGCAGCCCTCAGCAGCACCTCCGGGTCGTCAGGGGCCGCCGCGAGCATGGCTGCGAGCACACCATCGATCGCCTCTCGGTCGCCATCGCGGGTGGCGGCAACCAGCGCATTACTCAGCGTCTTGAGCTCCTTGTCGCTTGCCTCTCGCGTGTTGAACTCTTGCTGTAGCTCGCGGAAGCGCTCCATCAACCGCTGGCCTTCGTCCGTTGCGCCAGTCCGCGACAGTGTCTGAGCCAATCGATAGGTGGCCTCGAGGTGGTGTGGCTGAAGCTCGAGCGCTCGGCGAAGGTGCACAATGGAGTTCTCGAAGTCACCACCGTCCGAGAAGATCCTGCCGACCAGGTAGCTAGCCTCGGTCTCCTCGAAGCCTGTCGCTGCGGCCCGTTGCAACAGCTCAAGCGCGCGACCGTGGTCCGGCGGTCGATCGGCCAGGATCACTCCAAGTGCGTATCCGGCAGGCACGTTGCCCGGTTCCTGCTGCAGGCCCGCTTCCAACACCTCGAGGGCCGCGTCATAGTCGCCCGTCAAATACAACGCCACACCGAGCAGGTAGCGAACCTCGAGATCATCGGCTTGGCGCTCGAGGAAGCCGCGAAAGTACTCCGCCGCCCGCGTGTGGTTCCCAAGCCGCATGTGCACCGAGCCGGCTGCTCTCCATGGAGCAGTGCTTTCGTGCACCAGCTCGATGGCGCGATCGTAGGCGGCGATCGCCGCCGCCAGGTCTCCCACCGTCTCGTACATCGCCCCGCGACCCATTGCGACCTCCGGGTCATCGGGCGACAATGCGTCCGCACGCGCATAGGCGCTGGCGGCGGCGGCCAGATCGCCAGCGCGGCGATAGGTGTGCCCCACCCAGACCGCGACTCGAGACGACTCGGGATAGCGGCTCGTAGCCTCCTCTGCTGCCTCGATCGCCGCGACGACCTGACCGGCATCGAGCGCGGCGCGGATTTCCTCCACGGTGGTCTCGACGCTCTGCGTCGCTCCGCGGGCAGTGGCAACGGCGGTCAAGACGACGAGTGTCAGCAGAGTTGCGGGCCGGAGTGGACGGACCATGCCTGGGTTCCGCTGGGCGAGAGCGGTCTCGTGGATACCTACTAAAGCACGGGGGCCCCTCCCCGTGGTGGGGAGGGGCCCTCGCGAGTTGCTGTTCAGGTCGGCTCTAGTAAACGTACTTGAAGCCGAGCTGCAACTGGCGGACGTTGCCGATGAACGTGTTCAGGTCGCCGAAACGGGAGTTGAAATCCGTCCGGCTGGTGAACAGGTTCTCGGAGTTCAAGAGGTTGAACACCTCGAGGAAGGCTTGGAAGCGACCAACCCCAGTAGTGAACTCCTTGGTCAACCGGATGTCGACGTTCTTGAAGTTCGGCTGACGGAACGCGTTACGTTCTGAGATCGTGCCGTCAACCAAGGCGAGATCGTTGTCGTCCTCGCCGTCGCCGTTGAGGTCGCTCGTCGCCACAGCGCTGTAGGGAGTGCCCGTGCGCCAGACGAACGTGCCCGCCAGTTTGAGGCCGGCCGGCAAGTCACCGAAGGCGCTTACGACGATCCGGTGGCGAATCGACCGATCCGAGAACCCGTAGTCGTCGGCCGGGTTGAAAATGTTGCTGGTCTGTGTGCCACCGGCGGATCGCTCGTTGGAGTCGTCGTCCCGGTCCCAGCCGGCCGTATACGAGCCGAAGGCGCCCCAGCCATTGCTGAAGCGCTTCTTGAACTCGAAGATCCCGGCAGTGTAACGGGAGCGGCCGTTCGATTGACTGATGTGCCACTCTTGTCCATCGACGATGCGTCCGTCGTAGATAAAGCGGCCATCGGCGTCGCGGTTGCCGCCGGTGAAGTTCATGTCCCACAACGTCTGTAGCGTGTCGGATCGAGCATGGACGATCGACACCCCGAGCGACAGGTTGTCGATCACCTCACGCTCGGCCCCGACGTTGAAGCGCCAGGTGCGGGGGTTGACGAAGTTGTCGTCGAACCAGTAGACCTCCTGGTCGGCCGTGATCCCCTCGGGCAGGCCGTCGAAACCGTTCGGCCACAGCCCATCGAGCTCGCCGCCGAAGCCCGGGATGAAGAAGATCCCCACACCCGGCGTGCCGATCGAGGTGAACGGGTTGAAGAACAGCAGGGTCGGGGTGCGTGAGACGAATCGCCCGGCCGAAGCGCGGAAGACCATCTTCGGGTCCGGAGCATAGGCGATGCCGGCGCGAGGCTGCCAGCCTTTCATGTCGTCGGGAATCGACAGAGTGCCCGGGAACGCTGCGTTGCCAGGCGGGGTCGGGTTCATCGTCCCTTCCCAGCGCAGGCCGTAGTTGACCGTCACCGTGTTGCTGGCCCGCCAGGAGTCCTGCACGTAGAACGCGAGGATCGATTGGCGAACGTCGAAGTTGTTGGCGAAGTTCTCCGTTGCTACGCCGAAGCTCTGCAACATGAAGTCCGGCTCGTTGGCCATGAATGCATCCAGGCCGCTGAAGCGGAACTCACCTTGCGGGAAACCGGCGAAGAACTCACCCGTCTTGTCGGTCTCGTAATCGAAGCCGGCCTTGATGTCGTGGGTGTCGAACAGGTACGAGAAGTTGTCCTGTACCTGGAACTTCTTCTCGTCGACAAAGATCGGCATGAAGAACCGGCGACCCAGCTGCACAAACGGGCTGCGGATGTCCGTGTCCGGACCATCCAGATCGTTCGACAGCCGGTCGAGATCGTCGTATGCGTACTGTACGCGGAACTCGTTGAAGGCCCGGTCGCCAAGCACCGAGGTGATTTGGGCGATCGCCGACAGGGTCTTCTCCTTCTGGTCACCCAGGCTCGAGTTCGACGCCGTCGTCGTGCCCTGCAGGTTGGTGTCGGTACCGCCACCAATCGTCTCGTGCTTCGAGTAGTTCAGTCGCAACGTCAGCTGGGTGTTGTCGCTGATCGTGAAGTCGGTCTTCAGGAACGGCACCACGACGTCGTTGGTACGGCTGAACTGCGACTGCGAGATGTCCCAGTTGGGACGAAACTGGCTTACGTAGGCCTGCAGCTGCGCGAACTCCGCGTCGGAGATATCGTAGTCGACGAAGTACGGGGTGCTGAAGTTCTGGAAGTCCACCGAGGCGAAGATGAAGTGCTCGTTGCGCTGTAGCGGGCCACCGATGTTGCCGCCGAACTGCTTTACCGAGAACTCGGCCTGCTCGCGATCGAACGGGTCGTTGGCGGTGAGCGACTCATCGCGCCAGAACAGGTGCGCGCCGCCGCGCCACTGGTTGGTGCCCGACTTGGTGACCACGTTTACCAGGCCACCGCCGGAGCGGCCGAATTCCGGCATGATGCCGGAGGTAATCACCTGGAACTCCTGTACCGACTCCTGGCTCACCGTGAACGGCGAGTCGGTGCCGCCGCGCTGGTAGCCGAAGAACGCGCTGTTGTCGGAGGCGCCGTCGATGTTCACAGAGGTGTTCACACCACGTTGGCCGGAGAGCGAAATCGTGTTGCGCGATGACTCGATTTGGGCGCCGGGTGTCAACAGGGTGAAGTCGGTGAAGTTGCGGCCCAGAATCGGCAGCGAGTCGATAGCGATCTCATCGATGCTGGTGGATACCTGTGTCTTCGAGGTCTCGATCACAGGCGCCTGACCGGTGACGATCAGTACCTCCTGTATCGACGCCAGCGACATCTGGATGCCGACTTCCTGCGCTCCGCCCAGGCGGATGCGGATATTGGTTCGCTCGATCGACTGGAACCCGGTCAGCTCGGCTCTGACGGAATACAGCCCCGTCGGCAGGAGCGGCACGCGGTAGTTCCCCGTCGTCGAGGTTACGGTGGAGCGAACACGGCCCGTGTCCTGCCCGGTGACCGTGATGCTGACGCCCGGAAGCGGGTTGCCGTCAGGGTCGGTTACGACGCCCTGGAGGTTTCCTGACGTTGCCTGTGTTTGCGCCCATGCGCTGGACGTAAACGACACTGCCAGAAGAGTTGCCAAGGCGAAGATCAGCACAGAACGCGCTGGCCTCACATCTGCCTCCCAGTCGGAAGAGCGGCGAACGCCTAAGCGTCCACCTGATCATGCTTACCCCCGCGCGAGTCGGCCCTTCGCTGACCCTCGAAACCACTCTCGAAACCATTGTTCGAAGCCCGTGACCTGGAACCCACAAGCTTGCGTTCCCGGGGAAAGGATTCCTTCACATTACGACGGGATAGCCCCTACCCGTCAGCGTCTCATGCTATGCGCGTACGCTCCGGTGTCAAGGCAAAGCGCCGGTTGGTAGTGGCTCAAGCCACTACCCGCCGGTTCGGACGGGGTGTTGTCTTGGCGGTTGGTGTTGCCCGCTATCGGGCGTCTGCGACCGCGGCCTCGATCTGATCGCGTAGCACCCAGGCGGCCGCCAGGACCGCGTCGTGGTCGATGGTCGAGAAGACACCGTCCTTGTACAAAACTCGGCCGTCGACGATGGTGACGCGTACGTTGCTCCCCCGGGTGGCATAGACCAGGTGCGAATAGGGGTCGTAGCGCGGCACCAGGTTAGGCAGGTTACCCGAGACGATAGCCAGGTCGGCGCGTTTGCCGATCTCCAGCGAGCCGATCTCTGCCTCAAGCCCGAGAGCGCGTGCCCCCGAGATCGTCGCCATCGCCAACGCCTCGGTCGCCGGCAGGGCGGTGGGGTCATTGCGCATGTGCTTCTGTAGCAGCGGTGCCAGGAACGTGGCACCGAACATGTCGAGGTCGTTATTCGAAGCGGCCCCGTCGGTGCCGATCCCTACCGCCACCCCGGCACGCAGCAGATCCTCCACGCGCATGGTGCCGGAGGCGAGCTTCATGTTGCTCTCGGGGTTGTGGATGACGCCCACCCCGTGACGCGCCAGGATCTCGATGTCGGTGTCATCGAGCCATACGGCGTGCGCCGCGATCACATCGGGGCCAAGAAACCCGATAGCTTCGAGATGCTCAGTCGGGGTGCGGTCGTAGCGCTCGCCAATCTGGCGCACTTCGTCGCTGGTCTCTGCCAGGTGGATCAGCACCGGGACCCCGTGCTCGCGTGTCAGCGCCACCGTGCGCTGCAGCGTCTCGGGCTGGAGCGTGTACGGCGCATGCGGCGCGGCGGTGGCGGTGACCCTCGGGTGGTCCTTCCACTTGTTGATCAGCGCGCGTGTATGGGCGAGGGCCTCGTTCGCCGAGGCCGCGTCGGGCACCGGGAATTCGAGCACCGTCTCGCCGACGATCGCTCGCATACCGGACTCGTCGACGACCTTGGCGACCTCGTCCTCGAAGTAGTACATGTCGACGAACGTTGTCGTTCCGGTGCGAATCATCTCCAACGCCGCCAGCTGCGTGCCGACGCGCACGAACTCGGCGGTCACCGTCGCCGCCTCGGCTGGAAAGATGTAGTTCTCCAGCCAGTCCATCAACGCCAGGTCGTCGGCGATACCGCGTAGCAGCACCATGGCGGCGTGACCATGGCCGTTGATGAGCCCGGGAATGACCATGTCGCGCTGGCCCGCGGCGATCACCTCGTCGGCATCCCAGGCTGCTTCGATCTCGGCCGCCGTACCGATCGCCGCGATGGCACCGTCGACTACCGCGATGCCGCCGTCGGCAATGACCGTACGGTCGGGGTCCATGGTCACGAAGGTGCCCCCCAGCACGAGCAGGTCGGCCGCGGTGCGCCCCTCTCCGGTTGCCGGAGTATTGCCGGGACCGGCGCATCCAGTCGCGCTGATCGCCGCCAACGCGACGACTGAGCGCAGCGTCGCGAGGCGGGCGCTCATGGCTTGTCCGCTGGTACGGGCGAGCAATCCAGATGGTCGGGTCCGAAAGCCGCCGGTAAGAGCTCCGAGGCACGCCAGATCTCGACGTGGCCGTCGAGGGTTGCCATGAGCACAGGAATGTCGCCGGCGAGATCCCAGATAACCTGTCGGCAGGCCCCACAAGGGGGTGTCGGCTGCGACCCGCGCCCCGGCCCGACCACCGCGAGGGCGGTTACTGGGGCGCTGCCGGCGGCGCGAGCCGCGAACAACGCCACGCGCTCGGCGCACAGCGTCAGCCCGTACGACGAGATCTCGACGTTGCAGCCGCGATGCTGCCGAAGCTCGGCGTCCAGGACGGCGGCCCCCACCTTGAACTGCGAGTAGGGTGCGTGGGCGCGCGATCGGGCTCGGATGGCCGCCTCGACGAGCTTGCGTTGATCGGGCTCCAGATCCGCGATCGGCACCAGCGGCGGCCGTGAGTTGGTGTTGTCGGCTTCATCCATCGGCGTCGGTCCAGTTCTCGAGCTCGGCGATTCCGTGAATAATGCTGCGCAGCAAGCCAATGAAGTCATTGCGCACGCGCTCGGCGACCTCCATCACTTCGGTGTGGTTGAGTGGCTGGTCGAGGATTCCGGCCGCCATGTTGGTGATGCATGAGAGTCCGGCTACCTTGAGCCCGGCGTGGGCGGCGGCGATGACTTCGGGCACCGTCGACATGCCGACGGCGTCGGCGCCCAGGGCGCGCAGCATTCGAATCTCCGCGGGGGTTTCGAAGGATGGTCCGAGCATCGCGGCGTAGACGCCCTCGCGTAGGCGCTGTCCGCGCCCGAGGGCCGCCATCCGGGCCGCCTCGATGTACTCGGGATCGTAGATCTGGCTCATATCGAAAAAGCGCTTGCCGAGAGAGTGCAGGTTTGGGCCGACGCAGGGGTTCGACCCCTGCAGGTTGATGTGATCGGTGATCAGCATCAGGTCGCCCGGCGAGAAATCGGTATTGACGGCACCTGCCGCGTTGGTCAACAGCAGCGCCTTGCATCCCAGCAACGCCAACACTCGGGTAGGAAAGGACACCTCCCACGGCGCATATCCTTCGTACAGATGCACGCGTCCTTGCATCACCGCCAGCGTTACCCCGTGGCTCCTTCCGATCACCAAGCGCCCGGAGTGTCCGGCTACGGTCGAGATCGGCCAGCCCGGTATGTCGCCGTAGGGGATTACGGCGGCGTCATCGAGGGTTTCGGCCATGGCGCCGAGGCCCGATCCGAGTACGAGTCCGATACGGGGCTGCATACGCACTCGCGCTGCGATCGAGTCGCGCGCCGTGTCGAGCCTGCCGACAAGATCCGCTGGTGCGTCACCGCTCATCCGGCGGCTCCAACCGTCGCTGCGTTGCGCATCAAAGCCCCGATAGCATCCCGGCAAGCGTCGCGGTGGAGAACGACGACATCGTGCCGGCGAGCATCGCCCAGGGTCCGATGCGCGCCAGCTCGGCCTTACGGCTCGGCGCCAGTCCACCGATGCCACCGATCTGGATGGCGATGGAGGCAAAGTTGGCGAACCCGCACAGCGCATACGAGGCGATGAGCTCGGACCTGGGGGATAGCAAGCCAGCCTGGGTCATCTCCACCATGCGCCGAAAGCCAACGATCTCGGTCAGCACGAGCTTGGTGCCGAACAACTCGCCCACGAAGCTCGCCTCAGCCCAGGGGATACCCATCACCCAGGCGAGCGGAGCGAACACCATGCCGAGCAGGCTCTCGAGCCGCAGCGGTAGCTCTCCAGGACCGCGGAGGAAGAAGATCGCCCAGCTCAACACGAGCAGTCCGGCCACTGCGACGCTGGCTCGGATCGCATGCTGGCGAGGCGGTTTCCACAGCAGCACGTATGCGATCAGCAGCCCCAGCATCGCGCCGCTTAGCCGAACTACGCCGCCGGTGTGGGCGAAAGCGCTTCCCGCCAGCCCCAGGGCGCCGTTCACCAGCGCGATCAACCCGAGGAAGGCGATGAGCATGCCGGCGATGTTGAGCGCCAACGTGACGCCCTGGCTGGCTCCGCGCGCTGCCGCATCGAGGATGTTGGCGTCGGTCGCCTCGACGTCGATGTTGATAGCTCCGCCGGTCTTGGATGTCTCGGTTTCGGGAAACAGCAGCTTCGCCATGACCAACGAAGCCGGGGCCGCCATGACGCTCGCCGACAGCAGATACTCAGCGCGCACGCCGAGGCCGATGTAGGCGGCCAGCACTGCGCCTGAGACGGTGGCGAAACCGCCGGTCATCAGCGCCATGAGCTCCGAGGTTGTCATCGACGGGATGAAGGGGGCAATGATGATCGGAGCCTCCGTCTGACCCATGAACACGTTGGCCGCCGCCGCCAGCGACTCTGACCCGGATACCTTCATCGTGCGGTGCATTCCACGAGCCATGATCAGCACGACCCGCTGCATCAAGCCGATGAAGTAGAGCACAGAAAAGAACGAGGCGATGAACACGACGACCGGAAGCACCTGAAACGCCAGGATGAAACCCGCTTGATCGCTGTGCGCTAGCGAACCGAAGACGAACTCGGAACCGGCATCAGCGAAGGTCAGTAGGCGTGTCACCCCGGCGGCCAGCGCCGCGAACACAGCCTGGCCCGGCGTGGTCTTTATGATGATCAGTGCAAACGTTAGCTGCAGGCCCAGGCCCCACAGCACCGTGCGCAGGTTCACCGCGGCGCGGTTGCGCGAGAGACCGTAAGCGATGCCATACAGCACAACGAGTCCGACGATGCCGATCATGGGCGCTTCTCGCGGATCAGGGGTCGTGGGTCGAGTGAGGCAGCCGATACGGTAAGCGCAGCTTGCACTAACTCGGTGGCACGGTCTATGTCGGCCGCGGGGCCATGGTGCAGTGTTGCCCATGGGGTGCGGACGTTGACTTCATCGCCGCACTTGGCATGTAGCTCGATGCCGGCGCCGAGGTCGAGCTTGTCGTCCTGGGTATTTCTTCCGGCGCGTAGCCATATGCTGGCCAGGCCGATGGCGCGAGCGTCGAGCTCGGCAACGTAACCGGACTGTGGCGGGTACAGCCGGCTGCGGTGGGCTGCGGTGGGGAGCAATGCGGTATCGGACAGCACCCGCGGGTCACCGCCTTGCGCCTGGACCAGAGCTTCGAACCGCTCCGCAGCGGCGCCGCTGTCGAGGCAGTCGGCGACTCTTCGCCGGGCGGCGTCGTGGTCGGCGGCGATGCCGCCAAGCTGCAACATCTCCGCCCCCAGCTCCAGCGTCAGAGCACGCACATCGGCGGGACCGCCGCCGCGCAGCACATCGATCGATTCTGCCATCTCGAGGGCGTTGCCCACGGTGTTCCCCAACGGCTGCTCCATGGCAGTGATCATCGCGCTGCAGCGCAGCCCCGACGCGCCGGCCACGGCTATGATGCGATCGGCCAGGCTCCGCGCATCTTCGATGTCGGCGAAGAAGGCGCCACGCCCGACCTTCACATCGAGCACCAGAGCGCGTGTACCCTCGGCGATCTTCTTGCTGAGGATACTGGCGGTAATGAGGCCGGGGTCGTCCACAGTCCCGGTCACATCACGGAGCGCATACAGCCGCTTGTCGGCCGGCACGAACGTTGCCGTCTGTGCGCCCATCGCCACGCCTATGTGCTGTAGCTGGTCGCGGAAGGCCGCCGCCGACAGGTCGGTTCGGAGCCCCGGTATGCTCTCGAGCTTGTCGAGCGTGCCGCCCGTGTGCCCCAGCCCACGCCCGGACACCATCGGCACCGTGCACCCAGCGGCTGCCGCCAGCGGTGCCAGGATCAGGCTCACCTTGTCGCCAACGCCACCGGTGCTGTGCTTGTCGACCAGCGCCCCGCCGAGGTTGTCGAGATCGTATGTCTCACCCGACGTCACCATGGCCTCGGTCAACGCCACCGTCTCGCTGTCGACCAATCCACGCCAGCGGATTGCCATCAGCAAGGCCGCCATCTGGTAGTCGGCTACCTCGTCGTCGAGGTAGGCTCCGATGGCCCAGCGGAGCTCGTCGGAGGTCAGAGAACCGCCGGCCTTCTTGCATTCGATCAGATCGACAAAGCGCACTACGCTCTCGCCTATTCGCCGTAACCAGGCCCGCCACACTTCTACCACGGCCTGGTAGCAGGCTGCCCGCCCGTGCGGTGAGCCGGACGGCGCGCGGCACACCAGAGGACGCTCGGGGGCCGGTGTCGAAAAGATAGGATAACCCGCTGCTGCGGCAGTTTGAGCGCCCGACAAAAGCTGTGCTAGCCTTGGAAATATCTCCCCTGGATCTCCTCGAGCCGATGCCGTTGCGGCCGTGCGTGCATCGACGGCGATAAGGTGAGTCGTGAAAAGCCAACGCATTGCAATAGTCATCCTCGTGCTGTTGGTTGCCGCTACGCCGGTCGCTTCGCAGCAAGGTGATCTTCAGATTCGTGTCGTCTCGCCGCAGAACGACACCTACGTCTCCGGGACGACGACGATCCGTGTCGAGGTGGACCAGGTCGGGGACACGGCCATCTCCCGCGTCACGATCAGGGTCGACGGATCGGTGCTCGCGGTGCTCGAGGAGCCGCCGTGGGAAGCCGAATGGAACGCTGGCGACGATTTTGATCAGCATGTAGTCGACGCGGAGGTGGTGGACGTCACCGGACGAGAAGCTACCGACACGGTCCTCACCCGCGATCTGGAAACTGCTGTTTTCAGAGCTGAGGTCAACGCCGTCCTGCTGTATGTGAGTGCTCTCGACGGTCGTGGGCGCTACGTTTCCGGCCTGGAAGTCGACGACTTCGAGGTCTACGAGAACGGCAAGCGACAGACGATCGCCAGCTTCTCCTCCGAGCCCCGACCCATGGTCGTGGGGCTGCTGCTGGATACGTCGGGGAGCATGCAGGAGGGAGCAAAGCTCGAGCGCGCGCGCCAGGGTGCGTTGGCGTTCCTGGATCAGATCGGAGGGGGGGACGAGGCGTTTGTAATGACGTTCGACTCGTTTCCGATGCTCCAGCAGGACCTGACGGGCAACCAAGCGATGCTTCGCGAGGCGCTCAGCGATCTGGTACCGGGCGGCGCGACGTCGATGAATTTGGCAGTCGTGGAGGGGGCCGATGTCCTTCTAGATCGACCGGAGCGCCGGGCGTTGATCGTGCTCTCAGACGGTTACGACACGACCCAGACAGTTTCCGTCGACCAGGCGGTCGACTATGCTCGCCGCCTCGATGTCCGCGTCTATACGATCGGTATTTTCGGCGCGCTTCGCGGCGACATACGAGGCCGGCGCTCCTTTGACATGATCAGCCCGGGAGAAGATGCGCTGCGCTCGTTTGCCGACGGTACTGGCGGCCGCTCGATCATTCTCGATTCCCTTGGAGAGTTGCTTTCCGCCTATGAAGACATCGCCAACGAGCTCAAGAGCCAGTATGCCCTCGCCTATCGGCCGTCCGATCTGGCATCGGCTGGCGAGTGGAGAGAGATCGAGGTGCGTGCCGACGGTGCCAAGGAGGTACGTACAAAGCCGGGCTACTACGGCGGTCCGTCCTGAGTCGGGACACCCACTGCCTCACCGAGGACGGTTCGCGGCGACAGCGCTAGCGTCGCTGCTGGTACTAGCAACCGCAGCCGACGCGTCGGTCATCCGGGGACTGACTCTCAAGGATCTTCGCGGGCGCGCGGAATCGATCGTGGCGGGCACGGTCGTGGCAGTCCGAACGGTGCGGACACCAAGAAGCATCGAGACTGTGGCGCGCGTGCGGGTCGATCGCGCCTTCAAGGGCGCCGACTCCCGCTTGCTGACAGTGCGAGCTCCCGGCGGCCTCTACAAGGGGCGTCGCCTGGTGGTGCCAGGGTCGCCCGAGCTCATCCAAGGCGAGAGCGTGCTGCTGTTCCTGTACCGCGACGTCGACAGCTGGCGGCCGGTGGGGATGTTCCAGGGCGTCTGGCGACTTGATCGCGATGACCTGAAGATGGCTCGCGCTAGCGGCTCCGGCGGTGCTGTGGTGCTTGCACCGAAGGCCGGTCGTGCCGCGGTCGACTTGCGCCAGCGGACGGTTTCGCAGCTGGTCGGCGACGCCGGGGTGACACGATGAAGGTCGCTAGGGCGGCCACCCTGGGGGCGCTCGTCGCCTTGGTGGCGGTGCCGGCGTCCCCGGTGCCCGCCTACGTTCCGAATACGATCGACTTCGTAGGCGGCTCCGCGGTTGTCGCGCACTGGCCTGCGAGCGCCTTTCCGATTGCGACTCGGGTGACGCGCGGGCTAACCAGCGACGTGCCGGCTGCGGCGGGGCGGGCTGCTCTCGACGCGGCGATGGCCACATGGAGCGCGTCGCCCGATTCCATCGTCGAGATCTTCGTCGAGGCCGAGCAGAGGGGACTGGAGGCGGATGTTCTCGACGGAATCAACGCCATCGAGTTCTCCAACGACGCGTCGCTCGACAACGCCCAGTTTCTGACGCTGTCGTTTACGCTGATGAACGCCGATGGCAGCATCGTCGAATCCGATCTGCTGGTAAACGATCGGGTCATCGGCTTCACGACGACGGCAGGTAACAGCGTCGGCCTCGATCTCGAGACCACGATGCTGCAGGAGATCGGCCGATTTCTCGGCCTCGCGAGCTCGCCGTTGGGAGGGTTCGCCGCCGACGGCGAGCTTGCCGATGACACTTCGGTCATGTTTCCGCTCGGCCGGGGCGTCGGCGAATCGGCGCGCACGTTGCGCGATGACGATATTGCGGCGCTGGCGGCACTGTATCCGGCCCCTGGCTCGGTACGTGCGACGATCAGCGGGCAGGTGATCAGGGCCGGGGCAGTGGTGTTTGGTGCCCACGTCGTCGCGCATGAACCGTTCCAGGACATCCTCGTCGGCGCGGTCAGCCTACCCGACGGCACGTTCCGAATCGGCGGGCTACCTCCCGGTACCTACCTGCTGGGGGCGTTTCCGCTGAGCGGCGTGGTGTCGCCGGCGGCGCTCGGCGGCATCTTCCTGCGCGACAGTGTAGATACGACCTTCCGCGCTACCTCGGTTGGCCAGACGATCCGCGTTGGCGCCGGTCAGTCGGCCTCGGGCATCGTCGTGGAGGTGCGGTGATGCGGCACATGTGGAGATGCCTCGCGGTGCTCACGGCACTCGCACTCCTCCCGGCCACTGCCGCCGCACAGCAAGACGACTATGAGTTGGAGCTGCCGCAGGAGTCGACCTACATGGACCTGGACGAGGGTTGGAAGGAACGACGCTTCCGCGTCGGCGGGTTCTCCGGACAGATGACCGGCGGCACGCCGCTGGGCAGCATCGAGAACGTCTTCTTCCGCTCGTCGTACGACATGGATACGGACTCGATGTGGGGCTTGCGGGTCGGGTTCGTGTTCGCACCCCGGTTCGAGGTCGAGATCGAGTACGGGAGGTCATCGCCGGGAGTGAACGTCATCCTCACCGATCTTGCCGGCCAGGGGAGGACTGAGTTTTCGTTTGCGGATCTCCATCTCAGTTATCTCATGGGCGTGGTGAGCTGCGCCTTGCTGGAGCGCTCGCGGCGCATCGTGCCGGTTCTATCCCTTGGTTACGGAACCGTGAGCATGACCTCCACGGCTTCGGAGATCGCCGACAGCAGACAGATGGGGCTGGTCTTCGGGGCGGGGCTGCATATTCGCGTGATCGACAACTTCGGCGTGCGTGCTGACGTACGTGGGCTCAGGACCGGCTTCGGCCCCAAGCAGCAGGACGGTCAGCTGCCGAGCATCTTCCTGGGCGACTTCAACGCCTCGAACTTGTACTGGACGGCTGGCTTCGAGTTTCGTTTCTGAGCTGAGCCGGATCGCTGCGGGCCGAGCTCAGCACGCCAGGTGACCGAACACGCCAGCGCCGCCGCCGCCGCGAGTGCCACCGCGATGAGCCTCAGTTGGCCTCGACGGGGGTGGCGCCAATGGACTCGCCAATGGCGGCGAACACCCGCTCTTCGATAAGACCCTTGGAGCGCAGTACCTGATAGCCGAACTCCTCGCCGACGTATCCCTCGACGCGCGTCGTTACCTTCACGCGCGTGCCGCTGTTGCGCACGTCCCGCGTCGTGACGGTCAGCGTGTAGCGGCCCCCGATGAACGGGCCGACACCGACGAAAGCCACCTTATCGAGATATTCGGTGGGGTCGTCCCCGGAGTCGGACAGCACTTTGAAGACGGTCTCGAGCAGACATGCGCGCTCTTCCTCTTGCGACTCCTTTACGCTCAAGCCTAGGCGCGTTACGACCTCGCGGGCAGCTGCACAGGTGATCTCCAAACTGGAGTCGTAATAGCGGTTGCTGTTGAGCGGCTGCAGGACAGGCTCGCGCCAGGTGATCTGGCAGGCGGGCAAAGCAAACAAGACGAGCAAGGCACCAGCCCGCACGAGTCGCCACTTAGGCATCGAAGCCCTCGCTAGTCAGGGGCGGTGATTACTGTCGGAACTAGAACTCAGCTGGCGTCGTCGTCGCTAATGCCGCGCATGGCGGCCTTGAAGTTCTGGATGCCGTTCCCCAGACCCTTACCGATCTCGGGCAGCTTCCTGGCGCCGAAAATTAGCATTACGATCAAGAAGATCAGCAGCAGTTCCGTAGGTCCAAGCGATCCAAACATCGTGAGTTTCCTCCGTGAGATTCCGTGTATCCATGATAGGCGCGTTGCGGAGCGTCGGTCAATGACGCGGAGCGCACTCTCTATGGTATGCGAAACGCGCCGCGGAGCGATTGTCGATGGCGCGGTCAGATGCGCTCACGCTCATCGCCGACACGACGCGTGACTCGAGCGCTGTCGAGGTACTCTAACAGCGGGATCGAGTGCTTACGCGTCAGCCCGGTCCACGCCTTGAAGTCGCCCACCGAGAAACGCTCGCCGGCTTGTCGCCGCGCCTGTATGTCGGCTATCAGTTCTTGCAGCGCGGCAGCGTCGACTACCAGCCCCTCGCGAATGCGTACCAGGTGCCCGTCGCGCACCAGGTGATGAAACAGCTCGCGCACTACTTCGGGATCCCCGGGGACGGTCGCTAGAACCTCTGATGGCGACGCAGCGGCGACACCCTGCGCGGTGAAACGGCTGAGCAGATTGTCGAGGAGCGCTCGGTCCGTGTCGTCTACCGACACCTCGTGGGCGTGAAGCGCGAAGCCGTCACTTGCGACACGAATGGCGCCCTGCTCCAGTAGGTACGCGAGCCCCGCATCGAACACCGGCTCCGGCATGCCCGCCGCCACAGCGCTCCGCAGATCCTGCTTGGGTAGACCGGGGCGTAGCGGGTAACGTTGGTGATAGCGGCGCAGGCTTTCGAGGGTCCGCGCACACAGGCGCTCGATCGCCACACGGGGAACCAGCCGGGGCTCGTGGCCGGCGATCTCCATGATGCGATTGCCGGCGACGGCCGCGGTAATTACGGCGCCGAGGGTGTCGTCGGTACACGCTAGCCGCCGCCTAAGGGTGCCGCGTTCCAAGCCCGACTCGCCGGCTTGGTCGACCCAAACCGTCAGCCTGGTCTCGTCGTTCGCGCCGTCGAGTTGACGCATGGCCTCGATCGCGGCCCGCCCGCGCCGTCGTTTCGGCGCCATCGTATCGAGCACGACGCCCCCACCAATCGTCACCACCGGCGAGTAGCGCCGGACGATGAACCGGTCGCCCGGGGCAACCGGATATGGGGATTCAAGGCGCAACTGCACATAGCCCTCGGCCCCCCTTATACGATCGGTCTCGAGCACGGCGGCTCGACAGAGGACTTCTGCAGCACCGTGGTGGAAACGCAGACGTTGCAGGTGCTTGACCTCGAAACCGTCAAGAACTCTCAGCCGTGCATCGATCATGTGGGAAGGCTGCAGCGCGCCCGGCCTGGCAAGCACCATTCCTCGAGCCAACTCCTCGACCTGGACACCCTGAAGGTTCAACGCTGTGCGCTGTCCGGCGACGGCACGGTCCTGGGCGAGACCGTGCACCTGAACGCCTCGAACTGTGATCGTACGCCCAGACGGCAGTGCTTCGACCTGATCGCCGATCGCCACGCTGCCCGCAATCAGCGTTCCGGTGACCACCGTCCCGAAGCCCTTCATTGTGAAGATCCGGTCGATCGGTAGTCGCAGAACGCCCTCCGTTGGTCGCGTGGCGGTGGACGACAGCACTCGCTGTAGCTCATCTCGAAGCGCATCTATTCCGGCACCGCTGGCGGCGCTGGTGCGCACGATCGGCGCGCTTTCCAGGTCAGTACCGGCGAGTAAGTCCTCTACCTCGAGGCCGACGAGCTCGGCCATCTCGTCGTCTACCAGATCGCACTTGCTGAGCGCCACCACACCGGCCTTGATACCCAGCAATCGAATGATGGCGAGGTGCTCGCGCGTCTGCGGCATGATCGACTCGTCAGCGGCCACCACCATCAGCACCGCGTCGATTCCGCCAACGCCGGCGAGCATGTTCTTGACGAAACGCTCGTGTCCGGGCACATCGACGAAGCCGATATGGAGATCGCCGAGACGAGCATCGGCGAAGCCCAGATCAATGGTAATTCCGCGTTCTTTCTCCTCCGGAAGGCGGTCTGGATCGACTCCCGTCAGAGCGCGTACCAGGGCGCTCTTGCCGTGATCGATGTGGCCGGCGGTACCGACGATTCGGTAGCGGTCGATGGTGTCTGAAGACACGGTGTCCACGTAGGCCACGGCGCTCGTCGCGGCGGCGGGTCAGCCACCACGCGCACCGTGGATCGGAGTGGAATTGCTGCAGTGTACGGTGCACCTCGGGACCCCACAAACGGATCTCTCGGTGTGGCTTGTGGGCGCTTTAGGACGCCGCTAATCTGGTTGGATGCGCGAAGCCGTGATTGTCTCTGCCGTGCGCACTCCGATCGGTCGCTTGATGGGGGCCCTCAGTAGCTTCAAGGCGACGGAACTTGGGGCGCAAGTGGTTGGCGCGGCGGTAAAGCGGGCCGGACTCGACCCTGCCGACATCGACGAGGTCATCATGGGCCACGTGGTGCAGGCGGGCTGCGGGCAGAATCCAGCCCGACAGAGCGCGCTGGGGGCGGGGCTGCCGGCTAGCGCTGGCGCCCTGACCATCAACAAGGTCTGTGGATCGTCGCTCAAGGCTGTGGTGTTGGCGACGCAGGCGATACGGCTGGGCGATATGGAGCACATTGTGGCTGGCGGGCAGGAAAGCATGAGCAACGGCCCGTTCTTGCTCACCCGGGCCCGGGCCGGCTATCGCCTGGGGCACGGGAAGCTGCTCGATGCCACGGTCCACGATGGCCTCTGGGACGCATACAACGACTACCACATGGGCCGTACGGGCGAGGTAGTTGCCGAGCGCTGGGGTGTGAGCCGCGGGGATCAAGACGCCTGGAGCGTGCAGTCGCATCAACGTGCGGCGGCGGCGGACACGGCCGGTATGTTCGACGCCGAGATGCTGCCGCTGGAGGTGCCGCAGCGAAAGGGCGACTCCATCCTCGTTGATCGCGATGAGACTATCCGCGCGGATACTTCCATCGACGCGCTTGGTCGCCTCGAGCCGGCCTTCCAATCGGACGGCACGGTCACCGCCGGCAACGCCCCGGGGGTGAACGACGGGGCAGCGGCAGTTTGTGTGACGTCGCAGGCTCAGGCTGAGGAGCGAGGGCTCGATGTATTGGCCCGCGTAGCCGCCTATGCGACCAGCGGTACCGAGCCCGAGCTGGTGATGATGGCGCCGGTGCGGGCCATCGAGAAGGTTCTCGACAAGACCGGATGGGATCGCGCCGATGTCGACCTGTATGAGCTCAACGAGGCGTTCGCGGTGCAATCTGTGGCGCTCGTACGGGAGCTCGGTTTGGTCGCGGAGCGTGTCAACGTTCGCGGCGGTGCGATCGCGCTCGGCCACCCGATCGGTGCGTCGGGGGCGCGGATCCTGACCACGCTGCTGTACGCTCTTCGTGACCGCGGCGAAAAACGCGGCATCGCGGCCATGTGCCTGGGTGGGGGCAACGCGGTGGCGCTAGCAGTCGAACGCGACGAGTAGCTCTCCGGGGGGCGAGTGAACATGGGCATCGAACGCATCGGTGTGCTGGGCGCCGCGACCGCGGGCGCCAGTACCGCCCGGGTCTGCGCGCCTGAGCCGCTGCGCCGGCGACGCCAACGCCGCGGACGGCGTTGCCTGATGCTGTTGTTGATGTTGCTGGTAGCCGGGCCGCTGCCGGGATCGGCACAGGACGGGCCCAAGGGGACAGTCCAGGATGAGCTCGTTTCCCTGCGCGCCCGCGCGGTGACGCTGGAGGGAGAGCTCGAGCGCCTCGCTTCCGAACGCGAATCCGTCGTCAACAGCTTCGAGACTGCCGACGTGGAGCTAGCGCTTCGGCGTCAGCAGCTATCAATCTTGGTACAGCGGGACGGCGTGCTGGCAAGGGAGCGGGCCGAGCGCGAGACTGAACTGGAGCGTCTCGAGGCGGCCTTCGTGGAGATTCGTGCAGCGCTGCGAGCACGAGTGGGATCGCTCTATCGTGCCGGGCCCCTGTCCTACAATCGTCTGCTGCTGGCGGCTGACTCGGCGTCCGACGCCCTGACTGCTTACCAGATCATTACGTACCTGGCGGCTCGCGATCGCGACTTGCTCCTATCGGTGCGCACCACGGTGGCGGAGATTGACCAGACCCGAGCCGCATTGGCCGAGACCGAACGGCAGCTTGCGGCGGTTGCCGCCGATACGGAGGCGACGGCAACCGCTCTGGCGCAGCAGCAAGAGGAGCGGCGTCGGTTGCTTGTGGCTATCGATCGCGAGGCCGAGACGCAGCGCGTTGCCCTGGCTGCGGCGCAGCGCTCCGAAAGCCGGCTGGTGTCCACCATGGCGGCGCTTGCGCGGGCGACCGCCGCCAGCGCTCCCGTGGCGTTCGCCGCCGCACGCGGGCAGCTCGAGTGGCCGGTCAACGGCGCCGTCGTCGGTGAGTTCGGACGGCGTCGACATCCAATCTACGACACCTATACCGTGTCGCGCGGAATCGAGATCGAGGGGGACCAGGGCGACCCTGTCGTCGCCGTATTCGACGGGAGGGTCGTCTTCGCCGACTGGTATAGCGGCTATGGCTTGATGGTCATCGTCGACCATGGGGGTGGTTACTTCAGCCTCTACGGGCATCTCAACGCCATCCAGATGCGAGTCAACGAGAGCGTCACCGCAGGCGACATCGTCGGCGAGGTGGGCGACACTGCTTCGTTGATCGGGTCGAACCTGTACTTCGAGGTACGTGAGCGGACCGATGCTCTGAACCCGCTCAACTGGTTGCGAAGGCGGTAGATTAGAGGCCGCAGAGATCGCCGGTTCGGGCTCCCGAGGATAGCCCGAAGGCTAGCTGGCCTCGTCGAGCAATTCCTTCAGATTCTTCGAGCGCAACGGGTGGCGCAGCTTGCGGAGCGCCTTGCCTTCGATCTGGCGGATACGCTCGCGTGTGACGCTGAAGTACTCGCCGACCTCTTCTAGCGTGTACTCGCGCTCCTCGCCGATGCCAAAGCGCATGCGCAGCACCTTCTCCTCGCGGGGCGTCAGCGTCGCCAGCACCTTGCGCGTCTGGTCGGATAGGTTCTTGGAAAGGACGATGTCCAGCGGTGAGACGACCTGCTCGTTTTCGATGAAATCAGAAAGCGAGGAATCCTCGCCGTCGCCTATCGGCGTCTCCAGCGACAGGGTCTTCTTGGCGGCGCGCAGAACCTCCTTGACCTTCTCGACCGACATGTCCATCTCGTCGCCGATCTCTTTCGGGGTCGGTTTGCGACCGAGGTTCTTGAACAGCCGCCGCGACGTTTGCGAAACCTTGCGGATGGTCTCGATCATGTGCACCGGCACGCGGATCGTCTTGCCCTTGTCGGCGATGGCGCGGGTGATCGCCTGCCGGATCCACCAGGTGGCGTAAGTCGAGAACTTGTAGCCCTTCTTGTAGTCGAACTTCTCGACTGCCTTCATGAGGCCGATGTTGCCTTCCTGGATCAAGTCCGAGAACGGCAGCCCATAGTTGACGTACTTCTTGGCGATCGAGACCACCAGGCGCAGGTTCGCCTGCGTGAGCTCGCTCTTCGCCCACTCGACCTGTTGCTCCGCCTCTTCGATAGCGCGAAGGTAGCGGCGCAGCTCGTCACGGGTAAGGCGGTGCCCGCCTTCGAGCTCGCGGGTGCGTTCCGCGTCCTTGGCGTGAGCCGCGATCGCGTAGTGAGCTACCAACCGCCGCATGCGGACGATGCTCTCGTCAATGAAACGCTCGCTCGGAACCAACTCGGCCATCTTGCTCGCGATCTTCGACTGAACCTGAATCATATCGAGTCGCACGCGCAGCGCCGTTTCCTCGCGTAGCTTGCGCTTCAGCTTCGAGCGCACCTTGCGGAGGGCCTTGCGGTGCTTCTCGACGGCGTTGACTATCTTGCGGACTTCCCTGATCGCGCGCGGCGGATCGACCTCGTCGTACTTGTCCGACAGGCGATCCATGTCAGCCGGCTCGACGTAGACATGTGATGCGAGCTCCACCAGGTACTCGCTGGCCATCGGGCAGTTGAGAACCGCTGTTACTCGGCCCTCCAGCCCTTCCTCGATGGC
This sequence comes from Acidobacteriota bacterium, assembly GCA_963666055.2. GTDB lineage: Bacteria > Acidobacteriota > UBA890 > UBA890 > WLXD01 > DASCOT01. Next base: position 116,035 of record CAXWPH010000006.1, on the reverse strand, counting down.
GCGCGCCAGCCGAATCTCGCCCTCTCGGTCGAGTAGGGCTTTTTCTCCCATCTCCCGGAAGTAGATCTTGATCGGATCGTCGAGGTCACCGGCGCCGGGCTCGTAGCCTTCCTTCTCGTCTTCTTCGTCATCTTCCTCGAATTCCGCGTCGGCATCTTCAGGGCTTTCCTCGACGACCTCGATCTCCATACTCTCGAACATCGAGGTGAGATGACGGCGGTTGAGCTCGGGGTCCGCGCCCTCGGGCAGGAGCTCTTCGACCTCAGCGAACGTCAGAAAGCCTCGCTTCTTGCCCTTCTCGATTAGGGCCTGGATCTCCTCGACCTTTTCGTTTGCCATACCGGTGTGTCTTTACCTAGAATTCGGGGGCCGCAGCAGCGGAAATGGGGAGACATAGGTCGGAAGACAAACTCCGCCCATCCTACAGTTGTCAAGTTAGCTGATTGATTGAAGGCGTGCAACTCGAAGTTGACAATGCTGGCCGCCGTTCCCGAGCTCTGATCCGCTACCTTTCCGAGCGGATCGCCACCGCGGGACCCACGCCGTTCGCGTCGTTCATGACGGATGCGCTCTACCACCCAGAGCATGGCTACTATACGTCCGTGCCGGGTCCCTGGACGGCGACCCCGGACTTCCTTACCGCACCACAGACGGGCCCGGCGCTGGGTGAGGCCGTGGCCAAGCTCGCCGACGCCGTGGATGGGGCGCTCGGTCGACCGGCCCGCCTTGACCTCGTCGAGCTTGGCAGCGGCGACGGCCGCTTGCTCATGTCGACGCTGACGGCGCTGCAGCATCAGTATCCGACCGTGTGGCCGCGTCTGCGCGCTTGGAGCGTCGAGCGCGGTGCATCGGGTCGCCGCCTCCAGCAGGCAGAGCAGCGAAGCGTTCCCGGCGGCCTGCGCGTCGTTGCCAGCCTCGAGGACGTATCCGACGAGTTCAGCGGCCTGGTGTATTCGAACGAGCTCCTCGATGCTTTTCCGGTACACCGGGTGATGCTTCATGATGGGCTGCTGTTGGAGGGCCACGTCGATGTTATCGAGGGGCGCCTCAAAGAGCGCTTCCTGGCGCCGAGCACGGCGCGCCTCCAGGAGCATCTGGAGTACAACGGGGTGTGCCTGCGCGAGGGACAGATCGCCGAGCTCTGTCTCGAGGTCGCGTCGTGGGGAGCACAGGTTAGCTCCCGGCTGGCCAAGGGCGGATGGTTGACGATCGACTACGGGCATGAGACCGCCACGTTGTACAACGAGTCCCGACCCAGCGGCACGCTCGTCTGTCACCGTCGTTTCACGTTGCACGACGATCCGTTGCTGCGCCCGGGGGCAGATGACATCACCGCCCAGGTCGATTTCGGAAACCTGCGGCGAGTGGCGCACGCGCTCGGATTCGACGGCGGTGAAATGTGCAGCCTGCGCGTGTTCTTGATCGGTCTGTGTACGACGAAGCGAGTTTCAGCCGGCGACCCGACCTGGCTGGCACTGCGCCATCTGCTGGTATCCGAGATCGGCGAAGCGCACCGCGCGATGTGGCTCACGCGCGGTATTCCGGCAACCGCGGTGTCCTTTGGCCGCGCCCGGTTGACGCGGGGCGACGACGCTTCGGCGAGCCGCCTGTAGTGCATCTGTTCGGCGACGCTACTGCGGCGAGTAGCTCGTGCCCGTTCGGGCAGCGTCACGATCCGGCCGACCTCATACGGCAGCAGCAACCACGAGGCGGTACGATGGCGTGCAACGACCAAGGCTTTGTTGAGGGATAGAGCAGCATGGGGGTGCACGGGATGGGGCGAGTGCGGTTCAGGGTGACAGTTGCGCTGAGCGTGTCGGTGGCGCTGATAGCCGTGCCCTCGGTGCTGGCTTCACAGGCGCCGATCGACTTTGGCCGCCTGGCCATGGGAGCACACGGCGCTGTGGTCAGCGTCGACGGTCACGCCACGAGCATCGGTATCGAGGTGTTGCGGGTCGGCGGCACCGCGATTGATGCCGCCGTTGCGGTGGGCATGGCGTTGGCGGTGACGCACCCCCAGGCCGGCAATCTGGGTGGTGGCGGCTTCATGGTGATCTACCTGGCCGAAGAGGGCCGCTATACGACGCTGGACTTCCGAGAGAAGGCGCCTGCAGCCGCCACCCGCACTATGTACCTGGGTGAAGACGGCAGGCCAGTGCGCGGGTTGAACTACGTCGGCTGGAAGGCGGTGGGTGTGCCCGGAACAGTCGCCGGTTTCGGCACAGCGCACGCGCGCTGGGGGCATCTGCCCTGGTCGCGTCTCGTCGAGCCGGCCGTGCGGCTGGCATCGGATGGGTTCTACGTCAGCCCGTACCTGGCGCGATCATTCGCTCGGGTAGCGCGGATCTTCCGCCAGCACGACGCGTCTGCAGCGGCCTTCCTGCACCCGAATGGCACCCCCTACATGGCGGGGGAGCGCTTCCGTCAGCCGGACTTGGCGTGGTCGCTCCGGCAAATCGCCAGCGGTGGCGCCGATGCGTTCTACCGTGGCCCCATCGCGGAGCGCGTTGCCGCGGCCATGACCGCCAATGGCGGCCTCATCACGGCTGCGGATCTGGCCGCATACGAAGCCATCGAGCGCGAGCCCATTCGCGGTACCTATCGCGGTTACGAGGTCGTGTCGATGGGGCCGCCGTCGTCCGGCGGCACGATCCTCGTGCAGATGCTCAATATTCTCGAGCAGTTCGATCTCAGTGACATGGAGCCTACCTCGCCGGAGCTCGTGCATCTGCTGGCCGAGTCGATGCGCCAGGCGTATCTCGATCGCGCCTTGTACCTCGGCGATGCGGACCATTCTCCGGTTCCTGTCGAGAGGCTCACATCGAAGGCATATGCGCGCCAGTTGGCAGCCGAGATTCCGCGGCAGCGCGCGCGCGCCAGCTCCGAGCTCGGGGCCGGCGTGCTGACCACTGCGGAGTCACCAGAGACCACCCATTATTCCGTCGTGGACGCCGCCGGCAACGCCGTATCGATTACCTACACCATCGAGGCAGGCTTCGGTGCCAAGGTCGTAGCGGCGGGTACCGGATTCCTGCTCAATAACGAGATGGGTGATTTCAACGAGTGGCCTGGCGTCACCGACTCTCGCGGTTATGTTGGTACCGAGCCGAACCTCATCGCTCCCGGAAAGCGGCCGCTGTCGTCGATGACGCCGACGATCGTCGCTAGCGACGGAGTACCGTTGGCGCTGATTGGCTCGCCCGGCGGCAAGACGATCATCAACACCGTGCTCCGGGTGGTGACGAACTTGATTGATTTTGGCCTCGCTCTGCCGGATGCCGTCGACAGTCCTCGAGTGCACCACCAGTGGATGCCAGACTCCCTTCGACTCGAGGGTAACTTTCCGGCCGAGACGATCGCCGCGCTGAAAAAGATGGGGCACTCGCTCGGAACGTCGCGGTTGCAAGGCGATGCGCACTGCATCTACATCTATCCTGACGGTGCGCGCATGGCGGTCGCCGACGGTCGCCGATCCGGAGCTGCGGCTGCCTACTAGCAGGCCGTGGTGAAAGTGTGATGGGTCTGGCGACAGGGTCTTGCGAGGTCGAGGCAAGGAGAGAGGAGGAGGCGATGGTTACGCGGCCACTAGGTCGAGGATGGCATCGATCGCCTCCGGCATAGCCGTCAGCACGATCAGACGGGTCGGCCGGCGCAGCCCTCGACCGACGGCGGGAGGCAGCCCCCGGCCCCGGCCGACCCGTCGGAAGGCGAATACTCGGCAACGCGGTGAGCCGGGCCGCCGCCCACCCCAGTGCGGTCCGCCCACCGCGCTGCGCGAGAAAACCCGCGGATCGACTAACTCAGGAGCACCCCGAAGTCGATCCGCAGTTCATGCATTTGTGACAGTTTCCGTTGGCAACCATGAGCGACCCGCACTCGGGACACACCGGCGCGTCCGTCGGCGGAACGAAGCCGTACCCAGCGCGTTCCGCCGCTACGGGGCTCGCGTCGGGTTGTGCCGAAACCACCGTCGGCGTCACGGTCGCGTCGTTGCTGTCGAGCCCGAGCTCCCGTTGCTCCTCTTTGGTGAGGAACCGGCTCGCCATCCAACGGAAGATGTAATCGGTGATCGATTTGGCGAACCGTATCTTGGGGTTGCCCGTGTAGCCGCTGGGCTCGAACCGCGCATTGATGCACTTCTGCACCAGGAACCTCAGGGGTACGCCGTATTGCAGCGCGAACGATGTCATGCTGGCGAACGAGTCCATGAGACCCGAGATGGTCGAGCCTTGTTTGGCCATCGTGATGAACACTTCGCCAGGGGTCCCGTCCTCGTATAGACCCACGGTGATATAGCCCTTGTGGCCGGCGATCGAGAACTTGTGGGTCACCGAGGCACGCTCATCGGCCAGCCGGCGTCGCACGGGCGGCCGAGTTACTACCGTCTCGCCTTCCGCCTGCCCGGCTGTCGTCGCGAGCGGCTGAGAGCGCTTGCTGCCGTCGCGGTAGATCGCGACCGCCTTCAGGCCCAGCTTCCAGGCCTGCTTGTAGGCGTCGGCGATCTCCTCGACGTTCGACTCTGCCGGCATGTTGATCGTCTTCGAGATGGCGCCGGAGATGAACGGCTGCGTCGCTGCCAGCATCTTCAGATGGCCCGAGTGATGGATCGATCGCTCACCGTTCGGTGGCCGGAACGCGCAATCGAACACCGGCAAGTGTGACTCGTTGAGATCCGGGGCGCCCTCGATGGTGTTCTTCGTGTTGATGTGATCGACGATCCTGTTGACCTGATCGCGGTTGTGCCCGAGCTTGCGCAGGGCGGCGGGGACGGACGCGTTGACGATCTTGATCGTCCCGCCACCGACCAGGCGCTTGTGTTTCACCAGCGCCAGGTCAGGCTCCACTCCGGTGGTGTCGCAGTCCATCATGAAACCGATCGTTCCGGTTGGTGCGAGCACGGATGCCTGGGAGTTGCGGTAGCCATGTTCCTCTCCCAGGTCCACCGCTCGGTCCCAGACATGTCGGGCGGCACGCGACAATGAGTTCGGGTGCGTCGCATCGTCGATGTCGTACGCGGCATCGCGGTGCATACGCATCACTCCGAGCATCGCTTCTTCGTTCGGGGCGTAGCCTGCAAAGGGGCCCTGCACCTCGGCGCAGCGCGCCGACTGAGCGTAGGCCTCGCCGGTCATGATGGCGGTGATGGCGGCGGCGTAGGCGCGCCCCTCATCGGAGTCGTAAGGCAGCCCCTGGTGCATCAGCAAGGCTCCCAGGTTGGCGTAGCCCAGTCCCAGCGGTCGGTAGTCGAGTGAGTTCTGGGTGATCTTTTCGGTCGGGTAGTCGGCGTAGCCGACGACGATCTCCATCGCCGTGAACACGATATCGACCGCCTTCCGGAAGCTCTGCACGTCGAACGTGCCGTCCTCCTGCTGAAATCGCAGGAGGTTGAGCGACGCCAGGTTGCAGGCGGTCTCGTCCAGGAACATGTACTCGGAGCAAGGGTTGGAGCCGTATATCCGATCGGTGGCCTTGCAGGTGTGCCACCGGTTGATGGTGTCGTCGTATTGCATCCCGGGGTCGCCGCATTGCCAGGTCTCCTGGGCGATCTTGCCAAGCAGCTCTCTGGCGTTGTGCGTGCCGACGGGCTGCCCCTCGACGCGGCCGGTGGTGATCCAGTCGGCGTTGTTCTCGACCGCCTCCATGAACGTGTCCGATACCCGCACGCTGTGGTTGGCGTTCTGGAAGAAGACCGACCCATAGGCCTCGCCATCCAGCGACGGGTCATAGCCGGCGCCGATCAAGGCCCAGGCCTTGCGCTCCTCAACTCCCTTGCACTCGATGAACTCCACGATATCCGGGTGGTCGACGTCGAGGATGATCATCTTGGCGGCGCGTCGCGTCTTGCCTCCGCTCTTGATCACACCGGCAAAGGCATCGAAGCCCCTCATGAAAGAGACCGGCCCGGATGCGATGCCGCCGCCGGACAGATGCTCTGTCGAGCCGCGCAGGCGCGACAGGTTTACTCCAGCACCAGAACCGAACTTGAAGATCAACCCTTCGGTCTTCGCCAGGTCGAGGATCGACTCCATCTTGTCCTCGACGTGGTTGATGTAGCAGGCCGAGGCTTGCTGGCGCTCTCCGGCGATCCCGATGTTGAACCAAACGGGAGAATTGAAGGCCACCATCTGGTGCAGTAGTAGGTGGGTGAGCTCGTCGGAGAAAATCTCGGCGTCCTCGTCACTGGCGAAGTAGCTGCTGTCTATTCCCCACTGCGTCATGGCCCCGACGACGCGGCCGATCAGCTGCTTGAGGCTCGACTCGCGTCTCGAGGTGCCGAGCTGTCCGTGGAAGTATTTCGACGCCACGATGTTGGTCGCTAGCTGGCTCCAGAAGGCCGGAAACTCGACGTCGGCCTGCTCGAAAACCAAACCTCCCGTATGGCTCTCGATGACCGCATCGCGGCGTTCCCACTCGACCGCGTCGAAGGGGTGCACGCCCTCGGTGCTGTAGTAGCGGGTGAAGCTCAAGCCGGTGCGATTCTTTGCAGCTTTGCGCTTCGTTGTCGTTGGCTGCTTCCTGGTTGCCTCGGCCCCGCGTGGAGCGGGATCCACAGTCTGTGAAGCACCGGAGCCGGGAGGTGCGTTCTTGTCAGGGGACATAGTACTGGTGCTCCGATCTTTGGGACGTTTGGGAGGCGGTTTGGCCCGTTGCCGCGACTGCTGACGGCCCTGCCAAGGCTCCAAGTTCTACCTTGCAGCTTTCGCGGTTGTCAAGACGTTGACCACAGCATGTGGGGGGTCAACGTCAACAACCCCGCAAGGTATTGTGGAAATCGTGTGGAAAACGATATTGCCGCGCTGCTGCCGCGCATCCGTATGTTCAGTGTGTACAGCGTTCACCGGTTACCGCGATGCCAGCGCCGGGGGGCGAAAGTGCGGCGATCGGGGTGTGCAAAACAACCCGAAGTTTTTTTTTCGTTTTCCCACCGGATCGAGGCGCTGAAATGGTGTTTTGCTGGCTCGAATCGCGTGTGTTACTGTGACCGCGCGGGCGCATCAAGGCTCGCCATGACGCCAAGAAAGCAAGTCTCGCCTACCATCAGGTCGGGTCACACTGGGAAGCGGGTCACAGTAGGAGAGGATGTCAGGATGACCTACATCATCGCTGAACCGTGCGTGAACGTTCGCGATCGAGCCTGCGTCGAAGTATGCCCAGTCGACTGTATCTACGAGATCGACGACGACGGGATGAGCGTGCACGGTGTGAAGGCTCCTGAGGGCAAAGAGGAGATTCTCTATATTCACCCTGAGGAGTGCATCGATTGTGGCGCCTGCGAGCCCGTCTGTCCGGTCGACGCCATCTTCTTGGACGAGGAAGTGCCCGCCAAGTGGACCGAGTACACGCCGCTCAACTACGTGCTCTCCGACGTCCCCTACGACGAGTAGCTTGGCGCCATAGCTGAGTTCCAGGAGCAGGCGTCCCTAGTCCACGGCCTGCTAGCGCGATAGACGAGAAATGGGCCGACGATCGAATATCGTCGGCCCTTCGCTTGCTCTGCGGCGCGTCCCAACCTAGCGCCCGCGCGGAGCACTAGTTCTGTGTCGGCTCGGGGGCGCGGTGCACCTCCAGACGATTGTCGACGTTTTCGACCCCATCTACGCCGCGGGTGATGAGCTCGGCAAGAGCTTGCTGGTCTGCGGTGCCCACCTGACCGCCGAGGGTGACGTTGCCTTCTTCTGCATCGGCCTGGACGTCGATGTCGAAGAGACTGAAGTCCTTGTGCAGCGCCAGCGCGGCGCGCACCTTGGTCGACAGGCGCAGGTTACGCGCCCCACGCCCGGCCGAGTCGAGCGCTTCTGAGGCTTCGTTGCGCAGCAGCCCCAGATCGAATGGGCCCTCCAGGAAATGGATCACCGTCACCCCAGCCAAGAACCCGAACAGAAAGACGAGTATGTTTCGCCGCATGGCTTCCCCCCATTTGAACGTACCTAATCTACAACGCCGACGACCCCGGGAAAGGAGTGCCCCGTCGGTATCAAGTGGCGGACCTGGGCTGGCCAGGGCCGGCGGGCCCGTTGGGCGGCGACGCACTAGACTGTGTAGAAGCGTCCCCACACGTCGGTCGATGGAGGAAAACGGTGTCGCCTGAGGGTCAGCAGCTCGGCTCGCGAAGTGGCCGACGCCGCTCGGCGCTGCCCATCCTGGTAGCGGCTCTAGCCCTCGTTTGCGGTCCGTTTGTTGGCCTCGCAGTGCCGCAGGATGCCGCCCAGCAGTCGCTACGAAACCGCGGGCAGGCCCTGTACGAGGAGAAGCAGCACGTGGCCGCCGCGGCGGCGTTCCACCGCGTCGTGCAGCAGTCCGGAGCCACGGCGCGCGATTGGATCAATTTGGCGTTGGCGTTGTACGAGACCGCCGCCGCGCCAGCAGACGACGACGCGGTGCTCGCTGCTCTCGATACTGCTGCGCAACTCGATCCGCAACATGCCGGTGCCGCCTACCTGCGCGGCTTGTTGCACGCCAAGCGGGGCCAGACAGCCCAGGCACAGGCGGCGCTCGCTCTCGCCGCCGAGCTCGATCCGGCCGACCCGGCCATCCGCTATAACCTCGGGGCGAGTTACGAAACACTACAAGACTTGGCGTCGGCGCAACGCCACTACGGCGCGGTCATGGCGATGGGCTTCGATATCGGACTGCAGCATTTCGTCTCAGCGACGTACCGTTCCGCCTTCCTGTTGCTGCGTGGTGGTGATCGCCAGGCGGCGACGCCGCTCCTCGAGCGCTACCAGATGTACCAGCGCCAGCTTTCTCAGGCGCAGCGGGCCCCGGTGGCGTTGGAGGTAGGTCATTACAAGCGCGTGGAGGTGCCGCGCGTTAACTACGCACGGCCGTCGACGGATTCGGCGGAACGGCTGGTGTTCACGCGACGCGAAGTGGCGCTGCCGGTTGCCCTCGCGGGGCGGCTGCTTGCCGCCGACCTTGGAGCCGGGCGCGTCGAGCTGCTGCAGGTCGGATCGACGGAAGGCGCATCCGGCGGCAGTACCGCCGTTGTCCTTGATGCCGTAGCGGGCCCGGTGGCGCTCGGCGACGCCGATCGGAATGGGAGTCTTGATGTGTACGTCGCCGCGGCGTCCGCCGGTCAATTGTTCCGCAACCTGGGGAGCGACCCACTGACGGCACGATTCGAGCTCGTCGAGTCGGCAGGGCTGCCGGTCACGCCCGATGCGACCGAGGTGACCTGGGTCGATGCCGACCACGACGGCGATCTCGACTTGCTGATCGCTGCCGCCGGTAGTGGGCCAGGTCTGCGACTGGTGCTCAACCATGGGGGCGACGAGTTTGCCGACGCCACCCTCGCCGCCGGGCTAGGGGCACAGCCCGCAGCCATCGGTGTGACGTGGGCCGACTTCGACGACGACAACGATATCGATCTCTACGTCGTCGGCGATCGTGCACCCGCGACCTTGTACACCAACTCACGAGGCGGGCGCTTCGAGGAGATCGCTGACGCCGTGGGCGCCGGCGGGGACGCCGCCACGGTCGACGCGGTTGCCGAGGACTTCGACAACGACGGCGCCGTCGATCTGGTGCTCGGGGGCGCCAACGGCCTACGCGGGCTCCGCAACGACGGCGACGGCACCTTCGACGATCGTGATATCGACATGTCCGCCGCCGTACGGCGCATCGTTGCTGGTGATCTCGACAACGACGGCTGGCTCGATCTGATCGTCGAGACCGCCGACGGGGTGCACACCTTGCTGAACATTGGCGAGTGGCGATTCGTTGCCGGGCCGGTGCTTGACAGCGGCGGCGGTGAGCTGGTCGATGCGTTCGACGGCAACGGCGACGGCAGCGTCGATATCCTCGTGAGCACCGGCAGCACGGCCGTCTGGTACGAACAGCCGGCGCCGCTGGGGGCCTGGCTGAGTGTGCGGCTACGGGGCATCAAGAACAACGTCCGCGGCATCGGTGCGTCGGTCGAGGTCAAGAGCGGAGGCCTGTACCAGCGTCGCCGCATGCGGCGCGACGCGGTGCACTTTGGCCTCGGAGATCTCGACGAGGTCGAGGTGGTGAGGATCACATGGCCGAACGGCATCCTGCAGAACGAGACCGCCGTAGCGGCGCGCGCGACGCTCGGTCCGGTTACCGAAGTGGAGCGGCTCGAGGGGTCGTGTCCGCTGCTGTACACCTGGGACGGAAAGACTTGGCGCTTCATCAACGAGGTGCTCGGTGTAGCTCCGCTAGGAATGCCACTTGCCACCGGTGTAATCCACCCGGCTGATTTCGACGAGTATGTACCGGTGCCGGGCGAGGCGCTCCAGCCTCGGGATGGCGTGCTGGAGTTGCGACTTAGCGAGGAGCTGCGCGAAGCCGGGTACCTCGACGCGGTACGGCTGCTGGCCGTGGACCATCCCGAAGGGACGCTGGTGATTCCGGACGAGAAGTTCGTTGCGCCGCCGCATCCCGAGCTGCGGCTGTTTGTCGTCGATGAGCCCCGCCCGGTGGCCGCCGTTGATCAGCACGGTCGCGATTGGAGCGCTGCGCTAGCCTCGATCGACGGCGTTTGGCCGGCGCCCTTCGAGCCGGCTCTGTATGAGGGGCTCGCCACGCCCCACGCTCTCGATCTATCGCTTCCGGACGCCGCCGCGGGTGGACAGGTGCGCTTGTATCTCACCGGGTGGGTGTACTGGGCTACCGCCAGCGTCAACTTGGTTGTCGACGAGGACCCGCGCGTGGCGTTCGCGCCGGTTGCGCTCGAGGTTCCTGATGGTCGTGGGGGTTGGCGCACGGCAATCGCTGACATCGGGCTGCCCAATGGCAAGAACTCCACCATTAGCGTTGATGTAACAGAGATCATCGATCCCCAGGATCCGCGCATTCGGGTGACCACCACGATGCGACTCTACTGGGACGCGGTGTTCTACACCGTCGGCGGCCGTCATCCACGCGGCTTGCTGCCTACGGGGAACTGGAAAGGCGAGTGGGAGGTGCCTCGCGGCGGTGACCTGGTGATGCGGGATGCCGCGACCGGGACGATCCCGGAGGTGAGCATCCACGTGTTGGAGCCGGCAAGTGCGGAGATCCGTTGGCGCGGGTTCTCGGCGCTGCGCCGGACCGTGGATGGCTATGAGACCTTCGACTACGAGAATGTCAGCTCGAGCTCGAACTGGGATCCGCATCGGGGGAGTTACACGCGCTACGGTGCGGTGGGCGAGCTAGTGCGGCAAGCGGACGATCGCTACGTCATCATCGCGGCCGGCGACGAGGTGGTGCTGCGTTTCGCCGATACCCTGCCTCCAGTCCATGACGGCTGGCGGCGCGACTGGCTCGTGTATCTGAACGGATGGGTGAAGGACGGCGATCCGAACACCTTGCATGGTGATCGTGTAGAGCCGCTGCCCTTCCACGCCATGAGCGGTTACCCGTACGGTCTTGGCGAGCACTTCCCGGACTCGCCGCTGCATCGCGCCTGGCAGGCCGAATACAACACGCGGCCGGCGCGGCGCGTGAACAAGCGGCTAGATCGCGACTGAAGGCGTCGACCCGCTGATCGATGCGCTCGTACACGCGGAAGCTGAACGCGAAACGGTGCTCAGAGTCCGCCGGGTGATGCTCCTCCGAAACCAGGCGCCAGCGCTGCTCGTCGAGGCGTGGAAACGACACGTCCCCAGCAACGGCGGCGTGAACGCGGGTGAGGTAGATTCGATCAGCGATCGGTAGCGCCTCGGCGAACAGAGCTGCGCCGCCGATGACGAAGAGCCGCTCGCCGTCGGTGGCGGCCGTTATGGCCTGGTCGAGAGATTTCACCACTTCAGCGCCCTCGGCTCGATACTCGGGGTCGCGGCTGAGCACGATGTTGCGTCGGCCGGGCAGCGGCTTGCCGATCGATTCGTAGGTGACGCGGCCCATGATGATCGCGTGCCCCAGGGTAATTGCCTTGAAGTGCCTCAGCTCGTCCGGTAGGTGCCAGGGCAACTGCCCGTCGCGGCCGATGACGCCGTCGTCGGCGGCCGCGACGATCAGACTCAGTCGGTGAGCGCCCCGTGTCGAAGTGTCCGCATGGGTGGTCACACGGCCACCGGTGCTCTGATGTGCGGATGCGGATCGTAGCTCAAGAGCTCGAAGTCCTCGAAACGGAAGGCGTCGATGTTGCGCGCCGCGGCCAGGCGCAGGGTGGGCAGCGGACGCGGCGAACGGCTCAGCTGCAGGCGAGCCTGCTCCAGGTGGTTGGCGTACAAGTGTGCATCGCCGAGCGTCACAACCAAATGACCGGGATGCATGTCGGTAACTTGCGCCACCATCTGCAGGAGAAGCGCATACGAGGCGATGTTGAACGGCAGACCCAGGAAGATATCGGCGCTGCGCTGGTACAGCTGGCAAGACAGCACACCGTCCCGTACGTAGAACTGGAACAGCGTGTGGCATGGCGGCAGGGCCATGTTGTCGATCTCGCCCACATTCCACGCCGACACCACCAGCCGTCGCGATGTGGGATTTGTGCGGATCTCGTTCACCACCCAGGCGATCTGGTCGACACTCCCACCGTCGGCCTTGGGCCACGAGCGCCATTGCACTCCGTACACCGGCCCGAGCTCGCCCTGATCGTCCGCCCACTCGTCCCAAATGCTGATGTCGTGTTCCCGTAGGTAGCGAACGTTGGACTCGCCGCGCAGGAACCACAACAGCTCATGGATGACAGACTTCAGGTGGAGCTTCTTGGTGGTGACTAACGGGAAGCCAGCGCTCAGGTCGAAACGCATTTGATGGCCGAAGATGCTGCGCGTCCCCGTACCGGTACGGTCGTCCTTCGGAGCCCCTGATTCCAGCACCGTGCGCATCAGGTCCAGGTATGGTTTCATGCGGATTCCTCTCCCGATCGGCACGGTATTGTCGCACGCGTCGGCCAGTCGATCGGAGCGAATGCCTAGGGGTGGAACAACATGAGCGCCGACGCCATCGTCGCGCAACAGCTGGTGAGACGATTCGGTGAGCTCGAGGCCGTCGCCGGTATCGACTTCGCTGTCCGGCGCGCCGAGTGTTTCGGCTTCCTGGGGGTCAACGGCGCCGGCAAGACGACCATCGTACGCATGGTCCAGTGCGTCTTGCCGCCGTCGTCGGGAGCGCTGACCGTGCTCGGGCACGACGTGCACACCGCCCCCCGGGCGATCAAGGCCCGCCTCGGGGTGGTGCCACAAGAAAACAGCCTCGACCCCGACATCACGGTTCGTAGCAACCTGCTGGTGTACGCGCGCTACTTCGACGTCGCCCGGCGAGATGCGGCGCGTCGGGCCGACGAGTTGCTCGAGTTCGTTGAGCTCAGCGATCGCGCCGACGCGCTCATTCCGACGCTCTCCGGAGGCATGAAGCGGCGACTCGTGTTGGCGCGGGCGATGATCAGCTCGCCCGAGCTGTTGTTGCTCGACGAGCCCACTGCTGGGCTTGATCCGCAGGCGCGTCATTGGGTATGGAGCCGCCTGCGCAGCTTGCGGTCCGCCGGCGTGACCATGTTGTTGACGACGCACTATATGGAGGAGGCGGCGCAGCTCTGCGATCGCATAGCAGTGATCGACGCCGGCACGCTGCTTGCCGAGGGCGAGCCGGCAGAACTGGTTCGGGAGCACGTCGGCGAGCAGTGTATCGAGATTCGGCCGTTGCCCGCCGAGCGCGGCCTGATCGAGGCGCGCCTCGATGCGGTGGGCGCGAGTCACCGGCAACAGGTCGGCGACACGATTTACATGTATCCACGAGGCGAGATCGACTGGTCGGCGTTGCACGCTATCCCCAACGAGCGGTTGCTGCAGCGAAGCGCCACGCTGGAAGACCTTTTCTTGAGGCTTACCGGCCGTGAGATGCGGCAATGAGCGACCTGTTTCCGACTTGGCGCGCCGGGCGCGTTTGGCAACGAAACGCCACCACCTATCGCCGGGTGTGGGTGGGGAACCTCTTCGGCCATCTGGCTGATCCGCTGTTCTACGTTGCGGTGGTGGGGTTCGGTCTCGGTTCCTACATGCCTCCGATCGACGGCGTGCCGTACATCAGTTTTGTGGTGGCCGGCGTGGTCGCCGGAGCGGCGATGTCGGCTGCCTGCTTCGAGACCAGCTACGGCTCCTTCTTGCGCATGAGGGTGCAGGGGACGTTCGACGCTATCCTGGCCACTCCATTGTCAGTTTCCGATCTGGCGGCGGGCGAGGTTCTTTGGGCCGCGACCAAGGGAATGATCTCCGCGACGGCCACGATGGTCATCGGCTTGGCGTTCGGGTTACTCGAGCCGGGTGTGTGGCTGGTTGCGGCACTGGGAGTGGTGCTGCTGCAAGGGCTGTTCTTCGGTGGCGTCGCGCTGGCGGTGGCGTCGCGCGTGCCGGCGCTCGACGCGCTCAACCACTTCTACGCGCTGTTCATCATGCCGGTGCTCTTCCTTTCTGGCGTGTTCTTTCCGCTCGACGGCATGCCGGCCCCGCTAAGCGCTGCCGCGCAGCTGAATCCGCTCACCCATGCCGTCCACCTGATTCGCCCGTTGAGCACTGGTCACGCGCCGCCTGGATGGGCGCTCGAGATCCTCTGGCTGCTCCTCGCGGCAGCTTTCGGGATGGCGCTGGGAGTCGTGAACCTGCGCCGTCGGATGGTGATGTGATGTGGGATAATCGCCGCTATGGTGGACCTTCCCGTGCTTCAAGGCGAACCTGAGGGGTGCGCTCCGGGACCTCTGACGCGCCGCGCAAAGCCTGACTGGCTGAGGGTTCGCGCTCCCGGCGGCGAGCGTTACACCTTCATCAAGAAGACGCTTCGTGACCGCGGCCTGTTCACGGTTTGCGAGGAGGCACGCTGCCCGAACATCGGCGAGTGCTGGGCGGGCGGCACGGCTACCTTCATGCTGCTCGGGGAGATTTGCACACGTGGCTGCCGCTTCTGCGCGGTGACCACCGGCAACCCTGGTGGCCGCGTGGATAGCCAGGAGCCTCGCAAGCTCGCCGAGTCGGTGGCGTTGCTCAAGCTTCGCTATGTCGTGTTGACCATGGTCGATCGCGACGATCTCAGCGACGGTGGGGCAGGCCACGTTGCTGCCTGCATCGAGCAGTTGAAGCGTCGTCAACCGGAGTTGATCCTCGAAGCACTGGTCGGTGACTTCAACGGCGACGTCGAGGCTGTCGATACCCTGTGCGATACCGGTCTGGAGGTTTTCGCCCACAACCTCGAGACGGTTGAGGAGATGCAACGCACGGTGCGTGACGCCCGGTGTGGTTACGACAAGTCGCTCGCCATTCTCGAGCGCGCCAAGCGCCATCCTCGGCAGCCGTTCACCAAGTCATCGCTGATGCTCGGCCTGGGCGAAAGCGATGCACAGCTGCGTCGCTCGATGCAGGAGCTCCGCTCCGTGGGCGTCGATTTCCTGACCCTCGGCCAGTACCTGCAGCCCACGTCCAAGCACCTTGACGTCGTTGAGTGGGTGACGCCGGAGCGCTTCGCGCAGCTACGGCAGCTCGGCGAGCGACTCGGCTTCGCCTATGTAGCGTCGGGCCCGCTGGTGCGCAGCTCTTATCGGGCCGGCGAGTTCTTCGTCGCCAACCTGGTCGAGACGCGCCGTGTCGCCGCGTCGGCAACTATCCGCACGACGTCCGCGATTCGCGCTTCCTCGGGGGAGGGGGCATGGGCGAACTGCTGACCGTCCTCGCGGACGACGTTGAAGCGATCGAGCGCAACGTCGGCGACCTGTCGGATGCCGACCTGACGGCGCTGTACGAGTCACTGGTCGTGACGCGGGTCGTCGATGAGCGATGCGCGCGTCTGCAGCAGTCAGGGCGAATCGGGTTTTGGATTCCGTCGGGAACAAGCGCAGCGGTATCGGCGGGTGCCGCGCGGGCCTTCGAAGACGGTGACTGGCTATATCCGTCCTATCGCGATGTGGGGGCGTTTCTGGTGCGCGGCGGAAGCATCGAGCAGCTGTTTGCGCAGGTGCTTTCGTCGCGAGACGACCTGGCGCGCGGGCGCCAGTTACCCGGCCACGCCACGCTGCCGGCGGGGCGCTTCGTATCGGTTTCGGGGCCGCTGGCGACACAGATTCAACACGCCGCAGGAACCGCGCTGGCGATGAAGCTGCGACATGACCCGCACGCCGTTCTCGCCCTGTTCGGAGCTGCAGCCACCGACCAGGCTTCCTTTCAGATCGGCCTCTCAACTGCCGCGCGACATGCCGCCCCCGTGGTCTTCGTATGTCGCTGCCCGAGCACCTCACTGGCGTCGCTCGCCATGGCGCATGGCGTCAACCCGGTGAGCGTCGACGGTACCGACATGTTGGCCGTGTACACGGCGGCACGCAGCGCCCGGGAAGCGGCGCTCGCTGGGGCCGGCCCGACGCTGATCGAGGCTGTTGTGCCGGCCGGCACGGCGGCGCTGGAGCCGGCGGTCAGACTGCGCCCCTATCTCGAGCACCGCGGCGTCTGGGACGCCGGCCGAGAGGACGAGTTCAGTCGCCGCTGCGAGGAGCGCGTGGCAGCCGCCGT
Source organism: Acidobacteriota bacterium (assembly GCA_963666055.2). Lineage (GTDB taxonomy): Bacteria > Acidobacteriota > UBA890 > UBA890 > WLXD01 > DASCOT01. The sequence continues at coordinate 99,599 of CAXWPH010000006.1, read as the reverse complement.
CGCCGCGGCGGAGAGTGCCGGGCCACCAGCAGCCGACACGATGTTCGACGACGTATGGGCGCAGCGGCCCTGGATGCTGCAAGAGCAGTCGCGCAAGCTACGTCGTCTGAAGGACGAATCCTAGTGTCCCGCGCGGGACACTAGCTGGCCGGCGACCTGGCGAGATGAAGATGCCCGATCTCAACATGGCGCAAGCGATCAACCGGACGCTGAGCGCCGAGATGCGCCGCGACGACTCGATTGTGCTGCTAGGTGAGGATGTCGGAGCACTCGGTGGCCTGTTCGGCACCACTGAAGGGTTGCTCGACGAATTCGGCGAGCTGCGCGTCATCGACGCTCCTACCGGGGAGGGTGGTGTGATCGGCACCGCCGTGGGCATGGCGCTTTACGGGCTCCGCCCGGTAACCGAGCTTCAGTTCGCTGATTTCGTCTGGCCCGGCTTCGAGCACATCGTGTCGGAGATGGCCCGGATCCGATATCGCTCCGGGGGTCAGTACGCTTGTCCGCTCGTCTTGCGCCTTCCCTATGGCGGTGGCGTCGGTGGCGGGATGTACCAATCGCAGAGTCCAGAAGCGTACTTCTGCCATACGCCCGGGCTCGTCGTGGCAGCACCCTCGGATCCGACGGACGCCGCCGGCATGCTCCGTGCGGCACTGCGCGGAGATGACCCGGTCGTGTTCCTGGAGCCCAAGAGCCTCTATCAGGATTGCCGAGCCAGCGTCGACGACGACCACATCGTGCCGCTTGGCGAGGCTCGAGTCCGGCGGCAGGGTACCGATGTCTCGGTGTTCGCATATGGGTCGACCGTGCCGGTGGCCCTGGCGGCGGCCGACGCCGCCGCCGGGTCGGGCATCCAAACCGACGTTGTCGATCTGCGCACGCTGCTTCCGCTCGACATCGCCACCGTTCTGAGCTCGATTGCCAAGACCGGGCGGGCGGTGATCGTGGCCGAGTCGCCAACCTACTGTGGCTTTGGCGCCGAGCTCTCGGCGACGCTCTCGGAGCGCGCCCTGTTGCATCTGGAGGCGCCGGTCGAGCGTGTCGCCGGCTTTGACGTACCGTTTCCCCACGTTCACGAGGACGACTACTTGCCGAGCAAGCGACGGGTTGTCGCCGCCATCGAGCGAGTAGCAAACTTCTGAGGCCCATGGCGAGCGAGATCAAGCTACCGGAGATCGGCGAGGGGACGGCCGAGGGCGAGATCATCAAGTGGCTCGTCACCGAGGGCCAAGCCGTGGAGGAGGACACGCCGCTCGTCGAGGTCATGACCGACAAGGCGACAGTGGAGATTCCAGCGCCATTTTCGGGCACCGTACTCGAGCTGCGCGTCAAGGAAGGCGAAATCGTCGACGTTGGCGCGGTGATCTTGCTGCTCGACAGGGGCGAGGAGGCGGGCAGCAGCGAGCCGAGCGACGCTCGGGAGGCCGACGTAGCTTCGCAGCCCCGTGCCGATGTTGCCCCCGTAGTATCAATTGCAGCAGAGGAGGTCGACGACGACCCGGTGGCGGCGGCGCAGGCAATGGCACGCGCCGAGCTCGACTCGGAAGCTGAGGAGACGGTCGCTTGGGAGGTTCCCCGGGCCGCGTCCGGCGCCACGCCGACGCCTACGACTCCGGCCACCCGCCGCCTTGCGCGGCAGCTCGGCGTCGATCTGCAAGGGGTACAAGGGACCGGCAAGGGTGGGCGGGTTACCAAAGCGGATCTCTTGAGTGGTGCCGATCGAGCCGCACCAACGGACTCGCCCGCGATGCCCGATGCGATCGCCGGAGCCGCCCCGGAGGCCGTCAGGGCGGTCGATGCGGTGCCGCCGGTCGATGCGGTGCCGCCGGTCGATGTGGTGCCGCCGGTCGATGTGGTGCCGCCGGTCGATGTGGTGCCGCCGGTCGCCGTGAACGCGCCTCGGCTGACGCCGGTCTCCGCCGGTCCGCTCGAAGAGCGCATTCCGCTGCGCGGGCTTCGGCGACGGATTGCCGAGCGCCTCGTGGAGGCGAAGCGTCGTATCCCGCACTTCACATACGTCGAGGAGTGCGACATGACCGAGATCGTAGCGTTGCGTCGCGAGGCCAAGGGGATGGCCGCTGCTCAGGGGCTGCGGGTTACCTACCTGCCCTTCTTCATCAAGGCGTTGATCGAGGCGTGCCGTCGCCATCCGATCCTCAATTCGTCGCTCGACGAGGAGAGCGGCGAGATCGTGCTGAAGCGCTACTACAACGTAGGCATTGCTACCGACACGGAACGCGGCCTGATGGTGCCGGTGGTGAAGAACGCCGACCAGTTGAGCATCTTCGCGCTGGCACAAGAGATCGCGCGTCTTTCCGCGGATGCGCGTGCCGGGCGCAGCGCCGCGGATGATCTGCAGGGTGGGACTATTACGATCACGAGTACCGGCAGCATCGGTGGACTCCTCGCCACGCCGATCATCAACCACCCCGAGGTGGCGATCCTGGGGGTGCCCGCTATTCGCAAGCGCCCGGTGGTGCGCGGCGACGAGATCGTGATTCGCGACATGGTGAACCTGTCCCTTTCCCTCGACCATCGCGTCGTCGATGGTGCTCCGGCGGCGCAGTTCACACGTGATCTGGTGGCGTTGCTCGAGGATCCCAAGCTGCAGCTGCTCGTGCCCTGAGCCTGACGATGAACGCCGACATTCAAGTAGAGGTCGCCGTCATCGGGGCAGGCCCGGGCGGCTACGTGGCAGCAATACGCGCTGCGCAGCTGGGGCAGCGGGTCGCTGTGATCGAGAAGGAATTCGTCGGCGGCACCTGCCTCAATGTCGGGTGCATTCCGTCAAAGGCGTTGCTCGATGCCACGCACCTGTTCAGCCAGATCAACCGGGCGTCGGTGTTCGGGATTCAGGTCGAAGGCGCCAGAGTTGATTTCGCCGCCATGCAGCGACACAAGGCGAAGGTGGTCAAGGCGCTGACTACCGGCGTGCGCGGCTTGCTCAAGCGGCACGGAGTCGAGCAACTGAGGGGGACGGCGCGCTTCAAGGCGCCGGGCGTGCTTGGCGTGGAGTCGGCGGACGGGACTGGTGTGACCGTGCTTGCGGACAACGTCATTGTCGCTACCGGGTCCGTTGAGGCTGAGTTGCCCAGGGTTCCATTTGACGACGACGTGGTGATCTCATCGCGCGGCGCATTGGACCTCGAGATGGTGCCCGACCGCCTGGTCATCGTAGGTGCGGGTTACATCGGGCTGGAGCTCGGGAGCGTGTACTCGCGACTCGGTGCCGAGGTCGTCGTGCTGGAGATGATGGATCGCATCCTGCCAGAAATGGATGCCGAGGTGGCCGCAACGGCCCACACGCTCCTCGCGGAGCAGGGGCTCGACATCCGCCTCGGTGCAAGGGTTACTGCCGTTCAGGTCGAGGGCGATTCCGCGCAGGTACGCTACAGCGTCGAGGACGACGAGGCGACCGTCGACGCGGCCCGCGTGCTGGTCTCGATCGGTCGGCTGCCGGCCACCGACGGGCTCGGGCTCGACGCGATCGGGCTTGAAACCGACGATCGTGGTTTCATCATGGTCGACCACGGCATGCGCACCGGAGTGCCTGGTGTTTATGCGATCGGCGACATTGTCGCCACGCCCATGCTGGCGCACGTGGCCATGGACGAGGGTGTTGTTGCGGCGGAATGTATCGCCGGCCGAGCCGCCGCGATGGAGTACGACGCGATCCCTGCGGTTGTGTTCACCCATCCGGAGCTCGCCTCGGTGGGACTCAAGGAAGAGGAGGCCAAGCTGCGCGGGCACAGACTCAAGGTTGGCCGCTTTCCGTTCCGCGGCAACGGCCGGGCACGCGCGCGCGATGACATGGAGGGTTGGGTGAAGGTGATCGCCGACGCCGACACCGACGTGATCCTGGGAGTTCACTGCGTTGGCCCGGAGGCCGGGCATCTGATTCACGAGGCGGTCGTGGCAATGGGGTACGGCGGCTACGCTGAAGACCTTGCGTTAACCGTCCACGCGCACCCCACGTTGTCGGAGGCGTTCAAGGAAGCCGCGCTGGCGGTTGACGGCCGCCCGCTACATATCTGATCGGCCGATGGCACGAGCGCAGGAGCCGTCGCTGTTCGACGGACGGCTTCGAGGCACCGTTGCCCGTGTGGTGTTCGAGAACCGCGACACGGGCTGGGCTGTAGTGCACTTCGAGACCGACGATGGTGGATTGGTTACCGTCGTGGGTCCACTGGCCCCGCTCTTTGCTGGCGAGTGCATCGAGGTCGAGGGCGAATGGGAAACGGATCGGCGCTACGGCAGGCAATTTCGGGCGCGCGCAAGCATACCCGCCGAGCCCCAGAGCGAGAGCGGGGCGCGGCGCTACCTTGCTTCCGGCGTGATCCCCGGGATCGGCCCTGAGTTCGCCAAGCGGCTCGTTGAGCGCTTCGGCACCGACACGCTGCGCGTTCTGGATGAAGAGCCAGATCGTCTCCTCACGGTGCGCGGCATCGGCGCCAAGAGGCTCGAGCAAATCAAGGCAGGATGGTTGGAGAAAACCGCGCATCGACAGGCGCGGATCTTTCTTCAGGGGCTTGGGCTGGGTCCGGCGCTTGCCGAGAGAGTCGTGCGCACCTTGGGAGAGGAGACCATCCGCCGGGTCAAGAGGGATCCCTACGCGCTCGCCCGCGAGGTGCGCGGCATCGGGTTTCGCACCGCCGATGGACTGGCAATGCGATTGGGCATCGCCCCGGACGCTCCTGAGCGGTTGATGGCGGGGTTGGCGGAGGCGCTGCTCGCGGCAGCCGGCCGGGGCAACTGTTTCCTCTTGCGTTCCGATCTGCAGGCGGCGGCGGCCAAGTTGCTCGAGCTCGAGGACTGGCGCGCTCTGCTGTCGACAGTCGATGCCCTGGCGCAACGGCGCGAGGTGGTGGTGGAGCCGGCCGGCGACGCAGACCCGCGGGTCTACATGACCGGTTTGCATGCCGCGGAGCTGCGAGTGGCGCGTCGGCTAGCCGTGCTGGGAGCTTCGACCGTGTGCGAGCCGGCGGACGAGAGCGGCCGCGTGATCGGCGTGGTACGCCAAGTCGAGGCGGGCCTCGAGCTCGGCCTCGCGGAGGAGCAACGCAGCGCCCTCGAGGCCGCGCTTCTCGGCCGCCTGGTGGTAGTCACCGGCGGCCCTGGCACCGGCAAGACGACGCTGGTCGATGCGATTGTCCGGTGTGCCGCCATGCTTGACTTGCGCGTCGCCCTTGCGGCTCCGACCGGCCGCGCCGCCAAGCGGATGGAGCAGGCGACGGGGCGCGAGGCCAAGACGATCCACCGTCTACTCGAGTTCGGGTATGGACAAGGCTTCGGTCGTGGGCCGGATAATCCCATCGACGCTGATCTCGCGGTGATTGACGAGTTCTCCATGGTCGATCTGGTACTCATGGACGCGTTCATCGCCGCGTTGCGACCGGACGCGCGACTGCTGATGGTTGGCGATGCCGACCAACTGCCTCCCGTTGGTCCCGGAGCGGTATTACGCGATCTCATTGCGTCGGAGCGCGTGCCCACAGTGCGGTTGCGGCGAATCTTTCGCCAGGCACGCGCGAGCCTCATCGTGCGGAACGCACATCGGGTGAACGCTGGCCAGGTTCCCGAGGCTCCGGCATCGGCCGATGAGCCCGATGCAGACTTCTACATGATTGATGAGCGCGATCCGGACCGCGCTCGTGCGCTCGTGCAACGGCTGGTTACACAGCGTATTCCCCGGCGCTTCGGGCTGGACCCCATGCGCGACGTGCAGGTGCTGGCGCCGATGCACCGGGGCCGCTGCGGGGTAAGCCGACTCAACTCCGAGCTTCAGGCGGCGCTCAACCCTGGTTCGGTGGCGGCGTTGTCGGAGAACCCGATGCTAGGTGTCGGGGACCGAGTCATGCAGCTGCGCAACGACTACGATCGCGAGGTGTTCAACGGCGATATCGGGCACGTGGTGATCGCCGATCCGGAGGAGGGCTTGACGGTCGATTTTGACGGTCGCCTGGTGGGCTACGACCGTAACGCTGCGACCGACCTGACGCTAGCATACGCTATCTCGGTGCATAAGAGTCAGGGGAGCGAGTATCCCGCCGTCGTGATCGTTCTCATGCCGGAGCACCACATCATGCTGCAGCGCAATCTGCTCTACACGGCGTTGACCCGGGCTCAGCGGGTTGCGGTGCTGATCAGCAGTCGCGAGGCGCTCGCCCGCGCCGTCGGCAACGCATCGCCGTCAGCTCGCAACACCACCCTGGCTGAGCGCATTCGCGAGGCGCTCGATGGCGTCGCGCCTATCCTACCCATCACACCGGCGCACTAGCAGGCCAACCACGGAGCCAACCCAGGGAGCTGGCTACGCATGTTTCGACACGTTGAGGTGGTGGCGCCGTTCAGCGAGAACTCGTGGTTGATCGGCTGCCCCGAAACCGGTGCTGCGGCGCTTGTCGATCCGGGTGGTCACGTCACGGAGTTGCTCGCCGTTGCTGGGCAACAGGGGCTCGACGTGGAGCAGATCTGGCTCACTCATGCTCACATCGATCACGTCGCGGGTGTTGCCGAGGCGGTAGACGCGACCGGTGCGTCGCTGGCGCTCCACCCGCTCGATCGACCGCTATACGACGCGGTCGAGCAGCAGGCGGCGACGTTCGGGCTTCATGTGCCACCGTTGCCGACACCGACCCGCTGGCTTGAAACTGACGAGGTGATGGTGCTGGGAGGGCTGCGCGCCCGAGTGCTGCACGTCCCGGGTCACGCGCCAGGACACGTGGCCTTCTGGTTCGCTGATCTCGATGTCGTGGTTTCGGGTGATTGCCTGTTTGCCGGCTCGATCGGCCGCACTGATCTGCCGGGCGGCAGCTACGAAGTCCTGATGCAGTCGATTCGCACCGTGTTGCTACCTCTCGGCGAAGAGGTCACCGTGCTTCCTGGCCATGGCCCGGAAACGACACTGGGTCAGGAGCGGCGCACCAACCCGTTTCTTACCGCGCGGCCCTGCTAGGCTCAGGCTCCCATGAGCCTCTTGGTGAGCCACTTTTCGGCATCGAGGGCGGCGCGGCAGCCATATCCCGCGGCGGTGATTGCCTGCCGGTAGTGGTGGTCGTGAATATCGCCCGCCACGAACACGCCGTCGATCGCCGTGCTGGGCAGCGGCCGTTCGTCGTCGGCTACGTAGCCTAGCTCATCGAGCCGGATCGGCCAGTCGACCAGCACTTCGGTGTTGGGGTCGTGACCGATGGCGATGAAGCAGCCGTCGACCTGCAGGTCAGCACTCTCACCAGTTTGATTGTTGATCACTCGCACGCCGGTGAGTCCCGTTTCTGACGTGCCGACGAACTCCTCGACCTGGGTGTTCCACAGGATATCGATCTTCTCGTGCTCCAGAACGCGTCCCGCCATGATGGGGCTGGCCCGGAGCTCGTCGCGTCGGTGTAGAAGCGTCACCGAGGACGCGAACTTGGTGAGGAACAGCGCCTCTTCCATGGCGGAGTCACCGCCGCCGACGATCGCTACGGGTCGATCGCGGAAGAAGGCTGCATCGCACGTCGCGCAGGTGGAGACGCCGTAGCCGCGCAGCTCCATCTCGCCGGGTACACCCAGGGCTTTTGGCGATGCCCCCGTGGCAATGATCAGCGCATCGCAGGTGTGCTCGACACTACCCTCCAGGACGACTCTGAAGGGGTGCTCACTGAGCTGAAGGCTGGCAACGTGACCGAACACGAGCTCGGCGCCGAATCGCTCCGCCTGCGCCCGCATTCGGTCGATGAGGTCGGGTCCTTGGATGCCGTCTGGAAACCCCGGAAAGTTCTCGACATCCGTTGTCGTGTAGAGCTGTCCACCTAGCTCGCGACCGGTGATCACCAGCGGTGCCAAGTTGGCGCGGGCACTATAGATGGCCGCTGTCAGGCCGGCGCAGCCGGAGCCGACGATGATCAGCTCACGATGGCTCTCAGCCACCTCCTTCTGCGGGGTTGTGGTAGGGCTATCGGCGTCCACAACCCCGGCGCCGTTGTGGCCATCGCGGTCGGGGCTCAGCAGCGGGTCCAGTTCGCCGCGCGTCTCGAGCGTGGCGAGCTCGTCGAACCCGCCGATGTGCAGATCGTCGATGAATATCTGTGGCGCGGTGGCACGGCCGTTGGAGCGCTCGATCATCTCCGCGAAGCGAGCCGGGTCGGTCGAGACGTTGATCTCGTCCCATTCCACGCCCTTCGCTGCGAGCAGGTTCTTGGCCCAGCTGCAGTATGAGCAGAACGACTTGGTGTAGACGACAATTTGAGGCATCGGCGCGGGTGGTGGATGGTGTTGACGGGGCTCGGTCGATCGGTCAGAGATCATCCTAACTCTTGCCGCGGTGACGGATGTGTCGCGACACGGACGCGCTCGTATGCTGGGCCGCTCGCCAGCCACTACACTTCAGCAGGGCCCGCGCGGGGCCCCCGAGACCACGACTGGTTGATGCCGCTGTTCCTTCCGAGAGGGACTCTTGCCCCCCACACCACCGCACCGTGTTGCCTTGGTCACCGGGGGCGCCATCCGTGTTGGGCGCGCTATCAGCACGGCGTTGGGGCGCGCAGGCTACGCGGTGGCGGTCAATTACCTGCGATCGGCGCAGCCGGCCAACGAGCTGGTGTCGGAGTTGCGGAGCGCCGGAGGGCAAGCGGCGGCGCTGCAGGCAGACATCACCAATCCGCGGTCGGTCACCGAGCTCGTCGACGCGGTCAGGGACGAGCTCGGCGAGCTTGATCTGCTGGTCAACAACGCCGCGGTCTTCGAACGCCGGGCATTCGTCGAACTGGACGAGACAACCTGGCGATACCATCTCAGCGTGAACCTCGAAGCGCCTTTCCGGCTCACTCGCTTGGTGGGGGAGCGGATGTGGGAGCGGGGCCGGGGCCGCATTGTTAACATTTGCGGCACCATCGGCATCCATCCACTCGGGGACTACGCTGCGTATTGCGTTGCCAAGAGCGGTCTCGATGCGCTGACCCGTTGCAGCGCTCAAGCTCTGGCGCCGCGCGTACAGGTGAACGGGGTGGCGCCGGGCGCCATCCTGTTCCCCGAGGGAACGTCGGAGGCAGAACGCGAGGAGGTGCTGGCCCGCGTGCCAGCGGGGTCTGCCGGGACTCCCGAAGACGTAGCGCGCGGCGTGCTCTTCTTCGCCGAAGCGCCGGACTACATAACTGGCACCATCCTGCCGGTAGACGGCGGCGCGTCGCTGAGCGCCGGCTAGCAGGCCGTGGTGAAAGTGTGGTGGATCTGGCGACAGGGTCTTGCGAAGTGCAGGCAAGGAGAGAGGAGGAGGCGATGGTTACCGCATCGTTGACGAGGAACGACGCAGCCTACGCGCGCAACCCCCTGTCGCCCGAAGGGTTACGGCGAGTTGGGGCCATTTGCGGTGTTGGCCTTCCTGGACGATGGCCGGGGCATCGCCTGCGTCAGGCCGCCTTGCATCTGGCCCCAACTCGCCGTAACCAGACCCACCACACTTTCACCACGGCCTGCTAGTGTCAGCTCGCTTCCGGCCCGAGCCACCAGTGGACTCGACCGAGTCCAGCAGCAGACCAGGCCCGGTGATGATGTTCGGGTCGCTTGATACGGTGGCGGGTCTTGTCGCAGAGCGGATCCTGGGGGCGGGCGGTGACGCCGTCGGGGTGGGCGCCGAGGAGCCGCCCGGGTGGCCGGGTGAAGCTGTTTTTCAGATACGCCGAGACCGGCGTGGAGTCGCTACGGCCGTACGCGAGCATCGACCACAGTGCCTGGTCAACTTCTGCGCCGACTCGCTCGACTGCTCTGGACGGCTCGCTCTTGCCAATACCGCGATGCGCGCTGCGGCGAGCGTGCGCGTACCACTGCTGATCCACTGGGGGAGCGCGGCGGCATACCCGCAACCGTCGTCGAACGGGCGCCCTTGGTTGGAGACCGATGCGCTCGATGCCGCAGTAGGGGCCAACGACCAGACGGCAATAGATCGCGCTGTGCGTGAGTTCGCCGGGGTACACGGTCGGACGAACGTCTACGTGTTCCGCGTGGCTACAACCATAGGGCCCCGCAACGTGAGGGTCATCGAAGAGCTGCTGCGCACGCCGTTGGTCCCACGTCTGCGCCGCGACCCGATGCTGCAGTTTCTTCACGAGGACGACGCCGCAGACGTTCTCTGGCGGGCAGTGCAGGAGCGGCACGGTGGCACCTACAACGTGGCCGCCGACGGCCTGCTGCGCCTTTCTGAGGTGTGCCGGGCCCTGTCGCGACCCAGCGCGGTACTTCCCGGGGGAGTGGCCTGGGGTCTAGCGTGGGCTGCGTGGTTGTTCAGGCGGGCACCGTCGCCGGCGCGTCAGCTGCGCTTCTCGTCCGGGTTGCCGATCCTCGACAACACCCGACTCAAGACCCATTTCGGGATCCGACCCCAATACACCGGCCGTGAAGCGCTGGATGCGGCCCGCGCTGGTGCCCGCGGCGCTACGACCGAGGCCGCGCCCACGGCGCGGCCACTTGTTTCGGGGCAGTGAGTCAAAAGCCCCAGGCCAACCCCACCACCACGGTGTGTGCGTTGATCCCGGGGTTCTCTGCTCCGGAGTCAGCGTTGGAGATGTGATGGAGTCGGTAGTCGATCTGGATCGCCTTGTCGTCGAAGGTCGCGAATTCGATCCCCGCGCCGACGAACAGCGAGAAGTTGTAGCGTGTTTCGCCGGGCGGCACCCTTTCCGTTGTGTACACCGTACCGGCGCCGGCCCGAATGATCGGCCTGACAGACTCCGTAGGTCGCAGCCGGTGCTCGTAGAGGACGTTCAGGCCGGCTCCCCAGGCGCTAGGGGATTGTCGAAAGTAACTGAGCGGTATCAGCTCGACGGCTATTGCCGGCTGCCCACCGAGGAAGGTCTTCGCACCAGCGACCGAATCCTGGTCTCCGATGATCTGTGAAAGGCGAACCCAAAGCGAGCTGATATCGATCTCACGCGAAGAGTTGATCTCCACGCCGATGCCATGGCTGGCACCCACCGCCCAGCGTGTCCGTTTGAGTGTTGGGTTGGCGGGCTGATCGACGTCCGGTGTCGGCGGTATTCCCGCCGTACTGCTCGGTCTGTCCTGGCCAAATGCGGCAGGTGCGACGATCAACATCGCCAGCACGAGTACACTACGTCCTAGCATCGAGATCTCGTAGTTCCGGAGAGCGGCAAATAGACACTCGGTGGGCGTCGGTCGCACCGTGCACGGCATATTTTCGCATGCTCGATGATCCACCGTTGACCCCGCGCTCGGCCGCGCCTGGTCGGGCCGCCAGACTCCTTGACGCCCGCGATCCGGGCGTTGAGACTGCGTCGGCGGTGTCCGCCCAACCCTGAAACGAGAGGCAGCGATGCCGAAAGGCGCATCTTCGGGCTGGCGTCAGGTCGAGGGTATCGGACGCTCGTCATGACCCGCGACCGAAGCCAGCCCCCGTCGCCTCCAGGTCCCGACACCCGTGATCGTTTCCGAGCTCCGGAACACGATCGCGCGCTTCGAGTCATGGAAGCTCAGCGGGTGCGGGAGCTTGCCGTGAAGACGTCTATCTTCCGGCTGTCGGTCGCCGCTGCGCTCGGGCTGGTGCTGCTGAAGCTCGGCGCCGCCTGGTGGACCAACAGCCTGGCGATTCTCGCCTCTGGCCTCGACTCGATGCTCGACGCGGCGCTCTCCGGGCTCAACTGGTTCTCAGCCCGGAAGGCGGAGGAGCCGCCGGACACCGAGCACCCGTTCGGGCACGGCAAGGTCGAGAGTCTGGTTGGCGGTATTCAGGCGTTGATATTGGCCGGTGTGGCAGTGTTTATCGGCGTTCAGGGGGTCGAGCGTCTGCGCTCTCCGGAGCCCGTCGTCGGTACCGCCTTGGGTGTCGGCGTGATGCTGATCTCGGCGTTGGTCGCCCTCGGGCTCTCGCGCCTCATCCGCTCGCGTGGAGCCGGAAGCGAGTCACCGATAATCGCCACCGAACAGCTGCACTACTCGATGGATTTCACCAGTCACGCCGCTGTGATTCTTGCGCTCATTCTGCAGGCGACGACGGGCGTCATCTATTTCGATCCGTTCGTGTCGATCCTGATCGCCGTGTTCGTACTTTGGCAGGTGCGGGCGCTGATCATCGACACCGCCCAGGATCTCTTGGATCGCGAGTTGCCGGAGGATGTTCAACAGGAGATTGTCAGCGTCCTGGATGAGCATGGTGGCGAGGTGCTGGCGTATCACGGTCTGCGCACACGTCGTGCCGGAAGCCAGAAGATCGTCAGTCTGCACTTGGTGCTGTGCAAGGCGATCAGCTTCGAGACCTCGCACCACATCGTTGACCACGTGGAGCAGGAGCTCGAGCTTGCGATTCCGCGTACCGACGTGACCATCCACGCGGATCCGTGCGGCGAGTACTGTCCGGGCGAGGACCGCTGCCCATGGTCGCGGTTGCTGCGCTAGCAGGCCGTTCAGCAGAGTACCGCGATCAAGAGCCCTCGCGCGGCTCGGCGTCCGGTGGGCTCGTGGCGATCGGTTCCGGTGGCGTGACCGGTGCGGAGTCACTCGAGCTCGGTAGTGGTGTCAGCCGCACGTAGGTGATCAGGATGGCCAGGAAAGCAGCTCCGGATAACAGCGCCAGTAGCCCTGCATCGCCGAACTCCGGCGCTTGGCTTTCGGTTGTCTCGAGTAACGGGATGGCGGCGAATGCCAGCAAGTTGTTGGCGCCGTGCGCCAACATGGCTGGAAATATCGAGCCTGAGCGCCACACGAGAATACCGAAGTAGACGCCCAGAAGTGTGCGCGGCAGCAGCCCGATAATGTCCAGGTGGAACAGCGCGAACAACAGCCCGGTGATGAAAATCGGCACACCCCAGCGGCGACCGCGAGCCAGCAGTTGCAGCATCAGGCCACGGAAGAGAAGCTCCTCGCACACCGCGGCCAGAAATACTCCGCCGAACAGCAGCAGCGCCAGCTCGCCAGTGGTTTCGGTTTTCAACAGCGGTTCCAGCATCTGCTCCAGTAACTCGCGCCAGTCGTCGCCGCCGGGTATCAACTCGAGGACCAGCTCCTGCGTAGCGCCGCCGAACATCTGCAAGGGAATCGCAGTGGCGCCAGCGACCACGTAGTGGATCCAATGCGTGGAACGCAGCAGGAACGCGTCGCGGAAGTTCAGTCTGAGCAGCAGTGCGAACAAGACCGGGGCGGCGAGGATTGCGCCGATCTCGTCCACCACGATGAGAAGCTTGAAGTCGAGTCCGGCGATGGTTCCACCCATCGCCAGGAACAGATGGAGGGCGAGAGCGAACAAGAAGAGCGCCATCGCGGTCCAGCGCGCGGACAGGGGAGGAGGCCAGGGCAAGAAGACGGCTCCCGATGGCGTTTGCGAAGGCCGGGGCGCGGCAGATCGTGCGCGCAGAAAACCCATATTAGCATAGGAGGAGAGGGCCTCCGGAACCCACTTCTCTTGACTGGAGGTGCAACGGAAGACCATGAACGAACCGATGGTGCGCAAATCGACGCCGTTTGATGCCCTCCTCGGCCTCGACGTGAAGGCGGCGCGCGACGGTGAGTCGGAGGTACTGCTGGAGCTGGTAGCAGCCCATTGCAATCGGCGCGGCGTGGCCCACGGAGGTGTCGTGTGTGGGATGCTCGACACCGCCTTGGGTGCGGCCGTGGTGTCAACCCTGAGCGAATCGGAATGGTGCGGCACGCTCGAGCTCTCGGTACAGTTTCGAGACCCGGCCCGCCACGGCCCCCTCTGTGCGCGTGGGCGCGTTGCGCGTCGCGGCCGTCGCGTGGCGTTCGCCGAGGGCGAAGTGGTCGATGCCCGTGATCGGGTGGTAGCCGTCGCTCATGGAGTCTGGACTATCTGGCCGAGCCATCCCGATGGTCAGAGCACCTCGACCTCGGCGACCTGAGCACTCAATCGTAGAGCAGGTAACGGTCCCGGATGCGGCGGAATTCTTGTAATGCCGGCGACCAGCTGGTGGTCACGGCGCGAGCGTCTATTCCCGACCGGAGCTGTTCGTGTATCGCCGGATCACCCCACAGGGTCGTGAGTCGACTGCGCTCCCACGAGTCGGCGTGAAGGCGCTCGAGCGTAATCGCGAGCGTCGCCGCGGTCAGTCCGGCATCGAATGCTTCGCGGTCGACCACCATCAGGTCGACGCCAGCGCATTCCTCGCCAGCGTACACCGAGGCCGCCGGAGTCAGATGTCGAGGTATGAATCGGAGCCCGGGGAGTGCGGCGGCGTTGAGCGCCATGGCGAGCTCCCGAGCGTTGATCCAGGGGGCACCGAACCATTCGAATGGGGTGTCGGTGCCGCGACCTACAGAGATATTGGTCCATTCCAGCGGGCCGAGAGCCGGGTACAGCAAAGCTTGGGTGAGGTTGCGAATGTTGGGCGACGGGTTGCGCCACAACAAGCCCGTCTGATCGTACCACATGCTACGTTGCCAGCCCTCGGCGCGGACCACCGTCAGCTCCGCGTCGATGCCACGCTCGTCGTTGAAGTAGCCGGCTAGCTCGCCGATCGTCATACCGTGCCGGGTCGGTATCGGTGCGTAGCCGACGAACGCCAACAGCGATTCATCAAGCACAGGCCCGCTGATCGCCACGCCACCAATGGGATTTGGGCGGTCCAGGACGACGATGGGGAGTCCGAGGCGTGCTGCCTCCTCCATGCAATACGCGAGCGTCGTAGCGTAGGTGTAAAAACGCGTGCCGACGTCCTGGATATCGAAGACCAACCCCTCCAGGCCGCTCAGCATCTCGGCTGTGGGGCGCTGGGTGTCTCCGTAGAGGCTGTGGATCGGGAGGCCGGTAGCCGAGTCGAAGGAATCAGCGACGTCACCCTCGAGGGCGGCGGCAAACCCATGTTCCGGACTGAATATTGCGGCCAATTCGATTGCCGGTGAGTTGGATAGAACGATGGCGGTCAGGGCACCTCCGCTGGTGCGGCCCGTGTCGTTGGTAACTAGCCCGACGCGTTTTCCCGCCAGTGGGTGGAAGCCCGCAGCCCGCCAAACGTCGATCCCGGGTCTTACCGGAGCTGCAGCGGCCACGGGGGGCAGAGTCGATGCGGTGGGGCTGGTGATCGCCAGGCTGGCTAGCGCCAGCACGCCTATCCACAGCTGCTGGCTGCGACCACGGGGTTTGTTGCCGCCGGTGGCGGGCCGTACACTCATGTCAACGCTGCTGCCATGTCGCAGGAATCCATGATTCGGCTCCAGGATGCACATCTTAGCTCACTAATGCATGGCCTAGCAGGTGGTCTCGCCTTCGTGCTGATACTCCTGGCGAGCGCCGGCGGCACCGCGCCGGCGGGTCCGGTCGTGGTCGAGGTCGCGCTGCTGCAGCGTCCGGCGCCACCATCCATCGATCCTCGGGTGCCGCTTTCGCCTGCCGCCGAAGCGGAGATCGACGCCACGCTCGCCCACATGAGCCTCGAGGACCGCGTCGGCCAGGTACTCATGGTGCGGGCTTTCGGCGAGTATTACGCGGCCGATGACAATGCCCGGCGCGAGCTGGTGTCGCTAGTGAGGGATCTCGCTCTGGGAGGTGTGATCCTCTTCCGGTCGCAAGCTTACGAGGCGGCGGCACTGCTACACGATCTGCAGGAAGCTGCAGCTGCCGCCGGCCATCTGCCACTCATCGTGGCCGCCGACTTCGAGTGGGGAGCGAATTTTCGCATCGACGGTGCCGTGCCGTTTCCAACTGCCATGGCGGTCGGGGCCACCTACGATCCGGACGCGGCCGAGTGGATGGGACGTGCTAGTGGGCGCGATGCTCGTGCGCTGGGGGTGCACTGGATCTTCGCACCGGTGGCTGACGTCAACGTCAACCCGCGCAACCCGGTGATCAACGTGCGTGCCTTCGGTGAGGATCCAGATCACGTCAGCGGTATGGTGGCGGCGTTCGTACGTGGAGCGCAGCAAGGCGGGGTCCTGGCAACCGCCAAGCACTTTCCCGGGCACGGCGACACGGCGGTCGACTCGCACACCGCGTTGCCTGTGATGGACCACGACAACCGCCGGCTGCAAGCGGTGGAGCTGGCCCCTTTCCGGGCCGCAATCGATGCCGGGGTGGCCAGCATCATGACCGCGCACATAGCGGTGCCCGCCTTAACTGCCGACAGCAGTTTGCCAGCGACGTTGTCGTACGCGGTGCTGACGGATCTTCTACGGACGCAGCTCGGCTTTCGCGGTCTGGTGGTTACCGACGCCATGGAGATGGGTGGCATCTCGCGGCGTTGGTGGGCCGGTCAGGCAGCCGTCGAGGCGATGGTGGCGGGCGCCGATGTGGTGTTGTTGCCGCCCAACCCGCGTGCCGTCCACGCGGCGCTCGTCCGAGCTGTCGAAGGTGGGGATCTCAGCCGGGATCGTCTTGATGACGCTGTACGCGGCGTGTTGCGCGCCAAGATGCGACTGGGGCTCCGCGAGGGTACCGTCGCGTCCCCGCTGGCGACGCTTCCGGAGAACTTCGCGCCGGCCTCCGACCAGAAACGCGCCCAGGAGGTTTCGGACCGCACGGTGACACTGCTGCGCGATCGTAATGGGCTGCTGCCTTTGGACGCCCGCGATTGGAACAACGTCATGGTGGTCGGAGTGTCGGACAACGATCAGCCGGCGCCAATATCGGCACTGGTGAGCGCCTTGCGCGTACCGTTAGCCAACGTCACGTCGCGGTCGATCGATGGGCGAACTCGGGGCGATGAGGTCGCCGAGATCGTTACCGCCGCGTCGAAGGCGAAAGTGTTGATCCTGGCGGTTCGCGTGCGCATACGCACGAGCACCGGCCGCATCAGGTTGCCGCGACGTCAGGCTCTGTACGCTGCGATGCTCGCCGACCTGCAGGTGCCGACGATCGTGGCAGCGCTCGGCAGCCCCTATGCTGTTGCCGCGTTTCCGCAGGCCTCGACGATCTTGACGGTCTACGGATGGAGTGATCCGCTGCAACGCGCGGTGGCCCGCGCCGTCACCGGCGAGATTTCCGTCACCGGCAAGCTGCCGGTCTCGGTACCCGGCCTCTACCCTGTCGGGTACGGCGAGCAACGCGTTGCCATCGACGCCAAGCTTGCGCCGCCCGCAGACGTTGTCTACGGAGCGCCGGCCGGCGACGCGCCCCGCGCCGATGCGGTGGACCTGACGGCCGCTGCGGCGGCCCTGCAACGCTGGGTGGATGCCGGCGCGTTCCCGGGCGCAGTCTACGCTGTCGGGCATCGACGCCGACTGGTCGGACTAGGCGCCGTAGGCAAGATGAGTTACGACGATGGCGCCCCGCCGATGCCCGTCGATGCGCTCTTCGACCTTGCCTCTGTTACCAAGGTTGTGGCGACGACACCCGTGGCAATGCGCGCCGTCGAGCGCGGCATGCTGCGGCTCGACTATCCGGTACAAGCTCTGGTGCCGGAGTTTCAGGGTGCCGACAAATCGGCGGTCACGATTCGCCACCTCTTGACGCACACCTCTGGATTGCCTGCGTATGTGGAGTTCTTCCGCGACTACGCGCCTGGCGATGCGGGTTCCGCGGTACGAGCCGCGGTGCTCGAGAGGATCTACGCGACCGAGTTGGAAGCACCGGCGGGCAGTCGGTACGCTTATTCCGACCTCGGCATCGTGTTGCTCGGAGAGATTCTTAGCCGAGCGCTCGGCGAGCCTTTCGCGGAGTATGCTCGGCGCGAGCTCTTCGAGCCGCTGGAGATGTACGACACGATGTGGAATCCGCCGGCCTCCGAGCATCAACGAATCCCCCCGACCGAATACGATGGGTGGCGTGGTGCGATGGTGCGTGGCGCCGTGCACGACGAGAACGCCTACGCGATGGGCGGCGTGGCGCCCCACGCCGGACTGTTTTCGACCGCTCGGGATCTGGCGACTTACGCGCAGATGATGCTGAACCTGGGCAGCTACGATCATCATCGGGTGCTGTTGCGGTCGACCATCGATCGCTGGCGGAAGCCGCAGGACATCGTCGCGGACAGCAGTCGTGCCCTCGGGTGGGATACGGCGCGCCGCAGCCAGCGCTGGTCGATGTTCAATGCCAGCGCGTACGGCCACACTGGTTTCACCGGAACCTCGATGTGGATCGATCCGAGGCGCGGTTTGTTCGTCATCTTGCTGACCAACCGCGTGCACCCGACGCGTGAGAACCAGCAGCATATCGAGGCACGGGTTGAGTTTCATCGCGAGGTAGTGCGGGCGATCGACCGGGCTTCATGACGCCGCTGGCGACTAATTGGCTTGTCGTTGTCGCCTACTTCGCGCTGACCCTCTGGCTGGGCGAGCGCGTCGGGCGCGGTCAGCAAACCGTCGAGGACTACTTCCTCGCCGGTCGTCGGATGCCCTGGTGGAGCACCTGTCTGTCGATTGTCGGTACCGAGACATCGACGCTCACCTTCGTGGGTGTTCCGGCGATTGCCTACGGCGGTGATCTGACGTTCTTGCAGGTCGCCTTGGGATATGTCCTCGGACGCGTGCTGGTGGCGTGGTTGCTGGTGCCGGCCTACTTTGCCGGCCGTATCGAGACGGCGTACGAGTTCCTGGGCCAGCGTTTTGGCGCCCTTGTTCAGCGCCTGACCTCGATGCTCTTCCTGATTTCTCGTTGCCTTGCAGACGGTGTCAGGCTGTTCGCCACGGCGCTGGTGCTGCAGGCGCTGCTGCCAATGCCGGTGTGGCTGGCGATTGTCGGTGTGTCGGGGGTAACGCTTGTTTATACGCTGCGTGGCGGGTTGCGGGCGGTGATTTGGAACGACGCCGTTCAGTTGATTGTCTACCTTGGCGGTGCGGTGCTGGCACTCGTTCTTCTTCTGTGGCGCATTCCCGGGGGTTGGGCTGGCGCGCACGCCGTACTCGAGCCACTCGCCAAGCTACGGGTGTTCGACTTCGCATGGAGTTGGTCGACGCCCTATGTGTTCTGGGCCGGCCTGATTGGAGGTGCCACGCTGACGATGGCCACGCACGGCACCGACCAGATGTTCGTGCAGCGTCTGCTGGCCTGCGGCTCAGCTCGGCAGGCGCGCCGCGCCGTGGTGGCGTCCGGTGTGCTCGTGCTGGCCCAATTAGCGCTCTTCTTGGTTCTCGGCTCTCTGCTATTCGTGTTCTACGAGATCCACGCGCCGTCGACGCCGTTTACCACCAACGATCACGTGTTCCCGCGCTTCATTGCCGAGCAGATGCCGGCCGGGGTGGGCGGGCTGGTGATAGCCGCCGTGTTTGCTGCCGCGATGTCGACGCTTTCGTCGTCGATGAGCTCGGTCGCCTCGGTCGCGACCCTGGACTTCACACGCCGCGGCCAGGGCCGGCGCGTCGAGGCGAGCGCGCTGCGCACCGCAAGGTTGTATACCGCCGGGGCCGCGTTGGCGCTGGCCGCGGTGGCAGCGGTGGCGCGCGCGTGGGGGTCGGTGCTGGAGGCCGGATTGACGATCACGTCGATCACGTTCGGCGGTGTTCTGGGCGTGTTCCTGCTCGCCGGCACCTCCTGGCGCGTCCGCGAAGCGCACGTAGCGATTGCCCTGCTGGTTGGTGTGGGCGCTGCGCTCTTCGCTCAGCAACAGACAGCTCTGGCGTGGACTTGGTTGGCGCCGCTCGGTGCGACGGTCACGTTCGTCGTGGGTGCCTCGTTCACGTTGTTGTCGCCGACAGGCGAAATCTGATCGTCGATGGCAAGGATCGCGGTCGTCGGTGTCGTGGTCGACGATCACATTGCGCGGCCCGACGGCACCATCGTCCATAGTCTCGGCGGCCTCGCCTACAGTGTCAGCTCGATGGCTGCGCTAGCCGGTCCGGACGCCGAGATCCTGCCGGTGTGCCGCGTCGCACATGCCCTTCGCGACCGCCTGTATGGCGAGTGGTTCGCTTTCAGCAACGTCAATGACTCGGGACTCCTTCCCTGGAGCGGACCACCCAGCCAGGTGCACCTCGAGTACCGAGATGGGGGCCGCATTGGCGGAGATCGCGAGGAACGGTTGCTTTGTCCGACCCCACCACTTGATTCACATGAGATCGACCTGGCGCTCACCGCCGACGCAATTCTGCTCAACTGCGTGACCGGAGCAGTGCTCACCCCCGAGGCGCTGGCGCGGCTCACGGCGTCAAGGATTCCGGTTCACCTGGATGTACATAGCCTAGTGCTCGGCCGTGCTTCCGGCGGCCTCCGATACCCGGAGCGACCCGCCGACTGGCGCCGCTGGATCGAGGTTGCCCATACGCTCCAGTGCAACGAGCAGGAGGCGACGGTGCTGGCCGGCCGGGCGGCGTTGGGTGAACGGTGCTCGGACCCGGTGGAGCGCTTCGTGTGCACGACGCTGGATCAGCAGGTCGGACCTCGCACTGTCGTGATCACTCGTGGGGCTGCTGGAGCGGAAGTCTTCGAGTGTGGAGCACCGGATGTTCGGGTTGCGGCGCCGGACGTGGAGGCGCTCGATCCGACTGGTGCGGGGGATACCTTCGGTGCGGCGTTCGTCGTGGCGCGTGTCGGCGGCGCTGATGCTGTGACGGCAGCGCGAGCCGCGGTCAGTGCGGCGTCGGCGGCCTGCCTGCTGTCGGGTACCGAGGCGATCGCATCGTTACCGGCCATGATTGCCTCGCTGGCTGACCGGTGATTCCGGGTGTCGACTTTCGGCGTGTCCGCGCCGACCTGTGAAACCGCGGAGCGAAACGGTCCGTATCCTACACAGAACAGCGGATCGATCTGCGAGGTCGATTCGCTCAACGGAACTTTCGGAGGCGGTATGACCAGCAAGCTTGCCAACCAGATCTCATCGCGGCGCCAGATCCTGGCGTTGGCCACCGTCCTGGCACTGCCCGCCTGCGCTGTGACCGTCTCCTCCGCGCCGCCGTTGCCGTTCGAGGCCGAACGCCGTCTCGAGCGCAGCCTAGAAGTCGCCGCGGGGACCACTTTACGGATCGAGAACCTCGCCGGCGACTTCTTGGTTGAGCCAACCGACGGTACGAGCGTGGAGATCGAGGTCCTGGTGCATGCAGGGGGGCACGAACAGGACGAGGCGAACTTGCTCGCGGAACGTATCCAACTGGCGCTCGAAGAAGATGGCAGCACGCGAGTCCTGCGCGCCACCTACCCTGTGGACGACTACTCGGAGTTCTATTACCCGGGCGACAGTGAGTCGCATTCGTTCTTTGGCATGTTCGACACGAGCAGCGCCCGGCTGGAGTACATGGGCCGTCGGGTGAGGGTCTCGACCCGTCGTGCAGGACGGTCGGCCTCTGTCTGGGCGGACTTCCATGTGCGCGTGCCGAGCGGTACGCGACTCCAGGTGCTCAACGCGGTCGGCGAGATTCAGTCGGCGTCGGTGAGCGGCGAGATCCGTCTCGAGGCCCATCTTGGCAGCATCAAGTCGCGGAACGGGGAGGGCTCGCTAGTGCTCGATACGGGCAGCGGCAGTATTACGGTCGACGGGCATCGCGGTGAGGTGGTGGCTGATACTGGCTCAGGTCGCGTCGAAATGAGCGAGGTCGTGGGAGACGTCGTGGCTGATACCGGTTCCGGCGCTGTCCGACTGACGGGCGTAACCGCCGAAGTGGTCGAGGTGGATACTGGCTCCGGCCGTGTGACGCTCGATCAGGTCAGCGGTTCGATCTCCATACGCACGGGATCGGGGTCGGTTCGCGCCGACGGAGTCGTTTCCGGGGAGCGCATCCTGGTTGATACCGGTAGCGGTAGCGTGCGGTTCAACGGCGATGTTTCGCGTGCTAGGAACATCGAGATCAACACCTCCAGCGGTCGCGTCGAGATGCGCCTGCGAGCCTATCCGGCGATGAGCCTCAAGTTGAGCACCGGCAGCGGCGGCATCGACGTCGACCTGCCCGCGCTGGTCCTGGAACGCGACGAGCGCAACCTCCTCGTAGGCCGTGTCGGCGACGATCCGATCGCCCGCGTGGTCATCGATACCGGGAGCGGCAGCATCAGAATTGCCGAGGGAGGCTAGCAGGCCGTGGTGAAAGTGTGGCGGGCCTGGTTACGGCGAGTCGGGGTCAGATGCAAGGCGGCCTGCCAGGCTCAGATCCTACGCCTACGGCGTGAAGTACACCGTAATGGAGGCCCGTTGATAGCTTTCGGTGGTTCCCGGAAGCATGAGCTCCAGTACCGCACGCCCGGGACCGCCGACGATGACGTTGGTGGTGGCGATGCCCTCGACGGAACGCACCGGCCAAGGCGTTGCGATCTCCAATCGGTAGCTTTGCCCCGGGATGCCCTCGAGGCGCAGCTGCAGCGCTCCGCCGACGAGCACCGACTCGAGCACTCGCAGCGCCGTGCTGGTAGCAGCTGGCTCCGGCGCCGGGATTGGTTGCACCACCTCGGGATACGGGCTGTGACGGAAGACCACAGTGGCCTGCGGCTCGGTCAGGGTGACGGTAACCCGAGCTTCCTTTTCCCGCGGGTGGTCGATTACCGAAAGGCCTCCGGCGATGGCGACACCTGTGGTGTTGTCGGGATCAAGGTTGACGAGCACGTCGCGCGGGAAGGGCAATGCAAGCTCGAGTTGCACCGGGTCGCTGCCGGCCAGGCGGTCGATGGTGAAGCCGCTCGATTCCGGCGCGCGGAAGATCGTGACTCGAAATGACTCCGCGCCGACCCTTACGGGCTGCACCGTGGTCTCGGTCCATCCACCGGGTAGGTGCGGGTAGATCCTGAGCCGCCCCTGCGGTGCGTCGGGCCGAATGCCGAGCATGCCCTCTACGGCCGGGAGGACGGCCATGGCGTGCGACGCCGCCTGATGAGTAGTTTCGCCGGCCAGTTCGTAGGTTTCCCCGTGCAGCGCCTCGGGGATGTGCCCGAGATTGCCCTGACGCACGAGTCGCAAGTTCTGGTTCAGGTTGAGGTACCCGGCCAGAGGGCGTCCATGGGCGTATGCGGCCAGCGATGTCCAGCCGGAGAACAGCGGCCAAACCATGCCCTGGTGGTACCCGTTGGGATCGTACGCCGGACTCGACCGCTCTATCAGCCGGGCGCCCCAATCGCTGGTGATCTCGGAGCTTGCGAATCGCTCCAACAGCGGCTGCACCTTGGCTCCATCGAGCAATCCGAAGTACATCGGGACCGCCGGCAGGATGGTCGGAGCCGACTGGTAGGTGCCGTCGACCCGCCGCCCGTAATAATAGGTGCGCGCCTGGGGATCCCAGAATCCCTCTTCTAGGGTCGCCTCGGCGCTGGCGCGCCGCTGTTGCGATAGCGCCGTGAGCTCGTCATCGACCATCCACACGGCCATGCGCTCGACCGCTTGCAGGGTGGCTACCCAGAGGCCCGCAAGGTAGAAGGTAGTGTGAGCTCCGTAGATCTCTCCTCCCTCGATCCATCCATGTCCGACGCCGGTGTTTTCGATTAGGCCATCGCCGTCGGTATCGGTGCTCTCGAGGAAGCGCATCGCGCGCCGGACGCTCG
Organism: Acidobacteriota bacterium; assembly: GCA_963666055.2. Classification (GTDB taxonomy): domain Bacteria; phylum Acidobacteriota; class UBA890; order UBA890; family WLXD01; genus DASCOT01. The sequence continues at coordinate 76,273 of CAXWPH010000006.1, read as the reverse complement.
GCCACAGCTGGCGCAACAAGTCTCGGTTGCCCGTGGCCCGAATATGGTGGTCAAGGCCGAGGAGAAATAGCGGCGTGGAGTCGGCGGCGTCATAATGGATCGCCCATCCGGGTGATATCTCATGGGCGATCTTCCCGTCGACGTCCTGGTACCTGGCCAAGAAGCGGAGGGCCTCGGCGGTGAGGTCGGTGCCGCCGTACGCGTCGGCAGCAAAGGTCGTCCAAACTGCATCGCGGCCGAAGTACCAAGCGTAGCCGGGCCGGCGCAGGAAATCGTTGTCGCGGTGCCACGCAGCGGCGCCTGAATCGGCGCTGGCGGCGTACCCGGCGACCAGCCCAGTCCCCATTCCCGGCGTCGTGACGCGGAACGCATCCAGGCCGACCGTGGCCCATCGAAAAGCCTCGTTGAACGTCGGATCGGGAGACGCGATCGACAGCGACTCGGCCAGGAATTGCCGGTAATGGTTGGCGTTCGCCGTCCAGGTGGCGGCCGGATCGCCGAGCAACTCGAGGTACGAGTCGCGCGCGGTGCGGTCATCGAAGGCACTGGCCACCACAAACGCCACGGCGGGCTCGAGGGTCGGATCGTGTATGACCTGGAGCGACACGCGTGCATTTTCCAACAGGTTGGCAGATTCCCCCTGCGACGGCGGCGCTGCGGTCGCTTCGCCGACCGGCTCTGCGGCGCTGACGTCGAGCTGCCGGCCGCCGATCGTGGCGCTTGACGCTGGCGCGCTGAATCCGGCATAGGCGGTGAACGTCGCCGTCGGATCGCGCCACACTACCGCCGCTACGCCGGCATCCCAGCCCAGCTCGATTGGGCCGAGGTGTCGCGGCTCTCGCGGCCACATCGAAGCATGATCGCTTCGCCAGCGTGCGTGTATGACCACGGGGGTGTCGCTTTCGACTTCCAATAGCGCCACCAGCCCGGGTCGATCGCGCGGCACAGCCAGGTGGACAACGATCGTCAGATCGTCGAGCGTGTATCGGAACGACGCGCCCTCCGGCCGGATGGTGTAGGTGATGCTCTCCGCTGCGGTGTCCAGCCATCTGATCTGAGCCGTATCTCGTCGAGCGACATCGCGACTGAAGCCAAATCGCAGGTCGCGCAACATACGGAGCGGATATCCCCATAGCTCATCGACGCGCCCGTTCCGGGTGCCGACCACGAGCGTCCGTGGACTGTATAGATCGAACGGCGCGTTGTCGGTTACCTCCTGCTCGAGAGCGAGGCCCGATCGGGCGGCGGAGACCGCCTCGACTACATCCGCGCGTAGCTCGGTGGCAGACTCCTCGGAGCTTGCCTCGAACCAGCGCGTGCCGGCCTGGAGAGGCATCCAATACGTGGTTGCCCCGAGCACTCCCGGCAACTCCTCGGCGGAGGGCTCAGGCGAAACGGGCGGCAGATCGGCCCCACCCGGTGGAGGTGGCGGGGCATTGCTGTCGCCAGCGGCCATCGTCCGTACGGCCGGCAGGGCCACCGCTCCGGTAGAGGCAACCGTAGCCCCGGGCGGCGCCGGTGGTTGATCTCCACTGATGTAGGCGAGCGCGTCGCGGGTAAACAGCTCCAGCTGCATGCGGTTGCGGTTGTCCTGATCGGCGAAGTAGAGACCTTCGCCGATTACCAGAACGGGTCCGGCGCGGCCATCGCCCGGCGCATACTCGACGATCACGCGGTGGTCTGCGTCGATACTGATGTAGCGCTTCCCGACCGCCACCACGGCGCCGTCTAGTGGCCAGTTGTCGCCGCTCCAGCGTACTGACGCATAGCGCTTGTCGCGGTGCAGTGTGCCCGTATAGACGCCGCCCCAGAAGCGGCGCAGCAACGGGTGTCCACGGTAGCTCTGAAGCCCGGTCAGGAGACGTTCGTCGTCGGGCGTCCAGCGGGCCCAATCGGTTCCCAGTCGCAGGCCCACATCGTCCGGAGGTCGGGTTTCAAGTTCCAGAGGTACGACCCAAGTGGCCGCGAAGAGCGACAACATCAGCGCGCCGCCGCCGCGAAGATGGGCGCGCACGGCGGCGATTGCCGGTTGCCGCATAGCGCTTGTCGGCAGTGCGGCCGAGGCGGCATGGTGCCACCAGAGCACGCTGTTCGGGTCAGGCCGCGCGGTGTCGAGGTCGGACAGCTGCACGAACTTCGTCGCGAACCCCGGTTGAGCCTGTAGCCACTCTAGCGCCGCCCGCTCCTCCTCGGGCATCGTCGGCTCGGCGGAGTCGCTCAGAAACGTAATTGCGATGGGCTGGTCGGGGTCGAGCGAAGAGCCTGTGCGAGCGGTATTGCGGCAGCCGATGACCGCAACCGCGGCGATAGCGATCCCGGCGGCGAGTCGGCGGCGCTGAGTCAGGAGGTCTACCTCGGTCTGCCAGGCACTCCGGCCATGTTGATGCTAATCCCGAGGCTCTCCAGCAGCGTACCCTTTGCCTGCTCGAGCCGGGCGCCCGAGTTCATGTAATTGGTCATCGCTTGCAGCTCCGAGGTGCGCGCGTTAGCGAGATCTCGCTGGAACGTTAGCACCTCGAAGTTCGTTGTCGTGCCTACGGCGAATTTGCGTTCCTCGGCGTCGAGCTGCCGTTCGGCGAGCACGCGCGCCACGGTGGCCTGCGCTACCTGCTGGGCGCCGCTGGTCACCTGGCGGACGGCCTTGGTGATATCCACCCGGAGCTGCTGCTCGCGATCGGCGATCTGCACAAGCAGCTGGCGCTCGTTGATGATCGCCTGAGCATGCTGTGCCTTGGCGGCCCAGTTGTTGATCGGGAACTGTACCTGAAGCCCCACTTGCCAGTTGCGGAACTCGCCCGAGAACAGGTTGCGGAGCGCGTCCGAGAAACCGCCTTCTTGAACCTCCAGAATCTCGCTGGAGCCGAAGCCGCCGCTCCGTATCAGGGTGTCGCCGCCCTGGCCGGACAGCACGATCGAGCCACTGAAGTTCAGCTGTGGGAGGAGCGCGTTACGCGCCGTGCGAACGCTGAGTGCGCGGGTACGGGACCCTATTCGAAGGCTGCGAAGCTGCGGATCACGCTCGAGGGCCTGGTTGATCGCCTCGTCGAGGTCGATGACCTCATCGGTCACCTGTGGCTCGTCGGCTGCCACCAGCGGCACGTCCCAGCCCGCCTGCGCCCCGGCCTCTACGTTCAACAGTCGTCTGAGGTCGTCGCTCGCGTCGGCCAGCGCCTGTCGAGCCTGGGTGAGCTGTAGCTCGTTGGTGGCCACCTGCTGCTCGGCCTGGATCGTCTCGATCGGCGCCAGAGTGCCGATCTCGACCTGCACCTTGTTGCGCTCGAATTGCTGCCGCGCCAGGTCGAGCGACAGCTCCTTGACCGCCAGGTCGTCCTCGGCGAAAACGAGCTGCCAGTATGCCTCGTAAACGCTCAGGATCGTCTGCTGCACCTGATTGCGGAAGGTCTCCATGCTGACTTCGAGATTGTCCTGGGCAATCACGATCTGGCTGATGTTGTTCTCCTTGCCGAAGTTACGAAGCAGCGGCTGGGTCAGCTGAACCCTCAGCGTGGAACTGAAGTTCGGGTTGAACGTTGAGAAGGTGTTGGTGCTGAAGCGTCGTTGAGCGGTCCAGTTGATTGAATAGTTGGTGCCGTATTCCAGCAGATGACTGAAGCCGAACCCGCCCGAGAAAGTCTCATCGGTGACGATGTCGCCGCCCGCTAGGGTCGAGGTGCCCTGGCTCGTGTTACGGCCAAAGACGCTCGGCACGTCGAAGGTTAGGCTCGGGTCGAAGCGAGCGCGGGCGGAGGTGATGTTCTCGGCTTGGACCTGCGGCGCAAACTTGTTGATACGCACTTGGAGGTTGTGTCGCAGTGCCATCTCGGCGGCCTCGAGCAGCGTCAGCTCGAGCGTCGGCACATCGTCCTCCGTCATCGGGGCAGCCGCTGTTTGCTCCTGTGCCGAGACAGGCAGTGGGCTGAGAACGATCGCAACCGCTGCGACCAAGTGCAAGAGCTTGAACATGCGGACTCGGATCATGCCGTTTCTCGACGCTGTCGGGATGGCGCTTGTAGATACCAGCCAGCGAGGGAGTCGCGTAAGAGCGAGGCTTTCGAAGGGCGCACGACGCCATCCTTTTCATCGGGAGACGGTCGCCCACCGCTCGTTGTTTCAAGAAGACGGACCCATTACTCGTATCGCAAGGCTTCTACGGGGTCGAGTCGGGCCGCACGGTTAGCAGGATAAATACCGGAGGCGACGCCAATCAAGGACGAGGTTCCCACTGCGATAGCGAACGACCACCACGGTAACGATATCGGGAAGCCGGTGGCCATGTGCGCTGCGTAGCCGAAGCCAGCGCCCACCAGCGCACCCAGCAGCCCGCCGACCGCAGCCAGCACTACCGCCTCGGCCAGAAACTGCAGGAGAACGTCGGAGCGCCGCGCACCCAGAGCTTTGCGCACGCCGATCTCACGGGTGCGCTCGGTGACCGACACGAGCATGATCGCCATTACACCGATGCCGCCGACCATCAGGGCCACCGAGGAGAGCGCCACCAGCGTCAGGAAGAAGTACTGCGTGAGGTTCTTCCAGAGCTCCAACAGGCTTTCCTGGGTGGCAAGATCGAAGTCCCTATCCTCATTGGCGCGGAGGCCGTGCCTCGCCCGCATGATGCCCTCGACCTCGGTTTGCATCCGCTCCACGCCGTGCTCGGCCTTGGCCCGCATGACCACCATCGCTCCTTTGGGGCGTGGGCCGAACAGCTTGCTGTAGTTGGTTGACGACACCAGAACAAAGTTGTCGGCCTGTTCGCCGGCCAAGCTGGATGTGTCCCGTGACTTGATCGTGCCGATTACCCGATACTCGCGCCCGTTGACGCGCACCCGGCGACTGATCGGATCGCGGTCTGGAAACAGCACAGAGCGAGGTCCGTCACCCAGCACGACGACGTCTGTGCGCTGCCGTACGTCGATCGGGCTGATGAAGCGGCCTAGTTCTAGCTCCATGTCGCCGGCATCCAGGAACCGCGGGGCGATCCCCATGACCTGAGTCTGGTTGGTGCGGCGGCCGGCGAATCGAACCACCGCCTGGGTCGGTGGAAAGCCGGCCCCATACATGATCGAGACCCGCTCGACTGATTCGGCGAGTCGACCGATGGCGTCCGCGTCGCGCTCGGTAATGTCCGGCCGGGCGTTGAGTCGACGGAACTCCTCTCCCGAGGTGACCAGTCGGCCACCCCACTTGATGAGGTACACGGTGTCCGAGCCGAGCGACTCGATCTGGCCGGTCATCGACTGATCGAAGCCCCGTATGAGGCTCGTCATTCCGACCACCATCGTGATGCCGATGACGATACCCAGGATAGTGAGGAACGAGCGCATCTTGTGGACACGCAGACTCTCCCAGGCCATCCCGAGGACTTGGCTAATGACGACGGAGCGCATCACTCGTAGCGGAGCGCGGCGATCGGGTCGAGCGTGGCGGCGCGGCTCGCCGGGTAAATTCCGAAGACCACACCCACGACCATGACGGTGGCGAGCGCCGCTGCCACCGACCAGGGCACGAGCACGAACGGCAACGGAGTGAAGTTGGATATTCCCGCCGCCGCGGCGTAGCCGAGGGTGATTCCCGCCACGCCGCCGACCAGCGAGACGGTGACCGCCTCGACGAGGAACTGCCACAGGATCTGCTGATATGTGGCCCCCACCGCCTTGCGGATGCCCACCTCGCGGGTGCGCTCGGTGACCACCATCAACATGATGTTCATGATCACTATTCCGCCAACCACCAGCGCCATCGCGACGATGCCGATCAACGCCGCGTAGATGCCGGCGGTAAATTGATGATAGAGATCCAGGAAGGTGTCCGAGCTGGTCACCGCGAAGTCGTCCACGTCGCGGGGCCGTAGGCGGTGTCGAATGCGCATCAGCATCCGAGCCTCGTCCATCGACGCCTCAACCAGGTCGGGTCGTCGCGGCTTGACGCGAAATTCCAACGAGGTCCGGTAACCGAAAAGGCGTTGCCAGGTTCCGATTGGAATTACTGCCACTTCGTCCTGGCTGAAGCCGAACACCGATCCGCGGGTCTCGAGCACTCCGATGACGACAAAATGCAGGCTCCCGATACGAATACGGCGGCCCAGCGCTGCCTCCGGCGGGAGCCCGGGAAACAACTCCTCCACCACATCGAGACCCAGCATCGCGACGGCACGGTTACGGTCCACCTCGAGGGCGGACGGGTAGCGTCCCGCACGCATTCCGGTTTGGTCGAGCAACGCCCAGTCATACGACCTTCCCTCGATACTGACCCTGTCGACCGATCGCGTCCCGTACTCCACTAGCGTGCTGCGGTCGGCGCCGACCGACAGTGCGGCGATCGTCGTCGCCTCCTGGCGTACGAAACGGGCATCGGCGCGCGTAAGCCGAGGTCGATTGCGCATGGCCACAGCCTCATCGTGCGAGAAGGCGATGCCCGAACGCTCGATCGAGTACACGTCGGCGCCTTCAGCGGTGAGCAGGCCGGTTACCTCGGCGTTGACTCCCTGGATGATTGTCACCACGAGGATGATCGAACTGACGGCGATGATGTTGCCGAGCACCGTGAGGAACGAGCGCAGCTTGTTGGCCCAGATCGAGTCAAGAGCGATGAGCACACCCTCCGAAAGCCCGATAGCGCGGCGGGTGCTGTTCATCCGGCCGAAGCGTGCTCGGCGCCGATCAGCCACGGTGTCTGCTGTTCATCGCGAACGATCTCGCCGTCGAGGAAATGTACGACGCGGTGTGCATACTTGGCGATGTCCGCTTCGTGCGTCACGACGATCACGGTCTGACCCTTGTCGTGCAGGTCGATGAACAGCTCCATGACCTCGTAGGAGGTCTTCGAGTCGAGGTTTCCGGTGGGCTCGTCGGCAAGCAGGATGGCAGGCTCGTTGACCAACGCTCGAGCGATCGCAACGCGCTGCCGCTGGCCACCGGAGAGCTCGTTCGGACGGTGGTCCGAGCGGTCGGCGAGGCCGGTTACCTCGAGTGCGTGCAACGCCCGCTTCTTGCGCTCGCGGCCGGAGACGCCGGCGTAGATCAGCGGCAGCTCGACGTTGTGCAGGGCGGTGGCACGCGGCAGCAGGTTGAAGGTCTGGAAGACGAAGCCGATCTCGCTGTTGCGTACTGCGGCTAGCTCGTTGTCATCGAGATTGCTGACCTCTTGATGATTGAGCGTGTATGTGCCGGTGGTTGGCGTATCCAGGCAGCCGATCAAGTTCATCAGGGTCGATTTGCCGGATCCCGAAGGGCCCATGATGGCGATGAACTCGTTCTGACACACGTCCAAGTCGACACCGCGAAGTGCCTCGACCTTAACCTTGCCCATGTCGTACGTCTTTCCCAGGCCACGGATCTCGATGATCAGCGAGCCGCCATCGGTGCCGCGCGTCCGTGCCTCGCTCATGCGCTCACCCCGCTTCCTCCGCGGATCGATCTCGCCGTGTCGTGCCGGTGTCGACGCGCTCGCCGGACTGCAGCGTGCGGATCACATCGAATGGGCCGACCACCACTTCATCGCCCTCGTCGATCCCCGAAAGTACCTCGAAGTATCGCTCGCCGGCTACGCCGATCTTCACCGGAACGAACTCCGCCTTGTCGTCTCGAACCAAGAAAGCTCCTTCGAGCTCTTGAAGCTCCTGCTCGGTATCGTCATTTGCCGCCCCATTTTCAACCTCGGCCAAGAGCTCGGCGAGGGGGTCCCGCTGCACGATCTGCCCGTTCTCGTCCAGCTCGACCTCGCGCAGAATCAACGATTGGATCGGCACCGCCAGCGCCGCGTCACGGGTGGCGGTGACGATGTCGGCGGTGCACGACAACCCCGGCCGAGCGCCTGGGACCGCTTCGAGCACGCGCACAACTACCTTGAAGTTGATTGCCTGCGTGCTCGAGGTGGCTTGCGTGTCGTTGATCGGGCTCCTCCCCACTTCGATGACGCTCGCTGCGAACACGGAATCTGGAAACGCGTCGATGCGGACTTCTGCTTGTTGCCCCAGTTCGACGTCGACGATGTCGGTCTCGTCGATCTCGATCTCCGCCTCGACGAACGACAGGTCGGCGATCGTCAGGAGCACTGTGCCGGGGTTGTTCATGGTCCCGGTAATGGCGGTCTCCCCCTCTTCGATGTTGAGCTTGGTGATGACCCCGCTGATCGGCGCCCGGAACGCCACCTGCGACAGGTCATGCTCGGACTGCTTGAGCTGGGCGCGCAGCCGCTCGACGTCGGTCTCTCGCATCTGCAGGTTTTGCTCCTCGCGTCGCACCGCTTGCAGCGCCTCCAGGTAGGTTTCCTCAGCCAGCAGGTCCTGCTGGTACAGACCCTCGCGCCGGTCGAGCACGTCGCGTGCGTAGGTGAGATTCTGGCGGGCCAGCTCGGTGTTGGTTTCTGCCGACTGGATCGATGCCTCGACCTGCTCGACGGCGCTGCGGTAGCGAACCGGGTCGATTCGGAGCAGGAACTGCCCGGCCGATACGTCCTGTCCTTCCAGTATCGAGAGCTGTACTACGCGACCGCTGACGTTGGAGGAGATGTCGACCTCCTTGAACGGCCGGATTTTGCCCGAGCCGGAGACGGTCGCGGTAAGGTCGCGGCGCTTGACGTTCTCGGTTTGCACCTCGATCGCCTTGGCGGTGCGTCCGCGATTCGCATACACGCCGGCGGTGACGATGAGCGCCGCGACGACCCCGATCAGTATCTTCTTCAGCATGATTTCGCAGATGTGGCGGATTCTGAGGGGGGGAGCGGAGTCGGTATCTCCATAGATGAGGGTAGTCACGCTGCGCGCTGCCGGCAAGCAACATTTCGTCGTCGGCGCGCTGCTCCGACGGACGGTCGGTGGGCCTGGTTGAGCGGCGTCGAGCAGACTATCGCTCCTGCTCAATGTGCCGGCCCACAAGGGTTTATTTGCTTCCAGGGTAGCCTGACCACCGTGCTAAACTGCCCCCGTGAGCTACACTTTCAAACAGCTGACGCAGCGTACGCTGCTGACGGTGCTCGGCCTCCTGGCGGTGTCGCTGGCTGGTAGCTACTACGTGGCCGCGGACGGCGCCTTGTGGCCCGAGGTCGATCTTGGTGGCCCGCTGCCGGAGTTCCGCACCGATCCGCTCGCCACGTCGTGGACAGAGGTTGCCCGTGTGCTCGAGCCTTCCGTAGCTGTGGTGGCTATCTACGACGGGGCGCGCGAGGAGGGGGCTCCGCAGCGTTCGAGCGGCTCGGCGCTGGTGGTCCGCTCCGACGGTTACCTGGTGACCAATTGGCACGTCGTGGAGGGCGCCGGACAGATCGAGATCCAACTGCAAGGCTTGCCTCCATTGTTGGCGACCGTGGTGGGGCGCGACAGCGGCACTGACCTCGCGGTCCTCAAGGTCGATGTCACCGAGCCGCTACAGGCCGCGGCATTGGGCGATTCCGAGGTGCTTCGAGTGGGTGAGTGGGTGGTAGCCATGGGAGCGCCGTTTCGGCTGACGGGGACTGTGTCGACAGGCATCGTGAGTGCCCTCGATCGCCGCGTGCGGTCACTGTCGATGCGCAGCGGATTCATCCAGACCGACGCGGCGATCAACCCTGGCAACTCGGGCGGCCCGCTAGCGAATCTGCGTGGTGAAGTTATCGGCATCAACACGGCGATCGCGGTGTCTGAGGCGGCGTCAAGGACTGGGCGTGGTGCCTACGCCGGCGTTGGCTTCGCTATCCCGATCAATACCGTGCGTCGCGTGGCGGCGCGCCTTATCGGCCGCGCCGGGCTGCTAGCCCCTGAAGAGGAACGCGCCGAGATCGCGACATCCTAGTGGTCTGTAACAGATGATCGTTGCATATCGCCCGCAACTGCCCATTTGTCCGGAGGATGGCGGCGAAATGGGTCCGTCTGCGGCGTTGCTCCTCCTCCACGATGGGCAAACATCGTCTCGTCGTCGCGCCTGGCAACCGGGCCCATTTCACCACGGCCTGCTAGTGCTGCTGCTTCTCGACCTCGCCGCCTTGCGGAGCCACGAGTGTCGATTTGCTTCCCGCACAGCACACTAGGCGCTCGCTGATGCGTCCGCCGGCTGCTGAACGACTGCGGTTGGCGTTGATTGCCTCCACCGTCGTTGCGGCGCTGCTCTCGGTGGTTTTCGGGGTGCCGCGGGCACGTGCCTGGCTGACCCCGCAGATTCAGCGCGTATGGGTGACGTCGGCGGCGCTCGACGACTCGGTAGCCAGCGTTGCATCGAAGGAGGCGGTCTCGGGCACGCCGGTTACCTTGTTCGCTATCCTGGAGGCGACGCCGCGCTTTGGCGGCGGAGAGACGGTGCTCTTCGGCAGCACGCCCAGTGTGCGTCTCGCCCCGGAAGCCGCGCCGCGCCCGGTCGAGGCGTGGAGCAGTTGGTGGTACACGCCGGAGTTTCTCTGGTTCAAGGTCGAGCCGACGTTTCCGTTCGCCAACGAGAACTTCGACCCGAGCTTCGTCGCCACGCAGATCGGCTTCACCGACAACTATCAGGTGAGCTGGGGCTTCGGGTGGAGCCACGCCGCGGACATCAACCCCAGCGGTGATGCCTACCCCGATCTCGGAACCGGCACGATGCGCTTCATGGTGCGCGCCGTGATTCGTGATCAGCGCAACCGAATCCTCCAACGGTCGGCCTCCCCAGGGGGCGACGAGGCCCACGCGACCTCACCGAGCGGGCGTCCCCATCGGGTGACGGTGCGCGCCGGCGACGATGCGTTCGGGATCCTCCAGGGGTTTGCCGGGTTGCCCTATGTGCCGATGATCGGGGAGATGGACGATCATCCGGCCGAGCGTTTTCTGGGAGGTACGGTGCTCGCATTCTGGCAGGCGTCACGGCGTCGCGCCGGTGACTTTGAAGGGCCGATCCTGCCGTGGGATCGTCTGGAAGACATCGCCGACAGGGTAGTGGACGACATGTTTCTGGCCGTTGACGGCGCCTACTACTGGACCAGCGATCCATTGCGTGCGGTGGGTTTCGACGTCGTGCGCCAGGGCGATATTCTCACCATCGACGATCATGCCGGGGTGCTATACGAGGATCGCGGCCCAGGCGGGGCCGGTGACGGGATCTTGAACCGGTGGGACCGGGCGTTCGAGGCGTACTTCGAGCCGTTGCGCACGACACAACTGGGCGAGGCTTTCGTCGCCGACATCGCTGTCTGGCGTCTTCGCGGCATCAGCCCGGGAGGCCAACCCTGAGCCGAGCATGGGTACGAGGATGACCGAGACCGCGAACATCGGGCGGCCGATGTACGCGGAGGAGCGTCCAGCAGGGCCGATTCGGGCGCCGCGCGGAGTGCAGCGCACTTGCTCGACCTGGGACACAGAGGGCGCTCTGCGGATGCTGATGAACAACCTCGACCCTGAGGTTGCCGTCGACTGGCCGAATCTGGTGGTGTACGGAGGGAGCGGTAGGGCGGCGCGGAACTGGCGAGCCTACGGACAGATCGTCGAGAGCCTGCGTAGCCTGGCCACCGACGAGACCTTGTGTGTTCAGTCGGGCAAGCCCGTCTACGTGGCTCGCACATCGCCTGATGCTCCGCGAGTGATCATCGCTAACTCCAACCTGGTGCCGGATTGGGCAACCGAGGAGCATTTCGAGGAGCTCGATCTGGCCGGTCTCATGATGTACGGGCAGATGACGGCTGGATCCTGGATCTACATCGGCACTCAGGGGATCTTGCAGGGGACGTACGAGACTTTCGCCGCCTGTGCGAAGCAGGAGTTCGGCGTCGACAGCCTGCGGGGAAAATTCGTCCTCACCGCCGGGCTCGGCGGGATGAGCGGCGCCCAACCGCTGGCAGCGACCATGAACGACGCCGCCGCGCTGGTCGTCGAGGTGCGCCCGGATCGCGTCGCCCGCAAGGTCGAGGAGGGATACTGTGACCGCCAATCGGACGATCTCGAGGAGGCAGTAGGCTGGATCGAGGAGGCCCGGAGTCAGGGGAGAGGTCTGTCTGTGGGGCTGGTTGGCAACGCTGCCGAGGTCTATCCGCGGCTGGCCGCGATGGGCGCGATCCCCGACGTGGTCACCGACCAAACGTCGGCGCACAACCTGCTCGACTACGTACCGCTCGGCGACCTCGAAGAACTCGACCGATTGCGGGTCGATGCCCCCGACGAATATCGTCGCCGCGCTCTCGACTCGATCGTGGTGCATACGCAGGGCATCCTCGACCTGCAGCGCGCCGGCTCGGTGTGCTTCGACTATGGCAACAATCTGCGAGGTCAGGCGGAGCGCGGTGGCCTGACGGTGCGCGATGACGATGGCCACTACCTCTATCCCGGCTTCGTTCCAGCGTACGTTCGTCCGTTGTTCTGCGAGGGCAAGGGACCTTTCCGTTGGGCCTGCTTGTCTGGGGCCGAGGCGGACCTCGCCGTGCTCGACGACGCCCTGCTCCGTGTGTTCCCAGACGATCGGGTGCTGCACCGCTGGGTGAGCTTGGCGCGGGAGCGCGTCCCTCAGCTCGGGCTGCCATCGAGGATCTGCTGGCTCGGATATGGCGAACGGGCGCGGTTCGGTCTCGAGATCAACCGGCTAGTAGCCTCGGGCGAGGTGTCGGCACCGGTCGCCATCGGCCGCGATCACCTCGATTGCGGATCTGTGGCTTCGCCGAACCGGGAGACCGAGGCGATGCTCGACGGCTCCGATGCGGTAGCCGACTGGCCGCTCTTGAACTTCGCCATGAACGCGGTTAGCGGCGCCTCGTGGGTGTCGTTTCATCACGGCGGTGGGGTCGGGATGGGGCGCGCGTTGCATGCCGGGATGGTGATCGTCGCCGACGGCACCGAGCGCAAGGCGGAGCGGCTCGAGCGAGTCCTCACCGTCGATCCCGGGCTCGGCGTCGTGCGTCATGCCGACGCTGGCTACGAGCTGGCAATCGAGACGGCGCGGACGCGCAACGTGAAAATGCCCTCGCTCGATGGCTGAGTCGGGTGGTAAGACCGTTGCCACGCTCGTCGTTCGCGGCATCCGACAGTGCCTCACCATGGCCGGCGGGACCACGTACCCGCAGCGCGGCGGCGATCAGGGGAACGTCGGTCTGGTTGAGGACGCCGCCGTCGCAGTTGCCGGCGAAGAGATCGTGTACGCGGGTCCGGCAAGCGGCGTTCTGTCGACGGTTCGCGTCGCTGCTCATGCGATAAGCCTGGACGCCGGCGGCGGCGTGCTGCTGCCGGGATTCGTCGACCCACACACGCACGTGTTGTTTGGTGGCTGGCGGCCCGGTGAGTTCGCCCAGCGCATCGTTGGCGCCAGCTACGGCGAAATTCTGCAGGCCGGCGGCGGCATCCTCAGCACGGTCGATGCTACTCGGGCGTGCAGTGAAGAGGAGCTCGTCGAGATTGGCATGCGCAGATTACGGCGCATGCTGAGCGCCGGCACGACCACCGTTGAGGCGAAGAGCGGCTACGGCCTCAGCGCCGCCGACGAGGCCAAGCTCGTTCGAGCAGCGCGGCGCCTGGCTGCCACAGAGGCGACCGACGTGGTGGTGACGCTGCTGGCGGCACATGCGCTGCCACCCGAGTATCGAGAGAATCGAGATGGCTACCTGAGCCTGGTGGAGGAGATGATCGCTACGCTTGCCGATCGCATCGATTTTGTCGATGCCTTCTGTGAGGAAGGTGCGTTTACCGTTTCGGAGTGCCGCCGGGTCTTCGCCGCGGCGGCGCGCGCCGGGTGCGGCATCAAGGTCCACGCGGATCAACTCGGTGACACCGACGGCGCCGCGCTGGCGGCCGAGGTCGGGGCAATCTCGGCCGACCATCTCGACTACATCTCGACGGGGGGAATCGCCGCGCTGGCCGGCGCCGGCGTGGTCGCGGTGCTCCTGCCGTCGGTACCGCTGTATGTCATGTCGCGCCGCCAGGCACCGGCGCGCCGGCTGCAGGCAGCCGGTGTGCCGATCGCTCTGGCCACCGACTTCAACCCCGGAACGAGCCCCGTCGAGTCCATGGGGTTGATTGTCTCGCTAGCATGCACCCTGCTGGGAATGACACCGGAGGCGGCGCTGGTGGCGGCGACGACCAACGCCGCACATGCCATCGGTCAAGGCGACGTCGTAGGTCGGTTGGAGCCGGGGATGCGCGCCGACCTGCAGATCTACTCCACTCATGACTACCGCATGCTGCCGTACCGGTTCGGACAGCTGCGCCCGCGTTGGGTTATCAAGCGTGGTCGACTGGTCGCTGGCGAGGGCGCCGAGGCGGCGGCTTCTCCGGGGACGTGATGGTGCTTGAAGGTCTCCGATGAGAATGGCGCTCTGGTCGCTGCCGATCCTTGCCGCCCTGGCGAGTTGTGCCGCTAACATACCGCTGGACACTCCCCATGGCGTCGTCTACGAAGGTACGGGGGGGCCCGGCGCCGGCAAGCACATCGTCCTGATTGCCGGGGACCACGAGTATCGGTCGGAAGAGTTGCTGCCGGCGATGGGGCGCATTCTAGCCAGCCGATTCGGCTTCAAGTGCAGCATCTTCTTCACCCTCGACGCCGACGGTTTCATCGAGCCCGGGAGCTCCGACATCGCTGGTCTGGAGGCGCTCGAGAGTGCCGACCTGCTGATCGTCGGCCTGCGCTTTCAGGACTTCCCGGCTGCCGAGATGCAGCACATCGTCGACTACCTCGAGCGCGGCGGCCCGATCGTCGGCATCCGCACCGCGACCCACGCCTTCGAGATCGAGGAAGGGCCCTTCGTCAAGTACACCTGGGACTACTCGGGCTCGGGTTACGAGGGCGGCTTTGGCCGCCAAGTGCTCGGCGAGACCTGGGTGACCCATCATGGCGAGAACCACCAGCAGAGCTCCAGGCTGCTGCTGGAGGGGCAGGAGTCGCACCCGATTCTTCGCGGCGTACACGACGTGCACGTGCAGTCCGGCGGCTACTACGCCGACCCGATGCCTGATTCCGTGGTGCTGGCCCGCGGGCAGGTCCTCGACGGCCTGACCGCCGATTCGCCTCCGGCACCCGACAAGGCGGTGCTGCCCGTCGCTTGGACGCGCACTTACGAGGCTGGGGACGGTAGCCAGGCCCGGGTCTTCACTACGACGCACGGCGCCTCCGAGGACTTCCTGAACGAGGGGTTTCGCCGGCTGCTGCTCAACGCGGCCCTGTGGGCCGCGGGCTTGGAGGATTCGATTCGCGCCGACAGCGACCTATCCTTTGTGGGGTCCTATAATCCCGTGACCTTCAACTTCGATGGCTACCGCCGCGGCGTGAGGCCGGCCGATCTCGCCGGCTGGGATACGCCGATCATGTCGACGGACAGGCCGACGCAGGACTGAGCCCATGTCGAGCTGCTCCCGAGGCATCACACCGGTGCTCGTTTTGCTCGCTGCCGCTGCGGCGTGCAGCACCACCGAGATCCCGTTCGAGCAAGGCGACCACGTTGTGCTCATCGGCAACGCGCTGGCGGACCGCATGCAGCACGACGGCTGGCTGGAAGCGCACCTGCAATCGGAGCTCCCGGATCTGCAACTGGTGATCCGCAACCACGGCTTTGCCGGTGACCGCATCGATCATCGCCCGCGCGTCAAGGGATCGGTGCCTGATCGTGATGATGGGCCTGCCGGGCCCGGGTTCCCGAGCGCCGACGAGTACCTGGCGTTCTCGCAAGCCGACGTCGTTGTCGCCATGTTCGGCTACAACGAATCCTTCGACGGGCAACCGGCGCAGTTTGCCGAAGCGTTGAGCGACTGGATCGATCACACGCGAGCGCAGAGCTATTCCGGCCGTGGAGCGCCTCGGATCGTGCTGCTGTCGCCCATCGCGCACGAGGATCTTCACGACCCGAACCTACCTGACGGCCGCGAGAACAACGCCCGCCTCGCCGCCTACACGGAGGCCATGGCGGCGGTGGCGCGAGACAGGGGCGTGCCCTACGTCGACCTGTTCGGTCCTTCGCAGGAGCTCTATCGCGCCGCCGCGGATCCGCTGACCATTAACGGCGTCCACCTGAATAGCGACGGTAACCGGCGGATCGCCGAGGTGATCGTCGAGTCGTTGCTGGGTCGGGGGCCGAGTGCCGATCCGGAGACGCTCGAGGCGGTGCGCACCGCGGTTCTCGACAAGAACTGGCACTGGTTCAACCGCTACCGCGCCACCGACGGCAACGACGTCTGGGGCACACGCTCAACGCTCGCCTTCACCGATGACCAGACGAACTTCGAGGTGCTGCAGCACGAGCTCACACAGCTCGATGTGATGGCTGCGAACCGCGATGCGGTGATCTGGGCCGCGGCCAGCGGCGCCTCCCTGGCGCCCGACGACTCCGACGTGCCCGAGCCCGTCGAGGTCAAGACGAACCTGGCGGAGCCTCAGGTTCAGGACGGCGTGAGCATCACCGGCACGCTCGACTTCATGACCCCGCGGGAGAGCATCGACACGATGACCCTGGAAGAGGGCCTACAGGCCAATCTCTTCGCCTCCGAGGAGATGTTCCCGGAGCTCGTCAACCCGGTGCAGCTGGGCGTCGACACGCGCGGGCGGCTGTGGGCGGCGACGTGGGCGACCTACCCGAAGTGGGAGCCGACCAAGGCGATGGACGATCGCCTGCTGATCCTCCCCGACGAGGATCGCGACGGCATCGCCGACGAGGCGATCACCTTCGCCTACGTACACAATCCGACCGGCTTCGAGTTCTGGAACGGCGGCGTGATCGTCGCCTCGGTGCCCGACCTGCTGTTCCTCAAGGACACCGACGGCGACGACGTGGCCGATGTGCGCATCCGCGTCCTCGGCGCGCTCGGATCGGCAGACACCCATCACTCGGCCAACAACTTCGTCTACGGCCCCGACGGGTTCATCTACTACCAGCGCGGCATCTTCAACGTCTCTAACGTCGAGACGCCCTGGAGGTCGAACCAGGAATCGAACGCCTCCGGGATGTACCGCTTCAACCCGCGCACCTACGAGTTCAGCTTCCACACCGAGAATGTGCCCAACGCGCACGGAATCAGCTTCGACTACTGGGGCTACCACTACGCCACCGACGCCACCGGCGGAGCCGCCTATCAGGTGAAGCCTAACGGCGACGGCTCGTTCAGCATGCGCTCGTTGCTGCAACACACGGTGCGACCGGTGCCGAGCAGCGGAATCCTCTCCAGCGCGCACTTTCCCGACAAGAGCCAGGGTAACTTCCTCATCCTCAACGCCATCGCGTTCCTCGGGATCAAGCAATACGAGCTGACGTTCGACACCGACACCGGCGACGTGCACGGCACCGAGACCGACGATTTCCTGGTCTCCACCGACCCCAACTTCCGGCCCACCGACTTCGAGATCGCCGACGACGGTGCGGTGTACGTCGCCGACTGGGCCAATGCCATCGTCGGACACATGCAGCACAACGTCCGCGACCCTGCTCGCGACCATGCACACGGGCGCATCCACCGGATCACCGTGCCGGGGCGGCCCTTGTCGGACCACGTCGCCATCGATGGACGGCCGATCCCGGAGCTGCTCGCCGCTCTCGAGCATCCGATCAACGGCATCCGGCGTCGGGCGCGCGTGGAGCTTTCCGAACGCGACAGCGCTGCGGTGATTGCCGCCACTGAGGATTGGCTGCAGCAGTTCGATGCCCGCGGTGCGCGCGACGCGCACCATTTTCTGGAAGCGCTCTGGGTGCATCAGCAGCACAACGTCGTCAACCGCGACCTGCTGGCGCTAGTGCTCAACTCTCCCGAGCCGCACGCGCGCATCGCGGCCCGGACGGTGGAGCAGTTCTGGGATCACAACGCCGCGGAGCCGTTCGACTTCGCCTCGCGGCTCGCGGACGACCCCGACATCGAAGACGTCACTCCCGATCCGGACGCCATCGTCATCCGGACGCTCGTCGACCAGACGCGGTTCGATATTGCCGAGTTCACCGTCAACCCCGGGCAGAGCGTGAAGATCTGGTTCGAGAACCCCGACTACATGCCGCACAACCTGATCATCGGCGAGCCCGGCTCGGCCGAGGAGATCGGCCTGGCCGCCGAGGCGCTCGGCGCGGTGGGCTTCGCCGTCGGGTTCCTGCCCGCCAGCGACAAGATCATTGCCGCGTCGGAGTTGCTCAACCACCGCGAGTACCAGGTGCTCGAGTTCACCGCTCCGAGCGTGGTCGGCGACTACGACTTTCTCTGCACGTTCCCGAACCACTGGCAAACGATGCAGGGGCTCATGCGGGTCGTGGAGTAGGCGGGAGGCGCGAGGATCGTCGCAGGTGCGGCCGCCTCGCCCGTTGCCTGAGCCGGTTGCGACCCCCGACTTTCACTGATGCTGCCGCCACGACCCATCGGGCATTTGGATCCAGTCACCTCGACGCGCGTCGGCGCGCAGCGCGGCAGCATAGCGTTCTCGGATCCGCGGTAGCTGGCTCAGATCGGTTCCGGTAGCAGCAGCGATCTCGATGAACATGCTCTCTCGGTCGGCGTTCTCCTCGCGCAGCAGCTTCTGGACGGCGGCGCGCTCCTGAAGCGGTAGCGCCGATAGATCTCTGGCCTGCAACAGAGCCTTGTTGTTCTCGCCGAAGGCACCTCGAGAGAGATGCCGATGGATGCTCTCGAGGCGTGCGCTTCGGGACGCGAGAATCGCCCGAATGGCCGCGTTGGTGATTTCGGGCGCTGCGATTCCCTGGGCGAAAGCGCCGGCGCCCATCGCGGTTGCAGCGACAAGAACGGAGCCATGGAGGATTGCGGCGGAGGTGGCGATCGCGACGCTGCGTAACATGGCATCTCCTGGAAGGTCTCGGTACGGAGAATACGCCGAGCGGACCCGCGGGGTCGCTCGGCTACCGCCCGTTCGATGATCTAGCACGCCGACAGACTAGACTGATCCGCGTCCAAACCGGCAGGGTGACGAAGGTGACTCAGCAGCGTTTGCGGCGCGACGAGCTCAAGCCCGAAGCCGGCGAGTACGAGGAGAGGCCACGGCCTGCGGAGGCGGTTGATCAGCCCGCCGTCCCCGGAAGCTGATACGGCATCACGTAGACGACGATGCCGGCGACGCGGGTTGCTCTTACGCTAAGGAGAGAGCCTGATCGCTAGTGGATTACGGCGTCTTCGCCACGCTCGTCAATCAACTTCTGGATGTGCTCAACGAGCAGTCCTCGCCGCTCCACTAGCGCGCCCATCTGCGGTGGCGCGAGGTAGGTGTCGATCGCGGCGCGGATCTGGTCATCGGTTACCTGGTTCAGCAGCTGCCACGTGCGCCGAGCGCACCAGACGAACTCATCGCTGTACTCCAGCTCCCTGCGCATCTGGAATGCGCGTGAGTGATCGATCATCCAGAGCTTCCAATCGGCGTCGAAGAGGTAGTTGCCTGGGTTCCGGTCGTCGTTGAAGATCAAGCTGTCGAACAGCCGCATGGCCTGGACCTGGCGTAGCCAGTCGCTTATCACCGGCGTGCGCAATCCCGCCTCCGTTCGATCGGTCTCGCTGCGCGTTTCCTCTATCCAGAGCTGTATGCTGCCGTCGATGCCGTTGACCCTTCGGCACACCGTCGGCGGCACGTTGTCGAGCTCGAACAGGCGCGCCAGCTCGTAGGCAGCGCACTGGTTCTTGTAGCTGTCGTAGTAGCTGCGGAACATGCGCCCGTCCACTCGGGAATCGCGCGTCACGTTGTTGATGGCGTGAAACGCTCCGCGCGCGCGGATGCCGTTGCGCTCGAGCACCAGGCGCTTTATCCCCGCGATGCCGATGCCGACATTCACAGACGACACGATCCGGGCGGTGCGCAGGAACTCCGTCGCCTCATCGTAGGTTCGAAACGGCAACGGTTTGCCATCGGGCCCCGGCCACGGGCGGGCAATCTCTGCATGATCCTGAGACTGATGCGCCCAAGCGAGCGTGCTCGCACCGAGCGCCACCGCCAACAGCAGCGCCACGGTGACGGCGCCGAGGAAGCTACAGGCCGCGCCCGCGCGGCGCGCGGTCGGGTCGGTTCTCTTGGGAACGGCCATGCGAACCTCCATCGTACGCGGGCACCCAGGCGTCTACGCGGTAGGCATGCAAGGTAATCGGAACGTTGGGCCGGCATCAACAGGGGAGAGCTCTATAGCCAACAAACGCACACCGCCGACTCCTCGAAATCCGTAGATGCCGGCGTAACTCGGATCATCGATGACGACTACGGGGGCAGTCCTCGGTACGTGACAGCATCACGCTCCCGGGACAGCCTCCTGAGCGGGAAGATCGACGGATCCTAAGGGGCGACGTGCGAGACTACCGGCTCTGAGAGCCTCGCGGCCCGGTCGGGCCTATTTTCCCCTCCGCTGCCCGGATGAGAGTCTCTACGTCGTAGAGCTGTCCCGCCTTCATCACCAGATGACCGTTCCGGGTGGCGAGGATGTCATCCAGGGGATTGCCTCGCAAAACATAGAGGTCCGCGATCTTACCCGTCTCGATCGTTCCAAGCCCATCACTGACGCCCAGGGCGCTGGCCCCGTTTATCGTCGCGGCCTTCAGCACGGCATGCAGCGGAAGACCGACATAGGCGAGGGCGAACAACTCGTTGTGGATGCTGAAACCGCTCCAGTCGTCCGTCCCCGTGGTGATGAGATGCCCCCCACCCAACTCATAGAGCCTCAGCAACGCCGGAGCCTTGTTGTGGAAAACCGTCGTGTACCCATCGGTGCCGTTGATCCGGTCCCACTCCCGCTCTTGCTCGGTGAGCTGGGAGTCGGCGCCACCCCTTGGCCCCCTCGCCGATCGCAAGCTCCGCAGATAGGGCGTGAGGAAGCGGTCCGTATCGACCTCCGTCAGGTCGCCGGAGTCGACCTCGGCTTCGATCACGGCCCGGCCGTACAGCCAGTTCGTACCGTCGAAGTAGACGTTGTGATCGACGAAGAGACGTAACCACTCCTCGAACTCCGATGTCCCGGGCGCCATCTGGCCGGCCAGAATCAGATGCTGGTCGAAGAATGAGTGCTCCACGCGATCGATGCCCATGAGAATTGCGTCACGCACGCTGACGTCGGTGCCCCGACCGGCGTAGTTGTGGAGGTGCGCGGTCACCGTAATCCCATGCCGGTGCGCCTGGTCGATGATGATCCCAAGCTCGCGCGGGCTCGCCTGCTTCGCCTTGATACTCTTGATCCCACGGAACGCCCACTCGTCGACACGATCACGGATCTGCTGGTCCGTCATATCAGCGGGCCAGTGCGCACAGCTGTCCTGGTAGGTTCGAACCTCTGGACATTGATTGCGCGCGTTGCCGAAATAGGGTCCCGAGTTGAAGATCCGGGCCCCGATCTGCTCCCCGGATTCGATCCGGCGGCGAGCCTCCATCATGCCTTCAGGATCGAGCTCGCCGGCAGGGAACGTGGACGTCACGCCGTTCGCCAGATGCAACATGGGCACCCATCGGGTTTCCTCTGCGTCGTCCGTGCCGAATCCGAGCCGGTGATGGGCATGCAGATCGAACATGCCCGGCATGATCGTCTCCTCGTCGTCTAGATCAACGACGAGCGCGCCCCGCACCTCGTAGCCGCCGAGGCCGCCGTCGACGTCGAGGAACTTCCCTCCCCGGATGAGGAGCCCTTCGTTCTGTACGCGAGTGTCCGCGACCCCATCGAACAACCACCCGCCACGAATCACCACCGCCTGACCCGGCCGTGTCAGAAGCCCCGTGTCTGCAGCGGCTTGCCCCTGAAGTGCGCCTCCGCCCAGGATCACCTGAAGTCCGATCAGTACGGTTAGGGCGAACGATGTGGTCGTTGGAGCTCTCATCGGGTAGTCATGCCGCAGGCCAGACGCTCGGGGTCAGAGGCGAACTCGGCGGCCAGCGAGGGGTGGGTGAGCCCTGAAGCCTATCGTCAGAGCGTGCCAGGATCCAATGGACGTAGCAGTTGATCGTTGCCCATCTGTCCGCAGGATGGCGGCGAAATGGGCCCGTCTGCGGCGTTGCTCCTCCGGCGATCCGGTTGCCAACCGGGATGTAACGGTACCTGGCAAGAGACTCATTCGCGTGGTACCAAGAAAGGAGTTGTAACAATTTCGGCACACGCTGGAGGAGACAGGGTGATGAAAAGAGCAGTCACCGTAGCGGTTGTAGCGGTCGTAGCTGTTGTCGCGCACAGTGCTTTGGCATTTGCGCAGAGCGCGGAAGCGCTAGAGAAGAACAAGGCTCTGGCGCATCGTTTCCACATGGAGGTCATTCAGGGGAAGAATCTGGCATTGATCGATGAGATCTTCACGGCCAATCCCGTTATTCATTATGGGTCCCCAGATGTCACAGGGCGTGAGAAGGCAAGACAAATCGCCCTGTCAGATCAAAGGGCCTTTCCGAAGAGCATGGATTTCAAACACGACAATGTTGTGGCGGACGGAAACTTGGTTGCGTTCCATTGGATCTTGATCGGGGTCGGGGAGTCTGGAGAGCAGGCAACCTACGAGGGAATCGACTTAACGCGCATCGAAAACGGCAAGATTGCGGAGTTGTGGATCGAGTTGCACGCTGTCGAAGGACAGTAGCGGCCTCACCGAGGGAGGCGTTCGTCCATGTCAGATCGAACCCTGCCCACGACGAGGAATGGGCCTGGGAGTTAGCAAGATGACCGATCCGAGAACCAAACATGGGAAGCGCCAAATGAATTTGGGAAGGCACAATCGTGGTATTCGCGAGCTCTTGTTCCTGTTTTTCTTGCTGCTAATGGCTAACGGCGCAATTGCTCAGGAGCTGAAAGTCTACATATCTGCAGACATGGAAGGCATAGCCGGAGTCGTCGCCGGGAACCAACTTTCACCGGGAGGATTCGAGTACAGCCAGTTCCGCGAATTGATGACTGCGGAAATCAACGCCGCCATTGAGGCCGCACGCGATGCAGGTGCTAGCGAGATTCTGGTTAGCGATTCGCACGGAAACGGCCTGAATCTCTTGCTGAATGCGCTGCCGCAGGACATCGAACTCGTTCGTGCCTGGCCGAGACCGCTCGGGATGATGGAGGGAATTGACGAGAGTTTCAGTGCCGCAATTCTTATTGGTTACCATGCGAGTGCGGGCAATATCGACGGTATTGCCGCGCATACGATATCCGGCGGCGACTTGCTATCCGTAAAAATAAACGACATGGAAATGACCGAAGGCGGCATGAACGCACTGATTGCCGGTCACTTCGGGGTTCCGGTGGTGATGATCAGCGGCGACGATGCCGCGGTACGCGAAGTGTCCGACATGCTGGGTCCTATTGAGGGAGCCGTCGTCAAGTGGCACTACAGTCACACTTCGGGACGCACCCTGATGCCGGGGGCTGCACGAGCTCTGATCAAGGAAAAAGTCAAGGCCGGGCTGAGCCGTCGGCGGCAGCTTGAACCTTTCAGAATCGAAGGCCCGCTTGCTCTCGATATGACATATAAGAACGACAAGGCGGCGGAAATGATTGCTTATCTCCCAAACGTGGAGCGTATCGATAACCACACCGTACGCTTTGTTGGGAGCATCGTTGAAATAAGTATGTTCATCGAAATGGCGTTGGGCTATCCGCCGACAATGAATCGCTAGCTTCTTCTCGCACCTTTTCCTTCACGCTTTGAAAAAGCCGCTCGAATTTGGCTTCAATCTCCTGCCCCATGCCGCCTGCACCGAGCTGCTCGGTGACTTCGTAGGGGCCTAGTTTGGTGCCGGGTTCCATGGCGCGTCCACAAAGGGGTGGGTGAGCGCGTGAAGCCTATCGCCGGAGCGGGCGAGATCCAACAGAAGTTGGAGAAGGTGAGGCTATCTGACTGGCAATCACACGACCCCGGCGGGGAACCGCCCATCTACTACAGGTTTTCGCCGATACGGTTGACGAGAGTCACGCTTGAGTCATGCGCGAGCGATTCGAATCTCGGTCTTCCCCACGACAGGGAACTTCCCGGACGGTTACGGAAAAAGGGGGTAGCCAGGTACTCCTCAGTAGAGGCCGCAAACGCGCGCGTTCCGGATTCGGGGAATCAGCGCGGGATTAGGAGTACCTTTTGCCAAGCTATCATGGGCGCTCGAGGGTGCCCTGAAAGACGATTCTTTTCGCACGCCGCCATCGGAAACTGCCGCTGTCCCCGATTGCTGTTGTTAACCTGGAAGAACGCAAGGCTAACCTGATTGACAGTGGCTGCCCCACAACGGCGCCGCGGCAGCTCAAAGGTAGTTCTTCAAGCGATGCGGGTGCGGAGGAGAGGATGATCGCGACAAGCCGCGGCCAACATGTTCCACCTGGGCAACCTTGATCGCCGCCGAACGGGTCGTGTGATTCGTATCGAAGCTGGGCTTCGATCTCTCCGCGTAGCGGAGGTCAAGCCGTGGCGAACACGAGAAAAGCTCGATAGGGTTATTGTGACTTCTGGCCGCCGGCGAGCACTCGTTCAATTCCGCCGTTCGGCAAGCCTCTTGGTTGCCTACGTTCCGATCGTGCCCACCCCACCCTGGGCGTTGGAGAGCTAAATGGGGAAAGCGGACGAACGGAGCGGCCCTCGGGTCCCAATCGGCACAATTAAGACAAATGTCGGTGACGAGTACCGCGTAGAAACCCTGGTCGGCTCTGGCTCTTCTGGCGTCGTCTATCTGGCCAAGGACCTTGACGATGAGCAGGTGGCGGTGGCCGTCAAGTTCTACCTGATTCCCGACGAGCTCTTCCTATTTGACACGACCGCTCAGTCGTTTTGGGATAAGGGCGACGAACTTGCATACAACAGGGAGCGTGCCGCGCTGAGAGATCTCGATCATCCAGGTATCCAACGAGTGCTTGGGTGGGGTGAGGTCTCAGATGCGATTGTGGTGTTCGGCGAAGAGGCAGGCTTCCGCGTGCCGGCGGACGACAAGGTCAGGTTTCTGGTAACGCGGTATATCGAAGGCGACTCTCTCTCTGAATGGATCAACAAGCTGAACGAGTCAGCTAGCCAAGCCACCTCTCCGGAACGAGACGCGATTCGGACGAAGATCATCACGGTACTTGTTCAAATACTGGAGGCCCTCACTTATCTCCACGAGACAAAGCTCCATCAGCATTCGGACCTCCGATCCGACAACGTGCTGATCGAAACGTCCTCGGGAAGGCCCGTACTTATCGACTTCGGCTATGCGCAGGCCTTTGACAGCGCGTTGATCGAAAGCGTACCGACCACCCGTGTAAGGCCGCTCAGGCTGCTCAATGCCCCGGCTGAGCTTGAAGAATTGCTCAAGCCCATCCTCGCCGAGGATCCTAAAGCTGTCCCCCGTGAAGCGCTTCGCGACCTCCTCTTTCCAGGTCTAGACCTATATCACCTTGGCAAGTTGTTTGAGGAACTACTCGAGGACTCTCCGTTGCCATCGCTCATCACTGAGTTGGATAGGGAGGTCCTGACCCTCCACGCCCAGGCCCTCGTGACCTGGGCGCAGGCTAGCACCCTGCGGACGAGCGAAGTACTTGGGCAGATTCGCAAGCTGGAGTCCGGCTTTTGGGCCGGCGCAGCCACTCCACACGCGCCTCAGCTAGCCCCAGGGCAGCCAGTGCGACGAATTGCGCTCGGCGAGGCCGCGTTCCTGGCGCCTGACTTCGTGGAGCGGATCATCGAGACACGGAGCTTCCGCCGGCTACAGCAACTCAAGCAGCTCAGCCTCCTGGACTTTGTGTATCCCAGCGCGACTCAGACGCGATTCGACCATAGTCTGATGGTGTATTCGACCGCTGTCGAACTCGTTCAGTGCTTCGTTCGGTCGCCGCGATTTACACGGCTGTTCGACACGCTGGACGTGACCAAATTCCTGCTCTGTGCACTACTCCACGATGTCAATCACTTTCCGTTCCTACACTACTGCCAGGAGCTAGACCTCGCGTCGGGCGAGCCGCTGAACCTCTTCAGATTGTTCATTAGCGAAGTCCCCGCGGGCGGCACAGGCTCCCCCACCATAGCTGACGTCATCTACAACGCCGGCGCCGATCCGGCGATCATCATCGATCTCTTGACTACTGACCACCGCGATCTGACTGATGGTCGAGAACAAGTAATCCGGTCCAGCCTCGATAGCGGTGTTGACATCGACAAGCTGTGCTACGTGCAGGGCGACGCGCGAGCTACTGGGGTTCCCTTTGGACGGGGGGTGGATAGGCGCACTTTGTTGTCGGCGGCGGACGTCATGATGCAGCCCGGAGACGGCGACGAAAACTGGCACATCTGCTTTCGGCCGGAAGCCTTGTCTGCCGTCGAGAGTCTCCTGCTGGCAAGGTATTGGAACTTCCGACAAGTCTACTGGCACCATACCAACCGGGCGCTAGGCGCGATGGTGACGCACGTGTTGCGGTGCCTGAAAGATAAGGGAACTCTGAGCCTTAAGACGTACGTTGACGAGGCGCAGGCATTCACCGAGGCGGCTGCCCTTGACTACCTGGACAGGAGCTACGAAGAAGCCTTCGGCGCGGCGTCGATTCTGCGCGATCTCGTAACGAGGCGGGCAGGACTGTTCAAGAGACTCTTGAGCTTGCGAGCACCTTGGGGAGCGGAGGGAACGACCGACGAAGAGCGACGACAGCAGATAGTAAGCTTACTGCAGGATTTGTCCGACACGGAGCGAGCGGCGGTTTCAACGTACTTGTCGGAACACTTGGTCACTATCTTCCCCGACCTACGGGATGCTCCCGAAGCAGATGAACTAGTCGTGCTCCTGGACATTCCCGGCCGGCCACTCGACCAGGAAATAGGCGCGGTGTTCGTCGCCGACCTCGCGCTCGACGGGCATCCAACTCGGAGCGTCAGGTCGCCTTTCATCGAGACGTTGAAGAAAGAGTTCCACAACCTCTCTCGGACTGTGCGGCTATTCATTCCAGGAAGCGTGCGGGACGCGATCGGCAAGGCTCGAATACTCGCGGCGCAGATTGACCTGGAGAAGTTGCTTCTCGACGCCCTCAAAAAGGCGACCAACAAGCACAGGAGCACCGTTCGATAGCATGGAACTCCAGGAGATTGTCAGGCTCGCTAAGCGCGTCAGTGAGGACCTTGAAAGTCTCAGGTCTCAGAAGACGCTCGCGGTGATGTTCGTGGACCTAGCTGGATCCACGGAGTTCAAGACGGAGCACCCGAATGAAGAAGAATGGCTACCGAGGTTGGCTAAGTTCCTGCTTGGAGTGACACGGATAATAGAGTCGTCGGGGCGCGTAGTGAAGTACATTGGCGACGAAGTCATGGCGACATTTGACGGCAATGCCGCCGTGTTGTCGGCCGAACAGGCCGCTGAGCGAGTGTTGAGCTTCTGTGAGGAGATCGAAGAGGAGCGGTTCCGGGTAAAGATCGCCATGGACTACGGCGCGGTGAGTCTTCTGGATTTCGGACAGGCGGAGTCCGAGGGCACCGACGCCTCACCCGGACTCCACATGCAGGATCCTCACGGCGCTGTGGTCGATCGGTGCGCCCGGCTGATGGGGCAATGCGTTGCTGGCGCCGTTCTCTGTTCAGCGGCGTTCCGCGAGGCGTCTAGAACACACACTCGTTGGCAGCCGATCGGTGAGTTCCGATCAAAGGGGTTCAGCGAGGCTGTCGCTGTATTTCAACTCGAGACCGGGACTCAGCCGACAATCGTTGTTGAAGATGATGGACTGACGCTACGAGGCTGCCGCAGAGAACTTGCCAGGGTGAAGGCCCAGCTGGCGGAGATGAAAAGCCTCCGCAGGCCCATATAGAGCTGCACACGCATATGCCACGCCGAGGAAACCTGCCTGCCCCGCTGACGTTGCGACCGGAGTACACATCGCGTCATAACAGGAAAAAGGGGCGTCACGGGTGGCTCCGTGTAGCGCCAGCGTATTCAGTAACGCTTGCGGAAGAGCTGCTCGCAGAAACAACCGCTGATGCGACTGTTCTGGATCCTTTCGGGGGGACCGGCACGACAGCGCTTGCCGCGGCCACGCGGGGACTACACGCAGTAAGCCTTGACATTAATCCGTTCATGTCCTGGCTCACGCGAGCCAAGTGCGCGACGTACACTTCCGAAGATCTGAGCGAGGCGCGCGAGGTGATGGACGCGATCGTCACGAATAGCGCGGTCAGCCGGCCGCTGGTCTGCGCGCCGCCCGTCCACAATATCGAGCGTTGGTGGACTCCCGAGCGTCTCCTATTTCTTAGAAAGACAAAGACGGGCATCGCCAACGCCCCGTGTGGTGCCAAGGCCCGGGACCTTTTGCTAGTCGGCTTTTGCAGAGTGGTCGGCGAGCTGGCCAACCTGACACCGCGGCACCAGTCGCTATCATTTCAGTTCGACGGACCAGCCCAAGAGTCGCTTCCGCTTGAGGAAGATCCCTTTGGGGACGCCATGCGCTTCGTTCTCGAGACGGCGGCAGTTAATCCTGAGCGCACTCCAACCACGAGCACTGGCGACGCGCGTACGCTTGACATCGTCGATCGAGGCTCGATCGACGTCGTTGCGACGTCTCCACCCTACCCTAATCGTGTGTCATTGATTCGGGAGCTACGACCGTTCATGTACTGGTTGGGGTACTTGGTCTCTCCTTCAGATGCCGGGGTTCTTGACTGGAACGCGATCGGGGGTACGTGGGGAGCGGCTACGTCTCGGCTGACGGATTGGGTTGTCCCGCACGATGTCTTCGTCCCTGCGACGATCAGCAGTGTGGCGAAACGGATCGGCAGGGAGGATGTCCCGAGCGCAACCGCAATGTCGACGTACGTTCTGCGTTACTTTTCTGACATGTGGCGCCATGCTCAGGCGCTCAGATCGGTAATGGCTCCGAAAGGAAGGTTTCACTACGTAGTGGGGAATTCCACGTTCTACGGACACTTAGTGGAGACTGAAAAGGCGCTTGTGTCGATCTTCGGGGAGGCGGGATTCCACCAAGTAACCTATCGGACGATACGTAAGCGCACGTCGAAGGCGGACCTTTTTGAGTTTGTGGTCGAGGGTGTGAGCTAGCAGTAATCTGGCCGGGGCAGCCGACCGCCACCCTGCGGCCGCTTGTCCGTATGCTCATGATCTAACCTCAAGCGGAGGTAGTCCATGGGTCTGTTCTCCAAGAAGCCGAAGGAAAAGACACTCTGGCGCGGTTCGAATTCTGTGCTAACAAACCCTTTCGGTAGGGTGATCAAGCCGGAGTTTTACAAGATCACTACGGCGCGGCTCTTCAAATCTAGGTCGAATGCGTTTCGCCTCGGGAGCAACACCGAGTCGATGGAGTTATTTCGGATCACGTCCGTCCGTGTCGACCAAGGGCCGTATCAGAAAGTGGTTGGTCTAGGTGCTGGCGATGACGTCGATCGCGCCTCACCAGGGGCGGCCATTAACAGCCGCCTAACACCTATAAGGCCCCTGGTGGTCAAGGGCACAGTCGGTCCTAGCGCGGAAGGATTACCGCGGTTGGATTGCATCGAGATCCGCCGGCTCCGACTTCGTTTCAAGATCTGGTGCAGAGGCGTCTGCACCCAACACCTATCGAGGCTCACCCGACGATACGCCGGGAGCGGGCGGCACCGCCCGCGGGCCTAGAAACTAATCGGTACCCTCGTGCCGGCCTCTTCAAGAGCAGGGATGAGCCGCCAGCGACGACTCTCCAGTTAGGCGCAGGCTCGGGTGAGGGGCAGAGCGCCACGGATCTGGCGTAGCGGCAGCGACGGCGGGCGTCCCATCAAGCGCGCGGGCTCCGGGCACGGTCACCGCGGTACGGTCGGGTTCGTGGTCGGTGCCACCGAATGGATACCATACCTTGGTCGGTTGGGCCCTGATCGTCCCGTTAGACGTCTGGCTCACCCGCCGCCCTACCATCAGGCCACGAGCCTGTCGATGTCGAAGGTCTGCTGTCTGCGGAGCATGAAGTAGGCGGCTCGAGCGAGCTTGTGAGCGAGCACCGAGAGCGCCTTGCCCTTGCCCTTGCCGTGCTTGCGGACGAGTCGCTCGTACAGCCGGCGCCCTTGGGGGCAGTGGCGGATGAAGGTGATGGCGGCCTCGGAGAACGCCCACTTCAGGTGCGGGTTGCCGATCTTGGAGTTGGCATGACCCTGGAGCTTGCCAGCCGAGGAGCGCTGCGGCTTCACCAGGCGACAGTACGAGGCGAACTGCTGCACGCGGTCGAAGCGGCCGATGTCGCCGATCTCGTACAGGATGGTCAGCGACAGCACCTTACCGACGCCGGGAATGGAGCGCAGCCGATGCACTCCGTTGGCGTCGTGGCGCTTGGCGGCGCGCATGAGCTTCAACTCCACGGCGGTGATCAGCCGGTCGTAGGTGTCGATGAGCTCCAGGTCCAGTTGGACACTGGCAGCCACGGAGGGATCGGCGAACCGCTCGGCGACATCGGCGCGGTTGGCCTTGGGGGCCAGGGAGCGGGTCAGGTCGGGGAGGTTGTACTGGGAGTTGGTGTTGCGGATGTGGCTGAGTAGCTCAGCGCGCTTGCGTACGAAGTGGGTACGGCGCCGCAGCAGATCACGGGTGGAGCGCATGGCCCGTGGGTATACGTACGCCTGCGGGAAGTTGCCGCCGCGGAGGATGGAGGCGATTTGCAGCGAGTCGATCCGATCGTTCTTCGCCTTGCCGCCATGGACCGCCTTCATGTAGAGGGCGTGGCCGAGTACGAACGGCAACTCTTGCGCCTCGCACAGATCGGCGATCCAGTACCAGGTGAACATGCACTCCACGCCGACAACGACGTCGGGGCGGTAGGGCTCGAGCAGCTTCAGCAGCGGCGCTGCCCGGGCCGGAATGTTGCGGTGCACGAGCTTGTCGCCCGCGGCATCGAGCACGCAGACGTACATCACTCTGGTGTGAAGATCGATGCCGCAGTAATACTGATGTTGCTGAGTGTAGAAGCGCATATCGAGGCCTCCTCTCTCGGTGGACAGCACAGCACCAGGCTAGCTGGTGTGTACCTCTGAAGAGGGGGCCTTGATAAGCATCAAGCGCCAGCAGCTGACCGCGGCGCGTCGTCCGCGTGCCGCGTCACGGACCTGTTGATCACTACACCGGCGAGAAGCTCGAATGGTCCCTCGTGAGTCAGTACGACAACAGCGCCTCGCCACGGGCTGGCACCCGGAGGCTTCGGAACATCGAATCCTAAACCTCTGACTGGTGCCGATTTCTGGGTGGCGTCATCGACCCAGATCGTGAGATTACATCTGTGTCCGTTTTCGGGGATCAGGCCGTTCGTCAACGAGGTACGCTTCAGCGCGTCGCTCGGGCTGTCCGAGAACGCAGGGCAGTGGCAATCGATCGTGGTAACTGGGCACGGTGGCAGGCCGACATCGATCGGTGCGGAAGATGGTGCTGATGGCGCAGCGTGGCGGGATCAGGTCCGGGATCGGCAGCTTGGACCATGGTGCCTCGATCCCTGGTCTCATCGTGCAGCGTAGTGCGGGCTCCTTCGGTCGGGTCTATAGATACTCCGCGGCGACGCGTCGCGTAGTCTGCTGAACTTTCGGGCAATCGGCGAGAATGGCGGCTGTCTCCTCCGGCCCGAATCCGAGGTGGCGCACGAGACTTGCCTTGAGCAGACAGATAACGGCTTCCGTGAGCAAGTGGTGTGGAATGCCTTCAAGGACGACTTCCTTCCCACGACTATCGCGATGGGTGTAGAAGTTTCGATTCTCACGAATCTGCTTCAGGAAGCGGTCTGCACTCGGCACTAGCTTGGTCGCGTATATTCCGACGAAACGCAAGAGTTCGCGTGCTAGATGGTCTGCGGATTTTCGATTGGCATGCTGGAGCTTTCGCTTGGCCCACCGCCTGATCCTATTGTCGTCCCCAAGGGCCCGTTCTACTACGCTTAGGCGCCTCGCGAACTCCTCTTGCTCAAGTTCGAACTCATCTGCGATCGACCGTGCCATGGCTTCAAAGGCCTGTACGGCAGCCAGGAATCGCAAGTCTATGAGCAGTTCTTCCCTGCCCAAGCCAAAGAGCAGAGAAGCGGCTCGGCGAAGATCCCCTCGGAAGTGGAGCCACGTCTCCAGGAGGCGTGGTTGCCGGTCGAGGCACGACGGCAGCGGCAAGAGCATCATCGCGGCAAGTGGCGTTGCACGCTCCTCCCGGATCTCTGACTGAGCTCTCCTGACCTCAAGCCATGCGCCCGTTTGCGCTTCTCGGACTTTGAGGCTCTTGCAGGCCACAGGTTTGTCAATTGCGAACGAAACGAACTGCCACAGTGGCCCGTGCAGTTGATCGTCGGCGTCAGAGAGACCCCGTGGCGGATCGAAGGTAATTTCTAGGTAGCAGTCATGCCGAATGTTAGCGCCTGCTGGGCTCGGCACCGGAAGCGTCGTTGTGTGGCAGATCTCGATGGACCATTCGCCGCCCGCTGCCAATTTCCGAGCGGGCAGCCCTTCGTATTCGTACTCAACACGGCCGAGGCTACCTGCGCGGTCCTCGTGGAACGTTACGTCCAGGGGATGTTCAGCTGCCCACTCTCTCAGGTTGGTGTATGAGATTCTCGCCAGGTCGATCTGGGGATCCGCCGAACAGTTGACTTTGCCGAGAAAGCCCACATCGCACATGTACTCTTCACCGGGGACGCCGACGTAACTTGCTACCCGGTCGGGCGACGCTAGCGTGACCTTCTTGCCGTTTTGGAGCCGACCGTGAATGCACCTGTCCGCGTGGAACGGGCCCGCGTCCGGCGCTGTGCCTTCCGCAAGATTTTCCAGCGGTAATCGTAGACGGAAACCGTCGTTGATCGAAAAGCTGACGAGCCCCGGAACGCAGCGATCCGGAGCATCCGGCAGCCACCAAATGCCGGCCGTTTCCTGCAGGGTTTCCATTTGTACTCTCGGCTTGATGCGATGATGGAACGGCTAGTTTGCCGAGCGAACCCGAGGGCGAAAGCTGGGGCGCAACCCTCGCCGCGAGGTGTGGTTGTCCGGATCGAACTCTGCTGGGGGGGGGGGGGGGGGGGCGGCAGGGACTCCTCGGAAACTCGACGTCGTCAGGTTATCCTGAGCGGTGTGATCTGTGCATGATCGCGGTCAGGACCCGTGCCGGTTCGCAAGGGCAGCGACTGGGCCCGCGGCCTATTTGTCTGTTCTTTGGCTGGGCCGATTGCCTGGCCGCTACTCAATAGTTCGGTCCCTCTAAGGCATAGAGTGGTGTCAGTGGATCTCCGGCGTCGCGCCTTCTCGACGTCGCCTCCTTTGAATAAAAGGACTTATGCGAAAATTTGCCGCCACGTCAGGGTCCACCCGCTGCCCCCGGCACGTGATACAGCATCACGTAGACGACGATCCCGGTCACCGAGACGTAGAACCAGATCGGCAGCGTCCAGCGCGCTAGCGCGGCGTGTTGCGCGAACCGCCCGCGGAGCGCGAGCGCCAACGTCCACAGGACCATGGGCGCGGTGGCGACCGCGAGAACCGTGTGGGTCAGCAGGATTGTCATGAAGAGGGCGCGGACGGTCGTTCCCTCGTGCCCGAAGCGGGTTATGCCGATGTGGTAGTGAAGCGTCAGGTAGCCGGTCAGGAAGAACAGGCTGCTGACGAAAGCGCCGAGCATACAGGCACGATGCGCCCCGATACGTCGCCTGCGAATGAACCGGTAGCCGCTCAGCAGCAGCACGGCACAGGTGGCGTTGAGCCCGGCGTTGATGAGCGGCAGGGAGCGAACCCAGTCGGGAGCGGTATCCATTCGGATGGGCTGCTCAGACGATTTGCCGGTCTAGCAGCATGAGGGCGAGCAGCGCCGGCAGGTAGACCAACGAGTAGAGGAAGGCAGCCCGGTCGGTCTGCCGCGAGGGCTTCAATGCGGCGCGCACGGCGCTCGCCAAGAAACCCACACCGAGCAAGATCGACCCGGCCAGGTACACGGTTCCCGTCGCGCCGGTCCAGGCCAGCGACGCTGAGATCGGGATCAGCGCTACACAGTAGAGGATCATGTGTCGGTACGCTTGGGGATCGTCCTCCTGAACGCCCGTCATCATCATGCCGGCGTTGCGATAGTCGTCGCGAAACAGCCGCGCAATAGCCAGAAAGTGGGGCATCTGCCAGAAGAACAGGATGGCGAACAGCACCGCGGCGGTGCGATCGAGCTGCCCGGTAGCCGCCGCCCAACCGATCATCGGCGGAGTGGCACCAGGAATTGCGCCGACCAGCGTACAGAGCCGCGACAGACGCTTCAGTGGAGTGTAGACGAAGACGTAGAGCACGAACCCGCCAGCGCCCAGTAGTGCCGACAGAAGGTTGACCTGGAGCGCCAGAACGGCGACGCCGACGACCGCGAGCATGACTCCGAAGGCCCCGGCGGGTCCGGCCCACAGGCGACCGGACGGCAGCGGCCGATCGCGCGTGCGGCGCATCAGGGCGTCGATCTCACGCTCGTACACCTGGTTGAGCGCGTTTGCTCCGCCGACCACGAGGATGGTGCCCAACAGCGCGAAGGCCAGTGGGAGCAACGTGGCGCTCGGCCGTGGCGCCAGCAGGAACCCGGCCGCCGTGGTGGCGAGCACGAGCGCGCTCAGGCGCGGCTTGGTGAGCGCCAAGTAATCGGCGAGCCGGGTGGGAGGGCTGCTAGCTGCGGAGGCCGACGACGTGGTCAAGCGATTGCCTCCGAGACCTGTCGCACGTCGACGGGCGACTCCGATGACGGGGTGATTCGGCGATGCGCCCGGGCGGTGATCACTACCAGGCTGCAGAGCAACAGTGCGCCGCCGAGCACGTGTGCGGTGGTCGTGTAGACACCCAGCCGCGAGATCACGCTGAGCGCTCCGAGCAGGACCTGCAGGGTCACGCAGCCGAGAGCCGCCAGCGCCGGGCGGCGGAACTCGGGTACGTCTGGATACCGCGGCCAGGCGCGCTCGGCGAGCCAGAACACGAGAGCGGTGACCACGAGCGCGCCGACTCGGTGCGACATGTGAAGGGCAATCGCGCCGTTGGTCAGATCGGGTAGCAACCGTCCGTTGCACAGCGGGAAATCGGGGCAGGCGAGACCGGCTCCGGTGTGGCGCATCGCCGCACCGAGCAGGATCTGCAGGTAAACGGCGGCGGTAGCCGCCAGGGCGAGCCGCCGCAGCTCACCAGTAGGCGCCGTGGTTCGTCGGTGGGTGGCGTGCCAGCTCGGCGAGGTTGCGATCGCCAGCAGCGTGACGATTGCCAGGAACAGCATCGCTGTTCCCAGATGCGACGTCGACACCACAGGCGGCAGCAGCCAGATCACCGTGATGCCGCCGAGCAACGCCTGAACGACCACCGTGCCGAGCGCCAGCCAGCCCAGTCGTCGCACCCAAGCACGGGCCTCACGGCGCGATACCCAGAACGCCAGCACTGCGGTCATCAGGCCGACGGCGCCGGCGATCATGCGATGGCCGTGCTCGTAGAAGATTCCGCCCACCATCGGTGGAAAGAGCATGCCGTACGACAGCGGCCAGTCGGGTACCGCCAGGCCTGAGTCGGTACTGGTCACCATACCGCCCGCGACGATCAGCACCAGGGTCGCCGCTGTCACCAACAGCGCGTACCGGTGCAGCCACCCCCCGGCCGTCTCCTGGCGCCTGCTCATCGTGGTCTCGATTGTTCCCAAACGACGTCGGCGCCCCTCCTGGTGGGGCGCCGACGAAGAAGGCCGTGCTGTGAGCCTGGTCGCAGCGCGACAGGCGTGTGGGGGTTAGCCTCCGAAGCTGATGCTCGCCGCGGCCGTCTCGTTCGGGGCCACGGTAATGCTCTGCGTCTGCGTGCCCAACGTCTCGTGCCATGCCTCGATCACGTAATCGCCTGGCGGCAGGTTGGCGATCGCGAAGCTGCCGTCGGTGCCCGACACGGCGAAGTACGGATGGTCGAACACGTTGATGAACGCCGACATCCAGGGGTGTACATCGCATCGTGCGGGAATGCCGATCTCGGCGTTGTCGAACACCTTTTCGATGATCATTCCGGCGAGCGGCTGCGCCTGGTTGAACGCGGAGTTTTCGTTTGGCTGGACGTTGACGTTATGGAGCGTGTCGTCGTCGTTTAGGATCGTCAGCATCTGGCCGGCGCGCAGCGTGACGATGTGCGGTGCGTAGATGCACCCGTTCTGGCCCATGCTTGCCGGGCCGCTGGCGGCCGGGAAGGTGTAGCCTTCGAGCCCGCTGGCGACGTGCACGACCACGTTCATCAGGCCGCCGGCGTCGTCGACCAACACCGGCGACGTCGTTACTGTGTCGCTGTGGGCGAGCTGACAGAACGGGTCGGCGGCCATCTGAATGATGTCGGCGGCGGGCGCATCGCCCGAGAACATCACCGTGCCGCTGATGCCGCCGGCGTCGCTCAGGTCAGGGGCGGTCGCTGCCGGGGCACTGGCATCCGGGGTCGGCGCGGCCGCATCGTCGCCACCGCTGCAGGCGGCTATGGTGACAAGCGCGATCAACGCGACGACCGCTGCGAACTTTCGCTGCTGCATTGTCAACTCCTAGGGCGATTCCCACCGCCGCGCCGGGATCGGGCGGAGCGCGGGAATCTGTTCAGAACAACGGCGTTGATTATGCCCTGGTTGGGCGCTTCGCGCCCGCCTGTCTGCGGGCGCAGGGGCTGCTGCTGCGTTGCGTCAGGAAGCGGGGTGCTTTCCTTCACGGGAACTAGTTGCCGATGCTCATGATGTAGGCAACCAGGGCGTCGATCTCGACCTGCGGATCGTTGCCCAGTGGAGCCCAGTAGCCATCGCCCGGGTCGAGGCTGGCATAGAACTGCGGCATGTTGGTGCCGGGCTGCAGGCTCTGTGGATCCTTGATCCAGCCGTCAAGCCACTGCGGTCGTAAGCGGGCGGCCGCCAAGGCGAGGTCAGGCGCCCACTGCGTCGGTGGCACGCGCGGCTCCTGGTCGCCCTGGAAATGGCACGAGAAACACTGCAACGAGCCACGCTGATCCGCGGCCAGCACAGCGCCCTCGCGCACCAAGCTCGCCGGATACTCGTGCGCCGTGGTGAACGTTTCCTCGAACGGGTAGGGGGCCTCATCGAGCGCCGCGAAATAGGCGGTCAGGGCGTTGAGATCCTCATCGTCGAACTGGAATGTCGGCATCCGTACTTGCAGCCACGGACGGACGATGCTGGGCTCGTCGAAGAAGCGGTACAGCCACGTAGGTTGCACACGGGCCCCCTCGGAGCGCAGGTTCGGAGGTCCGAACACCAGCCCGGCAGCAAGACTGGCTACCTCGCCGGAGGCGAGCTTGGCCTCGGCGATCACATCGCGGATGGCGCCACCGCGGTCTTCCAGGATGTGGCAGCCGCGGCAGTTGTAGATGTCGGCGATATGGCGGCCCTTTTCAATCGCCAGGCGCCGCGGTGTCGGTGCCGGCAGACTCTCGGCCGGGGTCTCCTCGCTGGTGAGCCCGAGGATTGCGGTGGCGAGCGCTTCGATCTCCTCTTCGGTGAGGTCGAAGCTCGGCATGCGGAGCATTTCCTCGGCCGACCGCTCGCGGCCGTCGTCGTAGCTGCGCGGTGCGCGCAGCTTCTGCTCCAGGAACACCCCGCGCTCGTGCTCCATATCGAGCAGGCCGAAATCGAGGCGGGTCACCGGCTTACTGCCCCAATCGGAAAGGCTCGTGCCGACGCGGCCGGCGTCCTCGAAGCCGGGGATCAAGTGGCAGCCCGAACAGCCGTAGCGATTGATGAGCCGCTCGCCCAGGTAGTTGCGCGTCTCGTTTTCGTCCATCGACGCGATGCGGGCGGCAGCCTCCTCGCTCGGCAGCTGCGTCCGCAAGTACTCGAGCGCCACCGCGTCGCGTAGTGCCGGGTCGACGGGGGGAATCTGCGGATCCTCCCAGCCCGGCCGCTCGATGCCGACCAGATAGGCGGTGATGTCGCCCGCCTCCTGCGGTGTCAGCCGCAGGTCGGGCATCACCGTCTCGTCCCAATAGTGCGTCGGGTCACGCACCCAGGTGTAGAGCCAGTCGGCGCTCACCTTGCTGCCCAGCCCGCTGAGGTTCGGACCG
Source organism: Acidobacteriota bacterium (assembly GCA_963666055.2). Classification (GTDB taxonomy): domain Bacteria; phylum Acidobacteriota; class UBA890; order UBA890; family WLXD01; genus DASCOT01. The sequence continues at coordinate 38,505 of CAXWPH010000006.1, read as the reverse complement.
TGGTGGCGATAGCCGCTGAAGCGCGCTGCTTCACCAGGTCGCTCACTCTCCGTGTCCTCCTGGGCGCTGTCCTCGCCGATCATGTGGCAGCCGAGGCAGCCGAGCGACTCGACCAGCGCCTCGCCGCGCCCGGCGTTGCCGTTCGGTGCGTTCTCCAACTCGATCTCGACGGAGTTGTCGAACAGATAGGTGACGATGCTCTCGGCCTCTACCTTGTTGCGCTCGGTCCAGTAGCTATCGGAGGTGTTCGAGAGGTTGAAGAACCGCGGCATCCGAGTGTCGGGTCGGTAGCTCTTGGGTTCCATTACCCAGTTGTAGGCCCACTCGATATCGGTCTTCGATCGCAGGTACGACAGATTGGGTGCCGGCTTGCGGCGGTCGTCGAAACGGTCGATCTGATGACAGCCGTAGCACCCTAATTTCTCGACCAACTCGAGCCCGTACTCGACCTTGGGGGCGTCCGGTAGCCAGTTGTCGCTGCCGTGGCAGCTCAGGCAGCCGGCCTGGGTTTCGCCCGAGGGCCGCATCGGCCACTCCCACAGGTGGGTGGGCTCCCAGCCGTAGTCGTGTTCCCAGCGCTCGCGTTCGCTTTCGTTGTCCGGTGTGTGGACGGCGTTGAGAAAACTGGTGGCGTGGCCCTTACCGCCGTGGCACGAGCTACAGCCGAACTGGGCCGCCGGGTGCACCGAGTTGTCGGCGACGAACAGATCCAGGCGCGGGTGGGCGGTGAAGGGCTGCTCGCTGGTGGCGTAATCGGTCGAGGCGGCTCCCAAGTGGCATGACTGGCAGCGGTCGACGCGCGGCGCATCGGTGAAGTTGAGATCGAAGCGGATGTTGTTGAGCACCACTTGGTTGATACGTACCGAGGGATTGAAGCTGTCCATGAAGGGAGCGTTGCGCAAGTAGTAGACCCAGTTGAAGCGCAGGTCGTTCACTCGCGTCTGCAGGCGCTCGATCTCGCGCGTCATCGCCGTGATCGCGCTCCGCGCCTCATCGCGGGTGCCAGTGAGGCCGACAAGCTCAGCCTGCAGCGCATCTCTCTCGGGGGTCAGCTCCTCGAGCGCCGCGGCGTACCCCTGTACTTCCGCGAAGGAGGCATCCAACGTGGCTCGCTCGCTCGCGGCGCCTTCCTCGCCCTCGTGCTTGCGCGCTTCCTCGAACTCCCAACGTCGCGCGTCGTAGGTGGAGCGCGCGAACCGCAGGTTCTGATCGGTGAGCTCCAGCCGAGTGCTCACGCGCGCCAGCTCGCTCTCCAACTCGCGCAACTGCGCCTGCTGGCCGGAGAGCGTCTCCTCCGCCGCGTCGCGCTGCTGCCGCAGCTCGGCTAGCGGCAGCTGGTCGACACCGGCTTGCTCATCGGCGAGCTGCTGCCGCGTGACCTCGGCCTCGATGACGCGGAACTGCCGCTGATACGACTTCCACGGCCGGGCGTAGTCGTCCCAGACCATCCACAGGACGCTGAGCAGGCTGGCGATAGCGATTAGTGCGAACCACAAGTTCAGGCGGTCGACGTCGCGCGCGTATACGCCCCTACGCCTCGGCTTGGCCATCCGTTTCCCCTTGGTCGGTCAGCGCTCGTACTCGTTGCACAATGGTTGTCGGCGTAGCGCCGCACCTAGATATTGAAGAAAAACTCCGGAATCGCGACGAAGTACTTCAAGTTCACGGTCCAGCGCAGATACATCTTGATCGGGATCAGGAACATCCACAGGAGCAGCTGGGTGAAGATCACGTACCGCATCATCCCCATCTGGTCAAAATACTTCCGCATCCATCTGCTGGCGGCCCAGGCCGGCAGCGCGATGAAGTACAGCAGCAGCAGAATGATGCCGACGGACTCGCGCACCAGCCAGAAGCTGGGGAGCCCGATTCCCAACCCGCGTGCCCAGACGAACTCGGATAGCTGGATATTGGCCAGCGGAACGAGCTTGTGCGCGTCCCAGACCTCGTAGGGGCCATAGAAGTTCCAGTTGGGTCCGCGCAGGAACGTACCCTGGAAGATCAGGAACACCCACAGAACGATGAAGCCAAGCTGGAACAACACGATTTCGGAGCGGCGCTCCTCGAAGGTGTAATAGCCGTTGCCCTTGGGATTCGGATCCATGTACGGGATCGCCATCAGCCCGATGAGGATGAACGTCGGGATGACCACCCCCGCCAGCCACGGATCGAAGTAGACGAGCATCTCCTGTAGCCCGAGGAAGTACCACGGCGCCTTGGAGGGATTCGGCGTCAGCTGCGGGTTGGCGGGTTCCTCGAGGGGCGCCGGCACCAGGATCGACCATACCACCAGCAGAATGCTCACCAGCAGCACGCACATGAACTCCGCGTAGACCAGGTCCGGCCACACGAAGACCTTCTCCTCTTCCTCCTCCTCGCCCTCATACGGTGGCCGACCGTCCTTGATGCGCTCGTCGTTGGCTACTGCCTTCTTCAGTGCGAACCACGTGAAGAAGAGGACCAGGAACACCATCCCCGAGATTGGCAGGTTGTCGGGACGCTTGAACTGGATCCAGAAGTTCTCATCCAGCGCCGAGAGCCCGAAGAACACCAACGGTGAGGCGAGGATGCTGCCGGCGATCCACTTGTTTTTTGTCGCCTGGTACCGAAAGCGGTACAGCAGCAACACGCCCGCGGCAACCAACGTGACCGCGAAGTACGGCTGGAAGAGCATGTTGATGAAGTTCTTGAGCGCCTCCATCATTGCCGTCCCCCCGGGCTCACAGCGCTAGCTTCCCGCCCTTGCCAGGGCCGGAGATCCCGCCGTCGCGGCGTACACGCCAGAAGTGCACCGCGAGCAAGATCACGAAGATGAACGGGATTCCGAGACAGTGCAGCACGTAGAACCGCAGCAGGGCAGCCTCACCTACGAATCTGCCCGCCAGCAGCACGAAGCGCATGTCAGAGCCGGCGGTAATCAGCGGCACGTCGCCGATCTGCATCAACTGCTGACCCGGCCCCTCGGCCCCCATGATCGGTGTCGCCCTCGCCATGTTGCTGCCTACCGTCACCGCCCACATGGCCAGCTGGTCCCAGGGCAGCAGATAGCCGGTGAACGAAAACAGCAAGGTCAGCACCAGTAGCGTGACGCCGATAACCCAGTTGAACTCGCGCGGTGGCTTGTACGAGCCGGTGAGGAAAACACGCAGCATATGGAGCCACACCGTGATGACCATCAAGTGCGCCCCCCAACGGTGCATCTCACGCATCAGGCCGAGCGACACCGACTCCATCAAGTCGAGCATGTCCGGATAGGCGTGCTGCGCGGTCGGACGGTAGTAGAACATCAGCAGAATGCCGGTGACGGTCAGCGAGAGGAAGAGAAAGAACGAGATCCCGCCCATGCACCAGGTGTACGACACCCGTAGCCCCTGCTTGCGCATGCGCACCGGATGCAGGTGCAGGAACACGTTGGTCAGCACCACCAGCGCCCGGTTCTTCGGATCCTGCGGCAGCTTGTGGCGGAAGAGCGACTTCCACACCGGGGTACGGGTGAAGTCGCTGAACCACTCCTTGGGTGAGCCGATCTTCTCCTTGAGACCCTTCAGACGTTCTCCGAGACTGCTCATCCGAGCTTTGCTCCTGGCGGATTCAGCATCGATCTCAAGCGTTAAAGCGGAGGAAAGAGTCGGGATCGTCCCAGCCGCCCTGCTCGAATAGGAACTTGCGCGATTTGTCGACCAGGATCTGGCCGTCGTCGGCCAACGAGACGGCAGCTCGTTCCAGCGGACGTGGTGCGGGCCCCTCGAAGTTCATGCCGCTGCTGTAGAAGCCACTGCCGTGGCACGGGCATTTGAACTTGTTCTCGGCGGCCAGCCAGTTGGGTGTGCAGCCAAGGTGGGTGCACACCGAGATCAGCGCGTAGAAACCCTCCTCGTTGCGTACCACCCAAACGCCGTAGCGGTCTTTGAAGGCCAGCGACACCTCGCCGACCTGGAAGTCGACCGGCAGCCCGATCTTGAACTGCAGGGGTGGCTCGTACAGCACGTTGGGAAACATGAACCTCACCGTGGCGGCCAGCATGGCGCCTACAGCGCCGGTGAACGCCGCCCAGCCGATGGTTACCCACGGCAAGGATTCGAGGAACTCACGGCGACTCTTGCCGCCCTCTGCCTGCTCACCTGCAGCGGCTCTTGGTGTCTCGGTTTCTGCCATCTCTCTGGCTCCCCCCTATTGCTCCTGAGCCAGGAGCGTCGATGCATCGCGACCGACCGACCCCTGCGGCGCCGAGAGAACCCGGCGAGCCGCCTCGCGTACGTGAAGATCGGGGTCGGTGTCGCGTAGATCCTTCAATTCGTCTTGCAAGCCGCCAGCGCCCAGGTGTTCCAGCGCCCGGAGCGCCGCCAGCATGGTGGGGCTGTGATCCTGTGGGTCGATGCCGGGTACCGAGGAGAGGTGCTCGCGGTCGATCATGCGTCGAAGCATTTCCTTGCCCCCGTCGTGCCCCAACATGGCGAGCGCAACCGCAGCGTTCCAGCGTACCGCTGGCACAGTATCGTTCAACGCGACACGTAGCGAGCGCTCGACGCCGGGGTTTCCCAGAACTCCGAGCACGTAAGCAGCCATTGTCCGCACCGCGGGGACGCTGTCGTGCAGCTGTTCGGCGATAGCGGTGGCGGCGCTCGGATCGCCGATCACGCCCAGGGCCCAAGCGGCGTTGACGCGCGCCTCGGAGTCCGAGTCGCGGGTCGTCGCCACGAGTACGGGTACGGCCGACGGATGCTCCAGTCGCCCGAGAGCGATGCTGAGGAACCTACGCACACGCGGGTCGCCAGCCTCGGCGCGCTGCAGCGCGTTGATGACCTGTGCGGTGAACTGGACGTCGTCTTTGAGCTGCTCGTTGTACTGCAGCTGCTGCGACAGATGGAAGGCCGCCTGCCAGGGTTCGTTGATGCCGTTGCCGCTGAGTGCCGGCAAGTAGTCCGCCGGGTCGGCGCCGTCGTGGGCCAGGACGCCGAACATCAAGAACAGGGCGATCCCCGTCATTACCAGCAGCAGCGGCAGGATGAAGAACCCGATGGCGACTCGGAACGGACTCGGCTCGTCCACGCCGTCAGAGGCCTCGGGAGACTCCGGAACGTTAGGGTCGGTCATGGGTTCGCGTATCGAGACCTTGCCAGATCGTGCGGCCGCACAGCCCCCACCGGGCCGCGGAGCGGGTACAACCTACCCTCGATGCCGAGGGCTGTCAAATCATCGTTATCGACGCGGAGAGACTGCTAATTAGGGCTTCCGGAGCGATTAGGTGTCGCTCTGCTGGGCCTCCTCGGTGAGAGCGTTGATGGGTGCCTCACGACGGTATCGATCCGCCAGCAGCGGATCGTGGGCGCGGTGCAGCGGGTTGTGTTCGAATCCGCGGTGAATCGCCCCGCATCCGTAGCAAACAGTGATCTCCGGTACGAACTGGTACAGGCCATAGTCGAGCCCCATGAACACGACCAGGCTCAAGCCGTAGGTCCAGGGAGACAGCACCGCGCCAATCACCACCAACAGCAATCCGATCTTGCGGTTGAAGTCCTTTTGCGCGAAGAGCCGGTCATAACCGCAAGCGATGCAAGCGACGGCGGGGTCGACGACGACGCCGGAGTCGTCCAGCGTGCCCTCGACATACGCCATCGTGTGGCCGCAACTCGAGCACGCCAGGCGGCGCTCGCCGTCGAGATCCTGTTGGTCGGGGCGCTGACACTCAGGGCAGCGCCATTCAAGCGAGTGGCCCATCAGTACGGATGTCCCGTCGAGAGCGAGAGAAAAAGCGAGATCACCTCACCGAACAGCACGAACACGATCGCAGCATACAGGATGCCCGTCGCCGACTGGATGGAGCGAATCTGGACGGTCTTCCAGGTCATCCACCCCAACACGATGGGCGCCAGCACGCCGAGTGTGGCGCGTACGGCCACGAAGAGAGCGTCCCCTACCACGAAGGCTCGCAGCAGCCCGCCGCCGGTGTTGGTCCAACCCGGCAGATGGATCGCCACCACGGCGAATAACAGGATCAGCTTGACGCCCTCGGTGGCGAGAAACATCCCCAACACGCGGTTGAGCGGCGCGATCGGCATGCGCGGCTCGATGAGGTACCAGTGGGCCAGGATCATCGCCAGCAGCACCGACCCCAGCACGATGGCGATGCTGACCAGACCCGCTACATAGACGACAGACTCGAAGGTGCCCGCGCCGGTTGCTGGTCGAATCGCTGGATCCAGCGCGATCGAAGCAACCGCCGCGATCGTAGCGAGGCCGAGCAGCCAGCCGTGGCGCTTGTCTGCGGTGACCGACTTGCGTGCGCCAAACCAGATCAGCATCGCCGACGCGATGCCCAGCGCCAGCAGCGACTCGCGGCCGGGGTGGGGGAGCGCTGCGCTCAAGCTGCTCAGCCGCAATCCCATGCCGAGCCCGAAACCCGTAAGGACGAGCAGAATCGTCAAGCGCCAGAATCCTGGGCCCGTCGGCGGTCTCGCGACCAGGGCGGCGATCACCATACCCACCGCGGTATAGACGAGCATCACCGAGACGGCGGCGAAGAGCATTTGGAAAGCGCTTGTCGCTTGTGTAACGGCGCGGCCAGACGTTGCCGGCGCGGCGGCTTGGAGGAAATTGGGCGCGGTGCGGCGAACTGCCGGGCGCCCCGATGCGGGCCGCAGATTACCACGGCCACGCTAGACTGCTGTGCATGAGCAGGAGCCCTTCCATTGCGATCGTCATGCCGGCCCGCGACGAGGCTCAGGCGCTGCCCCATGTACTTGCCGCGATTCCGTCAGAGCACTCGAGGCACGTCGTGGTCGTCGACAACGGCAGCGTCGACGGTACCGGCGAAGTGGCGCGCCGGCTCGGCGCCGAGGTCGTGCTCGAGGAGCGGCCTGGCTACGGCATCGCGTGCCAGGCAGGTCTACGCCATCTGGCCGCCGACCCTCCGGACATCGCCGTGATTCTGGATGCCGACCACAGCGATTATCCGCAAGATCTCGACGCCTTGTTGCGGCCCATACTGGCTGGCGAGGCTGACCTCGTATGTGGAAGCCGCGTGCGTCTGGCTGAGCCCGGCGCGCTGGGCCCACACGTGCGCTGGGGGAATGGTCTGTCGACGACGCTGATTCGACTATTGTTCGGCCACAAGTACGAGGACATGGGGCCGTTTCGGGCGATCCGCTGGGAGGCGCTGCAGCAACTACAAATGCGCGACCCGGCGTATGGTTGGAACGCCGAGATGCAGGTGAAAGCGCTTCAGCACCGGCTCCGAGTCTGTGAGGTTGCGGTGCGCTACCGGGTTCGCAAAGGTCGCTCGAAGATCAGCGGCACGTTGCGCGGCACGCTCGGCGCCGGCGCCGGAATCCTGCTGACCATACTGTACTTGCGCTTCGCCCCCCGATGGTATGCTCGCCGGGTTCCCGTTCCGACCGCACCGTTCTCGTAGTCCAGCGACCCGAGAGCCGCGGCTCGCCGCCTTCGTTCATGGACCGCCTGGCCTTCTATCGCTCGCTCGCCACGCCCTCGGACCAACGCATCCTCTTCATGGTGCTCGATGGCCTGGGTGGCTTACCCGACCCGGAGACCGGGCTCACCGAGCTCGAGAAGGCGCACACTCCGATGCTCGACGAGCTGGCATCGGGGGGCGAGTGTGGGCTCACCGTGCCCGTGCTACCGGGGGTCACCCCCGGCAGCGGCCCGGCGCACATCGCCTTGTTCGGATACGACCCGGTCGAAAACCAGGTAGGCCGCGGTGTGCTGGCCGCGCTCGGCGTAGATTTCGATCTGCGTTCCGGCGATGTCGCGGCGCGGATCAACTTCTGCACGCTCGATGGCGCCGGCAACGTGGTGGATCGTCGCGCTGGCCGCATCGACGATGCCCTGGCCATGCCGTTGGCCGAGCGTCTCGACGCCATCGACCTAGGAGAGGGCATCGAGTGCAGCGTGCGGCATGTGAAGCAGTATCGCGCCTGTGTGATTCTGCGCGGCGATGATCTGGACGGGCGCATCGCGGACACCGATCCACAACGTACGGGCGTGCCCCCGTTGGAGCCGCGCGCCTTGGCCGATGCCGCCGGGCCGACCGCCGATCTGGCCGCCCGCTTCATCGCCGCTGCGCACCGTGCGTTGGCCGACCAGGAAGTGGCCAACGGGGTGCTGCTGCGCGGCTTCGACAGATTTCGACCGCTACCGAGCTTTGCCGATCTCTACGGGTTGCGGGCGGCTGCCGTGGCGAGTTACCCGATGTATCTGGGAGTCGCCCGGCTTGCCGGCATGAGCGTGCATCGGGCGCCCGATTCCCCCGATGCTCTGGCGGCCACAGTGAGCTCGATCGCCGATCGTGACTTCGTGTTCCTGCACTACAAGTCTCCCGACAGCCGGGGAGAGGACGGCGATTACGAGGGCAAGGTCGCGGAGATCGAAAAAGCCGACGCGTTGCTGGCGCGGCTGCGCTCGGCCTTCGACGTGGTCATGGTCACCGGAGATCACTCGACGCCGGCGCGGATGCAATCGCATTCGTGGCATCCAGTGCCATTGCTGATCCACAGTGGTCGTGCCCGCAGCACCGAGTGCACGTTCGGCGAGCGAGCCTGCGCGCAAGGCAGCCTTGGGCAAGTGCGGTCCATCGACATACTTCCGCTCGTGCTGGCGCACGCCGGGCGACTACGGAAGTTCGGCGCCTGAGACACGCGCTCGTGCCGCCTCGAGATCTTCGGGCGTGTTGACGTTGCACAGCATGTCGCGCGGATCGCCGAACACGCTCAGCTCGGAGTCGCCGATCCCGACCGCGTCGACGCTGTCGAGAAGGCGCTGGAGATCGCGGCGCCCGGTGTCGAGCCAGTCACGAAGTGGTGGCAGGAACGCGGGGGAGTAGGCCGCACACAGCGGGTGCCAGCGCTGTCCGTGCCGGGGTGCCGCGGCAATGCGCCCGCCGGCCAGGCGCCGCAGCAGGTCGGCAAGGAGCGCCGCTGGTACGAACGGCAGGTCTGCGGCGCACACCACGAGCGCCGCACCGGCGAATGCCGCCAGGCCGGTCTCGATAGCTCCGGCAGGTCCGCATCCAGGGCGCAGATCGGCGAGCACCGGCCAGCCGAGCCCGGGTATCGGGTCGCCGCCGAGTTGTACCCGCGTTTCGCACACCGCCGACAGCGCCTTGGCCGGCCACCTGCCAAGAGGGCGATTGCCGAGCGATAGAGCCGATTTGTCTGCCCCCATGCGCGCGCTTTGGCCGCCCGCAACGACCGCGACCACGGCGCGCGTAATGTCGCTACAGCGATCCTCAGGCATCGGGTGGTGATCCGTTTCGGGAGCTGAGAACACTCCTCGGAGCCACTATTTGGTAGGCGCAAGACGCCCATCGCTTCTGAGTTACACTGCCCCCATGATACGCAAATCGCGGCTGATGACGCCTGGCCCGGCACCGGTTCATCCGTCGGCGCGTGCCGCTGCGATCGGCCCGCTGTTGCATCATCGAGCCGCCGCGTTCAAGCTCCGCTTTGCTGCGGTGCAGGAGGGATTGCGCTCTGCATTCCGCACTGACGGGCCGGTTGCCGTGTTGGCTTCGTCGGGTACTGGCGCGGTGGAGGCGGCGCTGGTCAACCTGTTTTCAGCCGGTGATCGGGTGGTGGTGCTGGCCGGCGGAAAGTTCGGGCAGCGCTGGGCGGAGGTTGCGGAAACGTACGGGATGCGGGTCAAGACCGTGCATGCCGAGGTCGGCGGGACCTTGACTGCCGCCGACGCTGCCGAGGCGGTGGCGGCGTTTCGACCGGTGAGGGGGCTGGTGATGACAGCGAGCGAGACGTCTACCGGTGCGGCCGTCGATGTCGCCGAGATCGCCGCGGCGACACGGCGTGTGGAGCCCGATGCGGCCATCGTCGTGGATGCGATTACCGCCGTGGGGGCGTTCCCGATTGAAACCGATGCGTGGGAGCTGGATGCTGTTTGCGGCGGGTCGCAGAAGGCCTTCATGATTCCACCCGGGCTCGGTTTCGTGGCCTGCTCGCCACGTGGCTGGGAGCGCATTAACGGCGAGCGCGCCAAGCCACGCTACTATTTCGACCTTCGCAAGTACGCGCGCTCGGCGGGCAACGACCAGACGCCGTTCACGCCCGCCACCGGGCTCATTCTGCAGCTACAGGCGGCCCTGGGTGCGATCGCCGATGCGGGCGGGATCGATGCCCTCGAAGACAACGCACAGGCCCTCGCGGCGGCGACGCGGGCGGCGGCGGGGGCGCTCGATCTAAGCCTTCTCTCACCCGAGTCGCCGAGTCCAGCGGTGACCGCGATCCGAGCTCCGCAGTCTGGGATGGCGCCCGACATCGTCGCCGCAATGCGGCAGCGCCATGATCTTTTCATCGCCGGCGGACAGGGAGATCTCAAGCCCGATATCTTCCGCATCGGCCATCTCGGCTACATCGACGACGTCGACTTGTTGGGCACGCTCGCCACCCTGGAGCGCGTCCTGGCGTCAGTCGGTCACCAGGTTCGCATGGGGGCGTCGGTGGCGGCGGCGACTGCCGTGCTCGATGCCCGTGGCTGAAGCGCCGCGACGTGTATTGGTTTGCGGGCGTCTGACAGAGGACGGACGCGATGCTCTCGAGTCCGCCGGTCTCGTCGTCGAGCATCTTCCGGCTCGCGAGGCCGGCTCGCTGGCCGATATCATCGCACCCTTCGTCGGCGTAATCGTACATTCGCCGCACCAGGTGGACGCCGAGGCGCTGGCAGCAGCACCGCTGCTGAAGGTCGTCGGCCGTGCCGGCGTTGGCGTCGACAACATCGACGTGGAAGCTGCAACGCGCCGAGGGGTGCTGGTGATGAACCTGCCGTGGGGAAACACCGTCACCGCGGCGGAACACACGATGGCGATGCTGATGTCGCTGGCGCGGAATATCCCGCAATCGTCGGCGGCGCTGAAGCAGGGCGTGTGGGATCGGGCCGCCTATCTCGGTGTGGAGCTCAAGGACAAGACACTCGGGATCATCGGCCTGGGTCGCATTGGCCGGGAGGTGGCGCGTCGGGCGCGCGGCATGGAGATGCGTGTCGTGGGCTCCGACCCGTTCCTGTCACCGTCAGTGGCGCATGACCTCGGCATCGAGTTGGTGTCCACCGCCGAGCTGCTACCGCAGGCCGACTTTCTCACCCTGCACGTCCCGAAGACCGACGATACGACGCACCTGATCGATGACGAGGCGATCGCATCGATGAAAACGGGAGCCCGGTTGGTCAACTGTGCCCGCGGCGGCCTGGTCGAGGAGGCAGCACTGCTGGCGGGGCTCGAATCCGGCCAACTGGCCGGCGCCGCCTGCGACGTGTTCGAGACCGAGCCTACAGACAACGCGGCGCTGCTGGCGCACCCGAGCTTCGTCGGTACGCCGCATCTCGGCGGGGCAACCCACGAGGCGCGCCAGCGCGTCGGGTCGGGTATAGCCCGACAGGTTGCCGACTATCTTGCCGACGGGGTGATTCGCCACGCGGTCAACGTCCAGGCGGTACCGGCGGACGAGCAGCGCGCTATGGAACCGTATCTTGAGCTCGGGGAACGGCTCGGCGCTCTGGTGTCACAGTGCTTCGATAACATCGAACGATTGCAGATCGAGTATCACGGCGAGATAACCGGATACACGCTCCGCCCACTCAGCGCGCACATTCTCGCCGGCTACCTACGACCGTTCCTCGGCGACCAGATCAATGTCGTCAACGCCGCTGCGATTGCGCGCCAAAGAGGTCTGGGGGTGGACGAGTCCAAGAGCACGTCGGAGCGCGGCTACCAGAGCCTGATTCGAGTGACGGCGACAACTGAATCAGGGAAGCACTCGGTGGCGGGCACCGTCTTCGACGGAGCTCGCGGTCGGCTCGTGGAACTTGGCCGGATACCCGTCGAGACCACGCTCGAAGGTCATCTCTTGGTGCTCGAGAACGAAGACCGCCCCGGGGTTGTCGGGCAGTTGGGAACTTTCCTCGCGGAGCGTGGCATCAACATCGGCGACATGAGCCTGGGCCGCGATGAGCCCCGTGGCACGGCTATCGTCGTGCTGGCGATAGATCAGCTGCTGGACGCCGAAGGACTCGGCGAGCTCCTGGCCATCTCGGACATTCACTGGGCCCGCCTGATCTCGTTCTGAGCTGCTGCTCGCCATCCCTACCGTCGCGATGATCGCTGATCCGGGGCGTGACCCGGTGGTGTTTGAACCCCCTGGTGCCCCCGTGGTAGCTTGACTTTTCCATCGGTGCCCGGAACCGCGTCGGGTACCGTCCCGACCGGATCGCGCCACCTTCCTGTCGTCCTACGCGCCAGCTCGCGCGCCCTCGGACCGCCGCGCCGACCGGCCCACGCGCACCGAGCACACGCGAAAGCCGACTATAGAGGCCGAGATGCCCGCCGACAGCTACACGCCGCCTGCCGAGGGCGTCCGCATCGAGCTCGACGGTCAAGGCCGACTGGTGGTCCTCGATCAACCGATCGTCTGCTGGCTGGAAGGCGACGGGATCGGACCCGATATTTGGGTGGCTGCGCGCCATGTGTTCGACAGTGCCGTCGCCAACGCGTACGGTGGCGCGCGCGCTATCGCCTGGATGGAGCTTTTTGCGGGCGGGAAAGCGCGAGCCGAGGTGGGTGAGTGGCTGCCTCAGAGCACGCTCGACGCCATAAGTCGCTACCGAGTAGCGATCAAGGGACCGATGACCACGCCGGTGGGGGGCGGCATGCGTAGCCTGAACGTGGCACTACGTCAACGGCTCGACCTGTATGCCTGCATACGGCCGGTGAAGTACTACCGCGGCACGCCTTCGCCGGTGCGCGAGCCGGAGAAGCTCAACGTGGTGATCGTTCGCGAGAATACCGAGGACGTCTATGCGGGTATCGAGTGGGAGGCGGGGAGCGAGAAGGCGAACCGAGCGATCGAGTTCATGCGTACCGAGCTTGATGCCCAGATACGCGCAGGGAGCGGAATTGGCATCAAGCCGATGTCGGCAGACGGCTCCAAGAGGCTCGTTCGCAAGGCGATTCGCTATGCTCTCGACAGCGGTCGTGCCAGCGTCACTCTGATGCACAAGGGCAACATCATGAAGTTCACCGAGGGCGCTTTTTGCGCCTGGGGCTACGAGCTCGCCGGCGAGGAATTCGGCAACGTCACGCTCACCGAGACCGAGCTCTGGGATGACCATGGCGGTCAGATACCGGACGGCAAGGTGGTGATAAAAGACCGCATTGCCGACGCCATGTTCCAGCAGATTCTGCTGCGGCCCAGCGAATACGACGTCATCGCTACGCCTAACCTGAACGGCGATTACATTTCCGACGCCGCCGCGGCGCAAGTCGGCGGCCTGGGCATGGCGCCTGGCGCCAACATGAGCGACGACGTGGCGCTCTTCGAGCCCACGCACGGCACCGCGCCGAAGTACACCGGCCAGGACAAGGTGAACCCGTCGTCGTTGATCCTCAGTGGCGTCATGATGCTCGATCACCTTGGCTGGGCCGAGGCCGCGCGCCTGATCGAGCGGGCGCTCGAAAAGATCTTGCAAGCCAAGACCGTCACGTACGACCTCGAGCGCCAGATGGATGGCGCGACGCTCCTGAGCTGCTCCGAGTTCGGTCGGGCGCTCGTCGACAATATGGAGAACTGAGACATGGCCCTGAAAAAGGTCAGCATCGTCGGCGCCGGAAATGTCGGCGCGACGTGTGCCTACAGCCTCGTCAATCGACGCCTTGCCGATGTGATCCTCGTCGATATCGTCGAGGGCATGCCACAGGGCAAGGCGCTCGACATGATGGAAGCCACGCCGATCGTGGGCAGTGACTGCAAGATCACCGGGACCAACAACTACATCGACACCCAGGACTCCGACATCGTGGTGATCACCGCCGGCCTGGCTCGCAAGCCGGGTATGAGCCGTGACGACCTGTTGTTCAAGAACGTCAAGATCGTTGGTGGGGTGGTCGACGAAGTTGTCAAGTACTCGCCTGATTCGATCCTGATCCTGGTCACCAATCCGCTCGACGCCATGGTGTACGTGGCCCAGAAGAGTCGGGGTTTCCGCGCCAGCGCATCATGGGGATGGCGGGGGTCCTCGACTCGGCGCGCTGCCGTGCCTTCATCGCCATGGAGCTGGGCGTTTCGGTCGAGAACACGCATGCCTTCGTGCTCGGCGGGCACGGCGATACCATGGTGCCCTTGCCGCGCTACTCGACCGTGGCCGGGGTGCCGATCACCGAGCTCATGAGCAGCGAGCAGGTGCAGCGGATCGTCGATCGCACCCGTAATGGCGGTGCTGAGATCATCAAGCTGCTGGGTACGGGCTCGGCCTACTACGCTCCTGGTGAGTCGATCGCCGAGATGATCGAGGCGATCCTTCTGGACAAGAAGAAGATCCTGCCGGTGGCGGCGTGTCTCGAGGGCGAGTATGGCGTGAACGGCCTGTTTGTCGGAGTCCCGGCGGTGCTTGGCATCGGCGGAATGGAACGCGTCTTGGAGATCGAGCTCACCGAATCCGAGCAGGCTGAATTCGACCGTTCGGTGGCGCATGTGCGCGAGCTCGTTGCGAAGCTGGAGGAGTAGCTGAGGATGGCTGTAGAGCGGACCCTGGCGATGATCAAGCCCGACGCCACGGCGCGAAATCTGGCGGGCACGATCCTGGCGCACTACGAGCAAGACGGCTTCCGTGTCGTGGCATGCAAGAAAACGCAGCTGTCGCGCGCCGAGGCAGAGGCGTTCTACGCTGTACATCGCAGTCGCCCGTTCTTCGAAAGCCTGTGCGACTTCATGACTTCCGGGCCGATCTTCGCGGTGGCGTTGGAGCGTGAGAACGCCATTGCTCATCTGCGCCGGGTCATGGGGGCCACCAACCCTGAGGATGCCGAGCCCGGAACCATCCGCGCTCTGTACGCCGAGAGCATCGAGCGCAACTCGGTACATGGCTCCGACGGCCCGAAAACAGCAGCTCAGGAGCTCGCGTTCCACTTCTCGGGTCGCGAGCTGCTCTAGCGTCGGCCTGCTAGCCGTACGTCCGGTCGAGGTCGGGCTCCACTCACCGGCGACAACCCTCGAGTTGGAAAAGGGCGATGACCGTTCTCTCCGCGACGCTGATGCTGCTGCTGGTACTCGATCCTATTGGCAACATCCCGTTCTTCCTTGCGGCGCTGTCCGACGTCGATGTGAGTCGTCGCCGGCTGGTCATGGCGCGAGAGCTGTTGTTCGCCTTGACGGCGCTGATGGCGTTCCTGTTTCTCGGCGCGCGGCTGCTGCGTCTGCTTGGAATTGCTGAGCCCTCGCTTACCATCGCGGGCGGGATCATCCTCTTCATGATCGCCATCCGCATGACGTTTCCCACCGCCACCGGCCGCGGTGAGGACATCGACGGGGAGCCGTTCATCGTTCCCCTGGCGATCCCCTTCGTTGCCGGGCCCTCGGCGCTCGCCACTGTCCTGTTGATCATGAACCGCGAGCCCGCTCGCCGGCCTGAGTGGCTGGCGGCAGTGATCATCGCCTGGGCGATCACCGGTGCGGTGCTGTTCGTGGCCCAGCCTCTGGGCCGCGTCCTGGGTCGCCGAGGTCTTCTCGCTGTCGAGCGGCTGATGGGGATGGTCCTCACCGCGCTGGCGGTACAGATGTTCATGGAAGGTGTTCGCCAGTTCCTGCAGGCTGGGTGAAGCCGGGGGAGCGCCCCCGGCTTGCTAGCGCCCGCCGAGCACGTTTCCGATGATGCCGCCAATACCGCCGCGTCCACCGCTCGAGGCATGCGCGGTTGGCAGCCGCGGCACCAACCAGTCCAGGAACGCCTGGTTCGAGCGCGTCTGCAGGTAGACGTTGCCGTTGCCGGAGAACTCCGCCACGAGCCCCTCACCGGAGATCAGCGAGGTGAAGATCCCCGCCACTTTGCGCACGTTCCATTGCAACGCTGAGTCGAAGGCAACGATGTGACCGGTATCGATCACCAGGCTCTGGGAGCTGTCGACGGGCACCTTGTGGATGGCGCCGAAAGAGCTCAGGAGCACGTGGCCGTTGCCTTTCAGATGCAGCAAGAACAGCCCTTCAGAAGCGAAGAAAGCGCGCGCTCCACCCCACTTGATGTCGGTTTCTACAGCCGGGTCGCCGGCGAGATAGGAACCCGATTGCACGTACAGGTCGCCTTCAACGAGATGGTCGACGATGTCTCCCGGCAGGCTCGGAGCGAACGTCACGTGCCCCGCCGCCCCTTCGGGGGTGAAGGTGTTGACGAAGAACGACTCGCCGCCGAGCACCTTGCGCATGGCGCCCTTCAGTAGGCCGCCCTGGACTCCGCTCTCGACTTTCATGTTGCCGCTCATGGAGACCATCGCCCCTGACTCCGCCTTCACCGACTCGCCGGCGGCCAGCTCGACGATCCCGAGCGCATAGGAGGGCCGGTGTTCCACCGTGATCTTCATTGCGACTCACTCCAGTTCAAGCGCCTGCTCAGCAGGCCCATCACTTAAGCATACGTGCGACGGCTGCAGGTGTTTCGAATCGAAGGTGTCGGTGTCGGCCTGCGACGCGGTCAGAACGGCAGCCAAGCGAACCACGAGTCGGGGATCGCCTTGCTGAGGTCCAGCGTCAACACGAGCGCCATCAGCAACACCAGAATCACCAACCCGACCTGCATGATCCGCTCCTTCGCCCGCAGCGACAGGTCGCGTCGGATCGCACCCTCGAACAGGATCAGCGCGATCTGACCGCCGTCGAGCACCGGGATCGGCAACAGGTTCAGGATGCCGAGTTGCAAGCTGATGAAGGCCATGAACGACATCACCACTGAAGGGTCGCCGGTACGCGTGGCGTCGCCCGAGAACCGGGCGATCTCGATGGGCCCGGACAGGGTCCGCACTGACATGCGGCCGGTAAACAGGCGCTTGAGGATCTCGCCGAGCAACAGCGAATCTCGACGCAGCTTGAGTCCGGCCTCGACCAGTGCTTGGCCGAGCGGGTAGCTGCGCACCTCGAAGAAGTTCGCCGGGTTGGGTACGAAGCCGACGTCGAGCACCTCGTTGTCGCCGAGGCGCGGGGTGAGGGTGGTCTCGAAGCGGCTGCCAGCGCGATCCACGGACAGGGTCAGCTGCTGATCGCCCCCCCCACTCAGCACTTCGACAAGGCGGTTCCAGTGAGAGATGGCATTGCCGTCGATCGCGACGATCAGGTCGCCGGCTTGCAAGCCGGCTGCTGCGGCCACCCCGCCCTCGGTGACGGCGCCCACTTCCGGTGGTGCCGGAGCGGTGACGCCGATTAGCCCGGTACCCTGTTCGCCCGACGCCATCGGGGTGATCGGCACCGGGATCTCCACCCCGTCGCGGATTACTCCGAGGGTCATGGGCTCGTCAGCGGAGATAAGGATGCGGACGCGGAACTGCTCCCAGTTCGGCATCGTCTCGCCGTCGACGCTGACAACGCGATCCCCGGGCCGGAGCCCCGCAGCGTCGGCCGGGGAGTCAGCTTGCACCAGGCCGATCACGACCGGGTCGTTGGCGTCTGCCGGAACGAGAATGCCGAGCTGATACACCCCCACGGTCAAGACGAAGGCCAGGACGACGTTCATAGCCGGCCCTGCTAGAAGTATCAGCAAGCGTTGCCATTTCGGCTTGCCGAGGTACTCGTTTGGGACGCCAGTGAGCTCCTCGTCGGGGTTCTCCCCGACCATCTTCACGTAGCCGCCCAGCGGCAACAGGCTCAATCGGTAGTCGGTATTGCCACGTCGAAACCCGGCCACGCGCTTGCCGAAGCCGAGCGAGAAAACCTCCACGCCGACGCCAAAGTACTTGGCCACCAGGAAGTGGCCGAGCTCGTGCACGAATATGAGCACGCCGAGCACGAACAGAAGGGCCAGAGCGTTGACGACCACGTCGAGCATTAGACCTTAGGTGGAGGAAGCGGAGCGGAAGGATGACTGAAGAAACTCTACAGTAGCAGGCGTGATCCGATCAGCGCAGGGTGCCGTTGACGAGCGGGTCAGGCGACCCATCCAGCGCTCAGGACGAGGTACAGAACGGCGCCAGCAGGAAGGTGGGAGTCGACGCGATCGAGTACGCCGCCGTGCCCAGGTAGCAGCGCCGAGGAGTCCTTGACGCCTGCAGCGCGCTTCAACGCCGACTCCATCAGGTCGCCAACTTGGCCGGCGGCCCCCAGTAGCACCCCCAGCCCGACGGCCTGGAGATCGCTGACGCCCGGCAGCCACATGCCGACCGCGTAGCTGGCCGCGGCGCTGCCTACGATGCCCGCCACCGTGCCCTCGACGGTCTTGTTGGGCGACAGGAAAGGAGCGAGCTTGCGCCGGCCGAACGCGGTCCCACCATACAGCGCCGCGGAATCGCCTACCGCCACGGCGGCATAGACGAACAGCAGCCATGTTTCGCCGTCTGGCAAACGGCGCAGGCCTATGTGGGCGCCGGGGATCAACCCCAACCAGACGATGCCGCAAAGCGTTGCGGCTAGCGCGCCGACAAATCTTGTTGGGTCTGAGTACCCCTCGCGCAGGCTGGCCGCCGTTGCCACCAGCACGCCCAGGAGGAGCCACAGCAGCGGTGCACCCGGGCTGGACGATGCGAAGGACAACGCACAGCCGAGAGCCACCAAGGCGCCCGGCACCGACGCGGGCACGACTCCCAAGGGGCGGACCAGACGGGCGTACTCGCTCCACGCCAGCAGCAGCACGAGCGCCATCAGGAGTGCGAACGCCTGCCACGGCAGCCACAGTACCGCCAGCAGCAGTGCGATGATCACGGCCGCAGTTGCGATGCGCCTCACTCGGACCGCTGCGTCTGTTGGTCGGCGGCCGACCCATAGCCGGCCGGGTGCGACTGATGCCATGCCCAGGCATCCCGCAGAATCGTTTTCAGGTCAGAGTGCTTTGGTACCCAGCCGAGCTCGTCGCGAGCGCGCGCCGCGGAGGCGACCAGCGCCGGTGGATCGCCGGGTCGGTTGGTCGCCGGGCGCACCGGAATCGGGTGATCGGTCACCCCGCGGGCGACCTCGACCACCTGCATGACGGTCGATCCGGTCTCGGTGCCGAGGTTGTATACGGCGCTGCCGTTGATCGACGCGATGCCCTTCATCGCGTCGAGGTGAGCCGCCGCCAGATCCATGACATGCACGTAGTCGCGTACAGCCGTGCCGTCGACGCTGTCGTAGTCGTTGCCGTACACGTCGAGCGCGTCGGCTCTGCCCAGCGCCACCGCCAGCACGTTCGGTACCAGGTTGCTTGCCGGCTTCTTGTCCTCGCCGAGCGACCCGTCCGGGCGCGCGCCAGCGGCATTGAAGTAACGCAGCGATATGCCGCACAAGCCATAGGCACTGGCGTAATGGCGGATGGCGCCATCTACTGCAAGCTTGGTGGCGCCGTATGCATTGATCGGCTGCGCCGGAGCCGATTCGTCGATCGGCATGCGCTCCGGTATGCCATACACAGCAGCCGTCGACGAGTGAATGATCCAGCCAACATCGCGGTCGACCATCCAATCCAACAGCGCGATGCTCTGGCCGACGTTAACGTCGTAGTAGTCGCGCGGCTGCTGCATCGACTCCGCCACGGAGCACTTGGCCGCCATGTGCATGACCCCGTCGGGTCGCTGAGGCACGGCATCGAGAGCCGCTCGATCGCCGCAACTCCCGACGATGAGCTCGACTTCGAGCGGCAGGGCGGCACGGTGACCTGACGACAGATCGTCGACGACGCACACTCGATGCCCGGCATCGATCAGCGAACGAACGATGTTGCAGCCGACGTAGCCGGCCCCTCCCGTAACCAAGACGTACATCGATAATGGCGGCTCGCGGCTGGTGGAAGGGCTGAGTGTACCGCCTTCGCCCCCGAGTCGCGTTACGCGTCGGCTGCGTAGCGCACCGCAGTCAGGCACAGACCATGGGCCGGCGCGGTGGTACCTGCGGAGGCCCGATCGCCGGACTTGGCGAGTTCCGCGAGGTTGGCGGGGTCGCGCCGTCCTAGCCCTACGTCGACCAGCGTGCCGACCATGCCGCGCACCGCATGGCGCAGAAAGCTGCGCCCCGCAATGCGAACCTCGATCACGCCATCGCCGTCGACCGCGATTGCCTCGAGCGGTCGGTCGGGGCGGCCGCCGGTTACCGGCTGGGTAGCGAACGCGCGTTGGTCGAGCGGCCCGAGCAGGTGCTTTGCCGCTTCTTGCATCGCCGCGACGTCCAGCTTGGCGGAGACGTGCCAGGCGAACGGAGCACGGAAGGGCGAGGCTACCGGCCGATTATCGATCGTATACGCGTAGAGCTTTCCGATGGCCGAGTGGCGGGCGTGGAACCGGGTGCCCGCGGGCCGGCAATCCAACACCCGGATGTCGTTCCGTAGCCGTGCGTTCAGGGCTGCGAAGATTTCCTCGGGGGGGCGCTCGATCTCGCTATCGAGGTGGGCGACCTGCCCGCGGGCGTGAACTCCGGCGTCGGTCCGGCTCGCCCCGGTAACCGCGACATCGGTGCCAGCCACCGGGACGGCGGCCTCCTCGATGGCGGCCTGGACGGTTGGCGCGGC
This sequence comes from Acidobacteriota bacterium, assembly GCA_963666055.2. Lineage (GTDB taxonomy): Bacteria > Acidobacteriota > UBA890 > UBA890 > WLXD01 > DASCOT01. The sequence continues at coordinate 18,042 of CAXWPH010000006.1, read as the reverse complement.
GGGTTGTCGTTGCCACCCGGCGTAGGAGGTTCCCACGTAGGCGAGCGTGAGCTTCAATCGCATGGGGCGATGGTATCCTGACGTTTCCTGCCGCCCCGACCCGGTCGCGAGTAATGGCCCTTCTTCCCATCCTCAAGTATCCCGACCCACGCCTCGAAGAGCCCACGCAGGCGGTCGAGTGTTTCGACGACGAGCTGCGAGATCTTGCCGAGGACATGATCGAGACTCTGCACGCCGCCCCTGGAATCGGCCTGGCGGCGCCGCAGGTCGGTCGCACCGCGCGGATCACGGTGGTCGATCTGTCGGCGGGCACCGAAGCCGCCGAGCTGCTCGTGTTGGTGAACCCTGTCGTGGTGGCCGAGAGCGGCAGCGCGAGGGAGGATGAGGGGTGCTTGTCATTTCCCGACCTGACGCTCATTGTGCCGCGTCCGGAGCGCATCGTCGTCGAAGCGCAGAATCTCGACGGCCAACGATTCAGCATCGAGGCCGAGGAGCTTTTGGCGCGGTGTCTGCATCATGAGATCGACCACCTCGACGGGGTCCTGTTCATCCGGCGCGTCTCACCGCTGAAGCGCGACCTGGCCCGGCGCAAGATCCAGAAGAAGATTCGTGCCGGAGAGTGGTAGCGCGGCGCGCGCCCGGCGCCGGCCTCCGGGTCTTTTTCATGGGTACGCCTGAGCTGGCGGTGCCAACGTTGGCGGCACTGGCCGATGCCGAGGATGTCGTCGGCGTAGCCACCCAGCCGGACCGCCGTTCCGGGCGCGGTCGGCAGCCGCTAGGGTCGCCGGTGAAGGCCTGGGCGGTAGAGCACGCCGTGCCCCTCGAGCAGCCTTTGACCCTGCGTGCTACCGAGGTTGTCGCCGCGATGCGTGGCTATCGACCCGATGTCATCGTGGTGTTCGCCTACGGTCTCATTCTTCCCGCCGAGCTCCTCGAGACGCCGCCGCTCGGCTGCGTCAACGTGCACGCTTCACTGCTGCCCCGCCATCGCGGGGCGAGCCCCATTCAGGCAGCGATTCTCGCCGGCGACACGGTAACCGGTGTGACCACCATGCTGATGAACGAGGGTCTCGACACGGGTCCGATCCTGCTGCAAAAAGAGGTGCCGCTGTCCAGCGACGACACGGCGGCGACCGTCGGACAGCGGCTCGCCTCGACGGCTGCGATGCTGGCCGCCAAGACGTTGCGCGAGCTGGCGGACGGCCGCGTCGTGGCGCGGGCGCAGGACGAATCTGTGGCCACCATGACGCGACTACTGCGCAAGTCCGATGGCCGGATCGACTGGACGCAGAGCCCGTTACAGATTGATCGGTGCGTCCGTGCCATGCAGCCCTGGCCGATCGCGTTCGGGGACCTTGGCGGTACGCGCCTCCAGATCTGGCGCGTCGAGCCGGGCCCAGAGAGCACGCTACAGGCTGGGGAGGTTGCGGCCAACGAAGACGACCTCATGGTTGGGTGTGGCGATGCCCAGAGCCTCCGCATCCTCGAGTTGCAACGAGCTGGCAGCCGCCGGATGGCGGCGGCGGAGTTCTTGCGGGGTTTCGTGATGGCGCCCGGCGAGCGCTTCAGCAGCGGCGCGCCGAGTTGACCGTAATGGACGGCGACGTCGCCGGCGTTGCGAGCCGTGCGCTGGCGCTGGGCGTGCTGGTGGGAGTGGAGCGGGGCGGTCGCAGCGATCGTCTGCTGGACGCAGAGCTACGGGCGTCATCGCTCGAGCCGCGGGATCGGCGCCTGGCGACGGAGATCGTTTACGGATCGCTGCGGCGGCAGGCGACCCTCGATCGGACCCTCACGAGATTCTGTGGCCGGCCGTTCGAACGCCTCGAGCCGGTGGTTCGCTGCGCCTTGCGGTTGGCAGCATATCAGTGTGCTTTCCTGGGGTCGGTGCCGTCGCACGCCGCAGTCTTCGCCAGCGTCGAGGCGGTGAAGTTGCGCCGTCCGCGGGCAACGGGCCTCGTTAACGGGGTCTTGCGGACGTGGCTGCGCGCCGGCGCGCTGCTCGATGAGGGCGACGGCTCGTTGGCTGCGCGCCTCGACGTACCGCCGTGGCTCGCGCAACGCTGGCTCGCTCGCTACGGTGAGGCGGCCACGGAGGCGTGGTGGCAGGCGGCGCTCGAGCCGGCGCCGCGCGCCCTGCGGGTGCACCCGCGGGTGCTCTCGACGGCTGCGGCGCTGGCGATGCTAGGGGATGCGGGAGTAGTCGCCGAGAAAAGCCCCGCAGCCGATCACTGTGTGCGCGTCAGCGGCGGTTCGCTTGCGGCGTGTGACGCGCTCCACAACGGTCTTATGACGCCGCGGAGCGAGGCTGGTCAACTGGTGACAGAGTTGCTTCCCCCCGGCGCCGGCTGGACGGTCGATGTTTGTGCCGGTCGCGGCGGCAAGTCCATTCAGCTGGCGGAGGCCGGAGCCGCGGGCGTTCTGGCACTCGACATCGACGCGACTCAGCTTGGGGACGCCAGAACGGCGGCAGCAAACGCCGCCACGCCCGAGGTGCGGATTGTTTGCGCCGACCTGACATCGGCGCTCCCGGTGCGCGGCCAGTTCGACCGGATCCTCGTTGACGCGCCGTGCTCGGGGATCGGAACAGTGCGCCGGCACCCGGAGATCAAGTGGCGCCTTGACGCGAGCCGGCTGGGCCGTCTGGCGCGTCGCCAACGCCAGTTGCTGTGGCGCGGGCTGGCGGCGCTGGCGCCAGGAGGACTCCTGCTCTACGTTACCTGCTCGACTGAGCCGGAGGAGAACGAGGCGGTGATCGAGGCAGTAATGCGGTCGCAGCGGGACATCCGCCAGGAGACCCTCGAGTTCGACTCGGTGGCCGACATGATCGGCGACGACGGCTGCTTTCGCACCTACCCGGTACAGCCCGAGTTGGACGGCTTCTTCGCCGCTCTGCTACGGCGCCAGGCCAAGGGCTGAACAGGGCACCCATGCTATACTCGATCTCGCCGGCAAACGCTGGCGGAGCCTTCACGCTGGGCGCCTCCTGCGCCGCAAACCCTGCTCTTCCGTGGCATCCCTGACGTTCCCATTCGCGTCCGTGTTGCGACTCGCGCTGCTGTTGCCCGTGTGCGGGTTTCTGTTCGTGCTCAGCGGCTGGCTCGCCACGAGGATCGCTGTCGGCGGTCCGGCCGACCGCGTTCCGGACGTCGTCGGCCTTTCGGCGGAGGACGCTTCGGCGCGGCTTGCCGCCGTGGGTATGCATGCCGACTGGGACGACGACCTGATGGAAGCGGCTGACATCCCGGCCAACCACGTGGCATGCCAGGATCCGGGACCGGGAACGCCGGTAAAGCGGGTGCGCAACATACGGCTGATGTTGTCGACCGGGCCGCGGGCGCTCACCCTCCAGTCGATGGTCGGCGAGACCCGATCGCGGGCCGAGATCGCTCTGCAACAACAGGGGTTCGATGTTGACTATGTGGCGCTGGCACCAAGTCCGAACGTACCCCGAGGAACGGTAATCGGGCAGCAGCCCGACCCGGCCGAGTTGCTGCCCGGAGAGGTCGTGCCCCTGCGGTTGTTGGCCTCGTTGGGCGCTCCGCCGCGCTACTACGTGATGGCCAATCTGGTATCGCTGCCAGTGAGGGAAGTCCGCCCCTACCTGGAGGTCCGGGGCTTCCGCGTAAGTGAAGAGCCCAATCGTCGCGAGGTGGCCAATGTCGCGCCCGGCACGATCGTCAGCCAGCTGCCATTCCCGGGCTTCAAGATCGCGGCCGGCGGCCAGATCACCCTGCGGGTGAGCCGTTGAGCCAACCGCTCGTCGCGGCGTCGCTGCTTGCCGCCGATCAGACCGACATGGCAGCGGCAGTGGGCCGTCTCGACGGGCATTGCGACCTGTTTCACGTGGACGTGATGGACGGACACTTCGTCCCCAACATCTCGATGGGACCTGCCGTCGTCGAGGGCTTAAGGCCACGTACATCGACGCCGCTCGACGTGCATCTCATGGTGGCGAACCCTGCCGCATGGGTGGAGCGCTACCGGGCCGCGGGGGCCGACTGGATCAGCGTTCATGCCGAGGCCACGGCGCATCTGGAGCGCACTGTGAGCCAGGTGCGCGAGTGTGGCGCCCGCGCCGGTGTCGCGCTGAATCCGACGACACCGCCGAATGGTCTCGAGTACGTGCTCCAGGATGGAGACTTCGTGGTCGTGATGACGGTTAATCCCGGGTACGGAGGGCAGAGCTTCCTGCCGACGTCGTTGGCGAAAATCGCCGCGGTTCGCCGGTACCTCGACGATGCAGGGCTCGGAGGCGTCGAGATCGAGGTCGACGGCGGCATTGATACGGCCAACGCCGGAGAGTGCGTAAGCGCAGGGGCTGCGGTGCTCGTGGCCGGGTCGGCGATTGTCAAGGCGCCGGATCCGGTGGAGGCGGCTCGTGCCATACATGCCGCGGCGGCCGCAGGCTGACCATGCGTTGTTTGGTTACCGGCGCCGCCGGGTTTATCGCTTCGACGCTCGCGCACCGACTGCTGGCGGACGGGCACGAGGTCGTGGGCGTCGATGGCTTCGTAGACAACTATGCCGAGCCGCTCAAGCGCGCCAACCTGGCGAGTCTGCTCGGGGAGCCTAGGTTTTCCTTCGTGGAGGGCTTGATCGAGGCCCTCGATGTCGAGCCTCTGGTGGCTCAGGCGGACCACGTCTATCACCTGGCGGCGCTGCCAGGCGTGCGCTCCTCATGGGGCGAGAGCTTCGAGGCCTACGCCTCGCACAACGTATACGCCACCCAGAGATTGCTCGAAGCGGCGCGCCGGGTCGGGGTCGAGCGCTTCGCGTACGCGTCGTCGTCATCGGTGTACGGCGATGCCGATGTGCTGCCGATGGTCGAGACCGGACGCGAGCGCCCGCATTCGCCCTATGGAGTGACCAAGCTTGCCGGAGAGCACCTTGTACGCCTATACCATCGTAACTACGGCGTCCCCACCGTCAGCTTGCGCTACTTCACCGTGTATGGCCCCAGGCAGCGGCCCGATATGGCCATACAGCGTTTTTTGACCGCGGCCCGGAATGGCACTCCGATCACGCTGTTCGGAGACGGCGAGCAGACGCGCGACTTCACCTACGTTGACGACACGATCAATGCGACGTTACGAGCCGCCGAACGGGGTCGTCTGGGTGCTGTGTATAATGTTGGGGGGGGGAGCACGGTAACGGTCAATCGCCTCATCGAGGTGATCGAGGTCGTGACCGGGAGTCGACTCGAGGTGCGGCGAGAAGGGGTCCAGCACGGTGACGTAGGCCACACGCTGGCCGACACGCGACGTGCCAACGAAGACCTCGATTTCGTACCTTCGATACAGCTGCAAGACGGGATTGCACGCCACTGGAACTGGCTGCGCGCCACGGACCGACAACGCGAGATCGGCACACAATGAGGGCTTCTCCGAGCAGGCTGCTGAGGGGTGTTTGCGCCGCCGTCCTGGGCCTAGCGGTCTGGGGCTGTGGGTCCGCGAGCATGCTACTGCCCTCCGACTCGGCTGGCACCGAGCTCTTCGAGCAGGCCGAGGGCTTTCTAGCTGACGGCAAGTATCGCCAGGCGACCGAGGCGTTCGACACACTGCTGCGGAACTACCCCACCAGCCCGCACCTCGCAGACGCACGCCTCGGGCTCGGGCGCGCCTACTACGAGCGGAGGCGCAGCGCTTTGCTGCTGCTGGCGGTCGATGCGTTCCGAAATTTCCTCACCTACCATCCGTCGCATGCGCAAGTCGACTACGCGCAGTTGATGATCGCGATGAGCTTTGCACGCTTGATGCGAGCGCCCGACCGCGACCAGTCGCAGACGCGCGCGGCGCTGCGGGCCTATCAAGAATTCCAAGAGGATTATCCGGACAGCCGCTATCGCGATCTGGCGGAGAACAACATGCGCGACGTCATCGATACGTTGGCGCAGCATGAGATACAGGTGGCGTCTTTCCAGCTCGGGCGCAGCCGCTTCACGGCGGCGCGGGAACGAGCACGCTATGCGCTGCGGAACTACCCGCAGACGTCATATCGTTGTGAGCTGATCAACTTGCTGGCGGAGTCGTACCGGCGCGAGGGGGACGCGCCGCAAGCGGGCGACTACTACCGGCGTCTCATTGATGAGCACCCAGACTGCGAGTACGCAGGGGAGGCTCGCAAGAGGCTAGGCACGGGAGGCGCAGTCGGGTCGTCGAACGGAGATGGCTCCGGGATTCGTTGACCCCACACGGAGGGGAATCCGATGCGTCGAATACATTCGACCGCTTGCGCGACGGTTACGATGGTTCTGCTTTGCGTCGCTGTGGCAGCGGCGGGCGGGATCACGGCGGCACAGACTGTGCCCAACACCGATGCCTACCTGGGCCCTGAATGCTTCGCCACCGTCGTTCCCCAGGTACGCCAGCCCCTCGGCCACGTCATCGGGTCTCGTGAGCCGGGCATGCACATGTACTCCACAGGCGATGAGATTTTCCTGCGCGGCAACGGAATGGAGCTCGGCGAGACGTACCTCGTTTATCGCGTCGACGGCATCGTGCGGCATCCCACCACGGGAGCTACGGTAGGCGAGGCCGTGGACCTGATCGGCCGCGTCGAGGTGACCAGTCTGGAACGAGGGCGCGCGCTGGGCTTGGTGACGTCGGCATGCGTCGAGCTCGAGGTCGGCGACCCGATACAGCCGTTGCTCCAACAGGAAGTGTCCACCAGCGGAGCCGTTTCGCCACTCGATCCGAATCGCCTGGTAACGCCCCGGGTAACCGATGCCACAGTGGTGCTCGGCACCAGCTACTCGATGTACAACCCGGCCAGCGGTGCGCGTCGCAACATGGGGATGTGGAGTACGTATGCGGCCGGCGCGGTCATTACGATCGATCAGGGTCGCGCCGATGGTTGGAGGCTCGACACGCCGGCGCTGTTCTATCAGGAGCACGCTGCGGCCGTTGCCGCCAGCAACCCGGTAACGGACGAGCCCATTGTCGTCGGACAGGGGGTCGTGTTCTGGCTCCAGGAAACTACCGCCGCCCTGTTGATCACCGACGGTGACGGGGCGGTTCGAATTGGCTCTCGGGCGCGGCAGCGCCGCCAATGAGTGAGTCCTCGGCGGGCTGCGCGGGGCGTGCTAGGCTCGGGGGTATGAACGGGATGTTCGGGATGCGATGCGGATTGGTGGTCACCGGGCTCCTCGTGCTGGCCCAACCGAGCGTTGTGGCCGCCGACAGCATCTACCTCAAGAACGGCCGGGTGATCCGTACGCAACGAAGCGAGGTCGTGGGCGACAAGCTCGTGTTCTTGCAATACGGCGCCGAGATCACCATTCCGATGGCTCTTGTCGATCGAATCGAAGCGGACGATGAGCTCGAGGAGGTTCCGAGCCCGGCGCGTCGGCCATCGCCGCAGGGTGGTGATACCGACGAGGATGCCGGCGGCAGCGGCGACGATGAACAGGACGAGGTACCCGCAGAGGAAACGCGCGGCTACTGGCGCGCGCGCGTCGAGGAAATCGCCAACGAGCGCGCCGACCTGCAAGCGCAGATCGTCGACTATCGTCGCGAAGAGCGGGCTTTCCTTTTCTCGCATCGTTCGACAGCCGATACACGGCGCAAGATGGAGATGGCGCAGCAGCGATTGGTGGAGCTCGACGACCAGATGCGTGAGCTTCGGCGTGACGCGCGCCGTCAGGGCATCCCTCCGGGTTGGCTGCGAGGTAGCTAGCAGGCCGTGGTGAAAGTGTGGTGGGTCTGGCGACAGGGTCTTGCGAAGTGGAGGCAAGGAGAGAGGAGGAGGCGATGGTTACCCCATCGTTGACGAGGAACGACGCAGCATGCGCGCGCAACCCCCTGTCGCCCGAAGGGTTACGGCGAGTTGGGGCCGTCTGCAGCGTTGGCCTTTCTCGACGATGGCTAGGGCATCGCCTGCGTCAGGCCGCCTTGCATCTGGCCCCAACTCGCCGTAACCAGACCCACCACACTTTCACCACGGCCTGCTAGGCTCGAAGCGGTCCCCTACCGTGAGCCCAGGTAGATGGCGCGCAGTTGACCCAGGTGTGTGGGCAACGCCAGCGCCGCCAGCTCGACGGGCCCGAAGTCGTCGAAAAAACGGTTCACCGCCCCGAGTCTTTCGCCCAGCGAAGACGCCGACAATCCCTCGACCAGTCGCTCGAAGCGCGCGTCGGTCTTCGCCAGCAGCCGCGCTTCGTCGAGGTCTTTCTTGAATAGTTCGCCACCATCGCGATCGGAGAGCGTCTCGGACAGTTTCTCCAAAGCGGCCAGGTGCGCCAGGCGCGCCGCCGGGTCACTGAAGTCGAGATCGTCGAATTCCATAAGGCGATTATAGACTCGTCTTATGGAAGCTGACGATCGAGTTCCTTGCCGGCGACCGGTAGCGCGCGCTCTTACCATCGCGGGCTCAGATTCCGGCGGCGGAGCGGGGATCCAGGCGGACCTGAAGACGTTCGCTGCCTACCGAGTATTCGGGACGTCTGCGGTTACCGCCATCACGGCGCAGAATACTCTCGGCGTGGCCGCCGTCAGCATGACGACGGCTGACTTGGTGGTGGCCCAGATCGACGCGGTAATCGACGATATCGGCATCGATGCGGCGAAGACGGGCATGCTCGGCAACGCCGCTATCATCCAAGCGGTGGCCGGGGCCGTGCGCCGACACCGCATCGAAACGCTGGTCGTTGACCCGGTGATGGTCGCTACCAGCGGTGACCCGCTGCTCGACGTAGACGCGGTCGATGTGTTGCTGTGCGAACTGCTGCCGCAGGCGGCATGCGTCACGCCCAACCTCGCCGAGGCTGAGGCGCTTGTCGGCTTTGCGGTTCGGGACGCGGCCAGCATGGTCGCTGCCGGCGAGGCGCTGCTCGACGTCGGTGCCCGAGCGGCGCTGATCAAAGGTGGGCATTCGAATGGAGATGCCGTGGATCTTCTACTTACCCCCGACGGTGAGACCTGGCTCCGGACCGAGCGTATCGACACGCCTCATACGCACGGTACCGGGTGCACGCTGTCGGCCGCCTTGGCCGCGGGTCTGGCGCGTGGGTGGACGCTACAGCAGGCGGCACGCTCGGCAAAGCAGTTCGTGCACGGGGCGATTATCGGCGCGCCGGGCCTGGGGCGTGGGCACGGCCCACTCTGGCATGGGCGCGATCGGCCGGTGTTGGGCCCAGAAAGCACGAAAGCCGCCGACGACTCGCGTCGGCGGCCTGATGAGTGGAGCTGAGGGGTCTCGAACCCCTGACCTCTTGAATGCCATTCAAGCGCTCTCCCAACTGAGCTACAGCCCCGCCAGGCGGTCCCATTGTAGCGGATCTCGAGGGTTGTTTAGTTCGCCTCGAGATGGTGCCGCACGCCGCCGGGATGCTGCATGCGCAGTGGCGCTCGCATAGCGATTCCCTACGCGGTCGGCGTGTCTTGTTCCTGTGGCTGCGCCTTCAGCTCGGCGATCTCTTCCTGCTTCGCTTCGATCTCCGCCTCCACTGCAGCGATCTGAGCGACGAGCTCGTCGTAGCCCTCGACCCGCGCCAGCGTCGGGCGCTTGTCGCTCGTTTTCTGAGCCTCGTAGACCAGGTGGCCCAGCCGCGAGGTGTGCTCAGTGGCCTTGCGCCGGAGCCCGAGAATCTCCAGCTTGAGCTTGGCGATCTGGCCGCCACGCCGCGTCTCGCTCTCCAGCTGGCGGGTGATGTCCTTGATCTCCTGCCAAATACGATCGAGGTGCCACGATAGGTCTCGCTTCTCCTCGCCCGCAGCCTGGTTACCCGGTGCCTCACCCGAGATCTTCTCCTGCTCCTGCTCCTGCTCCTGCGCTGTCCTGGTCTGCTCCGCTTCCGTCATCCTCGACCCCCAGGGGAAAGGTGTTTGCTGTCGCATCTGATATTCAACCACCACCACGCCGGGCGCCGTTCCCCGGAGAGGCGCGTACGGACCGACGCAGCGTCGCACGGGGCCGGCTCTCCGGCGGCGCGGAGCCCGCCCGTCTGCTTGGCGTATCTAGCGACTCTACGAGGAGCCTGCCAGAATGTTCCAACCTGCTGCAAATTGCGGCCGCACGGGAGCGAATAGGGTCTGGTGGCCTTCGCGGACTTCAAATCCGTTGGGGGGCGTCGGAAGGCGTCCTTGCTGGGTTCGATTCCCAGGCGCTTCCGCCATTTTATCTCGCTGACCTGTAAAGACTTAGGGTAGGGGAGGGCGATCATCATTTTCCTTCCCCTGCCGCGCGGTCTTCATCGTCGATGACAAAATCGATGACAAATCCGGGCTTCTCGCCAGGCCCATGCGTCAGTGCTTGGGCGGCGTCATCCTCAGTCAGATGGATGTACCTGTCGGTCATGACGCGGGTCTTGTTGCCTAGAAGCGCCTGAACCGTTGCTCGCCGAGCGCCCCTTCGAATGAGTTCTGTCGCCCCGCCGTGGCGTAGGTCATGGATCCGAAGGGTCTCGGGCATTCCGGCAGCCTTGAGCACGCGTTTGGAGGCGTCTCGGATAGACCCGTAGTCGGCTGGCCCCGTGTTGGACACGTTGGGGAAGAGCCACTCGGACTCACCCAGTGCTCGGAAATGTTGCTGCCAGACACGTCGCACGCGGAGGCTCAGGGGAACGTCTAGTGCCTTCTTGCTCTTCGTCCACGGAACGTGGGCAAGGCCTCGTAGCGTGCCGTTGCTGTCGCGCCATCGCCAGTCGATCTGATCGCGGCGCAGATCCAGGAGATTCCGAATTCGAAGGAGGGTGTCGAAGGCTGACAGCAGGATCACTTCGATATGTGGATTCGAGTCCTGCGCTGCGTGTGCGAGCAGAATCTGCAGCTCTTCCTCGGTGAAGGCGTAGTAGCCATCTTCGGTCTCTTCGTACCGGTCCACCGCTCGAACGGGGTTGGTACCGAGCAGCTTGGAGTAGAGCTTGAAGACGCCGCTCAACGTGCTCAGGTAGCGGTTCACCCGTGGACCAGAGACGCGCTTGTGGAGGTCGCGTCGGAACGACTCCACCTTCCAGGCGTCGATCTCGTCGAGCATGAAGTCACCGAACCGCGGGATGAGCTCTTTGTTCAACTGGCAGCGTTTGTCGTAGAGAGTCCTCGCGGACTCCTTGCGCTGATCGACCTTCCGTTGGCACTCATCGACGTAGTGGACGGCCGCCTCGGCAAAGGTGGGAATTCGATCGCGGCCATGTGTTCGGTGGAAGCTACCGGAGCGAAGCGCACCGTAGATCTCGTCTTCGTCGCGCCGGGCGAGCTTCTGCTCTTGGTGCCACGATCCGGTCGTGAGTCGCCCCTCCACCATGACACGGGCTCTGTAGCGTGCCCCTGACTTGGTCTGCTTGCTCTCGATCGTCAACTCAAACCCTCGTGTGCCGTCCGAACCGACTTCGGTGCTCGATCTCGATCGGACGATCGCAGTCCACTAGGACCCACTTTCTCACTTCGTCGGGCACGAGGCGCAGGAGACCGCCAACTTTCCGATGCGGGATCTTACGCTTCGCGCACCATTGCCGAACAGTCTTCGGCGAGCACTGCAGAAACTCGGCAGCATCCTCTGGCTTCCAGAGACTGAGGCGGGAGCTCGGATGCTGCAAGATATCGCTCACGCACACTTCCCTTGATCTTCAAGACCCTCGCCGTCCAACGCCGCAGCGATCATCAGCGCTCCAACGATCTCAGCCACCATGGCCGGCGGCAGCGAGATTCGTTGCGGCGTTGCGAAGAACGGGTACGCGGTCCCGGTTCGTCTCCACAGCCGGATCTGCACCCCGCGCTGCCCGTGGAATTCGTCTCTTGAGATTCGATACTCCTCGCATGAGTTCTTGCGAACCTTGGCGATGACCTGCTGCCGGCGCTTGCTCATGCCGACGCCTCCTCAATTCGCTGGTAGGGCAGATCAAAATTCCAGTCGAACTGCGCCGAGTGCCCGGCTTTGTTCTTGAGCAGGTTGCCTCGGAGCAGCGCCATTCGCGGTCGCGTGGCGACTTCCTCTTCGTATCTCGGCCGCCACAGTCCGAGGATGTAGTCGGATTGATCCTCGATCACACCGCTGTCACGGAAGGAATGCTCGAAGACCTCATCACTCTTCGCCTTCGTGTCGTGGCGATTCAGGTGTGCAAGCAACATCACCGGGACCCGGAGGTCAGCGGCCATGGCTTGCAGATCGACGAACGCTACCGATGTCCGTTCGTACGGGCCCCGAGTTCCGGGAGCCTTGAGCTTACCCAAGTGGTCCACGATCACGAGATCCACCTCGCCGGGTACCGACGCCACAGCCGATTCGATCTGCCTGATCGTCCGTTGAGAGCGGAACATATGGAACCGCTCCATCATGGCGTCGTACTCGGCAAGCGACAGGCCCATCTCCACCGGTCTGTCAGCACCGCCTCGCACGAGGTCAGCGGCCTCAGAGTCGGTCACGCGACAGAAGGCCATGATCTGCCGACGGACGATTTCCTCTTCGGGCATCTCCAGGTTGAAGAACGCCACTTGCGCCGCTGGACGGCTCATGAGGATCCGCTCCGCGGTCTGTAGTGCGAACGGTGTCTTGCCCACCGCGCCCTTCGCCCCCACGGTTATCACCGTGCCCCTGGGCAGCCCCCACGCATGCGCCGGTCCAGTTTCGGCCATCCCAGCGGCACTCGATCGCCGCGCTCCAGGCTCGCGAGCAGGAGCGCTGAACCCCGCAGCTCCGGTTCCCTGGCACCGGCAGCTCGCGACAGCAACAACCGCAGATCCTCGATAGCCTCCTCGATGGCCTCCTCCGCATCAGTCCGGGTGTCCATCGCCCGGTGGAACGCTGTGTTGGTAACGCGGATGAGCCGGCGCCTCAGGGAATATTCGCGCACGACCCTGGCCAACTGCGGCACGTTGGCTCGCATCGGGAAGCCCTCGATCAGGTTCGAGATGTAGGCTGGGCCGCCAGCGCGTTCCAAGCTGTCGACCCGCTTCAGCTCGGCCAGTATCGACACCGTGTCGATGGCCTCCCGACGAACGCCGCCGATCTCTTGCATCGCCTTGAATACGAGCTGGTGAGACTCTGAAAAGAAGTCGTTGGCTTCCAGCTTAGCCTGTGCCTCGTGCCACGCCTCTCGGTTCAAGATGATGGCAGCGAGGATCGCCTGCTCAGTGGAAGTGTCGTTCGGGAGCGCGCGCTCGACCACCGGCTAGCCCCTCGGGATTCGGAGTTTCTTCGAAGCATCAACGGATGGCCGCACGTCGGGCCGGTACTTGCCCTCGAGGAGCTTCACGTAGTTGCCGTCGTTCTCGATGAACCAGTCGAATCCGAAGCCGCGGAAGCGGGTCCAATCTTCCTCGAAGCCGTCGACCCGAAGAAGGCGCCCTCTCGAGGGACCTGCCGCCTGTTGACAAATGTAGACATTTCAGAGGCCGTAGCCACAGCGCAGGGACCTCACAAAACTTCACATTTCTGAGGAGCGGCGCCCGGCTCCGTGGTGTCCGATTCTGTCACACCCAGCGGTCTCCTCGGCGCCGCCGGGTTTGCCGCTTGAGGCCCTTGTTTCTAGGGGTAATCGAGCTTCGCGTTCTGCGCCGAGGGTCCCATCGTGTGACACCACCACGGCCCGCCGAGTTTCAGTCGAGTTCACAAGCCGCATTCCAGGCCGCGTTGGCCGACGAGCGCGCCGAGCGGCAGGAGCTACGGCCATGAACGACCATCTCCGCGCCACGGTTAGGTTCATCCGGCCAGGCCGGCGGTCGCGGGGACCACGTCGCCAGCCGCCTTGGGGGTGGTTTTTCCCGAGCCATCTCCGGGCGGCAGCGGCGGGCACTAGGAGGCCACCACCAGGAGCACCGGAAGGCGTACCGAGCTCGAGAGCAGTTGGTGGGATCACCAGAAACAGTTCGGGCCGAAGCAGAAACGGCTTCGGCCCGAGCGCTTTGGGGGTGGGGATTCCCGTAGCAGGCACACGATGGCCTTTCCCGGCCGTGGTGTCCAGGGGTTGAGCGGGAACGAGATGCGGGTAGCCGGTCAACGACGTCCAGGCTCGTCCGGCCGTCGGCGGTGCGATCAGGTCTAGAGCGCTCTACGCGTCGAGGCAGAGGGAGTCGTCGAGGCGTCCAAGGAGAGAACACCAGTCGACACCGGAGCACTGCGCGACAGCCACCAGATCGGCTCGCCGAAAGTGAACGGCAAAGAGATATCGCTCGAGATCGGCGTAGGCGCAGGACTCGACTACGCGATTGCCGTCCACGAGCTGAGGGAAGTGGAAGGCGGAACAGTAAGCGGCCCGAAGTTCTTGGAGCAGTCGCTCAACGAAGCTTCACATGGATTGGTTCAGCGGCTGGGAAAGCAGATCGATCTCAAGCGGATGCTGCGATGATGACTATCTCCGCCTACTCCAGCACGGTCTGCGTCAGAGCCTCCTGCAGCATCACACGCCCACCAGCACAGCCGCCACCAGCAACGCCGCCACCGCGCCGAGGGCAATCTTTAGCCTCCGGTTGTCTCGCTTCAGCCGCTCAACTTGCTGTTCAAGATCCATCGCGCACCTCGCTCGTTTGGGATGCCCTTCAGCCTGCCGCCCGGGCTTCGCTCAGCCTAGCGGAATAGATCGGCTCTCACCACGGGAGAGCGCAGCCGGGCGATTTGCGAGGGCGCTGAAGCTGGCGATGCTCGGGGCGCTGCTGGGCGTGGATCCGAATATCTACTTCAAGCTCCGCAAGGAGCTCGCTCGTTGTAGACTCGGCGTTGGGGGTGAACGCTAGCGTGGAGGGCGCGATGTCTGACGCCACGGTGTTACCGTTCAGCCACCCTCACCCGCCGCAACCAGCTGCCCTGAAGTGCGGGCGGACCAACTGGTTTCGGGACCGCGTCCGCGACGCGTTCTGCGCGGCACTGCATCGGCTCGGTGCGCCGGGGGCCATCCGCCCGATCAGTTACCGCGACCAGGTCACCGGTCAGCAGCTAGACGTGCGCGTCGGCCGACGCTACACACAGTTGACCGTAGGCGGCCGAGACTACTACTTCGATCGAGTCACCGGCTGCCTGGAGGGTACAGGTTCAGGCTGCAGCCACTAGGGCTACGCCACGTTGCAGAGCGGCTGGCACTCGTTGATTAGGACGCGCTCTCGCGCCTCACGTGCAGCGTGGCCACCGTGGACCAGTTCGGCTACGAAGTGTGACGGCCAGCTGCCTGTGATGCAGGAGTTGTCGCCGCCGAGATGCTCCAGCAAGCGTCGCCGAACGTCTTCACTCTGGCCGACATAGACCCATCGGTCCCCGCGGTATAGCCCGTACACACCGGGCTGGTTTGGACTCAGCGCTTCGATGCCGTCGCGTGTGAATACGCTCGGCTGTTGGGTCACGAAAGCACCCATGACTTCATCTCCTCGCCCTGCCGCAGCACGAAGGCCGCTCGGACTTACAGGCATTGAGGACCGCAGCAGCCCACCCCAGTGGACGCGCGGAGCCGACCATAATTGACCGGCGGCCGGCGAGGACGTACCGTCCCACTACTGCAGTTCGTTTTGCGGCCCGTGGAGTTCGCAGCTCCCGGGCCGCTTCTTATTGTACCGGGCGTCGGCGAGCCCAAACAACACAGCTAGTCGGGCTTCGGGTCGAAACAAGGACGACGCGCGACCAGCCGATTCTCAATGGCAAGCTGGTGAAGTTCATCCGGGAGTGGTGGGAGCTGCGGAAGAAGGAGCGGCGGTAGCCTCCGGGTTCCTCTACCTACGGCTCCGTGCCCCCGCCGTATCCTGAACCGCCCGCCCAGCACGTGGCGTCATGACGGTCTCACTCCCCCAGATCGTGAATCGCCAACCGCGCCTCATCCAGCGACACACCGCCCGCGCGCAGGTGCGCATCAAGCAGGTCGGCGATACAGCGGCGCGTGAGCTCGGCTCGGATCTCCACCTGCTTTGCCCTGCTCGGCGCCAGGACTCGAGCGATCACACCGATAGCCTTGCGGTCCGGCGGGAGGTAGCGCCCGTGGCGGTAGTTGCTGAGGTTCCCCGGAGACACGCCGATTCGCTTGGCTAGCGTGGGCCTCGAGGTAGGGTGCGCGTCGATCAACTCGCCGAGGTAGTTGCCGAACTGGCAGCGGGGGTAGGCGAGTGGGCGGGGGGTGGCGCTGCTGCGGCCTCTCACTCGTCCGCCTTGGGTCGCAGGCCGGCCAGGCGATTAGCCAGCCTCTCTGGAACGGCCCCAGGGACCTTCGCTTGTCGTTCGTACCGCTCGAGGATCGCGAGCTCATCGGCTGACTGCTTCTTCTTCCGGTAGATCATTGCAAGCTGCTCGTAGTACCACGGATCAACCCCGCAGCCTTCGCCCTCGGCGGCGGCCTCGCCCTCTGTGGCGTCCACCAGGCGCAGGAGAAGCTCCTTGGCGCCATCGAGGTCGCCCATCCGCTTGAGGTGACGAACCTCCGCGTAGGCCGAGTAGTGCCCGCCAGCGACGAAGCTCGGCTTGACGTCGAGTTCCTTGTTGGTGGATCCGTGGCGAACTCGGTAGGTGGTCGGGGTCATGGTCAATCAGTCCTGGCCATACAGATCGCCGGTCGCGGGTTCCGGAAGGGGCGGATCTCCGTAAAGGCTGCTCAGCCTAGCGGAATAGATCGGCTCTCACCACGGGAGAGCGGCCGGGCGATTTGCGAGGGGGGGGGCGTCGCGACCGCTCTTCCGAAGGGTTTCGGAGCCGACTGGTAGAATCGGGAGGGGCATTCCGCGCATGCAAGACGACGGGAGGCAAGTTGGCGAAGAACAAGAGAACATCGAGGAAGGTGGCGCCGAAAGCCGGCAGGGTCTTGCGCGATCCGAAGAACACGAAGGCACCGCGGAGCGTCGACCGAAGAGTACAAAGGCACAGCGGCGGGTCGCGGCGTCAGCGCTGACACAGACGAACGACCGCAAGAAGAGTCGTTCGTGTTCGGGGGGCGCTCTTGCTTTTGGTCCCCTTCGTCGTCGGTCACGTGGCTATTCGTGCTCCCGGGTAGAGGATTCGGTAAGTGGTCGGGGTCATTCGCTCTTTCGGGCCTTGGCGCGCAGCTCTGCTAGGCGCCTAGCCAGCCTCTCTGAAACCATCCCCGGGGCCTTCGCTTGTCGTTCGTACCGCTCGAGGATCGCGAGCTCGTCGGCTGGCTGCTTCTTCTTCTGGTAGATGATGGCCAGCTGCTCGCAGTACCACGGATCAACCCCCCAACCTCCGCCCTCGGCCTCGGCCTCTGAGGCGTCCACCAGGCGCAGGAGAAGCTCCTTCGCGCCATCGAGGTCGCCCACCCGCTTGAGGCGACGAACCTCCACCACGTAGGCCGAGTAGTGCCGTCCGTCGACGAAGCCCATTCCGGAAGGGTTCTGACTCTCTCTCTTGAAGTCTTTGACAATCGCAGCCCGAACCGCTTTCGCAGGCGAGTCCACCTGCTCGGTGTGTAGAACCGCGTAGAAACGCCGCTTCCGAGATCCGGCCACGGGTGACGACCAGGCGTAGCAAAGGTCAGCCGTGGGATGGTATGTGAGGTCGAAGACGTGGACGACGCCATGCCATAACGTCTCGCTACCGAAGCGATCATGGACCTCAACTGCGGCGCTGCAGGTCGCTGCGCAGTCGTGTAGGCGCTCTACGTGGCGTTGTAGCTCACTCGTCGCTACTTCCGTCAGCTGGTTCTGCATAGGATTCGCCTGCCGCCAGGGCTTCGCTCAGCCTAGCGGAATAGGTCGGCTCTCACCACGTGAGAGCGTGCAGCCGGGCGATTAATGGTGGCAGAGAAAAACTTCCCCACTGGATGCCGATGCGCTCCTCGTCGCTCATGCGCCCCTCACCAGACGGTAGCGGCGAACCAGCCACGCGTAGCCCTCAGGCCCCCAGCGCGTACCCCCAGGTCAAGCACGAACCCCGTCGGCCGTCTCGATCTGGATGAGCAGCACGGCGTTGTTCTGGAGCAGCGAGTCTATCAGGTTGGCGGCTTGCCGGGTCCGTGGCCACAGGGTGATCGCTACGGACTCGCGATTCTCGCCGCGTGGGGCGGGGTGGCCGGGCGCGAACGCAGTGACGTCCGCCCTGGTGAGCACGTTCCCGTCAGCGTCGCGCACCGTAACCGCTTCGTGTCGTTGAATCCGGCCGAGCTCGGCCCCGTCCTCGTCTCGAACG
>CAXWPH010000005.1:0-157757 GCA_963666055.2 Acidobacteriota bacterium | reverse complement strand
ATCGCGTTTCTCAGCGCCTGGGACCGCATGGACCCAGCGGCGGCTGCCGCGTTGCGCATCGACTTGCGAGCCGACGGTCTGCGTATCCGTAGCGCCAAGGGCGACTGGCACGTCGACGCCTCGATCTCGACAGACCGCTGGCACCACCTCTTTTTCATCTCCGATCCGCGCAGCGGTCAGCTCGCGATCACCGTCGACGGTACCCTGCTGGCTTCGCTGCCCGCGGTACCGACATCCGCCCCGCAGACGCTGGTCATTGGCGGCAACCCGACACGCGGCGTTAGCCGGATACGGTACGACGAAGTCCGATTACTGCGGTTGGCCGAGGTCGAGCTTGCGGAGCTGCGGAGATCCGCCCTCCGGAGCGTACCCGAAACGCAAGTAGGCTACGTGATGAAACGTCTGGACGATGCGGCCTGGGCGCTGTCATCAGGAGCCGACAGCTTCGCCGCACCAGAGCTACGTGCGGCGGCCCGGATGCTGGCTCGGCTGGGATCGGACGACGACCCCGGCCTTCGATCGGTGCGCGCGGCGACCGCGGCGCTCATCGACCTCGTCTCGGCACCCTAGCAGACCGTGTTGGAAGCGTGGCGGGCCTGGTTACAGGCACTTCGACCACGGCCGGTTAGTTAATCAACGCGTCGCGCCCGCCCTTCAGCTCGATCACCGCATCGAGCACGTTCTGCGCCACGGCTCGGAAGATCTTGGTCACTTCGCTGTCGGGGTGCTCGACAACGTAGGGTATGCCTGCATCGCCCGCAATGGCGATCTGCGGATCGAGCGGCAGCGCGCCCAGGAACGGCACTCCGAGCTCTTCTGCCGTTCGCCGCCCGCCATCGGTGCTGAACACGTGCGTGCGATGCCCGCACTCCGAACACGTGAAGACCGACATGTTCTCCACCAGCCCAAGCACCGGCACATCGACTTCCTGGAACATGCGGAGCCCTTTGCGGGCATCGATCAACGCCACATTCTGCGGCGTGGTGACGATCACGGCGCCATCGAGCGGCGCCGATTGAGTCAACGTGAGCTGCGCATCGCCGGTGCCCGGGGGCAGGTCGATTACCAGCACCTCAACGCCGCGCCAGTCGACGTCGCGAAGGAACTGCCGTACTGCCTTCATCACCATTGGCCCACGCCAGATCACCGGATCGTCTTCGGGCTGCAGGAAACCGAGCGACATGAGCTTCATACCGAACTTGTCGAGCGGCACCAATAGCCGCTTGCCGTCCAGATCGATGATCTTGGGCTGCTCGTGGGTGCCGAGCATGGTGGGCACCGAGGGACCGTAAATATCTGCATCCATCAGACCGACGTGCTGGCCGAGCTGCGCCAGCGCGGCCGAGAGATTCACTGCCACGGTCGACTTGCCCACACCTCCCTTTCCCGAGGCCACCGCCACCACGTGCTTCACCCCACCGATCGGGGTGCGATCGTACAGCGCCGCCGGTCGGCCGGCGGCCGGAGGCCCGGTACCAGGCGCCGGCGGTCCGCCGGTCGCAGAACCTGCCGGGGGGCCGGCCGCATCGCCAAGGCCGAGACTGGTTGCACCGCCCGATGGACGGCCTGGTTGGGCCGCCGAAGCACCCTTCGACTCGGGAGCCGCGATCTCGAGGCTGACGCTGTCGACCCCGTCCAGCGCCATCAACGCGTCGTGCGATGCGCGGGCGATCTGCTGCTGATGTTCCGGCGAGCCGATCGGGATATTGAGACGGACGGTCACCCCGCCACCATCGATTCGCACTGCCTCGACAAAGCCGAACGACACGATGTCGCGCGACAGACCCGGGAACTGCACGGTGGTCAGAGCTTCTCGAATACGTTCTTCGCTGAGGGCCAATTGCGCGACTCCTCGTCCATCTGTTCGATGTCAACCTGTCCCGCGTCCCACATATCGACGCTCTCTCGACGAGCGCGCGGAAACGCTCCACTGAAGATAGCGCGATCACCCGGCTGCGGCACGCCACCGGCCTCGATGATTCAAGGCAAGAAAAGTAACCGACGACCCATTGTTCCCCCCCTCGGGAGCGTTTATCCTCCCCCGACTCTACTCGCTGTGAAGCGTTGGGAGGTACCTTTCTTCCAAGGAGCTGGGGTGGCTCTTGGATCACGATCTTCAAGGCTTGGCGCGCTCCGCGCGGCCGGAAACTCCGGGAGGCTTGTAGATGTCCCTTGACCTGCTAGCAATGCGCTCTGCCGGCATGGTGCCCGACCCGTCCAAAGAAGCCTGGACGGATCATGAGGCATATCGACAGCTCTACGTCTCGATCATCACGCTTGCTATCAAGGACTATGAGTTCCTGCGCCGCATCAACGGTCGTGTGAGCCTGTCGCCCTCTGAGCGCAAGAAACTCCGCGGCCTGACCGAAGACTCGGACCCGGTGGACTTCTTCAACTCCCGCTGGTTCGAAGATATCTGCGGCATGATCGGCGTGCATCCGCAGGCCATCCGCGAACGCCTGGAGATCGAGAGCAACCTGGATCTCCTCGTCTCGCTGCCGTAGCGACACCACTCTAGAAAACCGACGATTAGCGACGGGCCCGTCTGGGCCCGTTGTTTTTCTCGGGTGCTAGGATGCTCTCCGGAACTTGACCCCTGCTTGCCAAGGAGCCGACATGCGTCGCTTCATTGTTGCCGCCGCTGTTCTCGCCATTGCCGTGTCTCCGTCACCGAACGCCGCCGCTCAGTTGTCGCCACGCGATGATGGGCGGGGACCCGAAGGGGCCGAGGCATTCCTTCAGAGGCTTCTGGGCGAAGGAACCACCCTCAAGGACTACGAGATCATCGAGTACGAAGACGGTCTGCGGGGCATCGACATCCCGCTGTCACCGCGCATGCGACGAGCCTTGCGTGAGCAGAATCGCTCCAGCGCCAAGGACCTCATTCTCTTGGCTGTCGGGCATTCGAGTATCGATCCCTCGAGTCCATCCGTTCTCATCTCCGTCGTCAACTCGGGCTGCTTCAGCGAAAACAACTTCTGGTGGGTCGTGTTGAACACAAGCTCGACCGACATAACTGCCGAGACCACACGGCAGGTCAAGGGAAAAGACAAATTCAAGGAGGTCAGTGACGTCGCCTACGGCGCCGGACTCATCGGCGTTCGTTGGGACGAAGCTGAAAAGGAAGAAAAAACCGGGGTCAAGACGCAGGTCGTGAAGATAGCTAAATTTGGGGCCATGAAGCAGAAGTACCTGGCCAACCCCAACAACGGCTGCGCCTGAGGGACCACGGCTAACAATGCTGCCCGACGCTCGTGTCACACAGGCGGACAAAACCAGGCAGCGAAAGAATTCGGCCACATCAGACGAATAAAGATCGGTACGGGGATTGACGTCAAAGACATTTGTCTGGTTTAGTGTAGTGCTCGCCCGCCAACAAGGAGCCCTACATGACGCCCAAGACCCCTCCGGGGCAGACACGAGAGCGCGTTTACCGCTTCGTTCGTGACCGGTTGCTGGCCGGCAACCCACCGACGATCCGCGAAGTTCAAGCAGCCTTCGGGTTCAAGGCGGTGGAGTCGGCCCGTGCCCATCTCAACACCTTGGTGCAGATGGGGCAGCTGATCAAGGCCAGGGGCCAGGCGCGCGGCTATCGCCTTCCCGACTCCCCGGCTCACGACGAACCCCCGGTACAGGTGCCGCTGCTGGGGCGCGTTCCGGCCGGCCCGCTGAGCGAGGCGATCGAGGACATCGAGTCGTATCTGCCAGTGCGCGCGAAGTTTCGTGGCGCCGAGCTGTTCGCACTGCGTGTCGAGGGCGACTCGATGCGTGACGCCGGCATCCTCGACGGCGACGTGGTGATCGTACAGCGTCAACCAACCGCCGACCCGGGCGACATCGTGGTGGCGATGGTCGGCGATGAAGCGACCGTCAAGACTCTCTATGTCGAGGGTCGACGCGTCGAGCTGCGACCGCAGAACCCGGAGTATGCGCCGATCGTTCCCGACCCGGCAGAGCTCCGTGTGCTGGGCAAGGTGCTCGAGGTGCGGCGCCACTTAGACGAGAACCCCTTCCGGGCCGCGCTGGCGCGGCGTCACGCCCAGGCTTCTACTAGCGAAAATGCTTCTAGTGGACACGGCGCGCGTGCATGACATCGATGTCCGCGCAGATTTTCCCTGTCCCGCCCGGTGTTGTACGTGCCGTTCGGCTCGGCGCCGGCGCGCCCATTGCGCCGGCTCCGGCAAGTTGGAGCTTGCAGGAGCTGCGCGGGCGCCTGGTGGAGATCTCCGGCGTAGGCAATAGCGCCTGCCTCACCCTGGCCTTCTCCGTCGTGCTCGATGCCCAGCATCAGCACGAGACGGTGGCCTGGGTAACCCGTACCGAGAGCTGCTTTTTCCCCCTCGACGCCTGGGCCAGCGGCGCTGATCTGCAAGCGTTGGCGGTAATCCGTCTTCCCGACGACCGGGCGATCGTGCGCGCCACCGATCGACTGGCACGCTCCGGAGGATTCGGTTTGATCGTCTTCGATCTGGGCTCCGGCAGCGACAAAGCCACCGCTCTGGGCCGAGCCACCCCACCCCGAATATCGCTTGCCATGCTGGCACGCCTGCGCAATCTCGCCCACCGACACGACATGGTAGTGCTGTGCCTGACGCGCAAAAAGACCCGTGACTCATCGCTTGGCTCCATGGTCTCGCTGCACGCCGAGGCCCGTCGTGACCGTCTCGAGATCGACCGCTTCACCTGCACGGTTAACGTCCTCAAGGACAAGCAACGCCGCGCCGGCTGGAGGCATGACGAAGTGCTGCGCGGCCCCGACGGCCTGCAATGAGCCATGACTCGATCGCACCACGAAGCACCGTTGTCGCCGCGTGCCGAGCTCTTTTACCAAGCGCTAACCGGAGCCCCGCCGCGACTGGTCTCACTACAAAGCGACTCACTACGAACCGACTGGAACGCACACAGCAAGGCTGAAAACACGAGCCCCAGGGAGGGAGGCACCCCCCACGAGGAGAGGGCACTCGACGCCCTCTCCTCTCGCAGTGGGAGTGGTTCAGATGCAAAGCGGCACGATAAAGCCGACGCGAGAGTGGGGGTGTGTGGATGTGCCGGCGCTACCCCTTCAGCTCTTGGCTCAACGGTATCCGGAATGGGTTGATCGACCCATGGCCGTGGTCGCCGAGGATCGTCCACAGGGGCTGATTCTGTGGGTCAACGAGCGCGCCTATCGGGCTCGTGTATTACCAGGGTTGCGCTACGCGGCGGGGCTGTCGATTTGCCGCGAGCTGTGTGCCGGAGAGGTGCCGCAAGAAGAAGTCGACGCCGGCGTCGAGCGTTTGATCGAGCTACTGCGCACGTTCAGCCCGGGGGTGGAGCCGAGCGCAGACGAACCGGGCGTCTTCTGGATCGATGCCTCAGGTTTACTCGGGCTGGAAAGCTCCCTCGAGAATTGGGCCGAACGGATCCGCGAGACATTGCGTGAGCATCACTTCGTGGCACACGTTGCGGTGGGGTTCTCACGATTCGGTGTATACACGCTGGCACGCTGTGCCCGCGGCAGCGTGGTTTTCGAAACTCCTGAACACGAGAACCGTGCGATGCTTGGCGTCCGGCTCGATCGCCTGCACCTGGACGCCAAGCTGCGGCAGAACCTCACCAAGCTCGGTGTGCATACCGTGGGTGATTTTCTCGAGCTCCCCGTCGATGGCCTGGCACGCCGCTTCGGACCCGATGCCTTGCACCTGCATCGAATCGCCACCGGCTCTCTTGCCACACCATTGGATCCGGTGCCGTGCGATAAGCCCATCGATGCATGGATCGAGCTCGAGTATCCCGAGACCGATGCCCTGCGGCTGACCTTCATCATCAAACGCGTGCTGCCCGCCCTGCTTCACCGCGCTGCCTCATATGGACATGGATTATCGGCGTTGCACATCGATTTGCTTCTCGACAACACCCGCCACGACGAAGTCGCCGTGCGCACCGCAGAGCCGACTCTCGACGCCGCGCAAATCCTCGACCTGGTGCGTCTCAAGCTCGACACACTGGAGCTTTCAGCTGGCGCGGTAGAGATCCGGCTCAACGTCGACTCGACACCCACCAGCAAAGAGCAGCTCGGGTTGTTCTCGGAAAAGCCGCAACGCGATCTTGCCGCTGCCAACCGCGCGTTTGCTCGGCTACGGGCCGAGTTTGGGCGCCTTTCGGTGGTATGGCCGCGGCTACATCGTGCCCACCTGCCAGAGGCCACCTTCAATTGGGAGCCGCTCCACAGCGCCCGCATTCCAGCGCCTCGCAAAGCACGACAGCGACCGCTCATGCGACGCATCTTCGACCGTCCCGTTCCCCTACCCCACCGCGGCAACCACGAGCCCGACGGCTGGCTGGTGCGGGGCCCCGAGCAGGGCCCGATGCGGAAGATCTTCGGCCCCTACACCGTCTCCGGTGGCTGGTGGGTTCGCGAGGTACACCGCGATTATCACTTCGTGGAAACCCAGAAGGGCGACGTGATGTGGGTATTTTACGACCGCCACCGCCGACGATGGTTCTTGCAAGGACAGGTGGAGTAACGGAGTTGCTAGCTACCGAGAGCTCTCCTGGCGCCGGACTTTCTGCGCTTCGATCTCGCGCTCGCGCTCCAGCAGCGGCGTGCCGCTTGTGATCCAGTCCGGTGCCTCCTCGCCCTTGAGGAAGTGCCCGAACCAGCTGAGCACGCGATGGTGGTAGTCGACCTGGTTGTTCTTCTCTCGCGCGCTGTGATCTTCGCCGGGATACACCAGCATCACCAGGAACTTCCCGGCGCGCCGGGCATAGTTGTACATCTCCACGCCCTGATGCCAATCGACCACGCCGTCCTCGTCGCCGAAGAAGATCATCATCGGCGTTTCGAGGTCGGTGATGTGCATGATCGGTGATTCGCGCACGTAGGCCTCCAGGTCGTCCCAGTAGGGCACCTCCATACGCGCCTGGCCGGTCTCGAAGTGATCGGTCTCCGGTAGTCCCGGATTCCAGTGCACCGTGCCGAACATCGAGAAGAAGTTGGTCAGTGGCGCGCCGGCGATCGATGCCGCGAACACGTCGGTCTGCGTGGGCACAAAGCTCGCCTCGTACCCTCCCCAGGAGTGTCCCACTAGCCCGACGCTCTCGGCGTCGATCATCCGGGTAGCAATCGCTGCCTGCACCGCGGGCACGATGCACTCCACCGCCGATGTTCCCGGGCGCCGGTTTCGATACACGATGTCGGGACGCAGCACGAAGTAGCCTTCGGCAGTGAACACGGCGGGGTTGTAGGGGCTGCGCTCGGAAGGCACCGAGTAGCTGTGCACCGTCTGCGACAACCGCTCGTACACGTAAACGAGCATCGGGTACGTCTTACTCGGATCGTACTCGGCCGGATAGAAGAGAGCGCCCTGTAGCTCGCGTCCCCAGGCGCTCTGGTATTCGATGAGCTCGGACCTGCCCCAGGCATAGTCGCTCTGAAAGGGGTTGGTGCTCGTGACCTGTTGGGCGGCGCCCAAATCCGCGGCCCCAACGAACACGTCGGGTGAATCGTCGAACCCCTGCACAACGTACGAATACGTCTCCGCCTCCAACGCTTTGGCCAACTGGCCGACGTTCTTGTCGAGCCATACCAGACGGTCAGTGCCGGCGTCCGGAGCAGCCTCGTCAGGGGCCCCCAAGCTGGTTGTGGCAAGCCCGTATTTCTTACTGCGCTCTCCGTACAGCTGCAGCCAGATATGCTCCGGGTCCAGCCCACGCTCCTCAGCCTCGAGTTCGCCGTCGACGTCAGCCACTCGATGCCGCACGAGCTCCCCGGCACCCTCGGTCAGCTTCTCGGCATCGGCGCCGTCTGGCGCTACCGCCCAGACGTCGTACTCGTCGTAAAGCAACACCGCTTGGTCGTCGACAAGCCACCCACCGACACCCCAGGGGGGCTGCTGCGCTCGCACTGGCGTGTCGTAGTCGTGGTTCACGAACGAGACCGGCAATCCCAACGTCAGGTTGCGGTGCTCGTCGGACTCGATGTCGTACGACCAGAAATGGTCGCCCTTGTAATAGAGCAGGTAGCGACCGGTAGCGCTGTCGCCGTAGAAGTACCCCACGTCCTCGATGACCTTGCGCCGATCACCACTAGCGACATCGATCAGCCAGAGGTCGTTCCAATCACGATCGAACATGTTGCGGAACCGGTATGCCTGTCGATCCGTCTCGGTGGCCAGGCGCTGCCCCTCGAGCAGGGCAAGCGTCTCATCCAGGTCAGTGCCGAGGCGCACGAAGGCGCCCTCTTCGAGGTGCCATGCCGCCAGGTAGCCAGCCTGCCTGTTGCGCTCCCGGCGCACCCGCTGCATGGGGATCACCTGCTCGTCGCCCGAGTGCCAGATTTCGACGGACGATGGCTCTACCTGTTCTCCGGACTCCTCCACAGCATCATCTTCGCCGTCCGTGACGGAGTCTTCCACGGCCCCCTCCAGCCTCCCGGAGCTGCCTCGATCGGAGCCGCCGGCACTGTCTTCCTCACCCCCGGAACCGGGATCTTCGTACCACTCCTGAATAGCGAAAAAGAGCGTCGCCCCGCTCTCGGACCAGCTCGGTGCGTCGTGCGGTGAGACGCGCATGTCCGCGGGGAATCCATCCGCGACGGTCGGGTCGTACACCAGCATGTCGGCGGCGCCGTCGAGATCGCGCCAGGCGACGACCGCGTGCGTGGCTCCGTCGAGTCCATCGCGGTCAATCGAGCGCAGGAACGCGAGGTCGGATGCCTCGTCGCGCCACGCGAAGCCGCTGAATGACGCGCCCGGCTCTTTCGTGGAGGCGAGCACGCGCAGACTGCCCGAAGCGGCGTCGTAGAGTTGCACACCGTTGCCGACACCGTCCCGCGTCTCGATTGCCACGGCCAACAGGCTGCCTTCCGGCTGCCAGGCATACTCGGCGACGTTACCGATTGTGAACTCGCCGCCGCCTGCCAGGTCACGAACCACCAGATCGGCACCGCGTCGGTCCGCACCCGACTCCTCCTCGGACGAAGGCGGATAACGATGCATGACGATGTACCCGCCGCCGGCACCAAAGTCGAAGCTCGCTACCCCGTCGATGGTGTCCGCCTCACCGCTTTCCAAACGTAACAGCCCGAGGCCATCCTGAACCGGCTCACCTTCCTCTCGCAGCTGCTCGCGCTCCGCCTCCGGCTGCCCGACTCGATATGCCAGCCAGGCAGAATTCTCGGCAAACACCGGATCTCGACCTTCCTCGGCGACCACCGGGCTTCCGGCGTTGCTGACCGAGTAGGTACGTAGCTCACCGGTGCCATCGACGCGCCTGATCGGCACCGCCAGCCACCTCCCATCCGGTGACAGCGGTGTGCGGGGCCCGAGACGCTCGAACTGGCCGTAATCAGGGGGACGTACCGGCGGCTTGGTATCCTGCGCCAACACGCTTGCCACGCCGACGACTGACATCAACGCCACCGCAACGACTATCGGCCCGGGTCGTCGGAGACGCAGCCGGTGCTGCGCTGAGGTACTCCGCATCGTCGTCCCCTTTCTATTCGAGTAGCTCGTACGATTCGAGTTGCCAGCCGCTCACCAGAGCGCGGCCACGCTCGTAGCTCAGCATGCGTATCTTGTAGGGTGGCTCGCCGTTGAGCCAGTAGTCGCGCATGCGGCCATCGTAGAACCGCACCCGGACCACAATAGTGTCGAACTCGCCAGCGTCGAGCTCTAGCCGCGTCGCGCCCAGCACCCGGAACTGCGCCCAAAGCTCCTCGGGATCGTCCATGTTGTTCCACGCCACCCGGCCGATCGATCCAGGGGCCAGCCGCAACGCTGCCAGCGGCAGCTCGAGCACCGACGCTTCGAACGGACGTAGCTGGTACTCGAAGTCGTGCCGCGTGGACACACCGGTGACACTTCGTACGGTCGCCTGGATCCGATTGCCGACGAAGATGAAGCTCTGCCCGCCACCTTGCGGAAGCGAGAACGAGCGCCGTACCGGAGCGAGGGTCGTCGCTTCGAGGATCATGTGGTCTTCGACGCCAGTGCTCGAAAGCGACAAGTTGATTTGCAGCCGCTTTCGCCCGCCCCCGGCCGACTTCACCTCTATCGTTGCCTTACCGTTTGCTAACAGCATGCCCACGATCGAGTTCCAGCGCTCATAAGTAGCCTGATACGAACGCACGAACATCGATGCCACCCGTTCGTCGCCGGCACCGATCACCACAGCGTCTTCGGGCACCGGCACAAACTGGGGCAACCCGCTCAGGGCAAAGAACAGGATACCCGCGCCGAGAGAGATCACCACCAGCAGCACGAAAAAGCGGGTCAGGATGCGTCTCATCCGTGAAATCTCTGCGAAGGCGGGGAAGCGTGAGAGAGGTCCATCTTGCTACGCGGCCGCCGGTGACGGTAGCTCGGTTCCTATACCTAGCAGGGTGCTGAAAAACTCTGGTGGGTCTGGTTATGGCGTCGTGGGGCCAGATGCAAGGCGGCGCGACGCAGGCGATGCTTGCTGTATCGTCCAGGAGGGCCAACGCCGCAGATGGCCCCACGACGCCGTAACCCGTAGGGCGCGCGGGGGTTGCCGACGATCTCAGCGTCAGGGCTCCTCGACGATGCATCCTGGCATCGCCATCGTCGCTCTTCCTTGATCTCGCCAGCAAGACCCACGCGCCAGACCCACCAGAGTTCTTCAGCACCCTGCTAGATTAACAGACATTTGTCTGCTTAAATGGGTCGCCTTCCTGAGAGCCAGGATCAAGCCGAAGCTCCTGGCTTCGGGCCGATCCTCGGTGCTCTACCCGAGCGTTGGTTACTCCGACGCCTTCACCGCAACTATCGGCCCCCCTCATGTCTGCATCAGCTTATTTTGGTGGCTCGCTCGCCTACGTGCCGCTGTGGTGCAAGAGCAACTTCTCCTTTCTCGAAGGGGCCAGCGACCCGGCCGAGATGGTGGAGGAGGCTCGCCATCTGGGGCTGCGATCGATCGCCGTTACCGATCGCGACGGCGTGCACGGCATCGTGCAGGCGCATGTTCGAGCGCGTGAGCTCGGCATTCACCTGATTGTCGGCTCGCAGGTCACCCTGGTCGACAACTCGGTGCTGGTATTGCTCGCCACCAGCCGCGAGGGCTACGCCAACTTGTGCCGGCTGGTCACCAAGGGCCGCCTGCGCTGTGCCAAGGGGGAAGCCCGCGTCACCTGGATCGAGGTCGCCGAGCACGCCGCCGGGCTGATCGCCCTCTGGGGTGGCGACCGTAGCCTGCTGGCACAACCGATCGATGATGACGCGCCGATCTGCAGCGTTCTCATCGATCCTTACTCCTCCGATGCCGCGTACGTGCCCGGTGTTGATTTCGATGCCGGCAGCCAGCTCGATAACGCTACCCACGTCAGGCGCATTTCTCCTGACGCAGGAAGCTCCGCGAAGGGCCGGGTCGAACTCCTGGAGTTCCCTCTGCAGCGTGCCGCCGGTGTAGCCGCCGCCAAGGTCGTCGACCTGTTCGAGTTCACCGCCGCGCGCGAGCCTCGCACGCTCAACGAGACCGCCGATCGACTGCGTGAGGCGTTCGGCCCGCGCCTGTTTGCGCTGCTCGCCCGGCACCATCGAGCCGACGAGCCGGCGATGGAGCGCCGCGTTCGCGCTCGTGCCATGCGGTACGAGCTACCGCTGGTGGCCGGCTCCGAAGTTCTTTACCACGTGCCCGGACGTCGTGATCTGCACGACGTGCTCAACTGCATACGTCACGGCGTAACGATCAGCAACGCCGGCCGCTGCATCAAGGGCAACGCCAAGCACGAGCTGCACTCGCCACAGAGCTTCACTGCACTCTACGCCGACGACCCGCTGGCCATCGCGCGCACCCGCGAGATCGCTGAGATGTGCGACTTCTCGATGGACGAGATCCGCTATCGCTATCCCTCGGAGAGGCTGCCCGACGGCACGACATCAATGGAGTACCTGCGCCAGCTCACCTGGGAAGGTGCCCGTAAGCGCTACCGCGGCACCCTCGGCCCGCGCGGTGAGCGCGGCTACATTCCACCCGAGATGCGCACCCAGATCGACAAGGAACTGGGGGTCATCGACGAGCTCGACTATCCCGGCTACTTCCTCACCATGCACGAGATCGTTCGCTTCTGTCAGGAGCGCGACATCCTCTGTCAGGGACGTGGATCGGCCGCCAACTCGATCGTTTGTTTCTGCCTCGAGATCACCGCCGTCGATCCGGTGCGTATGGACCTACTGTTCGAGCGCTTCATCTCCAAGGAGCGCGCCGAACCGCCCGACATCGACCTCGACATCGAGCACAATCGGCGCGAAGAGGCGATCCAGCACATGTACGAAAAGCACGGGCGCTCGCACGCCGCCATGGTCGCCAACGTCGTCCGCTACCGATCCAAGTCGGCAGTGCGTGACGTCGGCAAGGCGCTGGGGTTGTCGGAGACCTCGCTCGATCGACTCTCCAAGATGGTCGGGCGCTGGGGCGGCATCGACGAGACCTCGTTCCGTCAAGCCGGGCTCGACCCCCACAACCCGACCATCGTGCATCTGATGCGGTTGGCCAACGAGGCCATCGGATTCCCGCGTCATCTGTCGATTCACCCCGGTGGCTTTCTGCTCGGCCACGAGCCGGTACACGACCTGGTGCCGATCGAGAACGGCTCCATGGAAGACCGCACCGTCATCCAGTGGGACAAGGACGACGTCGAGGCGCTCGGCCTCTTCAAGGTCGACTTGTTGGGACTGGGCGCGCTCACCCAGCTGCATCACGGCTTCGATCTGCTGCGCAAGCACCGCGGCATCGATGTCGACATGGCCACCGTCCCTCCGGCCGACAAGGCCACCTTCGACATGTGCTGTCGCGCCGACACCGTGGGCGTGTTCCAGATCGAGAGCCGGGCGCAGATGTCGATGCTGCCGCGTCTCAAGCCGCGCACCTTCTACGACCTGGTGGTGGAGATCTCCATCGTACGTCCCGGCCCCATCACCGGCGGCATGGTGCACCCCTACCTGCGCCGCCGCGAGGGCAAGGAGCCCATCGACTACCCCCACCCGTGCCTGGAGCCGGTGCTCAAGAAGACCCTCGGCATCCCCTTGTTCCAAGAGCAGGTCATGAAGCTGGCCGTCGTGGCCGCCGACTACACTCCCGGCGAGGCCGACCAGCTACGTCACGATATGGCCGCCTGGCGCAAAATCGGCCGCCTCGACCGTCACCGCGAGCGCCTGATCACGCGCATGATGGCCAAGGGCATCAAGCAGGAGTTCGCCGAGCGCGTCTTCAATCAAATCCGCGGCTTCGGTGATTATGGCTTTCCCGAGTCGCACGCCGCCAGCTTCGCCCTGATCGCCTACGCCACCTCCTGGATGAAGTGCCACTATCCGGCCGAGTTCGCCTGCTCGTTGCTCAACTCACTACCGATGGGCTTTTACTCAGCCGCCACTATCGTCGACGACGCCAAGCGCCACGATGTGGAGGTGCGCCCGGTAAGCGTTGCAGCCCCCTGGTGGGACTGCACTCTCGAGCCGGCTGCCCTCCCTCCGATCGCCGTTTCTGAGGTCGTCGTCTCGTGCCACCATGAGACGACCACCGCGACGACGGTTCCCTGCCCCACCCCCACGGTGGCGGACCACGACCCCTCGCCGGCTCAGTCGCCCGCTCGCGGGCTCGCCATTCGCATGGGGCTGCGCTACATCAAGGGCATGCGCGCTGACGAAGGCGAGCGCATCGAGGCCGTGGCGCACCAGTGCCCCTTTAGCTCGATTCGAGACTTCACCGAGCGCGGGCGCATTTCCGAGCGGGCGCTCAGGCGGCTCACCGAGTCGGGTTTCTTCGAACCCTTCGAGCGCTCACGCCGCGATGCCCTCTGGCAGATGCACGGCATCGTCGCCGAGAGCGAAGCACCCGAGCTCGGCGTCGCAACCGGTGCGCCCGAATCCGCGACCGACAGCAACCGCAGCGTCTCGAGCACGAGCGCTTCGTTCTCGGATCCTGCCACTCCGAGCTTCGACGACCTGTCCGCCTTCGAACAGATTGCCTGGGACTACCGCACCTCCGATCACTCCACTCGCGGACACATTCTCGAGCCGTTGCGCGCCCAATTAGCTAAGCTCGGTCTCCCCGACGCACGAACCGTCAGTCGCATGCGCGATGGAGCCCGCGCCCGCTATGCTGGCATCGTCATCTGTCGCCAGCGCCCTGGCACCGCCTCCGGCGTGCTCTTTATGACCCTCGAAGACGAATCGGGCTTCGTGAACCTGGTGATTTGGCCCCAGGTGTTCGAGAAGTTCAGCATCATCAGTCGAACCACATCGTTCCTCGGCGTTACCGGGAAGATCCAGTCACACAACTCCGTCGTGCACCTGGTGGTCGACAAGCTCTGGCACCCTGACATCAAGCTCGAGATCACCCGTAGTAGCCGCGACTTCCACTGACCGAAGGCGATCTCGTCTGCTGTCGCGCGGGCCCGGGCTCGGCCAACAGATCACCACCTGCAACCACGAAGAAAGCAACTGTGTAGTCAGCCTCGAGGTCCCATCGACCGCATCGGCTCGATAGATGAGACGACGGAGTCTCGAACATGTGGAGAAGCGGAGGCGTGCCAATGGCGATTGTTGACGTCTCTACGGAAATCGTCATCGCTCGCCCTCGCCACGAGGTGGCACGCTACGCTGCCGATCCGGACAACGTACCAGAGTGGTACGTCAACATCAGATCCGTGCAATGGAAGACGGATCGACCCGCCGTGCTCGGCTCGCAAGTTGCGTTCGTGGCCCATTTCCTCGGCCGCCGGCTGGAGCACACGTACGAGATCGTCGAACTGATCCCTGGAGAGAAGCTCGTGATGCGAACGGCGCAAGGGCCTTTCCCTATGGAGACGACGTACACGTGGGCAGCCATCAGCGAATCATCAACGCTCATGAGCCTGCGAAATCGCGGGCGCCCAGCTGGATTCTCGGCGCTGCTGGCACCTCTCCTGGCCTTGATGGTGCGACGGGCCACCCGCAAAGACCTGGCACTACTGAAGCGATTGCTCGAAGATGAGTCCGCCGCGTTTCCGAAGCCGAACGAGACCGCCCGTCGCGGTAAAGCCGACTTGGGTAGAGAGGTGAGTGAGAAGCCTAGCGAGGCATCCTCGCCGATACACTTCCACCACGGCCTCTATGAGGTCCACCTCGCCGTCACCGACGTAGGTCGCTCCATCGACTTCTACGTGGAGAAGCTGGGGTTCGAGTTGGGCTTCGGCGGGAGAGACGGGCCGAGCGCCCTACTCCGTTTCATCGATGGCGACACGCGCTGGATGCTGGGGCTCTTCCAGGTGGATTCCGTAACGCGCCGCCACGCCGCAGACTGCCATATCTCGTTCCGGATCAGTGAGGAGGACATAGACGGGATGATTCCCTATCTGCGTGAGCGTGGGGTGGAGGCGATTCACCCGCCAACTGCGCCCCAACAGGGACCGATGTACGAGCCCATGGTGCATGGCTGGATGCCGGCGGCAGCTGTTTTCTTCGTGGACCCGGACGGTCACCTGCTCGAGTTGATCGCCGACCTGAGCGATGAGCCCAGACCGGACTTCCAGTACCGATCTCTCAGCGAATGGCGGACCCTCGTGGACAGCGAACGGCGGGTGTGAGGGCGCCGTCTGGTTGCCAGCGAGCCATGCGATACCGGCAGAACTGAATTGAGGAAGCTGCTGATCGTGCTCTTTGTCGCCACCACGCTTGTTGTAGGCGTGGTGAGGCTGCGGCACCGCATTCTCATCTACGCCACCGCTACCAGCAGTAGCCCCGCCTTCTCCGATCCTGTGAATGAAGGGGCCGAGGTGCGCTGGTATGACGACTACTTCACGGTGCAGGAGCTGGCGGCGCACACTTTCGCGATCGGTGAGCCACGCTACTACCAGCAGAATTACAGCTACCTGATCGCCGGCACAGATCGCGCCGTATTGTTCGACGCAGGTCCCGGGCTTCGCGACATCCGCCCGGTGGCGCGGTCGCTGACCGATCGCCCGATCACCTTCATCCCTTCACACTTCCACTACGACCACATCGGCAACGAGATCACCTTCGAGCACGTAGCGGTGGTGGATCTGCCCTACCTGCGGGAGCGGGCCCCAGACAACCGGCTGCAGCTCGGGTTCGCCGAGCACCTCGGCGTGTCGGAAGGCTTCGAGGCACCGCTGCTCACCGTCGACGAATGGCTCGCCCCCGATTCACTGATCTTCTTGGGTGGCCGGACGCTGAGATTGCTCTACACTCCCGGCCATACTGAGGACTCGGTGTCGTTGCTCGACCTCGAGTCCGGTCAGCTCTTTTCCGGCGACTTCATCTACCCAGGCCCGTTGTATGCGTTTCTACCCAACAGCGGCATGGGCGATTACTTGCAAGGGGCGGAAACAATTCTGCATGCGGCACCAGCGCATTCACCTGTCTTCGGTGCACATCGCGACGCGCCACCCGGCGCGCCACAGCTAGCAATGAGCGACGTGGAGGACCTACGTTCTGCATTGCAGGCGATCCGCGCCGGACAGCTCCAGGGTGAGGGCTTCTATCCGGTCACCTACCGGGTCAATGCGCGCCTCGAGCTTCTCGCAGAGCCGGCCTGGTTGCAAAACTGGACGCCGCGACATCCGACCGTCGGGAGATAGGCTCGACTGGGGTCGAGCCGGAGTGGAACGCGGAGCGATCATGACAACACTGCTCTTCAACGTGGCCGGGTTGGCGATTATCGGTTGGGCACTAATGATCCTGCTTCCCGGATGGAGCGTCACCAAGCACCTCGCTCGGAGCCGAGGCAGCGACCTTGGCAGCGAGGGCGGCCCGGCGAGGCTTTCGCGGTGAGCAGACCGAATGCTGTTTGGAGCGCCTTGCTAGCCCAACTCGGGAAGGAGCCCCGAGTAGCTTGGGTCGGCCTTCTCGGGGTCACGCTCGGAGCAGGCTGCTCTCTGTACGGGCTGGGGCGCGGTTTCATCGTGCCTCCCGAGGGAAATCTCTGGGAGACCGCCATCTTCAACGGATCTGTAGGCGTCTTCCTCTTGACTCAGGCGTTGCTCGCCCCGGGAGCCGGGTTCACAGAGAGAGGCCAACGACGGTGGGGGACAGCGTTGGTAATCGCCACGCTGTACGCGTACGGCATCGAGACAGTCCAGGCGTTCCGTGGCCTGGATCCGCGGGTTTCAGCGGTGGCTGGAGTACCCGATCAGATCCTGGGCGGCGTGTTCTTCCTCGACGCCGTCGGCATCATGGCGCTCTTTCTCGTGCTCGCCTGGAGGTTCTTCAGAGTCGAGATCACTGCCTTCCGTCTTGCCGTTCGGTACGCCGCTGTCGCTTGTTTGATGTCGTTTGGAATAGGAATCTGGATGAGCATCTTCGAGGGCCGAATGGTTGGCGTCGAAGGAAACTTGCTTCCAATCCATGCAGCCGGCTTTCACGGGCTCCAGGCGATCCCGTTGGTAGCACTTCTGCTGGTGTGGGGCGGAGCACCGGACGACATCACGAAACGCTGGGTCCACGTCGCCGGAATCGCCTGGTGGGGTTTCTGTGGCGCCATACTCTGGCAGGCAGCTGTCGGTTGGGGACCGTCGGAGGGTTCGCCAGCCATGATGGCCGCCTCGGTCTTCTTCGGCGGGTGGGCTTTGGCGGCCCTCGTAGCACTCCGGGCGTGGTCTCGACCAGCAACAGCCTGTAGGGGATAGGAAACTCCACCTCGAGCAACATCTGGACGCTGCGCCCATCGAGGGATGGGGAATGCCCGAGGACATACCCGGGCCGGTGCTCGGGGTGGCCAGATAGGAGTGCTGACCTGCCGATGAGACGCACAGCGCTTATCCTGGCACCGCTGCTGATCCTCGCTCTGGCGCTGAGCTCATGGGCCTTTTGGCTCGAGCCTTCGAGTCTGCGACACCGAGACTACGACATCCATCTCTCTGCCTGGCCAGCAGACTGCGATGGCTTTCGCATCGCGATCCTCGCGGACCTGCATATCGGGTCTCCCCACAATGGCCTGACGAAGCTTGCAGAGGTCGTCGAGGTCACACAACGAGCCCATCCCGATCTGGTTCTGCTAGCCGGAGACTTGGTCATTCAAGGTGTCCTGGGGGGTACTTTCGTGCCCCCGGAGGACTCAGCGCGAGAGCTTGCCCGGCTATCTGCTCCGGCCGGCGTTCTCTCTGTCCTTGGCAACCATGATTGGTGGCTCGACGCGGAGCGTATCCGCGCCGCCCTCGAAAGGCAGGACATCCCGGTTCTCGCGGACGAATCTCTTGAGGTCATCAGCGGCGGCTGCCGTTTCTGGTTGGCGGGAGTGACTGACCTCTGGGAGGGTCCACATGACATGGCGGCGGCGCTGTCCGGAGTGCCCGCCGATCAGCCCACTGTTCTCTTGACGCACAACCCCGACCTCTTCCCGGAGGTACCGTCGAGCGTTACGCTCACGATCGCCGGGCATACACATGGGGGGCAGGTGTACATTCCGGGAATAGGCCGCCCTATCATCCCTTCCAAGTTTGGCGAGCTGTTTGCCATCGGTCACATCGTCGAAGATGGCAGGCATCTCTTCGTCAGCTCTGGCATCGGTACTAGCATCATTCCCGTGAGGTTTCTGGTACCGCCCGAGATCTCCGTGATCAGCCTCCGATCCGGCGGCGCGTAGAACTTCGCTAGCCAATGAAGACCATTCCACTTCGAGCAACAGCGATCGCGTCTTTGGTTCTCGTCAGCTGAATGGGCCAAGGAGCTCTCGGGGTAGGTGCTCAATACGAGGCGACCGTCGGCGTTGTCGTATCGAAAGATGGGGCTTATTACCTGGCGCTCGACGCCTCGGAAGCGCCTTCGGGTGCTGAGATCACCTTTGTTCATACCGCGACGCCTCAGTGGACGAGCAAATTCCGTCTGCTCGGGCGGGCTGCCAACGCGCCGGCCGATGAGCTTCCCTTGGTGATGATCGGGAATCGCAGCCTGTCGCTATTCGAGCTCGAGGCGCTTTCAGACTTGCCGGCCGGCCCACTGCTCGGAATTGGCGTGCTCGGGCTCGCCGAGCGTTTCAGCGTAGCGGGCGCCGTCGTGGTCGCAGAGTTGGATGAGGATGGTCGGCCGGAGTATTTCCACGAATGCACCAGCCGGAAGGGGGTTCACCTTATTCTGAGATCTGGCGACAGGCTAGCCGGTCAAAGGCGTTGGCAGGCCTACTACTACCTTGGTTACAACGTGGAGCCCACGTGCACGGCAAAAGAGCTCTTGGCAGCCAGACCACCTAGCAGGCCGTGGTGGTGTGCGATTCCAAGCCGAGGAGCTCGGCCCAGGTTGGCACCGTGGTTTCTTCAACCAGATCCGTACGGTTCCCCCCTGCTACATACTCATGACCTTCGAACCGCGCTCGTCGGCAGACGAGGCACTTCGCGTGAAACAAACCCTCCCAATCGCGCGGTTCGAACGCCTCCAGGTGACCGATGCTCCTGGCACATCCATGCAAGAGTGGGACGCCCTCGTCACGCCCGAGGTGCCGGAGGACTCATGGCACGACATCCAGCTGGCTCCACTTCGCCCGGCCAAAGGCCAGTGCCAGTTCGATGAGAAGCTCGGCCGGTAGCGCGATCGAGAGCGCCACCTTCTCCTCGGGCGGATTGTCCCTCACGCAACGTACAGAACCGGCATGAAGCGACTCGTCACGATACTCGCAGGCTTCCTTACGCTTGGCGGTGCATCAGGGAGCGAGCGCTTGCTCCATGAGCTCCAGCCGATCGAGTGGCAGTCCATCGTTTGTGGATGTAGCTTCAACGAGTCGATTGCAGATGCGACGGAGGGTTCCTACGGCTCCGGCCCCGAGATCCTTGTCTTGGATCCGAACGGCGATCCTCCCAACGCGCGCGTGAACCTCGGCGCCGGTAACGTGCGTTTGCAACCGAAGACGCCACTGGAGCTTCCGCTCTATAGTTGCCAGGCTGGAAACGTCTGGTCGTCCAGCTGGCAATCCGGGCAGGTCACGCTGCAAGTGGAGCTCGTGGCTACCAGTCCCGGTGCGGAGGCCTGTTGGTTCAGCGGAACAGTCGCGGCCACCGCAGGCGCCGCCGATCCACCTGTAGCCATCAGGGGAGGCTGCGGTTGCTAGCGAGCAGGCCGCCTCGCTATTGGTGCAGCTGGGGGATAGCCGTCCCGAGCCGAGCCCACGTCGATGGACCCTGGCGATCACGGTCGGAGCGACGGTACCGTGGGCCCGATCCGGCGAAATGCGTCGAGTGAGACCCTACGCGCTTGTCCTCGGCATCCTCGCTCTCGCATTCCTCGGCCGGGTGCTCGGGCAGGCTCTCGTGGGGCTTTGGAGCCCGGCGTTCCTTCCCCCCATGGAGGAGTGGTACTCGGGCCTCCTACCCTATCCGATTCTGCTGCCCGCGCAGATCGTGATTCTCGCGGGTCAGCTAGAGGTATCTCGCCAGCTGTGGGCTGGCTCGGGGCCTCTCGTGCGCCAGCACACGCGACTCGGCTCGAGCCTGAAGTGGTTTGCACTGGTCTACTTCGTCGCCATGGTCGCCCGTTATGTAATCGTCATGGCCGTGTTTCCGGAACGCCGCTGGTTCGGAGGCACAATCCCCATCTTTTTCCACTGGGTGCTAGCCGCCTACGTCTACGTTCTATCCCGCTTTCATCGAGGCCTTCCTCTGGGCCGACGCGTTGGCAGCTCGAGCGCATGACGGGCGGCCGACGCTCTCAGCCATGATGTCTCACGACCGCCGGAGGATCGTGTTCAAGCGACTCGGCGAAGTAGCGCCGGAAGCCATCATCGAATTGATGAACAACCCTATGGTACGGCGCCACCTGCCGCTGGCACGGGGCCACTTCGGCCCAGCCGAGTGTGAGAAGTTCGTCGCGGCCAAAGAGCACATGTGGGACAACAACGGATACGGCCCCTGGGGATTCTTCGTCGATGACGAATTCGCCGGGTGGGGTGGGCTACAGCCGCAAGGTGGCGAGGCAGACGTCGGCCTGGTATTGCACCCGAACCACTGGGGAACGGGGCCGGACCTCTACGAGCGGATCATTCGCTACGCCTTCGATGAGCTCCGGCTCGGTTCCGTCACCGCTCTCCTGCCTCCGAGCAGGAAGCACGTGGCCGGGATACAGCGTCTGGGCTTCCGCCGGGACGGTGAGGTCGTTCTCGAAGGCGAGCGTTTCATCCGCTACCGCCTTTCCGCCCACATGGCCGCAGGGAGAGCCGATCGGGGTCAGCAGGGTGCCGAAGAACTCCGCTAAAGCTCTCCCCCGAGCTACTTGCTAATCTGCAGGTCCCAGCCATCGGGATCCAGCACGTGATAGCTATCGTAGCCGGGGTCGGGACCACCTTGGTCCCGCCGCGGATTCAGATCGCGCGCCTCTAGCTCTTCCCTTACTGCGTCAGTATCGAAGTCATCGATCCGCCAGGCGATGTGGTTGATGACGCCGGTTACCGGTGGGCGGCCTGGCTCATTCGAAGGCTGGTTCATTGGCCGACGGTTGTTGCGAACGATGATCTCGCCCACGTCGCCAATACGCAGCGTGGCCTGACTCTCGCCGTTGTCGCTCTGCACCTCCCAGCCCATCAGGTCGGCGTAGAAGTCGCGGCTCCTCCCATAGTCGGCGACGGCGTACGAGATATGGTCCAGGCTGACCGTGCGAAAAGGTGCAGCCTGGGTCGCCGGCATCGCTGCCTGAGCAGGGCCGACAGAGCGGAGAGCATGCGCCCCGGTCGCAGCGATCGCCAGACTGCGGATAAGTTGACGCCGGCTCATTCTCCCCTGCTCGAATTCCTGTAGTAGCTTGGCAATGGTGCTTTCCATCTTGAGCCTTCCCTCCCGGCATGTTGGTTCATGGCTGACTGGCCGTGATCTGGCCCAGACAAGCTACCGCGGACTCGGTGATCCCGTGCCAATCTCGCTGAAACGAGCCTACGAGGCGCCGTCAAGCTCGGATGGATGCCGCATTCTCGTCGAGCGCCTGTGGCCTCGCGGCCTGTCGAAGCAGAATGCGAAGATCGATCTGTGGACCAAGGACGCTGCTCCCACCGCCGAGCTGCGCCGCTGGTTCAACCACGATCCGGACAAGTGGGCGGAGTTCAAGCAGCGCTACTTCAAGGAGCTGCAAGCTCGGGACGCACCGATTGACGCCATCCTCGAGCGTGTCCACGCGGGCTCGGTCACGTTCGTCTTCGCCTCGCGGGAGTCGCGATTCAACAACGCAGTCGCTCTCAAAGAATACGTGGAGCGTAGTCTCTGAGACTCTCGCACCGGCTGGCGGATCATGGATGTCTGACGGAGCTCGAGCCGCCGGCCGATGCCTCAGGCACGTCTTTCTTCGTCGGTGTCGTTGTGATGAAAGTGGGCATCGCCTTTGGATTCGTGGCGATCGTGGCGGAGGCCATCTACTTCCCGCTCTCGGCCTGGGTCGTGGCGCGAATGCTCGGCATGGAGCGGGCCGCTGCGTCGAGCGTGAGGCGGCCACCGACATCCCTCTCTTCTTGACCCCACGCCCTTGCGAGCGGAGCAGTGAAAGGCGACGATTCAGCGCGCACGTCACTTCATCGCAACGTCGATCTCCCGAACCTGACCAACCGGAGAATCCCCATGCGCACCAAGGTTTCCGTCCTGCTAGCCGGCCTTTTGTTGGCGACCGGTGCCGGCCCCGCCAGCCCGGCGCAGAACCAAAGTCCCGAGGCGGAGGACGATCCTGTGCGAATCCTCGTCGGTCGGCTCGATCTCGCGCAGTACAAGGCCACCCTCCAAGGCCTGACGAAGTTCGGCGATCGGCGCCAGGGTACGCAGCGCAACCGCAGCGCGGTCGATTGGATCGAAGCGCAGCTACGCTCGTACGGGTGCACGAACACCAAGCGCATCACGTACATGTTTCCGCCGGAGAGCGCACCAGAGCGACGCCGCGGACGCCGACCGCGACGCGACGAGGAGGCCAGCCTCGAGACGTCGACAGGCGGTCTGGTGGGACGGAACGGGTCCGGCCCCGGCGGCAGCTCGATCTTCGGATACCGCGGCAGGACCGGCGTGACTAACGACCCGACAGCACAGCCCGACGAGGCGTTGCGGGAGCTCAACAGCGAGCCGGCCACCGATGGCGAGCGTCAGGAGGTCTACTGCACGAAGATCGGTGCTTTGCACCCGGAGGAGATGTACATCATCGGAGCACATATGGACGGGCACGGCTGGGGGGAGGCGGCCAACGACGACGGCTCTGGGACCGCCATCGTCATGGAGTTGGCGCGCATCTTCAACGCGCCCGACGTGCAGACCGAGCGCTCGATCCGTTTCGCTCTGTGGAACAACGAGGAGACCGGCCTCAACGGTAGCCGTGCCTACGTGGAGCAACGCCAGGCACTGCAGGGACAGGAAGATCCACCTGGCTCCGGCCGCTACCCGGAGCCGCGATGGCTGGGGATGATCCAGCACGACATGATGCTGTTTGATCACGGTGCACCACGCGCCGACGGTACGGTGAGTCGCGATCAGCGCCCCGAGGCCGACGTCAACATCGAGTTCCAGTCGGAATCCGACATGGTGGCCGAGTCACGCGAACTGGCCTGGCTGCTCAAGGCGGCCAACGACGCGTATGCGACCGACTACCCGGCGAGTGTCGGCCCACACATGACGAACACCGACTCCACCCCGTTCATGGAAGTCGTGCCCGCCGTCAGCCTGCGTGAGAACGAGCGCGGCGCGCAGATCGGGGCGGGCTGGGACCCCAACTGGCATCAGCCGACCGATCGCTTCTCGACATTCAGCGACAACGACTTCCGCCTCGGCCTGAACGCCGCGCAGACGACGCTGGCGGGCGTTGCACAGCTCACGGGGGCGAAGATCGTCCAGCCGTAGCTCCATGGCTGGACCAACCGAGCACAGTCACTGCTCGCGTCATCGCTCGCCCATCAGGCACGCGTTGTTGCCGGCGGGATCCTTGACGGCTCTACCGCTTGATCGCCTTGTAAACCAACGAAAGCGTGTCGTTCACCTTGACGATCAGGTAGTCGTCGACCTCGCGTTGCACGAACGCCAGGCTGATCTCGCCTTCGTCCTTGATGCCCCAGGTGAGCGAGCTCATGAAGATCTTCTGGAGCTGGCCCGCCCAGGAGTCCTCGCCGAGACCCTCACCGCCGGTGGCGCGCGCCACCCAACGGGCGATCGGCAACATCAATGCCGCTGCCGCCGGAGCGCCACCGCCGGCCAGCAGCAATGCCAGGGTCTTGTTGGTGGCGACGTTGGGCACGCAGCGGAACTTGTGCGGCGTGTTGATGGTTATGGGATCGTCGGTGGCCTTGAACTTGTAGACCAGTCGCTGGTCCCACGTCTCGGTGTCCTCGAGCCACTCGTCGCTGTCGACCTCCTCGATCTCGAGGATCTGCTTGCCGAGGAACCAGCAGCTCTCCTCGACGAATGTCTCCATCGTGCCACCGGCTTTGAACGCCGCCCGCGTCGATTCCGGTCCCTGCTCCAGCGCATCTT
This sequence comes from Acidobacteriota bacterium, assembly GCA_963666055.2. GTDB lineage: Bacteria > Acidobacteriota > UBA890 > UBA890 > WLXD01 > DASCOT01. The sequence continues at coordinate 133,354 of CAXWPH010000005.1, read as the reverse complement.
GGTAGTACTGGGACGCGAAGTTGGGCCAGAAATGCGTCGTCTTCTGCACCACGCGCACGCGACCATCGTCGAGCGGGTAGGCGCGCAGCAGCATCTTGCCGAAGACATTGAAGCGCTGCTGGGTGCCCTCGGTGCCTTCGTTCACCCGTATCTGGCCAAGCTCCCACGCGTCGGGCAGCCCAATTGAGACACCGAACTCGCTGACCTCCGGCGAATACATATCGCAGTCCAGCGGGTCCTGCGCCACGCACGACACCGCCACCGCCAGGTCGTTGCCGGTGTGGTGGAAGGTGTGCTCGGTATCCTCGCCTGAGCCGGGGACGAATTGAGCGAACTCAGTAGGTTGGCTCTCGTCAGGCGGCCACTGCGACATCTTCACGTGCTTGAAGCCCTGCGAGTCGACTACGATCGCCCCCACCCGAAGGTCGGGATTGGCGTTGTCGCCGAGGACCTTCTCCATGGTGAGGCGGTAGAGCTCGCTGTCGTCGGAGCGGAAGTGCAGGTAGGAGATCGCGTACGGATCAACGCTCTGGAGATATTCGACCAGCGTGATCTGCTCCATGCTGAGCTCGCCGGAGCCCGGGTGTCCGAAGTGCAGGTGGTTGGGCGGAAACGACTTGTCGCACTGGTAGGGCGGCGATTCCATCGCGTACCGTGCATCGCCCCAAACCTCGAGGGAGTATTGCGGCCACTTCTCGTCGAGCTTGTAGTCGTAGATCAGGCGTGTCCTGGGCATCGCATTGATGAAATCCCGGATCATCGCGTTGACGTCGGTGTCGTTGTTCGAAAGCCACTTGAGGAACGGATAGGCATCGTAGCTCCGCGCCTTGTCCCATAGCCCGACGTCCGTCGCCTTGCCAAAGTCCTTGTACAGCCCCTCGAAGCACTCGCCGTTTTGCTCTTCTGGATAGACCACGTTGGCGAGGTACTCGGCGCCGCCCTCGTCGAGCCAGGTCGGCGAACGCGGGTAGTCGAGGTAGCCGTTGTAGATCCTGCTCATCGCGTGCGCCACTTCGTGTGCCACGGTAGAACGGATGCACGGCGCGTCCGCAAGGGTCGAGGCCGGCAGGTACAGCATCTCGAACGCTGGGTCGTAGGCGCCGCCAACAATCGTTCTCTCGTCCTCGGCGTTCTCGGAGTACATCTCCCTGACCATCCCCACCCAAAGCGGCCTCTGCGGCGTCGGGCCGATACCATCGAAAACCGGCCGCAGCGCTGCTATGGACTCGAGCACATAACCCGGAACGTCCTCCCTGAGGGTCTCATCCCAAGTCTCACCCGCGCTCGGCCAGTAGAAGTACACGCTAGCCTCGCCGGACGAGTCGGCGTACCCCTCTGGGCTGGCGTAATTGTCGAAGGCCGTTCGATGGTCGCGTCCGGACCGATCGGGGCGAATGAAATCGTGATCGCTCGGCGGCGGCGGGATGTCCTGCGCCGGTGCTGGTGCGGCCAGCAACACGACAGCCCCCACCGCCAGCGCCCACGACAACGACTTCAGACGAGCAACGTCTCCAGACTGGATCACAGCACCCCCTTACACAGCAAAGCCCCCCAGAGCCAGTATCCAGTGTGCCAGGTCGGAGGCCGTAAGGGTTGTCCAAAGGGCCGCCCGGCAACAGATCGTTTCTCCGTGGCCCGGATGCACTGTCAGATCGAGGGGCCAGGTTTGACACTCCCGGCGCCCATCTGTTGATCTAGACGGAGACCTCGGGCAAGCCGCGGCCCCGAGCATCGACGACTGGGAGGATGTGCGGACATTGGTTCTCGAGAGTTGTCGCCCCATCGCCCGAAGAGGTCCACTGCCAGGCTGGACGGCTGAATAAATGATCTCGCGACGTTCTTTCCTGCAAGCGAGCGGCGCCTTGGTCGCCGTCGGTTCGTCCGCCGCGTGCCGGCGGTCGGAACCGGCCCCCACGGATTCGGCCGCGGCGGTTGCGGGCAGCTCCGAGAGCGTGGTCGTCAACGACATCCACTCCCAGCTCAACCCGACAACCGTGCGGCGCATCGTCGAGCCCGACTCGGTGGGCGCGTTGCAAGCGGCGCTGCGCGACGCCCGATCCGAAGGGGCACCGGTGAGCATCGCCGGCGGGCGCCACGCCATGGGCGGGCAGCAGTTCGGCACCGATACAGTACTGCTCGATACCAGCGGATTGAGCCGCGTGCTCGACTTCGACGCCGACACCGGAATCATCGATATCGAGGCGGGGATCCAGTGGCCGCAGCTGATCGAGTACCTCTCGGAGGCGCAAGCCGAGTCGCCGCGCCCTTGGGGAATCGTCCAGAAGCAGACCGGCGCCGACCGTCTCAGCATCGGCGGCGCGCTGGCCGCCAACGTGCATGGCCGCGGCCTAGTGCACCGACCGATCATCCAGGATGTCGAGTCGCTCGTGTTGATCAACGCCAAAGGCGAGGCGCTGAGGTGTTCACGCGACGAGAACGTCGAGCTGTTTCGCCTGGCGATAGGCGGCTACGGCTGCTTCGGCGTCATCGCGTCTTTGCGTTTGCGACTCGGAGTACGCAGGAAGCTCGAGCGCATCGTCGAGATCATCGATATCGACAACCTGATGCCGGCGTTCGAGGAACGCATTGCCGACGGGTTCCTCTACGGCGACTTCCAGTTCGGCATCGCCAACAACTCCGACGATTTCCTTTCGCGCGGCGTGTTCGCTTGCTACCGGCCGCTTGCCGACGACGCGACGATGCCCGACGACGTGCCCGAGCTCTCCGGCGACGACTGGATGCGCCTGGCGGCGCTGTCACACGTCGACAAGCAGCTGGCCTTCGAATCCTACGCCCAGTACTACCTGTCCACCACGAGCCAACGCTACTGGTCCGATACTCACCAGCTGAGCAATTACTACGACGACTACCACCAGGTGCTCACCCAGCAGTTCGACGAGCCCGACAAGGCGACCGACCCGATCACCGAGATCTACGTGCCGCGCGAGCGACTCGCCGACTTCATGGGCGCGGCGCGCGAGGATTTTCGGCTCAACGCCGTCAGCGTCATCTACGGCACGGTCCGCTTGATCGAACAAGACGACGAAAGCTTCCTGGCGTGGGCGAGGCAACCGTGGGCCTGCATCATCTTCAACATCCACACGGTGCACACGCCGGCGGGCATCGAGCACTCCAGCGCGACCTTCCGGCGCCTGATCGACCTGGTACTTGCCCGCGGCGGTAGCTACTACCTGACCTACCACCGGTACGCGTCGCGGCAACAGGTGGAGGCGGGTTATCCGCGATTCCCCGAGTTCCTGCGCCTGAAGCAACGGCACGACCCGGAAGAGCGGTTTCAGAGCGACTGGTACCGGCACTACCGTGAGATGTTCGCCGACGTCCTATAGCGACAGCTAGGCGTCGCCGAACCTCGCGGCCTCGAACGCTCGCGCGCGCTCCGGGTTGATCACCCGCCTCACCATCGGCTCGAAGAAGCTCAACGGCAGCGACTCGTAGTCGGGGTCGAACGCGGTCTGGTCGTACTTGGCGCAGAAGCGCACCGTCTGCTTGTACGCCGGATGGTCGCGGTACTGGTCGCGGACGTTGCCGTCCTGGTGCGTTCCCTTGCGGATGTGGAACAGCTGAAAGATACCGTGGTGCTTGAGCATCCAGTAGTGGTTGTCGGAGATGTAGGGACGCAGGATCTCGGCACCGACGTCGTCGTGGTTGTAGGGCGACAGCTGGTCGGCGATATCGTGCAAGAGTGCGACGACGACCGTCTCTTCGTCCTCGCCATCGTGGTACGCGCGCGTCGCTGCCTGCAGGCTGTGCTCGTACACCGTTACCATGTCGAGCTCGGTGTACTCAGCGGTCCCGACGCTCTCCATCCGCCTGAGCAGATCGAGCAGGATTTCTGCCGGCGGCGGCCGCAGCTGCTCGGAAAGCTCGTCCATCCGCCGAGCATCTGCCTCGGTCAGGTCATCGAGCTTGCTGATTCTGCGTACCGCTTCTGCCATACGCTTCCCTCTCTCGATGCTGGACTGCGCGTCTGCGGAACGTCCTGGGTGGACGCCTTCTTGCCCGTTCGTCTTGGCCTCGCCGTTGGACGATAGCATGCCGTCGATCCCCACGATGGGAACCTCCCGCCATCGGCTCGGATCAATAAGCGACGGCCGCGGTTTCCCGTCGGACGTCGCCGGCGGCGATCAGAACCCCGCTCTGAGGCTCACCGTAAGTCACCGTCGGAGCACCGGCCCGCCAGTTCCACAGCCCCCACGACTCGACGTCGTGCCCCAAGCCTCGCAAGGTCTCAGCGGTCGCGAGGGGGATCCTGTCTTCGAGCTTCAGCTTGGCCGGGTTGTGGTTGATCTCGGAGCCGGTCGCCGGGAAGTTGTAGCTGCCAAACCTCGGCTGGTCGAGAGCGCTCTCGGGTGACATCTCCCACACGACGACGTTGAGTATGACCTGCAACAACGCCTGCATCTGCTGGTCACCACCCGGGGTCGAGAGGCCCATGAAGGGCGCTCCGTCTCGCATCAGTAAGACCGGGCTGTTGGTGTTTCTCGGCCGCTTCCTCGGCGCCATGACGTTGGCTAGGCTTGGGTCGAGGTTGAACTGCCCCATGCGGTTGCCGAGGCCAAAGCCCCAGCCCGGGATCATGGGTGAGTCGACATGGCCATCGCTCTCGGTCATCGAGAACAGGTTGCCGGCGGCGTCGATGACATTCAACGAGGTGGTGTCGAGCGCCGGCCGGTTGTCTGCTGGCAACGTCTCCACCGCCGACGATCGATCCGCAAGAAAGCGGCTGGGAGAGTCGCCGGCGACCGCGACCATCCTGGCCGGATCGCCCCACGGAGGCATGTCGTCGAACGCCTTCTGCATGTCGATGAGCTCGGCGCGTCGACGAGCGTACTCCTTCGAGTACAGGTTCTTCGGTGTGTCGACCAGCGTCGGGTCGCCGACGTACTTGTGCGAGTCCGACATCGCCAGGTTGATCGCCTGCGAGATCAGGTGAATGTACGCGGGCGTGTTGTAGCCCAGGGCGCGCAGGTCGAAGTTCTCGAGAATATTGAGAAACAGGATCAACCGCGGTCCCTGCGACCAGCCGTCACAGACATACACGTCGTGTTCCATGAACGTGGTGTGGATTGGCTCCATCCATCCACCCTCGTAGCTCGCCAGGTCCTCGTACCGAACCAGACCGTTTTCCTGACGGAAATAGCGGTCCACCGCCCGGGCGGGATCGCCCTTGTAGAAGGCATCCCGGGCGGCCCGGATCCCGGCCGCTCGAGTTGCGCCGCCGGCCAGAGCTTTCTCCTCGGCAGCGATCATGTAGCGGATCAGCTTGCCGAGGTCGCTGTTGACCATGAGGTCACCGAGCCTCTGGTCGCCTATACCGTGCTGGAACCAGAAGTCGACGTTGTACGGAAACAGCAGGATGTCGTCGGTGTACTCCTCGATCAGCCACTTCTGCATCTTGTACAGGTGGTAGCCGTTCTCGGCGATCTCGAGCGCCGGTCGCGCCGATGTCGCAAAGCTGATGGTCCCGTAGCGCTCGAGCGCCGCCAACCAGACATCGACGTCGGCCGGCACCAGCGCGGTGTTGATGGCCGTCTTGCCGTGCTGCAGGAAATGGTCGAGCGTCGCCAGCGCCGGGCTGCGACCGGCTCCGATACGGGTGACGACCTGGTCTTCCTCGGCACTGTAGAGGATCAGCGGCGCGACCCCCGTCCAGCCGGCATACGCCATCTTGGTCACCTTCAGCGCCATCGCGGCGGTGACCCCCGCATCGAAAGCGTTGCCGCCGGCCTTGAGCATCTCCAGACCGGCAGTGGTAGCCAGGTAGTGTCCGGTGGAGACGGCGCCGTGGGTTCCCATGATCCGCGGCCGCATGGCTTCGAGGCTGTTCTCGTCGTAAACGTGCCCGTAGCTGTTGAACGGAGCGATCGTTCCCAGTACCCCGTCCTGGCTGTCGGGTGTCTGGCCGTGGGCCTTCGGAAAGGCAAACGCCGCCAAGCAGATCAGCGCGCCAAGGGCGACTCCAAGGACCGTTGTCGATTCAACGCGCATGGCGTGCCACCTCCAGGTTGGATGATGTTCGGTACGAAGAGTTGCAGCCGGACCTGGTTGCCGTCAAAGTCGTGCCACCATCGCGGCCTCCGGTCCGACTCGAACTTGCCTGAATCCTGTCACGGCTGCGAGCGTCCCTTCCCGAAAACACCAACGGAGTTCCTCCCGTGATCTCACCCCGCACCTCCCGGCCAAGAAATCCTCAACAAGCTTCAGAAAAAGCTCGACGCACACACACCGATCATGATCTCCAGCGCCGGCAACGGGCTGGTGGCCAAGCTACTGGAGCAGGCCGGTGTCGACTGTATCAACACGTTCTGCGGCGCTCGACTGCGCGCCAACGGCTGGGGAACGATGTCGATGATGTGGCCGAGCATCGACTCCAACAAACAGACCCTCGATTACACCCAGCAGGACATCCTGCCGGCGATCAAAGGCGACGCGTTCATCTGCGCCTGTCTCAATCCGAACGATCCGCTGCGCGACATGCGCACGGTGCTCCAGGACCTCAAGAACATGGGGGTCGCGTCGGCCTCGAACATCGGACCGTCGGTCAGCTACGTCGACAAGGACTCCAACCTTCGCAAGGTGCTGCGCCAGAGCGGCATCACCTTCCAGGTGGAGATCGACATGCTCAAGCTGACCAAGGAGATGGACATGGTGAGCGTCGGCCTCGCCTTCGACATGGAGGACAGCATCCGCATGATCGAAGAGGCCGCCCCGGACGTCTTCTGCTTCCACGCCGGAACCACGAAGGGCGGTATCCGTGGCTACGACTCGGGCGAGACGATCGAATTGACGGCCGAGCGCACCGAGGAAGTGTACGCCAAGGTCCGCGAGATCAACCCGGAGACCATCCTCATCGCGCACGGCGCCGCGATGGAGAATCCGGACGACGCGCAATACATGCTCAACCACACCACCGGGAACGGGTTCTGGACGGGCTCTTCGACCGAGCGCCTGCCGATCGAGCGCGCGGTCTTGGCCACGGCGGCCGAGTTTCGCGAGCTGTCCTTCGGCAGCTGAGGAGTGACGTGAGCAAGACCGTCGTCGTGCTGGCGACCCTCGACACCAAGGGCAACGAGGCGCGCTACGTCGCCGGACCAGATCGAGGCGATGGGCGGCGCCACGCTGCTGATGGACATCGGCGTCGTCGGTGATCCCGCCGTCGAGCCAGGCGTGTCACGCGCCGAGGTCGCGGCGGCGGGTGGAACGCCGCTCGACGAGATCCTCGAGGCTCCGACGCGCCAGGCAGCCTCGCCGGTGATGGTCGCCGGTGCGATGCGCCTGCTGCTGGAGCGTATCTCGCAAGGGCGAGATCCACGGCGTCGTCGGGGCTCGGCGGCACCCAGGGCACCTCCAACTGCACGGGCGTCATGCAGGGGCTGCCGTACGGCTTCCCCAAGGTCATGGTCTCAACCGCGGCATCGGGCGACACCTCGGCCTTCGTCGGCATTAAGGACATCACCATGATGTTCAGCGTCGGCGACATCCTCGGGCTCAACCCGGTTACCAGGAAAATGCTGGCGAACGCTGCCGCCGCCACCTATGGCATGGCCTGCTCGCGCGTCACGCTGGACATCGCCCCCGGCGCCAAGCCTCTTGTCGGCATGACCAACCTCGGGGTGCTCACCGAGGGGGCGATGCTGGCGCTCGGGTACTTCCCACGACGCCGGGTACGAGGTGATCGTCTTCCACGCGGTGGGCTCCGGCGGCCGCGCCATGGAGCAGATGATGAAGGACGGCCTCATCGGCGCCGTCTTCGACTACGGTCTCGGAGAGATCCCTGACCACATGTTCGACGGCCTACGCGATGGGGGGCCGGAGCGCCTGACCGTTGCCGGCGATCTCGGCCTGCCACAGGTCATCTGTCCGGGTGGGCTCGAGCACATCGGTCTGCTGACCGAGCCCAACACGATTCCGGAGCGCTACCGGGACTACGAGGTGGCCTTCCCACAACCCGATCATTCTGGCGATCCGGCTGAAGGTGGAAGAGATGGTGGCGGTGGCGCAGGAGGTGAACAGACGCCTTTCGCATACAACCGACAAGGCCTATTTCATGATGCCCAAGCGCGGCACCAGCCGCTACGCGGTGGAGGGGCGCCCAGCTCCACGACCCGGTCGGCGACGAGGCCTTCCTGGCGGAGATCAAGGCCGGGCTGCCGGATAACATCGGAGCTACTCGAGCGCCGACCTGCACGCCGAGGATCCGGCGTTCGTAAAGGAGGCGGTCGAACGTCTCATCTCGCTGATCGAGGCTTGAGTCTTCGGGGCGAGTCCTTGATTTCCTCAGCAATGCTACTTATCGTTGCTAGGTACATTGATCGGCGTACTCCAACCCCAACGTAGGTGCTTCCGTGGCCAGACACGCACTCGGCGAATTCGAGCACCTCATCCTGCTCGCCATCCTGCGCCTCGGTGACAACGCATACGGCGTCTCGATCTTGAGCGAGGTGGAAGAGCGGACCAGCCGGCGGGTGTCGCAGGCGGCCACCTATATCGCTTTGCAACGGCTCGAGAAAAAGGCGCTCGTGGCGGCGCGTGTCGGTGACGCTTCCCACGAGCGCGGCGGACGTGCAAAGCGCTACTTCGAGGTCACCGAGTTGGGGCGGGAGCGACTACGCTCGGCCGCCGGCGCCCTGTTCGCTATGTGGGACGGGCTCGATCCGACGCTGCGCGACGGAAACGCATGAGCGTCCGCGCACCCCGTTCGATCGTTCTCCTGCGGCGCTTGCTGCGCGGCCCTGGTGCCGAGGAAGCGATCGGCGATTTGTGCGAACGCTTCGAGCGCATCCGCGGCACGCGCGGGGCCCTGCCAGCGCATATCTGGTATTGGCGTGAGCTGGTGGTGTTCGGCGCCCGCGTGCCGGCGGCGTATGTGCGAGAGGTGTTCGCCCGAGGTTCCGCCAGCAGCCCATCCCCCGATCTCGAGGACCGCGTGACCGCCTTGCTCGACGACTTCCGGCAGGCTCTGCGAAGCTTGCGCGCCGCGCCTTCCCACACGATCACCGCAACCCTGACGCTGGCCCTCGGTTTGTCTGCCATCGTTCAGATCCGGTGCATTCCTAAGTTGACCTATTAGTCCCTAAGCATCAGTAGAGTCAGATAGTTACGAGTATTCGGCCATCTTGCGTGTTCCCGTGAAATCCGCTATATTCCAGCCTCTAATGGTGGAATGAGAGGGGGACGCAGAATATGTCCGATGCGCAAGCAACTACACCGAAACCCAGCCCACGGCGCAAGAGCGGCAAGCACCCGGAGCGGGCCCTGTCGGCGGCGTTCGTACGCACGGTAATGAAGCCGGGCCGGTACTGCGATGGACACGGCCTGTACCTGAACGTGATCCCGAGCGGAGCGCGCTGCTGGGTACAGCGGATCGTGATCCAGGGCCGACGCCGGGAACTGGGTCTCGGAGGCTACCCCTTGGTGTCACTGTCGGAGGCCCGCGAGGTGGCATTTGCCAACCGCAAGCTGGCCCGTGCCGGCGGTGACCCTCTGGCAGACAAGCGCCGGGCCGAGGGCATGCCGACGTTCGCGCAAGCAGCGGCCAAGGTGTATGAGATGCACCGCCCCGGGTGGCGCAACGCCAAGTATGCGGCGCAATGGAAAACGGAGTTGCGCACCTATGCGTACGGGCGCATCGGTGAGATGCCGGTGTCGGAGGTGACAACGGCCGAGGTGTTGGAGGTACTGGGTCCGATCTGGCATGACAAGGCCGAGACCGCACGGCGGGTGCGGGCGCGCATCGGTACGGTGATGAAGTGGGCCGTGGCGCAGGGGTACCGTGGCGACAACCCGGCCGGTGAGGCGATCACCCAGGCGCTGCCACGGCACCGCAAGCGGCGACAGCACATGCGGGCGTTGCCGCATGCCGAGGTGGACGGTGCAATCGAGGCGGTGCGGGCTTCGGATGCCTCCGGGGTGGTGAAGTTGGCCCTGGAGTTTCTGGTGTTGACGGCGGCCCGCTCCGGCGAGGTGCGGTTGGCTACCTGGCAGGAGATGGACCTGGAGGCGAGGGAGTGGACTCTTGCACCCGAGCGCATGAAATCGAACCGGGCCCACCGGGTACCGCTATCGGGCCGGGCAATGGAGATCCTGCGCCAGGCGCGGGGGCTCAGGGATGGCGAGGGGCTGGTGTTTCCCGGTGCACGGGCCGGCAGGCCGCTGGCGGACGCGACCCTTTCCCGGGTGCTGCGGCAGCTGGGCATTGAAGCGGTGCCGCACGGGTTTCGCTCATCGTTCCGGGACTGGGCGGCGGAGTGCACCAACGCACCGCGGGCGGTCATGGAGGCGGCGCTGGCGCATGCGGTGCGCGACCCGACCGAGGCGGCCTATGCGCGCTCGGACCTGCTGGAGCGGCGCCGGAAGCTGATGGAAGACTGGGCCGCTTACCTGAGTGCTGAGGGCGGTAAGGTGGTGCCGATGCTGCGGCCTGTCTAGGGAGCAATACCCGTGTCGGTTCCCTGCCGAACTGGGCGGGTTGGCAGACGGCCACGCACGCTACCCTGAAGACGTGTCTACCCCACCGCCCCCGTGCCTACGGAGAGATGATATGGACAGAGGTGAGTTCGGCAACGTGAGGATGGGCGATCTCCTCCCGCTCAGGATCAACCTTTCGGGCCGCGTGCTGAGGCTGATCCCGGCCGTCATCCTGGGCCTGATGCTGCTGTACCCATCGATCAGTGGGCCCGGGCTGCACTCGGCCGCACTGATCCAGACCATCGCGCCGGCGCTGCCTCATGGGTAAAAAAGAGCGCGCGAGGCAACTAGTGTTGCCTGTGCGTGCCGTCCTGGACAAATCCCGGAACGATGAGTTCGCCAAGCTGCACCATAAGCACCGGACACGATTCATTGAGCAGAAAGAGCGCATTTCCAACGACGATGCGCGCGCGCTTGTGGGCTTGTGGCTCGACCTGGACCCGTCGTGGAGAAACCCAGAGATCGCCCACAACTACAACGTATGGATGTACGCTGCGTTGTTTCTTCAGGGCGAAGACAACACCCCGCGCGAGGATATCGAATCCACTATCGAAGGATCACGTACTAGCCCCGTAGATTGGGACGCGCTGGCGTGGACGTTCGCGCACACCGAAGGCAAACGTCCACTCGGGCAAGCCCTGCACCGTTGGGTAGGCGACGTAATCCACGGCCGGTGTCCGCGACCGAAAGGCGGCAAGGGCAGCAGAGGGCCGGCCCCCAAGATGGCCGAGCGAAATGACGTGCTCCGATGGGCGGTCCACATCCTGACAGAGTGTGGCATGCATGCTGAGCGCAATGAGGCTACCGACGCGATGGAGCGTCCGTCCGCCTGCGACATCGTGCTCGGGGTGCTCAAGGAGAGAATTCACGACGTGAGCTCGTACAACACCATGCGCGACATATGGCGGGGTAAGCGGTAGTCGGCTGCGCCACCCTGGCCGTGGGGGCGGGTTATCGGAAACTCGCACCCATGACAGGCACGAGGTACGCCTGCATAGTGTGAGGAACCACCAAAACCAAGGAGGTTCCTCATGGAGCAGCAAGTCCTCATCAAGCGTCCTGAAGTCGAGCAGATCACGCGACTGTCACGCTCGGCGATCTACGCTGCGATGGATGCGGGGGAGTTCCCCCGTCCGGTGCGCATCGGCCGCCGAGCCGTAGCCTGGCGGCTGGCGGACATCGAGGCGTGGTTAGCGAGCCGTCCGACCGCCCTGCCGGGGGGCGATCAACCTGCCCCTCCCCAGCAGTCAACGTGACGTGGCCAGCCTGGAGCAGATCGTCCGCGCGCTCGAGGGTCGATCCAATGGACCTGGCATGGACCCCTGCCCGGCGCACGAGGACCGCAACCCGAGCCTGAGCGCGACAGAGCGCGACGGGCAGGTGCTGGTGCACTGTCACGCCGGATGCATGCAGGAGGCGGTCCTGGAAGCCCTAGCGGGCCGGAGTCTGGACATTCGACAGCCCAACGGGCTCAACGGTACCGCCGCCCGTGTCGGCGACCGAGGCGAGGTCGCGTAGTGGGGCAGCTACGTGATCGAGCCCAGCCGCGGCCGCGGGAGCGTTCGATGCCGAACAATGTCGAGGCCGAGAGGGCGATCCTCGGCGCGGTGCTGCTCGGTAACCACTCGTTGAACGCCGCAGCCCAGGTCCTCGCTTCCGAGGACTTCTTCAGCGATGCCAACCGGCTGATCTACGAAGCCATGGCGTGTTTGTCGGAGCGCTCCGAGGCCATCGATATGGTGACTCTGCGCGAGGAACTCGTGCGACGCGATGTGCTGGAGCGTGCCGGCGGAGCGGCATATATCTCTGGCTTGATCGATGGGTTGCCGGCGGCGGCGAACGTCGATCAGTACGCGCGTATCGTCAAGTCTGCCGCCCGGCGCCGCAGGATGGTCGAGGTGGCCAACGCGGCGGTTATCGAAGCGATGGAGAGGGGAACCGATACCGACGAGATCATCGAGCGCCTGTGTGAAAATCTGGAAGCGGTTAGGACCGATCCGGCATCTCGTGGTCTCTACTTGGTTCGCGCGGCTGACATCGACGCCGTGCGTGTGAACTGGGCGTGGGATGGCCGCGTGGCGCTCGGGGCCCTGTCGTTGTTCGTGGGCGATCCAGGACTTGGCAAGACGACGGCGGCCGTCGAGGTAGCCGCGCGTGTGTCGAAGGGTGATCTTCCCGGAGACCTACACGGCCGGCCGGTGCCCGTGTTGATCGCGACCGCGGAGGATGCCCTTACGGTCCTGCGGGCACGGCTAGAAGCGGCCAGCGCGGATCTCAATAAGGTCAGTTTCGTCGTGATGCAGCGCGATGGGCTCGCCGGCAGCATTACACTGCCGGACGACGTCCCCGAGCTGCAGCGCCGAGTGGAACAGGAGCGCGCGCGCCTAGTCATTATTGATCCGATCATGGGTCATCTGTCGGGCAAGGTGGACTCCCATCGCGATGCGAGCCTACGCCGTGCCCTTGCGCCCCTTTGCCGCATGGCCGAGGCGACTGACGCCGCCGTAATCGGTATCGCGCATCTCAACAAGTCGCAGGTAGCGGATCTCATTCGGCGTGTCGGTGGATCGGTGGCGTTGAGCGCCGCGGCACGTTCGGTGCTGCTGCTAACCCGCGACCCAGACGACGACACGGAAGAGGGGCCGGATCGTGTTCTCGCGCATGGCAAATGCAACCTAGGCCCGCGGATGGAACCTCTTCGTCTTCGGATTGAAGGGCGCGAGGTCATCGGTCCAGACGGGCCGATACCAACATCCGGTATCGAGTGGCTAGGTACTGCCGAGGGCGTAACCGTCACCGACATGCTCGGGTCAGCCACCGAGGGGGATCATCGGCAGCTCTTGCGGTGGATTCAGAAACGCGGCGGCCGTACTACCGAACGCGACCTAGCGAGGGGCCCGCGGCATTACCGCACCTCGGGCGCCGCGGCAGCAGCCCTTGAGGAGCTGGTCGCGATGGGTGCCGGGGAGTGGCACGAACCCGACCGTGGTCCCGAGGGTGGGCGTCCCACTCGGGAATTCGTACTGGCCGACAGTGGCGACGAAACCTCCAATGGCGACAGAACCCTATATGGCGACACAACTAAGAAAACCCATAAGGAGCGGGGCTATTCAGTGGCGACAGAACCGGCGACAGAACGTCAGCTCTTGGGGGTTTTGTCGCCGTCGCCGGTTGTCACCACCGGCGGCGACGAAACCATCGCAGAAGGTCAGCTATGACCTCGATCGATCTGCTCTCCCGTTGTCGAGCCGACGGCATCGAGCTATGGGTCGACGGCGGGTCTCTCTGCTACCGAGCGCGCAGATCCGTCCTGACGACGGAGCTGTTGACGGATCTTCGAACGCACAAGGCGGAACTGCTCGCGACCCTGATCGCGCCCGGCGAACGGCACCGACCCCTCGACATCGATCACCAGCTCGCACAGTTGTACGGCCTGGACGGGTCCCGCCGTGAGTTCCTCGGTGCTGCGGCCTTGGTGGCTCACTTCGACGGTGAGCGCTGGCCAGAGGACGAGGCACTCGAGAATCTCCGGCAATGGTGGGGCCGGGACCTTGAGACGCTGACCGCCGCGGAGTGGATCGTGAGCGCCGCTCACGCAGATGCAGTGCGAGCGATGGCGCGCGATGAGGGTTGCCGATGAGGCACTTAGAGGATAGCGAGCTGAAGCGAATTAGCGGGTCCCGCCATCCGGGCGGAGCTTGAGGTCGCGGTGCGCGAGGTCCTGGAGAGTTGGCTACGGCGGGACCTGCGGCGAGTACGGCAGGAGCGCGACATTCTAAAAAAAGCGTTGGCGATCTTCTCGGAACGCCCGCGATGAAGTACCCGATCATCAAGCAACTGTCCGGCAAGTTCCCGGTGCGGCGGTTGTGCAAGATGCTCGAGGTGTCTCACGGCGGTTACTACGAGTGGCGAGGAAGGGGGCCGAGCCCGAGAGCGCGAGAAGATCGCCGTCTACGTGTGCAGATCAGAGCTGCATTCCGAGAGAGCCGCGACCGTTACGGAAGTCCGCGCATCCACAAGCAACTTCGGCAACGAGGGATCCGCTGCTCTCGCAAGCGGGTAGCTCGGCTGATGCGCCAGGAAGGACTTCGAGCTCGCCAACCCCGTCGGTTCCGGGTGACAACACGGCCCACACCTGGGCGGTCAGCGGCGCCCAACGTGCTGGCACGGCGCTTCACGGTGGATGCCGTGGACAGCGTCTGGGTGGGCGACCTGACATACCTGTGGACGCAGGAAGGATGGCTATACCTGGCCGTGCTGATGGATCTGTGCTCGCGACGGATCATCGGCTGGGCGGTGAGCGAGACGATGACGGACGATTTGACGCTGGCGGTCCTGGATCAGGCCTTGGAGCAACGCCGTCCCGGTTCCGGAGTGCTCCATCACAGCGACCGCGGCAGCCAGTACAGCAGCGACGATTACCTAGACAAGCTGCGTGACCGTGGCTTCACCATCAGCATGAGCAGGAAAGGAGACTGCTGGGATAACGCGCCGATGGAGAGTTTCTTCTCTACCCTGAAGTTCGAACTCGGTGGCTGCTTCAGTTCCCGGGCGGCGGCCCGAGCCGAGTTGTTCCACTACATCGAAGTGTTCTACAACCGGGCTCGCATGCACACCTCGATCGGAGACCAGAGTCCGGCTCAGTTCGAGGCGGCAATGCGGCGGCCAGGCCAGAGCGGCCAATCAGCTGTGGAAGCTGACGCGCCCGTGGAAATCGACTCCCGATTTCCACCGTCGCTTGGACAACGCTCCGCGTTGCCAACAGCTCCCACAGCCGCTACTACGACTACGACAATGGATCTTAACTAAGTGTCCGGGAAAGCGGGGCAAGGTCACACTCGTCTCGTTGCCCGGTTCTCTAACGGGGCCATCGTACCGGTTAGCTACCTGTTAGTGGAGCGCGAGCCTAACCTCTCGACAGGCGCTTGGGAACCATCGACGATAGTATCCTGCGGTATGGAGATCCCGCGTGCTTAACGCGCTGCAGGACCGGCTGCTGGGGTGGGGCCTAACGGTGGCGGCCGCCACGCTGCTGACGCGCCTCGCAGGCGTTCTGCTAGTCCTGCTCGTGGCGCTGATCGCTGACTACGTCACCAAGCGCTTCGTGGTGCGAAGCATCACACGACTCGCGCAGCGGACGAGTGCGCAATGGGACGATGTGGTGTTGCGGCACCGGGTGCTGCACCGGGTCGCGCATCTCGCACCCGCGCTAGTGGTCTATCAATTTGCGACTCCGGTGCTGGCCGGATACGCACAGCTGACAGCCGTCGCGCGGCAAGGGGCGCTCATCTACATGATCGTCATCGCGGCGCTGGCGGTCGACAGCGCCGTGAACGCGGGGATCGAGATCGTCCGAGGGTCGCAGCTCCCGTGGGAGCTACCGGTCCGGAGTCTCGCTCAGGTGCTCAAGCTGGTGCTGTGCGCTGTGACGGGCATCAGCGTCCTGTCGCTCGCCCTCGGCCGCTCGCCGCTGCTGCTGCTCAGCGGCCTCGGCGCGATGAGCGCGGTGACGATGCTGATCTTCAAGGACGCCATCCTTGGTTTCGTCGCCGGCATCCAGATGTCGGCGAACCGGATGGTCTCGACCGGCGACTGGATCGAGATGCCGAAGCATGGTGCCGATGGCGACGTGCTCGAGGTGGGGCTGACAACAGTGAAGGTCCAGAACTGGGACAAGACGATCACTACGATTCCCACCTACGCGCTGATCACGGACTCGTTCAAGAACTGGCGCGGGATGTCGGAGTCAGGTGGCCGGCGGATCAAGCGAGCCATGTACATCGACGTCAGCTCGATCCGCTTCTGCGATGAGGAGATGCTGGCGCGCTTCTCGAAGATTCAGTACATCGCCGAGTATCTGAAGGCCAAGCACGAGGAGGTCGCCAGCTGGAACGAGGAGCGCGGGGTCGACCCGGCGAGCCTGGCCGACGGCCGCCACTTGACGAACATCGGGACGTTTCGCGCCTATGTGGTGGCGTACCTCCGCCACCACCCGATGCTGCACCAGCACATGACACTCCTAGTCCGGCAGCTAGCGCCGACGGACCACGGGCTCCCGATCGAGATCTACGTGTTCAGCAGCGATCAGGACTGGAGCCGCTACGAGGCGATCCAGGCGGACATCTTCGACCACCTGCTAGCGGTGGTGCCGGAGTTTGACCTGCGGGTGTTCCAGAGTCCGACGGGGCGGGACGTGGAGCGGGCGCTCAGCGCTGTTGCCGATCGCGGGGCCGAAGGGACAAGGAGCGCGGGGACCGCCGTGCGCTAGCGTCGCAGAATAAGAGCCCTCGATCCGATTCTCCGGCCAATTGAAGCGACCAGGCCGGCTATCGATGCAGGCGCAGCAGGGCGAATGCGCTAGCGACCGGCTGCCCCGTCGGCAAAGCAGCCTCCAGGATTAGGCACCTCGAGCACCACGCCGATCGCTGGCCGCAGCTTCTCGAACTCCCCAGCGCTCGTGTAGCTGTCCTGGCGACGCACCTCTGATACATGCGCCCCGTGGAGTCCTCCAACTCTTCGTCTTGCACGCCCGGCGGCCGGGGTCAGGTCCTGGGCGGCAGCAACGGCTTCGGCCTCGCGTTCAAGGCCGACGCGCTGTGGGTCGGAACGAACGCCGATTTCAGAAGCGCCCCATGACACCGGCGTCTCGGGCTTCGTCGAGGTGTCGAAAGACACTGACCGCCGAGAGTCCGTCCGGCACGTCGAACGTGCCCACATCAGACCCGTCCCCGCTCCCTTGCAGATTTAGAGAGCCTCAATCGGCTCGCAAAACTCAAAGTTCTTGCCCTATGGAACAAATTAATATGGCCAAATGAGCGGTCCTTCCCCCGTTGGATTGCTGGCGCGTCTCCCTGAAACAAACGGACGCGCACACGCACGATCCTGGTGGAGGCCTGATTACAATACCCACAGACCACACAGCTCACTGAACGATCGAACTCCTACGGAGTTCGCCAGGGGCTGGCAACCGGAGGCTTCGGAACACCGAATCCTAAACCTCTGACTGGTACTGATTTCGGGGTGGGGTCATGGCCCCAGATCGTGAGATTACATCTGGACCCGTTTTCGGGGGTCAGGTCAATGTGCTCGATGTCCGTCGCAGCAGTACCGTCCGCCGTGATATCGAAAGCGATGCAAGGGAGGCCCCGGGTGAGCCATCGGTTCTGGGTGGCTACGCCCGTAGGACAGTGGCCAGTGTGACAGCGTTGTGCCTGGATGCAGCCGACGGCCATCATGGGCCTCACGCCCCACATTGATCATGCCGCAGCCCAGACCAAAAGACCGCAGATTTCTGAAAGCCCAGCCGTCCAGAAACGATGAACACGAAACAGTCATGAGCTTCGACTTCAGCGAATTCTCGATAGACGCGACTAAAGCCCTGTTTGAACGGAAGCGCCACGTGGTCGGTGAATACAAGCGGGCCGGCTCCGGTGCCTCCCTCACCTCCATCGATCGTGACGAAATCGAGACCGCGCCCCGTGTCCGCCATCAGGCGGGCCAGCTGCCTCCAGAAGTCAATTTCGCCCACGGCGGACTTGATACCCACCGGCAAACCGGTTTCCTCGGCTAGCATCTCGACGAAATCGAGCATGCGGTCCGCATCCGAGAACACCGAATGACGTGCCGGGCTCACGCAGCTCTGGCCAACGGGTATGCTCCGGATCGCCGAAATTGCGGCGGACACTTTCTTCTCCGGCAGAAGTCCGCCGAGGCCGGGCTTGGCGCCCTGGCTCGGCTTGATCTCGATGGCACGAATCGGGGCCGACTGAATGGTTCGCAGGAAGCGCTTGAGGCGGCGACGTGACGGTACAACAACCAACAACCAACGACCCTCGATGCGGTGCCATCGGTGGTAACTGCGTTGCCACACCGAGTCAAATCAGGCTACCCGTTCGCCATGCGAGAGCCCGAAATGGCCTGTCGCGGCCGTTTTTCAGCAGCCTGCTATAAGGCTACAGCTCACCTCGTGCGGTGAAGGGCTGCAAGCCTGTGATGAGCTGCGCGCTGCTTCCGCCTCTACGTCTCGGCCATTCATCTCCGCGACGTCAACCGCCATCACCAGGGTTTTCTGGGCGGCCAGAGCGACGGTGGTGACGTCTACATCGTCGGAGATAACGACGAGCCGCGAGCCGCCATCTGGTAGCCGAACGAATTGCTGGTGTAGATCCCGCTTGGTCACATGCACAGTAGAACTAAGACGCTCAAAGGCGAGCAGGTACTCGTCGTGTGCGCCAGCGCGCCGCGCTACCTCCTCGACCGAGAGCTTTCCTGAGCCCACCTCAGCGGACATGCGAACGATCTCGTCGCGGAGTTCATCTGTTACGACGAAACCCTCGCGCAACTCGGCTGCGAATTGGTTTTGCAGCTTGTTCATCAGCTTCTCACGCCAACGCGCATGCTCAGAGACCAGGTCGTCCGGCGTGACTTTGCCCGCGTACGCGGCGCGGAAGAAGAAGCTCGCTTCGAGCAAGCTGCGGGCCACGATACGTGCCGCAGCTGGATGGCCGTGGGATGCCAGCCTAAGCACGCCGAGGTATAGCTCTATGCTGCGTGCGAACAGCACCACGAGTAGTTCCGACGGTTTACATTTCGGAACGACACCGAACTCGGATAGCTCGCGCTCACAGAAGACGGCGATGTCCTGGCACAGCGCGAGAAAAGACTTTGCCTCATCTCTCGGTATCGAGTGGGCTACGATCTCGCGTGCTTGTTCTTCGGGCTTGAGTGGCATCCGGCGCATCCTCCGGAACGACCGAACTTGGTGAGCAACCTTGGAGCATAGAGGCTGCCTGGATTGTTTCCCAATGCCAGAGAAGGCAATAACGCGGGCCTCCGCGCTCGGCTGTTTCCGATGCGTGCCGACGACGAGGACTCTAGACGGTGACGAGCGACACCGATTCTCCACGGCGACCTGAAGGCCATAAAGGAGCTTGCCGACATGCAGGCGGAAAAGCACCCCACCTCAGTGATGGCGGACGCCCTCACAACACGCTTTCGGAGCTCAGCTTTCGCTCCACATCGATCGCCAGCCATTTGCGCGTGTACTCGTCGACGATCTTCAGCAGGCGAAAGGGCCGACCATACATAGCAACGCCGTGACCCTCCGGTATCCGTGACGGCCGTATTGCCGCGCCAGCTGGATGATCCTCTCGCTCAAGACGTGCTCGTCGACTGGCGGTTTCGGTACCTACCGCTGCCTCGTGCGCGGTTGCTTTAGCACCCAGCAGGCCCGGCGCTCAGAAACGCCCACCTTGCGGCACGCGTGTAGGACTGCCTCACGCCGCCGTGCCGGGCTCAGAAGTTTCCCTCCGCCACCTCTTTGAGGATCGACAGGTCGAGCTCCTTTTCCGCCAGCAGCTTCTTGAGCCGGGCGTTTTCTTTCTCCAGCTGCTTGAGCCTTCTGGCCTGGTTGACCTTCAGCCCCCCGTACTCCCGCCGCCACCGATAGTAGGTGTGCTCGGTGATCGCTAGCTTGCGGCAGGCATCCTTGACCGTCCCGCCTTGCGCCAGCTCCACTTCAGCCTCCCGGAGCTTGCGCACGATCTGCTCGGCGCTGTGCCTCTTCGTCGGCATTCTGACCTCCCCTTTTCGACCCAGATCGTGAGATTACCTCTGGATCCGTTTTGGGGGGTCAGGTCAGGAGAAGCTCTCTATCTTCCTGAACTTCCTGGTGCCGAAGCTCCCCGCACCGGTGCAAGAGGATCTGTCCCAAGGCATTCTTGAGCTCATCGACATGGACAGCTACCGGGTCGAGAAGAAGGCAGCGAGACAGGTCCAACTGATGGACGAGGACGCCGAGATCAAGCCGGTGCCGGGTACCGGCGCTGGTCACAGGCCGGAACCCGAACTCGACTGCCTCTCGAACATCCTCAAGACCTTCAACGACCAGTTCGGGAACATCCCCTGGACCGATAGCGACCGCGTCCACCGACTCATCACGGAGGACATCCCGAACCGCGTGGCGGCCGACAGTGCTTACCAGAACGCCAAGCAGAACTCCGACAAGCAGAACGCGCGGATCGAGCACGACAAGGCGCTCCGGCGGGTGATGACGGCGTTGCTGAAAGACGACACGGAGCTGTTCAAGCAGTTCAGCGACAACGAGTCGTTCCGCCGGTGGCTGACGGACACGATCTTCTCGATCACCTACGAGGCCGCGTAGGGATTACGGGGATATGTGGGCTGCGGGCGCCAGATAGAAGTGAGGAAGGCGCGCCGGGGTGCAGAGTGAGGCTGGGCGGACATGACTGCAGGCCGAGTCGTGACCCAAACCCCGAGAACTGGTCCAGCTGGAGGTTGACGGAATCGGAGTAACGTGGTCCTCGAACAGGGAGGATCGATGAAGAAGAAGAGGGACACGGACGAGCAGATCGCGTACGCGCGGAGGCGGGGACGCCGGTGCGCTAGATCTGCCGGAAGATGGGAGTGAGCCCGCAGACGTTTGTACGCATGGCGGCGGAAGTTCGCGGGCATGATCTAGCCTGGTGGTTCTTGATGATGCCGAGAGAGTCGGCAAAGCTTGATAAGGAACTTGTTATGCCATGTCGGCCCACTGCATCGAGCGTACGATGTCCCCGTCGGCAACCGGCATCATTACTACCGCTGCCGACGCATTCGCGACCGTTTTGTTAACTGTTTGTTAACTCTCGCCGCTAAAGCGGCGGAAGGGGACCGAACGTAATGCTCGGTTCCCCTTGGTATCTTCTTATTTTATAAGTGGTTACACCGAGTGCCCAAGGATGGACTTGAACCCCCACGGGCCGAAGCCCACTAGGTCCTGAACCTAAGGCCGGCTTCTCGCTCGCGGACTTCGAGCAGATGCATGGACGCGGCCACCGGTCTCGGCGGCGCACAGTTCCGGGGTAACTTCGGAACCGCCATCGGCGTCGAGGAAGTGAAAGGAAAGATCGAGCGGCATCGTGCCGCCGTCGTGAAAGACAAACGCCACCGGACCCTGAGCGCCGCCGAAGGGGCTAAGGTCCATCACCCGGCAGTGACGGCTCGAATGGAGGTGGAACTCACCGGCACCGACCTCAAGACCGTCAACTCGATGCTCCTGACCCTTACTGCCTCGGTACCGCTGTCCGCACCTGCGCCGGCTGATTCGTTCCGGACAACGGCTAAGGCATCCTCATCGGAGCTGGGCGGTGGTGGCGCAGCCGTGTCCGGTTCGTCTTGTTCCTCACCGGGCAAGAAGTACTCTCCAGCGGAGTTCTTGCTCAGCGTGCCCGACTTGGCCATCGCCCAAAGCTCCTGTCCGACACGCGCACCCGGCTTCGTCTTTCCTTTGAACTGATAGCCACGATCGCGCAGACTCCGCGTAACCTGGGCAGGTTTCAGCGCCCCAGCTTCCTTGAGTACCGCTCGAACCCCATCACGAACACCGAGTCGACGTAATCCGGTGTCCGGCGGGGCCTTTTGTTCCGGAGGTGCTGCCTCTTGTTCCAGGATTAAGCGGAGGGCGGTCTGTCGTGTTGTCAGCCACTGCAGCCGTGCCTCAAGCTGAGCCATCTCATCCGCAACGCTCGCCTGTTCTGCTTGGAGTCCGTCACGAACGGCCTTGCTGATAGCCATTACCTTGTCTCTCGTCAGTAGGTTAGGGGTTCACCCGAGACTTCCTAGCTTAAGCTCTTATCGTGCTGCATGAAGAGAGGCCAGCTGGTTGTGTGCCGCATGGCGGGTGGGCGCGCCGCATTGCGGCGTGTGCTGTCCGTGACCGATCAGGCAGTGGAGCTCACCGCGGCTGGAGGGCCACCGACCTGGTACCGGCGCAGCATGCATGCCGTCGCCCCCCCCCCCCCCCCCCCCCCCCGGGGGCCGCGGAGTGTTAGCTACTCGCCGGACATAGAGATTGCGCAGCCAATCAGGAAAATCACGAGCCACACAAACGCATCGGTAATCATGGCGGGCTATACCTCGCGCGCATCCGGTGCAGTTGCGTTCTGCACCTCGGGGAGCAAGTCCGGGCAATGGAGCGAGCGGGGCCGATATCGCAACCGCACACGCAACAGTCGCCGCCGGTGTCTTCCCGATTCCAGTTATGGAAGCGCGCGACGATATTGCGTTGCTGCCGTTCGGAGTACTTGGGCCGTCGTCCCCGAGCCTGATCCGCGAAACGATGATCCGCCGATCCGTGATCCGCCGATGTTTTTAACAGGGTGCTACTTCGTCGGGCCTGGAGCCTCGCGTGCGCGCGCGCGCGGGCGCCGCCGGAGCCTCTCTATGGCACAGACGTGTTCCGGATGGATGGGGCACTCCTGGCAGCGCTCGTACGCGCCCGCGCTGCCGGCGACACCGAAGCCCTGGAGGCGCTATGGGACCAGGCAGTGCCCTGGGCACCTGGAGGAGCAGGACGGGTGAAGGGTACGGCTCGGGCGCGCCGGTGAAGGTCGGCTCCCTGTGCTAGCGACCCGAAGATAGGGCAATCAGAGGCAGCGATGCGTGGTGAAGTTGCAGCCCCGGGTGCGATTGTGGCCTCGGCGCTCGGTGTGTTCAGGGCTCCCCAAAGGTCCGGAGAAGTTCGCTTTATTCCCAGACTTAATGGTGGGAATAGTGAGGTGATAGTCCACTAGAAGTTCCTGTAAACTATTGTGAACAAATACTTTCGTTGTATTACTATGGCGGACGGTTTGGGGGCCAGTACGGGCGTCTTCGGCGTCGTCAGCGGGGTCCTGCTTCGTCCGCTCGACTATGAGAAGCCGGCTGAGCTCATGGCGGTGTCGGAAACCATTCAGCACTATCGCGACGTCAGTGTTTCGCCAGTAGTCTTCGCGGCATGGCGCGACGGCAACAGCAGTTTCTCGGAGTTGGCCGGCAGCCGCGGCGTGCGCCGAAATTTGGCGACGCCGGAGCGGCCGGAGCGCATCGACGGTGCGATCGTTACCAAGAACTTCTTCCGTGCGCTCGGTGTCAGTCCGTCCTTCGGGCGTACGTTCGACGACTCCGACCGCGGCGATGCGACGGTGCCGAGCATCATCCTCGACCACGCCTTGTGGTCATCACGCTTCGGCGCCGATCCGGGCCTGATCGGCGCCACGATCCGGCTCGACGGAGCGTCGCATCGCGTTGTTGGCGTCATGCCACCGAGCTTCGACCTTCGGTTCCCGGGCCGGCAGCAGTTCTGGATCGCCGGAGTTCTCGATACGGCGCCGGCGCAGCCTGGCATGGCGAGCTACAAATACCACTGGCTGAGGGTCTTCGGCCGGCTACGAACTGAAGCGCTTGCCGACTCGGCCAGCCGGGAGCTGGAAGCCATCACGGCGCGACTGGCGGTGGAGGATCCCGACTGGCACCACGGTTGGGGTGCCCATGTCCGGCCACTGCAGACCGCCATGACCGGGTCCGTAGCCTCGAGCGTGTATCTGATCTTTGCGGCGGCGCTCTTTCTGATCCTGGTTGGTGCGGTGAATGTCGCCAATCTGATGCTGGCGCGCGTCAGCGCTCGACGGCGCGAGCTCTCGCTACGCGTGGCACTGGGGGCTAGCCGCGGGCGGGTCGCGCGCATGCTCACCCTGGAGGGCGCCATGCTCGGGCTCGCCGGTGGCTTGCTCGGCCTGCTGCTCGGTTGGAGCGCGCTGCGTTGGGGAGTTGCCGGTCCGCTGGGCGCGATTCCGCGTGCCGCTGATATTCAGCTGGATCTCGGCGTTGTGGTGTTTGGGCTGGCGGCGGCCGTTCTCGCCGGTTGCGGTGCGGCGCTCTTGCCCGCGTGGCGCTTCTGGCGATTACCCCTCGAGGCAGCTGTTCGAGAAGCAGGAAGCCGCAGCCGCGGTAGCCGCCGCGCCACGTGGGCCCAGCAGACTCTCACCGCCGCCGAGACCGCGCTCGTGTTCGTGCTGCTGGTTGGTGCCACGCTGATGCTGCTCACGCTCGCCAGCATCGACAACATCGACGCCGGGTTCGACGCTTCATCAACGCTGGCATTCGACATGACGTTCGCAGCAAGCAAGTACAGCGACCCCACCCAGCCAGGTGTAATCGACCCGGCACGACTCGGGATGATGATGCGCCAACTGGAGAGCGAGCTCGTAACCGTCCCAGGAGTCGAAGCCGTCGGCTTTACCACTGGCCTGCCGCTTCGTGGTTCGAGCCTCTACTTCCCTTCGCGGGTCGAAGGGCGCGAGCCGGTGGCAGCGAACAGTGGCCCGCCGACGCTTCTCGAGGGCGTCTCGGCGAACTACGGTGAGGCCTTGGGCATGCGTCTGCTGGGCGGCCGCTGGCTCGTTGAGACCGATACGGCGGCTGCGCCGCCCGTGGCGCTCGTCAATCAGGCATACGTGACCGAGTACCTCGAAGGCCTGGACCCGGTCGGTCAGCGATTCCGCTACACCTCCGGACAAAGCCGGCCGGCGATCACCATCGTGGGCGTGGTCAGCGATGTCCGACACGTGAACTTGACGCAGCCGCCTAGCCCGACCATGTACGTGCCGTTTGGCCAAATCCGCTTATCGAGGTCGGAAGCCTCGGTCATCGTGCGGGCCGCCGGCGGCGATGAGCTGGCGTTGACGCAAGCGGTGCGCACGGCCGTGCAACGCATCGATCCCGAGCAGGCGATCGCCGACGTGCGCCAACTATCGAGCGATCGGCACGCCTCCGTGGCGGGCGCGCGCGTGCGGGCCTTCTTGGTCGGCTTCTTTGCCGTTGCCGGGCTCTTGTTGGGTGCCGTTGGGATCTATGGAGTGGTCGGCTTCACGGCGTCACAGCGGATCCCGGAGCTCGGCGTGCGCATGGCGTTGGGGGCAGACGCATCCCGCATCGTCAGATTGATTTTTCGTGGCAGTGTGACACCGGTGCTGATCGGCCTCGGCTTCGGGCTGGTTGGTGCCCTCGGTCTCGGCCGCGTGGTGGCGAGCATGCTCTACGAGGTCAGCGCGACCGACGTTCGTGTGTTTGCCGCGGTGGCCGCGATCATCGTCGGCACGGCTGTGTTAGCGATCGTTCCGACAGCGCTACGCACCGCGCGTATCGATCCGTTGACAGCGCTCGACGCCAACTAGCAGGCCGTGGTGAAAGTGTGGTGGGCCTGGCGACAGGGCCTTGCGAGGCGCAGGCAAGGAGAGAGGAGGAGGCGATGGTTACCCCATCGTTGACGAGGAACGACGCAGCATACGCGCGCAACCCCGTGTCGCCCGAAGGGTTACACCACACTTTCACCACGGCCTGCTAGGCCCGGTTGGCTGCGCCGCCGGACAATTGGACCCCGGGCTACTGTCTCCTGAATGACCGGAGCCGACGGCGGGCGATCTCGTGATCCGGGTACCTCTCGAGCCAGCTCTCGTACAATGCCCCTCCCGCCTTCGGTTCGCCAGTGAAGATCATGCCGTCGGCCAGGCTTTCGTGTGGGATGTACTCGTCCGGAAAGCGCTCGAGGTTGCTGCGGAAAATGGCGACCGCCTCGACTTCGTCGCCGCGCTGGTGAAAGATCGACCAGCCGAATGAGTCGAGTGTATGGTACGTAAACTACGCCGCCTCGTCGCCTGTTGCAAGCTCGTCGGCGAGGGTAAGAGCCGACTCCACACTGCCGTCGGCGTAGGCCTCATGAAGTCGCAATACCAACACCGTGCGGTTGGCGGTGCCGTCTTCCGGATAAACCTCGAGGTTGGCATTCGCCAGTGCGATGGCGTCGGCGAAGGCGTTGGTCGCGGCGATCTGTTCGGCCAAACGCGCCAGCACCGGCGGACGAAAGTCGTAGGCGTCGCCACCAAAGTAGCGCTCCCGTAGGCGCTCGTAACGCTCGATCGTTGCCTCGATGCCGGACTCCTCATAGGTCGACATCAGCACGCCCGGCAGCGGACGCGGATCGGTGCGCCCGGCGTGGCAAGTGGCACAGCCAACTCGCACACTGGCATCGATGGGTGCCTCTAGCGCCGCCAGGTGGTCGTTGATCGACGCCACCATCGCCATCATCGTGCGTGCTTTGCGCTTCTGTACTTTGGCGTCGGAAGCAGAGTCCCAGGTGTCGCGCGTCATATTCAGGTCGCCGACGTGGCAGTACAAGCATCCTTCGCCGTCGCGCCTTGGCAGGCCGAGCCCGAGCAAGCTGTTCAGCATGATGTCGCCGAGTTTGTCGGGCTCGATATCTGGCGGCAGCACCCGCAGGTTTTGATAGCCGGACTCTTGCCGGTTACCAGCCGGGAGGAAGGCCATCATTACCGCAGCACTAATGAGGAGACACAGGATTTGGTTGTGCCGTTTTGGTCGCTTCATGTCTATGTCCCTCTTTCTGGGTGCCCAGCGTCAGGATGCCCGCCGCGTTGTCTGCGCGGCGCTCAGAGCCAGCTATCAACCTGCGGAGAGAAGGTATGCTCCGGCCGGTAAATAGGGGTGGGGGCCCAGCAAGCAAGCTGCAACGAGGTTGTTCGGAAGTTGTAGGGAAAGTGTCAGAACGCGCCGGGCGGACGGATCGCCGCTATTGCAGGGGCTCGCCTATCTGGATCCGTTTGGGGGGCCGGGTCACGCGCCCGCCCAAACATGGGTTGCCCTCAACCTCGGCGACAGGATTGAAGTAACCCGCCTAGTTCAAGAGCAGCAGCCGCCTGCCGAGGAGCTTGCTCGGATCGGCATCCGGCTTCGGGATGAACTTGTTCACCCAGCCGCCGGTGTAGGAGGCAATGTAAAGGTTGCCGTCCGCATCCAAGTCGAGCTGATGCGGACGTGACAGGCCGCCCGGCCAGGTCGCCCGCCCCAGCGCAGCTGCCTGGCCATAGGTCCCCCAGTGGTACTGGAGCTCACCTTCGCGGCTGTACTTGAGAACCCGGTTCAAGCTCGCGTCGATCACCTACACCGCATGGCTCTCGTCGACCCAGATGTTGACCGGATCGAAGATGTTCGGCCATTCCTCGATGAACTCGCCCTCGTGGGTGAACACCTGGATGCGCTGGTTCTGCCGGTCGCCAACATAGACGCGATCCTCATCGACGGCGAGACCGTGGAGCAGATCGAATTCGCCCGGGCCGTTTCCCAGCGCTCCCCACTGCATCACCAACTCGCCATTCTCGGTGTACTTGAGGATGCGTGAGTTCCAGTACCCGTCGGCCAGCAAGAAGCTGCCGTCGGGGAGGAAGGCGAGCTTCGACGGCCAGCCATAGGTATGCGGACCCCAGTCGAACCGTGCGCGGGCCGCCTCGCGAGTCTTGGGGTGGTCGCGCTCGCCGAGCTGCATCACCAGCTCGCTGCCATCGTTGCTGAACTTCAAGACCTGGTGGTGGCCGTCAGCGCCGCCGCTGTCGATGACCCAGACGTGTCGCTCCGGATCGTAGGGGCTGATGTAGACCTGATGCGGCAGGGTCAAGATCGAGTCCCACTGGCTCCACTGCTCGACGATGTTGCCGTTTCCATCGGCGACGACGATGAAGTTGGTGCGGCGCAGCCGCCCCTCCCTGGGCTGCGCTCGGTCCGCCGGCCAGTCGCCGCGCGTCACCACGATGATCCGGTCGGAGTGGTCCACCGCGACGCCCGCCACTTGCCCCCACGACCACTCGTCGTCGTGGTCAGGTGCAGCCTTCCACCAACCTTCCGCGACGTCGTAATGCCCCGTCCTGTCGTCGCCGCCCTTGGTAATCGCTTCGTTCGAATCCGCAAGCGGTGGAACCGGGTCTTCGTCCACGCAGGCGGGCAAGACCGCCACGAAGGCACACACCACGACGAGCGGAGCGCAACGAGTCCTCATGGCCTCTCCCTGAGTGGCTAGCGGGGTAGCCGTGTGCCGTCGCAGCTCCCCGCGCTAACGCGGTGTCTGTGGGCTCCCCGATGGCGCAGACTCGTCACCGTCCGCAGGCGGCGCCCACGGGTCGTTGGCGCCGGCGCGCTCGCAGACATCTCCGGTGCCGAGGAAATGCGTGTTGAGGCACTCGAGGGTCGAGCCCAGGGTGGTGAGTAATTCGACCGTCTCGGGGTACGCCGCGCGCTTGAAGAAGCCAGCCTGCCCGCCGCGCGCCATGTCGGCGGTCGACTGTCCCAATCGTGTGAGTACGGTCACGTCGCTGCCCTGCGCCACGAGGTACTCGATAAGCTCGTTGTCGCCGCGCGATGCGGCGTAGTGCATCGGCGTGTAGAGCCAGGAGTCGGGGAGGTTCACGTCGGCACCATGCTCTTCAACCAGGTACTTCACTGCCGGGAGAAACTGGTCCGGCACGCTCTGTACGCTGAAGGCACCGAGCCCGAGATATCCACCGCCCGCCGCTGCATGGATCGGATAGGCGTTCGGCGCCCCCTCAGGAATCTGCGGGAGGCCTGAGTCCTCCTGCAATCGCCCGTCCTGCTGCCGTCTCTCGCGCATCCCGATCGCCGGCCAGCGAGTCGGGATGTTTGGATCCGCGCCATGCGCCACCAGCAGCTTCATGGCCTCGAGATCCTGGGCGAACGCAGCGCGCCAGAAGGGCGTCGCGCCGGTCAGATCGAGCCCCATCTTCATTACCCCGTACTCCCAGTACCACAGGTGGGTCGTCAGCCGGACGTTCGGATCAGCGTCGGCCTCGAGCAGGGCCTCCAGCACTTCTCGGTACCCGGCCGGCTGTTGATCCTGGGCCCGGGGCTGCGGATAGATCGACCTCGGGGCCCACTGTGTTTGCAGGACGGCGAACAGGGGCGTGGCTCCGTCGGTGGAAGCGGCCAGGTCAGGGTCGGCGCCCGCCTCGAGGAGAATCAGCGCCAGGTCGAACTGACCGTTGAGCGTCGCCATCAGCAGCGGGCTGGTTCGATCTCCCCCGCTTGGCTGGTTCACGTCCGCACCGCCGTCCAGCAGCGCGACGGCGGCGTCGATGTGACCTTCCCGGACCGCGTGCAGCAGCGCCGTCATGCCTCCGGTCATCCTCACCAGGGTCTCCCGCCAAGGAGGCCGCGCAATATCCGGGCCGCCGGGATAGTCGGGACGCACCCTCGCCAGGGAGTACGGGTCGACCTCCTCGACATCGTGTCCCGACCGCAGGAACTCCCGCTGGACGCCGACAGCGGCGCGCACCTGGGCGGGGCTCGGCTTCCCGGACGCGGTGGCCGCGTCAGCTGCCGGCGCGAACCCGTCCGTGGCGGCTCCCGGCTCATCGAGCATCTCCTGAAAGCGCCGTGTTGCCTCGCGGTCCATTGCCAGGCGCCGCAGGACGTCGACGACCTCCGTGCTGATCGCCTGATCTGCACCGCCCTCGAGGAGCACCCGCACGGCCTCGGC
Source organism: Acidobacteriota bacterium (assembly GCA_963666055.2). Classification (GTDB taxonomy): domain Bacteria; phylum Acidobacteriota; class UBA890; order UBA890; family WLXD01; genus DASCOT01. The sequence goes on along the minus strand of CAXWPH010000005.1, from coordinate 103,707 downwards.
ACGATTGGATCCGGCCGCAAACATCAACGGGCTCTGGCCGGCCGACCATTCCAGGGCATTGGGGTCGGCACCGTGAGCCAGGAGCGCGGCGACGGCGTCGGCGCCACCGCTCGCTGCAGCGGCGAGGTGCAGGGGGGTTACGCCGCTGTTCGTAGTGGCCGCTCCGGGGTCGCTACCAGCCTCGAGCAACAGGTGGACTATCGAACCATGCCCACTGCGAGCCGCCAGATGCAGCGGCGTGTAGCTACCGATGCGTGTCCTGGCGCTGACGTCGGCGGACGCCGAGATCAGCTGCTCGGCAACGATCGCCTGGCCGCGTTCTGCCGCCCAGTGCAATGCGGTCATGCCGTCGCCCTGCGCGGCGTTCACGTCGGCACCGCTCTCCAAGAGCGCGCCAACGGCATCGACGTCTCCCCGGCGCGCCGCATCGATGATGGGGATCGCAGGCGAGAAGGCGGCGGCGCATAGGAACGCGATCAAGGCGGGCAAGAGGACTGGCCTCACGGCCACGAGCGAGCGTGCTCTCATCGGGCGTCACCTCCGGTCGAGGCCTGGGGCGCGTAGTCCAGCGATAGCGTGCCGGTGCTGTCGCCGAACGTCTCCATCTCCTCATGCCCGATCTTCTGCATCACACTCAGGAGTGCGTTCGCCATGGGCGTGCCGTCGTCGGCGCGTACGTGTAGGCCGCCTTCGAGGGCCCCGTTGGCGCCTCCCAATAACAGAAGCGGCGCCCTACGGTGGTTGTGAAGATTGGGGTCGGCCATCGGAGATCCCCAGATAATCGCCGTCTTGTCGAGCAGCGAAGCGTCGCCGTCCGACGTGTCCCGCAGCTTGCGGAGAAAGTACTCGAGCTGGCCGAGGCGGTAGGTGTTGATCTTGTGGAAGTCCATGATCTCCGCGGAGACGTTGCCGTGGTGCGAGGTCCCGTGAATCGACTTCGTGACCCCGCTCTGCGGGAAGACGCGGTTCGACAGATCGACTCCCGTCTTGAACGTGATAACACGCGTGAGATCGCTCTGTAGCGCCAGCACCTGCAGATCGAACATCAGCTGCATGTGCTCATCGAACGAGTCCGGGACACCTGAAGGCGCCTCGGGCATCTCGCGCTCCACGCCACTGCTGTTGCGTGCCTCGACAAGCTGGATCCGCCGCTCGATCTCTCGGATGTACTCCACGTGCTGGTCGAGCGCCCGACGATCCACGGCTCCCAGGCTCCGCTTGAGGCGCGTCACCTCGGTCGCGATCCAGTCGATCAGGCTCCGGTCCGTGCGACGTCGGGCCGCACGGTCTTCCGGCGTGTCGCCGGCACCGAACAGCCGCTCGAACACTACCCGAGGCTCTCGGATCGCCGGGAGCGGTTGGTCGGGAGACGCCCAGGACAGCGAGTTCGTGTATGCGCAGTGGTAGTTGTAATTGCAGCCACCGCCGCGGTCGGTGTCCTCGATGCATAGCTCGAGCGAAGGCAGTACGGTGTCGCGCCCGAAACGCTGCGCGTGGAGCTGATCGAGCGATGTTCCGAGGAAGACGTCCGAGCCCTGCGTCTGCTTGGGGTGCGCCTGGGTCAGGAACACGGCCGTCGATCGGTCGTGGTCGCCGCCGATCTCCTCCGCACGCCACGCTTCTGCCGACCGACAGTCCGTATTGCTCACGATCGTCATGTGCTCGCGGAAGTCGGCGAGCGGCGCCAGCTGGCTGCCCGTAGCGAAGTCGAAGTCGCGGCCGATCTTCGCCGGAGCGAAGAGGTGGCGGGCGGCGCCCCAGTCGCTACAACCGGCGGCGCCCATCGACTCTTCAATGCACACCAGCCGCGTGAAGCCTGGCTCGACCGTGCTGTGTCGCCAGAGCCGCCCGGCGGGCACCATCGCGTCGAGGAAGGGCAGCGCCACGCTCACGCCCGTACCCCGGATGAACGTGCGGCGCGAGAGATGTTTCCCGGTGATAAATTCCATGGCTATAGTGTCCTGGTTCTAGTTGTTTGGCTCGGTCTGTTGGTCAACGATCGCTTGAGATCGCATCATCCGGAACGGAACGCTCTTCACGACCCCCAGGATGAACGAAGACATTCGGTAGTCGTTGGCCTCCGCTTCACGTACGAGGGCGCGGATCTCGGGCTGGTCGTAGTACTCGACGCGTCGACCCATGGCGTACGCGAGTAAGTTCTCCGCGAAGTTCCGCACCAACGGGATCGGACGCTTCATGAGCAGGTCGATGAGCTCGCTCGGGGTGCTCACATCCGTGCCGTCGTAGTACGTGCCCCGCGTGTCGAGCGGCGCGCCGTTCTCGCGGATTCGCAATCGGCCCGTCACGTCGTAGTTGTCCAGCGCCAAACCGATCGGGTCCATGAAACGGTGGCAAGAGTGGCAGGTCGGGTTGGCGCGGTGAATCTCCAGCCGCTCGCGTGTCGTCAGGCGGCGACCCGCCGCGCTGCTCTCGGTCTCCTCGAACGCCGGTATGTCGGGCGGCGGCGGGGGTGGTGGCGTACCCATGAGCACTTCCATCACCCACTTGCCGCGGAGCACCGGCGACGTGCGGGCCGACATCGAGGTCAGCAACAGAACGCTTCCGTGGCCGAGGACGCCGCGCCGCATATCGTTGGGATAGCTGACCCGACGGAAGTGGGAGCCCGTCACGCCGGGAATTCCGTAGTGACGCGCCAGGCGCTCGTTCAAGAACGTGTAGTCCGCCGTGAACAGCTCGAGAAGACTGCGGTCCTCGCGGACGAGGTAGTCGAAGAACCGCTGGGTCTCGCGCACCAGGTCGTCGCGCAGCTGGCCGGTGAAATCAGGATAAAGAAAGGGCTCGGGCTCGTTGTCGTCGGCGTCCTGCAGGCGCAGCCACTGCGACGCGAAGCGCGTCGCGAGCGCCTCCGAGCGCGGGTCCTGCAGCATCCGTTCGACCTGCTGTTCCAAGATTCCCAGCTCGGAAAGCTGGCCTTTTGCCGCCAGTTCGAGCAGTTCGTGGTCCGGGCTGGTGGCCCACAGGAAAAACGAGAGACGGGAGGCAAGATCGAGGTCGCCCAAACGGTAGCTCTCCCCCGGCCGCAGGCCGGAGGGTTCGCGCTCGAGGCGGTAGATGAACAACGGACTCGCCAGGATCGCCTGAAGCGCGGTTCGCACTCCGATCTCGAACCCGTCGTCCGCGGCGGCGCGATCATAGAAGGACATGGGGCCAGCGAGATCTTCCGCCGTGGCCGGCCGGCGGTACGCCTCCAGGACGAGGCGCGAGACGATCGCTTCGGCGCACGGACGTTCTTCGTCGGGGGTAGACGGGCGGCAGCTGAAGATCTTCTGGCGGCTGGCCGTGTCCGAGAGGCCGCTCGGGCGCTGAGGCCCGGTGATCATCAATACTTTGAGATGCGGCAACACGGTGAGCCCATAGTTGGCCCAGGCCTCGGAGTCCTCACCCCCGACAGACGACGACGCATGCGGGCTCAGACGATCCTCGTACGGACCCTCGATCTTGCGGACGAACGCCGCCGAGACGCGGCGCTGGCCGGCGCGGACGAAGACCGGCTCGGTGCGGAACGGAACGTCGGCAGCGTCTCCGGGCCTCCGGCGTTCCGTACGCGGCAGCGCCAGAGCCAGGAGAGCCACACCTTCGCCATCGATCGAGATGTCGATGTCTTCGACTCCCATCCCTTTCCCGAACTGGGTCTCGATCGAGAACACGTACTCTCCATCGGCGGGGAAGTCGTGCGTAACAACCATCCCGCCACGCGTCCCGAAGGGTGCTCCCTCGATGTGGTCCCAGGCGTGTTGCGACACCTCGATGCGGTTGGTGTACTTGGCACTGCTGGAAAGCGCCGCCGGGTTGCCGACGGCCGACCGACTGACATCCGCAGCGGCCCGCAGGTACGCTTCCAGCAGCGTAGTCGAAAGCCCTTGCGCGTCCGACATGTTGTCGAAGTTGCCCAGGTAGATATCGGCGGGGAGCCACCGAGTGGCGTCCACCTCGAGCGCCAGGAGATCACCAATCACGCGCTCGTACTCTGCCCGATTGAGACGCTGGAATCGGCGCGCCCCGGGATTCGGATCCACCGCGGCGGCCTCGTCGACGACGCTCTCGAGAGCCTCGGCGAGCGTCCGGAGCGTGTCGGGGCCCGGCCGGCGTTCGCCGGGTGGCGGCATCATCCCGGCCCGGAGCTTGACGATCATCTTCTCGGCCGTCGCAGCGCGCTCGTGCGCTGCGGCGACATCGAACGTCTCGAGCGAGAGGTTGCCGCGCAGCATCTGGTCGTTGTGGCAGCGGACGCAGTACTGTCGGATGACCGGGTTCAGCTTCGCCGGCGCAGGCGGGGACGTTGCGGTGATCGCATGGGCAACGGCGAACAGGTCTGCGGCCTGCCTAACGGCCGCACCGCTCTCTTCTGGCTGACTTACGGCAGCCAGCCAGATCGTAACGACCGCAGCACCTGCGGCAAACGTCTTCATCCCCGTCCTCAGGGGACCGCGGGCGCCGCCACAGGCCAGCTGATCCCCGGCATGGCCGAGCTCAATCCGTCAACTCATGGGCGCCTGGCTAGACGCACGGCCCTTCACGATTCAGCAAGGTTTCGCGCTGACTAAAATAGCATGGCGGGCGTGCAAATCCACGGGCTGACGCAGGCGAAGACCAAGTTCTTGGTGTTTTGGACCCATGAACAAGCGATTGTCGGGTTCATCGTATGCGGTCGCATCGACCAGTGCTTCGCCAGGAGAAAGTTCGCACTGGCGATCACAACCATCAGGAATAGTTGATGGCGCACGGCTTTCGCCGGTTCTCGTTGACAGGTATCCGTTTACGGCGGCTCAGGTAGCCGACTCCAGTCGTCTGGAATCTACTGGAGTGCACCCGGGTCTTGGAGACGGTTTGGAGACGCCCATCGCTCCCGAGAGAGCCGATGCGCTGCGTCGGCGAGTTGCTCGAGATCAAGATCGAGACGGGCTTTCCGCCGACCGAAGACCGAGGGATAGCGCGTCCAGCAACCTCCGTACGTGATCCAGGTCCCGGTCGATCTCGCTGGCGATTCGTCCAGCGATCGCATCGGTGTCTTCAACGAGAGTCAGGAATCGTTCCAGGTGGTCCTGTTCAACCGGCTCCAGATCCAGACATGCAATCTCGCGACCCAGGATGAAGGGACCCGACTGATCGTAGTCGAGGCCTCGCTCGATAACGATGTCGGGGAAGCGCTCTTCTAGCTCCGGATAGCCGATCAGGACACGAGCCAAGTCCTGTAGGTCGCGGAGCCGCTCGTCTGGCCGATCCAAGAACGAGATCGTCTTTAGCACTGTGATCACTGGAACCGGCGCGACTCGTATCGTCAGATCGTCTCGCGGCAATATTTCGACCGAGTGCACATCGACAAGACGGAGTCCGACTGTGCTGAGGATCCGGTCCTCGCCGGGCCAGTGCAAGGGCTCTGTTGGGGCGCCGTCCGGGCCAACCGGCAGTACGTCTACTCGCACCCCGGACGGGGAGTGCCATCGCTGCGCGATCCGGGTGTCCTGATTCCAGCCATCACGGCGATCGAGTCCGTCGGGGTAGTCCTCGAGGGATGTCAGGACGGTGACGTCTAGGTCCTCCGTCAGACGCCAATCCAATGGTAGGAAACAGCCCAGCGCGCGCGCTCCGATAAGAGCGAAGCGGTCCTTACCCCAGCAATCGACGAGCTCGTGCAACGTGTCCAGTTGTGTTGCGTCTAGTCCGTGAGCTCTCATCGCAGATAGCGATCATGTAGCTCCGCTGCCGCCTCCCGGGCGCGTTCGTCATGCATCGCCAGGAGTTGGGTGTAGAGAAGCAGGGGATGAACAACATGATCCTCGGGGCCGGCTAGGAACAGGTCGGTCGGGACTTCGAGCAGCACTAGCGGCCCTTTCGCGTCCGGAAGCGCCTTGAGTTCCCTCGTCAGGTTGTGCGGCGGCGCCTTTACGCAGAGGACGGTTTCTGGACCGCGGAAGCATCGAGTGAGACGCATTGCGCCCGCGCCGCCGCCCCAAGCCCAGCCTAGTTCGGGTTGCCAGGTGTTGATAGCCTGCGTGAGCCGCCTTTCCAAGTTGTCGGGGTCTTGATCGGGAGTTCGGTAACGTCCAATCAACCACTTCGGCCGGACTTGGTCTTGGTATCCATGAACCCATCTTTCCAGGATCTCTTGACGGTCGTGGACAAGCACCCCAGGGTGGCCTCTGAGTAGCAGGCCCTCGGCCTCCAGTCTTCTCAAGGTGGTCGTAGCGGTCCCCAGCGCGGTGCCTGCTTGGCGCGCCAGTTCACGGAGCGTCGCGTGGGCGGCGTCGGGCCAGGCCAGGATGGTGAACAGAACTTGGTATCCGGCGGCACCGAGGCCTCGTCCTCGAGGTGTTTCTTTCGCGATCGGGTGGCGTCCCTCGATAACAGCGACGTACTGATCTTCGAGGTTGATCCGGCAATTACCGGCTGCATCTACATAGTTAATGCCTTGATGGGCGAGTGCTTGTCCGACTCCCCGGGTGATCTTCGGCGCGGTGACGAGTAGAGGATACGGGTAGACACGCTCGGCGCGATTGCGGAGAGCCTGTGCAAGTGCATAAGTGAGGTTTGTTCTCTTGACCTCGACGACCATGTTTTTTCTGGTTCCGTCAGGCAGCTCGATCTGGAGGATCGTGTCTGCCCGCTCTGGCGCGAGGCCTTGTTCGAGCTTGACCTGCAGACCTCGCACGAAGGGCAGCTGTCGGATATGTCCAAGGTAGGTCTGAAGGTCGGTCCGCATGTTTATAATACTAATATGTTCAGTACTACTGAACAACAGGTTAAACTAGATCTAAGTTTGCTCTGTCTTTCCACGAGCGATGAGCACCCTTGTCTGAAAGAGGGTCGGCGTTTTTTGGCTGGCTAGCACTGCTGATCGTCAATCAGCAAGATTGCCCCGGGGGTCATCTCGGCCCCCACCGGACGGCGTGAAGTACTGCGACAGGGCGAGGTGGGCCTCGAACTGTTCCTCCAGAAAGGCGGTGTACTTCTGGACGAGGTCGGTTGATCTCCAACGAAGCGCCCCAACGTCCGTCCACCACCTCGATCAATCCTGACAGCTCGCCGGTCGTGAAATCGGCATCGAACTCATCTAGGATCACCGGTCGTGGCTCCCATCCATCTCGACCCAACATAAGAGGAGCCCTTCCAGGTGTCATAGGTGTCATATGAAACAAAACAGGGCAAGGAGCCGAGCATGACAACTGCCGAGCAGGTCATCGAGCCGAATATGACTCCCGTCCAAAAGTTCGGGGAGGCGATCGCCGACCGGGTAGAGCGGTGGATGCCGAGCCCGTTCCTCTTCGCGATCCTCCTGACCTACGTCGCGGCGGGCGCCGCATTTATCTCGGAAGGGTCCGCAGTGACCGAGATCGCCCTGTCATGGTACGGAGGCTTCTGGGCCCTGCTGCAGTTCGCGATGCAGATGGTGATCATCCTCGTGACGGCCAATGTGGTGGCGTATCACCCACGGGTGAGGGGTGTGATCCTGAGCCTCGTTCGGATTCCCAAGAACGGTCGGCAGGCCGTCGTGCTGGTAGGCGTGGGGTCGATGCTGGCCGGATGGGTCTCCTGGGGTTTGGGGCTCATCTTCGGGGGGATCATGGCCCGTGAGATGGGCAAGCAGGCGGCACGAAACGGGATGGCTGCCCACTATCCGTTGTTGGCCGTGGCGGGCTACATGGGGATGAGCCTGACGTGGGGATGGGGGCTGTCCAGTTCCGCGGGTCTCCTTCAAGCGACCGAGGGAAATGCGCTGATGCAGATGGGCTTCGTCGATCGCGTGATCCCCTCGACGGAGTGGGTGTTCCATCCCTATCCGCTGATTCTCACAGTCCTGTCGATCATCTTCTGCTCGATCATGCTGTATCTGCTGAGCCCGCCCGATGAGAACTGCAGGCCGATCGGGTATTACGTGGACGACGACGGTGGGGATGCGCCACCGGAGCCGACCCCGGCCGAGGATCGCGCCGGCGCCGCCAAGCCTGCGATAGCCGACAGAATCGACAACAGCAGGATCCTCGGTGGCGTCCTCGCGTTGACCGGTGTCGTGCTGTTTCTGAGGCAGTTCTTCACGCAAGGCCTCGGGGCGCTGGACCTGAATAACTTCAACTTCGGGTTCCTGATGATCGGACTCTTGCTCTACGTCAGTCCCACCAAATACCTGCGCGAGTTCTACGACGCCGTTCAGGGGAGCGCGGGAGTCGTCCTGCTCTTCCCGTTCTACGCCGGCATCATCGGAATCATGACCGGAACGGGGCTGGTCGATACCATGACCGCCTCGCTGCTCTCGATCGCCACACCGGAGAACTTCGCGGTAACCGCCTGGATCACCGGAGGGGTCCTCAACATCTTCGTGCCGTCAGCCGGAGGCGAGTGGGCGATCATCGGTGGCCCCATGATGGTGGCCGGTGCCGAGTTGGGTATCCCTCACGGCCAAACGATCGCCGCCTACGCGGTCGGGGACGCACACACGAACCTCCTCAACCCGTTCTGGGCCATCCCGTTGCTAGCCATCACCGGCCTCCGTGCTCGGGACATGTTCGGCTACGCGATCACCATGATGATCTTGCTCGTCCCATTTCTGGCGATCGTGCTCTACTTTCTGCCCTACTGAGATCCGCGCACAGGAGACACTGCGTTACATAGCGGTTCGTGGTCCAGGCGGTACTGACCTGCCCCAAGTGTTTGGGCCACCGCCACCGTCTTTGAAGACAAGCAGTGACCTGCTCCCCAACTGGAGGGACACCGGCGGGTCGAGGAGCGTGCGGCGTTCAGGAGCCAGTTTGGTCCTAACGATGATGCGACGGTTCTCTGTGCGATCATTTTGATCGGAGTTGGAGCGTGCACCGAAGAGACTCCGCCCAGGCTCTGCGCGAGATGGAGCCGATGACAGCGACGCGGACTGAGGGAGCAGGTGGGATTCGTTCTCAAGACGGGAGAGGGTCAACCGCTGCTGAACGGCATTGTCGTCAAGGCATCGCCGACGACCGGAACGTTGGGCTCTATTCTGGTTGAACAAACATTCCAGCGGGGCTACACAACGAATCTTCACACTCACGACCAGGGCGATGAGCTTTTCTATGTCGTGTCAGGTCGGGGCGCCGCGACGTTGGGTGACAAAACCGAAGCAATTGAACCTGGTGACGTGATTCTTGTGCCACAGAGCGCGGTTCACCGCATCGAGAACCTGGACAATGACGAGCCCCTAAAGGTCGTCTATTTCATGGACAGTCCGGAGTTAGTCGAGCAATTTCGTGCGCTTCACGAGCGCGTTACATCGGAACCGGATCGACCGATTACGCCGGAAGAGAGGGCCGCGATTGAAGACCGAATCGGTGGTGCCACGACGGTGCGATAAATCGACCACGTGCGCTGTCAAAGGCGGAGCGCGATTCTGCCCTTGGGGCGCTCAGCCGGCGATGCCACCACCGTCCACGACCAGAAACTCGCCGGTGACGAACGAAGATTGGTCGGAGGCGAGGAAGACCACCGCGTCCGCGATCTCGTCTGCGGTGCCGATGCGCCCCAGCGGCCGTGCCGAGCAGCCGGCGAGATACTCCTCCCACGACTGGCCACGCTTGGCGGCGTCGTCGGGGAGCATCGGGGTATCGACGTCGCCAGGGCACACGCAGTTGACGCGAATGCCGTCGGGGCCGTGGTCGATCGCCATCGCCTTGGCCATGACAATCAGGCCTCCCTTCGCCGCGCAGTACGCCGCCGCCTTGTCGCCGCCGAGGATGCCCCAGCCGGAGCTGGTGTGGATGATCGAGCCGCCACCGCTCTCGATCATCGACGGGATGACGTACTTCGACATGAGAAAGGCCCCTTTCAGGCTGGAGTCGATCGTCTCGTCCCACTCCTCCTCGGTACAGTCCGGAACGGTCTTCGGATGAAACACCCCGGCGTTGTTGAACAGGATGTCGATGCGGCCGAAGCGCTCCAGCGTCTGCTCTACGGCCTGCCGGCAATCCTCGGCGAGGCGCACGTCGGAGCGGATGAACATCGCCTCGCCGCCGGCGTCGGCGATCGACTGCGCCACCGCCTCGCCGCGCTCCGAGTTGCGTCCCGTCAGTGCCACGGATGCCCCTTCGCGCGCGAAGCGCACCGCGGTGGCAGTGCCGATTCCGGCGGTGCCCCCGGTGATCAGGCCCACCTTGCCTTCCAATCTCATGCGAGCGATTCCCTTTCTTGATTAGCGGCTGCTCCGGCGTCCCGCCCGGGGGCGGCCGGAGGCGAACGGTGCCGCGATCTCCTCCGGCTTCGCGTGTCGACCGAACGGTCTTCCGCTTCACCGAATCGAGCGTGGCGGCAGTGTACTCTGCCCGCTACATCGGGGTGAGTACGTAGCCGGGGCGAGATCGCGTTCACCCGCACCCTCGCCCCAGCGACCATCGCTTGGGCGCCCCGCGTACGAACGAAGCTCGTGAGCAGAAAGGATCCGGTGGTGACGGAAAGTAGGCTGAAGGTCCCACACACGCTGGTCATCCTGTTCGCGATGGTGATCCTGGGCCAGGTCCTCTCCTACCTGCTTCCCGCCGGGTCGTTCGAACGAGTGGAGAATGCCGCTGGGCGACTCCAGGTCGTTCCCGGTAGCTTCGAGTTCACCGTCGACGCTCCGGCGTTGTCGCCCCTGGCCAGCCTGACCGCCGTTCCCAAGGGGCTCAGCGGAGCGCACCAGATCATCTTCCTACTCCTCATCATCGGGGGTGCGTTCGCCGTTCTACGCGCCACGGGGGCGGTGGATGCCGTCATAGGGGCCCTCCTCAGGCGATGGGGGGATCGGCCTTTCTGGTTGGTGGCCGGCGGAACTACCTTGTTCGCTGTCGGTTCGAGCACCATCGGATTCGGCGAAGAGTATTTTCCCTTCGTACCCGTCCTCATCACCCTGGCTCTCGCCCTCGGATACGACAGGATCACGGCTGTGGGGATCATCATGATCGGGTATGGCGTCGGTTTCGGCGCTGCCCTCATCAACCCCTTCACCGTTCTTCTCGCCCAGGACATCGCGGGACTCCAACCCGCATCGGGGCTCTGGTACCGCATGGTGCTCATGGTCGTCTTCCTGCCGATCGGCATTCACCACGTCTGGTCCTATGCCAAGAAGGTGGGGCGGGATCCGGCGGCGAGCCTGGTGGCCGACGTGAGCGCCCCCGAAGGGGCGTCGATCTCCAGTGGCGGAGATGGAGAGGCCGGCGCCGACCATCCCCCGATGACCACTACGCACAAGCAGGTCCTGGCCGCCGTTGCCATCTCGCAGATCGTGCTTGTCTACGGGCTGAGCCAATGGAGCTGGTTTCTGGTCGAGATGCAAGCACTCTTCGTCGCTCTCACATTGATCATTGCGATCATCGCCCGCATGAGGCCCGACCGCACAGCGGTGGAGTTCGGCGCCGGCGCAGCGAGCTTCACAAGCGTTGCCCTGCTGATCGGCGTGGCCCGGGGCATCTCGGTGGTGCTGAACGAGGGCGGCATCGTGGACACGCTGGTCTACGGAATCAGCCTTCCGATTCAGGAGCTTCCAGGGGCGCTCTCCGCCGTCGGGATGTTCTTCGTTCAGAGCCTCGCCAACTTCTTCATCCCCTCGGGAACCGGTCAGGCCTATGTCACCATGCCGATCATGGCGCCCCTCGCTGACCTCGCGGGCGTCAGCCGGCAGGTGGCGGTACTGGCCTTCCAGTTCGGCGACGGGTTCAGCAATGTCCTGGTTCCCACCCAGGCCGTGCTCGTCGGGGCCCTGGCCATGGCGGCAATCCCGTACGACCGTTGGCTGCGCTTTATCCTGCCCTTCATGGTGAAGATCTGGATCGTGGGCTCGATCGCATTGGCCGTGGCTGTATGGATCGGATACGCCTGAGAAATCCCCCCTCGAGACGGGGCCACCTCGAGGGCAACGATGGTGCTCGATCTTGCCGGTGGGCCAGACGAGAGCTCAACGGCCAGCGGTCACGCCACCATCAATCGCCAGCGCCGCACCAGTGACGAAACGCGCTTCGGATGAAGCCAGATAGAGCACCGCGTGGCTGATCTCGGCTGGCGTTGCGATGCGCTTCATCGGCGCGTAGTCGATCATCCTCTGCTCGGCCGCGGCCGGGTCTTCTTTCTTGTCGATATTGTCGCGGCGGATCATGTCGGTATCGACATAGCCCGGGCATACGGAATTGACCCGTACGTCTGGCGCGACCTCCAACGCCATGGCACGGGTCATGTTGACGACCCCTGCCTTCGACGCGCAGTAGACGGCGACCCCTGAATACCCCATCAGCCCGGCATCCGAGGCGATGTTGACGATATTGCCGTTCGACTTGCGCAACTCGGACATTGCCGCGCGGCAGCAGAAGAAAGTGCCCTTCAGGTTGATGTCGAGTTGAGCGTCCCACATCGCCTCGTCGCTGTCCTCGATGGGCTTGGCCGACACGATACCGGCGCTGTTCACCAGAATATCGAGGCCGCCAAAAGCCTCGTTCGCAGTGCTCACTGCCGACTCGCAGCCAGGAACGGTGCCGATATCGCCGGGCGCTGCGACCAGGCGCGCACCATCGCCCAGTCTCTCGATGGCGGCGCTCACGGAGTGCGTTGTTCTGCCGTTGATGGCGACGCGGGCGCCAGCCTCGACAAAGGCTTTGGCAATCGCAAAGCCGATACCCCGACTGCTCCCCGTTACCAGAACTCGCTTGTCGGTGAAGTCCATGTCGGTCCCTCTGGAGATTATCGAGATACGCGTCTGATCTTGACCGGTGGTTCAGAACCGCGCGCGGCGCGTGGGTAGTCCTGCGCTCTCGAACGGCGATAGCGGTGGCTCGTGGAATGTCTGGATCTCGCCGGCGCTTTGCGGGAAACCAGCCAGTGCCTGTGGCAGAGTTCGGCCACCTTCACTGTAGAGGAGAAAGTATGACGCACATGCGGAGCACTTCGACGGTTTCCCGCACGACTTGCTCCAACCCCTTGAGCCTGTTGCTGCTGCTCGGTCTTGCAACCCTGTTGCCCGCCGCTGCCTCGGCTCAAGAAGAGCGCGCCAGATCCTCACGCTACGTCGAAGAGAACAACCAGATTCGTCGGGACAAGTTCGACCTCATCCTGCCGAAGATCATGCAGAACCGTGGCATCGACATGTGGATCCATGTGATGCGCGCCGCAATTCCCGATCCGTTCGGGGCGGAAGAGCTGGGCAGTACCTCCGGTGTCTTCGTCTTCACAGACCGTGGTGTTGATCGGATCGAGCGGGCAATTATCGGGCGTCGCTGGCGAGCTTCACAGCGTGTCCTGTTTTCGGACTGGTCGGCTGAGCTGGCGAAGAGCCGCAGCGACTACACGGATCCGATGGAAGCGCTCGGCGTCTACGACATCGTCGGCGAGCCGGTTGTTTATGGCGAACCCTTGTCGAGCCCGATGACGGAGTATGACTACCGATTCAAGGGCCTCGGAGCCTTCGTCGAAGCGCGCGACCCGGAGCGCATCGCGGTCAATTACCGAGACCGTCTCGCTCCGTGGGCGACCTCCACCAGAACAGACGACGGGATTTCGCACGCAGACTACCTCCTGCTAGCTGAGGAGCTCGGTGAGGAATACGCCGACAGGCTGGTGTCGTCCGAATATCTGATCATGGACTACAACATCAGTCCGGTGCCGAGCGAGGTCGAGCTGCTCAAGAAGATGCGCGCGGACGAGCTCGAACGCCTCAAGGGCGCTCTTGCCGACATCGTGCCGGGCGTAACCAAGACTCGCGAGGTGGACCTGACTGTCTTTCGCCGTATGCGCGCCGGACGATCGCAACGCGGAAACAGTGAAGGTTTGGAAGACCCTGTGGTTCAAGGAGGCGACATCCTTGCAGCGCCGAGCCAGGGACTGTTCGCCTATGTGCTTCGTGACGGAGAGACCGAACCGCCCGCCGACATCAAGAGGTTGTGGGAGGAACATCTGACGATCGCCGAGATCCTGTCGGAGACCATCCGGGCGGGTCTTACCCCCCGCGAAATAATGAAGAGCTACCAGCAGAAGCTTGCCGACGCCGGCATCATTGTCAGAGATCCGCAAGTGCCTATGGTTCAGCCGAACCTCTTCGAGAGCCTCTGCTTCCTGAAGCCGGTGCTCGGCCAGTATCAATATATGGAGGAAGGGTGCTGGGACAACGATTCTCACGTCTATCCTGAAGGCTTCGACCCCGAGAATACCCAGGTTACTTTCGACCTCCACGGGGTGGGAAAGGGAGCGCGTGAGGCGAGGTTCGATGCCGGCCTAGGCCCCAGAATGGGTTCCTATGGTCCGGAATGGGCTTTCGACATGCCGCTCTCGTCCAATCACCACTTCGTTCTGGAGTACTTCTTCTATATGCCGTCGCCTGCCGACGAAGGCGAAGACCAATACTTGACCTTTTGGAACCATGAACAAGCGATCGCCACTGAAAATGGGGTCGAGCGTTTGTCTCCGCCGCAACGAGAGCTCCTGCTCATTCAGTAGTTATTGGCCCGGCCTGGTGCGACGATGTGCGCTGCCGCTCAAGCTGTGCGCCATGGCTACAGCAGTGATCTCGTTTTCGGCGGCGACACTGTGGTCGACCGCAGCGGCACAGAATGCTGCCTCCGACGCCGCAGAGTGGCAGGTGCCGAGGACGCCGCACGGCCACCCGAATCTCCAGGGGAACTGGACCAACGCCACACTTACTCCCGTCCAGCGTCCGCCAGGGCTGGGGGCCGTTCTCAACCCGGAACAGGTTGCGGAGATCGAGGATCGAGGAGGGCCAGGCGAATGCTGGAGCTGCAGCACGACGCCGAGCGAGGCCGGTGAGCGCGTGACGGTCGTCAATGGCGAGCCCAGAAGCTCTCTGATCACACATCCGGCGGATGGCCGCGTGCCGGAGCTAACGCTGGAGGGACACCGGCGGGTCGAGGAGCGTGCAGCGCTCAGGAGCCAGTTTGGTCCTAACGATCATCCCGAGCTCCTACTGCTGGCAGACCGTTGCCTCGTATCGTTCGGCTCCAATGCCGGTCCGCCGATGCTCCCCAACTACTTCTATCTCAGCAACTACACGATCGTGCAGAACGCCGATCACGTGATGATCATGACCGAGATGGTGCACGACGTCCGGATCATCCGGCTCGGTGAGCCCGTACCGCTTCCGAACCACGTTCGCCCCTGGTTCGGTGACTCGTGGGGTCGTTGGGAGGGGGACACGCTCGTTGTCGAGACCACCAACTTGAATCCCGATAACGCGCTCCACAGCGATAACGCGGCCGACGTCGAGGACCGCGGCGTCCCTCCCTCGGAAGATGCCAAGGTGATCGAGCGCTTCACCCTAGTCGATGAGGAGACCATTCACTACGAGTTCACCATCGACGACCCGACGATGTATGCGAGCACCTGGGGCGGCGAGGTTCTGTTCGAGCGCTTCGACGACTTGCTCTACGAGTATTCCTGTCACGAAGGCAACTACTCCCTCTCCAACTCGTTGAGCGGCGCGCGCTATGAGGACAGAAGCGAGGAGCACAGGTAGCCGGGTGGGTGTGGTCGCGGTGGTGCAAGAAATAGTGCAACGGGAATCGGCTCGCGACACTCCGCTGACGCCGCTACGGGTCCGTCGGCACGAGCCGCTTCAGCTCGTCGAACCAGTTGGTGACCAACGTCACATGGCTGCTGTCTCTCAGGCGTTGACTCCCGCCAGGGAACATCACGAACCGCTGACCGTCGGCCGTAACGTCATAGTCCGCGTATCCGAAACCGGTGTCGATCATTCCGTATAGCCCACCACGGAAACTCCCTTCGAAGAGCTGCTCGGCTGTACCGTAGCCAAAGGAATCACCCTCCGTCTCTACAGCAACCACCATGATCCCTGTATGGGTTCGGTAGAAAAGCTCACGTCCATCGCCTGACCACTTGGGTTGGCCGCCACCGCCGATGGAGACTTGGTGCCTCCCAGGCCCAGGAGGAAAGGGCCGGACATAGACTTCATTCCTTCCTGATTCGAAAGATGCGTACGCGATCCAGCGACCATTCGGCGAGAATGCGGACCACGTATCGGCGGCAACGCTGTTCCCGACGACCCGCGGTTCCCCATCCCCCTCGAGCGGCAACACCCACAGGTCCCAGTTGGTCCCGACGCCGACTTCAGCGTAGGCCAGAAAACCTCCATCCACAGACCATGACTCCGGGAACTGTGACCTGTCGCTGTCTGTCAGCCGCACCACGGTTCCTGAGCCGTCGGCACGAGTCCGATAGATGTTCAACGTGCCGTCGCGGTTCGACTGGAATGCGAGAAACTGCCCGTCCGGCGACCAGACAGGACTCGTGTCGCGGGCTGCATCAGACGTCAGCCGGGTCGGCGCATCCCGTTCCAGGTCATAGATCCACACATCTTCGTTGTCGTTCCGCGAGGCGTGCACGGCCAGTCGTGTGCCGTCCGGAGACAACCGAGGAGTACTGTAGACGCCGGGCTCGTCCCACAGCGGTGTCGTGTTGCCCTGCCGGTCTACCCATACGACGGGATACCTCTGAGAGCCGCTAGCGGCACCGCCCAGATAGGCCAGTGTTCCTGTACTCGAGAAGTCGAACTGCGCGGATTGCGCATCAAAAAAGGTGGCAAGCCCCTGCACGACGGGTACCGCCGAGCCCTTCACCTGCAGCTGTCCCAGGTCGAACGGGACGGCAAACAGGGCTCCCTGATCTTGATACACCAGATGCCCGGTAGGTGCGTAACGTCCCTGGCCACCCGGTTGCACGACACGTCGTTGTCTCGTCTCCAGATGCAGCACTTCGGTGGCCATCGAATTGTCTAAGGTAACGGACGTAAACAGCACCGCCTTGCCGTCCGGCAGCAGTTGCGGGAAAACGTGCCCGGCCTCTGCCTGATCCAGCCGTGTCAATGATTCCGGCTCCCCGCCGTTGGCCGACACACGGAACAGGCCACCGCCGACGGAGCCAAAGATGATTGTGTTGTCAACCCCCCAGGCCCCAGTGGCGGGGAGCACGTCGGAGGAAACGACAGTCTGGGGGATGCTCCCGGTGACGGGCACTTTCTTGAGGTCCGAGCCCGTGAAGAAACCGACCCACTGGCCGTCTGGTGAGAAGAAGGGTGAGTGTGGAGAGCCAGAAACCAGGCGAATGCCTTCTAGCTCATCGAATGAGCGAACGTATAGCTCGCTTTGGGCCACCCCACTACTCAGGACGTAGGCGATCTGTGTGCCATCCGGCGATAAAACAACACCCGTAGGGAGGAGGAGATCATCGGTGAGTCGCACCTCCAGGCGCATTGTTGGTCCCGGCGCTGTCGGTACCTGGCGCATCGAGGTCGAGACTGCAAGGAACGTGGCTGCAACAGCCGCGACACCGAGGCCGGCGGCTACGGGAGTTGGAACGTACCGTCGCCACGACGGCTTCCCAGCCCCACCAGAGCCAGTCACGAGTACGAAGCCGGCGTCCGGATCGGCGATGGCGTCTACGATCTCGACCCGAGCATCAGCTGCGTCATGTAGGCGCTCAGCGGGGTTCTTCTTTAGGGAACGCTTCACCAGCCGCTGGATCACCCATGGCGTGCTTTCTGGCAGCAGTCTCCAATCCGGCTCCGCTCTGAGAATTGCCGCCATGGTGTCGCTGACGGTCTCCCCGCCGAAAGCACGCTTGCCGGCAAGCATCTCGTACAGCACACAGCCGAACGCCCATATGTCGCTACGTTTATCGACCGGTGTACCTCGTGCCTGTTCGGGGCTCATATACGGAGCCGTACCCATGATCACGCCGGTGCCAGTGGCGGCCATCATCGTGGGTGAGTGGCTCAGATCCGACGACGGATCGCTGCCTTCCACCTCGTAGGCTTTGGCAAGCCCGAAATCGAGCACCTTGACGGTGCCATCGGGTGACACCTGCACGTTGGCAGGCTTCAAATCCCGATGGATGACACCAGCCTCGTGAGCCGCTTCAAGCGCCAATGCGATCCGGCGGGCGATCTCCAGTGCCTCGTCGATCTCGATGCGCCCCGAGGCCGCGATGCGTTCGGCGAGGCTGTCACCCTCCACCAACTCCATGGCGATGAAGAGCACACCGTCCGATTCCTCGAATCCGAAGATGGTGGCGATGTTGGGATGGTTCAGCGAGGCAAGCAGCTTTGCTTCCCGCTCGAATCGTGCCAGTCGGTTGGCATCGCTGGCGAAGTCCTCTGACAGCACCTTGATGGCGACATCACGATCCAGCGTCGTGTCCCGTGCTCGATACACCTGCCCCATCCCGCCTTCGCCGAGCGGGGACAGGATCTCGTAGTGGCCGAGTCGGGTGCCGGGTTCCATCGCCCGACTCTACGCACGACGGCGCGTAGGGACAACGGGACCAGCAGACTCTCCCAACGACTTGAGTTCGGCGCTTCTGCCCGCGTCAGTTCGGAGAAGACGCGCCGTCCGTCGCCTCCAACCAGTTTTGAATCACATGGATTGTGGTGCGCGGCATTTCTCTGGCCCGTTTGACCACCAGCAGCCGTTGGCCGTCCGATGTGATGTCGTAGGACAGCCCGGGGGTGTCGATGAAGCGGTCCGTCTCGAAAACACTCATGGGCGGTTCGTATGCGAAGGCCGACTCTAGCTGAACCAGGGTCGAGAAGAACTGGTTCTTGCTGCGGTAGAAAAGTGCATTGCACCGCGTGCACCAGCGCGCCTCGATGCCGTACCCGTCGGAGATCGGTCCGGTCAGCGCGTTCCCAGGATACGAGCGGACGTATATCTGAGTCTGTCCCGACTCGTCTGAGTTGTAGGCGACATGGGTTCCGTCGCCAGAAAACGAGGCCAAACCACCTCCGAAGACAGGGTCCAAATCCGACGAAGAACTCGCATCGTCCGACAAGGCCAAGAACCCGGAACCTCTCCTGGCGGCGGCGAGAAGTCCTAGAACCATGACCCGATCGGTAGGGTTCCAAGACACGTAATAGGCGATTCGGTCGGAACTGGAGAACACCTGTGCTGAGTCTGGATTGTCAACGTCCTGGATCACAACTCGATTCGCGTCGGCTTCCTGCCGGCTGATGAAAGCTATCTGGCTGCCGTCGGGCGACCATGCAGGCCAGCCATCGTTTTCTGGAGCCCGCAGCCTCTTCCATTCGTTGCGATCGATCGTGTAGATCCCGATGTAGTCGTTCACGTCCGCGACGTGCACGGCGATCCGATTTCCATCCGGCGACAGGTCAAGGGAGCCGTAGAGCCGCTCCTCCGGGGGCAGATACTCCGTAGTGCCGTCACGATCAATCCAGGCCATTTTCCCGACCGAGGCGTCGCCTCCCGGGACATAGGCGACGACGCCATTGTCAGACGCCGCCACCTGGATGATGGAAAAGAACGAGTCCATGCGAACGTCACGAGCCACCAGCACCGGCTCGCCCGTCACCGTCAGGCCGGCGAGGTCGAAGGGAACGGCGTAGAGTCCTCCGGAGCGCCCAAAAAGGATATGGCCCGTGCCGATGTAGCGAGCGTCGTACCCATTACGGATGAGCAGCCTCGTTTCGAGGGTCTCAAGCGACAGCAATTGAATGTCAGAGTAGTCACCGGCGGTGTGCACGCCACTGTCGCCGATCAACGCCCATTTGCCCTCAGGCAGTACTTTGCCGTAGCTGCGGCGGCCATAAACTGCAGACCCAACCTCCCGGCATTCCCCGCCCCCGGCGTCGACTCGCCACAACGACCGTCCTTGCCCCGACGTGTAGTAGACCGCGTTGTCGCGTGCCCAGGTTGCGGTAACCGGGCTCTGTGCATTACACAGGGTCTGCGGCGGGTCTCCCCGAAGCGACACTCTCTTCACCTGGTTGTTGGTGAGAAACCCGAGAGACTCGCCATCGGGCGAGAAGAAAGCGTGAGTGGCTCCCTCCGTGCCGGGGATCGCGTTGACATCGAAACCGTTCATCTCCCGCCGGTACAGTTGCGTTGTGGCACCGGACATACCGACGAAAACAAGCAACGAACCATCCGGTGAAAGAGCAATCGAAGGGCTGTCAAAGCCCACCTCAGAGGCTCGTCCGCCGAGCGGGAGAGGCGTCTCCAACGGAAGGCTGATCTCGGTTGCCGTGCTGACGCGACCCTGTTGGCCCGCTGCATCAACAGCTTCGCTGCCCCCGACTCCAGCCCAGTACCCGGCTGCTGTGAAAACGATCGCTGTGGCGGCGATGGATACGCCCAGCGGCACTAGCAGGCGGGTCTCTGAAGGGTGCTGGCCACTGCCGGTCAGACTCGCCGCCCGAATTGCAGTTCCTGCTTCAACTGCCGCACTCAGGGCTTTCAGATCGATCGCCGCCTCTGCCGCTGTCTGGTAACGATCCGACCGGGCTTTCGCCAGGCACTTCGTCACCACCCACCCGAGATGTAACGGCAGGTCGGGATTCGCGTCGGTAAGCGGTCCTGGCTCTTCGTTGACGATTCGATCGAGCGTTTGGATGACGTTCTTGCCGGCAAATGCCCTCCGACCGCTCGCCATCTCGTACAGCACGCAGCCGAAGGCGAACAGGTCGGCCCGATGGTCGATCTCCTCGGAGCCCTCGACCTGCTCCGGGGCCATATAGCCGGCAGTACCCATCACCTGACCGGCCACCGTGCCCATCATCGTGGGTGACTGCGTTGCACCGCCCGGTGATCCTGCCCCCGCCACCTCGGTGAGCTTCGCCAGCCCGAAGTCCTGCACCTTGGCGTGCCCCTCCTTGGTGACGAAGATGTTCTCCGGCTTCAGATCCCGGTGGATGATCCCGGCGGCATGTGCTGCTGCCAGCGCCTCGGCGATCTCGGTGGCCAACCCGAGCGCCTTCTTGAG
The DNA here is from genome assembly GCA_963666055.2 of Acidobacteriota bacterium. GTDB lineage: Bacteria > Acidobacteriota > UBA890 > UBA890 > WLXD01 > DASCOT01. The sequence continues at coordinate 82,962 of CAXWPH010000005.1, read as the reverse complement.
TGGCAGCGCACCCTTCTGTAGCGGCTCCCTGAGCGTGTCCCCTTCCAGGTACTCCTGCACCATGAAGTGGGTGTCGCCTTCGGTGCCGATATCGTGAACGACCGCGATGTGCGGGTGGTTGAGGGCGGCGGCAGCACGGGCCTCCTGCTCGAAGCGGGCCAGGCGCTCGGGATCAGAGGCAAACTCGGCGGGTAGCACCTTGATGGCCACCTTGCGACCCAGGCGTGTGTCCTGCGCCAGGTACACCTCGCCCATACCGCCTGCACCCAGCGGCTCGATTAACTCGAAATGGGCGAGCTTGCTACCTGCTTCCATTCAGCACCCCGGCTGCTTGGAGAACGCCCGCAGACTACCCGGCCAATAGGTGCCTCGCTACGCGATGAGCGAGGCGATGCAGGCGTTCGGGCGGATCACGTTCAACGCATCGGCACTCGACGGGTACACGAAAGTGTACAGGCGCGGTGCTCCCGCGAGCGAGCTGTGGCCGGAGCTGTCGGTTCTTCTCGTGAGCGCGTTGGTCTTGTTCGGAATCGCCCGTCTCCTCGCCTGTCGCTGGAAAAGCTGCTGCTATAGTCGGTCGCATTTAGTCGAGGATGCTGACATGACGCGAAACTCACGGTTCCGGCTAACGGTCGGGGCTCTTCTACTTCTCATCCTTCCTGTAAGCGTGCTGGCCCAGGGTCGCTATCCGGCGTCGAGACACGGTGGGAACTACATGCACAACTTCTATTTCCCGCCGGCGCCCAGCTCGACCCCATGGGCTCCCGACTGGTCTCCCGACGGCACGTGGATCGCGGTGGCCATGAACGGGTCGATCTGGAGTGTCGATCCCGAGACCGGTCAGGCGCGCGAGCTCACCTACAACGAGAAGTATCACTCGCTTCCGGATATCTCGCCCGACGGCAAGTGGCTGGTCTATACGGCGGACGACGGCGGTCGCACGATCCAGCTGGAGATGCTGAACCTCGAGACCGGGGAGAGCCACGCCCTCACGAACGACGACCAGATATATGTCGACCCGGTGTTCTCTCCCGACGGCACGCGCCTCGCGTATGTATCCACGAAGCCCTCGGGCTACTTCAACCTCTATGTCCGCGGCGTGCGCGACGGCCAATGGGACGGCGAGGAGATCGCCATCACCGAAGACAACAACTACGGCAACGACCGCCTCTACTTCGGCGCGTGGGATATGGCGATTACCCCGACGTGGCTCCCCGATGGGCGGGAACTCCTGTTCGTGTCGAACCGCAACACGCCCCTCGGCTCGGGCAACGTGCTGCGGGCGGCGGTAGCTCCTTCGAGCATCGAGGAATCCCAAACCGTGCTGTCCGAGCAAACCCTGTACCGGACCCGTCCCGACGTGTCTCTCGACGGCAAGCGATTCATCTACGCGTCGACGGGCGGCTCCGCCGATCAGTTCACCAACCTCTACGTCCAGCCCACGGTGGGCGGTGAGCCGTACAAGATGACGTTCTTCAGTCACGACGCTTTTCATCCGCGGTTCTCACCGGATGGAGAGTGGATCGCCTACATCGGCAACAAGGAGGGTCTACCCCAGCTCGAGCTCCTCGAGACCTACGGGGGGGCCCAGAGGACGATCTACATCACCGATCGTCGCTGGCGCCGTCCGATGGGCGTGCTATCGGTACGGACCGTCGTGGCCGGATCGTCCGCGCCCGTAGGCTCGCGGGTTCACCTGCGCGCGTCGGATGGAAAGTTCTACGCGCCGACCACGGCCTATGCGCGCGGCACCGGTGTTGGCGACGATATCTTCCATCACGAAGGCACGTTCCGCGTCGAGGTGCCGCCCGGGCCCGTGGAGCTCACCATCGTGAAAGGGTTCGAGTACTGGCCGCAGACGCTCGAGGCCGACATCGAGGCGGGCGGGGTGAGCCAGCTCACCGTCGCACTGGAGCCGATGACGGACATGGCCGCGAAGGGCTGGTACAGCGGCTCGACCCATGTCCACATGAACTACGCTGGCAACCTGCACAACACGCTCGAGAATCTGATGATGATGTCGGAGGCGGAGGACCAGGACATCGTCAACGAGCAGGTGGCGAACAAGGACAACCGTATCCTCGACTATCAATTCTTCGTTCCCGGCGGCGGGCCGCATCCGCTGTCGACGCCCGACCGAATCCTCGTGGTGGGCCAGGAGTACCGGCCGCCGTTCTACGGCCACGTGTTCATGTTCGGCCTCGAGGACCATCTCATCTCGCCTTATACGACCGGCTATGAGGGTACCGCCATCGAGAGCCTCTATCCGAGCAACACGGACATGTTCCGCAAAGCGAGAGCGCAGGGCGCGACCGTCGGCTACGTGCACGCGTTTTCCGGCGAGAACGATCCGCTCGAAGGCAATCTAGGCGGAGCCAAGGGGTACATGGTCGACGCCGCGCTCGGCACCACGGACGCGGTCGAATGGTCGCAGGCGGGCCGTTCCGGCTTCTATCCGTGGTACGCGACGCTCAACAACGGCGTCCACGTCACCGCGACCGGAGGTGAAGACTCGATCAGCAACCTGCACTTGAGCAAGCTGGTCGGATCGGTGCGCACCTATGTCTACACCGGTGAGCGCGGGCTCGACATGGAAGCGTGGTTCGAGGGCTTGCGTGAAGGACGTGCGTTCGTCTCCACCGGACCGCTGGTCGAGCTGACCGTCGACGGGCAGATGCCTGGGGATCGGGTGGCGCTCGCTCCGGGGGGCGGAAGCGTCGAGGTCGAGGCGAGGGTCCGCAGCATCACGCCGCTGAAAGCGATCCTCCTCGTTTACAACGGAGAGGTCATCGAGGAGTTCGCGCCGTCCGGGGAGCGCACCAGCTTCGACTTGAAGAAGTCCTATCCCGTGAGCGAGAGTGGCTGGTTCCATCTTCGTGCCGAGGGCGACCCGGAGGAGCGCTTTCCGCTCGATGCCGTTTATGCGCAAGGATTAACCAATCCGATCTGGGTCGACGTCGGGGATCAGCCGGTGCGCGATCGTGCCTCGGCCGAGTACTCGATCCGATGGATCGACAAGTTACGGGAGATGGCCAAGGCGTGGCCCGGCTGGCGTTCGGACCGGGAGCGGGCGCACGTTTTCGCCCAGTTCGACGAGGCGCGGGCGATTTACCAACGGCTTCTGTCCGAAGCGACTCGCTAGCAGGCCGTGGTCACCGCGGCAGCCGAAGCTCAAGATGCGCTGAAGACGCCGAGAGGCTGATAGTCGCCCTTGAGGATAGCCCCGGTATCGCTGTAGCCCATCCACTCGTCGATCACCGTGGCGTAGACGCGTCGAAAGTCGGTGGTCATCACGAGATTGCCGTCGTCGAGATCGGTGAGACCCGGTGTCTTGCCGTAGAAGCCGCCCTCGAGCTTCTTTCCCACCACGAACATCGGCCCGGCGGTACCGTGATCGGTGCCGAGGCTGGCGTTCTCCTCGACTCGCCGGCCAAACTCCGAGAACAGGACCACCGCGACATCGTCGGCGCGTCCGAGGCGCTGCACATCCTCCATGAAGCCACGTACGGCGTCGGACATGTACATGAGCAGTCGGGCGTGGAGGTCGGCCTGGTGGACGTGGGTGTCGAAGGAGTTGCCGCTGAAGCTGACGTAGTAGACGCGAGTGGGCATGTCGGCGGCGATGAGAGCCGCCACCTTGCGCAGATCGGCGCCGCCGAGACCGTAGTCGACCGGTGTGCGATAGCCGGACCAGGCCTGACGCACGAAGGCGGAGCTCTCAGTGGCGTTCTCCGCTGTTGCACGTAGAAAGTCGAGCTCGCTGTTGCTGGTCGCGTGGGCACCCGAGAGTCGAGTAAGAGCTGCGATCTCGTCTTCCTCTCCCTGACGCTGAAAGCGGCCGGGATCGTTGAAGACCAGCGGCGAGTTCACCTTTCCGCGCACCGCCAGTGATTGCGAGTTGGCGATGTTGACGATCAAGTTGCGCTTGCCGTCGGGGGTGTGAGCGTCGGCGAAGCGACCCACCCAACCGAGCTTTTCGCCGCCGTTGGGGACGCCGGTGTGCCAGAAGCCCATCGAGGTGAAGTGCGACAAGCTGGGGTTGGGATAGCCGCAACCTTCGACGACGGCCAACATGCCGTCTTTGTAGAGCCGTTCGAAACCGACCAGGGACGGGTGGAACCCCACTTCATTGGTGATCGGCAGGAGGTCGTTCCTCGGGATTCCGAGATTCGGACGCGCTCGGTAGTAAGCGTCGTCGCCGAACGGCACCACCGTATTGAGACCGTCGTTGCCGCCGGAGAGCTCGACGACGACGAGGATTCGCTGCGGGTGCTTCTCAGCGGTTCCACCGAGCGCCTGAGCCGCCAGAGCCGCCGAGGTGCGGTCCAGAACCATCGGTAGTCCGGCGGTCACTCCCAGACCGTAGAGGCCGCGACGCAGGAAGTCGCGCCGCGAGTAGGGGCAACCGATATGTGCCCGTCCGATACGTGGTCGTCTCATGGCGTTACCCCAGCTGGTACTCAGGAGTGCTCAAGACCAGGTAGAGGACTGCCCGTAGAGCGTCCTCCCTGCCGCCGACTGACGATCCGCTCTCACCGAGTCGCTTCTCCAGGAAGGCGGCGAGATCCGCTTGCGCATCGCGCTCGAGAGGGATGTGCAGAAACCGGCGAGCGAGGCGATCGATCACTTCGGCGCTGGTTTCTGCGCCCTCGGCCGAGAGCATCCCCACGAGGTCGAGATCGATGGCGTGGCGAGGAACGAGCTTGACCCTTTCGTAGGCCATGACGTATCCGCGGTAGCCCCCGTAGCGAGTGTTGTAGTCCTCATCGGCGTCGGCCATCATGCTGGACGCCGAGTCGCCGACCTGGGTCGCGGAGGTGATGTTGGCTCCCTCCGCCAGACGGCGTCCCACCTGTCGGTAGATCCCGGGCATACGGCGGTCGGGTGCCCCATAGGACTCCAGGTCGGGCGGGAAAAGGATGTTGCGCATCAGGTTGCCGCGCTCGAGGAGAGTCGCCGGAGTGATCCAGGTCCGACCGCCGGCCCATCCCGCCACGTTGGGTGGGTAAAAGAGGGACTGACCGAGGCTCGCGGTGAGCCCGTTGAAATCTGGAACCGTCGGCAGCTTCTCGAGTCCGAGCTTGCGATAGGTCGAGACCACCAGGTGCACCGGGCTCTTGATCTGGGTGGCGAAGGACCTGGGGCCGTAGAAATCACGCGACAGGAAGATCCTCTCGAGCACCGGACGGAGCTCGTAGTCCGACTCGCGAAAGAGCGCCGCGAGCTCGGCGAGGATGCCCGGCGGCGCCTCTTCGGCGACGAAGAAGCGATAGAGCTTCGCGGCAATGAAGTCAGCCGTCGCCGGCTGCTCGAGGACGATGTCGATGATCTCGTCGCCGTCGAACTTCCCTTTCCTGCCTAGGAACTCCTTTTCTCCATAGTCGTGCAGCTTGCCGTCGAAGCGAAACTCGAGGACATCGTTGGTCCAACCCGTAAAGGCACGCGATGCCTCTCGAATGTCGTGCTCGCTGTAGTTGCCGTCTCCCATGGTGAAGAGCTCGAGCAGCTCGCGGCCGAAGTTCTCATTGGGATGGTCCTTGACGTTTTCGCCGTTGTCGAGGAAGACGAGCATCGCCGGGTCTTTCATGATCGCCAGCAGCAGGTTGCGGAAGTTGCCGTTGGCGTGCCGGCGCAATGTTTGGTTCTGGACCAGCATCTTGCGGTAGTCACGGACCTTGACGTCGGAGGTGGCGAAGTGACCGTGCCAGAAGAATGTGAGCTTTTCTTCGAGCGGTCGCTTGCTCTTCAGCATGCGTTCGCCCCACCACAGGCCGAGTCGAAGCGCCTCGAGGCGGTCGGCCCGGAGACCGTAGAAGAACTTGTCGACCACCGGCTGAAGGCGCCGCGACGACCCTTCCGGAAGGATGTCGACTCCGAGAGCGCGACCCTTTTCCCTGCCGATGCGGACCGCTTCGGCCCGGCTCGGCGGAAACGGGTCCATACCCTCGTCGAAGATCCCGGAATGCTCGAACGGGCCCACCGAGGGATTGGCGGTCGACCGGTAGTCGACCAGACGTCGCACGACCTGGCGGGGATCCGCTTTGGCCAGAAGCTCGATCTCTTCCGGCGTCGCACCGAAGCCGGCGCGCTCCATCAGATGAGCGGCACGCTCGTAGCTCCAATCGGCGGGGCCGATAGGGTCGAGGTCGCCGATCCATTCGGCGGGCCCGGCGGCGGTGCTGTTGCCGGTCGCCTCGAGACCCGGCGCCGCGAGGGATGCGCAGAGAAGCGAGAGGGCGAGCAGGAGTCGGGGAGAGCGCGGTCGACGTATCGGGCTTGTCCGCGCGGTTACGGTGCTGTCGTCGTCGGGGTGGCGCACGACCTCTCCTTCCAGACTCGAAATCGGGAGTCAAGCATACGTCATGGCGAGTTTTCCTCGCCCTTTTCGCTGCTATCGCAACGGGTGCTACGGGTCCGTCGGCACGAGCCGCTGGGGTTGTGCTCGATGTCGCTATCGAGCACGACTGCCTGAGTGATCTCCTTCGCCGTCTACACTATCGACCGCATCGCGGGGCGACGCCAGGTCCCGGCGCGCGCGTGTGTCGAAAACCAGCCAAGGAAGATGGAAGAATGAGAAGTCTTGCTGCCGTCACCCTTGCGGGTGTTTTGTTGTCGGCCTGCGCGACCAGCCGGGGTGCCGACACTCGATCCGTGGTTGCGGCGCCGGGAACTGGCGGCGCGCCTGAGTTTCTCCAACCGATCGATCTGATTCCGTCCGCTCTCGGACCTTTCTCCTGGACCATCAGCACCAGCGAGCCACGAGCCCAGGAATACTTCGACCAGGGAATGCAGCTCCGGTATGCCTACAACGTGACGGAGGCAGCTCGCTCGATGGCCGAGGCGAGGCGCCTGGATCCCCAGTGCGCGATGTGCTTCTGGGGTGAGGCCTTCGCCCTGGGCTCGTTTCTCAACGGCGGCATGAGCGTCGATCGATCGCGGCGGGCACACGCGGCGATCGAGGAAGCAGTCGCTCTTTCCAGCAGCGCGACAGCTGTCGAGCGCGACCTGATCCTGGCGGCGCGAGATCGCTACCCGGCGGACTACGACCCTGAACAACGGCGCCCAGTCGACGAATCGTTCGCCGAGGAAATGGCGCAGGTGTACGAGAAGTACCCGGACCATCACGAGGTAGCGGTCGTCTATGCGGTGGCTCTGTTCCTGCTCGAGGAGAGACTCGGTCACCGAGATGTCGAGGACCCCGATCTGATTCGACTTCACGGAGTGCTGACCGGCGTCCTGGAGGGCGACATCGAGCATCCGGGCGCCTGCCACCTCTACGTACACGCCACGGAATCGAGCCAGCACCCGGAGTTGGCGCTCGAGTGTGTCGAACATCTCGGTCGGGCGGTGCCGGTAGCCAGCCACGTCCAGCACATGCCCTCGCATACCTGGAACGAGGTCGGTCTGTGGGGGCGGTCGGTCCAGGCCAACACTGCGGCCTGGCACTCGGACCAAAAGGCGGCGAAGAAGCTCGGCTTCTCCTACGGGAGGACACACAACCTGCACATGCTGCTGTTCGCCGCTTCGATGGACGGACAAGGCGCGATCGCGACGCAGGCGGGCAAGGATTTCGCGAAACTCGGCGGCAACACGATGCATCAGGTGTTGACCCTTCTGCGTTTCGGTCGTTTCGACGAGATCCTCCAAGTCAAGAAGCGCCCCTCGGCTGAGGTTGCTCGCGGCTTCTGGGAGTTCGCCCAAGGCTATGCCGAGCTGCGGGCCGGCGACGCTGCGGCCGCGCACAAGCATCTGGCGCGGGTTCAGGAACTGGCGCAGCATTCCGAGGCAACGCTCGGGTTTCACCCAGCCAAACAGCTGATGGGCCTGGCAGCGGCGATCCTCGAAGGCGAGATCCTCCGCGCCCAGGGCGACCTCCAGGCCGCGATCGACGCATTCGAGCGCGCGGCCGCTCTCGACGACCAGCAGCAATACGACGAGCCCGAGCCGATCCCGTTCGCAGCCCGCCACTGGCTTGGCGCAGCACTCCTTCAGGCCGGGCGCCCGGCCGAAGCGGAGGACGTGTACCGGACCGAGCTCGCGGACCATCCGCACAACGTTTGGTCGCTCCACGGCCTGAGAGCCGCATTGGAGGCCCAAGGCAAGACCGACCCAGAGGTGGAGCGAGACTTCGCCCAGAGCACTGCCAGAAGTGACACCTGGATCACTGCCTCCAGGTTCTAGCGCGAACCAGCGAACCAAAACGCTCGTGGGCCGAGTTACGGCCCCGGAGTGGCCTCCGCGACTTGGTTGCGCCCAAGCCTCGACGGCCGTCAGAGGGCGTTTTCGGTCGCCTCGGTTGCTTTGCAGGGGCCGAACGGGTCGCCCCCTGCGGTACGATAGGATCGCAGCTGCATGGAGCGAGCGACGAGGTACAGGTACCGGAGCCGGAGCCGGAGCCGGAGCCGGAGCCGATGAGTAGGAAGAGCGATAAAGCCGCTAACCTCGAGCGTCGTGGCGAACCGCCCGGTGAACGGCATCTCGCAGCAGTCCGACTACTAAGGCCGATGACTCTATGGACGCGAGCGCGCGGCGCGATCCTCTCGGGTAGCCTCTTGTTGGCTCTGGTGGGAACGATCGTGCTGACGGTGAGCTGCGACGCCGGGGACGACGGGAGCGGTGGATCCGCCGCTGGCGCCGACTGGGTGCTCACCGGCGGCGACATCGTGACGATGGACGACGGCAACCCGTCGGCTACTGCGGTCGCGATCGAGGACGGCGAGCTCACCTACGTTGGGGACGACGCCGGCGCTGCGGCCTTCGTGTCGGACGCGACGCGCACGGTCGATCTGGCGGGCCGTCTGGTAATCCCGGGCCTCATCGACGGTCACACGCATCCGGGTTACATCGACCTCGAGGACTACGACGGGTCCGTCAGCGGCTCCAGCCGCGAGGAGTTCCTCGAATCGCTGCGCAACCACGTCGAGAGCAATCCAGGGGAGGGCTGGATCCGACTTTGCTGCTGGCCCAACGAGCTGTTCGTCGACGGGTCCAGGGGGCCGCACCGACGGGACCTCGACCGCATCGTTGCAGACCGGCCGGTGTGGATCGCCAGCCGCTCCTGGCACAGCAACTGGCTGAACTCGAAGGCGCTGGAGGTGCTCGGGATCGACGCCAGCACGCCCGATCCGCGACCCGGGCTCGCCATGTACGCTCGCGACGCCAACGGTGTTCCCACCGGTTGGGTCAAGGAGGGTGCGGGCTGGCAGCACCTAGCTTCGCAGTTCGACGTCGATACCGACGTGCACGAGGCCAGCGTGGTGGCGTTTCTGCAGACGCTGCTGGAGAAAGGCGTTACGACGGTCTACGACGGCGGCAATTTCGGCTACGAGGACCACGTCTACGGCCTGCTGGCCCGTCTCGAACGCGCCGGCAGGCTGCCGCTGCGCTATGAGGGCACCTACCAGGTGTTCGTTCCCGAGCGCCGCACTCAGGCGGTGCAGGAGATGCGGCGGCTGCAGCGGCAGTACGGCGGCGAGCGGCTGCGGTTTCGTACGGTGAAGCTGTTCATGGACGGCATTCTCTCGAACCACTCTGGCGCCTTGCTCGAGCCCTACGCTCATGATCCGAGCTTCGCTAGCGACACCATGTTATCGATGGCCGAGCTGCGCGACTTCCTGCTCGAGCTGCACGAGGCGCAGCTCGACCTGCACTTGCACACCATCGGCGACCGCGCCGTTCGCACCGCGCTCGACGCTGTGGAAGCGGCGAGGGCGGCCGTCTCGGGAAAGCTGTACCCGCGTGTCACGCTGTCGCACGTCCAGGTCATCGATCGCGCTGACATGCCGCGCCTCGCGACACTCGACGTCTCCGCCAACTTAACGGCCTGGTGGTTCGCCGTGGGCGCTGCCTACCCCGAAGAGACAGAGGCGCTGGCGCTGGGCCCGGAGCGAATGGCGCGTATCTACATGGCCAAGTCGCTATTCGACGCCGGCGCCCGCGTGACCTTCTCGAGCGACGACTGGCGGCTGTCAGTCATCAGCCCGTATCTAACCATGCACGGTGCCCATACGCGGGAGGCGCCCCGGGGCGATGGCGCGAGCCCTCGACCGCCGGCGACCGAGCGTGTCGATCTGCGCACGATCGTGCGCGGTTTCACCGTCGATGGCGCCTATCCGTTTCGCATGGAGGACCGCATTGGCTCCCTCGAGGTTGGCAAGCTCGCCGACCTCGTGGTGCTCGACGAGGACCTCTTCATGCTCGATCCCGCGGACATCCCCGAGGTGCAGCCCACGGCGGTGATGATGGAAGGCGTGCTAGTGCACGGCGAGCTACCGGTTGCGTCGCCGCCGGCCATAGAGCAGTAGCCAGAAGATCCAGGGAAGCCGACTGCAGCAACGCCGGAACTCGGAGCCAAGCTCTATCAGCTTACGATTACGGCGGAGATGCCGAGTCAGCACACCCTCCATATCTTCGAGTCTCGCGGACTCGTCCGATCACCACGTTGCGTACTTTGATCGGTTTCAGGCGCATCCACCTGGATCCCGAACTCCCCGGAGTCCAGGCCCTGATCTCGGAACTCCAGGGGTTGGAGCAGCACCTTACCGCGGCTGCCAATCTGACCTACCGCACGCAGGTGGGTGGGTCGGATGATCTCGAATGGCGCTCGCGATGGCGTGCTGGCTCGGGGAGAAGCTCCCGACACAACCACCGAGGACGTTGCGCACATACCGCGACCCTAGGATCGAAACGATGTGGCCCAGCGGGTCGGTTCAGTGAACAACGAGTTCACCGGGACCAGCAGATACGGCCTGTTTTCGGGGGTAACAGGCCGTGGAAATGGGTGGTTTGGAGCCGTTTTTGGCACTTTCTTGGCACCAACCGAATTCGGGGATGCCGGGTAGGGGTCGTGAACGCTGCGCTACCTCTGGCTCACGCTGAAACACGAAGCGTTTGTGTCCCCGCGCGCTGGTCTGCGCACCGGAGCGCGTCCTGGTTGCCCGTGGGCAACCGAGGGGCAACCAGGGAACCGCGTCTCGTTGGGTAGCCTCGACGTTCACGATGTCGAACACCACGCGGAGTACGTGGCGCTGTGCGTGGTGGCCGCATGACGCCGCTAGGGGTTCGTGGGCACGAGCCGCCAACATCGCCGGCACGCCGCTGTTCGCCATCAACACGCCGTTGGTCGGATTCGCGGAGCACTATGCGCTCTGGCGAATCACCAACGGGGCGCGCGCCGGCGAGCGGGCCAAGCCCAGGGTGAGCCACGAGATCATCACCACCAACGGTTACACGTTTGCTCCACCAGCACACCAGAAGGGCAGTGACAAGGACATCGCCACGCTCGGCCATCGGATGATGGCTCAGGTCGTGTACCGTGACGGGCAGCTGTGGTTCGCCCACGCGTCCGGATGCATTTTCGGCAGCAACACCGAAGACGTCTTTTCCTGTATCCGGGTCCGGCAGCTGTTGCCAACCGGCAACGGCGCCGCGGTGGGATTCGAGGACCTGTTCGGAGTCTTCGACCACTTCGCCTGGATGCCCGGGATTGCGGTCACCTCGGGCGGAGACGTGGTCGTCGCGTTCCAATATGGAGGCAAGAAGAAGCGCCTCTCGCTCGCCTACAACGGGCTGAAAAAAGGAGCCGCGCGCTTTGGCCCGGCGCGGCTCCCCGCCGGGTTCGACAAGCAGAAATTCCTTGCCTCGGGCAAGTGCTCCAAGGAGCTGCCGGAAGACGAGGATTCGGTCCGCACCGGCGACTACGTGGGCGTGACCTCGGACCCGTCGTCTACAAAGGACGTATGGATCTCGGGTGAGTTCGGTGCGAAGGTTGCTGGTGACTGTGCCTGGAGTTCGAAGATCGCGCGCGTGAGCTACTGATCGAGGTCAGCGCCCGTGATGCGCCATGCGCACCGGCGGCAGCTTGGCTTCGCGCTCGAAGCGAGCCAGCCGGCCAGCATCGCTGGCGAAGTCTTCCGGCAACACCTTGATGGCGACATCACGATCCAGCGTCGTGTCGCGTGCTCGGTACACCTGCCCCATGCCGCCTGCACCCAGCGGGGGAAGGATCTCGTAGTGGCCGAGCGTCTTGCCGACCATCAGGAGCCTCCCGTCGGCACGCGCTGCTTGAGCTCCTCGAACCAGTTGAGGACGACGTTGAGTCGTGTGCCCGGTGCCGTGCCCCCAGTCTCATCATTACCAGCGGGCACCGTCACCAGGAACTTCTGGCCATCGGCGGTGACATCAAAGGGGCCCAAGAGAGGGGTGATGATGTTCGAGAGTTCGAGAGGGTCGGATGCGGAAAACGACTCTACATCCAGTTCTGCGACGAGGATGCCGGAGCCAACGGCGGAGCGGTAGTAAATCTCTCTGCCATCCTGCGACCAGCGAGGGGTACGACCGCCACGGGTACTCGTAGAGACCGGAAATGTTCGACCGCTCGTTACTTCCCGCACGTATACCTCGTCTTGCCCGGTCTCGTTCGACAGAAAGGCGACGAAGCGACCGTCCGGCGAGAAACTGGGCCAAAACTCGTTGGCGGGGGTATCGACGAGCATTTTCGGTTCCTGTGTATCGAGAGCCAGTATCCCCACGTCGAGATTCGGTGGGAGCCCGCTTTCGAAAAGCAGCATCTCACCGTCGTCCGAGATCGACCTCGGCCACACGGCAGTCTCCATATGCAACACCGGCTCGACGTCGAGACTCCGGTCAGCCCGCCGCTTCCAGATGTCGTTACTGCCACTCCGGTCCGACGCGAAGAACACCCACTCTCCATTGGGCGACCAAACGGGCAATCGGTTGCTGCTCTCCGTGGTCAGCAGCACCCCGCTGCCCCCTCGTCCGATCTCGTAGATCCAGATGTCCCAGTCCCCATCATCTCCCTGGATTTCGAGCGCGATCTGCTGGTCATCCGGCGATAGGTCCAAGTTGAGAGACGAACGCGGCTCGAAGGGCAGCAGCTCGACCTGGTCGTTACGATCAACCCAGGCGAGTTGGAAAGCGCCCGAAGCCCCAGCGCCCGGCATGTACACCAACCCACCTCGATCCGAAAAGGCGTACTGGCTTGCTCCCGAGAAGCCACCAAACGCTTGTCGGACCCCTTCGACGATGGGCACAGGTCCACCGGCAACCTCTATGTTGCCTGCATCGAAGGGCACCGCAAGGAGGTTGTCTTGGAGGGAATAGACGATGTGGCCGGTGGGCACGTAGCGGCCATCGGTGCCGACAATGCCCAGCTCCTTGCGCTCGCCGCCGGCCACCGGCTGCGCCACGATGATCGCATTGTTCCACGAGATGGAACCGCTCAAGAGCGTATACAGCAACCACTCGCCACCAGGAAGAAGTCGGGGGCCGTAGGCTTGCTCGCCGTCCGCCATCTCGGCGACTGTCTTGGGGTCACTGCCGTTCTCCGAGACACGCAAGATCCCTCCGGCACCCTGCCCGAAGTAGATGTAGCCGTCATCTGCCCAGCTCGCCCCGTACGCTTGCTCAGGCGCTGGCCCCAGCGACAGCGGCGCACCGCCGGTAATCGAAACCTTCTTCATTTGCCCATCGCTTCCCCAAAAGCCGAGCTGTTGGCCATCGGGAGAAAAGAACGGCCCTCTGGCTCCCTCCGTGCCACGGATGGGTGTGGCTACCAGATCGTCGATCGCTCGGAGCCAAAGCTGCCGGTTGGCGGCGAACACCACCGAGCTGCCATCGGGTGAGATCGCAACGCCGGCGCTAAAAAACCTCTGGAAAGTAGTTTCTGGCGGATAGTCGATGAAGAAGCGGCGAACGATGGACTCTGGCAGTGACGGGATCGTGATCCAGACTCCGAAAGCTGCCAGAAGGGCGATGGCCACGGCTATCGGGGCTGCCAGCTTCCAGGGGATGCCGCGAACCGTTTCCACGGCGACAGGGGTTGTCGGGAGTGCCGCACCCGACTCCACGTCTGTACCGAGCGTCTGTACGTCGACGACCAGGTCGCCGGCTGTCTGGTAGCGCTTGGCCGGCTCCTTGGCGAGCGACTTGCGGACGATCCACAGGAGCTGGGATGGGAGGCTGTCATCGATCTCATCGAGTGGCTTGGGCTCCCGGTGTCCGATGCGGTGGAGGGTGTCGTGGATGCTCTCACCGGCAAATGCTTGCCTGCCCGCAGCCATCTCGTAGAGCACGCAGCCAAAGGCGAACAGGTCGGCCCGATGGTCGATCTCTTCCGAGCCCTCGACCTGCTCCGGGGCCATGTAGCCGGCAGTACCCATCACCTGACCAGCCACCGTCCCCATCATCGTGGGTGACTGCGTGGCACCGCCCGGTGAGCCTGCCCCCGCCACCTCGGTGAGCTTCGCCAGGCCGAAGTCCAGCACCTTGGCGTGACCTTCCTTGGTGACGAAGATGTTCTCCGGCTTCAAATCCCGGTGGATGATCCCGGCGGCATGGGCGGCTGCGAGTGCCTCGGCGATCTCGGTTGCCAAGCCGAGCGCCTTCTTGAGCGGCAGCGCACCTTTCTGTAGCGGCTCTCGGAGCGTGTCTCCCTCCAGGTACTCCTGCACCATGAAGTGGGTGTCGCCTTCGGTGCCGATATCGTGAACCACCGCGATGTGCGGATGGTTCAGCGCGGCGGCAGCGCGGGCTTCCTGCTCGAAGCGGGCGAGGCGCTCGGGGTCAGAGGCGAACTCGGCGGGCAGCACCTTGATAGCCACCTTGCGGCCCAGGCGCGTGTCCTGCGCCAGGTACACCTCTCCCATGCCGCCAGCGCCAAGCTGCTCGGTGACTTCGTAGGGGCCTTTTGGTGCCGGGTTCCATGGCGCTCCCGCAGAGAGGAGGGTGGGCGCGTGAAGCCTATCGTCGGGGTACGCGGGGGTCCACGGGAGGCAGCGTCTCTCCGGCGTCAGATTGTCTGCCTGGCCGGCATCCCGGGGGTACGTGGGCGAATCTTCTTAGGCGGCAGCCTGGTCGCGCCGGGGTACAGACAACGTGAGCAGCCATCCCGCTTGATGACGTTGCGGACGGTGTCGAGCGTGTACCAGAGCCGACCACATGCGTCGCAGATGGACCAGCGGTAGACGCGGCGGCGGTGCTGCTTCTGCTTGTAGATGATTCGGCCGGGAGCCAGGCGCATTATCGACGCTGCCTTCGAATCCCTCACAAGCTCGCTCCCACTTCCCCACAACCCCCCTAATCGTCTCATACCCGCCACGGGACACCCTGACGACTCGCATAGCTGCGTTCCTCGAGCGCACCACGGGGAGGGCCACGGCCTGACACTACCCGGTCGGGGTGCTGGGGGTCTAGGATGGTGTTACCTCTCGGCGCGGGATGCGTCACGCAGGCTCCGCCGGCGCTAGCGGGCAGCACTGGAACTTTCGGAGGAGAGGCCCTGACGGCGAGAATCCCGCGCTGGGGCGTCTCCCATGTAGCCGCGCTTGATCTGGTCCAGGACCCGTCCCTGGCGGCAGCGCACGGAGATGCCCATGAACGTATTCTTGCTGTCAAAGCGGTTGCCTGAAGCAGCGGTTGGCGTGCTGCTGCTCGCTGGGGTGTTGATTGGAACCTTTTCTTTGGCACCGAAGGTTCTCGCACAAGATGAAGGGACCCCAATCGCAGGCACGGGCGCATATATGGACTACGAGTTTGTGCGCGATACGAAGGCTTCGCGTTTTAGACCTGAAGCTCTCGTGTTGACACCGAACCTATTTCTTATTTCGGATGGGGTAGACGCTCTTTCATTAGCAATCACTTTTCTTCTGACTACCCCCGCGGGCGCGTCGTCGAACTTCCATGATCTCGCAAGTGAAGTGAGCGTGGGACGAATGGTGTGGAAGCTGAAGTTGTTATGCGCCAACGGAGCTTCGAAAGTGCTGGCCAAAGGAAGCACAAAAATCAAGTATGGATCCGGTACGGCGTCCCGTCAGATTCCGAGCCCAGATTTCTCGATATGCAGGGGCACTGAGAAGGCTCACGAACTAACAGAGTCGCTGCTTGTCGAGGTTAGGGTTAAGGGTTCAGGATTCAAGGAAGGTGATAAGGTGAGAGTTATTGCTTATTGGGGAGTGCTGGGCTACGAGATCTGAACCCCAAGACAACCAGATTGAAACTCGAAACAGCCCTTCAACCAAGGCGGCGGGAGTCCCGCGTTGAGGGGCCTCGCATGCTTGCCAGGCGGCGGGCTGCACCGGCGGTCGCTGGGGACATGGCGGCGATCTGCTGTACCGATGGGGCAACCCGCGCGTGTACAGCCGCGGTACGGCCGAGGATCAGCAACTGGGGTACCAGCACGACGTGCGCTGGATCCCGGAGGGCTACGCAGGCGCCGGCAACCTGACCGTCTTCAGCAACCGCAACGGTCCCGAGGGCGGGCAGTATTCGGCGGTCTACGAGATCGCCCCGCCCACCGACAGCGAAGGCAACTACATCATTCCCGAGGAGGAGGCGTTCGGACCCGCCGAGCCTGTGTGGGCGTATACGGCGACCGACCCCACGAGTTGGCTCGCCCCGTTCATCTCGGGCGCCAGCCGGCTAGCTAGCGGCAATACGCTGGTCAATTCAGGGCCGCACGGCCGCTTCTTCGAGGTCACCCCCGATGGCGAGATCATCTGGGAGTATCGCGACCCCTACTCGGGCGACGTGCGCATGCCGGACGGCTCACCGCCGCATCCGGTGGGTGAGTTCCCCAACGCGGTATTCCGCGCGACCCCGGTGCCTGCCGATCATCCCGCCCTGTCCGGACGCACCCTGGCGCCGCTCAACCCTCAGCCCGCGATTCCGACGCCACCGCTGGAGGAGGCGGAAGAAACCGAGCAAGAAGAAACCGAACCGGACGACGAGCAGCAATAGCGCTCAGATCGCGGCGCGGGCCCGATATCGGCAGCGAGGCGCGTGCCGCTGGCCACAATCAGCGCATAGAACCCTGTCGGTCTCCCGCAGCCCCTTTTGTGCCGCAGTGTCCCCCAATTGTCGCTGAACTAGGCTCCAACCGTGCAAACCTCGTACTAGCTGCCGCGTCCAAATTCGCCTTCCTCTCGTCTGTAGTACCGAGACTAGTTCACAAGAAAAGCCCCAATCGCGGCATGTACGTGACATTTCGGCCGAAAAGACGACGAAAGGGACCCGGCCGCGCTGGCCGAATCCCCTTTGTTCATGGGCGTTTATGCGAGTAGCGGGGGCAGGATTTGAACCTGCGACCTTCGGGTTATGAGTTTTATTGGGGCCTTCCGTAACCCCAATAGACCCAGCGTTTACGGGCCATGCAACTCTGTGCAGGTGCCACGAGTTGCACAGAGTGGCACCCAGGGTGGCACCCGGCCAAAAAAGCGTGCTCCAGCTCGGCTCGCGAGACTCGGCTGAGCTGAGCTACGGGCGCCCGTAGCTCAGCTGGATAGAGCAGCGGGCTTCTAATGCAAGCGGGCGCAGGCTCGAATCCTGCCGGGCGCGCCATTGCTAAACCCGTGTCCCTCCGGGTTTCTCTGGTGAAGCAGCGGGTGCCGACGGGACAGTGAGCTACGGTTGGAACTCTTTGTCCAAGATGAGGGCCTTCACGGTTTCCCGCTTGTCGCCATCGGCTTCCATCGCCTAAGCGAGGATCTCGGTGATCACTTTCCCGTGCACGTCGGTGAGCCGCCTATCCCGGCCGTTGAACCGGTAGGTCAGGTTCTCGAAGTCCAGACCGAGTAGGTGCAGGATCGTGGCGTGTAGCTCGTAGACGGACTTGCGGTTGCGCTCCGCCCGATAGCCGTACCGGTCGGTGGCCCCAACCACCGTGCCACCTTTGACCCCGCCGCCTGCCAGCCAGACGCTGAAACCCTTGTTGTTGTGGTCGCGTCCGTCCATCCGCTCCGAGATCGGCAAGCGCCCGAACTCGCCGTGCCAGACGATCAGCGTCTCATCGAACATGCCTTGGCTCTTGAGATCCTCGATCAGCCCGGCGATCGGCTTGTCGACCTCGGCGCAGTGCATGCTGTGGTTCGCGACCAGGTCGAAGTGAGCGTCCCAGCTCGGCTGGAAGTTGCCGCCGCCCGAGAAGATCTGCACGTAGCGCACCCCGCGCTGCACGAGCCGCCTCGCCATCAGTGCCTGGCGGCCGAAGTAGTCGGTCGGCTCCACGCCGATGCCGTACAGCCGCTTGGTCGCGTCCGACTCCTTGCTGATGTCGATCGCGTCGGGAGCCTCGGTCTGCATGCGGTAGGCAAGCTCGTAGGAGAAGGTCCGCGCCGACAGCTCGGTGTCAAGCGGGTCCTGCTCGGCGTGCCGCTCGTTCATCTCGTGCAGCATGCGCAGCCAGCGGCGCTGCTCGTCGGGATGACGGTCGACCGCCGGCTTTAGATCGACGATCGGCGTGGCGCCGTCGCGTAGTTGGGTGCCCTGGTAGGCTGCCGGTAGGTAGCCGCTGCCCCAGTTCGGCGGGCCGTTAATCGGCCCGCCGCGATGGTCGGTGAAGACGATGAAGCCCGGCAGGTCATCGGCCTCGCTGCCGAGGCCGTAGGTTACCCAGCTACCCACGCTCGGGTGGCCGGCCAGAATGCTACCGGTGTTCATCTGGAACAGCGCCGGCGAGTGCGCCGGGCTGACGCCATACATCGAGCGGATCAGCGCGAGGTCGTCGACGTGCTGGGCCAGGTGGGGGAATAGCGCCGAGACTTCCATTCCAGACTGGCCGTGCTTCTTGAACTCCCACGGGGAGGGCAAGAGTCCGCCGGGGTTGCCCATGATCGTCTTGACGTCGCCGACGCCCTCCATCGTCTGCCCCTGCCACTTCATCAGGTCGGGCTTCGGGTCGAAGGTGTCGATGTGACTGGGGCCGCCGAAGGCGAAGATCGAGATGACCGCCTTGGCGCGCGGGGTCAGTGGCGGGACCTTGGCCGCCAGCGGATTGATCGCCTGCTGCGCCGCCGCCGCGGGAACCAGCAGGCCGTCGCGACTGAGCAGGTCTGCAAAGGCGAGGCCCGCAATGCCACCGCCGAGCCGCCCGAGCAGCCCGCGCCGCGAATACACCAGCTTCTCTTGGCGCCCGCAGCCATGGTGGTGATGATGGCAGTGGTGCGGCCGGCGGCGGTTGCTCATGGAAGGTAGACGAACTCGTTCAGGTTGAATAGCAGGTGACAGAGCTCGGCCAACCCTTTGGTCGACGTGGAGACGAGCTCCATGGCCTGGTCCCGCTCCAGTGCGGTTGCCGGCCGGCCCAGCGCCAGCTGAATCGCCCGGTCGATCTGGGCGCCGATGTCGTTGCCTGCTTCACGCCGAACCCGCTCCGCGAACTTGTCGGACTGCAGCAGCACCATCTCGTTGTTCATCAGGATCAGCGCCTGCAGCGCCACAGTGGTGCGCTGCCGCCGGTCGATCGAGTCGATCATGTTGGGCTGGTCGAACGTCTCGAACATCGGGTAGCGAATGGTGCGTTTGGAGAACACGTAGAGGCTGCGGCGCCAGGTGGCTGGATCGCTGTCCGGAAGCCCTCGCCACTCGCGTTCGGAGGTCACCTCGAACAGGTCGGGGTCGATGTAGGGAAAGACTCCCGGCCCGCCCATCGTCCGGTCGAGGGTGCCCGCGGTTGCCAGTATCGAGTCGCGGATGGTCTCGGCGTCGAGCCGCACTCGGGGCATGCGCCACAGCAGCAGGTTCTCGGGGTCGATCTCGGCATTGCCCGGCACGTCGGCTGCGGCCATCCGGTAGGCCTGCGAGTTGAGCATCAACCGGTGCATCGCCTTCATGCTCCAGCCGCGCTCCATGAACTCGACGGCGAGCCAGTCGAGTAGCTCCGGATGGGTCGGCGGCATGCCCATCTTGCCGAAGTTGCTCGGCGTTCTGACGATGCCCTCGCCGAAGTGATGCTGCCACAGGCGATTGACCATCACGCGGACGGTCAGCGGGTTGTCCTCGTTCACGAGCCAGTCCGCGAACCCCCGTCGGCGCCAGCTCGAGGTCGCTTCCTCAGGCGGCCGAGCGAAGTCCCACTCGCCGTTGCTGGCCACCGTGAGTACCCCCGGCGACATCACCGTTCCCTTGGCGCCGGGGCTGCCCCGGTGCAGGAAGTACGACGGCTCCGGCTCGCGGCCCTCCTCGCCGATGACCCTGGCGGCCGCCAGGCGCTCGGGCTGCTTCTCCTCGAGATCCTTGATCGCCGCCGCCACGATCGCATGGACCGCCTTGACCTCGGCGGGCATCAGCTCGATCAGGTGCTCCTGGGTGATGAGTTCGGTCACGTCGCCGACGCTGAGGGCCGCCTCGATCTGGACGACGTTGAGCTTCTGCGCCTCCGTGCGCTCCTCCTCCGCGGTGTGCCAGGCGATCTGCATGTGCTCGGGCAGATTGGCGACGTGCTGCACGACCAGCATGTCGTGGTACGGCTTCTCGGTGGCCTTCTTGGCCTCGGACAGAGGCTCGATCATCGCCTCGATCCGCTCGCGCTCGGCGCGGTTTGTCTCCCATTCGTCGGCCGGCACCAGGGGGAACTCGGCCTTCACCGTCGGCCAGAACACTGCCTGCATCCGGTAATAGTCCTTCTGCGGAATGGGGTCGAACTTGTGGTTGTGGCAGCGTGCGCAGCCCACTGTGAGACCCATGAAGGTGAGCGAGGTCGCCCTGATCAGGTCGTCGACCTCATCGAGCCGGTTGAGCTCTACGTCGGTCCCTTCGAGACCGACGCGCAAGAAACCTGTCGCGATCGCCTCGTCGGAACCGGGGGCGATCTCGTCGCCCGCGAGTTGCTCCCGCACGAACTGATCGTAGGGCTTGTCGCTGTTGAACGACTCCACCAGGTAGTCGCGGTAGCGGTACATCTGCGGCCAGTCGAGGTCGAACTCGTAACCGCCGGAGTCGGCGTAGCGGGCCAGATCCATCCAATGACGTGCCCAGCGCTCGCCGTAGTGGGGCGAAGCCAGCAGCTTGTCGACGAGCCGCTCCCAGGCGTCGGGGGAGCCATCGTTGAGGAACTCGTCGATCTCCTCGGGGCTGGGAGGCAAGCCGAGAACGTCGAGGTAGACGCGACGCACGAGACTGCGGTTGTCGGCCGGAGGAGCGCGGGTGAGCCCCTTGGCGTGCGTCGCGTCCAACAGGAAGGCGTCGATCGGGTTGTCGCTCCTGCTCCGACGGTTGCCCTCGGGCACTGCCGGGCGCACCGGCTTGACGAAGGCCCAGTAAGCGCGCTCCTCCTCGGTGATCGGCCGCTCCTCGAGCGCAGCCAGCTCCGCAGCGCTGGTGTGTGGCATCGCCAGACGCACCGCGGCGAGGGAGCCGCCGCTAACGATCCACTGCCGGATGATCTCGACCTGCTCGTCGGGCAGCGGGGCACGGCCGTAGGGCATGTACGGCCTGCTGGTACGGGCGACGGCCTGATACAGGAGGCTCGCGTCGGCGTCGTGCGCCACAACCACGTTTCCGTGGTCGCCGCCGGCCTGTAGGGTCGTCTCGGAGCGCAGGTCGAGGCCGCCCAACACGTCGTCGAGGCCGTGGCACTCGAAGCAGTTCTCGCGGAGGATCGCGAACGCCTGACGAGCAAGCCCGTCGGCGGTAGCCGTGAGGACCGGGATCGTGGAGTCCTCCTCCTGCTGCCCGCCGGTCCCCGCCGCAGACTCGATGCCGAGCGCCGTCACCGCGCAGACGGCGACGATCGTGACAAGCACGAGCTGGCTGCGACGCAGCGTCATATCTGCCTCCCCGCGAGATTCCGACCCCTCTTGGCCGCCCATGGTGACTCGGGACGGCGGCACAGGTCAATCAGGTCTTGCCGACCACGGGAGGTAGTCCGTTCCGGGGAGCGTGCGCCGCCACCCGCCGTCTCTCGAGGAGCCGTGCGTCCTGGAGCTCGTCTAATAGTTCCCATTCCGGCTGTCGCTCGAAGAGCGCCAGCCGACCAGCATCGCTGGCGAAGTCCTCAGGCAGCACCTTGATGGCGACATCACGATCCAGCGTCGTGTCGCGGGCTCGATACACCTGTCCCATCCCGCCTTCACCGAGCGGGGCGAGGATCTCGTAGTGGCCGAGCGTCTTGCCGACCATCAGGAGCCGCCCGTCGGCACTAGCCGGTTCAATTCCTCGAACCAGTTGAGGACGACGTTGAGTCGTGTGCCCGGTGCCGTGCCCCAGTCTCATCAGTTCCAACGGGCACCGTCACAAGGAACTTCTGTCCATCGGCGGTGACATCGAAGTTGCCAATGGCACGCATTTCGATGTCCGAGAGTTCGACAGGGTCCGATGCGGAAAACGACTCCAAATCCACTTCCGCAACGAGGATGCCGGGGCTGTTAAAGGAGCGGTAGTAAATCTCCCTTCCATCCCGCGACCAGCTAGGGAACCAGCCACCACGGGTACTCGTAGAGGCCGGAAACGTCCGACCGCTCGATACTTCCCGCACGTTCACCTCGTCTTGCCCGGTCTCGTTCGAAAAGAAGGCGAAGAAGCGGCCGTCCGGCGAGAAACTGGGCCAAGACTCAGTGGCGGCGGTATCGAGGATCAATTCCGTATCACCTGTATCGAGAGCCAGTATCCCCACGTCGTGATTCGGGAGGAGCCCACTCACAAACAGCAGCATCTCACCGTCGTCCGAGATCGACGTCGGGAACACGGGAGCCTCTGTATCCAACACCAGTTCGGCGTCGAGACTCCGGTCAGCCCGCCGCTTCCAGATGTCGTCATTGCCACTCCGATCCGATCGGAAGAAAACCCACTCTCCATCCGGAGACCAAACGGGGGTTCGGTTGCTGCCTTCCGTGGTCAGCAGCACCTGGCTGCCTCCTCGTTCGACCTCGTAGATCCAGATGTCCCACTCCCCGTCATCTCCGGGGATTTCGAGCGCGATGCGCTGGTCATCCGGCGAGAGGTCCAAGAACCAAGACGGACGCGGCTCGAAGGGCAGCGGCTCGACTTGGCCGTCACGTTCCACCCAGGCGAGTTGGGAACGGCCCGAAGCGCCGCCACTTCTGATGTGATAGACGAGCATCCCGGTCTCGGAGAAGTCAAACGAGACCCCGCCTTCAGCGTCGTCGGCGGGGAGGTTGTCGACCACGGGTATCGGCGAGCCGGTCGTCTCCAGGGTATCGAGGTCGAAGGGCACCGCGAACAACGCTCCAGCGTCTGAATACACCAGATGGCCCGTCGGCACGTATCGGCCATAGGTGCCGCCCCGGTGCACGACTTGGCGCTCGCCGGTCTCGAGATCTACGACCTCGAGGTTGGCCCTGTCGAAGTCTTCGGTCTCGGCCGAAGTGAATAGCACTGCCTTTCCGCCGGGTAAGAACTGGGGCCAGCGGTGGCTGCGCTCGCCCCCGGAAAGCTCGGTGAGCGGTCCCGGCTCACCCTCGACAGCCGACACGACAAACAGGCCGCTGGTGGGGTTTGGTGTGAAGACGATCGTATCGTCGGGCCCCCAATCCGCACCTCGACTAAAGTCCACCGGCGCGATCGACTGCGGGGTGCCTCCGATTACGGACGCTTTTTTCAGCTCCGTCTGGGTGACGAACCCTACCCACTGCCCGTCGGGCGAGAAGAAGGGATGGTACGGCGAACCCAGGATGGTTGCCGACGACGCGAGTATCGTCGAGTCCTGCTGGTCGAGAGCGCGAAGGTACAGCGCGCTTCCATCCAACAGGTCACCCTCGACGTAGGCAACGTGCCGTCCATCGGGCGATAACGCGACTGCGGAGCCGAACCGACTCATGATCGTGTCGACGAGGGGGTCGAGCTGCACGCGGATGGTGCTTCTGGGCTCCGGTTGCCTTGCCCACCAGCCGAGCGGTGCAGCAACGACCACGAGTAGAATCGCGATCGGAGCAGCCAGCTTCCACGGGATGCCGCGAGCCGTTTCCACGGCGACAGGGGTTGTCGGGGCCTCTCCGCTGACCGGCTGTGCCGCACCCGACTCCACCTCAAGCGCCAATGCCTTCATGTCCACCATGAGGTCATCAGCACCCTGTAGCGCCGTCCCGGCTCCTTCGCGAGCGACTTGCGGACGATCCAAAGGAGCTGGGATGGGAGGCTGTCATCGATCTCATCGAGTGGCTTGGGCTCCCGGTGTCCGATGCGGTGGAGGGTGTCGTGGATGCTCTCACCGGCAAATGCTTGCCTGCCCGCAGCCATCTCGTAGAGCACACAGCCGAAGGCGAACAAGTCGGCCCGATGGTCGATCTCCTCGGAGCCCTCAACCTGCTCCGGTGCCATGTAGCCGGCAGTACCCATCACCTGACCGGCCACCGTGCCCATCATCGTGGGTGACTGCGTTGCACCGCGGTGATCCTGCCGCTATCTCGGTCAGCTTCGCCAGGCCGAAGTCCAGCACCTTGGCGTGCCCCTCCTTGGTGACGAAGATGTTCTCCGGCTTCAAATCCCGGTGGATGATCCCCGCAGCGTGTGCTGCTGCGAGTGCCTCGGCGATCTCGGTGGCCAACCCGAGTGCCTTCTTGAGCGGCAGGGCACCCTTCTGTAGCGGCTCCCGTAGCGTGTTCCCCTCCAGGTACTCCTGCACCATGAAGTGGGTGCCATCCTCGGTGCCGATATCGTGAACAACCGCGATGTGAGGGTGGTTCAGAGCGGCGGCAGCGCGAGCCTCCTGCTCGAAGCGGGCGAGGCGCTCGGGGTCAGAGGCAAACTCGGCGGGCAGCACCTTGATGGCCACCTTGCGGCCCAGGCGCGTGTCCTGCGCCAGGTACACCTCTCCCATACCGCCAGCGCCGAGCTGCTCGGTGATCTCGTAGGGGCCTAGTTTGGTGCCGATCATCCTCTTCAACTCACTGGATGTAGCCAAGTGCCCGAAGAGACCGTAGCTGCTCAGGAGTCAGTGGCGAATCCTCGCCTGGCGTGAACTTCTGCGCCAGCAACTCGTGTGCCTCGAACTGCGCCTCAAGGAACGCCGTGTAGTGCTCGACTAGCGCAGGGTGTTCCTCATGCACGCTGTAAAAGGCTCGCGGATCGCTCCACAGGTCGTACAACAGCAGGCGTGGGACGCTCTGCGGGCGCTGATTCCATGCCGCCTTCTTGGCCGCGAGCCCGTCGTGATGACCTCTGAGCGGCAGAGTTGACATGCCAGGACGTGGGTCGATGAACAGCGACGCCGCCCAGCGCCCGTCGATCACTTCGATCGTTCCTCGGAGCTCGTCGGTGCCGGGATCGACGTCGAACTCATCGAGGATCACCGGGCGTGGCTCCCATCCTTCGTTGCCCAGCAAGAGAGGCGCGAGCGATTGTCCTTGCATGACATCCGGCATCGGCAAGCCCGCGAGGGCCAGAACCGTCGGCAGCACATCGATCATCGAGACAGGTTCGTCGAACCGCTGCCCCCCGCGGATGCGAGCGGGCCAGACGATCACCAGTGGAACCCGCGTGTGGTAGGAACTCGCCATCGCGATTTCCCACATGGCGGGCATAGGGTCGGCGAGCCCGACACCAAAATGCTCGCTGCCGGCGATGTGCCCGCGATCCGCCGCCACGATCAGCAGCGTATTGTCCCAGTCCCCCGTCGCCTTCAGCCGCTCGACGAAGCGCCCGAGCTGGTAGTCCTGATGCGCCATCGTCTCGTCGTAGAGGCCGCGGGCGACGTCGAAGAACGCCTGTCGATTGATGCCGGTCTTCTCGAAGGCGTCCGAGTATGGGAACGAGCCCCCGGCTGCGTCGATCTGGCGCATCCACGCCCTGTAGGTCGCTCGCTGATCCGGACTCACATACAGGCCGGCGAAGGGTGGTACCGGAGTGTTCGGTGCGTGGACGTCGGTGGTCTGGAAGCGTACCCAATAGGGTTCGGCAGGGTACGCCGCACGCCACCGCCAGAAATCGCCGTGCAGCTCCATGGACGAGGTGGAGTTGTCGCCGCCTCCCGCGTCGCGGAGGACATCGATGCCTCGATCAAGACCGCTGATTCTGCCAGCATTGGGATTCGACGTGAAAAAGGCTGTCTGGTATCCGGCCCGCCGCAGGTGCTGTGGGATGGTCAGTACCTCTTCAGGGGCCGTGTTGCGGCCGTTCCTGAGGCCCCCGAGCACGCTGTGCTGCAGCGAGGTGAGGAACGACAGCGTCGAGGGGCGCGTCCAGGTGGAGTTGCTGTAGGCGTAGTTGAAGACCGCGCCCTCAGCGGCTATCCGTACCAGGTGCGGGGTGGTACGCCGGTTGTAGCCATACAGGCTCATGAGGTCAGCCCCACCACCGTCGATCACATAGAAGATGATGTTGGGTGTCTCCTTGGTGCGGGCTCCGCTCAGGGTCGGTGCCCCCCAGAGCGCGACGCTGCCGGCGTGATCCGCATTCGCCTCCAGGGTCAGCGACACCGTCTGCCCCGCGAGGTCGGACAAGTTGACGCGACGCTGCGCCCACTGCTCGGTCTCGGCCACCGTCTCCTCGAGCCGTGTACCGGCCTCACAAAGGGACGAAGTCTGGCTCTCGAAGTTGTAGCCCTGTTGGGGCTAGTCCTCGGAGCTCCGCTCCTGCGGACAACATCGGCTCCGACAGCTGGGGGACTTGTTAGCGATCGCTGATGCGAATCGCTCGACTGGTTTCCACGGGTTACCCAGTCGATAGGGGAGGAGCAGGACTTCGTCCCGCCAAGAGAAGATGGCGCGCGCCAGCAACTAATTCGACCCGCATCCGCCGACTGAACCGCCACCAGGTGAAGCTCCAGCGACCCCGTCGTTCGTCCTGAATCGGCGTGACGGCCCCCACCGAGCCGTCGGCTAGAAGTACCACGGGTAGGTAGTCGCCACCCGCCGATCGGGCTTGAGACGGAACCGGTCGGTGAGCGCTAGTCCGCTGTTGGCCGTCATGGTCTGGGCGGCGACCACGAGCTTGATCAGATTAGACATCCGACGTGGCAGAATGCCAACTTTGGCGCCGTTCCGATTCACGCGGGCGGGGTGGCTCGGGGGAGAGATAGCTCATGAACCTGACGCCGGGGCTGGGTGCAGCAGGGCGCGGGGCGCTGACTCTCGCCGCCGTCGCCGTGACGCTGGCCAGCCCGGCCGTGATCGCCCAGCAACAGCGCGACGAGCAGGAACCGCGTCGACGGCAGATTCCGGTGCGCCTCGTTCAGCCCGGCGAGTCTGCGAGCCCGGTGCGCCAGGGTCGACGGAGCATCCCGGTGCGGATGATTCGACCCGGCGAGACCGGCCCTGTCCCGTTGCCCTCGACACTGCCGCCGACACCGCCGTCCGACACACCGAGCCCGGGCGCGATCCCGGACGGATCCGAGGTTTCCGGCACGATGCCCGATCCCTCGGTCGCGGCTGCCCCTATCATCACGCCAGCAAACGACCCGACGCCGCCAGAAAGCGAAGCCCCGACGCTGATGCTCGCTAACGTCGACTCCGTCGGCGACACGGTGCCGCGGACGGACACAGGCGCGGCTTCGGGATTCACGGCTGACCTGCCCATCGACGGCAAACGCGCTGCCGCGACGCGGACAAACACGCCCCCCGTCCTCGACGGTCGGATCGACGACGCGGCCTGGGAGCTGGCGGACGTGGTGAGCGACTTCGTCCAGAAGGATCCCGACAACCGCGTGGCGCCGACGAAGCGCACCGAGGTGCGCGTTCTGTACGACGACGACAACCTGTACGTCGGCTGGATCAACTTCGACGATGAACCCGACAAGATCGTCGCCAACGACATGCGACGCGACGCGACAATGGGCGGGGAGGACTATGCGGCGGTCTTCCTGGACCCGTTTCGCGACCGCCGCAACGCCTTCGGCTTTCAGGTCAACGCGCTCGGCGCCAAGTTCGATTACACGATAACCGACGAGAGTCAGCTCAACATGAACTGGGACGAGAGCTGGGAGGCCGCCGCGAGCATCACCGAACGCGGCTGGGAGGCCGAGCTCGCCATCCCCTTTGCCGCGCTGCGGTATCCGACCGGCAGCAACGTCTGGGGCATCGAGTTCGAGCGCGAGGTTGCACATAACAAGGAGCGCATCAACTGGAACAACCTCAGCCGCGACTACAACTGGCTGGCCGTCTCACAGTACGGCAACCTCGTCGGGCTGCAGGAGCTGGCGCTCACCGACCGGTTCCGTCTCAAGCCCTTTGTGACCGGGGGCTACGACTCGTTCCAGCAGCGCGACGATCCGCTCTCCGAGGGCAGGGGCGATATCGGCATCGAGAGGTTTCAGGTACAACTGACCCCCAGCCTCACTGCGAACCTGACGGTGAACACCGACTTCGCCGAGGTCGAGGCCGACACCCAGCAGGTCAACCTGACGCGCTTCTCGCTGTTCTTTCCGGAGCAACGCGAGTTCTTCCTGGAGGCTGCCGACAACTTCACCTTCGGCACGCTCAGTCGTCGGGGTGTGGCAGGGGGCGGCGGCGGCTTCCAGCGGCAACCGCCGCTGGCACTGCTGTTCTTCTCGCGTCGCATTGGCCTGGGGCCCGAGGGGCAGCCGGTACCGATTCGCTACGGCGGCAAGCTAACGGGGACGATCGGCAGCGGCAACCTCGGTTTCGTCAACGTACAGACCGGGGACTCACAGTTCGGCGCCGGGCAGAACTACACCGCCTTCCGCTGGAAGCAGTCGGTTCTTGATCGATCCAGTGTCGGCGCGCTGGTCACAAACGTCCAGGGTCGCGACGGCCAGTACAATCGCGTGTTCGGCGTCGACACCAATCTCATACTGTTCAACCACTTGTTCCTGTCGGGGTTCGTGGCCGGTGGCCAGGACAACGACATCGATGGCACCTCCTGGGTGGGGCAGCTCAGCGCCGGGTGGGACACCGAAGCGTGGGGACTCGGAGGCGATGTCACCTATGTGGCCGACGACTTTGACAGCGATCTCGGCTTCATCCTGCGGCAGGACATCGTGCGCTACAAATACCAGGGGCGCTGGTCGACGCGCCCGAGCTGGCCGCTAATGCGGCGGGTGTCGGTGAGCCCTTCATTGGAGCGCATTACGGACACCAGTGGCCGATTGGTCTCGCGGCTGGGGAGCCTGAGCACGCAGTTGGATCTGGAGTCCAATGACGTCGTGCGTTTCCGCGTTAGCCGCAACTACGAGCTGTTGGATACCGATTTCCCAATCGACGAGAACGTCACCATTCCGATCGGCGAGTACTCCTGGACCGACGGCCAGATCAGCCTGCGCGCCGCTCCCCGTCGTGCGGTGAGCGGCAACCTTACCTTCAACCTGGGCGAGTTCTACGACGGCACCCGCTTCGGGATTGGCGGAGGGCCCAGCTTCAAGTTCAGCGATCGCTTCAACCTGAGCCCCCAGTACAGCTTCAACCGCATCCATCTGCCCGGCGACAGCTTCGACACCCACCTGAGGCGGATACGCGCCAACCTGACGTTTTCCGACCGCGTGCTGGTCGACTCGCTGCTACAACACAGCAGCGACTCCGACCAGCTATCAGCGTTCGTACGGTTGCGCTACATCTACCGCACCGGCGACGACTTCTACCTCGTGTACCGGCAGTCGACGGCATTCGGAGGGCTGTTCGACCGCCTGGACGACCGCACGCTCACCGCTAAGTTCACTTTCACGATGCAGCGGTAGTCTGGGTCAGCCACCGACGGCAGCCCTGGACGGCAACCTGTCAGGGAACTAGCCTGGCCACGCTGCAGGGTACATGTGTGTTGACACTAGACCGAGGAGGCCACCGATGAGTTTCACGGCTAGGACGGCGCTGAGCCTGTTGCTTGTTGTGGCCCCCGCGACACCGGTTCTTCCGGCGAACGATGGGCCAATCGGGG
This sequence comes from Acidobacteriota bacterium, assembly GCA_963666055.2. Taxonomy (GTDB): domain Bacteria; phylum Acidobacteriota; class UBA890; order UBA890; family WLXD01; genus DASCOT01. The sequence goes on along the minus strand of CAXWPH010000005.1, from coordinate 53,388 downwards.
AGCACAACGGGCGTCAGGTAGCGAACCTGGTATTTCGCAATGGTGCGATCTACACGGTCGATGCTGCGCGCAGTTGGGCCTCGGCAGTAGCTGTCGCGGGCAACCGCATCGTCTACGTAGGCACTGACGACGGTGCGGTGCCGTTCGTCGGCGCTGGAACACCGGTCGTCGACCTTCGCGGCCGCATGATGTTGCCCGGTTTCCAGGATTCACATGTTCACCCGGCCGGTGGGGGGGCCGGCCTGGGCCGGATTCGGCTCAACGGTGTCTTTGATCGAGACGAGGTCTTTCGCCTCCTCGAAGAATACGCGCAGGCTCATCCCGAGCTCGATTGGATCGTCGGTCGTGGCTGGGAAGCAGACGCCTTCAAGCCTTCCGGGAACCCGGATCGCTACATGCTCGATGAGATTGTCACCGATCGACCTGCTTACCTGACCTTTTCCGGCACGCACGCCGCTTGGGTGAACAGCCGTGCCTTGGAGATCGCCGGCATCACAGCGGCAACGCCCGACCCAGTCAACGGCATCATCAGGCGCGACGAGAACGGCGAGCCGACAGGCCTATTGATCGACAGCGCACAGGGTCTCGTGCGCCGCCACATGCCGCCGGCAACAGATCAGGAACGCGTCGATGGCTTGCGGCGCGCCTTCACCGAGTTCACTCGTCTCGGGATCACCTCGATCCACGACGCTTCATCCTCGGCGGAGGGGGAGCGACTCTACGCGCGTCTGCTGAGCGCTGGCGAGATGAACCTGCGGGCCGTGACCTGCCAGCGCTACAGCCCTTCCCGTGATGACGAGGAGCAGATCCGGGAGTTCATCGCTCGGCGCCAGGAACTCTCCTCAGGCAACCTCCGAGCGACCTGTATCAAGATCGGCAACGACGGCATCATCGAGCAACGCACCGGAGCACTCCTCGAGCCATACAGCGACCAACCCGTTGTCTACGAACCCCATGTTGAAGCGGAACGGCTGAAACGGGTGGTCACGCGTCTTGACCGAGAGGGCTTCCAGGTCCAGATCCATGCCATCGGTGATCGGGCGGTGCGGGAATCTCTCGATGCGTTCGAGGCCGTTCGCCGGGCCAATGGCCCGCGCGACGCGCGCCACAACATGGCGCATGTGCAACTGATCGATCCGGCCGACGTACCGCGTCTGCGCCTGTTGGGGGTGGCCGCGAACATGACACCCTTCTGGGGCAAGGGCGATGATTGGACGGCTATCTACAACTTGAGACACCTCGGAGCGGATCGGGCTCAACGGGTCTACAACCACCGCACGCTCCTGCAGGCCGGTGCCCGACTCGTGTGGGGAACCGACTGGTCTGTGACCTCATTGCGCCCTTTGGACGGGCTCGAGGTTGCGGTCACGCGCAGACACCTCGGCGGAGTCGATACCTACGGCCAAACCGACGAGTCCTGGGCACCGAACGAGAGGATCACCCTGGCGGAGGCGATCGCCGCCTACACGATCTCCGGTGCATACCTGTCCTTCGATGAGCTGGAGCGAGGCTCGATCGAGGTCGGCAAGCTGGCAGACCTCGTCGTTCTCGAGAAGAACCTCTTCGCAGTACCGGAGCTCGAGATCCACAAAGTCCGCACTGACATGACGGTCTTCGACGGTAGGGTCGTACATGAGATCCGTGAAGAGAGGATTTCGCTCCCAGGTGTCCGCTAACGACCGATGGCGTACGCTCCGGACCTCGTGCCTATCTGGTAGAAGTCAGCGGGCGCCGCTGGTTTTCAACAACCATAGGTCGTTGAAAACAAAAGTACCGAGGGAGGGACTCGAACCCTCACGAGCGTAAGCCCACCGGATTTTGAGTCCTGTTCGTCACGCGAATGTGTAAGTAAGTGTGAAAGTTTCCTGGCTCCGAAGGCGGAGTTGTCTAGGGTTTGTAGGGGTAGGGGTTCCCACAAAACCCTTGTGGGATAGGCATTTACGGGTTCCCCCTGCTTGTCGGGCACGAGCCCGACTTTCGCCCCTTTTCCGCTTCCTATCGTTTCGACGGCTGTCGGGATCGTCAGGAGCTCGCACGCTCGCACCTTCCGACCAAAAGGGCCGAAGTCTGGCTCTCGATGTTGTAGCCCTGAGGGGCTAGTCCTCGTCGCTTCGCTCCTGCGGACAACATCGGCGCCGACAAGCAGGGGGGACTGGTTGGCTCCTCGCTAGCGCTCGTCACCCGACTAGTTTCCACTGGTTACCCAGTCGATGCGGGAGGAGCAGGACTTCCTCGACGGTCCGAATCGTACCCTGTCCAAGACGACGATTATCTACACCCCACGTCCTGAACAAAGGCCGAGGTGTGGTCAGCCCGGCCGATGAACTCGAAGACGCTTAGACGCGAGCGCCCCGAGTTTCCGCCGGGATCCTTAGCCGCGGACCTCGCAGCCAGCCGTCCTCGCCATGACCGTTCAATTCCTTTCCACTCAGTAACTTGGAGCTCTCGTGGCCGTTGCGTTAGACGCGGGAATCGTCAACCATGGCGGATCGATGAATGCAGTCGAATACTAGTTAGGCCGACCCCGGATCAAACCGACACGAAGTGTGACCTCACCCGGCACGATTCTTCGAGAAGGTCAAACCATGAGTGACCCCTTTGCTCCACGCGTCGGCGGAGTCCTCAGCGCCGACATCGCCGTTCCCGAACACGAACGTGAAGTGCGCTTCTACTCGCGTGTACTCAGCACGGGTGAGAGCCCGCTTTGGCGCGAGGATCTAATGAACAACCTCGGCATGCCGATCATCGGATTGGGCGCGCGTAGCACGGAGCATGAGATGCTCCCGCTCCAATGGATGCCGCACATTCAGGTCGATGATGTCGCAACGAGTGTTGAGCGTGCCCTGGGTCTGGGCGGGAGCGAGCTCATGCATGGCAAGGACGACGATGGAAAGAGCCAGTGGGCGGTGCTGCTCGATCCCAATGGGGCGGCGTTCGGGATCATTCCAGTCGTTTCTGCGGACGAAATTTCCGCATCAGACGGCGCCGCATCTCGCGACCCGTCGGCGCCTGTGGGATGCGTCGCCTGGCTCGACTTGACGGTATCTGACGCCACGGCAACTCGTGAGTTCTACGGACAGGTCGTTGGCTGGAGCGCGAAGGACGTCGAGATGGACGACGCGAGCAAGCGCTACGCCGACTACAATATGCTCGGCGATGATGGAAACGCCGCGGCGGGCGTCTGCCATGCCCGCGGCGTGAACCTGGATGTGCCGCCTGTCTGGATGCTCTACCTCCCCGTTGGCGACCTCGCCGAAAGTCTCCGTCGCGTACCGCAGGAAGGGGGTAAGATCATCAAGGAGACACCGGCGAACGATCGGGGGTACGCATATGCGGTGCTTCAGGATCCAGTGGGGGCGTACGTGGCGTTGGTGCCCGGATCAAGAAGGTGCAGCGGCCTAACAATCGCTTGAAGACTGACAGCGCTTCGCGCTGCAGCTTAAGCGAGTGTCCGTTATCCCGCTTGAGCAGCCCACGTTCAATCACGGGGTTGCACCTCACCCTTCGCCCCGATAGCGATCAACGAGATGGTGAGCCGGCAAGGAATGAATCTGTGTAAGTTGTTGAAAACAAAAGTACCGAGGGAGGGACTCGAACCCTCACGAGCGTAAGCCCACCGGATTTTGAGTCCGGCGCATCTCAGGAAAGGCGGGACAGCACTTCCGGAAGCTCGCCTAGCGAGCCGATAACGTCGTCGGGTCCGGCGCCGACCTGGTCGTCCCCGAGGCGCGCGCCGGTGAACTCCGTCGTCTGAACCGTTGAGATCCCGAGATCGGAGGCGCCGCGGATATCGCAGTGTGGATCATCACCGATCATCACCGCCGCGGCCGCCTCGACGCCCAGCGCGCTCAGGGCTCTCTGAAACACGCGCGCGTCCGGTTTCTCGGCGCCGCATTCCTCGCTCGTTACCACCACCGGGAAGTGGCGCTCGATTCCGAGCCGCTGGATCTTCCTCAGCTGGACATATGCCGTTTGGTTGACGACCAGCGCCAGATCGTGCCTCGCGCCAAGGCTCTCCAGAACACCGCGGGTGCGGGGCGCGGGCTTCATGTAGTCGAGAAAAGTCTCCCAGTAACGGTCGGACATGCGCAAGGCGAGATCACCGCCGCACGCCCCGGTAAGTTGCTCGACCATGGACTTGAAGAACAAGGTGCGATTGTGGGACGCGGCCTGGCCGCCCAGGCGCTCCGCGAGCTCGCTACGAACGCGGTCGTGGAGTCGCCGAAACTCGGCGGCCGAGATGTCGATGTGCTGCGCAAGCACCGCCCGCGTCGCAACCAGCGCCACTTCGTCGCAGGGGGTGTAGTGGTAGAGGGTGTTGTCGAGGTCGAACAGCAGTGCGCGGGACGTCAATGCAGGGCGCTCCGTGTGCTCATGACGCGTTTGAGGTGGTCGACTTCATCTCCGCGAGCAACCGTCTCCGGTACTCCTCGCTGCCGAGCGCATCGAGCTTCGCGCAATCCTCTGCTGTCAGATAGGTCGGATCGCCGACCTGCAGCGCATGCCACTGGATGAACGCCTGCTCCTCCATCGCGTACGTGCGGAAGGCGGCCTCCTTGACCGAAGCCCCGACCGTGATTGTGCCGTGGTTCCGGAGCACCATGCCCTTGCAATCGGAAGCCTTGAACTCGCGCTCGACGATGCGCGCCAGCTCCGGCGTGGTAACCGTGACGTAGTGCACGTGCGGGACATTGGCCCCCAGGTAGACATAGTAGTCCGCGAACATGGGGAGCAGGTCGTGGCCCGCCGAACATAGGGCGATGGTCATCTTCGGATGAGCGTGGAAGACGGCGTTCACGTCGCGTCGCGCGCGATAGACGTAGAGGTGCATCAGGACTTCTGAAGAGGGACGGAAATCGCCCGAGACGATGTCCCCGGTTGCGACCGAGATGCATGGATAGTGCTCTTGCCGCGCGTCCTCGAGTGAGAATCCGCTCGGAGAAATCCACATATGGTCGCCGTCGCGAGCACTGACGTTGCCACCTGCTCCCGTTACGAGGCCGGTGCTCACCAGCTGTCGGGCCGCTTCAATCATCTCTGTGACGATCTGGGTCATGGGAGCTACCTGGTCAGGAAACCGCGCTGCTCGAGAAGCCGCAGGAATCGCTGGTAGAGCTCTTCGTACATTTCATGGCGGGCTCGATCCGGGCGAAACGTCCTGGCGATTCTTACCATAGCCTGGCTCGCATCCCGCAGGCTCTCATGAATCGTGCCCGCCGCCGCCAGGATGGCGCTTCCGAACGCCGATTCGTGGCAGCTCGGTCGATGATAGGCACGACCGCACACGTCGGCTCGAAGCTGCATCCAGACATCGCTTCGGCTGCCACCGCCGGTGGCATAGACCGCCCCAGACGTGATCTGATCGCCACCAGCTGTGGCGCGATCCAACACTTCGTAGCCCAGGCGCTCCACAAACGCTGTGCCCTGGAGGTTGGCCGCGTAGCGCACACTCGACTCGGTGACCTCCGGCTCGCAGAAGCCCACCGCGTCGATGGACTTGAAGGGGAAGCGATCGCCCCGCGTGCGGAGCGGGTAGGCAAGCTGCTGCGTCGGCAGCAACTCGCCTGCCGCATCGTCGAGTTGCCGGAGATCGGCGCCGGCGAAGTCCTTTCGAATCCAATCTCCACCAACGTTGCTGGCAGCGCCCGGCAGCCAGGATCCGCCAGGCAACTTGTGGCAGTACAGCAGACCATCCGGATCCTGCACGTAGCGGTCAGCCACGCGCTTGAACACCAGCGTCGTTCCCAGGGTGGTGTTGTTGTCGCCGATGCGACGCGCCCCGGACGCCAGAAAGGCGGCCGTGCCATCGGTGGCCCCGGCGATTACAGTGAGGCCACGAGGCAGCCCGAGCTCGTCGGCGACGGCGCCAGATACGTCGCCAAGCGACTCACCTGGCGCCATGACGCGGGGCAACTTGGAGCGCAGGTCGGGGTACTTGTCGATCCATTCAGCCCACGACCCGCGGGTGAGATCGAACCCCGACTTCATGGCGTTGCTGTAGTCGGTCGTGCCCACCTGGCCGGTAAGCCGGCCGGCAATGAAGTCGGCCTGGTGCGCGAACATGTGTGTCGCAGCGAATGCTTCCGGCAGGTGCCGTTGGATCCACAGCATCTTTGCGATGCCGAAGGACGCGCTGATGCGCGGACCGGTCGCTTCACCATACTCATGAGCCAGCGCGTCGAGTTGGTGGGCTTCCGCCTCGGCGCGCGCATCGTTGTACATCAGTGCGGGCGTCGTAGCGTTGCCATCGCGGTCTATGCCAACGACCGTTCCCGACGTTCCATCGACGCAGATGGCTCGCAGACAGTCTGCGACATGCGGGACTTTGCGGACCTGTCGCAGGGCGTCGCGGATCGCCCATCTGGCAGCCTTCCACCAGGTTTCGGGATCCTGCTCGTGCCAGCCCGGCGGCGCGGGGCTCGGCACTCTTGCACCGGCCTCGAGGTCGGCGTGACCCGTCGCTCGGAGTTCGCCGCCGGCACTGGCAATCACCACCCGCGCCCCACCGGTGCCCAGGTCCAGCCCGATCACCAGCGCCTCGCGAGGCCCCTGCACCACGGCCTGCTAGCCGGAACCGAACTCAACCGGTCGATAGCCACCCCTCGACCTGAACCAGAACAGCAGTGCTAGGTAGGCCAGCAGCATGATGAGGGGGAGGACCACGACCTTGCGCAGCGCCGTCATCTTGCCCTCATTGGTGGCTGTCGCAAGTGCGTCGGCGTCGGGGGCTACGTTGGCTTCCCTTACCTCGACGGCCTCGTCAGTAAGGGCACGATAGTCGCCGAAGATGCTCGGGGGCCTTTCCTCGACATAGCGTGCCACCAGCTCGGGACTGCGCTCCTGGAGAGCGCTGACGACGGACTTGTCCTGCAAATTGCCTAGCCAGACGTTGCCGAGGACGCCGACGCCGAGCATGCCCACGCCAGCGATGACGTTGAGGGTCATGGCGCCGCCCCTGGGAAACTGCTCGGAGATGAAGCCCAGTGTGGTCGGCCAAAAGAACGTCTGCCCGACGCCATAGATCGTCGCGGCAATGATGATCACCATGGCCGTGGTGCTCGGTTCGCCTCCGAGCACCGACAGCCAATAGATGCCTGCGGCCGCCAGCACGGCGCTGACCGCGAGAACTCCCAGCGGTTGTAGGCGCTTCACCAGGGGGCCCCCTAACAAGCGAAGGACCATCATGATCAGTGCGGTGTAGACCAGCACCCAGCCTGAATCGATGCCGAGCGTCGTGCCGATCGCAGGCCCGAGCAAGTCCTTGACCCAGCTGTCGGTTCCGAGCTCGGTGGTGGCGAGAAACAGCATCAGCACCAGCATGAAGACGAACAGGGGCCGGCCAAACGACCGGGCGTAGAAGCCATACACCGCGGCCAGCGCAGCGGCGATCCCTACCTGGACCCAGATGTTCATCAACGCTTCGATACCGAGAACGTTGGTAGTTAATTCCATCACGATGAGGAGAAACGCGACGAATGCACCGCCCCAGCCAACCTCGGCAAGCATGGCGCGATACGAGACGCCCGCGGCCACCCGTTCGCTCACCGGGAACTCCATTCGCAGCATCATCGCGCCATAGATGAAGGTAGGAATGAGGATCACCGCGATCTGGTACTGCCAGGGCACCGCATCGCCCACGCTGAGGACGAGCACGCCCGTGATGACGAGACCTCCCGGCCAGCCGGCGTGGAGGATGTTGAGCCACTTGGTCTTATCCTTCGCGTACACGGTGGTGATCAGCGGGTTGATCACCGCCTCGACCGCGCCGTTGCCGAGCGCACCGATGACACTCGCCCAATAGAGCATGCGGTAGCCGGTGGCGGTTATCGTGAGCACTGCGAAGAGGACGTGGCAGACGAACGCGAACGCCATCGCCTTGCCGTAGCCCACCCTGTCGATGATCAGACTGAAGAGGATGATGCTGGCGCCGAAAGGCCAGAATCCGGCGCCGAAGATCGTGCCCACCTGAGTCTTGTCCAGGGAGTAGGCAATCTCCCACACTCCCATCAGATTGATGCGCAGCATGAAGGCGAAGGCGGTCGTGACCAGGGCGACAAAGGATGCGGTGAACAGCATCCGGTTCGACGAAATGCTTGCGCTCATGGATCCTCCGCGCCGCTAGCAGGCCGTGGTGAAAGTGTGGTGGGTCTGGTTACGGCGAGTTGGGGCCAGATGCAAGGCGGCCTGACACAGGCGATGCCCTAGCCATCGTCGAGGAAGGCCAACGCTGCAGATGGCCCCAAATCGCCGTAACCCTTCGGGCGACAGGGGTTGCGCGCGTATGCTGCGTCGTTCCTCGTCAACGATGGGGTATCCATCGCCTCCTCCTCTCTCCTTGCCTCCACCTCGCAAGACCCTGTCGCCAGACCCACCACACTTTCACCACGGCCTGCTAGGTCGGCGTGTCGGCCCTGCACGATAGCATGCCCTCAATTCCTGATAATTTGGCGTAGCGAATGGGGTAACCAGGCATGGATACCAGGAAATCGATCGCCCTCGCAGCGGCCGTGTGGATGTCGATCCTTGGCGGTTGTGCCTCGGTGGCCGATCGCTCCGCTGTCGGTGCGCAGCCGGCGATCGCGGATACGCACCCAGGAGCAGAGCAACCGAGCTCCCCCGTGACATGGTCGGAAGTCCAGGCGCTGCTCGCTCCGCCGCCCGGTACCCGGATCGCCTACGGGGCGCTGCCCGACCAGTTTGGTGAGCTGCGCCTGCCGCCGGGACCGGGACCGCACCCGGTAGCGGTGTTGATCCACGGTGGCTGCTGGCTGCAAGAGTTCGACTATGTGTACTTCCGCCACCTGGCCGCGGCGGTGACCAAGCTGGGCATCGCCACCTGGACGATCGAGTATCGCCGCGTTGCAGGCGCCGGTGGCTGGCCGATGACCTTTCTCGACGTCGCCGACGCCATCGACCATCTGCGCAATCTAGGCGATATCTATCCGCTCGACCTGCAAAGGGTCGTCGCTATCGGCCACTCGGCAGGCGGCCACCTTGCCCTGTGGAGTGCGACCCGCGACCGGCTGACTCCTGAGAGCGAGCTCTACCGCCCGTTTCCGCTGGCGATCCACGGCGTGATCGGGCTAGCGCCGATCGCTGACCTGTCCGCATACCGCGTTGGTCCAACCCAGAGTTGTCATGGAGCTGTCGATTCACTGATGGGCGGCCCTCCGGAAGAGCACCCCGATCGCTATGCCGACGCCTCGCCGAGTGCGCGGCTTCCTATCGGAGCACCGATGGTGTTGGTAAGCGGCGCCCAGGACACCATCGTTACCACCAGGGGCGTGCGCGCCTTCGCCGACGCCGCGATCGCCGCCGGCGATCGTGCACGACTGGAGAGAATCGACGGCGCTGGCCACTTCGAGCCATCGGTACCCTTCGCCGCGGCGTGGGCGGCGGTACAGGAAGCGCTGCGTCGGCTTGTCGACCCTAACTCGAGCCGCTAGCAGCTAGCGGCGCGCGACGACGCTCAGCGACTCGTCTAGCGCGGCGACGAAGGCGTCGATCTCGTCGGTGCCCATCGGGGTCGACAGACAGCCCAGCACCCCACGCTGTCCCAGCAGGATGCCGTGGCTCAACATCTCTACAGACATCTCCTTTTGCCCGGGCGCGGCGGAGCTGCTCGCGATAAAGCCACGGAAATCGCGAACCGGGGCCTCGCTGAACAGCAGTCCGAAGAGCGACCCGCGCCCAGTAACCTGGTGCGCGATCCCGTGCCGACCGACTGTCTCGGCAACGGCCGCTCGAAGTCGATCTCCGAGCGACTCCAGACGGTCGTACGCCTCGCGCGTCATCTGCCGCATGGTCTCGTAGCCCGCCACCATGGTGACCGGGTTGCCGTTGTAGGTACCACCGTGATGGACCTTCTCGCCGACGCGGTGATCGAACACGTCCATCACCGACTTCTTTCCCATGACCGCGCCGACCGGGAACCCACCGCCAATGATCTTGCCCAGGGAGACTAGATCGGGCTCGATGGCGTGGGCGGCGCAGGCACCCTCGTAGCCAACCCGGAACGACAGCACCTCGTCGGCGATCAGCAGGATGCCGTGCTTCTCGGTGATCTCACGGAGAAACCCGACGAAACTCTGGTCCGGTGCGACGAATCCGAGGGCGGCCGGAAGCGGATCGAAAACGACCGCTGCCAGGCTGTCGGCGTGGTCCTCGATGAGCCCCCGGCAGGCCTCGATCTCGTTCCATGGGAGCGTGACAACCTCGTCGAGTAGGCTGCGCGCCATGCTCGGCTCCAGCGTCGTGCTGGGGCGCTGCGGATCGCCCCAGTTATGCGGCCGTGAGCTATCGCTGGCCTGCGCGTAGTCGTAGACGCCGTGATAGCAACCCTCGAATTTGGCGATCTTGGAACGCCCGGTGGCCGCCCGCGCCGCGCGGATCGTCAACAGCACACCTTCGCTGCCCGAGTTCGCAAAGCGGATCTGCTCCATGCCCGGTACCCGATCGACGAGCAGCTCGGCCAGCCGAATGTCGGTCTCCGTGGGCATCGAGAACGCCGTCCCCTGACCAACCACCCCGCGCACTGCTGCGGTAACCACCGGATCCGCGTGGCCACGAATCAGCGACGTGTAGTTGTTGATGAAATCGATACGCTCGTCGCCCTCCACGTCGGTCACGCGACACCCCTGGCCGCTAGCTGCGTAGGCTGGATACGGATCCATCACCAGGGTGTGCCGGCTGCTGCCGCCAGGCATGACACGTAGGGCGCGCTCGTAGAGCTCCTTGGAGCGCGACGTGTCATCAAGGTAGCGGGCCGTTGACCGTGACTGCTTTTCGGTAGTCGTCATCGTTTCCATCCCCGGCGTTCGGCCGCTCAGGCGCATTCTTCAACGGGCGCCCAGCGGCTCACCCAAACGCCGTCCAGCCAATCTGTTCCGGGTTCCGGTCCAGGGCTCCGAGCAGCGCCGCTATTTGGTGGACAATAGACTCACGGTACCCGATCGGCGACGATCAGCTTACCGCGATCGCGACCCGCGGCTGGGCTTGATCGCGACCGATTGGATCGGCAGCTACACATCGATCTTCACGCCGTGCGCGGAAGAGCAAGACGAGCTCAGACTATGGCCCAGCGCCAGTTCATCGACGTTGCCTGCGATTGCGGCGCCCCACTGGCTCGCTACCGCAAGAGCGGCAAGGGTCGGCTGGTGAAGATGTTCCTCGACAAGATCGCGGTGGATCGCGCCGGGATCTTCCATACCGAGCCACCGCCGAAGCTCCATGATGAGATCCACTGCCCGGGCTGTGGCAGCCGCGTGGCGACCCTCCACATGATTCGCGGCCGCCCGGCGGCCAAGGTCAACCAGGGAGCCGTGCGGGTAGTGTGAGTCCGGTCGCCCGATCGCGGTTGCGAACAGGAAAACATGGTTACGATTCGTCTCGAGCAACAGAGCGATTATGCGGCGATTCGGAACGTCAACCAGCTGGCTTTCGGCCAGCCTGACGAGGCGAACATCGTCGAGAGGCTCCGCGGGTTGCCCAACGTGGCCTCGTGGGCGGCGCTGATCGACGACCAGGTGGTCGGCCACGTCCTGTTCTCCCCAGTGTCGATCCATCATCCGCGTGGCACTACAGAGGGGCGCGGCCTGGGTCCGATGTCCGTTCTTCCGGCTCACCAGAACCAGGGCATCGGGACCCGGCTCCTGGAGCACACGCTCATCGAAGCACGCGCCGCCGCATGGCCCTTCGTCGTCGTATTGGGTCACCCGCGTTACTATCCGCGCTTCGGCTTCGTCTGCGCGTCCGAGTACGGGGTGCGCTGTCAGTGGGAGGGTGTCGCTGACGACGCGTTCATGATCCTGGCGCTGGACGCCAGCCGAACCAAGCCACTTCGAGGAGTGGCCCGCTACCGTCCCGAGTTCGGAGACCGCCTGTGACCAACATGCCGCTATCCCGCCGCCGCTTCTTGCAGACCGCCGGGGCGGCAGGCGTGTGGATTCCAACGTCAGTGAAGGGGCGTACCGCCGCCGAGATGCGCTCGATGGCCTCAGAGGGTGCGATGCAGGCCGACGTATCCAAGTGGGAGCTCGACACGCCGGCACTCTGCGTCGACCTCGATGCGCTCGAGGCCAACCTGGCCACGTGTCAGCAGACAGTCTCGCGCAACGGTATCGCCAGCCGCCCTCATGCCAAGACGCACAAGTGCCCGGCAATCGCCCGGCTGCAGCTCGAGGGCGGGTCGGTTGGCATCTGCACCGCCAAGGTGAGTGAGGCCGAGGTCATGTTCGAGCACGGGATCGAGCAGATCCTGATGACGACCACCAATGTGACGCCGTTCAAGATCGCCCGGGCGATGAGCCTGAGGAAGCTGTGCTCGGAGTTCGTCCAGGCCACGGACACACCCGAGAATGCCCGTCACCTCTCGGATGCGGCGCAGGCGGCCAGCATCACTGCCGACGTGGTGGTCGACGTCGACCCGGGAACACATCGCACCGGCATTAGCGCAGGACAGCCCGCTCTCGAGCTGGCGCAGCTGGTCGACACCCTGCCCGGGCTGCGGCCGCGCGGCATGCTGTGCTACGACGGTGGCTCACAACACAAGCACGGCTTCGAGGCGCGCCGGGAGCAGACCCTCGAGCGTCTCGCTGCGGCCGCCGATACTTTCATGATGTTGCAGCGCTCCGGTCTGAGCACCGAGATCTTCAGCGGCGGCGGCACCGGTACGTACAACATCGACCACGAGACCTCCGGCTTGACCGACGTGCAGGTGGGCAGCTACGTCTTCATGGACGCGCAGTACCTGGCAATCGGCGGGGCTCACGACCCGCAGGTGTACTCAGACTTCCAGCCCTCGCTGACCGTTCTCGCGACGGTGCTCAACGACCAGTACGAAGGTCAGGTCACCACCGACGCGGGGGCCAAGGCATGCACCATCAATCAGCCATGGCCGATCGTCAAGGGCGAGTCCGGCATGGAGTATCGCTGCGGATCCGACGAGTTCGGCGTGCTCCGCTACGATGACCCCTCACGTACCTACAGCGTCGGCGACAAGCTGGAGTTGATCGTGTCGCACTGTGACCCGGTGGTGAACCTCTACGATCAGATGTACGCCATTCGTGGCGATCGCGTCGAAGCCGTCTGGCGCATCGCGGCACGAGGAATGTCGACGTAGCACAGCCTGGACCGCCAGCGGGAGTCATCGATGCCACTCAAGTACGAAGTCGGCCAGAAGTTCCCCGACCTCAGCCTCACGGATGACCGCGGCAACGTGATGTCGATCGCCGAGGTCGCTGAACGTCAACCGCTGTTTCTCGCCTTCTACCGTGGCCCTTGGTGACCGAAGTGCCAGCTTCAGCTGTCGGAACTGGTCCAGTTCCAAGACGCCGCCACAGTAGCTTACTGCCGGTTGGCAGTGGTCTCGGTCGACCCGCCCGAGGTGCAAGCCTCCCTCAAAGCTGAGCTCGGAGCACGCTTCCCCTTCCTGAGCGACGCGGAACGACGGCTTACCGACGAGCTCGGCATCCGCGAGACAACTGATTCCCGACATGGTCCACTACCGGTCCCCTTCACCTTCGCACTACTCCCAGACCTGACCATTCACCGGTTGTTCAACGGCTGGTACTTCGTCGGGCGACCGACTCCAGAGGAGCTGCGCCTCACAGCACGCGAGATGATCGGCAAGATCGTGCCGGACGCGGACTTCGCGGGAGAGTAGGGGCGGCCCCCTCGGCTCAGGCAGCGTGACCGATGGGGATCTGTCGTTGGCCGGTGAACAAAACTACTACGACCGTAGTTGATTAATTACTATGATCGTAGTACATATGTCTTGAATCATTCCCATTCTCCCCGAGGGAGGCTGCCCGCGTGAGCGAATCCAAGCTCGACACCCAATTCCGAAGCCAGGGAAGCCTGGCGCCTCCTGGCCCGGTCGGCCGACTGGTTCGATTCGGTTGGGGAGTGGTCTGCGCGTACGGCGCCTGGTCGATTGCGACGACGACGCGGTACCACACGGGCTACCAGATGCCGTCGGCCTGGACCTGGTGGGCTACCACGGTGCTGTTGCTCGTCGTCACGCCCTACGTGGTGAATATCGGCCTGGGTGTGAGCTGGCGCGCCTGGCCACGCTATGCCGTCGGCCTGTGGATCGCCGCCGGCGTGGCCGTGAGCTGGTTCCTGACCGGTGCGCTCTGGTCGCCGGCGCTCGGCTGGTCGGTGGCCGGATGGCAAGTGCTGACACTTGGCTGGCTGGGCTTTTCATTTCTTCTGTCTGCCGCGATCGGCACCCCGGGATGCGAGATGCGGGCGATTTCCCATCTATGGTCGCTGGCCACCGGTCGTGCCCGACCGGAGCACTATTGCCCCGGACATATAGATAACGTGGACCGCTGGGAAGCCAAGAGAGGATCGTCATGAGCACGCTTGCGTCGGAGAAGATTTCCACCCTCCCCCGGGCAACGCCGATCAGTCGCCTGCTCCGCGCCGCGCTCGGTGTCGGCATGATCGGCATGGTGGCGCCGGCGTTGCGAGGAGCATCTTGGGAATCGCGGCTGGAAGTGTTGGCGGTCGTTGTCGGCTTGATGGCTCTTTACACCGTGGTGCACCTGGTGGTCAGCCGTTACTTCGGGTGGCTCCACCCTTGGATCGGGGCCGTCATCGCCGTGACCCCGGTGTTCCTGTTGTTCCTGCGTGGCGGCGTCTTCGATGCCGGCGCGGTCGTGTTCATCGGCGCTTCCCTGCTGCTGATCGCCGCCCTCGGACACCCGGGATGCGAGGTCCTGGCGTTTCCGGCGCTCGTTCTTGGCCGACGCACCCACCTCGCCTGTGTCCTCTTCTCGCCGATCGATTGGGTCGAGGGCAAGGTGATGACTTTGGTCCGCGGCTCCGGGCCCTGAGCACGACCACGCGAGCACCGGGATATCGAGGCCGAAGTGCAGACTGCAGGCCGACGTTCCAAACGCGTTGAGCCCGGCGGCGCCAATAGGTAGCCTGGTTGCGGGTGGGCACCCACACCGTTGGGCAAACGGGGCTAGCAGGCCGTGGTGAAAGTGTGGTGGATCTGGCGACAGGGTCTTGCGAAGTGGAGGCAAGAAGAGAGGAGGAGGCGATGGGTACCCCATCGTTGACGAGGAACGACGCAGCATACGCGCGCAACCCCCTGTCGCCCGAAGGGTTACGGCGGTTCGGCGCGGCGATGATTCTAGCGACTGTCGTGGCCGCGCTGCCGGCGCTGAGCTACACGCCCTCGTCCGAACAAGTCGGCTCGGTAGACTCCGCTACGAACGACCCGGTTTCCTCAACCAACGGCCAGTCGATCGTCGACCAGGTGCTTGCCGCTGCCACACGGACGAGCACGAACGCCGCCGGGCAACGAGAGGTCGATCTCGGCAACGGCCATCGCTTCGTGCTGGTGCCCTCCGGGCCCTTTCCCATGGGGTCGGACGAGGGGCTCGAAGGCGAGCGCCCGGTTCATACGGTCGAGCTCGACGACTACTGGATCGCCAAGTTCCCGGTCACCGTGGGGCAGTTTCGCGCCTTCGTCGAGGCCACCGAGTACGTGACCGACGCCGAACGGGGCCAGGGCTCGTGGCAATGGACGGGCGAGATTCCGGGGCCCGGCGAACGTCGTGATCCCTGGGAGCCACGGCTGGACGGCGGCTGGAACAACATCTACTTCGAGCAAGCCGACAACCATGCGGTGGGTAGCGTCAGCTGGAACGACGCGCAGGTATTCTGCGCCTGGCTTTCGGACCAACTCGGCCTCCTCGTCGTCTTGCCGACCGAGGCTCAATGGGAGAAGGCGGCGCGCGGCGCCGCGGGCCTGCGCTTTCCCTGGGGTAACGAGGCCCCTGACGGCCGCCGGGCCAACTACGCCGACGTCAACTTCATCGGCAAATACGGGCCGCACACGCGGCGCCCCGACGCCGAGATCGACGACGGTTATGTCGAGACCTCGCCGGTCGACGCCTACGGTCCAGACCAATCGCCATACGGTATCTACGATATGGCCGGCAACCTCGGCGAATGGGTCTACGACATCTACGACAGGGGATACTACGCACGCTCCCCGAGTCGAAACCCCAGCGGGCCAGAGCGACCGCCCGCAGTCCCCGACGAGCAAATCGACCGCGTCAACCGCGGCGGCTCCTGGGTCGATTGGGCCGGGGTCGACACCGACGGATGGGTTGCCCCGCAGGGGGGCCACAGCATCCGCGCCGCGGCACGCACCGGCGACGAGCAAAATTCGAGCGACGACCATATGGGTTTCCGTATCGCAATCGACGGGTTGCGCGCCGCCGAAGTCCCGGCGATGTCGACGCAGAAGCCAGATCTCACTGGTGTGGAGATCGTCACCCACCCGGTCACCGGCAACATCTACATGCTCGAGGCCACCGGCGATGTCGCCGGCAACATCGCCGTCTCCGTGGGGCCCGATGGCATCCTCATCGTCGACGATCAATGGGCCGAGCTGACCGAGGCCATCACCGACGCCCTGAGCGCGCTCGACGGCGGCGCGTTGCGTTTCATCATCAACACCCACCATCACGACGATCACAGCGATGGCAACGCCAACCTGACACGCGGCAGCGACGCGCTGGTGGTCGCCCACGAGCGGGCCCGCGAACGCCTGCTTGCCAAGGACAGCGCCCACTGGCCGACGATCACCTTCAACGAGACCCTCTCGGTGCACTTCAACGGCGAGGAAGTGCGAGCACTGGCGATCCCCGGCGGCCACACCGACAACGACATCGTCGTGTTCTTCACCGAATCGAACGTCGTGCACATGGGAGACTTGTTCAACTCCGGCACATCGAGCTTCCCGACCGCCGACCTGCAATCGGGCGGCAACGCGCTGGCGATGCTGGCCAACCTCGATGCCCTGCTGCCGATGATTCCCGACGACGCCGCGGTCATCCCCGGGCACGGACCGCTAGCCGACAAGCCGGAGCTGTACCGCGTGCGCAAGATGCTCGACGACACCATCAACCTGGTGCGGGCCGGGAAGACGGCGGGCCGCAGCCTCGACCAGATCGTCGCCGCCGGACTCGGTCGCGAGTACGAGAGCTGGGGCTATGGCTACATGTCCGCCGACGGCTGGATCGAGATGATCTACCGCAGTCTCGACGGCGCACCGTAGGGCGTGACTTGACGCCTCGAACACTGGCCGGTCGGCATCGAGAGTCTCATGGCAACCGCAATCCGGACCGCGCAAAAGGAAGCACGCCGGCGGCCAGGCCGACGGCGAACATCCCCGACGGGAAGCTCTGTGGAGTTGTTCCCTCGGCGACGACGCCCCAGTTCCAACAGAAGGCGACGATGATCGTCATCGCGCCGGCGCAGGCGACGGCCCACTCGGCGCGCGTCAGGCACACCGTGTTTCCTCGCGCGCGGATGCGCTCGTGCACTCCGAACCCGGCGATGAGGAACACTGACACCAGCACCGGGTAAATGACCGGCCCGAGCCACGGTACCGGGATCAAGAACAGCACGTCCCAGGTAAGCAGCGACGGCGGCCAGCCGAGAAGGAGCCACAGGCCAAGGTAGTAAACGATGTCCCAGACACCGAACAGGAAAGCAAAGACGAAGAAACGATCCATGCGGTCGCGGCCGCCAACGATGGCCACGGCGAACAGCATCAGCAGGGTCGTCAGCTCGCGCAGCAGCTCGACCGTCAAGATGTGGTCCGGAATGACGACGATCGGGAAGCGGAAGCCGTCGGGATAGTAGAGCTCGCGCAGATACACCACCACTGCGGCCTCGAGGAGGCCGAAGGCTCCCCCGAACAGCGTCAGCCAGGCGGTGCGTCCGCGACGCTTCGATATGGCCCCATGGCCCCACATTTTCTCGCGCTCGGCCGGCCCCTCGATGAACTTGACGATCACAAATGATTGGTCAGCGATTCCCTACTGCGCACGCGGAAAGACGATGAAATCGTCGTGCCTTTCGAGCCTCGGTTCGTTCCCCATCGCGGCTAGGGCGTTGACGAGCTCGACAAGTTGGCTGAGCCGCAGTTCGAGGCCATGCTCGTTCGGATGCTGCGTTGATTGCGGCGGAAAGTCCACCCCCGATCGCGAGCTCATCTCGATGTGCGTACCCAGAATATGGCGGACTTCCCTGCCCTCCGCGAAGGCCAACAATCGCTGCATACTTGCCCTGTACGCCGGCAACTCCGATGTTGAAAAGTACAGTCGCCCCGGGTAGAAAGAATCACCCGTGAAGAGCAGCCCGGCACGCCGATCATACAGCGCGATGTGGGCATCCTGATGACCAGGAAGCGGGATGACGTCGACGATGTGCCCGCCCCCGAGATCGAATTCGACAACTTGCGTCGGCCAGGCCTCGATTCCGAAGAAGGACTGCACGGCTGACCGCGTCCGCCCGACGACCTTGGTGTTAGGCCGGGTGGAAAACTGACTGTCGCCTGCGACGTGATCTCCGTGCGAGTGGGAATGACTTACGATCAGTTCGATGGAGGTTCGGTCGTGCGTATCGAGCCAACGGGAAATGATGTCGTCGACGATTGCCCTGATTGGAATGCTTCCGGCACCGGTATCCTGCATCAGTACTCGGTCTTGTCCGAAGATGAGATAGATGAAAGGTGCCTCGAAATCCGTGCAAAGCGACTGCCGTAGGATGAACAGATCATCGTTGTAGGCGTGGATCTGCACCGGCGGTTCGACGTCACAGTCGGTCCCATCGATCCAGTGTTCCGGGAAGGAGCCGTCCTCCAAGGTGCCATCCACTGCGCCCGTGTTCGCGCCGACGTATGCCACCAACAAGATGGCAGGGATTAATGCCGCGAGGCTTTTCAATCCGATGCTGTGCACCTTCACCCCTCTGTCTAGTTGGGAATTGCCTCTTGGAGAGATCGCGGTTCGCGTTGACGATCTCGACACCATGCAGCGATTCTAAGAGAGGATCACCGGCTTGGAAGTAGTGCGACGGTTTCTCGCGGCGGAGATCGAGGCCTTCCTGCCGGTAATCGACGAGGCCGTCGAAGAGGGCTTGGCGACCGCGGAGCGAGTCGAGGTCCGCTTCTACAGATCGGGTAAATCGGACTAGTGCGCGACGAGCGGTTCCTGCTAGCGCTTTGGTGGAGCTTGATCAAACGTCGAGCGGGGTCGAGGGCATCAGCTCCATCACAGCGGCTGGGCAACCCGACAACCCGAGTCGCGGCGGTTCTGCTGATGGTCGGGGCTCTGTTGCCCGGTGCCTGTACACCGACCGAACAGGCAACGCAGGCCAGCTCCTTTGACCTGTTAATCAGCAACGCACGCATCGTCGATGGCAGCGGAAATCCGTGGTACCGGGGCGACGTTGGCATTCGCGATAGGCACATCGCCGCGATCGGCAACCTGGCAGGCATGGCAGCCACCCGTTCGATCGACGCCGACAACAAGATCGTTGCCCCCGGCTTCATCGACATGCACAGCCACTCGTCTTGGTATCTGCTGGTCGATCCACGCGCCGCCAGCGCGGTAACGCAGGGCATCACCCTGCTGGTCGAAGGAGAAGGCAGCTCAGTCGCCCCCACCAGCGATGCGCACCTCGCCGAGAGAATGGGGCGGTTCGAGCGCTTCGGAATCGATCCCGACTGGCGAACACTCGACGATTTCTTCGCGCGACTGGAGGCCAATCCACCGACCCTGAACTTCGCGACTTACGTGGGCACGTCGACGCTCCGCGAGTTGGTCATCGGCACGGTAGACCGCCCCGCGACCGCCACCGAGCTCGCGGAGATGGAGCGGCTTACTGCCGAGGCCATGGAGGATGGCGCCCTCGGCATCTACTCGGCACTGATGTACGTGCCCGACCGGTTCAACAGCACCGAGGAGCTGATCGCTCTGGCACGCGTCGCGTCTCGATACGGCGGTGCGTATCAGACGCACCAGCGCAGCGAAGGCGATGCGCTTTTCGCCTCGCTCGAGGAGGTGTTCCGCATCGCTCGAGAGGCCGATATCCGAGCCCACATCACCCACCTGAAGGCAGCGTATGTGCAGAACTGGGGCGAGATGTCTGAGGTTGTCGAGCGCATCGCCGCCGCCCGTCAGCAAGGCCTCGACGTTGCCGCAGACGTGTATCCGTATCTCTGGGGTGCAGCCGGCCTGCGCGCCCTGCTTCCTCCCTGGGCGCGCCAGGGAAGCAGCGAGGAGATCAGACAGCGCCTGGCGGATCCGTCGACCCGCGAACGCATCAAGCGCGAGCTCGAGATCCCCTCGACGGAGTGGGAGAACGAATACTACGGGGTCGGCGGCGCCGAGGGCTTCGTCATCACCGACGTCGGTGGCAATACGGAACTCAAGCACCTAGAGGGGCAAAGCCTCGCGGATATCGCCGCCGAACAGGGGAAAGACGCGCGCGACGTGATCATGGACATAGTCCAGACGGGCGCCGCCGGCTTCGTCTCGCACCTCACCGATGAGGACGACATGCGCCTTGCCCTGCGGCAGCCCTGGGTTGCGATAGGTACGGACGGTGGGCTCGCGGCCGTCGACGGGCCGCTGTCGGATCGGCTCGTTCACCCCAGATCCTACGGAACCTACGCCAGGATCCTCGGGCGCTACGTACGGGAGCTTGGCGACATCAGCCTCGAGGAGGCCATCCGCAAGGCCACTTCCCTACCGGCTCAGCGGCTCGGAATCCGCCATCGGGGGACTCTTCGGGTGGGGGCCTACGCCGACATCGTGATCTTCGATCCGGAGACCATTGTCGACAGGTCCACCTATGCTCAACCGCACCGCTACTCGGAAGGGGTGGAATACGTGCTGGTCAACGGGCAGATCGTGGTCGACCAGGGACGCATCACGGGAGCGCGTCCGGGCATGGTGGTGCGCGGCCCGGGGTACGTCGAAGGGAGCTAGCAGGCCGTGGTGAAAGTGTGGTGGATCTGGTGACAGGGTCTTGCGAAGTGGAGGCAAGAAGAGAGGAGGAGGCGATGGGTACCCCATCGTTGACGAGGAACGACGCAGCATGCGCGCGCAACCCTCTGTCGCCAGAAGGGTTACGGCGATTTGGGGCCATTTGCGGCGTTGGCCTTCCTCGACGATGGCCGGGGCATCGCCAGTGTCAGGCCGCCTTGCATCTGGCCTCAACTCGCCGTAACCAGACCCACCACACTTTCACCACGGCCTGCTAGTGTCCTTCGACGCCGAGCTGGTATCTTGACGGATCCCGAACTGGAGGAACCCATGAATAGGACAAAGTCGTGCACAGCGTTCATGCTGTCGCTCGGGCTTGTCGGCATCGCTTGCCAGGGTCAGTCGGCCCCGCCGGCCGAGGAGACGCCGATGAACGAGCCCGCCGTCAACACCCCTGCGGAAGCTCAGCAGCTCACCGGCGAGGCGCTCGCCAGTGCGCTCCACAACGCCGACGTCTTCTTGCTCGACGTCCGCGAGCCCGACGAGCTCGAAGAGCTGGGCACGGTGGAGGGCTACACCAACATACCGATCGGCGAGCTGGACGGCCGCCTCGACGAGCTACCGAGGGATCGTCCGATCCTCACCGCTTGAAACGGCGGTGGTCGAGCCGCGCGTGCCGCGGCTTTGTTGGCAGAGAACGGTTTCGAAGTGTACGGCTTCTGTGGACTGAGAGACTACGAGGGCGACAAGATCTTCCCCGAGGCGGCTTCCTGAGGGGCTAGCAGGCCGTGGTGGATGCGCGACGCTGTACGAGACTCCGCTGGCCACTGGCGCGGCTTCGGACAGGCGCCGTAGAGCTCATGCCCCGGCTACTCCTGGCGATTCTCCTGGCTGTGGTGGCGGCGCCCGCGCCCGGCCAGACGGTCGTACCCGTTCACGAGGAGCCGCGTCACCATCTTGTCCGCGATGGTGACGACTTCCGCGTTCTCGATATTCGACTCGCGTCGGGGGACACGACGCTCTTCCACACGCACGATGCACCGATCGCCTATGTAGCCATCGATGCCTCCGCAGTAAACACACAGCCACTCGACGGCGAGTGGGGAGAACCCGACGCTTCAGCTGACCCTGCCTGGAGGCCGGGTCAGGTCACCTGGAACCTGAGCTACGCTACCGAGCCATTGACTCACCGAGTCACCACCGTGGGCCCGAGCCTTTTCCGTTTGATGGGAATCATCAACTACGGGCCGGGCGCAGCCGCTGGCTCCTTCTCGGCCCCGGCGATGATCGGGAGTCTCGAAGCAGAGAGCCGCTGGTTCCGCGTTTCTCGATTGACGCTGGAACCCGGTCAACGCGTTCTGTGGGACCGTTCCGCTCGCCCGGTGGTTGCTGTAGTGGTCACCGAAGGACTCGTGGTGGCGTCGCAGCGCGGCCGTACGGCCGAAGCGGCGGTGCGCGGTGGGTTCTTCGTCCAGGACACAGAAGCGCAATACGAGCTTCGCAACCCAGGCCCCGCTCCCGTGAGCTTGGCGTTCGTGGAAGTACGGTGACCGCGGAGACCAGGAGAGTCCGATGAGTCTCGATCTCGATCAGTTGCTCAGCCGTTACGAGAGCGGCCACATCTCGCGCCGTGAACTACTGGGCACGCTCACCGCATTCATCGGCGCGCCGCGCACCGCGCAGGGGCAGCCGGAGATCGGTGCGGCCAAGCAACTAAACCACGTGACGATCTTCGCTCAGAGCGTCTCCCGGTCCACGGAGTTCTACCAGGATCTGTTCGGCATGCCTGTGCTGACCCGTCAGGATCCGGGTATCAACCTCGATACCGAATCGGGCTTTCTCGGCATCTATCCGGCCCCGACAGACTCCGCCGGGTCAATCCACCACTTCTGCCTCGGCCTCGAGAGCTTCAATGCCGAGGCCGTACGCCAGGCGCTCATCGACCGCGGTGTGGACGCCAACATCCGCCTTCGAGGCGAAACCAAAGAGCTGTACTTCACTGATCCCGACGGCATCCGCGTGCAACTGCAGGACGTCAGGTACAGGGGCGGCGTTGGGCCGTTGGGTGATCGAGATCCGAAATAGTCCCGATGGGTTCGGCGCGACCTGCATGGGGGACGCGCTCTTGGCGTTCGTCAGCGATCCCGATCTGCCGGTGAACGCTGAACGTACCGGCAAGTTGGACGTCTGAGGTGTGTCGGGAGCGGCAGCAGAACGGTTCTGGAGCGCGAGATCCACCCGACGCTGAGACTGGGCGCTCGGGCGGCGCGGCTGGCCAAACACATCGCCTGACCGCAGGCGGGCTCACCGACTCGGAGGATTGGCGGAGATGACCAAGACGGAGGTTCTGGCGCTCCTCAAAGCAAACCAGAACGAACGCGGCGTGCAGCACTGGAAGAAGCTGGGTTCCGACACCGCAGGCCTGAAGAGCTACGGCATCGGCCTGACACAGCTGCGCAAGCTCGCCAAGCAGATTGGCCACGATCGCAAGCTGGCCAGTACGCTGTGGAGGGGCAACGTGTACGACGCCAAGGTAATCGGCCTGCTGATCGACGAGCCCAAGCAGATGACGCGCGAACAGGCCGAGCAGCAGGTCGAGGAGCTCGACGGCGGCATGCTCGCTCATGTGTTCGCGTCCTGCGACGCGACGCTGGCCAAGGCGCCGTTCGCCGTCGATCTCGCCGCTGAGTGGGTCAACAGGAAGGACGCCGCACGTCGCCGTTGCGGCTACTCGTTGCTGTACGAGGCCTCCAAGGACAAAAGGAAGAGCGCCCCGGACGACGCCTTCTTTCTCGCCCACATCGATTGCATCCAGGAGTCGATTCACGGCGAGGAAAACTGGGTGAAGGACTCCATGCTCGCGGCGCTCATGGGGATCGGCAAGCGCAGCCGCAAGCTGAACAAGGCCGCCATCAAGGCAGTCAAGGCGATCGGTCCGGTGCACGTCGACTACGGCAATACCAGCTGCGAACCCACCGACGTGCTCAAGCACCTGACGAGCGACTACCTCAAGAAGCGGCTATCGCCCGTCACCAAAGGCTCTGTCGGAAGCTGACACCGATTCCATGCCAGTCGCCTGTGCAGTCGCGCAAGAGATTCGGCCAACAGAACGAGGACGACCGAAAATGATCAACGGCGCATACGCGATCGTGGCGGCGGCGACATCGGTGTGTACCAGCCACGCCACGCTCGGCCGTAGCCGGTGAGCGACGGACCCCCAACCTCTGGCGCCAGCGCCCAGGCTATACCCAACGGCGGCATTCGCGTTCTGCTGGGCCTATCAGCGGCACTCGTGCTGGTCATGTGGGTGAGCCGCTGGCTACCTGCCGCAATGCAGCCGACGGCTCGGCTCCACCCCGATGCGGCCTCCGTGTTGCAAAGCACCGGCGGACTCGCCGATCGACCGGAGGCGCTCTGGCTCGGCTATGGCATGGGCCTGTTGATACTCGCGGTGATGGCCACCGGCGTGTGGATCGGCCTTCGCAAACAAGACGCCGGCACGCCGCTGAGCCGTTTGATAATGATCGGCTTCGTCGTATACGCGCTCGTGTTCACCGCTATGACGGTGACCTACGCCACGTATACGAAGAGCCCCTCGGAAGCAGCCTTCTTCGGCGGATTTCCGCTGCCGACGGCCTGGATGCTCTACGGGATGTGGCATTTCCCGCTGCTCCTCGTGGTCCTCTACATGGTCAGGTTCGACCGCTGGGTCCTCACCGGGGAAGACTTGGAGCGGTTCCGGAAGCTTGTCGAAGAGAACCGACGGCAAGGTGGGACCACCTGATGGAAGCAGCTCGCGACGCAATCATCCTGGTGTCGGTGGGCGGCTACATGCTGATCTGCGTGGCGGTGGGCGTGTGGGCGCTGCGCAGGACTCGTTCCACCCATGATTTCTTCATGGCCGGGCGCGACCTCGGGGTAATGCTGACGGCCTTCGCCGTCTTCTCCAGCACCATGAGCGGCTTCGGGTTCGTCGGCGGGCCGGGGCTCGTCTACCGCATGGGCATGAGCTCGGTCTGGATGGTGGTGTGCAGCACGGTCGGCTACCTGATCTCCTTTTCGCTACTCGCCAAGCGCATCCGCCTTTTCGCCGAGCTTCGAAACTGTATGTCGTTGCCGGATGTGGTGGCGGCACGCTACCGGAGCGAATCGGTACGCGCCTGGGTTTCGGTGGCGATCTTGCTGGGGGTGATGGGCTACCTGGCCACACAGATGCTGGCGATGGCCGTCGTCTTGCAGGACATCCTGCGCGAATCGGCCGCGCTGCCGGCCATCAGCCTGGAGATGTGCGTGCTCGTCTCCTGCGCGGTACTGGTCTTCTACTCGGTAGCTGGCGGCATCGTCGCCTCGGTCTACACCGATCTGATCCAGGGTGCGGTGATGGTGGTTGCAGCCGTGCTCGTGTTCCTGACGGTTGCCTTCACCTTCGATGGCGGGATCACCGAGATGAACCAGGTCATCCTGGCCGACGATCCCGAAGCCATCAGTCCGTGGGGGACGTTGGGGATGATCGGGTGCCTGTCTTGGTTCTTCGTCTTCGGCCTCGGCGGAGCAGGACAGCCTCATGTGATCACCAAGATGATGATGAACAAACGCATCCGCGACGCGCGCCACATCCTGCCGGTGGCGGCGTTGGGCTTCCTGGTTGCGGGATTGTTGTGGATCAGCATCGGCCTGGTGATGCGAGCGCTGGTGGTGAGCGGCGCCCATCCCGTCCTCGCTACTCCGGACGCCGCCGCACCTCAGTTCCTCCAGCAGTACGCCCATCCCCTGCTCGCCGGGGTCGTCTTCGCCGGACTCTTCGCTGCCATCATGTCTACCGCCGACGGGTTTCTGAACATCGGCACCGCCGCTGTAGTGCACGATCTCCCGAAGGCCCTGAAGGGGTCCGCCCTGAAGCACGAGCTGCTGTGGGCACGCGTCACAACCGTGGTAATCGCTGTGGCGGCGGCTATGTTCGCTCTCTACACAGGCGACCTGGTGGCCCTGCTCGGAGCCTTCGGCTGGGGCACCTTCGCCGCCGCGCTGGTCCCGGTCGTTGCTATCGGCTTGAACTGGAAACGTGCCACCCCGCTGGCGGCCAACGTCGCCGTCATCACCAGCCTGGTGATCAACTTCGGGGTAAAGGCGGCGGGCATGACAATGCCGTTCAACATCGACGTCGGGGCTTTCTCGCTGGCTGTTTCGCTCACCCTCTTCCTGGGGATCTCGAGCCTCAGCCCGCCGCCGCGGCTCGATCCCGACATTGAAGCGGTGATGGATCTGTAGGAGCTACGGTCGATCGCATGATAGTCACTTGACTACCGCACAGACCCTCGCCAGCTGCTCGCCACGCATCCCTGGAGACGGTCGGGGATTCGTGGTTGCATACCGCCCAGCCGACATCCTCGCCCCGAGGGGCCAGTACGCAGGAGCATGGGCACGTGTTCGACGGTTCCCGACGTCTCTTCTTGGGCCGGGCAGGACTGCTCGCCGGCGGCGGCCTAATCTCTGGCGAGCTCGGCGCCTGGCACGCCGGCGCATGGCGCCCGGTCGCGCAAGAGTCGCTGCGGGCTGTCGACGCCGGAAACGTCCGCGTGTCGCGCGGCCCCTGGACCACTCTGCCGGAGATGATGCCGGGCGTGTACCTCGAGAGCCTGCGGCTGGCGATGCCCGACGGGGTGCGCCTGCACGCTTTCCTCTACCTCCCCGCGTCGCTGTCCGGTGGCCACAAGGTCCCGGGCCTAGTGGGCGTCAGGCCGTATCGCGCCACTCCGAACGCCGACAACTACCTGGCGCACCACGGCTACGCGTCGCTCTTCGTCGACGTCCGGGGCACCGGCGGCTCCGAGGGCACGCCGCTCGACGAGTACTCCGCCCAGGAGCACGAGGACACCGCCCACATCATCGACTGGCTGTCCAAGCAGCCCTGGTGCAACGGCAACATCGGTATGTATGGCGGCTCCTACTCGGCGATCAACACCGTGTGGGTTGCGGCAGCGATCCAGCCCCCCGCCCTGAAGGCCATCTTCGTGCTCAACGGCAACGACACCCGCTACACCGACGACATCCACTTCCCCGGTGGCGCCATGTTGATGGTCGACAACTCCTGGGCCATCGGCATGGTGGCGTCGAACTCCATGCCGGGTGCCCCGGACTACCCGCTGTACAGCCAGGCCTCGATGGACCGCTGGGACACCCCCCCATGGCTGCAGGGCTTCCTGCATCACCAGCGGTACGGCCCGTACTGGGAGCACGGCTCCCTGGCGCCGGACTACGGCCGGCTGACAACGCCGACGTTCCTTGGCGGCGGCTACCTCGACATCTACCAGAACTTCGTGCCGCGCATCATGAGGAACTCCCCCGCCGTCACCCGAGGAGTGCTGGGGCCCTGGCACCACAACGGCGGCCCCGGCCCACTGATGGACTGGGACGCCATGCGCCTGAAGTGGTTCGACCGCTGGCTCAAGGGAATCGACAACGGCATCGACCGCGAGCCCCGGGCGTCGTTCTACATGCCGCGCTGGCAACCTCAGAGCTTCCGGTACAAGGGCATCGTGCCGGGCGAGTGGCGACACCTTGACGAATGGCCCGACACGGCATTCGAACCCACGGAGCGGTTCTATCTGCGGCCGGAACCGCAGCTGCCTTTGGCCGAGGCGTCAGGCGCGGCGCTGGCCACCGACGCCACTCTCAGCAGCGGCGGGCAGCTGGCGCAGATGTCCGGGGAAGCGTCCGCTCTGGCGCTGCGCTATCACCCGGCAACGGGTGGATGGGGGCAGTCGTTCGGCCCGACGCGCGGCGAGGGTTACTACGGTATCGACCATCGCGCCGAGGACACCTACGGCCTCGCTTTCGACACCGAGCCACTGCGCCAGCCGCTGGAAATTCTGGGGTTCACCAAGGCTCGCCTGTTCGTGTCGTGCACGGCTCCGGTTGCCACCTGGATCGTCAGGCTCAACGACGTCGCCGCCGACGGCACCTCGTACCTGGTGTCGCGTGGCTATCTCAACGGCACCCACCGCACCTCGCACCGCAATCCCGCGCCCCTCGCCCCGGGCGAAGTCTACGAGATCGAGGTCGAGCTCTGGTGTGTCGGCTACACCTTCGAGCCCGGCCATCGCATTCGCGTGGTGGTGACCAACGCCGACTTCCCGGTGATCTGGCCCTCGCCGCATCTGATGACGACGACCCTCTACACCGGCGGCGATCGTCCGTCGCATGTCGACCTGCCGGT
Organism: Acidobacteriota bacterium; assembly: GCA_963666055.2. Taxonomy (GTDB): domain Bacteria; phylum Acidobacteriota; class UBA890; order UBA890; family WLXD01; genus DASCOT01. Next base: position 25,368 of record CAXWPH010000005.1, on the reverse strand, counting down.
TCTTCAACAGCAACCCTACGGGGCGGCGGAGCTACACCTGCTGCCGGAGGACGATCCCAGGTCGGCGGCGGCGGAAAGCGATAACGTGCAGGTCTACCGGCGAATCCAGGACGTCGCTACGGGTGACCACACAGCCTACTTCGAGCTTGGCAACTACGAGCAAGGAGCCGATCGCATCTGGTGTCGTGTCAACGAGAATGACCCGGCAGTTGCCTCGGTCGAGTTCAAGGGCACGTACACCGGTACCGACGGTAACCGCCGCATCGACGCCCGTGCCGACGGCAAGCTCAGCAGCGACGCTGATTCGTTCACGCTGGACATCGAATGCACGCTGTTCGACAACGACGAGGTGGTACGGACGCGCCGTTGGCAAGACCGCGTGCGCCGCGAGCAGGTCTAGCAGAAAGATACTCGAGCCAGGTACCCAGTCGGGAGAGATCCTCGTGAGCACTTTGAACCGTCGCAACTTCCTGAGAACGACCGCCGTCGCCGGATTCGCGGCGCTGCCGACGACACGCGGGCTCGCCTCGCCGTCCGAGGACGATCCGCTCGGGGTGCGTTCCGAGTTCCCGGTCACGGACGAGCTCGCCTACCTCAACACCGCGTCGCTGGGCCCGCTGTCGCGAACCGTTCGCGACGCCATGGTGGCGTACGCGGACGAGAAGATGCTCTACCGGAACCCGGCGAGCCGGGGGCGCGCGGCCAAAGAGCGCGCCCGGGCCAAGTTCGCCGCGCTGTTCGGTGCCGACGAGGACGAGATCGCGTTTCTCTACGCCACCAGCGACGGCGAAAACGTCGTGGTCGGCGCCCTGGACTGGAAAGCGGGCGACAACGTCGTGCTCGATGAGCTTCATTTCACCACCAGCTTCGTCCTCTATCGCGAGCTCGAGAAGCGCGCCGGAGTCGAGTTGCGCATCGTGCCTTCGCATGGCGGACGGGCGCGCATCGAGGACTTCGAGGCCCGTGTCGACGGCCGCACGCGATTGATCAGCGTCGCCTGGGTCTCGAACCGCAACGGATTTCGCCACCACCTGCCGTCGCTCGGTGAGCTTGCCCACGCCAATGGCGCCTACCTCTACGCCGACGCGATTCAGGCCTTCGGGACCTTCGCGACGAATCTCCACGACGAGGGTGCCGATTTCGCCTGCGGCAACGGTTACAAGTGGCTGTTCGCCGACTTCGGCTGTGCACCTCTGTACGTTCGCCGGGAGCACCTCGAGTGGATGGCACCCGACCGCTACGGCCACGGTCAGGTCGCCGAGATCCTTCCGGATCATCACTTTCGTCTCAAGACAACAGCCGAGAAGTTCGAATATGCCAACGTGTCGTATGGTGCCATGGCCGCCATGGACGCAGCGCTGACCGTGCTCGAGGAGGTGGGGCTCGATCGCATCGAGCGGCACACCGTGGCGCTTGCGGGCGAGCTGCGCGCCGGAGTCGCCGAGCTCGGCCTCGATTTGTTCACGCCGCCGGGCAATACGTCGCCGATCGTCAGCTTCTACCATGGGCTGGATTCTGAGAAGCTGCTCAACGCACTCAGGGCGGACCGCGTCCCGGTCACATTCCAGGAAGACGGTAAGCTACTGCGCGCCGCGGTGGCGCTATTCAACAATCGGGCCGACGTGGAGAGGCTGCTCGGCGTTCTGGCCAGGCTGATCTAGCAGGGTGCTGAAGAAACTCTGCTAGAGGGAGGTCCAGAGATGTTCAGGCGAGTTGTGCTCTCGACAAGTGCCGTGGTGATGTCTGGCAGTGTCTTGGCACTGGCGTTGTACGCCTCGCCTTCGACGGCATGGGCGCAGCGGCAACGGCCCCTGCCCGACGCCTCCACCGCCGGCATGGTGGTGTTCTTCGAGCTTGCCTGCGCCACCTGCCACGAGAGCACGGATCCGGACAATCGCGCACCGAGCCGCGAGACGCTCAGGCTGATGGACCCAGAGCGCGTTCTCCAGGCGCTCACCACCGGGCCGATGGCCGAGTTCGTGCCGAGATTCGACGAGGAGAGGCTACGGGCGATGGCGGAGCTGGTGACCGGCAAGCCGTTCGGCGGCGTCGCCGATCGGACCGCGGCCGCCATGAGCAACCGGTGTGCCAGCCCGCTACGGCTCGACGACCCCTTTGCCCAGCCAGGGTGGAACGGGTGGACTCCGGACCCGACTCGGTCGTACCGATTTCAGCCGCAGGAGGCGGCTGGTTTCACCGGTGCACAGGTCTCAGACCTGAGGCTCAAATGGGCGTTCGCGTTCCCCGGCGCCGCGTCGGCTGCCTGGGCACAGCCGACCGTGGTGGGCGGAGCGCTGTTTATCGGTAGCGACAACAATTTCGTCTATGCGCTCGATGCCAAGACAGGCTGCGTGCACTGGTCGTTCGAGGCGCCCGGGCAGGTGCGTACCGCGGTGAGCATCGGCGCAGTGACCGAGCTGCCGGGGGTGCGTTACGCGGCGATGTTCGGCGACTACATGGGCTACGTCACGGCGGTCAACGCCGAGACCGGCGAGAAGCTATGGACGATGCGTCCGGACGACCATCCAGCCGCCAAGATGACCGGGCCGCCAACGCTCGACCCGTCGCCTGGCGGTCATCTATATGTCGGTGTGGCCTCTTGGGAGGAGATTCCCGGGATGGCAATTGAATACGGATGCTGCAAGTTCCAGGGCAGCGTCGTCGCGGTCGACGTCAATACGGGCGAGAAAGTGTGGGCGACCTACACCTTCCACGAGCGTCCGAAACCGCTTCGCAAGAACGCCGCCGGCACACAACTCTGGGGGCCGGCAGGGGCCGCGGTGTGGAACGCGCCGACGCTCGATCTGGACAACCGCAAGCTCTATGCGACCGCCGGCAACTGCTACATCACCGAGTTTTTCGAGGAACGCTTCGGCTTCGACGATGGTGCCTGCGACGCCGTCTTCGCGTTCGACATGGACAGTGGTGAGCGCCTCTGGTGGACACAGCTGCAAGCCCATGATCCGCATGGCGGCGGCTGTGGAATGACCCCGGAGCAGCAGCGCATCAACTGCCCCGGCTATGTCGACGGCCGCGACGACGACCCCTCGGGATCGCCCGTGCTGCACACGCTCGAGGATGGCCGCCGCATTCTGATTCAGGGGCAGGAGAGCGGGCGAGTGACCGCCCTCGATCCGGACAACGAGGGCGCCATCTTGTGGGTGGCGCAGGCCGGCGACGAGCTGGGGGCACCGAATGGCGGCTTCGGTGGCGCCTTCGACGGCGAGTATTATTTCAAGCCGCTACCGTTCGAAGACGGCAGCGGCAGTATCGCGGCGCTGCGGGCAGCTGACGGATCTCGTGTCTGGCACACGTCGATCCCCAAACGCAGCGACTGTGAGGATCCTGATTCGACCGAGACGTGCCATTCTGGCAACTGGGCGGCGGCGAGCGCCACCCCCGGCGCTGTCTTCACCGGCTCACGCGATGGAGTGCTGCGCTCGTTCTCGACCGAAGACGGAGGGATCTTGTGGGAGTTCGATACGCGGCGGGACTTCGAGACCATTAACGGCGTCGAGGGCTTCGGTGGAGGCTTCGGCGGCGCTGCCCCATCGATCGTCGACGGCATGCTGTACGTGGGCTCCGGCTACGCGATCCTCAGCGGCGCACCGGGCAACGTCCTGTTGGCGTTCGGCCTGGAGTGAGTAGGCGGCAGGAAAAGTAGGCGTTCCGAGCAGGCTCGCCTGACCGCCCAGCCGCAAAGTTATCGCCCCACTTGTCTCACTGCGGAACCATCCCTAAGATCCGCCCCGACGGTACCCGGAGCTGTCCGACGGAGGGAACAGTTATGTTCAGTCGAACCTTGATGTCATTGAGCGCCGTCGTTGCGTTCGCCTTTGCCACCGCACTGGCGCTGTACACGGTCCCCTCAGCCGCCGACGCGCAGCCAGCCGTCCGTTCGACCGCCGCACCTCAGCCGCAGGAGGAATTCCGACGGCCAGGCGACGCATCCATGGCCGGCATGGTCCCGTATTTCGAGTGGTTCTGTATCAACTGTCACGAAAGCAACGACCCCGACATGCGCGCCCCGAGCCGTGAGGCGCTGCGACGCATGGATCCGGAGCGCATCCTGCAGGCGCTCACCAGCGGGCCGATGGCAGAGTTCGTGCCGGAATTCAACGAGGAGCAGCTACGCGCGATGGCGGAGCTGGCGAGCGGCAAGCCATTCGGCGACATCGCCGATCGGACGGCGGACGCCATGAGTAACCCATGTGCCAGCCCGCTGCGTCTCGACGACCCCTTTTCGAAGCCGGCGTGGAACGGTTGGACTCCGGACCCGACGCGGTCGTACCGGTTCCAGCCGCAGGCGGCCGCCGGCTTCACCGGCGCCCAGGCCTCGAACCTGAAGCTCAAATGGGCGTTCGCGTTCCCCGGCGCCGCGTCGGCTGCATGGGCGCAGCCGACCATCGTGGGCGGAGCACTGTTCATCGGTAGCGACAACAATTTCGTCTATGCGCTCGATGCCAAGACGGGCTGTGTGCACTGGTCGTTCGAGGCACCGGGTCAGGTGCGCACCGCGATCAGCATCGGCGAGGTGACCGAAGTCCCGGGCGTGCGCTACGCGGCAATGTTCGGCGATTACATGGGCTACGTCAGCGCGGTCGACGCCGAGACCGGCGAGAAGCTGTGGACGATGCGGCCCGACGACCATCCCGCCTCGAAGATGACCGGTCCGCCGACACTCGATCCGTCGCCTGGCGGCCATCTGTATGTCGGAGTGGCCTCCTGGGAGGAGATGCCCGGCATGGCGCTCGAGTACGGATGCTGCAAGTTCCAGGGCAGCGTCGTCGCCGTTGACGTAAACACGGGCGAGAAAATCTGGGCGACCTACACGTTCCCCGAACCTGCGAAGCCGCTTGGCACGAACGCCGCCGGCACGCAGCTCTGGGGACCGGCCGGCGCGGCGGTGTGGAACGCCCCGACCCTCGATCTCGAAAACCGCAAGCTCTATGCGACGGCGGGCAACTGTTACATCACCGAGTTCTTCGAGGACGAGTACCGCTACGACGACGGCGCCTGCAACGCCGTCTTCGCTTTCGATATGGACACCGGCGAGCGGCTTTGGTGGACACAGCTGCTGCGGGTCGTCTACGACCGGCACGGTGGTGGCTGCGGGATGACGGCAGAAGAGATACGCGTCAATTGCCCTGGCTTTGTCAACGGTCCCGACGACGATCCGTCAGGGTCACCCGTGCTGCACACGCTCGCCGACGGCCGGCGGATCCTGATCCAGGGGCAGGAGAGCGGTCGGGTCACCGCACTCGATCCCGACAACGACGGCGCCATCTTGTGGGTTGCACAGGCGGGCGACACGATGGCCGCTTCGAACGCCGGGTTCGGTGGAGCCTTCAACGGCGAGTACTACTTCAAGCCGCTGCCCTTCGCGGACGGCAGCGGCAGCATCGCCGCGCTTCGCGTCGAAGACGGCTCCCGCGTCTGGCACACGCCGATTCCGCAGCGCACCGACTGTGAGGATCCGGAGTCGACCCAAACGTGCCACTCGGGTAACTGGGCCGCGGCGAGCGCTATCGAGGGCGCCGTCTTCACGGGCTCGCGCGACGGCATCATGCGCTCGTTCTCGTCCGAAGACGGCAGCATCCTCTGGGAGTTCAAGACGCTGCATGACTACGAGACCATAAACGGGATCGAGGGCTTCGGGGGTGGCTTTGGCGGCGCCGGCCCGTCGATCGTCGACGGCATGCTGTACGTGGGCTCCGGGTACGCGATCCTCGGCGGCGCGCCGGGCAACGTGTTGCTGGCATTCGACCTAGACGACTGAACATGGTCAAGTTCGGATACGCCATCGCCTACGTTGACGACGTGGAAGCGGCCCTGCGGTTCTACGAGGGCGCCTTCGGCCTGACTCGCCGTTTTCTCCATGAGTCCGGCGATTATGGCGAGTTGGACACCGGCTCTACCGTGTTGGCCTTTAAGCCACCCCAGCAAAAGCCGTGGGGGCAGGTCGTCTCCTACGTTCGCTGCCCCTCCGGCGTTCTGCTTGAGCTCTGCACGCCTATTGGCGGCTGAGGAGGACGGCGATGACTGGGTCGGCGGCCGGTCGGATGGCGGGGCTGCTGGCGCTCGCTCTGTTCGGCTGCGCCCCCTCCGACGCCCCCGCCGAGCGCTACGACCTTGTGTTGCTGGGTGGTCGAGTAATGGACCCGGAGTCGGGCCTGGACGCGGTACGGAACGTCGGCATTCGAGGCGACCGTATCGAGGCAATCAGCGAAGGCGGACTCGACGCAGAGCGGTTCATCGATGTCTCCGGGCTCGTCGTCTCCCCCGGGTTCATCGACCTGCACGTCCACGGGCAGTCCGACGAGGCCTTTCGTCTGATGGTGCGCGACGGTGTCACCACCGCGCTGGAGCTCGAGGTGGGAACCGAGGATGTTCCCGGCTGGTACGCCGAACGTGAGGGAGCTCAGATCGTCAACTACGGCGTGAGCATCGGGCACATCCGGGTGCGCATGGCGGTGATGGGCGACGAAGGGAATTTCCTGCCCAGCGGACCGGGAGGCCAGGAGTCGGCGACCGACGAGCAGATCGCCGAGATGGCAAGCCGCATCGAGCAGGGCTTGGTGGAGGGAGCGGCCGCAGTCGGCTTCGGTATGGCGTATACGCCAGCGGCCAGCGTGGCCGAGTTCGAAGTCATGCTCCGGGTCGCTGCCGCGCGCGGTGCCTCCTCACATATCCATGTAGGTGCCGGACTCAACGGTCTGCGAGCGGCGATCGAGGCCGCTTCTCGAACCGGAGCCGCGCTCCACGTGGTGCATGCCAACTCCAGCGGTGGCGCCTCCATCGCCGAGTTCCTCGTCATGATCGAGGAGGCCCGCGCCACCGGACAGGACGTCACCACCGAGATGTATCCCTACGAGGCGGGCATGACCGAGATCGAGTCCGCCCTCTTCGACGACTGGGAATCGTGGGATGACGACGAGTTCGCAACCTATCAGTGGGTGCGGACCGGTGAGCGTCTGGCGCGCGACAGCTTCGAGCGCTTCAGACAAGAGGGCGGCGAGGTCATCATCCACAGCCGCACGCCGGAGATGACCCGTATCGCCATCCGAAGCCCTCTCACCATGATCGCCAGCGACGGCTACATCGTCGCCGGAATGGGGCACCCTCGTACCTCCGGAACCTACTCCCGCGTTCTCGGCAAGTACGTTCGCGAGGAGGAGGCGCTTACGCTGATGGAGGCGCTGCGCAAGATGACCATCGAGCCCGCCCAGCGGCTGGAGAGCTACGTGCCGGCGATGGCCGACAAGGGACGCTTGCGGGCCGGCGCCGATGCCGACATCACCGTCTTCGATGCCGCCACGGTGATCGATCGTGCGACCTACACCGACCCCACCATCCCATCCAATGGTGTCACCTACGTCATGGTGAACGGGACGCTCGTCGTCGACGGCGGCGAGCTGGTTCCCGAGGCGCGCCCAGGGCGGTGCGGTCAGACGACACTGAGCACGTCCGTTGCAGCGAGCCGTGGGCTTTGCCGAGGCGGGTCGCATCGTATGCTTCCGCCGCGATCTGCGACCAAACCGAGCGAGCGAGAGGACCGATCATGAAGATGTACGTCAGCGGCGAATGGATCAGCGGCGACGCCTCGATGGATGTCGTCAACCCGTACAGCGGCGAGGCGTTCGACACAGTTCCCGCGGCCACGCTCGGCGACGTCCACAAGGCGATGGAAAGCGCCGAACGCGGCGCGCGCGCCATGCGCGCGCTGAGCGCCTATGCGCGCTATGAGATTCTGATGCGGGCTGCGGAGCTGGTGCGAGCACGGCGCCAGGACTTCGGCGGCACCATCACCCGCGAGGAGGGCAAGATCCTCCCCGAGGGACTGCTCGAAACCGATCGCTGCGTCCAGACCCTGACATTGTCTGCCGAGGAGGCCAAGCGCCTCGGTGGCGAGACCATTCCGCTCGACGCGGCCCCCGGCAACGAGATGAAGTTCGGCTTCACGATCCGGGTGCCGGTGGGCGTGGTGGTGGCGATCTCACCGTTCAACTTCCCGCTCAACCTGGTGGCCCACAAGGTCGGCCCGGCGCTGGCGGCCGGCAACGCCGTGGTGATGAAGCCGGCCAGCGACACGCCGCTGTCGGCCCTGAAGCTGACCGAGGTGCTGCTCGAGGCAGGTCTGCCGCCCGAGACGATCCAGTGCCTCACCGGCTCCGGCGGCACTATCGGCGACGCGCTAGTGTCGCACCCGGCGGTGCGCAAGGTGACCTTCACCGGTAGCCAGGAGGTAGGCGAGCACATAATCTGCACGGCGGGCTTGAAGAAGGTGACCATGGAGCTGGGCTCCAACTCACCGCTCATCGCGCTGCCAGATGCCGACCTCGACAAGGTGGTGGCGGCCACCGTGACGAGCGGCTACTCCAACGCCGGCCAGGTGTGCATCTCGACCCAGCGTGTGATCGTCGACCAGTCGATCTACGGCGACTATCTCGACGCCTTGGTACCCAAAGTAGAGGCGCTGACAACCGGCGACCCGTCGCAAGAATCTGTCAACGTCGGGCCCATGGTGCGCGAGTCGGATGCGGTACGGGTCGAAAGTTGGATCGGCGAGGCGGTGGACGCTGGTGCCCGACTCGTCGCCGGCGGCAGCCGGGATGGCGCTGTCGTGCAGCCGTCGATTCTGGCCGACGTGACTCCAGACATGCGCTTCTCACGCGAGGAGTTGTTCGGCCCCGCGGTGGGCGTCACTCCCGCAGCCAATATCGACGAGGCGATCGCGCTGGCCAACGACACCCGCTTCGGGCTGTCGGCGGCGATCTTCACCGAGAACCTCGACAACGCCCTTCGATTCGCCCTCGAGGTCGACGCGGGCAACCTCAATATCAACGGCGGCACCCAGTTCCGCGCCGACCACATGCCGTACGGCGGCCTCAAGGACAGCGGGTTGGGCAAGGAAGGGCCACGCTACGCGGTGCAGGAGATGACCGAGCTCAAGATGGTCATCGTGCATCGATCGTGACGAACATGATCCGGGGTGGCATGCGGGGCACGCCGGTATCCACGGGAGAGGCTATCGCCCCCTTGCGCTGTAACGGATCTCTGTAACGACAGGTCGGCCCGTGGCCATTAGCGTCGGATGTACTTCGTCAGGCCCCCCTCGGCCGCGTCACGCGAGTTGGGCCCTTCAGCTGCGTAGATGTTGCCGTCCGCGTCCAGGGCCACGCCCTCGCCAGCCTCGCCCTGTGGGTCCTCGGACTCGTGGGGAGGCACGAACGCCGTCACCTCGTCACGAGAGGCGTGCCCGATCCGGATACCGGTGGACCAGTCAGCGTGGCTGTTCGGGCTGGACTCGGAGTCGATGGCGTACAGGGTGTCGTCGTCGTCGATGAACAGGCCGCTGACGCGACCGAACTGATCGTACGAATCGATGTAGTTGCCGTCCTGATCGTAGATCTGGATGCGGTGGTTGCCGCGGTCCGCGACGAAGAGCCGGCCTTGCGAATCGAAGGCAAGGGCGTGGGGGGTACGGAACTCACCCGCACCCGAGCCCATGCGTCCCCACTCGGTGATGTACTCGCCGTCCTCGTTGAACTTGATGATGCGGCCCGTCGTCCCCTCGGGAGGGTTGGCGTTCTGGCCGCTGTGCCCATCCGAAACGAAAATGTCTCCGTTCGGGGCGGTGATCACGTCGCATGGCTCGCTCAGCAGGCCGGGCTCGCTGCCCTTGACGCCCGGCCGACCCAGGGTCAGGAGGACCTCGCCCTCGGGGCTGAACTTGATCACCTGATGTCCCTTGGTCCCGGCCTCGTTCCCCATCGAATCCGTAACCCAGACGTTGCCCTCCCGATCCACGTGAATCCCGTGAGGTAGCACGAACAGTCCCGCACCGAAGCTGGCCAGGACCTCACCCGTATGGCGATCGAACTTGAGGATGGGGTCGACGTCGGAGACGTCGCAGCCTCCGGCCAGCGCGTACGCGCCGCACCGATCGTAGGCCCAGACGTGCCCGTCGATAGGATCGATATCCACCCCCGCGGTAGACCCCCACGACCGCCCATCGGGCAGGGGTCCCCAGCCCTTGATCACCTCCGAAGTTGGGTTCGGTAGGTTGCCGCCCAGCACTGGGTCGGTGACCTCGGCAGGATCGACAGAGGGAGTCGAGTCGGTGCCAGCTTCCGGCTGGGCGTCGCCCCCGCATGCCCCCACGGCCAGGGCCGTCAGGACGATGGGCAAAGAACGGAGCGCTTCGGGAACCCGCATGATCCACCTCCGATCGTTCGCGTTGAGTCGCGTTGGTAGCGATACCGGCTGGCGTCGGTCGCGACAGCGGCTCGCGCGCAGATTGTACGCGCGAACGGACGACTGGCAAGGGTGAGGCCAGCTCCGCGGCTCGACCTCCGACGCACCGACCCGATGATACACATCCCGGCGGGTATGGTCCCGGATCTCACGATCCACGGCTTGTATCAGCCGACGACGATCAACTCCGCCGGAACGTCCGTCAGCGCTCGCGCACTGTTGGCCTCGAAGACAAAGGTGTCGATTAGCGCCGTGCTGCCGGTCGCAAAGCTCTCGTAGTTGCTGATCTGGCGCTCCTGGAACGCGGTGTAGGGCCTGCGACTAGACGTGGACTGAACGTCCGTGTCGGTGACCGCGAAGCCATGCCAACCGACCCAACTGGGTGGAAAGCTGAGGCCGAGCTCGTAGCCGCCGGTCCAGCCGGGCAACACGCCCTTCTGTTTCATCTCCCACACCCCGACTTCCTTGTAGTAACGACGTAGAGCCCTGGTGAGATCTGCGACCGGAGTGCCCGCCTTGGCAGTATCCAGGAGCACCTGCGACGCGTGGCCGTTCTTCTTGTAGATGTCCACCAGCGCTGCCGGCGGATCCCCGACATACCAGCCACGGCAGGTGTTGGTGTGGTAACGGTGTTTGACCCCGCAGATATCGGCGACAACGTGATCGCCCTGCTTGATCACTCGTGTCGATGAGATGCCGTGGAGAAACTTGCAACCGCCTGCCTTCACGCCTTGCAACAGGCCTGCGGTCTCGCCACCGGCATCTGCCATTGCCTGCATCATCGCCCCGTAGAGCTGCAACTCGGTGACGCCCGGGCGTAGGTTGTCGGTGATCGCTTGCAGCCCGAGGTCACAGATATGTCCAGCCTCCTCCATCACGGCGATCTCCGCCGGCGATTTCTGCACCCGCACATCAGACAAGACGTCGGAGCCGTCGACCAGTGTGCAACCGTGGGCCTCGTACACCGCCTCCAGGCGCTTGCAGTTTCCCGGGTTGGGACGATAGCTCCAGTACTCGATCCCGACGGTCCCCTCGAGCCAGCCCTCTGCCTTCAGCTCCCTAGCCACGGACTCGTAGCGTTGTGCGCCGCCGCCCGGTCGGCGGATATCCTCGGCGACCGATGTGGTTGCCAAGATCTCCGCGTGGCTGTCGAAGTGGATCAGCTTGTCGTGATCGACATGCACGGCGGTCAGATTCAGCATCCGCGACCTGCCATCGTTCTGCTGATACCAGTTCAACTGCAGACCGTGCAGGTAACACATGCCCTCGGGCATGGTGACCAACAGCATGTCGATGTTGTCGTGCGCCATGCGCTCTCGAACGCGACGCAACCGGTCCGCGTACTCGGCTCTGGAGAAGGGTGGACCAGGGTGCCCGTCCAGGGTGGCGGCTATTGCCTCCTGCACGGCCTGGGTATTGATGCCACCGCTGGCCGCTGCCTCCCGACCGGAAAGCGCCCACGCCGCTGAGGCTGCCGAGCCGGCAAAAAAAGCCCGGCGGTCGAATTCATATGTGGCCATCTGTCTTCTCCTCCCCTGGGACTGCGCGTGGTTGTCGTAAGAGACGCCGCGCGCGTCTGGTCTTGCCAGCAACCGGTTGTCGCGCCGGGTGGTGACCGGATGCGTCTGCCCCGACCCGACAGACTGCCTCGCGTTTTGAAGGTCGAAGAATGACGACGGGAACAGTGAATGTCAAAGTTAACGACAACGGGTCGGTCGAAATCCTGAGGTCACACCTTGATGGCGACATCGGCGGCGCGATCTAGCCGTGCCGTCAGAGCCTGCAGCGACGGAGCACTCAGCGCGGCGGGATGGACGGCGAACACCGCTTCACTCCATGACTCCGCCGCCGACCCCGCCGCGAAGCTGACCCCGCTTTGCAGTGTCTGCATGCGCAGCGCCCAGTGGCCAAGGTGACCGGGTACGCCCAGCAAGCTGTTCTGCAGCTGCAGACCTGATGCTTGGTCGCGCACCTCCCGCGTGTGCAGCCACGGCCCGGTGTCTCTAGGCGACTCCTGGAGAGGACCGAGTCGATGCAGCCAGGCGGGCTGGCGATCGTCAAAGTAGAGCCCCCTCGGATCGTTGATATGAATCGCGTAGGCAACCGCCACCAGGGAGTCGGTGAACCAGCTCGTGAGGTGCTTGCGGACGTCCGCGAAGTCCTCGGGACGGTTCTCGTTCCTGCCGGCATCGCGCAGTAGGCGCCCCACCTGGTCCGGGAGATCCTGGCGCTTGAGCGGCAGAGGGACCTCGTCATCGCCGTCGCCCTCATAGATCGCCGTGGCGACGGAATCCCGCAGCGCGTTCCAGACGGGACGTACCCGTGCCTCGATCTCGTTGCCCAGCTGCCCCAGCTCGGCGCTCGACTTGTCCCCGTATTCGGCGGCTATCGCATCGAGCTCGAGTACGTGGCCGAACGGTGCCAACCGCTGCATCTGGAGGCTGTCATGAATGCGTGAGACCCACATGTCGCCGGTGGAGAAGCGGAGTTGGATGCCGTCGACCGTCACTTCAGCTGCCGGTGCCCGGTCCGCCAGGGCTGCGACCAGACTCTGGCTGAGGCTCTCGGCGTCGGCGAAGTTGCCCTGGTGGCCGATGGCAGGGAGGAGTGTCTGCCGCCACCAGTCGGCGAGGCCGCGGCCGAAGCCTCCGGCTTCTTGATCGAGCGGCAGATCCAAAAGCTGCCCGAGCACCTCGTGGCGTTGCTCCGCGGGCACCCGGCCGTTATCCAGGAGTCGTTTGAGGATGAGCAGCGTCGCCTGCGCCTGCCTTGCCGCGGCTTCCCGTTGCTTATCGTCGTGCGGGCTTGCCGCACGCCCCAGAAAGTAGATCAGGCGTTCGACGCTATCGGCATGGATGGGAGTGGGGCCGACAAGAAACCCGTAGGCTTGCGCCAAGCGATCGTAGTTTCGATACAACAGGGTGACCGTCCTGGGCGTGGCGGCCGCAGGCTGGTACCGAAAGGCCGCCTGAATGGCGACAAACCGCTCGATCGCGTGGGTACCTTGCTGAAGCTCGGAGCCCTCGAACCCCTGGACGAGTCGTCGCAAGATCTCGGCATCGACGGCAGCACCGTGATCCGCCGCCTCTCGAACCCGCTCGTCGCGCAGCTCCTTGTCCAGGGCGGCGCGGTCACTCACCACGCGGTCGCTCCGGAGTGCCGCGATCCATGCCTTGCCGCCGCCGAGCCAGCTGATGCCTTCGCCGTCGGGACGGAGGCGCAGCTGCAGGAACAGGTCGGCCAGGTCACCCCGCCAGCGCAGCGCCTGCTGGCGACCGGGGATGCGGATGCTGCCGTAGAGATCGCTCGCCCACCGCTCGATGCTCTCCCGGTCGGTGGCACCGTGTGTCAGCAGGAAGCGGGCCCGGCGTGGTGGCACCAGGGAAAGCGCCCGCCACAGGTGGAGTGCGCGTCCGTCGTCGCGATCCACGAGCCGTCGCACGAGATCCGAGGGCGAGTTCCAGGAGCCCAGTATCTTCGTCCAGGCGAGGCGCGATTCGCCCGGCAGCACGAGCGCGCCGTCATGACTTCGGAGGTAGTGGGCCAGCTCGGCGAACACGCTGCTCAAGCGGCGGTCCCGATACGGCTCACGCAGCCCCATCGTCGCCCGCAACAGATCGCGAGTGTCGGGGTCGAGTCGTACGTAGCCGAGCATCACCCAGCGCGCTTCGTTGTCGCGCAGGAACTCGCGGAACAATTCTGTGGGCGTGAACTGCTTGTCGAAGACCTCCTGCTTCCAGGCGCCGCCACCGAACATCACGGCAGCCGTCTCTTTCGGCACGGGCATGTGGATGGGCTCACCGCTCGCCCAGAGCGCGATCAGCTCGGGGATGTCGTAGCCGAGGTGAGCAAATACCTCGCGCCTGAGCTTCTGTGAGTCGCCGCCACGCAGCTCCAGGCTCAGAGGGCCGTCAAGTTCGACGGGCCGAACACCGAACCAACCAACCAGGTCGCGAGCCTTGGCATAGGCAGAAGCATCCGGGTGCGCGAAGCTCGGCGGCTCCGCACCGTGCTTGCCACGGAGCTGTTGCTGCAGCTTCTCGTAATCAAGGAGCTCGTCGATCGCCTTGTCCAGACGCAAGGCACGCGTGCGCATGCCGGGTTCCTGGAGGTACTCGGCAAGCTCGTGAAGAAAGTCCTTGCTACGCCCCTCCACCATGCCGAGATACGAGCGGGCGAATTCTTTACCGCCAGGAACAACGACGCCCTCCTGCGCGGCAACCGTCTCCTGGGGAGCAACCGAACCGTAAAGGTCCAGTGCCGGGAACCCGCTGACCAGCAGCGCAGCAAGGGCGTGGACCCACAACTGCCGGCTCCCCAACTTCACCGTCCCCCGTCGTCGCCCACGGCGACGTAGCCCAGCTTGTGAAGGAGCGTCAAACGACGACGCTCCGGCACTTCGACCGTCAGCTCGTGCCACCCCGACGACCGAGTGTCGGATATGAAGGAAACGAAGTACATGGCCCGCATGCGCCTGGCTATCTGCGCGAAGATCGGGGAAAGGTGGTCGGCGCGGGGCACGAAGAACGCCTCACCCCCGTAGAACGGGCAATCTCGCGCAGTGTGGCACGCAGCTTGTCGCTCTCGAGCGCCTCACCGTGCCCCACTGCGAAGATCGTAGCGCCCACTTCTCGAACCCGATCGATGACGCGGCTCATTGGGTTGACACTGTCTTGATCCCAACCGTCCGAGAGAATCACCATGGCCGGCCGGGTCGGCGATGAGGTGTCGGTCTCGAAGCTCTGCAGCGCGAACAGAATCGCGTCGTAAAGCGCCGTGCCGCCACCAGCCTCCAGAGAGGCTGCGCTGACGCGGATCGCATCACGGTCTTGGGTGAAATCGACCATCTGGTTGATGCGGTCGTTGAATGCCACCAGCTTCAACTGGTCCCGGGCATCGAGCCTACTCAGGAGCTGATCGAGCGCCTGACGCGCCATCTCCATACGGCCATCCATGCTGCCACTGTGATCGAGGAGCACCAGAGCCCGGAGCGGAATGTTCTCGCGCCCGAACCCCAGAATCTCCTGGGGGCGGCCGTTGTCGCGAACGATGACCTCGTGCCGCTGCAAGTCGAGAATCCGTCGCTTCCAGCTGTCGAAAACACCGATGTTCAGTGTGACGGCCTGGCTATCGGAGTGGAACAACGGGACTTCGTTGGCTCCTCCAACCAGCACTTCTTCAGATGCTTGATGGCCGTGCTCGTCGCGAGCTGTGACCCGCACGCTAATCGTAGAGTCACCGGCCCGCGGAGGCATATCCCACCGGTACGGCGGCCCCGCGAGTGGTTCCAGCGGTATCCCGTCGACAAACGCCGTAACCGATACAACCGGGCCGTCGCCGGCACGGACCAGCACCTGGATGCGGCCCACCGACTCAGGGTCGTCAGCGGTCCTCGGAGTGACGATGCGGATCTGCGGCTCTTGCGCCGACGCTTGTCCCAGCACAAGCGCGGGCGTGGCGGCGATCAGAACCAGCAGGAGCCACTCGAGTACAACAGTGCGGATCGACAGCGGCTATCTCCCGCCCCGGTAGGGTCTAGTTTCTCTCGACTAGTTTCGTCTTGACCGTCCCGTTTACGCTGGCCTTGCGGAAATAGGGACCCCAGCGCTTGCGAATCGCGTTGACCTTGTCGATGGATGCCTTCGAGGGCGGCTCTCCCTCAAGGCCCACGACGATGAAGGCCATCTTGAAGCGCTTTGGGGCGTCCTTGCTGCTCGGCACCCGCTCGCCCTCAATGGCGATGATGTCGTCGACGCTAAGGTCCAGCGTGGTGCCGTTGAAGGATCCGAGCCCGTCGGGGGCACTATCAAACCCAACCATGTCCGTGACGTCGGTGACCAGGGAAATGTCGCCCACTTGTTGGGCCGGGATCAAACCCATGAGGTATCGATCCAGACGGCTGTAGCCTTCGTTGGCGTCGATCGCTACGCAGGGGATTCCTCGGTCGCACCTCAGATCGTAGCCACCCATGATCGAGGCGTCCGAATCGAGAATTGCCCGGCGGGAGGCAACTACCGATGACAAGCCGCCCACCAAGCTGCTCCAGTGAGTCTCCAGGCTCATTGGCGTGGGTCCGAGGCCCCATTCCAATACATCGAATTCCCTGAGTTGGTCGCTAGCATTGCCCTCCGCATCCCGGAAGCGCACGTAGCTCAGCCAGCGATGGCCTACTGCGTGTGCCACCGCACCCCAGGTGTTCTTGCCGGTGCAGGCATCAACGTTTTCTGACCCTAGATCGGTGGGATCAACCCCTTGGGGCACACAGACGTCTTCCGTTGGATCAAGCGAGTAAAAGGCCAGCTCCCCCATCTGTGCGTAACCCCTCAGATTGCCATCGCTACCGTAGGCTGCCGAGAGGTCGTAGAGGTCGCGACCGATGCCTTGCACCGGATTGCTGGGCATGAGCGCGTAGCCTGGGAAGTAGAACGGGGCCACCAAAAGAGCGCCCACCTCAATCTGACCGCCTCCGACGAAGGGGAAATCCAGCCAGACGATCAGCTGGTCGTAGACATCCGCAAAGCGGCTGTAAAAGGCCTGGGCGACCGCCTGATCGTCCAGTACGGGGCTTCGGTTGAAGCGCTCCAGGAGCGCCCTGTTAGTCGTAGCGACTGGCAGGTCCGCCGTGTAGTCGAGCAACTCCAGCTCGCCTCCGCCGCCGGGCGCGACACCGACCACCGCAGATCTGTGTCCCGAGCGGGGTTCCCTTCCGCCGGCAGGAGGCAGCAGGCCCAGCTCCCCGTAGGCGATGAGGATTCGACCGCTCTTGAACAACGTGACTTGGAAGGTGTTTTCGCGTTGCCGCCCCCGCATCCTTGCCCACTGCGGGACCCTCAACCAGGTGATCTGGAGGCTCTTGGCGGTGCGCTTCGAGTAGATGCCGGCGGTGCCTTCCGCCTTGCTCGGATCGAGCTTGTAGAACAGCGCTGCGATTCGCGGCGGGCCGGTGAGCACCCGAGCCACGCTGTTGGTGTCCAGGGAGACTGTGTCGGGCTGGGTGAAGGTCAGGTTGCCGTCCGAGTTGACGTACACACCGTCGTACTTGCTGCCGAAGAAGGGGAACTGGAAGCGCGTCGGGAACTCCACGAAGACGCTTGTACTAAGCGCCATGTCGAGCTTGGAGCCCAGATCCTCTTTGAGAGAGACGGAGTTTCGTATGGTCGCTCGGAGGCCGTCCTTGCGGCGCTTGAAGTCGATGCCGTGCCCGGCGAGATCGACGAGGTTGGGTGGGATGAGGAGGGTGCCGTCATCCTCGATCACCGCCACGTCACCGCTTCGCGTCACCGTCGGAGCTGTGTGAAGGCTCCGGCGGCTTTGCTTGTTTCCCTGCCCTTTCCCCTGTGCGGTGGCGGCGCCCGTGTGGCTGGCGAGGGCAAGCGAAACCACCAGAAACGGCAGCAGGGTGGCACGTGTTGAAGTGCTCAGCGTCATGCCGAGCATCCTCCAATCGGCTGGATCTCTTTTGACAATGGTTCCTCGACTGGACGCTTGTGGATCTCCATCTGATCTCTTACTCAACAAACCCGCGCGGAAAGAGCTCGGTTGAGCGCGCCACCGGCTATTCCGAGCGCAGCGCCGTCATGGGATCGACTCGCGTGGCATGGCGGACGGGTCGGTAACAGGCC
This sequence comes from Acidobacteriota bacterium, assembly GCA_963666055.2. Classification (GTDB taxonomy): domain Bacteria; phylum Acidobacteriota; class UBA890; order UBA890; family WLXD01; genus DASCOT01. The sequence goes on along the minus strand of CAXWPH010000005.1, from coordinate 7,489 downwards.
AGCAGCGCCACGGCGAGCATGAGTGCCGCAACGGCGGCGAAGTTGGCGGGGTCCGTCGGGCTAATGCCGTACAGGATGGTTTCGTCGTCGTAGGAATCGAACTGCAACGCCGATATCAGACCTGTCAGCCAGTAAGCGCCGACGAGCCCGATCGCCACACCGGAAGCGGCGAGAGCGAGACCTTCCCTGACGACAAGCTTCATCACGCCGGCACGGCGCGCACCCAGAGCCATGCGGATACCGATCTCGTTCGTGCGCCGGGTGACCGAATAGACCAGCATCCCGTAGATGCCGATCAGGGAAAGGGCCAGAGTGGCCGCCGCGAAGGCGACGATCAGCATCGTGTAGAAGCGCGCTCCGTCTGTCCAGATGGTGAACAGCTCCTGCATCGGAGCCACAGCGTGAACAGGCTGGTCGGGATCGATCTGCGCCACCACGCTCTGCACCTGGCGCGCCCAGCGCATGGGCTCGCCCGCGGTCCTGAGCACATAAGACATTTGCAGTCTGCGTGAGAGCCTCCCGGACTCCAGTGCCTCGAGTGGTTGCTGCACCGCAGGCACATACATCATCGGCTCGGGGTTCTTCTGGAGGCTCCAACGATGGACATCGCCAACCACGCCGATAACCTCGCGTGGCCGTTCCCCCGGGATCGGTGCGCCCGAGGTGTGCCCCACGATCGTCATCTGCCTGCCGATTGGGTCCTCGTCGGGCCAGAACCGCTCCGCCATGCTCTGGTTGATCACGACCACCCACGGAGCCGCGGCGGTATCGCCCTCGGTGACCGCGCGGCCCCGCAGCAGCGGAATGCCCATCACGTCGAAGTAGCCGCCCATCACGGCCGCATAGCCGATACGTCCATGCCAGGGTTCGTCTCCGGCGGGGATCGGGCGGCCTGTGATTACGAAGCGGCTGCGGGCCTGCTGGTGACTCAAAGGAAGGATGTTGATGGCGGCCGCCGCATCTACACCCGGAAGAGAAACGAGCCGGTCCAGCACCTGTTCGAAGAAGGCGTCGAGGCGAGGGCTGAGCGCCGTAGGAGCCTCGCCGGGAGTCGACGGTTCCTCCCAGTAGCGGTCGGCCTCCAGCTGGGTTTTGAACGTCAGCAGGCCCGCTGCGCTGAACCCCGGGTCGACCTCCCAGAGACTGAGCATGGTGTTGACTAGTAACCCGGCGCCGCTCAATAGCACCAGCGTCAGGGCTACCTGGGCAACGACCAACCCACCTCGCAGGCGGAGCCGGCGCGAGCCGGCCGGCGCGCTGCGAGTTGATTCCTTCAACGAATCATCGAGTTCGAGCTTCGAGCCCCTGATGGCCGGCGCGATGCTGAGCAGCAGCGCCGTCAGCACCGAAACCAGCAGCGTGTAGCCGAGCACTCGCAGATCGACGCTCGCTTCGTCGAGCCGCGGAAAGGTGATGGGATCGCCGCCAATCAGGCTGTTGTTGTCTGGATTCATAAGCCGGATGACCCGAACGCCCCATATCGCCATCAGCGAGCCCAGCGCCCCGCCGGCCAGGGTCAGCAGCACACCCTCGGCGAGGAAGAGGCGCGCAACCCGCCAACGGCTGGCGCCGAGCGCCATGCGCAGCGCGAAGTCTTTCCGCCGCGATACGCCGCGGGCCACCAGCAGGCCCGCGGCATTCGCCCAGGCCACGAGCAACACCACAACGGACGCGCTCCACAAGACCATGAGGCTCGGCCTAATGTCGCTGGACAGCGACCGCGACAGCGACCGCGACAGCGGTAGGACGTTCACCCCCCAGGGCTGGCTCGAGCTCTCCGGCCTCCACGACGGCAAACCCGCATCGACCGACTCGGCTTGGTCGCGCCGCGCGATCACATCCATCGCCAGCTGCGCCTGCTCGAGGGTGACGCCGGGCGCCAGCCGGGCGACCGAGACCACGAGCCTCATGTCCTCGGCCTCGGTGAGCCGGGCCGGGATCCAGAACTGGTTGTAGCCGCGACGGTTGTACATGTAGTCGAACCCGGCTGGCATCACGCCCACTACGGTGGCAGGTACCCTGTCGATCCACAGGGTCGCGCCGATCACGTTCCGGTCTTCGTCAAACCGCTGCTGCCAGGCCTGGTAACTCAGGATGACCACATCGTCCGCCCCGGGCAGTCCCTCCTCGGGCAAGAAATGGCGACCAAGGATCGGCTCGACGCCCGCGTCGCGAACAAGTTGGTGTCGACGGAGAACCCGCGTTCCCTCTCGGGCGCGTACCCTTCGCTCGCCACGGTGGCCTCGAACCACGACCAGCCGAAGGCCATGGATTCGAACAAGTCGGTCTGTTGACGCCACGACCGGTGCTGGCGAAACGTGATGTCCCAGCGGCCGGCGTCCGGAAAGATCCGTTCAATCGCTACCAGCCGATCCGGAGCCTCGTAGGGCATCGGGCGCAACAGGACAGCGTCGACCACGCTAAAGATGGTCGTGTTGAAGCCGATGCCGATCGCCAGCGACAGCACCGCGACGGCGGTGAAGCCCCGGTTGTTCGCCAGCGCACGGTACCCGTGGCGTAGGTCCTGCCGCGCTTGCTCGACCCACCCGCCGAACCTCGCGTCGCGTACCTCCTCCTTTATCTTGTCGACGTTGCCGAACTCGAGCCGTGCCCGTCGCCGGGCCTCTGTTGGCGTCAGCCCTTCCCGTTGCCAGTGCTCGGTGCGCTTGCTGAGGTGGAACGACACCTCGTCTGCCAGCTCGCGCTCAAAGCGGCGCCTACCCAGGATCCCCGTTACCCCCAGCCGGAGGCGTATCCACATTGCCTCAGACCTCTCGGGGCTTGGCGTCCAGCGCCGCTTCCATGGCCGCGCAGAGTCGCTGCCAGCTCGCCTTCTTGGCCTTCAGGCGCCGGCGTCCGGGTGTCGTGAGGCTATAGAACTTGGCGCGACGATTGTTGCTGGACACCCCCCATTCCGTTGCCAGCAACCCCTCCTTCTCCAGCCTGTAAAGTGCCGGATAGAGTGACCCTTGCTCCACCAGTAGCCCGCCCTCGGTCACCTCTTCGATACGTAACAGAACCCCGTACCCGTGCACCGAGCCGAGTGAGACAGCCTTGAGCACGAGCAGGTCAAGGGTTCCGGGTAGAAGGTCAGCACGTTTGGTCATCGGCTCCCCCAGGTCGGCTAGGAGAGACGTTAGCAAACTCTTTCCTGGGATGTCAAGGAGAAGAGCTCGCCCCATACGTCTGCCTAGCGCAGCAACTGAAGCGCCCCCAGGCGTGGTGCCCAGGGGCGCTCCGTCTTGATGGTCTTGTTTCTCGGGACTACTTGCCGACGGGGTTGATGGAACCGCGACCCCGAAGGTGCCCTAGTTTGGAGGCAGGCACTCGTTGGCGTCCATGCACTCAAGGAAGAAGCCGAATCCCGGGAGGTTGACCTGATGGAAGATGCGCTTCTCCTCGTCCGTCAGCGTCGGCTTACCGTTGCCCGGGAGGATGCTCTCCTGGAGCGTGACGTTACGGCCCAGCGGATCCGTAACCTCCCACAGGTTGGGTCCGGTTCGCGTCACCTCCAGCGACCCGGCGCGCTCGTTTATGTCCTCGGGCGAGAGCACTGTGAAGGGCGGATTCACCCACCGTAGCACCCAGCTCCAGGTCCTTTTCCTGCTGGCCCAGGGGAGAGGGTCAAGCCCGTCAGTGCCGTTGGCCATCCATCGGATGTCCAGGCGCATCCGTTCCATGTCGCCGACCTTCATGGAGCGCAGGTCAGCCACCTTGCCTTTGAACCAGGGATCGACGCAACCGTCGCCAAGGGGCTGCACTAGGTGAACCCCCGCCGGGTGACCGGACGTTGCAAGTGCGTCATCCTCGAGACCCCTCAGACACACCGGGAAACCGGCGCCGCTGAACACATTCCCCCCAAGTTGCCCGTCGGCACGCATGGTGCCGGTGAGCACGCCGTCGAGGGCGGCGAAGACGTTCGTGCCGGTAAATGTCAGGAGGTAGATCGCCTCTTGCGGCGTGGCGCCGCCGCCGCCGGATGGGCCGCCCCCGCAGTCTGGGTCTTTGTCGTCGATCTTCCCGTCGCCGTCGTTGTCGATACCGTCATTGCACTTCTTGTTGCCTTTCTCCTTCTCTTGGTACGCCTCACCGGCGTAGGCCTCGGTGCCCTCGGCTCCGACCCCGCCCGCCAGCAGCATCGTCAACGCCACGAGTCCCACCAGACCTGTCATCAGTCTGCCTATACGCATGTGCGCCTCCTTGCGCGTTTGGTCATCAGCTCTCCTAGGTCGACTAGGGAGAGACGTTAGCAAACTCTTTCCTAGGCTGTCAAGGGGAACACCGGAGCCATCCGCTCCAGTTGCTCGGCAAGAAGCTGAAATTCCGTGCGGTTGCAGTCAGTGACTCGAGGTTGCTCGAGAAACGTTGGCCTAGACCAATTCCGGTGGAGAGTGGGGCGCTATGTTCTCGAAGGACGGTGATCGGATCGCTGACCCGTCGCCGAAGCAAGGAACGTACCAAGTATTTTTCGCACAACGCGTACGGTCGCTAGCGCCCTCTCGTCGCCCAGGAGTCCCAGACCTCCCCCCCCCCCCCCCCCCCCCCCCCGTGTCGGTCGGGTTGCTTCGCAAAGCGACAGCAAGGGAGCGAGGGATGCGGCCGCGTGCAGCGAAATTGACCTGACCACCTGCGGTCGTCGGATGTGGTCGGGTATGGGAATTCTGAAGAAAAAACGACCCCGGGGCGCCCAGGCACACAGACAATCTGACGCCGAGAGACGTTGCTTCCCGTGGACCCTCGCGTGCCTCGGCGATAGGCTTCAGGCGCTCACCCACCCTGCCTCGGGAGCGGGAGCGCCATGGACCCCGGCACCAAACTAGGCCCCTACGAAATCACCGAGCAGCTTGGCGCTGGTGGACCGGAGTCACGCAGGAGTCCAGGTCGACCTTCAGCTCCGCCGACTACCGACGACGCGAGGATTCCTCTAGCTCTTGAAACCGCTCCTCAAGGTCGGCGATCCTTTCCTGCTGCGTCTGCACGACCTTGGTCAGCACCGCAATGAGATCCATCGGCGCAACGCCCTTCCGGCCGGGGATCGACACCAACTCTGGCACGTCCTCTGCAATGAAGCCCAGTTGAAGATCGCCGGACGTGTCCGCCTTGTACGTGAACTTGATCGGAGCGTCCGCTCCGACCCGAGATTCGAGAACTTGGTCGCGCGGGTCGGCTTGTGAGCTGACATTGCCCACCGTTGGATCTCGCCCGCTCCGGCGATAGGCTTCAGGGGTACTGTCAAGTTAAAGTCAATTATGGGGAGCTGAGGCCTCTTGGCCGGACGTGAAACGCCCACAGGACAACGGACTTGAGTTCATACATCACACGTTTCTCGCCAATTTCGAGTAACTTGACAGTACCTACCTGCTGGCTGGTGCTCTGGTCGCCATCGTTGGTCTGCTCGCCTGCCTCGTGCCCGCCCGACGCGCCGCCCGCATCGCGCCGATGGAGGCTCTGCGCACCGACTGATCGCGGGGCCTCCGGCCGGATACGCCGCGCCTCGCCTCCGGCCGGGATTCGGGCGCTCAGGCGGTTCGTCGCGTACGATGGACGCGTCATGATCCGAGTCCGTGATCCGAGTCGACAACCCTCACCGAGAGAGTGTCCCATGCCTCGACGCACCGCTGGCATTGTCGTCTTCTGCGCCCTCAGCTTGCTGGCCGTTTCCGTGGCCCACGCTGACATCACGCTCAACTTCGAGAAGTTCACCACTGAGCTTGAGAAGCCGCTCGACAACGGCAGAACGCGCGTGGTGTTCTCCGCCGCGGCGGTGACCCTGTCGACGGCCGACGTCGCCGAGCTCGCGGGCTGTAGCTTCGCCAACCCGGCACAGGTCGAGTGGACGTTGCGGGGGTTGTTGCTTCCCGCGGTGCAGCGTCAGGCGAACGCCAAGCTGAAGCGTCACCGGATCACCGGGAAGCTGTTCGTGCGCGTGCTCGATGACCAGGGAAACGAGCTGGGTGAGCTGAGCGGCAAGGTGCGTGGCGAGTCCGTCTGCTCTCAGGTGGCCGCCGATGGCGAGCACAAATGTACCAACAGCCTCGCCTCCGAGGCGAGCGCGGCGGGCGACAGCTTGCTCGCCGGACTGGTGGGTCCGTCGTCGTTCTTCTTCGACGACATCATCACCGGTTTCACGCCCGGCGGCACGTGGACGATGGCGATGAGCCCGCTGTGCGGAGGTTAGTGGAGATCGAGCTCCTGTAGCGTCTCGTAACGGGCCCGGTTCTTGGAGACGGATGCCGAGCAGTCGAACTCCGCCGCCTCGTACGATGGCGCCAGCTCGGCCGTGATCCCGTTCGACCACATCTCCACCGTGGTGAGCACGGCCAGCTTCGAGTCCCGTGGGGCCCGTGTGCTGGACTCTGATTGCGGGGTCGGTGCGGTCCAACCGTCTCGTCATCTCGATGCGGCGACCGACCGACTCACTGTTTCTCGAAGACCCGCACCCAACGAACTTCCCCGGTCGCACTGCGACCGACCGAGATCAGGGTGCGGTCGTCGTCGACCAGCACGCGCGTGTAGGTCTCGGCGATCTGCCCGTCGCGCTTGTTCACCACGAACTCCGACTTTTCGCCGAGACGACGGATCGAGACGGTGTCGGCCAGGACTCCGCTGGCCGCGTGGTCGTGCCCGTCGTACTGAATCTCCAGCTCGCGGCCTCCGCTCTCGCCGTTGTCGATCCACGTCGCGGTGTAGCGTTGGATGCCTTCGACGCTCTTGAACACCAGAGTCTCCTGATCCGGCCAGGAGCCGAGGCACTTGTCGGGGATCATCTCCCAGGTCCCGTTCATCTCCATGATCTGCGCCGACACCGGCGGGGCCACTGCAAGGGTCAGCACCGCCGCGAACGCAAACGCCCTCACTTGCATGCGCTCAGCCGGCGGAGACGTGCTTGACGGCCGCGGCCGTGATGGTCGGAATCCCGTCCACCTCGCCCAGCTCGCCGGTCACCTCGACCGTGTGGCTCATGTGCGGCACCAGGGCGGCGTTGTTGTCGGCGGTGACCGTGCCGGCCAGCATGTAAACATCGCCGCTGTCGGTCACGAGCGCTACCGGCTCCCCGTTGCTGGCGCACGACTTGGCGCAGGCAGCGTGGTCAGGGCCCGCACCGCCGTCTGCGCCGCTCCTGGCGAAGCACACGTGGTCGACGAGCTCACCGGTGACAGTAACTTCGCTGGCCAGAGCCGGTACCGCATTCACGAGGACAACCGCCGTCAAGACGACTACGAAGCGCCGCATGCTACCTCCTTGATTTCTTTTCAGATCACGGCTTGGCAATGTTCCAGTACACCCCTGCTCCTCCCGAGATGCCACAAGGTAGTGGACGGTCGACGCCACATGCTTCGAACGGGGATTCCGAAGCCATGGCTACCCACATCCTGAGAACCATCTGGGCGGTTTCATTCTCAGATCGTTACGGTAACACCCGTGACAGTCCGGTTAAGACGCCCCCTGCCTTTGTCGGCGTCCCTGAGGCCCCCCCTCACCCTCATTG
>CAXWPH010000004.1:0-35969 GCA_963666055.2 Acidobacteriota bacterium | reverse complement strand
TTCGGCGAAGGAATCACGCTTTTCGGGTACCACATCCCGGGCGTGATCGCCGACGTGAACGTCGGCATCCTGCTAATTTTCGCGATCAGCGGTCTGGGCACCTACGGCGTTATCCTCGGCGGCTGGTCGAGCAATTCGAAGTATCCACTGCTGGGAGCGCTACGCGCCGCCGCGCAGATGGTGTCGTACGAGATAGCGCTGACCTTTGCCGTGCTCTCGGCGCTCATGGTCGCCGGTACGCTGTCGATGGTAGGCATCGTTGAAGCACAGCGCGACATGGGAGTCTGGTTCGTGTTCGTGCAGCCGGTAGCCTGGGGAATCTTCACGATCGCCATGGTGGCCGAGACCAACCGACCCCCGTTCGACATGGCGGAGGCCGATTCGGAGCTCGTCGCCGGGTTCTTCACCGAGTACTCCGGAATGCGCTGGGCGCTTTTCTTCCTTGGCGAGTACACTGCGATGCTGGTGATGGCAGCGGCCAACGTGACGCTCTTCTGGGGCGGCTGGCTGCGGCCGTTCCCGAGCGTCGAGGCGCTCGCATTCCTCGATCTGGTCCCCAGCGGTGCCTGGTTCATTCTCAAGGTCGCCACGTTCCTGTTCGTCTACATCTGGATCCGCGGTACCTTCCCACGCTACCGCTACGATCAGCTGATGCGGCTGAACTGGAAGTCCCTTATCCCGCTGGCAATCGCAAATCTGCTCGTCACCGGGCTCGTCATGCTTCTGGTAGCCTAATGCCCGCTCACCAGTCGTCACAGGCGGCAACCATGTCCTCGGCACCCAAGAAGAGCCTCCTAAGTAGCTTCCTGCTGGTGGAACTGCTCAAGGGAATGTGGCTCACGCTCAAGTACGCGTTCCGCCCCAAGGTCACGGTGCAGTATCCGCTGGAGCGCGAGTCGGTCCATCCGAATTACCGCGGCATCCTGCGTGTCGACGAGTCCACCTGCATCGCCTGCTACCTGTGCGAGAAGATTTGCCCGGCCAACTGCATCGTGCTCGACGGTGAGCGCGGCTACGTCAGGGGCAAAGGTGGCAAGTACGCCACCTACTTCTATCTCGACCACGCGCGCTGTCTGTTCTGTGGCCTGTGCGAAGAAGTTTGCCCGGTGGATTCGATCTACCACAGCAACGAGTTCGAGGCCGCGGTCTACAACCGCGCGGACTCGATCCACGATCTTCGCATCCTCGACAGCGGCCACCACATCGTGCACTACGAGCGTTAGCCTGCCGTATGGAAAGCATCGCCTTCTATATCATCGCCTCGATCGTGATCGTGAGCGCCCTGCTCATGGTCACGAGCCGCCAGTTGGTGCACTCCATCGTCTACATGGTGGTGTCGTTCATAGGCGTAGGCGCGCTGTTCATTCTGTTGCAGGCGGAGTTCGTGGCCGCGGTACAGATCCTGGTTTATGCTGGCGGCATCGTGGTGCTGTTCTTGTTCGTGGTCATGCTGGTGAACCTCAACGAGGTCAACGAGGGCGAGTATCTGCACCGGCAATGGTTACCGGCCGGAGCGATGCTGCTGGTCTTGGTAGCCGAGATCGGCTACTTGCTCTGGGGTGGTGCCGGCGCGCTCGCGGTAGCGCCCGAGCAAGCCGAGACTGTTCTGCGAGCCGTCGAACAGGGCAACACCGAGACGATCGGGATGTCGCTCTACACCGACTTCCTGTTGCCCTTCGAGATCGCATCGATGTTGCTGCTGGTGGCGATGATCGGCGCGATCTACTTGGCTCAGAAGCGAGTCTGACGTGGGTACGCTGGGGCTCGGCCACTACTTGCTGCTGTCGGCGGTGCTGTTCGGCATCGGCGTGATCGGAGTACTCGTACGCCGTAACGTCATCATGGTGTTGATGTGTCTCGAGCTGATCTTCAATGCCGCCAACATCAACTTGGTGGCGGTGGCCCGCTTTCGACCGGATCTTGCCGGGCAGATCTTCACGATCTTCACGATCACCGTCGCCGCCGCCGAGGCGGCAATCGGGCTCGGGCTGGTGATTGCGATGTTCCGCAACGCGCAGACGGTGAACGTCGACGACGTGCACCTGCTGGAGGGATAGCCGCGTCGTGATCGAGTACTTCTGGCTTATCCCGCTTCTGCCACTTGCCGGCATGCTCATCAACGGGCTGCTGGGGTCGCGTTTCATACGCTCCGAGCTGATCACCGGCGGCCTTGCCAGCTTGTGCATGCTGCTGGCGTTTATCATCGGCGCCGGCTCGTTCCTCGGCCTCGTCGGTATGGAGCCCGCCGACCGCCACGTGGAGGTGGTCCTGTACGACTGGATAGACGCGTCGTGGGGCCACATGCACGACAACGAAGCCGGGGTCGACGCTGCCCGGTTCGTGGTGCCCTTCGGTTTCCAGTTCGACCCCCTGTCGGCCATCATGGTGCTGATAATCACCGGGGTCGGGTTCTTGATCCACGTCTACGCCATCGGATACATGGCGCTTGATCCGCCAGACCCTGGCTTCTACAGGTTCTTCACCTACCTGAACCTGTTCGCCGCCTTCATGCTGGTGCTCGTGCTCGGCAACTCCTACGCCATGATGTTTATTGGCTGGGAGGGCGTCGGGCTGTGCTCGTATTTGCTGATCGGCTACTACTACACCAAGAAGTCGGCCGGCGACGCCGCCAAGAAGGCGTTCGTGGTGAACCGCATCGGTGATGCCGCTTTCCTGCTCGGCATGTTCACCATCTTCTTCACCTTCGGCACGCTGGACTACGACGAAGTCTTCGAGCTCGCGGCCGCCAACTACGAGGTCGGGGCCGGGGTGATCACGTTCATCACCCTGATGCTGTTCATCGGCGCCACCGGCAAGAGCGCGCAAATTCCACTGTTTACCTGGCTGCCCGACGCCATGGAGGGGCCGACACCGGTGTCGGCTTTGATCCACGCCGCTACGATGGTGACCGCGGGCGTCTACATGGTGGTGCGCTCCAACGTGCTGTTCTCGATGTCGCCAACAGTCATGACCGTCGTGGCGGTCATCGGCGCGCTCACCGCATTATTTGCTGCCTCCATCGCAATGGTCCAAAACGACATAAAACGCGTGCTCGCCTACTCCACGATCAGCCAGCTCGGCTACATGTTCCTGGCGTGCGGTGTCGGGGCGTACGCGGTCGGTGTGTTCCACCTGATGACGCACGCCTTCTTCAAGGCGCTGCTGTTCCTCGCGGCGGGCTCGGTAATGCACGCCCTGGGTGGCGAGCTCGACATGTGGAAGATGGGCAATGTCCGCAAGTACATGCCGGTGACGCACAAGACGTTCCTGGTGGGTACTCTGGCCATCGCCGGTATCCCGGGGCTGGCGGGCTTCTTCTCCAAGGACGAGGTGTTGTGGTACGCCTGGACCGGTCCCAACGGCTCCCCCTGGCTCTGGGCCGTGGGGACGCTGGTCGCCGGCATGACCGCGTTCTACATGATGCGCATGCTGCTGGTGACGTTTTACGGGGAGTCGCGCATGGACGAGCACGTCGAGGCACATGCCCACGAAAGCTCGCGCCTGATCACCGTGCCGCTGGTAGCCCTGGCGCTGCTAGCGGTCATCGGTGGCTACGTGGGAATCCCCGCCAACTTACAGATAGGCCCGCTCGGAGCATTGCACGACAGCATCGATATCGGCCGCTGGCTCGAGCCGATCACCGGAGGCCTCAGCGAAGCCGAGCACGGTGCCTCCGCCGAAGTAGCCGATCGCGCGGCGCCGACGGTGACTGCCGAAACACAGGTACTCGGAACGCTCGACGGCGACGGCCGCATCGTCGCCGCCAGTGCGATGCTGTCGGAAGCGACCCAGGCATCGGCCCGCCTGGTGGCTGCGCAGGACGCGGAGGATCACACGAGACTCGAGTGGATCCTGATGCTGACTTCGGTCACGGTGGCGCTGGCGGGCATGGGAATCGCGTACCGCATGTATGGAGCCGGTGTGAGCGAGGAGCCGTTGGCTCGTTTCTCCGGGATCCACCGAACATTGTGGAACAAGTACTGGGTCGACGAGCTCTATGACGCGCTGTTCGTCAACCGCACGAAGGACCTCGGGACCGCCCTTTGGGTGCTCGACGACGCAGTTGTCGACGGCATCGTCAACGGGGTCGCCGAGTCTACGAAACAGGCTGCAACCGCGTCGACCGAGTTCGACGATCGCGTCGTCGACGGCACAGTCAACGGAGTCGGAAACACGTTCTGGGCAGGTTCGTGGATCTTCCGCGCCCTGCAAACCGGTTATGTACAGAACTACGCGCTGGTCATCGCCCTCGGGCTGTTCATGCTGGTCAGCGCCTACATGTTCTTGTAGAGAACGAGGCACCCATGAGCGGAAATCTCCTCACCCTGGTCGTCTTCTTGCCGGCGGTGGGCGCGCTCGCGATCGCGCTGCTGCTCGGTAAGGAACGCGACAACGCCATCAAGTGGACCGCGAACATCGTTCTGTTCGTCGATTTTCTGCTCTCGTTGCTGCTACTACAGGGCTTCGATTTCGGCACCGCCGAGTTGCAACACGTGACGCGGTTGCAGTGGATTCCATCGATTGGTGTGGAGTACTTCACCGGCATCGATGGCATCTCCCTGTGCCTCATTCTGCTGACCACGCTGCTCGGCTCGATCGCTTGCCTGTCGTCGTGGAATTACATCGAGACGCGGAACAAGGAATATTACGCCTACTTGATGATCCTGCAGAGCGGCATGCTGGGCGTGTTCATCGCCTTCGACTTCTTCCTCTTCTACATCTTCTGGGAGGTCATGCTGGTGCCGATGTATTTCCTCATCGGTATCTGGGGCGACAAGAACCGCCTGTACGCGGCCATCAAGTTCTTCCTGTACACGCTGGCCGGCTCGGTGCTGATGCTGGTCGGTATTCTGGCGCTGTACTTCTACAACCACACCGTCACCGGTGAGTGGACCACCAACATCCTGGCCTACTACCAGCTGTCGGTACCCGCTGACATGCAGTGGTGGATATTCCTGGGCTTCTTCCTCGCCTTCGCGATCAAAGTGCCCATGTGGCCGTTCCACACCTGGCTCCCGGACGCCCACGTGCAGGCTCCCACTGCCGCTTCGGTGATCCTGGCGGCCGTGCTGCTGAAGATGGGCGCCTACGGATTCGTACGCCTGTCGCTGCCGATCATGCCGCAGGCATCGGTGCAGTTCGCGCCGATGATCGCCGTGCTGTCGATCATTGCGATCATCTACGGTGCCCTGGTGGCACTGATGCAAAAGGACTGGAAGAGCCTGGTGGCGTACTCATCGGTCTCGCACATGGGCTTCATCACGTTGGGGATCTTCGCTCTCAACCCGATCGGCGTGCAGGGCAGTGTTCTGCAGATGCTCAATCACGGAGTCTCCACCGGCGGGCTGTTCCTGATCGTCGGCTTGATGTACGAACGCACGCACACGCGAGAGATCGCCGCGTACTCGGGGCTGGCCAAGGTCATGCCGGTATTCACGGTGTTGTTCGCCATCATCGCGCTGTCGTCGATGGGCCTTCCAGGGCTCAACGGCTTCGTCGGCGAGTTCTTGATTCTGATCGGCGCATTCGAGTGGAACCCGGTATATGTCTATTGGTCGGTCTGGGGGATCGTGCTCGCCGCAGCCTACCTGCTGTGGCTCTTCCAACGAGTCATGTTCGGCGAAGTAAAAGACGACAAGATCGCCGGCCTCAGCGACCTCAGCATGCGCGAGGTAGCCACGCTGCTGCCGCTAGTCGTCCTCGCGGTGTGGATGGGCCTGTACCCGTCGCCGGTGCTAGATACGCTCGAGCCACCGGTCAACGCGATCGTCGAGCGCGTGAAACCCGGCTACTTCGAGGGTAGCGGGATCCCGACGCCAGCCTTGCCCAGCCTCGCGGCGCTACGCATGGCCGATGGAATCGACCCGCCACTGATCGAGGAGCCCGTTGCTCAGGCGGAGACCGAGGAAGGCTAGGGTATGGATAGCTTCCCGATTTCAAGCTCCGACCTGGTGTCGCTGAACGCCGAGATAACCCTTACGATCGGATCGCTCGTCGTCTTGGTTTGGGGTGCCTTTGCGCCTCGAACGCGGGCCAGCGGGCGGATGTTCGCCTGGGTGACTCTGCTCACGGTGCTCGGCGCTCTCGCCGGCGTGGTCTTGGGGCTGTCGCCGCAGATTGAGCGCGGTGTGACCATGGCTTTCTCCGGCCAGCTCGCGGTCGATGCCTTCGGGAGCTTCTTCGCGGTGCTGTTTCTGGTCACCGCCGCCCTCGCCGTTGCCGCCTCGGTCCGCTTCTTGGAAGACCAGGAGGCGCACCTCCCCGAGTACTACTTCTTCATTCTGGTGGCGCTCGTCGGGATGATGATCATGGCCCGCGGCGCCGACCTGATCAGCATCTTCGTTGGGCTCGAGCTGCAGGCGTTGTCGGTCTACGTGCTGGTCGGCTACCTCAAGAAGGATAGGCGCTCGAACGAGGCAGGCCTGAAGTATTTCATCCTTGGCGGCTTGTCCTCGGGCATTTTCATCTACTCGCTCTCGCTGATCTACGCTGTCGTCGGAACGACGAGCCTTGCGGAAATCGGCACCTCGCTGGCCGACAGCAACCTGGCGGGCGATCCGATCCTGCTGCTGGGCCTGATCCTGTTGATCGTGTCGCTGGGATTCAAGGTCGCCGCTGTTCCTTTCCACCTGTGGGCGCCAGACGCTTACACCGGCGCCGCGACCCCGGTCACCCTGTTCATCTCGGTAGCCTCCAAAGCGGCGGCGTTCGCCATGATGATCCGTATCCTGTTCGTCGCCTTTTCGCCGATTACGGCATCGTGGACATCGCTGCTGGCATTGTTGGCCGCCGTTACGATGACGTTTGGTAACGTCGCGGCGCTATCGCAGGGCAACGTCAAGCGAATGTTTGCCTACTCGAGCGTCGCCCACGCGGGATACGCGCTGGTCGGGGTGGCGGCGGGCACGTCGTACGGCATCGCCGCCACGATGTACTACCTGTTCGCCTACACGTTCATGAACGTGGGGGCTTGGTCGATGGTGATCATGCTCCGCCGCAACGGACTCGCCGGCGAGAGCGTTGACGACTTCAACGGGTTGGTGCACCGCTCGGGCGCAGCAACTGCGGCGATGCTGATCTTTCTTCTGTCGCTGGGAGGCATTCCGCCGACCATCGGCTTTCTCGGCAAGTGGTACGTATTCGGTGCCGCCATCGACGCCGGCTATGGCTGGCTGGCCGTCGTGGGTGCGGTCAACGCAGCCATCTCGCTTTTCTACTATTTACGCATCGCCAAGGCGATGCTCATGAGCGAGGCCGACGCCGAGACAACGCTCGTCGGGTCGATTCCATTGCAGGTCGCGCTCGGTATCTGTGCCTTGGTCACCGTTGCGGGCATCATCTGGGCCACGCCATTGGTCGACTGGGTACAGCACGCCGCCCTTCAGTTCTGAGCCTCCTGGCCTGATTCGAGATGGCCGCATCGCATCACCCGCAGCGAGACGACGCGCGTGGCTGGGCGCGACAGCTCACCTTGGTGGGGCATGTGGGGGCAATGTTCCCGGTGGCGATCGGCCTCGGGTTCATGGGCGGCTACTGGCTCGACGGCCGTCTCGGCACGGCGCCGTGGCTGGCGCTGCTGGGCTTCGGCTTCGGAGTCGTCGCCGCGATCCGCAATCTGCTGCGCTCGGGCGCCGCTCTCGAGGCGAGCGAGCGAACCGATGCGAGCGACAGGTCGGACGACACCTGATCAGCGGCGGGCGGTACGTTGGCCGCGGCCACACTTCCACCACGGCCTGCTAGCAGTCGAAGTCGCCCTTGAAGGCCGAGAAGTGATCGGTACCGCCCACTCCCGGGCTGTGGCCATGGGTAACCGTATCCGGGTGCGACACGATCGTAATGCCCTGTGGCGTACTGCGCTGCAGCAACGGCGACCCGCTCTTGGGGTCGGTTAGCTGCACCGAGGCGGCTGTCGCCGGGTCGGTTCCGTATCGCCGCAGCCAGTAGCCACCGACGACATTGGCACCCTGGGTCGCGAGGTCACCACCGACGACCGGGCTCGAGCCGGCTTCCAGCAGGCCGTAGTCAAGCTCTACATCGAGAAGGCCGTTTCCGTTGGCGTCCGTGATGAGGGCGTTGAGATCGGGCAACATGCCCTCATACACCGGCGCGTCGGTAGCGAAGGCCGGTGCGACACCGCGCTCCAATGCGCCATCGTCGAGCGGGTAGTCGGCAGCGAGGTTTCCGGTAGCTCGGCTGCGGTGATCCACCCAGACCGTATATAGGGTGTGCGGCGCACCGCCGCGGATCTTCACCTTCAATCCACGTCGGCGCACGACCACGGTGGCGCTACCCGTTTGCCCGTCCGCAGGCGTGAGGCGATAGCGATACACGGCCCGGCTCGGGGTGGCGCTCGCCTCGGCGACCAGGCCGCACAGTAGGGTGGCTGACATGATCATGACGATGATTCTCGTGCGCATGTTCTCTCCTGATTGTTTCCACTGCTTGATACGCGGCACAGCCTAGCTAGCAGGCCGTGGTGGAAGTGTTGTGGGCCTGGTTGCGGCGACCGGGGGTTGCGCACTTATGCTTTGTCGTTGGTCGTCAACGATGCGATAACCGTTGCGACGACACTGCACGCACCGTTTCAACAGCCAGAGGCTGCATGATCGCTCTGACCCCGGTTCGGCTCATCGAGGTCGACGAGCCGGACGATCGCCGGCTGCAGCGTATCGCCGACGCGCTCGGGCGTGGCGACGAACGGCTGGCGACCGATCGCGACCGCTACCGGAATCAGATGCCCGACGCGCTCCCCGATCGGAACGCGCGCACGCTGCATGTGGACGACTTCTCCTTGATCGCCCACGTCCGCGATATCAGCGGCATCGACTACTACCCGAGCAGAGCATTCGTGCGTCAATGTGACGGTGATCTCGTCGCCGGAACGTTCTCGCCGATCGACGGATACGCCGACTACCTGGATCATTACCTCGGGTTGGGTAAGTCGCAGTACGTACGCGCGGCTCCAGCACCTGGTGCACCAAACTACGCGGCGTTCGAGGCACTTCTCAGCGACGACGTCGCGCGACAGCGGATCGCTAGCGCAGCTCGAGAGGCACACGACAACTTCTGGATCCATCCGTACATGGGGCTGGAAGCAGCTTGGGAGCTCGGGAAGCGGCTCGCCGAGCGCACTGGGCGGCGGGTTCGCGTGCTGGGGCCGCCGCCCCGCCTCACCGAGCTGGCGAACAACAAGGTTTGGTTCGGATCGGTCGTCGAGCAGGCCCTGGGGCCGGCGTGGACGCTCGAGTCATACACTGGTACCTGCACCAGGGTGATCATCGAAGACCTGGCGAGGGTGGCGGCGACCGCGCCTCGCGTGGCCATCAAGCTCGCCGATAGCGCCTCCGGCATGGGTACCGAGATCGTCGAGGCGGCAGATGTCCTGAGTCGATCACCAGAGTCGCTCGAAGCGTTCGTCGCCGACTGGCTCGTCGGCCACGGCTGGCAGGCTGAGTCGCCACCTGTCTCGGTGGAGCCATGGAGAACGGATGTTGTCGGATCGCCCAGCATCCAGCTTTGGATACCCCCACTCGACGGCGGGCCGCCGCTGCTGGAGGGGATCTTCGACCAACGTTTCTACCCCGGACAGGAACAGGTGTTTCAAGGCAGCGTGCCCAGCCAGCTGCCCCACACCTTGCAGCGACGCATCGGCGCCGCGGGCCTGCTCCTGGGACGGCTGTTTCAACTCCTCAACTACGTCGGGCGTTGCTCGTTCGACACCATCCTGTGCGGCTCGAACTTCACGAATGCCACCATCAAGTTCACTGAGTGTAATGGACGGTGGGGCGGGACCAGCACCCCCATGAGCTTGATGAACCGCCTGTTCGGTGACTATCGCCGTCAGCCCTATGTAGCCGGCGTGCTGCACGACGATCGACTCAAGGGCGTTGGCGTCGACGAGTTCGTACGACAGCTCCCGGATGTACTTTTCGACGCTCGTACGGGTAACGGATGGGGCATCGTGTTGAACGTGGGCTGCCTGCGGCCGGTCGGTAAGCTCGATGTGATCACCCTGGGTGAGTCTCCGGCGATGGCGCAACGGCGGCAGGACGAGTTCCTCGACATCGTGGCGTCGCGCTTCTAGCGACGGATAGCTGACACGCCAATGCGCAGACCACCCGCCACGGACAAAACAGACGCCCTGATTCGACGTCTGAGGCGTAATTCGATCAACGCTCTTATCGCCCTGGTGATCGTCGTCGGGGCCACCACATGGTCGCTCGCTCAGGTCGCTGGGCTGCTTCTGTCTGGAATCCTCATGTTACTGAATTTCAAGGGGTTAGTGGCAACGGCGGACGGCATCCTGGGGACCGATCGGGAAGCGCCGGGAGCACTCCAGGCGGTGCTTCTGCTTGGCCGGTATGTGTTGCTGGGTATGGGACTCTATGCTATCGTCCTGCTGCCAGGCGTGGGGCCGATTCCGGTCGCCCTGGGGCTCTCGATTCTGGTTATCGCGGTCTTTCTGGAAGCGATCGACCTCTCCATCGGCGCTGATCGCCGCTCCTAACTCGCCCAAATACGGTCATGGAGCACGAGGTCTCTGCCCTCTATAACTGGCTGCACGGCGGCCTTGACGCCGTCTTCGGCCCTGGGTTCATCAGCGATCAGGCCGTCATGGCGTGGTTCGTGGTGGCGTTGTCGCTGGTGACCCTACCCTTGCTGGCGCGGCGCTTCTCGATCTACAACCCGGGCCCCGCACAGCAGATGCTCGAGATCGGCGTGGCGTCGATCAACACCATGTGCGACGCCTTCATCGGCGAGAATAGCCGTAAGTACGCCAAGGTGATGGGACCGATCGCGCTGTTTATCCTGCTGTCGAACTTGGTGGGCTTCGTCCCCGGGTTGCAACCACCTACCGCGGACTTGAACACTACAGCGGCGCTCGGCGTCTGCTCGTTCCTGATCTACAATTTCGTCGGCATCCGCGCACAGGGAACACGCTACTTGCAGCAGTTCATCGGCGACCCGGTGTGGCTATCACCCTTGATGATCCCAATCGAGATCCTCAGCCATCTGTCACGACCCATCTCTCTGTCGATCCGGCTTTTCGGAAACATGTTCGCCGAGCACACCCTCGCCGGTGTTTTCTTCTTCCTGCTACCAATTGGCCTGCCGGTGATCTTCGCGCCGCTAGGCGTATTCGTGTCGTTCATGCAGACGTTCGTCTTCGTGATGCTGTCGATGCTCTACATCGCCGGCTCGCTGGAGCACGGGCACTAGGCCGCAAGCCTGGTCCGGCCCGGCCCCCTCTGGAAAGGAGCATTTCGATGTCCAAGCGGCTCGCCTTCCTCGCGGCCACCGCGTTCGCGCTACTCACCCCCAACCTCGCATTGGCGCAGGAAACCGCCAACAACTACAACGTCGGCAGCTCGGTCGCGCTCGCAGCGGGCTTGGGTATGGCAATCGCAGCGGCTGGTTGCGGTCTCGCCCAGAGCCGCGCCATCGCCGCCGCTCTCGAAGGCATCGCAAGAAACCCGAGCGCTGCAGGTCCCATCAGGGCTTCGATGATCTTCGGTTTGGTGCTCATCGAGTCACTGGCGATCTACGCGCTGCTGATTGCGATCTTGTTGATCTTCCAGTTCGCGCCGGAGATGTAGGACGGCGGCGGTACCTGTTGGCCGCCGTCACCGGTCGGGAGCCGCCGCAGAAATGTATCCTGCGGCGGCTCGCCTTTTGTTCGGCCATGGTACGCCGCTTGATCGGCATGCGGGCTGCGCAATCCTCCGCCTACGCTGAGACGGCCGCGACGGTACCGCGTGCGCTGCTAAGATTACGCCGCGTTCCGAAACCTTGGCGCGGCCCGCAACCTCCTTGCGAGCATCATGTCCGACAACCACGACTATGAGATCGACTACGAGCACATCGACGTTGCTCGCTTGATGGAACAGGTGCGAGCCCGCGCGGCAACTCGAACCGGGAACGAGCCCACCTTCCCGACCGTCGACTCGCCCGATCTACTGCAGCGGCTACGGCAAAACCTCGACCTCGCCGACGAGCAGCCTTACGAGCTGCAGCGAACACTACGACTCGCGGGCGATTGGAACATTGCTCCGGCCGACCTGCGAGCGTCGCATGACGGCCCGATCGGCACACTCATCAGTACCGTCCGCCGGCTAGCTCGCCCTCTCGTGAAGGTGCTCGTCAACCTCGATGCGCCGTTGCACAAGCAGTTCAAGATCAACCTCGGAATGGCGCACGCCATTTACGAGCTAACGCTCGAGAACGCCGCATTGCACTGCCGGGTGCAGGAGCTTTCAGAGCGCATCGATGAGCTCGCGGAGCACGGCAACGACGTGTCTACCGGCACGTCTTGCTGAACGATTGCGCCTCGCTATTGTTGTCCAGCGATACGGTGCGGAGATTTCTGGAGGCGCCGAGCTTCACGCTCGGCTGATTGCCCAGCGGCTCGCCCGGAAACACGACTTGGTGGTCGTAACCACCTGCGCGTCAGACTACGTAACCTGGCGCAATCACTATCCGCGCGGACTCTCGAATGTCGATGGCATCCCGGTCTACCGATTTCCAGTGCGGCGTCCCCGCGACCCACAGCGCTTCGGGCGGCTACAGGAGAGGGTCTTTCATCGTCAGTACGATGAGCGCACCGCGCGCGCCTGGATGGATGCCCAGGGTCCGTACACGCCCAGGATGCTTCGATGGATCGAGCACCATCGCGACACGTTCGACTACTTCATCTGTTTCTCCTATCGGTATTGGACTACCTGGCGCGCAATGCAGGCGGTCGAGGGTAAAGGCGTGCTTGTCCCCACCGCCGAACCGGACCCCGCCATCGAGCTGCCTCTGTACCGCGCCGTGTTCCGGTCGGCGCGGGCGATCATGTACAACTCGCACGAGGAGCGCGCCTTGATCCGCCGCCACTCTGGGAACGAGTCGGTGCCCGACGTGGTCGTAGGGGTCGGGATCGTCGAGCCTCCACCGGTCGACACCGCTCGCTTCCGCGCCACGCGTGGGGTGGACGGACCGTTTCTGCTCTACATCGGCCGCATCGACCACAACAAGGGTTGCGCGCAGCTGTTCGACTTTTACCTGCGAGCCTACGAGCGCCTCCAGGAAGAAAGTGTGCGTCCTCCGCGGCTCGTGCTCGCCGGCAGCTCCATGATGCCGATACCGAAGCACCCGGCGATCGTTCACCTCGGACGCGTTTCCGAGCAAGAGAAGTACGATGCCCTGGCGGCGTCGACGGCGCTCGTGATGCCGTCGTTCTACGAGAGCCTCTCGATGGTCCTGCTAGAAGCGTGGGCGCTGTCGCGTCCGGTGGTGGTAAACGCCCACTGCGACGTGATCCGAGGTCAGACGCAACGCAGCAACGGTGGAGTGTGGTATCGGAATAGCGCCGAGTTCGCGGAATGCGTGCGCTTGCTGGCCGAGGATCCGCGCCTCGGGGTCAGCCTCGGAGAGCGCGGGCACGCCTACTACCAGGCGAATTACACTTGGCCGACGATCGACGACAAATACGAGACCATGCTGACCCGGCTGCAGGCGGATGACTCGGCCCGGCGCGGTCCGAGGCAAAGTACGAGCTGACGTGGGCGAATCATCCAGAACAGCCAGCAACATCGGATGAAGCCCCGCGGCATTCATCAGCTGTCGATCTCCGGGGCGCGCGGCGACGCCATCGGCAACGAGATGCGCCAGATTCGCTCAGCGCTTCGAGCCGCCGGGCACGAGTCAGAGATCTTCGTCGAGTTCCTCGACTCCAGCATGGGTAACGACGTGCATCCCTACCTCGAGTATCGGGACATCGCATCCGCGGACAACGTGTTGCTGCTGCACTACTCGATGGCCTCTCCGATATCGAAGATGGTGGCTGGGCTCGACGACCGCCTCGTGTTGATCTACCACAACATCACGCCGCCCGAGTGGTTCGCACCATACTCGCTACGAATCGCTCATACCTGCGCCGCCGGTCGACTGCAGCTCGCCAAGCTATGCGGCCGCACCGCCCTCGCTCTGGGCGATTCCGAGTACAACCGCCAGGAGCTCGAGGAGCTCGGCTTCGAACGCACGGCGGTGGTACCGCTGCTGCTCGATCTGGACGGTCTCGACGGGCCGGCGAGCCAACTCGTGCTCGATCGTTACAGCGACGACCGGACCACCTGGCTAGCCGTTGGGCGTGTGGCACCCAACAAGTGTGTCGAGGACGTGGTGCGGGCATTCACGTACTTCCAGCGCTACGTCGACGATGGCGCTCGGCTACTGATCGTCGGGGAGCACCGCCACATCCTTCCCTACTACTGCGAGTTGCAGAGGTTCGCTGCAGAGATCGCCGCAACCGATGTTCACTTCGTCGGGCACGTCTCGGACTCCGAGCTAAATGCCTATTACAGGGTGGCGGATGTCTTGGTATGCCTATCGGAGCACGAGGGATTCTGCGTGCCGTTGTTCGAGGCAATCCGAACTGGCTTGCCAGTGATCGCTTTGGCGGCGACCGCTATCCCTTACTCCACTGGCGGCGGCGTGTTGATGCTGGAGGACAAGGAGCCGGCGCTCGTCGCCGAGACCGTAGCGTGCGTGTTGGAGGACGAGGCGCTGCGAACGCGGTTGCTGGCCCGACAGCGACGCGTGCTGGACGGGCTCGAGGCCGACCGTGTCGTACAGTTGCTGTTCAGCCAGCTGCGCGACATCGGCGTCGAAGTGTGACTGCGATGAGCTCCCGCCGGGTGACCGTATGACGCCGGCAGCGATTCACCAGCTCTCGATCTCTGCAGCCTACGGTGACGCCATCGGCAACGAGGCGATGCAAATCCGTGACGCCCTTCGCGACGCCGGGCACAAGTCGGAGATCTTCGCGGAGCTGGTCGACCCACGTATGAGCTTCGAGGTGCGGCCCTTCCTGGAGTACCGCGAGGTCGCCAGCCCCGACAACGTCGTATTGCTGCATTATTCGATGGGATCAGCGGTTTCGAAGCTGGCTCGAGAAATCGACGATCGACTGGTGCTCATCTATCACAACATCACTCCGGCCGAATGGTTCATCCCCTACCAGTTGGGCATCGCGCACGCGTGCGCGGCCGGACGGCTACAGCTCGCCGGTTTACGGGAGCGAACGGCGCTGGCGTTGGGCGATTCCGAATACAACCGTCAAGAGCTCGAGGAGCTGGGCTTCGAGCCCACAGGCGTGCTGCCGCTGTTGCTCGACCTCGATCACCTCGACGCCCAGGCTGATCGCATGGTGCTTGAGCTGAACGAGGAAGATCGAACCACCTGGCTGTTCGTCGGTCGCGTCGTTCCCAACAAGCGCTTCGAGGACCTCATCCGTGCGTTCGTCTACTACCAGCGCTACATCGACCACCGTGCACAGTTATTGATCGTTGGCGAGTACGGGCCATTCGCCAGCTACCACCACGCGTTGCAAAAGCTCATGGGAGACCTTGGTAGCGTCGGTATCCGCTTCGTGGGCCACGTCTCTGAGGAGGAGCTCCGCGCCTACTATCGGATCGCCGACGTGTTCGTGTGCCTCTCCGAGCACGAGGGCTTCTGCGTGCCGCTGTTTGAAGCCATTCATGGCGACATACCGGTCATCGCGTTCTCGGCTGCGGCGGTCCCCTATTCCACCGGTGGTGGCGTTCTTCTCTTGGAAGACAAGGACCCCGCCATCGTCAGCGAGACCGTGGCGTGCGTTCTGTCCGACGCTGATCTGCGCCGACGCTTGCTGACGCGGCAGCGTCAGCTACTCGAGCAGGTGGACCCACAGCGCGTCCTCGAGATTCTCTTCGCGCACCTGAACGGGATCGGTGTCGACGTATGACCGCTCGACGTATCCGCGTTGATCAGTTGCTGCCGGCGGCGCACGTGCGCGACGCGACCGGCGACTCCGCATTGCACCTCGCCGCTGGCCTGGAGCGTGCCGGGTTCGAGGCCGGGATTTACGCGCTGACCATCGACCGCGAGCTGGCGGGACGCGTCAAACCACTGAGCGCGTTCGAGCCACCCGGAAGCGCCGACGTGACCATCCTTCACTATGCACTGGCCTCGCCGCTCGACAACACCTTGCTTGATTGCGCCGGCAAGCGGGTAATCGTTTACCACAACCTCACGCCGCCGGAGATGCTGCTTCCGCTGTGCCCGGAGGTGGCGCGCCTGACCAAGACAGGTCGCGATCAGCTTGTCGAGCTAGCGCGGTCCGAGGGCGTCGACCTGGCGATTGGCGTGTCCGAGTACAACACCGCAGACCTCCGCAGAGTGGGGTTCTCGAGGACGACGACGCTGCCCCTGCCGATCGACCTGCAGCGCTATGACGTCGAGTCGGAGCCGGTCTTCGCCGAGCAGCTCGCATGGCCCGGTCAGGTCTTCATGACCGTCGGGCGACTGTCGCCCAACAAGCGTCTCGAGGACTTCCTGCGGATCGCCGCCTACTACAACCGCTACGTGCATCCCTCGTCGCATTTCTACATCGTCGGTGGCGGGAAGGGTTTGGGAGCCTATACGACAGCACTGATGCATCTGTTCGACGAACTTGACCTGATCAACCCTCGATGTACCAGTTGCCCACGTAGTGGGTGCCGGCGCGTCGTGTTCCTCGGGCGCGTGTCCCATCGGGAGCTCGTGACCCTATACCGTGCCGCCGACGTTTACCTTTGCACCAGTGTCCACGAGGGCTTCTGCGCGCCGTTGATCGAGGCCATGCACTTCGGGGTGCCGATTCTGGCGCGCCACGCAGCAGCGATACCGGAGACCCTCGGGGACGCTGGGGTGACCTACACCGATGATGACCCGCCGCGGGTCGCCGAGGCACTGTGGGTGTTGTCTCATGACCAGCCGCTACGAGCGCGACTCCGGCACAACGCGCGCCGAAGGATGGCGCGTTTCACGCCCGGTGCCGTGATCCCACGATGGATCTCAGCGCTTGCCGAGCTCGCCGGCGTACCGGCCGACGACGCCCCTGTTGCCCCGGTGGGATCGTCATGAAGCTGACCATGGTCGTGCAACGCTACGGCGTCGATGTGGTCGGCGGCGCCGAGAGCCTCTGTCGCGGGGTGGCAGAGGGGCTCGCGGAGCTTCACGACGTCCAGGTACTGACCTCAT
The DNA here is from genome assembly GCA_963666055.2 of Acidobacteriota bacterium. Classification (GTDB taxonomy): domain Bacteria; phylum Acidobacteriota; class UBA890; order UBA890; family WLXD01; genus DASCOT01. Next base: position 18,926 of record CAXWPH010000004.1, on the reverse strand, counting down.
GCGCTAATTCCTACCGCACCTGGGCCAACCACTATCCAGCCGGCAGGGAGATGCTCAACGGCGTGCGCGTGCACCGCTTCCGCACCGAGCGCGAGCGCCAGATGCCGCACTTCAACACCCTGTCAGACAAGCTCTTCTGCGGCCCCTCCACCCCAGCCGACGAGGTCGCCTGGATCGACGCGCAGGGGCCGTTCGCACCAACGCTCGTCGACTACCTACACGCCGGCACCGGCGACGCCGATGTCCTGCTGTTTTTCACCTACCTCTACTACCCAACCGTGCATGGCATCCACGTTGCCCCTGAGCGTAGTGTTCTCGTGCCCACCGCACACGACGAGGCGCCCTTCTACCTCGACACCTATGAGGCGGTGTTCAGGCTCCCGGCGGGGTTGGTATTCAACACCGATGCCGAGGTCGAGCTCGTCAGGCGGCGCTTTCCAGAGGCTCGGCAACCGTCACGCGTTATCGGCGTCGGGATCGAGGATCTGGATTTGCTCAAGGCCGCCCGTACGGCTGTTGAGCCATCGCCGGGCGCCGCGACGGTGCTGTATGCCGGACGAATCGAAGAGGGCAAGGGGGTAGGCGAGCTCATCGCGTATATCCGTCGGTATCGTTCCGACACCGGGCAGTCACCGACGTTGTGGCTGATGGGCGAGGTGGCTATGGAATTGCCGGAAGAGCCGTGGCTCAAGGCTCTCGGCTTCGTGTCGCACGAGGAGAAATGTCGTCGCTTCGCGGAGGCAACGGTGCTGGTCGCACCGTCGGCACTCGAGAGTTTCGGCATCGTGCTCCTGGAGGCGAACGCGGCCGGCACTCCGGTATTGGCAAATGCGACCAGCGGTGCCTACGTCGAGCATTGCCAGCGGGGTGGCGGTGGCCTCTGGTACCACAACTTTGGGGAGTTTCGCGAAGCTCTCGATCTGCTGCTGCGCGATACAGCGCTAGCCTCGTCGTTGGCCCGGCACGGGGGACAATACGCCCGCGACCACTACTCCTGGAAAGCAATCGCGGCGAAATACGACCGCTTCTTGACAGAGCTGCTGGGGCGTTGAGACACGTAGATCAGCGGCGCTCCAGCCATCGATCTAGCGTGGCCACGTCGGCGGCACGCGGTGCCCAGAGCAACATGAGCACCATCAGAGCCCGCGGCAGCACGTGGGTATGGAAAGCGTAGAGCGGCTCCGCCAGCAGGTGGCCGAAGGTCACGACCACGAGCACGCCCGCGAGCGCTAACAGCGCCAGTCGCACGCGGAGACCGACGAGCAGCATCGCCCCAGCGACAAGCTCGACGAGGGGAATCGTCACGCCGGCGATCCACAGCGACCAGCTAGGCAGAAACGAATCAGCGTACCCGCTTATGAAGAACTGACGGGCGTGCTCGATAGGCCCGAGGTCAAAGACCTTCCAGACACCCGCCATGAAGAAGATCAAACCGAGCAGCAACCTGACGAAGAGCAGCGCCCAGGCGCGATCGGGCATCACCATCCCAGCAGCTGCCTATGCTGCCAGCGCGCACAAAAATACAGGGCGCGGTCCCCGTGGGCTGCGCCCTGCAAAGTCAACGGTGTCGCGCCAGATTCGCCCGTCAGCTTCCGGCCTGCTGGCGACGAATGCGCTCCTTGACGCGATCGATTGCCTCCGTCGTCTTGGGCTGCACCGAGATTTCAGCGGAGTCCTCGAGTGCCAAGAGCGCGTCCTCGAAGCTACCTACCTTCTCGTACATGAAGCCGAGATCGTACAGACAGTCGGCACGAATCGCACTGCCACCTGCCAGATACCTGAGGGCATTGCTGTAGGAGGAGATCGACTGCGCATCGTTACCCGCGGCCCCGTAAGCCTGCCCCAGGTTGTAGTGCGCGTTACCGTTCGAGCTACGAGCCTGAACAACCTGAGTCAACTGTGCAATGGCATCGCTATAGCGGCTCGCTCCGAGATAGGCACGCCCCATCATGTTGCGAATCTGCATGTTCTGCGGATCGCTCTGCACAGCCTGCTCGAGGTAGCGCACCGCCTGGGACCAATTGGCCTCGTTCAAATAGAGGCGCCCGAGGTTGGTGATGGCGCTGACGTTGTTGCGGTCCAGCGTGAGCGTCTTCTCGAACCACGCACGCGCCTGGCCCACATCGCCAGCTTCCATGTGCGCACGGCCGAGCTTGCCGGCAACGTCGGCGTCGGTGTTACGAGCTGCTGCTGCGTCGCTCAGATGCCGGACCGCGTTGCGCCAGTCTTCTTTGAAATAGTAGGCCTGACCAAGCGTCTTGGCGTGAACACCTCGCTGGCCTGCGCTGGTGGCGTACTTGCCAGCCTCGTTCTCGGCCGCGATGGCGCGATCGTAGTCACCGGAGTTGCCGCGCGCAACGTACACCTGCGCCAGGCTGTTGTTGGCTGACCAGCGCTCCGAGTCTTCGGAGATCAGTTCGAGCGCCGTCTGCAACTCGGAGATCGCCTCGTCGCGCTGGCCGCGCTGGCCGAGACAGACTCCGAGGACCATATGCAACCAACCCCAGCGGTCGTACGCTTCGCCGCCGGCGCGAAGAGCGTTTTGCATGTTGTCGATGCAGCCTCGGAAATCGTCGCTCTGAAAAGCCTGCTGCCCGGCCCGCCATAGTGCATCCGGATCCTGCGCCAGCGCCGGAGACGGCCACGCCAGCGCAGCCATGATCATCAGTAAAGACAAAGTTTGCGAAATTCTTCGAGTGTTCATGGGTCACCTGTTACGGATCGGGCTCCTCGCTACCAGAGTCTCATTGTAGCGGGGAGCCCGTGTACCTATCCAGCGAAGCCGCTCGGCACGGCTACTGGAGCTGGAACTGCACCGTAACCGTCAGCAGAATCTCTACCGGACGGCCATTGTAGAAGGTTGGTGTGTACTGCCACTCCGACACCGCTCTTACCGCGGACTCGTCGAGTCCGAGTCCGAGTCCGCGCAGGACGTTCACGTTTCTTACCGCCCCTTCGCGGTCAATCGTCGCTTCCAGGATGACCACGCCGGACAGCCGAGCACGACGCGCGAGCTCAGGATATTCCGGCGCGATGTAGTTGATACGCTCAGGGGCCTGGATGTCGCCTCCAACGCGCATCGGTCCCTGGTCGATTACCGGTGGGCCGCCGACGGGCCCGCCCACCATGAAGTCCGTGTCGACGCGCTCTTCCTCCATCTCGATGTACTCGACCTCGGCCTCGACGATCGGCTCTGGATCATCGGGGGTCGGGTCGGGGATCGGCACGCGCGAGGTCTTCCTCTTGACGATCTTCTTCTCGGGCTGCTGCTTGGGCGGCTCGGGCGGCTTGTAGCGCTTGATCACCACCGCTTCCCGCGCCTGCTCAGTCGCCTCGCTGCCGCCGAACTCCGGGAAGACCACTACGAACAACAGGAAATGAACCAGGAACGCACCGATCCAAGCCACCTTCATCGGCCGCGACGAATCCTTCTGGATCGATGCTTCAAGAGCCAGCGACTGCAGCGGGTTTCCCTGGGATGGTGCGGGCACCTTGGCTCCTTCCGCCGTCTTGCCTTCGTCGGCCATCGTCTTCATCCCCCGCTCAGAGAATGTTGCCCCACGAGGCTTTTTCGGCCGCGGTGGGAATCGAGATGTTCTTGACTTGCGCCTGCTTGAGCTCGTCGAAGGCATGCACCATGCACTTGTACGGAGCCTCAGGATCCGGATCAATGATGACGAACTTGTTCGGATTCCTGGCCAGCTTGGGCTCGATATAGATCTGGATATCGCTCAACCTCATCTGCTCCCGATCGACTTCGTAGACGCAGTCGGCGCCGGCCGGGATCACGTGAATGTGGATCGCCTCCTCCTGAGTCGAATCAGGGGGCGTGTCCTGGTTCTTCGGCAGCTGGAACTCCAGGCCGCGCGTTACCGAAAAAACCGACGTGATCATGAAAAACACGATCAGCAAGAAGGCAATATCGGCCATCGAGGCGGTCGGGATTTCGGTATTGGTTCCTTTTTTCTTGAGCTTCATGACCTTCCCCCCCTTTATTCGACGCCCTCTTGCTGCGTCAGCATGGCGATGTTGCGGACGGATGCTTGCCGCAGCTGCTCCATCACCTGGTCGATAAACTGGTACTCCGCGTCGCCGTCGGCCTTGATGATGAACCACATGAGCGAGTTTTTTTCGATCACGAAAGCGGCCGCCGGCAGCACGTCGCTCATATTGATCACGTGGCTCTGCTCGGTACCGTCTGAGAAGTGCACCACGCCATCTCGCTCGACCGCAACCACAGCCGCGTCCTTCGGAACCTCGACTCTCTCGAGGCTCGTCGGCAGGGCCACGGCGGTGCGATCGACCGTGATGCTGGTGGTGATCATGAAGAACACGATCAGCAAGAAAGCTATATCCGCCATCGAGGCGGTCGGGATGAGGGACTCCGACCGTTTCGGCTGTTTTAATCGCATAGGGTTACCTCGCTCCGTCGCGCTTGAAGGGACGCGCTATGTACGAGTCGGAGCTACTGCGTGTCGTCCATCTCGGCATAGGTCTCGAGCAGGACATTTGCTGCCGTCTCCATATCGAGCACGAAGTTGCCGACCTGCGACGTGAAGTAGTTGAACGCGATCAGCACGGGCACGGCAACTACGAGACCACCTGCGGTCGTGATCAACGCCTCGGAAATACCCTTGGCAACCAGACCCGGGTTCGACAGACCGGCACGCGCCAACGCGTCGAACGAGTTGATCATACCCGACACCGTACCCAGGAAGCCAACGAGCGGTGCGGTGTTGGCCACCGTAGCCAGCACGCCGAGGCCACGCTCGAGCCGATGCAGTTCGTGTGCCGAGGCCGACTCGATAGTGCGCTCGATCTCCTCCTGAGGACGACCGTGCTTGATCAGGCCCGCCTTCATGATGTTCGCGATCGGGCCCTGATACTCCTCGCACACCGTGATTGCTTCCTTCACGTTGTGTCGCTTCAGGAGTGCGGTACGGATTCTGCCGATGAATTCCTGCGTGTTCACGCGGGCCTTCCACAAGGCGTAGAAACGCTCGATGACGAACACCAAGCCAACTAGCGAGAACATGAGCAGCACGTGCATAAACGGGCCGCCCTGGTTGTATAGGCGGAACAGATTTCCTGCAGTGAAACTCACGTCAGCTTCCTCCCGTTGAGATACTTGGACAGCCCGCGACAAGAGCGCGTGGCGAGCTATGCCGCGGCGATTCGCCCGAGGACTCGCATGAGCCGCCTCGGCGCTTCCTCGACGGCCAACACTCGGTCTACGTAGGGTTGGCCCGAGCTTTTAGCACGTAGCTGAAAACACTGTCAACAACGAAGCCTCCTCCCAGAGAGATCTGGCCAGGCACAATCGCCGGTTTCACACCCGGTTTCGAGCCAGCGACGGCCACCACAATTAGCCTGGCCTGACCTCCTTGGAGGCCGCAGCGACCGCTCGGGTCGGCCCTTATTCGGCAAAGTACCCTGGGCGCGACCTGAGCTGTCTCGTCTTCTCTGACCCGCGCGCCGCGAGGAAAACCTCAACATTCCGCCATTCGCCGGAGCCACCGGCAGACTGCGGTTCGTAGGTGAGGCGGTACTGCTGGCGCAGGTCATCCGCGATGGTGTCGTAAACCTTGCGCGGATCGCCCAGAGTGCTCAGGTGCGACACACGGCCGCCAGTCGCGACAGCCATCTTCTGGAGCACCCAGCGCTCGAAGAAGTAGCGCGCGGTGAGGCCAACTCCGACCGGATAGATGGCAACCTCGGCACGTTGTGCGGCGCGGATCGCGTCGGCAAGGTCGGCGGTGCTGTTCGCATCGTGCCCGTCGGTCAGTATCACCAGGGCGCGTCTTCCCGTGTGTCCATCGAACGCATGCGACGCCGTGACGATGGAATCGTAAAGGCGCGTGTAGCGACCGGAGGTGATCAGATCAAGCGACGCGGACAGTCGGTCGACATCGTCGGTAAATTCCTGCAGCACCGACAACACATCCGCAAACGACATCACGAACGCCTTGTCGTGCTGCTGCTTCATGAGCCCGTCGATGAAACCACCGGCCGTCTCGAGGGCGTATCCCAGGCGCTCAATCATGCTGCCGCTACAGTCGATCATCAGCCCGATCGAAAGCGGTAGATTGCTGCTGTGCTCGACCTCGAGTATCGGCTGGTCAACACCTTCTTCAGCAATCAGAAAATCGCTCGAGCCCAGCGGATGCTCGGGCAGATGCTTCTTGTCCACGTGCACGTACATCTCGACGCGCTCCACCCGACTGGTAAACTCGCTCGTCCGGTCGACGTCAGGTGGCGCCGCGGTGTCGACGACGTCCTCGACGATCTCTCCCGCCGACCCGTAGGCGCGTGCCACGATGCGATGTGAGGCCAGGTCTCGCGTCCGCCAAACGAGCTCATACGGTGCGGTGGCATCGGAGAACAGCAACTTGCCGTCGACCTCGAACTCGACGAACAGCACGGCCTCGGGTCGATCGACATCAACTTCTGCGCGGAGCTCGACCCGACCCAGAACCTGCTCGCCGGACGCTGGAGCCGTGAGGCGAACGGCGAAGTCAGATAGCATCTCGGAGCGGTCATGCGACCCGTCCTGGATCGTCGCGCCCACCGACGCGGCGGCACCAATGGGGTGAGCGCTCGGCGCTGCCGCCAACACGCCCCCGTTGACCGCGAGGACCCCGCAGGCCAACGCGAATCTCAATGGACCGGCGTATCGCAAGATCGAACTCGCCTCCCGTCCCTACGAACGACGCCGCGGTCGACGTGGCGCCGGTAACTGTCAGCGGATGCCGTTCTCTCGCTGAACCGTCGCGCTAAAGTGCGCGGCGTCCTCGAGGCGGCCCTGTGCCCGATAGGCTCGCGCCAGGAGATAACGCGGCTCGGCGTAGTCGTGCTTGAGGGCAATGGCACGCTCCAACGACACGATAGACCCCACGACGTCGCCTGACTGATACCTCGCCAGGCCCAGGTGATAGTGCACATACGGGTTGTTGCGTTGGACCTTGATGGCACGCTCGTACCACTGCGTCGCAAGTTCGAACTCACCACGCCGCAGGTGCAGGTTGCCCAGGTTGTGGCTTGCGGCCGCGATCGTATCGTCGGACGCGAGCGCAGCCTTGTACGCGCCCTCGGCTTGCGGATCGTCGCCGAGTCGGCTCAAGGCAACCCCGCGGTTGTTCTCGGCACGTGCGAACCCCGGCATCACTTGAGTCGACATCTCGAAATCGCGCAGTGCCTGCTCCCAGGGAATCTCCTGGTCGGTCGATTGGGCGACGCTAATCGTCTCGTAGCCGCGGTTGTTGTAGAAGTGCGCCAGAGCTTCGAGATCGTCGATGACCCGGAAGGTGCGGTAGTTCGAGATCTCACCGGTAAAATCGACCAGGGACCAGCCGCGATCAGTGTGCACCGTGGCGGCGATGTGTCCGGTGTCGACGATCAGCTCGTCTTCTCGCAGCAGGGCGTTGACGCGGCCGGAGGCGTCAACATAGTAGGCCGTGAGCCCGACGGCGCGCGCCAGCCCCACGTACAGGGACGTCATCGAAAGGCAGTTGCCGTGACCGTTGGCAAGGGTCTCCGACGCCACCGTCGTGGTCACCCGTTCGTAGGTCAGGCCGAACTGGGCTCGATTGGTGATCGCCCGTACCAGCAGGTCGGCACGCATCGAGTCGCTCGTCGTGCCCTCGACGTACTTCATGGCTCGGGCGACCATCTCCGGCGTGGGTTGGAAGGGTACGAGAATGTCACGCATCCGGTCGCTGCTGACGCGCGCTGCGACCGCCGCCTCGAGCTCGTGCGGAGCGTAGGCGATGCGTCTGCTGTTGCCGCAGCCGGCCAGCAACAGCATCGCCACGGCTGCGCCAACCGCGAGAGTCGCGCGGGGCACTGTGAGCAGTCCTCCGGCGACCCCTGAGACCATGCGTCTGTCGAGCATCAAGAGACTCTCCGAGGATGCGCCACGAAGGCGACTCACGAGATGAGAGTACCGTGCCGAGGCCATTCGGCGCCACGGCGACGGGTGGTCTCCAAAACCGGTGCACCTCGGATCCACGAAGAGCTCCGCCACGATCCCATAGCCCGAGGGCAGCATCACGGGGCTACTGCGATTCGCCGTCTTCGTTGGCCGCCTCGAGGTGGAACGGCGCCTGGACGATCCGCTCGATACCGCTCACCAGGTCCCTGACGATCACTTCGATTCGATAGTCGCGACCCGGCTCTAGGCGATTCACTTGGGCGAGTGGAATCTGCTGGCCGAGAACGTGGAAGTCGAGCACCTGAGGCGGGATTGCCGCCAGCGATCGGGTTCCTTCGAGACCAGCAAGAAGGCGATACTGAACCTCGAGTCTCGGCTTCCCGGGCGCTGCCGGATCGGAGCTCCAGCCACTCGCCAGCAGAATCACATCGACGATATCGTCGCGACCGAAGGTGCGGTCCAGGTCATCCTGCACCACCATGCGGCCCAACCGCACTCCTTCGTAGATCGTGCGGGGGTCAATCGCCGTCGCGTCGGAGGTGTGCGGGGGCCGCGCCATCAACGGACGCGTCAGTGTCAGCTCGTCGACGTCGAAGCTAGGAACTGCGAAGCTCTCGTCGCGAGTGACGGCATTGCCGGTGGTCTCATCAAGAATTCCCCATGCCAGCCGGTATTCGCCGGGATAGAGGCTCACACCCAGCGACAGTGTCGGACTCTCCTGAGCGTCGCCCTCGGATTCGCCCAGACGATAGGGGATGATGAATCGGTGGATCGTGTCCTCGTGCCCAGGCTCGCCTTGGAGCACGGCGCCGAACAGCTTCAGATGGGCTTTGGGTTCTTCTGTCTCATCGGCGTCCTCATTGTCAGCGTCCCGATCATCGGCATCGTCTTCACCGTCGGCGTCCTGTTCGCGGCTCGATTCGTCAGGCTCAACTTCCTCAACGAGCTCATCCGCTACGGCGTCGATCAGGAGATCGTCGCCGGTCTCTGAATCTAGCGCTTCGTCGGTCGGAGTCTCGTCGTCGCTGCCATCCTCTTCTTCCGCGTCGGCCTCCTCGTCCGCGTCATCCGCGTCGGTCTCCTCGTCCGCGTCGTCGGCGTCGGTCTCCTCATCCGCGTCGTCGGCGTCGTCCTCTGCGCTGACGAATGCCATTGACTCCTTGCCGATCTTGAACGACAGCACCGTATAGGTAGCATCCGAAGCCGGAAAGTAGTCGAGTCGATGCCGCAGTTGGAGCTCGTCACGACTGATGCCACCAAAAACGAGCTGCATCCACACTTGCACCTCCGGCGAGACTCTGACCGGGGCAGGGCCGTTGTCTTCGTCGTCGGCGTCGCTCCCGTCCTCCGTATCGCCGTCGCCTTCCGTATCACCGTCACCTTCCGCGACGCCCTCGATCGCGGCAGCCGACTCATCATCCGTCTCATCGTCGGCATCGTCTGGTGGATCATCGTCCTCAGCGGATTCCGCGTCGGGCTCGGCAATCGCGTCCTCATGACCTCCCGCGGACCGCGCCAACTGCATGCGCAGCTCCGACTCAAGGCTGGCCAAGAACATCCGATTATCGAGATCGAGATCGACGTCGGAAGACAGCACGTACCGGTCGTCGAGACGCTCGAACCGAACGCTGTCGTTCAGCGGCGCCCGCAGGTACGACCACACCAGCTCCGGCTCGCCCTCGGTCGGCAGAGCGCGCATCTCCTGGGAATCCGGTAAGCCGAACACGATCATGACCCGACCGCGGTCGGTGCTATAGCCCGGAACGGCGCCCTCGGCGAACAGACGAGCTGCGCGCTCGGCGCGGCGCTCGAAGATACGGCGCACCTCGTTGGTTTCGGTGCCGGGGGTCGGGTCGCGCGCCTCCCAGAACCGATCTACCAACTCCTGCCGCTCGGCATCGGTACGAAGCCGAGCCCAGGCAAGCGACTCGGACTCCGACATCAGCACCCCGATGAGCTCATCGTAGGCTTCAACCGGCGTGGTCGGCTCCTGCGCGGCTGCGTGTGCGACGATTAGCGGCACTGCCAGAAGCGCGATCCAGAGATACTGCGGCCTGCTCATCGGCTCGGGGGCCTCGGGAGGGCGATAAGATCACACCGAGCCGCGCCTCCGCGCGGCAGGCCCCGAGTATAGTCCATGCCCTCGACTTGTCGGCGATTCCTTGCAGCACCTGTTGATGGCGGCAGTCGCTCGCCTGTGGTCCTGGAGGATGGCAATTCTCGGGCCGGGATAGGGTGCGGCGTCCTACGATCGAAGGTTCGGTAACATCGTTGCTTCACGCCATGAATCAGCCATGAAGCTCTTGTCGAGCATGCTTGTGACGTTGATCGCGCTGCGCTCACCGGTCGGCGAATCTGGCGTCCAATCGCCCATGCCGGTGATGTTCTCCGATGCGACGACGGAGGTCGGGCTGCGCTTTCGTCACCAGAACGGTGCCTTCGGTGAGCGCTATATGGTCGAGACCATAGGCTCGGGGCTGGCGGCGGCCGATCTTGATGCCGACGGTTGGATCGACGTGTACCTTGCGCAGGGCGCGCCTACTCCGGGCGGAGAAGCACCGCCGGTGGGCGGCAACGTGCTGCTGAGGGGCCACCCGTCGGGCCGGTTTACCGCCACGCCTCCCTCAACTGGGGTCGAAAGCGACGCCTGGTCGATGGGCGTAGCTGCCGCTGACTACGACGCCGATGGATACACCGATATCTACGTCACGAACCTCGACCGCAACCAGCTCTTCCGCAACAACGGCGACGGCAGCTTCAGCGAGGTAGGCGCCGCCGTCGGGGTCGATGACCAGCAGTGGGGAGCCTCAGCAGCGTGGGGTGACATCAACAACGATGGTCACCTCGATCTGTATGTGACCAACTACGTCGACTTCGCATGGGACAATCACAAGTTCTGCGGCAACCCGCGGCGCAACCTGCGCGCCTACTGCCACCCCGACGTCTACGGTGCCCTCGCGGATCGCCTGTACCTCAACCAAGGCGACGGCAGCTTCGTTGACATCGCCGTGCAAGCCGGGGTTGCCGATACGGTCGACGGCAAGGGCCTGGGTGTCGTCTTCGGCGACCACGATGACGACGGCGACATCGACATTTATGTAGCCAACGATTCAACGCGCAACTTCCTCTACACCAACAACGGCGATGGTGTGTTTGTCGAGGATGGGCTACTGGCCGGGGTGGCGTTCAGCGCCGACGGGCAAGCAGAGGCAGGCATGGGCACAGACTGGGGGGACTTCGATGGTGATCAGCGTCTGGACGTCGTGGTTACCAACCTCGATCTGGAGACCAACTCGCTGTACCAGAACTTCGGTAGTGGGGTCTTCAGCGACGTCACCTTCGCCAAGGGCCTCGGGGAGCCCAGCCTGCGGTACGTGGGCTTCGGGACGAACTGGGGCGACTTCGACAACGACGCCGATCTCGACCTGTTCGTAGCCAACGGCCACATCATCGACAACATCGCCGAGTTTCGCGACAGCATTACCTACGCTCAACGCAATCATCTGTACATGAACGACGGCGCCGGAGCGTTCACGGAGCGCAGCGCTGACGCTGGCAGCGGCTTCGAGATCGTCAAAGTGTCGCGCGGTTCCGTCACTGCCGACTTCGACAACGATGGGGATCTCGACCTGATCGTCACCAACAACGATCAAACGGCAGACTACCTGCGCAACGATGGTGGAAACGAGGCTGGGAATTGGGTTCAGCTGCGCCTCGTGGGCCGGCGTGCCAATCGAAGCGGCGCTGGAGCGCGCGTCGTCGTTTCCGAGGGAACCGAGCGGCCCCTGCTACGCGAGCTGCGCATCGGATCTTCGTATTGCAGCTCTGGACCGTCGACGATGCACATCGGGCTCGGCGCAGCAACCAGTGTGACCCTGTCAGTGCGCTGGCCTGGGGGCGAAACCGAGGTACTGGACGGTATCGTTGCCGGGCGTGCGTACGTAATTCAGGAGGGTCGCGGCGTTATCGCGAGCCGCGCGGCCGTGCGCTAGCAGGCCGTGGTGAGTCCGGGCTAGCGCTCCTCGCTGGACGTGACCGCTTCGAGCAGGCGCTGCATTTGCGGTTGGTCGGGATCGATTTCGAGCGACTGTAAGAGCAGCTCGCGGGTGCGCTCGACGCGGCCGTCGGCGTAGTATTCCGACGCCAGCGCGTTAAGCAACGCGGGAGTCTCCTCAGCGCCGGCGATCCGGGCGCGCTCGTAGAAACGGATCGCATCGTAGTGCTCGGCAAGCTGAGCGTTGACTTCACCCAGCAGAATCAGCAGCTCGGTGTTGTTCGGATCGTTCACAGTGCGCGGCGCCAGCAGTGCGTTGAGCTCACTGTAGCGTCCGGCGTCCCGGAGCAGCTCGATCTGTAGCTCCAGGGCCGATTCCAAGTCGGGCTCCCGCCGCAACGCGTGGGCGAGCTCGGAGATCGCCTCATCCGTGCGGCCGACGGTGCGAAACTGCCGAGCCCTCGCAACCCGCACACGCGCGCCGATGGCGGGCGGGTTAGGCACTGAGTGCACATGCGGCCGCTTGAACGACCCCGCGTCGACGATTCGCAGCGCCAACGTCGAGCGTCGTTCGATCTCCTCGACCTCGGTCGTAATCGAATAGGCTCCTGGCGGCAACTGCCGCAAGCTGATCTCAGCGAAGTAGTTGACCACCCCGTGCTCATCGCGGCCGGCGGGATCGACGCGATCCACCTTCTCGATGAGGGCTCTCCCGCCGGCGCCCCGCACCGACGTTCGTATCACCACAGGCTCGGTTCGGTCCGGCGGCACGAACAACTGCCGGAAGATGGTCACCGTGCCATCGGCAGGAAAGTCGTTGTCGATAGCCGGAATCATGCCGCGAGAGCCCACCTGGAACGCATATTGCTGGCTGAAGGTATTGTAGGCATCGGGCGCGGTAGTGACCTCGCGCACGAGCAGCGGCTCGCCGGCGTCCAGGCGCTCGCCGCCGACCCCGGGAAACAAGAGCCTGATCTCGGCAAGCCCGAACTCACGGGTGACATTGTTCTCCACCATCAGCCCCAACGTGTAGTCGCCGCTGATGGTCGGGATCCGTTCCATGTAGGCGACCGGCCCACTGCGCAACCGGCGCGCCGTCTCGGCGTCGAGGTCAGCCTGCAAGACTCGCGGTTCGCGACTGTGAAGAAACCGGGATTGGTCATCACGAACCGTGCTGCCGATCTCGAACGTGAAGTAGTACTTGTCGTCATAGTTGTTCAGGTTCAGTCGATTTCCCTCAGTGCGGAAGGCGTGATGAATAAATGGTATGCCCGAGGGATCGATGATGACGGTAGCGATAGCGCGCAGCGGCAGAGTTTCGAAGCGAACGTCGGACTCGGTTACCCCGGTAAGCACGTTGTAGGCCCATGTTGCCCGCGGCATCAGCTTGTCGGGGATCTCGAACACCTGCTGCAGGAGCATCTCTGATCGCAACGGCGAGACCACTCCTCCGGCACCCTCCCCCGGCACCAGGCTGCGCGCCGCACTAGCCAGCTCCGCGTTTACTCCCTGCAGCATCCGAAGCGCCAGGCTGTCCTCGGTCGAAGCAAAGCCGCCACGACCCCTGAAACGATCCGTGTCGCCACTCATAACCTGCGTTTGGACCGCGGGGTTCAGCAGCTTGACAAGGCCATCCATGGCCGGGCTCCACAGCCGATAGGCGCCGTAGCCGCGCTCCTTGAAGAAAACGATGTAAAAGAACGGCGACGGGATGAGACCAGGATCAACGCTGTAGAACCACACCTCGGCGGGTACAGCAGCGTCGGTGTTGGGCAGTCGAGTAATCCCCTGCGGTTTGCCCAACAGGATCCATATTCGTCCCTGATCCGTCGACCATCCGGGCCGCGGCGTATCACGCCCGATGTTCTTGGCGATGTGCGCGAGGCGCTCGTAATGCTGGGCGAAGTACTCGTTCTCCCCCGTCCCCGGACTGGGATCCCGATGAGCCCAGAATTGTTCGATGAACCGGTCGCGGCGCGCGTTGCTATCGAGCCGTACGAAGACCTCGCGCTCGTCTTTGGTGATGATCCATACGACCTCCTCCTCGACCCACTCGCGATAACGTTCGTCGATATCGTCAAGGTCGTACTTCGGGAAACTGCGGAGGTCCACGTTCTGCGCGGACGCCGGTTGCGGAGCCATCATGGAAGCAACTAGCAGGAGGGCGAGTAAGGCGCGATTACGGGTCATCACAGGCCGGTTTTGTTTGAGCGATAGCGTGGAAATCGAGTAGTTAGCAATTATACGCTCCGAGACTACCGCAGTGTCGGGCCGAGCCGCTCTCGGCGTGGGCTGAACCGATCTTCCCGCGTCGTGGCCGGTGGGCAAGTGGGACTTACGGGCGAATGGCGACGTCTTTCCTCCTCGAGGATGGCTCCAGCATCACCTCGTGTCGATCCTTGCCCTCGCCCGTAAGTCCCACTTGCCAGACCCACCACACTTCCACCACGGCCTGCTAGGATTGCGCAGATGGGCAACGATGGCCTCACGCATCTGGACGAGCAAGGCCGCGCTCGGATGGTCGATGTGGGCGACAAGCCAGCGAGTGAGCGACGCGCCGTGGCCTCCGGATGCCTGGTCATGTCAGCGAGCACGCTGGATCTTGTCCTCACCGGCGAGGTGCCCAAGGGAAACGTCGTCGAGGTTGCCCGCATCGCCGGAATCCAGGCAGCCAAACGAACCGCCGAGCTGATCCCCCTGTGCCACACTCTGCCACTGTCCTACGTTGATGTTGAGGTCGAACCCGAAGCCAACGGATTGCGCGTCACTGCGACTGCTGCCACCACCGCCGCCACGGGGGTGGAGATGGAAGCGCTGACCGCCGCCGCCGTCGCATTGCTGACCCTGTACGACATGTGCAAGGCGATCGAGAAGGGCATGCGCATCGTCGATCTTCGCCTGGAGGAGAAGACCGGTGGGCGCAGCGGCACATGGGCGCGAGCGGCAACAGGGAACCGCGCTTCGCAGTAGCGGAAAAGATTTACCCACGGCACGTCACCTCGCACGGAACGACCGCGGCCAGGCCGGGACATCAGAGGGCTGATCCGAGCAGCCAGCGTGCTGGGCTGCCACCAACCCCTGGCACGCGCCTTGCTCCAATTCGGGGTAGCTGTGTATTCGCTGCCGGCCTGACGGCGGCCACCCCCGAGGATCGATGGTCCAGCTCTTCCAGCGCTACGTACCCTACAGTAGCGTCGTTCATTTCCTGGTTCAGAGCTTGCTTTGCCTGACCGCGTTCACGCTCGTCGTTCAGGCAGCCTGGTACACGCAGCTCGATCCGACCCTGCCGTCGCTGCCGGGTGTACGCCTCGGCCGTGTCGTGACCACCGTGGCCACGCTGGTGAGCGTCTTCTATCTCACCGGATACTTTGAGCGGCGCAACCATCTGAGCACGGCACTGTTCGTGCCGCGTCTTATTCAGGCGGTGCCATTGTCGGCGGCCACACTCGCCCTGCTGTACCACTTCGTGCCGTCGGTCGCACTGGGCTGGGAGGTGGCCGGAGCCGGGCTGGGGCTGATGGCCCTGATGATGGTCGCCTGGCATAGCGTCGCCCCCATCATCGTGAGCGAGGACACGCTGGCCGAGAACATCCTCTTGATCGGCGACGGCGAGCTTGCCTACCAGGTTGCTGATCGCGTCGGCAACGCTGCCCCGTGGGGCTTCCGCCTCATTGGCTACGTGCCGGTGGACGATGCTGTGCCTTACGAGGCGGGGGCATCGCCCAGCGTCATCGCTCGGCAGTCACGCGGCGCCGGCGTAGTTGGTAACGCTGTGTTGGCACTCGACGCAGACTCCGGTGTGCTGCCGTTCCCGGTCCCCTTGCGAATCGACGCGCCGTCGCTGGGGCGGCTCCAGGACCTCGATAAGATTCTCGACGAGCGCGACGTCCACACCATCGTCGTGGCTCTGAACGACCGTCGCGGCAAGCTGCCGCTGGCAACGCTGATCCGGGCGAAGCTTCGCGGTGTAGCCGTGTTCGACGCCATCGAGTTCTACGAGCGGCTTGCGGGACGGCTGCTCGTATCGCGGATGCGACCCAGCACGATCATCTTCTCCGACGGCTTCGCGCCCGGCCGCATGAGCCGCGCTATGAAGCGATTCCTCGACGTGGCGGTGGCTTCGACGCTGCTGGTGGTCAGCGCACCCTTGCAGTTGCTCGTTGCAATCGCCGTGGCGCTTACCTCGCGGGGACCAGTGCTCTGCCCGCAAGGGCGCACCGGTTTTGCCGGGCTCCCCTTCACCATCTTCAAGTTCCGCACCATGCGGGTCGACGCCGAGAGCGCAGGCTCCCGTTGGGCAACCGAGAACGAGGATCGCGTCACCTCGATCGGCCGCTTCCTGCGCACCTCGCGGCTCGATGAGCTGCCGCAACTCTGGAACATCCTCCTGGGGCACATGAGCTTCGTTGGCCCGCGTCCAGAGCAACCGGCTTTTGTAAGGATGCTGCGCAATCGAATCCCCTACTACGACCAACGTCACGTGATTCGACCTGGCCTCACGGGCTGGGCGCAGGTCAAGTATCCATACGGTGCCAGCGTGGAAGAAACGGAGGGGAAGCTCGAATTCGACCTCTACTACATCAAGCATAGTTCGATCGCCTTCGACGTCATGATCATGTTCGAAACGGTGCGCGTGATGCTTACCGGCAGGCCATGTGGGGCAGGCGGATACCCAGCGCCACGCGATACGTATCCACGCCCGAGGCTTGGGACGCCACACCGTTGAGCTGGTGGGCGTAGAGAGCCATGCCTACCACCGACACACCGCTCGCCACACGCACCCCGGCGCCCGCGCAGGTCGTCCAAGTGTCAATGGCGTCGGAGGACGAGAATCCAGGCGAGGCACCAGCGGTGCTGAGCGGATGGTTGCGCGCAAAGCCAAAGTGCGCAATCGGGTTCCAGCGGGGTGTCTGAGTGCCGATGCTGGCGGTGGCGCGATCACGGATCGTCGGGCGGCCGAGTCCGGTCGTGAACCCGACATCGCGCTCGGCCAACAATCCGATGGAAATTCGATCAAGCGTGTGGCTCAGGCGCGCGCTGGCAACGTAGCCGGGCGAGCCGAGCGCATTGACGAACGCTACTCCGTCAGCTTCCTGCGTCTCCTGCAACCACAACACACCGCCTCGAAGGCGGAGCCTTGTGCACCGCCGCACTTGATAGTCGAGTCCGCCGCTGGCGGATACCGTACGTGCCTTCGACCCGCTGTCGAAGCGACCGAGGCTGGCGCTGACGCCAGCGAACAACGAGACGCGCTCGGTCACACCGTGGCCGTAGCCGACGGACAACGAGTAGCCGTCGCTGCCAGTAAGCGTCTGCTCGGTGGCCGTCTGATCGGGAAAGCGAAGGCGGCGATATCGAGCCGTCAGTGAAATACTGTCGCGGGGCGTCAACTGATGCACCAGCTCAGCATCGACATCGGCACGCGCTTGTCGCGATCGCGGTACGACGATCTCGATAGCATCGAGTCCACGCAGCTCGTTCGAAACATACGCATCACCGTTCAGCAGCAGCCGCGTGCGCGGCGACAGCTGGCCAATGATGCCAACACGGCCCGACTGCTCGAAGCTACCGGCTACCTGACTGTCGCTGTAGCTTTGATAACCCGGCGTATAGCTGAAGTCGGCACCCTAGCGCGGGCCGCGGAGTTGGAACGGCAGATCTGCGCTCACCGCCACGAACCCCGACTCGCGGGGATCGCCGACTAGCTGTGAGTTCTGAGTAGGTTGTTCACGGGGCGCGAGGACCGCGGTCCGCTAGGGCACATAGATGACGTCTCCCGATTGCAAGACAAGCTCCCCGGCATCCGCGCGGCCCTTCATGACGTCGCCGTAACGATACGGAATGCGCACCCTCCGATTCTCGATAATGCGGAGGATCGTGACGCCGTTCTGGTCGGCGAACTCCGTCGGGCCACCCGCCATGGAGATCGCCTGCAGCACGTTGATGTTGCGATCCAACGCCACCGGGCCGGGCGTGCCAACGCGGCCGAGCACATAAACCACCAGGCTCTTGAAATCGGTGACCGTGACCGTCACGGTCGGCACCTGAACGAAGTCGCGCAGCAACTCGGTGATCTCGGCCTTGAGCTCTGCCGCCGTCTTGCCGGCCGCAGCTAGCTCGCCCACGAGCGGAAGCGAAATGTAACCATCGGGCGGTACCGGTACCCGGCCACTGAGCTCCGCGTTGCGCCACACGAACACATCGATCTGGTCGCCGGGACCGAGCCGGTAGTCGCCGCTACCGAGCGACCGAGGGAGCGGCTGCCGCTCACCGAATGATGGGCCGAATCCAGCAAGCCGGTCTGAGGCTGGGTAGGAGCTCAGAGAGGGCTGAGCCGGTGAGGGCGCCCACGCGCTTGTCTGCATCTGTTCCTGGCCTTGCACTACCTGACCTTGAGGCTGGGCGGATCCGTTCATCGACGCGTAGCGCGGAAGCTGACGAATCCGGCTGGTCGACACCTGTCGTAGATCGACGATCGCGGGGGTATCAGCTGCGTCGCCCGCAGAACCCGATAGGTACGCACGTACGCCGGCCAGCTCAGCTACACCGGTCGACCGGGGGCGCGCCGCAATCGTCTGTTTGGACGGAGCAAGCCACTGTCCGTCTTGCTGCGGAAGCCATGCCACACCATCCTCGTCCATCCACCTCGTCTCACCGCCCGGGAACGCGCCGGCGTCAGCGTCGTGGGACTGGACGGCGCTTGTGGTTTGACGCACCGGAATGCTGGTCACCAGAGGCGATCCGGGCATGTTGGCAATGAAGACGCCATCCTCCCCGGCTCGGGTCGAAAGTTGCGCCGGAGCATCCACCACATACACCGGGATCGAGCTGTGCGAAGACGTCACGACGCGAACTGGGATTCGGGGACGGCCATACTGCTGCGCCGGCGCTGCTGCCGGGGCCATGATCAGGCCCATGAAGCTCAACAGTGCGGCAACGCGTCCAGCTCGGTATTCGACTCGCATCGATGTCTCCGTGGACGCGCCTCTCGGCGTCGCCCCG
>CAXWPH010000003.1:0-192677 GCA_963666055.2 Acidobacteriota bacterium | reverse complement strand
AGTGATGTATATCGGACACGCGGGAGGACAGGGGTTGCGCGAAGCTGTGCGCGAGCTTTGCGGAGCCGCCCCGATCGCTGGAATCTCGCGGCTCGAGTACTCGCTGGCCGACGGTGCAGCCGCGGCAGAAACGGCGGCCGAGGACGAGATTCGTCGCTACAAGCCCCTGTACAACGAGGGGTTCGGCCGTTTTCGTAATTCCGAGCTCAGCCTCCCCAAGAGGGGTCATCGGATCCGTAAGGCGATGCACAATCCATGACCGAGCGCATCACGAACGATGATCTCCGGCGTAGGCAGGAGGCAATGACCCGCCGTGACTTGATCCGGCGGGCCGGGATGATGGGGGCCGGGGCCGTCGGGATCGGCCTGGTGGGCTGCAAGCAGCGGCCTGCAGACGACCTGGTCGAGCTGAGCACCAGCCCGCAGATACTGCAGCAGGGGGGCACCATCAGCGGGCAGCTGACCGGCCTGCTGAACGGTGGCGTGGTCGTCGACGGCGTTATCAAGCTCGCCGGATTCAAGCCCATCCAGGCTGATGCTCGAGGCAACTTCGAGATCCGGCTGGAGCAGACTGGCGACTACTACGTCGAGATCAAAGGGGCGGGGCACCATAAGCGTGTGGGGCGTTTCCGCGTGCGGGGGAACGTCGCCGTTAACCCGACCTTGCTGGAGGAAGGTGCCGGGTTACCGCTGAACTTCATCAACCAGTACGCCCGCGGCGCCGGTCCGGACAAGGAGGGCATCGCGCCGCGCACGCCCGGCGCGACCAACCGCTGGGCTACGACCCCGGTAGTGCAGATTTACCGCGGGCTCGTCGGTTCCGACAAGGAGGTCGTCACCGAGGTTCGCAACGACGCCATGCGAGGCTCGATCCTGGCGCTATTCGGTACCCTGACCGGCAATGGGCTGGGGCTGCCGCAAATCGAAATACGCTCGGGCTCGGCCCCCACGAGGTTGTCGCGGGTACCGCGCGGCCGGCTCGTGATCGTTCAGCGGGCGGACATGCGTTTCAGCAGTGAGCACATTGGCTCGGTGAGCAACGGTTCCGATATCAGCAAGGCGATCATCGCCTGCGGCGCGGGCTCCACGATCGAGTTCTTCAACCGGATGTTCGCGCACTCGCTCGGCGGCTATGTCGTCTCGCCCTCGACGGAATCGATCCTGAATCCCGCCGGTCGCGCCGCTCCGAGCGAGCGCGATGCTCTTGCGGCGACGTTCCATTACAGTCGACCCGCAGGGAACCTGGCACCGGATCAGGATCCCAGCGGTGTCTTCCTCAACGCCTGAGCCGGGTGACGCGCGCTCGGCCTGGGAGCGCGAGTACGCCGAGGTTCGTGCCTACACCACGTCGTATCGTGACGAGCTCGACCGTGGGGTCGAGTTCCTGCTCGGATTCGCCGCAGCCAGCGGGGGGGTCTCGGGACCGGTGCTCGAGTGTGCCTGTGGAAGAGGGCGCAACGCGATCCCACTGGCACAGGCCGGATATCGGGTCATTGGCCTCGATCATGCCGCGGCAGCGCTGTCGCAATTTCGCGCCCGGGCGCGCGCCGAGGCGGTAGCCGATCGCATCGTCTCGATTCGCCACGACTTGCGAGAGCCCTTGCCGCTGGCCGACGAGTTGGTGGGTACGGTGCTCGATATCACCGCCATCGACAACCTCGTGCAACCGGAGGCGCAGCGCCGCTACGGTGCCGAGGTCGCACGCGTGCTCCGGCCTGGCGGGCTGCTCGCGGTGGTGACTTTTGATCTCGACGATGGCTACTATCGGCGGTTTCTCGACGCTTCCCCGTGGCCGATGACGGGTGTGGTCGAGGACCCCAACACCGGCATTCGCAACCAGTTGTTCCGGGGGAGGGAGCTCGACGCGGTCTTTGGTACGGCCTTGCGCCTGGCGGCGGCGAGCCGCTTCGACTTCGTCGACGAAGCCGCGCAGGAGCGCTGGACACGTCGCTTCCACATGCGGCTGTATCGCAAGCCGTAGAGCCGATGTTGCGCCGGCCTACCCAGCTGGAATTCCTCGCCACGGCCTGCTGCTAGCGAGGCGCGGGTGCCCACTCCTCGTTGGCGCTCAACGCCTTGGCGCCGGGCGGTGGCTCACTGTCGGCGGCCACCGGACGGTACTGGAACTCGGCCCGTCCCTGGCCCTCGTCGTCACGCCACACGCGGTACCCGCGAACCCAGCACGTCTCGGTCGCATGCAACCGGATGCCAGCCGGTAGCAGGTCGAGGGTGCCAATCGAAAGCGTTTGCTGGCCGCTGCAATCGGCGTCGCTCGGCAGCTCGACACGGAGCGTTCGCCAGTCGATCGCCCGTCGCCGTTCCGGCTCTCGCAGCTCGAGCTCGTCGCGTCGACGACGGTTGCGCATGCGCTGCAGGAAATCCTTGCGCTTCATTCGAGCCGCCTACCTTTCAGGCTCGCACCGGGCGAACTCCTCGAAGAAATACGCCGAGCTGATGATCCCGGAGAAGAAATTGTCCAAATCGAGGTTCTCATCGGGACCATGTGCGTTCTCGTCCGGCAGCCCGAGTCCCATCATGACGGTGGGCACCTGAAAGAGCTCCTCGAGTGTCGAGATCAAGGGAATCGACCCGCCCTCCCGCACAAACACGGTCTCGGCTCCGAACCCGCGCTGCAGCGCCCGTGCCGCGGCTTGCAGGATCGGATGCTCGCGCGGCGCCGACCAGGGCTTGCCACCGTGCATGCGCGTCATCCGTATCGTCACGCCCGGAGGGACGATCTCGCGCATGTACGCCTCGAACGCGTCGGCGATCTTGTCGGGATCCTGATCGGCGACCAGCCGCATCGACACCTTGGCCATGGCGGTCGCCGGGAGCACCGTCTTGCTGCCTTCGCCGGTGAACCCGGATAGCAGGCCGTTGACGTCGAAGCTCGGCCGTGCCCACAAAGACTCCAGGATGCTGAACCCGCCGGTGTCGAGCAACGCGTCGACTTCCAACCCGGAAACGTAGGCGTCGTGGTTGAAAGGTAGTTTTGCCCAGTCGTGGCGCTCGTCGGCCGGGACCTCGGCGACATCGTCATAGAAGCCGGGTATGGTCACGCGACCGCGCTCGTCGCGGCAGGCGGCCAGCATCTGCGCCAGAGTCTCGGCGGGATTGATGACCGCTCCCCCGAACATGCCCGAATGCAGGTCACGATTCGGGCCCCGCAGGTCGATTTGTAGGTAGGCGAGCCCGCGCAGTCCATTGCAAAGGGTAGGGAGACCGGGGGCGAACATCGTCGTATCCGAGACCATGACGGCGTCGCAGCGGAGCTGCTCGAGGCGTTCGCGCACCACCGTGTCGACGTTCGGTGATCCGACCTCCTCCTCGCCCTCGATCAAATAGACGATGTTCACCGGGCAGGTTCCGTGGGTCTCGAGCCAGGCCTGCAGCGACTTGATGTGGACGTAGAGCTGGCCCTTGTCGTCGGCGGTGCCGCGGCCGACGATCTTGTTGCCGCGCACGACGGGCTCGAACGGTGGGCTGGTCCACTCCTCGATGGGATCGGCTGGCTGTACGTCGTAGTGGCCGTACACCAGCAAGGTGGGAGCTCCTGCGGCGCCGCGCCAGGCTCCGTACACCACCGGGTGGCCGGCGGTGTCCCAGACTTCTACCTCGGTCGCTCCGGCATTGGTAAGGCGCCCGGCGAGCCAGTCGGCGGCGGCGCGAACGTCGCCATCGTGCTCGCGGTCCGTGGACACGCTCGGGATACGGAGAAACTCGCTGAGCTCCTCGAGCCACTCCTCGCGCCGCGCTGCGACGAACTCAGGGATGTCGTTTGTTTCGGTCATGTCGCCTCTGTCGTTGGCGGCGAGTATGCTCGACATTCTAATTGGAATCGCTCGGACGGTATCGCGCACGAGCGGCCATGGACGGTACTTGCAGCGACTCTGTTGAGCAGCCTACTCGGCTTTGCTACCGTGTATCGATCTATGGGGGGGACCCCCCGGGGAGACAGGTACCTTGAGGTTCGAATCACGCTTGTGGCGCGGCGGCGTCGCCGTCGCCGTGTTGGCTACCGTTGGGCTCGGCCCCAGCGCCGCCGCGGATGCACAGGAAGATCAGGTAGCGCTGGTCGAACGCGTTCGAGAATTGGTCGGAGCGACGGGCGAAGCAGTCTTTGTCATGCCGGCCCCCGGATCGCGCAGCACGATCATTGTCGTCGATACTTCCGTGTCGCTGTTTCTGTTCTTGTCACGCGGCTCGATTCGTGGCAGCGCGATCGATGAGTTCTACCAGGCGCTCAACTCCGGGGACATGGCCGCAGCAGAGCGAGCATTCAACACCCACGCGATCATGACGTTGCGTGTGACCGACTACGGTTGGAACGGCCTCGGCAATGCCTTTGTCACCAATTCCGGCGCCGAGGTGAACGACATGGTCTTCAAGGATGTCGGCGGAGTCTTCACTCGTGCCGAGGAAGTCTCGCAGGAGGATATCGACGCCTTTGGCGACTTGCTGCGGGCGGTGATCAATGCGCTCGAGTCCAGCTGACGACTTCCCAATCATTCGGTCGCGGGGCAACGTATGGCGTGGTCGCGCCACCGTGGTTCGAGCGCCGTATCCTCGCTCGTGTGGGGAGGCTGCAATGACCTCGCCGACCCTGCGTCCATTGGTGGTGGTGTTGTTACTTGCGGCGATGCTGATGCCGGTGGCTACGCAGACGGTGCTGGCGGCGCCGATGCAGGATCCAGCCGAGCAGCAGGATCAGCAAAACCAGGAGCAGCAACCGCAGGAGCAGGAGCAACAACCGCCGAGCATCGAGGAGGTCGTTGTGGTCACGGCCTCACGCGTCGAGGAACTGCTGCTCGAAGCACCCACGGCGATAACCGTCATCGGCGCCGACGATATCGCGCTGAGCCCGGCACAGAACTACGCCGATCTATTGCGCGGAGTGCCCGGCCTCAACGTGATCCAAACCAGCGCGCGCGACGTCAGCATGTCGGCGCGCTCGTCCACCAATACGCTCGATGCGTCGCAGCTCGTGCTGATCGACGGGCGAACCGTGTATCTGGACTTTTCAATCGCACAGAGGGGGGCGGATTTACCAACTTCGACGTCGACATCAATGACTACGTGACGATCCACGCTGGGGTCCGCGTCGACTACTTCGACGTGGTCGACGGCGCGGTGACGTCGCCGCGCGGGGCAGTGTTGTTGCACCCTACCCGATCATCGAACCACGTGATCCGCGCCGGGTTCGGGCGTGGGTTCCGTGCTCCCTCGCTGGTCAACAATTACCTCGAGGTCGAGATCTTCAACGCCGTCGACGTGGGCCCGCCGATCGGGCAGATCATTTTCCCGTCGATTGTTGTCGGCAACCCCGACCTGGTGGTGGAGCGCCTCGATCAGTTCGAGATCGGCTACCGCGGCTCGGTAGCGAACGGCAAGTTCTCCTGGGACATCAGCGCCTACCGCACCGAAACCACGAACAGCATCGATTTCTACACCAGTGAGGTATATACGGCGTTCAACCCGCCTCCAGGCTGGTCGCTGCCGACGTTCCTGTTGCCGTCCTTCGGGCCCGTAGTGCTGCCGGCAAGGTTCTCGTACCGCAACATCGCCGAGACCGTGAACAAGGGCTTCGAGGTGGGTCTCAGGGTTCTGCCGGTGTCGCGAAACACCTTGATCGTCAACTACTCCTATCAGGCTGAGCCTGAGGTCACAGGCGTGCCGGCGGAAGACGTCGGGATCCCGCCCCAGCATCGCTTCAACGTTGCCTGGAGCGGTTGGGCCGGCAAGATGTACTACGGTGCCTCCGTCAATCACGTCGGCGAGGCGTACTGGAC
The DNA here is from genome assembly GCA_963666055.2 of Acidobacteriota bacterium. Classification (GTDB taxonomy): domain Bacteria; phylum Acidobacteriota; class UBA890; order UBA890; family WLXD01; genus DASCOT01. Next base: position 186,888 of record CAXWPH010000003.1, on the reverse strand, counting down.
CGACGTGCTGGACTCGCGGTTCTTCGGCTTTACCGATTCCTACACGACGCTCGATGCATCGCTCGGGCACATGTTCCTCGACGGCACTGCCGAGGCGTCGGTCAGGGCCACGAATCTCACCGGCGTCGAGGTGCTGCAGCACGTCTATGGCGACATCATCGGTCGCCGCATCCTGTTCGAGGTGGCGGTCAACGTCCGGTAGGCGTCGACGGAGTTGACTACCAGTCGGGCTCGGGATCGATACCCAGGCCGTCGGCGAGACGGTTGTAGTAAGCGAAGAACCCCACGACCTGGGTCAGGTCGTGGATCGCGCCGTCGGTACAACCGGCCTCCCGCAGGCGGCTCATGTCCGGCTCGCCGATGCTCGCCGGTTCGCGGGTGAGCTTGACGGCGTGCGCGCACAGGGCGACGGCCCGTTCCGAGATACGTTGCAGCGGCGCGCTCTGCCAATCGCGCTCGATCGCCTCGACGAGCCCTGGATCGTCGACCTCGGCACGGAGGTCGTCAGCGTGGGAGCGCACTCAGTAGTGGCAGTCGTTCGCCTGTGAGACGATCACAGCGATCATTTCACGCTCGGCGCGCGTCAGCTCGGACTCACCGTGCATGATCTGGGAGTACAGGGCGATACCGGAACGGAGCACGCGCGGTCGCACGCCCTGGATCTTGACAACGTTGAAGAGCTTCCCCGCTCGTTTCATTGCGGCGTCGTACTCGCGCCGCAGCAGACCGGTGGCTTCCTCCTCACCGATGACACTGATAAACGCCACCACAACCTCCTTCTTGCGCTCGTACGACCCGGCAGATGATCGCACAACCGGTCGCCCGGCAGCCGCTCAGCGCAGCAAACGATGACGGCTGCTAGACTCCGCGCCGTGCGCCGCCCCCCCCACGGGTGCTCGATTGGTGGGAGGGAGGACGGTGGCCTACGTGGGTTTCGCGGCGTTCGTCGAGGCGCTCAGATCGCTTCCAGACGGGGATCCCTGCGACCCCGACATGATGGTGGCGCTACGAGAATGTCGCATCGAGCCTGCCGAGCTGGCTGGCTCAGCGGTCTGGAACGAAGAGCACTATACCCGGCATCTGGTGTACAACGATCACCGTTTCCAGGTGATTCTCCTGGGTTGGGGAATTGGCCAGGTGAGCCCGATCCATGACCATGCGGGGCAGCGCTGCTGGATGGTTGTCGAGCAGGGCCGACTGCAGATCATCGACTACCAGTGGAAGGAGGGAGAGGGTCCACCTCGGCTGTTGCATGACGCGATCGTCGGGGGCGACGGTGATGACCTCTACCTGGACCGCTGTGCGTGCGTGCATCGCATCGGCAACCTGGCCGAGTGGCAAGAACCTGCCGTGAGCCTGCACGTGTACTCGCATCCCTTTGATAGCTGCGGCGTGTACTGCGCCGACACGGGGAAACGCCAAGCGTGCGACTTGCGGTTCGACTCTGTCGGTCCGCTCGCCGACCTTGCGGCGACCTGAGTCAGAAGTCGGGGTGCTCGGGACGTCGAGCCGCGGGGCCGCCGGCGACCTCGCGTAGCACCTCGAGGTAGTGAAAGGTCCCACCCGACAGCTGTGGCGTGCCAGAGCTAGCGTCATCGTCGAGCGCTGTACGGGCGCGTTCACAAACCTCGAGGGCGCTGTCTATCCGGGCCCGCAACCAGCTGATTCGCGCCGTGTCCTCGAGCTCAGCAAGCGCCCGCACCTCGGCGTGCTTCGCCGCCAGCGCGGCGGTCAGCCGCCGGCGATACACCTTGGCTGCGGGGAGACCCTCGTCGGTCCCCAGCGCCTCCGGTACGCGGCGCGCGATGGCGTCTGCGAGTCGCACCGGTAGCCGCAGCATGCAACCCGGCAGGTAGTAGCTGTTGGCGTGCAGGTTCACGAGTCCCTCGCGGAAGTAGCGCTTCGGGTGTGATTCCAGCTCCAATCCACCGCCCGCATACCCGGCCGCACCGGCGGCGATCGTCGAGAGACCAGCCCGGCCAGCGTACATCAGCACTACCGGGGCGCCGCCGGAGCCAAGGCGCTTGATGAGATCGATGACCGCTAGAGCCTCCTCGGGGCTCGCCTCGACCTCGTCGAAGTTGACCACTGTCAGCAGGAACAACTCGGGTTCGAGCTGACCAAAGCCGTCGCACAGGACGGCGCGTTGCGCCGCCGTGAGCACCGCGTCGATATCCACGCAGACTGCCACCGCCATCGGGTGGCGGCGGTTACCCGACAGGGTCTCGCTAGCCAGGTCGACGGCGATCGATAGCCAGGGGTGCGCCACATCCGGCACGAGTACGTATGGTGCGATCAGGACGCTGGCGCCCACGGTGGCCTGCGCCGTACACACGGGTTCGATCAGGCGAGCTCGTTGCTGGCGTGTCGCGAAGTCACGCGGCTCCCACAGAGTGCCCAGGGTGAGCTTGCCGGGGCTGTATGGGACCTTGCGATAGTCCTCCATGCTCAAGTAGCCCTCGAACTGGAACGAGGCCGTTCGCGGGTCTACCAGGAGTCGCTCAACCCGGGCCCTTGCCAATTCGAACAAGGTGGCGTTGCGTGGGTTCATGGCGTAGTTGATCGACAGCACTGCGGCATGCTGACGCGGCGAGTCGGCGAGCGCTTCGCGGTCCGAGGGCAGGAGGATGGGCGCGAAGAAGGGCTGGCCAGGGCTGAACATCTGCGGGCCTTGGAGCGAGCTGCTGGTCGGCGAACGGCGGTCGGATCGAGACAACGCCTCCACGATCGCATACGTGCTTCGCACCCGCGACCCACTCGCGCCAGGATGGGGTAAGGTTCTGTCTTGCACGGGAAAAACAGGAGCGGCGCCGCTTGCGCCCGACGATGAAGACGCTCTGTGACATCCTCGATCGGGTTGCGGCCGACGGGCGCAGCGAGCTTCTGTACGTGCGCCGGGTGGGCGCCGCCTCTTTCGACGCGTGGAGTGCGGCAGACCTGCTCGAGCAGGTGGATCGGTGCGCCAGTGCGTTGCGCGATCTGGGCGTCGGTCGCGGGGGTCGGGTCGGGCTGGTCAGCGGCAATCGACCAGAATGGCACGTGGTCGATTTTGCCTGCCATCGACTGGGGGCGGTCCTGGTGCCGCTTTTCCCAACCCTTGCCGCAGCACAGGTGGAGGACTGTTTCCGCCGCAGCAAGTGCCGCGTCGTGGTGGTCGACTCGCCCGAGCAGGTGGCGAAGGTCGCGTCGGGGGCGGGCCGCCTGCCAGAGCTCACGACGTTGGTGGTGCTCGATCACCCAGCCGACCAACAGATCGATGTGCCGATGGTGGAATGGGACGATTTCCTGCCCGATGACAGCGGTGGCGACTTCGACGGACCGGAAAGTGCCGATTCGGTGGCGACCATCATCTTCACGTCCGGTACAAGCGGTCCACCCAAAGGTGTGATGTTGACGCACCGCAACCTCGTCGCCAACGTCGAGGGGGTGATCGAATGCTCGCCGGTCGAAGCGACAGATGTGGCGCTTTGTCTGCTTCCCCTGTGTCACGTCTACGAGCGTATGATCGACTACTGCTATCTCGCGGCCGGGGCGCGTATCGCCTACAGCGACCCGTCTGAGCTGAGCACCGACATGGGGCTCGTGCGTCCCACGATGATGGCCGGAGTGCCGCGACTGTACGAGAAGGTGCGGCAAGCGATTGAGGATCGCGCCGATGGGTCGCGCATCTATGCGTTGGCGCTGCAGGTGGGAATGGGGCGGGCGCGTGCGTTGTACGCAGGTGAGCCGGAAGGATTGCTGAACCAACTCCTCCATCCTGTCGTCGAAAAGCTCGTCCTCCGCAAGATCCGTGAAGCGACCGGTGGGCGGATGCGGGTGATGTCTGCCGGCGGCGCTGCTCTCGATCCGGAGCTCAACTGGTGGTACGCGGCGATGGGCTGGGAGTTGATTCAGGGCTATGGCCTCACCGAGAGTGCGCCGGTCATCTCGACCAACTCCCCGGGCGACAATCGCATCGGAACGGTGGGGAGGCCGCTAGAGAACGTAGAGGTGCGGCTCGCCGCAGACAACGAGATCGTGGTGCGAGCCCCCAGCGTCATGAAGGGGTATCTCGACGACCCGGAGGCGACCGCCGAGGCGCTGCGCGACGGCTGGTTGTTCACTGGCGACGTGGGCACGATCGAGCCCGGCGGTTACCTGCGGATCACCGATCGAAAAAAGGCCATTCTGGTGACCTCGACCGGCAAGAATGTGGCACCCCAAACCGTCGAGACAGCGATCTCGGCGAGCCCATGGGTCGAGCAGGTGATCACCGTCGGCAACAACCGCCGGTTCGTCGCGGCGTTGATTGTGCCAGCGTTCTCGCGCCTCGAGCGCTGGGCCGCTGAGCGCGGCCTCGGTGGAGATAGCGCGGCGCTTTGCGTGTCCGACGAGGTGCGCGAACTGTTTGCAGGCGAGCTCGAGCGGTTGCAGGTCAACCTGGCGCGATACGAGCGCGCCCGCGCTTTCCGCCTGGTCGATCGTCCGTTCACGGTGGCGGATGGCCATCTGACCCCGACCATGAAGCTTGTGCGCCACACGGTAGAGGAGGATTTCGCTGCCCTGATCGAGGAGATGTATGTCCACTGAGGTGGTCGTCACCCACGGGCTGCGGACAGTGTTTGCCAAGGCCAGCACGGCGCTGCGCCGGATACCCGCGGTCGAGCTGGGCCGCCAGGCGGTCGGTGAGCTCGTCGCTCGCGCCGATATTGAGCCAGACCGTATCGACGAGGTGATCCTCGGTTGTGCCGGTAACCCGATCGACGCCGCCAACATCGCGCGCGTGGTCGCTCTGAGAGCCAACCTTCCGCGGCAGATCCCGGCGGTGACCGTGCAGCGCAATTGCGGTTCTGGCTTGGAGGCGATAACGACGGCCGCGGAGCGCGTTCGGAGCGGTCGCGCCCAGGTGATCGTGGCTGGTGGTGTGGAGTCGATGAGCGGTTATCCGCTGCTGTATTCCCGAGCCGCCACTCGCGTCTTCGAGGGCGTCTATCGGGCGCGCTCGCCGATGGCGCGTCTGGCGGCGCTGTCCGGCTTCCGGTTGCGCCATTTCCGGCCCGAGATCGCATTGGCTACTGGCCTGACCGACCCGGTATGTGGCCTCAACATGGGCGAGACCGCGGAGGTGCTGGCCAAGGAGTTCGGCATCACTCGTGAACAGCAGGACGAGTTCGCCTTGCGCAGCCACCAACTGGCGGTGGCAGCCGAGGCCGAAGGGCGTTTCGAGGACGAGCGCATCTCAATCTACGAACCGCCTCGCTACGACACTACGATCGATACCGATGTCGGGCCACGCGCGAATCAGAGCGTGGAGGCGCTGGCGAAGCTACGGCCGGCATTCGATCGACGCCATGGCACGGTAACCCCGGGCAACTCCTGCATGGTTACCGATGGGGCGGCGGTGACGCTGGTCATGGGGGCCAGGTTGGCCGCGGACCTCGGTTACGAACCGCTGGGCCGCATTGCGGGATACGGCTGGGGCGGGCTTTCGCCACGTCGCATGGGTCTCGGACCGTGTTTCGCCACGCCTCGGGCGCTCGACGACGCCGGCGTCAACCTCGATCAGATCGACCTCGTCGAGCTCAACGAGGCCTTTGCAGCGCAGGTCCTTGCGTGCCTGTTGTGCTTCCGGTCGGGTGTGTTCGCACGCCAGGAGTTGGGGCGCGACAAGGCTATTGGAGATATCCCCATGGAGCGGTTGAACGTCAACGGTGGTGCGATTGCCCTTGGCCACCCGGTTGGAACCACAGGCGCCCGATTGGTGCTTACGCTGCTGCTTGAAATGGCGCGCCGCCGAGTAGGTCGAGGGTTGGCCACGATGTGTATCGGCGGCGGCCAGGGCGGCGCCATCGTCCTGGAGCGTTAACAGGCTGTGGCGAAGATGTGGTGGGTCTGGCAAGTGGGACTTGCGGGCGCGGGCAAGAAGCGACGACGAGGTGATACCGGTGCCCGACTCGGCGCGATGCAACGAGACAGAAGCCGAGGAAACTGGCGGTGAGCGGCAAGCACGACGCTGTTGTCGGGGCCGGACTCAGCCTCGACGTTGATGCCGACGGGATCGCTGTACTCGAGTTCGATCAACCCGACAGCCAGCACAACCGGTTCACGCCCGAGCTCATCGAGCGATTCGTTTCGCTGGTGGCCGAGGTACGCGACCTCGCCGAGCAGGGGCGACTGCGCGGTCTCTTAGTCGCCTCCGGCAAGCGGGGCTCGTTTATCGCCGGTCTCGATGTGGGTGTGATCGGCGGGGTACGCAGTGCGGCCGCTGGCGCAGCGGGTGCCCGTCAGGGGCAGCTCGCCTTCCAGGCGCTCGCCGAGCTGCCGCTCACCACCGTGGCGGCGATCAACGGCACCTGCCTGGGCGGAGGCGCTGAGCTCGCGTTAGCGTGCCACTATCGAATCGCCGCCGACGATCCGACCGTCGAGATCGGGTTTCCGGAGGTGAACCTCGGTATCATTCCGGGCTTCGGCGGAACACAGCGGCTGCCGCGGTTGTTGTCGTTGGAGCGAGCGCTGCCGATGATCCTTACCGGGCGCTCCGCCGACGCCAAGCGTGCCCGCCGCATCGGTCTGGTTGACGCGGTCGTGCCGGCGCCGCTGCTGCGCGCCACGGCTATTCGATGGGCTTTGGAGCATCCGTACGCGCGCCCGTGGCGGGTAGCACTGGAGGACAAGCCTCTGGTTCGTCGCCTGCGGCGCTGGGTCGTCGAGGGTAATCCGGTCGGACGGGCGCTGGTGTTCCGGCAGGCGGTAGCCAGCGTTGCCCGGCGGACGAAAGGGCACTACCCGGCGCCGACCGCGGCCGTGGCGGCAGTACGGCGGGGCCTCCGTGGCTCCCTCGAGCAGGGCCTCAGGCTGGAGGCCGAGGCAATCGGAGAGCTGGTAGTGCACGAGGTGACCCGCAACCTGGTGGGGATCTTCTTTCTCCGGCAGGCGGCGCGGCGCGACCGGTTCGATGCCGTGGCCGGGGATCCCCGATCAGTACAACGGTTGGGAGTGCTTGGCGCCGGGGTGATGGGTGGCGGAATCGCGCAGCTGGCGGCGTACCGTGGGGTTTCGGTGCGTATGAAGGACATCTCGATGGACTCACTGAGGCTCGCGATGGGGGTGGCATTCGAGCGCTTCGAGGATCGCCGCCGGCGCCGCAAGATGAGCCGCCGGCAGGTGCGCCGCGGAATGGGCTTGATCTCACCGACGCTGCACAACGACGGATTTCGACACGCAGACCTGATCATCGAAGCGGTGGTCGAGAACATCGACGTCAAGCATGAGGTGCTGGCCGCGGCCGAGCAGGCATCGTCGTCACACACCGTCCTGGCGACCAACACTTCGTCGCTCACCGTGGCAGCCATGGCTACGGCGCTCACCGATCCGTCACGCCTCGTCGGGCTGCATTTCTTCAACCCGGTGCACCGGATGCCGTTGGTGGAGGTGGTCCGCGGGCCGGACTCGTCAGACGTGGCGATCGCTACGGCAGTGGCGTTCGCGGTGGCGATGGGCAAGGTGCCGTTGGTGGTGGCGGACTCGCCGGGGTTCTTCGTGAACCGCGTGTTGACGCCGTTCCTGAACGAAGCTCTGCTGTTGCTCGAAGAAGGGGCAACCATCGGCCAGATCGACGGGGCCCTGGAGGAGTTCGGGATGCCGATGGGGCCGCTGCGCCTGCTCGACGAGATTGGTCTCGATGTGGCCGCCAAGGTCGCCGCGCAGCTCGCGCCGGTACTCGGTGATCGGGGGCGCCGGTCGGATGCGGCGATACGCGTCTACGAGACGGGGCGACGCGGACGGAAGGGTGGGGCTGGTTTCTATCGATACGGGCGCGGTGGGCACCCGCAGCCGGACCCCGAGATCGAGCGCCTCGTTCGGCAGGGCGACAACACCGAAACGGCCGAAACGATTGTCGATCGGTGTATGCTGACCATGCTGGCTGAATCAGCGCGGGCGCTCCAAGAGGGGATTGTCACCTCCCCGCAGGCTGCTGATTTGGCATTGGTGTTCGGGGCTGGTTTTGCGCCGTTTCGCGGTGGGATCTTTCGTCACGCCGACGCTCGTGGTCGCGCCGCGACGCGGTCGCGCATGCAGGACCTGGCGGAACGACTCGGCGCTCGGTTCGCACCGACTGGCGCACTCGAGAGCGACGAGCCATTCTATTCTGAAGCCTGGCCCCACAAGCTCGAATCTCTATAAAGCTCCGGGAGGGAGCCTCGCGTATGATCCGACGACCGTGTCTTTGCGTCCTTGCCGCCTTGTTGCTATGCGCTTGCGGGGCCGACTCGGAGTTGGAAGTAGCGCAGCGCTACGATCTCGTCGGAATCGTGGTTAGCGAGGACGCGAAACGCCAGACCCTCACTATCGAGCATGAGACGGTTGCGGACTACATGACGGCGATGACCATGCCGCTCAACGTTCCCGACGCGTGGGTCTTCGACGTCGCCGAGCCGGGAGCAGCGGTTCGTGCAACGCTGGTCGTTCAGGGTGCCAAGAGCTGGCTCGAGAACGTCGTCATTACCAGTCCGGCGACCCGTGGTGCTGCCGCGGAGGCCGTGATTCGAACCGCGCAGCGCGGCGAGCCGGTTCCGGTCATATCGAGGCCGTTACTTCGCGTTTACGTTCATTTATACGCGCTGCCCATTGCCGGATTTCTGTCCGCAGATGTCGGAGACTTTTCGGTCGCTGTTCGCTGCCGTCGAGGGCGATTCCGAGCGCTTCCTCGATCTCCAGCTACTGTCGCTGAGCATCGATCCACAGTTCGATACCGCTGAAGTGCTACGGCTGTACGGTGAGCGCTACCTGGAGGCTGCCGCCCCGGCGGGGTTCGAGCGTTGGCAGTTCGCTAGCGCGACGCCAGCAGCGCTCAAGGAACTCGGAGAGTTCACCGGATTACGCTTCATGCCTGACGCCGGTCAGCTGGTGCACTCGTTACGCACCGTTCTGGTCGACCCGGAAGGAGCCGTGGTGAGGGTCTTTGTCGGCAACGAATGGGGCCCGGAAGACTTGCTTGCCGTGCTCGAGCAGGACAGCGGCGCCGGCGCCGACGAGGCAGTCCAGGCACCACCCATCTCGGATCTCTGAGGCGTTATGGAAGAGTCCAGTGTCATCGTACCGGTGGAGCGTTGCGACGGGGATGTCGTCGAACAGGTGGATGACCACGTGGCCGTGGAGGAGCCCTGCGAGATCAGGCTCGGCCGTGAGCCGGTGGCGGTGGTCATGCGGACGCCGGGTCACGATCGCGAGCTCGCTGCGGGATTCCTCTACAGCGAGGGAATCGTAAACGCCGGGGACATAGGCTCTATCAGCGCCTGTGCCGACCCTGACGTGTTGAACCCAGAGAATATCGTCGAGGTGCGTCTGGTGCCGGGGGTGGAGCCGGCCGGCGACTGGGACCGCAACTTCTACGCCTCGTCGTCGTGCGGGGTGTGCGGCAAGGCGAGTATTGATGCGATCTACGTCATAGCGCCGGTGCTGGAGGATTCTACGACCTTCCGACGCGAACACATTACGGCGGCAGTGCCGGCGCTCCGCGATCGGCAGGAGGTGTTCTCGGCGACGGGCGGCTTGCATGCCGCAGGGTTGTTCTCGCGGGACGGCGAGCTGATTGTGGCGCGCGAGGATGTGGGACGCCACAACGCCGTCGACAAAGTGATCGGCTACGCTTACCTGCACGATCTGCTTCCGCTGACCGGCCACATGCTTATTGTGTCGGGTCGACAGTCGTTCGAGATCGTTCAAAAGGCCATTGTGGCTCGCGTGCCGGTTGTTGCCGGTGTTTCCGCTGCCTCGAGCCTGGCGATCGAGCTGGCCAGGGATAAATCGATGACGCTAATCGGCTTTGTCCGCGGGACACGTATGGTCGCTTACACGCGTGCGGATCGGCTCATCTGACAGCGAGTCGCCAACCGGCCCGGCGAGCGCGCCGCCGATCCGCTCGTCGATTCCATCCGCGCAGTCCACGCAGCTATCCCGGAGCGGCCCCGGCTCGTCGTGCGATCGGCGCTAGCCTGTTGCCGTCTGCAGCGCGGCGGCTGTGGTGATCGTCCCCTGGAACAGGAATGCGACCTGCCTGATCGTGAGCTGCATATCGAATTCGGTGATTGCCGATACTGCGTCGACCGGCAGGATCACATGGAACCAACGGATGGCGGCGCTGGCGGCGGTAGACAACACGCAAATGTTGGCCACTGTGCCGCAGATGATCAGCGTGTCGATGCCCAACTGCTCGAGTGTGGTCTCGAGCTTTGTTCGAAAAAAGCCGTCGTAGCGGTCCTTGGGGAACACCTTGTCGCCGGCGGCCGGTTGGGGCTCGAGCTCATCGACGATCTCCCAGCCTGGCGAGCCCACCAGAGCGTGCTCGCCCCATATCTCGAACTCGGGGTCCTCCGCTTCGTGTGAGTCCTGCGTATAGATGACATGGAGGCCGTGCTGGCGAGCGAAATCCAACAGTGCTCGTATGGCGGGAATCGTCTCCTCGGCGCCTGGCACGGGCAGCTTGCCGTCCGGGCGCACGAAGTCGTTCTGCATGTCGACGATGACTAACCCGGTACGAGCCGGGTCAACAGAAACTGTCTCCGCGACGGTGTGCTCGGGAACCTCGACGTGCAACCTTGCCTCCGCCTCGCAAGACCCTGTTGCCAGGCCCACGACATTTCCACCACGGCCTGCCGGTGTCCTGTTAGTCAGGACCCACGATACGCAACGATCATCTGTTATAGGTCGCTAGTATGTGCGTATCAGAACGGTGGCGATTTCTGCCATGCGTTGGTCGACTTCCCACTGCTGGGCACGATGGTCGTTGATCATGGCGCAGAACACCAGCGTCTTGCCGCTATCTGTGTGAACCAAACCGCTGAGCGTATTGACGCCGCGGATGTGCCCCGATTTGAGACGCAGCTCGCCTCGCAGGGGCGCGCTGCGGAACGGCGCCGGGTTCCAGCCATCGAGTCCCGAAAGCTTCAGCGAGGCGAGGGGCACTGTCAAGTTAAGGACGCGACGCTCGGCTCCGGGCGAGCTGCGGCCTAGAGCCGCCTTGCCTCAGGCGGTGACTACCTCGCCCCAGGTCCCAAAGGACCGCCCTCGAAGCATCCGATAGTTCACTGATCGTAATCGATGCCGGCTCAGGCTGAAGAGGTTCCGGATAGCGCCGTGCACGGACAGAAACCGCTGAGCTTGAGCAGCGGATTTAAACCCGCGCATCTGCCTCTCTCTTTGCCGGGTCGGCTGATGCGAGACCTCTGCTCGGTTGTTCGCGTAGCACGCTGTGACATGCTCCACCGAAGGCATCACACTCCTGTGCGCCGCCCCGTAGCTTCCGAGCTTGTCGGTGATCAACCATCGAGGTTCGCTCCCCTGCCCCTTCAACAGCTTCCGAAAGAAACGCTTGGCAGCGTAAGCGTTGCGACGTCGTTGGACCAAGATGTCGATCACGTCGCCGTCTTGATCGACTGCACGCCACAGATAGTGGCGTTCCCCGCGGATCGTGACGAACACCTCGTCCAGAAACCACGTGTCACCCAGCCGGCCCTGCCGACGCCGTAGCCTAGCCGCATACTTGGGCCCGAACTTGACGCACCAGCACCGGATTGCCTCGTGCGAGACCGTCACACCTCGCTTCGCCAAGAGATCCTCGACGTCGCGGAGGCTCAGGCAGAAGCGGTGATATAGCCACACGGCGTGGCTGATGATTTCTGGCGGAAAGCGATGTCGATGGTAGCGTTGCCGGTCGTTGCTCATCGCCGGACTGTGCCAGGCTGCCGGTTAACCTGACAGTACCGTTGACGCTCTTGGACGTCACCGTGGATCCCTGGCGCGGCGGCGTCGATCGTTTCAGCGAGTGATAACCTGAGCCTCCCTCCTTCTGAACTCCCCCCCTGACCGAGTCCACATGAGCAAGCAGAACCGCATCGATCGACGGAGCTTCGTTACCCGGGCGACCGGCGCGGTGGCCGGAGCCGCGGCACTCGGTGCCTGCGCTGGCGCCGGCGACGACGCCGGCGGACCGGCCGTTCACACTCAACCCAACGTGCGCTGGCGTCTGGCATCCAGCTTCCCGCGCAGCCTCGATACGCTGTACGGAATCAACGACTACCTGGCCGAGCGAGTCAGCCTGATGTCGGACGGCCGCTTCACGATTCGTCCATACCCCGCCGGCGAGATCGTTCCGGCGCTGCAAGTGCTCGACGCGGTTCAGCAGGGCACCGTGCAACTCGGCGAGACAACGAGCTACTACTACACGGGCAAGAACCCGGCGCTGGCGTTCGACACGGGCGTCCCGTTCGGCCTCACCACGAGACAACAGTTCGCTTGGTTGTACGAGGGCGGCGGGCTCGAGCTCACACGTGAGCTGTTCGCCGATTTCAACATCATCAATTTTCCGGCCGGTTCCACCGGCGCCCAGATGGGCGGCTGGTTTCGCCGCCAGATTACCCAACTCTCGGATCTCGGCGGGCTCAAGATGCGCATTCCGGGACTGGGCGGCGAGGTCATGAGCCGGTTGGGCGTGGCCGTACAGGTGCTCGCCGGCGGCGAGATCTATCAAGCGTTGGAGCGCGGCGCCATTGACGCCACTGAGTGGGTCGGTCCACACGATGACGAGAGGTTGGGCCTACATCAGGTAGCCAACAATTACTACTCGCCGGGCTGGTGGGAACCGGGACCGAGCATCTCGTTCTATGTGAACCGCGATGCCTGGGAGACACTTCCGACGACGTATCAGGAAATACTCCGCGGCGCGATGATGGACGCGGCGATGACGATGACCGCCCGCTACGACCGGCTCAACCCACCGGCCCTCGAACGATTGATCGCGGCCGGCATACAGCTCCGCACCTTCCCGCGCGACGTCATGGAAGCCGCCTATCGAGCCTCGTTCGATCTGTACGAGGAACAGGCCTCGGCCGACGCGGCGTATCGGACGATCTACGAGCAGTGGCGACAGTTCCGCACCAGCTCCTATCGGTGGTTCAAGACGGTCGAGACCGAGTTCACCAGCTTCGCCTTCGAGTACGGCGACTGAGCGCCTGCTACACTGGCTGTAGCCCCTGCGAAAGTCGAGACTCGGTTCATGTATAGAGGCCGCTTCCTGGCCGCCGCGGCGGTGCTGCTCAGCGCAGCATCGGTCACCGCCCCGTATGCCACACAACAGCCCCCCGGCGCCGGCCGCTCGGCGCGCGTCGACTCGAGATCCGTTGACCCCGTATTCGCCTCGCAGGGCGCCGTCATGCTGTCGTCGATGTCGAGCACCGACATGATCGGTGTGCCGACAAACACCAGCGACATCTGGGGCTATACGTCGCCCAGCGGTCGCGAGTTCGCCATCATCGGCCTGCAGACCGGCACCGTCTTTGTCGAGATCACAGATCCGGCCAACCCGCGAGTCGTGGGCGTCATCGGAGGCGCGACCTCCGACTGGCGCGATATGGCGGTGTACCAGAGCTACGCCTATTCGATCAACGAAAGCGGCGACGGCATTCAGGTGATCGACCTGTCGCGGATCGAGGACGGCACCGTTTCGCTGCTACGAACGGTGACCGACGCGGGCCTCTTCCATGCCCACAACATCTTCGTCAACGAGGACAGCGGATACGCCTACGTCTTGGGCTCCAACATCGCCCGGGGCGGCCTGCTCGCGGTAGACCTAAGCGACCCGGCGAACCCGCGACTGGAGCGTAGCAACTGGGAAGTCGCATACGTCCACGACGCTTATGTCACCACCTACAAGAAAGGTAGGAACAAGGGTCGCGAGATCGCCTTCGCTTTCACGGGCCGGCTCGGCCTGCACATCATCGACGTCACCGACAAAACCAACCCCACCACGCTCGCCCATCTGAAGTATGAGAACGCCACGTACGGCCATAGCGGATCGCTCAGCGCCAACGGCCGCTTTCTGTACGTCAACGATGAGCTCGACGAACGCACCAATCCGAAAGTCGATCGTATGACCACCTACGTCGTGCGCGTTGGCGACCTGGAGCGTCCGGTACTTACCGACACTATCGCCTGGGATCTCCCGTTATCGATCACAACTCGATGATTCAGGGCGACCGTATGTACGTTTCCGCCTACGAAGGCGGCTTGCGGGTGATCGATGTCGAGAACCCACGCAAGCTCAAGGCGCGCGGCTACTTCGATACGTATCCGGAGGGCGAGAACGCCACGTTCAACGGCGCCTGGGGGGTCTACGCAGGCTTCCCGAGCGGCAACCTCATCGTATCGGATGTCCAGCGCGGCCTCTTCGTCATTCGGGCGAACTGACCCGCATCCTCGACGTCCTCGCCGCGCCGCCTGCCGTCAGTCCAGCAGCACGGTGACGATGCCGGGGTAGATGATGATCAGCAGCAGTCCGATGAGCTGGATGATGATGAAGGGCACCACGCCGCGATAGATCTGGGTCGTCCGCACCTCTGGCGGAGCAACACCGCGCAGATAAAAGAGCGCGAACCCGAACGGCGGCGTCAGAAACGACGTCTGCATGTTGACCGCGATCATCACCGCGAACCACACGAGATCGAAGCCCAGGAGAGCAGCAGCCGGGACCAGCAACGGCACGATGATGAAGGTGATCTCGAAGAAGTCGATAAAGAAACCGAGGACGAAGACGGTCAGGTTGGCGGCGACGAGAAACCCGATGGGGCCACCCGGAAGATTGGTCAGCAGCTCCTCGATCCAGATATCGCCGTAGACACCACGAAAAACCAGTGTGAACGCCGTTGATCCGATGAGCAGGAACAGCACCATGGACGTCAGGCGGGTGGTGTGGTCAAGCGCTTGTCGCACTGCCGAAATCGACAGGCGCCCGTTGAGCCAGGCGAGCATCATTGCACCCACCGCGCCCAAAGCACCGGCCTCTGTGGGGGTGGCGACGCCTGCGAACACGCTTCCCAGAACCACCAGAATGAGCGCCAACGGCGGCAACAATACCAGGCCCACTTTGCGCAACAGCGGCCAGCCCAGCCGCTCGCGGTCCTCGGGCGGCAAAGCAGGCACGGCGGCCGGATTGAAGATGGCGACGCCGACAACATACGCCGCGTACATTCCCGCCAACAACAGGCCAGGCAGCAGAGCGCCGATAAATAGCGACCCGACGGAAATTCCCATCTGGTCAGCGAGGACGATGAGCACGATGCTGGGCGGGATGATCTGGCCGAGCGTTCCGGACGCCGCGATCACCCCGGCCGACAGCTCCGGTGAGTATCGATAGTGCAACATGACGGGCAGCGATATCAGACCCATCATCACTACTGATGCGCCTACCACCCCGACCGCAGCCGCCAGCAGCGCACCGACGAAGACCGATGCCAGGGCCAGCCCGCCGCGCAGTGGGCCGAACAGCTTGCCGATGGTCTTGAGCAGGTCCTCGGCGAGCCCGGACTTTTCCAGCACCGTTCCCATGAAGATAAAGAACGGCACGGCCAGCAGCACGAAGTTGGACATGATGCCGAAGATGCGCTCCGGCATGGCCAGCAGGAGCGGCCAGTCGAAATATCCTGCTGCAACTCCGACGAACGCGAAGATCACGGCTGTACCGCCGATCGCGAATGCCACCGGGAAGCCTGTGAAGATCATCAGCAACAGAACGACGAACATCAGGATGGGGAGCGAGTCACCCGTCACTGGTCTTCCTCGCGCTCAGAATCCGACCCGCCACGTAGCAGCGTGGCCTTGCGGATCACTTCCGCCATCCCCTGCAGGAGCAGCAGCCCGAACGCCACCAGAATCATCATCTTGATGGGGTAGCGTGGTAACCCCCCGGGATCGGGTGAGGCCTCGCGAATCGACCAGGAGTTGAGCACCGTGGGTATGCTCGCCCAGATACAGAAGATCGCAAACGGCAACATCAGGACAATCGTACCGACGAGGTCAACCCACAGCTTGGCGCGTTTCGACAAACGTGTGTACAGCACGTCGACGCGAACGTGGTCGTCGTGCTTGAGCGCGTAGGCAGCACCGAGCAAGAAAACCAGGCTGAACAAGTACCACTGCATTTCCAGGTACGAGTTCGAGCTCAGGTTGATGCCGATCCAGCGACCCGCGTATCGCGCCAGCGCGTTGTAGGCCCCAATCACCACCATGGCGAGAACGAGCCAGGATACGGCGCGGCCGATCCTCTCGTTGAGCGCGTCGACTAGACGAACGAAGCCCAAGATCGGTACCTCTGCTGCGGGTCGAGCGACCGGCGGAGTCTACACCCGCCGGGCAGGCCCCATCGCCGATGCTTTTCGTCGCGATTGGGATCCGCCGAGGCCACTGGATGGGACGGCGCTGATTGTCCGGGGTACGGTTGCCGCCCGGCGTCAGCGCACCAGCAGAATACGGTCGTTGGCCGGATACAGCCACTCCACGCCGCGCTCGGTGACGATGGCATCGTCCTCCAGCGGGATTCTGACCTTCGCACCTCCCCATTCGGGAGCCGCCGTGTACGCGAATAGCTCGATGGAAAAAAGGTTCGTCGGCTGGATTTCGAAGCTCAGCCGCAACGGGTTGAACCAGGCGATCGACGGTCCGACGCCATGGCCGAGGTTGCCCACCGAGTGACAGCCAACGATTACCTCGGTCTGGTCGCTCCCCGAGGTGACATTGAACTCCTTCATCATCTCGAACCCGCCGGCGGTGATCTCGTCGTGGAGGCGTTCGAGCATGTCGGCCGCGGTCGGGCCGGGCTTGATGGTGCGACGAATGATCTCCCGCACCTCACGGGCACGATCGAAGGCGTTCTGGATGCCCGCCGGTACCGCCACCTCCCCGTCGCCAAGCACATAGGCGATGCGCTTCATGTCCGTGTACATGTTCAGGAAGCCGACGCCCCAGTCGATCATCAGCAGATCGCCACGCTGGATGATGCGCTCGTTGGAGGTCGCGACAATCCCCTCGGGGCCGGTGATGTAGACGGACGGAAAGTCGAACGAGGTCTCCAGGCCGCGGTCCAGAAGCTCGTCCATGATCCACCAGGCGACATCCTCCAACGCCGTTACGCCCGGCGTGATGACCTCGTTCGACAGCGCTCGTTCGGCGATCTCACGCGAAATCTCGCCGGCCTCCGCAAAGGCGATGATCTCGCTGGCAACACGCCGGGAGCGGAAATCGGAGATCAGCTTCTCGGCCGACACCAGCCTTCCCGCATAGGGCTCACCGAGCGTCTCGACCAGATGGATGTAGCTACTGTGCGATAGCCCGTCGGCGCGGGACACAGGCAAGGGCTCCGAGTCGTCGATACACGGCGGTCTCCGCGTTGTTGAAACTCCGCCGCCAACGCTGCGTCTAACATAGGTAGGCAACGGGCTGGCCGCAGAACACTGCGCGGCCGGCGGAGCGGAGGAAGGTCAGTATGTGGACGTTTTTCTTATGGCTGATCCTGCTGGTAATCTGCTGGCCGGTGGCGCTGCTCGCCCTGATCGTCTACCCGTTCGTGTGGCTACTGACGCTGCCGTTCAGACTCATCGGCTTCGGGGTCTCGGCGATCTTCGAGACGCTGCACGCCCTGTTGCTGTTGCCCGCGCGTGTGCTACAAGGCCCAAACCGCGCCTGACGCACGAGCGCGGCGGCAGGATCATAGCCGAACGGCCCCGCGGCGGACAGAACCCGATGGCGCGGCGCAGGTACCAGGGCCTGCTAGTGTCTGAGTCAGGACACTAGGATGCCGCGCGACGGCGGAAAGGCACTACCGAGGAGCCGCTCGAAAACTCCAGCTTGCTCCGCAGCAGCGGCTCGATCTCATCCGCGAGCATTGCCTTTCCAAGCAGAGGGCCCTGCACCGATTCACAGTCCAGAGCGCCTACGAAGCGTAGTTGAGCCTCGTTCTCGATACCCTCGGCGACCACTCCCAGGCGGAGCTTGTGCGCCATGGCGATGATCGCCGACACCAAGGAGCAGTTTTCTTGGTTCTCGGGCACCCCTTCTAAGAACGACCGATCGATCTTCAACACGTCGGCTGGAAAGCGTCGCAGGTAGCGGAGCGACGAGTACCCGATGCCGAAATCGTCGACCGACAGGCCGATTCCCATGGTGCGGAGCGCCTCGGTGTTGGCGACTGTCCCCGGGGTCGAACGCATGAGCACTCCGTCGGTGATCTCGAAGCGGAGGAACCTCGGATCGACACCATGCTTGTCGACGATTGACCGTACGCGGTCGACGAAACCTGCGTGCCGGAACTGCCGGGCCGACAGGTCGATCGCTATCACGACGCGCCCGACCCCGGCGTCGAGCCAGTGGCGCCACTGTTTGCAGGCACGCTCGATCACCAACTCGCCCAACGGCAGGATGAGCCCCGTCTGCTCGGCCACCTGAACGAACCGTGACCGCGATACCGGGCCGTGTGTCGGATCGTCCCAGCGAAGTAGAGCTTCCACACTGGCGACGCGCCCCGATGCGGTATTGCAGATCGGTTGGTAGGTAAGCTCGAACGCCTGCTCGGCGAGCGCCTTGCGCAGGCGACTGGCAAGCTCGAGCCTGGAAGCAGCACCGCTGTTCATCCGATCGCTGTAGAAGAGATGGCAATTGCCACCCTGCGCCTTGGCATGCGCGAGCGCCGTACCGGCGCGCTCAATCAGCCGGTCGCAGCACTCGCCGTCATCGGGAAAGATCGCTACCCCAATGCTCCCGGTGGCCAACAGCTCGGCCTGGTCAACTCGGAAGGGCCGGGCCAGGGTTTCCAGCAACCGGCCGGCGATCTGCCCAGGGTCGGATCCGTCTCCGAGCCCCGAGAGCACCACCATGAACTCGTCGCCGGCCAGACGCGAGAGTGTCGGGTCTGCCTCGTCTGCGCCTCGCGCCAACGTGTCGTCGACGCGCAGACAGCTGGCGAGTCGCTCGGCGGCCTGCTGCAGGAGCTGGTTGCCGAAGTCGTTTCCGAAACCCTCTTTGATGGTCTTGAAACGGTCGATATCGAGATGCAGCACAGCGACGCGCCGCTGCGTTTGCCGGGCATCCTCCAAGGCGCGCTCGAGCCGGTCGGCGAACAGGCGTCGGTTCGGCAGGCCGGTGAGGGTGTCACGATACGCCAGGCGTTGCGCCGTCGCCAGGCTGGTGTGACCGTCGCGAAGCTCTCGGAGGGCGGCGGCGGCGCGCAGCAGGTAGCGCACACGTTGGCGGAGAGTCTCAACGGCGACCGGCGTGTCCACGAAATCGGTGACGCCCGCCTGATATGCCCGATCCAGCGCCTGCTCGCCGCTCTTCTCGATCAGCATCAACACCGGCAGATCGCACGTCGAGTCGTTGGCGCGCAGACGGCGGCAGAGCTCGAGACCGTCCATTCCCGGCATGCAGGGATCGATGAGGATCAGGTCCGGCAAACCCTTGTCGAGCTCGGCAAGGGCCTGCTCCGCCGACGACACCTCGATCACGCGAGCTATCGGCGCCGCAGCCGCCGCCGCGAGCGCGCGCATCGGCGCGTCGACGACGACCAGCAGCACTGTCGGACAGCGGCAATCGGAGTCGGTCATGACGAATCCAATAGACAGTATTAATCATTTAAACTATAAAATTCATGTTATTGCCCTTATTTAATCACTATTTCATATCAAAGATAAGTAAAAAGAACAAAAACTTAGCTAAACATAATAAGTCTTGGCCGCAGATGGCCTACGGTGATCACGTTTACCTTCTAAATCACGTCGATAGTCAAACCGGCGTGACGACTCCGCGACGCTACCTCTTCCCGCCGGCGAGTCGCCGCGCCTCCGGCATTCTCCGCAGTGCCACCATGTTGGCAATGCCGAAGATCGGACCGACCGCCAGAACTCCGAACGCCGCACCCCACCCGAACGAGTCGACCATCGACGGCACCAGGCGGACGGTGACCGTGGTGAGCAGGAACCCCATAGCAGTTTGCATCGTGAGCGCCGTGCCGACGTAGGCCGGGTCGCTCAACTCGCTGACCGCGGCGCTGAACTGGGCACTGTCGGCGACGACCACAAGCCCCCATATCAGGCACACAACAGTCAGCAGCAGTGGCCATGGTCCGAGCCAGCCCGCCAGCAGGGCGCAGACCCCCGACACCCCCATCGCGATACTGGTAATGGCGGTGCGGCCGAAACGGTCGGCGAGCGCCCCGGCAACCAACGATCCCACGCCGCCGACAGCGATGGTGGCGAAACCGGCCATATGTGCCGCGGACTCGCCATAGCCGGCGGCGCGGTAGCTTTCGAGCAGCAGGATGGGTGCCCAAGCCCACATCGCATACAGCTCCCACATGTGGCCGAGGTACCCGAAGTTGGCGCACCGGCTCGCCCGGTCGCGCAGGCTGTGCGCTGCTTGCCGCCACCTGAAGCAAACCGCCGCCGGCAGGTGTGGCCCCGGGCGTACCGTCCAGCCGATCACCACAACCGAAACCAACGCCGACGCCGACGCCGAGAGCATGACCACCCGCCACGGAAGCAACCCGTCGGGTGATGCCGCACGCGGCAACACACTGAACAGGTGCGGCAGCGCGGTGCCGATGGTCGTGGCGCCCACCAGAGTGCCGATCGCCAGGCCGCGCCCGCGCTCGAACCAGCTCGCCATGAGCTTCATCGCCGGCGGGTATACCCCGGCGAGGCAGGCGCCGGTGGCGCCCCGCAATATCAACACGGCCAGCAGCCCCGGCTCGATCAGAGGGATGGCCGCATTCAGCAACGCGCCAAGCACGGCGCCGAGCTGGAATAAGCGATGAGCGGCGATGCGGTCGGCCGCGTTGGTAATCGCCAGCGCCAAAGCACCGACCACGAACCCGAGCTGTACGCTGATGGTCAGCCATGCCCGCTCGCCCGCATCGAGACCCCACTCGGTGGTGAGCGCCGGTACCACGGCTGACGCCGACATCCATAGCGATATCGCCAGCAGCTCTGCCAGCGAAAGCCACCACAAGACTCGCCACCGCTCCGCCATCGCGGCATCATAGATGAGGACAGCGAATGGCGGACCGCCCCCAGAAGCCCTAGCAGACCGCTGTGGGAGTGTAGCGGGCCTGGCGACAGGATCTTGCGAGGCGGAGGCATGGAGAAAGGAGAAGGCATGCAGCTCGCGCACACCATGATTCGGGTCCGGGACGTGGAGGCGTCGATCGAGTTCTACAGCGGCTTCCTCGGCCTACGCGAGGTGCGGCGGTCCGAGCTCGACGACGCCACGCTGGTGTTCCTGGCCGACGCAGAGGAACACCACTACATCGAGCTCACCTACAACCATGACGGGCGCGACTATGAACCCGGCAACCAGTTCGGTCATCTGGCGTTCACCGCCGACGACCTGGAGGCGGTGGTTCGCGATGTGGAGGCGCGAGGCTGGTGGCACCGCCGCTCCCAGCCCGATCCTGGACGCTATATCTTCGTCAAGGATCCCGACGGCTACGACATCGAGATCCTCCAGGCTGGCTGAGCTGCTTGTTCGGCGTCAGCTGACCGTGTAGCCGGTGAGCTCGACGAAGCCTCGGGCGCTGATGGGTCCGTCGGCTGCTCTGCCCTGGGCGCGCACCATACCCTCCCAGTAGCGAAACGTGGCCGCGAACTCCTGATCGGCAAGCATCGGCTCCACCTCGAGATCGAGCTCGATGCTCGGCACCTGAATCCGCCATCGCGACGGATACACCACACCCTCACGGCTTCGCCACCGATCAAGTACCCGCACATCGAAGTCGGCTTTCCGCAGGTGGATCGAGGAGCCGTCGGACTCGATCACCGTGCCGCTGCTTACCGGATCGTTGCTGAGGTCGGCGCGACGCATCAGGTACAGCATCAGGTCGCGACCATCTGACAGCTGAAGAGAGAACCAGTCCCAGCCGACCTGGTCGGGCTCGAGGGCACTGGTGCTCCACTCACGGTCGAACCAGCTCGACCCCGTGACCTCGTGAATCACTCCACCCACGCGGACCACGCCGGTTGTCTGCAGCCGGGTGACGCTGTAGTAGTGCGAAGCGTTTCCCGGGGTCGCTCCCTTGCGGCTGAGGCCGTTGTCGCCTTGCGCAACGACCGGCTTCCGCGGCTGCAGGCGCAGATCCAGAGCGAAGCTGTCTTCAGCGGCCAGCAGCCGGAGCTCCGGGAGATCCCCAGGGGTCGAGCCCGGCTCCGCAGGCACAGCATCCAGGCGCCAGCCTTCGAGCCAAACCGACAACGGGTCGACGGTCGTACCGGCAAGCCCGAGGGCACCACGCGCGAACCGCTCGGCCAAATGAAACTCCTGGGCTGCCACGTCGCTCAGCGCGAAGTGCCCCATGTACAGGTTCTGGGCCGCCCATGCCGACCCTCGTTGCGGTGCTGCGGCCGCCAGCGCGGTGCGGAAGAAGGTCAGCTGGTAGCCGAAATCGTCGCCGTCACGGTCGGTGAGATGGCCGGTGAGGTACCACCACTCGTTGCGGAAGTCAGAGTGCTCTGCGTGATCCTGTGGAAAGACGAACGCTCTGGGTGTTTCGGCCCGAGCGAAGCCCAGCGTCTCGCCACCTAGCACCGACGTCAGCGAGAGTCCGGCACGCGGTGGCGACGGTGCTGAGCCTCGAGCACAGCCGATCGTCAGCATCAAGAGGGCGTACGCAAGGGCTCGCGTGGAATGGCAGCGTACGATCATTGCTCGCGCAACGCTGCGGCCGGCGACAATCGCGCGATCCGTGCTGCTGGATACAGCCCGGCCAGCAGCGCCGCGATCATCGCCAGTGCGATCGCCTGCAACAGAATGTCCATTGGCACATGCATCTGTAGCGTCCAGCCGAACGAGCGCTTGTTGATGACGTGGATCATGACCCAGGCGAGGCCGAGGCCCAGCGGCACCGCCAGGGCACCCGCAATGAAGCCGAGCAGACTCGTCTGCGACGTGATCATCGCCCATAGCTGCCCCGTCGTGAGGCCGGTAGCCCGCAGAACGCCGTACTCACGCGTGTTCTCGAGTTGGATCGCCATGAGGGCACTGAGCACGCCGATGAACGCGACGAGCATCACCAATGTCCGCAGCACGCCGGTGATCAGGAACGTGCGATCGAATATGCGCAACGAGCGTTGACGCAGCAACCGATTCGTCGTGACAACAACCCGCTGCCGCGGAAATGCGTCGCGAACATCTACCGCCAGCGCGTCGAGCGCCGCTCCCGGCTGCGCGGTTATGGATAGCCCGCTGATGCCGCGATCGGACCACCACCGATCGTAGGTACCGCGATGCATCAACACGGCGCCCCGGTCGCTCGCGTAGCTGTAGTAGATGCCGGCGACGTGGAAAGCGCGTTCGCCTCGCTCGGTGCGTAAGACCAACTCGTCGCCTACTTCGGTGCCGCGACGAGAAGCATAGGGTTCGGAAACGAGCACATCTCCATCGACGAACGATTGCCAAGCGTCCGAATCGCCCACCTTCAGTCGATATGCCGACCCATCGTCGACCCCATCCTCGATGGCGATCAGCGCGATCTCGTCGTTCCCAGCGGGCAGCGTCACCATGCGGATGGTGCCGAGCCTGACGATCGCGGGGTGCGCTTCGAGCGTCGCTCGCGCCGACTCGTCCAACACCAGATCCGGCGCTGAGCGACGCGCTGAAACCGACGACACATAAAGATCCGCCTGCAGTGTGTAGTCGAGCCAGCGAACCAACGTGAGCCGGAAGCTCGCCACCATCACTCCGACGCCGATGACTACGGACACGGCGACCATCAACGCCGCCACCGCGACGGCCGTGCGGCTGAGCCCTGCTGCAACGCCACGCGACGACAATGTGCCGACCGGTCCGCAGCGGCGGAGCACTAGTCGACGCAACAGGTCGGACATGGCGCGCGTGGCCAACGGGGTCAGCAACGCGGCGCCGAGGAGAAAAGCGAACAGTCCGGCGAACGGGGCCGCCAGGCTGGCCGACGGAAAGGCGATGGCGGCCGCCCCCAGCACCCCCAGCAACACCGCCACTGCTGCCAGTCTAGGAGTCAGCGCGCGGGTTCGAATCTCGATCTCCGAGCGCGCCAGGGCTTTACGAGGTGCCGTTCGGGTCGCCTCATGGGCCGGCACAAGCGCTGCGACGAACGTCGTGCCGAGACCCAGCAGCGACCCCACTGCGATGGTCGCCGGGGACACCGCTAGCTCGCGGACCGTCACTGCGAAGTAGAGATCGTTGACCGTACGCGTCACCAGGTCCACGAGAACACCTCCCAGACCGACGCCCGCGGCCAACCCCACCAGGGTACCCAACACGCCAACGGCCATGGCCTCGCCGATCACCAGGCGGAAAATCTCGGCACGCGTCACGCCGAGGGAGCGCAGGGTGCCGATGAGCGACCGCCGCTGCACCACGGAGAAGGTCATGGTGTTGTAGATGAGGAACATGCCGCAGACCATCGCCAGCAGGCTCATGGCGCGCAGATTGGTGCGAAACGCGCGTGTCATCTGCAGCGTAGTCTCGGTGCGAGCGCCAGCGACGATAATCTGCGCCCTCGGCGGAAGCACCGTCTCGACGCGCTCGAGCGCTGCCGCGACACCCTCGCCCTCGAGCCGTAGATCAATGTGTGTCAGCCGACCCGTCATGCCCAGAACCTCCTGGGCGGTAGAAATGTCGACCACAAGCACGTCGCGTAGACCAGCATGGTTCGCGGTGCGGTCGGCACTGATTACCGTCACCACCGACAGCTGCTCTGTACGGCCGTCCACGAGTACCTCGAGCCGTGCACCGGGTACCAAGCCAAGAGCTTCCGCTGTTTCCGCCGTAACTGCCGTTGCACCCGGCCTGACAATCAGCTCCCCCAGGGGCAAGGAGGTGGCCTGATCAGGTGCCCGCGCATCTGCCAGACTCGCGGCAAGGTAGGTGCGCACCGCACCCTCGGCCAGCGGATCGATTCCCAGCACGCGCACTACCCGAGTGGGGTCGCTTGCCAGAGCGACGTAGCCCGTGACGATGGGTGCGGCAGTCCGGATGTCTAGGTCGACGCGTAGGCGCCGGTACGTAGCCTCGTCGAGCCCGCCGCTACCGGCAACCACTTGGTGCGTTGTAGTGCCGGTCAGAGCCTCTGTCGACAGCTCGAAGGCGCGTTGCGCCGACCCCGTAGCGAGGTCGACGGAGACCGTAACCGCGACGCCCAGCGCGACACCGAGCACCGAAAGCACCAGCTGCCAGCGGTGTCTCTGAAGGTAGCGATAGCTGCTGCGTCGCAGCAAGCGAGCCGACCCCGTCATCCTCTCAGCGACTCCCCCGGGCGCCGAGCTACCGACTCTTGCAACTGGCCGTCGCGGATCTGCAGCACGCGATCGGCGGTCGCCGCGATCTCGTGACTGTGCGTAGCCATGATCAGCGTGCGACCCCGCTGCCGCACGAGTCGGTCGAGGAGGCTGAGAACCTCCTCTCCGGTTTCAATGTCGAGGTTACCGGTGGGCTCATCCGCCAGCAGCAGCTCGGGCTCGTGCACCAGCGCCCGAACAATCGCAAGTCGCTGCTGCTCGCCGCCGGATAGCCGGTCAGGGAAGCTGTTCCTACGGTCAGCTAGCCCGACTTCGGCGAGCAACTGGTTCGCGGCCGCACCTGTGCGAGTGTTCAGTGTGCCGCATAGCTCGAGCGGCAAGAGAACGTTCTCCTCGACCGTCAGCGTCGGCAGCAGGTTGAAGAACTGAAACACGAAACCGATGCAGCGACGGCGAAACAGGGTGCGGTCACGCTCGCTGAGCGTATCGATGCGAGCCTCGCCGACATGCACCTCGCCGCCAGTCGGCTGGTCCATTCCGGCGATCAGATTCAGCAGCGTCGACTTTCCCGAGCCGCTGCGTCCCAGTACTACGACGAACTCACCGCGCCCGATGCTGGCGTTGACGCCATCGAGAATCCGGCGTACGACGTCGGCTTCGTGATAGTCCTTTACCAGATCGCGCAGTACGACCATCGCCCCGCGCGTCTCAGACAAGATCAATCCGCCGCTGCGATTATCTTCTCGAGGAAGCCGTCCTCCGCACCTGGCTGGATCCATCGAACGACCACCACGAGATCGAGCGCGGGGTCGATCCACAGCAGGTTGGCGCCGCCACCTCGAGCTCCGAACGAATCCTCCGCCGCACTTGGCCATAGCTCGCCATCGGTATTGAGCCACCACATGTAGCCGTATGTCGGGTTCAACTCGCCGGGGGTGGTGGCGGCATCAATCCACTCCTCCGACAGCAGCTGCTCCTCTCGCCACACGCCGCGGCGCAGATAAAGAAGCCCGAACCGCGCCAGATCGCGACTGGAGATCCACAGGCCGCCACCCCAGTGGCCACCGCCGCTTACCGACTCGACCTCCCCGCCTCCGATCTCGACCATCGAGTGGCGATAACCGTGCCAGCGCCAAGATCGGCTGGCGCCTATCGGCGTCATGATCTCGCGGTCGAGCACGGCGGCCAGCGACCGTTCCCAAACGCGGGCTGCCGACAGCGCCGTACGATTCACTCGCACGTCGTTGTATTCCCAGAACGTACCGGGTATCTGCAGCTCGCGATCAACGCCCTCGCGTCGGTCCGCCGTATCGGCCTTGCCCCACAGCTCACCCTCCCACTCGCTTGTCTGACGCAACGAGTGGAGCCAGGTGATCGGTGCGTTCTGCTCCGAGTCGTAGCCGCCATCGTCGACCGTGCCCGCGACACGATCCTCCAGGGCAGGAATCAGACCGCGGTCGACGGCCAACCCGACGACCGTCGACAAGAAGCTCTTGGTGATGCTGAACGCCATGTCAACGCGGCTCGTGTCGCCCCACTCCGCGACGACGTAGCCGCGATGCAACACGAGGCCGTTCATCGAGCCACGATCCTTCACCGAACCGGTGATCTCCTGATCATCGCGCCCCTCGGAACGACTCTCGAGATAGGCCCGCAGATCGGTGGGAATGTCGGTCTCGTTCATTACGGCGTAGTCGATGGCTTCCTCCAGCAAAATGGGGTCAAAGCCGGCCTCGGCCGGCTCGCGACGCTCCCAGACGTTGCCGCGATCCGGAAAGTAGATGACCGCTTCGTCGGGATCCTCCAGGAGCTCGGGATCGAGCATGTCGTCTTCCATGCAGGCAGACCCCACCAACCCCGCTACCAAGACCGTCAGCGCCACCGGCAGAGTGCGCCAGAACGCTCCGTAGGACCTATCTCGCCGCATCATCCAGCCCTCGTTCCATTCGGAACCGGATGTTCCGGGATTGCCAAACACGCGGCGATTCCGTCGGCGTAGCCGAGGTCGAACAGCATGCCCTCGGAAACCTGCCCCATCATGCGCCGCGGCTCCAAGTTGACTACGAAGAGCGCCTGCTTGCCCTCGATCTGCAGCGGATCATCACGCTCGCCCTTGATCCCGGCCAGCACGGTGCGTGTCATGTCGCCAAGGTCAACGGTGAGCTTCATGAGCTTGTCGGCCCCCGAAATCTCCTCGACCTTCAGGATGGTTCCGACGCGCACGTCCAGCTTCTCGAAGTCAGCATGGGAAATACTTGGCTTGATCGCTGCTGGAGTCACTAGCAAGCCGTGGTGGAAGTGCGGTGGGCCTGGTTACAGCGAGTTGGCGTCAGGTGCAAGGCAGCCCTCCGGGCGAAAAGCGGGTGGCGCACGTATGCTGTGTCGTTCCTCGTCAAAGATAGGGTAACCATCGCCTTCTCCATGCCTCCGCCTCCCAAGACCCTGTCGCCAGGCCCGCTACCCTTCCACCACGGCCTGCTAGGCATCGTCCCGATGCACGGTATGCGGCGAGAAGGCCGGCGTGCATATCGCCACATACTCTGCCCCGTCAGCGCCGAGCGTACTGTAGCGCACCCATTCTCCCTTCCGTGCGTGCACCGCTTGGCCGACGGCGACGTCGAAGCTGCCGTCAGCATGCTCGACGTGCAACGTCCCCGCCAGCACGAGCGTGTACTCGTCGAACTCTGGCGTCTGACCCGGCTCCTGCCAGCCGCCAGGGCTGTGCATGTGGGCAAGACTCACCTGCTCCGAGCCCGTGTTCACGCGCCCAACGTACTCCTCGATTAGCTTCGGAAGGTTCCCTGCCGCCGGCGGGCGGCTGGGCGCCATGATGTGCGTCGGCATCAGATCTCCGTGAAGTCGCCTGTGACAGGTCTTGTCTAGCAATCGTAACGGCAGGACGGCCCGTTGCATCGCAGGCGCGATCCTAGCCTGAACCGGTCGCGTCTCACGCTACCATGTCTCATGGCTCCCTCAGCGACCCTCGACAGGGAGCCATCCACGCTCCTCTCGAGGCGCCCAAATTCGGAAGAACAAGCCGTATTCCTGTTCATACGTTTCCCCCCAAGTTGTCAGCGGGCCGCCGGCCATTTGAGCCCGCCCACCGCCGGTGGCAAGCTTAGGATTCCATACTGCCCTTTCACGGTGCCGCCTTCGGGCGATGCGCCCATGCGGTTCCGCGATGTGTTCGCGTCAAACTCGAGGTTAGCAATGCAGCGATGGATCCCTATGAGCTTGTTGGTCCTGGCGCTCACCGCCGTCCTCCCCGCCGACCTTCCGGCACAGGAGCCGGCAGAGGAGCCGGCAGAGGCCGCCGAGATCGCCGTCGAGCCATCGTCCCTCACCCTCGAGGTGGGACAGAAGCTGCAGCTTTCGGCGACGGTGACAGACGCGGCTGGAAACGTCATCGAAGCGCCGGTCATCTACTTCTCCAGGGCACGCCGCAACCTTGGCGTGAGTGGAACCGGGGAGCTCGAGGCCTACCGCCCGGGGACCTTCGATGTCGTCGCCCTGGTACCGAAGCCGGGCGTGGCATTCAGCCGTCGAAACCTCTCCGACACGGTGCGCGCCACGATTCGGGTGACGATTCCCAATCCACCGCTTGCGACGGTGGAGTTCGTCGAGCCACCGGAGAACTTCTACGCAGAGACGCGGTTACGCCTGGAAACGCGCCTTACCGACGCCTCCGGAGCCGAGCGTAGCGACGTCGCACTTCGTTTCACGAGCAGCGATCCGAGCATCGCCGAGATCAACGCGCTGGGTACGGTCACGCTCAAGACACCGGGCAGCGTGACCTTTACGGTCACCGCCGACAACGTCAGCGCCGACCTCGCGGCACGGGTGAACGAGAACAACACCGCATCGTTGCAGCTGCAGGCAAGCCTGCTGGATGCGCGTACTGGCGATGTAATTCACTTCACCGCGCTACCGCGCGACAGCGCCGGAAACGACATCCCCGGGTTGCCCGTCCAGTACGCTTTCCAGTCCCGAAACGTCGAGTACGGCATCGGCGACCCGGGCTCCGGCCTGGTCACGCAGGACGGCCGTTTCGTGGCTGATCTGCCGGGCGAGTACACCATCGTCGCGGCCAGCGGCACGCACACCGCCTCGGTCACGGTCGCCATCAGGCCGCGCGACATCAGGCGCGAGATCGAGGTCCTCGGGCAAGGGCGCGTCAGCGACCGGGCCACCTCCGACCTCTGGGTCTGGGAGGGGCCGGACGGGCGTGACTACGCCGTAACCGGCACCCATAGCGCCGATGGACATGCGTACTTTTGGGACGTTACCGAGCCCGCCAACATGCAGCTCATCGACACCATCAAGGTCGATGCGCGCACGGTCAACGACGTCAAGGTGTCGGAAGACGGCCGCATCGCGGTAATCAGCCGCGAGGGAGCCTCGAACCGCCGCAACGGCCTGCTCATCCTCGACGTATCGGACCTGTACGATCAGGGCGCGCAGGTGCTGTCTCGCTACGACGAGCAGTTGACCGGGGGCGTGCACAACGTCTTCGTCTACGAAGAACACGTGTACGCGCTGAGCGCCGGCCAACGCTACGACATCATCAGCATCGAGGACCCCACCAAGCCACACCGGGTGAGCTCCTTCGAAATGGACACACCTGGACACTCGATCCATGACGTCTGGGTGACCGACGGCATCGCCTACTCGTCAAACTGGATCGACGGTGTGGTAGCGGTCGATGTAGGCGGTGGCGGCAAGGGTGGCTCACCGAACAACCCGGTGTTTCTTGGCAACACGCCCTATCCGAGCGGCTGGAACCACGCTGCGTTCCCGTTCCGCTCCAAGTCCACGGGCAGCTTCTACATGATCGGCGGCGACGAGGCCGGCCTGCGCGGAGGCACACCGGGCTATGCAGGTGAGCCTCAGCGGATGCAGGGTTGGATCCACATCTTCGAGTGGGACGACTGGGACAAGCCTGAGGAGGTTGCCCGTTACGAGGTACCCGAGGCTGGCGCCCACAACCTCTGGGTGGATGAGGACAACGAGATCCTTTACGTGGCTTACTATCAGGGCGGGCTCCGCGTTGTCGACATATCGGGCGAGCTACTCGGCGATCTCTACCGGCAGGGGCGCGAGATCGCCTACTTCTTGCCGTTCGACCCGGAGGGCCATGTGCCCAACGCGCCGTTCACATGGGCGCCGCAACCCTACAAGGGCAATATCTTCTTCTCCGACTACAACTCCGGTCTTTGGGCGGTGCGACTGAAGCCACGCGACGACGAGGAAGCGAATACCGGTGGCAGATGAGCGACGCAGGATGAAGCAGGCGGGATCCCGGCCGAGAGCACGGCGAGCGGTGCGGCACCTGCCTCGGCTAGGAGTCCCGGTGGCAGGGTTCGGGATCCTGACGCTATTGCTGGTGACGGCGCTCACGGTGCTGAACCCGGCCCCTGGCGCCGCCGCACCCGAAGACACCTACTACCTATACGTCGCCGCCGAATCTGACGACATCGTCGAGAAGATCGCCTTCGGCCCGGAGGGTTTCCGACTCATCCGCAGCATTCCGGTGGGTATATGGCCTACGGAGACCGAAGGCCCACATGGCATGACGATCTCGCCCGACGGCCGCTATTGGTACGTCACCGTCGCCCACGGCAACCCGTTCGGGATCCTGTTCAAGTACGACACCGAGACCGACGAGTACGTCGGCGACGTGACCCTGGGGCTGTTCCCTGCTTCGGCGGTGATCTCGCCGAGCACCGGACTGTTGTTCGCCGTGAATTTCAACCTCCACGGCGACCACGTGCCCAGCACAGTCTCGGTGGTCGAGACCGAGTCGATGACCGAGGTGGCGCAGATTCCCACCGGCGTCATGCCGCATGGCTCGCGCATGAACGCGGCCGGCAGTCGTCAATACAGCGTCTCGATGATGAACGATGAGCTGCGCGAGATCGACGCCTACCAGCTGCGCAATCGCCGCATCCTTCCGCTGTCGGAGAACGCCCCGTCCTGGGAGCGTTATCAGCGGACCGGCAACGGTCTCGCAGAGGAGCCCGGGGGCGCAGAGAGCATGAGCGACATGAGCCGCGACGAGGACATGGCGATGAAGCCTCCCCTCGTCAAGCCCACCTGGGTGTCGCCCGTCACCCCTCAGGGGAAGGTATATGTCGCCGGCAACGGGTCGGCTCGCCTGCTCGAGGTGGACATCGAGGACTGGAAGGTCGAGCGCACGTTCAGCACCGCTGCCGGACCCTACAACCTCGACGTTACGCCAGACGGCAAGTTGCTCGTGGTCACCTACAAGAGCAGCAAGTCGGTTGGCATCTGGAATCTCGAGCTCGGTGAGGAGGTGGCCAGGATCGACACCCTGCGGCCACTCCCACACGGCGTTGTTTGTTCGCCCGACGGCCGTTACGCGTTCGTGACCATCGAGGGTATCGGCGGCGAGCCGGGGTCGGTCGAAGCCTACGATCTGCACACGGCGCAGCGCGTCGGCAACATCGACATCGGCAAACAGGCCGGCGGCATTGCCATCTGGAAGGTCGAGTGACCCACGAGTTCGACGCCGTCATCACAGAGGGCCGCGGCGGCGGCGCCCTCGTAGAGATTCCGTTCTCGGTACAAGAGACATACGGGACCCGCGGCCAGGTAAGGGTGCTGGAGTACGCCCGCTGGATCGCCGATGCCAAGCGCGAAGATACGCGTCAGCGGCGGCTCGACAAAGCGCTCGAAAAGCTCCGCCGCGGAGAGCGGCTGTGACCGGAGTATCTGAACCGGCCGCCTCCGGCTCCTCCGCAGTCCTTGCCACCGAGACGCGACCCGGATCGCGCCCTGCCGTTGACCTCTCGGTAGTGGTCCCGATGTTCAACGAGGCAGACAATGTCGAACCTCTCTACGAACAGATTACCAGCGCACTGGAGCATCTGGGGCGTCCCTACGAGGTAGTAATCGTCGACGACGGCAGCAGCGACGGCACGTTCGAGAAGCTACGCGACGTGCATCGACGCGATGATCGCTGGCGCATCATCCGGCTACGGAGGAACTTCGGCCAGACGGCGGGCTTCTCGGCCGGCTTTGAGGCGGCTCGCGGTGATGTCGTGGTGACGATGGACGGCGATTTACAGAACGACCCGGCCGACATCCCGATGGTGCTGGCCAAGATCGATGAGGGCTTCGATATCGTCAGCGGCTGGCGGCTGAAGCGTAAGGAGCCATTCCTGACCCGACGTCTGCCCTCGATGATCGCCAATCGCATCATCTCTCGGACGACCGGGGTGTCGTTGCACGACTACGGCTGCTCGCTGAAAGGCTATCGGCGCGAGATCCTGCGCAACGTCAAGCTCTATGGAGAGCTGCACCGCTTCATCCCGGCGATCGCCAGCTGGCAAGGAACGCGCATCACCGAGATCCCCGTCAACGACCGGGAGCGCGTCGCCGGAACCACGAAATATGGGCTGCTTCGCGTGTTCAAGGTGGTGCTCGACATCCTGCTGGTGCGTTTCTTGCTCGGCTATGCGACGCGCCCGTTCCTGTTCTTCGGTGCCTTGGGTGGCAGCCTGACACTCGCCGGCACAGCGCTGCTGACCTACCTCGCGTACGTGCGCTTCGTGGTGTTCGAACCCATCGCTAACCGTCCCCTGCTTATCGTCGCCTTCGGGCTGGTGCTCATCGGCATCCAGATCATCAGTACCGGCCTGCTGGCAGAGATGGCGATGCGCACCTACTACGAGGCGGTCGGCCAGAGGCCCTACAGAATCGCGGAGACGCTCGATTCCGAACGCGCAGACACCACCGAACCGGCCCACGTACCAGCTACTTGAAGGTTTTTTCGCCGGCTTCGATGCGCAGTGGCAGGCGATTCTGCTGCGGTGGTAAGGGGCAGGTGGCGAAGGCGGTGAACGCACAGGGCGGGTTGTAGGAGCGGTTGAAGTCAACCACCACACGGCCCTGGTCGTCTGGCGCATCGATCCAAAGGAACCGACCGGCTCCATAGGTCGAATCGTTGTTGCTCAGGTCGCCGAAAGCGGTGAAAAAATTCACCGAGTCGTCCGAGTCCTTCCAGAGGTCGAGCCGGTACGTCTTACCGTCGATTTCAAAGACGGCCGCACCCGGCGACTCGACGTCGGCAACGGTACCGAGCACGTTCGGAACCTTGATGATCTTCGCTGGGTCGTAGCCCACGTAACGGCCCGATCGATGCCACTCGGCAGCAAGCTGGAAGTTGTCGATCGACTCGAAGCTGGTCAGCACAACGCTGCTTGCGTCCTTCAGCCGTACCGCGAACTGGCCTTGGCGGACCATCACGTTCCAGCGCAGCGTGTCCCAGGCGATCACCGGCCCGGAGCCCTCACCGCCGTCGTGGGCCAGGACCGACTCCACCGGCTCATCGTCGACGGTGGGTGAGACACCCTCAGCGGCGATGAACATCACCGAATCGCCCTCGACGCGGAACACACCGAGACGTTGCGGAACGCCGGCGCGGCTGTAAACCAGCCTGTTGTCGTCGGCGGAGCCGAGCCAGTTGTCGCCGGGCTCCAGCCAGTAGAGGCCGACAAGCGATAACCAGCCGTCGGGTCGCGTCAGCTGATCGTGGCGCCATTGTCGCCACGACTCCACCGCTTCGCGATGCGCGTCGGCGTCATACGGCAGATCTTCGACCGATCCTGTTCCGCACGCCGCCAGCACCAGGCTGGCAACGAGCATGACAGATCGAGCGCTCGTCATCAGACCATCGCCGCGGCGGTCGCCAGGCCCCAATCGCGTTGCGGCCGCGTCGCCGCGCGGGTTGCCGCGAGGCATTGCCTGGCGCGTTCTTCGATGCGATCGAAGCGCCCGGCTCGCAGGTCCTCTGCGTCGAACAGGCTAGCGACCCACCCGACCCCGAAGACCCCGGCAGCGAACCACTCCCCTACATTGTCGGGCGTTACGCCGCTCGTCGGCACCAGGCGGAGCCCGGGCAGCGGACCGAGCAACATGCGCGCGTATTCCGGACCGTTCACCGGCGCCGGAAACAGCTTCTGAAGCTGCGCTCCGGCGCGCTGCGCCAGAACCATCTCGGTGGCGGTATAGGCGCCGGGCATGGCCACCGCACCGAGCTCGAGCGCGGTGCGGATCACTGCTTCGTCGGTTGCCGGCGACACCACGAACGAGGCGCCCGCCTCGACAGCGCGGCGAGCCTGCTCAGGCTCGAGAACCGTGCCCACACCGACGAGCAAGTCATCGCGGCGCGCGAAGTCCTCGATGAGCTCATAGGCCCCCGGACAGCCGAGGGTGAATTCGATGATGCGGAAGCCACCACGGACTGCAGCCTCCATGGCAAGGGCAGCCGTCTGTTGATCATCGGTGCGCAGAATCGCGGTGGCGCGTTCCTCGAACGCGCGGCGCAAGAAGTCATGTTCGCTCATCGTCATCTCACGGATAATTGGCAGATGCTGCCAAGGTAGTCCGCGTTGACGCCGGCCACAAGAACGCACACCGCCGCCGCAGCGGGCCGCCCTGCGCCGAGCAGGCCTTGCTTCACGGTGGGTTGCGATCAGAGGAAGGCACGAGGGCGTGAATGGGGCTGAAGGAGGTCTCGATCCAGATGCCGTCGAGGTGGGCTATCTGGGTGGCCGGAGTGAGCTTAATGCGCGGGAGCTTACTCCCGGGTGGGCACGTTGCGGCTGAGTTGGTGGCCAGAACTGTCGCTTTTCGTGGGTATAGACCCCCGAAAACAGACCGTATTTACTGGTCTCTGTTAACTTTCGGGGAGCCGCGGCATCGTCAACAGCTTAGGGTGACGGGAGTTCGTCACTCGTCACGGTCGCTCCCGACAGCTCGAGGGCAACATCATGAGCACCCCGCAAACACCGACCTTGAGCCGCCGCGCATCGTCCGCGATTGTCCTGCTCGTCGCCGGACTTGCAGGACCCGCGAACGCCCAGATGCCGCCAGCGGTGGACATCCTGCAGCACAGCATCGACTATCACGATCCCCAGGGTCTGTGGTCTTGGAACGCCTTCCGGCTGCAGCTCGCCGGCACGCGTCCGATCGCCGGGCCGACCCTGACCGAGATCGTCATCGACAACGCCGCCGGGCGATTCACCATGGCACGCGACCGCTTCGGCCTGCTCATCGAGACCGCGGTCAGCGGAGACGAATGCTGGACCAAGCTCGACGGCTCGTCGGAATTCAGCCCGGAGCAAGCGGAGCGATACCGCTTGAGCTGCGAGCAAATGCGCGGACAACGCGACTACCACACCTTCCTCTACGGGTTGCCGATGAAACTCCGCGACCGCGGGGCGATCGTCGATCCGGAGGCCATCCGAATCGAGTTCCAGGGACGAGACGTGTGGCAGGTGCGGGTAACCTACGACCCCGAGATCGGCACCGATACCTGGTACTTCTACATCGACCCTTGGTCGTTCGCGCTCGTTGGCTACCGCTTCTACCACGACGAATCCGCCAACGACGGCGAGTACATCATCCTGGATCGCATCACCGAGGGCGATGGAATGCGTCTTCCGAAAGTGCGCTCCTGGTATCGAAACGACAATGACGAGCTGGTCGGCACCGATACGCTGCGATCGATCGAGCGGCTGAGCCGCGACCGGTGAGCATCGACGCGGCGCGCGGCGCCGGGAAATCGCCATGAGCTCGGACCTGCAGCGCTGTGTCGACTTCACCCAGCGATTGATTCGTACTCCGAGCCTGCCTGGCGAGGAGAGCGCTATCGCCGAGCTGGTCGCAACCGAAATGCGAGCCCTGGGCTACGCTGACGTCGAGCTGGACGAGGTTGGCAACGTCGTAGGGCGGGTGCCCGGATCGAGCGCCGATCCGACCGTCATGTTCAATACGCACCTGGATCACGTCGATGTCGGAGAGGCAGAACGCTGGCCGCATTCTCCGTTCGGCGCCGAGATCCACGATGACAGGATCTGGGGGCGCGGCGCTGTCGACATCAAGGGTCCCCTGGCAGCACAGGTATACGGTGTCGGGCGGCTGCTCGAGTCGGGGACGACACCGGCCGGCCACATCTGGGTGACCGCGGTCGTGCAGGAGGAGGTCGGAGGCCTCGGCGCACGCCATCTGAACACTTACTTGACGCCACCGCTGGCAGTGATCGGCGAGCCGAGCGGCAATACGCTACGGCGAGGCCATCGCGGCCGCTGCGAGCTCATCGTCCACATCACCGGACACTCGGCGCACGCCAGCGTGCCGCATGAGGGCGCCAACCCCCTAGAGGTGCTGGCGCCTTTCATCGCCGGGCTTGGATCACTGGACATGGCCGTGCAGCCAGATCTCGGCCGCAGCACGGTGGCGCCAACGTTGATCCGTACAGATCAGATCAGCAGTAACGTGATCCCCGCCGAGATCTGGCTCACCTGCGACTGGCGGCTGATACCCGGTGAAACCGCCGACTCGGCGCGCACCAAGCTCGAACAGCTGGTCGCCAACTGCTTGATCGAGGGCACTACAGCCGACGTCACGATCCCGCAACACACCCAGGTGGCACACACGGGCGTCGAGATGGTTCTGGGGGGTGAGCACCCGGCATATATCCTCGGGGAGGATCATCCTGTCGTACGCGCCGCCCGCCAGACACTCGAGGGAGTGCTGGGTCCCGTCGACTCGGTCGGAACGTGGCGCTTCGCCACCGACGGCGGCCATTTCTCGCAAGCCGGCGTGGCGTGCATCGGCTTCGGACCCGGCGACGAGCTACTGGCGCACACGGTGAACGAGCACATCGAGATCGATGCCTTGCGCCTCGCCCTGGACGCCAACGAGGCGCTAGCGCTCGGATGGGCGCCGAAAGCGGCGGAGCTGACGAAAGCAGCTGCCGCGAATACGCCCGCCGCATCGTCGTCATGAATGCGCTGCCGACCATCCTGTTGCGTTATTTCTCGCAACTGCGCTACCCGTGGCTGTTTGCGCTCACCGCGGGGCTGTTCGTGCTCGACCTGCTGGTGCCCGACATGCTGCCGTTCGCCGATGAGCTTCTGCTGGGGCTGACGACGATGGTGCTGGCAACGCGCAGTAAGGAACGCCGCGCGGACCCACCATCCGGGAACGGCCCACCCGCGGCGCTTGGGGGCTAGTGTCCTGTAACAGAGGTTCGTTGCATATTGTGGCGCGCGCCACCGAGTCTGTTACCGGCCACTAGCTCACGACGAACTGCTCGACGTGTGCTTCGTCCATCGGTTCGGTCAGCAGTGACACTGCCACCAGGGTGATGAGGTTGGCCACCAGGCCGAAGATCCCAGGCTGGACCTGCTGCCACTGGAGGACGGGCACGTAGTAGAAGAGGATGACCACACTGCAGCCAACTGCGAGCCCCGAAAGCACGCCCTGCGGTGTGGCGCGCGGCCAGTAGAACGTTGCCACGAGGACTGGCGCGATCTGCACTAGAAAGCCGTACGCAAGCAGCAACAGAGCAACCAGAGAGAGCTCGGAAACAACCGCGAAGTAGTAGGCGAAGGCCGAGATCACCAGCACAAGCACACGGATCAACCGTGTCTGCTCGCCGTCGCTGAGCGCCCGAGGTGAGAGCACGCAGACGAAATCGCGCACCATGATCGATCCCGCGGCGTGCAACAGGGCGTCGCCCGTCGACATGGAGGCCGCCAGGGCACCGGCGCAGAACAGCCCCACGACGAACGGCGGCAGCTGCATCGACATCAGGATCGTCGGCAGAATGGCGTCGGCCGGAACCACATCACGGTAGCGGAGAATCCCCGAGAAGCCAATGAAGATAATCGGAATCAAGAACACCTGGAAGGTCGGGTAGAAGATGATCGTCTTCTTGAGTACGCGCTCGCTGCTCGCCGTGTAGATCTTCATGAAGTAATGCGGCCACAGGCTGAAGCCAATCGCCGACACCGCTATGGCGCTCGAGTATCCGCCCCAACTCCAGCGGTCGCCGGCACCATCCAGACCAGGCGGCGCGAGCATCTCCGGCACAGCTGCGGCGAGCTCCTGGAACATCGGCCCAACGCCGCCGTACAGCCGATAAGGCAGATAGAGCCCAAGACCCCAGGCGAGCACCATCATGAATACGCCCTGGAACGTGTTGGTCCACCCGACACCCATCACGCCGCTGGCGAGCACGTAAGTCAACACCACACCGTAGGCAATCGCCGCACCCAGCCAGTGCGGCACCCGTCCCTCGGTGACGACGTTGAAGACGTAGCCGGCCCCCTGCATCTGCAGCACCAAGTACGGAACGAAGGCCACCAGGCTGATGATCGCCAGCGCTGCCGACAACCATCGGCTGTCGAATCGGTGCGCGAAGAGCTCGGCCTGGGTGACGTAGCCGAACCGCCGTCCGAGCCTGGCGACACGCGGTCCGTACGCGTACCAGGGAATCAGTCCGACGGTAGCGTAGGACAGGATGTAGAAGGCCGCAGCGCCGCGCGAGTAGGCCCAGCCCGGCCCGCCAAGAAAGGAGAACGCCGAGAAGATCGACGCGCCCATGATGAAGTACATCAGCACGAAGCCGAGCGAGCGATCGCCGGCGATATAACCCTCGGGTCCGGAGCTCGCCCGTCGCCCGGAAAGTAGGCCCACGACCAGCGACACCAGCAGGTAACCGAGGGTCACCCCGAACGCCACCACCCAGGCGGGCATCAGTCGGAGACGTCCCGGTCGAGAAATCCCCGGCGCGACTCCCATCGGTACAACGCCACGCCGGCAGCGAATGAGGCGATGAGCACTCCGGCAAGGAAGGCCAACGCAAACGGCACGCCGAGGACAAACGGCCGCACACGAGCAAAAGGTGTATACAGCGGCCACACCAGGGCCGCCGACACGGTCAGGAACCAGAAGGTCGCAGCTCCGTAGACGAGCCGCTCGCGGGCGGTCAGACGACGCGAGAAAAACCTGGGACTACGACGCATGTCGCTCTCCTGGAGACGGGGGCAATGGCCACATGAGCGGGGCCGGGGGCGAGTGTCGCACGTTATTCGTCGAGGTTGCGAACCTTGCCCCGGGTGCGCTTCACCTTGGCTCGGTGACGCTTGCCTTCAAGCCGACGGCGCCGTTCGCCACGGCTCGGCCGCGTCGCCTTGCGTTCTTTTGGAGGCCGCAATGCGTCGGCCACAAGCTGGCGAAAGCGCTCGATCACTTCGGCCTTGTTGGCTGCCTGCGAGCGTGAAGCATGCGCTGAGACTTGCAGCAGACCGTCGTTGGAGATGCGCGTCGCCAGCACCGACAACAGGCGATCTCGATCTCGCTCTTCGAGGCGGCGCGAACCAGCCACGTCGAAGCGCAAGGTGACTCGAGACGACACCTTGTTGACATGCTGACCGCCGGGGCCTCCGGCCCGCGACGCGACGAATTGCATCTCATCCGCCGGAATGGTCAGTTGTTCGTTGATCTTCAGCATGGAACCAAGACTACTCGCCTCGGACTATGATCTGCCCCATGCGCATCATCAACTCGGAGACCTGGCGAATCGATTTCAAGCTGCGCGAGCCCTACACGATCGCCTACGAGACGTATGACAGCGCCACCAACCTCTTCGTTCGACTGGAGACCGACACCGGGCTACGCGGCTACGGCTGCGCCGCACCGGCGCCGGAAGTAACCGGCGAATCGATCACGGATTGCCAAGAAGCCCTGGAGACGCTGTCGGCCGAGGCGATCGGTGTCCACCCGAGGTTGGGGCGCGGGCCTGACCTCGGGCCCGCGGCGACCGGTGCACCGGCAGCGGCAGCGGCTGTGGAC
Organism: Acidobacteriota bacterium; assembly: GCA_963666055.2. GTDB lineage: Bacteria > Acidobacteriota > UBA890 > UBA890 > WLXD01 > DASCOT01. The sequence goes on along the minus strand of CAXWPH010000003.1, from coordinate 147,151 downwards.
ATGGCCCTCCTGGACCTCCGAGCTCGCGCCTCCAACGTGCCTCTCTGCGTCATGCTCGGAGGAGCCCCTGGCAGCCTGATCACGTCCGTAACGCTCGGCATCGAATCGCTCGAGGCGACGCTGAAGCGTGGGCGTGATCAGATTGCGCAGGGGTTCCGAGCACTGAAGGTCAAGGGCGGCACGGATGTGGACGCCGACATCGCGCGGGTCTGCGGACTCCGCCAGGAGCTGGGACCGGGCGTCGACCTGCGTTTCGACGCCAACCAAGGCTACGACGTCGACGAGGCGATACGTTTTGCCCGCGGAGTGGCCGACGCCAGCGTGGTTGCCTTCGAGCAGCCTACGCCGGCAAACGACAGCCAGGGCCTAGCCGAGCTCACCGCCAGCTTGGGCATCCTGCGAAGGGAGCAGCCAGGCATCCCTCCCGTGCTGGCCGACGAAAGCCTGCTTAGTGTTGCCGACGCTCTCGAGTTGGTCGCCGGCGGCGTGGTTGACGGCTTCACGGTGAAGCTCATGAAGGCCGGCGGTATCAGCGCGGCGCGGGCGATCGATCAGGTAGCGGCGACCGCTGGACTCCCCTGCATGTTGAGCTGTATGGACGAAGCCGCGCTCGGTATCGCGGCCGCTCTGCACTTCGCGCTCGCCGCCAAGACCATCCGCTGGATCGATCTTGATGGCCACCTCGACCTGCTTGACGATCCCACTGCGTCAGCGGTCAACGTGCGCGAAGGCATGATTACCCCGGGGCTGGGGCCCGGGCTCGGGGTTCAGTTGTAGAGCGTTCTCGCTCCGATTGGAACTGGCCAAAACCAGTCAATCATGTCCTTTGGTTACTTCGAGGGTGTGTTTTTTTGTTCTTCGGTCTGTAAATAGCCGTTTATATACTTTTTCTATCCTTGGCTATTGAGGAACACGCCACAATGGATTCCACTCTCCAGGACCGTCGCCGTATCGTCATGCTGTTGCGTTGGGTGATGTTCATCGCCCTCGCGTACCTCGTGTGGGCGAGCGGAGGAGGCACCGTCGCCCTTCGGGCGGGGCTTCTGGGCGTAGTGGCTCTGTCGAATGTCGCGCTATCGCGGCTGCGCCTGGCTACCTGGGAACAACCGGCGCTGCTGCCGGTCGTCGCAGCGGTGGACATAAGCGTTCTGCTGGGAGCGATAGTCTCGGGGCCGGGGTTCGCGCGCGACTTCTTCTTCGCATATTTCGTCATCCTGGCGATCGTCGGAATGGCGGGCAGCCTACGGTGGGCGCTGGCTGGCACGACCCTTGCCGTAGCCGGGTACGGCACGATCCTGGGCCTCGAGCACGGCATGGTGCTGCTACAAACGCCGGCCGTCATCGGACGGCTCGGTTTCCTGTTCAGCATTGGCGTCGGCTACGGCGGACTGATCGAGGCGAGCCGCGCAGGAATGCGTGAGACGTTCCTGCAGAGCCAGCTGCTCCGCTGGGTGGGCAAGATCCGCGCCGCGTTCTCGGACGACTTCAAAGCAACCGATGTGATCCGCCACGTCCTCGTCGACATTCAGAATCTTTATCCCGGAAACGTCCGCGCATCGCTGGTGCAGCTAGGCGACAACAGCATGCAGGTGATCTCCTCGAGCGACGACGAGAAGGTACTGGAGCTGCAGCTGTCGACCGGGCGCTATCCCGAGCTAAAGAAGGCGGTGGAGGCCCATGAGACGATCGTCATCGACGATATTCGCACCGATCCGCTGACCGAATCTGTACGTGAATTGGTTGCCGATCTGCCGTTCAACGCTTTGCTTCTGTGTCCGGTCAACCTGGAGGATCCGACGATCGGCCACGTGGTGCTGCGGGTGGCGCGCGCGGGCACCTTCAGCCCCAGCCTCGTCAAAACGACGCAACACGTAGCCGAGGCAATTGGCGCCATTTTCCGGCAGGCGAAGCTGCGCGAGGCGATGGAGCGCTCCGAGAAGATGGAGATGGTGTCGCAGATTGCCATCAGTGTGTCTCACAGCTTCAACGACATCCTGTCGAAGGTGCTGCTCGCCGCCGAATCGATACGCAAGCAAGCCACTCGCCATGCCGAGTCCAGCGGCGGTGCCGATGGTCCCTTCGATGACGATTCCATGGCGCGGTTTGATACTATCGAGGTGTGTGTCAAGGAGGGTCTGACGATCGTCGAGCGCCTCGCGGCGTGGACCCATCTAGACGGTGAGAACGTACGAGAAACCGGCACCGTGGCGGTCGACGCCCGCGGCGTGCTCGAAGAGGCTTGGAAGTATGCTCGCCCACTCTGGGCACGGCATGAGGCCACACGTGGGCTCAAGCTACAGCTCAACATGGAGCAGACTCGCGCCGTCGAGGGGAACCCGCCCGAGCTGCGTGAGACACTGCTGAACCTGATCATCAATGCCGTCGACGCCATGCCGAAGGGTGGCACCATGACGCTGGGTCTCAAGGAAGTCGCCGACAAGGTGGTCTTCAGCGTCGAGGACACCGGCACCGGAATGTCCGAGGAGACCCTGGAGCGCATCTTCGACCCGCTGTTCACCACCAAGGGGAGAGGCGGAACAGGACTCGGACTATCGACCGCTCGATCGGTCGCACAGCGTCACGGCGGTATGCTCACTGCCGAGAGCCAAGAGGGCTTGGGCAGTCGTTTCTGCCTGATCCTCCCGGCTTCGTCGATAACCCCGCGAATGCAAACAGAGCTGGCCGCCGCTGATGAAGCAACGGCCGCGGCGGGCGGCCAGCGCGTCTTGTTGGTCGAGGCCAACGACCTGGTTCGCGACGTGATGCTACGCGCCTTGCAGGGAGCCGGCCTGCACGTCGATGTCGTGGCCAGTCTCGATGAAGCCGAGGTCATGCTCGGAACCCAGCGCGCTTATCGTGGGCTGGTGATCGACGCGGCGGTCGGCGCCGGCGACCTACCCGAATTCCTCACCGCCATACGAGACAAGGATGCCGACATGGCCGGGCGAGTCTTGCTCTACACCAATGGTGGCATGACCCCCGGCATGATCGAGCTACAGCAGAGCTTTGGCGTCTCGTGCGTCGATCGCACCGCTGGCCTCGCCACCTTGAACGACGCGCTGAGCATCGTCACGGCGCGCGACAGCGCCGCCGCCTGAAGACACCTTGTCGGGCAAGCCTTTGTAAGGCACGCCACACTGCCCTGCTTCTGCACCCGCGTCGATCCTTGGCCCGCCGTACCGTGGGTAGGAGAATCTAGTGTCTTGAGTCACGACACTGGCAGACGGTGGTGGAAGTGTGGCGGGCCTGGCCACAGGGTCTTGCGAGGCCAAAGCAAGAAGAAGGGAGGAGCGATGGCCGCCCCATCGTTGACGACGAACGACGCAGCATACGCGTGCCACCCCCTGTCGCCCGAAGGGTTACGAAACCCTTCCACAACAGCCTGCTAGGGGTGCACATGGAAACCGATTCCTCCCGAAAGCTCGCACGGATCTTGGTGGCCCCGGTGATGACGCTGGCCGCATGCGCAACGCAGCAACCACCCGGGTTCAAGCAGGTTTTGCCACGTGGCCAGATCCCGTCGATCGATCAGCCGGAATGGGTCGAAGCCGGCGCTGCGGATGTCCCGGACGAAGCCTGGATGCTGGGGATCGTCATCGAAGGGCAGGCGCGCGCGTTCAGTATCAACTTGCTCAACGCCTACGAGATCGTCAACGACAAGATCGGCGATACCGCCTATGCGGCGGTCTGGTGACCGCTGGCGAATACGGCTGTCGTGTACAGCCGAGAGTACGGTGGCGAGGAGCTGCAGTTCGAAGCGTCTGGTGGTCTCATGAACAGCTCGCTGGTCATGCAGGACAAGCAAACCGACTCGTACTGGGCAATCATGCGCGGTGAGTCCGTAGGCGGCGCCTACCTCGGCACCAAGCTCGTAGAGTTGCCCACCGGCTCCAAGGTCAGTTGGCAGGACTGGAGGCAACAGCACCCCGACACGCTCGTCCTGTCGATTCAAGGACAGCAGTACACACGCGACGTATACACCGACTACTGGGCGCGTGAGGACGGATTCGGGGGCCAACTCGCCGACGACCCACGCCTCGACACCAAGACGCCGATTTACGCGTTCGAAGCCGATGGGGGACGCTACGCCGTTACCCACGATCGCATCAAAGGAGGCGCGGCGTTCGCGCTGTCGAGCGGGCGGGCACTCTTCCTGTTTCGGCAGCCCGACGCGGCACTGTTCGCCTCCACTGCAGCTTTTTCCGGCGACGGTTTCGTCAACGACGATGGTGTTTGGCGCCACGTGACCGGCGAGAGCTTCGATCCGCAGCGCATGGAGTTCGACGGCGAGATCACGCGACTCGGCGGTTTCGATACGTTCTGGTATACGTGGAGCCTGAGCAACCCTGAGACCAAGCTGCTCGAATAGCGAATCAGGTGGTCGCGTCCGCAAGCCACCCCTTGCGGCGGGCAAGCGCGTACACGAGGCCGCCGGCAAAGAGCGTGGCCAGGGCGGCAGTCGTGGGAATGGGCGTCGAGATCAGACCCTGTCCCCATGCGGCAATAGTCATCGCAATAAAGATGAGCCCCGGAACCGGGTGCCCTGGAGTAACGAAAGCTCCCGGTGGGGCCACTTCGCCCCGATGGCGAATCACGAACAACGTCGAGATGGTCAAGGCATTGAACAGCAGCAACGACGACCCGATATAGATCAAGAGGGCCTCGAACGCTCCGGTCAGCGCCAGCAACGCCGCCAGCACACCTTGCGCCACAATGGCCACTACCGGGACCCGTCCCGAGGTCGACAATCGACCCAGGGGTTGCGGGGCCAGGCCATCGCGCGCCATCGCGAAGTAAATGCGTGGTCCGACCGCGGTCATGGCGCTGACCGAGCCGAACATCGCCACGGCGATGATGGCGCTGACCATGAGCGCTCCGGTATCACCCAGCAGGCGCGATGCGGCCAGCTGACCAACGGCGATCACCGGTTCCCAGTCGGCCTCGGGAATGGCGTAGAAGAAGAGCGCGTTGACCGCCAGGTACAGGGCCGTTACGGCAAGCGCTCCACCGATGATCGCCCGGGGCAGGTTTCGCCCCGGCCGCCGCACTTCGCCGGCCATGTATGCGGCAGCGTTCCATCCCGCGTAGGCGTAGCTGACCGGCAATAGCGCTGCCCACCAACTACCCTGAGCAACTCCAGCGGCACGCAGGCCGCCCCAGTCCCCCCGACCACTAGCGGAGCCCACCAGCACGAAGAGCACAATAGCAGCGACCACCATCGACGCCAGGATTGCCTGGAACCGACCACTCGAACGTACGCCCACACTGTGCACGAGCGTCAACACGAGCACGATGATCGCAGCAGCCGCAGCGCCCTGGGTCACGGCCAGGCCGGCGATCAAGGGAGCGTCAGTCTCCCAACCCGGAATCAACGCGGCCATATAGGCAGTCATTCCGAGCGCCGACGCGGCCACAGCGGCCGAGAACCCGACGATGAAGGAGGTCCATCCGCTGAGGAAGCCCCACAGCGGACCGAAGACTCGCGTCAGGTAGCGATACTCTCCGCCGGCGCCCGGCATGCGGGTTGCCAGCTCCGCGTAGCACAGCGCGCCACAGAGGCCCAGCAGCCCCGCTGCGGCCCACACAGCCAACGCCGCCGACGCACTCCCTGCCGCGACTCGAACGATCGCCGGCAACGTAAAGATCCCGGTGCCCACCATGTTGGTCACCACAAAGGCACCGGCCGCCACCACACCGAGATTGCGCACCAGCCCTTGGCTGGCTGGATCGGGCTTGCTCACTACGATCGCCACCCCCCTCGCTGCGTCTGACCGTCGAGAGCACGTAGGGTAGCCGAGGTGGCAGCAGCGTGTCGGGAAAACGGGATGACACCCATGTGCCCGCCTGCAGGCCGCCAGCAACCTGCCCGACCCTATGCGCGTCGGCGACTCGCAGATACTCTTGCGGGCATGGGACGGAACGTCCGGCGCGACTGGATGAACGGAAGATGAAAACGCGCGTAACCCTCGTCCAGGCCGGCACCGGAACGGCGTCTGCGCGTGCTCCCAGCCTCCTGCGCACGCGGCTGCGAACTGTCGCCCTGCTGATCCTCGCGGCACTGGCACTGTGGCTAGCACGGGGACTGTTGATCGCCGGGCACGCTTACGTGGGCGTGCAACTGGCGACTATTGGCGCTCTCGCCACCGTCACCGCGCTGCTGTGGTCGCGGGCTTCAGTCAGGCCGCGGTGGCTTCTGGTCGCCGAGGGCTCGGTCTTTCTTCTCACCATGGGCGGAATCGCCACCCACACCTACCTGCTGATACGTGACCGCGCCCTCGTCGGCAACGAGCTGCTCGTACAGGCGCAGCTCTACAACCTGGTTATCGCTACAAGCGCCTTGATCGTGGTGCACGGCATGCTGCTGCCCAAGACCTGGAGATCGACGCTCGCCTTGACCATCCCCATGGCCTCGATCCCCTTGGCAATGCTGGCGGTAATGTTGAGCCGTGAGCCCGGCACGGTAGCCACGATCCAGTCGGTTCTGAGCCTCGAGACGATTACCGATCTCGGCCTGGCGCTGGTCGCGTCGGTCCTGGGGGGAGCGACGGGCACACAGGTCATCTACTCGCTACGCCGCGCCGCGCTGGCGGCGCGCGATCTGGGTCAGTATCAGCTGCAAGAGCGGATCGCGACCGGCGGCATGGGGGAGATCTGGCGCGCCAGCCACCGGTTCCTGGCCCGTCCCGCGGCGATCAAGGTGATCCATCCTGACAAGATCAGCCCTCTCGGCAGCGACGCAGCCACGAAGGTATTGGAACGCTTCGAGAAGGAGGCTCAGACCACGGCTCGCCTGGAGTCGTTGCACACGGTTCGCGTCTACGACTTCGGCCGCACGGAAGGCGGCGAATTCTACTACGCCATGGAGCTACTGAAGGGGCTCGATGTCGAGCTTCTGGTCGAACGCTACGGGCCCGTATCGCCGGAGCGTGCGATCCACTTCATGACCCAGGCGTGCGACTCGCTTGCCGAGGCGCACGCGCTCGGTCAGGTGCACCGTGACGTGAAGCCGTCGAACCTGTTCATCTGCAAGGTCGGACGCACTTACGACGTGCTGAAGGTGCTCGACTTTGGATTGGTGACGCGAGCCGGCAGCGAGAAGACACGCGACCTGCGTCTCGAGGGCACGGAAGGCCTCGCCGGCACGCCGGCGTATATGGCGCCCGAGCAGGTGCTTGCCGACACCTCGATCGACGAGCGTGCCGACATCTACGCGCTCGGCTGCGTCGGTTACTGGCTGCTCAGCGGCCACACCGTATTCGACATCGACCGCCCGCTGGCGATGGCGGTCGCGCACGTCAAGGCCGCGCCGATGCCATTGTCGCGCCGCACCGAGATCGCCGTGCCAGCCGACCTCGAGGCGTTGATCATGCAATGCCTTCAGAAGGACCCAGCCACCAGGCCCCAGAGCGCCGAGCAGCTCGCCGACGAGCTGGCCAAGTGCAGCGTCGGTGCTCGCTGGCTACCGGCACATGCGCGCGACTGGTGGCAGCAGCACCGGCCGTTGGAGAGCGACGGCGCCTAGCCGTCACCGTTGTTCGCTTCCGGGACGGCACCTTCCATTTCACCGTCGCTGCTTTGATAATTCCCCAAGCTTCCCTCCACGACGTCCGTGGGGTGATCTGTGCCATGGCGGCAACAGACGCCAAACAAGCCACGGAGGAAACCATGGCAAAGATCGAGCGCAAGCATGAGGTCGTCGACGGACCGCTGACCGAGGAGCTGCTGCGATCCAAGGCAAAGGAGGGCTGGCGCGCCCTGGCGGTCGTGTGGGAACGAACTGTCGAAGGAGAAGAGGAAGACAGCTCCACCGAGGCCGTGCCGTACGGTTTACGGGTGGCGGCCGATTGCATGACGCTCGAACCTGCGGTCGACGAGATCAAGGTGATGATCCACATGCTCAAGATGATCGTCGACGACAAGGGTTTCGGTCAGATCGCCGCAGAGCTGAACGAGGCCGGCTTCCGGACACGCCCTGGCGGCACATGGAACCAGACCTCAGTGTTCCAGATGCTCCCACGTCTGATCGAGGTCGCGCCGAGCATCTATTCGAGCGACGACTGGCTGACGCTGAAGCCTCATCTGACGCTCTAGCAGGGTTCTGGCTATCAGGAGGCCGGGCGACGATGACACAGAGCGTTTCGGCCGCCGCGGCACAGCTCGTTCATCTCTCAGGACCCGAGCGCGGCCGTACTCGACGCGTTTTCGGGACCACCCATCTCGTACCGCTAGAGGGTGGCCGACTCAAGCTCGTCTACGGGCAGCCGCGGGTTGGCGAGCCGCCCATCGCCGCGTTGGTCGCCGACACCAACGGTTGGCATCTCGACGTCTACGGTGATACCGAGGCGTGGGTGAACGGTGCGCGCGCCGGAAATCGATCGTTGCACGCCGGCGACCTCATCGAGATCGGTGATCATGGCATGCTTTTGCGCTTCCGCCCACGCGTGGCCGGCGCCGCATACAAGAGCGTGCGCGAGGCCTTCGACGACTGCCAAAGCTGCGCCAAGCTCGGTGGCCACGGGACGCTCGACCGCATCGGCATCCTGATCTGGGGGCCGGTCCGCGAGCTCGCCACCCAGGTGCGGCCGGTTGTTCGAGCGGCGTTCTTGCTGGGATCCGTTGCTCTCGTCGCCGGACTGGGCATGCTCTGGACGCACAACGCCCGGCTGGAACGCGAGCTCAGCCTCCAACTAGAGCGCGTCGAAGGGCTGACCGAGCTGCTGGCGGCGTCCGAGCGCGCCGCGTTCACGATCGACGACTTCAACGACGTGCGAGCGCAGCTTGATTTTCGCATCAACGAAACCCTGGCCCGGATCGAAGCACTCGAGAACAGAGCTACGGCGCGCGGACGAGTGATCTCGGCAGCATCGGCCGCCGTGGTCTTCGTACAGGGATCCTACGGGTTCGTGGAGCCGCGCAGTGGGCGCGTCTTGCGATCCGCAGGAGCGGCCAACGGCAACGCTCCGACGGTATTCGGGGTGCATGGCCAGGGCGAACCGCTGGAGCTCCGCTACACAGGCACGGGGTTCGTGCTCGCCGAGCTCGATATCGTCGCCACGAATCGGCACGTCGCGATGCCCTGGGAGTTCGACGCCGCCGCGCAACGCCTCATCGAGCAGGGTTTCACGCCGACGATGCAACGGCTCGTCGGCTACCTCCCGGGCGTCGATGAGCCGTTCGACCTGGCGGTGCAGGCCGGCCATACGCAGGCCGACGTGGCAATACTAGGAAGCACCGGCCTGGGCGAACGCGTCGCCGGTCTCCGACTCTCGGAGGCTGTACCGGAAATCGGCGACGAGGTCTTGGTACTGGGCTACCCGACCGGGATCCGGGCGCTTCTGGCCCGAGCTGATCCCACCTTCGTCTCGGGACTCCTGGGCCAGGGCCCGGTGGACTTCTGGGACCTTGCCGGACACCTGGCGCGCGGTGGTTATGTGGCCCCGCTCGCCACGGTGGGCAGCATTGGCCAAATCACTGCCGGAGCCATCGTCTACGACGCCGAGACAACACACGGAGGCTCCGGTGGCCCGGTACTGACGCTCGACGGAGCCGTGGTGGCTCTCAACGCTGCGGTGTTGCCCGAGTTCGGCGGATCCAACCTGGGCGTACCCATCCAGCGCCTCAGAGAGCTGATTGCGCCCTAGCAGGCCGTGGTGAAAGTGTGGTGGGTCTGGTTACGGCGAGTTGGGGCCAGATGCAAGGCGGCCTGACACAGGCGATGCCCTAGCAGGCCGTGGTGGAAGTGTGGCGGGCCTGGTTGCGGCGAGTTGGGGCCAGATGGAAGGCGGCCTGACACTGGCGATGCCCTAGCCATCGTCGAGGAAGGCCAACGCTGCAGATGGCCCCAAATCACCGTAACCCTTCGGGCGACAGGGGGTTGCGCGCGTATCCTGCGTCGTTCCTCATCAACGATGGGGTAACCATCGCCTCCTCCTCTCTCCTTGCCTCCACTTCGCAAGACCCTGTCGCCAGGCCCGTCACACTTCCACCACGGCCTGCTAGCCATCGTCGAGGAAGGCCAACACCGCAGATGGCCCCAAATCGACGTAACCCTTCGGGCGACAGGGGGTGGCGCGCGTATCCTGCGTCGTTCCTCGTCAACGATGGGGTAACCATCGCCTCCTCCTCTCTCCTTGCCTCCACTTCGCAAGACCCTGTCGCCAGACCCATCACACTTTCACCACGGCCTGCTAGTGGCCTGTATATATCAGAGACTCATTGCGTATTGCTGGGTCGATATGGGGCCATCTGCGTCAGGTGATCGGCCCGCTAATCAGAGCTCCCCGAGGTGGCGTTGACGCCCGCGATGAACTCGTCGGTGACGTCGAGATTGGTGGCGTAGTGGAGCAGGCTGCCCGTCTGCACGAGTCGTGCATCGAATACCAAATCCCAGCCCCGCTCCGCTGCGAGTCTCTCCAGCACCGGGACGAGCACCTGGTTGATGCGCTGCTGACCGTCAGCCTGGATGCGATCGAGCTGACGACGAGCATCGTCTTGCAACCGCTGGATGGCTATCTGCTTCACTTCGATCTGAGAGTTGAGATCGGCCATCGCCTGAGCGCTGAGCGTCAACGTCTGCTGCTGGCGACTAGTCGCCAGGCCCTGCAGCTCGGTCTCCAACTGGTCTGACTGTAGCTGCCAGTTGGTGGCGGCAGCCTCCACCTGCCTCCGTACTTCCTGCCCGACCTGCGTTTCGGCGGTCACCCGCTCACCGTCGACAACGACCACGCGTCCGACCGGGGCGTTCTGCGCATTCAACGGCAACGCCGCGCCGATGATGACCGCGATCGTCAGGGAAACCGTTTGTAACAGGACATTGCGAATCTTCATGAAAGCTCTCCCAATAGAAGTGTCCTCGGAACGCAGGACGCGGGAACACCCCGATTCGTCGCCCCTCGAAACTCGAACCCGTCGTTAGAGAAGGTTAGCTGATCGACAGCGGCCGCGCCTGACACTGAGCCGACGTGGACCGCTGTTCGCCCGGTTTGTGTATGCTTGTAGTGTCAATCTCCGTCGCCTTGAGGATCCCACAATGAAACCCCTGCGGCCGCTGCTGGCGGCAGTCATCCTGGGCCTGGCGCCCGCGACTCTGGGACTGGAGACACCCGGCACTGACGGAGCGGCCACGGCCTGTTGCTCCTGCATGTCACCGAAGCGCCCCGCCTGCGAGGTGTGGTGGCAGACTGCCGCGATCTTTGTCGGACGGGTGACCCGCCTGGACACGGTTACCGAGGAAACGGACGGCGAGGTGCAAATCAGGATCCTGGCAACCTTGCGTGTGCTAGAACGGTGGCGTGGCGCCGAGGGTAAGCGCGAGGTGATCGTGGCAACCGGCGCCGGCGGCGGAGACTGCGGCTTCCAGTTCGCCACGAACCGCACTTACCTCGTTTACGCCAACCAGTCGGCTCGTACCGGCCGGTATGAGACCGGAATCTGTTCGCGCACCCGGCTAGCCAGAGACGCCGAGACGGATCTGGCCTACCTGCGCGGCCTCGAGACAGCCGAGAAGGTCGTGTCGCTGTATGGCATGGTCTACCGGGAGCGTCAGCAACTGCCTCTCGGCGCGGAGCGGCCTAGCGGCTTCCGCCTCGATCCTGGCGGTCCGGTCCCCGGTGTGAGAATCAGCTTGGAGGTGGCGGAAGGCGACAACCGCACTTATCTGAGCGACAGCGACGGCTGGTTCGAGATCAACGACCTGGCAGTGGGTCTCTACGACGTGCAGCTAGAGGCTCCCCAGATCGACGGCACCGCCCTGTGGAAGGTCCGCATACCGGTCGCTCCCGCCTGTATCTGGCGCAACCTGATCGTCAAGCCGTTGCCATTCGACGATGGGTGACGCCCGGGTGAACGAACGGAAAGCAACCCGCTAGTAAGCCGACACCGCAAAGCACCCAGCTGACGGCGCCCCAGCGAGGCGAACACCAGCTGTTCCGCTAGGTTCGCCCCGCATCCCCTCGGGCCATTCCGGGTACCAAAAAAATGCCCGGATGATTACCGCGACGGCCTCCCGTGGGGTCCGAAACCCTCCATCGCGATCGTTTCCTCGAGCTTCCTTCGCCTCTATGGCTCGACTTCCCGACTCTTGCGAGCCTTTCCGTCGACCCTGCCATCGGCATCACTCTGACGAACGTGCCGTTGGCTCCGTTGCTCTCCGGCTCCCCCTCGCGGGTTCGCCTTCCAGCCCCGTCGAAACTTCCCACTCGTCCTTGCGAACGTCTGGTCCACCTCGTTCAGGCAGTCGCCTTCCACCCTTGCGGGCTTCCAGCGCCTCCCCGGGCGTCCCGGGCTCCCTCTCGAGCTCCCGTTTATCCCCCGAGCCCTTTCGCTTCCCCTTGCGGGTCCGCTTCCAGGCTCGTCGAGCCGTTCTCTACTCGAGGTCGTTTCGCGACCTCAACAGGTTCCGAATCTCCCGTTTGGCCGGGGCAATCATCCGGACCCGAGTGATCAAACTACGGACGCTTCATTCCGGCAAGCGCGGCGCGCGTTTTTCTTGAGCCGGCGCAGAAAAAATCTCTAAGATCAGTTATTTCAATTACTTGAGAGTCTCGCCGGACTCACGTTACCGGTTGGTGAACACCGAAATCTCGGAGCGCCAGGCATGCCTGCGGTCGACGGCCCCTCATCCGGGCGCCCGGCGCCACACCGCACCACCGTCCGGGCGATAATCACCTCATGCACGTCCACGATCCCATCGCTCGCTTCCTGCAGTTGCAGCGGCAGGCCGAACGCAACGGCGAGCCGCAGCGCGCCACGGCCATGACCCTGGCGACCACCACGGCAGAAGGACAGCCGTCGGCGCGGATGGTGCTGCTGAAGTGCGCCGACGAGCACGGCTTTGTCTTCTACACGAACTACGGCAGCCGCAAAGCCAGCGAGCTCGACGCCAACCCCCGCGCCGCGCTGGTTTTCTACTGGCCCACCCTCGCCAAGCAGATCCGCGTCGAGGGCACCGTTACGCGGGTCTCGGAGGCGGAAGCCGACGCCTACTTCGCCACTCGGGCGCGCCAGAGCCAGCTCGGCGCCTGGGCGTCGCGGCAAAGCGAACCGTTACAGGGCCGTCGAGAGCTGATCATCGCCTACGTCACCGAAAAGGCGCGACGGCTCGGACAGAGGATCCCCCGCCCGGCATTCTGGGGAGGGTATCTGCTGAATCCTTCGCGAATCGAATTCTGGGAATCGCGGCTGGGACGATTGCACGACCGCACGGTGTTCGAGCGCACCGACGACGGCGGCTGGCGGAGTGGGATGCTCTATCCGTAGGAGAGCACGGCGCAGATTGAGGCTTGGCGGCAGCCGACGACACGGAGAGAGCGGAGGGGCACACGCACCCCTTCGAGCCAGCCCCACGACCTTGGGCGCCTCGCCGTGAGAAGCTGCACGCTTCCAACCGATGTCCCCAGACTGGGAAGGAGTCGACGCTCAATGGCGGAGATCACAGCGAACGTCAACTGGCTGGCGGTCGGGGTAGGAACGGTCCTCGCATTCATGCTGGGCGGACTTTGGTACTCCCCCAAGCTGTTCGGCGCGAAGTGGATGAAAGGCGTCGGGATATCGGAGGAAGCAGGCAGCGGCCAACCGGTGCCAGCGCTCCTTGCTCAATTCCTCGCCACGTTCTTGCTGGCGTGGATCGTCGGCGTAACTGCGGCGGCAGACGCGCTGCTTACGATCATCCTCGTCGCGCTCACGATCATGGCGCTCATGGGGGCCGGCGGTCTGTTCTCACGAAAGAGCCGTTACGCCATCGCCACGGAGACTGGCTTCGTCGCCGCCATGGTGGCGATCATGATCCTAGTCCACGCGGTGCTTTGACCATGAGCCACGCCCGATTGTCCCCACGCCGCTAACGGGGCCGGGTCGACGCGTTCCGCCGGCGTCCGTGCATGTCATTCCGGGTCGTCACGTGAAGCGCCGCAAGCGCGCGTATGTCTGCCTCGGTCGCGTCACGGATCTGTAGGACCGCTACGGTTTCCCCTCGCGCTTTCAGGACTCTGGCATTCGCAGCCGCCGACGGCCCGCTCACGCTGCGAACCGAACGCGTAGCGGTTCTGAGCAACTCCTTCATCTCGCTCATGTCTGGCTAACGGATCGGCGTTCAGCGGCCAGCAACAGGCGCTGACCGGACCCGACCCAGCCGACACAGTATGCCGCCAGACGGCAACCAAGGTTAAAATTGGGCCGAGCTGTTGATGGTCCGCTGCAACGGCTTGTTATGCGGCTGCTACGTATTGAGTTCCGGCTGGGGCGATTGGGCTACTCGAACACCGGCATCATGAAACTACGCTCATAACTGATGAAGCACTTCGTGTCTTCTACAATCTTTGTTGCTGCTTTGCACTCATGATGCTTCTCGGCTTCTCGCCGATAAAACTCGTAGGTCTCCCAATCGGGAAAACTGAACACGGCTACCGCCACATCAGGCGGCCCTTCAGATCCCAGTCCGGGAAAGCTGAATCTACCGTGGTTCTTCGCCTTCTCATCGTCGGCGGGAAGAAAGTAGCCGTGATGCGTTCCTCCTAGCCGGTTGATGAGGCGAATCCAGAGTTGCGCGTACTCTTTGAATGCTCCGATTTCATCGAGCTTTAGAACGTATCGGACGTAGCAGGTAACCAATGCTCGGCTCCAAGGATCGATCGCTGCCGCATAACTTGTATTCGATTGCGTTGTCGGGCATTCATACTTGCCGACGCATGCAGCCAACGCAATGGGACCAGATTGCACTTGGCGCGGCCCGGCGCCGCGGAACGGGTTGCGCGTCCGAGAGGAATAGCCGCTGGGACTCGCGGCTAACGCGGGTGCCTGATCGGCCGTGGATCCGCAGCCAAGGCTGCTCGAGGATACGAGCGTGACTCTCTGTGCGCCCCTGCCATAGTTCGGGAGGCGGACACGTCTGCAGGTAACTACGATGGTCGCCGCCGCGGCCGCCTCCCGTACTAGAACGGTACGTCGATCGCGTCGCAGAGAAACCGCATCAGCGGCGTCGCCTTCCGCCATAAGGCACTGATGTCCTTCATGAGGCTGTCGCCGGTTACGTACTGCTCGCTGACCCGCGCCACGGCAAAGAAGTCCTTGCGCTTCAGATCCGCAATCGAAGGGTGGTCGGCGTCAAAGCCCCTCGGCGGCCGCTTCAAGGAGTCGCCCTCCAGCACGAAGCATCTTTGAAGGGCTTGCCCCCGACCGCCTTCTTCCAGCCGGCGGGATCGGCAGCGATGAGCTCGCGGATCTTCTGAAGCGTCGGCCCATCGGGCCGCCAGATCCCGGCTGCGACGAACACGCTCTTGGGCTGGAGGTGAAGGTAGTACCCCGGGCAGTGAGCATCCTTACCCTGTTCGTGACGGAACTGCACCCCGGTGTAGGGCTTGTAGGGGCTCTTGTCTCTCGAGAACCGGACATCGCGGTGAATACGAAACAGCGAGCCACCCGACTTCTTCGCGAGGGCGACGAAGTGGGGGCTGATCTTGTGAAGCGGCGCTTCGAAGTCGGCGATGAAATCGAGCGCTGGCTCACGCACAGTGCGCTCGTAACGATCCTGGCGGGCCTTGAACCAATCTCGGTCGTTGTTGCGGTTCAGGTCACGCAGAAACTTGAAGGTACTAGAGCTGAAATAGGTTCGTGCCATGTTCCGTCCGCGTCGTCTACAAGGGGGTGGTCGGACAACCGTATTGGACTCCGGTGGGCTCGCTAGAGGTTCTCCAGCACGAAGTCGGTCATCGTCCGCTGCAGGTGCCAGACGAGCTCGCGTTGCCGCACGCCATGGCGCGAGCGCGGGTACATCATGAACTCGAAGTCCTTACCCGCCTTCTGTAGCTCGTAGACCAGCTGCACAGAGTTCTGGAAGTGCACGTTGTCGTCCATGGTCCCATGCAGGATGAGCAGCTTGCCATGCAGGTTGCCCGCCGCCTTCACCACCGAGGTGGAATCATAACCCTCGGGATTATTCTGCGGCATGCGCATGTAGCGCTCGGTGTAGATGGTGTCGTACAGGCGCCAGTCGGTCACTGGCGCTCCGGCGATCGCTGCCTTGAACGACTTCGAGTGGGTAAGCGCAAAAGAAGCCATGAAGCCCCCGTAGCTCCAACCCCAGATTCCGAGACGGTCGCCGTCGACCCACGACTGCTGTTTGAGCCAGTCGAGGCCATCCTCGATATCGCGCAGCTCCACCACACCCAACTGTTGGTAGGCATACCAGGTGGGCTTGATGCCCTTGCCGGAGGCCGAGCGGTTGTCGCACATCCAGATAATGTAGCCGCGCTGCGCAAGCATCTGGTGCCACATGTAGCGCGTTCCACCCCAGCGGTTGCGAACCACGGGGGAATGGGGCCCCCCGTAGTTATATTGCAGCACTGGGTAGCGCTTGCCGGGATCGAAATCGGGCGGCTTGATGACCATCGCCTCCATCAGGAAGCCGTCGCGCGTTGGCACCTGGAGGAACTCCACGGTACCGAGATCGATATCTTCCAGCACCGCCACTCGATTCTCGGCGATGACCCGCACCTCGGAGCCCGTGTCGGTGTGGAGCCGAATCTGCGGTGGCGTGGTGGCGTCGCTCCAGGTGTCCAGATAGTGGGTGAGCCCGGGGTTGAAGCGCGCCGCGTGGTCGCCCTCGACAGACGACAGGCGCTCGAGCTCTGAGCCGTCGACACGGACCCGATACACGTGGTTGGCAATGGGGCTGTACCGGGTACCCGAAAAGTACACCCAGCCCTGAGCATCGACCCCGTGGAGCGTCCGCGCCTCCCACTCGCCCTCGGTCACCTGGTGTCTGAGGACCGGGATGTCGAAGCCGTCAAACGCATAGTGATATAGGTGCTTGAAGCCGGTGCGCTCGGAGAACCAAAGGAAGCTGCCGTCCGGGAGCCAACTCGGTCCGCCCATCTCCTGAACGAACGCCTCGGTGGTCTCGCGGATCAGCGTCGTACTGGCGCCGGTAGCCGGATCGGCGGTATTGAGATCGAGCCAGGTCTGCTCACGATCCTGGACCTGATACACGACACGGTCGCCACTCGGATGCCAGCCAACGCCGACAATCAGGTGCTCGATGGGCTCGTACTTCTTGGTATCGATCCACGTGGCCTCGCCACCAACCGCCTTGACTACGCCGAGCCACACTTTAGGGTTCGGATCTCCGGCCTTCGGATAGTTGGTGATCTCGGTATTGAGCGTCGAGGGAATATGGTCGACGACGGTGAACTCGCTTACCGGCGACTCATCGAGCTTGAGGAAAGCGAGGGCGCTCGAGTCGGGGCTCCACCAGTACCCCTTGAAGTTCCCACGACCGTAGATTTCCTCCTGATAGACCCAATCGAGACGCCCGTAAAACAGCTCATCGGACCCGTCGGTAGTCAGCGCCCGCTCGCGGCCGGAGCCCACCTCGATAAGGTGAAGGTTGTAGTCGCGGACGAACGACACGAACCGACCGTCGGGCGAGAGCTCCTCGCCCACTTCCGGCTCGGCGTTGAACGTCAACCTCTTGGCAGCGCCGCTGGCAAACACCACGAACAGATCGTTGGCGTGGTTCAGCAAGACGGCGTCTCGTCCACGTGCGATGTCGGGGGCAGCACGCTCGGTCAGCGTGGCCACGTCCTCGTCGGTCAGCCCCGCCAGGTCGGCGAGAGAGGCGCGCATGGCATCCATGTCCACAGCCGCGGTGGCCGCCCCGGTAGCGGCGGCGACCTTCCTCCATTCACCGCTTTCGCCGCGCTCGACATAGCTCGTGTCGTCGACCCAGGTGAGCGCAGGCAGCGAGCCCGAGTAGCTCACCCGCTCGCTCGAGTCGGGGCTATACAGCGACTCGAGCGTGATCCGGCCGCTCTGTGCCGGAGCGGCACGCAGCTGCGAGGTTGCCACGCTGCCCGAGGCGATCACTACGAGGCTGACAAGACAAGTACGGGACAGAATTCGGCGCATCGAGGTGCTCCCATGATTCCAGTCGATTCGATCGGTCGTGGGATCCAGCATACAGAATGGCAGCCCTCCCGGATGATGGGCGGCCCACTGACCGGCGCGTCGCTGAACCCGGCACGCTCCCTCGGCCCTGCGATCCTCAGCGGCCAGACGGCGGATCTGTGGCTGTATATGGTGGCCCCGCCGGTTGGCGGCGTGCTTGCGGCGCTCGTCTACAAGGGTCTACTGAAAGAGCGCGACTAGCGCCGACCTGCTCGGCACAGGCTTTACTCCCACTCGATCGTGCCAGGCGGCTTCGACGTCGTGTCGAGCGCCAGGCCGGATACACCGGGAATGGCCAACACGTCACGGCGGAGATCATCGAGGACGGCGGCGCCGAGCTCCACGGGCCGCGCCGTCATGGCGCGCTGCGAGTGCACCGGCCGCACGACGACAAGCTCGCCTGTGCGCTCGTCTCCATAGTCCAGCTGAAGCGGAACGAGCACTGTCGGACATTGCCATACGCTGTCGTACAGGTGGTGGCGCCGCAAGGCCTCCATCACCAGATGGTCGGCTCGGCGTAGCGTTTCGAGCCGCTCACGCGTCACGGTGGCGGCTAGCAATCGCGCCCCCAGCGGAGCGGCCGGTCCGAGATTCCAGACGCAACGATTGACGCCCTTGACTTCAGCAGAGATCGCCGATGTCGCTGCAACCAAGTCCTCCCACGACGCGGCGCCGCTCAACATCACGGGCTGCTCGTAGGCACGCAGATCCGCCTTTACGCCGACCGAACGTATCGGCAATGCCAGGGTGTGGAGGCCGAAGCGATCGCCGATCTCGCGCAGCGGACCCGCTTGCGTCGCCAGCCCCGAACCGTCGCCGAGGCCATCGCTGCAGAGCAGTCGAACGCCGAGCCCCGGTCCCGGGAACGGGTGGCGCCAGAGCAGATGGTGCGGCACTCCTAGACGCTCACCGAGCTCGCGCACCTCGGCTTTGTACAACTCCACGAGTGGCTCGATTACCCGACCCTCGGCGATCATCTGCTCGATGATCGGTACGCGGTTGTGGTGCGTCTTGATCGTATCGGCGCGCTTGCTGCCACCGGTCTCGATCGTGTCCGGGTAGATCGTTCCCTGGCCCAGCATCAGCTCGCCGACGGCAAGGCGCTCCGCCTCGGCGTTGAAGACCTGGATGAAGGTGTCGCCAATGACGCGCCGCTTGTGTTCGGGCTCGACAATGCCGGCGAGCGCGTTCAGGAAGACGTCGCTCGCATCGACGAAGTTGAGGTTGCCGTCGATTCCCAGCTCGCCGAAGAGCTGCCGGACTTCACGGCTCTCGTCGAGCCGCATGAGCCCGTTGTCGATGTGTAGCAGGTGCAGGCGCTCCGCACCCAGCGCGCGGCCCAACAGCACCGCGGCAACGGTGGAATCGACGCCACCGGAGGCGAGCAGAAACACCGACCGCTCACCCACCTGGGCGCGAATACGACCAAGCTGCTCGTCGAGGTAGCCGTCCATCGTCCACGATGCCGCGCAGCCGCAGATATTGACCACGAAGTTCGACAGCATGCGATCACCGTGGACGGTGTCGTCAACTTCGGGGTGAAACTGGAATCCGTACCGCCGCAGCGCGTCGGAGCCGATCGCCGCAAAACGGTGGTCGGGAGCTAAGTCGAGCGTCTTGCTATACGCCAGCTCGGTGAACTCAGGCCCGAGTGAGGTCACCGAGTCGTAGTGACTCATCCACACCGACTCGACCGCATCGAGCCCGGCAAAGATCGGATGCTCGCCGGTCAAATGAAGCTCGGCCCGGCCCCACTGGCGCCCGCCGTGAACAACGTTGCCGCCGTAGTGCTGGGCGATCTCCTGGTGTCCGAAGCACAGCCCCAGAATAGGCACGTCGAGATCGTAGATCGACTTCGTATAGACGGAGTCCTCGCCGCGCGAGGCCAGACTAGGGCTGCCGGAGATGATGACGCCGCGGTAGGGTGCGAACATCTCGACCGGATCGTCGGGTTGGCGAATCTCTGCCAGCACCCCCTGACGGCGCACCTTGGTGGCAATCAGGTGAGCGTACTGGCCGCCGAAGTCGACCACCGCGATGGCGTCGTGCCCCTGGCGGCGGCCCGTAGCTTCGGTCACTGGGCTATCCCCCGGCCCGCTTGACCATCCAACCACGCCGCTCGAGCTCCGCAACCAACGAGTCTCGATGGTCCCCCTGAATCTCGATCGTCCCGCCTTTCACGGTACCGCCGGATCCACACTTACGCTTCAGCTCCTTGCCGAGATTGGCCAGCTCCGGCCCGGCTAGCGGCACACCGGTAACCAGCGTAGCGGCCTTGCCGCGACGCCCCTTGGTCTGCCGAATCACGCGGACCACGCCGTCCCCCTCCGGGGTCGCTGCGGATCTGCGGCACGCACACCGAATCGTCGGCTGACCGCAGCGCGGACACATCTGTCCGTGAGCCGTCGAGTACACCAGACCGCCGCTCCGGCGAGCCGGTTTCTTCATTGTAACCGCGCTCCTACCTGGCGCTCGTACGCCGGGGTCGCACGCCGCACGAGGGTGTCGTTATCGCGCGCCATGAACACGGCAGCGACGTCGCGATCAGTCGCCCAGGCAAGCCCCTCTTCGGGGCCCATCACCATCAGCGCGGTTGCCAGAGCGTCCGCTGTCATGCAATCGGCCGCCATGACCGAAACCGAGACTCCGTTGTGCTCGATGGGGCGACCGGTTCGCGGATCGATCGTATGGCCTACCAAGGTGTCGCCGCGAAAGTAAGCGTTGCGGTAGTTGCCCGATGTCGCCAGCGCGCCGTCAACGAGCGACACGAGCAGCGGAGACGCTGGGACACCGCCGTCGGGCTGCTCGATCGCGACGCGCCAACGGCGACCGAAGGCGGTGAGCCCGCGCGTCCGCACTTCGCCGCCGACGTCGACCATGGTGCGCTCCCAGCCTGCCGCCGCCAGCGCCGCGTCGACCGCGTCGACTGCGTAGCCCTTGGCGATTCCCGAAAGGTCGATGTATACGTCGGCGTCGAGCTTGGTCGCCGTACCGGCTACGGTGTCCAATGTGATCTTGTCCGACCCCACGTGACGCAGGGCGTCGGCAAGCTCACGCTCCGACGGCGGCCCGTTGGCGTCACCCGACGGCCCGAACCCCCAGGCGTTGACCAATGGTCCAGCGGTGACATCGAACGCGCCGCCGGTGTCAGCCGCCAGATCGATGGCAGCCGAAAGCACGCCAACGGTTTCCATCGAGAGCCGCACTGGTTGGTTTGCCGGCGCCTGGTTGAGCTCGGAGATCTCGGAGTCCGACCGAAACGTCGACATCTTGCGATCGATCCGATCCAGCGTCGCCGTGATGAGAGCGGCGATAGTCGCCTCTGCGGCGGGCGCGTGCGCGTCGTCTACACGAACGTTGTAGCGGGTACCCATCGTGGGCCCCGTAAGCAGCACGCCGACTCGCCGCGACGGGGCGACCGCGCAGCCGGCCCCAAGGAGCGGCACGACTGCGATCAACGCGGCGACGCCGATGACGCAGCGACCTAACTGCAACACGGGTCCTCCGCGCTGCAACGCTCCACTGGTCGACCGCGGCGGAAGGTGCTCAATCGGTCGTTTATGATGCGTCGGCGGGTTCCCAGCTGCCCTTCATCTCGCCGCCGGTGAGCTCGCACTTATGGGGGAACTCCAGGCTGCAGTCGCCGATCGGCTTGCGCAGCTTGGGGTCCATCAGCTCGTGGATGTCGAGCCGCATCGCCTCCCGTGAGTACGCCGCGAGATCCAGGATCCCGGTATCCATCCGAATCGCGTCTTCCGGGCAAACCTCGACACAATAGCCGCAATAGACGCAAACGCCCAGATCGATATCGAACTGCACCGGGTATTTCTCGACATGCGGATCGGGATGCTCGCCGGGCACGATGGTGATGCACTTGGCCGGGCAAACAGTCTCGCACAGCATGCATCCCACGCACCGCGGGGAGCCGTCGTCGCGCAGGGTGAGCCGGTGGCGGCTGCGAAACCTCGACATGAGGGGCCGCAGCTCCTCGGGATACTGATACGTGACGGCGGCGCGAATGTGCGTCAGACGACCGACCATGTGCGCAGCGTGCAGAAAGAGATTCCGGAAGAAGTGCCTCGAGGTGATCCTCAGGCCGGAGATGATCTGTGGAATGTAGAGATTCTCCCAGAACGTCAGCTCGCTCCTTCGGACGACTCTTACGGTCACGGCCCCCCCTCGGTGAAGAACATCAGCACCAGGGCCGTCACCACGACGTTGACCACCGCCACCGGGAATAGCCCCTTCCAGCCCAGCGACATGAGCTGATCGTATCGGAAGCGCGGCAAGGTCCAGCGTATTTGCATGAACAGCCAGGAAAAGCCGATGACCTTGACCGTGAAGCTCGCCACGCCGAGCAGGACATAGACCAGGTTCGATACGGGAATCTCCGCGCCCCACGGCAGCAGGAATCCTTCGGGGGTGAGGAAGGGCACCTGCCACCCACCGAAGAAGAGCGTCGTAGCCAGGCAGGACACCATGATGGTTTCGAGAAAATCCGTGAGAAAGAACATCCCGAACTTCATGCCGCTGTACTCGACGAAGTAGCCGATGATCTCCGACTCCCCTTCCGGTAGGTCAAAGGGCAGCCGCTTGGTCTCCGCCAGCGCCGCGGTCACGAAGATGAAGAAGGCGACCGGCTGGACGACGATGCCCCAGAGCGGAATCCAACCACCAATCATATGCCCCTGCGCGCGGACCAGCTCAGACAGATTCATGGTTCCGTAGACCATGATCACGCCAAGAATGGCCACTCCCAGAGCGATCTCGTAGGAGATCAACTGTGCGGTGGCGCGCAATGCACCCATGATGGCATAGTTGTTGCGGGAGGCGAAGCCGGCAAGGATCACCCCGTAGACCCCCATCGACAGCATCGCGAACACGTAGAGCAGCGCCGCGTCGATATTGGCTACCTGGAGCTCGATGACCCGATCGCCCCATACAAGCCGGTCACCGAAGGGGATCGCCGCGAACGCCACCAGCGCGAAGAACACCGAGAAAAACGGCGCTAGCGCATGAAGCGTCTTGTTGGCGCCCGCTGGAACAATGTCCTCCTTGGTGAACATTTTGATTGCATCGGCGATGCCGTGAAATAGGCCCAGCGCGCGAAAGCCGAAGATGGGGGCGCGGTTAGCTCCAATCCGGTCCTGGATCAGGGCCGACTGTTTCCGCTCCACCCAGGTGTGCAACCCCGCGAAGTTGACCACCGCAAAGAGCACGAGCCCGGCCAGCGCGAGCTTGATGAGGAGTGCTTCGATCACGGTGCGACTGCCTCTGCTGGTGCCCCCGGCGTGGGCGTGGCCGGCGTGATGGCGGCTCCGTCTTTTCCGATTGCCTCGTAGCTCAACGCTGCAAAGGGTGCCTCCGCTGCTGCCAGCGCCTCGAAGATCTCCTCCGGCTTCGCCCAATCGAGCGGTCGGCCAAGCATCTCGGCCAGCTTCAAGAGCATGCGCCAATCTTCCTGCGACCGACCGTAGGGTGGCATCACCCGACCGACGCGCTGCACGCGACCATCGCAGTTAACGAAGGTCCCATCCTTTTCCACGTAGCCGGCAGTCGGCAGGGCCCAATGCGCCAGCGACGCGGTGGAGTTCTCGTTCGTCCCGGAGAACACCAACAACCCCACCCGCTGCGGTAGCTCACGAACCTTCTCCTCACCGAACAGATCCACCAGGTCATGCCCGAAGACCCACAGCGCGTCGAGATCCCCGGCCAGCGCCTCGTCCAAAATCTGGCCGGCGTCATACGCCTCTGGGCCGGCGAGCCCGAGCAAGGTCGCCCCACGCATGTTGGGGCTCTTGTCGGCCATGATGAGAAAGTCGTCCGAAGAACCGGGCTGCTCGGGCACGTTGGCGCTAATTCGCGCCCCCTGGAAAACCTCCCGGATCAGGAAGAGCTCCTCGTTGGTGAGCTGCGTGGAGGCGATCACACCGACGCGGGCTCCTTCGCCAACCTGCAACGAGATCGCTGTCAGCGCCTCCTCCCAAGTCGCGTCACCGGCTGGCCCGCGCACCACGTCGGCACGCTCATGATCCAGCCAGCCGAGGCCGTACCGTCCTTCATCGCACAGCCACCACTCGTTGACACCGGCGTTGTAGCGCGGCTTGACGCGTGCCATGCGGGCCCCGTCGTTCAAATGCGGCCGGTCGAGGACGAAATGCATGTCGATGTTGCAGCCGCGGCTGCAGCCGTTGCAGACAGTGGGAGCGCTCGAGAGATACCAGACACGGGCCTTGAAACGAAAATCAGCCTCGGTGAGAGCGCCCACGGGGCAGATGTCGACGACGTTTGCCGAGTACGCGTTGTCGAGCGTGGAGCCGGGATAGATACCCAGCTCCGAGCTGTCGCCGCGGTTGAAGATGCCAAACTCTCCGGTCTCGGTGATCTCGTCGGTGAAACGCACGCATCGGGAGCACAGGATGCAGCGCTCTTGGTCGAGCATGACATGCTGACCGAGCTGCACTGCCTTCTGCTTCTTGACCTTCTGCTCATGGAACCGCGGGCTGTAGAGCCCGAAGTCCATGTAGAAGTTCTGCAGGTCGCACTCGCCCGATTGATCGCAGACTGGGCAATCGAGCGGATGGTTGGCCAACAGAAACTCCAGAACCGAGCGTCGCCCCTCTTCTGCTCGGTCGTTCTTGGTATGCACGACCATCCCCTCGGTGGCGGGCAAGTTGCATGCGATCTGTAGCTTGGGGTTGTTTTCGACATCCACCAGACAGATACGGCAGTTGCCCGCGATCGAGAGGCCCGGGTGGTAGCAGTAGCGCGGCACCAAGACCCCGAGCTGCTCCGCGGCCTGGATGACCATGGTTCCCTCGGCGACCTCGATCTCACGGTCGTCGATGGTGAGCTTAGGCATGCACCGCCTCCACACTGTTGGCTATGTGACCGCTGGTGATGTACTGCTCGAACTCGTCGCGGAACTTCCCGATATAGGACTGCACCGGCCAGGCAGCGGCGTCTGCGAACACGCAGATGGTCTTCCCCTCCATGTCGTCGGCGATCGCCAGAAGGTCGTCGAGATCTTGGAGCCTTCCCTTTCCGGCGATGACTCGACGCATGATGCGGTGCACCCAGCCGGTCCCTTCGCGACACGGTGAGCACTGCCCACAGGATTCATCAGCGAAGAACTTCGAAGCGGACTCCAGCGCGTCGACCATCGACGTGGTCTCGTCCATGACGATCACGCCACCAGACCCGGCCATGGTGCCTGCCGCCATCAGCGAGTCGAAGTCCATCGCCACGTCGATCTCCTCAGCGGTGAGAACTTTCGCCGAGATGCCGCCCGGGATGACCGCCTTGAGCTTGTTACCATCGCGCACGCCGCCGGCGTACTGCTCATCCTCGATGAGCTCGCGCAGGGTCACACTGACTGGCGCCTCATAGACTCCCGGACGCACCACGTGGCCGCTGACGCAAAAGAGCCGCGTGCCACCCTGACGCTCCGTGCCGATGCCGGCGAAGCGATCGGCCCCCTCGCGCAAGATGAACGGCACGCAAGCAAGGGTCTCGACGTTGTTGACGATCGTCGGGCAAGCAAAGAGGCCCTCGATGGCGGGGAACGGCGGCTTCAGCTTGGGGAAGCCTTTGCCACCCTCGAGCGATGTCAACAACGCGGTCTCCTCGCCGCAGATGTACGCGCCGGCGCCTCGGTGAATCACTACGTCCAGCTCGAAGCCAGTGCCCTGGATGTTCTTGCCGAGCCAGCCGTGCTCGTATGCCTCATCGACGGCGCGCTGTAGCCGGCGAGCTGACAGGAAGTACTCGCCCCGAATGTAGACGTAGGCCTTGTGGCAACCGATGGCGTAGGCAGCGATAATCATGCCTTCGAGCAGGTTGTGCGGATCGCGCTCCATGATGTAGCGGTCCTTGAAGGTACCGGGCTCACCTTCGTCCGCGTTGACCACCAGGAACTTCGGCTTATCGGTGTCCTTGGGGACGAACGACCACTTCCTCCCGGTCGGGAACCCGGCCCCACCCAGACCCCGCAGGCTCGGTTTGGAGACCTCCTCGATCACCTGCTCGGGGGTCATCGAGGTGATCACTTTGTGTGCTGCAACGTACCCATCGCCGGCGACGAATTCTTCGAACCAGGCCCCCTCGGGATCGCCGAATCGGCTGGACAGTATCGGGCCGTCCGAGCAGATGTACGGCTCGGGCTCCGGCGTCGTCAGCGGCGAGCCGGGCGCGGTTCGCGCGTCGCGGAGAACGTCATCGACCGTCGGGCCCTCCAACGGTCCGACGAATCGCTCGTCGAGCTGTGCCATCGGCGCCATTTCGCAGGCACAGAGGCACTCGGTCTCGGTCAGTGTTACCGCCCCGTCGGCGGTCGTTTCGCCCGGCTTGATTCCCAGAGTCTCCTCTATCCGATCCAGGAGCTCCTTACCGCCGCGCAAGAGACAGGGCAGGCTCGTGCACACTCGCAGCTCGCGCTGACCTACGGGCTGCGTATGAAACATGTTGTAGAAGCTGACCGCCTCGTGTACCTGCGAGGGCGACACACCGAGAACACCGGCAACCCAGGTCTCAGACTCCAGGCTGACGTAGCCCTGGTTCTGCTGCACGAGCCATAGAACCGGCAGCATACCGGCCTTGGGGAATTCGTAGCGCTGCACGATCTCCCGCGCCTGGCCCTCGAGATCTGCCAGATTCACCGATCGAGCTCCCCGCCGATCATGTTGACCGAGCCGAATGTGGGAACCATGTCGGCGATCATCTCGCCCTCTAGCAGCATCGAGAGCGCCGACATGATGGCAAAGCAAGGCGGCCGCACCCGAACCCGGTAGGCATTACCGGCGCCGTCGCTCACCACGTAAAACCCCAGCTCTCCGTTGGCGCCCTCCACCGGAAAGTACGCCTCTCCGTTGGGGGGGCGCACCCCATGGCCATGCATGACCAGCTTGAACTGCCGCATCAGCCCTTCGATGTTGCCGTAGGTGTCTTCCTTGGCAGGAAAGACCGCGCGCTTCTCGTCCGTGGCGATCGAGGGGTGGTACAGACGACCCGATCCCTCGAGGGTTGGGCCGACCACGGCACATCCGCCCGAGATCGCGTCGATGTTGCCCACCTTGGCGAGGTCCACCATCTCCGCGGCCGGAATCGGGCGCCCGGTCTCGGGATTGACCAGCACTGGACCGCCCGGTATCTGCTCTAGTGCCGTCTCCACGATACGCATGGACTGTTCCATCTCCTCCATGCGCACCAGATAGCGATCCATGTTGTCGCCGCGAGTCCCGACCGGCACTTCGAAGGGAATCTGGTCGTAGACGGCGTACGGGCAGTCCTTGCGGACATCGTACGTAGCGCCGGTAGCGCGCAGGAACGGGCCGGTGATCCCGAAAGAGATGGCGTCTTCCGCCGAAATCGCGCCCGTATCATTCATGCGGTCCGCGAAGATCCGATTGCGGGTAAGGAGCGCGCTCGACTCCTCCAGGACCTTGCGGGTCTCCTTGAACGCCTCGCTGCAGGCTTCCGCGAAACCTTCCGGCAGGTCCGCCTTCACTCCCCCGACGCGACAGTAGGTAACGGTCAGCCGCGCTCCGGTGACCTTCTCCACGAGCTCCCACAGATACTCACGCGCCTTGATCATGTAAAGAAAGACGGTGAACGCGCCCAACTCCATGGCGGTCGCACCCACACACGTGAGGTGGTCCGACACCCTCGAGATCTCGGACATGATGACGCGCACGTAGTGGCAGCGCTCCGGCACCGAGATCCCGAGCAGTTTTTCCACCGCCATGCAATAGCCCATGTTGTTGATCAGCGGCGAGACATAGTTGAGCCGGTCGGTATACGGAACGACGCCGTTATAGTCGACCGTCTCCGACATCTTCTCGAAAGCGCGGTGCAGGTAGCCGATTTCGACGTCGGCAGCCTCGATCTGCTCGCCCTCGAGCTTGGCGATGATGCGGATGATGCCGTGCATGGCGGGGTGGGCGGGGCCGATGTTGAGCATCATGTCCCGCGTCTCGAGTCCGGCGGCGTCAGGCTCAGAGATCGAGCTGGTCTCGACCATCGGGCTCTTTTGCATAGCCATGGCTAGTTTTCCGTGCGCGACACTAGTTGTGCGGCCCGATCAGAGGCTGGCGCTTGTTAACGGGATAGTCCTTGCGCAACGCGTGACCTTCGAACTCCTCGTACATGAGGATCCGCCGCAGATCCGGATGCCCGGCGAAACGAATCCCGAACATGTCCCATACCTCGCGCTCGAGCCAATTGGCTCCCGGCCACAGCGAGGTCAGCGAATCTACCTCCGGCGTGCTCTCCGGCGTCGGCACCACCAGCCGCAGCCGATGCTTATGGGTCATGGAGTAGAAGTGGTATACGACCGCAAAACGCGCGTCGTCCGGGGGGCCCGGCCACGATTCTGATTCTGGAATCTGCGGGGACGGCCTCACCGACACGCCTGAGGATGCAAAAAAGGCTGGCGCCGGCCCCTTCCCGAAAGCGGAATAGTCCACCGCGGTCACGTCCACCAGGAAGTTCATCTGTAGCGCCGAGTCCTCCTTGAGGAAACGGGCCACCTCGAGCAGGCTCTCGCGGCGCAAGACGACCGTGGCGTCGCCCCGGTACGTGTATGAGGCGAGGCCGGCGTCCGGGAATCGGTTGGCGACCGATTCGAGTAAAGCGTTCTCCATTGTCACTTCCAATCCAGGGCGCCGTTGTCCCGGGCGTAGACGTAGCCGACCATCAAGATGGCTAGGAACACCCCCATCTCCACCAGACCGAGGAGCCCGAGCCGTCGGTAGAGCACCGCCCACGGGTAGAGGAACACGAGCTCGACATCGAACAGGATGAACAGGATCGCGGTGAGGTAGAACTTCACCGCCAGCTTCCCCGTAGGCAGGGAGAACGGCTCCTGGCCACACTCGAACGGCGCTAGCTTTACGGCGGTGGGATTCTTCTTTCCCAGCACCGAGCCCAACGCGACCATGGTGGCCGCGAGGCCACCGGCGAGCACGAATATGACGGCTATCCCGATGTACTCGTTCACCAGACGACGACCTCGATAGCGAGCGGTTGGAGGCTGACCTCAGAAACTAGTGTCCCGCGCGGCAAGTAACTTAGCACTCGTGGCCTTGCAACTGGCGCGGGCGGAAACGCGGTATCTCGCAGCGCTGCAGGATTCATGGCGTTACTGTCCACGACATCACGCTGGCCGGGAAGATCCCACCCACCAGGGTGACCAGAGCCGCCACGGCGAGCGCCGCCGTCACCGCCAGCGGGAAACGCGCCGGGGCCGGTGCGATGGTGTTGTTCATGTACATCAGAACGGCTACGCGCATGTATACGAACGCTGTGATCACACTGCAGGCCACCGCAAGAACCGCCAGCGCGATCTGGCCCGCCTGCACTGCACTGGTGATGACACCGAACTTGGCCACGAATCCGGCCGTCGGCGGGAACCCGGTCAGCGACAGCATGAACAAGAGCATGAGCGCCGCCGTGCCCGGTCGCTGCGTCGCCAGGCCAGCAAAACCATCCAGCCTCTCGCCGCGCTCGCCCAGTGCGATGACTACGCTGAAGGCCCCTAGCGTCATGAACACATAGAAGAACACATAGGTCATGGTGGCGGAGAGGCCCGCGGGGGTCCCGGCGATCAGACCGAGGAGGGCATACCCGGCGTGGGCAATGGACGAATAGGCCAGCAGCCGTTTCATGTTGGTCTGGGACAGCGCCAAGATGCTGCCCACGAGCAAGGACAGGCCGGCCAGTCCCACCGCGATCGTCGAGAGCACGCCCACCTCGGTACCGAACGCGATCAGGAAGAGGCGTCCCAGCGCCGCCAGCCCGGCCGCTTTGGAGCCGGCCGCCAAGAACGCCGCGACCGGCGCACTCGCCCCCTGGTAGGCATCTGGAGCCCAGGCGTGAAAAGGTACGGCCGCGATCTTGAAGGCAAGCCCGGCCACAATCAGCCCGATGGCGATCAGCAGAAACGGTTGGCTAACCAGGCCTCGCGAGTGCAACGCCGAGGCGATGCCGTCATAGGCTGTCGTACCGGTGAGCCCATAAATCAGGCTGATACCAAAAAGGAAAAACGCGGAAGAGAAGGAGCTGAGGAGGAAGTACTTGATCGCCGCCTCGTTCGACGTCGGCCTCTCTACCCGGATGCCGACGAGGATGTACGAGCAAATCGTCATGAGCTCCAAGCTCAGGTAGAGCGGTATGAGATCTGCGGCTGAAACCGAGATCATCATTCCCGTGGCGGCGAGCAACAACAGCACGTGATAGTCGCCGCGCGGGACGCCGTCGCCAGCACGGCGACCCACCGAGAGGAGGGTGGTCAACACGAGCGTCGCGACGATCAGAATCTTGAAGAACTGCGAGTAGCCGTCGAGCACAAGCATGCCCGAGAATCCGTTGATCGGCCCCCAGGACAGCGTTTGACTCGCCGCAACGAGCGCAACCAGTGCAGCGACCACAGTACCGACCGAGGCCACCTGGCCCCTGCGGATCCGGCGCGCGGCGAGCATGAGCACCAGCGCAGCGACGACGAAGATCAGCTCAGGAATCAGCAGGGCCAGATCGGCGGCGCTCGGACCCTTCATTGCAGCCCTCCGATGGCCAACAGCTCCGCCACAGGCACACGAAGATAGGACAGGACGAGCTCCGGATAGAGACCTAGGCACAAGGCGAGCAAGACCAGCGGCGCCAGGGTCACGAGCTCACGCGAATTGAGCTCGAGCTTGAGCCCCTCGAGCCCGGGGTTGGTCTGCCCCATCACCATCCGGTAGTACAGCCAGACCATGTAGGCCGTCCCCAGGGCGACCCCCCAGACGGCAGCAACACCAAGCCATACCTGCGTCTTGAACGCACCGCTGATGATCAGGAACTCGCCGACGAAGGAATTCAATCCCGGAAGTCCGGTGGCGGCCAGGCAGAAAAACGCCAGCATCGTGCTGTACACAGGTGCCACCTTGGCGAGCCCGCCATAGTCGCTGATCTCGCGCGTATGGGTACGCTCGTAGATCATCCCGACGCACAGGAACAGCGCCGCCGAGACGATCCCGTGGTTGATCATCTGGAGAATCGCACCCTCGACTCCGCTCTGCTCGAGCGTGAAGATGCCCAGCGTCACGAAGCCCATGTGGCTCACGCTGGAGTAGGCAATAAGCCGTTTGACGTCGGTCTGCACCAAGGTCACGTAGGCGCCGTAGACGATCGCCAGCGCAGAGACCACCAACATGGGCGTGAGGAACAGCTGCACGCCCTCGGGCAGAATGGGGAGCGAGACCCGCAGGAACCCGTAGGCGCCCATCTTGAGGAGAATTCCAGCCAGAATCACACTCCCCGCCGTGGGCGCCTCGGTGTGGGCGTTCGGTAGCCAGGTGTGCACTGGGAACATCGGCACCTTGACGGCAAACGCGGCGAGGAACGCGGCGAACAGCCAACCCTGCGTGGCCGGGTCAAGTTGCTGCCGGGCAACAGCAAGCGCCCTGAAGTCGAGGGTGCCATAAGCCTGGTGCAAGGCGATCATCCCCACAAGCATCAACACGCTTCCGGCCAAGGTGAAGATGAGGAACTTGACGGCGGCGAAAACGCGCCCTGGCCCGCCCCAAACACCGACCAGCAGGAAGATGGGAATGACGATGAGCTCCCAGAAAACAAAGAAGAGAAACAGGTTCGACGCGGCGAACAGCCCGATCATCGCCGTCTCGGCCACCAGCAGCGCGGCGTAGAACTCGCGCGGCTTCGTCTGCACGGCCGTCCACGAGACGCCGACGCAGAGCACGCTCAACAGCGCCGCGAGGAATATGAACGGAAGGCTGATTCCGTCTACGCCCATGCTGTACTGGATGTTCCAGGCCGGGATCCAATCGGCGGATTCGACGAACTGCAGAGCACCCGAGCCCTTCTCGAAGCCGGTAAATAGCGGCAACGAAACGGCCAGCGTCGCCAAGGTCGTAGCCAGTGCGATCCAGCGCGCCCGCCGCGCGCCGCCGATCAGCAAGATCACCGCCGCGCCCAGTAGGGGCAGGAACGTGGTGACCGATAAGACAGGATAGCCCATCATCGAACGAGCATCCAGGCGAGCACGGCCAGGATTCCGGCCGCCATGAGCAACCCATATTGCTGGGCGTGTCCACTCGCCCCAAACTGAGCGATCCGGCTCAGCAACTGCGTGAAGCGTCCCACGCCGACGATCCCGGAATCGACGACGATGCCGTCGAAGCTACGCACCACCCGGGCCACGCTCAGCACCGGCCGCTGGATCACGAACTCATAGATCTCGCCTACGAAGCCGTACTCGAGGCGAGCCAACGGCTTGTTCACCAGGGACAGGAACCCAGCAGAGCCACGGCGGTAGAACCAGTCGGTGTCGAGGCTGATCTTGCGCTCCGGGTCGAGTTGCTTGAGCAGCAGGAAGA
Source organism: Acidobacteriota bacterium (assembly GCA_963666055.2). GTDB lineage: Bacteria > Acidobacteriota > UBA890 > UBA890 > WLXD01 > DASCOT01. The sequence continues at coordinate 114,839 of CAXWPH010000003.1, read as the reverse complement.
AACCCAGCGCGGTGAAGCCGAGCATGCCGAGAGTGTTGGTGACGTGCGCCAACGTGTATGCGTGGTACTCCACAGGATTGGGCAGGAACTGATACAGGAGCCGCGGAAACACCCCGATCACGGCGCACGCAACCGCCGCCAGGCCCATCGCCACGAGCATGTTCCTGGGCGGCTCGTGGGCGCGCAGGCCTGAGTCCTTGGCGAAGAACATGTAGTAGGGGAGCTTCAGGCCGGTATGCAGGAAGGTGCCGGCCGAAGCCAAAGTCAGAATCAGGAAAATCGCCGCCATGTGAGACTCGCCGGCGGCCGAGACCACCATCGACTTGCTCACGAAACCGCTGAACAAGGGCACCGCGGAGATCGCGAACGCGCCGATCATGTACAGCCCGAGAGTAATCGGCATGGTCTTGTAGAGCCCACCCATCTCGCTGAGCTTGCGTCGGCCGGTCACCTGTAGCACGGCGCCTGCGCCCATGAACAGCAGCGCCTTGTAGAGAATGTGCGCAAACGCGTGCGCGGTAGCGCCGTTGATGGCCAGCGCGGTTCCGATACCCACGCCGCACACCATGTAGCCCACCTGACTGATGATGTGGTACGCGAGCAACCGGCGCGCATCGTTTTCCAGCACCGCGTAGACCACGCCATAAACCGCCATCGCCGCTCCTAGCCACACCAGGAACTCTGTGCCGGCGAAGCCGCGAATCAGCGCATACACCGCGGACTTGGTGGTGAACGCGGTCATGAAGACACCACCGGTGACCGTGGCTTCGGGATACGCATCGGGAAGCCATGCCCCGAAGGGCGGAACCGCCGCGTTGATCAGGAAAGCGATGAGGATCAGGGTCCAGCCGGCGCCGCCCGAGAAGGCGCCCAGGTCGCCGAACGCGAGCGACCCGACAGCAGACCAGTGGAGCACGATCCCCGCCAACAGGACCAGGCCTCCGACCACGTGCACCAGCAGGTAGCGGAACCCCGCCGCCACCGCAGATTCCTCGCGACGCAGCCACACCAGAAACACTGAGGAAACTGCCATCAGCTCCCAGAAAATATAGAGCGACAGGAAGTCTCCGGCGAAGGTCACACCGAGCGCGCCGCCAGCGTACGTCAGGGCGCTGACGTGTTGGGAGTCGTCGTCGACGTGAAGCGCGTACACCATGCCCACGAAGGCCATGATCGAGAACACGTAGGAGAACACCAGGCTCAGGCTGTCGGCGCGACCGAACACGAGCTCCTGCCCCAGGAATCGCACCACGCCGTACATCCCTGGTGTCGTAGTCCAGCAGGCGATGACCGCCGCCGCCGGCAGCGCCAGCATCGCGACGCGCTTCATCCGGCCCTTGAGGACAGGCAACACCCACGCACCTAGGATGAGGATAAGGCCGGGGTGTACCCACTCGAGACTCATCGGCACTCAGTCTTCATAGTGGCCCTCGGGGCGCATCAGCCAGGCTTTTCCTATGAGCTTGGAGACGACGATGATGGCCACGCACGAGACCAACCCGTAGATCGAGCCCCATGCCGGAAAGCGCTCGAAAGAAAAGTGCGGGTGGCCGTAGCCGTACACCAACGGCAACCCGATCTCGGCCAGCGCGATCACCGCCAGCACGGCGTAGAAGAACCGTCTGACGCGCGCCAAGCGTACGGGATCCTCCAGGTGCCTCTCCAAGAAGCTCATGGCATAACCCTTCCGGCCAAGTCCAATACGAACCCGGGGAAGATACCCAGGAGCAGGCTTGCGGCGGCGCTGACCACCAGGGGGGCCACCATCCACGGCACCTCGCGGATCTCCTCAGCGTCGGGCGCCTCCGGTTCAAAGTACGCCTTGTAGACCACCGGGCCAAGGTACGCAGCGCTCAGGAGCGAGCTCAGCAGAAGCACCCCCAACAGCACGATGCTGTGGCCGTCGACGGTGCCGAGGGCAATGTTCCACTTGGAAACGAAGCCGCTGGTGAGCGGAATCCCCACGATGCTCAGCGAGGCAAGAGCGAAAGCCGCCATGGTCCACGGCATGCGGCGGGCGATGCCCGAAAGCTGACTGATCTCGGTCTTGTGGGTGGATACGTAGATCGACCCGGCGCACATGAAAAGCGTGATCTTCGAAACAGCGTGGTTGGTGATGTGGGCGACCCCGCCCATCACGCCGCTGGCGTTCAACAGCGCCGCGCCCAGAATGATGTAGGAGAGCTGACTGACGGTGGAGAAGGCCAGCCGGGCCTTGAGGTTGTCCTGACCGAGCGCCAACAGCGACGCCATCAAGATGGTCACGGAGGCAACCGCCAAGGCCAATTGATCGGCGCCGATCTCGCGCATGGCGTCGGCCCCGAAGACAAAGAGAAAGACCCTGAGTGTGGAGAAGACACCTGTCTTGACCACCGCCACAGCGTGCAGCAGCGCGCTCACCGGGGTCGGCGCCACCATCGCGGCCGGTAGCCAGCTATGCAGCGGCATGAGCGCGTTCTTGGCGAAGCCGAACAAGAAGAGCGCGAAGATCACCAGCAGCAAGGTGGGCTGTTGCGCTGCCTGCGCCGCCCCCACGATGCCACCGCTGCGGAACTCCAAGGTGCCGGCAACGTTGTAGATCAAGATGATGGCGGGTAGCAGGCAAAGCTTCGCGGCGCCGAGAAGGTAGATCAGGTACTTGCGCGCCCCGGCCCTCGCCTCGTCGGTCTCCTTGTGCGCAACCAGCGGGTAGGTAACGAAGGTCAATCCTTCGTAGAACACGAACAACGTAAACAGGTTGGCCGAAAACGCCACCGCAACAGTGGTCGACAGCGCCAGCGCGAAGCAGGAGAAGTAGCGAGTCTGGGCATGTTCCTCGAGCGTGCGCATGTAGCCGATCGAGTAAAACGACGTGAGGGTCCAGAGCAACGACGCGCCCAGAGCGAAGAGCAGGCCGAAGGCGTCGACCCGAAAAGCCAAATCGACGCCCGGGAGAACATGGAACAGCACGCTTCCCGGCGAGCTGCCGGCCAGGACCTCGGGAATCATCAGCGCTGTCAGGGTGAACATGACGACGCCGGCCGCAACCGACCAGAACTCTCGCAGGTTGGCGCGACGCTCGCCGGTGCACGCGATCAGGAGTGCGCCGACGGCTGGCACAAGAACGACAATCAGTGGGAGCAACCGCATGTCACCACTTGAGTTCGGTTAGATCCGCTACGCCTGCCCCGGGCTTGTTCCGATTGAGCGCGATCACCAGCCCCAGGCCAACCCCCGCCTCCGCCGCCGCCACCGCGATTACGAACAGGGCTAGCACCTGGCCACGCGGATCATCGAGGTGGCGGCTAAAGCCGATCAGGCTGAGGTTCACGGCATTGAGCATGACCTCGACCGAGACGAACATGAGAATGATATTGCGGCGGGCAAGAAAGCCGAATGCGCCGATTCCGAAAAGAACCGCGCTCAACCCCAGAATCGCACCGGTAGCTGGAATCAAGACGGTGTGTCCCTCTTCCGGGCGAGGACGACCGCCCCCACGATGGCAGCCAGAAGCACCAGGCCCGCTATCTCGAAGGGCAGCGCAAACGGGCCGAACAACGCCATCCCGATGTCCTCGAGGCCACCCTCCACCGGTGCGTCCGCGGCAACGCGCGTTACGGTTGCCGCCCCAGCCGCATCGCGGTCGAAGGTCTCGACCCGGGCGAGCCAGGCCAGGGCTGCAAAGGAGATCCCGACAGCGGCGGCAAACGGCCAGTGCCTTCCGAACCGCGGGCGCGCCTCTTCACCCGGCAGGTCGAGCAGCATCAGGACGAATAGGTAGAAGATGAGTATGGCGCCGGCGTACACGATGACCTGTACTGCCGCCAGGAATTCAGCATCGAGCAGCAGAAAGATGCCCGCCACGTGCAGGAAAAGCGCCAGCACCCACAGCATGCTGTGAATCGGGTTCTTTCGGGTCACCGCCAGAAGCGCGCTCGCCACGCTGGCTGCGGCCATGTAGTAGAAAATTGCCTGTGCGGCAAGCATGTCTTCCGGTCACCCCGACCGAGGCTCGACTCAGAAGTCCGTGAAGGCTTCACTGTCTGAGCCCGAGAAACAGGCCCCTCGCTCATGCCGTCGCTGCGGGGCTAACTGGCGACGGTAGGCCGAATGCGAAGCCTCGCCGCCGGGCGATTATCGCTGAGCGCCGGACGCGCTTCAAGCCGCTGCCCGCCGCGGGACACGGGGTCAGAGTAGGCCGGTGTGGTGGAAATGTAACGGGCCGGGTTACGGCGAGTTAGCGCAGATGCGAGGTGGCCTGACGCCAGGCGACGCCCCGGCGGGGCCCGCCACACGTCCACCACCGCCTACTAGCTCATCCAGGTGCCCCGGTGTTCGATCATCCACCGGTGCGAATCAAGCTTGTCGGGCGCCCGCCGGGTCCGAGGGAACATACTCGCCATCCGCAGCAAGATGCCGTGCGTTGACGTTGTCCGCCATGTGAGTTGCCATGATCCGTCGCCGAATTCCGGCGCGCATTTCCGCGTCGCGGACCGGCAGCAGCACCTCGACGCGGTTATCGAAGTTTCGCGGCATGAGGTCGGCACTGCCGATGAGCAGCTCCTCGTCGCCGCCGTTGCGGAAATAGTAGACGCGCGCGTGCTCCAGAAACGGCCTACGATCGACCTGACGCGGATGTTCTCGCTGACGCCTTCCACCCCGGGTCGTAGGCAGCAGATGCCGCGCACTTGCAGATCGATCTGAACGCCGGCCTGCGAAGCGCGATACAGCGCCATGATGCACTCCGCGTCGACCAGCGCGTTCATCTCCATCGCCAGATAGCCTGCGCCATCGCCACGGTGGCACTCGATCTCCCGCTCGATGCGGGACAGCAGGCGCTCGCGCATGCGGCCCGGAGCCACCAGCAACTCCTCATACTCGACGCCACCAGCGTAGCCCGTGAGAGCGTTGAAGAGACGGGCGGCCTCGGCGCAGATCTTGGGGTCGGCGGTGAACAGCCCGATGTCGGTGTACAGGCGCGCTGTCGTGGCGTTGTAGTTGCCGGTGCTCGTATGCAGGTAGTGCACGATGCCGGTCTCCTCGCGGCGCACCACCAGGCACAGCTTGGCGTACAGACCGGAGCTGGTCGGCATCGACACCGGCGGGCAGTTCTGATTGCATAGGGCGCCGCGATCACGGATGTGGGAAGCGAGCGCCGCGCAGGGCAGCAAAGTCGGCGGCGCAAGAGACTTTAGTATAGGGAGCTGCCAGCGAAATCACACCGGCACGCAGGAACCGGCACTTGAGAACCGTGTACTTGATGCGGCATGCGAAATCCGACTGGGGGGCGGCTTTCGGATCCGACCACGAGCGACCGATCAACGCTCGGGGGCAAAGAGCCGCGAAGGCGATGGGCCGCTGGATCACAGAAACGGGGCGCCCCCCGGAGCAGGTCGTTTGCTCGACGGCGGCGCGGGCGCGCATGACCGCCGAGATCGCCCACCAGGCAGGTGATTGGAGCGCCGACCTGCGCCTCGAGGAGGCACTCTACGAAGCGCCTCCATCCGCGATCTTCGACGTGATCGGCGGGATCGATGACCGCCTGGAAACGGTCATGCTGGTCGCCCACGAGCCCGGGCTATCGGCCACCTTGTCGTTGCTGCTGGGGGCCGCATCGGTGACTTTCCCCACCGCCGCGGTCGCTTGCATCGAGCTCGCACCCGATGGCTGGTCGTGCGTCGAGCCCGCCTGCGGTCGACTTCTGTGGTTTCTGCCGCCGCGTCTTCTCCACAAACGATGACACAGCTTCGGTCGGTAGCGGCCTTCAGGCGGGCGCCACGACGAGCGCCAACCGGCGCTCGTACGCTGAAAGAAACAGGGGCGCCTGCCTACGTGTCTCCCAGAGCTCGACCCAAGGCTCACTGTCAGCCCGCAGCTGGAGCGTCACTTCTTCGTCGTCGATCACGGCGCCCACCCCTTTGACGCGTCCGGTTAGGGAGCGGTCGAGGCACTCCGCCAGTCGCAGGCAAACGGTTAGCTGCGCCAGCACACGATGGTCGCCGTCGCGCAGGACCGATCGATAGGACGAGCCGCTGGGGTACCCGGCATCATGAAAGCGCACCAGCAACGCCAGCAGGGCTTGCTCGCGATGATCAAAGCCCCCTAGGGTCGCCCCCGCCACCAGGTACTCTCCGTGTTTGGCGTGGCCGCGGTGGCCAACGATCTTGCCGACATCGTGCAACACGGTCGCGGCCGCCAACAGCTCCGCTTCCGGACCACCATACCCGTGCAGCGGGGTGAGAGCGTCGAACAGCTGACGCGACAGGTCAATCACCCGACGGGTGTGGTCCTCGGGCTGTGGGTAGCACCACGCTAGGTTGCTTACGTGAAAGGCGCGCACGTCCTCGATCAGGTGCGGGGCCGGAAGGAACTCCTGCATCAGGGCCCCTTCGCGCATTCCATAGCCGGAGACGGTAAGGCTCGATAGCCCGGCCTGCGACAACACGTGCTGAAGCACCAGCGCCCCGGCGAGCACCGAATCAGCACGGTACGGGTTGATCCCGGCCACCCCTGCACGCTCGCCAACCGACAGTGACCGCAACCGCGCGACCAGCATCTCGAGGGCTCGTCCATCGAGGCAATAGCCGTGCATCTGCGGCCACGGATAACCCTCGGCGCGCTGAATGGCGCGCGCCAGGTTGCGCACCGTGCCGCCCATGACGATCACCGGGAGGGGTTCAGCGCGCATCCGCAACAACAACGAGCCGAGATCGCGGTCGACGGCGTCCCGGAGCGCCTCAATGTCCTGCGGGCGTGGCGGGTCCGATTCGCCCAGAAACTGCTCCGAGGCTCGGATCGCACCGAAAGGGTAAGCGCTCCCAAAGACGCAGGACCGGTCGCGCATCTGCGAAACTTGCATGCTGCCGCCGCCGAGGTCGATCACCCACGCGTCGCTGAGCGCGAAGCTGTTGGCCACCGCCAAGACCCCTTGCGCCGCTTCGACCTCACCGCTGAGCACCTCGATCTCGATACCGATCTCGCGAAACCGGATGCAGGAGCGCTTCGCGGTTAGCGGCGCTGCGCACCGCAGACGTTGCCATGACGCGTGGGTTCGGGAGCGCCGCAGCTTTGGCAAAGTCGGAAAAAGTCCGCACCGCCGCAAGCGCCCGCGCGATGCCGCCGTCGCTCAGCTCACCGTTTTGGGCGATCCCGGCGCCCAGCTGGACGACCTCACGGATCTCGTCAACCAGGCGAAACCCCTTGCCGGGATCAAGCTCGAAGACAACCAGGCGCGCGCTGTTGGAGCCGAGATCGACGAGGCTGACGTAGCGCACCCGTCAGGGGCGTCCTGCTCCGCCGCCACCCGGCTCATCGAACGCTACCGCCACATTGAAGAAGACGTCGATCGGCACCCCGTCGCGAGCCGCGGGACGGAACCGCCACATCCGCACGGCCTCGATCGCGAGCCGTTCGAGCTCGGGGTGCACGGCTCGAACCACCTTGACCTGGCGAATTCGTGCCTCACGGTCGATCACCAGTTCCAGCAGCACGTACCGCGGCAGGCCCAGCTCGATGGCCCAGTCCGGCAGCTCGAGCTCAGATTTCTCCAACAGCTCAGGAGCCTCGATGTTGCCTCGCACCTGGACCGGATCCACCGGCGGCAGAGCCACGACCGGGGCGAGCTGCGCTTCCGACTCGGCGGGTATCGTCGACTCGGGATCGACGCGGGCCGCCGGTACCGCACGCATCGGGAAGTAGCGGCGACGGGTCGCCTGCTGCTCCTCTGCGAGAGCGAATAGCGTTGCCTCGGAAAGCACCCCTCCCGGTGCCGGCGCCACCTCGATAGGAGCCGCTTCCAGGGGTGCATCAGCGTCCGCCGTCAGTTCTTCGGGGTCCGGTAGCGTATTGACAACTGCGTCATCCGCCGGGTCACCCGCGCCGGTTTCGTCCGCCTCGGGATCGGCCTCCGTATCGACGGCGCTCGGGTCGCTGGTCGCCAGTGGCCCAGGTGCCGCTACCTCGACGATCGGCTCCGCTACCGGCGGCGGAGCCCCGGCGGCCGGGGTCGACTCGCTGCCGCCGCCGGCAAACATGGCCATCGCCAGCACCGCGAGCAGCACCGCCGCACCGCCGCCGGCGGCGATCTTGCCGTTAGTGGTCCGTAAGAAATCCGTGACGCTCGCCAGCCACGCCGCATTCGCCGGCTGATCCACCACCTCGCTGACCACAGCGCCCGGAGCAGCAAGCTGGGTGGCTGCCTCTGCCGACGGAGCCTCCGCCTTGCTCTTCTTTTTGTCGGCCTCCATCGCCTTGCGCTTGGCGGTCGCACCGAGCATGACGGCCTCGTCCGCCGGCGCCGCACCCAGAACATCACGCACCGCCTCGGCGAACTCGTAGCAGCTCGGATAACGATCCGAGGGCTCCTTGGCCAGCGCATGCATCACGACCCCATTGATCCCCGCGGGGAGCGTCTTGCGCACGGCGTTCAATTGCTCGGGGTCCTCGTGCACGATCTTGTACATGATCGTGGTAGCACCCGCGCCGAAGAACGGTTTTCTGCCGGTCAACATCTCGTAGAGCATGACTGCCAAGGAGAACTGATCGGAAGCACCGGAAACCTTGTGCCCGGTGATCTGCTCGGGCGACATGTACGCCGGCGTGCCAATGATCGTCCCGGTGGTGGTGAGGTTCGAAGTAGCCTCGCGGGCGACGCCGAAGTCGGTGATCTTGGGTTGGCCGCGCCGGTTGATGAGAATGTTCGCCGGCTTGATGTCACGGTGGACAATGCCGTGATCGTGGGCATGATCGAGCCCGCCGCCGAGCTGCAGCAGGATGTCTGCGGTTTCCTTGTAGGTGAGTAGGCGGTCGGATGCGATGATCGAGTCGAGCCCTTCGCCGCGAACGTACTCCATCGCCAGATAGAGGCTTTCGTCCTGCAGGCCGGCATCGAAGATGGTCACCAGGTTGGGGTGCGACATCCTCGCGGCAGCGCGAGCTTCTACCTCGAAGCGACTCTTGAGCTCACTGACGTCCTTCTCGTCGAGGCCCGGGTGCAGCTGAATAACCTTGACGGCGACCTCGCGGTCCAGGACCGGATCCTTGGCCAGATAGACGACGCCCATCGCGCCGCGGCCCAGGATGCGTTCGATCTCGAACCGGCCGATAGTTTCGGGAAGCTCCACAGCGACTCCAGCAGGTGCCCTGCGGCAACCCTGACAGGGACTGGTGCAGGCATCGTGCAACAGCAGACCGGCATGGTAGTTGGATGCACAGCCGCGGAGCAAGAACCCGCTACAACTCCCCGGTTTTGGGGCGAGCGCGCTTCACACTGCCTGGATGGGCTCGCTCAGCGCTTCGTTCGACTTCTTGAGCTGCTCGAGGTCTTCAGCCGTCTGGTAAATCGCGCCACCGCCGGCGCGGAAGCTGCGCGACATCTCCGCCATACCGTGCTCGGCGTACTCTGCCAGATCCTGGGTAATTCGCATGGCACAGAACTTCGGGCCGCACATGGAGCAGAAGTGGGCCGTCTTGTGCGCGTCTTTGGGCAACGTGGCGTCGTGATACGCGCGCGCCATATCCGGATCGAGCGACAGGTTGAACTGATCCTCCCAGCGGAAGGTAAACCGCGCCCGCGAGATGGCATCGTCGCGCGCCTGGGCCGCCGGGTGCCCTTTTGCAAGGTCGGCGGCATGCGCGGCGATCTTGTAGGCGATGACCCCCTCCTTGACATCGTCGCGGTCGGGCAAACCGAGATGCTCCTTCGGAGTCACGTAGCAGAACATGGCGGTTCCGAACCAGCCGATCATCGCCGCTCCGACCGCCGACGTGATGTGGTCGTACGCTGGCGCTATGTCGGTCACCAGCGGGCCGAGTGTGTAAAACGGCGCCTCGCCACAGACCTCGAGTTGCTTGTCTATGTTGACCTTCACCTTGTGCATGGGTACATGGCCAGGCCCCTCGATCATCACCTGACAATCCTTGTCCCAGGCGATGCGGGTGAGCTCACCGAGCGTCTCTAGCTCGGCGAATTGCGCCGCGTCGTTGGCATCGGCTATGCACCCGGGCCGCAACCCGTCACCGAGCGAGAAGCTCACGTCATAGGCACGGACGATGTCGCAGATGTCCTCGAAGTGCTCGTACAGGAAGCTCTCGCGGTGATGCGCTAGACACCATTGAGCCATGATCGAACCACCGCGCGAAACGATTCCGGTAACCCGATGCACGGTCAGCGGAATGTGTTGGATACGAAGCCCCGCATGGATGGTGAAGTAATCGACGCCCTGCTCACACTGCTCCACCAGCGTGTCGCGGTAGATCTCCCAGGTCAGGTCCTCGACCTTGTCGACCTTCTCGATCGCCTGATACATCGGTACCGTGCCGATCGGCACTGGGGAGTTACGCACAATCCACTCCCGGATGTTGTGGATGTTGTTTCCGGTCGACAGGTCCATGACCGTGTCCGCACCCCAACGGATCGCCCACACCATCTTGTCGACCTCATCGGCCATCGACGAGGTGATGGCGGAGTTGCCTATGTTGGCGTTGACTTTCACCAGGAAGTTGCGGCCGATGATCATCGGCTCGAGCTCGGGATGGTTGATGTTGGCGGGGATAATCGCTCGCCCACGCGCAACCTCATCGCGCACGAACTCCGGCGTCACGGTGTCCGGAACCGCAGCGCCGAAGCCAACCCCGTCACGTTCGGACGTCTCAGCCAGCCGCGTCCGTCCGAGGTTCTCGCGGATAGCGACATACTCCATCTCGGGTGTGATGACCCCGGCCCGCGCGTAGGCGAGTTGGGTAACGGCTCCACCGTCGGCACCTCGTCGCGGCCTGTGCCGGGCGGGGAACTCGGGCACGAGCCGGTCGCCGCTGACGAAACCGTTGTCGGCAGGCCGTATATCGCGTCCGCAGTAGTCGGCGACGCCGTCCTGCTGTCTCAGCCACGCCTCGCGGCCGCGCGGCAGGCCTGTTTCGATATCGATCTCCGACTCGGGGTCGGTATACGGACCCGAGCTGTCATAGACGCGAAGCCGTGTCTCCTGGGCATCTGCGCTCAGAGTGATCTCGCGCAGCGGCACGCGCAGACCTTCGTGCACTACCCCTTCAACCCAAACCTTGGTGGATGCCGGCATCGCGCCGGTAGTAACAGAAACCTGTAGCGGCGTATCCGCGATCTTCATGGAGCCCCCCCCCCCCCCCCCGGGTGCGCTGGACCGAATCGATCATCGGTCGCGCCAGTACGCCCGTCAAGTGGACCGGGCCACCCCTGGCTTCAGAATCACGCCTTCATGGCGCGTGCCATTCATCAGCACCGTAACCGGCATGTCGAGTCGGACGTGGCGCACGAAGGGGGTCTCGTCCTTTGCCGGACAGCCGCGTAGCCACTCCCAGTCCACGAGGCCCTCGCCGGCCTCCGGATTAACCGTGAAGTAGCCGACATCGTTGGCCACCAGGTTCTGGAAGAAATGCGTTCCCTGCGATGGGCTCACCGCCATATCGCGGAACCCGGCCTCGACGATGACGCGCGCTCCCGAGATCTGGTCCCACGATACGGGGATTCCGAGAAGCGGGTCGGCAGAGCCCCACCGCCCCACGCCAACGAGCACGTAGCTCGTTTCGGCGGCGCACAGCCGCGCGTTGAAAGCAGCGATCTGCGCGGCCACCACGCGGCTCTGGCTGCGCTCGAAGGCATCGGAATCAACGACGACGAGATCGTGAATATCGTCCAACCTGCCGGATCCCAGAACGCTGCCACTCTGACAGACCAGCTGGCCGGACTCGTAGCCGTTGATGTCCGCACCGCCGGGATCGAGCGCCGGCACAACCGGTCGAAACTGCAGGAACCCGAACTGCTTCGGCGTACCGGGCGGTGTCGACAGGTTGACGGCAAACTCGATCTCCACTGGGCCCCCGGCTCCGTAGGTTCCCAGCTCGAGGAGATCGCTCAGGATCGGTGCCAGCGGAAACAGGCCATGCTTGAGGATCGGGGCGAAGGTGACCAGCCGCGTGCCGGGGCGTGACAAGCTGTCATAGATGACATCGTTTTCCGGTGAGTACGTCGACCCCACGACGGCGAGGGTTCCGTCTTCCTCGGCCACGCTCAGGTCGTAGCGTTCGATCTCGCCCTGGCGCGCTCGACCGGTCTTGCCGACAGACAGGGCAAAGAACTCACGCTGTGAGTTGCGCAGCGCGTCTCCGGCAGAGGACATCTGCAGGAGGCGATCTGGGTGGCGTGGCGAGAACCGTAGACAGATACCGCCGCTGGCGACCTCCTCGCCGAGCCCGAGCGCGACCGCGGCGAGACCGTCCTCCGCCTTGACCGGATGGACCGGATAGAAGTTTTGGGACAGGGCGACACCGGCCAGCTCGGGATAGAAGCGTTCCCCATGCAGGGCGCCGACGACTCGTTGTACGATCACGGCCATCTTCTCGCCCTCGAGCCGATATGTCGTGGCGCTCACGTAGCGTTTGGCGCGCTGCGCGAACGTCGAAGCGTACACGCGCTTTACCGCCCGGATCAGCCGCGGCAGCCGCACGTCGACGTCGGCGTGATTGTTGGCGATCATGAGGGTCTGGTAGACACCGGCGAACGGCTGATACTTGGCGTCCTCGAGCAAGCTCGACGAGCGTATCGCCAACGGGTAGTGGACCAGCTCCAGATACGAACGCAGGTCGCGCTGGATTCGGAGCGGGAACGGCGCCGATTCGAAGCGCGCCTCGATCTCGTCATCGTCCTCGGCACGCAGAGCGAAATCGCGCAGGTCATTGGCGTCGAGGAACTCGTCGAAAACGTCGGTCCCGATGATGACGCTCGGCGGTACGGCGAGACGCACGTTCTCGAAGCGATCCTCACCGAAGTCTTTCAACAACCGGCGCGCAAACGCCAGACCGCGAGCCTTGCCGCCCAGCGCCCCGCCACCAATGCGGGCGAAGCTACGCTCCGGATTGAAGCGGCCAGCCTCGAAATCGGCCACCGCACCTCGACGGCGTTCCTCGCGATGGGTGCGGATCGCGTCAATCACGAAGCGGCGCAGGGACTCCGCCCCGTCGAACTGCGAGATCTTCAGCGGCCGGAACCGGTAGGCGATGTCGAACTCGGTGTGTGCCTTGAGCCAGGTGGAGAAGTCGTTGTGCTCGGCGTGATTCCAGATGCTCTCGGCCGGCACGGTGTGCAGGGCACGCTCCAGCTGTCGGAGGTCGCGGGCGCGGGCGACCTCGGTGCCGTCGGGCATGCGGAAGACGAAGGGTCCGAACCCGAAGTTCCGTCCCATGAACCGACTCAGCTCCTGCAGAAGCGTCGGCGAGTACTTGTGAAGGAACGACGTTCCGGTCGCCTCAGCGAGCGCCGCGTTCTCGCGCCGTCCGGAGTCGAGCACGACCGGCACGTCGCTGTGGCGTTGCAGCACCTCGCGCGCGAACTGCACACCGGCGTCCGCACAGAGCTCGCCGTCCTTGGGGAAATCGACGTCGGAGATGACCCCGAGGATGTTGGCCTCGTAGGTCTGGAAATAGTCCCAGGCGTGCTCGTAGTCGCTGGCAAGCACGATCTTGGGGCGCGCCTTCACGCGCAGCAGCTTATGAGCCAGGTTGATGCCGTCCGGCACCAGGCTGGCGGTGTTCTGGAGCACGGCTGTGTAGATCACCGGCAGGAAGTACGAGTAGTAGCGAATGTTGTCCTCGATGACGAGGATCACCTGGACGCCCATCGTGTCGACGTCGTGCTGGATGTTCATCAGGTCCTCGGCCCACTTCACGATCGCCAGGAACAACTGAATGTCACCCTGGAACAGAAAGGCACGATCGATATCGGAGAGGCCATGAGCGCGGATGAAGTCTTTGAGCTCGCGCTCGTGGTAGGCGAGCATGATGATCGGCACCTCGATGCCCGCCTCGCGCAGACCGCGAGCCAGTTCCTGGGCGTGCATCTCGCCCACCCTCGTTGAGCTGATCACAAGGTCGTAGCTGGGCCGCCGCTTGACCTCGTCGAGCGCCTCCGATCCGGTCGAGACGCGGTGGATCTCAGGCAGGGTAGAAAGCTCGACCCCCAGGAACTCGCCGAGCACCAAAGCGTCGGCGAGCCGATCCTCCGCGAACATGAACGAGTCGTAGAGGCTCGAAACCAGCAGCACGCGGCGGACGCGCCACTGCATCAGATCCTGAAAGCTACCCCGCACGTCGCCGGGCCGCCGCTCGTGGTCAGGAAAGATCTGACGCATCGATAGTCCTGAGATCGGGAGTCTCCGCTACACGACCCCCTGGTCGATCATCGCGTCCGCCACCTTGATGAAGCCCGCGATATTGGCTCCCAGCACGTAGTTGCCGGGCACCCCGAACTGCTTCGATGTAGTCTGGCAGGCACGGTGGATCTCACGCATAATGCCATGGAGCTTGCTGTCGACCTCGTCTCGACTCCACATTATGCGCATGCTGTTCTGCGACATCTCGAGCCCCGAAGTGGCCACCCCTCCGGCATTGGCGGCCTTGCCCGGAGCAAACAGAATGCCGGCGTTGATGAACGCGTCTACCCCATCGAGGGTGGTCGGCATGTTGGCACCTTCGCAGACTAGCCAGACACCGCCGGCCAGCAGGTTTGCGGCGTCCTTCCCGTTGATCTCGTTCTGCGTCGCACTAGGGAAGGCGCAATCGGCTGGGTGATCCCAGAGCGGATTGTGATCGTCGTCGGGATTCTCCACCGAGTAAACCGCCTCGGGATACTTCTCGGCGTACTCCTTGATGCGGCCTCGACGCGCGTTCTTGAGCTCTTTGACGAACTCGAGCTTTTCGCCGTCGATCCCCGTCTCGTCATAGATCGAGCCGCTGGAATCGGAGAGCGTCACGACCTTACCGCCGAGCTGCAGAATCTTCTCGGCGGTGAACTGCGCCACGTTCCCCGACCCCGAAACGAGGCACACCTTGTTCTCGAGCGTCTCGCCGCGCGTCGCCGCCATCTCCGCAGCGAAGTACACCGATCCATACCCGGTGGCCTCCGGGCGAATCAGCGAGCCTCCCCAGTTCAGACCCTTGCCGGTGAGCACGCCGGTGAATTCATTGCGAAGGCGCTTGTACTGCCCGAAAAGGAACCCGATCTCGCGTCCCCCGACACCGATGTCTCCGGCGGGCACGTCGGTGTTGGGTCCGATGTGGCGGCACAGCTCGCTCATGAAGCTCTGGCAGAAGCGCATCACCTCGATGTCGCTCTTACCTTTAGGGTCGAAGTCTGAGCCACCCTTGCCTCCTCCCATCGGCAGCGTCGTGAGCGCGTTCTTGAATACCTGCTCGAAGGCGAGGAATTTGAGGATCCCGAGATTCACCGAGGGATGGAAGCGCAGGCCGCCCTTGTAGGGGCCAATCGCGCTGTTCATCTCGATCCGGAAGCCTCGATTCACCTGCACGGCGCCGCTGTCATCGACCCACGGCACGCGGAACATGATCACCCGCTCCGGCTCGACCATGCGCTCGACGATCTTGTAGCGTCGGTACTCCGGGCGCTGCTCGAGCACCGGCTCGAGCGACTCCAGCACCTCGTGAACCGCCTGGTGGAACTCTGGTTCAGTTGGATTAGTGGCCTTCACGTCAGCGAGGATGTCGTCGACAAACGAGCCCATCGAAATGTGTCCTCTCATGAGCCGCCGGGCGTCGCAGACTGGCCCCGGCACAGCGCGAGTTGGTGCGGAAGTCGCAGGCGCATGGCGCCGACCGCTAACTTCTACCACGTTGCTGTGAGGCCGGCTCGCCGGTTCGTATCCGTTGTGCTCGGGTACCCGAGCAAGCAAAGGGCGGCTGGCCGGAACTACGCTCCAGGAGTAGCTAACGAATGCGGCGGCGCGCGCAACCATTGACCGCGACAAGCACGCTGCGTCGCGGAGCCGGCTGGCGTCGGCCGATCAGCCTTGGCCGCGGTCAGGACTGTGCAGCACGGGAACGGCGACCGCAGCGGCACCGCCCTTGAACTCGGTGACATGGTATCCGGGGCCCTGAATGCCGTAGTAGGTACCCGGGAACAGCTCGGCGCGCTCGGACTCAGTCGCCGAAGCCAGCTTGGTGATCTCGGCGGCGCAGACCTTGTACTCGGCCGTCTGGGTGACCGGATCGCCGGCGTCGTTGGTGAGCAGGTTGGCGCGCGCCTCGGCGAAGTGCAGCGGCATCCAGATACAGCCCGGGCGCACCTGGCGCGAGACCATGGCGCGCAACTGGACGGCGCCGCGGCGCGTCGAAACCTCGACGAGATCGCCGTGCTCGATGCCGCGCTTGCGGGCGTCGCGGCGATGGATCTCGACGAACGGGTCCGACTGTTTCATGTCCAGGCCGGTTTCACGGCGCGTCTGGGTAGCGCAGTTGTAATGGTACAAAGTGCGCCCGGTTGACAGCAGCAGCCCGTAGTCCTCGTCTTCGACCTCCATCGACGGGCGGTAGTCGGCGGCAACGAAGAGCGCCTTGCCGCGCAACGCGCCACCCTCGTGCAAGAACTCCGTTCCCGGGTGTTGCGGATTCGGGCAGGGCCACTGGATACCGGTCTTGCCGCGATGCTCCTCAGCGTCAATGCGAGCGTGGCTGATGCCGGCGAACTGGTGGGTGTCGCGGGCGAGCTCGTCGTAGACCTCGGCGGCGGTCTCGTAGTTCCACGAAGCTCCGGCGGCATTGGCGAGGTTTCTGATGATCTCCCAGTCGGGTCGCGCCATGCCCGGCGGCTCCACCGCCTTGCGCACGAGTTGCACTCGACGTTCCGAGTTTGTAAACGTCCCCTCCTTCTCGGCAAACACCGCGGCGGGGAGGATCACGTCGGCGAAACGGGCGGTCTCGTTGAGAAAGATGTCCTGGTAGACGAGGAACTCGATGTTGTTCAGCCCCTCCTCGAGATGCTTGACGTTGGGCTCCGATAGGACGATGTCCTCGCCCATGACAAACATGCCTTTGATACGCTTGCCCACCTGTTTCATCATGATGTTGAGGTTCATTCCGGGCTCAGGCGACAGCTTCACGCCCCACGACTTCTCGTACTTGGCGTGCACCTCGGGGTCGTCGACGCGCTGGTAGCCCGGCAGGTAGATCGGCGTCGCGCCGGCGTCGTTGGCGCAGGTATGCCGGTGACCTTCTCGGCTTCCTCGGGCGAGTAGCGCAGCACGGTGTCGTGAGCCGCGAACCACGCGTTTACCGCCCGCTGGTCGCGCAGGTCCAGCTCGTCGCGGGTAGCAGTCAATATGTTGGTGAAGCCCCGCTCTTGGAGGTGCCGCACAACGCTCGTGCCCACGAGGCCGCGATGGCCAGCAACATAAATCTGGGCGTCCTTGGAAACGAGCATAGGGATCAGAAACGCCGGGATCGACGGCGGTCGACGCGGCGGCGCGAACGGTTCCGGAATCGTAGCAAACGCCTACCAGGGCGGGTAATGGAAGCCCGGTAGCGTCGCTGGAGAGTCGGCACTCGAGCCATTATATCCGTGAACACGCGGATCAAATCGAGCAAACTGGGCGTCCCGTAGCGAACGGAGCTGGCGAACGCAACTCGTCGTGCGCGCACCGTCACCGACATGCGGCGCGCTGGCCGGCTACGCGTGCGAGCCACGAGTTGTAGATTCTGTGGCGCGCCGCCCTTCCAAACTGTCGGCGCCTTTCGCGGCACAGACGCCGGCACCGTCCGATGGAACTCATCGCAGTGGAGCAGCCCGTGGAGAAGATACTCGTAGACGGAGAGTGGCGACCAGCCGACGCCACCGGAACGTTCCAGGCCGCCAATCCGGATACCGGCGAGCCGCTGCCTCACGTCTACCCGGTAAGCAGTCGGGCCGACATTGACGCGGCGCTACACGCAGGCGCAGACGCCGCCCGCACCCTGGCCGATGCCGAGCCGGAGCGCATCGCCGCGTTCCTGGATGGCTATGCTCACCGTATCGACGCCGCCAAAGACGAGATCACCGCAGCCGCCAGCCTCGAGACGGCGCTGCCGTTGTCCCCGCGCTTGGCGGACGTGGAGTTGCCGCGAACCACCGATCAGCTGCGACAGGCGGCCGCCGCTGCTCGCAGTGGAAGCTGGCGACAGCCGACGATCGATACCGCCAGCGACATTCGATCGATGTACGGTCCTTTGGGCGGACCCGTGGCGGTGTTCGGACCGAACAACTTCCCACTCGCCTTCAACGGATCCTGCGGCGGCGACTTCGCCGCTGCCATCGCTGCCGGCAACCCGGTGATCTCCAAGGGTCATTCCAGCCACCCGCGCACCACGCAGTTGCTCGCCGAGGCCGTGGTTCCAGCTCTTCAGGAGACCGGCCTACCAGCGGCGACGGTTCAGATGATCTACCGCACATCGCACGATGACGGCGCCTATCTCGTGGCGCATCCTTTGGTGGCCGCCACCGGCTACACGGGCTCGCGCGCCGCCGGGCTGGTATTGAAGGAAGCCGCCGACCGCGCCGGCAAGCCGATCTATCTCGAGCTCTCCAGCATCAACCCGGTGTTCGTGCTGCCGGGCGCGCTAGGCGAGCGCCGCGAGGCCCTTGCCGAGGAGTTCGTCGGCTCGGCGCTGCTGGGTACGGGCCAGTTTTGCACCAACCCGGGTGTGGTTGTCGTGCAGGCCGGCGACGACGCCGAGGCCTTTGTCGACGACCTTCGCGCACGCTTCGCAGGCTCGGACGTGGGGGCGCTCCTGGGTGCCGGAGGGGTGCAAGGGCTGGTGGCTGCGGTCGACACCCTTCAAACGGCCGGCGCCGAGCTACTCACCGGCGGCGAGCCTATTGAGGGGCAAGGCTGTCGCTTCCAGAACACCTTGCTACGTACTAGCGGCGCGGCGTTCCTAGCCAATCCAGAAGGCCTGCAAACCGAGGCATTCGGCAACTCCAACCTCATCGTCGTGGCGACCGACGCTGCGCAGATGGTACAGATCGCCGAGCGCCTCGAGGGCAACCTCACCGGAAGCGTCTACTCCCACACCGGCAACGACGACGACGCCCTCTACGAGCGCATCGCCAAGCCGTTGCGCCGGCGCGTCGGGCGGCTACTGAACGACAAGATGCCGACCGGTGTAGCTGTCACGGCGGCCATGAACCACGGTGGCCCCTACCCGGCTACCGGTCATCCGGGCTTCACTGCGGTCGGGATTCCGACTTCGCTGGCTCGTTTCGCGATGCTGGAGTGTTACGACAACGTTCGTCAGCACCGTCTACCGAGCCTGCTCCGCGACGCCAACCCAGAAGGCGCCTGGCGTCACGTCAACGGGGACTGGACTCGCGCCAGCGTCGGCGACACCTCGGAGGCGACGGCGGGCTGAGGACACCACCGCCCAGAGATCTCGAAACGACAGCATCGATAGGCGCGCGGCCGCGCGGCCGCGTAGCGACGATATTCAGTCGCTGAGCCTCTCGAGCAGCGCCACCGCCTCGCAGCGGCGGCTCAAGCTGCCGGCCTTGCCCTGAAAGAGCGTTCCGGAGCCCCCGCCTCGACCGTCGAGCAGCTCGGCGACCTGCGCTCCAGGCTCGCCTAACTGCACTGAGCTATCGGCGCCGGTGGCAAGCAAGAAGAAATGCTCGCCGGCATCGGAAGCGGTGAGAAAAGCGATGCGCGCGCCGGCATCGACGGAAAGATGGCGCGCAACGAGCTGCAGGAACCCGGCATTCGTATCGTCGAAGTGCGCCTCCACGACCGGCGTATCGGCGCCACCGAGCCGACGCGCAACCTGTCGGGCCAGCTGCCTCTCCAGGCGGTGCACACGCCTCTCCGCCGTCTTGAGTCGCTCCAGGCGGCCCACCACCGCGTCGACGAGATCTTCGTCGGCGACGTCGAGCTGGGCGCGCAGCTGGCGGGCTCGGGCTTCGTGCCCGCTCAGCCGCGCACGCACCCGGCCACCGGCTACCCAGTGCAGCCGGCATCCTCCCCGCATCGCTTCGACCCCCAGTAGCTTGACGGCTTCGATCTCGGCTGTCGACGACAGGTGCGTGCCGCCGCAGGCGCAGACATCGATGCCGTCGATCTCAACCAGGCGCACACTGCCGTGATGCCCTGATGGCAACCCGCGAGTACGTACCTCGAGCGCGCCAACCTCAGCCGGCGACACACGGCGCGCGTTGACACGGCGGTTCGACCGCACCACTCCCATCACGACGTCCTCCACACGAGCCAGCGAAACCGTATCCGGCAACGGTGTGTTGAGCTCGATATCGCAGCGCTGCTCGCCGAGATGAAACGAAGTCGTCTCCCAGCCGTGCTGCGCCTCGGCCACCGCAGTGATCAGGTGTTGTGCGGTGTGCTGCTGCATGTGATCGAATCGGCGCGACCAGTCCAGGGTCAGCCGCGCCGCCCCCGGCTCTATCGGGCGATCAACATAGTGGCGAATGTCGCGGTCAACCCGCTGCACATCGACTACCGGCACTTCGTCGACCAGGCCATGATCCGCAGGCTGGCCACCACCCTCCGGGTACAGAATCGTGTCATCGAGAATCACGAACGGACGTCCCTCCTCGTCGCCTGCCGAGACAACCTCGACATGAAGCTCGGTGAGGTACGGCTCGCGCTCGTAGGCTTGCTCGTCATGCATCGTGGATACGACTCGTCCAACTCCGGATGGGCAGCGCTGGCGGGGTCGCGGGCGAGCGCCCCGAACGCTACGAACGAATTCCTTTCGGAAGCCCAAGCGCAGAATATAGCCGCGGCCTGGGATCAGCGAAAGCGCACGTTGTTTCGCGACGTCCACCCGCGTAAATTGCCGTGGAACCGAGGCGCTACAAAGGAGATTCTCGATGTCACGAGCGATCACCCTGTTCACCGGCCAGTGGGCTGACCTGCCTTTGGAGACGTTGGCTGCGAAGGCTGCAGAATGGGGCTTCGATGGGCTCGAGCTGGCCTGCTGGGGTGATCACTTCGAGGTCGACCTGGCGCTCAGCGACGACTCCTACCTCGATGCCAAGCGGGAGCTACTCGAGCGTCACGGATTGTCGTGCTCGGCCATCAGCACCCACCTGGTAGGCCAGTGCGTGTGTGATCCCATCGACGAACGGCACCGTGGGATCCTGCCGCTCCGGATCTGGGGAGACGGCGACCCCGAGGGGGTCCGGCAGCGCGCCGCCGCGGAGATCGCCGACACCGCACGGGCAGCGCGCCGATTCGGAGTCGACGTAGTCAACGGATTCACCGGCAGTAGCGTGTGGTCCAAGCTCTACTTCTTCCCACCCACGAGCCAGGGCGATATCGATGCGGGGTACAACGATTTTGCCGAGCGTTGGCAGCCCATCCTTGCTGTATTCGCCGAAGAAGAGGTGCGTTACGGGCTCGAAGTGCACCCCACCGAGATCGCCTACGACACCATCACGGCACGGCGGGCGCTGGATGCGATCGACAACCACCCCAGCTTCGGGTTCAACTTCGATCCCAGTCATCTGGTTCACCAGTTCATCGAGCCGGTGACCTTTATCGACGAGTTTCCCGACCGTATCTTCCACGTCCATGTGAAGGACGCGCGAGTGCAGCTGGACGGACGCAACAGCATCCTGGCGTCACACCTGGACTTCGGTGACCCTCGACGGGGCTGGGATTTCGTATCCCCTGGGCGTGGCGACGTAGAGTGGGACCTAATCGTACGGGCGCTCAACCGCATCGGCTACAACGGTCCCCTGTCGATCGAGTGGGAGGACATCGGTATGGACCGGGAGTGGGGTGCGCAGGAGGCGCTACAGATGGTCCGCGACCAGGACTTCACACCCTCGGATGTGGCGTTCGACGCGGCGTTCGCCGACGATTGAGGCGATTTACACCAGGCCGGGAGCACCAGGATGGGTGAGCAGTCCTTCACCGACATGGCGGCGACGACGACCGATCTCGACGTACCCAGCGTAGGTGTCGGTATGCTCGGGTACTCCTTCATGGGAAAGGCGCACTCGAACGCGCTCAAGACGCTCCCCTACATGATCTACCCGCCACCGGCAATGCCCGAGTTGGTAGCGATCTGCGGCCGCGACGAGAGCGCCGTCGCCGAAGCGGCGCGACGCTACGGCTACGCGAGGCACTACACGGACTGGCGCGAGCTCATCGACGACGAGCACGTGCAATTATTCGACAACGGTGGGCCCAACAACGTCCATGCCGAGCCCTGCATCGCCGCCGCCGTTGCCGGCAAGCACGTGATCTGCGAAAAACCCTTGGCGCGCGACGCCGAGGAGGCTGCGACAATGCTGGCGGCGGTGCGCGACGCGGGCGTCAAGCACATGGTGGGGTTCAACTACCGTTTCGTACCCGCCATTCGCCAAGCGCGCCAGCTGATCGAGAGCGGCGCGCTGGGCCGTATCTACCATTATCGTGCGGTCTACCTGCAGGAGTGGATCCTGCCGCACTACGGCACGCCGAGAATCTGGCGACTCGACAAGGAACGTGCCGGTAGCGGAGCATTGGGCGACCTGGGCGCGCACATCATCGACCTGGCGCACTACCTCGTGGGCAACATTGCCAGCGTAGGCGCCGCGACGTGTACCTTCATCGACGAGCGGCCGTCGCCCGACGGCTCCGGCAATGCCAAGGTCAACGTCGACGATGCCTTTGTTGCCACCGTGGAATTCGCCAACGGGGCTCTGGGAACGCTCGAATCGTCGCGCTTCGCAGCCGGCCGCAAGAATCACCAGGTCGTCGAGATCAACGGCGAGCTTGGCAGCATCTGCTTCAACCTCGAACGCCTCAACGAGCTCCAGGTGTTCTGGGTCGGCGACCAGCCCCGTGAGACGCAGGGCTTCCACGATGTTCTGGTAACCGAAGCGCATCACCCGTTCTGGGAACACTGGTGGCCTCACGGGCACATCATCGGTTGGGAGCACACGTTCGTGCACGAGTTCGCTCACCTGCTCGACTGCATCGTCAACGATCGGGAGGTAGCGCCGCATGGCGCCACCTTCGACGACGGCTATCGCGCCGCGGTGGTGTGTGACGCCGTGCTGTTATCCGCCGCGTCACGCCGACAGATCGACGTTGACTACGGCTCGGCCTCCTAGCCGGTCGTTTCGCCCCCCACAAAGTGCAAAGGACCCACATGCGCCACCGCACCCGGCCATCAGGGCTCACCCTCGTTGCCATGCTCGCAACGCTGATCGCCACCGCCTGTTCTGCGCCACCACCTCGGGTGCTGGTGTTCTCCAAGACGGCGGCGTTCCGACACGGCTCCATCGAGGTGGGCGTCAGCGCCATTCGCAAGCTCGGCCGCGAGCGCGGGTTCAGCGTGGACGCCACCGAGGGCGCCTCGGTGTTCGCGGAAGGCACGCTGCGCAACTACGACGTCGTCGTGTTCCTCAGCACGACGGGCGACGTCCTCGATGCTTCCCAGCAGGCGAACTTCGAGCGTTTCATCCAGGCCGGCGGTGGCTATGTCGGCATACACGCCGCCAGCGACACCGAGTATGGCTGGCCGTGGTACGGACGTCTTGTCGGCGCCTACTTCGTTGATCATCCCGAGATTCAACAGGCCACCCTACGGGTGGACGACCCGGACCATCCGGCAACGAACCATCTCCAGCCCACCTGGACGCGCACCGACGAGTGGTACGACCTGCGCTATACGAGCTCGGACGTGCGCGTGTTGCTGACGATCGAGGAAGACAGCTACGAGGGTGCCACCACCGGCGATCCACATCGCATGTCCTGGTCGCACGAGTACGACGGTGGACGCGCCTTTTACACGGCACTCGGCCACACCACCGAGAGCTATTCCGAGGCGGCGTTTCTGGGCCACCTGGCGGGCGGTATCGAGTACGCACTCGGCGCTGGCAGCAACCTCGACTACGACGCGACCCACCGCCACCGCCCGCCACATGCAGACGATTTCGTTGGCACCGTCAACGTCAACCTGAACGCCCGCCTGCTGCGCACCGAGTACTCGCCACAGGAAGGCCGCGAGCAGTGCTAGCGCGGCGGTCGGAGCCCACGATGTACCTCCTCGGCTACGACATCGGAAGTTCCTCGGTCAAGGCGGCGCTCCTCGAAGCCGACTCCGGCGCCTGTGTCGCCTCGGCATCGTCGCCGGCCGACGAGATGGCGATCGACGCTCCGTGCCCCGGCTATGCCGAGCAACACCCCGAGCTGTGGTGGAGGCATCTGGTGCGCGCCACCGCCGCGGTGCTCGAGGCTGCGGCGGTGCGGCCCGACCGGGTCGGCGCGGTCGGCATCGCCTACCAGATGCACGGCCTCGTGCTGGTCGACGAGCACACCGAGGTTCTGCGACCGGCGATCATCTGGTGTGACAGCCGCGCCGTGTCCCTGGGCGACGACGCCCTCGACTCCATCGGGCCCGACTACTGCCAGCGGCACCTGCTGAACTCTCCCGGCAACTTCACCGCCTCCAAGCTCGCCTGGGTGAAGGCACACGAGCCGGATACGTTCGCCCGCGCCCACAAGATGCTGTTCCCGGGCGACTGGGTCGCGATGCGGATGACCGGGACCATCGCCACTACCGTGCCCGGCCTGTCGGAGGGAATCCTGTGGGATTTTGTCGATCACCAGGTTTCGATGCCGCTGCTGCGGCACTTCGAGCTCGACGCTTCGCTCCTGCCGGAGGTGGTCCCGACCTTCGGTGTCCAGGGCCGGGTGACGGCAGCGGCCGCTTCTGAGCTCGGGCTGCAGGCCGGCACTCCGGTCAGTTATCGGGGCGGCGACCAGCCCAACAACGCGCTGTCGCTCAACGTGCTCGAGCCCGGGGCTATCGCCGCCACAGCCGGCACTTCCGGGGTGGTCTACGGGGTGAGCGATGTTGCCCAGCCGGACCCGCGCTGGCGGGTGAACACGTTTGCGCATGTGAACCACGAAAGCGGCAGGCCTCGCCTCGGTGTGCTGCTGTGCATCAACGGCACCGGCATTCTCAACGCCTGGCTTCGGCGGCAAGTGTGCTCGCCGGGAACTGACTACGACGCCATGAACGCCACTGCCGGGCAGGTGCCTGTGGGCAGCGAAGGGGTGGTCGTTCTTCCCTTCGGAAACGGCGCGGAACGGCTACTCGAGAATCGGGACCTCGGGTGTCAGATCTACGGCCTGGGGTTCAATCGGCACCAGAGGTCCCACCTGTTGCGTGCCGCACAGGAGGGCATCGCCTTTGCCTTTCGCTACGGGCTGGACGTCTTGCGCGAGACCGGAATCGAGCCGCGAGTAATCCGCGCCGGCTCGGGCAACATGTTCGCTAGCCCAATCTTTCGGCAGGCGCTGGCGACCACAAGCGGCGCGACGATCGAGCTGTTCGAGACCGATGGAGCACAGGGGGCGGCGCGCGGCGCCGGCCTCGGTATCGGGGTCTATGAGACCAGCGCGGAGGCATTCGCCGGCCTCATCGCGAGCGCCGTCGTAGAGCCCGACGATCCACTGCGCTCGGAATACGCTGCCGCCTATGATCGATGGTGCCGCCACCTTGAACGGGCGGTCGCCGGCCACGACGTGGAGGAGCAACCGAAATGCCCGTAACAATCGGAGACAACGAGTTCTTTCCGCAGGTCGGGGAGATCCCGTTCGAAGGACCAGACTCCCGCAACCCGCTTGCCTTCAAGGCCTATGACCCCGGTCGCACCGTGGCCGGCAAGACGCTCGCCGAGCACCTGCGCTTCGCGGTTGCCTACTGGCACAGCTTCGGCGTTGGCGGCGGCGACCCGTTCGGCACGCCGACGCGCGAGTTCCCCTGGTCGAGGGAGCCCGATCCGCTCGCCGCGGCGCGCTTGAAGATAGATGCGGCGTTCGAGTTCATCACCAAGCTCGGGGTGCCGTTCTACTGCTTCCACGACACGGACCTGGTCGCCGAAGGCGACTCCGTTGGCGAGTCCGAGCGTCGCCTGCAAGCAGCCGTCGAGTATGCGGCCGAGAAACAGCGTGCCTCCGGCGTGCAGCTGCTCTGGGGTACCGCCAACCTGTTCTCGCACCCGCGCTATATGAACGGCGCTGCCACCAACCCCGATTTCGCTGTCGTCGCCCACGCCGCCGCCCAAGTGAAATGCGCGCTGGACGCCACCATTGCTCTAGGTGGAACCAACTACGTGTTCTGGGGCGGGCGAGAAGGCTACATGAGCCTGCTTAACACCGATATGCAGCGCGAGCGTGAGCACCTGGCGCGGTTTCTGCATTCCGCCCGTGACTACGCGCGTAGCCACGGCTTCGACGGCGTCTTCCTGATCGAGCCGAAGCCACAGGAGCCGATGAAGCACCAGTACGACTACGACGCGGCAACCGCGGTAGGTTTCCTGCGCGAGTTCGACCTGCTCGATGACTTCAAGCTCAATATCGAGGTAAACCACGCTACGCTCGCCGGCCACACCTTCCAGCACGAGCTCCAGGTGGCCGCCGATGCCGGCCTGCTCGGCAGCATCGACGCCAACCGCGGCGACTACCAGAGCGGCTGGGACACGGACCAGTTTCCGGTGGATCTGTACGAGACCACCGAAGCGATGCTCGTACTGCTCCAAGCCGGTGGGCTCGGAACCGGCGGAGTCAATTTCGACGCCAAGCTGCGCCGCAACTCGACCGACGCCGAAGACCTGTTCATCGCCCACATCACCGGTATGGACACCTTTGCAAGTGCCCTGCTGGTTGCGGCAGGCATCCTGGAGGAGTCGGATTACCTGCGATTGCGCGACCACCGCTACGAGAGCTTTT
Organism: Acidobacteriota bacterium; assembly: GCA_963666055.2. Classification (GTDB taxonomy): domain Bacteria; phylum Acidobacteriota; class UBA890; order UBA890; family WLXD01; genus DASCOT01. Next base: position 88,326 of record CAXWPH010000003.1, on the reverse strand, counting down.
CCACCGCCCCCGGAGCGGCGTTCGAGTCGGGCGAGCTGGAGTTTGCCGACCTCTATGAGATCGCCTCCACGAACGGCGCGCCGGAGACTCGTAGCGGCAAACAGGAGCTCTTCGAGTCGATCCTGAACCGGGCACTGTTTCCATCCAGGTAGCGGTCGCCGGCCCCCGGCACGATCTTCGTCAGCGGCTGATTTGGTCGTAGCGATGCAGAGCTGTCGTATACTCCGTCGAACTGGATAGCAGGTTTCACGCGGATACTCTGCTGACAGTGAGTCGAGGCCCGGGAGGCGCAGACGATGACCCCGCGTGGCATGAGGCGAGCCCTGGTAGGTGCCGCCATCGGGCTGTCGGTCGGCTACTGGCCATCCGCTGGTGTGCGGGCGGTCCCCGCGCAGACTGCTTCGGGCGCGCCGGCTGTCGCGGTACAGTCGGACTTGGTCGAGACCTACTGCGTGGGCTGTCACAACGAGCAAGCCCTGGCGGGCGGGCTTGCCCTCGATACCGTCAAGCTCGACCGCATCGGCGAGCACCTCGAGGTCTGGGAGAAGGTCGTCAGGAAGCTGAACGCTCGGGCCATGCCCCCGGCACGGATCCCGCGACCCGATGAGGCCAGCTACGAAGGTCTGCTGGCGTATCTGGAGACCGAGCTCGACCGCGTTGCGGCCATCAACCCGGACCCTGGTCGCACCGACACATTCCGCCGGCTCAACCGCACGGAGTATCGGAACGCGGTGCGAGATCTGCTGGCGCTCGATGTGGACGTGACCGCGCTGTTGCCGCGCGACGACGCCAGCTTCGGGTTCGACAACGTCAGCGTCGTCGGTCTCTCGCCGATGTTGATGGAGCGGTATCTGTCGGCCGCGCAAAAGGTCAGTCGGGCGGCCGTCGGCAGTGCCTCGCCAGCTCCCGGGAGTCATGTCGTGGTACTCCCCGCCGATCTCACGCAAGAAGACCACTTCGACGGGCTGCCGTTCGGCACGCGTGGCGGCATCGCCGTCAGCTACAGCTTTCCACTCGAGGGCGAGTACGAGCTCCGGGTCCGGCTGTCCCGCAACCGTAACGAGAACGTCGAAGGCCTGACGGAGCCGCACATCATGGAGCTCGCGCTGGACGGCGAGCGGCTCCGACTCTTCACCATCACGCCGAATCGAAATAATTTCGGCGATTACTACTCCGACGTGGATGTCGACAAGGATCTGGTGACTCGAGTGCCGGTCGAGGCCGGCCCGCATGTTGTCACGGCGACGTTCATCAAGAAGAGCTCCGCACTCATCGAAACCGAGCGCCAGCCCTACCAGGCGCACTTCAACATGGACCGGCATCCCAGGACCCAGCCCGCGGTGCGCTCGGTCGCCATCGCCGGTCCGTTCGAAGCTAGCGGCACAGGCGCAACGCCGAGCCGCGAGCGGATCTTCGTGTGCCAGCCGGCGAGCACCTCGGCGGACGATGAACAGGCGTGTGCGCGCACCATCATCTCGACGTTGGCCCGACGTGCGTATCGGCGCCCCGTGACCGACGCCGACAGCGCCGCACTGCTCTCGTTCTATCGGAACGCCCGCGCTACAGGGGGTTTCGAGGCCGGGATCGAAACAGCGCTCAGGGCGCTGCTGTCGAGCACCGAGTTCCTCTTCCGCATCGAGCGCGACGCCGACCACGTCGCCTCGGGCGAGGCGTATCTTCTCAGCGATCTGGAGCTGGCGACGCGCCTGTCCTTCTTCCTCTGGAGCAGCATTCCAGACGACGAACTGCTGGCCGTCGCCGAGCGCGGCGAGCTCCGGGAACCGAATGTGCTCGAGTCTCAGGTTCGCCGGATGCTGATCGACCTGCGGTCCGAGTCGTTGAGCACCAACTTCGCCGGGCAGTGGCTGCACCTGCGAAACCTGGATGCCGCGCGCCCTAATTTGCGGTTGTTTCCCGACTTCGACGACAACCTGCGCCAGGGGTTTCGTCGCGAGACTGAGCTCTTGTTCGACAGCATCGTCCGCGAAGACCGCAACGTCGTCGATCTGCTGACCGCCGACTACACCTATGTCAACGAGCGCCTCGCCAGACACTACGGGATGCCGCACATCTACGGCGACCATTTTCGACGGGTGCAGCTGTCCGAGGGAAGCGAGCGGGCCGGACTGCTGGGGCACGGCGGCATCCTGACGGTAACCTCGTACGCGACGCGCACCTCACCCGTGCTGCGTGGAAAGTGGGTCCTCAGCAACATCCTCGGGATGCCACCACCGCCGCCGCCCGCGACGGTGCCGCCGTTACCGGAGACTGAACCGGGCCGGAGGGCCTTGTCGATGCGCGAGCGCATGGTCGAGCACCGCGCCAATCCGGTGTGCGCCGCCTGTCACCAGCTGATGGACCCGGCCGGCCTGGCGATGGAGAACTTCGACGCGGTTGGACGATGGCGCGATCTTGGCGAGGACCGCACGTCGATCGACGCGTCGGGAAGCTTACCCGGTGGTGCGACTTTCGAGGGAGTAGCGGGACTGCGCTCGGCGCTCCTGGCCCGGCCGCAGGTGTTCGTCGGTACATTGACGGAAAAGCTGCTTACGTTCGCCCTGGGCCGTGGTGTCGACTACCACGATGCCCCAGCCGTGCGCGCCATCGTGCGGGACGCGGCGCACTACGATTATCGTTTCTCGTCGCTCGTGCTCGCCATCACAAAGAGTCATCCGTTTCAGATGCGGAGGTCGCAATGATCGTCACCAAGACGGCCCTACCGCGCCGCACGTTCCTGCGCGGTGTCGGCGCCACTCTGGCTCTCCCCTTGTTGGACGCCATGGTGCCGGCGCTGTCCGCGCAGATCGGAACCGCGGCAAACCCCGTGCGGCGGCTCGGATATGTGTTCATCCCGATGGGAATGAACCCAGTGCCGTGGATTCCCAAGGGAGAGGGCGCCATTACCGAGCTGTCACCCTCTTTGGCTTCGCTCACCCCCTACCTCGATCACCTGACCGTGGTCACCAACACCGAGCTGCGCAACGCCTACACGACCGGCAATCACGCGTCGTCCAACGCCGCGTTCCTGAGCTGTACCGGGGGCAAGCGCACCGAAGGCAGCGATTACCTGCTGGGGACGACCGTCGACCAGATTGCCGCGGCTCAGATCGGCGGCGAGACACCGATTCCGTCGCTCGAGCTGGGCACTGACCTGATTGCGCAGGTCGGCAACTGCGACAACGGCTACGCCTGCGTCTACATGAATAGCTTGTCGTGGTCATCACCGACGACGCCGCTGCCACCGGAATCCGACCCGCGCGCCGTCTTCGAGCGATTGTTCGGTGATGGCGGCACCCTCGAGCAGCGCCAGGCGCAGTTGAAGACGAACGCCAGCATCCTCGACTGGGTGATGCACGACATGGCGCGGCTGCAGGCGAAGCTAGGGAGCGGTGACCGAGCCAAGGTCGACGAGTACATCGACACTGTGCGCGAGGTCGAACGCCGCATCCAGCGGGCCGAGCAACATGCCGACTCGACGCCGCTTCCGGACCTCGATCGCCCCGCCAGCGTGCCCGAGTCGTGGGAGGAGCACGTCAAGCTGATGTTCGACCTGCAGGTGCTGGCACTGCAGGCCGACATGACCCGGGTCATCACCTTTCAGCTGGCGCGCGAGGGCAGCACCAGAACCTACCCACAAATCGGCGTGCCGGAGCCCCATCATCCGGTGTCTCATCACGTCAACGACCCCGTCAAGCTGGCCAAGCTGGCCAAGATCAACGCCTATCACGTCTCGCTCTTCGCGTACCTGCTCGAAAGGCTGCGGTCGACCCCCGATGGCGACGGCACGCTGCTCGACCACACTACCTATCTGCTGGGGAGCGGGATGGGCAACCCGGATGTGCACGACCACACCAACCTGCCGATCGTTGTTGCCCGCGGCGGAGCCGGGCAGGTCAAGGGTGGGTGGCATGTCAAGTACGACGAGGCTATGCCGCTGGCCAACTTGCACCTGGCGCTGCTGGATCACGTCGGGGTGCACCTGGACAGCTTCGTCGACAGCACGGGCCGGGCGGGCGAAGTGCTCGCGCCGATGAGCCTATGATCGCTCGATTTTCGTGTGTGACGTGATGACCGCATTGAAGCTGAGCATGCTCCGTTCCCTTGCCGCGACCGTCGGTTTTCTGCTCGCCGCTGGCAGCACCGCCGCGGCCGCCGACGCGGCCCTGGTCGATGCCGTCAAACGCACCGACGCCGCCGCCGTGCGGTCGTTGCTGTCGGAGGGCATCGACGTCGACGAGCCCGAGGCAGACGGGACGACCGCGCTCCACTGGGCCGCTTATCGAAACGACGCCGACATGATCGAGTTGCTGCTCGAGGCGGGTGCCACCGCCAGCTCGACAAACCGCTACGGCGTGCAGCCGATCTCCCTCGCGGCGGTCAACGGCAACGCGTCGATCATCCTGGCGCTGCTAAACGCCGGCGCCGACGTGAACGCCACCCTCGCGGAGGACGAAACCGTCCTGATGACAGCTGCACGCACCGGCAGCCTGGCAGCGGTCGAGCTCCTGCTCGCACACGGAGCCCACATCAATGCGGCCGAGAGCTGGCGCGGGCAGACGGCGCTGATGTGGGCCGCCGCGGAGGGCCACATCGATGTGGTCAAGGCGCTACTGGCGCATGACGCGGACGTCCACGCCGCCTCCGAGAAGGCGTTCACGGCGTTGCTGTTCGCCGCCCGCGAAGGGCACATCGAGGCCGTCGAAGCCCTGCTGGATGCCGGCTCCAGCCTCGACGAGTCGCTCACCGTAAATGCACGGCGGACCGCTGGCGGTCTGGAAAGAGACTCGGCCTCCGACGCGGGGGTCAACGCCTTTCTGCTGGCCGTCGGAAACGCGCACTACGAGCTCGCTGCCAAACTCCTGGATCGCGGCGCCGACCCGAACGTGGCGCCGCGCGGCTGGACCGCGCTTCATCAGGTCACGTGGGTACGGAAGGCGGGCATCGCCGGGAGCAACAACCCGGCGCCCGTGGGCTCGGGTGACATGGAGAGCCTCGAGCTTGTCCGCAAGCTCGTGGCAGCCGGCGCAGACGTGAACGCGCGGGTGACCAAGCGTCCACCCGCCGGAATTACGGCGCTGAGCTTCGTGGGCGGGACGCCGTTTCTGCTGGCCGCACGGACGGCCGACGCCGACTACATGCGCCTCCTCGTCGAGCTGGGTGCCGATCCGCTGCTGACCAACGACGATGAGTCGACGTCGCTGATGGTTGCCGCCGGCCTCGGCACCTCGTCACCGGGGGAGGATCCGGGCACAGAGCCCGAGGTGATCGAAGTCGTCAGGCTGGCCCTCGAGCTAGGAAGCGACATCAACGCCGTCGACCTCAAGGGCGAGACAGCGATGCACGGCGCCGCCTACAAGGCCGTACCCGCGGTCGTCCGGCTACTCGCCGACGAGGGGGCTGACATCGCCGTCTGGAATCGGCAGAACTCGAGGGGCTGGACACCACTTGAGATCGCCGAAGGCGTCCACCGGGGTATGAACATCATCAGCTCACCGCCCACCGCCGCGGCAATCCGCGACGTCATGCTCCGCGAGGGCATCGAACCGGTCGCTCAGCCGGAGGAAGAAACGAGCGCAGGCCACTAGTGGCCTGTAACAGATGATCGTTGCATATCGTGGTGGAAGGCTGGTGGGTCTGGTTACGCCGCTAAGGGCAGGGTGCTGACAAACTCGACAATGCCGTGACGTTGAGCGCGTCCCGATCGCCGCGGATAAGAAAGCCCTTCACCTCGACGCGGCGTCCTTGCAGATCGTCGGGGCGCGGAAACACGTACAACAGCTCGAAGGACGCCGACCCGCGGGCCACCGAACTCGCGCCCAGCAGCGCGCCGCCGGTCGATGCCGCGGGGTTCCGGGTGCGGATCGGGACGCTCGCTTGAGTCACGATCCATGCGTCGTCCGGTCCTCGGGTCAGACAACCGACCACCTGCACCAGCGAGTAGTCGGGTACTTCCTGAGGGCCTTCGGCGCCTTGCAGCAGCACCGCCGCGAGGACGTCGGTGCGCAGGTCCTGCGCTCCGGTCGGAAACCCGTTGGTGTGGAGGATGTGGCTGAGGAGGTCCAGATAGGTCTGGTCGCCGAGGCTCGACGCGGCTTCTGGAGGCATGGCCTGGACGAACTCGAACAGCCCGCTGAGCGACAGGCCGGTCCAGCTACGCAGAAAGTCCTCTCCGACAAGAGCGCCGGCGCTGTCGCCCCCGAGATCGGCGCCGTGACAGGAGGCGCAGTGGGTCTCGTAGCTGACCTGGCCGCGTTCGACTTGCGCGCTGCTGAACACCGCGTCGTGCACCGTTGTCCCCTCTTGCGACGCAGCCAGGATGGACAACGAGCTGGCCACCAGGCCGGCAGCCAGCGAAGCCGAAAGCAGACAACGGCGCCCGAGGCTGAGTGGGTAACGTAGCGCACCGATAGGCGACACGGCCATCTCGAAATTCAGCGATTAATCATCGACAAACAATGACGATCTACTGAATCTTCAGTGAGTCAAGCGAAGGCATCCCAACTGCTAACGGATTCTCTGGTAGGCGACGTTGTTGTCCTCCACGCTCTCCTTGAGCTTGCCGTTCGGATCGACGACGATGAGGAGGAACTTGTCGGCCACCGAGACGGTGGTCGCGCCGGACAGCATCACGACCTTGCGACCGTACGCGCCGAGCTTTCCGGCTTTGGCTTTGCTGATGAGCGTGTCCCGGCTCATCTGGAAAATGCTGTCCTTGGACAGATAGGCGGCGACTTCTACCTGCTTCCGGGCTCGGTGCGGACTGGTGTTGATGATCTCTACTTCAACTCTCAGGTCAGTCCCACCCCCGCGCCGCGCCGCCGCCTCCACGACCCCTACTTGCGAAACGATTTCCGGCAGCGTGGGCTCGGCCGGCACGGTGTCGCGAAGCAGTCGTGCTGACGCCGCGCTGCGGGCGATGCCCTCGGCGAGAAGGATCACGTCGCTCGCCTCGATGTCTCCGGGAGCAAGGTTCTGCAACATCATCGTGAAGGCGATCTGCGCCCCGGTTTCACGCGAGTGCATGTAGGCGGTCCAGTTCAGAACATTCGTACCCAAGGCGCCCCCCTTGCGGCCATTGCGGCTGAAGACGGCGGAGAAGTCGGGTAGTTCGAGCACCCACTCGAACTGCCGCCGTACAACGGCCTCCACATCGGCCTCCCACAGGTCGCCGGAGAGCATCCGAGTCAGCAGGTTCACATACGTGCGGCTAGTCGAACGGTTGAAGTACGACTGACTCAGGGCGACCAGCTCGTCGGGACTCGTACCCAACACCGGCACGCAGCCAGCGGGTGCCTTCTTCCAGGGCAGCGCGAAGCAGCGCACCTTGCGAAGACGATTCATGAATCGCTTCTTGTGCATGTCGGCGAACAGGCGCGCAACTTCAGCGTGGTAGCCACCGACGTCGTTGCCGCTGTAATCGGCGAACATGCGCGGGCCGATGCCTTCCTCGTCCGGGTTGGCGACCCACGTATTGAAGAAAGCGTTGACGGGTCGTGGGCGGTCGTGATGCCCGGCGGTATTGACGTAGCGGTCGACAACCTCCTGCATCGCGGCCTCGCCCAGCTCCGAGATGAACCAGTCGGGAGCAGCGTTATCGCTGAACGCGATCATCTGGCGAGCCATTTGATCCGGGGTCACCTTGGACGGCCGACCCAGGTCCTCCCACGCGGCGGCGAGCGCCCCGCCGTCGAGCGAGCTCCAGAAGCGCGCCCAGTCGTCGCGGCGCATGAGCTTGTCGGGATTGATCGCGCGTCCCCCGAGCACGCGGTGCGGTGCAACGCGCCCATCGGCCACCGCCTCCGCGTAGCCAATCAGCACCAACGTCTTGAAGGTGGACGCTGTGGTCTGCAGCCGATCGGCGTTGAAGTGACGTCCCACCCGTCGGTCATGTGGTTCACCGACAGGGCGCACTTGTCGCTGTTGGACAGGCAGAAGTCCAGGGTCTCGGCAAGCGTTCGCCGCGTTGCCTTAGCGTGGCCGGTCACCGCCGCCGGGGCGATGATCTGCCGTCGGATGGGTAACGTAATCGCCCGATCAGCCGCCGACGGCTGCTGCGACGCGGCGCTCGGGGACGCTCCGGCGGCACCACACATCCCGATTAACAGCACGATCGCAGGCCGCCCATAACGTCTCATGATTTGGTTCAAGCCTCCGATACCCGCGGCCGGTTAGGTTCGCTGAGGGTACTTGTAGCGTATTCCGGCGCAGCCATCGTCACCGGAGACGGCCTCCGAGGACGACCACGAGCGTTGTGCGAGGGCGGCGCGACGACCGACAATTGACCCGCTGCCGGCTTGCGCCGCTACTCGAGTCGTCGGGATACGCCGTTGTTGTGCGCCGTCGCCCAGGCCGTCACACCGATAGGAACCGCCCAGACGAGTGGCCTGCTCCCACCACTTGAGCGGCCGCTCGACATGCCGCTCCAGCACCCCTTCGAACGCTCGCAGCCCGGCCCATCCCGCGACCTTGATTCCTACGAGCTTTTCGATGTTGGGATTGCTTCCCAGTAGCGGGTTTCATCTCGACGGCGCCGGCTCTCAGAGCTCGTTGCGTGGAAGCGATGTCACCGGCCGAAGCCGCGATGTAGCCGATATGCGCCACGTTGGCGCGTGGCGCCATTGAGGCGCATCCGATACTGGGAAAAAGCGCCACGAGTAGCGCCATTATGGCGAACCAGCGAACAATGGGAAGTGTTGGTACATCCTTTCCGACAGTGTGTTCTTGTATCGCGTCATTGAGACATTGCTGCATCGTCGGCCCGTTGTTCGTTGACGATCCGCTAACCACCGTGGTATCAACCAGCGGGGGTTCGAGCGTATGAGCACGGACGTTTCTCGACGGCAGCTGTTCAAGGCAGGCGCGGTGGTGATCGCCACCACGGCCTTCGGGTTTGACCTGCGCCCGGCACACGCTGCGGTCCGCCAGCTCAAGATCGCGCGCACCACGCAGACCCACAGCGTCTGCCCCTATTGCGCCGTCGGCTGCAGTGTCGTCATCCACACGCTCGGCGATCGTGCCGACAACGTAAAGCCAACGGTGGTGCACATCGAGGGCGATCCCGACAGCCCGATCAACCGCGGCACGCTTTGCTCCAAGGGCATCAGCCTGAAGGACTATGTCAACAACGACCGCCGGCTGGAGCGACCCCTGTACCGCGCTCCAGGGGCGACGGATTTCGAGCCCATCTCATGGGACGAGGCTCTGGACCGCATGGCGCGCCGTATCAAGGACACGCGTGACGCCGGGTTCGAGGAGCGCGACGCGCAAGGCCGTACCGTCAACCGCCTTACCAACCTGGCGCTGATCGGCGGCTGCACCGACACTAACGAGGTCAACTACCTGCTCGGCAAGCTGCGCTTCGGTCTCGGGATCTTGCCGTACGAGAACCAGGCGCGTTTGTGACACGGCCCCACCGTGGCCAGTCTGGCCGCCACGTTCGGTCGCGGGGCAATGACCAACGGCTGGACGGACGTCGCCAACGCTGATGTGATCCTCGTCATGGGGGGCAATCCCGCCGAGAACCACCCGGTGGGCTTCCGCTTCGTCATGCAGGCGAAGAAGAATCGCAACGCCAAGCTGGTTTGCGTCGACCCACGCTTCAACCGCACCGCTGCGGTTGCCGATGAGTACGTCGCGATCCGCGCCGGCAGCGACATCGCCTTCCTCGGCGGCCTCATCAAGTATGCGCTGAGCAACGATCGCTATCACCGAGAGTACGTCGCGCAGCACACCAACGCCGCGTTCCTGATCCAGGAGGGCTTCGGTTTCGAGGACGGGTACTTCTCGGGCTGGGACGCGGAACGCAACGCCTACGACAAGTCGACCTGGAGCTACGAGCTCGACTCCCGCGGCCACGCTCGCGTCGACCCGACGTTGCAGCACCCGCGCTGTGTGTTCCAGCTCATGACGCACCACTACGAACGTTTACACGGCTGACGTCGTGGCTTCGATTAGCGGCTGCACCGCGGAGGCATTCGAGCGCGCTGCCGAGGTGATCACATCGTCTGGCCGTGCGGGCCGCTCCGGCACGATCCTGTACGCACTCGGCTGGACCCAGCACAGCCATTCGGTGCAGCTGATCCACTGCGCCGCGATGTTGCAGCTATTGCTGGGCAACATCGGCATGCCCGGCGGGGGGCTCAACGCCCAGCGCGGCCATTCCAATATCCAGGGCGCCACCGACATGGGCGCATGGGACATGCTGCCCGGCTATCTGAAGGTTCCGAAGGCACCGCAGACATCGCTGGCCGAGTACAACGCCGCCAACTCGCCGCGGGCGTTGCGCCCTGACTCGATGAACTATTGGACCGGCACGCCGCGCTTCATGGCCAGCCTGCTGAAGGCCTACTACGGAGCCAACGCCCAGGCATCGAACGATTACGGCTACGACTGGCTGCCGAAGATCGACGAGGCCGCAAACCACAGCTGGGGCCAGATCTTCGACCGCATGAACGAAGGCGAGATGGAGGGGTTGATCTCGTTCGGAATGAACCCGGTGGCCAACGGGCCCAATAGCCCGAAGATGATTGCCGCGCTCGCCAAGCTCAAGTGGATGATCGTGGTCGAGAACTTCGAGACCGAGACGGCAGCGTTCTGGAAGGCCCGGGACCTTGCCGGCGAGTACTACGCCAACGCCGCCGAGCCAGCAGACATCGATACAGAGGTCTTCCTGCTGCCGGCAGGCTGCTTTGCCGAGAAGGACGGCACCTTCGTGAACTCGTCGCGCTGGCTGCAATGGAAAGACGCCGCTCTGCCGCCGCCGGGCGACGCCAAGAACGACCAGGAGATCATCGCCCGGCTGTTCCTGAAGCTCCGCGACTTGTATCGCCAGGAGGGGGGCACCGCCCCGGAGCCACTACTGAACATCGCGTGGGACTACGGCAACGCGGTGTCGCCGTCGCTGACCGAGGTGGCCATGGAGATCAGCGGCCGCTCGATCGGCAATGCCCAACAGGTGGGGGGCTTCGGAGAGCTGCGCGCCGACGGGTCGACGCTGTGCGGCAACTGGCTTTACGCGGGTTCGTTTACCGAGGCCGGCAACATGATGGATCGGCGCGGCCAGGAAGACCCCACCGGATTGGGTCTGTTCGCGGACTACGCCTGGAGCTGGCCGGCCAACCGTCGCGTGCTCTACAACCGTGCCTCGGCCGATGCTGACGGCCAGCCCTGGGACGTTACGCGCGCACCGATCCGCTGGGACAATGGCCGCTATCTGGGAGACGTCGCCGACTACGCCGCTAACGCTCCGCCCGACCAGTATGGTTCGTTCATCATGCTTGCCGAGGGGGTGGCGAAGCTGTTCGCGCCGGACTTCGTGGAAGGGCCGTTTCCGGAGCACTACGAGCCAGTCGAGTCGCCGGTCGACAACCTGTTGCACCCGACGGTCAACAGCAATCCGATGGCGACGATCATGCGGGGCGACCTCGACCCGCTCGGCAGCGCCGACGAGTTCCCCTACGTGGCGGTGACTTTCCGGCTCACCGAGCACTTCCACTTCTGGACAAAGCACGTGTCCACGGCCTCGCAGCTACAGCCGGAGTTCTTCGTCGAGGTACCCGAAGAGTTGGCGCGCGAGAAGGGCATCGCCAACGGAGATCTCGTCGCGGTGACGGCGGCGCGCGGCCGCGTCGAAGGCCCCGCGATGGTAACCAAGCGGTTGCGCGCCCTGCGAGTCGCCGAGCGGCCCGTCTATCAGCTCGGGATCCCCATCCACTGGGGCTTCGTCGGCAGAGTTCGGGGACCGCTGGTCAACAACCTCACCCCGTCGGTGCTCGATCCCAATTCCGGCACGCCCGAATACAAGGGGTTCCTGGTGAACCTGGAGAAGCTCTGAGCTCATGGCCGAGATCGTCGCCAAGCTGATCGACACCACCACCTGCATCGGCTGCAAGGCTTGCGAGGCCGCCTGTCAGCAGTGGAACGATCAGGGGACCACGTACGGCGCGTTCGACGGCACCTATCAGACGATGCCTGAAGTTCGCCACGACTTCTGGAACTTAATCAAGTTCAAGGAGGTCGAGCACGAGGACAACACCCTCGACTGGATCTTTTCCAAGTACCAGTGCATGCATTGTGTCGAACCAGGGTGCATGGACGTTTGCCCCGTCCCCGGGGCGATCTTCCGGCACGACAACGGCATCGTCGATTTCGACCACAACCTGTGTATCGGCTGTGGTTACTGCATCGCCGGTTGCCCGTTCGACATACCGCGCCTGTCTCCGGTGACCCAAAAGGTCTACAAGTGCACCCTGTGCTCCGATCGTACATCGGTGGGTCTGGAGCCCGCCTGCGTCAAGGCCTGCCCGACGAGCTGCTTGACGTTCGGTACTCGGGACGATCTTCTCCAGCTAGCCGAGACCCGTACCGAGGATCTGCGCAACGCGGGACATCAGAACGCCGGCGTGTACAACCCCCTGGGGGTCGGCGGGACCAATGTGCTGTACGTGCTCAAGGACGCCTCGCAACCGCAGATCTACGGCCTTCCCGCCAATCCCACCGTGCACTGGACGGTGAAGCTCTGGAAGGGCCCGGTGAAGTGGCTGGGCAATCTGGTCTTCTTCGGCGGTATCTTGGGGGTACTGCTGCACTACCTTCGCGTCGGCCCCCTCGGCCAAGAGCACGGAGGTGAGGCGTGAACACCGCGCCCACCGACGAGCGCCTGGAGCGCTTTTCGTTCCGCGAACGAGCCGTTCACTGGCTGGTCGCCATCGGCTTCGTCTATGTCGCAGCGACCGGCCTCTCGCTCTGGAGCCACAAGCTGCTCTGGCTGTCGACGATATTCGGCGGCGGCGACGCGACGCGCTGGGGACACCCCTGGGGCGGCATCTTCTTCGCAGCCATCCTCGGCCTGATGTTCGTCAGCTGGGCACGCCAGATGCGCGTCGACGTTGACGACCGCAGCTGGCTGCGCCAGGCGCATCGTTACATTGCCAACGACGCCGACGGGCTGCCGGAGTCCGGGCGCTTCAACGCCGGGCAGAAGATGCTGTTCTGGGCTCAATCGATGGCCGCAGTGGCACTGCTGGCCAGCGGGCTGGTGATGTGGTTTCCGAGCACGGCGCCGCGTGGTCTCACCTTTGCCGCCTTGCTCGTGCACCCGCTCGCAGCGGTGGTCGCCATTGGCGGCATCATCGTTCACATCTACATGGCCGTGGCGGCGATCCCGGGTTCCCTCCGTGCCATGACCCGAGGCTGGGTGAGCGCCGACTGGGCCGCGTCGCACCACGCCAAGTGGTACTCCAAGATCTCCGGCCGCTGACCGCGCCGCTGCCAGGCCAGCAAGACTTCGCCGACCTTTGTGCCCGCCGTGAGGCACGCGCCCGGGTGCTCGCCGAAAGCCACCCGGCGACGCGTCAGGCGCTGGAATTCTACGCCGAGATTGCAGCGTTCCAGGCAGGAGTCTCGACGGCGACACCACTCGACTCTCGCGCCGGCCTCGTGAACCTGGTCATCAGGATCGCCCCTGATCCATTGAAGGCTGCCGCCCGATGCTTCGACGCCGCGGCGGGCGAGATCGCCCTCGAGGCCTATCGCCAAACCGAGGACACGGAATCACCGCGGAGCTTCTTCGCCCGGGTGTTGTTGGGCCCGGCGGCCGCTGCCGGCACGGGCAACAGCAGCGCGAGTGCCGCCACTGGCGACTCGGTCGATCACTGTCCCCGCTGCGGCCATGCGCCCCAGGTTTGCTGCTCGCGGACTCACGGCGACGGCACGGCGTTGAGCCTGATCTGTTCCCTTTGCCTGGCGGAGTGGGAGTTCCCGCGCGCCCGATGCGCGGCTTGTGGTCAGACGGACGACACCCAGCTGGCGTGGTACGGCACCGACAAGCTGCCGCAGCTTCAGGTTCGCGCCTGCCTGAGCTGCAATCGCTACCTGCACGTCGTCAGCCTGGCGGCCGACCCGCGCGCCGTGGCGGACGTCGACGAGATTGCTGCCCTGCCACTGGATCTGTGGGCCAGCGAACGCGGCTATCACAAGCTTCGACCGAACCTGGTGGGCATCTGACACCCACGGTCGACGGTGTCAGAATCCGAACTCGCGTTGCATCGTGGGAAAAGAGAATGGCGCGGATTCTCCGAACGGATCACTCAAGAAATGGTCGCCAAGGCCATTGACGGCCGCCAGAACAACGGCAAGTTTTGGTTCTTCTTCGGTGGCCTGACCAACATAAGGTTCACCCTCACCGTAACCGATACAGAGTACGGTTCGGTCAAGGTGTATACCGACCAGAGTGAACCGGGCACGGACGTCACGGCGTTCGACGACGAATGCCCAGAGGGCGACAAGCGCCGACATCCCCACCGACGACTTTCGGGCAGGGCGTCGCTGGGCTCGTTGCGCGTCGTCAACGCGTTCCCGCCTGACCGCCTTCAGGATCCTGGTGGGCACTTGAAGCGCGCGGCGCGCACCGACAATTCGAGCAGGAATCGAACAGCTAGGTTGATCGGATGCGAGCCCATAGACCCTCCGTCATCTGGTCTACGGGATGGACGGCAACCTTCTGGCGGCCCCACTAGTGGTATGTAACTAAGCGGTGACCGGCGTCCCGGTGGTAATCTACGACGACGTTCTCGGCGACGCCGGCACCATGCAAGCTGCCTTCGCCGAGACGGGGACGTTGGTGTACGCGCCCGGGGTCGATCTCAGCATCAGCGAGTTCATCTGGGTGGATCGAGAAGGTCGCCGAAGATCACACCGCGCATAGGAGCCTCCTCGTGGACAAGTGGCAGCTTACGAGAGATCCGAGGGCAGCGGCGATAATGCGCCTGGCCGACGACCGGATCGTTTACAAGCAGAAGCAGCACCCGGGCCGCGTCTACCGCTGGTCGATCTGCGACGCCTGTGGTCGGCTCTGGTACACGCTCGACACCGTCCGCAGCGTCATCAAGCGCGATGGCTGCTCACGGTGTCTGTACCCCGGCGCCACTAGGCTATCGCCTAAGAGGATCCGCCCACGTACCACCGGGATGCCGGGCAAACAGGCAATCTGACGCCGCGGCCAGCAGCATCGCCGCCGTGCAGACCAATCCGACCCATCGCGACGGCGCGCTCGTCCGGCCTCGCTGCGTGGTGATGAACGATCTCGGCAAGGCAGCCTCCTTCCTTCTGTTGGCGAGCCCAGGCCGGCGCTGCAGCGAGCACAATGACTCGCTGCGGTCAGAGTACGAGCCGCTCGGCGTGCGGGCGGCCACAATGGGTAGTGGCGAGCTCGGCCCCGTAGCCGCCGACGTTCAGCAGCGCCAGGATGTCACCCTGGTGAACTTCCGGCAGTCGCAAATCGTCAGCGAACACGTCACGCGCCTCGTTGATGTGGCCGGCGACCGTGTAGGTCTCGGTTGCGGCAACATCGGCGGCTCGGCAAACCACGATCTCCTGGGGCTCGCGATACAGATAGGGAATGCCACAGGCGTTGTATCCCCCGTCGACACCGACGAACTTCGTGCCCCGGCGCTCGTCCACCCCCACCACCTCTACCAGGAACACGCCCGCATCGCGCGCCAGGAAGTCGCCTGGTTCGCACATCACGGTCACGCCGAGTGGCCCAAAGCTCGCCGCGATCAGGGCTGCGTACACATCGAGATCGACGCGAACTGAGGACGCCAGCAGCGGAACGCCGATACCGCCGCCGACGTTGATGTACTCGAGGTCCGTGAGCCGAGCAGCGACGTCACTGACCACCTGAACCGCCTGTCGGAAATCGCCGAGCATGTCCTGGAGCCAACCCGAGCCGATGTGAAAATGCAGCCCTCCCACCTTCATCTGGTGGTTGGCAGCAATCGCCAGCGCCTCGTCCACCTGCTCCGGGGTAGATGCCGAATTTGGATGGCCAGCTGCCCGCTGCGGTCGTGCGCGTCGAGTAGGCTCCCACTCCCGGGTTGAGCCGCAGGCCGATCGTCCTGCCGGCGGCCCGCGCGCCTACGTGCCGGATGGCGCTCAGCGAGTCGAGGTTCAAGACCAACGGATGGGCAAGAATGCGTTCCAGGTCGCACGAGCTGAGGTTCGTGCCGGTGTACGAGATCTCTCCCGCCGTCCAGCCGGCCGCCAACGCCATGTCCATCTCGTTCGGCGAGCAGACATCGACGCCCACGCCGGTGCCGTGCATTCTGGCAACGATGTCCGGATGACGATTGCACTTGAGCGCGTAGAGTAGATGATGACGCACGCCGGCGTCGTCGAGCGCACGCTGCAGCCGGCGCAGGTTGGCCTCCATGCGGGAGATGTCGTACACGTACAGTGGCGTGCCGTGGGCACGTGCCAGCGCCTCCACATCTTGACCCGCGATCGACATGCGACCATCGCGAACTTCGAGTCCGTCACGTGTCCACCAGGGCGTAGTCATGGTCGGAAGCTCGCAGACCGGCGGCGTCCGTGCAACCACCACCCTCGGCGCGCTACGATGAGAGGAGTCCCCTGTCGACCCGCCGACTCATCGCTCCCCGGAGTCGTGCACGGCATCGACACGCCGCTTTCGCGCCTCCGTTGAAACGGAGAAGCCCCCGATGCGAAAGCTACTACTGGCGATCTCGGTGCTGGGTGTTGTTGTCAGCGCGGCCTCGGCCGGGGCCCAAAGTGGGATCCGCAGGCAGATCCGCGACGGCGACGTGTTCTCCTATCAGCCCATCGGGTTCGGCTTCATGCGCTGGCAGGTCGCCTGGACCAGGCATGCCGACTTCGACATCCTGATCGAAGGTATTACCGACGGTGAGATCTTCACGGTCTGCGCCGGACAGTCGTTCGACACCGCCTTCGAGCTGTGCGAGCACGGTCTCGGCGCCGACTCCTACCTGATGACCATCTTCTCCCTCGACGGTGCGACGTCTGCCAAGGGCTCGCTGATGATCCAGGAGTCGGTGCCCGAGGACAACTTCCGCGGCGCCCGGCGCCGGAGCGGTGGGAACAGCAAGGGCCTGCACTACGTCGGCAACATCTACGACAGCACCTCCGACCCGCTGCTGCTCGAGGCTCGCAGCAGGGCGGCGGCGCGTCGTCAGACGAAGGCACGTCCCGACCGATAAGACGCACGACGCCGTAGCCGGTTCTAGCCGGCGGGCGCTAGCCGGGCAATCATGTCGTCGATGCGACCGAGCCCGATAATCAGCTGCTCGGACTCACCGCCGATACCGATTCGCAGGTACTGATCCATACCGAAACAGTCGCCGGCGACCACCAGCAGCCCCTCCTCGTCGCGCAGGCGGGTTGTCAGCTCAGTCGAGTTGATGTCGAAGTCGTAGCGCACGAACGCCATGCCGCCCGACCGCGGTGGGATGAAGTGGAGCCGGCCCCGGTGTGCGGCGACCCAGTCCTGGACAATCACCAGGTTGTGGCGCAGCAAGCTCCGGTTGCGCTCGAAGATCTGCTCGCGACGCGGCGAGGTCAGCGCCATCTGGGCGATCTGATCGCTCATCACGGCAGCGGCGATGGTGGTGTAGTCGTGCCGCGCCCAGGAATCGGCGATCATCTGATGCGGTCCCACTAGCCAGCCGATACGCAGGCCGGGAAGCGCGTAGGCCTTCGAAAGCCCACCGTTGACCACGACCTTGTCGTAGGTTCCCCAGAACGTCGGCGTATCGCTGTCCGCGAGCTCGGCGCCACGATAGACCTCGTCGACGTAAACCCAGGCGTTGACGTCGGCGGCAAGGTCGACGATCACCTGCATGTCGTCGGCGCTGAGCACCGCGCCGGTGGGGTTGTTCGGATTGCACAGCGCGATCATCTTGGTGCGTGGCGAGATCACCGCTCGCAGCTCATCGAGATCGGGCCCCCAGGCGAGCTCCTCGCGCAGGTGGAACGGGTTCACGTCGACGCCGAACGCACGCCCTATGCCGCGAATCTGCAGGTAGTTGGGCACCATCAGCGCGAGCTCGTCGCCGGTCTCGAGCAGGTTCCAGGCGGCCACGAAGTTGGCCTCCGCCGAGCCCGTGGTCACCAACACGTTGTCGGCGTCGGCGTCGATGTAAAGGCCACTGATGCGCTCGCGCAGCGGGATCGAGCCGTTGGTCTGGCCGTAGCCCAGACGAACCCGCGTGACCTCGGCAATCTCATCCGCGGTGAGCAGCTCCTCGAGGGTATACGGGTGCACGCCACTCTCGGTGAGATTGATCTCGACGAGGTTCTCCCAGAGCGACTGAACCCTCTCGAGCTCGAAAATCTCCACCTTCATCACGTAACTCCGTTTGCCGGGCGGTCGCCGTTAGCAGATCCGCCACACTTCCTCCACCGACTGCTAGGACCCGAACGCGTAGAGGGTCTCACGAGTGCGCACATAGATGCGTCCGTCCGCGATCGCCGGCGTGCCGTACGCCAGGTCGTCGAGGTCGTTGACCGCCAACACATCGAGCTCGGGGCCCGGCTTCAGCACCGCCACCTTACCGAGCTCGCTGAGCATGTAGATCTTGCCGTCTCCGGCCACCGGCGAGGCGTAGAACTTGTCGACCGCGCCCGGAATGCGCCCCTGGTCGAGTCGCTCGCCGCTGGCAGGATCGAGGATCGTCACGATGCCGCCGTCGTTGATCATGTAGAGCAGCCCCTCGTACAGCAGCGGCGATGGTAGCTGCGGCACCGCCCGACTGTAGATCCACAGAAAGCTCTCCGCGGTCATGTCGCCGCTGCCACCGAGGCGTATGGCGAACATGCCGTTGGTCATCGCCATCGAGTTGCGGAAGTAGTCCCAGTCGCGTTGATCCAGCGTGCCGCCGCCATCGAGGTCACTGACCCTGAAACGCCGCTTCGCCCGCCCCTCTGGCAACTCCTCCGGGGTCAACAACCCGTCGGCGTTGGCGTCGCTGAGTGCCAGCGCCTCGTCGAACGACCCGACGTCCATGGTGTTGCCGGGGTCGTTGAGCGGTGAGCCGTAGCCGTTGACGTAGACCACGCCGTCGCCGACGACCGGTACCGACTTCATCTCGTGGATCATGCCGCGCACCCACCAGCGTCGCTCTCCGGTCTGCACCGAGTAACCACTGAGCAGGAACGACCCGACAACCACGAGCTGCGCCTCACCCTCGGGCGACGTCCAGATTATCGGAGTGGCATGGGAGCTGGCGGCCTCGGGTCGATCGACGCGCCAAAGCTCGCGACCGGTCGCCGCGTCAACCGACAGCAGGTACGAGCCGGTTCGCTGATCGCAGACCAGCAAGACCTTGCCCTGGTGAATGATCGGCGACGCGCCCATGCCGTAGAGGTTGTCAAAGGGGCCGAGCGGCAGCCTCCAGAGCTCGTTGCCGTCAACGTCGTAGGCCAGCAAGCCGTACTCCGCGAAGAACACCACCACGCGCTCGCCGTCAGTCGCCGGGCTGGGGGCCGCCGGGTTGTTACGTGCATCGAGCTTCTCGGTTCGCGCTCTCGGTGCCTGGCGTCGCCACAGTATTCCGCCGGTGGCTCGATCGACGGCGAGCGTCGAAAGTTGCTCGTGCTCGAACGCGGTCACGAAGATGCGATCCGTTGACAGCACCGGCGACGAGTGCCCCGGCGGCAAGGTCGTCTTCCACACGAGTTGCCTGTCACCGTCGAAGCGCATGGGCAGGGCCGAGGTCTCGGCAACGCCGGAGCCGTTGGGGCCACGGAACCGCGACCACGCCGCTCGCTCGCTCTCGCCCGAGGAAAGTGACGAAGCTCGCTGGCCGCCGCTCGCCGTCGGCGCAATCGACAGCACCAGCCCCAGCGCAAGCGCCGCCGTGATGGGTCTACTCAACCCCGGTGACCAGCGGGCCGAGGCCGAGCTCGCGCAACAGACGGTTGAACGCCTCGACGTCCTCGTCGACGACTCCGGCGAGCTCTTCGGACAGTTCATTCATGCGCTGCTCGAGCACCTGTTGCACCTCACGGGCTTGGTCGGTCGGCGGGAAATCGACGGTAGCAACCGCACCCTCCAGATACTGCAGGTGACCGAACAGGCGCGTTGGCCAGCGCACCCGATCCTGCCCGGTGTAACTGAGCCGCGTCTGGTAGAGATCCTCCTCTACCGTCAACAGCGTACCGTCGAGCTCGCCGGCCGCCTCGATCAGACGCTCGGAATCCGGTGTGTCGGCCATCACCGCCTGCAGATCGTAGAGCTGGCGGCGGATCCATTCGATGCGGTTGATCATCGCCACGGTAGTCTCGAGATCACCGCGCAGCTGCACCAGCATCTCGGTCTGCAACGCGACGTCGGCGTTGGTGCCCTCGGAATTCGGATCCTTCAGCACCTCGAGCGTGTGCTCGGACGTCTGCCCCGCGGCTTCGAGCGTTACGGTGTAGGTTCCGGGTGGCTTCAGCATGCCGGGGCGGCTGTTCACCTCACGCACGCGATCCGCGCCCAGATCAAACCACTCGGCGGTAATGGGTCTGGTGCGCAGGCGCAACGGTGTGGCCGACTCGCCACGAAGATCCCACCAAATACGGTTGATGCCCGCCGTCTTGGTGCCGCTCAGCTGGCGCACGGTCTCTCCTGCGGCATTGCTGATGCGAACCGTCACCGGTCCTTCCGGCTCCTCTCCGAGCCAGTAGTTGATCGACGCCCCGCGCGGCGGATTCTCACCAGCACTGGGATCGCCAGCGCTGCTGGCCGGCGAGGTGATGTTGTGGAAACGGTACGCCCGCCGCGGCTCGAACAGGTGCGCCGCGGGCCCGCCCGCGACTCCAGCCTGTACGGCAGCGACCATCGCCGGGGTGAGCTGCTGCAAGGCCGACAGGTCGTCCATGATCCAGAATCCGCGTCCGTATGTGCCGATCACCAGGTCGTTGAAGTGCTCCTGGACGACGATGCCGTACATCGGCGAGGCCGGCAGGTCGGTCATCATCGACTGCCAGCTGTCGCCGTCGTCGAAGCTGACGTACAGGGCGTTCTCGGTGCCGAGGTACAGCAGGCCCGGCCGCACCGGGTCCTCTTCGATGTGGCGCGCGTAACTCAGAACGCCCGGCGCGAGCCCGTCGGTGATCTTGTCCCAGCTGCCACCGAAGTCATCGGTTCGATACACGTAGGGAGCGAAATCGCCTACCTGGTGATGCTCGATCGCCACGTAGGCCTTGCCGGCGTCCCACTTCGACGCCTCGACCGCCCGTACCACACCCTCCAGCGGCAGACCGGGGATGTTGGCGGTGACGTTGTCCCACGATGCGCCGCCGTCGCGGCTGACCTGCACCAGCCCGTCGTTGGTGCCGGCCCAGAGCACGCCCTGCTGCGCCGGCGACTCGTCGAACGCGTAGATTACACAGCAGTACTCCACCCCGATGTTGTCGGGTGTGAGCCCGCCGGAGATCCCCTGCTTGGACTTGTCGTTGGTGCTGAGGTCCGGGCTGATCACATCCCAGCTCTGGCCAGCGTTGGTGGTGCGGTGAACGTGCTGGCTGGTCACGTACACGGTGTCGCTGTCGTGCGGCGATATCAGCAACGGGAACGTCCACTGGAAGCGATACCTCACTCCCTCGGCCGGCCACCCACCAGTGCTCTCGGGCCACACTTCCACCTGCCGGAACTGGCGGGTGCTATCGCGGTAGCGCACCACGATGCCGCCCCGGGCCCCGGCCCCGGAAGCGCTCGACCAGATGAGGTCGGGGTCCTCCGGATCGGGGGTGGCAAACCCGCTCTCGCCGCCACCGACGCTGTGCCACATGCCCCGCGGGATGGAGCCGCCTCCGAACCCGCCGGTGCGACTGTTGCTCGGGCCGCGGTACGACGGCCCGTCCTGGCGGTTGCCGTACACGTAGTAGGGCACGTTGTTGTCGACTGTCACGTGGTACATCTGGGCGATCGGCAGCTGGATACGCATCCAGCTACGACCGCGGTTGGTGGAGATCGCCACCCCCGGATCGTTGCCGACGATCATGCGGTCGGCGTTGCCGGGATCGATCCACATGTCGTGGTTGTCGCCGCCTGGACGCGCCATTGCTGCGTCATCGGATCCGGCCGCAACGTAGCTGCGACCGCCGTCGAGCGAGTAAAGGAACGGCGCCGCCAGGAAATAGGTCTCGTCGGCATCCTGCGGCGAGACATGGCAAACGGTGTAGTAGGCGCTGCGTCCTGCCAGGTCACGGCTGTGGT
Organism: Acidobacteriota bacterium; assembly: GCA_963666055.2. Lineage (GTDB taxonomy): Bacteria > Acidobacteriota > UBA890 > UBA890 > WLXD01 > DASCOT01. The sequence continues at coordinate 66,308 of CAXWPH010000003.1, read as the reverse complement.
TGACCAGCTCCCAGTCACGTCCACCGTCCTCGGAGCGCCAGAGCTCGCCGCTGTCGGTCTCCTCGCCGTGCCACGGAACCCCGTCGCCGGTTTCGATTAGGGCGTAGACACGACGGCTATCAGCGGCTGTCATGCAGATGTCGACCTTGCCCACCGGCCGGGTCGGCAGCCCGTGTCCCTCCAGCTTGGTCCAGGTATCACCGGCGTCGCGGCTCACGAAGATGCCGCTGCCGGGGCCGCCGCTCTCGCGGCCCCAGGTATTGATCGATACCTGCCACATGCCGGCGAACAGAATGCGCGGATTGTTGGGATCCATCTCCAGATCCGACGCACCGGTGTTCTCGTCGACGAACAACACGTGCTCCCAGGTGGTGCCGCCGTCGGTGGTGCGGAAGATGCCGCGCTCCGGTTGCGGGCTGTGCCCGTGCCCCAGCGCCGCCACGTAGACTACGTCCGGATCACGCGGATGGATCAGCACGTCGGAGATCCGACCCGTTGCCTCCAACCCCATGTGCTCCCAGCTGTCGCCGCCGTCGGTCGACTTCCACACGCCGTTACCGATCGACACGTTGGATCGAATGTGCGGCTCGCCGGTACCTGCCCAAACGATCTGCGGGTCGCTCGCGGCGACCGCCAACGATCCGATCGCGTGCACCGGGTGGTCGTCGAACACCGGTCGCCAGCTGAGACCGCCGTCCTCGGTCTTCCATATGCCGCCCGATGCTGCGCCGACATAGTAGACGTGCGCGTCGCCCTCGACACCCGCAACCGCGGCGATACGGTTGCCGACAGGACCGATGTGGCGGAAATGCAGCGGCTGCAAGGCCGCAGGCGCATCCATCTGCGCCGCGGCAGTGGGCGGTGCCACGACGATGAGCGCCGCCGCAAGCAAGGCGGCAGGCATGACAACTGCGGGGTAGTAGCATCGGCTGGACGAAGACGTCGATGTCATCACAACTCCTGAGGCATTTGGATACGCTCCGCACGTTGGCCACTCGACAAGCGACAGACTAGCCTTCAAGCGAGCGCGTTGCACCGGGTCAGCTGATGAACACAGCGCCATGAGACAACGCCGCATCGTCCTCCCCACCGCCTCAGCCTTATTCCTCGCCATGAACCTCCTCCGAGCTGATGAACGATCTGTCAGGCACTGACCAGTTTCGCCGCGTCGACGGTCGCACCTACCTGAACGCCGCCTCGGTGGCGTTGATGCCGCGCGCAGCCGAAGAGGCGATCATCGAGTGGCAGCGGGATGTAGCCCGCAACGGCACGGTCAACTTCGGCGAAAATCCCGAGGAAACCGTCTTCGACGGCTTGCACGAGTCCGCCGCGCGGCTGTTCGGCGCCACCACCGACGACATCGCCGTGGCGGCCAGCTTCAGCGAGCTCCTGGGCTCCCTCGCCTGGGCGATGGCACCGGCCGCCAACACCAACGTCGTGGGCACCGACGTCGGATTCCCGAGCACGCTCTATCCGTGGGTACGCGTCGCTCGCCGCACCGGATGTGAGATCCGGCTGGCACCGAGCCGCGACATGCGAGTAGATCCCGATCAGCTGCTGGATCAGATCGACGAGCGCACCGCCGTCGTCTGCATCTCACACGTCGAGTTCGGTAGCGGCCAGCGATTCGACCTGAAGCAACTGGCCGACGGTGCCCACGCCCACGACGCGCTGTTGGTGGTCGACGGAACCCAGTCGGCCGGCGCCATCCCGATCGACGTTCGGGAGAGTGAGATCGACGTGCTGATAACGGCCGGCTACAAGTGGCTATGCGGTCCGTTTGGCGCCGCCGTGATGGTGCTGGCGCCGCACCTGCACACGCGGTTCGACCCTGGGCTGGTCGGCTTTCGCAGCCACCAGCGACTCTGGGATCTGGCACCGGTGCGCATGGAGCTGCCCGAAACAGCGCGGCGATTCGAGTACGGAACGCTGGGCTACGGCAACGCCATCGGTCTGGCGCGATCCATGGACACGCTCATGGACGTCGGCATCGACCAGATTGCGGCGCACAACCTCGGCCTGGCCACGCAGCTGATCGACGGGCTGGAGACGCGCGGCGCGGAGATCCTCTCGCCCCGAGCCAGCAAGGAGCGCACCTCGATCGTCTCCATGCGCATTCCTGGTGCCGACCCAGTGAAGATCGCCACAAGCCTGAACGCCAGCGGCGTGGTGGTCTCGGGACGCAACGATTTTATTCGCTTCTCGCCACACCTGTACAACACCACCGAAGACATCGAGCGCGCTCTCGATGAGCTTGATCGCTGCCTCGGCTAGCAGGCCGTGGTGGGAGTGTGGCGGAGCCCCTCAGCTCCCGCCGCCGCTCCGCAACAGCACCAACACGCCCACGGCAATCATGGCGACGCCGGCCAGCCGGCCACCGCCCGCGCCGCGCGCCCCGAGCTTCTCGAACAACACAAACGCCGTGATCACAGCGATCCACAGCACGTTCATCACGCCGCCGACGAACAACAGCAGCATCAGCAGCCAGCAGCAACCCAGACAGAAGATGCCGTGCTCGAAGCCCATGCGAACGGCACCGCCAGTGCCGGGACGCCAGTGCTCGGCAATGAAGTGCGCCGGGGATCGACAATGCCTGAGGCACGCCTCTTTCAGCGGCGTCATCTGGTAGAGCCCGGCGATGATCAGCAGCCCGGCGCCCAGGTTGATGTTGGAGAGCACCATCATCGGCGCCAGCAATGCTGCGCGGTTCAGCCGCCACTGAAGAAGCGTCACCGCCAGGCTGAACGCGCACCAGATCAGCACGTATCCCGACACGAAGGCAGCCGTCGGCGCCAGAATGCTGTCCTGACGCGCCGCCTTGCGCACCACCGACGCGTAGATCAGCACCATGGGCGCAGCCGTCGGGACCATCATGCCGACCATCATCACGGCCCACATCAGGAACACGAGGCCGAAGTCGGCCGGTCCCCAGGCGCGCAGCGCGACCATGTCGTCCATGCTCGCGCCACCGGCGGGCTGCATCTTCGAGGCGGTGACGATCAGGTGCACCCAGGCCACCAGGGTGACTCCCGCCATCGACGCCAGTACCGCGATGCGGTCGCGCCGGTTCAGCGAATCACCCCGTCCTGGTTCATGTGCAGGACGTTGAACTGCGCATACGAGCCGTCGAAGTCGAGGGTGATGGCGCCGGTCGTCTTGGAGCGGCCGCTGCCCATCTCGGCATAGGTGTACTCGAAGCCGTTCGGCAGGTGGATACGCGAGCGCGACTCCTCCCCTGAGAACCTGTTGATAATCGGTACGCCCTCCGACTCCACCAGGCCCGGGATGCGAGCAGTGGCGCGGCGCGCCTCGACATCGATGGAAAGCTCGATCGGCGCCGACAGCGTCTCCAACACTTCCGCCATGGTGCTGTTGTAGACGAAGAAGTGGGTGGCGCCGGGCGCGGTGGACTCCCCGTGCAGGATCTTGCGCAGCGCCTCGTGCTGCTCCGAAGTGGCACGCTCGTCGATGATCGCCTGCTGCCGACCGTTGCCGTCGGCGATCTCACCCGGCCACCACAGCACCATCGCCCAGTTGAGACCGTCCAGTCGCGTGTCGTTGAAGTGCCCTTCCTCGATGTGGCCGCTCAGCACCGCCTCGCAATTACCGTGCGTCGTGGGCGCCCCGAACTGACAGGGGCATCCCCAGTCACAGTTGCAATTGTTGTATTCCACGCCCCTGAGCATCCACTGATCCGACACTTCATACCTCCTGAGCTGACGATCGAGAAGGCGCTGCCGAACATCATGCTCTCTCTCCCCCGGTGCGCCACCATTGGCTGGCCGATTTCCGGGCGCCGAACCCGAGCCAGGTGTCGAGCCTCAGCAGCACACGACGCAGGGGCGTGCCTGCCAGGCGACGCCAGATGCTGAAGACGCGGGGCGACCAGCGCTTGTTGTAAGGGCAGACGCGGATGCAAATCGAGCAGTCGCTGTTCTGCTTGGTCCAGAATCCGAAGCACTTCTCGGCGTCGACCGTCCATTTGCGCACCCCGACAATGTTGGAGCGATTGTAAACGCGCGCGCTCGGCACGCCGTCGGGAATCGCCTGCACCGGGCAGGCATCGGAGCACCGCCGACAGGCGTTGCAAAATTCCTTCACACCGAAGCTCACCGGCGTATCGTTGGCCAACGGCAGATCGGTAAAGATCTTGCCGAACCGGACTCGTGGGCCGAACTCCTTGGTAATCACCATGCCGTGGCGTCCGTACTCGCCCAGACCCGCCTGGATCGCCAGCGGGATCGACAGCGACGTGTCGTTGAGGTTGGGCACCGCCTGGTAGCCGAGATTGCGGATGTACTGACTGAGCGCCAGCAGCGTCAGCGTGTCCTCCGAGTAGCCCCAGCCGGTGGCCGTGCCGCTCAGCGCCGACGGAACCGTGTCGATCAGCCCGTGGTCCATCTGCTTGGCAACGACGATCACGTTCTTCAGCCCCTCCGGCATTTCGTTCGGCTTCTCGTTCTCCAACCGGCGACTGTACTTGTTGGTGTATACCCAGCGGTCGTCGTAGGCGGTGACACCGATCAGATCGGCCCCGAACAGCTTGCCGACGCGCTTGATCTCGACGCTGGCCGCCGCCGGCGAATCGAACGGCACCTTTTCGGCCGCCGCATCGCGAAGCACCGTCAGCTCGTCGAGATAACCCTCGCGGCGGTCCTCGTCTTCCTTGAGCTCCGCGAAGACGTCGGTGACATGCCACGAGGCGTTGCGGAGCGCGTAGTCACGCTGCGTGAACCCGTCGACGCTGCGCCAGTTGGCCAGCGGCTTCCGATACGTCTCGTAGAACAGCTCGCTACGCTCGGAGCGCACCGTCGGATCCCAGAACGAGCGGCAGAAGACGTCGTCACGCTGGCTGAAACGCTGGAACTCGGGCAGCACCTCGAACGGCTCGCCACCCGTATTCATGCTCGCCTGCCGCGTCACTGTTGCGCCGCTAATTGCGCCTCGATCGCGTCCAGAAGCCGCCGGACGATCTCTGCATCGTCGGTGTCGGTCGGCTCCATCTCCAGGAACCTCTCGAACGCGGCGACGGCACCGGCAAGATCGCGGCCCTGGACATGCGCGAAGCCGACCTGCTTTTGCGCCACAGCGAGATTCGGATCGATCGCCAGCGCTCGACGGTAGGACGCCAGTGCCGACTCGTGCCGTCGTTCCTTCATGTAGGTATCGCCAATCCCCACATGCAGCAAGGCGTTGTCGGGCTCGTCTGCAAGAAGCTTTTCGAACAGCGCTTCGGCGTCGTCTTGGCGATCCGCCCGGAGGTAGCTCTGTGCCAGCATGAAGCTGGCGGTCCTGGAGTCGGGATCGGCCTTCAGGACCCGCTTGAGCGCCACCTCCTCCGCGGCGCTGTTGCCCAATGCTCGGTGGGCCTCGGCTACCCGCAGCAGCACCACATTGGGGACCGGATCTGCCGCCAACAGCTCCTGCCACTTCGCCAGCGCCGCCTCGTAGTCACGAGTTTTGAACGCGCTGACGCCGGCCCGATACTCCTCCGAATCGACGACGTCCTCCGTTCCGCTGTTGGCGCCATCCTGGTCTTGCACCTCGGCGGCGCTCAACTGGCCCGCCGCCAGCATGAGCAGCGCGAGCGCGACACAGAAGCAGGTCCTGAACTGCAGTCGGCCCGATTTCGCCACTGGTGACCTCCTTGCCGCCGACGAGCTCTCCGGAGTTCGTTCACGGACCCCCTCGCCCTCATGGAAGCGGTGAGTATAGTCCGGACGCTCAGTTGATCATCCCGTCGGCCACAAGCGCAACCACGTACTGTGGTGTATGGAAACAACTGCCATGGAGGCATGAGACGGTGTCGAATCGCAGCATTACCCTGACCGACGAGCTTTACGATTACCTTCTCGGAGCCTCGCTGCGAGAGGACGATCTCCTTCGACAGCTTCGTGAGGAGACCGCATCGCACCCGCTGGCGGTAATGCAGATCTCGCCCGAGCAGGGTCAGTTCATGGCCCTGTTGGCGCACCTGATGGGCGCTCGCCGGACGCTCGAGATCGGTGTGTTCACCGGCTACAGCGCCCTAGTGGTGGCGCTGGCCTTGCCGCCGGAGGGGCGCATTATCGCCTGCGACGTCAGCGAGGAATACACCGCCGTCGCCCGGCGCTACTGGCGACAGGCCGGCGTCGCCGACAAGATCGACCTGCGCATCGGCCCGGCTGTCGAGACGCTGGATCGACTGATCGAAGACGGTCAGACAGAGTCGTTCGACCTGGCGTTCATCGACGCCGACAAGAACGAGTACGACGCATACTATGAGCGCGCGCTCGTGCTCGTGCGGCGGGGCGGCCTGATCGCCATCGACAACGTTCTTTGGAGCGGCACGGTGATCGACACCACCGATACCGACGAAGCGGTGGTTTCCATCCGAGCGCTGAACGCCAAGCTGCGCGACGATGAGCGCGTCCATCTGAGTATGCTGCCGCTCGGCGATGGGCTGACGCTGGCGATGAAGCGCTGATTGGAACCGCCGGCACCACATGGTCCGCATGATCACGCGCCAAGGATTCACGCTGGGCCTCATAGGCGTGGCCATCGGCGCCCCGTTCATCTTCATGCTGGTTCGCGTGCTCAACGCGGTGCTGCAGAACCTGGGGACGGTCGATCCGACGACGGGGATCGTTGTCGCGGTGGTGCTGCTCGCCACCACCGCGATCGCCAGCCTGATCCCGGCGCTCAGAGCAGCGAGGATGGACCCGGTGAATGCGTTGCCACTCGAGTAGCGTCGCTCTGGCAACAGGGCGTCCATTGTGGCCGCGCTCGATGCTCGACTGATCCACGTCGGCGACCCGATGAGGTAAAACTGCCCGCCAGCCCTGGAGACGGGACACAGCGCTACGATACGATCTCGCCGGCACGAGCCCCCGCTACCGGTCTTCTGAATCGAGGGAGCACGAGATGCGAGCATTAGCGTTGGCCCGACGCACCCACCGTCGACCCGCTGTAACCGCCCTGGTAGTCGCCGTCGTCGTCGCGCTGACGCTCGCCGCGAGCAGCGGACGAGCGCAGGAATCGTTTCCTGCCGATCCCGGAATGCGCGATGCTGCCCGCGCGCTGCTGAGCTCATCGGAAGGCGAGCGGCGGCACTGGGCGCTGACCGGCTTCGAGGACCAGGAGCGCTTCAACTGGGCCTACACTCCGGTTCCCCGCAATGGGTTTCCGCTGCGCGAGATGACTGAGACGGAGCGCGAGATCACCTGGAAGCTGGTCACATCCGGTCTCGGGGAGCTCGGCGTGCAGAAGGCGAGGGACATCATCCGGCTCGAGGAGGTCCTGTACGAACGCTCCGAGCAATCCGACTTTCGCGACCCCGGCATGTACCTGCTCACGGTGTTCGGAGCACCGGGCAGCCTCGGCCGCTGGGGCTGGCGCTTCGAGGGGCATCACCTATCGGTGAACTTCACGCTGCTCGATGGCCGGGTCGTCGGCACGACGCCGGCGTTCTTCGGCGGCAACCCGGCCTACGTGGGCGAGGGGCTGCACTCCGGGCTGCGTCCGTTCGCGCAGGAAGAGGACCGGGCGCGACTTTTCCTTCAGCACCTCGACCCCGCAGCGCGGAGGACGGCAGTGTTCTCCCCCACGGCTCCCGACGACATCCTGACGAGCAACACCAAGGTGGCCTTGCGACCCGCGGCTTTGGGGATTCGCTACCAGCAGCTCACGGAGTCCCAGCAGCAAGCATTGTGGGCGCTGCTCGAGCTCTACGCGGCGCGACTGGAACCGTCGTTGGCGGCAAGCGAGCTGGCGGAAATCCGTGCCGAGGGCCTCGACGAGCTGCGCTTCGGCTGGGCCGGTGGAATCGAGGCCGGTGAGCCACACTACTATCGCATCCACGGCCCCAGCTTCGTGGTCGAGTACGACAACACCCAGAACGACGCGAACCATGTACACACGGTGTGGCGCAACTTCGCCCGCGACTTCGGGCGTGACCCGCTAAGGGAGCACCTGGCGGCGGCGCACACCGAAGGAATACCGGCCCACACCCACACACACTGATAGCTCGTTCCGCCAGCGATCGGTCCGCTCAGCGACCTCATCGGATGTCGTAAACGATCCTGTAGGTCAAGCAAACGGGTAGACTAGCTCCCCTCGCCCGAATGCTCCCCCTGGGGTTGACGCATGGACCGGCTCTGGAATCGGCGCCGGCATGGCCGCGCTCATGGGCCGGCGATTAGCCAACTTGCTGTACGGCGTCAGCGGCACCGATCTGTTCGCCTTCGGGGCCACGTCGCTGGTGCTCCTGCTGGTGGCCAGCGTCGCCAGCCTGGTGCCGGCGCTGCGAGCTACTCGCGTCGACCCGGTACGGGCGCTGAAGTTCGAGTAGGGCCGCACGCGGCACCCCGATTCGCGGCGATTCCGACCCGCTTGCGTGGGCGTCCGAGACCGCCAACAAGATGCGCTCTGCCGCGCGCAGGCTCTATTTGGCCCCAGCTGACCGAAAAGTGTTGCCCTGGCTAGTCTCGCCTCTCTAGACTCGATCCTGGTTGGTTGAGCCAGCCACGCGCGCCTCCCCATGCACGCAGAGTCACGTGAAACGCTCGTGTCTGGCACTGGCCGCCCTGCTGACGATCGGCTGCGCTCATAGCGCGGCACTTCGTCCAAACCGTCGCCCGACTGCAACTCCGATTGCGACCCTGACTGCGACCTCGAATCCCACTGCGACGGGCCACGAGACTCTGTTCATGCCGGAGTGCTACGAGCCCCCGCCGACTATTGCGGCCATTGAAAGGGCTGATTCTCGAGAATGGCACCTGCCGGTCGCAGCAATCCGGGATAACACCATCCTCAGCCACTTCGGTGGGCCGCGGGATGGCGGCGCGCGGCGCCATGCTGGCATCGATATCGGCGCACCACGCGGCACCCTCGTACGCGCTCCGGTCGACGCGCGCGTGATCACCTCGCGCAACGGTGGCCGGGGTGGCCACACCGTTGTGCTCCTGGACATCAATGAAAGGATCCAGTTCGTCTTCACCCACCTCGACTCGCGCGCCGTGCGATCCGGGCAATACGTACTGAGCGGGCAGCAGATCGGCACCGTCGGCAACACCGGGAACGCGAGCGGCGGCATCCCCCACCTGCATTTCGAGGTGCACGACTTTGCCGGACCAATCAACCCTTGCCCGCTGCTGGACCGCGCCCCCGGCGCAAGGGTAAGTTGCCCAGCCGAGCTCGCCGCCCGATAGACTGGCGGCATGACAGCCGGCGCGGAGCGCTCCGTATTGCAGCCCTATGGGCTGCTGATCGCCTGCTGCATAGCCTTCGCGTCGTGTGCCCGGGGAGATCAGGCGCCAGACCCGGCGGCAGGCGAGGCTCTCGTAACGACGATGACCGGAGCCGAGGTACTCGTAGCAACCCTGCCGGAACAAATCGGCCCCGCACTGGTAGCGCTACAACCAAGATCCGCCGACGACACCCGACCACCGATAGCGGTAACGCTTATCGATCAGTTCGGCTACACGTTCGATCCTCCGCTGTCGATTACGCGGCAGGGTCAGCCAGTTCGCTTCCGCAACAGCGAGGATGTCGACCATCACGTCCGCGTGGCACACGCCGAGACCCACGCGGTGGTCGTGAATACCAACTTGCTGATGGACGAGAGCGTCGAGTACATCTTCGTTGACCCGGGTCCCTATACGGTGCGCTGTGACATCCACCCCGCAATGATGGCGCTGATTCTCGTCGTCTCGCACCCATACGCTGCGGTCGCCAACAACGACGGCGAGTTTCGCATCGAGAACGTGCCGCTTGGCTCCTACGAACTGACCGCGTGGAACGTCGCCGGCGACCCGGTGGTCGAGCTCGATGTAGAGGTGGGCGTTGACGCGAGCGGTGTCGGGCTCGCGCTCATCGCCGTGGAATAGTCCCGGGCGCCCTGCACGCTACAGGGCTATGCGGCGATTCCGTGGCGCTCATCTTGGTGGCGCAGCGCCTCCGTCAGCTCATTCAACGCCCCGGCAACCCCCTTGAGCTCGTCGTGAGTGCGCAGGTTGCATGTGTGGGCATAGTCGCCCGCCTTGAGGCGCTCGATATGGCGCTGAATCGCCACCTGCGGACCCACGAAACGGTGCGTCAGCCAGATCGCAAAAGCACCGCAGACCATAGCGAGTAACGGGACCAGCAGGGCCATCCAGATCCCCAGGCTGCGTAGTGGCTGTCCAACTGCGGCGGCCAGCTCTAGAGGATCGATAGAGGTATGGAGCATCGCCTGGCCCATGATCCGCTGGAACGCATAGATCAGCAGGAGCTGCGTCAGAACCGCCGCAATGCCCGCGACGCCAAAGAATTACAGTCCGTAGCGATATTGCACCCGCGGGCTGACGAGAAAATTGCGAATGCGACGGCGGTTTCGATTGTCTGTAGATCGTGGCATGAGCGTCCTCCTGACTCGCCCTACTGGGCGTTGTGGACCTTCACCTGTGCGGTGAGCTCGTAGTTGGTGTGCGTATCGCCGACCAGTTGTGTAACCGCATCGTCGATCAGGTCGAGCTGGATGGAAACCGAGCGAATCCGGCTGCGATCAGCGGCGACGAGCCCACCGACACCAGGAATTAGCTCGGCGCCCGTTTCATCGAAATAGCGGAAGACGGTTTGACCGCTCGTGACGCTCGCCACCAGGACTTGACTGGTAATCTCCGGCGTCCAGGAACTTCCGTCCCAGCAGTCGACGCTGCGTAGGATCTGCGTGCCAACGACCGCGTAGCCGAGACGCTCGGCGCCGCCGCCAACGGCGTTCTCGAACCCGGCCGCGCAAGGCGGATCACTGTCACCGTCGTCGACGTCGGCAGCAAACTGCAGCGCGGACGGGGTGGCCAAGCTGAAGATCTCGGCAACAGTACCTATGTCGTACCCGGCGACGCGCGTCTCGCGAACAATCTTGTCGAGCGCCACGCGGGCCTCCTGTCTCATGCCCATGTCGGCTTGCTGAGACTCGAACAGGTTCTGGCTACCGGTGAGCATCGACAACACTCCGCCCACCACCAGAGTGAGAATCGTGGCGGCAATGAGCAGCTCCAGCAAGCCGGTACCCGCATCATCAGCGTGAACGATCATCAGGGGCTCATCGTGGAGCCGAAATGGCGGTCAGGGTGGTCTCCTTGATTGTGCCCATCGCTCCAATCTGCGCGACAACTCGGACATCGAGCTCGAAGTAGTCTCCCTGATCGGTGATTGCCCATCGACGCGTGTAGTCGACATCACCGTCGTCCTCCACGTCCGCTGAGTCGAAGAACCCACTCTCGTCGGAAAGCAACGAGCCGCCCGCAATGATGCTGTTGTACGGAATCTGGCGCAGCTGTTCGATCTTTTCGCTGGCCAGCGTCGTGACCTGGGTGATGTCGTCAGCGGCCTTGTTGATTGCCGCGCCGGCCAAGAACAGCTGGGCGACCGACAGCAAGACCATGAGCAAGAGCAGCATGGAGATCGTCAACTCCAGCAGCGACAACCCACCTTCGTCGGCCGCGGAAGTCCTCAACCCTCGCAGGGGCGACGAGATCATTCGACGCTCCGCCGTGCTCATTGGCCGGACTCCTGGAACCAGTTGGCGACCTCGATCCGGTCGATCGACGTCACCCTTCCTCCGCCAGGCATACCCGGCGGCAGGTTGGTGCTCAACGACGGCACGTGGAACACACCCGGCACGTCCGTGCCGAAGTCGAACCCTGTCGAGACCAGGGCACCTGCGATTGCCGTTTGCTTGGTGACCCTGATCTGGTCCTGTCCGTAGACGGCGGCGAAGACGCTGATTTGCGAGGCCTCGTTCATGATGACGTCGGCGGCGGCGATCAGCCCGAGATTACCGTCGACTACGTAGTTGTTGACCGGGACCATGAATCCTTCGACGTGAATATCGTTGGTCGTGTAGAAGGTACCGGTACCTTGATAGTTCACGCCTCGCAGCGAGGGCGCGCCGCCTGGCCGGCCAAAGCGCAGCGAGCCGTCGACCTTGATGATACCTTCGATGTCCAGCGTCAGTGTGGACGGGTCCCAGGAGACCGAATTACCGTTGCCGTCGGAATGGCTGAAAGCGGCGATGTTCTTCGAGATCTCGGTCTCGGTGATGGTCAACGAGTTGGAGTTCAGGAAGTCCGTGTGGATCGCCCACAGGGTGCCCGTCGCCGGGTCGGTGTAGGGATCAGACAGCAACGGGAACTCCACGCCATCGGTGTCGTACGCTCCCCAGTAGTCCGAATGAACGTCCGATGCGGGCCCGACCGTGCCGTCGGAGTGCACGGCGTCGATGGTCTCCTTGATGTTGTTGCCATCGTCGTTCGCCTCGCCAATATCGGCGGTCCCGGTGAGCGAGACGTCTGCGTATCGTGCGCGGACAATGGCATTGAGCGTCTCGACGCTGACGCCGTTCACATCCACGGTCGGCAGCGCCGGTAGCTTGCCCGCCTCGGCGGCGCCGAACCACGAAACCGCATCGCCGTAGTTGTTGCGGATGTCTCCGGTGCCGCCCAGTGTGATCGTCGGCGGAGATAATTCATCGCCGACGATGTGCACCGAGCCGCGGATGGCAACGTGGCCGTTGATGGTGCCTCCCCCGGCAGCGGTATCGGCGAAGATGGCATTGTCCCAGACGCCGTGGTCACGCATCTTTGCCCTAATGTCGGCGCGCACGATCTGGGTCGACTGGTCGCCGGTGCCGCCGCTACCGGTCGACCGTGTGCGAAACGCGAGCACCGAGTCGGCGCCCGACATGGTCAGCGTCGGCGGCATCCAGATCTCGCGGGTGAACGCACCGTAGCCGATACCCTGCGAGCTTCCCAGATCTACGTACCCCGGAATCACGTCGCCGTTGCCGTCGGTCGGCAGGTTCAAGGTCATGCCGTCGAACGTGACCGTCGACGGGAACGGGTTGACCAGCGCCCAAGGGTCAGATTCGATGACCTGCTCAATCCAGGTCGAGTCGGCAAGGAGATCGACGACCGTCTGTTCGATGCCCGAATCCGCGGCATAGTAAGCGGTCGCCCGATTCCGGTAGTGGCCGGAGATGTCGAGCTCGGTGACGCCGCCGGTCACCAGGGCCGTCCCGAGGGCCAGGGTAATGGCCATAACCAGCAGCGTGACAAGGTAGGCTGAGCCGGCGTTGCTCTGGAGAGTAGGCGTCAAGTTCAGCTCCTCGCGTTACTATCCATGCCCATCACAACTCTGTGTGGCACTGTTGAACATATCGAGAGATAGATAACAGCACATCGAGCGCGGTACCGCTGCCGAAACAGGTATCTCGCCAGTTTCTCTGCGGACAACGATGGCCAGGTCCCGAAACGGGGGCAGGCTGGCACCAAGCAGGTACGACAACTAGCCACGGGTCGCCAGCAGCGCAGCGCGCCTGAGCCAGATCCAGCCTGCCGACGGCCGTCCGCGGCCCTTGAGCGAGCGCCGCATCCGTTGAGAAATCCCGTCGCCTATGGTCGAATGCCGGCAACTCTTGTGACCATCGAACATGCTGGCACCATTGGAGGAAACCCCGAGATGAAGACCCGACCTGCCCTGCGCTCGGTACCAATCTGCGCCACACTCGTTGCCGGGATCGCCGCAAGCGCCGTGCATCCCTCCGCTAGCTCGGCGCAAGCGCTAGCCGATGGCAGCGCTCCGCCGGCCGTCAGACTCGGCTCGGCGCCGCAGCGGCCCGGAATCACCATCGACGACCAGTTCCTGATCGAGCGGGTAGGCTCACCTCAGATCAGCCCGGACGGCAGGCGCGTCGCCTATACGGTCGGGACCACGGATTACGACACCAACAGCTCGGAAACGCGGATCTGGGTCGTCGATCGCGACGGTGGCGCACCGATTCCGATGACCGGGAAAGGAAGCTCCGCCTCGAGCCCGCGATGGAGCCCGGATGGGAGGCAGCTGTCTTTCCTGTCGGCGCGCGACGGCGACAAGACGCAGGTGTGGGCGCTTGATCTGACCTCTGGCGGTGAGGCCGTGCAGCTCACCGAAGCCGAGGAAGGCGTCTCGGGCTACGAGTGGGCACCGGACGGTCGACGGATGGCGCTGCGCATCAAGGACCCGGCGCCGGAGACGAATCCCGCCGCCAAGACGAAGGACGGCTCGGATATTCCCGAGCCCTGGGTGGTCGACCGGCTGCAGTTCAAGCGTGACTACGTTGGCTACCTGGATCGGCGTCGAGACCACCTCTACACGTTTGATCTGGGTAGCAGGGAGATTGTGCAGATCACCTCGGGCGACTACGACGACTCCCAGCCTGTCTGGTCACCCGACGGCAAGACGATCGCCTTCGTCAGCAACCGTACGGATGATGCCGATGGCAACTTCGACACCAACATCTGGCTGGTCGAGGCCGGCAACACCGACATGGGGGCCCGGCTGACGCAGGTCACCACGAACCCCGGCTCGGACGGCTCTCCCACTTGGAGCCCGGACGGCGCACGAATCGCCCACATCACCGAGACCGATATCGATCACTCTCCCTATGACGTCGCCAAGGTGGCGATAATCGAGCCCGGCGGACAGGCGATGATCCTCACCGAAGGCTTGGATCGGGGTAGCCGCCGGCCGATGTTCAGCGCCGACGGAAACTCCGTCTACTTCCAGGTCGACGACAGCGGCGAGCGTCACCTGGCAATGATCTCCACCCGGGGCGGCGAAGTGATACGGGTCATCGATGGGCCGCGCAGCGTCAACGCAGTGACTATCTCTGACGATGGCACGATCGTTGCGCTGATCAGCGGGCCGCACGAGCCGGGCAATCTCTACCTTCGCGAGGACAGCGGCGATCTACGCAAGCTCACCCGCAACAATGACGAGATGCTGACCGGGATCGATCTGGCCGAGGTTGAGAACGTGCACTTCCCGAGCGCCGACGGAACCGAGATCGAGGGCTTCATATTCAAGCCACTGAACTTCCAAGAGGGCGTGCGTTATCCGACCATCCTGCGAATCCACGGCGGCCCGGTGTCGCAGTACACCTACGGATGGAACTACGAGGCACAGCTGTTCGCCGCCAACGGCTACTTGGTGGTGACCACGAACCCTCGCGGCTCGTCGGGCTACGGCAAAGCCTTCCAGATGGGGATCTGGCAGTCCTGGGGTGACAAGGACACCCAGGACGTGATCGCCGGCGTCGACCACGCCATCAAGCTCGGCTGGGCTGACCCCGATCGACTCGGCGTCGGCGGCTGGTCCTACGGCGGCATCCTCACCAACTACGTCATCACCCAGACGCAACGCTTCAAAGCCGCGATCGCCGGTGCCTCCGGAGCACACTGGATCAGCAGCTACGGGCACGATCACTATCAGCGCTGGTACCGGCTGGAGTTTGGAAACCCGTGGGAACCCGAGGCGCGGGCGATCTACGAGAAGCTGTCGTCGTACAACGACGTCGATAAGATCACCACACCGACCATGTGGGTGGGCGGCAAGGAGGACTGGAACGTCCCCATCATTCACGCCGAGATGATGTATCAGGCAGTCAAGAGCATGGGCCGCGAGGCGCTACTCGTTGTCTACCCGAACATGCACCACGGCATCAACCTGCCCTACTACCGCCAGGACCTGCACCGGCGTTACCTGGCCTGGTACGACAAGTACCTCGAGCCTGAGACAGCCACGGCAGGCGAGTAGCACCCGCAGCAACGTCTCCGGCATGCCGTAGTCGCCGCGATCGGGCGTGAGTACAAGGCGGCTGTAGGGTGGCTCATCGTTGTCTCCGACTTTGTGGCAGAGCATCATTGTTCGACGTTCCGGAGGACTGGTGAGCGAGCTGGACGACCGAGCTGCGATAGAGGCACTCCACGCGCGCGATGTAAAAGCCGCGAAGGCACGCGACTACGCGGCGCTCGCGGCGCTGTGGACCGACGACGGAGTAATGCTCGCACCTGGCGGACCGCGCCTTCGAGGCCCGGAGCTCTTCGCGCAGCTCGAGGCAGCCGGTAACGCCGAATCTTCGGTCGAAGTAATCGAGTACGCCTTCGAGTTCGAGGAGGTCGAGATCGTCGGCGATCACGCCTTCGAATGGGGCATCGTGCGCGGAACCACGCGCCATCCGCAGACCGGAGTAGAGGACAAACGTGCCTACAAGCTTCTACGTGTGCTACGCCGCGACGAGGGCGCGTGGAAGGTGCACCGAGCTATCTGGAATGAGCTCGTCGAAGGAGGGTCACCGTGACCGAGACGCCCAACACCCTCGCCGACGGCAGCGAGCCGGCTACCTACGAGGACCTCCTCGGCCACCTGAGTGACCTCGAGATCGACGTGCAAACGATCGAGCACGAGCCCGTTTTCACCGTCGCGGAGGCCAAGGCACACCGCGGCAAGCTAGCGGGAGCTCACACCAAGAACCTCTTCCTACGTGACAAGAAGAAAAAGATGTGGCTCGTGGTGTGCCGCGAGGACCGTCGCGTCGATCTCAAGAAGCTGCCGACTCTGCTCCGCAGCGGGCGACTTTCGTTCGGCAGCGCGCAGCGCCTGATGGAGAACCTGGGAGTGATCCCGGGCGCGGTGACACCGTTCGCCGTGATCAACGATCACGGCCTCAACGTGCAGGTCGCCATCGAGCGCAGCCTGCTCGACGCCGCAGCCTGGAACTTCCACCCGCTGGACAATGCCAGGACAACGTCGATCCAGCCGCAGGACATGCTCCGTTTCCTCGAAGCACACGAGCACGCCCCGCAGCTCGTCGACCTGGGATCCGCCACCCGGTAGCTTCGGGTGCGGCCCGCTACTTCGGTTGCGGCACCACCCGGATGTAGGGAAGCGGCTGCTGCCAGCCGTCGGGGTACTTCTCCCTAGCCTGCTCGTCCGACACCGCCGGCGAGATGATCACGTCATCACCCTGCTGCCAGTTGGCCGGCGTCGCCACCTGCTGATAGGCGGTGAGCTGGCAGGAGTCGAGGAGTCGCAGGATCTCGGCGAAGTTCCGACCCGTGCTCATCGGATAGGTGAGCGTCGCCTTGATCTTCTTGTCGGGCCCGATGACGAAAACCGACCGCGCCGTAGCGTTGTCGGCCGCCGTGCGGCCCTCCGACGTGTCGCCGGCGCCACCCGGCAGCATGTCGTAGGCCTTCACCACCTCCAGCTTCGGATCCCCGATCAGAGGATAGGTGACGGCGTGGCCTTGCGAGGACTCGATGTCCTTCGACCAGGCCTCGTGGTCACTGACACCGTCTACGCTGATGCCGATGAGCTTGCAGTTGCGCTGTGCGAAGTCGTCTTTCAGGGCGGCGGCAGCACCCAATTCAGTGGTGCAGACGGGTGTGAAATCCTTCGGGTGCGAGAACATCACCACCCAGCTGTCGCCCATCCACTCGTGGAAGCTGATCGTTCCCTGTGTGGTCTCGGCGGTAAAGTCCGGAGCCTCGTCGTTAATTCGTAGTGCCATGCCTTCCTCCTCGAGTTTGGCCGCGGCGCATTGTACGTGCTGCGCTATCGTGCGTCACGGCCACCCAGCAACCGTGTAGTGATCCTCTCCGACTCGACCTTGTCACATCGTCGACATCCTTCTTGACAACCAGGCTAGCAGGCCGTGGTGGAAGTGTGGCGGGCCTGGTTACGGCGAGTTGGGGCCAGATGCAAGGCGGCCTGACGCTCGCGATGCCCCCGCGATCGTCGAGGAAGGTCAACGCCGCAGATGGCCCCAAATCACCGTAACCCTCCGGGCGATAGGGGGTTGCGCGCGTATGCTGTGTCGTTCGTCGTCGACGATGGGGTAACCATCGCCTCCTCCTTTCTCCTTGCCTCCGCCTCGCACGACCCTGTCGCCAGGCCCGTCACACTTCCACCTCGGCCTGCTAGATCAGCAGGGTAGCCACACCCGTAAGCACGAGCGCCACGGCCCAGATCAGGTCAAGGTTGATCCAAGCACGGCGCAGAAACAGAACGCCGAAGTACTCATAGACGATCACCGCCACCACGCCAGTCACCAGCAGATAGCCCGCCGTGTGCACCAGCGCCGCCATGAGTCCGACGGCAGCGCCAGCGGTGGCGGGCATGTCCATCGCAGAGCGGCCTCCGGCGCCCAAGAGCAACGGTGCCACCATCAACCCGGCGCCGTGAGCCGATGCCATGAGAAACGACCACACCACAAGATTCCACTGCGACATCTGCATGCCGCCGTATCGTGGATGCCGCGACCGCACCAGCTTGTACGCACCGAAACCGATCAGCAGCGCCGCGACGATCAGCCTCAGCGTTCCGAGCGGCAGCACCACCCCGAGCGCGACAGCTAGCATCAGCGCCGCCGCCACCGCAAAGGCATGGCCGACGGCAAGCGGCAGGAGCGTCCGCCACACCGCCGCGCGGCGGCGCTCCTGCATTCCCAGCGCTACGGCAAACAACCAACCCATACCCGGGTTGATGCCGTGAAACGCGCCCAGAGCGAACAGCGCCGCCCAGGCCACCACGGCCTGCTAGCTGAAGCAATACGAGTCCGAAGACGCGTCGCCTCCTTCCAACCGCACCTGATGCGAGCGCATTCCTCCAGTCTCCATCAGGAACCGTAGATCAAGCTCCATGCCGCCGTTCGGATCAGCATCCAGCTTCACCATCCACCCTTGGATCCCGTCCGGGTAGAACTGTGCATCCCACGGTGAATACAGCGAGTTGGTGAAGTACACACGCTTGCCGTCGCGGCTCACCTCGACCATCTGCGGCCCGCCGTTGAGCGGCTGATCCGGCTTGGCCGGATGCGGCGTCCGGCTGACGATCCCTCCGAGCTTGACGTTGCCGACGAGCTTGGGGTTGTCGGGGTCGCTGACGTCGTATTGGTGGAACTCCCCGATACCCCAGCACGAGACATAGAGGAACTTGTCGTCAACCGACAGGTCGATGTCGGTAACCAGCGGCGGCACCGCGCCGAAGCCCTTGAGCAACTCGGGCAGGTCATCCGCATCGGCCGGCTGCGCCGGGATCGTCACCACCTTCTTGATGCTCCAAGGGCCATCGCCGTTACCCTCGCCCTTGCGCCACAGCCAGATCGAGGCCGACAGGTCCTCGATCGACACCACCACACCGACGAAGCCATACGCGTGAGCCGGATCGTGCGCCGGGCGCACCTCCAGCACCATCTGCTGCTCGGCACCGAGATCCAGCGCCTGCACATGCGAGCGGGTCTTCAGATCCCAGAAGTGCAGCCCGTGACCGTACTTGCCGGCCAGCAACAGCTCGGCATTGAGCCCGCTACTGACCATGTTGGGGGTGCCCCACTCGCTGGTGACGATCGCGTCCTGGCCGAGATGCCAGCCGAAATCGTAAGCAAGTTCCTGCGGGCCACGATCGGCCTCCCAAGCGCCGCCGAGCTCGAAGGTCTCGTGATCCATGGTGAAGATGCCACCCGGACCCTCGCCATCGGCATTGCCGAGGGCGCTGATATAGATCCCGTCGGGGCCACAATGCACCGTGTGCGGAGCGCTGTAACCGGTCTTCTCGGCCAGCTCTTCAGCTTGGATTACCTTGATGATCTTCGGATTGCGCGGATCCGGCTGCGTATCGAGGATGTGGATGCGCGACGAGTGGATGCCCGGCACCACGAGATAGCGTCTCTCCATATGCGGATGCGGCGCATACGGGCACAGGCACGAGCTGCAGGCGTTCCAGCCGAAGTGGTGTAGCTCGTCGCCGGCGCTCGACATGTCCACCTGGCTGATGAGCTTCCCGTAGTCCGAGGAATCGGGATTGACGTCGACAACGCCGATGGCATCTGGCTTGCCGTCGTCGTTGCAATTGAGCAACGAAACGTATGCGAGCCCCTCCGGATCAGCCTTCGCAGCATCCTTGGGCGACGGGTAGAAGCTGGGATCAGGCGTGAGTCTGGCCATGCTTGAGTCTCCTGGTATACGGAAAGAACGGTCCGTGTCGTACTGACCCGGAGAATTCGAGAACCGAACCTATCAGCTGGGCGCGCCTCACGAAACCGACCGAGGCAAGAAGCAGTAGCGCGGCAGACGGCGCCGCAAGTGACTCCAAGTCGTCGTTACCCTTGGCGCCGCCACACTTCCACCACCGCCTGCTAGCATCGGGCGTCGACCCGAAAAGAGGGAGGCCGGGAAGGTCGCCCGCACAGAGCCAGAGAAAGCCCCATGACCGCCGTGCCGATCACACCGCCCTTCGATTTCGACTCCGCCGTGCGCAAGGTGCGCATCGCCGAGAACGCCTGGAACACGCGCGATCCCGGTCGCGTGTGCATGGCCTATACCGAGGACAGCAAGCGGCGTAACCGCGCCGAGTTTCTCCAGGGCCGCGAGGCGATCGGCGCATTTCTGCAGCGCAAATGGGCCAAGGAGCTCGACTACAGGCTGATCAAGGAGCTCTGGGTATACGGCGATCACCGCATCGCCGTGCGCTTCCAATACGAATGGCATGATAGCTTGGACACTTGGTACCGGGCCTACGGCAACGAGCAGTGGGAGTTCGACGATTCCGGCCTCATGAGGCGGCGGGAGGCGAGCATCAACGACGTGCCAATCCAAGAGTCCGACCGACGGTTCCACTGGGAGGCGCCCGGAGCACGGCCAGAAGATCATCCCGGCCTGACGGACCTCGGGATGTAGCGGCAACGATACGCCGGCGAGCTAACGCACCGGCGTGCAGGCAGCGCGGGCGAGTAGCGGAGCCAACTCGTCAGCTACCGTTTAACGTCGCCGAATCCGATGGAAGCCTCGACTCGAGCCGGCGAATCGCGGGTTGACGACGTTGTTGAAGATCGAGCCGAATGTATAGTTCACGCCGAAGCCGACACGATACCGGAAATCGGTTTCGACGGCGCGGCGAGACAGGAGAATCTCCTCGTCGGTGATACCGCTAGCCGGCAGGAAGATCTGATCGCGGACCAGCGACGCCCTGCCAGAAACGCTCAGCCTGAGTCCGCGACTGACCCGGAAGTCGAGCTGGCCGCGCATCTCGGCTCGGTGTTTTCCCGGATCGTTGATCAGGTGAGCAGCCTCGAGCGTGAAGCCAGCCTCACCCCATGGGCGATTGAGCTCGAGGGCGACGAGCAGCCCGTGGTCGACCAGCGTCTGCTCTGTCCGTCCGAAGATCGTCTCCTCGCGAAAGATGTAGCGTGTTACGCCGGCGAAATAGGTCAGCGTCAACAGCCGCTGCGACGACGCATCGTACGGAAAGAGATTGTGCTCGAGCGCCGCCGCTACCCGGCTGGACAGATCGAGGTTGGAGAACGTCGACGAAGCACCGGCCATCCCCACACCGATGCCCCAACGCGGCCCGAGACTCTTGATCGCCTGGCCGCCGAACCCGAATTCCCGCCCGACGCTCTTGAGCTCTTCGCCATCATCGAACTCGAAGTTGCGCTCGTCGTACTCACCATCGACGCCGACGAAGATCTTCCAGCCTTCGGTCACCCGCCGCGCACTGATGTCGCCCTCGACCTGGCGCGATGACTGGCGTTCCTCGCCTCGCAGAGAAGCGTTGGCGTCGACGCGAAACACCCAGAAGTTCCACCGGTCCTCGTCCGGCGTGGCCGCCATCGGTCCCGACGTCGATGGGGCATCGTGCGCGGTGCGCATCTGGGTGGCCAACGGCGTGCGCAACAGATAGGGCGCCAGACCGAGCGTCAGTACGCTACCGAGCGCCCTCCGCACCTCGTCGTCCGTATCGGTGTCCGAGGTAGTGAAAACGTGGGTATCGACCTCATCAGCGAACTCGTCGATGCCGATGAATTGGAGGCTGAACTCGTTTCCAGCACCCGTCCGCCGATTCGTCACGAGCACGTGTACATCGGCGTCGCGACGATCGAGCACGTAGTTGACGAACGCCACCTCGCGTCGCAGATAGTCGAAGTCGCAGCGACGCTCACAATCGAGGAAGATGCGCAGCGCGGGCCCCGGCCTTGATGTGCCGTCCGGGTCCGCCTCCTGGGGTGGCGCCGTGGCGGCCCACACCGGAAACTGTGCCGGCGTCGCCGAGACCAGTAGCGCGAGCATCACCAGGACGCGCCACGCCGCTCGCCACCGTCCGTCCGCGTTCACTCTCACTGCATCTCCGGCGGGAACGAAATAGGGGTGGCAATCCCGGCCTTCCTGAGAATTGTATTCTGAACATTGTATACAGTCGCCCCCGTCGGCGCGGCCGGCGTTGGCGACTATGCGAACCGTGCCGGATCGAGTGCGGTCACACCGATCGGGGTCGGCTCGCCGGATACCAGATGCGCTACCAACTTCCCGGTGATCGGCGCCAGCGCTAGCCCCAGCATGCCGTGACCGGTAGCCAGCGTCAGGTTGGTGAGCCCCGGTGCCTTCCCGATGATCGGCAACCCGTCAGGGCTACAGGGGCGAAACCCTGTCCACATAGCTGGGGCGACCGCATTCGGGTCTCGATGCGTGGCGGCAACGATCGCTTCGGTGTCGGTCTCCGGCAGATACGCCGTGACCTGCCGGAGAATGGCGGCGACTCGCCTCGGCTTGATCGAACGATCGAGGCCCACCAACTCCAGCCCACCTGTGAAGCGCAGCTGGTCGCTCATCGGCGTCACCGTCACCCCCGCCTCGTGC
This sequence comes from Acidobacteriota bacterium, assembly GCA_963666055.2. Classification (GTDB taxonomy): domain Bacteria; phylum Acidobacteriota; class UBA890; order UBA890; family WLXD01; genus DASCOT01. The sequence goes on along the minus strand of CAXWPH010000003.1, from coordinate 43,836 downwards.
AGGAGCAACGGGATGCGCAGGCCACAGCTGCCTCGAGGAAGCGTCACGCTGTATCCCTTGCCGGGTTGTACTGGAACGCGCACGCCCACGGCAGCCCCTAGTGGCTGGGTGAACGCACCCGCCGCGAGAACCACCGATCGGGTTGCGAGTAGTTGATCGCGCGTCCGAACTGCATGGATTCGATCGCCTCGCCGGTCGAATCCGGCGACCTCGGTCGACGAGAGCATCTCGACTCCGTGGGCCCGCAAGTAGGCGGCCAGGGTGCGTACGAAGCTCGACGGGTCAACGTGGCAGTCCTGGCGAAAGTACGCGGCGCCGATCGCTGGCGTGCGCAGGGCAGGCTCGAGCTCCCCGAGATCGCGCCCATCGAGCACGTCGACCTGGAGACCGGCGGCCCGCAGTGTCGCGGCGTGCTTGACAGCGTGGCGCTTGCCAGCCTCCGTTTCGTAGGGCATCAAGATGCCGTTCTCGTGTAGGTCCACCTCGACGCCGTCCAGCTGAGCGAGATCGCGGAACAGGTCAACGCTCGCCAGCATCAGGTCGCGCAGCACCGGGACCGAACGGCACACATGGGCCTCGGTGCACGAGGCCCGAAAACGCCAAAGCCACCGAAACAGCTCGCCATCGAGGCGCGGGCGAATGTACAGCGGGCTATCGGGCTTGAACAACCAACGCAGCCCTTGGCCGATCACCCCAGGGGCCGCAAGCGGCACGACATGGCTCGGGACGAGCATGCCGGCGTTGCCGTGCGAGGCGCCGTCGCTGCCGTCGCCACGTTCGACAAGCGTTACCGCATGACCGTCGCGCCACAGGAAGTAGGCGCAGCAGACGCCGACGGCGCCCCCGCCCACCACGACAACGTCGCGCACCGGATTCATGGCCTAGTGGCGCAAATCCCGGCTCCGAACGGGTCATCGTCGCCAACCAGCAACGTGCTCTCGCCCGTCACCCAGGCCGTGCCGACGATTGTAGGCAAGACACCACCCTCTACCTCCCTTATGCTCCCCACGAAGCGGCTGCCCAAGATGCCCTCCTGCCTCCAGGCTTGCCCGGGCAGCAGCTTGCCGTCGGCCCACAGACACGCCATCTTCGCGCTCGTGCCGGTGCCGCACGGGGAGCGATCGTACTCGCGGCCCGGACAGAGAACGAAGTTCTTGCTGTCCGTGGCTGCGGTTGGCGGCGGCCCGGACAGCTCGATGTGATCAACCTCGGCGCCATCGTCGCCGACGACGCTGGCGGCTTGCAGTGCCTTGCGAATCGCCCAGCAATAGTCGGTGAGCGCCACCACGTTGTCGGCCTCGAGGCGCTGGCCGTGCTCTTCGACCAGAAAAAACCAGTTGCCGCCCCAGGCGACATCGCCGCGCACCGAGCCGATCTCGGCAACTGCGACCTCGACACCGCTCGCTACCCGGTAGCTGACTACGTTCTCCACAGCAACCTGGCCATCGTTCCGAAGCTCGACCCCTACGACCCCGACTGGGGTCTCGAATCGATGCGCGCCGGGCACCAGCCGGCCGATCGACGCCAGGGTCACGGCCACCCCGATGGTGCCGTGCACACACATTCCCAGATAGCCGACGTTGTTGAAGAAGATCACCTGGGCGGCACAGTCGACGGAGGACGGCTCACAAAGCACTGCGCCGACCATCGCGTCGAACCCGCGCGGCTCATTGACCACGGTTGAGCGGAAGTCGTCGTGATGGTCGCGAAAGCGGGCCAGCCTCTCGGCCGCGGTGCCCGACCCGAGGTCGGGGGCACCATCGAGGACCAGACGCGTCGGCTCACCGCCAGTGTGCGAATCGATCACCCGGATCGCCCGAAGGGTTGCCATCACACTTCCACCATGGGCTGCTAGCGTCCGGCTCGATCGAGCTCCTCCTCGATGATCTTGGCAATCGTCTCGAACGGGACGGCCCCGCCCGGGATCGGACGGCCGTTGACGAACACGGCCGGGGTGCCGTTGACACCCAGACGTTGACCGGCGCGCAGGTCAGCCTGGACTGTATCCACGTAGCGGTCTGAATCTAGACAAATCGCGAACGCCTGGGTATCCATGTCGAGCCGCCCCGCCTTGCCTTTGAGCTCATCGACGCTCAGGGCGTCCTGCTCTGCGAACATCAGATCGTGCAGCTCCCAGAACTTCCCTTGTTCCTCGGCGCACAGCGACGCCTCGGCGGCCTTCTGCGCGTTCGGGTGGATCTCGCGCAGCGGGAACTGCCGGTACACCAAGCGGATCCGGCCAGCGTACGCTTCCTTGACCTGGTCCACGGTCGGCGTAAAACGGCTGCAGAATGGGCACTCGAAGTCCGAGAACTCGACGAGCGTGACCGGCGCGTCAGCGGGACCGAGGGTCGGGTAGCCCTCGGTCTCGATATCGGCACGAACCGGCTCCAGCAGCACGGTAACGTCGCGATCCGCCGCCAGCTCAGCGGTGAAAGCTTCAGTGCCCTCTTCCTGTAGTTGCTCGAAGAGGAACTCCTCGATCGCCGGACGCAGAGCCTCCAGTGACTGTCCCTGGAGGCGAGCACTGTTGGCCTGGTGCCAGGCGTTCACGTCTTCGGCGGTAACCTGAATCCCCGAGGTGATCTCGGCCTCCACCATCTCTTCCGTGGTGGTGCCGCGACGAGTGGCCTCGGCATCGAGCAACCGACGCCTCACGGCGCCCTTCAGGCCTGCTTCGAGAAGCTGAAATCGCTGCGTGCTGTATTCAAACGCCAGCGCCGCCAGGCGATCGTTGACCGCGTCGTCCAGATCTCCCATACGGAGTGGCGCGCCGTCGATCGTTGCAAGCACGGTATCGGTGTCAGCCAACGAAGGCGCAGACGTCGGCGTCGTCGTCGATGCCTCCTGCGACGCCAACTGTCGGGCACATCCTGCCGCCGACAGCATCGCCAAGGCACCCGCGGCCAGCAACACGACGGAGATTGAGTAGCGTGAGCCGGATCGAACGAATTGGAAGTTCATGGCGCGCTCCTGCCCGAAGGTCAGGCGGATCGGATCAGCAAGTTTGGTCGGACTCGCCGCGCATCTAGGAGCGACTCGTCACGAACAAGGTTACCGGCTCGGGTCGGCGTCGGCATGCACCGGCGCAGTTTTTCTGCGCTCGAGAGCCACACCACGGCCTGCTAGTAGCCTTTGTCACTCCGTGGACGCCAGAGGGCATCCAGCGACTCAACGTCGCGGGGCAGTTCCGGATAGTGATCCAGTTGGCCGAGCACCACTTGGATCGTGGCACGAACATCGGCACCGGCGGCGTGGGCCCCTTCGAGCTCGGAGGCGCAGTAGAAGCGATAGGCGGCGGCAAGATCTCAGCGTTCCATGCGTTTGAATATCGCGCACGCGTCGAGGATCCGCGCCTCGTCCCATGCGAAAGGGTGGCCGGCTCGCTCGAACTCTGCGTCGAGCAACGGCAGGTCGAACCGCGCCAGGTTGTAGCCCCCAAGATCGGACTCGGCGAGCCAGCTGCCTACGGTGGCAGCCGCCTCGGCAAAGGTCGGAGCATCGGCCACATCATCGTTGCAGATGCTGTGTACCCGGGTGGCCTCAGCGGGAATCGAGATAGTTGGATTGATCAGCGTCGCGAAGCTCGCGGCCGACCCGGTCGGCTCGACGCGAACTAGCGCCACCTCGACGATCCGAGCGGTGCACACGTCGAGGCCGGTCGTTTCGAGATCGACAAACGTCAGCGCCCGCGTCAGCTCCAATCGCTCCGCCAGCTTTGCTCCCAGTCCCTGTAGCTCCTCCGACTGCTCGCCTGAATTTATGTGGGCACTTTCCTGCGCCGCTCCAACCTCGGCAGGATCGGGACATGAGTCGACCATATCCCCGATCTTGCTCCGCCCAGGGCGTGGCATCAACGTCGTGGAGTGTCGTCAAAACAGGCCATTAGTGTCCAATAATAGCTAATAACAGTTAATATTATTTTTTAATATCTTTTAAAGTGATTGAGTATCTCTTGAGAACTTCAATACTCTTATGAAGCAGTTCCAGATCAAGAGACACCGACCCTGTGTGTTCTTCGGCCTTGTGCTGCTGGGCGCTCTCACGCTGGTTAACGAGAAGCTCATCGAGCGACAGCGCCGCAGCACCGAGCAAGAAAACAAGCGCCTCGCCGCGTTCCCGATCAAAAACCCAAACCCGTTCATGACCTTTGGAAGCGACGGCGCGGTGAAGTTCCTCAACCCGGCCGCCCAGCGGACACTGGACGAGCTCGGTATCGACGCCATCGAGGCATTTCTCCCCGCCAAGCACGCCGAGATCGTGGCGGAATGCGTGCAAACACGGGGCGGCTATCGCGACATCGAGGTTAGCGTCGACGACCGCGTGTTCTCGTTCGGGTACTACTCCAACCCAAGCGGTGACGACGTGTTCGTGTACGTGATGGATGTCACCGAACGGAAGCTCGCCGAAGGAAAGCTCAAGCACGACGCGCTGCACGACACGCTTACCGGACTGCCGAATCGAACCATGGTGATGGAGATCCTGTCGCGTTCGATAGAGCGTGCGCGTCGCAATCCGCGCTATCACTTTGCCCTGGTATTTCTCGATCTTGATCGCTTCAAGATGGTCAACGACAGTCTAGGTCACCTGGCGGGCGACAGGTTCCTGGTGGAGATCGCCAAGGTGCTCTCGCGATGCCTGCGGCACAACGACGTGGTCGGACGCTTCGGCGGCGACGAGTTCGTGGTAATCGTGGACGACATCAAGAACCTCAAGGAGGCCACTCGTACCGCCGAGCGTATCCAGAACGCGCTTCGCCAGCCGTTAACGATCGACGGCCACGAGATCGTCACCTCGGCGTGCATGGGTATCGCCATGAGCGACCCGGGTCGCAGCCGGCCTGAGGACTATCTGCGCGATGCCGATACCGCCATGTATCGCGCCAAGCAGCGCGATCTCTCCGGTTTCGAGGTCTTTGATCAGCGCATGCATGAGCACGCGATGGCACAGCTCAAGCTCGAGAACGACCTTCGCGGAGCGATCGACGCCGATGAGCTGATCCTCTACTACCAACCCTACGTATCGCTCACCGACGGGTACATGGTCGGCTGCGAGGGCTTGATTCGCTGGCAACACCCCGAGATCGGGCTGGTGCCACCGGGCGATTTCATCCCCGTGGCCGAAGATACCGGGCTGATTATCCCGATCGGCTGGTGGGTGATCGAACAAGCATGTGCCCAGCTCCAGGAGTGGGAGAAACTGCTCGGCGACCGAGCGTTCATGCTGAGCGTCAATGTCTCGAACAAGCAGCTCGGTGAGGCGCGCTTCGTCGAGAAGCTCGAGCGCCGACTGTCCCGCTATGACATCGACCGAAATCGGCTTTGCTTGGAGATCACCGAGAGCGTGATGACCGACCTGGGAGACGGCATCATCGCGCTTCTACAGGACATCAAGCAGTTGGGTGTGCGCCTGGCAATTGACGACTTCGGAACCGGATACTCGTCGCTAAGCTATCTGCGGGATTTCCCCGTCGATGTGCTCAAGATGGACCGCGCCTTCGTGAACTCCCTGGAGAAAAACCAGAAGGATCGGGCGATCGTGCAGGCAATAATCACCCTGGGCGAAAGCCTCGAGCTAACGGTCGTCGCCGAGGGTGTGGAAACACTGCAGCAGGCGAATCTGCTCCGCAGCCTGGGATGCGGATTGGCGCAAGGCTACCTGTTCTCGATGCCCGTCGAGGCACGGAAGGCCGAGGAGCTACTGCGCCAAGAGACGCTCACGGCCGTGGACTACGTGGCCGCCTAAGCTCGGCACACTTCCACCACGACCTGCTAGCCGAAGAGGCGGAACCAGAACCGCAGCAGTCTCTTGGTCAGCGGCGTCAGTCCGGTACGGCGGTACGCATCCCCTACCTTGCGAATGACCTCGGCCTGAGTCGGGTACGGGTGGATCGTTGCCGAGATCTGCGAAAGCCGGATACCCGCGGTGATCGCCAGCGCCAGCTCACCGATCATGTCCCCGGCATGCTCGGCGACCATCGTGGCTCCGAGAATGCGCCCCTTCTCGTGGTGCACGCGCAGGAACCCGTGGGCTTCGCCGTCGAGGACGGCGCGATCAACCTCCGAAAGAGGAATCGTGATCGTTGTAACCTCATGGCCGGCGGCGCGGGCATCAGATTCGTACATCCCCACGTGAGCGATCTCCGGGCTGGTGTACGTACACCAGGGCACCACCAGCTTGCTCGCTCTGGCGCGCCCGTGGAACAGAGCGTTCTGGATAACGATGCGCGCCTGTGCGTCAGCCGTATGGGTGAATTGGTATCGCGACGCCACGTCGCCGCACGCATAGACGCGACGATTGCTGGTGCGTAGGAAGTCATCGACCTCGACACCCCGTGCACCATAGTTGACGCCGGCGGCGTCAAGGCCCAGATCCTCCACATTGGGCTTCCTGCCGACGGCGACGAGCAACGCGTCGACCTCGATCTCGCGCGCCACACCATCGTCGAGCTCGTAGCGCACGAGCTTCGTGTCGCCACTGGCGGCGACCGCGTTGATGCGCGCTTTCAGAATCAGCTCAACGCCGTCGCTGACCAGGCTCTCCTGAACGACCGCGGCGGCGTCCGGATCCTCGCGCGGCAGCACATGGTCAGCTATGTCGAACAGCGCAACCCTGCTGCCGAAACGCGCCCATGATTGCGCCATCTCACAACCGATGGGGCCGCCTCCGATCACCCCGAACCGGGCGGGAAGCTCGGTCAGCGAGAAAATCGTCTCGTTCGTCAGGTAGTCGATCTCGTCGAGCCCGGGAATCGGGGGTGCGGCTGCACGGCCACCGGTGGCGATCACCGCTCGACGGAAGCGCAACTGCCTGCCGTCCACTTCGATCGTGTCGGAACCCGTGAAACGCGCCTGCCCGAGATAGACGTCGACGCCGAGGCGAGCGAAGCGCTCAACGCTGTCGTGGTGGCTGATCCCGGCGCGCAGGCGACGCATCCGCTCCATCGCAGCACCGAAGTCAGCATCATCGCCGCAGGTGGGACCGCCGAACTCGGAGCTGGCTCGACGCGCCGCATGCCAGGCGCGAGCCGCGCTGATCACGCCTTTGGAGGGGACGCACCCGACGTTGAGGCAATCGCCACCCATCAGATGCCGCTCGATTACCGCGGCGCGGGCACCGAGCCCAGCCGCACCGGCCGCCGAAACCAAGCCTGCGGTGCCCGCCCCGATAGCCACGAGGTTGTAGCGGCCAGCTGGCTGCGGGTTGGCCCAGTCGTGGGGATGGACGTTGGCGACCAGCTCTTGGTTGTGCTCGTCGAAAGGCGCCATGCGAACCCCCAGGTCCGACGCGCCGCCCAGCTCTGTCGCCGGCAAATCAGCCATCGGTTACTTGTCGGAGCGCCTGCCGCGCAGTACGAGTGACAACCGTGGTCACTACGACGGTGGCAACGAGCCCAACAACGGCAATGGCCCAGTAGCCGAGACCGCGCTCGGGCGCGGCGCCGCCCGCCACCGCCGCCACATCGCCGACGACTTTGCCGGTATAGACGTAGAGCATGGTTCCCGGGAGCATCCCGAGACACGCGATCATGTAGTCACGCGGCCGTACGCGCGTGAGACCCAACGCATAGTTCAGCATGTTGAATGGAAACACCGGCGACAACCGCAGCAGCATCACGATCTTCAGGCCTTCACGCTCGACGGCCCGATCGACGGCTGCGAAACGCGAGTTGTTCTCGAGCTTCTGCTCGATAGCGCTTCGGGCCACCGTACGCGCCAGAAAGAACGCCGCAGTAGCGCCGACCGAGGCGCCGACGAAAACAAGCAGCAGGCCCTGTGCGATCCCGAAGATCGCCCCGGCCGCCAGCGTCAGGAGCGACCCTGGGACGAAAGCCACCGTGGCAATCGCGTAGCCGAGCATGAAAACGACCGGGCCCCAGACTCCCATCCCGTCGACCCACTCGGTGAAGCGCGGCACGGAGGCCGCCAACTCGCGGCGGAAGGTCACCAATAACAACACCATCACCACTCCCACCGCGAGCCGCAGCCAGGACGCTGGCGGGCGCGCCGGGGAAGCATCGCCCGATGCCTGGCGGGCGCTGAGCTCTGGCTCGGAAAGCGGCATGACTTGCTCCTGCATTCACATCCTCGCGTACGGTAGTCGTCAGTCGACGTTTGCGGAAGGCTGCCGAGTCGATCACTGGCTCTGCGAGCCGTCGTATGGTCTTTGCTAGACGGGGGCGCTGAGTTTCCGCCAACGTCGACGCTGGACGCGCCTTTCGGCGCGACCCACAATGCACCCGATGACTGTGGACGACTTCGTCTTCGACGGCACGCCCGACAACCACACAGTGGTCCTGACTCATGGTGCCGGCGCCGGTATGGAATCCGCCTGGATGAATGGCTTCGCGACCGGGCTGGCCGAGCGCGGACTTCACGTCGCCCGATTCGAATTCCCTTACATGCGACGTAGGCGCGAGACCGGCAAACGCGGCGGACTGGACCGCCCGACGAAGCTCCTCGATACGTGGCGTGCGGCAGTCGAGGCGCTGGGCGGCGGGCGCAGGCTGGTCATCGGAGGCAAGTCGATGGGCGGCCGCATTGCCAGCATGGTGGCCGACGAAGTCACCGCCCGAGGGCTGTTGTGCCTGGGCTACCCATTCCATCCGCCTGGCCAGCCCGAGAAGCTCCGGACCTCGCACCTGGTCGACCTACGTACGCCAACTCTCGTTCTCCAGGGCACACGCGACCCGTTCGGCACGCCCGACGAGGTAGAACAATACGGTCTGTCCGCAGCGATCTCGGTGCATTGGTTGGCAGACGGCGACCACTCGTTCAAGCCTCGTGTGAAATCGGGCCGCACGCTGGCGGGCAACCTCCAAGAGGCCCTCGACGCGGCAGCAGAGTTCGTCGGAGCGTTGCCCGACGGCGGCGAGCACCACTAGTGGCCTGGTGCAAGTGTGTCGAGCCGGGGAAGGGGGCCGCCGCCACGATCAATCGGTATTCTCGAGCTCCGACAGTAACTGGAGCGCTCCCAGGAGATCGGGAAGCTCGCCGAGTATTGCCCGCATCGGCTCTTGCTTCATGCGTCGCAGGCGCGCCGGTACCGTCTTTATCGTGAAGCGGTGCATATCGAGCTTGGCGTTCACCTCCCTCCAGCGAAGGGGTGTCGATACTGTGGCGCCGCGGAAGGGTCGCACACACAGCGGCGACACCAATAGCCGGCCGGCGCCGTTCTGCACCGCATCGATATACACGCGGCCTCCACGTGTGTGGAGCGCGCGGTTCACCGTGGCCAGTTCCGGATACCGCCTCGAAACGATCAAGGCGAGCAGGTCGGCCAGCATACGACCGTGCTGATACGTAACCTGTCGGCCCAGTGGAACCAACACGTGCATTCCGGTCTTGCCAGACGTCTTGGCGTAGGCGCTCAGGCCGATTTGCTTACATAGCTCGTTGATCCCACGAGCCACCTGAACGACGCTGCCGAACGAAGCCTCCTTCGGGTCGAGATCCAGGATCGCCCAGTCGGGGTTGTCGATGGTTGATGTCCGACTGGACCAGATGTGCAGCGGAATAGCGGCCGCGTTTGCCATGTAGACGAGCCCTTCCGGGTCGTCGACCACGAAGTAATCGATGTCGCGCTCGCCGGATCCGGAGTGGATGGTCACGGTGCGGATCCAATCGGGCGTGAAGTGCGGCGCGTGCTTCTGGAAGAACGACTTGCCGTCAATGCCGTCGGGGTACCGGTCGAGCACCAGCGGTCTATCCTCCAGATAAGGCAACAGCCATTCCGACACCGCCCGGTAGTAGTCGATCAGGTCGCCCTTCGTGTAGCCCTCATCCGGCCAGAGCACTTTCTCAGGTCGGGTGATCACCGTACGGCAGGCGTCGAACGCCGCAGCCTTGGCGGGCGTGGGATCGTCTTCGCCGACCCCGAAGAACCGAGCATGAGCCAGGGCTGCCTGCCCCGTGTCGCACTCCGCCGGCAGCTTGTCGATGCGCATGCGCAAGAAGACCGGATGGCGCAGTAGGCCGTCTGGGGTGATCTCCTTGAACCGAACCTCGCAGACGAGCTCGGGGCGTACCCAGACCGTTTCTCCGGGCTTGGGGATGTTGGCGTAACGCCGTGTTCCGGGCGCCGGCAGCTCTACCGGTGGCGGCGTCGCGCCGCCGCTCAGCTCCAGCAACTGCGGCAGGATTTCATTGATCTCACGCTCGCGAAGCCCGCTGCCAACGCCTCCCACGTATACCAGCTCGCCTTCATGGTAGACGGCGACGAGCAACGCGCCGAGCGTGCGGCGCGACCCTTTGCCGTGAACGTACCCCACGACCACCAGGTCGACGTTGCGGTCGGCACGGATCTTTAACCAGTGATCCGAGCGGCCAGCTCGGTATTTGGAATCACCGCGCTTGGCCATCAACCCCTCGAGCCCCATCTTGCGAACCTGCTCGAAAAGCTCCGCGCCTTGCCGCTCGATGTGCTCGGCGTAGCGCACCGGGCCCCGCTGCGGGACCACGCGGCTCAACAACTCCTTGCGCTTGGACAGCGGCAAGCCACGCAGGTCGTAGCCGTCGAGCTCGAGCAGGTCGAAAACGAAGTAGGTGGCCGGATGCTGCAGGGCTGCGGCGCGGATTTCCACGGCGCGCGATAGTCGTGCTCGCTTGGCCAACCGACTGAAGCTCGGACGACCGTCGTCGTCTAGGACCACCACCTCGCCATCGAAAACCAGCGACCGATATGGCAGTGTGGCGAGCGCCGCGATCAGATCCGGGTAGATCTCGGTCACATCACCCCCGTTTCGATAGCGTAGGAAGGCGTGGCCATCATCCACGCCCACCACGAGGCGGTAGCCGTCGTACTTGAGCTCGAACAGCCATCCGCGGCGCGAAAAAGGAGCATCGGCCGTCTTGGCCAGCATGAGGTCCAGATTCGACGCGTTGACGCGACTCAAGGGCACCCCGGAACGCTCGATCTCGACTCGCACGCTCTCGGCCGGATCGCCGCCGTCGCCGAGTTGTTCGACGGTGAGCCCCGAGTACACCGACTCCTCGGGCAGATCGGCTTCGGCTCCGCTGCGCGCAAAACCGTCGGCCTTCTTGATGAGCAGCCATTCCTTCGGATTGCGTTTGGTGCGCACCAGGGTCCAACGCCCCCTGAGCTTGTAGCCGTACAGATCGAACAGCAGCTTGTTGTCGCCTGTTTGGTCGTCCTCGCGCTGCACCCAGCGACCTCGATCCCACACGATCATCGCCCCGGCGCCGTAGTTTCCCTCCGGGATCACGTCCTCGAAGTCCAGGTACTCGACCGGGTGGTCCTCGGTTTGCACGGCGAGCCGCTTGTCGGCGGTATCGAGCGAAGGGCCGTTCGGAACGGCCCAGCAGCGCAGCACGCCGCCTACCTCGAGGCGCAGGTCGTAGTGCGTGCGGCGTGCCGCATGCAGATGAATCACGAACTCCCCGGCGCGTTTGTCACCGGTCGGAAACGGCTCCGGAGTCTCCTGCTGACGCCGCTTGTTTCTGTACTTTGCTAGGCGCGAGTGTGCGTCCTTATCATTCCCTGGCATCGCGTGTCGAATGCTATAGTACTCGTATGGCTGCGCGCGCAATGGCTACAGCGACAATCTCGTTCGGCCTCGTGTCGATTCCGGTAAGACTGTATTCAAGCACTGTCACCAGCGCCAAGATCAGCCTCAACTGGATCAACCCGAAGACGGGCTCGCGGGTGCGCATGCGCTTCTGGGACCCCACCGACGACCAGCTGGTGGAGCGCGAAGATCTGGTGAAGGGTTACGAGTTCGCCAAGGGCCAGTACGTCACCTTCACCCAGGAAGAGCTCGAGGAGATCCTCTTCAAGGCAACGCACGCCATCGAGATCAAGGAGTTCGTGCCGCTCGACCAAGTCGACCCGATCCACTTTGCGAAGGCCTACTACCTCGGCTCGAACACCGGCGGAGAACGCCCGTATCAGTTGCTTGCCCGGGTCATGCGGGAAAAGAACCGCGCCGCGCTGGCGATGTACGCAGCGCGCGGCAAGAACTACCTGGTGCTGCTCCGGCCCTTCCAAGAGGGGCTGATCATGCAGCAACTGCGGTACAACAGCGAGATCCGCGCCGTCGATGACATTGAGATCGGCGACGCAGAGATCGACGATAGCGAGCTCCAGCTGGCCATGCAGATCGTCGACCAGATCTCCAACGACGAGTTTCGCCCCGAGCAGTACCGCGACACGGCTACCGAGCGGCTCGAGAAGATCATCGCCCAAAAGGTCGAGGGTAAGGAGATCACGGCGGCTCCGGAAGAGGAGCCCAAGGGGCAGATCATCGACCTGATGGAGGCCCTCAAGAGCAGCCTCGCGGGGTACTCGGGCGAAGCAGGGTCGGCGGCTACCGGGCGCAAGGGTGCCAAGCGCAAGACATCGACTCGCAGCAAGACCACCAAGGCGAAAGCCGCAACCAAGCGGGCTAGGAAGAGATAGCCATCAGCGAGCCGGTTACCCGAAGCGGCTACGGCACCAGCGACGTGGCCCGCGTGCTCGACCTCGAGCCACGCCGAGTGCGTGCTCTGGCCCGAGCCGGGCTGGTAAACCCGCGGCGCGGCGCCCGGCATGAGTACCGCTTCTCGTTTACCGATCTGATAGTCATGCGCACGGCGCGCGACCTGTTGGCTGCCGGCGTTCCTTTCGCTCGCGTTCGCAGGTCCCTTGCCAATCTCAAGCACCAGCTACCGGATGGGCGCTCGCTCACCGGCGTGCGCGTGCAGGCGGATGGAGCGCGCGTGGTGGTGCGGCAGGGCGGTGAGATCTGGGACGCCGAGACCAAGCAAGCGTTGCTCGATTTCGATGTCGCCGAGCTCGCCAAGCAGGTTGCCCCCTTGGCTCACGACGCCGCCATACGAGCCGCCGATCTCGAGCCCGCGTTGCCGGCCCGCGACTGGTTCGAGATCGGCTGCGATCTCGAAATGGCCTGCCCCGGCGAGGCGCGAGACGCGTACCGTCGGGCGCTCGAGGCCGATCCTGAATCGGCCGATGCACACGTCAATCTCGGTCGACTGCTACACGAGTCGGGCGACGTGAAAGCAGCGGAGCGCCACTATCGCGCAGCGTTGGCAGTGCGCCCCACCGACCTGACAGCGTTGTTCAACCTCGGCGTAGCGCTGGAAGACCTAGGGCGTCTCAAGGAGGCGCACACCGCCTACCGGGAAACTCTGCTCGCCGATCCCGACCACGCCGATGCTCACTTCAACCTCGCCGGCGTCCTCGAGCGCATGGGGCGAAAGCCCGATGCCCTGAAACACCTGAAAGCCTACCGGCAACTCATCGCGCAGCGCGGCTGGGACAGCGACGATCTCAGCATTTGAGTCGCAAGCAACAACCCGGACACGTCTAACCGAGGCCTTCGACACGTCTAACCGAGGTCAGCCTAGCAGGCCATGGTGAAAGTGTGGCGGGCCTGGTTACGGCGAGTTGGGGTCAGATGCAAGGCGGCCTGACACTGGCGATGCCCTAGCCATCGTCGAGGAAGGCCAACACCGCAGATGACCCCAAATCGCCGTAACCCTCCGGGCGATAGGGGGTGGCGCGCGTATGCTGCGTCGTTCGTCGTCAACGATGCGGTAGCCATCGCCTCCTCCTCTCTCCCTGCCTCCACCTCGCAAGACCCTGTCGCCAGGCCCGCCTCACTTCCACCACGGCCTGCTAGCGTGAATCCTGCTGGGCAAGGGCGCGGAAATACTCCTCGACAAGGCTGCGGTACTCCTCGGGGACACGATCCGACCCGGTAAGTTGAGGTCGCACGCCGGCTTCCGCCTGGCTCACTCGCCGCAACCAGAACTCGAACAGCTTCAACCCGTCGATCACATCACTGCTGAGCTCGTCGAGCCCCCGCGCGGTGCCCTGAAACTGCTCCTCGAAATCACGCATCGCGCCCACGACGGTGTCCAGGTCGGTAGTTTGCAGACCGTCGACGCCGAGCCGATCCCGCAATTCCTCGGCGTCGGCCACCCGCTCGCGGAACTCTCGGGCGAACTGTCGTGCGCCGGGGACTCCCGATGTCGAGCCGCCAGGCATGTTCTGGCGTCGGTTCCCGGCGCCCGTTTCTTCAGCACCGCCCTGACCGCTCTGTTCGCCGGGCGTGCCCGCCTCCGCAGCGTCGCGCAAGCGGTCCTCGAACGACTCCAGGCGACGTATTAGATCGCGTGTGTCTTCGACCGCGTCGGCCAGGCGCTCGCCCGGCGACCGCTCGATGTTCTCGGCAGCGGAGTCAACAAGCCCCTCCAGGCTGGCCAGGCCATCGCTGATCTCCTGCTCGAACGCCCGTGCCGTGCGTGGATCACGCTCCTGCACAACGCCCTTCGAGTACCGCACCTTGTCGGCCAACTTCTCGTCCCGAACCCACTCGGCTGCTTCCTGGAGAGCGCGGGAGGCTGCCATCTGCTGGCCGCGTGACTCCCGCGCCATGTCGTCGAGGTTGCGTTCGAGCCCGCGGATGTCGTCGGTCAAGCGGTCCTTACGCTCGAACAGATCGTCGATGCGCTCTTGCGTGCGCCCGCCGGCACCACCCAACGCCTCGACCTCGTTCTCGATTGCCGCCTGATCCTCGCGCATCTCGGCGATGCGCTGCTGCGCGTCGCGCAGATCACGGTCCAGACGGCCGTCGCGATTTCGGTCGAGGAGCCGCCGCGCGTTCTGCAGGTCATTCAGCGCCCGGGCGCTATCCGAGGCGCTGGCGTCACCGCCACTGGCCGCTGCCCGACGCATGGCGTCGGCTGCTTCACGCAGACGATTGGCAGCCTCCTGGAGATCGCGCTGGGAATTGCGTCGACCCAGCCGCTCGAGCTCACGAGCGAGCTCCTCCGCCTGCTCTGCAATCTGGCGCTGCCGTGCTTGCCCACCACCCTGGTTGGGGGCCCGCGCACCCTGTGCTCGCTGACGCTCGATCTCTTGCTGCTGGCGACGAGCGAGCTCGGTCAGCCGCTGCATGGCTTCATCGACAGCGTTGTCAGTTTCGTCCTGGCGCTCGCGGCGCACCGACTCGTACTGATTGTCGAGCTTGTCGGCCTGATTCTCGAACATCTCCTCGAGCTCGGACATGTCGCCGGCGGCGCCGCCGCCGCCGCCTTGGTTCATCGAAACCTGCATGTCGAGGAACAGCGCCTCGAAGCGTTGTAGATATTGCAGGGCGCGCTGTTCGGGAGGCAGGGCGCCATCGGCGTCGTGCCCGGTCAACTCGCCGGCCGCTTCGTCAAGTGCCTTCGAGGCCTCGGCGAGATAATCGATGCCGCGCAGCGAGTCCTCGTCGCTTCCGAGCCCGCCAAACTGGGTCTGGGCCTGCTGTACTTGCTCGCGCAGCTCGTTCTCGACGCCGGCAAGGAACTCCAGATCATCGGCCATTTCCTGGTCGGCGATGCTATCGGCATCGCGCGCGATCTTGAACGTTGCCGAAACCACCTCGCGCTGGCGCCGGGCCAGTCCGAGCCCGCCTCCCCGACCGCCTCCGCCGCCTGCACCGCCGGCATCGGCCTGCTGGTAACGACGGTCGAACGATTGCACCTCCAAGAAGTACAGATCCGTGCTTCTCGTCTGCGCCTCGGCCACAGCACGATTGTCCTGCGCGCGCGCGAAATAGACGATGAAGTCCCCGGGCTCGAGCTCCTCTTCCTCCAGATAAAAGGTATGCGCCGCGGTGAGGCTACGCCGGTCGGCACCGGACCCCTGCAACAACGGTACGGTGCGTCTTTCGCCACCGTTGATCGAGTAGATTATGTCGACTCGAGCCAATCCGTAGTCGTCCTCCGCCGAGACCTCGGTGAAGACCTCCTCGATCGACGTCACGCTCACGTCCCTGCCTGGTGAGTCGAAGGCCACGGTCGGCGGCTGGTCGGCGAGCACCTCGATCAAGTATTCAGAGGAAGCCTCGTGCAGGATGCCGTCGAAGTCACTCAGCTCGACCCGGTAGTAACCAGATCGCAAGACCTCGAGCTCAACGCGCAGGCCATCGTTCCCCGACTCCAGCGGCAGCGTCTCCACCAGCGGATCGCCGTCGCCAGCGGCGAGCCACTCGATACGCAGGCGGCCGCCTGGAACATCGACGGTTGGAGTGACCTGTAGTCGCACCCGGGTCCCCACCAGCGCGGCAATGTCGCCACCATCCTCGATCACCTGAGGAGACAGGCCGCTGTATTGCGGAAATATCAGCTCCAGATCGATACGCTCGACGTAGGGCACGTCGACGACGTCGAGCCGGTACAGCAGCGACCGAACACCGCTCGCCTCGACGAAGTATTCGGCGTCGTCGGACAGTCGGAACATCATGAACTGATGTGCTCCAGTGGCGCTATCGGCCACCATCGACTGCCTGTCCCAGTCTCCGTCTCCGACCTTGAAAGAGATTTCCACCTGGTCGGAGTCGAAGCCGAACAGCAATGCGGTGATGAGTTGATCACCACCTCGAGCAACCTCGTCGTTTCCGGGCGTGACCTCGATGGTGTAGGGCGCCGGGACGGTGCCGCGTGCGAACGGCGTGAGCAGCCGTCTCGCCCCGTCAAGCAGGAAGGCCGGGTTCATCAGCGCCACCGCCACGACCGCCATGGAGGCGGCGCCGAGCACTCCCGACATCCGACGCAGCTCACTGCTCTCGACGCTCGTGCCGAAGCCGATCTCAGGTGCGCGTAGCACGGCCTCCTCGACGAGCTTCTCCACGAACTGTGCCGACACCTGGCTGTTGTCGGGGCGTTGGCCTGGCGACCCGAACTCGACCGCCGACACGAGCGCCGCATCGACACCAGTGTGCTCCTGGACATACAGCGCTACTTGCTCATCGCTAACCCGTCGCCACAGCGGCCGCGCCAGGAAGCGGTAGAGAGCGTACGCCAGCACCGCATAGGTGAGGCCGCTCAGAGCGATGACTGCCCAGGGCCGAGAGCGGAACGTATCCAGCCCCCACGAGGCCAGCAGGACGGTTGCGAGCGCCGCGATCAACGCAAGGGCAAGGCCGCGCAGCAGCAACCGCAAACGCCAGCGATAGCGTACGCGCCGCATGATACCGAGCAGACGCTGGTACTCGATCGACTGCAACGTCGCCAGCTTGCGAACGACACTACGCTTCATCGGCACCTTTTCCAGGTGTCAATCACGACACTGGGGAATCGTGTACTTTGCCCGCTCTCGCGCCAGCACGCGGCGACAGACGATTGGACAGGATCGTCTCGGCGACCAGCAAGAGCGCCGCCGCGACCAGCAAGTACCACCACAACGACTGACGGCCCTCGATCTCTGCGCCTGTTGCCTGCTGCGGCACGTTCGAGTCTACCTCGCCGCCGGCACCCCAGACGACTGCGGCGGCGAGCTCTTCCGCGTCGATCGCCGCCAGGTCAGCTTCCGCGCGGTCGAGATTCACCGCCACGCTGCCATCCCCACCTGACCAGGACACACTATGAAAACCAGGGTTCAGCCGCACGCGGCCGCCAGCCAGACGCTCAACCTGGGCGCCAGTGTCGGACACCACGCCAACGTTCTCGAGCGATTCCGCCGCGCGACCTCCGCCGGCAGCTCTGCCCAGCTCGGCCATGCTGAGGCCACGACCGGCGGGTAGCCACACATCGCTTTCACGGTACCCGGCAGCGTACTTCGCCGCCTCGTGAAGCAGCGGCAGAAACACTGGCTGGAGAGGTAGGTCGGTCCAGAACGTGTCCAGTGAGCTCGTCCAGACCAGTACCCGCCCTTCGCCCACACGCACCTCGACAAGCGCCGGTGAACCATCATCATAGCGGGCCAGCACACCGGTATCAGGAACGGGATCTAGTAGCCGGTAGCGGTAGAACCGGGCTGCTGCAAGATCAGCACTGTCGGCGGAGCGGAACACCTCGAACACGGGATGATCGGAATCAACGTAGGCAAGCGTCGCCCCGAGATCGCGGCTGCGATCGGCTTCGCCGCCCGCTCCGAAGGGCAACCAGCCACTCGGCGCTGCGCTGCTGAGCTCGGCCATGGCGACCAACACGCCGCTGCCGCCGCTGACGTAATCGTGCAAAGCGGCTTCGAGCTCCGTCCCCATCGAGCCGACGTCGTTCAGCACTACCAGGTCGTGCCGATCGAGGTCAGCGGACTGCAGATCGGGCAAGCTGGCGCGCTCGAGACTGAACGGCGGCCGTGAGCCGACACGCAAGGCACGCTCAACATAAAGGGAATCGGACTCGCTTGCCGTCGCATTCTGCACCAGCAACACCGACAGCACCTGGGTCGGCGATGAGACGAAGTGGAATTCGTCGTCGCCCGGCAGACCGTCATGCTCCACGCTAACCGTTCCGCGCACGGCTGGGGCGCCTCCAGTGAGCGGATCGAACGCCACCGTCGCCGCCCCATTGGCTGGCAAGTCGACCGTCAGTGATTGCTGCACGATTCCATCGACTCGAAGCTCGGCGGTGACTTCCCGGACCGTCTCGCCGCCCTGTCGCGTCAGCCTCGCGGTCACCACGACCGTGTCGTTGGAAGCGTCGGCAGTCGATCGCTGTCGTTGCAGCCCAACGCTCGCAACGCCGATATTGTGCGCCGGCGCGTCGCTCAGATTGACCGGGCGCATAACGGTACCCTCGGGGAGGTCGACGTCGTCGTCCTCGCCCCAACCGATACGTTGAAAGTCGCTGATCAGTACCACCTCGCGGCTTGGAAGCGAGCTCGCTGCCAGCAGGCGCGAGGCAGCCCGCAAGCCGGCAACGATTCGGGTCGTCGACACTCCCAGCTCAGCAGTCCGCAGAGCGTCCATCAGCACGGCACCGTCGGCGGTCGACTCGGTAGCAACCTCAGCGGTGTCGTCGAACAACACCAGCGAGGCGCGGTCGCCGGCCACCATGCTCCCAGCCTCGGCCGCAGCAGCCTCGAGTGCACGCTCCCAGCGATCCTCGTAGCCCATGCTCCAGCTGCGATCCAAGAGGATCACGATCTCGCGATCACCGCCGGAGACCGCCCCTGCGAGATCGACACCGCCAAAGAACGGTCGCGCGAACGCCAGCGCCAACAGCAACATAGCGGCGCAACGTGCCGCGAAAAGCAGCCGATGGCGCAGCTGTTGACGCTGCACCGAGCGATAGGGCACGCGCTCGAGAAACATAAGCGAAGGGAAGTCGATGGTGTCGGTCTTGGCTCGATTGCGCAGGTGAACCCAGATCGGTATCGCAATCGCCGCGAAGCCAGCAAGAAACGCGGGAACGAGAAACGACAGACCCATCAGCGGGTCCTCGTGAGCTGATGCCGCATCGACAGATAGCTGAAAAGCGCATGGTCGAGAGGCTGGCTGGTATCGAACAGGGCGTAGTCGATGCGCCGCTGACCGAGGTTGTTTCGCAGCGCCCCGATATGCTCCGCTACCAGCTCTCGGTACCGCTCGCGCAGGCGATCCGGGACAACTGGCAAACTCTCACCAGACTCCATATCAACGTAGTTAGCGGATTCCTCGAACGGAAACTCGATCTCAGCGCGGTCGAGCACGTGGAAGACGAGCACGTCATTACCCTTGTAGCCCAGGCGCTGAATGCTCTCGAGCACCGTCGTCGGGTCTTCGTAAAGGTCCGAGATCAGCACCATGATGCCGCGCCGTTGGGCCGCCTCGGCGAGCTTCCACAGCGGCTTTTCAAGCGCGCTGGCACCGCTGGGCTGGAGCCCGTCGATGGTGTGCAAGATCAGGTCCAGGTGTTTGGCGGCCGGCGGAACGTAATCCACGACATCGTCGTTGAAGCTCAGGAAACCAACACGGTCTCGCTGCTTGCGGGCGAAGTACAGAAGGCAGGCGGCCAGGTAGCGCGCATAGTCGAGCTTGCTGAGTCCCGACTGCGCGAAGCCCATAGATCGCGATACGTCGAGCAACACCGTGAAGTTAGCGTTCGAATCCGCCTCGAACTGCTTGATGTAGAAGCGATCCGTGCGACCAAAAACACGCCAGTCGATCATGCGGATGTCGTCGCCTAGCACATAAGGGCGATGTTCGGCGAAATCGACCGAGAGCCCGCGGTAGGGCGAGCGGTGTAGCCCACCGATGAAACCCTCGACGACCGTCCGCGCCAGCAAGGCAAGGTTGTCGATGCGACCCAGCACCAACGGGTCGATGAAGCTCGAACCTGGCCGTGCGTGACTACGTGTGTCGTTCGCCACAACGTCCCCTGCGCGAATTATCGAGCATCCTCTTCCCTGCCCCGATCAGCCGGCTACATGCTCGAGCCGGGAACCACGACGGCCTCGAGTAGCTGATCGACGATGTCACCCGATCCAACGCGCTCCGACTCGGCGTGGAAGTTGGTCAGAAGACGGTGGCGTAACACCGGTTTGGCGAGCGCGCGGATGTCGTCAAAGTCCACCGCGTAGCGGCCCTCCATCAGCGCCCGGGCCTTACCTCCCAGGATCAGATACTGGGCGGCTCGTACGCTGGCTCCGTACTCGACCCATTTGCGTACGAACTCGGGTCCGTCCTCCGCCGGACGACTGGTGCGAACCAGGTCGACGGCGTATCGCATGACGGGCTCGGCAACGGGGACGCGCCGCACAAGCTGCTGGAAGGCGATGATCTCGGCACCGCTGACCACCGGCTCGAGCTCGACGTTCTGCTCGGAAGTGGTCGACCGCACCACCTGCAACTCTTCGTCGAGCGGCATGTGCTCGATGATGATGTCGAACATGAAACGGTCGAGCTGGGCCTCGGGCAACGGATAGGTGCCCTCCAGCTCGATTGGGTTCTGGGTCGCAAAGACGAAGAATGGCTCCTCGAGCTGGTAGGTCGTCCCTTGGACGGTGACGCGGTGCTCCTGCATCGCCTCCAGCAGCGCCGACTGCGTCTTGGGAGGCGTGCGGTTGATCTCGTCGGCGAGGACGATGTTGGCGAAGATGGGGCCGGGAGCAAACACCAGCGTGCGGCGCCCGGTCTCGGGATCCTCCTGAACCAGATCCGTGCCGGTGATGTCGGACGGCATCAGATCCGGGGTGAACTGGATGCGCGAAAACTTCAGATCCAGCACCTGGGCGATCGTCTGTACCAGCAAGGTCTTAGCGAGCCCGGGAACACCTGTGATGATGCTGTTGCCGCCCACCAGCAGCGACATCAGCACCTGCTCGACCACCGCATCCTGCCCGATGATTACCTTGCGTAGCTCACCAAGCACCTGCAAGCGCGCCTCCCGCAGGCGATCGGCCAGGGCAATGTCGTCTGCCGCGGCGAGCTCGTCCGTCGGGTCGGCGCCCCCCGATGCCGTCTCGCCGTGGATCTCCCCGTCGTCGACAGGTGCCGTGGATTCCACGACTTCTTCAGGTTCGCTCATGAACTTTCCTGTTCTCAGTGGAGCATTGAGTACATGACGTAGTTGACGCCCAGCTTGAAGGCGTCGTTCGTCAGGTCGATCTCGAGGTAAGGGCTTCCGGCAAACTCCCAGTACTCACCGATATCATTGTCATAGTTGACGATCATCATGAGCCGCTTGTCGGGGTCGTTGTCCTCGAACAGGCCGAAGTACCGAGGGCTGCCGCCGCCCTGGTAGCCGGAGTACTGCCCGCCGCCGAAGAATAGATCGTCGATGTCGAAGAAGGCGTGAAAGATGGGGTGGCTCGCGTCGAGCTCGATAAAGCGTCCCCCGGGAATCACTTTCCGCATCTCGTCCTCGAAGTTGTACCAGTGGTAGCCGACGAAGTCGTCGACCACCACGAAGCCACCCTTGAGGAGATAGCTGCGCAGGTTCTGAGCCTCTGCGTCGGTAAGCGTCAGAAAGCCCACCTCGCACATGTACGCCCAGGGATAGCGAAACAGCTCGGGCTCATCCAGGCCGACGATATTGCTGTTGTCCTGATTGGCGGCCATGCCGGTGACCAGGTCAAGGATCTCCGCCAAGCGCCGGTCGGCACGCGGATAGTCGTGGTTCCACTTCAGGTCCAGACCCCATTCATAGCGGCCCGGACGCCACTGCGATGGGTTGAACTTGACCCGCACAAAGGCGAACCGACCGTCGTACTCGGCGTTCTCATAGTCGACCTCAGGCGCCGGTCCGGTGTTTCCTCTGAATCCCCATTGTCTGATCGAGGCGGCGATAGCGCCGGAGGCGAGCAGGCACGCAATGGCCGCGGCAACCACTGTGCCGGTGAGCTGCCGGGCTCGCCCGCGCATCATGTTCCCTGCCGAGCGCGTATCGCCAACAGCAACTCCTGGGCATCCCGGTAGCCGGGTGCGATCTCCAGCGCCGCGATCACCGCGCGACGAGCGGCACGGGTGTCGCCATGCCGATCATGTGCGTATGCCAGGCGATACAGCGCCGACGCCCGGTCGACGGGTCCGAGCGCGACGACCGCCGCGCGCTCACGCACCGCACCGCTCCATTGTTCCAGATTCTCGCGTAGCTGGGCCAACCGTTGGTGGCGAGAAATGTCCCACGGATCGATGAACATCGATCGTTGCAAGAAATCGGCCGCCTCGGATGTCCGTCCCAGTTGCTCGAGCAACTCGGCGCTTTTCAGATACGCGGGCAGCAGAGATTCGTTGAGCGACAGCAGCATCCGGAGCTCCGCCGCCGCGGCCGCAACATCGCCCCGAGCCTCAAGGATCTTCGCAAGATGTACGTACGCGCTGTCCGGGCCGGCATAACCGGGAAAGAGTCGCTTGGCGCGCTCCAGGTACTCGATCGCTTCATCGCTCCCTTGGCGCGCCAGCGCCGCGCCGGCGGAGAGGTGGGCGATGAAGTCGGTGCTGTCGGCATCGGCGAGGGCTTTCAGATCTGCCGAGTCCGTACCCTGGCGTCCTTGCGCCGGCGGCCGCTTCGCGGCGGCCTCGAGCCCACGTAACGGACCCGCATAGCGAGCGCGCAGGTACTCGTCGAAACGCACGTCTAGCTCTTCCGGCTCGATGCCGAGTCCGACGCGGATTGCCTCGGCGCCGGTTCGTCCATCGCGATAGGCATCGAGCAGCGCCAGGATCGCGTCGAACCCCCAGTCCTCTTCGATCAGCTCGCACACCAGCGATGCCTGCAGATAGGAATGCCCCAGATGCTCCGGGTAGCGAGGACGGGCGAAGCCCTCGTTGATACGGCTCACCGGCAGCAACTGGCCGCGCAGCAACGCCAGCAGGAACCCCGGAGTCGCGTCGTCGCCCCAGGCCTCACGGGCGCGCCGCTCCTCGTAGACAGAGAGTCCCTCGGTCAACCATCGGGGGACACGGAAATCGGTCACTCCCAGCGTCACCACGTGGGCGATCTCGTGCCAAAGCGTCGAGCCCCAATTGAACAGACCCATGCCGGGCGTCAGCGGGGCATCAACCGCAACCACCGGACCGAAGGCCACCCCGAGAGCACCGAGGCCCGCCAACCCCAGTGTGCGAACCGAGAAGTCAGCGTGCCGGTCATAGACCTCGATCCGCACCGGCTCCTCGGAGCGGTACCCGTATTTGGCGCTCAGCGCCTCATACGCCTCCTCCGCCAGCGGGCCCATGTACAACGACATGAGATCTGCGCGCTCGTGACCAATCATCAACCGGAAGCGATCGGTCTCCACGATTCGGTAGTCGGGGAACGTGTCGAGAAGATCGAGGGTGTTCTTTATCCACACGTTGAACGGGTCGCCCTGGAACGCCCGCTCGAGGCTGGCGCGCGCTTCGTCGATACGACCGATGCGCATCAGGTTGATACCCAGGGTTCCGTGCGCCGCCCACAAGCTCGGATCGATCTCCGTCGCCCGGCGCGCCAGATCCACTGCCTGTGCATAGAACCGGTTCTGAACAGCAAGCTCGGCGACCACCGCAAACAGCTGGCCGTAGTTGGGATCTCGCGACAAGGCACGGGCGGCGGCATCGTCGAAGCTGCGCTGCTCGCCGCGCAGGAAATGAAGCGCCGCCTTCAGCGTAAGCACCTCGAGGGAGTCCGGGTTGGACTTCAAGGCTCGATCCATCTCCGCCTCAGCGGCCGCTTGCGACTCGGCAGCCAGCAGGAGTCGCGCGCGCAGCACGCGTGCCGGAACGAGCTCGGGGTTGAGCTCGAGCGCCCGATCGACCCGTGCCATCGCCTCCGACGAGCCGTTGAAGTGCAGGCGTCGTGCCTCGGCAAGGTGAGCGCCGGCGTGGCTCGGGTTGAGGCGGAGGACCTCCTCGATCAGCACGCCGGCCTCGGCACCGTCGTACTTCGTCAGGAACAGCTCCGCCAGGCGTAGTCGTGGCTCGGAACTCTCCGGGTCGGCGGCGATCGCCTCTTCGAACGCCCGCACCGCGTCATGGAACAACGAAGGGTTCTCGCGGCCGAGATAGGAGCAGGCGACGCCGACGGCCACCAGCTCCTCGGCGTTGAGCGTGCCGCTCGAATTGTAGACGTCGACGAACCGGTTGAAACGCCGCGTGGCGGACTCCCGGTCGCCGCTCTCGAACTCCAGAACGGCCAGGTTGAGCTCGGCAACGAGCGCATCGGAGGCACCCTCGTCAACGGCGAGCTGGAACCGCGCACGCGCCGCCTCGATCTGGCCGCGCTCGTAGAAAAGCTCGCCCCAGCGGTTGGCGATCGCCACGGCGTTGCCGCCCTCGGAGACGGCGCGAGCCGCCGCAGCGGCGCGATCAGACCGTCCGGTGGCACGAAGAGCTTGCAGCAGAGTCCTCACCTGAGCGACCGTGGCGCTGCCGCCGTCGAGCGCCGCTTGCCACACCGCGATCGCCTCGTCGTAGCGCCCGCTTCGAAACGCGGTCAGCGCTGCATCGTCCTGCGCCGGCGGCGCACTGGTGGCACCGACAAGGCAAAGGCAAAGGAGCATCCCGACGAGCCGTTTCACTGGGCTGCCTCATTGCGAGCACGGATCGCAGTATCGAGCTCGGCGATCTGCACCAGCAGCTCCTCGAGTTGCGTCAGGTAGTCGTCCTCCGCCAACTCGGCCTTGGCGGCCCGGAGGTGATCGAATGCCGCCTGGTGCTCGCCTCTCTTTTCCAGCATCGAGCGCAGCTCCGCATCGTCGGCTACCCCGGCCAGGCGAGCCGATCCGTAGACCCCACCGAGGACGAAGCGGCGCGCCAGAGCGCCATCGCCGTCGCTCGCCTCCGGGGTCTCGGTTCCCTTTCCGTCTCCGTCGTCGTCGAGTAGCGCATTTTCGGTGCGCAGTGTTCCCTCGAGATCGTACGCCCGAGCCACCTCCGTTCGCGCGTACACGAACGACTCCAGCAGGGAGACTCCTTGATCCTTGTCGGTATCGGCGCCTTCCGCGCTGAACGCCTCGACGAAGAACTGGCCAAATAACGGTTCCTCGCGCTGGCCAGCCCGGGTCGCCGTAACCACCACCCGCCCGGGGCCCGCCAGCGCCAGGAACCCGCCCGAAGCACTCGCGGTATTGACGAAACCGACGCGCTGCTGTGACAGGCGTCCGAGCAACGGGGCGAAATCTGCCGGGCCCATGTCGGGTCCGGGAAGCGCGAAGCGGCCACCCTCGCCCTGCGTGCTGCCGTGTCCGATCAGCACGATCAGCACCTGGTCACCGGGGTTGCACCGAGCCGCTATATCGGTGATCGCGGCATCGACCTCTTCGCGCGTCGATCGAGCCGCGGCCCGTCCGTCGGCGAGCTCGATGCGCTCGGCCAGGTAGGTAATGTGGCTGGCGGGAATGCCGAAGCGCTCCTGCGCAGCCTCGAGCAGCTGGATCGAGCGATCCACGAACGTCTGACGATAGCTGGCGTTCCCACCCACCCCGCTGACAACAAGCAGCCAGGTTTCCTGCGCCGTCGCCGCGGCCGGCCACAGACCGGCGGCGATCACGACGGCCGCAGGCACCGCGCCTCTCAAGCCAGCCTCCGCAGCTTCCGCAACGACCACTCGGTGCCGATCAGCGCGATGAACGCCAGAAAGATGATCGGCATGTCCCACAGGTCCAACACCTCGGTAATCGTTGTGCCGCCGTCAGCGAAGGCAACATCGCCCGGCAACTCATCAATCGTGGCGGCTGTGTAGAACCGTCCGCCAGTCTCGTCGGCGACCCGTTCGAGCAGTGGTCGGTTCATCTCGGCGCCGAAGAACTCGCGGGTCAGCTCTGCCGCCTCGCCGATGATGCTGTCCTGGCCCAGAAGCTCACCGTTGCGCAACGCCTCGACATCGACGCGGTGATAGCCCTCGTTGGTCGCTGCGAAGGTGCCTCGATACCGGCCGTCGACCTCGACGTCCCATTGCAGCGCAAGCTGACGGACAGCACCCGTCGGATCGGTGATCGTGGCCACAACCCGGGCGTTGTTGACGGCGAGGTAGGTATCGTCGAACACCTCGGCGCTGAGTTGAACGGTCTCGCCAACGGCGAAGCGATCGAGCCCCAGGTGGGCCCGTACTTGCCCGGGAACGTCGCTGACGAGCCATCGCAGAAGCTGCTGCCAGAGCATCTCGTGTGTCTGGTCCTCGAGCGGAATCTCGTAGTGCATCTGCCACTGCCAGGTATCTGCGACGGTCAACGCAATCGACTTGCCGGCCCCGTAGCGCTGGTAGGCGAGCACTACTTGCGGGTCGCTCAACGATTCGGACCTTCCCTCCAGCAAGGTTGCCGCGCCCGGCTTAGTGCGGGAGATCGGGTTCAGGGTCAGCAGCGGCGGCAATGTCTCCCACCGCTGCTGGCTCTCCTCGAGGGTGTCTGCGAGTTGCACCGCGGGATGCGAGCGGCCAAAGAGCGTCGGCGTGATGCTGACCTCGGCAAACTGCGCCGGATCGCTGGCGGCGGGCAAGACCACCGGTAGAACATCGGCCACCGGGGTGCCGGCGTAGCCGCCCCTGGCGAACGAATACCGGCCTCCGAGCGTCAGTAGGCCGCCGCCGCGCTGCGATACGAAGTCAGAGAGCATGCGAAGCTGGTCGGCGGTGAAGAACTCCGCCTCGAC
Organism: Acidobacteriota bacterium; assembly: GCA_963666055.2. GTDB lineage: Bacteria > Acidobacteriota > UBA890 > UBA890 > WLXD01 > DASCOT01. The sequence continues at coordinate 17,057 of CAXWPH010000003.1, read as the reverse complement.
GCTGCCGAGAATAATGCCGCTGTAGCGGTACAACTGCTCTCGCGTGCGCGGAAAGCCGCCGAAGAGCTCCTGCTCGCCGCCAAAGCGTTCGTCAGGGTCGACGATCAGGCTCTGGAACTTGTTCTCGGCCGAGCGCACCAGCACGGCCAGCGCGATGTTCTGGTCCTTGTGCAGGGCGCGCCGAATAAACGCCACCTCGTGCCGCGGCTCACCCTCGAAGTAGAGGATGCGGGCCTGCTCGTCGCTCACCGTCACCAGAGCCTGGAGCTCATTGTTGCGCTGTACCATCTCGCCTTCCGCCGCCGGGATACGGAAGGTGAGCAGGCGCGGGCCGGCCTCCTCGGCGAGGAACCGCGTCCGCACGACGGTGCTTTCACCTGCACGGGGCAGCCCCACGTCTATCGTCGACAGAATGCGCCCGTCATCTTCAACGAATAGCTGTACGGTCTCGCCATCAAATCCGCGTTGGCGGATAACCACATCCGCGCCCACCGAAGATCCCCGCAGGACCTCGCGTGGCGTTTCGACCCGGACCACCTCGATATCGCGCGAAAACTCCTCGCTGCCAACACCGACAGCGAAAACCGGAATAGTGGCGTCGCGCAGAGCGTTGATCGCCTCACTGAGACCCGTCTCGGCGTTGTCAGCGCCGTCAGTGATCAACACCAGCCCCGACAACGGCACGCTCGAGAGTTCCTGCCGGGCACGGTCGAGGGCTCGGGCAAGGTTGGTCCGATGGCCCGAAAAGCTCAGCTCACCGAATCCCTTGACCCGCGCCGACCCGGCCGCAAACGAGAAAAGACGTAGCTTGAAACGCTCCCGCAGCGCCGCGAGCAAGGGGCTCTCGTCGTTCAGCCATTCGTCCAGCTGCGCGCTCCGTGACCGGCCCTCGAGGTCGGCGATCCGCATGCTACGCGAGTCGTCAATCAGCACACCGATGAAGTTCTGCTGGGGCACCGCGGTGGCCACCACGAGCGACGGCCGCAACAGGCAGAGAACCGCTAGACCGACCACGGCCACCCGCAGCGCAGCCAGCAACTTGCGATCTCGACTGGATGCCTTGCCACCGACGTCCGCGTAGCGTCGTATGGCGGGCACAGCGGCCACGATCAGCACCACCGCTACGAGCACCGCGGGCCACGATGGCGACAGCAGCAGCCGGCCTTTCTCGAACACGAAAGGCTTGTACTTGAACAGCAGCGAGAAGAGCGATTCGACGGCCGGTGACATCAGTGGCTCATGGCGTAGAGGATCGTGTTCACCGCCATCTGATAGGCGAAGTTCGAGAACTTGATCGGATAGTAGGGGTTATCGACCCATTCCCAGGCATCGCCCAGGTCAGTGTTCCAGTTGATGATCACCAAGAGTCGGCCGGCGTCGTCGAAGATGCCACGCACGTACGGCACGTACCCGTCCTGCTCCCAGGTCGGGCCGCCGCGCACGATGCCAACGCTCGGAACCTGCAGGATCTGGTCGATGTCGTAGAAGGTGTGGAAAACGGGATGTTCCAGAGGCAGGTCGACGATGCGGTAGTCCGGCAAGACACGAGAGATCTCGTACTCGAAGTTGCGCCACTCCCAGGTGCCCCAGAAGTCGTCGATGAACAGAAAGCCGCCCGCCAGCAGGTAACGCTTCAGCGCCGCGACCTCCTCCTCGCTCATGCTCATGTAGCCGACCTCGAGCGCATACAGAAACGGAAACCGAAAGAGCTCCGGGTCGGTGAGCAGAACCGGATTCTCGCTCTCGGAGGCGTCGATCCCGGTCAGACGGCGCAGGCCGAATACGAACTGCCGATCAGCCTTGGGAAAGTCGACCGCCCACGAGCCGCGTCCCCAGGAGCGTCCCCTGCCACCGTAGACGGCACGTGTGAAATAGAACTCGTGTGGGCCGAGGCTGCTGCTTCGCGGCATCGAGCGGCCGTCGAGCGCGGCGCGCATCTCGTCGAGCTGGCGTGACTGTGACGGGCGCTGCGCGCTGACCGACGACGACGCGCCGGCGGCGGAGACCAACAGCACCGCACCGCCTGCCACGGCCCTTCCGATCCAGCCTCTTTTCACGCAGCTTTCCCCGGGGATGGTGCCGTCCTCGTACAACGCTGCCGCGGGCGTGGACGCAAGGCGTTCGTAGACGGAACAACGCCTCTCTCCCGCCAAGACTAACAGTTTTTGACCAGCGACTGCCGGGTAGCTATGCTGTTGTTGATATGAGCGATATTGCTGCCCAATCGACCGCGAACACGCCACATTTCCGCTGGCGCGATATCGATTGGACAGCGTTTATCGCCATTGGTCTTCTGCACGTGGCGTGCTTGGCGGCACCCTTCTACTTCACCTGGGGGGCGCTGGCAATCGGCGTGTTTTTCTGGTGGGTCGCCGGTGGGCTGGGCATCTGCCTTTGCTACCACCGATTGCTTACCCACCGCAGCTTCAAGACACCGAAGTCCTTCGAGTACTTTCTCACCGCTCTCGGGTGTCTGAACTGGCAGGGTGGTCCCATTCGCTGGGTCGGCACGCACCGCCTGCATCACAAGGAGTCGGACACCGAGCTCGACCCGCACTCACCGAAGCACGGGTTCGACTGGTCGCACATGCTCTGGTGCGTTGTGCGGGATCCATACGGCCGCAACCGCAACGACTACGCGCCGGACCTGCAACGTGACCCGGGTATGCGGATCCTCGAGCAATATTTCTGGGTGCCGCAGGCGGTGCTCGCCATCCTGCTCTACGCCGCTGGTGGGTTGCCGTGGGTTATTTGGGGCATCGCGGTACGCACCGTATTCACCTACCACTCCACCTGGTTCGTCAACTCCGCCAGCCACACCTGGGGCTACAGGAATTTCAAGACGCGCGAGCAGTCGCGCAACCTGTGGTGGGTGTCGCTGCTGGCCTTTGGCGAGGGCTGGCACAACAACCATCACGCCTTCCCGCGGTCGGCTGCTCACGGCCTGCGGCGCTTCGAGTTCGATCCCACCTACTGGGTAATCAAGATGCTGTCATGGGTCGGCTTGGCGAAAGACATTCATCTGCCTGCCCTCGGGAAGGGCCGCACCGTCTAGCAGGCCGTGGTGGAAGTGTGGTGGGCCTGGTTACGGCGCCAGCCGCTCACGCCATAACGATCGTTATCGGCGAGCGCATATCCGACGAGACACGCCGCCAGGAAGACCAAGTTGTTGGCGGTCGTCGCGATGCGCCCATCCAGCGTCGTACCGAAACCGAGCAGTATCAGCAGGCACGCCAACCCCAGAAAGACCTGCCGCGTCCGCCATCCGGCCACCAGCGCCAGGCCGCCCAGCGTCTCGAGAAACGGCAGCGTGTAAGCGAACAAGTACAGGAATGGCAGCGAGGGCCACGCTCCGAGAATCGTCTCTCGATACCCCTCCATCAACCCTGCCGAGGAGCCCGGATACCCGACGAGCTTGCCGATGCCCAGTGGCAGGAACAACGCCACGCCCAGGTAGAGCCGCAGCAACAGGACGACGATCGACGATCGTTCGGAGTTCATCGCCAGCTCTCCAGGAAGCCCCTCGGACCTAGTGGCGTGCAATCATCGCTGATGGCCATCAGCAACGTCTTCTGCTTGGCCAGGTCCAATGTGCCGTCAAGGCAATGCTTCTCATAGGCACTGATGTTGTCGGTGATGGATTGATATCGGATCACCGATTCCTTGGTGAATTTCTTGAAGACGATCACTGGCGCGTGCCATAGCTGCTTCATTTGGGCGGCGGTCTTGATGGTTTCCATCTCGTTTCGGCTCCCGAGGGTGACAGCCGTGCTGCACGGCGGGCCGACACAAGAAGTATCTCCAATACCGAGCCGGGCGCGGCGATCCTTCTACGGTCGTATTGCTCGCGGTCGTCGTCCTTCGACGCGCTCGAAGCGAATGTTACGTACTCCGCCGGCATGCACCAAGAGGCTGGAGATCGCACCCCGGCCGTCTCTCTCGAACTCCAGCACCGTGCGGTCTCCCCTGAATCGATCCGCGGCCTCAGGGATGAGCCGAATCTTCTGTCCCCTGACCTCGAGCTCGAGGTCGCCGTTGTGCAGGTCGAGCGAGTAGACGAAATCGAGCTCCTCGCTATAGAAGTGGCCCGCGAACTGCTCCAGCTGCAAGGCTGAGAGCGTCGGGCGCGGCGACTCCTCGGAATCCGGCCGGGAGACGCTGTCCGCTGGCGGCTCCTCGGCAAAACGATCGGCGAGGTAAAGATCCGCGATTCTCTGAGCCAGCCGCCCGGGTCGAAACCCACTGAAATTCGACATTACGACCACCGAGAACCGCTCCTCGGGAAACTGCACGAAGTCTGCCACATACCCTACGGCTGTGCCGCTATGACCAACGGTGGTAAGCCCGCGATACACGGCCCACTCCAGGCCCGAGGCATAGGAGAGCTCTTCGCCATCGGTGGTCCGCCCGCGCCGCTGTATCGTCTCGATGAGCCCCGGATCTCCAGTGCCCAGCTTGTTGTCGTAGAAGTTGGCGTCCCAGCGGAAGAAGTCCTCGACCGTGGTGACAACCCCGAGGTCACCGACGACGTCGGAGCGCAGTATGTCTAGCTGATAGTTGCCATCGTCGCCGCGCGAGTAGCCATACGCCAGGTCGGGCACGATCGCCCTAGGATCGTCATAGAAGCGAGTACTGGACATCCCCAGCGGGTCGAAGATGTGCTCCTTGGCGAACGCGCTTGTCTTCATGCCGGAGACACGAGCGATGATCTGAGCGAGCAGGAAGTAGCCGGAGTTGCTGTACGAGAAGCGCTCGCCAGGTTCGAAATTGAGCGCTGCCTGCCGAGACAGAAGCCCGAGGAGCTCGCGTGACGTATAGCCGTACACGCTCCCCTCCGGCTTGCCGATCAGCCCTACCAGCACCAGGTACTCGCGCATGCCGCTCGTGTGATGCAGCAGATGGCGAATCGTGATCGGCTTGGCGTAGGTCGGCATCTCCGGAAGATGGATGCGGATGTCGTCGTCGAGCGACAGTCTGTGCTCCTCGGCGAGCAAGGCGATCCCCATCGCCACGAACTGCTTGGAGATGGAGCCGATCCGCAACACCGACCGCGGCGTCAGCGCGACCCCATGATCCAGGTTCGCCACGCCGTAGCCCTGTGCATAGACGATCTCTCCGGCCTGGAACACACCGACCACGGCACCAGGCGAATCAGCACGGTCCCATTCGACGAATAGCTCGTCTACCTGTTGGTGCAGCGGCGGCGCGCTACCGGAGGGTGCGCCGCAGCCGTGCAGGCAGGCGGTCAGCAACAACGGCAACACACAGACCCAGTTCCTGTTCGCCAGGGACTCTTTGCGTGCGTTCCTTCCGTTGGATCCGCCGACCCCCCGCAACCTGCTCATCCCTGCTCTCCGGGCTCCAGTTTCACCTCTGACACTCGAGCGGGTGGTGCTCGAGCTGCATCGATGGCAGGGTAGCAACCGCTCTTGTACGAAGCCAATTCCGAGGGTTCCAATGAAGAAGTTTCCCGCCTGCATCGCGGTCCTGTTTCTCGTAGCGTTGCCTATCGGTTGCGCCCCGAGCTTGGAGTCATCCAGCACCGAGAGCGCACCCGCCGGCGGCGAATCGGCCGAAGCCGCAACCGAGCAGCAGGGGTCGGAGCAAGGGGACGCGCAAGACGAGGCCGCAGCGGTGCCCGACGAGGCGATTATCCGACTCGACCCGGATGCGGAGAACCTGGATCTCTGGAGCGGTCTGCGCGATACTTCCGAGGACCCTGCGCGCGAGCCCGGACCGATTCACGTTGGACGTTTCCGACGGCCCGCGATTCCCACGTTCTTCCGTCTACCGGTGGCGCTGACCCCGGAAGACCTGATCGCTGGCGAAGTGGACGTGGCGATCATGGGCGCGCCGGTCGACATGGGCGTCGGTATGCGTGGCGCCGGTGGTGGGCCCACTGCCTTCCGCGCCGCCAGCCGGGGAGGCGGGCTAACTCACATGCACGTGATGGTGAGCTGGACGCGAGAGCTCACCGCCGTCGACTACGGGAACGCACCGATCGACATCATGAGCGTCGAGCGCAGCATGCCGCCGGTTCGCCGCATGGTGCGTGAGATTGCCGAGACCGGAGCCATTCCGATCATCATCGGCGGCGACCACTCGCTCGAGTACCCCAACGTCGCCGCGATCACCGACGTCTATGGCAAGGAGAACGTCGGGGTCATTCACTTCGACGCGCACTACGACGCCGGCGACCCGATCAACGGCCACCTTATCTCGCACGCCCAGCCAATCCGCCGACTGATCGACGACGGTCACATCCTGGGCAGGAACTACATTCAGGTAGGTCTGCGCGGCTACTGGCCCGGCGAGGCTGGCTTCGAGTGGATGCGCGCCAACGACATGCGGTATCACACCATGGCCGAGATCGAGCGCGACGGCTGGGCGCGAGTCATGGCCCGGGTGCTCGACGAAGCCAACGATGGCCCGGAGCATCTGTACATCTCGTTCGACATCGACGTGCTCGACCCCGCCTACGCTCCTGGAACCGGCACCCCGGAGCCCGGCGGCCTGACGCCACGGGAAGTCTTCCCGATCGTGCGCGGGCTGTGCGCCGAAAACAACGTCGTGGGCTTCGACCTCGTCGAGTTCAACCCGTTGGTCGACCCTGGCTACATTACCGGGCTCACCTCGGATCGGATCGTCCGGGAGTGCCTCACCGGCATCGCCATGCACAAGAAGGGGATCGATGGTCGGGGATACCTGAGCCCGCTGACCACCAACGACCGGCGGTAGGCGCGTCCCCATCGCGCCGAACGGCTTGTCGATCGGTTACTCTGGCGTCACCCTGAGCATCCGAGGCGCCACGTACGATCTCGGATCCGAAACGGAGGTGCAGCGGTGAGGCTAGTTGCGCGGGCATTCGTGGCTCCGTTAGTGCTGGTCTTTGCTGCCACCTGCGCGCCGCAGCCAACCTCAGAGCCGGAGGCATCCGCGCCTGATGAGCTCGCAGCGGAGACGGGCTCCGAGCCGGCCGAGGGTGAGGAACAGGCCGAGACGGAAGTGGATCCCGAGCTGGCGATTATCCGGCTCGACCCCGACGCCGAGAACCTCGACCTGTGGAGCGGCTTGCGCGACACCTCCGAGGACCCGGCGCGTGAGCCGGGCCCCTTCCACATCGGCCGCTTCCAGTATCCGGCGATCCACAGCTTCTTCGGCCTGCCCGTTGCCCTGACCCCGGAGGACCTGACCGCGGGCAACGTCGAGGTGGCGATCATGGGAGCACCGCTCGACATGGGGAGCGGCATGCGCGGCGCCAAGTTCGGGCCGCGTGAGCTGCGCTCGCAGAGCCTCGCGTGGGGTCTGCCGCACATGCACGTGGGGGTGACGTGGGTCGAAGAGCTCGTCGCGGTGGACTACGGCGACGCGCCGATCGACAACATGAGCACCGAGCGCAGCATGCCGCCGGTGCGTCGCATGGTACGCGAGATCGCCGAGACCGGCGCCATCCCGATCATCATCGGCGGCGACCATTCGCTCGAGTACCCCAACGTCGCCGGGATCACCGACGTGTACGGCAAGGAGAACGTCGGGGTCATTCACTTTTTGATGCGCACTACGACGCCGGGATCAACCGCAGCGGTCACCTGATCGCCCACGGCAGGCCCATTCGTCGCCTCATCGAGGACGGCCACATCCTCGGCAGCAACTACATCCAGGTGGGGCTGCGTGGCTACTGGCCCGGCGAGGCCGGCTTCGAGTGGATGCGTGAGCAGCGCATGCGCTACCACCCGATGGCGGAAATCGAGCGTGACGGCTGGGGGGCGGTCATGCAGCGGGTTCTCGACGAGGCCAACGACGGCCCCGAATACCTCTACATATCGTTCGACATCGACGTGATCGATCCCGCGTTCACCCCAGGGACCGGCACGCCTGAGCCCGGCGGCCTCACCACCCGCGAGGTCTTCCCGCTGATCCGCGGTCTGTGCGCCGAAAACAACATGGTCGGCTTCGATCTGGTGGAGCTGGCGCCGCTCATCGATCCCGGCTACACGACAACGCTCAACGCCGATCGAATCGTGCAGGAATGCCTCACCGGCATCGCCATGCACAAGAAGGGCCTCGACGGGCGTCAGTATCTGAGCCCGCTGACCACGAACGACCGACGCTGACGCCCCGCGAACCCGCTACTGTGTCGACAGCCGACGTCCGGGAGTCCATGGGGCGCCGGCGGCAGCGAGGTCGGCTTCCAGGCGGGCCAGATCGACTTCGATCAGCTCCGACAGCTCGATGCCGAGAATTTCGAAGCCATCGCTGGCGAGCTCGAGGCTGCTTCGCTGCGTCGCCGTCGGCGCCTGACGCGTCCCCCAGTGCCCGCCGATGACCTGTCCGACACGTCCGCGAATCGATGGCGAGGTCGACTGGCTGAGCCGCTGACGAGCCGGGTCGCCCGAGAGACGCACCTGTAGGTCGTCGAGGCTCGCCGCCAGCTCGTCCATCCTGCCGAACAGCGCCGGGTCGGCCCGCGGAGTCTCCACCAGCGCCGCGCGCATATGACGCAGCCGCTCGCGGGCCCGCCGTATTTCGGCACCGGCTGCGGCGATCCGTCGCATGAGGTCACTTGCCCGCTGCTGGAACTCGGCCACGGCAGCGAGATCCGTGCGCGACGCCACGGTAGGCACCGCACGGACCTCGAACTGTTGCGCCGACCCCAGCAACTGCGCGCCGGCGGCCGAGATCACCAGCAATTCCACGCTGTATTGACCTGGCGGTGCCAGCGGGCCCTGCGGCGGGCTTGCCCACGGCGGGGTGAATCCCGACGGGCTCAGCTCGATCGGATCCGGCGGCGGGCGTCGCAAATCCCAGGTCACCCGGTGCATCCCCGACTTCGCCGGCCCTTCTACCCAGCGCACCGCTTCCCCCTGCGCGTCTCGAACAACCAGTAGCACCATCGGGTCGCTCTCCGCTGCCTCGAGACGTAGGGTCTCGTAGCCTGGGAACGGGATGTTTTCCCCACCCTCGCGCAGCTCTCGCTCGGTTGCCCGGCGCGACTCCTGTGCGGTGACCGGCGCCTCGGTGAGGAAGTAGGTAAAGGTGGCGCCGAAGGGTGGGTTGGGGGCGACGTAGGCGGTGCTGCCCTGGGTGGGCCGTCCACGAGCCTGACCGGGAACCGAAGGGATGTACCACCAGGCATCGCGCACCGGGAACACCTGACTGTCGCCGTCCAATGCGCCCGCCGCGATCTCGCGAAGCGGCGAGTAGTCGTCGAGCACATAGAAGCCCCTACCGAAGCTGGCGCCTACCAGGTCATCGTCGCGCCGATGCAGCTTGAGATCCCGGAACGGGATCGTCGGAACGCCGCCGCTGAGCATTGGTCCACTTGTCGCCGCCGTTCATGCTGACGTAGATGCCGTACTCGGTGGCGAGAAACAGCAGGCTGGGAACGACGTGATCCTGCTGAATCGCCCAGACGATCGTCTCGTCGGGCAGATCGCCGACGATCGACTCCCAGCTGCGTCCGCGATCGGCGCTGGCGAACACATAGGGACCGTAATCGCCCGTCTTGTGCGCGTCGGCAACCGCGAAGACGACGTCGGCATCGTGCTGCGAGGCCTCGACATCGTTGATGAAGGAAAGCTCCGGGACCTGAGGGAGAGCTCCCGCCAGGCGCCAGCCCGCGCCGCCGTCATCGCTCACCTGAACCAGACCGTCGTCGCTGCCGACGTACAGCACACCTTCGGCGACGGGGGATTCCGATACCGCGGTCAGGGTGGCGTACTTCGACATCGCGCCGTTGTCGTAGAGTGAGTCGACGCTCCATACGCGTCCCATCAGCTCCATCTCGTAGCGATCTCTGTGGCGCGTCAGATCGCCGCTGACGGTTGTCCAGGAGTCGCCGCGGTCATCGCTCCTCCAAAGCCGTTGCGAACCGAAGTAGAGCCGCCGCCGGTCGTGCGGGCTGATGAGAATCGGCGAGTCCCAGTTCCAGCGCTCGGGCGACTCCCCAGTAACCGGTAACGGCCGAATGCTGAGCGACTCGTCGCTTCGACGGTCAGTTCGAGACAGGTTGCCCTCCTGAGTCATCAAATAGAGGGTCCCGGCGTCTTCCGGATCGATGGCGACGCCGTAGCCGTCGGCTCCCATGGGGACGTACCAATCGCGGTTTCGCACGCCCTCGGAATTCAGGGTTCGCGCCGGTCCGTGCAAGGTGCCCAGATCCTGCGCACCGCCGAGGATGTCGTAGAAGGGCTCCGCGTTGCTCAGCGCGACCTTGTAGAACTGCGAGACTGGCAGGTTGGGGAAATGTCGCCAGTTCGTTCCCTCGTCGAAGGTCTCGTAGAGACCGGCGTCGGTGCCGGCGATCAGATGGCCGCCGTCGTCGGGATCGATCCACAGCGCGTGGTTGTCGCTGTGCCTTTTCGCGTCCGGTACCGAGATAGTCGAAGCTGGCGCCAGCATCTCGCGTCACCTGAATAAACACGTCCATCTGGTACACCAGCTCGGCATCCTGCGGCGACGCTTCGATCTCCTGGTAGTAGTGGGGGCCGGTTCCGCCCGAGATGTACGAGCTGCGACGCTCCCAGCTCTCTCCCCTGTCGCCCGACCGGTAGAAGCCGCGTTCCTCGTCGTCGGCCTCGACCGTCGCGTACACCAGCCAGGGATCGGCCGGGGTCACCGCGAGCCCGATCTTGCCGACGTCTCCGGAAGGGAGCCCCTCGGTAACCTGCCGCCAGCTATCGCCGGCGTCGGTCGATTTGTAGATTCCGGAGCTCGGGCCGCCCCCGAGGAACGCCCAGACATGCCGGCGCCGCTGGTAGGCCGCGGCGTAGACCACGTCGGGGTTCGAGGGGTCGTACTCCAGGTCGGTGACGCCGGTGTGCTCATCGATCTCGAGCACCGCGGTCCAGGTCTCGCCGCCATCGGTCGTCTTGTAAACGCCGCGCTCGCCGCCAGCCGACCATAGCGGCCCCTCCGCCGCCACCAACACGACGTCACCGTTCCTCGGGTCGACGAGAATCTTGCCGATGTGCTCCGAGGTCTCCAGACCCATCCGGTGCCACGAGTCACCGCCGTCCCGACTACGGTAAACGCCATCCCCCCAGCCGACGTGGCGTCCGCTGACGTTCTCGCCGGTACCCACCCAGACGATCTCGGGGTTGCCAGGGTCGAGGGTGACGACGCCGATGGAGTACGAGCGCTGATCGTCGAAGATCGGCTCCCAGGTGATGCCGGCGTTGGTCGTCTTCCACAGGCCCCCGGACCCCACCGCCACATACCAGGTACTGCGGTCGTGCGGATGGATGGCGATGTCGGCAATGCGACCTCCCATGAGCGCCGGCCCGATGCTGCGAAGCTTCAGCCCTGCTACCGCCTCTGCCACGCTGTCCTGTGTGTCCGATTGAGCGCCTGCGCTCGAACCGTCGAAAAATGCTGCAATCACCAACAGAGCGAGACTCGTTATGAAAATGCGCTTGCCCATCGAATGACCCTTCCGGTTAGGGTGGTGCGTTCGGGAGTTGTATGGCGCTCGAATGATAGCCGTCATTTCAACCCCGGTGCGGAAGGTGCTTCCCGGCTCGAGCCCGACGCGCCGGTGATCACGGCGGCGGCTTCGGAGGACGCCAGCACCGGCACGACCTCGAAGTCGACGAGGTCAGCCCATCGCGACATCCACTCGTCGAGCAGGGCGCGGTCGTCGCACTCCATGATCTGGAAGCAGCGCTTCAGGTCGGCGCTGACCCAGCTCGCCACATAGGCCGCGATGCCGGCGCGCCAACACTACCGTCAGGTAGCCAGGGTGAAATCCGGCAGGCGGACGACCACGCCACCGTCGTTGGCCGACTGGTGCGCACAAATGCCCACGCAGGTCCAGTTAGCGCTGGTGACTGCGTTGGGCCAAGGGTCGCGGTCGTCGAGCAACGCCGAGACGAACTCGTGCACCAGATGAGGGTGCGACCCACCGTGGCCGGCACCCTGGATGAACGACAGGTGCTCGGCATCTTGAATCGCCGACGTGAAGCCGCGAATCTCCTCCGGCAACAGGTGTGCGAAGTCGGGAACCTCGACGTGATCGGCGATCTCTGATTCGGGGCACTTGGCGGTGTGCAGCACGTGCGACTCCCCCTCGATCAGGGCCCATTCGAACGACTTCTTGGAACCGTAGACGTCGAACGACTCGCGGTATTGCCGTGCCGTGTCGAACAGGCACCTCCAGACATGACCAACGACATCGGAGTCCCTGATCTTGATGTGGCAAGACTCCACCGCGGGGCGTCGTTAACTTGACAATGCCGCTCGCAGACGTGCCGGTAGCTCGAGGAACACCAGCGGATTAGAGCTGTCGCTGTTTGCCATGATCACAAAGCCCGACCCTTCTTCGAGATGTCCGACAAGGTTGCTCCGGAACCCCCAGTTTCCGCCCGTATGTCCGAACAACCGGGGTGCTTCGCCCGCCGGGGCAGGCACGTGTGGGGAGATCGATCCGACGGTGAATCCCAGCGCGTAGTGGCCGATGCCGCCCTGGGTGACCATCTTGCGGATGGTCTCTCGACGTAGGACCTCGTTCGAGCGTCCCTGGAGCGATAGCTGAACCTCGATGAGGAACTTGGCGAGATCAGTCGGTGTCGTCCATAGGCCGGCGGCGTAAAGCTCTGGGTACACATGCCACTTGGCTTCGGCAGAGCCGCGATGGTCCTCCGGACGACCCTGCCACTCGTATGCCCGGGCCGCGTTGGCGTCGAGGTTTGCCGGGAGCGGCTGGCAAAAGCAGCTGGCGCTCATGCCTATCGGGTCCAGGACGTGATCCTTCACGAACTGCGCAAACGGTTGTCCCGCGGCATCCGCGACAGCCAATTGCAAGACCGTCACGCCGCCACCGGAGTACTCGTACTTGGTGTTCGGCGCCCAATCGACGATCACCGGAAGCGTGTTCACGAGCGCATTCCCCCAAGAGCCCGCAAGTACCTGTGGCACCGTGGGAATCGTGCCGCTCGGTAGGTACCCGGGGAATCCCGAGACCGTCGCGCCGGCGGTCATGCTCATCAACAGGCGCGGCGTGACGGCGGTTTCTTCCAGGAACTCCCGTGTCTCTGTAAGTTGCCAGGAAGTCAGGATCGAGTTGATGTCGTCGTCGAGCCCGAACAATCCGTCCTGCACCGCCTTGAGGACAGCCATCGCCGACACTGGCTTGCTGATCGAGGCGGCTTGAAACAGCGTGTCGGTGGTGGCTTGGAGGCCCGCTTCGACGTCCGCTCGGCCGTAGGCCTTGGCCCAGATGATCTCGAAGTCTCTTACCACCGCGATGCTGAGCGCCGGCGTGTCGAGCTCCCGCATGAGCTCCTCGAGCGACATCCCGGCGTGGCCATCCGCACCGGGCATGCGTGGGGCTTCGATCCTCGCGATGTCGTCGGCGTGCTGCATCTGATGTGCCGACGTATGCGCGTGCACTCGTGCAGTGCCGGTGGCGGCGACGCAGGCGAAGAGCGCGCCAGCCACCAGGATCGGGGTTCGGTGTCGTCTCATCGGACGCTCCTGGGAGTCGAGGCCGCGGCTGGCAGGGTAGCCGTCATTGTGATCGGCAAGACACTCGGCCACTACGAGATCACCACTTGGGGCAGGTCACTATCGTTAGGGCAAGCGAGGGTCCACGGAAGCGCGAAGCCTACCGGCGTTCGAGGATCGCCGCATCAACCAATGTCGAGAACTCCTCGCGAAACTCGTTTCCACGAGCGGGTGAGACCTGCGCCATGATCACGATGATCATGTTCTGCCGAGGGTCGATGAAGAACCGCGTGCCGGCGGAGCCGTCCCACCAGTAGACATCCTGGCCGATCGGAAAACTGATCAACGCGGGGTTGATCGCGATACAGAATCCCAGACCCCAGCCGTAGCCGTTGTCCCGTCCAAATAGAGGAAGCAATTCGTCCGGGATCCGGTTGACCGTCATGATATCGACGGTCTCCGGACGAAGTACACGCTGCCCGTCGAGCTCTCCTCGGTTGAGGAACATCTGCGATAGCCGCAGGTAGTCAGGCACCGTTGACAGCAGTCCCACGCCGCCCTCGATCAACGGCGGCCGCTCGGTGAACGGCACGTCTTCGATCACGTGGGGCCGAAGTTCGCCGTCGGGTGACGGTCGGTAGACCGTTGCCAGCCGTGATGATTGCGCCGCGTCGGCCCAGAAGACCGTGTCCGTCATTCCGAGCGGCTTGAAGATCCGCTCTTCGAAGAACTCTTCGAGCGGCATCCCGGAAACGACCTCGACAACGCGGCCCAGGATGGTCGTGGAGATCCCATATCGAAACCGAGTGCCCGGATCCTCAAACAGCGGAACGCGCGCCGCGTTGTCAACCATCCTCTCGATAGAGATCGACCGCAGCCGGACTCCCTCGGCCCGATAGATCTCTGAGCTTCGGCTCCCCAGACCGGAGGTGTGAGTGTGGAGCTGCTCGACCGTGATTTCTCCAAAGCGGGCGCGCGTCCGGTCCATACCAGGCTGGGACGAATCGACGAAGACTCGCTGGTTCGTGAACGGCGGAAGATACTTCGAGATCGGATCATCGAGGGCCAGCTCACCTTCCTCCCATAGGATCATCGCGGCCAGGCTCGTAATCGGCCGGGTCATCGAGTATTGGCGGAACAGAGCGTCCACAGCCATCGGATCCAGCGCCTCCAGATCGCGATACCCAAGAGCTTCGAAGTAGACCAGCTTGCCGTCACGAACCACCGCCGCGACGACTCCAGCAATATCACCCGCGTCGATGTGTGCCTGGAGCGCATTGGTGGCACGTTCGAGACCCCCCGTCGAAAGCCCGACCGATTCCGGTGTCGCCCTGGGGAACTCTTGGGCAAGTGCCGGGGCGGTCGCCGCAAGAACGACGCTCATCAAGATTCGGAGGGAAGTCGCCACCTTGCGGCCCAGGCGGGTGTCTTCCGCCAGGTACACCTCTCCCATGCCGCCTGCACCGAGCTGCTCGGTGATCTCGTAGGGGCCTAGTTTGGTGCCTGCTTCCATGGCGCTACCAGAGGGGGGTAGGTGAGCGTCTGAAGACTATCGCTGGGGGTCGCAGGGGTCCACGGAAAGCGCCAGGCGGTGCTGTCAAGTTAAGGTCGCGACGATCGGAAGACATTTGACTGCTCTTTGTCCTGGCACTACAGACGAGCGGGATCAAAGGTCGCTAGTTCCCAGCGCGAAGCGCGTCGGAGCTCCCAGAAGCTGCTCTCAGATCATCGGAACTCCGCCCCGCGGCCGGCCGAGCGGGAAGGTCGCATCGATCCGCTCGATTTCCGCGTCGGTGAGGGCGAGATCGCCGGCGGTGGCGTTGTCTTCGACGTGAGCGCCGGTCGAACTCTTCGGAATCGCGAACTGCGTCCGGCGCCGGCAAAGAAACGCCAGCGCGATCTGGAAGGGGCTGGCCTCGTGGCTCGCGCCGATCTCCGCAAGCAGCAGGCCACCTGGAGAGCGCGCGGGAGGAAATGACCCCGAGCCGAACGGGCTGTACGCGACCACCGCGATCCCGTGTCGCTCACAAAACGGTACCACTGCATGCTCGATAGCGCGCTCCTGCAGGTAGTAGCAGACCTGGTTGCAAGCGATGCTTTCGGCACCAGCGATCGTAACGACCGCGGCCATGGCGTGCTCGTCGAAGTTGCTCACGCCCCAGGCGCGGATCTTGCCGTCGGCGAGCAGTTGCTCGAAGCCGGCGACCGTCTCCGCGAGCGGGTAACTTCCTTCCCAGTGCAACAGGTAGCAATCGAGCCGATCGGTGCGCAGACGCCGCAGCGACCGCTCACACGCAGCGATCGTCCCTGCCCGCGACGCGTTCGACGGCAGCACCTTGCTCACCAGGTAGACCCCGTCGCGCCGACCCCTTATCGCTTCGCCTACGAGCTCTTCGACCGCCCCGTTGCCGTACATCTCAGCAGTGTCGATGTGGGTCGCGCCCAGGTCGAGGCCTCGGTGCAGCGCCCGGATCGTCACGGCACGATCGCACAGCTCCATCTGCCAGGTGCCCTGGCCGATAACCGGAACGTCTACGCCCGTGGGGCCGAAGGTGCGCTTGTTCATCCGCCCGAGGGGTTCGTGCCGACGGCTCGGGAAGCTACCCCAGAGTGTGGGTGAGCGCCTGAAGCCTATCGTCAGAGCGGGTGAGGGTCCACGGACGATGCCGTTTCGTGAGACTGAGCTACGACGCCCCGGGTTGCCTGACCGCAGAGGAGGTAGCCGCTAATGGGTGCGCCGGCAACCACCACGCGCTCGGAGCTACCAGACTGCCCGCCCTGCCGCCTGTTGGACGAGGACGTCCGCGATGGCTGGCATGACCGACGGGATTCGAGCCCGCGATTCCCAGTTTGACAGGCCGGCTTAGTAAAGGATCTAAGTTGTTGAGAAACGGAGACTTCTATCTGAACATTGGGCCACGTGTAGCCACTGTGTAGCCGGCCATTGGTGCCGGCCTCAACAACCCATTGTCAGCACAGAGTTACTGAGATAAGACGTGGTACTAACCGCGGGGTCAGGTCACTTCTATCGATTCCCGGTTCGGGGGGGGGGGGGGGGGGGGCTGTCTGTCCTCGTCCTCTTGTTCGTGCCACTCGGAGCAGTCGTTCAGGCAGTCGTCTACGTGGTTCGCTATCCCGAGTAGCTGCAGGGGGAGGAGGATCCGCCCGAAAGACGTCCCTCTTACTTATTGACCCACTTTAAACTTAGCAGCTTCTCCAGATCCTCCGGTTGCATCACCCTCAGTGTAGGAATGTGCTCCGGATCCTGCGAGTTTTCCGCCTTCCACGATAAGATATTCTTCTCGTATTTGCCTATCATCAAACCAGCATTCCAAGATTTCCCTGACGCCCGCTGCATATCGAGCTTGAGCCGCCAGCGAAGTTCCGGATGTATGTGGCGTCATTGCATGGTTTGGCATTGTTCGCCAAGGGTGATCTCTTGGTGCTGGTTGTGGAAACCAAACATCCCCGGCATAACCGGCTAATTGGCCGCTCTCAAGTGCTCTTGCAACTGCATTACGATCACAGATCTTTCCCCGAGCAGTATTAACAAGATAAGCTCCACGCTTCATCTTACCAATCATCTCGTCATCAAAGAGGTGTTCCGTCTCGGG
>CAXWPH010000002.1:0-408265 GCA_963666055.2 Acidobacteriota bacterium | reverse complement strand
CGGAGCTCCTCGCCTGGTACTGTCAAGTTAACCGGCAGCCTGGCACAGTCCGGCGATGAGCAACGACCGGCAACGCTACCATCGACATCGCTTTCCGCCAGAGATCATCAGCCACGCCGTGTGGCTATATCACCGCTTCTGCCTGAGCCTCCGCGACGTCGAGGATCTCTTGGCGAAGCGAGGTGTGACAGTCTCGCACGAGGCAATCCGGTGCTGGTGCGTCAAGTTCGGGCCCAAGTATGCGGCTAGGCTACGGCGTCGGCAGGGCCGGCTGGGTGACACGTGGTTTCTGGACGAGGTGTTCGTCACGATCCGCGGGGAACGCCACTATCTGTGGCGTGCAGTCGATCAAGACGGCGACGTGATCGACATCTTGGTCCAACGACGTCGCAACGCTTACGCTGCCAAGCGTTTCTTTCGGAAGCTGTTGAAGGGGCAGGGGAGCGAACCTCGATGGTTGATCACCGACAAGCTCGGAAGCTACGGGGCGGCGCACAGGAGTGTGATGCCTTCGGTGGAGCATGTCACAGCGTGCTACGCGAACAACCGAGCAGAGGTCTCGCATCAGCCGACCCGGCAAAGAGAGAGGCAGATGCGCGGGTTTAAATCCGCTGCTCAAGCTCAGCGGTTTCTGTCCGTGCACGGCGCTATCCGGAACCTCTTCAGCCTGAGCCGGCATCGATTACGATGCGTGAACTATCGGATGCTTCGAGGGGCGGTCCTTTGGGACCTGGGGCGAGGTAGTCACCGCCTGAGGCAAGGCGGCTCTAGGCCGCAGCTCGCCCGGAGCCGAGCGTCGCGTCCTTAACTTGACAGTGCCCTGTCAACGGGCCGATATCTCACGAGCCGAATAAGGTTCTGCGGCTCGAGGACAGGGGCCGGCTACTCCAGGGCTACTGGGCCGATGTCGTCGTCTTCGACGACGGAGAGCACACCGGTGCACGGCCCGGACGACCGATCTATGGGCCCGGAAGACGAACCAGGCATTGAGCGGGCGACGCAGGGGTGGCGACGACGAATCACACTCCCGGTGCAATCTGCCAAACGCGTCGCTTAACCTGACAATGCCGTGGTAAAAGCGGCGTACTTGTGTTTGCATTGCAGGCATCCGGACGTCCTGTCCGCGGGCCGCAGGAGGGTGACATGAGCAAGAGAGGGGGCAAGAAGAACAAGGACACCGAGCGCAAGAAGGTCAGCCGTCGCGACTTCGCCAAGACATCGGTTGCGGCGGGAGCGGCCGCGGTGGCGCTTCCCAAGGTGCTGCGTGGTGAAACGCTGACGGAGAAGGGAACGTCGGAGGCAGCAAAGGCCGCGACATCCGCAGCTCGGGGTCCGATCACGATGCCGCCCGAAGTGACGTATGGCGGCGAGGATTTTGACGGTCGCGATGTGCTGCTGGAGGAGATCATGTCGCCACCCGGCGAGGCCCCCAGCTATCCGGGCGGCTGGCAAGAAGGCACCACGATTCCGGCCGAGTACTACCTCGCCGAGAAGCACTGGCTGAACGAAGAGCGCTTCCTGCAAGAGCAGTTCTGGTTCATGGCCGACCATGACAGCCGCATTCCCAATCCGGGCGACTACTTCGTCTTCGAGTTCGGCCGTGGCGGCAGTCTCATCATCCTGCGGGCCAACGACGGTGCCGTGAAGGCCTACCACAACGTCTGTCGACACCGCGGATCGCGGCTCTGCCTGCACGGTTTCGACAAGGACCTGCCCGGCGAGGCGACGCTCGACGGCAAGCCGGCGGACTCGCGGCTGTCGGTAGCACAACAGGGACCGAGCGGTAACACAGCGGTCTTTCGTTGCCCGTATCACTCCTGGACCTACGATCTCGACGGCAAGCTGATCTCGCTGCCAACCGGGATGCCGGAGGGGTTCGAACAAGACCAGCACGGCCTGCACCCGGCCCACGTGCAGATGGTCGAAGGCTTCATCTTCGTCAGCCTGGCCGACGAAGAACCAGCGGGCTTCGACGACTTCGTGGCCAGGTGGCGAGGGGTCTCCAAGCTCTATGGAACCGCGAATCTGAAAGTAGTAGCTCGCAAGCAGTACCCGACGAAGGCGAACTGGAAGCTGGCGGTCGAGAACTTCCAGGAGTGCTATCACTGCGAGCCGGCGCACAAGTCGTTGGTGATGGTCCAGTGGTGGCAGCAAGCGCACGTGATGACCCCCGAGCAACGCGCCAACCTCGAGCAGGAACTGGTGAGCCACGAGCACACGGAGCGGCAACAGGACAACGCGAACCAGAACAGCTACACGATGAACCGCCACCTCTCACCCGGCTTCGTCACCGGCAGCCTCGATGGCAAGCCGGTGGCGCCGCTCATCCTCGACGAGTGGACGCATCAGCGGCGCGGCGCAACGACCGGTTTCTCGACGTCGTTCTTCGCCGCCTACGACGACCACATCGCGGTTGCCCGCTTCACCCCACGAGACATACAGTCGACCGATGTCGAGATCTTCTGGCTGGTCAAGGGCGACGCCAAGGATGAAGAGGTGGACGTGGAGCGCATGATGGAGCTCTGGGACGTCACCTACCGAGAGGATCTATGGATCGTCGAGAACAACCAGCACGGGATCCAGAACAGTCGCTACAACTTCCGCGGCGGGCAACCGTACGCCACGCGAGAAGGGGGACCGGCCGGATTTATCAAGTGGTACATGACCGAGATCGCACCGCACGCGTAAGCCGGCCTCCGTTCGCTTGGTCCATCACCGCAGGCGTGCTCTGAAGCTCACAACCGAAGGGGCGCCCTGTACTCGAGGAATAGGTATGCGCGATCGTGGACTCGGAATGGACCGCAATATCACCCGGCGCGACTTCGTCAACGGCGTGAGCGTCGCGGTCGGCGGTGCGATGGCCTTGCCGGCCAGGCTTCGCGCCGCAGGCGTCAGCCAGGCCCACGGCCCCGAGAAGGCAGCCGACTATTACC
The DNA here is from genome assembly GCA_963666055.2 of Acidobacteriota bacterium. GTDB lineage: Bacteria > Acidobacteriota > UBA890 > UBA890 > WLXD01 > DASCOT01. The sequence goes on along the minus strand of CAXWPH010000002.1, from coordinate 405,332 downwards.
CGCCGGCCCGTACCGGTATGCGCGGCTCGCACCCCGGTTCGTTCGAGGCGGCCCACGCCGCCCGCGACGGCGTCACGTGGGATGACGCCGAGGACACCGGCGAGACCTACGACCTGATCGTGGTCGGCGCCGGCCTCAGCGGTCTGGCGGCGGCGTACTTCTTCCGCAAGGCGACGAGCCCTGACGCCCGCGTGCTGATTCTCGAGAACCACGACGACTTTGGCGGCCACGCCAGGCGCAACGAGTTCGAGCACGACGGCCAAGTGCTGCTGGTGACCGGCGGCACGTCTTACATGGTGGCGCCCGACCGCTATCCGCTGCCGGCGCGGGAGATGCTCGAGGACATCGGCGTCGAGCTGGATCATCCTACCAACAACGTCCATCGAGGGATGTTCAGGGAGTTGGGGCTGGAGCCAGCCGTTTTCTTTGGCAAGGAGAGCTTCGGGAAAGACGTCCTCGTCAACGGCAGCGTCCGCCGACCCACGGCGGAGTTCCTCGCCAAGACGCCGCTCACTGAGCCGATACGCCGGGACCTGCTGCGGCTCTGGAACGACCGGCGCGACTATCTGCCGGGGCTGTCCCGCGAGGAGAAGATCGAACGGCTGCAACGCATCAGCTACCGCGACTACCTGCTGGATGTCGTCCAAGTGCATCCGGACGTGCTGCCGCTGGTTGGTGGGGTCTGGTGTCTGGGCGCCGATACCTCGAGCGCGTGGTTCGCCCTCTATCGCGGCCTGCCGGGCTTCCAGGGGCTCGGCTTCGAGGTTCCGCCGGAGTCACCGGCCCACCCGGACCACGACACCACCGACGTCTACTTCCCGGCCGGCAACTCCGACATCGCGCGGATGATCGTGCGCTCGTTGATCCCGGCGGCCCTACCAGCGGGATCGATGGCGAGCGTCGAGCTCCGGCGAACCGACTACTCGAAGCTCGACGAGCCGCGCTCGCCCGTGCGTCTGCGGCTCAACAGCGCCGCCGTCCGCGCGCAGCATGTCGGCGATCCACCGCAGGTCTTGAGCTCGGACTCCCGCGAGACCGAGATCACCTACGTCCGCGGTGGCAAGGCCTACCGGGTGCGCGGCAAGGGCTGTGTGTTGGCCTGCTACCACACCATGATCCCGCACCTGTGTCCCGAGCTTCCATCCGAGCAGAAGGAAGCGCTGAGCCTCGCCGCACGCGCCGTGAATATGTCCACCAACGTCCTGGTGCGCGACTGGCGGGCACTCGAGGAGCTCGGCGTCTCCAGCGTTTCGTGTCCGGGCTCGTTCTACAGCGCCATCCGCCCTCGCGCACCGATCACGCTCGGGACTTACGATCCACCGCGCACGCCCGCCGACCCGATCGTCGTCTCGCTGGGGGCTGGCGGAGGGGTGCTCTCCTGGGAACCGATGGTTCGCGGCCTACGCCGCGGCGAGCCGATCCCCCCGGGCACACCGGTTCGGGAGCAGATGCGAGCGGTGCGACAAGCGCTCCTGGAGACATCCTTCGAGGACTTCGAACGACGGATCCGCGACCAGATGGCGCGGGTGCTGTCGCCGGCGGGTTTCGACCCGGCGCGCGACATCGAGGCGATCACCGTGAACCGCTGGCCGCACGGCTACGCCCTGGCGACCAACACGCTGTTCGATCCGGAGTCGCCTCCCGGCGAGGAGCCCTGGAAGGTCGCCAGTCAGCCCTTCGGGCGGATCACGATCGCCAACACCGATGCCTCGGGGATCGATCTCACCCAGACCGCCTTCGACGAGGCGCACCGCGCCGTCGGAGAGCTCGTGCAGATGCGCCACGGCTGGTTCCCGCGGATCTAAGTGGCGTTGGTGCATGGCTCGGAGCTAAGGGGAGCTTCCCCGTCCTCCGAGAGGGGTTCACGCCACTCGGTAACTGTCGGGCATCCCGAGACGGGTCATCGTGTTGAGGATCCTGCACGCAAGTCGCACTTCCACGCGTTGGCCCACCAACGCGCGACTCCGCATGTCTCGGCCGATGATCGTCTTGTAACGATAGATCGCGTTCTCGACCATGGCGCGCTTGCTGTAGCCGGATCGCTTGTGCCACTCGCGTCGGCCAAGTCTCCTGATGGAGCGGACGTTCCGATTCCTCTCCTTCAATGCAGCCGACGGTCTTGGACGCAACCGGGCGTTGCGTCCAGGTGGAATGACCACTCTGACTGCTCGCCCGTCGCCCCTTGCTTGAGCCGCTTCGTAGACCCCCTCGGTGTCGTAGGCACCATCTGCAGAGATGGACGCCACCGGATCGTCGATCTGTTCGAGCAGCACGGAAGCCCGAGCACAGTCACACGTCCGACGACCGGTCAGATCCGAGGCAACGATCTCGCCCGTATTCGCGTCGACCGCGAGGTGCAGCTTCCGCCAGGCTCTGTGCTTCGGTGGCTTGCGCAGATGGCCGACATGAATTCGGAGCCCCGTACTGTCGATGAGCAGGTGGATAGGTTGATCGCTCGCGACCGCACGAAACGGGATCTCGCCAAGCTTCTTGAGCCGTCGGGACAGAGTCGTATGGTCGGGAATAGGGATCTCCACGTGCAGCATGTCTGCGAGAGAACGCAGGAAGCCCTCGGTCTGCCGGAGCGGAAGGTGGAAGACCATGCGGATCGTGAGAGCTGCCTCGATTGCGATGTCCGCGTAGGTGCGTTGGCCACCGGGTTTCCCGCTGGGTGGAGCCCGCCAGGAGTCGAGGGCATCGGCGGAAAACCATACCGTAACGTTGCCTCGTCTTTGTAGGCCCGCCTCGTACTCAGGCCAATTGCGAATCCGATATCGAGACTTCGCGTACTTGTACTGGCACCGTTTCGGGTACTTCATGGGCGGCAACTCCAGATCGGGGACCTTGCCACGATGATGCACTGAGATCAGGAGCCATGCACCAACGCCCCGACGAGCGTTGCGAGCGCCGGTCGTAATGGGAGTGTCGCTACAGCCCAAGGGCCAATATGATGTCGCTAATCCGGTCTCGAAAAATCGTCGTGAGGAAATTATGTTCGGCTCGATCGGGGGTACAGAGCTCCTCATCATCCTGGTGATCGCGCTCGTGATGTTCGGCCCGAAGCGTCTGCCGGAGCTGGGGCGCACGATTGGCAAGGGCCTGCGTGAATTCCGACGAGCCTCCAACGACCTCAAACGCTCGCTTGAAGATGAGATCATGCTCGATGAGCACCGTAGCGAGCAGGCGGGTTCTCGCGATACTGACTGAGCGAGTGAACCGGCTGAACGAGTGGTCGGAGTAACCGCGCGGTGAGCGAGTCTGAAGGCGCGACGGTGGCCGACGACCAGCCTGGAGCTGGCCGGAGCGAGACGCTACCGGAAATGACGTTGCTCGGCCACCTGACCGAACTCCGCCGACGCCTCGTCGTCAGCTTGGTGGCTTTCGTCTATCGGGATGGTGGTGTGCTGGGCGTTCGCGGCGGAAATCTACAGCCTTCTGACCCGGCCGATCGTCGAGCTGCTCCCCGGCGACGCACGGCCCGCGTACCTTTCGCTTACCGAGCCGTTCATGCTCTATTTGAAGGTCGCCGCGCTGTCGGGGTTCCTGGTCGCGTCCCCGGTGATCATCTACCAGGTTTGGATGTTCGTTGCGCCGGGACTGTACCGACGCGAGCGACACTACGCGTTTCCGGGTCAGATTACCTGACGGTACGGAAGCTCTGGGCCCTCAGTCGCGGCGCACCGGCCGCCGGCTCCTAGGCCGTTTCGGCTGGTCGTTGAGCGTCCAGTCTTCCTCGAAGGAACCGTGAACGGTGCTGCTCCTAGTTCGCGTCCACCGCCCGCATGCGAATCACGAGCCATCGGGCCACCACCAGCCGACCTCACGGATGCGTCGCAATACTTCGAGCTGGGCGCGTTTGCGCGCGGCCTCGTCATCTCGTTTCGTGTTGCCCGTCGTCCGCCGAGCGCTTCTCCTCTGGATCATCCGATAGCGGTCGTTCCGGCCTCGCCCGTCGCCGATCAGTCATGTCAGGTTCAGCTCCTGTTTGAGTCGCGCGATCTCGGCATCCAACTCCGCGATCTCGCCCGAGGACCCGGTGAACAGCAGTTCGAACGGCACGTAGCTCGCCCTGGCGGCGAGCACCTGCACGACGCCGGCCGCCGCGTTCGAGTAGTCGTCGTGCTCCCCTGCTTGGTGGTCGATCTTGCCGCCTCGCCACATGAGGCCGAGCTGCTGCTGCTGCTCTAACTTCGGCGCGTCGAGCAGGACCACCTCGTGAGCGTTCAGGCGCGGTTCGAGCGCTTCGTATAGCTGGTGCGCTGTCCACTTGGAAACGTCGTAGCTGATCTCGTGACCCTCTCGAAGTCCGCAGGTTCAGATGCAGCCTGCGGTACTTGTGAGCGGGGAGGCGGCGTTGCTGCTTGGCTAGGTAGTCGGGGTTCGCCCAGCTGTCCTTGCTCGGATTGGCGCGCTCCTCCGGTGTCGCGTCCGCAAGGTCGGGGTCGGTGGTGAAGTCGGCGGCGTACCAGCTGAACAGCATCCTCGGGTCGTCTCCGACCTTGGCCTGGTGGAACAAGTCGAACAGCGGCACGCCGGGTCGGTGGAAGATCGAGGCGTAGGACGTGACCCACTGCTGCGCGTCGATCCGGTGCGGATCGGGCTGCATCGCCTCGAAGACATCCCAGTTCCGGTAACTGTGGATCTCGTCGTAGCCGACGAACCGATAGCTCACGCCGTGCATGCCCACACCGTCGCCGGCCGGCAGCACCTCCAGGACGCCGTGGCCATCCTTGCGCTCGATGGCGTCGCGCTTGAGTTCCAACCAGTCGCCCAGCGAACAAGCTCGCCAGCGCCAAGTCTGCCAACTTCCAGTTTTTCTTCGCCCGACCCGTGAGGATCAGGTTGTAACGGGGTCGACCATCTTTCTCGAACGTGTCCAGGAACGCGGAGAAGATCCGCGATCGGTAGGGTTCGACGCGCCCCGACATGGGCGAGCCGTCCAGCCACCGCAGGCGGCGCAGGAACGCGGGCCAACGCAGCTTAGCCATCTGCCACCTCCGGCGCATCGGCGAGGGGCCTCGGTGAGGCTTATCTCCCGCCGCTTGCGCCGGAGCCCCAACATCTTTGCCACCCGGCCGCAGCGATCGACCGTAGAGCCGTGGTCGCTCAGCGCCGCCCTGCCGCGCTTCGTGTCGGTACCCTGCCGGAGCGCGAAGTCCAGCAGCAGCAGGCGCGCCGCCTCCAAGTCCGCCAAGTTGTCGACCAGGCCAAGCTGCACTCGACTCAGCTCGGCTTCGCCGCCGAGGTCCTCGGTCACCTCGCGCCGGAAGGCGATCAGGTACGAGCGCAGGTCATCAGGCAAGACACCGACATCTACGTACCGCCGCAGCCCGTGCGTCATGGCCGCAACGTTGCCGCGAACCCATGCCCTACACCGGGGACACTGTCCTTTGCCCAAGGGCGCGCCGATATGGCCACATGCCGAGCACTCGACAGTCCCCGAACTCGGTTCCGTCGTCGGGCCGTGAGTGCCAGACGGACCAGACGCGGCTACACCTTGGCTACGCGGCGCGTCAGCTACAGATGTATCTCGCTTATTCATCGGTACTTGGCCTGTACGATGTACGGCCTTTCACGCCGGACATCGGCATCGCCGTGCGCGCGGACCCGCCCTTCGCCGACGGTACGAGCCGCGCGGATACACGTGCGACGGGATCTCGGCCGCCCATCGGCTGGTAGGTCCCAACACGATCGGCGCACGCCGTTGACGACAGCCAGCGTTAGGCCGTCGATCACCCGGCGGCCGGGGCGCTGGGGCGACTCCTGGTCCGTCTGCTAGATCGTTTGCGCGCAGATCAGCCCGTTGTGGCCGGCGCCGATGACGATCGCGTCATACCGGGTTGGCACGAGACGTGGTCAGCCGCTCGAGGGTTCGACGACCAGCACGCCGTATTCCCGGGCCGCGTCCTTGAGCCAGCGCGCAAGATAGTCGGCGAAGGAGCGCCGCACGATGATATCGAAGGAGGGCGATTCATCCAGCTGCCCCACGATCACCATCGCCTTAGCGAGATGGGTCTGGGCGCAGCGGCCAGCGCCGAAAGCGCGCGGATGAAAATCCACGGGGCTACCCTTGCCCAGCACATCGCGGGCGCGATGACCCCGGACGTTGATGACCGTCTGGCCCCCGCTCACGTCGGTGACGGCGGCGAACGTGCCGACGCAGGCGTCCTCGAGGCCTTGGGCGATGCCGGCTTTCTGCTCCGGCGGTGTCAGGAGCAGCCACTCATCCGGTCCGAGCCAGAGAGCCGTCGCCTCGGGGTCTGCCGCCACGCTGTTCGGCTCCAACGGCAGGCCGATCCCGAGCACTTCCCGCACCGCCCCTCGGAAGGCCTCGTCGGTTGGATCCCCCCGCAGGTTGAGATGGCCGAGGAAGGGGCGCTCGCGCAGCTGCACGCCCCCTGCGGCGGGGGTTGCTGCGGAACCTGAGTTCACCGGTGCGCAAACTCCGACCTGGTCTCGGCCGACCTCGGCGGCGTTGAACTCGTGCAGGGGCGTTTCTCGACGAATCGTCCCGAACATCCCGTCCTCAGGCATGTCGCCGGGCTCCCCGCGGATCGTAAGAGATCACCTCAGACATTGTGTCGGGCCCACTCCCAATCTCCAGAGGCCGCCTCAGACATCCTGTTGGGCTGCCTCCGATCGTTGAAGACCGCTTCACACATCCTGCCGGGCTCCCTGCGGATCGTAAAAGACCGGGCTTGCGATCTCCGCCCCGACGGTTCCGCCATCCAATAGCGGCACGTGGACCCTCTCGCCCATGCGGGCTCGCCCGCCCACGATGAGCGCCAGGGCGATCGAGCGGCCGAGACAGGCGCTGAAATAACTCGACGAAACGTGGCCGATCATCGGCGTCGGAATCGAAGCCGATGCAGTCTCGACGATCTGTCCACCCTCCGGCAACACCTCGGCGGGCTCGTCGGTCAGAAGGCCGACCAGCTGTTTGCGGTCCTCGCGAACGGAATCCGGGCGCGAGAGCGAGCGTCTACCCAGGAAGTCCTTGTGCGTCGAGACGAGCCGCTCCATGCCGAGGTCCATGGGGTTGACGGAACCATCCGTGTCGTGCCCCACGACGATGTAGCCTTTTTCGGCGCGCAGGATGTGCAGGGCCTCGGTACCGTACGGCATTATGTCATGCTGTCGTCCGGCTTCCAGGAGCGTCTCCCAGACGGTCCGTGCGTAGTTAGCCGAGACGTTGACCTCGTAGGTGAGCTCACCGCTGAAGCTGATGCGACAGACCCGCGCCGGCACGCCCGCCACCGTGCCGTCCCGAACCGCCATGAAGGGAAAGGCCGCGCGCGAAAAATCGATATCATCGCACAGCTTGGCGATCACGCTGCGGCTATGCGGTCCCACGACCGCGATGTTGGCCCAGTGGTCCGTCACCGAGGTCAGATAGACCTTCAGCTCCGGCCATTCCGTCTGCAGCCAACGCTCCAGCCAGGCCATTACCGACGCCGCCCCGCCGGTCGTCGTGTGCATCAGGTAATGGTCCTCGGCGAGCCGAGCCGTGACGCCATCGTCCATGACCATGCCGTCCTCGCCCAGCATGAGACCGTAGCGGCAGCGACCGACCGCCAGGTTGCTCCAATCGTTGGTGTACACCCGATTGAAGAGCTCGGCGGCGTCCGCACCCCGAACGTCGATCTTGCCAAGGGTGGACTGATCGACGAGGCACACGCCGTTGCGCGCCGCGAGGCACTCCCGATTCACCGCATCGTGCATCGACTCGCCGGGGCGCGGGTAGTACCAGGGTCGCTTCCACTGCCCGACGTCCTCAAACTCGGCGCCGGCCTCGACGTGCCACTGATAGAGCGCCGTTTTGCGTACCGGATCGAACAGGGGCCCCTGATCACGGCCCGCCAGTGCACCGAAGCTGATCGGGGTGTACGCCGGCCGGAACTTGGTGGTGCCAACGGAAGGGATGTCCACCCCCAGGGCTTGGGCCAGGATCCCCATGGCGTTGATGCTGGAGAGCTTGCCCTGATCCGTGCCCATCCCAAGCGTCGTGTATCGCTTGACGAGCTCGACCGAATCGAACCCTTCCCGCACGGCCAACACGATGTCCGCTGCGGAGACGTCCTCCTGCAAGTCGACGAACTGCTTGTGCTCGCGGGCGATCGGAAGGCGCGATGGCACCAGCCACATGGGTATCGGTTGCTCTTCCACTTCGTCGGCGGTGGCGGGGACCTTCGCCTCGGGGCCGCGGGCAAAACCAGCGGCCTCGGCCGCCGCGGCGCCCGCGGCAAAGCCCTCCCGCAGGCACCCACGCAGTGTGAAGGTGCCATTACAGGCGCCGGCCGAGCGTTCGGCCTGGACCGACTCGCCCGGCACGAAACAGGCCTTCTCCTCATGCCAGCGCGCCCTGCCGCCCGATTGCGAGTGCAGGTGAACCGTTGGAGTCCAGCCACCGGAAACCGCAACCAGATCGCAGCGAATCTTTCGGGCGTCTCCTTCCACCCCGTCCGCCTTCGCATTCAGGCGCATGATGTCGACGCCCCTGACGCGTTTCTTGCCTCGCACATCGACGATGACGTGACCACCGATCACCTCGATGCCCCGCCGCCTCGTCCGGGCCGGTAGATCACCACCCGGTTGCAGCCGAACGTCGATGACCGCGGCCACCGGAATGTCGGCGCGGGCGAGATCCAACGCCGTCCGATAGGCGCCGTCGTTGTTGGTGAAGACGACGGCCCGCGAGCCCGACGCGACGGCATACCGGTTCAAGTAGGTCGATGCCGCCGACGCCAGCATGTTTCCTGGCCGGTCGTTGTTGGGGAAGACGAGAGGGCGCTCGATCGCACCCGCGGCGAGGACGACCTGCTTGGCGCGCACCCGCCAGAGCCTTTCACGCGGCCGAGTCGGGTCGCCATCCACGAGGCCGTCGCTCGACCGCTCGAGGATCGCCACGAAGCCCTCGTCGTAGAACCCGAAGGCCGTGCTGCGCGGCAGCAGGCGAACCTCCGCCATCCCGCGCAACCTTTCTATCACCGCCGTCGCCCATTCCATACCAGGGACGCCATCGATGAGCTGGCGACCGCTCAGCAGGCCGCCACCGAGCTCCGACTGCTCGTCGGCGAGGATGACCCGCGCGCCCGTACTACCGGCTGCCAGCGCTGCGGCGAGGCCGGCGGGGCCGGCGCCCACCACCAGCACCTCACAATGAGCGTTGACCTTGTCGTAGCGATCGGGGTCCGGCTCCTGCGGCGAAAGCCCCAGGCCGGCCATTCGTCGAATCAGGTGCTCGTACGTCCTCCACATGCGTTTCGGTCGCATGAAGGTCTTGTAGTAGAAGCCGGCCGGCAAGAGGCGGGAGAAGAGGCCGATCACGGCATGGACGTCGTACTCGACGCTCGGCCAGCAGTTCACGCTGGCGGCACGGAGGCCTTCATGGAGTTCGACCTGTGTGGCGAGGTGGTTCGGAAGCGTGCTCGCGCCGCTGCCCAGCTGAACGACCGCGTTCGGCTCCTCGGCACCGCTTCCGACGATGCCGCGGGGACGATGGTATTTGAAGCTGCGACCGACGATGCCGACCCCGTTGGCCAGCAACGCCGAGGCCAACGTGTCGCCTTCATACCCCCCATAGACTCGACCGTTGAAGGTGAACGAGATGGGCCTCTCGCGATCGATGCGACCGCCCTGGGCCAGCCGACGCGGCTGGGTCACCGATCGCCTCCAGGCGGGCTCTCACCCATCCTGTACACCGATAGGATCTCGTACGTCAGCGTGTCACGCTCGACGTTGAACCAGCGCCTGCATCCCGCCGCATGCAGCCATTGTTCCCGGTGTCGACCCAGTGAGTTGGTGCGCATGAAGAGGTAGTCCGCCCACTCCTCGCCGGAAAGCGCGTCCGGATCCTGGGGGCGCTCGATGTGCGCCTCACCTCCATAGGTGAACTCCGTCTCCTCCCGCGGCCCACACCATGGGCAATCGATGAGCAACACGTCAGTGCTCCCGCTCGTAGCTACTAGGTCGCCTCACAAGACCCATGCGCGCCACCCCTCCTATTCCTCGTACAGGCTCTAGTGGGCCACCGCGGCGGCACCATGCTCATCGATCAGGTAGCCCGTCGTGAAGCGTTCCAGCGAGAACGGCTCGTTGAGGGGATGCGGTCGGTCGTGGGCGATCGTGTGGGCGAAGACCCAGCCGGACCCCGGCGTTGCCTTGAAGCCGCCGGTGCCCCAGCCGCAGTTGATGTACAGGCCCCGCACGGGCGTCGCGCCGATGATGGGGCTGGCGTCCGGGCAGATGTCGACGACGCCACCCCAATGGCGCAACATTCGCATGCGGCCAAAGATGGGGAACAGCTCGACGATCGCCGACATCGTGCTCTCGATGACGGAGAAGCTGCCGCGCAGGCCATAGCCCGTGTAAGGATCGATTCCTGCGCCGATCACCAGCTCACCCTTGTCCGTCTGCGACACGTAGGCGTGGACAGCGTTGGACATCACCACCGTATCAAGCACCGGCTTGACGGGCTCGGAGACCAGCGCCTGCAGCGGGTGACTTTCGATGGGCAGGCGAAACCCCGCCATCTCCGCGAGAACGCTGGAGTGACCCGCCACGACCATCCCCACCTTCTGCGCCTTGATGAAACCGCGGACGGTATCGACGCCGAGCACCCGGCCGCCCTCGCGCCGGATCCCGGTTACCGCACAACGCTGAATGATGTCGACGCCGCGGCGATCGGCGGCGCGCGCGAAGCCCCAGGCGACCGCATCGTGGCGGGCGGTGCCCCCCCGCCGCTGCAGGGAAGCGCCGAGGATCGGATAGCGAGCCTCGGACGAGGTGTTGATGCACGGCACCATCTTCTTGATCTGCTCGACATCGAGCAGCTCGGCGTCGATGCCATGGAGCCGATTGGCATGCACGCGACGCGAGAGCTCGCGCAGATCCCCCAGGCTATGCGCCAGGTTGAGCACCCCCCTCTGACTGAACATCACGTTGTAGTTCAACTCCTGGCTGAGGCCCTCCCATAGCTTCAACGACATCTCGTACAGTTGGGCCGTCTCGTCCCACAGGTAGTTCGAACGGACGATGGTCGTGTTTCGACCGACGCTGCCGCCGCCCAGCCATCCCTTCTCGAGCACGGCGACGTTGGTGATCCGGTGTTCCTTGGCGAGATAGTAGGCGGTGGCCAGGCCGTGGCCCCCCGCCCCCACGATGACGACGTCGTATTCTGCCTTCGGCTCTGGGCTGCGCCAGACGCGTGGCCAATTCTCGTGGTGGCTAATGGCATTCCACGCCAAGCTGAAGAAGGAGTATTTCGTCATGAGGGCCGCTTCCCAGTTGTGCAAACTACAACTTACCCAGGATTGTTGATATGCACTTCAAGTCGCATGCGTTTGAAATGTGGGGGTTTGAGGTGATTAGTAGCCCCAATGAGCGCTGTTTTGAACTCGACAGCGATTGGTGGCTGAGGGTGTCGAAGGCGGGGTGTTCCTGTACCGTTTTCGTGTTAGGAACACCGATGACTTAGTCTTGCGATGTTGTCGTCTCATTTGCCCGTCCAGCCAAGTTCGAGGGAGGCTACACTGTGGGGATCCCAATGCCAAAACGCCTGACCATGTTGCAGGTAGCGCTGATCCTGATCGGTTCGGCCGCGAGCGCTCACGCCCAGACTGAGTCGCGGGATCCGTTGATCGGCACCTGGACACTCAACGCCGAGAAGTCGGTCTTTCGCGGGAACTCGCCTCCGCCGACCAGTCTGACGAGGACGTTCGACTACACCAAAGACGGGCTGATTCTCGTGATGCTCGAGACCGTGGACGCTCGTGGCCGCTCATTTCTCCACTGGTACTTGGGATTCGACGGCAAGGAGCACCCGGAATATTCAAGGGAATCCGGGGCGGAGCCGACGTACTGGCTCTCGGCCAAAGTGATCGATCCCTACACGAAAGAGGTGATAGATCGCGTTGCGGACCAAGACAAGCCATTCCTGATTATCACCTTTGCCGTCTCGAAAGACGGCAAGACCATGACAATGACGTACAAGGACATGGACGGTACGCCCGGCAACGTCGTCGTGTACGACAAGGTGTTCTAGTGAGTGCCGCTTAACTTGAGGCGAGCCGAGTGTCGAGTCCCTTCTGAGGGCAGTGGACTCCGGCAACGCCGTGGCATTGCGCACGATGGCTCGCCGTTGCTCGAGAGCTCCCACGAGTAACCCCACAGGTTGATGTATGGCCCCTTCAGCAACGCGGGCCCCGACGGCATGGAGCGTGAGCTGCCGCTGCACGATCCGAGCCCCGAGGATCTGTACCATCTGTCGGCGGTGGATCGTGTCGAAAAGGGTATCGAAGCGCTGCCACGCGATCTGTTCGACGCGGTCAAATGTGCGCGCGAATCTGATTTGCTGCGGGAGGCCCAGGGCACGAAGGTCATCGACAAGTTGGTCGAAACCAAGATCGACGAGTACGATGGCTACCGGCTCCATGTCTCCAATCGCGAGCTCGAAGAGAGGCCGAAACTCTAGTGTCTTGTAGCCGGGAGGGCCCTCACGATCGACGCGGCATGCCTCTTGGGGCCACAGCACCGCTCTACGACCCCCAATTCGAGCATGATGGGTGTGGTGTCGGCTTTGTAGCCAACATCGCCGCCAACAGGACGCACGAGATCGTCGAACACTCGATCGAGGCTGTCCGCCGCGTTGCTCACCGTGGTGCATTCGACGCGGACGCCAAGACCGGTGACGGCTCCGGGCTGATGCTCCAGGTTCCGAGCACGCTCTTTCGCCAGGAGTACGAGCGTCTAACGCGTTTGCGGCCTACGACCGGCCCCATCGGTGTCGGGATGCTGTTCCTGCCGCCTCGTAGCGAGGCGGCACACCCGGTCTTCAAGAATCTGGTGGAGGAAGTCTTCTTGAAGCGCGGCATGACCCGCTTCGTCTGGCGCCACGTACCGACAGACGACAGTGTCCTGGGTGACAAGGGACTCGCGACCAAGCCAGCGATCCAACAGCTTCTGGTCGTTTTCCCGGAGGAAACGCCGCCGCTCGAGGCCGATCGAAAGCTCTACGCAGCGCGTAAAGAGATCGAGGCTCGAGCCGCTCAAACAGTGGATATCGGGCTGTATGTTGTTTCCTTCTCCTGCCGGACGATCGTCTACAAGGGTCTCCTTACGGGGACGTCGCTGGCCGACTTCTTTCCAGATTTGCGCAACCCGGAGTTCAAGTCAGCCTTCGGGATGTTCCACCAGCGCTATAGCACCAACACCTTTCCGAACTGGCATCTGGCGCAGCCCTTTCGAATGTTGGCGCACAACGGCGAGCTCAACACCATCCAGGGCAACAAGAACTGGACCCGTGCCCGTGAAGGGCGCATAGCCTCCGACGTATGGGGTGACGATATCGATTACATCCGGCCGGTGATCCCGGATGGGGCGAGCGATTCGGCAAACCTCGACAATGTTCTGGAGCTGTTGACGCTGTCGGGGCGGTCGGCGCCGCATGCAATGGTGATGCTTATCCGGGAAGCGTGGAAGGCTCATTCGGTGTTCAACGAGGACGTGCGTGCGTTCTTCGAGTACCACGCCTGTCTCAACGAGCCGTGGGACGGACCAGCGGCTGTGGTCTTCAGCGATGGCGATGTTGTGGGAGCTATTCTCGACCGGAACGGCCTGCGTCCGGCACGTTACAAGATCACCCGCGACGGCCTCATCGTCTTGGGATCCGAGGTGGGCCTGTTGAACCTGGACGATTCCGAGGTCGTCGAAAAGGGTCGACTGGGATCGGGCAACATGATCGCCGTCGATCTGCTGAACGGACGGCTCATCAAGGGCAAGCAGATCAAGCGCGAGCTGGCGGCCCGCCGTCCTTACCGGAGCTGGGTGGCGGAGAACTTGACACGACTGCCGGAGCAGCCGGTAGAGGTGCACACGACGGGGCGGGATCGAGAGGCCGCCGACACCGTCCAGCAGCAGATCTGCTTTGGCTACAGTGCCGAGGAATTCAGGCTGGTTCTCGAACCCATGGTGCTCGAGGGTAAGGAGCCCGTCGGTTCGATGGGCGATGACACACCGTTGGCGGTGCTGTCAGGCAAGCCCAAGTTGCTGAGCTCCTACTTCGCGCAGCGATTCGCTCAAGTAACCAATCCGCCTATTGACTCCATTCGCGAGCGGGCGGTAATGACGCTCTCGAGCAACCTCGGACGGCGGCGGAACTGGCTCGCCGAGACACCCGAGCACGCTCGCCAGGTGCGGCTACCTAGCCCGATCATCTCGGATGCCGACCTCGACCTCATGCGAAGTCGCTTCACACCGGAGAAGGTCAGGGTGATCTCGCTGCTCTGTGACGTGACCGGAGGTGTGTCAGCGATGCGCGAGCACCTCGATACGGTCTCGTTCGCCGCCCAGGAGGCCGCCAAAGACGGTTGCGAGTTGCTGATCTTGAGCGATCGTGGCGTCAACTCCGACAACGTTCCACTGCCGATCCTGCTTGCCGTTGGAGCCGTCAACAACCACCTTCTGCGAGTCGGTGAGCGACTCCAGTGCGACATCGTCGCCGAATCGGGCGAGCCTCGAGACGTTCATCAGTTCGCGACCCTCATCGGGTATGGGGCGGGAGCCATTCATCCGTACCTTGCCTACCGCTCGATCCTCGAGCACTTTGCCAGCGACGAGACGCCTGGACGCCGACCGGCGGAGTTGCTGTCCCGGTATCGTGAAGCGCTCAACAACGGATTGCTCAAGATCCTCTCGAAGATGGGCATCTCGATCCTCTCGAGCTACCGTGGCGCCCAGATCTTCGAGGCCGTGGGTATTAACCGCGGTGTGATCGCCCGTTGTTTTTCCGGCACACCATCCCGTATCAGCGGCGTCGGCCTCAAAGAGATTCTCACCGACGCCTTTGTTCGGCATCGGCATGCCTTTGGCGACAGCGCGCTTAGCGCTCCGCCCGACGCCGGCTTCTACCGGTTCAAGAGGAAGGGTGAGGCGCACGCCTGGATGCCCCCGATGCACCGGGCGATGATCGGCCTTCGCCGGGAGCCCGACTCGGCATCGCACTATCGGAAGTTTGCGCTGGCCGCCAACAACCATGCGCCGATCGCTATTCGAGACCTGCTGCGTTTCAGGTGCACTCAGGAGCCGCTGCCGATCGATGAGGTCGAGCCCGTCGAGTCGCTCCGGACGCGCTTTACCACTGCTGGCATGTCGCTCGGCGCCCTTTCTCCCGAAGCCCACGAGGCCCTGGCGGTCGCCATGAACCGTATTGGCGGGAGAAGCAATACTGGAGAGGGCGGTGAAGACTCGGAGCGCTTCCATCCGCTGCCCAACGGCGATAGCAAGAACAGCGCCATCAAACAGATCGCTTCGGGGCGCTTCGGTGTTACCGCCGAATACCTGGTGCACGCCACCGAGATCGAGATCAAGATGGCACAGGGATCCAAGCCAGGAGAGGGTGGTCAGCTCCCCGGCCACAAGGTCAATGGCCTAATCGCGCGGCTGCGCCATTCGGCACCAGGGGTGACGTTGATCTCACCACCCCCACATCACGACATCTACAGCATCGAGGATTTGTCCCAGCTCATCCACGACCTCAAACAGGTCAACCCCGAAGCGAAAATATGCGTGAAGCTGGTGGCCCAGACGGGAGTAGGAACCGTCGCCGCCGGTGTCGCCAAGGCGTTGGCAGATGTCATCCTCATCAGCGGTCACGATGGCGGCACAGGAGCATCGCCGCTCGCCTCGATCAAGCACGCTGGCGGGCCCTGGGAGCTCGGCTTGGCCGAGGCCCAGCAGGTGTTGATGCTCAACAACCTTCGCGAGCGAGTGACGCTGCGAACGGATGGTGGCCTCAAGACCGGTCGCGACATCGTTGTCGCGGCGATGCTCGGCGCCGAGGAATTCAATTTCGGAACCGCAGCCCTTGTTGCTCTCGGTTGCGTCTACGTCCGCCAGTGCCATCTCAACACCTGCCCGGTAGGCATCGCGACCCAGGATCCGGCGTTGCGCAAGAAATTCCACGGCCGGCCGGAGGCGCTCGTCGGTTATCTGACGCAGATCGCCCAGGACGTCCGCGAGATCCTGGCGCAGATCGGCGTTCGCTCCCTCGACGAGATCGTGGGTCGCGCTGACCTTCTCGAGCAGATAGGCGTCGACGGATACCCGGCAACTGCTCTGGTGGATCTATGGCGGTTGACGCCGCCGCCGCCAGACGGCGTGGCTCGGCGACGGCTGTGGAAACGCAACCACCGGCTGGAGGCACCGCTAAACGAACGCCTGGTGCGTCACGCTCGCGGCGCCATCGAGGGCGGCACACCGGTGAAGCTGCGTTACAAGATCGACAATGCCGACCGTACGGTAGGGGCGACGTTGGCAGGAGAGATTGCCCACCGATACGGTGAGCAAGGGCTGCCTCCGGGGACCATCGAGATCTTGTGCGATGGCAGCGCTGGCCAGAGCTTCGCGGCTTGGTGTGTCAATGGCATGCGTCTGATTCTCCGCGGCGAAGCCAACGACTATGTCTGCAAGGGCATGAGCGGTGGAGAGGTCGTACTCAGACCGTCTCCGGGGGTCGAGCGGCGGTCCGAGGAGGACGTAATCATGGGAAACAGCGTCATGTACGGCGCCACCGGCGGGTATCTGTTCGCCCGCGGAACAGCCGGCGAACGCTTTGCCGTTCGCAACAGCGGCGGGCACGCGGTTGTCGAAGGTGTGGGCGACCACGGGTGCGAGTACATGACCAACGGTGTCGTCGTGGTCCTCGGTCGTACAGGCCGCAATTTTGCTGCCGGGATGACCGGTGGGATGGCTTATGTTCTCGACGAGCACGAGAAGTTCGTCGCTCGTTGCAACTCCTCCACCGTTATCCTCGGCCCCCTCGCCAAATCCACAGATCTCGAGCTCTTGCGGGGGCTGATCGAACGCCACACCGAGTTGACAGCCAGCTCGATCGGTGAGCGCATACTCGGTTCTTGGGAGGTCTCGAGCTGCCAGTTCTGGCAGGTCGCGCCGGCCAGCGGCGATACCGGAGCTCAAGAGCGGGAACCTGTGCAATCCGAGGCTTCCGTCGCCTAGCGCGGCGTCGGGTACTGGGTCACGCCCTTGAGGGCATCGGCAAGTTGACGACGTGTCTGGCAGATCCCGGCG
Organism: Acidobacteriota bacterium; assembly: GCA_963666055.2. GTDB lineage: Bacteria > Acidobacteriota > UBA890 > UBA890 > WLXD01 > DASCOT01. Next base: position 388,247 of record CAXWPH010000002.1, on the reverse strand, counting down.
ATGAGTGACGGTCGGCAGCGCTACCCTCGACACCCGTTTCCCGCCAGAGATCATCAGCCACGCCGTGTGGCTGTATCGTCGCTTCGGCGTGTGGCTGTATCGTCGCTTCGGCTGGACCTCAGCGTCGACAACATCATCGCGATCGAGGGTGAGCGGGTGCCGAGCAGCACGGACGCCCCAAAGCGTTTCAAGATAGCCTTCATCATCGTGGGCCGTGAGGGAAAGGCACCCTCGCAGGAGGCGATCGACAAGGTCAACACTATTCGCGAGCGCTGGGGACCCTATTTCCGCAAGGCCAGCGTAAACGGGACGGTCACGACGAAACTTGTCGAGAGAAGCTAATCACTCCAGGGGCGGGACCGGGTGGCACGAATTGACGGTGCAGGTGCCGGAGTGTCGTCGCTTGACGCTCCTTCACAAGCTGGGCTACGTCGCCTTGGGCGACGACGGATCTTAATGAGCCGGCCAACGCTGCCAGCACCCCGATATCGGGCGCGTTCGCAAGCAACGCGCATCGCATTCTTGCTGCTGCCGGCGGCTTCTCTCGCTCTCGCGGCAGTCGCCGGGCTAGCAGCCCAATCACCGACCGAGGAAGCCACCTGGCGGCAGTGGGGCGGGCCGCACCGGAACTTCATCTCCGACGCGACAGGCCTTGCCGACTCCTGGCCGGAAGGGGGTCCCAGGGAAATCTGGAGCCGACCGCTCGGTCTGGGCCACTCGACGATCGTCGTCGACGACGCCCACCTCTACACGATGTACCGGCCGCACCTGCAGGGGGCACGGCGCAACCAATGGGCGGGCGAGGAGCGCGTCATCGCGCTAGACGCCGCCACCGGAGAGACGATCTGGGAGTACGCCTACGGCGCTCAGCCCTTGAACTTCAACTTTGGGGCGGGGCCGCACGCGACGCCGCTCATCGTCGGTGATCGGCTGTTTACCTCCGGCACGAACAAGCAGATCCACGCCTTCGACAAGCGCACCGGCGAAGTTCTTTGGTCGCACGATCTCGTCGCCGAATACGGTGCGCCGCCGACGTTGATCCGGCCGGCCGTAACAGCTGGCTACGCCTGCAGCCCCCTGGCGTACAACAACACGGTGATCGTGACCGCCGGTGGCGACGGCCAATCGGTAATGGCCTTCAACCAGAGCGACGGTTCGCTGGTCTGGAAGAGCGGTGATTTCCTGGTGGCGCCGTCTTCGCCGATCCTGATCGAGCTCGAAGGCGAGACCCAGCTCGTCGTCGTGGGAGGCCAGACAGTCAACGGGCTGAACCCGCACACCGGTGAGATCCTCTGGAGCTATCCGCACGACACCAATGGCGACATGAACAACACGACGGCAGTGTGGGGACAGGACAACGTGTTGTTCGTCTCATCGGCCTACAACGGGGGCAGCCGCGGCATGCGTTTGTCCAAGGCGGGCGACGGCACCGAGGTCGACGAGCTCTGGTTTACTCGCGACATGCAGATCATGTTCGGTAGCACGATTCGGGTAGGCGACTTCATCTACGGAAGCAGCGGCGGCTTCGGCCCGGCGTTCATCACGGCGCTCGACCTGCGAACGGGCACCGCGGCGTGGCGGGAGCGAGGCTTCTCCCGGTCGCACTTTCTCTACGCCGATGGCAAGGCGATCATCCTCGACGAGGACGGCAACCTGGCGCTGACGGAGGTTTCACCGGAGGGCCTGACGGTCATCTCCACGGCTGAAGTGCTGACCGGTACATCATGGACGGCGCCGACCCTTGTCGGCACGATCCTCTACCTGCGAGACCGGCAAACGATCAAGGCGCTGGATATCGGGGAACGCTGAGCCCGTACCCGTTTGCCGCGCCAGATTCCTGAAAACTATGGCGGCGTGCTCGATACACCTGGCCCATGCCGCCAGCGCCGAGCTGCTCGGTGATCTCGTAGGGGCCTAGTTTGGTGCCGATCATCCTCTTCAACTCACTGGATGTAGCCAAGTGCCCGAAGAGACCGTAGCTGCTCAGGGGTCAGTGGCGAATCCTCGCCCGGCGTGAAGTACTCTCCCCGTCCTCTGTCGCCTCCAGCCGGATACGCACTCGGCCGCGCTTGTCGCGCAGTTCCAGGGTTTCATTTACCATCGTTCCAGCCCTCGTAGGGGTTAGAGCCCGCCTCGGGTTCCTGCCAAGTGGTATCGCGGCGGGCTCGTCTGTTTATGGGGACATCTCAGTCGCTTGGCTGATCTCCTTTTCTCTTCGCCCGTCGGCGGCCGTTCTTGCTAGCCGTCTTCTTTGCTATCATCGTTGCGACTCTCTTTCTCTCCAGACTGGGGGCTGTTGGGGCCGACGGTTCCTTTTCCTCGATGGATGTAGCCGCCCGGCCCCTTCTTTTGGTTGTCATGGCGGCAGCGCGGGCTTCCTGCTCGAACCGGGCGAGGCGCTCGGGGTCAGAGGCGAACTCGGCGGGCAGCACCTTGATCGCCACCTTGCGGCCCAGGCGCGTGTCCTGCGCCAGGTACACCTCTCCCATGCCGCCAGCACCGAGCTGCTCGGAGATTTCGTAGGGCCTAGTTTGGTGCCGGGGTCCATGGCGCTACCAGAGAGGGGTGGGTGAGCGCCTGCAGACTATCGCCAGAGTCGGCGAGATCCAATGGATGCGAGCAGCACTATTAGCGACATGTTCGCGTGGGAGGTGCCTTCTGGCTGCTACCCGGATGTCGCTGGCGTCCCCTCTCTCCTCCTGATCCGCCTACGGATTGGGGGGGGAGGTCAGATCACGGCGGCGCCGCCCGAGACGATCGTGCGGAGGTAGGAAGCCAGCCGAGGCTCTACTGTCCGGTCGGCACGCGCTGCCTCAACTCCTCGACCCAGTTCGTCACCACGTGCATTCGCGTGCGGCTCGAGGGCGGCTGGCTCTCGCGGATCATCAGGAACCGCATGCCGTCTGGTGCGATGGCGTAGAACTGGTTGTGCGCCTGGTTCTCGATGGCGTACTCGCCCTCGAAGAGACGGACGGGGGCCTCGGGACTGAACCCCGACGTCGTGCTCACCCGCACCGCCATGACGCGCTTGCCGTTCCGGTAGAAGATCTCTATGCCATCCGGCGACCAGAGCGGCTCGCGCCCGCCCTCGGTCGAGATCTTCCACTGACCGGCGACCCCGACGAAGGAGCGTACGTAGACCTCGTCGCGACCCGACTCGTCCGACGTGTAGGCGATCCATCGAGCATCGGGGGAGAATATCGGCGAGCGCTCGTTTGCCGGGCTGGTGACGACCGGGATCTTATCCTCCTCGCGGAAGCTCCACGCAAAGACGTCGCGTCCCGCCCCGGCGGCCGGATTGAGCTCGTAGAAGGCCAGCGAGTTGCCATCCGCGGACCAGGAGCGAGGCCATGCGGCGTGGTCGTGTTCGATCAACAGCTCGGCCTCGTCGACGCCGTCGACACGCTTCGCGTACACGGCCGCGGGCCCGACACGGGCCGACGAGAAAGCGATCCTCTCTCCGTCCGGCGACCAGACCGGCATCGAGTTGTAGCCCTCGCGAGTCAAGCGGGTGCCGCTACCGCCGCGATCCAGGTCGAAGATCCAGATGTGGCTGTTGCTGTTGACCGCGACGCGCGTGCCATCGGGGGAGATCTGCGGGTGCGCATATTGTCCCGGCTCGACCTCGGTCGGTTCCTCCCGGCCCTGACGGTCGACCCAGACCAGAGTGGTCTCGTAGGAACCTGCGGCGGCCGGCAGGTAGACGAGGGTGCCGTCCGAAGCCAGGACGAAGTAGGCGCGCTCGTTGGTCGAGTCCATGTAGACGCCGTCGAGGATACGAGTCGGAGAGTCCGTCGTGTCCAGTCCCTCCCGGTCGAACGGCACGACGAGCAACGACCCCGACTGTCCGTACGCCAGGTAGCCGCCCTCCACATACTGCGCTCCCTCGGTCCCCTGCAGGATCTCCTTGCGCTCGCCGGTCTCTAGCGACAGGACCTCGACCCTGGCAGCCTCCGACGTGAAGACCGTGAAGAGCAGGTGGCGCCCGCCGGGTAGAGGATGCGGCCGCCCGTGCCGCAGCTCTCCGGCCTCCAGGTCGAGAGTCGTCAGGTCCACGGGGATGCCGCCGTCCGCAGACACGCTCATCAGACCGGTCGAGGTCGACGCCAGCCCGTAGACGATGCGATTGTCCTCCAGCCACACCGCGCCGCTGTCGCCGACCGGGACGTCGCAGATCGGCAGCAGCCCGCCCCCCGCCACCAGCACCTTCTTCATCTTGAAGTCGCCGCTGAAGAAGCCGATCCAGATCCCGTCCGGCGAGAAGAACGGGCTTCTACCTCCCTCGCTCCCCGGGATCCGCGTGGTCTCGAAACTGTCGATGCTCCTCAGGTAGAGGTGCTGACCCTCGTCGGAGACAGCGCCGTAGACGAGGTGCTTGCCGTCCCTCGCGAGCGCCAGCGAGGCGGACGGTTGCACGTTGATGTACTGTCCGGGCGCCAGCACGATGGAGGTTCGCGTCACCCGTCCCGGGGGCGCTGCACCGGGGCGGGTCGCCAGGCTCCACAGCGCCAGGGCGGTCATGGCAACGGCGACGATGCCGAGATACCACAGCGGACGGCGCGAAGCCGGGGCCGGTGCCCCGACGAGGATGGGACGGCGTGGCCGTCGGGGTCGGTGAGCGCCTCGTCGATCTCGATACGGGCATCACCGATGTGCTGCAGTCGCCGCTGCCGCTTTTTCTGCAAGCAACGCTTCAGCAGCAGCCGGATGCGCGACGGCGTCTGTTCCGGCAGGGCACTCCAATCGGGCTCGGCGCGCACGACCGCGGCGAGGATGTCGAGCAGAGTGTCGCCGGAGAACGCGCAAGCCCCGGTGAGGGCCTCGTAGAGGACACACCCGAACGCCCAGATGTCGGCGCGCCTGGCGCGGGCTCATGTAGGCGGCTGTCCCCATGACGACCCCTTCTCTCACCCGCGTCGTCGTCAGCGTTGGTGACTCCCCGAGATCGACCTCCGGGTCCCCTTCTTGATCTCCGACGATCGGCTTGGCGAGGCCGAAGTCGAGCACCTTGGCGCGCCCCTCGGACGTCAGCATGACGTTGGCTGGCTTGAGGTCGCGGTGCACGATCGACTTGGCGTGCGCTGCCTCGAGAGCCGCGGCGATCTGCCGGCAGATCTCGAGCGCCTCATCGACCCCGAGTCGCCCACGCTTGATGCGCTGCGCCAGGCTCTCGCCGTCGATCAGCTCCTGTGCCAGGTAGCGGGTACCCTGCCATTCCTCCAGGCCGTAGACGACGGCGATATTCGGGTGCTCCAACGAGGCGAGCAGCTTGGCCTCCCGGGCGAAGCGGGCCATCCGCTCCGAGTCCACGGCGAACGCCGCGGGCAGTACCTTGATGGCGACGTGGCGTTCGAGGTTGCGGTCACGGGCGCGATAGACCTCGCCCATTCCCCCGGCGCCGAGCCGGCCGAGGATCTCGTAGGGGCCTAGTTTGGTGCCGGGTTCCATGGCGCTCCCGAGGCAGGGTGGGTGAGCGCCTGAAGCCTATCGCCGGAGCGGGCGAGATCCAACGGAGTATTGCCTAGAGTCGCGATCCCCTGTCTCAGGTCAGGACGACGATCTTGCCGCCAGCTGCGTTGTCTTCCATACAGCGGTGCGCCTCCACGATCTCGTCGAGCTGAAAGACTCGTCCGATCTTAGGTGTTATACGACCCTCCTCTACGTCGTTCACCACCGTCTGTAGCGGTGTGTCAATGAAGTCCCGGTCGCCGCCCGCATAAGTGGTCAGGCTCACCGTGGACGGGATCGCGCCCATCGGACTGAATCGCTCAAGCTCCCAGGCGTTGCCGACCATGCCGGTCATGCACACGGAGCCGAAACGCGCAGCGCACCGCAGCGAGTCGAGTAGCGTGGTGGTTCCGACGAGCTCCAGCACCTTGTCCACACCGTCGGGGAAGACGCCGTGTACATCGTCGGCGATCTCACCGCTGTCGATAAACACATGATCCGCGCCGTTGCCTTCGAGCATGGCTTGACGGTCAGCTTTTCTGGTCGTCGCGGCGACGGTCGCGCCTTGCTGTTTGGCCAGCGCCGCGGCGGCCAAGCCCACCGACGTGGTGCCACCGCGAATCAGCAAGCTCTGACCAGGTTGCAGCCGCAAGGCACTGGTGAGCGAGCCCCAGGCGGTCTGGACCATCTCGGGCAGTGCGCCCAACGTTTGCCAATCCAACGTCGTGTTGATCGCTTGTACCTGCATGGCAGGTACGCAGGTGTACTCGGCGTAGCCGCCATCAAACTGCCGACCCATGCCTCCCATCGCGGTGGCCACGGTTTGCCCGGGTTTGAACTCGCCGCCCAGCGTTTCCTCCACAATTCCCACCGCCTCAATGCCAAGTACACGGGGAAACGTCACCCCCGGTGAGTGACCCTGTCGCGTGAAAAGCTCGGAGCGGTTGAGCCCGAACGCTTTCACTCGGATGAGTACCCACCCGGGCGCTGGCTGAGGAACCGGCAACTCCTCAATCGCCAGCACCTCCGGTGCGCCTGGCTTGCGCATCACCGCCGCTTTCATTGTCTTCGTGTCCATGGTCAGGGTGTGTGTTCTCGGTTCAGTCGGTGGCATAGACGTGGCGGGCCACGAACACGCACATGAGCGCCGCGATGGCCGCCCCGTCCTCCTCGAGTTGATTCGGGATGCCAAGTCGATCTGGACATTACTCCTGCGTGACTCCCGTCCACTCGCACCAGGCGGGGAGAGGATCCCGTAGTGGCCTAGTTTGCTGCCGGGGTCCATGGCTCTTCCAGAGGGGTGTGGGTGAGCGCCTGAAGCCTATCGCCGGAGCGTGTGAGATCCAACGGAGTCTTCAACTTGGTCAGCGGCGGATCCCATGGGATCCATTAGCGCGGCGTTTCTACCAGCGCCTCTCTAGCGCCCACGGGCGCCAGTCCACCCCCAAGGGCTGGTCCTGGCAGGGGGCTTCCGGGAACGCTAGAGCAGATCGCGTATCAACTCAGAGTTCGTGTTGCGACTGAGCGCCGTCTGGCCGAAGTGTTCCATGCACAGCCTTCCCCAGGGGTCGGCCCTGATCCCCTTGTGTGTCGCCGCTATGATCGGCCCTCCCTCACCCCGGCTTGGGGGATTGGGGATCGGACCGATCTTGGTCATGTTCGAGGCGTGAAACCCAAAGCCCAAGAACATAATCTTCGATGCCGTCGCCAGCTTCTCGCGCAGCGTATTGAAAGCCGGGGTGTTGGCGTTATTCTCGTGGATGACTTCGACCGAGTGCCTGGGCAGCAGCTTGTCCGCCACTTCCTGCGTCGAAGGGCTCACCCCACCACCGTAGGGCACTTCTGATAGATCGCCCAAAGGGTAGTGCTCGGCCGGCTCGATAGAGAGTCTCGACGTAGGGGCCGGCGTTGGCGATCGCCCATGTTCGTCAGAATGAACTTAGCCTCATCGAGAGCCAATGCACTTCCGTCGCGCAGAATCACCTCGCCGGAGAACATCCACACGTGACGAAAACCTGTCCAAAGAATGGGGTCCACCTCTCCCGTCCATATGCACAAGACAGCGCCTGAGGCGATTTAGTGATCGCAGGTCGTCCAAGGTACTGTCGGGGCTTTCGTCACCCATCTCTATCGATACGGCTTTCAGAAGCTCGGCAAGCCCTTGCCTCTCTAGCTCAGCGACTTCACGCTCGAACTCCATCCATCTGTCGCCCGAAACCACGTCGCAGGTAGACAGTCTCCATAGACGTAGCCCTTTTAGGACTTCTACGAGCAGGGGCTGAAGGGCTTCCGCCAAGTCCCGAATACCGTTGTTCACGACCCAGCGCTCGACTTCATCACGCAGATCGGGGACCGACTCATCGTGTGGGTCACCCAGTTGGAAGAAGGCGCCCGGAATCCTGGTCTCGGCGAGCTCCGAGTCGGCGCAGGCCGAAAGCACGGCACCAGTCCGGGGTGGCAGCGCACGATCGCGGCATCACGCATCGCGATCTGAAGCCGGCCAACGTCATGCTCAGCAGCGATGGTCGGGTCAAGGTGCTCGACTGCGGACTCGCCAAGCTCCTGGCCCCTGACGATGCTCACCAGGCCACGCAGATGCCGACACGCGCCCTCACCGGCGAGGGAGTAGCAGTCGGCACGGTGCCCTACATGTCGCCCGAGCCCGACTACGCGGTGTTCATGCAGGCGGGCAAGCCGCGCTTCATGACCGACCGCATGTTGCTCAAGTTCCATAAGCCGGGCGGTTCGGCGGGTTGATCGCGACGCCGCGACATGCTGTGCAGCATGCCGCGATGCGGTAGCGTTAGGCACCCTCTCGGATCATCTCGCCAGTGGCCACCGTGTTCTGCACACCTGAAACAGTCCCTCGGCACGCGCCCGCCAGGCGCCTCGTCATCGCCTGGTTGGCCGCCGCGCTGATCGTACCCGCCGCGTCGGAGGCTCAGTCCAAGCCGCCGGCGCAGACGGACGGGGCCGGCAACAGCTCTCGGGTCGCGCCCGCGGGGAGCGACGAGTGGAACGACCTCGCGGTCACCGAGGCGGACCGTCTGTATCAGGTCGTCGCGGTGCGGGCATCCGCACCGCCGGACGTCGACGGCCTGCTCGATGACACGGTGTGGGATGAAGCCGAGCCGCTGGCGCGCTTCGTCCAGGCTCAGCCGGACGAAGGCGCGGATGCGAGCGAGCGCATGGAAGTTCGTGTGCTGTACGACGACGAGGCGATCTACATCGGCGCTCGATTGTGGGACTCGTCGCCGCGCAACGTGGTCGCCTCGGTGCTGCGGCGCGATGAGGACCACAGAGACAACGACGCGTTCGCGGTAACCCTCGATACCTATCACGACCATCGCAACGGCTACTTCTTCGAGACCAACGCGTTGGGCGCGCGGTTCGATGCGCAGATCATCGGCGAGGGCGGCACCGCACTTTGGGGGGGGGTCAGCGCCACCTTCAACAGAGACTGGGATGCGGTCTGGTCGGCGGCTGGACATCGCGACGACGAGGGCTGGTCGGTCGAGCTCGCCATCCCGTTTTGGGTGCTGCGCTTCGATCGCGACAACATGCGGGCGTGGGGCATCAACTTCCGGCGCACGCTCAAGCGCAACTCGGAGCAGGCCTTCTGGGCGCCGGTGCCACGGCAATACGATGCCACCCGGCTGTCGATGTCGGGGATGTTGGTCGGCATGCAGGCGGTAGACCGACCGCGGAACCTCCAGGTCAAGCCGTTCGCGCTCGGCGATGTCGGACAGATCGCCAACGGGCCGGTAACGGGCCCGTTCTCATCGCACTTCACCGACTCTTCCGCGGATGCGGGCGTCGATATCAAGTGGATCGCCACCCCGAACCTCACCGTCGACGCGACGCTCAACACCGACTTCGCGCAGGTCGAGGCCGACGACGTGCAGGTCAACCTCACGCGCTTTCCGCTGTTCTTCCCGGAGAAACGCGAGTTCTTCCTCGAGAACGCCGGCCTCTTCCAGTTCGGCAGCAGCGGTGTCCGCGACGGTGCCAGGGTGATCGGGTTTCACTCGCGCACAATCGGGATCTTTCAGGGTGGCGAGGTGCCGATCCTCGGCGGGGTACGCCTGACCGGCAAGGCCGGCGGCTGGAACATCGGCGCGTTGACCATGCAGACCGACGCCGTGGATAGCTTGCAGCTGGGATCCGAGAACCACGGCGTGTTGCGAGTGCGCCGCGAGCTCGGCAGCCGCTCCAGCATCGGCATGCTGTTCACCAACCGGCACGAGAGCGGCACGAGCTACAACCGCTCCCTGGGCTTCGACGGGCGCTGGGCGATCGGCTCGGGGGCAACCGTCGATGGGTGGTGGATGAAGACCGAGACGCCGGGCGTCGAGTCCGGCACCGATTCGGCCGGTGCGGTGAAGTTCGAGTGGGCCAACTCGCGATTCACCGTCAACGGATCGGCGATGGACGTCGGCGACGCTTTCAACCCCGGTTTGGGCTTCGTCAACCGCGTCGGGCTGCGCTCGTACAGCACCACGGCGACCTGGTCGCCCTACTACCCGGAATCCCCGTGGGTACGCAACCTGGCCCCACACGTGGGGCTGTCTTATGTGACTGATCGTGCCAACCGGCTGATCACACGGCGCGAGCACTACGACTTCGACCTGTTCCTGCGCCGCGGCGACAAGCTCAGCATCGAGAACAACCGGCGCTTCGAGCAGCTCGACCTGCCCTTCGAGATCGTCCCGGGTGTGGTCATACCGCCGGGCGCCTACCACTTCAACGAGATCCACCTGGAGGCGCAATCGGACAAGAGCCGCCCAGTTTGGGGAACGGTGAACTACACGTTCGGCGACTTCTGGGACGGAACCCGGGATGTCTGGAAGCTCGAGGCCGGTGCGCGCATCGGTGCTCGCTTCGCGGCGCGAGTGTCGCTGGATCGCAACGACGTACAGCTCCCGGGCGGCGACTTCGTCGCCGACATTTGGCGCGCTCGAATCGGCTATGACTTCAACACCCGCCTGTTTCTGTCCGGGCTGTTCCAGTACGACAACATCACCGATCGGTTCCTCAGCAACGTCCGCGTGAATTTCATCCACACGCCGGGGGCGGACCTGTTTCTCGTGTACAACGAGCGCCGGTTGATCGAAGATCCGACGCTGATCGACCGCTCGATCATCCTCAAGGTGACCCAGCTATTCCGCCTCTAGGGCCTCCCGACCGTTCAGGAACCGGGGTTCGTAACGAGGTGCCGGTGGAGCGCTCGTCGTCGGGAGGTCGGTCGAACTCCAGGGAGAGCTCGTTGGCACCCACGCTCAGGAAACGGGTCGGCAACGGCACCACGTAGTCTTGCCAACCCGCCAGCACGTCCACGGACGTGGGCAGCGTCACGCCGTTGTGCCGGCAAGAAAAGGGTCGAGACTACCGGCGTTTCACCGACCACGTGTGGCCGCGCACGGATCCGCAGGCGATGCGGTTGGGATTCGATCTGAAAGAACCGAATCGAGGCCTGCGACCCGCGCGCCCACACGAACGTCTCGTCCTCGCGCTGGGCCCAGCGCTCGTCGATGGGCGACCAGCCATCAACGAGGTGGCGGCGCGCCGCTGGACTCCCGAGGTCGATTGTCTCGGTCTCGACGAAGATATCGGCCGTTTGATCGGCCAATCCGAGTAAACGGACTCCACGCCGGTCACGCGTTTACAGCGTCATCTAAGGCGACGGCGACGGCTTCGAGTTGCTGGCGAGAGATACCAGCGGTTTCCATCGCGCGGAATAGCGCAGGTCGAAGCCGGGCTTCCATCGCACGCACGACCTCGCCCGTCTTCATGTCGCGCCACTGGTCCGGCGAGCGGTTCTTCAAAAAGAAGATCATCGCCGTTACGTTGCCACCCAACGCTTTGGCGTGCAGAGCGTTCTCAACCGCACCGACAGCACCCCGCTGGGCATCCCCAACCTGTTCTCTGAACTCGGGGTGTTTCTGCTCATGGTCGTATAGCGTCTGGCGTGACACCCCGACGACGGCCGCAGCTTCAGCCTTCCCCATGCCGGCTTTGATCGCTTTGACGACATCGTTCTTTTTAATGTCGTCAAGTTTGACGTATCTCCGCACCGGTGTGGTCTGGCCGTGGTCTTTGCAATGGTTGCTACCGAGCACAGCCGGTTTCTTACACCGGCCGCCCCGTGCTGTGATCCCTTACATCGCACGGCGTCTATCCCCCTCGATCCTACTGACTGGGTTATCGCTGTCCTGCCCATCGTGACCGCAGGGGGAGATGGATCCCGCCATCGCCGCGCTGAACAAAGGCCTGACCCTGACGCTGACGGCGCGACTGGCGCGGCTCTCCCGCAAGTACGGCCTACAGCACCGACGGCTTTCGCGACCTGGCTGTCCGTTTTTTCTGCCAACAGCAGATCGATGGCGTTCGTTTGGCGGACTGACAATTCCTTCTGTCGGGATGGGTCGGGTTTCGTCGGCATCGTCAACTTGTTGGACTGTCCGGCTCTATCGCTCGCCGGGGTTGGGCATCGTGACACCTCGGACAAATTGTGACACGAGTAACGTGCCTGATCTATCCCGATCGAGGAAGGCGCCTACGCCGACCTGGTGCTGTTCGACCCGGAGGCGGTCATCGATCGTTCGACCGTCGTAGAGCCGCACCTTTCGTCGGCCGGAATTGATACTGTCTGGGTCAACGGGCAGATCGTGTACCAAAACGGAGAGACCACTGGGAACCGGCCCGGGATGCCGATTCGCCGGGTTTCCGAAGGAGGAGGATGATGTCTGAGCGCATGACGCGCCGCGACGCGACGAAGGCCGGTGCGATCGTCGCCGGATCGATGGTGGTCGGTGTGCCGAATTGGGCGCTGGCCGCGATGTCGCAAGACGAAACGGTTCCGTTCACCGACATGCCGGACGGGTTCGAAACCAACCCGACGCCAATCGTTCGGCTCGTAGATATCCGCGAGATCGACGAATTCTTTACGCCGGCCGACCAGTTCTTCACCGTTCAGCACTACGGGCATCCTGAAGTGGACGCTGCGACCCACGAGCTCGAGATCAGCGGGCAAGTGTCGCGGCCTCAGAAGCTGTCGATGGCGGACATCCGTCGACGCCCGCGCACGGAGCTGGCCTGTGCGTTCGAGTGCTCCGGCAACAGCCGCCGCCGCTTCCACGGGCTGGTCAGCAACGGCCGCTGGGGCGGTACGAGTCTGCGCGCGTTGCTCGACGAGGTGGGCGTCGAGCCGGCCGGCAAGGAAGTGGTCTTCTTCGGTGCCGATGTGGGAACCGAGACGATCGAGAAGCGGGGTAGTAGCTGGCTGGTCGATCAGCAATACGCCCGCAGCATGTCGCTAGAAGACGCCATGCGCGAGGACACCGTGCTGGTGTACGAGCTCAACGGCGAGCCGCTGAGCATCCATCAGGGAGCGCCGCTGCGGCTGATCATCCCGGGCTGGTACGGCGTTGCCCAGGTCAAATGGCTCAAGCAGATCCACGTGCAGGAAGGCCGATTCATGGGCAAGTTCATGGCCAACCACTACGTCACGTTGACGGCCAAGCAGGTGGGAGGCAGCCTCAAGTACATGGAGACCTCGGTCACCCGCATCCAGCTGAAGTCGGCCATCGCCCGGGTCACGCGCGCTGCCGACCATCACACCGTGCACGGGTTCGCCTTGACCGACGGGACGCCGCTGGCTCGGGTGGAGGTGAAAATCGACGACGGACCTTGGGAGCAAGCGACGCTGGATCCGCGCAATACGAAGTACTCCTGGAAGCTCTTTGTATACCGTTGGGAAGGTGCCACGGCAGGGGAGCACACCGTCGTGTCGCGCGCCATCGATGCGAATGGCAGGGTACAGCCGGTGCTGGAGGACCTGGCCGAGAAGAGGACCAGCTGGGAGAACAACGCCCAGTTCGCGCGCGCGGTAATGATCTCGTGACACCCGGCGCTCGCGGCGCGCTCGCGGCCACGCTAGCCGCGTTGTTCGTGACCGGCTCGGCCGCCCGGTTCCAGGTGGACACGGAGCCGCTGGCGCTCCCTTCGAGGAGCCGACGGGTCGTGCAGCAGGGTGGACAGGGACGCTACGTACCTACGGGGCATCTCGTGTATCACGAGCGGGCACCCTGTTTGCCGTCGCGTTTGATCTGGGAGAGCTGGAAGTGAAGGGCTCGGCGGTATCCATCGTGCAGGGGCTTGCCACCTTTGGGCGATTGGATATCGGACAGTTCAGCTTCTCAAGTACAGGAACACTGGCCTATCTGAGCGAGGCCGTTGCTCAGGGGTATCCCGTCGTATGGGTAGACCGGCAGGGCAACACGACACCGCTGTGGGAAGAGCCTGGCTTCTACAGTTCTCCTCGGGTGTCTCCGGACGGCACACGGCTGGCCGTGGCAAAAGCCTTGCGCAACGAAAACGCTGACGTGTGGATCTATGACATCCAGCGGGGTGTGCCGACAAGGCTGACGTTTGATGAAGCGGTCGACAGCTAACCTGTTTGGTCGCCCGACGGGCAGTTTCTCGCATTCCTGTCGAACTGCGACGGAACACAGAACATCTATCGGACTCGTGCCGACGGCTCGGGAACTGTCGAGCGGCTGATAGAGAGCGACAGGGCGCAGTACCCGTTGTCGTGGTCTGCGGATGGCAGGTTCCTGGTATACAGCCAGTTCCAACTACAGACCGGCTGGGACATTTTGGTGTTGCCGCTTGAGGAGGATAGGGAGCCGCAAGTCTTTGTGAGCACCGATGCTGCCGACGAGTGGTCGGCTTTCTCACCGGACGGTCGCTGGATAGCGTACGACTCTTTTCGAGTCGGGAAGCAAGGAAGTCTATGCCCGGCCCTATCCTCCTAGGCCGGGCAAGTGGCAGCTCTCCAGCAGCGGTGGCGGCCAGCCCAGCTGGTCAGCCGACGGTCGGGAGCTGTTCTACCGCTCCGATACAGGGATCATGGCGGTTGCTGTAAAGAAGGAAGGTGATTCCTTCACTTACAGCATGGGCGAGCAGCTTTTCGAGGGGAGTTTTCTTGGTGGGCCTGATGGAATAACCATCGTCGGTGCGGGCGCTTTTGCCGACTACGACGTGACGGGCGACGGTCAGCGGTTCGTGATGTTCCCCGACACCGGCCAGAGCAGCCAGAGCGACAGCGACCATGTGACGTTCGTCACGAACTGGTTCGACGAGCTGAAGCGGCTCGTGCCGACGGACCCGTAGCGCCGACAGCCGAGACTCGACAAGCCCTAGCGTCCTTCGATTTCGCTCGTCCGTAGCGGCACGCTCTTGGGTTGGCCAGGGCGGGTATCGGGGTAACCACTCACGGCTGACGAGCGCGACCGTCAGGCGGTGGGGTAGAGCGCTGGTGCATATCCCCAGGACGGCCCCTAACGCGCGGAACCACCCCGCACGGGATGGTTCCGCACGGGATGGTACCCTTCCCGAATTGGGGGCCAGGCCGGTTGACGCTGGGGAGGCTCCTGACGGTGCCTCCGTTGGATCTCGCACGCTCCGGCGATACGCTTCAGGCGACACTATATCTGGGAGGATTCTCGCAGGGCGGCGCCGCGTCCCGCCCACGGATAGCGTCCCGCAACCGCCCGGTCGATCGCCGCGACCCCTGACGATGGAGGCGAGTAGGATGCCGAGCTTCGAGCGCGGTCGGCGTGCGCCGCGACGTAGCAGGGTACTGGCAGCGCTCGCCGCTGTCGCGTCCGTGTGGGCGATCGTCCTGCTGACGATCGGCTGTGGCCCGGGAGCGTCCCCGGGGGCGCGGCTCGACGAGCTCCGCGGCGACCGCAAGCTCAACGTCCTGCTGGTGACGCTCGACACGACGCGCGCCGATCGACTCGGCGTGTACGGCTTCGACGAGGTCGACACACCGGTCATCGATGGGCTTGCCGCCCGCGGCGTCACCTTCATGCGCGCCTACGCCTCGACGCCGCTGACGCTGCCCTCGCACACCTCGCTATTCACCGGAACCCACCCGCCCTACCACGGGGTACGCGACAACGGCGCCCACATCGCGCCAGAAGGGCTGCAGACCCTGGCCGAGAGCTTCCAGCAGGCCGGCTACCGAACTGGCGCGTTCGTCGGAGCCTTCGTGCTCGACTCGCGCTGGGGCCTGGCCCAGGGGTTCGACCGGTACTTCGACGAGTTCGAGGTGCCCGAGCAGCGAGCGATCTTTCTGGGCCGCGTGCAGCGTCCCGGATCGGAGGTCATCGACGCCGCCCTGGCGTGGGCCCGCGAGGACGACACGACCCCGTTCTTCATGTGGGTGCACCTGTACGATCCGCACACTCCGTACGATCCGCCCGAGCCCTTCAGGTCGCGATACGCCGACCGGCCCTACGTCGGTGAGATCGCCTGGACCGACTCCTTGGTCGGCAGGCTGATCTCGTGGCTGGACGACTCCGGCCGATCCGACGACACCTACGTGGTGGTGGCAGCCGATCACGGCGAGAGCCTCGGCGAGCACGGGGAGAACGAGCACGGGCTGCTGCTGTACGAGTCGGCCATCCGGGTGCCGCTGATCATCGCCACGCCGTTCGACGAGCCGCAGGGCATCCAGCGCCACGAGCTGGTCTCGTTGATCGACGTCATGCCGACCGTGTTGGAGCTGACCGGGCTGGAGACCCCCGAAGAGGTGCATGGCAGGAGCCTGGTACCGCTGTTTACCAACGACGCCGAGGTCGAGGGTAGGCCCGACGAGCGCGTCTATGCCGAGACCTTCTACCCGCGCCTGCATTTCGGCTGGAGCGAGCTCCAGGCGATCCTCGAGCCCACCCACAAGCTCATCATCTCGTCCGAGCCGGAGCTCTACGATCTTCTGCAGGACCCCGAGGAGCGGCAGAACCTCGCATCAGAGCGCGCCGCCACGGCAGAGGCGCTGCGCCGGGAGGCCGAAGAGCTGGTGGCGCAGTTCGAGGAGAACGCCAACCCGGCGAACACCGTCACGCTCGACCAGGAGACTCTCCAGCGGCTCGCCGCGCTCGGGTACATCGGCGGCTACAGCGCCGATGCAGACGACCCGGAGGTCGAGCGCGCCAACCCGAAGGACAAAGTCGAGATCTACAACGACCTGCTCCTGGCCCGCGGTCTGACCGTCAATAACGAACTGGCCGAGGCCGAAATGCTCCTGCGGGGGGTCATCGCCGAGGATGCCGGAGTGGTCGACGCGCACCAGTCGCTCGGCAACCTGCTCTTCGAGCAGCTCCGCTACGACGAAGCGATCGAGGCCTTCGAGACCGCACTCTCGATGCGGCCCGAAGATGCGGCCCTGGTGCTCTTTCTCACCAGCACGCAGATGCAGGCCGGCCGGATGAACGAGGCCGAGAAGGTGTTGCTGGACTTCATCGACGTCCTGGAGCAGGATGCCCGGCTGTACATCAGCCTCGGGCGCATCAAGCAGGCCAGGCGCTCATACGACGAGGCGGCGACCTATTTCAACGAGGCGCTGCGCATCAGCGGAGACACGCCGACGAACAACATCATGGCCGCGGCGCACGTGGGGCTCGGAGCCATCCACCTGGCCGCAGGCCGCCAAAGCCTGGCGGAGGAACACCTGAACCTGGCGCGCGGCTTCAACGATACCCTCGCCGATCTGCACTACCAGCGCGGGTTGCTGTTCCAGACCCGAGGACAGCCGGACGAGGCGATCGCCGCCTACCGCCGCGAGCTCGAGAACACGCCGGGCAACGTCGATGCCGCCTTCAAACTCGGCGTCATCTACCGCGACCGCGGCAACCTCGTCGAGGAGGAGCGCTACCTGCGTATGGCCCTCGAAATCGACCCGCAGTTCGCCAGTGGGCGCCTGTTCCTCGCCCGCATCTACCTGGTGAAGAACGAGCGTCTCGACGAGGCCGTGTCGCTCGTCGAGGGGGCGCTGGAGCGACTCGAGTTGTCGAAGGCGCGTGGGGTACCGCAGGAGATCATCAGGCAGGACCAGGTGCTGGGCCATCTCTTGCTCGCGGACATCTACAATCGACTCGGAAGAAACGAGCTGTCCAACCAGCACGCGCGTCTTGGGATGCAGCTGCGTACCGGGACACAGCGCTGACGATGCACGCGACGGTAGTGCGAATCAGCTTGCACGTCGTCGTCTGCTCTTTCCTGGCCGCTCCGATCCTCCGCGGCTCGACTCCGGAGGCGTCGGCCTGGCCGGGTGGGTTGGATGCGCGCCCGGTAACCGGACAGGAAACGGAGACCGCGCAGACGCCAGCGGAGGAGTTCGACGAGGCGATGCAGGCCGGTGCGGCGGCGCTGGAGAACGGCGACTTCGAGTCGCTTCTCAGGGCGACGACGGCGTACGAGCGCGCCCACGAGCTGCGTCCCGAGAGTATCGAAACCTGCCTGGCGCTCGGTCGCGCCTACCGCCGTCTCACCCTCCATGACAAGACGATCGCGCTCGTCGACGAGTGTCAGGCAGGGGGTGGCGGGAAACCGAACCTCGAGCTGCTGAGGGGTCGTACGCTGCTCCAGATGGGCATGGGGTCGGAGGCGCGAGCCGCCTTCGAGGCGGCCACGATGGCGGGCGCCGTGGAAGCGCGCTTCGATCTCGGTATGCTGGCGCGGGCAGAGGGCGATCTCGACGGCGCGGTGGAGCAGCTCGAAGCGATGATCCGGATGCGCCCGCGCCAAGCGCTGGCATACGTGCGCCTTGCCGAGGTGTACATCGATCGCCAGGAGCTCTCGGCCGCCGAGGAGCTGCTCCGACGTGTCCTCGGGATGCAGGCATGCTGCGCCGCGCAGGCGCACCAGCTGCTCGGTTCCGTTCTGTACAAGGCCGGGGACCTGGAGGGTGCGGTGACGCACGGGCGCGAGGCAATCAAGCTCGACGCCGGGCTGAAACTGGCCCACTACAACCTGGCGCTGGCCCTTCGCGACAGCGGTCAGCGGGAGCAGGCCCGACAGCTGATGCAGCGCTTCCAGGAGATGACCAGGGCCGAGCGCCAGCGCGAGCTCCAGCAGAATCGCGCCATGCAGATCGGCATGCTGAACGCGCAGGGGCTCTACTACTTCCGCCGAGACCATCCGGCCGAGGCGCTGGAGCTCTTCGAGACCGCGGTCGAGTTGGCGCCCGACGACGCGTTGATCCACTTCAACATCGGCCTGTGCAGGGCAGCACTCGGCCAGCACGAAGGTGCGATCACGGCACTGGAGCGGGCGCGCCAGCTCCAGCCGGAGCGTGCGGAGACGTACGAGGTTCTCGCCGCCGCCTACCGTGCGCTGGGCCGGGCGGGCGATGCACAGCGCATCGACGAGCTGCGCCAGCGGATCGAGAGACAGCACTGACGAGCTGCGTCTGCGTCAGCAGATCGAACGACAGCACCAGCAGGGTGCGGCTCAGTCAGCGATGGCCCTCGAGGTCATCGTCGATCCGCAGGGCCGGCTCCCGGCCCTGGATCACCGCACCCCAGTTTGTCGTTGCGTGTCAGCCAATCAGAAGGAAAGTCCTGCCCCGAACCGAAACTGCCGTCCGGGCAGCAGTCTTGAAGAGTCCCGGGGCAGCCCGACGTTGGAGAGTCTGTTGCCTTCGGCGTCGCGCTGAAGGCTGAACGTTCGGTCGATTCGATCTCTGACGCTGGTCGGGGAGAAGTTGTTGAGCATGTTGAACCCGTCGACCATCAACTCGAACCCTTCTGCGAGATTCCCCTGAGGTCGTCAGCCGACAGGTCGCCGGCACCCGGTATCTCTCGCTCGATCACGTACTTGGGCATGTCATCGGCTCCTCGATTGTCGGCCCGGTCCTGACTACTCAGCACCGCACCGGATCTCGGCAAAGGCTGCTCAGCTTAGCGGAATAGATCGGCTCTCACCACGGGAGATCAGTAGATGATTCGAACGACGATGACTGCCACGGCAAGCGCTAACAGAACGACGATGATCACCAGGGCAAGCCGGCTACGCATCATGTTCTTCCTTGGCGATTCGCATATGTTCCGCGGAGTCATAGGCGGACACGAGGGCCAGAAACTCAGCACTTCGTTGATTGCGGATTCTCGTTTCGTCTTCCAGCAGCGATTCCATATCCGCTTCTGAAAGATGTCCCTGCTCGCGCAGCCGGTTGATCAGCGCGTTCAGGCGAGCTCCCAGATGCACGACCTCCGCGAGCAGAACCGGAGCCATGTCGTTCGTGTACCGAAGGCGCTCGGGCTCTTGGTCCGCTTCGTCGTTGGTCACGTGGCTTTGTGCTCTCGGGCTAGAGGACTCGGTAGGTGGTCGGGGTCATGGGTTCTTACCGGCTTTGGCGCGCAGCTCTGCTAGGCGCTCGGCGAGTCTCGCGGAAGGAGTGTGCGAGGCTCTTGCTTGTTGCTCGTACCGCTCGAGTATCTTGATCTCTTCGGCCAGCTGCTTCTTTTCCCGGTAGATGATGGCCAGCTGCTCGTAGTAAGTGGGCCCTACATCATCCCAGCCGTTGGCCGTGGCCTCGTCCTCCGTTGCGCCGACGATTCGGATCAGGAGCTTTTCTGTTCGATCAAGCTCGCCCTCTCGCTTCAGACGGCGATACTCCAGGACGTAGGTTGAGTAGTGCCGGCCATCGATGAAGCCGGGGGTGCACATTGTTGGGCACTACCTTCGCGCGCAGGGCGCGACCTGCGGCACGTTTGAGCTTGCGCGCAGCCGTGGCCAAGCGGAACAATTTTCTTCTACTACTAGAAAGCGCGCAGCCGGGAGATTTGCGAGGGGAGGGGCACTGCCTGCTGTCAGGCATCGGTCGGCTCAAGCATCGAACACGAACGACGCGAGAAAGCTATCGACCGCAGCCGCCGCCAACCAGGGACTGAGCCGTAAAGAATTGTCAGCGCTGGGTAATGACGGCCAGCTAGCGATTCGCACACAGTGGAAGTGAATTGACAATCGCTGGCGACATTGGGCCGCGAATGTAGCCGTCCGTCAGAGTAGCTACTTCCAGCCGGCCGATTTGCGAGGGGGTCAGCCTCGGCCATACAGATCGCCGGTCGCAGGTTCAGCCGGCCCCTGCCTAGGCGCCTTCTTGAAGGTCGCGTCCGCTCGGGACCGTGGCCGGTCGATCTCCTTGCCCTCGAGCAGCTCGCCCACGGTGAGGAGTTGTAGGCGCGGGTGCTTGCCCCAGGGAGACTCGTAGAAGCCGGCTGAGGCCGCCTCCTTCCGCATCGGAGCCGTTGGCTCCTGCATGGAGATCAGACGCCAATCTCGGCGCTCTCACGGTCAATGACACCGCGGAGGTCGCGAAGATGTGCGACGCTGCTCTTGCCGGCCTTCACGGAGAGGATGACCTGCTTCGTTTTTCTCCCGTCGTCGTGGAAATAGATTCGTCCGTCGATGCCTTTGTCGGCGCCCTTTTTTTTGCTCGACCGGCCGCGCACCTACCAGCCCCAATGCCCACCATTGGAACTGATAAGGATCATCGTGTGCTAGTTCCTGAGCACCGGACACCGCAACAGGCTCTCCTATCACCTCGTACTCATTCGCTACGTTGTCGCCGAAGGAGTCTCGGAGCCGGTGCTTCATCAGCGATACAGCTAGGTGTGTGATGTCTATGCCGATCCAGCGCCGCTTCAGTCGCTGAGCAACAGCGACCGTAGTGCCGCACCCGCAGAACGGGTCGAGGACGAGGTCACCTTCGTTGCTGCTAGACGTGATGATGCGGTCCAGCAGCGCTTCCGGTTTCTGTGTTGGGTACCCGAGACGCTCGGACTGCCCAGAGATGATTGGCGTGATGTCGGTCCAGATATCCTGTAGCGGTACACCCGGCATCTCGTCGAGGTATCGCTTGTACTCGGGCATCCCGCCATACGTGTGTCGCAGACGGCCCTCTCGCGCGAACTTACGCATGTTGTCTTTGGAGTACGCCCAGTAGCGGCCCTTGTACGGCGGCACACCAACGTACTCCCAGCCCGGCTTCGGATTCTTGTACTCGTCGTCGAGGTCAGCGACCCAGCGTTCGCGCACGTCCTCTCGCTTCTTCGCCCGCCATTCGTACTCGGTATCCCCGCCAGGGCGCGCCGCCGTCAGGTTGTCGCGTCGGAACCGTCTGCCGTCATCGTCGACGAGCTTGTAGTCCCGACCTATGTAGGACTCCTCATAGGGGGGTATAGACCTCGTTCCAAGTCCAGCCGTCGCCCTTTGTGTAGAAGAGAATTACGTCGTGGATGTGGCCGTGCTTCTTGCTTCCCTGTTTCGTGTCGCTATGAGCGCCGCTCCGCTTCCAGACGATCTCCGTGCAAAAGCGTTTGGGTTCGAAGACGGCATCCAGGATGATCTTCAGGTAGTGACTCGCCGTTGGATCACAATGTAGGTAGAGGCCGCCTGTGCACTTGAGAACGCGATGAAGCTCGACGAGACGCGGCGCCATCATCGCTAGGTAGGCAAGCAAGTCGTTCTCGCCCAGGAATGTGCGGAATGCCTGCATGACACGCGATACCTGGCCGCCTATCTCTACCGTTTCCTCATAGGCCGCGGCGGCAGCCATATCCCAACGCCATGTGTCCTCGAACGCTTGAATCTGCGCAGGCGCTTTCTCACCCGACCGGTCCGCAAAGAGGACGTTGTAGTTCTGGTCGCTGTTGAACGGCGGATCGAGATACACGAGATACACGAGATCCACGCTCTCATCCGCTACATGCAGCCGCAGGATATCCAGGTTGTCGCCGTAGTACAGGTGGTTGATTGCCATGCGTGTGATCTATGCCAGAGGTGCGAATTCGCCGCTGATTTCTCTCCGTTCCACCGGTGAACTCTGAACACCGTGAGCACCGTGCGCCCACCACATGCAAGGCCCCCCAACGCGGGACGCTGCAGCCGCTGTGATCTCGGAACCAGGCCGTCATGTGCATGCTGGCCAGCCCGCTAGCGGCGGCTCGTAGCGCTACGCTCCTCGTCCCGCGCCGAGGGGTAACCTCATCCTAGTCGCAACGGGGGCGACTAGGCTACAGCGGGGGGAGCACGGGGCAACTCGGACACGGCTAGATACGAGGCCCCCCAGCGCGAGACACCCTCGCCGCTGTGATCGCGGAGCCGGGAGCAATGCCGACGCTCACGTGCCCGCCAGCGGCGGGTTACGTAGCGTCCCACGCTAAGAGGCAACATCATCTTAGAATCACCGCACCCCAACCGGGTAGTGCCTAGCAAACTCCGACTTCGCCGCGCATGTTCCTGAGGCTGTGGCGGGCGGGCTCCTGGCTCTTCCTCTACCTACGCCTCCGTGCCCCCGCTAGATCGCGGATCGCCAATCGCGCCTCATCCAGCGACACGCCACCCCCGCGCAGGTGCGCATCAAGCAGGTCGGCGATCCAGCGGCGCGTGAGCTCGGCGCGGATCTCCACCTGCTCTGCCCTGGTCGGCGCGAGGACGCGCGCGATCACGCCGATGGCTTTGCGGTCCGGCGGGAGGTAGCGGCCGTGGCGGTAGTTGCTGAGGTTCCCCGGAGACACGCCGATGCGCTCGGACAGCTTGGGTCTTGAGGTAGGGTGCGCGTCGATCAACTCGCCCAGGTAGGAGCCGAACATGCAGCGGGGGTAGGCGACAGGCGGGGGTTGGCGCTGCGGCGGCCTTTCATTGGTTCGCCTTGGGTCGCAGGCCGGCCAGGCGATTAGCCAGCCTCTCTGGAACGGTCCCAGGGGCTTTCGCTTGTCGTTCGTACCGCTCGAGGATCGCGAGCTCGTCGGCTGGCTGCTTCTTCTTCCGGTAGATGATCGCAAGCTGCTCGTAGTACCGAGCAACCCAGCTTTCGCCTCGGGCGGATGCCTCGGCCTCTGTGGCGTCCACTAGGCGCAGGAGAAGCTCCTTCGCGCCATCGAGGTCGCCCACCCGCTTGAGGCGACGAACCTCCACCACGTAGGTCGCGTAGTGCCGTCCGTCGACGAATCCCGGCTTGCTCATGCGCGGCGGCCTCTCACTCGGGGACTCGGTAGGTGGTAGGCATCATGGTCGATCAGTCTCGGCCAATATAGATCGCCGGTCGCTGGTTCGGGAATGAAATGAGTCTGCGCTCATCACTACCCACCGCTTGCCCGCCGGGACGCGTCGCAGCCACCGCAGCCTCGCTGGCTATTCGGTCGCTTCTGATCAGCGCCCCAGGGTGGCGGACGGTGTCACCGAGACATAAGAAGGGGGCCGTGTGGCTAATAGGTCCTGGAAGACAATCAGCCGTCGGCCCCCACGACCCCAGGAGGGAGTCGCGTAAGGATGGCAAAGAGAACGGCTACCAAAAGCGATGGCATACAAGAACTGCGCGACAAGGAAGGCCGAGTCCGTATCCGGTTAGAGGCGACAGAGGACGGGGGTCGGCTGAGGTCGGAACTAAGCAAGAAACGCGCTGGCGAGTGAACGAGGGAGGCAAGCCATGGGGGCGAGCAGCGACTGAAGCTGGCAAAACGCCAGGAACAACGTAACCGTCCACTGAGGAAGGCCGTCAATCACTAATCCCTACGGAGGTAGCGACATGATGGACATGCCGATGATGGCTGCGATGGGACTGTTCCCTTTGCTGTTCGGGCTGATCTGGATCGGCCTATTCATCTACCTAATCGGGCTAGCCACGCGCCTCGTCAAGGCAGTCGAACGCATTGCTGACAACGTCGGCGGACAGGCGGGCGGGGCCGTGACCCCCTTCAGTCGTTCACCGCTTGAAGGTGTTTGACCTTCAAAGTTGCGGCTTTCCCTATTTCTGGTAGTGGTCGAAGTAGTCGCATGCCATCGCCGAGTGGGCGGCGCCGGCGGAGGTGGAGGAGGAAGAGGAGGAGGAGGCGGCTTCGGATATTCGGCTGCGTCGTGGGCCGTCCACAGTTGCTCGCTCTTCGGATCAGTCACTTAGTACCGTTCTCTTGTCGGGCGGCGAGGGCGCCGTCGATAGCATGTTTGAGCCTGGCGTGAATATCCTCGCTTGCCCGCACCGCCCGCACTAGCGCCTCAACCTTCTCGGTGCATGCTTCCAGCAGGCCGATATCCACGTCGCGGGCCATCGTGACGCCGGCTAATTTGCTCACTGCCTCCCGCGCCTCGTCGCGTAGGCGGTCGATGGTGGCTTCCATTTTCTCGATGGCGGCTTCATATTGCTGTTTGGTGAACGGCATCACGCCCCTCCTCTACTTTGCGTTTCCAAGTGGGGCCGTAATGACACCCGCCGCTAATTGACCTGCGAGAGGTGCAGGCTCTCGGGAAGCCTGCTAACGGCGGTCGTTGCGAGCGACTTTGTCCCGCGCCGAGAGGCAACACCATCCTAGTCGCAACGGGGGCGACTAGGCTACAGCGGGGGGGGGGGGGGGGGGGGGGGCACGGAGCAACTCGGACACGGCTAGATACGAGGCCCCCCAGCGCGAAACACCGTCGCCGCTGTGATCGCGGAGCCGGGGAGCAATGCGCACGCTCGCGTGCCCGCCAGCGGCGGGTGACGTAGCATCCCACGCTAAGAGGCAACATCATCTTAGAATCACCGCACCCCAACCGGGTAGTGCCTAGCAAACTCTGACTTCGCCGCGATGTTCCTGAGGCTGTGGCGGGCGGCCTCCTGGCTTTTCCTCTGCCTACGCCTCCGCACCCCCGCCGTATCCTCGATCGCCCGCCGCGCCTCCGCCGGCGTGACGTCAGTTCCCCGCCAGATCTCGGATTGCCAACCGCGCCTCATCCAGCGACACGCCGCCCCCGCGTAGGTGCGCATCAAGCAGATCGGCGAACCAGCGGCGCGTGAGCTCGGCTCGGACTGCGGCTTGCTTTGCCCTGGTCGGTGCAAGGACTCGAGCGATCACGCCGATAGCCTTGCGGTCCGGCGGGAGGTAGCGGCCGTGGCGGTAGTTGCTGAGGTTCCCCGGAGACACGCCGATTCGCTTGGCTAGCCTGGGTCTTGAGGTAGGGTGTGCGTCGACCAACTCGCCGAGGTAGGTGCCGAACATGCAGCGGGGGTAGGCGATAGGCCGCGGCTTGGTGGCGGCTCGGCCTCTCACTGGAGGACTCGGTAGGTGGTCGGGGTCATGGGACGGGACGCGCCGCAGCCGTGAAGGGGCACCGGATCCAAGCGCGGCTACAAGCGAGGCCCCTCAGCGCGGGACCATCGCCGCCAGGGGCATCATCTGACAGTCTGAGTGCTCTTCCGCTAGCGGCGGGTTGCTGGCTCTCAGGCGCGTCCCGCGCCGAGAGGTAACCACCCATCCTAGACCCGTCGCACCCCAACCGGGTAGTGCCGCGTTCGTGGGCCTCCATTGTGCGATCGATCCGCCGATGACCCGCCGGCCTGCTGCTGGTGTTTGGCGATGATCGCGGTAGCGATCGGCGTCAACCCGAGCACGGTTCAAAACTGGTTGTCCGGCCAGCGATCGCCAAGCCCGCTAGGCATCTTCGCAGCGCGTCAGGCTATGGCGCGTATTGAGCGCACCCCGACAGCAGAGCAAAGGAGGCCCATCAAGCGACTGAGAACCAGTCACCCCAGACACAAAAGAAGGGGCCGGGCGGCTACATCCATCGAGGAAAAGGAACCGTCGGCCCCAACAGCCCCCAGTCTGGAGAGAAAGAGAGTCGCAACGATGATAGCAAAGAAGACGGCTAGCAAGAACGGCCGCCGACGGGCGAAGAGAAAAGGAGATCAGCCAAGCGACTGAGATGTCCCCATAAACAGACGAGCCCGCCGCGATACCACTTGGCAGGAACCCGAGGCGGGCTCTAACCCCTACGAGGGCTGGAACGATGGTAAATGAAACCCTGGAACTGCGCGACAAGCGCGGCCGAGTGCGTATCCGGCTGGAGGCGACAGAGGACGGGGAGAGTACTTCACGCCGGGCGAGGATTCGCCACTGACCCCTGAGCAGCTACGGTCTCTTCGGGCACTTGGCTACATCCAGTGAGTTGAAGAGGATGATCGGCACCAAACTAGGCCCCTACGAGATCACCGAGCAGCTCGGCGCGGGTGGCATGGGAGAGGTCTACCTGGCGCAGGACACGCGCCTGGGCCGCAAGGTGGCCATCAAGGGCAACAGCGGCTATGTGACGTTCGTCACCAACTGGTTCGACGAGCCGCTCCAGCTCGTCGAACCAGTCCGGCTGCAACGGTGGAGGGGGTGGGGCGGCCTAGACAAGTTGATGCAGCCGCTGCACCAGTTGGTCGAATTCTCCGCCCGTAAAGGAGTACCTGAGCTCGAGGAACCGTCTTCTGAAAGCGGCGACTTCTTTCTTGATGGTCCTGTCTTCGAGGACGACCGCATGAATCAGCTGGGCGAGCTCCTGGAAGTCCGCCTCTTCCATGCCGAAGCGGGTCATCTCCGCGACTCCCATGCGCAACGCGCCCGAGGCCGTGAAGCCTTCCTCCACGGGGGTCGCCTGGTAGTTGACGATGATGTTGTTCTCCTCGAGCCGTCGCGCCACCTCTGGCCCGCGGGCATACCCCACGTTGACGATGACCTGATGCGTCTCCGTGAACGAAACCGCGGCATCACCGGCAACGTCGACGCCGCATTCGTCGAGGGCTCGCGCGAATGACTTGGCATTGGCTAGGACCCTCGGTTGGTACTCGTCTTTGAACGCATTCATCTCGTACGCGGCCAGGAGCAGACCGACAAGGGTTCCCAGGTGGTGGTTGCTGACGCTGCCGGGGAACGCGCGGCGCCGTACCGCCTCCCAGAGGGGGTAGTCGACGGCGTCTTCGGTGTAGCTGGCGGCGACGATGCCGCGCTGGGTGCCGAAGTAGGTCTTGTGTGTCGACCCGGTGACGATGTTCGCTCCCTCCTTGAAGGGCTCCTGGAAGTGGGGGCCGACGAGCCCGAGCCCGTGGGCCATGTCGTACATGAGAACGCAGTCGAGCGCCAGCTCGTCGATGGTCTGCCGTACCGCCGCCACCGGCTCCGGGTGCAGGACCATGCTCTTGCCGAGGATGATCAGCTCGGGCCGGGTCTCGGCGATGAGCTCGGCGCAGGCCGCCATGTCGACCTTGTAGGGGTTGTCGGGCAGGACGGGGAAGTTCACCACGGCGGGCCGTTCGGTCACGGGATCGCGGGCGACGAAGTCGCGCAGTGCGCCCATGGGCTGCGCGCTCAGATGACCGCCACGAATGATGTGGTTGTTCATCACCGGGCAGAGGCGCCGCTGTTCGCTCCTGCGGTCGGTCCGGTTGATGAAATCCACCATGGCGCTGAATACGGCGGCATTCGCCATCTGGCCGGAGACAAGCCGCGTTTCCACCTCGGGGCAGCCCAGGTACTCTCTGAGCTCGCGCTCCAGTAGCTTCTCCACCTCGGCGATGAAGTCCGTGCCCTGGTAGTAGAAGACCTCGGCGTCGGCGAACGCCTTCATCGTCTTGTGCTCGCCGTAGCGCGCGACCGGATCCATGATCGAGAGCAGGCGCGCCGCCGGCGACGCCATTTGCTCCGAGGGGATCAGGTTCACGCAGTCTCGCTGGCGCCACATCGTGTTTGCGGCGGCCTTCTGGAGAAGGACGCGCGCCTTCTCGAATGCCGTGACACTCAGCAGCGCGGCCTCGTCTCGGTCGAAGAGCTCTTCGTAGGTAATGGGGTGCGAGTAAGGAGGGGCCTCACTGCGCAAGTGGTAAGGAACCACCACGGCATCGGTTCGGCGCCCGCGGATCTCGACGGCCAGGTGGTCCCCGTCGACGAGCCGGCTATCGATGAGCGCCAGCGCGATGGCCCGCTTCTGGGTTTCGTCGCCGAGCACGGAAGCGATACCTTCTCCCTCGTGGCGCCAGTAGGGCACCATGGTCCCGCTGGTAATGAAACCAACCGGCCTCTCGCCCTGATAGACGGGGTTTCCGGCCCTTGCGATCCCCTTGCCGGCGAGGGCCAGAGATCGGACCCTGCACGGCAGCCGTTCGGCGGCTGCGTGGTGGC
The DNA here is from genome assembly GCA_963666055.2 of Acidobacteriota bacterium. Lineage (GTDB taxonomy): Bacteria > Acidobacteriota > UBA890 > UBA890 > WLXD01 > DASCOT01. The sequence goes on along the minus strand of CAXWPH010000002.1, from coordinate 360,036 downwards.
CGCGCTCGATCGCTTCCAGGGCCTCGAACTGCTGCTGGAGCGCATCTTTGCCGACGAACTGCCCCTTCAGGGGCGAGAAGCTCACGGCAAGGCGGGCCAGGGCGATGGCGAAGATCGGGATCTCCTGTTGCTGCGGATCGAGACCGAGCTCGTGCCCGTAGAGCGGCAGGCTCGCTTCGAGCCGCAGGGTGTCGCGTGCACCGAGGCCAACGGGCTCCGCCCCTCTGTCACGCAGTCGCTCCCACAGCTCACCCGCGGCCTCCCGGTCGACAAGGAGCTCGAAGCAGAGCGGTTCCCCCGTGTACCCCGTCCGGCCCACTCTGACGTCGGTGCCGCCCATCGCGAGCGTACCGAGCGCGTTGCGCACGGGCTCGGGAAGCGTCCCGCCGTCGAGTGCCGCCGAGAGGACGTCCTTCGATAGGGGCCCTTGCAGGCTGATCATGGCGATCTCGGCGGTCCGGTCTTCGAGCTCCACCCCGTCGAAGGCGCCGAGCAGGGCCTGGAGACAATCCCAGTCCTTCCGGCGGTTGGCCGCGTTGACGACGAGGAGGTATTCGGCTTCCTCGAACCGGTAGAGGTAGGCGTCGTCGACTGCTCCACCCCGCTCGTTCGGGATGAGCGTGTACTGGCTCCTTCCTACCTCGAGGCCCGCTGCATTGTTGGTCAGGGCATGCTGCAGGAATGGGAGTGCCCCCGGCCCGCGGAAGACGAACCGCCCCATGTGAGAGACGTCGAACATGCCGGCGCGCTTGCGAGTCGCCAGGTGCTCGCTCAGGATCCCGTCGGGGTACTGGAGCGGCATGTGCCACCCGCCGAAGTCGACCATCTTCGCCCCGAGAGCAACGTGTCGATCGTGGAGTACCGTCTCGAGAGGGCGGCTCATGAAGCCCCTTGCGCAGTGGTCGAGGAACTCAGGTCACCGGCGGAGGAGCTCGACAAGACAGCTATGAGAACGAGGCAGTAGCGCATGGGTCGGTGGGGTATGGGCGAGAACATCCGAGTTTCCCTCCTTAGCCCGTGCTCGTCTGAAGATGAGGCTGTGTTTTCGGCCTCTCCCCCCTAGGCGAGAAGTCTTATCTCAATAGGGGTGTTGCGGACAAGGGAAAGTTGGAGCCAGCGGAAGGTCTAGAACCTACTTCCGCCTCCGCGTTCATGCCGTGTGCTCGATCGCCCGCCGCGCTTCGTTCAGGGTCACGTCGGCGCTGCGCATGTGCGCATCCATCAGATCCGCCAGCCAGAGCAGCAGCGGCGCTCTGACGCTGGTCACCAACTGGTTCGACGAGCTGAAGCGGTCGTGCCGACGGGCCCGTAGCGCGCTCAGCCGCCCCTCCGAATCAGGCGAGCAGCCGATCCAGCCCCCGGAGTTCCTCTCGTATCCGGTTCCAACTCGGGGTGATTGGGGCGGCCCGGTGGGAGTAGGAGCGATGCTCCAGTTTGGAGCTACGCTGCCGGGACACACGCGTCCCGTTACCTGTTCGTTACTTTCTGGCCTGAAACGCGGAAAGGCAACCTGGCCGCGCCAGTCGATTCCCTCCCGCAACTCGTTATCTGTCAACAGGTTACATCAAGTGCCCAAGAGAGGACTTGAACCTCCACGGGGTTGCCCCCACTAGGTCCTGAACCCATCGAGGTCGTTCTCGGCTCATTACGGCTCAATCCGGATCGCTCTACAAGATTCGTAGAATCAACAGCTTACAGCGAACGGGATGCGAATTCATTTCGAGCTGATTCGTGCTGTTCTTCCTCATTTGGTGGCATAAACGTGGCATAGATCAGGCGCCACGCGCCTCGACGACGCGCAACTCCGGGAGCATCGGTTCGGGGATGATGCAGTTGAGTCGTTGCATCGCCTCGGTGCTGGTCGTCTCGAAGCAGTGCCCGTAAACGTCCATCGTGAACGATGTCGAGGCGTGCCCGAGTTGGCGGCTGACGTACTTCGGATTCTCGCCTTGCCGGATGAGCAGCGACGCGTACGTGTGTCGCAACGAATGTAAGCTCACGGTCGGCCGCAGCTTCGCGCGCTTTCGAATCTCGACGAACGTCTCCCTGTACCACCAACTCGGATCGATCGGGGCGCCGGTGCGGGTACGGAAGATGAATCCCTGGCCAATCGACGGGCACGTCGCCCTGTGTGCTGCCAGTACATCGAGGACGCGCTGGGGGGCGTCCACCGTGCGCTCACCGGCCGCAGTCTTCGGCGTCGTCACTTCGCCCGCATAGAGGGAGCGGCGCACTCGAATCCGGCCGCCGACCTCACCGTTGCCGCCTTCGATGTCGCGCCACTGGAGAGCGAATATCTCACCGCGGCGGAGCCCCGCGAACAGGCCCAGGTGAATGATGGCGTTTCCTTCCGGCGCGTCGGCGGCGGCCTTGAGCAGGGCCGTGATGTCGTCGTCCTCGCAGAACTCGGCCTCGCGGCGTTCGCGCTTGAAGCGCTTCTGCCCGATCAATGGATCATGGGCGAGAAAGCTCTGTGCAGGGAGACGTGCCCACTCCAGTATTACGTGCAGCTGGTTGAAGATGTTGTTGAACGTCTTGCGGGCCATCGTGCCGGCGGCGATTCTCGTGGCCAAGGACCGGCGCCACTTGCTCATGACGGCCGGAGTTAGTTGGTCGCTGCGGAAGTCGCCGAAGGCGGGGAGGAGGTGCTTGTTGATGCCGGAGCGATACGTCGCTGCGGTGGACGCCTTGAGGTTGCGTTCCATGACGCGCGTGTCGACGTCATCGAGCCAGGAGTCGAAGACATCTCCCATTCGCGTGGGCTGCATCTCCACATACGAGCCGTCATGAACCGCCGTCATTTGCTTGGCGAGGAAGCGGTCGGCATCCTTGCGTCGGCGGAAGGTCTTGGTGCGTTGCCGGCCCGCAGCTCGGTAGCGGACATCGTAGCGGCGGGTGCCGTCGTCGAGAGTGCGTTTGCGAATGGTGCCTCTCATCGGCTTGCCTCCTCCTCTCCGATTCGTCCGATCGTTGCTCGCACGATCAGGTCGAGACCCACCTGGACGTCATGGTCGAGCCGCCAGCCGTCGGTCACCAGGTTCTCGACGATCCGCCACACCCGGGAGTCGCGGAACAGCTTCAGCTGTGATCGCCAGTACTGAGGATCGTCCTGCACTTCTGGGCACCCCTGCGCGACCCGCAGAGGGTCCGGGACGATCGTCTCCAGGCGATCCTCTAGGAAAGCCCTCTCGGCCACCGTTACAAAGCCACCCCGTTCGGCCAGCACGTCTTGAAGCGCTGCTGGCCAGTCTCCCAGGCCGCGGTACTCGATCACCGCTGGCTCTCCAACAAGCTCGCAGAGCGGGCAGTCCAGCGCCTCCGCGAGGGTCTCCATCGTCTCCACCTTCGGCGACCCCGCGGAGTCAGGATTCTCGATTCTGGAGAGACTCGACGGAGACACCCCGGCTGCCTTGGCGAGCCGGCGAACTGACCAGCCGCGCCGTTTCCTGGCATGTCTGACTGCGGCGGCGATTGCCTGCGCTCTGGCGTGCAGGCGCTCCTCAGGTGACCGTTCTTTCTCATGTGCCATAAACAGGAACACTCCAACAATTGTGTGGATCGGTACAAAAGTGTACGTTGCATGGTAACAGGTTGGTGTGCCAATCAAAGAGGTACTCGAATACGATGACCAAGAAAGCCACTGTTGTTATTGAGCGAGCCCGGGCTCGCCAGCAGATCCGATCGGCACCGGCGGCAGCCCGTGCTTTGCGGGAGCAGGCTGGCCTCACCCAGGCCGATGTGGCCGACGTCTTGGGTGTGTCCCCGGCCGCGGTCTCCCGTTGGGAAACCGGGCAGCGACTTCCTGGGGGCGCTCGGGCGGTTGCCTATCTTGACCTGCTACGGGCCGTCTGCGGGGCGCGCCGATGACCCAGACAGCTTCGCCGCTCTTGACGGTTCAGGAGGTCGCGGAGCGCCTGGCTGTGCCCGTGAGTTGCGTCTATCAAAAGGCCGAAGCCGGCGAGTTGCCCTCGTTCAAGCTGGGTCACTACCGCAGATTCTCAACAGAAGCGATCGAGGTGTATCTGCGCCAACAGCTCACAAGCCCGGGCCAGGCGTCGTGAGGAAGTACGCGAAGGTGGGACGCGCTCACGCTCGTTTGGCTGTCCCACAAGCGCCAATGCAGTCCGCTTCGGAGGCGCGATCATCGGTCAAGACTTGCGGATTCGTGAAGATATGGCGGTCGCTCGGCCAAAACCCCATTCTACGGGGCGACGTCGCGACCGGCCTCTTCTTCCGCTATGCGATCGAGCGCGCGGCGTACCAGCCGACGCCGTGGGATGTCGCTGGGCGCGTCCTGGAGCTCGACGCCGGACAGTTTTTCGCTGCCTGGTCGTCGATGTCGGCCGATACCGGATTGACCGTGAAACAACTCCGTCGAGCCGCAAAAAAGCTTCAGACCGCGGGTATGTTACGGCGCGCAAATCGGGCAAACCGCGGTCTATTGATAACTGTCTGCAAATACTCGACTTATCAGGGTGGCGACGCGGTCGAGGGCAGACCAAGGGCAGACCGAGGGCAGACCGAGGGCACGACCGAGGGCACCCTAAGGAAGAAGGAAGAAGGAAGAAGGAAGAAGGAAGAAGGAAGAAGGAAGAAGGAAGAAGGAAGAAGGAAGAAGGAAGAAGGAAGAAGGAAGAAGGAAGAAGGAAGAAGGAAGAAGGAAGAAGGAAGAAGGAAGAAGGAAGAAGGAAGAAGGAAGAAGGAAGAAGGAAGAAGGAAGAAGGAAGAAGGAAGAATAAGAGAGCGGCTACCGCCGCTGACGTCGAGCTCCCGGCCGAGCTCGCGACCCCGGAATTTCGGAAAGCCTGGTCGGAGTGGCTGTTGTTTCGGAGTTCGAACGGCTGGCCGCGGAAAGCGCCGTGGGCGCGGAAGCAACTGACGATGTTGGCGAAGTTCGGCGCGGCGATCGCGGTCCGAGCGTTGCAAGGGTCGATGGAACAAAACTATCGCGGCGTGTTTCCGGAGCGGTTCGCCGGAGCGCCGCAACCCCGATCAATGCCGATGCCGGCGCAACGGCGGCGCGAAAGGATGGCGCAACGATGAGTAATTCACTTCCGCCGCCGCCGACGCGGCGATCGAAACATTCACGTCGTGCTCGTCGACAAAGGGGGGGGCGGAAGGTTCTCCTGCCGGCATCTCTCTTGAGGGGAATCGAGGGCTCCAGCGATTCGGTTTTTTTCGGGCGCCTCTAGGGGGCACTAGCAGATGATGATTCGACGAATAGCACTCGACACGACGCAAGAACTCACGCTCCAGCGGATCGCGAGGGTCCGGGGTCTATCGTCCGGCGTTGTCTTCCGCGAGTTCGTCGGCGCCGCGTTCCGCCGCGCGGACCTGGTCGCGGCGATCGTCGACGCCGCCGAGGCGTCGAGGTCGGACGACGAACCCGAAAACGCTGGCGACGAGCTCGAAGAGTGGCCGCCCGATAATCCGCTGGCGAATCATGGTCGATAAGCAAACAAACCGAACGGAGGGAAGACGCATGGACGACGAAACCCCGGAACCGCGCCAACTAACACTCGCGCCGGCGCTTCTTCGCGGGCTCCGTGTGCTCGCCGTCGCGGACGATACGACCGTCGACGACATGGTCGTGTTCGCGTGCCAGAAGGAATACGGCGCTCGGATCGCGACGGTCGAAGCCGCCGCGATGGAGCTCGGCGCGTACGGGACCGACTCGAAGCCGGCTCCGCATCCGTTCATCCGTCTGGTTCCGACTCCGGGCGTCGCGCCGCGAGCGCCGCGAGCGAACAAGGAATACGAGCACCTAAGCGACCACGAAAAATCTCACACGGCGCGCTGCCGGTCGCATATCCGCGCCGGCGATCGCCGATGGAGATTCCGAAAGGTCCAAGGTAAGTCCGCGAGCGGTTGGCATTCGATCGTCGTCGTTTACACGGACTACAAGTTCAAGGCGCGGTGCAAAAACGAGCACGGTTCGCTCCGGAACACCTGGATCCGTTACGACGATTTCGAAATTCCCGGCGTCAATAAGGGGAACTACAAACTCGAACGGACAACATGAACGGCGGCGCTCGGGTTCGGGTCCATCGCCGGCGACTTGCCTGTTCCGCCTTCTGCGTCTGGGGGGTAAGGAACACGCGGAACGGTGGAACACGGAACGCCCCGAGGGCGTTGCGGTGGCTGACGCACGAGGACGGTCGGATACGCCCCTTTCGCCTGATTCACAACCGATTCCCCTGCAAACACGAAGGAGTAAGCAATGCGTGTAGAGCAACTGACGACCGACAACATGAGTCGGCTAGAGAATTTGCTGGGCCGGCATGACGATCTGCCTAAGCTCAAGTGGGAAGACTCGCCATCGCCGAAAACTGACGACCAAAGAGGCGGGAGAATGCCAACGCACGTTCTGGTCGCCGTCGACCTCGTCCGGCGGCAGGCTAGCGTATCGCTGTCCGATATCCAGTCGGTACACGGAGACACCGACAGATTGCTGGACGCATTGAGACAGCCTGCAGTTGCAATTGAACCGAGCTGGAGCGAACAGCGGCCACTGCACCTGATCGCTGTGAACAGGACGAGGGGGCGGTGCGAGTGGATCTACGACCCGGATCGAGAGGTATTTGAGCCCTACCCGCAAGCTTATTTCCAGCATGAACCTGACGGTGAAGCGTGGCACACGCTCGCAGCGTTAGGCGAGACCGCATATTCGGTTGCAACAACTGGAGAGCCTCCGCCGCGAACGGGCAACGATGCTGACGAGTGCTGGAGCCGTGAATCCTTGCCTCTCAGTGTTGAAGATGGAGGTGATGAACTCCTTCTGAGGCTAGAGCGCTGGCGCGTGAGCCGCTACGTCGTTATGCAGTTCAACGAGGAAGCCGAACAGTTCTTCATTGTGGGCGGTGTCGATGAAGCGATGCCAGCAGCAGTCCAGTCGTGCGCACCCTCAGACGTCGCGGTGGTCCTGATTCACAACCCCTGGCATCCGCATACACCGCCCAGTAGGGGCGGGCGGGCGGCCTACACGTACAAGAACGGAAAGCTCGTCGCGCACGCCCATCGGAGGCGAACACTTCCAGCGGCAAGCAGCAGCGTTGCACGGGAGGAATCGGTTACCCGCTTCAGCTGATTCACAACCGACACCCCTAAGAAACGGAGGAGTACACGATGAACTTAGAGCCACTGACGACCGAGAACAGGAGTCGGCTAGACAATCTACTGGACCAACTCGACGATCTACCTAGATACGACCATGAAGCGATCGTGAGACTCGGCGGGGAGGGCAAGATCAACCCATTGTCTGACCCCGCCTATTCGCAGGCCCGAGCCGTCGTGGCAGAAATCGAAGGAATCATGGGGGACCTAAAGATACCCATGCACTGGCCTAGATCCGTGTGCATCTCTCAGATTCCGTATCCGTCACCGCCAACCACCCTTACCGATACCTACAAGGGCGACCTCGTTCCTTACTACGTCGCTGAGCTGTTGTGGGCACAGCTTCGGGGTAAGGAGTTCACCCTCCCGGACGCAGTCGACCCGGATGATGAGCAGCTCCCCTCGGACCCGTTCGAGCGACGCTACCGACTCGCGATGACGGGATGGCGTCCCATCGCCGAGCTCGCTGTCGACATCGTTGCCGCCTTACCGGACGATTTCTCGTGCAGTGAGGCCATGTCGGTTGCCTGGTCCATCCGATATGCACACCAGGGCTCAGCTCTGAACGGCGCCGGTTTGAGTCATGTTGAGTTCTGGGAGGCGGTCGCGGTGGCCGTTCGCGCATCCCTCACGGAGATCGATTGGGATCGGGTTCGCACGCAGCTGAGAGCCCCCAGCGATCGTCTCCGCGAATCAGTTGACGCGATCGTCGTGCACCATTGCGGAGGTAAGCAGAGTTGACCCGAAATCAAGCAGCGTCGACGACACGCTCGCCGACGAAGTCTTCCGGGAGCATGACGCCGGCGCGTTCACCAGTGAAATTCCGGAGCTCGAACGAATCGAAACGTCGAGGTCGGCGGCGCGCCCCATTACGGGCCCGCGACCGCTCGAAGCCTGAGCACGGTCGGAACGGCGACGAAGGGGAAGCCGTGTCGGTGAGCAAGCATCCAGGGGCGCGATGATCAAGACATGGAGCCGCCGGCGCATCTGTCGCCGAAGCGCGCGAAGATATGGCGCGAGGTCGAACCGACGCTCTTCGAGGACGCGCCGCCGGCGATTATGGAGGCGCTCGCGGTACAGATGAAAACGGCGCGCGCCGCTCGCGAGCTCATCGACGCCGACGGGCTCATCGTGACGGACGGAAAGAACAACACCGTCGACCATCCGGCGATCGGAGCCGAGCGGGCGGCGATCAAGCAAATCGACGCGCTGCTGAAATCGTGGGGGCTCGACGACTAGATGGCGCGGCGGCGGCGAGGTTGGGTCACGCGCAAAGCAATCGCCGCGGCGCTCGACGTGAATCCGCGGACGACTTACAAGTTTGAAGCGGACGGAATGCCAAGCCGGAAACGCGGGCGCGGTCAAGCGACCGATTTCGAGGTCGAGCCGTGCCTGGCGTGGAAGCGGGCGCGCGACTCTGCCAGCGGTGCCGGCGAGTTCGTCGACGTGGCGCGCGAGCGGGCACGGAAGGAACACGCGCAAGCGCTATTGGCGGAACAGCAGTATCGACTCCGCGCCGGCGAGCTGCTCGAGGTCGAGGACGTGGCGAAGACGTGGGGCGACCATATCGCCGCGGTGCGCACGAAGCTCTTGTCGTGGCCGCCGATCCTTGCAAACCGGGTCCTGGGCGCGAGCCGCGACGGTGTCGAGGCTATCGAGCTCGTTCTGGAAGAAGCCGTCTACCAAGTCTTGACGGAGCTGGCCGAGGGCGACATGAGTCCTGCGCCGCCACGCGCCGCGCAGAAAACAAAGGCCCGCAGCAGGTAGCCGTGGAGGACATCACTGTGGCTGCCGAGAAGCAATTCAAGGAGGCGGACGGTGATCAAGCGCACCGGCCTGTTCCGCAGTCTGGCCTCTGGGGGGCACTGTCAAGTTAAGGAAGGTCTGATCAATTGGCCGTCAGTCAGGATGGAGCCTGATTGGAGGAACTGGTCGGCATAAGGGTGGGAATGCAGTCGCCCTCCGAGCTGCTGCCGACGGGTTCAACCGCGACGGCGGCCTCTCAGGGTGCCTGTTTCAGGTGTGCGCGAGCAGCACCTTGCGTGCCATGAATAGGTTGGCCAACGCGCAGGTCACGAAGAGCCGGTGCGCGTTCTTGTGGAGCCCTCGGTATCGGACCTTTCTGAAGCCGAAGATGCGCTTGATCACCAGCATCGGGTGCTCGACTTTGGCCCGCACCTTCGACTTGGTGCGGTTTCGAGCTCGGTCTCGCTCGGTCAGTGGCCGGTGACGGTGCCCTTTCTTGTTGGTGAAGTCCTTGGCACCGGGAGCACACCGGACAATGACCTCCCGTCGGCCCGTATAAGCGCTGTCTCCCCACACCCGCGTCTCCTGCCCATGCAGCAGATCCTCTAGCACCTGGCTGTCATGGACATTGGCGGCGGTGGCCACGACCGAGTGAATGAGCTTGGATTTGCTGTCCACACCGAAGTGTCCCTTCATCCCGAAGTACCATTGGTTGCCCTTCTTGGTCGAGCGCATCTCCGGATCCCGCTGCTTGGCCTTGTTCTTGGTCGATGACGGGGCGGTGATGATCGTCGCGTCGACGATGGTGCCCGTGCTGACCTTCAGCCCCCGCCCCTGCAGGTGCTCGGCAACGATGTGGAACACCTGCACGCCCAGCTCGTGGGTCTCCAGAAGGTGCCGGAACTTGCACACCGTCGTCTCGTCCGGCGCCGGCTCCCGTCCCAGATCGATCCCCACGAAGGCACGCATCGCCCGCGAGTCGTACAGCGCCTCCTCCACCCCCGGGTCCGACAGGTTGAACCACTGCTGCATGAAGTAGATGCGCAGCATCCTCTCCAGCCCGACTGGGCGCCGTCCCGCTCCCTTCGGCTTCGGATACACCGGCTCGATCAAAGCGCACAGCTGGGCCCACGGCACCACCTGATCCATCTCTGCCAGGAACCGCTCCCGGCGGGTCACCTTCCGGTACTGCTCAAAGGACCCTTCGGCAAGCGTCTGCTGGCGCATTCCCTTCTCCCTCTGGCGGCGTGATCGGATCCGCGTGCATTATCCCATCGAACCCGAATTGATCAGAGGTTCCTTAACTCGAAATCTGCAAGAAACGCGTGACCCGTAGGACAGGAAACCCCTGGTATTCGGGCCTTTGCGGTCTGGGCGAGGCGCCCAAGCGGGCAAGAATCAGCTTAACTTGACAGTACACTCGTAGGGGTTGCTGGGGGCCGACGGCTGTTTCTTGGGATGTTGGGCCGTCCGGCCCCCTTCTTTATGGGTGACTGGTTCTCAGTTACTCGAAGGGCGCATGCGTCGATCACGGTTGCTCTCGACAGGATGGGCGGCGACGCGCGGGCCGTCCAGCGTCACTCACGGCACGCGATGCTCGAGACGGTCCAGCTTTACGACGACAACCGCACCGATTTGGCCGGTACAGTGGCAAGTCTGGTCGCTGAGGCCGCCAGGGCCTAAAGAGTGTCCCCAGGATGGCCGTAGAAGCCCCTCGAGGGTCCACGCCGAAAGAACGGCGTTCAATCACCAGCGCCTAGAGGTGTACGCGAAGCTTTTGTATGGCGCGGATGCCGTAGCGACAACAATCTCTTGTTCGTTGACGCCGCCGATGGATCCAGAACATATCGAAGCCGCGCAGGGCATCCAGCGATACCAAGCGAGCGGTACGCGTTGAAGGCACTGCCAACGAACCCACGCGGCGGTTCTCCCGGCTAGTGGCCTTCCACCACGCGCAGCGGCATCAGCCGGACCGCCTGGCCATCGGGGGTCGTATCCACTACTTGCAGCTCGACCAGGTACTCGCCGGGGGCGAGATACGGCAGCCGCAGAAGCCCGCCGTATACGCCCGGACCCTCGGACCGCAATGGTTGGGGCGGTACCCAGGCGATGGAGTTTCGTGTGGCCTCTTGGAAGATCAAGGCAGAAACGTAGGGGTCCGTCGCGCCGCTAACCTGAACGCTCGCGAAGATCTGGAAGCCCTCGGATACGCCCTGGTCTAGCAGCGGTCTGAACGCGGCATCGGCGTCCAGAATGCCGAGCATCGGATCCGCCATCGTCCACCCGTCGCTTGACGGAACCTGCACCTGTAGCCTCGACGTGCCGAATCGGTCACCGCCGCCTTCAGCGATCAGCAGCCGGATATCGTAGGTTCCCGGCTCGACTGACCACTCCGTCGTGTACCGGAAGTGTCGGAACGCAGCACCGGGTGCGTACTCGGCCAGATCGGCGCGTGGCCGAACCAACGAGTGAGTCTCGCCGCTGATCTCGCCCGCACGATCCAACACGATGGCATGCACGAGGAAGTACGGGATGCCGAGCACGTCGATCAGCTCCTCGGGGATATCCTCGGCGGGATCGACTCCCCCGAACGCGGGCGCCCAGCTACCGGTGATCGTCTCTGCGGGCCGCGGTAACCCGGCAACCAGTAGGATCTTGGGCGCGCCGTCGGGCTCAAAGCGGTGGAACGCGGCGGCGGGCACCGGGCGTCCCATAACTGAGCCCGGTAGCGCCAAGGCTGCGGCGAACTTGCGAGCCCTGAGCTCCGAATCCGGCAGCTCTCGATAGCCTGCGCGGGCTCGCACCTCCGCCTCCGGGTAGCTCACCTGCACCTCGATCTCGTGGTACTCGCCATCCTCGTGTGGCGCCGGTGGCTCATAGAAGATCAAGTAGAATCGCGTCGAGTCGTTGTACTGCTCTTCGAACGCTCGGTCGAGATCGCTCCAGCCGATGAACGCCCGGCCGCCAGTTTTGGCCGCCAGGTCCACGAGCGGTATGGTGAGATCGCGATAGGCTTGCCGCACATAGCGTCGCATGGCTCTGGAAAGCACGCCGCTGCCGACGGTGGCACTCTTGCCGAGGCTGTTGAGCTCCGAGGTCGGGCGCGGATCGACCGTGTAAATGCTCACGTTGCCCGTGTTCGCGGTTTCGAACACCTCCTCCATCAAGTCGAGGATGGGCTGGCTGAGTTCCAACCCGTCCAGAGTCGAAGTTCCCATCGGAGCGTCGACCGCCTCACGCACCGCTGCTGAGAAAGCCGAGTAGGGTCCCCCCTTGGTGATCATCGCACCGGAGGAGATCCACACGAGGGCAGTACGGCCCTCCATTGCCGACAAGGCGTTGGTGAAGTAAAGAAGTGTCCGAAGCGTCTGCTCGCCGCGCAGACGCTGGAGCTCGCCATCTACCTCGGCCTTTCGATCGAGGTTCTCGAGAATCTGGCGCACCATGATCGGGTTCAAATCGTCGGGGTTCCCCCCCGCTGACGGCGAATTCGCCGCGTCGATCGCCACCTGCATGATCGGCTGATACTCCTGCTCCATGCGGGCGAAAATAGACGTGCTCGTCAGCCCTTCCGCCGTCACCGACGCCGCCGCATCGCGAAGCACTTCACGATCGGTCGTCAACGGGGCCATCTCCCGAACAGTGCCCGTGCTATCGATCATGAACATGCTGCGCGGCACCTGCAGGTCACCCTCCCCTTCGAACAAACTCTCGAGAGTCCTGGTTAGCCGTTGCTTGTTCCTTCGATCCAGGCTCGGCAGGTCGACGAGATAGACAACAGCCCCGAGACTTGCAGGGCTTCGCCGGATGGGTGTGGGCTCCGCCGGCACAGCGAGCGATTCCTCGCGCGCCGTGACCGTTTCGTCGTGAGAGGCCACGTTGGTGACCTGTCCTCTTGTCAGGCTGACGAACTGGACGTTCAAGATCTCCTGCTCGACCCCATCCTCGAAGACCCGGAAGTCGTCCGCCTTCAAGTCGTCGATGAAGTTGCCGTCCTTGTCGGCAACGATGGCGTCGACACGCACGCGCGTAACCGCGGACCGAAACGTCGGCATCTGCGCCGGCAGCGCCTCCTGAGCCAGCATTACGAAAGACGCCGCACTCCAGCTCGCGCCGGCCACCGCGCCGGCACTCGCAACCGGTAGCCCGGTGATGGTCAACGCCAGGACGAAGCCGAAGAACCGATTTGCGTGCTCACGATCTTTCACCAAAGATCTCCTGCGCCCAAGGGCACCTCACACATCACCGCAAACCTACCTGCTGGCAGCGCGCCGGTTCAACTGCCAGGCGATCGTTGACAACGAATCTTCGTAAGCTGTTGAAAACAATAGTACCGAGGGAGGGACTCGAACCCGATCTAGCGGATTCTGCTAAGTGGTTGATGGCGCACGGCTTTCGCCGTTTCTCGTTGGCAGGTAACCGTTAACGGCGGCTCAAGTAGTCGACTCCAGTGGACTGGCGTCTACTGGAGTGAACCCCGGTCGTGGAGACGTTTTGGAGACGGCGGACGTCGCCAGGACAACCGTGGCCCGGGCATGGTCTGCAATCTTGCTGGTCGAAGTGATCGGCGGGGTAGCGATAGTGCCAGCCGCCGTGGGAGAGTCGGGGGCTCTGCAGGGCCGAACGGGTCCCCCTTGCGGCACGATAGGATCGCAGCTGCATGGCGCGGGCGACGAGGCGCAGCTAGCGGAGCCGGGTCCGATGAGCAGGAAGAGCGATGAAGCCACCAACCTCGAGCGTCGTGGCGAAGAGCCCGGCGAACGGCATCTCGCAGCAGTCCGCCTACTGAGACCGACGACCGTATGGACGCGAGCGCGCGGCGCGATCCTCTCGGGTAGCCTCTTGTTGGCTCTGGTGGGAACGATCGCGCTGACGGTGAGCTGCGACGCCGGCGACGACGGGAGCGGTGGATCCGCCGCCGGCGCCGAATGGGTGCTCACCGGCGGCGACATCGTGACGATGGACGACGGCAACCCGTCGGCTACTGCGGTCGCGATCGAGGACGGCGAGCTCACCTACGTTGGGGACGACGCCGGCGCCGCGGCCTTCGTGTCGGACGCGACGCGCACAGTCGATCTGGCGGGCCGTCTGGTAATCCCGGGCCTGATCGACGGCCACACGCATCCGGGTTACATCGACCTCGAGGGTTACGACGCGTTCCTCACCGGCTCGAGCCGCGAGGAGTTCCTCGAGGCGGTACGCGAGCACGTCGAGAGCCACCCAGGGGAGGGGTGGATCCGACTGTATGGCTGGCCCAACCGGCTGTTCGTCGACGGGTCCAGGGGGCCGCACCGACGCGACCTCGACCGCATCGTTGCCGACCGGCCGGTGTGGATCGCCAGCGGCTCCTGGCACAGCTACTGGCTCAACTCGAAGGCGCTGGAGGTGCTCGGAATCGACGCCAGCACGCCCGACCCGCGACCCGGGGTCGCCACGTACGTTCGCGACGCCAACGGTGACCCCACCGGTTGGGTCAAGGAGGGGGCGGGCTGGCAGCACCTGGCTTCGCAGTTCGACGTCGATACCGACGTGCACGAGGCCTCCGTGGTGGCGTTTCTGCAGACGCTGCTGGAGAACGGCGTTACGACGGTCTACGACGGCGGCAACTTCGGCTACGAGGACCACGTCTACGGCCTGCTGGCCCGTCTCGAACGCGCCGGCAAGCTGCCGCTGCGCTATGAGGGCACCTACCAGGTGTTCGTTCCCGAGCGCCGCACTCAGGCGGTGCAGGAGATGCGGCGGCTACGGCGGCAGTACGGCGGCGAGCGGCTGCGGTTCCGCACGGTGAAGCTGTTCATGGACGGCATCAACGCGAACCGCTCCGGGGCCATGCTCGAGCCCTACGCTGATGATCCGAGCTTCGCCGGCGACACCATGTTGTCGATGGCCGAGCTACGCGACTTCCTGCTCGAGTTGCACGAGGCGCAGCTCGACCTGCACGTGCACACCATCGGCGACCGCGCCGTTCGCATCGCGCTCGACGCTGTGGAGGCGGCGAGGGCGGCGGTCTCGGGCGAGCTGTACCCGCGTGTCACGCTGTCGCACCTGCAGATCATCGATCGCGCCGACATGACGCGCTTCGCGGCACTCGACGTCTCCGCCAACTTCACCGCCTGGTGGTTCGGCGGCGCCAACCCCGGCAGCTCAGGGGCGCGGGCGCTGGGCCCGGAGCGAGTGACGCGTACCTACATGGCCAAGTCGCTATTCGACGCCGGCGGCCGCGTGACCTTCTCGAGCGACGACTGGCGGCTATCGGTCATCAGCCCCTATCTGACCATGCACGGCGCCCATACGCGGGAGGCGCCCCGGGGCGAGGACGCGAGCCCGCCACCGCCAGCTCGACCGCCGGCGACCGAGCGTATCGATCTGCGCACGATCGTGCGCGGTTTCACCGTCGATGGCGCCTATCCGTTTCGCATGGAGGACCGCATTGGCTCCCTCGAGGTCGGCAAGCTCGCCGACCTCGTGGTGCTCGACGAGGACCTCTTCATGCTCGATCCCGCGGACATCCCCGAGGTGCAGCCCACGGCGGTGATGATGGAAGGCGTGCTAGTGCACGGCGAGCTACCGGTTGCGTCGTCGCCGGCCATAGAGCAGTAGCCAGAAGATCCAGGGAAGCCGACTGCAGCAACGCATGGGAAGCTCCGTAGCCTACGCGGGCGAAGTCCAGCTCCGAAGTGGAGGCGGCGGGAATTGAACCCGCTGTAACGAATCCCTGTAACTTGTTGATGGCGCGCGGCTTTCGCCGTTTCTCGTTGACAGCAATCCACTTACAGCGGCTCAGGTAGTCGACTCCAGTCCACTGGCGTCTACTGGAGTGAACCCCAGTCGTGGAGACGTTTTGGAGACGGCTAGGTCCAACTCTCGGCTGACGGAGCTACGGGTCCGGCGGCGTGAGCCGCTTCAGCGACTCGAAGTACACCGAGCCGTTTTCGACCCCGGTCGGTTCGGAGGCTTCGGACGGCGTTTCTTGCGTCATACAGCGGCAGACCCCGAATTTACCCCGAGCCGAAAACTCCCTTTAGTACCAGTCGGTTCCAGAGGGCCGTGCTGATTGGCTGCCAGCAGCTCTAGTCGGCCGAATCGGCTCCGTTTGCGGCTCATCTGCTCAGAATCCGACTGTTGGCACGTCGGTCACCTCCCTCTGGTAGCGCCAATGGAACCCGGTACCCGACTAGGCCATTACGAGATCCTCTCCCCGCTCGGTGCGGGCGGTATGGGTGCTTGTATTTCTGTCTTGGATGCATGGTGAGGCCGGCCCCGTCGACTTTGGTGTCAGCGTCGCCGCGACGTCGATGTCACTTCGTCTCGGGTTTGCTGTCTGGGTGTGTTTCGACAATCTCTGGGCGGCTGTCGCGTCATTGGTGTCCTCGTAACCAGCGAGCCGACTGTAGAACCGACTGGCGCAGCAGAGCCGCCAAACTGTGTCGAGTGTTCTTGCATGGCCCGTGAGACCTGGCCACAGAAAAAGGCCCGTCTGGGGGGGGGGGTGATCAAGAAGAAGACACGTGACGAGTGGTGCGAGATCATGGAGGGCTCCGACGTCTGCTTCGCCCCGGTGATTGGGGGCTGTCGATTGACGACATCGCAAGGCTCAAGGATGCGGCGCGATATAGCGCCATGGATGCGGAGACCCAATGGCGACCCTGCGCACAGACTGACGACCATGGCGAAGACGATTCGCGTCGTGTCCTGGAACGTCAACGGGCTGCGCGCCTGTGCCCGTAAGGGATTTCTCGAATGGTTGGCCAAGAGTCGCGCCCAGATCGTCGGCCTGCAAGAAGTGCGGGCGTCGTCCGAAGATCTGGAACCCCGGTTGCGGCGGCCTGTACGCTGGCACACGGCCTTCTCGGCCGCCGAGAAGAAGGGCTACAGCGGCGTCGGTCTCTTCAGTCGACGAGCGCCGACCTGGGTTCGAACTTCGCTCGGGGAATCTCGCTTCGATCGCGAGGGTCGCCTGCAGATCGCTCTATTCGGTCGTCTCGTGGTGGTCAACTGCTACTTTCCCAAGGGTAGCGGCAGGCTGCGCGACAACAGCCGGGTGCCCTACAAGCTCGCCTTCTACCGCGCCCTCTTCGAGCACATCGACGGCCTTCGCCGGGCTGGGTATCGCGTCCTCGTGATGGGCGACTTCAATACCGCCCATCGGGAGATCGATCTCGCGAATCCCAAGGCCAACACTCGCAACAGCGGCTTTCTGCCGCAGGAGCGCGAAGAGCTGGACCGTTGGCTCCGAGCCGGCTGGGTGGACACCTTTCGCCACCTTGAGGCGAGCCCCGACCACTACACCTGGTGGGCGCAGAGATTCAACGCACGAGAACGCAACGTCGGCTGGCGGATCGACTACGTTCTCGCTTCCCGGGCAGCGACGCGCTATCTCAGAAAGGCGTTCATCTGGCCCCACGTCAGTGGTTCTGACCACTGCCCCATCGGCGTCGACGTCGACGCGGCCATCGTGGATTGAAGATATTTGTCGTGAGATAACCGGTAAGGGAAAGCCGTCCACATGGCGAAGGCCGGCAGCGAGTCCGCAGTGGAAGGACTGTCATGCTAGGAGGACGCTCGTTGACGAGCTGCGTCTGCGCCAGCGGATCGAGAGACAGCACTGACGAGCTGCGCCAGCAGATCGAACGACAGCACCAGCAGGGTGCGGCTCAGTCAGCGATGGCCCTCGAGGTCATCGTCGATCCGCAGGGCCGGCTCCCGGCCCTGGATCACCGCACTCCACTCTGTCGTTGCGTGTCAGCCAATCAGAAGGAAAGTCGTACCCCGAACCGAAGCTGCCGTCCGGGCAGCAGTCTTGAAGAGTCCCGGGGCAGCCCGACGTTGGAGAGTCTGTTGCCTTCGGCGTCGCGCTGAAGGCTGAACGTTCGGTCGATTCGATCTCTGACGCTGGTCGGGGAGAAGTTGTTGAGCATGTTGAACCCGTCGACCATCAACTCGAGCCGGCCATTCCCAAAATTAAAGGACTTCGAGAGCCGCAGATCGAGCTGCTTATGCGAATCCCACCGCCTGCTACCGCGCGCCTCGATGTTTGTGCTGCCGTAGGCGGCGTTGAGCAATTCGGGAATCCCCCTGGATCCGTGCCTGACCTTGAGGTTCCACGGCCGACCCGACGCCCAGTTCCAGTACGTACCCACGAGGATGTCTCCGGGCAGCCTGTAGTTGCCCAGTATCTTCCAGCTCCACGTTCTGCTGAAGCGCAACGGACCCGACTCGGAGAAGGGGTGGCCGTTGAAGTTCGGGTTGTCTTCTTCGTCGAAGCCCCTACCCCAGATGGTCTGGCCGTCGCCATTGTCTATCCTTCCCTCGTTGTTCTGGTAGGTGAGCGAGGTGCTGAAGTTGAGGCCGGAACCCGTTCGCCGTCGGTCCAGCGACAGCGTCACGATGTTGTGCCACCGCGCATAGTAGTCGCTGTTATCGAAGACGTTCGAAAAAAAGCCGCTGTCTTTCGAGTAGAGCGTCTGCGTCGTCGGCGTATCGAGGAATCCGGGCACCACCGGGCTGGTGTATTCGAAGGGCGTATACACATGGTCAATGATGTCGTTGTAGATGAACATGTTGCTGTCATCTTTGCGGATGTAGTCGAGACCCACGACCCAGTCCCTGACTAATTCATACTCGACTCCCAAATTGAAGACATCCGTGTGCGTCGACTGGGTGCCGGGGGTGATCGGAAAGATATCGGCGTTGAACGAAGTCCGGTTTTCGAGTTGGAAGAGTTCGTCTTGCAGCGCTATCACTTGCGCGTCGGTCGGGTTGAGGGGGTCGTAGTCGGCAGGGAAAAACCCGTCAGGTATTGCGAAGAAGAACCTCTGGTTGGGTTCGTATGGGTCCGTGAACGCGCCGCCGGTGGCTCTCGAGACGTGTCCGATGGAGATCTTCTCGAAGTAGCGTCCCCAGCTGCCATGGAACACGGCACGGCCATCACCGCTCACATCCAAGGTGAAACCAAGGCGTGGCGCCAAGTTGTCGTACCTGTCTACCTGAGCCCCAACCACCCCACCCTTCATGTCGTAACCGGTCGTCCGGTCAAAGCGCAGCCCGAGGTTGAGGGTGAGGTTGTCGCTAGCGGTAGCGTTATCCTGGATAAAGGCCGAGTGGCGTAGCATTCGGGCCTCGAGGCCACGGTTGGAGATACGCCCATATACGTTACCGGAGCTATAGGCATACATGGCCCCTCTACCGGTAATCTTAGCAATCCAGGTGGACCAAAGGTCGTTGTAGTCGATACCGACCTTGACGTCATGCGCCGCGCCCAGGAAGTCGTCGACGTACTGGGTCACCGTTGCCGTGACATTTTTCGAGGCGTTGTCCTCGTCCTCCACGAAGCCACGGGTGAGCCTCCGCGAATTGTTGAACCAGTAATCCGGGATGTCGCAGCACACGAGCGGGATGCGCAAGAAGTCCGCCGTATTGTATGCGAGGCGGAGATCGGTGAAGGTGTTGTCGCCCAGTTGGGATTGCCAGGTGAACAACGCGGTCGTGCTGTTGTACTCGGTATCCATGGCGACGTCGAGCGGCGAACCTGGTCGCAGGTCGCGGTTCGACTCGCCGCCCGGATCATGGTTGATCATGAACCCGAACGTGTTGGTGTCGTTGAGCAAGAAATCCAGCTTGCCGTGCAGTGCCCACCTAGCGTTACCCTGCTGGGCATCATCGACGGCGATTCCACCGTTCTCCCAGAACGAGTCGGCGGCAATCGAATCGCGCTTTTCTTGACGGGCGACGCCGGCAAAGAACAGCAGCTTGTTGCGCGCAATCGGGCCACCGACAGAGGCGGCAACCTCGCGGTCGTAGGAGAACTTTCCGCGCTCGAGATCCACGATGCCGCGCGAGTTGTCGGTTCTCAGAGAGCCGTTCTGGAAGTAGAAAGAGCCCGAGCCATGTATCTCGTTGGTGCCCCCCTTGGTCACAATATTGATCATCGCGCCAGTGAAGTGGCTGTACTCGGCGCTGGCGCCGACACCGACAATCTGGATCTCGGCGATCGTCTCCACGTTCGGGTTGACAAAGGTGAGACCCCAGTCCAGCTCGTTGATGTCAACGCCGTTGAGCCGGTAGCCGTTGGTTGCGGCACCTTGCCGATGCACGCTGGTGCCCTCGGAGTCGTTGCCGCCGGCGCCATAGGCTCCCTTGTCGGCGAAACCAGCGGCGAAGTCGGTCATGTTGGCGAACTCACGCGCCACCGGAACGTTTTCCAGCAGATCCGCGCCGTATGACGTCGTAAGCGATGCTGACTCTATGTCGATCAACGGCGTCTCGGAGACGACTGTGACCGTCTCTGCGACCCCCGCCAGCGACAGTTCCGCAATCACGGTTGACGCCGTGCCGACGTTCACCGGGACGTTGTAGGCCATCGTTTGGAACCCGGTGAGCGAGACCGTGACGATGTACATTCCCGGCCTGAGATTACGAAACCGGAAGTTGCCCGCGACGTCGCTTACCTGCGAGAGAGATTCCTGGATGAGGTTGTCGCCCTCGATGGTGGCGGTGGCGCCGGGCAGCCCCGCACCATCCACGTCACGAACTACTCCGGCGATATCCCCCTGCGTCCGCTCACCCTGCGCCATCACCTGCGCGGGGAGTATCAGGAGCATAGCAACAGTCAAAACGGCAAGCTTGGCGCGCATTCCACTTCCTCCTGGGTTGATTCACTTGAATGCTTCACAATAAGAATGCAAGAATCGTGCCCATCGGCCCTCTTGTGGCGTCTCGGTCGGCACCGCGCTTGCGCAAACTCAACATTCTGGCGCCAGACCACGTCTACTGGGCGATTCCGTCCGATGCCCCGATCAGTCGTCGCTGGACTGGAGGCGAGCACGGCACGAAACGGGAACCGCTCTGCGGGTCCGCGGCACGTCCGGGCGCCACAATATCCAACTAATTGGCTCCGCCGCTCCAATGATTTGGTTTCCCCTGCTTCCTGTGACCCGAGGCAGCTCCCCTTGCAGTCGGAGCTTGCCCCCCCCCCTGAGCCATTAGCACCGCGCCGCAACCGAGCACTGCGCCGCAACCTCTGTCAACGGGCCGATATCTCACGAGCCGAATAAGGTTCTGCGGCTCGAGGACAGGGGCCGGCTACTCCAGGGCTACTGGGCCGATGTCGTCGTCTTCGACGACGGAGAGCACACCGGTGCACGGCCCGGACGACCGATCTATGGGCCCGGAAGACGAACCAGGCATTGAGCGGGCGACGCAGGGGTGGCGACGACGAATCACACTCCCGGTGCAATCTGCCAAACGCGTCGCTTAACCTGACAATGCCGTGGTAAAAGCGGCGTACTTGTGTTTGCATTGCAGGCATCCGGACGTCCTGTCCGCGGGCCGCAGGAGGGTGACATGAGCAAGAGAGGGGGCAAGAAGAACAAGGACACCGAGCGCAAGAAGGTCAGCCGTCGCGACTTCGCCAAGACATCGGTTGCGGCGGGAGCGGCCGCGGTGGCGCTTCCCAAGGTGCTGCGTGGTGAAACGCTGACGGAGAAGGGAACGTCGGAGGCAGCAAAGGCCGCGACATCCGCAGCTCGGGGTCCGATCACGATGCCGCCCGAAGTGACGTATGGCGGCGAGGATTTTGACGGTCGCGATGTGCTGCTGGAGGAGATCATGTCGCCACCCGGCGAGGCCCCCAGCTATCCGGGCGGCTGGCAAGAAGGCACCACGATTCCGGCCGAGTACTACCTCGCCGAGAAGCACTGGCTGAACGAAGAGCGCTTCCTGCAAGAGCAGTTCTGGTTCATGGCCGACCATGACAGCCGCATTCCCAATCCGGGCGACTACTTCGTCTTCGAGTTCGGCCGTGGCGGCAGTCTCATCATCCTGCGGGCCAACGACGGTGCCGTGAAGGCCTACCACAACGTCTGTCGACACCGCGGATCGCGGCTCTGCCTGCACGGTTTCGACAAGGACCTGCCCGGCGAGGCGACGCTCGACGGCAAGCCGGCGGACTCGCGGCTGTCGGTAGCACAACAGGGACCGAGCGGTAACACAGCGGTCTTTCGTTGCCCGTATCACTCCTGGACCTACGATCTCGACGGCAAGCTGATCTCGCTGCCAACCGGGATGCCGGAGGGGTTCGAACAAGACCAGCACGGCCTGCACCCGGCCCACGTGCAGATGGTCGAAGGCTTCATCTTCGTCAGCCTGGCCGACGAAGAACCAGCGGGCTTCGACGACTTCGTGGCCAGGTGGCGAGGGGTCTCCAAGCTCTATGGAACCGCGAATCTGAAAGTAGTAGCTCGCAAGCAGTACCCGACGAAGGCGAACTGGAAGCTGGCGGTCGAGAACTTCCAGGAGTGCTATCACTGCGAGCCGGCGCACAAGTCGTTGGTGATGGTCCAGTGGTGGCAGCAAGCGCACGTGATGACCCCCGAGCAACGCGCCAACCTCGAGCAGGAACTGGTGAGCCACGAGCACACGGAGCGGCAACAGGACAACGCGAACCAGAACAGCTACACGATGAACCGCCACCTCTCACCCGGCTTCGTCACCGGCAGCCTCGATGGCAAGCCGGTGGCGCCGCTCATCCTCGACGAGTGGACGCATCAGCGGCGCGGCGCAACGACCGGTTTCTCGACGTCGTTCTTCGCCGCCTACGACGACCACATCGCGGTTGCCCGCTTCACCCCACGAGACATACAGTCGACCGATGTCGAGATCTTCTGGCTGGTCAAGGGCGACGCCAAGGATGAAGAGGTGGACGTGGAGCGCATGATGGAGCTCTGGGACGTCACCTACCGAGAGGATCTATGGATCGTCGAGAACAACCAGCACGGGATCCAGAACAGTCGCTACAACTTCCGCGGCGGGCAACCGTACGCCACGCGAGAAGGGGGACCGGCCGGATTTATCAAGTGGTACATGACCGAGATCGCACCGCACGCGTAAGCCGGCCTCCGTTCGCTTGGTCCATCACCGCAGGCGTGCTCTGAAGCTCACAACCGAAGGGGCGCCCTGACTCGAGGAATAGGTATGCGCGATCGTGGACTCGGAATGGACCGCAATATCACCCGGCGCGACTTCGTCAACGGCGTGAGCGTCGCGGTCGGCGGTGCGATGGCCTTGCCGGCCAGGCTTCGCGCCGCAGGCGTCAGCCAGGCCCACGGCCCCGAGAAGGCAGCCGACTATTACCCGCCGGCCCGTACCGGTATATGCGCGGCTCGCACCCCGGTTCGTTCGAGGCGGCCCACGCCGCCCGCGACGGCGTCACGTGGGATGACGCCGAGGACACCGGCGAGACCTACGACCTGATCGTGGTCGGCGCCGGCCTCAGCGGTCTGGCGGCGGCGTACTTCTTCCGCAAGGCGACGAGCCCTGACGCCCGCGTGCTGATTCTCGAGAACCACGACGACTTTGGCGGCCACGCCAGGCGCAACGAGTTCGAGCACGACGGCCAAGTGCTGCTGGTGACCGGCGGCACGTCTTACATGGTGGCGCCCGACCGCTATCCGCTGCCGGCGCGGGAGATGCTCGAGGACATCGGCGTCGAGCTGGATCATCCTACCAACAACGTCCATCGAGGGATGTTCAGGGAGTTGGGGCTGGAGCCAGCCGTTTTCTTTGGCAAGGAGAGCTTCGGGAAAGACGTCCTCGTCAACGGCAGCGTCCGCCGACCCACGGCGGAGTTCCTCGCCAAGACGCCGCTCACTGAGCCGATACGCCGGGACCTGCTGCGGCTCTGGAACGACCGGCGCGACTATCTGCCGGGGCTGTCCCGCGAGGAGAAGATCGAACGGCTGCAACGCATCAGCTACCGCGACTACCTGCTGGATGTCGTCCAAGTGCATCCGGACGTGCTGCCGCTGGTTGGTGGGGTCTGGTGTCTGGGCGCCGATACCTCGAGCGCGTGGTTCGCCCTCTATCGCGGCCTGCCGGGCTTCCAGGGGCTCGGCTTCGAGGTTCCGCCGGAGTCACCGGCCCACCCGGACCACGACACCACCGACGTCTACTTCCCGGCCGGCAACTCCGACATCGCGCGGATGATCGTGCGCTCGTTGATCCCGGCGGCCCTACCAGCGGGATCGATGGCGAGCGTCGAGCTCCGGCGAACCGACTACTCGAAGCTCGACGAGCCGCGCTCGCCCGTGCGTCTGCGGCTCAACAGCGCCGCCGTCCGCGCGCAGCATGTCGGCGATCCACCGCAGGTCTTGAGCTCGGACTCCCGCGAGACCGAGATCACCTACGTCCGCGGTGGCAAGGCCTACCGGGTGCGCGGCAAGGGCTGTGTGTTGGCCTGCTACCACACCATGATCCCGCACCTGTGTCCCGAGCTTCCATCCGAGCAGAAGGAAGCGCTGAGCCTCGCCGCACGCGCCGTGAATATGTCCACCAACGTCCTGGTGCGCGACTGGCGGGCACTCGAGGAGCTCGGCGTCTCCAGCGTTTCGTGTCCGGGCTCGTTCTACAGCGCCATCCGCCCTCGCGCACCGATCACGCTCGGGACTTACGATCCACCGCGCACGCCCGCCGACCCGATCGTCGTCTCGCTGGGGGCTGGCGGAGGGGTGCTCTCCTGGGAACCGATGGTTCGCGGCCTACGCCGCGGCGAGCCGATCCCCCCGGGCACACCGGTTCGGGAGCAGATGCGAGCGGTGCGACAAGCGCTCCTGGAGACATCCTTCGAGGACTTCGAACGACGGATCCGCGACCAGATGGCGCGGGTGCTGTCGCCGGCGGGTTTCGACCCGGCGCGCGACATCGAGGCGATCACCGTGAACCGCTGGCCGCACGGCTACGCCCTGGCGACCAACACGCTGTTCGATCCGGAGTCGCCTCCCGGCGAGGAGCCCTGGAAGGTCGCCAGTCAGCCCTTCGGGCGGATCACGATCGCCAACACCGATGCCTCGGGGATCGATCTCACCCAGACCGCCTTCGACGAGGCGCACCGCGCCGTCGGAGAGCTCGTGCAGATGCGCCACGGCTGGTTCCCGCGGATCTAAGTCCCGAATCGATAGCAACTACCACCGCTGTGGTAAGGGGACTGCTCCAATGCCCCAAGCCCCCAGCCCGCCCCGACGATCCAGTCCCGTTCCGGGTGTGCATCGGCGAACGCCTTGAGACGGGCCAGCATGTCCGCCAGGTTGCGCGCGCCACCGAGGCCGACGCGATCGAGGGAATCCGAGCCCCAGATGAGGTGGACGTGGGAGTCGGTGAAGCCGGGGGTGATGAACGCGTCGGGGAGCTCATCGACCACGGTTCGGGAGCCCTGGTGGGCCCTGACGCCCTCTCGTGATCCCACGTACACGAAGCGGTCGCCGCGAATCGCGACGCCTCCGCCCAGGGCTCCTGGTCGTGCGCGGTGAAGATACGCCCGGCTATGAGGATCCGGTCGGCAGCGGTCTGAGCCGCTCCGAGGCCGCTCGCACCAAGTGCCAGGGCCACGGCGAGTACGACTCGCTTGTTCATCGGCAGCTGGAGTGCCACGGGAACGATCCCATGACCACGACCTACCGGTGAGGTGACAAAGCCAGGACGCCGGCCTGGGCAAGAGGCGCTTTGGAAACAGGGCCTCCCTACGTCACCTTCCCTTCGGGTGAACTCTACTGTCTCGGCAAGGGGTTTTCGGACTCGTTTGCTGAAATGGCGGAAGGGATGATCGGTTGGTCACGCTTCACGCGATAGCGGAACCATCCTTCCTCTTGTGGAGCTACCGCACCCGCCAACGCAACGCCCAGCAGCACCGACACCACGGCACCGCCTGCGATCTTCAGTGCCTGTTTTCTCGCTCCAGTCGCTTGACTCGCTGCTCTAGGTCCATTCGCTCACCTCGCCGTTTCGCTTGCTCTCGGGTTCACTGCTGTTGCTCGGCCTCAGCCGCCGCTCGGGCTCGACGGATGACATCAATGAAGATCGATGGTGTCGGGTTCAATCTCGTGCGCCTTAGCGTCGTTTGTTTCAAACACGCCCCCGCCATGAAGCACCGGCGGAGTAGGTCCAGGCGCCATGTGGCGATGCCGCGCTGGTGGGGACATGCGGAGCGGCTGATCGGCATCCTCGACGAGGCGCGTGCTTCGGGCGTCGATATCACCGCCGACGTTTACCCCTACGCGGCGTTGCAGACCGGCTTCCGATGGCTGCTCACCGTGTTTCCGGACCGCGATCCGGGCCGCCGCGAGGGCGCCGAGTATGTGCTCCAGGAGATGATGCGGCCCGAAGGGCTGCTGCTGGCGAACTACCCGGCGCAGCCGGAGTACAACGGCATGAGCGTGGCCGAGATCGCAGAGCAGCGAGGCGCGGACCCGTACACGACACTGATGGACCTGCTGGGGGTCGATGCTGAGTTCGCTCGGCGGGGCGGCGACGCGGCCCGCTCGTCGATGCTCGGGTTCGCTATGGACGAGCCCGATATCGAGGCGATCATGGCGTGGCCGTACGCCAACATATGTAGCGATGGCGGTCTGGCCGGCGCCCACCCGCGCGGCTACGGAACGTTCACCCGGTTCCTGGGCCACTACGTACGGGATCGCTGCGTCGTCGGCCTCGAGGAGGGCGTTCACAAGATCACCGCCCTGCCGGCGGCTCACGTCGGGATCGTCGATCGCGGCACGATCGAGGAAGGCGCCTACGCCGACCTCGTCTTGTTCGACCCGGCGACGGTGATCGATCGCTCCACGGTCGAGGAGCCGCACCTTTCGTCGGCCGGAATTGATACTGTCTGGGTCAACGGGCAGATCGTGTACCAAAACGGAGAGACCACTGGGAACCGGCCCGGGATGCCGATTCGCCGGGTTTCCGAAGGAGGAGGATGATGTCTGAGCGCATGACGCGCCGCGACGCGACGAAGGCCGGTGCGATCGTCGCCGGATCGATGGTGGTCGGTGTGCCGAATTGGGCGCTGGCCGCGATGTCGCAAGACGAAACGGTTCCGTTCACCGACATGCCGGACGGGTTCGAAACCAACCCGACGCCAATCGTTCGGCTCGTAGATATCCGCGAGATCGACGAATTCTTTACGCCGGCCGACCAGTTCTTCACCGTTCAGCACTACGGGCATCCTGAAGTGGACGCTGCGACCCACGAGCTCGAGATCAGCGGGCAAGTGTCGCGGCCTCAGAAGCTGTCGATGGCGGACATCCGTCGACGCCCGCGCACGGAGCTGGCCTGTGCGTTCGAGTGCTCCGGCAACAGCCGCCGCCGCTTCCACGGGCTGGTCAGCAACGGCCGCTGGGGCGGTACGAGTCTGCGCGCGTTGCTCGACGAGGTGGGCGTCGAGCCGGCCGGCAAGGAAGTGGTCTTCTTCGGTGCCGATGTGGGAACCGAGACGATCGAGAAGCGGGGTAGTAGCTGGCTGGTCGATCAGCAATACGCCCGCAGCATGTCGCTAGAAGACGCCCTGCGCGACGACACCATGCTTGCGTACGAGCTCAACGGCGAGCCGCTGAGCATCCATCAGGGAGCGCCGCTGCGGCTGATCATCCCGGGCTGGTACGGCGTTGCCCAGGTCAAATGGCTCAAGCAGATCCACGTGCAGGAAGGTCGATTCATGGGCAAGTTCATGGCCAACCACTACGTCACGCTGACGGCCAAGCAGGTGGGAGGCAGCCTCAAGTACATGGAGACCTCGGTCACCCGCATCCAGCTGAAGTCGGCCATCGCCCGGGTCACGCGCGCTGCCGACCATCACACCGTGCACGGGTTCGCCTTGACCGACGGGACGCCGCTGGCTCGGGTGGAGGTGAAGATCGACGACGGGCCCTGGGAGCAAGCGACGCTGGATCCGCGCAATACGAAGTACTCCTGGAAGCTCTTTGTATACCGTTGGGAAGGTGCCACGGCAGGGGAGCACACCGTCGTGTCGCGCGCCATCGATGCGAATGGCAGGGTACAGCCGGTGCTGGAGGACCTGGCCGAGAAGAGGACCAGCTGGGAGAACAACGCCCAGTTCGCGCGCACGGTAATGATCTCGTGACACCCGGCGCTCGCGGCGCGCTCGCGGCCACGCTAGCCGCGTTGTTCGTGACCGGCTCGGCCGCCCGGTTCCAAGTGAACACGGAGCCGCTGGCGCTCCCTTCGAGGATCCGACGAGTCTCCTCCGGGTAGCCTTCACTGGAGCGGATTCGTGATGTTCCCCGACACCGGCCAGAGCAGCCAGAGCGACAGCGGCACGGTGACGCTGGTCACCAACTGGTTCGAGGAGCTGAAGCGGCTCGTGCCGACGGATCCGTAGCGCGGTACGGCGCCGCGCGTTCCCCGGCAGCGTCAGCAACCACCACCTGGGAACCCTTGTCGGTCCGCTCCGCGAGCCCTCGACGAATGCGGCGTCGACGTTGCCGGTGATGCCGCGGTTTCGTTCACGGAGACGCATCAGGTCATCGTCAACGTGGGGTATGCCCGCGGGCCAGAGGTGGCGCGACGGCTCGAGGAGAACAACATCATCGTCAACTACCAGGCGACCCCCGTGGAGGAAGGCTTCACGGCCTCGGGCGCGTTGCGCATGGGAGTCGCGGAGATGACCCGCTTCGGCATGGAAGAGGCGGACTTCCAGGAGCTCGCTCAGCTGATTCATGCGGTCGTCCTCGAAGACAGGACCATCAAGAAAGAAGTCGCCGCTTTCAGAAGACGGTTCCTCGAGCTCAGGTACTCCTTTACGGGCGGAGAATTCGACCAACTGGTGCAGCGGCTGCATCAACTTGTCTAGGCCGCCCCACCCCCTCCACCGTTGCAGCCGGAGTAGGGGGGCGACGACGACGTGGGCCGGTGGTAGTTGACTAGGTATCCGGCCGACCCACAACTGGCCACGCCCTGTCGCGTCGGCTCTGGCTGTAAGTGGGCGATCAGGCCCCCGCTCGGCGGCAGTAGGCAGCGGTGTCGTAGACCTCCGGGTTCACGACGTTTGGCGCCCGCTCGCGGCGCAGGTGAGCGAGCGCGTTGGTGGCCGCCATCGCCGCCATTCTTCCGCGAGTATCCCGACTGGCGCTGGCGATGTGGGGCAGCAGCACCACATTCGGCAGATCCGCCAGGCCCGGGCTCATCTCGGGCTCATTCTCGTAGACGTCGAGGGCAGCGCCGGCGATCCACCCCTCGCGCAATGCCCGCACCAGGGCCTGCTCGTCCACCACGGGTCCCCGCGACGTATTGATGAGGTAGGCCTCGGGGCGCATCGTCCGCAGCTCCGGCTCGCCGATCAGGTGCCGGGTCTGCTCGGTGAGCGAGGGATGGAGCGACAAGTAGTCGCTGGCAGCGAGCAACTCAGACAGCTCGGCCCAGCGCGCATGCTCGGACGCATCCACCGCCGCGCGTGCGTGGGGGTCGTAGGCCAACACCTCCATATCGAACCCCAGGGCTCTGCGGGCCACCGCCGCGCCGATCCGCCCGTAGCCCACGACCCCCAGCACCTTGCGGCGACCGCTGCCCCCAGGGCTGACGTCGGCTCCCAAGAACAGGTTGGGACCCCAGATCTTGTAGCGTCCAGCCGCCATGTAGTTGTGGGCCTCCGGCACCCGGCGGGCCATGGCAAGCAGCAACGCCCAGGTGAGATCGGCGGTGGTGTCGGTGAGCACCCCTGGGGTGTTGGCGACCGGAACCCCGAGCTCGGTGGCGACTGCGACGTCGATGTTGTTGAACCCCACCGCCATGTTGGCTACTCCGAGGAGGTTGTCGTGCGCCAGCACCTCGCGATCGATCGACTCGGTCAGCAGCGGCAGCAGGACGTCGCACTGGCCGACGCCCGCCAGGAGCATCTCGCGCGAGACCGCCTTTTCCTCGTCCTGCTGGCCGACGGTCAGCCGTACCCCGGCTTCGCGCAGATGCGCCAGCCCCGGTTCGGGAATCCGACGCGTGACGAAGACGTGTCCCGGACTCTCCACGGGCCCCCGGCCTTTCCGCGTGCCTACTGCCACAGCCGCTCCTCGTCGAGGAAGGCGGCGAAGCCCTCGCGGTCGTCGAGCGCTGCGGCCATGCGCCGCACGCCCTCCTCTATCCGGTCGAGGCCGGCCGCGATCGACAGGCGCAGGAAATGCTGCCCGGCAGCACCGACGGCACCGAAGGAGTCGCGGTCCATTGTCGCCACACCGTAGCGGTAGAGGAGAAACATCTGCAGCATCCCGGAGGGGCTGGTCTGCTGGCGAGTGACCTCGGGCAGCGCTTCGAACGCGTCGAAGACCCCCAGACGCTCGCAAGCACCGGCGACGTTCGGGAAGACGTAAAAGGCCCCTTTGGGGTTCTGGCAGCGCACGCCCGCGATTGCATTGAGCGCCGGCACCACCCAGTCACATGAAGCACACAGAAGCAGCGAGCGAGTCGCAATCGCTGAAAGAACTAGCGCGGCGAGTTCTGGACAGAATCGACCAAAGCGCCCACCCGGATGGAGCCAGTGGCGGCACCGCCAGGCTAGGTAAGGACCAACTGGAACAAAGGCGAGCTTCTGCGGCCTCGCTCTCCTGGGCCAGGCTTCAGAGCGTCTTCCAACAAGCTGGTCAGCCCGACTCTTGGATCACTCAAGAGGTGCGAGCGAGCGAAGCCGCTGTAGAACATCTCTGGCTCTCTGCGCGGCAATCGCCTGACGACGATGCGCAATTCCATGAAGAGCTTCAGCGGTGGGAGCAGTGCGCAAGGGTTGCCATCACTCGCGCTGCCGCAAAGGAAGCCAAGGAGGAGGACGGTGACTAGGCGCGCCTGCCTGTTCCGTCTTCTGTCTCTGGGGGGGTGGAACAGGCGGAACGCTGGAACAGTCGGCCACCCATTCGGCCACGAGGTGAACTTCGAGGAGCCTCTCGCCGCGACGGGACGGGTGGTATGAATAGTCACCCGGACGCGACCGTCCGCGAGCTTGCCCGCAACGTGGCCCTTCTCGCGAGCGCCGTTTCGGGCGACCGCACTGCCGTACACCGTGACGCGATGCTGTCCGTGGTTGAAACGGCGACAGCTCTCGGCGTCGACCCCGCTACGGTTCATCGCTGGATCAGCCGCGACGTGAACCCACTGCCTGCCTACCGCCCTCCCGGTGCCGGTGATCTCCGCGTAAAGTGGGGTGACGTGATCGACTGGTATGAGCCGGTCAATGACGCGAGACAGGCTGAACGCATTGCGGGGGATGTTCTCCGGCGGCTCGGCAGTTCTGGGGGGTAGCAATGGGCGTCACCGTTCGCGAGAAGCAACGCGGCTCCAGAATCTGGTGGGTCTTTGTGCGCAAGGGCAGGCAGCTTCGCACCTCCGTCCGGGTCGGTCGGAGCAAACGCGCTGCCCAGCTCGTCGCCGCCGAGATCGAGCGGAAGCTCGCCATCGCCGAGGCCACGAGCACGTCAGCACATGACCTGCGAGCTACGCTCCGCCAGGTTGCCGTCCAGCTAGATCCGAGCATCGCTTCCCAGACCGCCCCGACCGTTCGGCAGTACGCGGCACTCTGGATCAACGAGAACAGCGCCCATGGCTGGGGCTGGAAGAAATCGACCCGGCAGAACTACGAGTCGATCCTGCGCAACCACCTGCTGCCGGAGTTCGGCGACTTGCCGCTGACCGACATCAAGCGGCGGCACGTTCGGGTGTGGCTCGCCGACAAGGCACGCCGGGACGGCTTATCGACCAAGACCGTGAAGAACCTGCATCGAGCTTTGTCGTCGATGCTGTCGTCTGCGGTCACCGATGAGTACCTTGAGATCAACCCGATCAAGGGCACCCGTGATGTCTTGCCGCGTGTGCGCGTTGAGCGCCGGCCACCCAAGGCATGGACGCCTGACCAGTTGCAGCGGTTGCTCGATGCGGCGCATAAGCTAAGCGAGTCAGACGATCAAATCCTGCTCTTTGAGCTGCTCGCAGCGACCGGTTTGCGCATCGGCGAGGCAGTCGGGCTTCGTTGGGACGATCTGGATCTGGAACGCGGTGAAGTGCTCGTGCAGCGCGCTCGCGTGCGCGGGGAGGAAACCAGCACGAAAGGGCGTCGACATCGTGTCGTGCCTATCGCCCCAGCATTGGCGTCACGCCTCATGGCACTGCGAACGACGCAAGAACGTCGTGCACTTTCCGAGGGTCGCGAGAATGGGGCGTGGGTCGTGCAATCCCCGCATGGTGGGCCGCTCGAATCGGACAACCTCCGGCACCGGACGTGGAAGCGGCTGGTGCGCAGGGCAAAGGTGCCAGACCACGGCTTCCATGGCTTCCGGCACACCCGAGTGACGAGCTGGCTGAGAGCGGGAGTGCCGCTGTTCACCGTATCCAGATTGATCGGGCACGCCTCGATTCAGACCACCGCCGACGTGTACGGGCACGTTCTTCCCGACGTGGAGATCGGCGTCAACCCGGCACTTGTGGCACCCACTGTGGCACCCTCCGAATCTCAGCCGCAAGAAAAATCCCGCCGACCGGTCGCCGTAAGCGACTGAATCTACGGGCTTTAACCAAGTAGCGGGGGCAGGATTTGAACCTGCGACCTTCGGGTTATGAGCCCGACGAGCCATTGACCTGTTGTGGGCCGGGTGCGAACACCTCCGCATGCTCACGGAGAAAGAGCGCGATCGCCAGCAGTTCGGAACACAGGTCACAAGATAGCGTGTGGGAAGTCGACAACAATGGAGGCTCGTCGGTGGCCTCAAGCCCTTCCAGGGTGCTCTCCACTCCGCACGGGTTCGGAAGAGAGCCCGTCTCGGTGCTGCGCTAGCGCTCGATCCAGCAGTGGAACACCAGCTCCATCTCGCGGATCTGGAACCGGTTGCGCTGGTAGAAGTTCAGCGCTCTCGGGTTGCGCCCCTGCACCGTGACCACCACGTTCGGCCGGCCGGCCTGCTGGTGGTGATGTAGCGCCGCCTTCACCAGGGCGGAGCCGATGCCGGTGCCGGCGGCGCTGTCGCGCACGCCGACCATCTCTAATGCTCCCGAGGTGGCGCCGGCGGCCGTGCAGGTGGCGAAGCCCACCGGAATGCCGTCGCGACGGGCCACCAGGGTGATCTCGGCGCGGCCGGCGCAGGAGTCCTGGATGCGGCGGGCATAGAGGCGCAGGGCGGCGGCGTCTTCGAAGCCGGTGTCGAGGTTGAAACGGCTGTAGGCGCTGAGGTCGTGCGCGATGGCAATCAGGTGGGGCATGTCCTCGGGGCGGTACGGGCTGATGTCGATCGCGGCGTGCTCCTCGGGCTCCGGGGTGGACAGATCGAGGCGCGCCTTGAGGGTGACGCGCACGTCGATGGGGGCGAAGCCGGCCCTGGCCGCCTCCTTGAGGGCGCCGCCGTCGGAGATGCCGCAGGTGAGGTACAGACAGCGGTAACCCTGCTCGCTGGCCTGCCGGGGCAGCTCGTCGGGCTTGAATTGGCGCGAGTGCACTCGACCAATGCGGAAGCCGAAGAACTCGGAGTCCCAGGGCAGCAGCTCGATCTTCACGATGCACCGCCTACGCTGATCGGCTCATGAATGGGGCTCACAGCTCGAACTCCAGAATCGACTCGATTACGGCTTGCTGATCGGACTCCGACAGGTCGTTGTAGAAGGGTAACCGCAACAGGCGGTCGGCCACCGACTCGGCTACCGGACAGTCCCCTTCCCTGCCGCCCAGGCGCCGGCCCATGGGCGAGAGGTTGAGCGGAAGGTAATGGAATACGGCGAAGATGCCCAGGGCGCCAAGGTGCTCGATGAGGCGGGTGCGTTGCTCCGGCTCGGGCATGACGATCCAGTACAGGTGGTAGGCGTGGTCGCAGCTGTCGGGCACGCTGGGCAAGCGCACGTCGTTGGCAGTGGCCCAGTCGCGCAGGGCAGAGTCGTAGCGTTGCCATATGGCGCGGCGGGTTGACTGGACGTGCTCGTGCGCCTCCAACTGCGCCAGCAGGAACGCCGCCAGGATCTCCGACGGTGGGTAGCTCGAGCCCAGATCGACCCAGGTGTACTTGTCGACCTCGCCGCGGAAGAAACTCGCCCGGTCGGTGCCCTTCTCGCGGATAATCTCGGCGCGATCGACCAGGTCCGGGTCGTTCACGATGAGCGCCCCGCCCTCGCCGCAGGTGAAATTCTTGGTGGCGTGAAAGCTCAGGGTGGCGAGGCGCCCGAAGGTGCCGAGGGGCTGGCCGTTGAAGGCGCCCAGCAGGCCATGGGCATTGTCTTCGATCACATCGAGGCTGTGGCGGAAGGCGATCTGCTCGATGGCGTCCATCTCACAAGCGACACCGCCGTAGTGCACGGCAACGATGGCACGAGTACGCGGGCCAACGAGTGGCTCGAGCTTCGCCTCGTCCAGGTTGAGAGTGTCGGGGCGAATGTCAACGAAACGCGGCACGGCGCCGCGCAGGGCAAAGGCGTTGGCGGTGGAGACGAAGGTGAACGACGGCATGATGATCTCGTCGCCCGGCTGCACGTTGAGCAGCAGCGCGCTCATCTCCAGCGCGTGGGTGCACGAGGTGGTGAGCATCACCCGGGGGCCGCCGCCGAGCAGGCTCTCGAGCAGCTGCTCGCATCGTCGACCGTAGTCGCCGTCGCCGACGATTTGCCCCGCCTCGATGACGGCGGCGATGTTGTCGAGCTCGGCGCCCGCCAGCGCCGTACGGTTGAACGGAATTTGGTAGGGGGGGCGCCGGATGCTCATCGACCGGGGCTCGGCGGCGACGCTGACCCGTGCGGCGTCCTGGGCGCAGTACTCATCGTGACAGCGTCCGTTCGATCTGGGGACTCATTGCGCCTCGGGGCGGCGGAGTGCCGGTGGGGGGCCGACCGGGCAGCGGAACCCGGAAGCGGAATTCTACAACCGCGAGCCGCGGTGAAACCTCCGCCACAGCGACAGCAAACTCAAGAGTGGTAGCGCAACAGTCCCCTCGCGGATATTCCGCGGCTCTCTTTCCACGCTAGCAGGCCGTGGTAGAAACGTGGCCTGCTAGGATCCCCTGCATGATCGGCCAAACACTCGGTAAGTACCGCATCGACGCCAAGCTCGGCAGCGGTGGCATGGCGCGCGTCTTCCGCGCCCGCCACGTGCACTTGGAACGCCAGGTAGCGGTCAAGCTGCTGCACGCGCACCTTGCCGAAGACGATGCGCTGCGCAAGCGCTTCCTCCATGAGGCACAGGCGATCGCCTCGCTGCGTCATCCCGGTATTGTGCAGATCTACGACTTCGACGTAGACGACGGCGTCTGCTACATCGCCATGGAGTTTCTGAAGGGAGAGAGCCTGGAAGAACGGGCGGGCGCGCTCGGTGCTGGCGGGCGGCCGCCCTTCACCGTAGACGAGGCCTTGCAGATCATCGTTTCCGTCGGGGCGGCGCTGGCGCATGCGCATCGCGCTGGTATCGTGCACCGCGACGTAAAACCGTCCAACGTGATGCTCACCGACGACGGGCGCACCGTGCTCACCGACTTCGGCCTGGCCACGGTGCTCGATCAGACGCGCATGACGGTGGAGGGAACGTCGGCCGGCACGCCCTCGTACATGTCCCCCGAGCAGGCAATGGGCGAGCGCGGTGACCACCGCGCCGACATCTACTCGCTCGGCATCATGGCCTACCAGCTGCTCGCCGGAGAGCTGCCGTTCCGGTCGGAAACACTGGCAGGGGTGATTCACAAGCACCTGCAGGAGCCGCCGCCGCCGCTGGGACACAAGGCGCCGGGGTTGGCACCGCACATAGTGGAGACCATCGAGCGGGCGCTTGCCAAGAGCCCGGACGATCGCTTCAAGTCGGTGGACGAGATGGTAGCGGCGCTGAAGGGGGCGCCGATCAGCGCGCCGCTGAGCAGCGCGGTCACCGAGCCCTCGATGCCGAGCGTCGAAGCGAGCCTGAAGATGGACGCAGAGATGGTCGGGGCGACGCGCATCGCTGCCGTCGGCGCCGGGTCGACTCGGCGACTGATCGGCGGCCTGGCGGCGCTGGCGCTGGCGGTTGCGGCCGGTTGGTGGGCGCTCGGAGATCTGGCCGGCCGAGGTGCCACGGGCGCGGCAGGGGACGCGGACGAAGCGGCGGGGGTGTCGGAGGCCGTGCCGTCGATGGCGACCGATGCCGAACCCAAGATCCCCTCGATGGTCCCCATGCCGCCCTGGACGGACTCGTTCGACGACAACCACCACGAGTGGGACCTGAGCACTGGCCCGATCTCTCGGGCCCTGGTCGACGGTACTTACGAGATCGAGCTGCGCACGACCAGCCAGGCGGTTTCCGCCACAGCGCATGCGGGCGGCCACTTTACCGATGTGCAGTTCTCCAGCGACGCTACTCTCGCCGACGGCCAGCCAGAGAGCGGCTATGGGCTGATGTTTCGACGCGTCGACGAGCGCAACTACTACGTGTTCGCGGTGAATGGCCTGGGGCAATGGAGCGTCTGGGCACTCGAGAAAGGTGCCTGGCGCGAGCTGCGCGGCGGGCCACAGCCATGGAGTGACCACGAGGCGATTCGTCGCGACGACACGAACCGGTTGTCGGTGCGGGCAGTCGGCAACACGATTACCGTGGCGGTGAACGACGTGGAGCTCGGAACACTGCTCGACGACACCTTCGACCAGGGCTACGTGGGCTACTATGCGGCCTCCTCGCGCAGCGCCAGCAACCCGCTCACCCGAGCGCGCTTCGACAACGCCAGCGTGGCGCCCCTACCTCTGGCGGGCGCCGACGCGTCGTCGACGGTGGCAACGCCGCCGCGCTGACCGCCGCCGCTGTTGCGAGCGCCATGCGGCCAAGCGGTACACTCATGGTTCCTCGCGGCACCCGCCCACGATGACCGCATCTCCGATGCGATCCGACCCCCGAATGCAAAACTCACTGATCCTGCTGTCCTGTCTGCTGCTGGCAACCGGCGGCTGCGCTCGAACGCCACCCGGCGGCATCGTGCTCGTGGTCATCGACACCCTGCGCGCCGACCACATGAGCCTGTACGGGTACGAGCGGGAAACGACACCGCGCATCGACGAGCTGTCGACGAGCGGTAGCGTGTTCGAGCACGCTTACTCGGCCTCATCGTGGACGTTGCCGGGGATGGCCAGCATTCTCACCGGGCTGTACCCAAACGCCCACGGGGCCGGCACATCAGCTCATCGGCGGCTGCGCGAAGGGGTCATCACCCTGCCCCAGTACCTATCGGGAGCGGGATACGAAACCGGCGCTGTGGTGAACGTCTCCTTCCTCGATCCAATATTCGGCATGGCCACAGGGTTCGACCATTACGACCTGGAACAAGCGACGGCGACCGAGCTGCGCCTCGCAGACGAGAGCCTCGACGCCGGTCTGGAGTGGCTCGACGGCCGCGACCGGTCGCGGCCGTTCTTCCTCCTGCTACACCTGTTCGACGTACACCACCAGTTCAACGCTCCGGAGCCAGCACGCGGGGTGTTCACCGACGCCTTCGCCGACCGCTATGGCGATACTCTCGCCACCATCGAGAGTCGCGAAGCAGCGGAGCAGGCAGCGGATGTGGAGTTCATCAAGGCCGCCTACGACGAGGAAATCCTCTGGGTCGACGCGCAGATCGGACGGTTGTTCGAGTCGCTGCGCGAGCGCAACCTGCACGAGACCACCTGGGTGGCACTCACCGCCGACCACGGCGAGGCGTTCCCAGGCGAGCACTTCCGCAAGGGTCACGGTATGTCCCTTCACGACGAGGTGATGCGTGTGCCGCTGGTTCTCTGGGGCCCTGGAGTTCCAGCCGCACGCCACCAGGAGCCGGTGTCGACCGTGGATATCGTGCCGACGTTGCTCGATCTGGCGCAACTGGAGGTGCCGCAGGTTTCGGGCGGATCGCTGGTGCCCTACTTGGCCGGCGAAGCACCACCGGCGCGGCCGATTTACGCTCGCAGCAACTACTACGGCATCGAGCTCGAGGCGATCGTGCAGTGGCCCTACAAGATGGTGGTTAACCGTACCGCCCGCTCACCGGCGATCTACGACCTCAGCACCGACCCAGGCGAGCTCAACGCGCTCCGGGATCCCGATAACGCACAGCTAACGCGAACGGCGCGACGGCTGCTGCGCCAGATGCGGGAGATCCGCCGCCAGCGCGCCGGCGACGCGGTGGAGCTGTCGCCCGAGCTGGAGCGGCAGCTGCGGGCGCTAGGCTACATTCAGTAGCAGTACTGGTGGTGTCGGTAATGTAGTCCGTGTCTCGGGACGGGCAACGATCCACGGCCTGCTAGCAGGCCGTGGTGGAAGTGTGGCGGGCCTGGTTACGGCGAGTTGGGGTCAGATGGAAGGCGGCCTGACGCCGGCGATGCTCCAGCCATCGTCCAGGAGGGCCAACGCCGCAGATGACCCCAAATCGCCGTAACCCTCCGGGCGATAGGGGGTTGCGCGCGTATGCTGCGTCGCTCGTCGTCAACGATGGGGCAGCCATCGCCTCCTCCTCTCTCCTTGCCTCCTCCTCGCAAGACCCTGTCGCCAGGCCCGCCACACTTCCACCACGGCCTGCTACGCGTCGTCTGGCACGAACTCCATCGACTCCGAGTTCAAGCAGTGCCGCCTGCCCGTGGGCGGCGGACCGTCGTCGAACACATGCCCCAGATGACCCGAGCAGCGGGCGCAACGGATTTCGGTGCGAATCCCGCCGCCGCTATAGTCGGCGTGTTCGGTGACATGGTCCGGGTCGATGGGGTCGTTGAAGCTCGGCCACCCAGTGCCGGAGTCGAACTTGGTGGCCGAGCGATACAACGGCAGGCCACAGAGCCGACACACATAGACGCCGGTCTCCTTGTTGTCGAGCAGCCCACCGCAGAAGGGGGCCTCGGTGCCGGCGTGCAGCAGCACCCGGCGCTCCTCGTCGGTGAGTTTCTCGGCGAGCTCGGCGATGCGCTCGGCGCTCAGCGGCGTGATGTCGTGGCCAGAACCCGAGCGCAGAGTGGTCTGAGTTTCTTCGGTGGTGACGTCGGTCATGATGCTCTCGTCGCGGAAGAAAGGGATCGGCGTCTACATAATGCTGCATTCGTCCGGCCGTGTGCACCGCGCGCGGGGGCATCAGGCCAGCGCGTGGACGCTACTGAATGTACCCGAGGGCCCGCAGCCGGGCGCGCTCGGCTTCTGTCAGCCCTTCGCCGCTGTCGGGTTCGATTCGGTTTGCCACCACGCCCTCGTGCCACGTGGCCAGCTCTTCCGACAGCTGCGCGACGATCTCCGGATTGTCTGCACCGACGTCGATCTGGTCGAACGGGTCGTTGACGTAGTCGAACAGCTCGAACTCGGCCTTGCCGTCGGGGCGCGTCGTGTTGTGCACCAGCTTCCAGCCGTCGGCCACGATCACCAACTGCTCGACCTCGTCGTCCAGGGGCTCGTCGCTGTCGATCGAGGCGCGTTCGGCGAACGCCGGACGAGGCATCCAGCCGAGCCCCGTGGGCGCGTCGGGACGGGCCATGAGCGGCAACAGGCTCTGCCCCTGCGCCTGTTCGGGCACCGCCAGGCGGCTGAGCTCGAGCAGCGTCGGATACACGCTGATCGATTCGACGACCGTATCATCGCGCGCCGCCGGGATGCGGCCGGGCCACGAGAACATCAGCGGCACGTTGAGCATCTCGCCATAGGCATCCCAGCCGTGGAAGTGCTTGCCGTGCTCCAGAAACGCCTCGCCGTGATCACTCATGAAGACGATCACGGTGTCGTCGGCCACCCCGAGACCCTCCAGCCGCTGCAATAGCCGGCCGACCTCCACGTCCATCGCCTTGATCGAGGCGTCGTACCAGTCGAGCTCGGTGTCGACGAAGGCATCGCGGTCGA
Organism: Acidobacteriota bacterium; assembly: GCA_963666055.2. Lineage (GTDB taxonomy): Bacteria > Acidobacteriota > UBA890 > UBA890 > WLXD01 > DASCOT01. The sequence goes on along the minus strand of CAXWPH010000002.1, from coordinate 320,591 downwards.
CCCCCGCCGCCGCCAGCTGGGCGGTGGTGGGCATGGCGTCGTCGCGCATGTGGTCGTCGGTGATGTGTTCTTGAACCGTCTCCATCCGCTGCCGCTGCGCCTCGCCCTCACCGTCGTCGGTGTAAAGCGTGTCGTACGGCGCATACGGCTCGAACGGGCTGTGCGGATCGAATACGTGCAGGAATACGAAGAAGGGCGACTCGTAGTGCAGGTCGATCCAGTCGAGCAGGCGGTCGGTAAAGGTGCGCGCCGTCTTCGCTGTCGAGTGGCCTAGATCTCCGACCGACGCCGACTCGTGGAGCACCTCCGCACCCTGGTGAAGGTTGGTGAGCTGACCGGTAAACGGCACCGACGAGGTATGGAACGTCGCGTAGCCGGCCGCCTGATAGACCTCCTCGAGCGTCGTCACCGAGGCGGGCAGCCGGTGGATGATGTCGGTGATGCCGTGCGTGCTGGGGTAGAGAGACGTCAAGATCGATGGCACCGAGACCTTGGTCCAGGCGCCCTGGGAGACGGTGCTGGTGAAGACCGTACCGGCGTCCGCCAGTGCCGCCAGGTTCGGTGCGTTGTCGCGCGCCCCGCCGTACCAGGGAAGCCGGTCGCGGCGCAACGTGTCGGCGAGGATCAGGATCACACCGCGCGGTGGGTCGGCGTTGCCGATCAGCTCACTGCGGGCCTCGCTCGCGGCCACTACCCGGGCGCGATCGCCGCGTTGCCGAACCACGGGCGTGCCCCAGTAGGCAATCGCTCCGTCGGCATTGGCGACGGTGCCGAGCGTCAGCTCGACACTTTGTCCCGCGTAGGGCTGCAGATCGACCGGCACGCTCTCCCATCGGTCTGGCGTGCTGACCGTGCGTCGCAGCAGGGTGTCGTCGCCAGCCGAGACGACGAAGGTCACCGGGCCGTCCTCGATGGTGCCGAGGTTGAGCTCCAGCCACGGTCGGCTAGGAACGTCGACGTTGATCTGGATGGTCTCGGGTGCCCGCGACACGATGGTCTCGCGGTAGACCTCGCCGAGTCCCCGCCAGGAGACGCCGGAGGGAATGATGCTCAGGTGCTCGCGACGTGAGATCAGCCGGATCGACTCGATGGCGAACTCGGCGTCGGCCACGTCGCTCGGCCGCACTGCGAGGTGGTGGATCGCCCCCATCGACACCGTGCCCATGAAGTTGGCCATGCCGCGGCTGAGGGTCAGGGTCTCGACCTCGTCGCCAGGAGTCGTATCGGCCATCACCGCTAGGGTGCGGTTCTGCTGGGCGGCGTGCAGCACCTCATCGTCATCGATCTCGGGGGCGAAGACGAAGTCGAAGCCGGAGGTGGTGCCTGCGGACACGCGAAGGCGGATCTCGGCGGCGTGGAACGCTCCTTCGAGCCGCGCGTCGCTCGGCACCGGGATGTGAATGAAGCCCAGCTCGCCGGTTGTGCGCCCCACGAGTGCGCCGTCGCGGAGTGCCAGCCCTTCGATCTGCTGCATGACGCGAGCGCCCAGCAGCACACCCGCCTCACCGCCTCCCGGTACGCTGCCGGCGCTGAAATCCCACACTACCGGCTCGGGGGGTGGGGTGGTCGGGGTGCCGGTGATTACTGCCCGGTCGAAGGCATCGACCAGCCGCACCGAGCTCGGCTCGGCCCGCGCCTGCACCCAAGAAGCTTGATCCTCCTTGCTCCCGCACGGGGGCCAGATGGAAGGCGGCCTGACACGGGCAATGCCGTAGCCATCGTCACGGCAACTGCCACACCCCCGGCGCCGGCACGAGGGCGTGTTCGGTGGCGTGAAGGGAGCAATCACTGGTTAGGGCATACTGTACTAACCGGTCGCGCTCCCCGACGCTGACGCGCAGAGGCCTTGAGCAACAACTGCGGAACCATGCATCAGATCGGCGCCTACCGGGAGCTGGCACCGCCGGCGAGCCTGGCGCGCGTTATAGACGTGGCGTGGGTGCATCGTGCACCGTCACAGCAGGTCGACGCGTACCCCGGATACCTCGTCGCCCCGGAACCAGCCGTGAGCCTTTGTTTCGCTTGCCGACGTAGCGAACAGGGCAGCGCCGAAGATCCCAAGATACTGCTCATCGGCCCGGTGCGCGAGACGCGCGCCTACCTGCCGGTTCCCACGCGCCGCATGGAGGCAATACGGGTGCACCCCGAATGGTCGCGGGCGATCCTCGGTATCGACCCACGCGACCATACCGATGCGCTCGACGACTACGCTGTCGTGCAGCCCGACCGCGGCCGGATGTTGCTCGAGTTGCTGCGCTCAACGCGATCGGCGGAAGAAAGTCTCACTTGCTTGTTCGACTTCGTCGGCAAACAGGCTCGACGGCACATGCCCGACGGAGCCAGCCTCCTGGTACACCGTGGCCTGCAGCAAGTCCGACGATCACGGCGGCCGGATCGGTTGCGACAGGTGGCCGACGGGTTGGGAATCACGCCCCGGCACTTCCGCCGTGTAGTGGCAGAGTCAACCGGGCTGGCGCCGCGCGCCTACGCTCGTCTCGAACGCTTTCGCGGCGTGTTGCGCGATGCCGATGCTACCGATCGACCCCTGTGGAGCGACCTGGCGGCGCTGCACGGCTTCGCCGACCAATCGCATCTGACGCGCGAAGTGCGCCGCCTCAGCGGCATGCCGCCCGGCCGCCTGCACGCCGAGCGGCGGCGCGATTCGTCGCCCAGCGACTCATGAGACGGTGGGTCAACCCGGTGTCCGAATCGTTCAAGACAGCGTCCTTCCCCGGCTGATTCTCTGACAGGCGCGCCATTCCTGACTTCCAACCGCGCCATCCCTACCTTCTATCGGCGATCGGCGCACCGTTGCACCGTGACAACTTCGGAGGAAAGCATGTCGACGTCCAAGACCACCGCTTTGCTGGCCGCCGCAACCCTGCTGATCGCCCCGGTTGCCGCGAGCGCCGGCTCGCCCAACGACCCGTTCGACCTGAGTCTCTGGAAGGTCGACGCCGTGGACCACCGCGTCGAATCGTTCCGCGGACGCGACGCGTTGGTCTTGGATCGCGGCAGCGCCGTGCTCGTCGGCAGCGACTTCAAGAACGGCGTTATCGAGCTCGACATCGCCGTTTCCGAAGCCCAGGGGTTTGCCGGCATCTCTTTTCGTGGCGACGACGAAGGCAACTCCGAGCATTTCTATATTCGCTCGCACCAGTCGGGGAACCCCGACGCGTCGCAGTACACGCCGGTGTTCAACGGGATCTCCGGATGGCAGATCTACGCCGGGCCGCGCTTCAACGCGCCTATGGAGATGGTGTTCGATCGCTGGATGCACATGAAAGTGGTGGTGGCGGGCAGCCGCGCCGAGGTCTACCTCGACAGCGACGAGCCGGTGTTCGTGATTCCGCAGCTGATCCGCGAGGTGCGCGCCGGGCACTTCGCGATCACCTCCTCCGGGGCACCGGCACGCTTCGCCAACGTCACTGTTCGCGAGATGGACTCGCCAGGCCTGGTCGGTGGCGGCGCGGAAGCTGCGCCGGTGGCGGAGACGGTTGTTGATACGTGGAGCGTATCGGCCCCGTTCGCCGTCGCGAAGCTCGAAGGGCGCACCGAGATCAACGACAACGATATCGCCGGGAGCTGGCAGCAGCTGCACGCTGGCGAGCGCGGCATCGCCAACCTGGCGCGGCTCTCTGGAATCGACCAGGACCACGACACCGTCATTGCAGCCTTGACCATCAACGCCGCCGAGGCGCGCACCATCCCGGCCCACTTCGGTTTCAGCGATCGAGTACGCGTGTACTTGAACGGTCGGCTGCTGCTTTCGGCCGACGACCGGTGGCGCAGCCGAGATTATCGATTCCTCGGTACCATCGGCCTGCACGACGCGGTTTATCTGCCGCTGCAGTCGGGCGACAACGAGCTCTGGTTCGCCGTCACCGAGGGATTCGGTGGGTGGGGGGTCCTGCTCGATCTACCTGACCGCACAGGGCTGAGTATCCGACCGTCGGACTAGCAGACCGTGGTGGCGGGCTTGACGTCGCAGTGAATGAGACCCTCGTTGTGCGCCTCGGCCAACGACTCGCACGCCTGCCTCAGAACCTCTTAGCCGCTACATGCGCAACGCTTTCGCCAGGGCATCGATGTAGGCGTCGACCCCACTGCCGAGATCATAAGCCTGCCGCGGATCGCCGCCACTGCTCAATGCGTTTATGACCTGCTGATCGCGTTGAAGGATCAGCCCGCGGACGCCAGCTCGAGTGGAATGACTGATCGAAGTGCTCGGTGCGCGCCGTCGCACTACGCGCTTGGTCCGAGCCCGCCGCACCGTGCGTTTTCCGGCACTGACCTTCTTGCGCTTCTTGCCGCCGGCGCGGCGCTTGATGGGCACCACGTATGTAGCGTTGAAGCTACGGGGCGACTGCGTGCGAATCGATTCGTCGGCGCGTTCTGCGACCTTGCGGAAATCAGTGGTCGTAGCGTCGGGCTTCCTGGCAAACAGTCGCTCGACTGCAGCCTTTACTTTCTCATTTGGCGGCATCGGGGTCTGGTCTCGCTTTGTCGTTGGGGTGTGGTTTCGCCGCGGATAACTCAGTCAGGAATCCGCGACCAATGAAGGAGCCTGGGAATGGTTTCGGAGTGTACGCCGATCAATCAACTGTCGCAACAGTTCCTCTCGTGTATTCACCGCCGGTCAGATAGGTTGCAGGAAGATGCACCCTGGCGAGACAACCTCGCACGCGAAAACTTGCTCCCGAGGGGGACTCTGATGGCGCTCGAAGGATCAGCAGGACAGGACTTCGATCGGTTCATGGCCGGTCTCGTGAAGCGGAATCCGGGCGAGCTGGAGTTTCACCAGGCCGTACAGGAGGTGGCGGAGAGCCTGATCCCGTTCATTCTGGATCACCCTGAGTACAAGGAAGCTCAGATACTCGAGCGCATGACGGAGCCCGACCGGGTGGTGATCTGCCGCGTTCCGTGGGAGGACGACGCCGGCAACGTACGGGCCAATCGCGCCTGGCGAGTGCAGTTCAACAACTCGATCGGACCCTACAAAGGGGGCATGCGCTTCCATCCCTCGGTCACGCTCTCGGTGCTGAAGTTTCTGGGATTCGAGCAGACCTTCAAGAACAGCCTCACCACGCTTCCGATGGGTGGCGGCAAGGGTGGCGCCAACTTCAACCCCAAGGGCAAGAGCGATCGGGAGGTCATGCGCTTCTGCCACTCGCTGATGATCGAGTTGCATCGCCACATCGGTCCGGAGACCGACGTGCCGGCGGGCGACATCGGGGTGGGAGCGCGGGAGATCAGCTACATGTTCGGCCAGTACAAGCGGCTGGCGAATCGCTTCGCCGCGGTCCTCACCGGTAAGGGGATCTCCTTCGGCGGTAGCCTCGGACGGGTCGAGGCGACGGGCTACGGCTGTGTGTACTTCATGCAGGAGATGCTGGCGCGACGAGGCGACAGTGTGGAGGGAAAGACCTGTGTCGTTTCCGGGTCGGGCAACGTGGCCCTGCACACGATCAAGAAGCTCGATGAACTCGGCGCCAAACCGATCACGGCGTCTGACTCCGGGGGGTTCGTCCATGATGCGGGGGGCATTGGCGGCGAGAAGCTCGCCTGGCTTACCGAGCTCAAGACGGAACGTCGCGGGCGTATCAGCGAGTACGCCGAGAAGTTCGACGTCGAATATGTGGCCGGCGGGCGACCCTGGGGCGTGCCGTGCGATCTGGCGTTCCCCTGCGCGACACAAAAGAGGTCAGCGTCGAAGATGCGCGCACGCTGCTGTCCAACGGGGTCATCGGAGTTGCCGAAGGCGCCAACATGCCGACGGAGCTGCCGGGGGCGCATGCCTTCGCCGAGGCGAAGATCCTCTATGCCCCTGCGAAGGCTGCCAACGCCGGCGGCGTCGCGGTCAGCGGCCTGGAGCAAAGTCAGAACGCCATGCGTATCTCGTGGACGGAGACGGAGGTAGACGAGCGGCTCAAGGGCATCATGAAGAGGATCCACGACCAGTGCGTCGAGTACGGCGAGGAGGCCGATGGCTGGGTGAACTATGTCAAGGGCGCCAACATCGGGGGGTTCGTGAAAGTCGCCGACGCCATGCTCGGCTACGGCATTACCTAGGCCGGCTTGGGATAGAATCTCGCCGTCCAAACCTGGAGGCATGCGGATTTCCGTGATGTAGAGGTAGCCACGTTTCCTTCATCAGCGTGCTGTGTCCGAGAATCCGGCGCTCCGAAGTTCGCCGTCCAGGACCCAACGCGGGTCACGACTCAACTGGGGAGCTGCGAATGCCTGATCGAGTCTTGGTAGCGCGAATCGGTTTCGCTGCGACAATCGCGTTATTGACGGTGCTCTTGGGCGCTCCACTCGCTTCAACTGCCTTCACCGCGCTGGGTCAAGAGAACGGGGAGCCGCAGACCGCCGAAGCAGCGCACGAGGATCTCTTCGCCGAGAACCGCTACCCCGCGGCCAGCACGGGATCCGTCCCGAGTCTTGTGGCAATAGAGATGGCGTAACCTCCGCGTAGGCGAAAACACGGCCGCGAAGAGCGGCAAGGAGGTTACGCCATGAAGCAGGTTAGCAGGGAGGCAGCGGGAGTCATCGAGTTCCGGCAGGACATACAGGGGACTGCTGCGCTGGAGGTTCCGCGAGGCGATCCAGATGACGCTGGAGGAGGAGCTCACCGAGGCGCTGGGGTGCGACCGATACGAGCGCAACGGACAGCGTCGAGGGCTACCGCAACGGCAGCCCAAGGGCTCCAGGAGCTGGACATACCGCGGGGGCGCATCGTGGGGCAAGACGGCAACACCCGGGAGTTCCGCAGCGCGATCCTGCCAAGGTACGCACGGCGAGCCCGGCAAGTGGACGAGGCGATCCTGGGAGCGTACCTGGCGGGAGCCAACACCCGGCGGATCCGCAAGGCGCTCTCTCCGCTGCTGGGCAAGGCGCACCTGTCCAAGAGCACGATCTCCAGGGTGGTGGGGCGTCTGAAGGCGTATTTTGAGCGCTGGAGACAGCGAGATCTGTCAGGCGAGCGTTACTCGACCTGTATCTGGAAGGGTTCCATCTGAAGGTCAGGCTGGCGAGGCGGGTGGTGTCGGCGCCGGTACTGGCGGTGCTCGGGGTCCAGCCCGACGGCCACAAGGGGCTGGCTAAGGCGATCGAGGTATGGCCCGATGTGCTGGTGCAGCGGTGCACGCAACATGAGTGGAGCAACTTATGCGACCACTGCCCGGTTCATGCACGTGCGGAGATGAAGCGCGACTGGGATGGGATCGTTCGGGCCGATGACGGCAACCAGGCCAGAGCCGCCTACGCCGCCTTCGTACGCAAGTAGTCGACCCTGGTGCCCGCCGTGGCCCGGAGCCTGCAGGAAGCCGGCCTGAGCCTGCTGACCTTCTACCAGTTCCCGAGGCCGATGTTGAAGACGCTCCGCACCACCAACGCGCTCGAGAACCTGAACCGGGAGTTCCGTCGCCGTACCAAGACGCAGGGCTCGCTCTCGACCGAGGCCGCTGGGGTGACGTTGCTGTGGAGCCTGGTCGCCTTCGGACAGATCCGCATGCGACGCATCGATGACCACCGGTTCTTGGCTCAGCTCACGTGCGGCCCCGACAAGCAGGCAGCCTAACCGATAGGATCATCCGTGGTCTCGGAGGAGACGCTCATCCAATTTCCACGACATTCGGGGCACCTCCCAGTTTCATCCAAAAGCCAATGAGTCCAGACTACTCCTTTATGTCGAGTAGTCGGTCCGAGCAGGCCTGACTCAGGAGAGAGCAACCAGTGACGGCAGGGCTGTTCGGCAAGACCGGCCACTTCAGTGGCGCAGAGTTCGGTATCGTGGAGCGCGCCACCATCGGAAGAAACCAGCACCATCCCATCGTGCTCGAAGCGAACGGGGTTTCCGGCGACCACGCGTGCATCTGGTGGGACAAGGAACGCGGCTGCTACGTACTCGAGGATACCGAGAGCCTCAACGGCACGATGCTCGACGGCGTTCCAGTGACCAGGCGGCAACGACTCAGCGAGCTACACGTGATCACGTTCGGTGGCGAGCACGATCTCATCTTCCATTGGGACGGGTCGCCGCCAAGCGAAGTGGCCTCTGCGAGCGAGCCCGAGCCGCGCGTGATACCGGCAGCTTTTGCGCCACAGGCGTCGACACCGCAGGAGCCAGCCGATGGAACCATCGTTGCGAGTGCTGCAGCGCTCGACATGCCGGCGTTCGAGACGCCGGCAGACGACCCGCCCACTCCCGACGCGGCGGAGGCGGGCACCCCTATCTATGCGGCGGCTGAGCTGGAGGTGCCGGAGCTCGATCGGCGGGCTGAACAGACCGTGGCACTGGGCGCGGGTCCGGGGAACATCCGTGAGTCGATCGAGACTGCCTCTTCGGTGTGGCTGGAAGTGCTCGAGCCCGCGAGCCTGGTGAGTCGCTACCAGCTCGTTCCAGGCGACAACCTCGTGGGCCGAACGCCGGACTGTAACATCTGGATCAACGTGCCGGCGATGTCACGCCGACATGCGGTGCTCAGCTTTCGACCGGATGGCGTGTATGTGAAAGATCTCGGAAGCACGAACAAGACCTACGTCAACGGGAAAAAGGTCTCCGGTGACGTCCATGTCACGCCGCCGGCGTCGCTTCGATTCGGTGACATCGAGTGTCGCTTGACGCATCGCATCGAAGGCGACCGGGTGCCCACGCGACTAACCTAACGTCCCAACACCACTGAGAACAATGGCGAACACCGAAACCCTGGACATACTGATCGTCGGCGGGGGGCCCGCTGGTACCGCCGCCGCTTTCCGCGCCTCCGAGCTCGGGCTCAGCGCGATGGTTGTCGACTACGACGATCGGCTGAAGCGTATCCGCGACTACGCCAAGGATAAGCTGATTCTCCCGAACTTCGGCGGCGGTGATCAGATGGGGTTCGTGCAGGGCGGGGAGCGCATCTCGAGCTTGCGCTTCGAACCGATCGACAAGGATGAGATGTGTCGCACGTGGAAGGAGCTTTCTCGCAAAGCCGCTGCGTCTGGGTGGTCCCGGACCAGTACGTGTCGTAGATTCTCAGCAGGAACGTGCCGCTCGCCACTAATACGCGTTGAGACGCACCTTTGCACCGGGCGGGACGTGCGAAACCCATGAGCGACTCACTAACCTTCGGGCGTTATACGACAAGCAAGGTCCTTGGCCGCGGCGCCATGGGCGTCGTCTACGCGGCGGTCGATCCGGTGATCGGTCGCAACGTTGCCCTGAAGATGATTCGCGACGACTACGCCAGCAGCGAAAGCGCCGAGATCACGTCGCGGTTCGAGCGCGAGTTCCAGAGCGCCGGTAGGCTGTCGCACCCGAACATCGTGCCCATCTACGACGTCGGGCGTGAGGGCGACACGTGGTACATCGCCATGGAGCTCGTGGAGGGGATGAGCCTCGAGGACATCATCGCCGAGGGTCCGAGCCCGATCGAGAGGAGTCTGCACATCATCGCCGGAATCGCGGCATCGCTGGATCATTCGCACGACCTCGGGGTAGTGCACCGCGACATCAAGCCGGCAAACATTCTGATCACCACCGCCGGCGTACCGAAGGTGACCGACTTCGGTGTGGCGAAGCTATCGGGCAACACGATGACGGCGGCGGGCAGTATTCTCGGCACCCCGGCATACATGTCGCCGGAACAGGCTCGCGGTGAGATCCTCACGGGCGCTTCAGACCAGTTCGCGCTGGGGGTGATCGCCTACCAGTTGCTCGCCGGCAAGAAGCCGTTCGATGGCGATGCTCCGACAACGGTGATGTTCAAGATCGTCAGCGACCAGCCCGAATCGCCCAGCTCGGCGAACCCCAAGCTGCCGGCGGCGCTCGACGCCGTGCTGTTGCGCGCTCTCAACAAGGACCCGGAGAAGCGCTTCAGCGGCTGCGTACAGTTCGTCGACGCGCTGCGCGCGGCGTGGGGAACGGACACCGATGCCACGGTTCTGACCAAGGCAGCCGCCATACCACCCAGAAAGAAGATGTCCCGCGGGCCGATGATCGCGCTCGGCGTCGCGGTAGCAGCCGTGCTGGCCATCATCGGATGGCGCGTCATCGGAGGCGGCGAGCCCGCCGGGGACACCGGAGCCGACCCTGTCGGCGCGGTGGCCTCGAGCCCACGTACGGTCGATCGACCGAGCGCCGAGCCACCGGCGGCGGTGCCCTTGGGGTCAGCGGAGGAAGCCGAGCCCGACAGTGACTCGACCGCCGCGGCGCCCGACGGAACCGACGACACATCGGCTGATGGCGACACCAACGCCAACGCCGACCAGGGTGCTGTGGCTGCAGAGCCGGCGGCGCCGGAGCCACCGCCCGTAGTCGGTGAGCCGTTCACCGTAACCAGTGCTCCGCCCGGCGCCGCGGTAACCCTCGATGGCATCGAGGTCGGGACAACGCCCTACGAGCTCGAGGTGCTCCCCGACACGCGCTACGCGATGCAGCTGGCGCTCGACGGCTACGCGTCTGCTGGTTGGGCGTTCGTGCTCGACGACCTGAGCGCTTCGCAGCGCCAGTCGGCGACGCTGCATTTCCCGATGCAGCCTGACGTGGAACCCGGGCTCGTGAGCGTCAACGCCGACTATGCCGTGTCGGCCACGGCGCGGCCGCTTGGCGGCGGACCGACGCGAAGGTTCAACGCTGCTGCTGCCCTGCAGATGAGCCTCCCGCCAGGCTCGTGGGCGGTGACCCTGTCGGCCCCCGAGGTATTCCTTTCGCAACAATCCACGGTGAACGTAACCAGTGGCGGTACCCGCCGCCTGAGTGTTCCGGCCGTCGCCAGCGTTCAAATTGCCGCCACTCCGGGCAACTGTCGGGTCAGCATCGATGGGCAGTTCGTCGACATCACCCCACTCCAGGCCCGCATGGTCGCCGGCGATCACGAGTTCCTGTTCGAATGGCCGGCCACCGGGGCGTCGCTTACCGTCAACGAGCGCATCGTACGCGACGGTCAGCGCGTCTTCGCCACGGCTCCTCAGCAGTGACAACGGCGGTCCGAACGTTCCTCCTGCTCGCGCTGACGGCGTCGTCGTTGGCGGTCACGGGGTCCGGAAATCGCCTCCACGCGACCACGCAGGCCGATGTTGCCGCACAGCGACTGCTCGGTCAGGCACAGATGCTCTACGAGGCCGCCGATCCGGAGGGGGCGATTCGCGAGGCAACGGTCCTTGTGGACCAGTTCCCGGCTTCTGAGCTGGTCGACGATGCACTCCTGCTGATCGCCAACAGCCACGTGTCGTTGGGCAATCACGACGCGGCGCGCGGTACCGCCGATCGCATCGTCAACGCGCATCCGCGGACGGCCAGTGCTGCCGCCGCCACCGTGATCGTGGCGCGCTACGACATCGATGCGTCCCGGTCAACGGACGATCTTCGCAGCGTACGCGAGACGCTCTCGCGCCTACCGATACTGTTCGACGCCGCGACATTCCCGCGACTCGAGGCGCGCGCCGCCGCGATGGTACTGAGCGGCAATATCAGCCTGCGGCTGCTGGAAACCGAAATGGCAGAGGGTGAGTTCGCCGCCGCCATGGAGCCGGGTGTAAGTGGCGCGTGGCTGGCCCGGGCGTATGCGGGGCTCGGAACTGCGCTGCTCCGCAGCGGCGAGTGGGAAGCCGCCGGTGCGCTGCTGCAGCTCGGCGCGGCCGAGGTGCCTACGGCGCGCACGTTGCTGTCGCTCATCCATCGTCATCGACTCGGTGCGACGGAAACCGCCTGGCGGCAATCACGCACTCTGGTGAGCGCCGGTGGGCGGCTCGATGAGCCGATCGGCGTAGGAGCCTCGAACGATGGCGAGTTGCTCGTTGTCGACGAGGGCGTACCGTTCGGGGCGCTGCTGGGCGCCGACGGCGCGGTGGTGGCTCGGCAGAACCCACTTGCCGGTGCCACGAAGCCCTGGTTCGGTCCGGCCAGCGTGGCGTACGTCGTCATGCGGCGCTCGATCCTGGCGCCATTCACTCGCCAACGGCAGACCTTCATGACACGCCAGGGAGGCCGGACGGAGGAGGTCGACAAAATCGTCGCGGCGACGCATGGTCCGCTCGGCAGCATCCTCGTGGCCCACGACGATGGCGACAAGCTGTCGCGATTCGACGCCCGTGGCGCCTATATGTCCATGCCACTTGGCAGCCAGCGCTTCAAGATCGTCGATATCGAGGTCGACAACCAGGGACGCTTCCTGCTCTTGGACAGACGTAACAAGGCGGTGATCGCCCTGGATGGCGACGGAGGAATCGAGACGCTGGTGACCGCGTCGGACTGGCGGCGCCCGGAGGCAATGGCGATCGACGCGCTGGACAACTTCTACGTGCTCGACCGCGGCGACAAGCGCATCCACGTGTACTCGAGCGAGGGAGCGCGGCTGGCGCGGCTGGGGCCGGCGCTTCCCGGAGGCCATCGGCTGGACGATCCCAGAGACCTGGCAGTTGATGGCAGTGGCCGGATCTACATTGCCGATCGCGGTAGCTCCGTGCGGCAACTGCGCACCGCAGGTGGCGGTTCCGTACCCGAGTGGGTCCTTGTCCTGAACGAAGCCTCGATCCTGCTCCGCGCCGGTGAATGGGAGCAGGTCGTACGCCTGGTGCGACCGCTCCAGGTGCCCGAACGCCCCGGGGTCGGCGCCAGCATGTCCAGCTACTGGCTCGGGCTGGCACTGTCGGAGCTCGGGCCCGACTACGCTGCACTTGCACGCGGTGCGTTCGAACACGCGGCTGCCGATCGTGACGGACGATTGCTGCACGACGACGGTCCCATCGTCTGGCCGCTGGCACGCGCGCGCGCCCGCCGCCTGCAGCAATAGGCATGGCGGCGGAAGACACGGAACGATCCCTGGCGGCCGGTACCGTCCGGATCTCGGACGCCGGTAAGGGCCCCATCACTCACACGATCACCAACGGTCGCCACCAGTGGACTGCCAACGAACCCGAGTCCCATGGCGGTGCAGATCGCGGCCCAACGCCCTACGAGCTGCTGTCGGGCAGCCTCGGCGCCTGTGTGGCGATCACCGTTCGCCTCTATGCCGACCGCAAGGGTTGGCCGCTGCACAGGGTAGTCGTCGACGTGAGCCACGACAGGGTGCATGCGGACGACTGCGACGATCCGGACCGCAACTGCGGCAGGATCGACGTGTTCACCCAGGTGGTCGAGCTCCGGGGAGACCTCGACGAGGCGCAGCGGCGGCGACTGGCGGAGATCGCCGACCGATGCCCGGTGCACCGCACGCTGTCGGGCACCATCAGCATCGACACACGGATCGTCTAGTGGCCTGCTAGCGTCGCTGCGCGACCGCGACGATGCGGCATCGGCAGGCTGGCGAAATCAGGCGTGGCACTGGCCATCAGGGCGGGCAGAAAAGCGGCCAGATAGGCGCCCACCATGGCCCAGTAAAAAACCCCCGGATAGTCCTCGACGGTCTCGTGCGGGACCGCGCCGCTCAGAAAGAACTGGCGCACCGTGCTGGCGAGACGGTGCTGATCGATGTCGAGCGGCGACCTGCCGAGATCGGTGTGCAGCCGCGAGACCTGCAGGCCGATGAACACCGATGAACAGCACGGCAAGAGCCACCAACGCGAGCTCGAAGCGGTGCGCGCGCACCCAATCGTTGGCGCGACTCCGGCGCTGCCTCGGACCCGCTGAGGGCGGCCACCGCAGAGACCACGATCGCCAGCGCCAGGAGCACTCCGACCCCGGGAAGAAATGCGGTGCCCAGCCCGGCAAAGCGCACCACGAACAGGGTGGCCAGCGTGGCTGCCAGCCAGCGCGCTAGCTGCTTCGAAGCGGGGCCCTCGGTCATCGCCGCCTCATACTACATCGACCGCATCGAGTGCCGGCGTTACCCTAGGCGAGCCCAAAAACACCCATATCGTCGAGAGCCATCATGCGCATCGCCATCGCCGCCGACCACGGCGGCTACGAGATGAAGGAGTACGTCAAGCTCCGCCTACAGGCGCAGGGACACGTCGTCGAGGACTACGGTGTGCACGACACCAAGCCCGCGGACTACGCCGATGTGGGCCGGCCGGCGGCTCGGGCGGTGGCGCATGGCAAGGCCGATCGCGCCGTGCTCATCGACGGTGCCGGCATCGCCATGTGCATGGTCGCCAACCGCATCGGCTTCGTCCGCGCGGTGGTGTGCGACAACCCCCATACCGCGGCGATGGCGCGCGAGCACAACGACGCCAACGTGCTGTGTCTGGGCGGACGCATGATCGGCCAGCAGATGGCCGACAGCGTGCTGAAGGCCTTCTTGGAGACCGAATTCGGCGGCGGCCGCCATCAGCGGCGCATCGACAAGATCGAGCCCTGACCCTAGCAGGCCGTGGTGGAAGTGTGGCGGGCCTGGTTACGGCGAGTTGGGGTCAGATGCAAGGCGGCCTGACGCAGGCGATGCCCTAGCCATCGTCCAGGAGGGCCAACGCCGCAGATGGCCCCAAATCGCCGTAACCCTCCGGGCGATAGGGGGTTGCGCGCATATGCTGTGTCGTTCCTCGTCAACGATGGGGTAACCATCGCCTCCTCCTTTCTCCTTGCCTCCCCCTCGCAAGACCCTGTCGCCAGGCCCGCCACACTTCCACCACGGCCTGCTAGTGGCCTGTAACAGATGCTAGTGGCGCCACGGCTCCAGTTGCAGCGCTCTCGCCAGTCGCTGCAGAGCCTCTTCAGCGGCCTTCCGGTCGCGCGTCACGACGGGATCACGCTCGTAGTGCTCCGCCAGCACGTTGAGGCGCCCGGCGCGGCGGTTGGCCTTGAGATCGATGCGGCCGATCAACCGATCGCCGGCGAGCACCGGCAGACAATAGTAGCCGAACTCGCGCTGCGGCGCCGGCTTGTAGATCTCGAGCAGCTGCCGGAAGCCGAACAGCAGCTCGGTGCGTGCCCGGTCCCACAGCAGTGGGTCGAACGGCGACAGCAACAGGCCGCGATCGCGGCGCGGGCGACTCGATTGCAACGTCTCGGCGGCTTCCAGATCGACCGGTCGGATCCAGCCGGCTCTGCGGGTGCCTGGGGCCTCGAGACGACACGCCACCACCGCCCGGCGCTCGCACAGGCGCTCCAGGGCGGCGGCGATCTCGGCGCCCATCTTCGGCAGCCGCCAAGTGTCCGCCAGCGTGCCGGTGGTGGCCCATCCATGGCCTGCCAGGGCGCGCAGCAGCAGCGTCTCGATCGACTCCGCGAGCGGCGCCGGGTGAGCGCGTGCCGCTTCCGGGATCGTCCGCTCGGCGAGGTCGTACTCGCGCTGGAAGCCCACCCGGCGGCTGACCGCCACATCGCCGCGTGACCACAGCGCCGAGAGCACCTTCTTGGCAATGCTGAGCTGCCACCAGCCACCGCGGCTCGATACCTGCTCGAAGTCGCTGCCGCGCTGCGGGCCCAGGTCACCGAGCTGGTCGAGGATGGCGTCGGCAACGCGCGGATGCTCACCGAGGAGATCGCCCCACCAAGGGTGGACGGTGTAGTGGCGGCGGCGAAACTCGAAGAACCGATACAGCTCGATGGGGATCCAACTGGCCTCGTGGCCCCAGTACTCGAAGAGCGGTTCGCCCGGCGCCAGCAGCGACTCGCCCAGCGCCGTCGAGGCACCGTCGAGCCGCGACATCAGCACCAGCGAATGGCTACGCGCTCCGGTCACACAGACGGTGTCGAGTTGTAGGTAGCCGAAGCGCCGGACGATCGACCCGGCCGCAGCGCGTGCTCGGCGCCCTCGGCCGGCTGCACGAGTGGGCAAACCGGTACGCTCGGGGCGCAGCAATCCGGCTCGCGCCACCGCCAGCCGCCGCGCCGCGGGAATGGAGATTGTTTCCAAGCCAGCCCTCGTACGGGAAGCTCGCTTCCCGGTCTGCTTAACTAGTGTCCTAACTACAGGACACTAGAGTCCCGTGTGGGGAGTAGTCTCCTGTAGAGACACGCGTCTACGCTAACCGAGATGGACGACGCGAGCTGGAGAGATCGCTGATGGGAGACCACATGGCCGGGCCGCGGCAGCTCTTCCTTTATCCTTTGCTGCTCGGACTGGTGCTCGGGGCGGGATTCTTCCTCGGCCTCGGCTGGACGGCAGACACCGCCCAACCGGAGTCTCAGCCGGCGGTCCGACCGGTGGCACAGCCGACGGAGGTCACTCAGAGCGTGACGCCGCGCGGCGATCTGGACTCGTCAGAGCGATCGACCATCGACCTTTTCGAGAGCTCCTCGCCGTCGGTCGTCTACATCACGTCGCTCACCGATCGGCGCAACCTCTGGACGCTCGATGTCACACGAATCGAGTCGGGAACGGGGTCGGGGTTCGTCTGGGATCAACGCGGCCACATCGTCACCAACTGGCACGTGATCCTAGGAGCCACCACGGCTCGCGTTACCCTGACCGATCAGTCCCAGTGGGATGCGCGGCTGGTCGGCTACGCCGCCGAGAAGGACCTCGCCGTACTGCACATTGAGGCGTCTGCCGGGCAGCTGCAACCCATCACGTTGGGCACCTCAGACGACCTCAGGGTGGGTCAGAGCGTGTACGCCATCGGCAATCCGTTCGGCCTCGATTCCACCCTCACCACCGGTGTGATTAGCGCCCTCGGTCGAGAGATCAACTCGCAGGTGACCGGAGCCGAGATCCGCAACGTCATTCAAACCGACGCGGCAATCAACCCGGGCAACTCCGGTGGACCGCTGCTCGACAGCGCTGGGCGGCGCATCGGCGTGAACACCTCGATCGTCAGTCCCTCGGGCGCCTACGCTGGCGTCGGCTTCGCCATTCCCGCCGACACGGTTCGCTGGGTGGTCGACGATCTCATCGGGTTCGGACAGCTGCAGCGGCCCAGCCTCGGCATCGAGCCCCTGACGATCAACACGCGACGACTCGGCGTCGACGGCGTGGTAGTGCGCAGCATCGCCGAAGGTGGCGCCGCCGATCTGGCAGGGCTGCGGGGCACCAGCCGGGCGCGCAACGGCCGCATCGTGCTGGGTGACATCATCACGGCTATCGACGGCGACCAAATTTCCAGCTGGGGCGACGTGCTGCAGGCCCTGGAGCAACGGCAGACGGGGGAGGTGGTCGCCGTGCGCTTCATCCGTGACGGCGAGCAGCAGCAAGCACAGGCGAGGCTTCAGCCGCCCCAATAGTGGGCTGGAGGTATGCTGCGCAGGCAACCGGAGGTGGAACGTTGACAGGTCTGGTTGCGACGCGAAGGTAACGATGGAATCCGGGCAGACTGTTGACATTCTGGTGATCGGCGGCGGCATCATCGGGCTCGCCAGCGCCTACGAGAACGTCCGCCGTGGGCGCAGCGTGGCCGTTGTTGAGCACGTCCGCCTCGGTGCAGGAGCCACCCACGTTGCCGCGGGCATGCTTGCGGGTGCCGCCGAGGCAGAACCGACGCAGCCGGCAATGGTTCGACTCGCTATCGACAGCCTGAAACGCTACGCCGAGTTCGTCGGCGCTGTGGAATCGGATTCGGGCCTGCAGTGCGGCTACGACACCACCGGGACGCTGCTCGTGGCAATGGATCAGGATCATCTCGAACAGCTGTGCCACGGCGCCGCCGAGCACGGGCGACTGGGATTGCATTGCGAGCAGCTCGACGCCGAAGAAATCAGGCGTCGCGAGCCAAGGTTAAGCCCGAGCGTCGTGGGGGGGTTCGCCGCCGATGAAGACGTGCAGGTCGACCCGCGTGCCCTGGCGCGCGCCGTAGCCGCGGCGATCGAGGCCCGCGGTGGCACGCTCGTTTGGCCGGCGAAGGTGCTCGACCTGGAGCTGAACGGGCGCTGGAGAGCCGTTGTCGAGGTTCCCGGCGACCGGATGGAGATCATTGCCGATCGCGTCATCGTAGCCGCCGGCGCCTGGACACGCGACGCCGCCGAGGCCTGCGATAAGCTGCCGCTGCGTCCAGTGAAGGGCCAGGTGCTCCGACTGCGAGGCGAGCGGCTGCTACATCGAGTCATCCGCACCCCCGACGTGTACATCTTGCCGCGCGCCTCCGGCGAGCTGGTGATCGGTGCCAGCAGCGAGGAGCAGGGATTCGATGCCCGCCCGACAGCGGGTCCGATAATGGATCTGCTCTACAATGCTTGGCGCGCTTTGCCGGGAATCTACGAGCTCGAGTTGGACGAGGTATGCGTGGGGTTTCGCCCCGCGCTGCGCGACCACCTGCCGGCAATCGGCGCTACCGAGCAGGACGGCATGTACGTGGCTACCGGCCACTACCGCAACGGCATTCTGCTGGCCCCAGCAACCGCCGCGCTGCTGGCCGACCTGATGGACGGCGACGACCCCGAGCTGCTGAAGGGCCTGGAGCCTGGACGTTTCGCGCCTTCGGGATTCGAGGAGGATACGGTTGCGCGCCAGAGTTAACGGAGCCGAGAGGGAGTTGAGCCCAGGAATGAGCATCGGCGCGCTGGTCAACGAGGTCGCCGCCGACGCCAAGGCCGTCGCAGTGGCGCTCAACCGCGCCATGATCCCTCGGAAGGAATGGAGCGCCGTGCAGGTGCAGGAAGGCGACGACATCGAGATTGTCGCCCCTTTCCACGGAGGCTGAGGTGAGCGACGAGACGCTGCAAATCGGCGAGCTGGAGCTACACTCGCGCGTGCTGCTCGGATCGGCGATGTACCCGAGCACACAGGTAATGCTCGACTGCGTCGCCGCCTCGGGCACCGAGATGGTCACGGTGGCGCTGCGCCGGGTCAGTCCTGGGGCGAAGGGCGAATCGTTGTATGAGCTGCTGCACCGCGCCGGCGTTCATATCTTGCCGAACACGGCCGGTTGTTACACTGCCGAGGACGCTGTGCTGACGGCCCAACTTGGTCGGGAAGCGATCGGCACCGAGCTCGTGAAGCTCGAGGTCATCGCCGATGACCAGACCCTGCTTCCGGACGCCGCGGGGTTGTTGCAGGCGGCTGAGGAGCTGGTGCGGGACGGCTTCGTGGTGCTGCCCTACACGAACGACGACCCGGTGCTTGCACGACGCCTGGAGGACATCGGATGCGCCGCGATCATGCCGCTGGCGGCGCCGATCGGCTCCGGCCTGGGTGTCCGCAACCCGCACAACCTGAGCTTGATCAAGGAACGTGCCAGCGTGCCGGTAATCGTCGATGCCGGCCTGGGTACCGCCTCGGACGTAACGATCGTTCTCGAGCTCGGCTGCGACGGTGTGTTGCTGAACTCCGCCGTCGCCCGCGCCGGCGACCCGGTGATGATGGCCCAAGCAATGCGCGCCGCGGCCGCCGCTGGCGCCGCCGCGTTTCGCGCCCGTCGGATGCCGCGAAAGTACCATGCCGAAGCATCGACACCGGCCAAAGGTACCCCTTGGCGATAGGCGGGCGCGAACCGCCGCGCCTGTACCTGATCGCCGACCACGAGTACTGCGGCGGTACCGAGCGCTGGCTGGATCTCATCGACGTGGCCGTTGGGGCGTTGCCCGATCGATTCCCGGCTGCCCTGCAGCTGCGCGCCAAGCAACTCAGCGAGGCTAGGCGCAAAGTCGTCCTCGAGGCCGCCCTGGATCGACTCGCCAACTGTGTGGTACCCGTGTTCGTCAACGGCACCGGCATCGACGCCGCCAGCGCTCGGGCACGAGGAATCCACTGGCCTGAGAGCGCCATTCCGGCTCGACCGCAACCGGTGCCGGTGGGATTTCGGCGCGCCGTGTCGGTGCATTCGGCCGACGCAGCGCAGCATGCGGCGGTGGCGGGCGCAGAGTTCGGGGTGTTCGCGCCGGTATTCGATCCGGGCTCCAAGCCCGGATGCGGACGCGGGCTCGAAACCTTGCGCGAGCTGACCGAAGCGGTTGACCTTCCTGTGCTCGCGCTCGGTGGGATCGACGCTGCCCAGGTCGCCGAGTGCCTGCAGGCCGGCGCGGTGGGCGTCGCTGTCGTCAGCGCGGTGTTCGGCGCCGACGATCCCGATGCGGCGGTGCGAGAGATTGTCGCGGCGCTCGGGTAGTTGTCGGGTTAGCGCCGAGAATCGGGTGGTCAGGTGAACCGCTGGCCCACATAATCGCCGGCATGCGTATGCGGTTACTGCTGGCGCTGGCACTCGCGGCTGAGGGCGTTCTCTGTCACCAGGATCCGTTGGACTCGCCGCTCAATCAGCTGATGCAGGCGGAGGACCGGCGCGGCTCCACCGAGGCCGATATTCTCACCCTCCGCGACGGACCCAAGGCGGAGGGAAGCTCGTTGCGTCGCGCCGCGGTCCGCGCCCTCGGCCGTCTCGAGCGCGCCGACCTGCTGCCAGACATTCTGCCGCTGCTGGAAGATGCGGACGCCTCGGTGCGCGCTGCCGCTACGATCGCCGTGGCCCAGGCGCTGAGCCGCGGCCCGGGAGGCGCAGGGTTTGAACCGTTGCGGGTCTCCATGACGACCGACCCGGACGCGTCTGTCGCCGGCGCCGCGGCAACATCGATAGGCCGGCTGCGCTACGCCGACAACGAAGCCGCGCGCCAAGCCGAGGCAGCGCTGCTCGGCTCTGCCCAAGAGGGGCTTGCGTTGCTCGCAACCTCCGACCTGGTGCGACCGGAGGCGGGCGAACGGATCGCCCAACTGCTCGGGATCGCACGAGGCCTGGAGGCATTGTTCCGGCTGCGCCCCGACCTGACCGCGCCACCCGAGACCTTCGATCTGTGGGTCGAGCTCGCGGCCCTCGGACGGGACGACGCCAACGACCCGTGGCGTGCGCAGGTGCGATTCCTCGCGGTTTCGGCGATGGTCAACGCTCGTGCCGAGCTCACCGACGAGTTGCTGTTGGCGCTGCAACGCGACCCGCACGTCGGCGTCCGCCGTCTGGCAGCCGGGGTCATCGGGTCGACGCGAGACTACGGGTCGTTGCTGGTCGCCCGCGCGTTGCAGGATTCCGAGGGGCGCGTCCGCTACGAGCTGCTGCGAACCCTGAGCCGTAGAGTGCCTGAGCGAGGCGCCTGTTCGCGACTGCTCGCCGGACTGCGGGACGCGGTTGCCGCCGTTCGGCTGCTGACGATTGACGCGCTCGCCGGTTGTGACGGCGCCATCGCGACCCTGGAGCGGATAGCCAGCAACATCGAGGCGGCGAACGAGGCCGACTGGCATGAGCCCGCCCACGCGCTCGTGGCGTTGGCAACCATGAACACGGCGCTCGCCCGCCCGCACGCTGAATCCGCCGGCCATCACCCGACGTGGCAGATGCGAATGTACGCCGCCCATGCTGCCACAGCTTCCGGGTGGGTCGACCTGCTCCGCCTGCTGGCGGCCGACGAGCAGGCGAACGTCGCGTCGATCGCCATTCCAGGGCTCAGCGCGGCTGCGGGGCACGGCGGCGACGAGCTCTACCTCAACGCTCTCGCCAGCGACGACGGGCAGCTACTGATGGCCGCGGCCGCGGCACTAACAGGCGGGGAGCAGGCAGTCGGGGAGCAGGCAGTCGAACAGCTGCTGGCAGCGCTCCAGCGGGTAACCGCGCTCGAGCGCGAGACCTCGCGCGATCCGCGCCGTGCACTGCTGGAGGCGATCGGCAGCCTGGGCTCTGCGGACCAGGCCGAGGCGGTCGGCGCCTACCTGCGAGACTTCGATCCCGTCATCGCCAACACCGCCGCCGATGTGCTCGAGCAGTGGACCGGCAGGCGGCCATCGCCCGACCCGCAGCCGCTGCCACCCTCCCCTTTCCCAAGCGCCGCGGAGATCGAGGACATCGAGGAGATCCGCGCTGTGGTACGCATGCAGAGCGGCGACGAGTTCGCGCTGCGTCTGTACCCGTTCGACGCACCCTCCAACGCAGCGCGCTTCGTGCGGCTGGCCCGCGAGGGCTACTTCGACGGGCTGACGTTTCACCGTGTGGTGCCCAACTTCGTTATCCAGGGGGGGAGCCCGGGCGCCAACGAGTTCGCCGGCGACGGCCCCTACACGCGCGACGAGATCACCGACCGTTCGCATCGGCGCGGCACCGTCGGCATCTCGACGCGGGGCCGCGATACCGGCGACGCGCAGATCTTCGTCAACCTGATCGATAACGTGCGCCTCGACTTCAACTACACGATCTTCGCTGAGGTGATCGAGGGTATGGACGCGGTCGAGGCAATCCTCGAGGGTACACTGATCGATACGGTGCTTATCGAGCGCGCTCAGTACCGGTAGCCGAGCAGGTTCCAGTACCAGAACTGCCACAGTGTGGCAGCGAAGGCGATGGTCAGCAACGTGTACACCAGGCGTGCCGTGAAGCTGCCTCCTCGCCGGCGCCACAACTTGGCACAGAAGTAAATCGCCGCAGCCACTACCGGGATCGCCAGTAGAGGCAGGGTCAACGCCACCGGCAGCAGCGGGGCGTCGCCGAAGACGATCTGGTTCGGATCGCTCAACAGCACCGCGAGCATGGCGGCAAACGTCAGAAACAGCATGCTGCCGAGCCAGCCGGTGCTTTTCGTCAGCAGGGGAATGCGGCGATGGGGCGGCAGCATGTATCGGTGTTTCTTGCGCAGCGCGGCGGCGACGGGCCAGAGCAAAGCAGCGCCTATGAAGAGCACCAGTGAGCTCACCAGGATCACCGCGTGCAGCATGGGGTTGCCAGCCAGGCCGATGCGCTCGAGCGCCACCACCGGCACCCATCCGAGGAACAGGTGGGTGATCTCGCCATCGTCATCCGGACGGAAGGCAATGAGACGCTGACCGTGTTCCTCACGGAACGTCAGCGGCGCCACCTCGATCCAGCGCGTCGCGCCGGTGATGCTGGTGACCAGCGCCTCGCCATCCTCGGTAACGCTCACCTTCGCTGCCCCCAAGGCGGTCAGCTTGGCGAGCGTGCTGTGAGAGTAACGGTTGATCCGGTAGCGGCCGGCAAAGCGCCGACCACGTACGGCGAAGTCGACAGGCGCGGTCAACCCAGGCGCATCGTCGACCGGGAAGTACTCGTTCATGAACGCCTGGTACACGTCGCTGGCCACGCCAGCTCCACCAGCACTGTTGAACGACACGAACAGCCCGACCCCGTACGCCGGAAGCAGCGCCATGTCGGAGTGGAACCAGTGCGTGTCACCACCGTGTCCGAGGGCGTGCTCGCCGTTCGTTCCCACCTCGTAGAAGCCATGCGCCATCGCATGCATGCGATCGGCGTGTCGGAACAGCTCCCCCTGCATCCGCAGCGCCGTCGACTGGTCGAGAATGCGGACATCGTCGAGAATCCCGAGCTGCAGATGGGCAATCATGAAGCGCGCCATGTCGGCGGCGGTGGCGCCAGCGGCGCCCACCGGTGCCAGCGGGACAAGCTCGAAGTCCTCCTCCTCGAAGTCGGCCCCGTTCCAGCTGTAGCCCATCGACATCACCGCACCGAGCGCCGCTGGAAACGGCTGTCGGAACGTCGTGTGGGCCATCCCCAGAGGTTCGATGATGTGCCGCTCGACGTAGTCGTTCCATGACAGCCCCGACACCTCCTCGACGATGAGCGCGGCGATACCAGTGCCGTGATTGGAGTACGAGGACACGTCACCGGCAGGGCGAACCCGGTCCGGCAGCTCGCGTCTGAGGATCACCTCGAGGGGCGCCAGGCTGGCCTCGTCGCGAGCGAACAGCCCGATCACCCGATCCTCGAATCCGGGGGTGTGGGTCATCAGGTGCCGCAGGCGCACCGGCTCGTCGTAGGTGGCCGGCACCTCCAGATCAGTGAGGTATTCGTTGACATCGGTGTCGAGATCGATCCGACCCTGCTGCACCAGCTGCATGATCGCCGTCCACACGAACGTCTTGGAGATCGAGCCAATGCGAAACAACGTCGTGTCGGGGCTCACCCGACGGCGCTTCTCGACGTCGGCAAACCCATAACCTTTGGCCAGCAGCACGGCGCCATCGCGCACCACGGCCACGGTGGCACCGGCGATGTGATGATCCTTGAGTTGCGCCGCCATGAGGCCGTCGAAGAAGGCTTCCAGATGCGCCGGATCGGCCGGGCCGCGCACCGCTAGGGGCTCCGCGTCCTCGACCTGTACGACAGCCGGCAGCGCGCCCTCCTGCGCCGCCGTGGGCAACGCGCCGATCAGCAAGCCAATGACGCCGAGCCAGCGTGCTCCTGTGGTAACACACCGCATCGAGATCACTTCCGCGACTCGAATCGATCGGCGAGGGCGCTCAGCGCCGGCCCGAGCCGCGCCGCAACACCACCGGGTTGTCGGGCTCGACGGTGTACTCGACCTCGAGCAGATCTCCCGAGCGAATCTCGGAATACTGTCGCATGCGCCGCCCGCGCCACCAGATGCGCAACGCTGTTGCCGCTGCGAGCCCCAGCGCCAGGACGAAGCCGGCAGTGAGCAGGAAGAACCCCAGCGCCACGACCACGACAGTAGCTAGCAACCAGGCGACGCGGCCAAAGAACGTGCTGGGTGGGGAGAGCACGACCGTTCGTCGAACCATGAGAGTTCCGTGCGGGGAGACGAATTTCCCATGGTACCAGCCTCGCACCTTACCCCGCCTCGTCCCACCACCCGCGGCCTCTCTCGGTCACTGTCGACTGCGACTCGTGACGTCGCCGTGCTTGGTGACGACTGTGGGCGGTATATTTATGGTCTCAGGATGCGGCGCGACGCGGCTGACAGGAGGTGGCGCGTGACGGACAAGACCTACGACGACCAATACCCAGAGGAACCAAAGGCTCCGCGTCTGTGGACAATCGGTCTGCTCGTTGTGCTGTTGGCGGCCCTCGTGGTGTTTGTCTTCCTGCGCATGCGGGAGGTGGAGAGTCGGATGGCCGCCCTCAGCGACGATGTTGGCGAGGCCCGCGAGCGGGCTACCCAAGCGACGCTTCGCGCCCGGGAAGCTGAGGCGGCCGCGGCCGCCGCCGGGGTGCTCGTAGGAGAGTCCAAGGAGCGCGCTGACGATGAAGCGCAGGCACGCGTCTTCGCCGAAGATGCCCAGCTCGCCGCCGAAAGCGAAGCGGATTTCGCCCACCAGCGTGCCGAGCTGGCGGAGGGTGCAGCACGGCAAGCACGCGCCGAAGCCGACCGTATTCGCGCTCGGCGCGATGCAGAGATGTCGCGTCTGCAAGATGCGCTCGGTTAAATCGCCGACACGCAGCGCACCGCACTGGGCCTGGTCATGAACCTCGGCGCGGACACCATCAACTTCGAGTTCGACAAGGCCGATCTCAAGCCGGCCGACCGCGAACTACTCAGCCGCATCGTCGGCGTGTTGATGACCTCTACGGGCTACCGCATTCAAGTCTTTGGCCACACCGACGATGTCGGCACGCTGGCCTACAACCAGACGCTGTCGGAACAGCGCGCTCAAGCGGTCTTCGATTACCTGGCGGCAGCTGGCCTCGATAGGAAGATCCTCGCCACCAAGGGCTTCGGCAAGACGCAGCCTCTTGCCGAAGGCGTCAGCGAGGCGGCACGTGCCCGCAACCGGCGCGTCGAGCTCGGCATCATCGATACGGTGGTGAGCTACAGCGAGGAAGCGCCGCCGACCGGCAAGCAACAGCATTAGCGCCCGGCCCGCTACGCCGGCAGGCCGTGGTGGAGGTGTGGCGAGCAATCAGCTGCGCGCCCGCGGCGTCATCGTGGTTTCGCGGCGCTCGCCATCGCGCATGAACACGATCGCCAGTGGTTCGCCAATCTTCACCGCGTCGAGAGCGTAGGTGTAGTCGTAGATGTTGGCGATCGTCTGGCCACCGAACTCGATGATCACGTCGCCGGCGCGCAGCCCGGCCTCCTCCGCTGGGCCGCCCTCGATTACCCCGCCGAGGAGCAAACCCTCGATTTCCGAGGCGTAGTCGGGGATCGTGCCGGTGAACGCTCTCACGGTGTCGCGGCTGCCTTGCGGCTCGTTGCCAGCCCGTTGCACAGCAACGAACTGCGGCGCCACATCCAAATTGCTGACCTTGTGGGCCACCAACGCACCGAGGTGAGCGACTCGGGCGAGATCCTCGATGTTGAGCAGCGCGGCGTCGTCGCTGGGACGGTGGTAATCGGTGTGCACGTTGGTAAAGAATGCCAGCGTGGGCACGCCAGCCTGGTTGAAAGAGCTGGAATCCGTCGGCAGGTAGGGGTTGTCGTCTATCTTGATGTCGAAGCCCACCACCACGTTGCTACGCTCGATGAGGCCCGGCCACGCGGCGCTGCTACCAACCGCCTGCAACACCAGCTGGTTGTCGCGTGAGCGACCCACCATGTCGAAGTTGAGGTTGGCCGCGACCTGTTGCATCGACAACTCGCCGCCACGGGTGAAATCGAGCGATCCGATGGTGCCGAGCTCCTCACCGGACCAAAAGGCCAGCGCCACATTGCGCGCATGTGGCATACCTGCCAGCCGGGCGCCAGCGGCGAGCACGGCGGCCACTCCGGAGGCATTGTCGTCGGCGCCGTTGTGTACCTGGCCCGCCTCATCTTTGCGGGCCAGCGAGTTGCCGCCCGTGCCGCGACCAAGGTGGTCGTAGTGAGCGCCAAGCACGACCCAGACGATCCACACCGTCCGTCGAGCCGGATGCGGAAGATAACCGACCACGTTGTTGCCCTCGCCGCGCTGGCGATGAACGCTGACGCTGAGCTCGGCAGCCACCCCGAGCTCGAAGCCGCCGACGTGGGGGTTGCCAGTATCGAGCTCTGCCTGAACCTCCTCGAGATTCCGATCGACGGCCGCGAAGATCGCTGCGGTCACGCTGCCATCGACGCTCGCGGCAACAATGCCGGAGCTGGCCGTGGCGGTGTCGAAGGTCATCCTCACCAGCCCGCCAGCGTTCGGAGAGCGCGGCCCGGTAACCACCAGCAGTCCCTTGGCGCCAAGCTCACGCGCCTGTAGCGCCTTGTAACGCATGCCCGAGTACCGCGACAGGATCGCCCGTGTTTCCTGGTCGACGTCCTCGGGAATGTAACGCAGCACGACGACGATCTTGTCGGCAACATCGAGCCCGAAATAGCTGTCATAGGGGTAGCTCTGGCTCTCGGGAATCGAAAGGCCGTAGCCAGCGAACACCAACTCGCCGCTAACGGTGGCGTTCTCCGACAACGAGAGCGCCTGCAGCATGCCGTCGGTGGCCGAGAACTGCTGTTCCGCAACCCGCAGCCTGCTGCCCGCATCGCTGATCCCGGAAGTAAATTCGAACGGCAAGCGATAGGCGGCCGCCCCGGGCAGCGGCTTGGCCCCGAGCTGCTGCAGCTGCTGGATCAGGTAGTCGGCGGCTCGCGCTGCCCCTTCCGTACCGGTTAGCCGGCCCTCCAGCGCTTCAGATGCGAGAAACTCGACGTGTCGGCGAATGGCGTCGGCGCCGTGCAAGGCGCTCATAGCCTGCTGTCCGTGCACCCGCGTCGCACCGCTGAGCGACAGGACCACGACAAGCACTGCGTGAACCAACAATTGGAGACTGACCCTCACTGGTCGCTTTCCTCGGAATTGCGCACCCGGGCCGGCGCCGCCGCCAACGCTGCCAGCGCCGCCTCGTGACTCCATCGTGCGACGAAGATCTGGGAACCCTTCTCGCCGTGACGCTGCGAGGTCCATGACAGCGTCGAGCCATCCGGCGCTGGCACCGGCAAACCATCGAAGCGGTCCGAATAGGTCACCCGAACGGGCTCCTTCTCGCCGGCGATATCGACCATGAACACCTCGAAGTTGTCGAAACCGAGCTTGTTCGAAGCGAAGAATACGTACCGGCGCGAGGGATGCACGTAGGGTGCCCAGCTCATGGCGCCGAAGTCGGTGAGCCGCCGCTCGTCGCTGCCGTCGGGATTGGCGGAGTAGACGTCGGCCAGCAGACCCGACGGATGGAAGCGTCGCCAGATGATGCGCGAGCCGTCGTGAAAGAAGAACGGGCCGCCGTCGTAACCCGGCACGTCGGTCAGCTGGCGCTGCGCCGAGCCGTCGGCGCGCATGATCCACAGGTCAGCGAAGTAGGCCGGATCGACCTCCAGGAGATTCTCTTCTTCGCTGGTCAGCTGGCGCGAATAGGCGTTGCGGTTGGACGAGAAGATAATCCACTCGCCGTCCGGCGAGTAACTGCCCTCGGCATCGTAGCCTCGAGCGTCGGTGAGTTGACGTGTCTCCCCGGTAGCCGGGTTGGTCACGAAGATGTCCATCGCCGGGTCGTAGTCCCAGGCATAGCGGCGCTCCTGCCCGGAGGCGCGCATATCGAACTCTTCTTGCTGGTAGCGCCTGGAGTTGGGGTCGAGGTGCGTCGAGGCGTACTCCACCTCACCGGTCACCGGATGGATGAACGCGCAGGTCGTCTTACCCACGCCGGACGAGATGCGCTGCGTCTCCCCGGTGGTCAGATCCAGCTGATAGATCTGGTAGAACGGATTGTCGGCCTGACGCTCGCTTTGCAGCACCATCTTGGTGCCGTCGTATGAGTAGTAGCCCTCGCCGGCGCGCACCCCATCGTAGGTGAGCCGCCGAATACGGGTGAGGAAGCGGGATTCCGCCGCCGCGTCGGTGGCCGACGTTTGTCGGGCTGCTGCCCCGCCACCGGCGACTGGCACGAGGCCGAGTAGGGCAACAAGCGCGGGCAGGATGAGCTTACGCATCGATCACCAATCGGCCGGGGACTCTGGTGCGCCTCGCAGCGAATGCCGCAGTCCAGCGCATCATACGGCGCACGCCTCCACCTGTCTTCCTCGGGACGACACCACACGGCTTCTAGCGCGGGTCGGGCTGATACCGAACGGCGATTCGGCGCCCTGTTAAACTCCGCCAACGAGGCTCGGCCAGATCGTTCAGGGGAACGGGACTGCTTCCCCATACAGGAGTCAGACCCGCTATGCTTAGACGTCCGCTGCCAGCAACCTTCGCGCTCATCGGTGTCGTGCTGGTGTGCCCCATGGCCCAGGCGATCGCGGCGCAGCAGGCGGAGGTTCACGGGCGCGTTCTGAACGGCTTCACGCAAGCGCCGATCGAGGCCGCGACGGTCGAGATCGTCGAGACCGGGGCGTCGATCGAAACGGCAGCCGACGGTCGCTTCCGCCAGTCGGCAGACCCCGGCGTGTACACCCTGCGTGCTACAAGGGAAAACTTCTTGCCGGTGGAAAGACGTGTTGTGCTCGGTGCGGGGGAAAGCCTCCGCATCGATGTGGTGATGTTTCCCCTGCGGCCGACGCTGGGTGAGGAGATCGTGGTCATCGGCTCGCGTGGCGAGCGCACCGTGCTGGAAACACCGGTGCCCGTGGACCTGCTCGACGCAGCCGACCTCGAGCGCACCGGACAGTCCGAAACCAGTCGCATGATTCAGTTCCTGGCGCCGTCGTTCAACTTCTCTACCTCGACAATCAGCGACGGCACCGACATCGTGCGACCGTCGACGCTGCGCGGGCTGGGACCGGATCAGACCCTGGTGCTGATAAACGGCAAGCGCCGCCACACGAGCGCGCTGGTGCACGTCAACGGCTCGGTCGGGCGTGGCTCCGCTGGCGTCGACCTCAACACCATCCCGGCGGCCGCCATCGAGCGCGTCGAGATCCTGCGCGACGGTGCCGCGGCGCAGTACGGTTCCGACGCCATCGCCGGCGTAATCAACATCGTCCTCAAGGAGCGCCCGTCTGGCACCCAGGTGAAGCTGAACCTCGGGCAGATGTACCGAAGTGACGGTGAGCTGGTTCAGGCCTCGGTCAATCATGGGCTGCGGCTCGGCAGTCGCGGTTTTCTGAACCTCACGGGCGACTACCGCAACCGGGGCAACACCAACCGCGCGGGACTCGACCAGCGGCCGCAGTACCTGCCGCTTGAAGGCGGTTCCGCGGATCCGCGCGAGGCGAGCTTCGATCGTCTCAACCATCGTTACGGCGACGCAGACTCGGAGAACCTGACGCTGTGGGCCAACGCCGAGGCCGGCGTCGGCGACACCGGCACGGTCTATTTCTTTGGCGGGTATTCCGGCCGAAACGGAGAATCGGCAGGCTTTTATCGACGCGCGCTCGACGCGCGTACGCGCCCGGAGATTCATCCCGACGGGTTCCTGCCGCTCATCAACACGGAGGTCAACGACCTGTCGGCGGTGGTTGGTTATCGGCAGCTGCTTGGCAACTGGAGCCTCGACACCAGCCTCACCAGCGGATCCAACTCCTTCGAGTTCATCATCAACAACTCCAACAACGTGTCGATAGGACCATCCAGCCCGACCTCGGCGCGCGCCGGCACACTCAGCTTTCGCCAGACGACCTTCAACGTCGACGCCTTCACCGACGTCGACTGGGGTCTGCAGCACCCCGTGCAGCTGGCGGTCGGCGCCGAGGTACGGCGCGACAATTATCAGATCGAGGCCGGCGAGACCGCCTCGTGGATCGATGGTGGGTTCCCCAATCAGTTCGCCAGCCGCGCCGCCCCGGGAATCCAGGTGTTCCCGGGCTTCCGGCCGAGCAACGAGGTGGACGAGTCGCGTACCAACGTCGGCGTGTACGTGGACCTGGAGACCCTCTTGTCCGACGATCTGTTGCTCGCCACGGCGGTACGGTTCGAGGACTACAGTGACTTCGGCTCTTTCCTGAGCGGCAAGGTAGCGGCGCGCTGGTCGCTATCGGAGACCCTGGCGCTGCGAGGCTCGGTCAGCAGCGGCTTCCGGGCCCCGTCGCTGCACCAAGCCTACTTCAACAACACCAGCACGCAGTTCGTCTTCAGCGACACCACCGGTGATCTGCTGCCCTTCGAGGTCGGCACCTTCGCCAACGGTAGCGAGTTGACCAACGCCTTCGGCGTATCCCCGTTACGCGAGGAGACGGCCCGTAACCTGAGCCTCGGGTTCGTCGCCCGACCAGTGTCGAACTGGTCGATAACCGGCGACGTCTTCTTCATCGGCATCGAGGATCGCATCGTCGTTTCGGGGCAGTTCCAGTCGGAGCCATTCGCCGACGGCGCAATTCGCGCCATCCTGGAACCCTTCGGGGTGAACGCGGCACAGTTCTTCAGCAACGCTATCGACACCGAGACGATCGGCGCCGACCTGGTGGTGGCATGGTTTGACCAGATCGGCCGCGAGGGCAGCCTGCACCTAACCGGTGCGGCGAACTGGAACCGCACCCGCGTTGTCAGCGACGTGCGCACGCCCGCCGCCCTGGCCGGACTCGGAGCAACGCTGTTCAATCGCATCGAGCGCGAGCGCATCGAGAGCGCTCAGCCGCGCAACCACTACCAGATGTCGGCGCGTTATACGAGCCCGCTGATCACCGCCGTGCTACGCGCCAACCGCTTCGGCTCGGTGAAGACGGTGGAGAGCGCCGGCAACCCGGCAATCGATCAGATCTTCTCCGGCAAGTGGATCGTCGACCTGGAGCTCACCCACCCGCTACGCTCAGGGCTCAACATCTCGGTCGGCGCCAACAACATCTTCCACACCTTCCCGGACGAGAACCGCGACGAGATCTCGTTCGGTGGCATCTTCGTATACCCGCGACGCACCGCGCCATTTGGGTTCAACGGCGGCTTCTACTACACACGCCTGTCGTACGATTTCTGAGGTCTGTACGACCGGCGGAAGGAGCAGACTGAGGGCGATGAGCAGTTGCGATCCCGGGCCTTACGGTCTCTGGACGCCGCCGAAGAACGAGTGCCGCTTACAACCTCAACTTACCGCGCCCCTACCCGAGCAAACCCTCGTGTGGGCTGGCGAAGCCGGCCACGAACGTCACGATGACGCCGATCCACACCGCCACGTAGAGCGGCACGAAGTAATACCGTCGCTGCAGCCACTCGGGATGCGAGATCGGCATGCCGGCGAACTTGCCGCGCGGCTTGCTGGGGAAAAAGAAGGTCTTGTAGGTCTCGGTGGTGGCGATGGTGTAGCCGAGAGCGCAGGAGGCGATCAGCAGGTAGTTGCCGGTGAAATGAGCCAGGAGCCAGGCCCAGGCGGCGGCGAGCAAGGGGCTGCGGAAGAACTTGAGGGTCTCGAAGCCTTCCTTGGGGGCGTCCTTCCAGGCACCGCCGAAGGCGGAGATCCAACCGCCGGCGGCGCCGATGGTGGCTACCACAAACAGCGGATGAAGACCCGGTCCGGTCTGCTGGAAACGCCAGATCGAATAGGCGATGAGCACGCAGGTCGCTGCGTAGACCACCGCTACACTGAGCTGGATTGCGCGGCTCTCCACCACCTTGCCGAGGACAGCAAACTGCATGGGTATGAAGTACTTCGACTGGTCCTCGACACGCAGGAACGTCTTCCAAAACTCCAGCAGGGCGCGCTCGCCGACGTAGGTAGCGCCGAAGAACACCGCCATGTTAGCGGCCACCGTCAGGTCGAGCTGCAGCACACGGCTCAGCACCAGCGCCACCAGCACACCGACCACCGTGCTGCGCAGGTACTTGGGCCAGGTGAAGCCCTCGTGCGGGGCGTCCTTGTACATCCCCCACGTGGAGGTATGGAGGCCGGAAGCGAGCCCGATGAGCACGGCGTACACGACGTTCATGGTCTGCTAGGGTCCCGATGTGAACGATCGTCGCGACAAGCAGTGCCGGTGGCGCCAGGAGCGCTGACGCGGAGATCGACGGCAATCCCCACGCGCCCTACAGGTTACGGCCACCAGAGTTCTTCAGCACCCTGTTAGGAACCGGCACCTACGGCGGCTGCGGAAGGCACAGCCGGCCGAAGGGCCTGTACGCGCACGTAGTCGAAGAGCCCCGCCTCGTCATAGATGACGCGGTCAGCGTAGCCGTCGAACCAAATCGCCTCGGGGTTCCGCCTGACGATGCACACCTTTCCTCGATCCGGTGCGCCGGCGGCGTTCCGCAAGATCTTGAAGATCACCACACCATTCTCTGTCCCAGGAACGCCCGGAAGCGGTTCGTTGGTGACTGCGGATACCTCGGTCTTGCCCTTGTAGTGCGTGATCGAGAGTCTGGCGTGCGTCTCAACGCCAGATAGCCCCTTCTGGGACTCGTTCAATATCTGCCACGCTGTCTCAATCGGTACATTGAAGGCGTGGTAGGCAACGATGTCACGGCCGCAAAAGAAGTAGTGATTCTCGGCGCCCACACGCTTCAGGGCCCGCTGCATGATGCGCAATGCATCGGCATCATCGTTGATGCCCTTGATGATCGGGGATTGATTCTCGACGGTCACCCACCCCCGCGACGTGAGGCCGTCGATGGCGCGCTTTGCCGAGTCGTTCCACTTGAGCGACCCATTCGGGTTCTCGACGTAGAGTCCGTCGGCATCCTTGGTGAGGAACTCATCAGGGTGATTGAAATGCGCCATCAGACGCAGACCGACATCGGGGTACGCGGCGTGGAATCCGTCGAGCATGGAGAAAAACGCTTCGTCGAAGCGATCCGGGAAAAACGCCAATTCCTTCGTACCCAGCCGGATGGCCTCAATGCCAGCCTCGGCGAGGGCCGACAGCCATGCCGCAAGCTTTCCGTTCGGCAGCACCATCGGATCACCACCAGACAACAACATCTCGCGCAGCCGCTCACGGCCGGACTCTGGATGCCGGCCACCGTTGTCATCGACGATCTTGTTGTGCGCGAGAACGTAGTCGGTGACCTCACTGATCTGAGCAAGCCCCTTGCTGGCGATAGTTCCGTCCTGCCGTTTGACTTCCTTACGGCTGATCAACTCCTCGCGGTAGCAAAACCGACAATGCGCCGAACATGTCGAAGTGACGTACAGCAGACCCATCTCGTACTTGTGGAGTAGGCCCTCAACAGGGCTGAAGTCCATCTGGAAACCCGGATCCTCGGAGCCGACGAGACTCTGCGTCTCATCTGGGCTTGCTTTCACCAGGCCGCGCAAAGGGGCGCTTTGTTGCGCCAACTCGAAGTAGTGGCGCGTCACCTTCACCGGCATCCGCGCCTCGACGTCGCGCTCGGTACCCTTGAGCTCACTGAGCTCAGAAAGCTCGTCCTGCGAGTAGAAGAGCCGCATGTCGTCGGGCACCCGATCGCCTATGAACGGGCTGAGACCGTTGACCGTCTGGCGATCGTAGCGGGGGCTTTCGACGGTATCCAGGAAAGCCTGTTCTCTGGCCGTCGGGATGTACTTGCCGGCTTTAGCCATGTGCGCAGCCTCTACTCTCTGCCCCATTGGTTCGTTTCACTTACCTGGCTCCATCATCCCTGCTGATGCAACCCGATGAACACATCTCGATGGGAAATGTAACACCATACTCGGCTTCCTTCCGTCGAGGCACTGATCCAGGGCGCCGCCGATCTCAGCGTTGTCCTGGCGCCGCTACACCAGCGTTTCGTAGGCTTGTTCGACGAGCTCGAGATCGCGGCGGGCAGCTTCGAGATCGAATGCCGCGCCAGTGCCGCTACGGATGGCGTGAAGGAAGTCCTCGAACATGGCCCGGTAGCCCGAGATATCGCGCAGCCCCGGAAAGAAGATTCGCCGGCGGCGCCCGCGCACCATCATGAACAGCCCGTTGGACTCGAACGTAATGCTGCCCTCGCGGCCCCAAATGCGCGAGATGCGCAGGCCCTTGAACAACGACGGGACCTCCCACGAATAAAGCAACGCGCCGGCCGGCCCATCGTAGTCAAGCGTCAGCATCATGCTTCGTTCGAGGCCAACGCGTTCGCCCGGGCGGCTACCGCGCACGGCCCGCAACGGCGGGCCCAGGTTGGCGGCAAAATTGACCCAGTGGATGCCGCCCTCGAATAGCGCCCCGCCACCCGCCAAGGCCGGGTCGTCGCGCCAATCGTCCACCTCCTGGGTCTTGAGAGCGTTGAGCAAGACGAACAGCGGCTCGCCGATGTCGCCTTCGGCAATCACCCTGCGCAGGCAAGCAAGCAACGGCTTGTAAAAATAGTTCTCCGCCACGAACACCTGCCGATCGGCCAGCTGCGCCGCGTTGCTGACAGCGTAGAAGTCGGTGCTGTACAGGAACGGCGGCTTCTCGACGATGACGTGCTTGCCCGCTTCCAGCGCCGTAAGCGTCAACTCCAGATGGGAGCTCGGTGGGGTGGCCACCAGCACGACGTCGATGGCGTCGTCGTCAAAGGCGGCGGCATAGGTATCGTAGGCGCCGGCACCGCCGAGGCGCTCAGAGAGACGGGCGCCGCGGCCGGCGCTACGGCTGGCGTAGTAGCGCGACACACCCCCGATCCGCTTCAGCGTGGCGCTGTGCTTGCGGGTGACGCTGCCGCATCCCAGGAACGCCAGCTTGAGGGGGTCGGGAGAGGGCACGGGAGCTCGCGAATCAGAGGCCGCGGACAAGATGCTCGCCTACTCTGAGTGCGTTCGCGGCGATGGTCAAGCTGGGGTTCAAGCCGCCGGCGGCGGGGATGAAGCTCGCATCGACGACACGCAGATTGTCGATGCCACGAAATCGACAGTGCGCGTCGAGGGCCGAAGTTGCCGGATCGTTCCCCATACGGACGGTGCCGGCGGCATGGGAGAACGTATGGATGTAGTGGGAATAGGTCCACATGGCTCCGGCCTCACGCAGAATGCGCCGTGACTGCTTGAGCAGAGCATCGCGCGCTGCCAAGTCGCGCTCGGTATAGGCATGCTGGATCACCGCCCGGGGTAGGCCGAAGCGCCCCGGTCGCGAGCGCTTGATGCTTACCCGGTTGTCGGCGCGAGGCTCGTCCTCGGCCATCACCAGCAGGCCGGTCGTACGCGGAATCAGCAGTGCGCCGACGATCCCGCCGACCACAGGAGGCAGGTGTGCCTTGACCAGACCGACGGGCGGTGACTGCAGTTGCTGGATGCCGCCGAGCTTGCCAGGTGGATCGCTCACCTGCGGGTGCCCGAAATAGAAGTCGTGGATGCCGAGCTGCTTGTGGAACTGCTGGCGCGGATTTACCTGGCGGCGGAAGAGGCCGAACTCGATGGCGTTGGAGTGTCGTGTCAGGTACCTCCCCACGACGTCGCCGCCGGGATTCAGCTGCTCCAGCCCAGAGGCCAGCAGCAGCAGGGGCGACGCCAGCGCTCCAGCAGCGAGAACGATCTGCTCGGCGTGAAACACCAGCGCCTCGCCGCTGGCGCGATCGACGCACTCGACGCCGCTGATGCGCGAGCCGTTGCGCACCAGCCGCTTGACGACGGTTGCGGAGCGCAGCTCCAATCCGGCGGCGAGCAAAGGCGGCAGCACGCGCGTGGCAATGTCGTTCTTGGCACCGATGGCGCAGGCAAAAGAGTCGCATGTCGTACAGGCAACGCAGCCGGCGCGTGCATCGGTGGCCTCGTAGTTGATCGCCAGGGGCAATCGGAACGGCCGCAGGCCGAGGCGCTCGGCGGCGGCGGCGATCATCCTCGAGGTGTCGGAGAGCTCATCCGGCGCGGCGGGATACGGACTCGAACGTGGCGGCTCGGTGGGATCTTCGCCGGCAACCCCGGCTACACCCAGGAGACGCTCGGCAGCGGCGTAGTAGGGCTCGATCTCCTCGTAGCCGTAGGGCCACTCGGCGCCCGAGTCACCGCAGACCTCGGCGGCGGGCTCGAAGTCCTCAGTCCGCAGGCGAAGTGAGACCGCCCCGTAGAACACCGACGGACCGCCGACGCAATAGTAGCCCCCCACCTCCTTCGCCTTGGTGCGCCCGGTTACTAGCCGGTCCAGCAGCGACGCGGTGGAGTCGCTCCCCGGCGCCACTTCGTACGGAGTTTCCTTCGAGTAGTAAGGCGTCAGGTCGAGCGAGCCGTCGGGTTCCCAGTTGTGGGGCCCCCGGGGGACCCAGTCGCCGCGCTCGAGCATCAGCACGCGCTTGCCGGCCCGAACCAGCACGTCCGCAGTGCAGGCGCCACCGAAGCCGCTACCGATGATGATGGCGTCGTACTCGGGGCGTCCATTCATGGCGATGCGCTGCAAGCGGAACGAAGGCAAACTGGGGGGAGTGGCTGCGCGAGCAAGGATACCGCTCCCGGGGTCGGCGACCAGTTGCTCGCCCGAAGCCTAGATCCGGCTCGCTCGACGGCGAGGGTCGCAAGCAGTCGGTGGTGGAAGTGTGGCGGACCTGGCTACAGGGCTACGGCCCGACAGACTTCCACCATGGCCTGCTAGGATCCGCCCGACATGGCGATCTATCTGGCTGGCGACATCGGCGGCACCAAGAGCCTACTGGGGTTGTTCACCCCCGAGCGCGGACCGCGTGCACCGGTGCGAACCGAGAGCTTGGCGACATCGAGCTACAACAGCGCCGAAGCGCTGGTATGTGAATTCCTCGACGGGCAGCGCGTCGATGGCGGCATGCTGGCAGTTGCCGGGCCGGTGGTCGGTGACCGTACCCCGGGCTCCACCCTACCGTGGGACATCGAGCACGGACCGCTCTTGGCGGCGATCGACGGGCCGCTGGAGCTGATGAACGATCTCGAAGCCACCGCGACGTTCGTGCCGTACCTGAACGACGGCGAGATCGAGATGTTGCACGACGTGCCGGCGTCTTCGAACGGCGTGATCGGAATCGTCGCCCCAGGCACCGGGATCGGCGAGGCAATCCTGGTTCGCACCGCCGCCGGAGCCGTCGCGGTGGCCTCGGAGGCCGGCCACACGGACTTCGCCCCCAATGGCGAGCTGCAGACCGAGTATCTGATATTTCTGCGTCAGCGATTCGGGCACGTGAGCCTGGAGCGCGCCTGCTCGGGCAGCAGCATGCCGTTGCTGTACGACTTCCTGTCGGTGTCTGGTCGAGGTTTGGCGAACCAAGACGTCGCGGCGGCGCTGGCAGCGGCCGACGACGCCACCCCGGTGATCTTGCAGTCCGGGCTGTCGGAGACCTGCGAAGTGTGCGCTCTGGCTCTAGACACCTTCGTGGCGATGTTGGCGGCGGCGGCGGGGAATCTGGCGTTGCAAGTTGTGGCGACGGGTGGCATCTACCTCGGCGGAGGCATTCCGCCACGAATCCTCCCGGCGCTGCGCCGTCCGATGTTCCTCGACGCCTTCGCAAGCAAAGGTCGCTTCGAGCCGCTGGTTCGCAAGGTACCCGTTGGCGTCATCCTGGAGCCGCGCGCCGCGCTCTTCGGAGCCGCCGAGCGGGCACTGTCCGCCGCCAGCTAGCCCCCGCGGACCCGCCACGGAGGTGCAGCCTAAGGTGCTCCGCCGTATTGGACGCTGATGGTGCACGCACCGGTATCAGTATCAATCATGGTGATCGTCACGGAGCGCTCGGGGTCGTCCATGGCTGCTTGCAGCATGACCATCACACTGTTAGCCGCGGCGGCACCAATCGACGAGGCGGACGAGACGATGCCGAATCCGGCCTCCGGGAGCGCCTCGATGAAGTAGCCGTTTACCTGCGAGCAGGCGTCGTCGGTGCTCATCTGGAATGCGCCGGCGACGCCCTCGGCCGTGGCACCGCGAAAACCGCCCGGCGAGATCGCGGCGCTCGGATACAGCAGCATCCATTCGGGAAGATCCTCGTCGCCGAGGGCGCCGACGCGTGAGACGGCTCCGTCGACTCCGGTCACGGTAACGCCGCCGCCGTCGGCGTCCGTATCGAACGACAGCTCGCCGTCATCGCTGGTGATCGAGAAGCGGCCCTCGGCGATGTCTTCGAAGTTCAGCGTGAATTCCTCGCCGGTCTCCCTGTTGCGCACCGTCATGGTGCCGGCATCGTCATCGCTGTCGACGAGCTCGATCTCGGGGTTGACCCGTACCGCCAGCTCGGCCATTGCCTTGGCGGGATTGGTCTCGAAGTCGCGAGCTATCTCGCGTCCCATCTGCGTCACAACCAGGCCGCAGGCCACGCAAGCACCCATGGTGAGCGCGAAGATGCTGCCGAGAATGATCAGCACCCACATCAGCGGGCTGATCCCCTTCTTCTTGGCTTCGGGCGCAGGAGCTGCCGACGGATCCTGAGGTGGGCTCGGGGAGCTGGGCTCGGTCATCGACTGTCTCCTGCGCTGTTCGGGGTGGGGCCGCCGCGCGGCCGGGTGAGGGTTATTCTAGGCGCCATCGCGCCGAGCGACAGCCTCCCCGACGATCTCAGGTACCGTTCGATGGTCGTTTGACACCCCCGGCAAGGGCACGCAAAATTTCACCCATCGAGCTTCCCTTACCCTTTCCACTCCCACGCATGGAGTCCGAAGAGGCATCCGAATGAGCTTGGCAGATATCGCGAAGCAAATCGTCGCGCCGCAGAAGGGGGTCCTCGCCGCCGACGAGAGCGCGCCCACGATCAAGAAGCGCTTCGATTCGATCGGCGTCGAGTCGAACGAGGACAACCGTCGATTCTATCGGCAGCTACTGTTCACCTCAGCCGGCGCCGCCCCGTACATCGGCGGGGTGATTCTCTTCGACGAAACGCTACGCCAGTGCAGCGACAACGGCGTGCCGTTTTCCAAGCTGCTGACGGACCAGGGCATCGTGCCCGGCATCAAGGTCGACAAGGGCGCCAAGGATCTTGCGGGATGCCCCGGCGAGAAGGTGGCCGAGGGCCTTGACGGCCTCCGCGAGCGGCTTTCCGAGTATTACGAGCTGGGGGCACGATTCACCAAGTGGCGCGCCGTCATCACCATCGGCGATGGCATCCCGAGCCGCACGTGCATCGAGGCCAACGCGCACGGACTGGCGCGCTTCGCGGCGTTGACCCAGGAGGCCAACATGGTGCCGATCGTCGAGCCGGAGGTGCTGATGAGCGGCGATCACACCATCGAGCGCTGCGCCGCGGTGACCGAGGCGACGCTCGCCGAGGTCTATCATCAGCTCCACATTCAGCGCGTTGAGCTCGAGGGTACGTTGTTGAAGCCCAACATGGTCGTATCCGGCGATCAGTGCCCTGTACAGGCCGATCGAGACGCCGTCGCCGAGGCAACCATTCGCACCCTCAGGCGCACCGTGCCGGGTGCCGTTCCAGGCATCGTGTTCCTGTCTGGCGGTTTGTCGGAGGTGAACGCCACCGACTTCCTCAACGCCATGAACCGCCGTGGGTCACAACCATGGGAGCTCAGCTTTTCGTTCGGACGTGCCTTGCAGGCGTCGGCCTTGAAGGCCTGGGACGGAAAAGCCGAGAACGCGGAGGCCACGCAACACGCTTTCACCCATCGCGCGCATTGCAACGGGTTGGCGCGCAGTGGCGACTATTCCGCCGCCGTCGAGGGACAGGAGGCGGCGGCCTGAGGGGTCAGACCGTGGTGCGAAACTCGTCGAGCTGCTTGCGGCCGATATCGGGGACGCGGCAGTCGTCGGCTGGATACCCCACCACCAAGATCAGGAACGCGCTCTCGTTGTCGGGCCGCCCGAGGATCTCTTTCAAGAACCCCATTGGGCTCGGGGTATGGGTGAGCGACACCAAGCCGGCCTCGTGCACCGCCGCGATCAGCATGCCGGTGGCCAAACCGACCGACTCGAGAGCGTAGTAGTGCTTCACCTTACGCCCATCGGGTAGCAAGCCCCAGCGCTCCACGAACACCGCAATAAGCGCTGGAGCTTCCTCGAGGAAGGGCTTGTGCTCGTTGGTGCCCAGGGGTGCCAGCGCATCCAGCCACTCCTGGGGAGCACGCTGGGTGTAAAACTCTCGCTCCTCCTCCTCGGCGGCCTTGCGCACCTGGCGCTTGATCTCTGGATCGGTCACCACGACGAAATGCCAGGGCTGCATATTGGCGCCGCTCGGCGCGGTGCCGGCGGCGCGGATGCAGTCGTCGATCACGTCTGGCGGTGGCGGACGCGAGTCAAACTCCCGCACCGTGCGGCGGCGCGAGAGGTTCTCGAAGAAGGCGCGCGCCCGCCGGCGCATCTCCTCCGCCGGGTACTCTTCATACGCCGGCAGCGGCACGAAGTCCTCCCGCTCGGTCATGCGTTCCTCACTCGGTAGATGCCGCGCACCGCGAGCTGCCGGAGCAAGCATGGCGGTCTGCGTCGAGCTCCCTGGGTTCGTTGTAGCCTACCTTCCCTGTTGGGCACCCGTACCGTAACGCCGCAGCCCGGCACAGCCCCACGATGAGCGAAGAGATCAGACAACGCGTCCTCCGACTACTGGCCGAATCGCCGTTCGTCGAGGGACACAACGACGTCCCGTATCAGCTGCGCCAACGCGTCGGCAACGACCTGGATCGCTTCGACTTCGAGGACACGAGCGCGCTCGAGCCCCCAATGCACACCGATCTCAAGCGTCTGCGAGCCGGCCGCGTCGGAGCGCAGTTCTGGGCTGCCTACGTGCCGTTCGAGCTGGCGGGCGCGGGGGCCGCGCGGGTGATGTTCGAACAGATCGAGGTGGCCGCGCGACTCGCATCGGCCTATCCGGACACCCTGCAGCCGGCTTTCTGCGCCGATGACATCGAGCGTATCCATGCCGACGGCAAGATCGCGTCGCTGATCGCCGTCGAGGGCGGCCACGGTATCGAGAACTCCCTGGCTGCCCTGCGGCTTGCCTACCGAGCCGGCGCCCGGTACATGACGCTGCTTCACAACGTGCACACTGACTGGGCTGACTGCTGTCGCCTGGATCCGGTGCACGGCGGCCTCACGGATTTCGGGCGTGAGGTGGTCGCGTGTATGAACGATCTCGGGATGCTGATCGATCTGTCGCACGCCTCCGCCGATACCATGCGCCAGACAATCGATGCGTCGAGGGCGCCGGTCGCGTGCACACACTCAGGCGCCGCCGCGATCAACGATTACCCGCGCAACGTCCCCGATGATGTGCTGCGGATGCTGCGCGACGGTGGCGGCATCGTAATGGCCACGTTCGTCCCCTACTTCGTCTCGGCTCGGGTGCTGGAGCACCGCGCCAGCCGGACAGGTTGGAAGGCCCGTCTGATGGAGTTACACCCGGACGATGCCGGGCAGCGCGAGCGCCAACTAGCCGCCTGGGACGTCGACCATGCGGCGACGCACGCAACGCTCGGCGAGGTAGCTGACCACATTGACCATCTATGCGCGATCATGGGCGCCGAGCACGTCGGCATAGGATCCGACTTCGATGGCATCGAGGAGGTCCCCGAGGGTCTCGAGGACGTGTCCAAGTTCCCTGACCTATTCGTCGAGCTGGTGCGCCGCGGTTATGGCAACGACGAGCTACGCGGGATCGCCGGCGGTAACTTCCTGCGCGTGATGCGCGCCGTGGAGGCGGCCGCAGCGGCGAGTGGCTAGCAGGCCGTGGTGAAGGTGTGGTGGGTCTGGTTGCTAGTCGCCGACGTGGATCAGGATCTCGCGCTCCCGCGGCGGTCGTCGATGCTCCCAAAGATAGATTCCTTGCCACCTACCGAGACCGAGACGTCCACCGAGCACGGGAATCGACAGCGAGGTGGCGGTCAGCGCCGCCTTGACGTGCGCCGGCATGTCGTCGGCGCCCTCGGCCGTATGCGTGTAGAGCGGATCGCCCTCGGGAACGAGCCGCTCGAGCCACGCCTCCAGATCGCGACGGGCTGAAGGATCGGCGTTCTCCTGGATCGTCAGACTCGCCGAGGTGTGGCGCACGAACAGAGTACATATTCCCTCGGAGATGCCTGCCGCGCGTACGGCGGCTTCCACATCGGCGGTGATCTCGTGCAGCCCTGTATTCGGGGCGCGCGTCGCCAAGCGATGGATCATAAACGAATTCTAGCCGCCCGAGGCGTGCCCGTCGCCAGCAGCGCCAGTCCGGTGTTGGCCCTCGCTATCCGCTCCTGTCCGGGTATGATGTGCGCGTCCCCAGCCAAGGAGGCGTGTATGAAGAGGCTCAGTATCATCCTGGCGGCGCTGCTGATGGTGGCCGGATTCGCGACCGAGACCGGTGCCTATGCCGAGCGCCGTATGCGACCCCGGCAGCCAATCCCCTACTCGATACACGCCCGCGGAGGGTTGCCGCCGGTGGCCTACTACGGGCGTCCGCTCTACAGTGGGTATGGGTATGGCCGCTCCTACGGCTATGGTGCACGCCTGGTTGCGGGACGGTCCTCCTACGGTTATGCGCCACGGCGATACGGGTACCGTTCCTACGGTTATCGATCGTACGGGTACCGGAGCTACGGTTACCGGCGCTACGGGTATCGGCACTGGCGGTAGGCAACAGAGAATCTCCGCGGTCATCGGAAACCGACTGGCGAGGAGCGGCAAAGCAGCCTCTGGATGCCGTTTTTCTCGCCGCTGGTGCC
The DNA here is from genome assembly GCA_963666055.2 of Acidobacteriota bacterium. GTDB lineage: Bacteria > Acidobacteriota > UBA890 > UBA890 > WLXD01 > DASCOT01. Next base: position 277,754 of record CAXWPH010000002.1, on the reverse strand, counting down.
CATGCCTCGACCGAACCTCGTTTCCTCGGTAGCCGTCGCCGGAACCGTCGCCCTGGTGGCGTGGTCGCTGGCAATCACCGGGTATGGTGGGGATCCGGCCGTCGCTGCGGCCGCGGAGGCGGTGTTGAATGAGCCGTCACCCGCCGCACCGTTTGTGCTCGAGCGCTTGGACGGAACCCCGATACGCTCGTCGAGCCTCCGGGGCCGAGTAGTCGTTCTCGACGTCTGGGCCACCTGGTGTGGACCCTGCCTGACCGAGATACCACGCTACAACAAGCTCTACAACGAGTACCGTGCCCGCAACGTCGAGGTGATAGGCGTTGCCGTGCAGTCTGGCAGCGCGCCCACCGTGGAGCAATTCGTAAGCAGCGACCGCTTCCGCGTCGACTACCCGGTAGTCATGGGTACGGCCGAGTTCGAAGAGCGGTTCGGCCCGCTATGGGGACTCCCAACGACGCTGCTAATCGATTCGGAATGGCAAGTCCGCAAGCGTTGGATCGGTGCCGTCCCGACCAAGCACGAGGAGCTCCGAGTCCTCATCGATCGACTGCTCGACGGAGCCGCAATCGACTAGCAGGCCGCCTCAGTAGATCGATGACTTTCCGCCGTCGGCCGGTCGATCTGTCGGCGGGAAGCCGCGCTCACGATTGGTCTCGATTGCCTCTGGGCCGCAGTCCGGACAAACAGCCACGGAATCACGCTCGGTGAGCCACAGCTCGTTGCCGGGAAGCCACTCGTGCTCGCCGAAGCCCCGCTTGCAGATCGGGCAGGGAATCCAGAAGTAGCCGCGTACCCAGGCGTATACGCGGTGCGCTAGTCGAGGTCTATAGAACATTCTCACCCCGCGGGGAGCCGCCTGAGGGTCCGCCCATCGTACATGTCGCTCGAATCCTGTCCACCCCCCCCCCCCCCCCCCCCCCCCCCACATCATTGCTGAGTGCGGATGGCGTTTCCGCCTGACGGCGAAGCCGCATGCCACGCCCGGCGCTACAGATCAGTCGCCGGCGGGCTTCCAGAGCGGCTCCGCCACGCCGCGCTCGTGATTCTCATAGCGCGCCATAGCGAAGAGCAGGTCGGACAGCCGATTCAAGTACGGAATCACCACCTCGCCGACGTCCCCTTCGGCGGCAAGCGTTATCACCGCTCGCTCGGCTCGTCGGCAGACGGTGCGAGCAACGTGAAGGGCGGCTGAGCCCGGCGCGCCCCCCGGTAAGACAAAATTCTCCAGGGCGCCGGTTACCTCGTTGAGCTCGTCGATCGAGGCCTCCAACCGGGCCACCTGCGTCGCCTGGATGCGCGGCACGACAAAGTCGATCTCGGCGTCGAGGGGCGTGGCCAGATCACCTCCCAGATCGAGCAACTCGTTCTGCAATCGCTGCAGCTCGACGCCCAGTCGCGGCACGACGCCGACGGCAAGCGCGCTTCCGATGTGGGAATTGAGCTCATCCACTTCGCCGTATGCCACCACCCGCGAACAATCCTTGCGAACATCGACCCCGGTGGCGAGCCGTGTCGTGCCGCCGTCGCCGTTGCGCGTGTACAGCCGCGTCAATCGCATCGACCGAGGATACACTCCGGCGTTGGTTTCAGCTCCTGGAGCTCGATGGCGTTGCCGAAAGGATCACGCCCAGGAGGGCCCAGCTAGCAGGCCGTGGTGAAAGTGGGGTGGGTCTGGCGACAGGGTCTTGCGAAGTGGAGGCAAGGAGAGAGGAGGAGGCGATGGTTACCCCATCGTTGACGAGGAACGACGCAGCATACGCGCGCAACCCCCTGTCGCCCGGGGGGTTACGGCGATTTGGGGCCATTTGCAGCGTTGGCCTTCCTCGACGATGGCTAGGGCATCGCCTGTGTCAGGCTGCCTTGCATCTGGCCCCAACTCGCCGTAACCAGACCCACCACACTTTCACCACGGCCTGCTAGACACGAAGGCGCGCGCAGGTTACCAGCCGCTGTCCTCGGCGTGATTCTGACTCGTGGGCTATTGACGGCTGCGTACTCAGGCCCGGGCGCGTGCTTCGTCGCTTCCTCGCACCGCCCGCAGCACCGCGGCGCGCACGTCCATTACGATGGAGAACACGGCCGGTACGAGAAACAGCGTGAAGATCGTCGAGACCGCCAACCCACCCACCACGACGCTGCCCAGGCCACGGTAGATCTCGCTGCCGGGCCCGGTCACCAGCACCAACGGTGCCATGCCCATGACCGAGGTAAGCGTGCTCATGAAGATCGGCCGGACACGGTCGGACACGGCGTCGCGCAGCGCCTCGCGGTGCTCCAGCCCGCGATCGCGCATGTAGTTCAGCGTCTGGTGGACGATCAAGATGGCGTTGTTGACGACGACGCCGACGAGTATCACGAAACCGAGCATGGCGATCACGTCGAGTGCCTGGTAGGCGACGAATCTGTTCACCAGCGCGAGCCCGACGAAACCGCCGAGTGCCGCGAACGGCACCGAGAACAGAATCACGAACGGGTACAGGAACGACTCGAACAACGCCGCCATCAGCAGGTAAATCACCACCAGCGCCAGCAACATGTTTCCCTGCAGGGCCTGCCGTGTCGTGGTGAGCTTGTCGGCCGATCCCGCCAGCGTCGCCTGGTAGGGAAGCGACAGCGACCCATCGGCGCGCATCGGTCCCAGGATGTTGGTCTCGATCGTCGCCATCGCCGTTTCGAGCGGCATCTCACGGGCCGGCAGCACGCGAATGGTAACCGCGCGCTGGCGCTCGATACGAATGATCTGCGAGGGACCGTTGGTTTCGACCACACGACCGATATCGCCGACGCTCACCACCCGCCCCGACGGTGTGGCGATGTTGAGCGCCTCGATATCCTGTGAGCGCGTCGCATATGGCGTGGCACCCCTGAGCACGAGATCGATCGCCCTGCCCTCGAACTGATACTCGCTGACCTTCACCCCGTCCACGAGGGCGTTGAGCGCGAAGCCGAGCTCCGAAGCCGTCATCCCGAGCTCGGCGGCGCGCTCGCGATCCGGAATCACACGGATCTCCGGGTTGCCCAGGTCCAGCCCCGGAATCGGCTGCGCCTGGGCGCCTGGCAGGGTCGCCATGACAGACCCGAACACCCGGCCACCCAGGGCGAGGAGCACGTTCAGGTCAGGGCCGGTGAGATCGATGTCGATGGCACGGCCCGCTGACGGCCCGCGCTGGAAGATCGACGGCTGCTGCACAATGCCGAAGGTTCCGGGAAGCAGGCTGACGGCCTGCTGCAGCACCGGAACGAGCTCACCGGTGCGCTCGGCGTATCTCTGGTAGCCGATCACACCCATGAACGCCCCGAACCCGGTCGAGGCGAAAAAGTCGTTCTCGATCGGTGGTGCGTTCAGCTGCGCCGCCTCGGGCGAGCCCGGCAAGGCGTCTCGGTAGGGGCGCAGCACCTCGCCCAATGTCTCTGACATCGACAAATACTCGTCGATGTTGTAGCCGGGCGGCGGAAGCAGCAGCCCGAAGGCGAAGTTCTGGTTGCCGGTGGGCAAGTATTCGGTCTCGGGCATCAGCGACCAGGCCATGAACACCGCGCCCCCAGCCAACACCAGCACAGCGACGACACGCAACACCGCTGACCCCGAAAGCCAATACGTGACGTCGGCGATTCCCCGGTTCAGTCGCTCGCCCCATCCGATGATGCCGCGCCGGCCACGCTGTGCTGTGGGCGCAACCCCACCGGCTACCGCGCCGCCAAGAATGCGGGCCGAGAGACTTGGAATCAGCGTTACCGACACGACCAGTGAGATCAGCACCGCGGCGCATACCGCCACCGCGATGTCACGGAATAGCTGCCCGGCCTCCTCCTGCACGAAAAGCACCGGCAGGAAGACAGCGACGGTGGTCATCACCGACGCGAATACCGCTCCCCACACTTCAATCGTGCCCTCGTAGGCTGCCTGCGCACGTGATTTCCCCATCTGCTGGTGGCGATAGATGTTCTCCAGCACAACGATGGAGGCATCGACGATCATGCCGACGGCAAACGCCATCCCAGCCAGGCTGACCACGTTGATGTTACGACCTAGCAGGCTCATCACCAGGAAGGTCGCCACTACGCTCACCGGAATCGCCAGCCCCACCACCATGGCGCTCGAAAAGCTGCGCAGAAATAGCAGCAGCACGATCAACGCCAACAAGCCGCCGATGACGATGTTGCGCTGCACCAGCATGATAGCGCCCTCGATGTAATCGCCCTGCGAAAACGCGATCACCAGGCGCATACCGAGCTCGCCGACGCTTCCGGCGTTGAGCTGCGCCACGGCGCGTTCTACCCCATCGATCACCACCAGCGTGTTCGAGCCCGACTGCTGCTGCACGGCGACACCGATCGTGGGCAGGCCACGCTGCCGCATGACCGACGTCGCCTTGGCGTAGCCGAGCTCGACGGTGGCAACGTCGCGGGTGTAGATGGGGCCACCGTCGCGCCACGCCAGCACCACCTCCTCGATCTGCTCCGGCGCGGTGTACTCACCTACCGTTCGGACGACGTACGTCCGCTTTCCCTCGTCGAAGGCACCGGCGGATATATCGCGGTTCTCCGCGTCGAGCGCCGCGGCCACCTGCGACAGCGACAATCCACGCAACGCCAGCTTCTGTGGGTCGACGGTGACTTGGAGCTCACGGTCGCGGCCGGCCCAGATCTGTGCGACGGCAACCCCGGCGACGCGCTCGAGCGTGCGCTGCACCACCTCGATAGCGAAGTCGCGCTGCAGCTCGATGTCTACGTCCACGTCCGGCAAAGCCTGTAGGACGATCCAGGCGATGACGTTCTGTTCGAAGGGAGACTTGCTGGTGATCACCGGCTTGAGCGCTGTGGCCGGATATTGCGGCACCTGCTGCAGGCGGTTGCTTACTTTCAGGAGCACCGCGTCCGGCTCGACGCCGATCTGGAACTGCAGCGTCACCGTTCCCGTCGACTGGCTGCTCTGGCTGGTCATCTTCACCAACCCTTCGAGCGACTTGAGCTGCTCCTCTTGCTTCTGAACGATCTCGGTCTCGATCTCCTCCGGTGACGCGCCCGGCCACACGGTGGTTACAACCGCCTGCGGCACCTCGACGTCGGGGATCAGCTGCACCGGAATGCGGAACAACGCCAACATGCCGAACAGCGCCACCAGGAGAACGACGACCGTTACGCTGACAGGAGATTTGATCGACGCATCAACGAGTTTCATGAGCCCGTTTCTTGTCGAGGATCTATGGCGATCGGCTTGCTTGGATCGGCCATCGGCACCGCCAGGTCGCGCACAGCGGACACCTGTACCGGCTGGCCGGGGAAGACGCGCTCGTTGCCGCGCACGATCACGAGATCGCCTTCCGCAACGGCTCCATAGACCACCTGCCACTGTCCCCGCGCGGGGCCAATGTCCACCGACACCTGCTCGATCACGCCGCGCGTACCGACGCCGCTCGGCTCAGGCGGCGGCCCCATGGCCATGACGCGGAAGACGAGCACCTGGTCGCCCCGGCGCACGATCGCATCCTTGCTCACGAGCACTGCCGGCTCGGGGCTGCCGAGCTGCGCCGACACGCGAGCCGCCATGCCGCCCTTGATCGCCAGGTCCGGATTCTGCACACGTATCAGAACCGGGAAGGTACGCGCTTCTGGCATCGCCTGCGGGACGATCGCCTTCACTATCCCGGCATAGTCCCGCCCGGGCAATGCGTCCAGCCTTACGTCGACCGGGAACCCCACCTGTATCGCCGAGATGTAGCGCTCGGCGATCTGTACCGCCACCTCGACCTCCGACAGGTCGACCAGCGAGATAATCTCGTCCCCCTGCGCGACCCACTCACCGATCTCGACATGCACTGCCGAGACCCGTCCCGAGAACGGCGCCCGCACCGCGGCGCGCTCGAGAGCGTCTTCGAGTCGAGCCACCTCAGCGTCGAGGCGCGCCACACCCTGGACGAACGCGTCCCGGTCCGAGACCGCTTGATCGTACTCGCGCCGCGAGATCGCAGCGCGCTCCAGCAGGCTGGCAAGGCGATCGAAATCGGTACTGGCACGGGCCAGCCGCGCGTCGGTCTCGGCGCGCGCTGCATGCGCCGCGTTGAGCTGCTGCTCGAGTGCCGCGGTCCTTAGCCGCACGAGTACCTGACCACGGCGTACCGCGTCACCCTCGTGAACGCGCAGCTCCGACAGCAGGCCGTCGACCTCGCTGGCCACCAACGACTCGCGCACTGGCGAGGCCGTACCGAGCAACTCCACTCTTTCTGCTGCCACGATCTCGACCGCGGGCACGACCTCGACCGGCGCAGCCATCGGACCAGGCGGTGACTCGCCCCGGGGCTCGTCACCTGGTCCCCCGTGGTCCATCAGGGGCATCTCGGCGGATCCGAGGCCGATGGATCTGCCATCGAGCAAACCGAACCTCACAGCAGCAATCACCGACAACGCACCGAGGGCCACACCGAGGACCAATATGAGGCCGACGATGGCCGCGGGCAGCTTGAGCGACGTGCGTTCAGACGGGTTCGCGTCGCTGGACATGGCTCGCCTGGCGGGCTCTAGATCCGGGGTTTCCATTGCTGCGCTTGGCGGGGAGTCGAGGAGGAGGGTGTTGGTAGCCTGACTCGAAGGTGGGCGGGAGGCGATTAGGTCAGGAAACCAGCTTTCAGCGTACGTCGGCGTCCCGAGACGGACAAGACGCAAACCGCCGAGCGGGCGCTGGCTATCCACCAGCGGCCGAGCCGCCCGGTGAGCGGCTCGCAGTCCGAGCTGCGGCTACGGAGCGCGCCACGCCGGCGCGACTGCCGTGGGCTCGAGACGCAGCCGCGCCTCGACGCCACCACGCCGGACAAACAGCTCATGGTCCACCGCCTCGGCCAGGACAGCGCCCTCGAGCTCCTGCCGTTCGCCGTCGGGCCAGATGATCTCGATCGCGTCGATCACCTCGACAGCGCCCAGACCGAAGGTCAGCGTGGGCTCGCTATGCGAGGCGTATGACGAGCCCGAGCGCACCAGCTGGACTTGTTGCCATTCGCCAGCGCGCACCGTGACCGCGGCGCCGATTGCGGCTGTATTGGGACCCGCGTCGCGGAGCGTGATGCGCACGACATGCGGCGGATTCTGGCGGTCACGAGTGGTACTGAGCAGCAGGTAGGCGGGCCCGTCGTTGCTCGTCATCACGACGTCGAGGTCACCGTCGTGATCAAAATCTGCATACGCCGCCCCACGCCCGACGATGGCGCGGGTCATCGCTTCGCCGGCGCGCTTCCCTACTTCCTGTAACGTTCCGTCGCCGCGGTTGAGGTACAGCAGGGGGCGTTGCTCGTAGGCGATACTGGCCTCGATCTCGGCGATACGGGACTCCAGATGGCCGTTGACGGCGAAGAGGTCGAGCCAGCCGTCTAGATCGTGGTCGAAGAAGAAGAGCGCGAACGTAAGAAACGGAAAGCTCGACCGTCCCACCCCGGCGCGTCCCGCGATGTCGACGAAAAGGCCGCTCGAGCCCTGTTCGAACAGCCCGATCATCTCCTTACTGAAGTTGCCGATGGCGATCGCCAAACGGCCGGTGTTGGTCAAGTCGGCGGTGTCGATCCCCATGCCGGCCCGGGCCCGACCGCTGGCATCGAACGCCATGCCTGACAGCAACCCCACCTCGGCGAAAGTGCCGTCGCCGGCGTTCTCGAACAGGAAGTTCGGTTCGGTATCGTTGGAAACGGCGAAATCTGGTCGTCCGTCGGCGTTGAAATCGGCCACCGTGACGCCCAACGACTTACCGCCCGGTACGAACACCCGCGCTTCGACGCTGACGTCGGTGAAAGTGCCGTCACCCTCGTTGCGATACAGAACCGAGGGCTCACCCTCGTAAGACTCGGGGGTGCAGTAGGACTTGTTGATGCCGTCCAGCGAGCACCAGATATCGTTTCCTGGCGTCCACTTCACATAGTTCGCCACGTAGACATCGAGATCTCCGTCGAGGTCGTAGTCGAGCCAGGCCGCCGAAGTGCTCCAGCCCGGATGTCCCATGCCTGACGCCTCGGTTACGTCCGTAAACGAACCGTCACCGGCGTTCTGGAACATGCGGTTCGCACCATAAGCAGTGATCAGCAGGTCGGTGTCGCCGTCGCCGTCGTAGTCGGCAGGGGCGGCGCCGAATCCGTAAAGGGGGACCTCGAGCCCCGAGCCGACGGTGATGTTCTCGAACGTGCGGTCGCCGCGATTGCGGTACAGCTGCATCGTCGCTTGGCGCAATTCCACCGGCACCGCCGTCTCGTGTCCCGGCCACGTCGTTCCCTGAACGAACAGGATATCCGTCCAACCGTCGCCGTCGGCGTCGAACAACGCTACGCCTGCTCCCAGGCTCTCGGGCATCCACTTGTTACCGAACGCGCCGTTAACGTGTCGAAAATCGATCCCCGCAGCAGCCGTGTGATCGATGAACCGCGTCGATTCTTCGGCTCGTAGCACGGCCGCTGTCAGCGCCACGGCGATCACAACAACCAGCAGCGCTCGGAGGCGGCTCATGGTTGTTCGCCGGTGGCGCGGTCGGTACGCCGCCACGGTGGGGTCGGCCCTGGGAATTCACGCGCCGGGCGCGCGCGGCTGCCACCCTCGAGCCAATCGGTCCATGGGTCGAGTTGCGGCGCGCTGAACCAACCCGACACCTCTGACAGCTCGTGGAAGTGAATCGGCTGCGCCTCGTTGTTGTCGTGTGGGTGGTCGCGCTTGTGCTGTCCTGTGAGCTGACGGATGTCCTCGTCCTCGCGATAGCGTAGATAGCGTGACTCGTGTACCCGGGCCTTGGCGTCGTCGCCAAGCGCGCGGTAGCTGAGCATCAGGTTGTAGTGTGCGCCGAGCTCCTCCGAGTCGATCTGATCGAGCACGAACAAGAGGTCTCGAATGGCGTCGTCGTACCTCCCCAGCAAGTAGTAGACGTTGCCGAGATCGAGCCTCACGACGCGGTCGTAGGGAAATTCCTCCACAACCCGCTCGAGAAGCTCGGCGGCGCGCTCGTACTCCCCGAAGCCACGCGCCGCCTGGGCCTGGAAGTACGCGACCTTGAAATAGCCGGGTTCGAGCGCCGTGGCCCGCTCGAGAACTGCCTCCACCTCGGCCAGGTTGCCCTCGCTCAGATGCGCCCTGGCCTCGTTCACGAACCCGTCCGCGTACTCCGGGTACACCTGCTGCACGACTCGGAACGCTTCGATCGCAGCGCGGGAGTCCCCCTGGCGCAACAAGCCGATGGCGTAATCGTTGAAGCGCATCCAATCGTCGCGCTGCGGCGCCGGTGAACTAGGAGCATCGTTGGTGGACACGGCGCGGACGGCCAGCTGCAGCTCGGCCTCGCTGAGAACCACCGTCGGTATGTCGGCAACCTTGGTGTCGTCGTACTCCCACCGACGGGTGTCAACTTCCGGGCGGCTTACCGCCTCGGTCGATTGGGCGCTGGCTGGAACTGCCCCCAAAGCCCACCGGTTATACGCCTGCTTGTGCTTCCGGTAGTTGAGCCGGGCACGTAGCCGCAGCGCGCCGCGAGCATCGTCGGGAACCTTGAAACGGTAGTGCACCGTGTCGGCGGCGCCCGGTGGGATGGCGCGCACATAAACGGGCGTCCGACGATCCCAGCCATTACGCTTGTCGAGCTCCTGGCCAGCCTCGTCGAGGAAGAGACCACGATAGAAGTGGGAGCTCGGATCGACCTCGCGTTCTTCGTTCATACCTCCCGACATCAGCAGCGGTCGGCCCTCGCCGTCAACGAGACTCACCTCGAGCCAGCTCATGTTGCTGTCGGTCGTGCCACCGGTGAACTGATGCCCGACGCCGCGCGTTCGTACGACGATCTCCACACCGACCAGCTCGCCGGGCACCACGCTGACCGGGGCGGCGTTGGCCGGGGCGATGAGCTGCTCTGTAGCTCCCGGCAACCCCAGTCGCAGAGCGAAGATATCGACGGTAACTTGATCGTCTTGTAAGAACTCCACCGTAGCTCGCAGTTGCGCCTCGTAGCCGAGCACCGCCGGCAACGCGGTGTTGGCGCCCAGAAAGCGATGCGAGTTGACCATGCCGTCATCGTTACCGGCGTCGTTCGACGGCACCTCGGGCATGTGGCAGTCCTGGCATTGCAGGGGTTTTTCCGGGTAGTAGAACGACCGTGCTGAGCCGCCCGAGATACCGCTCGCCTGCCAACCGTCGTACTCGTCGAAACCGCGTAGCCACTTGTAGTTGTTCACTGGCGTGATCAGGCTCTGCTTGTGGCAGGTACCGCAGAACAGCGACAACGAATGGAACGGGCTGCGGCGACGCGCCTTGTGGCGCCTGATCAACTCGGGGTCGGCAAGCAGCTCGGCGTTGCCGCGCTGCCGCAGCTCTGGATCGGTGGTACCCGAATAGGGCAACACCGCGGCCGGCGCCAGCCGGTAGGAACCGTTGGCCCGGGCCGAGTGCACCCGGTCAACGCTGTGACAGAACTGACACGAGATGCCGATGTTGGCGCCGGCACCCTCGAAATCAATGGGCTCCGTGCCCTGCATCTTGCCGGTCATCATCAGCGCCGGGTCGTGGCAACCGCCACACCACTGTGAGGCGCGCACCCCCGCCCGCTCCTGAAAGAACTTCACCGTACGCCGGTACCAGGGGTCGGACATCGAGGCAAGGTGGTGTGCCGACTCGAACCACATGTCGTAGATGTCGGGGTGACACCCAGCGTCACCGCAGCGCTCGACATCCATGAGCTGTTCCTGCGAGTAAAACCCCTCGGAACGCGTCGTGGCCGACGACGGGTAAAAGGGCGAGTCGCGATCGAGCGGCAGCTCGGTGAACCGGTAGCCCTCTACATGTGGCCCCGCCTCGAAGTAGGCGGGGAATTGCGTCGGGTCGCGATAGTCTTCCTGCGGCGCGGGGCCGCCGATCGCCCAGCCCAGCGACAGCAGGCCAACGGGAGCGGCCGCTGCCAGCGCCAGCAGCAGGAGACGCAGCGACAGCAGATCGGAGTGTGTCGAATTGCCGGCCATGATGCCTTCAACTATGCCACGCAGCGTCGGCGACTCCTTGCGTCTGGCAGGCCGGGGTGGAAGTGAGGTGGGCCTGCTAGCAGGCCGTGGTGAAAGTGTGGTGGGTCTGGTTACGGCGAGTTGGGGCCAGATGCAAGGCGGCCTGACACAGGCGATGCCCCGGCCATCGTCGAGGAAGGCCAACGCTGCAGATGGCCCCAAATCGCCGTAACCCTTTGGGCGACAGGGGGTTGCGCGCGCATGCTGCGTCGTTCCTCCTCAACGATGGGGTAACCATCGCCTCCTCTCTCTCCTTGCCTCCACCTCGCAAGACCCTGTCGCCAGACCCACCACACTTTCACCACGGCCTGCTACGACTGCCGCACGGCAGCGATAAGCGCCTCCATGTGCTCCAGATAGCGCTCGAGCGCGTGGCGCCCCGAGCCGGTCAGTCGGTACTGCGTACGTGGCATACGCCCGACGAACTTCTTGTCGCAAGCAACGTACCCGGCGTCCTCGAGCTTGCGCGCGTGCACGCTCAGGTTGCCATCTGTCAACTCGAGCAGCTGCTTGAGCTCGTTGAAGCTCAGCGCGTCGTTCACCGCCAACGAGCTGATGATCGCCAGGCGCACGGGCTGATGAATCGTCCGGTCGAGGGGCACGGCAGCATCGATGCCACCCTCGATCAGCCGAGGCGAAACCGGAGACCGGGCTCCACTAGAACGATCACGCTGTCGTTTCACCTTCATATCGCCTCTCGTGCGTCAGCCGCCAAAGCGGCGAACGATGACCAGCCCAACCACCCCATGGAGCAAGCCGAACCCGACACCCATGAGCGCGTTGCCAACCACCAGCGGCGCAAAGGCGGCGAACCCACCGAGCACCATGAATGCCACCCCCATCAGCGGCACAAGGCGCACCGAGAACACGCCGCCGACAACCGCTGCGGTGCCGTACAAAGTCAGCCACACGGCTGGCAGCACCGCGTACGCCTGCCGCTCGATGAGCGCCGCTGTGAGGATGGCGCCGGCCGCGATGGGGGTTGCCAGGCAGCCAACGAACATACGCGCGGTGCCAGAGTACAGGTCGACGCCGGCTCTGCTCGCCTTCCGCCACATGGTGAACGCCCCGACGGGGACGGCAACGCCCGCTGCGAAGAGCCAAACCAGCACCCACTGCCGCGGATCTGTCATCGGCGCGGCCGCCAGCGCCCCTATCAAGCCAACCGCTCCCATGATCACGCCGCCCCAGCCGGGTAGCGCGGTGAACGATGTGGCACGCTCCATGGCCGCACGAATCACCCGCAGGTGTTGTTCTGCCCGAGCCTGCAGAGATTCCATGCGCAGCGCCTTGAATTCGTTCCGACGAGTACTTTGTTTGACAATGCCATCGGATCGAGATGGCCACAACCGCGCCGTCGGCAGCGCTTATCGTGACGCCATCAGCAAACGCGAAGTAGAATGCCTTTCGCGGTCTGATCAGTTGATCGTACGGCCTCGCCCCTTCTCGAGTCGGCGACCGAGACGCGTTCGTCGGTGCCGCTGGCTCGCCCCGCTCCGGCAAACCACACGAGCAACGATGTCTGAGGATCTGTCCGCCCAGCCGTACCTGATGTTCCGTGATCCGGACGGCGATATGACCAGGGTGGCGCTGGAGAACCTGCCGCTCACTCTAGGTCGCCGGAGCACCAATGAGGTACAGGTGCTCGACCCGACGGTGTCGCGTGACCACGCCCGCATTCTGTACGACGCCGCCGAGTTCGTCATCGAAGACCTCGGCAGCACTCACGGCACGTTCGTGAACCAAAAGCGCATCCAGCGTCATGTGCTTGGGCCGAACGATCGGATTCGCCTGGGTGGTGCGACAAACCATTTGCTCACCTTCCGCTCGGGAGGCGAGTTCACGACGATGATCGCCAGCACCGGTAAGTCGACGACGCTGGACGGCGGCAGCGCCGCCAGCGCCGCCAGGGAGCAACGGAACAGCACCCGAAACCTGGAGGCTCTACTCGAGATAAGCAAAGCGCTGAACTCGTCGTTGCGCCTGAACGACGTGCTCGAGAAGGTCATGGACGCAGTGATCGCCCTCACCGAGGGCGAGCGCTGCATGATGCTGATGGGAAGCGAGGCCGACGCGCTCGAGATCGCCGCCCAGCGCAACCTCGCCAGCGACGCCCTGGCCACCCAATACAGCCAGAGCGTGGTGCGGGCCGTCTTCGGCACTGGCGAAGCACAGATTCTCACCGACGTCACCGAGGACGAGCACTTCAGCGCCCAGCAGAGCATCGTCGGGCTGCATTTACGGACTGTCATGTGCGTACCGCTGCGACTTTCGCATTTCTCCCGCGTCGAGGACTCCGACCTGGGGGATCTGCAGAGCAGCGATGGCGGTGATTCGTCGCCGCGAATCCTCGGCGTCCTTTACGTCGATCGACGGTCGTCGACACGCAACTTCGGCGATCAGGATCTTTCGATGCTCGAGTCGTTCGCGAGCCATGCGGCGATCGCCATCGACAACGCCCGCCTCTACGAGGAAGCGCTCGAGAAGCGGCGCATGGAGGACGAGCTGCGCGTCGCCAACCGTATTCAGCGAAGCTTGCTGCTATCGGACTTCCCGGAGTCGGACTGGTACGAGGTCCACGCCCTCAACGTTCCTTCGCGCGGCGTCGGTGGCGACTACTACGAGTTCTTCGAAACGCAGTGGGGCACGCTCGGGTTCGCTGTCGGTGACGTCTCGGGCAAGGGCATCCCGGCCGCCATGTTGATGGCCACGCTACAAGCGGCATTCTTGGCGGCCACCCAGACCTCGGAAGACCTGGCGTTCGTCTGCAGCCACGTGAATAACTTCCTGGTAGAACGCACTTCACCCGAGCGCTATGCGACATTCTTCGTGGGGCTGCTGCGACCCGATGGACAGCTGCAGTTCGTCAACGCCGGGCACAACCCCGCCCTGCTAGTACGCGGCGACGCAGAGCCCAAGCGTCTGATCGGCGGCGGCATGCCCTTGGGACTGTTCGCCGACCGTGATTACGAGGTGCAGACCGTGCAGCTGAACGACGATGATGTGGTGGTGGTGTTCTCGGACGGCATTACCGAGGCCAACAACCCGGCTGAGGAAGAGTACGGAGAGGAGGCCCTCGCTTCGGTGGTAGTGGCGGAGCGCCACCAGAACGCGGCCGTCATGGGTAAGGCGGTGTTCGACGCCGTCTCGGCTTTCAGCACCGGCGCCCCGCAGCACGACGACCTCACGCTGATGATCATCAAGTACGCGGCGAGCTGATGCCCGCGCTGGTCTGCAGAGGGGCCGGTACCGCGCCCACCGCCGCTGGGCAACACACCGAGCTGCGACGCATGTGCGACGCCGACATCGATGCCATTCTCGTCATCGAGAACGACAGCTTCGCCGCCCCGTGGCCGCGCTCGGCATTCGAGCTGGCGTTGACAGCACCTGAGCTGCTCTGTCTGGTCGCATACGCCGGCGGTGTTGCCGGCTACCTGATCACCTGTCCTGATCGCCAGAACGCGCTGATCGCCAACGTCGCCGTGGCCTCCGACCATCGGCGCCTCGGGTTCGGCCAGGATCTCATCGAGGCAGCGCTCCGCTGGGCTGAGAATCGCGGCGCCAACAGCTGTCGCCTTGATGTACGGATGTCGAACAATGCTGCCCAGCGCCTCTACGAGCGTCTCGGGTTCCGCCGCGCCGGCGTGCGCCGCGGTTACTACCCGAATCCGCGCGAGGACGCGCTGACCATGGTGCGCCTGCTCAACAACTAGTGGCCTGCAACAGATGATCGTTGCAGGCCACTAGTCGGAAGGCCTTCCAAGGATCCTCGAAGCCGGTCACCCCTCGACGCCGCAGAAGCGCATCGCAGTGAGACACAGCGTCTGCGCTAACTCCTTCAACTCGTCCAACGGCACACACTCGTCGGGCCGGTGCGCCTGGCGAACATCGCCCGCTCCGAACATCACCGTGGGAATGCCGGCAACGTTGACCAGGAGCCGCATGTCGGCGCCGTAGGTCATACCTTCGAGCACCGCGTCGCGCTGGCTGACGGCTCGATAGGCGTCGGCGACCGCGCCGACGATCGGCGCCTGAGGATCGACCTCGGCGGGCTCGAACTGCCCTCCCCACCATTCCAGTGCGGGCGGGTTCTCGGCAAGCCACGGATCTTGCTCGCCGAGCGACGCGAGGGTTTCTTCAAACTCCGCTCGCGCTGACTCCAGGCTTTCGCCCGGGGCGACACCGTACCGCCCCTCAACCTCCAGCCAATCCGGGACTGACGATGGCCAGTCACCGGCTTGCACACGACCAACGGAGAGCGGAAAAGGGATTCCGTATGCGGCAAACAATGGATTGTCGTAGCGCTCGGTGCGGCGCTGCTCCAGCGCGGCGAGCGCGGATAACAGCGGCGGCAGCTTGTCCACGGCACTGACTCCTTCAGCGCGCATGCAGGCGTGCGCCGAGAGCCCCTTGAGACGGATGCGGAAATTCAGCGCGCCGGCGTGGGTCGTCGCGATCCGCATGCGGGTGGGCTCCATGATGACCGCGGCGTCGGCGACGTGACCACGTTCGATCGCAGCTAACGTTCCGGTACCGCCGTCCTCCTCACCCACGACCGTTGCGACCAGCAGGCGTCCCCGCAAACGCACACCCGCGTCCACCAGAGCCTTGGCGGCGCACATCGCGGCACATACACCGCCCTTCATGTCTACTGCCCCGCGACCGTAGACCGCGCCGTCACGCACGGTCACCTGCCAGGGCGGCGAGCTCCAGTCGGATTCGTCACCCGCGCCGACGACATCGACATGGCCATTGAACAGTAACGTCGGTCCGTCGTCGGATCCCAGCCGCCCGACCACACCGAGGGCACAATCACGCTGAATCTCCTCGCAGAAGTAAGGATGACGGCGTAGCGCGTCGAGATCAATCGACCAGGTGTCGACATCCAACCCGGACGCCGCCATGAAGTCGGCGGCAAGCTGCTGCGCCGGCGACTCCTTGCCGCCGACGCTACGGACCCGCACCAGACGATCGAGCAGATCGACCATGCCATCGAGGTCGAACGCCTCGAGCGCCTGCTGCTCCAACGACGTGAGTACTGGGTTCACGAGGCAGAGCGCAACACTGGCCGAGTCAGGCAGGTCGCGCCACCCTCTGCCTTGAGCGAGAGCTCACGCCCACGATACGTAAGCACCTCGCATCCGGCCACCTCGAGACGCGCCCGCGTCTGCGTGTTGTTCTCGAGCATCACGCAACGCCGCGGGGCAAGCGCCAATACGTTGGGCCCCTGGGTGGGGAACTCTTCGTCCGGCACGGGCACGATCTCGATGCCCCGATCCTGGAGGAGACGCCAGAACGGAACCGGAAGCAACGGCTCATAGACCACCGCGAGATCGTCGTCGAGCATGCTGATGATCGACATCAGGTGCAGACACGCTGCGGTGCCGCTGTGGAACGGCAGCGGTACCGGGACGCATGCCACGCCGATCGGCGCGAGGATAGATTCGAGCTGGGCGAGGCCCTCTGCGTTAGTGCGGAACCCCTGGCCTACGGCTAGCGTGTCGTGATCGAGCCAAACAAGATCGCCGCCTTCTGCCGTGGCGTTGCCAGACAGGCGGGCGAGGATGGGCACGCCGGCGTCCTCGAGCGTGGCGGCCAGCAGTTCCTCCTCGCCGCGCCGCAGTTCCTTCCCCATGCGCAGAACGACTGTCCCGTGGTCGGTCACCAACAGCGGGTCGTGTACGAAGATGGCGTCGGCGAGGCCATCGGCGGATTTTTCGTGTTCGATCACCTCGGCGCCATAGTGGCGCAGAATCTCCACCAGAGTCGCGTGCTCCGCACGTGCCGCAGCGAGGTCGGGCGATGAGCTGTAGTGCCAGGTCGACGGGTCGGCATGAGCGAACGCCTCGCCGGGTGTCCGGACCGCAACGCGGCGCAGCGACTCGACCATGCTCTGACTGCCGTAGCCGCGGTCGACGGCCACAGTTTCCAGTTCGTTCGAGTGCATTCGGCGTTCCTCTCTGTCAGTCTCGGTCCGGCCCCGTCCAGGGCGGGTCCCAACGGCCCGACAGCTGCCGCCAGACGAGGCCACCCGTGGTTCCTTCGACATCAGCGTGTGTGCAGAGGGTGCTAGCGTACCGCAGGTATCGATCGTCAACGAGACTCGTCGGAGCCATTCGTGCGTCGTCCCCACCTGCTGGTCACCTGCAACCTGATGATCGTTCTCTTGCTGGGATCACCACCCGGGATGGGCGACCAGCAGGCACCTCACGCCCTATGGGTATGGAGTCGCCCCGAACCGGGTCTGGCACGCTTCGCGCGCGCCCACAACTTCAGCCGTCTGCTGGTGAACGTGCCCACCGACGACGCCGGAGGACTGCCTGTCTGGGCTGCAATTCCATTCTGGTTCGATCACGACACCTACCGACTGGATGGGCGATCGCTCTTGGAGCAGGTCATCGAGCGTGTCGACGGAATCGTCGTGATGGCGTATCGCGATCACGCCGTCGGCAGCGATGGGATCCTGCGCCACACGGTCGGCGAGCTCGTCGCCGGTGCGGCGGCCAAGAGGCCGGTTATGATCGGCGTACAAACCGCCGCCGACGAGCTCGACAAGCTGACGTTCTGCGAAGAAGGCGCGGCCGCGATGGAGCGCGAGCTAGATGCCTTGCGCGAAGCACTCAGCGGCATCCCGGGCTTCGGTGGAACCGCCGTGCACCACTTCGATTCATACCGTCGTTTACGTCCCTGACCTGGGGGCCGAGTTGACCGACGATGATGCCATCGAGCTGCCGATCGACGGTGTTCTCGACTTGCACACATTCCACCCACGCGACGCCAAGGAGCTGGTCGACGATTACCTCGACGCCTGCCGCGAACACGGCATCACCGAGATCCGCATTATTCACGGCAAGGGCACCGGCACACTGCGACGCATCGTCCACGCCGCCCTAGAACGTCGCGACGATGTGACCTCCTACCGCCTCGCCGGCGACGCATCGAGCTGGGGCGCAACGCTGGTTTCGCTGCGTCCCGACCGTTAGGGTCATTGTGCAACACGACCCCCCCTGAGCTCGAGGAACCGACGATGCGATCGTTCACCTGCTTGCTCGCTCTGTCGCTTGCTGCCTGCGGCGGCTCACCAGCCGACGACGGTAGGCGCGCTGGAGACCCGATCGCGGACGCTACAACGACCGCCGCACCCGAGGCCACATCGCTGCTTGGCACGCCGTTGTATCCGCCCGTACCCACAGCCGAACGCCTTGCGGAGCTCGATGCCAACATCGAGAGTGCGCGCGCTGCACACGAGGTCAACCCCGATGAGGGCACGCTCATCTGGCTCGGCAGGCGCGTCGCGTACGCCGGTCGCTTCGGCGACGCGGTGGCGATCTATAGCGACGGGCTGCAGATGTATCCCGACTCGTACCGTCTGCGCCGCCACCGAGGCCACCGATTCATCTCGCTACGGCGATTCGACGACGCCATCGCCGACCTCGAGGTGGCCGCGCGGCTCGCATCGGGCTTCGCCGACGCCATCGAGCCGGACGGCATCCCCAACCGTCTCAACACGCCGCTGTCGACCGACAAGTTCAACATCTGGTATCACCTGGCGCTGGCGCACTATCTGCGTGGCGATTTCGAGGCAGCGCTGGACGCCTACCGGAGCTGCATGCAGGTCTCGAACAACCCCGATCTGCTCGTTGCCACCAGCGACTGGATGTACATGAGCTTGCGTCGGCTCGGACGCGACGACGAGGCCATCGAGTTGCTCGCCCCGATCACGGCCAACCTGGATGTGGTGGAAAACGACGCGTACCACCGGCGCCTGCTCATGTACAAGGGCGAGGTGGAACCCGATGACCTACTCGACCTGCGGGCTGTCGACGATCCGGATGTCGCCTTGAACATCGCCACGCAGGGATACGGCGTGGGCAACTGGTACCTCTACAACCGTGACGAGGCACGCGCTCTCGAGATCTTCGAGCGCATTCTCGACGGTACCAGCTGGGCCGCGTTCGGCTACATCGCTGCCGAGGCCGAGGTGGCACGGATGCGCGCGCGGGGCTGAGTGGTGGTGGAAAAATGGTGGTGCTCGCCGCAGCGCGACTGGCTGCTTCAGCACTGCGTCGGACAGAGCGCAACTATCGATCAAAGCTTACCGGGTCTAGCCCGGCGAGCACCATCAGACTCGGATGGCGGCCACCGCTGCAGACGCTTCGTGCAGCGGCGTGAGTCAGCGTGTTCTGGTTCCGATCAACGATGGCAGACGGGCTCGTTGTCGGGGACCCCTGAAGGGCCAGGCGACCGGTTTCGCTGGACAACACCGGTCTGTCGACATCATCGCGTGCTCTCGATGGCAGCCGCGGCCCCGGCTTGGTTATTGGCGCCACTCTTGGCACAGTGGCGACTTCCGCCCACCGACATTCCTCCCCGAGCGCCGCTCCCCTGCAAGCGCCGCCCCCTCCTGGGGCGATCGCCAGCGCCCAACTAGGACACCCACGATTGTTCAACCGACCGACTAGCGGCTCCGTCGTCTGCCCCAGCTGCGGCAGCTTGGTCGGGGTGCGCGACGATCGCTGCTTCCGGTGCGGCCGCTTCAACCCCGGCTTGTGGGGGTTCGCACCGCTGCTCAACAAGCTCGGTCGCGGCCTCGGGTTCACCGAGATCGTGCTCTTCGTTTGCGCCGCGCTGTTCGTCATCACGCTGCTGGGCGACCCGTCATCTATCGGTCGGGGTGGCCTGCTGTCGATGCTGTCGCCCGGCCAGCGGCCGCTTTTCCTGTTTGGCGCCAGCGGTGCGGTGCCGGTCTTCGTCTACGGCCGCTGGTGGACTGTCTTGAGCGCGGCGTGGCTGCACGGCGGGCTGCTCCACATCGTCATGAACATGATGTGGCTGCGGCAGCTCATGCCGGCGGTCAGCGAGTTCTACGGTGTCGGTCGACTGGTGATCATCTACAGCGCGTCGGCCGCCGCCGGCTTCGCAGCCACCTCGATCATGGGACTGTTCCCGTTCCTCGGCCCGCTGGCGGGCGCCGGCTTCACGATCGGCGCATCGGCACCGCTGTTCGGCCTCTTCGGAGCCCTCGTCGTATACAGCCGGCTCGGCGGTCCCAGCAGCATCGGCCAGCAGGTATGGCGCTGGGTCGGCATCTTCGTGGTTATCGGCCTGATCGTGCCATTCATCGACAACTGGGCGCACCTGGGCGGGTTTGGCGGCGGCTACCTGGCGGCGCGGCTGCTCGATCCGCGCAGCGACGAGCATGCCGGCCACTTCGTCGCCGCGTTCGTTTGCTTGGGGCTGAACGCCATCGCCATCCTGGCATCGGTGTGGCACGGCTTGCAGTTCTTTCAGTAAACCTGGCGCCTAGCAGGCCGCAGCGCTCGGTGGACTGCAATCAGCTATCGGACCGCCGACGCAGGCAGCGAAACGCGAACCGTGACAGCCGTCGCTCGGTAGCCAGCTTTGCCGCCATGGCGAGAAACTCCTGCTGGCCTTCGAACGTCGCGCCACCCTCGATCTGTCGCAGGTCCGCCTCGTGGGTGGCGCGCGCCGCGTGTCGCCGTGCCGCTGTGCTCGCCATGTTCTCCGTACGGTCCTCGACACGATCGACCTTGAACCCGGCCGCGTCGAGCAGGTCTCCGTCGAGCCCGGGAGGAGCAAAGAACAGGCTGCCAATGGATGCGCGGACCCGTATTTCCTCGGCGCTGAGCACACCGCTGACGGTGACGGCGTCGGTGAAGACAAGGCGCCCTCCGGGACGCAGAACGCGCGCCCAATCGCAGAAAACACGGGCCCGATCGGGCAGGTGGGTGACCGCGTCGATGCAGATCAGCGCGTCGAACGCCTCGTCCGCGAACGGCAGCTGTTGGCTCGCATCTTGGGTATCGAAGCGGGCGCGCGCAGCCAGGCCGGCGCCCTCCGCCTGTCGATTCGCCGCCCGCACCGCAGCCTCTTCGATGTCAATTCCATGCACACGGCAACCGCTTCGGCGGGCGATTCGCAAGGTTGGTCCGCCCGAACCGCAGGCGACGTCGAGCAGCAGCGAGCTCGCGCCGACCGCGAGCCACCCGATGAACACGTCCTGCTCCGCCGCGGTGAGCCAGCTGTGCTGGCCGATGTCCTCGTCGAACGCCTCGGCGCGAATAGCGGCGTAGAGATCGGAGGCGAACTCCGCGTAGCCGGCGCCGTAGTAGTCGGCGAAGTCAGTCACGGAGTCCGAACACGAAGACAGCGTCACCCGCCGACATGGCGATTCGTTGCTTGCCGTCGACCTCGAAGGCCATCGGGTTGGACCGCACCGCCGCCCCGGCCTGGAAATCCCATAACGTCTTGCCGGTGCTGGCATCGAGAGCAAAGAAGTTGCCCTCCTCGGAGCCGCCAAACACCAGCCCGCCGGCAGTCGCCATCACGCCCGCCCAGGGAGGCGTCAGCAGTGGGAACTCCCAGCGCAAACCCCCGGTACGCACGTCGAGCGCCCTGACGAAGCCACCAGCATCGTCGCCACTGAGCGCCTGCTCGCCGCCGCCCATGAACGGCATGCCGGGCTCGTACTCGGCCTCGCCCTTGTAGTAGACGGCACCCATATGCCGCACGGCCACGTAGAAGAGCTCGGTGAGCGGACTGTAGCTGGGGCTGAACCAGTTGGTTGCGCCCTGCAGGCTGGGCCATACGAGGGTGCCTTCCTCGGTCGGCTCGGTATTGGGAATGACGATCGGACGGCCGGCATCGTCGAGCCCCTCGGCCCAGGTCTGCTTGGAGTACTCGCTGCCGTGAAGAAACTCGCCGGTCTCGCGGTCGAGCACGTAGTAGAAGGCGTTGCGGTTAGCCATCGTCACCACCTTCCGCATCTCTCCGCCCCACTCCAGATCGACGAGCACCGGGATCTCGTTGGAATCCCAGTCGTGCGTGTCGTGTGGGGTGAACTGGAAGTGCCAGCGAATCTCGCCGGTGTCGGCGTCGAGCGCCAGCAACGAGCAGGTGTAGAGATTGTCGCCGGGCCGGTCGTCGCCGTTCCAGTCGGGTGCCGGGTTGCCGATCCCCCAGTACAGCAGGTTCAGCTCGGGGTCGTAGGAGCCCGTCAGCCAGGTGGAGCCACCACCGGTCATCCAGCTGTCGCCGCCCCAGGTCTCACTCCCCGCTTCTCCCGCCGCCGGCACTGTATGGGTGCGCCACAGCAACGAGCCGTCCTCGGTGGAGTAGGCGTCGATAAAGCCGCGGATGCCGGCCTCGGCGCCGCTCACGCCGATGATCACCTTGCCGTCGATCGCCAGCGGTGCCGCCGTGACCGAGAAACCGAGGTCGTTGTCGGCAACCTGGGCGCTCCAGCGCTCAACCCCGGAGGCCGCGTCGAGGGCCACCGTTCGACCATCGAGCGTGCCCACGTACACGGTCTCGTCGAGGATCGCCACCCCGCGGTTCACCGCCGGAAAGCCGATGTGCTTGACCTCCGCCGGGACGGACGCCCTCCAGCGCCAGATGCGCCGACCGGTGCGCACGTCGAGCGCCGTGACCGTACTCGGTGGCTCGGTCAGGTACATGACTCCGTCTGCCACTAGCGGCGTCGTTTCCACCAACCCGGGGCTGGTCTGATAGACCCAAACGACGCTCAGGCCGGTCACGTTGGCGGGCGTGATCTCGTTCAACCGAGAGAAGCGCTCGGATTTGTAGGTTCCCGAATAGGTGAGCCAGTTGTGGGGCTCCTCTGCGGCACGCTCGAGCCGCTCGTAGGGTACCTGCTGGGCTGACAGCAGACCGACCGTCAGCAGCTGCGCGGCGGCGACAAGCAGGGCTGCTCGTCTGACGTGCACCACCGGATCGCCTCGAGACACGCGCCACAGGCTCATCCTGCACCTCCCAGCGTGGTCAGATAAGCGACAAGGTCGTCGATCTCCGTATCGGAGAACTGTTCGCGATAGCTTTGCATGAGGCTCTGATCGAACTGCTTCTCGAGCGTCTGAAGGTGCGGCTTGTAGAACGAGTGCAGCTGCCCGAGCAGATCGCGAACCTGAATGGTGTAGGAGTCCTCGTTCAGCCGCGTCCCCACCACCTCGCGACCGTCACGGTCGACCACCCGAACCACGAGGTAGTCGATGAAGTTGCGGCCGACCTCGGTGAGGCCGCGCGGTAGCGCCGCCTCGGGGTCGAGGATGGCCTCGCGGATGAACGCGGTGCCACGGCGAGAGCCGACGGTGGTGAGATCAGGACCATGGTTCGTACCGAAGCCGCCGACGGTGTGGCAGCTCGCACACCCGCCGCTGCCTGCGAACAACTGCTGACCGCGCACGGGATCGCCGCGCTCGCTATCGTCGACCGCCGCCGTGGCCGGGGCCAGCGACCGCACGTACCCCGTCAGGGGCTCGTACTCACGATCGCCCAGCCACCAGGTGGGCGACATCGCCGTGCCCGGGATCCCGTCTCTTATGAGGGCGATCAGCGCCTCGTCATCCGGCGCCCGGGGCAGCTCGCGCCGGGCCAGGCTCGGGCCCTCTCCCCCACCGCCGGTCATCCCGTGGCAGCGGGCGCAGTAGGTGACGTAGAGCGTGCGTCCTCGGGCAAGGTCGGCGTGCACCTCGGACGCCGCCGTGGGCTCCTGGGCCAGCGAGGGCGACGCCACCAGGCACAACGCAATCAGCAGGGGTATGCGTCGAGGCATGAACGACCCTTCGATTGGGAGCTGATGCAAGACAGGCAGACCTTAGCTCACCGACACCCAACCAGACCAATCGGGCGCCCCGTCAGTGTCGTCTCGGGCGGCGCGAACGAGTCCTTGAAGGTGAACGCCGTCGCTGTCGGGCCGTCGCGACGCAGGCGATCGAGCGTCTCGCGCGCCTCCGCGGCGGTCGGAACATGCCCCGCGGGCACCCACCACAGCACGCTGGTGGGTCCATCCATGGTCTCGAACCATTCCTGACGCCGCTTCAGCGGCTCGGTGTGGGCACCGCGATAGACGTAGTCGCGCAATGACTCGATCGACGTCCATACGGACATGTTGATGAGCAATCGATCGTCCTCGAAAACGCGGATCGCGGTGGCGTTGTCCTCCTCGCCCTGCAGCCGCCAGACGAAACCGGGCGTCTGGTCGGCGATCACGTTGATCGGCTCGAGTCGATCGACAAACTCTTTCATGAGCGGATCGTCGAGGGGCGCTCGCATGCAGGCGATATTCAGCTGCGCGACGTGAACCCGATGCTCGGACATGACGTTATGGTCCCGGTAATCGTTCTGGAGGACAAGCCGACACGGCGACAAGCCGACGGGAACAACCCCTGAATCTTCGGACGCAAGCCGCCAATCGCGGTCAACGGCGCGCGCTACCTTGCACTCACGCGGCCCCACCGAGAACATCACCGCATGGCCATGCTCAGACTGCGCCCGTTGCTCGTCGTGTTCCTGCTGGGCGTGTTGGCCGGCGCCTCGAACGCCTCCGCCGACAGCGTCTATCTAAAGAACGGACGCGTGATTCGCACCGCGAGCGCCCACGTCGACGGCCAGCACGTCGTGTTCACTCAGTACGGCGGGGAGCATTCGATCCCGCTCTCTGTGGTCGAGCGAGTCGTGGTCGACGACCGCGTCGGCCCGGCGCCGCTCGGGAGAGTCCCAGGGCGGGCGATCAGAGTCCGCGTTCCGCCTACTCTCCAAGAGAGGCTCGCAGAGCATGACGCGCCAGAGTCGCAGCCGACCCTGCCGAAGGGCGCTGCCGGCCTGATCGCACCGGAGTCGCTCGGCGCACTCTCTCGGTTCCTCGGCTCGGACCCCGGCTCCATGCTCGGACTGCTCGGCAACGCAGCAACGGAGATGGCGGGCCTCGAACAGCTGCTACCCATGTTGCCACGTCTGATCGCGGCGTTCCAGCAGCCGGTTTCATCGCCGGACGGGGCTCGAAAGATGCTCGACGAGCTGCTGAGCACCCTGTCGGAAGTGGGAGTTTCACGTGCCGACATCATGGCGCGGGCACGCCAGTACGGCGTCCCCGAGGAGTGGCTCGAGGGCTTCTGAGTGCCTCCGGGCTGGCCGCCTCAGTAGCGGCTCGTCAGGGTGAATCCCAGGCCGAGATCAAGCATGCCGTCGCCAACCCGCGCGTCGGTCGCCTGAAAGTCGGCGATCGCCAGCAAATCGGTCATCTCCGAGCTCGCCAGCGCCTCGCTCAACATCAGCGCCACGTCGACGTCGTAGGAGCTCGGGATCCTGCTCTTGAGCAGCGCCAGCGCGGCAGCGGCAATGACGCCGCCATCGGGGGCGCTCACCTGGATGTCGCGCAAGCCCAGCGTGGCTCCGCCGGCAACCGGGGTGGCGATAGCAAGGACCTCGAAGTCGGTGCTCGGACCGCGGCACTCGCCGAAGATCCGTTTCGCCTCGCTCCAGTACAGCTTGGCGCGGATTCCGATCAGCCCGCCTGCCAACTCGACGGAGTGATTCTGCACGATGGCATGGCCGCAGTCGCTCGGCTCCTTCAAGTACCAGCGCCCCTCCTGGTTGAACACCATGCGCGTGAGGAGCGCCTCAATCGCCGATTCGGTGAGCCGCAAGCGACCGGGCGCGGCTCGCTGCGACGCACCAACCGCCACCTGATGCGTCACCATGGCGAGCATCGCGATGATCAGAAATCTCGTACGTGAAGGGATCACGGAAGTTCATCTCCTGTCGATCAACGTTTCGAATTCGCCGAGCCCGACCGCAGATCGTAGCGCCTCGCGACCCTAGCAGGCCGTGGTGGAAGTGTGGGGTAGTCGTCGAACCACTTCGGCGTGCGATCTTGTACGCTCTGGATGAGTGGCCGTCGTTGCGATTGCGCAGCGATGGATATGCGCCGGAGGTGGGCCGAGCGTGGATCTCGTTCTCGTCTTTCTGACAGCGATTCTAGTAGTCCTGAACGGCTTCTTCGTGGCGGCCGAGTTCGCGCTCGTGAAGATGCGGCCCGGTCGGCTGAACGAGATTGCCGGCCGCGATGGCTTGCTATCAAGAACAACCCACTGGCTGTTCGCGCGCATGGACCGGTCGTTGTCGGCGTGCCAGTTGGGCATCA
Source organism: Acidobacteriota bacterium (assembly GCA_963666055.2). Taxonomy (GTDB): domain Bacteria; phylum Acidobacteriota; class UBA890; order UBA890; family WLXD01; genus DASCOT01. The sequence goes on along the minus strand of CAXWPH010000002.1, from coordinate 251,786 downwards.
CGATGGCATCGCTTGGGCTCGGTTGGGTGGGTGAGCCGGCGATCGCCCGGCTCCTGGAGCCATGGTTGCACGCCGTCGGGGTCACCTCGTCGGCGGTACTTCACACGACCGCGTTCACGATCGCGTTCAGCGTGATCACCGTGCTGCACCTGGTCATCGGCGAACAGGCCCCAAAGATCTTCGCGATCCGGCGCCCCGAGCAAATGGCGCTGTGGTGCGCGCTGCCCCTGAGAGCTTTCTACATTCTTACCTATCCGGCACTGGTGGTGCTGGATTCGATCACTTCGTCCCTGCTCAGGCGACTCGGCGTTGAGGGCGGCGCCGAGCACGATGAGCTGCACAGCGAGGAGGAGATCCGCCGGCTGCTCAGCCACGCTCACGCGCACGGTGAGCTTACGAAGGCGGAGCATCGGCTGATCGACGCGGTGTTCGAGTTCGACGAGATCACCTGCCGGCAGGTGATGGTGCCGCGGCGCGAGATCGCCTATGTCGACGTAGACGATCCGATCGGCGAGATCATCCGCAAGGCGCGCGCCACCAAGCACGGCCGCTATCCGGTGTGCCGTGGGTCGCTGGACGAGCTGGTGGGGGTGCTCCATACGCGCGACCTACCCGGCATCCCGGCCGACAGCGAGACCGGCGTGGAGTCGCTTATGCGGCCACCGCGGTTCGTGCCCGATACGCTACGCATCGCGCGATTGTTGCGCGTGTTCCAGGCGACGCGTCAGCACATGGCGTTCGTGCTCGACGAGTTCGGCACCGTCTCGGGCCTCGTAACGCTGGAGAACGTGCTCGAGCAGATCGTCGGCCCGGTGCAAGACGAGTTCGATCACGAGGAGCCGGACGTCGTGCCCGACGGCGCCGGCCGGTTCCGGGTGCAGGGAGGAACGCTCCTGCAGGTGGTAAATCGATGGACCGGCCTGGAGCTGCAATCAGACGCGGCCGATACGCTGGCCGGGTTGCTGCGCGAGAAGCTGCTTCGAGTCGTCGACGCAGGGGACATCGTCGAGTTCGACAACGCCACCGCGGAGGTGCTGGAGGTGCGAAAAGGGCGCGCGCGGCTGGTGCGTTTGAGCCTCCCCCGGGACGATGCGGCGGCAGGCGCCTAGCAGGCCGTGGTGACTCGATCGGCGTCCCGGACAACGACGTAGAGGCGATCGAACTCCACCGCATCATCGATCGGCTCGCCTGGATCGCCGCCCAGCAGCTCAACCAGCTGCGGTGTCGTGTTGCTGTGGCCGACGACGACATGTCGCCCGGGCAGCTCGCGGAGCTCGGCGGCGAGCTCGGCCAGGGCGCTCGGATCGTAAGTTTGCACCGACAAGCCGAGGCGACTCGCCAGCGGTCGAGCCGTTTCGCGGGTGCGGTGATAGTCAGAGCTGAAGACGGTGGCGATGTGCTCCGCGACCAGGAGATCGGCCAGCTGTTCGGCGCGAGCATGACCGGCAGCGCTGAGATGCGGGTCGCGCTCGGGCTGCGCGGCATCGGCGCGCTCGGCGTGACGTAGCACGTACACCACCGACGATTGCTCGCCTGACGGCGCTGACCAAGCCCATCCGGCCAAGATCAGCAGCAGCGGCAGGGCACCGAGTAGCACCCTGCGCTTCGCTTGTGGACGGGAAATCATCCGGTGGCCTCCGGTGGCACAACAGCCAAGACACAATCCTTCCGAGCCAGCAACATCACGGCCGCAAGACGGTATTTCTCAACACGCCGATGCCTTCGATCTCGACCTCCACGACATCGCCATTCTGCAGCGCCTGCGTGCTTCCCGGCGTTCCGGTGAAGATGACGTCTCCCGGCAACAGCGTCGCGTAGCTGCTGATGTAGCTGACGATGTCGTCGACACCGCAGACCAGATCGTTAGTGTTCTGCTCCTGGCGCACCTCGCCGTTGACACGCGTCTGGAGATGCAGGTTGCCGTAATCGAGGTCGGTGGCAATTAGCGGTCCGATTGGACCGAAGGTGTCGCAACCCTTGGCGCGGAACCACTGCAGATCGTCGCGCTGCCAATCGCGCTCGCTCACGTCATTGCCGGCCGTAACGCCGAAGACATACTCGCCCGCCGCCGCGGCGGAGACCTCATGGGCGCGGCGTCCGATGACGATCACCAACTCACCTTCGTAGTGCACGTTGCCGGCGTCGGCCGGGAGCACGATCGGATCCCCAGGCCCGACGATCGACGTCGGCAACTTGATGAAGATGCCCGGCGGATCCGGCAACGGGCGTCCGTCCAAGTGGCTGCGATAATTGAGCCCTACCGCCAGCACCTTCGACGGCTCACACGGGGCTAGCAGATGGGCCTCCCGCGCCGCCACCGTCCGGCCAGTGGGCTCCGGCGAATCGTACGGTGGGCCGGGCGAGCTCCTCGATGACATCACCGCGCAGAAGCCCGTACGCGATCGCATCGTCATGACTGTAACGAACGTATCTCAGAGCGACCTCCCGCTAGCTGCCCTTGCGAACCACGGGGTTGCGCAGAACGCCGACGCCGGCAACTTCGATCTCCACGACGTCCCCGGGCTGCATCGCCTGCGTGCTCCCCGGCGTCCCGGTGAAGATCAGGTCGCCGGGCAATAAGGTCACGTAGTGGCTGACGTAACTAACGATCTCGTCGACCCCGAACAGCAGATCGGAGGAACTTTCGGACTGACGTAGCTCGCCGTTGACCCGAGTCTGAACGTGCAGATCGTTGTAATCGAGCCCGGTAACAATCGCTGGTCCGATGGGTCCGAATGTGTCGGACGCCTTGGCGCGGAACCACTGCAGGTCATCGCCCTGCCAATCACGCTCACTGATGTCGTTTCCCGCGGTAACACCGAAGACGAAGTCGCGAGCTTCTTCGGGCGACACGTTGCGGGCCTTCTTGCCGATAACAACCACAAGCTCGCCCTCGTAATGCACGTTGTGGGCGTCCGGGGGTATCTCGATCGCCGCATCGGGACCGATGATCGAGGTCGGTAGCTTGGCAAACAGGCCAGGGTACTCGGAGGGCGGCCGGCTCCCGAGGTGGCTCAAGTAGTTCAGCCCAACCGCGATGACCTTGGATGGCTCGGCCGGCGCCAACAGCGCGACGTCGGCGAGAGCAACCTCGACGCCAGTGGCCGTGCGGGATTCGTAGGGCGGCCCATCGAGTTGCTGGATCACCTCACCGCGAACGACGCCGTAGGCGGTGGAGCCTTGGTAGCTATATCGGACGTATCGTTGGACGGCCTCCTGCGCGACAGCGCCGTAGGTCACCGACCCCATGAGCACGGTGACGACGGCGGTCATCGCGACCATCAGTTTTCTTCCGTTCATCTGTTCTCCCTCCACGATAAAGAAACCGTCACACGTGCCGGGCACGGCGCGCTCGTTGGGGGTGCTCCGCTGCTGCTCAATCTGACGGGGCGCTGACCAGCGCGTTGAACACGAGCTTGAACGTGCCGTGTGTCTGGGCGCGGTGCTGCGCCCGAAAGCCGATCAGCACGACCTTGCCCTCCCCGTGACCCACCGACACCATGGCGGCCTTGTTGGCGATGGCTTCCTCGCCCAGCAGCCAGCCGCTCTGCAGAATGTCGCGATCGACGAAGGTCACGATACGCTCCACATGATGGTTCCGATTGCTCGGCACCACACGATAGACCTGGTTGCCTTGCAGGAAAGTCGCCAGCGCCGCCGCCGGCATGCCGTACGCGAGGGCGTTGGTGCGGTCGACTTCGACACGCAGCGTCGAGCCGGGTGACCAGAACTGTCGCGAGGACAGCTCAGCGACGACGTTGCGGATGGGGAGATCGAATTCCTCGATCGCCAACTCGCCCGCCTGCGCGAAGGTGAGCAGCGTGCCGCCGGCCTGAACGAACGCCTCGAGAGCGTCGACGCCCTCCTGCCCGAATCCGCTGCGATACTCGGCTGGCCACTCATCGCGCCGTCCACGGAAGCCGCCCTCGTCCTCGTCCTCGTCCTCGCCGGTCATGGCGCTCGGAGAGTCGGCCGGCAGGATGATGACGTCGTAGTTGTCGCGCAGGGTACCGCCGGTAACGTCGGAGTCCATGAGAGTGGTGTACGGGAACCCGAACATCTCGAGCAGCAGTCGAGTCCAGCCCTCGTCCATGTTGCCACCGTAGTAACGCTGGTACATCCCTATGCGCTGGCGCTCGAGCGCATAACTGCTGCTCGCCGCTTCCACCTCCAGGGCGGCGAACGGCACGCCGGTGCGCTGCGCAATCTCGCTCACGGTGTCGTCGGCAGCATCCGCCGATACGACGAAGTCTCCGGCGTGCACTCCGCCGGCGATGTCCTGGACGACACGCCGCACGGCGATTCCGTTATCAAACAGCAGGTTCAACGCCTTGAAAGCGTCGTTCAGCCGGCCATCGACTACATAGCCACGGCGGCCCCGCACCGCAGTGCCGCGCCGCTCGACGTCGGATGTGACAACCGACAAACCGGACTCCACCGGCGTGTCGACTGCATCCACGCGCACGCCCATGAACTCCGACATGGTGTCGGTCGACATGTCGTAGGGGCGGATGGGGTCGCCGTCACGCGTCCGCGTGTATGTGTTGTCGGGATAGAAGGTGCGGCCGAGGAGCCAGCGGATCACGCCACGCTTGGGTTGCGCCATCGAGATCACGTAGCTCCCGGCGTCGTAGGCTCGGCCTTCGTGGGTGAATCGACGATCCGAGCGATGTACTTCGATCCCTTGCACGCGCAGCTTGTTGATCATCTTGGTCGAGGTGAGCCAATCGTGCTGGGCGTACGGGATCACGAACGCCGCGGGCTTGCCCTCGGCGCCGCGCTTCGTCTGACGGCTGGCTTTCAAGTAGGCGCTGCGCAGCACGGTCTGGCGATTGCGGGCCGCGAGATCGAGCGCCGCGAGGGCGGCGATCTTCTGCTGCACGACGATGTCGCGGACGCGCCACCAGCCGCCAAGCCACGGGTTCGGGAAGGTCGTTTGCGCCTCGTACTCCGGCAGCCCACGGGTACCACCGTTGAGCTGGTCGGGATGCAGGAACAGCGGCGTTGCCAGCCGCGCGCTCGCCGACTCCGTGAGCATGCCGGCAATGTTGTGGAACGGCGTGATCCAGTGGAAGCCGAAATGTCCCCACCCGGAGTACACGGCGGCGTTGACCACGCCCGAGACACCGGCCGCCTCCTCCTTGTACGCAATGTGCGCGCCGTACCAGCTCATCTCGCGCCACACCAGCGGGTCGCCGTCCGGCCGGATGGGCTCAGCGTAGGGCGGCACGTAGATCCGCGCCCCGTAGGACCCCATCTGATGGTGGTCGATGTAGGCCTGCGGAATCCAGTCGCGAAACAGTATCTGGGCGCCGTACACCGACTCGACGGTATTGGTCTGAAAGGCGTCTCGATTGTTGTCGTGACCGATGTAGTGGTGGTAGAGGCTCGGCGGTGAGACGCCCTCGTATTCCGTCCCGACAGTCTGGTTGTACCAGTCGGTAACGAGGATCTCGCCGTCGGGGTTGAAACAGGGAATGATGATGGAGATGGTGTTGTCGAGAATGCGCATGACCTCGTCGTCGGTACGAGTGACGAGGTCGTAGACGAGCTCGGCCGCCATCTGGCTCGCAGCCACCTCCGTCGAGTGCAGTCCCATCGACTGCACAACAATCGCCTTCCCGTCGGCGATCGCCTGCTCGATGGCCGCCTCGGTTGCACCACGAGGATCGTTAAGCGTGGCGTTGAGCCGCTGCAGCTCACCGAATCGGTCGTGCTCGAGATTCTCCGGCGCCGAGATGAACAGGATCAGGAACGGGTTGTCGAGTGTCGAGGGGCCGATATTCAAGGCCAACATCCGCGGGCTGGCGCTGGCTAGCTGCTCGTAGTACGTCACCAGCTTGTCCCAGCGCGCTAGCTTTCGATCGGCGCCCATCTGAAAGCCGAAGTACTCCTCCGGCGACACGATCGACCGCTGAGGCCATGCTGCTTGGGCGCTGGCGGCGACGATGACGGCGGCGAGGGACAGGGCGACGATCGGCACCAGCCTGCGGGCCGGCCAAGGACGACGGTTCATCGGTAGCTCCGGGTCGCGACGGCACGGGTGCATCGCATGGGTCGACTTCGATTCGGACCGTGCACGACACGGATGCGCACGGGACGACGCGCCAGAGGGTACCGAGATGCGGGCGGCCGCGCCAACGAGTCGGGCGACGTATCGGGACGGCGTCGGCGCTTCGATGGTGGTGCGCCGACGCCGGCACATCAGCGCGAGTCCGCCCAATTCGCGATGATCTGGTGTATCTGGCGCACGCCGTCGGTCAGCGCCGCTGGCCCCGGCTGCAGGATCACCGCCGACTTGATCTCGTACACGTGCCCGCCGCGCACCGCTGGCAGGGCGTCCCAGCCGTGGCGAGCGGCGACCCGTTCGGGCCGGAACTTCTTGCCGCACCAGGAGCCCAGGATTACATCGGGGGCGCGCGCCACGACCTCCGATGGGTCAACAACGATACGGTTGGTGGCAAGCGACTCGCGACTCAACTCGGGGAAGCACTCGTCGCCACCGGCGATGCCGATGAGCTCAGACACCCAGCGGATTCCCGAGATCATGGGATCGTCCCACTCCTCGAAGTACACCCGCGGCCGTGCCGCTAGCCTGGAGGCCCGATGGCGGATCTCATCGACCCCTGACTGCAGCTCTGCCGCTAGCTCCTCGCCCTTGTCGGCACAGCCGATCAAGCCGCCAAGCACACGCACCATACGCAGGATGCCGGCGACGCTGCGGTGGTTGAACACATGCACCTCGACCCCAGCCCTGATCAGGCTGGCGGCGATATCGGCCTGGAGGTCGGAGAAGCCGAGCACCAGATCGGGCGCGAGCTCGAGAATCTTGTCGATCTTGGCGCTGGTGAACGCCGAGACCTTGGGCTTCTCCCGGCGGGCGCGGGGCGGCCGCACGGTAAATCCGGAGATGCCCACGATGCGCCAGTCCTCCTGCATGAGGTACAGAGACTCGGTGGTCTCCTCCGTCATGCAGACGATGCGCTCGTACATTCTCCCGGTCGCGTCTACGAGAGCTCTCCGCAGGCGTCAATGATCACCGGCGCCGACGGAGCCCCCGATCCTTTGCCGACCGCTTCGCAGGCCCGGATCACGTCCATGCCCTCGGTCACCCGCCCGAAGACGCAGTGCTTGCCGTCCAGCCATGCCGTCTCCGCAGTGCAAATGAAGAATTGCGAGCCATTGGTGTTAGGACCGGCATTGGCCATGGAAAGGATGCCCGGGCCGGTGTGCGCAAGCGTGAAGTTCTCATCGTCGAACCGGTCACCGTAGATCGACTTACCGCCGGTGCCGTCGTGGTTGGTGAAGTCGCCAGCCTGGCACATGAAGTTGGGAATGATGCGGTGAAAGCCCGACCCCTCGTATCCGAAGCCCTTCTCGCCGGTGCACAAGGCGCGAAAGTTCTCCGACGTCTTGGGGGTCTCGTCGCTCAACTCCATGACCACACGCCCAGCGGGCTCGCCGTCGATGGTGATATCGAAGAACACTTCTGCGTAGGTACCCATCTGCCGATCACTCTCCCGTACATCAGGTCAGTATTTGCGGTGATGAATCAGCGGCGGGGCTCAGGGAACGATACCGTCGACCACTGTAAGATCCCCCCATGCGACGATCGACCTGGATTGTAGCAATGGTGTCCGTGGCCGTAGTCCTGGCACGGTCCGGCCTGTCGCTGTCGGTGTCGCCCAACGACACGCTGCGCGTACATATACGACTCTCCACCGAGGCGGCGCTCGGGATCGCCGCCCTTGGGTTGGACGTGCCGGTCACCGGGCGCGTGTTCCTGGTGCTGTCGCGCGACGTCAACACCGAGCCACGCCTGCAGCTGGGGGTCACCGGGGTGCCGCTCTGGGGCATGGATGTGCGGGGCTTCGGCGACAACGACTCGGTGACACTCGATACCAGTGGAGCGCGCGGGTCGGGCACGATGTCCGACGGCGGCGTCATCGGCTATCCGCTGGCGAGCTTCGACGCCATCCCGCCCGGCGAATACATCGTTCAGCCGTTCCTGAGCGTGTATACGCGGTTCGAACGCCACGACGGGCACGTCGTCGAGATGCATCTGAATTCCGGCGCTGGACAGCAGGCGTTCCGCGCCCCCGGCAACGCCTACGGCACGCCGACCCGTATGCGCATCGACCCGGCGACGGGCGGCAGCATCGAACTGGTGATCGACCAGGTCATTCCGCCGATCGAACCGCTGCGCGACGGCGAGGTGCTGCAGCAGGGCAACCCGCGCGACAGCGAGCGCGTCAAGTTCGTCAAGCTGCGTAGCGAGGTGCTGAGCAAGTTCTGGGGCCGCGATATGTACATCGGCGCCAACGTGCTGCTGCCGTATGGCTATGACCCGAGCTCGGACACCCACTACCCGACCCTCTACGTGCAGGGTCACTTTCCGGGGCGCGCCGCACCGCTCGGCTATGGCGACGAGGCACCGCGCGCCCGGGCGGCGGGCTTTACCGAACGCTGGGACTCCGACGAGTCCCCGCGCATGTTCGCCGTCACACTGCGTGACGCCAACCCCTATTACGACACCTCGTACTCGGTCGATTCCGCCAACGTCGGCCCCTACGGCACAGCGATAACCGAGGAGCTGATGCCGTACCTCGAGCGCCGGTTCCGGATGATTCCTAAGACCTGGGCACGGGTCACCGCCGGTGGCTCCACGGGTGGCTGGGAGGCTCTTGCGGCGCAGATCTTCTACCCCGAGGTCTTCGGCGGAACCTGGGGCTGGTGCCCTGATCCGGTGGACTTCAACTACTACCAGATCGTCGGCATTTACGAGGACGACAACGCCTACACCACGGGCAACGAATGGCATCGAATAGAGCGCCCCAACGCGCGCCGACCGGACGGCAACATCACGTCCACTGTGCGCATGGAAAACACCATGGAGCTTGCACGCGGGCCCAACAGCCGCTCGGGTGGCCAGTGGGCGATCTGGGAAGCAGTATTCGGTCCCGTCGGCGACGATGGCTACCCGGCTCCAATCTGGGATCCGGTCAGCGGCGTGATCCACCTCGAGGTCGCCGAGTACTGGCGTGAGAACTTCGACCTGCACCGCTACCTTCGCGAGCAATGGCCGGAGATCGGCCCGTCGCTGCGCGGCAAGCTGCACGTGGCAACCGGCGACATGGATACCTACTACCTGGAGGAAGCGGTGTTCCTGCTGCAAGACTTCCTCGACCGGGTCGACAACCCGCCGGCCGAAGCGTCGTTCGAGTACGGGTGGCGCAAGCCGCACTGCTGGATCGGCTACAGCCCCTCGGGGTCCGGCGACGATCTGACCAACTCGGAGTTCGTGCAGGTCGTGGCTGAGTATCTGGCCGACGGCGCTCCGAGCGACGCCGACCGCGCCTGGCTCGAAGAGCGCTAGGGTGCCGGTCCGGCAACCTCAGCACGGCACACCCGGAGGCGCCCCGTTGAAGCTCTACAGCGCTCAGGTGTGCCCGTTCGCACAGCGTACTCGCGCTCTGCTGGACCACCTCGATATCCCCTTCGAGCTGCACGAGATCGATCTGCGTAATCGTGACCCCGAGTTCCTTGCTCTGAGCCCGACCGGCCGCGTGCCCCTGCTGGTCGACGACGACTTCACGCTGTACGAGTCGCAGGTGATCAACGAGTACCTGGCCGAGACACGCGGGTGGACAGGCGTCCTTGCATCCGACCCACGGCTTCGCGCCCGCCAACGACTGGCGATGAAGCAATGGGACGAGATCGTCGTCGAGACCTTCTACGAATCGATGCGGGCGGGTGGGATGGTCGACCCCGAGCGTCGTGACCATATCGGGCGCGAGCTCGATCAGCTGGCGATCACAGTCGACGCCGACGAGGGGCGCGTCCACACGTTGCTGGCGTTTCATTGCGCGCCGCACTGGGCGCGCATGGACTGGTTACGCCAGCTCACCAGTCTGGCCGAGCTGGTCGACAAGCGGCCCGACCTTCGTGCCTGGCTGCAACGCACCGTCGAGACCGAGGCAATCCGGGATACGCTGCCGGATCGCGAGGTCACCGTGGCACGGTACGAGCAGCGATACGCTGCATCCGCGCCCTAGTGGTGGGAGTGTGGCGGGCCAGACCCAATCGATCCTCCGCCGCACCACCTCACTGGTTGCGAAGAGCGACGATCGGGTCGATGCGCATCGCTCTGATGGCTGGCAGGGTGGCCGCCAGTGCTGAGACGCCAAGTGCCGTCGCCGCGAGAATCACGAACGTTGACGGGTCGGTTGGCTCGACACCGAAGAGCATCCCCTGGATGAAACGCGTCAACAGCACGGCGCCGATCCCGCCGAGCACGACGCCGAGTGCCGCCAGGCTGACCGCCTCGCGCAGCACCATGCCGACGATGGCGCGGTGCTGGCCCCCCAAGGCCCTGCGAATCCCCATCTCGCCGACCCGTTGTTCGATCGAGAAGCTGATGAGCCCGTAGATTCCGATGCCGGCAAGCGCCAGCGCAATGAGAGCGAACGACCCCAGCAACAAGAGGTTGAAGCTGCGCTCCTTGAGCCAATCGGAAAGTAGCGTCTCGAGCGTGACGGCTCCCCAGATTGCCTGCGACGGGTTGGCGCGCCAAACCGCCGCGTTGGCTGCGCTGGTGACCTGAGCCGCATCGATATCTGTCTGTATGATGAATGTCAGCGAGCCGGTCCCTTGCTGGCGCAGCGGGAAGTACACTTCCGGCGTCGGCTCGGACTCGTAGCCGCTCGGCCTCACATCCGCCACGATGCCGACGATCTCCCGCGCCGCTCGCTGACCGAAGCCGATTGCCAGCTTCTCGCCGACCGGATCGCTGTCGGGAAAGTAGCGTCGACCAAACGCTTCATTGACGGCGATCACCGGCGGCGCCCGGCCATCGTCACTGCTCGTGAAGCCGCGGCCGCTGAGCACCGCGATTTCCATTACCTCGAAGTAGCGTTCCGACACCATCGACACCCTCGCCTCGGGTTCGTGGCCTTCGGGAGGCGCGGCGTGATTCTCGATCGTGAACGACAGGTCGATTTCGATCGAGGCCACCGTGCCGTCGGTGGCGCCGGGCACACTACTGGTGAGCGCAACGCGGCGGACGCCCGGGATCGCTTCCATTTAGTCGATGGCGTGGTTGACGAACTGCGCCCGCGTTTGACCATTGTCTTCCCCGTAGCCATAGGCAAAGACCTGCAGCGCCAGCCGGTTGGTCGGGTTGAAGCCAAGGTCTTCGTCGAGCAGCGTGACGAAGCTCTTCGACAGCAAGCCGGCGCCGACCAGCAGCACCATCGCCGCCCCCACCTCGGCCACGACGATCGCGTTGCGGAGTGCGAGCGCAGCGCGCCCTGGGGTCGCGCCACGTGAACCGTCGGTAAGGGTGCCGCGGAGGTCCGGGCGGGAAAACCGCAGCGACGGCGCCAACCCGGAGAGGAGCGCGCTGAGACCCGCTACCGCCACAGCGAAGGCGAGGACTGTCCCGTCGACACCTATCTCGTCGATGCGCGGTAGATGATCTGGTCCGAGGCTGCGAATCACCTGGATACCGGCGTAGGCAAGACCGATCCCCAGCGCGCAGCCAATGGTCGCCAGGAAGAGGCTATCGATCGTGATGTGCCGTACCAGGCGGCCGGTACTGGCACCGAGATCGCCACGCAACGCGTACTCGCGGCGACGATCGGTGCCGCGCGCCAGCATCAGACCGGCGACGTTGGCGCAGGTAATCAGCAGCACGAACCCGACCGCCCCGCTGAGCACGAGCAGCGGCGCACGGATGTCGCCAAAAAGGACCTCGCGCAATGGCACCAGCCGGAACGTCGTTGTCGTGTTGGTGCGCGGGTAGGCCTCGGACAACGAGGCCGCGATACGTTCGACCTCCGCCCCGGCCTGCGCCCGCGTACTCCCTGGCGCCAGGCGGGCAATCCCCATCATGTAGTCGGCGGCCCGATTGGCCTCATCGTGCGACTGCGCGGCACGCGGCATCCACAGCTCCGCTTCGTCGGGCAGCTTGAATTCCGGCGGCAACACGCCGACCACGGTCACCGGCCGGCCGTCGAGCCTCAGGGTTCGCCCGACCAACTCACGATCGGCGCCGAAGCGATTCAGCCAGCTACGGTAGCCCACCAAGACCACGGGTTCGCTATCGCCAACGTACTCGTTGGCGGCAAAAGTCCGGCCAAGGTAGGGGGTCACCGTGGCGATCTCGAAGAAGCCTTCGGAGACCGACCATGTGCGCAGGCTCATCGCCCGGCCCTCCACCTCCAGATCGAGGGAGTAGGGGTCGGCCACGGCGACGGCAGTCAGGGAGTCGGCGTGCTCCATGAGGTCGCGCGCGTTGGCCGCCGACAGCCCGCTGCCGCGCTCGCCGGTCTGGATGTCCTCGTGGTAGACGGCGACAAGGCGGTCGACGTCGCCGTAGGGCAGGGCTCGGAACAGGACCGCGTGCACCGCGCTGAAGATCGTCGTCGAGGCGCCGATTCCCAGGCCCAGGGTCGCCGCTGTGACCAGCGCGAAGCCCGGCCGCTTCAGCAGCGTGCGCATCGCATATCGCAAGTCCTGCACCAAGCCGTCCATCGAGCCCCCACCATCACCGGTTTGAACCGTCGCGAGACGCAAGAGGCTCGCTTCGTAGGCCATTGCGGGCGGGCGGCGACGCCGCGACTCGATCGCCGCAACCACCACCGCGAACGCTTGTCGAGCCCAGAAACGCAGCGCACCGAGCATCCCGACCTGCCGTCGGACGACCCGCCAATGCTCCTCCACGACGCTACACATCTCGTCGCGATACTGCCGGCGGAAATCGGCAGGTAGCAATCCCAGCAGGCGACGGTAGGCACCTCGGCACACGTCAGTTCTCGCCCCCCGACGGAACCGTGAGCACTCGTGCGGCGCGTGCCAGCTCGACCAGCTCCGCCAAACGCTCCGACTCGGCGCGTAGCACCACGCGACCCAGGCCGGTCAGGTCATAGTAGCGGCGCCGCGCATCTGTGTCGGCCGGGGCGGGAGTTTCCTCGATCAGTCCATCGTTACGCAGCCGCCGAATCGCCGCGTACAGCGTTCCCGCCTCGAGCTCGAGGCGCCCGCCGGTGCATTCGCTGACGTTCTTGATGATGCCGTACCCGTGTCGGGGCTCCGGAGCGAGCGACAGGAGGACGTGATACACGACATGGGTGAGGGGAAGCAGCTCATCCACAGGCTGACGCACGAGGAAAATCCCATATATAGAGTGGAACACTATAGGGTTATACCCTATATACACGCCGCGTAGACTACCGCGCAAGGGTCGTCACCTACCCCTTGGCATCGGAGAAAGCGACCATCGAGCCGATCAGGCCGTTTCGCCAGTTTCATATGCAGCCGCCGGGAAACAAGGCAAATGAGGCCGAGCCTGGAGTTCTCGCTGCCTCAGACTCCCGGAAGTTAGGCAGCGCTCGAAGCCGCACTCCGATCGACACCGTTGCTGCAGCCACGGCATTCGTCGCGGAGTTTGTGACTTCGAGACTCCATGGGCATCATGAGTCAACCAAGACGCCAACCAGCGCCTTGAAACTCGAGGCTTCGTATGGACCGCATCGTCGAATGTGTTCCCAACTTCTCGGAAGGCCGGGATAAGGGCGTGATCCGCGAGATCACCGCCGCCATCGAGGGCGTTGCCGGCGTGCGCCTGATCGATGTCGATCCCGGGGCCGACACCAACCGCACCGTGGTCACGTTCACCGGCGCACCCGAGGCTGTGGCCGAAGCCGCGTTCCAGGCGGTACAGCGGGCCGCCGAGCTGATCGACATGCGGCAACACTCGGGCGCCCATCCGCGATTCGGCGCCACCGATGTGCTGCCGTTCGTACCCGTTTCCGGCGTCAGCATGGAGGACTGCGCCGAGATCGCCCGGCAGGTCGGCGCACGCATAGGCACGGAGCTCGGTATTTCCGTGTACCTGTATGAGAACGCCGCCAGCCGACCGGAGCGGCGCAACCTGTCGCGGGTGCGAGCGGGAGAGTACGAGGGACTTGAAGACAAGCTGGCCGACCCGGAGTGGACGCCCGACTTCGGACCCACCGAATTCAACGCTGGCGCCGGAGCCACCGCGGTCGGCGCACGCGAGTTTCTGGTCGCCTACAACGTCGATTTGAACACCACCGATCGACGCTACGCCAACGAGATCGCCTACACGGTGCGCGAGCGCGGACGCTGGAAACGCACCGGCAACATCGAGCCCTTCTACTACAAGGGCACGGTAGTGAAGTTCCGCGGCGACGGCACCTACCCGTGCGGACCCTGCGACTTCGTCGGCGCCTCGTTCGAGGAGCTTGAGACGCACTATCGCGACGAGCACGGCGGTGATCTGCGCCAGCGCTACGAAGACCTGGGGATCGACCCCGACAACCCCACTGGCCCGGTGTACACCGACGGGCAGTTCACCCACGTCAAGGCAATCGGCTGGGTGATCGACGAGTTCAAGCGCGCCCAGGTAAGCATGAATCTCACCAACACCAAGGAGGCGGCGCTGCACGACGTGCTCGAGGCGACGCGCGAGGCGGCACGGGAGCGCGGCATCGCCATTACCGGCTCCGAGATCGTCGGCGTGGTGCCCTACGCGGTGATGCGCGAGGCGGCGCTGTTCTACCTGCGTCGCATGCGCAAATCGACCGGCGCGCCGGTACCCGACCTGATGGAGACGGCGATCCAGTCGATGGGGCTGCGCGACGTGGCGCCGTTCGAGGCCGACGAGAAGGTGTTGGCAATGCCTCTGACGGACGGCCCGCTGGTGAACCGCACCACCTTCGACTTCGTCGACGAGGTGTCGCGCGACACGCCGGCGCCGGGCGGCGGCTCGGTCGCTGCATTGGCGGGGGCGTTGGGCGGCGGCCTCGCTGCGATGGTGGCCAACCTCAGCGTCGGCAAGGGCGAGTTCAGCGATCGGTACGACCGGCTCTGCTCAATCGCCGAGCGCGGCCAGGCCGTCAAGGACGCCCTGCTGCGTGGCGTCGACGCCGACACCAGCGCCTTCGAGAAGGTGCTCGAGGCCATGCGTATGCCGCGCGACACAGGGGCCCAACAGGCCGAGCGCGCCGAGGCCATGCAGGAGGGTTACAAGGCCGCCACCCGCGTGCCGCTGGCCACCGTGCAACAGTGTCGCGACGCGCTTCGCCTGTGCCGCGAGATCGCCACCATGGCCGACCCCGAGATGATCAGCGACGCCGGCACTGGCGCGCTGCTGGCACACGCAGGGGCGCAGGCGGCAGCCTACAACGTGCGCATCAACCTGCGGCACATCGACGATGCCGACTTCGGCGCCGAGATGCGGGGCGAGATCGAATCCGCCCTCAGCGAGTGCGGCGAACTGGCTGCGGCGGTAGCTGTCGAAGTGGACCGCGTCCTCGCTGCGAACTAGCGATCGGCCGACCGACACGGGCCGCGCCGGGGCAGGCGCGCTCGACTTACCGGGACGCCTGCGGGCTCAGCCTCATCCCTGCCAGCCTGAGTCCATAAACACGAAAAACCCGTCCCGGCGACTGCCCGGACGGGCTGCTTCAAGCAACAATCTAAAGATTGTACGACAAATCGAAGGACGTTGTCAAGTCATCTCCGGATAGTGAAACGCATTATCGATCACTGTCGCGCAATCTATTTCGCATTGGGTAGATTGCAAATGCACTATTGCGTCGACGTCGGCATGAAGCGGGTTGCCGACCGCCGACGGCGCTACGGTAGGTTTCGAAGACCTGTTCGGAGTCAAGGGCCACTACGTTTGGGTGCCGGGAATCGCGGTTACCCCAAGTGGAGACGTCATCGCCGCCTTCCAGTACGTGCACGATCGACAAAGGCGCAGGGGGATTCGAGCGCACGGGAGACTACGTTGGCGTGATCTCCGACCCCTCGTCGTCAAAAGACGTATGGATCTCCGGTGAGTTCAGCGGCAAGGCCGCTGGCTTCTGCGACTGGTTTACGAAGGTCGCCCGGGTGAGCTACTGCGGAGTCGGCCCTAGAGCCGACCCTGGTGGCGAGCTGTCCGGCGAATGGCGCCCTAGCAGGCCGTGGTGAAAGTGTGGTGGGACTGGTTACGGCGAGTTGGGGCCAGATGCAAGGCGGCCTGACACAGGCGATGCCCTAGCCATCGTCCAGGAAGGCCAACGCTGCAAATGGCCCCAAATCGCCGTAACCCTTCGGGCGACAGGGGGTTGCGCGCGTATGCTGCGTCGTTCCTCGTCAACGATGGGGTATCCATCGCCTTCTCCTCTCTCCTTGCCTCCACTTCGCAAGTCCCTGTCGCCAGACCCACCACACTTTCACCACGGCCTGCTAGCGGTGGAACTGAATCACCCGATAGACGCCGGTGTCGAGCTCGCTGGCGTTTGGAGCGCGACCTGACGCCGCCGCCGTTTCTGCGCTCTCCTCCTCGTCGTCGGCCACTATCGCCGGGACGCCATCGTCACACTCCTCGGTTGTGGCCTCGATACTCACCGCGTCGGTGAACGCACACACGTAGCGGCGCAGGCGGTCCACCTGCAGTCGCGGCTCGGCGATACCGTGGCCCTGACGTGGGTACGACACATACGTCACGTCCTTACCCAAATCGCGCAGCGCCTGATAGAACTCCACCGCCTGCCCCGGGGGCACGCGGGCATCGTCGGCGCCGTGCATGATCAACATCTTGGCAGTGACGTTTTTCACGTGGCGGATGGGCGAGTGGCGTCGGTACGCGTCCTCGTCGTCCCACGGCGTGCCGAAGAACCACCCCATGTATCCCGGAATGTCGGTCGTGCTGTACATCGAGTACAAGTTGGTGAGCCCGGCACCCGGTGAGATCAGCTTGAATCGATCGGTCTGGGTGGACATCCAGAAGGTCATGTAGCCACCGTAGCTCCATCCGTAGGCGACCATCCGATCCGCATCGGCCCAGCCGCGCGCGATGAGGTCGTCGACCCCGGTCATGATGTCGTCGTAGTCGCGTGTGCCCCAGTTGTCACGGTTGGCGTTGAGGAACTCCTGGCCGTAGTTGGAGCTGCCGCGGAAGTTGGGCTGGAACACCAGGAAGCCGTTGGCGGCGAGCATCTGGTTGGTGGAGTTGAACGACGTCGTCACCGCGCCGCTGGGACCACCGTGCGGGTGGACGATAAGCGGGTACGCCGTCCCCTCCCGATACCCGATCGGAAAGTGCACCACGCCCTCGATCTCCTGACCGTCGGAGTTGGTCCAGGTGATGGGGCGGGCGGCGGCGAGCTCGAACGACTCGGCCAGCCAGGCATTGTGGGTGGTGAGACGCGTGAGCTGCGACAGATCGTTCGACGGCGCGGTGTAGAGCTCCGATGGATGCGTCGGGTTGGAGTGCACCCATACCCAGCGGCCGCCATCGGGCGACAGCTGGAACTGGAAGTTGGCGCCCGAGGGCACACCGTGCCGCAGAACTTCGTCGGTAGCTACCTGCACCGAGTAAAGCGCCACGTTGGTACGCTCACCGGTGGCCCAGTAGATATCGACGCCGTTGGGAGCCCAAATCGGCGGGCCGGCGTTCAAGTCGAAGTCCTCGAGCAAGATCTCGGGTTCGCCGCCGCCATCTGCCGGCAACAGGTAGAGCTTGCTGTGCCAGACCGTTGTTCCGGTGTGGGTGTTGGCCGTGAAGGCGATCTTGTCGCCGTCCGGAGACCAGCGCGGCGAGCTGTCGGGGCCGGGGTTCTCGAACAGCACACGAGACTCGCCCGAGGCAACATCGGCGACGCGGATGTCGCTGTTCCAGCCGTCGTTCACCTTGGTCGTCGGCCGCGTAACGAAGGCGATACGGCTGGAATCAGGCGACCAACGCGGGTCGCTAACCGTAAAGTCGCCCTCCGTCAGCCGCGTCGACTCACCCGCCTCCATATCGTGCACCCAGAGGTGGCTGAAGCGGAACTCGGCATCGACGACGACGGCATCGTCGTGCTGCTCGGCGCGCCGCTTCTGCTCGGCGGTCTCGGGGTTACGCGCCACAAACCAGATCTTGCCGCCGTCCGGAGAGATCCCGTAGGTGCCCGCCCCTTCCTCGGAATCTGTCACCTGCCAGGCCTCACCACCATCGGTGTGCATGGCATATACCTGACTGGCGTCGTCGACCTCGCGAAGGAAGGCGAACTTGTCGCCCGACGGAAACCACTGCGGCGAGCTGGCGGAGCTGTCTCCCCGGGTCAGTTGCCGCCCGCCGGTGCCATCCACACGTACGCGATACAGGTGTGTATAGCGCGACAGCTCGTCGTCATCCATATCGCGCGCCGCCACGGTGTATAGCACCCACTCACCGTCCGGCGAGAAGCGCGGGTTGCCGACATTGCTGATTCGTAGGGTGTCTTCGGCAGCCAGACGGCCAGGCTCCGCTTCTGCGGATGCCGCCTCCTGAGCCATACTCGATGTCGGACCAAGGATCACCCCCAGGCTGAGGATGAGGGTCAACAGCGTGAGCGCGCGGCGATGCATGACAGACCTCCGAGTACAACAGTGCTTGTTGGTATAGGGGTTCAGGCTCGAACCTTATCGGAGCCGTGGGGTCGGGTGTAGGGTGGCAGGCTCGAGCCCACGCCGTGAAGGCACGGCGCCGCCGCTCTTTCTTGATCTCGCCAGCAAGACCCACGCACGTGACCCACCAGAGCTCTTCAGCACCCTGCTAGCAGGCCGTGCTAGAGATCGTACAAGCCGCCGAACTTGTCGCGCACGTACCCGAGCCAGGCGCCGGCGTCGATGTCCGAGCCGGCGACGCGCCGCAGGAGCTCGCTGGCGGTGAACTTCCGACCCGGTCGATAGATGCGCTCGCGCAACCAGCCGAGGAGCTCGGCAAACCTGCCCAAGGCGATCTGATCCTCCAGGCCCGCGATCTCCTGCGTAGCGCGCTCGAACAGCTGCGCGGAGATCAGATTGCCAAGCGCATAGGTGGGGAAATAACCGATCAGACCCGCTGACCAGTGGATGTCTTGCAGCACGCCGCTGGCGTCGTCGGCAGGCATCAGGCCAAGGTACTCGCGGCTCTTCTCGTTCCACGCCTCCGGCAGATCGGTCACCGCCAAGTCACCAGCCAACAGCGCCGTCTCGAGCTCGAAGCGCAGCATGATGTGCAGGTTGTAGGTCACCTCGTCTGCCTCCACCCGAATCAGCGAAGGCTCCACCTTGTTGATGCCGCGGTAAAACTGATCGACGGAGACTATGCCGAGCTGAGCCGGGAACGCTCGTTGCAAGAGCCCGTAGTAGAAGGACCAGAAAGGTCGCGAGCGCCCGACGAGGTTCTCCCATAGGCGCGATTGCGATTCGTGTACCCCGAGCGACGTACCGCCGGCGAGCAGGGTGCGCTCGAGCGTCGCGTCGATGCCCTGTTCGTACATCGCGTGCCCGGCCTCGTGCAGGGTTCCGAACAGGCACGATGGCAGGAAGTTCAACTGCACACGGGTGGTTATGCGAACGTCGTCGATCGAGAAGCTGGTCGAGAACGGATGCGCCGATCGGTCCTGGCGTCCGCGGTCGAGGTCGAAACCGAAATCGCGCGCCACGCGCAGGCCAAATTCCCACTGCAGCTGCTCGTCGAACTCCTGATGAAGAAAGCTATCATCGGGAACCGGGTTCTCGGCGATCGCCTGAACGATCGGCACGAGCTCCTTGCGGAGCGCCGCAAAGACGACCCGCAGGCGCGCCGTGCGCATCCCGGGCTCGTATTCATCGAGCAGCGCATCGTAGGGGGTTTCCTCGTAACCCAGCGCCTCGGCCTTGCGTCGCAGGAGATCTACGACGGGCTCCAGATGTGGCCGGAGTCGGGCAAAATCCGAGTCCTCGCGGGCACCCTTCCAAGCCTGTTGTGACACCGCCGTGCTGCGCGCCAGCTCGGCGACCAAGGTCGCCGGAAGCCGGGTAGCCTTGTCGAAATCGCGACGGACGACGCTGATCATCCGAGCTTGGTCGGAGTCGGGGTCAAGCTCGGTGGCCAGAGGCTCCAGCTCCTCGAGCAACCGGCCGACCTCGTCGGCGACGAAGCTTTCGTGCGCCAGCTGCCCGAGGGTGGCCAGCTGCTGCGCGCGAGCGTTCAGACCACCGGACGGCATGTAGGTCTCTTGATCCCAGGAGAGCAATGCCTGAGCAGCGTTGAGGTCGACGACCTGGCCGAGCAGCTCGCGCAGGCGGTCGATCGCCTCCATCAGGACGAGCCGAAGATCGGCCGGCCAATTGCCATGATGCCCAGGATGATGAGACCCACCGATACGACCACGCCAAGCAGCGGGGCGAGGTTAGTCTGCTCGGCTTCCGACTTGCGCTTGTTGGTCATCACGAAGCCGTGGGCTGCGAAGACGGCCCCGAACATGAGGAAGATGTGGCCGAGTAGCCGCGGGTAGAACGGCACCACCATCATGTTGATCAGGCCGAGCAGCGTCTGCAAATCCAGCAGGCCAGTGTATATCGCACTGAGCGTGCGCGACCCCTTGCCGAATGGGCGACGCTGCATCACCGCCATCAGCAAATAGGCGATGGCAACGATCGCTGCCAGCAGCACCAGATAGCGAACGCCCGAATGGGCCAAAAATAAGTAGCCACGCATGTCTCGTCCTCGGTTACCGGAGACGCGGGGCCGTCAAGCTACCTGCGACTCGACCTGTTCAGGAGCATGGAGCCGCCACCATTCGGCGGCTCGACGTTGAGTCCAACGCGCACCAGTGTCCGCCGCCGCCAGCAGTCGTGCAAATCGAGCGAAGCGGGCCAACGCGACGGTGCGAGGTCTTGCCTCAGCTAGCTCCCGACGCCTGCATGCTCCGCGCCACCTCCTCTACCTCACGCCAAACGCGCAGCAGGTTACCGCCCCAGAGAGCGCGGATCTCGTCCTCGCTATAGCCACGTTGGACAAGCTCCAGCGTCACGTTCAGGGTCTCGCTGGCGTCGTTCCAGCCGACCACGCCACCGCCGCCGTCGAAGTCGGAGCTGATACCGACATGCTCGAGACCGATCAGGTTCACGGCGTGGTCGATGTGATCGACAAAGTCGGCGACGCTCGCCGCTGGATACACGGGATCGACCTCCGCCACCACTCTCGCCTGAATCTCGGCCAGCTGCAGCTCGATCGCAGGACGCTCCTCCTCGGGGGCGGAGAAACGGCTACGGCGTAGCGCCCGCATGCTGTCCATGCCGGCGATCTCGCGCGCCAGCTCGTCGATGGCCGCCTCGCGCTCCGACGTGATCTTCACGAAGTCACCGAGCGCAACCATCTGAATCACGCCACCGTTCTCCCTCAGGGCCAGCAGCTGCTCGTCATCCATGTTGCGGCTCACATCGCACAGCGCGCTGCATCCCGAGTGCGACCCGATCACTGGCGCCTGAGACAGCTCCAGGGCCTCGAGCATGGCTGCCTTGGAGGCGTGCGACACGTCGATCATCATGCCCACGCGGTTGACCTCGGCGATCACCTCGGCGCCATAGTCGCTCACGCCACCGTGCAGCTCGGCGGGCTCGCCGTCGCGCGGATTGGTGGAGTCGGCGATCTGGTTGTGCCCGTTGTGTACCAATCCGAAATAGCCTCCACCCAGCTCGTGGAACTTGGCGACGTTCGTCAGGTCCTCGCCCACCGGCCAGCCGTTCTCGATACCGATCGCCGCCACCAGCTTGCCCTCGCCAACGATGCGCTCCACATCAGCGGCGCTGGTGGCCAGCTCGATCAAGTCCGGGTGCATCTGCTCGGTCAGCCGATGGATCGCTTCGAACTTCGTCATCGCCTGTTCGTAGGCACCAGTGTATCCGGCGGCGTCGTTGTCGCCTTGACCCACGAAGACGACGAAGAACGCCACATCGAGGCCGCCCTCGCGCATCTTGGGCAGGTCGACCTGCCGATCGCCACGAACGCCCGGATCGACCTCGGTGGTGGCAAAGCTCGCGGGGATGTCGTCGTGAGTATCGATAGTGATGACGCGCTCGTGGATGCCACGCGCCACAGCCCCAAAATCGGCTTCAGTAACCTCGATCGGCTCAGGCGCGGAGCACCCCGCAACAACCACGAGCCACCCCGACACCGCCACCGACCAAAAACGCCTCGACATTGTCTGATCCCCTCCATCTTCAGCGGCCCGGCAGGCCTTCAAGGTTCCATGACCATCAGCGCCGACATGACCTCGCGCTGCGACTCACTCCCCAGCGGCCGGTTTACCAGTGCGCCGTCAACGACCAGCGTCGACGATCCACCGCCGTCGAGATTGAGCGCCTCGACGCAGCCGACGTCGCGCATCAGCTCGGCCAGCTCCCGCAGATCTACCCCACGGCTCTCCCGTTGGCGACCATCGACCACTATGACGATCAACTCTCCCGCGGCGGTTACGCCCGCCGCTGAGCGCGGATGCGCCTCTTCGCTAGCGGTGCCAAAGAAAACTTCTTGATGACTCGTGACTCGCACCTCACCAGCGTCAACCAGGACCGGCCCCCCGGCTACCGCGTCGCGCACCGGCCACTCGACCAAGGAATCAGCCTGCGGTTCCGCCGCCGGCGCGTTCGGCACATTCTGCGGTGGCTCCGATTGTTCGTAAAGCAAGCCTTCGTGTCCGGTGACCCAGAGAACGTCAGCCGAACCGTCAAGCATCAAACCGAGCGCCGCACGTGCCACGTAGTAGCGCTGCTCGTCGTAGATGACCGACGTCAGCGGCCGCTGTAGGAGCACTTGATCGATCAGCAAGAGGCCGATGTGTTGCGGTAGCTCGGTGTCGGTGCGGAAGAATCCCGCGTTAATGACCACACGCGCCGATGTCCGGGCCGCGAACTCCGAAATCGTCTCCACGCCGTCGTCGTCGGTGGAGATCGATACCCGGGCGAGCTGGCCGCCGCTGTGTCGCTGCACCCTTACGTACCAAGCGCGTAACGGGATGCTGGGATCGGCGCCAGCATACACACGAATCCGGTCTGGCAACCCGCGGTTGAACGACTCCACCGGCGCCCAAGCAATGCGCAGGTCGCCAGGGGGTGGCTGGCACGCCAGAACCATGGCGCTGATCGTCGCCACGCTCAACGCCACGCGCTTCGGGTGCCGGCTCAGCGGCGTCACTTGGTTCCCTGGAGGGCGAGAAAGTGGAACGCGGTGACCACCATCGCATGATGGATCACACCGGCGGTGATGAGCTCGGGAATCTGCGCCAGCGGCAGCAAACGGATGCCGATCTCCTCGTGTAGCTCTGGGGTCGGCGCATGTGCTGCGACCGCGTCGCGCACCAGCACCGTATGGCAGTAATTGTTGAAGATCGCCGGATTCGGGGTCGCCTTACCTATCAGGTGCGCCCCGTGACCAGCGTAGCCGGTTTCCTCGGCCAGCTCGCGCACCCCCGCCACCAGGGGCTCCTCGCCAGGGTCGACCATGCCGCCGGGAATCTCCAGCGTGACCTCGCCGTTGCCATGCCGGAACTGCTCGATCGCCACCACTTCGTTCGCCGCCGTCAAGGCGATCACGTTCACCCAGTCAGCGGAGTCGATATAGAAGAATTCGCCAGGCTGCTCCGGCCGGCTTGGCGACACGCCCAGTCGGCGACGCAGCGTGAAGATCCGGGTCTCGGCGATCACCGAATCATCTTCGTGGCGCCATTCCGGCACCATCGTCAGCAGCGGCGGATCAGGCTTCAAGTGCAACTCCCAGACCGTCAGCGATGCGGTTCACGTAGGCATAGTAGGAGACTACCTCGACGATGCCCAGAATGTCCGGGTCGCCGAAGCCAGCCGCACGCAAGGCGAGCACGTCGGCGCGTTGCATCTCTGAGGGGCGCAGCGTGAGCTTCTCCGTAAAGCACAGCATAGCCAGGCGACGGCCGCCGAGATCCGCATTCTGGTAGTTCGACTCGATGCGACCAGCGAGCTCGTCGTCGCGCAGCAGCCGGCGTAAACCACGCCGGTGATGGGTGATTCAGTAGCCGCAGCCGTTCAACTGCGACACCGTCGAGCGCGATCATCTCGCGCTCGACGGTGCGCAGCCCGGGTGTACCGCGCATCACCGCGGTATAGAGCTCGAGGTGGGCGCTGAGTCCAGCGGCGTGCAGCGAGTGCACCCGGAGGACGTTGTCGAGCTCGCCGGAGACAGGGTCGAGCGCACGATCGTACAGCTTGGCGAGCTCCGGAGAGGCGCTTTCGTCGCTGAGGGTATCGATCCAGGCCGTTTCCATGGTCAGACTCCGCAAACGAGGATTTGGCAGAATGATACGCATGTCGAGTCGCCGCCGCCGGTTGTTGGTCTTCTGTGCTCTGGCGGCTCTAGCGGCGGTCGCCGGAATCGCCGCCCTGCACACGCCGTGGGCGCGGGCGCGCGTGCTCGCTGCCGTGCTGGCACGGATCGCCCCCGAAGGGGGCGTGCATGCTGATCGGCTCGACTACCGGCTACCGACACTATGGTTTCGATTGCACGGGCTACAACTGCGCACTCCGGGCCAGGAGCGCCCGTATTTCGATGCCGACGAGCTCACCCTCGATCTGCCGTGGAGCTCCGTCTGGCGCGGATTGTCGTTCCAGCACATCGAGCTGAGAAGGCCACGCCTCACCGTCTTCGTGGCCGCAGACGGTACCAGTAATTTCGAGAGTGGCGGAATGAGTGTCGCCGCGCCGGTGCCGGTGAAGCGACTGCGTATCTCCGAGCTGCAAATCGAGTGGCACGATGCAGCGGCGGGCTATGAATTCGACGC
This sequence comes from Acidobacteriota bacterium, assembly GCA_963666055.2. Classification (GTDB taxonomy): domain Bacteria; phylum Acidobacteriota; class UBA890; order UBA890; family WLXD01; genus DASCOT01. The sequence continues at coordinate 227,190 of CAXWPH010000002.1, read as the reverse complement.
CGGCGACATCCGGCTCGATCTCGGGGATGCGATAAAGCCACAGCTCGAGATGCTGGGTGCGGCAAGTCTGCGCATCGCCGACCGCCAAGCGCAGATCGAACTCTCCGGAGGCCAGCTTAGCTGGGACGGGCGCAACTTGGGCATCGACCAGCTGCGCTTCGACAGCGCCGCAGCCCGCCTGGAGATCGACGGCACCATCGAACGGTTGCTTGCCGACCGCGAGCTGGCGCTCGAGGTCCGGACGCAAGTCCTGCTGGACACACTAGGCGAACTTGTCGGGCTCGACGTCGCCGGCGGCGCGCTGTCGGTGGCGGGGCCGCTAAGCGGCCCGGCGCCGGCGCCGACTGTAGATATGATGCTGGATATCGAGACGGCGTCATCGAGGGGGGTGTCGCTGCGACGACTGCGCGGTCACATCCAGGCCGACCAGCAGGCGATCCGCATCGATGCGCTGCGCGCCGAACTCGGCGGCGGCGATCTCACCGGTGACCTGCACATCGGCCTCGCGGCGGGCACGGTGAGCCACTTCGTAGTGAGGTGGGAGGATGTCGATCCCGTACGGCTACTCGCCGCAGCACCGGGCTCCGGCTGGATCGTTCCCGCCACACGGCTGAGCGGTGAGGCGCACGCCGAGTGGCCTGGGCTGGCACCGGCAGTCGCAGACACCACCGCGTCCTTGCTGATGAGCTTCAACGAGAGCTCGCCGGACGCGGACGCGGTACCGCTCGATGGACGCCTGGAGGCCGTCTTGTCCGCCGGTGTGTGGCGCGCCAGCATCGACGTCGACGTAGCTGCGGGGCTGTGGATCGGGGCCGAGCTGACGGGTGCTGTCGAGGGCCGCACTCTCGACGGGACGGCACACCTCACCGTCGACAACGTTGGCTCGGTGGCTCGTCGTCTCAGCGACGTTGCACCCGATCTCCTGGAGGCGCTTGCCACGGCAGATGGGCAAGCAACGGCGGAGCTCGCTGTCACCGGAACCTTGCTCGAACCGCGGATCTCCGGGCACGCTCGGGTCGAGCAGCTTCGTTTCGGCGCTGCGGGTTGGTTGACGGCGGCCGCCGACATCGCGACAAGCGGCGATTCGATCACCCTGCGTGATGCGTCGGTGCAGTTCCCTGGCGGCACCATGGAAGCCGACCTGGAGCTGTACGCCAGTGGCCACGTCGCAGGACGAGTACGTGGCCATGTGACCGATCTCGAAGCCGCCCTCGACGCTGTGCGGCTGGGCGAGCGACTGGTCGCCGGCGGTGGCATCAGCGGATCGCTTGATTGGGACCTGACGTTCCAGGGGCTACTACCTCTCCCGGGAATCGAGGGCACCGTCGACGCGCACGCCATTCGCATCGGCGGCGGCGTACCCATTGATGCGCGGGCTCGCTTGTCGCCCGCCACGCACGGCATTCGCATCGACGAACTGACTGCCAGTGCCGGCAACAACCGGATAAAGGTCAGCGGAGTAATCGACCCGGGCGGCAAGCACATCGACCTCCTGGGGGAGCTTGATCTGCCGGCACCCGGCGACCTCGGTGATCGGCCGGAGCTCGCCTACATTGAATCGGCCCGCGCCGAAGTCGCTCTCGGCGTCGATCTTACGACATCGACCATAGTGGTCGACCTTTGGTCGTTGTACGTGGACCTACCACGATTCCCGGTTCGCAGCGTGATTCCCGGACGGGTGATGTGGAGTCCGACCGAGGTGAGCATCGAGGACTTGGCGCTGCGCGTCGGCGACCTCGACCTATCGGTTGCCGGTGTGCTGGGCAGCGATCCCGCCCTGCCGGGTCTCCACGGCCGGTTGCGCGGAGACCTTTCGCGGCTCTCTGACCTGGCCACGATGGGGCTGACGCTCGCCACCGGCGCGCCCGACACGCGACGGGTCGTGTTGTCCGGAGATCTTGATGCCGAGCTGCACGTCGGCGGTACGCTGTTGGAGCCGCAACCCGAGGGATCAGTTCGAATCGTCGACGGCGAAGTACAGCTCGACAACACAACGACGCTCGAAGGCGTACAGCTGCAAGCCTCGGTCGACGGGCGCGGCTTGCATCTGGGAGAGTTGCGAGGGCGCTGGCAAGGCGCCGAGCTGGAAGCCGATGCAGAGATCCCGCTGGCCCTGCTTGTCGGAGACACCGAACGGCCGGCACCCGAGCCGGCAGTATTGCGGGCTCGGCTCGGCCCCGTAAGCGCCGCCGAGCTAGCGTTGCTCCTGGGTCCCGAGCTGACCGCCGAGCTCGACGGCGAGGCCACCTTGTCGCTGCAGGTGGCTATGCCCACATTGGAGCTCGCCGACGCCCGAGCAGATCTCCAGCTGGACTCGTTGAGGCTCAGCAGCAACGGCATCACAGTGTCCCAGCTTCGACCGACACGACTGCGCCTGGAAGACGGAGTAGTGCGTATCGTCGACTGGATATGGACGCGGCCGGGTGGGGACGAAGTCAGTTTGATTGTGACGGGCGCAATCGAGCTCGGTGATCGACAGCAGCTCGATTTGCGGCTCGAGTCACAGCTGCAGCTCGGCTGGATCGTGCCGATGATCAAGGCTGGGGCAGTCGAGGGGGGCGCACACGCCACACTCGAAATCACCGGCACGGCGACACGGCCCAGCTTCGACGGACGTATCGTACTCACGGACGTCGGTTTTATTGTCGCTGATCCGCAGGTCGTGGTGAGCGACGTCAACGGCACGCTGACGATCACCGACACCCAGATACACACCGACGGGCTACACGGCATCGTCAACGGTGGCGAGGCGATGCTGTTTCTCGACTTCGACCTGGCCGATCCCATGCGCCCCACCGGGCTCGCCCGGATCACCGCACGCTCGATCGTGGTCGAGGGCGGCGGCGGTCGGGCGCTCGGCGACGCGGACGTGACCATCAGCGCGTCGCCGCAGGGCAGCCTCCGGGCCTTTGGCGAAATACGCCTGCTGGCGGGTGGCTATCGCACCGACGCCGCTCTCGCGGCCGACCTGCTGGGGGCCTCGGCCGCGACCCAAGCGCGTGCGTCCGCCTCGCCCACGCCGCTTGACGACCTGAGCTACGACATACGCGTCAGCACGGTTGACGACCTCCGTATCGACACCCCCTACGCAGAGCTCGGCCTAGCCGTCGACCTCCAGATCGTCGGCACGTTCGCGCGCCCCGGCGTGCTGGGCCGGATGACGGTGCGCGAGGGCGGCATCGTACGCCTCGCCGGCAACGCCTACAGTGTCGATCTAGGAATCATCGAGTTCGCCGAGACCAACCGCGTCGCACCGACGCTCAACATCGCCGCGCGTGCCGAGATCGGTGGCGAGCAGATCAGCGTTCTGCTCACCGGCAGCGCCTTCAACCCCATCGTTGAAGCCAGCGCCGAATCCGGTCTGGATTCCGGCGACGTGCTGTCGCTCATGGCCACCGGACGCACTGTGGCGGCGGCCGGCAACGCCGGCCGCGAGGTACTGGCGGAGCAAGCGTTCGACCTACTCACCGGCCAGTATCTGGCCGGTGCGGTTCGCCAGCTGGGGTTCGAGTCGGTGCGGTTCGAGCGCGGCGGCGTAGCCGCGGCAGCCCAGAGCGAATTGTTTCCGCGCGATACCGACCTGACCTCGCGTCTCACGCTTACCAGGAGCATTGGGACTACGTTCGACCTGGTGTTCTCGCAAAACCTCACCAACACCGACGAGCGCAGCTGGATCGGAACCCTGCGCCTTCCCTTCGGTCTGGCGCTGCGCGGCGGCACATTCGACGACGGCACGCGCTCAGTCGAGCTCCAGCATCAGTTGGTGCTGGGCGGCGACACACGTGGCGCCAGTGCCGGCCGCACCGCTCCGCGAGTACGCTCGGTGCAATTCGAAGGAAGCTCGGGCTACACGGCGGATGTCCTGCGGCGGGAGTTGCGAGTCGGCTCAGGCGATCGCTTCGACTTCCTCCGCTGGCAGGAGGACCGCGACCGCTTGTTGCGCCTATACCACCGGCGGGGATATCTGGAGGTCGACATCAGAGCCCGCCGCTCGCCGCCAGCAGGCACGGACCCGCGCTCGTTCACCGGCATCGACCTGACGTACGCCATCGATCGTGGCCCTGAAACCGTGCTCACGGTGGAGGGCAACCTGCCGAACGGCGTGCGTCAGGAGTTGCTCGAGACGTGGGGAGACAGCGTCCTGACCGAGTTCCTTCTCGAAGACATGCGGCAGATCGTGCGTGCCTACCTGGCTGGGCGCGGTCACGTGCGCCCCGCGGTGGCTGTCGAGCTAATCGCCGATGGAGCCCGCAAGGAGATCCTCCTGCGCTTCGACCCAGGCGAGCGATACCGTCGAGGTGAATCCGCCATAGTCGGCAACGCCGGCCTGGACCCGGACACCATTCGCCGCCGCTTGCGTGAGCAAGGGCTCGCGGCAACCGATTGGACACAACAGGACGCGCTGGCGTCCGCCGTGCGCGACCTCTACGTCGAGCGCGGTTGGCTTGACACCGTCGTGCAGGCCTCTGGGCCCGAGATCGACGGCGACGAGGCACGCATGCGCATCGAAATTGACGAAGGGCATCGCTATCGGCTCGGCCAAGTGAGCTTCGCCGGCAATGCGGCAGTCGGCGAGGCGGCGTTGCGCGAAGTGTTGGCAACGCGGCCCGGCGATGCCTACGACCGCGGCGAGTTGGCCATGGCTGTCGACGCCGTACTCGAGGCCTACCTCCAACGGGGCCACAACGGCACCACCGTAAGAGCAACCATTGAGGCTAGCGCGGAAGCTTCCCGCGTCGACGTCGTGATGCATATCGACGAAGCGCCGCAGCAGATCCTCACGGATGTGCGCATCGATGGCCTCGAACGCGTGCGCCGCTCGGTCGTCGCCGGCGCGGTCAGGGCTCGACGCGGCTCGCCTCTTGTCTTGCGCGATCTCCAGGCGGCGAGGCGGCGCCTCTATGCTACGGGCGTGTTCGAGCGCATCAAGCTGGAAGTCCAACATAGTGGCCCGGCCAGCAACGGGCGCCAACCGGTCGTCCTGCGTGTGGAGGTCGAGGAGCAGCCGCGCCTGCGGATACGTTACGGAGTTCAGCTGTTGAGCGACGAAACCCTAGAGGATCAACGCGAGACACAAGCGGGCGTTGCCGCCACGGTGAGCCACAGCGCCCTGCTCGGCCTGCCCGCCGAGCTCAGTGTGACGGCCCGCTATCGCGGCAAGGACAGACTGATTCGCGGTGTGCTCGGCTTCCACGGGCTTTTCGGAGCACCGGTACGCACCGCGCTGATCGGCGAGCGCTCAGGCAGCGAGACCGAGGGCTTCTTCACCACCCGCGTCGACAACACCGAGTTCGCCCTGGAGCAACGCCTCAGCCTGTCGTCGTCGCTGACGGTCGGGTACAGCTACAGCCTGAAGCGCGCTCGTTCGACCTTGGTCGGCCAGGACTTTCAACTCGAGCCGGTAACCTCGGCCCGTCTGGTGCCGACGATCATCCACGATACCCGCGACGATCGGCTCGAACCCAGCCGCGGACTGTTCCAGAGCGCCAGCCTCGAATGGGCGCCGGCCCGGCTCGGGTCGGAGCTACTGTTCCGCAAGCTGCACTTGAAACAATATGCGTTCTTCAGCCTTGGCCGACTGACCTTCGCCAGCGCGATTCGCTTCGGCAGCGGCATCAGTCTCGATCCCACATCGACGCAGCTACCACGCAGCGAGCGCTTCGTAGCCGGTGGTTCGACCTCTCTCCGCGGCTACCCGGATGGCACCGTTGGCGGCACAGATTTCTTTGGCACCTTCGTCCCCGGCGGCAACGCCGTTCTGGTGCTCAATCAAGAGGCGCGGTTTCCGATCTGGCGCTGGATTCGCGGCGTCGCCTTCCTGGACGCAGGCAGTGCCTTCGCGACGGCCTCTGACATACGCCTGGGACGACTGAAGCTCTCGACCGGGCTGGGGATACGGCTGGTAACCCCATACCTGACGCTGCGGCTCGACTACGGCGTGCGCCTCAGCGACCTTTCACATCTGCCCGACGCCCCTGGCGGGCGCTTCCATTTCGGCATCGGCCACATCTTCTGACCGGCGTCGTCAGCGCATCGCCGCCAGGATCGCCATGACCTGTTGGCGCTCCGGAGCCTCCGGTGCCAGCTCCAGGAAACGCTCGAAGTGATTGGTCATCGACACCAGGTTGCCGGTTTTGTTGTAGCTGAATCCGGCCCAGTAATGCGCATAGGCGAACCGACCGTCGATCTGCAGCGTGCGAATGAAGGCGTCGCTCGATGCAGCGAAATCCTGGCGCGCCATCAATACCCGGCCGTGCTGGAAATGCGCGTACTTGTGCGCCACCTTGTCACCGTTGGCTAGCTCGACGCCACGTACCGCGGCGTTCAACGCATGATCGAGATCCCCGGCGACCAACGCCGCCGCGGATCCCCCCAGGTAATGCCAGGGGTCGTTGCTGGCGAGCTTGTCGAGTCCGGCGTATGTCCTGCTGGCGCTGCCCAAGGCGCTCATCGCCTCCTGGCTCATACCCGCGACGAACAGCGCGTCAGGGCTAACACGAACCTCCGGACCAGCCGCCTTATCCACCGCATCGACGACCGCAGAGTACGCACCGCGGTCGAACAGCGGCAACACCTCGACAGCCACCGTCTTCTGCACGGCCGCGCCAGCGCTCTTTTTTTTCTTCTTCTTTTTCTTTTGCCCTTCAGCAGCCGCCGGCAGCAGCAGCGCCAGCACCAGTGCCGCCAAAGTCGCTCGCCACATGTACGTTCTCATGGTGGTCATCCGCCCGCCTCCACGGGGTCAGGAGCACTCGCTCTACAGTCCATTATAGGGACAGACCACTGTTCGAATCTCGTCCCGGAGCAGATAAGCTCGCCTGGGCGCTACTCGCCGGGCGATCGGAGCAGGGGCGATGATCTCGGGAATAAAGCCAGGACTGTGCGGCGATTGTGCTCACGCGCGACGCCTGCGCACCGACCGCGGCTCCGAGTTCCTTCGTTGCGCCAAAGCCGACACGGCACCGGAGTTCCCCCGTTATCCGCCGCTTCCGGTGCACCGGTGCGCCGGACACCGGCCGGCTGCCATCACGCCTCGAAAAACAGAATGACCGAGGTGTGTATGCAGCCTTCGCTGTCGAGCACCAGGTGCGGGAACCTGTACGTATCGAGTGGCATCGCCGAGGGGTTCTGGAGAACGTAGCGTGGGAGCATGAACTCTGGTAACTGAATGAGCCTCATCCCCGACGCCGCTACCAGATGCACCAGCAGCTCGTCGATGCTGAAGAACTCCGCATGCGACACATCGTTGAGAATCAATTCGGTGGCGACGATAACCAGCCCGCCCGGACGACACACCCGGGCCATTTCGCGCATCGATTGCGCCGCTGCCTCGTTGCCCCCGAAGTGCTCGATTGACGACAGCGAGATCACCACGTCGAATCGATCGTCGTCGAACTCGAGCTGGCGCGCGTCCATCTTCATGAAGTGGAGGTGATCCTCACGGTAGGCGAACGGCGCGTACTTCGACGCGTTGACGATGACATCGGGATCACCTTCCCGCGCCATATGGACTGACCAGCCGCCCTCGAACAGATCGGTCCCGACGATCTCGCCAACGCGGTTGGCCAACCAGTAAAGAACGGCCTCGTGCCCGCTGGCCACTCCGAGACATCGAGTCGACTCGTGCAGCCGCCCCAGAACCTGCATGCCGTAGAGCGTCTGCACCCACTCGAAGGTCTTGCGGTGCATCAGTTGTGGCAGCGGATCGAGCCCGAGCTCCCCCAGGATCGTCCGCCATTCCGGCTCGAACCACTTACGCGGGTTCACGCACTCGATCAGCTGCACGTCGCTGAAAGGCTGCTCGGATACATAGGTCTCGAACGCGGCGGCCGAGAAGACCTCGATGAAGTCCTCCAGTGCGTAACGGTACGGGTAGTTGAATTTGTTTCCATAACGGTACTCGTCAGACCCGAGCAGCTCGTCGCGAAATTCTCGACGATCCAGGCGGCCTGTTCTTAGTTCCTCGAGGTAGTACTTCCTGCCGGGATCGTCGACCGGGCGCTCCAGGAGGATGCGATAGAGCAGCTCGATGAAGTCGGCGTCATCGGCGAGGTCATAGGTGCCCTCATGAGCCTTGAACGTGGCTGGTATTCGCTGTTGCACTACCGCTACCTTCCGTTATCTTGCGGTGATCGTGTTCGCTGATAGCCTGGAAAGACAGTCGCCAGGAACCTATAAGGATCGCCGCGCTGTCGCTAATCTGTCAGAAACTCCGTCGGGGTCGTGCGACGTGTCCACCCTCGGCGCTCACTGCGGTCGGCGCTCGCCACGTCTCGCCAACGCAAGGCAACTACACCATGCCCCGCCTCGATCTCGAACGCGAACCGCGCTGGTCGACCGGCGACGGCAAACCGCTGATCATCGGCATCGCCGGCGGCTCCGGCTCCGGCAAGACTACGATCGCCAACGCCATGGCCGAAGAGATCGGCAAGGATCACTGCGCGTTGATCCTGCACGACTCCTACTACCGCGACCTCGGACACCTGCCGGCGGCAGAGCGCGAACAGCAGAACTACGATCATCCCGACTCACTCGAGACCGAGTTGCTCGTCGAGCACCTCAACGTACTGGTGCATCGTGCTGCCATAGACAGGCCGTTATATGACTTTACGACCCACACGCGGCGCGTCGAGACCGAACGGGTCGAGCCGCGATCGGTGATCCTGGTCGAGGGAGTGCTGGTGCTGGCGGAGCCGCAGTTACGACAGCTGATGGACCTGAAGATCTTCGTCGACACCGACGCCGACGTGCGGCTCATGCGGCGCGTCGAGCGCGACATCCGCGACCGCGAGCGCACGGTGGGGTCGGTCTTCGATCAGTACCGGGCGACAGTGCGGCCCATGCACGTCGAGTTTGTCGAGCCTTCCAGGGCATACGCGGATCTGGTGATTCCGGAGGGCTACAACATCGGCGCGGTGGGTACAGTGCTGGCGATGATACGGGAGTTCCTGCGCCAACGTTGAGCCAGTCCAGAACGGACCCCATCGCCAGGCCCGCTACACTTTCACAGTGGTCTGCTAGGCAGGCAACGTCGCCAGTTCCTCCCCAACTCGGTCCATCAGCGGCGCGATGGTGCGCTCATCAAAGGCGAGCTTCGCACCGGCAGCCTCGAACAACTTCGGTAGCGGAAGCGAGCCACCAAGAGCCAGCGCAGCTCGATAGTCGGACAGGCCGCGAGCCGAATCGCGCTTGAACGTGTTCCAGATCTGTAATGCGCCAAGTTGGGCGATGCCGTATTCGATGTAGTAGAACGGGTAGCAGAAGATGTGCAGTTGTCGCTGCCAGCCTGCGTCGCGTTGGTCCTCGTGCCCGGTCCATTCGATCGGTACCTCGAAACGCTCACCCAGTTGTAGCCAGGCTGCCGTACGGTCCTCCCGCGTGTGCTGCGGATTCGTGTAGATCCAGTGCTGGAAGGCATCGACACGAGCGATCCAGGGGAGCAGCTCGATAATGCCTTCGAGGTGCTTGCGCTTGGCACGCGCCGCGTCGGCGGCGCTGTAGAACTCGTCAAGGTGGTCATCGCCGAACAGCTCCATGGTCATCGAGGCTACCTCGGCAAACTCGATCGGGGCGTGGCGGTACTCCACCAGCGGCTCGTAGCGAGCGGCAAGAGCGTGGAAGGCGTGGCCCGATTCGTGTAGCAACGTCTCGACGTCGCGATGCAACCCCGCCGCATTCATGAAGATAAACGGGCGCCGGACTTCCTCCAACGACGACTGATAGCCTCCTGGCGCCTTGCCCTTACGCGATTCCAGGTCGAGCTCGCCGCCCTCGAGCATGCTGACGAACTGGGCCTCGAGCTCGGGATCGAGGCGCGCGAAGATACGGCGCACCCCTTGCCCGAGCTCGTTGACGTCTTCGAACGGGCGTAACGGTGGCCGACCGAGGGGGTCGACGCCGAAATCCCATGGTCGCAGGTAATCGACGCCGAGTGCCGAGCGACGCTGATCAGCCAAGGTCAGCACGAGCGGCATGACGTCCCTTTCGACGGCCTCGTGGAATCGCTCGCAGGACTCCGGCGTGTAGTCGAAGCGGTGGTACGACTTGAAGGTGTATTCACGATAGTCGGAGCAGTCGGCATTCAGCGCGATCTGATGCCGTAGCTCGACCAGCTCATCGAAGATCTCGTCACAGGCGTCGCGATCCTGCAGGCGGCGATCCCAGATAGCCTCCCAGACCTCCTGGCGCAGGTCGCGATCGGTCTCCTCGAGGAACTTCCCCATCTGCGGCAAAGTGCGCTCCTCGCCGCGAAACTCCACGGTCATGGCACCGCTGATCTTCTGGTAACGCTGGCTGAGGACACTCGCTTGGGTCTGTAGCTCGATGTTTTGCTCGCGATATAGCTCGATGTCCGTGGCCGTACCTCGATCCAGAACCGCATAGCGGCTCTCATCGAGCTCGACCCGGTGTGGGCTGGCGACGTAGTACTCGTTGAGCTTGTGAAACCACGGTTTGGCGGCCGGCATGAAGTGCTCGATGAGCTCCAGGTAGCGACGCTCGGCGGCCTCGTCCTCGGTATCGCAGGTCATGGCGATATAGCGGCGAGCCCTCTCCTCGGAGACACACGACTGCAGCTCGGAAAGGTCCAGCAACCACTGCTCCAGGTCGGCGGCCGACGTCAGTTGCCGCTCGAGCAGCTTTTCGACCCACGGCTGCACCGCCTCCCAGTTGCCGAGATCGATGTTGTCCGGTACGAAGGTGCGCGGAAATTCTTGGTTGCGAAGATCGGTCACGCGGGCTTGCTCCCCGGTTGGCACGAGGTTGTCGGATTGCTTGCGGCGGCGAGTGCTCCGATGGCGGCTTGCGGCAAACGGCGCGGCTATTCGGGCGGTTCCGGCTGCAGGCCGGTGTCCGGCAGGAGCGCCGAGGCGCCCGGTTGCGCCGGCGCTGGCTCCAAGAGCAAGTGGCTATCAATGAAATCACCGAGAGCACGTCGCAACCAGAGGACGAAAGCGACCGACGAGAGCAGCGCGACCAGGAGGAGTCCGACCAGCATGCCGTAGATCTGCGGGTAACCGAGCCACGACGCCAGCCGGATGCCGAGTATCGCCAGCGGCACGGTGAGGATGGCGGTTCGCACCAGCGCCATGATCAGTCCGGGTTGGCCGCGTCCCATGGCCTCGAAGACCGGGCGCATAAGAAAAAACGGAGTGCTCAGGAGGCACGCGGCGGGCACCAGAAACAGGGCGAAGCGCGCGTAGGCGACGGTTTCCGCGGACTCTGCCAGCGCGCTCGCTAGCCAGGGGCCGATGAGCACCATCAGCGGACCGACCACGACCACCGAGTAAGCCGCCGATGCAAGCAGCGACTGTCGGATTCCCTGGCGCAGACCGTCCCAATCCTGCTTGCCAACCAGCCGGCTGGCGAAAGGCAGCATCGCCACCGACATCGCGATCAGCGGGTTCATGGCGAACAGCAGCACGCGGTGATAGATCGAGTACGCCGCAATCGCCGCGGTGGCGGCTCCGAAGCCCGCCAACATGCCGTTGATGATCGCCATCTCCACCGCTGTAAGAACGAAGGTGAGCCCCGCCGGGAGCGCCAGCGAAAGCTGTCTCCAGTAAGGCGTCGCGTCGATCCCGGGCACGGTGTGGGTACCGGCATCGCGGCGCCTATCCTCGTGCTCCTTCGCCTTTTTGAGCGCATAGACCAGGCCACCGACACGGCCCAGCACGGTGGAAAACGCGATGCCGAAAATGCCCCAGTGGAATACGAACAGGAAGATCGTGTTCAGCACCAGATTGATGATGTTGGAGGCGATTCCCGCCCACATCGTGGAACGCGTGTCCTGGTGCGCCTTGACGATGGAGTCGGGCACAACTGACCAGAAGGCAGTGAACGCCGACCCACCCAACATCACCGCGGCGTAGACGCGAAAGCTCCCGAAGACCTCGTCCGAGAGGCCGTATTGCGGCGCCGCGAACCAAATGAACGCGCCCAGGGCTATGAACACCGGCGACACGATCCACGCCATCCGCCAGGCGGCGTGCAGGTACTGTTCGATCTTGCCTCCCTCGCCCGCCGCCATGCTTTTCGACAGCGCCGCCGTGAGTCCCGTGGACATGCCGACCCAGATGGCGATCATGAGGAACTCGAACGGCACCGTCAGGCCGATCGCCGCGACCGCGGAGTCACCGATGGTGGCGGCGTAGATCGTGTCGACGAAGGTGAACGCCGCTCGCATGACGAACGAAACGACGAGCGGCGCCGACATCTGGAACAAGGTCGGTTCGCGCTGCGACATGGCGGAGGATGTCACTCGCTCGAGAAGCCCGGGGGGGATCGGCGGGGGCTGGTACGTCTCAGTGTAGCCGAAGCGTCGGACGCGCAAGCGCCTACATCGAAAGGCGATGGCAGCGAGCGTGTGGTAAACTCGAACCCTTATCCAGCTCCCCTGTTGAACGCTGATTTCTGCCCACGGACACTGTCTACAGGTATCAACCCTCGCGACCCGGAACACCGAACATTGTCGACCGATCGTCGAGTCCCTGTCTGGTGCGAGCGTCTGCTGCTGCTGGTTGGCGCAACCGCTGTTGTTCGTCGTCATCGCCGAATTGACGATCTGGGCGCTCGACATCGAGACCGACTTGGCGCGCAACGAGAACGCTCAGATTGCCGTTCCCGTTTGGCTGTTGGCGGACGAGGCCTGGGTGATGGATCGACAGGCCGACGTGCTCGCCGACGCCAGCAAGCCGGTGTCGGCTGAAGTCCTCGCGGGCATGTATCACTTCGAGGAAGCGCGCTGGATTCAGTACCGCATGAAGCCGAACGTCGACACGCGGGCGGTGAATCCATTCAACGCGATCGAGGTCGAGAAAAACATCACCTTCCGTCTGCACTCGAACAGCTACGGGTTCCGAGGGGACCAGATCGGGCACAAGCGCCCCGGAGTGACTCGCATCGTGACGATCGGCGACTCCAGCACCTTTCGGTTGGGGTGTCGAGCCGGAGCAGACCTTCCAGCACATCCTGGAGGCCAAGCTCAACGAGCAGCTACCGGGTCGGTACGAGATCATCAACCTGGGGATCCCGGGCCAAAACAGCCGTCACGGCCTGGGAATGGTGCGCCACTACGCGCTACCGCTCGAACCCGACCTGATGGTGATCAGCTATGGGTCCAACGACCCTCGCGTGGTCCCGGTGGCCACGGACGAGTTGCTCGCTGTCGACGATACCTGGGTGGGCGCCCTGCGGTTCGAGATGCTCGAGTTCCGCACCTATCGCCTGTTGCGACGGCTGGTCTTCACCCTCAGGAACCCGCTGGCGGTGGACCCTGACGACGCGACAGCGGAGCGGCTGACGGTACGGGCTGTACCGGTCGACGACTATCGACAGAACCTGATCGATACCGTGCTGACCGCCCAAGCGGCAGGAGTGCGGACGATCCTCATGTCGGTGTGCACCAGATTCGATTTCTACGTCGCCACCATCAACAAGGTGTCGGATTGGACCAACAGCCCGATCCTCAACGTCGGTCCGTTGTTCAAGGAACGTCGAGAAGCATTGGTCGACGGTACGCTGCACCCGGAGAAAGTCGATCATTACCGCTCGATCTACGGTCGCCAGGTGCTGCGGCGGCAACCCCAGTACTATGTCACCAACGATGGGTGCCATCCGAACTGGGTCGGGCACACCCTGATCGCGGAAGAGATGCTCCCTTTGGTCAGGGAGGCCCTTGGCACCCCCCTCGAAACAGAGCTGAACCCCGGAGGCTCGCCATGACGAAGCGCTTTGTCAGTGCTGCCGTGCTGCTGTTGCTCATCGCCACGCCGGTTGCGTCGGACGGCGGCGGGGCCGTTCCCATACAGGTCGATCCGGAGGCTCGGGCGATCGCCGAATCCGTCATGGATGCCATGGGCGGACGGGACGGCTGGGATAGCACGCGGCACATTGCCTGGAAGTTCTTCGGCGGCCGCCAACACTACTGGGACAAGCACACGGGCAACATTCGCATCGAGATTCCTGCCAGCGACCGCGGACCCGAAATGCTCATCCTGATGAGCCTCAACAGCCGCAGTGGCCGGGTCTGGACAAGCGGAGAGGAGCTCATCGGTACCCCGTTGCAGGAGGGTCTCGAGCGTGGTTGGCGGTCCTGGGTAAACGACTCCTACTGGATGTTCATGCCTTACAAGCTGCTGGATCCCGGCGTCAACCTTCGCCATGTCGGCGAAGACATCATGGCCGACGATCGCGAGGCGGATGTTCTCGAGATGACCTTCGAGAGCGTCGGCGTGACGCCGGACAACAGGTATCTCGTATACGTCGCCCGAGACTCGGGGTTGGTGGAACAGTGGAGCTACTTCGCCAGTCGCGACCAGACCGAGCCAGGCTTCACGTTGCCGTGGGAGAACTGGACGAGCTTCGGTAGCATCCTGCTCTCGACCGGCCGCGGCCGTGGCGAGGACTGGGACATCCACGTCTACGACGAGCTTCCCGAAGCGCTGTATGGCGATCCGGACTACACGCTCGAGTAGCCGCGATCAGCGCGCCGGAAGCCCGATCGCCAGCCCTTGCACACCGTTCACCATGGCCCCATCGGCGAGCAAGCGTAGCTTGCACGTGGCGACATTATCAAGCCGATAGATCTCCGACTCGCCGAAGACATCGAAGCCGTCGACCAGGTAGATCCCCAGGTTTGGGCCGATGTCGAGGCCGTTGATGCGCTTGAACAGCCGCCCCTCGCAGAGGCTATAGAGCTGCTTGTTCGCCAGCCAGAGGAGCTGTGGCGTACAGGGCCTTGGGAAACCGGTAGACCGGCATGCCGGTCTTGTATATGGCATCGAAGTGCCACTGGTTGTTGGTGCCGGGCATCGGCCGTCCGGCACCCTTGTCGACGACGTAGAGCGTTCCCCATTCGTCCATGTCCAGAAGCGACGGGTTGACCCACGCGTGGCGACCTCCGGCACGGCTGATGCTGCCGTCGACGTCGTAAATCCAAACCGCCCCATCGCGCGGCCAGCGACCGACAGATTCCCCGCCGGCATCGGCTGCACCTGCATGGAGGAAAGATGCGGCCAGGAGCGGCCAGAGGCGGCCACCGCCGAGCCGGCATCTTCGGTCAGCAGCGGCCTCAGATCGCCAGGAGGCCGCAAAGGCATGCACGATGGGCGGGAACCCCGACGTCAGAGCTCCGCCCGCAGGACCTCGAGCGGAGGCCGCCGCGTGGCGCCTCGGCTGCCCAGCAGACCGACGACCAGCGTGAGAGACACCACGACGACCAGAAGAACGAGCAACGGTAGGACACCGGGCTCGAACGGCACCTCGAACAGCCAGCGCGACAGCGCCCACGTTGCTCCCAGGGCCAAGACCAGACCGGTAAGCGCGGCCAGCAGCCCCAGGGCGACGTACTCGACGGTGAGAATCTGCAAGATCTGTGATCGTGACGCACCCAGCGTGCGCAACAGCACACTCTCCCTCAGTCGCTGGTAGCGGCTCGAAAGCACCGCCGCGACCAGTACGACCAGCCCGCTGACGACGCTGAGGCCGGCCATGAAGCGCAACGCCAAGCTCACCTGTGCTAGCACCGCGTCAATCGACGCCAAGATCAATCCGAGGTCCATCAACGCCACGTTCGTATACCGCTCGACGATGCGACGCTGGACAGCCGCAGATTGTTCCGGCCCCGAGGCCCGCGAAACCACGACGATCTGCTGCGGCGCCGCCTCCAGCACGCCGGTCGGAAACACCACGAAGAAGTTCGGCCTCACCTGTTCCCAATCCACCGTGCGTAGGCTAGCGACCCGCGCCATCACTGCAACCCCCTGAACGTCGAACTCGAGGAGGTCGCCAACATCGATCTTCAGTCGCTCCGCAATTCCTTCCTCCAGCGAGACCGGCACTGGGTCGCCTTCAACCCCCTGCCCCGGCGGCGCGATCTCGACCCACTCGCCGGCAACAATCTCTTCTGTCGCTGTGATCTCCGACCGGTAGGTCGAGTTGTACTCGCGCCGCAAGACCCAGGGCCTGATCTCTGACTCGTCGATCTCGGTGACCGGACGCCCTTTGACCGACGCCAGGCGCATTGGGACCACCGGCGTCTCCTGAATCACCTCCAGCCCCTCATCGGCGAGAATCTTGCGCACACCGTCAACCTGATCGGGCTGGATGTCGAACAGCACCAGGTTGGGATTTCCACCCATCTCGAGACTCGCCACCGACTCCAACAGCGCTACCTGGGTGAGGTGGAGCGTCGCGATGAGGAAGACTCCGAACCCCAGCGTCAGCATTACCACAGCAGTCTGGTTGTTGGGGCGATGCATATTGGCTACGCCCTGCCGCCACGCATAAGGCCACCCGACTGGTAGGGCGCGTCGCGCCGCGAGCCTGAGGAGAACCGCCACGAGGATCAACGCCAAGAGCACGCCGGCCAACGACCCACTGATGGCTAACCCGACGCGCCAGCTGGCGGTTTGCGACACGGCCACTGTGCAAACACCTGCGGCAACGGCCGCGACGCCGATCCATTGCGCCGGATCGCGAGCCAGCTTCGGACCATCGACTGCAAACAACCTTAGCGCCAGTAACGGACTCACCCGCCGCAGGGCGAGCAGCGGCAGTGCCGCGAACAACATGGCCACGACAACGCCGACAACGAGGCCCTCGACGAGCGCCGAGACGTGCAACCGAAATTGCACCGGCACCGGAAGGAGCGCCGCCAGCACACGCGGCAGCAGCGCCTGCAGACCGACCCCGGCAACCGTGCCGCCGAAGGCACCGACAAGCCCCATGCCGGCCGCCTGCAACACGAACACCGCCAGCGGTCCGCCGGAAGAAGCCCCCAAACAACGCAGCACGGCGACCGCACGCACCTTGCTCTTGACGTGCAGATGGGTGGCGCTGGCTACTCCGATGCCCCCGAGCAGCAACGCGGCAAAGCCGGCCAGGTAAAGGAACGAGTAGAGATTGTCCAGTGCTTCGCCGATGGCCTCGCGTCGATGCTGCACCGACTCCACCTCGAGCCGCAGCTCGCGAAGCTCCGGCCCGATCTCGTCGACGAGGTCGGCGACCTGCTCGGGAGTCCGATCGAGCCGGAAGAAGGTGCTGTAGGTGGCGCGGCTACCGCCGCGAATGCGTTGCGTCTCTTCGAGAAACCGTCGCGGGATGAAGACGCGCGGGCCCACCAGCGAAGCAGTCGGCACCTCCCCAGGGATCCGCATGAGCCGCCCCGCCACGCGGAACGTCGCCTCACCGATACGGATCGGATCCCCAACTTCAACGCCGAACTGCAGCATGAGTGTGTGATCCACCAACGCCGACTGCTCGGAGCGGAAGTCGTGTGCCGCCGCCGCCGGCTCCGTCTCGAGCGCGCCATAGAAGGGATAGCCACTATCGACAGCACGGACCCGAACCAGGCGAGAGGCACCGCTTCCTGGAAAGTAGGCCATTGATCCGAGCGCTACCTGCCGCGCCTGATCGCCGCCAATTCTGGCTACCAGCGCTTCCGCCTCGGCCCCGAATGGGCTGCGGCCGTACAGCTCCAAATCCGCCCCGAGCAACACCTTGGCCTCGTCGTCGACGGAGCTGGCGAGGTTGTCGGCAAACGACCGCACGGCCACTAGAGAGGCGACACCGGTGACGATCGTGAGCATGAACAGCAACAACCGCTGAGGTGTCGCCCGCGCATCGCGCCATGCCAGGCGTGCGATCCATCGCGTGCGCCGTGTCACGCTACCGATGCCCCGGCAGTGGCGGTCTTTTTATCGGCAACGACCGCCCCGTTGCGCAATCGAATGATGCGTTCGGTACGTCGCGCCAGGCGCTCGTCGTGGGTTACTACGATCAGCGCCGTGCCGCGCGCGGCGTTCAAGTCGAAGAGCAGATCCTGCACGCGATCACCGGTCTCGCCGTCGAGGTTCCCGGTGGGCTCGTCGGCGAACAGCAGCGACGGCTCGTTCATGAAGGCGCGCGCCAGCGACACGCGCTGCTGCTCGCCACCCGAAAGCTGTACGGGGTAGTGATCGAGGCGGTCATCGAGCCCGACCTGGTCGAGAAGCTCTTTGGCACGCGACGCGGCATTAGCGTCGCCGCGCAACTCCAACGGCACCATGACGTTTTCGAGCGCTGTCAGGGTTTCCAGCAGCTGGAAGTTCTGGAACACGAATCCGACCTTGCGGTTGCGTAGGGCCGACAACTCGTCCTCGTCAAGCTCGCTCAACGGCTGACCGTCGACCAACACCTCGCCGGAGGTCGGACGATCGAGTCCGGCGCATAGCCCCAGCAGCGTCGTCTTGCCGCTTCCCGACGGGCCGACTACGGCACACGTCGACCCGGCGGCGATGGCGAAGTCGACGTCGCGTAGCACGGTGAGCTTGCCGTGAGATGCGGTGAAAGTCTTGGTGAGGCGACGGGCTTCCAGTATCGGGGCTGCGAGCATGACCAGTACCGGGGCGGCGGGAGCAGTTCTCTAGTATCTACAATGGACAGTGTCCGTACCTGCACTGCTGGAGAGTGCGCCGTGTCGCCCAAGCGTTTCGTTGGTCTCGCCGCTGCGCTGGCGGCACTGCTGTGCACCTACGACGGCACAGCGCTACAGGGTGACACCGTCCTGTTCCTCGGCAACAGCCTGACGGCAGGACTGGGGCTTAGTCCACAGGAGGCGTTTCCGGCGCTGATCCAAGAACGCGTCGACGAGCGTGGCTGGCCGTTCCGCGTGGTCAACGCTGGAAGAAGCGGTGAGACCAGCGCTGGCGGCTTGCGACGGGTCGATTGGCTGCTGCGTGACCCTGTCCGTGTGCTGGTGCTCGAGCTCGGCGCCAACGACGGGCTGCGCGGCACCCCGGTCAAGAGCACCCGCGCCAATCTCCAGGCAATTATCGACAAGGCTCGCCAAACCTATCCGAACATCGAGATCGTCGTCGCCGGCATGATGGTCCCCCCCAACTTGGGCGAGCCCTATACCAACGAGTTTCGCCAGATGTTCCCGGCACTCGCGGCCGCCAACGCTGTAGAGCTCATCCCGTTTCTGCTCGACGGTGTCGCCGGTCGGCCTGAATACAATCGCGCCGACGGGATCCACCCGAACGCCGAGGGACACCGCATCGTCGCCGGCAATGTCTGGGCCGTTCTGGAGCCGGTTCTGAATCGGCTCCTCCGCTAACCGCCGAACGACCAGCTAATCGACAACAAGATCAGCCCACCTCGTGGGCGAAGTCGGACAGGTAAGCGGGCGAGATCGACTGCAGCCAGCGCGTACCGTCCCAGCGCGTTCGCAGCCGTTCCACCAGCGCTTCCAGGAACTGCTCCACGGCGC
The DNA here is from genome assembly GCA_963666055.2 of Acidobacteriota bacterium. Classification (GTDB taxonomy): domain Bacteria; phylum Acidobacteriota; class UBA890; order UBA890; family WLXD01; genus DASCOT01. The sequence continues at coordinate 207,941 of CAXWPH010000002.1, read as the reverse complement.
GGTCCGCACCCCGGTCCTGCTCGGGAAACGGCAGCAAGCAGTTGAACGCCAGGTGCAGGCGGGACCAGACCGTCTGGCTGGAGCGCGCGCCCTCGAGCTCGGGCCAGCCGAGCCCCGCGCCGGCACCACCAGGCAGGGCGGAGAACGTGATGACGAACGACCGATGGTTGATCATGACGCGCGTTTTTCCTTGCCGAGCCAAGTGATCGACCAGCACCTCGCCCTCCGCGCCGCCGAGAAGCTCTACGTCGGCGACCATCGATGGCACGACGCGGGCTCGGCCGATCTCCGTCACCACGTCGGTCATCGTCGCGAAATCGACCGCCAGCGCGGCCTCGAATACCCCCACGCGATCCACGACGACGACGATGCGTCCGCCGTCGCGATTGGCGAGAGCCACCATCTCGCGGGCGACCGTCATCGCGGGTAGCTTGTCAGTCGCCGACCACCTTCGAGCCTGGAACGATCTCGTCGTGGTTGCCTTCGTCGAAGCGCACCCAGCACTTCGTGCCACCGTCGTAGTCGAGGGCACGCAACACCAGTGTGGCCGGCTTGTCGAACGCGGTGCAGGGGGCCGAGCCCTCCGGGTCCAGGCCACGCCAGATGCGAATGAACGCGTTGTTATCCCACTCCGCGCCGATCGTAGTGTCGTCGGTGTGCCCGGGACACACACGAGTCTCCGGCGGCAGCTTCATCAGCACCTCCATGATGGAGTGCCTGATGTCGGCGTAGGTCGCGTGACCCGGAGCCAGCGTGCCACCGATCGTTCCCTTGAAAAGGGTGTCACCGGTGAAAACAACCTCGTCGTTGACCACTAGTGCCAACATGCCAACCGTATGCCCCGGCGTCAGCAGAGCCCGTATTCGCAGGTCGCCCGAGACGATTTCGTCGCCGTCGTTGAGATCGTGCTGTATAGCAGCGCAAAACTCACGCTCTGTGGGGTGACCCCAGATGTCGACGCCGAAGCGGTCGACATACACTGCGTTGTTGATCACGTGATCGATGTGGTGGTGGGTCAGCAGTAGGTGGGTGATGGTCACGTCGTTGTCTTCGATGGCGGCGAGAATCGGTTCCACCGGACCACCAGAGTCAATGAGGACCCCGTGCCCACCAGGCTTGTCCGCGACGACAAAGCTGTTCGACAGGTAGCCGTCGCTCATGCTGCGCTGGATGATCATTTCTCTCCCCTACCGGGTTGCTTGCTCTGGCGACGTCCGCAGTCTGGACGCCGCGCTCAGAACATAATGACCGAGCGGATCCCGTCCTGTGCCTCCATGAGGTCGAAGCCCTTCATGACCTCGTCGAGGGTCAGGTGATGCGACACCAGACTGTCCAGGTCGAGCTTTCCCTCCATGTACATGTCGACGAACTTCGGCACATGGGTGCGCCCCTTGGCACCACCGAAACTGCCGCCCTGCACCCGACGGCCAGTGATGAGGAACCGTGGAATGATATCCAAAGTCTCACCCTTGCCGGCTACACCCAGCACTGTGCACAGACCCCAACCCATGCGTGCCGACTCGACTGCCTGCGCCATCACGCCGACGTTTCCGGTAGCCTCGAAGGTGTAGTCAGCGCCCATGCCCCCGGTCATCTCGACGATCTTGTCGACGGTGTCGGGGCCGCCGAGCATCGTATCGGTGGCACCATAGTGGCGCGCGGATGCCAGCCGGTCCTCGGACATGTCCACGGCGATGATGCGCCCGGCGTCGGCCAGCTGGCAGCCCGCTACGGCGCCTAGCCCGACGAGACCACAGCCGAAGACGGCGCAGGTCGATCCCGGTTCCACCTCCGCCTTGTACAGGGCCGCCGCAAGGCCCGTGGTTGCACCGCAGGCCAGCGTGCAGATCTTGTCGAGCGCCGCATCGCGATTGACCTTCGCCAGGGCAATCTCGGGCATGACGGTATACTCGGCGAACGTGCTGGTACCCATGAAGTGCCGGATCGGCGTGCCGTCGACAGAAAGACGCGGCGTTCCATCGGGCAGGTAACCCTGCCCCTGGGTGTCACGGATGGCCATGCAGATGTTGGTCTTGCCGCTGGTGCAGTGGCTGCACTCACTGCACTCGGGCGAAAACAGGCACACAACGTGATCGCCGGGCTTTAGCGACGTCACCCCCTCACCGACTTCTTCGACCACACCAGCACCCTCGTGACCGAGCACCGTGGGTACAAACCCGCTCGGGTCGGCACCGCTCCAGGTGTACATATCGGTGTGGCAGACACCGCAGGCGTGCACCTTGACCAGCGCCTCGCCTGCCTTTGGCGGGGCGAGGTCGACTTCATGGATTTCCAGCGGCTTACCGAATTCTTGCAGTAGCGCGGCGCGCATCTTCATGGCACGTCCTCCCTATCCACCGCGAACATCGGAATCTCTCTCGAACGACGGCGCACGGTAGCATACAGCGCAGCAGTGTGGGTGGGGCAGGCCCGGGTCTCGGGTGTCGCCGGATGCATCGACTATGAGCGCAGAAATGGAATCGCTGCTGACACAACTCGAAAGCAGCGGAGCGCAACAGCTGACGGTCTTTACCGACGCGGCTTCGGGACTGCGCGCTTTTCTGGTAATCGACGACACCACGCTCGGCCCCGCCGCCGGCGGCACGCGAACCTGGAGCTACGAATCGGCAGCGGACGCGGCCGACGATGCCCGACGCCTGGCGCGCGCCATGACCCTGAAGTGCGCCCTCGCGGGGGTCGACGCCGGCGGCGCCAAGATGGTGGTAATGGACCGTCCCGAGCTCGATCGAACAGCAGCCTTCTCGATACTGGGTCAGCGGGTTGAAGAGATGGGCGGCAGGTTCATGACCGCCGGCGACCTCGGTACATCACGCGCCGACCTGGAGATCATGGCCTCCCGGAGCCGTTGGGTGCGCACCGACGAGACCGATATGGCGGTCATGGTTGCCCGAGGAGTCGAGGGCTGCGCACGCGCCTGCGTGGGGATCGCCGGACGACCAGGTCTGGCGGGACTGCGCATCGGCGTTCAGGGGTGCGGCAGCATCGGCGACGCGGTGGCACGGGCATTCGCTGCTGCCGGAGCGCAGCCAGTCGTCGCCGACCTCGACGAGGACGCCGCGAGGAGAACCGCCGAGGCCGTGGGAGGAACCGTCGTACCGGCGGCTGAGCTCTTGCGCGCCGACATCGATCTTCTCGCCCCTTGCGCCGACGGCGGCCTGCTGACGAGCGCGGCGGCGCGTGAGCTGCGCGCCTGGGCCGTGTGCGGCGCTGCCAACAACATCCTCGCGGCGCCAGAGGTGGAGGCGGTGCTCAAAGAGCGCGACATCCTGTTCGTGCCAGACGTCGTTTCCTCATCGGGAGCGGTGATCTTGGGAGTCTGCGATTTCCACGGGCGCAGCGACCAAGAAGCGCTGCTCGAGGGACTGGCGGACACGGCGCGCGAACTGTTGCAGGAATCGCTTGCCAGCGGTGAGTCAACGACCCGTCTGGCGGAGCGCAGGGCTGGTCAGCGTATTGCGGCGGCGCGGTAGCCGGCCGCTCTCGCGTATCTGGTGGCTGACGTCCGTCAACGCCCGTGCAGCCGCTCGCCCAGCACCTGTGCGGCTTCGGCGACGCGCGGACCCGGCACCAGCATCCAGCCCGCGGCGAGCGTCACCACCCGGACATTCGCGAACCCCGGCAAGGTTCGCCATTCCATCTCGAGCGTCGCCGTCGGCACGGCATCCTGACCGTCGGTGCGAAGCTCCACGACGACGTCGGGAACACGCGCGATGACCGCCTCGAGCCCTGCCTTGAACCCTGGACGCTCCACATCGCCAAAGACGTTGCGGCCACCGGCGATGGCGGTAAGCTCTTCGAGAAAGCCGACGCCGCCGTTTACCCAAAGCTCGGCGAAGCTACCATCGCGCCGGCCGAATACCATCAGGACGTTCGGCGGATCGTCGGAAGCGTAGCGAGCGCGAACGGCGTCGAGGTCGGCGCTCAGCTCGTCTGCAGACCGGGCGGCGCCGTCTGATAGGCCGAGCAACTCTCCGAACGCCCGCATGTTGCGCAACAGATCAGCCACATCGGCGGTGGCATACTCGTACGTAGCGATCCCACTCAGTGCCAGCTGACGCCGCAGCGAGCTCTGCGACGGGTCGATGATCGCCAGATCGGGCCGCAGCGTCAGAATCGCCTCCAGATCCGGGTCGATCAGACCCCCTAGGCGGGGAAGCCGCTCGACCTCGGGTGGCCAGTGATCGAAGCTGCTCACGCCGGCGACGCGCTCGCCCGCGCCGATCGCGAACAGTACCTCGGTGGCACCCGGTACCAGAGAGACGACCCGCTGAGGTGGCGCCTGCAACTCCAAAGGCACTACGTACAGTGGCAGGATGACACCGAGCAGCCCCATGCACCGGAAGGCACCGCCCCTACGCATGGCGAATCCGCCGGCTCAGCAGCAGCATGAGAAAGAAGGGGCCACCGAGGGACGCAGTGAGAATGCCCACGGGCAGCTCCACCGGCGCCAGTAGCAGGCGTGCGGCAGTGTCGCAGGCGATCAGAAACGCCGCGCCGCCGAGCATCGATGCCGGCAACACAATGCGATAGTCGTACCCTCCGAGCAGCCTCACGGCGTGCGGCACGAGGATCCCGACGAAGCCCACCGGCCCCGCCACGGCCACCGCCAAACCGGTGACCCAAGATGCCCACAGCAAGCCCTTGCGCGTCGCCGCCGCGGCATTGATTCCCTGCGCACGCGCCTCGTCGGGACCGAGGCTCAGAAGATTCAGCGTGCGACCGGCACGTAGCAACGCTAACCAACCCGGCAGGCTCACCACCGCCAGCAGCAACAGCATGCGGTACGTGGCAGCGTCCAGATCTCCCATCAGGTAGCGGATCATGCGCGCCGTCTCGGCGTGATCCGAGAAGTACTGCAACAACAGAACACCGGCGCTGATCGTAAAGTTGAGCGTCACACCGGCGAGCAACAGCACGGTCGGCGGCAGATCGCTACGGCGCGACGTCAGCAACAGCAACAGTCCGGTGGTTGCCAGGGCGCCCGCCAGCGCCAGCAGCGGCACTGAGAACTCCGCCAACGAGGGCCTTGGAGAAAAGCGGATGGCCAGGAATGCCGCCAGCGTCGCGCCGGCAGTAACACCGAGTGTGTAGGGGCTGGCAAGCGGGTTGCGTAGCAGCGACTGGAACGTTGCTCCAGCGAGAGCCAGCGTTCCTCCAACCATGCACGCCAGTAGTACTCGTGGCAGTCGTGCCACGAAGAACACCGCCGCATCGGGGTTGTCGGCCCAGCTGAACGGATCGGCCCATACGCGCTGCATGCTCACCGACGTGGAACCCACCGTCGGGGCGAGCAACAGGGCAATCGCCAACGCCGCTCCACTGCCCACCAATAGCATCGAGCGTCGACGTCGTGGCAACAATGCGCGACGACTCATCCGGCATCGGCACGGGAAAACGCATCCGTGCAATACGCTTCGTCGAGCAAGACGGGGCTCAGAGTCGCACTCGGCGTCCCCGCCGCCAAGACCTCACCGCGACGAAGCACAACCACCCGGTCGGCGAGCTGACGCACCAGCGAGAGCCGATGAGTGGAGATCACCATGCCCACGCCCGACGACTTCAGGGTAGCGAGCGTCGCAGTCAGCTCGAGGACGAATCCCGGATCGAGGGCAGCGAGCGGCTCGTCGAGCAGCAACAGGCCCGGTCGCGCCACCAGGGCGCGGGCAAGCAGCACGCGGCGTTGCTCGCCGCCGCTAAGCTCGTCGAACGGACGCCGCATCAGGCGTCGCGCCCCCACGCGATGCAGCGCACGTCCCACCGACAGCCACTCGCGCTGGCTCTCCCAGCCGCGCGCTGGCAGCAGAGCGTACATCCCCATCAGCACCATCTCGTAGACAGCGAATCCGGTCGCCACCGGGATACGCTGCGGCAAGTAGCCGATGCGCTGGGCGCGTTGCTCGTGCGACAGACGCGGAGACGCGATGCCGTCGACCTCGACCTGGCCAGCGTGTGGCTCGATCAGCCCGCCCAGAAGCCGCAGTAAGGTAGTCTTTCCGGCACCGTTGGCGCCGAGCAGTGCGATGCACTCGCCGCCGGAGACCCGGAGATCGACGCCGCGCAGTAGCGGGCCGTCGAAGCCGAAGACGATACCGTCGGCACGCAGCGATACGCCGGGTCGGCTCGCGGCGAGGTCCGCTGCCGGTCTAGACGGACGTGCCTGCGCCATCGTGGCATCCCTTCCCGCGAGGGCCGGCCGGTGGCCGGTTCGGTTTCCTGGCTCTCGGATCGTCCTACTCGCCGCCACCTTCCCGGTGCTACCAGTGGCATTCCGGAGCCGACCGCACGATGCGGCCGCTCCTCGGGCGGCTTTCGTCCCCGATCACAGTTGCGCGGCAGCGCGGGATTCGCACCCGCTTCCCGACACAAGGTCGAACTGTCTACGCTTATACCATGGGCAGGTTAGTTGTGTCCGGAGTGGGAGAAACGCGCCCGTGCGGCGCCCGGCAAGCGCCCTGGAGTAGGCGATGACGTCGACCGACGTTCGAGCGATCCGCAACGCGGTCATCTACGATGGGTCGGGTGGTCCGCCTCGCCGTGGCGACATCGTCATCGAATCAGGACGCATCGCTGCGCTCCGCCCACCGGGTAGCGCTCCGGCGGCGGCGGCGCTCGACGCCGATGGCCTGGCCGCGTGCCCAGGATTTGTCGACATCCACGGCCATTCCGACGCAGCCCTGACTCACCCGGAAGCGCCGGACCTACTCGGTCCGTTCCTCCAGCAGGGAATCACCACCCAGGTAATCGGCAACTGCGGGCTCGGCGTGGCGCCGGTAACCGCGGCCCACCGTGATGCCCTAGCGGCGTTCATGACGCTCATCGTTCCACGCGGAACCGAGCTCGCCTGGGAGAGCTTCGCCGAGTATCTACATTGCCTCGAGACCGTTGGCCCCCCACTGAACGTCGCGGCGCTGGCGGCCCACGGCGCCATCCGCTGTGCGGTGAAGGGCGGCGAGTCGGGGGTGGCGCGCGACAACGAGCTCGCAGCAATGTCGGCTCTGGTTCAGGAAGCCCTCGATGCGGGTGCCTTCGGGCTGAGCGCCGGCCTCATCTACCCTCCCGGCATGTGGGCGGACACCGACGAGATCGTGGCGCTGTGCGCACCGGTGGCTGCCGTCGACGGCCTGTTCGGCTGTCATGTGCGCGGCTCCAGCGAGCTCGCAGTCGAGGCCGAGCGCGAGCTTCTGGAGATCGGCCGACGCACTGGAGTGCGGCTGCAGCACTCTCACCATGAGACGTTCGGACCAGACCACTGGCATCTGACCCGCGAGACCATACGGCTCGAAGATGCGGCGCGACGAGACGGCATCGACGTGGCCTCTGATGTGATCCCCTACCACGCCATCAACACTACGTTGATGGCGATCTATCCGCCTTGGGCGCTGGCCGACGGTGTTCCGAAGCTATGCGAGAGGCTGAGCAGCGGTGCGTACCGCCGCCGCGTCGCCCACGACATCGATACGCGTGTGCCCAGCTGGCCGCCCTGGGACGATGGCTGGGCGCACAACCTGGTGGGCGCCGCAGGCTGGGACAATATCGTGCTCTTGCAGGCCTCGTCCGACTCCCATAGGAACTGGCTCGGACGCAGCTTGAGCGACATCGCCCGACGCAGGCAGTCGACGCCGTTTGATTGCGCTGCCGAGATCACCGCTGCCTCCGGCGGCGATGTGATGGCCCGCTACCATGGAATCAGCGGCACCCCCGACGATGACGATGTGCTGCGTCAGCTCTTGGCCCACCCGCATCACGCCGTGGGAGTGGACGTGATCCTCAAGGGGGAGGGTGTGGTGCACCCCGGTGGTTATGGCGCCATCCCTCGGGTGCTGGGGCACTACTCCCGTGATGAAGGTTGGTTCGATCTGTCGGAAGGCATCAGAAAGGCAACTTCGCTGCCTGCTGAGCGCTTGCGACTGACCGATCGTGGCCGGTTGGCGCCGGGCTACGCGGCGGACATCGTGTTGTTCGAGCCCGCACAGATCGGCGAGCGCGGCACCTGGATGGAGCCAGACCGCAAGCCGGCAGGTATTCACGCGGTGCTGGTTAACGGGACGCTGGTCGTCCGCGACGGAACGCGCCTTCCGGGCCGGCCCGGCACAGTGCTACGGCACCGGCGACGCGTTGATCTCTAGCGTCCTTGCCGGAAGATTAGGTGACACTCGCGCTACACGCCTGGCGACCCTGCGCGGCCATACGCTGCATACAGCAGCGCGCCCACCACCAACGCGCCAGCTCCCGCAGCCAGCGAGATGCGATCCGCGCCGAAGATGATGGCGATCGACGTCAACACCGCCAGCACCGGCACCAGCGCACCACCCGGAAGACGGAAACCGTCGACATCGCCGCCCTGGCGGCGCAGAACCGGTACCGAGGCGCAAGTGGCCACGTAAAAGATCAGGCGCGCTACGGCGCTGACCTTGGCCATCTGCTCGAACGACCCGGACGCGGCCAGTGCCCAGGCAACCCCGGCATACAGCCATATGGAGGCATCGGGCGTCCGGTAACGCGCATGAATATGGGCCAGGAACCGTGGGAGCTGGCCGCGGTCGGCCATCGCATACGTTACCCGTGGCCCCGCCAACATCGTGCCGGCGTTCGACCCGGCGATCGAGATCACCCCGCCGATCGCCAGCAGCACCCCGGCAGCGGGCCCGAGAAAACTGGCAGCAGCATCCGCCAGCGGTGTCCCCGATGTAGCAACGTCGGCAAGCGTTCCCACGGTAACCAGTTGCACGGCCAGGAAGATGGCGAAAACGACTGTAATCGTGGTGAGCATTGCGAACGGCACATCACGCCTCGGTTTTCGCGCTTCGCCAGCCGGCAAGGTCGATAACTCGTAGCCTCCAAAGGCGAACATCAGCAGCAAGACTGCTTCGCCTGTGCCCGGCGTGATCGCCACCGAGAAACCGGAGAACCGGCTGGGGTCGACGAAAAACGCGCCGACGAGCACGAAGCCCAGCAGCGGTACGAGCTTGCTCACGGTGAAGAGATTCACCGCCCATGACCCGTAGCGCACCCCGAAGAAATTGATCAGCGCCAGCCCGCCGATGGTCACCGTGACCACCGCGATCCGGCCGCCGCCGCTCGAGGCGCCAGGGAAAAAGTAGGCCAAATAGAGAGCCAGCGCGTTGGCGAGCGCCGCCAGCGAGGCCAGCCGCGTAAGCCAGAGCATCCAGGCAACCTCGAAACCGGCGAACGAACCAAACGCCTCGCGCGCGTACAGGTAGGGTCCGCCGGCACTGCGAAATCGCGTCGATGCTTCTGCGAAGCACAGCACGATCAGCGTGTTGGCAACCCCGGCAAGCACAAACGGCCACGGGCTCGAGGGCACGCCCATGAGCAGCGCGATCGACGCCGGAAGCACGAAGATGCCGCTACCGATGACCTGGTTGACGCCCATCGCGGTGAGGTCCCAGCGGCCCATCGCACGAACCAGACCATGTTCAGCGTCGTTGGGCTCCGCGCTCATCGTCCACCTCGAGATTGGGTCGGGCGCCGTCGGGGGTGGGTTCACCGCCACCCGCATACCGTTGGCGCCGCGCCGCGAGGGTGAACGGACGAGTCAGATAATGCAACCAATCGCGGCCGCAGCGTCGTCAAACAGTATGAGATTACGAGAGTTTCCGACGCACCATATGGCGACGCCGCACAGGAGAAATGAACGATGAATTGGTTCCCACAAGCTCTGATCTTCATGATCCCGATCGTCGGCGCGATCTCCCTATTCAGTTTCCTGGCGGTCGTTGGCTGGGCCGAGCAGCGCCGCAAGGAGCGCGAGGCGTACTATCGCTACGAGTTTCGCAAGAAGCTTGTCGACGCTGGCGAAATGAACGCCCAGCAGGTTCAAGATCTGGTGCGATACGAGTACGAGGCCGAACAACATCGACGCCGTCAGGGCATGATGGCGACAGGCTTCATCCTCTCGGGCGCCGGCGTGGGGCTTATCTTCGGGCTGCGGTTCATCGACGACCCAGACCTGTGGATGGTCGGCAGCATTCCGCTGTTTATCGGACTGGCGATGCTGGCGTACGCGCTACTGCCCGCACCGAAGCTGGCGCTGCCGGCGCCGCGGGTAGGTGCCTTCCCCCGACCCGGTGACGAATAGATCGATCCGGTATCCGGCGAGGAGAGGTCACCACCATGGGTCTGGCGAGCGCGACGGCAGTCCACTGGGATAGACACATGGCGGGCAGCGCAGAACGATACGACGACGACGCAAGCGCCGTACGACGGGTACTCGCCGGCGACACCGATGCTTTCGAGGGTATCGTCACGCGTTGGCAGGAGCCTCTTGTCAACATGGCGTATCGCTTCTGCCGGGATCAGGGAGAGGCAGAGGAGCTGGCGCAGGAGGCGTTTCTAAAGATCTTCGGAGGCCTGCCACAGTGGCGGCGAGAAGGACGGTTCTCGACCTGGATGTTCTCGGTAGCGCTCAATCAGTACCGTAGCGCGATGCGTCGGCGGTTGCCGCCGGCCGTGGAGCTCGACGGGCTCGACTTGTTGATCGCTGGGGATCGCAGCGTCGAGTTGGACAGTGACCTGCGCGCCGACGTAGTGCGGCGCGCCGTGGCGACCTTGCCCCCGAAGTATCGCGACGTGATCGTCCTCTACTACTTTCATGAGATGGATCTGGCCGAGACAGCACGCACTTCCCGTCTGCGCGAGGGCACGGTGAAGGCGCGGCTGTTTCGCGGCCGCAAGTTGTTGCAAGACAAGCTCGCCGGCATGATGTGCCGGCCGTCGCTGGCAACCGAGGAGGCATGAACATGGACGACTTGGACCGCATCCTCACGAACGAACCGGTGGTGCGCCCTACCAACGGGTTCACCGCTCGAGTGATGGAGAGGGTACGCGAGGAAGCCGAAATGCCGCCGCCGATCGAGTTCCCGTGGGCTCGTTTCCTGCCGGGCTTCGTCACCTGCCTCAGCCTGATATTCGCCACCTTCATGATCCTCGGCTGGACCGGAGGGGCGGGAATGAACATCGACACCCAAAGTTGGATCGACGCCGCCGACACGAATCTAGGACACGCCATAGGCCTTGCCGGCACGGCGATCCTCGGGAGCCTGATTGTCGCTGCGATGGCATTCCGGTCGATCGGGCGCAGTGGAGCCTCGCCAACGATCTGAGGCGCGCGTTCTCGTGTTGCTCAGTGGAGTGATCGAACGTACGCTCACCGGGCGCATGTTCGCGGCTCGCAAACACAGCGAGACGCCGACTCTGTCGAGGGCCGCTACGGTTGATCCTCGGCCCCCTCCCACTCGCGTCCATGGCCAAGCCGCCCCGTAAAAAACCACCAGCGAAACAAGGCGGATCGCTGCACGTGGTGTCGGCATCCGGCGCGCGCACTCGTTTCCTGCGCGGCATGGTGACCCACGACCTGGTGCGCCGGGGCGTCGAGTTCGAGGAGGCCTACGCAACGGCGCGCGACGTCCGCGACACGCTCAAGGGTCGGGAAGAGGTCGACAAGGACGAGCTGCGCAAGTTGATCGCATCCGCGCTGGCGAAGCGGTTGGGGCCTGAGGTGACTTTCAAGCTGGCGGAACCGGACGAAGCAGAGCCGCGCATGGAGGTCATCAGCAAGGGGCAGGCTCATCCCTTCTCGAAGGGGCTCCTGGCCGAAACGATCTACGCAAGCGGTGTGCCTGCCGAGCGCGCCTATCGCCTCGCCGCCGAAGTCGAATCCCAGCTACGCGAGGAGTCCGTTGCCAGCTTGCCGAGCACCGAGGTCGCCCGCCGGGTCGATGTGCTGCTCGAGCAACACACCGGCGTCAAGGCCAAGCTGCGCTACCGGACGATCCGACGCATCAACCGGCTCCCTCGCCCGGTAATCGTCTACATCGGCGGCACCAGCGGCACTGGCAAATCGAGCCTGGCGCTGCAGCTCGCCCCGCTTCTTCGTATCTACCGCGTCTCCTCCACCGACACGATCCGGCAGGTAATGCGTATGGTGTTCACACCCGAGATCTTGCCGGCGCTACACCGCTCGAGCTTCGAGTTTACGCACGAGGCAAACGTACCCGCCGACCACGCTGTCGCCGACAGCCCCGACACGCTGCTCGAGAGCTACCAGGAGCAGGCAAGGCGAGTCTGTGTTGGCACGCGCGCGGTCATCGAGCGCGCCATTCAGGAGAACGTCAGCATCATCGTAGAGGGCGTACACCTGTTGCCAGGCATCGTGCCGTTCGCGGACCTCGCCGGCGAGGCGTACCAGGTCGCCATCATGCTCGGCACCCCCGACGAGGAGTCACTCCGCGCTCGTATCCTCACCCGCGCACCGACGGGTTCGCGCCGCGCCGATCGTTACCTCGACGCGTTCGACGGCATTCGCGCCATCAATGATCACTTGATGCAAATGGCCGAGGCACACGACATTCCGTTTCTCGACACCTCCCGTGATGGCAATCCGGAGGTCCACGCGGTGCAGTTGGTGACCGCCGAGCTCGAACGACAGGTGCCGGCCCTGGCGCATGCCGACTGGGTTGAGTCGCACGGCGACACCGCGACGTTGCTGCTGATCATCGATGGTGTTGCTGACCGCGCCGTGCGTGCGCTCGGGGGTCGCACGCCGCTGCAGGCGGCCAACACGCCGAACCTCGACCGGTTGGCCCAGGAGGGAACGCTCGGCCTGGCAGATCCGGTAGCACCGGGCGTGGTACCGGACACCGCGGCCGGAACCCTGGCCCTATTCGGGCAGTCGCCCCGAGCACTGAAGCGAGGGCCCGTCGAGGCGCTCGGCGCTGGCCTCGAGATGTTGCCCGGGGACATCGCGTGGCGCGCCAACCTGTCGACAGTCGACGACGACGGCAACGTGGTCGATCGACGGGCGGGACGAATACGCGACGGGGCAGTGGCGCTAGCTGACGCCCTGGACGCGATTCGGTTACCGGAGAGCGTCACTCGCGGCGTGCGGCTGCGCGTCAAAGCGGCGACCGAGCACCGCTTGGCGATTGTCGCCCAGGGACCCAACCTGTCGCCCGCAATCACCGGCAGCGACCCGGGCGACGGAGCACCGACCGGACCGCCGCTGACCGTGGAGCCTATCGACGGCGCCAACGAGGCCGCCACTCATACCGCGCGCATACTCTCGGCGTTCGAAGCCGAGGCACGTGCGGTACTGAAGGTTCACCCGATCAACGAGAGTCGCCGACAGCACGGACAACCGCCGGCAAACGCAGTGCTGAGCCGCGGCGCTGGACGACTGCACCGGCTGGTGACCCTCGAAGAGGCTGGGATACCGCTGCACGTCTCGTGCATCAGCGGGGATCGGACGGTCATCGGCCTGGCGCGCTGGTTGGGTGCGGAGACCGTCAACGAGCCGCAGATGACCGCCAATCTCGACACCGACCTGCCCGCAAAAATGGCTGCAGCGATGAGCGCCCTCGAGCAGGGCGACCTGACCATCCTGCACGTCAAGGGTGCAGACATCGCCAGCCACGACCGCCGACCCGACCTTAAGGTGCAGTTTCTGGAGAGACTCGACCGGGAGCTCGGCGTTCTTCTCGACGCCAACGCCGGCAAGCCACTGCGGGTAGGCGTGGCGTCGGACCATGCAACGTTGTCCGAGAGCGGCCAGCACGCCGCCGATCCACTGCCGGTATTGCTGTGGGGCACCGGCTTCGAGGCCGACAGCACGAAACGCTTCGACGAGCTGGCGGCAGCGGCGGGCGCACTCGGTCGCTTTCCGCTCCAGATGCTGCTCGGTCGGCTGTTCGAGCTCGGCTAGCCGGCCGTGCGCGCGGCGCCGGGATGAGTCAGCGGTTGACTGTTATTGCGCGTCGGGCATGGGCAGGCTCTCACCGATCAGCGAGTCACGCAGGAAGCCGAGGGTCCCATCCGCGAGGGCCACTCGATAGTAGCTTCCGGTCGCAGCCCAAATGCGTAGCGGCGTTCCCGCATCGAGCCGGCGCAGGGTGTCGGATCGGCGGCTGGGACGCTCGTGAAGCGACGTCTCCTCGGGCTTGGTGATACCCCAGCTACCGAGCCTGCTGGCGTCGGCGCTCACTACTGTCGGGTCGCTTCGCGGCTGACGAAGGAAGTTCATCGGATCGATCGGGCCGTTGGAGTAGATCGCGAAGTGCAGGTGCGGTGGCGTCGTGCGCGCGTTGCCGCTATTGCCGACGTAGCCGACCACGTCGCCCGTCTCTACCCAGCTACCCTCCTCGATCGCCTGCGAATCGAGATGGGCATAGTAGAGGTTCAGGTCTCGCTCGCGGTCGTGCAGCCATACGACGTTGCCCCCAAGGCGCTGCTCGCCGACACGCCGCACATACGCACGCGAGGTCGCCAGTGCCGGAGTGCCACGCGCGGCAAAGATGTCGACCCCGTGATGGCTACGACGACCGGCGTCGCGCTGTGCACCGAAGGCGCTCTTTATGTCGGTGACGTCGTGTTCCTGTACCGGGAACTCGAGCGAGGCGACCAAGCGCATCTCGAGCTCAAACTCGCCGCCCCTCAGTAGCTCAGGCTGCAATCTGACCAGATACTCAGCGTCCCGGCGCGGCTCGAACACCAGGCGAGTTTCGGTGGCCGGCGCGCTGGCCACGTGCAGTGGCTCGGCGTCGTCCTCGATGCGAAACAAATCGAGGAAGACACGAACTGAGGTATCGACCTCGAGACCGACCATCACCTCGATACGCTGGCCGCGGAGCGCCGCGAAGCGATAGCCGGAGGCATGCGCGGCACGAGCATCGAAGGCTCCTCGCTCGCGGTACGGTAGTTGCAGTCGAACCGGGTCTTTGGCGACGCTCGCGGCGACCGCGACCCAGTCGCGCGCCAGAGCCGTCGATGCTAGTCCCGCCTCGTAGAGACCCTGCCGGTACGCATCCCAGGCGCTACTCGGTCGGTACGGCTCGGGAACGATCTCCTCCTGAGCGCACGCCGAGCCCACCATCAGGAGAATCAGAACGGCGCGACCAAGACAGAGTTTCTGCACCGAGATGTCCGGGGATGGGCACGGCCTCGAACCAGGCCACCTGGGGTTGAGCAGTGGACCATTTAACCATGCCCCCGGGGTTGTCAGCACCGATCAAGCGGTCGCCATGACAGAGGTATGATCAGCACATGAACCCCTTTCGCCCGCTCCTGCTTGGGATGGCCGACTCCCCGACCTGGAAACGGCTGCTGACCGGATGGTCGGTCACCCACCGCGTCGTCGCCCGCTTCATACCCGGCGAGACTCTCGAAGAGGCGCTCGCGGCAGCTCGGCAACTCAACGACGACGGCATGATGGCAACGCTGAACCCGCTCGGAGAGACCGTCAGCGGCCCCAAGGAAACAACCGCTGCGACCGATGCGTACATCGAGATCCTGGAGCGGGTCGCCAGCGAGAAGCTAGACTGCAATATCTCCGTCAAGCTCACGCTCCTGGGCCTCGACCTGGACACGGAGCTGGCGACTGCCAATCTGGAGCACGTGCTGTCGAAGGCAGCCGAGCACGGCAACTTCGTGCGTATCGACATGGAAGCATCGGAGTACGTCGAGGCTACGCTGTCCATCTATCAGATCCTGCGGCGGCGCTTCGACAACTTCGGACTCGTACTGCAAAGCTACTTGCTGCGCACCGAGGACGACGTCGAGGCGTTGGTGCAAACCGGCACTCCGCTGCGAATCGTCAAGGGTGCATACGACGAGCCCGAGCACATAGCGTTTGCCTCCAAGCGCGACGTCGACCGCAACTACGCTCGCATCCTCGATCGACTGGCGCAGGATGACGCACGCAGCAACGGCGTACGCGTGGCGGTCGCCTCGCACGACGGCACGCTCGTGGCCTATGCCCGCGAGCTCATCGACCAGCTGAAGCTCGACGGCTGGGAATTCCAGATGCTGTATGGCATCGGGCGTCCGCTACAGCGCCAGCTCGTTGACGACGGCTACTCGGTGCGCATCTATGTGAGCTATGGCCCGAGCTGGTATCCGTGGTTCATGCGGCGGTTGGCGGAGCGTCCCGCCAACATCGGTTTCTTCTTGCGCCACCTGTTTGGCTGAAACCGCAGCACAGCCCGGTGGTCGAAATCCCCTCGGACGCACGGTACGCTCTGGGGAATCCGGGTGGCCGCAGAGGGCGTCGAGCCGACAGTGGGCGCCAGACAGCAAGTCACCTCACCAGGAGAGCCATCGGTGGGCATTCCGGCTACGAAGTTGAAGCGGGGCATGGTCCTGCAAGTCGACGGTGAGCTGTTACGTGTCCAGGAGTTCACCCACGTCACACCGGGGAAAGGTCAAGCGGTGATGCAGACGAAGCTGCGCAACTTGCGCACTGGGACGCTGATCGACAAGCGCTTCCGCTCTGCCGAAACGTTGGAAACGGCACACGTTGACCGACGCACCATGCAATACCTTTTTCTGGACGGCGATCTCTACACTTTCATGGACCTCGAGACCTACGAGCAGTCCGGGATGACCGCTGACAAGCTCCAGGCAGAGCTGCCCTACCTGCTGGCGAACACCGAGGTCAAAGTCACCTTCGTGGGTACGGAGGCCCTCGGGGTCGAGCTTCCCGGCGCCGTCGAGATGGTGGTCACGCAGACGGATCCGGCCATCAAAGGCGCCACCGCAGCGGCGCAGACCAAGCCGGCTACGCTGGAGACTGGTCTGGTGATCCAGGTTCCTCCGTTCATCAACCAGGGCGACCGCGTTCGGGTCGATACGAGCACCGGCGAGTACTTGACGCGGGCGAATTGAGCCGCGCCGCAGGATCCGGGGTCGCCGCCGAATGACGACTGCATCGGCGTCAATCGGCGAATCAGCGCCCGACCCGGGCATCGGGCAGCGTCTCGCTGCCGACCTGCTGGCAGCCACCATCGGCACGCTGCTGGCATACGTCCTCCTGCTCTATCTGCACGGCGAGCGACATCCGGGTTGGATCTGGGCGCTTGTCTGCGGCGGCCTGGGCGGCGTGACGACGCGAGGGTTCGTGCGCCCCAGCTACTCGGCGTTCCCTCCATATCTGCGACATCCGTTGAGCGTCGGGGTGATCGCACTGGGGACGGTGTTCGCCACCTGGGGCACGCTCGCTCGCGAGCCGGCATCCTATTGGCTGCTGCGCTGGCGCGAGGCGATCACCCTGCCTGTATTGGGTGTAATCCTGGGCCTCGGCTTGGCGTCGCTGATCTATACGTACCGGCGCCTGGAGCGGGAGATCGAGGCCAAGCAGCGGATGGAGGACGACCTTCAGATCGCCGGTCGAATCCAGCAAAGCTTGCTGCGCGGACGAGCGCCGACCCGGTCGTGGGTAGAGACACATGCGGTCAACATCGCCTCACGGCAGGTGGGTGGCGACTACTACGAGGTTCTCGACCGCGGCGAGCACGGCATTTGTTTCGCCGTGGGTGACGTATCCGGCAAGGGTGTGCCTGCCGCGTTCCTCATGTCGTCGCTACAATCCGCGTTTCTTGCAGCCCACTCGGTACATGACGACCTCGCCGAAATCTGCCGCCTGGTGAACCGTTTCCTGGTCGAGCGCACCGCACCCGAACGCTACGCGACGTTCTTCGTCGGGCATCTGACACTGGCTGGATACTTGCGCTACGTGAACGCCGGCCACAACCCCCCGCTGATCATCGGCCCAGATGCAGTGCACCGGTTGTTCGGCGGTGGGCGACCGCTGGGGCTGTTCGCCGACAGCGAGTACGAGCTGCAAGAGCGCACCATGGAGCTCGACGAGATCCTGTTGATCTATACCGACGGCGTCACCGAGGCTGTAGATGGCCACGCCGAGGAGTTCGGCGAGGGGCGCCTGGAGCAGGTGACACAAGCCCACCGTCATGGCACCGCAGCTGACATCAGCGCTGCGGTGCTCGCCGCGCTCCATCGCCACACCGGACCCGATGCCGAGCGGGCCGACGACATAACGCTGCTCGTCCTACGACCACGCGAGCTCACCACATGACTACCGAGACAACCGTGCCAGGGCGACCGGCGCACCGACGCGGCGTCCGCGGTGTGGTCTCGGACCTCGGCGCTGCTCTCGGCGGAGCGCTGGTGTCGCTGCTGCTGCTCTGGTACCTGCACAGCGCCTGGGAGCCCAGATGGGCCCTGCTTTGCGGTGGACTCAGCGGTATCGTCTTCCGTCGCCTCGTCGAGCCGAGCTACGCGAGCTTTCCCGCCTACCTTCGCAACCCTCTGGACAAGGCGCTCATCCTACTTGGGACCATCGTTACCAGCTGGGCGACGCTGGTACGCGAACCGCCCTCATACTGGCTGCTTCGCTGGCGGGAAGCCGTGACCTTGCCGGCACTGGCCGTGGTCCTCGGCCTGGGATTGGCGGGCGTGATCTACTCTCACGCGCGCATGCGGCGAGAGATCGAGGCCGCCCGCTCACGCGAGGCAGCGATGCGAGAGGCGGCGCTGCAAGCACGCCTCAAAGCGCTGCAGGCGCAGATCAACCCGCATTTCCTGTTCAACGCTTTCAATGCGCTCGCCGAGCTGACCCACGATGACCCTGCCGTTGCCGAGCAGCTGGTTGGCGACTTGGCACATCTGCTGCGCTATACGCTGCGTTCGTCCGCCGAGGGCACCGTGCCGCTATTTCGCGAGCTCGAAGCCGTGGGCCACTACATTCGAGTCGAGAAAGCGCGCCTCGGAGAGCGCCTGCGATTCGAGCAGGAAGTCGACCCGGCTGCTTTGCAGCGCAGCATTCCGGGATTGGTGCTGCAACCGCTGGTGGAGAACGCCGTGCAGCACGCCGTGGCAACACGCGCCGAGGGGGGCACCGTCCGCATCAGGGTGGAGTGCACCACCGACACACTGGTTGTGTGCGTCGAGGACGACGGACCTGGACTGCCCGATGAGCTGCAACGCCGTCTGGCGAACAGCGCCGGCGACTCTTCGCTAGCGGCCGTCGAGCTGAGCCCCGGAACGGGTGGCGCGGGCGGCGGCCTGGCCAACGTCCTGCAACGCCTCGCGCTACGTTATCGCGGCGCTGCCACGCTGGTCGCCGCCAAGCTCGACCCCGGCACTCGAATCGAGATGAGGATACCGTCATGAACATCCGCGCCGTAACTGTCGACGATGAGCCGCTCGCTCGCCGCCGCCTGAAACGCCTGCTTGCGGAGCACAGCGACGTCGAGCTCGTCGGGGTGGCCGCAAGCGGTACCGAAGCGATCAAGGTGGTGCTCGAGGAACGTCCCGACGTGGTCTTTCTCGACGTCCGCATGCCCGACAAGGACGGTCTGGAGACCCTACGCGCATTGCACGAACATCTTCCCGAGAGCGTGCGACCGCTGGCTGTCTTTACGACCGCCTACGAAGAACACGCCGTCGACGCCTTCGCCCTCGAAGGTACCGACTATCTTGTCAAGCCAATCGATCGCGAGCAGCTGTCGCGAGCATTGAGGCGCGTCCGACAGGGGCTGTGGCAGCGGCACCCGCAGCAAGATCAGCCGACAACGCCAACCGCAACACCAGGAAACACCCGGCGTGTCAGTGGCCATCTGGCAGGTCATCGAGCCGGCAAGATCGTCAACCTCCAGCTCGAGGACATTGCTTGCGTGAGCGTGGAGGACACCATCACCTGGGCCGCCACGCCGAAGGGACGCTACCGCCTCAAGCAAGCGCTCCACGAGGTCGAGGAGCGTCTGCCCTCGCCGCCCTTCGTTCGCGTCTCTCGCGCTGCGATCGTCAACCTGGAGTGGGTCGACCACCTGGCACCCATGTTCTCGGGCACCTACACGGCCGTGTTGCGGCCGGCGGTCGGCATCCAGGTGCACGTCTCCCGGCGGCGCGCGCGCCAGCTGCGCGAGTTGCTCGGATGGTAGCCATAACCGCAGCATCGGCCACCGGGGCGGCCACTCGGACGATGCTATCGACCAGTGGCACGACCACCCGGCCATTCCGCTTCATTCCGTGGGCGTGCCCCTGCGAGGCTGCGATACTGGAGACTGTCCTGCTGCGTTGCCCGCAGAGCCGCGGAAACCACGCATGAGAGTTGCCACTCAGCTAACGATTATCACCGCTGTTACGACCAGCACGTGCCTCGTGTGCGGCGGCATTTTCCTGTTGGCGGCACCGATGGCGGCCGGGGTCGAGGAGGTTGCCGCCGCGACAACCGCTCCGGTGCCGGCACAGGACCCCACGGAGCCGCCGGCTGCAACCTCCGTAGAGCAAGCGCCTGCGACAGCAGCCGTCGAGCCCCCGGAACGACCGCGGTTCATGAGCGTGCTGAGCGAGCGCGTCGGCGACGTCGGCGGCGACATCTTTCTGTGGGGCCAGAGTGTCACCTTGGCCGGAGACGTCGGGCACAATGCCTTCTTCTTCGCGCAAACTGCCACCGTCGCCGGACACGTCGAGGGCGACGTCTTCGCCTGGGTAGCAGGCATCACGGTGTCGGGCGAGATCGACGGCGACCTGTACGTGGGCACTGCCGGCGCCACGATCCTCGAGGGCGCGATCATCCACGGCAACGTGATGTGTTTCTGTGGCTCGATCAACATGGACGGAACGGTGGACGGAGCAATCCTCGGCAGTGCCGGGCACGCCAACATCGGCGGAACCGTGTACGCCATCGACATGGAGGTCGGCAAGCTGGCGCTGGCGGAATCCGCCGTCGTCCACGGCGACGTCACCTACGAGTCGAACGAGGAGGCCGAGATCGCCGACACGGCACAGATCGGCGGCGCGCTGAGCTGGAACCGCGAGGTGGACTCCAATGACGAAGAGGCCAACGAAACGGCGCGCTTCAGCTTCTGGGGCATCGCCTGGAAGGTCTGGGCGTATCTGAGCAACCTGATCGTCGGCGCAGTATTTCTGCTATTGGGCGGCCCCGCGGCGCGTGCGCCGGCGGCGAGCTTACGCAACAACCCGGCGCCAGGGCTCGGTTTCGGATTCGTGGTGGCGGTGGTGTTCCCGGTAGCGTGTCTTGTCGCTATCGCCTTGATCGTCACCCTGCCCTTGGGTGTGGTCGGGCTACTGCTATTCGGGCTCGGCGCGTTCATCGCGCGACTGGTGACGGCGCAGTTCATCGGCGACTGGTTGCTGCGCCGTCTGGGCCGACGGAGCTCATCAGAGTACCTTTCGCTCGCCGTGGGCTTGCTGCTGCTCTTCCTCGTGGCGGCGATCCCTTACGTCGGTTTCTTGATCCGGATGGTGGCGATCATTCTCGGAATCGGCGGTATTTATCTGGCACTCAGAGCCGCCGGCTTCCCGGCGTTGGCGGCGCCACGGTCAACACCGAGCGCGGCGACACGCTGACTCGCGCATGGTGATCCAGGCAGCGGGGCTGCGAAAAGAATACGGCTCGACAGTCGCGCTCCGTGGCATCGATCTCGACATCGACAGCGGCGGGGTGGTGGGGATCCTGGGCCCCAATGGCGCCGGCAAAACGACGCTCGTGGAGATCTTCGAGGGGCTCCGGCAGCCGACATCGGGCACCGTCTCGGTGCTCGGACTGGATCCCGCGACACAAAGCCGCAAGCTGAAGGAGCGACTTGGGGTGCAGCTGCAAACTACGCCGCTGCCTACGGAGCTCACGGTGCGCGAGCTGCTCCAGCTGTTCGCGTCGTTCTACGAGTCGGCGCAATCTGCGGACGCCATCCTCGAGCGAGTCGACCTCGAGGGGCTGGCCGGCCGGAAGGCCGACACCCTGTCGGGCGGCGAAAAGCAACGGCTGGTGATCGGCATCGCGCTCATTCATGACCCCGAGCTGGTGATGCTCGACGAGCCCACGACAGGTCTCGATCCGAAGGCGCGCCGAGACCTGCACCAGATCGTTCGGGAGCTGCGCGACCAGGGGCGCACCACCTTGCTGACCACACATTACATCGAGGAGGCCGAGCACCTGTGCGATCGCGTCATCATGCTGCGACGAGGCGAGATCGTAGCCGACGGCACGCCCTTTGATCTGGTCGGCCAGTCCAAGGAGTCCTCCACTATCTGGATCCAGGTAGACGGCACCATGGACCCTGCACCGATGGTGGCGGTGGGCGTGGAGGCACTGGGTCAACAGGGCGTTCATCACAAGTTCTCGACCAGTGATCCCACCGCCACGATTCTGGCCCTCGGCGACATGCTGCGATCGCAGCACCTGCGATTAATCGACCTCCGGCTCAAGCGTCCAACGCTGGAGGACGTCTATCTGGAGCTCATGGGAGACGACCTCGACGAAGAAGAGAGCGGCGAGGAGAGTTCGCCGTGAGCTACCTGCGCGGATTGGGCCCGCTTACGCACGCCGGGCTGCTGCAGGCCTTCCGTTCACCGACTTCGCTGTTCTGGACCCTCCTGTTCCCGCTCACTTGGCTCTTCCTCTTCGGCTTCATCTTCTTTCGCAGCGTCGAAAACAAGGTGCTGATGATGCCGGGTCTGTTCACCATCACTATCATGTCGGGAGCGTTTTTCGGCGTCTCGTATTTGATGGTGAAGGAACGCGAGTCCGGCATCCTACGGCGCTATCGCGCCACGCCGATAACGCCTACGACGATCGTGCTAGCGAACGGCATTCGGGCCATCGTCACCATGTCGTTGGCGATCACCACGCAGGCGGCCGTGGGCTGGCTGGTGTTCCGCTATCAGGTCGACGGCTCGCTGCTGCTCACCGTGTTGGTGCTATTGATCGGCGCCGCGGCCTTCGTGCCGCTAGGGCTATTCATAGGCAGCGTGGCGCAGGACATGCGCAGCGCTCCCGCCATCACCAACCTGCTGTTCTTTCCCCTGATTTTCGGGTCGGGTGCCGCATTACCAGCCTTCATGCTTCCCGAGTGGGCGAAAACAGCATCGCGGCTTATCCCCTCGAGCTACCTCGTCGAGTCGCTCCACGGAGTAATGATCAGAGGGTATGGACTAGCCGAGCTGGCAGGCCCCATCGCCGTGCTTTTCGCCACCATGGGCGTCGGCATCTGGGCCAATAGCCGTCTGTTCCGATGGGAGAGCAGCGAGCCCATCGACCGACGCAACCTGCTGGTGACCGTAGCGGTGATCGCGGCCGTCTACCTGGTGGCGGCCTTGATAGCGCCGGCGTTCCAGATGACCCGCGCCCCCGGTGGCACCTAGCAGGCCGTGGTGGCGGCCGCGGAGGCGGGGTCTGCGGCGCCCGCACACGCCACTAGCAGGGTGCTGAGGAACTCTGGTAAGGGCTTCGGCCCGAAGGGCGACCAGGCTATTCTCTGTCGGTAGTCAAACCCCGTGGCGAGCGTTCTCGTTTTCCCGCCGGAGTACGTAATGCTGAAGCTCAGCCGCTCCGATCTCGTGCTGACCGCCCTCGGCGCGGTCGGTCTGGCGGTTGTCGTACTGCTCTATCAGTCGGCGGTCCCGCTGGCCCTGGTGGAGATGGACGTCACCCGCGAAGAAGCCGTCGCGAACGCCACTGAGTTCATCGAGGGGCTGGGGGCCGAGCTGGGCGATTTCCGGCGGGCGGCGATCTTTTCCGGCGACAGCGAGGCCCTGATCTTTCTGCAGCGTAACGTCGGCGACGAGGAAGCGGGGCGCTGGGCACGCGAAGAGGTGCCGGTCTGGCGATGGGACATTCGCTGGTTCAGGCCACTCGACGCCGAGGAGTGGTTGGCCGAGGTAGGCGTCGATGGTGAAGTCGTGGCCTTCCGACACGTTGTCGAGGAAGCCGCGGACGGAGCCGACCTCGATGAACCTGCGGCGCGGGCCAGAGCCGAGGCCTTCGTTCGCGGCAGGGGTTGGGACCTGTCGCAACTGGAAGCGGTTTCGGCGTCGGCCGACCGGAAAGACAATCGGACAGACCATCTGTTCGTATGGAAGGTCCGCGGAACCGACATCGCTTGGCGCCCGGACGACGCGCAAGCTGGCACCGGCTACGCGCGAGTGTCGGTGCGCGTGCTGGGCGACGAGGTGGGCGGGTACGTGCGCTCGATGCGGGTACCCGAGGAGTTCTCGCGCGAGCTCCAGGGCGAGCTTAGCGTCGGAAGCCTGCTCGCAGTGGGTAGCATCGTGTTGACGGTGCTGTTAGCACTCGCCGGTATGGGTATCGCGATCGCCCGCTACCGCACCGGCAACATCGAATGGCGTGTGGCGATCACCTGCGGCGTGATCGTGGGAACCATGTTCGCCGTATATACCGCGACGAGCTGGCCCAACGTGCTGTTCTCGTATCAGACCCAGGTCGGGTGGCCGGTATTCATCGGAGTGTCGGTGCTCGCGCTGACCCTCGGAGCCGTGTTCTACACCGTGTTCGTCATGTTCCCGACGGCCGCCGGCGAATCGATGGCGCGCGACCACTTCCCCGCCAGCATCCATGGGTTCGCCGACGCCGTGCGCGGCAAGATATTCAACCGCCAGTTCGGCGCCGCGGCGCTGCGCGGCTACGCGTTGGCGGCCACGCTGCTCGGCTTCCTCACCGGCTTCTACTGGTTTGCGCAACGCTACATGGGCGCTTGGCTACCCGCCGAGGGCCCCTACTCGGAGATCTTTAATAACCTGTTCCCGTTTCTCACGCCGCTCACCATCTCTCTCGTTGCTGCGATCTCCGAGGAGACCATCTACCGCCTGTTCGGGATCTCACTTTTCAAGAAGCTGTCGGGGTCGACGACGGTGGCGTTGATCGTCCCTGCTGCGATCTGGGCGTTCGGCCATTCGAATTACCCGGTGTTTCCGGTGTACATCCGCGGCATCGAGCTGACCATCGCGGGCGTCCTCTTCGGGATCGCCTTCCTGCACTACGGCCTGGTGACATGCATAGTGGCCCACTATGTGATCGACGCGGTGGCGCTCGGGCTTCCGTTGGTCACCAGCGGTAACTCCACCTACCTGGTAAGTGGGCTGGCCATCATCGGGCTGGCGCTGGTGCCGGGAGTGGTGGGCTTCTTCGCCGGCCGTACGCGATCCGGCCCCGTAGCCGCTGTACACACCTAGCACACGGCTCTCGAAGCACGACATCGTGAGCCGGGCGCCGACGCGAATCACCATCTGACCGCCACCGCGACGGCGCGTTAGCATTGTGGGCTCACCCCTGTCATCGAGCAAGGAGCAGCCCATGTTGCGAGCCACAAACCAGATACGTACCGTTGCGCTCATTGCCGCCATGTCGGGTGCTTTGGGGTCGCTGGCGACGCCGGCGGCCGCCCAACGGGGCCCCGAGCGCGGCGCACTGGTTATCGTCGGCGGCGGCATGCACGATCCCCAGATCCTGGAGCGTTTCATGCAGCTGGCGGGCGGCAACGACGCCCCGATCGTGGTGATCCCCACCGCCGGGGGCGCCCCCGACTATGACCCCGGCTGGGGTGGCATGGCCGCCTTTCGCGACGCCGGGGCGTCTCGGCTGACCCTGCTGCACACCTATGACCCCGACGTCGCCAACCGCGATGGTTTCGCGGCACCCATCCGAAAGGCACGGGGCGTTTGGTTCACCGGTGGCCGGCAATGGCGGCTCGCCGATGCGTACCTGGGAACACGGGTCGAGGCCGAGCTACGCGCGTTGCTTGGTCGGGGCGGCGTGATCGGCGGCTCGTCGGCCGGAGCGACGATCCAGGGTGAGTACCTGGCGCGCGGCGATACAAACGGAAACACCGTCATGATGGGCGATCATGAGGAGGGCTTCGCGTTCGTCACGGGAGTTGCAATCGATCAGCATCTGCTGCAACGCAACCGCCAGTTCGACCTACTCGAAATCGTCGCAGCACACCCTGACCTGCTCGGTATCGGCATCGACGAGGACACTGCCATCGTCGTGCGCGGCGACCGGTTCGAGGTGATCGGTCGTAGCTACGTGGCAATCTACGATGCGCAGCGCCGCATCGACAGCGGCGGCGACTTCTACTTCCTCGCCCCTGGAGATCGCTACGACTTGGCGGCACGGGAAGCGTTTCGACCACAAGCGACCCTGCAGCCACTCGAACGCGTCGTAAAGCGTCCGGCTCAGGAGTGACGTAGCGCCGCCAAGGACGTCGACGAGCAGAGAGCCCGGCGCCGGTGCACCCGCCCCGGAACGGACGCGCCCGATCACGGTGCACGTCTGACGACCAGGAATGGACAAAAACAGCCTGGGGCGATTTTCGTCTTCTGATTGGGCCATCAAAGGGTCAATACTGGTCGGAACTGATACCTACGAGGGTCCGATGGCCAGAAACAGCAGACGACGACTGCGCAACTACCTGCTCCGACCGCGCCTGCAGTTCCGTTACGCGCTGGTGTTCTTCTTCCTCGCCTCGATCGGCGCCGGACTCGCGCAGCTAGTCTCCTATCTGGCTGTTCGCCGTGTCCTTGAACGTATCCTCACCGAAGCGGGCACCAGTGCGGCAGCGCTCGCGCCGGTGATCGACGTCGCCATCCGCACTGAGCTCTTGCGCGCGGTCTGGATACTACCGATCCTCGGCATCGTCGCCCTGGTGCTTACGGTGATCGTTTTGCACCGATTTGTCGGACCGCTGGTGCCCATCAGCCGACACATCCGCAGGCTCGCCGAAGGTGACTACGACGCGCATTCGCAGCTGCGCGCCAAGGACGAGTTCGTGGAGGTCGCCGACCGCCTGAACAAGCTTTCGGAGACTCTGAAGGCCCGCCACGGAAGCGCCTCACGGGAAGCACCACGAAAAGCAACCGGTACGGACGGATTCTCGCTCATCGAGTTGCTTGTCATCCTGGCGGTCGTGATGGTCCTATCGATGATCGGCGTAGCGCAGTTCATTACCGCCTACGATCGTGCCCGCCAGCGGGGTACGCTGGCCGACATGCGCACCATCGCCGTCGCCAACGGCACGTACGCAGTCGACCAAGGCGACTATGCCGACAGCTTCGCCGACCTGACGCCGAAATACCTAGGCGCAGTGCCTCCGATCGACCGCTGGGGCTTCGCCTGGAGCTACGAGCACACGGTCGAGTCCTACACGCTGACGTCGCTGGGATCCGACGGCGCATCGGGGCCGGCCGCGCCGGCCGGATGGAACGGCGACCCGTACGAGTGCGACTTGGTGCTATGGAACGGAGCCTTCACGCAGTCCCCGGTGACAAACTAACGCCACCGAGAACCTGCGTCGCGACCAGCAACCACCTTGGTCGGCCGGAGCGATCAGGGCTTCGGCGTTGCTGGCATCTCCACCCGCCGCAGCGCCGTATCGAACACGACGGCGACCTCGTGACCCGAGCCGCTGAGCTCCGACCGACTCACCGTGCCGTAGATCATCGTGCGGCCGATCTTGCCAGTCCCGCGCGGAAAATGTGTCAAGCAGCGCACCCCCGGCGACACGGCCCGATCGAGTTGCGCCATCAGCCCGCCGCGGCCCACGTTGACGGTCTCGCCAATAGCGCGAAAGGGCTTTTTCGCGTCATCGTAGCCATGTATCTCGACGTCGAGAACAATCGGCAGCGCCAGCGACTGCCGATCATGCGTTCGGCGATCATCCTGCGCTTGACTCACGCGCAACCCCCTTAGGCGCACCCAGCAGCACGAAGTTCCCGACCAATATCAAGGCGCCGCCGAGCCAAACGGACTTGCCGAACGCTTCGCCGAACGCCAGATATGCTGCCCACGCCGCCACCACCGGCTCCAACAACAGCAGCATCCCCGCTGCCATCGTGTCGATGCGGCGCACGCCCCAGTTCACCAGTATTGCCGGTACCAGATTAGCGAACAGAGTGTACAGGGCCACCAAGCGCCAGTGCACCAGGAACGGGGCCGGCGAAAGCCTCAGCCACTCGACAGGTCCGACGGTCAAGCGCAGCAGCGGCCAGACCAGAAGCAGAATCAGTGACGATGACGCCATGTAGGCAAACGCGGTGGTAATCGGCGCGTTGCCGCGCAGCCCACTCATGCGCCCCAAGATCAGCCACAGCGATAGCATCACGCCGGCGATCAACGCCGTCAGCATACCAACCCAGGAATGGTCGAGGCTTGAGGTGCCGGGCTGAAACAGCACCAGCGTACCGGCCGTCGCCAGGCACAGCGCACCCACTTTGCGGCGCGTCACAGCTTCGGCCAACAGGATGCGACCAAACAAGAGCGTCCAGATCGGTTGCGTATAGAGCAACAAACCGATGAGCGCGATCGGAACACCCAGCACGACGCCCGCGAACTGGCTCAACTGCAGCACCGCACCGACCAGACCGTAAGCGAAGAACAGAACCCAATCGCGGCGTCGGGGACGCAGATCCGGTCGTAGAGCAAGCACGACACCGAAAATCAGGCCGCTGAAGAGAATCCCGCTCAGCGAGATCTCGTAGAGCGAAAAGCCGCGCTGTGACAACGCCCGGCTGGCGACGATGAGCCCAGAAAACAGGGTCGCGCCGCTGGCCACGGCGAGGTACGCGAGGGGCCCGCCGGTTGTGCCTTCGCGGTTCAGTCGCTGAACCATGCACCGATGCTTGTCGGATCGACGTTGCCGCCACTGAGCACGACGCCGACGCGAAGGTCGTGCACATCGACAACGTGCTCGAGGACGGCCGCCGCCGCCAGCGCGCCGGTGGGCTCGATGACGATCTTGAGACGTTCGAACAGGAACCGCATCGTTCGCAGCAACGCTTCATCCGATACCGTCGCCATGTCAGCCACCTTGGAGCAAACAATCGGGAAGGTGATCTCCCCGAGCGACAGCGTTCGGGCACCGTCAGCGATGGTGTCAGGATACTCGACGCTCTCGAGCTTGCCGCTACGAAACGAGCGATTGGCGTCGTCCCCGGCTTCGGGCTCAACCCCGATCACCCGGCAGCCCGGCGCCATCGCAGCAGTGGCGATAGCACACCCCGACAGCAGACCAGCGCCGCCACACGGCGTCAGGAGCATGTCGAGCTCTCCCGTCTCTCGAAGCAGCTCGAGCGCAGCCGTCCCCTGCCCCGCGACGATGTCGGGGTGGTCGAAGGGCGGCACCAGCACCAGGCCACGCTCGTCGCGGATCGCCGCCCCGAGCTCCTCGCGTCGCTCGGTGTGCGGGTCGTAGGTGACGATCCCTGCCCCGTAGCCGCGCGTCGCGTCGACCTTTACCTGCGCCGCATCGTCGGGCATGACGATCGTGACCGGGATTTCGAGAAGCTTGCCGGCAAGCGCCATCGCCTGCGCGTGGTTGCCACTCGAGTAGGCGACCACCCCGCGGGCAGCCTCGTCTGGAGACAGCTTGGACAGCGCGTTGTAGGCGCCACGGAACTTGAATGCCCCGCTGCGCTGCAAGCTCTCGCACTTGAAAAACACGGTGCCGCCGCAGCGCTCGTTGAAACTGCGCGAGCTCAACACGGGCGTCCGATGCGCGACACCGCGCAGACGCCGGGCAGCGGCCACCACGTCGTCGTAGCTGACGGCTAGCTCGCTCATGAATCGCCGTGGCGACGGTTTTCGGGACCGCCGCCGTACAACGGGCGCTGGGGTCGTTCGTCGACGCTCAAACGGAACACGTCGTGACGACCGTAGTGCCCCACCGGGTCGAAATCGTACTTGCCGCGGGTTATCTCACGCATGTCCAGCTCGACGACCAGCATTCCTTCAGCACCGTACAACGGTCCAGCAAGAAGCTCTCCCTGCGGCGAGTACACGACGCTGCCGCCGCGGCACACTTCTTCCGGAAGGTCTTGAATCTCCGCGCTGGCGCGCAGGTCGGCCGGATACATGGCGCGCGTAACGAACTGATTGCAGCCCAGCACGAAGCAGCGACCTTCTACAGCGATGTGTCGCATCGTCGCCTGCCATGTATCTCGGCAGTCGGCGGTCGGCGCAATGTAGATCTCCACACCTTTGGCGTACATCGTCGCCCGAGCGAGCGGCATGTAGTTCTCCCAGCAGATAAGGCCGCCAAGAGTTGCCCACTCGGTGTGCACTGTGCTCAGCGTGCTGCCGTCACCCTCACCCCAGATCAGGCGCTCTGACCCGGTCGGTTTCAGCTTCCGATGCTTGCCGAGCAGTGTGCCAACGGGGCCGAAGTAGGCCAGCGTGCAATAAAGCGTCCCGGCACCGAACTCGGAGTCCTTCTCGATCACTCCGACCGCCAGATAGACGTCGTTACGGGCGGCGATATCGGCGACTCGCTGCCCTTCCGGCCCGTCCAGGTCGACCGAGTTAGCCCAGTAGCGAGCCCATAGGTCGCGTCCTTCCTCGCTGCGGCTGCCGACCACAGCGCCAAACGAGAGACCTCGAGGATAGGCGGGGATGAACGCCTCTGGCAGCACCACGAGACGCGCTCCCGCTGCGCTGGCGTCGGCAACCAGATCGGCAAGCTTGTCGATGGTGGCGTCACGCTCGAACAGCACCGGGGCAGCCTGCACAACGGCGGCGCGGACGACGGGAAACTCGCTCATGTTCGCTCGAAGAACTCCTGCAGGATGTCGATCACCTCGAGGGGCCGTTCCTCGTGCGGATAGTGCCCTGCCCCGTCGATCACCACCACACGTTCGAGGCCGGGGGCGCGTCCGTGCACACCGAGGTATTCCTCCAGCGGCACCATCAGGTCGCGGCCGCCGGCCAGCACCAGGACGGGAAAGCTCATGCGCGACCAGTCGGCTCGCGCGCGTCCGCCGAGGCGCCAGCCCTCGTCAAGGTCCAGATCACGGAAATAGCGCGCCATTGCGGCGCGGACATCGCCCCGACCGAAGGAGTCGATATGGTGCTGTACGCGCTGTGCTGAGAGCGCCTCGACTCCCCCCGCCACGGTGAGGCCCAGCATCCGCTTTACGAACAGCTCGGCGTTCAACATCAGGGCGGTCGCCGATTCGGGATCGTTGTACAAGTCGCGCAGATCGGCCATGCGGCTCAGGTCGTAGCGTTCGACCGGCGCGCTGACGTGTGCGTAGGCGATAACTCGCTGCGGATGCTCGCCAGCCAGCCGCGCTCCGACCAGCCCGCCCCAGTCGTGGCCTGCGAGGTAGAACCGATCGACGCCGATCTGCTCGAGCAGCGCGGCCAGCTCGTCGGCCATCGCCGCGACGCTATAGTCGCCGTCGCTAGTGCTAGACAGCCCCGCGCCCTTGAGATCGACAGCCAGCACGCGGAAATCAGAGGCCATCGTCTCGACAAGCTCGCTCCAGGCGTACCAGCTCTCGGGGAAGCCGTGCAGGACGACGAGCGGCGGACCAGAACCCGACTCCACCCAGTGCCAGCGCTCTTCGCCAACCGTCTCGAAGCGATGCACAGCGCCAGGAACGAGCGGTTCGGGGTCGCCATCTGCGGGGCCACAGGCGGCGATCGAGCACACCGCAATCGCCAGCCAGCCCAAGCTCCGTTCGCCAAGCATCGATGCGCTATCAGCCTCAGTACACTGCCCACAAGCCCGGAGTGACCAGCTCGACCAGATGGCCATCGGGGTCGCGGAAGAACACGCTCTCTCCCCCGGCCGGCCATCGCATCCGACTCTCGACCTCGATGCCCGCGGCCGCCAGGCGGCGCCCCCAATCGTCGAGCTCATCGGCTCGAGAGGCAAACGCCACGTGCAGCTGCCCGACGCCGTCGTGAGGCGGGATCGTGCCCTCAGACGTTTCTATGGACTGCAGAGAGCCGCCGCGACGAAACAGCAGCAGCACCTGCCGCTCGCAGACAGCCAGCGCCCGCATACGATCGTCCCCGACAAGCCGTTCGAAGCCAAACAGACGTCGATAGAAGCGCTCGGCGCGATCGAGATCTGACACGTAGAGCGAGGTCTCTACGATGCCGCCGACGCGCGGGCCCGGCACGGCGCTCACGCCCCGCCTACCGATTGCACCGAGCCGTCGTTGAAGTACAAGGCATGATTCAAGAACGGCACCAGCGTGACCACGAGGCCGGCTACGTACAGTGCGCGACGGTCCATCACACCGCGCGTGAAGTATCCGATCGCTCCGCCCTTGTGCTTGCTGTTCTGCTGGCCGGTGATTTCATCGATCACCATGCCCAGCTCGCGTCCCGCCAGCACCTGGCGGGCGACGTTAGGTGGCAGCTCGAAGTGAGGCGAGCTGCCCAGAGCCTCACGACCCTGTCGATCGACCACGCACATGCCGCCGAACGCGAACACCCGCTCGGCTTGCTCGACGATTCCACCCTCGATACCGACGAAATAGTCGACTTCACGGTCTTCGCGAAGGGCGCGCAGCGCCGTCGCCCGATTGCGTGCACCGATCAACGTCTCGTCGTTGACCGGCTGGTCGGGCACCCCCGAGGGAACCGCCACGCCCCGCACATGAGGAGTATCGAAGAAGAGTCCGAACGCCTCCTCTACCGAGGCACGCTTCACCGGGTTTGTCGAGCCGACGAGAACTTTCATGGTTGACCCGACGGCGGCTTCACAGGCTCGAAGTAGAGGCGGTTGCCGCTCGGGAACAGGAGTGTCAGAGCGTCTCCTTCGACCGTCACGCGAGCTGTCTCGGGAACCGCCTGCTCCGGGTGTCGGGCAATCATCCGTAACGGCGCCTCTGGCAGGCCCTGAACGGCGTCACCAACCGACAGGTTGAGCTCAACCGAATGAAGGGTGCCGTCGGCAAGCACGTAGGTTCGTGCGTCCCACACTCCCTCGACACGTTCCTGGATCGCCGCCGACGAGGCTCCCGACAAGCCCGCGTAGCCGACCGCGACAAACAAGATCGACAGGAGCGCCCGTCGCAGCATCGATCGTCCCATCCGCCACCTCCGAGCCTCTACAATAGTCACTCCCTGTGAAGCAGGTGCTCCTGATGCAATTGCAGAGTCGAATTGAAAGCAAGCTACAAGACGCGCTCCACCCCGAGCGTCTCGAGGTTGTGAACGAGAGCGGCATGCACAATGTGGCACCCGGATCGGAGACCCACTTTCGCGTCTTCGTAGTGTCGGCCGCGTTCAACGGCGAGACGCGGGTGCGACGTCACCAGCGAATCTACCAGTTGCTTGACGCCGAGCGGCAGGATGGCATCCACGCGCTCGGGATCCAGACGCTGACTCCCGAGGAGTTCGCCGAAACCGAAGCCGCACGCATCGAGTCGCCGCCTTGCCTGGGTGGCGACGGCACGACCTAGCACCTCGACCCCGGGGACCGATTGCCGGGATACCAGCCCTGTCGGAGCCGGTCGCGGAGCCGCGAGCTCACCTCTTGCCGAAGAGCCCTCCGAGCAGACTGGCGCCCATCCGCAGGACGTCGTCCGTGGCGTCGCCATCGCCGTCGGCATCGAGTAGCTTACCCAGCATTCCGGGCGCTTGACGCTCGACACGTGCCTGCTCTCCGGAAAGCATTCCCGCCAGCCCGCCGGCGTCCAGGCCTTGCTGACGTTGCTGCTTGCCCAGCATGCCCATCACGATCGGCGCCAACAACGGCAACAACTTTGTGATCGTGCCCACGTCCAGGCCGCTGGAGCGACTGAGACTCTGCTCCATCGGGCCACGCCGACTTCCCAGCACATGCCCGAGGATGCTATCGCCGCCGCCAGCGCCGGCAAAGCTGCGGTCACCGCGTTTCCGGTTGCGCCTTGGTCCGATCCGAGTTGACGGGCAAGATCGGCTACGAGGTTTCCGCCCACCTGTTGCGCGAGCATCTCCAGCAACGACATCGAGGTTCTCCAATCCAGCCCGCTGCCGCGGGGACATGACTATGAGCAGCACACAGAGAAGCGGATCGACGCGGCGGGCGCAAGGCACGGTATTCTCTGCGCCACACCATCGCATGCGCGGGAGGAAAGCTTTGCAGACCGTTGCCTCGAGGCTGATAATTCTGCTGGCGGGTGTCGCGACGCTGTCAGCAGCCGTCCCGGGTTCCAGGCAGGCGGCGCCGGGAACCGATATCTTTCTCGTCGATCTGGATCTTGCGTCGAGCCCGCCAACCTTGGGTGCTCCGCGCAACCTCACCAACCGCCCGGGCTACGACAACCAACCCCACTTCGAGCCCGAGGGCGACGGCCTGTTGTACACGTCGCAACGCGGCGAGCAGACCGACATCTTCCGGGTGGATCTGTCGTCGGGAGAGCACACACAAATCACCGCCACCCCCGAGTCGGAATACTCGCCCAGCGTCGTATGGCCGGCCAACGAAGACATGTCGGTTGTACGAGTCGAGTCGGACGGGACTCAACGACTGTGGACATTCCGTCGCGACGGCACCTCGCCGCGACTGCTGCTCCCCGACGTTGCCCCGGTCGGCTACCACTCCTGGAACCGGTACGGTTCGTTGATTCTGTTCATCCTCGGCGAGCCGCCGACGTTGCAGCTGGCCGACCTCCGCACGGATACCACCACGACGGTGGCGCAGGACATCGGCCGATCGCTGCAGGCGCGCCACGACCCTGACTTCTTCAGCTTCCTGCAGCGTGATGGCGACCACTGGGCGATCCGACTGGTGAACCCAATCAACGGAGCGGTGTTCGAGCTCGTCGACGCCTTGCCGGGGAGCCAGGACCTGGCGTGGACTCCGGACGGCCGCATGCTGATGGCTACCGACTCGCGGGTGTTCGTGCGCGACCCGTTCCGGGACGACACCTGGACGCTGGCGGCGGATCTATCGACGGCGGGGATAAGCTCGATCACGCGGCTGGCAGTAAGTCCGATGGGTGACCAGATCGCCCTCGTGTCAGACGACATCGGGGACTGAAGCCACCACGGCCTGCTAGCTGGCGTGGGCGCGCGCCAACTCGGAAAAGCCAGCCACGCCGAGGCGTTCGAGCACTGCCTCGAGGCTGGGGACCACATCGCAATCCGAGGGCGTGTTGGCGGCGTAACGAGCGGTGCGATCGAGCAGGATGGCCTTCATTCCGACGTTGCGGGCGCCTTCCCAGTCCTTACGGAGGCTGTCGCCGACATGCAACGCGTGCTCCGCCTTTACATCGAGCTCGGCCAGAGCCCGCCGGAAGATCCCGACACCCGGCTTGGCGACACCGGCGCGCGAGGAGAACACCACCGAGTCGAACCAGATGCTCATGTTCAGCGCCAACAACACATCCTCGATGCGCGAGTCGAAGTTGGACACGACGCCCAGCTTGTAGCCGGCCGAGCGCAGCAAGCACAGCACTGATGCCGCCTCACGATATGGCTTCCAACCCTCGGCGCCACGGTATAGCGAATACAGCTCGGCGAAGAACTCGTCGAAGTCGTCGACCTGCTGATCGGCGGATTCGACGACCCGCTCCACCAGAGTCCGCCACCACTGATGCTCACGCTCGCGCAGCTGCTCATCGTGCATGGGTGGGAAGGCCAGCGGCGGCATGCTGGGAAACACCGCAAAGAACGCCGCCTCGATCGCAGTGGTCGACAGGTCAGCGCCGTGCCGCCTGGCCACAGCGCTGTACGTCTCGCCGACCGAGAATCGCACCTTCAAGAGCGTGCCGCGAGCGTCGAACGTGACCACTCTGATGTCGCCGTTCATGTACCTGCCCTCATGTGAGGAAACCGGCGCGTGCCGTGTGGATATCACCCTCGGTCTCCACACCCAGCTCCGTATCGTAGCCGCTTCACGCCGGGGTTCAACCCGATTCGCGGCTCAGATTGGTGCGCATGATGGCCGCGTGCGGGCTCTCGGAGTTGCGCTCGAGCGAGAACACATCGCCGTCGGGACCGGGTTGCCGAACCAGTACGTCGTCGATGCGCGAGTAATCTTCAGCGTCGAGCGTGAGCTCAAGGGTCCGCGTCATTTCGTCCAGGTAATCGGCGTTACGCGCACCGACGATCGCTGCCGCGACTCCTGCGCGCCCTAGAACCCATCGTGTCGCGACGTTGGCAACCGTTGCCTGGTGACGCGCGCCGATATCGGCAAGCACCCGCAACAGCTTCTGCAAAGCGTCCCAGCCGCCGAATTCGTCGACGATGAGCCGGTACTTCTGCAGCGACCGATTGGCCCACGGGGCGTGCGGCTCTGGACTGCCCAGCCAGCGATTCGACAGGAAACCACCTGCGACGGTGCCATAGCAAAGCAAATACGCGTCGTTCGTCGCGCAGTAGTCGGCCAACGCGTGTTCTGGGCGGCGGTCGAGCAGCGAGTACTGCACCTGGTTGCTCACCAGGTGGATGCCGGCGTCGGCGAGCTCGCTCAAGTGGGCGACATCCAGGTTAGTGGCCGCGATCAGGCGGATCTTTCCGGCGCGCTGAAAATCGCACAACCAACCAGCCGTATCGAGGTACCCCGAAACGTCGTCGTCCCACCAGTAGAACTGCACCATATCGAGGCGCTCGACTCCGAGCCGGCGGAGCGAACGATCGATGACATGCGCCACGTAGCCGCGGTTGATCGTTGCGAGGGCATCACGATCGGGCACGAACTTCGTATGCACGCGAAGCCGCGCGGCACCGCCCGACAACCTTCTGCGAAGGTCCCCCAACAACTCCTCCACACCGGTATAGATGTCGGCGCAATCGAACGTGCACAGTCCGGCCTCGACAAACCGCTCCAGACCAGCGAGCACCCGGGATCGATCCTCGGCGCCGCCCCGAGCATGTCCGGCTGAAAGCTGCCAGAGCCCAACAATGATCGGCGGCACCGTATACCCGGGGGTGATCTCCATTTGTCGGCTCCTCACGCCAGCGTCACTCCTTAGGCAGCCGCACCGCAGTCACGTCCTGATGACGGAAGGTGGTGCGACCCCGGCGGGTGATGCGGAAGCGTCCGCCGCAAAGAGGATCCGGGCAGGCGACCTCCATGTCGGTGGTCATCCAGTCGTGTGGATGCGTTTCGCGCTGCTTGGCCGGCAGCAACGGCAGCAAAGCGGCCAGCGGGTATATCGGGAACGTCTGACCCGCTGGAAACGACAGGTTCTCGCCGCGCAGCTCGAAATAGTCGCCTTCCCGATGAGCGCAGACCATCGGGCGGTCTCCTGCAACCACCTCGACACGTAGGTCGTACAGGGTGAACTCGTCGTCGTGTTCATTCATGCTGACCTCTCCCGCTTCCGATAAGGTTGGTCCCTGGCAGGCCACCGGGAATTCTGATGGGTCTGGTTACGCTGCCGGGAGCGTAGATGCAAGAAGCGCGTCCACTCGGGTTCTTCGGCGGCAGTGCCGCAGCGCTGGCGCCGTTCGTAATGTTCATCGCCGGTGTCACCTGGCTGGGGCTCTCCGGAGCACCGGATGAGCGCGGCCTGTGGCCAGTGCTGATCGCCGCCATTCTGGTGGCTCTGCTGCTGGCCCGCGACCGCGAGCGGTATTGCAACACGTTGCTGCGCGGGATGAGCCAACCGATCGTCATGCTCATGCTGATGGCGTGGATGCTCGCCGGAATCCTCGGCGCACTGCTCACCGGCGGCGGCTTGGTAAACGCGCTCGCTGGGGCAGCGCAGGCGAGTGGGCTGCACGGCGGTGGCTATGCGGCGGCAGCGTTTCTCGTCTGCTGCCTGTTCTCCGCCTCGACGGGTACCAGCCTGGGGACGTTGATCTTGTGTCTTCCGGTGCTCTACCCGGCCGGAGCGGCGCTGGGAACCGACCCTGTGATCCTCGCCGGCGCGATCATCGGCGGTGCGACATTCGGCGACAACATCTCTCCCGTCTCCGATACGACCATCGCCTCGGCCACCACACAGGGAGCGCCGATCGGCGAGGTGGTGCGGTCACGCTTGCGCTACGCCCTTCCCGCCGCCGGGATCGCGCTGCTCGGGTACACGGTACTCGGCGGCGGCGACAGTCTCCCGATCACGTCGGAGGCCACCGGCAGTGCCGCGCCGCTGGCGTTGCTCGTCGCTCCGGCTCTCGTGTTCGTCATGCTGCTACGGCGGCACCATCTGGTGGAGGGCTTGCTGGCGGGGATCGCCGTAGCGTTGGCGGTAGGCTGGATCGGAGGGTTGATCCAGCCAAGCGACGTACTTCGAATCGAGCCTGGAGCCTTCGCGGCACGCGGGCTGGTCGTAGAAGGCATCGAACGAGCCCTCGGCATCTCGATCTTCACGCTGCTGTTGATGGGACTGGTAGCCGGTATCGAGGCCAGCGGTTTGCTCGATCGCCTGGTGCGTACAACGCGTCGATCGGTGCGATCGGAGCGCGGCGCAGAGGTCTGGATCTTCGCAGCGGTGTCCGGCGCCGTCATGCTGACCACACATTCCGTCGTCGCGATTCTGGCGGTGGGAGCGTTCGCCCGCCAGACCGGCGAGCAACTCGGCGTCGGACCGACGCGCCGTGCCAACCTGCTCGACACCACCGTATGCACCTACCCGTTTCTGCTCCCATGGTTCATCCCTACCATTCTCGCCGCTTCGCTGACCGCTTCCGGTTCGGCAACCGGGATGCCGCGACTGGGTGCCATGCAAGTCGGCATGGCCAACCTGCACTCGTGGCTGCTGCTGTCGATCGTGCTGATGGCGGTGTTCGGGGGCTACGGCCGCAGGAGCGTCTGAGCCTCGCCGCCAATTCTGCCGAAGTGGTGCGATCTGCACTGATTCGACACGCCGCAGGTCCGCTCAGCGCCGCGGGCTTGACCACCTGAGCCTTTCTCGGTTCACTTGGCGCGGCCAGCACCTGGCACCGGCGCGTGGGCACCGAGCGGCCGCTCCGCCGCCGCGGCGCGAGCACTCGGAGCGGGACCCGG
The DNA here is from genome assembly GCA_963666055.2 of Acidobacteriota bacterium. Taxonomy (GTDB): domain Bacteria; phylum Acidobacteriota; class UBA890; order UBA890; family WLXD01; genus DASCOT01. The sequence goes on along the minus strand of CAXWPH010000002.1, from coordinate 169,623 downwards.
CGTCATCATCCGAGGAGAACCGCCATGCAGCCTGATCGGCGTATCACCGGTGTCTCGTTCGCGATCCTCTTGCTCGTAGCAGTCATCACGCTGCCGACCGCAGCCGCATTCGCCCAGGGGAGTCGCCGTGACCTGCAAGAGGATGCAACCAACGTTACGGTCGACCCGCTGTACTTCGAGGGCCTGGAATACCGCTCGTCGCGTTTCTCGCGCGGTGGTCGATCGACGGCGGTAACCGGCGTCATCGGTGACCCGCTGACCTACTACTTCGGCAGCACCGGCGGCGGCGTTTGGAAGACCAGCGATGCCGGCAACAATTGGAACAACATCAGCGACGGGTTCTTCGGCGTCGGTGCCATCGGCGCGATCGCCGTGGCGCCCTCCGATCCCAACGTCCTCTACGCGGGCACCGGCTCGGGGTGTCCGCGCGGCAACATCTCCAACGGAGACGGCATCTATCGATCGACCGATGCCGGCAAGACCTGGACCCACATCGGTCTCGACCACGCCGGCCAGATCCCCAAGATCCGCGTCCATCCGGACAACCCTGACGTCGTCTACGTGGCGGCGCTCGGGCACATCTTCGGACCCAACGAGGACCGCGGCGTCTTCCGCACCACCGACGGTGGCGACAGCTGGGAGAAGGTCCTCTACATCGACGAGGCCACCGGCTTCAACCAGGTCGCCATGAACGTCAACAACCCGCGCATCCTGTATGCCGCCGCCTGGCGCGTAGAGCGCAAGCCCTGGACGCTGATCTCGGGCAACGACAAGGGCGGGATCTGGAAGAGCACCGATGGTGGCGATACCTGGAACCCGCTCGCCGGCGGCCTCCCGACCGGGCTGCTCGGCAAGATCGACGTGACCGTCTCGGCGGCCAACTCCGACCGGCTCTGGGCGCTGATCGAGGGCGAGGGGGAGCGCGGCGGTGTGTATCGCTCCGACGACGCCGGCGCCAACTGGAGCCGCATCAACAGCGCCGCCAACCTACGCCAGCGGCCCTGGTACTACACTCACATTTACGCCGATCCCAAGGACGAGAACACCGTCTACGCTCTCAACACCGGCCTATACCGATCGATCGACGGGGGGGTCGAATTCGACCAGCAGATCGACGTGCCGCACGGCGACAACCACGACCTCTGGATCAACCCGGGCTCGCCGCAGATCATGATCAACGCCAACGACGGCGGCGCCAACGTATCGTTCAACGGCGGCGAATCATGGTCGTCACAGATGAACCAGCCTACCGCGGAGATCTACCGCGTTTTCGTTGACGACGACTGGCCGTACCGCATCTACGGCCCGCAGCAGGACAACAGCACGATCTCGGTGCCGAGCTTCACTGGCCGTAACCGCGTATTCCCGGATTGGTATGCGGTGGGCGGCTGTGAGTCCGGCCATATCGCCATCGACCCACGCGACAACTCGGTAGTCTACGCAGGTTGTTACGGTGGGGCGATCTCACGCGTCGATCGCGATGCCGGTTCCTCGCGTCAGATACTCGCCTACCCACAACTGCAGCTGGGCCAGGCACCGCGCGACCTCGAGTATCGCTTCCAGTGGAACGCACCCATCCGCATCTCGCCGCACGACCCCGACGTTGTTTACCACACCTCCCAGGTAGTGCACCGCACCGGCGACGGCGGCCAAAGCTGGGAGGTGATCAGCCCCGACCTGACCACCGACAACCCCGAGACTCAGGACTACGCCGGCGGCCCGATCAGCCACGACTCGACCGGCGTCGAGGTTTACAACACCATCTTCGCGTTCGAGGAATCGCCCCACACTGAAGGGCTTTTGTGGGCGGGCTCCGACGACGGCAAGATCCACGTGTCGCGCAACAACGGTGGCAGCTGGACCGACATCACTCCCCGCGACATGCCTGCCGGCGGGACGGTCAACGTCATCGACCTGTCGGCGCACGACCCCGGCCGCGCCCACGTCGCTGTATACCGATACCGCGAGGGCGACTTTCGACCGTACATCTTCCAGACCAGCAACTACGGTGACCGTTGGCGGCTATTGACCGATGGGAGCAACGGCATTCCCGCCACCAACTTCGTGCGCGCCGTGCGCGAGGACCCTGAGCAGCAAGGGCTGATTTTCGCCGGCACCGAGTACGGCATGTACGCCTCGTTCGACGACGGCACCCACTGGCAGGAGCTCCAGCTCAACTTGCCGGTGACACCGGTCACCGACCTGCGAGTCCATCGAGGAGACTTGGTGGTGTCGACCCAGGGTCGCGGCTTCTGGATCCTCGACGACATGACCATGCTGCGCGACTTGGACGGGGCGATGGCAGCGTCGGGCAACTACCTGTTCCCGCCGCGCCACGCCTACCGGGCGGGCAACTTTGGCCCCACCCGCATCCGCTACTACCTCGACCAAGAGCCGCAAGACGAGATCAAGCTATCCATCGTCGGCGGCGACGGCGAGGTCATAAAGGAGATCACGGGCAACCCTGACGACGATGTTGCACCGGGGTCCGGCGGTGGCGGGTTCGCGGCCCAGTTCGGCGACGGCCCCGCCACGCTCACCGCGAAGCCGGGGCTGAACACGTTCACCTGGCGCCTACGCGAGGAAGAGCCGGATATTCCCGACGACGTGACGTTGTGGGGCTCTGCACCCGGCCGGCCGGTTCTGCCCGGCACGTACACCGTCCGCCTGACACGCGGCGACTGGAGCCAGGAGCAACAGATCGTCGTCGACATCAATCCCAAGCCGGGTGTGACCGCCGAGGATCTGCGCCTGCAGCACGAGTTTCTCGGCGAGGTCGGCGACGCCATCGGTGAGATGTACGATGCACTGCAGAGGCTCCGCGACATCAAGAAGCAGAGCGCCGAGGTCATTGCCCAGATGGGTAGGGCCGGTATCGACAACCAGCAGATCACCACCGCCCAAAAGACCATGGCCGACAAGCTGACGGTAATCGAGGAGAAGATCACTCAAGTCAAGAGCCGGTCGAGCCAAGACCCGCTCAACTTCCCGCCGATGCTCGATAACCAGATCGTCAACGTCTACGGCTACGCCCTGGGTGGCTTCGGTGGTGGCAACAACCGTCCCACCGACGGAGCCTACGAGCGCTTCGATGACCTGAAGCCCCAGCTCACCGACCTCATGGGTCAGCTACAAGCGATCATCGACAAGGACCTGACGGCGTTTAACACCATGGTCAAGGGCGCCAACGTACCTGCCGTGGTCGTGTCGCAGTAGCGTTCGCCGATGGTCGCCGTTACTTCATGCGCGGAATGATGCATGACCTGAGGAACCTGTCGTGTGTCCTGCTGGGCATCCTCAGCGCTGCCACATGCTCGGGGGCACCGTCAGAGCTTCCGATCGACAAGGGTCGACGGGAGATCAACGGCACCGAGCTGTACGTGAAGCAGATGGGTGCCGGAGACCCGATCGTCGTCGTTCACGGCGGACCAGTTCTCGAGCACGGCTATCTACTTCCCCACCTGGCACCGCTCGCCGACTCCTACGAGCTGGTCTTCTACGACCAGCGGCTGAGCGGGCGCTCGGCGCCGACGGTCGACCCGAGCACCGTGCGGATCGCCGCTTTCGTCGACGACATCGAGTCCCTACGCGTGTCGTTGGAGCTCGGTCGGATCCACCTGATGGCGCATTCGTGGGGCGGGCTGTTGGCGATCAACTATGCCCTGGAGCATGGCGGCAACCTCCGATCGCTGATACTGCTCGACTCCATGCCCGCCAGCTCGGAGTTTTGGCAACAGGAGGAGGCGCTGCTGGCCGAGCGCATCACCGCGGAGGATGGCGTCCGCCGTCAAGAGATCATGGGCACCGATGCCTTCGCCAACCGCGAGCCAAGCGCCATCGAGGAGCTCCTGCGCCTGTCGTTCAGGCCGCAGTTCCACGATCCGGAACGACTCGCCGATCTCGATCTGTACGTTCCCGACGACTACTCGCAGCGCAGCGAGCAGTTCGGTGCGATCATGGTGGACCTGACGAGCTTCGACCTTCATGAGCGCCTCGCAGAGGTGTCGGTACCGACGTTGATCCTGTACGGGGCCGACGAACCGGCGGTGGAGCTCGGTGGAAAGGCACTGCACGACAGCATGCCGGGATCACGGCTCACGCTGATCCCGGAAGCCGGGCACTTCCCGTTCGTCGAGCAGCCCGTTGCGTTTCACGAAGCTGTCAGAGGCTTCTTGAGTGAGATTCGATAGATCAACCGCGGCCGGCCTGCCAGACTGACCGCTCGAGGCGATCAGAGCAGTGGCGAAGAGCTTCCTCCACCGGCTGTTCGGAATCGGCAGCGTGCCCGCGGCCCTGCTGCCGGTGCTGCGTGAGGAGGGGCTGGTGTTGATGGAGGAGGGCATCAGCGGCTGGGTTACCTATCGGAACTTTCGTGCACCCGGCAAGCGCTCCCTCTATCGGGCTAGCTGGTTCGTCGGCTCCCTGGTCGTCACGCAAGAGCGTTTCGCGGCGTTCACGTTCTCCAAGCCGATCGTCAACATCCCACTGAAGGCCGAAGCGCTGGAGAAGCTCCGCTGCGAGCTCGAGGGCAACGCCAGGTTACTCGTGGCGTTTGAAGCAGCGGCGTTCGACGACGACGCGTCGGGAAAAGTCGAATGCAGGTTCTCAACGCCGAAAGCCCATCTCTTCGTCGATCAGATCCGCGCTCGCGCGACATAGGACGCAAACCCGCGAGCCCAGATTTGGTCGCGGGCATCGCACTCGTTATCGCGTTGATGTGGCAACCGCGCAACTTCGGGTGGCGTCCAACCGTAGAGAAGGGCAGAGCAAGAGTCTCCGACCACCCGTGGAGACCCCACGCCCTACGATCGGCAATCCCCTCGTAAGGAGCAGCGCCCGTGATGAGCACTCGCCTTCGACTCGCTTTGGCAACCGGCTTTGCCGCCATTCTGTTGACCGGCATGGGCCCGACCGCCGTGCAGAGCAATGACGAATTCAGCTGGTCGGGCAGTGTCGCCCCAGGCAAGACGCTGCAGATCAAGAACGCCAACGGCCCGTTGATAGCCGAATACAGCGACGGCGACCGCGTCGAGGTAAAGGCCGTCAAGGAGGGGCCCGCCGTTGACCGAGACGAGGTCACCTTCGAGGTCGTCGAGCACGACGATGGCGTGACCATCTGCTCGATCTATCCAGGGCGACTGTGGTCGAGCAACGACTGCGAGCCCGACTCGGGGCACATGAGCAGCAACAAGAACAAGACCAAGGTGACCTTCACCGTGCGCGTCCCGGCCGGAGTACGGTTCGTCGGCCAGACGATGAATGGCCGCATCGGCGCCGACAACCTGCGCAGTGACGTCGAGCTACTGACGATGAACGGTGCCATCGAGGTATGGACGACGGGCTGGGCGCGCGCCTCGACGATGAACGGCGAGGTGTGGACACGCATCGGTTCGACCGACTGGTCGGGAGACCTCGAGCTGAAGTCGATGAACGTGGCCATCGAGGTGGTGCTGCCGGTCGGTGCGAACGCCGACGTGAGCGCCTCGACGATGAACGGCAGCGTCGAGTCTGACTGGCCGTTGGAGAAGTCAGGCTGGATCCGCAACAAGGCGAGCGGCACGATCGGCTCCGGAGGGCGCTCGATCTCGTTATCCACGATGAACGGAGATATCAAACTCCGCCGGGCTTCCTGACATGCCATGACCGCGGCGGCTACTGCAGGAACAGATCGACAATTTCCTGAGTGGGAAAACCCGGCGCGCCGCTCATGTTGCTGGTGACGGCAATCACCAAGCCGTCATCCGGCAGCAGCATGAGCCCGGTGGTTCCGCCCACCGAGCCGCCGCCGTGACCGACGCTTCGGCGGCCCGACGCGTCCGTGCCAACGCTCCAGCCCATTCCGTAGCCGGTCTCCAGGCCATCGTTCGTTCGTTGTGACGTCTGCCACTCCTGCAGGGTCGCCATCTGCAAGAAGCCGGGCTTCATGTGCGCCATGCCGAAGCGCACGAGGTCCTGTGCAGTAGAGAGAAACCCCCCGCCGGCCCACTTGTAACTGTTGTCGACATGAGGGGCGTTGTACAGGAGTCCGTCATCCCCGCGCTCATAAGGTCGGACCCGCTCGCGGACAATCAAGGCATTCTGATCCGAAGTTGTGTCGAGCATGCCAAGCGGCTCGAATACGCGGCTCTGCATTTGCGGTAGAAACTCCTCGCCGCTCGCACCCTCGATGATGGCGCTGATCAGGTTCCATCCGTAGCTCGAGTACAAGTACTCGCTGCTCGGCTCGAACCGCAACGGGTCGGCAGCGAAGATTTCCAGCCCTTCCGACACGGTGTCGTAGCGAACGGCGCTGAAGAACTCGTCGCCTTCGTAGTCGCGAATGCCGGCCAGGTGCCCGGCGAGCAGGCGCGTAGAGATCGGGTGGCTCTTCTCTGGAAACGTCCGCACGTATGTCTGCACCGGCGCGTCGAGGTCGATCTTGCCTTCCTCGTAGAGCAGGCCGAGAAGCGACGCGGTCATCGGCTTGGCGACGCTGCCGACGCGAAACCGAGACGTGGGTCGCACCGGAACACACTGCTCGATATCGGCCCAGCCGAATCCCTCTGCCCAGACGATCCGGTCGTCGATTCCAACGGCGATCGACAGTCCGGGGTACTCGAGCAGGCGCTCCTGAACAACAGCGCGCGCAGCCTCGATCGCGGCTCCGTACTCGGAGTGATGCAGCTGCGCGTACTGCATCGCTGCCGGAGCAGCGACGGTCGTCGGCACGCATGCCGTGGCGACGACCAGCAACAGGGTAAACCACCAGCTGGTCTGTTGAAATCCGCGCGTCTTCATGGCCATCGCTCCTTCACTCGTTTGGGTACGCGCCGGGTCCACCCGTACGGCCGGCCTCCACCACTGGCACAGGCGACTAGGCGAGAAAATCGACCTCCAGACCGACCCCGGCGGCGCGGGCCTGCTCGTATATTAGGCGCGCCAACGCGACGTCTTGTACGGCGAGCCCGGTGGAATCGAACACGGTAATCTCGGCATCGGTCTCACGACCCGGCGCCAACCTCGCCACAATCTCCCCCAGGGCGGCGTGAATGTCGTCTCGAGCGAGCGAGCCTTCCTGCAAGGGCACGTTCACCTCGCCACTCGCACAGGCCTGCTGCCAGTCGTCAATGACTACCTTGGCAGCCGCCATCAGGCTGGACTCGAGCTCCTGCTTGCCGTGCGCATCGGCACCCATGGCGTTGATGTGCGTACCCGGCTTCACCCACTCGTGACGCACGATCGGGGTGCGCGAAGGCGTTGCGGTGCAAACGATGTCGCAGGCTGCTGCAGCCGCCACGTCGCCGACAATTCCGCCAATCTCAGTGGCGAAAGTAGCCGCCGCGTCGGGGTTCTGATCGGCAGCCACGACCTGCAGGCCGTCCAAGACAACGCGTAGCGCGTCGAGCATGGTACGCGCCTGCACGCCACAACCGACGAAGCCGACGCTGCGGGCATCCGGCCGCGCCAGGTGCTTGGCAGCGACAGCCGCCGCCGCGCCGGTGCGCAGCGCAGTCAGCAGCGTTGCATCCATGACCGCCAGCGGCACAGCAGTGGACGGGTCGCTGAGAATGTACATGCCGAGAACCGACGGCAACCCGTGGTCCTCCGGGTTCCGCGGGTGCGAGTTGACCCACTTCACCCCCGCCGATCCATCCATGTAGGCGGGCATGGCCCGGAAGTCGCCATGGTGCTCAGGCAGATCGAGGTAGACCTTCACCGGCATCTGTGTGTCGCCGCGCCCATGCGCCTCGAACGCCGTCTCGATCGCGGGTACCACGGCGCTCATCTTCACCACGGAGCGAATATCAGACTGGGTGAGAATCAGCGACTTCACGGCATTCTCGCAAGGGGGGCGGGCTGGTCAGGTGAGCGCGATGCTACAGGGTGCTCGTGGACGCGGCATAGTGCGCATTGTGCGCTCCTGGCTCGCCAGTCGCCGCCAGCCTCATTCGGTAGACTGCCGCGCATGATACGCCCTGTGCTCAAGCGCGCCGAATCGTTGGTTCTGGACCATCCACGCGCCGTGCTGACCATCGCTGTGGCACTGTGCGCTATCTCCATTTGGCTGGGAACGGGAATCGAGTTCCTGACCTCGCGACAGGAGCTGGTGCCACAAGACGACGTGGACCAGGCGCGATGGAACTCGCTGCGCTCCCAGTTCGCCAGCGCTGAGCCGCTCATTGTCGCGCTCGAGGCAAGCGCGAGCGGCGCATCGGTTGAAGAGCTGGAGACCACGGCGCGAGAGATCGCCGAGCGCCTACAGGCAGACTCGCAGGTACGTAGCGTGTTCTACCGCATCGACTTGGAATGGCTTGCCGATCATGCGCTTGCCTTGGCGCCGGCGGACATGGTCGAGCAGGCGTTCGAGATGTTGCAGGGGCTGCTTGCTGTCGATGGCACGCTGACCCTGACTAGCTGGGCCAACCTGAACGTACGCATTGCCACTGGCGTCGAGGATTCACTCGAATCCGGCAGCGTCTTGCGGTCGGACGATGCTGCCGTAGCAGCCACCCGGCTCCTCGCGCTCGTCGACGCCGAGCGCGACTTCCTCAGCGACCCTCATGGGTTCGTCGATCGGCTGAAGCAGGCGCCGCTGAGGCTGATCGACAGCGGGCGGCGCGGATCGCTGACCGCTGATGGCTACCTGTCGACCAGTGATGAGCGCGTTTTGTTCGTACTGGTCAGCCCCGCGAACCTGGATAGCAGCCTGGAAGCGCAGCGAACGCTGGTGGATAGCGTCCGCGTGGCCGTCACCTCCGTATTGTCGGAGCATCCAGGCGTTCGCTACGGACTCACCGGTCCTGTCGCCATGGCCGTGGAAGAAATGAACGCCATAGGACGAGACACCCGCCGCACTTCGTTGATCGCTATCGTCGGCGTACTCGGAATCTCGTTGCTGGTGTTCCGCCGGCGGCGCCACGCTCTGCTCGGTTTGGCGACCCGGGCGGCCGGAGTGATTTGGTCGATCGGCGCGGTGCAGCTCGAGATTGGGTCGCTCAACATCATCACCGCGGCCCTGATCCCCATTCTCGTCGGCATGGGTATCGACTACGCAGTGCACCCCCTATCGCAGTACGAGCTCGAACGGCAGCACAAAGGGCGACGGGAGGCGGTGCGCGCCGCGCTTCGAAAGACAAGTGCCGCAGTCGTCGCGTCGGCGTTCACCACCTCGGCGGTCTTTGCCTGTCTGCTGCTCATGGACTTCCGTGGTTTTTCCCAGCTGGGCCTGGTCACCAGCGTCGGCGTGCTGCTCTGCCTGCTTGCCGCCCTGCTGGTGCTACCGGCGCTGCTGTTGTTGCGCGGCAGCCGCGAAGACGACAACGCCGCCGCACCTGCCGCCGTCGACCAGATCTGGGACGATCGGGCAGCCCGTTGGGTTTGCGCGTCACCGAGCCTAGTCGTCGCGCTGGCGATCGGCCTGACCGCGATCGCCGGGCTCGCAGCGAGCCGCGTGAAGCTGGAATCGAGCCTGTTAGAGCTTCTCCCGGCAGGCTCCGAGTCAATCCGCTATCTGCAGATCATCAACGACGAGTCGGCGCTCAGCCACGACTTCAACCTCGTCGTTGCCGACGATCTGGAACAGCTCCGCGCGCTACGTCGGCGCGCCGAGAGCGAGGCCAGCATCCGCCGGTTCGAATCGGTACTCGCATTCCTGCCCGATCAACCGTTGGCGTCGGAGGCCGCCGCGGCGCGCCTCCGCCGGACTCTGGAAGTCATCGAGGTGGGCGAGGCGGCGTTCGACGGCCGCCGCCTGAGTGACTCGCTGTCGCGACTAGAGTCTGCCTTGGCCATCGCCGCCGACGACGCTTTCGTTGCCGGGCTGGGAGGGGTGTCCGGAGCCTTGGAAGAGGCCCGTCAGGTGACCGCAAGAGCCATCGAGCTAACGATCGCGGCGAGCCGCGAGCGGATCGCCGAGTGGGCCGAGGCACAGGAGGCCCTGCGCCTCGAGGCGTTCAGCGTCCTACAGCAGCTGCGCGACGCCGCCGGCGTGCCGCTCCCGACCCGAGCATCCTTGCCTTCAGACATCGTCGATCGATTCATCACCGAGGACGACCGATACGTTGGCTATCTGTTCCCGGCAGGCGATATTTATGACACCCGCTTCCTGCGACAGTTCAACTTCGCGTCGCGCCGCGTCGCCAACGACGCCATCGGCTTTCCGGTGCTCTTCGAAACCCACTCTGCCTTGATCACCTCGGGGTTCGGGCTAGCATTCGCGAGCGCCGCGTTGGTCGTGTTCCTGGTGCTGCTGCTGGATCTGCGCAACGCGCGGCACACGGCTCTCGCCCTCGTCCCGGTTTTCTTCGGGACGGTATGGATGCTCGGACTCATGTGGGCGCTCGGTCTGTCGTTTAATTTCGCCAACCTGGTGGCGGTGCCGATCGTCCTGGGAGTCGGCATCGATGCCGGAGTACACATCGTCCACCGACTGCGACTAGAGGGCGGCGCCGGCATCATGACGGTCGTTTCGCATACCGGGCGGGCGATCCTCATCGCTTCGCTTACGACCATGGTGGGATTCGGAAGCCTCGTGTTTGCTACACACCGCGGCATGGCGAGCCTTGGGGTCGTACTGCTGCTAGGGGTGGGCGCTTGCACTGTCGCCGCCTTGATCGTGCTGCCGAACCTGTTGATCGTGAGCGGGATCGCGCGCCGTTGACAGGTGGCAGGTATTCTTTCGAAGAATACTGACAACCCTCCCCACGATGAACGATTCTGCGCCGACGATGAACAAGCTTCTCTTCGCGGTGGCGCTTTGTGCGACGACGGCAGCTGCGACGACGGCAGGCGGTGGGAGTCAGGCTGGCGTATCCGCCGACCTGGAGACTCTGCGGCTGGTGGCCTGCGCGCCAGGGTATCCGAGCAACACCGAGCAGGCGCAGCCGACGATGAACGACTTCGCAGCGATGGTCTCGGACGCCTCAGGGTGGCCGACCGGGACCTTGACGGCCGAATACCATCCGAGCGAGGAAGCCGGGGTAGGCCGTCTACGCGACCACGCCACGTCGCTGGCGTTGGTGCCACTACCGCTATATCTGAAGTACGAGCAGGAGCTGGTGCTCACGGCGGTGGTGCAGGCGGTACAGGCGTCCGGGAGCGCCACCGAGCGCTGGAGCCTGGTGGCTTTCGCCGGAGCGGTCACCGGGCCCGCCTCGCTCTCCGGCTGGGAGCTACTAGGCATTCCGGCATACGCACCCGGTTTCGTACGCGGGCCGGCACTGGCGCATTGGGGGGAGCTGCCGGATTCGCTTTCCGTCAAGTTCACACGGCGGGTCCTTGCCGGCATACGGCGTGTGGCCGCCGGCGAGGAAGTTGCCGTACTTCTCGATGGCAACCAGACTGCCGCGTTGGCTTCGTTTCCGGGCGCGGAGTCGCTCGAGGTGGTGGCGACGTCACCGCCTCTCTTGGCCTGGCTCGTCGTCGTCGTGGGCGACCGCGTCGACGAGCCGGTGCGTCGGCAGTTAGTCCACGGGCTGCTCGGCATCCACCAGTCGGCGAGCTTCGCTGACGTGCTCGAAACCATGCGACTAGAGCGCTTCGAAGCCCTGGACGCCGAGGCGCTGGACCTTGCCCGGGCGGCGTACTCGGCGGCTCGATGAGCCTTCGTCGATCCGCCGCCTTACTGGCAGCCGCAGCTCTCGCTTCGTCCGCGTGTGTCGCTGCGCTCCAGCCGCTCGACACGAGCTCGGCGCTCGGCCGCGTCGATCCGGAACGCATCGACGAGGAGGAGGCTGCCCGTCTGGCTACCGCCGCCGAGGAAGCGTTCGGGCTACGCCCCAAGGTCGACGCGGTGCGTCAGGCCGAGGCCCTCTGGATCCGATCCGCCATCGCCCGTCCGTCGAGCGCACTGGCAATCATCGGTGCCGTGAGGGCACAGACCTGGCTCGGGGAGCATTTGGACGATCCGCAGGCTCGTAAGGACAAGGCCACCGAGGCAGTGCAAACGGCCCAGTGGTGCCGAAGGCGCGAGCCAACGAACCCGGACTGCCACTACTGGCTGGCGATCGCCGTCGGCGTACAAGCCAACCAGCGTCGCGCCACGGCTTCGGACGGGCTACGCACGATGGAACGCGAGCTCCGTGCTGCCATCGCCGGGCACGAACGTCTCGACTACGCGGGACCTCGGCGCGTGTTGTCGCAAATGCTGGTGCAAGCGCCCGGCTGGCCCACCGGTCCCGGAGACGCGGACGAGGGCCTGGAGCAGGCGCGACGCGCAGTCGAGCTCTACCCCGAGTACCCCCCCAACCTCCTCGCGCTAGCCGAGGCCTACGCCGAAGTCGACGACGCCGCGGCAAGCCGCGACGCCTATCGGCGGACTATGGATCGAGCCCGGGAATGGCAGCAACGGGGCCATCCGGACGCCGACGCCTGGATCGACCGCGCCAAGAGAGCTAACCCCGAAGGTGCCGAAAAGTGATCTCGGAGCAGCGCCGGACACCGGCTTGGTCACGTCGGTTTCGCGGTTGCTGGAATCGCCACCGCGGGAGCACCGACGTCGAGATCTAGGTTCAGGGCCTCGACGATGTCGGCAACGTCTTGGCGTGAGATCTTCGCGCCGGGCCCGCACCGCTCGACGATGTCGAGGGCGACGACGGCCAGCCGTGTAGGTAGCGCGCAGAACGCGACGATGCCGCGCGGCGCACCCGCCGCCTGCAGTGCGTTGGTGTAATGGGCTGCTACTCGGAGGTCTTCGCGGGCCAACCGGAAGATCTCCTTGCGCTTCAACGCTGCAGGCAGGTAACGCCGACCCTCACGCCGGTCGGTGGCGGCATCCTTGAGGATGTTGACCAGTTGCAGCGCCTCGCCAAACCGCGCAGCGCGCTGTCGCAAGAACTCGATCGACGACGCCAGCTGGGGGCGCTCGAGGAGGAACAGATCAGTGCTGAGCTCACCGACGATACCGGCAACCACGTAACAGTACTCGCGCAAGTCAGCGAGAGACTCGAGCTTGAGCACGCCATCGACAGAGCGCTTGACGAATCCGGACATGCCAGCAACGGTCCGCAACGTGTGCTCACGGATGATCTCCCGTGCGTCAGGTCGCAGACGCTGGTATTCCCGGATCACGGTTGCGGATTCGCCGAGTAGCTCGAGATAGCCGGGATGGTCAATCGGTACGGAGGCGGCCCACCTACGTCCCAGCTCGGCGGCGCGCTGCTCGTCCGGATCTCGAACCAGGCTCATGAACTCTTCGAGGGCATCGATGCGCTGCTGTCGGTCCCATTGCGACGCGTCCTCGAAGGTGTCCGCAATGCGGAACAGCAGGTAGGCGATGCCAAGCTCGCGGCGGGTCGGCTCCGGCAGCAACGGGATCGATAGCGCGAACGTGCGGCTGGTCTTCTCGAGAAGGTCTTCGATGCGGTCCATGCGTGCGCCTGGCTTTGGCTGGCCGAGGTCCATTATCCACCCTGGCGGGGGCGCGGCCCAGGCAACGAAGCCGCCGCCGGTCAACGCTCGACGATTGTCCCCGGCACCGCGGTGCCCCGCAGCGCACGTCGCAGGATGCCCGGTCGACGGCCATCGAGCAGATAGGACCGTACGCCAATGCGGGCCAGCGCCAACGCCGCCTCGAACCGATGGCGCATGCCGCCGGTCACGTCGGTCGCGGCCGCGCCACTCACCAGGCGGCGGACGCGCCTGGCGTCTCGCAAGCGGACGCGAGTAACGCTCACCCCAGCCGCATCCAGAATGCCGTCGGTGTCTCCGAGCCAGATGGCGTCGGAGACACGCCGATTTGACGAGCGTAGCGAGCGAACGAACGCCAGCAGCGCCATTTCGGTCGAGCAAATCGAGCAGCCACGTTGCCGGTCCATGACGATGTCGCCATACGTAACGGGTAGCAGCCCACTGTCGAGCGCTCGGAGCACCGGCTCCAGGTGCACGCTCGGCCGAAGACCGGGGCCTCTGGCGACAATAGCGCTCGACGGCGCCACCGAGTAGGCAGCCACACCGGCATCGCGCAGAGCGCTCATCACGATCGCGTGCAGCTCTGCAGCTGCAGCCTGCGTCTGCGACACACCGACCCGCGCACGACGCCCGGCCATCCCGTCGTGAACGCCTGACTCCGCTGCCGCCACGTGCCCAAAGGACCCACTACCGTGCCCTAACAGCATCGGGAATCCAAAGCGGCGGGTGAGCGCCGCGATCTCGCCGGCGAGTCGCGAAAGCTCAGCCCGCCTCACCGTTCGATGGCGGCGCTTGTTCGTGATCAAGCTGCCACCGAGCTTGACTACCACCAGGTCGTTCATGGCTGCGCTCGATCCAGAGCATCGAGCAGCGATACCGGCAGGGTCCGTGGTCCCGAGCCCACGCCGTCGCGGATCACACTCTGGACACCATCGAGCGCTTCCAACCCGGCGGCGACGTCTGCCTCGTCGTCGGCGGAGCAAATCACATGCACGTTAGCTCCGGCGTCCATTGTTGCCCACGCCGACGTTCCACCGCTCCGCAGGGTGCGAACGTGGTGCAGCACGCGAAGCGTCGCCGGCTGCCAGTAGAAGATCGGAGGCTGCGAGGACATCGCTACCAGGTGGAGCTCAATCGCGTCTTCCTCGACGACCGGACCGAGTTGGTCCAGGTCGCGCGCCTCGATGGCGTCGCGCACCCGTTGAAGACGCGACGGGATGAGCTCCTGCCGGCGTGCGAAATGGGGGCTGGTGGGGGCCCGGGCGTGCCCCTCGAGAGACGACACCGCCTTGGGACCGGTTTGCACAATCGCGATTACGTCGCGCAGGTCCCAATGCGAGGCCGTCGCCAGCGGTGCGGCGCGCCACGGGTCTGCCTCGTCGCCGTGCGGCCACTGCACGTAGCCGCCGAAAACCGACCGCGACGCGGAGCCTGAGCCAGACAACCGCGCCAAATTCGATAGCTCATCACCTGCCGGCTCCCGCTCGAGCGCCGCCAGCACCGCCAGGGTGAGGGCGGCGAAGCCGGAAGCCGACGAGGCGATACCGGCGGCGGCAGGAAAGCTGTTCTCGGTAGCGACCCGAAAGCCCACGTCGACTTTGGCCCAACGCCGCAGACCTTCCAGATGTGCCGCTGCGCGATGCCGGAACGCTCCTTCGGCGCGACGCCATTGGCCGTCGACGCGCATCCAGATCTGGTCGTCGGCGCCGGCCGCGAGCGTCTCGACGCTCGTCCGTGTGACGCACGCCCGCAACGACATCGAGATCGAAGCGTTGAGCGGGATGGCCTTCTCCAGGTCAGCGGCACCCCAGTACTTCACAAACGCGATATTGGAGGGTGCTTCGACGGTGGCGCTGCGGCTCATGACGCCACCTCTACGCGCACACCCTCCGCGCCCAGCGACACTTCGTGCTCCGGAAGCCTCGCCAGCGGCTCTGGGAGATTCTCGATCCCAGCAGGCAACAATACCAACAAAGAGCCGGCCCCTGGCCCCGCGAGCGAACCCGAACCGGAGATCTTGGCGGCGCCGCCCAGAGCTTCGACAGCGCGGACGGCGTCGCATACTGGCTCGGGCACCACACCGAGAGACTCCAGGTAGCGCTGAGCATCGCGGATCGGTGGCACCAGGTCGATCTGGTCAGCTGATGCGGTAACCGCGTCCTGGAAGGCCCGGGTTGCGGATTCGGCAGCGTCCAGCGACGCCTCGAAGCTGGCTGGGTGGCGGTCGTGTTGCGCCCGTACTGCCGCGACCACCGCGCCGGTCGGCTCGGCCGAGCGACCCGTGTCGAACACCCGCAGCCGCTGCAGGGTGTCAGGGCGCGCCGCCAGCGGCTCGATCAATAGCTCTTCGCCGCCGCGGCGAGCGCGCAACACACCGCCGTGAAACACGGCCGCGACATCCACCCCAGACGGCGCGCCATGCTGCCGGCGCTCCACCTCGCCCACGATCGGCCCAATCAGTGACCACCTCTCCGCCTTACCAGAGAGCGCACAAACCGCTGTTACCACTGCCACGGCGGTGGCGGCGGAGCTCCCAAAGCCGACCTCCATTGGGACCGCCGAGTCCACCCGAAGCCGCAGCGCGCTCAGCGGATGGTCCTTCGCGCCGGGATCCTCACCGAGCGCCGTGATTGCCTCGCCCAGTGCCAGCAGCACCAACCGGTCGGGGCGGTCGTCCTGAAGGCGAGCGAACACCTCCGGCGTCAGGCTCGTGTCGTAGCGGTCCCACCGCTGCCGCATTCGGCTCGCATAGCGCCAGATCTCTTGCCAAGAAACGTGGTTTTGGAACTGGAGCTCCGGCAACTCCACTTCCACGCCGGCCCGCTGTGCGCGGTATAGGTAGACCCGTAGGCGCAGGCTAGTGGCCGCCACCAGCGCCGGCCGACCGTAGACGACCGCATGTTCGCCCATGAGGATGAGCTTTCCAGGCGTCGAGACGCGCGTCAGCAAGCGCCCTTCGGGCAACCGCGCCGCTTCCATCAGGCGACCGTCTAGCTGCCGGGCCGGGCGCGCCGCCCCAGCCGCTTGTGGGCGCCGGCGAGGTCCTGAGAGGTAAGAGCGGCCAGCAACGACAGCTCGCCTGCGAGGACGGCGGCGCCGAGGATCTCGGCTAATCGCAGCACCGCGACACCAGGCCGGTCCGGCTCTGCAGCAACGCCGAGCACAGCAAGCGCCTCGCGTTGTGTGTCGAGCGCAGTACCACCGCCGATCGCCGCCAGCGGAACAGCAGGCAGGTACATCGATGCCACCACGCCACCCTCGTCGCCAGGCTCGATAGAGGTGATTCCCATCGACCCTTCCACTACATGCGCCGGATCCTGTCCAGTAGCGAGAAACACCGCCGCGAGAACGTTGGCGACGTGGGCATTGAAACCTATCGAACCGGCAGCAATCGAGCCCAGCAGGTTCTTGCGATACTGCACCTCGAGCAGCTCGGCCGCGCTCGTCTTCAGGCGCGCCAGCACATCGGCGTCGAGTCTGACCTGCGCGTGTATGCGCTTGCCGCGGCCTTCCTGGAAGTTGATCGCCGCGGGTTTCTTGTCGGTACAGTAGTTTCCGGAAAGAGCAACGCAGGGTACCCCGGTCGCCGGCTCGATCAACTCGCGCACTAGCTGATCGCAGGCGATGGTTGCCATGTTCATTCCCATGGCATCGCCCGAGCGAAACCTGAAGCGCAGGAAGATCGTGGTACCGAAAGCATAGGGGCGGATATCCACCAGCTGCAGGAAGCGGCTCGTGCCCTCTGCCACGGAGCGGATCTCATCCTCGTTGTCGGTAACCCAGCGGAGGAACTCACGTGTCTGCGCCAGCCCGCTGGAGCGAAACACCGGCGCCCGGGTCATGCCGACGTCCTCCACGTACACGGCGGCCCCGCCGGCCGCGCGGATGGCCGCACAGCCCCGGTTAATGCTGGCGACGAGCGCTCCCTCCGTCGTAGCCAGAGGGACGTAGACCTCACCGTCGATATAATCACCCCGCACGAGTAGTGGCCCTGCTACACCGACCGGCACCTGCGTCACACCGATCAGATTCTCGCAATGGCTGTCGGCGGCGCGCGCGGCGTCGAATGAGTACTTGCCGGTATGTGTCAGATTTACTCCGGCCAGGCGCTCGAGCGCCTGTCGTCGAATGGCCGCAGCCTCAGCGGCGCCGAGCTCGGACGGCAGGTGATGGAAGCGCCGGGTGCCGGCTACGATCTCGTCTACGAGGGTGCCCTGGTCGACCGGCTCGGCAGCGTCAGTCATCGCCGAGTCGCTCGCTCGATCAGACTTGCGGCACGCAGATCGGCCACTGTACGGATGCCGGCGCAGAACATCGACACCCTGAGCTCCGTCAAGGTACGGTCGATCCGCGCCACGACGGCAGCGGCTGACTCCAGCGCCGCTTTGAGGAACGGATACGCCAGGCCGACCATGTCAGCGCCGAGCGCTACCGCCTTGGCCACGTCGATTCCAGTACGGACCCCGCCGCTGCCAATGACGGTGACTCCCGGCACGCTGGCGACGGCGCGGATGCTGTCGGGCGTTGGAATTCCCCACTCGGCGAACGTCGCACCGAGCTCGAGGTCGTCGGCACGCTGCGCTTCGATGCGCGCCCAGTTGGTGCCCCCATGCCCCGCAGTGTCGATGATACGGACGCCGGCTTCAGCGAGGCGCTCGGCCACCGACAGCGATATGCCCATGCCGATCTCCTTGACGATGACCGGTACCTCGAGTTGACCAACAATCGCGCCGATCTTCGGCAACAGGTTGGCGAAGTTGACATCGCCCTCGGGCTGAATCGCCTCCTGCAGAGGGTTCAGGTGCAACACGAGAGCGTCGGCATCGATCATATGAACGGCCGCCCGGCACTCGGCGACGCCGTACCCGCAGTTCAATTGCACCGCCCCTAGATTGGCCAGCAGGGGGACCGTGGGAGCGTACTCACGAACCTGGAAGGTGGCTTGGAGCGTAGGATCCTCCAGCGCCTTGCGCTGCGACCCCACGCCAACCGCAACACCGGCCCGCTCGGCGCCGATGGCCAAGTTGCGGTTGATTCGGGCCGCGTCAGCGGTGCCACCGGTCATGCAGGAGATAAGGAGCGGCGCCGCCAGCTGCTTGCCGAGGAATTCGGTGCTGAGGTCGACCTCGGCCAGGTCGAGCTCGGGAAGGGCGCAATGCTCGAGCCGCCAAGCGTCGAAGCCGCGACTGCCGTGCTGCATACGCTCTTCGAGCGCCAGCTGGATGTGCTCGGCTTTGCGGTCGCGCTCGGCCGGTGGCTTGGCGGCCGGTGAGTCGGTACTGCTCATGCGTACTCGCAACGCGGCATCGGCGCCGGCAACGGCGACGCACAAGAGGCAGGCGCGCCGCGTTCAAGACCAGCGCACCGCACTGAGGGCATAGGGTTCCGAGTGTCCTTGACACCTCGGGGCATGTCAATGGCGGACGCTGGCAACGCGCCCAGTGAGGGGAACGCAGCTAGGCTAACGCAGCAACCAATCCCTTCGGCGAAATCGGCCAGCGTGCTAGCGCACCGCCGCATGCGCGAGCGCAAGCGTACGATGTTGCCCCACGAGCGTGGTCGCCAGAGCGTCTTCCAAAACACCTGACGCTTGTCGATGCTGCCGTCCTGCGCGCGGCAGTCCTCGAGGAACTCTGGTAGCACCTCGTCGGCAGCGTCGCTGATAGCCCGCGCGATCAGGTATGGCAGGTTGTAGGCTACGGCCACTCTGGCGAAGCAGGCGGACTCCATGTCGGCAGCAGCGGGCTGGTCGCGCCATGTCCGCCCGTACCACTCCGACTTGCTCGATGGTGTCGCCAAGATCTCGTCGACGGTAACCAGCCGCCCGAGGTCATAATCCAGATGAATCGACGCTTCCTCCAGCCACTGCAGATCCGGACAGGCGAGTGTGTGTTCTCCCTCCATCACTTCGCTGGAGACCACCAGGTCGCCAACCGCAAGGTCTGTCGAGAGCGCGCCTCCCAACCCGACAGCCAGGACGCGCGTCGGCGCGCACATCTGGATCAACCGTCGGATTCCGAGATCGGCGTTGCGCTTGCCGTCGCCGGTAACCGCGAGCACGACCTGCACTCCGCGCAGCGTGCCCCGTAGGTAGTAGCGGGGCCCATCTTTGATCTTCTCGGAAACGAGCACACGCTCGCGCAGCGGCGCGAGCTCATCCTCCCTCGCCGCGACGATCGCCACGAGCTCCTTGCGATCTTCGGCCATCACGAGAGTCTACCTGAGTCGAGTAGCCTAGTAGGGACGTGCGCATCCTGCGCCGGTACAGGGTCTTGTACGATGCCTACCCCAACAGCCGGCTGGCAGTACCGGCGGACCGTCTCGTCGAAGTCGGATTCAGAGGAGCTCGAGAGCAGGCCGATGAGGTCTCTGGGACTCATCTACGGCGCACCTGCCGGCACTTCGGGAGCAAGGAATGTTGATGCGGAGTGCAGCATACTCCCCCATCGTTACCGTCGGCATCATGGGGGGCGCAGTAGCAGCAATCCATGTCGGCGCCGCCAGGCCGCTAAGCGGGTTCGGAGTCTTCGTGCTGACTTGGGCCCTGGGGGGCCTGCTCAGCATCGCCCTCGGCCTGCTGGCGTGGCGCCGGGCACGAAAGGATTCGCGGTCGCCGGCGGCAGGCCGACGCGGACTCTTCGGCGGCACAGTGCTGATCATTGCGCTGGTGGCCGCCCGCCTGCAGATGAACGCGCCGCCGATTCACGACATCACCACGTCACCCGACGATGCGCCCGCATACCGTGTCGCCCTCGACCACGACGATAACGCGAGCCGCGACTTGACCTATCCGCAGGGCGGCGCCGAGGTCATCGTCGAGCAACGACGCGCTTATCCCGACTTGCGACCCATCGAGCTCGACCTCGACCCCGGCGCGGCTCACGCGGCCGCCATTCGGGCAGCGGAGGAGATCGGCCTTACCATTGCCTTCAGTAACCGTGCCGACGGCCACATCGAGGCCTATGCGGTATCGAGTGTTTTTGCCTTCGTAGAGGATTTCGTCGTGCGCGTCCGCCCGGTCTCGTCGGGGTCGGTAGTTGACGTACGCTCGACGTCGCGCGTCGGCCGCAGTGATCTGGGAGCGAACGCGGCCCGCATCCGCGCGTTCGCGGCAGCACTGGGAGCACCGTTCGACTCCGACCCCTAGCAGGCCGTGGCGGAAGTGTGACGGGCCTGGTTTCGGCGAGCTGGGGTTAGATGCAAGGCGGCCTGACGCTGGCGATGCCCTAGCGCGCTGGCCGCGCCACCCGCGGCGAAGGCTCGAAGACGACCGTGCTGCCGGCCGGGAGCAGCGTGTCGAGCCCCACCTGCCACCGGTGGGAACCGAGCCGCACAACTCCGGCGCGGCCCTGCAGCCAGGGGTCGATGGTGCCGAGGTCAGCGGGCGAGTCGGGGTCCGGCTCCAGCTCCGGCAGCCGATAGTGCATCGGTACCAGGTGCCGTGGTTGCACCGCCGTAACGAGCGCGGCGGCCTCCTCGCGCGCCAGGATGTGGTACTGGGCATCGATCGGCAACATGAGAATGTCGATGGTGCCGAGATCGCGAACGTTGTCGCGTGTCAGCGGGCCGTTGTCGCCGATGTGTGCGATTCGGAGACCGGCCGTCTCGATCACCCAGATCGTGTTGCGCTGGCCGAACTCCTCGCCGTACGGATCGGCGTGCTTTCCGCGCAGCCCGATCACGCGAACGTCGTCGACCATGAACTCGCCGGGGGCGTCGAAGATGCGCGCCTCAGGCCACGGGAACGGCGAGCCACGGAACCGCCCGGCATCGTGATCATAGTGCGGATGGGTGATCACGACCGCGTCGGGATGCAGGCCCTCGGGAAAGTCGTAGCCGATCCACACACGGCTGGCGAACGGATCCACCAGGATGCGGGCGCCACCCGGCGACTCGATCAAGAAGCTGGCGTGAGCGATGTACTCGATGGACAGCGTCGCCTGTGTGGCGCTGGCGCTGCAGCACAACGCCACCAGCAGCGTCCCGGTCGGCGACGGGCCCACGCCTCAGCTCTCCTGCCGGAACAGGGCGATCGAGCTGGTGTAACCATGTACGAACGTGCGGCAGTCAACCGGGCCGATCTCGCCACTGCAAAAAAAACCACCAATGGGCATGTCACCCAGGCGGCTATTGATCATGCGGCTGTCGTGATCAGGCTCCCCGTAGAGTGTCTCGCCGCGACCCAGGCAAGAGAACAGCAGCGCTCCGTCGGGCGTCGCACCATTGCTGTTCTTGTATTCGCGCAGCAGAGCATCGAGATCCTCTGCCGATGTGTCGGCATCACGCAGGTGAAACTGCACTACCTGCCCCGGCTGCACGAGCTCGCCAACCGTGATGACGCCAGTCTCGGGCTCCACGCCCACCAGATTGCGCACCAGGAAGTCGCCACGCGAATAGGCCGAGCGCCCCTCCGTCATCACCACGCCGATGAACAATGAGTGTCGAAAGAGTTTCCGGTCTGCAACCGACAGCTCGTCGTACAGCTCACCGAGCAGCTCCGTCGGACGTCTTCCGTCAAGCTCGAGAATTCGATTGCGTACCGCGCTGGTGATGAACAGCAGCGGACCGATCGGTCGGCAGCCCTGCGCAACGATCGTGTCCATGGCGATGTCACCGTTGAGCAACAGGCCGGCAACGCCCTCGGTCCGCACGTCGTCATCGATGAACAGTGCGTTGTCGCCAGGCCGGCTCGCTCCGCTGGCCAGCCCACCCACTTTGCGACTCTCCGGATACACCGAGTCGAGCGAGGCCAGTAGCCCGCGCGCATCGCAGCTGAAGGGGTCCGCCAGCAGCACGAAGTGCGCCGGCCGGGACATGTCAACGTCGAGGCACCGGTGCCACCGCTGGGGCTCCTCGATCAATTGGTCGCTCTCGTCAGAGTCGAGGTGAAAAGGTTCGATGCGTACATCCGGGAGGACGGCGGCGGTCATCGACAGCGCGGGAGCATGCTCGATCTCGCGCCCACCGCCCACTACCCCGCCACCGGAGCAACCCAAGAAGCGTGCGGATGGGAAGTATCGCCGGACCTCCTGAGGCACCTCCGGATAGTCATCGGCGTGATGATCGGAGGCAAAGAG
Organism: Acidobacteriota bacterium; assembly: GCA_963666055.2. Classification (GTDB taxonomy): domain Bacteria; phylum Acidobacteriota; class UBA890; order UBA890; family WLXD01; genus DASCOT01. The sequence continues at coordinate 147,160 of CAXWPH010000002.1, read as the reverse complement.
CAATAGCAAGTCGGGCTGGCGGCCCCCCAGAGCCCGATCGATCTCGCCGGACGCCTGTTGCACGGCGACGTCGAGACAGGCTTCCTCCGACAAGAACGAGGCCCATTTCATAGGCCGCAGTGTACACGTAACGATGCGGTCCCTGACGTGCCCCGCCACCGCGAAAGATGGGCGCCGGCGCCGCAAGGGCCAGAGTGGTCGCCTTGCTACAATGACCCGATCATCCACTCCTGCGTGCCGAGAGATTCCCTTGCTGACTTCGCTCAAGAGAGCTCTCCGCCGTCGCAAGTACGGCGACGAGGTAATCATCGTGTCCGGGCTACCGCGTTCCGGCACCTCGATGATGATGCGCATGCTCGATGCCGCCGGACTGCCCATCCTCACGGACAACGAGCGCGCCGCCGATGTCGACAACCCCAAGGGCTACTACGAGCACGAGCGCGTCAAGGACCTCGAAAGCGAGACCGATAAGTCGTGGGTCGGCGAGGCGCGCGGCAAGGTCTTGAAGGTCATCTCGCACTTGCTCAAAGACTTGCCGGCGGAGCACTTCTACAAGGTGATCTTCATGCGTCGCGACCTCGACGAGGTCGTGGCATCGCAGAACAAGATGCTCGAGCGGCGCGCCGAAGACAATCCGCTCGACGATCTGCAAACGAAACAGTTCTTCCTGCGACATCTGGTGCAGGTCCAGTTCCTGGTGCGCGATCGCCCCAACTTCCAGATGATCGAGGTGCACTACAAGGACGCGCTCGAGGATCCAGCCAGGTTTGTTGGCGTGATCGATGAATTCCTCGAGTACGGGCTGGACGCCGAGGCGATGGCTGCGGTCGTGGACCAGCAGCTTTACCGGAACCGCAAGGCAGCTCTGAAGGCGCCACAGACGAGCTGACGCTAGCAGGCCGTGGTGAAAGTGTGGTGGGTCTGGCGACAGGGTCTTGCGAAGTGGAGGCAAAGAGAGAGGAGGTAGGCGATGGTTACCCCATCGTTGACGAGGAACGACGCAGCATACGCGCGCAACCCCGTGTCGCCCGAAGGGTTACGGCGATTTGGGGCCATCTGCGGTGTTGGCCTTTCTCGACGATGGCTAGGGCATCGCCTGTGTCAGGCCGCCTTGCATCTGGCCCCAACTCGCCGTAACCAGACCCACCACACTTTCACCACGGCCTGCTAGCCGGAGACGATCAGGTCGGCCACCGAGTCGACCACCACGTCGGCGTTACCAGGGGCGTCGCCGACCGACTCACTCGGGTCCTCGGCCCCTTCCCGATACTTGCCGGTACGTACCAGCACGGTGCGCATCCCGACCGCCGCGGCGGCGGCGGCATCGGTGATCGGATCGTCGCCGACCATGGCGACCGATCCTGCCGGTAGCCCCATCGTGCGAAGCACGGTCTCGAAGATGGCGCGCTCCGGCTTGCCGAAGATCGTGGCTGACCGCCCCGTGGCGTACTCCAGCGCTACGACGAACGGCCCCACGTCGAGTCGCGCGCCATCTGCCGACAGCCAGTATCGGCTTCGTACCAATCCGATGAGGCGTGCGCCACGCTCACGCACCAGGACGAAGGCGCGGTTCAGCAGCTCGAACGTCCAGTCATCGCCCAGATCGCCCACCACCACGTAGTCGGGATTGTCGGGGTCGGTGCGCACACCATCGAAGTCCGGCAGCGCAGCCGGCGACACGAGTAGCCAGGCGCTCGCGTCGTTCTCTCGCAGGAAACGGCCGGCGACGGTGGGGGCACAGAACACCTCGTCGCCGGACACCTCGAATCCCATGCCCTCGAGCTTGACGGTCAGCGCCTCATGAGCGCACGTAGTGGTGTTGGTAAGGAAGCGCAGCGGCATGCCGCGGGCGCGCAGCGTGGCAATCGATGCGGCGGCGCCGGCCACCGGACGGTCCCCCACGTACAGGGTCCCCTCCAGGTCGAACACTAGCCCGTCGACACCCTCCAACTCTGGAATCAGCACCGATTCGACGCTCATTTCATCAGTCTACGTCGCCGGGCATGCGCATGACGCGCCGCAGCAAGTTGCGGCGCGGATCGCTCATGCGATCCTTTCCCTTAGCAGCTTAGGTATGCTATTTTTCCATCTCCTAAATAGATTAGGTAAAGGGAGCCGGCGGCGGCCGGATTTTCGCCGGAGAGACCATCCATGGGCACCGTCGACGCGGGAACACTGTACGGCTCCCTGAGCCTGCTCATCCTGCAGGCGTTGACCCACGGCCCGCTGCACGGACTGGGGGTCAGCCGTCGCATCGAAGAGCTTGCTGGCAATGCCCTGCGTATAGAAGAGGGGGCCCTGTACCCGGCGCTGCACCGGTTGGAGCGCGATGCCCTGCTCATCAGCTCATGGGGAATATCGGATACGCAACGGCGCGCCAAGCTCTATGAGCTCACCCAGACGGGACACGAGCGGCTGCGCCGCGACACGCGCCGCTGGTTGCGCCACGCCAACGCGGTCGCCGCCGTGCTCGACGTTGCGCCGGAATGGAGCGACTGAGGCGTGCGTGATTGGCGCGATGTCTGGCGCCGTCTGTTCCCACGCCGAGTGCTGCGGTCCGATATCGACGACGAGCTCGACTTCCACATCGACGGGCGCGTCGCGGAGCTCGTGCAATGCGGGCTGACCGAAGAAGAAGCGCGTCACGATGTGATGCAAAGGTTCGGCGATCGGGCGCAGGTGCGCGAAGACTGCCATCGGCTGGGGCTGCAACGAATCGAGCGGGAGGAATGGAGCATGGTGGTCGACCATCTCTGGCAAGACCTACGTATGGCAGGCCGATCGTTAACCAGGCAGCCGGGCCTGAGCGCCGTGATTGTGCTCACGCTGGCGCTCGGCATCGGTACGACCACCGCTATCTTCAGTGTCGTCAACGGCGTGCTGCTGCGCCCGCTTCCCTACGAAGACGCTGCCCGGCTAGCGATGATCTGGGAAAACGACCGCGCCACAGGAACGGTGCGCGAGCAGGCGTCGGTACATGATTTCTTGGATTTCCGAGAGCGTAGCCGCGCCTTCGACGGCATGGCGATGTACGCCACCGGCAACCTCAATCTGACCCGAGCCGGTGGCGAGCCACGGCGGCTCAAAGTAGTCACGGCGGGCGCGGACCTCTTGAGGGTGCTCGGTGTGGCCCCTGCCCTCGGGCGAGCGATCACGGCGGCCGAGGACGTCCCCGGCGGGGAGCCGGTTGCGCTCCTCACCCACGCCTTCTGGCAGGACGCGTTCGCCGCCGCACCGGAGGTGATCGGCACGTCGATCGAGCTCAACGATCGAAGTCATACGATCGTCGGCGTCCTTCCACCCGGTGTGGATTTTCCCGACCTCGACTACGACCTGTGGATACCGTTGCAGCGCGACTCAACCAACTCGGCACGCGCCCGACACGACGTGACAGTGCTGGGGCGACTGGCCGCCGCATCATCGTTTGCGAACGCTGCCGACGAGCTCGAGTCGATTGCCGCAGATCTGGAGGCCAGCTACCCGGAGAACGCCAATCGCGGTGTCTTCGTCGAGCCGCTGACCGACTATCGACGTGGCGGCGCCGAGACGACATTGTGGCTGCTGTTTGCGGCTGTGACGACCGTGTTGGCGATCGCTTGCGCCAACGTCGCCAACTTGTTGCTGGCACGAGGAGCCGCCCGCGCCCAGGAGACCGCCGTCTACGTGGCACTCGGGGCCAGCGATGCGCGTCTGGCACGGCGTTTCCTGACCGAGGGGTTGCTGCTGACCGGCTTGGCACTGCTGGCTGGCGGGGTGCTCTCGAACGTCGGCTTGGGCGCGCTCCTAGCGTTGGCACCGCCGCAGTTGCTCGGTCAGGCGATCGTCGGCATCGACTCCCGGGTGTTGCTGTTTGCGGCCGTGACAAGTGCGCTCATCGGCATCGGTTGCGGGTTGCTGCCGACGCTCCAAGCACGCCGGATCGACGTCCAGAGCGCCCTCAAGGAGGGACGCTCGCAGGCCGAAGCGGCGGCCGTGTCGAAGCTGTTCATGCGCCGCTGCTTGGTTGCGGGACAGACCGCTCTGGCGGTGGTGCTGCTGGTCGCTGCCGCGTTACTCATCGGAACGCTGTGGAATCTCCAGGGAGTCGACCCCGGGTTCCGCGCCGCAAACGTGCTCCGAGCCGACTTCCAGCTTCCCGACTCCCGCTATCCGCGCGATTTCCAGAATTGGCCCAGCTGGCCGGAACGACGCAACTTCTACGGTTCGCTGCTGGAGCGCGTACAGGCACTGCCGGGCGTGCGCGCGGCCGCGCTTGCCTCGAACCACCCACTCCAGGCTGGCTTCACCAACAGCTTCGGGATCGTCGGCATCCCCTACAACGCGGGGCAGGGTGAGATCACCTTACGCCTGGTGACTCCGACCTACTTCGACACCGTCGGTGCAACGCTTCTCCACGGTCGACTGATGGATGCCACCGACGATGCGCAGAGCGAGCCCGTGGTGCTTATCAACCGCGCCGCCCGAGAGCGCTACTTCGACGGACTCGAGCCACTCGAGCACCAGCTCGAGCTACCGTGGGCGGGGATACCACGCCGCGTCCTCGGCGTGATCGAGAACGAAAGAACGCTGGGACTGGATCGCGACGCGCCCCCGGCGATGTACGTGAACCTGCTACAAGCGCCGGCGTTCGGAGTAGTCACTCTGATGGTGCGCACCAACGGCGACCCGCTCGACATGGTTGCGTCGGTGCGCTCGGGTATCTGGTCGCTGGACAGGGAGCTCGCCGTCTACAACATCGACACGATGACGTCGACGCTGGAGAATTCGGTGTCGCGCCAGCGCTTCGCGTCGACAATCCTGGGGATCTTCTCGCTCATTGCTCTGTTTCTGGCAGCTCTCGGGGTGTACGGGGTGCTCAGTTACCTGGTGTCGCAGCGACAGCACGAAGTCGGCGTACGGATGGCGCTCGGGGCCAGCAGCAGCGATGTGGTGCGCATGGTGCTTGGCCAGAGCAGCAGGATGGTCGGAGGTGGGCTGGTGATTGGCCTGTTGCTCGCCATCATCACGTCACGATGGATCGCGGCACTACTGTTCGGCGTGAGTCCGACGGAGCCCACCACCTATCTCGCCGTCGTCGCCTGTCTCTTGGTCGCCGCTGTTGTGGCTTCGGTGCTGCCGGCGCGACGAGCGGCCTCGATCGATCCGGCGGTGTCACTACGCGGCGAGTAGCCTGCGTCGTGACACACAAGAGCACTTGGTCGCGACTGTTCCACTAGCGGGACGGCGTGTCCGCATCCGAACGCCCCCTGCGGCGCCAGAGCCACGCCGTCAGTACCACCGTCAGCATCGCGGCGGCGACCCACGGCCAAGCGCCCATGGACTCTGCAGGGCCGCCGCGAAGCAGCGGGCCGAGCCCCGTCCCGGTAAGCGTGAAGACAATGGCGCCGGGGAGAATGCCCAGAGCCGTGGTCCACACGAACGTCCACCGGGAAACCATCGTCAGCCCCGCGGCCCAGTTGACCGCGGTGAAAGCAACCGTAGGGAGGAGGCGCAGGGTCAACAGCACCGGCCAGCCAGCCGACTGCACGGCGCGATCGGCACGGTGCAGAACGCCTGCCGGCATGAGCCGGTCGCCCAGGGGGCGTCCGAAGCGACGGGCGAGCTCAAAGCTGATCTGTGCCCCCGCAAGAGCGAAGAGCCAGGTGATGAGCGTGCCCCAGAGCGGGCCGAATACCATGCCGTTCAGCAGAGCGGGGATCTCGGCCGGAATCGGCAAGATTGCCACGAGCAAGGTAAACAGCGGGGCGAGCGCGTACACGAGGGCGCCCGAACCCTCGATCCAATGTGCGAGCGATTCAATCATGGCTTCCCGGGATCACTCGTGCCGCCGTAACGCGGACGATATCGACACCACCCAGTATGCTGGTTTCCGGGGAGAGTCGAACGCCGGCCGGGATGCTACTCGGACCGCAAGGCCTCGGTCGGTTCCACCGCCGAGGCACGCCGCGCCGGCAAGTAGCTCGCGGCGGCGGTGACCACGAGCAGTCCCGCACCCACAATGAAGCGGGTCGCAGCGTCGTCACTGCGCACTTCATACAGCAATCCGTCCAGCGACCGGATGAGCAACAGCGAGGCACCGAGACCCATAAGCACACCCATCATGCCAAGACCCAGGCCCTCGCGGACGACCATCACGCGCACCTCCGAGGAGCGTGCGCCGAGCGCCGAGCGGATACCCAGCTCGCGCACGCGACGGCTCACCGACCAGGCGACGACCCCGTAGGTCCCGACGGTGGTCAGCAGCAGCGCGATGCCAGCGAAGACGATCAGCAGCGTGGCGGCAAAGCGTTGCCGTGCCAGCGTGGCAGCGACCAGCTCGCGCATCGCCACCACGCTGTGCACGGGTTGATCGGGATTGATCTCCGTCACCAGCGCCTCGATCGCGGCGATACTGGGCGCCTCACCCGGACGGGTCCGCAACACCACGTTGAGCGCTGGATACGGGTTCTGGGCGTAGGGAAGGAAAATCTCGGGCTGTGGCCCCTGGCGCAAGTCGTGGTGGCGAACGTCACCTACTACACCGACGCCACGACGCGCCGTGGACCGCGCCAACAGCAATCCCGCAACGTTGGCGCAAGCCGTCAACAAAAGAAGTCCGACAGCACCGGACAGCACCCCGAGCGGCCGCCGGGCCGGGTCGATCAGTTGACCGCTGAGCGGCGTAACGCGGATACCCCAACCGGCGTTGGTGGCCGGATATTCGGTGGCGAGCGCGGCTGCAAGAGCGTCCAGCCGTAGCTGGGCTGCCGACATGTGCAATCCTTCACGGAGGCGCGCGACCACACCAAGAAACCGCGAGTCACGCGAAGGCTGGCCGGCGGTCGATCGGGCGCGCGCCCCGAGATCCCAAGAGTTCCACAGGTCGATATCCGCCCTGGGTAGGGCGAAGCTCGCCGGCATCACGCCGACGATCCGCCACAGCACACGATTCACCTCGATGACTCGCCCAACGGCCTGTGGATCAGCCCCGAGGCGGGAGCTCCAGAACTGGTGGCTCACCGCGATCAGCGGCTCGGCGCCGTAGTGATTGCCGCTGTTGTCGTACCACGAGCCGACCGCATCGTCGGGCGAGAGCAGGCGGCCGAGCAGCGGCTCGGTGCCTAGAAGGCGGAAGAAATCGCCAGAAACATGCGCTACCTCCAGCTGTTCGGCGCGGTCGGCGGACTTGTATATGGCGGTCTCCGGCCACCACGCCGCAATGCCATCGAACACCTCGTTGCGCGCTTCCCAGTCGAGGAAATTGGCCGGCGATGGGCCATCTTCGAGGAATCCGAGCATGGCATTTGACTCCCAGACCCGAACAAGCCGTTCGGCGTCCAGATACGGCAGCGGGCGCAGTAACACCGCGTCGACAACACTGAAGATGGCGACGGTGCCGCCAATCCCCAGACCGAGGGTGAGCACGACTGCAACGCTGAAGCCCGGCTGATGCACTGCACCGCGCACCGCCTGGCGAACATCCGCGCCCAGGCTGGTCACGGCGCACCTGATATGTCGCATCGGTACAGCGCCCGATTCGAGCCGATGTCGCAGGGAGGGCCCGACGGCGCCACGCACCTGGCTGCGCAGCCATCGCAGCGCGGCTCGACGCCCGAGGCGCGCCTCGAGGTTCTCGAACGTCGTGCAGGTATCCCGCATCACCGCGGAGCGCAGTCTCGGCGGCAACAAGACCCTCAGGCAACCAGCCCACACCGGCGGCATCATCGACCTTCGGCCTCGGAGCCGATCTCGACCCCATCCCAGAACCGTTCGAGCTGTTGGCGTGAGCGCTGCAGCGCCGCCAGGCCGGCGGCCTCGATCCGAAAGCTCTTGGTGGCTCGCCCGCCGCGTACGGGGGTGGGCGCGGAGAGCTTCGCGGAGACATAGCTCTTCTTTTCGAGCCGCGAAAGGGTCACATAGACCGCCGTGATGGCCACCGAAGTGCTGGCCAGCCGGTCGATCTCCTCGTAGATGGCTCGGCCAGCGGCCTCACCGCCGAGACGCACTAGCGCCAACAAGACGATGTGCTCAAACTCCCCCAGATAGCCCTTCTTGCCCATTGGGATCGCGCCTCTCCTGATTTACTAAACATCGTTTAATACAGGCTCCATTGTCCCGTCAAGCGCGCCGGGCGATCGGTTAGAAGGCCGCGGTGGAAGTGTAGTGGGCCGACTTCCACCATCGCCTGCTAGTCTCACCGTATGCGCGAGGTGCAGGCGGTCATCTGGGATTTCGACGGCACGTTGGTCGACACGCGCCAGAAGAACTTCAACGTCACGCGGACGCTGGTGCAGCGCATCAAGGGAGAGTCGCCCGACGTCTTCGATGCTCTGCGCTCGCTGCAGCGCTACGAGCGCGCCCTCCATCGGCACCGGCATTGGAAGGACTTTTATCGACAGGAACTTGAAATGACGGACGATCAGATCCGGCTGGCCGAGTCGAGCTGGCGGGATGAGCAACTCGCCGACGAGACTGCTACAGCCTCCTACGACGGTATTCCCGAGGTCCTGGAAGGGCTGGCGCACCTATCGCACGGCATCGTGTCGCTCAACGCAACTCAAAACATCATCCGCTTTCTCGAACGGCTGCAGCTGGAAGCGCACTTCGACGAGGTGATGGGGTTCGAAACCGTCGATCCCGGGCGACAAAAACCTCAGCCGGACGCGCTCGTGGCCTGCGTCGAGCGCCTGACGGGGACACGACCCGGCCGCATCATCTACGTCGGTGACCACGAGTCGGATATCGAGTGCGTTCACAACACCAACCTCCATTACGCCGGCCAGGGAATTCCGGTGGAGGTAATTGGCATCAGCGCCGTCTATGGGCCCTTGTCCGACGACTCGCATTGGTCCGCCGAACCCCACTACCGTGCCGAGCACCCGCGGCAGATTCTGACGTTCGTGACGGAGCTACTCGCCGTCTCCAGCTGACCCGGGCGGGCGGTCCGATGCGTCCTGCCCGTCGACCTCCGGCGCCACATCGTCTTTCACCATCGGCGCCGACCCCGGCAGGGTCTCGGCCTGCAGCGGTGGTGCGATCGAACCGGGTGTCGCCGAGGTCTCAACCGGCTCGCTGGAGGCCCCCAGTTTGGGCGCCTCGCCGGCAACGGTTACAGATCGACTGACCTCGGCTCCGGACCAGAAGAACAACACCGCCAGCGCCGCCTCGAACAACCCGGCGAAGACGGTGTGGGCGGCCAGCCCATCCATGCCGAGGCTGACGACGCGGCCGGCGAGAAGCCCCGTATAGATGATCCCCGCCGCGTAGAGCCACTGCCGCCCGAACCGCCCTCCGAAAACGCCCCTCAATATCATTGCGCCGATAGCCACTACGAGACCGCCTGCCAGCGCCCGCAGCTCGCCGCGGGAACCGGTGTTGAGCAGGTCGAACCCCACCAGGCGCGCAGCCGCATCGACTGCATAGAGAAAGTAAAGCCCGACCGCGATATGGCCGAGCGCGGCAAGCAACAGCAGTGGTTTGAGCCACTTCATGTCCCCTCCTTGCGCCATCCGAGGTGTCCCCAGCAGCCTGTCTTGCAAGTGTAGCGGGTCGCGAACCTCACACGCCGCCGCTCCAGGACAACTCCGAAACGTCGCGCTGACGGACCCGGCGGCCCTCGCCGTCCCAGCACAGCGCGGCGGCGTAGTTGCCGCGCAGCCCGGGGGTGGCAAAGCGCCACCGGGCGGGTTCGTCGCCGGGGTACTCCGTCGCCATCAGGCGGGGCGGCGCGCACGTCAGATCCATTGCGAAACCGCGAGGCGAGAAGGCCAGCCCGGTGCCGATCGCCTTGAGGTACGACTCTTTTAACGTCCACATCTGATAGAAGCCCGCGGCCCGGTCGGGCGCCGGCAGCGCCCGCAGCCAACGATCCTCCGCCTCCGAGAAGAAGCGCCGCGATAGCTGTTGGAACGGTCGCCGCGCTCGGCACTGTTCAACGTCCACACCCACTCGTCCACCCGCCGCGATGGCGACCAGGGCGCGCTGTCCGGAGTGCGAGAGATTGAACGTCAGCTCGTCGCCGCGCAATAGCGGCTTGCCGTGCGCCCCGTAGTCGAGCTGTACCTCGCCTGGATTGATGTCGAGAACCTCGCCGAGAATGCGCCGCAGCACTGACCGCCCAACGAGAAACTCGAGTCGCTTCGACGGTGAGCGCATCCGCCGCAGGCGAGCGTGCTCGACGCTGTCGAGCGTGTCGGGCGCCGCCAGGGCTCCGTCGAGGGAGAACGGCCACACGTCGATCGTGCGCGAGCCCCCTAGCGAGGGCAGCACGGGCACGAGCGGCCGCGGAAGGCGTGCCATCCCTCGCGCACGATGATCGGCGCCATCACGAGGGCGGCCATTGGATCTGCCCACCACCAGCCGAACAGCGCGTTCAACAGCAGCCCGCCCAGGAGAATGGCCGACAAATACGTACATAGCATCGTCTGGTTGGCCTCGAGGTGCAGTGCGCTACTGGACATCGCCAACGCTACCTTGCGCTTGGCCCGCGCCAGCAGCGGCATCACCAGCACCGAGCCGGCGGCCACAGCGATACCTAGCAAGCTCCCGTCCGGAGCCTGGCGAAGCGACAACATACGCAGAGCCTCGATGGTCACATAGACAGCAAGCACCAGAAAGCTCCCACCGATGAGCCGCAGTGAGACTCTCTCGGCGTGCGCACGGCGGACGGGGTCGGCATCGGCGTGCAAGCGCCAAAGGGCCACGGCGGCCGCCGAGACCTCGATGGTGCTATCGGCACCGAAGCCTACGAGGGCCACCGACCCGGCCATGGCGGCGGCCGCCAGCGCCAGCCCGGCCTCGATGCCGTTGTACGCCAGCGTTGCCCAGCTCAGCAGCAGTCCGCGCCGCACCAGCGCGCTACGTTCCAGAGCCAGCTCGGTCATGGTTGGATTCTAGCCTGCACCACTTTCCGCATTCGAATCACCAGCGTGCTCAGTCAGGGCTCCCGACGGGACGTCGGCGCTTTGCGCCGTTATCGTAGTCGGAAGGCTTCGGGACGCTGGTCGGTCGGCCCACCGCGACGACGTGCGTTGCCGGCCAGCCATGATTCCGAAACGGAGCATCGGACCATCCTTCGAGAAGCCAGAAACAGCAGGTACCGCAAGACCATCGTGGCACGCACCGGCACGCACTGAACGCGGGGCGCTGTGCTATCCTTGCGCCTCTCGCCGTTCCGGTGACGCTCCTTGTCTGTGAGCGCCCGGATGGTCGCGGCAACATCCGAGTGATTTCAGAGATCATAGTCATGGCCAGAAGGTGTGTGATTACCGGTAAGGGGCCCCGCTCGGGCAACAATGTCTCGCATGCGAACAACCGCACCAAGCGGTGGTTCCGCCCCAACCTGGCGCGCAAGAAAGTGTGGATACCCGAGCTCGGAAGGTCGGTACGCCTGAAGCTGTCGACCACGGCGCTCAAGAGCATCGACCGCGACGGCCTGCTGCGCTACCTGAAGAAGAACGGCCTCAAGTTGAAGGACGTTACCTGACGCGGATCGCGACCGCGGCACGCCCCCAGAAGTCGGGCACTGCAGGTGAAACCCTATCGAGGCGCAAGGTTCGCTGAGTTGGGCCCTCCGAAGGCTTCGTCGGGCGCCCCTCCTGGGTCCGATTGAGGGGCATGAGACCTTACGGCCGTTCCTGACCGCGGATGTCTCGGTTTCCAAGCCGGCGCTCTTGAATGGCCGCCTGCTGGTGTTGCAGCCTTCCGGTTGGAACCCGTCTCACCGGTCTGGTTATCGCGATGTTTGCTTTGACCGTCGCGGCAGCGCCTCGCGCTGCTCAACGGACCGTTGATCGGGCCCAGCTCGTGCGTGCTCTGATCAACCTCGACGCGCAGGCTTTGGACGGCAGTACCTGGACCTACGAGCGCATCCAGGGGCGCATCACGTTGGTCGACTTCTGGGCAACCTGGTGTGCGCCCTGCTTGCGCGAGCTGCCACACCTGAAGCGGGCGCGCGCCACATACGGCGATGATTTCCGCGTGCTTGGAATAAGCCTCGACCGTATGAGCCGCCGCGACCTCACCAGCTGGCGACGCCGGCATGGTGTCGCGTGGCCGCAGATTCACGCCGACTGCGGCTACCAGGACAGCATCGCGCTGCAGTTCGGCATCGACCGGTTGCCGACCAATCTGCTGCTCGACCGGCGCGGTCGCGTGCGTGCGCTGGACGTCCGCGGCGACGACCTATTCGAACACGTCGACGCGCTCCTCGCCGAAGGCCGCACCCTCGAGTAATCCGAATCTCACGCCACGGGTGACGTGCAAATCTATCTATATCGATTTAGACTTAGATAGATAAACTACGGGAGGTCACCGGCATGCGCATGACATACGCGACCGCCATGGTGTTGCAGGCGCTCGACGCCGGTTATCGATACGGTTTCGAGATTATCGAGGTGGTGGGCGTGCGTAGCGGTACCGTCTATCCGCTGCTGCGACGACTCGAGGAGGCCGGCGTGCTGCGATCGCGCTGGGAGGCGGTGCGTGTAGCACGCTCGAGCAACCGACCGGCTCGTAAGTACTACGAGCTCACCAGGCACGCGACGACGCTTATCGCCCAGGCTCGAGACCGCTACCCTGCCCAGCATCTCGCCGCGACGGGCGGGCAACAGCGTGTCTAGCCGGGGCACTGGATCGTACCTACTGCGAATCCTCCGCCGAGTCGTGCCCGGTGCACGTCGGCACGACTGGTATGCGGAGTGGGAGGGCGAGCTGGCGCAGGCTCGCGCCGAGGGCCACGGCCGCGGTTTCCGCGCCCGACGCCTCCTCAACGCCGCCGAGGACGCCATCCGCCTCGGACTGCGCCGCGGCATCCAGCGACCCTTGGCGAACTTCGTGGACGGGGCCGCCCAGGATCTACGCTACGCCGTGCGTGCCCTGTGGCGTCGGCCTGCTTACGTCGCGGGAGCAGTCTTCGCCTTGGCGCTCGGGATCGGCGCCAACACCGCCATCTTCAGCATCGTCCATGGGGTGCTGTTCCATCCCCTACCGTATGCGGAGCCCGACCGCCTCATGCTTCTATGGGGCGACGGTAGCCGGCGTGGACTGACGACCTTTGCCGGAGCACCCCCGGCCGAATTCTTGGCATGGACGGCACGCGCCTCGTCGTTCACCGACATGGCCGCCATGTCCAACAACAGCGTGGCCTTCACGCAGCTCGACGAGCCGCTCGTGCCGTTGACGCATGTGGTTACGGAAAACTACTTCGACGTGCTGGGGGTCAAGCCATACCTCGGACGCACGTTCGAGCGGGGTGACGCGACCGGCACGGGTGTTGTCATCGTCAGTCACGGTATCTGGCAGCGGGCTTTAGGCGGGGACCCGGCCCTCATCGGCAAGACGGTTGTGCTGGATGACGAGCCCTTCGTCGTGATCGGTATCCTGCGCCCCGACTTCTACTCGACGCACCAGTTACCGGTTCAACCGGATCTGTGGATGCCTACCGCATTTGTCGGCCGCGAGCAGGACCGCACGACCCGCAACAACGCAGTTTTCGCGCGCCTCAAGCCCGGCGTGACGGTAGCTCGAGCGCAGCAGGAGATGTCGGCGATCGCGGCCGACGCCGAGGTCGAGTTCCCGGAGTCCAACAGCGGCTGGGGCGTCAAGGTCACACCGGTTCGGGATAATGCGGTCGGCGCCTACCGGCAGACCTTCGGATTCTTGCTGCTGGCTGTTGGCCTGGTTCTGCTCATCGCGTGCGCCAATGTCACTAACCTCGGCCTGGCGCACGCCATCGAGCGATCACGCGAGGTGGCGCTGCGCAGCGCCCTGGGCGCCGGCCGCGGACGGCTGTTGCGACAGATGGTCAGCGAGGGGTTGGTGCTCGCCACGTTGGGCGGTGGCGTAGGCGTGCTCGTGGCGTTCGCCACGCTGCCGGTCCTGCTGCGGCTAATTCCCGGCACCGGCGCGGGCGGGTCGACGACCATCGGCGGGCTCGCCGCCGTGCCGTTCCTCGAACATGTACGAGTCGATAGCACGGTGCTCGGGTTTGCTGCCGTGCTGTGCGTTCTAACAGGAGTTGTCGCGGCACTGGCCCCGGCGCGCGTCGCCAGACGCCAGACGCTGTCCTCGGCACTCCAAGACGGCAGTCGGGGCAGCACTACCGGCGGACGCGCAGGGCGGCTGCGCGGTCTCTTGGTGATCACTGAAACAGCCGTCTCGGTGGTGCTATTGGTGGGAGCCAGCTTGCTTCTTCAGAGCTTCCGCAACCTGCAGAATGTGGAGCTCGGTTACGACGCTGACCAGCTCATCACGCTTCGCAACTCGCTGCGCATTGGACCCGACCCGGCAGCCTGGATATCGCATTTCGAGCAGGCCGCAGCTGCGTTGGAGCAGTTGCCGGGCATCGAATCTGCGAGCGCCGTGAGCTTTGTGCCGCCCGAGTTCGCCAATGCCCCGATTCGGTTCCACCGGCCAGGCGAGGCACCCGACGCGGCGCGCAACCCCAACGTCGTGGCGCGTATCGTAATGCGCGGCTACTTCGAGACCATGGGAATCGCCCTGCTCAGCGGCCGCACGATCGACCAATTCGACACCGTCGAGGCGGCGCCAGTACTGGTGGTCAACGCGGAGTTCGCGCGGCGATATTTCGGCGACCGGGACCCTATCGGAGAACGCATAGTCCCCGAGTTGAGCGGAACCGCAGCGACGCTACGTCGCTTTCCTGACATGGAATGGGAGATCGTCGGGTTGGTGGCCAACGTCCGTGGTGCCGGCACCGACCCCGCACCTCCCCCCATGGTGTACGTGTCCGCAGCGCATTTGCCGCTGCCGATCATGAACCTGGTGGCGCGAACTCGCGAAGCTCCCGAGAGCATGTTGCGGCCAGCCGAGCAGGCAATCTGGTCGCTCGGCAGGCGCATGAACGTTTACAGCATAGAAACGCTGCAGCAGCGGCTCGGCAACTTGATGTGGCAATCGCGCTTCGCCATGCAACTGTTGACGATCTTCGCCGGCCTGGCGTTGATTCTGGGAACCGCCGGAATCTACGCCGTGTTGACGTACACGGTGTCACGGCGTACCCAGGAGATGGGTGTGCGCATGGCCCTGGGCGCCGACCGCAGAGACGTGCTGACGCTGGTAATCGGCGGCGGCCTCCGGCTGACGGCACTCGGGGTCGTCTTTGGCACCGTGGCCAGTCTTGCCGTATCGAGGCTGCTCGCCGGCCTGCTCTACGGCGTCGCTCCGGGCGACCCGGTGACGGTCCTGACCGTAGCGCTCACTCTGCTCGCCGTGGCGACCGCAGCCTGTCTTTCTCCGGCGCTACGCGCTACGCGGGTCGACCCGGTCGACGCACTGAAAAGCTGACCGAGGCCTTAGCCAACCGAACGTCTCCGCAGTCACCAGCGCATGACGGCGGTCCGCCGAGTGCGGGTCCGGGTTGCCCCCGACCGGGCGCCCGACAGCCAGTCCGATGGCTGCGGTCGTCCAAGCGCAGGTGGACGCGCCGTCAGGCATCGATCGTCACGTGTCCTGGCTGCGCGGCGACCCGGGCAAGCCACGACTCGACGTTGGGGTGTTCGTGCAGGTCGATGCCCGCCTCATCGGCCACGTGCGTGTACTCAACGGCCGGAATCAGCCGGGCGGTGCGAAACGAGTTCGGCCACGAGCCGCGCGTTTGCCGCGTCAGCTCATCGTCCCGCCCGCTGCGTGTGAGGTCGTCGAATGCCGCAGCAGCCTCGGCCATGAGCACGAAGCCGATTGCCTCGACCGGGAAGTCGGGCATCTGCACCGGCTCCATGTGCACTCCGAGATCCTCTCGAAGAACCCGCAACGTTTCTAGATCGAAGGCGCGATTCGCGTAGTCTTCGTCGTCCTCGAAGGCCGCCTCCAGGTACCCGATCCGAAGGCCGTGCACGTCACGACGCGCGTCCCAGGAGAACGGCACGTCGCGGGCACTCGGGTCAATCCCATCGGCCCCGTGGATCGCTGCGAAGACCAAGACACAGTCCTCGACGCTACGGCACATCGGGCCGATCTTGTCCATGCTCCACGACAGCGCCATGGCGCCGGCGCGGCTGACGCGACCGAACGTGGGTCGGAGTCCCGACACGCCGTTGCGCGTGCTCGGCGATACGATGCTGCCGCGCGTCTCGGTACCGATTCCGAATCCGACGCAGCCGGCTGCCGTCGCCGAACCGGGGCCAGCTGATGACCCGCTGGAGCCCTCTTCCGGATTCCATGGGTTCCGGGTGCGGCCACCGAACCAGTAATCGCCCATCGCCAGCGCCCCCAGGGTCAGCTTGGCAACCAGCACGGCGCCGGCCTCGTCGAGTCGGCGCACGACGCTGGCGTCCTCGGACATCGCCTGCTCGCGGTACGGAGCCGCCCCCCAGGTGGTCGGATACCCCTTCACCGCCAACAGATCCTTGGCGCCCCAGGGAATCCCGTGTAACGGCCCGCGGTAGTTGCCCGCGGCGATCTCGCGATCAGCGACTCGGGCCTGTCGCTGGGCGCGCTCGGCGGTGAGGCTGACGGTGAACAACAGCGCCGGGTCGTAGCGCTGTAAGCGCTCCAAGTAGAGTTCCGTCAGCTCGACAGAGCTGACCTGTCGGCTGCGCAACAAGCGCGCCAGCCGGGTGACCGGCATGAACGCCAGCTCGTCGCTATCGGCCGGCCGCGCCATCCGCTGCAGGCGTGTCGGACGCACGCGATCCGGTCCCTCCGGCAGGGTTGCACCCACACCTGGCATGTCGGGCTCGAAGCCAAGGGCGGGGGGCACCGCATTGGGAATCTCGATGCCACGCAGCGCGCGGTACGACTCGAGGTGGCGACCCAGGCCGGAACGCATCATCTCGCGCTCGTCCGGCGTCATCTCCAGGCCGGCGATCTGCTCCGCGCCCTCGATCATGCCGACGGTGATCGGCGATTCGGGTTCGTCTTGCACCGCCTCCCAGAGCGTCGCGGGCAGCCGAGTGCCGGCAAAAGCAGTACCCGCGAACAAGCCCACGAAGTACCTACGATCGAACATCTAGCTCCTCCTCAGGTGGTCGCCCGCGACCGGCGGTCGGATGTTAGCCATCCCGAGACCGCGAATGCCAGGGCGGATGCTAGCAGCCCGACAAAGTTGGGATTCCACAAACCGGTGGTTGGAATGTCGGCAATGTATCGGGCCACCACGAAGACCCCCACACCCACGACGATAGCCGCAATCGCATCGCGGCTGCCCGCCCGCGCCCAGTACACCCCGCCAACAATCGGAACAAACAGGCTCATCGACAGCAACGAGTAAAAAATGGTGATGGATTCGATCACCGAACCCAGCGCGATGGCCAGCATCGTGGCGAGCACCCCGCCTGCGGCGGCGCCGAGACGCGCCATCTTCAACACCTGGCGATCGCCAGCATCCGGCGCCAGGTACCTGCGATAGAGATCCTCGGACAACGAGGTGGAAAGCATGAAGAGCACGGCATCCGCCGAGCTCACCTCGGCAGAGAAAACGGCCGCCAGCCCGAGGGTGCCGATCGCCAGCGGCAACCCCACCGTCAACACCACGGGTAATGCCCGGTTGATCGCATCGCCGGTCAGGGTCGGATCGTAGACGCGTGCCAACATACCGAGCAGCGGCGGAACGGCTGCGAACAGCAACAGTCCCAAGGCGCTTGCCCCAACGCCGAGTCGAACTGTACGCGCGCTGCGCGCTCCATACACTTTCTGCAGCAGCCCCGGCGAAACCATGAACGCAGGAATCAGCAACGCCATGTAGTGCCATCCAGATGCTCCCCCATGCGTCCAGCTGAAGAAGTCGGTGCTACCGGCCGGCGCGGCCTCGACGATCGACTGCCACCCACCGGCCGCGGCCATCGCGATCGGCAGCGCCAGCGCGAAGCCGGTCAGCAAGACCGCGAGCTGCACCATGTTTACCCACGCCGAGGTCACCAGGCCGCCGGCGGTGAAGTAAACGGTCACCACCAAGCCACCGAGCACACAGCCGAAGGCTGCCGGAACGCCGGCGACAACATTGAGCACGAACGCCACCGCCACCAACTGAGCCGACAACGCCGTCAGGCTGGCAACCCAAAGAAGGGCAGCTGTAACACCTCGCACGCCGGATCCATAGCGCCACTCCAGCCAGTCGCCCACGGTGCGCAGGTCGTGCTCGCGTGCATGTCGCCAGATGATGGGGCCGATCGAGTATGCCAGCAGCAACGTGCCCAGTCCGGCCGAGCCGACCCACCACCAGGCGCTGATGCCGTCACGGTATCCGAGGCTGGCGGCACCCATCGTGGTACCGGCCCCGATGTTGGCCGCCAGGATGGTCGAGAACAGCAGAAACGGCCCGAGCTGGCGTCCGGCAACGAAGAACTGCCGGGCGCTATCGACCCGCCGACCAACCCACACGCCGATGCAGATCAGCGCCGCCGAGTAGCCGATCAACAGGCCCAGTTGCGCGCTCACCACTGTCTCCTCGGAGCGGACCGGCGGCCGACGCTGTGCCGGTCGCATGGCCGTCAGATGGCCCCAGCCGCGCCAAGCCTACTCTGCCGCGTCGTCGCGCCGTAAGGATACGCAAGCGAGATGCGGCACAGGATCGAAACGCGAGATTGGCCGAGCGCCAACCTTCTAGTGGCCGGCCACTAGTACGACAGTTGCGCGCTCTTCTCGGCGTAGTGGTTCCAGCCGAAGGCCTGCTTGATCGCCAGCACGTAGTCGAATCCCTGCTGCGTGCGCGGCGAAAGTGTGGAATTGAACCGGGACGGCATCACTGCATGCCCTTCCCATTCTTCATTCCACGAGCCAACGCTGACCACCGGCACCCGGTTCAGCCCGCCTCCGCCGAAGGCAAGCGCCATGTCCGCGGAGTGGAACGCCAGCATTTCCTGCAAGAACTCGCCGTAGTCTCGGCGGTTGGCACTACTGGCTCCTGGTGCCTTTCGAGAAAGTAGCCAAGACCACGCCACAGCCGCAACGACCAACACCAGCGTCGTCCGCAGTTGTCGGACAGGGGTGGCCGAGCTTGCACAGCCGCGCCCAAGGGGCGCGGTGCTCGACCGTGTGCCCCACGCGAAAGACGCTCCTCCAGGCCGCTTGTTGATCATCGGCCACCCTCATTTACCTATTATAACTCCTTAAAAGTCGTTAGAAGCTATCTAAAATATATTTAGCATTGATTTAAACGTCAAAAACTATCATTAAATTGAGTTAGTCTTCTAATCAGGTTCAGAACTTCCTCTGGACATCGCTACGTCGGAAGCCGGAGTCGAAGTCAGCGCTTGGCGAACACAGGACGACAGACGTCCTGGTCGTACGCCGAGATCGGGCACCTTCCGAGTCGGGAGACCGCCGGCTGCCTGTGGAAGACAAGCAGGTTCGACGGTACCTTTGCGCAGCTCGCTACTATGCTCGGCAACTTGCCGGCGACTCCCCGTGCCGCCTCGGGTACCGGGAAAACAGGAATAGGACGGCCTGCTAGGTTCGATGGTTCGTACGCTCGCGCTGCTGGCATTGGTGGCGATGGTCTGCGGTCGGCTCGACGCGCAGGACCAGCACAGCTACCGCACCGCTGTCTACCTGACGCGCATCAAGGTGGCGGTACTCGATGACGACGGTGAGCCCGTCACCGGTCTCGGGGTCGACGACTTTGCGCTTTTCGAAGACGGCATCGAGCAGGAAATTC
This sequence comes from Acidobacteriota bacterium, assembly GCA_963666055.2. Classification (GTDB taxonomy): domain Bacteria; phylum Acidobacteriota; class UBA890; order UBA890; family WLXD01; genus DASCOT01. The sequence continues at coordinate 127,566 of CAXWPH010000002.1, read as the reverse complement.
AGTTGGTGCTCGCACCCAGCAACGCACCCTTGGACCTGGCGCTGGTGTTGGACTTCAGCGCGAGCGTCGAGCAGGAATGGCCGGACCCGAGACCTCGCGAGGCGATTCACTCGCTTCTCGACGCCCTGGCGCCCGACGACTGTGTCCTGCTCATGCCGTTCCATTCGGCGGTAGGGCCCGGCCGATGGGGATCGCCTCGGGATGCGTTGCTGAGACGTATCGTCGACGCCATTCCCTACGGTTCGGAGACACGCCTCTACGATGCCATTCAGGCCGCCTACCGCGGTCTGCAGAGGCGGCGGCCCGAAGATGAAGAGCCCCTCGATGCGGCCACCGGCCACGCCAGCTGCACCGAGCCGCTGTCGGCGTCCGAGGCCCTTGGCCGACGTGCCGCGATCATGCTGCTCTCCGACGGCGAAGACACCGGTGGCAACGCACAATACGCCGACGTTCTGCTGGCAACGCATCAGGCCGAGACACCGATCTTCGCGGTCGCCGTCGGATTGGCGGCCGGCCGCCGCTCGGCGCCCAGCTTTCTACGGGATTTCGCCAGCTACCGGCGTGAGCGCTTCTACATCGAGCAGCTACAGCAACAACTCGGAGAGCTGGCGCGCGTCTCCGGCGGGCAGTTGGTCATGCAACGTGACATACGCGACGGCTACGACAAAGTGCTGGCGCTGGTGCGCGGCTACTACGTGCTCGCCTACCGCGGTCCCACGCCGGTACAGGAAGGTTGGCATAGCGTGGCGGTCAAGGTTGCCGGTGCCGATCCGTTGGTGCAGCCCGGCGTCTTCCGCACGGCGGTGGACTATGCCGGCGCGCGGTCGGCGCTACGGCAGGCGTCGCGCCTGCTGGCGGATGACCCGACGGCCGCCCTGTCGATGTTCCGGGCGGCCGCCGCCATCGATCCGCAGCTGAGCTCCGCGCACCTGGGTCGCGGCCGGGTGCTCGAGGGTGCCGGCCTGTGGTCAGGGGCGCGCCTGGCCTACGAGCAGGCGCTTGATCTGACCCCAGGCTCCGGTGAGCTGCACGCGCGCATCGCCCAAGTCGCGTACCGGCTGTTGGACTACCCGGCCGCCTGGAATCACGCCATCCGGGCGCGGCGCGCAGGGGTGCCCGCCGAGGAGATCATCGACCGGCTACGCCGCGTGTCGGGCCCGCCCGAGGGACTCGTTGCCCTGAACGAGGGGCCAGTGATCGAGTTTCTCAAGCCGATGGTGCCCGACCTCGCGGCTCAGCTGGCGCTGCGGAGCGTGCACCGTCGCATCGCGCGACACCTGGAGCGACAACGCACGATCGCGCTGGCGCGGTACCCGGCCTTGGTCGACTTCACCGCCTGGATCGAGCTGCATGAGCTCGCGGACGAGCCCCGCCGAGAAATGGATCTCCGCCTCAGGGTACGGAGCACGCAGCGCGACGCCGAGACGGACGAGCGCATCCGTGTCGACGACATCAACGACCTCGATGCCCTGGACGCCGCGACTTCGAAGGCCGTGGCGAAACTGGTCGAGTGGATCATTAAAGAGCAGGCGGCTCGTTAGAACGCGCCACCGTTACCCCTGATCGACACGGCCTGCTAGCCCTTTACCCACTCGACCCCGCGCAGACGGCTGACGAAGTCGTCACCGAAGGCACACGACGGCGTCAACGCGCCGCACGGCGGGCCCTCATAGGTCGGCGCGAGCAGCGATTCGACGGCGGTCACGGCGCTGTCGGCGGTAAGCGCGTACCCGTTCGGCGTGAGCAGCTCGACCTCGGCAACCTCGCCGGTCGCGTTGCGGGCCTCACACCAGATACGCGCCCATCCCCGAGCAAGCTGCTCGACACCCGGTCCGTCGACCATCCGCCCCACGACCCACTGCATCAACCGCCGCGCTGGAGGCATGCGCAGCAACGGCCGCAGTATCGACGACCATCCCGGAAGCTTGTTCCGAGAGGCCAGGAACACACGCACGTTGGGAACACCGGTGGATTGCCATGCGGTGCTGACATCGCCCCAGGGGATCGCCATGGCGTCGCGCTCGCGGTCAGCGAACGGGACACGGCGTCGCACCGACCCCAGCTCTATGTCGACGATGCGGCCGTCGCGACGTACCTTGCCCGGCTGCCCGAAGCCCTCGAGCATCGTCTTCAACGTTCCGGCGCTAGGGGAGCCGCTGGCCACGAACGCGATGTCAAGATGCGTCGGATCGCGCAACCGCGACGCGGCGCGCGACGCAGCACAGTCGGTCGGTACGACATCGAACCCCACGCCCGGCAGCAGGATCACGCCTGCTGCGCGGGCGCGTTCGTCGAGTGCCCAGGCGGCCTCGAAAACCTCGATCTCTCCGGTGATGTCGAGGTAGTGGCATCGGCGCGCCAAGCAGGCGTCGACCATCCTGGAGAACGTGCGCGAGAACGGTCCGGCGGCGTTGACCACGGCGTCCATCCCGTCGAGGGCCTCCGCGATAGCGGCAGGCTTGCCGAGCCGGAATACGCGCTGCTCCAAGCCCAGCGAGCTCGCCATCGCCTCCAGCTTCCGGGGATCCCTACCAGCGAGCAGCGGCGACAAGCCACGCTCAGCCGCCAGACGAGCGATCAGGCGGCCAGTGTAGCCGTAGGCTCCGTAGAGCAACCACCGACGGTTCACACTCAGTTCTTTGCACCACGCCGGCGTACCGGCACGCTCAGCCGCCGTGCCGTATGACTCTCGAAAAAGAGCGTCATCTCGACCACGTCGCCGGCAACCAGCGGCGACCTCAGGCCGCTCAGCATCAGATGCAGCCCGCCGGGGGCAAGCTCGACGATGCCACCGGCATCGAGCTCCACCCGCTCCACTGGTTCCATCCTGGTCATACCGTCCTGAGCGCGCGTGGCATGCACTCGCGCACGCGCCCCCTTGGCCTCGACCTCAACGAGGACATCCGGCTCCGACGCGTCGTGCAACAACGTCATGTACGCGGCGGTCACATCAGTCTCAGGCAGTGTTTCGGCCACCCACGCGTCCTCGATCCGGACGCTCTCGGCTTCGGGCCGCTGCAGCGAAACGACGAGGCTGGCCAGCTGTCGAAGCTGCTCCGCGGTCAAGTGTGAGAAAGCTGGCATCGCCGCGCCACCCTCGCTGAAGCCCGTCGCGATCGATCGAGCCACGGCATCCACGGTGATGCCTGCCTTGTACGCCCTCGGATCGCGGTAATCGCGCGGCGGCGGGTTCATGTATGCGGCATTGGGGCCCCGACCGCTGCCATCCGAGCCGTGGCAGTTGGCACAGCCGTTGTCGTCGTAAATTCGTCGACCGGCCTCAACATCGGCGGCCAGAGCGGCGACCGGGTCGACGCCCGGCTGTTCGGCCGATTCTCCGCAGCCCGCCAGCAAGAGCGACAGGGGGAGCCCCCACATCATGGTCGCGCGTCGAGCTTTCATTATCTCGCCAATGATGTCAGACGGTGGCCCCCGACGCCTGGCGGCGCCATCGCTGCACTAGCGCGCGTAGCGCGATCGCCAGCGGCAGCGCCGCAAACGTGAGCACGGCCAAGCTTGCGAGAGGCAAGACGATCAGCGTCGTCAGCGCGTTGGCGGGGTAGGATGCTGGGGGAGCGACCTCGATCGAAGCCAAGTTTCGACCTGTGCCCACCAGAATCCCGGGTACCACGATCAGCGCCTGGATCGCCAGGTTCTGGACACCTATCGGGCCGCTGAACTCACCGGGGGCCGCAGGCGCAGAACGTGTCGCCACGAGCACCCAGCCAAGCAGCCACAGGCCAAGGATAGCGAGCCAGGTCTCGAGCGCGCCCGGCCACCTGCCGGGCGGCAACAGGAATCGCAGCACCGCCACTGCCCCGACCAGACCGATAAACGTCCGCTCCCTACGGAACAGCGTACGCATGTCGGTCACCATCAGGCTCCTGGGGGTTGCCGTCGATCTCAGCGTCAGAAGGCAGCGGAATCCTATCGCGCCCGGGCGCGATCGACATCGACTACGATGCCAGAATGGACACCTGGAGACGAGTCAGCGGGCTGAAAATCGACATCGAGGGCTACGAGATTTCCGGCCACACCAGCGACTGGCGTCTGACGAGCGTGGTGCGCCTGCGCGGCGGCGGACACGAGGGTCTCGGGGAGGATCCAAACTACGAGCCTGGCGAGCAGCTGGCGTTCCAGGAAGCCGGGCTGACGCTTCCGCTGGGCGGGCGACGCACACTGGGTGAGCTGTCCGATCTACTCGAGACCTTGCCCGTCTTCCCAGCAACGCCCGTCTATCCGGGCAGCGAGGATTACCGGCGCTGGGCGTTCGAGAGCGCCGCGCTCGACCTGGCGCTGCGTCAGGCGGACGTCAGCCTGGCGCGACGTCTCGAGCTCAGCCCAGGACCGCTGAGGTTCGTATCCTCGTTGCATTTGGACACGCCCGACAAGATGCCGCGCCTTCGCGAGCTGCTCGCCGCTCAACCCGGCCTCGAGCTGAAACTCGACGCCACCGAAGCCTGGACCGATGAGCTCATCGACGAGTTGGCGACTACTGGCGCGGTGCGCGTGGTTGATTTCAAGGGCGCCTACCATGGAACGCCCGTCGACCAGGCGGCCGATGCCGCGCTCTACCGCCGTGTGCTGGACGGGCTACCGGCCGACGTGCTGATCGAGGATCCACACGATGAGCCCGAGATTGACGCGCTGCTCGCGCCACACCGTGATCGGGTGACCTGGGACGCTCCGATTCACTCAGTCGACGACATCCGATCGCTGCGTCATCAGCCACGCATGATCAACTTCAAACCCTCGCGCTTCGGAACCCTCCAGCGGTTGTTCGACGCCTACGATTTCTGCCGCCACCGTGGCATAAATATCTACGGTGGAGGACAGTTCGAGCTGGGGATTGGTCGTCATCAGATCCAGTACCTCGCCGCCCTGTTTCATCCGGACGCCCCCAACGACGTTGCGCCGGCCGAATACAACACCAGCGATACGTTCGGCGAGCTGCCCGGCAGCCCGCTGGAGGTTCGACCGGCGGCCGCGGGGTTTCACCTGGGCTGAGAATCCGAGCACCAAGCCGGAGCCTGACATGTTGACGCCGACCGAGCTCCCACCACGACGACCGCGACCGCGTCGCCAGCGGTACCGCCGGCTGCTCATCACGGTCACCGCTCTGGCGACCGCGGCCTGCGGCAACTCGCTCTACGTTCGCGGCGGCTTCGACACCGTCACCGAGCTCGAGGAGCCCAATTGGCGGCTGCTGCTGCTTGGCGACGGCGGCGCCGACACCCCCGCACTAGCCAACGTGATCGCCGCGGCGAGCGCCTACGTGGTGGCGTCACCTGAACGCACCACGATTGTCTGGTTAGGGGACAACGTGTACACAAACGGGCTACCGGCCGAGGACGAGACCGACCCCAAGTCCGCCGCCGAGCGCCGACGGGGCGAGCGCGTCTTGAGGGCACAGATGCAAGTCGCGTCCAACGGCGCGCGTGCCTTTTTTGTCCCCGGGAACCACGACTGGGACCATTCGGGCAGGCGCGGCCTGGCGCGGATACGCGCTGCCGACCGCTTCATCGCCACGGGAGTCGCTTCGCTGCAGGCCCCGAGCGGCGGATGTCCAGGGCCAGTCTGGGTTGACCTGACGATCGACAGTGGCTCGCGGATACCTGGAGTGCGCCTGGTGTTTCTCGACACTGAATGGTTGCTGACCACCGAGCATGTGCAGGGCTGGGAGGGATGCTCTTGGGGCCCGCTCGATGCTGGCACGGCGTATGAAGGCAGCGTCGCCGAACCTGGGCAGGTGTACGAGCGGCTGGTCACGGGACTGGAGGAAGCAGCCGAGCACGATCTGCTGACTATTGTCGCCGGCCACCATCCGATCTACACGGCCGGGTCACATGGCGGCTTCTTCCCCGCTGACGAATGGATTTTCTCGACGCGCATGTTGAAGAAGTGGGCATGGATTCCTATCCCGGTGCTAGGCGTCGCGCTGCGCAAGATCGGCGGGGCGAACAGCGGTCAAGACCTCTCGGGCGGCGCTAACAAGGCGATGGTGGACAGCCTGCAGGCAGCGTTCGCCGAATTTCCACCGCTGCTATACGCAGCGGGTCACGAACACGATCTGCAGGTGTTCACTGACAAAGGCGATCGGCCAACAACCTATGTGGTCAGCGGCAGCGCTTCCAAGTCCAACCCCACGGCGCGCCGCGACAACACACTCTTCAAGAGCCCCGACCACGGGTTCATGGTGGTGGATGGTATTGGCGCTGGCATCGGACCGGGCCGGGCGCGGCTGCGCGTCGTAGCAGTGGATCGGGAGACCGGCCGCTCGGGAGTTCCCTTCTGCGCCGAGCTCGAACGCGGCCGGCCCGCGGTGACCTGCGACTAATCGCCTGTAGCAGGAGACTCTAGCTATCGCGAGGCGTAGACCAGGAACGAGCCCGCGAACATCGCCAGCGATCCGTAGAGGCGCGTTGCCAGAGTCCCTTGCCGCTGGCTCAACTGCGCCAGCGACGCGAGGCTCGACGCGTCGAGCAACACCCAGCCGGTACCGATCGCCATGCCGGCACCGAGCACCCGCGCCAACGTGGGCAAGCGGGTACCGCTCGCAGCAACCAACAAGACAATCCCTGCCACGAGCTTTGTGACAACCACAGTGCGCAGCCACCCAGCTTCCTCAACGTGATGGATCGCCCCGGTCACGAGCTGCGGCGAGCGTATCGCCAGGATGCCGATCATGGCGATGATGATCCCCAGGAACTGTACGAGGACGTTCAGAAACGGCGTCATGTACCGATGGTACGAAGCTCACGTGGGAATGAGGTCAGGCTCACCGGCCCGTCGTCGGTGACCCAGATGTCGTCCTCGATGCGAACTCCTCCCCAGCCTTCCATGTACAGACCCGGCTCGATGGTGATCACCGTTCCGGCTCCGAGCGGATCGTGGTTGCCTTCCATTACCGACGGAGGCTCGTGAATGTCAACGCCCAAGCCGTGGCCGGTACGGTGTTTGAAGTAGTCGTCGAATTCAGGCGCTTGCAGCGGAGCGGCCGCCGCCATGTGGACATCGTGCGCGGTTGCTCCGGCGGTGGCGCAGGCGCACCCCGCAGCGTTGCCGGTGCGCACGGCATCGTAGACGGCGAGCTGGCGATCATTCGGTTCGGCGCCCACAACGAAAGTTCGCGTGATGTCGCTATGGTAGCCGTCATGGCTCGTTCCGAAGTCGATCAACAGGAAGTCCCCCGCCTCCAATGGCCGCTCATCGGGTACGCCGTGCGGCAGCGCGCTCTTGGGGCCGCCCAGCACAATCGGGCCGAACGAGATGCCCTCGCCGCCCTTCCCGAACATTCGACCGATGAGCTCGGCGGCCACCTGTTTCTCGGTCATGCCAACGCGTACTTGGTGAATCGTTTCCTCCAACGCAGCCTCGCAAATCTCCGCGGCGGTGCGAATACTCGCCGCCTCGTGCGCGTCCTTGAACTGCCGCAACGAGTTGATGGCCGCGTCGGCCGAGACCAGCTCTATCGTCGGCAGGTGCCGCTGCAGCACCGTCACTTCCATGTAGCGCAAGCCCAGAGGCTCGATGGCCACTGTTCTAGCGTCCGAGAAATGCGCACAAGCCGCCGCGGCGGCCTCTTGCGGCCCGTCCTTGTCGTCCCACAGCCACACCTGGCTCACACCCGGCACTGAGCTGGCCCAGTTGTTCTCCTCGAGCAACGGCACGATGGCGCCGGGCTCACCGTCGGCGGGCACGAAGAGCAAGAACAGTCGCTCATATGAGTCGAACGAATGACCGGTGAAGTAGGTCATGCTCGCCCCGGGATTGAGCACCACCAGATCGGCACCGGCGGCACCAATCGCCTGCTGCAGGGCGCCTATGCGATCGCTCACGTCTCTCCTCGATCGGTTCGCCAAATCCGGCGCCGGGGCCGGTGCGGGCGATCATATCGCACCGCGTATCCACTAGGATGGGCTCCCCGGAACCGCAAAGCTCAGGAGTGTTCGATGCTAACCCGCGCCGCCCTCGCACCGCTGCTCGTCGCTCTTTCAGTGACCACCTTGCCATCCAGCGCCTCGCAAGATGGCGCCGGCAGGAGCGCCACTGAAGCGCCCGCGCTCGCGGCGCCCACAGAGGCACGCAAGAAGGTCTTGCTGATCGGCATTGATGGCATCCGTGTCGACATCCTCGAGCAGGCGAATACACCCAACCTCGATGCGTTGATCGCCACGGGGGCCTTCTCTGCCGATGCTCGCACCAGGCCGATTACCGTCAGCGGCCCCGGTTGGTCGAGCATGTTGACCGGCGTGTGGATGGAGAAACACGGCGTCGAGAGCAACGACTTCACCGGCAACCACTACGCGGAGTATCCCGACTTCCTGACTCGCATCGAGCAAGTGCGTCCGGAGCTCAACACCTACGCGGTGATCCACTGGCCGGCAATGGGAACGACGGCCGACGGTGGCCCGATGATCAGCCGGATCGTAGACGTGCTGGTGAACATCAACGGTGACGCTGTCGGCTATGCGGCCGCCGACGCCGAGGTTGTATCGATCGCCACTCATTACCTACGTGTCGGTGATCCGGATGCCACCTTCGTGTACATGACCAATACCGACAGTGTGGCGCACGAGACGAGTTCGTTGTCGGCGGAGTACCGCGCCGCCATCGAGCTAGCCGATCAGCGAGTGGGCGAGCTAGTGGCTGCGGTGCAGGCGCGCCCCACCTACGCTCAGGAGGACTGGCTGATCCTCTCGAGCACCGATCACGGGCGCACTGACGAGGGCGGCCACGGCGATGACTCGATCGAAGAGCGGACCATCTACTATCTGGTCAGCGGTCCGTCTGCCGATCCGGCGGCGCTGACCGCCACACCCCATATCGTCGATATCGTGCCCACCGCGCTGGCACATCTGGGCATCGAGGTCGATCCCGGCTGGGATCTAGACGGGCAGGTCAACGGCCTCACGCCGACTTCCGGCGCGCCCTAGCACCAGGCAACAGAGGGCCCGCGAAACGCGGCTTTCGGCACCCTGTTAGATCGCCTTGATCGTCGGGTAGACGGGATCCCAGATCCACGACTCCACGGCGGCCAAGATTCCCCCTTCAGGATCGTCGGCAGCCCCGTCATCAACCGCCGTTTGTGCTACCGCCTCGGCGATCTTGCGGGTGACCTGCCGTAACTGGGGCACCGGCGGGTACAGGGCCCCTGCCGCGAGGTCGGCCGCGGTTACCTGTGCGGCCAGCGAGGTGGCGGCGGCAGTAAACATGGAATCGGTGATCTGGCGCGCGCCGACGGCCAGCGCCCCCAGGCCGACTCCCGGGAAGATATAGACGTTGTTGCCCTGCGACACTTTGGCGAGACGATCCTCGAGCTGAACGGGCGGAAACGGACTGCCGGTCGCCACCAGCGCCCGACCTTCGGTCCAGCCAAAGATGTCCTCGGGAGTCGCCTCGCTCTTGTTGGTGGGATTCGAGAACGGGAAGATCGCCGGGCGCTCGACGTTGGCGGCCATCTTGCGAATCATCGGCTTAGAAAACGCACCTGGCTGACCGGTCGTGCCGATCAACACCGTCGGCTTGTAGAGCTCGACAACACGCTCCAGCCCTGGCGGTGAGTCGCCTGCCAACCCGATCTTGGCGGTGAGCTGCGCCGGCCACGCGAACGCTCGCTTGTGCTCGTCGAGCCCGTGGCGCGAGCTCACCAGCAGACCGCCGCTGTCGAGTACGGCGACTCGGCTAATCAGCTCGTCGCCCTCGAGTCCCTCACGCGCGAAGGCGTCACGCAATAGACCGGCGATCCCGACACCGGCGGCGCCCGCCCCCAGAATAGCGACGCGTTGCTCCCGCATCGGCGTGCCAGTGGCGCGACATGCCGCCAGAATGCCGGCGAGCGCGATCGCCGCCGTTCCCTGGATATCGTCGTTAAACGACGGCAACACCTCGCGGTAGCGGTGCAACAGGTCGAACGCGTTGGCTTTCTTGAAGTCTTCCCACTGCAGGATGGCGTTCGGGTAGCACTCGCGAACCGCCAGCACGAACTCGTCGACGAGCTCATCGTACAGCTGGCCCCGCAGCCGTGTGTGGCGCCAACCGAGGTACTTGGGATCGTCGAGCAGCGACGCGTTGTCGGTGCCTACGTCGAGGCTCACGGGCAACGTCAACGTGGGGTGCAGCCCTGCCGCGGCAGTGTAGAGGGCAAGCTTGCCGGTCGGTATTCCCATGCCACCGGCGCCGAGGTCGCCAAGTCCCAGAATTCGCTCGTTGTCGGTCACCACGATCAGCCGGATATCAGCCTTGATCTGACGAAGCACGTCGACGATGCGGCCACGGTGCTCTGGGGTAATCCACCGCCCACGGCCACGACGGAAGATGTGGCTGAAGTTGCTGCAGGCCGACCCGACGGTCGGCGTGTAAACGATCGGCATCAGCTCCTCGAGCCGGTCAACCAGGAGCCTGTAGAACAAGGTCTCGTTCCGATCCTGAAGGTCGGCGAGCTCGATGTACTTGCCGAGCGGATGCTCGGTGTGCTTCAGCGATTCGACCTCGCGCGCCAGTTGCTGATCGATACTGACCAGCCCGGGCGGGAGCAGGCCTTCGAGACGAAGCTCGGCCCGTTCGCGTGGCGTAAATGCCGAGCCTTTGTTAATCAGCGGATCACGCAGCACATCGCGGCCGCGCTTCACCACCTCGGCGGTGATGGTGTTGTCGGGATTTCTTGTGAAACGTGAGTGCACAAGCCCTCTGCTCACCGCAGCGTCGTGCCGCTGTTAGGCTGTGTTGGAAGCGTGGTTGCAGTGCGCCGGGCGAACCCGGCCCGGTACCGTGCGGGGTCGGCAACGTTCCACGTCGTGGTCGCGTATCGGCGACCGACCATCCTAACCGAAGTCGTGCGAGTCCCGCTGATACGTAGGATTCCGCTGCTCAGCACCTCGACCGTACACGGAACACCCTACTTACAGTATGCAGCACGGCGCCAAGACCGAGCCGCGCGCTACGGCGAACGATTGGTGGCGATCGCCATTGCTGGCGGTCGATTTGATACGATTGTCTCAGGATTTCACAACCACACGCCGTTGGTTGAGCCTGCGCAGGGGCGCGTGAGTCTCGCCGATGCGACTACTTCAGCCATTGCTCAGGAGTTCCTCCCATGTCGCGTTTCCTCCGCCCGATCCTGCTCGGCCTGTGTGTCATCACGGTGGCGTCGACGACAGTGGACGCCGGCCCGTCGCGCAAGCCCGCCAAGTTCAAACCCGACATCGCAGTCTCCGAGGTAAAAAGGCTCATCAAAGACGACGTCGTACGGTTGGATGAGTTCAAGGGCGACAACTTCTACGAGGGCGGGGCCGAGGTCCCAGCGCAGAACATCATCCTCGACGGCGGCAAGAAGGTCACCGAACGCTACCTCGTAGCGATCGACAACGACGGCACCAAGTCCGACTCGGTGCGTCTGAAGATCGACATCCCCGCCGAGGTTACGACCGTCGAGGAGCGCGGCGCGGCCGCGGTGTTCGAAGCAACGATCTACGCGGCGACGCGCAAGCGATCGAAGATGTTCCGGGGCGACGACGTTACGGCGGATTTCAGCGCCAACGGCGATATCGTGGAGTTGGAACCGGGCGAACGCATCTTCTACTGGATCGAGATTTCCGGGTTGAAGGGCTTCCGGAAGGACGACTATGTCGCCATCCCAATACGCGCCCGATCCGTGAACGGTTCCAGAGCCGCGATTCCGGTGAGCGAAAACCCCTATGACACGGTGGTGGCCGCCACGGAAGACTACTTCTTCGTCACGTTCGGGAAGGCCGGAGTAATTCTGATTCCTGGAGGCGGTGGCGGCGGCTGCAGAGGCTGCGTCGATGCCATCGACACGAAGATCGTGAAATGGAACGGTCCGATGAACGTCGGCCCGTGGCCCGTCACCTCCACGCTGACCTCCGCCACGCAGGGAACCTTCCAGTGGTGCATGGACCACACCAAGAAGTTCTCGTGGCCGGTGGCCTTCGAACCCGGCGGTGGCGTCAACGTCAACGCCAACATGTGGGCCATCGCGAACATCGGCGGTACCTGGTACGCCGGCATCATCGAGTGGCTCACACCGGGCCTGGTCTGCCAGTCGCTGGGATCCGGCCCGGGCGGGGTGACGGTCCTCCAGGCGATGGCCACCCACTGGTTCTTCGCGCCGCTGAAGGGCCACATTCCCAAGCCGGGCGACACGATCTACGTCTTCGTCAGCGCCGTAGCCTGGCCGGGCCACGTCAACCCGATCGTGTTCGAGCGCACCCAGATCGTGAAAATAATCGTGCGGTAGACGTCGAGTGCGGGTAGCTAACCGGGTGAGCCCAGCGTGATCCGAGGCTCGCCCTCGGTCGTCGTGCCCAAACGGCAGGCTGCCGGGTACCCCGCAGCCACCAACTCTCGGATCGCCGCGTCGACCGTGGCCTCGGGAACGCTCGCCAGCAGCCCGCCCGCCGTCTGCGGATCGAACAGCAGGGCGAACGCCGGCCGCTCGGCACCAAGCTCCGGGTTGACCACCGCGCGGCGTGAGCGCAGATTCTGCGGATGCAACGAAGAGGTGATCCCCTGTTCGATCACCGCGATCGCACCGTCGTAGGCCGGCACTGCCGCGATGTCAATCTCGGCCCCCACTTCCGAGGCGCGCAGCATCTCCAGCAGGTGACCCAAGACCCCGAAACCGGTGACGTCGGTCATCGCCGACACTCCGTGGCGACGCAGGATCTCGGCCGCAGCCTGATTCGAGGTCGACATCGACGCCAACGCCGCCTCGATCCACCGCCCTTTGGCTCGCTGGCGCATGTGCGCCGCAAATAACACGCCGCTACCGATCGGCTTGGTCAGCACGAGAGCCTCGCCCGGCCGCGCTCCACTCTTGGTCGAGAGCGCTTCGGGATGGGCAAACCCGCTCACCGCAAAGCCCAGCGCCATTGTCGGCCCCTCACTGGTGTGTCCGCCAACAAGAGCAGCACCGCACTCGTCAAGCGCCCCCAAAGCGCCCGCCAGCAGTTGCACCAGATCCTCCTCCAGCTTCGCCTCGTCGGCATAGGGGACCGTTGCCAGCGCCAGGGCCGATTGCGGCTCGGCTCCCATGGCGTGCAGGTCGCTCAACGCATGCACGGCGGCGATGCGGCCGAAGACGAAAGGGTCGTCGATGAAGGCGGTGAAATGATCGACTGTTTGCACTAGGACCTTACCCTCGGGCACACGCACCACTGCAGCATCGTCGGGCGCATCGAGGCCGATGATGACGTCTGGGTGAGGCGTCCTCGACAACCTGGCCAGCGCCCGCTCGAGGACGCCGCTGCCGACCTTCGATCCGCATCCGGCACAACGCATCGTCGGGCTCGACAACGTCCGCAGTGTTTTAGTGTCGTCACGCGAAGCCGGCTCGGCTTGCGGCTCCATCTCGGGAAGGTCGTTGTACTTGCGCATGAAACGTCGGTCGATCCAATCCTTCCAGCGCCATACCCACCGCCCCTCGAGGCTCCAGAACGAACGCGACGCAACCGCGTACCGGTCGCCGGTGCTTACCAGGCTGAGGAAATGTCGCTGCGGGTGGAACGGCCTCAACGACTCCCCGCGCAGCCGTCGCCGCAAGTTGTGCTCCAACGGCGGTCCCTGACGCACCGCAAAGACACCGGCCTTCGGTCGCGGGTAACCCACGACGGCGGCAACATCGCCGCTGGCGAACACGTCGAGGTCGTTTGTCGACTGCAAGGTATCGTTGACCCGGATGAAGCCGTGCTCATCGACCTCCAGTCCGCCCTCGCCGGGCCATCGCTGCGCCTCGGCCGTGGTCACCCAAAGCGCTTCGTCGACTTCCGCAAAATCGCCTCGATCGAAGATCAGGCGGGTGCGCCCGTTCTTCTCGACCCGCACGACGCCACTATCTGGTCGCACGATGACGCCGCGTTCCGCCAAGACACGCCTGAACTTACGTTGTACGCGACGGTTGTGCGATGGCAGGATCTCGCCGTCGCGCGTGTACAGCCGATATTCGAGGTGCTCGTCGGTGCGCCCGATACGGAGCAGCTCACAATGCAGGCGGTGCTGGAGAGCCAACAGAATCTCCACGCCCCCTGCCCCACCGCCGACGACAGCGATTACCGAGGGGCCCGTCTGCGCCAGGATGCGCTCCTTAATTCGCGTCCATTTGCGAGCGAAACGGTCGATGGGCTTGACGGGAACGACCACCCCCTCGGCACCTTCGACATCACGCATGATCGGCGACGATCCAATGTCGATGGCTACCACGTCGTACGCAACCGGCGGCCTGCCACGACAGAGCAGCCGCCGGTTTGCGCGGTCGATCCCGATTACCTCATCACGGAGGAAGCGGGCAGAGGCGAAACGCGACAGCGGGCCGAGATCGATATGGGCGTCGTCGAATCCGTAGTGGCCGGCGATCATCCCGGGCAACATTCCGGAATACGGCGCCTGCGTGTCACGGCAGATCAGCGTCACCCGCACACCGGGCTCGGGCCGCATGCCGAATCGCTTGAGAACCGTGACGTGGCTATGCCCGCCGCCCACCAGGACCAGATCCTGTTGGACCAGAGCCGGAACCTGCTGCATTGGCACGCCGCGTCAGTCGGTACCGTTGCCGTGTGGCGCCGCCACACAGTAGGCCCCGTCGTGAAACAGCAGCGCGACACCCTCACGGCGGTCGAAGGCCACAACCTCGCCGACGAAAATCACATGGTCGCCGCCGTCGTACTGATGCGCGTTGCGACACTCGAACGTCGCCAAACTGCCCGGGATCAGCGGCGCACCGCCGGCACCCTCACCGCACTTCACGCCGTCGAACTTGCCGTCGTCGCGGCTCGCGAAGGTGTTCGACAGCTCGATCTGGTCGGTGCCGAGCACGCTCACCGCAAAGTGGGTCGCGGCCTCGAACACGGGAAACGTGCCCGACTTGCGATCGAGGCTCCAGAGCACCAGCGGCGGCTCCAGCGAGACCGTATTAAAGCTGCTCACGGTCACACCAACGTACGTCCCATCATCAGCCTTGGCGGTGACGACCGTCACACCGGTGGCAAAGCGACCGAGCGCGCCGCGAAGCTCGCGTTGATCAAAGCCTGACTCAGACATCTAGTGTCCTGTAACAGAGGTTCGTTGCATATTGTGGCGCGCGCGACTGAGTCGAATCCGAGGAGGCTCGACGACGGCGATCCTTGCCTCCGCCTCGCAAGACCCTATCGCCAGGCCCACCACACTTCCACCACGGCCCGCTAGGCACCGTTAGCGCGCAGCCAGCGGACCGTCAAGGCGCGCCAACGCTGCCAGATTGGAGCGCGTGATAACGAAATTCGTCGCCTCCTGCTGGCCCATCTTCTGATCGGCGGGCAACCCGCTGAAACCGAGGCAGATGATTGCCGCAATCCCAGGGAATGCCGATCCTTCACGCATGATGACCTCCCAGGCCGCCGATGCGAAATCAGCGCGACCCCGGACAGACTTGCCGTTTGGTCGTGTCAGAGGGTTCAATTGTCCCATGATTGACTGGTCACGACGACGCGTGCTCGGCAGCCTCGGAGCGATCGCGGCACCAGCCGCGTTCGGCTTCGGCGGTGGCCTGGTGGCGCGGTCTCTACCGGCGGCTGGGGGGGGGGGGAGTGGACCGACGCCTGGACCGTACACGCCAGCCGGTTTGACGGGGCTTCCGGACCCCGCGCTTGAGCGGCATGGTTTTTCCTCGTTGGAGATGGAGCTGCGCTATGGCGGCGCCGACCTCCAGCGGCTCATCCTCGCTGCCGATCCCTCGAAGCGCGCCGGCGTCGCCTTCCCGTGGGCTGAGTTCGGCCGGCTGCTGAAGCTACGGTGCGGTGATCTGAACCGCCACTTCATCTTCGAGTACTACCCCTGGTACAACAACGATCCTTTCCGTCACTGGCAGCAGTGGGATCGCGTCCCACCGCACGACCTCGCCGCCACCAGCGTTCCAAAGTTGGGAGCCTACAGCTCCCGCAACAGGAAGGTGATCGAGCGACACGCACGCTGGATCAAAGAAGTCGGGGCGGGCGCCGTGAACTTGAGCTGGTGGGGCGCCGACAGCTTCTCCGGAGGGTCCGCCCATGCCGTGATGGACGTGATGGCCGATCACGACATCAAGGT
The DNA here is from genome assembly GCA_963666055.2 of Acidobacteriota bacterium. GTDB lineage: Bacteria > Acidobacteriota > UBA890 > UBA890 > WLXD01 > DASCOT01. Next base: position 111,489 of record CAXWPH010000002.1, on the reverse strand, counting down.
GATGTTCCACATCGAACCGTATCGGCACGATCGTGCCCATCGTTATCTCGACGACATCACCTACCTGATCCAAGAGTACGGCGAACGGCGGGGCTGGGACGCATTTCTGCTACTGCGCGACGCCAACGGCAAGGTCGGGCCAGTGTTCAAGTCTTTCCGCACGATCGTTGCAGCGCAGGTCACCGATTGCCACGACATCGTCCATGACGTACCGGACTACACCCCCGACGAGATCTGGAAGCAGCAGACCGACGGCGTCCGCGAGCGTTTCGCAGGGGAATTCGACCAAGTGACGATGCTGGCCGATTCCTTGAACATGAACCGCACTCGCAAGTCCGGCTTCGATGGCATCGCCGTGTACAACAACTTCCTCGACCCGTCGACCTGGCAAGGGCACTCCGAACGCGCCAACAGCGACGGTCTGGTCTACTCGTTCAATACGAACCCCGGCTTCGACAGCATCGCCCGCAGAACAGTTCCTGAGGACTCGTGTTATGTGCCCAACCCATTCCATCCGCCCGCCCAGGTGAGCTGGAGCGAAATGGAGGAGCGCGAGCGCGCCAGGCGACTTTCGCAGAAGCAGATCCGCCGCACGCTGAGCACATCGATACTGGTTCAGAGCAACCCGCTCCACACGAATTCCCGGCAAGGCTTCTTTCTCGTCTTTCTCAACTCGTTCAATGAGTGGCACGAGGGGCACGCCTTCGAGCCAGCCAAGAGCTACGCCCGTCTCAGTAGCACGGAGCTCCCGTCCGGCTACCACAACGCACGGCGCGGCAGCTACCGGCTCAAGACCCTGGGGCGCTATCTGCGTCGCGTGCTCAACGCCTGAGCGACGACACCTTTCCCACCATGGCAATCAGCGTCTTTGATCTGTTCAAGATCGGTATCGGGCCGTCGAGCTCGCACACGGTCGGGCCGATGCGCGCGGCGCGCGAATTCGCTGTGGGATTGCGCCGGGCCGGACTGCTCGACAGCACGGCGGCGGTAGGGGCAGAGTTCTATGGCTCGCTTGCCGCGACCGGCAAGGGGCATGGCACCGATCGGGCGATCCTTCTGGGACTCGAGGGCGACACTCCCGAGGCCGTCGACGTTGAAACGCTCGATGCGCGAATCGCAGCCATCTACGACACCGGCCGACTGTGGCTCCTGGGCGAGCACCCGGTACCGCTGCGACCCAAGGAACATCTGCTGTTCCGGCTTCACGAGACGCTGCCGGATCATCCCAACGGCATGCGGTTCACCGCCTTCGACGGCGCCGGCGCCGAGCTTCAAACGCGAGTCTTCTACTCGGTCGGAGGTGGTTTCGTAGTGAACGCAGATGCAGCCGAGTCCGCTCGGATAGTCGAGGACTCGACGCCGCTTCCACACCGTTACAGGAGCGGCGCAGACCTCCTGGCCCGCTGTGCCGAACACCACCTGTCGGTGAGCCAGCTGATGCTGGAGAACGAGCGCGCCTGGCGCTCGGAAGACGAGATCCGCGACGGACTGCTGGAGCTATGGCAGACGATGAAGGCCTGTATCGAGCGCGGGTGTCACGCGGAGGGAGTGCTTCCCGGCCGCCTCGGTATTCCCCGTCGCGCCCCGGCCTGGCATCGCGACCTTTGCTCGAGCGCCGCGCCTGGCGACGACCCACTACAGGCACTCGACTGGGTAAGCATGTGGGCGGTGGCCGTGAACGAGGAAAACGCCGCCGGAGGGCGGGTAGTAACAGCACCGACCAATGGCGCAGCCGGCATCATCCCGGCGGTGCTGCGCTATTACGAACAGCTCGTTCCCGGCGCCGGCGATGAAGGCGTGATCAGCTTTCTGCTCACCGCCGGTGCGATAGGCATCCTCTACAAGGAGAACGTGTCGATCTCCGGGGCGGAAGTCGGCTGTCAGGGGGAAGTCGGCGCGGCGTGCTCGATGGCGGCGGGCGCCCTGGCGGAGGTGCTCGGCGGCTCCCCGACTCAGGTGGAGAACGCCGCCGAGATCGGCATGGAGCACAACCTCGGCCTGACCTGCGATCCGGTCGGCGGCCTCGTCCAGATCCCGTGCATCGAGCGCAATGCCATGGGTGCGGTAAAGGCGATCAACGCCGCTCGCATCAGCTTGCGCAGCGACGGCGAGCACTTCGTTTCGCTCGACCAGGTTATCAAGACGATGCGCGACACGGGCGCCGACATGAAGAAGAAGTACAAGGAGACAGCTCGCGGCGGCCTCGCGATCAACGTGCTCGAGGTGCCGGTCAACGTCATCGAATGCTGAGTCGCCGAGTCGGTACCGGGGCCTGGCGCCCAACCGTATGTCAGGAATCGGTCACGCGGGAGCGGCCCGGTGGTCTCCGAACGCGGCGAGGGCTGCCGCTACCACAACCTCCCCGGCCTCCTGAGTGAAATGGCCGGCATCGTCGAACACCAGCGGTTCCGGGGCGCCACGAATCGTCTCCGCCAGGGCACGCATGACTGGCACTCCCAGCACCGGGTCCTGAGCCCCGACGGCCATGAAGGTCTGACCCGACCACTCGTTGGAAAGCCACGCCCGTGCCCGACGTGACAGCTCCGCACCCGGATCGTCCGGCGCGCTCGGCACGATCGCCGGGAAGGTACGTACCCCGGCACGGAAACGATCGTCCGGAAACGGCGCCTCGTAGGCCGCCAGCTCCTCGGGCGTCAGCCCCGGACAGGTGCGGCGCATGAGCGACATGATGGAGAAGTCCGGGTTGTTGCGCACGAAATCTCGCCAGGCGACGAAGCCTGACGAGAGAGGAACGTCGCCGGTACCCAGGGAGGTGTTCATCACCAGCAGGCGAGTAAACCGCTCGGGCATCTCCTGCGGCAGGGTGAGTCCGAGCAGCCCACCCCAGTCCTGGCAGACGAGGGTGATGTTGGTGAGCTGGCGTTGGGTGATGAGCTCGACCAACGAACGACGGTGGAAGTCGAACGTATAAACGGCGTCGTCGACGGGCTTGTCCGAGCGACCGAAGCCGAAGAAATCGAGCGCCACAACGCGACCACCGGTGGCCAGCAACGGCGGCATCATCTTGCGGTACAGGAAGCTCCACGTGGGCTCGCCGTGCAAGCAAAGGTAGACGTGATCAGCGTGCGCCGGCCCTTCGTCGACCAGATGCATACGCAGGCCTTCGAACCCCGGCAGATCGTCGACGTAGTTCGGTGCATAGTCGAAGTCGGGAACGGCTATGAAGCGTTCCTCCGGGGTGCGCAACGCCTCGATCATCTGCGATCTTCTCCCTAGCAGGCGGTGGTGAAAGTGTGGTGGGTCTGGTGTCGGCTGCAATCATACCCAGGCGCCCTGGAAGCCAGTCCGGCGCATCATAGAACCGGGTGCCCGTTCGTCGGACCGCGGGGTCGGATCAGGGCTCCCGGCGGAATGGTTGAGGCGCTGGCACTCATGTGGCTTACTGACTGCGTCGGCGAGAGGTCGACACGGGAAGCGGGTGAGAATCCCGCGCTGCCCCGCAACTGTGAACGGGGACGAAAGCCGCCCGAAGCCTGACGGATGGCACGCGGTACGTGAGCCGCGCGGCCTGCCTCAGGCCCGAACGTCACTGGGCTCACGCCTGGGAAGGTGGCGGCGAGTAGGACGATCCGTGAGCCAGGAGACCGCAATCAACCACCCGGTTGTCCCTCGGGGGAGGGTTTCCCATGCGTTTCACAACGCTGCGGCTCCTGGTCGCTTTCGTCGTCGCACTGTCTCTTTCCAACCCGGCCATGGCGCGACAGTCCGCTGCATCCGCCCCGGCACAACAGTCCTCGACCGCGGCAGAGGACGAGTTGCGCATCGAGGAGCGCGTCGTCGTCACCGCCAACCGCCTCGAGGAGACACTCGGCACGGTCGGTAGCAGCACCACCATCATCACAGCGGCAGAGATACGTTCCAGTGGCGCCGTCTGGCTGATGGACGTGCTGGCGCGTGTTCCGGGAGTCACCGTCGCCCGCGCCGGTGGCCCCGGATCCACCACCACCGTGTTCACGCGCGGCACGAACTCAAACCACACGCTGGTGTTGGTGAACGGGCTGAAGGTAAACAGCCCCACCACCGGCGCCTACGACTGGGCGTACTTGCCGGCGTCGCGGGTTGAGCGAATCGAGATTGTTCGCGGTCCGCAGAGCACCCTCTACGGCTCGGAGGCGGTGGGCGGCGTGATCAACGTCATCACCCATCGCGGCAACGACACTGCCGGGCTCGACGTGGCGCTGGAAGGTGGAGCTTTCGGAACCCTGCGCGCCAACGTGGGCCTCGCCAGGGAGGGCGAATCGAGCTGGTACTCGCTCGGCCTCGACTATTTCGACAGCGACAATCTTTCTGCCGCGGACGCTCGCAATGGCAACTCAGAGCGCGACCGCTTCCGCAACACGGCGGTCGATGCACGCGCTGGAGCGCGTTTCGGAGACGGCATCGCCATAGAAGGTTTCCTCACCCATTTCGACGGCTCGACACACTTCGACCAGTTCGACTTCGTCGCCGGACCGGTCGACGATCTCAACGCGTTGCAGGATGTACGTGAGACGTACGGCGGTGTGGTGCTCGACTACGACCGCGGCGTGTACTCCGGCAAATTGACGCTCTCCGCTACCGAGCAGCGCCTGGGGACCTCCGACCCGGATGGGTTCACAGTTTCCTCGTCGATCGACGCTTCCATTCGGGAGATCGACTTCCAGAGCGACCTGAGGCTGGACGACAACAACACCACGATCGTGGGGATCGAGCGCCGGCGCGAGACGGCAACAACCGAGAGTATCTCGACCTTCGGTGTGAGCGGTCTGGACGAGTCTATCGACGTTACCGGCCTGTACGCACAGCATCGATGGTCGTGGAACGATCGGCTACACGTTGCGGCCGGGCTTCGCTACGAAGATCACTCGCGGTTCGGTGACAAGACCACCTATCGTTTCACCGCCGCCTACAACGCCCCGTCGGGAATACGATTGCACGGCTCGGTGGGCAGCGGATTCCGAGCACCCAACTTCAATGAGCTGTATTTCCCGGGCTTCGGCAACCCGGAGCTCGGACCAGAGTCGAGCACCGGCTGGGATATCGGGGGCGGGGGGACGTTCATGAGAGGACGCCTCATCGCCGACGCCACATGGTTTCGCAACGATCTCGACAACCTCATCGAGTTCGCCTTCCCGGCAGGCTTCGTGAACCTGGGCGCCGTCACGACCCAAGGGCTGGAGCTGGCCACGAGCCTGCTTGCCCATCGCGAAGTGCGCCTCGACGCCAACTACACGTACACCGACGCCAAGGCCAAGGGAAGCGGCGACCACCTCCTTCGACGACCCGAGCACGAGGGCGCCATCATGCTACGGGTACGCCCCCGAACCGACCTGAGCTTGTTCACCGAGCTGCGCTTCAAAGGTGCGCGCAACGACTTCGGGACTGCCGACACCGTCCGGCTCGAAGGCTACACGCTGTGGAATGCCGCCGGCCAATGGCAGATGAGCACCGGCATCGAGCTGATCGGTCGAATCGACAACATCGCCGACCACGAGTACCAGGAGATCTGGGGTTTCGGCACGCCCGGACGCAGCGCCTACGTCGGATTGCGCTTTGCACTGATGAACCGCTAGCGGCCGAATCGGTTCGCAGCAACGGTGTGGGCTCAGGCAACCCATGCGCTTCCGTCGTTGGCTAGCACCTGAGCCAGCTCGGCAGCGGACAGCGGCCAAAGTCGGCGTGTCGCGCCAAAGTAGTCGTCGCCGTTGTCGCTGCCCCACAGGAGGGTGTCTAGCCCCCACCGTTGCAGCTGTGCGGCGAGCCGGCCACGGCCGGCAGGTGTGGCGAGCAGCGATGGCGCCCCGTCGCCGTCGTCGTCGTCCTTCAGCGTCGCGGACAGCTCCACGTGGGTGTGGCTCGACAGCCCACCCGCCTCGCGTAGCTCGGTGAAGGCGTCGAAGAGCTCGGCCACCTGGAGGTCGTAGCCTCCCGCGCCACACAGATGGGCCAGGCACAAGGGCGGCGCCCCAGCTGTAGTGAGCAGATCAGCGAAGCGCTGCGCGTCGCTGCGTCCGAACGCCTCGTCCTCGCCGTTGAGCACGTGAACGAGCACCGGCAGCTGGCGCGCCCCGACATAGGCAAGGACGGCCGTCAAGCGACGGCGGTGGGCGGCGTCACGGAGGCTCAGATTCGAGTTCCAGAAATGCAGCTTGAGGCCACGCATTCCACGATCTTCGACGCAGCGCGCCAACTCTTCCACGGCGTAGTCGCGCTTAGGGTTGAGACTGCAGAAAGGCACGAGCCGCGACTCGCCGGAACACTGATCGGCGGTGAAGTCGTTCTCGGCTCGAACGCGGTCGAGCTCCCCGACAGCACCGCGCCAGGGATCGAACGATGACTGGAAGTCGGAGGCATATAGGTAGGCACTCGAAAGCACGAAGGCGCGCTAAGCGCCAAGCGCGTCGAGTCTGGCGAGCAACCCACTACCGCCGATCGCCGTGATCTCGGCTTCACCTGGCAACCAGCCGGCTAACGCCGGGCTGGTGGCGTGCACGTGCGCGTCCAGTCGCGGAGCAGAGTCACCGGTACCCGGTGCGTCCGCGCGTCGGCACCCAGTGAAGGAGACTCCCAGGGCGGCGCTGGCGACACAGAGGAATCGACGACGATCGAAACTCTGTCGGAGCGGAGCGATCACGGCGTCTCGTTCGCCAGGATCGTGCGTAGAGCGCCGGCGTCGATGTTCCCGCCGGATACGATGCACACGATCCTGCCGGTGCCCGCCCTGCCGGCAATCGCCGCCGACACCGGCGCCATCACCAGGATCCCGGCGCCACCGAGGTCCATCGACGCGGCAACAGCGCGCGTCGGCTGGGCGGCATCGATCGCGATCGACACCTCGCCCTGGATACCGGCTGAGGTCGAGGCGTTCACATCCGGCATGACGGCGTAGTTCGGCCACGCCAGCGCCGGCGGCAACTCACGAGCCGCCGAGGATCTGCCGGTCACCGACTCCCCGGCGGCAACCTGGGCGCCGGGCGTGCCAGCCTGACGGCTAAGATCAAGCGACGTCGACCATAGAGCGACCACAGCAACCACGCAAGACATCGTGTAAGGCCGCCGAACAGGGCCTTGATCGACCATACACAGCTCCGCGGGGAAACGGCGTGCCACAAACGTATCCCGAGGTGTCAGCCGCCCACAATCTCTAGCGGCGGATATTGCTTCCACTGTCCGCGGGTGAAATCGGGGAATCGCACCGGCGCGCTGCCGGCGGCCACCGACCGTTCGCTGATCTCCGACACGGCGCTCCAGGCAACCGAGTCATAGACGTCGATGTCGTATGGGATCCCCTCATGCAGGCACTGGATGAGCCGCCAGTCTTCAACGAAATCCATGCCGCCGTGACCGGCACCACTCGAATCCTCGCGTAATCGCCGCCACAGCGGGTGCTCGAACTCCTCGTAGTAGCTCTCTGCATCGTCCCAGGAATGACCCTCGGAGCGCCCCTCGATGTGAACCCGATCGGGATAGCCCTGGAAGATCCCGCGCGTGCCCTGCAGCATGTTGATGCGGCTGTAGGGGCGTGGCAGGTTGGTGTCGTGAACCACCTTGATCGTCTTGCCGTTGGCGGTCTTGATGAGACTGGTGTTGACGTCGCCCAGCGCGAAAGTCTCCTCGCGCTTGGGATGGCCCGGCTCATAGTGTTCACGAGCCCAATCCTGCAGTCCCCGCGACGGGCTGCTCATCGACACCAGGTAGTCGAACCTGTCGCCCCGGTTGATGTTCATACACTGCGAAACCGGCCCCAGGCCATGAGTGGGGTAGAGGTTGCCATCGCGGATCATCGCGTGGGCCCGCCTCCACATGCCCTCCCCTTCGTCGGCGAACTTGATCTCACGCAGGTCGTGCAGGTAGCCACATTCGGCGTGCAGGATCTCTCCAAGCAAACCCTGCCGGACCAGGTTGAGCACCATCATCTCGAAGCGCCCGTAGCAGACGTTCTCCATCATGATGCAGTGGCGTTCATGACGCTCGGCGGATTCCACGAGCCGCCAACAATCCTCCACGGTGACCGCGATCGGCACCTCCGAGACAGCGTGCTTGCCAGCCTCCATCGCCGCCAGGCAGACCGGGACGTGCCAGCGCCACGGGGTGGCCGTGTAGATGAGATCCAGGTCGGCTGTCTCGCACAACCGGCGAAAATCCTCCTCGCCACGCGTATAGAGCGCCGGCGACGGCTGGCCGGCCGCCTGCACGACCTGCGCGGCACGCTCGGCGTTCGAGACATCAATGTCGCAGATGGCGGCAACCCGACAGCCTTCAATCTGCGTCAGGTTCCGTACGTGCGCGGTTCCCATGCCGCCGGTGCCCACGAACCCGATACGCACCTCCGCGATCGGTGGCGCCGCCCGTAGGTCGGCTGGCGCCGCACCCATCTCGGCGCCATGATCCGCAGCTTGCGGCCCGGTCCAGGTCGGAATCTGATACGTGTTGGTGCTGATCTGTGCGTGCGCCGGGTTGGGGAACGGCGTCCCGCCGATGAGCGCCGCACCCATTCCGGCCGCCCCGAGTCGGACCACGTCGCGTCGGCTGAGGCCACGCTGCTCGGCAGGAAGGTGCTTGGTGTCGCGTTGATCGTTCATGGCTCCGTCCGGACCGTGTTCGTGTTCTGGGTACCGGCAGCATAGCAACTCGACCTCCGGTCGTCTCCGAACAGCGGCGCTCGTGTCGCTCGGCCTGCTAGCGGAGATTACCGCGGGCAGGCTAGTGGCCTGTAACAGATGATCGTTGTATATCGTGGTGGCGAAATGGGTCCGGATGCCAGGCGCGACGACGAGACGATGTTTGCCCATCTTGGAGGAGGAGCAACGCCGCAGACGGGCCCATTTCGCCGCCATCCTCCGGACAGATGGGCAGTTGCGGGCGATATCGGCGTTGCGCCTCGTCGACGATGCCCATTGCATCGCCTTCCTCCCCGCGCCTTGATCTCACCTGCAAATCCCATCTGCGATATGCAACGATCATCTGTTACAGGCCACTAGTGTGCCGGGCGACCCTTCCACGACCTCCGAGCCGGGAATGCTTTGTACGCCCGAGGAGATCAGCGCGTTGCCAGGCTCGCCCCAGACCCGCGTCTTCATCGGCGACGTTCATGGCTGTGCCGACGAGCTTCAGGATCTGCTGGAGACACTACGCTACGACCCGGCGACACACGCGCTGCACTTTGTCGGCGACCTGGTCAACCGCGGGCCGAGATCGCTGCAGACGCTGCGCGACGTAACCGCGCTCGAGGCCGAGAGCGTGCTGGGCAATCACGAGCTGCACTTGCTGGCACGAGCCGACGGCCGCCGCCAGCACACCCCCTTGGATACGCTGGACGAGTTACTCGCGGCGCCCGACCGCGACACGCTGCTCGGCTGGGTGCGCGCCCGACCCGTCCTGCGATTGTGGCCCGACCTCGTGCTCGTGCACGCCGGCTTGCCAGCAGCCTGGGTCGACCTGGAGGCTGAGGCCAGCCGCATCAACTCGATAGACGCGACGGCGGCGAGCGAGTCGGAGCGTCCAGACATCGACTTCTTGGTCTCGGTTCGCTACTGCGGCAACGAGGGCAACATGATCCGCGGTGCGTTCGGGAGCAGAAACCGGCAGTCGGACGCACCCGGCACCTGGCGCGCTACGGGAGCACCAGACGCTACCTCGAGGCCCTGGTACGACCTGTATCGGGGTGACCGTACGGTGGTTTTCGGGCACTGGGCGGAGCGTGGTCTGGTGAACGCTGAACGCCTGCGCGGCCTCGACACCGGCTGCGTCTGGGGTGGACGCCTCACCGCCTGGATCGCCGAGGAAGATCGGTTTGTTTCGGTGGCGGCAAGAAAGCAGTATCAGACCCCATGACTGCCGACCTCGAGCAGGGGATGGTACCGACGCCGGACGGGACGACGCTATGCGCGTATCGCATTGGATCCGGCCCGCAGGCGGTGATCATTCCCAATGCCATCTACCTACTCGAGCACTTCGCCTATCTCGCCCGCGACCTCACGGTGATCTCCTACGACCTGCGCAACCGCGGCCGATCGGCACCCGTTCACGATCGCCTGCTTCTGCATCGAGGCATACATCATGACGTCGAAGACCTCGAGACGATTCGCCAGTTCTTCGAGCTCGAGCGCCCGCATCTCGTCGGCCATTCCTACCTCGGCCTGGCGGTCATCCTATACGCCATTACCAACCCCCAGTCCTGTGGACGCATCGTCCAGATCGGTGCACCGAGCCCCAATCACGCCGCCGTCTATCCACCAGAGCTGACCGCACCGGACCTGGAAGCTATCGCCGGCTCCGAGTCGGCGCGGCAGCTACAGCAGCTTCGCGACGACGGCATGCCGGCCAGCGCCCCAAAGGAATTCTGTCTGCGGTGGTGGGAATTCATGCGTCACGTCTACGTCGCCATCCCCGGCGCCGCGGCCGCCCTTGGAGATCATTACTGTGCGTTCGAGAACGAATGGCCGGTGAACATGGAGGCTCACCTGTCGCAGAACATTCTGCCCAGTATCGTGCACCTTGACCTGCGCCAGGACGACATCGACCAGGTGCGCGTGCCGGTGTTGACGGTGCATGGCCGACGCGACCGCAACGCACCGTATGGGGCGGGGCGAGACTGGGCAGCCCGGCTCCGCGAGGCACGCCTGTTGACCATTGCTGAGGCAGCGCACTTTCCCTTCGTGGAAAGGCCGGACGTTGTCGGCCCGGCGGTGCGCGAGTTCCTCGACGGCGTTTGGCCGGATGCTGCGGAGGTCATCGAGCCCTCCCAAGCACACGATCCAGGCGTGCAGCCATGAATGCCGCCGCCGGGGCACGCCGGGTGGCCGAGATCGACTGGAATCAGTGGCAGGCGGTGGATCGAGCGACGCTGCTGTTCGTCGTGAGCGGCGGTCGCATCCTGCTGATCCGTAAGAAGCGCGGCCTGGGCGCCGGTAAGATCAACGGTCCCGGCGGCCGTCTAGAAGAAGGCGAAACCTGGCTGCAGGCCGCCATCCGCGAGGTCGAAGAAGAGGTCTGCGTTGCACCCGGTGGAATCTGTGAGGCTGGCGAGCTGCGGTTTCAGTTCGTCGATGGCTACTCGATCCATGTTCGCGTGTTCCGTGCCAATCACTGCGCCGGTCAACCACGGGAGACCGACGAGGCGATGCCACTCTGGTTCTCTGTCGACGGTATCCCCTATGCCGAGATGTGGGCAGACGACGTTCTCTGGCTGCCCTTGCTACTGAAGCGCACGCGCTTCACCGGGCGCTTCGTTTTCTCCGGCGATGTGCTGCTTGATCATCGGCTCGAGACGATCGAAGACTAACCGCGATTCGCGGCCGCTGGCCAGAAGGCGGCGTGAATTCGCAATCCGTCGTCCTGCATGACCGGCCCGACCACCTCGATGGGGAGTCCACAGGCCACTCCCACCTCGCGCAACGGCAGGCCGCGATAGGGCTCACCGACGATCTCGCTCATCGCCCGAGCTCCCACCCCGTAGACGACGCGGGGAATGCCCGCCCAGAAGATTGCGCCGGCGCACATGAGGCAGGGCTCGGTGCTGGTGTAGAGCGTCGTCTTGCATAACAAGTCGGGGCCGAGCGTTCGCCAGGCGCCGCGAACCAGCTCGAGCTCCGCATGACGCGTGCCGTCGTTGGCAGTATTGACCGTGTTGCGGGCCTCGAACACCACCTCGGCGGCGTGAACCAGCAACGCTCCGAAAGGATGGTTCCCCGCCTCGACCGCTTCCTCGGCAAGCTCGTAGCAGCGCTGCACCAAGGAGCCATCGCGCAAGGTCGCCGACGGGTCGTTCATCCCGGGCGCGACTATCGGCGCCGCCCTGAAAGTCGGGCGTCGATAGACAGTCTCCCCGGTCCCAAGACCACGACGCTTGCCATGATGATCAGGAACAGCAACGCTCTCTCTGGATCGCCCGACGCCTGGAGCTCTTCAGCGCTGGGCGAAACGATACCGAGCCAGGCTCCGAACTGCATCAGCGAGCGATGGCGTAAGAACGCCGCCGTGAACATCGCCAACGCGGCGAACGACGCGCTCAGGCGTGTGTACAGTCCCAACGCAACACAAATGCCGCCGAAGAACTCGGTCAACCCGAGGGCCCAGGCAAACATCACGGGCAGCGGAAACCCCAGCCCGCTCACCATGCCGACGAGCCAATCGGCCTGTCCGGTAATGAGAGCATGGAACTTCGTCCACCCGTGAGCGAGCGCCAGCAACAAGCCGGCGGTGCGCAGTAGGAACAGGGCGTAGTCGGATGATTGCGTGCGCTCCATGACCTCGGCTCCTCCGCTAGGCTCGACAGGCGGTTATCGTACTGTGGCATACGTGAACCACGTCTGCACGGGCCTCTCACCAGGGGATCCAGCAGCACTTCTCAACGCATGTTAGCGTAGCAACCCGACGCTCGGAGAACACCATGATCGATCAGGAATTGCTCGAGATCCTGGCGTGTCCAGAAGACAAGACGCCACTGCGGCTCGCCGACGAGAGCACCCTCGCAAAGCTCAACGAAACCATCGCGGCCGGCACACTTACCAACCGCGGCGGGAATGTCGTCGATGAGCCTATCGAGGCGGGGTTGATCCGCGAAGATGGGCGCTACCTGTACGCGATCCGAGACGATATTCCGATCATGCTCATCGACGAGGCGATCCCGCTATCGTCCGCCGAAGAGGAATAGTTGCGATGGACCACACGCCATTGCAGGAGCTTCACCCGCTGGAGATTCGCGAGCTTCGCTTCAAGTTGCGGAAACAGATCGCCAACCTCGAGGAAGGCGCCGACCCCACCGCGCTCGAGAGTCAGGTGGCCGACCTTCAAGAGGTCTGCCCGCATGCCCATCCGGAGGATTCGGAGGAAAAGGGCTGGCGCTGCCGTGATTGCGACTTGAGCCGCCCGCCGGAACCGTCGAACGAGCCCGAAGCAGCGGAAGCAGAAGTACCAGAGCCTGCCGAGGCGCCGGCGTAGACGAACACCGTGCAGCCCAGCGCGGCTGGCTCTGAGCGCTAGCGCGCCGATCGCACAATTCGCCAACGCGGTTCAGTGTAAAATCATGGTTTCTTGCGAGTTGTGCTCGTCGCCCGCGGCGCCCCATTCGCAACGATCGCCGCTGCCCGGCGTGGCGCAGCTGAAGACCTACCACTCGAGGCAAACTCATGGCCAAGGCCGGAAACCGCGTGCAGGTGAAGCTCAAGAGCACCGAGAGCCCGCACAAGTACTACACCACGAAGAACAAGCGAAACACCACCGAGCGCCTCGAGCTCAGGAAGCACGACCCCGTCGTGCGCCGACACGTGAACTACAAGGAAGAGAAGTAACGGTCGCGCCTCGGAACCGGCACGAGGACGGCAGGCGCAGCCGATGAAATTCGAGACGCCGCCCTCCGAGATCTCGTTCCCCCGCATCGAGGAAGAGGTCCTCGAGCGTTGGACTCAGCGGCGCACCTTCCAACGATCGATCGAGCAGCGCGATGCGGCGCGGTCCTACTCCTTCTACGACGGTCCACCATTCGCCACCGGGCTACCGCACTACGGGCACCTACTCGTCGGCACGATCAAGGACGTCGTGGCCCGCTACCAAACCATGTGCGGTCGCCACGTGGAGCGTCGCTTCGGGTGGGACTGTCACGGCCTGCCGGTGGAGTTCGAGATCGAAAAGCAGCTCGGGCTCAGCGGCCGTGCCGATATCGAGAAGTACGGCATCGGCAAGTTCAACGAAGCTTGTCGCTCCATTGTGCTGCGCTATACCGATGAGTGGCAGCAGACGGTTACCCGATTCGGGCGCTGGGTCGATTTCGACAACGACTACAAGACCATGGACTTGTCGTTCATGGAGAGCGTCTGGAGCGTATTCAAGACGCTCTGGGACCGCGATCTGATCTACGAGGGATACCGTGTCGTTCCCTACTCTTGGCGAATCGGCGCACCGCTGTCGAATTTCGAGGCCAACCTCAACTACAAGGAGATCCAGGATCCGTCGATCACGGTGAAGTTCCGCGCCGACGACGGGCTGCTTCTGTTGGCCTGGACGACGACACCTTGGACGCTGCCATCGAATCTGGCGCTGGCCGTCGATCCCGACGCCGACTACGCCATCGTCGAAGAGATCGACACCAACGGCGAGCCGCGGGGTGAGCGCATGGCACTGCACGCCGAGCGCGTCGCCGCTTACTGGCCAGCCGACGAAGGAATCCGGCGGCTGGGCACGATCCGCGGCTCGGAGCTAGCGGGCAAGAGCTACGAGCCGCTGTTTCCGTTCTTCGCCGAGCGCAAGCTCGAGGGCGCGTTCCACGTGTTACCGGCGACCTTCGTCACCGCCGAGAGCGGCACGGGCATCGTGCACATCGCGCCGGCGTTCGGCGAGGACGATTTCGCCCTGGGCCGGGAGTTCGGCATCGAACCGGCCGATCCGGTGGATGCGGAGGGTTGCTTCACTGAGCTGGTCCCTCCCTACGCCGGACAAATGGTGAAGGACGCCGACAGGCAGATCATCAGCGAGCTCAAGGCAGCCGGGAAGATCCTACGCCACGACACCTACGTCCATAGCTATCCGTTCTGCTACCGCTCTGACACGCCGCTGATCTACAAGACGATAAGCGCTTGGTATGTGCGCGTGGAGGCGTTCAAGGAACAACTGATCGCTGTTAACCAGCAGATTCGTTGGGTCCCGGATCATCTCAAGGACGGGCGCTTCGGCAAGTGGCTAGAGGGCGCCCGCGACTGGAACATCTCGCGCAACCGCTACTGGGGTAACCCGCTGCCAATATGGCGCAACGAGGATACTGGCGAGACCGTCTGCGTCGGGTCCCGCGATGAGCTTCGTGAGCTATCTGGAGTTGCAGTTGACGACCTGCACAAGCACATCATCGACGATGTTGTGATCCCCTCGCCGACCGGCCAGGGCGAGCTGCGACGCATCCCCGAGGTGCTCGATTGCTGGTTCGAGTCGGGCTCGATGCCGTACGGACAGGCGCACTACCCGTTCGAGGGGAAGGAGGCGTTCGAGGACGGCTTCCCGGCCGACTTCATCTGCGAGGCACTCGACCAGACCCGCGGCTGGTTCTACACCTTGCTCGTGCTGTCGACGGCGCTCTTCGACAAGCCGGCGTTCAGGAACGTTGTCGTCAGCGGGCTGGTGCTGGCCGAGGACGGCCGCAAGATGTCGAAGAGTCTGCAGAACTACCCGGAGCCCACCGAGCTGGTCAACGAGTTCGGCGCCGATGCCATCCGTATCTACTTGCTGGATTCGCCCGTGCTGCGTGGGGAGGAGGCGAGGTTCTCGCAGAACGGCGTGCGCGAGATGGTCCGGCGAGTGTTGCTTCCCTGGTGGAACAGCCTCTGCTTCCTGCAGACGTATGCCGCCGTCGACGGCTGGGACCCCGAGACCGATACCTGGAAAGAGACCCCGACGCATGAGCTCGACGTGTGGATCGGTGCCAAGCTCGAGAACCTCAAAGCTCAGGTAGAGATCGAGATGGCGGCCTACCGTCTGTACCGGGTAGTCGATCCGCTGCTGGCGTTCCTCGACGATCTCACCAACTGGTATATCCGCCGATCGCGGCGCCGGTTTTGGAAGTCGGAGTCGGACGACGACAAACGTAGCGCCTACACGACTTTGTACGGCGTGTTGCTCCAGTTCTCCGAGCTGATGGCGCCCTTCACGCCGTTCATGGCCGACTATGTATACGAGATGCTACGCGCCACGCCCGAGACGCAGGCTGTCGACAGCGTGCACCTGCGCGATGTCCCGGCGCGCCGGGAGCTCACGCCCCACGAACAGGAGATCGAGGGGCGCATCGACCTGACCCGTGTCGTATGCGAGATGGGACGCAGCCTGCGCGGCCAGGCGAAGATACGCAACCGCCAACCGCTGCGCGCCATCCGCGTCGGCACCACCAGCCACCACGAGGCAGAGTGGCTGCAAGCCAGCAGCGCAGTCATCCTCGACGAGCTCAACATCAAACAGCTCGAGGTCATCGAGGACCCGACCCAGGTGGCGAGCCCCGAGGTTGTGCCCAACATGCGGGCGCTGGGGCCAAGACTCGGCGCCCAGGCCAAAGAGGTGGCCGCAGCGCTGCGCCACCTCGACCCGGCTACCGCCCGAGCACTGGCCTTCGGGGAGACGGTTCAGGTAGCCGGAGTGGAGCTTTCCTCCGATGACGTGCAGGTCCGCATGAAACCCACCGAAGAGGGCTCGCTGGTCGCCGCCCAGGGCCACCTCGTGGTGGCGCTCGATCCGCGACTCGACGATGCGTTGCGAGCGGAGGGTATCGCCCGGGACCTGGTCAACCGCATCCAGCGCATGCGCAAGGATCTCGATCTTCCCGTCGAAGCGCGCATCAAGGTCGGATTCCAGGCCGCAGCGGCGGAGATCGTCGCCGCCATGGAAGCGAACCGCGACCTTGTCGAGGGCGAGACGCTCAGCGAGATCTCTACCGATGGGATCGCCACTCCGGAGATCACTCGGGAGCACAGCATCGACGGCCTGACCTTGATCGTCGAGATCCGTCGCAGCGCCTGAGACCCGCCCCCGCTCTTGGCGTTAGCCAACGACGCGGTTCAAAGGGAAGCACAGGAGATGGCGAGATCATCGGGTCCGTCGCGGTCGGGTCAGAACGTCGTCTCCGACTCGAGCGTCTCACCGTCCCAGATCCGTACACGCCCGCCGCCGGCGGCGAGCACCTCCGCGAACCCGTCCGCATCGAGATCACACGCGGCGACGGTGACTGCCCGCTTCCTACCGAAGCGATGCTTGAAACGAGCCTGCTCTGCCCCAGTATCGGCGTCGAAGATCTTGATCAGGGTCAGCCCCGCTGGAAGGCGTCGAACTTACTCCGCAGTACGCCGCCCGTGTCCACCAACCGGTTGCTCGACCGCCTCGCAGCAGGCCTTCATTCCGCCGGCATTACAAACTCGTCCACCAGAGACAGTACGTGTTCCGATGAAGCGAGCCGGTGCTCGACGATGTCCTGGTATTCCGGCGAGCTCTTCCACGCCCGCGCGTCTTCCTTCGACGGGAAGCGCAACAAGACGACCCGCGGGTACGGCGCGGTGCCCTCGAGCACTTCGGCCGGATCCTCGATTCCGAGCACTTCCCCCCCGAAGCTCATCACCGTTGCCGGGACCGCCTCCAGGTACTTGCCGAAGCGCTCCGGGTCATCGATACGCCCAATGCCGATCATGTAGGCAGCCATTCCAGCTCTCCTTGTTGGACTGTGGTACCGGTCGGTGTCGAAGCGGCGGCAGGCCAGCGAGACTATCCGGTCAAGGTCGCCACCATTACCGCCTTGATGGTGTGCATGCGATTCTCGGCCTGCTCGAAGACGATCGCCGCCGGTGATTCGAACACCTCGTCGGTAACCTCGACGCCGTCGAGGCCGAACTTCTGAAAAACCTCCGCGCCTACCTTCGTGTCACGATTGTGGAACGCTGGCAGGCAATGCATGAAACGGGCATCGGGGTTGCCGGTCAACCGCATCGCCTCGCCGTTCACCTGGTAGGGCCGCAGCAGCTCGATGCGCTGCTGCCAAACTTCGTCCGGCTCGCCCATCGACACCCAGACGTCGGTATGGACGAAATCGACCCCCGCCACGCCGTCGGCAACACTCTCGGTGAAGGTCAGCCGCGCGCCGGTCTCTGAGGCGATGGCCTCGCAGGTGGACCGGAGCCCCTCCTCGGGCCAAAGGCTCTCTGGCGCGGCGATGCGCACATCCATGCCCAGCTTGGCGCCGACCACGAGCAGCGAGTTGCCCATGTTGTTGCGTGCGTCGCCCAGATAGCAGTAGGCGATCTCGCGGCGAGGCTTGTCGCAGTTCTCGCTCATGGTGAGCACGTCACCCAACATCTGGGTGGGATGAAACTCGTCAGTCAGCCCGTTCCACACCGGCACGCCGGCATGCTCGGCGAGCTCTTCGCAGGTCGCCTGCTTGAAGCCGCGGTACTCAATGCCGTCATACATGCGACCGAGCACCCGGGCGGTGTCCTTCATCGTCTCCTTGTGACCGATCTGCGAGCCGCTCGGCCCCAGGCAGGTGGTATGGGCTCCCTGATCGTACGCCGCCACCTCGAAGGCACAGCGGGTGCGCGTCGAGGCCTTCTCGAAGATCAGCGCGATGTTCTTGCCGACCAGCGAAGGCCGCTCGGTGTGCGCCTGCTTCGCCGCCTTGAGCTCGGCCGACAGATCGAGCAGATAGCCGATCTCCTCGGGGCTGAAGTCGAGCAGCTTGACGAAGCTGCGATTCCGCAGGTCGACGCTCATTCGCGATCTTCGGCTTCACGCACCGTCGGATAGTCAATGCCGAGCTGTTCGAGATAGGTGTCGAAACGTGCCGGGTCGTAGCGCAGCTCGTCGAGCCGCGCACGGTAGCGTTCCATCTTCTCGGCGTTGAGAAAGATCGGCGGCTCGGTCCCCTCGGGGACGAGCGACTCCCACTGACGATCCTTGGTAGTCACCTCGCGGTGGTACTTCCACGCTTCCTCGACCTTCTCAGGGTTGGCGAATAGGTCGATCGCCGTCATGGCGATCACGCGAGAAGCGTAGTTGGCGCCCTTGTGGGCGATCGGTGTCGCCATGGCGATGCCCGACGACCAGTGGTGCCCGGTGCGCCCGGGAATGTTGCCGGGATAGCGCAATCGAATCGTGGGTAGGTTCCACGAAACCTCGGCGATGTCATCCGAGCCACCCCCCATCCCCTGATCCGATTCCTGTAGCTCCTCGTCGCTCAGCTCGGTGGGCAGGCCCTCGATCTCGTCGCTTCCGAGCTCACGCTGCAACGCGCGGGCGAGCTGCTGGTCTGCCTCGCTCCACTCGGGCAGCCCCACCTCCAGGATGTTGGCGTGCATGAGCTCGGCGAGCGGCTTGCTCATGCTGGAGGGCCAGGCCGCTCCGAAGACACGCTCGGTAACCTCGGTACCGGTCATCATGCTGGCGGCCTCGGCCATGGTGCGGCCAAGCTCGTGCAGCTCTTTGATGCGGTCGTAGTCGAGCTCGCGGAAGTAGTACCAGACGCTGGCCTCCGACGGCACGACGTTTGGCTGATTGCCACCATGCGGAATTATGTAGTGCGACCGTTGGTGCAGACGCAGATGTTCGCGGCGAAAGTTCCAGCCGACGTTCATCAGCTCCACCGCGTCGAGCGCGCTGCGTCCGGCCCAGGGAGAGCCCGCGCCGTGCGCCGAGGTGCCGTGGAAGGTGAACTGCGTCGATACCAACCCGGAGCCGGAAATCCCCCAGCGGGCGCTCATGTTGTCGCTGATGTGGGTCGACAGCATGACGTCCATATCGGCGAAGAGCCCGTCGTTGACCATATAGGTGCGCGACGACACCAGCTCCTCGGCAACCCCGGGAATCACCTTGATCGTGCCTCGAAGGCCGTGAACCTCCATCACCCGTTTGATGGCGATGGCGGCGATCGTGTCGACCGCACCGGCGCTGTTGTGGCCTTCCCCGTGTCCCGGCCCGCCTTCGATCAGCGGATCGTGGTACGCGACACCGGGCTTCTGTGAGGTCTCCGGTAGCCCGTCGATATCACCCATGATTCCGATCACCGGCTTGCCCACGCCCCAGCTGGCGACGTAGCAGGTGGGCATCCCGGCGCATCCCATCTGGATGTCGAACCCCTCGTCGCGCAGCATCCCGGTGATGTACGCGGCGGTCTGGTACTCCTGGAAGCCGAGCTCGCCGAACGAGAAGATCGAGTCGACCATGACCTGCGATTGCTTGCGCATGGAGCCGACGATCTCGCGCGCCTCTTCCTTCAGCGCTTCGGCGGAAGGCCGCTGCTGCGCCGACAAGCCACCAACGCCCAAGAAGCCGATCGACAGCGCGCCGACGGCGGCAGCAAGGCACCGAGGTGAACGAGGAGAGTGGTTACGC
The DNA here is from genome assembly GCA_963666055.2 of Acidobacteriota bacterium. Lineage (GTDB taxonomy): Bacteria > Acidobacteriota > UBA890 > UBA890 > WLXD01 > DASCOT01. The sequence goes on along the minus strand of CAXWPH010000002.1, from coordinate 91,641 downwards.
GGCATGGGTTTCCTCCGAATCAGTATGTCGAGTGGCCTGTAACAGATGATCGTTGCACATCGCAGATGGGATTTGCGGGTGAGATCAAGGCGCGGCGAGGAAGGCGATGCAATGGGCATCGTCGAGGAGGCGCAACGCCGAGATCGCCCGCAACTGCCCATCTGTCCGCAGGATGGCGACCACGATATGCAACGATCATCTGTTACAGGCCACTAGTCTTCTTGCTGGGGGTCTCGGACCGTGGGGTACTCGATTCCCAGCTGTTCGAGGTAGGTTTCGAACCGGGTCGGGTCGTAGCGCAGCGCCTCAAGCTGCGGACGATACCGGGCCATCTTGTCGGCGTTCATGTGAACAGGCGGCGGCGTGCCCTCGGGAATGAGCGACCTCCACTGATAGTCCTTGGTGGTGACCTCGCGGAAATAGGCCCAAGCTTCTTCCACCCTGGCGGGATCGGTGAGCAAGTCGATCACCGTCATGGCGATGACCCGCGCCGCGTAATTGGCGCCCTCGTGGGCGATTGGTGTCGCCATGGAGATGGAGGATGACCAGTGGTGCGCAATGGCCCCGGGGATGTTGCCCGGGTACCACAGGCGTACGGTCGGGACGTTCCACGACACCTCGGCGATGTCGTCCGATCCGCCGCCCATTCCCTGTTCGAAGGCAATCGCCTCTTCGCTTGTGATCTCCGTCGGCAATCCGTCGGCGAGCTGGCCGAAGAAGTCACGCTCGCCGAGTACCCCCAGCTCTCGCTGCACGGCTCGGGCCAGGTTCTGGTCGGCCTCTGACCACTTCGGCAGACCGACCTCCAGGATGTTGTCGTGCATCAGCTCGGCCAGCGGCTTGCTGTCGTTGGGTGGCCACGCGACGCCCAGCACACGCTCCGTAACCGTGGTGCCGGTCATCATCATCGCCGCCGCTTCCGCCATGGTCTTGCCGAGCTCGTGGAGCTCCTTGATGCGGTCGTAGTCCAGCTCGCGGAAGTAGTACCAAACGCTCGCTTCTGACGGCACGACGTTCGGCTGGTTGCCGCCATGCGGGATTATGTAGTGTGATCGCTGGTGCAGTCGCAGGTGCTCGCGGCGGAAGTTCCAGCCGACATTCATCAGCTCGACGGCGTCGAGCGCGCTGCGCCCAGCCCAAGGAGAGCCGGCACCGTGCGCCGAGGTGCCATGGAAGGTGAACTGCGTCGACACCATGCCGGAGCCCCAGGCACCGTATCCGACAGCGAGCGTGCTGCCGATATGTGGGGAGATCATCACGTCCATCCCCTCGAACAGCCCGTCGTTCACCATGTAGGTACGCGACGCCACCAGCTCCTCGGCCACCCCGGGAATCACCTTGATGGTGCCCTCGAGGCCGTGCGCCTCCATGACCCGCTTGATGGCCACCGCCGCCACCACGTCCACTGCAGCCGCGCTGTTGTGTCCCTCGCCGTGGCCGGGGCCGCCTTCGATCAGCGGGTCATGGTACGCAACACCGGGTTTCTGCGAAGTCTCCGGTAACCCGTCGATGTCGCCCATGAGGCCGATCACCGGTTTGCCATGTCCCCAGCTGGCGACGTAGCAAGTCGGCATACCGGCACAGCCTGTTTCTATGTCGAAGCCCTCGTCGCGCAGCAGGCCGGTGACCAACTTGACCGTCTCGTGTTCCTGAAACCCGAGCTCGGCGAACGAGAAGATCGAGTCGACAATGACCTGCGACTGCTTCTTCATAGAGCCGACGATCTCGCGCACCTGCTCCTTCAGCGCCTCGGCCGACGGACGCTGCGCTACTGCGGTCGCGCCGGTGAGAGCAGGGGCGCAGGCGACCAACAACAACATGACCAGGATGCGCTTTAGACGATAGCGGGATGCAGGATCCACGGGACCTCCCTGCTTAGGCGGGCGTACAAGACGGCGGGCAACGATCCGCAGTGGAGTGGGGGAGCCGTCGCCCGATCATTCTCGTGTGCCGGCGCCTGCTGTCAAGCGAGGGTCGTCCTGGCAGACCGCGGTGAAAGTGTGGCGGGCCTGGCCCGGCGTCGCACCGGTGATCACACCGGCTAGCTGCGGACGGACACGCTGTACAGCAGCTCCGCCTCCCCGCCGGCCGGCACAGTCACGTCGAAGCGGACCGCCGCCGCCGAGATGATCTGCGGTTCATGGCTGGAGCTGAGAATTCGCCAGTCACCAACGATGCGCTCGATGACCTGTACGGTGACCTCCTGGGCGGAGACGTTGCTCAGCTTCAGGCTCCAGTCGGACTCGCGCTCGTTGTTGGCGACGCGGCGGAATCCGGTCTGCGATCGCACCGCGGTAACGTCGAAGGCGCGCCCCACCGACAGCAGGAGCTCTTGGCCGGCCGGGGTATTGCCGATCCGGGACACACCGAGCAACTGCAGCCGGCCGCCGGGATCGGGGCTGTAGATGCGCACCGTCCCGGCCGGCAGCGGGACGACACCGAACTCGGTCTCGATCGTCCTGCCGACACGGTAGCGAACACCCACAGCGACTGGCTGCGGTTCTGGCTGTCGCTGGCGCGGGCTGACGCCCCCGGTCAACACGTACTCCTTCACCACCGCGATGGCATCGCCGCCCATCAGGCGGATGCGACGCGACTCCCCTGGTTCGATCATCAGCGGCTCGGAGACCGTATAGACGTGGTACCCGGCGAACGCCTCCTCCTGCACTTCCGGCGCGGCCGAAACCGCCGCCACGGCAACGGCCTCCATTGCCCGAAAGGCCTGGCGCCGCGGCGAAGCGACGTTGACGTCGCCAGCCAACAGCTGAACCTCGGCGTCGGTAAAGCGGGCCCCCGAGCCGTTGCTGATGCTGGCGTACCCATCAATGCGAGCCGAGCGCTGGTCAGGAGCCACCTGCATGGTGTAGGAAGCCGACCAGTCGATACCCCGGGCCAGGTACGCGATGCGCAGCGTCTGGACCGGCTCCGACAGCTCGATGTCGACTACCAACGAAGCGCCCACGGCGCTGCCACCCTCGTACGTTCGGTACCCGCGCACACCCTGCAAGACGGCACCGGGGTTGAGCACGATGAGGCTGGCCTGCTCGACGCTGGTCGGCAGACCGTCGATGCGAACGGCGTGGGTGCCGGCGGGTAGCGGCCGGTCGAGCTCGGCGCGTACCAGCGCCAGGCCCTGCGAGTAGATGGTGAGGCTCGTCGCGGCGCGCTCCTGGGCAACACCGGGGACCGCTGTGGCGACGGTAAGGATCAGTCCGATGGCGGCGACGCAATGCCTACGGGTTCGGTTCGGGTGTTCCTCGGAAGTTTTCACGGTGTCCTCGCTGGTTGATCAACGGCCCCTAGTGTCGCACTGTCCCGCCGCCGCGGCGCCTTGACGTGCCTTCGAGCCTGAGACGCGCAACGGCGAGGAACTTGCACACCTGGCACGGTACTCCGTGGATCGCCGTTGGCCTGCAACATAGTCTATGGGCCCTTTCCTGACCCCCATCTCGCAGGAGCTCCTCCATGCTCAACAGGCCCACCCGGCGCCTGGCGGTGACCCTCACCATCGGCTTTGTCGCTCTCGCCCACAGCGCAGTCGCCCAAGCGCCGCCGCCCCACTTCGCGATCAAGGACGTGCGCATCGTGGTGGGCGATGGCTCGGTGGTCGACCGCGGCACCATCGTCGTTCGGAACGGCTTGATCGCCGCGGTCGGCGCCGAAGTCACCGCACCGGCGGGTGCCTGGAGCATCGACGGCTCGGGCTTGACCGCCTACCCCGGCCTCATCGACGCGCTATCCACCGTCGGGCTGCCTGCGGAGCTGCGCGATCGGGCGGACAACAGCCGCAGCGGCGGCGGAGCGGAAGACGCGAACGACGACTACGCCCGGGGTCCGGAGGACCGCCCTGCCACGTTCACCTGGATCAGTGCGGCGGATCACCTGGACACCGAGGACACGCGGATCGCCGCGTGGCGCGCTGCCGGCTTCACCACCGTCGTGTCGGCACCGGAGCGTGGCCTGTTCCCTGGGCAGGCCTCGATCATCGACCTCAGCGGAGAACGCCCCAACGACATGGTCGTGGCCACGCCGGTGGCGCTACCGGTGAGCTTCAACAAAGGTCGCGCATTCGAGGGTTACCCGGGCTCGATCATGGGCATCATCGCCTACGTGAAGCAGCTGTTGCTCGACGCCCAACACTACGAGCAGGCCTGGTCGATCTACGAATCCTCGCCCGTTGGCACCGAGCGGCCCGAGTACGACCGTACGCTGGAGCCCTTGCGAGCCGCGGTGCGTGATGACTGGCCCGTGCTGCTACCTGCCGATTGGGCGCGCGAGATCGAGCGCGCACTGCGCATCGCGCGCACCGTCGGCGTGCGACCGATCCTCTACGGAGGCCGCCAGGCCTGGGCCGTGACAGAGACGCTGGCGGCAGCCGACGTAGCGGTGCTGATCAACCTCGATTGGCCTGAGCGTGACCCCGACGGCGATCCCAACGCCGAGGAATCACTTCAGGTATTGCGCTATCGTGACCGCGCCCCGACCGCGCCAGCGGCGCTTCACGCCGCCGGAGTGCGCTTCGCGTTCTACTCCGGGGACATGAGCGATCCGGACGAGTTGCTCGACAACGCTCGGTTGGCGGTACGCGCCGGGCTGCCCGAAGCCGCTGCCCTACGAGCCCTGACCCTGGGCGCAGCCGAGATCTTCGGCGTCGACGACCGACTGGGGAGCATCGAGGTCGGCAAGATCGCCAACATCGCGCTCGCCGACGGCGATCTGTTCGACGCCGGCACGCGCATCCGCACGGTCATCGTCGATGGTCAGCGCTTCGACAGCGCCCCGGTTGACGACTCGGTCGGCGATGACGGAGAGAATGACGCCGACGTCGAGACGTACGAACCCGTACCGATGGTGCGCGACCGGGGCCCGGTGAGCGAGCACGCCGTTACTGTGGTGCGCAACGCCACCATAATGACGGTAAGCGCAGCCGGCACCCTCGAGAACGCTTCGCTGCTCATCCGCGATGGACGCATCGCATCGATCGGCACCAACGTCGACGCGCCGGCCGGCGCCCAGGTGATCGACGCTACCGGCAAGTGGGTAATTCCCGGCATCGTCGACGCCCACTCGCACATCGCTGCCGAATCGATCAACGAAGGTAGCGTCTCGGTCTCGGCAATGGTCGGCATCCGCGACGTGCTCAACCCCGACCAGGTGTCGATCTATCGGGCCCTGGCGGGCGGGGTCACCTCCGCCAACATCCTGCACGGCTCAGCCAACCCGATCGGCGGCCAAAACGCCGTGGTGAAGCTGCGCTGGGGCGCCAACGCGCAGGGGTTGATGTTCGAGGGCGCGCCGCAGGGCATCAAGTTCGCGCTGGGTGAGAACACCAAGCGTGACCGTGATCCGGACCGCTACCCCAATTCGCGCATGGGCGTGCAGGATGTCATCCGCCAGGCGTTTCTCGACGCTCAGGCATACCAGGCCGAAGGGCGCCGCTACGAACAGGCGCTCGCCGCCGGCGACGAGGGCATCATTCCGCCTCGCCGTGACCTCAAGCTGGAGCCGCTGGTGGAGATCCTCGAGGGCACGCGCCTGGTACACGCCCACTCGTACCGGGCCGACGAGATCCTGCAGCTGCTACGAACCGCCGAGGATTTCGGCTTCCGCATCGCCACCCTGCAGCACGTGCTGGAAGGCTACCGGGTGGCCGACGAGATTGCCGAGCACGGCGCCGGCGCCTCGACATTCTCCGATTGGTGGGGCTACAAGGTCGAGGCCTACGAGGCGATTCCGCACAACGCCGCGCTGATGACCGATCGCGGCGTGGTGGTGTCGATCAACTCCGACTCCGGTGAGGAGATGCGGCATCTCAATCTGGAGGCCGCCAAGACGATCAAATGGGGTGGCAACACCCGCGACGAGGCCATACGGCTGGTGACCCTCAACCCGGCGATCCAGCTCGGCATCGATGACCGCGTCGGCTCGATCGAGGTCGGCAAGGACGCCGACCTGGTGATCTACAGCAACGACCCGCTCAGCAACTATGCGGTCGTAGAGCGGACGATCGTCGACGGCCAAGTGTACTTCGATCGTCGGCACGACATGGAAATGCGCGCTGCGCTAGCCGAGGAAAAGGAGATGCTGTTGGAGCGCCAGATGGTCACGAGTGACGACGAGGAGGGGGACGGGCGACCGGCCAATGCGCCCCGGCCACGGCACGACGGCGACCCGAGCCCACAGGAGGAGTTGAAGCGATGAAGATGGGAGCAATGAGGTCCGCTTTGGCCGCGGCCGTCCTCGTGTTCGTGGGCACGGCGGCATCCGCACAGCAAGAAGCCCTGGTGATCCGTGGCGGCCGCGTCCACACGATGGTGGACGAGAGCGCCATCGACAACGGCACAGTAGTGATTCGTAATGGCCATATCACCGCGGTCGGCGGTCCCGACACCATCATCCCCTCGGGCGCTACGGTAATCGACGCCAGCGGCCTGCAGGTGTTTCCCGGCTTCTTCGACGCGGTAACGCGCTTGGGGCTTACGGAGATCGGCGCGGTGGCGGTTACATCGGACTTTCGCGAGTTGGGCGAGAACAACCCGCAACTACGGGGAGCGACGGCGGTGCATCCCGCCAGCGAGATTCTGCCGGTGAGCCGCTCGAATGGCCTCACCCATGCCGTCGCTGCTCCCCAAGGCCCGGGCATCGCCGGGCAGGGCTCGTTGATTCATCTGGACGGCTGGACGATTGAAGAGATGCTGATCGAGGGCGGCGTGTACATGGCGGTGCAATGGCCAACCGTCCAGACACGTGGCTTCGACCGCGCCACCCGCACACGCATCAACCGCACCTACCAGGAGGCGAAGGAGCTGTACGACGAGTCAATCGCCGATCTCGAGGCACTGCTCGCCGACGCGCGCCGCTACGCCGAGGCCGACGTCGGCGACGACCCGACGCGACGCAGCCTGAAACTCGAGGCGCTCGCCTGGGTAACCGGCGGCGACATGCCGATGCTGATCAACGTCGATACCGAACGCGGCATCGGCGACGCGGTTGATTTCGCCGAGCGCAACAATGTGCGGATCATCATCGCCGGTGGGAGCGCAGCCTGGAAGGTTGCAGAGATGCTTGCGGAAAAAAATGTGGCGGTGATTCTCGGTCCGACGCAAGCGCTGCCGACGAACGACGACGACCCCTATGACGCACCCTTCACCGCGCCGGCGAAATTGCACTCGGCGGGGGTGAGGTTCGCTATCTCGACGTTCAACGCGTCGGCTGCGCGAACGCTCCCGTACGAGGCCGCCCAGGCGGTTCCGTTCGGGCTCTCGCATCACGATGCGCTACGTGCGATCACCATCAGCCCGGCCGAGATCCTCGGCGTCGACGACCGGCTGGGGACCATCGAGGTCGGCAAGCTCGCCAACCTGTTCATCAGCGATGGCGACCCGCTCGAGACCACCACCCAGATCGAACACCTCGTGATCGCCGGTCTGCCCGTCGATCCCAGAGACAACAAGCACGACCGGCTGTACGAACGCTACAGCGGAAGGCCACGTCCCAGGGGAGATCAACAGTGAGAGTACCTGTCATCGGCCGAGGCATTCCGCTCCTGCTCGCCTCCGTAGTCGTTGTCTCGACAGCTTGTGCGCCAAGCTCGTCCGGCAGCTCCGACCTCGACGGCTCGCTGGCCGACGATGGGATCGAGTTTCGCGAGGCGTGGATCCCAATGCCTGACGGCGTACGGCTAGCCGCCGACCTCTGGGTTCCCGAGGGCACCGACGCCACAGCAACATACCCGGTGCTGCTGGAATACCTCCCCTACCGAAAGAACGAATCGCGATCGCGCAACTACTCGATGTACTCCTACTTCCTGGAGCACGGCTACGTCGTCGCCCGGGTCGACATCCGCGGCAGCGGCAACAGCGAGGGCAAGCTGATCGAGTACGAGTACACCGATCAGGAGCAGGAAGACGGCGAGGTCGTCATCGACTGGCTGTCGAGGCAGCCGTTCTCGGACGGCAACGTCGGCATGTTCGGGATCTCCTGGGGCGGGTTCAACTCCATCCACATGGCGATGCGCAACCCGCCGGCGCTCAAGGCGATCATCGCTATCGAGGCTACCGACGATCTGTACGAGGACGACGTCCACTACATGGACGGCATCGCCCACATCGACGCCTACGAGGCCGGCCAGGACCTGGCCAACACCGTGCCGGCAGGGCCCGACTACATCATCGACGATGCGTATTTCGAGAACCGCTTCGACACCAAGCCGTGGACGCTGATCTACAAGTCGCAGCAGCTGGACGGGCCGTTCTGGGACCGCGCCTCACTCAACACACGCTATGACTCGATCAAGATCCCCACGTTCGTCATCGGCGGCTGGTACGACGGCTATCGCGACAGCGTGCCGCGTATGCTCGAGCATATGGACGCGCCGGTGAAGGCGATGGTGGGACCCTGGGCCCACTCGCTGCCCCACAATGGCTATCCGAAACCGCAGATGGAGTGGCGCCACGAGGCGGTGCGCTGGTACGACCAGTGGCTCAAGGGCGAGGACACCGGGATCATGGACGAGCCGGCGTTCGCGGTCTATGTACGCCACTGGTATCCACCAGACGTGTCGTTGGAGGAGATCCCCGGACAGTGGCGCTTCGAGGAGGGCTTCCCGCTCGAGCGCACCGAGTACCGCGACATGTTCCTTGGCGCCGACAACTCGCTCGGCGAGGGCGCCTCGCGCCCCGGCACGCACTCCCTCGAATACGACCCGACGGTCGGTATGGAGGGCGGCGGGCCGGTGATGTGGTGGGGTGACCTGACGCCCGACCAGCAACCGATGGACGACGCCAGCCTGGTCTACGACAGCGCGCCGCTCGAGGAGGAAGTCGAGATCCTCGGATTTCCACAGGCCTTCCTGAACGCCTCTGCCGATGCGCCGCTGGCGAGTTGGGTGGTGCGGCTGTCGGACATCGCTCCGGACGGCTCGGTGACCCAGGTCGCCGGCGCCGGGTTCAACGGCGCGCATCGAAACTCCTCGCAGACGCCTGAGGCGCTCGAGCCCGGTCGCGAGTACGCGTTCGAGATCGAGCTCCACTTCACCTCGTGGGTCTTCCAGCCCGGGCACCGGATTCGCGTCGCCGTTACCAACTCCCAGTGGCCGATGTTCTGGCCGACGCCGTACGCGATGACCACTTCACTTCGTCTCGGCGGCGAGAGCGCTACACACATGGTTCTGCCGGTGATCCCGTACGAGGATCGCCCGGCGCCTGAGTTCCTGCCTCCGGCAGCGCCCGGACCGCGGCTGCCAGGCTACGGCCGCCTAGCCGCCGCCGAGGGCGAGCCGACGACATCCGGGTACGCGGAGGTCGAGGGCCTCGTCTACGACGAGGAGACCGGAAAGGCGACTCTGGTGGCGACCAACAGCGGCGGCACTCAGTATCCCTGGGCGCAGGCCCATACGTCGCAGAAGATCACCCACTCGACCAACAAGCACGACCCGGCCGACACCTCGGTGCGCACCGAGTACTCGAGGACGATCCTCGTCGACGATCGCGAGCTACTCTTCGAGGCGGTCCTCGATTTCCACACCGACCTCGAGAACTTCTACTACGTCTACACGCGCAGGCTCTTCGAGAACGGCGAGCTGCTGCGAGAAAAGACCTGGGACGAGACCATCCCGCGCCAATTCCACTGAGTCGGTGGGCCATGGCGCGTGCGGGTCGCCGCGCCATGGCCAGTCGCCGATTGCTCGAGGGGGCCGAAGCAGCCGATCCGCCCTAACGCGGTAGCGCCGGCGCTGGCATCTCCTCCGCGCTGAAGCGCGGCAGTAGCTCGTCGCGCATGGCCAGCTCGTAGACCGTCGAGGCGATCACAACGGCCGCCGCCTTGACGTCGTCTTCGACGACTCGCTCGTAGGTATCGAGGTTGGTGTGCCACGTGTGGCTACCGTACTCGATCGGATCCTGGAAAAAACCTATGCCGGGCAGCCCAGCAGCATTGAACGACGTGGAGTCGGTGCCGCCGCGCCGGCGGCTGGCGGTATCGATCCCACCCGCCACTCCCAGCTCCGCGAGCGGCGCCAGGATCGCACGCAGAATGTCGCCGGTCTCCGGTGGGCCGAACACCGAGGCGCCGCGTGGCCGCCCCGTGCCAGAATCGATGTTCAAGTAGCCGCCGAACTTGTCGTAGCCGGGCTTGGGCTCCTCGAAGGAGCCGAAGTGCTCGGCGACGTACGCCTGCGAGCCGAGAAGACCCTGCTCCTCCCCTCCCCATAGCGCTACCCGGATCGTACGCCGTGGCTCGACGTCGAGGGCCGCCAGAATCCGCGCCGCTTCCAGCATGATGGAACAGCCGGTGGCATTGTCCGTCGCGCCGGTAGCCGCATGCCACGAATCGAGGTGTCCGCCGAGCATCACCACTTGGTCGGGCATCTCCATTCCACGGATCTCGGCGACCGCGTTGTACGATGTCGCACCCTCGGGATACCAGCGGTTGATGATCTGCACCTCGAGCTGCACTTCGTCTCCGTCGGCGACCAGGCGCGCGATGCGACCGTAGTCCTCGTTGCGCATCACCAGCGTCGGCACCGCCTTGTCGGCGTCGTAGGTGCGGTTGCTGAAGGCGCGAATCTGGCCGTGCCGGCGACCCGCATCGTTGATACGCACGGCGGCGCCGTTGGCGACCAGAAACTCGTCAATCCGGGCGCTGATCTCACGTGCCGACAAGGCGCCTTCAGGCCGCTCAGGCGGCTCGCGACGCGGCGAGCCCCGCCGCTCCTCGGGCGGGATGGTGGGGTCCACCCTGCGCTGGACCTCGTCGTCGGCACGCCGCTTGAGCGCCGGATCGAACTCCACCCCGAGGGCCGCCGGAGCCCCAACCAGCACGATGCGCCCGCGAACCTGCTGAGCGTACCCGGCCAGATGCTCATCGAGCTTCTCGGCGGTCGGCTGTTCCGCGGCGGCCGGCTCCATGTGAACTACCCTGGTCCGCACGGTACCTTTGGTGCTCGGCGTCCACGCCAGCACCTCGGCCACGAGGGTGTCCTGGACCGGCGAGACCAGGTAGACCGAGTGCCGCTCGGTGGCCCATCCGGGCCGGCCGAAATCGAACGGCTCTAGATGACCGTTGGTCAGTCCCCACGAAACCATCTGCCGTACGGCCCACTCGCCGGCGAGACGTAGATTCGGCGACCCCGTCAGCCGCGGACCGTACCGATCGGTGAGGAAATGCAGCGTACGCATGATCTCCGATCGGTCCATTCCCTCGGCCAGGATCCGCGCCAGCATAGCGTCGTCGGCAGCTGCAGAAGCGTTACCCAGAACGGGCGACAGGAGGAGGACGATCAGCAGCGTGGCAACAACGGCGGTGGGTCTGCGCATGGGCCTCATGACGTCGGGGAGGAGAGCGGGCTCATCGCACTGTACCTGCCCTAACTGGGGTTCGACAGCGCCACCCGGAAACTCGCCAGGCCCGCGGCGTTGCTGCGGCGCCGGCGTAATCGTGTCGTCCCCACCCCGAGCGGCCGCCGGAACCTACCTCCGTCGAATCACCTGCCCCGGCAACATCCCCGTGTGCTCTCCGTTCTCGAGCACGATCTCGCCGTTTACCAGCAAGTGGGCAACGCCCTCGGCCAGCTGGTGCGGCGCCTCGAATGTGGCCAGATCGCGGATCGTCTGCGGATCGAACACCACGATGTCGGCCTTGCTACCGACCACCAGCGTGCCGCGGTCCGCCAGCCCCAGCTGAGCGGCCGGCAATCCGGTCATCTTGTGGATCGCTTCGCTCAGGGTCAGCACGCCGCGCTCGCGCACGTAGCGCGCCAGCACCCGTGGGAAGGTGCCGTAGGAGCGGGGGTGCGGGTGGGATTGCGCCAGCTCGCCGACCGGCGACAGCGCCGATCCGTCGCTGCCGATGCTGGTCCACGGCAAGGTCAGTGCATGCTCCAGATCTTCCTCTCGAATGCCGAAGAAGATTGCGCCGGCTCTGGCCCCCGATCGCTCCACTAGCTCCAGAATCGTGTCAACGGGATCGGCGCTCATCTGCTCGGCGATCTCGGCGATCGTCATCCCCTGATAGGAGCGGTGCCCTTCGTAGGGGGTGCGGGAAAGCAGCACGGTCTCGGGCGTCCCCGCCGGAATTCCCTTCGCCAGGTGGTCGGCGACCTCCTGACGGATGCGGGCCCGAAGGGTCGGGTCGCGAAGGCGCGCCGTGAGCGCCGCGGGCCCGCCCTCGCGAGCCCAATCGGGAATCCGGAGGTTGAGCGTCGAGGAGCTCGCGACGTACGGATAGACGTCGGCGTAGACCTCCAGTCCGTCAGCGCGCGCCGCCTCCACGACCTGCACGGCGGCTGGAAACGGTGAGCGCTCGTGGTGCAGCTTGCTGCGGGTACCCGAGTACTTGAAGTGCAGAATGTGCACCGGCAGACCGGCCTCGCGTCCGATGCGCACCGCTTCCTCGACGCCGGCCACCAGCGCATCGGCCTCGTCGCGCAGGTGGCTCGTGTAGAAGCCCCCGTGCGCCGCGGCGACCTTGGCGAGCTCGATCAGCTCTTCCGTCGATGCGTATCGGTTCGGGATGTAAATCAGCCCGCTCGACAGCCCGAAGGCGCCGTCGAGCATGGCCTGCTCGACGTGCCCCTTCATCTCCTCGAGTTGCTCGGACGTGGCCGGCACATCGTCGAGCCCGATCACCCCGGCCCGTAGCGCTCCCGAGCCCACCGTCGACAAAACGTTGACGCTAATGCCCCGCTGTTCGAGCAGGGTGAAGTACTCAGCGAACGTCGTCCATGTTTCGCCCGTAGATCCATCGGCTGGTGCAGTTTCGCCCGACGTGCCCAGCACTGCGGTGGCAGCCCGGTGAAATACGGGGGCGGGGGAGCCGGATTCGCCCAGGAGCTCGGTTGTGACCCCCTGCTTCACCTTCGACAGCGCGCGTCCATCCACCAGCAGCGTCCGATCGGAGTGCGAGTGCATATCGATGAACCCGGGCGCCACGGCCAGCCCGGTGGCGTCGATCTCCGAGTCGCCGGAGGCGCCCGACAGGTCTCCGATGGCTGCCACCAGCTCGCCCCGGATTCCGATGTCCGCCCGTTGCGACACGCCGCCGGTGCCGTCGAACACCGCCCCGCCGCGGATCAGAACGTCGAAGTGTGCGCCGGGCTCGGCACATGCGCATAGCGCCACCAGGGCGGGCAGCGTCAGGAACGCGCCCCCGAGCTGACGAGCTCTGCTTCCGGTCGCATCCGCGTCTCGGTTCATGGTCAACGATCCCGGTCGAGTTATCCGTGGCAGGGTATCTGGCGGCTCGATTCTCTCGCACTCCGGCCGTACGCTAAACCGAACGGAGGGATTAGGAATGCGCATACGTCACCGGGTACATCTGATCACGATCATCACCCTGTTGTGCAGCGCCCTGGGCGCCGTCGCGGCATGCACACCAGCCGATGAGGACCGCAGCGCCGGGTCGTGGCAGGTGGTGGAGGCGACGATCGTGCAAATCCACGCAGCCATGCAGGCCGGCGAGCTGACCTCACGGCAACTGGTCGAAGCCTATCTGGCGCGGATCCACGCCTACGACAAGCAGGGACCGGCGCTCAACGCCATCGTGACGTTGAACCACAGGGCCCTGGAACGTGCCGACGAGCTCGACGCGGCACTCGCCTCCGGAGGGCTCGTCGGGCCGCTTCACGGTATTCCGATGATCGTCAAGGACAACTACGATACCGCCGACATGCAAACAAGCGCCGGGTCGGCGGCGCTTGCGGGCTCTGTGCCGCCGGACGACGCCTTCCAGGTGCAACGGATTCGCCAGGCCGGCGCGATCGTTCTGGCCAAGTCCCACATGGCCGAGTGGGCGTTCTCGCCATACCAGACCGTAGGCAGCATCATTCCCGGCTATACCCGTAACCCCTATGCGCTGAACCGTGTCCCCGCCGGCAGCAGCGGCGGCACGGCAGCCGCCGTGGCGGCGAGCCTGGGGGTGGTGGGACTCGGAACCGATACCGGCAACTCGATTCGCGGGCCCTCGTCGCACAACCTGCTGACGGGGATCCGCTCGACTATGGGCCTGACTAGCCGCGACGGCATCGTGCCACTGGATCTCGACCACGACATCGGTGGGCCGCTCGCCCGTAGTCTAGCCGACGCAGTGGCCGTCTTCGACGTTATCGCCGGCTACGACCCGGCCGACGAAGTGACTGCCAGAAGTCGTGACAATCGCGCCGACGGAACGCCGAGGCGGGCCGCCAGCTACCTTGACTACCTACGCGATGGTGCGCTTGCAGGAGCCCGGCTCGGCGTTGTGAGGCAGCTGTCAGAAACCGACACCACCGACGCCGAGATTCAGGAGGTGTTCGAGCGTGCGCTCGAGGACATGCGCCGCCGCGGAGCCGAGACGGTCGACGTGGAGATCGTCGAGCTCGACACGATTCCCCGCGACGCGCGCTGGTGTGACCGATTCCGTTACGACCTCGAGGCCTACCTGGCGTCGCTCGGCGAGGCTGCACCCTATGCCACGCTGGCCGAGATTATCGAGTCGCGGAAATTCCACGGGTCGGTGAGAAACGGCCTGCAGGAGTCGCTGAAGGCGCCGCGCAACCCCGATGACGATGAGGCCTGCCACACGGCGCGGGCCAATGGGCGGCGGCTCGCCGACGGCGTGCGTCGGGTGATGGAGGCAGACGGGCTCGACGCGCTGGTGTACCCGACCTGGAGCAACCCGCCGAGGCTCATTGGCGATCTGCAGAGCCCGGGCGGCGACAACAGCCAGGATCTGTCACCACACACCGGCTTCCCCGCCATCACCGTGCCCATGGGCTTCACGCGGCGCCAATCCGACACACCCGACGCACGACCCTACGGAGGCCCCGGCCTACCGGCCGGCATCACCTTCCTGTCGACGGCGTGGAACGAAGCACGACTCATCGAGCTCGCCTATTCGTACGAGCAGGCCACACTGCACCGGCAGCAGCCGTGGACGACCCCGCTGCTCGGCCAGTAGTCAGAAGGTGACCGCGAGTTGCCAGGTCGTTGGCGTCGCCGTCAGAACCATCCCCTGGCGCGAAAGAACAGCAGCAGGCCGATGCCGGTCAGCGCCATGACGCCGAGCACCATGAAATAGCCCAGCGGCCAGGCGAGCTCCGGCATGTTGTGGAAGTTCATGCCGTAGATACCGGCAATCAGTGTCATCGGCATGATGATCGACGCGAAAAGGGTCACGACCTTCATCGTCTCGTTGAGCTTCTGCCCCTGCAGCGAGCGATAGGAGTCGAGCGAGCTGTTGATCATCTCGCGCAGGCCCTCGATGGAGGTCACCAGCACCTGCGCATGGTGGTACACCTGTGCCAGGGAGCCACGGCCCGCCTCGGTAATCACCGGAATCTTGCGCGCCGAGACGTGCATCAACAGATCGCGCACCGCACTGGCGCCACGCTTGTAGCGGAGCGTGCGGCGTTTGAGCCGCAGGATGTCCTCGTTGATCGTCTCGGTCGATTCCGCGAAGATGCAATTATCGATCGCCTCCGACTCGTTCTCCAGCGGCTGTAGCATGCCGACGTAGTCCTGCACTACCTGGTCGAACACCAGAAACAACAGGAATCCGATCGACTGCGCGAAGCGCACGTTACGCTCGTAAACGCGATTCACTTTAGCGAGACACCGAACCGGCTCGGGCGAGTAGCTCACGAAGAACCGCTCGCTCAGGAAGAGGCTCAGCTTGGTGGCTGATCGCGAAGCGGGCGCCTCGCCAGGCGATGGTGCCGGCATCGCCTGCGCGCTTATCCCCAGCGTCGCATCCGGGTCATCGATGGCCCCGGTCGTGTAGCCCGGGTTCCAGTACTCGAGCATCAGCGCGATCGAGTCGGCGTCCTCGATTATCTGCCGCGACGAATCCGGATTCTGCCATCGGCGTAGCACTCGACCCGGCATCGCGAAGGGCTCGGCAATCGCCGCTAGCTCCTCGTCCGAAGAGCCGTTGAGGTCGGCCCAGTAGGCGAGGTTGTGGCGCGGGCCATCGCGCAAGAACTCCTCCAGAGACAGCTCGCGCGACTGCTGCATCTGTAGGTCAAACTCGACGATCTTGCTCATGGCCTCCGTGATGCTAACTCGATCTCGATACGCTTGTTGATGCGCCCCTTGTTCCTGTGCCCGGTAATCCGGATGCGACCCACCTCTCGGGTGTTGGCCACGTGGGTGCCGCCATCGGCCTGCAAGTCGAGCCCGACGATCTCCACGGTGCGAATCTCCCTAAGGCTCTCGGGCAGCAGATTGACCTTGGTGCGAATCAAATCGGGGATTCGGAAAGCCTCCGCGCGAGGCAGAATCGCCACCTTGATATCGCGCGCCGCATCAACTTCCACGTTGAGTTTTTCTTCGATCTCGCAAGCCAGCTCCGCGCTCAGCGCCTCGAACTCGAAGTCCAGCCGTCCGCGCAACGGATGCATGCTGCCGCCGGTGACCTGGGCGCCGTAGTCGCGCCACACCACACCACACAGAATATGCAGCGCGGTGTGGGTTCGCATGAGCGCATGCCGGCGACTCCAATCGATCATGCCGTGCACCATTTCGCCCACCGGTGGCATCGGGCCGCCCAGGGTGTGCACGATGTCCGTGCCGACGCGTCGAACTTTCGCGACCTCGACTGCGCGACTGCCGAACTGAAGCGAGCCGAGGTCACACGGCTGCCCGCCGCCCCCGGCGTAGAATGCCGTGCGGTTCAGAACCACGGCGCATTGCTCTGCATCGATGCTCTGCACGACGGCGTCGAACCGGCGTACGTAGGCGTCGAGTTGGAACAACTGCTGGGTCATCGGCATTCCATCGGCGTCTTCGATAGAAAACAACGCGTCGGCAGGCCGATCGGGGCGCCGCGAGCATCGGCGCGCCGAGCGGTTCGCGAACAGGGTACCGCTGGCGCCGGCGCAGCGGCAGCAGCCTGGCTGCTTACCCCGGGTCAGACGTTGAAGGGGCGCCTATCCGCCCAGCGCAGCCGCGCCAGAATCGCCGCCAAACCAATGATGATCAACGCGCCGACCGGCGAGCCGATGCCGGTGCTCGCGTGTGTGTAGGCGGCCCCCATCATCACCACCGTGATAACCATGGCGCCATACGACGCCAGCCGTGGCACGAAAACGAGTACGCCGCCGAGTGTCTCGAGGCCGCCGATGACGATCACGAACCAACTGGCATATCCCCAGTTCGCGAAGGCTCGGGCGTTTCTCCCGAAATCGAGGAACTTGCCGGCGCCAGCAAGCACGAAAAGCGCTCCGAGCAGCAGCGCGAGCGCCCAGGAGGCGACGGTGGACCAGCGTTTTGACATGGCGCTTGAACTCTGAAGATGGTGAAGGCTGATATAATTAGTAGTAACATAACTTAGTATTATATTACTAGAACAAGAATCAAATGGCTCTACCGCGTCTATCCAATCTGCAGTTCGTGGTGCTCGGAGCGCTTCGTGCCGGACCGCTCAGTGGGCGAGTCATACGCGCGCGCCTGGCCGAGTTCGGCGCTCGAAAAACGGGCCCGGGTTTCTACCAGCTGATGTCTCGACTCGAGGAAGCCGGCCACATAAGAGGCTGGTACTCGCAGGAGATCGTCAGCGGCCAGATCATCCGCGAGCGCAACTACGAGCTGCTGGCCAGCGGTGTGTCGACTTGGAACCGAAACCGCGAGTTTCATCTGAAGGTCATCGATCGCTTCGGCGACTCCGGCGAGGCCGCTCGTGCCTGAGCCAGCGGCGCCGCTCTGGCAACGGCTAGGTACCCTGCTACCGGAAGACATTCGCGAACGGGTGTTCGAGCCGGCGTGCTACGAACGCCTTCGCCACGATCTCGAGCACGGTGACAACCGCGTACCGATTGGTGTCTACGCGCTCGCGGCGCTGATCGAGGTTGTCGGCCTCAACTTTCCGCGAGTGCTGTTCGACGGATGGCGTCTGAGCCGCGTCGGGAAGCTATTGGCGGGGTCCATTGTGACCAGCGCCGCGGTAGCTTGGGTGATCGTGTTGATCCGGTACAGTTACCCATCGGGATAACCGCCCGGACGTAGCCGCCCGAATTCTGCAGCACCGAGTCGATCCAATGCCGATGATGCCCCATAGGGGAGCTCTCCACGCCTCCGCTGGCGTTCTCGCCGCAGTCGCTTGCTGGACCGCTGCGGTCGTCTCCGGAACTACCTCCGGTCAAGCGGCCTTGATGGACCCACCGACGGGGTTCGCGCCGCGGCACGTCGAGGCACAGCTGGCCTGCGAGGCTCGGCTGATGGCGCTTCCACGCCCGGCGCAGTTCCGCGGGCACCTGGAGGCTATTACCCGGGTACCACATCCGGCAGGGTCAGCAGCCCAACGCGACGTGGAGGATTATCTAGCGCAGGTGATGGAGGACGCCGGGCTCGAGGTCGAGCGCTACCCCTACGACGTCTACCTGCCACAACTCACCGACGAAGTGAACGCCGAGATCGTCACCCCCGAGCCCGTGCCGTTGTCGAATCAGGAGCCGGCGCTGCCCGAGGATCGCTTCTCGGGCCATCCGGATCTGCTCAATGGCTGGAACGCCTATTCAGGCTCGGGCGACGTCACCGCGCAGGTCGTATACGCCAACTTCGGCCGCCAGGAGGACTTCGACCACCTCGGCGACATGGGTATATCGATCACCGGCAAGGTAGTAATCGCGCGATACGGGGGCAACTACCGCGGCTACAAGGTGAAGTTCGCACAGGAGCACGGCGCCGCCGGCGTGATCATGTTCAACGATCCTGGCGAGGCGATGGGGATCGACGAGTACCCACAGGGACCGAACATGAGCGCCGGTACGATCCAGCGCGGCTCGGTGCTGACACTCAGCTACGAAGGCGACCCGCTAACACCGTTCGAGCCCGCCTACCCGATCGACTCCGGCATCGAGGTCAACCGACTCGATCCGTCCGAGGTGGCCCTCCACACGATTCCGGTGCTACCCCTCGGCTACGGTGCAGCATTGCAGATCCTCGAGCGGATGACCGGAGAGGTAGCTCCGGAGGAGTGGCACGGCGGCCTCGACGTGCCGTATCGGCTCACCGGCGGCAATGATTTGACGGTCCGTGTGCGGGTGAACCAGCCGAAGGCGCTGACCCGCGCCGTGAACGTTGTTGGAACGGTTCGCGGCGCAGAGCTACCCGACGAATGGGTCATCTTCGGATCGCACTACGACCCCTGGGGATTCGGCGCCGTCGATCCCAACGGTGGCACGGCGATGTTGCTGACCATGGCCGAGGCGCTCGGCGAGCTGGCTGCGAACGGCTGTCAGCCGCGCCGCTCGATTCTGATCGCCCACTGGGACGCCGAGGAGTACGGCATCATCGGATCCTCTGAATGGGTCGAGCAGTTCCGCGACGAGCTCGACGCCAGGGCAATCGCCTACATCAACGCCGACTCGGCGGTGTCGGGACCCCGGTTCGGCTCGTCGGCCTCGCCTTCGCTCAAAGGATTGATCATCGAGGTCACCAAGGCAGTCGACTATCCGAAGACCAGCACGACGGTTTATGGCGAGTGGCTTCGCGCCTCGGAACAGGACGGACCGCGCATCGGCGACCTCGGCGGCGGCTCCGATCACGTCGGCTTCTATGCCCATGTCGGGGTGCCGTCGGGATCCCTCGGGTTCGGCGGCGACGGTGGCGTCTACCATTCCAACTACGACAACTTCGCTTGGTACGAACGCTTCGGCGACAACGAGTTCATCTACGGCCCGACGCTGGCGCGGCTAGACGGCGTGCTGGCGCTGCGGCTGGCCAACGCCGATGTGCTCCCCTACGACGTCGAGCGCTATGCCACAGACCTCGAGACGCACACGAACACCCTGCGCGAGCTCGCCGCTGAGCACGACATCGAGGTGCGCTTGGACGACCTGTCGGCGGCGACGCGGCGACTGGCTGAGGCGTCGAGTCGCTACGTCGCGGCACGCGATAAGGCCGTCGTTCAGTTGCGCTTCCCTGACGTCGAGCTTCGCGCCATCAACCGCCTGCTGCTATCGCTCGAACGAACCCTGCTGCACGAGGAAGGACTCCAGGAGCGCCCCTGGTACCGATCGCTCTACGCTTCGCCAGACCCCTTCAGCGGCTACGCGTCGTGGATGCTCCCAGGCCTGCGTTACGAGATCGAGACCGACAACCCCGACCAGCTGGCCTTCTGGGAAACGGTGTATACCAACACCATCGGCGAGCTGTCGCGGCGGGTCGACGAGTTGACAGAAGCGCTCAGCGTCCGATTCTCGTCCGATGGAGTTGAGCAATGAAACTGGTCGACCGCTCCAAGGTCCGTGCATCGCGACTGCAGCGCTGGCGGCAACGGCTGGCCCTGGCCGGCCAAACCATCGTCGCTGGCACGGCGCTCGTGTCGCTGGTCACCGTGACGGCCGCGGCCGAGGCCCGCCCGGGGGCGCAGAGCGCGGCACTGCGAGCCGGCCCGATGCTCGGCTACTCGCAGATGACCGAGGTCGCCATCTGGGTCCAGACTATCGAGTCGACGAGCGTGCAGATCGCATATTGGCCGCAGGGCGACGAGGCCGCGCGAGCGCTCACCGCCACGGTCGATACTGCTGCCGCGACGGCCAACACGGCAACGCTACTCGCAGAAGGCTTGGCGCCGGGCACGCGTTACGACTACGAGGTCTTGGTCGCCGGCGCTCCCGTAGCCCTCCCCTACCCGACAACCTTCACCAGCCAGGAGCTGTGGCACTGGCGACACGATCCGCCGCCGTTCACGATCGCGGTGGCGAGCTGTTTCTATGTCAACGAGGAGGCGCTCGACCGGCCGCCGCCGCCGTACGGTGGCGACTTCCAGATCCTCGAGCACCTGCATGCGCGCCGCGCCGACGCGATGGTGTGGTTGGGCGACAATACCTACCTGCGGGAGGCCGACTGGAACTCGCGCTCGGGCATCCTGCACCGCTATTCGCATACGCGTGCCTACCCCGGGCTGCAACCGCTGCTCGCATCGACGCACCACTACGCCATCTGGGACGATCACGACTACGGCCCCGACAACTCCGACCGAAGTTATTGGGGCAACAACCTTACACGCGAGGCATTCGAGCTGTTTTGGCCCAATCCGTCGCACGGCGTGGCGGGGGTTCCGGGCATCACCACTGTGTTCGAGTGGGCCGACACTCTCTTTGTGCTGCTAGACAACCGTACCAACCGCAGCCCCAACGACCGGGTCACCGGCAAGCGCACCATGCTCGGCGACGCGCAAGTCGAATGGCTCATCGACACGCTGGTCTCTAGCACCGCGACCCTGAAGTTCGTTGCGGTCGGCGGCCAGTTCCTCAATCCGCACGACGGCTTCGAGACCTTCGCCACGTTCCCCGAAGAGCGCGAACGCATCCTCCGACTGCTCGAGGCCGAGCGTATTCCTGGCGTGTTCTTCCTCACCGGCGATCGCCATCGCACCGAGCTGAGCATGCTCGAACGACCCGGGCTGTACCCGCTTTACGACCTCACCGTGTCGCCGCTCACCGCCGGCGTCTATCGCGGCGAGACCGAGAACAACACACTTCGCATCGACGGCACGCTGCTGCAGGATCACAACTTCGCCCTGCTCCACGTCGAGGGCCCACGCACCGACCGGGTGCTCACCATCACCCTCGTCGACCAGGACGGCGCTGAGCGTTGGGGCCGCGAGATCAGAGTTCGAGACCTGGTTCCGTAGTTCTATGTGTTCATGCAGGCACGACGATCTCGGAAGACAGCTGGCGGCGCGTCACGGTGGACCAAGTGCGGTCGGTCGATTGAAATCTCGTGCGCGAAAACGTCGAGCCGTTCCTGCTTCGCCCCGCCGACTCGAAGGCGCTGCGAAGGGAGCTGTTGCTCCAACTGCTGGGCGACTAATGTCCTGACTCAGGACACTAACTTCGCGAGCCCGGGTTCACGAGCAGGTCGGTCAGTGAAGCATCGAGGTGTCGCGGTAGCTCACCCGACTGGCGCCCTCGATCACGGCTGCGCTCATCGCGAGTCGGCGATGAGCTCCAGCCCACCGGCAACCGGCAACCGATACGCGGCCGCCTCCTGCCCGTTGCGCACCAACAAGATGTCGCCATAGAGGGCGAAGTTGTTCCAGGTATGCCCGTTGATCGCCTGGAAACGGCCAAGGACATTGTTGCGATTCTCAGGCGAGACTTCGACCATCACCAGCTCGCCGTCCTCGGTGAGAACGAGCAGCACCTCGCCCACCATGAGGATCTGGCCGTGGTGGTAACGACCAGCCTTCCAGACGCGCTCGCCGGTGGCTAGATCGACGCATTCGAGGATGCCCTCGGACAGACCGTAGACGTAGCCGTCGCGCATGGCGACGTTGGTGATCTTGGTGCGCAGCACGCGCGGCTGGTGCCAGAGCTGGCGGGCATTGAATGTCCCGTCGGGCCGGGCGTCGAGCTGGTAAAGCGCGGCGCCGCCGCCGTAGCCCTTGGAGACGAACACGCGGTTCGATCCAACTGGCACCGCCTGCGACACATTGGAGTCGGCCGGCGTGATGCCGGGCCAGTCGAACTCCCAGAGCACCGTACCGCTATCCGGATCGTGGCCGCTCACGGCGTTCTGGTTGACCAGCAGAATCTGCTCACGGCCGCCGAGCTGAGCAAGCCGCGGCGACGCCATACTGACCTGGCGCTGGCCCGCCTCCCAGATCACATCGCCGGTGTGCTTGTCGTACGCGGCGACGGACACGCGGCGAGCCCGAGATCCGCCAACACCGATGATCAGCATGTCGCGCACGATCAGAGGCGAGTTGGAGCGGCCGTACTGGATCGCCTGCACCTCTTCCGCCAATGAAATGCCGTACTCGGCGAGCAGGTCGTGCTCCCAGAGCAGGTCGCCGGTGGTGCCATCGAGAGCGACCAGGTTGCCCCACACGCCGAGCGCGTACACGTTGCCTTCATCGATCGTCGGAGTGCTACGCGGACCGCGGCCAGCGAGCACGTGGTTGTACTCACCACCCAGCTGCCGCTCCCAGAGCAGTCTGCCGGTGCGCGCGTCGTACAGCGTGACGAGCTCACGACCGTCGCGCTCCTCCAGGGTAGCGGCGAAGCCGTTCACCACCGCAAAGCCAGCCCAACCGGCACCGATCTGCTGTCGCCACAGCAGCTCCGGCGGCCGCGCTTCCCAATCGGTGGCCAGCATCACGTTGTCGACGCGCAGGTCGCGGTTCGCACCCAGAAATCCCGGAAAGTCGTAGGGCGTCGTGTTGATCAGATCGATTGGCACGATCCCCGGCGCAACGAGCTCGGGCGCCGGGTCGGCGCGGGGGGCAAACCGCGAGGTGAAAATTGGCACGATCTCGCTGCGAAAGCCCTGAAACTCGAACAGCCACGAGAACCCCAGACCAAGCACTACCAGGGCACCGAGAGACCCGAAGCGGAGCCGACGTGGCCATGCCGAGAAGAAGATGAACCAGATCAGCGTGAGCGGCATGACGAGAACGAACAGAACCCCGAGGGAGATGCCGTTCATCATGCCGCGATCGCCGACGTCGATGACGTAGCGCACTACGACGATGGCGACCAGGGCGAGCACCCAAAGGCCCCACATGAGCTGGGGAATACGCCGCGGTGTAGCAGACATTGACCGACCTCCGGCGCCGGAGCTGGATAGGCTTACGACGGCGCCTGACCTTCAGTATCGCCTATCGTGCAATGGGCCGAGTGCAAATCCTGTTGGAAGGGCGCGGCGGGGAGCCGGCGGCACGGAATGACCCTCGAACGGCGTTGCCAGATGCACCGCTCGGCAGGCTCGGGCAGTATCGAAGGGTCAGCGGTCGCTGGCGTTGGCCACCAGCCACGGGAAGATGTGGGCGAACACCGGTGCGCGCTCGCCACTGCGAACATCGCGCATGCCGTGGCCGACGCCCGGGAGCACTCGCCGCGAGTATGGCTTCCCCGACGCCGCGAGTCGATCGAGAATGGCCACCGTCTCCGGAATCGGGATGCTGCGGTCGGCGTCGCCCAGCAGCCACAGCGCCGGGACATTGATCGCCTCCAGAGCGAGCAGCGGATCGAAGCCGCGCGGGCCGTCGTAGGCTGCCAGTAGCTCGGACAACTGGTCGTCGGAGGCGTCCGCTCCGGCGCCTTCACGCTCGCCGCTCAGCTCGCTGTAGTAGACCTCCTCGCCCACCGTCACCGTGGGGCCAGAGACGATGACCATAAACGATTACGTCGGACGATCTTGCCGCGGTGAGCGGCGCGATCCATCCACCCTGGCTGACGCCGTATACACCGATGCGATCGGCACGAATGTCGGGGCGCCGCTTAAGAAGCTCGACGCCGGCGATGATGTCATCGGACAGTTGGCGGAACACTTCATCGCTGTTGGCCGGGCTAACGCCTACGTAGGTGCCACCGGAGTCACCCACCCCGCGCTTGTCGTAGGTGAGTAGCGCGTAGCCGTTTGTCGCCAGGTTCTCGGAGATCTCGGCATACCGATCGCGAGTGACGCGCCCCGATCCATGTGCGACGACAAGTGCCGGATGGGGTCCGCCGAATGCCGGGAGGCGCAATCGAGCTGCGAGCTCTACGCCACCGCTAAGGATTGTCATTTCCTCGTCGACGTAGGCCACTGAAGCAGTTTTAGGTTGCTCCAGGTCGTCGGTCCAGAACCAGAGCAGAATCACCGGCAGCGAGCCGACCGCTAGCACCACGGCGATGATCAGCAGGCCAGCCTTTAGCAAACGGCCGGCCTGGCGTGTGAACGGGGTCCCCCTTGCCTGACGCGGGCGATCCATCCGCGGTCGCTCCATGGTCGCCTCCTGGCGGCTCGGGGTGGGTCTACTGAGCGGGGATCATGCGGCTGCCGGCGGGAAGGATACGCCACGTGCCCCTCTGCAACTACGCCACCTGCGCCCTCCGCAGCACCGAGAGGCACGGGCGAAGGGCGCTCGCGGTTAAGCTTGTTCCATGCTCAGCACCGACCGCCTGCGCCTGCGCCCCTGGCAGAACGCCGACAGCGTTCGACTCCGCGCCATTACCAACAAACGCAGCGTGGTGCGCCACGTTGGCGGCGGACGATTCTGGACCGATGCCCGGGTGGTGGAGTTCATCACCCGACAGCAGCGACACGTGCGCGAGCTCGGCTACTGTCTCTGGGCACTGCAGCCACTCGACGAGATCGAAGCCGCCGGCTACGTCGGCCTACAGCCCCTCGGCGACTCCGGCGAGGTCGAGATCGGCTGGCGCTCGACGAGCCCTACTGGGGACGGGGACTGGCGACTGAAGCCGCCAGCTGTGCGATGCGCCATGGCTTCCAGAAGATCGGCCTGGAACGGGTGGTCGCCATCGCCGTCCCCGAGAACCGCGCCTCGCTAAACGTCATGCGCAAGCTCGGGTTGAGCTACGAGCGCCATTTGCAGTGGAAGGGCTTCGACGTGGTTCTGCACGCCCGTTTCAACCCCGCATGGCGGGCCAAGCTGGCGCCGTCGACGCGACGCTGCGGCGATTGAGCCTGGCGGGTCAGGCGGCGAAGGCGGCACTCAAGAACGCTTGGAGCTTGGCGGGGTCGAGCCGGTCGTTCGACCGGACTCCGCTACAGACATCGATCCCGTAGGGGCGCACCGCCTCGATCGCCGCGGCCACGTTGCCGGGCCGCAGACCGCCAGCAAGAAACACCGGTACGTCGAGACGCTCCCGGATCTGGCGACTGATCCGCCAATCGTGTACCCGGCCCGTACCGCCCAGCTGCTTGGCGGCAAGCGCCGGGTTGCCGGAATCCAGCAGCACGGCGTCCACGTGCGGGGCAACCTCGTCGGCCTCGCCGATCGATTCCGCGCCGGTCACGTGGATCGCCTGAACGACCGAGACCCCAGGCATCCCGGCGCGCAGATCGGCGTAGGTCCCACGCAGCAACCGATCGACGATCTGCACGGTGTTCGTACGACAGCGCCGCTGCTGCGTGATGATCGCCTGCGCCGATTGCAGCGAAGTGAGCAAGAACGAGCCCAGTGCCGGCGGAATCGTCGCGGCGATGGTGGTGACCTCAGATTCGTCGATCACGCCCGGGCCGGTGGGCATCGCCGACACCAGACCGACCGCAGAAGCGCCGGCGCGGATAGCCACCTGCGCCTCGTCGACAGACGAGATGCAGCAGACCTTTACGCGAACCACAATGTTCCTCCGAGCCCAACCGGGCGATCCCGACGACTAGTCGTCGGGATCGGTGCGCAGGCGCTGGTATCCGATTATGTCGTCGTCGACATGCAACCAGGGCATCTGGCTGCTGGCATAGACATGGTGAGTCGGTCGAACGGACTCCGGCGCGTCCATGCTCGCCACGGTCACGTCGAGCTCGGCCGACCCCTCGCGTTCGTAGGTCAACGAAGTACCGCACTGGTTGCAGAAGGCGCGCCGTACAGGTGTGGGCCAATCCGAGGTGTGGTGATAGTAGCTTGGCGTGCCGTCGGTCCACTCGAGATCGCCCTTGTCGATCTCGACCCAGGCAAGCATTGGCGCGCCGCTGACATGCTGGCAATCGCGACAATGACAGATGGCCACGTCGATAGGTCGGTGGGCTCGGTAACGAACGGCACCGCAGAAACAACCGCCCTCGAATGCGGTGTCTTCCGCCATGGTGAAGCCTCCCTGCGAGCCTGGCGACAGGCGGCCGGCTCGGTACGCTGATCGCTGCGGAATCGCTGACGAATCCTACAGCAGACCTACATCAGGCGGCTCGCGCCGTTCCAATGTGCCACCTCGGCAGGGTCGCGAACACCCAGGGAAATCCACTCACGTGCCTCCTGCGGGTCGGAGCCATTGGACGCCCAGGAGGCAGCGATGCGGCCGCCGATGTATGCCGACAACCAGGGCTGAGCCTCCTGCGGCGTAAACCCACGCCACATGAAGCCGGCCGCCACGAGCGGATCCTCGGCGCCAACCTTCATCCAATCGATGGCGTGACGGGCGTTGAGACCGGCAGCAAACCAGCGGCCGGCAGCGTACGGCCCGAACCCGGCGGTCTCCCAGCTGACGTTTTGTGCTTCGGGGATGCCGACATCGGCATACTCGAACACCCCCGTGTAGAGGCTGAATACGTGACAGATGTCGACCACGCGCTCGGCAAGATCGGCAGGCAGCAACAGCGATGAATCGAGCAAGCACGCCAGGTCGCGATCGTCCGGCTCGATCTTCCGATCGCTGAAACGCTCCAGAAGCGCATCCGCCTCCTCGACCTGCCTGTGGTACGTGAGTAGACGGTGACGCCACCGACCCGCCTCGAGCGGAGCGTGGACCTCGGTCCATCGAAGCATGCCGAGGGCACTCGCCTCGCTCGCGTAGGCCGCCTCGCAGTGCGTCGCAATACGTACGCTGCGCGCAAACGGATCATCCGCTAGCACCCTCAGGTCGCTTGATTGGATCAGCTCGCCGATGAGCGAACGTATCCGCCCCTCGGCTACATGCAGGAGTCGCCAGGCGCGCGACGCGTCATCGCTCAGGAGAGGGCGCTCGGAGAGCGTTTCGCCCTGCAACGTCTCGCGCTCCCACCTTTGGATGCGTTGCATGGCGTGTTCCGCCTGTGCGAGCTCGTCGGTGCGGTCGACTTCGGGCTCGAGCCGGCACAACGAGCGCTCGAAGATCCACAGGCCGGTGTACGCGGCCGACAGCGTGTTGACGAACGACTGCGTCAAGCGCAGGTTGTCGACCCGGACGCGCCGGGGCGCGGCTCTGGGAATCGATCGGATCGGATCTGCTCGTGGCTGGATGATCATCTTGTATCGTAGTAAACGTTATTAGTAGTTTCTTTTGATTAGAAATAGTCAATAGACCATAGATAAGTCAATAGTTGATCTGAAAAAGAATTAAATAATCATTATCAGCTTTCATGACAATATGTAGCTGTGATTGAGAGTTTCCTGCTCGGCATACTTCTCCGGCGCGCACTTAAGCGAAAGGCACCACGAGCGCTTCGCTGGGCTCATTGCCTTCGGTTCACGCTTCAACCCCGACTGGTTCGACGACGGCCAGCTGGCGGCCGCCAGCCGCCTACGGGCGTCAATCCCGCTCGTGGCCATCGAGCGGATGATCGACTTCGCCAAGCGCTAAAACTTGACTGTGGCGCTGAATCCAGAGCCCCTTACGCCACTACTCCCGTCACCTGCACGACGATCTTCCGACTCCGTGGCCGGTTGTCGAAGTCGCACAGGATGATCTGCTGCCAGGTGCCGAGAACGGGCTGGCCGTCCACGATCGGTGCCGTGACAGACGGCCCGAGCAGTGCCGCCCGCACATGCGAATAGCCATTGCCATCTCCCCAACGGGCGTCGTGCTTGTAGTGCTCGCCGGTGGGCGCGAGCCGGTCGATCGCCCTCTCGAGATCGGCCACCGCCCCGCTCTCGAATTCGATCACGGTGACTCCGGCCGTGGAGCCGGGTGTGAACACCAGCACCTGGCCGTCCATCACCCCCGAGCGCTCGATTACAGCCCGGACCTCTTCGGTGAGGTCGTGGATGTCGGTGTCGGGCTGCGTGGACCGCTCGAGTGTCTCGCGGTGGATGTGCATCGTTCGGTTCATCGTTTCATGGGTCAGCGCCCATCGTGTCTCAGGAGATCAATAGGCGTCGCCGCGGGGAAGAATGGCGTAGATGTAGAGCACTTCGGACTCGCGATCGGGAGTCATGAGAAGGCGCCAGCCCCCGACCCTCACTCTCCAGTCCCCCTTCAGCTTCCCGGTCAGGGGTCGTACGCGCGGGTGTTGCAGTGGCTTCTCGGTGTCTTCGAGATCGCGCAGTGTTTCCTTGATCCGCCGACGAGTGACCGCGTCCAGCCTGAGGTACTGCTTTTCGGCGGATGGCTTGATCTCAATCCGCCAGCTCATCGAGAGACTTTCCCTTGACGCCGGTCTCCACTTCTCGCTTGCCGCGAGTGATGATGTCGACCCACCCCGGCTTCGAGAGAAGGTCCAGCGTTTCCTGGTGCCGCTCGATGTACTCGTCGATGAGCTCGGAGAGGATCTCCTTCATCTCGGTCTTCTCGATGCTGGCGATGATCCTCAGGATGTCTCGCTTTTCCGCCGGTATTCGTACGGTCGCCGTGGCCATGGCGCCTCTCCTCTCTGTTCACTGATAGCTTGAGCTATCAGGCGCCTAGTGTCAACGACAAGTGAAGCAAGGACGAGTTTCAGGGAGTCACGTTACCTCCGAGAACCCGATATTTGGCAGTCGGCGGGATCGGTCTATTCTTGATTTCTGTGGGCTTGCTGGAGTGGCTGCTGGTGCGCCAGCCGGAAGAGCCCACCCACCCTCTGGTGAGTCCCGTCCTGAAGATCTTCTGCGGGACGCTGGGGAAATTCGCGTTCTTCGCCGCCTTCTACCCGTTCTTGCTCATCCAGATCATCTACGGAGTTTGGGCCTGGCTCACCCAAGAGTCGCGCTGGAGGAGGCGTCGCCACCGCCGAACGACCGGAAAACTCTGGCGGCTTCCTAGCAGGCCGTGGTGAAAGTGTGGTGGGTCTGGCGACAGGGTCTTGCGAAGTGGAGGCAAGGAGAGAGGAGAAGGCGATGGTTACCCCATCGTTGACGAGGAACGACGCAGCATACGCGCGCAACCCCCTGTCGCCCGAAGGGTTGCGCGATTTTGGGGCCATCTGCAGCGTTGGCCTTCTTCGACGATGGCTAGGGCATCGCCTGTGTCAGGCCGCCTTGTATCCGGCCCCAACTCGCCGTAACCAGACCCACCACACTTTCACCACGGCCTGCTAGCGTATCCCCGCAGGCGAAGAGGGACTATAGCTATCCGACCAGTACATCCCTTGCACCTCCCGCTGGCGCGGGTAGATCTCGGCGAGGGTGGCGCCGTCCGTACAAGCGGCCGTCCTTCATCACCCGGTGGATGCGGCTCGTGTTGCGAATGTTCTGCAACGGATCGGCATCGAGCACGATCAGGTCGGCGATCTTTCCCGGCTCGATCGAGCCCAGGTCGTTCTCAACGCCGATACCCTCCGCGCCGTGGATCGTCGCCACCCGAAGCGCGTCGTGGTTCGACATACCGCCAGAGGCGATCATCCACAGCTCCCAGTGGTATCCGAGGCCGTCGAACTGGCCATGGCTGCCGACACCGCCACGACCACCGGCCTCGACGATGCGCCTGAGCACCTCAGCGTGGCCCTCGAAGGCGTATTCCTCGTCCATGAACCAGCCGCCCGGGCCCGGGCTCCCGCCACCCCCGGTACCTCGCCGTCGCGCTTTGGACGCCAATACCGAATAGGGATAGAAGCGCTGGATCTTTGGATCGTTGTACGGATTCTCGTTAGTGTAAAAGTAGTTCTCGCCAAACGGCCCACCGTAGCTAACGATCAGGGTTGGCGAGTATGTGATCCCGGTTTGCGCGAACAGCTGCACGACGTCCTCGTACAGAGGATAGATCGGCAGCGAGTGCTCCTGCCCCGGGTACCCGTCGATCGCCATCGTCAGGTTGTACTCGAGGTCGAGCCCACCTTCGGTCGTCGGCATGAGCTCCTGCTCACGGGCAGCATTGATGATCCACTGCCGGGTCTGGCGGCTGCCCGACATGTACATCTTGATGGTGTTGGTCTGGTAATACTCGGAGTAACGCTTGAGCACGTCGCGGGCGTGGTCGGCGTCGCGCCAGCGTTCGCCCGAGAACACCCCTGGCCCAGTCGAGTACACGCGCGGGCCAATGAGCTCTCCAGTCTCGACCTTGTCGGAGTATGTCAGCACATCGGTGGTGGCGGTCTGCGGGTCACGTGTGGTGGTCACCCCGTACGCCAGGTTAGCGAGGTACATCCACACCTGTTGCTTGTGCAGACCCCAGTTCGGCCACATGTGGGCATGTGTATCGACGAAGCCCGGCACGATGGTCTTGCCGCGCAGATCGATGCGCTCGGCGCCATCCGGGATCTGCACGCGGCCGCGCCGCCCGACCGCCTTGATGCGGTTGCCCTCGATCACGATATCGGCGTTGTCGATCACCTCGTCGCCGTTCATGGTGATGACGCGCGCGCGCCGTAGCACTACGGTGCTGGTTGAAAGATCTCGCGACGCCATGACCACGACGCGCTTCTCGAACGGCTCATAACCCTCGTCTTCGTCGTCCTCGCCAGCGCCGTCGTCATCCTCCCCGGCTTCGTCTTCGTCGCCCTCGGCAACGTCTGCGCCCTCTTCGCCGGCCTCCTTCTCAGCGGCGGCCTTCTCCTTCTCCTCTTTCGCCTTGCGCTTCTTCTCGGCCTCGAGCTCCTCGTCGACACGCTCGGCTTCCTCGAGGTCGTAGGTCACATGGGCGTTGCCGATCGACCAGTGCACAGTATTGCCGTCGGCACTCCACGCCGGAAATTCGCCGCCGATATCGGTGAGCTTGCGCACCGGAACCGGTGCGTCGGAGATGTTCGCCATCGAGATCGATGGCGCCTCGGCGCCAACCAGTGGAATGGCCTCGATGGCATAGAGGTCCATACCAACGCGTGCCAGCGCCTTGTCGCCGGTGGGCGCGATCTTCACCCATCTGGCAGGCGGCGGCGGCCCTTCCGCCCCCGGGATCGGCGGGCCGGTGACCTTGAGATGCTCCTTCAGATCGGTGCCGTCCCAACGAAGCGAGACCAGGCCGGCGCGACCCGCATACAGATAGACGCGATCGGCATCGGCACCGAAGTGTGGAGCGGTACGGCCGCTCATTGAGGCGATTCGCGTCCAGTCACCGCCGCCAGCCGGAATCCATACCAGATCGGCCCTCGCACCCCCGCCGAAGGACGGACCGGTGGCCTCCTGATAGTCACGCGCCGGTCCCCGGACGGCGACGATGCGCTCGCCGTCCGGCGCCCACGGCACCTGCGTGTAGGTGCCGTTCATTCTCGTCAGCCGGCGCGCCGTACCACCAGCGGCGGAGATCGCCCAAATATGCCCTCCGTCGGTCTGGTCCCAGGTCACGAACGCCAGCGTGGCGCCGTCGGGTGACCAGGCGGGCATGGCTTCGACGTTGTCCGACTCGGTCAATCGTCGCGGCTCACCGTCCGGCCAATCCATCACGTAGAGACGGTCGAGAGCGGTGAACGCGAGCTGGCGGCCATCGGGAGAGGGCACCGCATCGCGTATCTGGCGCACCTCGAACTCGGGACGATCATCGACCGGGTAGTCGAAGTCGAGCTTCGGTCCCGCCTCGAGCTCCACCTCGGCGGTAAACGTAATCTCCACCGCGGCGGAACCATCGATCGGGATACGCCAGATCTTGCCCCCATACGACGCCACCAGCGCCGCGGAGTCGGGCGTGAACGACATTCCGGGAAGCACGTCGCGCGATGCGACGGACTCCTGGTCGTCGCGCTGCACCGGATACGCTAACCAGCTTTCATCGCCGGTGGCGAGATCTCGCAGCCGCAGTCCGGTCTGGTCCTCGTGTCTGGTTCCGTAGGCCAGCCACCTTCCGTCTGGCGAGAGCGTCGGCCGGAATGCTGAGCCATATCGTGAGCTACGTTGGCTTACCTCACCGGTCTGACGGTCGTAGACCGCGAGCTGGTACTGCGGAAAGATCGCGTTGTACTGCCAGGCTCCGGTGCGCGTGGCAAACCAGATCCAACGATCGTCGTCGCCGAACGCGGGGCCCATCTGGCGTATGGAGCTGCTCGCTTCTCCGATCTGGATACCGTCGCCGCCCTTCTCGGCGTGGATCAGAAAGAGTTTCTGGGCACGAACACCCGCCCCCGCCTTGGCGGCAACGATGTACTTCCCGTCGGGAGTCCATTCGGACGACGCGAAGTTGCTGCTCTTGTCCTTGGTCACCTGGCGAAAGCGCTCGTCCTCGTCGTCCTCATCGAGCTTCAACACCCACAGGTTCTCCGAGCCGCTACGATCCGAGACGAACAGCACCTCGGTGCCGTCGGGGCTATAGCTCGGCATGCTGTCGAAGCTCATCCCTTCGGTGACTCGCACCGCCTCTCCGCCGGTCATCGGAACGGTGTAGAGGTCACCGAGCAAGTCGAAGAGCACCGTCGACCCGGCGGGGCTGCCGTCCAGAGATAGCCAGGAGCCCTCCGTGGCGGTGAATGCCACAGTGCGTGTCGGTTCGAGTGGCAGGTCCTTCTTGTCCCAGTCGTCCTGCGACTCTTCGTCGTCGTCGCCTTCCTCGTCTTCCTGGCCGAATACCACGTACCCGTACGGGTAGCCGGTAATGGGGTCGACGGGCACACCGTGCAACCAGGGCGGCAGGACGATGCGATCCGTGCTGCGCTCCTCTGGCGGCGCCAGGTATTGCTGCGCCCCGGCGGGCGACGCCTGCCCGGCAGATCCGGCGGCGGGCATCGCCAACGCGAGGAGGGTTGCCATGGTGACGAGAGGGCTGATCCTACGCATGATTGTCCTCGGTTCGAGTCGCCGCCTAGCCGACGACGGAAAGTTGATCGCGCGACCGATCGCTCTCGGGTCGCGGCGCCGGTCGGTCACGCCGACAAGCGCGCCGAGCTTCGAGTTTCGCAGCACCGCACCTCGGTGGCCAAAGCAATGGCGAGTTTATCTGCTCAGGGTACCGGCGGGAGCGCGCCCTCCCAGCCCTATCCCGCCGGCGTCAACTGCGTCATGCGTGGCGGCCCTCAACATGGCGCCTGTTGGCGAGGTTGGCTAGACTCCGCGCAATTCTCGCTGTCGACGCTCGGTGAGCGGCGACCGCAGCCTGGTAGAAGGAGGGCACATGTTCGTCGCGGAAACGTTCGGTATGGCGATGCTGATGATGATCGTGAGCACCATCTGCTGGGGGTCGTGGGCCAATACGATCAAGCTCACCAAGAACTATCGGTTCGAGCACTACTACTGGGACTTCGCCCTCGGCATCTTTCTCGCGTCGCTCGTCTACGCCTTCACGCTGGGCTCCACGGGTGGCGCCGGAGAGGGCTTTCTCGAGAACGTCGCGTCCGCCGACTCAAGCAACATCGCCTACGCCATGCTGGGCGGGACGATCTTCAACATCGCCAACCTCCTCCTCGTCGCCGGCATCGAGATGGCCGGCCTCGCCGTCGCGCTGCCGGTGGCCATCGGCATCGCGCTGGTGGTCGGCGTCGTGCTCAGCTACGCGCTGCAGCCGGTCGGGAACCCAATGATTCTCGGTCTCGGCGTCGCCCTGGCGCTCGGTGCCGTGTTCTTCGACGGCAAGGCCTATGCGCGCCTGTCGTCGGCAAGCGAAGCGGTGTCGAGGAAAAGCCTGGTGGTGTGTGTGATCTCCGGACTGCTGATGGGCTTGTTCGCCCCGTTCGTGACCCGGGCGCTCACCGCGGGGCATCCGCTGACGCCCTACAGCATCGCCGTGTTCTTCACGCTGGCAGCGCTGCTGAGCAGTTTCGTCTTCAACGTCTACTTCATGAAGAACCCGCTCGTGGGTGCGCCCGTCGACTTCTCCGGCTTTTTTTCCGCGCCACCGGCGAACCATGCGTTCGGGCTCCTGGGCGGCATCGTATGGGGCACCGGCGCGGTCTTCAACTTCGTCTCCGCGAGCCTCGTCGGCGTAGCCATCGCGTACGCGATCGGTCAGGCTGCGCCGATGGTCGCGGCGGCGTGGGGAATCTTCGTCTGGAAGGAGTTCGAGGGCGCCGACGGCAAGACCAATACCTTCCTCGGGCTCATGTTCCTCTTCTACATCCTGGCGCTGGCGGCGATCGCCAGCGCCTACCAGGCGGCGGCCGGCTGACGCAGGCTCCGGCTCAAGCTCGGAGCGCCTCCTGCATCTCGCCGATCAGGCGGCGGGCGAGACGTTGGCTGTCGAGTTGAGTGGCGATGATGTGCTCGTCGTCGGTGCGCGTCGCGAGCTCGATGCGGTAGTAGAGCTTGTTGTTGGCCTGCATGCCGGGGGTGGGTCGCAGGGCGGTGATCTGGTCGCGCGTGAAGGACCTGGAGCGGCCGGGCCCGAGCAGCCGCTTGGTGAACGCGAGTGTTCCGTTGCCAACCTCGACACTGATCTCGGCGACCCACAGTTCGAGCAGGAACCAGAGCATGATCGCCGCGAAGAGGCCGAACATGATCGGGAACACCAGCGGCGCTCCGAGCGAGACCATCATCCAGATGAAGCCGCACCAGACCGCCGTAAAAGCCGTCACGCCGGCGGCAACTCCCTTGTGCCGGGCGCGTCGGAAGACGTAACGACGCCCGCCAGCCCCGGTAACCTCCTCGATCCCCATCGCGGCGAGCTCGGCGGCCCAGTCGTGTGGGCTCGTTCGATCGGCCTCGGCCGACTCGATCTCCAGATCGGGATCGCTGTCGTCGGTCTTGAATACCGGTACCTTGAACTCGGCGGCGAAGTCCATCCCGGTCATCTCGGCCTCGGCCGCCAGCGTCCAGTGGATCGGCTGGTAGCCGCCGGGATCGCTGGCCGGAGCGGCGCCGAAGGGAATGGCGAAGCGCACCGGAACCGTGATTCCCTCGGGCCCCAGACCGAGGGCGCCGCGCCGCACGAAGGCGGCGTCCTGCCACAGGACATCGTCGCGGGTGCTGCGGTTGTCGCCGCTGCCGGTGCTGACCGTGCGGGTGCAGGTCAACGTCACTTCGAAGCCCTCATCCAAATTGCCGCGGATGTTGGTGTGAATCAGCCCCTCGAGGTAGCCGCCCAGCACACCCGGGTTGGTGGCCAGCTCGAAGGTAGCGCTGCCGAACTTGCGCCAACGCAAGAACGCCCGCACCGTCCACCCCACCAGCAGGAGACCAATGACAGGAAAGATGAGGGCGATCAATGCCAGACGGTTGCCGTCGGCAACTTCGGTCGGAACGAAGAAAAGAGCGGGCGCTGATATCAGGTTCCAGAGAGTCGCGAAGATGGCAGCACCGATCACGGTCCCCTTGGCGCCCGACGATACGCGACCGGTGGTCCATTCATGCTCCCAACGCCACGGCTCGGCCGGGTTACCCTTCTTGAGCTTGTCGACCACCGCAACAAGACGACTGCCGTAGACGGCCGCAAACATGAGGCCGTAGCCGACCAGGCTGAAGACCAGCGCGAAGATGACCATGAGCCCGAGCATGCCCCAGCGCATCTCGCGATAGAGGACGGCCTCGGTCGGATCGTCCGGGTTGACAAAGCAACGGAATCGACGATCCGAGCCCACATAGGGCTGCAGCTCAGCGTGCTTGTCCTGATGGAACGAGCCGACGTTGTCAGATCCGAAGCCGAAGCGAACGACGTCCGAGGTGTGCAGCTCCCCCCGATAGGCGTATTCGTAGACGGCCTCGACACGATACGTCGTGGTGTCGCTGTCATGGCTCACCTCGAGGTTGGCGCTCAGGATGCGGGCCGGGACCATCTCCCACGACTGCGCTCTGATCCAGCTCGAGACGCTGGCACCCGCCAGGTAACCGACGAACGTCCCGGCGCCTGCGAAGGGCAGGGCGAGCAGCAGTAGGGAGATCACACCGCCACGACCTGTCTTCTTGTTGCTCTGCCCGCGGCTGATCACGACGAAACGCGCCGGCTGATCTCTTCGACGAACCGGTCAGGCTCCTCGAGCACAGGTCGTATCCACCGACCGGCCTGGAGCTCGAAGCGCATGCTCACCCCCTCGCTCCGGCGATCATACGAGTACGTGTGGCGGCGCGGAAGTAGTAGCTGACGCAATCCCGTGATCGGCCTTGCGGAAGTAGCGTCGACACGTCCTCCCTGCCGTTGCCAGACTGTTGAATCAATGAAGCGAGCGCAGACGGCAGCGCGACCCGGCAGCGGGGTGCTGAAGATCTGCTAGAGCAGGCCGTGGTGGAAGTGTAGCGGGCCTGGTTGCGGCGAGTTGGGGTCAGATGGAAGGCGGCCTGACGCCGGCAATGCTCCAGCCATCGTCCAGAAGGGCCAACGTCGCAGATGACCCCAAATCGCCGTAACCCTCCGGGCGATAGGGGGTTGCGCGCCTATGCTGCGTCGTTCCTCGTCAACGATGGGGTAGCCATCGCCTCCTCCTCTCTCCTTGCCTCCTCCTCGCAAGACCCTGTCGCCAGGCCCGCCACACTTCCACCACGGCCTGCTAGACGTCGACGGCGCGGCGTAGCATTTCGGCGTCGAGCTGGGCCAGCGTATCGAGCACCAGGTCGGCTTGTCCGAGCGCCGGATCATCGCGAAGGCGTGGATCGGGCACCATGATGCAGCGCATGCCGGCAGCGCGAGCGGCGCGCAGGCCTATTATCGAGTCCTCCAGCGCCACGCACTCCCCTGGCGAGACGCCGAGCTTGCGAGCCGCGGTGAGGAACACGGCAGGGTCGGGCTTGCCGCGTGACTCGAGCTCCGCCGAGTGCACTACCGCGAACCGATCATTCATTCGTAAACGGCCCAATACGGCCTCGATAATGCGCCTGGAGGACGACGAGGCCACGGCAAGAAGCAGATCGAGGCTTTCGAAGAGGCTCACCGCCGACAGCACGCCAGGCATCGGCTCGCCACGCGTTTCGATGAGGTCGATGACGCGCTCGACGATGCTGCCCTGCACGCTCTCTGGAGGATGGCGTTCGACGTCCCACGGGCGCCGCTCGAGCCAATAGGCCACCACCTCGTCGATACGCCGGCCAACCGTCTGGCGCAGATCGCTTGGCGACAGGCTCAGGCCGGCGGCGCCAAAGCCCTCGGCCTCGGCTTGCTGCCAGAAGGGCTCGGAGTCGATCAACAGGCCATCCAGATCGAAGACGGCAGCCCGGATCACGGCACCTCGTCCATCAAGCGACACGGCACCGTCTCGCCGGCGTCCATCGGACCGCGCTGGGACCTCTTGATCCAGATGGCCGCAAGGTTCCCGCCGAGACTCGAATCGCCCATGTCCAGATGTTGGAGAACGTCAGGGAGCGGTGCAAGTCGGCCGCGTTGACCAGCCCTGGCAGCTTCGGTTCGAGGCCGAAGGGCGGGGGCCTTGACAGCGACCGGCGCAATGGCGGATCGTCAGGCCATGTTCAACGACGCCTCCAGACAATCACGCGATGCTCGCGCGACCCGCACAGCGGTCAGCGCGGCCGTGCTGACTCAGGACTGCGCGTTCTTTTTGTTTACCCGCGGGAGCCTGCGGGTCGTGTAGCCGAAAACGATCCTCGGCCGCGACCCGCCGGGGCAGCCCGGCGGGTTTTTTTGTGGCCTGAAAGCCGCAACGAGGAGCAACCAGATGGGAACCGACCTGGAACGCATACGAGGCGAGCTCGACAAGATCGACCGGCGTCTGGTGAGCGCGCTCGCCGAGCGCCAACGGATGGTCGCCGAGGCTGCTGCGTCCAAGGCAGCCACCGGGGCATCACCTCGCGACCCCGAACGTGAACGGCTCCTGTTGGGCGCGCTCACCGAGGAGGGCGCCCGGCAGGGGCTCGACCCCGGATACGTCACGGCCATATTCCACCGCATTCTGGAGCAGTCGGTGCGCCACCAGACATCACATCTCGTCGAGCTGTCGGACCCGGAAACGCGCGGCGAGACGCTGTATGTTAGCTACCAGGGTAGCGCCGGTGCCTACAGTCAGATCGCCGGCAAGCGCTACTTCGCAGAACGACCGGGCGAGGTCCAGTTCATCGGTTTCCCCTCTTTCCGGGAAACGCTGCAAGCGGTGCAAGAAGGGCGCGCCCGCTACGCCATCTTGCCGGTCGAAAACAGCACCGCGGGCTCGGTCAACGAAGCCTATGATCTGCTTGGGAGCTCAATACTGTCGGCGGTGGGAGAAGAGGTCCTACGTATAGAGCACTGCCTCGTAGCGATCGAATCGGTACCCATCGAGAGCATTCGCCGTATCGTTTCGCACCCGCAGGCGCTGGCCCAGTGCAGTGAGTTCATCGACTCGTTGCCGAGGTGTCAGGCGGAGTCGTACACCGACACCGCGATGGCGGTCGAGCGCATCGTTCGGGAGCGCGATCTGTCGCAGGCGGCGATCGCAAGCGAGGAGGCGGCGCGACTGCACGGGCTGACGGTGATCCGCCGCGACCTCGCCAACGTGGCCGAGAACTACACGCGTTTCCTGGTGGTGGCACGCGAGCCGCTGAAGTGCGATCCGCGCATCCCGTGCAAGACATCGCTGATGCTGGCCACACGACACGAGCACGGCGCGCTTGCGGCGTGCTTGCAGGTGCTTGCCGATCATGACCTCAACCTCACCAAACTCGAGTCGAGGCCACGGCGACGGGCGCCGTGGGAGTACCTCTTTTACTTGGACTTCGAGGGCAACGTCGCTGACGACAACGTGCAGAGCGCGCTCACCGCGGTGGCGGCACGAACGCGTTTCCTGAAGGTACTCGGCTCGTACCCTACGCATGCCGCCCTGACGGAAAGTACCAAGCTCAACGTACCCATAACTGCCAAACCGGTTATTGAAACAGCGGTCGAACCATCGGTCGACGACGAGCAAGCGATGCTCATAGCGCAGCTGGAGAAAAAGCCCTACAGGCTCGCTTCCAGATCGACGCGCGCCGAAGACACCGTGGTGCGAATCGGCGACGTGGCGGTCGGCGGCCCGGAGCCGATACTGATCGGGGGTCCCTGCTCAGTCGAATCCCGCGAGCAGATCCACGCCTGCGCCGCAGCCGTACGCCAGGCCGGCGGGGCGATGCTCCGCGGCGGCTGCTTCAAGCCTCGCACATCCCCGTACTCCTTCCAGGGGCTCGGCTACGACGGCCTTGATCTACTCGTGGAGGCAGGACGGGAGTACGGTCTTCCGATCGTCACCGAGGTGCTCCACACGTCCGACGTCCAGCGCGTCGCGGAGCATGCCGACGTGCTGCAAGTCGGAGCTCGCAACATGCAGAACTTCGCACTACTGCGCGAGGTCGGGCTGACGCAGCGTCCGGTCTTGCTGAAGCGCGGCATGATGTCGTCGATCGACGAGTGGATCGCCGCCGCCGAGTACATCCTGGCGCAGGGCAACCAGGATGTGATCCTGTGCGAGCGTGGCATCCGCACTTTCGAGACGGCGACCCGCGGGACGCTCGACCTCACGGCAATCCCGGTGGTACGTGAGCGCACCCACCTACCGGTAATCGTTGACCCGTCGCACGCTGCTGGTGTGCGCCGCTGGGTGGCACCTTTGGCGCGGGCAGCGCTGGCGGCGGGAGCGCAAGGCGTGATGGTGGAGATGCATCCGCGACCCGACGAGGCTCTCAGCGATGGCGCCCAGTCGCTTACCGTGGAGGGCTTCCAGCGGCTGGCGGCCGGTCTGTTCTCAGCCCCCAAGGCTCCCGACGACGACGCAGATGAAGCTACCGTCGAGTGATGGCGGGATCGCTCTGTCCAGCATCCGGATCGGTCGGCCGGCGAACGTGGGATGGCGGCGTGTTGACTCAACCACCCGCCGCACACCATACTTCGCAGCCTGACAGACTGCCGCGCGAGCGCCGACCCTGACGCAGCGCCCACCGGCATGACAACTGGCGGATCGAAGCCATGCACGACATGTTTCCGAGCCACGGCAACAGCCGGGATGCTCTCGCTCTTAGCCCGCTCCTCCTTCTGGGGAGGGGCGCTCGATCCACTTAGCCAGCGTACGATCGACGCCCCGTCCCTGAGTCAGGGCGGGGCTTTTCTTGTGCCCAAATGATCTCGATCTCATACCCCGAAATAGTCGACCTCCGATGTGAGGAAACACCATGAGCGGTCGCGTTCTGATCTTCGACACAACGCTGCGCGACGGAGAGCAGTCTCCCGGCGCGAGCATGAATATCCCCGAAAAGCTGCGCATGGCGGAGGCGCTGGCCGACCTCGGTGTCGACATCATCGAGGCGGGTTTCCCGATCGCCTCGCCGGGCGACTTCGAAGCAGTGCGCGCCGTGGCGCGCAACATCGACGGACCGATAATCGCCGGGCTCGCACGCTGTAACAGCAAGGACATCGAACGCGCCTGGGAGGCGGTGAAAGAGTCGGGCCGTCCTCGATTGCACGTCTTCTTGGCCACCAGCGCGATCCACCGAGAGCACAAGCTCAAGATGGCCAAGGAAGAGATCCTGCGGCGCACGGCGGAATCGGTTGAGCTCGCCCGGAGCCTTTGCGACGACGTAGAATTTTCTCCCGAGGACGCCTCACGAACCGAGCCCGACTTTCTCGATGAGGTCGTACGCTGCGCGCTTCAGGCCGGCGCTACGACGATCAATATCCCTGACACCGTCGGCTACGCGGTACCGAGCGAGTTCGCTGAACGCATTGCTGGGTTGCGAGAGCGGGTCGAGGAGCTCGCCGACGCGGTGTTGAGCGTTCATTGCCACGACGATCTCGGGCTCGCGGTAGCCAACACGGTCGCGGCGCTCAGCGCCGGCGCCCGGCAGGTGGAATGCACCATCAACGGTATCGGCGAGCGGGCTGGCAATTGCTCGCTAGAGGAGGTCGTGATGGCGCTCCGCACGCGCAGCGACTTCTTTGAGCTCGATACTGCCATCGACGCCACCAAACTGTACCCCACGAGTCAGCTGCTCTCGAATATTACCGGCCTGGCGGTGCAGCGTAACAAGGCGATCGTGGGCGATAACGCGTTCGCTCATGAAGCCGGCATCCACCAGCACGGCATGCTGATGCACCACTCGACCTACGAGATCATGCGCCCCGAGGATGTTGGGGTAGGTGCGAGCAACCTCGTGCTGGGCAAGCACAGCGGTCGCCACGCCTTCCGCAGTCACGTCGAGAAGATGGGTTTCGAGCTCGACGAGGATCAGCTCGTGGAGGTGTTCGCCGAGTTCAAGAAGCTGGCCGACGTGAAGCGCACCGTGTACGACGCCGACATTCGGGCGCTGATCGACGACTGCCTACAGGATACGCCGCAAGTCTGGAGCATCGTCGGCTTCCAGACCATCGCCGGCAAGGGCATTCAGCACGTGGCGGAAGTCAGAATCGAGCACCGAGACGGCGAGGAGCGGCAGGAAGCAGCGTGCGGCGACGGGCCGGTGGATTCACTTTTCAAGGCGATGGACCGCGCTACTGGGGTGCGTGTCGAGCTGCACGACTACAACGTTCAGAGCGTCACCCGGGGAAAGGACGCCCAGGGCGAGGTCACGATCGAGACCATGCGCGACGGTCGCCTATATCGTGCCCGTGCGGTGAGCACCGACGTCATCGAGGCCAGTGCAGACGCCTACATGAGCCTGGTCAACCAGGTCCTTGCCGACGAGGTGCCGCAGTTGGCCACACCGACGCCCAAAGAGGTCGCGGAGCCGCGGCGCTCACGCAAACATGCCGACGCGCGCTGACACCATGCCGTCGACGCTGTACGACAAGCTGTGGGACGCGCACCTCGTACGACCCGAATCCACCGATACGCCCGCGGTGCTCTACGTCGACCT
This sequence comes from Acidobacteriota bacterium, assembly GCA_963666055.2. Taxonomy (GTDB): domain Bacteria; phylum Acidobacteriota; class UBA890; order UBA890; family WLXD01; genus DASCOT01. Next base: position 49,512 of record CAXWPH010000002.1, on the reverse strand, counting down.
TCACTTGATCCACGAGGTCACCTCGCCGCAGGCGTTCGACCGTCTGCGCTCCGACGGCCTTGCGGTGCGCCGACCGGATCTGACCGTCGCCACGATGGATCATTCCACCCCCACGCGGCGCGACGATGCAGGCGATTTCCTCTATGTAACGGACCAGGCGCGGATCCAGGTCGAGTGCCTGGCGAGCAACTGTGGCGAGCACCAGATCCGGCTGTATGAGCTCGGTGCCCCGGAGCAGGGCATCGTTCACGTCATAGGCCCGGAACTGGGGCTCACGCAGCCCGGTATGACCATCGTTTGTGGCGATAGCCACACCAGCACCCACGGTGCTTTCGGCGCTCTGGCGTTCGGTATCGGCACTAGCCAGGTAGCCCATGTGCTAGCCACGCAATGCCTACTGCAACGCAAGTCGAAGACCATGCGCGTGCGGGTCGAAGGGAGCCTGCAAAAGGGAGTAACGGCCAAGGATCTGGTGCTGGCGCTGATCCAACAGATCGGCGTCGGCGGGGCGACCGAGCACGTGATCGAGTACGTCGGCGATGCAGTGCGCAGGCTATCGATGGAGGGTCGCATGACGGTCTGCAACATGTCCATCGAAGCTGGTGCCCGTGCCGGCTTGATCGCTCCCGACGAGACCACGTTCGAGTACCTCGCCGGCCGCCCTCACGCGCCGAGCGCCGACGACTGGGACGCAACCGTGGCGCGATGGCGGGAGCTCCACAGCGACGCCGACGCGGTATTCGACCGCGAGGTTTCGATGCCCGCGGCCGAGATCGAACCAATGGTCACCTACGGCACCAATCCTGGCATGAGCATCCCGTTGCACGGTGAGGTGCCAGCGCCCAACGGCGATGCGGCAATTGAGCGCGCCCTGAGCTACATGGGGCTCGAGCCAGGGGTACCGCTGCTCGATCATCCGATCGACGTAGTGTTCGTTGGCAGTTGCACAAACTCCCGCATCTCGGACCTGCGGGCGGCGGCAAGCATCTTGAAAACCAGACGCGTCGCTGACGGTGTGCGTATGGTGGTCGTGCCGGGATCGGCGGCAGTCAAGCGACAGGCTGAATCCGAGGGCCTCGATCGAGTGTTTCGAGAGGCTGGCGCCGAGTGGAGAGATTCCGGCTGCTCCATGTGCATCGCCATGAACGGCGACGCGCTCGAGGCAGGACAGTATTGCGTAAGCACCAGCAACCGGAACTTCGAGGGCCGACAGGGGCGCGGCGGGCGCACGTTCCTGGCAAGCCCGCTAACCGCCGCAGCCAGCGCCGTGGCGGGCTGCGTGGCCGACCCCCGGGAGTTGCTGGCATGAGCTTCGAGCCGTTCACCGTAGTGACATCGCCGTTTGTCGCGTTGCCGATGCAGGACATAGACACCGATCGGATTATTCCCGCCCGCTACCTGACGGTGACGGATCGTAGCGGCCTAGCCGAGGGTTTGTTCGCTGACTGGCGCGTCGACGAGCAGGGGAACCAGCGCGCCGACTTTCCACTCAATCACGACGATGCGCGCGGAGCTCAGGTACTTGTGGCAGGCGAGAACTTCGGTTGCGGCTCGTCACGTGAACACGCTCCGTGGGCCCTGGTGGACAACGGGTTCCGTGCCGTGATCAGCACAAGCATCGCCGACATCTTCCGCGCCAACGCGCTCAAGAACAGGCTGCTGGCAATCGATGTTGCCGCCGAAAGCTTGGGGCAGTTGCTGGAAGCTGGGTTCGGCACCGTCACCATCGACCTCGTGGAGCGTCGCGTCGACCTGCCGGGAGGTACGTCGGTAACCTTCGAGATCGATCCGTTCGCGCGCCGCTGTCTACTGGAGGGAACCGACGAGCTCGGATTCCTGCGCTCCAAGGAGGACGCAATCGCTGCATTCGAGCGCCGTCTCGAGCCACGGCCATGAGATCGCTGATCGCCGTGCTGAGCGGCGACGGCGTCGGACCCGAGGTATGTGAACAGGCGCTCCGTGTGCTCGAGAAGCTCGGCGAGCTGTACGGCCACACGTTCGAGGTGCGGCGTGCCGCCATCGGCGGTGAGGCGATCGATGCTGCTGACGACCCCCTTCCGGCAGCCACGGTCGAGCTCTGTCGCGACGCCGACGCGGTGCTGTTGGGCGCCGTCGGCCACCCGCGGTTCGACGGCCAGGACCTGCGACCCGAGAATGGGCTGCTCAGGCTGCGCAGTGAGCTGGAGCTGTTCGTCAACCTCCGACCAATCCGTACGCACGAGTCGCTGACCGACGCCTCCCCGATACGCCCGGAATACCTCCACGGCGTGGACCTGATGATCGTACGTGAGCTCACCGGCGGCCTCTATTACGGTGAGCGTGGCCGCGACGCCGATCGTGCATTCGACACCTGCGTGTACACCCGTGCCGAGATCGCGAGGGTGGTCCGGATCGCCTGTCAGATGGCCGGCGAGCGGCGGCAACTCGTAACCTCTGTCGACAAGGCGAACGTACTCGATACCTCGCGGCTGTGGCGGGAGACGGCCAGCACGATCGCTGCCGACGAGTTTCCCGACATCACCCTCGAGCACGGTCTGGTCGACTCCATGGCGATGCACCTGGTGACCCGCCCGGCGGACTTCGATATCATCGTCACCGAGAACATGTTCGGCGACATTCTGTCGGACGAGGCGGCCGTACTGGTTGGATCGCTGGGCATGCTCCCATCCGCGTCCCTGGGGATCGGCCAGCGTGGCCTCTACGAGCCGGTACATGGGTCGGCACCCGATATCGCTGGGCAGGGGGTTGCCAATCCGTATGCAGCCATCCTCAGCGTGGCGATGCTCCTGCGACACTCGCTTGGCCTCCAGGCGGAGGCGGCCGCTGTAGAGGCGGCGGTCGACGCCGCGCTGCACGATGGGTTCCTGCCGCGCGACCTAGACTCCACGGGGGCGATCGACACCGCGATAGCGGGGTCCGCAGTCCTTGAGCGCCTGCAGGCGACCGCCGTGGCCGGCAAGGCGTAGCCGCGCCGTTCACCGGCCGGCCGGCGTTGTCCATGAAGGTCCTCGGGCGGTCCGCCCGGCAGTTGGCCGAAGCGTGTGGGTGCTAGAGTTTCCTCATGCTCAGGTGGGTGGTCCGCATCGTCGTGCTGACGGCGCTCGTTGCGGCGGGTTTTTACGCGCGTTTCACGTACTTCGCGCCACAGCCGATCGAAGTGAGCGTGTTGCAGCCGACCCGCGGTCGAGTCGAGTCGACGGTCACAAACTCGAAGGCGGGCACCGTAAAGGCAAGGCGGCGGGCCAGTCTCTCGCCCGAGATCGGTGGGCGCGTCGTCGAGCTTCCGGTGCGCGCCGGCTCAGAGGTCCGACGCGGCCAGGTCCTGATGCAGCTCGATGACTCGACCCATCGGGCCCAATTGGAAAAGGCCCGGCGCGATGTCATCACCGCCGAGGCACGTCACCGTGAGGCTTGCCTCGCAGCCGACCAAGTGCGCCGTGAGTACGCCCGCTATGAGGAGCTGGCGGCACGTCAGATCGTGTCGCAGAATCTGCTCGATCAGCTCGACAGCCGGGCCCAGACTTCGGCGGCATCCTGCGAAGCTGCCGATGCGATGGTCGCGAGTGCCGATGCGTCGATCGGCCTAATCGAGAGCGAGCTGCGTAAGACGGTGCTACGAGCGCCGTTCGGCGGCGTTGTCTCGGAGCTATCGATCGAGCTCGGCGAATACACCACACCATCGCCACCGGGGCTGCCGATACCGCCGGTGATGGAGATCATCGATACCACGTCGATCTTCATCAGCGCACCGATGGACGAGGTGGACTCGGCGCGCATCATGGCCGGCCAACAGGTGCGCACGACCATCGATTCGTACCCCGGCAAGATATTCCCTGGCACCGTGTCGCGCGTTGCCCCCTACGTGCTCGACATCGAGGCGCAGAATCGCACGGTGGAGATCGAAGTGGAGCTCGACGATCAGGAGCTCGCCTCCTCGCTGCTGCCTGGCACCTCGGCGGACGTCGAGGTCATCTTGGAAACACACGACGACGCGCTGCGGCTGCCCACCGCGACCCTGCTCGAGGGCAGCGCAGTGCTTGTCGTTGAAGACGGCACGCTGGTACGGCGTGAAGTGCAGATCGGGCTGCGCAACTGGAATTTCACCGAGATCCTCTCTGGCCTTGGCGCTAACGATCGGGTCGTGACCTCGCTCGACCGCGTCGAGGTGCAACCCGGCGCCGAGGTGGTGGTCGCCGGGGAGAGCAGCGCGGGCTGACATGATCCGGCTGCGCGACATCTGGCGCACGTACGACGTCGGCGGCCGGCCGCTACACGCATTGCGCGAGATCAACGAGGACATCGAGGCCGGGGAACACGTCGCCATCATGGGCCCTTCGGGCTCGGGTAAGTCGACGCTGCTGAACCTCCTGGGCTGCCTCGACCGCCCGAGCCGTGGCTCCTATGAGCTCGACGGCCAGGAAGTTGCCCAGCTCAGCGAATCACAGCTGACCAGCATCCGCCGGGACCTGATTGGCTTCGTTTTCCAGTCGTTCCACCTGGTTCCGCGGCTCACCTCGGTAGGCAACGTCGAGCTGCCGATGATGTTCGCCGGCGTCGGGCGGCGCGACCGGCGGCGGCTGGCAAACGCCGCTCTGGAGTCCGTCAACCTGTTGGACCGCGCCGACCACCGCCCGGATCAGCTCTCGGGCGGCGAGCGCCAGCGGGTCGCCATCGCCCGGGCGATCACCATGGAGCCGAGTTTGTTGCTCGCCGACGAGCCTACCGGCAACCTCGATACTCGTTCCGGGGGTCTGGTGCTCGACCTTCTCGAGGAGCTCAGAAGCCATGGGTTGACCCTGCTGTTGGTCACCCACGACCCCGGAGTAGCGCGGCGGGCCGATCGAGTTATCACGTTGGTGGACGGGCACATCGTGTCGAGGATGCGGGGCGCGGACCTGGGCGACGTGAACCCTTATATCGCCGCCGTCGAGGCGGCGGATGGCGCCGCGGTGCCGTCGGCGGTCGGCGTCTCTAGCGGCGAACCTGCCCGATGAGCGCGCTCGACATCCTGCGCTTCGCGATTCGGGCGCTACGCGGCCATGCTCTGCGCACGGGGCTGAGCATGACCGGCGTGGCCATTGGTGTCGCCTCGGTGATCATCCTGACGTCACTCGGCGAGGGTGCCCGCACCTACGTCATCGATCAGTTCGCCTCGCTCGGCACCAACATCCTGATCGTGGTGCCGGGGCGAACGGAGACCACAGGCGGGTTTCCAGGAATCGGCGGAGTAGCAAACGATCTGACCATCGCCGACGCCGAAGCACTGGCCTGCGAGGTTCGCGCTGTCACCCGCGTGGCACCGGTGTCCAACGGCAACGAGACGGTCTCGGCCGGCGGACGCAGCAAGCAAGTGATGATCCTCGGAACTACGGCGGAGATGCGCGGCCTCCGCAACATCGAGATGCGTGCGGGTCGCTACTTGCCTGAGGGCGACTGGGAGCGTGGCACCTCGGTGGCGGTGCTCGGGAGCGGCATCGCCCGAGACCTCTTTCCGGGCACCGGCGCGATCGGCAGGGTGGTGCGCATCGGCGACTTCCGTATGCGCGTGATCGGCGTCATGGCGGCGCGTGGCGTGACGCTGGGAATGGACTTCGATCAGATCGTGATGGTGCCGCTGGCGACCGGCATGCGCCTGTTCAACCGCAGCTCGCTGTTCCGTATCATGCTGCAGCATGATCCCCAAGCAGACGTCGATCGTATCCAGGCCAACGTTACAAGGATTCTCGTCGATCGTCATGATGAAGAGGATTTCACCCTCATAACCCAGGACGCCGTAATGTCCGCGTTCTCTCAGATCTTCGCGGCGTTGACCGCCGCGCTAGCGGGGATCGCGGCGATCTCGTTGAGCGTTGCCGGGATCGGTATCATGAACGTCATGCTAGTTTCGGTATCGGAGCGCACCCACGAAATCGGGTTGCTCAAGGCGGTTGGCGCCCATCCACGTCAGATACTGTTCGCCTTTCTGACCGAAGCGGTGCTGCTGAGCACCGCCGGCGGCTTGGTCGGTCTGGGGATCGCCGCCGCCTCGCTCGAGACCCTGGTTGTCGCTCTGCCGGCCCTCGATGCCACACCTCCGACGTGGGCGATTGCTGGCGCCTTGATCGTCTCGATCGGCGTCGGCGCGATCTTCGGTGTGCTGCCGGCGCGTGCCGCAACCAGGCTCGACCCGATCGCCGCACTGAGAGGCTGACGTGGCGACCACCGATCTGCTGAGGCTGGCCGCTGGGGCGTTGCGCGGGCACCGGCTACGGACGTTCCTGTCGATGCTGGGCATCGCCATCGGCGTCTGTGCGGTGATCCTACTCACCGCCATCGGCGAGGGAACCCGCCGCTACGTGCTCGACCAGTTCACCCAGTTCGGTACCAATATCATTGCCGTCAACCCTGGCAAACAGGAGACCATCGGCATCCCGGGTGTGCTGGGCGGCACTACCAAGAAGCTGACGATCGACGATGCGGAGGCCCTCGCCAGGCTGCCTGGAGTGGAGCGCGTAGCGATGTTCTCCCTCGGCTCGGGAAGAGTCGAGGCGGAGGGGCGCGGACGCTCGGTATTCATCTACGGAGCCACTGAAGCGCTCACCGATGTGCTCAAGTTCAGCGTACGGCAGGGCAGTTTCCTGCCGGCGGGTGACCCACGACGAGGGAGCTCGGTGGCGGTGCTGGGGCCAACGTTGAAACGGGAGTTGTTTGGCGAGGTCAGCGCGCTCGGCAAGTTCGTACGCGTTGGCGGTCAGAGGTTTCGCGTCATCGGGGTCATGGAACCCAAGGGCCAGATCCTCGGAATGGACATCGACGACGTGGTCTACGTGCCGGTGGCACAAGGGATGAAGCTGCTCAACCAGGACGAGCTGTGGGAAATCGATGTTATCTTCGCGCACGGTGGCCTCGAGCGGCAGGTAGAGGCGTCGGTGCGGGCGCGACTCACCGAGCGCCACGGGAGGGAGGATTTCACCGTCACCACGCAGACCCAGATGCTTGCCGTGTTCGGCAACGTCATGGACATGGTCACCGCGGGCGTAATGGCCATCGGCGGCATTTCGTTACTGGTTGGCTCGATCGGTATCCTCACCATCATGTGGATCGCGGTTGGTGAGCGAACCTCCGAGATCGGCCTCCTGAAGGCGCTCGGCGCAACCTCGACCCAGGTACAGCTGCTGTTCCTGGCGGAGTCGGGAGCGCTTTCGCTGGCGGGCGGCGCGCTAGGTGTCGGCCTGGGCTTCGGGCTGGCGATGCTGGCGCGCGCCGCAGTGCCGGGGCTACCCGTACATGTCCCCACCCAGTTCGTCATCGCTGCGCTGGCGGTGAGCTTTGCTACCGGTCTCGCCGCCGGTGTGCTGCCGGCGCGCCGTGCCGCGGCGCTTGACCCGGTCGACGCGCTGCGGAGCGAATAGCAGCCCTCGCCGGGTGCCTCATGAGCTTGACGCGTTGCGAGTGGGCAGGATCGAGTCGACCTCTGGATATTGAGTACCACGACCTGGAGTGGGGCGTCCCGGTTCGCGACGATCGCCGGCTGTTCGAATTCCTGTTGCTCGAAGGCGCGCAAGCCGGCCTCAGCTGGTCGATAATCCTGAAGAAGCGTGAAGGATATCGAAGGGCTTTTGCCGGCTTCGACGCCGAGCGTATTGCCCGGTTCAACCGGCGCTCCATCGAGCGTTTGATGCGGGATGCGGGGATCGTACGCAACCGCCTCAAGGTGACGTCGGCCATCGACAACGCGCGCGCGTTCTTGCGTCTGCAGGTCGCGGAGGGGTCGTTCACCAGTTACATCTGGGATTTCGTCGACGGTGTCCCGGTGCAGAACGCCTGGCGCGCGCTGAGTGACATCCCGGCGCAGACCCCGACATCCGAGGCCATGAGCAAGGAGTTGCGGCAGCGCGGGTTTCGCTTCGTCGGACCGACAATCTGCTACGCCTTCATGCAGGCTGCCGGATTGGTGAACGACCATACGGTGGATTGTTTCCGCTATCCGGAAGTCCGCCGCGTCGGCTAACGCTCGGTGCGGAACGCTAGCGGTAGTAGTATTCGCGGAACACCAGCCGATAGCTCGGTCGACGTGAGCGCACCGATACTTGCCGCTGGCGAACCGGCTGCGCCGCGGGGCTCTCCGGGTCGTAACCGAGCAAGTACGACGCCCGCAGCATGATCACCACGTCGTCGTAGGCGCTCTCGAGCTCATCGGGCCGGATGGCGTCGATGATCGTACCCCCGGTTTCGCCGGCGAGCCGGCTGAGCTTTTCGCGCAGCCGCTCATCGCTTCGCGCCGCACCGAGAATCATCGGGAAGACCGGAACGGCGGTCTCACGCGCGGCGTCGAGAACCTCGTCGAAGCGACGCTCACTGTCATGGTCGTCGCCATCGGTCAGCAGCACCAAGGCGGCCCGTCGGATCGGCATGGAGTCGGTGTCGGCCTCGGAGCGCGAGCTGCACGAGCCCCGATCGGCGACCTCTCCGGCGCGGGAATCGAGCTCGATGCGAGGCCGGCCGGTGCTCATCGAGTACACGGTGCTCAACCCGTCGATCAGGGCGTCGTGCAGCGCCGTACCTCCATCCATGAAGATGCCGTCGACGCGCGCCGCCAGAGCCGGCTCGAGCGACCGCGCCCATCTTCCCGGGCCGACCACATCGTTGAACGGCAGCAAGTAGACGCAGTCGCGCACGTCGAGCCGTCGCAAGAACGTCTTGGCGGCGTGGCGCACGACGCGTGACCAGTGCAAGAGACTGGTGCTCGAGTCGAGTAGCAGCGCCACGTCGAGCGGTGTCGACCCCGGTGCCAGAAATACGCTGATCTGCTGCAGCACGCCGTCTTCCTCGATCCTGAAATCGGCCGCCTGCAACCCCGGAACCGGCTCCCCCCGAGAGTCGAGCACGGCAACGCTGTGCCGCACGATATCGACCGACGTGCGGAAGCCGGGCGCCTGCTGGGCACTGGCACCGCTGACGGCCAAAGCCAGTCCCAGCGTCACGAATGCCGAGCCGCGCAGCAGTGATTGCTGTCGGGAGCACATACTGACAAGGTACCCAACGCCGGGTGGCGGCCGCAAACCCGAGGGGCCTGGCGGACTCGCTGCAAACGACGCTTCCACCGAAACTCGACCGGAGCTCCCTGATGTCCCGCAGCCGCAACCACCTCGGTGAAGAGACCAGCCCCTACCTGCTGCAGCACGCCTCGAACCCGGTCGACTGGTACCCGTGGGGTAAGGCGGCGCTCGACCGCGCCAGCGCCGAGGACAAGCCTATTCTGTTGAGCGTCGGCTATGCCGCGTGTCATTGGTGCCATGTGATGGAGCGTGAGTCGTTCGAGAACCCGGCAACCGCCGAGCTCATGAACGAGCACTTCGTCTGCATCAAGGTCGATCGCGAGGAGCGCCCCGACATCGACGATATCTACATGCGCGCCGTGCAGATGATGACCGGCCGCGGCGGCTGGCCGCTAACGGCGTTCTTAGCGCCTGATTTGCGCCCGTTCTTCGGAGGCACCTACTACCCGCCCGAGCCACGGCACGGGATGCCGAGCTTCACCCAGGTGCTGCGCTTCAATGCCGACGCCTACGCCAACCACCGCGACGAGATCGAGGCCAAGGGGGCGCAGCTTCTGGAGAGCCTGCAGGCACCGCGGGCAAGCCCGGCCCGAGCCTCCCTCGACCACATTCTGATCCACCGCGCCGCGATGGAGCTGCACGATCGTTTCGACCCGAAGTACGGTGGTTTTGGAGCGGCGCCGAAGTTCCCCAACAGCATGTCCATCTCGCTGCTGCTGCGCTACGCGGCCGCCCGCCGCGACACCGACCTCTTGCAGGAGGCTCTGTTCACCCTCGATCAGATGGCGGCCGGCGGCATCTACGATCAGGTAGGCGGCGGCTTCCATCGGTACGCAACCGACGCCCGCTGGCTGGTTCCGCATTTCGAGAAGATGCTCTACGACAACGCGTTGCTGGCCACCGCCTACCTCGAGGCATTTCAGCTCACTGGCAAGCAGGCGCTGGCCGACACGGTCTCGGAGACGCTCGACTGGGTGGCTCGCGAGATGCAGTCGAGCGACGGCGGCTACTACTCCACCCTCGATGCCGACAGCGAGGGAGTGGAGGGCAAGTACTACGTCTGGGACGCGACGGAGCTACAGGCGCTGCTGGGAGACAACGCCGAGGTTTTCGGTCGCGCCTACGGCGTCACCGCCAGCGGCAACTGGGAGGGCAGCAACATCCTTCATCTGCCGCGCTCGCTGGAGCAGCTGGCAGGCGAGCTGGAGGAAGCACCGGAAGTGCTCCGCGAGCGCCTGGCGCGCTGCCGTGAGCAGCTTCTCGAGACCCGCGACAGCCGCATCAGACCAGGCCTCGACGACAAGATCCTGAGCGATTGGAACGGCCTCATGATCGCCGCCATGGCGCGCGGCTATCGAGTGCTCGGCGATCGACGCTACCTGGATTCGGCAATCAGGGCAGCGGAATTCGTGCTGCAGACGATGCGACGCGATGGGCGTCTGCTGCACACGCACCGCGCTGGCACCACCAAGCTGCTCGCCTACCTGGACGGCTACGCCAACATGCTGTGGGCGTGCGTCGAGCTGTTCGAGTCGACGTTCGAGCTTCGCTGGTTACGGCATGCGCGCCAGCTGGCCGACGGGCTCCTGGAGTTGTTTGGCGACACCGAGGGTGGCTTCGTGTTCACCGGGACCGACCACGAGGAGCTGCTGACAACCTCGAAGGCGGGCCAAGACGGCGCCACGCCGGCCGGCAACGCTGTCGCCGCCATCTGGCTGCAGCGACTCGCCCGGCTCACCGGCGAGAGCCGCTACGCTAACGCCGCCTTGCAGACGCTGGAGACCTTCGCGTCGTTGATGGAGCGCATGCCGTCGGCTTTTGCGCAGATGAACCTGGCGCTCGACGCCCATCTCGCCGAGCACAGCGAGGTGGTCGTTCTGGGTGGGGCGGAGGACCCCGCCAGCAAGGCGGCGTTGGCCGAGCTCTGGCGCCGGTTCAAACCGCACGAGATCATCGTCGGCCTCGATCCCGATGCAGCGGAGCTCGAGGCGCTGGAGACTGAGGTGCCGCTGCTAGCCGGCAAGACGACCGTCTCGGAAACCGCGAGGCCGCTGTATTTCGCCTGCCGCAACTACGCCTGCGAGGCTCCGACAACCGACCTCGACGCAGTCATCGACCGCGACTGATCAGCGGTAGAGCCAGAGGCCGAGCTCCTTCTCCATCGGCGCGTACATGTCAGCCACCCACTCACCGTAGCCGTTGTAGATCTGGGTGTCGTAAACGTCGCCGTTGTTAATCAACCATTCTTGTGCTTGCGACCAGCGCGGGTGGGGGACCTTCGGATTGATGTTGGCCCAGAAGCCGTATTCGCTCGGCTGCGAATCGTTCCAGAAGGTGCGTGGCTGGCGCTCGACGAAGTCGAACTTGACGATCGACTTCACCTGCTTGAAGCCGAACTTCCACGGCGTGATGAAGCGGATCGGGGCGCCGTTCTGCTTCGGGTTCGGCTTGCCGTAGGAGCCCGTGACCAGGAACGCCAGCTCGTTGTTGGCCTCCTCGATCGACAGGCCGTCGTGGTACGGCCACGAGTACCACGGCTGCGACCGGATGCCGGGCATCTCATCCGGCCGATTGGCCGTGTACATGGCGACGTACTTGGCGCGAGGCTGCGGCTCGACGAGCTCGAGGAACGCCCGGAACGGAAAGCCCGACCACGGGATAACCGCGGCCCAGCGCTCGACGCAGCGGAAACGACAGACGCGCTCCTCGAGCGGCATCTTGCGCATCACTTCCTCGAGGTCGTAGGTGCCCGGCTTGCTGACCAGCCCCGTCACCTCGAAAGCCCAGGGTTCGGTCTGGAAGTTGCCAACGTTGCGCCACACGCCCTGCTTGGGCGTCTCGAACTCGTAGAAGTTGTTGTAGGCATGCGTCAATGCCGGCTCAGTCAGCGGTCGGCCGGCGTCCTCGAGCGTCAGGCGTGGATGAGGAGTCGCCGGGTACAGGTCGGCCGCAGGGCCGCTCGGGTAGACCACCGAGTCGGGCATGGGAACGGCCTGTTGCATCATCAGCCCGCCGTTGGCCAGCGCCCTCGACGCCCCGTACGCGCCCCCTGCGCCGATCGCCGCCAGACCCATGCCCTGCAGAACCTTGCGGCGATTCAGATAGATGCTCTCCGGGGTAACCTGCCGCTCCGGGATCTCCCAGCCGCGCCGCTTCCTGATCAACATGGCTGCTCCTCGCCACCCTTCAGTGGACTCGTTCGTCGCTCGTTGCTCACTGTAGCAGTCGACGGATAGTTGGTGCCAAGCTGGGGGTTGGTTTCCGCTCGCCTGGCGGCGCGGCTATGCGAACGGTGCGGCCAGCACCCGGCTACAATGGTGGTCTGGTCGTGCTGGTCGAGTACGGTCACCTCCCGAAATCTCCCTGAACGGGCGCTCGTCTGCTCACAGACATGATTCAGAACCTCCGAAATATCGCCATCATCGCGCACGTCGACCACGGCAAGACCACGCTGGTCGACGAGCTGCTCAAGCAGTCGGGGACCCTCGACGCGCGCACCGAGTATCGGGAACGGCTGCTCGACTCCAACGATCTGGAGCGCGAGCGCGGCATCACGATCCTGGCGAAGAACACGGCGATCCGGTGGCAGAAGTACAGCATCAATATTGTCGACACGCCGGGTCACGCCGATTTCGGCGGGGAGGTGGAGCGGGTCCTGTCGATGGTCGACTCCGTGCTCCTGTTGGTCGATGCGGTCGATGGACCGATGCCACAAACGCGGTTCGTCACCCAGAAGGCATTCTCGCATGGCCTGCGCCCGATCGTGGTGATCAACAAGATCGATCGCGATGCCGCCAGGCCCCACTGGGCGCTGGATCAAACGTTCGAGTTGTTCATCCGGCTCGGCGCCACCGATGAGCAACTCGACTTCCCGGTGATCTACACCTCCGCCATCCACGGCACCGCAACCCTTGACCTGGCGCAACCGGAGAGCGACATAACGCCACTGTTCGAAGCCATCATCGAGCATGTCCCGGCACCCGACGCCGACCCGGACGGCCCGTTGCAGCTCCAGGTCAGCTCGCTCGACTACTCCAGCTACGTCGGCACCATCGGTATCGGACGGATTGCCCGCGGTACCTTGCGACGCAACGCACGGGTGACCGTCGTCGACGCCGCCGGCACCGAACGCCAGGCGCGTGTGTTGCAGGTGCTCGGGTTCTATGGTCTCGAGCGTACCGAGGTAGAGGAAGCGGGCGCCGGCGATATCGTGGCGTTCAGCGGCATCGAGCATCCACGCATCTCCGAGACTCTGTGCGACCCGGAGCATGTCGAACCGCTGCCTGCCCTGGTGGTCGACCCGCCAACGATCGCCATGACCTTCGAGACCAACACCTCTCCGTTCGCCGGCAAGGAGGGTAAGTTCGTCACCAGCCGGCAGCTACGCGAGCGCCTGCGCCGCGAGACCCTCCACAACGTCGCTCTGGAGGTGGGCGAGACCGAGGACCCGGACAAGTTTCGGGTCTGCGGTCGCGGTGAGCTGCATCTGTCGATCCTGCTGGAGAACATGCGGCGCGAGGGGTACGAGCTGGCGGTGTCGCGACCACGGGTCATCGTGCGCGAGATTGACGGCCGACGCCATGAGCCCTTCGAGCAGCTCAGCGTCGATGTCGAGGACCGCCACCAGGGCGCAATCATGGAGGCGCTCGGCGGCCGCGGAGGCAACCTACAGGACATGCGCCCCGATGGCCAGGGACGTGTTCGGCTCGATTACGTCATCCCGTCGCGCGGGCTCATCGGTTTCCAGACCGAGTTCCGCACCGCGACCTCCGGCAGCGGCATCATGGTGCACAGCTTCGACCACTACGGTATCGAGCGGAAGATCGCCCGACTACGCCGCCCCAACGGCGTGCTGGTGTCGATGGCCGAGGGTACCTCGCTGGCGTTCTCACTCTGCAACCTGCAGGAGCGCGGCCAGCTTTTCGTCGGCCCCGGAGAGCCAATCTATGAGGGGCAGATCGTCGGCCTGAACTCACGCAGCGCCGACCTTCCGGTTAACCCTCTCAAGGGCAAGAAGCTCACCAACATGCGGGCCGCCGGCCGCGACGACAACATCGTGCTGACGCCGCCGCATCGCATGACGTTGGAGCAGGCACTGGAGTTCATCGAGGACGACGAGCTGGTGGAAGTAACGCCGCAGAGCCTGCGGCTGCGCAAGCGTCATCTGAAGGAAAATGAGCGGCGCCGCGCCACCAAGGCAGCAAGCAAGATCGCCGGCTGACATTGGGGCCCCCGGCGAACCGCTCCCGCGGATGGCCTGCTAGCGATCCGTCCCCGAGCCCCCGGTCATGCCGATCTCCCGGTTCAGCACGTCCATGTCGACGCCGCCGGGCCGATCACCTAGCAAGTGCTCGCAGAAGTACTCTGCCCGTAGCCACGCCCAGTAGTCGGCAGTATCGCGATAGCCGTGGCGCTCGCCCGGGAACACGAAGAAGTCGAAGCGCTTGTTGGCTTTGATGAGGGCGTGGGCCATTCGGTAGGTCAGCGACGGGTGGACGTTGTTGTCGATATCGCCGGTGGTGAGCAGCAGCTTGCCCTTTAGGTTCTTGGCCAGCTGCGAATTGGTCTCGATGCCGTATTCGAAGCTGACGTTGCCTTCATCGTCGATGACCTCCTTCACACCGTGGTGCTTCTCGCTCCACCAGCGGTTGTAGATCTGGTTCTCGTGGTTGCCGGACGACGACACCGCCACCTTGAAGAAGTCGGGGTAGACGAGCATTGCGGCGGTTGACATGAAGCCACCGCCGGAGTGGCCGAAGATCCCCACCCGGTCGATGTCTACGTAGTCGTGGCGCAGCGCCAATTGCTCAATGGCAGCCTTCTTGTCGGCCAGGCCATAGTCACGCAGATCGCCGTATCCGTAGTTGTGGTACCACTTCGAGCGCGCCGGATGGCCGCCGCGGTTTCCAACTTCGATGACCACGAAGCCGAGCTGCGCCAGATGGACGTTCTGCGCCCGGGTGCTGAACGACTTGGTGACAGCTTCGGTCTGCGGCCCCGGGTAGACGTAGGCAATGATCGGGTAGCGGCGGTCCTCGTCGAAGTCGAATGGCTTGTACACCACGCCGTAGAGGTTGGTGACGCCGTCGTCCGCCTTGACCATGAACGGCTCAGGGAACTCGTAGCCAGCCTCCATCAGGAGCGACAGATCAGCCTGCTCGAGCTCCATCAACACCTCGCCGTCGCCGTCATGCAACATCGACATCGGCACGGTATCAACGCGCGACAGGTTGTCGACAAAGTAGTCGTTGCTCTCGCTGATGCTGGTTTGGTGGTTGGCGTCGCCGGGGTTGAGCAACGTCATGCCGGTGCCATCGAGTCGAACGCGATACAGGTGCGTGTAGTACGGGTCTTCGCCCTCCTCGTGAGCGTTGGCGGTGAAGTACAGCACCCGGTTGTCCTCGTCGATGCCCTCGATGCGCCGGTTAGAGTACGGGCCCGAGGTGATGCGGTTGCGCACGTTGCCGTCGGAGCCGTAGAGGTGTAATGGCCCCATCCATCACGCTCCGACCACCAGACCATCTCGCCGGTGCTGAGCAGCTCGACCGGCTGGACCTCCACGTAGGTATTGAGCCGCTCCTCGATCAACACTCGGGTAGAACCCGACCCCAGGTCAGCCACTGCAACGTCGTAGCGCTTCAGGTCGCGGCTGATGCGGCCAAAATAAAGCTCGTTGGCGCTTTCCGACAGCCACAGTGACGGGATCGGGTCCTCGGCGTCGGGGCGCGGGAACTGCCGGGCGCTGAGGATGTTCACTGTCTGATCGGTGAATCGCTCCGTGTCGATCTTCTTGCCCTGCCGCGCCGCGATGTCGAACACCCAGATCTCCGACTGGGTGACGTGTTCCTCGCCGGGCATCTCGTAGCGGTAGGTCTCGAGCGTCGGGCGCGGCTCGGCCACAGCATTGATCACCCAGAGCTCGTCGACCTCGCGACGATCGGCGCGCTCGAGAGCAAACTTCGAGGAATCGCGTGACCAGGTAATGGCAACCGGCTGTCGACGGCCGAGTTTCTTGGCGCGCTCTTTGTCGGTCATGCCGCGCTGCCGCCGCGTGTAGGCATAGTGTTGCTCGCCGTCCTTTGTCAGACGGATCTCCTCGATGTCCGGATCGACGTCGGACTCCTGCTCATCGTCAGTGTCCTCCTCGTCATCGCCCTCGCCGGAATCCTCCTTTGCCTTCTCCTTCTCCAAGTACTTCTGATAGTTGGCGGCGTCCATCATGTAGAGGTCGTAAGCGCGCCCGAACAACACCCACTGCTGGTCGGGAGAGATGGCAGCCCACTCGGGATGGTCGGCGGGTGCCTCGAAGTCGGTGAGCTCACGCACCTGGCCGGTGCCGAGCTCGTACTCGAAGTGGTGCACCTTCTTCTTCGGCTTGCGGCGGGGTTCAGAATCGTCTTCTTCCTGTTCACCTTCGGATGCCTCGCGCTCCTCGTCTAGCGAGCTGACGACATCGAACTGCAGGGTGGTGTTGTCGTTTACCCAGCGGATTTTTTCGATCGGCAGGTGCTTGGCGTCGTACGGGTCTTTGGTGAGCAGGGTGAGCTGCGCCGCCATGTCGTCGTTGTCGAAGATCGGCGTCTTGCTGCGGCGTGCAGGATCAACCAGCCAGAAGCTCTTGCCCTCCGAGCTTTCCCAGGAGTACCAGAAGCGATCGCTACCCTCGAGCCAGTGCGGCTGCACCTGAGTGTCGAAGATCATCTTGTCCATCTTGTCCTGGCTGAACCGCATCGCCAGCTCGCGGTTGGCGCGCACCGCCTGACCTTCTTCCTGGGCAAACGACGGCGCGACGACAAGAACCGTGGCTAGCAGAACGAGCGACACGGAACGAGTGCGCATGCGACAGTCAGGTCGGGTCGCCTTCAACATTCTTCACACCTCGATGCGGTGAGCTGAGCGGGCCGGGGCCGCCGCATAGCTAACAAGCTGCGAGCCGTTTCGGCAAATGACATAGGGCTGCACCGTTCGTGGTGCAAAACGGAGAAGTGGCCGACCCTGCGGCACCGACGTGCGAAGCGGCGGCGCTCTTCCACAGGGATTTCCACAAGTTCAGTGGGAATCCGGTTCACCGGCCAGACGCGCCATGAGCTCTCGTGCCGCACGGCGCGGGGTGACCGCGCCGTCGAGCAGCGCCTGCTCGGTGGCAGCCACCTGCCCGGAAGATTCCCCGCGCGCCCGAAAGTCGCGAATCAAGGTTTCCTCGATCAGGCCCCACATCCACTTGATGCGCTGGCGTCGTCGACGCTCGGCGAGCTCGCCACTGCCTGCCAGCGTGGCGCGATGCTCTTCAACCAGGGCCCAAATTTCGGCAATGCCGTCACCGGTGGTGGCGCTTGTCATGGCGGCACGACGACGCCAGCTGGTCGGCTCGGAGCGTCCGTAACGCAGCGCAGCGCTGTAGTCCGCAACAGCCTCGCGGGCGCGTTCGACGTTGCTGCCGTCGGCCTTGTTGACCGCCACGATGTCGGCGACCTCGAGAATGCCCTTCTTGATTCCTTGCAGCTCGTCGCCCGCTCCGGGGAGCATGAGCACGAGGAAGCAGTCGACCATGTCGGCGACCACGGTCTCGGACTGTCCGACGCCGACGGTCTCGATCATCACCACATCGAATCCGGCTGCTTCGCACAGCAGCATCGCCTCCCGCGTCCTCGATGCCACGCCTCCGAGAGTCTGTGCGGACGGCGTGGGTCGCACGAAGGCGTTGTCGAGCTTCGAGAGGCGCGCCATCTGCGTCTTGTCGCCCATGATGCTGCCGCCCGAAAGCGTCGACGACGGATCGACCGCCAGCACCGCAACGCGGCGGTCCTGATCAACCAGCCAGGCGCCGAGCGCATCGATGAACGTGCTCTTGCCGACCCCGGGCACGCCGCTCACGCCAATGCGCCAGGCATCGCCGATATGGGGTGCGAGCTCTTCGAGCAGCTCCTCGGCGCGCCGCTGATCTTCGGCGCGGGCGCTCTCGATCAGGGTGATGGCGCGAGCCAGCGACGACCGATCACCGGCGCGAATGCTCGCCGCTAGCTCCGACGCGGGCACTCCCGCCATTCAACCAGCCTCAGCGTCGAAAGCACCCTGGATTTGGTCCAGCAGCTGCGTTGCGGCTTCGGTGACCACTGTTCCCGGACCGAAGATGGCCGCCGCTCCTGCCTCTAGCACGGCTTGGTGATCCTGCGGCGGTACAACGCCACCCACTACGACCAGAATGTCGGAACGACCCAGCCCCTCCAGCTCGCTGCGCAGCTCGGGCACCAGCGTCAGGTGTCCGGCGGCCAACGTGCTCACGCCGACGATGTGGACGTCGTTCTCGACTGCCTGACGCGCCACTTCGCCGGGCGTCTGAAACAGGGGGCCGATATCGATGTCGAAGCCCAGGTCGGAAAGCGCCGTGGCAATCACCTTCTGACCGCGGTCGTGACCGTCCTGCCCGAGCTTGGCGACCAGCAGCCGCGGTCGCCGGCCGGTGCGGCCCGAGAACTCCTCCACACGCTCGCGCACCGCACGCACGTCCTCGGAAGACTCGCCCATGGCGGCACTGTATACGCCCGAGAACGAACGCACGGTGGCCTTGTGGCGCGTGAACACCTCCTCCAGCGCTGCCGACATCTCTCCCACGCTGGCGCGGGCGCGGGCAGCTTCAATGGTCGCTTCCAGCAGGTTCCCCTGGCCGGTTTCAGCGACCTGCGTCAGCGCTTTGAGTGCATCTGTACACGCGCTGGCGTCACGCTCGGCACGGAGCACCCCGAGCCGCTCTACCTGCGCTCGCAGCACTTCGCTGTTGTCGATCGAGCGAACGTCGATAGCGCTGTCTACGTCGCTGGTATGAGCATTGACACCGACGATCTTCTGCTGGCCGGTGTCGATATGAGCCTGCGTGCGCGCCGCCGATTCCTCGATGCGGAGCTTCGGCAGCCCCGCCTCGATCGCCCGCGTCATGCCACCGAGATCCTCGACCTCTTCGATGTGCTGCATCGCCTGCTCGGCGAGCTCGTTGGTCAAGCTCTCCATGAAGTAGCTGCCCCCCCAGGGGTCGACAACGTCGCAAATTCCGCTCTCCAGCTGCAACACCAGCTGCGTGTTGCGGGCAACGCGAGCCGACAGATCCGTGGGAAGTCCCAGTGCCTCGTCGAACGCGTTCGTATGAAGCGACTGCGTGCCGCCGTGCACCGCCGCCATCGCCTCGATCGCCGTGCGCACGATGTTGTTGTATGGGTCCTGGGCGGTGAGCGACCAGCCGGAGGTCTGGCAGTGGGTTCGGAGGCACGACGAGCGCGGGTCCTGCGGCTCGAACTGCTCCATGAGGCGGCTCCACAGCAACCGAGCGGCGCGCAACTTGGCGACCTCGGTGTGGTAGCTCATACCGATGCCGAAGAAGAACGAGATGCGCGGCGCGAACGCGTCCACATCGAGGCCAGCCTCGATCCCGATACGCACGTACTCGACACCGTCGGCCAGCGTGTAGCCGAGCTCGATGTCGGCCGTCGCCCCGGCTTCCTGCATGTGGTACCCGGACACCGAGATGCTGTGGAAGCGCGGCATGTGTTCCGACGTGTAGCAGAAGATGTCGGCGACGATGCGCATCGACGCCGCCGGTGGATAGATGTAGGTGTTGCGAACCATGAACTCCTTGAGCACGTCGTTCTGGATCGTCCCGGTCAGCAGGTCCTTGGCGACCCCCTGCTCCTCCCCGGCGAGGATGTAGAGCGCCAGCACTGGCAGCACCGCGCCGTTCATCGTCATCGACACGCTCATCTCATCGAGCGGAATGCCCTCGAAGAGAATCTGCATGTCGAGGATCGAATCGATTGCCACGCCGGCCATGCCCACATCGCCGCCCACCCGAGGATGGTCGGAGTCGTAACCCCGATGTGTCGGCAGGTCGAAGGCAATCGACAGTCCCTTCTGCCCGGCGGCCAGATTACGACGGTAGAAGGCGTTCGATTCCTCGGCCGTCGAGAAGCCGGCGTACTGCCGTATCGTCCACGGCCGCTCGGTGTACATCGACGCGTACGGTCCGCGCACGTACGGCGGCTCGCCGGGCAACCCGCCGAGGTGCTCGAGGGCTTCGAGGTCCTCGACCGTGTAGATCGACTTGGGCCGACGCTTCGACATGACGCTCCTGGCTCTTCGATCCGCTGCTTATGGAGCACGATTCTGACACTTTCCGGCGCAAAGCAGTGTCCGAGGACCGAGACTTGCACGCCTTTCGCTGCTCGCTGCCAGACGTTCGCCGCGAGCTTGGCTTCGTGGGGCATCGTGGCGGCAGTGCTCCCGGCACCCGCGGACAGCGTGTTCTCGTCGTCGCCGAGATCACCATGGCAGTGATTCTGACGGTCGGTGCTGCGCTGACCGTGTTGGAGCACGATGAAGCCGGCTGGCACTACACGCCCAACCCGATACTCGGCGCGTCGCGCACACATTCGCTCTGGTGGCCTGTAACAGATGATCGTCGGAAACTTACGGAGTGTCGGAGAAGAACAGTGCGGTCACCTCGTCTGGCGGCGGCGGGGTCAGTCGGCTGACGGTCACGACGAACAGCAGCGAGGCCATCGGCCCAAGCAGCGCCGGCCACAGGCCGCCGATCCAGTTGGAGAACGAGCCGTACACCGCGTAGCCGGCGAGGTACCAGAGCAAGCAGACGATCGAGCCGCCGATCATGCCGGCAAGAGCTCCCTCGCGCGTGGCGCGCGGCCACCAGAGTCCGAGCAACAACGGGAAGGTGAACGCCGACGCCATCAGGCTGAAGCCCATGGTGACGATCCAGAGAATCGCTGCCGGCGGATCGATCGCCATCAGCAGGGCGATGATACCGAGCGCCAAGGTGGCGGCGCGCGCCACCCTCAGTCCCTCCGCCGCGTCGACTTCGCGCCGCGAGAGCGGAATGTAGACGTTCTCGACCACCAGCGATCCCGCCAGCAGCAACACCGAGTCGATGGTCGACATAGTGGCGCCGAGCACCGCCGCGACGATCAACCCGCCGATGATCGGCGGCAACAGGTCCGACACCAGCAGCGGCAAGGCCAGATCCGGCTGGTCGAGGGTCGGCAGCAAGACCCCTGCGGCGATGGCGATGATCGTGGCGTTGACATAGATGAAGCAGGAGAACGTCACCGAGTACACCATCGCTCTCTTGAGCGTACGGTCATCCTCCGGAATCAGGAATCGAGTCACCGCCGCGGGCGCCCCGCCGATCTGGAAGAACCCCCAGACGAGGAACGACGAAACCACCCACAGCGCCGGCATCGCACCCAGGAACGAGATCGCCTCCGGGTTGATCTCCCCGTAGCGACGGTGCATCTCGGAGAACCCACCCGCCGCATTGACCGCCATCGGCGACAGCAGGGCAAAGCCGAAAATCATGATCGTTCCCTGGATCAGGTCGGTCCAGGCCACCGCCTGCATTCCCCCCAACACCGTATACAGCACCACGATGCCACCAAAGACGAAGAGCCCGGCGAGATAGGGCAGGCCGAGAAACACCTCGAAGACGTTCCCCGCCGCCTTGAGCTGCGCCGCAATCAGCGGAACGAAGGCCACCAGCATGATGGCGGTCGCCGTCAGGCTGACCGTTCTGCTGTAGTAGCGCGCCTCGAACACATCGATGATCGTCGTGCACTTCATGCGGCTGGCGATACGCCGCAACCGATCACCAACCAGTACGTACGTGAACCAGGGAGCTGCGGCCGACGTGACCCCGGCAGGCGAGAAGTTGTACCCGAGCACGCGCTCTGCACCGATGCCCCCCATGTAGGAGCTGCCGCTCATCTGGGTCGCCGAGTAGGAGAAGCCGATGGTGCCCGCACCCAGCTTGCCGCGCGCCAGGAAGTAGTCGGTGCGCGAGCGCGTCCGACGATTCGACCAGACGCCGAGCCCCATCAGGCCGGCGAAGTACACGATCAGGATCAGCGTGTACTGGGCGGTGATGCTCATATCGGCTGACTAACGCCCCGTCTTGACGTAGAAGAGCGACGCCGCGATCACGTACAGGTAGCCGCCGTAAACGAGGATCCACACGCCCCAGTCGAGATTGGCGGGACCGGGGGGCCAGTCGACAAGCAGCCCGAGGCTGCCGCCGACCAGAAAGACAACCATCAACGCGATCGAGACGCGTGGCAACCTCGGCCGCTGCAGCGTTGCCGGCGCCGCCACCGCCGGGACCTCGTCACCGGCCCGGCTCACTGCCATGCCTCTCCCAGAACCCGCAGGATATTTCCGGCCATCACCTTCGCGACGTCCTCCTCGGCGCACTCGTGCTGCACCAGCCAGCGCAGGATGTTCTTGGAACCCTCGGTGGGGTTCTCGATGCCGCGCACGTACTCCACCATCTCGTGGCTGGGGCCGGACGACTTGCCGCCCTCGTGGGAAGCATCGATCGACAACAAATTCGCATAAACCTTGTGCACGCCGACATGATCGCCCCAGAGGGTGTCGGGTCCGAAGGCGACGTGGTCGACTCCGACGAGGTCCCTGACATACTCGAAGTGCTCCATGAACGATTCGATGTCGTGCCGCGGGTGCCGCTCGGTGATCGTCGTGTGCGGCGCTGCCTCGATGCCGATCACGCCGCCCTTGCCGGCGACCGCCTTGATGACCTCGTCGGGAGCAAGCCGCTTGATATCCCACAGGGCCCGTGCCCCGGTGTGGGTCAGGAAAATCGGCTTGCTGCTCGCCTCGACCGTATCGAGTGTCGTTTGATCGCTGGCGTGGGCACAGTCGATCGCCATCCCGACCTCGTTCATGCGTGCCACGGCACGCTTGCCGAAGGCGGTGAGACCGCCGTCCCGGACTTCCTTGAGGCCGGTACCGAGCGCATTCGACTCGCTGTAGCAGATGCCGAGCACGCGCAGCCCGAAGCCGTAGAGGATCTCGATGCGGTCGAGCTCGTTCTCGATCATCGCCGCACCCTCCTGCGCCGGCACCAGCGCAATACGTCCCTCGCGGTGCGCACGGTGGATATCGTCAACAACTTCGCAACGGATGATGAAGTCCTGATGGGCGAGATCGCAAAGGCGCATGCCCATGTCGTAGAGGACGTCGTCCCACTTCCAGCCGCTCTTGGAGGTGATGATGGCGCTGCCGTCGAGGAAATTATCGAAGACGCAGTCCCAGTACGAATCGCCCAGCGCCTCGTAGGCCGTGTACACGCGGGCCTCGCGGTCGTACGCCATCATCTCGTCGAGAGCAGCCGGAAAGTAGTGGGGATGCTCATGGAGCGAGATCATCAGCAGCCGCTCGGCCAGATCCTCGACGCGAGCCTCCTGCTCGGCCGCCAGCGGCAGCAAGTACGGCTCATCCTTGCAATGGCCCTCGACGAGCTCGAACTCGCGGAAATCGCGTGTGGTCTTCAGGTAGTCGAACGAGCGGTAGCCAGAGAATTGCTTGTTGATGCCCATGCAAGCCCTCGTGTCGGATCCTGGTGTTCTCGCGGTTGGCGCCCGGCAACATAGAGCAGCGCTGCCACGGCGTCAAAGAAACCGCTCTGCAGAGTCGGCCACACGCGCACAGTCAGACAGAGGAGCGGCACCGGCCGTGCCCCTGCATGTCACACGAGCGTCCGGAGGTCTCTAGCAGGGTGCTAAAGCGGCCGGTTCGGGTAGGCGATCGTGCGCCACATGTGGGCAGACGGGCTGTTGTCGTATCCCAGCCCTTCCTTCGGCTGCTTGAAATGGCGTCCGATGATGTCGATGAACGGATCGATCGACACCTCCGCGTCGCGGTCAAACGCGTAGGTATCGTTGACCGTGATCATGCGAGCGTCCATATACAGCGGGTGCGCCCGCGCGTACTCGTAGGCCTGCGCGATGTACGGTTCGGGGACGTAGTCCTCGCCGAAGATCCGGTTATACATCTCCGGGTACTCGTAGCCGACGCTCTCGTCGGCGTAGAAGCGCAGCGGGGCGTGGTAGCGGATGCCCCAGCTGATGCGCTCCTCGACGTACGGCTCCATGAGCTGCGCGCCCCACCAGCCGTGGTCGACTTTGATCAGGTTCAACACCACGTCGTGGAGCAAGCACGCCAGAACCGTGTGCTCCGGCTGCCCGGTCGTGAGCGCGTGATTGGCGCTCTGTAGCACATGGTTGGCGGGTGCGAAGCGCTTCTCGAAGAACTCCGCCAGCGTCGGCTTGTCTGACATGGGTGCGAACGGTTCGGCACGCGGCATGAACAGGCTGCCTGTACCTCGCGGCGCCCGGAGCTCGTCCTGCTGCTGCAGCTCGGCAACCGCCACCGCCTCGCCATCGGGCATGTAGAGCACCGAACCTTCGACGCCGGCGCGCTCGGCGACCGCGTGATCGAGCTGCTCCATCATGTAGTGCTCGAGCTCTTCGGCCTTGTCCTCGGGCGACATGAGCTCCACCGCTCCGACGCCCAGGGTGGCAAGAAACGCTCTGCGATCGACCTCCATGGCTCCCTCCTCGTCTCGATCCGGAAGCGGAACTCACGGGCACATACCCGTAGCCCTCGCATCCTTCCATCGACCTCGGGGCACTGTCAACGGTCGATCGAGAGCCAGGCCAGGGTGTCCAGGATGGCGTGACCCTCGAGGGCACGTCCGGGCGGAATCGCCTCACCGAACCGGCGGGCGCCCGATGGCGACGCTGACCGGGTTGTGGTCGCTGAGATGGTCCCATTCATCGCCGGCGTGCACCTCGGCAGTCTGTATCGAGGGAGCCCAGCGTTCCGGCACCAGGATCTCGTCGCAGTGGTAGGGCGTCATCGGCTCACGCGTCCAGCGCAGCGTCTGTGGTAGCGGCTCCCCCGGGTGCAACGCGCGCCAGGTATTGATCAGCCCGAGCTCGTTCTCCGTCCGCTCCAGGAAGCGCTGCTCGGCGCGACTGTTCGTCCGCCATTCCCCCGCTGCTCGATGCGCCACCGTCAGGTTGAAATCGCCTCCGATTACCAGGTCGGCGCCGGCCGACTGCGCCACGATGCCGTCGAGCATCGCGTTGGCCTCGCGCACGTAGCTGATCCGCCGCGCCGGCATGTGCACGCTGTAAACGTGCAGCGGCGGCCGCCGCGGCCACGCTGTCACCTCGGCCCCGAACGCCCAGCCTTCGAAACCCGGGATCGGCAGCAGCCGACGCGGCCGGCGCGGCACCAACAGCGCCGTACCCCACTTGCCGTGCTCGACCGGCGCCCACAGGAGGCGATTCCGGGGAACCCCGAGCTCTCGTGCAAGCTCCCGAGGATCGCGCGTCTCCTGCACCAGCGCGAAGTCGGGGGCGAGCCGATCGATCATCTGCTGCCAATGGCCCACCGATCCCCCGGCCCGCATGTTGAAGCAGGCGATCCGCACCTTGCTACAGTGCGCGCCGCACGCGCTACATGTTCCGCCGGTACTGCCCGCCAACCTCGTACATCGCCCCGGTGAGCTGGCGCAGACTGCAGACCTTGGCAGCCTCCATCAGCGCGTCGAAGATGTTGCCAGCTTCGACCGCGATGCGCTGCAGGTTCTCGAGCGCGGCACCCGACACCGTGCTGTTGCGCTCCTGGAAAGCCTGGCGCGAGGCGATGGCGTATTCCTTCTCCTCGGTAGTGGAGCGGAAGACGTCGTCGGGAATGATCGTCGGCGAGCCATCCTCGTCGAGGAAGGTATTTACCCCGACGATCGGCAGCTCGCCGCTGTGCTTGAGGCTCTCGTAGTAGAGCGACTCTTCCTGGATCTTGGAGCGCTGATACATGCGCTCCATGGCGCCCAGCACTCCACCGCGCTCCGAGATGTTGCGGAACTCCTGCAGCACCGCCTGCTCCACCAGATCGGTGAGCTCATCGATGATGAACGACCCTTGCAGGGGGTTCTCGTTGCGCGCCAGGCCGAGCTCCTTGTTGATGATCAGCTGGATGGCCAGCGCCCGGCGCACGCTCTCGGCGGTCGGCGTCGTCAACGCCTCGTCGTAGGCGTTGGTGTGCAGCGAGTTACAGTTGTCGTAGATGGCGTGGAGCGCCTGCAACGTGGTGCGGATGTCGTTGAAGGCGATCTCCTGCGCGTGCAGCGATCGGCCCGACGTCTGGATGTGGTACTTGAGCTTCTGCGAGCGGTCGTTGCCGCCGTACTTGCGCCTGATCGCCTTGGCCCAGATGCGCCGCGCCACCCGTCCCATGACCGAATACTCGGGGTCCATGCCGTTGGAGAAGAAAAACGACAGGTTGGGGGCGAAGTCGTCGATCGCCATGCCGCGCGACAGGTAGTACTCGACAAAGGTGAAGCCGTTGGAGAGCGTGAACGCCAGCTGGCTGATCGGGTTCGCCCCGGCTTCGGCCATGTGATACCCGGAGATCGAGACCGAGTAGAAGTTACGCATCTCGTTGTCGATGAAGTACTGCTGGATGTCGCCCATCATCCGCAGCGCGAACTCGGTCGAGAAGATGCAGGTGTTCTGCGCCTGGTCCTCCTTGAGGATGTCGGCCTGGACGGTGCCGCGGACGCCGCGCAGAGTGTCGGCCTTGATGCGCTCGTAGGTTTCCTGTTCCAGCACTTCGTCGCCGCTGACGCCGAGAAGCGCTAGTCCCAGGCCGTCGCTATGCTCGGCCAGCTCCCCTTGATAGGCGGGGCGCGGGGCTTCCTTGGCAGCGTAGATCTCACCGATCTTCTCTTCGACCTCGGCCTCGAGCCCCTGGCGCTTGATGTGCAGCTCGCACTGCTGATCGATGGCAGCGTTGAGGA
Source organism: Acidobacteriota bacterium (assembly GCA_963666055.2). Classification (GTDB taxonomy): domain Bacteria; phylum Acidobacteriota; class UBA890; order UBA890; family WLXD01; genus DASCOT01. The sequence goes on along the minus strand of CAXWPH010000002.1, from coordinate 22,815 downwards.
AGAATGCCAGCAACATAGGCGCCGGGCCGTTGATCGTCATCGACACGGAGGTCGCCGGGTCGAGCAAATCGAACCCGGAGTAGAGCTTCTTGGCATCGTCGACGGTGCAGAGGCTGACACCGGAATTGCCGACCTTGCCGTAAATGTCGGGGCGTGGGTCGGGATCCTCGCCGTACAGGGTGACGGAATCGAAAGCGGTCGAGAGTCGCCGCCCCGGCATCCCGTGGGAGAGGTAATGGAACCGGTGGTTGGTGCGCTCCGGGCCTCCTTCGCCGGCGAACATCCGCGCCGGATCTTCGGTCTCGGTGCGCTTCAGCGAGAAGACCCCGGCGGCAAAGGGAAACTCACCGGGCACATTCTCCATGAGCAGCCAGCGCAGCACATCGCCCCAGTCCCGGTAGGTGGGCAGCGAGACCTTCGGGACTCGCAGGTGGGATAGCGATTCGGTGAACAGCGAACGCTCGATGACCTCGTCGCGCACCTTGTACTGGTACACGTCGGCGCGGTATCGCTCCTGGGTGGCGGGCCACTCGCGCAGCAGGCGCCGGCAGCCCGCATCTAACTGCTCCTCGAGGGCATCGTGACGGTCGATGAGCTCCTGCACGGGATCGGTCGCGACGGGGCCGTCGGAGCGTAGCTGCTCGATGGCGCCGTGCAGTTGATACAGCCTGCTGGCGATCGCCGCCTGCTCGTCGACGAACGCCGCGTAGGCGTCGCTATCCTCGGCGATCTCGGCGAGGTAGCGAACGCGGTCCGGAGGAATGATGAGCGCCTTGTCGCCGATCGCGGCAAGCCCCTCAAGGTCCAGCTGCGGCAGCTCGCCACCTCTATCCGCCAGCTTGCTCATCAACACGCAATACAGCCGGTTCATGCCGGGTTCGTTGAACTGCGAGGCGATGGTGCCGTAGACAGGAAGCTCCTCGTCGGGAGTTTCGAACAGCTCGTGGTTACGCTTGTACTGCTTGCGAACATCGCGCAACGCATCGAGTGAGCCGCGCTTGTCGAATTTATTGATTGCGATGACGTCGGCGAAGTCGAGCATGTCGATCTTCTCGAGCTGCGTCGCGGCGCCGTACTCCGCCGTCATCACGTAGACCGAAACATCGGCATGATCAGTGATCTCGGTGTCTGACTGGCCGATGCCCGAGGTCTCCAGAATGATGAGATCGAACCCGGCCGCGCGACAGATTTGGAGCGCCTGCCGCACGTGCTTGGAGAGCGCCAGGTTGGACTGGCGTGTCGCCAGCGAGCGCATGTAGGCGCGATCGCTATCGATCGCGTTCATGCGGATGCGATCACCCAGCAGCGCACCTCCGCTGCGGCGCTTGGAAGGGTCGACCGAGACCACCGCGACGGTGGTGTCGTCGGAGGCAAGCAAGAAGCGCCGCACCAGCTCGTCGACCAGCGAAGACTTTCCGGCGCCGCCGGGACCGGTGATACCCAGCACCGGCACGGCGCGCTCCTCGACCATCGACTGCAGTACCGGCTGCAGCCGGGTGGCGGCCTCCGGATAGTTCTCCACCATGGTGATGAGCTGGCCGATGAGCCTCGGGCTGCGCTCGGCCAATCCTGCGAGGTGACCGTTCGAGGTAGGCCCCACCGTCGGGAAGTCGCTTTGCCGCAGCAGGTCGTTGACCATCCCCTGCAAACCGAGCGTGCGCCCGTCGTCCGGAGAGTAGACACGCGCCACGCCGTACTCGTGCAGCTCTTCGATCTCGGCGGGATGAATCGTGCCGCCACCGCCGCAGAACACCTTGATGTGACCGGCGCCGCGATCGCGCAGCAAGTCGACCATGTACTTGAAGTACTCGAGGTGGCCGCCTTGATAGGAGGTCACGGCGATGGCTTGGGCATCCTCCTGGATGGCGCAGTCGACGATCACCGCCACTGAACGATTGTGCCCCAGGTGGATCACCTCGGCGCCGGACGCCTGCAGGATGCGCCGCATGATGTTGATGGCAACGTCGTGGCCATCGAACAGCGAGGCGGCGGTCACTACCCGCACATGGTGCGCTGGACTGTAGGGCTCGATGCGCTTTTCCATCGCTGCAATGTTACTTGCAGCGTCGAGAATACGCCTCTCAGGCGCGTGCCTCACCGCCGGCGACCGGCAAATCACCGAACTTGCGCCGGTAGTATGTCTCCCAATAGCGGTTGGCCATCGTCCCGACAATGCCCGGTGCCACCCACGGCACCCAGTTGAATTGCCCCAGGATCGAGAGATCGAAGAGGATCCTCGAGCCAAACACCAGGAACGCCGTGTGGAAGGCGATCCCAGCGCCGAGCATCGAGCCCATGTGGGCATAGAACCAGGCCATCCGCTCCGTCGGACGCCGGTAGAGGTACCGGAGGATCTGCAGGCTGGTCAGGACGCCCACCGGCGACAGCGCCAGCATGATGATCGACACACCCGACCACAACAGCATTGCCCAGGCCACCACCACCACGCTACCTATCGCCGGCAGTATCCCCAGAGCAATATGGAACGGCGTGCGAATGGCGTCGGGGTCGCGCCGCGTGCGCACCGTCTGGATGGCGTGGCGAGTCAGGGCGAACGCGACGGTGCCGAGATAGAACAGAAAGATCAAGAACCCGAAGCTCGCGGTGTTCTCGGCCAACGAGGCGCCGGCCGCCAGCGCGCCACCGATCCGCAGCGGCGGCGTGATCATCGCGCTGCCCGCCACCGCGTAGGCGCAAACGGCGAAGACCTTGCCGAAGGCTACGTGGCGCTTACCACCCTTCTTGGTGAAAATTGGTACCCACCAGGCGGCCAGCCCTATGAACCCCAGGACGATGTGTACCCATCGTAGGGCGCCAATAAATACGTCCATCATTGTTCCTCCGTGCCGACCGGCTCCGCACGGGCCTCGGCGATCCGTTCGTTCAGCTGCTCGATGGTTTCGTCGCACCAGGCGATCCGGGCTCGGTGGGTGTGCAGCCCCATGCGCAGCGCGGCGTGATGGTGGAAGCCGTCGGCGTCGAGCCGCGAGCGATCACCGCACTCTTGGTGCATCTGGAGCTCGACCAGCTCGAGCGTGGCGACTTTCTGCGCCCACTCGCGGCGCATCTGCTTGATGATCCTCAACGACTCCTCGAAGTCGCCGAGCTCTCCCAAGAAGAACGTCTGTGCTACATAGCCGAGGCGCTCGCGGCCGATCTTCGAACCTCCGCGCAGCCAATGGCGCAAGGCCTCACGTCCGGCCGGCGTGGTCTCGTACACCTGGCGCCGCGGACCGCGCGCCGAGGGTGCCTCGTGCCGTTGTAGTAGACCTTGCGACTCCATGCGCTTGAGCGTCGGGTAGATCTGGCTACGCTCGGCAAACCAGAAGTGGGCCGGAGCCTCAGCGAACCGCTTGCCGAGGTCGTACCCCGTCGACGGGCTGCGAAGCATGCCGAGCAGGATGTGTTCGAGGCTCATGTAGACCCTACTAGATAAAACATTATAGATAACTATATCTATAAATACTTATCTAGTCTTGTCAACCTGCTTGACCGGTAGGCTGCAGTAGGCTCGTAACCAAGCTCTCCGGACAGCCTGCGGACCTCGGAGGCCGGCGCGGCGACCTTTACGGCCACCCTGGGAGGGCCCAAGAAGGGCGCCGTGGGCGACTTCGCGATTTCCCTGGCCGGGTCGTTGGATGCCAGTTCCGTAGCCCGAGAGCAGTCGCTCGAGATCGCCAAACAGCGGCTCGTTGCGAGGTTGCTCGATCGCGCACACCAGCTGCGCACCCAGCTCGAGCACTAGTGGCCGCAGGCGCCAATACGATTCGGAACCGCGGCCAAGCCGCACCACCAGCGTTTGCGCCATTCTCAGCGGCCCTTCTTGGGATGCTTGCGATAGTCGCGGTGGATCTGCTTCCACTTGCTTTTTTCGGCCAGCGCCGCGCCCAGGTCGCGCCGTCGCTCCTCGTAAGAAAGCTCCTTTTGCAGCTTCTGGTAACTCTCCCATCGTTGCAGCGATATGGCGCCCGACCCGACGGCCTCGCGTACCGCACAGCCGGGCTCGTCAGCGTGGGTGCAATCGCGGAAACGGCAGCCATCGATGATTGCCGCGACGTCGTCGAAAGTCTCCTCGAGGCCATCCTCGGCCTCGACCAGGCCGAGCTCACGCATCCCGGGCGTATCGAGCACCAGTACGCCGTCGGGCATGCGGAAGATCTCGCGGTGGGTGGTGGTGTGGCGGCCCTTGTCGTCGGCCTCGCGAATCTCCTGGGTGCGCAGTAGCTCCTCGCCGGCAAGGGTGTTCACCAGCGTGGACTTGCCGACCCCCGACGAGCCCAGCAACACCGCCGTGCGTCCTGGGCGCAGGTGGCGACGCAGCTCATCAATGCCCTCGCCGGTCACCGAGCTCACCGCCACCACCGGCGCACCGGCCGCCGCTGGGCCGACCCGCGCTAACGCCGCCTCGATATCGTCGCACTGATCCAGCTTGGTCAACACAACCACCGGTTGTGCGCCGCTTTCCCAGGCCGCGACGAGATAGCGTTCGATGCGCCGCGGGTTGAGCTCCTGGTTCAACGAGGTCAGCAGGAAAGCAACGTCGACGTTCGCCGCCACGACCTGCTCCTGGCTTTCGGTGCCCGACTTGCGACGAACGAACTGCGTCCTGCGCGGCAGGATCTCGACAATCGTCGCCGGACCATCGGTCTGAGGCTCGATCAACACGAAGTCGCCGACGGCGGGCAACTCGCGGCGGCCGGTAGCACGGTAGAGCATGCGTCCAGGCGCCACACCGGTCGCCTCACCCCAGGGGGTAATGAGTCGGTACTCGCCGCGGTGCTGGGCGATCACCCGAGCCGGGGGCCGCTTCTCGTCCTCCGCGAGGCTCGCGGCACCTCATCGCTCCAACCCCAGTCCTGTAGCCGGCCAACCGGGATCGGCTCGGCTCCACCACTCATCTGGAGGATAAGGCGCTCGCCCCCTCGACATCGACCTCGATGTCGCCCGCCAACAGAGCATTGAAGAGGACCCGGAACGTTCCGAACGACTGCCCCCGCCACTGCGGGCGGAAACCGAGTAAGATCACCTGCCCATCGCCGTGCCGGACACGCAGCGCAGCGGCGTTGCCGTACAGGTGCTCCTCGCCCAACAAGTACCCCGACAACAGCGGCGAGCCTGCTTCGGCGAAGCTCATCAAGACCTCGCCGTCGAATCCCTCGAGGGTCCGGAACGCCGGACTGCTCGACACAGTCAGGCTGGCGCGCCCCGGCATACCGGCCATCAGCGGATGAGCGGTGCTGACGCGCACCTCGAGCTGCGAGATGCCGGCGAAGAACTCCTCACGACTCAGTCCACCGATAACGTCCTCAACCGGCAGTTCAAGTGCCTCGATTGCAAAAAGACTGCTGGCGTTCATCGCTACCAGCGTGCCCACCCTCGCTGACGAATCGTGCCGTCGCCCGCAACCCCTCCTCGCCGATGCCGCCAGCGTAGCGCGGCGGCACGGTGCCGACCTCGTGCCAGCGGTGATGTCGCGCGGTCGCATATCGGGCAGTACCACCACGTCGTAGCGCTCTCGCAACTCGCCGGCGCGAAACTCGGCGTCGGACAAACTGGTGAATTCGAACTCGTAGCTCTCCAGCAGCCAGCGCGTCCACCCCTCGTCCATGCTCGCGGTCCAGGGTCGGTACATGGCGATTCGCGGGCGTCGTACTTCGACGCCGGTGACCGCACGCCGCTCTGCCCGTAGCGCCAGCGATTGCACCATCTCAGTAGCTACCGCCGGCGACAGTCCCGAAAGCACGTAGCGCGCATCGTCGCCGGCAACCAGGCGAACAGTGCCGCCGGCGCGCCACGTTCGGTTCACGGCGCGAAACGCGTTGTTCTCACCCGGATGCACCGCCAGCGCTGCGCCCTGTCCGCGATAGCGGCGGATAACGGCACCAGCCCAACGGCGACTGCATCGGTATCGAACCCCACGCCGGTGACAGAATCGAACGTCGAGCGGTCGGAGCCTGCATCTACCTCGGGATTGGCATCGCCATCGCTCCGCAGGCGACCGGATCGCCGGAAACCGGCTCCAGCAGCGAGCGCAACCCATCGTCGAGCGGGGCGCCGCCGGAGATCACCCGCACCCCCATCTGATACGGCAGCGTCCACCCGGCGGCATCGTAAGGCTGCTCCGGCGGCCCTTCCGGATACTCGCGCAGATCCGGGTACTCCTGCACCTCCAGCACCTGGCGCGCCAGCTCGGCGTCCTCCTGGTCCATCGGCACGACCCAGGTGCCGGCGTCGAAGCTGATGCCTTCGTACGTCACGGCCCGGGCGAGGCGGTAGACGCGCAGACCGTTGAACGCCAGCCTTCGCAGCAGCTCCACCGCGGCTACCGGATCACGCTGATCAGCCGGCACCAGATAGGCATAGGGGGCTCCTGCCGGTAGCGTCCAATGGTGTCTCGCGCCGCCTGGTAGCGATTGTAGAGCAGGTCGGTGCGGTACTTGGCGGCGTAGTCGAGCGTCGCAATCGAGCCCGTGATCATGTAATCCACCGCATCGCGAAGACGCCACCACCCACCGCGCCAGGGGCTCGGGTAAAGCGACTCGGAGCGCAGATCGCGCTTATCTTCCGGGTAATCACGCAACGTGTAGAACTTCGGTGTCGCGTAGCGGTAGAGCGCCGTCTCGGTCCACCAGGAGGCGATGTTGCGCAGCATCGGCATGTAGTCGGACATAGCCCGGATACCAGGAGTCGAACCCGGTGCCCATATGCACCGCACCCGTCTGGCCGCGCTCCTCCAGTGCCTGGGCGATGAGCATGCCCACCGCGTTCACCGTGCGCGACATCAGCGGGTGGACACGCGTGGCGATGGGCTCGGCAAACGGCGGAAGCCAGATGCGGGTCGGGAACGGCGACGACTGGTGGTGGATGTAGATTATCTGTGGCTCCCAGTCGCGCCAGGTGCGCGCCAACACACGCGACTCCACCATGTTGAGCATGTAGCCGTCGCGGTTGTTGTCGTGCCCCACATACTTCTGGTATAGCCACGGCATCGGCGATACCTCGTACGGACCGCCGACGTTGCTGCGATACCAGTCGACGATGAGGTTCTGGCCGTCGGGGTTGACCGACGGCCACAGCATCAGCACGACCTCATCAAGAATCGCCTGGATCTCGGCATCGTCGGTATTGCTGACCAGGTCGTACGCCAGCTGAATGGTGTGCTGCGCGTGGGCCACCTCGCTGGCGTGCAGGCCACCGTCGATATGCACGATCGCCTTGCCACGCCGCGCCAGCGACCGCGCTTGTTCGTCGGTGAGTATCTCCTCCGTACCATCGGCGCCGAGCGGATGGGCCAGACGCTGGGCGATCTCACGGTACTCGTCGATTCGAATCAGGTTCTCGGGGCTCGAGATCAGCGCCATGTACCAGCGGCGACCTTCCGGGCTACGCCCAACCTCACGAAGCTCCATGCGGTCGCTGGCAGCCGCTAAGGCGCGGAAGTACGCGACAGACTCGTCGTAGCTCGCCAGCTTGAAGTCGGCACCAACGCGGAACCCGAGCACCGACTCGGGCGTAGGCAATGACGTCTGGGCCGACGACGAGGCGAGGACGCTGCCCGCGGTGATAACAGAGCCGAGCGTGGCAACGAGAGCCGCCAGAAATGTGGCTTTCTTGTTCATGCCGGCAATCTATCATCGACAGAGCCTCGACTAGCCATGCTGTGTCGAGACCGCCGGTGAGGCAGCGGGGCTCGGCCGCTGAGGCGGCGTAAGACGAGCGGGTTACCGAGACCGATTCTGCAACTCTGCTACTGGGTCCCGGTGCCCGTGGCGTCATGCCAGTGACCGTGCTCCGGCGACCAAACGCGTCCGGGCGGCACATCCTCGGCCTGGGACCCCTCCGCGGATAATGCCCACGGTTACCAGGATGACGATCAGGGCGATGAGCACGGCGAGGCCGCGCCATAGCTTCTGACTCTGTGTCGCCTTGCCTTCGCAGCACCGCTTGTATTTCTCACCGCTGCCGCACGGGCAGGGTTCGTTGCGACCGACGTTCACAATGCCTCTCCTCGGTGGCGAAGCAATTCCGTAGCCCCGTTCAATATGCGCCCGATGACCGGCACAGTTCAACCCCCGGTACAATCGTACGACCGATGACCGACCTCTCGCACATCCGCGATTTTTGTATCATCGCCCATATCGATCACGGCAAGTCGACTCTTGCCGATCGACTGCTGCAGGCCTGTGGCGCGGTGTCGGAGCGCGAGTTCCACGATCAAATGCTCGACACCATGGACATCGAGCAGGAGCGCGGCATCACCATCAAGAGCAACACCATCATGCTTTCCTACGCCGCCGACGACGGGACGACGTACGAGCTCAACCTGATCGATACGCCCGGGCACGTCGACTTCTCGCACGAGGTACGCCGCTCGCTGATGTCTTGCGAGGGGGCACTACTGCTGATCGACGCTGCCCAGGGGGTCGAAGCGCAGACCGTCGCCAACCTCTACCTGGCGCTCGAGCACGATCTGGAGATCGTGCCGGTGATCAACAAGATCGACCTGCCGGCTGCCGATCCGGAGCGCGTGCGCGAGCAGATCGACGAAGACCTCGGCCTGGATCCGTTCGAGGCGGTTCTCACATCGGCCAAGGAGGGGCACGGTATCCATGACGTGCTCGAGGCCATCGTGCAGAAGCTGCCACCTCCCGCCGGCGATGCGGAGGCACCACTGAAGGCACTCATATTCGACGCCTCCTATGACGCCTACCGCGGAGTGATCATGCTGGCGCGCGTGTTCGACGGAACACTGCGCACCGGCGATCGGGTTCGTCTGATGCACGGTGAGGCCCACTATGAGATCGAAGAGGTCGGGCTACTGAAATTGGGACGCGTGAAGGGCGAACAACTGGCCGCCGGCGCCGTCGGCTACATCATCGCGGGAGTGAAGTCGGTCAGCGACATCGAGGTCGGCGACACGCTGACCCATGTGGACAACCCGGCCGACGAGGCGCTGTTGGGCTACGTGCCTGCCAAGCCGGTGGTGTTCTCGTCGATGTATCCGATGCAGGCCGACGAGTACCAGGACCTCAGCAAGGCGATCGACAAGCTCAAGCTCAATGACGCTGCCCTCACCTTCCAAAAGGACTCCTCGAATGCGCTCGGGTTTCGGGTATCGATGCGGGTTTTCTCGGCATGCTGCACCTGGAGATCGTGCAGGAGCGGCTAAGCCGAGAGTACGGGCTGTCGCTGCTGCTAACCGCGCCGTCAGTGGAGTACCACGTCACCACCGCAGCCGGCGAACAGATGGCGGTCGAGAACCCGGCTGACTATCCCGACCCCTCGCTGATCGAGCGGGTCGAGGAACCGTTCATCAAAAGCGTCCATCCTGATGCCCGACCGCTATCTGGGGCCGGTCATGGACCTACTTCGGGACAGACGAGGCGAGAACATCAAGTTCGACTATCTGGCGGTGGGGCGCGTCGACGTGACCGCCGACCTACCGCTCGCCGAGGTGCTGTTCGACTTCTACGATCGACTGAAGTCCATGACCCAAGGCTACGGCTCGTTCGATTACGAAGTCCACCGACTACCGGCAGACCGATCTGGTGAAAGTGGACATTCTGGTAAACGCTGAACGCGTCGACGCGCTCAGCATGCTGGTGCACCGCGAGAAAGCGCGGGCTCGTGCCCTACACGCCTGCGAACAGCTGGCGAAGACGATCCCGCGGCACAACTTCAAGATCCCCATCCAAGGCACCATCGGGCGGGACATTATCGCCCGCAAGAACATCAACGCCTTCCGCAAGGACGTCACCGCCAAGTGCTACGGTGGCGACATCACCCGCAAACGGAAGCTGCTCGAGCGACAAAAAGCAGGCAAGAAGCGGGCCCGGATGTTCGGGCAGGTGGAGATCCCACAGAAAGCGTTCCTCTCGGTCCTGCGCACCGACGAGGACTCGAGATAAAGCAACTGCTAGCAGGCCGTGGTGCAAGCATCGGCCGGCTAGCGATCCGCCTCGATTGCGCCGCGCGCCCTCTCGAATACCTCGACCAGCATCTCGAGCGTCAGCTTGCCCGGTGAAGGTATTTTGCTGGCTGGGATGATACGAGGCGATCACCTCCACGGCGCAGCGTGGGAAACGCCCGGCAGCGTTCGCGGCACCGACCACGGTAGTGCGTGCGTGCCCGAACTTCGGCTTCGGCCGCGGTACCAGGGCGCCGCGATCACGTAGCAGCCGCAGCGAATGGTCGTAGGCGAACTGGCCCAGCGCCACGATGACCTCGACTCCGCGTGCCGCATCGATCAGATCGAGCTCGCGCTCCAGAAACGGGCGGCACTGCTCGCGCTCGGCTGGCGTAGGCTTGTTTCCGGGCGGGGCACAGCGGTTGGCAGCGGTGATGAACGCGTCGTGCAGTGTCAGCCCGTCGTTCTGGTGGCTGGCCTCGGGCTGGCTCGCGAACCCGGTCTCGTACAGAGCCCGGAATAGCCAGTCGCCAGATCGGTCGCCGGTGAACATCCTGCCGGTACGGTTCGAGCCGTGCGCCCCGGGCGCCAAGCCGACGAGCACCAGGCGCGCTCGCCGGTCGCCGAATCCGGGTACCGGGCGCCCCCAGTACTCCTGATCACGGTAGGCGGCGCGTTTGTCGCGTGCCATACGCTCGCGGTGCTCGACGAGCCGTGGGCAAAGGCGACAGCCAACGATCTCCCGATCGAGCGCCGTCCAAGCGGCGGCGCTCATGAGGCACCCCGGTGGGCCTGCGCGAGCCCTACGCAAGCAGGGCGGGCGGCCATCAGCCGCACGCTGGGGCGTGGCCGGCGGGGATCGTTAGCCTATCGAGCTCCCGCCGCGAGACGTACGGGACGTAGCCGCGCTCCGACGCCAGATCCCAAAAACGATCGATCTTGCCCCCGCTGCGTGAGGTAATCGATCGCCAGCACCGACCTGCCGGCGGCGGCGAACGCGTCGAGTAGCTCGATCGTGAAGCGCTGCGGATGAAGACCATTGTTTTCAACCCGCCCACCGAAGTAGAAGGTGTCCTCGGCACCGATAGCGTCGATCGCCTTGAAGTACGCTCGCCGTTGACGCGCCGCTTCGTTGTCCGGGTTGCCGGCGTCGGGATAGGTTTCTGGGTCGATAATGCCTGCGCCGTTCTGCGGCACCACCAGGAAACCGGATGCTCCACGAGTCTGGCGCGCGTATTTGGCCAGCCGGCGCACCAGCTTGATCATGTCGGCCGGCGCGCGGCGGCGCTCGTCGTTGCCACCGATCTCCGACGGACCCCAGAACTCGTAGGCATCGACGATATCAAGGTACACACCGTCGAATCCGGCGTCGATAATGCGGTCGAGGTAGCTCCTGTCGGGCCCCGAAGCGTTGCCGAACAGCACCCGCTGCCAGGCGCGCAACCAGTAGCGCGCCTTGTAGTTGCCCTCCCAGTCGGGATTCGTGGGACCGAGAAACGCCGGCGCGCCGGCTCCAGGGTCCCCGACATCGTCGAGCCAGGCCACGTCGAAGTAATACCTGTAGCTCTCGGCCTCGCCAATGCTCAGGTAAGCAAGCACCACTCGTTGGCCGCAGGGTCCGGCGCGCAGCGCATTGACCTGTGCGGCGGTCCAGCTCGCCTGATGCGTCGCCGGTGGTCGAATAGTCGATGACAAGGGCGTCGAAGGCAGACGCGGCGAGCGCCGGCAGGTCGAACTCCTGGAGCTGATACCCCCAGCTGTCGACCGAAAACGGCAACCGCTGCGGCGCCCCCCGACTCGACGCTGCCTCCGCCTCGGCGGCCATACGATCGGCGGGCAGAGTAACCACTGCGAGGACGGGCAACAGCATGGCGAAGATGAACAAACGCGACCACGCAGCTCGGCGCCGGGGCGATAGCTCGACTGACCGGGCTGAAGCACGCGGCGGGTCCGTCGCACCGTTGAGCGTCATCGAAGCTCCATCCCCTCGGGCCCGCCGACGACCTTGCCATAGGAACCAACATCCTACTGAACGATAAGGGCGCCAGGGCTCGGAGATCTTGCGTAGCTGGTCTCCCTGTGGCCGCTGCGGCAAACCGTACAGCACCTGGGCGCCGTCAAGCAGGCCGATATCGTCGACAGGAAGCATATCCAGCCGTCCGAGTCGGAAGATCATGAACACCTCCGCGGTCCAGCGACCGATCCCCTTGACCTGCAGAAGCGCCTCAATCACCTCCTCGTCCGGGAGACGCTCCAGAGAGGGCAGGCTGAGCCGTCGACTCGACACCCGGCAAGCAAGGTCGCGCAGATAGGTGACCTTCGGACGCGAAAGGCCCGGCGGCTCGCAGATTCTCCTCGGAGGTCGACAACAGCTGTCGAGCGGAAGGATCGCGGCCGCCGTACAGGGCCCGGAACCGGCCGTGGATGCTACGTGCCGCGTGCACCGAGATCTGCTGTCCGATGATCGTCTGGAACAGCGCCGGCAAGGCTCGCCGGCGCCAGTAGCGCTCGAGGCCACATGGCCCGATCTGCTCGATGACCGAGCGCATCACCGGATCGACGCGACTCAGGTGCATCTCCGCGGCGCGGAGCCGAGCCGGCGCGGTCATCGAGACAGAATGGGTGAGGCCAGGTGAGCCTGCAGCCACTTGTGCGCGGAGGGACGATGCGGCAACGTTGCGCGACGTTCGCGACCAATCTCAGCCGGTGGGACCGATGAGCGACTTTCTAGGGTTCGACTTCTGGAGCATCGACTACCGAGCGTGGCTCGACGCAACCATCGAGTTCCTGCTGCCGCGCTTGATCCAGAGCGGCCTGCAGCTGCTTGCCGCGGGAATCGTCTACTACCTGGCACGCTGGATCCTGCGGCGACTCGAATCACGCTTTGCATCGCGCACCGAGACCACTCTGGACGACATCGTGGTGGAGCTCGTACGCCGGTTGGTGCTGATGTCTGTCGGCTTCTGGGCGGTATGGCGAGTGGCGCAGATCTGGAACCTCCCGACGATGGCCGCCGTCGTCGGCGGAGCCTGGATCGTCGGTCTCAGCTTGCCGATAAGTCGTGCGGTCGGCGCCCTCATGAAGGTCCTCGAGACCAACCTGGTAGCGAAGACCGGAACCAAGCTCGACGAGACCGCACTACCGTGGATCAACCGGACCATCAGCGGGGTCATCGTCGGCACGGCAGCGCTGCTGGCGCTCTTCAACATGAACATCGACATAACGCCACTGCTGGCCGGGGCGAGCATCGCCGGGATCGCGATCTCGTTCGCTGCCAAGGACACGCTATCCAACCTCATCGCCGGCGTGCTGTTGATTCTGGACCGCCCCTTCGAGGTCGGCGATCGCATCGAGCTGTGGAGCGCGCCGGCCCGTCAGTCGACGTGGGGCGATGTTATCGAGATCGGAATCCGCGCCACGAAGATACGCACACCCGACAATATTCTGATCATCATTCCGAACAACCAGATCATGCAGCGTGACATCATCAACTATACCGCCTCGGGCCCGACGATCCGCCTGCGCATCCCGATTGGCATCGGCTACGACGCCGATCTCGAGCAGGCGAAGAAACTGTGCCTCGAGATCGCGGCTGCCTCCGAGCAGGTAGAGAAATCGCCGGAGCCGGTGTGTATCCTGCGTGCCTTCGGCGCCTCGTCGGTTGACCTCGAACTGCGCGTCTGGCTCAAGGACGGACGCCAGCGCCGCGCCGTCGAGGACACGATCACCGAGCAGGTAAAGCTGCGATTCGATGCGGCGGGCATCGAGATCCCCTACCCCAAGCGTGACCTATACATCCGCCAGGCCCCGGAGGGCATCTTGGCCCGAGAGCACAATGGCTGAACCGGAGATCGGCACGGTGCGGCGCGGCGCCGACGTGGCGCTCAACGAGGTGCCGGCGGGTACGGCGACTCGAAGCCAGGTATTGATCGGCGCCGAGCAAGGCGCCCCCAACTTCGCCATGCGGCGCTTCGTGATGGGCGCTGGCGGTGGCATGCCGCGGCACACGAACGCCGTGGAACACGAGCAGTACGTGCTGAAGGGCCGTGCGCGAGTCACCATCGGCGACGCTGTACACGAGGTAAAGGCCGACGACGCTATCTACATCCCGGCGGGTGTCGCCCACTCGTACGAGGTAGTCGAGGAACCGTTCGAGTTTCTCTGCGTGCTGCCCAACCTGCCCGACGCCATCGAGATCCTGCCCGAAACCTAGACATCGACGGCGGCGCACGGAGGATCCCCGAGATCCGAGGCGCGAGCGAATGCGCCGCGCCAGGTCGAAGCGCTCGTCGATCTCGGCGGCAACGACGCCGTCGGGATCGTCCGTGGTACTGGAAGCTACGGTAGTGGGCAAGTTTGAAATCTGACCGATCCCGACAGCATGCTACGCTTTAGCTATGCCTGACCGCCCACGCAAGAAGCGACCCACCGACATGAACCTCCTAGCCTTCCAGGTGGTACAGGAAGCTGTGGGTGAAGCATCTGAGCAAGCAGACGAACCCGAGAAAAATCCGCACGCGGTTGCCTTGGGCAGACTAGGCGGGCAGAAGGGCGGTGTCGCACGCGCCAAGAAGCTCAGCAAGAAGCGGCGGTCAGAGATTGCCAGTAAGGCCGCTCGCACGCGGTGGCGCAACGCGAAGGCCCACGACGGCAAGTAACAACCCAGGCATCAAATGAAGCCGTCGCGGTGTCCGTGCATCACGACGTATGGCTGCATTAGGGGATTTCGGAACCTGTATCGATATCGGCGCTTCCCACCAGTCTTCTCTAGCACGAACCCGCGATCCTCCGTACAGAAATCATGCAGGTGCTTCGCGAAGTTGGGGCGTATCGTAGGTCTTGCTCATAATCTCTGTCATGGGTCCACGAACGTCAGCGGGGGCGAAGTAGCCCATCTCGTCAGTCTGTGCCAGCGCGCAAGCGACCAACACCTGGGAATAGAGGTTGTCCCTGCGTTGGCTCATTGTCGCCAAGTGATACGCCTTTTGCGTGGTCTGTTGAGCGTCACCGAGGGCTTGCTCGATGGCACTGGCGACGTGATCGCTCACGATGACTGTAATGTCTTCATCGAGTGCTGCACGGGCCGCATGCTTCGCGAGCAGGTGTGTGTAGTGCGGTAAGCCCTTAGACAGTTCGGCTATCTGGGCTTTGGCGTCGGGATCAATCGACATGCCGAGAATCCCCAAACCAGTTTCCATGATCTCGTTCAACTCATCAACTGACATCCTTGGCATGTGTACCTGAACGAGTGCTCGCTCCACGGACTCGTGCTCTCGAACAAGCTCATTAACCGAATCTGCAACGCCAACGAGAACAATGGTTGCCCCAACCGCGCGATCTGACAGCGCCTTCACAGTATCGGCTACGCTAGCGCGCACTTGTTCAGAACGAATGCGGTCGAACTCGTCAATGATGACGACGACCCGTGCCTGCCCGGAGAGCATACGCAAACTACGCAGAACGTCTCCAGTGGTCAGGTCTTCTGGTAGTTGCTCTCCGACAGATAGGGTTTTGCTGAACAGCGACGGTTGAAAGCCAGCGGCGGCTCGCTCCTCGACAAGTTCAATTTCGTTGAAGATCTTGCGCCAAAGAGCGGCGAAGGTGTCTGCACTGTCGCAATTGATGTGTGGTGCAAGGAGTTGGCCGTCGGGGACGTGGAGTGTTTCGCTCAGGATGTTGGCTAGCGATGTCTTGCCAACGCCGCGCTCGCCAAACAGCACGGCGTGTTGCCCGCGCTGATTGATCGAGTCCACAACCTTGCGGATCTGTTTCTTTCGTCCCGCGAACAGTTTGGCCCGATCAACCGGCGCAGCAGGCCGGAACACATCTCCTACTTGTAGATCCAAACGTTGGGCTTCGTGCGTCATCATGCCCTAAACATATCACCAAATGACCTAAAGAACGAGAATAGTGCCGAGTTACTGGTATCTAACACGTAAAGTTTAGCGATAGTACCAAATAACTCCTTGTTTCTTCGTACTCAGTCAAGCATAATGTCAAGTATGAACAAGCTAAGCACAGCCAGGCGAGCCCACGTCGTCGCCGCCCTGGTTGAAGGCAATTCGATTCGTGCCACATGCCGGATGACCAAGGTTTCCAAGCCGACCGTCATCAAGCTGCTCGTGGATCTCGGCCAGGTGTGCGCTGACTACCAGGATGCAGTGCTGCGCGACCTTCCGTGCAAGCGGATCGAGGCCGACGAGATCTGGGCGTTCTGCTACTCGAAGGCCAAGAACGTCCCGGCCGACAAACGCGGTCAGTTCGGGTATGGCGACGTGTGGACCTTCACCGCGATTTGCGCCGATTCCAAACTCGTTCCGTCGTGGCGCATTGGCCCGCGTGATCTCGGCACCGCTACCGACTTCATGCAGGACCTAGCGGGGCGTCTGTCGAACCGCATTCAGCTAACGACCGACGGTCACAGAATGTACCTGGAATCGGTAGAGGCTGCGTTCGCACATGAGATCGACTTCGCGCAACTACAGAAAATCTACGGGCCCGACCCGGAGCCGCAGAAGCGCTACAGCCCTGCCAAGTGCAACGGCACCAAGAAGTTGACCGTGGTCGGCTCACCTAACGCTGAGCTAATCAGTACGTCTTACGTCGAGCGTCAGAATCTGACCATGCGTATGAATATGCGCCGCTTCACTCGGCTGACGAACGCATTCTCCAAGAAGGTCGAAAACCACGCGCACTCCGTCGCGCTCCACTACATGCATTACAACTTCTGCCGGATTCACCGGACGCTGCGCGTGACCCCGGCCATGGAAGCTGGCGTCACGTCTCGCGTGTGGGAAGTCGAGGATATCGTTCGCCTGCTAGAGCGTGCCGAGGAAACCGGAGAGCTTTGGACCGGCACGGATCCAATATCTTGAAACTTGCCCACTACCGAAGCTACGGTAGTGGGCAAGTTTGAAATCTGACCGATCCCGACAGCATGCTACGCTTTAGCTATGCCTGACCGCCCACGCAAGAAGCGACCCACCGACATGAACCTCCTAGCCTTCCAGGTGGTACAGGAAGCTGTGGGTGAAGCATCTGAGCAAGCAGACGAACCCGAGAAAAATCCGCACGCGGTTGCCTTGGGCAGACTAGGCGGGCAGAAGGGCGGTGTCGCACGCGCCAAGAAGCTCAGCAAGAAGCGGCGGTCAGAGATTGCCAGTAAGGCCGCTCGCACGCGGTGGCGCAACGCGAAGGCCCACGACGGCAAGTAACAACCCAGGCATCAAATGAAGCCGTCGCGGTGTCCGTGCATCACGACGTATGGCTGCATTAGGGGATTTCGGAACCTGTATCGATATCGGCGCTTCCCACCAGTCTTCTCTAGCACGAACCCGCGATCCTCCGTACAGAAATCATGCAGGTGCTTCGCGAAGTTGGGCGTATCGTAGGTCTTGCTCATAATCTCTGTCATGGGTCCACGAACGTCAGCGGGGGCGAAGTAGCCCATCTCGTCAGTCTGTGCCAGCGCGCAAGCGACCAACACCTGGGAATAGAGGTTGTCCCTGCGTTGGCTCATTGTCGCCAAGTGATACGCCTTTTGCGTGGTCTGTTGAGCGTCACCGAGGGCTTGCTCGATGGCACTGGCGACGTGATCGCTCACGATGACTGTAATGTCTTCATCGAGTGCTGCACGGGCCGCATGCTTCGCGAGCAGGTGTGTGTAGTGCGGTAAGCCCTTAGACAGTTCGGCTATCTGGGCTTTGGCGTCGGGATCAATCGACATGCCGAGAATCCCCAAACCAGTTTCCATGATCTCGTTCAACTCATCAACTGACATCCTTGGCATGTGTACCTGAACGAGTGCTCGCTCCACGGACTCGTGCTCTCGAACAAGCTCATTAACCGAATCTGCAACGCCAACGAGAACAATGGTTGCCCCAACCGCGCGATCTGACAGCGCCTTCACAGTATCGGCTACGCTAGCGCGCACTTGTTCAGAACGAATGCGGTCGAACTCGTCAATGATGACGACGACCCGTGCCTGCCCGGAGAGCATACGCAAACTACGCAGAACGTCTCCAGTGGTCAGGTCTTCTGGTAGTTGCTCTCCGACAGATAGGGTTTTGCTGAACAGCGACGGTTGAAAGCCAGCGGCGGCTCGCTCCTCGACAAGTTCAATTTCGTTGAAGATCTTGCGCCAAAGAGCGGCGAAGGTGTCTGCACTGTCGCAATTGATGTGTGGTGCAAGGAGTTGGCCGTCGGGGACGTGGAGTGTTTCGCTCAGGATGTTGGCTAGCGATGTCTTGCCAACGCCGCGCTCGCCAAACAGCACGGCGTGTTGCCCGCGCTGATTGATCGAGTCCACAACCTTGCGGATCTGTTTCTTTCGTCCCGCGAACAGTTTGGCCCGATCAACCGGCGCAGCAGGCCGGAACACATCTCCTACTTGTAGATCCAAACGTTGGGCTTCGTGCGTCATCATGCCCTAAACATATCACCAAATGACCTAAAGAACGAGAATAGTGCCGAGTTACTGGTATCTAACACGTAAAGTTTAGCGATAGTACCAAATAACTCCTTGTTTCTTCGTACTCAGTCAAGCATAATGTCAAGTATGAACAAGCTAAGCACAGCCAGGCGAGCCCACGTCGTCGCCGCCCTGGTTGAAGGCAATTCGATTCGTGCCACATGCCGGATGACCAAGGTTTCCAAGCCGACCGTCATCAAGCTGCTCGTGGATCTCGGCCAGGTGTGCGCTGACTACCAGGATGCAGTGCTGCGCGACCTTCCGTGCAAGCGGATCGAGGCCGACGAGATCTGGGCGTTCTGCTACTCGAAGGCCAAGAACGTCCCGGCCGACAAACGCGGTCAGTTCGGGTATGGCGACGTGTGGACCTTCACCGCGATTTGCGCCGATTCCAAACTCGTTCCGTCGTGGCGCATTGGCCCGCGTGATCTCGGCACCGCTACCGACTTCATGCAGGACCTAGCGGGGCGTCTGTCGAACCGCATTCAGCTAACGACCGACGGTCACAGAATGTACCTGGAATCGGTAGAGGCTGCGTTCGCACATGAGATCGACTTCGCGCAACTACAGAAAATCTACGGGCCCGACCCGGAGCCGCAGAAGCGCTACAGCCCTGCCAAGTGCAACGGCACCAAGAAGTTGACCGTGGTCGGCTCACCTAACGCTGAGCTAATCAGTACGTCTTACGTCGAGCGTCAGAATCTGACCATGCGTATGAATATGCGCCGCTTCACTCGGCTGACGAACGCATTCTCCAAGAAGGTCGAAAACCACGCGCACTCCGTCGCGCTCCACTACATGCATTACAACTTCTGCCGGATTCACCGGACGCTGCGCGTGACCCCGGCCATGGAAGCTGGCGTCACGTCTCGCGTGTGGGAAGTCGAGGATATCGTTCGCCTGCTAGAGCGTGCCGAGGAAACCGGAGAGCTTTGGACCGGCACGGATCCAATATCTTGAAACTTGCCCACTACCGAAGCTACGGTAGTGGGCAAGTTTGAAATCTGACCGATCCCGACAGCATGCTACGCTTTAGCTATGCCTGACCGCCCACGCAAGAAGCGACCCACCGACATGAACCTCCTAGCCTTCCAGGTGGTACAGGAAGCTGTGGGTGAAGCATCTGAGCAAGCAGACGAACCCGAGAAAAATCCGCACGCGGTTGCCTTGGGCAGACTAGGCGGGCAGAAGGGCGGTGTCGCACGCGCCAAGAAGCTCAGCAAGAAGCGGCGGTCAGAGATTGCCAGTAAGGCCGCTCGCACGCGGTGGCGCAACGCGAAGGCCCACGACGGCAAGTAACAACCCAGGCATCAAATGAAGCCGTCGCGGTGTCCGTGCATCACGACGTATGGCTGCATTAGGGGATTTCGGAACCTGTATCGATATCGGCGCTTCCCACCAGTCTTCTCTAGCACGAACCCGCGATCCTCCGTACAGAAATCATGCAGGTGCTTCGCGAAGTTGGGCGTATCGTAGGTCTTGCTCATAATCTCTGTCATGGGTCCACGAACGTCAGCGGGGGCGAAGTAGCCCATCTCGTCAGTCTGTGCCAGCGCGCAAGCGACCAACACCTGGGAATAGAGGTTGTCCCTGCGTTGGCTCATTGTCGCCAAGTGATACGCCTTTTGCGTGGTCTGTTGAGCGTCACCGAGGGCTTGCTCGATGGCACTGGCGACGTGATCGCTCACGATGACTGTAATGTCTTCATCGAGTGCTGCACGGGCCGCATGCTTCGCGAGCAGGTGTGTGTAGTGCGGTAAGCCCTTAGACAGTTCGGCTATCTGGGCTTTGGCGTCGGGATCAATCGACATGCCGAGAATCCCCAAACCAGTTTCCATGATCTCGTTCAACTCATCAACTGACATCCTTGGCATGTGTACCTGAACGAGTGCTCGCTCCACGGACTCGTGCTCTCGAACAAGCTCATTAACCGAATCTGCAACGCCAACGAGAACAATGGTTGCCCCAACCGCGAGATCTGACAGCGCCTTCACAGTATCGGCTACGCTAGCGCGCACTTGTTCAGAACGAATGCGGTCGAACTCGTCAATGATGACGACGACCCGTGCCTGCCCGGAGAGCATACGCAAACTACGCAGAACGTCTCCAGTGGTCAGGTCTTCTGGTAGTTGCTCTCCGACAGATAGGGTTTTGCTGAACAGCGACGGTTGAAAGCCAGCGGCGGCTCGCTCCTCGACAAGTTCAATTTCGTTGAAGATCTTGCGCCAAAGAGCGGCGAAGGTGTCTGCAC
The DNA here is from genome assembly GCA_963666055.2 of Acidobacteriota bacterium. Taxonomy (GTDB): domain Bacteria; phylum Acidobacteriota; class UBA890; order UBA890; family WLXD01; genus DASCOT01. The sequence goes on along the minus strand of CAXWPH010000002.1, from coordinate 2,187 downwards.
TGTCGCAATTGATGTGTGGTGCAAGGAGTTGGCCGTCGGGGACGTGGAGTGTTTCGCTCAGGATGTTGGCTAGCGATGTCTTGCCAACGCCGCGCTCGCCAAACAGCACGGCGTGTTGCCCGCGCTGATTGATCGAGTCCACAACCTTGCGGATCTGTTTCTTTCGTCCCGCGAACAGTTTGGCCCGATCAACCGGCGCAGCAGGCCGGAACACATCTCCTACTTGTAGATCCAAACGTTGGGCTTCGTGCGTCATCATGCCCTAAACATATCACCAAATGACCTAAAGAACGAGAATAGTGCCGAGTTACTGGTATCTAACACGTAAAGTTTAGCGATAGTACCAAATAACTCCTTGTTTCTTCGTACTCAGTCAAGCATAATGTCAAGTATGAACAAGCTAAGCACAGCCAGGCGAGCCCACGTCGTCGCCGCCCTGGTTGAAGGCAATTCGATTCGTGCCACATGCCGGATGACCAAGGTTTCCAAGCCGACCGTCATCAAGCTGCTCGTGGATCTCGGCCAGGTGTGCGCTGACTACCAGGATGCAGTGCTGCGCGACCTTCCGTGCAAGCGGATCGAGGCCGACGAGATCTGGGCGTTCTGCTACTCGAAGGCCAAGAACGTCCCGGCCGACAAACGCGGTCAGTTCGGGTATGGCGACGTGTGGACCTTCACCGCGATTTGCGCCGATTCCAAACTCGTTCCGTCGTGGCGCATTGGCCCGCGTGATCTCGGCACCGCTACCGACTTCATGCAGGACCTAGCGGGGCGTCTGTCGAACCGCATTCAGCTAACGACCGACGGTCACAGAATGTACCTGGAATCGGTAGAGGCTGCGTTCGCACATGAGATCGACTTCGCGCAACTACAGAAAATCTACGGGCCCGACCCGGAGCCGCAGAAGCGCTACAGCCCTGCCAAGTGCAACGGCACCAAGAAGTTGACCGTGGTCGGCTCACCTAACGCTGAGCTAATCAGTACGTCTTACGTCGAGCGTCAGAATCTGACCATGCGTATGAATATGCGCCGCTTCACTCGGCTGACGAACGCATTCTCCAAGAAGGTCGAAAACCACGCGCACTCCGTCGCGCTCCACTACATGCATTACAACTTCTGCCGGATTCACCGGACGCTGCGCGTGACCCCGGCCATGGAAGCTGGCGTCACGTCTCGCGTGTGGGAAGTCGAGGATATCGTTCGCCTGCTAGAGCGTGCCGAGGAAACCGGAGAGCTTTGGACCGGCACGGATCCAATATCTTGAAACTTGCCCACTACCGAAGCTACGCATGATTCGTCATCGTGCCGCCGTTCGCTGTAGCCTGAGCCCTGCAACACCTAACCTGGGAGGCCCCGATGCAAGCAGGCACGAGGTCGCGATATGTCGTCGTAGCAGCGTTGGTCGGACTCGTAGCCGGTGCTCTCGCCGTGATGGCGATCACCGATCGCGCCGACCCTGCAGCTAGCGATCCCGAAGCCGCCTCGGTGTTGGATCTCCGCGACAACGACGGCTGGAACCTCGTCGACCTGACCCACGCGTTGAGTCCCAGCAGCCTCTACTGGCCCAACGGAGAACCGTTCGAGCACGAACGGCAGGGGTGGGAGTTCGACACCGATGGAAACTGGTACGCGATGGCGCGGTTCTGCACGCCAGAGCATCTAGGGACGCATTTGGATGCGCCCATCCACTTTGCGGCCGCAGGCTGGACGAGCGCGCAGATTCCAGTCGATCGTTTCCTCCGCCTGCCGTTGTGGTGGACATCAGCGAGCGCGCCGCGATGGACATCGACACCACCCTGCAGCCGAGCGACTTGACAGCCTGGGAGGCGCGCCACGGAACTATGCCCGAAGGCTCAATCCTGCTGGTGCGCACGCGCTGGTCAGAGCGTTGGCCGAACTGGAACAGCTACTACGGCAGCGACGATGCTTTCGACACCACCACGCTGCATTTTCCCGGCGTTTCGGCCGAGGCTGCAAAGGCGATCGCCGATCGAGGCGTTGTGGGTGTAGGCATCGACACCGCCAGCATCGATCCGGGCAACGACGTCGCGTTCCGCGCTCACCGCGTCCTGGCGGCCGCAAACATCTTCAACCTCGAGAACCTCACCGATCTCGACGCGCTGCCGGAAAGCGGCGCGATGCTGTTGGCGCTGCCGATCAAGATCGCCGGCGGGACCGGTGGGCCGA
>CAXWPH010000001.1:0-124790 GCA_963666055.2 Acidobacteriota bacterium | reverse complement strand
TTGGAGCCGCGCAGGTGTGGAGGGCGCACTCCGCACACAGATCTGGTGCGAAGAGAAAGAGGGATTCGACACGGGGATCGTAGCAAGCGCCCAACGGAGCGACAAGTAGCCGGTATGCTACGGAGCTGTCGTCCGATGGGCGGCAAGAGCCGCTTCTCAATCGCCGTCGCGCGCCCGTTCGCACGGTGCCGGCGGCGAGGGCAGCAACCGATGAATCTCGATTGGAAGCTCATCTGGATCGCTCTGGGCCTCGTGCTGATCATCGAGGGGTTGCCGTACTTTCTGTTCCCGGATCGCGCCGTGGCGATGTTGCGACAACTCGAGGATGCCGGCCCCGGGACATTGAGGCTCTTCGGCTTCCTGGCGATGATGGCAGGGGTCGTTTTCTTGGTTGTCGGACGCTGGCTTGCCTAATGGCTGGCGATGGAGTGGCGGTGCTGGAGCTCGACGGTCGTACCCTGCGGCTCGCCGATGTGGAACGAGTGGCGCGATCCGCGGGCGCAGAAGTGCGGTTAGCGTCGTCGGCCCGCGAGGCGATGCTTCGTGCGCGGAAACGAGTCGATGCGATCGTGGACTCGGACGCGCCGGCGTACGGTGTAAACACCGGCTTCGGGTACTTTGCCGAGGTCAGCGTGTCGGCAGACCAGGTGCGCGAGCTGCAGCTGAACTTAGTGCGCTCACATGCGGTTGGCACCGGCGAGGCGCTGCCGGCTGAGGCCGTGCGGGCATTGCTGGTGATGCGCGCCAATGTCATGGCGCGCGGGGTTTCCGGCGTACGCCCGGCGATCGCCGACCAGATGCTCGGGCTACTGCGTGCCGACGTGCTTCCGGTGGTACCGAGGCAGGGTTCTGTGGGAGCGTCCGGCGACCTGGCACCGCTGGCGCATCTGGCCCTCGTCTTGATCGGGGAAGGGGAGGCCGTGATCGACGGCGAGCGCGTATCCGGCGCCGAAGCGCTCCAGCACGCCGGGCTGGAACCCCTGGAGCTTTTCGCCAAGGAGGGCCTGGCGCTGGTGAATGGCACCCAGGTGATGACGGCCCTCGGCGTGATCGCGAGCGGTGAGCTGTTGCGGCTGTGCAGCGTCGCCAACGTTGCCGGCGCACTCAGCCTCGAATCGCTGCGGGGCAAGACCGGGCCGTTTGATCCGGTTGTCGCCGAGCTGCGGCGCCATCCTGGCCAGGCGGTCTGTGCCGACGAACTACGCCACCTGCTGCGTGGCAGCGAGTTGGCCGATTCGGACACTGCAGCGGTGCAGGATTGCTACTCGCTGCGCTGCATGCCACAGGTGCACGGCGCCGCGCTCGACGCCTGCGAGATCGTAAGGCAGGTACTTCGAATCGAGGTGAACTCCGCCACCGACAACCCGCTGGTGCTCGAGGACGGACGCCTGCTCAGTTGCGGGAATTTCCATGGTCAGCCTGTAGCGCAGGCGCTCGACTGGCTGGCGATGGCGGCGGCTGACCTCGCCTCGATTTGCGAGCGGCGCATCAATCGCCTGCTGAATCCAAGGCTCTCCGGTCTACCGGCGTTCCTGGTGCCCGACGGCGGCGTGCGGTCCGGGTACCTGCTGGTGCAGACGGCGGCGGCGGCGCTAGTAAACGAGACCCGTACGCTGGCGATGCCGGCCAGCGTCGACAGCATTTCGACCTCGGCCGATCAGGAAGATCACGTATCAATGGGGGCGTGGAGCGGCTGGAAGGCGGTGCTCGCGGTGACGAATTGCCGCCGGGTGGTGGCCATGGAGCTCCTGTGCGCCGCCGAGGCTGTGAGCTTCCACCAGCCGGTGCTGCCAGCACCGAGGCTCGTCGATGCTCACGCCTGGGTGCGGGAGCAAGCGGCGGCGCTCGACATCGACCGGTCGCTGTCGGCCGATATCGAAAGGCTGGCCGCGCTTTTGGCGGATGGCACACTGCTGCACCGTGTGGGGCTGCGTTGAGTCGCAGCGTGGCCGGCATTGAGCGCACTGGGGCGACCGCGATAGCGCTCCTGGCGGCGTTCGCTTGCGGGGCTGAATCGGTTTCGGTGCAACGCACGCGCGAGATAATCGACGACCTTGTGGCACATGATTTCGGCGCTGCATCGAGTCGCTATCGGATGTACGAGTCGGAGGTGCTGTCCATCGAGGCCGCCCCAGTCTGGCGCCGGGCGCTGGCGCATTCGGATGCGACGGTTCGCGAGTGGGCAGTGGACGCCCTGTCGCGCATCGGCGCCGGGGAAGATGTGGACCGCATCGCTGACCTGCTCGATGACACGTCGCGTGGTGTCCGACAACAAACGCTGGATGCCTTGATACGGATTGATCCCAGCGCCGCCACTGAGAGCTTCGGCCGCCGCCTGGAAAGCTCGGTGCCCGAGCAGGTGGTACTAGCGGCCCAGGGTCTGGCGCAGCTTGGCGCGACGGACACGGTCCTGGCAATTCTGCAGCGCGCTGGCGACAGCACATTGCCTAGCAGCACGCGCGGTGCACTGATGCAGCCGCTAGCGGCGCTCGGCGACCCGCGTGTCGTTCCCGACCTGGTCGATCTGGCTCTTGACATTGAGGCCGACGTACAGCTGCGGCGTCTCGCTGCCGAGGCTGCGGTGGCGATCGATACCGCAGATCCGCGTGTTGCCTTGCGGCGGCTGGCCAGCGCCAACGACGACTATGTACGGGCCCTCGGCGAGCACGGCCTCGAGCTGCAATAGGAAGGCGAGCGCCGGCTAACCTGCAGCGGGCTCCGGCAAAGGGAGCCGCGATTTGATGGCGGTGAGGGCCGCCCCGGCGGCGGCGTGATGATTGTCCAGCAGCGCCCAAAGCCAGCTGCCGCCCGCCTCTTCGCGGATACCGCAGACGTGTAGCTCGGAGCAACCGGAAACTCTCGCCGGTGAATCGATTGTCTCACCGGCGGGGTTTGTCGCGTCAACGCGCACCCCAGCCTGGCGGAGGGCGCCGCGTAGCTCCTCGGTCGAAGTGCCGGGCAAATATATGCTGGCACCGGTGGCGTGAAATACCGATACGCGCAGTGTGTTGACGGCAGGCGCCAATACGCTCAGGTGGTCGAGTTGTTGCCTGATAGCTTCCGCGGCGCCGACGGGTGGCGTGGCGTCGAGCCAGGCGTCGAATGCCAGGCGCCGGCCGAAACTCTCTTGCGGACTGTCGCTGAGGCTCAGCAGCGCCGCGGCCTGGCTCGCCAGCTCTTGGGTGCCGGCGTCCGAGAACTCGGAGGCGGGCAGCAGGACCGTCACAACCGCACTGACAAAGCGCTTGCCGAGAGCGCCGGCCAGTGTTGCCAGCAACAGCGTTCCCGCTTGCGGTACGACCAGCAGGCCGTTGGCTTCGGGGCTGCCGTCGGTGTTGAGCAAAGTGACATCCGCGGCGGAGTCATGGGCGCGCGTGCAATCGATCACCGTGCCTCCCGCGGCAACGACGACCGGTGCAAATCGCTGGGCGGCGGTGTTGTCGCCGCAGAAACAAACCAGCTGATGCTCGCGCAGAGACTCCGCGCCAACCTCGAGGGTGACGCGCGCCTCATCGCCGTATTTGGTGATGAGGCCGATCTGGTCGTCGAGGTCTAGCAGCTCAACCATCCTACCGGGGTAGCCAGTCGTCGAAAGCAGGTCCTTCAGGTCGCCGCCGAGGACGCTCGACGAGCCCACCAGGGCCAGCCGTGGCGGCGTGGTCATGTCTCGCTGCGCCGCGCTAGCGTCGTGAGCCGTGCGTCGGCATAGTCGTTCGACATGCAACCCCCCAGAAAACAAGAGGCCCCACGCGAATGCGTGGGGCCTGCACCGTGGTTCCCGCATGGGCTACGAAGCCCATGAGCGCATCGGATTCGAAGTGGCGTCAGTGCTCGACCTTGATCGCCTCCGCAGCGCGCGCCAACAAGGCCATGCGGTCCTTGATCAGAAGCTTACGCTTCTTGACGACATTCTGTTCGAACCAATCCTGCTGAGTAAAAGGTCTTCGGTTGGTGATCTGCTCGAGTTGTTGCTCGTATTCGTGGTGTTCTATATCAAGGCGCCTGAATTCCTCGTTTGAGTCCCTCAGGCGCGCCCGGTTTTCGGTCTCGAGCAGCTCCATACCATCCTCCTCGTTACAGGTTGGAAGGCCGAGTGAGGTTATCGTATCACGCAGTCAGGAGGCCTCCATACTGGCCTCTGTCGGTCTCATCCGGATCGTTGCCGCCGCCCTCGAGCGAGGTTGTCGCGCAGCGGAGATGGACCGCGCACTGCATCTACCGGTCGGATGTAGAAGGGCTCTAACGCCGGCAGCTGATCGTCGCCAGCAACGGCTGCGAGCCGCGCCACCGCGCTTGCCAGAAGTGCCGCATCGATCGGTCGTGTTGCCGTCACGACATCGTCGTATACGGCGACACCAGGGCCGATAGATATGGGCGAACTGTCCCGGATACGCTCGATGAGCTCGGCCGGAGTCAGCAAGTCGGGGCCCCATTCGAAGGCCATTCCGGCTGCGGGTGCTCTGTCGCCGAAGCTCAGCGCCGCGTACAGCTGGCCACGCCGCGCGTCGACGATCGCCAGCACCGGGCTGGGGGCGTCGTGGCTCGCCATGAACGCCCCCTCCACCAGGGCCTCGAGCGTCGTAATGCCGACTGGTGTCGCGCCGGTGCCCCGGGCGAGGCCGCTGGCGGTGGCGATGCCGACACGGATTCCCGTGAAGGCGCCCGGTCCGACGCTCGACGCAATCCGGTCTACTTGCGTCAACGATACGCCGGCACGATCAAGCACGGAGTCGACCCCCTCGAGGATCCACGCGTCGGTGTGCGGCCCGAACGGCCCGCTGGTGCTGGCCAGCAGGTCGCGGCCGCGCACCAGTGCGACGCTGGCGGGTGGCGTGGCCGCGTCGAGTCCGAGGACGAGGGGCGCAGCCGCTGAAGCGATCACAGAACCTGGACAGTGAAGCGAGGCGTGGCTGTGGGTTCAGGCATGCGTGATAACCTTCCGCTCCCGCTGCGATGCCGGCTCCTGCGCCCCGCCGCTACTGTATAAAAGGACCATGGCCGAAGCGTCGTCTCCGATGATGCGGCAGTACCACCGCATCAAGGCGTCCCATCCCGACGCCATTCTCTTCTTCCGGCTCGGAGACTTCTACGAGATGTTCTTCGAGGATGCCGAGCTTGCCAGCGGCGTTCTCGATATTACCTTGACGGCGCGGCATCGTGGCACGCCCAACGAGGCGCCGATGTGTGGCGTACCCCATCACAGCGCCGATGGGTACTTGGCGCGTCTGCTCGAGGCTGGGCACAAAGTAGCCATCGCTGAGCAGGTGGAGGATGCTGCGCAAGCCAAGGGGATGGTGCGGCGTGAGGTGGTGCGGGTGTTGACTCCGGGCACGCTGGTCGAAGACGACCTGCTCGACAGCCGTGACAACAACTACGTGATCGCGGTAAGCGAACGCGGCGAGCAGGTAGGCGTTGCGGTGCTTGACGTTTCCACCGGCGAGTTCATTGTCGCCGAGTTCGACGGCGACAGCGCGCGTGCCCGGGCGCGCGAAGAGATCGCTCGCTGGGCGCCGAGCGAGATTTGCCACCCGCAGTCGGCCAGTCCTGCAGACTGGCTGGTTCCGGAGGAGCGAAGTCTACCGTCGGTGCAGGGCGTCCGAACATGGAGCCCGCTGGCCGACTGGAACTTCGATCCGCAGCGCGCCCGCGCCGGATTGTGTGAGCACTTCGGGGTCTCGTCGTTGGATGGCTTCGACTTGAGCGGCTGCGACGCCGGCGTGGCGGTCGCCGGTGCGTTGCTGCGCTATGCGTCCGAGGAAAGCCACAAGGGCCCGCTACGCCACGTGCAGTCGATTCGCCGTTATCGCGACCGTGAGGTATTGCAGCTCGACGAGTCGACGCGACGCTCGTTGGAGCTCACCGCGTCCTGGCAGCAGGGCGAGCGGGAGGGCTCGCTGCTGGCGGTACTCGATCGTTCGGCGACGGCGATGGGCGGCCGCAGACTGCGGCAATGGCTGTTGCGCCCTCTGCGCGACCCCAGAGCCATCGAGGCGCGCCTCGAGGTGGTCGACAGCTTGGTGTCGGCGGTGCGGCTTCGCGACGCGGTGCGCGAGGCGCTGCACGCCGTGCACGATATCGAGCGCCTCACGACGCGCATCACTATCGGTTCAGCCAGCCCGCGAGACCTCTATGCGCTGCGCACCTCACTGGAGGCGCTGCCAGCGGTGGCCGACGGCCTGGGCGAGCTTGCGGACACGCGGCTTGGACGGCGGTTGTCCGATCGGCTCGATCGCTGTGAAGACGTTGCCGCGATCATCGCCGCTCGCCTGGTGGACGAGCCACCGGTAGGTCTCAGTGGCGGAGCAGTGATCTGCGAAGGGTGCGACGAGCGGCTGGACGCGCTGCGGAAGGTGCGCGCCGAGGGTAAGGGGTTTATCGCCTCGCTGGAGGCCACGGAGCGTGAACGCACCGGCATTACATCGCTCAAGGTGCGGTTCAATAAGGTGTTCGGCTACTTCATCGAGATCTCCAAATCGAACCTCGCCAAGGCTCCGGAGCACTACCACCGCAAGCAGACGCTGACCAACGCCGAGCGCTTCATCACCCCTGAGCTCAAAGAGTTCGAGGAGACTGTGCTGGGGGCCGAGGACAAGATCGCCGCCCTGGAGCAGGAGATCTTCGTGGCGCTACGACAAGAGGTTGCCGGCGAAGCGGAGCGCCTCCGTCGTACCGCCGACGTACTGGCCACCCTCGACGCACTCGCCGGCCTGGCCGACGTCGCGGCGCGCGCTGGGTGGGTGCGGCCGACGGTTGACGATGCGCTCGTGCTGGAGGTGCGCGGAGGGCGCCACCCGGTAGTCGAAGCTCTGCAGCCTGACGTGCGCTTCGTGCCCAACGACGCGTATCTCGATGGCGGTGAGCACCGTATCCAACTGGTAACCGGACCCAATATGGGAGGCAAGTCGACGTATCTCCGCCAGGTGGCGTTGATCGTGATCCTGGCGCAGATGGGGAGCTTCGTCCCGGCCGAGGGCGCTCGCGTGGGCATCGTCGATCGCGTGTTTACACGCGTTGGCGCCTCCGACAATCTGGCAAGGGGAGCCTCGACGTTCTTGGTCGAGATGCAGGAGACCGCTAACATTCTCAACAACGCGACGCCGCGCAGCCTCATCCTGCTCGACGAGGTTGGACGAGGTACCAGCACATACGATGGTTTGTCGATCGCCTGGGCGGTGGTGGAGTATCTGCACGATACCCGCGAGCTCTCCTCGCGCACTCTGTTCGCGACCCACTATCACGAGCTCACGGTGCTGGAAGATCGGCTGAAGGGCCTCACCAACCTGAGCGTCGCGGTGCACGAATCCGCCGCCGGGGTGGTCTTCCTGCATCGGGTGGAGCCAGGGGCTGCGGATCGGTCGTATGGAATCCACGTCGGGCGGTTGGCCGGGCTGCCTCTTGCCGTGGTGTTGCGCGCCGAAGAAATATTGGCGGAGCTCGAAGGGCATGAAAAGGGCGTACCGGCCCCTCCCGAGACCGCCACGGTGGCCCCACAGATGAGCCTCTTCGTGCCCGAGCACCCATTGGTTGGGAGATTGCGCCAGCTGCAGCCGGAATCGATGACTCCTCTCGAGGCCCTCGAGCAGCTGACGCTGTGGAAGCAGCAGTTCGGCGCTGACCAGTCTGGGGAGTAGGCTTTGTCGGCGGCGGGTGGAAAGGCGACAGCGCGTGCGCGCTGCGAGCGGGGTAGCTGACCTACGATGGATCTGGCCCTGGGGCTCATCTCGGGAACCTCGATGGACGGCATCGACGTCGCCCTCATCGGCGCCGAACGCGACCCTTCAACGTTGCCGACTCTTGCCGGGTTCAGCAGCCGGCCTTACGAGGAGGATCTCAGCACCGAGCTGCGTCTGTGCCAGCAATACGGTGACGTTGCCCACCTGGCGCGCCTCAACGTCGCCGTAGGGGAGGCGTTCGCGGAAGCGGCGCTGGCCCTGCTCGATGAGCTCTCGGTGCGGGCTGACGAGGTGCGATGCATCGGCTCTCACGGTCAGACTCTGGTGCACCTGCCCGAGGCGGTCGAGTTGGGCGGCCAGGTTGTGCGTGCGTCGCTCCAGATCGGTGATCCTTCAGTGATCGCGGCGCGCACCGGCATCACCACAGTGGCCGATTTTCGCGCCATGGACATGGCGCTTGGCGGCGAGGGCGCGCCGCTGGTGCCGCTGCTCGACTGGCGCCTGTACCGCCATGCAACGCGTGGCCGCGTGCTGTTGAACCTCGGCGGTATAGCGAACGTAACTGGACTACCGCCGGGTGCGCCTCTCGACGCGGTGATCGCGTTCGATACCGGGCCTGGCAACGTGTTGCTCGATGCTGTCGCGCGCCAACGCCACTTGCCTCGTGGGATCGATGTTGATGGGCGGCTGGCGTTGTCGGGGCAGGTGGTACCGCAGCTGCTAGAGGTGCTGCTGGCCGACGACTACTACTCACGCGTGCCACCCAAGTCGGCCGATGCGCGACAGTTCGTGCAGTGCCTGGACGACGAGGGCATTTCGAGTCTCGCCACGGCAGACGTGCTCGCCACCGCAGCGCAGCTGACGGTGACCTCGGTGGTGGATGCGGTGCGGCGCTGGATCGCACCACACCAGCCGATCGACGAAATGCTCGTGGCCGGCGGGGGAGTTCACAATCGGGCGCTCATGGACGGGTTGCGCGCTCGACTTTCGTGCGTCGAGCCGGTGCCGCCTGAAGACGGGATTCCACCAGATGCAAAAGAGGCAGCGGCCTTTGCCGTGCTGGCTCTGGAAACCCTGGCCGGACGTCCAGGCAACGTCCCCAGCGCTACCGGGGCGGCCAGAGCAGCGGTGCTGGGTTCGGTGGTGCGCGCTCCGGTCTAGCAGGGTGCTGAAGAACTCTGTTGATCGCCGGAGAACGGGGTGTCGGGGGCCAGGGACAGACTCGGGTGCGTGGTAATATTCAGGCCCCCGCAGCCCCTCAGGAGGTCCGCGCATGGCTGCTCTCGAGCCAACTCCCTACTTGTGGCACAACGGCAAGCTGATCCCTTGGGCCGAAGCGACGGTACATGTCGGAGCGCACGCGCTACATTACGGCTCTTCGGTCTTCGAGGGCATCCGCTGTTACAAGACCGAGCGTGGGCCTGCGGTATTTCGCTTGCCGGAGCACTGCCGGCGTCTGCTTGATTCGGCGCGAATCTATCGGATGGAGCTCGACTACGACGCCCAGCAGTTGGCAGCGGCCTGTCTGGAGACCGTCCGCGCCAACAAGATGGAGCATTGCTATATCCGGCCAATCGCCCTGCGCGGCTACCATTCCCTCGGGGTGAACCCACTTCCGTGTCCGATCGAGACGTACATCATGGTGTGGGAGTGGGGCGCCTACCTCGGCGAGGAGGCGCTCGAATCCGGCGCCGACCTGAAGGTATCGTCGTGGAATCGCATGGCGCCCAACACGCTGCCGTTCATGGCCAAGGCCGGCGCCAACTACATGAACTCACAACTGGTCAAGATGGAGGCGGTGACGGAGGGTTTTGCCGAGGGGATCGCGCTGACACCCGCAGGCCTCGTATCGGAGGGCAGCGGCGAGAACGTCTTCGTTGTGCGTGACGAGGTCATCCATACCCCCGGCATGGCTTCGTCGATCCTCCCGGGGATAACCCGCGATTGCGTCATCACACTTGCTCGTGACCTCGGTTTCGAAGTCCGCGAGACAGATATTCCGCGTGAGATGCTCTACATCGCTGACGAGGTGTTCATGAGCGGCACGGCTGCCGAGATCACCCCGATTCGATCGATCGATCGAATCCAGATCGGCCTGGGCCGACGCGGCGCCGTGACCGAACAGATCCAACGACACTTCTTCGAGATCGTGCAGGGACGAACCGATGATTCGTACGGTTGGCTTACGCCGGTCTACCCAGAGGCGAGCGACGCACGTGCGACGGTGCTAGCGAGCGAAAGCTCGGTCTGAGGAAACCACATGGACCTCGATACGCTGCTCTGGGAGGCGGTTGACCGCGGTGCCTCTGACTTGCACCTGCGCGCCGGTAGCCCGCCGATGCTCCGCGTCGATGGTGAGATCGAGCCGGTCGACGGTGAGGCCTCGCTGACGGCGGCAGACACCAGCGACATCGCGAAGGAGATCCTGCAGGATCATCAGATCAATTTCGAGTCGATGCGCGAGATCGATATCGGCTACGCAGTGCGAGAGCTGGGCCGCTTTCGCGTCAACGTATTCACCAACAGCGGTCAGATCGGCATCGTGCTGCGGATCATGCCGCCGGAGCCGTTGGGGCTCGAGGAGCTCAATCTGCCGCCGGTGCTCTCCCAGGTCGCGGAGGCCAATCGCGGCCTCGTGCTGGTGACCGGAGTGACCGGGAGCGGCAAGTCGACGACGTTGGCGGCGATGATCGACCACATCAATCGTAATCGAAGCCGCCACATCATCACGATTGAAGATCCGATCGAGTACGTCCACGTGGATCGGAACAGCCTGATCACCCAGCGTCAGCTGGGGCTCGACACCAACTCGTTCGCCGACGCGCTGCGCGCCGCATTGCGACAAGACCCCGATGTGATCCTCATTGGTGAGATGCGCGATCGCGAAACTATCGACGCAGCGGTGCTCGCTGCCGAGACCGGTCACCTCGTATTTTCGACGCTGCACACAATCGATGCCCCGGAAACGCTCAATCGGATCCTGGCAACCTACCCGCCGTACCAACAGGAGCAGGTGCGTATTCAGCTCGCCGATGTGCTGCGGGCGGTGATCTCCCAACGGCTTCTCAGCCGCATCGATGGTGAAGGGCTGGTGCCTGCCGTCGAGGTGCTGATCAATTCCAAGTTCGTCTCCGAGTGCATCCGCGACTCCAAGCGTACACAGAGAATCCGCGATGCGATGACGGAGGGTGGTGATCAGTACGGAATGCAGACGTTCGATCAGTCGATCCTCTCGCTATGCCAGCGCGAGCTCATCTCGGAAGAGGTTGCGGTGGCCGCCGCCACGGTTCCGAATGACCTGAAGCTGCAGCTGCGCGGCATCGTGTCGGGGATGGACCCCGGACGCGGTGACCGGGGGGCCGATCCGTCGCGGCGCGGGTGAGCCGTCAGCGGAAGCGGACCGCCTTCGCGGATGCGCTGAGGATTATCGGCTTTCGCGACCTGAGCGCGCGTCGTCTGGAGGAGAGATTGCGCGCCCGCACGCACAGCTCCGACGAGGCTGTTGCCGCGGTGGCTCGTTGCATCGAGCTCGACTATGTGAACGACTACAGGTTCGGTGTTGACCGCGCCGGGTCGATCCTCAGGCGCAGACCATGCGGCCGGCTGGCGCTGCATCGCGACTTGCAGCGTCAAGGCCTGCCCCAGACAATGATCATCCGGGTTGCCGACGAGGCCTATGAGGAGGCCGGTGGCGAGGGCGGGATCCTCGCCGAGGCGGTGCGCCGCTGGGTGGAGCAGAAAGGCGAACCGGTCGATTGGCCAGGCATCCGTCGGTGCTCGAATCACCTGGGACGACGCGGTTTCTCGGGAGGCGACGTTCAGGCGGCGCTATCGCGCTGGCTCGATGATTTGAACACCAGAGGACATCTTCCGTGAGTTTCCGCAGCGACGACATCCGGCAGAGGTTCATCGAGTACTTCGCGGGGCAAGGCCATACGCACGTGGCGAGCAGCAGCCTCGTACCTGCCGACGATCCTACGTTGCTGTTCACCAACGCGGGCATGAACCAATTCAAGGCGACGTTTCTTGGCGAGGCCAGTCGCCCGTATCGCCGCGCTGTGACGTCGCAGAAGTGCATGCGCGTGTCGGGAAAGCACAATGACCTCGAGACTGTGGGCCCGTCGCTGCACCACCACACTTTCTTCGAGATGCTGGGCAACTTCTCGTTTGGCGACTACTTCAAGGCCGAGGCCATCGTGATGGCCTGGGAGTTGATGACAGAGCACTTCCAGCTTCCCAAGGAGCGTCTCTGGGCGACGGTGTTCGAGGAGGATGACGAGGCCGAAAAGCTCTGGGTGCAGGAGACCGACATCCAGCCCAAACGCGTCCTGCGACTCGGCAAGGAGGACAACTACTGGTCGATGGGGGATACCGGACCGTGCGGCCCCTGCTCCGAGCTCCACTACGACTATGACCTCGACGAGCTCGGCGAGCCGCAGGATCCCGTAGATCTCGACGCCGACCGGTTCGTCGAGCTGTGGAACCTGGTGTTCATACAGTTCAACGCCAACGCTGACGGCAGCACCGAGCTGCTACCTGAGCCCAACATCGATACTGGCGCCGGCCTCGAACGGTTGACCGCGGTTCTGCAGGGAACGCGATCAAACTACGACACCGATCTGTTCCGCCCGATTATCGAGGCCGTGGCCGACAAGACTGGGCATGCCTACGGCGACGCTGCCGAGAGCGACGTGGCGCTGCGGGTTATCGGCGACCACAGCCGCGCTTTGGCTTTCTTGCTCGCCGACGGCGTGATGCCGGCCAACGAGGGCCGGGGCTACGTTCTCCGCAGGCTCTTGCGGCGCGCCATGCGGTTCGGCATGAAGCTGGGACTCGATCAGCCTTTCCTACGCAATACCGCGCTGACCGTTGTAGATCGGATGGGCTCGATCTATGCGGAGTTGGAAGAGCACCGCGACCTGATTGCTCGCGTCGTGCAAACGGAGGAGGAGCGGTTTCTACAGACGCTCTCGTCGGGCTCGCAGAGGTTCAACGAGCTAGCCGCCGGTCTGAAGGCGGCTTCGGAATCGACCATTCCGGGTGAGGATGCCTTTCGTCTCTATGACACCTTCGGCCTGCCCATCGAGCTGACGCGCGAGTTCGCCACGGCGGAGGGACTGACCATTGACGAGGAGGGGTTCGCCACGGCGCTCGAGGCGCAACGGGCACGGGCGCGCTCGGCCTGGAAGGGTGCCGATGGTCAGCCAGTGCGCGATCTGGTGCGCAAGCTGACCGTCGACAAGGAGCCGACGGAGTTTCTCGCGTATGTGAGCACCGAGGTCAGTGAGGCGCGCGTCTTGGTGCTGATCCGCGATGGAGAGTCTGTCGACCGGCTCGTCGCCGGTGACGAGGGTGGCGTATTGGTCGACCGTACGCCCTTTTACGCTGAGTCCGGGGGGCAGGTCGGCGACGTCGGCGAGTTGCGCTGGGCGGGCGGATTCGGCTCCGTCACCGACGTACAGCGGCCGGTGACAGGAGCGATTCTGCATTCTGTGGAAGTGCAAGAGGGCGAGCTGCAGCTCGGGCAAGAGGTGTCGCTGCAGGTTGACGCCGGTCGTCGCCGGAGCATCCAGCGTAATCACACCGCCACCCATTTGTTGCACGCGGCGCTGCGTGAGCAGCTCGGCGAGCATGTGCGGCAGGCAGGCTCGCTGGTGGACGAAGACCGTCTACGCTTCGATTTCACTCACTTCGAGGCGGTCGAGTCGAGCCACCTCGAGAATCTTGAAGCTGAGGTCAATGCCGCGATTCGGGGCGACGTGGCGCTCGACATCGAGGAGACGGATTACGACGATGCCATCGAGCGCGGCGCGCTGGCCTTCTTCGGCGACAAGTACGGCGACCGAGTTCGAGTGGTGAACATACCGGGTGTCTCGACCGAGCTGTGCGGCGGCACGCACGTCGGTCGCACGGGCGAGATCGGCGCCTTCGTCGTCCAGCGCGAGGAAAGCATCGGAGCGGGGACGCGCCGGATCGAGGCGGTCACCGGAGAACCAGCCTTGCGCGTGTTGCAGCACTATCGAGGGCTGGTGCGAGATGCTGCCGGCCGTCTGCGAACCCCTGAGGACCGACTTGCCGACGGCGTCGCAAAGCTCGTGCAGCGAGCCCACAGGGCCGAGCGTGAGGTGGAACGCCTGCGCCTGCGTCTGGCGTCGCAAGAGGCCGGGAGCGACGTGGACGCCGACGTGGTCGAGGTCGACGGCGTGCGGGTGCTGCGCCGCGAGGTCGAGGGGCTTGACGCATCGGGATTGCGCAACCTGGTCGACGAACTCAAGGCGAAGGTGGGATCCGGTGTGGTAATAGTCGGTCTGAGGAACGATACCAAGGCGGCGCTGGTGGTAGGCGTTACAGCCGATCTGGCGTCACGGATCGGTGCCAGTGACGTGATCCGGGTGATCGCGCCGATCGTCGGTGGGGGCGGCGGAGGTCACCGCGAGCTAGCGCAGGCAGGTGGCCCCGAAGCAGGAAAAGTCAGTGAAGCACTAAAGAGGGCTCCGAAACTGATCGCTGAACTGCTACAGTAAAGCTTAGATCGCCTGCGACGCTGACCGTGTACGGGACGCTCGCAATGCGATAAGGGGTCTGCGCTACCGCTTGGGGGGCAAGTAGGAGGGCGGTCATGGCCGTTGCTTGGCGACGTGGCGTGTTGAAGGCAGGACTGGTGGGAGCCACGATGCTCGTTCTGGTCTTCGCCGAAACGCGCCCAGCGAGCGCGCAAATCTGGGTAGTGACGGATCCGGACGGATCGCAGCGCTTCACGACATCGCCTGAGCCGGGCGCCATGGTATTCATGCGTACCATTCACGGTGCCCGGACCAGACGCATGGTGACCGTCGGCATTCCGGCACCCCGTTACCGTGACGAGATTGCCAGCGCGTCGGCGCGCACGGGCTTGGCGCCGGAGTTGATCACCGCGGTGATCGCCGCGGAGTCGAACTTCAATCCCGACGCGGTGTCGTCCAAAGGTGCACAGGGCCTGATGCAGCTCATGCCGGCAACGGCGGCCTCGCTGGGTGTGCGCAACGTGTGGGATCCTCGCCAGAACATTCTGGCTGGCTCCGACTTTCTTGCCCGCCTGTACGCCAAGTACAACGATCTTTCCCTCGCCTTGGCGGCCTACAACGCCGGAGAGGGGAGCGTGGCGCGACACGGCGGTGTGCCCCCGTTTCGCGAAACGCGCACCTATGTACAACGCGTCCTTAGTTACTATGAGCGATATCGTGGCGGTGCTCCTTAGGCACGCGCACTTCTATTATGTCCCATTAGCTAATTCTGACTGAATCTAGCTAACTGCGTGACTTTCCGGCCCCTGTTGCAGTCGGGGCACTTTCTGTCCTATACTCTGACCTGATCGCTGATCAACGGGGCGAAAGTCAGGGAGAGGCTGCGTAAAGGGTGGCATGGCGCGGAGTTTTGCCATGGCCATCAAGCGGACCTTGTTTTCTGCTGTCGCATGTCTGGTGGGAATCGCTCTGGCGGCGAGTCCGACGGCCGGAGAAGTCATCTCGGCGGGTGTGTTGTTTGAACGCGCCGAGACCCTTTACCGCCAGTTGCGCACTGTCGATCCGGAGTGCGCCGACGATGCCTCGTGGAACCGGCTGCTCACCGCGTTTGGCCGGATCCCGGTAGAATTCCCGGCCAACCCGCTGGCCGGCGATGCGCTCTGGCGTATCGGCGACATTCACTCACGGCGAATGGCTGCTGGAGACGCCAATGCAGCGGTGGCCGCGCAGGCGGCGTACGAGTCGCTGACCAAGCGGTATCCGAGCAACGTGTACGCGCCCGAAGCGTACCTCCGTCTCGGAGACCTGGTGCGTCCGAGCGAGTCTTCCGGCTACTACTTCCGTCTTCTGGAGAGTTTCCCCGGCACCCCACAGGCGGAGGAGGCCAGCCGCCGCATCATCGGGGGCCGCAAATCCGCTGCGCCAGACGCCGTCGTCGTAGACAACTCGACGATGGACGTGCCCGCCGACGAGTCTGTGGCCAACGAGACAAGGCCATCTTCTGATAAACAGCCGCCCGTCGAGGAGCTGGAGGCGATGCCCACCCCCGTCTCCGGTCCCTCGGCTGGGCGTGCCTCGGTAGAGACTTCGACGGCCGAGGCGCCAATTACCACAACGGTGGCGAGCGCTGCCACCGCAGCGCTAGAGCCGACGACACCAGGCGAGGTTTCTGAGCCGGCGGCGGCGACATCGCCGCCGGCGATCACCGGCCGGGTGCTGAGCGTGCGTCATTTCTCCGACGGCAAGCATACGCGCGTAGTCTTCGATCTCGACAATCCGGTGCAGCACCGTGTCGGCGAGGCACTGGCGCCACCGCGCGTATTCATCGACTTGATCGGTGCTGACTTGCCGAGCGACCTGCCGCGCAACCTGGTCGTCAACAGCTCCGGAGTTCGACAGATCCGTCTGGCGGTCAACCGGCCGGGTGTGGTACGTGCCGTTCTCGACCTGACCGGTGCCGTCGAGTACAGCCTCTTCACACTGGCTGGGCCGCCGCGGCTGGTTCTCGATGTGCCGAGCGCCGCGATGTCGGAGCGACTCGCCAGCGCTCGCCGCCCGGAACCGCCAGAGGGCGGCTCGGAGGCCCGGCAGCTTGGTTTCGGTGTGCACCGCATCGTCATCGATCCGGGGCACGGGGGAACGGCGCCGGGCGCGATTGGTCGGTCCGGATCGACCGAGAAGGACCTCACGCTCGATATTTCTCGCCGCGTCGCCGGCAATCTACGCAACAGCAAGTACGAGGTGTCGCTGACAAGATCCGACGACAGCAACATCGATCTAGAGGACCGGGCGAGCTTCGCTACGGAGAGTGGTGCCGACCTGTTCGTCTCGATCCACGTCAACTCGAGCACGAATCGCAATTTGACCGGGTTCGAGACCTACTACCTCGATTTGGCCACCGACCCTACGGCGGCGGAGACAGCGGCGCGCGAGAACTTGACGGCTCGGGGTGGAGTAGGCGGGCTGAACGACGTGCTGGACGAGATCGTGCGGAACGCCAACAAGCGCGAGTCGCGTGATTTGGCCACCTCCATTCAGGACAGCCTGATCATGCAGATGAGCAAGAAATACGGCGACGTCCGCGACTTGGGAGTCAAACATGCTCCGTTCGTGGTGCTCGTAGGCGCCGAAATGCCAGCGGTGTTGGTGGAGGTGTCATTTCTGAGCAACCCGACGGAAGAGACACGTCTGAATGAGGATACCTACCGGCAACAAGTTGCCGATGCGATTCACATCGGCATCGAGAACTTCATCGAGCGTCGTCGAATGATCAGTGCCGCGGAGTGATCGACTAATTCCCCCCGCGCCCGACACTAGCAGGCCGTGGTGAAAGTGTGGTGGGTCTGGCGACAGGGTCTTGCGAAGTGCAGGCAAGGAGAGAGGAGGAGGCGATGGATACCCCATCGTTGACGAGGAACGATGCAGCCTACGCGCGCAACCCCCTGTCGCCCAAAAGGTTACGGTGATTTGGGGCCATCTGCGACGTTGGCCTTTCTCGACGATGGCCAGGGCATCGCCAGTGTCAGGCCGCCTTCCATCTGGCCCCAACTCGCCGCAACCAGGCCCGCCACACTTCCACCACGGCCTGCTAGGGCATCGCCTGCGTCAGGCCGCCTTGCATCTGGCCCCAACTCGCCGTAACCAGACCCACCACACTTTCACCACGGCCTGCTAGCCGGGCCGATACGTTGCGCTGTACCCGGCTGCCTCACCGATCGTCAGCTCGATGAGCGTCAGGCCGGGGAGTCGACGCATGAGTAGATGCGCCAGCTGCCTAGCCACTTGTTCCGCCGTGGGACTCAGCTGGTCGAATGGCGCCACATCGTTGAGGCTTCGTCCGCGATGCCGTCGTGCCCAGTCGGCGATTACCACTTGCGCCTTCTGTGCGGCCGCTTCGACATTGCCCGCCGAAGGTTCGAAGACGGCCCCCACTCGCCAATGGTGAACGTGGATTGGCTCGTGCGATCCTCGGTCGTCGATGCGAATACGATGGGCGGCCGGAAAGCTCTCTTGAATGCGGATTCGAGTTCGAGTGGTCGTTGAGCCCATGACGCCTATTTTATTCGGAGCGCCGCGCCCGCTAAACTCAGAGACCACATTCGCTATCTGTTAGGCCCACGACGATGAGCAGCGATTCCAAATACTCAGAGACAGTCGCAGGGGCGGGTCGCACAACGGTCAACCTACTGTGGACACTACCCAACGCGCTCACGTTGCTGCGGATCTTCCTGGTTCCGTTGTTGGTGGCGTTTCTCCTGACCCGCTACGCCTGGGCCGGGCTCACCGTCTTCCTGGCGGCCTCGCTCACTGACTGGCTCGACGGTCATCTGGCTCGCAAGCACAGCCAGGTAACCACGTTGGGGCAACTTCTCGACCCGGTGGCCGACAAACTGCTGATCTCGGCGGCATTCGTCTCCCTGGTCCAGCTTGGCCTGGCACCGGCATGGATGGTCGTCGTGATCATTGGCCGAGATCTCGCGGTGACCGGTCTTCGAGCGGTCGCGGCGTCTCGAAACATCATCATCCCGGCCGGTACGGTGGGGAAGTACAAGTTGGGCGCGCAGGTTGTGGCGGTGTCGATCTTGATCCTGCGCGCACGCTTCGATTGGCTCGAGGTGCCGGGGCACATCGCCCTGTGGGTAGTTGTCTCGCTGGCGGCGATCTCCGCGGTGCAGTATTTCCTCGGCTTCTGGAACCGGGTTGGAATCGCCGAGCAATAAGGGCGTTTCGAAGCTACCGCCAAGCTCAGCTGCGTACCAGTGGCTCCCCTGGAACGGGGTCCTGCCCAAGCGCCTTCAGCAGGCGGCGGGTGATGGTCTCCGCCATGTCGTTGTAGCCGCCGTCGGCAACCGGGACCTGTCCGCCCGCCATCGTTCCGTGGCCGCCTGCCGTACCTAGCCCGGCAACGATACGTCGAATGAAGCGCCCAGCGTGGGCGAAAGGATCGGTGGTGCGGAGCGAGACGACCAGATCGTTTCGATGCTGCCCGATGCAGCAAGACCATTCCGTGTCCTGGAGACGCAGAAGGAAGTCGGCGATCTCGGCAACGATGTCGGGGGAGGCCACGGCCTGCAGGTCCGTGATCACGACTTTGTCGTGTATGAGGGCGCGCTCGATGGCTTGATGGAACGCGCTGAAGTACTCGCGCGGTACGGGCGCGCGTTGGATACGCGCAACCGAAACCAGGTCGGCCTGCTCGAGCAATCGGAAGTAAGCCTCTCGATCAGCGTCCCCCGCCTCGCGACCCAAATCGAGTGTCTCCGACCGGATGGCGTAAAACATCGCGGTAGCGAGGTTGGCCGGCAACTCCAGCTCGCCCGCATCGAGGTACTCGAGCATCATCGTTGCCGTGGCGCCGTAGTGTTGACGAACGTCAGCGAAGGCGACCGTATCAGGATCGAACTTCAGCGGGTGGTGGTCGAAGACAGCGATCAGGGGCCACTCGTCGATCCAGGAGTTGTTGCCGGTGCCCGGCTGCGTGTCGACCATGGCGAAGGCAGGCACCTCGCTGAGGTCGAGCGTAGACAACGGCTCTGGGTCCAGGCCGAGCACGTGGACCATCGCACGGTTCTCGGCGCGTCCGATTGAGCCCGAGAACGCCACTCGCGCCGTCGTGGCGCAAGCGCGCTCGAGGAGGAGGCGGAGGGCGAAGGCGCTGGCGAGCGCATCAGGATCGGGATTGTCGTGCGTCAAGATGACCGCCGACGGCGCCGTCTGGAAAGCCCTCCGGAGCCGCTCGAGGTTGGCGACTGATCGTGACGGCCCCTGCTTCACGCCGGCGCCCGGCTCCGCAACCAGCTCACCAACAGCCTCACGCCGAAGCCGGCGCCACCGCGCGGGACGTAAGGGGTTGCCTTCGTCCGGTACGCCGGGCCAGCGATATCCAGGTGCGCCCACGGTGTGTCGTCGTCGACAAATCGCTCCAGGAATTTAGCGGCGGTAATGGCGCCGGCCCAGCGGGCGCCGCTGTTCTTGATGTCGGCGACCTTGCTGTCGATCATCTTGGCGTAGTGCGGAAACATCGGCATCCGCCACACGGATTCACCGACGCGTTCGCCGGCCGCCAGGAGCTCGGCGGCAAGGTCAGCATCGTTGTCCATCAGCCCGGCGACATCCTCGCCCAGCGCCACCACACAGGCGCCCGTCAACGTAGCGAGATCGACGATACAGCGCGGTTGGAAACGCTCGCACGCGTAGGCGAGCGCATCGGCAAGGATCAAGCGCCCCTCTGCATCCGTGTTGATCACCTCGATCGTGGTGCCGCCATAAGCGCGTATCAGGTCGCCCGGTCGGTAGCTGTTGCCGCCCGGCATGTTCTCCGCCATGGGTACGACACCGACAACGCGCATGGGAAGGTCGAGCTCCGCGACTGCGCGCAGGGTCCCCAAGGTGGCTGCGGCGCCCGACATATCGGACTTCATCTCGTCCATCGCAGTTGCGGGCTTTAGCGAGATACCGCCGGTGTCGAACGTCACGCCCTTCCCGACGATCACGATAGGGTCAGAATCTGGATCCGCTCCGGCATGCTCGAGCACGACGACCCGTGGCTCGACGGAAGAGCCACGCGCTACCGCCAGCAGGGCGGTCATCCCCAGATCGCGAGCCGCAGCTTCGTCGATGATGTTGCAATCGAGACCGGCCTCGGAGGCCATCTGCTGAGCCATCGCGGCCAGGGCGGGGGGACGCTTGTCGCTTGGTGAGGTGTTGATCAGGTCGCGGGCCCAGCAGGTGGCACGGGCGACGGTGGTGGCGACGCCCACCTCGGGCTCCACGCTGTCGGACACTCCGACAATCCAGAGGTCAGCGATCACCGTCTCGTCGTCTTCGGGCTTCTTGAACTCGGTGAAGCGATACTCGCCGAGTAGCACTGCCTCCGCGGTTGCCGCTGCGATGCTCTCCTCTGAGGCGATGTCGGGTCGAAGGGCGACGGCCAGGCGGCGTGCCCCGTGTCGGCGTGCAGCGGCAGCGCCACGTGCGACGGCGCGGCGCCACGATTCCAGGTTGACCTCGGCTGGCTTTCCGAGCCCCACGAGGATGAGCTCACGGGGTCCGGCCTCGGCCCGAAGGGGAACATGGAGACATCGGCCGGCCTTGCCGTTAAACGCTGGGCCGTTCAACGCCGAGGCGATCAAGCCGCCAACCTGTTCGTCCAGGCCCTCCCAGGGGGCGGCTCCGGAAGAGGCAGGGTAGGGGAGTATCAGGGCATCAGTGTCGAGATCAGCCGCAAGAGGGCCGCCCACACGAATGTCGATTTCGGTCATCGGGTTGGCTCCGGTGCGTCGAGGCTAGCAGGCCGTGGTGTAAGTGTGGTGGGCCTGGTTGGGGCGAGTTGGGGCCAGATGGAAGGCAGCCTGACGCTGGCGATGCTCCCGCGATCGTCGAGGAAGGCCCACGCCGCAGATGACCCCAAATCGCCCTAACCCTTCGGGCGACAGGGGGTTGCGCGCGTCTGCTACGTCGTTCGACGTCAACGATTGGGTAACCATCGCTTCCTCCTCTCTCCTTGCCTGCGCCTCGCCAGACCCTGTCGCCAGACCCGCCATGCTTCCACCACGGCCTGCTAGATGCGTGGTGCGGTGATGCCCGTCTGTGCCTGGTACTTGCCACGGCGGTCAGCATAAGAGGTCTCACAGGTCGGACTGCCCTCGAAGAACAGCAACTGCGCAATGCCCTCGTTGGCATAGATCCGCGCCGGCAGGGGCGTGGTATTGGAGATCTCCAGGGTGATATGACCCTCCCACTCCGGCTCCAACGGGGTGACGTTGGTAATGATTCCGCAACGCGCATAGGTCGACTTACCGACGCAAATCACCAGCACGTCACGCGGGATGCGGAAGTACTCGAGCGACCGCGCAAGTGCGAACGAGTTGGGCGGGATGATGCACTCCGGCCCCTCGTACTCGACCACCATCGAGTTCACGTCGAACGACTTCGGGTCAACCACCGTGCTCCGCACGTTGGTGAAAATCTGGAATTCCTCGGCGATTCGGAGATCGTATCCGTACGATGAAACCCCGTAGGAGATGATCCCGCCCGACACCTGGGTTTCCTGGAATGGCTCGATCATGCGCTGTTCGACAGCCATCTTCCTGATCCAAGTGTCAGGTTTGATGCTCATTCGTTCAACTCCTAGCCGGCCGCACGACGTTGTTCGGCCCGGTCGCGCAAGCGTTCGCTCCATTGGATGGGAATCCGGTGTTGGCCCAGCCGTGTATCGCCGCGCCCCGGACCATGGAAGTCAGATCCTCCCGATGGTAGCAAACCGAGCCGCTCGCACAATTCCAACAGGCTACGTTCGCGTCTCGGCGGATGTCGTGGATGCCGTACCTCAATGCCGTCGAGGCCTTGCGTGGTGAGCTCGCCGAGCAACGTTGCGCGGACGCGGCTGCTTCCCGGGTGCGCGACTACGGCGATTCCGCCCGCACGGTGAATCGTGGAGATGGCATCCGCAGCGCTCGTCGACTGTTTCGGTACGAATGCTGGGCGGCCGATGCCCAGATAGCGGTCGAAGGCCTCCTGCGGGGCGGCGACAACCCCGGCTCGTACCAGCGCAGCCGCCATGTGCGGTCGTCCGATCGGGGCGCCCGCCGCGATGTCAGCAACCGCCTCGAAGTCGATTGAAACTCCGAGCGTCTGGAGGCGTGCGACCATTACCTCGGCGCGCTCGGCGCGAAAGGCCCGCTGCCGCTCGGCCAGTTTGCCGAGCTCCGGGGTCGCCGGTTCAATGAACAAGCCCAGCATGTGAATCTCGCGCCCTTTCGCGTGGCTGGAAAGCTCGATGCCGGGGATAATCTCGACGGTCGTACTGTTCGCAGCGCGCTGCGCCGGGGCCACGCCGCTGACGGTGTCGTGATCGGTGATGGCAAGCACGTCAAGCTCGGCCTCGACAGCCGCCACCACCAGCTCCTCGGGTGTGAGAACGCCGTCCGAGCAAGTCGTGTGTGCGTGTAGATCGGCCGATTGTTCACCAGACATGATTCGTCCACCCAGGCCAGTCGGTGCCCACCCCAGGCGAGTGTCCCGGAGCGTAGAGCCGTGGTCAAGCCAGAGCTTGGCCTGGGCGGTGGCGGCTATAATCGTTTCCAGGGTCGAGAGGGCACGACCTTTCTCATCCTCAGACGACGAGCGTTCTGATGCCATCTGTGACCGAGCCTGTTGATCTCGGCCCGGGCCAAGACCAGGACCTGATCGCGCAAAGCGTGCGGGAGTTCGCCGAAGCGGAAATTCGCCCGCATGTGCGCGAATGGGATGAGGCGCAACACTTCCCGGACGAGCTGCTGCGACGCATGGGTGGGCTCGGTTTCATGGGAGTGATGGTGCCGGAGCAATACGACGGTGCGGGGATGGGCCCCCGAGAGCTCGCCATCGTAATCGAGGAGCTGGCGCGCGTCGATCCGTCGGTGGCGCTGTCGGTGGCCGCCCACAACGGACTCTGTATCGGGCACCTCATGATCGCTGCCGATGAGCACCAACGGCAACGCTACCTGCCGAGGCTGGCGGCCGGTGATTGGATAGGCTGCTGGGGCCTCACAGAGCCGCTCGCTGGCTCCGACGCTGCCGGTACGCAGACCCGCGCGGAGTTCGACGACTCGAGCGGCAAGTGGATTCTGAACGGCTGCAAGACTTTCAACACCAATGGTGCCCGCGCAGACCTTGCGGTGATTCACGCGGTGACCACCGCCGGCCGCGGAAACAAGGGGATATCGGCGTTCGCTGTCGAGAGCGCCACTGCCGGTTACCACGTCGGTCGCAAGGAGGACAAGCTCGGCATGCGCGCCAGCGACACTGTCGAGTTGCTGCTTGAGGACTGCGCCGTGCCGGCGGAGAACCTGCTCGGTAAGCGAGACAGGGGTTTTATCGATGCGCTCAAGGTGCTTGACCGGGGTCGTATCAGTATCGGCGCGCTGTCGGTCGGCATCGGACAGGCATCGCTCGACGCAGCGGTGGACTACGTACACGAGCGACGACAATTCGGACGTCCGATTGGTAGTTTCGAGGCCGTTCGTCACAAGTTGGCCCGAATGGTTGCCGAAGTCGGAGCGGCGCGCCTCATGGTGAGGCGCGCGGCGATGCTGCGTGAGGTCGGCAGGCCGTTCAAGAGCGCCGCGTCGATGGCGAAACTCTATGCCTCCGAGGTCGGCATGCGCGCTGCCGAAGCGGCGGTCCAGATCTATGGCGGATACGGTTACGTGAAGGACTATCCGGTCGAGAAGTACTTCCGCGACGCAAAACTATGCACTATCGGCGAAGGAACATCGGAGATCCAGCGAATGGTTATTTCACGACAACTCATCAGCGGCGGTTTGAGATGATGTTCGACGCCGACGCCATACCGGTGGGCCCTCTCGATCACGTTGCGATCGCTGTTCACGACCTCGAGGCGGCGGCAAAGCGCCTCGGCAGGCCATTCGGTGTGGAGCTCTCGCATCGGGAAGAAATCGCTGGTGCCGATGTGGAGGTCGGGTTTCTCGAGCTCCCCGGGCAGACGAGTATCGAGCTCATTTGCCCGATGGCCGACGACACATCGTTGGCGAGATTCCTTGGCAAACGCGGCGAGGCGCTGCATCACATCTGTTTTCGAGTCGACGATGTGGTTGCTGCCCTGGCGGCCGCCAGGCGAGCCGGGCTCGATCTGATCGACCACAAGCCCCGTCCGGGAGCTCGCGGCTCGCGTATCGCTTTTCTTCACCCACGGTCAGTTGGCGGCCTCCTGGTGGAGCTCAAGCAAGCCGCCCAGTAGGGCGGAGTCGCGAAGGCGGTTACTGGTCCTCGGCTCGTGGCTCGGGTCCGCGCTGGGGCGTGAATAGCCGCACCGTGCCGCTGTTTTCCACGACGGCCACGCCACCTGGGCCTACTCCGGGTGGCAACCTGAGGTCGCTTTCGGCGGCCAACATCACGACGCGTGGAAATCCCGGATCCGCCGGGCCGTTGGCGCGCAGCGGCCCCCGCACCAGGGTCCACGGCCCCGTTTGTGGGCTGGCGATGACCCATCGACCCCAGACGACCAGGTCGGCGTAGGTGCGTCCCGCAAGCGGTACCCGGTGCTTGTGGCTACCGCCATCGACGGCGTAGCCATGCAGCGCCGCATCGAGTCCGGCAACCCATACGAGATTGTCGACAACCGCCGGTGCGCCCGTAACACGAACACCGATCTCCTTGCTCCTCCAGCGCCGCTTACCGTTTTCGGCCTTGAGGGCGACGATCCGGTAATCGCTGGCGACGACGAAGAGCGTGCCGGCGATGGCGCTGGGGCGGGGCCCGCCAGCCTCGACGCTGTCGCTGTTCCAGAGCACCTGGCCGTCGCGTACGTTGAGAGCGAGGACGCGCCCCTGTGCCGTGACCACGAATATGCGCTCGTCGGGGGGGCTGGCGGTCAGAAAGCTAACGCCCTCCAACTCCGTGCGCCAGACCTGCACGATAGATGACGCGCCCTCGTCGTTGAGTCGTAACGCATAGACACCGTCGGGGTCGGCCACATAGATGCGTCGACCGATGGTGGCGGTGTCGAGGGGGGTCGCCTCGAAGTCGAGCGCGGTCTTGGTGCGGCCGAGTGCGTCAAGCCAAAGCCAACGTTCCTCGGTGGCGATGAGGACGCCGTCGTCGATGGCGATCGGCGCCAGGGTGATCTCGGATGCCATGCGCAGTTGCCACAGCATGTTGCCGTTGTTCCGATCGCGAGCCAGCATCTGGGTCCTGTATGCGATGAACACTGCGCTGGTACCCAGTGCCGGCGCCTGCGATGGGGCGTCCGGTTCGTCGTCGTCGTCGATGTCGAGCTCAAACCGGATGTTCCAATGTTCGCGCAGCGCCACCGGCTCCACGTCCGTCGGTGCCACCCGAACGGGAACCGGCGCAAGGGGGTCGATGACGCCCCTCCCGCCGCAAGCAGCTGACAGCATGGCGAGGCCGAGCCCGAGCGCCAGCGAGCCCTGCCGCCGCCAGTTCATCGTGACCCCCACTGCAGCTTGGTGCGCAGGATATCGAAGTACGATCGCGGGACCGGCTGGAGCAGACGCACAGCGTGGGGTGACTTGCGGATGGTTACCGTCTCGCCGGCATGCAGCTTGAAACCGGCCTGCCCATCCAGGGTGAGGATAACCTCCTGGTCACGCGACTCGTGGCGAATCTGCACCACAGCGTCACCTGGTAGCACGAGCGGGCGGTTGGTCAAGGTGTGCGGGCAAATCGGTGTCAGAACGATCGCATCGACCTCTGGCATGACGATGGGTCCGCCGGCGGCGAGCGAATAAGCGGTCGAGCCGGTTGTGGTGCAAATGATCAGCCCATCGGAGGCGAACGAGCTCACCAGATCGTCGTTGACCATGGCGGTCAGTTCGACAATCCGCGCCAGGTCGGTCTTGTTGATTACCGCGTCGTTGAGCACGTCATGCTGTACTGGCTGAGCACGTGCTGCGCCCGCCAGCTCGGCGCGGAGCATGCTTCGCTCGCTGCTGACGTAACGTCCGTCGAGGATGCTCTCGGTCGCCTCAATGAGCTCGTCGCGCGGGGTCGCGGTAAGGAACCCGAGACCGCCGTAGTTGACCCCGAGGACCGGGACGCCGGCGGCCGCCGCGAACCGAGCGATCGACAGCAGCGTACCGTCGCCACCGAGTACCACTAGCAGGTCGACTCGAGCGGCGAGCTCTGGTCGCTCAACACCACTATCACCAGTGTTCAGCATCCTGGCAGCCTCGCTATCGAGCTGTACCTCGATGTTCCGGGCGTCCAGCCTCTCCAGTAGGTCTTGGAGGGCCCGAGCCAGGCTGAGGTCGCCGCGCTTCGCAACGATCCCGATACGGCGGAAGTTTGTCGAGACAGCTGTGGCACCGTCAATCATCGGGTATCTCGACCTGGTCGAGCCAGAGCGTATCTCCGGCAGCGACGGTACCCGGCTCGCGGCCGAGGTGGAGGAAGCACTCCCAGTTCCCATGTGGCCCGCGCAGAGGGCTCGGATACGCGCCATGCACGCGCCAACCGATCTCCCGAGCTCCGTCGGCCACGGCCCGAACGGTGCCTCGGCGGACGTCCGCGGAACGCACGACGCCGCCACGCTCGACGTCGCTCGGGCCGGCCTCGAACTGTGGCTTTACCAATACGAGCGCCTGACATCGAGGGTCACTCAGCTGGGTTGTCGCGGGGAGTACCTTGACCAGTCCTATGAAGGATACGTCGACAGTGAGCACCGTGATTGCTCCCGGGAGCTCGGGTGGCAACGATTCGGCGGTGAGATAACGCGCATTGGTGCGTTCCAGGACGTGCACGCGCGTATCCTGGCGGAGCTTCCATGCGAGTTGGCCGTATCCAACGTCGACCGCCACCACGGCGGCGGCGCCGTGCTGCAGGAGGCAATCGGTAAAGCCTCCGGTCGAGGCTCCAACGTCGAGGCATGTTGCGGCGGATACGTCGATGCCGGAGGCGGCGAGGACGGGCTCCAGCTTGTCGCCGCCACGACTGACGTAGCGCGGCGCCTGCGCCACCACGAGCTTGGCGGCGGGTTTGACTGGTGTTCCTGGCTTGTGAACCGCGTGCCCGTCAACCCGAACTTGGCCGGCAAGGACGAGGCGTCGCGCCAGGCTACGGCTGGCCACGAGACCGCGATCGACGAGTGCCTGATCGAGTCGGACGGGCGTAGCCACTGGACACTAGCTCGTGCGGTCGACGATCAGTCGGGCCAGACCGCGGAGCGCGTCGGCGTCGGCTCCGAAGTGCCCCACCGTCTCGATCGACGTATCGCGCAAGTACGCTGCCTCGGTTCGCGCCGCCTCGACACCGATCAGGGCCGGGAACGTGGGCTGACCGCGCGCCGCGTCGCCGCCAGGTTGCTTACCCAGCTCATCGATGTCGCCTTCTACATCGAGCAGGTCGTCCACCACCTGAAAGGCGAGGCCGATGGAGTCGCCGTAACGCTCGAGTGCCTCACACTCGGCGTCGTTGGCGCCGGCGACCAAGCCGCCACAGACCACCGCAGCGGTAAGCAACGCCCCGGTCTTTGCTGCATGCAGCCGGCGCAACGCTGGCAGCTCGATCGGCGCGCCGGTAGCCTCGATGTCCAATGTCTGTCCGCCGCACATGCCGATACTGCCGGCGGCGGCTGCGACTCGCTGCGTCGCGGCCATCCATCGGCGAGGATCCGCGGCGTCACGCGCGGCCCCCAGCAGCGTCTCGAACGCCAACGCCTGCAGTGCATCGCCGGCGAGAATCGCCACCGCCTCCCCGAAGACCACATGACACGTCGGTTGGCCGCGCCGGACCTCCTCGTCGTCGAAGGCCGGCAGATCGTCGTGGATGAGCGAATAGGTGTGGATCAGCTCGATGGCGCAGGCCGCCGCCAGGACCTCCGATGGCTGCACCTTGCATGCGCGTCCGGCCGCGATAGTCAGTAGAGGGCGAAGTCGCTTGCCTCCGCCGAGGACGGAATGACGCATGGCGTGGTGCAGGCTCTGCGGCTCGCGGTCGGCCGCGGGTAACAGGCGGTCGAGCTCGTCGCCGACGCGCGCCCTCTCTTGCGCCACGAACTCTGGGAGGTCGAATTTGGCACGGGCCGTGGTGGGCTCTGGTTCAACCATCACCAGTCTCGGCGGGAGCCACCAGCGGCGTGGTGAGCGGTTCTCCCTCGAGATCGCGAGTCAAGAGCTCGAGCTTGGCTTCGACCCCGGCAAGTCGATCGCGGCAGGCGCGGAACAGTCCCACGGCGCGCTCGTATACCTCGAGCGCCTGTTCGAGCGGGATGTCACCCTCCTCCAACTCACGTGCCAAGCCCTCGAGTTGTTCGAGAGCGGCGTCGAAGCTGAGGTCATCGGCGGGAGGTTGGGCAGACATGACCCGACACTAACACCGCCTCAGAAAGCCAACAAACAGCGCTAGCAGGCCGCCTTGCTGCTCACCTCAACTCGCCGCCACCAGGCCCATAACACTTCCACCACGGTCTGCTAGATATTCTCCGCGGTGCGCGCCACTACTTCACAGTCCAGCCGCCCACGACGTACGGTCACGGAAACCCGGTCGCCGTCGGCCACACACTCCGCGTTGCGTACCAGTGCCCCCGACGCGTCCTGACAAAGGGCGTATCCTCGTCCGAGAACCGCCAGCGGACTCATAGCCTCGGTTCGTGCCGCCGTCGAAGCGAGCCGTTCTCGGGCGCTGTGTAGGCGCCGGCGCATCGTTGTCTGCAGTGTTTCCGAAACGCTGTGCAGCCGGGCGGCTCGATGCTCGACAACGCGTTGAGGCGAATGCCGGCTGGTGCGGGACGCAGCAGCTTCGAGCCGAGCCCGCCCGGCTTCGAGCTGGCGCCGGACGGATGCGTCAGTACTCGACCACGCCGCGTCGAGTCGCTGGTGATAGGCGGTCAGGCTACGCTCCGGGCGTTCGAGCGCGCGTCTGAGAAAGTTATCCTGCAGCCGCGCGCGGGCCTGTCGGGCGCGGCGGTCAACGGCGGATTCCGCCCGTCGGGCAGCGGCGCGCAGCCGGCGCACAAGATCACTACGGGCGGGAGCGACGATCTCGGCGGCGGCGGTAGGAGTGGCAGCGCGACGATCACCGATCAAGTCAGCGATGGTGACGTCGATCTCGTGACCTACGGCACTGATCACCGGGATTCGCGAGCTCGAGATGGCCCGCGCCACCCGTTCATCGTTGAATGCCCATAGATCTTCGCGCGAGCCGCCACCGCGTCCCACGATCAGCACGTCGGCTTGGCCGTGGCGGTTCAGCAGCTCGATCGCGTCGACGATGTCTCCTGGCGCGCGGTCACCCTGCACTGTTGCCGGTACCAGCAGGACGCGCATCCCGACCTGGCGACGCTGCCAAACCCGCGTCATATCGTGCCAGGCAGCTCCGTCCGGGCTCGTTACCACACCGACACACCGCGGTAGTAAAGGTAGGGTGCGCTTATTCTGCTCGTCGAATAATCCCTCGGCTGCGAGCTTGCGCTTGAGCTGTTCGAATGCGAGTTGTTGTGCGCCCCAGCCTCGCGGTTCCAGGAGGTTGGCGATCAGCTGGAAGCGGCCGGCACGCACAAACAGCGAGAGGCGGCCGAAGGCGGTGACCTCGAGGCCCTCTTCAACCCCGAACGGGACGCCGATGTTGTCGCTGCGAAACATCGCCACCGGCAAGACGGCATGCTCGTCCTTGAGATCGAAATACCAGTGTCCGCTTGCCTGGGCGCGGAAGTTGGAAACCTCGCCCTGCACCCATACGGCGGAGTATGTCGTCTCCAGGCACCACTTGGCGTCCTCGATCAGGTCGCTGACCGACCATACGCGGCGATCAGCCGCGCCAGTCAGCGGTAGCGTGCCTTGGTTGGTCATCGCGAGCTTGCTAGTGGCGGATCAATGACCTGCTGAATGCTGAGTGCGCGGCCTGTCTCGGGGTCGGCCTCAACGACAACGCCCGCCACGCAGCAGTTGCCGGTGGCCACCTGGAACCGCACCGGCCGCGCGCTCAACAAACGCTCGATGGCCAGGTCGGGCCGCGTTCCGATGACCGAGTCGTAGGGACCTGTCATGCCGACGTCGGTGCAAAATGCCGTGCCACCGGGAAGGATGCGGGCGTCGGCCGTGGGTACGTGTGTGTGGGTCCCCAATACGGCAGTAACCCGACCATCGCAGTACCAACCCATGGCCAGCTTCTCGGAGGTCGCTTCGGCATGCATGTCGAGCAAGACGACGCGGGCACGGTCGCCGATCTCGTCCAGAATCCTATCAATCGCCTGGAACGGGCAGTCGATCGCCGGCATGAACACTCTGCCCTGGAGATTGATTACGGCGACCTCGACGCCGCGGCGGCTGCGGCCCAGGAACAGGCCGCTGCCGGCGCTTGGAGCAGGGTAATTGTCGGGACGCAGCAGGCGCGTCTCGGTGCGTAAATAGCCTTCGATGGCTCCTTGTGCCCAAATGTGATTGCCGCTCGTGATTACGTCGACACCGAGTGCCAGCATCTGGTCGGCCATCGCCGGTGTGATGCCGCGGCCGCCGGCCGAGTTCTCGCCGTTGACAATCGTGAAGTCTGCCTGCCACTTGTGCTGCAGTGGTCCGAGCCGCTCGGCGAGTACCCGACGCCCAGGCTTCCCCACCACGTCACCGAGGAACAGGAGCTTCAATGGGCGATCTCCACCGCTCGGGTCTCACGGATCACGGTGACTTTGATCTCGCCGGGATACTGCACTTCGCGCTGGATGCGGTTGGCGATATCGCGCGAAAGCCAGATCGACTCGATGTCGCTGACCTTGCTGGATTCGACGATGATGCGCAGCTCACGCCCCGCCTGAATGGCGTAGGATTTGGCCACCCCGCGGAACGAGTCGGCGATCTTTTCGAGCTTCTGCAAACGCTTCACATATGTCTCGAGCATGTCGCGTCGCGCACCCGGGCGGGCCGCCGATAACGCATCCGCGGCTTGTACGATCACCGCCTCGACGGTCGCCGGTTCGACGTCGAAGTGGTGCGCCTCCATCGCGTGTACGACCTCTTTGGATTCGCCGCACTTGCGAAGCAACCTGATACCTATCTGCAGGTGCGTCCCTTCTACTTCTTGGTCGACCGCTTTGCCGATGTCATGCAACAGGCCGCCGCGGCGCGCCACCGCGTGGTCAGCGCCGAGCTCAGCCGCGATGATGCCGGAAATCGTCGCGACTTCGATCGAATGGCGCAGCACATTCTGACCATACGAAGTACGGAACTTCAGCATGCCGAGGAGGCGAAGTAACTTCGTTGCCATGTCGTGAATGCCGATCTCGGCGGCGGCGTTGGTCCCATCGACGAGGATCTGCTCTTCGATCTCCTCGCGCACCCGTTGCACGACCTCCTCGATGCGGGCCGGGTGGATACGTCCGTCCAAAACGAGCCGCTCCAGCGCGAGTTTCGCAATCTCGCGCCTGAACGGATCGAAGCTCGAGATCAGCACCGCCTCCGGCGTGTCGTCGACGATCAGGTTGACACCCGTCATCATCTCGAACGCACGAATATTGCGACCTTCGCGACCGATCACGCGCCCCTTCATATCGTCCGAGGGCAGCGCCACGACGGACACGGTGTTCTCGGCAACGTGGTTGCTGGCGCACCGTTGAATTGCCGTTGCCACGACACGGTTGGCCTCCCGGGTGGCGTTCGTCTTGGCGTCGTTGATAATGCGAGTTGCCTGCCGTGCCCCTTCTTCCTTTGCCTCGCGCGCCATCGCTCGAACCAACTGCGCTTTGGCGTCATCGCGGTGGTAGTGCGCAGCTTTCTCGAGTTGTGTGACCGCTTCGTCACGCCGCTCAGCGGCCTCCTCGCGCAACAGGTTCACGTCGCGCTCCATGCTCCGCAGGCGGTCCTCATAGTGCTTGAGCTTGCGCTCACGCTCGTCGACTCGGTTCGCCCGTCGCTCGAGTGATTCTTGCCGCTCGTGTACGCGCGCCTCAGCCTCGACCATGTGCTGACGGCGCTCGCGCGACTCGGCATCAAGAGCCTGTCGCTCGATGTGGAGCTGCTCGCGTCCTTCTATGCGCGTTTCCTTCAGCAGCACAGCCGCCTGACGTTCAGCCTCCTCGATGACGCGCCCGGCTTCGCCTCGTGCCTTGCCCAGGTCCTCCCGGGCGCCGGGCCGTCGGCGCACGAAGAACCAAACGATGACAACAAGAACTGCGAGGCCTGCGGTTGTGCCCGCCCCCGCGATGAACGCCTGCGACATGTCACCCCCTCCGGGCTCCGGAGGCGACAGGCGAGTCTATGGGCGGACTAGAGGCGTTCGAGGCTTCGGAGCAGCCACGTACCGGGCAAACAGGCGAAAGGTGCGAAGTGCAGGGAGTGGAGGCTCAGCCAGCCAGCGAGCGTTGCGCTTGCGATCCTCCACAGATGGTGTCGTTAAGGCTGTTTACCGTTGGTTGTCTCATTCGTCGAGTGGCCGTCCGTGTTCCTCGTGCGCCGGTTCGAGAACCTCGCCTAGTACTTGCGCTAGGTCTCGTGTCCGTTCATTGACTTCGTTCTGTTGTTTCTCGAGAGCCGTATGGGTTCGGTAGTAATCGTCAGCAATATTGAGCGCCGCCAACACGGCGACGCCCAGTGCATCCCCGGGGCCCACCCGTTCTTCCATCTGCCGCATCCGGCTGTCGACGTAGCGAGCAAGGACCCGGATTGTGTTCGGATCATGTTCGCCTCTTATGTTATAGCTGCGACCGAGAATATCAACGGTGGTCATTTTGGCGTTCCTCTGGCTCGGCGGTTTCCAGGTATCCGAGTCGTGCCTGAAGGCTGAGAAGCCTAGTCTTGATCGCCTCGCGCTCGCTCTCCAACTGCTGTAGCCGCTCGCTTGCGCCTCCGATATCCGCGCCGATGCCGCCGCGCGGCTGCGAGGGAGCGGGCCAGCCGGCGTCGTGAACACGTGCTGCGAGCCGCTCCTCGAGCTGCTCGACGTGCGCCTGGAGAGCGTCGCGCTGGTCACGCAGCGAGCGGATCTCGACAACCGCAGCCGCGATGGCCCGTTCGAGTGGCGCATAGGGATTCTCGATCATGGAGCGGTCCGAGTCAGACGATGGGCCCTGGCACCCGACAAATCAGCGGCGTGTGGCACCGAGGCTGGTTTCAAGATGCTCGGCCACTCGCTCTTGGGCGGCCTCGATCTCCTCGGCAGTGAGGGTGCGGTCGTCGGCGCGATAGGTCAACCGCAGCGTCGCGGCCCGCCGTCCGTCCGGCACGTCGCCGCCGCTGTAGAGGTCGAGCAACCGCAGCTCTGCCAGCGGAATCCCCTGCAACGCGGCTACTTCTGCCTCAACCTTCCCGTACGGTAGATCGTCATCGATCAAGATCGTCAAGTCGCGCTCGCCGGCCGGGTAGCGGGGCAGGGGATCGATGCGGAAATCAGCCGCTGCGTGCTCCAGCAATGCGCCGATTTCGATCTCTGCCGCCCACACGGTGACGTCGGCACCAAGCGCCGCCGCTACTTCGGGGGCGATCTTGCCGGCAATCCCGGCGGCTAGCTCGCCGATGCAAATCTCGGCTGCCGAGCCAGGCTGCAGACCCGGTATCTGTGCAGCAGACCACTCGATTGGCGGCCAGCGCATTCGGGCGCGCAAGGTTTCTAGCGTGCCCTTCAGCTCGCCGAAGTCGCTGGAGATCTCCGGGGCGGCGAAATGCGCCTCGTGAACCGTGCCACACGCTGCAAGCGCCAGCCCACGGCGCTCGATTGGGGGCCCGCCGTCGCCGCCATGAAACGTTCGGCCGACTTCGAATAGCCTGATTCGGCGTGCCCCACGATTACGATTGCGAGCTACAGCGGCGAGCAGGCCTGGCAGCATGCTCGTGCGCATCACGCCCATCGCCTCTGAGATCGGGTTGACGATCGCCAACGGCGTCTCTCCGATCAGAAAAGGAGCCTGTTCAGTGGCGCTGGTGAACGCGAAGGTCATCGTTTCCCAGTAGCCGGAGGCGGCGCAAATATTCTTGAGTCGCCGCTCGCGCCGGAGCGCTTCGCTGGCGCCGCGAGTATTACGCCTGCGCAACAGGGGTAGCGTGCTCGGCAGCTGATCGTAGCCGTGGAAGCGGGCGATCTCCTCGATCAAATCTTCCTCGCGCGAAACGTCGACTCGGCGCGGCGGTACGACGACGGCGAAATCTCCCGCCGCGTCGCTGACCGCGAACCCGAGTGCGCTCAGGATGGCGGTGACGCGGGCCGCGGGGACCTCCACCCCGAGATAGCTGCACAGCCTCGCGGCACGAAGAACCAGACGCCGGTCTTGCGGCAACGAACCGACCACGTCGATTCCCTCGGAACTGATAGTTCCTCCACCGTGTAGCGCGATCAGATGGCAGGCTCGCTGGATGGCCGCAGAGATACCTTGCGGCGACATGTCACGTTCGAAACGGTGGCTGGCGTCGGTGTGCAACCCGAGGCGCTTGGACATCCGACGCACCGTGACCGGATCGAAGTAGGCGCACTCGAGCAGCACTCGCCGGGTCGACTCCGTTACGCCGGTCTTCGCGCCTCCCATCACTCCCGCGAGTCCTACGGGCTGCTCGGGGTCGGCGATTACTAGGTCGTCGGAGGTGAGCTTGCGTTCGACCTCGTCGAGGGTGACGAGACGTTCGCCATCCCGTGCCCAGCGAACAAACAACTGGCCGTCGACCAGCTCGTCGAGGTCGTAGGCGTGCATTGGCCGCCCAAGCTCCCACATCACGAAGTTGGTCACGTCGACGACGTTGTTGATCGGGCGCAGGCCGATCGATTCAAGCCGCGCGCGTATCCAGTCTGGTGACCGGCCTACTTCGACATCGACGATGGCGCGCGCGGCGAAGCGCGGGCACGCCGCCGGATCGTCAACCTGCACGCCACTGAGCGACGCGGTTGGTGCCCCGGACTCGCTGATTTCGCTTGGCGGTTGGCGTAAGTCGGCATCCAGTGTGATCGCGAGCTCACGAGCGAGGCCGTAGTGGTTGAGGACGTCGGGCCGGTTGCTCGGCAAGTCGAGGTCGAGGCTCAGGTCGTCGCCCTCGAGTCGCGCGTCATCCACCACGAGCCCGAGCATGGAGAGCGCGGCGCACAGCGCCTGAGTCTCGTCCGGGAGGTTCGTATAGTCGGCGATCCAGTTGCGAGAGAAGCGCATCGGGCGGCGACTAGGAAGCAAACTGGCGCAGGAAGCGCAGGTCGTTTTCGTAGTAGTAGCGGATGTCCTCGACGCCGTAGCGCACCGCCGTGATGCGGTCGATACCGAAGCCGAACGCGAAACCCTGGTAACGGCCAGGCTCGTAGCCGACGTTCTCGAACAGCACGGGGTGCACCATGCCGGCGCCCAGCAGTTCTACCCAGCCTGATCCCTTGCAGGTGCGACATCCCTCGCCGCTACAGGCGGGGCAGGTGGCGTCGAGCTCGGCAGAAGGCTCGGTGAACGGAAAGTACCCGGGTCGAAATCGCGTCGCCGTTTGGGGTCCGAATAGCGCCTTGGCGAACGTATCGAGTGTGCCTTTCAGGTCTGCCAACGTGATGTCGGTGTCGACCACCAGGCCCTCGAGCTGGACGAACATCGGCGTGTGGGTTGCGTCCGGCGTGTCACGGCGGAAGACGCGCCCAGGGACGATGATCGCGAAGGGAGGTTTGTGCGTCTCCATGTAGCGAATCTGGACGGGCGAAGTGTGCGTGCGAAGCAGCAGGTCGTCGTCCAGATGCAAGGTGTCCTGGGCGTCGCGCGCCGGGTGATCGGGTGGAAAATTGAGCGCTCCGAAGTTGTACCAGTCGGTCTCGATCTCGGGTCCGTCGACTACTTCGTACCCCATGGCAACGAAGATATTCTCAATCTCGGTGAGCGTACGCGTGATCGGGTGAAGTCCGCCGAGCGCGTCGGGTACCGCCGGTTGGGTGACGTCGATGGCCTCGTCTCTGGCACGCGTGGCGGATGCGGCGACGCGGAGCCGATGCTCGATCTCCACCAGCGCCGTGCCGATGACCTGTCTGGCGCGATTTGCCGCCGCGCCTACCTGCCGCTTCGTATCGGCATCGAGATTCCGCATGTCCTGAAAGACGGCGGTCAGTCGACCGCGCTTGCGACCCAGGTAGCGTGCCTGGATCTCTTCGAGCGTGTCGAGATCGGTCACGTCGGCGCTCTCGCGGTGAAACTCTTCGACGATCGTCTCGACGAGCTCTAGCGGATCAGTGGCCGCGCCCGCCACGTCGTCCAGCGGGGCAGCCGCCATATCCAGCTCAGCTAAGGGCGTTCTTGGCGGTGGAGGCGAGCGCCTCGAAGGCGTGCGGATCCTTTACGGCGAGCTCGGCAAGCACTTTGCGGTCAAGGCCGACGCCGGCGACCGCGAGGCCGTTGATGAACTGGCTGTAGGACAGTCCGTGCTCACGGCTTGCCGCGTTGATTCGCGTGATCCATAGACGGCGATAGTCGCGCTTCTTGCGCTTGCGGCCATGGAACGCGTACTGCAGCGCGCGGTCGACTGCCTCGCTCGCCTCGCTGTAGAGGCGGCTCCTGGCGCCGAAGTAACCCTTCGCCTGCTTGAGAACACGGCGGCGCCGCCTCGTATGGACATTGCCGCGCTTGACGCGCATGGGTGTTTCCTCCGTTGCTGGCCGGCTAGCCGGGGAGCAGCCGATCCACGCGCTTGTAGTCGGCGCTGGTCAGCGTAGTCGGTTTGCCGAGCCGCCGCTTCCGCTTGCGCGACTTCTTGGTCAGGATGTGGGCCTTGTAGGCCTTGCGGCGCACTAGCTTGCCGGTACCGGTGCGTTTGAAGCGCTTGGCTGCGCCGCGATGCGTCTTCATCTTCGGCATGTCGTTCCTCGTTGACCACGGAATACCCGCGGACGTTCCTCGCGCCCAGGTGTTTGCAGGAGCCTCAGTCGCGTTTCGGTGTCAGGATCATGATCATCTGCCGTCCCAGCATGCTGGGGCGACTCTCGACCCTGAAGCTGCCCTCGTCGAGGTCCTCTTGGACGCGTTCCAGAATGCGCCGTCCGAGCTCTGGATGTACCATTTCGCGGCCGCGAAACATGATCGTCGCCTTGATCATGTGACCTTCGCCGAGAAATCGCTTGATGTGGTTGAGCTTGAAGGCGTAGTCGTGCTCGTCGATCTTGGGCCGGAATTTTACTTCTTTGAGCTGTGGCTGATGTGCCTTTTGCTTGCGATCTTTCGCCAGACGGTAGACGTACTTGCCGTAGTCCATAAGCCGGCATACGGGCGGCTGCGCCGTGGGCGCGACCTCGACCAGATCCAGACTTGCCTGGCGAGCCAGATCCATGGCCTCCTCGGTGGCGACGATGCCGGCCTGGTTACCGTCTCCGTCGATCAGACGAACCTGCGGGACGCGAATGCTTTCGTTTATACGATGGCGCTTGTTGCTAATTGGTTGGTTTCCTCGAATGGTTGGCGCGTATCACCCGCCGAACTCGGGCGGCGGATACTACAGGATGCCTCAGTCCGCCTCGACAGGCCACTCCTGAAGGGCACGGACCTCGACGTCGGCCACGGTTCGCTCGATGAACTCCGACACCGGCATCGCGCCGAGATTGCCTGCGGCGCGGTGACGAACGGCCACCTGGCCGGCCTCGACCTCGCGGTCGCCGACCACCAACATGAACGGGGTCTTTTGCATCTGAGCCTCGCGGATCTTGGCGCCCATCTTTTCGGAGCGCTGGTCGACAGAAACACGAAGGCCGCGCGCTCGCGCTTCATCGGCGATCTGCCGAGCGTAGTCGCCGTGCCGGTCTGCGATGGGAATCACGGTCGCCTGTGTCGGCGCTAGCCAGAGTGGGAAGGCGCCCGCGTAGTGCTCCACCAACATACCGAAGAAACGCTCGAACGACCCCAGCAGCGCTCGGTGGATCATGATCACACGGTGTTCGTGGGAGTCGCTCCCAATGAAGGCGATGTCGAAGCGTTCGGGAAGGGTGAAGTCGAACTGTACGGTGGAGCATTGCCATTTGCGGCCGATCGCGTCGGTGACCTGGATGTCAATCTTGGGTCCATAGAAGACCGCCCCGCCTTCCACCCGCGTGTAGTCGAACCCCTCCGCATCGAGCGCCCGGCTGAGCGCCGTCTCGGCGCGCTCCCAGTCGGCGTCGGAGCCTGCATACTTAGCAGTATTTTCGGGGTCCCGAACCGAGAGCTCGACGCTGTACTCGTCGAAACCGAACGTTGCCAAGAGGTCGCGCATGAATTGCAAAGTGCCCAGGATCTCCTCGTCGATCTGTTCGGGTGTGCAGAACAGATGCGCATCGTCCTGGGTGAACCCGCGGACCCGCAGCATCCCGTGTAGGACGCCAGAGCGCTCGTAGCGGTAGACGGTGCCGAACTCCGCCAAGCGCACTGGTAGCTCACGGTACGAGCGACCGCGGGTCTGGTACACGAGGATGTGGCCTGGGCAGTTCATCGGTCTGAGGACGTATTCCTGCTCGTCGATGTTGAGCGAGTACATGTTGTCCCGATAGTAATCCCAGTGCCCGGACTTCTCCCATAGCTTCCGGCGAGCGATGTGCGGCGTGTACACGAGGTCATAGCCACGTCGTAGGTGCTCCGCACGCAGATAGTCCTCGATCAGGGACCTGATCAAGGCACCCTTCGGATGCCAGAAGACCATGCCCGGTCCCGCCGTTTCGTCGATGTGGTAGAGATCGAGGTCGGTTCCGAGGCGACGATGGTCCCGTCTGCGAATCTCCTCGAGTTGATCGAGATGCTCCTGAAGAGCCTCGTCGGAGAAGAACGCGGTGGCGTAGATACGCTGCATCATCGGCGCGTCGTCGCGGCCGCGCCAGTGGGCCGCTGCCGAGTGCAGTACCTTGACGAAAGGGATGTGTGCCGTCGATGGCAGGTGCGGCCCGGTGCAGAAATCGATGAACTCGCCCTGCTGATAACAGGAGACGGAGTCGCCGCCCTTGTCGCGGATAAGCTCGCATTTGAGCGACTCGTCTTTGCTCGCGAACAGCTCCAGTGCTTTTTCCTTTGGCATCTCGAGACGCAGCATCGGCTGATCGTCGGCAATCAGCTCCCGCATCCGCGCTTCGATCTTCTCCAGGTCTTCCGGCGTGAACGGTCGCTCGCGCAGGAAATCGTAGTAGAAACCAGTGGCGGTCGGCGGGCCGATTCCCACCTGCGTATCACCAAACAACTGCTGCACAGACTGCGCCATCACGTGAGATGCCGTATGGCGAACCATTTCCAGGGCGGCGGCCGGATTCGACTCGGCGCTGATGAGCTCGAGCTCGCCCGACTCCTCCAGTGCCATCTGGAAATCGAGATCGTGCTCGCCGAGGCGCACACCGACTCCGGTGGCGAGCCAGTCGGGAGCAGCTTGCGCCAGGAACTCGCCGACGCGTGCGCCGTCGTCGACGTCGTGCGTCTGGCCGCTGATCTTGATCTGGAGCTGACTCATCGATGCATTCGCACGGGTCCCTTCACCACGACTGGTGGAAGGATGAATAGGCGCGGCCGGGCTCGAACCGACGACCTCTTCCGCGTCAGGGAAGCGCTCTCCCAACTGAGCTACGCGCCTGCGCTAAAACAACGCGGCTCTCGGCCTGCTAGCAGGTGTGCACGAGAGCCGCGGCAAGGTTGGAACTATAGCAGCGGCACGCGAAAACGGTCAACGCAACGGGGCGGCGCGCTCACCGTGCTTGGGTCCGGTAAGGAACGCGACCGCGACGGTCATCAGCACGTCGCCTGGCACATGGGTCACATAGCCGTGAAACAGTAGATCCCCCGGAGCCATGACCGCGCCGGCGGACTGCAAATAGCGCTGACTCAGAGCGGCCCATGCGAGGCCCGCCGCATAGTAGGGCGCGAGGCTGGCGGTGAGCGCCAGAACTCGAGCCGGCCGCGCCACGAGCCGCAGGGTGTAGAAGAACGCAATTACCAGGGCCAGGACCAGAACGGCGTTGAAATAGGGCTTGAGCTGCTGACCAATCCACGGCTCCTGCCAGGCGTACGCCGTGGCCGCGGTCACCAGAGCCATGATCAGCAGGATCCATCGGATGGATCGGCGGCCCAGCTGAGCGGTGTCAGTGACCAAATGGCTCGCTGCTGCGCCTGCCGCTACACGGCCTGCCATGTAGCCCCAGTCGGCGACTTCTCCGACGACGCCCATGAGGCTCAGCGCCATGAGAGCCACTAGCGCCATGCCCTGCGAGCGAACCACACCCGAGGTACCGAGCACGCAGCCTGCCAGCAGCGCAACGGCGGTCGAGAACGTGTAGGCGCCAACGGTGAGCTCGTAGCCTAGCGGGTAGACGACGATGGTCAGGAGCGCCCAGGCCCAAAGTGGCCAGTCACGCAGGTGCAACGGCTCAGAGGCCGGCAGACTGGTGTCGGGCCTGTGTTGAGTGGCCGTCGATCAGTGTGAGGCGCCGGCTCTCCTCATGGTGCTGAGGCAATCCGAAGTATCCCCTGCGGGAGGCTGCCCGGCGGATGATCTCTCTGGTCAGCGACCGGAACTCAGCCGCCGCCCGGGTGGCCGGCGCATATCGCGTGATCGGCGCGCGCGCGTCGGTCGACTCCGAGATCTGTACGCAATCGTTCACCACCGTGTCGAGGACCAGGTCACCGTAGTTTGCTCTCATTTTTTCGAGGACCTGACGGGCGATACGAGTGCGAGAGTCGAACGCATTCGCGAAAATGCCGAGCAGGTCGAGACTCGGATTTGCGCCCAGATCGCGCAACTCTCCTACCAACGCCAGCACGCGTTCGACGCCTTGGAAGTTCATGCCACGAGCCTGTATGGGGCAGAGGATGTGCTGCGCCGCCACGTAAGCGTTGAGCAGCACCACCCCATTGCTGGGTGGGCAATCGATGATGGCGTAGTCGCAGGTCTCCGGGAGGCGAGCCAGCAGCACGCGCGCTCGCCCGCCAAGTTGCGCCGATTGATCTCATCGAGCAGCGGCGCCGCGGCGACGCCCCAAATTCCGGGAATCCGTGTGCGGACGGCGGCTGTACCGATCGTTGCCTGGCCGCGGAGCACGTCGGCGAGGGTGTGGTGCGCTCCGAGGGCGCGCAAATCGAGGTATTCCGTGAGGCTCCCCTGAGAGTCGGCATCGATGAGCAGCACGGTATGACCCGAGCTCGGCCAGCACGGCGGCGAGATTGAACGCCGTCGTCGTCTTGCCGACGCCGCCCTTGATGTTGCTAACAGCGATTGTTCGCATCGATTCCCAAGGTGAACAATGAACGCCGTGGGAGCGTAAATGCGCCGAAGACCGTGGTCAAGAGGCTTCGATCGGGCGCCGTGACAGTCCGGGCGGCAACGGACCTGCTCGGCGAGAGCTCGGCCACGTTTCGCTGACGAGGCTCGCAGGGCCGTCCTATACTTCGCGGATGCGGGGGTAGGGGGAAACGTCCTGCTCCGGCAGACAGGAGCGCGAGCCGCAGGAGCCCAACCCATGCGTACACGAGCCACCACGATCGGGGCCCTCGTCTTCGTCATTGCCGCCCTGACATCCGATGTGAGCGCCCAGGAGGGCAACTGGCCGGGCTGGCGAGGGGATGGTAGCGGCGTGTCGCGCGAAATAAACCTGCCGGTCGAATGGGATACCGAGCGGGG
Source organism: Acidobacteriota bacterium (assembly GCA_963666055.2). Taxonomy (GTDB): domain Bacteria; phylum Acidobacteriota; class UBA890; order UBA890; family WLXD01; genus DASCOT01. Next base: position 83,117 of record CAXWPH010000001.1, on the reverse strand, counting down.
CGTTCTTTGGAAGAAGTCTCTTCCCGGCGCGGGGCACTCCTCGCCGGTAGTGTTTGGTGATCGAGTCCTCGTTACCACTGCCTATGAGCGCACCGACACGGTTTTTACCAAGTCGCTCTTGATCGCGGTCAGCGGGCTGCTGGGCCTGGCGGTTCTGGTGCTCATGCTGATGTGCGCCTGGCGCGGCCCCGGGCTCCGTGATTACGACGTATCGTCGGCACCTTTTTGGGTGGGTCAGGCGGTCAGGCTCGAGACGCTGGCAGTCCTCTCGGTGGGGCTGTACTTCCTGTGGAAGCTGACCGATTTGCTGCTGTGGAAGAGCGCCGGCTTCAATGTCGAGAGTCCCCACCTGACCTGGATCCTGAGTGCCGAGGTCATCGTCCTCGGGTTGATAGCGTCGGTGGGGACGCTGCGGGCGGGGAGTTGGTTGCGCCTGGTCGCTGCCGGATCGCTGGCCGCTGCTACCGCCGCGTTCCACTTCAATCAGCCACGTGGGCTTGCGAACTTGGCGGTTCCCGCAGAGTGGCAGATGAACGTACTGAGGTCCGCCGCTATCGCGGTCGCCTGGTTCGTTGTCTTTTGGATGATCGTGCGCCTCGCCGGGCGACCGCGGCGGGCGTCGGCGTCGATCGTCTACGTGGCCGCGGGGGGGTTGGCGGTTCTCGGCCTGCTCAGCTTCGCCTTCTTCAACTTCGTGGAGCCCAGCGTCGGGCTCTGGCGCGCCGTCACAGCGCTCGATGCGGACACCGGCGAAGAAATCTGGACACAGGGGGTGGGCGCGCCCTCTGGGCGCAAATACCCGACCAACTCCTATGCCTCGCCGACGCCGGCAACGGACGGTCGATACGTGGTCGTCAACTTTGGCCCCACGCTGGTGACCATGGACTTCGACGGCAACATCCTCTGGGAGCGCCGGGAGCCGCTGTTCATGCGCTACCTGCGCCACGGCGCGGCGATATCGCCGGTGATTTACGGAGAAAACGTGCTGTTCATGTTCCTGCCGGAGACGCGCGAGGCCGGCATGGAGGAGGCCACGACCGACACGTCATTCGAGTCGTTGTCGTATCTCGTCTCACTGGACTTGGCGACCGGCGAGGAACGCTGGCGGGTCGACGGCATGGCTGGTGGTCGCGACGCCTTCGGAACGCCTCTGCTGGTGCCGACATCGGGTGGCGTGTCGGTACTGATAAGCGTCAACGATCACATGCATGCTTACGATGCCGACTCCGGGGAACACCTCTGGTCGGTGGAGACGCCGCTGCACGTGCCGGTCCCGAGCGTGGTTGCAAACGGCGAGACCGCCTTCATGTCCGGCGGGCTCTACGGCCCGGCGGTGATCGCCGCGGTGGCCTTGACCGATGAGGACGGTCATGAGGCGGAGCGGACCGCGACCTCCAAGCGCCGCCCGTTTCGTTGGAAGGTCAGTCGTGGTACTCCGGACGTGTCGTCGCCGATCATCTACGGCGACCTCATCTACTGGGTAACTCAGAATGGTCGGATGTTTTGCGCCGACCCGGCCACCGGCGAGATCCTCTGGAGACAGCGCTTGGGGGCGCAGTACACGGCCTCGCCGGTAGCAGGGGATGGCAAGCTCTACATCGCCGGCGCCGACGGCTCCGTCGCCGTCCTCGAGGCCGGACGAGAGTACAAGGAGATCGCCAGGAATCACCTCGATGAGGTTATCTACGCCTCGCCGGCCATCGCCAACGGTCGTATCTATATTCGCGGTCACCAGCATCTGTACGCTGTTCACGGCAACTGAGACGGTGTTCCCGCCTGTTTGGCAAGCGATGGCCTGTGTTGGAGTCGGGGGGCTCCGAAAGGAGCGGCAAGCATGAACGCTGACGCATACGTCCTCTACCACGGCAACAAGAACTACTCCTCGTGGTCGATGCGCGGCTGGCTTGCGGTGCGTCAGTCGGGATGTGAATTCGACGAAGTAGCGTTTCATCTCGGTGCCGACGGCGTGCGCGACCGAATCGGGGAGTACTCACCGTCTCGAAAGGTCCCGGCCCTGCGCCACGGCGACCTGATCATCTGGGACTCGCTGGCGATCACCGAGTATCTCGCCGAGCGATTTCCAGAAGCTCGGATCTGGCCCGCCGTCGAGGCCGATCGGGCGCGAGCCCGGTCTGTGGTGGCTGAGATGCACGCTGGGTTCACCGCCCTACGGGCGGCGATGCCGTTTAACTGTCGCCGCTCGAGCCCAGGTGTAGGCAGAGAGGCCGGTGTCGCCGAGGACATCGCCCGGGTTACGCAGATTTGGCGCCGCTGTCGTACACAGGCGAAGGAGGGGGAGTATTTGTTCGGTGCCTACTCCGCGGCAGACATGACCTACGCTCCCGTAGTGAGTCGCTTTCGCACCTATGCCGTCGAGTTGGATGACGTCTGCGAACAATACGCGCAGTCGGTCTGGCGGCATCCCCATATTGTCGAATGGTGCAACGCCGCTGCGCGGGAGGAGTGGATCGAGCCCGAGTACGATCTGTGATTCGGTCGACTGGGGATGGGGAGCGACGGCGGATCCACCCTCCCCCCGCCGCCGAAAACGCGTTGCTCGATGTCGCCTTTTACGGAACCGAGCCGCGATCCCAGGCGCCGTACTGCTTCTCCAGGAAAGGCACCCCCTTGATTACCCAGTCCGGCGGCGGGGAATCCATCAGGTGGTGATCGAAGAACTCCTGCATTCGGATCGTCAGGTCGCGGCGGTTTGCGAGGTTGCTGAGGCCGTGTCCCTCGCCGGGATAGGCGAGAAGGATGATGTTCTTGTCGTTGAACCGCAGACCGTTGTACAGCTGCACCGCCTCCATCACCGCGACGACGCCGTCGGCGGTGCCGTGCATGAGTAACAACGGCGTGTCCATCGTGCGCACGTGATTGGTGGCGGATTCTCGCCAGTACAGCTCTCTGTCGTCGTAGGGGTTGGTACCCAGCCGGCCTTGTCCGTAGTAGTCGTAGCGATGAGCGTTCGCGCCCGTGCCGATCATGTTCGTCGGGGTCCATCCCCACATATGGTTGAAATCGGCCAGCAAGTTGGTTGCTGCGGCGCCTGCCGCCACGGCGGCGAACATCGTCGAGTTCCCGGCAATGTAGGCGGAGCCTTGGCCGCTGAAACTGTGACCATGCAAGCCGATGCTCCGGGGATCGGCATAACCCATCTCGATTACCTTGCGGGTGGCGGCTTCGACGCACTCCAGCATGTCGGCGTGGGTGTTGCCGGTACGGAAGTGGATGTCGGCCTGCATTACCAAGTAGCCTTTGCTCACCGCTTCGATCAGCGGTGAGCCGAATCCGGTGACATATCTCGGGGCGATATGCCGGTGGAGGTTCTGTGAGTTCTTCTCGTAGAAGTTCACCAGCATCGGGCGGCGCTCGCCTGCAGCGTAGTCGTCGGGAACGGCCAGCGTGCCCTGAAGACGCACGCCGTCGTCGTTGGTGTAGTCGAAGAGGATGCGCCGGCCCCAGCGGTATTCCGCCTGCCACGGGTTGGCGTCGGTGATACGCCGCAGGCTGGTGAAGCCGTCATCGCTGGCGTAGATGTCGGGGAACTCCTCGAAGGTCTCGCGGGTTGTCAGGTACACGTCGGCGTCCCGCGCCTTGAGCGGTCGACCGAAGCGTCGATCGTCCAATACGAGCTCTTCCAGTTCGCCGTTGGCGAGCCGGTAGAAGCCGGCTTGCTTGGTCCATTGGCCATAGGCCGACAACAGGATCGGGTGGCTGAGGTCGATGGTGGGCTCCCCGGCGTCGGTTTGGACATAACGAAAACGGAGTTCCCGAGAGTCTCCCCGACCGCCAGTGAGGTTTGTCGCCGGGCTGCCGTCGAGCGGCTGCAACCAGAGGTCGTAGCGGTGGTTGAGGACTAGCGCTAGCCCGTCCTTCGTCCAGCCGGCGATGCCGTAGGACGGGGTAGTCCCGGGGTAGTCGTACTCGCGGTTGACGAAGCTTACCGGAGCGTCTGCAGTGAGGCTCCGGGTGCCGCCGGATTCAAGCTCGTACAGCCACAGCTGCGCGCCGCGCCAGTACAAGAAGTGTCGCCCGTCGGGCGAGAGCCCGAGGGTCAGCTTCTGCCCCTGTAGCATCGGCGTGCGCTCGCCGGTGCTGGTGTCGACGCGGTAGTAATCGGCTTGCGGCTCCTGCCAATCCGAAATGTAGGGTTTGTCGTCGACACCCACGCCCCACCTCCCATCACGGCTGAGCGTCATACGGCGCATCGTCTCGTCGGTGAGGCGCACGAAACGCTCGCCATCGAGGACAAGGGCGGCGCGGTATGTGAAGTTGCGATCGCGGTCCGCCTGCATCATCTGTACCGACTGGATACGCTCGTCCTGCACATGCCAAACGTCGACGTTGGCAACTCGATCCGGATCCTCTGGCTCCTCTACTACAGCCTGTTGCTCGTCGAGCCCGAAGAAGACGCGGCTGAGGTCTTCGCTCCAGGCGATCGGCGACCGTTCGCTGATGACCATTCCATCGGGGAACGTATCGTCGAACCTGGGGTCCAGCTGGGTGGTGATCGGTGTGTCGGCGTCGCCCGTTGACGAGCCCAGGCGGCGAACAGTTACGAGAATGTTCAGGCGCTCGGCCTGGCCGTCGGGCTTGCTGCCCTTGAGAAGGGCAAGGGCGCTCCCGTCCGTACTCCAGGCGAGTCTCGAATATGTACGGGCGTCGTTGTCGAGTGGCCGTAGCGCCCGACTGTCGAGATCGATCAGATAGATACCGTTGCCGGTCTGATCTGCCGCATCGACGGTATACGCGAGCCAACGGGCGGCGCGATCGGGCGGCAGCTGCTCAGCGTCACCGGTGAGCTGCTGGTCGAAGGCGAACTCATTGACGCTGCCGATGAGCTGTTCGGTTCCGCTCTCCAGGTCTCGGAGAACTAGGTCGGAGCCCTCATGATCCGCGTCACGGTCGGCTCGTGCCTTCTTGACGGCGAGAAAGTCGGCGCCGGCGGCGAACTGGAACGCCGCCGCGTTGGCCCAGGTAAAGCGCTCGCCGGACGCGAGGTTGAGCAGCTGCACCGTGCGCGGCCGCGGCGCCTCCTCACGGCGGAGCTTCTGCGCCTCGTCGAAGGTCAGGTCGACGAAGTAGGCGACCCACCGAGAGTCATCGGAGAACCGCGCCTCCGAGGCATCGAGCAGCTCGAACTCGGTGTCGTCGCGCAGCGACCTTATATGCAGCACCACCTCGGGGTTGAAGGCGTTCGGCTTGCTATACCCATACGTTACCCAGGCGCCATCATCCGAGATTGCCGGCTCTGTAATACGTCGCCAACGCTGATAGTCGTCGGTGCGCAGGATCTTCTTGACGGCCGCCGGCGGCGTGTCTTGCGGGGCAGCGAGGGCTGAAGAGCCAGCGCCCAGCAGCAACGTTGATGAAGCGAGAACGGCGACAACGGCCACAACCTCAGAGCGCATCTGACGGGCATCCTTTGGAGACGGAGATTTCGAGGGGCATCTGAGCAGGTTCAGTTGGCTCGGTCGGCCTGTCAAGGACCCTGAAACAGCCTCACGAGATTTGGTCGAGAGGTCCGGAAAGCCCCGAGTTGCCCGCTTGCCGGTCAAAAGTGCAGCGGGTATTCTCTGCGATACGAAGCGCTCGGGGTTCTCCCGAGAGTCGCTTCCCCGAGCCCGCTACCCCCCCCCGTTGTCTAGCATGTCACTAAAGCTGTTCCGCGAAGCCCTGGCCGGTCGCCAGCGACTACCACGTATGTGGCGCCAGCACTCGCTGCGGGACAGCTATGAGGCGGTCATCATCGGGGGTGGTGCGCATGGGCTTGCGTGCGCCTACCACCTCGCCAAAGACCACGGCATCACTGATGTCGCGGTCGTCGAAAAGACCTACATCGGTTCGGGTGGGAGCGGGCGCAATACCGCCATCGTACGTAGCAACTACCTGACGCCGGACGGGGTGCGTTTCTACGACGCCAGCCTCAAGCTCTACGAAGACTTGGCCCGTGACCTCGACTTCAACGTCATGCTGGGGCAGCGCGGACACCTGACGCTGGCACACAGCGACTCCTCGGTGATCACGATGCGGCGACGCGCCGAGACCAACCGGCTGGTCGGCGTCGATTCGAGGCTGATCTTCCCCGAGGAGATCGCCAGGCTGTGCCCGGATTTGGACCTCAGCGACCGGCCGCGATATCCGATTCTGGCGGCCCTCTACCACCCTCCCGGCGGCATCATTCGCCATGACGCGGTGGTGTGGGGCTACGCCCATCAGGCCGACGCGCGTGGCGTGCATATCCACCAGAACACCGCCGCCACCGGAATAGACATCCAGAACGGCAAGGTCATCGGCGTCCAGACCACACGGGGACGGATCAAGACCGACACCGTGCTCAACGCTACCGCCGGTTGGGGGGCGATCATCTCCGACATGGCAGGCGTGAAGCTCCCCATGTCGACGCGCCCGCTGCAGGCGTTCGTCACCGAGCCACTGAAGCCGTTCCTCAACGTGGTGATCGTTTCCGGCAGCCTGCACGCCTACGTCAGCCAGTCGGATCGCGGTGAGCTCGTGTGCGGCGGCAGCGTCGACCCGTACGCCTCGTATTCGATGAACTCGTCGCTCGACTTCCTCGAGACGCTGGCAGGGCATCTGCTGGCGCTGTTCCCGTGCCTGCCGAAGGTGCGTGTCCTTCGACAGTGGGCCGGTCTCTGTGACATGACGCCCGACTACAGCCCGATCATGGGCAAGACCCCGGTGGAGGGGTTCCACATCGATCTGGGTTGGGGCACCTATGGCTTCAAGGCGTCGCCGATCTGCGGCAAGACCCTGGCCGAGTTGCTTGCTACCGGGCGTACTCCCGACCTGATTCGCCCATTCCGGCTGTCTCGATTCGCCGAGTACGATCTCGTCGGAGAGGGCGGTGCCGCCTCGGTTGGGCATTGATGCGAGCAGTGAGGCTAGCGCTGATGCATAGGAGCAGGACGACGCCGTGCTGCTACTGACCTGTCCCAATTGCGGCCCGAGGAACGTGAGCGAGTTCCACTTCGGCAACGAGTACAATCCCCGGCCGGCCGATCCGGCCGGCGCCAGCGAAGCCGAGTGGGTCGACTACCTGCATCTGCGCAGCAACAAGGTGGGAGTGCAGAAGGAGTGGTGGCACCACGGCACCGGCTGCGGCCTGTGGTTCCTTGCCGAGCGGCACACCAAGACGGGCGAGATATTGCGCACCTACCTGTGGCGCCCGGACGACAACGCGGGTCCGGATTCTGAAACAGGGGCGAAGCCGTGAAGCGCCTGCCGGCTGGCGGCAGTTCGATCGACCGATCGTCGAGCCTCGCGTTTACGTTCGACGGCAGGAAGGTGATGGCGCACGAGGGCGACACGATCGGCTCGGCGCTGGCCGCGTCGGGAGTGCGGGTGATCAGCCGGTCGTTCAAGTACCACCGGCCTCGGGGTCTGCTTTGTTGCTCGGGTCACTGTCCTAACTGCCTGGTTCAGATAGGCGACGAGCCCAACGTCCGCGCCTGCATGCGGCCGGTCGAAGAGGGCATTCAGGTGCGCTCGCAGAACGCCTGGCCGTCGCTGCGGTTCGACCTTCTGTCGCTGTCGCGGTTCGCGTCGCGCTTCATGCCCGCCGGTTTCTACTACAAGACGTTCATTCGGCCGAAGTGGCTGTGGCCCTTCTACGAGCATGTGCTGCGCCATGCTGCCGGCCTTGGCGTGGTCGATCCGAAAACACCCCGCGGCAAGTACGACAAGCGCTATCTGCACGCCGACATCGTGGTTGCCGGCGGCGGCCCGGCGGGGATCAGCGCGGCCCATGCGGCCGGCAAGAGCGGTGCGCGCGTGCTGCTGATCGACGAGAACGCTGAGCTCGGCGGCCATCTCAGATTTGCCGGCGCGCGACCGGACTCCGAGACGGCTGCGGTCGAGCGGCTGCGAAGCGGGCTCGCCGGCATGGACAATGTCGAGGTGCTGACCAATACCTCGGTGCTGGGGTGGTATCGGAAGGATTGGCTAGCAGCGAAGTCAGGTAACCGTCTCTTCAAGGTCCGCCTGGGTTCGCTGGTGGCGGCTACCGGGGCCTTCGAGCGGCCGCTGCAGTTCGAAAACAACGATTTGCCCGGGGTGATGCTGGGCGGCGCCGTTCGACGACTGCTGCACCAGTTCGGTGTGGCCGCCGGGCGGCGGGCGCTGGTCGCCACTGCCAACGACGACGGCTGGGACGTCGCTTCTGATCTGCGTGCCGCGGGGGTGGAGGTGGCTGCGATCGTCGATGAGCGCCCTGCCGAGGCGTGCGCGAGTCCGCACGGCGAGGCTCTGGTGGCACAGGGAGTTCCGGTTCATTACGAGCACACGGTGGTCAAGGCGGTCGGGGGGAAGGGCGTTACTGCGGCCATCATCGCTCAGACCGCCAGCGGCGATGGCGTGGACAAGGGAACCTGCAAGACGATCAACTGCGACCTGCTGGTGGTCAGCGTCGGCTGGACGCCGGACACCGACCTCACACATCTTGCCGGCGGCAAGACACGCTACGACGCCGATCACGCCGAGATGCTTCCGACCGAGCTGCCGTCGCATCTTCATGTCGTCGGCCGCGCCGCCGGGACGCACGAGCTGGCGACACAGCTCCTGGAGGGGGCGATTGCGGGCCGGGGGGCGGCTCACCGGCTGGGCATCGGGCCGCCGCCGGACGCCGCGCAGGCGGCTGAGCTGCAGCGGCTCAAGAGCTCCGAGCCCCGGCGCAGCTCGCCGCGCGTGAGCGTTCCGGGCGGCATGCCGAAGAAGCGCTTCGTGTGCCTGTGCGAAGACGTCACGGAGGAGGACATCCTCGCGACCATCGCCGAAGGGTTCGACAGCATGCAGCTGCTCAAGCGTTACAGCACCGTCTCGATGGGGCCCTGCCAGGGAAAGATGTGCTCGATGGCCGCCATCCAGATGTGCGCCCGGGCGACGGAGCGTTCGATCCCGGACACGGGCACGACGACCTCGCGACCGCCGGCGACGCCGGTTTCACTCGGCACGCTGGCCGGGCAGGACATGGAGCCGGTGCAGCTTGGCGCGCTGCACGATTGGCACCTGGCGAACGGCGGCAAGCCGATGGTGGCGGGACGTTGGATCCGCGCCGAGCACTACGGCGACGCCATCGCCGAGGTCAAAGCGGTGCGCGACGCGGTGGGCCTGATCGACGTGAGCTCGCTCGGGAAGCTTCGCCTGACCGGCCCCGGCGTGCCGGACTTGCTGCAACGCGTCTACATCAACAAGTGGAGGAAGTTGGGCGTCGGCCAGGCGCGCTACGGTGTGATGTGCAACGACGAAGGCATCGTGCTCGACGATGGTGTCTGCGCCCGCGTCGGCGAGCAGGAGTGGTACATGAGCACCACTTCCTCCGGTGCGACCGGTATGTACGACTGGATGCAGTGGTGGATCCAGTCGGGCTGGGGCGAGGGTCTTCACCTGACCAACGTGACCGAGGCGTTCGCGGCAATGAACCTCGCCGGTCCGCGTGCGCGCGAGGTTCTTGGCGACCTCACCGATGTCGACCTGTCCAACGAGGCGTTCCCCTACATGGGGGTTCGCAGCGGTGTGGTGGCAGGAGTGCCGTGCCAGCTCCTGCGCATCGGTTTTACCGGCGAGCTGTCCTACGAGATCCACTGCCCGTCGGGCTACACCGTGCATCTTTGGGAGGCGCTGATCGCCGCAGGTCAGCCACACGGCATCAAGCCGTTCGGTGTCGAGGCGCAGCGTGTCCTGCGGCTCGAGAAGGGCCATAGCATCGTTGGCCACGACACCGACGGGCTCACCGATCCGATCATGGCGAACATGGAATGGGCGGTGAAGCTGGACAAGTCTGATTTCCTCGGGATGCGACACCTGAGTCGGGTTGCAGAGCATGGGCCGCATCAGCGCCTGGTCGGATTCAAGGTCTCGTCGGGCGGCGCCAAGCCCGAGGAAGGGATGCAAATCGTGGCTGCATCCAACGGCAAGCGGGAGGTAATCGGCTGGATCACCTCCTGCCGCTTGAGCCCGACCCTCGGAGAGATCATTGGGTTGTGCTGGCTGCCGGCGGAGCTCGGTGATCGCGAGGGTGCCGAGTTCACCATCCACGTCGACGGCCGATCGCAGTCGGCGCGCGTTTGGCACGGCGCCTTCTACGATCCCGAGGGCAAGAGGTTGCGCACGTGAGCGCCACGAAGCCGGCCCTGCTGACACCCTTGTACGGAGTGACCAAGGGTCTCGGGGCGCGGTTCGTCGAAATCGGCGACGGCTGGCTGATCGCAGATGCCTATACCGAGTCGGCGTCGGAGCAGGCCGCGGCGCGCGACCGGCTGGCGATCGCGGACGTCTCGGCGGATGGCAACTTGAGGATCGAGGGCGCCGATGCGGAAACCACGCTGCGCGCCGCCTACGGGCTGCCGGCACTGGCGATCGGCGAAAGCGCGACCGTCGGGAACGGACGCTGCTATCGTTTGCGTGCCGATTTGTTCTCGGTCATCACCGCCCCCGGGGATGAGGAATCGACCGCCGGCGCGATCGAGTCTGCGGCGCAATCGGCGGGTCATCGGATCACCGTGACGGTGATGACGCACGGGCAGGCCAGCGTCCGTATAATCGGCCCGCGCGTAGCGGAATTCATGAGCAAGCTGTGCGGCCTGGACTTCAGCCCCGCCGCGTTTCCTGACGGGGTGGCCAAGCGCACGAGCTTCGCGAAGACGGCACAGCTTGTCGTTCGCCGTGACATTGGCCAGCTTCCCGCCTTCACGGTGGTCGGAGCGCGGTCGAGTGCGGCCTATGTGTGGGAGACGATTCTGGAGGCGGGCGAGGAGTACGGCATCACGCCGATCGGGCACGATGCGCTGTCAAAGATCGCTGCAGACAGTACTGAGAGGGGAACATGACCGATCTAGAAGCCTATGTTCGTGCCGACGGCCGCGACGAGCTGGTCAAGGAAGTTCGTAGGCAGATTGACGTGCTCGGGATCGAGTACATCTACTACCAGTTCGTCTCGGTAACCGGCCGCATCGTCGGTAAGGGCGCTCCCGCGGACCACTGGGAGAAGTTCGCCGAGGACGGCTTTCAGCTCGTCTACGGCTCCACCGCCAACCTGTTCACCGATCGGCACGGCAACTACATCGGCTACGGACCGGAATCATCCGAGCTCGTCGGCATCCCGGATGTGGAGACGTTCGTGCAATTGCCCTGGGAAAAGCGTATCGGGCGCGTCTTCTGCACCTGCTTCCGCAACCGCGAAGAGCCGGAGAACCCGGGGGCCTTTCTGACGTCGGACTGTCGCGGCAACCTGCGCCGCACGCAGGAGCAATTCACCGCCGATCATGGACTCGAGATGCGCGCGGGTACCGAGCCGGAGATGATGTGGTTGAAGAAGGGTGCCGACGGTCGGCCGGATGGCGGCGTTACGCGGCCGTTCTGCTACCACATCGATCAGTTCGAAACGCTGCGTCCGGTGGTGCTGCAGGTGGTCGAGTACAGCCGTGCCATGGGTCTGGACATCATCCAGGGCGATCACGAGGACGCTCCCGGACAGCTCGAGCTCAACTTCACCTACGACGACGCGCTCCGAAATTGTGACCGCCTGACCACCTATCGACAGATCTGCGCCGAGGTCGCCAAGCAGCACAACATGATCGCCTGCTTCATGTCGAAGCCGTTCATGGGGGTGTCGGCATCAGGGTGCCATCACAACGTCTCCTTGTGGCGCGGCGGCGAGAACACCGTCAAGGCGCTCGGCCACGACCCGTTACCCGGTATGGAAGAGAACTTCACCTACCGGAAGGGCGGTGAGAACGTCTTCTTGCCGGAGGCCGGGCAGCGCATTCCGTCGGAGCTTGGGCTGCAGTGCCTGGGCGGGCTGAAAGAGCATCTGCCGGCGCTCACGGCGATCGGCTGCTCGACGGTGAATTCCTACCGTCGCCTGTGCGAGACGGGGTTCTGGGCTCCGATCTTCGCCGACTGGGGCTTCCAGAACCGTACCTGCGGGCTGCGCGTTTCTTCGCCCGACCGCTTCGAGTACCGGGCCGTCGACTCGATGGTCAATCCCTACCTGATGGCTTCCGGGATTCTGGCGGCGTTTGACGACGGCATCCGCACCAAGGCCGACCCTGGCCCGCCCGAGGAACGCAACATCTACGATGCCATCGAGGAGGGCAAGGAGGTAATCAAGCTGCCCTTGTCGCTCGGTGCTGCCCTGGATACGCTTGCCGCTGACGAGGTCGTCAAGTCAGCGTTGCCCGGCGATATGTACCGCGTCTTCATGCACTACAAGACCGATGAGTGGGAGCGGTTCCTCGCTCAGACCACCGAATGGGACCTCGAAACCTACCTGGACTGCTTGCCGTAGCGTATCGGCGGAGATAGCGAAACGATGTGTGGAATCGCAGGAATCATTCACCGTAACAAGACCGGCAACGTGGGCGCCGAGATGACCGGCATGCTCCAGGCCATGAAGCACCGCGGCCCGGATTCGACCGGCTTCGCCTTCTACGGCGTGCCGACTGAAGGCGAGCTGCTGTTGCGCTTCAAGGTGGCCGAGAGCGACGATCTCGACTCCGGGTTCGAGATCCACGAGTTGATCAAGCAGCGCCGGGCGCAGGTGGACGAGCGCATCGAGTCCATGGGCGGCGAGATCCAGGTGGCCGAGGCGCCGACTGAGTACGCCTTCCTCTATCGCCTTCGATTCGATCCCGAGCTCGATAGCCTGGTGCGTCTGGCCGACTACATCGAGGACGTCGAGGGTGCCGAGGTTCTCTCGATCGGCAATGCGCTCGAGCTCGTCAAGGATCTGGGCGACGCCACCGAGGTCAGCGATCAGTACGAGATGGGCGAGTTCGTCGGCACTCACGCCATCGGCCACACACGGATGGCGACGGAATCGGACGTCGACATCCGCTCGGCCCATCCCTACTGGGCTTATCCGGTGAGCGACGTTTGCGTGGTGCACAACGGTCAGCTCACCAACTACTGGAGCAAGCGGCGTGAGCTCGAGCGCACCGGTCACCGCTTTCTCTCCGACTGCGACTCGGAGCTGATTGCCGTCTACGTCGCCGAGCTGACCCAACGCGGCAAGTCACTCGAAGAGGCGATGCACCAGTCGGTCGACGAGCTCGACGGGGTGTTCAGCTACCTGGTTGCTACCAGCGACGCGCTGGGGCTGGCCAAGGACACGATGGCCGCCAAACCCATGGTCTTGTACGAAAGCGACGACTGCATCGTCATGGCATCCGAAGAGGTCGCGATCCGCACCGTTTTTCACGAGGAAATTGATACCTTCGATCCGTACGCTGGTGAGGTACGGGTGTGGAGCACCAACTAGCGATGGCAAAGCAATCGACGAGTGAACCGATCGACGTGCACGCGGAACCGCTGAAGGGCCGTTCCTACAAGACCTTCTTCCGGGCCGAGGAGGGGGAGAATCTCGTCTATCCGGACAGTGTCGAGGTCGACTTCGATCACTCCGCCGAATTTGATGCTGCCGAGATGGACACCAGTGCGATCAACGTGCGCATCCGCGAGCTCATCGGCGAGGGACATGGCCACATCATCGTCCGCAACCCAGGCGCCAAACACTCCCTCGGGGTTGGAATCCTCAACCGGCTGAAGCTGGACTTCGATGGCTCGCTCGGCTATTTCGGGATCGGCTTGAACGATGGCCCGAATGTACGAATCCGAGGCCGGGTCGGCTGGTCGTGTGGCGAGAACATGATGGCAGGCACGATCGTGGTGGAGAAGAACGCCGGGTCATGCTTCGGCGCCGCCATCCGCGGAGGCGACCTCGTCTGCCGCGGCGACGTGGGAGCGCGAACCGGAATCAATCAGAAAGGCGGAACGATCATTGTCGGTGGGCGTACCGGAATGTTGTCAGCGTTCATGATGCAGCGCGGGCGCATGATCATCCTCGGCGACGCCGACGAGAGCCTTGGCGACTCGATGTACGACGGGACCATCTATGTCGGCGGCGACATCGCTTCGCTGGGCATCGACGCGGTGCCTGGCGAGATGACCGATCACGAGGCGGCGTTCTTGCAGCGTAAGCTCGACCTCTACGGTCTCAAGGCGCCCAACGGCGTAGAGAAGCTGCAGAAGATCGTCGCCGGCAAACAGCTGTGGAACTACGACAACCTCGAACCCACTGAAAAGAAGATCGTGCTGTGACCGACAACGGCAAGCGTAACAAGGACATTCTGGGGCAGAACTTCGTGTTCAAGCCCAGCGTCATCGATGACATCCACATCAAGTCGGATCTGGGTCGTTACCGCATGCGCGGTATGGCGCTGTTCAAGAAGATCCCGACCTGGGACGACCTCACCTTTCTGCCCGGCACGCTCACTCGGTTCGTCATCGAGGGCTACCGTGAAAAGTGCCTCACGGAGACCGTCATCGGCCCCAAAGCGAAGCGTCCGCTGTTGATGGACATCCCGATCTACATCACCGGAATGAGCTTCGGCGCGCTGTCCTACGAGGCGAAGGTGGCGCTGGCACGCGGCGCCACGATGGCCGGAACGGCCACCTGCTCGGGAGAGGGCGGCATGCTGCCCGACGAGCGCCGGTACTCGTCGAAGTGGCTCTACCAGTGCATCCAGTCGCGTTACGGATTCAACCCGCACCACTTGCGCCTTGCCGACGCCTGCGAGTTCTTCATCGGACAGGGCTGCAAGGTGGGTCTCGGCGGCCACCTCATGGGGCAGAAGGTCACCGATCAGGTGGCGGAGATGCGCAACCTGCCGGCGGGGATCGATCAGCGCTCGCCGGCGCGGCACCCGGATTGGCTGGGGCCAGATGATCTGGCGCTGAAGATCGACGAGATCCGCGAGGCCACCAACGGCGAGATCCCCATTCAGTTGAAGCTCGGAGCGGCACGCGTCTATGACGACGTTCGCATGGCCGCCAAGACGGGCCCGGACAGCATCTACCTTGACGGTATGGAAGGCTCCACCGGGGCCGGGCCCCATCTCGCCACCGAGGAGACTGGCGTTCCGGGGATCGCCGCGATCCGGCAGGCACGGCACGCGCTCGACGACGTCGGCAAGACGGGCGAGATATCGCTGGTCTACGCCGGCGGCATCCGCAATGGCGCGGATGTGGCCAAAGCGCTGGCGCTGGGTGCCGACGCCATTGCGATCGGTACGGCGGCGATGGTGGCGCTCAACTGCAACCGCGACATCCCCGAAGCAGACTTCGAGGGAACGATCGGCGTGCCGGCGGGCTACTGCTACCACTGCCACACCGGTTTGTGCCCCGTGGGTGTCGCCACTCAGGATCCCGAGCTGCGCAAGCGTCTGGATCCCGACGAAGCGGCGATTCGCGTGTTCAACTTCCTGCACACGCTGACCATCGAATGTCAGATGATGGCGCGCGCCTGCGGCAAGACCAACGTCCACTCACTGGAGCCGGAAGACCTGGCGGCGCTGACCTCCGAGGCCTCGGCTATGGCGGAGGTGCCCATTGCGGGCACTCGCTACACTGTCGGCCACCCTGAAATGACCCGATTCTGATCCAACACAGCGAGAGACAACGTGAGCGACGAAGCCCAAAAGAACAGCGAGTCCCAAGCGGAGGACGTCGACTACTATCTCAAATCGAGCGGGTTGGACACCGACCGTGAGCTCGAGATCGGTCAGCACATCGGCTACCGGTACGACGTCAACCTGGTGCCGGACTACTCGCTGATGACCCCGCTGCTCGAGAAGTACATCGAACACATGGGCTGGCCGGATCTCAACTGGATGGAAGATGTTCACATGGGCTACGAGGAAGGTCGTTCGGCCGTCTTCGACCGCAACATCAACGGCTGGGTGGTGGTCCCGGAAGACATGGAGCTGCCCGACTCGCAGCAGGAACGCGACATGGTGGCGCGCGAGCTGCTGCTGAAATTCCAAATGTCGCCACAGCACCCGCTCTACGACCTGGGAGAGCGGCACAAGAAGTTCTGAGGCGTTCTTCTCTCCAGCGGGGTCGCGACGCGGCCCACATCGATCGACGAGGGTTGATCGCGAGGCCGACGTGAGCGAAACCAAGAAGTGGGGCGCCGACGAGTTCTGGGGGCTGTCCTACGACTGGGATCCGCAATGGATCCTCACCCCGGAACAGCAGGAGCTTCAGGCGTCGCTCATCGATCTCTGCCAGAGCACGATGCGTGACAACGCCGTGGAGAGCGATCGCGACCTGATCTTTCCGCGCAAGAACTTCGAGGCTCTCGCATCGCTCGGTCTTCTCGGCTTGTTGGTGCCGAAGGAGCTCGGTGGGCGCGGCGAGAGCCACACTTGCATGGCCATGGTGGTCGAGACCATAGCTCGGTACGGATGCGCCAGCACGGCGATGTGCTACACCATGCACGTCAGCGCTGTCGCCGCGGCGATGTTCCGGGCCCACGGTAACGAGACCATCCAGAGCCTCATGCGGCGCCTCGACGATGAGGTCCTGATCGGCACCCTGTCGTACTCGGATCCGGAGACCGGATCGCACTTCTGGTATCCGTTCTCCTCCAGCGCGGAGCGCGTCGAGGACGGCTGGAAGGTCAACAAGAAGTCGTCGTGGACTACTTCAGGCGGGTTCGCCGACTGGTACGTCATACAGACCACCAGCCCGAACTTCGATGGCGACTACTCGGACCTATCGTGCTTCCTGATCATGGCCGACGAGATCAGCGCCGATCCATCGACCTGGGACGGTCTCGGTCTGCGTGGCAACCAATCGGGGCCGCTGCAGGTAGAGGACAAGACGATTCCCGAGGGTCGTCTCATCGGTCGGATCGGTGACGGCGCGAGCTCCAATGACGAGGCCGTCGATCCCTTCTTTCTGGCGTGCTCGTCGTCCTGCTGGAACGGCATATCGATGGGTCTGATCGATATCGCGAAGGGGCACACGACCAAGAAGAAACACGTCGACGTGGGCATGCGGGTCTGCGATTACCCGACCATTCAGGACTACATTGGTGAGGCCGTGATCGATACCAACACGTCGCGCGCGTTCGTCTACCAGTTGACCGCGGCGATGGACCAGAAGACCAACGACTGCGACTGGTCGATCCACGAGGACGTCGCGGTGCTGCCGCGATCGACCGTGCTGCACTGGATGTGGCAGGTGAAGTTTACCGCCGCCAAGAACGTCGCCAACGTTGCCGACAAGATGCTCCACGCTTGTGGCGGAACCGGCTACAAGCCGGGCCTGGGCATCGAGCGTTACCTTCGCGACGGCAAGGCTGGTTGGGTCATGGGCCCGACCAACGAGGTACTGCGGCAGTTTGTCGGCAAGGCGGTGTTATTGGGGTTCGACTCGATCGACTACTGGAACCAATCGGTTAACGAGCGCGTACTCCACAACGAGATCAAGAAGATGGACGCTGCGGCCAAGAGCGCGCTGGCCCAGGAACTGCTCGCGGAGGCCGAGGAGTCGCAGTGATCCTGTCGCAGCTCGAGGGGTCGCGCTGGGTCGCGGGAGGCCTGCTCCCCGAGGCGCCCGGCAGGGAGCGGTATCGAGTCGCAGGCGGTGGCGCCACGGTCGTGGCGCTGGCGGCCGGTGACCGCATCGACATCACCGACGTCGAGGGCGGGCAGCGCTGCGAGCTGGCGGTCTTCTCTCCAACCGGCGGCGAGGACAGCGCCGCGCTCAACGTCGCAGCCGACAGCAAGCTGGGCGTACTGGGAATTGCGCAAGCTGAGCGGGAAGCCGATACGGACGCCGCGGTCGCCGCTCTGCTGGCGCGCGGTATCGATCCACGTGGTGCGCCGGCGCTGCAGCTGTTCCGCGGCGATGGGCCTCCGGGAGCGGCGGAGTCGTTCACGGCGGAGCGTGACGTCATCTGCATTGTTGGAGCACCGGGTGGTCCGATGCGCGTCGATGCGCAGGATCCGCCGACCGACCTGCGGGTGATCGTTCAGCGGGCCCGGGTGACCGAGACTCCGAAGGTACCGCTCCCGACACCACTTGGCGATATGCGTCTCGACATGCGCATCGAGCGCGCCGCAGCACGCGCCTACGAGGTGAAGGCCGGCGAGTACATCCAAGTTATCGACGTGGCCGGACGGCAATGCTCGGATTTTCTCGCGTTTCGTTCCGGCGCCTTGCAAAACGGGGTGGAGAAAGGTCTCGACGCCACGGCTACTCGGACGTTCATGGGTGCGGCCTACCCAGCGCCCGGCTTGTATTCGAAGTTCTATGACCAGGACCTCCAGGCGCTTCTCGAGGTCGTACGCGACACGGTCGGGCGCCACGACACCTTCGGGCTGGCATGCACGGCGAAGTACTACGAGGACATGGGCTACTTCGGCCACGCCAATTGCTCTGACAACTTCAGCGCCGCGCTGGATCCATACACCATCGCATCGCGGCGAGGTTGGCCGGCGATCAACTTCTTCTACAATACCCGCATCGACGACAACAACGTCCTGTACCTCGACGAGCCGTGGTCGCGGCCGGGCGACTACGTCTTGCTCCGGGCGCTGACCGATCTCGTCTGTTTGACCTCGGCTTGTCCCGACGACATCGATGCTGCCAATGCCTGGAATCCCACTGAGGTGCACGTTCGCGTGTATCCGGCCAAGAGCTCTTTTTCGATGGGGATCGCACATCGGATGACTCCTGACGCCGAGCCCAAGCTGACGCGCGAGACCGGGTTCCACCCGCGTACCTCGGCGTTGACTCGGAAGTTCACCGAATATGGCGGCTACTGGCTGCCGACGGAATTCACCGACTACGGCGCCATCAAGGAGTATTACGCCTGCCGCGAGGGCGCGGTGGTGATGGATCTGTCGGCCCTTCGCAAGTTCGAGGTTCTCGGCCCCGGTGCCGAAGCACTGATGCAGGCGACGCTCACCCGCAATGTGCGCCGCGTAGCCGTCGGTCAGGTGTCGTATACGTCGATGTGTAATGAGACCGGCGGTCTGCTGGACGACGGCACGTTGTTCCGCCTCGGCGCCGACAACTTCCGTTGGATCGGCGGCAACGCGACGGACGGCATCTGGCTGCGTGAACAGGCCGAGAAACGGCGGCTCAAGGTGTGGGTCAAGTCGTCGTCGGAACAGCTCCACAACATCGCCGTGCAGGGCCCCAGTAGCCGCGATATCCTTCGAGAGGTTGTCTGGACCGCGCCCACCCAGCCGAGCATCGACGAGCTCAAGTGGTTCCGCTTTACCGTCGGCCGCGTAGCAGCGGCAGACGGCACGCCGCTGCTGGTATCCCGAACCGGCTACACGGGTGAGCTCGGCTATGAGGTCTGGTG
This sequence comes from Acidobacteriota bacterium, assembly GCA_963666055.2. Classification (GTDB taxonomy): domain Bacteria; phylum Acidobacteriota; class UBA890; order UBA890; family WLXD01; genus DASCOT01. Next base: position 63,934 of record CAXWPH010000001.1, on the reverse strand, counting down.
CCACCCCAACGATGCCGTTGCCGTTTGGGATGCGATCTGGGAGGCGGGCGAGCCGCACGATCTGGCGCCGCTAGGCCTGGATGCTCTCGACATCTTGCGCATCGAGTCGGGGCTGATCTTCCCAGGATACGAGTACGACGACCAGGTGGATCCGTTCGAAGCAGGCATCGGGTTCACCGTTGACCTCGAGAGCACGGATGACGATTTCGTTGGTCGGGCAGCCCTCGTCGAGCGCAAAGCGCACCCGCAGCGACTGCTGGTCGGCCTGGAGCTCGAAGGCAGCGAGACCGGTGGCCACGGCGACGGCGTGTACGCCGGTCGCAGTCAGGTGGGAGTGATCACCAGCGGCACGCGCTCTCCCATCCTGCGAAAGAACATCGCCCTGTGCCGGTTGGCCAAGGAGCACGCTGACCCTGGCGCCGAGCTGGAAGTCGGTAAGCTCGACGGGCATCAGAAGCGCATCGCGGCGACCGTGGTGCAGTTCCCGTTCTATGACCCCGGCAAGAAACGTCCTCGTAGCTGAGGTTTTCGATGAGCTCTTTACCGGAAGCAAGCAAGTACGTCGTCATCGGTGCCGGCATTCACGGCCTGAGCACCGCCTATCATCTGGCGCTTGAGCTGAAAGCACGGGGGCAGGGAAGTGGGGCCGACATTATCGTGCTCGACAAGGAAGGCGTCGGCGCCGGAGCGTCGGGGATTGCCTGCGGCGTAATCCGCAACAACTATTTTCAGCCGGCAATGCGCGAGCTAATGGCGCATAGCGTCGAGGTATGGGACAGCGACCCGGAAGCGTATAGCTATCATCCGGTCGGCTACATGCAGATCAGTCCGGCCGTGATGGAGGCCGATGTCGCGCAGATCTACGAGCAACAGAAGGCGATCGGTTACGAATCCGAGCTCATTGTCGGAGCGGCCGAGTCCGAGAAATACATGAAGGGTCTGTTCCACGACTGGAGGGCTCGTGGAATCACCTCCGTCTTGCACGAGAAGAAGGGTGGTTACGCCAACAACATGGCGTCGATGCTCGGGCTTGCCGGCAAGGCGGAAGGCGTCGGGGTGACGATCCACTCCGGGGTGAAAGTTGCCGGCTTCCAGTACACCGATGCCGGAATCACCGCCGTGGAGACCGACCAGGGGACGATCCGCACCGATTACGTCGTCGTGGGTGTGGGCCCGTGGGTGAAGCACATCTGGGACATGCTCGAGCTGCCCAAGACCATCACCGTCAACGACAACGGCACCGTGCACGAGAACATCCCAATGTGGCGTTACTGGTGCCTGCAAGAGGGCACGCTCGGCGTCGAGCCTGATCTCCAGCGGACAAACGACGGCGAGTTGCCCCCGGTGGTGCACATCGACACCGACGCGCCGCTCTACTCCGACCTCGATGGCTCGCTGATCACCGACCAGATATGGGGCATCTACTACAAACCGGACTTCAACTTCGGGGGCGTTCAAGGTGGCGCCATGCCCTACAAGGTCGACAAGGATGCCGATGATGTGGCAGTCGATCCATACGGGCCCAAATCGCCCGACTTCATCGTCGGCGAGGATTTCGCCAACATGTGGTGCTCGGCGCTGGCGTTTTGCCAGGAGCGCTTCGCTGGCAAGTCCGCTCTGTTCCGCGGCGAGGAGCCGTCAGGCGGTATCGGCTCGTTCACGGCAGACAGCTTCCCGGTATTCGATGTCTTCCGCGGCAACTGCTACTTCATCGCCGACTCCAACCACGGCTACAAGATGCTCGGTGTCGGCAAGCTCGTGGCGGAGGAGATCGTTGGCAATCGAAGCGTGTTGCTCGAGCCGTTTCGCTTCTCGCGTTATGCCGCGGGGAAATTGCACCCGGTGTCCAACAGCCCCTACCCCTGGAGCTAGTCACTAGGTTGATCGGGGCCTGACGACCCGCTGAACACCACGACCGTCTGACGCAGGACACCGAGGAGCCATGGAAAACGAGCTCACCGCCCTTACCGTCATCTTCACGGAGTTCTACTACTGGGTCTGCATCGTCCTGATGTTCCTGATCCATGTCGGGTTCTGCCTGTACGAGGTCGGGGTGTCGCGCCAGAAGAACATGATGCACACCTTGATGAAGAATGCGATGGTGATTCCGTTGATCACCGTGACGTTCTTCTTCTTCGGATGGTGGATCTATTTCGCGCTGCAGAATGGACCGGGCATTACCGGCGGCTTGATCTCCGCTCCGTTCGCGCTCCCATGGAGCGAGCTCATGGGCACCCACATGGGTGGCCAACCGGTTCAGGCGGGGGTGACTCCGGGCGACGCGGCGACCTGGGCGCGCCTCAACGGCGTGTTCTTCGGAGCGTTCCTGCTGTTCTCCTGGACCTGCGCTTCGATCCTTTCCGGCGCTGTCATCGAGCGCATTCGATCGAGCGCTTTCTGGCTCTTCGCCATCATGCTGGGCTCGATCACCTGGGTCGTCGACGCTGCCTGGGGCTGGTCCGGTGAGGGCTGGATGGTGCGACTGCTCGGGTATCACGACGCCTACGCGTCAGGCGTGATCCATGCCATCAGCGGCGGCTCGGCGTTGGCCGTTCTCTACCACCTCGGGCCGCGTATCGGACGGTTCCGTTCCGATGGCACAGCGCGAGCGTTTCCGCCGCAAAACAGCTGGCTGGTGATTATCGGCCTGTTCATGATTTACACCGGCTTCTGGGGCTTCTACGCGGCGTGCAACATCCCGATCATCGACATCGATCCGGACTCTGCCCGTACCTTCTTCGCGGCGACGACGATCTACCTCACGCCGACGACGCTGAGCGCGATCACCTTCAACTTCCTAATGTCGCTGTCAGGCGGGCTGTTCGCCGGCTACTTCGTCTCCAAGGGCGATCCCTACTGGACGTTCTCGGGCGGCCTCGCGGGCATCATCACCGCTTCCGCGGGCAACGACCTCTACCATCCGCTGCAAGCGCTGCTCATCGGCGCGTTCGGAGTGCTGTGCTTGTATAAGCTGCACCACTGGGTGGAGAGGAGGTTCAAGATCGACGACGCGGTAGGCGCGGTCGCGGTGCATGGCTACGCCGGCGTGCTCGGTGTGGTGATCGCCGGATTCATGCTCTGGGGGTACCCGAGCTCACCGAACCCCGAGTTCGCCAACATCACACCGTGGGGTCAGCTTGCGGGGGCCTTCATCATGTTCTTCGTGCTGGGATTTGCGCCGTGTTTCGTCCTCGGCGCGGTCTTGAAGAAGTTCGATATGCTGCGTATCCCACGCGCCATCGAGCTGGCGGGTCTGGATCATCAAGTGCTGGCTGATGAGACCGCGGCGTTCGGCGAACTCGTCGGCGAAGAGCTGCGCGTCGCCGGGGGCTAGGAGAATGCAAACAGGACTGATCGAGAACTGGCTTGGCAACCCGCTGGAGATCGGACCGATGTACCCGTTCGTCGGTCTCGAGATAGCGCTCTTTGTCGTGTCGTTCGCACTGACCATCGTCTACATGATCTGGCAGCTGAGGCTCGAGGCACGTACTTACGAGAAGGAAGCCCGAGCGCTGGCATCGCAGGCCGACCTGCGGTCGACGATCATCGCCGGGGCGCCTCAGTGCTACGAGCACGCCGAGTCACTGCCTGTCGGCACGACAGGCGACGACAGCGCCGGCTAGCGATCGAGGCACGGGCAGGAAGCCCTTCACTGGCAGCCAAGCTAGCGGTTCAGCCTCCAACCCTTTGCCCAGATGGGCCTGAACCCGAGCACCCGGATCTTGTCGGGCGGGCACGGATTGAACAGGTGGTTGTGCCAACAGGTCGCCTGGTGGTTGGCGTCGGAAGAGACAAACTCTTCGACAGCGCTAGGTAGCCCATACGCACGCGCCCCTTGCGCGAACGCCAGCACGCAACGACCGGCTTCGACCAGCTCGGAGGCTATTGCCGAATCGTGGGCAAACTGCGCCGTGAGCATGCCCGAGAACCTCTCGGGCCGGTTGTAGTACTCCGCAGCTAGCAGCTTGATGGCGCTTTCGTAGCGTTTCTTCGGATCCGGCGTTTGGCGGACGATGTGGCGGAAGAAGCCGGTGTGCACCTCGGGATCCTCTTCGGCTAACAGAACGGTGATCTCGGATATCAGGCTGCCGTCCGTTCGCGCCACGCCGGGGCGCATACCGGCACGCGGCCGTCCGCCATACATGCGAACCGCTTCTTTCCGCACCCTGCATTGCCAGGCGATGAACTCTTCTTGCAGCAAGGTTGCCATGGCAGGCGACGCGTCCTAGCAGCCCGTGGTGGAAGTGTGACGGGTCAAAGAGTAGATCACGTGCTCCCTCTCAGCAGGGCCTTACCCCCGTTGGTCAGCGTCTCCTTGCACTTCGTCCGCAAAGGCTGATGGTAACCGCCCGCTCTCTCGTACCGTGAGGGTGTCCGATCTCCCCGATCGCATCAGTCGGTGCACAGCAACGGCAAGAGGGCAAGCTGGCGCTGTCACGCCACTTCCGGCAGGCGCTTCAGATCGGCGAGGCGGAGACCGTTGCCCTACGCAGCGAGCTCGATGCTGCCGCCGACTATCTGAGCATCGAGCAACACCGGTTCGGTGACCAGCTCTGGTCTCGTATCGACTGTCCCGACGAGTTGGCCGGCATCGCGGTGCCGGGCATGCTGCTGCTGCCGCTGGTCGAAAACGCGGTCAAGCATGGCGCTTCACGATCGGAGGGTCGCGGTGAGGTCGAGATCCTGGTGCGGGCCGAGGGCGACACGATACGGATCGAGATCCGCGACAATGGGCCGGGGTTCGCCTGCGCCGGCCGAGCAGACGAACCGGTTGGCTCAGAGGGCGGCAGCGGAATGCGACTCGTCCGCCGCTACCTCGGTCATTGCCGCTTCCCATCCCGACCTGCTGCTGCTCGATATTCGGCTCCGCGGTGCCACCGCCTTCGACTTACTGCGCGAGCTCGAAGAAAGCCCGCTGGTGATATTCACCACCGCTTACGACGAGTTCGCATTCGAGGCGTTCCAAGTAGCAAGCGTCGATTATCTGCTCAAGCCGGTCGATTCCGAGGGGCTCGGACGGGCGCTCGAAAAGGTCCGTCGATACCACTCCGGACAGCGCCAGGCGGACCTCCTCGAGCGAGTACAACGTCTGGTGGAGAGATCGACGGCTGCCGCTGCAGAGGGATTCTTGCGCCGGCTGGGCATCCGCATCGGCGACCGTACGTTGGTGCTACCGGTCGAAGAGGTGACCCACTTCTACGCTCAGGACAAGCTAGTCTATGCGGCAACCACGGCGGCCAAGAGCCACATCGTCGACTTCACCCTGGTGCAACTGGCCCGTCGGCTCGACCCACAGCAGTTCATCCGCATCCATCGGGCCACGCTGGTCAACATCGACCACGTGCGCGAGATCCAGCGCTGGTTCGGGGGCCGTTACCGCGTCATGCTCGGAGATGGAACGCCGCTCGTTGCCAGCCGCAATATGGCGGCCAATCTGCGCGCCATCGTGCCCTTCTAGCGGGCTGGCAACGGCGAACGCGGCAGCGGATGAGACCGAGCAAGGTTCTCGCCCGTTGGCCGCACGACGCAGGCGATGCTTGTTGTATCGTCCAGGGGGCTCAACGAGGCAGATGGCCGCAAGACCCCGTAACTCTTCAGGGCGTTGGGGTTGCCGGCCCGCCAGAGTTTTCTTGAGCACCCTGCTAAATCGGTGGAGACCATGACAGGCAAAGACGCGGCATCCTTCTTCGAGAAGAACGGAGTGAAGTTCGTTCTGGCTCAGTTCGTCGACATTCATGGGGTGGCGAAGACAAAGGCGGTTCCGGCGAGTCACTACGAGGATGTTCTCACCGACGGCGCAGGCTTCGCGGGTTTTGCCGTCTGGGGCCTCGGTCAGGAGCCGCACGACCCCGACTTCATGGCAGTGGGGACCCGTCGACGCTGAGCCTGGTGCCCTGGCAGGCGGGTTTCGCGCGTGTCGTCTGCGTCGGCCATGTGAACGGTCAACCCTGGCCGCTGGACACGCGTCACATTGCCGGTCAGCAACTGGCTCGCCTCGCAGATCGCGGCTGGACACTCAACACCGGTATTGAGCCCGAGTTCATGCTGCTGCGGCGCGCAGAGGACGGCTCGCTCGGCCCAGCGGATCCCACGGATCGGCTCGACAAGCCATGCTACGACTACAAAGGTCTGTCGAGGAGCACAACCTTCATCGAAAAGCTCGTCGACGCGCTGGTACCGGTGGGCTTCGACGTGTACCAGATCGATCACGAGGACGGCAACGGCCAGTTCGAGATCAACTACACCTACACAGACGCGATGACCTCCGCCGATCGCTACGTCTTCTTCCGCATGGCGGCTGGGGAGATCGCCAGAGAGCTCGGCATTATTTGCTCGTTCATGCCCAAACCGGTGACGCGGCGTACCGGGAGCGGCACGCATTTCCACCTGTCGATTGACGACCGCGATGGCACGCCGCTGTTCAGCGACGAGTCAGACGAGCGTAGCCTCGGTCTGTCGAGGCTCGCCTACAGCTTCCTGGGCGGTCTGCTAGAGCACGCCCCGGCTCTGGCGGCGCTCTGTGCACCGTCGGTCAATTCCTACAAGCGCCTCGTCGTTGGCAACACGCTTTCGGGGGCCACATGGGCGCCAGCCTACATCTCATATGGCGACAACAACCGCTCGAGCATGGTGCGCGTACCGCATGGTCGGCTCGAGCTGCGCTTGCCGGACGGCAGCTGTAATCCGTACGTTGCCACGGCCGCGATCGTTGCCGCGGGTCTCGACGGAATCGATGGTGAGCTCGATCCAGGTGAGCCGCAGAACTTCAACCATTACACGACACCGATCGACGAGCTCGTGAAGCTCGGCGTCGGCATTCTGCCGCAGAGCCTGCGCGCCGCACTCGACGCCCTCGAGGCCGACTCGCTGTTTCGCGAGCAGCTCGGCGGCGCGTTCATCGACGAGTTCCTCAAGGTCAAGGACATGGAGTGGGGCGAGTACCAGCGCCAGGTCTCTGAATGGGAGGTTGATCGCTATCTCGAGTACTACTAGGGGCCTGTAAACGTCACCGTGCCGATGATCAGCAGCACTAGCAAAATGGAGCTCACGGCTGCCGACCAGGCAACCCTGACAGGTGGCCGCGGAGCCGGTGCTCAGCTTGCCATGCGGCTTATCGTCCGGGTGGCGGAAGCGACGCGTGCGCCACGATTGATCGACATTACTTGGGCGCACGTCGGCAGCTCCTACAACAACGGCCAGGCGAATATCGACTTTGCGGAAAAGCTCATCGAGCTCAGTACGCGGGTTACGGTCCCGACCACGCTGACCAGCTGCTCCTTGAACCTGCAGCGACTCGCGGACTCCGAGCCGGCTGACCGGAAGGCGAGCCTCCGTCTGATCGAGCTCTACGAGCAGATGGGCTGTCGCCCCACGATGACCTGTGCTCCGTACCACGTGCGTGCCGAACCCAAGCCTGGCGAGCACGTCGCGTGGACCGAGTCGAGCGCGGTGGTCTATGCCAACTCGATTCTGGGCGCGCGGACGAACGCCTACGTCGAGTTCTTGGATATGTGCGCGGCGATCACCGGGCGTGTTCCAGACACCGGGCTGCATCGGACGGAGAATCGGCGCGCGACCGTTGTGGTGGAGCTCGAGCGCCTCCCCGCGACCTGGCTCGCCGATGACCGTTTCTTTCAAGTGCTCGGGTTCCTCATCGGACGGACCGTGGGCAACGAAGTTCCGGCGATTGTCGGCCTGCCGTTGACGACTCGCACCGAGCAGCTCCGCGCCATCGGCTCCGCTGGCGCCGCATCGGGTTCGCTGAAGCTCTTCCACGCTGTCGGTATCACGCCGGAGGCGCCAACGCTCGAGGAAGCGAGCCAGGGACGAGTTCCGAGGACGCGGATGTGCCCCGGCTCGGGCGAGCTTCGCGCCGCCGCAGAGCAACTCGGCGCCAGCGATGGCGGCGAGGTGGGCGCAGTGTGCCTCGGAACGCCACACTTCTCGCTGGCCGAGTTCGAGCAGCTGATGCCGTTGCTGGAAGGGGTGCATGTCCGCAAAGGAGTGCGCTTCTACGTATCGACCAGCGACCACGTGCTCGGGCAGGTCGAGGATCACGGCTGGCTCGACCTGCTGCGCGCCGCCGGGGTTGCCCCGGTGACTGGGCGCTGTACCTACTACGCGCCTTTGGTCGCCGGTTGCGACGGGCGCGTGGTAACCAACTCCGCCAAGTGGGCTTACTACGCGGCCGGCGGTCTGGGATCTCGGCCGACGTTTGCGAGCCTGGAAGACTGTGTGCGAGCTGCTGTGAGCGGCCGCATTGCCTCCGATACGGAGTTCTGGGCCGATGGCGGCTGAGGTCATGCGCGTCACCGACGTTCTGCTCGGCGGCGAGTGCCGCGCTGAGACGCTTGTCCTGGAGGAGCCGTTGAGCTTCTGGGGCGGCCTCGATCCCAAATCCGGCCGCATCGTCGATGAGCATCATCCACAGTGTGGCGAATGTGTCGCCGGGAGAATACTGGTCATGCCGGGCACGCGTGGCAGCACCAGCTCCCCAGGGGCGCTGGTCGACGCTCTTCAACTCGGTAACGGTCCCGCCGCCGTGATTCTGCCGCAGCCCGACGTCACCATCCTGGTGGCGGCAATGATCGCCGGAGAGCTCTACGACACCGAGTTGCCGGTGTTGGTCGTCGATGGCGACGACTATCGCCGCCTACGGAGCGGCCAGCAATTGGCCATAGCCAACGCTGACGTTCGGAACGCCGATGAACCTTGACACACCCTACTGCCCGTAGATCTGAGTGTCGCGATGGAACGACGCCCAGGCGAACCAGAACGCGTTGTGTGCATCGGCGATTCGCGCCAGGCCTCCGCCCTCCACGTTGCCGACGAGCTCACCGCCGACGGGCACGCCCTGCAGATTCCAGGTAGATCCCGTTTGGCGGTCTTTGAGGAGAAGCGGAAAGCCGCCGCCGTCGACGATATCGAAGATGAACTTCTTCGTCCTCCACTTTCCCCTGCTGTTGCGGAAGCGAACCCGGCGATCGAAGGAGACGACCATGCGGCGGACGCGGTCGACTACCACCAGCAAGGCCCGCCCGTTGATCTGATCGTTCAACGCCAGGCGACTCTCCGAGGCGGTCAGATCGTCGAGCGGATAGGCCCGCGCCGTGCCGTCGTGCGCGATCCCGTGTACCAGCGCCTTGAGCGGCAGGCGGTCGTCGATGAAGCTGTGAGGGAAAAGGAGCCGTGTACTGCTAACGGTATCGTAGTCGCCGTATGGATAGCGGTTGTAGTCGCGCGAGTAGCCGGTGTCGAAGCTGATCGCCGTGGTGTCGGGATGCATTGCCCTCCAGCCAGCCCATGTGGTCTCCGTGACAGGGTAGAGGCTTGGCCGGTGCGAGATATACGACCCGCAGATGCCGCTCACCATCATCTGCGACCATAGGCTCAGCGACGTTCGGTCGTACATGATGAGGTTGTTGTCGAACAGTAGACCGGACGTACCGAAGATCACATGCTGGCCGTCGAGGACGGGGTCGTATACCAAGCCGCTGCCGGTGAGCGGGCAATAGCTCACAGCGATCGGGACACCGCCGAGCACGTCGTTGACGATCTCGTGCCACCACAGGAGGCGCATCGGATAGGCTCGCGCCTCGCCGTTTTGGACTACGCCGAGCACCATATCAGTAGGTGCCAGAAGGAGGTCGGCTTCGGCGGCGGAAAGCGTCTCCGGGTTGGTCAGTGCCGGGATGGCGTCGCGCGCCGCGCCGCTCACGATGCCGGCTTCCGGGACGAGGCACTGGGCTGCAGCGTTGGCCGGTAGCAGCGTGACCGTCACCAAAGCGGCGATACGTAGCGAGGCGTCGAGGGTCAATCCGACTCTCCATTGGTGCGTCGAGTGCGGGGGGCTTCACTACCAGGCTAGTGCGAACGCCAAGCGGGCCCAAGCGTGCTCGCCGGTGCTCCTGTCAGCACGGCTACACGTCGCTACGACTTAACGCGTCGCGACAGGCGGACGCCTCGTTCGCCGCGTAGAAGCTATCAGTCGGGGATGCTGCAGCGGTCCCCTTCAGACCGAGCCAGGGTCGTCACCACGGTGGACTCCCATGTACCAGCGGGCGAACCGTACGGGAGGACCTTCGTGGATGGCGTAGCGTCCGGATCGATACGCGCCGGACCGCACACCGGCATGGTTGTTCTCGACGATCCAGATGTCTTCCAGGATCGTGACGTGCCACAGGCCGATCAACGCCTCGACGTCGTAGTCGCGACCTTCCTGCGCGTCCGGATGTACCAGCCACAGGATCTCGCAGTCGCTGAGCTCCACGTCCCGAGGTGTGAACCGCGCGATCGCCACGTAATCGTCGTAAGCAGCCCAGTACGCGGTATCCCATCCTGTCTCGGCTTCCCGGAACCCGTGCGTCGGCTTGTCGAACGTCGGCAGCAGCGGCGCCACCCGGTTGCCATCCAGTGATCCGGTCTCGACTCCCGGATTGAGGAAACCACGTCCGACGCCGGCATCGGTCTGCAAGCCGTCGGCGATGCTGCCTCCGCCCATGCCTCCACCACCGGCTCCGGGGCGGGCCTCGCCGGTGACCCAGGTATCCAGGTTCTTCTCGAACTCGGCCCGTTGCTCCTTGGAGAGCGCATAGTCCCAGTCATGGGCTGTCACCAGCGACTGATGGGCCGGTCCGCAGTGATAGCACTCGAGGAAGTTCTCTACAGCGAGCTTCCAGTTGCCGCGCACCGTGTACTGCCGTCGGGCGGCGATCTTGAGCTGCGCCGTGCCGTGGCGCCGACTGAGCCCTCGGATAGCCCGAACCGTCGGTTCGAAGTCTGGAGCCGCACCCTCACCGAGGTGCAAGAAGATGTGACCCTCGTAAGTCCTGACATTGCAGGGCTGTAGGCCGTTCGCCGCCGGATCGAAGTCATCCTGCATGCCGTAGGCGTAGATCAGGTTGCCGTCGATGTCGTAGGTCCAGGCGTGGTACGGGCAGCGAAACACCGGGGAGCTGCCTTCCTGGCCGAGCTGCTTGACGGAGAGACGCGGATCGGCCGGAACCGAGTCCGCATCGTGACGACAAAGACGTGATCCGCGATGGCGACAGACATTGTGAAACGCGTTGACCGTTCCCTCGTTGTTCCGTACCACGATGATGCTGTCGCTACGCCCATACGCGAAAACGAAGTAGTCCCCGGCGTTGGGAATGCGGCTCTCGTGATCGGCTAGCAACCACAGGTTATCTTTGATAATGGCCTCGTCCTTCAGGTAGATCTCCTCGTCCAGGTAGTACTTGGCGGGGATCGTCGTGCCCGGGCGCCAGCCGTCCGGGAATCTGCCGCGCCTTTGCCCGAGACCCCCGCCTGCCGCTTCGGCGGTGTTGGCGCGCAGCGGGGTGGAGAGTGTTGCTGCCACGGCGCCGGCAACCACCGACGAGCGTGCGAAGTCGCGCCGGCTCACCTTGGTGACTTTGCTTTGATCGTCAGAACAACCCGTTCGGTGGCCCATTCTGTCTCCTGTCGCGTGCTTGGGCGCCGGTATCGACGACGCGGCGCTTGCTCGCGTTTTTCATAACGTCCAATATCTGGGTCGGCCGAGAACAAACTTACCATGGGGGACAGGCGCGATGGACAGTACGCTGCGACAACTACTGGATGTCGCCCGCTACCCGCTCGACGAGCCCGACAGCGATCGGATGCGAACCCTGATCGCCGAGTGCGGCGCCGACTTGGAGGAGGGCGCGCTCTGCCTGTTGCCGGGATTCGTACGACCCGACGTTGTGCAGCGGATGGCCGCGGAGGTGGAGCTGCTCCTCGGTGAGGCCTACCGATTCGACCACGCACGCCCTGCCTACGATGTTGACGACAAGGCATGGCCGCCGGGTCATCCGCGAATTACAACGCATGACTGCCGCTATCATCAGATCCTCAACTACCAGATTCCCAACGCTAGCCTTCTCCGGCAGCTGTACCTTTCTGAACATCTGACCGAGTTCGTACGCCAGGTGCTCGGGTACGAGACGCTATTTCGAAGCGCCTGCCCGCATCTGGCGCTCACCGTGCACGTCGGCGGCCCGGGCGATTGCAACGGCTGGCACTTCGACGGCAATGCTGCGGTATTCTCCCTGCTGCTGAGCCAGGCTGACTCTGGCGGCCAGTTCGAGTACGTTCCCTACGTTCGCGACGAGCGCAACGAGAACTACGAGGCGCTAGCCGACATCTTTGCTAGGCCTGAGCAGATCGCCAAGCGCCCGGAAATAGGGGCGGGCACGTTTACCCTGTTCAGGGGCGATGAGTCGATACATCGAGTGACCGAGATCGGCGCCGGATCGAAGCCACGCATGATCGCCGTGTTCAGCTACGATTGCGCACCGAACATGGTCTTTCCACAGGAATATATCGACCAGATCCGCGGTCTTGGCCTGGGAGTGATCGCATGAGCGAGCAGCACAGCCAATTCGACCAATACTCGACGGCGACGCCTTTCATCGACAGCGATCACCCGGCGGTCATCGAGTTCGCTCTCCAGAGCGCCGACCGGGAGGACTCCAACGTTGATAAGGCGGTTGCTCTGCACGACCGTGTACGGGACGATTTCCGCTACGACCCCTACACGATCGACCTGACCGTCGAGGGTATGCGCGCCAGCGCCGTGCTCGAGAACGGGTTCGGGTTCTGCATCAGCAAAGCGACGCTGCTTGCAGCAGCGGCGCGGGTGCACGGAATTCCCAGTCGGTTGGGGTTCGGCGATGTCGTGAACCATCTCGCCAGTGAGCGATTGAAACGCGAGATGCAAACCGACCTGTTCGTGTTCCACGGCTACACGGAGCTGTACCTGGACGGCAGGTGGGTCAAGGCTACGCCGGCGTTCAACGCCTCGCTCTGTGAGCGCTTCAACGTCGACCCGATGTCGTTCGATGGTCGCAACGACTCGTTGTTCCAGCAGTCCGACCGCGACGGCAATCGTTATATGGAATACGTGCGCGACCGCGGTCACTATACGGATGTGCCGCTGGACGAGATCATCGCCGTTTGGGCGGAGCACTATCCGGCGCAGATCCTCTCGAGCGACGGCGGGGTGACGATTGATGACGCGACCGATGAGTTCACCGGGGCGGGGTAACGTACACCGGTGCGGAAGGTAGCCGGCGGTTGATCGATCCGGCGATCGAGTATTTGGAAATGCGGCTAGCGCGAGGGGCGCATTGATGACGATTCCTGATCAGCAGCTGTACATAGGCGGAAAGTACGTGGCGGCCACCAGTGGCGAGTCGTTCCAGACCGTCAATCCCGCCACCGCCGAGGTGCTCTGCAGCATCCAGCAGGCCGGCGCCGAGGACGTGGATCACGCCGTAGCCGCGGCGCGAGCGGGTTTCGAGGAGTGGTCGGCGATGACTGGTGCGGCACGCGGACGAATCCTCAACCGTGCCGTGGCGCTGTTGCGGCAGCGCAACGACGAGCTGGCGCATCTGGAGGTTCTGGACACCGGCAAGCCGATCCAGGAGGCCTCGGTCGTCGACGTGCTATCGGGCGCCGATTGCATCGAGTACTACGCCGGCCTTGCGGCCAGCCTGCACGGCGAGCACTTCGATCTGGGCACCTCGTTCGCCTACACGCGCCGCGAGCCCCTCGGGGTGTGTGCCGGGATTGGCGCCTGGAACTACCCGCTGCAGATCGCCTGCTGGAAGTCGGGGCCGGCGTTGGCATGTGGCAACGCGATGATCTTCAAGCCCGCCGAGCTCACCCCGCTCACTGCCCCGAAACTGGCGGAGATATTCACCGAGGCCGGGGTGCCGGATGGTGTGTTCAACGTCGTGCAAGGTGACGCGCGGACGGGCCAGCTCCTCACCCGCCATGCAGGGATCGACAAGGTGTCGCTCACCGGAGAGGTCGCGACCGGGAAGCTCGTCATGGCCGATGCCGCCAGTACGCTCAAGCACGTAACGATGGAGCTCGGTGGCAAGTCACCGCTGTTGATCTTCGCCGACAGCAACCTCGAAAACGCCGTCTCGGCGGCGATCATGGCCAACTTCTATACCCAGGGGGAGATCTGCTCCAACGGCACACGTGTCTTTGTCGAGAGCAGCATCCACGATCAGTTCCTCGATCGTCTGCTGGAGCGCGTCGGACAGATGCGGATCGGTGACCCACTCGACCCCGAAACGCACGTCGGTGCGTTGATCTCGGCGCAGCACAGAGACCGGGTAATCAGCTACATCGAGGCCGGCAAGGCGAACGGCGCCAAGTTGTTGTGCGGCGGCGGACCGCCCGATGACCCGGCGCTGGCCAAGGGCTTCTTCGTTGAACCGACCGTTTTCGACGGTTGCAGCGACGACATGCTGATCGTTCAGGAGGAGATTTTCGGCCCGGTCATGGCGGTACTCGCCTTCGAGACCGAGGAAGAGGTGGTGAAACGAGCCAACGACACCATGTACGGGCTGGCTGCCGGTGTGTTCACCAGCGACATTCAGCGCGCCCACCGAGTGGTGGCGCAGTTGGAGGCCGGCACCTGTTGGATCAACAACTACAACATCACACCGATCGAAATGCCGTTCGGCGGCACGAAGCAATCCGGCATCGGTCGGGAGAACAGCCTCACCACCTTGAATCACTATACGCAGCTCAAGAGCGTGTACGTGGAGATGGGCGACGTCGAGGCACCGTACTGATGATGCACCAGCCGCTGGTCGACTGAATTGAGAGCCGCCCTTGCGGAGCTGTTCTCGCCGCTGACGATTCGCAACGTCACCGTCAAGAACCGCATCGTGTCGACCGGACACGACACGATGATGGCCGAGAACGGTGTGCCCAGCGCCACCACCGCTGCGTATCACGCCGCTCGAGCGGCAGGCGGGGTCGGGCTGATCATCACCGAGATCGCAGGGATCCACGACAGCTCGCGGTATACCCCGCGCATCATCATGGCGACCAGCGATCACTGCGTGCCGGGGTTTCGCAAGATCGCTGAAGCGTGCCACGAGCACGGCTGCATCGTATTCGGTCAGCTGTTCCATCCCGGTCGAGAGATCTTTCCCAAGACCGAGGACGGTAGCGCCATGGTGGCGTACTCGGCGTCGGCGGTTCCGAACGAGCGCTTTCACGTCATGCCCAGGGCGATGTCGAAGGATCTTATCGACGAGATCATCAGCGGCTTTGCCGATGGCGCCGAGCGCTTGCAGCGAGCCGGGTTCGACGGAGTCGAGATCGTCGGCAGTCACGGCTACCTGATCGCCCAATTCCTCAACGCGCGGGTGAACCGGCGCGACGACGACTACGGCGGCAGCTTCGATAACCGCCTCAGGCTCGTTCGCCAAGTGGTATCGGCAGTACGGGCTCGGGTCGGCGACATGGTCATCGGACTGCGTATCTCGGCCGACGAGCTCAACCCGGACGGCCTGAGCACTGACGAGGTGATCGATATCTGCCAGACGCTCGACGCCGATGGCGAGCTCGACTATTTCAGCGTCGTGACAGGGGCCTCCACGACGCTGGGAAGCTCCGCTCACATCGTGCCGCCCATGGAGATCGAGAGATCCTCTGTGGCACCCCACGCCGCGGCAGTGCGTGCTGTCGTGGGCAAGCCGGTGATCGTAACCGGGCGGACGGTCGATCCCGTCGATGCCGAGCGCATCCTGGTGGCAGGCCAGGCTGATCTGTGCGGCATGACGCGGGCGCTGATCAGCGATCCGGAGATGCCCAACAAGGCCGCCGAGGGCCGCCTGGACGAGATCCGAACCTGTATCGGTTGCAACCAGGCCTGTATCGGACACATGCACATGGGTGTGCCGATCTCGTGTATCCAGTATCCGGAGAGCGGGCGCGAGCTGGTCTACGGCGAGCTGCGCCCGGCCGAGGTGCAGCGCAAGATCCTCGTTGTCGGCGGGGGGCCGGCGGGCATGAAAGCGGCAGCGGTGGCGGCCCAGCGGGGCCACGAGGTGGTTCTCTGCGAGCGTTCGCCGGAGCTCGGAGGGCAGCTTCTGCTGGCCGCGGCGCTGCCAGACCGCGCCGAGATCGGCGGCATGACCCGGAACTTGGTGCGCGAGGTCGAGGCCGCAGGCGTGGAGCTCATCACCGGCATCGACGTTACTCGCGAGCTGATCGCTCAGCGCTCGCCGGATGTAGTCGTTCTTGCCACCGGAGCCAAGCCGTACATACCGGAGATTGCGGGGATTGACGAGGTGCACACAGTTACTGCCTGGCAGATCTTGCGGGACGAGGTCGAAGTCAATGGCTCCGTTGTCGTCGCCGACTGGCGTTGCGACTGGGTTGGCCTCGGGACCGCCCAGAAGCTCGCCCTCGCCGGGCATCCGGTGCGGCTGTGTGTCAACGGCACCATGCCCGGAGAGACCATCCAGCAGTACGTGCGCGACCTCATGGTGGGCGCGGTGCATCGCCTCGGAGTCGAGGTCGCGCCGCTCCTGCGGCTGGCACGAGCCGCAGCTGACGGCACGATCCGTTTCGTGCACACCACGAGCGGCGAGCAGGTTACGTACGAGGGCTGCGATACGCTGGTGCTGGCCATGGGGCACGCTGCCGTCAACGAGCTCGAGGCCGAGCTCGTGGACTTCGACGGTGAGGTTGTCGCCATTGGCGATTGTCTCTGCCCACGTACCGCCGAGGAAGCGGTCTTCGAAGGGCTCAAGGCAGGGGTGGCTGTCTAGCAGGCGTGGCTGTCCAGCCAGGCTATCGAGTGCGAATGCAGATGCAGGAGATCCAGATGACCATACGGCGTGCAGAGCTCCGCAGCACTCTCTTCGCCGTCTGTATGAGTCTGGCCACCGTGATCTCCATCGGTACAGGTTGGGCGCAGATGGACGGAGGCCATAGCCGCGAGGCCACGTACTCCGTTCGGCCCGATGTCGGCGTCATGGTGCCGATGCGCGACGGGGCCGCACTGTCGACCGACCTGTACTTCCCCGCGGGGGCGACGGAGCCGCTGCCGACGATCTTGGTGCGCACGCCGTACGGCAAGGAGGGTGGAAACCGGGTCGACGTCGAGACGTTTGTTGGCCAGGGCTACGTAGTCGCCATGCAAGACATCCGCGGCCGCTACGAGTCGGAGGGTCGATACGTGGTACACGCCACCGACCGTAACGACGGATACGACACCGTGGAGTGGTTGAGCACGCGGCCCTGGTCCAGCGGCAAGGTGGCGACCTTTGGCTGCTCGTATCGCGGTGGGGTACAGCTGGAGCTAATGGCGGCGCGGCATCCGAATCACGTGGCGGCCGTACCGATGGCTCCGTCAGGGACGTACTACGCACCCGGTCGGCCATGGGCGTCGTTCGATGGTGGTGCCTTCGAGCTGGCACAAACCGCGGGCTGGTTTATCAGCAACCCGACGAAGCTCTTTTACGGCCCTCCCGACTGGGTCGACCGCGAAGAGTGGTTCGGCTCCGAACAGGCCAAGCTCTTCCGCACCGGTCCTGAGCGTCAGCGGGTAGATCGGCTGGGGCTTTACTGGACGTTGCCGATCATCGATGTAGTGAAAAAGTCCGGTGCCGCGGAGACCGACTACGAGGACTACGCCTCCAATGCTCCGGAAGCAGAGTATTTCCAGGAGCTGGACTTCGTTCGCGCCGACGACAGCTTCGATACAGCGGCACTGTACGTTGACAGCTGGTACGACTTTGCCGTCGGCGAGACGCTCATGCTGTTCAACCAGATGCGTGAGAGCTCGGTGAGCCAACGGGCGCGCGACAACCAGTTCCTCATCGTCGCCCCGACGACCCACTGTGGCCACAGTGCTGCTACCGAGCGCACCATCGTCGGCGAGCGCGATCTCGGCGATGCGCGCAGGGGCTTCGTCGATCTCTATCTCGACTGGTTCGATTACTGGCTGAAGGGAATCGACAACAGCGTCACCGAGATGCCGCACGTGAGCTACTACCTCATGGGAATGAACGAGTGGCGTTCCGCCGATACATGGCCGCCTGCCGGTACGAGCTACAGGAAGCTCTACTTGCATAGCGGCGGCCGCGCCAACAGTCGACTCGGCGACGGGTTGCTGAGTGCCGCGCCGCCGGGCGATGAGCCAGCTGATCGATTCACCTACGATCCCGCCACCCCGGTGATGTCGCTAGGCGGCCAGGCGTGCTGCACGGGCATGAGCACCGGGCAGGGCGGATACGATCAATCGGTGAACGAGATGCGACACGACGTGCTCGTCTATACATCGGAGGCGCTTGACGAAGGCGTAGAGGTGTCCGGACCGTTGGAGGTCGTGCTCTATGTGGACTCGTCCGCCAAGGACACCGACTTCACTGCCAAGCTGATCGACGTCTACCCCGATGGCAGAGCCTTCAACGTGCAGGAGGGCGCGCTACGTATGCGCTACAGGGAAGGGTTCGACAAGAAGGTGTGGATGCAGGCCGGCGAGGTCTACGAGGCCCGCCTCGACCTGCACGCCACCAGCAACTATTTCGGTTCCGGACACCGTGTCAGACTCGAGGTGTCGAGCAGCAACTTCCCGCGCTTCAGCCGCAACATGAACACCGGCGGCAACAACTACGACGAGACCGAATGGCTACTGGCGCACAACGGCGTTCACCATTCCGCCGAGTATCCGTCGCACGTCATCCTGCCGGTCGTTGAATAGCTTGCCGGAGGGCCGTGGGGTTGCCTGAGGGGTCCTTCTTACGGCCCCGGCGTCGCGCCGCGCCATCACCCCATCTGCCGCGGTAGCCACAGCGCCAACTCCGGGAAAGCGATCAACAACGCGAGCACCCCCAGGACGCCAGCAACGAACGGCGCGACACCGAGAAAGATGTCGCCCATCGGCACCTCGGGCGCTACGCGGCGCATGACAAAGACGTTTGCCCCGATCGGCGGAGTTACCAGCGCAAGCTCGGCCATGATGACGGCGAAGACCCCGAACCAGATGAGGTCGATGCCGAGCTCCTCAATCACAGGCACAACGAACGGGATGGTGAGCACGAGCATGCCGAAGACGTCGAGCATCGCCCCCAGGATCAGGAACAGCACGACCAGCAGAAGCAGAAACGACACCCGCCCGAGCTGCATGTCGACGAGGAAGCTGACGATGCCCTGGGTCAGCCCGGTGACTGCCAGAAAGCGAGCCATGAGGTAGCCGCCCATGATGATGGCGAAGATCATCGAGGCGATGAGCGCGGTGCTGCAGAGACCGCGGGAAAGTGCTTTCAGGGTCAGCTTGCGGAGCAACGCGGCCGCGACAATTACGCCCATGCATCCGATGCCGGCGGCCTCGGTAGGTGTGAAGATCCCGGCGTAGATTCCGCCGATCACCAGAACAAACAGGCTGCCAATCGGCGCCACTCGTTTGACCGCCCGCAACCGTTCCTGCCAGGTCGAGGGTGGCCCCTTGGGCCCCAGCTCGGGCCGCCACAGGCAGCGCACCAGGATGATCGCCGAGAACGTCAGGGCGGTGAGGATGCCGGGGATAATGCCGGCGATGAACAGCGCGCCGATCGAAGTCTCCGTCATCACGCCATAGAAGATGAAGATGACGCTCGGCGGAATCAGGATACCGAGGGTCCCTGATGCTGCCAGCGCCCCGGTGGCAAGCCGAGCGTCGTAGCCGTGGCGTCGCATCTCGGGCATGACGATCGAGCCCATGGTGGCGACCGTGGCGATGCTCGATCCGGTCACGGCGCCGAAGCCGGCGCACGCCAGCACGGAGGTAATCGCCAAGCCTCCCGGGACTCGCCCGATCCACTTCTGTACGCCGTCATAGAGATCCGCAGCGAGGCCGGTGTGGAATACGAATTGTCCCATGAGCACAAAGAGCGGAATCGTTACGATCACGAAGCTGCGCCCTTCGTCCCACGGAATCAACACGACCTGGGCGATGGTTGCCGATGCGCCTTCGAGAACCCACAGCCCCACGACGCCGGTGACCGCCATGGCCAAGGCGATCGGCACCCCGACGATCAGCAGCGCCAGCAGGAGCGCGATCCCGAGCAGGCCGACGATCGTTACATCCAATCGCTTTCCCCCTCCCCGCTTGCCGATCTACCCTCGGGGTTGGAAAGCAGCCGTGCCACGAACACCACGCTACAGACGCCCATGAACGCCATGAAGGGCCACAGTGGCAACATCAGGTCTTCGCCGGTTTCCCAGGTGGCGGCCATGTAGGGGACGAACCGAGCACTTTGCACCGCCAGCGCACCGAACACGACGATCCCGGAAAGTGCCGAGAGCAGATCGGCGAGCTGGCGACGGCGCCCTCGCAGCCGCGAGTAAAGCAGCTCCATGCGAATGTGATAGCCCCGATCCCAGGCGTAGGGCAACGCGGCGAACAGTGAGATCAACAGCAGCAGCCCATTGGCGTCGCGGCTCCAGCGCAGCGGAGCGTTGAACAAGTAGCGCAACAACACGTCGACGGTAACCAGAACCACGAGCGCCGGTAGCCCACCGTACACGCCGAGGCGATAGAGCCACAGTGCGGCGCGGGCCGACCAGCGGTCGGTCAGTTCAAGCATCGGGCCGCTCCCTGAGGCGCTCAGAAATCAATGATCCCTTCCACCGGATGCTCGATGACACGTTGGAGGATCTCGGCGTTGGTCAGGTGGGCATACTGCGCGGCCGCCTGCTCGAGATCGTCCACGACCTCTCTCGCCGGCAGGCCTAGTGCCTCGTTCTCGGCGATGAAGCGCTCCTTGAGCGGTACCAGTCGCTGTCGCCAGCGCTGCGTCTCCTCTTCCGATAACTCGATCAGCTCCACCCCCGCATCCAGGATGGTTGTCATGGCGCGATCGGCGCGGGGGCCCGAGTAGTAGTTCTGAGAGGCCATCTGGCTGCGGATTCGCAGTAGCCGGTAGAAGTCGTGCTTGATATCGGGGGGCAGGGCATCGAAGGTCTGTCGATTCAGGCAGTATTGCAGCGCTAGCATGTTGACGTCCACGCGCGTGAAGGCACGCCCGATCTCGTAGAGACGGTAGGTCGCCATGTCGGGCGCCCCGAGCGCCACCGCATCCAGGATGCCGCGCTGAAACGCCGTGTAGGTCTCGCCTGCCGCCATCACCACCGGCACCACCCCGAGCTCCGCGAAGACCTGTGCAGTCAGCCCCCCAGTGACGCGCATTTTGATGCCCTGCATGTCCTCGAGCGTGCGGATCGGCCGTTTGGAGATGATGTTGTAGGGACTGGTGGTGTCGTAGTGGGCCAGATACACGCCCATGCGCTCGTACTCGGCTTTGAAATGCTTCGGGTAGAGCTCCTCGGCCACCAGCGAAGCGACGGGCGGACTGGCAAACAGGAACGGTAGCTGCAGCGCGTGCAGTAGATGGAAGCTACCGGGCTGGTACCCGGCGTAACCGTGGGTGTAGTCGGAGATGCCGGTGATCGAGGCCTTGAACCCGTCTAGCGGGCCATGCAGCAACCTGTCCATATAGCCTTCGAGGCGAAGGCGATCTCCCATCTCCTCCTCGACCAACTTCTGGAAAGGGACGAAGCCCTCGGTGTAGAGGCCGTGCGAGCGCGGCACGTGCGAGGTGTAGCGGATGATGTAGGGGGCTTCGGTACTGGCTCGCCGTCCGCGAAGGAACGGAGCGACGATCGCCACGCCGCCGACCGACATCAGCAGCTTTCGGCGAGTCCAATCCGGGCCGCCCGACGGGTCCTCGATGGATGGTTCCTGGCTCACTAGATCCTCGTGCATGGCGGGCAACGTTCGCACCGATCGCCCGGACCTGTCAAAGCTGGTGTGGGACGCACTGGTTGGCGTTTCTAGCCGGCAACACCCCCGCCGTCGACCACCAGCGCCTCGCCGGTAACGAAGGAGGAGTCGTCGGACAGCATCGGCGTTTCGATATCACCGGGGCAGACACAGTTGACGCGGATCCCGTCGGGACCGTGCGTTGTTGAACAGGATGTCGAGTGCCCGCCGGTGATCAGGGCAACCTTCCCCTCGAGTTTCATTGAGATGATCCTCCTGTCCGCTTTGTGTCCAGCGAGGCGCTGGACGCCTGCCGCAAGTACTTTACTCGTGGCTCCACTGGCTGCAGAGGCCGCCTGTAGTTTCGGCCCCGTCCATCACGTACACGTGGCCCGTAGTGAAGGCCGCGTCCTCGGAGGCGAGAAAGGCGAACAGAGCGGCGATTTCTTCGGGCTTGGCGTGGCGGCCGAGCGGGATCTTGCGGTTCACGGCGTCGAGCATGGCGTCGCTGTACTCGGCGCGTTGCATGGGCGTCAGCACATAGCCCGGGGAAATGGCGTTGACGCGAACCGTCGGGGCGAGCTCGAGCGCCATCGACTGGGTCAGCGCCATAACCCCGCCCTTGCTGGCGTTGTAGTCGGCATAGTGCGGGTAGCCGGTGCTTCCGCCGGTAGAAGCGGTGTTCAGAATCACCCCTGCGCCCCGTTCCATCATGTGGCGTGCCGCCGTTTGTGCCACCAAGAAAACGCCCTTCAGGTTGACCCCCAACACCTCGTCCCACTCTTCGGGAGTGATCTCGAGGAAGTCGTGCCGGATGCTGATCCCGGCGTTGTTGATCAGCACATCCACCGACCCCATGCGCTCGATAGCCTCCTTGAACGCTGCCTGCACCTGCTCGAGCTGCGAGACATCGGCGTCGATCACACCTGCCAAAGTAGGTAGCTCCGCCGCCACCCGTTCGCGTGCCTCGGCGCTGCGATCGAGCACACAAACCGCGCAGCCCTCCTCCAGGAAGCGGGTCGCGGTGGCCTGCCCAATGCCGCTGGCGCCGCCGGTGACAACGACGTTCTTCCCCCTCAAACCTCGCATCGAATGCGCTCCTTTCGCGCCGTCAATCGGTTGGCTCGAAGAACGATACAGCGAGCTCGTCGGCCAGGGCGTTCGGATTGCGCATGGACAGATTGGTCAGGACAATCACGGTCAGGCGGATCTCCGGGTAGCGAACGATCACTGTCCGGAAGCCGACCCAGGCCCCGCCGTGCGAGATCCGTCGATGGCCGCGGTGCGAGTCGACGCCCCAGCCGAAGCCGTAGCCGAACTCGCTGCCGTCGTTGAGGACGCCGGAGGTGAACGCTTCGTCGAGGGTGGCGTGGCTAACCAGCCGGTCCGTGTAGAGGGCCTGGTCCCAGCGGAGTAGATCCGTCACCGTGGAGAAGACACCGCCGGCGCCGACGATCGAGTTCAGCATGTGGTCGTCATCGACCTCGAAGCCGTCGCCGGCCCGCGAGTGACCGATGGCGCGGTTGTCGATCTGCGGCAGCG
This sequence comes from Acidobacteriota bacterium, assembly GCA_963666055.2. Lineage (GTDB taxonomy): Bacteria > Acidobacteriota > UBA890 > UBA890 > WLXD01 > DASCOT01. Next base: position 40,812 of record CAXWPH010000001.1, on the reverse strand, counting down.
TATCGTCGGGCCCCGACGGCCAGCTGCCGGCGTAGTCGGGAACGAATGATCGGGTCATGCCGAGCGGCGTGAAGATGCGTTCGTCGACGAACTCACTGAACGGCTGCCCCGACACGCGTGCTACGAGGCCCGCGAGCGTGTCATAGCCCGGGTTGCTGTACTGGTGCCGCTCACCTGGGTCAAAGAGCGGCTCGCCCCAATCGGCGAGCACCGAAACAGCCTCCTCGTTGCCGGGCCGCTGCCCGGCGAAGCGCCGCTCGATCTCGTCGTAGTACTCCGGCAGTCCGCCGGTATGTACCAGCAAGTGGCGGATGGTGATGTCGGAGAACCGCCGCAGCTCGGGGAGATGCTTGGCGATCGGGTCGTCGAGACCCAGCCTGCCGTCCTTTGCCAGGATCATGACCGCCATCGCCACGAATTGCTTCGACACCGAGCCCAGCCGGAAGTTCGTATCGGCGTCGATCGGAATACCCTCGGCCACCTCGGCAAGGCCGTACCCGCCGCTGTAGAGGATCTCGCCGTCTCGTGCGACAAGCACCGCGGCTCCAGGCTGGGCGCCCCGGTCCATGAAACCCAAAACGTTGTCGACGCGCGCCTCGGCGCTGAGCGGATCGAGGTAGATGTCGGTGATCGGATCGATGAACTCGCTGCTGTCGAAATCGGCGCGGTTAGACAGCAGGACGATGCTGAAGCTGGCATCGGGATGGCGCGCGATGGCGGTGCGAAAGCCGACCCAACTGCCGCCGTGGGAGATGCGTCGGTGGCCCTGATACGCACCGATGCGCCAGCCGAAGCCGTACCCGATGTCTTCGAAGCTGTTGATGCGCGCCGGGGTGAATGCCTGGCGTAGCGTCTTTGCGCTCACCAGCTGCTGTGTGTAGAGCGCCTGGTCCCAGCGGTGCATGTCTTGCAAGCTGGCGTAGATTCCGCCTGCCCCCATCATGTAGTTCATGCGGTGATCGTCGTTGAGCTCGAAGCCCACGTCGGTGGGCGAGTAGCCGAAGGCGCGGTTGTGAATCACCTTGGGCCGGGTCGTCCCAGGCGATCGCACCGGTCATGCCCAGCGGCTCGAAGATGTTCGCCGCGATGAAGCTCGAGAACGGCTCCTCGGCCACGCGTTGCACGATGAGGCTCAGAATCTCGTATCCGGAGTTGCTGTACTCGTAGCGATCTCCGGGAGGGAATACCGCTTCACCCCAACGAGCGTAGGCGGCCGCTCCGTCCTCGTTGTTCGGCACACGATCGGTCACGTATTCATCAAGCGCCGGGTAGTAGTCGGGCAGGCCGCCGGTGTGGTTCATCAGGTTTCCGCACGGTGATCTCGTCGCCGTAGCGCTCGGAGATCTCTGGGATGTACTTGCTGACCGGGTCGTCGTAGTCGAGCAGTCCGCGCTCGGCCAGCAGCATCACTGTCATGCAGACGAACTGCTTGGTGACCGACCCCAGGCGCACTCCCGTGTCAGGCGCCAGCGGAACCTGATTCTCGACGTCGGCATAGCCGTAGCCTACCTGGTGGACGATCTCACCGTCCCGGACCACCATGACCGCCACGCCAGGCTGCACCCCCATCGGTGAAATCGGTGAACAACTCGTCGACGCGGGCCGAGAGGTTGGCATCCGCATCTGTGCTCGCCGTTCTCGCGACACAGCCCGATGCCAGGACGGCCAGCGCGGCGACGGAAAGGACGCTGCTGAGGACCCGCCGCAGCAGCGCCGTGTGCGATGCGGCGGCGAAGAGCTTCTGCACCGCTGGGGAGTCTAGGTTCTCTCGCCGAAGCTCGAGCTTGGGGTTGCTCGAGCCGCGGGGTTGATTCGTGGGCATGTCGGCCTCGAGCAGCTTCCTGTCTATTCTGGGAGTGCGAAGGTAAGTAGCGAGTTCTGCACCGCCACGCTGATGAACTGGCGGCCCTCGACGCTATAGGTCATGGGGCCGGCGTGCGCGGTTCCGCCGACGCTGAGGTGCCAGAGGACGTCACCGGTGCGATCGTCGAGGGCGAATAGATACCCGTCGACAGTGCCGGAGAACAGCAGACCGCCCGCCGTCGTCAGAATTCCAGCGCCGAAGGAGACTGAAGGAGTGATCGGATACTCCCATCGCAGGTCACCGGTCAACGGGTCCAGGGCGCGAATCGCCGCCGTGACGTTAGCCATATGGTCGGCCGCCTCGGTGGTGCCACCGTAGTACAGATCGCCCTCGACGTATTCTTCCTCGCGCTTGTAGTACACGTCGGCGGCGTCGATGGACCGCACGTAGAACAGACCCGAGCTGCGACTGTAGCTGGGCGACCACCAGTTGGTGCCGCCCGTCCAGCCCGGGTAGACAAGCACACCCTCTTCGTTGGGTTCGAGGCCGGGAATGAGGATCGGCCGCCCCTGCTCATCCATGCCTGACGCCCAAGTCTGCTTGGCGTAGGCTTTGGCCCGAAGGAACTCGCCGCTCTCGCGATCGATGACGTAGTAGAAGCCGTTTCGGTTGGCGGTCAGCAGCAGCTTGCGCGGTGTCCCGTCGACGGTGGCATCCATCAACACCATGGTCTGGTTGGCATCCCAATCGTGGGTGTCGTGTGGCGTGAACTGGTGGTACCAGCGAAGCTGTCCGCTTTCGGGATCGAGAGCGACGACGCTGTTGGCGTAGAGGTTGTCGCCCGGTCGGACGTCGCCATTCCAATCCGGGCTCGGGTTGCCGGTTCCCCAATAGAGCAGGTCGAGCTCGGGGTCGTACGATCCCGTCAACCAGGTCGGGGCGCCGCCGCGCTGCCAGGAGTCGCCGCCCCACGAGTCGTTGCCGACTTCGCCTTCACCCGGGATCGTGTAGAAACGCCACAGGCGTTCACCGGTTTTGGCGTCGTAGGCATCCAGGAAGCCTCGAATGCCATACTCGCCGCCAGCCACGCCAGTGATGACCTTGTTCTTCACGATCAATGGTGCCGCAGTGATGCTGTAGCCGGCGTCGGGACGGGCGACCTCAGCGTTCCAGATCACGCTCCCGGTCTTGAGATCGAGCGCCAGCAGCCGTCCGTCGACGGTGCCGACGTAGACTGAATCGCCGAGTATGGCGACGCCCCTGTTGTTCAGGCCGCAGCACATCGTGAGCTTCCTGGGCACGGGGTGCGTGTACTTCCAGTAGGGTCGGCCCGTGGCCGCGTCGAGGGCGATCACGTTGCTGGGCGACTCGGTGATGATCATCAGCCCATCCGCGACGACCGGGGAGGTCTCGACGGTCGACAGCGTGCGGAACTGATGAACCCACTCGACGCGCATGTCGGCGATGTTGTGGCGGTCGATCTGTGCTAGCGCGCTGTACTGATTGCTGGCGTACGAGCCCGTATACATCAGCCAGTTGTGCGGCTCATCGGCTGCCTGCTCGAGGCGCTCGGCGGTCACCGGAGGCGCTACGCCCGGTGCCTGTGCAGCAGCAGCGGTAGCCCCTTCGTGTAACGAGAACGCAGCAACCACCACGGACACAACCAACCCCAGCAACCCCAATCCTGGCAACCGAGCCGTGCCGCGGTATCTCATGGACCCCTCTCCACTCCGTTGAGGCCGGCTAGGTAGGCGATGACGTCGGTGAGCTCGTCCTCGGTCAGTAGCCGGCCGAAAGCTGGCATCAGTGAGTCGAGTTGCCTGTCGAGTCGATTCAGGTCGCGCTTTCTGAGGGCATGCAAGCCGTCGTTGCCGTCGAGGAGACGAATGGTGAACTGATCCTCGTCGATTATGTAGCCGTCGATCTGCTCACCGGCCCGGGTGGAGACCGCGGCTCTCCACCATTGCGGCTCGACTTTAGCGCCAGGCTCCAAAAGCGCCGTGCGCAGTGCATCGGGGCCGAGTCTCCATCCCACCCAACTCAGGTCCGGCCCCTGGCGACCGCCGGCGCCGTTCACCATGTGACACAGGGCGCAGTCGGCTCTGCCGTAAAACAGGTCGCGCCCCCGCGTCGGATCGCCCGCAACCTCCACCGCACCGCTGCTCAAGGAGCCGAGATAGGCGACAATTCGCCACACGCTCCTGTCGTTGAGGCCATTCCAGGGCATCCCGGGCAGCCCGTTCTGGATGATCGAGAAGACCTGCGCGTCTTCGTTGCCGTTGCGGTACGGGCGACGTCGGAGGTTAGGCTCTCGTCCTCCGGTGGCGTTCCCACCGTGGCACGACGAACAATTCTTCAAGAACAGCTGCTGGCCGGCGGCGACGTCGCTCGCGGCGGCGTACGGATTCTGCCCCGGCTCGGCCGGGCCCGCGGCTGCGATCAGCAAGACGCAGGCAAACAGCCAGAGCCAACAACGATGCTTTGTCCACGTCATGTCCCGCGATTCTCTTCTTGGAGGCGGCGCGAATCTAGCACTCCGTGGCGGTTCGCCTCAAGTTGACGTTCTGGATAGGCGGATCAGGTTCGCTCGGCCCAGGGATACTGGAACTCCGGTCGGATGACGTCGGTCAGAAGTTCCTGTACCGCACGGTGCGCCTGGTCGAACGCAGCGTTGGTGAGGCTGACGGCGGCGGCATCGGAGTTGGCGATCGTGATGCGGCCGAATCGTTTGCGAAGCGCCTGTCGCAGTCTCTCTTGCACGCAGACCTCGCCCAATGAGAAAAGTGCCCCGCCGAACCCGGGAATCGAGCGGCGGGGCGCAAACGTCGAGTTGGTCAGCGCTGCGACCGGCAACCGGCGGCACTCAGTCGCTAGGCGGCCACTCCCCGTGCTGCGGTAGGCCGTCGGTGATCTCAAACCATGGCGCCTTGTAGTCGACCATGATGTGCATCGTCGGGCGCACGCCTGGATCCTCGGTGAGCGTGCCGGCCTCGATGAAGATCTCGCCGTGGTAGAGGTTGCCACCACAGTTCGAGCATGAGACGCGAGCCGTGTACGGCTCCTCTTCGTACTTGTGCACGAGGTCGGCGCCCTGCGTGATCTTGAAGTTCTCGGGCTTCACCATCACTACCGTGCCATGCGCTGTTCCGCTGCTGTGCTGGCATCGCGAGCAATGGCAGTGCGCCATCAGTTGAGAATCACTGGCCTCGTACTGCACGCCTCCACACAGGCACTTACCTTGCATCTTGATGTCCCTCCCTTCGCCAAAGCCGAGGCCACCGGGTTCGTCAGGCGGATACCGCTACGTTCGTCCAGTGACAGATTGACAGCGAGGTCCGGACTCTACCGACGACAAACGGCAAAGACAACCGATTCACGGAGGGTTTCGGGGGAGCCTGGATCAACCTGTCCCACTAGCAGCCCCAGTTGACAGTGATCGCCAGGACCCCTTAGATCTGTGCAGGAGGGTTCGATGGTAGATCGGGTCAAGGGACGTCAGCTCGGCATGGACCGCGGCATCACGCGGCGCGACTTTGTCAACGGCTTCGCGGCGGGCAGCGCTGGCGCGTGGGCGGCGACACGCAGCGCGCTCCGCGGGCTCAAAGGATCGAACCTCACGCCGGAGGGTGTCGCTACCAGCTACCCACCCAGCCTCACCGGACTGCGCGGCAGCCATGAGGGCTCGTTCGAGGTGGGGCACCGGCTGCGTGATGGCGCCTACGAGAGCTTGTCTGGCGCGGCGGATTCCGGCGAGATTTATGACCTGGTGGTCGTTGGCGGCGGGCTCTCGGGACTATCAGCCGCCCACTTCTTCCGTCAAGCGCTCGGCAACGATCAGACCGTTCTGATCCTCGACAACCACGACGACTTCGGCGGACACGCCAAGCGCAACGAGTTCACCCACAAGGGACGGACCTGGATCGGCTACGGCGGCACCCAGAGCATCGTCTCACCGTTCCCCTACAGCTATGCTGCCAAGGCTCTGGTGCGGGATCTGGGCATCGAGGTAGAGCGCGCCGGCGAATTTGTCGACAGCGATGTCTACGCGGGGTTGGACTCGGCGACCTTCTTCGATCGCGAGACCTTCGGCGCCGACCGGCTGGTAGTCGGGCCTGGAGACGCGTCCTGGGAGGAGTTCTTCCGCCAGGCACCGTTCTCGGAGCAGGCGCGCCAGGATCTGATCCGGCTCCACACCGGCGACCGCGATTACATGACCGGCCTAGGCCGGGCCGAGAAGCGCGCCCGCCTCGCCAGAACGAGTTACCAGGACTACCTGCTCGAAGTGGCAAAGGTCAGCCCGGAGGCGATCAAGTTCTTCCTCGGCCGCGGCTATCGAAACAACAAGCGAATCGATACGTTGCCGGCGCTGGAGGCGGCGCAGGGCGGAGCGCCCGGATTCGACGGCCTCGACCTCGGCCTCGAGCCGCGCTGGCCGGGCAGCCGGGCCTACCGCTTCCACTTCCCAGACGGCAACGCCACCATAGCGCGCCTGCTGATCAACCGGCTGGTTCCCGCCGCGCTTCCCGGCGACCACGACATGCAATCGGTGCTAAAAGCCCCGCTGCGCTACGATCGCCTCGACGAGCAAGGGGCCACAGGGCGGCTGCGCCTCGACAGCACCGTCGTACGGGTGGAGCACGAGGGCGCGCCCGAGCACGCCGACTGGGTGCGCGTCGCCTACGTGCGGGACGGCAAGATGGTGCGGGTGCGAGCCCGCAACTGTCTGCTCGCCTGCTGGAACCACGCTATTCCATACCTGGTCCCCGACCTTCCGCAAGAGCAGAAGGAGGCGCTCGGCTACGCGGTGAAGGTACCGATGATGTACACCAACGTGTTCATCAGGAACTGGCGGGCATTCAAGGAGCTGGGAGTCTCCCGCATCAGCTATCCGGCCATGTACCACAGCTCCTGCAGCCTCGACTATCCCGTGTCGATGGGGGGTTACGAATGCACACAATCTCCCGACGAGCCCATCGTGTTGCACATGGTGCGCAACCCCAACGAGCCTGGCTTGCCGCGCAAGGACCAGCAGCGCGCCGGCATGCTCGACATGCTGATGACCTCGTTCGAAACCATCGAGCTGGAGATTCGTGATCAGCTGACGCGCGCCCTCGAGGGCGGCGGCTTCGACCCGTCCGAGGACATCCTGGCGATCACCGCCAACCGTTGGCCGCACGGCTATGCCTACACCTACGATACGCTCGCCGACCCAGACGTGCCCGATGCCGAGCGTCCTCATGTGCTCGGTCGCAAGCCCTTCGGAAAGATCGCCATCGCCAACGCCGACGCTGGTGCGGCGGCGTATACCAACGTCGCCATCGATCAGGCGGATCGAGCCGTTCAGGAGCTGATGTTGGCGAACGGGTTGAAGTAGGCAGAGCAAGATGCGGCACGCTGTTGCTACGGGCGCAGCCACAGCGGTGGCGATTCTGGGGGTGGCGTGCACCGATGGCGCGCCCGCGCCGCCACAGCAGCCAGCGTCACCCGAACGACGCGAGGCGCGTTACATCGAGCCGGTTCCCTGGCACAAGGAGAACTTCACCAAGGTCATCGGCCTCGGTTACCCCGAGCTTGGCATGGAGATGGATGTTGCCCACGCCGAGATGCGCACCATTGACGGCAGGGAATGCGTCGTCGGCAACATGATTTCTTTCGATGTCGATGATGACTACGCCTATGACATCGACGAGTCGGTCGACCTGACCTTGACCTACGCTCCGGAGCTCACCAGCGCCGCTTCGTTTCAGGTGATCTGGGACCGCAACGGCGGCGACGGCCATGGCAGGCTGGAGGTCGAGGTCGAACCAGGCGCCATGTTCCGGCAAGTGACGGTCACCCTGGACCGGGCGCGGCTGGCGGGACTCGGGGCGCAACAGACCGACTTTGCCGTCGGCACGTCTGGTGCCACCGTGGCACTCTGTGACGTGTCGATCGAGCGCAGCGGCACCACCCCAGCGCCGTCGCAATTCGGTGTTGTGCGGCTCACCGTGGAGGACGGCACCAGCGGGGTCTCGATACCGGCGCGGGTGGGTATCTACGACGACACCGGTCGAGCGCCGCTGCCTTCAGAGAAGGCGATTCCGGTGTGGAGGTTCATCGACGAGGTTCGTCGCCACTGGTTGAACCGCCGCACCATGTGGCCCTCCGAGAACCGCCAGGCCTTCTATATCGACGGCTCTTACGAGGCGCGGCTGCCGGTCGGGAGCTACGAGCTCGCCGCCACCCACGGCATCGAGTACCACGCCTATCAGGGAGGCTTCGACATTAAGGCAGGTGAGACCACCGAGCTCATCGCGCCCCTGCGGCGCTACGATGACCTGCCCAGCCGCGGCTGGTTCTCGGGTGACGCTCACGTGCATTTGCAGCGCGATCGCGTCGATGATCTGAACGTCTGGGCGCAGATCGCCGCCGAAGACGTGCATGTCGCCAACTTGGTCGAGATGGGCAACATCGGTGGGACCTACTTCACCCAGCCGGCGTGGGGGAGCGAGGGCCGCTTCGCCCGCGATGGAACGGTGCTCGTGTCGGGCCAGGAAGACCCGAGAACCGGTCACCGGGGCCACACACTGCACTGGAACATCGAGCGCCCGACGCACGCCGACGCGACTGCCTTTTACGACTATCACAGTGTGTTCGAGCAGACCCGGGCGGACGGAGGCATCACCGGTTACGCCCACCTCGGATCATTGTTCAACGGAGAGCGCGGCCTCGCCCTCGACATTCCGCACGGCCTCATCGACTTCATCGAGGTCCTGCAAGGCGGGCGCCTGCACACCGATCTCTGGTACGACTTTCTCAACCTCGGATATCGCATCTTGCCGGCCGCTGGCGCCGACTACCCCTACTTTGGCCCCACGCTGCCCGGTGTGGAGCGCACCTACGTGCAGCTCGAGGGTCCGTTCAGCGCCGACGCGTGGTTTGACGCCTTCCGACAGGGCCGCACCTACGTCACCAACGGCCCGTTCCTGGAAGCCACCGTCAACGGCCGCCCAATGGGCTCCGAGATTCACCTCGAGGCCGGCGCCGCGCTGAGCGTCGTGGCGACTGCGAACATGAACCCCGAGATCGAGCCGCTGGTACGACTGGAGCTGGTCGTTTTAGGCGATGTCGTGGAGGAGGTCCCGGTCGCTGCCGGCGAGGATCGCGTTCACCTGGAAGCCACCCTGGTTGCCGACCGCAGCATGTGGCTCGCGGTGCGCGCCTACGGTGTAAACGCCGAGCGCTGGTACACGACCGTGGCCCATAGTGCTCCCTTCTACGTCATCGTCGACGCCCAGCCGACCTGGAACACAGAATCCGTACCGCAGCTCATCGACGAGCGCCTACAGCACCTGGAGGAGCTCCTCTCCACACCGATTGACCCGGTGGAGGACCTGGAGGCGTTCGAGACGGGGGACCTGCTCATCGAACAGTGGGAACAGCAGCTTCCGCATCTCACAACGCGGGTTGATGAGGCCCGGGGGCTCTATGACCAGCTACGCCGCCGCCATCAGCAGGCTTCAGGGCAATAGCAGGCTTTGGCGTTGGCGCAGGCCATTCTCCTGGGCCAGGGTGGAGCGTCCGAGGTCCGGTGCTTGAGGGACTGCGCTGTCCCGGGCCGAAGTCCTCGGCGCTGGCGCGCGTCCTCCCATCCTTCCGCCCTCGGTTACTCGATCAGGTCCTCTCCGCCCACGGGTACTGGAACTCCGGGCGCAGCACGTCGGTGAGCAGCTCGCCCACCGCCCGATGCGCCTGGTCGAACGCTGCCTGGGCCAAGCATATGGCGGCGGCGTCGGAGTTGGCGATCGTGATGCGGCCGAAGCGCTTGCGTCCCTGCAGCCACGGTGGCTCGTCGTAGCCCCAGTCGGGATCGTAGAGCTCGTTGGCGGCACCGGCGTAACCGTGCGGCCAGCGGTTGACGATGATCGCCAGGATGTCCTCGGCGGCGTCGAAGCCACCCGCCCCCAGCGCGCGGTTGAGCTGATCGCGGATATTGCGCTCGAAGTCCTCGAACGAGGTCGCCAGGATGTTCTCGCGGCCGGCACGGAACTGGTCGCGAGCGCTGAGGCCCGGTGCAATCGGATCGCGATTCATCCGCACCACGATCGGTTGATCAGGGGACTCGGTAAAGTCGTAGTCGCCGATCCTGGTGGTCCAGCTGAGGCTGAAGAACTGGTGGAAGCTCCCCGGACAGTGGGCGCCGTTGATGCCGAGCTTGACGAATGCCCGCCAGTTGCGGATGAGGACGTTGGTGTAGACACGGGCCGTACGCACCGCCATGTGGAGCGCTTCCTTTTGCTCCTGCGGCAGCTCCCGCACGATGTGAGGAATGACGGCGTTGTAGCAGGCCAGCACGCAGGTGCTGCCGCGCACCCGGTACGCCGTGTCGCCGGTTACGTAGGTCACCGCTACCTCGCTTGCGGTGCGTCGATCGCCCACGTGGGTGGCGTTGATCACGGTGCTGTTGAGCCTGATGCGGACGTCGTCGTCAGGCCGGTCCAGACTCTCGTAACGAACCGGCGTGGTAACCGAGTCCTCCATCGTGTGGCCGGGCAGCGCGTCGGCGTTGAGCCATCGCACGATCAGGCGTGCGAGGCCGGCGTTGCCGTCGGGGAAGTGGAGACGATTCAGTGGGTTGTACGTGTCGCCGAGCCAGCTGCGAGCCGGACGATCCCCGAGCCCGAGGCCGCGGAGCCCGGGGAGCGAGTTGTGCCGGAACGCCACGTAGGCGCTGAGCGAATCGATGCCGGCGGCGCCATTCGGGCCCCCCAGCGTCTGCTTCAGGAAGTAGGGAACCACGTCCGGCGTCAAACCGACGACGTCGAGGATGTAGTCCTGATAGCTCATGCGGCGCAGCCTCGCGATCTTCTCCTCTCGACTGAGGCCCGGCATATAGTCGGCGTCCTCCGTGTACAGACGGACGATGTCGCGCTTGGTCTGCGGCGCGAGCGGCGCACCGGCGAGGAAGCGCTCCCAATCGGCGGCGCTAGCGCGGCCCTGCGGCTCACCGACGGCAAGGTGATCCTCCCCGAAGGTCTCGCGATCGAAGAGGACCCCGGCCTGAAGGTCCATCTTGCCCACTCCTCCGTAGCCATCTCCATACAGGTCGTAGCTAGTGGAAGTGGTGCTGTTGAATCGGTCCCAGTCGAGGCCGATGTCCTGGAGCATCGTCAGGCCCTCGGGCGTATAGGCACCGGTCATGTACACGGAGCCGCCGTAGGTCACCACCGTGTGGCCGTCGACCTCGAACTCGTTGCGCTTGGCGTGTCCGCCGAAGTCGTCGTGGTTGTCGAGAATCAGAATCTTCGACTCCGGGAGCGCCTTCTTGAAGTAGTAGGCGGCCGCCAGCCCGCTGAGGCCGCCTCCAACCACGATCAGGTCATAGGTCTCGTCGAGGTCGGTAACGTTGTCGTAGCGCTTGCCGTCGCGTACCGCATGCGCCGCCTCGAAGGAGCCCGGGTGGCTGCCGCGCATGCCCAAGAGCCTGGGTGGGTAGTTGTCACCCACTTCCCAGGTCGTGGGGTAGGGCAGCCCCGCTTGCTTTACCGCGGTTCCGGGTGCGGCTGGTGATGCGCCGGCAGTTCCGGCGCCCAGCAGCGAGCCACCGATCGCGATGCTGGTGCCGTTGAGGAAATCGCGCCGTGTGATGTCACGATCCATGCCGAGCTGGCCGTCAGTCTTGTTCACGGTGTACCTCCCCTAAAAGAGGACGAGCCACAGGACCTCGAGGTTTGCGTGTTCTCGGGCTGAAGCCCTCTGTTGCGGACGAGATCAGCTCGGTGTTCCGGGGATCCGAGTGCCGGATGGACCTCTAATGCGTTGCCGTCCTCCCTCCGTGACGCGATCAGGTCCTCTCCGCCCACGGGTACTGGAACTCCGGGCGCAGCACGTCGGTGATCAGTTCCTGCACCGCCCGGTGTGCCTGGTCGAACGCTGCCTGGGTCAGGCATATGGCGGCGGCATCGGAGTTGGCTATCGTGATGCGGCCGAAGCGCTTGCGTCCCTGCACCCACGGTGCCTCGTCGTAGCCCCAGTCGGGGTCGTAGAGGTCGTTGGCGGCACCGGCGTAGCCGTGCGGCCAGCGGTTGACGATGATCGCCAGGATATCCTCGGCGGCGTCGAAGCCGCTCGCCCCCAGGGCGCGGTCGAGCTGATCGCGGATATTGCGCTCGAAGTCCTCGAACGAGGTCGCCAGGATGTCTTCGCGTCCGGCGCGGAACTGGTCGCGAGCGTTGAGGCCCGGCATGATCGGATCGCGGTTCATACGCACCACGATCGGTTCGTCGGGCGACGTGGGAAAGCCGTAATCGCCGATCTTGGTCGACCAGTCGAGACTCATGCTCTGGTGGAACCCACCTGGGCAGTGGATGCCGTTGAGGCCGAGCTCGTGGAATGCCCGCCAGTTGCGGACCAGCACGTTGGTGTATACCCGGGCGGTGCGCACCGCCATGTGGAGCGCTTCCTTTTGCTCCTGCGGCAGATCCCGCACGATGTGGGGAATGACGGCGTTGTAGCAAGCCAGCACGCAGGTGCTGCCGTGTACCCGGTAGGCCGTGTCGCCGGTTACGTAGGTGATCGCTACCTCACTCGCGGAGCGCCGCTCGCCCACGTGGGTGACGTCGATCACGGTGCTGTTGAGCCTGATGCGGACGTCGTTGTCGGGCCGGTCCAGCGTCTCGTAGCGCACCGGCGTGGTGACCGAGTCCTCCATCGTGTTGCCGGGCAGCGCGTCGGCGTTCAGCCACCGCACCATCAGGCGTGCGAGTCCGGCGTTGCCATCTGGGAAGTGGATACCCTCGAGCGGGTTGTGGGTGTCGCCGAGCCAGCTGCGATCCGGACGATCCCCGAGTCGGAGGCCGTTCAGTCCGGGGAGCGAGTTGTGTCGGAACGCCGCATACGCGTTGAGCGAATCAATGCCGGCAGCGCCGTTGGGGCCACCAAGGGTACGCTTGAGGAAATAGGGGACCACATCCGCCGTCACGCCGACGACGTTGAGGATGTAGTCCTGATAGCTCATGCGGCGCAGCTTCTCGATCTTGTCCTCCCGACTGAGATCCGGAAGGTAATCAGCGTTCTCGGTGTGCAGGCGCGTGATGTCGCGCTTCGCCGCCGCCGAGAGCGGCGCGCTGGCGAGGAACCCCTCCCAGTCGGCAGCGCTGGCCCCGGATCGGGGCTCGCCGATAGCGAGGTAGTCCTCGCCAAAGGTCTCCCGATCGAAGAATACGCCGCGTTGAAGGCCCATACCCTCGTATAGATCACGGCTGGAGGCGGTGGTGTTGTTGAAGCGATCCCAGTCGAGACCGATGTCGCGTAGGAGTGTTTCGCCCTCGTGCGTATAGGCTCCTGTCAGATACACCGTGCCGCCATAGGTGACGACGGTACGGCCATCGACCTCGAACTCGTTGCGCTTGGCGTGTCCGCCGAAGTCGTCGTGGTTGTCGAGAATCAGAATCTTCGACTCCGGCAGCGCCTTCTTGAAGTAGTAGGCGGCCGCCAGCCCGCTGAGCCCGCCGCCGACGACGATCAGGTCATAGGTCTCGCTGACGTCGGTAACGTTGTCGTAGCGCTTGCCGTCACGCACCGCATGCGCCGCCTCGAACGAGCCCGGGTGGCTGCCGCGCATGCCCGTGAGCCTGGGTGGGTAGTAGTCGCCGACCTTCCAGGTCGTCGGGTAGGACACCGCTGTCTGTTTTGCTGCCGTTCCAGGCACGGCCGGTGATGCGCTAACCGTTCCGGCGGCGAGCAGCGAGCCACCGATGGCAACGCTGGTGCCACCCAGGAAGTCACGCCGCGTGATGTCGCGGTCCATTCCGAGCTGTCGATCGTTCTTCGTCATGGTGCCCCTCGGGTCCGGTCGGTGCGAGATCGCCGGCAAGGGTGCCAGAGATCTCCGGACGGTTCCAGATGGTGGCGTTTGCGAGCCCTATGCACCTGGGCCAGAACGCAACACCGGAGGTGGTTGGACGGTGTAGTCAACGCGTCATCGCTTTCGATCGCTCAAGGCCGTGCCAGCGAGCCTGGCGCCGCTGATCCCGTCCGGAGTTTTCTTCGACATTAGCTCGCTCCGCCGTCTGAGGTGCGACTAGGTCGCCGCGCGCTGCATGACGCCTTCACGTAGCTATCAACAAAACGCGGGAACCGACCGGCAGATCGGCTCCCGCGCATTCGTAGCGACTCGTCAGGAGATCAATCGCCGGCCTGGACGATCTCCTTCATATACCAGTTGACGAAGCTCGACGGGCCGCCTTCGAGGGTGCCGTAGCGACCGCCACTGTACGCACTCGACTCGACCCCAGCGTGGTTGTTGTCGGTGATCCAGATGTCCTCCTGGATGGTGACGTGCCAAAGACCCTTGACCTTTTCGGGATCGTAGTCGCGACCCTCGACTGCGTCGGGGTGCACCAGCCAGACGATCTCGGCATCGGTGAGCTTCTCGGTGCGCGGCGTGAACCGCACCACCATGACGTGATCGTCGTAGAACTGCCAGTACCCGGTCGACTCTGCGGTGGTGGCGATCACCGTCCGGTGGTCGCCTCCCTTCCTCCCAGGCAGCCAGGGTGCCGCCTGCGTGCCGTCGATCGTCCCGGTGACAAAGCCCGGGTTGAGCAGCCCGGTCAAGCGTTCGTAGCCGGGCGTGCCGTCCATGCCTCCTCCACCCATGCCTGCATCTTCGTTTTCACGTCGCCGCCGGCTCTCCTCCGGGACCCACGCGGCAACCGCCGCGGCCCTCTCAGTCTTCTGCTGATCGCTGAGGTCGTGATCCCAGTTGTGCGTCGTGACCAGCGGCCGGTGAGCCGGGCCGCAGTGGTAGCACTCCTTGAAGTTCTCCAGCGCCAGCTTCCAATTGGCGCTGATCGGGTAGTACTCGCGGGCCGCGACCTTTAGGTCTTTCAAGTGGTATTCGGGAGCCAGAGCTGTGAGCGAGCTAACTGCCTCATCGAAATCCGGCGGCGTGTCCGACTTCGACAGGTTGACGAAGATCTGCCCCTCGGCGACCCGCGTGTGGCACGGAACCAGGCCGTTGTCGGCCGGGTCGAAGTCGTCCTGCATGCCGTAGGCGTAGATCAGGCTGCCCTCGGTGTCGTACGTCCAAGCGTGGTACGGGCACCGGAACACCGGTGAGCTACCGGACTGTCCGAGTTGCTTGACCGACAGGCGGGGGTCGCTCGGCTTGGCATCGGCGTCGTGACGGCAGAGCCGCGAGCCGCGGTGGCGGCAGACGTTGTAGAAGCCCCTCACCTGGTTGTCCTTGCCGCGCACGATGAGAATGCTCTCGGAGCGGCCGAACTCGAAGACGTAGAAGTCGCCTGGGTTCGGAATGCGACTCTCCTGATCGGTGTACTGCCAGAAGTTTTCACCGATGAACGCCTCGTCGGCCTCGAAATGCTTCGGCTCGATGTAGTACTCGGCGGGAATGGTGAGGCCCTCTTTCCAGCCGTTGACGCTGGCCCTCTTGGCGACCGGCGCGGTGAGCGGAGCCGCACCGCGGCCGCCGTACCCAATGTTCTCGTTGCGCGCCTCGACGCGGGCGGCGCGACCGTAGGTAGCCGTCGTTGCGGCGGCCGTCGCCGGGGTAGCGCCAAAGAGCGATTTGGGGAGGGCGACAGCAGCGGTGCCCGCCGCGACCGAGCCCTTGGCGAAGGTTCGACGGCTTACGCGCGGGCCGCCGTTCTCGTCGTGGTCGTCTTTCTTGCTCATCTGTACTTGCCTCGCCGGTTGGATCTGATCGATCTCGAGCCGCTAAGAATTCGTCGGTAACCGTTCGAGTCAGTCGGGCTGGGGCATCGTGCGACACTCTCAACGCAGACCCGGCACAGTCGCCCGAAGGATGAATACCACGGTGGCAGGCGGTACCACAATAGGCGCGGCGGGTTTCCTCCACTTCGGCCCTGTGGTCGGCGGGTACGGGCTCAGGCGCGCCCCGCGGCGCAGCATCCAATGAGCAACGCGGGAGCCGACCCGTAGATCGACTCCTGCGACGCTGCGGTAACTCGCTAGGGATCAGTTGCCCGCCTTGACGACCTCCTTCATGTACCAGCCCACGAAGCGGGCCGGGCTGCCCTCTATGATCGAGTATCGACCGGCGGAATAGGCACTCGACTCGATGCCGGCGTGGTTGTTGTCGGTGACCCAGATGTCCTCCTGGATGGTGACGTGCCAGAGCGCCTTGACGTTGTCGGGGTCGTAGTCGCGGCCCTCGACGGCGTCGGGGTGCACCAACCAGACGATCTCGCAATCGGTGAAGTTCTCCGTCCGCGGCGTGAACCGAGCCACCGCAACGTGATCGTCGTAGCACTGCCAGTAGCCGGTTGACTCGGCTGTTGTGGCAACGTTGGTCTCGTGGTGCCAGTCGTCGATGTTGGGCAGCAGAATCGACGCGGCCTTACCGTCTATGGTGCCTGTAACGAAGCCCGGATTGAGCTGTCCCGTCAACTGGAGCGAGTCGTACTCGGAGCCGGCACCGCTCATACCGCCTCCCATGCCCTGGCCGCCCTGCTGCTGGTTGCCGCGTCGCCGGCGCCGATATTCCTCTGGCACCCAAGCGGCGACCGCGGCGGCCTTTTGAGCCTTCTGTTCGCCGCTGATGTCGTGATCCCAGTTGTGGGTGGTGACCAGCGGCCGATGCGCCGCCCCGCAGTGGTAGCACTCCTTGAAGTTCTCCAGCGCCAGCTTCCAGTTGGCGTTGATCGGGTAGTACTCACGGGCCACGACCTTCAGGTCCTTGAGGCTGTACTTCGGAGCGAGGGCGCGCAAGCGAGCTACCACCGACTCGAAGTCCGGTGGGGTCTCCGACTTCGACAGGTTGACGAAGACCTGACCCTCGGCGACCCGCGTGTGGCACGGGAGCAGGCCGTTGTCGGCCGGGTCGAAGTCGTCCTGCATGCCGTAGGCGTAGATGAGGCTGCCCTCGGTGTCGTACGTCCAGGCGTGGTATGGGCAGCGGAACACCGGTGAGCTACCGCTCTGACCAAGCTGCTTGACCGACAGGCGCGGGTCGCTCGGTTTGGCATCCGCGTCGTGGCGGCACAGTCGCGAGCCGCGGTGGCGGCAGACGTTGTAGAAGCCTCTTATCTCGTTGTCCTGTCCGCGGACGATCAGAATAGATTCGGAGCGCCCGAACTCGAACACGTAGAAATCGCCGGGATTCGGAATACGGCTCGCCTGATCGGTGTACTGCCAGAAGTTCTCGCCCACGAACGCCTCGTCGGCGTCGAAGTGCTGCGGCTCCGTGTAGTACTCGTGGGGAATGGTCAGGCCCTCTGTCCAGCCATTGACGCTGGGCTTCTTGGCGACCGGCGCCGTCAGCGGAGTCGCACCGCTGCCACCGTAGGCGGCGGTTTCGGTGCGCATCTCGACGCGCGCTGCACGGCCATGGGTCTTAGTCGTCGCGGCTGTCGTCGCCGGAGTGGCGCCGAACAGCGACTTGGGAAGGGCCACCGCCGCGGTGCCAGCGGCGACCGAGCCCTTTGCGAAGGTCCGGCGGCTTACGCGCCGGCCGCCGTTCTCGTCGTCCTTCTTGCTCATCTCACTACTCCTTCACCGATCGGAACGTGGTGTTGAGCTGGGCCGTGAAAATCTACGTGCACGCCAGCGCTTCCGCCCGCCCCGCGTTGTAAGCGCACTTCATGTTCAAGAAAACTGCAGTTTCCCATCGGATTGTAGGTGCACAGGGAGGCACCAGCAATGGACGAGCTCTCCTCACCCTTTTTGCCCTCGGCGATCGGTGCACCTCCCTCGCCTCAGGTGCGCTCCGCCCACGGGTACTGAAACTCGGGTCGAATCACGTCGGTTAGAAGCTCCTGAACGGCTCGGTGGGCCTGCTCGAATGCCGCCTGCGTCAACGAGATCGCTGCCGCGTCCGAGTTAGCGATGGTGATCCGTCCGAAGCGTTGTCGGCCGACCACCCAGGGCGCCTCGTCGTAACTCCAGTCGGGGTCGTAGAGGTCGTTGCCGCCGCTTGCGTAGCCGTGTGGCCAGCGATTCACCGTGATTCCGGCGATGTCGCGAGCCGGATCGAAGCCTCCTTCGCCGAGGGCGCGGCCTAGCTGATCGCGGATGTTGCGCTCGAAGGTCTCGAACGACGTTGCCAGCAGCTCCTCGCGGCCGGCGCGGAACTGATCCCTTGCCGACAGGCCCGGTCGGATCGGAATGCGTTCCAACCACAGCAGAATCGGCTCGTCAGGCGAGGCCGAGTGACGGTAGTCGCCGACGTTGACTCCCCAGTCGAGATCGATGGTCTTGTGGAACGCTCCTGGGCTGTGAATGGCGCCGACGCCCAGGTTCGCGAACGAGGTCCAGTTGTTGATCGCCACCTGCGTGTAGACGTAAGGCTTGCGCACCGCCATCTTCAGCGCTGCCTGCTGGTCTGCGGGGATCTCCGGGCACAGATACGGAATCATGGCGTTGTAGCAAGCCATGACGCAGCTGCCGGCACGTACGCGAAGGGCGCGTCCGTTCTGTACATAGGTCACCGAGACCTCCCTCGCGCTGCGCCGATCGCCGGCGTGCCGCGCTCCTACCACCGTGCTGCTAAGCCGGATCCGCACCGGGTTGCCGGCTTTGTCGAGCTCGGAGTAGCGAATCGGTGTAGTCACGGAGTCCTCCATCGTCCCTCCCGGCAGCGCCGCCGGGATGAGCCAGCGGACGATCAGGCGGGCGATACCGGCGTTCCCATCGGGAAAGTGGATACCCTGGAAAGGGTTGTCGCCAGGCGCGGCATTACGAGCGGGTCGCTCGAGGCCGAGACCGCCAAAGCCGGGAAACGAGCCGCTCCGTAAGGCGCCCCAGGCGCTGTACGAGTCGATGCCGGCGGCGCCGTTCGGATCACCGCGGCGCAGCAGATAGGGAATGACATCCTGGTGCACACCGACGACGTCGAGGATGTAGCTCTGATAGCTCATCCTCCGCAGTCGGGCGATCTTCTCGTCGTCGGTGAGTCCCGGCAGATAGTCGCGCTCCTCGGTGTAGAGCTTCAGAATGCCCGCCTTGGCCGCTTCTGACAGCGGCGTCTGCCCAAGGAATTCCGTCCACCGCCGCCGCGCTTGTGGTCCCCGCGCACGGCGTGGCTCGCCTACGACCAGGCGGTCGACGCCAAAGCTCTCGCGGTCGAAAAACACCCCGCCGCGAAGCCCCAGCTCGCTGTACAGATCGTTCGCCGAGCCGCCAGGGAAGCGCTCGGCGCTTACCCCGATGTCCTCGAGCAGCTGCTTACCCGCGTCCGGGTAGTAGCCGGTGATGAACTGCGTGCCGCCGTAGCCGATGAGCTGTCGATCGCCAACGGTGAACTCGATGCGCTTGGCATGTCCGCCGAAGTCATCGTGGTTGTCGAGGATCAGGACCTTGGCTTCGGGGAGCGCCTTGCGGAAGTAGTGGGCCGCGGCGAGCCCGCTGAGCCCGGCGCCAACGACGACCAGGTCGTAGTGCTCCCCGGACTCCTCGGCGTTGTCCCAGGTCTTGCCGTAGCGCATCTCGTGCGCCACCTCGAACGAGCCTTCGTGACTGCCGCGCATTCCGGTGAGCTTGGGCGGGTAGTAGTCCTCCGGTCGCTGCGACGCAGATCGAACGCGGCCATCGGGCTGGCCGGCTGCTTCGCGCCCGGCGAGCGAGGCACCTATGGCCACCGCGGAGCCATTGAGGAGGTCTCGGCGGGTGATCCGCCGGTCCATGCCGAGCCGCTTGTCGTTCGCGTTGATCCTCCAATTCACGGTGTCGTTCCTCGAGTCGATGTTCCGGTGCGAGATTCGCGGATGGGCTCTGCCCTTTACAGGGTAGCGTGGATGTAACCGGGAACTTCTTGCCCTGGGCGCTGGACTTCTCGGGCCAGATTGACAACCCTGTACGGCACTCAGCGAGACTTTCAACAACATCAGACTTTCGAGGAGGTGCAGCATGCGACGGGTTCTCAGAGGAAGGAACCTCCATTGGCTTATCGTCGCGGCGTTTTTCGTCGCTGCCTGCGGCGGCTCGGAGCCGGCGCCTGAGCCAGTGGCAGAAGAGCCGATGCCGACCGTCGAGGACGAGGTGCGCGAGCGGGTGATGGAGTTCGTCAGCGCGTATGGCTCTAACGACGTGGAGGGGTATATCGGCGCCTTCGCGGCGGATGGGACCCAGTGGTGGCCCGGCCGACGCCAGACGCGCGACGGTTACCACGAGCTGTGGAGCGGCGTTGTCGACGGCGGCGGCGGTCTCACCGAGGCCAACATCAGCGATCTACAGATCCACACATCGCCCGCCGGTGACGGCGCGGTGACCTCCTATCTGCTCAAGGTGAAGCGCATCACGGACGATCCCGAAAGGGTAGACGCCACCTACCAGATGTCGGCGACTTGGTTCAAGCGCGACGGGGAGTGGAGCATCGCGCATTTCCACTACAACCCCGTCACCGACGCCAACTAACGTCCAGCGAGGAGATCGACGAGATGCGAAAGATCGTGAGGCTTGCTTTGGCCTTGGCGGTTGTTGCCCTGCCGGCGATCGGCGTGGCGGGCGCGAGCGCCCAGGACGGCGCGGCACTCGAGGCTGAGGTAGCAGATGCCGTCGCGCAACTGACCGAAACGTATGGAGCCAATGACATCGAGGGCTACTTTGCCCTCTACGCACCCGACTTGACCTGGTGGGGCCCGTCGGGCCGCTGGGACAAGGCCAAGTATCTGGCCTACTGGACGGAGTACATCGAATCCACCGGTGGTCTGTCGTCGGCGGAGAACTCTGACATGCAGATTGCCGTGGCTCCGGGCGGTGATCTGGCAGTCGCCTCGTACATACTGTCGGTGAGCCGGGCCAATCCGGGCGAGGCAGTGCCGACGGTGACCTACCAGATGTCGCCGACGCTGGTGAAGCGCGATGGCAGCTGGACGATCGTCCACCTTCATTTCCAGATAGTGCCCGAGCCGGAGGAATAGCGCGAAACTGAGCTGCGGGCTTCTTGCTCGTGCGATCAAGGAGACTGCGGTGTCCAGTTTGCAACGGTTGATAAGCGGTGGCGTGCTCCTGATGATGGTCGGGGGCGGGCCGATCGCCTCGCACGCCCAGGGTGAACGGGCGCCCGGCGAGTGGCCCTACTTCGGCGGCGACAAGGCGTTTACACGCTACTCGCCGCTGGCGCAGATCAATCGCGACAACATTGCCGACCTGCGGGTTGCCTGGCGTCGCCCGGCCGTAGACCCGGCGTTCGAGGACGCCTACCCCGAGGTGCGGATTCCGGGCTATTTCAGGTCGACGCCGATCATGGTCGACGGCATGTTGCTGGCGCCGAACGGCGTCGGGCTACTGCGTGCCCTCGACCCCGGAACCGGCGAGACGATTTGGGAACAGCAGCCATTTGCGCCGACCTTGAGCGAGGCCAGGGGCAGAAGCCCGCGCGGTATCGATACCTGGGGCGAGGGGTCGGATCGACGGCTGCTCCTGGTGCGCAACGACTACCTCTACGCGCTCAGCGCAAGGACCGGCGAGCCGTTTGCCGATTTCGGCGATCGGGGCCGGCTCAACCTCAACATTGCCCACCAGCGGGCCGGCAACTACCGCTGGTCGGCGGGCCCGATCGTCGTTGGCGACGTGATCGTCATAGCCGGGATCACGGGCGGCGCCGGCGACGGTGGAAACCGCAAGGAAGCGGTGCCCGAGGATGTACGCGGATATTCGGTGCGCACCGGCGAGTTGCTGTGGACCTTCAATGTGGTTCCGAAGCCCGGGCAATTCGGCAACGACACCTGGGGAGACGATTCCTGGAAGTACTCGGGCGACTTGGGGTCCTGGTGCTGCGCCACGGCGGATGAGGAGCTCGGCTACGTCTACGTGCCTCTGACGGCGCCGACGGCGGCCTACTACGGCGGACATCGACCGGGCGACAACCTGTTCTCCAACAGCCTCGTGGCGCTCGATGCCAAGACCGGTAAGCGCGTCTGGCACTTCCAGATGGTGCATCACGACGTCTGGGAGTACGACACCGTAGGCCCGGCGACGCTTGGCGAGATCACCGTGGAGGGCAAGCGAATCAAGGCGGTGATGCAGCCCAGCAAGACGGGGTTTCTCTATGTATTCGATCGCCAGACAGGGGAGCCGGTGTGGCCGATCGAGGAGCGCCCCGTGCCGCAGTCGGAGGTGCCCGGCGAGCAGCTGTCGCCGACGCAGCCCTTCCCCACCAAGCCACCGCCGTTCGATATGCAGGGGTTCAGCGAAGACGACCTGATCGACTTCACCCCGGAGCTGCGGGCACGCGCTCTGGAGCTCATCGAGCCCCTCATACTGGGGCCCATGTTCACGCCGCCGTCGGTCGTTGGCGGTGACCCTGGAAGTAAACAGGGCACCTTGATCTTCCCCGGCGGCTGGGGGTCGGGCAACTGGAACACCGGTGCGTTCGACCCGGAGACCGGCTTCTACTACGCCGTCTCGCACACCATGCCGAACGTCTATCCGCTCTCCGAGCCGTCCGATCCGGAGGCGACGCTCGCTTACGAGTGGGGCGAGGGTCCGGGAGTCCCGACCCTCGACGGGCTACCGATCTTCAAGCCACCGTACGGACGCATCACCGCCTACGATATGAACCGCGGCGAGAAGGTCTGGATGGCGGCCAACGGTGACGGCCCGCTCGACCATCCGCTGCTCGAGGGTCTCGACCTTCCGCCGCTGGGAATGCTTGGTCGTCCGGCACCGATGCTCACCAAGACCCTGCTGTTTCTCGGTGAGAGCAGCGACGCGATACTCGGCATCCAAGTCAACGGCAACAAATTCCGCGCCTACGACAAGGCCGATGGCACGCAGCTCTGGGAGACCGAGCTGTCAGCGGGCGTTACCGGAGCGCCGATCACCTATATGCACCAGGGACGTCAGTACATCGTCGTCGCCGTCGGCAGCAACGACGATCCGGCCGAGTGGATCGCCTTCTCCCTGCCCGAGTCGGCCGAGTAGCGTTGGGGCTGGAGCCTCTGCGGGTTGGTTTCGTCGGTGCTGGCGCCATGGCGACGTGGCAGGTGTATCCGTCGTTGCACTTCGCACCGATCCATCTGCAGGCAGTCTGTGATCGTGATGAAGACCTGGCCCGCGATACCGCCGGGAAGTTCGGGCCCGGGCGCTGGTACACCGACTACCGGAAGATGTGGGAGACGGAAGACCTCGAGGCGGTGATCGTGCAAATGCATCCGCGGCCGCGGCAGCGCATCGTACTGGAGGCCCTAGAGGCCGGCTATCACGTCTTCATCCCCAAGCCGCCAGCGGCCTCACTCGACGCCACGCAAGAGCTGGGGGAGGCGGCAAGTCGCGCCGGAAGGATTTTGATGGTGAACTTCCAGCGCCGCTTCTGCTTCGGCGTGACCAAGGCCCGCGAGATCATGGCCGCGGAGTCATTTGGAGCGATGACCCAGTTCTTCGGCTCCTTCTGCAGCGGGATCTTTGATGAGGCCCGTGGTCGTGACTACGACGATTCGGTTCATGCCTACATCCTCGATTTCGCGCCTCACTATCTGGATATTGCCCGGTTCCTCGGCGGTGAGATCCAACAGTTATCGTTGTTCCACCAACAGGACGGAAGCGGTGTTGCGCTGGCGGTCGCCTTGGAGTTCGTCAGCGGCGCCGTGGGCACTCTGCAGCTGAACAGCCAGCGGCTCTGGTGGCGTAACTACGATCGCATCGAGATCACCGGAAAGAGCGAGTACCTCGTCCTGGACGACCTCTGGTCGATCAAGCACTACGCACAGGAGCGGAACACCTTCACCGAGAACTGGAGCGATGAGCGCAGTGGCGAGCTCACCGGGGATGGTCCGTGCCTGGTCGAGTGGGTCAGAGCCATCCGCGAGGGCCGCGAGCCGATAGGAAGTATCGCAGATGCAGTCGAGACCATGAGGCTCTATCAGGCGATCTGGGACGCGGTGCAAGAAGGACGCTCGGGCGTCGTATTCGATCGACGAGCCGACGCGTCCTGTTGATCGAATGATCATTCTCGACCGCGTCACCAAGCACTTCGACGCGGTGGTCGCGATCGAGAATCTCTCGTGCGAGTTCAGCCGCGGACAGACGCACGTCCTTTTGGGCTCGAGCGGATGTGGAAAATCAACCCTTCTCAGGCTCATCCTCGGGTCGATAGCACCCGACAGTGGCTCCGTTCGCGTCGATGGCAGGGCCATGGAAGCGGCCAGCAGGAAGGAGCTTCTCGCGACGATGGGTTACGTCGTGCAGGAGGGGGGCCTGTACCCGCACCTCAGCGCGCGAAGTAATGTGTCGCTCGCCGCCGAGGCGCGGGGGTGGTCGGTCGATCGCACGGCCCAGCGTATTGACGAGCTGATGGCGCTTGTCGGGTTTGATGCGCCGATCATGCAGAAGTATCCACACGAGCTCAGCGGTGGGCAGCGACAACGGGTCGGCTTGATGCGAGCGCTGCTGCTGGATCCACCGATTCTGCTTCTGGATGAGCCTCTGGGTTCTCTGGATCCGCTGGTGCGCGACGGGTTGCAAGTGCAGCTGCGGGAGATTTTTCGCGCCCTGGGCAAGACGGTGATCCTCGTTACCCATGACATTCGAGAGGCAGCGATGCTCGGGCAAACCGTCAGCCTGATGACCGAAGGCCGATTGGTCCAACAGGGGACGTTTCGTGACCTCGTGACGCAGCCCGCAAGTGACTTCGTGAGAGCGTTCTTTCAGGCCCAGAAACCGCCTCCTGATATGAAGAGTTACTTCTGAGCCATGTGCCGCCAAGCTTCGAAGCGCGCCTCGAGGGTGATCCGGGGGGTCTCTGCGGGCGTCGGGACGGCGGCCTTGCTGCTGTTGTCGGGCGCTGCATGCGCTACCGCGTCTTCGCCTGATGCACGGGTAATCCGTGTCGGGTCCAAGTCGTTCACCGAGAGCTTCATTCTCGGGGAGCTGATCGCGGCAATCGTGGAGGGTGCCGGCGAAGCAGAGGTCGAGCGCAAGATGGGTCTCGGTGCTGCGGCGATCGCATTCCGAGCCATCTCGACCGGCGAGATCGACATTTACCCGGAGTACACCGGCACGCTGAGCTACGCGCTGCTGAAGGACTCGTCGGCGATCGGCGTGGTAGAGCTTCGCCGGCGGCTGCGGCGCTTGGGTTTGACGGTGAGCGATCCATTGGGCTTCGAGAATACCTACGCCCTGGCTGTGCGCGAGGACGTCGGAGAGCGTCTCGGATTGCGCACGATCACCGACCTGAAGCACCACCCGGAGATGGAAGCGGCGTTCAGCGCTGGGTATATCGACCGCGTCGACGGATGGCCGGGACTGCAGCAGCGCTATGACCTTCGCTTTGCGGAAGTTCGAGTGATCGAGCACTCCCTGAGCTACGAGGCGGTGTCGCGCGGCGACGTCGATGTTATCGACATCTACTCGACTGACGGCAAGATCGATCGATTCGATCTCCGCGTTCTGGTCGATGATCTGGAGTTCTTTGCCAAGTACGAAGCCGTGATGCTGGTGCGGGAGGACTTCATCGACCGCTACCCGCGCACTTGGGAACGGCTCAACGAGCTCCTCGTAGGCCGATTTGACGATGCGGAGATGTCGGCTTTGAACGCTCTCGCAGATCTCGAGGGACAGGCGCCGCGTGAGGTCGCCGCAGCGTTCCTGTCGAACGGACAACCCGCGACGCGGGGCGGCGTCTCGATTCGAGACGAGATCCTCGGGCTGACGCTCGACCACGCCTTCCTCGTGGTCTTCGCCCTCAGCCTGGCGACCCTGGTAAGCATCCCGCTAGGCATCGTGGCCGCCCGGTTTCGCCGTCTCGGTCAGACGACGTTGGTATCAGTTGGCATCCTGCAAACGATTCCCTCGCTGGCGCTGCTGTGCTTCATGATCCCGTTGTTCGGCATCGGACGACTTCCGTCGCTTGTGGCGCTGTTTCTGTATGCGCTGCTGCCGATCGTGAGGAGCACCTACACGGGCCTCATCGGCCTCGACCGTCAGCTAATGGAGATCGCCGGCGTACTCGGGCTCAGCCAGTGGCAGCGATTGACTCGCATCGAGCTTCCGCTTGCGTCGCTGAACATTATGGCGGGGATCAAGACTTCGGCAGTCCTCACCGTAGGGACGGCGACGCTGGCAGCCTTCATTGGCGGCGGCGGCTACGGAACCTTGATCGTTCGGGGATTGGCCCTCAACGACATCCCGACAATCCTCGCCGGTGCCGTGCCGGCAGCCGTGATGGCGCTGGTGATCCATGCTTGCTTCGAGCTGGCCGACCGATTCGTCATCCCCGCGGGGCTGCGTCGAAGCTACGGCTAGGGACTGCGCCGGCCACCCCGCTGCGGTGAAGCGCATCGGCCTGCTAGGAGTGCTTGCTTCCGGCGTTCGATCGGACCGACGACTTCGGCGTGCGGAGAATCATCCCCGGGAGGGTCTGGTAATCGTCCGCGTCAAAACCGTCCAGGCCGATATGCACGGCGTGGACGTCTTCGCGCAGGCGCAGGCTGCGCAGTGCGTAGTCCCAGTAGGGGAATAGCGACCCGTAGTTGGAGTCTGTCTCGGCCCGCAGTCGGCTGTGATGAACTCGGTGCATCGCCGGGGTGACGATCAGGAACAGCAGCCCGCGATCGATCCACCTCGGCAGCGCCACGTTGGAATGGTGCACCAGCACGACCGGCAGGACGATCGCTTCATAGAGCGCCAGATGCCAGATCGACATCCCGATGAGCTGCATCATGGCGATCTTCGTAAAGAACGACAGGACGAGCTCGACCGTATGGAATCGCACTCCGGTGGTGGCGTCCATGTACGGGTCGGCGTGGTGCATCCGGTGGAACCGCCAGAGGACCGGGATGGCGTGGTTGCCGCGGTGCCACAGGTACATCCAGAAATCGAACAGGGTGATGGCCACCAGGCCGGTTGCCCACCCCGGGAGCTCGTAGATACGCAGCAGCCCATAGCCGTTGGCGCTGCCCCAGACCTCGGCGATGACGGCCAGCCCGGAAAACGCCACGGCAACGATGACGGAGTTGACAACACCGATGAAGAGATTGCGGACGTCGTGCCGGACACGCTCGGTTCGATCGCCACGAAACTGCGCATAGAACGGTACCCAAGTCTCGCCAAGCCACAAGGCGACAAGAACCAGGCCACCGACGAGCGTCTTCGGCTCCACAGCTACGCCCCGAGCTCCCGGGCCAGGTAATAGGCGGAGCGATCTAGGAGGCGGTTCTCGGGCATTTGTGCTCCTGACTCGAGGGGGTGACGCGATGGTATCCTGCGCAAACGCGCGCCGCACGAGCAGCTTCAACCTCGGCAACCGGTGCGACTGAGAGCCAACGGAGGTACCGATGTTCGCGAAACACCAGGCTACGGGCGGCGGGAAGCGCCGCCGGTCATCCGTGAGAGCTGGGGTGAAGCGCGGTTCCGTGGTGGCCCTGATGCTCCCCGCCATGCTTGCGCATGGCCAGACCCCCTACGAGGCGGCAAAAGGCAACATCACCTTCGCGCTTACCGGCGACTCCATCATCAGCCGTCCGATGTCTGCATACATCGAGCCTGAGTTCATCGCGATGGTCGACGCCATACGTGCAGCCGACCTCGCCTTCACCAACCTCGAGATCGCGCTACAGACAGTCGAGAAGCTGACGCCGATGGTGTCGGATCGGGAAAGCTACATGTTTGCCGACCCGGGCATCGCCCAGGAGCTGGCGTGGGCGGGCTTCGATGCCGTCAGCAGAGCGAACAACCATGCGCTCGACTATGGCTGGGATGGCATGCGTGCCACCAGCCGTGCACTCGACGAAGCCGGAGTCGCGCATGCCGGGGTGGGGGAGAATCTCGCGCTCGCCGACGAAGCCGTATATGTGCAGACAGGAAACGGGCGCGTGGCGTTGATCTCGACCGCGTCGAGCTTCGACACATTTCACCCGGCACGGCCACAGCGTCCCGACATCCGGGCAACCCCGGGGCTCAACCCGATCCGCTACCACCGTACGACCACATTACCGCCGGTGGAGTTCGCGGCGCTGCAGAAGATCGCCCGAAGCCTGGGACAGAGGGTCGAAGACGACGCCGTGGGTATCGAGTTTGCCGGTGAGTCCTTCGTGCTGGGCGACGAAGCCGGGGTATCGACGACCGCCGACCCGGTGGATCTGCAACGCATCCTCGCCAGCATCGATGCCGCCGATCGACAGTCCGACTGGGTGATCGTGGCCACACATACGCACGAGAGCGGCGGTCGGCGCGAGCTGCCAGCGGACTTCCTGGTCGAGTATGCGCAAGCCGCGATCGACGCGGGTGCCGACGTCTTCGTCGGCACGGGCCCGCATGTGCTGCGGGGTATCGAGATCTACAAGGGGCGTCCCATCTTCTACAGCTTGGGCAATTTCTTCTTCGAGAACGAGACCGTGCGCTACCGGCCGTCGGCCGAATATCGCGGCGTCGACCTGTCCACCGATAGCAGAACGGTCGACTATTACGACTACCGTCAGCGTACGCAAGGAGGCTATTTCACCCTCGACGCCTGGTTCTGGGAGACCGTCGTAGCTCTGCCGAGATTCGAGGCGGGTATTCTGAGGGAGATCCGGCTGCTGCCGGTGACCTTGGGCTACGACACGCCGCGATCACGTCGTGGACGGCCGATGCTGGCGGACCCTGAGCTTGGCCAGAAGATCATCGATGATCTGGCGCGCCTGTCGAGGCCATTCGGGACCGAGGTTCGATTCGAGGATGGCGTCGGCGTGATCACGATACCGCCCACCGAGCCGTAATGGTGCTGGCACCGCCCCGCAGGCGTCAGGGGAACCACCCTGGCAGAGGCTCGATCCGCGCCGTCAAACGATCACCCGCGACAGCGCTGCTCACCTGGCTCGGCGCTGTCACGCTGGTATGTGGCGCGTGCGCCAGGCCGGACACCGAGGGGGCCGACCGGCGACTGCAGATCGCTGTCGTTCCCAAGGGTTCTACCCACCAGTTTTGGAAGAGCATTCATGCCGGTGCGATCAAGGGCGGGATCGAGGCCAACGTCGACGTGCTTTGGCAGGGCCCAGTGCGCGAGGATGACCGCCAGATGCAGATCCAGGTGGTGCAGAACTTCGTCAGCCGCGGGGTTGATGCCATCGTTCTGGCACCGCTGGATTCCCGCAGCTTGGTGGGACCGATCGAGGCGGCCGCGGGTCGCGATATCCCGGTGGTGATTATCGATTCAGGCCTAGATTCGACTGTACAGGCAGCCTTCATTGCCACCAACAACTATGAAGGCGGGCGGAGTTGTGGCCGCCGGCTGGCCGAGGTCATCGGCGGGCGTGGCACGGTGCTCATGCTGCGCTTCATGGAGGGGCATGCGAGCACTACGGCTCGGGAACACGGGTTCCTCGACGCTATTGGCGAATTCGCCGATATCGAGGTAGTGAGTGACAATCAACGGGCCGGCGCGACGCTGGAAACCGCCCTACAAGCCTCGCAGAACCTGCTCAATCGGTTTCCCGATGTGGACGGAGTCTTCGCGGTCAACGAGACCTCCACGCAGGGGATGCTGCGGGCCCTGCAAACCGCGGGCCGTGCCGGCACCACGCGTCTGGTCGGCTTCGATGCGAACGAGACCCTGGTCGCGGCCCTCGCCGCCGGAACGATTCACGGGCTTGCGGTCCAGGATCCCTTTGCGATGGGGTATCTGGGCGTCAAGGCGGCCGCAGCTGCGGCTCGGGGGATCGAGCACGATACGTATGTGGAGACCCGCCTGATGATGATCACCCCAGACAACATGGGTGAGCCGGTGGCGCGCCAGCTGCTGTCACCCGATTTGGAAACCTGGCTCGGCGAGTGATCACAGAATCGGAGCTCGGTCAGGGGATCTGGACGCGTCTTGGCTGAGCCACTCCTCGAGCTCGAAGGAATCGAAAAGTCGTTCGGGCCGGTGCGCGCCCTGCGCGGAGTGTCTCTGCGCCTGGATCGGGGGG
This sequence comes from Acidobacteriota bacterium, assembly GCA_963666055.2. Lineage (GTDB taxonomy): Bacteria > Acidobacteriota > UBA890 > UBA890 > WLXD01 > DASCOT01. Next base: position 11,163 of record CAXWPH010000001.1, on the reverse strand, counting down.
AAGTTCTCGGTCTGATAGGCGAGAACGGTGCCGGTAAGAGCACCTTGATGAACGTGCTCGCCGGTGTATATCGACCCGATCGCGGCAGCATGCACCTGGCTGACCAACCGTACGCGCCATCGTCTCCGCTGCAGGGACTACGCGTCGGTATCGCGGTGATCTACCAGGAGCTGAGCCTCGCTCCACACCTGAGCGTCGAGGCGAATATCACCCTCGGAAGGGAGGTGCGTCGTCTTGGGGTGCTGCGCTCGCAGTACGGCCGCGTCCGCGAGGTGCTGGGAATGCTGGAACACGCCGACATCGACCCCGGCGCAGCCGCCGGAGATCTCAGCATCGGTCGGCAGCAGATCGTCGAGATCGCGCGAGCACTATTTGCCGACGCTCGCATCGTGGTGATGGACGAACCTACCAGCTCCCTCTCGGCAAAGGATGCGCGCCGCCTCTTCCGGGTTGTGGGGCGGCTTCGAGACCGCGGCGTCGCCTTCATATTCGTCAGCCATTTCCTCGAGGAGGTTCGACGCCTCTGTGATCGGTTCGCGGTCCTACGCGACGGTCGCGCGGTCGCCAATGGTTCGGTTGACGCCGTTACCGACGGCGAGCTGATCCGCCACATGGTGGGTCGAGACGTCGGGGAGCTGTATCCGCAGTCGCACCGCCGGCTTGGCGAAGTCTGCCTTCGAGTCCGCGATCTGAATGGGCGTGAGGGGAAGCCCACCGGGGTCAATATCAACCTCCGTCGCGGTGAGATCCTGGGGTTGGCAGGCCTCGTCGGCGCCGGCCGTAGCGAGACGTTGCGGTCGCTGTTCGGGCTGAACCCTGCGGTGAGCGGACGACTGACGATCGCCGGCAAGCCCGAGTTACGGGTCCGCCAGCTCACCCCGGCCAGCGCGCTGCAGCAGGGTGTGGACATGCTCAGCGAGGACCGGCAGGGTGAAGGCTTGGCTCTCAGCTTGTCGATCTCGGCCAACATCACACTGTCCGGGCTACGTCGCTACAGTAGATGGGGACTGCTGGACCGGCAGCGCGAGCGCGACAGCGCCGTCGATTGGGTTCGGCGGCTGGGCATCAAGGCGCATACCCCCGATGCGCCGGTCGCGACGTTATCAGGCGGCAACCAACAGCGCGTTTGCCTGGCCCGCCTACTACATCGGAACGGTGACGTGCTGCTAATGGACGAGCCTACTCGCGGCATCGACATCGCCACCAAGGCTCACATCTATCGGCTCATGCACGGGCTCGCCGAATCTGGGAAGGCGATCCTCATGACCAGCTCGTACCTGCCCGAGTTGTTCGGCGTGTGCGACACGCTAGCTGTCGTTCACCGGGGGGCGATCTGCGAACCACGCCCAGTCGAAGAATGGACGCCGGAGGAGGTGATGCAGTTCGCCACCTCCGGAATCGGTGGCCCGCCCTTGCGAAGCGTCGGGCCGAGCACGGCGTGATGGCGATCTCGCGCCGGCGCCTGGCGGCGCTCGGACCGTTTATCGGGCTGGCCGCGGTGGTGACATTTCTCGCCTTGATCACTCCTCCGGCATTCCAGTCTCTGTACAACCTCAAGACGATCCTCACCCAGAGCGTCATTGTCGGGATCGCGGCGCTCGGCATGACGTTCGTCATCGTTTCCAAGGGCATCGACCTCAGCGTCGGCTCGCAAATCGCTTTGGGAACGGTGGTGACCGGGATCGTGATCAACGCCATCGGTCCGGGGTTCACCGGGCCGTTGCTGGCCGCCCTGGCTGGAGTGGCGGCGTGCGTGGCGGTGGGCACGGTCAGCGGCGTGCTCATTACGCGGTTCAACGTGATCCCGTTCATCGTCACCCTGGGCATGATGCAGATCGCCCGTGGCGTGGCCAAAAGGCTCGCCCGCGAGGGGACGCTGTCGATCCCCGGCAACTGGCTCAACGACTTGATGCTGGTCGATCCGCGCCCCGCCTGGTTGATCTTCGCACCCGGCGTCTGGGTGGCTGCTGCACTGCTCGGAATCTCGACTGTCATCCTGACGCGCTCCGGGTTCGGGCGCTATGTCTTCGCGATCGGCTCGAGCGAGCGCACGGCGCGACTGTGCGGCGTGCGGGTGGAGCGCATGAAGATCCAGATCTACGCCTTGTGCGGAGCCTTTACCGGCGTTGCGGCCGTAATGCAGTGCGCCTACCTCACGGTGGGTGATCCTACTTCCGCCGCCGGGCTGGAGCTCGACGTCATTGCCGCGGTGGTGATCGGCGGCGGGTCGTTAGGCGGCGGCGAGGGGAGCGCCATGGGATCGGTCGCCGGCGCGCTGATCATGGCGGTGCTGCGCAACGGCAGCAACATGCTGGGAGTGCCGCACTACGTCCAGGAAATCATGATCGGAACGATCATTGTGGCCGCAGTGCTCATCGACCGCCAGAAGCACCGGCTTGGTGGTGGCGAGCGCGCCGAGAATAATGATCCCGATAGCGCCTAGCCGGGATCCGGCCACCTCCGGCGACGGTCAGTCAGGCTTCCTCGAGGGCGTCGAGACGCTCCTGCACGGCGTCGTGGATACTGGTCTCCTGGATGTTCACGGTGTCGGGCTCAGGGCGATCGTCGAAGATCAATCGAACCCTCTGAACCGCGGCGATGGTGGCTTCCACGAGCGCTGCCTCGGCGCTCTCCTGAAGCTCGCCTGCCGGTTGTCCGCCCATACCGCTAGCTAGCTTGTAGGTCGGATGCCAGCCGCCCTCCTGCTTCTCCGCAGTGGCTACGAACGGCACCGTGCGGTACAGCCCTTCGGTTTCTCTTAGTTGGTCGCTCATCCGGCTGACTCCTGTCATTCAACCCGGTCGCTGGCATTGATCATTACGTTGCAGCAAACCACAGAAATGGGCCAGCGTCATCAGGCGCCGATTCCGGGACGCATTCCATCCTCGACGACGCCACAGAATCGATGGCGCTCCTCGAGGGGTTACCACTGGAATGTGTAAGTCATCTTCGCCGTAAGGGAGCGATCGTCGAGACCGGAGAACTCGCCGACGAACGAACGATTCTGTCGGTAGACGAGGTAGAAGTTGTCCCCGGGACGGTAGAGATAGCGCAAGCGCGCGAACACCGAGAAATCCTCGTCGGAGCTGCTGTACTGCACCAGGGCGTCGGTCAGCCATCGCTCGGAGAATGACACCTCCGCGCGCAGGCGCGCCAGGTGGACCGAGAATGTGCCACCCGGGAGCTTGACGTAATTGAAGCTGTAGCTCGGCCGCAGGCTGACGCTCTCGTTGAGGCGCAGCGTGGCCCGCGGACTCACGCGCGTCAGCATACCGTCGAAGAACCCGCCCGACAGTATGGAGAACCCACCACTGAGCTTTCTGCCCGGATAGGTCTGGTATCCGACGGACCATTCGATGAACTCGTAGTCGTCGGCCGGAACGATGACGTCAGGGCTGACCTCGAACGGCGCCTCCAGGCGATCGAAGTTGGTGCGGACACCAGCGGTGAACGAATCCCCCGACTCCATAGCGAACCGCATGAACACGCCGCTCTGTCGGGCTACGCGCTCACCGGCGTGGTTGATGGTGTGATCGAGGAAGCCGTTGATATCGATCTGACGGAGCCAGCGCGCGGCGGGACGCGGCTTCCAACGGCCAGCAACCGTTCTCTTGACGATGTCCGTACGTGGTATGAAGCCCAGCTCGGTGCGAAAGTCCTCGTCGATCTGGACGATTTGCGCTTCCGCCTCCCACAAATCCGTCTGCCAGATGGCGCGGACCTCACCGATCCAGGCGTCGCCGTCAACCTCGTCGTCCTGCGATTGCGCCGCGAAACCGGAGATATTGAGGTGGTCGTAGAGAATGAGATTGGCATCGACGCCGAAGATACGGTTGAAGTCGCCCGCCGCCCCCTCCACGTTGGAGAAGTAAGCGCCGACGCTGGAACGCGCCAGGATATCCTGGCGCCAGCGTAGCGCCGTGTAGGCGCGACCGGGGCCAAGCGGCGAGTCGCCAGTCCGTACGTGCTGTAGTCCCAGATTGCCGCGGCCCATTTTGCCGGTCAGCTTCCCTCCGAAGTCGATCGGCAGCGGTGTTCCATCGTCGGCCAGCCCGATGCGGCGCGAAAAGTAGAGGCGCGTGGGCGGCGGTAAACCGAATCGACCCGAGGTGTTGCCGAAGGTGAAGTTGTTGGCCGCCTCGAGAAAGAACTCCCGCTTCTCGGGGAAGAAAAGCGAGAAGCGCGTGAGGTTGACGCGCTGCTCGTCGACCTCCACTTGAGCGAAGTCGGTGTTGTAGGTGAACTGTGATGTCAGATTCGACGTCAGCTTGATCTTCAGGTCCTCGATACCGAGTTCTGTGGTGCGCTTGGAGATCGGATCGTCACGTTGCTCCAACGAGCTGGCGGCGCCGGTTACGTATGGCCGTAGGCGGAATCGCTCGGTGAGCGTCAGGCCGGTAAGTCCCTGGAGCTCGCCTGCCTGCGAGACGGCGATGAAGGAATAGTCGCGGCTGGAGTTACTCCAGATGATCTCCTCGTTGGTGCGGCGAATCTCGCGCCGGAAATCCAATCCCCAGGTAGGGTTGTCGCCTGAGTAACGCAGGATCGACCAGGGGATCGCCAACTCAGCCTCCCAACCGCGATCGGTGATTTGCGCCGCCGCCTCCCAGCGCTCGTCCCAATCCTGGTTCATCTCGCGCTCGTTTCGGATGGTCGCGTCGCTGCGTGTCCCGAGCGCGTTGACGGTGAAGAGAAAGGCGTTGCGGTGATCGTGAAACGTGTCTAGCACGACGCTCACGATGTCGTCGGACCCGGCGCCGCCGTTGCGACGAGCGCCCGGAAGACGGATTCGCAGGCTGTCGCGGCGCAGTTGCGTTGCGCGTATGGCCCCCGGGTCGCTGTCGTAGAGCACGAAACCGATATAGAGGTGTTCGTCGTCGTACAAGATACGCGCCTCGGTACGCTCCGAGGGGGTGCCGCGCTCCTGCGGCTCGCGCTGTACGAAGTCGCTGATCACCTCGGCGGCGTCCCACACCTCGTCGTCGAGTACGCCATCGAGGACCGGGCCGGAGGCAGTTCGCGCCGCCCGCATGAGCTTGGCGGAGGATGGGGTCGATGGCCCCGCCGCTGCGGGCTCGATGGTGGCTTCCTGGTGTCCCGGCGTCGCCGCGCCTGCAGTCAGCGGCAGGCTCGTGCACAGGAGAATACAGAGCAGCCCGGTGGAGCAGCCCGCTCTGCTGGAGGGTGCCGGTCTTACGACTCGCTCTCCGGGGTTCTCAATACACACGAGTCGCTCCGTGGCATCGTCGCTTCGTGCTATCGCGGCGGACACGTGATACTAACCGACGCGTATGCTCATCGATTCAGCTGGAGGACAACGAATGGACAGGCTCACGAAATGCTTTATCGTCCTATCATTCGTGGCGAGTGCCGCATGCGCCCAGCCTGCCGAGGCGCCTCAGGCAGCGGTGGTCACGGGGCCGTCCGAGGCGGAGGACATCGCCGCCATCCGCGACACGCGCTTGAACAGTTTCGCGGCCTCCTTTATCGGCGCTGATCCCGACGGCTTCCTGGCAAGCGTCACCGAGGACATGGTGATCATGCCGCCCGACGAGCCGGCGGTGAGCGGCCACGACGCCATCCGAGCCTGGCTCGAGGCGTTCTTCGCTGCCTACGAGACCGATCTGGAATACACCGACTCCGATGTGAGCCTAGCCGGCGATGTTGCGTTCGAGGCCTACGCTTTCCGCTGGACACTTACGCCGCTCGACGGCGGCGAGCCGATTCGGCAGACTGGGAAGGGCGTGTACGTATTTCGACGACAGGCAGACGGTAGCTGGAGGGTGACGCGTGATATCTGGAACTACACTCCGGGGGACTGAGCGAATGCGTTGCGGGAGTCGGTTGGTTGCCCTGCTGGCGCTGATCGCCATCCCCCTGATCGGACCCGCCTCCGCAGCGGGGCGGGTGGCCGGTGCCCATCATCCGGACGCGGCAACCGTGTCGTTGGGCGACTACTACGCTCTGCGCTCGGTCGGCACCCCGGCGGTATCGCCCGACGGGCGCAGCGCGGTGTATGTGGTCACCCAGGCCGACCGAGCCACCGACAGCAAGATCACCAGGCTGTGGCGCGTCGCCCTTGACGGCGGCGAGCCACGACCACTCACCCACGGTCAAGACAGCGTTTCGTCCCCGGCGTTCTCACCCGATGGGCGTCTTGTTTCGTTTATCTCGAGCCGTAGCGCGTCTGCCTGGGGCATGGCCGAAGAAGTTGCGGCCCGTGGGCAGGTCTACGTCATGCCGGTGAGCGGTGGCGAGGCTTTTCCGGTGACCGAAATCGACGGCGGTGTGCGCTCCTATCGCTGGTCCCCCGACGGCACGCAGCTGGCCGTTGTCTCGATGCCGCCGAAGGCCGGCCCGCAGGAGAACGCCGCCGGTAGGCAGGTGCCCATCGTGGTGACGCGCTTGAAGCACAAATACGACGGGCTCGGCTATCTGGACGACCGCCGGACCCAGATCCACGTCATCCCGACGGGACGGGCGCTCGACAGCCTGGGGATGAAGCGTGGTGAGGCAACGCGGCTCACCGACGTCGCCTACGACAGCAGCAACCCATCGTTTGCGCCCGATGGTCGATGGATCGCTTTCGAATCCAACCGTACCGCTGAGCCAGACAGCAACTTGAACACCGATATCTGGAAGGTGGAGGTGGCCTCCGGGCGGACGGTGCGGGTGACCGACTACGCGGGCAGTGACGGATCGCCAGTGTTCTCACCGGATGGTGCGTGGATTGCCTACGTCAGCGCCGACCCCGAGTGGTCGATGTACCCGACCCCGAGGGTCATGGCTGTTCCTTCATCGGGTGGCGCCGCCCGCAACCTCACGGGCAATCTCGATCGCTGGTCGCGAGGCGCGCCCGTCTGGGCACCGGACTCGGGCTCGATCTACGTCAGCCTGGCCGATGAAGGGCGCACGCCGCTCGTGCAAGCAAGCCTGGACGGCGAGGTAACCCGGGTTGTGGAGGGCAATGTCGGGACGGCGTTGGTGGGCGATGATCGGCTGGTGCTGCGGTACACGCGGAACGATCGGCCGGCGGAGATCTACGTGGCGCCGCTCGACCAGATACCGGTTCCGGAAAGCGCCATGCGTGATCTCAGCCGGGCCAACGCGGATCACCTCGCTCAGCTGGACTTCAATTCGAGCGAGGAAATGTGGTTCGAGAGCGCCGATGGGTTGCCGGTCCACGCCTGGGTCATCAAGCCGCCGGGATTCGAGCCAGCCCGGAAATACCCACTCATCCTGTGGATTCACGGGGGACCCGTGGGGCAGTTCACCAATGGTTTCAACCTGACGCACCAGTACCTGGCGTCGCTCGGCTACGTCGTGTTGCTGGTCAATCCACGCGGCAGCACCGGCTACGGCGAGGAGTTCAGCCGCGCCATCTTTGCCGATTGGGGCGGGCCAGACTACGACGACGTAATGGCGGGCGTCGACGCGTTGATCGCTCGTGGTTACGTCGATCCCGACCGCATGGGGGTTGGCGGGTACAGCTACGGCGGCATTCTCACGAACTACGTGATCGTCAAGACCGACCGGTTCAAGGGAGCGGTCTCCGCTGCCAGCGACTCTGACTACTACGGCGCCTTCGGCAGCGACGATTGGGGCATGTTGTGGATCCACGAGTTCGGCGCGCCCTGGGACAACATCGACCTATACCGCAAGGTGTCGCCGGCAACGTACATCAAGAACGCCGTCACCCCGACGTTGTTCATCCACGGTGGCGAGGACTACCGCGATCCGCTGAGCCAATCGGAGCACCTGTATCTCGCCCTGCGGGTGCTCGATGTCGAGACCGGCCTGATCGTCTACCCGGGGCAGAGCCACGGGTTCGGTGTGCCTTCGTACGAGGCAGATCGTCTACGACGTTATGGCTTGTGGTTCGACAAGTACGTCAAGGGTGAGCCCGTGGATCCCCTATATTCAGGGTTCCGCGACGATCAGTAGCCCGGCTCACGGCCTCGAGGAAGGCCGGCGACGTATTCCTCGAGGAACTCGGTGCGGCGGCCTTCCTGCGCCCACAGAATCGGAAAGAAGCTCTCGTCCATCGATAGCTCGCCGGGGCGCTTGTAGCGCCCGTAGACGGCGCTGACGTTGGTGGGGTGGAACTGCGCGTCCGACGACATGCAGTGGGCCACGAGCGATCGGCGTGGTCGATTGCTACGATTGGCGGCCGACCCATGCCACGTCCTGCCGTGGTGCAGGACACCGGATCCGGCGGCACACTCAATGCGCACGACGTCGGGCTCGACGCCGGCTGCTGCCGCCGCCCGGCGCATTTCGACTTGGTGATCCGCCGGCGCGTGGAACTGGGAGATCGGTGGCGACAGACCCCACCGATGCGAGCCGCGCACGTATTCGATCGTACCGCCGTCGACGCTGGTGGCGTCCAAGGTCATCCAGCAGGTGGCCATTTCCCTGGGAACGATCCAGCTCTCGTAGCTGTCGTCCTGATGGTGTCCCAGCGCCGCAGCGCCGGGGGGTTTCCAAAGCACGTTGTCCTGATTCAGCCGTGCGCCGGGCCATCCCATGAGCTCGGCGCAGGCGCGACCAATGTCGGCGCGCAGAACGACCGATGCCACCATGCGGTCTGACTTCCAGCCGTTGCAAATCTGGCGTGTCAGGAGATCCGAATCCCGGCCCTCGCGCCAGTTCCATTCGTCTGGCATGAGGCCGGTCTCGAACTCACCGCGAAAGAGGGGTGCGAAGCGAGCTACTGCGGCCTCCACCATTTGAGGATCGAGGAACTCCTCGACGATCACGAACCCGTCCGCCGCGAAGCGCGCGTGCTGCTCGGCGGTCAGACGGAGCATTGCGGGGAAACCTCGCGCTGAAGGAGACCTCTTCGGCTCGCCGTCTATTCCTCGTCCGGTGCGACGTTCCAGATCTCCCGTGCTATTCGCCACTCGCCGTCGGCGTCTCGGCGAACCAGCATCAGGTACTGATCGTTGCCATCGTACGTACCTCGCGCGTAGCCCCAGTCGCCGCTCACCTTCACCTCGTCGTTCTGCATCACCAGGTTGTAGGCGCCGACCGGATCATTGGCGAGGCGGAAATCCGCTGCGCCGCGAACCGCCGGTGAGCTCGCTCCCATATATATGAGATCTTCGGTATACACCGACATGAGCTGCTCGATATCGCCGTTCGTGTAGGCGGCTTCGAGGCCGTCCATGAGAGCATCGATCGCGGCGCGGTCGTCCTCGACGGTTGGCAACGGATCGGGGGCCGGTGAATCTGCGGGGGCGCAAGCGGTGGCGGCCATGGCCAGCGACAAGAGCAACGCGATCGTATGAGTGTAACGCCTCACTGGCCGTCCTCCGAAGCTGCGTCGGTGTTCCAAAACTCACGCGCGATCTTCCATGATCCGTCCCCCTGCCGCGCCAGAATGTAGATCGCCTTGCCGGCCATCTGATCGCCGACTGTCCAGGCGCCGACCACGTGTGCCCAATCGCCGTGCACCATGACCTCCTCGTAGTCCTCGGTCCAGGCGAGGGGGCCTTCCAGGCTGTTCGTTGCCGCCATCGCATCCTTGCCCTCGGCGGGCGCGCTGTCTGGCGGCATGAAGAACACGTCTTGGGTGTACATCGACAGGAAGGCTTCGTTGTCGCCGGCGCGCAGAGCGTCGCCGGTCGCGTCCATCGCCGCGATCACCGCGTCGACGTCAGCACCACTGGTCTGTTGAGCGGCGCGAGCCGCCTCTGGTGGCGATATCAGCAATATCGCTACAGCGATTGCCGCCGCGCTATGGAATCTCATCTGCGATCTCCCTGAGTTTTCAGTCGTCCCGACTGCGGGTGATCGCGCCCGCGTCGTACGACAACTCTCCGTGCCAAGCAGTTGCAAGATCTAGGGCAACGTCGGAGCCCCTCCGTAGACACCTTCGAGCACCTGCCGTAGTGCCGGCAGTAGGCTCATCTCGCTGTGCTGGCGATCCTTGAAGTAGCTGGCGTAGGCTGCCACATAGTCTCGTTCGGCGTTGACCAGGAGGCCCTGCCCAGCCCACCCGCCCTTATGAAAGTCGTTGTTGTCGTAAACATCCCACTGGTACACGGTGTGCTTCAGGTCGGCCGGTCGAGGCCCGAACCGCGCGTTGGCCGACAGCTCCGGCCGACCACCGTTGACGATGACGTCGATGAACCGATCGGAGATGATCTTGCGATCAGATACCACGCCGTAGCTCGGAGTGAACAGCAAGCCGAACCGGCCGAGGTCGCGTAGCCGGGCGAGCACTACCTCGAGAGCAATCCCGTTACGCGCCGCGAACATCGACGCGTCGGCCTCGGCGCCGATGTGGCGCCAGATCTCGCCGGTGAACGCGTCCTGGAACGGCATGCCGGTGACTTCCTCGACCAGCCACCTGAGCAGGAAGGTGTTGATGCCGGAGTAGTCGTAGCCGGTGCCTTGATCGGCCCAGGCCCCGTAATCGAAGTCGATCATCATGTCGTACGGGTTGTCGGGGCTGTTCTCGGTACGGTACGCATCGCCCATCGACGCCTCGAAGCGGTAATAACAGGACTCGAAGTCGACGTAGTTGTCGGAGCAATCGATCCCGGAGGCCATGTCGAGCAGGTTGCGCACGGTGATTCCGGCCAGTTGCGACTCCTTCAAGTCGGCAACATAGCGCTCGATCGGCTGGTCCACGTCCACCAGGTTGCGATCCTCGAGTATCGAGATCACCGCCGACACCAGCACTTTCGTGACCGACCAATAGGCAGGCTTCTGGTAGTACTGCATCCGGGGATAGGTTTCGAAGACGATCTCGCCGCGGTGCAGAATCACCATTCCCATGGTGGTTGTGTGATCGCTCTGCAGGAACTCCAAGAAGCGCAGCGGGCCGTCGGGTGTCTCCACGAGGTGGTTGGCAATCCTCTCGTCGAGTCGATAATCGAGCTCACGAACCGGTCCGTCCCGGTAGATATTGACGGTAGGGAACAGCTGATGAACGTTCTTGAGGCTCCAGGCGAGCTGCTCGCCGACCACGTCCCACCAGGCGGTATCGGTGGGTACGGCCCGTTGCCAGCGCAACGTCTCTTCGACTGTCGAGCCTGGCTCGAAGGGTTCGAGCTCGGGAAAGGGAGGGGTCGGCTCCGATGCGGGGGCAGCGCAGGCGACGATGCAAAACGCCGCGCTCAGTACGGCCAGCCGCGGCAATTGAGAGCCTGGAAT